>CAWAIS010000001.1:0-5965187 GCA_963782255.1 uncultured Alphaproteobacteria bacterium | reverse complement strand
ACTTCAGTTTGAACACTGCGGTCAGGAATTCCAGCACTCATGTCGCGCAGGAAGCGCCCCGCCTCCAGCGGCGCGCCGATGCGCCGATCGAGCGGTCCGCCGCCCGGATCCTCGAGCAGCAGCGCTGTTCGGCCGCCTTTGCCGGTAAGCGTGAATACGCGCAAGAGATTTGGAACGCTCCGTTCCGGCCCTGCGCCTGAAAGGAGGAGCGACATGCTCAAGAATTGGCGGGCGAAACAAAAAGACATCGACGCGATCGCCGCGGCGCGACAGGAGGATCCCTTCGCGGTCCTCGGGCCCCACCTCACGGACCGCGGATGGGTGATCCGCGCCTTCGTCACCGATGCGCTCAGCGTGTGCGCGGTCACGCGCGCGGGGGCGCCGATCACCGAACTCGGACGCCGCGAGGGCGATTTCTTCGAGGCCCTGATTCCCGGGGCTGCGGAACGCCCGACCTACCGTCTCGAGGTCACGCGAGCCGACGGCGTCGAATTGTACGAGGACGCTTACGCTTTTGGCCCGGCGCTGGGGCCGCTCGACGATTATCTTTTGGTCGAGGGCTCGCACAAGCAGCTCTATCGGCGCCTGGGCGCGCAGCTCAGGCACCACGAAGGCGTCGATGGCGTCGTTTTCGCGGTTTGGGCGCCCGACGCGTCGCGCGTTTCGGTGGTCGGCGATTTCAATCAGTGGGACGGACCCAAGTGCCAGATGCGCAAGCGCATCGACAGCGGTCTTTGGGAGATCTTCGTCCCCCATTTGGGCGCTGGCGCGGTTTACAAGTACGAGATCGTTTCCGCCGACGGCGTGGTGCAGCCGCTCAAGGCCGACCCCTTCGGCTTCGAGGCGGAAATGCGGCCTTCGACCGCCTCAATCGTCGCTCGCACGATGGATTACGCCTGGACCGATGCCGACTATCTCAAAAACCGCAAGCAGGGCGAATCGAGGCGCCGGCCGATTTCGATCTTCGAGGTCCATCTCGGATCATGGCGGCGCGGCGACGACAATCGCTTTTTGAGCTACGATGAACTTGCGGACCAACTGATCCCCTACGCCGTCGACCTCGGCTTCACGCACCTCGAGTTGCTACCGATCAGCGAGCATCCGCTCGACGCGTCGTGGGGCTATCAGCCGATCGGGCTGTTCGCGCCGACGCGACGCTTCGGCGAGCCGGAAGCCTTCGCGCGCTTCGTCGATCGCGCGCATGCGGCGAGGCTCGGCGTGATCCTCGATTGGGTGCCCGCACATTTCCCCACCGACGCGCACGGTCTGGCGCATTTCGACGGCGGCCCGCTCTACGAGTACGCCGATCCGCGCAAAGGCTATGCTCCCGACTGGGGCACCGCGATCTACGATTTCGGCCGTAAGGAGGTCGCCAATTTCCTTTACGCTAGCGCGCTTTATTGGATCGACCGTTATCATGTCGACGGCCTGCGGGTCGACGCCGTCGCCTCCATGCTCTATCTCGATTATTCGCGCAAGCCCGGCGAATGGCTGCCCAACGCCGAAGGGGGCAATGAAAATCGCGACGCGATCGCGTTCCTGAAGCGCTCCAACGAATTGATCTACGGCTTGTTCCCCGGCGCGATGACGATCGCCGAGGAATCCACCGCCTTCGCGGGCGTCTCGACGCCGACCAACCTCGGCGGTCTGGGTTTCGGATTCAAGTGGAACATGGGTTGGATGCACGACACGCTGGAATACATGTCGCGCGACCCGATCTATCGGCGTTGGAGCCACGACAAGATGACCTTCGGGCTTCTCTACGCCTTCGCCGAAAATTTCATCCTGCCGGTTTCGCACGACGAGGTCGTTCACGGTAAAGGATCGCTGGTCGGCAAAATGCCGGGCGACGAATGGCAGCGCTTCGCCAATGCGCGCGCCTATTACGGCTTCATGTGGGGCCATCCCGGCAAGAAGCTGTTGTTCATGGGCCAGGAATTCGGCCAGACCAGCGAATGGAACTGCGACGAGGCCTTGCCCTGGCGGCTGCTCGACTTCTGGCCACACCAGGGGCTCCAGGCGTTGGTGCGCGATCTCAATCGGCTCTATCACGAAACGCCGGCGCTCTATGCGCGCGACTGCGAGTTGCAAGGTTTCCGCTGGATCGTCGCCAACGACGAAATGCGGTCGGTGCTGGCGCTCCTGCGCACGGGCGAGGCAAGCGATCCCCCGGTCGCGGTCGTCAGCAACTTCACCCCTGAAGTGCGCGAGAACTACCGCATCGGATTGCCGCAACCCGGACGGTGGCGCGAAGCGCTCAACACTGACGCGGCGCTCTACGGCGGCTCCAACATCGGCAATTTGGGCGCCGTCGAGGCCGAGCCGCGGCCGCTGCACGGATTGACCGCATCGGTCGCGCTGACCCTGCCGCCGCTGGCGACAGTGTTCCTCGTTCATGAGGCGACGTGAACCCCCGCTCAGCCAGAAGGGCGAAACGGGCCAGAGTTTGTAGGGGGAGCGTATGAACCCCAACGATGCGACAAGAAACCCGCACCCCACGGCCTGCTGGAAAGCGATCCGGCAGAACCACACCGTTTGACGGTCAGCGCACACGGTCGTTCGACATGGGAGCACTTCCTCGACAGCGGCGGCAGGTATCCCGAGGACCTCACTAGTTCATCGATTCGATGAAACCGATCTTTTGTGAGGGATTCATTTGGTCTTTGCCGGCCTGTAGGCTGATCTTTTGATTCGCGAGACGAGATTCGAAGATCATGACGGCACGGCGACGAGCGATTGAGTTGTCGATCGGAGAAGAGGATTTGGCGAGGCTTGTTTCGATAGCACGCTCGCGAACGGAGCCGGCGAGCCGGGTCGAGCGAGCGCGAATGCTGTTGGCTTACCGGAAAGACCCCTCGTTCTTTGCGGTGGGTCAAGCTTTGGGGGTGCATCATCAGACGGTCCAGCGCTGCGTTGAGCGGGCGCTGGCCTATGGTCCAATGGCGGCGCTCGACGATCGTCCCCGGCCGGGCAAGGAGCCGACGATCACTGCCGAGGCCAGGACGTGGCTGGTCTCTCTGGCCTGCCGCAAGGCGAAGGACTTGGGCTATCCGCACGAATTGTGGACGACGCGGCTTCTGGCTCGTCACGCGCGCGAGCACGGACCAGCCGAAGGGCACGCCTGCCTTGGCAAGCTGGTTCAGGGCACTTTGTGCAAGATACTCAATGAGCAAGAGGTCAAGCCGCACAAGGTGCGCTACTACCTGGAACGCCGCGACCCCGAGTTCAAAGCCAAGATGGCGGAAGTTCTGTGCGTCTACCGCGAGGTCAAGATCATTAAAGAGACCGCGGCCGCATCGAAGAAGAAGCCGAGCGACGCGGTGGCGATCGTCTCCTATGACGAAAAACCCGGCATCCAGGCGATCGCCACGACCGCCCCGGATCTGCCGCCCGAGCCCGGCGCGCACGCGACCTTCGCGCGCGATCATGAATATAAACGCCACGGCACGGTCAGCTTGCTGGCCGGCATCGACCTGCTCACCGGCGCGGTTCACGCTCTGGTCAAGGATCGCCACCGCAGCCGCGAATTCATCGAATTTCTCCAGCTTCTCGACGCCGCCTATCCAGCCCACACGGCGATCAAGCTGATCCTCGACAATCATTCCGCGCACATTTCCAGGGAAACCAAAGCTTGGCTCGCCGAGCAGCCCGCCGGCCGCTTCGAATTCACTTTCACGCCCAAGCACGGCTCCTGGCTCAATCTCGTCGAGGGCTTCTTTTCCAAGCTTGCCCGCTCCGTCCTGCGCCACATCCGAGTCGCATCGAAACAGGAACTCAAGGAGCGCATCATCGCCGCAATGGACGAGTTCAACCGACACCCTGTCGTCCATACTTGGTCCTATAAACTCGACAACGCCGCTTGATATGATTCGAACTTTGGAAACGACGAACTAGGGCGGAAGGGGCAATATGCAACATAATCGACTGCATCAACGCCGTTGAGGCGCGAGCGCTTTTTGTCAGTTGGCGTCATGATCCGCATTGCGATCACCAGGCATCCTATAGGATCGCCCGCCTGGTCCAGCAAAGGGTCCCAGAGCTAAGACTTTACGAATATACGGTATGGGGTTCGGCGCTTCCGCCCGCTACGCCGGTCGAACGGTCGACCGGTGGATTTCGGATTAGGATTGATCCTCATCAACTGAAGAAGCGGCGCGCCATTGCCGCCCATCGGTCTCAGACAACGAACCTAATCAGAGACGATCCACACGGATTTCGCCTGTCGGCGTCAGACCTCGCACGCTTCGATTTGCCTTATGAATTCTTTTTCGAGTGCAGAGAATGACGAGGGTGAGCCGTACCCTCCCGCTCGCCTACTTTGATGCCGTCTACGCGTCGAATCCCGATCCCCGGAAATTCGCGACCAGCGCATACGAGCACCGGAAATACGCCGTGACGCTGGCTGCCCTTCCTCGACGACGCTATGCGTCGGCGTTGGAGATCGGATGTTCGATCGGTGTGCTCACCCGAGACCTTGCCCAGCGATGCGATGATCTTTTGGCGATCGATGCCGCGCGCGCTGCTCTCCTTGAAGCAAAACGCCGATGCGCCGAACTTCCCGCTGTGCGTTTCGAGCAGATGTTCGTGCCGCACCAATGGCCTGACGTCACGTTTGATCTCATTCTCTTGTCGGAGGTGGTCTATTACCTGGTCGCGGACGACGTGGCGTGTCTGGCCTCATGTGTCGTTCGCTCTCTCGCCGAGGGAGGGAACGTGGTCCTGGTGCACTGGACGGGAGCAACCGACTATCCCTTAGCCGGCGACGAGGCTTCCGATATCTTCATCGCATGCGTAGAGCGAGAGATGAGAGTCGAGCGGCGCGACCGCCATGACGCTTTCCGCATCGACGTCTTGGTCAAGCGATAGTGCACACTTTCTAACCCGAGCGAGAACGCGCCGTGCGATTGATATTTGCGCGGGCAATTGCGCGGGCTTCAGGAGGCGCCTCGTCAGCACGGGACTCGTCGCCTCAACGGCACTCCAGAGCTTCCCGAAAGTCTCGGCGTTGAAAACATGGCACGCATCACGGGAAGCAATTCCGAGGCCGGCAATCCAGCCCCAATCCGGCTTCGATCCGTCAGAATGATATAGCCGCCTCAGCAGGCTCCGCCATTTCGCCCGTCTTAATGCGACGCGGAAGGGCTCCAACGCTTCGTCACAAAACGCGTCTGGATCTCCACTCCGCAAACGCAAGGTGTCCGCGACGCCACCAGGCGCGCGCCCATTGATTCGGCCCGAAGTCGTCACCTCAATGTCGGGGCAGAATTGAATTCTCGCGTCAATGCGCGCAAGCTGCGCGATTAGCGCTTTGTCCTCCCCCAGAGGAACGCAAGGGAGACCTCCGACTTGACGATAGGCTTCGCTCGTCACTGCCAGGGTTGCGCCTGATATCGTCGCGTGATGAGGCCAAGGATTGTAGTCCACGGGATCGAGCAACGCTGACAGTTCCGTGAGCAGGGTTTCGTAGACGCTCTCCAGAAGCCCGCGGTGATGAAGCGCTTGAGGCAGAAGGTCGCCTTCCTCGTCAAGAACGACACGGCCGAGAACTGCGTCTGCTCCAGCGTCGATCGCCGCCAAATTGTTTGCGATCCAATTTGGCGACACTTGGCTGTCGGCATCGGTCGTTAGAATCACTCCATCACACTCGGTTCTCTCCGACAGCCAAACGTTCGCCTGATTCATGGCCTCACGCCGGGCGCCTCCAGCGTGCGCGAAGTCTGGAAGAAGGGAAGCCTCGACGACTCTGACGGCGAAGGGAAGACCACGCGCCAAGGACCGCACCAATTCGGCGCTCTTGTCTTCGCAGTTGTTGGCGAAGCTGGCCACGCCGAAAGTACCAAAGACGAGTGGCCGCCCATCTTTGTCCCTCTGAGCCGCGAGGGCGTTGAGACATGTTGGTAAGCGTTGCGCTTCATCTCTGACGGGTACTGCTACGACGCAACGGCGCATGGGTTCGCTCGGGTGGAAAGCATAGCGGCGGCGGGCCACGCGCGAAAACAGACCGGCGTTTTTAAATGCTTCCACGGTCTCGACAGCGCCGGTTCCAAGCCTCAAATTTTGTCGTCGGACCTATCGACTTTTGGTCCCGTGATTACGCCGCCCGGCTGAGTTGAAGATGGCTGGTCGCTCGCCGGAAAGGACATCTCCAACTCCTTCGATAGCTCGCGTTCCTGCTCATCTTTCGACTTTGGTTTTTGCTTTTCTGCTTGCCGCTCAATTTGTTTCGTCATCGATCCCATCCATTCGATATCTTCAGAGTTAGAAACCGAACGGCAGCGCGCTCGTCACACTTCCGTACGAGTTGACGTGCTGTCCGCCTGCGCGTTTTGAGCTGAAGTCGGGTCGGAGGAGCCGAGCCGGTTGGACCCGACCGCCTCGCAACATTCAAAGCTTCTTATTGGCCCCCGCGGCCGTCTTGTTCGCGGCGTCCTTTATTGCCGCTTTGGCGCCGCCAACCGCCTTTTGAGCGTCGCCCTTCAGCTCTTGGGCCGCACCCTCAGCCTTCAATCTGTCCGAACCGACGACCTTACCAACGCCTTGCTTGGCCTTGCCGATCGCCTCGTTCGCGAGCCCGCTCGCCTTGTCAGCTGTACTGCCCATCTTATGGATCCTTGAGCCGGAATCGGCCCGCCAGCACAACTCGCTCGACGTTAAATCGTTCCGCAATGCAACCGCGTGCGACGTTCACTTCGAAGAGTTGCGTGAAATGTCTCGGTGTGAGCGCCGGGCGAGAGAGCTGCTCAGCGCGTGTGGGCCGCAACGCGAAAGGCCCGCGTTGCCGCCGACCCTTTCGCCAACCGAGGATTCCTGAACGCCCCGCGCGGCTTTCAGATTGATTCTTGCCTGCGGCAATCTGCTGAGAAGGGCATCGGTCTTCTTCTACTCTTGACGCGTCTGATCGCGGAGGGCCGCAGCATCTGTCATGCCGACTTGCGTGCCCTCAATGTGCCATACGCGACATTTCGTAGGGCTCGACCGAGGACGTGGTTAGGAAGGGCCGCTGGCCCTCCTATATGAACTGGGCCAGGCGTTCCCGACCACCGAGGCACGATGAGGAGGTGTCAGCGTCTCGAGGTGGTTGCGACTTGTCCCTCGGGCGTGGCCGTCGGACGCGGTTTCGTCTAAATAGGCCATAACAACCGTCGCAGGGAGAGTTTTATGCCGGAGCGCTTGGTCGACGTCGAGAAGCAGGGCGCGAATGTTCTGCACACGTTTCCTGTCACGATCAGCCCGCCGGCTAATGAGGAGGCGTTCAAGCAGAAGGCGTTGGAGGCGGCAGGCCACGCGAAGTTGGTCCCGAACGAGGAACTCGAGAGTTTGAACGCCAAGATGCACGTCAGCCGTGGCGGGCAACTTACCGCATACGGAGATCCGCATGGTGTCCTGGCGGAGACCAAGGCGGGTCTGGATCAGTTCGTTCGCGATCGCGCCTATTTCCTCTGGGAGCACGCCGGCCGGCCGGATGGTCGGGCCGACGACTTCTGGCACCAAGCGCAGTATGAGCGCTTCCGCGAACGCGCTTACGCGCTGTGGGAGCGGGAGGGCTGTCCGGAAGGCAAGGCGGACGAGCACTGGTATCGGACGCGCGCCTTTGAGGAGAGCTGACGCGTAGAGCGTGACGAAGATTGAAGGGCTCGCGTCGCCGTCAAAGGACGCGAGGATCCTAGCGGTAGGCTCTGTTACCAAATATCGTTCCCGGCTTCCGTCGATCGGAGGAACACACCCGAATCCTCAAACGTTTACCGACATGGGCCTTCCGCCGCATGGAACGAAGTATTCAGGACCAATCGCGGGCGCTCTGGCCCCTCATACGGGAAAACCTGATCCTGGCGCGGCGAGGTGACGACAAGGACTTGAGCGTAAGTTGAAGTCAAGGCCAGTTCGCTGTCGATGCTGGCCTGCCTGAGTGGCGCAGATGGAGAGGCACGGGACCCCGGATATCCATCGGTTCGGCTGGGCGACGGGCCTTGCCGCGAGGTTCATCGCGCTGGCCGGGCGGGTCGGGGCCGAGCCTCTTGAGAGCGGCGACGCGGCGTTGCAAAGGCGGCTCCTCGTCCTCATGTGTGCGTCGGAACCCTTCCGTTGACCGTCCTCTGGTCAGTGACCTACTTCGCCGCTGGGGTGCCCCTCGCCGCCTCGGCGCCTGCGGTCTATTCGGTCATCACCCCGATCAACACGGCTCTGCTCGGCTGGACCCGCAACTTTCGCTTCTACCGCTTTACCCAGCTTCTGATGACGCTGGTGCTGCCTTGGGTCGTCATGATGAGCCTGGGCGGCTTCAAGGAATTGAGCGTCGTGATCATCTGGGCGGCGCTCTGTCCGATCGTCTCGCTGCTGGTGGGGGTTTTGCGCCAGACCGTGCTTTGGATCGTGGGCTTCGTCCTGCTCCTGATCGTGAGCGCCATTCTGCAGCCCTATCTCACGCCTGCCGCACTGCCCGAGGCGTTCGTTACCTGGTTCTTCGTGTTGAACCTCGGCAGCGTGATCGCCATCGTGTTCGCTCTACTCTACTATTTTGTCGGGCAGCGGAACTTCTTCCAGGAACGCTCGGAGACGCTGTTGCTCAATATCCTGCCGAAGGAAATCTCGGAAGCGCTCAAAACGGCTTTGTCACGTCGCCGCGCGTCGAATGCGAAGCGTCGGCGGGCTCAAGATTTGTTAGGCAGCTGCGGCTGCGGTCCGCCACGTGTCCATCGCCTCAGCGCGTAGCACGCGGTGCGCTTGGGCTGAAGTGCGATGGCGTTGGAGGTTGAAGGCGTTGTAGACGGCAGCGTGGCTCGAGAGGAATTTCTGCGCGGAGCCGGCGCTCTTGAACCGCTGCATCTTGCGTTCCCGCCGCCGCGTCGGCTGATGCGAATTCTCGGCTCTGTTGTTCTGCCATCGCCCGCGGTCAGGGCGCCGCTCGATCCCCAGATCGTGGGCCGCTGCGCCATATGACCGCAAGTCGTCGGTGACCAATCGCTCAGGAACAAAGGCATACTTCTTCAGGAGCTTGCACATAAGTTTCAGCGCCGCGTGTTTGTTTCGCTTGGACTGGACCAGCACATCGAGGACCTCGCCTTCCGCGTCGACGGCCCGCCAAAGGTAGACCATTCGGCCGTCGATTTTCAGATAGACCTCGTCGAGATGCCACGTCGTGTGAGGCTTCAGCCGACGCTTCCGTAAGTCGGCCGCGATCATCGGTCCGAAATGGTTCACCCAACGCCGAACGGTCTCGTAAGACAGCGCCACTCCGCGTTCCGCCAACAAATCTTCGACGTCGCGCAGGCTGAGGGTGAACCGGAGGTAAAGCCATATCGATTGGTGAATGATCTCGGGTGGAAACCGGTATCCGGAATAGCTGATTTTTGTCATCCGCTTGGCTAACGGGCCGCCGAGAGTACCGCAAGCCCGAGGCTGCGTGACAACGCCCTCGTAATCGATGCCTTCTTCATGGGGGCAGCCGATAATCCGATCGGTCATGACAACCGCCTTGGCTCCGGCCTCGGCGATGAACGCCAGGACTTCTTCCGCCACCCGGATATCTCATCGCGGATGTCGGTCTGGTCCTTCGAAAGCCAGCGTCTAAGGTCGGTCGCCTCGGCGCGCGCAAGATGGCGGACGAGGCAGCACAGCGAGCGCGATCCGGCGTTGAGCGGGCCGACGAGGTCAACCGGATCGCTAGCGACGTTTCTGATGAATTGCTGAGTTATCATGCCCGCCGATCGCAGGCCGAAGGCATCAACATCAGCGTTCACGGCAATATCGTTTGCGCGACTACGAGGCATAGATCGCTCGAAATCATTTGCGAAGGCCGCGACGCTTTTCATTTGAACGATCACTCCAACGGGTTTCAGGGGCCGGTGACTGAACTCCCTCGTCCGATTAGCACGAGGGGCACGCCCACCGCTCGCGAAATGGGCCGCCGAGTCTTGGTCTGGCTGCAAGAGCGCCGCGCCGCCTGAACTGACGCGCCGGAGCTTGGTCGGAATGCGCTCTTTCGAAGCTAGGTTAATAAGGGATCGTCGCCGAATGGCCGCGACGCATCGCGGCGCGGGGCGCTCGCGCCGACTCGAGCCCGCCCCCGCTCCAGAAGCGCGGGAACGCCCAAAACATTCTAGGACTGACGCCCTAGCGCCGGATCGGTGAGATATTGCGGGTCATAGCCGACAAGAGCGTCCGCAATTCGGATCGTAGGCGGTCCCCAGATCGCTTGTCGATCGGCAGGCGGAAGACGCCCGAAAGACGCGGGCGCCGCCAACAGCTTCGAGGATCCGCGACAAGGTCGGCTCATCTCGCTTGAAGCGGCGCGATTGGCTCGAGTCCGTCGATGAGGGGATCGAACACGAAACGCGATTGGGCGGCGGCCGCGTCCTCAACCACGAGCGTGTCGCCGACAACGCGCATTCCGAATGTCTTCATTCCGGACAGGGCGCGCGAAAAGGCTTCGCGGCTCATTCCGAGTTGTGAAGCAATTTCCTTTTTGTCGATCGGCAGCCGCACGGACGTTGCGCGGTTATCCCGCCGCAAAAGCGACAGGAGATAGCAACCGACCCTCTCCTCCGCGTTGCGAAGTCTCAGGTTCTTAGCCGCGCGCACTTGCCGCCGGAACTGCGCGGAGAGGCATCCGAGAACCGCGCAGCAGAGCGCGTGATCGTTCGCCATCGCTTGGCGAAACGTCTCCGCGCTGACTAGGAGAAGATAGGCCTCGTCGTACACGCGAGCCGTCATGAGATAAGGCTGCCGACTAATGACCGCAGCGGGGATCACGAGGTCGACGGGTTGCAAGAGCTCGATAAGCGTCTCCGCCTGACCGCTCACCCCGAGGAGTTCGATGCTGCCGGCGAGGAGGAACTGAGCAAACGCCGGCGTCTCCGCCTGCTCGAACACCAGACTCCCGGGCGGCACGCGATGCAGCATGGCCTCCGCTGACAGCGCGTCCAACGTCCTGCGCGGAACCTCCCTCAGCCAGGCGACGCCGCGAAGCGCCTCGCGCGCCGGGGAATCCGAGGCGCCCATGTCGGGCGCCGGGGATGTCGGGCCGATCCGCATTCGCGTGCGCTCCATCGTTGTGGCCGAGTCCACGCCGTCCTGTGTGATTTTGATCACGCGGTATGGTGTCGCATGTCACGAATGCAATTGACTTAGATCACAGCGTGACTACGATTTTGTCCGAAGCGGATCCTATATCGAGACGCAGTCGTATTGGCGAGCCTAGCGTAAGCGGGAGACCCCCCGGCTGTGCCGGGGCGGCAGTAGAAGTTTGACGTGTCCGGCGGTCCACCGGCGAAGTTCCAACGTGAGCAGCCACTCACACGAAAGGAACTCCACCGATGGACGAGTATGAGAGCCTAAGCCACACAATTTGGGACTGCAAATATCATGTTGTCTTCATTCCGAAATGTCGGCGCAAGACGCTGTATCAAGAGTTACGGCGGCATCTGGGCGAAGTGTTCCGCAAGCTCGCGCACCAGAAGGAGTTGAAGGTCGAGGAAGGGCATTTGATGCCCGATCATGTCCACATGCTGCTTTCGATCCCGCCGAAATACGCGGTTTCGCAAGTGGTCGGCTTCATCAAGGGCAAGAGCGCGATCCACATGGCCAGAGTTTATGGAGAGCGCAAACGCAATTTCGTTGGGCAGCACTTTTGGGCCCGAGGATTCTTCGTCAACACGGTCGGGCGCGATGGGCAGGCCATCCGCGCCTACATTCGCAATCAAGAAAAGGAAGATCAGAGGCTGGAACAGTTGAACCTCTGGCGTGACAGCGCCGCCCTTGGGCGGCTCCAAACTCAAGGGGCCGCGTCAGCGACCCCTCCTGCCGCTTCGAGCGGCTCAAATCCTAAAGCCCCCGGCTCTGCCGGGGGATACTTACCGAAAGAGGGGGCGGAGTGAACGGGATTCTCGCCGTGGCCGGCAGTCAACCCGAAGCCGGCGGCTTATGGCGGCGGCGCCAGCCAAAGGATCGGAATTGCGATCGGCGGGCGCCTATGCCGATGAGCATGTTGCTTCGCGCGCGTCCCCCCACGGCGAGGCGGGAGGCTACAGATCGTTGAAGGAAGAGGCACGGCGGGTCTTAAGGGGAGCGCAAGGGGCGCGACCAATCGATCGAGCGCCCGCGCAAGTAACGCTCGAAGAGCCGTGACATCTGATGAAATGAAAAAACAGGACGCACCAATCCGGATCAAGCGTGTCTATGACCCGGCGGACGCGTCCGATGGGACACGCGTTCTTGTGGACCGGCTGTGGCCGCGCGGGCTACGCAAAGAGAACGCCGCGCTCACCTGCTGGCTGAAGGAAATCGCGCCGAGTCCGGGACTGCGCGAGTGGTTCGGTCACGATCCAGAGCGCTATGGCGAGTTTGCGCGCCGTTACCGGATGGAACTCGAAGGCAATGAGGACGAGGTTGCACGATTGGAGTTTTTGGTGAAGCGAGGCGCAGTGACACTCCTCTATGCAGCCCATGATGAAGCGCACAACCATGCGCTGGTCTTGGCGGACTATCTGCGCAATCACATGGGCCGCGGCCATGAAAAGCGCCCTCAATAGGCCCGTCTGCGATCTTCTCGGTTGCGCTTACCCGATCGTGGCGGCCGGGATGGGAGGCGTGGCGCGGTTCGAGCTGGTCGCTGCGGTCAGCGCGGCGGGCGCTTTCGGCTTTCTCGGCATGGTGCGCGAGCCGGTTGCCCGGATCCGGTCCGAAGTGGAGGTGTTGCGCCGGCGAGGATTTGAGCGCTTCGGCGTCAACCTGATCCCGGCGGCGACGGATCGCGAGCTCCTCGAAGCGCAGGTTTCGGCGTGCATCGAACTCAATGTACCGGTGATAGGCCTGTACTGGGACGTCTCTTTCGCATTGATCCGACGGCTGCGCGACGCCGGGATCATCGTTGCATGCCAAGTAGGCACGCTTGCCGAGGCACGTTCGGTGGAACACGCCGGCGCGCACATCATCATCGCGCAAGGCGTCGAAGCCGGCGGCCATGTGCGCGGCGAATGTCCGCTCGACGAATTGGTTCCGGACATCGCCAGTCAGACGACTCTGCCGGTGCTGGCGGCCGGCGGACTCGTGGACGGCGCGGACCTCGTCACCGTTCTCGCGCTTGGCGCCCAAGGGGCGGTGTTCGGCACGGCTTTGATCGCGACGGAGGAGTCCTTCGCGCACGAATATCACAAGCAACGCCTGGTCGAGGCGGCCAACGAGGATACGGTTCTGACCGATGCCTTTCACATCAATTGGCCACATGGCGCGAACGTGCGCGTGCTGACGAATAGCGTTACGCGCGGTGAGCGCGGCGATCCCTTCGGCAAGAGGCGAACTGTCATCGGCGATGACGAAGGGCGGCCAATCTACCTTTTCAGCACGGATTCGCCGCTTCGCTCGATGACGGGAGATTTCGAGGCAATGGCGCTCTATGCCGGCGCGGGTGTCGGCCGCATCAGCGCAGTGCAACCGGCCGCAGACAAGATTTAAGCGATCGCGACACAGGCTGCCAGTCTGTGTGCATCGGGTGCGGCTCAAAGTCTCGAACGGCCAGAGTTCGCCTCGCCGGCGTGCTTAGCGCGCGAGATGGACGATGGCTACATGGGATATGCAACGCGCGACGAACTGGCGCTCAACGAGCTGCTGAAAGCTGAGCGCGCGGGTGCTCGGGTCACGCTCCGGATGACGCAGGAAGCACCTCAAGCCTTGAAGACGACGATGGTTGACCTGCAGCGGGACGAGGCGCGTTGGTGCGGCGTACTGACGAAGTCGATCCAGCATCTTCGGGGCGCGCCCTCCGCCAAGACCGGCGCCTTTTATGAGAAGGCGATGGCGATCTCCGACGTGCGCGAGCGCCTGGCCTTTCTCAATCGCGGTCAAGGCTGGGTGGTTCGCAAGCTCGAACGGCTTTTGCCGACGGTTCGAGACGACGCCCTCCATGCCGATCTCGCCGCAATGCTCGAATCGCATCGGGACAACATTGAGTTGGCGACGGCCCGTCCCCAAGGCGAAACCAGTGGATGGATGCGATGAGCGGCCACGCTGACGCCGCGCGTGCACGCCGGACGGCCATCACGTCGCAAATCCAGGTGGAAACCGGCATCGACGAGGCGATGATCGAGCGGCTCATTCGGAGCTTCTATGCTCGGGTTCGCGATGACGCGATCCTGGGTCCGATCTTCGCGGCGAAGATCAAGGATTGGGAGCCGCACCTCCAAAAGATGTTCGCCTTCTGGTCATCCGTCGCGCTGATGAGCGGCCGGTATCGTGGCGGGCCCATGGCTCGGCATCTTCCGTTGCCGATCGATGCCCAACACTTTGACCGGTGGCTGGCTCTCTTCGCTGAGACGGCCCATGAAGTCTGTCCGCAGGCTGCGGCAGAACGCTTCATCGTGTTGTCTCGTCGCATAGCCGAGAGCCTCGAGCTCGGCATCGCAAATTCGCAGGGCGTGATTCTGAGGAAGGGCGAGCGATATTCGGCCGAGAGCACGCATGCGGACCGGACATGAAGAACCAACGAGAGCGAAGTCTTCGCCGGCGCTGGCATGGGGGCTTGGTTGGCCGGCTGACATTTGCTTGAGGGGTTAGAGGTAAGGATGCCGAAGTCCGGAAATCTTAGGGTTCTGTTCGTGACCACATGGGCATTCACCGTCTGTTTCGCGGTGTGGACGATGTTCGGAGTCACAGGCATCCCGATCCGCGCCCTGCTCCATCTGGATTCGACCGAGCTCGGGCTTCTCACCGCCACGCCTGTCCTGACCGGAGCACTGTTCCGTCTGCCGCTCGGCATATGGACGGATCGCTTCGGCGGCCGGGTCATCATGCTCCTCTTACTGGTTGGCTGTGCCGTTCCGTTGTGGATCTCGTCCTTCGCGACCGCGCTCTGGCAGTTTCTGCTGCTCGGCCTCGCACTCGGGCTGGTCGGCGCCTCCTTCTCGGTCGGCACACCCTATGTGGCGCGTTTCTTTCGAAAGGAGAGCCGCGGGTTCGCGATGGGATTCTTTGGCGCCGGCACCACGGGCGCGGCGCTGAATATGTTCGTCGCCCCGTTTCTGGTGGGCAGCTACGGTTGGCAATCTGTGCCGAAGGTCTATGCGGTCGCTCTCCTCCTGACCGCGGCATTGTTTTGGTTCCTGTCTGCCCCGGATCCGGGGGCAGGCAAGGGCAGTGCGCCTTCGATGCGGCAGGAATTGGCAGTCTTGCGCGATCCTCGCGTCTGGAAATATTGCCAATACTATTCGGTCGTGTTTGGCGGCTTCACAGCCTTATCGGTCTGGATGCCGCAGTATTTCAAGAGCGAATACAGCTTCTCGATCGCTCAGGCGTCGCTGCTCGCGGCCTGTTTTTCGCTGCCAGGCGGCGCATTTCGCGCCGTCGGAGGCTGGCTGTCGGACCGTTATGGCGCTCACAACGTGACCTGGTGGGTGCAGTGGGCGGCCTGGATCGCCCTGTTCCTGCTCTCCTACCCGAAAACTGAGCTGATCGTGCACACCGTCAATGGGCCGGTAAGTTTCGGTATCGCGCTGCCGCCCTGGCTCTTCACAGGTTTGCTGATGGTTCTCGGCGTCGCCTTCGCTTGCGGGATGGCGTCGACGTTCAAATACATCGCTGATGATTTCCCGGACAGCATGGGCGCCGTCTCCGGCATCGTCGGCATGGCCGGTGGTCTCGGAGGGTTCCTGCTGCCGATCATGTTTGGCGCGATCCTGGATCGGCTCGGGGTGAACCCGAGTTGCTTCATGTTGTTGTACGGCATCATCTGGGTATCCCTGATCCTCAACTACCTGACCGAAGTGCGGCGCGCGCCGGTCATGGGCGAGCCCACAGAAGTGATAACGGCCAAAGGATCACGATAGACTGGGAAAAGAGCGGCGAAATGAGCCAATTTCTGGAACGCCTGACCTACCTTTCGCGGCGGCGAGAGTCCTTCGCTGATGGGCATGGCGAATTGCGCGACGAAGACCGCATGTGGGAGGAAGGCTACCGGCAGCGCTGGCAGCACGACAAGATCGTGCGCTCGACGCATGGCGTGAACTGCACTGGCTCTTGCAGCTGGAAAATCTACGTCAAGAGCGGGGTCGTCACCTGGGAGACGCAGCAGACCGACTACCCGCGCACCCGGCCGGGCATGCCCAATCACGAGCCGCGGGGCTGTTCGCGTGGCGCGTCCTATAGCTGGTATCTCTATAGCGCCAGCCGCATCAAATACCCCCTCATCAGAGGGCGGTTGGTCAAAGCCTGGCGTGAGGCGCGCAAGACGTTCGCGCCTGTCGAAGCCTGGGCTGCAATCGTCGGCGATCCCGAGGCGACGAATTCCTACAAGTCCGTGCGCGGGCGCGGCGGCTTCGTCCGTGCGACCTGGGATGAGGCGTGCGAGATCATCGCCGCCGCCAACATCCACACCATCAAGACCTGGGGGCCGGATCGCGTAGTCGGCTTCTCGCCGATCCCCGCGATGTCGATGGTCTCCTACGCTTCCGGCGCCCGCTATCTCAGCCTGATCGGCGGCACGCTGCTCTCGTTCTATGACTGGTACTGCGACCTGCCGCCTTCGAGCCCGCAGACCTGGGGCGAGCAGACGGACGTGCCGGAATTGGCCGATTGGTACAATTCAGCCTATATCATCGCCTGGGGCTCCAACGTGCCGCAGACGCGCACGCCCGACGCCCACTTCTTCGTCGAGGCGCGTTACAACGGCACGAAGGTCGTGGCGGTCACGCCTGACTATGCGGAGGTCGCCAAACTCTCCGATCTGTGGCTGCACCCCAAACAGGGCACGGACGCGGCGCTCGCCATGGCCATGGGCCATGTGATCCTGCGCGAGTTCTTCCTCGACCGGCAGGTTCCCTACTTCCAGGACTATTGCCGCCGCTATACCGACATGCCGATGCTGGTGCGGCTGCGCCGCGACGGCGACCGTTGGGTGCCGGACCGCTATCTCCGCCAGAGCGATCTGCCAAACGCGCCAAAGTCGGATCGCGCAGCATGGAAGACCGTCGCTGTCGCCGAAGACAGCGGTGCATTGGTCGTTCCGCAGGGCGCCATCGGCTACCGCTGGCCCCAAGACGGCGAACCGGCCGGACGATGGAATCTCGAAGCCAAAGATGGCGAAACTGGCGCGGACACGCATCTGGCGCTGAGCCTGATCGATCGGCGCGACGACGTCGCGGTTGTCGCTTTCCCATATTTCGGCGGCAAGCCGCACGAACATTTCCCAGGGAACGACCAGGGCGGCGATGTGCTGACGCGCAACGTCCCAGTGCGCAAGATCGCGGTCGCCGACGGCGAAGCGTTGGTGGCGACCGTCTTTGACCTTCTCTGCGCCAACTACGGTCTCGACCGGGGTCTCGGCGGCGCCGGGGCCAAGAGTTTCGCCGACAATCTGCCCTACACCCCCGCCTGGCAGGAGCCGATCACCGGCGTCGCCGCCGACAAGGCGATCGCGGTCGCGCGCGGCTTTGCCGAAACCGCCGAGAAGACCAAAGGCCGCGCGATGGTGATCATCGGCGCCGGCATGAACCACTGGTATCACCAGGACATGGGCTATCGCAGCATCATCAACACGCTGATGATGTGCGGCACGATCGGCGTCTCAGGCGGCGGCTTTGCGCATTACGTCGGCCAGGAGAAACTCCGTCCCCAGACCGGCTGGACGATGCTTGCTTTCGCGCTCGATTGGGTGCGGCCGCCGCGCCACATGAACGGCACGTCGTTCTTCTATGCGCATAGCGACCAATGGCGCTACGAAAGGCTCGACGTCGCAGAGCTTCTGTCGCCGCTGGCCGATCCTGCGCCTTATCGCGGCAGCCTCATCGATCTCAACGTCAAGGCGGAGCGCATGGGCTGGCTGCCCTCGGCGCCGCAGCTTGGCGTTAACCCGTTGACCATCGCCGCCGCTGCGGAGCGCGCCTGCGCAAGCGTCAAGGACCATGTCGTTGCGGGCCTGAAGTCCGGCGCGATCACCATGGCGTGCGAGGATCCGGACAAGCCGGGCAATTTCCCGCGCAACCTGTTCATCTGGCGCTCGAACCTTTTCGGCTCCTCCGGGAAAGGCCACGAATACTTCCTCAAGCATTTCCTCGGCACCCGTCACGGGCTCCAGGGCAAGGATCTCGGCGAGATGGGTGGGAAGAAGCCGGAGGAGGTCGCCTGGCATGATCCGGCGCCGGAGGGAAAGCTCGATCTCGTCGTCACCCTCGACTTCCGTATGTCGACGAGCTGCCTCTACTCCGACGTCGTGCTCCCGACTGCGACCTGGTACGAGAAGAACGACCTCAATACCTCGGACATGCATCCCTTCATCCATCCGCTTTCCGCGGCGGTGGATCCGGTCTGGGAAGCGCGCAGCGATTGGGAGACGTACAAGGCCATCGCGCGCCGCTTCTCGGAACTTGTCGAAGGCCATCTCGGTATCGAGCGCGACGTGGTGCTCGTCCCGATCCAGCACGACACTGCTGGCGAGCTTGCCCAACCGTTTGAGGTCAAGGATTGGAGGAAGGGAGAGTGCGATCTCATCCCTGGCGTGACGGCTCCGCAGATTGCCATTGTCGAGCGGGACTATCCCAGCACCTATCGTCGTTTCACCGCGCTTGGACCGCTCGCCGATAAGCTCGGCAATGGCGGCAAGGGCATCGCATGGAACACTGAGGATGAGGTGAAGGGCCTGGGCGAACTGAACTACCGCGTCGACGACGGTGGCCCAACCGAGGGGCGGCCGCGCATTGAGACTGACATCGATGCGGCGGAGGTCATTCTCTATCTCGCGCCGGAAACCAACGGCGAGGTGGCGGTCAAGGCCTGGGAAGCGCTCGGCAGGGTGACCGGCCGCGACCACACGCATCTCGCGGCGATGCGCGAGGACGAAAAGATCCGCTACCGCGACATCCAGGCGCAGCCGCGCAAGATCATCTCGTCGCCGACCTGGTCTGGCATCGAGAGCGAGCATGTCAGCTACACGGCCGGCTACACCAATGTGCATGAACTCATCCCGTGGCGGACGCTGACCGGACGCCAGCAGTTCTATCAGGATCACCGTTGGTTCCGCGACTTCGGCGAGAGTCTCGCCGTTTATCGGCCGCCGATCGACACGCGCACTGTCGCGGAGATGCTCGGCACGCGTGGCAACGGCGAGACGGAGATCGTTCTCAACTTCATCACGCCGCATCAGAAATGGGGGATCCATTCCACCTATACCGACAATCTCCTGATGCTGACCCTGTCCCGAGGCGGGCCAATCGTCTGGCTGTCCGAAACGGACGCCAAGAAGGCCGGCATCGTCGACAATGATTGGATCGAGCTCTTCAACCTGAACGGGGCGATCGCCGCCCGCGCCGTCGTCAGCCAGCGCGTTCATGAAGGCATGTGCCTCATGTATCACGCGCAGGAGAAGATCGTGAACGTGCCCGGCTCGCAAATCACCGGCCTGCGCGGCGGCATTCATAATTCGGTGACGCGCACGGTGCTGAAGCCGACGCACATGGTCGGCGCCTATGCCCACCTCTCCTATGGCTTCAATTACTACGGCACGGTTGGCTCCAACCGTGACGAGTTCGTCATCGTCCGCAAGCTCAACAAGATCGATTGGCTCGATCACTCAAATCCCGTCGATCGCGCAACGAGGGAGACCGTCGCATGAAGATCCGCGCTCAGATCGCGATGGTGCTGAACCTCGATAAGTGTATCGGCTGCCATACCTGCTCGGTCACCTGCAAGAACGTATGGACATCGCGTCAAGGCATGGAATACGCGTGGTTCAACAATGTCGAGACCAAACCGGGCATCGGCTATCCCAAGGACTGGGAGAACCAGAACCGCTGGCACGGTGGCTGGCAGCGCAAGAAGAACGGTAAGATCACGCCGAAGCAAGGCGGGCGACTCGCGATCCTCACGAAGATCTTCGCCAACCCGCATCTGCCGGAAATCGACGACTACTACGAACCTTTCACTTACGACTACGAGCATCTGCAACAGGCCCCTGAGCTGCCGACGGCGCCGGTCGCGCGGCCGCTATCGCTCATCACCGGCCGCCCGATGGACAAGATCGAATGGGGTCCGAACTGGGAGGAGATTCTCGGCGGCGAGTTCGACAAGCGCTCGCAGGACTACAATTTCGAGGCGGTGCAGAAGGACATTTACGGCCAGTTCGAAAACACCTTCATGATGTATCTGCCGCGGCTCTGCGAGCACTGCCTCAACCCGAGCTGCGTCGCGTCCTGTCCTTCCGGCTCGATTTACAAGCGGGAAGAAGACGGCATCGTTCTCATCGATCAGGACAAGTGCCGCGGTTGGCGCATGTGCGTGTCCGGTTGCCCTTACAAAAAGATCTATTACAACTGGACCTCGGGTAAGGCGGAGAAATGCATCTTCTGCTATCCGCGGATCGAGGCCGGACAGCCGACGGTGTGCTCGGAAACTTGTGTCGGCCGCATCCGCTATCTGGGCGTTCTGCTTTATGACGCCGATGGCATTGAAGGGGCGGCTTCCACGGAAGACGAAAAGGATCTCTACGAGGCCCAACTGAAGCTCTTCCTCGATCCGAACGATCCGGCGATCGCCGCCCAGGCGCGGGCGGACGGTGTGCCCGACGCCTGGGTGGAGGCGGCGAAACGCTCGCCTACCTACAAGATGGCGGTCGAATGGAAGATCGCCTTCCCGCTCCATCCGGAATACCGCACCCTGCCGATGGTCTGGTATGTGCCGCCGCTGTCGCCGATCCAGTCGCACGCCAGCGCGGGCGCGATCGAGACCATCGGAGAAATCCCGGACGTTCGCTCTCTGCGCATCCCGGTCCACTATCTCGCCAATCTTCTGACCGCCGGCGCGGAAGCGCCGGTCGTCGGTGCGCTTGAGCGCATGCTTGCCATGCGCGTCTATTTCCGCCAGCGCCAGCTTGGCGACGGCGACGGTCGGAACGTCCTGGCGCAAGCCGGGCTAACGGTGGCGCAGGTCCACGAGATGCATCGCTATCTCTCGATCGCGAATTACGAAGACCGCTTCGTCATCCCGACTAGCCATCGCGAGCAGGCTGAAGATGCCTATGGGCTCAAAGGCTCTTGCGGATTCACCTTCGGCAATGGCTGCGATTTCGGGCCCCCGCACTCGACCCTGTTCGGCGGCAAGATGGGCCGGCGCAAGCTGACGCCCATCCGCCATCTCGATACATAGGGAGACGACTTTGCTGCTGTTCCGAGCCCTGAGCGCGCTGCTTTCCTACCCATCGCGGGAAATGCTTCAGGCTTTGCCTGAGATCGCGGACGTCGTCCGCGCGGCGCCGAATTCTGGCATCGCGCGAGCAGCGCGGCCTGCTCGACCTCATCAATGAGCTCGGCCATGGCGATCTGCTGCAGGCCGAGGAGCGTTACGTCGACCTTTTCGATCGCGGGCGGGCCTTATCGCTTCATCTCTTCGAGCACCTCCATGGCGACAGCCGCGACCGAGGTGAGGCGATGGTCGACCTCAAGCACATCTATGAGCGTGCGGGATTCGAACTCGCGGCGCGAGAGCTGCCTGATTATTTGCCCGTCCTACTCGAATATCTGAGCTGCCGCGACTTTGGCGAGGCGCGAGCCATGCTCGCGGATTGTGCGCATATCCTGACGACGATTGGCCGGTCCTTAGTCGCGCGGGGTAGTCGCTACGCGGCTGTCCTGCAAGCCTTGCTCGTCATCGCCGGTGAGAGCCCAATCGATACCGCCAAGGTGCCGCCGGCCAAGGAGAGGACCGAGTTCTTCGATCGCGACTGGGCAGAAGAGCCTGCCTTCGCGGGGGCGCCAGTGACGGCTGCCCCCTCCGCAAGAACGTCTGCTGTCTAGAAGAGGAGGAAGACAATGCCGTCTGCGGTCTATCTGAACGCGCTTCTCTTCGGTGTCTATCCCTATGTTTGCCTTGCCGTCCTGCTCATCGGCAGCCTGATCCGATTCGACCGCGAGCCCTACACGTGGAAGAGCGATTCATCGCAGATGCTGCGCGCGGGTCAGCTAAGGCTCGGATCGAACCTCTTCCACTACGGCGTGATCGTCGTGATCCTCGGGCATTTCCTGGGCTTCCTAGCTCCGGATTGGGCGGTGGATTGGGCTCTCACTCCGGTTGTCCATCAGCTCCTGGCGATGGTGGTCGGCGGCATTGCTGGGCTCGTCGCAATCATCGGACTGACCATCTTGATCGCGCGACGCTTACGCGATCCCCGTATCCGACTCAACAGCCGCAAATGGGATATCGCGGTCGTCCTCATGCTGTGGCTGCAGCTCGCGCTTGGCCTTCTCACGGTTCCCGTCTCTGCCTTCCATATGGACGGCGCCTTGTTCGAGACGCTGACGACCTATGTGAAGGGTGTCGTGACGTTCAATGGCGAGGCAGCAGCACTGATGGCGGGCGTGCCACTCCCGTACAAGCTGCACATCCTTTTCGGCTTCACGATCTTCCTGATTTCTCCGTTCACTCGGATGATTCACATCTGGAGCGGCGCGGGCGCGCTCGCCTATTTGTTCCGGCCCTATCAGATCGTTCGCACGCCCCAGACACGCGCGAAGGAGCCGATCCGGTCATGAGCGTTTCGGTGAATGGCGTCGACGTGACATCTGGTCCAGAGACGACCAGCGAACTCGGCGCCGCACGCGAGTTACTCAGGCAACGGGCGGTCGCGGTCGGCATTCTCGATGCTGCATCGACCGAAGAAGGAACGATCGAACAAGCGATCGAAGAGCTGCTCGCACGTGAGGTCGTGACGCCGACTCCGACGGACGAGGAATGCCGGCGCTATTACGATGCACATCCGCGGGAATTTGAAAGCGGCGATCTCGTGCACGCCCGTCACATTCTGTTCCAGGTGACGCCCTCTGCAAGCATCCCTAAGATTCGCGCTCGTGCGGAGCAGACGCTGAACGAGTTGCTGCGGGAGCCGGGGCGGTTCGCCGCCTTGGCGGCCGAGATGTCAAACTGTCCTTCTGGCCAGCACGGGGGCAATCTGGGGCAGATCAGCCGTGGCGACATGGTGCCGGAGTTCGAGAAGGCGATCTTTCGATTGGCACCAACCGGCCTGCTGCGGGAGCTGGTCAAGACGCGTCATGGCTTCCACATCGTCGCTATCGATCAGCGCATTCTGGGCAACCGGCTGCCATTCGAGATGGTGTGGGACGAAATCGCTGAACGCCTCCAAGCTATGGTCGAAGAGAAGGCGCTCCGGCAATACGTCAGCGTTCTAGCGGGCAAGGCCGACATTCAGGGCGCTGACCTCAACGGAGCAGAGACATCTCTCGTTCAATAAAAGCGTGTGTCGCTTGGCCAGGAAGAGTCTGGTTATCGAGGACGTCGTTTAAGGAGCAGTCGTCCACCGTGCTTGGAGAACTGATCGCGCAACTTGATCGTCCTGACGTCGCGAACAGAGTGATGACCACGCTGCATTCGGATGTCGCGCGACAGATCGAGCATCGCGCGACGGCTGCCTCCATGACGGTGACGGATTTTGTGGCGGGTGCGGTTCGCGAATTTCTCGACAGCGCCGACGATGACCTGTGGTTTCAATTGCTCACGATCATTCGAAAATCCGACGATCCGGGACTCACCGCAGTGCAGACGATTTTGAAATGGGTCGTCACAGGTCGATAGTCGGATTATGGCGCTGACGGGTTCCTGGAGGAAGTGGTTGTGGTCCCGATGCGGTGGCTAACCGTCTTCGCGGATTGGGCTGTTTTTGGAGTTCCTGGCCCGATGAAATCAGATCGACCCGAAGCGCCCGTTCCTCCTGCGCGAGACCGATGCCTTGAAGGAGCAAGCCTCGCTGGCGCGCCTCACCGGATCCAAGAGTTGCAGGAGTTTGGCTTTGTCGCCTGCGCCCGCAAACTCACGTAAGGCCTGGCCCAGCGGCAAATGCCGCAGAGCGCCGCTTGCCGCCAGGCCGGACGTATAGGTCGCCATGAAGGCGAATGGCCACTCCGGATCCCGGCGATTTTCCGCGAGATTGAAATGCACGCGACCGACCAATCGCCACCGACTGTCGCGGGCTTTCAAGAACTCGCTAAGTGAGAGCCCACTCTCGGAGAGTTCGACCTCCAGAGCTCCGCCGATCTCGCCCCAGTGCTGGGCCAGCACGTCGGGCCGAAGGTATTCGCCGCCGCGCAAGGGCGGCGCGTCGTCAATTAGCGCCGCGAGTTCGCATGATGGTGGTGCGGCGAGCTTCGTCCGGCCGGCGGGCTCCTTCGCATCGCCAAGCGCGCAGAGATCGGCAATGAAGCGCATGCCAAAATCCCGCCACCACGCCAACGGGGGCGGCAAGACGCTTCCTGCTTCGCCCACGCCGAGGTGAAGAAGGCCATGACCTGAACCCCGTTCGAAGCTCTTCTCGAGTTGATCAGCCAGCCCGCTCTCGAGCACGAAATCGTCGTCGACCTGATCAAGGCGCAGCGAACCATGCGGAGTCATCACTGGAATAAGCGAGCGCGGCATATTCCGAAATCGAATCTCCCATGACAACGATCGCTTCGCTTAGGTCACTTCGGACAATAACTGAATCGCGACGGGTCGTCGTGCGTCGGAATGACTCAGGTGTTGGGGATTCCGGGATGTGGCGAAGAGGCGTAGTTCGATCGCATGATCGACGAGGCGGCGATTCGGCTGCGATGGGAGACGGTCGGGGCGCGGCTTGACGAGCGTGGTCGGCGGTTGTTTGCGGCGGCGGAGGTCCGGAGCGCCGGTCGCGGCGGTCTCGCGCTGGTCTCGAAGGTTACCGGGCTTGCTCGTTCGACGATCAATCGCGGCGAAGACGACCTCGACGGCGAGCCGCTTGCGAAGGGGCGGGTTCGCCGTGCCGGAGGCGGGCGTCGGTCGGTATCGCGAGCCGACCCGGGGCTCGTCCCCGCGCTCAAGCGGCTGGTTGAACCGGCGACATTGGGCGATCCCACGCGGTCCCTGATCTGGGTGTCGAAAAGCATGGCGAAGCTCGCGGCAGCGCTGACCGAGATGGGACATCCGATCAGCGCCGATACGGTCGGCGCGGAGTTGGCGAAGCTCGGGTTCTCGCGCCAGTCCAATCGCAAGGCGGATGAAGGTTCGCACCATCCCGACCGCAACGCCCAGTTCGAACACATCAACGCGAAAGTCGTTGCGGCGCAGGCCCGCCAACAGCCCGTCATCTCCGTCGATACGAAGAAGAAGGAGTTGCTCGGCAACTTCAAGAACGGCGGAACCGACTATCGTCCGAAAGGCGATCCGCGGCGCGTGAACGTGCACGACTTCGAGGACAAGAAGCTCGGCAAGGTCGTGCCTTATGGGGTGTATGATGTGACCGCCAATGCCGGTTTCGTCAGCGTCGGGATCACCAGCGACACCGCCGAGTTTGCCGTGGCGTCGATCCGCTGCTGGCTCGAACGCATGGGACGACAGCGCTATCCGCAGGCGCGAGAACTGACGATCACGGCGGACTGCGGCGGCTCGAATGGGGCGCGCGTGCGGCTCTGGAAACTCGAACTGCAAAAGCTCGCCGACGAGACCGGGCTTGCGATCCACGTCCACCACTATCCGCCAGGCACATCGAAGTGGAACAAGATCGAGCACCGCCTGTTCTGCCACATCACGCAGAACTGGCGCGGCCGACCGCTCACGGATCGTCTTGCCGTGGTCGAGTTGATCGGCGCAACCACCACCAACGCCGGGCTCAAGGTCGAAAGCGCGCTCGACACGCGCCGCTATCAAAAGGGCATCAAAGTCAGCAATGCCGCGATGAAGCGCCTCGACATCACCGGCGATCAGTTCCATCCTGAATGGAACTACACGATCAAGCCCAGGCCACCCTGAACCGTAGCACTTATTGTGCGGGGTGTCCTTATCATGGAATTGAGCGGCCCATTGCGAGAGTGGTGTCCGTCGTCCACGCCAGATCAAGTGCCGCGCTTCCGGGAAACACCACGAATACCCCAACCAAGCCCGCGCAGCCGTTCGATCAGGGCGTCTGCATGTGATCCTCCTTGTTGTCTCCGGAGGGCGCTCGGCCGCCCTTCGGCCTCTCGATCTCCCAGTCCGGGAAACGAAATTTTGGGGCAGAGACTGGCGTGCGGTTTCCGGCGCAAAGCGCGGGAGAACCGTCGGAATTCGGTTCGCAGACCGACATCCGCCTCACTAATTGACCGAATTGCGATGGCTTCTGTCTACCCGGAAGCCGCGCGGTTTGCCGGGACTTCCTGGTGGTGGAAGTAGTCCTCCGAAACCGGTCTCCGCCGCGGGACTTCCCTGCTAACAGGGAAAAGAACAGGGAAGAACGAGCTTTGAGCCGATTTTGGCCGAATTGCAGGCCAAAAAAGTTGGGTAGATCAGTAACTTACTGGAATAATTCCCTACCCAGCGGAACAGGGAATTAATTCGGCGTTGCAGGGAAAGAACCGCGACCAATGGCGGCGAACAGGGAAAGACTTGATGACAGCGATGGTCGCAAGCGCCGGCGAATCGGCGTATTCCGAAACTCAACCGCGAAGCGGCCGCACGGGCAGCTTGCAGAGTCTCGACGAAGGGAATCGCCGACCATTGCGCTCAACGGCGCGGCGGTCGATGCAGCAGACGATGGGAGCGGCTTCATGCAATTCGGCCTCAGCTTCGAACGCAACGAAGTCTATGAGTGTGGGGCGGCGCTGCTGACCATCCTTGCGAACCCGCAAGAGATTGACGGGGAGAGGAGCGGTCAACTCTATCTGTCGCTGTGTGGCAAGGCCCTTTGGCTGAGGCGCTGGCTGAGTCCCGAGGACTGCACGCCGATTACTGTGAAGCCGCAATACGTGTTTCGCGACTACAAGAGCATCGATCGGGACGTCGGCTTCGTGGTCAAGCGCGTTGGAGAGCGCATGGTTGCGGGGCGCATGGCCATTCCCTTTTTTCAGCAGGCCCAACTGGGGCGGCTGCCCTCTTTGCCCCAGGAGATACAACGGCTCTCCGTCAACCAGATGGCGGAGTTTGTGCTCGATGACGCCGGGCAAGCGGAGACGAGCAACCTTGAACAGCGTATCTGGGCGCCGAGTCGCCCTGTCATTCATCTCGCTGCGGCTGCCGCGATCGCCGGCCAGCAACTTCGCAAGAGCGGGTATCCGCTGGCGCTTGAATCCCTACTCTTCCACCGCTGGATCATAGAGGCGGTCGCCAGGTTGGCCGAGGAACTCGAGACCCTCATCGCCAAGGACCCGAAATTCCCCGTCAAGCCGGAGCAGTTGATCCGATTTCGTCTGGGCTGACTGGGGTCATTTCTTTTTTCGGTTTCTGATCTCAACGCGGATCGTGGAATAGGCGAGACTCCCGAAGAGACGCCAATTTGGGCACGCCATCGGGGCGAGCGGGCGTCGTGAAGGTTCGACGCCAGCCATGTCTTCGCAATCGCCATCGCAGTGTTTCCGGCGACCGCCGCTCTCGATCGACTACGTCTCCATTGAGCGCTTGAAGCCTGACCCTAACAACGCGCGCCAGCACAGTGCAAAGCAAATCCGCCAGATCGCCCAAAGCATCGAGAGCTTTGGGTTCAACGTCCCGCTCTTGATTGACCGCGACCTGAATGTGATCGCGGGGCATGGCCGCCTGCTGGCCTGCGAGCGCCTAGGATGGAGCGAAGTTCCGACCATTCGGCTTGAGTATCTTTCGGAGGCCCAAAAGCGGGCCTTCATGATCGCCGATAATCGACTGGCGGAAATCGCCTCCTGGGATGACCGGCTTCTGGCCGAGCAACTGCAAGCGCTATCGAGCGTGGAACTGGACTTCGACATCGAGGCGATCGGGTTCGACATGGGCGAGATTGATCTGCGCATCGAGTGGCTCAACGCGAAAGATACGAGCGCCGTGGAGCTCCAGATCCCCGACATCTCTGGGCCGGCGGTCAGTCGCCTCGGCGATCTTTGGCTCATTGGGCGGCACAAGCTCCTCTGCGGCGACGCTCGAAGTGAGGCTGCGCATGCCGATCTGATGGGGACCGAGCGGGCGGCGGCGGTCTTTTCCGATCCGCCCTACAACGTCGCAATCGACGGCCATGTCTCGGGCCTCGGCAAGGTTCATCATCGGGAGTTCCCGATGGCGGCTGGCGAGATGACGCCTGAAGCCTTCACCGAGTTTTTGACCGTCGCCCTCGAGCGGATGAAAGCGTCCAGTCATCCGGGCAGCGTGGCCTTTGTGTGCATGGACTGGCGGCACATCGGAGAACTGCTTGACGCCGCGCGGCACGCGTCCCTGGAGATGCTCAACCTCTGCGTCTGGACGAAGCCGAACGCCGGCATGGGCAGCTTCTATCGCAGCCAACACGAATTAGTGTTCGCGCTCAAGCTTGGACCCGGCCGCCATCGCAACAACGTCCAGTTGGGGGCTTACGGCCGGAACCGCACCAACGTCTGGGCCTATGCCGTAGGCCCTGGCTTTGGCCGGGCGGGAGAGGAGGGACATCTCGCCGCCTTGCATCCGACGGTCAAGCCGACGGCGATGATCGCTGACGCGATTCTCGACGTGACGCGCCGCGGGGACATTGTCCTCGATTCGTTTCTCGGCAGCGGCGCCACCCTGATGGCCTGCGAGCGGATCGGGCGGCGATGCTACGGGCTCGAGCTTGATCCCCTCTATTGCGACGTCATTATTCGTCGCTGGCAATCTTACACGGGAGGCTCGGCCCGGCTAGCGACGACCGGAGAGGGCTTCGACGTCGTGCCGGCTGCGCGGAGTGGAGTTGAGGCGAGCGGCGAGGTCGCGCCATGAGCGAGGGGGAGGATGAACCGCGGGATCTTGAGCACAGTGTAGCGAACGAACGGGTTGGTTATGGCCGCCCACCGATGACGACTCGTTTTCGTCCCGGCCAGTCCGGCAACCCGCGCGGCCGGCCGAAAGGCGCGCGCAACCTGAGCACGGTCATCGCCGCGGCTTTGAGCGAACGGGTCGCGATCAATGAGAACGGCCGGCGCCGGCGGATCACCAAGCTTGAGGCGGCGGTCAAGCAATTGGTCAACCGCGCCGCCTCGGGCGAGGCGCGCGCGACACAACTGCTGCTTGCGCTCGTCCAGGCCAATGAGGCCCGGCCGGCCCAGCAGGACGCCAATCGCGTTGGCGACGCCGATGCGGTCGTCATGGCCGAGTTGACGCGGCGGCTGAGCCAAGGGGCGTCATGACCCTTGTTTCGCAAGCCGAATATCAAGCGGCGCTGCGCGTGGATTTCTATTCCTTCCTGCTGCGCTGCTTCGTCGAGTTGAACCCGGGCGTGTCATTCTTGCCGAGTTGGCACATCGAGCTGATGGCGGCGAAGCTGCAGGCGGTTCGTGATCGGCGCATACGGCGTCTCATCATCAATATCCCGCCTCGCCATCTGAAGTCGCTCGCGGCCTCGATCGCTCTACCCGCCTGGCTGCTCGGCCATGATCCGGCTGAGGCGATCGTCAACGTCACGTACGGCCAGGAGCTTTCCGACAAGTTCGCCCGCGACTGCCGCGCCATCATGATGGCGTCCTGGTATCGCGCCCTGTTCCCAACGCGGCTGACCTCGCCTCGCGCGCCGCTGCAGGAGCTCGTCACCACGCAGGGTGGGTTTCGCTTGGCGACGTCGGTCGGCGGCGTGCTCACGGGCCGCGGCGCGGATCTCATTATCATCGACGATCCCCTAAAGCCCGGCGACGCCATGTCGAAGAGCCGCCGAATCGCCGCCAACGAATGGTTCGACGGCACGCTCTATTCGCGCCTCAACGACAAGGTTCGGGGCGCGATCGTCATCATCATGCAGCGGCTGCACGAGGACGATTTGGTCGGCCATGTCCGGAGACAGGAGGGATGGGAGGTCGTCTCCTTTCCGGCGATGGCCGAATTCGACGAACAGCACGTCGTCGAGACGCCCTTCGGCCGCAAAAGGTTCTCTCGAGCGACCGGCGCAGCGCTCCATCCCGAGCGCGAATTGCTCGAAACGTTGAAGCGAATCCGCGCCAACATGGGCGAGTACAATTTCGCCGGACAATATCAGCAGATGCCGGCGCCTGCCGGCGGCGGAATGGTGAAGGAAGCCTGGTTCCGGCGCTATCGCCCAGAGGAGCGCCCAGCGAGCTTCGATCAGATCGTTCAGAGCTGGGACACGGCGAACAAGCCGTCGGAGCTTGCCGACTATTCCGTCTGCACGACTTGGGGCGTCAAGGGGCCGCACTTCTATCTGCTCAACGTTCTGCGCAAGAAGCTCGACTTTCCCAACCTCAAACGAGCTGTACGCGAACAGGGCGATCTCTTCAGTCCGACGACCATCCTAATCGAGGATAAGGCGTCAGGAACCCAACTGATCCAGGACCTCATCGACGCTGGCCTTTCGCGCGTCACGCGATACAAGCCCGATGGCGACAAGGTCATGCGTCTGCACGCCCAAACGGCAACGATTGAGAACGGCTTCGTCCACTTGCCCGAAACCGCCCACTGGCTCGCCGACTATCTTCACGAGCTGACAATGTTCCCCGCCGGGCGTCATGACGATCAAGTCGACTCGACAGCGCAGGCGCTTGCCTGGACGAAGATTCGACCGCCCGGATCAGGATGGCTGGAGTACTATCGCGATCTATCTGAGCGAGGGGAACCGCGCCGGAACGCTTAGTCTCACTGAAAGTGACCAGTGGCGCGTCCTCGTGGCGGCCTCTCCGGCCGGCAGCACATGGTTCGCGGCATTGTCGGGTGGCCGAAGAATACGCGCCGCCCTTGCTCCGCGCCGGGTTTGCTCGGGGCATAAGGTGTGTGCGATAGATTGATTGTCGATCGGCCTTGACACGACCGGACATGCCTGTGTCCAGATGCGCCTCGACATCACTTGCGGCCGTGCGGACACGATTTCCTGGCCATTCCCTGTCGCTTTCGGTTCTGAAGTCTCGAAGTCGCCTTTCGGCGATATGGGCAGTCTCTGACCGCTGGATCCCCGGCCGCGGGCGCCCGACCGCCCTTGAGCGCGTCACGACCGTTGCTCTTTCGACGAAAGCGAGTGAACTCTGAGGCTTGCGGGCAAATAGCCTTTCCTAGTTGCCGCTCCTGGTCTGCCGATTATCACCTTGAGGTACCCGCCGCCAGATCGCCTCTCGCGCCAGAATCCGCGACACACCTCGTCGTTCCATGCGATGGCCATCAGTTCGAATCCCCTCAGCTCCACCAGGAAGTCCGCGCGAGCGACGGTAGTTTCCCCGGTTCCACAATCCTGCGACATTATAAAGCGTTAGCGTGGCCGAGTACGGTCTGCGGCGGCTATTTGGCGGGGTCGTCCGGCTTTTGTGCCGGAATGCGGCTCGGAGTCTCTGGCCGCAAAATTCCGTTTCCCAAAAGCGCGCTGGTTGGGCCGAGCGAGGCGACCATCCTGACGGCGGCGCCGATGTCGGATTGAGACTCGCGGGCCGCGGGTGATGGGTTGAGTTGATCGGTTTTCGATCAAGTCTGCGCGGGCGTTTTGAGACCGAGCGCGGACCACTGATCCGACCAAGCCATCGGAAGGTTCATCAGGCGCTTGACGCCAAAGCCGCGAGGCAGCCGTCCGTCGATCGCCGCCTTGACGAGGGCCGGAGAAAGGAAGGCGAGCGACATCGTCATCCGGATCGAGCGTTCGGTCTTCTTCTCGCGGGCAGCGATGGACTCGATCGTGTGGCTCGAATTTGTCGTCAGTTCGTCAAGCCAGCGATGGGCGTCGCGGAGGGCATCGATGAGAACCGCGCGCGCTTTGGTTCGCATCGGGCGCACCACAGCGGGTTGCTCGCCTTCCCCCTGAATGATCTCGCGCCGTCGATAGGGGGACGGCGGCGTCCAGGGAATCACCAGGACGCGATCCGGAGCGTCTCTGGTCATCCCTTCGGCCAACTGAATCTCCAATGTCGTGCGACGGATCGTGACGCGCCCGACGGCCGCACGCGGGTCGAGGTCGAAGGCGCGGGACGACGAGGCGCTCGCGGCGGCGTCGATGCTGATAGCGGCGACCTCGGGACTGGGATGTCTGGAGACTCGCTGTTGGCGCCCTGGCAATAGATGCGGCAGGGCGTCGTCACCGGCGAAAGGATCTGCACCTGTTCGAAGGACATGCTCGGCGCTCTCGCCGAGGCCCGGCGCCAATCCGCTTCCCCATGCTCGATCAGCGCCGTGGTCGTCGGATAGGCGCCGTCGAGCGGCGCGATCCCTGACGCCGACGCGACTCCCCAGTAGGGCGCGCCGTTGAGTTCGTAACGCACAAGATTTGTCGCCATGCCTTGAATCCTCCTTGGGAGCGTCGGGGTCAGGACCCGCCAGGACGATTTTTTTGTCCAGACGAATTTTTCATATTGACTATTTAGTCGAATTGACTGATAAGCGCAACAGAAAAGTTTGCAGTCGGAGGAAGACATGACGCTTAAGGACATTTCTGGGAACGGGGGCCGCCCGCTCGCGGCCGAGGTCGTCATCGTCGGCGCCGGCCCGGTCGGGCTGATGACGGCGAATTTGCTCGGCCTCGCCGGGATTCGCGTGCTCGTTGTCGAGCGGAACGCCGGGCTGCTCGGCCTGCCGCGGGCGATCGCCTATGACGCGGAGACGCTGCGTCTCTTCACTCAGGTGGGCCTGTTCGACGAGATCGCGCCGGGCCTCATTCAGGACCCGCACGTGCGCCATCTGAATGCGCGCAACGTCACCCTGATGGCGGCTGACTTCCCCCGCGGCCTCTACGGCCATTCCTCGCTCGGCACCTTCTACCAGCCCGACTTCGAGCGGGTCCTGCTGAAGGGCCTCGGTCGATTCCCGTCAGTCCAGGTCGCCTTCGAGCACGAGGCGACCAACCTCGTCCAGAACGCGAAGGGCGTGACGCTCGCGGTCGCGACGCCATCCGGCGCGACGACGGTCGAAGCGGACTTCGTCGTCGCCTGCGACGGCGGCGCCAGCGCGACGCGGGAGCGCCTCGGCGTCAAGCTCGTCGGCTCGACCTATTCAGAACGCTGGCTGGTGGTCGACGCCATCGTCAGGAATCACGGCGTCAAACAGATCACCTTCACCTGCGACCCGCGCCGGCCTCGAGTTCGAGCTGCCCGCGGTCGGCGAGCGGGTGCGGTGGGAGTTCATGCAACTGCCCGGTGAAAGCGAAGAGACGCTGAAGTGCGACGAGACGATTCGCGCCCTCGTTGCGGAGGCGGCCGGCGCTCTTTCGTTCGAGATCGAGCGCAAGGCCGTCTATGCGTTCCATGCGCGCGTCGCCGAACATTGGCGGTGCGGCCGGGTGTTCCTCGCCGGCGACGCCGCGCATCTGATGCCGCCCTTCGCCGGCCAGGGCATGAACGGGGGCATGAAGGATGCTTCGAACCTGGCCTGGAAGCTGGCCGCCGTCCTTCGGGGTCTCGCGCCGGACGCAATCCTCGACACCTACGAGGTCGAGCGCGCCCCGGTCGTGCGCAAGATGGTCGAAGTCTCGCGTCGGCTCGGCGCCGTCATCATGCCGACGAACCGGATAGCCGCTGCGGCGCGCGACTCCATCTTCGCCTGCCTCAACCTTTCGAGCAGGTTCCGAGCCTTCATCCACCGCGGCGGCGTCGTGCCGCCGCCGGCGATCCACCGCAGCGCCTTGACGGGCGGCGATCGCGACGCGCTCATCGGGCAGATGGCGCCGCAGCCGACCGTCTCAGCGGGTCAAGGCGCTTCGCCGCTCGATCGCTTCCTCGGCTGCCATCAATGGCTCGCCCTCGGCGTCGGGGTCGATCCGGCGACGATGGTTTCGGCGCGCGATCTCGCCATTCTGGAGGCGCTCGGCGCCCGCTTCATCTGCCTCAACGGTCCCGCGAGGAGCGCCAGCACCCTGTCGGTCAGTTGCGATGATCCGGCCTTCGCCGACTGGGCGCTGCGCTACGGCGTCAGGGGCGTTCTCGTTCGGCCGGACCGCTTCATCGCCGACCGGCTCGCCTCCGGCCGGGACCTCGAGATTCTCGCGCCATTCGCCGCCGCCCTGACCGCCGCCGACCTGCGCGTCGCGGCCTGAACTCATAACGAGAGAGGAGACATCCCATGTATCATTCGGCCAAAGTCCGGCAGGGTCCGGGAAGCATCGAACTGCCGCGCAGCATCGCGCCGGCAGTGAAGGCCAACGCGCTGCTCTATGCGCATTTCGAACGGCCCGACCTGAACCGCGCGAGGGACTATCTTGTCGACTTCGGGTTGCTCGTCGTCTCGCAAGGCGAGGACGAACTCTTCCTGCGCGGAACCGGCTCGATGCCGTACATCTATCGCGTCACCCGTGGCGGCGCGGCGCGGTTCATCGGCTTCGGACTGTCCGTTTCCTCGGCCGACGACCTGAAGGTGCTAGCGAAGGCCGTGAGCCGTCCCGTCGAACAGGCGGACGGCCCCGGCGGGGGCTCCGTCGTGCGGCTCGTCGATCCGCTCGGGGTCGCAGTCAGCGTCCATCATGGCTTCGCCGCGGTCGCGCCGGAGCCGGTTCGCGCGCCCATTCCCTACAATGCCCCGAACCACACGGTTCGCGTCAACGATACGCAGCGTCCGGCGCTGGCCCCGCCGCAGGTGACAAAGCTCGGGCACCTTGTGCTCGAGACGCCCGACTTCGACCTCAGCGCGCGCTGGTATATGGACATGCTGGGCTTCATCCCGTCCGATGTGATGTGCCTTGCGGACGGAACCCCGGTCGGATCGTTCATGCGGCTCGACCGCGGCGCCGAGCCGAGCGACCATCACACGCTGTTCGTCGCGACCGGCCTCGAATCGAAGGTCGATCACGTCGCCTTCGAGGTCGTCGACCTCGATGCGGTGGAGATGGGCCAGCAGATCCTGATGGCGAAGCGCTACCACCACGCCTGGGGCGTCGGCCGGCATTTTCTCGGCAGCCAGATCTTCGATTACTGGCGCGATCCCTGGGGCCAGAAGCACGAGCACTATGCCGACGGAGACCTGTTCGACGCCGTCCAGCCGCCCGGCTACCACGTGCTCGACCGTGCGGGCCTCTATCAGTGGGGCCCCGATCTGCCGGACGACTTCATCGACGCCAAGCTCACGCCGCGCCGGCTCCTCAACGTGCTCAAGCTGGCGGTCAGCGACAGGCCGCGGCTCAAGAAGATGCTTGCGCTGAAAAGCAGCGTCGCGAAGCCTGCCCGCCCATGGCGGTGATTCTTCCGTGGGCGGCCTCGGCGCCGCCGCGGTCGACTTTTTGAAGAGGAACCTCACGTGCCGATCCGAAACCAGTCCGACATCGCCGCGATCGAAGCCATTCCGCTCTCGGAGCGGGCGCTGCCCGAGAGTTCCTATGCGGCTCTCGTCGACGCCTCGAAGCGGAGCCCCGACGCCCAGGCGCTTTCCTTCTTCCTGTCGGCCGACCGGCTCGACGAGGCGCATGTCTGGACCTTCGCCGAGCTCGCCGCGGACGTGACGCGCGCGGCGAACCTCTTCGCCGCCCTCGGCGTCGCGGCCGACCGCCCTGTGGCCTATGTCCTGCCCAACCTTCCCGAGACCCACTTCGCCATCTGGGGCGGCGAAGCCGCCGGCGCAGCGCTCGCCGTCAACCCGATGCTCGAACCGAGACAGGTCGCGGACATCATGCGCTTCGCCCGCGCTTCGATCCTCGTCACGCTCGCTCCGGCTTTGAACCCGAAGGCGTGGACAGGTCTCGCCGAGGAGCTTGTTTCGCTTCCGGATCTCAGCGCGATCGCCTTCGTCGACATGGCCGACTACCTCGACGGCGAGAAGGGAAGGGCCGCACGCGCCTCGATCGAGGAGGCCGCGGCGGGCACTCAGTTAAGGGTCGTCAACTTGCGCGAAGCGATGCGCGAGCAGCCGTCCGACCGGCTGGTCCCGCCGCGAAGGATAGAGGCCGACGACGTTTCCTCCTACTTCTGCACCGGCGGGACGACGGGGGCGCCGAAGATCGCCGTGCGGACGCATCGGAGCGAGGTGTTCGAACTCCTGGGCTGCTTCGAAGGCGACGGAGACCGACGGCTCGCCGGGAACCGTCCTCTGCGGCTTGCCCTTATTCCACGTGAACGGTCAGCTCGTCACCGGACTTCAGCCGTGGATGCGCGGCGACCATGTCGTCATCGCCACGCCCGAGGGCTATCGGGGAAAGAACGTCATAGCCCGATTTTGGGAGATCGTATCGCGCTACCGCGTTACAATGTTCTCCGGCGTTCCGACCCTTTACGCAGCCCTGATGCAGACGCCCGTAGGCGAAAGCGACATCTCCAGTCTCCGGTTCGCTATCTGCGGCGCCGCGCCGATGCCGGCGGCACTCATCCGCGCTTTCGAAGCAAAGACCGGAGTGAAGATTCTCGAGGGTTACGGCCTCACCGAAGGCGCCTGCGTTTCGTCGCTCAATCCGGCCGCCGGCGAGCGGCGCGCCGGCTCGATCGGCCTGCCCATCCCCTATCAGCGGATGGAAGCCGTCGTGCTCGACGGCGACGGGCGCTTTCAACGCATGGCGGAGGTCGACGAGGTCGGCGTCATCGCGATCAGCGGCCCCAATGTCTTCAAGGGCTATCTCGACCCCCGCCATAACGCCGGCCTTTGGATCGACATCGACGGCGAGCGCTGGCTCAATACCGGGGATCTCGGCCGACGCGACGCGGACGGTTATTTCTGGCTGACCGGGCGCAAGAAGGAGCTCATCATTCGGGGAGGACATAATATCGATCCCCGGACCATCGAGGAGGCGCTGGCGAGCCATCCGGGCGTCGACCTGGTTGCGGCGATCGGAAGTCCTGACGCCTACGCCGGCGAGATGCCTGTCGCCTATGTTCAGCCGAAGCCGGGCGCAACGGTCACCGAGCAGGAGCTGTTGGAGTACGTGGCCCGGACCATTCCCGAACGGGCAGCGGTCCCCAAGCGGATCAAGATCTCTCCGTCGCTGCCGGTGACGGCGGTGGGGAAACTGTTCAAGCCGGCGCTGGTCGAGCGCGAGATCGAGGAAACCGTCCGCGCCGAGGCGGACCGCGTCGGGGCGACGGTCACGTCCGTCACGGTCGAGCGCGATCCCAACGTTGGCCTCAGGGCGATCGTCAGGGCTGCCGCCGGGGCGGAGAAGATGAAAGAGGCTCTCGACCGCTATGCTTTCCGGTCGGAGGTGATCGCGGGATGAAGCCGGAAACAGCGAGCATGCAGACCCGACAGCTTGCGATGTGCCTCGGCCCCGAAGCCGGGGGCGCCTTCGATATCCGCGAGGTCCCGCGCCGCAGCCCTGGTCCGGACGAGGTCGAGATCGCGGTCGAAGCCGCTTCGGTCAACCCGATCGACGTTCGTCGCGCCGCCGGCTATGGCCGGAGGCTGCTGTCTCTCATGGGTGCGTCACGGTTTCCGATGACGCTCGGCAACGATTTCGCGGGCGTGGTCGCCGCCGTGGGCTCGGGTCGCGCGTCGGGCTTCGCAATTGGAGAGCGCGTCTACGGAGTGAAGCCTCCTTCGAGAGACGGAACGCACACCTCCCATGTGCTCGTAAAGCCCGCCCACATTCGGAAGGCGCCTGCGAACCGGGGGCTTCAGGACCTCGCCGCCTTGCCCTATAGCTCCGTCACGATGTGGCTGGCTGCGGCGGGGGCCGGCGTCACCCGTCAGAACGCCAAGGGAAAGGAAATTCTCGTCCATGGCGCTGCCGGCGGCTTGGGAACGTTGGCCTTGCAGACCCTCTCCGAGTGGGGAGCGCGCGTGACCGCCATCGCCAAGGCGTCGGACCTGTCCGCCTGCCTCGAAGCGGGCGCGGCCAAGGCGGTCGAACGCGAACGCAATCCATTCGCGAATTTGAGAGGCGCGTTCGACGCGACGCTCAACTTCGCCACGTGGGACGATGAGGCGAACTTGCTTTCGTGCCTGCGCGAGGGCGCGCTGGGCCATGCGACCACCGTCCATCCTTTGGTGCAAAGCTTCGACGAGCGGGGTTGGATCGGCGGCGCCCTTGGCGTTATCCAACAAAAGCGGAAGATGCGCGCCGCTTTGCCAAGAGGAGCGGGCAATTATGCGTGGATCCTGTTTCGACCGGAAGCCGAAGCGCTTTCGGAAATGGCGCGGCTCGTCGAGCTTGGTCGGCTCTCTCTTCCGATCGGAATCCGGGCGCCTCTTCGCGAGGCGGCCAAAGCCTTCGACCACATGCGCCGTCACGCCCCGGGGAGAGCGCTGCTGATCCCTTGATCTCTTGACCATCGGCGCTTGTCGCCGCGCGTCCAGCGCTGATGCCCTCATCGGTCACGTGCGGCCAGGACTCGCTCTCGTCGTCGCCGTCAGAACTCCAGCCGAGCTCGAAATAGAAGCCGGATGGGCTCACCGCGCAGAACGAGACGTCAACGCGCAGCTTCTACCGCGCCATGTTCGCGTTGCTTGAGAATGTCGAGCGCGACGTCGACGATCATGTCCTCCTGCCCGCCCACCATGCGGCGGCGGCCGAGTTCGGTGAGAATGTCGCGCGTGTCCACGCCATAGAGCTTGGAGGCGTTCTCGGCGTGGCGCAGGAAGCTCGAATAGACGCCGGCGAAGCCGAGCGAGAGGCTCTCGCGGTCGACCCGCACCGGCCGGTCCTGCAAGGGCCGCACGAGATCGTCCGCCGCGTCCATCAGGCCATGCAGATCGCAGCCCGTCTCGATTCCCATCCGCTCGAGCACGGCGATCAGCGCCTCGATCGGCGCATTGCCCGCGCCCGCGCCCATGCCCGCGAGCGAGGCGTCGACGCGCACCGCTCCCGCCTCGATCCCCGCCACCGCATTGGCGACGCCCATCGTCAGATTGCGATGCGTGTGGACGCCGATCTCCGTCTCCGGCCTTAGCGCCTGACGGAACGCTGTCACGCGCTCGGCGTATTGCGCCGGCAGCAGCGCGCCCGCCGAATCCGTCGCATAGACGCATTCGGCGCCGTAGCTCTCCATCAGCTTGGCCTGTTCGACCAGCTTCGCCGTCGGCGCCATATGCGCCATCATCAGGAAGCCGACCGTGTCCATGCCGAGCTTCAGCGCCGCCTCGATACGCTGCCTGGAGACATCCGCCTCCGTGCAATGCGTCGCGATGCGCACGCTGCGCGCGCCCCGGTCGTAGGCGCCCTTCAGATCATGCACCGTGCCGATGCCGGGAATCAGCAGCACCGCGACGCGCGCATGTTTGCATTCCGCCGCGACCGTCTCGATCCACTCGCCGTCGTCATGCGCCCCGAAGCCGTAATTGAACGTCGAGCCGGTGATGACGTCGCCGTGGCAGATCTCGATCGCGTCGACATGGGCGCGGTCGAGCGCGCGCGCAACCTCGCGCACCGTCTCCAGATGGTACTGGTGGCGGATCGAATGCATGCCATCGCGCAGCGTGACGTCCTGGACGTAGAGTTTGTTCTTGTTCTTGCGGGCCATCACGCGGCCTCCTTCTGCAACTGCTTGGCCGCCCACCGGTCGGCGGTCGTCAGGGCCGTCGACGTCATGATGTCGAGATTGCCGGCGTAGGCCGGCAGGTAGTGGGTGCGCCCTCGACCTCGAGGAAGGGTGGTTCACGGCCGCCGAATGGGCTGCCTGTCGTAGCGGCCGTCGACGGTGATGACACGGGACAACCTCCCGGCGGCAAGACCACGACGGCATCAGACGACGTCGCTCCTTTCAGCAAGGAGGGCTTGCAGTCGACGCGGGTCGTCAAGGAGCAATCGGCCGAGCCCAAGACGCACATGTCGCTCGGGTCACAGCCAGAAGGGAGGGCGGTCCCGCAAGAGGCTGTCCTGTCGACAGCGCCGCCAGTCACGCCAAAGGCCGAGAAGTCGAGCTTGGGCGCGCAGGCTACGCTGCCGTCGGCTCAATCTCCCGATACTAATCCAGTTCGGACCGTAACTTTGCGGCCGGACGGCGCGCCGATCGCGACGCCAATCTCGGTAGAACCTTCATCTCTAGCCGACGCGCCGAGACGGGCCGCCATGTCCGGGCCAGTGGCGATGAATGACGCTCTTGGGATCAAGCGATCCGTCAAGTCCGATTCGCCGACGAAATATCCTCCTGCGAGGTCTCCGTCCGAGGTTGTGGTCGCAAACAGGGAGGCGACCGACCACGCCATTCTCACCGACACAGGCAACCAGCCATTCTTGGCTGAGACGCCCGGTGAAGCCGCCCGGATGTCCTTCAACCGTATGCTGCACACCTTCGGTGGCCTGTTTGGCGAGAGGAGCCCGCCCTCGACCCAGACCGACTCGGTCTCCGCGTTGGCGGGCTGGGCGGTCCAATTGGCTGCGCCAAGATCAGAGACCGAGGCCAAGAGCGATCTTAGGCGACTCGGCACTCGGTATGCGTCGACGCTCAAGGGATTGAACATCGGCGTGCACAAGGCCATCGTCGATGGGGTGACGGTCTATCGTTTGCGTGTCGTCGACTTGTCCAAGGCCGACGCCTCAGCTCTTTGCGCAAGACTAAAGGACGACGGTGGCAGCTGCTTCGTGGCTCGCTAACTGGCGCGCGTCTACACCCAAAAAATTGTATTGATGGATGAGGAGCTGAGGGCCTTTGAGCGGCACCGCATCCACGGAGTAGCTCACGAAAAGAGAACGAGCGATCCTGGCTCAAGCAATACGTCGGACGACCGCGATCGTCCGACGCTTACGGCGGCCGCCTGACGCCAACGTCGGGGTCACCGAAGACAAGCTCGCGAAACTTCAGACCTAAGCATGTGCGCTCTTCTGCACCGCTTCGATCTGCTTTTTCACTGGAGCGAAAGCGGCAGTAAACACGGAAGTCGTCAATTGGGCTATGTGGCGGCTATCGCTGACAGCGGCTTCGACGCCGTCCTTGATCAGCTTCTGCTGCAATTCGATGAACTCCGTGGGGCTCTTAACGGCCGATAGAGCCCGGACCGAAGCAGTCAGATTCTTGACGTTTTTTGTCGCCAATTCCTGATACGCCCGGGTCAACTCCTGAACAGCTGCTCTCGAGGCATTGCCGCTTTCGGTCAGAGCGTCGGCGCCGCCTTTCATGATGGTCTCTGCGGCCCGGCTGTTCTTGGATAGCGCGTCGGCATTGGTTTTGGCGATGTTCTCAACGATCGGGTTGGCCATGGCTGAATATCCTTATATCCTTGAAGTATGAGGTCCTGTTTCGATCCTCGACGGTAACCTGCCGCCAAATGGCTGCAAGAGTTGGAAATCACCTACTCCCGATGCGCGACGCCGGGAGCAGGCGTTTTGGCGATGCTCAGCGATGCAAGTGATCTTGGTCGCGTCGGCGGCGTCGACATCTTTGGCCAAGCATGCCGATTCTGTCTTCAAACTACGCTTTCACCCGCACGTAGTCCCCCGGTGCGTCGCCAATGGCTTTCAGCTTGCCCTCGCCAGGCCTGCGGGCGGGGACTTTCTCGGGCGCCTGCGACGTGACCCACTGGACCCAGTCGGGCCACCAGGAGCCCGGCGTCTCCTTGGCCGCCGCGACCCAGGATGCGAAATCACCCTTGGGTTGGCCGTCGCTCCAGAACTGATACTTCGGCTTGGCCGGAGGATTGACGACGCCGGCGATGTGGCCTGAGCCGGCCATCACATAGCGCACCGGACCGCCGAAGCACTTGGCGCCGGTGAAGACCGAGCGGGCCGGGGCGATATGGTCCTCCTTGCTCGCCAGCTCGTAGATCGGGATCGTCACCTTCTTGAGATCGAGCGTCTTGCCGCTCAGAACCATTCGCCCGTTTGAAAGATCGTTCTGGAAATAGCAGTGGCGGAGATAGAACCTGTGGTTCGCCGCCGGCATGCGGGTCGAGTTGGAGTTCCACACCAGGAGATCGAAGGGCATTGGCTCTTTGCCCTTGAGATAATTGTTGACGTAGTACGACCAGATCAGGTCGTTCGGCCTGAGCATGTTGAAGGCTTGCGCCATGGACGAGCCCTCGAGATAGCCGTGCTCGACCATTTTTTCTTCGACTTCTCTCAACTGTTCGGCGTCGACGAAGACCTTCAGATCGCCCGCGTCGGCGAAGTCGATCTGTGTTGTGAAGAAAGTCGCGCTTTGGACGCGGTCGTCGCCGACCGCAGCCATGTAGGCGAGCGTCGCCGCAAGCAGTGTTCCGCCGACGCAATAGCCGATAGCAGTGACGTCGCGCTCGCCGGTCGCCTCTTCGACGCAGCCGAGGGCGGTTAGAATGCCCTCGCGCATATAGGCTTCGAACCCTTTTTCGGCGAGGCGCTCGTCCGGGTTGACCCATGAAATGACGAACACCGTCAGACCTTGCGCGACCGCCCAACGGATGAACGACTTCTCCGGGTTGAGGTCGAGGATGTAAAACTTGTTGATCCAGGGCGGGATGATGAGCAGCGGCCGTTTGTACACGTCGGGCGTCGTCGGTTCGTATTGGATGAGCTCGATGAGCTCATTGCGGAAGATCACCTTGCCGGGCGTGGTCGCCATATTGACGCCGAGCTGGAAGGCCCGCGCGTCGACCTGGCGGATGCGCAAGTTGCCCTTGCCGACCTCGATGTCCTCGGCCATCATCTTGAGGCCACGCACGAGGTTTTCGCCGCTCTCCTGAAGCGTCATGCGAAGGAGCTCGGGATTCGTTCCAACGAAGTTCGAGGGCGAGAGCGCCGCGGAAACTTGCCGCAAATAAAACTGCGCCTTGTCGCGCTCATGCGGATCCATTTCGTCGGCGCGGGTGATGAGATCGTCCGCCCAGTGCGTGGTCAGCAGATAGGCCTGCTTGATGAAATCGAAGTACGGATTGTCGCGCCATTCCGCGTCGGAGAACCGCTTGTCCGAGCGCCCCGGCGTGGCGACCAGCGCCGCCGACGCGCCTAGGAAGCGCTGCAGCGTCGAGGCCCAGAGATTGATGAACTGCATCGTCAGCGCGGTTTGCGCCTCGAACGCCGACAGGGGGTCGAACATGTAGTACTGGCCGAGCTGCCCGATCGACCGCATCATTTCGCCGCGATCGTCGGCGAGGTTCATCTTGATCTCGCCCGTCTCCCGCGACCTCAAATACGCGGCCAGCACCTCGCCGCCCTGCTCTATCGCCTGACCAATGTTGCGGGTGAGCGCTTCCGCGTCGGGAATTGGAAATTGGCGTGTGAGGCCGTCATTTTCGCCTGCCGCGGCGGGGCGGGCGGGCGGCGTCGGCGACGCGGCTTGTCCGGAGGGTTTGGCGTCGTTCGCGGAAAGCGGCGCGGCCGTCAATTGTGGCGGCGACGAGCGAGGCTCGGGCGGAGTTGCCTTGGCTGCCTTGGGCGGATCTGCTTGCAACAACGCGGTCGGAGCCGCTTCGGCAGATCCGGTCGTGCGCTTCCGCTTGGCGCGCAGCTCGGGCACGGTAGCCGCCTCCGGGTCGCGCTCACCGATCGTCGCGAGGCGCTTGCTGTCCATGCGAGCAGTGTTGTGGACCACCGACTGTCTCCTGTCGCCGCCAAACTGAGACTGGATCCCATTCGAAACAGGGAGAACCGGCCTAGAACGATGCGTCCACGAGCGCCAAAGTCGAAGCGGCGCCGGCGGTAATTTCGACGCGCCACGCCTCAGCCTCCGGCACCACGTGCTCGGCGTAGAAGCGGGACGTCGAGATCTTGCCCCTCAGGAATGCGCCGTCGCTTTCTCCAGCCTGCGTCAAATCCCGGGCAATCCGCGCAGCCCGCGCCATCTGCCACCCGCCGGCGACCACACCCGTCAGCTTGAGGTAAGGCACTGCGCCGGCAGCAGCTTCGCGCGGGTTTCTGTCGTGGTTCGCAAGGAGCCAGTCGGTTGCCTCTCGGAAAGATTTCAAGCCCGTCTTCAAAGCGGATCCTATCGCCGAAAGATCGGGATCGTTCGTGGGCGCAAGCGCCGCCACTTCCGCCCCTATGTCGCTGATCAGCGCCGCCGCATTGGCGCCGTTGTCGCGAATGAGCTTGCGCCCGATCAGGTCGATCGCCTGAATCCCGGTCGTGCCCTCGTAGATCGTAGTGATGCGTGCGTCGCGGAAATATTGCGCCGCTCCGGTCTCCTCGACATAGCCCATGCCGCCGTGCACCTGGATGCCGGTCGAGGCGATGTTGATCGAGGTCTCTGTGGACCAGCCTTTGACGACCGGCGTCAGGAACTCCACACGGCCCTGGCTGCGACACCGCTCGACGGGGTCGGGGTGATGCCGGGCGCGATCCATGCAGGCGGCGGTGACGTAGGCGAGCGAGCGCATGGCCTCGGTGCGCGCTTTCATGTCCATGAGCATGCGCCGCACATCCGGATGATGGATGATCGTTGCCCGCTCGCTGCCGCCGATCGGCTTGCCCTGAACGCGGGTGCGTGCGTAGGCGACGGCCTTCTGGTAGGCCGCCTCCGCGACGGCCACGCCCTCAAGGCCCACATTCAGTCTGGCGTGGTTTCATCATGGTGAACATGTATTCCAAGCCGTGGTTGGGCTCGCCAATGAGGTAGGCGATCGCGCCCTCCTTGTCCCCATAGGACATGACGGCCGTCGGGGAGGCGTGTATGCCCAGCTTGTGTTCGATTGAGACGCAGGTGAGATCGTTGCGCGCGCCCAGGCTGCCGTCGGGAGCGACCAGGAATTTGGGCGCGACGAAGAGCGAGATCCCGCGCGTGCCCGCGGGCGCGTCGGGCAATCTCGCGAGCACGAGATGGATGATGTTCTCGGCGACGTCATGTTCGCCCCAGGTGATGAAGATCTTCGAGCCGAACAGGCGGTAGTGCTCGCCGTCCGGCTCGGCACGGGTGCGCACGGCGGAAAGGTCGGAGCCCGCCTGCGGTTCCGTAAGGTTCATCGTTCCGGTCCACTCGCCCGCCACCATTTTCGGCAGGAATCGCGCCTGGAGGTCATCTGACGCGTGATGCGCCAGCGCCTCGACCGCGCCGATTGTCAGCATCTGACAAAGCGAGAAGGCGAGGTTCGCCGATTTCCACATTTCCGCCACTGCGCTCGAGAGGAGCGCTGGCATCCCTTGGCCACCGATGGCGGGGCTGACTGGCATGGCGTGCCAACCAGCGTCAATGAACTGCCGGTAGGCCAGCGGGAAGCCATCGGGCGTGGTGACGCGTCCAGCGTCCCAACGGCAACCCTGGCGGTCGCCGGTCGCGTTTAATGGCGCGAGCACTTCGGAGGAAAATCTAGCGGCCTCCGTCAGGATTGCCTCGACAACGTCCGGCTGCGCGTCTTCGAATCCCGGCAAGGCGGCGATCTCCGGAAGTCCGGCGAGATGGTCGAGGACAAAGCGCATCTCGTCGAGCGGGGCCGCGTAGGTCATGCCGCCGCCTCGCCCATGGTCCTGAGGCGCTCGCGCAGAAGCACTTTCTGCACCTTGCCCGTGGCGTTTTTCGGAATCGGACCGAACACGACGAGCCTCGGCACTTTGTATCCGGCCATCTGATCCCGGCAGAACTGGCGTATCTCGGCCTCGCTCACCGTTGCGTTCGGCTTCAGTTCGATGAAGGCGCAGGGCACCTCGCCCCATTTTGGATCGGGCTTCGCCACGACAGCCGCGCTATCGACGGCGGGATGACGGTGTAGGACGTCTTCCACTTCGATCGAGGAAATGTTCTCCCCGCCAGAGATGATCACGTCCTTCGAACGGTCCTTGATGCGTACGTATCCGTCCGCCTCGATCACGGCGAGATCACCAGTATGCAGCCAGCCGCCGGCGAAAGCCTCATCGGTGGCCGACGGGTTCTTCAAGTAGCCGTTCATGACAATGTTGCCGCGGAACATGATTTCGCCGATGGTTTCACCGTCGGCAGGCACCGGCGCCATGGTGGCCGGGTCTCGCACAGTCATCGCTTCCTGCATCGGGCTGGCGACGCCCTGACGCGCTTTCAGCCTTGCGCGTTCGGCCAGAGGCAGCGAGCCCCATTCTTCCTGCGTTGCACATATCGACGCGGGACCGTAGGTTTCGGTCAGTCCATACACATGCGTAATATCGAACCCGATGCGCTCTGCGCCTTCGATCGTCGCCGCAGGCGGGGCGGCTCCGGCAATGTAGCCGCAGACCCTGTGCTGAGACTTACGCTGCAGGTCGCCATGCGCGTTGATCAGCATGTTGTAGACGATGGGCGCGCCGCACATGTGCGTGACGTGATGCTCCTCTATGGCCTCGAAGATCTGCTTCACGTCGATCTTTCGCAGGCAGATATTGATCCCGGCGTTCGCCGCCATCGCCCAAGGAAAGCACCAGCCGTTGCAATGGAACATCGGCAGCGTCCAGAGGTAGACCGAATGCGCCGGCATTCCCCAGGAGATGATCTGCGAGACGGCGTTGAGATAGGCGCCGCGATGGTGAGTGACGACGCCCTTGGGATTGCCGGTCGTGCCGGACGTGTAGTTGAGGGCGATGGCGTCGAATTCGTCGCCTGGACCGACCCAGTTGCAATCGGCGTCGCCCTCGTCGAGGAACGCTTCGTAGTCTATGGCTCCGATCAGCGTACCGCCCTGGTGCAAGGGATCGTCTATGTCGATCACCAGAACGCGGTGTTCAAGCATGCTCAAAGCGCGTTGCGCGACGCCGCTGAATTCTCGGTCGGTGATGAAGACTTTTGCTTCTCCATGCGTGAGCTGGAAGGCAATCCCCTCGGCATCCAGGCGCATGTTCAACGTGTTCAGCACAGCGCCGGTCATGGGCACGCCGAAGTGCGCTTCATACATCGCCGGCACATTCGGCGCGAGAATGGCGACAGTGTCGCCCGGTCCGACGCCATGCCGAGCACGGATTTCCCAACCGGATGACCATTCCTTCCTCGCGGGCAAGCGGCGCGGGAGGCGCTGTCGCGGGATGCGGATGCGCCGGTGCCAAAGTGACCGCACTGAGAGTTTGCGCGGAGCAACCGCAGCAGTGCAATCGTTTACTCGTGGTTTCCGTTTAGCGTTCGATGCCGGGGCATGGCCGCCGCCAGAACGCCTGCCGCGCGCGCAATCCGCGCCGCCCGTTCGCATCTTCCAGGAGGACCGCGCGACCGGCGAGATGCGGATTGTCGACGACGATCGGTCGCTCTGGCGATGATGAAACCCGGGGCCGGATCTGCTCCCCGGTTTCGCGTCGGCGCGGTTTCCTTTCCCGCGCCGTGGCCGGCGGGCGGGCGCCTTGGCGGCGCGCCCGATAATGGAAAGCGGATCTTGCCGCCCGAACGAGCCTGCGCGTTATGGGGCCGCCAGCTTTTCGTTGATGGTCTGAATCACACGCTCCGCCCTGTCGAGCGTCGATTCTATTCCTGTTCCGCGCAGCGGCGCGGTTCAAAAGGCAAACCTCTGAGCCGGAGTGAGGGGCTCTGCGCCGTCCAGTTCGAGGCCGTTCGGCAACATGATGACGGGCTGGGGGCGGCGCTGGCATTCGTACATCGCAAAACGGATCGCCTCAGTCTGGTTCGCGAACAGCCCGCCGCACAGGCATTCCGCGTCCCTGACGACCCAGCGTCCGAAACGATCCTGCCCAATGTAGAGGCACGAGCCGGCCGCGGATGCTGCTTGAATCGCCGATTGCTGAATCACTTTATTCTCCTGACCTTGGCGAAGAATCCGGTCTGCCGGATCGCTTGGCGAACCGGTCGTCGCCGTCCTCGAGGGACAGATGAATTTGAGGAGCAACGTTCGCAAGAACGCGCGAAGCCTCCAGCCTCAGAAGGCTTGACCCTGCGCGGCGAAAAAGTGCACGGCGGTCGGGCCAAGCGCGAGAACGGGCAGATACTGGAGCAAGGTCATGACCACGATCACCGCGAGCAGGAAGAGGACGAAGAGCGGCCGTCCCAACTCCGCGCGGCGGGCGATGGCATGCGATGAGCGTGCGCAACGCTTTGAGGAAGCCCTGGACGCGTTGAAGGCAGTCGTGACCTCGGCGAACGCGCCTCCTGCCGCCCGCGTGTCAGCCGCGACCGCCATTCTCGATCGCGGCTGGGGCAGGCCAAAGGAGACCGTAGACGTGACCCACCGGAAGACGATCGAGGATTGGGTGAGGGAGAGCTACCGGCCGCGCGAGGACGAGGCTGCGACCGCTGCGAATGATGGGGATAAGCTGCAATGAGTTGACCCTATTCGATGTGGCCGATCAGATCCCGGTCTGCTGAGGTAGGATATGCGGCGCAACATCGATCCCAAGCCGATGCCGCGCACCCGAGTAGCCAGGGTCGCGAGGGATGGTCGAGAATTCCGCGTAGCTTGAAAGCCGGGCCGGAGCTTTGGTCATGAAATCCCGCCAGACGGGATGAGCTTGCTCGCGCGCGATTCCGGATAGGCCGGCGCGCAGAACGTTAATGTCGGCGGTATCGGGTGCAGACGGAATTTGAAGCCCGTCACGACGCCGAAATTATCAGGTGCCCCGCCGTCCCCGAAGTCAGGCGCCGGAAGGCGCTCCCCGCCGTGACGGCGGTGCATCAACCCGATCGTTTCTTTAGCCCCTCTCAGGGATAATGCACTACCGTGACGGGAACATCCGGATTGGCCGCCGTCGACGACCCGCCCGTGTTATTGATCCGTTCAAAATACCGCCCTTCCCCTGACTCGCATTGAGGAAGACCGTCAGCAGATTGTTCATGCTCAGGCCGGAAGACGGCAGCGAAGCCGGCGGGACTTCAAACGCGTTCGCGGCAAATATGTCGACGCCCTGGTTGAAGAAGCTGTAACTGCCCATCCCATAGCCGGCGAAGTTTCTTGCGCCGTCGGCGACCTTGAAAGCCGCCCAACCGTCGACGCCCGGCGCTTCCATCCACGCGGCCTGGCTCGGCGGATCGTATGGCATCTCGTTCTGGAAAAAGATGTCCGTGCCTTTGTCGCCGTTCCAGATCACCTCGTATTTCTGATAGTGCTCCACGAACAATCCGTAGGCCGTCACGTTGTCGCCGTTGATGATCACGCCTGTGTCGGCCGTGTTGCTGGTCCAGCCCACGCCGGCACCGTGATCGGCGCGCCAGGCCCAGATGTCGTCGAGGATGACATTGTTGTTGTTGACGACGAGGCTGGCCGTCGCACTGCCTGCAGCCGCGCCGCCGATGCGGAAGAACACGTCGTAGAGGCCGCCCGGGTCGGACGCGACATTGTCGCTCTTTGTCTTGTCGCTTCCGAAGGCGAGCAGAACCGGAGAGTTTACCGGACCAGCGTCGATAATGATGCCTGAAATCAGGATTCCCTTCGCGCTACTGACCTGCATCGCCGGCGCGCCATTCTGCGGGATCAGAGTTGGGAACCCGAGGCCGAGCACCACGGTGTCCGGACGGCTGACCTCGATGCTGCGATCGAGATTGTAAACTCCAGGGGTCAGGATGAGGTTCATCCCGGACCCCAGCGCCCGGTTAATCGTAGCGGCCTCCCGCTACGTCCGGGACGGGGAGCTCTTCCTCGGGAAGCCGGCACTCTCCTCTAGCCGCTTGAATGACCTGTTGGCCTGCGGCCAATCGGGCCGCGACTTGCGCTGACAGCGGGTGTCACTGGACATTTTGGCGTGAGATTCTGGATTGCGTGTTTTCAATGCCTTGGCGTAATGCCTGAGACATCGGCTTGGACATTTAACCTGAGATTCTCGTTACCCTTGGACATTTGACGTGAGATTTTTTGATCTGAACGTCATTTCGATTCGGAACCGAAGCGGACGAGAGCCGGCGACCGACGCTGAGGCATTGAAGGCCGCGAACTGGGCTGAAGGGTTGCCGGTGCTATGACGCGATCACTGGCCAGTTTGGGTCAATCTCACGCTCCTTGAGCCATGCTTTCTTGTCGAAGACGGAATTCAACAGGCACAAGCCCACCGACATGCGCGAGGGCGCATTCACCGACACGTGAAATCCTGTCACGCCCCTCGGGAACACGTCGATGGCCAGGGTTCGGCCAGTCTCAAATTGACAGCTAACCTGAGATTTCAGCGCGGTACGGTCTCAAGCCAAAATGCCTGCGTTCGGCAAAATTCCAGCAGTCTCACGCCAAGGCGCCCAGTGACACTCGGGCCTTCAGGCGGGGCACGGCGCGCTCAAAGTCCGAGCGCTCTTCGGGATCGTCCAGGACGGTGGCATCGCCGTCACTGACCCGGCGCAGGACGGCGACGACCGAGTCCACATCATCGGCCATCTCCCAGCCGACGGCATCACGACGCCGTTCTGCATAAGCCTGCGGTCCACCGCAGCCGTCCGGGGGACCAGCCTGTCGGCCGGCAATACAAACGGGGATACGATGATTCTCGCGCGGTGCTGCCTGGATCACCCGCTCGACCCGCACCTCGATCTGCCATCCAGCCGTAAAATCATATTCGTACAGAAACCGCTCCGTGGGACGGAACCCGAACAACGACAGTGGCACGGCAGCGGCGTCCTCGCCGAAGTTCGGTCCGCCGATATAGGCAATGCCGTAATCTCGGCCATGGATGCGAAAGCGGTGCAGATGATCATCATCCCACCCCATGAGGATCTGGATCACCCGGTGCAGCTCGGCAATCGATAGCTCATCTGCCAGCCTGACCCGGCGCCAAACTGCGGGATGAACATCCCGCAGCAGCATCTTCAACTGCAGCAATCTCGGGCCGAGATCGATCATCAGCCCGATCGTAGCCCACTACGCCCCGTGGTGCCCCCGTTTTGTGATGGGCTCCAGTTTCGGGGTGACGACATAGAACGGCCAAAAACACGCTAAGCGGACAGATCAAGAACATCAGTGTTGGTCGAGCTCGAAGGCGTCGTGAGCGGGCGGGAGCCCTCGCCGTCGAGTCTCGACGGCTCTGTCCAGATATAGTCACCGGTGAGGTTGATGTGCTGCCAGCCCAGCGGCGCCAGGTAGGGCATCAGCTCGTTCGGAATCTTCAGGTACGTATCCAGCACGTCCTCCATGGCAGCGACGAAGCCGGCGTTGGCGTCCGGCGGGATCACCCATTGCCGATTGCGGTGGGGCTTGAGGACGTTTTTTTAGAGTCCTTCCGATCGTGTTGTCGCTTGCCTTCTCGACGATGTTCAATTCGACGACCTTCTCCTCGAGCAGGCGCAAACTCCAACGCGCGAACCCCTCGGGCGCCGGCGAGCAGGTCAGGGCGATCAATTCCGCCTCGGCAGCCCCGTCGAAAATCCGCGGCCGGGCGGAGTTCGGATTGTATTTGCGGGTCAGCGCCGCCGCTATCCCTTCTTCGAGCAGTCGACGCCGGGTGCGGCCGATATTGTTGATGCTGGTGTCCAACGCCGCCGCGATCGCGCTGTCGCTCCAACCTTCGCCCGCCTCCGACACGTCCGCCTTCAACAGGATGCGCGCCTTCGTCAGCGACTGTGCCGGATGCTTGACGACATAGAACGGGCAGAAAACCACGCTAAGCGACAGAGTGAGAACGAAGCCGCGTTGATCAGGAACTAGTTCGTCGTTTCCAAAGTTCGAATCATATCAAGCGGCGTTGTCGAGTTTATAGGACCAAGTATGGACGACAGGGTGTCGGTTGAACTCGTCCATTGCGGCGATGATGCGCTCCTTGAGTTCCTGTTTCGATGCGACTCGGATGTGGCGCAGGACGGAGCGGGCAAGCTTGGAAAAGAAGCCCTCGACGAGATTGAGCCAGGAGCCGTGCTTGGGCGTGAAAGTGAATTCGAAGCGGCCGGCGGGCTGCTCGGCGAGCCAAGCTTTGGTTTCCCTGGAAATGTGCGCGGAATGATTGTCGAGGATCAGCTTGATCGCCGTGTGGGCTGGATAGGCGGCGTCGAGAAGCTGGAGAAATTCGATGAATTCGCGGCTGCGGTGGCGATCCTTGACCAGAGCGTGAACCGCGCCGGTGAGCAGGTCGATGCCGGCCAGCAAGCTGACCGTGCCGTGGCGTTTATATTCATGATCGCGCGCGAAGGTCGCGTGCGCGCCGGGCTCGGGCGGCAGATCCGGGGCGGTCGTGGCGATCGCCTGGATGCCGGGTTTTTCGTCATAGGAGACGATCGCCACCGCGTCGCTCGGCTTCTTCTTCGATGCGGCCGCGGTCTCTTTAATGATCTTGACCTCGCGGTAGACGCACAGAACTTCCGCCATCTTGGCTTTGAACTCGGGGTCGCGGCGTTCCAGGTAGTAGCGCACCTTGTGCGGCTTGACCTCTTGCTCATTGAGTATCTTGCACAAAGTGCCCTGAACCAGCTTGCCAAGGCAGGCGTGCCCTTCGGCTGGTCCGTGCTCGCGCGCGTGACGAGCCAGAAGCCGCGTCGTCCACAATTCGTGCGGATAGCCCAAGTCCTTCGCCTTGCGGCAGGCCAGAGAGACCAGCCACGTCCTGGCCTCGGCAGTGATCGTCGGCTCCTTGCCCGGCCGGGGACGATCGTCGAGCGCCGCCATTGGACCATAGGCCAGCGCCCGCTCAACGCAGCGCTGGACCGTCTGATGATGCACCCCCAAAGCTTGACCCACCGCAAAGAACGAGGGGTCTTTCCGGTAAGCCAACAGCATTCGCGCTCGCTCGACCCGGCTCGCCGGCTCCGTTCGCGAGCGTGCTATCGAAACAAGCCTCGCCAAATCCTCTTCTTCGATCGACAACTCAATCGCTCGTCGCCGTGCCGTCATGATCTTCGAATCTCGTCTCGCGAATCAAAAGATCAGCCTACAGGCCGGCAAAGACCAAATGAATCCCTCACAAAAGATCGGTTTCATCGAATCGATGAACTAGGCCCTTCGGTGGGGACGAATCGATCGGGAAGGCGTAGGAAAACGATATCCCGGTGAGGATCCAGACCGAGTTCGCTGACAGCTTGCTTCGCTTCCTTCTCTCGCAAGTTCCTCAAACAATTCTTTGGATACGTCTTGCTAACGGGATGCGAGCCCGTGCCGTCGCTGACGATAATGACCCGCGTGGGTCGTCCTTCCGTGCGAGCCTCTGCGATTAGTCCCCCACAGGCGAGGCTCTCGTCGTCCGGATGCGGGGCGATGACGACGAGTCCCCCCTTCCCAAGTCGCTCATCCAGCGTCGAATAGGGGGCGGCGCCTCCAATATTTGGCCGGCGTTCAACCTCACCTCCACAAATCCGACGCGGACGCCTCCGCCTCAAGGACCCACGCCGCCGCGCTCGCGAGAGCGCGATCCGGCCCCGGTTGTCGAAGGTACGTCGCGAGATCGCGGGTGATGCGTTCGATCGGATTGGGTCGGATAAACCCCCGCAAGCCGACAGACCGGTGAGCAAGCTCCATGAGATCAAGACCAGTCCGCTCGACCGCGAGCCGTGCGAGATTCACGTAGGCGACAATCCGGTCGGTACCATTGGCCTCTGACGGGGCTTCGACCACCGAGGCTGCACGTTCGACCCAAAGGCGCCCCGTTTCGACAGTGATCGCCGCTTGGCCCAGGCGAGCGGCCTGATGCGGATCGCCGCCGCGGCCGGTAGAGCGTAGGTGCGCGCGGAGAAGGTCGAACAGCCTTTCCATTCCGCCGAGGTGAACCGCCGCGAAGCGCCAAGCGCCCCCGAAAACGCGGGCTGGCGTTCGTAGTCTCCGTCACCTCCAACAATTTCGATCGGTTCGATCTGAAGACCTGAGAAATCGACCGCCCCCGTGGCTGACGCCCGCATCCCATGCGCGGTCCAGTGCGAAAGGTCTGCACGCTCACCCAATCGCAAGCGCGGCATCACAATAAGCTTGCGACCCTCATCGTCCGACGCGGTGATGATTGGACGTTCGATGTGGCCGGCCCCTGACGCCAATATCTTTCGGCCCTCGAGATGAAAGCGCCCCGGCTTGCAAACCAAACGAAGCCCTTGCCCGTCGTCTGTGTTCCAGACGCCGAACATCTTTCCTTCATGCACCTCGCTAGCAACAAGGGCCACTTGTTCACGACGGCCGTACCGGAGCACAAGATCAAGCGCGTTGACATGACCCTCGAGCAGCCGTCCAAGCGGCAGGCTTCCGGAACCGATTTGACGGAAGACGTCGCACAACGCCAAACCGCCGAGCGCTGCGCCTCCAAACTCGCGGGGCAACGTGGCCTTAAGTAAGCCCGCCTCATTTAACCTCGTCACCTCATCGCTCGGATAAGCGCCGTCCTCGTCGTAGAGATCAGCATTCGCAAACGCCTGATCGGAAACCTCCCGCGCGGCGATCTCCAGGCTGGGCACCGAAACCGCCCCTTCGAGAAAAGAAACGACCTTAGCCAACGTGGGCGGTTTCCCGGCGGCGCTCATTCTTCGAGGTCCATAGGGCCCGGCTCTCGATCAGCGTCAATGAAAGACCGAGGGCGGTGCCGGTTACTCTGCCTATTTCTGGAGCGACGAGCACCTCGACTCTTTTGCGTTTTTGGATCTAGCCATTGATGGGTTTCTAAGGAGCTTGACCTAAGCTGTCGTCCTTCAAACGTTCGAGAGGAGGTTTTGTGCCGCAATTTTCGGCTTGCATCGCCGCCGCGATAGAACCGCTGATAGACATTCGCTAGGTTGCTGGGACGCCGACTAAGAAGAGCCTCGGCTGGATCCGGCGCTCCCTGCGTTAGGGGCTTGATCCAAATAAGAAAGGTCCGCAGCCGGCGGACCCCTCTGTTCTTCCTACAAACGCCAAAGCTTATTGACGCTTACGCCTCGACAGGAACCTCTAAAAGCGCGCCCGCGTTATGAGACAGGCCTTCTTGCCGTTTTTCCGCTATCTGGCCAAGGACTGTCTCGGCAATGTCTGTGCAGGGCCGCAAATCCATCCTCGGCGCCAGCGCGCATGTCAGCCGGCGAAGGGCTGCCGTAGATAATACTGCGGAGACGACAATTTCCCAGATCCTCTTCGAAACCGGCAAGAATGTTGTCCTGCGTATCGGGCGACACAAACTGAGCCGTCGATCGCCCGCCTCAGCCTTGGGTCGACGCCACCACGCACCTGCCTTATTGGCGAAGAAGGACGGCAGACGTCGGAATCGATCCGAACGTCAGCATCCGTCGTCTGGCTGGGGCGGGGCATGCAAACGATGAGCGATAATTCGAAATGGGCGCACGGGCTCGCATTCGAAGCCGGCGGAATCCGGTTCCGGCTCTGGGCGCCCGCTGAAAAGCGCGTGAGCCTCGTGCTCGAAAAGGGCGCCCAGATCGCAATGGAGCGGCGAGGGCACGGCTTCTTTGAGGCCTTTGTCGATGGCGCCGGCGACGGCGCACTCTATCGGTTTGCATTGTCAGACGGAACGCTCGTTCCCGATCCGGCATCCCGATTCCAGCCCCGGGACGTGCAGGGGCCAAGCGAAGCGATCGACCACGCAACCTATGCCTGGCGGGACGACTGGCCCGGCCGCTCGTGGGACGACGCCGTGCTCTACGAACTCCATGTCGGCGCCTTCACGCCGGAAGGCACGTTCGCCGCCGCCGCCGAGAGGATCGACCATCTTGCGAATCTCGGCGTGACCGCAATCGAAATCATGCCGGTCGGCGACTTTTTCGGACGATGGGGCTGGGGCTACGACGGCGTGCTCCCTTATGCGCCCGACTCGAGCTACGGCCGGCCGGAGCATTTCAAGGCTTTTGTCGAGGCGGCGCATCGACGCGGCGTCTCGGTGCTGCTCGACGTCGTCTACAATCATTTCGGACCAGAGGGGAATTTCCTTCCGCGCTACGCGCCGGACGTCCTGACCGACCGCCACAAAACGCCCTGGGGCGACGCGATCAATTTCGACGGTCCGAATTCGTGGCCGGTGCGAGAGTTCTTCATTCAGAACGCCGAATACTGGATCGAAGCGTTTCATCTCGACGGTCTGCGGCTCGATGCGGCGCATGCGATCAAGGACGACAGCCGGCCCGACGTGCTCGACGAACTGGCGGAGCGGATCAGAAAACGTTCCACGCGACCGATCCATCTGGTGATCGAAAACGAGTTGAACGACCCGGCCCGTCTGATCCGCCGCGGCCGAACGCCGCTCCGCTACACAGCGCAGTGGAACGACGACGTTCACCATGTGCTGCACGTCGCCGCGACCCGGGAGTCGAGCGGCTACTACGCAGACTACGGCGAGGTCAGGTTGCTGGCTGACGCGCTCGCCGAAGGGTTTGCCTATCAGGGCCAGATGATGCCCTATCGCGGCGCGCCTCGCGGCGGCCCGAGCGCCGGCCTGCCGCCCAACGCCTTCGTCGCGTTCATCCAGAATCACGACCAGATCGGTAACCGGGCGTTCGGCGAAAGGCTCAACGCGCTTGCGCCGCCCGAGGTCATCCGCGCGCTGGCTAGCGTTTATCTCATCGCCCCGCAAACACCGATGCTTTTCATGGGCGAGGAGTGGGGCGCGCAGCAACCCTTTCCGTACTTTTGCGACTTTCATGGGCAACTGGCTGACGCCATTCGCAGTGGGAGGCGGGAGGAATTCTCGTGGTTTCCTGAATTCGCCGATCCGAACCGCGCGGCCATGATTCCCGATCCGCTCGCGAAATCGACGTTCCTCTCGGCAAAACTCGACTGGAGCCGGATCGACTCCGGTCATCTCGGCTTCTATCGCGCGGCCCTTGCGGCGCGGCGCGAGCACGTCAGGCCGCTTCTGCCGCGTTTCGAGCGCGGCGGCGAAGCGGTGGTGCTGGGGGACCAGGCGGTGCGGGTCGCATGGAGCACGGGAACGCGCCGGCTCATTCTCGACTGCAATTTGTCCGGCTCCCACCGCAGCTTTCCCGTAGTAGACAGCGCGTTCTGGCGATACGGTGAGACCGGCAGCGTGTTCGGTCCCTGGAGTGTGCGCTGGAGCGTGGAGTTGTGACGATCATTCCCCGCGCCACCTATCGGCTGCAATTGCGCGCAGGCTTCGGCTTCAATGAGGCCGCAGCCCTCGCGCCCTATCTCGCGCGCCTCGGTGTTAGCCATGTCTATCTCTCGCCGTTCTTCAAGGCGCGCCCAGGCAGCGCGCATGGCTACGACATCACGAACCACGCAGAGCTCAATCCGGAGCTCGGGACAGAAGCAGAGTACGCTTCGATGATCCATGCGTTTCGACGCGAGGGCCTCCAACGAATTCTCGATTTCGTTCCAAATCATATGGGGGTCGGCGGCGCCGATAATCCGCTCTGGCTCGACGTACTCGAATGGGGGCCCGAGTCCCGCTATGCGGGATGGTTTGACATCGACTGGTCGGCGCATGACGGCGCAGGGCAGAACAAGCTGCTCGCGCCTGTGCTCGGCGAGCAATACGGCCAGGCGCTAAGGAGTGGCAAACTAACGCTGAAGTTCGACGACGGGGCCTTTGCAATATGGGCTTATGACGAACACAAGCTGCCCATATGCCCCCTGACTTATCCGCTCATTCTCGGCCACCAAAACGCGGCCCTTGACGTCATGGCGGATCGATTTCTCGACCTGCCGCAATGGCGCCCCGAAATCGCCGAGCGTGCGCACGACCTCAAGGCGGAATTGGCGGAACTCGTAGGCTCCGACGCGAATGCGTGCGAGGAGATCAGCTCCCGGCTCGCTACGTTCAACCGCGACTGGCGCGAACTGGACGCGTTGATCAGTGCGCAGTTCTGGCGCGTCGCGTTTCATCGCGTGGCCGAGGACGAGATCAACTACCGGCGCTTCTTCAACATCAACGATCTCGCCGGCCTGCGTATGGAGCTCGGGCCGGTGTTCAAGCATGCTCACGCGCGGGTGTTCCAAATGCTCGGGGCGGAGGAGATCGAGGGGCTCAGAATCGATCACGTCGACGGGCTCTTCGACGCGAAGGCCTATCTCGAGGCGCTGCGCGATCGCGTCGGCAGGCCATTCTATCTTGTGGTCGAGAAGATCCTCGCGCCGCACGAACAGCTGTGCGCTGAATGGCCGGTCGAGGGCACGACCGGCTACGACTATCTGAATTTGTCGCTTGGCGTACTCATGGACCCGTCCGCCGAAGCCGCGTTCACCGAGATCTATGGCGCATTTGCCGGCGCCAGCGACGAATTCGAGGAGATCGTCCGGCTCTGCAAGCTGAGGATTATGGACAACGAGATGGCAAGCGAACTGAATGCGCTTGGCCGCGCGGCGGCGCGCCTGGCCCGCCAAAGTCCGATGACAGCAGATCTCACTCGGGCCATCCTGCAGCGGGCGATCAAGCAGATCGTCGCGAACTTTCCAGTCTATCGCACGTATGTCGATTTGACCGGTTCGCCATCCGACGCCGACCGACGTGACATCGCATGGGCGGTTGCGCGCGCGCGTCGCTTCGATCCGGATGTGCACCCTTCCGCTTTCGACTTCCTGCAAGACGTGTTGTCCGCGGAAACGGCGCGCTCTCCGGCAAAGGAGATCAGCAGGACCGCTGCGCTGCGTTTTGCGATGAAGCTGCAGCAGTTCTCAGGACCCGTCATGGCTAAGGGCTTCGAGGATACAGCCTTTTATCGTTACAATCGCTTCCTTGCGCTAAATGAAGTCGGCGGCGCCCCGGAGCGCTTTGGCGTCGCGCCGCCCGTCTTCCACAAAGCCAACGCCCAGCGGGCGGAGCACTGGCCGCACGCCATCCTGGCGACGGCTACTCACGACACCAAGCGAGGCGAGGACGCGAGAACGAGGCTTGCCGTGCTTTCTGAGTTCCCCGAGGAATGGGGGCGCCAGGTCGCCTCCTGGAGTTGGCTCTTGCGCGCCAGACTGGGCGACGTTGAAGGCCGCGCGGCACCGGATCGCAACGACGAGTACATGTTCTATCAGATGCTGGTAGGCTCCTGGCCCGTAGATCTGCTGGACGGCTTGAGCCCTTCGCTGCACGAAGCCTATCAGGGGCGAGTCGAGGCGGCGTTGGAGAAATCGCTGCGCGAAGCAAAGCGACGTTCGAGCTGGACGGCGCCGAACGCCGAGTATGAGCAGGCCATGCGCTCGTTCGCGCGGGAAGCGCTGAGTCCCGAGGGGAATGGCTTCCTCACGAGCTTTCTTCCGTTCGTACAGCGGGTCGCGCGACTTGGCGTCCAGAACAGTCTTGCGCAGACGGTCATGAAGCTGACCGCGCCCGGGGTACCCGACATCTACCAAGGTTGCGAGTTGTGGGATCTGAGCCTCGTCGACCCGGACAATCGCCGCGCCGTCGACTATCGCCAGCGCCAGGAGATGATGGCCGAACTCGCGCCGCGTCTTTCAGCCATGGAGGAAAGACGCGCGCTGTTCGATACGCTCATGCATGATTGGCGCGATGGACGGGTGAAGCTCGCGACGATTGCGCTCCTCCTTGCGTTCCGCCGCGAGCATGCGGGCTTCTTCGCGAGCGCCGATTACCAGCCGATCGAGATCGAAGGCGAAGAAGCGAGTTGGGCGGTCGGCTTTGTCCGGTCGCACGGCGAGCGGCGTCTTGCCGTTCTGATCGCTCGGTTTCCCGCCTTGCGCGAGGCGAAGCCGAACTGGCGAGCTGAGGCGCGACTGCCTGCGGGCGCCTGGTTCGATCTCTTCCGCGCGTGCAAGCTCGACGAGGCCGGCCACTTGCACGATTTGCTGGATCCGCTGCCGTTCGCGGTCCTGACGACCCTGTAACGCCTGACACAAGCGTGGGTCACCTCGTGCGGGGTGGATGCTTGTTCGCGGAAGGAACCCGCTCGAAGAGCAGCATCGAGCGCCCGGTCACGTCGTAGACAGCGCCGATCTTGAATTTCTGCCCCGGCAGCGCCGGATCGTTGGTGTCGAAAAGCCTGTTCCAACGGGTTGTCTCGGCGCAGGGCGGCAACGCGAACTTCACCACGTCGTGGTGGGCGTTGAACACGATGAGCAGGGTTGCATCCTCTCCCCGCCGCCTGATCCCGCTAACCTGGGCGCGTCCGTCCAGAAGCATGCCGAAACAGTGGGTGAGTTCGTTGTCCCAGGTTTCCGCCTTCATTTGCGATCCGTTCGCGTCGATCCAAGTCACGTCCTGAACGTCGATGTCAGGATTCATCTCGCCGGTGAAAAATCGAGATCGGCGGAGGACCGGGTAAAGATGAAACAAAGCCGTGAGGCGCCGGAAAAACTCGACAAGGGCCAGCTGCTCGTCGTCCAACTTCCAGTTCGCCCAGCTCATCTCGGTGTCCTGGCAATAGGCGTTGTTGTTGCCGCTCTGGGTGCGGCCGAATTCATCGCCGGCGCACACCATCGGCGTACCCTGGGAGAGCAGGAGGGTTGCGAGAAAATTGCGCATCTGCCGCCAACGCAGCGCCCGGATTTCGCGATCATCGGTTGGGCCTTCGGCTCCGCAGTTCCACGACCGATTGTCAGAGTGGCCGTCGCGGTTGTCCTCGCCGTTCGCCTCGTTGTGTTTGTCGTTGTAGGAAACGAGGTCGCGAAGAGTGAAACCGTCATGGGCGACAATGAAATTGACACTCGCCCATGGCTTTCGGCCTCGAAAATTGAATTTGTCGGGGGACGCGCAAAGACGCGGCGCAAGGGTCTTCGCGCTCGCCTCGCCCCGCCAGAAGTCCCGCGAGACGTCGCGGAACGTATCGTTCCATTCGGCCCAGCCCGGAGGAAAGCCGCCGACCTGGTAGCCTCCCGGTCCACAGTCCCATGGCTCAGCAATCAGCTTGACCTCGGCAAGCAGAGGATCCTGTCCGATCGCCTTCAAAAAACCACTCTCCGTTTTGAATCCGTCGGGCTCCCGCGCGAGGATCGTGCCCAGATCGAAGCGGAATCCATCGACGCGCATTTCGCTCACCCAGTAGCGCAGGCTGTCGGCCACCATCTGGATGACGCGCGGATGGCTCAGATTGAGCGTGTTGCCGGTCCCGGTGTCGTTGATGTAATAGCGCGGCTGATCGGGGAGAAGCCGGTAGTAGGAGCTATTGTCGATGCCTTTGAAGGAAAGGGTCGGCCCGAGTTCGTTCCCCTCAGCAGTGTGGTTGTAGACGACATCCAAAATGACCTCGAGGCCCCCGTCGTGCAAGCGCGCGATCATCTCCTTGAATTCGCGCAGCGAGTTCGGAACGTCGGCCGCGTAGCGGGGATCGGGCGCAAAAAATCCGATCGAGTTGTAGCCCCAATAGTTCTTCAGCCCCTTTTCGAGAAGATGACTGTCGTCGATGAAGGTATGGACGGGTAACAATTCCACCGAGGTCACGCCCAGCGACCGGATGTATTCGACGACTGGCTTTGAGCCAAGTCCGGCGTAAAAGCCCCTCAGATGCTCATCGACCGCGGGATTCAGCTTGGTGAACCCTTTGACGTGGGCTTCGTAGACGATCGTTTGGTCCCACGGCACGTTGCGCCGGCGGTATTCGCCCCGCCAGTCGAAGTTGGGATCGACCACGAGGGACTTGGGCACGAACGGAGCGCTGTCGCGCTCATCCAGGGTCAGATCGCCGTCTTCGGCCCCAAGCGTGTAGCCGAAAACGGCGGGGTCCCACACGAGCTTGCCAGCATGGGCGCGGGCATAGGGGTCAAGCAAGAGCTTGTTCGGATTGAATTGATGTCCCGACTGGGGCTCGTAAGGGCCGTGCACGCGGAAGCCATAGAACGTTCCGGGGCCGACATCGGCCACATGGCCGTGGAAGATTTCGTCGGTGTATTCCGGGAGTTCGAACCGCTCGATCTCGCGGCCGCCCTCGGCATCGAAGATGCAGACTTCGACCCTCGTCGCGTGGGCTGAGAAGACAGCAAAGTTTGTGCCCTCTGCGTCGGCCGTCGCTCCAAGAGGATAGGGCTTGCCTTCACTGATCCGCAATGAGACCCCCTCGTCGGCGCTCGACTGTCAGCCAGCGCCCTTATGACGCCGTCACTGTGACCAGAACAAGCCACAGCCTTTGCCAGTTCCGGAAGCGAAATTTCACTGGCCGGCCGATCAGCTCGCGCAGTCAAAAATGGCGGCGACGGAACACGGTCGGGGCCGCTGGGAGTTCGACGGGATCGGCGGACCACCAAAGCGGGGGTGCGATGAACCAAAGAAATCGAGGCGCACGCCAAACGGGCGGTGCCCCGACACCCCGGGTCGTGTCCCGCCTGGTGGTGTAGCTCGGCGGGAGCAAGCCGCTCGCGAAGCGCGCTCCCCATAGCGCCGTAGCGAGCGAGCGGCTTGCGGCGGCCATTGGCGGTTCTCCGGTAGGTTCGGATTGCGATTTGGTCCCTCGGGAAGGACCGCAATGCGCGCCGAAACCGCAATTCAAAGGCGAGATCGCGTCCCGCGTGGTCAGGGCGTCAAGTTGGCCGGTGTGCTTTCTCGGCGGCCAAGGGGACTTTTTCTGTCGCATTTGGGCCGGCATTTAGGCGTAATTTGGTATCCCCTTCATTGCCCCGTTGTCCGGGAGTTGCTGGAACCCGGTGGCTTGACGATGGCGTTGTAGGGCGCGGGTCCAACGGCGAGGGCTTGTTGGGCGAGGCGATGAAAGAGCAGCCCGCGGGCCTGTGATCTGCGGCGATTGAAGCGGAAGGTGAATTCGTCGAGGTAGTAGTCGAGATGTTGATGCTGGACGCCACCTTGATGAGTACCGATCAGCCATTGCTTGAGCAGCGAGGCGACGAGGTGGACGCGCGGCATGACTTCGTGCGCCGGGTCGGAGCCGCCGCTGAGGACCGTGACCTGATGCTGGTAACCGGCCGCCGCCAGTCCGGCAGCACAACCCCTCCAGCCGTCGGTGTGAACCATCGCCCCGCGCTTCACAGCGCCTTGGACGAAGGGAAGCAGGCTGTCTGTCGAGACATCTCCGATCTGCTGAAGGCGGATGCGGCCAAGCCCCCGGCCGTTCTTCTCGACTGCTATGGCGACGATGGCCTTGCTCTCGGTTTCTCGGCCTCGCGTACCCTGTTCCGGGCCACCAACATAGGTTTCATCAACCTCGATCGCACCAGACAGCAGGTCCCGGCCCGGCCGGACCATGGCGCGGCGCAGTTTGTGCAGCCAGGTCCAGGCAGTTTCGTAGCTGCCAAGCCCAATTCCCTCTGGAGGCCGAGCGCACTGACCCCATTCTTCTGGCTGGTGACGAACCACATCGCCAGAAACCACATTCGCAACGGCTTACGGGCACCCTCGAAGATCGTCCCGGCGGTCAGCGATGTCTGTTTGCGGCAGGCCCGACACCGCAGCCATCCCCCTGCCATCACCCATGGCTCCCCCGCCTCTCCGCAGTGGGGGCAGGTGAATCCCTGAGGCCAGCGCAAACGACGGATGTACTCGCGGCAGGCCGCGTCGTCACGGAAGCGTTCGTCCATCGCCTGAAACGTGCGCGGGTAATCAAGTCCAGCGACCGGGTGTCGAGTGGTGTCCACCAGACAGGCGTACCACGTCCCTCAGGGGCAGTGAAGGGGATACCAATTTAGGCGTATTCAATCGCTGCGGGCGTTTAAGGTCCCGCTTTCGGGAATTGGCGAACTGCATAGAGAGAGGAGGAAACAAATGAAAATTGTCTTTGCGACCTTAGAGCCCGTCCGGGAACTTAACGAATTGTTGGAATCGCTTATGATTTAAGGAAGGCGGCCCGAATCGCTTGGGGGGTCGCTGATGTGGACCAACGAAAATCGCGCTCGCTACGACCGCAGTCGGCTGCGCTATCCGAGCGATCTGACCGACGCGGAATGGGCGCATGTCGAGCCGTTCATTCCACCGGCCAAGCGCGGCGGCAACCGACGTCATGTCGATGAGCGCGAGGTCGTCAACGGCCTGATGTATGTCCTGAGCACCGGCTGCCAATGGCGCGCCGTGCCGAAGGACCTGCCGCCGCGTTCGACGCTTTACGATTACTTCGATCGCTGGAGTTGGGACGGCACGCTCGATCGCATCCACGACGCGCTCTACGTGAAGTGTCGCGAAGCGGCCGCTCGCGAGGCGAGCCCGACCGCCGCGATCATCGACAGCCAGAGCGTCAAGAGCGCGGAAAAAGGGGGACCTGCATCGATCCGGCGGGTTACGACGCCGGCAAGAAAATCATGGGCAAAAAGCGCCACATCCTCGTCGATACGCAGGGCCTGTTGATGCATGCGATCGTCCACGCCGCCGACATCCAGGACCGCGACGGCGGCGCCGCGCTGATGGCGACCTTGTTCGGCGCCTTTCCGTTCCTGACCAGGCTCTTTGCCGACGGCGGCTATCGAGGGCCGCAATTTCAGACCGCCATCGGACGAACTCTGGCGCGCGTGAAGGTCGAGATCGTCAAGCGATCGGATCAGGCCAAGGCCTTCGTCGTCCTGCCCAAGCGCTGGATCGGCGAACGCACCTTTGCCTGGCTCGGCCGCTGCCGACGGCTGGCCAAGGACTGGGAATGCCTCAACCGCAAGGCGCTCGCGTTCCTCCGCCTCGCTTCCATCCGCCTCATGCTGCGAAAACTATGCAATCCCACATGATGTTTCCGGACAAACTCTTAGCTCTAAGCATCCTTCCGGTCGTGGCGGCCAGTCAAAGCGTGAATGCTCAAGACGCGCCAAAATTCATCAAGGACACGTTTCCTGAACAGGGCGTAGCCGCCGCCTGGCAAGAGTTTCAGGCTGTCGGCAATCCAAATGGAGCCCTGGATGCGAAGACAAAGGAGTTGATCGGGCTTGGCGTCGCAGCGCAGATCCCTTGCGCTTACTGTGTGTACTACCATACCCAGGCCGCCCGACACGCCGGAGCCACGGGTGCTCAGATCAAGGAAGCGATAGCGGCAGCCGCGCTCACGCGGAAATGGAGCACCGTGTTGAACGGAAGCGAATACGACATGGGCGATTTCAAAAAGCAGGTCGATGCGACTTTCGGGGGATCTGCTAAAACGCAGTGACTTGCCGCTGCCGGTGGCTTCATTACCTCTGCGCCTGAAGGAACCTCGATTAGCCACCCAAACAAAAGCGTAACGGCATCACATAGGACGGGGATGACGGTCGGTCCGAGTTTTGGCCGCTGTCATCCCACACCCGGCACCGTGGCCCGCCGCCGCAAATGAGGTCGCACAAGCAAGACGCGAGCTTCATCACCGGAACCGCGCTCGCAATCGACGGCGGAGCGAACGCCGGCGGGTATGCGCCGGCAATGAAAACGGCTGTTTGGGCGTGGAGTACTAAGTGGGTCAGAAAACGTGGGGCCAGCTGCAAATAGGAGTTTGACATGGCGAAGGCCGAACCCGCGACAGAAGGACCACAGTCAACGGTAAAATCGGAGACGAAAAAAACCGCACAACTTGTCGAACGCGCCGGGGCGCGATCGAAGCACAAATTCACAGTCAGCCATCATCGCGACGACGATTTCGACCAGGGCCTGCGCACATACGCCAAGTATCGAGACCTCGGAATCGCGGCGGCGACGGGCGGAATGGTGCGAGCCCATGTCATCCGCTTCATTCCACCGTTTCGGCCAGAGGAGGCGTCGACCCCGCATTTTCACGACGTCGATTTCCAAATGATCTATGTGGTGAAAGGCTGGTACAAAACGGAATTTGAGGGCGAAGGCATTCACACCTTTGAAGCTGGCAGTTGCTGGCTTCAACCGCCGCGCATTAAGCACACCGTGCTCGGTTATTCCGACGACTGCGAATTGCTGGAGATTGTGATGCCAGCCGATTTCGAAACGGTGACCGTGCCGAAAGGATAGCCGCGAGCCTGCGGGTCTCGCTCATCAGAGCGTGGGAGGGAAGGAGCTTTGCGTTTCCCAATTCGAATCTTGCGCGTCGTAAACAGCGATTTTCAATTTGAAGAACTATCGGCTGATGCAATGATGCCGCTCATTTTTGCAGGGAGCGCAAGATGGAACGCCTGAACACCGATCCTGACCTGCGCCGAGAGGGAACGCTAGACCCGAAGGAGTGGAGCGAGACGAGGGAACTTTCCTATCGGATGATCGATGACGCCGTTGCCTATCTCCGCGACGGGCGCTGTCACGTTGCCATGCGAAAAGCGCGAGCGGGTCTACGCCTTACGCATTTTCAAGCCGCCGCGACGGCCTCGCGCCACGTAGTCATCGCCGCGGCGCGTAGCACGCGGTGAGATTGAGCTGACGTGAGATGGCGTTGGGCGTTGAAAGTGTTGTAGACGGCGGCGTGCGTTGAGAGGAACTTCTGGGCTGAGCCCGCGCTCTTGAAGCGTTGCATCTTGCGCTCCCGCCGTCGGGTCGGCTGATGCGAATTCTCGGCCCGATTGTTCTGTGTGCCTTGGCAAGGCGCATCGTTCTCCCCGGTGGAAATCCGGGCCGGCAAACTCTCGCTCCAGCCGGAAGCGATCGGAGCGGATCAGGAGGCGACGAATGATCTGAAGCACTTCGATAGAAAGGCCCCGTAGGGGGTCAGCGGACCGTGCGGGCCGCAACGTGAGTGAACATTGAGCAGGCCTCGAAAGAGCCAATGTGGGAGCCGACCCGCCAGAATAACGGGGAAGGTCGCTGTCGTCGGTGAAGCGAGCGAGATACGCAGCCGACGATTCCACCGGGGTAATGATGGCAGCACGCACGGAACATGAATGGTGCGCAACAAGGGAAGTCTGCGATCGTGGTGGGGAACGACAATTCCAGGCCAACGGCGAACCCGTGAGGGCCAGCGCCGGCGGACGCAGATGGCGGATGGGTTCGTACTACCGTTGAGGCCGGGTAACGTCGGCGGAGGGAAGGAGCCCTGACCCGACCCAAGCGAGGGAAGAGCTGACAGCTCGGCGATTGACGATGAGTTTACGAACGCCGTGTGAAACGGTTGAGAAGCTGCAGACCTCGCTGCAGACGAAAGCTAAGGCTGAACCAGCCTTCCGCTTCTACGCCCTTTGGGACAAGGTCTGTCGCAAGGATGTCCTGCTTGAAGCCTATCGCCGTTGTCGCGCGAATGCGGGGGCGTCGGGGGTTGATAGCGAGACGTTCGAACGGATCGACACCCATGGCGCTGGCTGGAAACGCTGTGGGAGGAGCTGACTTCGGGAAAGTATGTCCCCAAGCCCCTCCTGCGGGTGTGGATACCGAAGAGCAACGGAGGCCAACGGCCTCTCGGCATTCCGTGCATCCGGGATCGGGTGGTTCAGATGGCGGCGGTGCTGGTCATTGGTCCCATCTTTGAGGTGGACCTGCTGCCCCAGCAGCATGGATTCCGTCCCGGGTTGGATGCCAAGATGGCTCTCCGACGGGTCTACTGGCACGTGACGCAGCACGGGCGGCGTGAGGTCGTGGACGCGGACTTGCGCGACTACTTCAACTCAATTCCGCACGCGCCGTTGATGCGAAGTCTGAGCCGCCGCATCGCCGATGGGCGTATACTCCACGTCATCAAACGCTGGCTTACAGCGCCGGTGGTGGAGGTCATCGACGGGCGGTCGGTGCAGACCGCCGAAGGGCGAAGGACGAAGCGGGGAACCCCGCAGGGCGGAGTGATTTCGCCGCTGCTGGCAAACTGCTACTTTCGGCGCTTCCTGTTAGCCTGGCACGACCATGGCCATCGGGACCGACTCGATGCCCACGTCGTCAACTACGCCGACGACTTCGTCATCTGCTGCCGACCTGGCAACGCGCCGGCGGCGATGGCGCGGATGGCGACGTTGATGACGCGGCTTGGGTTGGAGGTGAACGCCAAGAAGACCAGGATCGCCCGACTGCCTGAGGAATCATTCGATTTTCTCGGGTATACGGTCGGTCGCTTCCACGGCAAAAACGGGCGCCCGTATATCGGCACTCGGCCGTCGCGGAAGTCAGTGAAGAGCCTGCTCGGACGCATCCACCAACGGACGACGCGCCAGTGGTATGCGGATGACCCTAAAAGCACGGTTGCGCGCATCAGCAGCATGTTACGCGGCTGGTGCGGCTACTTTGACCAGGGGCCGGTCATCACGATCTACGACCTCATCCACAGGTACACCGAGCGACGAATCCGTCGCTGGTTGCTACGGCGATCGGGACGCAAAGGCACCGGGTTCGGCCAGATCCCGGACGAGTATCTCTATGAGACGCTCGGCCTCTACACCGTCCCGCGAAACCGCAGCGACCTGCCAAGAGCGAAGATTTGACGGGACGGGAGAAAGCCGGATGCGGGAAATCCGCACGTCCGGTTTGATGAGCGGCGACTGGAAACGGAGCCACGGTCCGAACTGAGGCACCGGCAATGTGCGAAAGCTGCCGGCGAACAGCCACTCCTCGGGACCTACAGCCACTGCGCCAGTCGTCGACTTTACTCCATCGACCGCGGTCATGCAGGTGGTCGATGCCGAGATCGAGGGTTGCTGCGCCGTAGGACCGCAAATCATCCGTGACCAACCGCTCAGGAGCGACGGCGTATTTCCTTAGAAGTTTGCGCATCAGTTTCAACGCGGCGTGCTTGTCGCGCTTGGACTGGACCAGCACATCCAGAAACCTCGCCCTCGGCGTCGACGGCGCGCCACACGTAAACCATGCGCCCATCGATTTTCAAATAGACCCCGTCAAGATGCCAGATCGAATGCGGTTTGGGACGGCGCTTTCGCAATCCGCTGCAATGATCGGTCCGAAATGATTCACCCAGCGTCGGACTGTCTCGTAAGAAATTACAATTCCGCGCTCCGCGAGCAAGTCTTCGACGTCGCGAAAGCTGAGGGTGAACCGGAGATAGAGCCAGATCGCCTGGTGAATGATCTCCGGAGGGAACCGATATCCGGAGTAGCTGATTTTCGTCATGCTCTTTGGCTACCAAGCCGCCGACGACGTGACAACGCCGTCGCGGGCGCTCCGCGCGTTGCCTGAGGACACCGTCGACGAAATCGCCCAGAAGCAGAGGCGTGCGCGCGCGACCGAATCCGATCCTCGCCGCTGGCAATGGCGGGTCGCGGCGGACCTCTACGTCGCGGCGTTTCTGACTCCCAAGACCGGCGGCGTGCCCGTCAATCGCAACATGGTGACGATACCAACGACCGGCCATGTCTGGGCGGAGCTCTCCGGGCGGCAACTCTATGGCCCGCTGATTGGGCGCGCTCAGGATTTGGCGGGCGAGGCGAGGGCGTTTCATTGGCCGCTGGAATTCCCGGATGCGCTCGCAGCGGGCGGGTTCGATGTCGCGCTCGGCAATCCGCCATGGGAACGGATCAAGCTGCAGGAGCAGGAGTTCTTCGCGAGTCGCGACGCGGAGATCGCGCAAGCGCCCAACGCGGCCGCGCGGGGCAAGCTGATCGCCGCCCTGAAATCCGCTCCGCCGGGAAGTCGCGAGCGCAAGCTTTCCGACGAATTCGAGGCGTCGAAGCGGCTTTCTGAAGGGGCGTCCGTCTTCGTGCGCGCGCCCGGGGAAGAGGGCGGGCGCTTTCCGCTGACTGGGCGCGGCGACGTCAACACCTACGCGCTGTTTGCCGAGCTTTTCTCGACGCTGACCCGGCCGAATGGGCGCGCAGGCGTCATCGTGCCGACAGGCATCGCGACCGATGCGACGACCGCGCCGTTTTTCAGTTCGCTGATCGGTGCACGGCGATTATTCAGTCTGCATGACTTTCAAACCGGGCTCGGGTTCTTCGATCGCATCGGGCATGCTCGCTATAAGTTCTGCCTGATGACGCTTGGGCAACCCAACTCTGGTCCGAAGGAGCCTGCATTCAGCTTTTTTTGTCGAACAGCCGATGACTTCGCGGATCGCCGTCGCCACTTCACCTTGTCCCGGGATGACATCGCACGAATATCCCCCAATACTCTGACTGCGCCAATTTTTCGTACTCAAGCGGATGCTGACCTGGCTGCCGCGATCCACCGACGCATACCCGTGCTGATCGACGAGACGAAGGGCAAAGACAGCAATCCGTGGGGTGTCTCGTTCTCGGCAATGTTCCACATGGCCAACGACAGCGGCTTGTTCCGCACGGTGGCGCAATTGCGCGCGGCGGGCTACGAGCGAGACGGAGTGAATTGGATCATGCGCGGGCTCGCCGCGCGTCAGGGTGCGCTTGCCATCGCCGGCGGACGCGACAGCTCAGCCCTTGACCTTCGCGGAGGATCAATGCGCTCAACCGAGCGCTATGTGCCGCTATATGAAGCCAAGATGATCCATCAGTTCGAACATCGCTGGGCGACCTTCGAGACCGATGGCAAGACGAGCCGCGAGGTGACGCAGGCGGAGAGGGCCGATCCGCGTTTCGAGCCGGCTCCGCGCTACTGGGTTCCAGAAGCCGAAGTCGCCGACCGCCTCGCCGCCAAAAACTGGACGCGCGGATGGCTGATGGGCTGGCGGGACATCTGCCGATCGACGGACGAGCGCACGGTCATCTCGGCGGCGTTTCCGAGGGCGGGTGTTGGGCACACCGCGCCGCTTTTCTTCATCGGCAGCGATACGGAGAGATGGGCGGCGCTACTCGCCAATATCGACTCCTTGCCACTGGATTTTGTAGCGCGATTGAAGGTAGGCGGCACACATCTGACTTATGGCTACTTTAAGCAGTTGCCTGTTGTCCCTCCCATCGCTTACACCCCCGCCGACCTCGCCTTTGTCGTCCCCCGCGTTCTCGAACTCACCTACACCAGCCACTCCCTCGCCCCCTTCGCATTTGACCTCGCTATAAGTGTCCGCCGTTCGCATGGAACGAAGACCGCCGCGCGCTCCTTCGCGCCGAGATCGACGCCTTCTACGCCCGCGCCTACGGCCTGACTCGCGATGAACTGCGCTACATGCTCGACCCCGCCGACGTGCGCGGTCCCGACTACCCCTCCGAATCCTTCCGCGTACTGAAGACCAACGAAATCGCCCGCTACGGCGAATACCGCACCGCCAAGCTTGTGCTCGACGCCTGGGATCGCATGGAGCGCGGTGAGCTGAAATGAGCGGCGTGGACGCTCCGCAACGCGGACCTCGTGACCAGCGCGTCCGCGACCCTGTCCATGGTCTCATCACCTTTCGCAAGGATGAGCCGCTCGACCAGCTCGCCTGGCGGCTGCTCGATACGCCCGAGTTCCAGCGACTGCGCCACATTAAGCAGCTCGGGCCAGCGGAGTTCGTGTTTCCGAGCGCGACCCATTCCCGTTTCGCCCATGGCATCGGCGTCTTCCATACGGCCCGCCAACTGATCGACATCATCAAGCGCGAAATCGGCGACATCGGCGAGACTTTCCATCAGCCGCGCGCCGACGTCGCGGTTCTCGCCGCGCTGCTGCACGACCTCGGCCACGGCCCGCTCAGCCACGCATTTGAAGAGGTCCAGAAGGGGCGCGGAAAGAAGAAGAAACACGAAACATGGTCCGCCGAGATCGTGCGCAGCGAAAGCGGCATGATCGGTCCAATACTGGACGGCCATCGGCCTGGTCTCGCCGAGCAGATCGCTAGGCTGCTCGAATTGGAGGACCCGGAGGACATCTATCTATCACGCTGTCGTCTCCAGCAGCCTCGACGCTGACCGGCTCGACTATCTCCGACGCGATCGTCTGATGACCGGGACGCACGCCGGAGCGATCGACTTTGACTGGCTGATGGAGCACGTCCGCGTCCGACTGATCCCCATCGACGCGCCGGACGCCGACGAAGGCGCAGCGGACGCACTGGTGGAAGTTCCCACCTTCTGCCTCGACAGCAAGGCACTGCCAGCCGCCGAGCAATTCCTGCTCGCCCGCTACACCCTGCACGAACAAGTTTATTTCCATAAGGTCAAACGCTGCGTCGAACTGATGGTTGCGGAGCTCCTGCGCCGAGTCGCCGATCACGCGGGTCGCCGCATTGCCCCCCGCCAAACGGGTCTGCCAGCCGATCACCCCATGCTGCGGTTCTTCAAATCGGGCGCGCTGGCGGATTATCTCGCGCTCGACGACGCCGTGCTCTGGGGCGGCGTTGAGGCGATGACGCGAGCCGGCGACTCGGCGATTGCCGATCTTGCGCGGAGGCTGCGCGACCGTTGCCTGTTCAAGACGCTCGACATCGCCATCGTCGGGGCGGACCCTGGCGCGCAGGTTGGCTGGGCGAAGAAGATCGATCGCCGTTTCGCGCAGGAGATCAGCGGGCGAACGGTGCTGAAGGACGAGGCTACGAAATTATCCATCTACACCCAAATTGGCGGCGACGAGGAGCGTATGCACAAGAAACTGCACATTCTCGACGGAGGAAAGCCGGTAGAAATTAGCAAACAATCCGCGCTGATCGGCGCTCTGATTGCCCAAAAGAGCTTCACCCGTTACTACTTCTCAACCGAATCAGATCGAGATGCGGCCGTCGGTCTGCGAAAGGGGCGAGCATGACGGAGCGGGAGGACATCGTCGTCGCCGTCGTTGCGGCGTCGCCCGAAGGTAGGCTCACGAGCCGCGTCAGATTGCAAAAGATCGTGTACCTGCTCGACCAGCTCAAGCTCGGCAGCGGCTTCGCGTTTGATTACCACCATTACGGCCCGTATTCGCGCGAACTCGACAGCGCGACGGCTGATGCGCAGGCGCTCAATTTCGTCAAGGAGCATATCGCCTACCGCGTCAGCGATGGCGCGAGCTACAGCATCTTCGAGCTTACCTCCGAAGCGGAGCGGAAAGTGGACGCGTACGGCAAGCTCGGCGAGGAAGCAGCGCGCTCGCTTGTCGGCAGATTGGCGAACACCAATGTGACGGTGCTCGAACTCGCCGCGACGATCGACTGGCTATGGCGATTTGAGAAAATCAGAGATTGGCGAGTGGAAGTCGCCAAGCGCAAGAGCGCGAAGGTTGGCGGCGGCAGGTTAGAGAAGGCCGTCGAGCTTCTCGGGAGCTTGGGCCTGAGGCCGAGGGAATCGAGCGCCGCGCGAGTGACATGACGCCGCCGGAAAATCCGCCCGGCTTCATTGTCCGCACCGAGGCGCAGAAGTCCGCCTTCGACAATGGCTTTCGGATCGAACGTGGCGTCGAGAACGGCTGGCTGCGCTACGCCTCGGCGACCGCCAACGGCGAAATTTGGCTGGCCGGCGCGTCCGCACACGGCCCTTGGTTCCTCTCGATCAGTCACCCCGGCGTCGCGGCCGAGATCGCCCCTGCGACGACGACGATCGACGGGCCTGGCGTAAGGACCCTGGGGTTTTCGAGACTCGCCGCGTTGTACGCGGCCATCGCCCGCGCCTACCAACTCGGCGTCAGCCTGCCGGACGCGCCACTGCAAGTCTTTCGCAAAAGGGCGGCGGGATTGCCTCGCTCTACAGAGGCCGAACGCCTCGTCGTCCAGCGCATCGGTCAGGATGTCTTCCGGCAGTCGCTGCTCGCCTATTGGAACCACCGCTGCCCGATGACGGGCGTCAGTGATCCGTCCCTGCTTCGGGCCTCGCACGTCGTGCCATGGGCCGAATGCGACGACGACGCACACCGCCTCGACGTCCACAACGGCCTACTCCTCTCGGCTCTGTGGGACGCAGCCTTCGACGCCGGCAAGATCAGCTTTACCGACGACGGCGAGGTGCTCTTTCATCCGTCTCTCGGCTCGACCGAGCGCAGTCTCCTCCGCGGGAACGCCGCCACGCGGCTCGTCGGCCTCTCTCCGAAGCATCTTGTCAACATCGAGCGACACCGGAAGCTGTTCGGATTTTGAGTGTGGTACTCCCCGGCCTCGCGCGCATTGGGATCGTTGGCTCGCTAGCTTGCCGGTCTGCGATGAGCAGCCCTAAGCGATTTTGGTCGGGATGGACAACAGGCATCCCCAAGGTTAACGCCGTCTTAACCGCGTGGGTACGACCCTCACCTCAAGCGTTGTGCGAGCCGACCACATGACCACAGTTTTCACGATTGGCTACGAAGGGACTGACGTCGACCAGATCGTCGCCATCCTTCGGGCAGTTGGGGTCAACGTCCTTGCCGATGTCAGGGCAGTTGCAGTGTCACGCAAAAGGGGCTTCTCGAAGAACGCGCTTCGGAGCCGCCTGGAGGCTGAAGGCATAGCTTATACCAAAGGTCCCGCTGGCTGACTCACGGGGGATTCTCGAATCGCGAGCATGATGATTTAAGGTGGCATGGAGGGTTTGGCCATGCCGTCAGCGGTGAAGTTGCGAGAGGACTATTCGGCTGAGGAGCTTCGGGCGCTGGCCCGCCGCACGAAGGACGTGAACCAGAGCCGTCGGTTGTTGTCGCTGGCTGCGGTGCGGGAGGGGATGGACCGGGGTTCGGCGGCGAGGATCGGCGGCATGGACCGGCAGACGCTGCGCGACTGGGTCCATCGGTTCAACGCCGCCGGCCCCGAGGGCCTGATCGACCATTGGACCGAGGGCCCCAAGCCGCGCCTGTCGGCTGCGCAGCTGGCCGAGTTCGCCGCCATCGTCGAGGCCGGGCCGGATCGCGAGACGGACGGCGTCGTGCGCTGGCGACGGGCCGACCTCAAGCACGCCATCGCCGCCCGGTTCGGCGTCGATTTCCACGAGCGCTACGTCGGAAAGCTTCTGAAGAAGCTGGGCTTCTCCCACATGAGCGCCCGCCCGCGCCATCCGGCCCAAGACGAGCGGATCGTCGAAGCGTTTAAAACGCTGAGCGCCCATCTCGAGGGCGTGCCGGAGACGGCGCCGATCGAAATCTGGTTCCAGGACGAGGCGCGCATCGGCCAGAAGAACGGCCAGGTCCGGCAATGGGCCAGACGCGGGACGCGGCCTCGCCAGCCGGCCGACCAGCGCTACGACAACGCCTACCTGTTCGGCGCCATCTGCCCGGCCCGCGGCGTCGGCGCCGCGCTCGCCTTGCCCTACGCCGACACCGAGGCCATGCAGCTCCACCTCGACGAGATCTCGCGCCACGTCGCCGAAGGCGCCCACGCCGTCTTGCTGCTCGACCGGGCCGGATGGCACACGACCGGCGCCCTCGACGTGCCCGAGAACATCACGCCGATCTTCCTGCCCTCGCGCGCCCCCGAACTCAACCCGGTCGAGAACGTCTGGCAGTACCTTCGCTCGAACTGGCTCTCCAACCGCGTGTTCGAGACCTACGACGCCATCATCGACGCCGCCTGCGAGGCTTGGCAGAAGCTCATGGCCTTGCCCGACGCCATCACCTCAATCGGGATGCGCGATTGGGCCCACGTCGGTCAGGAGCCATGACCGTTGGTATTATGCCCATTTTGTGGAGCTCGGGGACCCGAAACCAGGCAGGGAAGCAGCGCGGGCGGGTCTATTTGATGAGTTCCGTCGCATTTACACTGCACACCTCGCTCGTCACGATGCGCAGGCCGCCCTTGATGTTCTCGAAGAGAGCGTGCGGGGGGCTCCAGTCTGTATGCTTTGTTTTGAGCGCGACCCGAAGGCCTGTCACCGGACCATTATCGCCGACCGGTTGAGAGCACGCGGGATCGAAGTAATTGACCTCTTCGGCGATGACCCTGGCCCCTATGTCCGTCACGCTCCAAAGCTCCCGCATCGTAATCCTCGTAAAGGCGATGCCCAACCCCAGCAAGAAGTATGGTGAAACCGTCTGCTGCGCTGGTGTGACCCCCGAGGGCATTGTCATGTCTGGACGGCGCCCGCCGATCAAGGGCTATTTTCAGCGTTGCGCAGATCGTGGGTGCGGTCATGTCTTCGGCCTTTCTGTGCGGAGAATAGGATCCGCTGGCCCTGATGTTGTCCGCTGATCCGTTGCCCTCATCACGTTGGCGCGCTTGACTGCGCAGACAATGCCACGGGCTTCTGGATCAATCCGCTTTCCTGCGCATCACCTGTTTGTCACCCTCGATTTTCTGTGCCGCCGGCTCTTTAGCGAGCCTCGGCCGCGAACTCTACCGACGCGTCTTACGCCGGAAATTCCCGATAGACCGTCTTGCCGCGCAGGATCGCGAAGGCGATGCGCGCCATCTTGTTGGCGAGCGCCACCGCGACGAGCTTGAACGGTTTCTTCTCGATTAGCTTCTTGGCCCACATCCGCAGTGGGTCGGTATGGGGCTTACGGTGAAATAGCACCGCATGCGCGCCCACGACGAGCAACTTGCGCAAGTTCCGATTGCCCATCTTCGAAATGCGCCCGAGCTTCTGCTTGCCGCCTGAGGAGTTCTGTTTTGGCGTCAGCCCGAGAAAAGCGGCGAACTCGCGCGGGCCGGCGAAACTGGACGCATCCTGAATGGTCGCCGCCATCGCCGAGGCGGTGATGGGGCCGAAGCCGGGGATGCTCATCAGACGGCGCGCCGTTTCATCCTTCTGCGCAAGCTTTGCGATGGTGCGCTCAAGCCGCGCGATCGCGTCGTCGAGATTCCGCAATTGCACCACGAGCGGCGCCAACGCCTCGCACACTTCAAACGGGATTGTCTCGTCGCAGGCCTCGATCAGCTCGGCCAGTTCGCGGGCGTGTCTGGGCCCCTGCGCCGCGATGACGCCGACCTCGGTCAAGTGGCCGCGCAAGCCGTTCAGCAATTGCGTTCGTTGAGAAACCAACATCTCGCGCGTCTTGTGACGCATCAACGCCGCCTGGTTCTCCAGCGAGCGCACGCCGACAAACCGCATCGAAGGCCGCGTCACCGCCTCGCAGATCGCCGCGGCATCCGCCGCGTCGTTCTTCTGCCGGCGGATATACGGCTTCACGTAGGCCGGAGGCATCATGCGTGCCTCATGGCCGAGCGTGATCAGCTCGCGCGCCCAATGATGCGCCGATCCGCTCGCCTCGAGCCCAACCAGGCAAGGCGGCAGCGAAGCGAAGAACTCCAGCAGCTGATTGCGCCTGATCGCTTTGGCGATAACAACGCGCCCCAAAGCATCAACGCCATGGACTTGAAAAACGTGCTTGGCCAGATCGAGCCCAACGGTCGTCACAGAGGACAAATCGATGATAGGCTTTCCCACGGACGTCGCTCCTTCAGATGTTGCTTCAACGATAACCATCTTGGCACCACTCTTACATTGAGCCAGATGCCGCGCGGGCGACGTCCACACCATCACGTTAGCCCAGTATAGGCACTTTTTGGGCAATTTCAGTCCGACTGCCCGACCCGCAGACTATTGATTTTGCTCATCTGAGCCGGCGGAGGCCTGGCGCGCTTGACAAGTAAAAAGCGCGGACGTGATGGTGTGGACGTCGCCCGCGCGGCATCTGGCTCAATGTAAGAGTGGTGCCAAGATGGTTATCGTTGAAGCAACATCTGAAGGAGCGACGTCCGTGGGAAAGCCTATCATCGATTTGTCCTCTGTGACGACCGTTGGGCTCGATCTGGCCAAGCACGTTTTTCAAGTCCATGGCGTTGATGCTTTGGGGCGCGTTGTTATCGCCAAAGCGATCAGGCGCAATCAGCTGCTGGAGTTCTTCGCTTCGCTGCCGCCTTGCCTGGTTGGGCTCGAGGCGAGCGGATCGGCGCATCATTGGGCGCGCGAGCTGATCACGCTCGGCCATGAGGCACGCATGATGCCTCCGGCCTACGTGAAGCCGTATATCCGCCGGCAGAAGAACGACGCGGCGGATGCCGCGGCGATCTGCGAGGCGGTGACGCGGCCTTCGATGCGGTTTGTCGGCGTGCGCTCGCTGGAGAACCAGGCGGCGTTGATGCGTCACAAGACGCGCGAGATGTTGGTTTCTCAACGAACGCAATTGCTGAACGGCTTGCGCGGCCACTTGACCGAGGTCGGCGTCATCGCGGCGCAGGGGCCCAGACACGCCCGCGAACTGGCCGAGCTGATCGAGGCCTGCGACGAGACAATCCCGTTTGAAGTGTGCGAGGCGTTGGCGCCGCTCGTGGTGCAATTGCGGAATCTCGACGACGCGATCGCGCGGCTTGAGCGCACCATCGCAAAGCTTGCGCAGAAGGATGAAACGGCGCGCCGTCTGATGAGCATCCCCGGCTTCGGCCCCATCACCGCCTCGGCGATGGCGGCGACCATTCAGGATGCGTCCAGTTTCGCCGGCCCGCGCGAGTTCGCCGCTTTTCTCGGGCTGACGCCAAAACAGAACTCCTCAGGCGGCAAGCAGAAGCTCGGGCGCATTTCGAAGATGGGCAATCGGAACTTGCGCAAGTTGCTCGTCGTGGGCGCGCATGCGGTGCTATTTCACCGTAAGCCCCATACCGACCCACTGCGGATGTGGGCCAAGAAGCTAATCGAGAAGAAACCGTTCAAGCTCGTCGCGGTGGCGCTCGCCAACAAGATGGCGCGCATCGCCTTCGCGATCCTGCGCGGCAAGACGGTCTATCGGGAATTTCCGGCGTAAGACGCGTCGGTAGAGTTCGCGGCCGAGGCTCGCTAAAGAGCCGGCGGCACAGAAAATCGAGGGTGACAAACAGGTGATGCGCAGGAAAGCGGATTGATCCAGAAGCCCGTGGCATTGTCTGCGCAGTCAAGCGCGCCAACGTGATGAGGGCAACGGATCAGCGGACAACATCAGGGCCAGCGGATCCTATTCTCCGCACAGAAAGGCCGAAGACATGACCGCACCCACGATCTGCGCAACGCTGAAAATAGCCCTTGATCGGCGGGCGCCGTCCAGACATGACAATGCCCCCTGATCCGGTCCAAGACCTTGTCGAACTCGCGCGCCTGCCGTTTGGCCTGCGCGAAGGCGTCGTCATCGACGATCGCCGTCCGACCGCGGAATGTTCCCCTCCGCCTGGAAATCGTCGCCAAAACCGGCCGCCCCGAATCGAAATCGCTAGCCAAAATCGAGCTCCTGCTCGAGCACACGGATTCGTGACAATTCTCGGAGTGGAAATCGGAAAGCGAAAGCGACACTCGGACATCCTACGCGACAGTAAGTCCGGTTGAAACCTGGACGATAGACAAGCACCGTCCGGCGAGCGCCTCATTGGTGCCGCCGCACGAACCCGCGACCGCGGCGGATTTGCCGAGTGGTGGCCACCTGCAGTGTGACGCGGATCACAGCTGGTTCCGCAGTTCTCTGCTAGACTAGACTTCCAGAAGGGCTTGCCAGCGCAAGCTAACGAGTTTTGAGTCGGGTGCACTGTCGCCATAGCTGGGATTGTTGTAGAGTTTTGTCCCGCGTAGTTCTAGAATGGGACCATGCATATTTGCGGGAGCCGATGCTCTCCTGCCCGTGCTCAAGGGCAAGGTCGCAGTAATGACCGGGTGGTTTACGGAAGCCTTATCGCCATAAGCCAGTGCCAGCGAAAAGGATACTTGCTCGATAGAAGACTAAGAAATGAGAAAACCAACGATTCCTCGTCGAGATTTCATCGTTTCTGAGTTTATGGAAGTCATTCTTCAGTCTGCAGTCGGCAGCCTCTGATCTCGTAGTTTCTGCTGCACAAAATTCCGAGACCAGACCCAATCGTGAGGACTTAAGCGATGCTTGAGAACACAGCATCCACCTCAGGGAACGCCGCTAGTGAAGGGGTTGCTGAATTCCAAGCACCGAGCATCAGTCTGCCTCAGGGCGGGGGAGCAATCCGCGGCATTGACGAAAAATTTGCCGCCAATCCGGTCACAGGCGCCGGAGCCTTGACCGTTCCCATCGCGACCAGCAAAGGGAGGTCGGGATTCGTTCCTCAGCTTAGTCTTTCCTACGATTCGAGCGGCAGCAACGGATCCTTCGGTTTCGGCTGGAGCTTGTCCCTGCCATCGATTACGCGGAGAACCGATAAAGGCCTGCCTCGTTACGGGGATTACGAAGAGTCGGACATTTTCATTTTGTCGGGCTCTGAGGATTTGGTTCCGGTGCTCGTCCACGACGAACATGGGCACTGGATTGACGAGCCGATTCCGCCACGCGAAGGGTACGCGATTAAGTCCTATCGTCCGCGCACAGAGGGACTGTTCGCCCGTATCGAGCGTTGGACCCGTCTCGACGATGGCGCGACGCACTGGCGCTCGATCTCCAAAGACAACATTCTGACGGTCTATGGCCTCGATGCAGATTCGCAGATCGCCGATCCGTACAACCAGAAGAATGTATTTAGCTGGCTGATCTGCCGCAGTTTCGACGACAAGGGTAACGCCATCGTCTATGACTATGCCGAAGAAAATGGCGAAGGCGCCGACCTCAATCTGGCCAATGAACGACATCGCGAGCGGTCCGCGAACCGGTATTTGCAGCGAATCCGCTACGGCAATCGTGTTCCGCTCCTGTTCGATCCGGTAAAGCCGGACCTGCGCAAGCCCCACGTCGAGCAGCATGATTTCGATGCCGCGCGATGGATGTTCAGCCTGGTCTTCGATTACGGTGAAGGCCGCTACACGCAAGAAGAACCGGACCGCGACGGACGGATCTTCGCGCGAGCGTCCTACGAAGCCCAGCGCCCTTGGGCCGTTCGCCGCGATCCTTTCTCCTCCTTCCGCTCCCGCTTCGAGGTTCGGACATACCGCTTATGCCGGCGCGCCCTGATGTTCCATCATTTCCCCGAGGAACTCGGCGAGGAAAATTACCTCGTCCGCTCGACATCGTTCGAATATCGCGAAAAGCCCATCGGCTCTTTTCTCGAGCAGGTCAAACAATCCGGCCACACGCTTGCAGAAGGCGGGCGTTATCTGACGCGCTCCTTGCCGACGCTGGATCTCTCTTATACGTCGAGCCCTCTGGAGGATCCGGACTTCGAAGGCTTCAAGATCCGGGACGTCGACGAAGAGAGCCTGCGCAATCTGCCTAGTGGAATCGATGGCGGCGGCTACCGCTTTCTGGATCTGGACGGAGTCGGCATCTCCGGCGTCCTGACCGAACAGGATCAGTCGTGGTTCTATAAGAAGAATCTCGGCGGAGGACGGTTTGGCGCGACCGAGGCGGTGAGAGTACGGCCCGCGCTCGCGACCTTGAGTGACCGGTCGCATCATCTGATGGACCTCGACGGCGACGGCAATCTCGATCTCGTCGATTTCTCTTCGTCCTGGCCCGGCTTTTACCAGCGCAACATCGACGGTGGATGGGAAGGTTTCCGCGCGTTCCGCTCGATCCCCGTCTTGAACTGGAGCGATCCCAACTTGCGCTTCGTCGACGTGACCGGCGACGGGATCGCCGACGTTCTGATCACCGAGGACGATGCCTTCAAATGGCATCCGTCTTTGTTGAATGAAGGCTTCGGCGAGGCGGTGCGCGTGCGCATCCCTCTCGACGAAGAGGAGACGGGGTCGCGGGCGCTGTTCGCGGACGGCACGCAGTCGATTTATCTCGCCAACATGACCGGCGACGGTTTGTCCGACATCGTGCGCGTCCGCAACGGCGAGGTTTGCTACTGGCCGAACCTCGGCTACGGACGTTTCGGCGCCAAGGTCACCATGGATCATTCTCCTTGGTTCGACACGGCCGATCTTTTCGACCAGCGGCGCATCCGGCTGGCGGATACCGACGGCTCCGGCACCTCCGACATCCTGTATCTGGGCCACAGCGGGCTCGAGGTGTTTCTCAACGAGACGGGCAACGCCTGGAGCTCCGCGCGGCACGTCGATCCTTTCCCGGCCGTCGATAATATCGCAGCGGTCGACGTTACGGATTTTCTCGGCCGCGGCACGGCGTGTTTGTTATGGTCGTCGGCTCTGCCGGGCGAGCAGGGACGGCAGCTCCGCTATCTCGACTTGATGTGCGGACGGAAGCCCCACTTGCTCGAACGCGTCGTGAACCATGCGGGCGCGGAGACGCGTATCGAATACGCGTCTTCGACTGAATTTTATTTGGCGGATCAAGTAGCGGGAACGCCCTGGGTCACACGACTGCCTTTTCCGGTCCACGTCGTGAAGCGCGTCGAGACCTACGATGAGGTCAGCCGCACCCGCTTCGTCAGCCGCTACACGTATCATCACGGATTTTATGACGGGCTCGAACGCGAATTTCGCGGCTTCGGCCGCGTCGACCAGCTCGATACCGAAGACATCGCCAGCCTGACGGCCCCGGGGACGTTCCCCAGGGGCGACAACATCGACGCGGCGTCGAGCGTACCTCCGGTGCTCACCAAAACGTGGACGCACACGGGAGTCTTTGTGGCCAGCGGACAGATTTCGCGTCATTTGGAGCACGAATATTTCCCCCACGATATGAAGCTCAACGACACGATTCTGCCCACAGGTCTTAAGCCGTATGAGGCGCGCGAGGCCTGCCGCGCCCTCAAAGGCTCTACGCTGCGCCAGGAAGTTTACGCGCTCGACGGCACGGCAAGAGAGCAGATCCCATACTCGGTCGCGGAAAGCAATTTCACCATCCGCACCCTCCAGCCGCTGGCGACGAACCGCTATGCGGTCTTCTTCACCCATCCGCGCGAGGCCATCACGTTTCACTACGAGCGCGATCGGGACGATCCGCGCATCGGCCACGCGCTCACGCTCGCGGTCGATAATTACGGCAACGTTCTGACGTCCGCCTCGATTGGATACGCCCGGCGCAAGCCGGCGCTGGAAGAACAGCACCAGGTTTTGGCGACGCTCTCGGAAAACCAATACACGAACGCGATCCTCCAGCCCGACGCGTATCGCATACCGATTCCTTCCCAGGTGAGCGCGTACGAGCTCACCGCGCCCGCGTTGCGCGGCGCGCGGCCGCTTGCATTCGATGCCGTCGAGGCGCTCGCGGCATCTGCGCACGCGATTCCCTACGATGCGAAGGCCGCTGAGGGACGGATCGAGAAGCGGCTGGTCGAACGGCAGCGCTCGCTGTACCGGAAAAACGATCTGGAGGGGCTGCTGCCATTGGGCCACGTCGAGTCGATGGCCCTGCCCGGAGACAGTTACAAGCTCGCCTTGACGTCGGGATTGCTCGAGGTGTTTCGCTCCAAATCGACGCCGACCGAGATGCGGTCGATTCTCGGCGAGGCGGAATACCGCGACCTCGACGGCGACGGCCCGTTCTGGATTCCTTCCGGCCGGGTCTTTTACTCGCCGGACCCGCATGATCCGACGCTCTTGGAGCTGGCCTACGCACGCGCGCATTTCTTTCTGCCGCATCGGTTCCACGATCCGTTCGGCAACCCGACCATCGTAGCCTACGACGCGCCGCACAATCTCTCGTTGGTCTATACGCGCGACGCCGCCGGCAATGAGACGAACTCGGAGCCCGATTACCGCGTTTTGCAGCCTCGCCGGGTGACCGATCCGAACGGCAATCGCGCCGAGGCTCGCTTCGACGCGATGGGATTGCTGGCGGCCACGGCGCTACTCGGCAAGGCGATCGGGCCCGTCGAAGGCGATTTCTTCGATCGATTCGTCACCGACCTCGCGCCCTCGCAGTTGACGACGTTCTTCGACGCCGACGACCCGAACGCCTTGGCGTCCCAGCACCTTGGCACCGCGACCACGCGGATGCTGTACGATCTCGACCGGGTGCCGATGTGTGCCGCGTCCATCGCGCGCGAGACGCACGTCAGCGACCTCGCCCCAGGCGAGCAGAGCAGGGTGCAGCTGCGTTTCGTCTATGCCGACGGATTTGGGCGGGAAGCGCAAAGCAAGGTCCAGGCGGAGCCTGGCCCGCTGACCCTCGACGATCCCAGCTCGCCCGTTGTCGATCCCCGGTGGATCGGATCGGGAGCGAAAGTCTACAACAACAAAGGCAAACCGGTTCGCGAATACGAGCCGTTCTTCAGCGCGACGCCCCACTTCGGGATCGAGACATGGGGCGTGAGCAACACGCTGTTCTACGACCCGGTGCTGCGCGTCGTCGCCACGCTTCATCCCAACCACACCTATCAAAAGGTGGTCTTCGATCCGTGGAAGCAGGTGACCTTCGACGTCAACGACACCGTGACGTTCGATCCGAAAACGGATCCGGATGTGGGCCAATATTTCATCCGCCTGCCCGACACTGACTATCTGCCGACCTGGTATCAGCAGAGGATCAACGGTGCCGAAGGATCGCACGAGCGCGCAGCGGCGATCAAGGCGTCGAAGGACGCGGACACGCCGACCGCCGCCCATTTCGACACCCTGGGCCGGACGGTCCTGAGCATCGTGGACAATGGCGACGGCCAGTATTTCCAAACACGCACCGTGCTCGATATCGAGGGCAATCAACGAGAGGTGATCGACCCGCTCGACCGCTTGGTGATGCGCTACGACTACGACATGCTCAGAACGCGGATTTATCAGGCGAGCATGGACGCGGGTGAGCGCTGGATGCTCAACGACGCAGTCGGCAAGCCGGTGCGCGCGTGGAATAGCCGCGGGTTTGCCTTCCGTAGTGAATACGATCAGCTGCGCCGTCCTGTGAAGTCGTTCGTGAGAGGCGGGGAGGGGGGAGAAGCGCTGCCGCACGAGGTGTTGTTCGAGCGAACGATCTATGGCGACAGCTCGCAGACCGCGCTGTCTCAAGCGCAGCGCAAACACGCCAATCTGTGCGGCAAAGTGTTCCAGCACTTCGATGGCGCGGGCGTTGTCGTCACCGATCTCAACGACTTCAAGGGCAATCCGCTCCGCAGCGCGCGCCGCTTCACGCGCGAGTACACGCGGCCGCCGGACTGGTCCCACCCCCAGAGCTTCGAGAGCCGGACTTTTTCGAGCGCGACGAAGTATGATGCGCTGAACCGAGGAATCGCCGTCACCGCGCCGGATGGGAGCGTCTACCGGCCGAAATTCAACGACGCAAATCTCCTCGAGGCAGTGGACGTCAATCTGCGCGGCGCCGAGCACAATGGCCATCCCGTCTGGACGCCGTTCATCACTTACATCAACTACGACGCGAAGGGCCAGCGAACGATTTGTCGCTACGCCAACGGCGTGAAGACGACGTACGAGTACGACGCCCAAACGTTCCGCCTCGTGCACCTGAAGACCACCCGCGCGGTGGTCGAAACTGGACGGTCGGCGACCATCTTCAGCCATCCCGGCACGATCCAGGATCTGCGCTTCACCTACGATCCGATCGGGAACATCACGCGAATCGAAGATGGCGCCCTGAGGACGGTGTTCCACGCCAATCACAAGATCGAGCCGGCGTGCGAGTACACCTACGACGCCATCTATCGGCTGGTCGAAGCGACTGGTCGCGAGCATATCGGCCAATCCGCATTCGACTTCCTCCCGGAGCACGGCGACGACCGCGACTATCCGTTCGTGGGCGCCGCGCAGGTGAATGACCTGCAGGCGCTCCAGCGGTACACCGAGTTGTACTCTTACGACCCCGTCGGGAATATCTCGAGAAGGCGCCACCGGGCAGCCCACCGCAATTGGACCCGCGCGTATTCCTATGGTGAAACGAGCCGCCTCGAGCCGCGACGCCAGAGCAACCGCCTGAGCGAGACCGCGCTCGAGGCGCGCCCCGGTGCCCCCATCGAACGATACGCCTACGATGCGCACGGCAACATGACGCGCATGTCCCATCTTGCGTCGATGGAGTGGGATTACAAGGATCAGCTCAGGGCGACCTCGCGGCAGGTGGCGGACGCCGGTAAGCAGCAGGCGACGCACTACGTCTACGACGCGAACGGTCAGCGTTCGCGCAAGGTGACCGAGCGCGAATGCGGCAAGCGACGCGGCGAGCGGTTCTACGTCGGCGGTTTCGAATTGTTTCGCGAATTCTCCGGCGGCGAAATCGCACTGGAGCGTGAAACGTTACACATCATGGATGACAAGCGGCGCATTGCGCTGGTCGAAACCAAGACCATCGAGGAGGGCGACGCCATCCACGCCCCAACGCCTGCCCAGCGCTATCAGCTGGCTAATCATTTGGGCTCGACCTGTGTCGAGGTCGATGAAGCGGGCGGTTTGATCACGTACGAGGAGTACAGCCCGTACGGAGACACGACCTATCAAGGGGGAACGAGCGCAACCGAGGTGAGCCTGAAGAGGTATCGCTATACCGGCAAGGAGCGCGATGCGGAGACCGGGCTGTACTACCACGGGGCGCGGTACTACGCGCCGTGGCTGGGGAGGTGGACGGCCTGCGATCCGAAGGGCATTGACGACGGACTGACGGCGTACTGGTACGCGCGCGACAACCCCGTCACGCTCGTCGACCGGCGCGGGATGGACACGACCACGCCAGAGTTGTCCCCCAAGGAACAGGCTCGGCGCGAACAGTGGCGCAAGGAATACACGCAGAAAGCGCTCACAGCTGCCGGTGAGGCCATCGAGGCCAGGCATCAGATCACACGCCTGCAGCACATGGGCGCGCGCGAGATGTCCGCATACATGGAGCACCCCGACCTCGACAAAGCCGAGGCACTTCGCCTTTCGCTGATTTCAACTTACGAAGACATCGAGCACAAAGCGAAGGTCGCCACCGTCGGATACGCTCTCGCCGCGGAATACGGGCCACCGGACCTACCGCCCCCGGAGAATCAGACTCCCGCGCAACACGATCCGGGCGATCCGGACGTGCAGGTTCAGGCAGGCGTTTTTTATCAATCGAATCCCAACCAGGGTGGCGCCGGCGTCGTTATTTCCGGGCAAGGCAAAAACCTGTGGACCCCATCGCCGACATACAAGGCAGGACCGACCACAGCGCAACTGGGCATCCTGCAGCCCCAGGCAACCCTTCAACTCACCCAACTGGTGCCGCTTGGAACTGACTCGAATCCGGCATCTCAAGCCTCGCCTCCACCTTCGACAGGGCAGCTTGGTGTCACCGCCACGCCGATCATATGGACGATCGGAGACAAGACCGGCGTCCATATAACTGTTACAACGCCAATCGGCGTTGCGGGGGCCTACGCCGGTGACCCCTTCGGCACCACCACTGGTCCCCGCGCGAGCGGGACCCACGGACAGATCCTGGGGACTGCAGCCGCACAGATCGACTTTGTCGTGCTGCCGCACCTGTCGATCACAGCGACAGGGGGTGGTCAGGCCGGTGCCGACTACGGGCCCAGCGGGTGGACCGGGACTGCAGCGGCCACTGGATCGATTGTCGTGAATATCCACTTCTTCGACCAGATGAAATGATTATCAATGAGCGTTTTAGCTAGTGGCGCGTAGTGAACAACCGCTTTCTGACGTGATGTGTCTTTAGACAAGAACGAGGACCGCCATGCCGAACAACTTTCTCGTCATCCGGATCCACCCCGACTCTCCGGTCGACGGAGCGACCTTCAGTACTTACCTGGAAGGTCTGCAGATCAAGGTTTATCTGGCCGGGACATACCCCGGTACGGCCGCTCAGCCCGCGGTTCTCCTCGGCGAGACTCAGGTCAACGCGGCCACCCTCAACCTCGTCGCCGTTCCCTGGATGCCGGACACCTATGTGGCTTCGGTTTCCAAGCGCGTCGCCGGGAACACGTCGGGGTCCGGCAGCAATTTCGGCACGACTCTCAACGTGCCCGAAGCTGCCGGCATTGCCTTCGGCTCCGTCCCGACCTGCCCGGCGGACGCGAAGATGTTCGCTGGCAATACCACCGTGACGAAAATTCCAGCCGCCGCGAATCCGACGGCACTGACGCTCAGTCAGAACATCGCGGACTTTGCCGCGCAGGACACCGTGGTCACGTTCTACTTTGCGTATGGACCCGGAAGCCCAGACAGCAACGCGCCCTCCTCGATCAATACGACCTTTACCGGAACCGATCCCTCCTTCAAGTTCGATGTGAAAGTCGCCGGCAAGGTCACCGACTCGCCGAATGTGAAGTTCGCCCACTCGGATGGCATTGCGGTGGGCATGACGATGACCTCGGGGTCCGGGGTTCCGGCAAACACCACCGTGCTCGCCGTTCCCGACGGCACCTCGGTGACGCTCAGCAACAACGTCAACCTCGCCAACAACGCGACCGTCACCTTCCAGTCCGACCTGAGCTCCGGAATCATGCAGCATGTCGAGCCGGTGGGCGTGGGCACGATTTTCGGGACCGTATACGTGCCCATTCCGGCGTCGGTGGCCACGGCGATCATTCCGATCACGATTTCGATACCCGAGCCGCCCGCCAACAGCTTCCTGGACGTCACCGTCGTCGCCACGCGCGGCGGCGTGTCGATCCCGATCAACAATGATTTTTTCGACGTGATCGTGACTCAGGGCTCTGCCCCGACGCCGGATCAATACCAGTCTCAGCCGCTGCAGAATACGAGCCTGTATCTGACGCTGCCGGCTCCTCCAGACACGAACACCATCGATCTCACCATCCCGACGGACGGGACCGCGCCGAACTTCGATGACTTGTTCACTGCAATGACGAAGGCGCTCACGAACGACACGAACTTCCCCGCCGGCACGACGCTCGACAACCTGTCGCCGGCCGATTGCACGCGGATGGCATACGACATCGTCTGGAGCCAACAGGGCAACACGCTGCCGCCGCCGCCCGATGCGCTCGAATCGCTCTATACGAATCCGCCCAACCCCGGAGGCAGCGGCGGCGACGGCAGCACGAACAACCTTGAGCAGGACCGGCAGAAATTCGAGGGCACGGTCAGCAGCTTCTACGCGACCCGCAATGCCACGGCCGAGCGCCTGACGAAATTCGTGGCGGCCGCATCGATGGCGCTGGTCTGCGAGGAGACCAGCCTGAATTCACAGTCCGCGCTGCTGGAATTTCCAGTGGATCCGGCCTCCAGCCTTGCGGCGTCGGTCGAAAGCGAGCTGCTGCTGGACGGCCTCGGCACCAACGGCGTCAGCGGGCTCGTCTTCGGCGTTCCCGCGGCGTTTTTCTATGCGGTCGGCGCCAGCCTGGATAAATCGACGACGGCCACGCAACGCTTCCAGCTCGCAACCGGCGACGCGATCGACCGCCTGTTCCAGGTGTTCAGCGTAGCCGAGCAAGCCAACTCGATCGCTGACCTGGAACAGTTCCGGACATCAGGCGGCGCGACCCTGGGCAAGGTCTCCTCGTTCCAGGCGGCGCGCCGGCTCGCGGCACTGGGCGTCTCCTCGGCCTCCAACACACCTTCGGTGCCCGTCTACGCCGGAACGCCTCTCGCCCACCTGGTCGCCGACTGGCTCGCGCAAACGGACCCCACGCCGACTCCGCCCCCGAACCCGCCGCCCACCTATCAAGACACGGATTTCGATATCTGGTCGCAGACATTGGCTTCGGCCGATCCGACCGGTTACCTCTTCCTGGATCTCGATACGCTTACGCAGGGCTACCTCATTCCTCCTTTCATCGCGAGCCCGTTCCAGACCACCAATGCGGGTCAAACCACGCTGACCTTTGTCGGGACGGCCATCGGGATCGGCGTTGGAATGCCGGTCAGCGGGAAGAACATCGCGCCCGACACGACCGTGACCAAGGTGGACACGATCACCACCGTCAAGCTCAGCAAGCCCCTTGCCGGGAGCGGGGTCACGACGGCGACCCTGATCACGTTCAACGCCGGAAATTCTCCGATCATCGCGACGCCCAATACCAATATTGCGTCCGGGCCGCTCCTGACGTTCGCCGGAGCATCCTCCGTCGAGGGAATCACCGTCAACATGACGGTGGACGGCACGGATATCCCCAACGGCACGAGGGTGCAGGCCAGCGGCACGACGACGACCGTCACCCTCAGCACGGCCGTGACCGGAGACGTGACGAGCACCGACGTTCTGACGTTCAACGGCACGACGAGCCCGATCAGCGCGAGCACGTCCGTCGACTGTCCCTCCGGCAACGTTCTGACCTTCGCGTCGACGACCGGCATCGCGCTCGACATGTCCGTAGCGGGGCCGCAAATACCCCCCGGCACGACGGTGCAAAGCACGACCGCCACGACCGTAACGCTCAACGGCCCGGTCGCCGGCGATGTACGGGCGGGCACGGAGATCACGTTCCTGACGGCCGAGACGTATCTGTCGGATCTGATCCCCGTCACCGTCTCGACCGTCGGCGACACTCCGTCGGGGAACACGCTCACCTTCGCGTCGACCGCCAAGATCCTTGCCGGCATGTCGGTCTTCGGGACCGGCATCGGGCCGGGAACGACGGTGACGACCGTGTCGGCGACGACTGTCACGCTCAGCAAGGCGGTCGCAGCCGATGTCCCGGACAAGTCCGTCCTTTCGTTCGTGCAGCTCGCCAGCTCCCTGGCCGATCAAATCGCGGTCTGGCTGCCGACCACCACGACGCCTCCGACGGCGCAGCCAACCGTCGAGACCCTGAAGCGGGTCACGGCGGCGCAATGGACCAGCTTTTTCGACTACACCGGAAATGCAAGCTGGCTGCCTCCCTTCACTCAGCCGGTCGCGCCCGGAGCCTCGCCCGGACAGGTGACGCAAAAGGCCGGCTATGTGGCCATGCGCATTCGCGCCTTCATTCGCGCCGTGCAGCAATTCTTCAGCGTCTCTTCAGTCGCCACCGCGGCGCAATTGCCTGCGATCGGCGCCCCCCGCTGCTCGAGCTGCCAGTGCCGTCGGATGATCCCATTCTCGAAGCGGCCGGATATTTGTCGACCATTTCGGGCACGACTTTCGCGTTCGGCAACGCGAGTTCCGCGTCCGATCTGGCCACGGCCGTGCAGGACGTCTTCCCCAACGATCCGGCCGCGCGCGTGTGGCTCACCGAGACGATCACCGCAATCAACGAGCTGTTCGAGGTCGCGAGCGCGGTCCCGGCCGCGACGGTCACCCTGCCGAATCCCGTGAGCCTTCCCTTCTCCATTGCCGAAGCGCTCTATGCGCGTGGATTCCGCAGCGCCAGCGACATTAGTCGTCTTCCTGCGCCCGACTTCCAGCAGGCCCTGACGGGCACCATCGCCTACGATCACGCCGTGGCCCTGCAGGCGAAAGCGCAGGTGCTGGCTCCCATGCCGGTGCCCGGCGGATCGGGCGAGGGAGGTACGTTCCAGCCTATCAACCCCGATGGCTCGCTGACGAATTGCGTCCCGCCGCCGTGCCTCTCGCCGACCGGTCCGATCGCGTATCTGCAGGAGATGCTGAACCTGTCACAGGCGTCGACCTGTGCGGCCCCGTTCGCGGCTCCGGCAAAAGGCCAGTCGAGCTTGGGCGACACGGTCGCGGCCCGCCGCGGACCAGTGGGCAATCTGCTGGCGAGCTGCGCCAATCTCGAAACGCCGCTCCTGACGATCGATATGGTCAACGAGTGCCTGGAATATCTCGGCACGGCGCCCGCGAAGGCAAGCGGAGTGGTCTACGACACGTCGGAAGACAAGTTGGCCGGGTTCACGCTTTGCGACGACGACGATGGCCAGGAGACCGACCACGATTGCCACGAGCGGGTGGCGATCTACGCGGCGCTCCCCGAATACTCCACGCCGGCGACACCGATTGCGAAGAACCAGGCGGTCGAGCCGCTGGTCTACAACAACCTGAAAGCCGATTTTTCCGCGTGCGACCTGCCCTATTCGCAGGCGCTCGACGTCTCGCGAACCTACCTGCAGAATTTCGGCAGCTGCCGGTTCCAGGAGATGCGGACCTTCCGCAGGTGCATCACCGAATTTGCTCTCGCGCCCACAAATCCGCCGGCGGGCTTTCAGTCGTTCCTCCGCCGCTACCCGGTTCGAATCGATATAGCGATCGAGTATCTGGGCATTACGCCGGAAGAGTACACCACGCTCTTCCAGGGAAGCGTGCCGCAGGCGTGCGGGCAGCTGACCGGCGACAAGCGCCCGCAGCTGCCGGGGCAAGGGACCGCGCCGACGTTCGGATTCTCGCCGCTTCAACTGCGAGAGATCTCCGACAGCGGCATGAAGCTGCCGGTCTTTTTGGCCGCCACGTGTCTCAGCTATTGCGAATTCGTGGAATTGTCGAAGTCCGGCATTCCGATCACCTTGGTCGGCACGCAAGGTGACGGGAACGATGCCGTCCGCAAACCCGCGAGCGTTCCCGACTGCGAGCCTTGTTGCCTCGGCGACTATCAGGTCCAGCTCCCGGGCGACGGACGCGACACCGCACTGCCGCAACTGATGGTGTTCATCCGCCTGTGGCGGAAGCTCAAGGCCCTGTGCGGCGCCGAATACGCGTTCGCGCAGCTCTACGACATCTGCACGGTGCTGAACCTGTTCAACGGGACGGCGATCAACCCCGAATTCATCCGCCAGCTCGCCGCGTTCCAGATGTTGCGCGACCAGTTCCGTCTGTCGTTGCGCGATCGCACGGAGGAAACGCCGGGCGCGACGGGAGCCGACCGCACGCATCTGCTGGCTCTCTGGGTCGGCAGCGGCGCGAAGAAGTGGAATTGGGCGAAGCAGCATCTGCTCGAAGGCGTCGAGGCGCATGCGCGTCCACAGCGCGACCGGCAGCGGTGCGCGCGCGAGGAGCAGGTCGCGCACATGGCGGACAATCTGGACGCGCTGTCGCGTCTGGCAGGCTTCAATCCTCCGACCACGACCAACCCATCCACCGACGTGTGGAACAGCAACCCCGGCTGCACGCTGCGCTTTGCCGAGGTGCTGGCCAAGATGTGTGCGTCGGAATTCCGGATCGGCGAGTTGCTCTACCTGTTCAATGCGGCGCCGCCGCAGCATGGCGAAAATCCCTTCCCGGAGCAGGATGCGGACGACGTCCTCGCCTATCCGCTGGAAGTGCCGGAAGGCGGCGGACATCATTCGCTCTGGAAACTGCGCGAAGAGCTGCTGCGGGTCGAGGTCTGCGACGACGATTGGCGCGGCTTGACGTGGTCGAAGATCGTCGACGAATTCCGCAATCATTTCGGCTATGCGCCGCCGGCCGGGCAGGATCCCCTGCTCTCTCTGGGCCAGCATTTCTTCCCCGGCGCGCTCGAAGAATCCGGTTTGTCGGTGAGCGGAAAGCAGCGGCAGTATCGCGTGGCGCTCGCGTCGACCACGGCGTGGAACACGCCGCCCGGCAGCCCCTTCCAGTACGACGCGAGCGCGTCGGAGTTGTGGGTCCAGCTGCCTCTCGGCGATGAAGCGGTCGGAGCGAAGCTCGGCCAATTGCCCCAGTTGAACGCCGCCGAAGAAGCCGCTGCGCAGGATTTGTACTTCGCGCCGAGGCTCGACCTCGCGTTCGTCGCATTTCTGCTCCCGGACTGGCAGAGCGCGGAGGCCCACCTCATCGAGGAATGCGACGAGCGCGAGCGCTGGCACTGGTTCCGGCGTCACTTCGCGTTGGCCAACGCGCGCCGCAAGGTGATTGCGGAGCATCTCGCCAATCACGTCGCGCATCGCACCGGCAGCCGCGTCGAGGACCTGCCCGCCGTCGCGGCCCTCGTCCTCGGCCGCCTTTACGCGGACGAAAACACGGGCACGCCCTGGGATTCCGATGGTGGCGCCCCTCCGAACGTGATGTGGACGTCTCCGCCTGCAGGCGCGGTCGCCGCATTGCTCGGTCTGGTCGGCACGGGACTGCTCGGCGAGTACGACGTGCCAGACGCCAATAAGGGACCGGCAGGCCAAGTGACAGGCCAGGTGATTTGGCGCGATGTACGTGGTCCGATGCAGGCCTTCGGCCACCAGCGCGACGCCACCAATAGCGCCGTTCCGACCGTCCTGCCCCCCATTACCTTGTCGAGCAGTACCAACCCGCTGATCCGCGTGAGCAACGGCTACGCGGTGAGAACCGGCGACGGGGACCGGTTGGGAGGCGCGGCGCCAATTCTCGTCAAATGGTCCGGCGTGCTGCTCGTCGAGCGCGAGGGCGAATACAGGTTCCACGCGGGCGCGCCGACGCCCGAGGGAGAGAGGCCCGATGTCGAGCTCGCCGAAAAATGGCAGTGGCGCGTGACGCTGCAGCGAGGCTCGAAGACCTTCGCGGTCCTCAACCACGACTGGGCGGGCAACACCGAACCCGAGGTGCACGAGCCCCGCCTGCGGCGCGGCGCCTATCAGATCACCGTCGAATACAGCCAGCCCGCGCCCGATCTCTCGACCTCGCATCCGCGCCGCCAGCGCACGGGCTTCCAGGTGAAGTATGCCGGGCCCGACAGCGAGGATTGCCTCGTCACCCTGCCCGTCCACCGGCTCTACCGCGATTACCAGGATCAGACGCTCGACCAGGGTATCGCGTTCCTGCCCGGCAGCAAGAACGCCCAGGCTTTCTTGAAGGCGTTCTACACGAGCACGCTCCGCGACATGCGCCGGACCTATCAGCGCGCCTTTAAGGCGGTGCTGTTCTCCGGAAAGCTCGATCTATCGGCGCGGCGCCGCGAGGATCATCAGTCCGAGCTCGGCTACATGCTCGCCAATCCGGTTAATTTCGCCGGATACGCCTATTATCGCACGAGCCCGTCCGCGTTCGCGCAGCATCTCGTCAACTTCGACTTCAATTTCCTGCCGATCGAGGACAACTATCATCCGCCGACCGCGGACGGCCGCACAGCGCCGTCGCTTCAGCAATCTCAGGGTATGTTCGATTGGTGGGAACGCCTCTACGACTACACCGTCGTGCGCAGACAGTCGCATCGGCGGTGCAAGGCTCCGATCTGGCAGCTCTTCGAGGAAGCGAAGCTCAATCCCGCGGGCGATCCCGCGCAGCTGCTCCGCCATATCGGCGCGGAGGCCAAGTATTGGGATCTCGATCTGCGCTACTACCAGGACCAGTCGAGCGCGATCTATTCCGTCTCGGACGCCGATCTCGAGGACGATCGCTGGCTCGTGCGCGTGTGGCACGCCGATCGCTGGATCCGCTACGTGATGGATCGCTTCCATGCGAAGGATATTTCGCAGGCGCGGCCTGATCTCTGGGCTTCGGACGATCCGAGCGCGCCCGTCCCGGCCTCCGGGGTCACGCAGACCGGAAATGCGAATCTCCTCGCGTACGTCGATACTGCATGCTTCGACGAGCATCCGCGCCGATATGCCGACGTGAAGCGCCTCAACAACGGGCTTCGCGAACGCGGCCGCAAGGCGCTGGTCTCCTATCTGTGCAACCAGAACCGCGTGCTGCTGCCGTGGTCTTCCTCGAGCTATGCAACCAAGCCCGCGGATCTGAGTGACCTGCTGCTGCTCGACGTCGAAACCGGCGTTTGCGAGAAGGCGAGTCGTATCGAGGAGGCGATCTCGGCGGTGCAGACGTTCGTCCGCCGCAGCCGCCTCGGTCTCGAGCCGGGCTGGACGGTCGGCGGCGAATTCATCCGCCTGTGGGACAGCCGTTTTGACAGCTATCGTGTCTGGGAAAGGTGCAAGCTTCGCGAGCTGCATCGCGAGAATTGGATCGAGTGGACCGAGCGCGACAAGGCCCGCCGCATTGAGGCGTTCCGCTTCCTCGAATCCGAATTGCGCAATGCGACGCTGACGGTGGCGGCGCCGGGCGGACTCGATTGGTGGCAGGACGACGTCAAGCCGCTCGAGCACGCGCCGATACTGATCCAGAAAAAGGTCCCGTCCGAGCTCGAACCGTTGACCGCGCCGCCGCAGTCGGCAACGCGGGAGGGGCTCGAGACACTCGGCAGTCCGGAATACGCCGCGCGGCCCAGCTGGCTCGCCGCCGTGCCGCAGTCGAACGGATCGGCCGGCGGCGGCGGGGAATCCGCTGGAGGCAACGGGGGGTCCGCCGCAGGCAGCGGGGGATCGACGGGGCACCAACCCGCTCCCAATTCCGCGCCTGCGCTCGCACAACAGGCGGCGAACGGCAGCGCCAACCCCGTGTCGTTGCCGCTTTGGATGGAATCGGCGATGAAGCTCGGGACGCGCTTCCTCCGCGTCGCGGCGGCCGGCGTGCCGCAAGCCGCGCTCGGATTCGAGCCGCATCATGCAGAACCGCGCGCGGCCTGCTGCCGCGAATGCGGCTGCGACCATCCCGTGCTCGTCGACGAATACTATTTCTGGCTCGTCGATACCCAGTACTACGCCTACACGGACCAGACGGACGCTCAGAGCAATCCCGACATCAGCTTCGCGGGAAGCTATCAGTTCGGATTCCAGGACTCCTACTACGACTCGTTCCAGCAGCAATCGGCGGAATGGAACGAAGAGGACCGGGTGCCGTCGCTGCTCGCGAAATGGCAATCCAATCCGGCAGTGCGCCTGGCGTGGTGTCGTGTCCACAACGGACAATTCGGGCAGCCGCGCAAATCCGACGATTACGTCGCGATCTCGGAGCCGGCCGATCTCGTGTTCCTCGGCCGCGGGGGCGACTCGCTGTACTTCCAGGTGAACGGCGGCACCATGCCTCCCCCGGCGGATCCCTCGCCCGGGGACCCCTCGCCCGCGGGCTTCCGCTACGATTTGGCATCGGACGAGGCGGTCGGGACTCCCCAGGCCATCAAGCCTCCGGCACTCCCCACGCCATCGCCGTTCCCGGGCGGGCTGCTCTCCTATCCGTTCTTCGCCTACCACGACGCGGGCGCGCGTCTGTTCCCGGGCTCGTGGTTCGCGCCCTCGATGGCGGTGGCCGAGGCGTTGCGGGCCCGCTGCGGCTTCGAGCTCGCGCTCAAATGGTACAAGCGCGCCTTCGATCCGCTGAATGGCGATTGCACCTGGATGGTGTGCAAGAGCGATTCCGCCGGCGCCGGCGCGGGCACGACCGCACAAGCCCCGGGTACGACAGGAACCCAAAACGGAGGAACAACCACAGGCACTGTGGTCTTGGTTAAGGGATCGGCCGATGCTCAGCCGCCCGCGATGGCGCCGGCGCCGGATACGAATGCGCCAACCGCCGTCGCTTCGCCTCCGGGCCGCGGCGGCAATTCGAACAGTACGTGCTGCGACAGCTCCAAGGTTACAGATGAGGTCGCCCGCGAGCGTGCCGTCGTTCTGCATTACTGCCAGACGTTGATCGATTGGGGCGATGCGCTGATGCGCCGCCGCCGCTCCCCCGAGGCGTTCCAGCAGGCGCGGCTCATCTACGATACAGTGGCGAGGATCACAGGCTGCACTCCGCAAACAATCCTGCTGCCGGAGGCCGTGTCGCCGCCGACAGTCACTGCCTTTACTGCGGCCAATCCACCGCTGAATCCGAGGCTGATGGATCTCTATAGTCTGCTCGGCGACCGTTTGGGCTTAATCCGCACCTGCTCCGACGCGCGGCGTGTGCGCAACGGGCGGCCCGATCGCGACATGCCGTATTGGAGCGACGATCCGCTGCGCGACGGCTGGCGTACGGTTCCCGAAACCTGCGCCGACGAGACGGATTGGTGCCATCGCAGCAGCCCCTATCGTTTCACATTCCAGATCCAGAAGGCGCACGAGATCGTGGGCCGCGTCCGCGAGCTCGGCGCCGCGCTGCTGGCGGCGTATGAAAAGGGCGACGCCGAAGCACTGGCCTCTGTTCGCGCCGGCCAGGAGCGGGACATGCTGACACTCGGCATCGGCATTCGCCAGGACCAGTGGCGCGATGCGGACTGGCAAGTGCAGGCGCTCCAGCAGACCAAGGAGGTCAACCAGACCAGCCTGCTCTACTACACGACGCTCTACCAGAACGACCTGATCAACGACGAGATCCAGAACCTCAATCTCGGCAATAACGCCCTACAGACGCGCACGGGAGCGAACATCTCCGGTGCGGTCGGCGAAGTCTTCCACGTCATCCCGGACAGCTTCGTCGGAGCCATGTCGAGTTTCATCCAGGCCCCGACCGGCACCAAGCTGGCGGGTCTGTTTGACACCATCACCAAGATCATGCTTACCGTCGCCGACATCCAGAGCGAGACAGCCTCGATCGATGCGACGCAGGCCGGCTGGCAGCGCCGCTCCGTCGAATGGTTCCACCAGATGCAGACGCTGCCGATCGAGATCCATCAGACAGAGCTCCAGATACTCGGCGCGCAACGGCGGCGGGACCAGGCGCTGCAGGAGCTGAACAATCAACAGCGGCAGATCGAGAACGCGACGGAGGTGCTCGACTTCTTGCGCGACAAATTCACCGCGACGGACCTTTATCTGTTCCTGCAAAAGGAGACCTCGGCGCTCTACCGTCAGATGTACGAGATGGCGCATCGCGCGGCGCACGAAGCTCAGTGCGCGTTCAATTTCGAGCGCGGCCACACCACACGGCGGTTCATCCCCGAGGAAACGTGGGAGGACCTGCACGAGGGGCTTCTCGCCGGCGAGCGCCTCGACCTCGCGCTCCGGCACATGGAGAAGGATTATCTGGACGAAAACGTTCGGGAATACGAGCTGACCAAGCACTTCTCGCTGCGGACTCACTTCCCGATGGCGTTCCTGCGGCTCAAGGTAACGGGCTGCTGCGACATCGAGCTGACGGAATGGATGTTCGACCTCGATTATCCGGGTCAGTACATGCGCCGGATCAAGAATGTCACGCTGACCATTCCGTGCGTCACCGGTCCATACAACGGCGTACATTGCCGTGCGACGCTGCTGAGCAGCACGACCCGCATCGATCCGCGGATCGGGCTTCCGGCGACCCGCTGCTGTTGCGAATGCGGATCGGGCGACGCTTACGAAGCGTGTCCGCATGATCCTCGCGTGGTCCGCTCCTATGCAGCGAGGGAGGCCATTGCGACCTCGAGCGGACAAAACGACGCGGGCATGTTCGAGCTCAACTTCCGCGACGAGCGGTATCTTCCCTTCGAGTATCAAGGCGCGGTGAGTCGTTGGAGAATCGAGCTGCCGCGTGAAAACAATTACTTCGACATGGACACCTTGAGCGACGTGATTCTCAACCTGAGCTACACGTCGCGCGAAGGCGGGGTCCCGCTGCGCCAAGTGGCCATGGAAGCGGCGCGCAAGCACCTTCCGGGCGATGGCTGGTGCTTCTTCGACGTGCGCCATGAATTTCCGGACGCGTGGCAGATGCTGCGAAATTCCGGACGGGAGAGAGGGCACGATGCGCGGCTCGGGCTGCAATTGGAGCGGAAGATGTTTCCGTTCGTGCCCGGCTCGGACGAAGTATCGATCACGAGGATCGCCGCGCTGTTCCATGCGCGCGGTCGGGAGTGCGATTGTCCGGAAATCGGCGATTGCCCTTGCCGGTGCGAGCGAGAGCCCGATTGCCGCGTGCTGGAATTCAGTTGCGGCGACCGTCGAGACGACCATCCAGCGCGCGTGTCGTGCGTGCGAACCGAGGAGTGGCCGGATCTTTATTACGGGCTGTTCGAGACGGAGATCGGTCCGGTTGGAAGGCGCGAGACGCGTCCGGACATCGAGTTCCGGTTCCCGCATGATGCGGGCACAGTGGATTCGGTCTATCTGCTGTGCCAGTACAAGAACCTGCCCCACCGCGGCATGACGGGCTCGCGCTCGCCGCCGGCGGAACCGACTTGGACAAGGGGCGGGGGACGCGATGGCCCCGCCCACCCACTCAGATTGCGCGAAGGCCAGCCGACACATTCCGGTCAAAACTAGAGGTACGCCACCAAACCGATGCTTGTTGTTACAAACATCATTACGATCGCGTTAAATATAAGAACGGCCAGGATGAACACAGAGGACTAGGCGCGCGTGAAGACCGGCAGTCCGCAAGGCCAGGGGCCACGGAGACGACGAGCGGGGAGTGAAGCCCGCCCGGGGTCGGTCTGACGGTGCCATGGTCGATGCCCGCTTTGGGCGGAGACCGCGCGCAGAGGCAACGCCCGCTTACCTGATCAGTTCCGCCATTCGCGGCCGCAATGAGCAACAGCCGCTTCACTGAAGGGTTTCAGACGCCGGCCCTTTCGGACGGTCGTGCGAGACGCGGGGGCCGGCGTTTGAAAGCCTCGTAAGGAGGAAACCGCGGGGAGGAAGGGCGCTGTTTGACCGAGCGCGGCCTATGGGGATTTGAGGATCGCGGTCGGATCGCCGATTTGGGGGCGGTGGCGGAAGGCGGTCGGTTTCATCGTCGGGAGCCGAGACGACGGGCTTCTTGTCGGGCGCGGATGAGGGCGACGGGGATGGGCTCGGCGGCTGGAGAGCCTGTGCGGACGTCGGGAGGACGTCGCGTTCCTGCTCCGGCGTGCGGCTGGAGGCGAGGGGAAGCGGCGCTGCGAGGCGGGACGCGCGGCGTCGGTCATGACGTGTCGATCCTGATCCGGCTTGGGGAAGGCGATCGCGCGGGGCGCGGCCCTTCGAACGTCTCGACAATGATCATCCGGCCGCCGCAGCAGGGGCAGCGCCGCGCCGGCGAAACGGCTTCGGCCTGGCCGTCGGTCTCGGCGTGCGAGCCCTCGGGTGCAGCCTCGGGCGCGGCGAGCGCCTGGCGGACGCGCTCGATGTTGCTGGCTCGGACCGCGCCGGCGAAGAGGCCGTAGTGATGATGTGGACGGCCTCACCCGAACGGCATCAAGTGCCAAGGCGTGACCGGTGCAGGTCGCGGATAGGGAAGCCGTCCATGAAGACCTTTATCAGGATTGGGATCGACCTGGCGAAGAACTTTTTCCAGGTGCATGCAATCGAGCGCGAGGGTGCGCCTGCGGTTACGCGCAAATTGAGCCGAGGTAAGGTGCTTGCTTTCTTCGCCCAAGCGGCGCCCTGCCGCGTCGGGATGGAGGCTTGTGGATCGTCCCATTACTGGGCGCGGGAGATCCGGGCGTTGGGGCACGAAGTGGTCTTGATTCCTCCTGCTTACACGAAACCCTACGTCAAGCGCGGCAAGAACGATGCGAACGACGCGGCTGCGATCTGCGAGGCCATGTCGCGGCCCGAGATGCGGTTCGTGCCGATCAAGAGCGCGGATCAGCAAGCCGTGCTGATGCTGCACAAGACTCGGGAATTGCTGGTCAAGCAGCGAACCATGACCGTCAATGCGCTGCGCGGTCATCTCTCGGAGTTCGGCTTGATCGCGCCCAAGGGCATCCACCGGGTCAAGGAATTGCTGGCGCTCGCGCAAGCCGACGAGACCCTTCCCGAAGAGGCCAAGCAAGCAACCGCGATGCTGGCTTCGCACAGCGACGGCCTCGACGAAAAGATCGACGATCTGGAGAAGACGATCGCCCGGGCGAGCGGCAAGAACCAGACGAGCCGGTTGCTGGACGAGATCCCCGCCTTCGGCCCGCTGATCGCATCAGCGATGGTCGCTTTCAATCCCGATCCCAGCGTCTTCAGGTCGGGAAGCGATTTCAGCGCGTCTCTGGGCATTACTCCGAGCCAGCACTCGAGCGGCGGCAAGGACAAGCTCGGCGCTATCACCAAAAAGGGTAACCGGTATTTGCGCAAGATGCTGGTCGTGGGATGCACGTCGGTTTTGCGCGTGGCCCATAAATACAAAGGCGCCCTGGCCGAATGGATCGTCGCCATGAGGGCCAGGAAGCCCGAGCGCGTCGTCGCCGTCGCCCTGGCCAACAAGCTGGCCAGAATCGCCTGGGCGATGATGTCGACCGGCGAAGCCTTCCGAACCGAACTTTACACGAAGGCCTGACGACAAAGAGCTCTCCAAGATAGACGTTTCAGTTTCGAAGAGATTGGCAAGCGCAACGACGTGATGAACGACACGGTCGCAACGAAAGCCCAGGACACCCTGACATCCGCCACGAGCCCCGAGCTCGCCGTAGTGATAGGGACCAGGACTGTCGAATATCATCAGGGCCAGCGGTCCTATACCGCACCAACAGGCCGGACATATGACCGCAGCCGACCAAAGCGATCAGAGCGTCGAAAACCACTTGCCAAGAGGCCGTCCACATATGTCGGATGCGGTGGAAGCCGCTCGGCAGCACGTGCAGGAGAAAGCGGCGGATGAACTCGTGGGCCGCGAGCGTCATGGTCTTGAACCGGTCGCGGCCTTCGACCCGATAGTCCTTCCACTTGAATGTGACGCCCTTGTCGTCCAGCTCCATGAGCCTGGAGTTCGAGATCGCGACGCGGTGGGTGTAGCGGGCGAGATAGGCGAGCACGGCCTTCGGCCCGGCGAACGGCCTCTTGGCATAGACGATCCATTCCGATCGGCGCAGCGGCGCGAGGACGGCGTCGAAGGCGGCTTTGTCGGCGAGCCGCGCGAGGTCGCCGAGGAAGACGAGGCGTCCGGCCGCATGCAGGGCTGCGAGCCCTTCGAGGAAGAGCCGGCGGAAGAGACGCGACAGCATCCGCACGGGCAGGAAGAAGCCGGGCTTGCAGGCGATCCAGCGCGATCCGTCCAGCGACAGGCCGCCGCCGGGAACGATGACGTGGACGTGCGGATGGTGGGTCAGCGCCGAGCCCCAGGTGTGCAGTACGGCGGTCAGGCCGATGCGCGCGCCCAGATGCTTCGGGTCGGCCGCGATCGTGGTCAGCGTCTGGGCGGCGGTCCTGAACAGGAGGTCGTAGACGGGGGACTTGTTCTGGAACGCGACGGCGCCGATCGACGCCGGCAGGGTGAAGACGACGTGGTAATAGGGAACCGGCAGGAGTTCGGCCTCGCGGTCTTCGAGCCATTCCCTCGCCGCGGCCGCCTGGCACTTCGGGCAGTGGCGATTGCGGCAGGAATTGTAGGAGATCCGTTCGTGCGCACAGTCCTCGCAGCGCTCGACGTGTCCGCCGAGCGCGGCTGTGCGACAGGTCTCGATCGCCGACATGGCCTTCAACTGGGCGAGGCTCACGTGACCGGCGTTGGCCTTCCGCCACGCCGCTCCATGGGCGCGAAAGACATCGGCGACCTCGAGGAGAGGCCGCGCCACGCGGCCTTGATCAGCCGGGCTGCGATCGCTTCGCCAGGTTGACGCCGAGCCGCTCGAGCGGGCTCTTGACGTCGCGGATCGTGTTGACCGCGACCTGGGTGTAGAGCGCGGTCGTCTCGAGCTTGGCGTGGCCGAGCAACACCTGGATCACCCGAATGTCGACGTCCTGCTCGAGCAGATGGGTGGCGAAGCTGTGCCGCAGCGTATGCGGCGACACGCGCTTGGAGATGCCGGCCAGGTCTTTGGCGGCGGTGACGGCGCGATTGAGCTGACGGGCGGTGATCGGGTTGACCGGGTTTTGGCCGGGGAACAGCCAGGCCCGCGGCCGCGCCGCCTTCCACCATGCGCGCAACAGTTCGAGCAGTTGCGGCGACAGCATCACATAACGGTCCCGCTGCCCTTTGCCCTGCTCGACCCGAAGCGTCATGCGCTGGCTGTCGATGTCGGACACCTTCAGGTGCGCGACCTCGGACACGCGCAGGCCCGCGCCGTAGGCGACGCTGAGCGCGGCCTTGTACTTCAGGCCCGGCGCGGCTTCGAGCAGGAGCGCGACCTCTTCCTGGCTGAGCACGACCGGCGCCCTGCGCGGCTTGTTCACGATCGTCAGAGGACGAACGAGGTCTGGCCGTTCGAGCGTCACGGTGAAGAAGAACCGAAGCGCGGTGACGGCGGCGTTGATCGAACCTGGGCTGATCTGCTGCTGCGCCAGATGCAACTGAAAGCGGCGAAGGTCCTCCTTCGTCGCCGTATCGGGCGACCGGCCCAGGAAGGCCGTAAAGGTCCTGACGTGCCGGACGTAGTCCTTCTGCACCTTCTCCTTGAACCGACGCGCCGTCATGTCGTCGATCATGCGCTGACGCAGCGGGTTGATGGGCTTGTCGGACATCGCGAAAGCTCCTGTCTCCCATGGGGTTGAACCCCATGATTCTGAGACAGTCCTGGCCTCGTCCGACCCAGCTTCCCGCGCTGCCCTCGCCGCAGCTACCGCGCGAGCGGTTTAGATTCTATGGGCGCGCGGCGGGCGTTGGCGCCTTCGTCGCGGCAACCAAACGATGGAGCGCCCCTATGTCAAAGCAGAACGACTTGAGCAAATGCGTCGTCGCGCTCGAGCAAGACGCGACATTGATCGCCGTGGTCGAGATGGGCCAGTCGAGTTGGCTGGTCGCGGGCATCGTGCCGGGACTCGATCGCTATCCCTTGAAGAAACTTAGCCCAGACCGCGACGCGCTGCTGCAGCTTCTGCATCGCTGGCGCAACGAAGCGGCGAAGCGCGGCCACGCGATCGACCGGATCGCCGTTGCCTACGAGGCAGGCCGCGATGGCTTCTGGCTGGCGCGCTGGCTGCGTTCCCAATCCATCGAAGCCTATGTGATCCACCCGTCGAGCGTCCCGGTGTCGCGCGAGCACCGAAGGGTGAAGACGGATCGGCTCGACACAGAGCTCCTCAAGCGCGCCTTCCTCGGCTGGCTGCGCGGCGAACCGAAGCATTGCAGCATGGCGGCCATCCCCGCGCTCGAGGACGAGGATGCGAGACGACCCAGCCGCGAGCGTCAGGTCCTGGTCGGAGAGCGCACACGCATCGTCAACCGCCTGAAGGCCAATCTCGCCCGGCTCGGCATTCGCGGCTTCCGGCCCAATCTCGCTCGGGCGCCAAGCCAGCTTGAAGCCCTGCGCACGCCGGAGGGCGTCGCCATACCTACGAACACGTTGGCCGAGATGCGGCGCGACCTGGACCGCCTGCGCTTCGTCAAGCAGCAGATCAAGGAGATCGAGAAGACCCGCACCGAGCGTCTGGCGAAGACGCCAGACGAGCCACGCCATGCGTCGGCGCATGTCCTTACACGCGTGGTCGGCGTCGGCGTCGAGTCCGCGGACATGCTTATCCAGGAGGTGTTCTCGCGGGAGATCCGGGACCGTAGGGCACTGGCGCGCTATGCCGGGCTTGTCAATCGGCTCACAAAACTGACCCCCGATCGGCGTGCAAAATTGACCCCCCTGATGTCGCACTGACGGCAGCGCTTGCCCCGGCGGAGCTGGTCGGGGTTGCGCAGCCGGGGCGAGCGCGGGGGGGTGAGGAACGATCTAGAGCTCAGGCGCGGTTCTTGAAGCGCCAACTCTCGTTGCCGGTCTCGACGATGTCACAGTGATGCGTGAGACGATCCAGGAGCGCGGTGGTCATCTTTGGGTCGCCAAAGACGCTGGGCCATTCACCGAAGGCGAGATTTGTTGTGACGATGATCGACGTGCGTTCGTAGAGACGGCTGATCAAGTGGAACAGGAGCTGGCCGCCGGACTGCGCGAACGGAAGATAGCCGAGCTCGTCGAGAACGATGAAGTCGAGCCGCGTGAGATAATCGGCGAGCCGCCCTTGACGGCCAGATCGACCCTCGGCTTCTAGCCGGTTGACGAGATCGACGGTGTTGAAAAAGCGGCCTCGCGATCCGGCGCGGATACAGCTTCGTGCGATCGCGATCGCCAGGTGGGTCTTGCCGGCGCCGGTTCCGCCAACCAGGACGACGTTGCGTTGCTGAGCAACGAACACACCGCTGGCAAGATCGCGCACCAGGTTCTCATTGATCAGCGTGTCTTTGAACGCAAAGTCGTTCACATCCTTGGCGAGCGGCAGCTTGGCGGTCGTGAGCTGGTATCGGATCGAACGCGCCTGCTTCTCCGATATCTCGGCCTTGAGCAGATCGCCGACCAGTTGCTGGGGCTCATGCTTGCGCTTGAGCGCGGTGGCGAGCGTCTCGTCGTATGCGCTTTTCATCCCATAGAGCTTCAGTTCGCCCATCATTTCGAGGACTTCGGTTCTCTCCATGGTCATGCCCTCCTGAGCTGGTCGTATCTCGCGCAGTCAGCGACCGGCGCATGTCGGAGCCTCAGCGCATCCGGGGTGAAGATGGGCGCAACAGGTCCAGGATCGCGTTGGCGCGCGAGGATGTTGATGATCACGTCGGACGAATGGACGCCCTCTGACATCGCCTGAGCGCAGGCGGCTTCCACCGCCGGCAATCCATCGGTGAGCACGGTGGCCAGGATGGCGACCATCTGGCGGTCGCCATCATCGGATTCGGCGAGCTTGCGTCGAACCCGCTCGAGCGCCGCCGGCAGCACCCAATCCTTGAACGGAGCGCCGTTGCGCAGGGCTCCAGGCTTGCGGGCCAGGACCGGAACATAGTGCCAGGGATCGTAGACTGTCTCGCCGCGACCGTAGTTGCGGGGATGCTCTGTGACGATACGCCCATCCTGGCGGACGACGATGCGATCGGCGTAGGCATGGACCTCGACTGGACGACCGACTGCGCTGGCGCTGACCGAGTATTTGTTGTTGTCGAACCGCACCAGGCACGTCTTCGACACCGAGGCTTGTTGCGCATGGAACCCGTCGAAGCGACCGCGATAAGCGATGAGCTTGGGCCGCTCTTCCTCGAAGACCTCCCATACGGTCTGCTCGGGGCGTTCGGGGTGCGGGTGGGCCTTGGCGTAGGCGATGCACCTGTCCATGAGCCAGGCGTTCAACTCATCGTACGTCTTGAACCGCAGCCGTGGCGTGAAGAAGCGCTCACGAACAAGGCCGACCTGGTTCTCCACCTGGCCTTTCTCCCAGCCTGACGCCGGCGTGCAGGCGACAGGGTCGACGAGATGGTGCGAACACATTTGCAGGAAGCGGCGATTGTATTGCCGATCCTTGCCGACGAAGATCGTGTCGACCGCCGTCTTCATGTTGTCGTAGATGCCGCGCGTGCAGGCGCCCTTGAAGAACGCAAACGCCCGATCGTGCGCGTCGAACACCATTTCCTGGGTCTCGCGCGGATAGGCGCGTACGAACATCATTCGGCTGTGGCAGAGGCGGACATGCGCGACCTTCAAGGTCGTTGTCACGCCGCTCATCACGACGATCTCGTGGCTCCAGTCGAACTGGTAGGCCTCGCCCTGCGCAAACGACAACGGAACGTAGGCGGTAGCCGACTGGCTCGAGTGCTCGCGGCTCCAGATCTTGGCGTAGCGTCGGACGGCGTCGTAGCCGCCTTCATAGCCCAGCGCCCGCAACTCCTCGAATAGCCGGATCAGCGTCAGACGTTCGCGCGCTGGCGCGTCGGCATTCTTCGTCAACATCCGATCGATGTCGGCCTTCCAGCGTCCCAACTTCGGGCGTGGCTGGACCTCTCGCTCGTAGGAAAAAGATGTCTCGCCCGAGCGTAGAATCTTCCGAACAGTATTGCGCGATATCTTCAGATCGCGGGCGATCTCCTTGATCGACTTGCCCCTGGATAAATGCTCGCGCCGTATCCGGGCGATCGTCTCCACAACCAGCATCCCCCACCGCCCGCGTCACACAAACGCGGGCAGCCGAACAGAGCGAAAACTAGGGGGTCAATTTTGGACGCCGATCCCCCCGGCTAGGGGGTCAAAATTGCACGCCGAAACACACGGTTCCGTAAATCTCCGCGAAACGAGCCTCGCTGAGGCCTTTCTGAAACTGAACCTGATTGCGCGCCATCAGAGAACCCCTGCGAAAACAACATGTTCATGTTCCGTTCTACTGAACGTCTGAAGCTGACGCAAGCGCGTAATCAGGAACTATTTAATACTGCGCCTCCTTCACTCAAGGTTCGCCGGTCAGCGAATCTCTGCTCGCCGCGCCGTGTAGATATTCTTACGTAAGCGGATACCACTAGCTTCAAGGTTTTGTTCGGCGGGCTAAATGTTCGTACGTGATTTGCCAAGGGTCACTCTCGGAAGATCTTTCCTCGCCGATCCAATGGAAGCTGTTGGGAGTGATCTCAGTGAAACGCCATCGAGTTTTCAGACCGCGCGAGTCATTGCCGAGCTGGACAATGTCCTTACCCTCCGCCCGCCCGATCTGGCGCGAGTGATCTCGGTTGAGCGGGTCGTTCCATATGATGTGCCAGCCATCGATCCCAGGATCGAAGATGCGCAAAGTCGTGCCATACATCGTCGACGGCGCAGGGCGCTTGGGCCTGATCCAAACGTCCTGGATCGCGCGGCCTTCGAGCACCCAGCCAAAATGGCATTCGCCATTCCATTTCTGGATTGTGCTGTCGTCGAGGTAGTGGACCGAGTCCATTTCCCAGCTTCCAATTAGCCATCCATACAGGTCCATGTCTTTCGCTCGGTCGGCTGGGGGACCTTCGGATCCGAGAGCGGTGAGAAACGGAGAAATCGTCATCGTCATCGCGCCTGCCTGCCGCAAGCGCCGCCTTGTGGAATTTTGCGGCGGAAGCGGGAATTCATTTCGAAGCCGCCCCCCGCCTCGGGGCCGAGGCACATCGCAGCAGCACGCGTTGATGCCTTCGCTTCCTGTGGCCTTAGCTCCAAGTCCGCGCTTTGCGTCATCATGTCCTTTTGACGCTCCCTTAGAACGCGACGCGGTCGCCGCCCTTGAGCTGGAGGATCGCTCGCGCCTCTTCCGGCGTCGCCGTTTCGAGGCCGAACTCCTCGACGAGGCGGCGAGCCTTGGCGACCTGCTCGGCGTTCGACCGCGCGAGCTGGCCTGGCGCGAGCCACAACGAGTCCTCGAGACCGACGCGGACATTACCGCCGAGCGCGATCGCTTGCACGGCGATCGGGAACTGGTTACGGCCCGCGCCGAGAACGGACCAACGGTAGTCGTCCCCGAACAGGCGGTCCGCGGTGCGCCGCATGTGCATCACGTCCTCGGGGTGCGCGCCGATCCCACCCAGGATGCCGAATACACTCTGCACGAAGAACGGTGGCTTCACGAGGCCGCGGTCGACGAAATGGGCGAGCGTATAGAGATGGCCGATATCGTAGCACTCGATCTCGAACCGCGTGCCGTTGTCCGCGCAAGTGGTCAGGATGTGTTCGATGTCGGCGAAAGTGTTCTTGAAAATGCGCTCCTTCGAACTCTCGAGATAGGGCCTCTCCCAGGCGTGCCGGAACTCCCGGAAGCGCTCCAGCATCGGGTAGAGGCCGAAGTTCATCGAGCCCATGTTGAGCGAGGCGACCTCCGGCTTGAACAGAGCGACGGGCTTTAGGCGCTCCTCGATCGTCATGCTGGCGGCGCCGCCGGTGGTGATGTTGACCACACAATTGGCGCGCTGCTTGATGACCTTGAGGAACGGATGAAAACGCTCCGGCGACTGGTCGGGTCGGCCATCGGCCGGGTCGCGCGCGTGCAGGTGGACGATCGCCGCGCCGGCCTCGGCGGCACCGATCGCGGCTTCCGCGATCTCCTCCGCAGTCACGGGGAGGTGCGGCGACATCGACGGCGTATGAATGGAGCCGGTGACGGCGCAGGTGACAATGACTTTATGTTTGCTCATGCGGAACGTTCCTCCAGAATTTTCGCTCGCCAGCGCGACGCTAACGCGACCGTCGCGGCGGGCTCACGGGCGCCCTGGGCCCTCCAGCTTGCTTTTCCTTGAGAACCTAGCCTCAAGATGACCTGCTCAATTGCTCCAGGCGCTCGGCAAGCTCTGTGTCGGTGGGGGACGCGCCGGGCTCGTTGAACACGTCGAACGTGCGCGCCGACGCGGCGGGCGCGTCGGCCGCCGCAATCAGAGCGCGGGCCAAATCGGCCCGGGCGACGCGGCGGAACAACGAAAGGCGGTGGATGGGCGGCGTGATGCGAATGTCGGCGCGCCCGCCGGGCTCATCAGTCAGGATTCCGCCTCGACCGATGCTCCAGTCGAGCCCGCTGTTCCGCAGATACGCGTCGCGGTCGCGCTGGTTGCGCTGCAGGTCGCCCTTGAGGGCGTTGAGCAGCCGGCCTGTGAAGGAGGGGAGCTCGGACCCCATCCCGGACACGAGAACGAATCGGCCGGTGAACGCCGCCGCCTTGGCGGCGTCGACGACGTTCACGAGGCCCTGATATGTCACCGTGCGGATCTCGCTTGCCGGCTTGAAGAAGCCGCGACCGGCAACTCCCCCGGTGATGTCCACGGCGAAGAAGATCGCGCGACACGCCCCAAGCTCTGCCGCCCGGAGCGAGTTCGGATCGGTGACATCGCCCGCGCGGATCTCGACCGCAGCCGGAAGCAGATTGGACGCCTTCGCCGGATCACGGGCGACGCCCACGACAGGCGCTCCGCGCTCCGCCAGCTGGCGGGCAATTTGCAGCCCGGTTCCACGGGTGCAGCCGATGACGCAGTAAGGAGCTCTCATGCCGTTGTCGCCGATACCTTAGCCAAATGGCTCTAGTGGTCAGTTGGTAGAGTAATAATGTGACGTCGCCTCATCAGCTTCTACGGAATATCCACGTAAGCAATGCCCGATGGATTTCCTTGTGCGGCGAGCAACGTCTTCTTGTCCGAGCCGTCGAGATTCGCTTCCCAGCCGATTACGCGGTTGAACTCGCTCGCTCATTCACCCGGGTTCGGCCATCCTCGCGCGCGCGAAGCTTGCGGCCGAGAATTTTCCCGAGGGCTTCGGCCAATATCGCCGCGGCGTTCTCGGCCGCTCCGCCGCGCCGCCAGGCGACAACCCGATCGGGCCGCACCAGGACGGCGCCTTTCTCCGTAATGCCGCGGAATTGCGCCCACGCGAGCCGCGGGTCGAACAGGTCGCCGTCGATATGGCCGATCCGGACAGCATCGACAGGCAGATCGTTGGCGGCCGCGACCGTGGCGGCGGCTGCGCACCAGTCTTGCCCGTCTTCGCCGGCGATGAGCAGGAAACGGCCGGGCGCGACGAGATCCTTCAGCGGCCGGCGCTTGCCCAACTCGTCGTCGATCCAGGCGTGCGGCAATGGGCTGCCCGGACGCGTGCTCGGCTCGTAGAGGCGGACATCGTCGATCGGCTGGGGCTCGGGCGACCCGTCGGGAACGACGGCCGTCGAAGAATAGCGATAGCCGTATTCCACGTTCAGCTCGTTCGCTTCCATGCTGATTCGCCGGATCGCGCGCAACGCTCCGCGACGATGCTCGGCGTCCTCGGGCTTGCCGCTCCAGATCCGCTTCAATTGCGCCCAATTGGCGTCCGGCTTGGCGGCGGGGTTCAATCCGAACGCGCGTCCCGCTTCGAGATGCGCCATCGAATTCTCCATGGAGCGCTGGATGTTGCGCGAGTCCACGGGGCGACGCTCCGCCTCGTAGCTGTCGAGCAGCGTCTCGCCCGCCTGCCCCTTGAGAACGGCCGCGATCTTCCAGCAGATATTTTGTGAGTCCTGTATTCCGCTCGTCAGGCCCAGACCCCCCGTGGGCGGATGGCGATGCGCCGCGTCGCCGACCAGGAAGACCCGTCCCTCGCGGAACTTCTTCGCCAGCACCCCCTCCACCGCCCAGCGCGTGACCTTGTGAATGGTCATCGGTATGTCGCCGATGCCGAGCGCCACGCGCATGTTGTCTTCGATCTGCTTGTCCGTCAGACTCTTCGGGCCTTCGCCCTGATAGCTTACGTGGAAGACCCACTCCTCGCTGTCCGGACCCCAATGGTCGGGCCCCATCGGCACGAGCACGGCCAACTCGCTGATGGCGGGACACCAGATCCAGCGGATGAGCACGTCCGGGTCCGGCGCAAGCTTCGACAGGTCGGCCGAGACATGCGCGGTAGCCGTCTGCATGAGGACGCCAAGGCCCTCAATGTCGATGCCGACCATCTTGGGGATGGTGCGACCGCCGTCACAACCGAGGACGTACCGGCTCCTCACCGTATACTCTTTGCCGGTGTCATGGTTCTTGATTTGCGCCGTTACGCCATCGCCGTCCTGCTCCAGCCCGATGAGCTCATGATGAAACCGGACCTTGCCCGGATTGAGCTCCTCGGCGCGCGCCTTCATAAGCGGTTCGAGACGAATCTGCGGGAGATTGGCGCTGCGGCAGGAGCTGGCCTGCAGCCAGTTGAGATTTTCATATCCGCAGCCCCAGGACTCGACCTTGGTGATCAGCCGGCCGAAATCCGGGTCCTCGCCGGTGAAGCCCGCATACCAGCCCATGTAGCGCATTTTCTCGGCCGGCGTGCTCTTGGCAAAGATTGGCTCGGCGACGCCGACGTCCCCGAGGATCTCCATGGTGCGCTGATTGAGCACGTGCGCCTTGGGCAGGATCGAGGTGCCGGGCAGCGCGGATACGAGAAGGTGCTCGACGCCAAGCGTCGACAGCAGCATCGAACAGGTCAGGCCGGCGCCTCCGCCGCCAACAATCAAGACAGGCGTTTCATTCGTCATGGACTTTTCCTCTCGTGTCTTACTTGAGGTGTTGAGAGCGCGTGCGTTCAGCCCGTGGCGAGGTTGAAAGCGAAGTCGGCGCCCCAGGCGTTCAGCTCCGTGAATCCCCAGCTTCTGGGTTTCATCGGGACATGTTCGTGCCAGGGCCGAGGCTCGCACATCCCGAGTTCCGGGATGAACTGGTCCATTTCGGTATAGAGCTCGACCATCACTCTATTGGGGTCGTAGTGGTAGGCGGCCACGTTGTGGCCCGCGGTGTGCCGCGACGGGCCCCAGAGAAGGTTGACGCCGGCGGCGCGCAGCGCATCGGCTGCGCTGCCGTGCTGGGAACTTTCTTTGAGCTCGTAGGCGATGTGGTGGACCCGCGAGTCCGGCGCCTTCACGATATTGACGACGTGGTGGTCGCGATTGCACGTGAGGAAGTTCGCAATCCCCGCGATGTCGTCGGTGCGAACGAAGCCGAGATAGTCCTGGAAGAACGCGATCAGCTTGTCGCCTTCGGGGGAGATGATCGCCACGTGGCCGAGGCGCAGCGGCGATGCCCCGGTTTGCTTGAAGCCGGGAGCGGGGGCTGCGATCGCGTTGTAGAACTGGATGACCACGCCGCCCGGCGCCTCGACCTCGACCAACTCGGCTATGCCGGGCTGACTGTCGGTCTTGACCGTGGCGGCGAGGCCAAACTCGCGCGCGTCGCGAGCGAAGTCGCCGATCGAGATGTGGGGCTTCAGGTGAAAGCCCACATGGAGCAGCGCCTTCTCTTTGGCCGGGCGCAACACCAGATCATGATGATTGTAGCCGATCGAAAGGTAGACCGACCCGTCGTCTCCCCGCTCGACCTCGGTCATTCCGAGATTCTGGAGATAGTGATCCTTTGTCCGTTGGATGTCCGGCGTCCCCAGCGCGACATATCCGAGCTGGAACACCTTGGGATCGAATTTGTTCTGCACCATTTCCTCCCTGTTCCGCCGCTCTCCGGCGCGGAGCTCTGTTTCAGTTGCAAATGCCCATCATCGGCTCGCCTCAAACGCTGGGCAATGTGGTTGGCGTCGACCTCGTCGGTCGGCTCGTCCTGCACGACCTTGTTCAAGAGCTCCCAGAAATGGTCGTCGGCCGGAGGGAGCAAGTTGAAAGGCTTGCCGGACATGTCGACGAAGTTGGGTGCCGGCGGATTCGTTTCGCCGAGCTTGTAGATCTTCGTCATCGGCATTGTCAGGGTAAATTCTATACTGCCTGTTTGCGCACAAGGGCGCGCTGGAGCTCCACTGTTTTTGCTCGCGAATTACCGCCCCGCTCGGCCGGATTCGACGCCGAAAATCGCCTATACTCATTTGCCTTGACAGTGCCTTCGCCAGCAATTGGTCGACGAAGGCACAGGCGAGCTCGTCGAAGCGGTAGACAAGGGACGCGGCTAATCGCGACTGCCTTCCTCCCGAAGACTTTTGGCCGTGGCCCGCTCTGACGTCGCTACCATCGCAGATTGCAGCGAGCGCGCATTGATCTGTGTCAACCGGCCGAGAGGCGAGTATCAAGCTGACGGGCTGTGGGCTTCGATCGTCGATCGGAGCGAGGCGGCCAGAACTTCGCGACGACAGGGTTTCTCGATCAGCGCGAAGCCCTCGGCCACCACCTCAGACGCGTAGCTACTATAGCCGGTCGCGAGAATGACCGGCAGCTCTGGGCGCCGATCGCGTAGCGTGCGGGCCAGATCGAGGCCGCTCACACCGCCGGGCAAGCCTCTCCATCTCGTGGTCCGGGAAACGGAATTTTGCGGGCTGAGACTGGCGGGCGAATTCAGGCGCAGAACGCGTGAGAACGGTGGGAATTCGGTTCGCAGACCGCGACACTCCTCGCTAACCCACCGAAATTGCGATTCGCTAACCGACCGAAATTGCGAGGGTTTCTGCCGACCCGGAAACCGCGGCGGTTTGCCGGGGGATTCGAACCGCGATGCTCTTGGCGATGCCTTCGAATAACCGCAGTCGGCGCGCGCCTCTCATTCGAGAGCAGGCTTGAATCAGAAGCCTTCGCTAGCCGTTGGGCCTCAATTCCCCTGCCTAGTGGGCCAGTTCTCAGTAGAAAACAACACGCACCTCTCGGTTAGAACCCCTCCCTATTCCCTAGGGCCATGGCGATGCCGTAGCAGAAGGCGTCCAGGAGGTCGTCCTCACGTTTGCTGTCTTTGGCGCCGATGCGAAAGCTCTCGACTTGCTCGAGCAGATGGTTACGCGAATGACCTTTGTAGGTGGTGGTTTTATGAAACGCCGGCGCCGAATATTTGACGCGGCCCTGATGCACGTAGCCGGACACCGACATCGCCCGCTCGTCCTTACCGACGGCGGTGAGCTTGGAGTCGATCGGTTGCGCCGGCATTCCCCGCCGCAAGGCCTGCTGGAGGAGGATCATGCCCGCGCTCTTGTCCTCGATGAACGCTCCGATCGAGCCTATGCGAGCGCCGCAGAGGCGGGCAAGCTCCTCGAGCCTCGAGAACACGCTCGGCAACCAGCTTTCGAGAACGGCGCCCTCGATCTGGTCGATGTCCCAGTCGAGAATCACGAGCGGAATGGGGGCGTGTTGATCGTAGCCGAAGAAGGTCACCGCCGTCCCGTCGTTGTCGGTTCCCGTTTTGACGGCTGTGTCGATCACCGCGAAGACGGAGTCGCAGCGGCTCGGCGGCGGTACGGGCTGATCGTCGACGAGCAGCTTTTCGCGGCTGAAGAAGGCGACGCCTGACCAATCGACGAACTCGGCGCAATATTCCTGCGCAAAGACCAGCGGATCGTTGTTGGCCTTCAGATCTTCGAGGAACCTCGCCCTGCGCTCGCGCCAGGCCTTCTCCGCTTCGCCTTCGTTGCACTTGGGAAGAAGCGGATTGTCCATGGTCTTCGCATGGAACTCGACGAAGCCATATCGGGGATCGTTGCACAGGTTATAGAAGAAGTTGTCGGGATTCTTGCCGGCGGAGTTCGAGCAGACGAGCGCCGTGCCGCCATAGTCGAAGAGCGTCGGCTTGATGGCTTTCTCCCAGATCGCCATCATCGAATCATCCGAGTTGACGCCGCCGTCCTTGGCGAAGGCCGCCTCGTCGATGACAACGCGATGGTAGCGCCGCCCGCGGGCCGAGATCGGGTTCTCCAACGACCAGAAGTCGACGCGCCCGCCAGTCGAGAGTCGCAGCGCCGGAGGGGTCTTTGCGCTCGCAACGAGTAGCGACACGAGCGTGGCCTTGAGATCGGCGTACACCTCGGCCATGTGCTTGTGCTCGGGGGCGAACCAGCCGACCTCCTCCCCTTGCAGAAGGCCCTGCGCGGCCCAACTCTTCGCGAGCGCCGTCTTGCCGAACCGCCGGCCGCAGCGAAGCGCCATGAAGCGATGCCCGATGAGCGCGCGATAGGCGCGCGCTTGGCCGGGATGCAGCGGCTCGAGCCAGATCTGTTGAACGGCGGGAGAAGACGCGCGAGACACGCAAGCTCTCCCTCTCAATCCTTGTGAGACGAGCGGTTTTCGGCGCCTGCGGTCCCTGCGCGACGCGCGGCAAGCTCCTGGCGCGTCTCGCCGGTTTCCATCAGCACCGCGTTTTCGCTGGTCTCCGTCTCGAAGCGGCGGATGATCAGATCGACATAGAGCGGGTCGATTTCGACGCCGCGGCAGACGCGGCCAGTCCGATGCGCGGCGATGAGGGTCGAGCCCGAGCCGAGAAAGGGATCGAGGACGATGTCGCCGCGCTCAGTCAGATCGAGCAGCGCGTCTTCAAGCATCGCGGTCGGCTTCACGGTAGGATGTTCGGCCAAGCCTCGGCGGGCGTCGGAGCCGAGCGAGGAGGCGTCGGGGTAGGTCCAGACATTCGACCGCCAGCGGCCGCGCTTGCCGAGCCTGACGTTATTGATATGCGGCGCGTCGCCCTTTTTGAACAGCGGCAGGAGCTCGTGCTGGGAGCGATAGAGGCTGCCCATGCCGGCGTTCGTCTTCGACCAGACGACCAGATTGACAGGAGCGAGGCCGAGATTGACGGCCGCGGCGTCGACAATCGAATAGCCGCGCCAGTCGATGAAGGTCGCGAGCAGGCCGCCGTTGACGAGATAGGGCAAAGCAGCGGCCATCCAGGTTTCGTTGAAGGCGAGATATTCCGGCGCGCTCATTTCTCCCGCGGCCATCGCGAACTCGCGATGCCGCCCGCCGGTCACATTGCCCGCGATGGGGACGTTGTAGGGCTCGTCGGTCAGGACCATCCGGGCGAGCGAACGGTTGCCGACGCCCGACACCGCGCGACGTCCAAGCCGCGGCTTCGCGCCTGCGCTCATGAGACGGCACAGAACGGCGGCGTCCGTGGCGTCGCCGCAAGCAAGGCAGTGAGGGCCGAGCCGGTAAAGGTCGCCGAGCCGGGCCACGGGTTCCGCGCCGGCCTCGGGCTGGAGCGAGGCGCGTTCGACGCCGTCGTCAGGATCGAGAGAGAGAATCTGATCGATCTCGTCGGGCGCGAAACCGCCGATTTCAATGGGCGCGTCGACGAGAATGAGCTCGTTGAACTCCAACCTCAGCGCCTCGAAATCCCATTCGCCCTTCTCCGCCAGCCGGTTGATCGCCAGCCGGAGAAGCCGCCGTTCGCTGTCGTTGAGATGACCGACCCGGATGCAGGACAGGCGATCGAGGCCGAGAAGCCGCACACCCTCGATGACGGTCTCGCCGTCGATAACTTCGTTATCCGGACCAATCAGGATCGGCTTCGAATAGCCGAGTTTGGCGATGGAATTGGCGACCTCCCGGATATGCGCGGGATCGCGCTTACGCAGACGACGTTGGCTCAGCTTCAAATCGTCGAGGCGGATGTCGACGAGTTCGAGAGGCGGCAGCAGGTCGTTGCGGCCGGAGCCCGCGGCCGCCTGCGTTGCGGCCAAGCGTCGCGAAGCGCTACGCCTTTCGCGGTTCCTGGTCTTGATCTCGGTGTTGAACCGGCTCGCAAAGGCGGCCGGCGAATGGGCGCTCTTCTTCCGTTCTTTCGTCATGGGATAGGCTTCTCGTGATGCGCAATCATTTGCCGGGACGCGGGGTCAGAGTTGTCGTCGATCGAAGCCCCGCGCTGTACTTCTGCGGCGGATGCGACGAATGCGATTACGGCCCCGGGTCGCGCCGCACGCCGCGGCGACGACATGGACCGCATTTGGGAGGAGGGAAATCTGCGATCGGGACTTGCGCCAAGCTTCATCGGACGTCCCCGCGCCGCGATGGCGAGCGCTTCGCCGCGCCTCCGGCAAGGAGGCGGTCGTGGTACTCGCCGTTGGCATCCGGCAAGGCGTTGTGGACCTCAATGATCATGGGCCCATCGCCGGCGCCCCTAGCCGAGGCTTCGTGCAGGTCGATGAGACGACTCGCCGCCACCGCGTCGCCGCGTTTCGCCTTGTCGAAGAGCGCGAGGATGTTGGCTTCGAGCCGGGTCACCGTTCGCTTTCGGTCGCCTTCGCGAATCTTGACCTTCGAGGTGAGGGTTGCGCGCACCGATTCGGCGAAATCGTCGCGGCCCATCGCTCCGCGGCGGTGCAAATAGGCGCGGTTTCCTTTCTGGAATTGCGCGTGCTTGGGCGGGCGGCCGTAGCCGACGCGCTCCGTCTCGCCGTTCGTCGCCTGGCGATCGTCGCTCATGGCTTCATCGCCTTCAGCGCTTCGGCGTCCTCTTCGCCGAGATCGACCGGCGCTTGTGACGAGCCAGGCTCTGCGTCTCCTTGACCTTTGCTCTCGCGTTCCCGCCTCCAATCCGCAGAGAACGCGCGCGTGAATTCGGTCTCAGCGTGGCGCAGGAGGACGCCGTCCGGGCCCCGGTGAGCGAAGGCGAACCGTTGGTAGCGGTCGCGCGCCTTCGCCGCCTGGCGGTCGCCGGCGCTCTCCTTCGCCATCAGCTGCGCGAAGATGATTTCGAAGCCGGTCTTGCGGACCTTCTCGCCGCCCTCGATCACGGCGAACGTGCGACGAAACAGCCGCTCGATCAGCTCGGCGTCCTTCGGCGGCCGGCGCAGCTTGCGATGGGGATTGCCGCTCTGCCCCTTTTTCCAGCGAAACGCCTTCGGCGGCCGACCCCTGCCGATTTCGTATTCGCCATCCGGCCCTTTGCGCTCGCCGCTGCCCATTCTCGCGTCGCCCCAACTGCTCCGAAAGCCGGCCCATGGCCGACTCGCCGACGAACGCCGGCTTACCCAGCAGATTTGGACGAAGGCGCGCCCCGCGGAATGGACCTAAAGTCAATTCTCTTTTTGCAGGGGCCTTTCAGCCGGTCGGACAGCCCGACCTTCGCGAATCCTTGTCTCTTGCGCCCTGGCTTCGCGCAAATGACGCATATACTCCTTGTGGTTCGAGCCCAGGATTGGCGCCTCGGCGAGCGCCGCCTCGAAGTGGCGCCGCCATTGGGTCAGGCGGTCATTCCCCCGCGCCGCCTGCTCATTCAAGCCCAGCCTTTTGTCCAAGCGCACCTTTTCGATGATACCGGTCGTATACCGCCAGAGAAGGTCCGCAGCCTCGCAGGCCCCGGTATTCCGCGGACCAGGGCGCTGATCCCGAATATCTTCCCAGGCAAGCGCGATCATCCCGGCGACCATAACTTTAGGGTGCGTCGCCCCTTCCGGCCGAACCCGACCCCGACCCCTCGGCGCCGTTCCGTCCGCCGTCATGAGGCCTGGCGACTGTAGAGCGGACAGCGCCCTACTCTGAACTCCTCTGAGCGCCAGCACGAGCTCGCCGGCCTCAGGGATAGCGCCTAGATCTGTCCGTTCGAGAAGCTCGCGCGACGGTGCATAGGCGACCGCGGAGATGAGGATCTCCGCAGCGCGGTCGATGTTTGTGAGCCGCTCTCGCGCATCCGCACGCGTGAAAGCCATAGCCGCAATCGAGCGCTGGATCATGATCGCCGGCGCCCAATGGCGAAAATGGATGACGAGCCATTCCGGCGGCTCGCCCCCAGCAACAGCGCGAGCGACGTCCCGCACCGTCAGCGCTTCAGAAACCTTTCGTTTGGCCATAGCGAACGTCCTCGAGGCGCCGGCATGCGCCGAATCAACAAATAGATGTCAAGCTGGAGTTGATACCAAGATATAGACCTGATCAACCTTTGTCGCAGGCTGGGGTTGGGCTCGCCACTGCGATTGATGTTGGCAACCCTGCGCTCATGCGCGCCCGCCACTCGCGTCTGTCTCGCGCGCTGGCCGCGTTTCGCGCCGTGGCGGTCGGGCAGGCGCTTTTTTTTCCCGTCAATGCTCACAGATTCCCGTTTCGTTGACCAAGAATTCCCGATTCTCATACGAACCGAAGCGCTCGACAAACGTCAGGAAAAGCGGGCCGATTTAAGCTATGCGACCACGCGAAAGGGCGCGAACGCGGAAAATTCCCGATTCTTTTCCCTGTCAACGGGAATTTGCCGGCGCGCAGACCGGTTCGTCAGGACTGCGTCCGCCACCAGGCAGTCCCCGGCAAACCGCGCGCGCCTTCCGGGTAGACAGAAACCCTCGCAATTCGGTCGGTTAGCGAGGAGTGTCGCGGTCTGCGAACCGAATTCCCACCGTTCTCACGCGTTCGGCGCCTGAATTCGCCCGCCAGTCTCAGCCCGCAAAATTCTGTTTCCCGGACCACGAGATGGAGAAGGCCGAAGCAAAGGCTGAGCGCCTTCCGATGACGACAAAAAGGATTCGCGGCGCGCGGAAAGGAGCGGGATGGATCAGCGGAGTTCGGCTCGAACCTGAGCCGGCGCCTGCAGTCCGATGGCGCCCCATTGCTCGGACCAGAGCATCGGCAGGTCGGTCAGGCGCTTGATGCAGAACCCGCGCGGAAGCCGACCCTCCATCGCGGCTTCCGCCAGAGCGGGGGACATGAACGCAAGGGACAGCGTCATTCGGATCGAGCGCTCGCTTTTGCCCTCGCGGATGGCGAGCGACTCGATGGTCTGGGTGGGATCGATCAGGAGTTCGCCGAGCCAGCGGTGAGCGTCGCGCAATGCTTTGATGAAACCGTCTCGCGCCTTCGTTCGCATTGCTCGTAAGGGTTGCTGCGCTTCGCCCACGCGCTGGATGATCTCGCGGCGGCGACGCGAAGACGTCCGAGTCCAGGGGAGTGACAAACCCGGTCCTGCCCCTCGGCGACGATGGACTCGCTCAGAACAATTTCGATCCGCTTCGCGCTGACAGTGGCGCGCTCGATCGCGTTTCGTATGTCATCCTCGGTCGCCGGGTCCCTTCGCAAACTGCGAGTTTGTTCGTGCTGCGGGATCGCCTGGTTGGCGGCGAGAACGCTGTGGTTGATGTGATGGTCGTCGATCGCGATTGTTGCCTGAACCGCCAGATGCGTCCCGACCGCGCGCGTAATCGGGTTTTCGATCTCTGAGGCGGGGACGCGGACGATCGATCCGGCGTCTTGCTTGCGCCCCGTCAGCGCCGCACGCGACACATAGTATCGCCAGCGCCGCCCGCCCTTGGACGCATGGCTTGCGCTCATCCTGTTTCCGCGATCATCGTAGAGCTTGCCCGCGAGGAAGGAATGGTCATCCGGTTGGGAAATCCGTCTTGCCCGCGTCTGGCTCTCAAGCTTTTGCTGGACCCGGTCCCAGGTCTCCAGGTCGATGATCGCCGGATGAAGGCCGTCGTGGATCTGACCTTTGTGGCGCAGCCGTCCGACATAGATCGGGTTCGACAGGATCCAGTATAAGTGGCCTCGCGAGATCGGGACGCCGCCGGTCCTTTTGCCAGTCCCGCTGATGCGGACTGGCGAGCGAATGTTCTCGGCGTCGAGTGCGGTCTTCAGCCTCACCACGCTGCCGACTTCGAGATACCGACGAAAGAGACTGCGGACGAACTCGGCCTCATCTGCGACGACATGGAGCGCGCGGTCTTCGACCCGGTAGCCGAGCGGAACCGCTCCGCCCATCCAGATGCCCTTCCGCTTCGAGGCGGCGACCTTGTCGCGGATTCGCTCGCCGGTGATCTCGCGCTCGAACTGGGCGAAGGACAGCAGCATGTTGAGGGTCAGCCGCCCCATGCTGGTGGTCGTGTTGAAGGCCTGGGTCACCGAGATGAAGGAGACGCCGTGCGCGTCGAACAGCTCGACCAGCTTGGCGAAGTCGGCAAGCGACCGCGTCAGCCGGTCGACCTTGTAGACGACGATCACGGCGATCTTGCGAGCCCTCACATCGTCCAGTAGCTTCTGGAGCGCCGGCCGCTCCATCGACCCGCCCGAAAAGCCGCCATCGTCATAGCGTTCGCGGACGAGCTTTCATCCCTCGTGGGCCTGGCTTTTGATGTAGGCTTCGGAAGCCTCGCGCTGGTTGTCGAGAGAGTTGAAGTCCTGTTCCAGACCAGAGTCGGTGGAGACGCGCGTATAGACGGCGCAGCGAAGGGCGATCTTGCGCTCGACCCGTTTCATCGTCCGACCTCCTGGACGGCTTGAGCTTCTCGCGGGAACTCGCTGGCGCCGGAACGCGGGTCGTTGCGCGAGCCGATCTGACGGACCGTTGGCCCGCCCTCGCAGCTGTATCGCCGAGCCAATTCCTTCGGAGATGGCGAATCGGACTCCTTCGTCGCGAGCTGGGGCGAACGATCGGGCGTTGCGAGCGCGAACCCGGCGAGGGTTGGCGACACGCCAATATCGAGCAATGAGTCCGGTCTTGGGGTGACGTTTCTTTTTCTGTTGGAGGCGCCGGTCCTGACCGCCTTCAACCCGAAGAAGCGGTGTCCGTTCCAATTCGTGCCGGTGATCGCCTTGGCGACCTGCGAAAGGCTGCGGAAGACGCAGCCGTTCCAGGCGTATCCGTCGTCGAGGATCATGACCCGCTCCAGACCGCCATTCCATTCGCGGACCAGCAGAGCTCCGGATTTGAGCCCGACGCCCTCGCGTGTCGTCGGTCCGCGGGTTGCAAAGGGACGAGCGTCCCCCAACTCGAAGGCTTCGTCCCTGTGTTCGCGCAGACGCCGCAAGAACGCCCGATCGAGATCTCCGAATGCCGCGGCTTGGATCCGATAGGCGAGTACGCGCATGAGCAGCCATCCCGGGAGATGGGCGGGAGCGATCCCGCCCGGATGGTTACGCCACTGGAGGCGGAGCTGATCCACGTTGAGGCCGGAAAGGTTCGCGACCAAGGCATCGATCGTTTCGCGCTCTGACGCCGACGGCCCTGGCGGGACCAATGCCCCGCCAGGGCCGCTCGCTTTTCGGCGCTCCGCCATCACGCCGCCCGACGGGTTCGCAAATTCGCGGCGCGCCCGGGCCGATCCGGCGGAGCTTCGCAAGTCGGCGCCGCCTCAACGTCCGGTGTGGCGCTATCGTCGCCCATCTCTGTTGGCTCGATCCGATAGACCGATCCTCGCGCCTTGTCGGCCCGATCAATCCCGACGGCGTAGCCGCGCTTGCGCAGGCCGGTGAGCGCGGCCCGCGTCGTGTGCGGCAGCCAGCCGGTGGCGGAGACAAGCTCAGCGAGAGTCGCGCCATCGCCACGCTGCAGCAGTTCGATGACCTGCGCGATCTTGGTTCCGCCGCGCGGAGACGTTGGTGTCGAGGCGACGTTGCTGTTTGGCCTGTCTATGCCTGCTGGGTCGGAAACGGGCTCGGGCTTCGGATTGACGGAGATTGGATGGTTCGCGCGCTGTTCCCCCATGCTTTCAGACGCCGTCGCGTCGTCAACCGCGATCGCTTTCGCGCCAGCGGCGGTCAGTTTGAGCGCATAGGTCTGCCCGGTCTCCTCGTCGCGCCGCCAGATCGGCGCTCCCGCCTTTGCCCTAATCTCCTTCAAGAGCCCAGCTTCGAGAAGCTTGGCTACGGCCCTCTGGGCCTGGGCGCGCTTTGGACCTTCCGCCCGGACCAGACAATGATCATCGCGCTGCGACGCAGCGCTGAGCAGCACAAGTTGCGTGTCGTTGAGTTTGATGGACATGTTCGAACCTTCGCGCTTTGGGGGCCGGCCTATCCCGGCCCCTCACTGACGCGAGCCCCGGATCGGAGCGATCGTCGGGGCGAAGGGTTCACCCGCAGCGCCTCAGCGTTCGCGGACGTCCACACACATGCTCTCTTTCGAACCGAAAGCCAGTCTTTTCTTGGAGCGCGAGCGCTGGGATCAGTGCGACTGGCGCTGAGTGTGATCTCGCCGTCCTGCGCTCCAAGCCGACGAGCTGGGGCCACCAGCCGCCTGTCGTCGATCAGGTCGATCCGACGCGCGTTGATCAACGGCAGAGGCGTTGTCACGGCACCGGCCGCTTGCCGGCGCTTTTGACGCGCGGTAGCCAAGCGGATGCAGAAAATCAGCTACGCGGGCTATCGGTTCCCGTTTGAGGTCATTCACCAGGCGATTTGGCTGTACCTCCGGTTCACGCTCAGCTTCCGCGACGTCGAAGACTTGCTCGCCGAGCGCGGGATTATGGTCTCTTACGAGACCGTCCGGCGGTGGGTGAATCATTTCGGACCCATCGTCGCAGCCGACTTGCGCAAGCGTCGCCCGAAGCCGCATTCGACTTGGCATCTGGACGAGGTCTCTCTGAAAATCGGCGGCCGGATGGTCTATCTCTGGCGCGCAGTCGACGCCGAAGGCGAATTGGCGCGAAACGCAACCAGGCCTCGATCCTCGACGCTCGTCTTTGTCGACGAGACCTGGGCTTCGACCAACATGACGCCCCGCTATGGCCGATGCGAAGAGGCTGATCGCTCACGCGGCCTTCGGACATTGGAAGACCACGACTTTCCTGGCCGGATTGCGCTGCGACGGCCTCACCGCGCCCTGTGTCTTCGACGGCCCCATCAACGGCGAAAAGTTCCTCGCCTATGTCGAGCAAGTTCTGACGCCGACCCTGTCTCCCGGCGACATCGTCATCATGGACAATCTGGGCTCCCACAAGATCGCCGGAGTTCGACAAGCTATAGAAGCCGCGGGAGCCAGCCAACGGTTCCTGCCCGCCTACAGCCCCGACCTCGATCCAATCGAACAGGTCTTCGCCAAACTCAAAAACGCGTTGCGCAAAATGGCGCGCCGAACCGTCGACGCCCTTTGGGACGCGATCGGATCGCCCTCAACGACTTCCCGCCAGACGAATGCTTCAACTACCTCAAGAATGCCGGATATGGTTCCGGCTAAATGGGATGCGCTCTAGGCCCAGGGACCGCGAAGTGTGCGAATTGGCCATCAGCAAGAAGCCAAAGCCGGATGATCGGGCTCAGCCTCCGGTCACCTCGCTCACCTGGCTCCAGAAGCCGGTCTTCCGCCCATGCCTGGCGCGCAGGCGGCTGACGAAGGCCTCGTGCGTCTCGAATTCGCCGAAGTCCCGGATGCTGGCCGCGAGTGACCGACATTCAAGGAGGTGCCGGGCGGCGTGCTTGTAGCGGGTGGACTTCGCGCCATCGAGCGTGTCCTCGATCATCGCACGCCGGAGCAGGGTCGCCGCAAGCGGGTGCTTGCCCTCGATCAGTCGCGCCGTCGGATCGAGCAGACAATACAGGTTCCCGTCGATTTCGGAGGCCCGCGCGAGCACGAGCTGGGCAGCCCGCGCCGGATCCGGCCATTCCGTGAAGAAGCCGAGCGCCGCAGCAAAGCTCCTAAATCCGAGGGCGTGGTTCATGGCCCGTTCCTCGGCTTCCACATCGTCGAAGTCCGGCAGCCTCTCCAGTTAGGCGCGTAACTGGTCGGCCGAGAGCCGCTCCTCGAACGCCGCCCAGCGCAACCGTTGGGCCTCGTCCTTCTTGCCCGTCGCTTCGAGCGCCTGGATGTAGGTCTCTTCCCACTTGTTGTCGGCGGCAAGTCCGATGAGATAGAGGTCGTTGTCAGGCGTGGCCTTGACGGCGCTCCGCTTCGGCTTTGCCCGTTCCAGAACCGCGAGCGCCTCGGCCGCCCGACCAGCAGCGAGAAGACGGCGTCCGATCTCTGCGCTCTGATGGGGCAGGCGCCGTTCCTCCGGGGGCACCAGTGCGATGTAGGCGTCGACATCCAACTTGCCATCCGCCAGGGCCTGGAGAGCAGAGCGCACCACAAGCACGTGGTAGTCTCGTTCTCCGGCCTTCGCGGATCGGCCTGTCAGCGCCTTCGTCAACCGCTCCTTGAGATGGGCTGCACCCGCCTCATCAAGGGCTGGGAGCATGACTGTGACCAAGCCGTCGAAGACGCCGTAGTCATTGGCTCGCACGGCGGCGAAAACCCGGTCCGCAAGGTTCACCGGATCGGGTTTTGCCTTGGCCGCTATCGTCCCGAGATCCTGGCATGCTGCCCGGAAGACGTCCCCCATCGAGCCGTTGCTGTCGTCGACGCGGTTGAGCACCGGCTCGGCAAGGTCCATGAACCGCCACATCAGGTCGAGCGCCAGGTCGGCGCGGGTCTGGGCAACCCGGTCGACGATCATCGCTCTCTGCAGATCAAGACCCTTCGCGAAGTCGCGGCGCTGCTGCCAGTCGACGAAGGACCGTGCAGACCGCAAGGCGGTGAGGCGCTTGCTGATCTCGGTGGCGATGGTGTCATCGCCGGCCTGCGCGGCCAGTTCCAGTCGCAGGCGCCGCTTGATCTCGGCATCGCCGTCCGCGAGTTCGACGAGGATCGCGGCAAGGCGCTCGGGGCCGAGAGCCACAAGGTTGTCCAGAGTGACGGTCTTCTTAGACGGCATGCCCTCAGCGTCCCCAGACGCCGCTACACCGTCAACACCGTCGAACCCGTCGTCTTCCGGCTCTCAAGGTCGCGATGCGCCTCAGCGGCGTCCTTCAGCGGATAGGTCTGGTTGATCTGGATCTTCACCTTTCCCGAGAGCACGACTTCGAACAGGTCGTCGGCCATCGCGACCATGTCGGCGCGTTTGGCGGCGTAAGTGAAGAGCGTCGGGCGGGTGAAGAACAGCGAGCCCTTCTGCGCGAAAATGCCGAGATCGATGGGACCGGTGGAGCCGGAGGATTGCCCGAAACTCACCATCATGCCGAGCGGGCACAGGCAATCGAGCGACTTCATGAACGTGTCCTTACCGACGCTGTCATAGACGACCGGGACTTTCGCGCCGTTGGTGATCTCCTTCACGCGCTCGACGAAATCCTCCCGCGTCGTGACGATCGGATTATCGCAGCCATGCGCTTTGGCGAGTTCGGCCTTCTCGTCGCTGCCGACCGTGCCGATCACGGTCGCGCCTAGCGCCTTCGCCCATTGGCAGGCGATGAGGCCGACGCCGCCGGCCGCGGCGTGGAACAGTATCACGTCGCCCTTGCGGACCTTATGAATCTGACGGATCAGGTATTGCGTCGTCATGCCCTTCAGCATGATCGCCGCGCCCTGCCGGTCGCTGATGCCGTCCGGCAACACGACCAGCCGGTCGGCGGGCATCACGCGCGCCTCGGAATACGCGCCGATCGGTCCGACGCCATAGGCGACGCGGTCGCCAGGCTTCACGTCCGTGACGCCGGGACCGACCTCCTCGACGACCCCCGCCCCCTCCGCGCCGAGCCCGCTCGGCAGCGTCGTCGGATAAAGGCCGGACCGGAAATAAGTGTCGAAATAGTTGAGGCCGACCGCGGTGTTGCGCACGCGCGCCTCGCCGGGTCCGGGTTTGCCGACCTCGACCTCCTCCCACTGCAGCACTTCCGGGCCGCCGGTCTTGTGAAAGCGAATCGCATGGGTCATCGGATAGGCTCCTTGGGGTTCTCGGTCATGGACAAGATTATACGATAGAGCGGCGCAGGATCAGGCGGTTCGTGAAACCTGACCAAGCAAATTTATCCGACGCTGGCAGGGGCGCGGGCCCGAGCGCGAGCACGAGCACGAGCAAAAGGGGCCGAGTGGCCCGATGGTGAGTTTGTCGTAATCTACACCATCACAGAGTCTTTGCGCCACGGACCACGGACGGCCGGAGCCGACGGCCAGAGTCGACGTAAAGGGTCACTCGAGATAGCGACGGTGGACGTCGCAGTTCGGGGATTGTGGTCGTCCACAACGAAGGCGAAGGACGACCAGTCGATCCAGCATTTCACAGTCGATCGCAGCAATGGATAAGGGGCGGCGTTTCGCCGCAGAATGATTGGGTGGGATTGTCCCGATTGCACGTTGACGGACAATCTTTAGCGGTCGCCTATGGTGTAAGAAGCGTCGCGATCGGCGCGAGACAACGAGATTCAATTTTTGGAGCGGACGCACGATGCTTCGGACAATCTCAATCCTTGGCTCCGCACTGCTCGCGGCGCTATCGATAGCGGCGCACGTGAACGCGGAGCCGTTGAGGCCCAACATCGTCTTTATTATGGCCGACGATCTCGGCAACGCGGACCTGGGCTACCGCGGGGGTGAGATCAAGACACCCAACATCGACCGGCTTGCGAGCGAAGGCGTCCGTCTCGAAGATTTCTATGGCGAGCCGGTGTGCACGCCCTCCCGCGCCGCGCTGATGACCGGCCGCTATCCGATGCGCTACGGGTTGCAAACCCTCGTCATTTTCCCGAGCCACACTTACGGTCTGCCGACCGACGAGAAGACGCTTCCGCAGGCCTTGAAGGAGGCGGGCTACAAGACGCTGATGGTCGGCAAGTGGCACCTCGGCCATGCCGACAAGAAATACTGGCCGCAAAACCGGGGCTTCGACTACTTTTACGGCAACGTCGTCGGCGAAGTGGAGTATTTCACACGCGAACGCGGCGGGGTGATCGACTGGCAGAGGAATGGCACGTTCCTCAAGGAAGATGGTTACTACACCGATCTCATCGGCGATGACGCGGTCAAGCTCATCGACCAGCAGGACGGCAAGCAGCCGTTTTTCCTCTATTTCGCGTCGCTTGCTCCCCATGCGCCCTATCAGGCGCCCCAAGCCGCCATCAATCAGTACAGTTCCGTCGCCGATCCGCTCCGGCGGACGTACGCGGCGATGATGACGGAGCTGGACGTCCAGGTCGGGCGCATCGTCGCCGAACTGGAGAAGAAGGGCTTACGCGACAACACCATCATCCTCTTTGCCAGCGACAATGGCGGCGCGACCAGCGGGCTCTTCGCTCAGGGCGCCAAGAGCAACGAGGAGAAGAGCGCCGACGTGGGCGGCATCCTGCCGGGGCAGAAACCGCCCGCGTCCAATGCGCCGTTCAGCGGCGGCAAAGGCAGCCTGCGCGAGGGCGGCGTGCGCGTGCCGGCCTTCGTCAACTGGCCGGCGGTGCTCAAGCCACGGGTCGTCAGAGAGCCCCTGCACATGGTCGATGTGATGCCGACTCTGCTGGCACTTGCCGGCGCGGAAGGCAGCCCCGACCATCCGTTCGACGGCAGAGACATGTGGAGCACGCTCGGCGGAGACGCGCCGTCGCCGAACGAGGACATCCTCATCAATGTCGAGGCCTTCCGGGGCGCAATTCGCAAGGGCGACTGGAAGCTGATCAAGATCGCACTTCTGCCGGGCAAGACGCAGCTCTTCAACCTCGATGAGGACCCCAGCGAGACGACCGACGTCGCCGCCCAATACCCCGAGATCGTCCGCGATCTCGAAGCGCGCCTGCTGGCCTACGCCAAGGAACAAAAGCCGAGTCTGTGGATCATGGCCCAGCCTGGTTTCCTCGGCAATCAGGGGAAGACGATCCTCGACCCGGATTTCGACATCGACGACAGCGGCCTGCCGCATGACAAAATGGCGCTGCCAGCAAATTGACTTCTGACCCATCGGCCGTCGTCGGGATGGCCGCTATTTGCGCCAACCCGACGTTCGCCCGACCAATGTGGTTGGCCCTTTCGGGTCGACAGCAGGTAGCGCTGAGGGCGTGACGCAGATGCCCGTCGCCTCGGCTGAAAATTCATAATCGACGATCAGAAGAGCGATGGCGTCGAAATCAAGCTCGCGGTCGGTCTCCAACCGGGCACGCGCGTCGCGCCGGCCGCGACGGGGCGCCGACGCCCTGATCCGCGACCATGGCGGCGATACCTACAGGGAGGCTCGCCAGCGCGAGCGTAACGAGGTCTCTAAGCCGCGGCCTTCGCGTGAGTAGTTTCCGAGGGTTGCCGCCGAGCGCCCATTGCCCCTACGAAGAACTGTCTAGACTTCGGCTAGCGAAGCCGTCTTCAAAAACGAATTTGCTGGAGAGAACCGGCGGTAACGGGGCGCGTACCTACCCCGCACCGCGGGTGGTCCGCGGTTTTTATCCCCTCGACGGCCGCCAATCAGGACTGGCCGTGGTGCTCCTTCCCGGCAACGCGGCAGGAGGGTCGCCACCGACCCATCGACCAGGATGCTTGAGCGCGAGGATCTCTAAAGTGCAATACCGAATCCAGTATCTTGACGGTTCGGCGAATATCATCCGTGAATTGAGCGCCGACGCGCGAAGCGGCATGAGCGTGTTCGAACTTGTCGCCGACATGCCCTGGGCGCCCCGCGCAGTCACCATGCGAGTGCTCGACGCTGACGGGCGCGAGGTTCATTCCGCTATCAAAGGCGAGGTCAGAGGATAGGACATTTTTTGGGCGCGACGAGCGGACGACGCGACCGCGAAAAAGCAAAAAAGAACCGGAGGAAACAATGTCGGACAACTTGATCGAAGTCACGCCTTCAGCTTACGAGTTTCCGCTGCTCATCAAGCACCTGTTGCACTCGCCGCTGACCCGCTCGCCCGAGCAGGTCATCGTCTATCGCGAGCGCCGGCACACCTACCGGGAGTTCCGCGACCGGTTAGGGCGGCTGGCCAGCGCGTTGACCGATCTCGGCGTCAAGGCGGGCGACGTGGTCGCGGTGTTGGACTGGGACAGCCACCGCTACCACGAATGCTACTTCGCCATTCCGATGATGGGCGCGGTGCTGCAGACGGGGAACCTCGCGCTGCCGCCCGAGCAGCTGCTCTATACGCTGAACGACACCGGCGCCACGACCTTGCTGCTCAATGTGGACTTCCTGCAACGACCTTCCACACCACCGGCACCACCGGGCAGCCGAAGGGGGTGTATTTCAGCCATCGCCAGATCCTGCTGCACGTCTTCTCAACATTGACCGAATTGGGCGTTGCGACGGTCCCGGGGCGGATCCATCGCGACGATGTCTATATGCCGATGACGCCAATGTTCCATGTGCATTCCTGGGGCGTTCCCTACTCGGCCACGCTGGTCGGCCTGAAGCAGGTCTATGCCGGAAGATATGCGCCCGATGTGTTCCTGCGGCTGATCAGGGACGAGGGCGTGACCGTCACGCACTGCGTTCCGACGATCCTGCAGATGCTGCTGAGCGCGCCCGGCAGCCAGGATGTGGCCCTCTCGAAGCTGAAGATGATCGTCGGCGGCTCTGCGCTGCCGCGCGCGCTGGCGAAGGCCGCTATGAAGCGCGGCATGGACGTGTACGCCGGGTACGGCCAGTCCGAATCCTGCCCCACCCTGACGATCATGCATCTCACCACGGCTCAAACGACGGGAGAGATCGACGATGAGGTCGAGTTCCGGATCAACCCCGGCTACGCGCCGCCGCTGGTGGAGTTGCGCGTGGTCAATTCCGACATTGTGGACGTGGCGCATGACGGCCAGGCCACCGGCGAGATCGTCGCTCGCGCGCCGTGGTTGACGATGGGATACCTGAACAATCCCGCGGCGTCCGAGCAGCTCTGGGCCGGCGGTTACATGCATACCGGCGACATGGGCTCGATCAATCCCGATGGCACTTTGCACATCACCGACCGCCTGAAGGACATCATCAAGAGCGGCGGCGAGTGGATCTCCTCGATCGACCTCGAGGACATCATCCTGCGGATGGAGGGCGTGGCGAAGGCCGCGGTGATCGCCGTGCATGACGACAAATGGGGCGAGCGGCCGCTGGCGCTGGTCACCGTGCTGCCGGAGCTCAAAGGAAAGATCGGCAGGGACGAGATTCGCGCCCACGTGATGGGGTTCGTCCAGAAGGGCATGATCTCGAAATTCGCGGTGCCAGAGCGCGTTGAATTCGTCGATACGCTGCCGCTGACCTCGGTCGGCAAGATCGACAAGAAGAAGCTGCGCGAAACGCACCTGCGGGATGAGGCGGCGTAGCGCCGCAACCGGAGGACGGACAAGGCTTGGGGCTCAGAAAAGAGGGGGCACGAAAAAGGAGTGGCGGTCATGAGCGAGACAAAAAAGAAATTAAGCGTAAGCCAGCTGTTCTGGGAACAGGTCGCGTTAAACTTCATCGTCGTTGCCGTTCTGATCGCGCTGGGTGCGCTCTTGACCTTCAAGGTCATGGGCGAGGAATACAGCGAATGGACGGTCGTCGGCTTCTTCGCGACGGTGTTCTTCGCCTTCATCGTCTTCCTCCCGGCCGGAACCCTGTTTGCGGCCCGGGCGGAATTCGCCAAGGACAAGGTTGAGGTTCAGGAGTACGAGAAGACCGGCGCGCTCGCGCCGATCGCCAATCCGCTCCTTGCGACTGCGCCTTTGGGCATCACCCTCGCAGCAGTCGGAACGGCCATCATCTATTGGCTCGTCTACCACACGGGTTGGATGCCTTCGCCCCTGGTCGTGACGCTGGCGTCTCTCCTCTTCGTCGTCCCCTACGCGATCATTGTGCGGCTGAACATCTTCCCCGACATCGACGGGCTCGTGGCGCAGGGCGCGTTCCGGGCAAAGGCGGTGGCCTCGAAGACCCGGCATATCTGGCTGACCTACATCATCCCGAACCTGGTCTTCCAGACGATTATCAACATGCCGTTGGCGTATCGGGGCTTCTCGTACGCGGCGGCCGCGATTGCGGACAAGGTCGGGCCAGGCCTCGTGCCGGTCGCGGCGCTCGGGCCGGACTTCGCCATCACCTTCATGTTCGTGTGCAGCTTCACCTTCCTCGCGGTGATGGCGCATACGGCGTCGGACATGTGGGAAGGCGAGATGTCCTACTCGGGCAAGGCACGCGGAATCAACGGATTCCTGTTCTTCGGCCTCATCCTCCTGATGGGCGTGGGGCTCGGGATTTTGTTCGCCCTGATCCCGCCCGTCACCGGCGTCGTGGTCGTCTCCTTTGGAACCGCGATGGTCCTGAAGTTCCTCGTGGTGTTCCTGTCCGTCTACGTCGCATGCCGGTTGGGCGTCGGCTGGATGGGCAAGAAATTCAATGACGCCGTGGCGCACAAGATGGCGGTTGCGCATTGAGTTTTGGAAGAGAGAGGCGAGATCCCGACTGCGGTTTGCGCGTAAAACCGAGGTCGTAAGCAAGCTCCCCGAATAGGGTGTCCTGGTGGACGCCCATTCGGGGAAAGTCGGCTTGGGGGCGCTCGCTCCTCTCCTCATCGACGGCTGCGAGACTTAGGGATCTTATGGGAGCCCCTCAACGATGACCTCGACAAGCGACTACTACAAGGACAAGGTCGCCGTCGTGACAGGTGCGGCATCGGGGGTTGGGTTGGCCCTCGCGGAGACGATGCTCTCCTATGGGGCGAAAAAGGTCGTCCTCGCGGACGTCAACGACGAGAACCTCAAGCGGGAGACGGCGCGGCTGGACGCAGCGTATCCCAGCAAGACACTCGGGCTCCATTGCGACGTCACCAATGAAGGCGAAGTCCAGGCGATGATCCGCGACGCCGCCGAGTTCGGTGGGCGCATCGATATCCTGTTCAACAACGCGGGCGCCGGCTTTGGAGGGCCGTTCGACAAACTGACGAATAAGCACTGGGAGAAGGCCTTCGCGCTGAACTTCTACGGGGCGCTTTATGGAATCCGCGCCGTTCTGCCAATCATGCGCCAGCAGGGCGGCGGGCAAATCATCGACATCGTTTCCGGCATCGCGTTCGCGCCCATGGCGCAGATGACGCAGTACTCCGCCACCAAGGCCGCGCTGAACGCGCTGACGCTCGCCCTCCGCTACGAGCTCTGGGACGAGAACATCCGGGTGTCTTCGGCGACGCCAGGCGTGACGGCGACCGCGATCTGGAAGGCAAGCGGCGTGCCGCCGCCTCCACGCGCGCAATCGGCCAAGCAATCCGCGCAGACCATACTCGCGGGGGTGGCGAAGAACGAGCGGCTGGTGCTCGGAGACCAGGATGACGTCTTGGGCGCCAAAGTCTGCTTCAATCCCGAGGCCGCGGCTTCGGTGGACGATTACTTGCTCAATGTTGCTCGCAAGAGGCGCAAGGGCGAGCTGGTCGTGTAAGGCAGAAAACGGGAGGAGCCAATGAACACTCGGCCCTGGTTGAAGTCCTATCCGCCCGGCGCGCGCTGGGACGCGCCGATCGAATTTTGCCCGGTCCAAAGCATCCTCGACACGGCTGCCGAGCGCTTCGGCCCGCTACCGGCGCTGCAATTCATGGACAAGCGGATTTCCTACGCGGAGTTGGAAGCGCTCGCCAATCGCGCCGCCGTGGGCTTCCAGAATCTTGGCGTTGGGCCGGGCGCGCGCGTCGGCCTCTATCTCCCTAATACGCCCCATTACCCGATCGCCTTCTTCGGCGTGCTGAAGGCGGGCGGAACAGTCGTCAATATCTCCCCGCTCGAGTCGCTGCGCGGGCTGGAATTCAAGATCGAGGACAGCGAGGCCGAAATTCTCGTGACCCTCGACCTCGCCTCTCTCTACCCGCAGGCGGAGAAACTCCTGAGCGGCACGCGCCTGAAGAGGCTGATCGTCGGCGAATTCGCCGAATGGGCGCTCGCGCCGGACCCGGTCAAGGCGCACATGAAGGCCGGCGGAATGCTGAGCGAGCCGAAATACGGCGAACGCCTGCTCGCGTTCCGCGATCTCATTGACAACGACGGCGGCTTTCAGGCCCACCCGCTCGGCGACCTAACGGACGCATTGGCGGTGATCCAGTACACTGGCGGCACGACAGGCGAGCCGAAGGGCGCGATGCTGACGCACGCGAACCTGAGCGGGGCTTGCGCGCAATATCTGGAGACGACCCACGTCGGACCAAACCCGCTGCGCGAAGGCGAGGAGCGCACGCTTTGCGTCTTGCCGCTGTTCCACATCTATGCGCTTTCCGTGCTTCTCGTGCTGGGCCTGCGCCTGGGCGCTGAGATTGTCCTGCATCCGCGCTTCGACCCGCCCGCCGCGCTGAGAGACATCGTACTCAAAAAAATCACCGTCTACGTCGGCGTGCCGACGATGCACATCGCGATGCTCAACCTTCCGGACGTCCAGGCGGCGAATTTTTCGTCGATTAAACAATGCTCGTCGGGCGGCGCGTCACTGCCGTATGCGGTTCAGCAAGACTTCGAGAAGCTGGTCGGCTGCCGGCTCGCCGAGGGCTGGGGCATGAGTGAGACATCGCCGACTGGCACCTTCACGCCTAACGTCGGAGCGGCACGCCCGGGCTCGTGTGGCATTCCTTTGCCCGGGATCGAGCTCAAATTCATCGACGTCGCCGACCCGACCCGCGAGGTTGCGCTCGGCGAGCGCGGCGAGATGTGCATCAAGGGCCCCAACGTGATGAAGGGCTACTGGAAGAACCCGGAAGCGACCGTCGCGGCGATGACCGCAGACGGCTACCTGCGCACCGGCGACGTCGCAATCATGGACCAAGACGGTTACGTCTACATCGTCGACCGCATCAAGGACATGCTGCTGGTCGGCGGCTTCAACGTCTATCCGCGCAACATCGAGGAGGCGATCTACCAGCATCCTGCGGTCGAGGAGGTTGGTGTCATCGGCGTTCCCCACGCCTACCGTGGAGAAAAGCCGAAGGCCTTCGTCAAACTCAAGGCTGGCTCGCCGCCGCTGACGCTCGACGAGTTGAAGGCGTTCCTGAAAGACCGGCTCGCCAGACACGAGATGATCGGCGAGTTGGAGTTGCGCGACGAGCTGCCGAAGACCGGGGCCGGCAAGATTTCGAAGAAGGATTTGCGCGAGGCCGAAGAGCAGCGGCGGGCCGGCTGATCCATGGAGCGGCACGCGATGCTGGAGATGGCGCCGCTTCGCTTCGTCTCGGCTATTACGAGCTTCGGCTGTCGCCAATGATGAGCGCGACGCAAGGGAGGACTTTTCCATGGCGAACGATTTCGATCTTGCCGGGCGCGTTGCGATCGTCACCGGAGGCAATGGCGGGATCGGCCTCGGCATGGCGAAGGCGCTCGCGCGGGCCGGCTGCGCCGTTTCGATCTGGGGCCGCAATCCGGAGAAGAACCGCGCCGCGCTCGCCGAGCTCCGTGAATGTGGAGCGCGGGTCGAGGCGCGGATGAGCGACGTCACCGATCGCGCGGCGATCGAGGACGCTTTTGCCGGAACGCTTCAAGCTTTCGGCCGGGTCGATGGCTGTTTCGCCAATGCGGGCATCGGGGCCTCGGGCCGGCAGGCCTTCGTCGACCGGCCCGAGGATGAATGGCGACGCATGTTCGCGACCAATCTCGACGGCGTCTTCCATGTCTTCCAGGTAGCGCTCCGGCACATGATAAAGCGCGCCGAGGGCGGCGACCGCTTCGGCCGGGTCGTTGCGACGTCGAGCCTCGCGTCGTTGTTCGGAATGCCCCGCGGCGAGCACTACGCCGCGACCAAGGCGGCGCTCAACGAACTTGTTCGCTCGCTGGCAGTCGAGCACGCGCGCTACGGTGTCACCGCTAACGCGATTTTGCCGGGCTGGATCGAGACCGACATGACGGCCGGCGCCAGGGCCAACGAGAAGTTCCTCGGCGCCGTGATGCCGCGGATTCCGATGCGCCGCTTCGGAAATCCTGCGGATTTCGGCGGCATCGCCGTTTATCTGATGAGCGTGCTGTCGTCTTATCATACTGGCGACTGTCTGGTGATCGACGGCGGCTACAGCAAGTTCTGAGCCCGTCCCGTCGAGGAGCGGCCGATGGCATACGGTTTCCCACAACGGCGTCACTATCGCGCACAACCGAGCCGATGGGCTATGGACCGCGAACTCGTCAAGGCGTTGGTTCTGCCGGTCGTCGATGAAATCGCCGGGCATTCTTCCGCGGCCGAGGACGCGCCGCAAAGCGGGGGGCACGTGCGTTGCAGGAGGTTAGCCATGAAACGTCTTTCCTTGGGCGACGCGCTCTTCCTTCACGCGGAGACGCCCGAGACGCCGATGCACGTCGCTAGCGTCACGATCTTCAGGCCGGCGACGCAGGGGATGATCTCTTCGCTCGTTTCCGCGACACGTATCCTCCCAACTCGATCTCCTGCCTTAGTCGAGCGCAGCTGGGGTGGCGTCGCGAGCGCATTTTTCGACGGCGGGGTAGCCGGAAAAGAGGTCAAGAAATGACTGCGGTCCAAGCCAACGGCATCACTATCGAATATGAGGAAATGGGCCCGCCCGACTCGCCGGTCATCCTGCTCATCATGGGCCTCGGCATGCAGCTGATCGCCTGGCCGGAGTCGTTTTGCGAGGGGCTCGCCGCGCGCGGCTTTCGCGTCGTCCGCTTCGACAACCGCGACGCCGGCCTCTCGTCCCGCATGCCGTCTATCGGTTCGCTCGCGACCACTGCGATGATGGCGCGTGCCTTGTTCGGCCTGCCGGTGAGGCCGCCCTATACGCTCGACGACATGGCGCGCGACACGGTCGGGCTGATGGACGCGCTCGGAATCGGCCAGGCCCACGTCGTCGGCGCGTCGATGGGCGGCATGATCGCACAGATCGTCGCCATCGAGCATCCCGAGCGTGTCAAGAGCCTCACCTCGATCATGTCGACGAGCGGCGACCGCGCCTTGCCGGGCCCGAAGAGCAAGGTGCGGCGCGCGCTGCTTCGCCCGCGCCCGCGCGATAAGGCGATGGCGGTGCGCCGCTACATGGAGATGTTCCGCCTCATCGGCGGCGCCGGCTATCCGCCGACGGAGGCCGAGCTTCTCGCCAGGGTCGAGCGCGCGGTGCGCCGCAGCTATCGGCCCGACGGTTTCGGGCGTCAAATGATCGCCATCCAGACCGCGCCGAGTCGTGTGCTGAAGCTTCGGGGCGTTCGCGCGCCGACCCTCGTCCTGCACGGCTCCCACGATCCGCTGGTGCCGTTGGCTGGAGGGGAGGACACCGCGGCCAACATCCCAGGCGCGTGCTTGCGCATCGTCCCCGGGATGGGCCACTTCCTGCCCGAAGCGATGATCCCGCTTCTTGTCGATGAAATCGCCGAGCACTGTCTCAAGGCCGAAGACGCGGTGCAAAGCAGGGTCGCGTACGCCGCCGGAGGCTCGCCATGAAACGTCTCTCCCTGGTCGACGCGCTCTTCCTCTACATGGAGACGCCCGAGACCCCTATGCATGTCGCCAGCGTGACGATGTTCAAGCCGTCCTCGCCGCGAGACGATTTCTTCGCCCGCTTCCGCGAGCATGTGGCGGCCCAACTCGATCTCCTGCCCTCCTACCGCCGCCGTCTCGAGCCGACGCCGCTCGGCATCGACCATCCGGCCTGGGTCGTCGAAGACAAGGTCGACCTCGACTACCACATCCGTCACGCCGCCCTGCCGAAGCCCGGCGGCATGGAGGAGCTGCGGGCGCTGATTGCGCAACTGCACGCCGTCCCGCTCGACCGCAGCCGCCCGCTGTGGGAGTACACGTTCATCGAGGGGCTCGAGGGCGGAGCCTTCGCCGTCTACATCAAGGTGCATCACAGCACGATGGACGGGATCGCCGGCATGGCGACGCTCGGCGTCACTTATGATTTTGCGCCCGGCGCGGAGCATGAAAACCTGCCGGAAATGGTCGTCCCACCGGACGTCGAGCCATCCGATTTCATCGAGCTCACGAGTACGGCCGTCGGCGATTTCGTCCGGCAGGGCTGGCGGGCGGTGAAGTCGCTGCCGGGCGTCGTCAAAGCGCTGACCAAGGTTGCGCCGCATTTCGGCCGCGACGCGCGCTTTCTCTATAGCTACGTGAAGGACATGCCCCGGACGCCTTTTAATAAGGTTATCTCCGGGCATCGAGTCTATGCGACCTCGTCGCTGCCGCTGCCCGAGGTCAGGGCTCTCGCCAAGTCGCAGGGCGTCACTATCAACGACGTCGTGCTGGCGCTCTGCGCGGGCGCTCTCCGGCGCTATCTCGTCGAACATGCGGCGCTGCCGCAAAAGCCGCTGACCGCCGGCGTGCCGGTGTCGGTCCGGCCTCTCGGCAATGCGCAGCTCAACAATCAGGTCTTCTTCACACTCTCCCGCCTGCCGACGGACGTGGCCGAGCCGCTGCCGCGGCTCGCCGCGGCGCAGGCCGCCGGCCAGGAGGCGAAGAACCTGTTCGCTGACATGCGTGACCTGGTGACGACCGACATTTCGATCCTCGGCGCGCCGCTATTCGTCATCGGCTTCACGAGACTGTGGGCGGGGGCGCGGGCGGCGAACTACCTTTCGCCGTTCTTCAATGTCGCCATCTCGAACGTGCCGGGTCCGAGGCAAACCATGTATTGCGTCGGAGCGCCGGCCACACACTATTTTCCGGTTTCGATTCCCTACCACGGTTGCGCGCTCAACATTACGGTGCAGAGCTATCTCGATCAGCTCGATTTCGGCCTCATCGCCTGCAGTGAAACCGTGCCCGACGCACAGCGCATTGCCGACTTCATTGCTGAAGACTTCGCCGCGATGCGCAAAGCCGACGCGAACCTGAGCCGGCCCGAGGCGATCGAGACGATCGCGGTGGCGGCGAGGCCGGCTCCGGTCGCCGGGCGCAAGCCGATCGAGCTCGCCGAAGCGAAAGCAGAACCGCGCGCGTCGAAAGTCGAAAAGGGCAGCGCGTTGACGAGAAACATCGAGGCTTTGAGCGCGACAACGGAGGCGCTGCTGCGCCAGCTTGCCCGCGCGCGTGGCGCCGCCGCAGCCAAAACGCAAGGCTCGAGGCCAAAGACGAAGGCGCGAAAGCTTGCGTCCACACCGCCTGCGGGCAAAGGCGCTCCGCGAAAGGCGCCCGTGCCGGGCGAGCCCGCTCCGCCGGCTTCGCCTCCCGCGCGGCGCAAGCGACGGGCGCCGGCCCGCGCCAAGCGTTAACTATTCCTTGGGTCGATTTGACCCGCTCGCCACGCCGATAGCGACCGACCACTATTTGCGCTTACCGGACCGACTGGAAAGCCCGCATGGAAACTTACAGTCCCTTGAACATCGTCCAGCACGGCCAGGTGCTGAGCATCCGCGATGAGGTACGCCGGCGCCATCAACTTCGGCTTCACCACGGCGCGCTCGGCCATGCCGGACGCCCGCGAGCCGTCGGCTGTGCCCCTCGCAGCGCTGGACGAACTCGTTGCAAAGCTCGAGTATTGCGCCCGCCAAGCGCGCACTGCGAAAGGCGGTCCTGAAAAAGGCGCTCAAACCCGAACGCGCGCCCTTCCCGCAAGCGCGCGTCCTAGGGTCGCCCTGCAGGGCGATCGGTCTTCGCTCTCGACCGCGCACAGGCTCAACCGGCAAGCGAAGGGTGTGCGCGCGCCGCATAATGTCGGCGGCAGAAATCATTGTGGGCGCATGGCGGAACCAGCGGCCCCACGGACCGAACAGGAGGAGTCAGACATGCCCAACGCGAGCCCACCGACAGAGCGTCGGGCGATCCCGCGCAACGCAGCAAATGACTACACCCATGAGAGCGCGGCAAGCCGGCGCGCGTTCATTCGCGAACAATCCAGCGTCAATCTGAAGCACGTGGCGAGCTATTCGTTCGATCCGTCCATCCTTCAGGGCAACGTTGAGAACTTCATTGGCGTCGCTCAGGTGCCGATTGGAGTCGCCGGGCCGCTTCGGATCAACGGAGAGCATGCGCACGGCGATTTCTTCGTACCGCTCGCCACGACCGAGGGAGCGCTGGTGGCGAGTTACAACCGCGGCATGCGGCTGCTGACGGAGTGCGGCGGGGTGAAGACGACGGTCCTCGAACACTTTATGGAGCGCTCCCCAGTCTTCATCTTCGAGGACGCATTAAGCGCGCGGGCGTTCGGCCGCTGGGTCAAGGACAATTTCGAGACGATCAAAAACCACGCCGAAGCGACGACCCGGTTCGGCAAGCTCGTCAAGATCCAGCAGTTCGCCATCGGGCCACTTCGGCATCTCAAATTCAACTACGCCACCGGCGACGCAGCCGGGCAGAATATGGTCGGCAAGGCCACCTTTGCGGCCTGCCAGTGGATCTCGAAGACTTATCCCGGCGGCGCAAAATGCGTTCTCTCCGGCAACATGGACACCGACAAGAAGCACTCCAGCATCAACATGCTGCTCACGCGCGGGAGGCGCGTCGTCGCCGAAGCGCTCATCAAGAAAGACCTTCTGCGGGACCTCATGGGCGTCGATACGAAGGATCTGTTCGAGACGCGTCAGATCTCAAACGCCGGAGCGTTCCTCGCGGGATCGTCGAACAACGGCTCCCATACGCCGAACGGTCTCACCGCGATGTTCATCGCCACGGGCCAGGACGTCGCCGACATTTCCGAGTTGCAGGCCGCGGTGACCTATTCTCAACTCTTGGACAATGGTGATTATTATTGGTCGGTGACGCTCACTTCCCTCATAGTCGGCACGGTCGGAGGAGGGACGGGGCTTGCGACGCAGCGGGAATGCCTCGACATGCTCGGCTGCCGTGGCCAAGGCAAGGCCGACAAGTTTGCGGAGATTTGTGCAGGCGTGGCGCTCGCCGGAGAAACGTCGCTCGCGAGCGCGGTACTGAGCGGCGACTGGGTGTCGAGCCACGAACGGCTGGGACGTCACCACGGCTAAGTCGCGCACGGCTCGACGGCGCGCAGGGACTGCGCTTCGTTGGGGCGGGCGTCCTCGCGCTGATGCATGTCGCGCGGCACTTTCTCGTCGACCTTGCCGACTGAGGTCAGAGGCAAACTGTCAATGCCCAACGGCCCCTGTTGCGGTCAATGGCCTTGCCTTGTCTCAAAATAACTTCGATTTGTTGCTGCCCAAATAGGTGAACCAGCGGGCTGGGTTGATATTGCCGCGACGGCTGCCGGCCGGCGCAGAGATCGGAGGGACATATGACTGTGCATTCAGAGGCCGTCAGGCCGCCTTCGCGCCAGTTGTTGTTGGGCGAGAGGCGCGCGGTCTATGAGTTCGGGGCCCTGCTGGGGGCTTATCCCCTGCTCCGTCGTCTTCCGTCCGGCGACGGCCATCCGGTGTTGATTCTTCCCGGGTTCGTCGCGAGCGATGTCTCGACACTGCCGTTACGCACCTTTTTGCGCGGCCGGGGCTATCAGGCGCATGGCTGGAACCTCGGTCGCAATCTCGGATTGCGGCCGGGTCTAAAAGAAGGCCTGCTCGCGCGTCTTCGGGAGTTGCGCGGTCAGCACGGCCGCAAAGTGAGCCTGATCGGCTGGAGCCTGGGCGGCGTTTACGCACGCGAACTCGCGAAACTGGCTGTCGACGACGTCCGGCTGGTGATCACGCTGGGAAGCCCCTTCAAGGGCAACACCAAGGCGACACACGCAACTAGCCTCTACGATATGCTGTCGGATCGCACGGGCGAGAATGCTCAGGTGACGGCCAACCTTCACCACCCGCCGCCCGTACCCACGACAGCCATCTTCAGCCGAAGCGACGGTATCGTGGCATGGCAGTGCTGCGTCGAGGATGCTGGCTCCCATACTGAAAGCATCGAGGTTCGATCGAGCCATTGCGGCATGGGCCATCATCCCGCTTCCCTTTACGCCATTGCCGACCGCCTTGCGCAGCCGGAGCACGCGTGGAAGCCGTTCGATCGCAGCGGCATGCGCGCGCTGTTCTACCCGCGTCCGGACCGGTCGAAGTCAGGCGGAACTCGGCGTAGCGGTTTGCGATAAATCGCGACTGCACGGATTCGTCGGGTTTCGCACCCAACGACGCGGCTGAAAGGTTGGCTCAGGATCGGATCTAGGGCGGCGACGCATCCGCCGACCCAGTCGGCGAGCGTCGAGACGTCGAGCTCGCCGCCTTCCCAGGCGAAGGCGGCGCTTTGGCGGTTCAGCGGCAGATGGTCGCCGAACTTGCCGACCAGGATCATGGCGAGCAGGCTCGGGCCGGCGAAGTACAACCTTGCCCGCCAGCCATCCGGCAATGAGCCCGACGACCAAAATGACAATCAATCCTTGGTCCGACAGATGCAATGGCGAACCAGGCAAAACCGCTTCGCGGAGTTACGCCGTCGCGGCGTAGCAAAGTTTGCCGCAGCGGTCGCAGCTGGTTCACCAACCGGGCTCTGGCGCATGTCCGGACATCCGGCGGTCCAACAAGCCCTACGCAACCACTATTTCGAGTCGCTTGGTCTTCCCCGAATCTATGCGCCCGCCCAAGCCTAACTCGGTCGAACCGCCGTGGTACGGACTCGTATGCCCGGTGGTGTGGGAGGGGTGGCGTCGCGAGGCGTACGACGGCTCGCGGCGAAAGGCTTTGCGGCGGGGAATTTTTGCGCGGGGGAGGGTAGCTTTCGGGCTGAAAAGCCATTTCAATTGGGGAAGGCGTTCATGACGTTGTGGCGCCGCGGGCCTCGTTCATGGCGGCTCAAACTGGGAGGCGAGAATTGAGCAAGCATCGCGGCCCGTCTGACCGGCAGCCGGACCGGCAATGACATCGGGCCGTTATTCCGCTTTTCCCATTACGCGTCTTTTCATCGCCAACCGGGGCGAAATCGCCATCCGCATCGCCCGCGCCGCGTCGGAATTGGGGATCGACGCGGTCGCCGCCTACGCGAAGGACGATGCCGGGGCGTTGCATGTCGAACGGGCCGACGAGGGGGTCGGGCTTTCCGGCGAAGGCGTCCGCGCCTACCTCGATATCGGCGCAGTGATCGCCGCCGCGAGGGCCGCCCGTTGCGACGCCATCCACCCCGGCTACGGTTTCTTGAGCGAAAACGCGGCCTTCGCCCGCGCCTGCGCCGAAGGGGGGCTTATCTTCGTCGGTCCGTCGCCGGAAACGCTGGACTGTTTCGGCGACAAGGCGCGCGCGCGGGCGATGGCCAAAAGCCTCGGCGCGCCCGTCATCGAGGGCACGGATCGGGCGACCAGTCTCGAGGAGGCGGAAGCCTTCCTCGCGGCGCTGGGGCCGGGCGCCGCGATCATGCTCAAGGCTTTAGCCGGCGGCGGCGGCCGCGGCATGCGCGTCGTCGACGATCCGGCCAAGCTTAAGGCCGCCTACGCCCGCTGCCGTTCGGAAGCTCTTGCCGCGTTCGGCTCGGGAGACCTCTACGTCGAGCGGCTGATCCGGCGCGCGCGCCATGTCGAAGTGCAACTCGTCGGCGACGGGCGGTCGGTCGCGGCGCTCAGCGATCGCGACTGCACCCTGCAGCGCCGCCATCAGAAGCTGATCGAGATCGCGCCCGCGCCTTCGCTCGACGAAGCCATTCGCGCGTGCATCACCGAGGCGGCGCTCGAACTCGCCCGCGAGGCAAAACTCGTCAGCCTCTGCACCTTCGAATTTTTGATCGACAGGGATGCGCCCTGGCAGGAAGCCTGCGCCTTCATCGAGGCCAATCCGCGGCTCCAGGTCGAGCATACCGTGACCGAAGAAATCACCGGGCTCGATCTTGTCCAGGCGCAGATCGCCATCGCCGGCGGAGCGCGGATCGAGGCGCTCGGGATCGAACCCGGCCGGGCCGCCCGATCGCGCGGAATGTCGATGGAGCTCAGGATCAACGCCGAGACGGTCGCGCCCGACGGCAGGGTTTTGCCGTCGGCCGGGCCGATCCTGCGCTGGGAGATGCCGGCCGGCCCCGGCGTGCGCGTCGACGCCGGCGTGCGGATGGAAGCCGTCGTCAGTCCGAACTATGACTCGCTTCTGGCGAAAGTGATCGTCCATGCGCCTTCGGCGGATTTCAGCGCCCTGATCCGCAAGGCACGGCGCGCCCTTGCGGAAGTCCGCGTCGCGGGCGTCGAGACCAACGCCCGCTTCCTCGAGGCGCTGCTGGAACGGCCCGAGGTCGCCGCCGGCAACGTCGACACGGGTTTCATCGAGCGCAATGGCGCGGAGCTCGCCAAAGCCGCCGCGCTGCGCGCAGAGCGCGCCGGTCTGGCCGGGGGCAGCAAGGATGCGATCCCCGCAAGCGCCGTCGACGTGCCGCCTGGCATGGAGGCGGTAGTCGCGCCGATGGGCGGGCGGCTCGCCGCCGTCGGCGTGAGTGAGGGCGGATTCATCCGCAAGGGCCAGTGCGTCGCGGTCATCGAATCCATGAAGATGGAGCACCTGGTCGAGAGCGGCGTCGCCGGAACCGTGCGGCGCGTTCTGGTCGAGGACGGCGCCGTCGTCGGCGCGGGATCCGCGATCCTCCTGGTGGAGCCGGCGGAACACGCGCATGCGATCGAACAAGAGGCCAAGGCCGTCGATCTCGACGCCATCCGTCCCGATCTCGCCGAAATGATCGCGCGCCATTCCATGCTCCACGACGAACGGCGGCCCGACGCGGTGGGGCGGCGCCGGGCGAGCGGCCAGCGCACCGCGCGCGAAAACGTCGAGGACCTTTGCGATCAGGCGAGCTTCGTCGAATACGGCGGGTTCGCAGTCGCCGCCCAACGGCGCCGCCGCGACCTGGCCGATCTGATCGCCAAAACGCCGGCGGACGGGATCATCACCGGCGTCGGCACGGTCAACGCCCCCCTCTTTGGAGCCGAAGCCGCGCGCGCTGCGGTGCTGGCCTACGACTTCACCGTTCTCGCCGGCACCCAGGGTTATTTCAGCCACAAGAAGACCGATCGGCTCCTCGGCCTCGCGGATCAGTGGCGCCTGCCGGTTGTCGTGTTCGGCGAGGGGGGCGGCGGCCGCCCGGGCGACACCGACGCTCCCTTCGTCGCCGGGCTCGACGTGACGACTTTCGCCGCCTTCGCGCGCCTGTCGGGCAAGGCGCCGCTGGTCGGGATCGTCTCCGGGCGCTGCTTTGCCGGCAACGCCGCGCTCATCGGCTCGTGCGACGTCGTCATCGCGACCAAGGGCTCCAATCTCGGCATGAGCGGTCCGGCGATGATCGAGGGCGGGGGGCTCGGCGTCTTCGCGCCCGAGGCGATCGGGCCGCTGGACGTGCAAAGCCGCAACGGCGTCGTCGACGTCGCCTGCACTGACGAGGCCGAGGCGACGGCGATCGCAAAGCGCTACTTGTCCTATTTCCAGGGAGCCTTGACGACATGGGAGGCCGCCGACCAGCGCCTCCTGCGCCATTGCGTCCCCGAGAACCGGCTCCGCGTCTATCCCGTGCGCGAGATTGTCGACGCGCTCTTCGACGCCCGCTCGGTTCTCGAACTGCGGCTCGATTTCGGCCGCGGGATCGTCACCGCGCTCGTCCGCCTCGAGGGACGGCCGCTCGGGGTCATGACGAACGACCCGGCCGTGCTCGGCGGCGCGATTGACGCCGAGGCGGCCGACAAGGCCGCGCGCTTCATGCGCCTCTGCGAGGCGCATGGGCTTCCGATCGTGTCGCTCATCGACACGCCGGGCTTCATGGTCGGGCCGAAGGAGGAAGAGAATGCCCAGGTCCGCCGCGCCTGCGCCATGTTCCTCGCCGGCGCCCGCATATCCACGCCCTTCCTCTCGATCGTGTTGCGCAAGAGGGCTACGGCCTCGGCGCCCAGGCGATGGCTGCGGGCAGCTTTCGCCAGCCGGCGGCCATCCTGTCCTGGCCGACCGGCGAGTTCGGCGGCATGGGCCTCGAGGGCGCGGTGCGCCTCGGCTATCGCAAGGAGATGGAGGCGATTCAGGACCCCGAGCGAAGGGATTCCTTTTTCAAAGAAGCGGTCGCGCGCCTCTATGAAACCGGCAAGGCGACGAACATGGCCGCCCATCTCGAGATCGACGGCGTCATCGACCCGGCTGAAACGCGGGCGACGCTGCTGCGGCTGCTGAAGACGATGCCGCGACGAAGACTTGCGGGCGAGCCGGGTCCGCCGCCCGGCAGTGTGTGGTAAGGCCGTCGCGACGAGCCTCGGGCGGCCGGGCCGTCATCGCGAGCAACCGCGAAGCGGCGACGCGGCGATCCAGGGGCCACCGCCTCGACATTCAATCTCGCGGAGCCGTGAAGGGGCCGCCGGCCGACGCCCCGGGGTCGGGTTAGCGCTGGGGCTCGCCTACGGCTCGCTGGCTGCGGAGGACGAGCAATGATCGCGATGCAATACAGTTTCACCCTGCCGGCCGACTATGATATGACATGTCGGTCATCGATCGCCGGATCGCCGACAAGGGGCCGCTGCTCGACGGCTTTCCGGGCCTCAAGTTCAAGGCCTATCTCGTCGCGCGACGAGGCGAGCACGGGCCCGAAAATCTCTATGCGCCGTTTTATGTTTGGAACGAAGACGGGGGCCCCGTGGAATTCCTTTGCGGCCCAGGCTTCGCGGGGGTTACGCAGAGCTTCGGCTGGCCGCAAGTGCGAACCTGGATTTGCTGGCGCGTGGAAGCCTCCAAGGACATCGGAAAAGCCGCTTACGCAACCCGCGAACTCCTGACGACGCCGGCTCACGCCTCGCTCGCGGATATCCGCGCGAGAGAAAGCGATGACACGACGCGGGACGTCGAAAGCGGTGCCGTCGCCTCCGTCGCCGGGTTCGATCCGACGCTCTGGACGCGCGTACGCTTTCGTCTCTGGCGCGAACCGCGGGCACAGCGCAGGGAAGCTCAACCCTACCGGGTCGGACACATGTCGCTGTCACAGGCCCGATAGCGTCGCGCAACAGTCCGGCCGCGGCCACGCACTGAGCGGTCTGAAACCGAAAGCCGGGGAAGGGTCGAGGGCAGTCGATCATCGGGCGGCCGGGAACTTCCGCTTCGGGTCGAACTGACGCGTTCGCAGCTTGTTTCAGGAGCGGTCGCTCCTGGCGCATTCCTTCCAGACCGGCGCCAACCAGGACCGGCATGTCTGGACGGCGCCCCGTGGTCAAGGGTTTGGTTGAGGCTTTGCGAACGTATCGGGTGCGGTCATGTCTTCGGCCTGTTTGCGCGGGAAACGAATGTCCCGCTGGCCCTGATGCTGGTCCGCATGGCTCTTCGCCCAATCAGCAAAACGCGCTCGTTACGGCGCTGCCGTTCCCTCGGGCTTCCGAGCCTTCCGTTGGTTCACATCGCTTCGCCGTCGCCCTCGATGCGGATCGCCTTGCGGCGAAACCTCGTTCCGGCTGACCTTGTTGGTTCAGGCCGCGACTGGACGGTCGTCGTAATGGCCGCCTTTGGTCGCGAGCGCATAGACGATCCGCGCCAGCTTGTTGGCGAGCGCCACCGCGGTCAGCTTGAACTTGTACTTGACGGTCTTGCGCTCGAGCATTCCGCTCGCCCAGCGGCGCAGGGCGTCGCTATGCCCTTTGCGGGCGGCGAGCGCAGAGCAGGCGCCCACGACCAGAAGCTTGCGCAAGTAGCGGTCGCCCATCTTGGTGATGCGCCCTAGCCGCGGCTTGCCACCGCTCGAATGCTCACGCGGGGTCAGGCCGAGGAAGGCGGCGAACTCCCGTCCGCTGGAAAACGCGCCGAAGTCCTGGACCGTGGCGAGGAGCGCCATGGCGGTGACCGGGCCGATCCCGGGAATGGTCATCAGCCGCCTCGCGGTCTCGTCGGCCTTGGCGGAGGCTTCAAGCTCCCTGTCGATCGTCTCGATGGCTTCGTCGAGCGCGTCAATCTGCCGGACGAGAGGAGCGAGGGCGAGGCGCACGCAGTCGGGAACCACGATCTCGCCGTTCTCATCGACGCCGCCGTCGACCAGCTCCTTGAGCGCATACGCGTTCGGAGCCCCCTGCGCGGCGACAACGCCGATCTCCGACAGATGGCCGCGCAGGGCGTTGAGCGCCGCCGTGCGCTGCCCGACCAACAACTCGCGGACGCGATGGCGCATCAGCGCGGCCTGGTTCTCGAAAGAGCGCACCGGAACGAAGCGCTGGCCCGGCCGCCCTTCCGCCTCGCAGATCGCCGCCGCGTCGACTGCGTCGCTCTTGTTGCGCCGGACATAGGGCTTCACGTGCGCCGGCGGAATGAGCTTCACCGTGAAGCCGAGCGCCTGCAACTGCCGCCCCCAGTGATGCGCAGAGGAACAGGCCTCCATCGCCACCACGCACCGCGGAAGCGCGTCGAAAAACTTCAAAAGCGTTCGACGATTGACCGAGCGAGCAATGACAACCTTACCCGTCGCATCGACCGCGTGGACCCGGAAGACCCTCTTGGCCAGATCAAGCCCGACGCGCGTGACACCCGATGTATCGATGATAGACTTGCCCACGGACGGCCTCCCTTCCAGATGGCGCTCTAAACGACGACCATCTTGGCACGCTTGATGCCGTTCGGGGCGCCGTCCACCCCATCAGCAAGGGGTCCCTTTTGGCCCATTCGCCGCGCCGTAGGCGAATGGCCGCTCTTTGCGCAGAGCGGTCGTCCACTTCGCTGTCTCTGCGCGGCGAGAATTCCCTCAGAGCCACCTGGCGATAATCCGATCGGCCACGTCGAATAGGGTCAACTCATTGCAATTTATCCGCCTCGCCCTCGCCCTCGCCGGCAGTCTCAGCCTCGTCGCGCGGCCGATAGCTCTCCCTCACACAATCCTCGATGGTCTTGCGATGCGTGCCATCAACGCTTTCCTTTGGCCGGCCCCAGCCGCGGTCGAGAATGGCGTTCGCCGCAGAAACCCTGGCCGCGAACGGAGCCGCCGCGTTCGACATCGTGTCCTTCAGGGTTTGCAAAGCCTCTGGCGTCAATTCGCGCCCGGCTTCCTTGATGTCCTTGATGATCTTGCGCGCTTCGATTGTCGCCGGCTTCTTGGGCCTTCCCCCCGCATTTCCGGTTTGCCCCTTCCTTCGGCGGTACCCGCGACGTCCGCCCGCGCCCAAACCCTCACATCGTGAAACGCGGCCCCGCCGAACGGAGCGACGCTATTGGCGCCAGTCAACGTGTTGACGCCGCGCCCGTCGATGAAGTCGCAATTGTCCCAAAGGCCCTCGCTGACGATGATGCCGCGGGTCGCCCCCGCCGAGGGCCTGACGTGCAGGCGGATCTCGCCGCGCACATTGCCGAGGCGCACGATGTCGCCCTCGCTCAATCCGAGCTCCATCATGTCCCGGGGATGCATGAGCGCGCTTGGGCGGCCCTCGCGAGCGAGCGAGGTCGCAGTCTGGTTGAAGCTCGAATTGAGGAAGTTGCGCGCGGGCGAGGTCGCGAGCTTGAAGGGATGGTGCGCGTCGGCCCCTTCGTTGACCGCCCAATGGTCGGGCAGTGAAGGCAAGCCACGCCACGGGCCACAAAGGCCGTCGTTGTCATAAGGAACGTTCGCCCAGTCGACCCGGAAATGAAACTTGCCGTCGCTGTGCGCAAAACCATTAAGGAAATGTGCGGTTTCGAACGGAGGTTGGCAGTCGAGCCAGCGCGCGACTTCGAGCTCCGTGAGTGTGCCTCGTCCCGAGACGCGCAAGGTCTCGTCGATGATCTCGCGTGGGCTCATGTCGAACCCGCGGTGCTCGGCGCCGAGCCGGCGAGCGAGCGCGCAAATGACCTCGTGATTCGAGCGGCATCCCTCGGGCGGATCGATCGTCTTCGGCGCGAACTGTAGAAACTGATGTGCGCTTGCGGTGTAGATGTCGTCGTGCTCGAGGAACATCGTCGCCGGGAGCACAACGTCCGCAAAACGCGCGGTATCGGTCATGAACTGCTCGTGCACGCAGACAAACAGATCCTCGCGCGCGAACCCTTGCCGCACTTTTTCCTGGTCGGGCGCGACCACCATCGGATTGGTGTTCTGGATGAGCATCCCCTTAACTGGGCCGCCCCCTTTGAGCGCCTCGCGGTCGCCCGTGAGAATATCGCCGACGCGCGACTGGTCGAGCCGCCGGACGCTCACATCGCGAGCGTCGAGGCCCTCGATCAGAAGTCTTGTCGAGCTTGTAGACGGCGCCGGAGGCGTGCAGCGCACCGCCGCCCTCTTGCGCCCAGGCGCCCGTGACCGCGGCAATTGAGAGCGCGGCATGCATGTTCGCCGCGCCGTTGCGCTGGCGCGAAAAGCCGTAGCCGAGGCGAAAGTACGTGCGCTTATGTCGCCCGACAAGCGCCGCGAAAGCCTCGATCTCCTCCACCCTGAGCCCCGTGATGGCGCTCGCCCATAGAGGCGAACGGTCGCGAAGGTGGGTTTCGAGTGCCGCCGGCGCGTCCGTATAGCGCGCCATGTAATCGCGGTCGGCGAGGCCATCGCGGAAGAGCGCGTGCATCACCGCGCAGGCGAGCGCGCCATCCGTCCCGGGCCTCAACTGCAGCGCGAGGTCCGCCTGTCGCATCGTCTCGGTCGGATAAATGTCGATCGCGACAATTTTGGCGCCATGCTCTTTGCGCGCGCGCGTCGCGTGGGTCATCAGATTGACCTGGGTCGCGGCGGCATTGGTGCCCCAGATCACGACGACTTCGGACTTCGCCATTTCCGATGGCGAAACGCCCGACATGCGGCCGGTTCCTGCAATATAGCCGGGCCAGGCGATACCGACACAGATGTTGCCGAAAAAGCGGGAATAGCGCTTGACGTGGGTCAACCGGTCGATTCCGTCGCGCATGACGAGACCCATCGTGCCGGCGTAGAAGTAGGGCCAGACGCCTTCGGCGCCCCATTCGCGCTCGGCTTTCAGGAACGCCTCGGCGACCCGGTCGAGCGCTTCGTCCCAAGAGATCGGAACAAACTGCGCTGAACCTTTCCGGCCAACGCGTCGCAGGGGCCGCGTGAGCCGGTCGGGGTGATGGATGCGCTCGGAATAGCGCGCCACTTTCGCGCACACGACGCCCTGGGTGTAGGGGTGGTCGGGGGCGCCATGCACGCGCCCGATGCGGTTCCCGCGGATCACCTCGACGTCGAGCGCGCAGACCGACGGGCAGTCGTGCGGGCAGACGGAGGAGCGGCGCGCGATGTCGAGTGGGGCGTTCATCTAAACTCCAAAGCCCAAGCTTGGCGAAGCCAAGCCGGCCGCGCAAGGGGTGAGTCGGCAGTGGCAAATGACGGGAGTCGATGTAAGGACTTGTATGGGGCGATTGCTGTCAAGGGTGGCGATAGCGAGCATCTCCTTGTTCGATTGGCCCGCGACATCTCCTCGTCCCGACCTGACTTTCCTTCGGACACTGCGCGCAGTGGCCGTCAAGGGTGGCCGAAGGCCATCGCGGAGCGACTTGCCTTGAGGGGCCCGAGCACAGCGTCAAGCTTCCTCAGTCGGGCGACACGGGTGTGTCCCGCTCGTTCAGTTCAGTTTCGACAGCGGCGACGATACCGAGGGGAGCTCGCCATTGGGCGCGCGTCGCGCGTCACGAACTTGTATTCGGCCGACCACGAAGGTCGCACCATGATGCAGTCATGCGCATCGGCGGCAAAGCTCCGAGGGGCGGGCCCATTCTAAACCGCGGCGCGAAGGCCATAGTCCATGTCGGGTTGCCGCCGCCTCGGGCCGTCGTCTACAGGTCGGGCACCGTCGTGACGCTCGCCTGCAGCAACTCCGTTGTGGCTACGCTGCCGGGCGAAGCAGCAGACCTTCCGGCGCTTCGCCGGTCGTGGCGAGCCGCCACAGCGCGATGAGGAGCTTGCGCGCGAGCGCGACGATCATTGTCTTGCGCACGCCCCGCCGTGAGTCCGACGTTCGCCTCCGATACCATGCGCTGAGCGGGCTGCCCTTCTGGTGCACCAGATGACCCCAGGCGAGTTCGATCATCCCGCGGCGCACCCGAGCGTTGCCTGCTTTGGCGAGTCCCCGCTCGCGCCGTCTTTGCCCGCTCTCGTCTGGAGCTCCGGTGAGCCCGGCATAGCGCGCCAGTGCCCTACGGTCCCGGATCTCCCGCGAGAACACCTCCTGGATAAGCATGTCCGCGGACTCGACGCCGACGCCGACCACGCGTGTAAGGACATGCGCCGACGCATGGCGTGGCTCGTCTGGCGTCTTCGCCAGACGCTCGGTGCGGGTCTTCTCGATCTCCTTGATCTGCTGCTTGACGAAGCGCAGGCGGTCCAGGTCGCGCCGCATCTCGGCCAACGTGTTCGTAGGTATGGCGACGCCCTCCGGCGTGCGCAGGGCTTCAAGCTGGCTTGGCGCCCGAGCGAGATTGGGCCGGAAGCCGCGAATGCCGAGCCGGGCGAGATTGGCCTTCAGGCGGTTGACGATGCGTGTGCGCTCTCCGACCAGGACCTGACGCTCGCGGCTGGGTCGTCTCGCATCCTCGTCCTCGAGCGCGGGGATGGCCGCCATGCTGCAATGCTTCGGTTCGCCGCGCAGCCAGCCGAGGAAGGCGCGCTTGAGGAGCTCTGTGTCGAGCCGATCCGTCTTCACCCTTCGGTGCTCGCGCGACACCGGGACGCTCGACGGGTGGATCACATAGGCTTCGATGGATTGGGAACGCAGCCAGCGCGCCAGCCAGAAGCCATCGCGGCCTGCCTCGTAGGCAACGGCGATCCGGTCGATCGCGTGGCCGCGCTTCGCCGCTTCGTTGCGCCAGCGATGCAGAAGCTGCAGCAGCGCGTCGCGGTCTGGGCTAAGTTTCTTCAAGGGATAGCGATCGAGTCCCGGCACGATGCCCGCGACCAGCCAACTCGACTGGCCCATCTCGACCACGGCGATCAATGTCGCGTCTTGCTCGAGCGCGACGACGCATTTGCTCAAGTCGTTCTGCTTTGACATAGGGGCGCTCCATCGTTTGGTTGCCGCGACGAAGGCGCCAACGCCCGCCGCGCGCCCATAGAATCTAAACCGCTCGCGCGGTAGCTGCGGCGAGGGCAGCGCGGGAAGCTGGGTCGGACGAGGCCAGGACTGTCTCAGAATCATGGGGTTCAACCCCATGGGAGACAGGAGCTTTCGCGATGTCCGACAAGCCCATCAACCCGCTGCGTCAGCGCATGATCGACGACATGACGGCGCGTCGGTTCAAGGAGAAGGTGCAGAAGGACTACGTCCGGCACGTCAGGACCTTTACGGCCTTCCTGGGCCGGTCGCCCGATACGGCGACGAAGGAGGACCTTCGCCGCTTTCAGTTGCATCTGGCGCAGCAGCAGATCAGCCCAGGTTCGATCAACGCCGCCGTCACCGCGCTTCGGTTCTTCTTCACCGTGACGCTCGAACGGCCAGACCTCGTTCGTCCTCTGACGATCGTGAACAAGCCGCGCAGGGCGCCGGTCGTGCTCAGCCAGGAAGAGGTCGCGCTCCTGCTCGAAGCCGCGCCGGGCCTGAAGTACAAGGCCGCGCTCAGCGTCGCCTACGGCGCGGGCCTGCGCGTGTCCGAGGTCGCGCACCTGAAGGTGTCCGACATCGACAGCCAGCGCATGACGCTTCGGGTCGAGCAGGGCAAAGGGCAGCGGGACCGTTATGTGATGCTGTCGCCGCAACTGCTCGAACTGTTGCGCGCATGGTGGAAGGCGGCGCGGCCGCGGGCCTGGCTGTTCCCCGGCCAAAACCCGGTCAACCCGATCACCGCCCGTCAGCTCAATCGCGCCGTCACCGCCGCCAAAGACCTGGCCGGCATCTCCAAGCGCGTGTCGCCGCATACGCTGCGGCACAGCTTCGCCACCCATCTGCTCGAACAGGACGTCGACATTCGGGTGATCCAGGTGTTGCTCGGCCACGCCAAGCTCGAGACGACCGCGCTCTACACCCAGGTCGCGGTCAACACGATCCGCGACGTCAAGAGCCCGCTCGAGCGGCTCGGCGTCAACCTGGCGAAGCGAAAGCCGGCCGACTGACCGCGGCCGCATGGCGCGGCCACCGGGTCACCACCTGGAGGTCGCCGACGTCTTTCGCGCCCACGGGGCGGCGTGGCGAATGGCCAACGCCGGTCACGTGAGCCTCGACCAGTTGAAGGTCATGTCGGCGATCGAGACCTGTCGCACAGCCGCGCTCGGCGGACACGTCGAGCGCTGCGAGGACTGTGCGCACGAACGGATCTCCTACAATTCCTGCCGCAATCGCCACTGCCCGAAGTGCCAGGCGGCCGCGGCGAGGGAATGGCTCGAAGACCGCGAGGCCGAACTCCTGCCGGTTCCCTATTACCACGTCGTCTTCACCCTGCCGGCGTCGATCGGCGCCGTCGCGTTCCAGAACAAGTCCCCCGTCTACGACCTCCTGTTCAGGACCGCCGCCCAGACGCTGACCACGATCGCGGCCGACCCGAAGCATCTGGGCGCGCGCATCGGCCTGACCGCCGTACTGCACACCTGGGGCTCGGCGCTGACCCACCATCCGCACGTCCACGTCATCGTTCCCGGCGGCGGCCTGTCGCTGGACGGATCGCGCTGGATCGCCTGCAAGCCCGGCTTCTTCCTGCCCGTGCGGATGCTGTCGCGTCTCTTCCGCCGGCTCTTCCTCGAAGGGCTCGCAGCCCTGCATGCGGCCGGACGCCTCGTCTTCCTCGGCGACCTCGCGCGGCTCGCCGACAAAGCCGCCTTCGACGCCGTCCTCGCGCCGCTGGCCGATCGGAATGGATCGTCTATGCCAAGAGGCCGTTCGCCGGGCCGAAGGCCGTGCTCGCCTATCTCGCCCGCTACACCCACCGCGTCGCGATCTCGAACTCCAGGCTCATGGAGCTGGACGACAAGGGCGTCACATTCAAGTGGAAGGACTATCGGGTCGAAGGCCGCGACCGGTTCAAGACCATGACGCTCGCGGCCCACGAGTTCATCCGCCGCTTTCTCCTGCACGTGCTGCCGAGCGGCTTCCACCGCATCCGACACTACGGCCTCTTCGCCGGCGCGGTCCGAGCCAGCAACATCGAGCGCGTCCGCCAGGCGCTCGCCGCGCCCGAGGCTGCACCCGAGGGCTCGCACGCCGAGACCGACGGCCAGGCCGAAGCCGTTTCGCCGGCGCGGCGCTGCCCCTGCTGCGGCGGCCGGATGATCATTGTCGAGACGTTCGAAGGGCCGCGCCCCGCGCGATCGCCTTCCCCAAGCCGGATCAGGATCGACACGTCATGACCGACGCCGCGCGTCCCGCCTCGCAGCGCCGCTTCCCCTCGCCTCCAGCCGCACGCCGGAGCAGGAACGCGACGTCCTCCCGACGTCCGCACAGGCTCTCCAGCCGCCGAGCCCATCCCCGTCGCCCTCATCCGCGCCCGACAAGAAGCCCGTCGTCTCGGCTCCCGACGATGAAACCGACCGCCTTCCGCCACCGCCCCCAAATCGGCGATCCGACCGCGATCCTCAAATCCCCATAGGCCGCGCTCGGTCAAACAGCGCCCTTCCTCCCCGCGGTTTCCTCCTTACGAGGCTTTCAAACGCCGGCCCCCGCGTCTCGCACGACCGTCCGAAAGGGCCGGCGTCTGAAACCCTTCAGTTAAGCGGTCGTAGCAGACCCCGGCCTTGGACGTCGCAGTTGGGCGGATACCGCCCGTACGGGGGCCGCCTCGGGTAGGACCGGAGTCCGCGCCAAAGCTGGCATTCGGTTGCGAGCGCGAAGTGGGCTCAGAGCGCGGAGATCAACGCCACGATCTGCTCCGCACCGACAATGGCGCTGGCGTAATTCGGGATATTGATGTCGAGAGCGGCGTGCATCGCCTCATGCGAGTAATCGGCTGTCGCGTCTCGTCGCACTGGGTATCCAACCGAAGTGCCGCAGCATTGCAGATCGATCACGCAGTTTGGCCAGTCGGACAATCGCTGCTGGACGCGCGGAACAGGGGCGGGTGCATGCCTCTGCCTGACCTCACCTGAGAACGTAACCGGTCCATCACAAGACGGCGGCCCGCGAATTGTAATAATTTAAGCGACTAGACCGAGGACAACACCCGTGTGGGACTGGAAAGATCAAAACACCGAGATGCTGAACGAAGCCGGTTTCAAGGTCTCTGACCCTGGCCCTTTGCATGCGCCAATCCTCAGCTTCAAGATCCGGCGCGACGAACATCTGGAAATCGTGCTCGAAACCGAAACGGCACTCGATGCCAAATCGATAGCCGAAAAGATTCCATCGGGAATCCTGCGGTACAATACCGAGACCGCAACGCTCGTTCATAAGTTCATGGACGCGACGGCGACTCTGACTGGCGTGCAGACACTCAGCGTCTCACTGCAGGAAGACCGTCTCCGAGAGATTGCCACGATTCACGAACTGACGACGAAACTTCAAGACGTTTCCAAGGCCGCCTACACCATCGAGTGGATAGCCAACATGCCGTCAAGCTTCATGTGGCCGGACTCCATCGATACGGTCGCCGACAAGACCACCACAATCACCGTCTCCGACTTGACCGTCACGGAATCAGACGAGCGGCGTAGCGGGAGTAACGCTGCTGCTCGACTAACGATTGCAGGTCATACTTTGTATATCTGCGTGCCGCCTCGGAGCTCTGAATCGCGCGCGGGCTGCATAGTGTACACCGGAGCGCCGGACGATGAGACCAGAAAGAAGGTCCGCACCGCGCTATCATTCGCCCTTGGCGTTTATCTCGTCGAGACAGGGCACACGCTATATGACCCGACCTGGCTCATTGTCCGGGCCACATCCATCAGCCCCTACAACCTGAATGGACGCGCTCTTGATCTCCCGATCATGCCGCTCACCCGGCTGACTGACCGCAACTACCAATTCGATATCAGCCGGCAGAAGCTCCAGCGAATGGTGGATAAGCTTGTCTCCGCCTACTATACCCTCGACCTCGGAAATCTTGCTTGGGCATATTGGCACGCGCGCACAGCTGGAGTTCATATCGCGCCCGCGCATTTTGGGGCCGCGATCGAGGCCTTGCAGCGGGCGTACGTCAAGATGAATCCCGGCAAGATTCGCACCAAGATTTTGCCGGATGCCCAGTGGGACAACCTGTTCGCGGCGCTTGGGAATACCATCAATTCCGCCTCACTTTCGGAGGAGGACAAAACGGTTTTGAGCGGGAAGATTCGAAGCGGAACCAATTCTGTGCCCCAGAGAGAGCGCCTAAAGGCCATCTCGCAAGCGCTCGACATCATCATTGGCGACGACGAGGACGCGGCATGGAAGCGACGGGATCAAGCCGCTCATGGCCTGCCCATTCCGGAAGGCAAGGAGCTTCAGGCTATCCGGGACATGAACCTACTGACCGGCCTTTTCCATCGTCTGCTCTTGAGCATAAGCGGTGCCGCAGACTCATATATTGACTACACGTCCGAAGGAATTCCACCACGGCCCCTGAAAGATCCGGTTCCTTCGTCGGCGACCTCTACCTAGACATGTCGATCTTCGATCCCGACCAACTCCGCACTCTCGCCGCCAGCTATTCGGCCCTTCAGCGACGTCTCGATTCAGTTGCCGAGGCCTACGCGTTTTTTCCCTACAAAACTCAGCAGGGTGGACAATACGCCACTCACGGCTTCCTACGGCGCTTCAACACGATGCATCACTGCATCGAGCGTGTGTTCGCGATACTGCCGCGCCCGAACAGGGCGAACGACCTGCCGATCCTGTTCTGTTGGACGCTACCGTCTACATCCAATCGTTCGTTATGAACGTGTTCGGCGCGCTCGACAACCTGGCGTGGATATGGGTCAGCGAGAAACCGCTCACGGTCAGCAAGAAGCAGGCCTGAAGCTACCACAGCCAAAGACGACCCGAAAAATTGGTCTGACAATGCCCACTGGACAACTGAGTCGATCACTTGGTGCTCCCGCCAAGCATTGGCGGTGGCTTGATCCGCGCCAACGACCCTAAAGGGGTCTACCGCTCCGGGCATAATCGCGATTCACAGTAGCGCTCCGGGCAGCGTTGTCGACGAACAGCTCACCATCGCGGACCTAGGGCTGAGCATGCGATACTGGCGGCCGGTCTGGGCCCTGATCTTGAGGGTCGAAACGCCCGCCGGGACCGCTCTGGTTTCGGCCAAGCGGGGCGCCGTGTTTCAGGGCGTTCCTATTTCCTCTAGGAGGCCCGCCAGCAGGCTCGATGCGCCAGGCAGACGCACAACCGAGCGGGCAGTGACGCTACGCCACGGCGGAGACTTTCCGGCAAACCCATGAAATCGATTCGGCGGCGCTCACCGGACCCCTTCTTGCGCGGCGCCCAGCCGCCTGCACGCGACAAAAGGTCTCATTTCGTCCATTGAACCCGACGGCGCGAAAGGCGCTATGATGGCGACGCGGAAGCTGTATCGCGCTGCCGCAGGACAAGTACTCAGGTCTTTAATCGCACGGTCCGCCCGCGGAGAGCGCCTCCGGCGGCCATTGACCCCCAAAGGGAGGAGCACATGACCAAGTCCTTCAACACTTCGATTCTGCCTGGCGAAGGCCTCACTCGGAGACATTTCGTCGTCGCCGGCGCAGTCAGTTCGGCCGCGGTTCTGACTGGAGGCCTGCAGCCGGCGTTCGCCGCCGACAAGCCGAAGGTCGGCCTGGTGATGAAGTCGCTCGCCAACGAGTTCTTCAAGCAGATGCAGGCGGGCGCGGAGAAATACGCCGCCGCCAACGCCGACAAGTTCGAGTTCAAGGCAGTCGGCATGAAGGACGAGCGCGACTTCGCCGCGCAAGTCGACGCCATCGAGAATTTCGTCACCCAGAAGTACAACATCATCGTCGTCGCGCCGGCCAACTCGAAGGCGATGGTCACGCCGATCGCCAAGGCGCTAAAAGAGGGCGTCAAGGTGATCAATATCGACGTCGAGCTCGATCACGACGCCAAGACAGCGGCCGGAATCGATCTCGCCTTCTTCGGCCCCGACAACCGCGCCGGCGCCAAGCTGGCCGGCGACGCGCTCGCGCAGAAGCTCGGGGCGGGCGGCAAGGTCGTCATTCTCGAAGGCAACCCCGAGGCTGACAACGCCGTGCAGCGCAAGAAGGGCTTCATGGACTCGATCGCCGAAGGCAAGCTGCAGCTGCTCGACAGCAAGACCGCGCATTGGGAGACGGAAGAAGCCAACACGCTGATGACCAACTTCCTCACGCAGTATCACGACATCCAGGGCGTGATGGCGGCCAACGACTCGATGGCGCTCGGCGTGGTCAAGGCGCTCGACGCAGCGGGCCTGAGCGGCAAGATCCAGGTCGTCGGCTTCGACAACATCCCGGCGGTGCAGCCGCTGGTCAAAAGCGGAAAGATGCTGGCGACCGTGGAACAATACGGCGCCGACATGGCCGCGCTCGGCATCCAGTACGGCCTGAAGGAGGTGGCGGGCGAGAAATTCACCGGATGGGTCAAGACCCCGGTCAAGTTGATCGAGGCCAAAGACCTCTCATAGTATTCTCGCCGGACCCCAATGGTCCCAAGGGCGCGGGCCAAGGCCCGCGCCCTTGTCTTGCGGACCGATGTTCGTTGGGGCCGCCGGAGCGCGTTCGATGGACAACCCGATCCTGACCATGAAGGCGGTCGGCAAACGCTTCCCCGGCGTGATCGCGCTGCGCGGCGTTTCGCTGGAGATCGCGCGCGGCGAGGGTCACGTGCTGCTCGGCGAGAACGGCGCCGGCAAGTCGACGCTCATCAATCTGCTCGGGGGCGTCTATCCCGCCGACGAGGGCGAGATCGTCTTTGACGGCGAGCCCTATCGACCGCGAACCCCGACCGACGCCTACCGCGCCGGTATCCGCGTCGTGCATCAGGAGCTTTCCATGCTGTCGCAGATGACGGTGGCGGAAAACCTCCTGTTCGAGAGCCTGCCGCAGCGCCACGGTCTGGTGAATTACCGCGAGACCAACCGTCGCGCGGCGGCGCTGCTGGACGAAGTCGGTCTCGACGTGGCGCCGACCACGCTGGTTTCGCGCCTCGGCGTCGCCCAGATGCAGCTCGTCGAGATCGCCAAGACGCTGGCTTACGAAAGCAAGCTGCTCATTCTCGACGAGCCGACCGCGACGCTCACCTCGAAGGAGGTCGACCGGCTGTTCGGGATTCTCGGGCGGCTCAAGGCCCATGAGGTCACGATCCTCTATATTTCGCACCGTCTGCATGAGGTCTACGAGGTCGGCGATCGGGTGACCGTGCTGCGCGACGGCCAGCTTGTCGCGACGCGGCCGCTCGCCGGGCTGACCATCCCCGAGATCGTGCACATGATGGTCGGGCGCAGCCTCGAGGGCGAGCACGCCTTTCGCGAGGATGTCGCGGTCGCGGGCGAAGCGCTGCGGGTCGAGGGGTTGCGGCGCAATGCGAAGACGCCGGAGGTGTCTTTCCGCGTCGGCAAAGGTGAGATCGTCGGCGTCGCCGGCCTCGTCGGCAGCGGCCGGACGGAGGCGGCGCGCGCGATTTTCGGGGCCGATCCGAAAATCGCCGGGGACATTTTTGTCGAGGGCGAGCGGGCCGACATCGCCTCGCCGCGCGACGCGGTGCGGCACGGGCTCTGCCTGATGACCGAAGACCGCAAGGGGCAGGGCCTCCTCCTCGGCATGTCCTGCGCCGAAAACATCACCATCACCGATCTCAGGAAGATCTCGAACCACGGCATTCTCGAACGCGACGCCGAGCGGGGCGCGGCGACCAAACTCGTCGAGGACCTTCGCATCAAGACGCCGTCGATCGACCAGACGGTGCGAAACTTCTCCGGCGGCAACCAGCAGAAGGTGGTGATCGCCAAATGGCTGTTCCGGGGTTCGAAGGTGCTCCTCTGCGACGAGCCGACGCGCGGCATCGACGTCGGCGCCAAGGCGGAAATCTACGATCTCCTGTGGACTCTGGCCGCGGAAGGCCGCGGCGTCCTGTTCATCTCATCCGAACTGCCGGAGTTGATCGCCATTTGCCACCGCATCATCGTGTTCGCGAAGGGCAGGGTGGTCGGCGAGGTCGCGAGAGCCGAGTTCGATCAGCACCGCATCCTGTCCATGGCCTATGAGGAATATGGGAAGTGAGCGAAGCCACTGAGGTCGAGCGCGGGCGGCGCGCCGCCACGATCTGGAACGACATCCTGCGCTTTGCGATGCGCGAGGCGGGCGTCGCCGTCGGTCTTGTCCTGATCGTGCTGTTCTTCTCCCTGACCGCGCCCTACTTCGCCACGCCCGAAAACTTCCTCAAGATTTTCGTTCAGATCGCGATCAACACCGTGCTCGCTTCGGGCATGACCATCGTCATCCTGACCGGCGGCATCGACCTTTCGGTGGGCTCGGTTCTGGCGCTCTGCACGGTCGTCGGCGCGCTCATCATGACCGATAAGAACCTCCCTGTCGCTCTGTCCGTCCCGCTCTCCCTCTTCGGCTGCATGGGAGTTGGCGCGCTCTGCGGCGCGATCAACGGCTTCGTGTGCGAGCAGTGGAAGATTCCCTCCTTCATCGTCACGCTCGGAATGCTCAATGTCGCCAGCGGCGCGGCGCGGGTGACGAGCAACAACTCGACCATTACCGGGCTTCCGCAACCCTTCGTCGATTTTGGCAACCTGATCATCTGGGGCGTGTTTCCCTCGATCTTCCTCATCGCGGTCGGCGTGATCCTGATCGGATGGTTCATCCTGCGCTTCACGGTGTTCGGCCGTTTCATCTATGCGATCGGCACCAACGAGGAGGCGGTCAGGCTGTCCGGCCATTCCCCGCGCGTCTACAAGATGGCCGCCTTCACCATCAGCGGATTGACCGCCGGCATCGCGGCGATGGTCTATCTGCTGCGCCTCAACGTCGGCAGCCCGATCGCCGGTGTCGGTTACGAGCTGAACGCGATCGCCGCGGTGATCATCGGCGGCACCAGCTTCAGCGGCGGCAAGGGCTCGATCATCGGCACGCTGGTCGGCGCCTGCATCCTCCAGGTGCTGACCACCGGGCTGCAATTGTTCGGCGCCGGCGACAACGTGAAGCCGATCGTCATCGGCACGGTGATCGTGCTCGCCGTGGTGCTCGACGCCTACCGCGACCGGTTCCTCAAGGCGATCGAGTTGCGGTGAGGGGGCAGGGGGCCTAATAACGGCTCAACTCTGCGGAGACGATCGCTTCGATCAAGAGACACGAGCGTGTAAATGGCTTCACCTTCACGCCCAAGCACGGCTCCTGGCTTAACCTCATCGAGGGTTTCTTCTCCAAGCTCGCCCGCTCGGTGCTGCGCCATATCCGCGTCGCATCCAAACAGGAGCTCAAGAACCGCATCATGGCCGCCATGGATGAGTTCAACCGATACCCCGTCGTCCATACTTGGTCCTACAAGCTCGACCAGGCCGCCTGATATGATTCGAATCTCAAAATCGATGAACTAGTCGCCGTGGCGCTCGCCAATAAGCTGGCCCGCATTGCCTGGAAACTGATGGTCACAGGCGAAGCCTACACTGCCAAAATGGCTCCCACCGCCTTGGCGAGCGCAGCCTAGAGATCAGCCAGACGCGCGGGGCCAAGAACTGCCAGCGCTCTGAGCCGATGCCAGAACTTGCAAGATGATAAGGAGATGGTGTGATCGATCGATCCAAGACGCGAGACACTCCGAAGATGCCAGTGGCCGCTCAAGGCCGTCGACTTGTTAGGGCGGAGGCCAGCGCGAGCACCCCGGGCCAATCAGTCAGGCCGGCTTCCTTCAGCTCAACCTCATAGGCCTCGATCAGCGGCTCGAGATCGGGCGCACAGGCGCCAATCGCGTCCAGGGAGATCCTTGCCGTCTAGCTCATGCCCCAACGCCGCGGCCTGCCCAATGACTCCGTCGATCGCGGTCGCCAGGATCTCCCCAATTGCGTTCTCGACGCGACGCTCAGCGCGCCGCCGCGCCTCTTCATATTCGGCGATCGAGCCTTCGACTTTCTCCAAAGCGCAGCGTTGGCCGCCGCAATGTCGTCCTCGGCGTCCTCGGCGTCCTCGACCGCCGAAGGCGCCGCGGGCACCGAACGGTCCCTCACCGTCGCGCCCGTCGGCAGTCGCTCGATGTGCGCGTCGCTCGCAGAGTCCGCGGCGGCCTTCGCAGCCTCGACGCGCGCCTGAGCATCTTCCACCGCGCCCCGCGCCCCGGGGAGGAGGGGCGCGGGGCGCGACCTCGCATTTGGGTCCCCGGCAACCAAAGCGTGCAAGGTCGCGCGAGGATGGCGCTTGCGGTTATGCCCGTCGATAAGCAGAAATGAGGAGGCGAACAGCGTTCGCGTGCACCTCGCTGGCCGCCGAAGATGACGCCCGGGGCTCAGATCGCCAAGGCGCAGCGTAACGTATTTGTTCCCTGTCAAGTTGGTCAAGTTGCGCCTGATGGCGGGCACAGACATCGGGGACCTCGCCCTCGGATCTCGGCGACCGGGGCGGATGCGCTACTCGCCAATCCCACCCAGAAGCACGACAAATGAGAAAAGGCGGGTGCCCGAGCACGAAGCCATCCTTGAGGCCTTGCGCCGGTACGGAACTAAGCGACACTCTTCTTGTGTTTGTGCAGCAAGCAGAGAGCATTCCCTCAATGCCGCCCGGAGGCTGCGTCGGCCGGAGAGGCGACGCCAGCTTAGTCGATGAGGCGAACCTCACGCCCGATATGACTTCAGCTTTCTGCGGTCTTATCAGAGAATTGAATTCGTAATCAGCTGAGACTCTCGTCAAAGTCGCCACCTCAAGGTTACGACAAACAGGGGATTAAAATGGTAGAGGCGGCGCGCTCGGGATTCGAACGGCGCCTGAAAGGCGAGATCGAGGGGGACGTCCTCTTCGACGCATTCAGCCGCGGCCGCTATGCGACTGATGCATCGCATTACCAGATGATTCCGCTCGGCGTGGTGGTCCCCAAAACCGTTGAGGCGGCGCTTCGGGCCATTGCGCTGGCTCGCGAGGAGGGCGTGCCCGTCACGGCGCGCGGCGGGGGCACCTCGCAATGCGGACAAACCATCAATCGGGGGCTGGTGATCGACGGCTCCAAACATCTTCGCCGCATCCTCTCTCTCGACGTCGTGGGTTCGCGCTGCGTCGTCGAGCCCGGCATCGTGCTCGACGATCTCAATCGCCAACTCAAACCCCATGGGCTTTGGTTTCCCGTCGACATATCGACGGCCTCGCGCGCGACGATCGGCGGAATGGCCGGCAATAATTCCTGCGGCGGCCGTTCTCTGCGCTATGGCACCATGCGGAACAATGTGATCTCGATCGATGCTATGCTCGCGGACGGGACCTCCGCTCATTTCGGCGAGGTTGCCGCAGATCTCTCCGACCTACATGACAACGGCCTCAAGCCGCTAGCCGCAAAGCTGTTGGCGATCGGCGCGCGCGAGGCGTCGGAAGTCGCCGAACGGTTTCCAAAGGTGCAAAGGCGCGTCGGCGGCTACAATATCGATGCGCTCGATCCCGCCCGCGGGCGCGTCAACCTCGCCCATATTCTCGTCGGCTCCGAGGGCACGCTCGCCTATTCCACAGCAATCGAACTGAAGCTCTGGCCCTTGCTCGGGCGCCGCGTCGTGGGCGTCTGTCATTTCGGATCGTTCCACGCCGCGATGGACAGCGCGCAACACATCGTGAAGCTGAAGCCGATCGCCGTCGAATTGGTTGACGCGACCATGATCGCGCTCGCCAGCGAGATCGCAATGTTCCGACCGACACTGGACGCCGTCGTGTGCGGCGAGCCGCAAGCGCTCCTTCTTGTCGAATTCGCCGAAGACGATGCAGAGAATTTGCGGCGCCTGAAGCAACTCCGCGAGGTGATGGGCGCTCTCGGCTTCGGTTTTGATTGCGCCGGGGCGAAGTGGGGCGGCGTAGTCGAAGTGCTCGACCCGACGCTACAGGCGGCCATCACCGATCTGCGAACATCCGGCCTCAACATCATGATGTCGATGAAGGACGAGGCGAAACCGATCTCCTTCGTCGAAGATTGCGCCGTGCCGCTAGAGCATCTTGCCGACTACACGGAAAGGCTCACGCGCGTGTTCGAAAAGCACGGCGCGCGCGGCACCTGGTACGCTCATGCGTCGGAGGGCTGCTTGCATGTGCGTCCGGTGCTCAATCTGAGGCTTGAGAAGGACGTCAAGGCGATGCGCGCCATCGCCGAAGAGGCTTTCGCCATGGTGCGTGGCTATAAGGGATCGCATTCTGGCGAACACGGCGACGGACTGGTGCGCAGCGAATTTCATGGGCCTATGTTCGGCCCAAAAATCGTCAGCGCCTTCGAGGAGATCAAGGACCTTCTCGATCCAAAGGGCGTGTTCAATCCGGGCAAGATCGTGCGCGCGCCGCGCTTCGACGATCGCCGCCTGTTCCGCTATGCGCCTGGATATAAGGTGCGCGATTTCGCGCCGCGGCTCGACTGGGCCGCCTATCCCGGCGCAGTCGGCGGACTCCAGGGCGCCGTGGAGATGTGCAACAACAACGGCGCGTGCCGAAAGCTGGAGGGCGGTGCGATGTGTCCGTCCTATCGCGCCACGCGCGATGAAAAGCATGTGACGCGAGGACGCGCCAACAGCCTGCGGTTGGCGCTCGTTGGCCAGCTTGGCGCCGACGCTTTCGCTTCGGACGCCATGACTGAGACCATGAAGCTCTGCGTCTCGTGTAAATCCTGCAAGCGCGAATGTCCGACCGGCGTCGACATGGCGCGCATGAAGATCGAGGTGCTGGCGGCGCGCGCCGAAAAACATGGCTTCTCGCTGCGCGATAAGCTGATCGCCTACATGCCGCGCTACGCACCCTTCGCGGCCGGATTGGCCCCTCTGCTCAATCTGCGCAATCGCAATCCCGCGCTGCGCCGGCTGATGGAAAATACGGTGGGCTTCAGCGCGCGGCGTGATCTGCCGGCGTGGCGGCGCGACAGGTTCTCCGCACGCGCAAGATCGACGGGAGCGGAGGACGGCCGCGAGCTCGTTCTTTGGGCTGACAGCTTCAACGCAGCGTTCGAACCGGAAAATCTCGAGGCGGCGATCGCGACGCTGACCGGGGCTGGCTATCGCGTTCATATCGCCGGCGCGGCGGATGGATCGACGCGCCCGCTATGCTGCGGCAGAACCTTTCTGTCGGTCGGCAATGTTGCCACCGCGCGCGCGGAGCTCTCGCGAACGCTCAACGCGTTACGGCCCTTCCTTGCACGCGGCGTTCTGATCGTCGGATTGGAGCCTAGTTGTCTCCTGACGTTTCGTGACGAGGCGCTCGCTTTGCTGCCGGGGCAGGATCCGCGGCGGGCCGCCGCGCACGCGATGCTGTTCGAGGAGTTTATCGTGCGTGAGGCGAAGGCTGGACGGTTTGCGCCGCCGCTCGGGCCGATCGGCGAGAAAGTTCTATTACATGGCCATTGTCATCAAAAGGCGTTCGGCGCCATGGGCGCCGTCGAGACGGCGCTAGGCCTCATCCCCGGGCTTAGGGTCGAGACCATCGAGTCAAGCTGTTGCGGCATGGCTGGCGCTTTCGGGTATCAGGCCGAGACGATCGACGTCTCGTTCGCCATGGCGCAGCTGTCCCTGTTGCCGTCCATCCGCAAGGCGGGACCGGACGCCATTCTTGTGGCCGACGGAACCTCCTGTCGCCAACAGATCAGGGACGGCGCGTCGCGCGAGGCCGTCCATGTCGCGCGCCTGTTCGCCGCAAGCCTCAAGGCGGGCGCAAAACAAAAATGATAAGCGCATCGATACCGCGCAATGGAGCGTCTTCAACGTCCCGCCGCGTCGATTACTATTGGTACGACAGCGCCCACGCAAGACTCGCAGTAGAATAGCACACGCGGTTGAATCCAGGTCTTTACTTGTTGATCGTCGCTGCGCCGGCCAAGCACGCTGCCTCGTCCTGCGAGCCGGCCGCGCCCGAGCAGCCGATCGCGCCAATAAGCTTGCCATCCGCAATCAGCGGAATGCCGCCTCGCGAGGCGATAATGCCGTCCAACGTAAGCAGGTATTTGTTGTCCGATTTCTGAATGCCGTCCTCGAAAAATTTGGTTGGTCGGCGAAAAATCGCCGAAGTGCGCGCCTTGTGTTGGGCTATCGCAATGGAGGCGAGCTGCGCGCCATCCATGCGCCCGAAAGCCACGAGATTGGCGCCAGAATCAACCACGGCGACATTCACTGCCCACCCGTGCTTCTCGGCCTCGGCCATCGCCGCGCTCATCGCCGTTTGCGCGCGGGCAAGTGAGATCGGCGCACCGTATGGCGTGCTGAAGGCCATCTTCTCTGGAATCACGTCGAGCGGATTGCTCGTAGGCTCGGCCGCCTGCTGCGCACTCGCGACGGCGTTGTACGCAAGCATCGAGACCAAGATCAATGGATTCAGGCTCAACTTCATCATAAATCTCTCCATCTCCGAGCGGCTCAACAATGCGCGCCACACGTTCTGGTAACAGTAACATAGGGCGCATTAAACCATCGATCGGGGCAGAGGCGATCCTCACGAAGGCGCAAAGGTCGTTCAGGTCCACTGCTATTGTCCATGTTCCCGCGGCCAGTTCCGATTTGGGATGCTTAGTGTCCATTTTTGCCGGGGTTCAGCTTCGGAGAACTTCCATGACCGACATCACCCCGCCGGCACGCTCCCGCTTGGCGACCGCATCGTAAAGCACGCCGGCTCTAAACGGACGGCTATGAGATCATGAAGATCGGGTATCCTTCGATCTCGACGACGGCGCGCGCATCTGGCACGTTGTTTCAAGTGTGGGGTCGCATGCTGATGCGAGAAAACCCGGCCTACGAGCTTGAGGCAGGCGCCTCGGCGCCGGTGGTGGCCGCTGATCGGCGCAAGCTATCGGGCACCGATATCGACGCGCTTGAGCGCGTCGCCGCATTTCGCCGGCGCTACGCGGAGCAGTTCGTAAACGCCGATCTCGTCTTGACGCCAACGGCCGCGGCACTGCCCTGGCCGGCTGAGATCTCCTTTCCGAACAACATCGAAGGTCGTCCCGCGGGGGGCTTGCGACCGTGCGATCTTTACCGATTGGATCAACATTTTCGTGGGTACCACGGTCAGTCCCTCGGTCGGGCGTGTCGGCCTCCGGTCTGCCGATCGGCGTCCAGCTCCCGGCCGGCTTCGGCGCCGACGCATCCCTGCTTCGCTTTTCGCGCGAACTCTCGCGCGCTGTCGCGCCGCTCCCGTACCCATGATGGAGGTCTGACCCGTGAACGCACTTTCGCCCGGGCGTCATTTTCTGCAAATTCCTGGTCCGACCAACGTCCCGGACCGCGTCCTGCGCGCGATATCTGAACCCACGATCGACCATCGCGGCCCTGCTTTCGCCGATCTCAGCCGGTCTGTCCTGACGGGACTCAAGCGCGTATTCAAGACGAACGGCCCGGTGATCGTCTTCCCGGCATCTGGGACCGGCGCCTGGGAGGCTGCGCTCGTCAATACGCTCTCGCCCGGCGACGCCGTCGTAATGGCGCGCACGGGATGGTTTGCCACGCTCTGGAGCGAAATGGCGATCCGGCTCGGTCTCCACCCCATCGTCCTCGAGACCGACTGGCGGCGCGGCGCCGATCCCGAGGAGATTGAAGCTACATTGCGTGCAGACAAAGCCCAACAAATCAGGGCGGTCTGCGTCGTGCACAACGAGACCTCGACTGGCAGCGTCAGTCCGGTCGCCTCCATCCGTGCGGCGATCGATGCGGCCGGACATCCCGCGCTCCTCATCGTCGACACGATTTCCTCGCTCGCCTCGATTGACTATCGTCATGACGCGTGGGGCGTCGATGTGACTGTGGCCGGCAGCCAGAAGGGGTTGATGCTGCCCCCAGGCCTCTCGTTCAATGCGGTCGGCCCCCGCGCGCTCGAAGCGTCCGGGACCGCCAAACTTCTACGCAGCTACTGGGACTGGCGGCCGATGCTGGAGGCGAACGCCAGCTTCTACTTCCCTTACACGCCCGCGACTAATCTATTGCGCGGCTTGCAGGAGGCGCTCGCAATGCTTGAGGAAGAGGGCCTGCCCAACGTGTTCGCGCGCCACAACCGCCACGCGGCCGCGACCCGCGCGGCGGTAGAGGCGTGGGGACAGTCGGGCGCTGTCGAACTTCAGTGTCAGGTTCCGACGGATTATTCCTCATCGCTGACCGCAGTGCGCCTCGCAGAAGGGCATAGCGCGGACGAGCTGCGAGCTCTGATCCTGCGGCGGTTCAACATGAGCCTCGGCAACGGACTCGGCATTCTCAAAGACCGCGTCTTCCGCGTCGGCCATCTCGGCGACTTCAATGACCTCTCGCTCATCGGCGCCCTTTCCGGCGTTGAGATGGGGCTCAAGCTTGCGGGAATCCCTTGCGGCGAATGCGGTGTTCGTGCAGCGATGGAGACCTTGACAGAGGCTGCGGCGCCCCAAGAGCAAGCATGAAATCGCGAGAAGGCGAAATTCCTAGGGCTCGGCGGGACAGCCGTTGCCTCGTGCGGCCTTCAGATGCGTCTCATCGCGACGCCCAGCGGGCTTGGGTGAGGTTGAATGAGGAGAAGACGCGGATCTGCAAAGTGCCCGACATTGGGCTCAGGACTTAAGCGTCCGCGCGACCGCCCGCTTGGTTTCGAAGAGTAAGATCACCCGCGATCTTCGCGCGTATATGCTTCAGACCTTCCGGCCGCGGAGAAGCGGCTAGCGGCCTCCATGGATGGATTTTGATGATAAAAACCGCGTCAACGCGCAAACGTCTCTTGAAATGCCTCCATGCAACCAAGTCACTAAGCGCTGCGGGCCGGCAAGGGAGCGGCGCCCTGTTGCGAGTCCAGATCCGTGGCGGTGATCGGCTGATCGACGATGAAGAGGTACGACCCTGCCGAAGCCACGCCGATCAGCGCGCCCACGACCAACGCCGGAACGAACGAGCCGGTTTGCTGAACGATCAGCCCGGTGACCGTGGGCGCCAGCGCGCCGCCGAGATAACCGCCGAAGTTTTGCATGGCGCCGATCGAGGCCGTGCAATTTGTCGGGGCAGCGACCGAGCTTAGCGCCCAGGCGCAGGTGCTGGTGACGTAGACGAGAAACAGCGAGGCCGAAATGAAGGCGATGGCAAGCGCGTTGCTGGTGACGAAGGCCGCGGCTTATCGTCAGGCTGCGGTGCCGCACAAAGCGATCGCGGCCGGATACTTTCGGCTCTTCACCGGCGACACGCCGCGGCGCACGAGAAAGTCCGCGAAGTAGCCGCCGAGGAGCCCGCCCACGACGCCCCAGGCGAAGGGGACGGCCGCAGCGAACCCCGTGAACTTGACGCTCATGTGCCGCTCGATCTCGAGATAGCCGGGCAGCCAGGCGGTGTAGATCCGGGTCAGGTAGATGCAGCCGAAATAACCGAGGATCATGCCCCAGGTGGTCCGGAAGCGGAACAATTGCCTCCATTCCTTCAGCGTCACCTTGGTCCGCTGACCGGGCGGATCGCCCTGGGTGCGATAAACAGTCTCCTCCGCCGTAAGCGCGACCTCGGTCGGGTTGCGGTAGGCGAAATACCAGATCGCCGCCATTGCAAGACCGGCGACGCCCATGATCATGAACATCGTGCGCCAGCCGAAGTTCAGCATCAGGAAGGTCAGCAGAGGCACGGCGATCGCGGTTCCCAAGGACGACGCACAATTGAAGATGCCGGTCGCGAGACCGCGATCGCGTGGATTGAACCAATCCCGCACCACGCGCGCGCAGGTCGGAAATTGCGGCGCCTCGCCGATGCCCAATAGGACCCGGGCGCCGAAGAACTGGCCAAAGCTCTGTACAAGTCCGCCCAGCACCTGGGCGAACGACCAGACACTGAGGCCGCAAGCCAGCAGCAGGCGGGGCCCCAGCTTGTCGACCATCGCGCCTGTAGGCAACTGCGCGAACGCATAGGCCCAGAGAAAGGCGGATAGCAGGTAGCCCATGTCCGCGATAGAGAGGCCCAGATCCTGGCGGATGAGCAGATTGGCCACCGCGAGGGTCGCCCGGTCGACATAATTGATCACGCCCGCCACGACCAGCATGGCGAGCGCCATCCGCTGGATCGATTTTACGCGCGGCGTCGCCTTCAGCGCCTCCGACATTGGTGTTTCCTCGCCCAGAATTGTTCTTTCGACGTATCGATTCACATTAAGAGCACATAATCGTCGCCGTGGTCGATGCTTTCCGCAAATTCATATCCCTTTGTTATGCGCACACCTTGGCTTCCAATTTGCATTGGGTCGAGCGATCCCATGTCGGGTGGTCGCCTGCGAGGCCATCGTGCGATGCTGGCCGGACCCGTGGATTTAGGTGGCTTAGATGGGCTGGGGTTCGGACGGGGGACGCGCCTTCGGCGCGCCACGGTAGACGGTTCCACGAGGCCTTGTCGCTTTCGCGAATGTTACTTGTCAATTTAACTGGGCAGCCGTTGAAGCAGCCGCGCTCATGATGTGTCGATCCTGTTTGGGGTCGGCCGCCACCTTGGCTCGCAGCCGGATGCGAACACCTCGATGACGATCATTCGGGCGCCGCAACGCGGGCATGGGCAGGGCAGCACGCGTGGCGCCTCCGGCGCGATATCCGACTGCTGTTGTGGTTCGGCGGCAGGCGGGGCGACATCGAGGAATGCGCGGGCCGTCGCGATGCTGTCGGCGCGGTTGGCGTTGGCGAAGAGCCCGTAGTGATGATGTGGACGGCCTCACCCGAACGGCATCAAGTGCCAAGGCGTGACCGGTGCAGGTCGCGGATAGGGAAGCCGTCCATGAAGACCTTTATCAGGATTGGGATCGACCTGGCGAAGAACTTTTTCCAGGTGCATGCAATCGAGCGCGAGGGTGCGCCTGCGGTTACGCGCAAATTGAGCCGAGGTAAGGTGCTTGCTTTCTTCGCCCAAGCGGCGCCCTGCCGCGTCGGGATGGAGGCTTGTGGATCGTCCCATTACTGGGCGCGGGAGATCCGGGCGTTGGGGCACGAAGTGGTCTTGATTCCTCCTGCTTACACGAAACCCTACGTCAAGCGCGGCAAGAACGATGCGAACGACGCGGCTGCGATCTGCGAGGCCATGTCGCGGCCCGAGATGCGGTTCGTGCCGATCAAGAGCGCGGATCAGCAAGCCGTGCTGATGCTGCACAAGACTCGGGAATTGCTGGTCAAGCAGCGAACCATGACCGTCAATGCGCTGCGCGGTCATCTCTCGGAGTTCGGCTTGATCGCGCCCAAGGGCATCCACCGGGTCAAGGAATTGCTGGCGCTCGCGCAAGCCGACGAGACCCTTCCCGAAGAGGCCAAGCAAGCAACCGCGATGCTGGCTTCGCACAGCGACGGCCTCGACGAAAAGATCGACGATCCGGAGAAGACGATCGCCCGGGCGAGCGGCAAGAACCAAACGAGCCGGTTGCTGGACGAGATCCCCGCCTTCGGCCCGCTGATCGCATCAGCGATGGTCGCTTTCAATCCCGATCCCAGCGTCTTCAGGTCGGGAAGCGATTTCAGCGCGTCTCTGGGCATTACTCCGAGCCAGCACTCGAGCGGCGGCAAGGACAAGCTCGGCGCTATCACCAAAAAGGGTAACCGGTATTTGCGCAAGATGCTGGTCGTGGGATGCACGTCGGTTTTGCGCGTGGCCCGTAAATACAAAGGCGCCCTGGCCGAATGGATCGTCGCCATGAGGGCCAGGAAGCCCGAGCGCGTCGTCGCCGTCGCCCTGGCCAACAAGCTGGCCAGAATCGCCTGGGCGATGATGTCGACCGGCGAAGCCTTCCGAACCGAACTTTACACGAAGGCCTGACGACAAAGAGCTCTCCAAGATAGACGTTTCAGTTTCGAAGAGATTGGCAAGCGCAACGACGTGATGAACGACACGGTCGCAACGAAAGCCCAGGACACCCTGACATCCGCCACGAGCCCCGAGCTCGCCGTAGTGATAGGGACCAGGACTGTCGAATATCATCAGGGCCAGCGGTCCTATACCGCACCAACAGGCCGGACATATGACCGCAGCCGACCAAAGCGATCAGAGCGTCGAAAACCACTTGCCAAGAGGCCGTCCACATATGGCGGATGCGGCGACCGCCACACCGCCTTCCGCAAGCCCATGAAAAGGCTGTCGCAAGACGCTCCGTGCATCACCAACCAATCCCAGTTCCGCGAGGATGAGCGCGGCGGCTAGTGGCTTGTGCGCCCGCACGAATAAGGCCGAGATCGTCAGCTTTTGGTTATCGGTGCGCGGCGGTTCAGTTCCTTCCAACCCCTCAAGACGAGGCGGTTAAGGCCCTCTGCAAACTCAAACCAAGCTTTGTATTCCGGCACCGTTCGCAAGCTGCCGCTGAATTTTTCCATGCCCGGCGAAAGGAAACCGTCGATTTTGAAAGTCATGGCTTCGCCTCCGCAGCGGGCAACGCGCCGATGACGCGAGACGAGACGCCCGATACAACTGGCTGGGACTGCAGTCTAGCGACCGCAATGAAAGCATCCCAGACCAAGGCGTCCTGAAACAGGGCCGTGATAGCGGGCGCTGCCCCCGACAACACGGGGCGGATATAGCCAAACCTCGACGTCGAAGTTATGTTGAGCCGCCTGATCTCGCAATCGACGCGGCCATGCGCTCCATCTCTTCGGCGAGCCGGTCCCGTTCGGCCAGAACCCGCTCGTGCTCCGCCCGCATACGGCGATCTGCTTCGAGCGCCTTCAAGGCCTCGACCCGTTCGGTGAGCTTCATTTCAGCTTCGTGCAGGCGATCCCGGGCAGACGCCGCGTCCCATTTCGCGACGCGCAACCCCGCTGCGGCGTCTGCGTGACGGCCCGCCGTCGTCCGATGATCCAGCGACGGCCTCGGTATCCCCGGCCTTCAGCGCGCGAGCATTTCTGTAGTGGCACGATTTTTCTTGATTGAACAAAATGCGACCCGCTATGCCAGTACAATGTTCGTGCGCTTCCGGCAGCAAGGCAGACGCCTTCAGGCTAGCCTGATGCAGACCCGGCGCGTCTCCAGGAAGATGCAAAGTGAGCACATTGCCTCGCTCGGGTCGGTTGACGACGAGGTGTCGGTCCGCGAGCGCCTCGTCTTCTGGGCCAAGCTGCCGGAGCGGTTCGCCGGCCTCGGCAACCGCGTCGGCCCCGACGATCAGGCCAAGGTCTATGACCATGGCCCCCATTTTGGAAGCACAAAGCTTTTTCGGGCACCGGACCATGTCCATAATTATGAGTATTTTGGCCGCCTCCTCTTCAGCATGATTTTTAAGCACGTCGGCTTCGCGCGATATTTCTTTTATCTGTTGTGACGCCGCCCAAAAGCCGCGCGAGCTCTTGAGGATGATGGGAAGGCCTTCCGCGAGAAAGGTGAGCCGATCATCGTATCTCATCTGGCAGAGGCGCGTCGCCTGTCTGAGGCCGCTGTTGTCCAACTCGCCCATAGTGCTTCGCTCCTGAGTTCACTTTTCCTGAACCGCGAAAACGGGTTGAGCAAGGTGTCATTTTGATCATTAGGTGGCGTAGGATTTTGAGGATTAATTGGCGTTGGCTGGGCAATGCCAACCGCATCCGGCAAATCTGGGACCAGTATCACCCTGGCCGAATTGCCCGAGCCGATGCGCCAGCGAGCGCTTGGTCGGTACCACAAGCTTCGCCCGCACCTGGAGGAGAATCTGCCGCTGGCGCGCGTCGCCGAGGAAGCCTCAGTGCCGTTTCGCACCGGCCAGCGCTGGGGTAGCCGATACTGACAATTCGGGCTTGCCGGCTTGGCCCGCGCCGGACGAACCGACCGGGGCAAACGCCGGCGTCTATCGGATGAGCTGTGCCATCTCGCGGAAGGCTTGCAGGTCTCTGTATGACGGAGATCGCTAATTGCGACCCAACGCGGATCAGGCAATGCGCCCGCGCGGAATGCAGCTTGCTGTTCTATGACATGACGCGCAACCGGAGCGCGCGCTGGCACGCCGAGGAACCGTGTGGCTGGCGCAGCCGGGATCAACGCCGGTGCGCACCTTGACCCGTCATGTCCTCGCGCTTGCTGTCCTTCGCGGAGCTTGAGTGGGACCGCGCGCGCCACAGGTCCACGATCTGGAAGATGAAACCGATTCGCCGTTGAGTTCGACCAGCACTGGCGATCGGCAATTCGAGGTGGCAAACTCCCTGCTTCATCTTGCCGTCGCCCACATGGAGACGTACATGAGTGATGTCGAATGGAAGCCGCTTCCCACGCCCATGTGGCCTGAGGGATCCGTCATGGCTAACTTGCCCGGACTGATCCTGGAGGCGTCCTTCGACCAGGGTGTGCCGACCTGGAAGGTTCAGAGACAAAACGGGAAGAATGCTCTCCCGGACCTGGTCTCAAGTGGCACGGCCGACAGCTTCGAGGCCGCTAGAGCGGTTTTCGAACTGCTAAAATCGCTGAGGATTCAGGAATCGGGGGAAATCTGATTCATCCTTTTGACCGGCGAAGGAGGCCGGCGGGGATGGCTGAACCTCTTTCCTTGGATCTTCGCGAACGGGTCGTCGAGGCGGTCAAGGGCGGGATGTCGCGCCGTCGCGCTGCGGCGCATTTTCGTGTCGGGGTTTCGAGCGCGATCCGCTGGGTCGCTCAAGCCGAAGCCTGTGGCGATCTGCGGCCCAAGCCGATGGGCGGGGATCGTCGTTCGGCGGCGATCGAAGCCCAGGCCGACACGATCCTGTCGCTTTTGGCCGAAGAGCCGGACACGACGCTCCCCACGAACGGGGCTTGCGCAAGAACAATCGGGCCGAGAATTCGCATCAGCCGACACGACGACGCGAGCGCAAGATGCAGCGCTTCAAATCGCCCGGATCAGCCCAGCGCTTTCTGTCGATTCACGCCGCTGTCCAAAACACCTTCAACGTCCAACGCCATCTCACGCCCCGCCGCACGCGGTCCTCCGAGACGAAGCGTTCCGGACGTGGCGAGCCGCTAGTGTTGCGTGACTTCGAGCCGGGGAGTCAAAGTTCCTGCCGTCAATTCAAGTTCCCGTGACAGTCCCTCGCGACCATGGCCGATTATTGCGCTCAGCTGGTTTCCGGTGAGCGCGGCAGGCGCGAGCGCCGACCGCCGGAGCAAGTTCCCGCCTCCGCATTCTCGCAACTCGCTACGGATAGTTGCTGGGCAGCGCGTCGATGTACGCCAGCGCGCTCTTGCACGAGTTGCTGACTTGGCCGAGATGCATTTGCATGCACGACGCGATGCTGTCGCCGCCTGATATGGCGTTGCCGCAGAAACGCTTGACGTCCCCTTCGCATGTCGTGGCGACATAGACTTCCCTCGACAGCTTGGCGGAGCAGCTCGACGAAAGGTTGGCCATGTGCGCCTTCAGGCATGCGGGTAGGCGTCCCTCGCCGACCTTAACGCCCGCACACAGGGAATCGAGATCGACCGCGCATGTCTTGCGCAGATGGCAGCTGCCCCCGCCCATCGCATTGACTGCGACGGTCGATGCCGAAAGCAGCAGCGTCGCTCCGAACGCGACCGCAAACCACACCGTTTTCATGGTTGCGTCTCCGTTTTTCTCCTCCCAAGCCATGCAGGATAGCGTAGATGGCCGATTACGTCGCCAACTCCCCGTAGCTCTTGACCCTCAATCGTGGTGTGAAGAAGCGCTCGCGCACGAGGCCGACCTGGTTCTCGACCTGGCCCTTCTCCCAGCCCGCAGCCGGCGTGCAGGCAACCGGCTCGACGAGATGGTGCGAGCACATCTGGAGGAAGCGGCGATTGTACTGGCGGTCCTTGCCGACGAAGACCGTGTCCACCGCCGTCTTGATGTTGTCGTAGATGCCGCGCTGGCAGGCGCCCCGGAAGAACGCGAAGGCGCGGTCGTGGGCGTCGAACACCATCTCCTGCGTCTCGCGCGGGTAGGCGCGTGCGGAGCCGACCAGGATTCCGAGCACCAGGGCGAGCAGGAGGCTGAGGAGCCCCATAATCGCGCCGATCATGTCGCGCGAGCCCATCGACATGTGGCGCTCGGGCAGAAGCCGCTTGAGATAAAGGCCGACCAGCCCCATGGCGAAGGCGAGGAGGCCGACCGCCGCGGAAATAATGACGCTGTGCATACCTTTCTCCCCCGGCCGCCTGGCCACCGTTCCAGCCCAATCCTCCCATAAGCTTCATCAGGGGCGCGGAGACTGCAAACCGCCGAAAGGCGCGGCCAGATGAAGCGTTGTCTCGAAACCGAGAAGCTGCTTTTCGCGCCGAGATTATTAGGAAGCCACCTGACACGAAAGCCACCCCTCCGGGTCGGCCATAAAAATGGCAATCAAGCGGATTAAGTGCCTTCTCCGCGACATCCGAGGAGGCTCATTCAAATCCATTTGGGGTCTCCCGTCATCGACAACGGAGGTCAAACCCATGAAGATCGTCGTCATCGGCGGCACCGGCCTGATCGGCTCGAAGACCGTCGCCTTTCTGCGCCAGCGCGGCCACGAGGCCATCGCCGCCTCGCCTAACAGCGGCGTCAACACCATCACCGGCGAGGGGCTCAAAGAGTCTCTGGCTGGCGCGCAGGCAGTGGTCGACCTCGCCAATTCGCCCTCATTCGAAGACAAGGCGGTGCTGGAATTCTTCGAGACTTCCGAGCGCAACCTTCTCCCGGCGGAGGCCTCAGCGGGCGTCCGGCATCATGTCGCGCTCTCCATCGTCGCAATCGACAGGACCGATAATGGCTATTTCCGCGCCAAGGTCGCCCAAGAGAAACTGATCGTGGCCTCCGGCGTCCCCTACACCATCATCCGCGCGGCCCAGTTCATGGAATTTCTCCGCGGCATCGCCAATTCAAGCACGGATGAAAGGAAAGTCAGGCTTCCGCCCGTTCTGTTCCAACCCATCGCGGCGGACGACGTCGCCGCCATCGTCGCCGAGGTGGCGCTCGCTGCGCCGCGAAACGGCATCGTCGAGATCGCCGGCCCGGAACGAGCGCCGTTCAACGAAATCATCGCCCGCTATCTGAAGGCGGTCGGCGACCCGCGACAGGTCGTCAGCGACCCCGAGGCCCGATACTGGGGCGGCCGGGTCGAGGAGCGCTCGCTCGTGCCGTTGGGCGAGGCGCGGCTCGGGCGCATCGGTTTGGACGAATGGCTCCGCCGCTCACAGGCAGCAGCCTGATCCCGGCTCTGCCAACCGAAGGATAGGGGGCTCCATGAACCGCATCCTCTGTTCGCTGTTTCTCGCCGCCCTGCCGTTCAGCAGCGTGCTCGCGGATGCGCCGAAGGAGAAGAACGCAGGCGGAGCGCTAAGACCTTAGATTGGCGACACATGGACCAGGAACGGACGCATGCAACGAGAGATCATCCGGGTCGAGCCGATTGACAGCAATTTCGAGAAGTGGGGCGCGCCGGTGTCCACCTGCACCCGCGCCGGCAACATGGTGTTCGTCTCGGGCATGCCACCCTTCGATCCTGAGACCGGCGAGATCCTCGTCCACGCCCCGTTCGAGCGCCAGGTTGAGCTGATCCTGGAGCAGGTGAAGAAGGCGCTGGAGGCCGCCGGGTCGGACCTCGACCAAGTGCTGAAGTGCAATGTGCTGTGCATCTCGGCGGACCGGTTCAAGGCCTTCAACGAAGTCTACAAGCGCTACTTCCCGAAAAACCCCCCAGCCCGCATCTTCTTCTGCGTGCCTGAGTGGACCGGGCCCTTTGACGTCGAGGTCGATTGCGTGGCGGTCACGAAGGACTGACCTCGGCCGGCAGCAGCTCGCGGGAGCAGAGAGAATAGGGGTCAGAGTCATTTACCGCGCCACATACATAGACGTCAGGACTCTGGCGCGGTCCAATTCCGCGAGTGGCGCTTGGTCTTCTCCTCAAATTCGGCCATCCGGCCATGCGTCGCTGGGGTCCACATCCCAAGCTTGAATCACGCCCGAACCCGCCGTTGAATGGGTTCTCAAACGGTCTCTAAGGAGGCGCTCGCTCATTGCGACGGAACGACCAGGCGGGCGCCGATCTCGACCGGCGATGCCCCGCCAGCCAAGTCGAGAAAGCCCGCCAGCGGGCCATTTTAGGGCCCGTGGCCCTCCATGGGAAATGTGAGGGCCGGTGCCGCTCCGATCTGAGCAGGGGCGACGGCCCCACGCCGTCGATGCGATTGCGGAGGCCCAGGCGCGGATGCCAAACGCCGCGACAATGGCAACCTACGCCGCCGATAGCCGTTCTCTCCAACGTCAAACCGTTATGGAGTTGAGACCGCAGTCTTCGTTCCACCCCCGTGCTGCGTGACGCGTGGCCGGCAACGAACTTTTACAACTCCTCAGGTGAAGGACGCGTCGGTCGCCTTACTTGAAGTCCTGATCCAGACCAGAGTCGGTGGAGATCGCCGTCGTGCGCCTCCACTAAATCGTCATCTCGTTCCTCATGCTGACCTGGCGCAAGGGCGAGGAGCTCATGGACACGGTTCGGCTGGAGATTCGCCAGCCTTCGAAAGAGTTCATCGATGAGCTCCGGCGCGACCCGCCCAATCGCATCCCCGGCGTGGCCATCGTTCTCGGCCGCATGGCCAAGGGCGTGCCGCTCGCGCTTTCGCACAACGTCAAATGCAACGGTGTGCTGCATGAAAGAGTGCTCCTCGTTGCGGTGGCCACGACAGAGGCGCCGCGCGTGTCGGACGCGGAGCGGGTTGTCGTCACTCCGCTTTCCGAGGGCCTCACCCGCGTCGAGCTGCGCTTCGGCTTCATGGAGGGCCCCAATGTTCCTGAGGCGCTCGCGCTTGCGATGGCGCGCGGCCAGATCGAGACATTCGATCTCAGCCGGGTGGTTTACTATACCGGGCACGAGACGATCATCCCCTCCGGGCGCCGCCCCGGCTTGCCCCGGTGGCGCGAGGCGATCTTCGCCTTCATGCACCACAACGCCCAGCGTCCGGGCGCCTACTTCAAGATTCCGGGCGCGCAAATCATGGAAATTGGCGTCGAATTCGAGATCTGAGCCGGGCACGACGGGTGGGTGGATTCGGGAGTGTGGGATGTGCTTTGAGGTAGACCGGACAACTAAGATGCCGAGAGCGCCCCTGTCGCGGCACGGCGGTTGGATCAGAGGGGACCTTCGATACCGCGTCTCTCGACGGCGGTCGTGCTGAAGTAGCGGTCATTCGCCACGGTCAACGACCCAAAACCGTCATTCGGCCTTTGGCCGAGCGAAGAGAAGAGCCGCGCCGTCTAATTCGAGGCCGTTCGGCAGCATGATGACGGATTGCGGGCGGCGCTGGCATTCGTACATTGCGAAGCGGATGGCTTCTTTCTGGTTCGCGAACAGCCTGCCGCACAGGCAGTGCGCGTCCCTGACGACCCAGCGCCCGCAATGATCCCGCCCGATGAACAGGCACGAGCCGACCGCGGCCGCGGCTTCGACGTTGGCTTGCTGAATCAAGCATTTCTCCGTGGTTTGGCGACGATCCGGGCGTCGCCGGCCTTGAGCGGCGACTCGTCAGTGCGGGACGCCGACCAAGAATTGCGCCGCCAGCCCAAAGCAAAGCGCGACGATCACGAGCACGCCGAGACGAGCGAGCATGTCCCAAGGCGCGGGCGGCTTTTGCGCCCCGGCAGCTTCGAAATCGACCGTCGACCGTCCGCGGATGCGTGTCGCCGTCATTGCGTCGGGCGTCTGACTACGCATGGATGAACCTCGATTTTGTTCTTCCGGATCGATATTTAGCCCTGCGCGCATAAGCGATCGAGATGGATTGCGCGGCCTGCACGTAAGAATTCCATAAACTCGGCATCGTCTGCGCAGTCGCGCAGATGGAGAGGCTTATGAACCCAAATGAGAAGCAAGGAGGGCGCTCGTCATCAGCAGAGCGACGAAGAAAATGAGACCGACCATGCTGCCCCACCGGTAGCTGACCAGGGCCGTCACGAGCACGAGGCTCCAGAACACGACCGAAAAAGGCTTCATCAGGTGTTTCAACTGGCATCGGCGCCGCGACCGCTCCGCGCGATCCTGTGTCGCTCTTGTGCAATATCCGCGCGTAAAGATTCGAGATAGAACGCGGCCTGTCGCTGAAAGGAATTCGTAAATTACGAAGGCGAGCAGCTACTAGAACGTCTGTCCCTGTGCCGAGAGGAAGTGTTCGGCGATCGGCCCGAGAGCGAGGGCGGGCAGGTATTGAAGCAGCATAACGATTACGATCACCGCGAGGAGGAAGCCGATGAAGAGTGGGCCGTCCGTCGGCAAGGTTCCCGGAGACGGCGCCACCTTTTTCTTTGCTGCGAGCGATCCGGCGATCGCGAGAATCGGGATCGCATGGGCGAAGCGCCCGAAAAACATCGCAACGCCAGTCGTAACGTTGTACCAGGGCGTATTGGCGTTGAGCCCGGCGAAGACGGAGCCGTTGTCGGAAACGGTCGACGCATAGGCGTAGAGGATTTCGGTCAATCCGTGCGGGCCGCCAGCGCCGAGGCTGTCGAGTGCGGTCTTGAGAAGTGTCGAGGCGCCCGCGAGTCCGAGCAGCAGCACCGGAGAAACGAGCAGCGCGAATAGCGCGTACTGCATTTCGCGCATGCCGAACTTCTTGCCGAGATATTCGGGCGATCGGCCGATCATCAGCGCGGCGAGGAAGGCGGCTATGAACGTGAGCAGCAACAAGCTGTAGAGACCGGTGCCGACTCCGCCTGGCGAGATGCAGCCAAGCATGAGATTGAACATGGCGACCAGTCCGGCAATCGGGGTTGCGGATTCGAGGACCGCATTCGAGGCGCCGGTTCCCGTGCCCGTCGTCGCGTCGACGAATAGCGCCGCTCCTGCCTGCTCGAAGCGCAGGTCCTCGCCTTCCATGTTGCCCATCGAGGGGTCGACGCCGAGGCCGGTCAGCGTCGGATTGCCGTGCGCTTCGGACCAGTAGACGACCAGGAGCGCAGTCGCAAAGATGACCGCCATCGTGATCAGCAGGGCGCGTCCCTGCCGCCAGTCGCCAACCATGCGCCCGAACGCGAACACCAAAGCCACCGGCAGAACGAGCTGGCTCCAGTTCTGCAACATGTTCGACCAGACGCTCGGGTTCTCGAAAGGGTGCGCGGAATTGGCGTTGAAGAAGCCGCCGCCGTTGTTGCCGACCAGTTTGATCGCCTCCTGGCTAGCGACCGGCCCCAGCGCGATGACCTGCTTCGCGCCTTCGAGCGTTGTCGCCTCGACCGAGGCGCTGAGGGTTTGCGGCACGCCGAGCGCCGCGAAGGCCAGCGCGACGACGATCGACAGCGGCAAGAGCACATAGAGCGTCGTGCGGGTCATATCGACCCAGAAGTTGCCGATGGTCGGCGAATCTCTTCGCGCCAGAGCGCGCGTCAGCGCGACCGCCATCGCGGTCGCCGCGGCCGAATCGAGGAAGTTGTTGGTGGTCAGGCCGAGCATCTGCGAGAAGTGGCTCAGCGTCGTCTCGCCGGCGTAGGCCTGCCAGTTGGTGTTGGTGACAAAGCTGACCGCAATGTTGAAGGCGAGGCCCGGCGGCACGCCGGGAAAGCCTTGCGGATTGAGCGGCAGATAGGCCTGCAGTCGCAGCAGGGCGTACAGGCCAAGCAGGCAGGCGCCGCCGAAGGCGACCATCGAGATCGCATACTCGAACCATTTCTGCTCGGCTTCGGGGTCCACTCCGGCGACGCGGTAGAGCACGCGCTCCACGGGCCCGACGATAGGGGTCAGAAAGGTTCTCCGATTCTCGAACACGTCCGCCATGAAGCGGCCGATCGGATAGGCTGCGAGCAGAACGAGCGCGAGCGTGAGCCCGAATTCGAACCATCCGGCAAGCGTCATGGCGGGCGTGGTTCCTTGTCTTGGCGCTGCGGCGCGCGAGCGTCGAGTTTCGATTGATCGACCGATTCAGGGGCGAGTCGATATCCGACTCTGGCTTCGGTCAGCAGAAGATCAGGGTGACTTGGGTCGCGTTCGATCCTGCGGCGCAATCGAAAGATGCACGTGCCGAGGGCCCGGCGGCCGATCGCTGAGTCGGCACGCCCCACCCCCTCCAGCAGGTCACCGAAAGTCGCCACGAGCCCCGGCATTCCCGCCAGAAGCATCAATACGTTCAATTCGGAAGGCGTGAGCCCGATCGGTTCGCCGTTAAGGGCGACCGTCCGCTCGAACAGGTCGACGACGAATGAGCCACGGCGGTAGAAGCGGCGGTGCCCCGCAGCCTTGAAGCGGCGCAGCTCGGCCACGCGCACGCGCGCCACTAGATCTCGCGCGCGGAATGGGCGTGGGAGGTAGTCAACGTCCATCTCCAGAATCGCGATGCAGTCCGTCTCACGATATGCGCCGCAGATCGCAAGGATCCCCGCGCCCGGATAAGCGAGCCTGACACGAGAGATGAGGTCGAGATCAATGCTTTCGAGATCGACGATCACGATATCGGCGGGCTCGCTCGCCGTCGTCCCCTTGCCGGAAAGCGCGCCCGGGAACACCTTGCAGCCACTCGGCTCGAGGATCGACCGCAGAAATCGCAGAAGCCCCGCCTCGCCAGTCAGGGCGAGGATTCGTGTACGGGGTCGTGAAGCATTCGTGCCTCCCTTGATACTGCCCGAAGTCCCGTCGAAGCCACGGCCCCTTGATTGAGTCATCGCAGCAGGAGATTGGAGAGGCGGGGGGGCAAGGTCGCGTGCGCCGCATCGCGAGAGACGTCTTCACGTTGGCCAAGAATAGCGAATTCTGGAAGGGTCTTAATGCCAACCTGGAGCACGCGTCCCGTCCGGGCGACCGTAGTCCAGTCGGCTCGATTGGGCCTCGTCGTTTGTTAAGACGACTTTAGCTGATCCAGCGCCAAATTCAGCTGAAAAACGTTAACTCGGGGCTCGCCGATGAGCCCAAGGAAGCGCGTCTCGATGGACGCCTCGACGAGTTGGCGCACTCGGGCTTCGTCAAGGCCGCGCGCCTTGGCGACGGAAGCAACCTGCGCCAGGGCCGTCTCAGGCGAGACGTCCGGGTCGAGTCCGGAGGCGGAGGTGGTGATCGCGTCCGCAGGAACCGCCCCGGGGCCCGCCATCGTATGCCACGCCTCGACGCTCGCCTTCACCCGGTCGACCAGCTTCTGCGAGGTCGGGCCGAGGTTGGAGCCCGACGAATTGGCGGCGTTATAGGGCGCGTCGATCGTCTTCGACGAATCGTTCGGGTCCGTGTCGGTCGTCGCCGACGGGCGCGGATGGAAATAGCGGTCGGTCTTGAAGTTCTGCCCGATCAGCGCCGAGCCGACGACGGCGCCGTTCTTCTCGATGAGGCTGCCGTTCGCCTGCCAGGGCAGCGCGATCTGCGCGATTCCGGTCACCGCCAACGGATAGACGAGGCCGGTCAGCGCGGAGAACAGCGCGAGCAGGACGATCGCGGGACGCAGGTGCTGGATCATGGAAAGGACCCCCTTGAATTTACGCCAGGTGCAAGGCGGCGACGACGAGGTCGATCGCCTTGATGCCGATGAATGGCAGAATGAGCCCACCGAGGCCGTAGATGATGAGGTTGCGCCTGAGCAGCGCCGCCGCGCCGACCGGGCGGTAGGCGACGCCCTTCAGCGCGAGCGGAATGAGCGCGATGATGATGAGCGCGTTGAAGATGACGGCCGACAGAATCGCGGATTGTGACGAGGCGAGTTGCATCACGTTCAGAGCGTTCAGCGCCGGATACGTCGTCACGAACATCGCCGGAAGAATCGCGAAATATTTGGCGACGTCGTTGGCGATCGAGAAGGTGGTCAGCGAGCCGCGGGTCATCAGGAGCTGCTTGCCGATCTCGACGATCTCGATGAGCTTGGTCGGGTTGGAGTCGAGGTCGACCATGTTGCCCGCCTCGTGCGCGGCTTGCGTGCCGGTCTGCATGGCGACCCCGACGTCGGCCTGCGCGAGCGCCGGCGCGTCGTTGGTGCCGTCGCCGCACATGGCGATGAGCCGGCCGCCGAACTGCTCCTTGCGGATGTAAGCGAGCTTCTCCTCCGGCGTCGCCTCCGCGAGAAAGTCGTCGACGCCCGCCTCCGAGGCGATCGCGGCGGCGGTGATAGGGTTGTCGCCTGTCACCATCACCGTGCGGATGCCCATCGCCCGCAACGCCGCGAAACGCTCTTTGATGCCGGGCTTGACGACGTCCTTCAGGTGCACGGCGCCAAGCAGCGCGCCCCGATCGGCGACGGCGAGCGGCGTGCCGCCGGACATCGCCACCCGCTCGACCGCCTGCCGGAACTCCGGCGGCGTCTTGTCGAGCGCCGTCTTCAGATAGCGCAGGATCGAATCGATTGCGCCCTTGCGGACCGAGCGGCCACCAATGTCGACGCCCGAAATGCGGGTCTGCGCGGTGAAGGGAATGACGGCGGTATGAGCCGGATCGTGCGTCGGCTCGGCAAGCTGGTACTCGCCCTTGGCGAGCGCGACGATCGAGCGGCCTTCCGGCGTCTCGTCAGAAAGACTGGAGGCGAGTGCCGCTGCGGCGAGATCTTCGACTCGGACGCCTCGCACCGGGAGGAACTCGGTCGCCATACGGTTGCCGAAAGTGATCGTGCCGGTCTTGTCGAGGAGCAGGGTGTCGACGTCGCCCGCCGCCTCGACCGCACGACCCGAGGTGGCGATCACGTTGAACCGGATCAGCCGGTCCATGCCCGCGATGCCGATCGCCGACAGAAGACCGCCGATGGTCGTCGGAATGAGGCAGACCAGGAGCGCGATCAGAACGGTCGCCGAGAGATCGGTCCCCGAATATTTCGCGATCGGCCAGAGCGTCACGCAAACAATCAGGAAGATGATGGTCAGCCCTGACAGCAAGATCGACAGCGCCAGCTCGTTCGGCGTCTTCTGCCGCTCCGCGCCTTCGACCAGCGCAATCATGCGATCGAGGAAGGTCGAGCCCGGCGAAGCCGTGATCTTGACCTTGATGAAGTCGGAGAGAACAGTCGTCCCGCCGGTGACGGCCGAGCGATCGCCGCCCGATTCGCGAATGACGGGCGCCGATTCGCCGGTGATCGCGGATTCGTTGACCGAGGCGACCCCTTCGATGATATCGCCGTCCCCGGGGATGATCTCACCCGCCTCGACCAGGACGACGTCGCCGAGGCGAAGGTCGAGCGCGTTAACGCCCTTGACAGGGCCATTCAGGTCTTCGGGATCGACATAACGCCTGGCAGGCGTGTCGATGCGCGTCCGCCGCAACGTGTCGGCCTGGGCCTTGCCGCGGCCTTCCGCCACCGCCTCGGCGAAATTGGCGAACAGCACGGTGAACCAGAGCCAGGCGGCGATCTGGCCGGAGAACGCCGCCGTGCCGTTCTGCGTGATGAGGTCGCGGACGAAAAGGACCGTCACCACGGCCGAAACAACCTCAGTCACGAAGATGACCGGATTTTTGGCCAGCGCGCGCGGGTCGAGCTTGCGCAGGGCGTCGACCGCGGCGGCGCCGATTATCTTGCCGTCGAACAGGCTCTGCGGTTGTGTCTTCTTGGACGACATCTGTCGAAACTCCAATCAGAAGGTCTTCCCGCCGAGCATCAGGTAGTGCTCGACGACGGGCCCGAGCGACAGGGCCGGGAAATATTGCAGGAGGTAGAGAATGACGATGACGCCGACCAGCAGCCCGACGAACAGCGGCCCATCGGTCGGGAAGGTGCCAGCCGAGGCCGGCACCTTCTTCTTCGCCGCCAGCGAGCCGGCGAGCGCCAGCACCGGGATGACATAGGCGAAGCGTCCGAGCAGCATGGCTAGGCCACCCGTCGTGTTGAACCAGAGCGTATTGCCGTTGATCCCGGCAAAAGCCGAGCCGTTGTTGGCGTTGCTCGAGGCGAAGAGATAGATGATTTCGGAAAGCCCGTGCGGGCCGCTGTTGCCGAGGCTGTCGAGCGCGGTCTTGAGCAGCACGGAGGCGCCCGTGAAGCCGAGCACGATCAGCGGATAAATGAGCACCGCGAGCATCGCGAACTTCATCTCCCGCACCTCGATCTTCTTGCCGAGATATTCGGGCGTGCGGCCGACCATCAAACCCGCGACGAACACCGCGATGATCGCGACCACGAGGAAGCCATAGAGTCCGGCGCCGACGCCACCCGGCCAGATGCAGCCGGCGAGCAGGTTGAACATCGGGACCATGCCGGCGAGCGGAGTGAAAGAGTTGATCATCGCATTGACAGCGCCGGTGCTGGTGCCGGTCGTGCCGGTGATGAACAAGGCCGACAGCGCTTGGCCGAAGCGGAGCTCCTTGCCCTCGAAATTGCCCATCGAAGGGCCGACCCCGAGTCCGGTCAGGATGGGATTGCCCGAAGACTCGGACCAGTAGACGACGATGATCCCGACGATGAGAAAAACGCCCATCGCCGCCAGGATCGCCCGACCCTGGCGGATGTCGCCGACGATGCGTCCGAAAGCGAGAACGGAGGCGACGGGGATGAGAAGGAGCGCCCAAATCTCCAAGATGTTGGACCAGGCGTTCGGGTTCTCGAACGGGTGCGACGAATTGGCGTTGAAGAAGCCGCCGCCGTTGGTGCCGAGCTCCTTGATGATCTCCTGGCTCGCGACCGGCCCGATCGAAATGGTCTGCTTCGCCCCTTCGAGCGTGGTCGCGTCGACGGCGCCGGCGAGCGTCTGAGGGACGCCGAGCGCCACGAGGACGAAGGCGAAAACCACCGATATCGGCAACAAGATGTAGAGCGTGACGCGGGTCAGATCGACCCAGAAGTTACCGACCGTCGTTGCGGAGGAGCGGGCGAACCCGCGCACAAGCGCGAAAGCCATCGCCAGACCTGTCGCCGCTGACAGGAAATTGTGCACGGTGAGGCCGAGCATCTGGGTCAGATGGCTCATCGTGGTCTCGCCGGAATAGTTCTGCCAGTTGGTGTTGGTGATGAAGCTGTCCGAGGTGTTGAACGCGAGATCGGGCGGCACGGCGTCGAAGCCGCGCGGATTGAGCGGCAGGAAATTCTGCAACCGCTGCAAGGCATAGAGCGACAGGAAACCGGCGACGGAAAAGACGACCATGGCGATCGCATAGCCGTACCAGTCCTGCTCCCGCGCGGGATCGACGCCCGCCAGCCGATAGAAGGCGCGCTCGACCGGCCCGACGACCGGCGTCAGGAAGTTTCTTTCGCCGGCGTAGGCGCCCGCAATGATTCTGCTCAAGGGAACGGCGCAGACGACCACGAGCGCCAGCGTCAACGCAATCTGCAGCCAACCGACAAGGGTCATTGGAAAATCCTCGAAATCAGAATTTCTCGGGACGAAGCAAGGTGTAGAGCAGATAGAGGCCGAGCCCGACGGCCACGATCAGTCCAAAGATCGGTTCGGTCATCGTCCCCTCCTCAAAGCTGGCGCAGACCCGCGGCGTAGGCGGCCATCAGCCCGATGACTAGGAATCCGAGCGCTATAAACGCGACATCCAACATGAAAGCCTCCGCGCTGAACGGCGCCGTCTATCGCGTCGCCGTGTAAGGTTTCGATATGGAAACGCGACCGCCGGCATAAGGATTCGATAAAGATCCGCGGCCAAAGCCGATGCCCTGCGGATCCGGCGTCGTCGATCTGCCTGTCGAGTCACACCATTCCGAATTCGAGCAGGGCGAGCCGCGCTCGAAGCCTCTTTAGATCGAATTCCTGAATCTGGCCGGTGCAACCGGCGATCACGCGGTTCCCGCGCTCAAGAAGACTCCCGCGGATCACCGGGTTGCTTGTCGCGCTCGAAATATCGCCCAATGCGCGCATGAGTTTGAGGCTGACCGCTGCGTCTGAGACCGAATAGTGGCGGATCTGCTCGAATGCGAGATCGAGCAGGCCGTCCAAATCGATCCAGGGAACGATCACCCGGAGAACGTGCGGCGGATCGTAGTGGTAGCTTTGCAGTGGTGCTCGGCTTGCCCAGCGGATGACTATGGAGCTGAGCTGATCGATCGAGCTAATTGCGGTCGTTGGATCGTTGACCGCGGGCGAGATCGCCCGCAATGCAATGTCCACAATTTGCACGATGCCGAATTCGATGTCCTGTTGCAGGGTGCGAGTCGGGCCGAGGTCGATCGCCGCGAGTAGCTGAAGCGCGCGGTCCTCCGAAATGCGTTCGCCGCGCGTGGTCCGCAGCAAGGCGACGCCAGCTGGAACGAATTGACCGACGCGACGCTCCAGCCTGACACAGACCCCGTACGACTTGGCGAGTGAGTTCAGTAGTCCGATGTCGACAAATCGGATGTAGCCGGATTGGCGGCTCGCGACGACGTGTTTCAAGTCTTCGAGCGAGGCGCCGAACGGCTCGTCCCGGTGTGCCGGCCGTCGAGGGTAGGGCATGAGCTCGTCAATCACGAGCTCGGTGTCACGCCGGATGCGATCGACGATGTGATTGACGCTTATGGCGTTCGAAATGTGATGGATGAAGTAAATTAGCCAACCAACGCAGACCGGCGCGAGCACCATCGCTCCGACCACGGTAACGACCGGCGCAAATGGGGCAGGAAGCGAACGAGCAGCCGGAAGCGCGGCGATGCAGTAGGAAAATGTGCCAAGAAAGATGCCCAGGGTCCACTGCGTGACACGATCGCGGACGAAACTGATCAGGATCCGCGGAGAAAACTGAGTCGAGGCAAGCGTCAGCGTCATCAACAAGATGGCAAAGACGATCGAGACGACGGTCATCGTCGAGGTAGCGATGCTGGTGAGAATGGCCTGCGCGACCTGTGGGTCGGCCTGCGAAGGAAACAGCGTTTCCGGGACGATTCGCCGGATCTGCGGGAACTGCTCTTCCAGGGTCGACAGAACGGCCCCAGCCGTTCCGAGCCCAATGGCAATCACGAAGGGACGGACGAGAAAACCGCCGCGGAGACTATAGACCACGGACTGGTACAGGACCGGCAGTCGAGTAAGCATCCTTTGTGATCCGGGAGCCAACCGTCGCAGTGCGGGCGATTCGGATGCGAACTGGCCCTGAGGGGGAGGTTCCACCCTGTTAGCCGCGCGGGCAAGCGGATTGGGAGGACGCTGTCGAAGGCGCAGACGGTCGCAAAAGAACTCTTGGCGCCCCATTCACCTTTCGGGCTTTCGCTGAGACTTGCCCGCGCCCATCCATCGATCGCCGTCCGATGTAGTAGAACGGGAACGTCTCCTTCGGGCGAACTCCGCGCCTACAGGGAAGGCCCGCTTACTTGCCCACTTGCGCCGTTCGCGGCCGCGGTCTGCAACGGCAGCTAAACTGAAGGGTTTCAGACGCCGGCCCTTTCGGACGGTCGTGCGAGACGCGGGGGCCGGCGTTTGAAAGCCTCGTAAGGAGGAAACCGCGGGGAGGAAGGGCGCTGTTTGACCGAGCGCGGCCTATGGGGATTTGAGGATCGCGGTCGGATCGCCGATATGGGGGCGGTGGCGGAAGGCGGCCGGTGTTGTTGTCGGGAGTTGAGACGACGGGCTTTTGGGCGGCCGCGGATGGGTGCAGCGGGGATGGGCGCGACGGCTGGAGAGCGTCTGCGGAGGTCGTGAGGACATCGCGTTCCGGCTCCGGCGTGCGGCTGGAAACGAAGGGAAGCGGCGGTGCAAAACAGGACGCGCGGCGTCGGTCATGACGTGTCGATCCTGATCCGGCTTGGCGACGGGGAACGCCAGGGGCGCGGGCCTTCGAAGGTTTCGACGATGATCATGCGGCCGCCGCAACACGGGCAACATCGCGCCGGCGAAGCTGCTTCAGCCTGGCCGTCCGTCTCGGCGTGCGAGTCCTCGGGTGCTGCCTCGATCGCGGCAAGCGCCTGGCGGACGCGCGCGATGTTGCTGGCTCGGACCGCGCCGGCGAAGAGGCCATAGTGCCGGATACGGTGGAAGCCGCTCGGCAACACGTGCAGGAGAAAGCGGCGGAGGAACTCGGCGGCGTCGAGCGTCATGGTCTTGAGCCGGTCGTGGCCCTTGATCCGGTAGTCCTTCCACTTGAAAGTGACGCCCTTCTCGTCGAACGCGAGGAGGCGGGCGTTCGAGATCGCGACGCGGTGGGTGTAGCGCGACAGATAGGCGAGGACGGCTTTCGGTTCGGCGAACGGTCTCTTGGCGTAGACGACCCATTCGGAGCGGCGCAGCGGCGCGAGCACGGCGTCGAAGGCGCGCTTGTCGGCGAGCGGCGCGAGGTCGCCGAAGAAGGCGAGGCGGCCGGCTGCATGCAGGGCTGCGAGCCCGTCGAGGAAGAGCCGGCGGAAGAGACGCGACAGCACGCGCACGGGCAGGAAGAAGCCGGGCTTGCAGGCGATCCAGCGCGATCCGTCCGGCGACAGGCCGCCGCCGGGAACGATGACGTGGGCATGCGGATGGTGGGTCAGCGCCGAGCCCCAGGTGTGCAGTACGGCGGTCAGGCCGATGCGCGCGCCCAGATGCTTCGGGTGGGCGGCCATCGTGGTCAGCGTCTGGGCGGCGGTCCTGAACAGGAGGTCGTAGACGGCGGCCTTGTTCTGGAACGCGATGGCGCCGATCGACGCCGGCAGGGTGAAGACGACGTGGTAATAGGGAATCGGCAGGAGTTCGGCCTCGCGGTCTTCGAGCCATTGCCGTGCGGCGGCGGCCTGGCACTTCGGGCAGTGGCGATTGCGGCAGGAATTGTAAGAGATCCGTTCGTGCGCGCAGTCTTCGCAGCGCTCGACGTGGCCGCCGAGCGCGGCTGTGCGACAGGTCTCGATCGCCGACATCACCTTCAACTGGTCGAGGCTCGCGCGCCCGGCGTTGGCCTTCCGCCACGCCGCTCCATGGGCGCGGAAGATGTCGGCGACCTCCAGGGGAGGCCGCGCCACGCGGCCCTGGTCAGCCGGGCGGCGTTCGCTTCGTCAGGCTGACATCTAGCCGGTCCAGCGGGCTCTCGATGTCGCGGACCGTGTTGACGGCGACGCGGGTGTAGAGCGCCGTCGTCTCCAACTTCGCGTGTCCCAACAACACCTGGATCACGCGAATATCGACGCCCTGCTCGAGCAGATGGGTGGCGAAGCTGTGCCGCAGGGTGTGCGGCGACACGCGCTTGGTGATGCCCGCCAGGGTCTTGGCGGCGGTGACGGCGCGGTTGAGTTGGCGTGGCGTCACCGGGTTGACCGGGTTTTGGCCGGGGAACAGCCAGGCCCGCGGCCGCGCCGCCTTCCACCATGCGCGCAACAGTTCGAGCAGTTGCGGCGACAGCATCACATAACGGTCCCGCTGCCCTTTGCCCTGCTCGACCCGAAGCGTCATGCGCTGGCTGTCGATGTCGGACACCTTCAGGTGCGCGACCTCGGACACGCGCAGGCCCGCGCCGTAGGCGACGCTGAGCGCGGCCTTGTACTTCAGGCCCGGCGCGGCTTCGAGCAGGAGCGCGACCTCTTCCTGGCTGAGCACGACCGGCGCCCTGCGCGGCTTGTTCACGATCGTCAGAGGACGAACGAGGTCTGGCCGTTCGAGCGTCACGGTGAAGAAGAACCGAAGCGCGGTGACGGCGGCGTTGATCGAACCTGGGCTGATCTGCTGCTGCGCCAGATGCAACTGAAAGCGGCGAAGATCCTCCTTCGTCGCCGTATCGGGCGACCGGCCCAGGAAGGCCGTAAAGGTCCTGACGTGCCGGACGTAGTCCTTCTGCACCTTCTCTGCAGTAGTTAAGACTTAATCTGACAGTTGGTGTCATAGCTGAGGCGGAAGCCGAGGCCGGGCGCGGAGTGGTCGGGGTTCGCAGCGCCTGGCCTCGGCGTTTCGAGAGGACACCTACGATGACCAAGGAACAGAAGATTATCCGCGCCAAGGTTGGGTTGCTGGAGTTGGCCAAGCAGCTCGGCAACGTCAGCCAGGCCTGCAAGATGATGGGCTATAGCCGCGACAGCTTTTATCGTTTCAAGGAACTTTACGACGCCGGGGGCGAATTGGCGCTGCAGGAACTGACGCGGCGAAAGCCGATCCTGAAGAACCGCACGCCGCCCGAGGTCGAGGCGATCATCGTCGAGCTTTCGCTGGACCAGCCGGCTTATGGCCAAATCCGTATCGCCAACGAGCTTCGCAAACTCGGCCACTCTATTTCTCCGGCCGGCGTTCGCGGCGTCTGGCAGCGTCATGATCTTGAAATCATGAAGAAACGGCTCAAGGCGCTCGAAGCCAAGGTCGCCCAGGAAGGCCTGGTTCTGACCGAAAGCCAGCTGGCCGCGCTGGAGAAGGCCAAGAGCGAAAAGGAGGCGCATGGCGAGCTCGAGAGCGAATGTCCGGGCTATTGCGGCGCCCAGGATACGTTCTACGTCGGCAACATGAAGGGGGTTGGCCGCATCTACCAGCAGACCTTCATCGACACCTACGCCAAGGTCGCCTTCGCCAAGCTCTATGATCGCAAGACGCCCATCACCGCGGCCGATCTCGTCAACGATCGCGTCGTGCCGTTCTATGATGCGAGGGAGGTGAGGCTGTGCCGCGTGCTGACGGATCGTGGCACGGAATATTGCGGCAACCCCGAGCGCCACGAATACGAGCTTAATGGCCCTTCTTCGAGCGTTGCAACCTCGGCGTCGGGCAGCAAATTTTCAGTATAGATGAATCTGCGGCACGCCTGTCGGAAACTCTCGGGCGTCTTTTGCATGCCGAAGCCGTAGACGTCGGCCCCCTGTTCGCGGAGACGGGATGCAAGCCGTGTGAAGTCGCTGTCCGAGGAAACCAGACAGAATCCGTCGAACCGGCCGGTGTGCAAAAGGTCCATGGCATCGATCACCAGGGCAATGTCGGACGCGTTCTTGCCGCTCGTGTAGGCGAACTGCTGGTACGGATCGATCGCATGTTTCTGGAGGATTTCAATCCATGATTTCATGCGTGGGCTTGAGAAGTCCCCGTAGATACGCCGGACACTCGCTTCGCCGAACTTGGCAATTTCCTCGAAAAGGCCATCGGCAACGCGAGGCGAAGTGTTGTCAGCATCAATGAGGATGGCAAGCCGGCGCAGGCGGTTTTCATCTGCCATGTTTGACCCCTTGGGTAACTCGCAGCCTACGGTTGAGGTCATCCTCGTGAGACAGGCCGGTGCGGCGCCGGGCGACGATGCGTGACACACTTGGCGGTGATCTCGCGACGGTTCCAGAGCCACAAGGCGCGACGTCGCGAAGGCGCCGCTGCTGTTCCGCCGCACCAGATCGTGTCGCCAAGCTTATCGCAGAGCGAATCGCCGGTCGCCGTCGATCTGCGAATTCACGCCCGGGACGACGGCCAGCCATTGGCCCAGGCACCAATGCTCCATGCGGGGCGCCCATTTTTCGAAGCGTCAGGATCATCCAGCGCGATCTTAGTGCGGGGGTCTATCTTAGAGCTTCCTCCAGTACCGGTGAGGGCGCTCCGAGGAAACGCAAAGCGTGATTCGCGGCGCTTCCGCAAGCAGATGGCGAACCCGATCGAGGAGAATTTCGTCGGCGTGGGTCACCCGCTCGCGCTGATGCATAAGCTCGAGCCAGGACTTGATCGTAAATGTCTCGAGGAACCGCCCGACATCGGCGACGTCTTCGTAAACGCCCCAGGCATAAGCCCCGTCGCGCCTCCGCGCATGTCCCAGTTCATCAACCGCGCCCAGGAACTCAGCGCGGTTCGTGGCGTCGACGCGGTATTCCACCACCGCGAGGACCGGCCCTTGGTTATTCTCGACCTTTCGCGTGGCGAGGGGGGCGCGCCAGTGCACCGCAGGAGAGAAATCGATTCCGACCTGCAACAGCCTGTATTCGAAGGTCCGCCTTAGCCCGATCACGATTCTTCTTCGCCGTCGACTTCATCCGGGGGAGGAGGAAGCGCATTCACAATTTTAATAACCGCCGGGCCGATATCGCCGCGCCTCTCAGCGTGCGCTCGCATCTTCAAAAGCATTGCAGCGCTGCCGACGTCACCGTTCAACGCTGAATTGACATGTCGCTTGATCGTCAATTCCAATCTTGACGTCTTTCTGGTTCGCCCCTTCTCTCGATACTGCGCCTCGGCGCTCATAAAGCTGCGCACGACGTCGGCAATTTCAGCGTTACCACGCCTGGGGCGGCCTCGCGGGTTGGCGCAGACACCCTTCTTGAATTGGGAATGCCGTGGCGGTTTCCGATAGCCAATCTCGTAGTCAGCCATGCCCGATTTACAGCTGCCGGTTGATCTCTTCAATGATAACCTCGCGCTCCTTATCCTCCGCCGGTACGAGCTCCTGAAACTGCAATCGAACCCTGCCCGCGCGTTTGCTGCCGGACATTTCCGCCGCCCATAGGCGCATCAGGATGGCCTCCAGGGTGCTCACTTTGCGCACAACCCCGTTTTCGACAATATCGATTGGCTCCCCGAACAACCGATCGATAATCTCAACCGTAGCGACGGACGCCGAATTGCGTTTCTTGGGGCCCCCGTTTCCCGACTGCCCCTTCTTCCATCGGGTTTCCTTCGGCGGTCGGGAATAGCCAACCATGTAGTCCTCATCGGGCGCGCTCAATTGCCGCTCCTCTCGCTCTTGATATCGGCGAAGGTTTGGCCCGAAGCCAGACGCGCTTGTTGCTGGGTCAAGCCCTCCCAGCGGGCAATGACAGTGTCGATGTAGAGCGGATCGAGTTCGACGCCATGGCATCGTCTGCGCGCACGTTCCGCAGCGAGCAGTGTCGTACCGCTGCCGAGAAAGGGATCAAGGATGACGTCGTCGAGATTGGTTGAGTCCAAAATCGCGTCGGTCACCATAGCGATGGGTTTGACAGTTGGATGCAACTCGAGATCGCTCTTGTGCGCCTTTCGCTTGAAAACGTTGGCCCCAGGGTAGTTCCAGACGTTGGTTCGATTTCGGCCGAACCTACCGAGTTGAACGTTGTTGCAATGCGCTTCCCCACCGTTGCGAAACACGAAGACCAATTCGTGCCTGGAGCGATAAAGCGACCCCATACCGCCGTTGGTTTTCACCCAGACGCACAGATTTAAGAGTTCAAAGTTTGCCGCATGGCCGGCGGCGAGCATTTCGGCCATGTGCCGCCAGTCCATACACGCGTAGACGATCGCGCCTGAAGACGCATAGGCTCGAGCCAGATCGAATGCTCCCGCCAAGAACCGGACGAATTCCTCTTGGGTCATCTCGCCCGACGCCATGGCGAACTCTCGATGCTTGACAGCGCCGCTGCCGCAAACGTTGCCGTCGATCTTGACGTTGTACGGGGGGTCCGTGAAGACCGCTCTCGCCTTCTCATCTGTCATCAGCAGTTCGTAGGCCACCGAATTGAGCGCGCTGCCGCAATAGACCCGATGTTTGCCAAGCAACCACAAGTCGCCGGGTCGGGACACCGCGGGTCCAACGGCGTTCCTGAATTCATCTGCCCGGTCCGCGTTATCCGTCGGATCGAGCGATTGGATGCGCAAATCAACTTCAGGCAGCTCGAAGCCGATCGCTTCAAAGTCGAAGTCGAGCGCTAGCTCCGAGAGCTCTTTGAGTTGAAGGGCTAGACTGGCGTCATCCCAGGATGAGCGCTCAGCAAGCTTATTGTCCGCGAGCAGGTAGGCGCGAGCCTGCGTCTCGGTCAGATGGTCGAGACTGATGATCGGTATTTTTTCGAGACCAAGGAGCTGTGCGGCCTCATAGCGCCCATGACCGGCTACGATCTGGTTGCGCTTGTCGACCAGAATGGGCGCGTTGAAACCGAATGCATCGATGCTTCGTGCGATCGCCCGCACTTGGATCCGGCTATGTTTGCGCGGATTGCCAGGATCAGCGCGCAGATCTCGGATCGGAACGAACGTCAGCTTCCCGGCGCCTTTAGGGAGTTTGGACTTTGACTTGTCAGTTCGAGTCCCGGAGCGATTGCCGCCGTCTCGATCGTGCAAGATCGGCACGACCTCGCCGTCCGTTTCATACGCCCGCGCGGCCCCGGCGCACGCGGAATTCGATTCGTTTATTTGCCCAGGTTGACTTGCCCGAACCATGATAACCTCCACGCGCGTCGGCCATCTCCGATTGAGCGCCTCGAGGCCTACATGGGGTCGATTCTACTCATGTGGCAGGGTAAAGAATTGGCGCATATTCGTGGGTGATCTTTTGCCCAGTTCACATTGCGTCGGCGGAAGAATTCCTCCTAGTCCATTGTCGCTCCGCCTCAATGAGACGGCGCCGCCATTCGGTGCGGAAGTCTTTCGCTCTCGAACCGGCGGCCTTTTTAAAGTGATGCCGCCAAAAGCCCAGCGGCTCTCTACCGAAAAGATGCGCTGCGCCGCCGGCAGTTCGCCAATAAGCCTCGGCGGCCTTCGCCGCGCGGGCGCTTTTCGGCTTGGGTTCAGCCTTATGCACCTGCTTCCAGGCCTCCCAGATCATAATTGCGCACAAGGTGTGAGGCGACATCTCCTCCGGTCGGGCTTTTCCTGGACCTGGCTTTGTAACGCCGGCTTTGGTTGAGAGGTTGGCTCGCGCTTGAAGTACGCGATCGTGCAAATCTTGAAGGGTGTGCGTTAGGCGCTGGGGATCGTCGATCCGGCCACAGGGCGACGCGTCAAGAAACTCTCGAACCCAGGGTGATTTAAGAGCCTCGGTCACAACGAACAAGGCTTCTTCGACCTCGAGGAGGGCCTTTCTCATCTGCGCTCGGGAAGGCCGGCTTTCCTCGACGAAACGATCGCTGTAGAGCCAAATATTATAGCACCAAAGTTGCTCGGCTAACCAGGACGGTGGATCGCCGCGGCAGATAAACCGCGCGACGTTGATGAAGGGGTCCAGGTAATCGGGGCGCAAGTGGTGGTTCATCGGATTCTCTGCTTGTTGGCGACGGCTCGTTTCAGATAAAATGGGCAGTGGCAAGGTGTCCGGGGTTTGCGCGACTGTTATCAACAACGCGTCCGGCGAAGATCATCGAAAAAGGTCGGTCGGTCGATCGCCGCTAGACCCCTATCCACTATGCCGGTTCAGGTTCCCTATTTCGGCGAAAGAATTCCCTGTTTGACGAAAAATCATTCCCTGTTTTGCCGCTTAGGGAATTTTCTCGTAAGACGCCGAAAATGCGCACGTTTCTACCAGCAGATTTCGGCCGAAGCGGCCAAATATTCAAAGATTCCCAGTTATTTTCCCTGTTAACAGGGAATTTGTCTGCCCGAGACCGGTTTTACGGGACTACGTCCACCACCAGGTAGTCCGCGCGAGCGACGGTAGTTTCCCCGGTTCCACAATCCTGCGACATTATAAAGCGTTAGCGTGGCCGAGTACGGTCTGTGGCGGCTATTTGGCGGGGTCGTCCGGCTTTTGTGCCGGAATGCGGCTCGGAGTCTCTGGCCGCAAAATTCCGTTTCCCAAAAGCGCGCTGGTTGGGCCGAGCGAGGCGACCATCCTGACGGCGGCGCCGATGTCGGATTGAGACTCGCGGGCCGCGGGTGATGGGTTGAGCCGATCGGTTTTCGATCAACTCTACGCGGGCGCCGCGAGACCGATCGCGGACCACTGATCCGACCAAGCCATCGGAAGGTCCATCAGGCGCTTGACGCCAAAGCCGGCTGATCGTCAAGTGACGGTTAGGCGGGATCCTGCTCGCGCTCGTCATCATCCTCGGCTTCCTGATGAACATCGTTTGCGCAAGAACGAGACGATGCTGAGCGCGGCTGACGTCTACAACAGCGATCTCGCCGAACGGGTGTCGGACGCGCTCGGCAACATGCCAGCGATCCAGGCTTTTCGCACGCCGATGAGGAGAAGAGCGCGCTGTCGAAGCTGATCGACCGCATGCTCGACGCCCCCCAGACACCGGTTCTGACCTCGTGAGCGCTGGCCTTGGTCGCGACCCGGTCGAGATCGAGTCTGGCGCTCGTGGCCATTCTCGTCACTGGCGTGTGGCTGCTCATGCAGAGGCTCACGACAATTGGCCAGATCGTCGCCTTCATGAGTCTCGCGCAGATGCTGATCGGCCGGCTTGAGCAGACGCCACGTGGATATCCGCGGGAAGACGCACCTCTGCGTCTTGGCCTTGTAACGAAGTCCGCGCTCACCCGAATTGTGTTATAAGACCCGTTGAATACGGGTTTGCGGCGCGGGCGCGTGAATGCGCGTCGAGCATGGGCTCGAGGCGCGGATGTTCGCTCTGCGCTCGCGGACGTTGCACTCCCCATTCGTCGGAAGCGAACAATGTCCGGTCGGTCGTTACGGTCGCTTCGCCGCTTGCTGAATCTGTCGCGATCGATTCTCGTCATGGTCTTCCCGATCGTCGACGTGCTGGCGCGGATCGGCGCTGGCAAGACGCTCCTGGTCTCCGGCATGCTCAGAGTCGGCGACTGGCCGGTCGCGATGGAGCTTGCGCGCCCCGAATACGCGCTTGGCTGGCTCGATCCGGAGAAGGCTGCGCTCTTGGCCGCAGGCGTGGAGTTGACTGGGTCGATCCTGTTCATGCTGGGTCTGCTGACGCGCCCCACGGCTGCAGTGATGCTGGCCTTGTCCCTGGCGGCGCAATTCTCCTACCGCATGGCCGACGCCCATCTCCTCTGGGCTGCGCTGTTTGCGTGGTACGTAGTCTTTGGCGCAGGCCCTATCTCGATCGACGCCGCCATCGCCAGGGGACTGCGCGATAGCGCCTTGCCGTTCGCGGATAGGGCCGCGGTTCTGGCCGAAACCGTATCAACTCGTTTCGGGCCGCCCTTCAAGGCCGCATTGCGGGTCTGGCTTGCGCTCGCCATCGTCGGGATCGCGCCTTCGACCTGGTTCCCGGTCGAGTTGTTCACGTCGCCAAGCAGAATCGGCGCATACGTCGTCGCGGCCTTGTTGGCGCTCGGTCTGGCGACGCCTCTCGTCAGTGGCGCGCTCGCCCTGATTTGCGCCTGGGCGTCAATGAGGATCGGCGCCTCTCTCTACTATGCGACCCTGCTGTTTCTGTTACTCGCCTTCTCCGGCGCCGGACGCTGGTCCTTGGACGCGTGGTTGCAGGGATTAGTTGGGCGCCAGCCGATGCTGCCGGGCAAACGTCCGCACGTCGTAATCGTCGGCGCCGGGTTCGGCGGCCTGAGATGCGCGAGCCACCTGAAGGATGAGGCGGTCGACGTCACACTGATCGATCGCAACAACTATCACCTGTTCCAGCCGCTCCTCTATCAGGTCGCGACGGCCGGCCTCTCTCCCGGCGACATCGCCTTTCCGATCCGCGCTCTGTTTCGCGACAGCCACGCCATTCGCGTGCTGAGGGGAACGGTGACGGGCGTCGACGCAGCGCGGCGCACGGTCACGGTCGATGGCCGCGAGGTCGGTTACGATCATCTCGTACTCGCGACGGGCGCGACGCATGGCTATTTTGGCCATGAGGAATGGAGCGCGGACGCGCCGGGCCTCAAGCATGTCGAGGATGCGATCGCAATTCGCGCGCGAGTCCTGAGCGCTTTCGAACGCGCCGAGGCGGCGAGCGATCCGGCCGAGCGGACGCGCCTGCTGACGTTCGTGATCTGCGGCGCGGGGCCGACGGGAGTCGAGCTCGCGGGCGCCATCGCGGACCTTGCGCGCTTCGGTCTTTCAGACGAATTCCGCAGCATCGATCCCGCATCGGCCCGCGTAATGCTCGTGCAGGCGGGGCCGCGCGTGCTGCCGACCTTTCCTGAAGGCCTCTCGCTTGCGGCGCAGACTTCGCTGCAGAAAATGGGGGTCGAGGTCCGTCTCAACAGTCGGATGGAGAAGGTCGAGGCGGGCTGCGTGATCGTGAACGGCGAAGCGATACCGGCCGGCACGGCTCTGTGGGCTGCGGGCGTCGTCGCGTCTCCCGCCGCGCGATGGCTTGGGCACGAACCCAATTCTGCGGGCCGCCTGAAGGTCGGCCCGGATCTGTCCGTTCCCGGCCATCCCGAGATTTTCGGGATTGGAGACACGGTCTCTGTCGCAGCCTGGAACGGCCGGCCGGCGCCGGGCCTCGCGCCGGCGGCCAAACAGGCGGGCGCCTATGTCGCCGAGGCGCTCTGCGCCCGGATCTACGGCGATCCACCGCCGCCGCCGTTCCAGTATCGGCATTGGGGCAGTCTGGCGACGATCGGTCGCAAGAGCGCAGTGGTCGATCTCGGCCGAATCACACTTTCGGGTGTGGTTGCGTGGTGGTTCTGGGGGGCCGTCCATCTCTTGCTGGTGGTTGGACACCGCAACCGCGCATCGGTATTCTTGGGCTGGATTTGGTCTTACGCGACCTATCAGGTCGGCGTTCAACTCATCACAGGCCTCTCCGTCGTCGAGGCCGCTGCTCAGGAGTCGGCGAATTCGCCGCCAACGCATGACGTGAAAGACCCGGTCATCAAGGGAGCCATGCCATAACGCAGGCAGCTAGGCGCACAGTCGCCGCGCCGCAGGCGATCGACCCGCGGCGCTACCATGAAGCGGCCGACCCGGACCGCTCGCCGGTCGCGCCGGGGCCGCCGGTCTGCCTGTATCTGGAGGTGACCAATCGGTGCAATCTGCTGTGCACGACCTGCCCGCGCACATACGCCGATCTCGAGCCGCCGGCGGACATGGATTGGGAACGGTTTCGTTCGATCGTCGATCAGCTTCCGAACCTCAAGCGCGCAGTGCTGCACGGGGTTGGCGAGCCGATGCTGGTGAAGGCGTTGCCGAAGATGGTCCGCTATTTGTCGGAGCGGAACGTCTATGTGCTCTTCAACACCAACGGCACGGTCCTCAACGAGCGCAACGGGCGCGCGCTGATCGAGGCCGGACTCGACGAGTTGCGAGTCTCGTTGGACGCGGCGACGCGCGAAACTTTCAAAGCCGTGCGGGGCAAGGACTATTTCGAGCGCATCCTCGGCAACGTGCGCAGGTTCAGGACGATGCAGGAGCGCGAAGGCGTAACAAAACCGCGCGTATCGCTGTGGCTGACGGGCCTCAAGGAGACCGTCGCCGAATTGCCGGATTTCGTGCGCATTGCCGCAGACATTGGCGTCAAGGAGGTTTATCTGCAGCGGCTCGTCTTCCTCGACAAGGACGCGATCGGGCTGGCCCGGCCCGATCAAGCCCTGTTCGAACGGATGACTCGCGAGGAGTCGGACAGCCTTCGCGCAGCAGAGGACCTCGCGCGCGAACTCGGAATTACGTTCTCGGCGTCGGGCGCGGCGAGCGAACCCGGCCTCAGCCTCGAAAGGACTACGAGCCGGAACCCCTGGTCCCTGTGCGGCCGGCCCTGGACGGTCATGTACGTGACGGCAAACGGCCGCGCGCTCCCATGCTGCATCGCGCCCTTTTCGCAGCGCGGCTACGAGAACTACACGCTGGGCGACGCGACCCAGGAAACTCTCGCGGAGATCTGGAACGGGGCGCGCTACCAGGCCTTCCGCGAGGCGCTGCAATCCAATCAGCCGCCCGAGACCTGCCGCAACTGCGGCTTGCGCTGGAGTTTTTGAATCATGCAGGCCGGCGAGCATCAGGCCGTTGTCAGCGCAATCATTCCCTGTCTTGACGAGGCGGCCGCGATCGCCCCGCTCGTGTGTGGGCTGCTCGCCGGCGGCGTCGACGAGGCGCTCGTCGTCGACGGCGGCTCGCATGACGGGACCCCGGAGATCGCCGCCGCTGCAGGCGCGCGCGTTATCGTCGAACCGCGCCGTGGCTATGGGCGCGCCTGCGCCGCCGGAGTCGCGGCGGCGCGGGAGGACGCGACGATCCTCGCCTTCATCGACGGAGACGGGTCGGACGATCCGGCCTCGGCGCCGGCGATCATCGGGCCGGTGATCGAGCGCCAAGCGGATTTTTGTCTCGCCTCGCGGCTCTCCGGCGAGCGGGAAGCGGGCAGCATGGCTCCCTCGCAGGTTCTCGCGGGACGCCTGGCTGGCTTTTTGATGCGCGCCCGATACGGCGTTCGCTACACCGATATGGCGCCCTTTCGCGCCATCCGCCGCGACCGGCTCGAGGCGCTCGGCATGACCGAGACGACCTACGGCTGGAATCTCGAGATGCAGATGCGGGCTGCGGCCTGCGGCCTGCGGATCCGTGAAGTCCCTGTCCGGTGCCGGCGCCGCGCGGGGGGGCGTTCGAAAGTGTCGGGCGACTGGCGCGCGACCGCGCCGGTCGTCCTGAACTTGACCGCAACATTCCTGCGGATTGCGACCCGCTTGCCGGCGTCCCGATCAGGTGATGAGTCGGACAAGCGCGCCGAGCCCGACCCCGGAGCGCACGAATTCCAGATTCCGGAGCCACGCGTCGGCGCCAAGCGCCCTGCCGGCCGCGAACACGGCGAAATTGGCGCAGAGGAAGATCAGGAAGACGTAGCTCCAGGGCCATTCCGACGGATCTCCGGGACGCTGGTTGTAGATGCCGAGCCAGAGATTGACAGTGAACAGCGCCGCAGCAACCCCAGCAAGGCGCACGAACAGGCCGAGAATGAGCGCCGTCGCGAAGCCGAGCTCGGCGAAATAGACGAGCACGTTCACAAGCGCGAAGTTCGGCAGGATGACGTTTGTCACGAACTCCCGGTGGATCGCGAAGGCGGCCCGTCCGGCCATCTGTTCGGTCCAGTAGTAGAGGCCGTTGTGGGCGCCAATCGGCAGCTTCCACAGGGTGCCCTGGAACCACATGCAGCCGATCGCCACCCGTGTCGCCCATAACCAAAGATTGACGCCCGTGCGCTGCGCGGGATCCTCACGCCAGTTCATAATGAGCAGAGCGACGCTCGCGATCATCAGCAGGTAGAAGAGGAGCAGGATGAGATACTTCCACAGCCCCAGCGCATTGAAGTCTCCAGTGTCGGCAGTCAGGAAGGCGAATAGGTCAGAAACGGGATTTGACACTTGCTCTCTCCACGCGTCCCGCCTCTCGACGAGGCGATTCCTGCATCCAGTACGCAGCGTCGAGCAGGAAGGTTACGGCTATGGGGGCGCCGCGTCGAGCGAAGGGTCGAGGAGTTCCGTCACGAATTCTGCGACTGCACACGTAACGGCGTCGGCCGTCCCGCCGCCGCGATCTCGAAGGTCATAGGGAGGGATACGACATGAACGCATCGACGCCAACGCTGACACTCGAAACAGCCGCTTCGCGAGCCGAGGAAATCGCCGATCGCGTATTGGCGCCGGCTGCCGCCGGCAACGACAAGGCGGGCCGATTTTCCATCGAAGCCGTCGAGGCGCTCGGTCAGGCGGGGCTTCTGGGCTTGACCTTGTCACCCGAACACGGAGGGTCGGGGCTCGGTCCACGCGCCTTCGCTGCGGTTGTGACGGCGCTGGCCGAGGCCGATGCGTCCGTCGCCATGGTCTACAACATGCATATTTGCGCCTTGGCGACAATCCAGGCAGCACGCCCTGAAGCCGCAACCGAGGCCGCATTGAGGGAAATCGGTCTCGGTAGGCACCTGACGACGCTTGCCTTCAGCGAGGCCGGATCGCGCAGCCACTTCTGGGCACCCATGTCCCGGGCGCGACGCAATGGCGCCGGCGTGCACATCACGGCGAAGAAGTCCTGGGTGACGAGCGCGGGGCATGCGAACAGCTACGTCGTGTCCTCGCTGTCGCCCGAAGGGGCGGGGCTCACGGACTCAACGCTCTATCTCGTCGCTTCTGGCGCGAAGGGAGTCTCGATCGCCGGACCGTGGGACGGCCTCGGGATGCGCGCCAACGCTTCTGCGCCGATGGCTCTCGAGGACTGCGAGGTCGCTCCAGCGGGCCAACTGACCGAGGACGGCGCCGGCTTTCCGACAATGATCAATGTTGTGCTGCCCCTGTTCAATCTGGGAACCGCGTCGGTGGCGCTGGGCCTTTGCCGCGCCGCGGTCGCTGGGACGGCCAGCCACCTGAAGACAGCGCGTTTCGAGCATCTGGGACAGAGCCTCGGCGAAGGCCTGCCGACGCTTAGGGCGCTGCTCGCCGCAATGCAGATCGAAACGGACGGACTGGCGGCTCGCATCGCCGACCTCGTCGATAATCTTGAGCGCCCGCGCGACACGACGGTGCTGCGCGTGCTGGAAGCCAAAGCCGCGGCTGGAGACGCCGCCGTCTCCGTCACGTCCGCCGCGATGCGGGCCTGCGGAGGCGCCGCGTTTTCCAAGCACACGAATATCGAACGCTTCTTCCGCGACGCTCACGCCGGCGTCGTCATGGCGCCGACAGGCGATGTGCTGCGCGAGTTCATCGGCCGGGCGATCCTTGGAATGCCGCTGTTTTAGTCCTACAGAAAAAACTGGTGGGCCGGGGCGCCGGCTGTAACAGGGGAAGCTGAACATGGGCCAAACGATCTGGGTGGGAGCGGTCGCATACGATCCGAAAGTCGTGACGATCTGGGAGGGCATGCGCCGTTATTTTCATGACGAGGCGGGGCTGCCTGTCGAGGTCGTGCTTTTTCAAAGCTACGAGGCGCAGGTCGAGGCGCTGCTGGCCTCGTCCGCCGATCCGATCCCCCGCATCGACATCGGCTGGAACACGAATCTCGCTTTCCTTCAGGCGACCGAGTGGAGCGATCGTCAATGCGCGCCGATCGCGATGCGCGACACCGACCTCGGCTGGATGACGAAGATCGTCGCAGTCGCCGGCAGCACTTTGATGAGCCTTTCTGACCTCGAGGGGCGCTCGCTGGCGCTCGGCAGCCGGGACAGCGGACATGCCGCGATTCTGCCCGTCTATTTCCTCGAGGCGCAAGGGCTGGTCGAAGGGAAGGCCTATCGCTCCCTGCGGTTCAACACCGACGTCGGCAAGCACGGCGACACGGGGACGAGCGAGGTCGAGGCGATGCGCGCCGTCCTCGACGGACGAGCCGATGCGGCGGCGATCGGCAGCCCGTTCTGGGACCGGGTGCGCGTCGAGCGGCTGGCGCCGGAGGGCGCGCTTATTGAGATCTGGACGTCGCCGCCGTTCAGCCACTGCATGTTCACCGCCAGGCCGGGGTTCGAGCCCGAATTGCGGGAGCAATTCGAAGAGGCGCTCCGGAAAATGAGCTACGACAATCCGGCGCATCGTCCGGTGCTGGAGGCGGAAGGACTCAAGCGCTGGATTCCCGCGCAGCTCGGCGGCTACGATTCATTGCGCGTCGCGGCGAAAGAGCAGGGCTTCTTCACCCGCCGCCCGCTTTGAACCCTGGGACGGCGAGAGTTCCTCTCACGCGCAGTTGAAGATTCTCGCCAGGCGGCGCTGATGCTCGCTTTCTCGCTCGAAAGCGAGACGAATGGCTGCGAAAAACTCGGCCAGGGGAAAAATCTCCGCGCGCACCCTGAGGTCTGAATCTTCGGCTCCGATCGGATGCCAGTAGACGCCTTCCGCGGTGATCGTGATCTCCGGAACGAGGTCGGCGCGCGCCAACGCGAGCCCGTCTTCGGCGAAGCCGCGCAAGGCGATGCGGCGCACGATCCGATCCTGTTCCGCCACGCCCTCCGCGTCGAGAAAGGCTCGGAATTCCTGGGCTTCGGCGTCGCTGGAAACGGTCGCGGCCAGCCGCACGCGGAACCCTTCCGCGCGCACCGTCTCGATGCCCTTGAGCGCTCGCCCCCAGGCGCGGGTCCCGCGATTCCGGTCGTGACGTTCCGGGGTTGGGCTGTCGAGGCTGATCTGAAAGACGACCCGGTCGCGACGCAGCGAACGCAGCGTCGTAAGTCGGCGGCCTGAGAACAGCATCCCGTTCGTAAGGACCGTGGTCGCCGCGGCGCCGGCGCAAGTGGCTATGATCTCGCCAATGTCCGGGAGCAGGAACGGCTCGCCGCCGGTTAGGAAAATCTCCCGCACACCGAGCTGCGCGGCTTCGCTGGCGATCCGTCGTATGCGTTCAAGGCCCAGCGGCCGGCGAGCTGCCCGTGGCGAGGATCGCACGCAGCAATAGCTGCACTGCAGATTGCAGTCGAAATTCGTGTACAGCCAGATGCGGGAGCCGACGGCGCGTTCTGCCTCCGGTTCCGGCGGCGCCTCGCCGTATCGGATCACATACCGGTGGCGATCTCCCTCGACGGTCGATTCGATCAGGCTGTTGCGCGTGAACCGGCACCAGGCTTCGAAGTCGGCGTTCATGTCTGACCGGCTGGTCACCACTGCGAAAAGATCGCCCGGACGGCCGCGCCTGAGCGCCGCGATCAATTCGGGCAGCAAGCCGTTGGAGAACGACTTCTGACCGACGTCGATCTCGAGGTTGACCTTCATAGGCACTGCGGCGATCCCAACGTTCATCCGATCGGCGTCCGGGCCTGCGGTTAAGATTGGCGCAGGAGCGCCGACAGTGCAACGGTCGTCAGCGGAGCGAAGACGGGGTGGGACCCCGTCTCTTTAGTTTCGGCGAGAGGTCACCCTGATGCAGCAGCTGCCGTGAGGTGTCGCTCGACATTGGGGCATCGCGCCCGCGTAGGCGAATCTGCGCGGCATCACGGTGATGATCTCGCAGGGTTCTCTGGTTGTGCATCCTCTTGCCGGTTCGCTCTGAGTAGATCACGAACCGCCGCCACAACGGCAAACCCAACGAGGAGCGCCGAGCGACCGAAGAATGGAGGCGCGTCCGCATGAAACCCGTAAAGAAGGAATCCGCCGGTTGCGAGAGCGAACGGACTCCAAAGGCCAATCAGCGGGCTCAACGGCAGGGCGGCCAGAATGTACCAGGGGAACGTAGGTGTGATCAACAGCAAGAAGGCAACGAGCAGAAGCGCCGTTCCCCTGAGCCGGCTTGCGACGTCGGTCGCGCCACGCCACCGCGTCCACAGCGCGAGCGCGACGAGCGCAAGCCCCGAGAGCGCCGCGAAGGCCGGCGCCATGGCCGGCCGTAGGAGCCCGGCCTTTCCGAGAACAGCCAGCCAGAAGACGCCCTCGCCGCTTGTGAGGCCCTGCTCATCGAGATAGCGCGGCAGGAAGCCGACGATTCCTAGCCCGGCCCCGGCGAATGGCAGATAGAGAAGCGCTGCCAGCGCCAGCACGAACAGCGGCAGAGCGACCTCAAAGGGCCGCCAGAGCGAGGGAAGCCCGAGCGCTCCCGTCGGCTTGACCAGCGTGCCGAGAGTCATCGGGATCGCCGCGCGGTAAGGACGGGTCGCGTCGCCCCATGCGAAGGAGCCGAACAGGAACGCCATCATGGCGGCATCGACATGGCCGTTGCCGGCGATCTCCCAGATTGGCGCCGGATGGAGAAGATAAGCGACGAGCAAGCCCTGGGGCCTTCCGAGGCGGCGCAGCAGGACCGCTATGGCGAGGACGGCCACGGCCTCGAACAGAACCATCGCCACCTTCATCGCCGGGACCTGCGCGGAAACCCGCGTTACGACCGCAAAGATGGCCTCCGCCACAGGCGGATAGATGGTCACCGCGTAGTTGCGCTTGTCGATCAGATAGAACTGGTCTGGATCGCGGAGGGCTGTCAGCGCGGGATCGGCCGGAACGTGGAGATAAGGATTGAAGCCGGCGTTGATCACTCGGCCGTCCCAGATGTAGCGATAGACGTCGCCCGACAGCGACGGCGTTTGCAGCACAAATGCAAGGCGAAGCAGCGCGGCGCCGAAAACAAGGACCGCGAAAACGGAGGCGCCACGGCGCGTCGCGAGCCGCGCGCTGAATGCCGCGAGCGCGGCCTGGGCCAAAGTGCAGGCGTAGAAGAGAAGGTCGCTCGTTGCGCGGCCCAGGATCATTCCCCCCGACAGCGCAACGGCCAGAAGCACGACTGCCAGGGCGGCGGCAATGTCCTGGGCCTTACGTTTCAAGGCCGAGCACCCGCCGGGTCATCGGCGCCTCCGCCCCCTTGTGGACGAGGCCCGCCGGCGGCGCGCCGCGAAGCTCAGAGAGCAGCCAGTCGAGGCTCTCGTCATCGTCGATATCGTACCACGGCGACAAGACTTTCGTGGGGACCGCGTATCGCTCGGCCTGCTCGAGCGACCGTCGCATGACGCCGACCGTGCTCCAGGGGATGCCGGCGAAGATCTCGGGCGTGCGCCGTTTGAGTCCGACGATTGAGTAGCCGCCGTCGAGCGCCGGGACGAAGACGACCCGCTCGCCGGGCGGCCGAAGCGCCTTAACTGTCTCGATCAGCAGGGCTGCGGGCAGAGTCGGGCTGTCGCCGTTGACCAGGATCGCGCTCTCGTGGCCCCGAGAGAGCAGTTCGTCCGTCGCTCCATCCAGCACGCGCCCGAGATCAGGATCGGTCTTCACGACGTAGTCGAACGAGGTCGGCAGAAAAGCCGAGAGCTCGGCCGCGGCGCTGTGCGGACTGCAAACGGCGTAGCAAGCGCAGCCAACCGTCGCGGCCGCCTCATCGATCGTCTGCGCGAGATCGATCAGAAAGGCTCGAGCGAGCGCGGTGGCGCGCTCGAGCCCTAGTCGCGGAATGAGGCGCGTCTTGCTCTCGCCGGCCTTAGGCGCCTTGCAGATGATCCCGATCGCGGCGGTCACCATACTTCGCCTTCCGGCCGTCGTCAGATTAGGCAACGACTATGGACCTGCCGCCTCTCCTCGACAACAAACAACGAACTCTCTTTCGGCCCCTGTCCCAACGGGGATAGCTACGCGAAGGTCGGCGGCAGAAAGGGATTGCCGCGGGGGCGGGCGAGCCAGGCAGGATCCGACACATCGCCCAGGCCCAGGGTGTCGCGCTGCCGGACCAGGTGGAGATCATCGACCCCGCGGCGGTGCGTGGGCGCTACGTCGAGCCGATGACTGTGCTGCGGCGCGCCAAGGGCTTGACGGGATTGCAGGCCGAACAGCAGCTTGAAGACAACGTTGTGCTCGGCACGATGATGTTGGCGATGGACGAGGTGGACGGACTGGTCTCCGGGGCTGTGCATACAACCGCTAGCACAATCAGGCCGGCGCTGCAGTTGATCCGAACTGCGCCGGGCGTGACGACGGTATCGAGCGTGTTCTTCATGTTGATGCCGAACCAGGTGCTGGTCTATGGCGATTGTGCCGTCAACCCGGATCCAACAGCCGAGGAACTGGCCGACATCGCCGTGCAGTCAGCCAACTCGGCGCGTGCCTTCGGGGTCGATCCGCGTGTCGCCATGATTTCCTATTCCACTGGGACCTCCGGCAGTGGCGTCGACGTGGACAAGGTTGTCCGGGCACTAACGATTGCCCGAGCCAAGCGCCCTGACCTGCTGATCGACGGCCCGCTGCAATACGACGCCGCCAGCGTCGAAAGTGTCGGACGCCAGAAAGCCCCTGACAGCCCAGTTGCCGGGCGTGCGACGGTGTTTGTTTTTCCCGATCTCAACACCGGCAACACCACCTACAAGGCGGTTCAGCGGTCCGCGCATGTGGTTAGCATCGGTCCGATGCTACAGGGGTTGCGCAAACCGGTGAACGACCTGTCGCGCGGCGCGATGGTGGACGATATCGTCTATACGATCGCGCTTACAGCTATTCAGGCGAGCCAGACGAAGGCTGCCTCGGCGCGCCCAGGCTGAGGACGCGTTTGGCCCGCTGCGACTTCCCCGGCAACTGAGTACCAGACGGCGGACGGCTCGCTTCGTCCGGGGTATTGCTTGATAGCTTGGCGCGGAAGTTCAAGGTTCACTGGGACGCGATTTGGCGACACTGGAAGGACCACGTCAGCGCCGACCTGAAAACGTCCTATTTGGCCGGGCCGGCGACGATCGCCGAGCCTCCGGTTGCAACCTCACTCGGCGTTCGGAGCGAGAATGTGGTAATAACAAGCACATGTTGCTGCTTCACATCTCCGACATTCACTTCCGGGCGCCAGACTGCCTCGACCCCGACCTCGACCCGGACCGCCCTTATAGCACTCGGTTGGTGCAGGATGTTCGCGCCCGCGTGGCAGAGATGGAACCCGTAGGCGCCATCTTAATCGGCGGAGACATCGCCTTCAAAGGCGCGCCTGAAGAGTATCTCACGGCGATGGTTTGGATCCGAGAGTTGGCGGCCGTCGCCGGTTGCCCACCGGAGCGCATCTTCGTAATCCCGGGAAACCACGACGTTGACCGCGCAGTCATCCTGCGCAGGCCGGCGGTCCGGAACGCTCAGGCCGCCGTTGCACGCGCGAGCCGCGATCGCCAAGAGCGCGAGTTCCGGACTCAGATCAGCGACGGTGACACCGGACGGACGCTACTCGCGCCTCTGGCCGCCTACAACGACTTCGCCAAGCTTTTCAACTGTCAGGTTTACCTTCCGGGTCACCTTTACTGGAAGCAAGACCTCGATCTCGAGGAAGGCGTAGTGCTGCGGGTGCATGGTTTGACGTCAACGCTGCTGTCGGGCGCAGAAGGCCTGAATGACACACGCTTGAGCCTATATCTCAGTCCCTTGCAAACGGTTCTCGATCCGGTGGACGACGTGGTTAACCTTGTCTTGTGCCACCACCCGCCGGACTGGTTCATGGATCAAGACGACGCGAATGATGCGATCTGCGGCCGCGCGGCGATCCATATGTTCGGTCACAAGCATCGACAGAGGGTCGAGCGAGAGCAATGCTATGTCCGGTTCAGTGCTGGCGCGGTAAACCCCGATCGGAATGAGCCGGGGTGGCTGCCAGGCTACAATTTGGTCGACGTGCATGTGGCCGGTTCTGGTCGGGAGCGCATCTTAAGGATTGAAGGGCACCTGCGACAGTGGCAGTCAAACCCCGATCGCTTCCGGCCGGTTCTGACTCAGGAGGGCGACGAGGTGTTTCGACATACGATCCGGTTCCCGGGCCAGGAGCGTCGCGCGGCGCCTGCCAAGAGCTTGGCGATCGCGCCCACGACGGGCGCCGCGGAGGATATCGCCGCAGCACCGACGGAAGCCGTCGCGGTGACTGGGCGCGAGCAGGACTCTGATGCAGAGGCCGCCATGGGCAATGCAAGCACGCGAAACCTAGTGTTCCGCTTCTGGAACCTGACAAACAGCCAGCGGCGCGAGATCACTCTTCGGCTGGGGCTTATCAGCGAAAATGAGCTTAGGGTTCCTGAACCTGAACGATACGGCCGCGCCTTGATCCGTGCCGGTGAGCAGGGAAAGATTGATGAACTGGCGCGCGAAATCGCCCAAAAGGAAAGACACTGATGGCTGACGCCGATGCGCCCCCGATGCACGAGGACTTCGCCCGGTGGTACGGCGTCGTGAGCTTGGGTGAAGATCACACTCGTCGCGCGGCACGATGGAAAGGGGTTTCGAGCGTTGTCAAAACCGCCGTGCGGAGCACAATAGAGACCTTGCTCCGGTTAGCCCACCGGACACGGCAGACGCCCACGGCGGCAGAAGTGCAGGCTGTCCGACAAGCATTCAAAGCCGCTGACGACGCGTTCGAAATGAGCGGCAACGACCGAGAACTTCAGGTCCTTGCCGGTGCCTGCCTGACAGTGCTGATGGAGAGGGACGAGCACGTTGGCGCGGCGGCAGCGCTCGCGGCGACCACGGCCGGGTTCGGCGGCGCGCGCAAGCCAGACCTGCCCATGGACCTGACCGTGTTAGGCGAGATCGCGATCGATCGCTGGAGTGAAGCCAATCGCAAGCGACCGTCTCTCGGAACTCTCGACCTGAGCGGGCTGCCGAAGTTCACTTTCGAAACTGCGGCGGCCAAGGCGCGTGAAGGGTTCAGTGCGGAGAGTGTCGCCGCGGCGTTTGCAATCGCCGCCGATCAAACTCGTGCTGTCATTCGGCAAATTGTGGAGCAGCAAGCGAGCCGTGTCTCGAAGGTCGACCGATTTCTGCGCCTGCAGGACGAAGAGCTGCAGATGCTGTGGTGGCTTACAGGCCAGCGCAGTTGGGATTGTGATCGCGCATTTGACGCAGTTCCTGTCGATCTTCAACCGCTGGTGTTCGCCAGCGAGCTTGCCGACAATACCAAGTTCCTGCCCGGTCCTCCGTCGATAAGAGCTATCCTTTCTCGTGCAGGGCTAAAGGAGCACAAAAAGGTTTCTATTGCAGCTGCGGTTAACGCTGCCGACTCCAAGTGGCTTCAATCGCGACTTGCTGAGGTGGATCCGTCTCCCGTCTCGACCCCATTGCATTTTGCGATCAAACGCCAGCTCGAAACGGGGTCCGGCGACACGTGGGTGGCGGGTTGGGCGGCGAGCACCGGAGTGAACAACTCGTTTGCACTGTCTGCGCTGGCCTTGGGCAATCTCTTCTATCGCGAGCGTCTGCTCCTGCTTTTCCGGTGACGCGTGGCGAATGTCGATGCCGAAGTGGTGTTCTGTGCGAATCCCGACTGCCGGGTGGCGGAGACTGGCCGTTGTGTGGAGGGCTTCGAGCTCGGTGTTTGCCCGCATTACGGGCGTGGGGCAGGCGAAGGTGGTGAGGGTGAACCCAGCGGCAAAGGAAAGCCGGTTGAACGCGAAGGCGATAGCACTCGGCTTGCAGCAGCAGAGACACTGGAGCTGTCGGAAGCATCCAGGTTGCTGCGCGCGGGTGAGGGTCGGGTAATTGCAATCCTTGGGCCAACCGCGTCTGGCAAGACGAGCCTAATTGCTAGCCTCTACGATCTGTTTCAAGAGGGCGCCGTGGGGGGTGTCGAATTTTCAGGCTCGCAGACCCTGCATGCGTTCGAGCGAACTTGCCACGACGCGCGTATGGGGTCCCGACGGGGCGAACCTCATATGAGTTGTACGCCTCGCGGCGAGGTCCAATTTTACCACCTTGAGGTCGGCGGCGGGATCGCTCGTGATGGTCTCTCCCTCATCGTGGGCGACCGCGCAGGGGAAGAGTATCTCGAGGCGGCCGATGATGCGTCGGTCGCAACTGCTTTTTCGGAAGTGGTCCGGGCCAACTCGCTCACGGTTCTCGTAGATGGTGAACGATTATTGGACGCGGGCGCGCGACACAACCTTAGCAGCGAAATCAAATTGATCTTGCAAGCGTTGCGGGATGGCGGCGCTATGCGGGCGGGTTCGCGGCTTGCGCTGGTTCTTACGAAACTCGACGCCGTGCGCGAGTCACCTCACTCTGAGCGGGCCGCCCGCGACTTCGATCGTTTGTTCGTCGACTTGCGCCGGCTATTTCGGGACGTTCTGTCAACGGTGGAGCAATTCCAGATCGCCGCCGCGCCAAAGACCGTCGCGCTGCCGAGGGGAACAGGGATTCCGGAGCTGCTGTCGTTCTGGCTCCAACAGGCCGTTGCGCCCGCCAAGCACGATCGCCCACCTCCGCAGTTCGACCGCGCGTTCGCGCGGCTGTTGCCGGTCAACGAATCCGCGGAGTGAGACATGGCCGAAGGCTCCGTTGTCATCATCGGTCTTCCATCGTCGGGCAAGACGACCTTTCTTGCGGCGCTGTGGCACTTGATTACAGAGCGCGATATCGAGACGAGGTTGCGGTTCGGGGACTTGCGGGCGGGCAACGCCACACACCTCAACGTTATCGCGGCGCGTTGGCGCGACGCGAAGGTCCAGGATCGCACCACCGTCGCCGGCGATCGCTTGGTAAGCATGAATCTGCTCGATCGCACTGATCAAGCCGTGCACGTCACATTCCCGGACTTGCCCGGTGAGGTCTTCCGCCGGATGTGGGAAGAACGGGATTGCGAGCGAAATATCGCGGATATCTTGCGGTCCGGCGGCGTACTGCTCTTTGTGCACGCGGATGAGATCCGCGCGCCCATGTGGGTCGTCGACGAGGTTGCGCTCTCGAAGGCAGTCGGGCTTGAAGTGGCCGAGGGGAACGCTGTGCCTTGGCATCCGCGTCTAGCTCCGACGCAGGTTCAATTGGTCGACCTTCTTCAACTCCTGCGTGCTCCGCCTCTCGACATAGGGCCACGGCGCCTGGCGGTGATGCTATCTGCTTGGGATAAGGTGAGCGCGGAAGGGATGATGCCTGCGGCATACCTTGAAGCCAAACTCCCACTCCTAGCTCAATATCTTCGCCGTGGCGCTGACGGTTGGACTTGGCGCGTCTACGGTCTCAGCGCGCAGGGCGGGGAGTACGATCCGATCGATGAGAATGCAGAAAAGGTGCCTGAGGCGGAGGAATTGAGGAACTTGGATAAGGCCTCGGAACGGATCATGCTAATTGGGCCAGAGGCAGAGACGCATGACGTCACGGAGCCGCTTGAATGGCTCATGGCCTAACGACACAGACCGTGAAAGTACATCAGGCGCTGCACGGGTACGCCGACGGCCACCGTCAACTTGCACTGTCGACAACCTTAAAGCCGCGTGACCTGAAAACCTTGCTTGTGTTGAGTGACGTTTCGGGTCCTGGCGGGCGCTTGCAGGAGGATGGCTACCTCTCCGGTTATCCGCTTGCCGACTCTGGCTTCTACGCTCTGGCCCGCACTTGGCCGGCACCCGAGATGCCGCGTCCAGGTTGTGTTTGGACGCACACGCTCCTGATCGACTTCACAGACCTTGCGACACTTGAAACATTGACCTTCTTGCAGACGATGTTTCGCCGGCCACCTAGCGCCAGCGCGACCGCGGGCTATGACGCGGAAGCTATTTCCGACACGCGCGCAGAGATAACTTTTCCTGCGGTCTTTCCTCTCGTCACCGAGAGTTGGGCGCTAGTGGTGATGGCTCAACTTTATGGAAATCCGCGAAGCCCTGTCATCGTTGGTCGCCCGGGAGACGAAGTGGACGATGCGGTATTGGCGCTTTGGTCTCAACAGTGGCCGAGGCTACGCCGTAGTTTCAAATTTTGCACCTTTGCCGCCAGCAATCGTTCGGCCGATGGCGAAAGGTTCGATCTTCAAGTCCTGCCGGGTTCCGACCGAAACATCCGTACCAAGTTAGACCTGATCGACAATGAAGCCATAATCGCGAGTCGGTGGCTCAACGACGCGTTTCAGGATTTGCTGCTTCCCGACCATTCGGGGTTGCGAACCTTCTTCCGGCGCGTGGGCGCAGACATCGCGGGCGGTCGCGAGGCCTTTCGCCCTTTGTGCCTGCTGCATCGCGCTGTGACCAGCTTCCAGAATCGACCTGAAGCCGTTCATGACGCCATCGCAATCCTGCGGGACGAGTTCAGCGGGGATCAGTCGCGGACCGCCGAGGCAATCGTCGCAACGGCAGCGCTGGAAAAGGTTGGGACGTTGGACGAGCCGTCCTTCGACTTCTTGTGGAACAGTCTCGACCTGGTGAACGCGGGCACGCTAGCTTCCGGAGCAGCGCAGTTGGGCCGTTCGGCTTGGCGACGGAACCCGGACATGCTTGTTCCATTTCTCGACAACGAGAAATTCGGGTTCATTGTCGAGCGAACACTGGCGCAGCTTGAAATTGCGGATTTGGCGGCTGGTTTGATGCAGGCGCCCGCTCTCCGCACCGCGGCTTTGGCACTTCGTCCTGAACTTGTCGGTCAGCCCGCGTTTTGGGCTGGCCTGGAGGTGGTCGAAGACCCATTCCGAACTTCGAAGAGCGAGCATATGGAGGCGGCCGCTGTTGAGGCGATCCTGTTAGCTGGGCGCGACGACCTTGCGACGAGGGCCGTTCACGAGTTCGGGCCAAGGCGGCTCCTTCGTTCGATAAGCACCTCGTCGAGAAGCATTGGCGACCGACTTGGGACTTGGCTCCGCGCATCAGTCAGCGACACCGTGGCGGTTGCCGAGTTCCTCGCCACCCAACCCGCCATATCGAGACCAATGCTGTACGGCCTAGCTCGGGCGCTCCCGCCTGACGCGGTGCCGAACGAATATGGCGAAGATCCGTGGCTGATCGCGCATCGCAATGCGGAGGGGCCGATCAACGAAGCCGCTGCTTCATACACGGCTGCTTACCTGATGAGCCGCGCGCTCGGTGAGCGGTCGCGATGCTCCGGCGAGCTTGCGCAGTTGAGCTTCGAGAGCATTCATGCTGCGGTGGCGAACGATCAGCTCCCGGATGAAGGTTGGCGACTCCTGGAATCGCGGTTGCCTCGGTCTTCTTATTGGCGTCAGTGGGACCGCTGTCACCGGCTTCGTTCGGGCGTGACGGATCTGTTTATTGACCGCGACCTAGCTCCCGGCATTTTCGCGAGATTGTGTGGGGATGACTCGCTGTTTTCTCTGCTCTCGAGGGAAGCCGCCGACAGCTGGCGCGGACGCTACTATCTGAAGCGAGTTCGCCAATATATAGCGGATGAACGGGATGCAAGTTTGGCCTCACGTGCGGGCCTCGTTGAAGAGGTGCTTAGGTGATCTTAGGCGACGGGTGAAGCGCGAGAGTGAAGACGACGCAGTAGACGCCGAAGGCTGCCCGCCCGCCTTGTGGGGCTCGAGGCGCGTCGGACGCAGCGGCGATTTGCGAGGCGGCGACGCGGCCTTCGATGCGATAAATCGCCCTGTCGAGATCCCCGAATACCGCGGCTTGGATCCGATAGGCGAGCACACGCAGGAGCAGCCATCCCGGACAATGGGCGGGAGCAACCCCGCCCAGATGGTTACGCCACTGGAGGCGGAGCTGATCCACATTGAGGCCGGAAAGGCTCGCGACCGAGGCGTCGAGCGTTTCGCGCTCTGACGCCGATGGCGCTGGAGGGGCCGATGCCTCGCCGGCGCCGTTCCCTTTTACGCGCTTCGCCATCACGCGGCCCGACGAGATCGCTGCCGAGCGGCACGTTCAGGCCGATCCGGCGGCGCTTCGCAAGTCGGCGCCGCCTCAACCTGCGGTGCGGCGCTATCGTCGCTCCTCTCCGTCGGCTCGATCCGATAGATTGATCCTCGCACCTTGTCGGCCCGAATAATCCCGACGGCGTAGCCGCGCTTGCGCAGGCCGGTGAGCGCGGCCCGCGTCGTGTGCGGCAGCCAGCCGGTGGCGGCGACAAGCTCGGCGAGAGTCGCCCCTCCAGGGCCCTCGAGCAGAGCGATCACTTGCGCGATCTTGGTTCCGCCGCGCGGAGACGTTGGGGTCGAGGCGACGCCGCTATCGGGCCTGTCAATGGCTGCTGGGTCGGAACCGGGTTTGGACTTCGGATCGACGGAGATGATCGGATGGTCCGCGCGCCGTTCCGCCTCTTCTTCGGATGGCCTGGTCTCGTCAACCGCGATCGCCTTCGCACCCGCAGCGGTCAGCTTGAGCGCATAAGTCTGCCCGGTTTCGTCGTCGCGCCGCCAGATCGGCCCTCCCGCCTTTGCCCGTATCTCCTTCAAGAGCCCGGCTTCGAGAAGCTTGGCTACGGCCCTCTGGGCTCGGCCGCGCTTTGGACCTGCCGGGGGAACCAGGCAATGATCATCGCGCTGCGACGCTGCGCTCAGCAGCACAAGCTGCGTGTCGTTGAATTTGATGGACATGTTTGAACCTTCGCGCTTGGGGAGCCGGCCAATCCCGGCCCCTCACTGACGCGAGCCCCGGATCGGAGCGATCGTCGGGGCGAAGGGTTCACCCGCAGCGTGACGCTCGAACGGCCAGACCTCGTTCGTCCTCTGACGATCGTGAACAAGCCGCGCAGGGCGCCGGTCGTGCTCAGCCAGGAAGAGGTCGCGCTCCTGCTCGAAGCCGCGCCGGGCCTGAAGTACAAGGCCGCGCTCAGCGTCGCCTACGGCGCGGGCCTGCGCGTGTCCGAGGTCGCGCACCTGAAGGTGTCCGACATCGACAGCCAGCGCATGACGCTTCGGGTCGAGCAGGGCAAAGGGCAGCGGGACCGTTATGTGATGCTGTCGCCGCAACTGCTCGAACTGTTGCGCGCATGGTGGAAGGCGGCGCGGCCGCGGGCCTGGCTGTTCCCCGGCCAAAACCCGGTCAACCCGATCACCGCCCGTCAGCTCAATCGCGCCGTCACCGCCGCCAAAGACCTGGCCGGCATCTCCAAGCGCGTGTCACCGCATACGCTGCGGCACAGCTTCGCCACCCATCTGCTCGAACAGGACGTCGACATTCGGGTGATCCAGGTGTTGCTCGGCCACGCCAAGCTCGAGACGACCGCGCTCTACACCCAGGTCGCGGTCAACACGATCCGCGACGTCAAGAGCCCGCTCGAGCGGCTCGGCGTCAACCTGGCGAAGCGAAAGCCGGCCGACTGACCGCGGCCGCATGGCGCGGCCACCGGGTCACCACCTGGAGGTCGCCGACGTCTTTCGCGCCCACGGGGCGGCCTGGCGAATGGCCAACGCCGGTCACGTGAGCCTCGACCAGTTGAAGGTCATGTCGGCGATCGAGACCTGTCGCACAGCCGCGCTCGGCGGACACGTCGAGCGCTGCGAGGACTGTGCGCACGAACGGATCTCCTACAATTCCTGCCGCAATCGCCACTGCCCGAAGTGCCAGGCGGCCGCGGCGAGGGAATGGCTCGAAGACCGCGAGGCCGAACTCCTGCCTGTTCCCTATTACCACGTCGTCTTCACCCTGCCGGCGTCGATCGGCGCCGTCGCGTTCCAGAACAAGTCCCCCGTCTACGACCTCCTGTTCAGGACCGCCGCCCAGACGCTGACCACGATCGCGGCCGACCCGAAGCATCTGGGCGCGCGCATCGGCCTGACCGCCGTACTGCACACCTGGGGCTCGGCGCTGACCCACCATCCGCACGTCCACGTCATCGTTCCCGGCGGCGGCCTGTCGCTGGACGGATCGCGCTGGATCGCCTGCAAGCCCGGCTTCTTCCTGCCCGTGCGGATGCTGTCGCGTCTCTTCCGCCGGCTCTTCCTCGAAGGGCTCGCAGCCCTGCATGCGGCCGGACGCCTCGTCTTCCTCGGCGACCTCGCGCGGCTCGCCGACAAAGCCGCCTTCGACGCCGTCCTCGCGCCGCTGCGCCGATCGGAATGGATCGTCTATGCCAAGAGGCCGTTCGCCGGGCCGAAGGCCGTGCTCGCCTATCTCGCCCGCTACACCCACCGCGTCGCGATCTCGAACTCCAGGCTCATGGAGCTGGACGACAAGGGCGTCACATTCAAGTGGAAGGACTATCGGGTCGAAGGCCGCGACCGGTTCAAGACCATGACGCTCGCGGCCCACGAGTTCATCCGCCGCTTTCTCCTGCACGTGCTGCCGAGCGGCTTCCACCGCATCCGACACTACGGCCTCTTCGCCGGCGCGGTCCGAGCCAGCAACATCGAGCGCGTCCGCCAGGCGCTCGCCGCGCCCGAGGCTGCACCCGAGGGCTCGCACGCCGAGACCGACGGCCAGGCCGAAGCCGTTTCGCCGGCGCGGCGCTGCCCCTGCTGCGGCGGCCGGATGATCATTGTCGAGACGTTCGAAGGGCCGCGCCCCGCGCGATCGCCTTCCCCAAGCCGGATCAGGATCGACACGTCATGACCGACGCCGCGCGTCCCGCCTCGCAGCGCCGCTTCCCCTCGCCTCCAGCCGCACGCCGGAGCAGGAACGCGACGTCCTCCCGACGTCCGCACAGGCTCTCCAGCCGCCGAGCCCATCCCCGTCGCCCTCATCCGCGCCCGACAAGAAGCCCGTCGTCTCGGCTCCCGACGATGAAACCGACCGCCTTCCGCCACCGCCCCCAAATCGGCGATCCGACCGCGATCCTCAAATCCCCATAGGCCGCGCTCGGTCAAACAGCGCCCTTCCTCCCCGCGGTTTCCTCCTTACGAGGCTTTCAAACGCCGGCCCCCGCGTCTCGCACGACCGTCCGAAAGGGCCGGCGTCTGAAACCCTTCAGTTCAGCCGACATTGCGGGTAGCGAGCGCGAACGTCGCAAGTAGGCGAGGAAGCGGACTTACAGGGCCGCCCGCGAAGGCGCAGACTCCGCCCTGAGTTGCCGTTCGACCCTCTCCTCCTGCCGGAGCTGGCGGGCAAGGTCGTCAAGCATCTTCGCCCCATTTGTCTTCGCCGACGGCTTGGCGCGCACGCGCGCTTCGCTCTTGGCCGGGGGATGATCGCCTCGGCGTTCTCCCGAACGTGAATGAGCGCCGATCGAAAGCTTCGCGTAACCCGGAGAAAGCGCGCCGCCGTGACCTTAGCAGCATTATCTGCGCGTCCATGGCGTCGTCCGGGCCGACCCACCGGCGTGGCCCCACGACCGGGTTTCGGCCAATTCTAGCCAAAGATATTTGAAATTTCAGGACGGTGGCGCGAGCAGGTGCGTGGGGTATCCGAGGATGGTTGAGACGCGCCGGGTCTGGCGATCGGAATAGATGAAGGCGGGTCCCTCGATGCGATAGTCGCCCTTCCAATCGATGACGAAGGAGGTATCGTTTTCTTCGATGTGGACGGGTTCGGGGTCGCCGTCGCGGGCCAGCCTTGCGGCGAGTTGATCGGACGGGTCGAGCAGCCAGGCGTCGCCGGTTTCGGCAGACAACACGACAAGCTGACCAACAGTGACGACGCGCCCATGGCGGTCAGCAGCCCGGCGCTGATTTCCCGCTGCTGCAGCGCCTCGCCCACCCGATCACTATCGGGGCGGTGCATTATCCCGGCCTCAAGATCCACGAGCCGCGCATCATCCGGCTGTTCGAGGTCCTCCTGCATGGCGGTCCTCAGATCGGCGGCTGGACGGCCCGGCAGATGCATCAAGCCGTCCTCGACACCTTCGACCTCTCGGAGAAGACCTACCGCCTGAACCAGCTCCGCTACGACTTGCACAAGCTCAAGGGACACGGCCTGATCGAGCGCGACGGCTCGCGCTACGCCTACCGGCTCTCACCCAAGGGCGTCCAAGTCGCCCTCCTCTTCCTCTTCTTCCACAAGCGCCTGTGCGGCCCCTCGTCAACAGCCGCTTCCATCACCGGGCCGGACCACGCGGTTCGCTCTTGAGTTGGCGAGGCGCGGCGCGGTGATAGGTGGCTTCGAGCCGGCTGTCTGGAGGGTGTTGAGCGGCTACGGTAATGCAGGGCGCCGTCCCGAAGGCGAGCGCCCAGGAAAACGTGGACGCCTTTTCCTGCCAATACATCGAAGCCCCGACCGCCGAGCCGTTTGGGGACGAGGAGGGCCATGGAATCAGCGTCAGGGATTATGCCTGCCAGGTCACGCAAGGTCCCTTGAGCGGAGGCGTGCTCACCGCAAGGGCGGTCTGGGAGATGGACAATTCCGGCGGCAGGCTCCTATTGGGCGGCGGCGTCATTCGCAAGCCGGGCGAGATGGCTGTCGTTCAGTTCTCGGACGGGAAACTCGAGTATGTGACGACGAATGGCGAGGTGACTGAAGTCAGGACGTCGGGCCGGGGCGCCTATCTCCTCGCCTCCGGCGGCGCCGCGTCCCTCTCTGGCAAGACTTTCACCTACATCACGAAGACGACTGCGCCTGCTCAATTCTATTTCGAAGACAGGCGGGAGTGACGGCAGGGGCGCGTCAGCGAAAACTCACACCAAGGAAATGACGTCAGTGCGAACTTTGCGAACGTACAAGGGCGACAAGCAGGGCCGATATGACCGACACTCCTGACAGCGTTCATCGCCAGGCGTCTGGCGATGCGTCTCCAAGCCACGCGAAAGCGACGGCAAGCCAGCCCGCCGATGCGACTCAGCCCACGAAGAAGGTCGATGGGCCGATAAAACGGTTCGGCAGGGCGTTGTGTGGCAACCCTCGGAAACTACTCACGCGATGCCCGAGGCTATGACTTGATTGGCACCGTCCTCCCCGACGCCTCTGGCGGCTTCGTAAGCGTCCTCATCGGTTTGTGTGACTTCGCGACCTTTTCCCTGTGCTGCCTTCCATCCGTCGGTCCCATTGAGCGAGGCGGCGAAGGCGACATAGGCGATGCGATCGCGCTCGATCGCCGTTAAGAACAGATCGACGGGCGCCGCCATTGCGACAGCGGGAATAGGCAGGGCCGGAACGCTGGCCAGGGCGCCAACAGTGGCGTCTTTCATTTGAACGCCCTCCACGGTCTTCACGAGCACATCAAATCGCATGCGAGGCTCAGCGCGACCGAGTCGCCATCCGGCCCATACGGGCGCAAGCAATGGTTAAGGACGGCTCTCTGCATCGTGACGGCGCGCCTGGGCGCCAGAAAGCAGGGGCGTCCCGTCAAGGCCAGCAAGGCCTAACGAAAGCGCCCCGACAACCGGGGCGCTCCCAAACTTCAATCGTCAGAACTCTCACGCGGCGATCTTGGCCGTCTTGCCCTCAAGGACCTTCTTGGCGGTCGTTATGGGAATTGCCCGCGGCTTCATCGCCTCTGGGACCACCCGCAAGAGGTCGACCTGCAGAAGCCCGTTCTCCAGGCTCGCGCCCTTGATTTGGACATGGTCGGCGAGCTGGAAGTTGCGTTCGAAATTCCGCTCGGCAATGCCTTGGTAGATCAGGTCGCTCTCCTCCTCGCCGCTGCTCTGCTTGTTGCCGCGGATCGTTAACACGTTCTCTTTCACCTCGATCGAAAGATCAGTGCCAGCGAAGCCGGCGACGGCTACCGAGATGTTGTAGGCGTTCTCGCCCGAACGTTTGATATTGTAGGGAGGGTAGCCCGGCGCCGCAGCGCCTTCCGCGCCGCTGACTTGATCGAGCATTGAGAACAGCTGATCAAAACCGACGGTGGAACGATAGAAGGGAGCAAAATCAAATGTACGCATAGCATGACCTCTCTGTTTGAGCGACATGCGAACGATCCGCCCTTAGGCCGAATCTTCCGTAACGCAGCCTCAGGGGCCGCCGCGGCCGCGCCGGCAAAATGGCGGCTCCGTAATGCGCCGCCATTTCGGCATAGGTCCGATTGACCTGAGGATCGTAAAGGCAGGCCTTGATGAGGGCGGTCTTCGTATTGTCCGGCACAAGCAATTGCGGGACGCCGCCGATCGCCTCGAGCGTGCGCACATGGGCGTCGATCCAGTCGGGGAGCGCCTGCGTCCAGCTCGCGTGCGCGAAGGTGAAGCTCGAGGCGCCGAGCACGGCGACGAAGATCTGCGCCATGCGGACTTCCCCGGTGAGCCGGTCAACGACGACCGGGACCCCGTCGCCCGCGTAATCGACGAACAACCGTTCGCCCGCCACGTGCGTCTGCCGCATCGTCGGCGACAGCTTCGCTTCAAAGCCGCGATAGAGTTCGCAAAGCCGCGAATAGCTGTAGCCGCCGGGGTTGGCCGCGATATATTCGTCCCAGACGATCAGCAGAGTGACGTGCTTGCGCTTCAACTCTCGATGGACCGCGGGCCAATCCGGCTCGGCATGGCGGCGGTGTCCCCGTTTGCTTCTGCGATTGGCGTAAAGCGCCGCCTCCAGTTCGGCGTCGCCGATCCCCTCCGGCAACGGCCAAGAAAGCCCGGCGCTCTGCAAACGACTCAACGTCTCTCGAACCGTCGAAGGCGCGAGGCCAAGACGCCGCGCGATCTCGCGCGTCGGCAGGCTGGTTGAAAACTTCAGACGAATGATCTCGCGCGCCTGGCGCATCGAAACTCTTTCCGCTGGCATCGATCGCTCCCTTGGATTGCCAAAGGAGCGACCCTAAACAGGCCAGCGGACGCGCTCGTCGCCGTCAAAAAACCCCGGGCGGCATTATTCCGTTCCGGTGGGCTCTCGTTTTGGTGGGCCGCATCATTCCGTTACGACGGGCGACATCATCTCGTTTTGGTGGGCGGCTTCGCCAGGAATCAGCACCTCGGCGCTGCTCCTCGCGCTGGGGCGGGCCTTAGAACCCATGACAAGTTGATGGGCGCTTGATTCAGATCAATACGCACGCGCTGCCATCGACGATACTGTGAAACATCAGAGCGGGCCACGGCCAAAAGCCTTCGGGAGGAAGGCGACCGCGATCACCCTCTGGAAGGTTGGGTCGGAGCTGATGACTCGCTCCGGGCGAAGAATCGGGCCGCAGCATGGCGGCCACCGCTGGTATCAGCCCGATCTGAATATCGAAAGGGATCGGGCCTATCTCATGGGGAGGGGATTCGCCTTTGCGGTCATCGCCCGCGGCGATAGGCGAGGGAAAGTCGTCTCGGCGCATAGGACCCGGGCGTTGGCCGAATTGGCCGCGAAGGCGTTCGGGGGGAAAAATGCCCCCGAAATCGTCGAAATCGCGACCTTCGCTTAAAACCCGGCGCGGTCGCAGCAACTGCGTACAATCGTTTCTAGGCCGTAGTGACCATTTAACTATTTGAGCCAGATGGCATTCCAATTTCATCCATCACAGGCTCCTCAAGTTTGGTAGGAGCCTCATCCTGACGCTATCGGGAACTCCCGCTCACGACGTGAACCGGTCATTCCAGATTGCGTCGATGAACCTCGCAATTGGGTCCTCAGCGCCGGTTCGGCGGATGCCTGAGGAATGTTGCATTTTGGGGGAAAAAGTGCGCAGGACGCGAGCGATCTTGCGACCGTCGAGGGGCCTGTTGCCGCGCGGGGCTCGCGCGCCTATCGTTCTTATCGGCCGAGGACTCTTCGTCGTGGAGGAAGCGTGATGGCTGAAGCATCTGCGCTCTGGGAGCTTCTGCGGCAGGCGGCCGATCCGGCTGTCGCCGATGCACTTAAGACTGCGGTCGAAACCGCGCCGGACCGGACGCTCTGTCGCGTCAATCCGCTCGCCTTCGCCGCCAGCCATGAACTCGGCGAAGAGCCGGTGATCAGCACGCTGGTGCACGCCGCGCGTTTGGGCCTCTTCGACATGGCCTGGAACGTGCTCTGTCCCGGCTGCGGCGGCGTTCTTGAAACCGGCGCCGCGCTGAAAACGCTCAACCGCACCGAATACGCGTGCGCGCTCTGCGCGGCGGATTACTCGCCGACGCTCGACGAACTCGTCGAGGTCACCTTCACCGTCCATCCGCAGATCCGGCGGATCGCGGCGCACGATCCCGACACGCTTTCCCTGCCCGAGTACATGCGCCAGATCTTCTGGGGCTCCGGAATTGAGTTTCCGGACGACCTGGACGGCGCCATGGACAAGGTCACGCTCGACGTCATGGAACTGGGGCCCGGCGAGAAAGCGGCGATGTCGCTGACAATGCCGGCCGAGTTTGGCATCATTTTCGATCCGGTCACGCATACGGCCGTTTTTCTCGACGTCGCCGGGGAACCGACCAGCGAGCGCCGCAGCCTCTCGGTCGTGCTCAGCGAAGCGACTGCCCACAGCGCCACGCATCGGCTGAGACCGGGCCCGGTCCGCATCGCCGTTGAGAACAAATCCGGGCGCAGGACCATCCCGGGCCTGTGGATCCACAACGCCGAGATGACTGCGCTGATGAACCGCCGCCGACCGTTCCTGATCGCGACGCGGGTGCTCAGCAACCAGACGTTCCGCGATCTCTACCGCAATGCCACCCTCGATTCCGAGCAGCGGTTCAGGATCACCAATCTGACGATCCTCTTCACCGACCTCATGGGCTCGACGGCGCTCTACGACCGCATGGGCGATCTCGCCGCTTTCGACCTCGTTCACCATCATTTCAGCGGGCTCTTGATCGCGGTCGGCGCCGAAGGCGGCGCGGTCGTCAAGACCATCGGCGACGCCGTGATGGCGACCTTCCCGACCCCTGACCGCGCCGTTCGCGCCGCGATGCGTATGCGGGAAGAGATGCGCAAGATCAACGAGAAGCGCGGCAGCCAGGACCTCGCCCTCAACATCGGGCTGCACGAAGGTCCGTGCCTTGCCGTGACGCTCGACGACCGGCAGGACTATTTCGGACAGACGGTCAACATCGCCTCGCGCGTACAGGGCCTCGCCGATCCGACCGCCATCCTGGCGACGCAGCCGATCGTCGAAAGCGCCGAGGTCACGCGGCTTGTTCGCGACGCCGGCTACCGGACGAACTCCCGGCAATTGTCGCTGCGCGGCGTGAGCGAAGCTTTGACGATCTACGAGATTCGCGAGCGGGAACCTGCGGTCGCGGCGGCGTGAGGGGAAACCGGAAAGCGTCAGGATTTCTCGTCTCGAACGTTCCGCAAAGGATCGATCTGGCCAATCCGCCACGCCGTCGGGGAACGGCCGGTCTTTGCGCACAGCAGACGGCCGGAATTGTATGGGGCGATTGCTGTCAAGGGTGGCGATAGCGAGCATCTCCTTGTTCGATTGGCCCGCGACATCTCCTCGTCCCGACCTGACTTTCCTTCGGACGCTGCGCGCAGTGGCCGTCAAGGGTGGCCGAAGGCCATCGCGGAGCGACTTGCCTTGAGGGGCCCGAGCACAGCGTCAAGCTTCCTCAGTCGGGCGACACGGGTGTGTCCCGCTCGTTCAGTTCAGTTTCGACAGCGGCGACGATACCGAGGGGAGCTCGCCATTGGGCGCGCGTCGCGCGTCACGAACTTGTATTCGGCCGACCACGAAGGTCGCACCATGATGCAGTCATGCGCATCGGCGGCAAAGCTCCGAGGGGCGGGCCCATTCTAAACCGCGGCGCGAAGGCCATAGTCCATGTCGGGTTGCCGCCGCCTCGGGCCGTCGTCTACAGGTCGGGCACCGTCGTGACGCTCGCCTGCAGCAACTCCGTTGTGGCTACGCTGCCGGGCGAAGCAGCAGACCTTCCGGCGCTTCGCCGGTCGTGGCGAGCCGCCACAGCGCGATGAGGAGCTTGCGCGCGAGCGCGACGATCATTGTCTTGCGCACGCCCCGCCGTGAGTCCGACGTTCGCCTCCGATACCATGCGCTGAGCGGGCTGCCCTTCTGGTGCACCAGATGACCCCAGGCGAGTTCGATCATCCCGCGGCGCACCCGAGCGTTGCCTGCTTTGGCGAGTCCCCGCTCGCGCCGTCTTTGCCCGCTCTCGTCCGGAGCTCCGGTGAGCCCGGCATAGCGCGCCAGTGCCCTACGGTCCCGGATCTCCCGCGAGAACACCTCCTGGATAAGCATGTCCGCGGACTCGACGCCGACGCCGACCACGCGCATGGTGGCATGCGGCGCGGCCGCGGGCCTGGCTGTTCCCCGGCCAAAACCCGGTCAACCCGATCACCGCCCGTCAGCTCAATCGCGCCGTCACCGCCGCCAAGACCCTGGCGGGGATATCCAAGCGCGTGTCGCCGCATACGCTGCGGCACAGCTTCGCCACCCATCTGCTCGAGCAGGACGTCGATATTCGCGTGATCCAGGTGTTGCTCGGCCACGCCAAGCTCGAGACGACCGCGCTCTACACCCAGGTCGCGGTCAACACGATCCGCGACGTCAAGAGCCCGCTCGAGCGGCTCGGCGTCAACCTGGCGAAGCGAAAGCCGGCCGACTGACCGCGGCCGCATGGCGCGGCCACCGGGTCACCACCTGGAGGTCGCCGACGTCTTTCGCGCCCACGGGGCGGCGTGGCGAATGGCCAACGCCGGTCACGTGAGCCTCGACCAGTTGAAGGTCATGTCGGCGATCGAGACCTGTCGCACAGCCGCGCTCGGCGGACACGTCGAGCGCTGCGAGGACTGTGCGCACGAACGGATCTCCTACAATTCCTGCCGCAATCGCCACTGCCCGAAGTGCCAGGCGGCCGCGGCGAGGGAATGGCTCGAAGACCGCGAGGCCGAACTCCTGCCGGTTCCCTATTACCACGTCGTCTTCACCCTGCCGGCGTCGATCGGCGCCGTCGCGTTCCAGAACAAGTCCCCCGTCTACGACCTCCTGTTCAGGACCGCCGCCCAGACGCTGACCACGATCGCGGCCGACCCGAAGCATCTGGGCGCGCGCATCGGCCTGACCGCCGTACTGCACACCTGGGGCTCGGCGCTGACCCACCATCCGCACGTCCACGTCATCGTTCCCGGCGGCCTGTCGCTGGACGGATCGCGCTGGATCGCCTGCAAGCCCGGCTTCTTCCTGCCCGTGCGGATGCTGTCGCGTCTCTTCCGCCGGCTCTTCCTCGAAGGGCTCGCAGCCCTGCATGCGGCCGGACGCCTCGTCTTCCTCGGCGACCTCGCGCGGCTCGCCGACAAAGCCGCCTTCGACGCCGTCCTCGCGCCGCTGCGCCGATCGGAATGGATCGTCTATGCCAAGAGGCCGTTCGCCGGGCCGAAGGCCGTGCTCGCCTATCTCGCCCGCTACACCCACCGCGTCGCGATCTCGAACTCCAGGCTCATGGAGCTGGACGACAAGGGCGTCACATTCAAGTGGAAGGACTATCGGGTCGAAGGCCGCGACCGGTTCAAGACCATGACGCTCGCGGCCCACGAGTTCATCCGCCGCTTTCTCCTGCACGTGCTGCCGAGCGGCTTCCACCGCATCCGACACTACGGCCTCTTCGCCGGCGCGGTCCGAGCCAGCAACATCGAGCGCGTCCGCCAGGCGCTCGCCGCGCCCGAGGCTGCACCCGAGGGCTCGCACGCCGAGACCGACGGCCAGGCCGAAGCCGTTTCGCCGGCGCGGCGCTGCCCCTGCTGCGGCGGCCGGATGATCATTGTCGAGACGTTCGAAGGGCCGCGCCCCGCGCGATCGCCTTCCCCAAGCCGGATCAGGATCGACACGTCATGACCGACGCCGCGCGTCCCGCCTCGCAGCGCCGCTTCCCCTCGCCTCCAGCCGCACGCCGGAGCAGGAACGCGACGTCCTCCCGACGTCCGCACAGGCTCTCCAGCCGCCGAGCCCATCCCCGTCGCCCTCATCCGCGCCCGACAAGAAGCCCGTCGTCTCGGCTCCCGACGATGAAACCGACCGCCTTCCGCCACCGCCCCCAAATCGGCGATCCGACCGCGATCCTCAAATCCCCATAGGCCGCGCTCGGTCAAACAGCGCCCTTCCTCCCCGCGGTTTCCTCCTTACGAGGCTTTCAAACGCCGGCCCCGCGTCTCGCACGACCGTCCGAAAGGGCCGGCGTCTGAAACCCTTCAGTATTGCGGACGTAGCGGACCGCGACCGTGGACGCCTCAATTGGGCGGATAGTGACCGTTCGCCGAACGGCAGGAAGCGCGGGGAAGCGGGCGTACAAGGGCTGCTGCGGAAGGCTCGGTGTCCGCCCGTTGCTGCCCTTAAAGATCGCCCTATCAACGGGCGGAAAGCGTCAGAAGCGGTTCTTCGGCCTCTCGCGGGGCGACCGTTGTGCTATGTTGCCCGCTGCCATAGGGAGCAATGAGCGAGACCCGGAAACTTGCGGCGATCCTGGTCGCCGACGTTGTCGGTTACAGCCGGCTGACTGGAGCGGACGAGGATCGCATCCTTGCCCGGCTCCGGACCCTTCGGAGCGACCTGATCGACCCGACGATCGCCGTCCACCACGGCCGGGTCGTCAAGCGCACCGGCGACGGTGCGATCATCGAGTTCCGCAGCGTGGTCGACGCGGTGCGCTGCGCCGTCGAGGTGCAGAATGGGCTCATCGAGCGCAACGCGGGCGTCCAGCCGGAGCGCCGCATCGAGTTCCGTATAGGCGTTCATCTGGGCGACGTCGTCGAAGAGGCCGACGGCGACCTGATGGGAGACGGCGTCAATATCGCCGCGCGGCTGGAGGGCGTCGCCAAGCCGGGCGCGATCTGCCTGTCCGAGCAAGCCTACTGGCAGGTCAAAGGACGGCTCGATCTCAAGGTCACCGACCTCGGCGCAACCCAATTGAAGAACATCGTCGAGCCGATCCACGTCTACTCGCTCGAAGTCGGCCAGGCGGTGCTAGCGAAGCCTGCGCCTTCGGCGACGCCAGCCGATCAGGCGGTGGCGTCCCGGCGGCCCATGGGTTTCGCCCCGCTCGCAGCCGCCATCGCGGTCCTTCTCTGTCTAAGCGCCGCCAGCGGCTGGTACATCTTTGGTGGCCGCACCGTGAAGCCGACGGAAGCCGCACATCTCTCGATCGTCGTGCTGCCGTTCGCCAATCTCTCCGGCGATCCGTCGCAGGACTATTTCGCCGACGGCCTTACCGAGAATCTCACCACCGACCTCTCTCGCCTCAGCGGCTCCTTTGTCATCGCGCGCAACACCGCCTTCACTTTCAAGGGCAAGAACGCCGACGCCAAGGAAATCGGCAAGGAGCTTGGCGTGCGCTACGTACTGGAAGGTTCAGTGCAGCGCGATCAGAACCAAGTGCGGGTCAATGCGCAGCTCATCGACGCCGAGAGCGGTGGTCATCTGTGGGCGGAGCGCTTCGATAAGCCCCTGTCCAACCTCTTCAGCATGCAGGACGACATCGTCGCCAGTCTGGCTGGCCAGTTGGGGGCCGAGCTGATCACTAACGAGGCTCGCCGCGCGGTACGGACACCCACTCCCGATTCGATGGATCTCTATTTCCAGGGAATGGCGTGGTACAACAAAGGGCGGAACCCCGCCGATGTCGAGCGCGCGCGCGGCTTCTTTGAGCGTGCATTGGCGCTTGATCCCGACAATCTCGACGCGACGCTCGGCAAGGCGAATGCAAATGTGCAGCTCGCCGTAGGCTATCGGGTGGACGACCGGCCCGAACGCCTGTCCTCAGTTGAGGCGATTCTGAATCAGGTGCTGTCCCAGTCGCCGGACAACGCCTGGGCGCACTACTTGATGGCCAGGGTCCTGGCGCAAACCAACCGTCCGGCCCAATCTATTGCAGAGGCGGAGAGAGCGTTGGCGTTGAATCCGAACTTGGCCTCCGCTCACGCGCTAACGGGTCTCGTCAAGCTATTCGAGGGTCATCCCGAGGAAACCGAGAGCCATGAACGCGAAGCGTTGCATGCCAGTCCGCGCGACACCGATGCCAATGTTTGGGTAGCGTATATCGCGCTCTCCAAGCTGTATCTTGGCGCATACGAGGAGGCGCTGGATTTCTATCACCGCTCGATCGAGCTGAACCGCAACTATGCCACAGGGCGTTTCTATTTTGCTGCTACTCTCGTGGAACTTGGCCGTCTCGATGAAGCGAAGGCCGAAGTCAAAGCCGCGCTGGCCCTCAATCCTGACTTCACCCTCCGGCGTTATCGAGCGGGCGCGCAAAGCGACAATCCAGTTTTCCTGAAGGGACGCGAGCGGATCATTGAAGACATGCGCAAGGCCGGGACGCCGGAGGGATGACCGGGTCCCGTCAATGACGGCTATGGGCGGAAACCTCCCCTTCCCTGGCGATGGCTGTGGGGCCGGAGTCCGCCCTGAACGGACGTTCCTATTCATGCTCCGATCTCGTGGGCGACCGCCCACCGACGATTGGGATCGGCGCGAAGGCCGTCGACCACGTGCGCCATGTCGCGCGCGATGGCCGTTCCTGACGCCTCGAGCGCCTCGGGCGCTAAGGAACCCGCAATCCACTTGAGAAAATCACCAATACCGGCCATATCCGTCGTCGGAGGCGGCATCCGGCGAATGTCGGCTAATGGCGATGCGGAATGTCTGTCATCGGCGGACGCTCGACTCAGGCTTGTCAGAGAAGAGCAAACTAGCTATCCTTCCACAGAAATCGCAGGTTTTGACCCAGGGAATATCGGATCAGACCGCAAGGCCAGCATCCGCGATGGGTGCCGCGGACAGCAGCAACTGAATCAAGAACCTGTTGATGCTGACGTGAAGGACTAGGCTGCCTTCAAGAATTGAACATGGGCCACCACTGCGGTGTACGCGGGTTGCATCGACGGGCCGGGCGACGATCGGGAGCTAGCTCACGATTTAAATAGAGTTCAGGGTTTATCGAAGCGAGGAGGCGTCCGTGGCAGTTTTTCGTGGAAGGCTCGCTGCCTTTGTTGCGATTCCAAAGAGCCATGAATATGAAGAAATAGCATCCTTAATCAGCTCATCGCTAGAAGATCTAAACGTAGAAGAAATGAGGTCGCCTGGCGATTTCACACCGTATCTTTTGGAAGCCTGCATAAAAGCAGATTTTTTGATTGCCGATATAACGGAAGCGAATCCCAGCACATACTATGCAATTGGAGCGTCGCAAGCCTCACAAAAATCGGTCTTACTCCTCTCGAAGGAAAACGCGTCAGCGCCGCCGGAAATATCTGGAATCAAGGTAGTGCAGTATAAACCAGATAACGTACAGAAAATCTCGGAATTCCTGCGACTCTTTATCTTAGAGTGTCCGGCTGAGGTGACGCGCCATGGAGTTTAGACTATGGCTAACATCTTCTTTATTATGCCATTTCGCCCGGGCCTGAACTTCATGTTTTTGCAAATGAAGCAATTCATAGAGAGTCATTTTGAGGACGCTCACTGCGTTCGCGGCGATACCAATATTTCAACTGGAATTCTTATAGACAAAATTCGATCCAATATTGGAGAAGCTGACGTGGTAATCGCGGACTGTTCGGGAGGTAATCCGAATGTGTTCTATGAACTTGGGGTCGCGCACGCGCTTGGGAAACAGGTCGTACTGATTCACGATTCAGAAGAAGGGGCTATTCCGACTGACATCCTGGCCTATGAACGAATCCGTTACGGATTTAACGATGAGGGTACCTTCTGCGCGAAGGTGCAAGACGCGTTACAGGGTATTCTCCAGGATAAATATCAAATTCTTTATGAAAAAGCCAGCAAAATGATGGAAAAATTCAATCGAGAGTGTGGCAAGAACGTTCCTATTAAAGATCCCACAAGATTTCGTGCCGACTTAACGTCTCGGGAGAGCGCCACGAAATTGCCTCCCCGAGAAGACGAACGAAAGCTATCAGCCTATCTTATCCCAATTATTGCCGACGGCGTGCTTGATCTTGACCTTGCAACTGAGATGAAGCTATGGATTGATAGAACTATACCCATAAACCCGCCCTCAGGCGGCGGCTCATGAGGCGATGCGTGGCCCACACCCGGTTTGGATGACGCCGACTTAAACGAATCCCCCTAATACTAGCTGAAATCGCGAGGAGTTACAACGCCAGCCGCTCAACGATTTCGCGACTTTCACTATCGGCTCCCTCATTCTCTGGGCGAAACCATTCTGGTATTACGGTGGGGTTTACTCGACCCCGATTAAAGCCACGATCTTCGCAGTATATCGCCCGAGGATCAATGGCCCGCATCGCCCGGTTCGTCGTCCCCGGCCTTCCTCATCACGTCACGTGAGCGCGGCGCCCGGCGCGAGCGCGTGTTCTTCGGCGAGGACGACACCGCGCTCTATCGCGATCTCCTGGCAAGCCAATGCCGCAAGCACGGCGTGGCTACAATGCCGTAACGGGTCGAAGTGACGCGTTCGCAGCTTGTTTCATGAACGCCCGCTCTTGTGCGCATTCCCACCGCTCACGGGATCAACCCGAACGTCTGCAAAGGGTCGTTGGGACTAAACCGCTCGCGCGGTAGCTGCGGCGAGGGCAGCGCGGGAAGCTGGGTCGGACGAGGCCAGGACTGTCTCAGAATCATGGGGTTCCACCCCATGGGAGACAGGAGCTTTCGCGATGTCCGACAAGCCCATCAACCCGCTGCGTCAGCGCATGATCGACGACATGACGGCGCGTCGGTTCAAGGAGAAGGTGCAGAAGGACTACGTCCGGCACGTCAGGACCTTTACGGCCTTCCTGGGCCGGTCGCCCGATACGGCGACGAAGGAGGACCTTCGCCGCTTTCAGTTGCATCTGGCGCAGCAGCAGATCAGCCCAGGTTCGATCAACGCCGCCGTCACCGCGCTTCGGTTCTTCTTCACCGTGACGCTCGAACGGCCAGACCTCGTTCGTCCTCTGACGATCGTGAACAAGCCGCGCAGGGCGCCGGTCGTGCTCAGCCAGGAAGAGGTCGCGCTCCTGCTCGAAGCCGCGCCGGGCCTGAAGTACAAGGCCGCGCTCAGCGTCGCCTACGGCGCGGGCCTGCGCGTGTCCGAGGTCGCGCACCTGAAGGTGTCCGACATCGACAGCCAGCGCATGACGCTTCGGGTCGAGCAGGGCAAAGGGCAGCGGGACCGTTATGTGATGCTGTCGCCGCAACTGCTCGAACTGTTGCGCGCATGGTGGAAGGCGGCGCGGCCGCGGGCCTGGCTGTTCCCCGGCCAAAACCCGGTCAACCCGATCACCGCCCGTCAGCTCAATCGCGCCGTCACCGCCGCCAAAGACCTGGCCGGCATCTCCAAGCGCGTGTCACCGCATACGCTGCGGCACAGCTTCGCCACCCATCTGCTCGAGCAGGACGTCGACATTCGGGTGATCCAGGTGTTGCTCGGCCACGCCAAGCTCGAGACGACCGCGCTCTACACCCAGGTCGCGGTCAACACGATCCGCGACGTCAAGAGCCCGCTCGAGCGGCTCGGCGTCAACCTGGCGAAGCGAAAGCCGGCCGACTGACCGCGGCCGCATGGCGCGGCCACCGGGTCACCACCTGGAGGTCGCCGACGTCTTTCGCGCCCACGGGGCGGCGTGGCGAATGGCCAACGCCGGTCACGTGAGCCTCGACCAGTTGAAGGTCATGTCGGCGATCGAGACCTGTCGCACAGCCGCGCTCGGCGGACACGTCGAGCGCTGCGAGGACTGTGCGCACGAACGGATCTCCTACAATTCCTGCCGCAATCGCCACTGCCCGAAGTGCCAGGCGGCCGCGGCGAGGGAATGGCTCGAAGACCGCGAGGCCGAACTCCTGCCGGTTCCCTATTACCACGTCGTCTTCACCCTGCCGGCGTCGATCGGCGCCGTCGCGTTCCAGAACAAGTCCCCCGTCTACGACCTCCTGTTCAGGACCGCCGCCCAGACGCTGACCACGATCGCGGCCGACCCGAAGCATCTGGGCGCGCGCATCGGCCTGACCGCCGTACTGCACACCTGGGGCTCGGCGCTGACCCACCATCCGCACGTCCACGTCATCGTTCCCGGCGGCGGCCTGTCGCTGGACGGATCGCGCTGGATCGCCTGCAAGCCCGGCTTCTTCCTGCCCGTGCGGATGCTGTCGCGTCTCTTCCGCCGGCTCTTCCTCGAAGGGCTCGCAGCCCTGCATGCGGCCGGACGCCTCGTCTTCCTCGGCGACCTCGCGCGGCTCGCCGACAAAGCCGCCTTCGACGCCGTCCTCGCGCCGCTGCGCCGATCGGAATGGATCGTCTATGCCAAGAGGCCGTTCGCCGGGCCGAAGGCCGTGCTCGCCTATCTCGCCCGCTACACCCACCGCGTCGCGATCTCGAACTCCAGGCTCATGGAGCTGGACGACAAGGGCGTCACATTCAAGTGGAAGGACTATCGGGTCGAAGGCCGCGACCGGTTCAAGACCATGACGCTCGCGGCCCACGAGTTCATCCGCCGCTTTCTCCTGCACGTGCTGCCGAGCGGCTTCCACCGCATCCGACATATGTGGACGGCCTCTTGGCAAGTGGTTTTCGACGCTCTGATCGCTTTGGTCGGCTGCGGTCATATGTCCGGCCTGTTGGTGCGGTATAGGACCGCTGGCCCTGATGATATTCGACAGTCCTGGTCCCTATCACTACGGCGAGCTCGGGGCTCGTGGCGGATGTCAGGGTGTCCTGGGCTTTCGTTGCGACCGTGTCGTTCATCACGTCGTTGCGCTTGCCAATCTCTTCGAAACTGAAACGTCTATCTTGGAGAGCTCTTTGTCGTCAGGCCTTCGTGTAAAGTTCGGTTCGGAAGGCTTCGCCGGTCGACATCATCGCCCAGGCGATTCTGGCCAGCTTGTTGGCCAGGGCGACGGCGACGACGCGCTCGGGCTTCCTGGCCCTCATGGCGACGATCCATTCGGCCAGGGCGCCTTTGTATTTATGGGCCACGCGCAAAACCGACGTGCATCCCACGACCAGCATCTTGCGCAAATACCGGTTACCCTTTTTGGTGATAGCGCCGAGCTTGTCCTTGCCGCCGCTCGAGTGCTGGCTCGGAGTAATGCCCAGAGACGCGCTGAAATCGCTTCCCGACCTGAAGACGCTGGGATCGGGATTGAAAGCGACCATCGCTGATGCGATCAGCGGGCCGAAGGCGGGGATCTCGTCCAGCAACCGGCTCGTCTGGTTCTTGCCGCTCGCCCGGGCGATCGTCTTCTCCAGATCGTCGATCTTTTCGTCGAGGCCGTCGCTGTGCGAAGCCAGCATCGCGGTTGCTTGCTTGGCCTCTTCGGGAAGGGTCTCGTCGGCTTGCGCGAGCGCCAGCAATTCCTTGACCCGGTGGATGCCCTTGGGCGCGATCAAGCCGAACTCCGAGAGATGACCGCGCAGCGCATTGACGGTCATGGTTCGCTGCTTGACCAGCAATTCCCGAGTCTTGTGCAGCATCAGCACGGCTTGCTGATCCGCGCTCTTGATCGGCACGAACCGCATCTCGGGCCGCGACATGGCCTCGCAGATCGCAGCCGCGTCGTTCGCATCGTTCTTGCCGCGCTTGACGTAGGGTTTCGTGTAAGCAGGAGGAATCAAGACCACTTCGTGCCCCAACGCCCGGATCTCCCGCGCCCAGTAATGGGACGATCCACAAGCCTCCATCCCGACGCGGCATGGCGCCGCTTGGGCGAAGAAAGCAAGCACCTTACCTCGGCTCAATTTGCGCGTAACCGCAGGCGCACCCTCGCGCTCGATTGCATGCACCTGGAAAAAGTTCTTCGCCAGGTCGATCCCAATCCTGATAAAGGTCTTCATGGACGGCTTCCCTATCCGCGACCTGCACCGGTCACGCCTTGGCACTTGATGCCGTTCGGGTGAGGCCGTCCACATCATCACTACGGCCTCTTCGCCGGCGCGGTCCGAGCCAGCAACATCGAGCGCGTCCGCCAGGCGCTCGCCGCGCCCGAGGCTGCACCCGAGGGCTCGCACGCCGAGACCGACGGCCAGGCCGAAGCCGTTTCGCCGGCGCGGCGCTGCCCCTGCTGCGGCGGCCGGATGATCATTGTCGAGACGTTCGAAGGGCCGCGCCCCGCGCGATCGCCTTCCCCAAGCCGGATCAGGATCGACACGTCATGACCGACGCCGCGCGTCCCGCCTCGCAGCGCCGCTTCCCCTCGCCTCCAGCCGCACGCCGGAGCAGGAACGCGACGTCCTCCCGACGTCCGCACAGGCTCTCCAGCCGCCGAGCCCATCCCCGTCGCCCTCATCCGCGCCCGACAAGAAGCCCGTCGTCTCGGCTCCCGACGATGAAACCGACCGCCTTCCGCCACCGCCCCCAAATCGGCGATCCGACCGCGATCCTCAAATCCCCATAGGCCGCGCTCGGTCAAACAGCGCCCTTCCTCCCCGCGGTTTCCTCCTTACGAGGCTTTCAAACGCCGGCCCCCGCGTCTCGCACGACCGTCCGAAAGGGCCGGCGTCTGAAACCCTTCAGAACTCGCCCGTTCGCAGAGCCGTCGGCGAGCGACCGCTATTTGCGCATTGCGGCCGTCCATCGGTAGGAATTTGAACGTCTGCAATGGGTCGACTCCGGTCGCCCGCAGCAGGGGGACCGAAGCACAGACTCTATCATTGCTTAAATTACCACGCCCGCGCGCGCCGTTCTGTGGGCCGAAATGTGGGTCTGTCCATAAGCCGTTTCAGTTACGCCTTAACCTCAATGGCTTATCGAGATAGCTGGCGGAGAGGGAGACCGCCTTTCTAGCGTCCGCCCAAGCTTCAGCGCGTTCCATCCTGTCTCGTAAATCGATGTGTTTTCAGTAATTTATTGAACACACCGTCCGCCAGTATCTCTTGACGTCTCCCCCAAGCGCATTAGATTATTGGGGCCGGTATTAGGGCCGGATTGGGGCCGGGGGCCGACATGGCGCGGGCGATCCATAAACTGACGGCTCGGGAAGCGGAGACGATTTCGAAGCCGGGCAGGCATTCGGATGGCGGGGGCCTCTACCTCTCGATTTCGGGCGAAGGCCGGCGACGTTGGGTTTTTCTCTACACGTGGCGCGGCAAGCTTCGCGAGGCGGGCTTGGGCTCGGCGGCCAAGGGCGGCGTGTCTTTGAAGGCGGCGCGCGAGAAGGCGGCCGAGGGACGCGGCTTAGTCAAGTCTGGGGTCGATCCAATCGCCGAATGGAACAAGCCGGACGCGGCTGCGGTCCCGACGTTCGGCAAGGTGGCGGACGATTTCCTTGCGGCGCACAAAGGCGGCTGGCGCAACGACAAGCACAAGGCGCAATGGGCGATGACGCTCACGCGGTATTGCGAGCCGATCCGGGACACGCCCGTTGACGCGATCGACACGGAAGCCGTGTTGTCGGTCTTGCAACCGCTATGGACGCGAGCTCCTGAAACTGCTTCTCGCCTTCGCGGGCGCGTCGAGGCTGTGTTGGACGCGGCGAAAGCGCGCGGCTTCATCAATCGCAACGAAGCTAACCCGGCGCGTTGGCGTGGCCATCTCGACAAGCTCTTGCCGAAGCGCGCCAAACTGACGCGAGGCCACCACGCGGCTATGCCCTACGCCGACGTTTCCGCGTTCATCGCTGGACTTCGCCAGCGGGATGCGACGGCGGCGCGCGCCCTCGAATTTTGCATTCTGACGGCGACGCGATCGGGCGAGACGCTGGCGGCGCGTTGGGACGAATTCGACTTGGACGGGAAAGTTTGGACGGTCCCGCCTGCCCGCACGAAGGCGGCGCGCGAGCATCGCGTTCCCCTGTCCGATCGCGCGCTCGCGATCCTCGCGGAAATGAAAGCCGGGCGGACCGGCGACTATGTTTTCCCCGGCCAACGGCCCGGAAGCCCGCTTTCGGGCATGGCGTTTGAGATGCTGTTGCGCCGGTTCAAGTCGCCTTACACGACGCACGGCTTCCGATCATCGTTCCGCGATTGGGCCGGCAACGAAACGCATTTCCCGCGTGAGCTTGCCGAGCATGCGCTAGCGCATGCGATCGGCGACAAGGCCGAACAGGCTTACCGGAGAAGCGATGCGCTCGCTCGCCGCCGCGAGTTGATGGACGCATGGTCGCGGTTCTGCGACGGCAGCGCGGGCGAGAACGTACTAACGTTCAAGCGGCCAGCATGACGGCTGCGTCGCAGCAAAGGCGGCTACCGACCCATTGCGGGCCTTCAAGGTCGGCCCTATGAACGGGCGGGAAGCGCGAGAAAGCGGGCTTAGACTGAACGCGTAGATTGCGCCAGGACCGGTCCTTCATCTCAGGCGTTCCGTTGGGCGTTCGTCGTGACGCCGTTGCAAACGTGTCAATCGGTTGCTGCGGAGCGGCTTGCGCGGCTGTACCCGGTATGCTCCCTAAGCGAGCCTCGATCGCGAGCCGGCATATCGGAGAGATCTAATGAAACCCATGCACTGGCTGGCCGTCATTCCGTTCATCGGCATGCTGGTGGGTCCGGCGGTCCATAACGAGGTTGATCCGTTCATCCTCGGGATGCCTTTCCCCCTCGGCTGGATCTCGGTCTGGGTTGTGTTGACGGCGATCATCATGGCCGTCGTTTATCTGATCGATCCGGCTAACCGCGAAGACGCCCCATGACCGCGGCATTGATCCTGATCGCGCTCGCCGCACTCGCCGCCTTGGCTCTGGGCGTAGCCGCCCGCGCCGGGAGAGACATGGACCTCGAGCAGTGGGCGGTGGGCGGGCGCGGCTTTGGTTGGATCTTCGTCTTCCTGCTGCTGGCCGGCGAGATCTACACCACCTTCACCTTTCTCGGCGCGTCCGGCTTCTCCTACGGGCAGGGAGCTCCGGTCTATTACATCCTGGCCTACGGCTCGCTCGCCTACGTGATCGCCTATTTCCTGCTGCCCCTCGTCTGGAGCTACGCCAGGCAGAACGGGCTGCACTCGCAGCCGGATTTCTTCGTCCGCAAATATGCGAGCCCGATGCTCGGCGTGTTGGTCTCAATCGTCGATCTGGTGGCGCTGATCCCCTATCTCGTGCTGCAGCTCACCGGGCTTGGCATCATCGTCACGGCGGCAGGCTACGGAGCCATCCCCAGGGACGCGGCGATCTGGATTGGCGCCGCGATCGTCACGGTCTATGTCATGACGTCCGGCATCCGCGGCTCGGCTTATACGTCGGTGGTCAAGGACATCCTGATCCTCGGCGTGGCACTCTTCTTAGGCCTCTATCTGCCGTCGCATCTCTATGGCGGCATCGGCCCGATGTTCGAGCAGATCGCCGCCGCCAAGCCCGGGTTTCTCGTCTTTCCGGCAAGCGGGCAGAGCGTCGCCTGGTTCGTTTCCACCGTGCTCTTGACAGCCATCGGCTTCTTCATGTGGCCGCACTCCTTCTCCGCCTGCTACTCGGCGAAGGACGCACGCGTCTTCCGGCGGAACGCGATCGTTTTGCCGATTTACCAGCTCATATTGCTGTTTGTGTTCTTCGTCGGCTTCGCCGCTGTGCTGCAAGTGCCGGGACTGAAGGGAGGGGACACCAATCTCGCGCTGTTTAAGCTGGCGGCGCAGCAGTTCCCGCCGGCCGTAGTCGGCTTGATCGGCGCGGCGGGCGTCTTCACCGCGCTGGTCCCAGGCTCGCTGATCGCAATGACCGCGGCGATGCTGCTTTCCAAAAACCTGATTGGCCTCTTGCGTCAGAAGGCGAGCGACGATCAGACCGTGGCCCTCGCCAAGTGGCTCGTGCCGGTCGTGATGCTGGTCGCCGTCTACTTTACCTTAACCGGCAACGCGACGATCGTGGCGATGCTTCTGGTGGGCTACAGCTTCGTCACCCAGCTCTTTCCTGCTGTCATCGCGAGCCTGATGCCGCGCAATCCGGCGACTCCGGCCGGCGCCTTCGCCGGAATTCTGGTTGGCGCGGTCGTCGCCGCCATCCTCAGCTTCACTCATGCGACCATCGGCTCGCTGTTCCCCGCCCTGCCGGAAGCAATCCGCGACCTCAACGTCGGCGTCATCGCGCTTGCCGCAAATATCGTCGCGTTGACCGTCGTCAGCGCAGTGAGCAGGACGCGCACAGTTTCGGTAGGCGCCACGTGAAGGTGGGGCGCAGATCAGCCACGATCGGAGTCCTGCTCCGCGACGACCGTCGCTGATCGCCCGAGTGCCCCTCGCCTGCCGCGACGATAGCCCGCTACCGCCTCGACTTTTCAAGGGGCGGCCCACGGGGCGGATCGGAGCATTAATGGGAACGTCTGGTCAGGGCGGAGTCTGCGCCTTCGCGGGCGGCCCTGTAAGTCCGCTTCCTCGCCTACTTGCGACGTTCGCGCTCGCTACCCGCAATGTCGGCTGAACTGAAGGGTTTCAGACGCCGGCCCTTTCGGACGGTCGTGCGAGACGCGGGGGCCGGCGTTTGAAAGCCTCGTAAGGAGGAAACCGCGGGGAGGAAGGGCGCTGTTTGACCGAGCGCGGCCTATGGGGATTTGAGGATCGCGGTCGGATCGCCGATTTGGGGGCGGTGGCGGAAGGCGGTCGGTTTCATCGTCGGGAGCCGAGACGACGGGCTTCTTGTCGGGCGCGGATGAGGGCGACGGGGATGGGCTCGGCGGCTGGAGAGCCTGTGCGGACGTCGGGAGGACGTCGCGTTCCTGCTCCGGCGTGCGGCTGGAGGCGAGGGGAAGCGGCGCTGCGAGGCGGGACGCGCGGCGTCGGTCATGACGTGTCGATCCTGATCCGGCTTGGGGAAGGCGATCGCGCGGGGCGCGGCCCTTCGAACGTCTCGACAATGATCATCCGGCCGCCGCAGCAGGGGCAGCGCCGCGCCGGCGAAACGGCTTCGGCCTGGCCGTCGGTCTCGGCGTGCGAGCCCTCGGGTGCAGCCTCGGGCGCGGCGAGCGCCTGGCGGACGCGCTCGATGTTGCTGGCTCGGACCGCGCCGGCGAAGAGGCCGTAGTGATGATGTGGACGGCCTCACCCGAACGGCATCAAGTGCCAAGGCGTGACCGGTGCAGGTCGCGGATAGGGAAGCCGTCCATGAAGACCTTTATCAGGATTGGGATCGACCTGGCGAAGAACTTTTTCCAGGTGCATGCAATCGAGCGCGAGGGTGCGCCTGCGGTTACGCGCAAATTGAGCCGAGGTAAGGTGCTTGCTTTCTTCGCCCAAGCGGCGCCCTGCCGCGTCGGGATGGAGGCTTGTGGATCGTCCCATTACTGGGCGCGGGAGATCCGGGCGTTGGGGCACGAAGTGGTCTTGATTCCTCCTGCTTACACGAAACCCTACGTCAAGCGCGGCAAGAACGATGCGAACGACGCGGCTGCGATCTGCGAGGCCATGTCGCGGCCCGAGATGCGGTTCGTGCCGATCAAGAGCGCGGATCAGCAAGCCGTGCTGATGCTGCACAAGACTCGGGAATTGCTGGTCAAGCAGCGAACCATGACCGTCAATGCGCTGCGCGGTCATCTCTCGGAGTTCGGCTTGATCGCGCCCAAGGGCATCCACCGGGTCAAGGAATTGCTGGCGCTCGCGCAAGCCGACGAGACCCTTCCCGAAGAGGCCAAGCAAGCAACCGCGATGCTGGCTTCGCACAGCGACGGCCTCGACGAAAAGATCGACGATCTGGAGAAGACGATCGCCCGGGCGAGCGGCAAGAACCAGACGAGCCGGTTGCTGGACGAGATCCCCGCCTTCGGCCCGCTGATCGCATCAGCGATGGTCGCTTTCAATCCCGATCCCAGCGTCTTCAGGTCGGGAAGCGATTTCAGCGCGTCTCTGGGCATTACTCCGAGCCAGCACTCGAGCGGCGGCAAGGACAAGCTCGGCGCTATCACCAAAAAGGGTAACCGGTATTTGCGCAAGATGCTGGTCGTGGGATGCACGTCGGTTTTGCGCGTGGCCCATAAATACAAAGGCGCCCTGGCCGAATGGATCGTCGCCATGAGGGCCAGGAAGCCCGAGCGCGTCGTCGCCGTCGCCCTGGCCAACAAGCTGGCCAGAATCGCCTGGGCGATGATGTCGACCGGCGAAGCCTTCCGAACCGAACTTTACACGAAGGCCTGACGACAAAGAGCTCTCCAAGATAGACGTTTCAGTTTCGAAGAGATTGGCAAGCGCAACGACGTGATGAACGACACGGTCGCAACGAAAGCCCAGGACACCCTGACATCCGCCACGAGCCCCGAGCTCGCCGTAGTGATAGGGACCAGGACTGTCGAATATCATCAGGGCCAGCGGTCCTATACCGCACCAACAGGCCGGACATATGACCGCAGCCGACCAAAGCGATCAGAGCGTCGAAAACCACTTGCCAAGAGGCCGTCCACATATGTCGGATGCGGTGGAAGCCGCTCGGCAGCACGTGCAGGAGAAAGCGGCGGATGAACTCGTGGGCCGCGAGCGTCATGGTCTTGAACCGGTCGCGGCCTTCGACCCGATAGTCCTTCCACTTGAATGTGACGCCCTTGTCGTCCAGCTCCATGAGCCTGGAGTTCGAGATCGCGACGCGGTGGGTGTAGCGGGCGAGATAGGCGAGCACGGCCTTCGGCCCGGCGAACGGCCTCTTGGCATAGACGATCCATTCCGATCGGCGCAGCGGCGCGAGGACGGCGTCGAAGGCGGCTTTGTCGGCGAGCCGCGCGAGGTCGCCGAGGAAGACGAGGCGTCCGGCCGCATGCAGGGCTGCGAGCCCTTCGAGGAAGAGCCGGCGGAAGAGACGCGACAGCATCCGCACGGGCAGGAAGAAGCCGGGCTTGCAGGCGATCCAGCGCGATCCGTCCAGCGACAGGCCGCCGCCGGGAACGATGACGTGGACGTGCGGATGGTGGGTCAGCGCCGAGCCCCAGGTGTGCAGTACGGCGGTCAGGCCGATGCGCGCGCCCAGATGCTTCGGGTCGGCCGCGATCGTGGTCAGCGTCTGGGCGGCGGTCCTGAACAGGAGGTCGTAGACGGGGGACTTGTTCTGGAACGCGACGGCGCCGATCGACGCCGGCAGGGTGAAGACGACGTGGTAATAGGGAACCGGCAGGAGTTCGGCCTCGCGGTCTTCGAGCCATTCCCTCGCCGCGGCCGCCTGGCACTTCGGGCAGTGGCGATTGCGGCAGGAATTGTAGGAGATCCGTTCGTGCGCACAGTCCTCGCAGCGCTCGACGTGTCCGCCGAGCGCGGCTGTGCGACAGGTCTCGATCGCCGACATGACCTTCAACTGGTCGAGGCTCACGTGACCGGCGTTGGCCATTCGCCAGGCCGCCCCGTGGGCGCGAAAGACGTCGGCGACCTCCAGGTGGTGACCCGGTGGCCGCGCCATGCGGCCGCGGTCAGTCGGCCGGCTTTCGCTTCGCCAGGTTGACGCCGAGCCGCTCGAGCGGGCTCTTGACGTCGCGGATCGTGTTGACCGCGACCTGGGTGTAGAGCGCGGTCGTCTCGAGCTTGGCGTGGCCGAGCAACACCTGGATCACGCGAATGTCGACGTCCTGTTCGAGCAGATGGGTGGCGAAGCTGTGCCGCAGCGTATGCGGCGACACGCGCTTGGAGATGCCGGCCAGGTCTTTGGCGGCGGTGACGGCGCGATTGAGCTGACGGGCGGTGATCGGGTTGACCGGGTTTTGGCCGGGGAACAGCCAGGCCCGCGGCCGCGCCGCCTTCCACCATGCGCGCAACAGTTCGAGCAGTTGCGGCGACAGCATCACATAACGGTCCCGCTGCCCTTTGCCCTGCTCGACCCGAAGCGTCATGCGCTGGCTGTCGATGTCGGACACCTTCAGGTGCGCGACCTCGGACACGCGCAGGCCCGCGCCGTAGGCGACGCTGAGCGCGGCCTTGTACTTCAGGCCCGGCGCGGCTTCGAGCAGGAGCGCGACCTCTTCCTGGCTGAGCACGACCGGCGCCCTGCGCGGCTTGTTCACGATCGTCAGAGGACGAACGAGGTCTGGCCGTTCGAGCGTCACGGTGAAGAAGAACCGAAGCGCGGTGACGGCGGCGTTGATCGAACCTGGGCTGATCTGCTGCTGCGCCAGATGCAACTGAAAGCGGCGAAGGTCCTCCTTCGTCGCCGTATCGGGCGACCGGCCCAGGAAGGCCGTAAAGGTCCTGACGTGCCGGACGTAGTCCTTCTGCACCTTCTCCTTGAACCGACGCGCCGTCATGTCGTCGATCATGCGCTGACGCAGCGGGTTGATGGGCTTGTCGGACATCGCGAAAGCTCCTGTCCCCCATGGGGTTGAACCCCATGATTCTGAGACAGTCCTGGCCTCGTCCGACCCAGCTTCCCGCGCTGCCCTCGCCGCAGCTACCGCGCGAGCGGTTTAGATTCTATGGGCGCGCGGCGGGCGTGGGCGCCTTCGTCGCGGCAACCAAACGATGGAGCGCCCCTATGTCAAAGCAGAACGACTTGAGCAAATGCGTCGTCGCGCTCGAGCAAGACGCGACATTGATCGCCGTGGTCGAGATGGGCCAGTCGAGTTGGCTGGTCGCGGGCATCGTGCCGGGACTCGATCGCTATCCCTTGAAGAAACTTAGCCCAGACCGCGACGCGCTGCTGCAGCTGCTGCATCGCTGGCGCAACGAAGCGGCGAAGCGCGGCCACGCGATCGACCGGATCGCCGTTGCCTACGAGGCAGGCCGCGATGGCTTCTGGCTGGCGCGCTGGCTGCGTTCCCAATCCATCGAAGCCTATGTGATCCACCCGTCGAGCGTCCCGGTGTCGCGCGAGCACCGAAGGGTGAAGACGGATCGGCTGGGCGCTGGACCATTCATTGGCGGTCTTGGGCCGCGCCAAACTTGGCGTCTTTGGCGGTCGCGAGGCGTTTCAGCGCCGCTTGTCGAGATTGACTTCTCTCGACCTGAAGCGGCCTGACGAACGGGGAGATTTCGCCCTCGCCTCCGTTCCGATCGCCGGCGTGACGCCGACCGTTGGACCGTGTCCCATGCTTTCGCGGACAGGCGATCAGAGCTTGAACCGCGTCATCGAAGCTCAGTTCGCGAGCGTTGCGTGCGTCACCCTCAGTCACGACTTGCAACGTCGCGGGCCGCGCACGCTTCTCTATGCCTCGGCGATAGAGGGCTTCGCAGATCCGCTGCGCCATCAGCCATGCCGTCCGATAGGAGCCGAGATCCAGGAAGCACAGGAGTCTCTGCGGTGACAGGCGTCGCTCGCCGTCGGCCAAGAGAAGCACCGCCCGGAGCCATTTGTGCAGCGGGACGTGACTGTGCTCCATGGAGGTGCCCATGCGGCAGGTGAATTTGTTGCGACAGTCCCGGCAAAGGAGCATTCCCGGCTGCGTTCGTCCGCCCATTCGAATGATGCTCGCTGAGCCGCAGCGCGTGCAACACGGTCCGTCCGGCCAGCGCGTCCTCTCAATGAACTCCCGGGCGGAGATCTCGTCCCAAAAAATGCGGTCTCCAAGATCGGGCAAGAGGGCCTCCCTACGGCGAAATGATCGGCGTTTCCGTCAAACTGCCAGGTCAAAAAATCGTGATCTTACTTAGCGAGCATGAAACAACCTGAAGGTTGTTGTCAACAATTTCGACTCGGAGAAACGAGCCACGACGGCCTCAATTGCGAAATTAAGTGTATAAACGACCGAGCTCGGCCGCGTATGGCTGTAAACATTCCCTGCTAAGTTAAGTAAATATACACAACTGTCACAATTGCGGGGCGCCAGAATCAAATAAATCAGATCAGATCAATTAATTAAAGTGACGAAATCGTTGCATCAGCGAATTAAAATAAATAATGATTTGCGGGCATCTTGACGCTGTCAGCTTATTACGCATACGTTCAAGAACTGAAGGACACGGCGGGGTTATCGAGGCTTACTGTCAAAAAATGAGCTATTGGCTCCGCTTAGGCCGATCGGCCTAAGTGAACAGCATGGGCAGCGCGAAGTCATCCGCGAATTGGCCTTATCGTCCAGGACAAGGTTAGTTTACAGCAAAGGATTGGAAAGGTGACGTACCCTGGTCGACCGACCGACCAATGGCGGCGGCTTCATCCTCAGCAACAACTCCGGCGACGACAACATCAACGCCTTCGCCAAACGAGGACGCCGTCAGTGATCTGACGGCGCTTAGTCATTGTCGTTCACACGCAATCGCTTCGTCATGGCAGGGTCCATGCCGCACGAGGGTTCCGGTCGGAACCTTGATCCAAGCAACAGAGGAGTGGTGAAAATGGCTACTATTCTCACTGGGAACGGAGAGTTCGTCGCAGGCTCGGCGCTCGACAACACGCAGACGGATGACTTTTTCAATCTTGGCACCGGGAACACCATCGTAGGTCTCGGCGGGAACATCAACGTCACCGGCTTGGGGCCCGACAGCGCCACGACGGTCTATCTGACGAGCACTAGCCCGGCCAGCAATGTCGGCGTGACCGACACGATCTCGGAGAACGGAAGCGCCAACACGCTGTCAAACGATTTCTTCGGGACCATTGCTCCGATCACGGGCGGCTCGACGATCAGCTTCACCGTCAACGGACCCGGCGGCGGCAACACCGTCGATTTGACCCAATCCTCCGATTCGACCTTCACCGTCACGGCGAATGGCTCTGGGGGCGGCAACACCGTCACCCTCGGCAATACGTTCGGAACCAACACCGTCAGCCTCGGCGGACTTCTTAACAAAGTGACGTTGAATGGCGACGCCACGAACACCGTCACCCTCGGGGCCGGCTCCGCGACCGTGACGATCGGCAACCCCCCGGTCCCCGGGGACGACGACCTCTTCGGTTGGTCGAGCACGGTCACCTTCGCGGGAACCGGCAACCTGCTTAGGGGCGGCGACGAAAACTTCACGGTCAGCGGGAGCACCGGCAGCAGCACCGTGCACGTGGGCGACGGCGAGAACTCCATCACGATGGGCGGCGCCGGCAATATCGTCTCGGTCTGGGGCGGCGACAACATGATCAACGCTGGGGGCGGCGGCTCCCACGTCACGATCCTTGGCCTGGACGGCACCGGCGCTGCGACGCCGACCGACCCCGATCCGGGCCTCTTCGGCGACGACGCGCCCGTCCCCCTGAGCCCGACAGACTACGTGACCATCTCCGGCGCAGGGGACAGCGTTTCGGCGACCTACGAGAATGTCAACATCTGGGGCACGATGATCAGCGGCGCGACCGTCACGCTGGGGAACGGCAACAACTCGGTCGTCCTCGCCGGAACCCCCGGCGGCGGCAATCACGTCACCGTCGGCAACGGGGGCAACGCCATCAACGTCTCCGGCAGCGGCAACGCCATTACCGTCGGCGACGGCGCCAACGGCGTGACGTTGAGCGGCAACACCAACACGGTCACCGTCAACGACCCGACGGGCGTCGGCAAGGACATCGTGCAACTCGGCGCCGGAACCGGCGACACCGTCCACCTCGGCGAGGCCGCGGGCTCTGTGACTGGGTTCGGCCTGGGCACGACTACCGTCACCCAGACCGGGCCGAACGCCGTAACGGTCAATCTGAACGGGGGAACCGGCCACATCACGCTGGGAGACGGCAACGATACGGTCACCGCCAACGGCGGTGGGACCACGATCAAGGCGGGCAACGGCAACGACACCGTCACCGCCAACGGGGCCCTCGACCACATCACCCTCGGCAACGGCGCCAACATGGTCACCGCCAACGGGGGCGGCGACGCCATCACCCTCGGCAACGGCGCCAACATGGTCACCGCCAACGGAGGCGGCGACACGCTCACCCTCGGCAACGGCGCCAACACCGTCACCGCCAACGGAGGCTTCGACAAGTTCACCTTCGGCAACGGCGCCAACAGCCTCATGGCGGATGGCAACGGCGACAAAGGCACGTTCGGCACGCCTGGCTTGGGCGGCAACAACATGCTGGTCGCGACCGGATCCGGGGACTTCTGGACGTTCAACGAGAATGCGGCCAGCACAGTGACGGGCACGATCGGGTCGATCGGCACGCCCGGCGACACGCTCACACAGACCAACGGCGCCCTGGACGCGACGGTGAATGGCAACGGCAGCACAGTCAACCTCACCGACGTCAAGACGGTGGGTACGACGATCAACTCGACCGGGAGCGGCCAAACCTTCGACTTGACCGACTCCGGCGGCGCCCTGACCCTCAACCCCGCGGCTCCTGCCGACAGCCTGACAGTCAACGGCGTGGCGAACGATTACAATCAAGCGTTGACGATCACGAACCTCTCGACCACGGATCAGGTTCACCTCGAGGATCTTTACACCACCGGCGGCACGCACATCTCGAACTTCGGCCAGTTCTTTGCCCTCTACGCCTCCAGCCCCACGGGGACGATCGACCTCATGGGCGGCGGCAGCCTCACGTTCACGCACCCGACAGCGTTCAATCCGTCGAATTTCCATTTCTCCGCCTGAGGTCCAGTCCCTCACTCACAGCGACTACGGAAGGCGGGCTTTGCCCGCCTTCCGCCTGCCTACGTGGTCCGGTTTCGTGAGGCGTGACCCTTGAATAAAAATCTTCTCGGGAAAACTTCTGGCGAACCGATCACGCATTCTGGGTTCAGGGCCCTGTGCGGGATCGCCGCCTATTATCGGATCGCCGCCGATCCCCACAGCCTGGCCAGGGACCTCGCGATTTTCGACTGCGAGGCCAGCGAGAACGATCTTCTACGCGCCGCCAAGATCATCGGACTCAAGGCGCACATCGTCCGACGCCCGTCCCGGCGCCGCCTCGCGCGCGTGCCCACTCCGGCGATTCTCCGCCTCAAGTCCGGCGACTATTGCGTATTCACCGGGCGGACGCCTACCGGCCTGTTTCGCGTCGTCGATCCCACCACGCGGATTCCGCGCGAATTCACGATCGCTGAACTTGCGTCGGAAATCGATCCGGTCGTCATCCTGGTTGCGCGACGCTTCCTCGGTACGGGCATCGACCCGCGCAGCTTCGGGTTCCGCTGGTTCGCGCCGTCCCTGTGGCGATACCGCAAACCGCTCATGCACGTGCTCATCGCCTCCTTCTTCGTGCAGATTTTCGCCCTGGTTTCGCCCCTGTTCTTCCAGGTGGTGATCGACAAGGTCCTGACCCACCGCGGCTATTCGACCCTCTTCGTGCTGGTCGCGGGCCTGGCGGGCATCGGCGTGTTCGACGTGGTGATGCAATACCTGCGCACCTACGCCCTGTCGCACACGACGAACCGCATCGACGTCGAACTCGGTCAGCGCCTGTTCCGCCACCTCGCCCGCCTGCCGGTCTCCTATTTCGAGACGCGGCCGACCGGCCAGACGGTCGCGCGCATGCGCGAGCTCGAGACCATTCGCGCCTTCCTCACCGGCCAGGGTCTCTTCTCGGCGCTCGACCTCTTCTTCGCCTTCGTCTTCTTCGCGGTCCTCTTCGCCTATTCCTGGAAGCTGACGCTGATCGTTCTCGCGACCATACCTCTCTACCTCCTGATCGCGGGGGTGGCGAGGCCGCTGCTGCGCGAAAGGCTCAACGAGAAATTCAACCGCGGCGCGGAGAGCCAGCAGTTCCTGGTCGAAGCCATCGTCGGGATGCAGACGATCAAGGCCTCCGCTGTCGAGCCGGTGGCGGCGGCGCAATGGGAGGAGCGTCTCGCCGCCTACGTCCGCGCGGCCTTTCAGACGACCATGCTCGGCGCCAAGGGCCAAAACGCCATTCAGTACGTCAACAAGCTGTCGAGCGCGGCTCTGCTGCTGTTCGGCGCCAAGGCCGTGCTCGACAACGAATTGACGGTCGGCGAACTGGTCGCCTTCAACATGATCGCGGCACAGGTCGCGCAGCCGGTGCTGCGGCTGTCGCAGTTGTGGCAGGACTTCCAGCAGGTCCAGGTTTCGGTGGAGCGGCTCGGCGATATCCTGAACGCGCCCGCCGAGCCCAGTCCCGTAGTGCGGACGCACCTTCCCCCGCCGCGGGGCAAGATCGAATTCCGCAATGTGTCCTTCCGCTATCGGCCTGGCGCGCCCGTGGTGCTCAAGCATATCTCGATGAGCATCAACCCCGGCGCGGTCGTCGGCATCGTGGGGCCGTCGGGCTCGGGCAAGTCGACGCTGACCAAGCTTGTCCAGCGCTTCTACATTCCGGAGGAAGGCCAGGTTGTCCTGGACGACGTCGATCTTTCCCACGTCGACCCGGCTTGGCTGCGCAGCAACATCGGCGTGGTGCTCCAGGACAACCTCCTCTTCCACCGCACGATCCACGAGAACATCGCGCTGTCCGATCCGGCCATGCCGCGGGCGCAGGTGATGGCGGTCGCCAGGCTCGCCGGGGCCGACGAATTCATCGACCGGCTGCCGCAGGGCTACGACACGATGGTCGAGGAACGCGGCGCCAACCTTTCCGGCGGCCAGCGCCAGCGGATCGCCATCGCCCGCGCGCTCGCCACCAATCCGCCGATCCTGATCTTCGACGAAGCGACCTCGGCGCTCGATTACGAGAGCGAACGCATCATTCAACGCAACATGCGTCAGATCGTACGGAACCGGACGGTCTTCATCATCGCCCATCGGCTGGCGGCGGTGCGCGACTGCGACATCATCGTCGGGATGGTTGACGGACGCCTTGTCCAAGCGGGGTCGCACAACGAGCTGCTCAAGCAACCGAAGGGGCTTTATGCGCGGCTGTGGGCGATGCAAAGCGAGGGGGTCGAGGCATGAACGACGTCAAGGAAGCGCGGGCGCTTGAGACGTCGCGGTCGGGCCGAAACGTGGTTGCGGCGCCGGCGATTGGGAACGCGCTCGTGCCGAGGAAACTGCCCGTCGTGGCCGACCGCAGGTTCCTTCCGGCCGACCTGGAAATTCTGGAGACGCCGCCGTCGCCGGTGCGCCTCGTCCTGATCCTGATCATTTCCGCCTTGGTCGTCGGCGCCATCGCCTGGGCCTACTACGGCCGCATCGACATCGTCGCCGTGGCGCACGGCAAGATCGAGCCGACCGGAAGGGTCAAGGTGATCCAGCCGCTCGAACCCGGCAAGGTGGCGACGATCCTCGTCGCCAACGGCCAGCACGTGAAGGCGGGCGAGACCCTGATCGAGATGGACGCGGGCGACGCCAAGGCGGAGGAGGCCGAGGCGCAGGACGCCTACGATTCCTTCGTCGCGGAGTCCGCGCGCCGACGCGCCGCCGTCGCGGCCGCTCAGGCGCGCGATCTAGCGCGTCCGGCCGTCGACTGGGACAAGGTTGTGCCGGACCGGCTTCGCGCGCGCGAGGCGGGGGTGCTGGCCGGCGACCTGGGCCGCCTCGCCGACGAGGTCGCCGGCTACGACGCGCAGATCAGGCAGAAGCAGATCGAGCGCGATCGGTCCGGCGAAACGATGGTGGCCCAGTCGAAGCTCATCTCCACCTTGCAGGAACGCGTGAACATGCGCTCGATCCTGGCGCGGGACGGCTCCGGCAGCAAGGCCAACCTCATCGACGCCGACGAGACGCTAAAATATCAAGTGATACAACTGGCGATCCAGAAGGGGCAAAAGGACTCGGCCGAGGCCAGCATCGACGTCCTGACCCGCCAGCGCGATAAGGCCTACTCCAATTTCATATCCGACAACGAGCAGAAGCTCGCCGAGGCGCAGAGGCAGGGCGACGATTGGCGCGAGAAGCTCGTCAAGGCCAAATTGAAGTCCGCGCGGATGAGCCTGGTGAGCCCCATAGACGGCGTCGTCTACGGCTTGTCGGTCACCACCATCGGACAGGTCGTAGCCAGCGGCGACGAACTGATGCGGATCGTGCCGGAAGGGGACGCCCCGGAGATCCAGGCCTATCTCGCCAACCAGGACATTGGGTTCGTCAAGGACGGGCAAACCGCAGTGGTGAAGATCGAATCCTTCCCGTTCACCCGTTACGGCGTCCTGCCGGCGACGGTGACACGGGTTTCCAGCGACGCCATTCCCGAACCCGACGCGAGCCTCAATCAAGCCGACGCGTCGAAGGCGCCGACGGACAAGGCGTTCGCCGGAGCGCAGCCCACGCAGAATCTCGTCTTTCCGGTGACGCTCCATCCCGAGCGCGACTACATGACGATCGACGGCAGGCGCGCTTTGCTGCTTCCGGGCATGACGGTCACGGTCGAGATCGCCACCGGCAGCCGGCGCATCCTCGAATATGTCTTCTCGCCGCTGGTGGAAACCGCCTCCGATGCTATGAAAGAAAGGTAGAACGATCCGCCGGTCCGGTCGCGTCCGCATCCCGTCTGCTGATCCTCTGCCGACTTTCAAGCAGCGCCTGGCTCGCGCCGAAGCGGTCAAGACGCGTGTTCGCTTAGACCGGCGCAAAGCCACGCCAAGTCGCGATCTCGAACGCCGATCGCGAGCAGGTGATTATAGGTCTCAGTCACATAGGCTGCGTTGTCGCCCGACTCACCGGTCGCTGCGCGCACCAATTCAAGCATCGCCTCTCGCCCCAGGCGCCCCGCATATTGCCGATGCATCCTATCTGCGACAAAGGTCAATGCGCTCACCCGCTCGCCACTCTCGAGCACGATTGGGACGAAGCGCTCGATGTAGACGGCGGTTGCTTGCTCCCGCTCGCGCAGATACCGGATCGTCGGCTCGCGCAACGCCGCCTCGACCCGAAAAGCGACGCCAGCGCACGCGCCGCCGCGATCGAGTCCGAGCACGAGGCCGGGCTTGGCGGGCGTTCCTCTATAGACATGCGAATAGACGCAGAGGGCCCTGCGCCAGCCGCTCAACATCGCTTTGCAGCGAAAGGAATAGGTAAATCCAGGTCGCCACATGAGCGATCCGTAGCCGAACACCCACAGCTCTTCGTGCGAGGGTTGTCCCCTGAAGGATGCGGTCACGAAGCCGACTTGCTGCTTGCGCCGCAAACGTATGCGTCGTGTACGCCTTGTCAGGCAAGAGGAGCGTCCCGAGCATAAGGCGGATCGCATCGGCGGGGGATCAATAGCCCAGTGCGGCGCCGTCGCCGCGCGGGTCGGCCCCGCCCTCGAGGAAGCCTTGTTCGACATCGACGCGAATGGCGTGCGCGTGTCCCATGCTGTCACTCCAATCGCTGATCACGCGCACCGGTTGTCCACGCCGTTTCAGTTCGCGCACGACGTCCTCGGATATGCGGCCCTCGAGCCACAGATCGCGCGACCGCGTCCCCCAGGTGCGCCCCATTAGCCAGCGCGGGGCCTCGATCGCCTGCTGCACGTCATAGCCAAAATCAATGATGCGGGTCGCAATCGCGGCCTGCGTCTGCGGCTGCCCCTCGCCGCCCATCGATCCGAACGCCAGGAACGGTCTGCCGTTGCGCTGAAGCAGCGCGGGGATCAGCGTATGGAACGTGCGCTTGCCGGGCTGCAAATGGTTGGGGTGACGTTCGTCGAGGGCGAAGAAGGCGCCCCGATTTTGCAGGATGATCCCAGTGTCGGCGCCGACCACGCCGCTGCCGAAATCGTGATAGATCGACTGGATGGTCGAGACGACCATTCCGTCGCGATCGGCGGCACAGAAATAACAGGTGTCGCCCTCCGGCGCGCGACGCTCATGCGCGCGTAGGTAAGCGACGCCCGGCCTCACCCCGGCAATGTCTTGCGCGCGCTCGGCATCGATGAGGCGGCGGCGCTCATCCGCGTATCCCTTGTCGATCAGCCGCTTGACCGGAATGTCCACGAATTGCGGATCGGTCAACCACTCTTCGCGATCAGCAAAAGCGACCTTAACCGCCTCCGCCATATGGTGATAGTAGTTCGCGGTTCCGTCGCCCCAGCCGGCGACGTCATAACCTTCGATCAGATTGAAAATTTGCAGCGCCGTAAATCCCTGCGTATTCGGCGGCAACTCGTAAACGTCATAGCCGCGATAGCTCGATTTGATCGGCTGAACCCACTCCGCGTGAAACTCCGCGAAGTCGTCACGTCGCAGCGGCGAGCCTTGCGCGCGCAAATCAGCGCAGATGCGCTCGGCGAGCGCGCCCTCGTAGAAAGCGGCGCGCGCTCCTTGGCTGGCGATCTCATGCAGCGAGCGGGCGAGATCCGCCTGGACGAGACGCTGACCCTCGGTCGGAGCGCGGCCATCGGGCAAAAAGATCGCGGCGGTTGTCGGGCGTCTGGCGAGGACCGGGGCGGCGGCTTGCGACCAATCCGCCAGCGAGCGGCTCACCGGCGCTCCCGAGCCAGCATACGTGATGGCAGCATCGAACAGTTCGTTCCAGGCGAGCCGGCCAAATCGCTCATGCGCCGCGCGCCAACCATCAACGGCGCCCGGGACTGTCAGAATGCTGAGGGGCCCACGCGAAGGAATTTCGTTCTCTTCGCTATGCGGGCGAACGTAGTCGAGAGTCGCCAGTCGGGCCGCCGGGCCGCTGGCGTTAAGCCCATGAACTTCGCCCGTCGGCTCGGCGATCAGCCAGAAGCCATCGCCGCCCAGCCCGGCCATGTGCGGGTAGGCGACGCACAACACGGCGTTGGCGGCGATGGCGGCGTCCACAGCGCCGCCCCCGCGCTCAAGGACATTCAGTCCCGCGCCGCTGGCCAGGTAGTGCGGCGTCGAAACCAGGCCGCGTGGCGCGCGCGTCGCGGGACGGCCGGTCAAGGGACCATGGGGGATGCTCATCTTGCCGCCCTCCTCATGACGGCGGCGCCGAAAAAGCTGCGCTCGGCCCCGGGGCCATATAGTCGATGTTCGCATTCTTTGCGCCATGGGGCGTCGGACGTCACGGGGTCGCGGCCGTCCCATTGCTCCCGGCCCAACTTGGCTGTCGCGTCGTTTCGGCCATAGGATCGGCGCGACGCCGACCCGGCGCAACCGCGGCGTCAGCGCTGACTGGAACGAGCGATGAACATCTGCGTGGTCGGGGCCGGGGCGATCGGCGGCTTCATGGCGGCGAAGCTCGCCGAGGCGGGCGAGAGCGTGAGCGTCGTTGCGCGCGGCGAGCATTTGAAGGCGATCCGCGAGCGCGGCCTCGTTCTCAAGGAAGGCGGCCGTGAAACCGTCATGCGCGTCGCCGCGACGGACCGCATCGCCGAGGCCGGCAGCCCGGACCTTGTCGTGCTGGCGGTGAAGGCCCACCAGCTCGCGGCGATTGCGCCCGACGTCGCGTCGATCCTGTCCCCGACGACGATCGTCCTGACCGCGCAGAACGGCATTCCCTGGTGGTATTTCTTCAAGCACGGCGGGCCTTACGAAGGCGTTCGGCTGCTGAGCGTCGATCCCGGCGGCGTCATCGCCAACCATCTTCCGATCGACGCGGTCGTCGCCAGCATCGTCTATTCCGCGGCGGAGATCGAAAGTCCTGGCGTGGTCAGGCATTTTGAAGGTTATCGCTTTCCGATCGCCGAGATCGACGGCGAGAAAAGCGAGCGCGTCGTGGCGCTGTCGCAGGTCCTTTCGAACGCGGGCTTCAAATCGCCGGTCCTGACAGACGTGCGCGCCGAAATCTGGACGAAGCTCTGGGGCAATCTCGCCTTCAATCCAATCAGCGCGTTGAGCCATGCGACGCTGGAGGATATCTGCCGCTTCGCGCCGACCCGCGCGCTCGCCGCGGAGATGATGCGCGAAGCGCAGGCCGTCGGCGAAGCGTTCGGAGTCCGTTTCCGCATTTCCATTGAAAAGCGCGTCGCCGGCGCCGAAGGGGTCGGCGCCCACAAGACATCGATGCTACAGGATGTCGAGCACGGCCGCGCGATCGAGATCGACGCGCTTCTGGGCTCGGTCATCGAACTGGCCCGCTTGGCCGAGCTTGCGACGCCGCATCTCAACGCGGTGTATGCGGTTGCGAAATTGTTGAGCGAGGAGCTCATTCGGAGCCGGGGCCGATTGGCCGTCACGCGCTCTTAGGTCTCTTTGGAGAACAGCGACATGACTTCGATGCGGACTTTGCAGAGCCTGATCGCGTCGGGGCGCGACGAGGCGATCGCCATCGCCGCCGAACGCGCGCCGCCGATGACCTACGCCGCGTTGCGCGCACTCATCGACCGAACCACGGCTTCGCTGAACGGCCTTGGCGTCGGGCGCGGCGATCGGGTCGCGATCGTCTTGCCGAACGGACCGGAGATGGCGGCTGCGTTTCTCGCCGTCGCCTCCTCGGCGAGTTCGGCGCCGCTCAATCCCACCTACCGTCAGGACGAATTCGAGTTCTACATGAGCGATCTCGATGCGAAGGCGCTGATCGTCGAGGCGGGCAGCGCATCACTGGCGATCGCCGCGGCGGAGAGGCTCGGCGTCGCGCTGCTGACGCTCGCGCCGGACCACGAGGCCGGGGCAGGCGCGTTTCGGCTTTCGGGCGCGTCGACCAGCGCCGCGGCTAGGCCCGGCCCTGCCGAATCCGACGACGTCGCGCTGATCCTGCACACCTCGGGCACGACCTCACGGCCGAAAATCGTGCCGCTCACTCAGGCCAATGTCTGGACGTCGGCCAATAACGTCGCAGCGACGCTCGAGCTCGCCGCGAGCGACCGCGCCCTCAACGTCATGCCCCTGTTCCACATTCATGGGCTGATCGCCGGTCTTGCTGCGCCACTGTCGCGCGGAGGAAGCGTGTTTTGCACGCCCGGATTCAGCGCGCTGAAGTTCTTCGCCATGATGGAGGAGGCCAAGCCCACCTGGTGCACAGCGGTGCCGACCATGCATCAGGCGATCTTGACGCGCGCGGGCCACAACAAGGAGATCATCGCCCGCCATCCTCTGCGGTTCATCCGTTCGTCGTCGTCGTCGCTGCCGCCACAGGTGATCCGCGAACTGGAGGCGGTTTTTCATGCGCCGGTCATCGAGTTCTACGGAATGACCGAGGCGACGCACCAGATGGCGTCCAATCCGCTACGCGGGGTCCGCAAGCCCGGATCTGTGGGCCTTGCCGCCGGTCCGGAGATCGCGGTCATGGACGAAGCGGGCCGCCTGCTCGGGCGCGGCGCGACCGGCGAAGTCGTCATTCGCGGCGACAATGTCACGCGCGGCTACGAGAACAATCCGAAGGCGAACGCCGAGGCATACGTCAACGGATGGTTCCGCACCGGCGATCAGGGCGTCATCGATGCGGAGGGCTACCTGACTTTGACGGGGCGCCTGAAGGAGATCATCAATCGCGGAGGCGAAAAAATCTCGCCGCGCGAGGTCGACGAGGCGCTGATGGATCACCCCGCCGTCTTGCAGGCCATCGCGTTCTCGGTTCCGCATGACAAGCTCGGCGAGGACGTCGCCGCGGCGGTCGTGCTGCGCGAGAGCGCGACCGCGACCGAGCAAGAGCTTCGCGCATTCCTCTCCAAACGCCTCGCGGCGTTCAAAACCCCGAGGACAATCCTGTTCCTCGACGAAATCCCCAAGGGCGCCACCGGCAAGCTACAACGCATCGGGCTCGCTGAGAAGCTGGGTCTGGCGTGAGGGCAGGGCGATCGGGTGAAGAAGTTGGTGACAAACGCGCAAAGTGCTGAATCTGTCGATCTCCGCTGATTCGGTTGGCGGGAGGACGACGGTGGACGCTTCGGAGGCGATGGCGGCGGCGGGTTTTGAGACAACAGTTTTCCTGATTCATTTCAATGATATGCCAGACCATCGGCAGCCAGGAAAGGTGGCCTATCGGCTCGACGAGATCCTGCTCTTGTCTCTGCTGGCGGTTCTGGCCGGCGCGGAGGGCTTCACCGACATCGCGCGTTTCGGCCAGCGGAAGCTCGCCTTGCTGCGGCGCTTCCTCCCCTTCGTCAACGGCACGCCGAGCCACGATCACCTCGGCGACATTTTCGCCACGCTCGACGCTGAGGCGTTCCGGCGGTGCTTCGTGGCTTGGGTCGGCGCGCTGATGAAGACGCCGGTCGAACTCATCGCCATCGACGGCAAGACCTCCCGGCGCTCGGGCAACAAAGGAGCCAAGGACGCCATCCACATGGTGTCCGCCTTCGCCGCCCGCCAACGCCTGGTGCTGGCGCAGGCCAAGGTCGGCGAGAAGGCTAACGAGATCGTCGCCATTCCGGCCCTCCTCGACATGCTGTCGATCGAAGGCGCCGTCGTCACCATCGACGCGATCGGCTGTCAGCGCGACATCGCCCAGAAGATCATCGACAAGAAGGCCGATTACATTCTGGCGCTGAAGGGCAACCAGGGGACGTTGCGCAACGATGTCGAATTGTTCGCCAACGAGCAGAAAGCAAGGGGTTTCGCCGATACGCAGGTCAGCGTCGATGAAACCGTCGACGGCGACCACGGCCGCATCGAGACGCGCCGCGTCACCGTGATCCACGACGTCGCCTGGCTGCAACAGCGACACGAATGGCCAGGCCTCAAGGGCCTCGTCATCGTCGACAGCACGCGAGAGATCGGCGCCAAGACCGAACGCGAGACCCGCTATTATCTGACATCGTCGTCACGGCGCGCCGACCGCCTGGGACCGATGGCGCGCGACCATTGGGCGATCGAGAACGGCCTGCACTGGGTCATGGATATGACCTTCCGCGACGACGAGTGCCGCATCCGAACCGACAACGCCCCCGAGAACGTCGTCACCCTCAAACACATGGCCGTCAACCTCGCCCGCAAGGCCAAGGGCCGAGACTCCGTCCGCCTCGCCCTCAAAACCGCCGCTTGGGATGACGACTATCTCGCCAAACTCATCGCCGCATAATTTCCTTCACCCGATTCCCCTGGGCGTGAGGGCGTTGTCAGACTGATTTTCCGGGCGACCGCCCATGGCCCAGCGCTTCCTTCAAGGCGGGCTCCCGGATAAGAGCGCCAGCGATTTGGCGAGGCCGCCGAGGCAGTGCTATGGACGCGAGGAGGGCGCGCGCATTTTCCAACGGCGCTCAAGTCGCGGCGCGCATCAGGGCGATACCATCAGGGGCGATCGTTGAACTGGACTTTGGCGTCGGCGGCGGCTGTCTTTGCTCTGACGCTTCTCGGATGCGCCGGCCGGCCGAGCGGCAACCTCGTTGTTTCCGCGACCGCGCCGGACGCCAGCATCGTCGACATGCTGGTGGCGACGACGCGAACCAGCGTCGCCGAGCCAGTCGGCGTCATGTTCAGCGGCGAACGCGCGCACGGGCTGGCTTTCGCCGACATCGCCATCTCGATACCGCCCGACTCCGCGCGCAGAGTTGGCGATGTCCAGTGGCCGTCGAGGCTGCCCGGCGATCCGGAGCATGACTTTGTCACCGTGCGCGCCGACCGGCTCGATATGAAAGAGGCGATCGCCGATTTCGACCGCCGCCTGCTCCGCCTGAAGCCGTCCGAGCGGCACGTGCTCCTGTTCGTCCATGGCTACAACACGCGCTTCGAGGAAGCGGTCTATCGCTTCGCGCAAATCGCCCATGACGCCGGAGCGCCGGTCGTGCCTGTGCTGTTCACCTGGCCGTCGCGCGGCAGATTGTTCGACTATGTCTACGATCGCGAGAGCGCGACTTATTCGCGCGACGCGCTCGAGGCTGTGCTCCAGGAAATGGTGAAGAATCCCAACGTCAGGGAAATCTCCATCCTGGCGCATTCGATGGGCAATTACGTCATGATCGAGGCGGTCCGACAGATGGTGATCCGCAATCGCGGGATGTCGCCCAAAATCAGGGACATCATGATGGCTTCGCCCGACATCGACTTCGACGTGTTCCGCCGCCAGATCGCGGAAATCGAGGCTTCCGACAAGAGCCCGCCCATAACCCTGTTCGTATCGAAGGACGACAAGGCGCTCGCCGCCTCAAGCTTCCTCGCCGGAAGCGAGCCGCGCCTGGGTCTGATCAATCCGCACGCGGAGCCATATAGGTCGATTCTCGAACAGGCGCGCGTCAACGTGATCGACCTCACCGGGGTCAGGTCCGACGACCCGACGAATCACGGAAAATTCGCACAAAGCGAAGTCGTGGGGGCGATCGGCAAGCGCCTGGCCGAAGGTCAGACGCTGACCGACGCCAAGGCGACGCTGGGCGAACGCATCGGCGGCGTCGCGGCAAGCACGGCGGGCACGCTCGGCAAGGCGGCGACGCTCGCAGTATCCGCGCCCGTCGCGATTGTCGACCCCAATACGCGCGAGACTCTGGAAGACCAGGCCACGTCGCTGGGCGCGTCGACCAAGGACGCGATCTCTTCGCCTTTGACCGCGGTCAGCCAGTGAACGGCGGCTCCGCTTCGCGAGGACCGTCGAGACAGCCGTTGCCTCAGAACGAACCCATCAGCGATCCGAGCGCAATCACCACAATGAGGGCGATGATCGCGCCCAGGATGGCCACCATGAAGATATCTTTGTAGCTTTCCGAGTGCGTCGAGCCGCAGACCGAAAGCAGCGTGACGACTGCGCCGTTGTGCGGCAGGCTGTCGAGCGTGCCGGAGCCGATCACCGCGACGCGGTGAAGCAGCGCGGGGTCCATGCCGATCTGCGCCGCGCGCTGGAGATAAGTGGCGCCGAGCGCGTCGAGCGCGATCGTCAATCCGCCGGACGCGGAACCGGTCAGGGCCGCGAGCGTATTGGTTGCGACCGCAAGCGACACCAGAGGGCCGCCGCCGATGCCGAGCACGGCGTCGCGCACGACCGCGAAGGCCGGCAGCGCCGCCACCACCGCGCCGAACCCGACCAGACTTGCGACGCTGATCGCCGGCAAGGCCGACGCATTGACGCCGGCGTCCATGGTTACGCGCAAATCCGGAATGCGCCGGAGATTGAGCGCAAGGACGGTCAGGATTGCGCAGGTCAGCGCCGTGATCACCGACCATACGCCGCTCACCGCCGAGGCCGACGTCCCGCCCCACTCCGGCTTCGCCAGAAAGCTGAGATCGAGCCGCGGCAGAACGATGAGGGACAGGACGAGATTGACCAGAATGACGACGACGATCGGCGCCGCCGCCGCGACGATCGACGGCTGGGACGGCGCGGCTTGCCCATGCGCGATTTCGGCCGGATCGAACTCGCGCGCGGTCGTCGCGCGTTCGCGCAGCTTCTCGTCGTCGGCCAGCGCCTCGGCCGACTTTGGCGCTCCGTCGCCGAAACCTTCACCCGATTTCTTCGCCGCCGCCTCTTCGCGCGCCAGCCACCACAGGCCGAAGGCGAGCATGATCGCCGACGCGAGCAGGCCGAGACCGGGGGCGGCGAACGGCGTCGTGCCGAAGAAGGGCATCGGAATGGTGTTCTGGATCGACGGCGTCCCCGGCATCGCCGACATGGTGAAGGTCGATGTGCCGAGCATGATCGCAGCGGGCATCAGGCGGCGTGGGATGCCGGCGGCCCGAAACAGGTTCTGCGCCATCGGCGCGATGACGAAGAACGCGACGAATAGGCTGACCCCGCCGTAGGTGACGATCGCTCCGCCCAGAACGACCGCGAGAATGGAGCGCTTCGAGCCGAGCCTTTCAATCATGAAATCGGCGATTGCGGTCACCGAGCCAGAATCCTCCATCAGCTTTCCAAAGAGGGCGCCGAGCAGGAAGAGCGGAAAGAACTGCGCAAAGAACCCCGCCGCGCTGCGCATGAAGGTCTGCGTCCAGTGCGCAAGCAGCGGTTCTCGCGAAATGAGCGCCGCGGCCATAGCGGCGATCGGCGCGAGCAAGAGAACGCTCCAGCCCTTGAAGGCGAGCCAGATCAGGAGGCCGAGCCCGATCAGGATTCCGACCAGGCCGATGAGATCGGACGTGCTCATCGTTCACACCTCCGCGAGCAGGACGTCGATGTCGACCGTGGAGCGTTTGCCGACGTCGTCGCCATGCTCTGTCAGAAACGCGTCGGCGCTGCGCCGACCCTCTTCCTTCAGCATCGCGAGAAACGCCCTTTCGGCGTTGAGTTTCGAGGAAGCGCCGAACTCCGCGAGCTTGTCGGTCATGATCCGGTGCGTGCGCATCCGCGCCCAGCGCGCGCCTTCGCCGCTGCCCGGATCGGCCGCCTGCCGCAGGAGCGCGATCATACGCACCTCTTTCATCAGTGACGCGTTGAAGGAAATCTCGTTGAGGCGATTGAGGATCTCGCTCGCGGTGCGCGGCGTTTCGCGGCGTTCGCGCGGGTTGATCTGGATGAGGATCACGTCGGGCGCGTCGCTTTCGCGAACGAGCGGCGTGATGGTCGGGTTGCCGACAAACCCGCCGTCCCAATAGGGCTCGCCGTCGATCTCGATCGCCTGGAACATCGTCGGCAGGCAGGCGGAGGCGAGGAGCACGTCGGGCGTGATCTCCTTGTTGCGGAACACGCGCCCGCGCCCGGTGTGCACGTTGGTCGCGGTGATGAAGAGCTTGATCGAGGCTTCTCCGAGATGGTCGAAATCGATGCTCTCGCGGAGGATGTCGCTGATCGGATTGAGGCCCAGCGGATTGAGGTTGTAGGGCGAGACGACCCTCGACATCAGGTCCATCACGAGATAGGCGGGAGACGTGTCGAGCGTCCAGCGATTCATCAGCCGGTCGAGCGGCGAACGCTGGATCGGGCTGAATTTGGCGGCCTCCGCTACGCGATTCCAATAAGCGTCGAGCGCCTCACGCGCGCCTCTTTCGCCGCCTTGCATATAGCCGCTGACCAGCACCGCCGCGTTCATCGCGCCGGCCGACGTGCCCGAAATCGCCTCGACCTTGAGCCACGGCTCTTCAAGCAGGCGGTCGAGCACGCCCCAGGTGAAGGCGCCGTGCGACCCGCCGCCCTGAAGGGCAAGGTCCACAAGAACCGTGTCGCGCGCCGTCTTGCGCCGACCCGCAGCATCTTTCGCCATGTCACCTCCCCAAACACAATTGCGCAGCCGACGCGGCTGTTAAGTCAAGCATCGAATTTGGTGTGCTTATTGCCGCACCCTCGTCCCCCGTTCGTCGTTCAGCCGGCTAATATTCGACTTCTCACGCCCGCGCCGGGTTAAGCGTCCGAAAGGTGATCGAATAACGGTGGCGGTCGAGCGGCGGAATGCTGTGCTCCCAAAGCGTCCGTGACGGTCCAGAGAGCATATACGCCGAACGCGGCTCGACCGTCAGCGAGATGCGATCCCAACCTTCCGCCGACTTCCTACGGAAGCGGAATGTGCAGGGGGCCAGGAGCGAGACCCCGACCACCTCGTCGAACTGGGGTTTATCCCGATGCCAGCCGATACCCGCGCCGGGGCGGTACTCATTGATGAGCGCCTGCCGAAAGGCTTCCGCCGGGCGGTCAAAAGCTTCAGCGATTTTTTGGCGCAGAGGTTCGAGGAAGGAGGGAAGCGGCGCCGCCTCGACCACCCCTCGGCGGTCGTAGTCGTAGCGAAAGCCATACCCGACAACCTGACGATTCGCCTCATAGCCATGAAAATCGAAGGGCTTGAACGGCAGGCCGGCGAGGTCGCGCGCGAGATGATCCGCCTCCTGCGCCGTCAACAGGTCCGCCCGGTAGCGGAAGCCTTCAGGCAGACGGCTCGGAGAGCCAAATAAATCCTCCGAGTCGTTCGTTGACGACGGTCGGATCTGCCGGCGCCTCACAGCATTCATGCCCGCCAAGATAGGAGTTCGACGTCGCCCAGCAACCCCTTGAGGCGCAGCCAAGCCTTGAGGCGTCCCTCCCGAGGCTTGCGGCGGCTGCGTTTTTTGCCTCTATGCTTTGAGCGGCGCGAGTTTCGACGGCGTCGTTCAAAGGGGAGGGCAATGTCACGTTCACCAACTGAGATCCTGACCACGGCGCGCCAAGGCGATCTTGGCCTGAGCCGGATCGTCAATAAGGCCGGGTCCTCGATCAGCCTTCTGCCAAGCGGCGCGATCTTCGCCATCGAGCACGCGAAGGCGAGCCGTCGCATCATGATCAACCAGTCGCTCGCGTCGCCGATCGCGAACGGCATGGGGCGGCTCTATCTGCGCGCCGGCGTCCATGAGCCGGCGATCCTGCCCGTGATCGGTCCAGAGGCTGGGCTTCGCGTCGGCGCGTCGGACGACCGCTTTGTCTGGCAGGGGGACGAGAGCGGCGTCAGCCATCAAGTCAGCCTCTGGCTGCATGCACGCTCGAGCCTTTGGCTGTGGCGGCTTGATGTCGTCAATCGGCGCGACAGCGAGCTCTCCTGCGACGCCGTCTTCGTCCAGGACCTTGGCCTCGGCGAGCAGGGCTTCTTGATGAACAACGAGGCCTACGCCAGTCAGTACATCGACCATTACATTGCCCGGCATCCCCGTATGGGCAACATTGTGATGAGCCGGCAAAATCTGCCGCAGGGCGGCACACATCCCTGGATCGCGCACGGCTGTCTTGAGGGCGCGGCTGGCTTTGCCACCGATTTCCGCCAGCTCATGGGGCCAGCCTACCGCGACGCCGATCAATTCATGAGCCCGTTTGGAACGAGCCTGCCTTCGCACCGCCTTCAGTACGAGACGGCTTGCGCGGCGCTGCAGTCCAACGCTGCGACGCTGGCGCCAGGCGAGGCGACGTCGTGGACGTTCTTCGGCCTCTATGAGCCCGACCACCCCGCAGCGTCCAGCGACGCCGACCTGAAGCTGATCGACATCGTCGAACGCGCCAGCAGAGATTGGAGGCCGCGCGCCGTCGTCCTGTCGCTACCCACACGCAGTCTCATGCACGATGCGCCGTCCGCCGTGGCCGATGCCCTCGACGAGAAAGCGATACGAGCGCGCTACCGCCGGCGCATGCATGTCGAGCGGGTCGACGGAAAGATTCTTTCGTTCTTTGTTCCGGGAAGTACGCATAGCCGTCATGTCGTCCTGCGCGACAAGGAGCGGCTCGTCGCGCGCCGCCACGGCGCATTGCTGCGCAGCGGCGAGGAGATGCTGCCGGACGACGCCATCTTGTGCGCGACATGCTGGATGCACGGCGTGTTCGGCGCGCAGCTCACCATCGGCAACACATCCTTCCACAAGCTCTTTTCCGTCTCGCGCGATCCCTACAACATCACCCGCGCCAGCGGACTGCGCATGCTTGTGGAGACGAAGGAAGGATGGCGCCTGTTGACCGTTCCGTCCGCCTTCGAGATCGGCCTTAGCGATTGTCGCTGGGTCTATCGGCTGGGCAAGCGGACGGTCACGATCTCGGCGATCGTTTCCGGCGATGAACCCGCCATGCAATGGCGCGTCGCCGTCGAAGGCGAGCCGTGCCGCTTCCTTATCTTCGGCTGCCTCGTCCTCGGCGAACGCGAATACGCGCATGCTGGTCGGATGCAGATCGACTCCCGGCGCAAGCGATTCGTCTTTCGGCCGGATCCGGATGATCGGTGGGGCCAGCAATACCCCAAGGCTGTCTATCATCTCGTGACGAGCACGCCCGAGCGCGTCGAAGCCATCGGCGGCGACGAACTGCTTTACGCCGACGGCCAACGCCGCAGCGTCGCCTTCGCGGCGATTCGCACTCGCCCAACGAACGAATTTGTCTTCGCTGTCGTCGGCTCGATGACCGAGCCAAAGCGGGCGGAGGCGCTCGCGTCAATATTCGCCGAGCCGGTCCCTGACGCAGGCCTGCTGTCTCGCTCCAATCGCTTTTGGCGGAAGGTCACGCGCGCCATTCGCATCAAGAGCGCTGATGACAATCCGGACGCCGAAGCTACGGACACGATCTTCCCGTGGCTGGCGCACGACGCCATGGTGCATCTCACGGCGCCGCACGGACTGGAACAATACACGGGCGGCGCTTGGGGCGTCCGGGACGTCTGCCAGGGCCCCCTGGAATTCATGCTGTCGCTCGAGCACGACGAGCCGGCCAAGGCGATTCTGCGCATCATCTTCGCCCAGCAGTACGAGAAAAGCGGCGACTGGCCGCAGTGGTTCATGCTCGAGCCCTATTCCGCCGTGCAGGACCGGGAGGCGCATGGCGACATCATCGTCTGGCCGCTGAAGGCGCTCTGCGATACGGTCGAAGCGACCGACGATTTCGCTTTGCTCGACGAATCGATCCCGTGGCGGCGCGAGGACAATTTTGCGAAGACTGACCATTCGGATTCCATCGCAACCCATGTCGATCGCCTGATCACAACGGCGCGCCAGCGCTTCATCCCTGGCACGCACCTGATCCGCTACGGGAACGGCGACTGGAACGACTCGCTTCAGCCGGTCGACCCGACAAAGCGCGACTGGATGGTGAGCAGTTGGACTGTCGCGCTTCTCTACGAGCAGCTTCGCCGATACGCCGCAATCCTTCGTCACGCCGGGCGTCCCCTCGAAAAGGCGAAGGAACTCGACTCGCTTGCCGCGGCCATGCGCCGGGACTTCAACCGCTTTCTGATTCGCGACGGCGTTGTCGCAGGCTACGGCGTATTCGCACCCGAAGGTGGCCTGCCGGAGCTCATGCTTCATCCAAGCGATGCGCACACCGGCCTCTCCTTCTCGCTCATTCCCATGACACAGAGCGTCATCGGGGGGATCTTCACGAAGAGCCAGGCGCGGCGCCATCTCGGTACCATTCGAAAGCATCTCCTTGATTCCGATGGCGCGCGCCTCATGGAGAAGCCGATCGCCTATCAAGGGGGACCCGAGAGGATTTTCCGGCGCGCGGAATCGGCGGCGTTCTTCGGCCGCGAAATCGGACTCATGTATGTGCATTCGCATCTGCGGTATGCGGAAGCGATGAGCGTGCTTGGCGAATCCCAGGCTTTGTGGGACGCGCTCATGGTCGCCAATCCGATCGCGGTTACGGATCGGCTGGCGCACGCGTCGTTACGACAGCGCAATGCTTATTTCAGCAGCAGCGACGCAGCCTTCCAGGACCGTTATCAGGCGAGCGCCGAGTGGGCGCGCGTCAGGGCCGCGAAGATCGCCGTCGACGGCGGATGGCGCATTTATTCGAGCGGACCAGGCCTCGCGACGAATATGCTCATTCGACACGTTTTCGGGATGCGCCGGCATTTCGGCGAGCGCATCGTCAAGCCGCGCCTGCCGGCGTCGCAGGAAGGCCTGAGCCTCGCATGGCCCGGTAGGCCTCCCGCCGGCTCGCGGCCGCGGTGATGAAGGCGGCATAGCTCCAGGCCAGATGTTTGGCGGAGGTCTGAGCGCCGGTCGTGCGGTCGAATTGTTCCGAAAGGTCGCCGCTCGCCGGCGTGAAGGCTTGGACCGTCCGCATGATCGCGTCGCCCCGTTCGATTGCGGCGGCCGCCGGCGCACCGTTCTCCGCGGCGCCCTTCGCTGCGCTCAGGCGCCGGCGAAATCGCGCATTCTCCTCCGCCTCGGTCAGGTCCGCGCCGGAGAGGAGCGCGACCGCCAATTTGAAATAGAACTCCGCCGCCGCGAGGGTCGCGAAGTAATAGGCGCCGCCGCTGTAATAGACGTCGCCGGCGTAGCGCCCCATCGCCGGGCCATGGTCCGATTGGCGCCGGCGGTTGATGACGTATTCGGCTTCGAACAGTTCCTCCAGGGCCGTCAGCGTGGCTTGCGCCCTCGGATCGAGCAGGCTGTGCGGCCCTTTCCCACGCCCGGCATGAAGCACGCCAAGCACGACCGCGATGTCGAGAGCCTTTTCTGCAGCGCCGCCGACCACGCCGGTTCTCGAGCGGTAGAAGGCTGCCGCCGCGTTCCAGTAAGCGTCGAGTTGGGGAGCGATTTCGTCGGCGAGGGAACGGCAGGCGCGCGCGCGTGCCATGTCGCCCATGTCCGTAAGCCATTCTGCGCCGCGAGCAAGCGCCTCGGCCTGCACGAGCTGGGTATAGTAATGATATCCGCTTTCCTCTTCCCAGATATCGAAGCTGGGATTGTTCGCGTGCGACAGCGTAAAGTCCAAATCGCCGATGACGAGGTCCTGCATGGCCGCTTGGAGAACCTCGTCCAGATCGCGCCCAACATCGCGCCAACGCAAGAGCGCGAGGATCCGGAGCGCCGGTCCATCGGTCTGCGGGCGGGCCCAACGGGTGAAATCCAGAGTTCTGTCAGGATTGACACGGGTTTCCCCAAGAACGGCCGCTCCCGAGACCGCGCCGATCTCGGCGTCGGGGCGCACATACTGAAGGAACGAAGGCTCTATCTTTTCGCGAAAACGCCCATGAGACAGAAACGCGCGACCGTCCAGGCCGCGCAAGGACCGGCTGAATTCCACGAACTCCCGCAAACGGTCGATCGCCCTCCCCTCATCGAGTCCCTCCGTCAGCGCGACCCGCAAAGCGTCGATGACGATCGCCGAATCCCGGAACCAGTGAAAGAAATAATCCGGGTCGGGATCGTAGGCGGCGAGGACCGGCGACGCCAGCACAGATCCCGGTCGCGGTATCACGCGCTGCCCGAAACCGGGCCGCTCCTTGACGAGATGGGTCGCGGAGACGGCGCGCGCCATTGCGCTCGCCGCGAAGCGCGCTTCCTCTGCGACCCAATCGTCGAGCGCGGCCATGATCACGAGGCTTAAGTCAGATGCGGGCTGCGAAAGCCGAGTCGTTTCAACCCGGCCTGGATCTCGGGGATTCCCATGAACATCTTCCAGAGAAGCCCGCTGCGGTAATTCTCGATCATGGCAACGATCGGCCCCTGGCTGATCGCAAGGAAGCTGTCGGCGCACCAGTCAAATTGCTCGCTGAAGCCGTCCACAAAGCCGAAGCGTCCCCAAATCTTGTCTTCGAGATGGTCGTGGAAGTAGCGCAACGCGGCCATCGCTTCCTTCGGCGCATAAGGGAAGCTCGACAAGGCGGCGGTTGGACTGATCACGCCCTTGTCGTTGTCGGGCGAATGGGCGGCGTACCCGGCAATCGAATCGCCCGCGGTCAAGCCCCAGCAATCCGGCCCGTACCCCTTGTAGCCGTGCGGATTGCGGAGACAGTAAGCGTAGTTGATGCGCGTGTGATTGACGTTCTGCCGCCAGTAGTCGGCGTAGGCGTCGCTCAGCCCCCGTGGATCGAGGCCGCAAAAGGAATAGTGTGTGAAGAAGAGCGGGCCTCCCCAATCCGGGCCGAGCGGGAGCTCGACGTCCTCGAAACTGCGCCCGTTGAGGAAGTGGCGGCCCTGGGCCCATCCGTCGTGATAGGCTTCGACTACAACCGAATAGCGCGGCGCGGAGGCCGCCAGCACATAGGCGATGAGGCACTCGTTCCAGCCGCGGACGGGATGGTTCAGCGCGAAGCCGTTGTTTGGGCTCCAGTGCCATATGAGCGCGTTTGCGGCGCCTTGCGCATACCAGTCCCATTCCGCCTCGCGCCAAAGATAGGTGATGCGGTCGCGAATGCGCGCTTCCTCCGGCGCATCGCGGTCGAAATACGCGCGGGCGCACAGAAGGCCCTGGAACAGGAATGACGTTTCGACCAGGTCGGCGCCGTCGTCCTTGCGGCTGAACGGCCTCGTCGCGCCCGTGTCGCCGTGCATGAAATGCGGGTAGAGGCCGTGATAGCAGGTGGCCTTCTCGAGGCAGTCCAGCATGGCCGCAAATCGGGTCAGCGCCGCGCTTCGCGTCACCCATCCGCGCTCGCAAGCGACGATCAGGGCCATGGCGCCAAAGCCGGAGCCGCCCGTCGCCACAATGTCGTCCGTGGGGTCCGCCGTCCGCCGGACGCGGTCGCGCGCCAGCCCGCTGGCCTGATGAGCCCCTTCCCAAAAATAGCGGAACGACTGATGCTGCACGAGGTCGAGCAGACGCTCGTCGGAGAGTTTGTGCCCGCGCTTGGCGGTCCTGGCATGTGAATCATGTTTTGCGGAATGGGGCATGGGTCAGCAATCTAATGGGCAACTGCGGTTTCCGGAATAGGCTGCATCGCGTCAGGCGCGCGAGCCGCCTCGGCTGGCGCAAAGCAAGGCCCGTTCGGATCGATAACGAGACGCAGCGTGCGGGTAAAGAAGCCGGTCTCGTTCGCGTCATTGCCGATATGGATGACGCCGACATCGGCCAGTTGACCTTTGAAAATCGCCTCAATTCGTTTGCGCCAGATAGGATCGATGAGGTTGAGCGCGTCATCAACCACGAGCCATCGCGGCCTCCGCAGCATGACGCGGGCGACCGCCAGGCGCTGCTTCTCGTCGTCGCCCAACAGCCGCTCCCATCGGTCCGTCTTGCCGAGCTGGGCCTGGAGGCGCTCGAGGCCAACGTCCGCCAGCGTTTTGGCGATAGCCGCGTCGTCAGCGGGCTTGGCGGAGTGCGGATAGGTGATCGCATCGCGCAGAACGCCGGGCGGGACGAAAGCATGCGTCGGCAGGAATACAACGGATTGGCGAGGCGGGAGAGCGATCCGGCCGCTTCCCCAGGGCCAAAGCCCACTCATAGCTCGAAAGAGCAAGGTTTTTCCCGCGCCACGCTCGCCGAGGATGAGGATATGTTCGCCCGGCTCAAGACTGAGATGCGGTTCGCTAAGCATGACGCAACCTTCCGGCGCGGCGATGCGGAGATCGTCGATGCGGATCGATGCGCCGTCCCCTTCGTCCAAAGCGATGCGGCTCGCGGTCAGGCCGAGCCTGTCCATGGTCATAATTGCCTTGCGAAAGCTAGCCACGCGTAAGAGCGTGGCGCGCCAGTCCGCGAGGCTGGAGAAATTGTCGACGAACCAGCGGAGCGACTGCTGCACCTGATTGAACGCGCCGACCACCATCATGAGCTCGCCGAAGCTCATGCCGCTCCGGAGGTAGGCCGGCGCCGCCACCAGGATGGGCGCGACGAGCGTAAACCAGCCATAGCCGGCAGTGACCCATGTCAATCGCGTCGTTGCCCATACGATGCGTCGTGAGACTTCGAGAACAGTTTCGAATATCGCATCGAGGCGCGTCTTCTCGTCGGCCTCGCCGCCATAGAGGGTAACGCCTTCGACATCTTCGCTGACCCGCACCAGGCCGGTCCGCAGTTCCGCCTCCCGCGCATAGTGATCGGCGTCCAGAGCAACCAGCGGGCGCCCGACCCGCCAGCTTAAAAACGATGCGGCGCCGGCATAGACAAGCGCGCACCACACGAGATAGCCGGGCGGAGCAAAGACGTGGCCTGCAATCGGCAGAAACATGCCGTGTGAGAGCGCCCAGAGGACGCCGATGAACGACATGAGAAGCAGGGTCGACTGCAGAAGGCCAATCCCCAAGTCCGTCGAAAGGTCCGTCAGATGCTGTGCGTCGGCCTGGAGGCGCTGGTCCGGATTGGCGCCGATGGCGCCCAAATTCGAGAGACGGAAGGCACGCAAGGGCTTAAGCCATTCGGTCAGGAGGTCGTCCACCAAACCTTGGCGCGAGACCACTTTGGTCATCTGGTTGAGCCACATCTGCGCGACGTTCAAGACGAGCAATATGCCTGCCAGCTCAGCGAAGACGCCGAGCTGCGCCACGAAGGCGGGCATATCTTTCCGCGTCAGGGCATTGTAGAATGGCCGGTTCCAGGCGTTCAGCCTGATCTGCATGTAGGCCGTAGCCCCCACGACCGCGATCAGCGCGCCGGCCAGCATCAGAAGTTTGATGCGCTGGGGCGAAGCCCAGAAACCCGAAGCCATCCATTTGAGATCGGACCAAGGGTTGTCCTGCGTCGGGCTGTCCGCGCTTTCGGCGCCGTTTGGCGGCTTACTGGATCTTCGCGCCATGGGTTCGATCCGTTCCTCCCCGGCCTATTCTCGCATGATCCGGTCGAAGTCGTCTTGGCGGAAGTTCCGGAGCCAAGGCGACGGCCATTGCATGCGGCGTCGGAGCTTGCGAAGTCTATTTCCGATCTGAGAAGGGTGGCGAATCGAGGCCATCCGCGCGCGGCGCACGGTAAAGCATGGGACGCATCGATTCATTGCTCGCGAGGATGACGGTCGAGGAAAAGATCGGCCAGCTCAACATGGTCGCGTCGTCTCGCGTGATCACCGGCCCCGGCGCGCTTCGCGACGTCCACGATGGGATTCGCGCCGGGCGGATCGGCGCCTTGCTAAATCTCGGGGGCGCCGACGAAGCCCACGCCGTGCAGCGCCTGGCAGTCGAAGAATCGCGCCTCGGCATTCCCTTGCTCTTGGGTCTGGACGTCATCCACGGCCACCGCACGATTTTTCCTGTTCCGCTCGCGGAAGCTTGCCTGTTCGCCCCTGACCTGTGGAAGAAGACGGCGCGCGCCGCAGCCGAGGAGGCAGCGCTCGATGGCGTCGCCATGACCTTTGCGCCCATGGTCGACGTGGCGCGCGACCCCCGCTGGGGACGCATCGTCGAGAGCCCGGGCGAAGATCCCTGGGTGGCCTCCGAGGTCGCCGCGGCCAAGACGCGCGGCTTTCAGGGCCAGGACCTCGCCGCCGCGGACAGCGTCGCCGCTACGGCGAAACATTTGTGCGCCTACGGCGCCGTCACCGCGGGGCGAGAATATGCGTCGGTCGACGTGTCCGAGCGGACGCTGCGCGAGATCTACCTGCCGCCGTTTTCGGCGGCTGTCGCCGCGGGAGCAGCGGCGATCATGCCCGCCTTTGTTGATCTTGCCGGCGCGCCGATGACCGCCAACGCTAGGCTCTTGCAAGGCTGGCTGCGGCAAGACCTCGGTTTCGACGGCGTCGTGGTCAGCGACTACAACGCCGTCGCGGAGCTCATCAATCATGGGGTGGCGGGCGACCTCGCCGAGGCGGCCGCGCTCGCCCTCAACGCCGGCGTCGACATCGATATGATGAGCGACGCCTACGTTCGGGGGCTGCCGGAGGCGCTGGAGCGCGGTCTCGTGGCGATGACCGACATCGACGCCAGCGTGCGCCGCGTGCTCCAATTGAAGGAGCGCCTCGGCCTGTTCGATGACCCGTTCCGGCGCGGCGCGGCTCACGAGACCGGAGCGGCGGAACGGCGCGAGCTCGCGCGCGAGGCCGGGCGGCGAGCAATCGTCCTCTTGACCCACCGCGCGGACATCTTGCCCCTGCGCGCGGAAATGCGGCGCATCGCGCTCGTCGGCCCATTGGCTGCGGCGCCCGGCGAGATGCTGGGGCCATGGGCGTCGGTGGGCTCGGGCGACGACGCCGTATCCATTTTCGACGGGCTTAAAGCCGCTCTGCCTGATTGCCGCATCGATCACGCGCCCGGCGTCGACATAGCGGGAGAAGACATGGGGCGGATATCGGCCGCCGTCGAACTATGCGCCGGCGCCGAAGTCGTGGTGATGTGCCTTGGCGAAGCGGCGGCGATGAGCGGAGAGGCGGCGAGTCGAGCGGATCTCGGCCTGCCGGGACGCCAGCGCGCGCTCGCCGAGGCGGTCTTGGACCTCGGCAAGCCCTTCGTCGTGCTGCTGTCTTCCGGCCGTCCGCTCACCCTGCCCTGGCTCTTCGAGCGGGCGGACGCCGTTCTTGCGACGTGGTTCCTCGGCAGCGAAGCGGGACACGCAATCGCCGATGTCTTGACCGGGAGATTCAATCCGACGGGAAGATTGCCGGCGACATGGCCCCGCGCTGTCGGGCAGGCGCCGATCTTCTACAGCCAGCGCCCTTCCGGTCGGCCCACGGCGCCGGGCGTGCATTACTCGAGCTCCTATCTCGACGTGCCGGCGACGCCGCAATTTTTCTTCGGTCACGGCCTCTCCTACAGCCGCTTTGCGCTCCGCGACCTCAGGTGCAGTCCGACTCTTGTCAGGGCCGGCGAATGCGTCGACGTGTCCGTAGCTGTCCATAACGACAGCGAGGTTGACGGTGAGGCGACGTTGTTCCTGTTCGTGCGAGACGTGGTCGCAAGCCTCGCTCGTCCACTTTTGGAGCTGAAGGGCGTGCGCAAAATCGTGCTCGCGGGCGGACAGCGCGGGAACGTGGAGTGGCGGCTGCCGGTCGAGGACCTGTCGTTCATTGGCCCAAGTCTCGATTCTGTCCTTGAGCCGGGGCGGTTCGAAATCCATGTCGGCCAAAGCGCCGATCCCGCCGGACTTCTGACCGGCGTTATCGAATTGGCGCTATAGTCTTCCGCTGTCCGTCCGACGGACGCGAACAATCGCGCCGCTATCTCAGCGCGGAAAACGCCGTTGGCGTGAGGATCTGGTTTCTGATGCTTGCGACGATGGGTCCCTCGCGTTCGCTATCGTCGCGGGCTTTATGCCAGGCTGGGTCGTTCTGGAACGCCGTCCACCGCGTCTCCCGATCCGCAAGCGATTCCCAAGGGATTATGTAGGTCAGCTCGTTGCTGCTTTCCCCGATGAGCGTCGTCCAGAAGCCGAGCGGCCGGATGCCGTGCTTCTCCCAGATCGGAACGGTATGGTCTCTGAAGCGGGCCAGGAGCTTGGGCATTTGGCCCAGCGCCGGTTGATACACGCGCAACTCGTAAATCATCGCCAACATCTCCCGTGAAAGAAAGTCTCGGCCCATGCGACGCGGCCTCGCCGGTCTCGCCAATTGGTATAATCCGAGCGCGGCTCGACTGACACCGCCGAGGCGAATTTGGCGTGAGCGGGCGGATTCGCTCACGGCGCCGTCGTCGCGACCCAAGACAAGTCCGGAGCGTTCCGTCGACCCAGCCACAGTCAAGGCGGCCGACGCCGCTTGACGGGGCGAGCGACTGTGGATGACACTGTCCCGCACCAAAGCGATGCGATCGACGGAGCCGGGGCCTCGCCGCCCGACGCCGAACAGGCGTCGCAACCAAGGGAGGCCTATCTTGCCCAGGACGAACTCGCTGTTTCCTCTGAACCGCCGCACGCTCGTCAAGTCGGGACTCGCGCTCGGCGCCGCCCAGATCGCCAGTCCTTTCGTGATGCCCGCCCGCGCGGCGGATTCGGTGAAGATCGGGCTCGACAATCCGTTGACCGGCACCTACGCCGCCCCGGGCAAGAACGAGTTGATCGGCTGCCAGATGGCGCTGGGGGAAATCAACGCCAAAGGTGGAATCCTCGGCCGTCCTGTCGAACTCGTGGTCGAGGACTCGACCAGCGGCGACGCCGGCGCGGCCGTCCAGAAGGCGCGCAAGCTGATCGAAAGCGACAAGGTCGATTTCCTGCTCGGCAACGTGAACTCGGCGCTGGCGCTCGCGATGGCCCAGGTCTCCAACGAAAAGGGCGTGCTGCATATTGTGCCCGGAGGCCACACCGATGCGATCACCGGCGCGAGCTGCCATTGGAACGTATTTCGAGTCTGCAACACGACGCAGATGGAGGCGAACGCCGTCGCCGGCGCGCTCGTCAAGGAATACGGCAAGAAGTATTACTACATCACCCCGGATTACGCCTTCGGCCACACGCTGGAGTCTGGCATGATCAAGGCGATCGCCGCGCTCGGCGGCGAGAGGGTTGGCGGCGACCTGACGCCGCTCGGCACCGTGGATTTCTCGTCGTATCTCATCAAAGCTCAGGCAGCCAATCCGGACGTCATCGTCTTCCTCGTCCAGGGCGACGACATGCTCAACGCCCTCAAGCAAGCGGTGCAATTCGGCCTCCAGAACAAGGTCCATCTGGCCGGCGCGCAGCAGGAGATGGAGCCGCTCGAGGGTCTTCCGCCCGAGGCGCGCATCGGCACGTGGGTGATGGAATGGTACTGGAACCAGCCCGGCGTGCCCCATGTCGCGGAGTTCGTGGCAGCGACGAAGAAACACACAGGCCGCGTGCCGACGGCGCGCACGTGGTTCGGATACGTCTCGGTTTGGACCTGCGCGCACGCCGCCCAGACGGCCAAGTCGCTGAAGGCGGTCGACATGGCCAAAGCCTTGCAGGGCTTCCAGCTGCCGCCGGAAATCGCGCTGTCGCCCAATCCGGCCATTTACCGCGCCGGGCAAAACCAGCTTGTCGCGAGCCTCTTCGTCGGCGACGCGCAGGCGAGCGGCAGCGCGCCAGACGATCTCTTCAAGGTCAAGAAGGTCGTCAACGGCGCCGACGTCGCCGGTCCGGTCGAGGCGAGCGGCTGCAAGATGACATGGCCGACTTGAGCGCCGTGCAAGACGACGCGGACGACGCGCTCGCGCCGCGACCGGCGAACCCCGGCGCATGACCCAGGTCGTCCTGTTCAACATCTTCAACGGCCTGATCGTGGGCGCGTTCTACGCGTTGATGGCTCTCGGCCTGTCGCTGATCCTCAATCTCAGCGGCGTCATCAACTTCGCTCACGGCGGCTTTCTCGCGCTCGGCGCCTATCTCGCCTACACGCTGATCCCGTATCTCGGCTTCTGGGGCGCTTTGGTGGTTGCGCCGATCGTGACCGCCCTGCTCGGGCTCGTCGTCGAGCGCGTGCTGATCCGTCCGCTCTATGGACAGGACCCGCTTTACGGCCTCCTCGTGACCTTCGGCCTCGCCTACATCTTCGAGGACATGACGCGCTATGTCTGGGGCGCGCAGAGCCTCCCCTTCCAAGTCCCGTCATGGCTGATGACCTCGCTCTCGAGCAAGTTCTTCTTCGTCACCGGCTATCGAGTGTTCATGATCATCATCGTCGCGGTGGCGGTCGGCGGTCTCTTCGCCGTGCTGACCTACACGCGGCTCGGCATGCGCATCCGAGCGGGCACGCGCGATCTCGACACTGTCTCGACGCTCGGCGTGAATGTGCGCTGGCTGCGCAGCCTCAACTTCGGCATCGGGATCTACTTCGCGGGCCTTGCCGGAGTGCTCGCCGCAGGGTTGCTCGGGCTTTCGCCTACGATCGGCGGCTCGCTCATCATGCCGAGTTTCGTTGCGATCATCGTGGGCGGTCTCGGAAGCCTGCTCGGCACGTTGCTCGGCGGGCTCATGATCGGCGTCGCATCGGGCCTCGCGGCCGTCTACCTTCCTTCCGCCACCGAGGCGGTGATCTATGTGATGATGGGACTGGTGCTGCTCGTCCGCCCGCGCGGGCTCCTCGGCGAGGAAGGGAGGCTGCATTGAGCGCGGTGCGCGTTCGCGCGATCGATGCCGCCGTCGGGTGCGCACTGATCGCCATGCCCTTCTGGATGCAGGCGATCGGCGGCTACACCGAGCTTGCGTCGCGCATTCTGGTCATGGGACTGGCGGCGATGTCGCTCAATTTCCTGCTCGGCTTCACGGGCGTGTTGTCCTTCGGCCACGCCGCCTATTTCGGCCTCGGCGCTTATGGCGCCGCGATGGGGATCAGGTACCTGGGTCTCGGGACCATGCCCGCCATTGGGCTCGGCATGCTTGTCGGACTGGTCGCCGCGGCGCTGATCGGCGCCTTGATCGTTAGGCGCCGCGGCGTTTATTTCGCAATGGTCACGATCGCCTTCGGCCAGGTGTTCTACTTCCTCGCCTTCCGCTGGAACTCCGTCACGGGCGGCGACGACGGCCTGACCGGATGGCACCGCCTGCCGGTCGATTTCGGCTTCGCCAGGCTCGACATTTTCGGCGACGACAAGGCCTTCTACTATTTCGTGTTCGCAATCTTCGCCGTCTGCGTCGCGGCGATGGCGACGCTCCTCAATTCGCCCTTTGGACGATCGCTGGTCGCCATTCGCGAGAACGAGCGGCGCGCGCGATTCCTGGGCGTTCCGGTCGAACTGCACATCTGGCTGTCGTTCGTGATCTCCTGCCTGTTCGTCAGCGTCGCCGGCGCGCTCTATGCGCTCCTCAACAATTTCACCGATCCGCGCGCGCTTCGCTTCGACCTCTCCGGCAATCTCGTCATCATGGCGGTCTTGGGCGGCATGCGCTCGTTCTGGGGCCCGCTGATCGGCGCCGCCATTTTCGTCGCGATGCAGGATTACGTCTCGAGCCGCACCGAAAACTGGATGTCGGTGATCGGGCTCATGTTCATTCTCGTTGTGCGCTTCTTTCCTCGCGGAGTGCTCGGGCTCTTGCGGGGAGGAGCCTCAGCGTGAGCCTGCTTCAGGTCAATGGCGTCTCGAAGCGCTTCGGCAGTCTGGCGGCGATCGAAGACGTGTCTCTGTCCATCGAACCGGGCGAGCTTCGCGCGATCATCGGCCCGAACGGCGCGGGCAAGACGACGTTCTTCAATCTGATCAGCGGCCTCTTTCCGCCGACGTCCGGTTCGATCCTGTTCGACGGTCGCGACGTCACCGGCCTTCCTCCCGAGGAGCGGGTGCGGCGAGGAATGGCGCGCACGTTTCAGATCACCGAGATCTTTCCCGAACTTTCCGTCGGCGACAACGTCCGCGTCGCCGTCGAGATCGCCTCCGGTCATCGCCTTTCGCCTTGGCTCAGCCGCGCGGCGCGGCGAAATGTCGAGGCGCGCGTCGAGACGCTTCTGGCGCTGGGCGGCCTCGCCGACAAGTGGCGCGTCCGCGTCGGCGCGCTGTCGCACGGCGATCAGCGCGCGGTCGAAATCATGATGGCGCTCGCTCTGCGTCCGCGCCTGCTTCTGCTCGACGAACCGACCGCGGGCATGGGTGACCAGGAGACCTACGACATCGCCCGGCTGATCCGGCGCCTGCATCGGCAGGAGGGCCAGACGATCATGCTGATCGAGCACGACATGCGCGTCGTTTTCAATCTCGCCGACCGCATCATGGTGCTGGCGGAGGGACGGCCGCTCGCGGAGGGCGCGCCAAAGGAGATCGCCGAGAGCGAGAAGGTCCAGGCGGCATATCTCGGCAAGGCGGACGCATGATCGCGGTCCAGGCAGACAACATCCACGCCTTTTACGGAAAGAGCCATATCCTGCATGGCGTCAGTCTCGAAGTGCGCGAGAGCGAGATCGTCGCGTTGCTTGGCCGCAATGGCGCGGGCAAGACGACGACCTTGAGAAGCCTCATCGGCCTCACTCCGCCGCGCGAGGGTCGGGTTCAGTTCTTCGGCGTCGAGACGACCGGATCGCCCCCCTATCGGATCGCCGAAATGGGCGTGGGTTATGTGCCCGAGGGCCGGCGCATCTTCGGCAACCTGACGGTCGAGGAAAACCTTCTGGTGCCGGTCGAACGGCCCGGGCGGTGGACCACGTCCCGGATCTACGAGGCGTTCCCGCGCCTGGCCGAGCGCAAGACCAACAAGGGCGCCCAGCTGTCCGGCGGCGAGCAGGAGATGCTGTCGATTGCGCGCGCGCTCCTCCTCAATCCGAAAGTCCTCATGCTCGACGAGCCCTCTCAGGGCCTGGCGCCGCTCATCGTCGCGGACGTGCTCAAGATCGTGGTCGCGGCGCGGCGCGAGGGCGCAGCCGTGCTTCTCGTCGAGCAAAACGTGCGCGCCGCGGTCGAGATTGCCGACCGCGCCTATATCATCGACGACGGCAAGATCGTCTACGAGGGCGCGGCGCGCGAATTCGCGCAGGATGAGCAACGAGTGCGCGAACTCGCGGGCGCAAGCGCCGAAATGTGGGATATCGACGGCTAGCCTCAGGCGGCCCTGGCCCAAAGGCCCGAAAGGTCCTCCCACCAGTTTCTCACCACCCAGAGGCGATGCTCGAGCAGCGTGCCCTGGCCTCCTGTGAAAGCGAGCCACTGCGGCAGGAGGCTGCGTTTGACCGCGGTCAGGACCGTCCGCCTTTCGCTGATGGCGAACGCAAGCTCCGCTCGCATGCCCTTCCCGCCGGCTTCCTGTTTGCCGAATTCGGAGAAGAAGAGGATGTCGGACGGGGTGCTCGCCGCGGCGCGCAAGCGTGCGGCCGCGCCCGCGAGCGCCGAGGAGTCGAGGCAGCAGCTTCCTGCGCCCGGCCCGAGATCCTGGCAGAGCGGGATGATCTCGCCGGTCGCGACGTCACGAAGCTTCATCAGCGCGCCCGGGCCGCAGCCCGCGGCGTCGGGCGGCAATTGGACAATGCCGCGCGCATCGACGCCCGCCTTAAGGAGTTCGCTGGCGAAGCTCGACATCAGTCCATCGACGGACGCGCCGCTCTCGTAGACGATCGCGGCGAAGCGGCGTGGATCGAGAGCGTTCATATGCGGCTCCATTGTCTGAAACCCGACATTTATTTCCCGCCGAGCGCGTGGCTCGCTGCAAGATGCGCGCCAAGCTTTAGGGCGAAAGCGCCGGCTATCGACCGAAGGCTCATGGACGGCCCTCGCGCCATCCGTTTATGAATGTCGATCCGGACGCGGGCGTCGACTCAAGCGTCCGGTTAAGACGAAGGACGGTCCCCATGCGTTTATCCGCGCGCAACATTCTTTCCGGCAAAGTCGTCGCGATCACGAAAGGCGCGACCACGGCGCAGGTGAAGATCGAAGTGGGCTCGCAGGTGGTCGTCACCGCGTCCATCACCAATCAATCGGTCGACGCGCTCGCGCTCGAGATCGGCAAGCCGGCCTATGCCGTCATCAAGGCCTCCAACGTCATGATCGGCGTGGATTAGCGCGCCTCCTCAGCCCCATGAACCTCGACGATGCGATGGTTGACGCGCTCCTCGCCGAGGACGCGCCGGGCGGCGACCTGACTACGGAAGCGCTCGGGCTCGCGGGCAGGCGCGGGCGCATCGTGTTCAGGGCGCGCGGCGCCATGACCGTCGCTGGGATCGAACTCGCCGCGGAGATGTTGCGGAGACGCGGCGCGAAAATTGCGCTCGGCTGCCGGTCCGGCGACACAGTCCCCGCCGGCGCCGAGCTTCTTTCAGGCGACGGCGACGCCGCCGGGCTCCATCTCGCCTGGAAAGCCTCGCAGACCCTGGTCGAAATCCTGTCAGGAATTGCGACGTCGGCGCGCGCGATCGTCGATGCGGTCGAGGCGGTCGATCCGCACGTCCGCGTCGCCTGCACGCGCAAGACCTTTCCCGGCGGACGGAGGCTCAGCCACATCGGCATCAAGGCGGGCGGCGCGATCCTGCATCGCGCCGGGCTTTCGGAGACGATTCTTGTCTTCGCCGAACACCGCGCTTTCTTCCCCGGTGAGCCGCTCGCGTCGATCGCCAGGCGCCTCAAATGCGCGGCGCCCGAGAAGAAGCTCGCAATCGAAGTCGGCGACGCGGCCGAGGCGCGGCAGGCGATCGAGGCTGGGTTCGAGGTGATCCAGCTCGAAAAATTCGGCGTCGAGGCGGTCGGCGAGGTCGCGGAGTTCGCGCGCCGCCGTGCTGTGCCGCCGGTCATCGCCGCCGCCGGCGGCGTCAACGCAGGCAACGCCGCGGCTTATGTTCGCGCCGGAGCCGGGCTCATCGTGACCAGCGCGCCCTATGCCGCTCCGCCCCGCGACGTCAGCGTGACGATCAGCGCTCACCCGAACTTGAACAGCACGCCGTAGCCGCCTCGGGGGTAGTTCCATTCGACCTCGCCGGACGGCTCGCATAAGACCCGGCAAGTTCCGCATTCGAAGCAGCCGTCGGTCGCGACCTCGACCTTGCCGGCCTCATTGAGCGAGTAGCAGCCGGCGGGGCACAGCGTCACCATCGCCATGAGGTTTGGCGAAGGCTTGTCGTGCGGGGCGATCTTGATGTGCCCTCGGCCGGCGTCGATGACGTAGCGGTTCTGATAGAGCTTGTCTTCGACGCGAACACTTGTCATCGCGCTCATCTCATGGGTCTCCTCTTCGGAAAGTTCAGCGCCAGGCGCGCGCCAGTTTGACGGCGTCCGTGACCAGGCCGCCGAGCCCACGCGTCTTGCGGAAGGCCTTGAAGGTCGCGGACTCCTTCTCGCGCTTCGGCGTGCCGTCGACGCGCACGAAGCTCTCCATCGCCTTGGCGACGAGTTCCGGATAGGTCAGGAAGAAGTTGCGCGAGTTGGTGTGCAGGAGCGACGGCATGTCCTTGTGCTTGCGCAGGTCCTTCATGACGAAAGAGGCTTCGAGCGCGTCCGGATAGCGCTTGAGGTTGGTCTCGGTCATCTTTTCGCGCCGGCTCGTCGCCTGAAAGATCGCCTCGGCCGCGATCCGGCCGGAAGTCATGGCGAGATTCGAGCCTTCGCGATGAACGGCGTTGTTGAGCTGCGCGGCGTCGCCGACGACGACCCAGCCGTCGCCGCAGAGTTGCGGCACGGCCTTGTAGCCGCCCTCGGGGATGAGGTGGGCGGCGTATTCTTTCACCTCCGAGCCTTCGAGCAGCGGCTTGACGGAAGGATGCTGCTTGAATTTCTCCAAGAGGCCGTAGGGCGTCTCGCCGCCCTTGGCGAAATCCGCGACGAGGCAGCCGATGCCGACCGACAGGCATTCCTTGTTGGTGTAGATGAAGCCCATGCCGGTCATCCCCTGCGAGACGGCGCCGGCCGCCTCGATGACGACGCCTTCGTCGCCCTTCACGTTGAAGCGCGCCTCGATCGTCTCCTGCGGCAGGAAGTGCATTTCCTTGACGGCGAGCGCGACGGTCTCAGGCTTCGGCGGCGCCCTCAAGCCCGCGCGGCTGCCGAGTAGGCCGTTCACGCCCTCCGCCAGCACGACGACGTCGGCATGGACGATCCCGCCCTCGCGGTCGGTGCGCACGCCGATGCAGGCGCCATAGGCGTCGAAGATGAGCTCCAGCGCCGTCGTCTCGGTCAAGACGATCGCTCCCGCCGCGCGCACCTTGCGCGAGAACCACTTGTCGAACTGGGAGCGGATGATCGTATAGCGGTTGGGTCTCGCCTCGTTGAAGGCGTCCGAGCGATACTGCACGCCGGTGTGGGCGTTCTCGCTCATCATCCAGAAGCGCTGCTCGATCAGATGGCGTTCGAGCGGCGCGTCCTCGCGAAAGTCGGGAATGATGGCTTCGAGCATGTCGGCATACATGATCGCGCCCTGCACGTTCTTCGACCCGGAATATTCGCCGCGTTCGAGCTGCAGGACCGAGAGGCCCCTCGTGGCGAGGGTGTAAGCCGCCGCGTTGCCCGACATTCCGGCGCCCACGACGATGCAATCGAATTTCTCTACCATGGGGCTTTGTCTCCTTCAGCCGGCGAGCCGGTCCCTCGCGTGCGGGGAAATTCGGGCGCGGAAGGCTTCCGTCAGCGCGGGCAGAAAGCGGATGGCGTCGGTCGCGACCGCATAATGGGCGAAGTCGAGGATCGGCGCGTTGCGGTCCGTGTTGATCGCGACGATGAGATCGGCGCCCTCGACCCCGACGCGGTGCTGGATCGCGCCCGAGACGCCGGCTGCGATATAAAGCTTCGGCCGGACTGTCTTGCCTGTCAGGCCGATCTGCCGTTCGGCGGGCGCCCAGCCTTTCTGCACGCAAGGGCGCGAGCAGCCCCATTCGCCGCCGAGCACACTCGCGAGCGCCCGCACGAGCTGCAGGTTTTCGCCGCTCTGCAGGCCGAGGCCGCCGGAGACGACGACGTCGGAGTAAGCGAGGTTCGACTTCTGCGACGTCCGGTCGGGCAGGAAGGCGAGCACCTTGGTGACGATGCTCTCCTCTTTGAGGTCGATCGCATGCTCGACGACGCGTCCAACCCGCGCTTCCTGGCGCGCCGGCATCGGCATGACGCGCGGGCGCACAGTCGCCATCTGCGGCCGGAAGTTGAGCGTGTAGATCGTGCAGAGGAGCGATCCGCCGAACGTCGGCCGCGTCGCGGCGAGCGACTTGTCTGCGTCGACCGCGAGCTCGGTGCAGTCGGCCGTCAGGCCCGTCAGCAACGTGGTGGCGACGGAGCCGGCGAGGTCGCGCCCGAGATTGGTGGCGCCAAGCAGCAGGATCTCGGGCTTATAGACATTGACGAGCTCCGTCAGCGTCTTCGTGTAGGACTCGTTGCGATACTCGGCGAGGACCGGGTTCTCGACGAGGTAGACGACGTCGGCGCCGTAGACGAAGCTCTCGGCCGAGGCCTCGCGCGTTCCGGCTCCGGGCGCGCCGACGACGACGGCCCCGACCTCGACGCCGAGCTTTTCGGCGAGCTTGCGGGCCTCGCCCATCAGCTCCCATGACACGGGATGGACCTGGCCGCGCTCCAGTTCGACCATCACCCAGACATGCTTGTAGGCCTTGAAATGCTCCGGCAGTTGCTTCTTCATCGCCGCCCGGCTGGGGGCGGGCGCGGCGGCCTTCGGCGCGTCGGACATCGCTTATCTCCTCACAACCCGGCGGCGAGACGCTCGAGGTCGGCCGCCATTGCGGGCTTCGCCTCGAACAAGGCGTCGATGAGCGCGTCCGCAGTTTCGCGAGCGCGCGGCTTCGCCTCGATCTCTTTGGCTTTTTCGGCGCGCGGCGCCGGCGCAAACACCCGCTTGACGACTGTCGGCGAGCCGCGCAGGCCGCATTTCTGCATGTCCTCGATGCCCGCCTGCGCCGCCGACCAGATCACAATGTCGGCGCGCGCCGCGCGCAAAGCGTCGGCGAAGGTCCCGCGCCGGATGTCCGCCGAGCCTTCGAGCATCGTCACGAGGCAGGGCAGCGCCGACGAGAGCGACTGGGTTCCGCCCTCGGCGCGCCGCTCGAGCTCGATTAAACGCGCGGCTGCGTCCACACGGGAGATTTTCGAAATGTAGGTCAGCTGGTTCAGTTCGAGCCGGCGCGCGACGCCAGGTCCCACCTGCGCCGTGTCGCCGTCGATTGTCTGCTTGCCGGCGAAGACGATGTCTGGCGCGCCCCATATCTCGCCGATCCTGCGGATCGCCAGGGCGAGCGCGTAGCTCGTCGCCAGCGTGTCCGAGCCGGCGAAGAAGCGGTCGGTCAAGAGCACGGCGCGATCGGCGCCGAAGGTCAGCGCCTTGCGCAGGGATTCTTCTGCGGACGGCGGACCCATCGTGAGGACCGTGACTTCGCCGCCCTCATCGTCGCGCAGCCGCATCGCCGTTTCGAGCGCGAAGAGATCATAAGGATTGATGATCGTCGGCACGCCCTGCCGCATGATCGTGTTGGTGACCGGGTGGACGCGGATCTGCGCCGAATCCGGAACCTGCTTGACGCAGACGACGAAGTGCATTGCGCGTCTCTCCAAGGACGATGCGTCCGCGTTGGCTAGGCATAGGTCGTGCCAGCAGCCAACGGTTCGCGCATCCCAATGAAATCATGAGGTTTCAGCCAAACGCCGGCGTTTGATCGACGGCGTCCGACGCGACGCTGTCGGGAAGGCGACAGGGCGTCGTCGGAACGATCCAAAGCCTTGCGGCGAACGCAAAATGCGCGCAGCCCGCTGGCGGCGCGACACGCTTTCGAGCGTTGGAAAGTCAGGTCAGGCGATGGGTTCAGCGCGGCGGCAGCGGCGCAATGTCGTCGAGCGCGACGAATGCAGTCTTCGGCGGGACCGGCCGGTCGGGATCGTGATCCTTGAGCACGCGGAACACGCGCTGCGCCAGCGGCGAAGAGGCTTCGAAATCGGCGTAGGCGCGCTGCAGCACCGCTTTGGCGCGCGCGGCGGCGACGGCGTCGGGTAGACCCTCCAGATCGTCGCCCTGCAGATATTCGCCCATGCGCTTGAGGATGTGCAGCCGCGCGACGCGCAGCACGGCTTCGTCATAAACGACGCCGAGCGTTGCGAAAAAATCCTCCGCCGACGACAGGCGCTTCAGCCGCTGCGCAATGTCGGCGACGTCGATGGGTTTGTCATCAAGAGAACATGACATGAGGCAGGATCTCCGTTGTCGTCAGCCGGCGATGTCCGCGGCGGACTGGCCTCTGTCCGCGCAGACGCTTTCATGAAGCTCGACGAGCTCGTCCGGCGAGATCAGCCGTTTCAACTGCGTCGCGCGGCGACGCACGAGCGCGACAAGCAGCGGCGCGATCGCGGGTGAGAGATCGACGCCCCGTTGCTCGAGGACGAAGGCGAGCGCCTTGGCGCCAGAATGCTTGCCGATCGCAATCCGGCGCCGGCGTCCGAACAGCGCCGGGTCCGCGCCGCGGTAGCTTTCCGGATCGGCGAGCAAGCCTGCGACGTGAATGCCGGATTCGTGCGTGAAGACGTCGCGGCCCACGATCGCCTTGCCTTCGGGAACCCTGCGTCCCGACGCGTCGGCCGCCATCGCGGTGAGTGCGGGAAGCCGCGTCAGGTCGATGCCGGTTGCGATTCCGCTGAGGCTCTCGAGCGCCGCGGCGACTTCCTCGAGCGGCGCGTTTCCCGCCCGCTCGCCAAGTCCGCCGATCGTGACCGAGGCGTGCGTCGCGCCCGCGCGGATCGCAGCGAGCGTGTTCGCGGTCGCAAGGCCGTAGTCGTTGTGTCCGTGAAATTCGATCGCAATGTCGGTGGAACGGACTACGCGCGCAACCAATTCGTGAGTTTGGAACGGGTCGAGGGTCCCGACTGTGTCCGCTAGCCGCAATCGGAACGCTCCCGCGCTCGCCGCGGTCTCGACCATCCGCACGAGATGATCGGCGTCGGCGCGCGAGGCGTCCTCTGCGCCGACCGCGACCTCGAAGCCGGCGTCTAGCGCCATCGGAACGTAGCGGCGCACGCGCTCCAGCGCCTCCTCGCGATCGAGCCCGAGCTTCACGCTCAAGAGACGGTCGGATGCGGGGATCGACAGGTTGACCGCGCCGACATGCGTCCGGCGGGCCGCGTCGATGTCCGCCTTGCCCATGCGGCACCAAGCCAGCACGCGAACCTTAAGATTAAGCGACGCGATCGCTCTCAGCGTGTCGATCTCGGCGTCGCCCATTGCAGGCGTTCCCGCTTCAAGCTCGGCCACGCCCGCGTCAGCCAGCGCTTCGGCGATCGCGAGCTTTTCGTTTCGCGTGAATGCGACGCTGGGGGTCTGCTCGCCATCGCGCAGGGTCGTATCGTTGAGGAACACAGCGCGCGGCGCCGCCGACTCTCGATCGGACTTCATGCCGCCTCGCGCTCCGGCTCACCGCGGACCGGCGCCTCTGAGGACGGCTTGCGCAGCCGCGCGACAATGTCGGGCATCGTCATGAGGACGCGGTCGATGTCGTCGTCGTCGCTGTCGCGCGAAAGCGAAAAGCGCACCGCGCCCAGTTCCGACGCGCCGCCAATGTTCATCGCCTGAATGACGTGGGAGGGCGCGTGAGAGCCGGCGGCGCAGGCGGCGCCGGTCGACGCGGCGATGCCGTCGCGCGCCAGCATTGTCGCGACCGCCTCGGCCTCGACGTCGGCGCAGGCGATCAGGCTCGGGTTCGGCAGGCGCGCCGAACCCGCTCCCAGAACGGCCGCGCCCCGAACCCGGCCGAGGAGTCCGCTTTCGAGCCGGTCGCGCAAGGCGCGCATGCGCGCGGCGTCGCCCCGCAGCCTCGGCGCGGCGATCTCCGCAGCCTTGCCGAAACCGACAATCCCGGGAATATTTTCGGTGCCGCCCCGGCGCGCGCGCTCCTGGCGTCCGCCGTGGATCATAGGCGCGACTTTTAGGCCGCGCCGCACGTAGAGCGCTCCAACCCCCTTGGGCCCATGCAGCTTATGGGCCGAGAGCGACAGGAGGTCGATCGGGCCGCCTTTGACATCGATCGGCTCGCGGCCTGCGGCCTGCACGGCGTCGGTGTGGAAAAGCGCGCCGACCGCCTTCGCCTCCTCGGCGAGCGCTTCGACGGGAAAGATTACCCCCGTCTCGTTGTTCGCCCACATGATCGAGACGAGGGCGACCCTCGGCGACAACGCGGCGCGGTAGCGCGCACGGTCGAGGCAGCCGCAACTGAGGACCGGGATGATGCGAGCCTTGATCCGGCCCGCCGCCTCCAGATGCCTGATGAGCGCCAACACCGCTGGATGTTCGACTGCCGACGCCACGATCTCGTTGCGGTCCGGGTTGGCAGCCAACGCGCTGAAGATCGCCGTGTTGTCGGCTTCCGTCCCGCCGGACGTAAACAGGATTTCGTCCGCGGAGGCGGCGCCGACCAGCGCCGCTATCTTCTCGCGCGCCTCGCGCAAAGCCTTCCGGCTCTCCGCGCCGAATGCATGTTCGGAAGAGGGATTGCCGAAATGCTCGGTGAAGAACGGCAGCATGGCCGCGACCGCTTGAGGGTCGACGCGCGTCGTTGCGTTGTTGTCGAGATAGACGGGCTTCACCGGCGCCTCCTCCTCAGACGGGAACCACCTTGACCGGGAAACCGAGCTTCTCGATCAAGCGCATGCGCACGCCCATCACCGTCATGGACGCCATCTGGCAGCCGACGCAGGCCCCCGTCATCCTGACGTGGACGATGTCGCCTTCGACGCCGACCAGGCAGCAATCGCCGCCGTCGGCCTGCAAGCGGGGACGCAGCTCGGCGAGCGCGGTTTCGATCGCCGCGATCCGCTCGGGCGCATCGAGATGGCGAACCGGACGCGGGCCAGGCGCGGGAGCGCCAGGCGCCTTCGAGACCGCCGGCCGGCGCTCCATGTCGACGAGACGGACGCGCGCGGGCGGCGCGGGCGCGATCTCCTCTTCGGGGGTCGCGAGTTCGGGCAGAGCGGACTGAAGCATCGTTCGCCTCGGGGGACTTGGAGAGCTTTTAGGAGAAGGACTTGCCGCAGGAGCACTTCGAAGCGGCGTTCGGGTTGTCGAATACGAATCCCGAGCTCTCGAGCCCGGTGACGAAATCGACCGTCATGCCGGCCAAATGCTCTTGCGAGTTTTTGTCGATGAACAGCTTGACCCCGTCCTGGCGCACGACCTCGTCGCCGTCGCGGACCTGAGCCTCGAGGCCCATCATGTATTTGAAGCCGGCGCAGCCGCCCGCCTGCACCATGATCCGCAGGCCCTCGGCGGTGGGCGCGTCGGCGGCGGCCATCTCGGTCGCGCGGGAGATCGCGGTCCTGATCGCGGCGACGGCGTTGTCGGTCAGATGAATCATGGGGTCCGCTCCGTTGACAAACGTCTGCGCCCTCCCTTGCATGACCCGTGCCAAAGCCAAACATGCCGATTTTGCGGACGTTTCGAGAGCGTCGGCCCCGTGTCGCAAACGCGACAATAGGACTAATACCAAAGGTCCCGCTGGCTGACTTACGGGGGATTCTCGAATTGCGAGCATGATGATTTAAGGTGGCATGGAGGGTTTGGCCATGCCGTCAGCAGTGAAGTTGCGAGAGGACTATTCGGCTGAGGAGCTTCGGGCGCTGGCCCGCCGCACGAAGGACGTGAACCAGAGCCGTCGGTTGTTGTCGCTGGCTGCGGTGCGGGAGGGGATGGACCGGGGTTCGGCGGCGAGGATCGGCGGCATGGACCGGCAGACGCTGCGCGACTGGGTCCATCGGTTCAACGCCGCCGGCCCCGAGGGCCTGATCGACCATTGGACCGAGGGCCCCAAGCCGCGCCTGTCGGCTGCGCAGCTGGCCGAGTTCGCCGCCATCGTCGAGGCCGGGCCGGATCGCGAGACGGACGGCGTCGTGCGCTGGCGACGGGCCGACCTCAAGCACGCCATCGCCGCCCGGTTCGGCGTCGATTTCCACGAGCGCTACGTCGGAAAGCTTCTGAAGAAGCTGGGCTTCTCCCACATGAGCGCCCGCCCGCGCCATCCGGCCCAAGACGAGCGGATCGTCGAAGCGTTTAAAAAACGGGCTCGGGTCGGCGGCCCGCCTGTGGCGGTGGAAACGAGTTGCGCTATCGTGAACCGGAGGGGAGCGGCCGGAAAGTTTTTGGTGGACCAGACCCCGTAAAAAAACGTGGCCCATGGGCTGTTGCGGACTTGCGAGTGGTGACGTCTTCAGGCGATCCCGATTAGGAAATTGATGTTTCTCCGTGGCCCAGCCCTCTTTGGCTTCCTCAGGCAGGAGGGTTCACGGCATGTCTCAAACGAAGCGGTCCCGCAAGTCGCGGGGTCTATCCCCGGTTCATCCGGCGGCGGCCGCGATCGATATCGGCGCCGCCATGCATGTCGCGGCTGTCGGCCCGGATCGCGACAAGGAACCGGTCCGAACGTTCCAGACCTTCACCGATGACCTTCACCGGCTGTCCGACTGGTTCGCCCAGTGCGGCATCAGGACGGTCGTGATGGAATTGACCGGAGTTTACTGGATCCCGGTCTTCGAAATCCTGGAACAGCGCGGGTTCGAGGTGATGGTGGTCAACGCGCGGGACGCGAAGCATGTGCCTGGGCGGAAGACCGACGTCAGCGACGCGCAATGGCTGCAACGCCTGCACGAATACGGACTGCTGCGCGCCAGCTTCCGGCCCCAGGCTGAAATTGCCGGGCTGCGCACCTACCTCCGGCAGAGGGAGCGGCTGCTCGATTACGCGGCGGCGCATATTCAGCACATGCAGAAGGCGCTGATGCAGATGAACCTTCAGCTGCACCATGTCGTGTCCGATATCACCGGCGTAACTGGCATGACCATCATCAGGGCGATGGTGGCCGGTGAGCGCGATCCGAATGTTCTGGCCTCCCATCGTGATCGGCGGTGTCATGCGTCGGTGGAGATGGTTTGTCAGGCGCTGGTTGGCAACTACCGTGAGGAGCACATCTTCGCCCTGACCCAGGCGCTGGAACTGTACGAAGTTTATCAGACCAAGGTGACGGCCTGCGACGAGCAGATCGAAGCGATCCTGAAGCGGCTGAAGAAGAACGCTCCACCACCCGCGAGCAAGCTTCTGCCCGTCAGGCAAAGGACACACCAGCCCAATGCGCCGGCCTTCGACGCTCGCGGCGCGCTCCATGCGATCCTCGGCGTGGACCTGACCCAGATCAATGGCCTGGGGCCGTATCTGGCGCTGAAGCTGGTCGGAGAGTGTGGGACCAACCTGGCGGCCTGGCCGACAGCGAAGCACTTCACGTCATGGCTGGCGCTCGCGCCGCACAACAAGATTTCCGGAGGCAAGGTGCTGTCGTCGAAAACGCGACGCACCAGCAATCGGGCCGCGTCGTTGTTGCGCCTTGCCGCCGGCACGGTGGGGCGAACCGACACTGCGCTGGGCGCGTTCTACCGCCGGTTATCGGCGCGGGTGGGCAAGGCGAAGGCGATCACCGCCACCGCGCGCAAGATCGCGGTTCTGTTCTACAACACGCTTCGGCACGGCATGGCCTACGCCGATCCCGGCGCCACATACTACGAAGATCGCTACAAACAGCGTGTTTTGAAAAATCTTCAACGTCGCGCGAAGTCGCTGGGATTTGTCCTGCGTGAGGCGGGGCTCGATACCGCCCGGGCGGATGTTTCTTAGGAAACTTCTCGCGCACGCTGAGCGCCCATCTCGAGGGCGTGCCGGAGACGGCGCCGATCGAAATCTGGTTCCAGGACGAGGCGCGCATCGGCCAGAAGAACGGCCAGGTCCGGCAATGGGCCAGACGCGGGACGCGGCCTCGCCAGCCGGCCGACCAGCGCTACGACAACGCCTACCTGTTCGGCGCCATCTGCCCGGCCCGCGGCGTCGGCGCCGCGCTCGCCTTGCCCTACGCCGACACCGAGGCCATGCAGCTCCACCTCGACGAGATCTCGCGCCACGTCGCCGAAGGCGCCCACGCCGTCTTGCTGCTCGACCGGGCCGGATGGCACACGACCGGCGCCCTCGACGTGCCCGAGAACATCACGCCGATCTTCCTGCCCTCGCGCGCCCCCGAACTCAACCCGGTCGAGAACGTCTGGCAGTACCTTCGCTCGAACTGGCTCTCCAACCGCGTGTTCGAGACCTACGACGCCATCATCGACGCCGCCTGCGAGGCTTGGCAGAAGCTCATGGCCTTGCCCGACGCCATCACCTCAATCGGGATGCGCGATTGGGCCCACGTCGGTCAGGAGCCATGACCGTTGGTATAACCCATTGAAAGTCCCGATTCGCCAAAGGAAATGCAAGGAAATACAAGGTTAATTCCTTGCATTTTCCTTGCATTTGGCTTGGTCTGGCTTGGATTTAGCTTGGTTTGGCTTGGTTTTCCTTGGAGGCTTGGCCAAAATAACATGCTTATATTGTGATAATTTCCGCCGGATCGACCCTGCGGCGCGCGTTCAGGCCTTGACCGCGCCCGCGGTGAGGCCGGCGACGATGTATCGCTGGGCGATCAGGAACATGAGGATCGCGGGGAGGATCGTCAGCGTGATGAAAGCCAGCACCAGTTGCCACAAGGTCGAATATTGGCCCTGGTAGGCCATGAGTCCGAGCGTCCAGGGGTAACGCGACTCGCTGTCGAGCACGACCAGCGGCAGGAGATAGCCGTTCCAGCTGGCGACGAACGAGATCACGGCGACGGTGGACAGGATCGGGCCCGAAAGCGGCAGCGTGATGTAGAAGAAGAAACGAAAGTAGCCGCATCCATCCATCATCGCGGCGTCGAGGAGCTCTCCTGGAAGCTGCTTGAACGCGTTGCGCAGGAGCAGGACGCTCATCGCCAGCGAAAAGGCGACCTGGGGCAGGATCACGCCCCAGTAGGAATTGAGCAGGCCGAGATCGCGCACCTTGATGAATATCGGCGGGATGGCCGTCGCCAGCGGAAAGAGGAGCCCCAGCTGCAAATAGCTGAGGAGAAAGCGATCGCCGAAGAAACGCAGGTGGGCGAAGGTGAAGGCCGCCATCGACGAGAACGCGAGCGTAAGCGCCACAGTAAAGACCGCGATCAGGAGCGAATTGCCGAGCACCTGCCAATAGCGGTAGCCGGTCAGGATATCCCAATAGTTCTTCCAGACCCAGAGGCGCGGCAGGGAGAACGGATGCGTCTGCAGGTCGCCGAGTTCCTTGAAGCCGTCCAGCGCCGTCGCGAGGATCGGAACGAGAACGACGCCCGCGAGCACGACGAGCGCGGCGAAGAGCGCGAGGCTCGCCGGCGCGCCGGGACGGCGACCCGAAGCCTCATGCGCCGCCGCGGCGCCCTCAATCGCGACCGTGGTCTCAGTCATTGCGCATGAAGATCCGTCGGTAGCCGAAGGCGAAGGTCACGCAGATGATGAACAGCACGACGCCAACGGCGGAGCTGAAGCCGAAGCGCATCCGCGTGATGCCGAAATAGTAGAGATAGGAGACCATCGTGTTGGTCGTCTCGAACGGACCGCCGCCGGTCAGGGGCACGATGATGTCGAAGAGCTGCAGCGAGCCGACCACGGAAAAGAAGATCGAGAGCCGTATCATCGGGCCGAGCAGCGGCAAGGTGATGTGCCAGAAGCGCTGGAAGGCGCTCGCCCCGTCCATCTCGGCCGCCTCGAGCAGCGATTTGTCGATCCCCTGCAGACCCGCGACGTAGAGCATCGTGTAGAAGCCGAAGTATTTCCACAGGATGACGATCAGGACGGCGCTGAACGCCCAGGTCTTGTCCGCGAGGAGATAATAGGGCTGAAGGCCGAGCGCGCCGGTGATCGCGCTGGACAGCCCGTAGCTGCCGTCGAACATGAAATGCCAGATCAGGCCGGCGGCGACGTCGGCTAGCACATAGGGCAAAAAGAAGATCATCCGGAACACGGCCGCGCCCTTAACCCGGCCGGCCACCATCAGCGCCACGCCCAGCGCGAACGGCAGCTGGACGAGGAGAGACGCGGCGATAACGAGGCCATTGTTGATGAGCGAGCGGTTAAAAGTCGCGTTGCCGAGCAGGTAGCCGTAGTTCTTGAGCCCGATGAACTTGTCGGGCCGACCGTAGCCGTCCCAGTTGTAGAAGCCGTACCAGGCGGCCTCCGCCATCGGCAGAGCGACGAACACCGTGAAGATGAGAAGCGCCGGCGGCAGAAAAATGACGACGGTCGCCCAGCCATTGGCGGACATGCGCCGGGCGGGTTCGACGTAGGTCGTCTCGATCGCCGACAAGAAGCCGAGCCTCTTCGATTTTTCTGGGGACGCCGGCCTCACCGCCGGAAGCGGTGAGGCCGCAGAAGCAGGTCTCAGCCTGCCGCTACTGCTGTTCGGCCGCGTCCTGAATCGCGGCCGCCGCCGCCTCCGGCGTCATTTCGCCGGCCGCGACCTCCACTGAGACGTCGTTGATGACCCGTCCGACGGCGGGGCCGAGGTCCTGGTCGAAATAATTCTGGTGGTAGGTCGTCGCCGCGAGATCGCTGGCGAGGCGCTTGAACAGAGGGTCGGTGAACGACGCTTCCGCACCCTTGACGACCGGGATATAGGCGGCCGACGTGGCGGCCTCTTTCGCGTATTTATCCTGGCTGAAGAACTTGAGGAAGTCGACCGCCTCGGGGGGCGCGGACTTGGTCACCAGAAAGCCGTTGATGCCGCCGAGGGTGTCGGTCGCCTTGCCCTTGCCGCCGGCGACGACCGGGAAGGACAGGATGCCGATGTCCTCCTCCGGCAGGCCCTTGCCGCTCGTGGAATAGGGCGCCTGCTGGCCGAGTAGCCATTGGCCCATGAGATCCATCGCGGCCTTGCCGTCGCCGAACATGCCGGCCAACTCCGTGGCCTTGGTCGTGAGATAGCCGGGCTGGAAGGGCTCGAGCGCGCCGAGCTCGCGCAGGCGCTGGCCAGCCTCGACGAAGGCCGCGCTCTTGAATCCGCCGTTCTTTCCGGCCTTCGCATCGGCGAGCGCATGCTCGCCGCCGATCCGCATGACGAGGTAAGAGTAGTAGAAGTGCACCGGCCACTTCTCGCCCGCCCCGACGACGATCGGAGTGACGCCAGCAGCCTTGAGTTTCTTCACCGCGCCGAGAAAATCGTCCCAGGTCTTGATGTCTTCGGCCTTGACGCCGGCCTTCTCGAACAATTTCTTGTTGTAGTAGAAGACGACCTCGCCGACCTCGAACGGCACGCCGACGACCTTTCCGTCAACCTTGAAGGCGTCGACCGCAGTGGGGGACAACGTGGACTCGACCGACCCGACGTCAGCCGTGATGTCCTTGAGGAAGCCGGCCTTGTCCTGCGCCTGCATGACGCCGCCGGCCCAACTGTAGAAGAGGTCGGGGCGGTCGCTCGACTGCAGCATCGTCGGCAGTTTGGCCTTGAATGCCTCGTTTTCCAGATACTTGAACTCGACTTTGACCCCCGGATGCTGGGCATTGTAATCCGCGGCGATCTTGTCCCAGAGCCCGACCTGGGCCTTGTTCTCGGAGACGTGGAGAACGGTGACGTTCGTCTCGGCGAGCGCGGGGGCGGTCAGCGCCGCGAGGCACCCGGCGGCAAACAGAAAACGGTGAAATTTCATAGCTTCCTCCCGAGGATGATGGCAAAGCGTCCTTTTATCCGTGATGCAAATTAAATCTGTCCCGAGTTTAAGCGGCTGTCAAGAGAACGGGCGGGGATCCGAGAGAAAAGCCTGGCGTCGCAGTTGACATGCGGCGACGAGGGTGAAATTAATTCCGCCTCCCGTAGAAACATCCGGCGATGCGCAAACCTCCAGAGCGATGAAGACCGCCGATCCCGAATTGATGCGCGCGATCAATCGCTTCCATGTGATGGACGCGATCCGACGCTTCGGCCCGGTCTCGCGCGTCGAGATCTCCCAATTGACGGAATTGAGCGCGACCACCGTCTCCGCCATAACGGCGGCGCTGCTCGACGATCGGCTGATCGTTCCGCTGCAAGTCGGCGCCGTCCGCGACGCGGGACCAGGACGGCCGCGCGTGATGCTCAAACTGAATCCCGATGCGGCGCATGTCGTGGGCGTGAAGCTCGCGCCCGACCAGATTATGGTCGCCGTGACGAACTTCTGCGCCGACATCCTGTCGTCGCTGGCGCTGCCAATCCGCATCGACCGCCAGACCGCCTCCGTCATCGCCGATCTCGTCGAGGACGGGGTGCGCCGCTGCGTCAGCGACGCGGGCCTCGACATGGCCACGATTTCAGGCGTGTGCGTCGGCTTGCCCGGCGTCGTCGAGCGGGCAGCGGGCGTCTGTCGCCAGAGCCCCATCCTGCAGGAGCGCGACGTGCCGTTCGGCGACGACCTTTCCAAACGCCTCGGCGTGCCGGCGTCGATCGACAGCGACGTCAATCTCGTGACCCTTGCCGAGCATTGGTTCGGGCAGGCCCGCGACCTGAATGACTTTCTCGTCGTCAACGTCGAGCGAAGTCTAGGGCTCGGCATCCTCCACAACGGCGAGTTGTTTCGCGGCGCGAACGGTCTCAGCCCCGACCTCGGCGACCTCATGGTTCGCCCGCCCGGCAGCGGCGGCGGCCGCCTCGCCGACGTGGCCAGCGAGGCCTCCGTGATTGGCGAGGCCGAAGCGCTTCTCAGTGGCGCAGACTGTGACGCGACGCACGCGCCCGCACGCACGATGGCGCTCATCCTCAAGCGCGCCGACGATGGAGATGCGCGATGCGTCCGCCTGCTGGCCGCGGCCGGCGAAGCCCTCGGTTTCGCCATCGCCAACCTCATCGCGCTGTTCGCGCCGCCCAAGGTCATCATTTCCGGACGCGCCATGGCGATGAGCGAACATTTCGTCGCGCCGCTCCGCAAGACGGTCGCCGCGCTCCTGCCGGCGAGTCTCGCCGACGTGTCGGACATTGTCGTTCGCGAATGGAGCGAAGGAAACTGGGTGCGCGGCGCCGCGGCGATGACGCTGCGCGACCTCTATGGCGCGCCGTGGGGAACGACCGGGCCCGCGCCGATCCGCGAGGCGCGTCCGCTCGAACTTGGAGACACGCCATGAAACGGGTCGGCGTCGGCGTCATCGGATGCGGAAACATCGGTTCGGCTTACCTGACTGCGGCGAAGAAGTTCCCGATCCTCGACCTGGTCGCGCTGTCGGACGTCAATCTCGCGGCGGCGGAGGCGCGTGCAGCCGAGTTTGGCGTTCCGGCCCGTCCGGTCGATGAGGTGCTTGCCGATCCCACAGTCGAGATCATCCTCAACCTCACCATCCCCAAGGCGCATGTCGAGGTGGGGCTCAAGGCGGTCGCCGCAGGAAAGCACGTCCACTCGGAAAAGCCGATCGGCGTCAACGTCGCCGAGGCGCGTAAGCTCCTCGAGGCTGCGGCGGCCAATGGCCTGCGTCTGGGTTGCGCGCCGGACACGTTTCTCGGCGGCGCCCATCAGACCGCCCGCCGATGTGTCGACGAGGGATTGATCGGCCGGCCGATCGGCGGGGCCGCGTTCTTCATGTGCCCGGGTCACGAGCGCTGGCATCCCAATCCCGGCTTCTACTACCTCCGCGGCGGCGGCCCGATGCTCGACATGGGCCCTTACTATGTCACCGACCTCGTCAATCTCCTCGGTCCGGTCGCGAGCGTGAGCGGCGTCGCCACGCGCACGAGGTCCGAGCGGGTTGTGATGAGCAAACCGCACGCGGGAACGCGGATTCCCGTGGAGGTCGCAACGCACGTCACCGGCGCGCTCATGTTCGCGAGCGGCGCGGCGGTGTCGATGACGATGAGCTTCGACGTCGCGCGGCACAGGCATGTTCCCATCGAACTCTACGGCGAGGCAGGGTCGCTCATCGTTCCCGACCCGAATTATTTCGGCGGCAAAGTCGAGTTCGCGACTGCCGGAGAGGACTGGCGCGAGATCGCGACCCAGGGTCCTTACGCCGACGGCAACTACAGAATTGTCGGCCTCGCCGATATGGCGCATGCGATCCGCTCGGGGAGGCCGCATCGCGCGAGCGGCGAGCTCGCGTTCCATGTGCTGGAGGTGATGGAGGCTTTCCAGACATCGTCCGACGAGGGGCGAGCGGTGACGATCGCGAGCCGTCCCGAACGGCCCGCGGCCCTGCCGGCGTCGCTCGCGATCGGCGAGCTCGACTGAGACAGACGCGGCGCGAGAAAGCTCAAATCGGAGGATAGGTCGATGCGGGAAGCGCTCATCGTCTGGGGAGGCTGGAGCGGCCACGAGCCTGAGAAGGGCGCGCACATCGTCGCGAAGATGCTCGAAGAGCACGACTTCAAGGCCTACATCGAGAACACGACGGAGGCTTTCGCCGATCCGGCGATCGCCGACATGAGCCTCATCGTGCCGATCGTCACGATGTCGAAGATCGAGAAGGAGGAAGTCGAGAACCTCACCGCTGCCGTCAAGGGAGGCGTGGGCCTCGCCGGCTATCACGGCTGCATGTGCGATGCGTTTCGGGAAAGCGTCGACTACCAGTTCATGTGCGGCGGCCAATGGGTCGCCCATCCCGGCAATATCATCGACTATCGGGTCGACGTCGCGAAGCCCGACGACCCTATCATGGAAGGGATCTCGAGCTTTCCCTACCGGTCCGAGCAGTACTACATGCACGTCGATCCGTCGAACGATGTGCTCGCGACGACCACGTTCTCCGGCGAGCACGCGCCCTGGACTAAGGGCGTCGTCATGCCCGTCGTCTGGAAGCGCAAGCACGGAGAGGGGCGCGTCTTCTATAGCTCGCTCGGTCATGCGTCGGCGGAGTTCGCCGTGCCTGAGATGAAGACCATTCTGGAGCGCGGCATGCTCTGGGCGGCGCGTTGAACGCGACGGCCATGTCGACGATCCGCAACCCCATCCTGCCCGGCTTCAATCCCGACCCGTCGATCTGCCGGGCGGGCGACGACTATTACATCGCGACCTCCACCTTCGAATGGTATCCGGGCGTGCAGATCCACCATTCGCGCGACCTCGTGAACTGGCGGCTCGTGCGGCGCCCGCTCGATCGCGCCTCGCAGCTCGACCTGCGCGGCGAGCCGGATTCGTGCGGCGTCTGGGCGCCGTGCCTGTCGTACGCCGACGGCAAATTCTGGCTCGTCTATACCGACGTGAAGCGGTTCGACGGCAACTTCAAGGACGCGCACAATTACATCGTCACGGCGCCGGCGATCGACGGCCCCTGGTCGGACCCAACGCATGTCAATTCGAGCGGTTTCGACCCGTCGCTGTTTCATGACGACGACGGGCGCAAGTGGTTCGTCAACATGGTCTGGAACCATCGCGATGCGGCCGGCGCGCACCTGAAGCATCCCGCCTTCTTCGGCATCCTTTTGCAGGAATGGGACGCACAAGCCGGCAAGCTTATCGGCGCACCCAAGACCATTTTCGCCGGCAGCGACCATGGGCTCGTCGAAGGCCCGCATCTCTACAAGCGCAACGGCTGGTATTACCTTTCGACCGCCGAGGGCGGCACGGGTTACGATCACGCGGTGACGATGGCGCGCTCGCGCCGCATCGAAGGCCCGTACGAGCTGCATCCTAACGTTCATCTGCTCACGTCCAGGCGTGCGCCCGGGGCGCCGTTGCAACGCGCAGGCCACGGACAGATCGTCGAGACGCCGGACGGCGAGGTCTACCACACGCACCTCTGCTCGCGGCCGATTCCGGCAACGAAGCGTTCGCCGCTCGGGCGCGAAACGGCGATCCAGAAATGCGTCTGGCGCGACGACGGCTGGCTCTACCTCGCTCATGGCGGCGAGGTCCCCGCGCTCGAAGTCCCGGCGCGCTTCGGAACCGGCGTCGAGCCCAAGCCGTCGACTCGCCATGCTTTTTCGGCCAACGGCCTGCCGCTCGACTTCCAATGGCTCCGCACGCCCCATCCCGAACGCATCTTCTCCACGACCGCGCGCCCCGGTTGGCTCCGCTTGACCGCACGCGAATCGATCGGCTCCTGGTTCGAACAGGCGCTTGTCGCGCGCCGGCAGGAGCATTTCATCTATCGCGCCGAGACCGAGCTCGATTTCGCGCCGGAGAACTTTCAGCAGGCGGCCGGCCTCACGGCCTATTACAACCGCTACAAATTCCACTGCCTCGCCGTCACGTGGGACGAGACGCTGGGGCGCTGCCTCACGATCCTGAGTTGCGAAGGCGATTACCCCGAGGGTCGGCTGAGCTTCCCGCTTGGCGCGGCGATTCCCCTCGGCGAGGGGCCCGTCAGGCTCGCCGTCTCGGTCGACCACGCGAAGCTTCAGTTCGCCTATGTTGAGGGCGGCGACTGGCGCGACGCCGGCCCGGCTCTGGACGCCTCGATTCTCTCTGACGAAGCGGGCGGCGGCGAGCACCGCTCGTTCACCGGCGCCTTTGTCGGCATGTTCGCTTTCGATACGTCGGGCGGCGCGATCCCCGCTGATTTCCGGCATTTCGACTACGAGGGCCGCCCAACGCCTTGAGGACCAGATGAAACGTTTGCGGCGCTCACTGTTTTCGGGCTAACTTTCCCGTTCAACGCGAGGACATCAGGGTGCTGGGCGGCGTCTTCATCAGCTATCGGCGGGAGGATTCGGGCGGGTTCGCCGGGCGGATCTATGATCGCCTGACGGGCCGGCTCGGGCGCGACGCCGTCTTTTTCGACGTCGACAACATCCCCGCCGGGCTCGACTTCGTCGACGTTCTGTCCGATCGCGTGGGCAAATGCGACGCCCTCGTCGCCGTCATCGGGAAAACCTGGAATCCGGTCAAGGACAACCGGCCCCGGCTCGACGATCCGGGCGACTTCGTCCGCGTCGAGATCGAGGCGGCGCTGAACCGCGGGGTGCGGGTCATTCCCGTCCTTGTCGACGGCGCGGCCATGCCGCGGACCGAGGACCTGCCCGACAGCCTCAAGAAGCTGACGCGCCGGCAGGGGATCGAGATCTCGCACACCCGCTTCGACTCCGACGTCGAGAGATTGACCGAGGCGCTCTCGGAGATCGAGGATGAGCTTCGCGCGCAGGACGGCGCCAAGGGGCCGCCGGGAAACGCGGCGGCGGCCAAGGTCGAACCGTCGCGGCACGACGCTCCGGCCGCCGCGCCTGCTCAGCCGGCAAAGGCGCGCGGGCTTTTGCTCGTCACCCTCGCCATCGCGGCGCTGGTCCTCGCCGGAGCGGCCGCGCTCATCGTTCAGCAATTTGGCGCGCGGCACGGGAGCCCGGCCAACGCCCCGAGCCCGGCGCAGAGCAACGCTGCGGTTCCGGCGGTCGCGCCGGCGGCGAACGCGGCCTCAGCGAGCGACGGATGGCTCCCCGGCGAGGAATTCAAGAGCGAATTCAACAAGCAATGGGCCGCCGGCCTTTACCCGGACATGATGTCCGGGCGGTGCGAGGACGGCGTCGTACAATTCCATGCCCACTGGGCGCAACGGCCGCCGGGCCTGCGCTTCTGGTATCAATACGGCGTGACCGAGGACAAATTCAACGAAAAGAAATCGGAATTTCTCGCGCGGGGTCTCAGCGTCCAGTACCAGAACACGTTCAGCGACTGTCAGGGCCGCCCACGCTATCAATCGCTGTGGACGAAGGGCGGCTGAAGCACGCGTCCGTGAGGCCAAAGGCCGCCAAGCCAAACCAAGCCAAACCAAGCTGAATCCAAGCCAGACCAAACCAAATGCAAGGAAAATGCAAGGAATTAACCTTGTATTTCCTTGCATTTCCTTTGGCGAAACGGGACTTTTCAATGGGTTACGAGCGAGTTGGGCGACGCCCCCTCGAATTTCATCGACAAAAATATGTACAATGCCGCCCGCCGCCCCGGGCGGGCGTCATTTTCTTGTCTCCTTGTTGTTGAATGCACCTCCATCAGAAAGCATCATAACATTGATTCTGATTTTGGGAAAGCACTTTCCACGTTTTCCGGCCGCGAGCGCGGCCGCCTCGCCCGCGGCGGCCTCAGAGACAGCGAGGCGGCCTCCGTCTGTCTTTGCTTTCGGGGCGCTGCCATTTCGATCGCAACTTCGGGAAGCCTCAAGCGCTAAGAGCCTGTTCAAAAGCAACGCCGTATCCTGAGGCGCCTTTTGCGGCACGCAAAAGGCCTCGAAGGATGCTCCAAGAGGCGCCGAACAGTGCCCTCTGGAACGTCCCTTCGCTTCGCTCAGGGCAGGCTCTTCGAGGCCGCCTCTTCGAGGCCGCTTCGGGGCGCCTCAGGACGAGGGCGCAGGCTTTTGGGTCAGACTTTGACCCGATAGCTCGGCGATCTGCCCCGCAAACCAGTCGAGGTCCCCCTTCCAACCGGCGTTGTCCGGCGACAGGGCCGTCAGGCGAACCATGATCGCATGGCCGCGCCGCAGCGCATCCAATGCGTCCGTGTCGTTTCCAGTTTTTTTCAGCACGCTCGCGATCTTCCAATGCGACACCGCCAGATCACGCAGCCATTCGGCGTTGCCGGGATCGGATGTCGCCAGCCGGTCGGCGATGGCGAGGCTGTCGCGGTAGGATTTGAGCGCGCCGGCGAGGTCGCGCTGCGCGACCTGCACGTCGCCGATCTTGATGTACGACACCGACAGGTCGCGCCGCCAGCCGGCGTTGCCGGGATCGGATGTCGCCAGCCGGTCGGCGATCGCGAGGTCGTCGCGGTAGGAAGTCAGCGCGCCGGCGAGGTCGCCCTGCGCGACCTGCACGTCGCCGATCCTGTTGTACGACACCGAGAGATCGCGCTGCCAACCGGCGTTGCCGGGATCGGATTTCGCCAGCCGGTCTCTGATCGCGAGGCCGTCGCGGTAGGATTTGAGCGCGCCGGCAAGGTCGCCCTGCGCGACCTGCACGTCGCCGATCTTGTTGTACGACACCGAGAGATCGCGCTGCCAACCGGCGTTGCCGGGATCGGATTTCGCCAGCCTTTCTCTGATCGCGAGGCTGTCGCGATAGGATTTCAGCGCGCCGGCGAGGTCGCCCTGGGCGACCTGCACGTCGCTGATCTTCTCGTACGACACCGAGAGATCGCGCTGCCAGCCGGCGTTGCCGGGGTCGGATTTCGCCAGCCGGTCGGCGATCGCGAGGCTGTCGCGGAAGGACTTGAGTGCCCCGTCGAGGTCGCCCTGCGCGACCTGCACGTCGCCGATCTTGTTGTAGGACACCGAGAGTTCGCGCTGCCAGCCGGCGTTGCCGGGATCGGATTTGGTCGAGCGCTCCACTATCGCCAGACCGTCGCGATATGCCTTGAGCGCTCGGGTCAGCTCGCCCTGCGCGATCCGCACGTCTCCGACCCTCTGGTGCGACACCCAGAGTTCGCCCTCGTCGCCGCGTCGGGCGGCCGCGTCGTAGGCCGAGCTAAACGCCTTCAGACCCTCCGTCCGCACCCCGCGGAGAACCCAAAGATCACCAAGTTCGATCCAAATCCAGAAGTTGTCCGGGTCCAGACGGGCGGTTTCGGCAAATTTGGCGCAAGCGGCGTCATAGTTCAGTTGCAGGCGATCGACGCGCGCCTCGTCGGCGAGAAATCCAGCTTCTGTTCGACTTGCCTCCTCGCGCAGGGCGCGGGCGCGCTCGCGTCCCTCGTTCAGGACGGCGCGGGCGGCGTCGAAATCGCCCTTGTCGATCAGCGCCGAGGCTCGCGCGCGGATCGCGACAAATTCCGGTCGATCGTTGCGAAGCCTGGCCAGGTCGGCGCGGAGCCGCAGCAATTCGTCGGCAGCCTTGGCGAGGCGGTCGGGGATTTCGGCCTCGGATACTTCCGTCTCGCCGAGCCTCTTCAGCACTTCGCGCAGCGGCGCCTCGGGAACGCCCTTCGCCTTCGATGTTTCGGCCACCAGCAACACGCGCCCGAGGTCGGCCGCGACCTGGAGGGCGAGGTCGTGGCCATCTGTGAAGCCCTTCGCCGTGTGGCGCGAATTCAGGCGCTCTTTCCACGCCTTGAGGAGTTTCCGCTTCTTGGGGTCCGTTTCCACATGATCAGGCAGGACGCGCACGTCGTCGCGGCGCATATAGACGAGGCAGGGCTTGCCGAGCCCAAAACCCTCCGCGTATTCCGCCTCCGAGAAGGAAATCCCGAGCTCCGGAACCACGCTGCCGTATTTGTGCCCGACGATGACGATGAGCATGTCGCTCGCGCGCACCTCGTCGAGGCAGGTCTTGATCGGCCGCGCGTCCCGCGCGCCGAAAAACTCCATCGCGCTATGGCTCTGCTGCACCCTGCGAATGGCCTCGAGCACCCAGTCGCGCTCGTCACGCAGATCGGCGAAGGTGCTGCAGACGAAGACCGTGAACACCGCGGACATTCTGCTTCCCGTCGGCTCTCGAATGCGATTGACGGCGCCCTTGAGGACGCCGCCAACCTATAGCACGTGCGCGCCCTCGCCGGAGCGCTTTGCGGCCTTCTGGAACTTCTTGATCACGCGGTCGCGCTTGAGCTTGGAAATGTGGTCATGCCACAGCCGACGCTATGAGAGCCACCTTTTCACGTCATTCGCCCGCGAACGCGGGCCGCCTCCCCGGCGGCGGTTTCAGAGGCAGCGAGGCGCGGCCTCGACCTGTCTATGCCCTGGGGGCCCCGCCATTCCGGTCGCAATGTCGGGAAGCCTCCAGCGCTAGCCCGATAGCTCGGCGATCTGCCGGAGATGGACGCCTGCGATGGCGGAGTAAACTAAGACGCGGCCGCGTCGCGCGTGAGGACTCGCGCGACGTCGGGCCGAGGACGCGCCAGCAAATAGAATGCCGCGACATGCGTGATCATCAGCGGGGGCACATAGATGATCGGGATCGCGTATGTGGCGCCCAATTCCCCCGCCAGGGCCGGAAGGCCGAGCTGGACGCCGTGATAATAGTCGATGAGGATATCGGCGGCCCCCACGAGATTGAAGGCGACGACGGATGCCCAAAAGAGCTGCCGCACTCTGACCGTAAGCAGCGCCAGCATGGCCAAGAGGCCGGTTGCGAAGTCGCCATAGGCGGCGAATGTGGCGAAACCGGCTGGCAGATTGGGGCCAACCACACCTGGAACGAGGAAGACCAGTCCGAAGAAGCGGAAGCTGTGCAAGGTGGCGATGGCGCGCTGCGCTTCGATTCTGTCCATCGACCCGAGCTTCGGCCAGATATAAGCGCCGAAGCAAAGCAGCCACGGGACGTAACCCAAGACGAGATGGATCTGGAACACGGTCGCCGGCGACATTTGGCCTCCTCATCAGGCGATAATCGACGCGGCCTCGAACACTGCAGTGAGAATACCGAGCCGGCCGTCCATGAGATTTCGTCCCAGGTTGGCGGCAAGCTGCGCAAAGTTCGGCCCCATCACCACGCCGAGATTAGGCGAAGGCGGCGGCCCCGAGGCGCGCAGCTGAGCGGCCCAGGCCTTGGCGGCCTCGGTGTCGTCTTGCCACCCCAGAGTGCGGAAGCCGGCCGCTTCAATGGCCTCGCGTGTCGCCCCGGCAGTCAGGAGAAAGCTCGTTGCCGGCGTCCGCGCCCACGGCACGGGATAGTGCGGCTCGCCGCTTATCGACACGACGTCGAAAGTCGCAAACCTGCCGCCCGTCCTCAGCACGCGCCGGATCTCGCTATAGAGCCGCGCCCGGTTCGCGATGTTCATTGCCACATGCTGCAGCAGCACGACGTCGAAATGGCCGTCGTCGAACGGGAGCTCCAGCGCGCCGGCGGTCTCGAACGACACCTGCCGGCTCTGTCCCGTCCGCTCGGTCAGATAGCGCGCGGCGTCGACGAACGGCTCGCTGAGGTCGACGCCCGTGACTTGGCAGCCATAGGCCGCGGCCAGAAAGCGCGCCGGCCCGCCGACGCCCGATCCGACATCCAGAACCGACATGGCGGCGGTGATCTGAGCCAACCTGGCAAGCTCGGCGGTCGCAGCGAGCCCTCGGGTGTGAAACTGATCGAGGGCGGCGAGCTCATGCGGCGTGAGCCGCTGTTCCTCCGGCCCCAAGGCCATGAGCGCCGCCTTCAGCCGTTCGGTCAGGCCAGTCGCGCGATAGTGGTCGCGCACGTCATCGAGGACGTCGGTCATTGCAAGGTTCCTCTTCGCGTTCAGGCTGTTGTCGCGGATCTCGCTTACAAGCTGCGGACGAAGTCGATCATCGCTGTGCTGACCTCTGGCGCACGTTCCTGCTGGGTCCAATGGCCGCAGCCCGGCAGCATGATCGGGGGCCGGAGCTTGGGGACCAGCGCCGACTGCTTCGCGATGTCCTGGGAGAAAACGGCGGCGACAAAATCGCGCTCGCCCGCCATATACAGCGCGGGAACGGTCACCGCCGCTCCGGCGAAGGGAGCCATCAACTCCCAGCCGCGATCGATGTTGCGCCACCAGGCGAGGGAACCATGGAATCCGCTCCGCGCGTATTCCCTGACGTAAACGTCGATATCTGACTCCGTGAGCCAGGCTGGCAAGGACGGCGGATCGGTCAAGAAGCCGCCTTTCCGAGGCATCATCCCGGGCGGAAGCCCTCCAATGCCCGCGGACGGCGGCCTGTCGCCCGAAAACGTGTAGAATTGGTAACGGAAGGTGAGACGCAGGTCGCGCCCCAGCCCCGCCTCCGCCTCGGGAGTCTGGAGGAAGAGCTGGTAGAACACCGCATTCTGGGTCCGCGGCATGAGGGTCGTCGGTGGCCCCGAGTCGCCAAACCCCCGCGAGCGGAATGGCGGGCTGAGCGCGATAGCAGCGCGGAAGCGGTCGGGGCGCAGAAGCGCCGCTTGCCATGCGATCGCGGCGCCGATGTCGTGGCCGGCGATCACCGCCTGCTTAGCGCCCAATGCGTCGACGAGACCTACGATGTCGCCGATGTCATGGAGAATCGTATATTTCTCCACCTCCTCCGGACGGTCGCTTCGCCCATAGCCGCGCAAGTCGGGGGCCACGGCGCGGAACCCCGCCTTCGCCAGCGCCGCGAGTTGATGGCGCCAGGAATACCAGCATTCGGGAAAGCCGTGGCAGAGGATGATGAGCACGCCTTCACCCTGCTCGGCCACGTGTAAGCGGATGCCGTTCGTCTCGATCATGCGATGCGTCACCTCGGGCATCGCAGAATCCACCCAAGAGGTCGACTCTGCGCCAGCCCCGCCGGGCTCGGCGGCAACGGCCTTAAGCGGCTCCGCGAAAGCCGCGCTGGCGGTGAGAGCGCCCCCCGCGCAGAGCATGTCGCGCCGGGATAACGTCGCGTGTCGCATAGCCCTGCTCCCTTGATTGTCGCGCATCCGGGGCCTCGAGATCGCCGTGACTGCGGATTTGCAAGCTAGATGTAGGACCGCTTCCCGCGGGCGACTATCCGCGATAATGTCGATGAGCCATGAAGCAGAACTTCACAGTCAGGCAGGGCGCGCTTGACGGCGTGGAGGCGTTCCTGAGCGTTGCCGGGCGCCGCAGTTTTCGCAAAGCGGCCGCGGAGCTCGGGGTGACTCCATCGGCGATCAGCCAGGCGGTACGCGCGCTCGAGGCGCGCATCGGCGCAGCGCTTTTCATCCGCACGACGCGCAGCGTCGGCCTGACCGAAGCCGGCGAACGCTTTTATTCGCGCGCGAAGCCCGCCTTCGAGGAGCTCGTCGCCGCAAGCGAGGTCGCGCGTGGCCTCGGGCAGCGGCCTGCCGGACTGTTGCGCCTCACGGCGCCACGGGCGGTGTTGCCGATCCTCTTGGAGCCGCTGATCGCATCCTTCTGCCAAGCCTATCCCGAGGTCGAGGTGGAGATCGTCGCAAGCCCGGGCCTGGTCGACATCGCCGCCGAAGGATTTGACGCCGGCATCCGGCTCGGCCAGTTCATCGAGGCCGATATGATTGCGGTGCGTCTGACGCCGTCGTTCCGGCTGGCTGTGGTCGCCAGCCCCGACTATCTGCGCCGGCGCCAGCGGCCCGAACTCATCGACGATCTGCGCCGGCACGCCTGCCTGCGCATGCGCCGCTCAAACGGGTCGATCGCGCCCTGGTCCTTTGTCAACGGCAACGAGGCGGTCGAAGTCATCGTTGCAGGTCCTTTTATCGCCAACGACATGCCCACAATGGTTGGCGCGGCCGTCGAAGGATTGGGACTTGCGCAGGCGCCCGAGCCGATCGCTGCCGGCGCGGTGAAGGCGGGGAAACTCGTGCATGTGCTGGAACCGTTCGCGCCCATCGCGCCGGGTGTGTTTCTCTACTATCCCAGCCACCGGCAAATGATGCCGAAGCTGCGCGCCTTCATCGATCACGTGAAGAGCCGCTCGGACACGGCCAGACCCTGATTCAGGATCGATGACGGGCGTGCTCGCGGCCGTGAAAAATGCGCCGACGCGGGGCAGCGCGGATCGCTCTGGGCCAGCCTACAGCACGTGCGCGCCCTCGCCTGAGCGCTTGGCGGCCTTCTGGAACTTCTTGATCACACGGTCGCGCTTGAGCCTGGAAATGTGGTCGATGAACAGCACCCCGTCGAGATGGTCGATCTCGTGCTGCAGCACGGTCGCGAGCAGCCCCTCGGCCAGCGCTTCGCTCGGCTTGCCCTCGCGGTCGAGGTAGCGGACGCGGACGGAAGCCGGGCGCTCGACCTCGGCGTAATATTCGGGGATCGACAGGCAGCCCTCCTCGTAGGTCGAGCGTTCTTCCGACGACCACACGATCTCCGGATTGATGAAGGCGCGCGGGTCCGGCTCCTCCTCCTTTCGCGAGACGTCGGCGACGAGCAGGCGGATCGGCTCGGCGACCTGGATCGCCGCGAGCCCGACGCCCGGCGCGTCGTGCATCGTCTCGATCATGTCGTCGATCAGCCTCTTCAACGGCGCGTCGATCCGCTCGACCTTGCGGCTGACGAGGCGCAGCTTGGGATCGGGCAAAATGATGATGTGGCGAAGGGCCATGGGTTGCTCGGGAAAGGAGGCGCCTCAGTTAATCATCTGGACGGGCGCGGTCAAACGTGTTCTACTTTTGTTCGATCCCCGACCCGCCGAATTGACCCCATGCTGACGTTAAACGCCCCCATCGCCGTCATCGACGGCATGCCGATCTTTCTGCCGCAAGCGCTGGCCGCGGCGCTGGCTGCGCTCGCGTGCCTCCTGCTCATGACACTGATCGCGCAAATCCGCGCCGGGGCGGCACGGCGGCGCGAGCGGGACGTCGCGGACGAGCGGCAGGACGCGATCGAGGCGCGTTTCGCCGCGCTCGCGCAGGCGAGCGCCGAGCTCAACGGCCGCGTCGCCGGCATGTCGGAATGGCTGGGCTCCCGCCAGACGGACCTTGCCCGCGTCGTCGCCGACCGGCTCGATTCGGTCGGCCAGCGTCTCGGCGCCGGGCTCGAAAGCCAGACGCAGACCACGGGCGAGAGCCTCGGCAAGCTCAACGAGCGCCTCGCGGTGATCGACGCGGCGCAGGCGCGGCTCACCGAGATGACGCGCGAGGTCGTGTCGCTCAAGGACATTCTCGCCAACAAGCAGGCGCGCGGCGCGTTCGGACAAGGGCGCATGGAGGCGATCGTGCGCGACGGCCTGCCGGCGGGGGCTTATGACTTCCAGGTCACGCTCTCGAACCGCGCCCGGCCCGACTGCGTGATCCGCCTGCCGGGCGACGCGCGGCTGCTCGCGGTCGACGCGAAATTTCCGCTGGAGGCCTTTTCGGCCTTGCGGGCCGCTCGCGACGACAATGCGTGCAAAGTCGCGCAGGCGCGCGTGCGCGCCGACATCGGCAAACACGTGAAGGACATCGCCGAGCGCTACCTGCTGCCGGGCGAGACGCAGGACATCGCGCTCATGTTCGTGCCGTCCGAGGCGATCTACTCCGATCTCGTCGACGGGTTCGACGACGTCGTGCAGAAGGCGCACCGCGCCCGCGTCGTGATCGTCTCCCCTACGCTTCTCATGATGGCGATCAACGTCGCCCAGGCGATTTTGCGCGACGCGCGCATGCGCGACGAGGCGCAACAGATCCAGGCTGAGGTCAGCAAGCTCGTCAACGATGTGAAGATGCTGACCGAGCGGGCGGCCAAGCTCGAGACGCATTTCCGTCAGGCGCAGGACGACCTCGCTGGCGTCGGCGCGGCGAGCGCGCGCATCGCGCGGCGCGGCGAGCGGATCGAATCCATGGATTTTTCCCGCGAGGGGGAGCTGCCGCCGGCTGACTTGCTGAGGTTGGCGCGCGGGGCGGAGTAGGCTTCGCACTCCCTCACCCCGACCCTCTCCCGCAATCCCCGGGTCAAAGCCCGGGGAGGAGAGGGGGCGCGCGTTCCCTTCTCCCGCTTGCGGGAGAAGGTGGCCCGAAGGGCCGGATGAGGGCTCGCGGCTACGGAAACGCTGGATCACCACGCTTCCCTTGACGGGCCCCGCTCATTCCTCCGGCACGCCGGCTATGCGCAGGCCGTCGATGGTGCGCTCCCAGTTGGCGACCGCGCGCGGTTCATAGACCGACGCGTTGGCGCGAAATCGGGCGATGGTGAACGCCGGGTTGAGAGCGAGTCCGGCGCGAGCTTCCGCCTGCGCCTCAGGGAGCCGCCCGAGACGCGCCAGGGCGGCGGCCAGAAGGAAATGCGAGGACGGAAAACTCCGGTTGGCGTCGATCGACCGGCGCATCCAGGCGATCGCCTTCTCCTCCTCGCCGAGCTGAAACTTCGCCAGCCCGGCGAACATGCACCAGATGTAGGCGTGCGTATCACGGGGACTGAGGCGCAACGCCTCCTCGACATGAGCCTCGGTCTCCTCGGCCCTGCCGAGGTGAATCTTGGCGTTGCCGATTTGGGCGTGCGCGCCGGCCAGATTGCGATCGAGCTCCAAAGCCTGCTCGCATTGCCGGACCCCCTCGGAGACGCGATTGGTGTGCATTTGCACCACGGCCAGCAGCAAATGGGCGACCGCATTGTCGGGAGCGAGAGACAGCGCCTCCAACAGGGCAGCTTCGGCGGCGGCGAGCCGCCCGGCTCGATCATCAGTGAGGAAATTGACCGCCGGCTGAATATCTGCCGCGGCAACGCCGACCAGCGCCCAAGCGTTGGCGGGATCGAGCGCTACGGCCCGCTCGAACAGGCCGCGGGCCGTGGCGAAGCCGTCGGACGTGAAGCCCTTGTTCAACCAGGCCCAGCCCTGAAAGATGAGGTCCATCGAATTGGGATTGGGCTTTCGCTGCGCGCGCCGGGCTTCCGCCGCAAAGAGCTGGGCGCTCAGCGCATTGGCGAGCCGCGCGACGATCTCGTCCTGCATGTCGAAAAGGTCGGCGACAAGCTTGTCGAAGCGTTCGGCCCAGAGATGGGCGCCGCTCTCGGCGTCGATCAGCTGGACATTGACGCGCAACCGGCTGCCAGCGCGCTGGACGCTGCCCTCGAGCACGTAGCGAACGTTCAATTCGCGCCTGATCGCTTTCACGTCGCCGAGCCTGCCCTTGTAGGCGAATGCGGTGTTGCGCGCGATCACGAAGGAGCCCCCGATGCGCGACAGATCGGTGGTCAGGCTCTCGGTGACGCCGTCGACGAAATAGTCCTGCTCCGGGTCGCCGGACAGGTTGGCCAAGGGCAGGACGACGATGGAGAGACGCGGCGGTTCCGTCCTGGCCGACGCAGGGGCGGGCGTCGCGATGCCCGCGCCGGGCCTGATCGCATAGACCCGCACCGGCCGCGCGATGTTTTTCAGGTCCTTCTCGCCGAGATCGACGAAGGCCGCGTCGACCCTGCTGCGCACGTGTTCGTAGGCGGCGCCCGAGATGAAAACTGCGCCTGGCTCGCAAATGCCCTCGAGCCGCGCCGCGATGTTGACGCCGTCGCCGAGAATGTCGTCGCCCTCGACCAGAACGTCGCCGAGATTGACGTCGATGCGATAGACGATGCGCTTGTCCTCGGGCGTATCCGCGTTGCGTTCGGCCATCAATTTCTGGATCGCGATCGCGCATTCAACCGCGGCGACGACGGAGGGAAACTCAAGCAGAAGACCGTCGCCGGTCGTCTTGACGATGCGGCCGCCCATGCTCGCCACGATCGGCCGCGCCGCCTCGCGATGCTCGCTGACCGCCCGCGCCGTCCCCGCCTCGTCCTCGCCCATGAGCCGCGAGTAGCCGACCACGTCGGCGGCGAGGATCGCAACGAGGCGGCGGGCGGCGGTCATTGCTCGGGGACCCCGGCCTTGCGCAGGCCGTCGACAATCCGCTCGTGTAACTCGGAACCTGCGAGAGCGCGGCGCCAGGGCGCGTTTCGATAGCGAGCGATTGTGAACTGCGGATTGAGCGCCAAAGCCGCCTTGACCACCGATTGCGCTTCCTCCAATCGATCAAGCAGCGCCAGCGCGGCGGCGAGGAGGAGGTGGGACATCGGATTGTTGCGGTTGTCCTCGATGGATCGCCTCAGCCAGACGATCGCCTCCTCATAACGTCCGAGGAGGACCTTGGAAGTTCCTACGAAATATCGCCAATAAAATGCCGCACTGTCTCGGGGACTGAGTCGAAGGGCCTTCTGCACATGGGCTTCGGTTTCCTCAGCGCATCCGATAAAGATCTTGTATACGCCTATCCCCGCATGAGCACCCGCGAGGTTCGGATTGATCGCCAGCGCCCGTTCGCATTCGGCGATGCCCTGCTGCGGGCTCTTGGTAATCCCGACGACGGTCCCCATCACAAAATGAGCCATCGCGTTGTCGGGGGCGAGAGAAACCGCCCTCGCGGCTGCCGCCTCGGCCGAGGCAAGGCGTTCGGCGCGATCTTCGGAGTAAAGGTAAGTCGCGACGAGAAAATCGACGAAAGCGATTTGGATCAACGCAAAGACGTTTTCGGGATCAAGAGCCAAAGCACGTTCGACCAGCGTGCGGGTCTTCGTCAAATTCTCCCAGGTTGGCCCCCTGGACGTCAACGCCACGCTCTGAAACACGAGGCTGAGAGCATCGGGATTGACGCTTCTTTCCGCCCGACGGGCCTCTGCGAGCACAAACTCCGTGCCGACTTGGTTGGCGAGCCGCGCGACTATTTCGTCCTGCACCTCGAAAAGATCGACGATCGGCTTGTCGAACCGTTCCGCCCAGACATGGCCGCCGCTTTCGGCGTCAACGAGCTGAACATTCACCCGCAAATGATCACGGCGACGCTGGACGCTTCCCTCGAGAACGTAGCGAACGTTCAGTTCGCGGCCGATCGCCTTCACGTCGACAGCTTTGCCCTTGAAAGTGAACGCCGTGTTGCGCGCGATCACGAAGGCGCCGCGGATTCGGGACAGGTCGGTCGTCAGGCTGTCGGTTATGGCGTCGACGAAATATTCCTGTTCCGCGTCCCCGCCCATGCTGGCGAAAGGAAGCACGACAATGGACAGGCGCGGCGTCTCGCGGCTCGCGGGCGCGGAATGTGGAGTTGCGAGCGCTGCGCCGCCCGCCCCAGGCCTTAGCGCAAAAACGCGCATCGGCCGCGCAATGTTTTTGAGCTCTCTCTCGCCGAGGTCGGCGAAGGGCGCCGGGATCCTGTCACGCACTTGCCGCCACGCGTCCTCGGACAGGCACAAGCCCCCGGTCTCGCAAAGGCCTTCGAGCCGCGCCGCGATATTGACGCCGTCGCCCATCAAATCGCCGTCGGCCTCCTCGACCACGTCGCCGAGATGAACGCCGATGCGGAATTCGATGCGGCGATTGTCCGGCAAGCCGGCGTTTCGCTCGACCATGCCATTCTGCAATTCGATCGCGCAGCGGACCGCGTCGACCACGCTGCGGAACTCGACCAGCGCCCCGTCACCGGTGCGCTTGACGACGCGGCCCTTGTGCACGGCGATGGTCGGGTCGATCAGATCGCTGCGCAGCGCTCGCAGCCGTGCGAGCGTGCGCTCCTCGTCAGCGCCGGCGAGCCGGCCGTAGCCGACCACGTCGACGGCGAGGATCGCGGCAAGCTTCCGGGTTTCGGGCATGATGTCGCCTGGGGCTCTGACGATCCTATCATGAAAGACGCGCCGGCGCGCTTGCGCGGAGCGAAGGACGGAGTAGGGGATTGCGCCTGCCCTCACCCCCGCCCTCTCCCGCGAGGGGAGAGGGGCGCGTACCCCTTCTCCCGCTCGCGGGAGAAGGTGGCCCGAAGGGCCGGATGAGGGCGCGCGCAAAGATTCCGGAAGGGGCTTTGAAATGCACCAATCGCCAGCCGCAGTCGAACCCCTCGTCCTCGACGAGGCGGACGCGCCGCTCGATGGCTGGGACGATCCCATCAAGGGGCGCATTCGCTGGCGCACGCTCTTCTCCAAGGGCGGCACGCCGACGGACGGGATCACCTGCGGCGTCGCGGAGCTTGGGCCCGGCGACTGGCTCGGCCTGCATCGCCACGCGCCGGCTGAAGTCTATTACGTGCTCGCGGGCAAAGGCATCGTCACGCTCTCCGGCAAGGAGACGCGGGTGAAGGCGGGGAGCGCCGTGTTCATCCCCGGCATGGCCGAGCATGGCGTACGGCAGACGGGCGATGAGCGCTTGCGCTTCTTCTACGGCTTCCCAGTCGATTCGTTCGACAGCGTCGAATATCTCTTCTCGGCGGCGCCTGCCTCCAACTGAACGCCCCTTGGGCACGCGGCAGACGCCCCTTCTCCCCTTTGCGGGAGAAGGTGGCGCGAAGCGCCGGATGAGCGGTTTCGCTGTCAGCGCACTTCAGCAAAGCGCTAGGCGGCGTCCAACCCCTCGCCCCCGACCCCTCTCCCGCAAAGGGAGAGGAGACCCGCCCGGCCGAAGGGACCTGTCGAAATCTTGGCGGACGGACCTGCCGGAGGCAGACGCGGCCGAGGCCACGGCGGAGGAAGCGAGCTGGCGCGCCTGAGCGAACCGCGCCTTGCCAGAGCCCTCCGGTCGCGATAGCGCATCCGGCCGAACCTCAACCGGGCTTTGCGCCATGTCCTCAGCGTCCATGTTCGTCACGCCCTTTGGCGCCGCCCCTGGCCGCGCATGTGGAAGCTGCGCGCTTTGCTGCAAGGTCTATACGCTCCCCGAGATCGGCAAGCCGGCGGGCGTGTGGTGCAAATTTTGCGAGCCGGGGAAGGGCTGCAAGATCCACGACAGCGTGCCCGATCCGTGCCGCGACTTCTTCTGTCTCTGGATGACGGACGGTTCGATGCCGGACGAATGGCGGCCGGATCGCGCCCGCTTCGTCTTGACGGTCTATCCCGCGAACGGCTTCATCTATGGGCAGGTCGATCGCAGCTCGCCCGGCGCGTGGCGGAAGGCGCCCTATTACGACGCCTTGCGCGCGATGGCGAAAAGGCTCATCGAGCAGCGTCGCCATGTCATCATGTTCGTGGACGACGAGGCGACGCTCATCATGCCGGACGAGACCCTGGCGCTCGGCAAAATGACGGCTAAGGACAGCTTTCGCATCGAGCAGGTCTTCACCCCCGAAGGGCCGACGTGGCGAGCGACCAAGGTCTGAGGCTTAAGGGACCGCGCGCTCGTTCTCTTCTCCGGCGCGCAGGATTCGACGGCCAGCCTCGCCTGGGCGCTTGTATCTGCGCTATCGCGAGGGCGCTGCACGGCTTTGACGCAAAATCGCCGCACGTTTATCTTTTGAAGCCTGCCGATTCTGGAAGACTTCACGCCACCGCCAACCCCCGATGAGGAATACGACCTTGCTCCGCTCGCTTCTTGCCGCTGCCTTGTGCGCCGGCGTCGTCGCCCCCTGCCTCGCCGACCCCGCGATCACCACCGCATCCTCCGCCATGCGGCGCGCGCCGACCGCGCATTCGCGCATCGTTCAGATGGTGCCTGCCGAAGCGCAGATCGATCTGCAGAACTGCACCGGGGGTTGGTGCTACGGCTCCTGGCGCAACCTGTTCGGCTGGATCCCTTCCTTCGCCGTCGCGCAAGCCGGCCCGCCTCCGGCTGCCGTGGCCCCGCCGCCGGTCGTCGTCGCGCCGCCCGTGGTCGTCGGCGTCGCTCCGGCTTGGGGTTGGGGCGGTCCTTATGTCGGCGGCGGCTGGGGATGGGGCTGGCGCCGCTGGTGAAAGCGCCGCGGCCCCTACCATCCGCGCTCGCTGACACTATATCCAACTCGCCCCCAATTCTTAGGAGACGAAGCGCGTGACCCACAGCCACGAGGCCGAGAAGATTCCCGTGACCGTGCTGACCGGCTATCTCGGCGCCGGGAAGACGACGCTGCTCAATCGAATCCTCAGCGAGCCGCACGGCAAGCGCTACGCGGTCGTCGTCAACGAGTTCGGCGAGATCGGCATCGACAACGAGCTCGTGATCGGCGCCGACGAGGAAGTGTTCGAGATGAACAACGGTTGCATCTGCTGCACCGTGCGCGGCGACCTCATCCGCATCATCGAGGGGCTGATGAAGCGCAAGGGCAGGTTCGACGCGATCATCGTCGAGACGACCGGCCTCACCGATCCCGCTCCTGTCGCGCAGACCTTCTTCGTCGACGAGGACGTGCAGAAGGCCGCCCGGCTCGACGCGGTGGTGACCGTCGCCGACGCTAAGTGGCTCGCCGCCCGTCTGCGCGACGCGCCCGAGGCCAAGAACCAGATCGCCTTCGCCGACGTCATCATCATCAACAAGACCGACCTCGTCACGCCCGCCGAATTGCGCGAAGTCGAGGCGCGCATCCGCGCGATCAATCCCTATGCCTCGCTGCATCGCGCGAGAAAATGCGACGTCGAGATCGCCGAGGTGCTCGAGCGCCGCGCTTTCGATCTCGACCGCATACTCGACATCGAGCCCGGGTTCCTCGTGGCCGAGGATCACGATCACGATCATGATCACGGCCATGCCCACTCTCATGAGCATCACGGCCTCAAGCACTATCACGACGAGGACATGCAGTCGGTCGCGCTCAGGCTCGAGGGCGACGTCGACCCGGCCAAGTTCATGCCGTGGATCAATCGCGTCACCCAGGAGCAGGGACCGAACATTCTGCGCTGCAAGGGGATCGTCGCGATGAAGGACGACCCCAACCGCTTCGTGTTCCAGGGCGTGCACATGATGCTCGACGGCGATTCGCAGCGCGAGTGGAAGCCGGACGAGAAGCGGGAGTCCAAGGTTATTTTCATCGGCCGCAACCTCGAGGAGGAGGACATCCGCAACGGGTTCCTCGCCTGCGCGGCTTGACCGACGCCAACGCCTCGAGCTCGCTGACCGAGCATGTTCGCGCGCTTGATGCGGAGGCGCACGTCGTCGCGGCCGCGTTCATCGGGGAAGCGCCGGCGCTGGCGCTCGCCGACGGCGCGCTTCTGATCGGCGAACCGGGCGAACAGAGGCGCGTCGCCGCCCATCCCGATGCGGGGATCCTGACGGCGATCTCAGACGGCAAGACGCTCCTGACCGGCGGCGACGACGGCCGCGTGACTTCGATCGGCGCCGACGCGGTCGCGCACGAAATCGCGGACGAAAAGGGCCGCTGGATCGACGCCCTCGCACTTCGCGGTCGCGCCTACGCCTGGAGCGCCGGAAAACGTGTGAGCGCCCGCGACGACGCCGGCGCCGTTCGGACGATGAGCGCGCCCTCGACGGCGCGCGGACTGGCGTTCCAGCCGAAGGGCTATCGCCTCGCTTTCACGCACTACAATGGCGTGTCGCTGTGGTTTCCCAAGGTCGAGGGTCCGCCGCAGACGCTCGAGTGGAAAGGCGCGCATCTCGACGCGACCTTTTCGCCCGACGGTCGTTTCCTGGTCAGCACCATGCAGGAGAACGCGCTGCATGGCTGGCGGCTCGCGGATTCGCGCAACATGCGCATGACGGGCTATCCCGGCAAGACCCGCTCCGTGTCGTGGTCGCACGACGGCGCGTGGCTCGCGACCTCGGGGGCTGACGCAGCCGTCGTCTGGCCGTTCAAGGATAAGGATGGGCCGATGGGCAAGGCGCCACGCGAATGCGGCGTGCGCGAGGCGCGCGTGACCAGGGTCGCCTTCCACCCGCGCGCGCTCGTGGTCGCGATCGGCTATGCGGACGGGCTTGCGCTCCTCTGCCGACTCGTCGACGCCGCCGAGATCCTGGTGCGCCCTCCGGGCGGCGGACCGGTCAGCGCGCTCGCGTGGAGCGCGAACGGCGCGCGGCTTCTATTCGGCCTCGAGTCCGGCGAGGGCGGCCTTCTGGACCTGCCGGGCTGATTTCGCGCTCCAAGGACGCGTCGGCTCATCCCCCGCGTCTGCCTTGCCAGCGCCGACAGAAGCGCTAAATGTCCGCGCTCAATTTGTGTGGCTGAAGGCGGTGATCGGCAAGGCCTATATCGGAGTGGACGTCGGCACGGGCAGCGCCCGGGCCGGCGTTTTCGACGAGACCGGGCGGCTTCTTGCCAGCGCCCAGCGCGCCATTGCGACCTGGCGCGAGGCGGGCGCGGTTGTCGAGCAATCGTCGAGCGACATCTGGCGCGCGGTCATTGAAGCGGTCGGCCATGCGGTCGCCGCCTCGGGCTCTTCGCGCGACGCCTTCGCCGGGATCGGCTTCGCTGCGACCTGCTCGCTCGTCGCGGTCGGTCGCGACCTCGCGCCGCTGTCGCTGAGCCCGACCGGCACCTCCGAGCGCGACGTGATCGCATGGATGGATCACCGGGCCGCGGCCGACGCGGAGCGCATCACCGCCGGCGGTCATGCGATCCTGCGCTACTTCGGCGGCGCGATCTCGCCCGAGATGCAGACGCCGAAGCTGCTCTGGCTCGCGCGCGAGAAGCCCGAGACGTTCGCGCGGACCGCGCATTTCCTCGGCCTCACCGACTTTCTCACGTTTCGGGCGTCCGGATCGCTGCAGCGCTCTCTGTGCTCCGTCGCCTGCAAGTTCGGCTATCTCGCGCATGAAGAGCGCTGGCCGGGTGAATTCTTCGAGAGCGTCGGGCTCGGCGCGCTCAAGGCCGACGGTTTCGCGCGTCTCGGCGCAGAGATCGTTCAGCCGGGAACGCCGCTTGGCGCCGGTCTGACCGGCGAGGCTGCGGCGGCGATGGGACTTCCGCCCGGGCTCCCCGTCGGCGCTGGGCTCATCGACGCGCACGCCGGGGCGCTCGCCGCCCTGCGAGCGAGGAATCCCGACGGCTCGCCGGGCGATCCGCGCCGTAGGCTCGCGCTTATCCTCGGCACGTCGTCGAGCTGCATGGCGGTCTCCGACGAGCCGCGCTTCGCGGAGGGCGTGTGGGGGCCGCATTTTTCGGTGCTGACGCCGGGGCAATGGTTGATCGACGCAGGACAGTCGGCGTTCGGCGCGGCAATCGACCACCTCATGCGGCTGCATCCGGCTTTCGCGGATCTTTCGGCCCGCGCAGGCGCGTATGCGTTGGAGGCGCTCGAAGCGGAGATCGAGGCGCGCGCCGGCGGGCTCTCGCAGGCCGCCCTGATCGCCGAAAACCTGCATGTCCTCCCGTCCTTCATCGGCAATCGCGCGCCGCTCGCTGACGCCGCCGCGCGCGGGGGAATCGTCGGCCTCGATCTGCGCGAGGACGCGGGCAGCCTTGAGGAGCTTTACGTCGCCGGGCTCTGCGGCCTCGCCTACGGGATCGCCGCGATCATCGCGGCGCTCGAGCGAGCCGGCTATGATTTCGACACGATTGTCGTCAGCGGAGGCGCGTCGCGGAGCGCGCTCGTGCGCCAGACGGTCGCAGACGCCTGCGCTAAACCGGTCGCGGCTCTTAAGACGCCGGAGCCGGTCCTGCTCGGATCTGCGATGCTCGGCGCCGTCGCCGCCGGAAATCTGACGGTATGTTCCGCAATGACGAGCATGTCGGCGCTCGGCGAACGCGCCGAGCCGGTCCGCGGCGTCGTGGCTGCGCTTCATGCGCGCAAGAGCCGCGCGTTCGAGGTCCTGGAGCGAGCGGAACGAGAGGTTCGCAACGTGATCCGCCCGCGCTCATGGCCGGACGTCGTCATCTTCGATTGCGACGGCGTGCTCGTCGACAGCGAGGTGATCGCGCTCGCGGTGACGCGCCGAATGCTGGGCGAGGCGGGCTTGAGGCTGAGCGATGAGGAAACGCGCGAACGTTTTCTCGGCATGGCGCAGGATTCCGTGCTGAGGCAAGTCGAGGCTGAACTCGGCGCGGCGCTGCCCAAGACATTCCCCAATCAGCTTTCGGAAAAGATCCTTGCGACCTTCGAACATGAGCTCAAGGGCGTCGAGGGCGTCCGGCAGGCGGTGCTGGGCCTAAGCGCGCGCGTCTGTGTCGCCTCCTCGAGCGCCCCGGAACGGCTGCGCTCTGCGCTGAGGGTCACGGGCTACGAGGCCTTGTTCGCGCCGAACATTTTCTCGGCCGCGCAAGTTCCCCACGGCAAGCCCAGCCCTGACCTCTTCCTGTTCGCGGCGCGCGCGATGAACGCGGCAGGGCCGGACTGCCTCGTGATCGAGGACAGCGTCGCGGGCGTCATGGCCGCGCGCGCGGCCGGCATGACCGTGTTCGGCTTCGTCGGCGGGAGCCATTTCTCGCAGCCTGAGCAGGCGGCGCAATTGACCGCGGCAGGCGCCGACGTCATTTTCGACGACATGGCGCGGCTGCCCGAAATCGTCAGAGAGCGATCCGCGGTGAGGGGCCAGGGAAAAATCTGATGGCGCGCAAAGCGGACCACGACGGTCTGAGGCTGGACGAAGCGGCGCGCGCCGGCTGGCTCTACTACGTCGCCGGAAACACGCAGGATCAGATCGCGCGCAAGCTCGGCATATCGCGTCAGGCGGCGCAAAGGCTGGTCTCGCTCGCGATCAGCGAACGCCTGATCAAGGTGCGCCTCGATCACCCGATCGCGCGCTGCATGGAGCTCGCCGCGGCGCTGAAGATGCGCTACGACCTGCGCTTCTGCGACGTCGCGCCGACAGATCCGGACTCGAACTCGTCGACGCTCGGCATCGCCCAGGCCGCGGCGGCGGAGTTCGAGCGCTGGCTCAGGCGCTCCGAGCCGGCGATCATCGGCATCGGCACCGGCCGGACCATGCGCGCGGTAGCTGATCAACTGCCGCCGATGGAATGCCCGCAGCACAAGCTCGTCGCGCTCGTCGGCACGACCAAGACCGACGGCTCGGCGTCGTTCTACGACGTCATCATCCGCGTGTCCGACACGGTGCGGGCGCCGCACTATCCGATGCCCTTGCCGGTGGTCGCGCGATCGGTCGAGGAGCGCGAGCTCTTGACGAGCCTCGCCTCGGTCAGGAGCCTCTTCGATCTCGTCGACCGCACCGACGTCAGCTTCGTCGGCGTCGGTTCGGTCGGCGATTCGGCGCCGCTTGTGCAGGACGGCATCATTACCCGGCAGGAGGCCGAGGCGCTGCGTCAACTCGGCGCGGTCGGCGAAATCACCGGCTGGGCGTTCGATGCGGCCGGCCGCGTCCTGACCGAGGGAACCAACGAGCGCGTCGCCGGCGCGCCCTTGCGCAAGGCGGGCAACCGCCTTGTGATCGGGGTCGCGATGGGCCCCTCGCGCCGGGCGCCGCTCCGCGCCGCGCTGAGCGGCGGCCTGATTTCCGGGCTCGTCACCGACGAGGCGACAGCCGAACACCTGCTGCAGCGCTGAGCGGATTCGCGCGACAAACGCTTAATTCTCATGGCTTTAAGCCAGCCTCAAGCGAATATTTGTGCAACGCAGCGACGAATTGCGGTTGACATCGGCGAGCGATGTGGCGAATATTCGCCCGGTACTATGGCATTTGCTCAAATAGCATTTGCTTATCGGAGGATATGCTCATGAAGGTTCTCGTGAAGGGCCTGCTCGGGGCCGTTGCGCTCGCAAGTTTCTCGCTTCCCGCTTACGCCGACACCACGCTGACGATCGCCACGGTCAACAACCCCGACATGATCCGGATGCAGGGGCTTACCGGCGATTTTACCAAAGCCAATCCGGACATTAAGCTCAATTGGATCACACTCGAGGAGAATGTGCTGCGCCAGAAGGTGACGACCGACATCGCCACCAAGGCCGGCCAGTTCGACATTCTGACCATCGGCACCTACGAAGTCCCGATTTGGGCGAAGAACAAATGGCTCTTCCAGCTCGACAAGCTCGGCCCCGAGTATGACGTCGACGACCTCCTGCCGCCGATCCGCGCCGGCTTGTCGGTCGACAAGAAGCTCTACGCCGCGCCGTTCTACGGCGAGAGTTCGTTCACCATGTATCGCACGGATCTGATGGAGAAGGCCGGCCTCAAGATGCCCGAGAGCCCGACCTGGGATTTCATCAGGCAGGCGGCCGACAAGATGAACGACAAGTCTGCCGGCGTGTACGGCATTTGCCTGCGCGGCAAGCCGGGCTGGGGCGAGAACATGGCGTTCCTGACCGCCATGTCCAACTCGTTCGGTGCGCGCTGGTTCGACGAGAAATGGCAGCCGCAGTTCAACACTCCGGAGTGGAAGAAGACTTTGGACTTCTACGTGGCGCTGATGAAAGCCGACGGGCCTCCCGGCGCGTCGTCGAACGGCTTCAACGAGAATCTCTCCCTGTTCAGCGCCGGCAAATGCGGTATGTGGATCGACGCGACGGTTGCGGCCGGTTTCGTCACCGATCCCAAGCAGTCGCAAGTCGCCGACAAGGTCGGCTTCGCGCTCGCGCCGAACGACGGCCTCGGCAAGAACGCCAACTGGCTCTGGTCATGGGCGCTGGGCATTCCCGCCGGCTCGAGCAAGGTCGAGGCGGCTGAGAAGTTCGTTTCCTGGGCGACAAGCAAGCACTACACCGATCTGGTCGCGGCGAAGGACGGCTGGGCCCGGGTGCCGCCCGGGACCCGCACTTCGCTCTACAAGAACCCAGAATACCTGAAGGCGGCGCCCTGGGCCGAACTTACGCTCAAGTCGATCGAGTCGGCGGATCCGGACCATCCGACCGTGAAGCCGGTTCCTTACGTCGGCGTGCAGTATGTGGCGATCCCACAGTTCCAGGGCATCGCGACCGACGTCGGTCAGGACTTCTCGGCGGCGCTCGCCGGGAGCATGACGGTCGACGCCGCGCTCGCCAAGGCGCAGGCCAGCACCGAAGAGGCGATGAAGAGGGCCGGCTACATCAAGTAAGCCGAGGCTGAACGCCTCCGCGGCTCCTTGAGAGTCGCGAGGCGCGACGCCGGGACGCTCCTCCCCGTCCCGGCCCCTCCTCGGGTTCTCCGAGGAGGGGTAATCCGGGAGAATGTTGAGACCACGGGACGGCGGAAAGCTTTCGAGGCTTGTCGACGCCCGTGAAAAATCAGAACGTCGACGGCAAAAAGCCGCTGTCCCGTGCTCCGAAGCGTTGCGGGCGGCGAGACGTGGGAGGCGCATAGGATGGCGACGCGACAGACCACCGCAGCGGGCCGCATTCTCGTCGCGCCGTCGGTCATCCTGCTGTTCGTCTGGATGCTCTTTCCGCTCGCGCGTACGCTCTATTTCTCCGTGCTGCATTACAGCCTGCTCGACCCGACCGACATCTCCTACGTCGGACTGGCGAACTACAGTTACTTCCTTACTGATCCGAACTTCATTGCGGCGCTGATCAACACGCTGATCCTGGTCGGCTGGGTCCTGGTGATCAGCGTTGGCGGCGGCATTCTTGTGGCGTTGCTGATGGACCAGCCGGTGTTCGGGCAGAACGTGCTGCGCCTCATGGTGATCGCGCCGTTCTTCGTCATGCCGACGGTGAGCGCGCTCGTCTGGAAGAACCTGCTGATGAATCCGGATTCGGGCTTTTTCGCCTGGATCGCGCGATCGCTGGGGTTCTCACCCATCGTCTGGTTCACCAATTATCCGATGCTGTCGCTGATCTTGGTCGTGTCTTGGGAGTGGCTGCCGTTCGCGAGCCTCATTCTCCTCACTGCGCTGCAATCGCTCGACGAAGAGCAGAAGGAGGCGGCCCAGCTCGACGGCGCCGGCCCGTTCTCTTACTTCGGTTACATCGTGCTGCCGCATATCGCGCGCGCGATGACCGTCGTCATTCTGATCGAGACGATTTTCCTCCTCGGCGTATTCGCCGAGATCTACGTGACGACCTCCGGCGGCCCGGGCGTCGCGACAACGAACATACCGTTCCTCGTCTACAAGCAGGCGCTGCTCAATTTCGATGTCGGCGGAGCGTCGGCGGGCGGCATCGTCGCCGTCGTGCTGGCCAACATCGTGGCGATCTTCCTGATGCGCATTATCGGCCGGAACCTGGAGGGCTGAGCGATGGCCATGAAGCAATCCCTCGGCAAGCGGGCCGGCGTCACCATCCTCGCCTGGGTCGTCGCCTTCCTGATCTTCTTCCCGATCCTGTGGACGTTCCTGACCAGCTTCAAGAGCGAGCTCGACGCGATTGCGATGCCGCCGAAGTTCCTGTTCTTCCACTGGACGCTCGAGAACTACGCCGAGGTGCAGAGCCGCTCGAACTATCTGCATTTCGCCTTCAATTCGATTGCCCTTTCGATCGGCGCCAATGTGGTCGGCCTCCTGATCGCGGTTCCGGCCGCCTGGTCGATGGCGTTCGCGCCGACCAAGCACACCAAGGACGTCCTGATGTGGATGCTGTCGACCAAGATGATGCCGGCGGTCGGCGTGCTCGTCCCGATCTATTTGTGGTTCCGCGACTTGCATCTGCTCGACAGCCTGGTGGGCCTCGGCATTGTCCTCATGCTGCTCAACCTGCCGCTCCTCATCTGGATGCTCTACACCTACTTCAAGGAGATCCCGGTCGACATCCTCGAGGCGGCGCGCATGGATGGAGCCTCGCTGCTCAATGAAATCGTGTATGTGCTGACACCGATGTCGGTGCCCGGCATCGCCTCGACCATGCTGCTCGCGATCATCCTGTCCTGGAACGAGGCCTTCTGGACGCTCAATCTTGCGACGTCCAACGCTGCGCCGCTGACGGCGTTCATCGCCTCGTATTCGGCGCCGGAGGGCTTCTTCTGGGCGAAGCTTTCGGCGGCTTCGACGCTCGCGATCGCGCCGATCCTCATCCTCGGCTGGTTCTCGCAGAAGCAGCTTGTCCGAGGCCTGACGTTTGGCGCAGTCAAATAGACCGGCGAGCAGGAGCGAAAGGGAGAATTGCGACCATGGGCAGCATCCAGCTGAAGTCGGTGCGAAAGGCGTTCGGCGCCGTCAGCGTCATCAACGGCGTCGATCTGAGCATAGATGAAGGTCAGTTCGCGGTCTTCGTCGGGCCTTCGGGCTGCGGCAAGTCCACGCTCCTGCGCCTCATCGCGGGTCTCGAGGACGTGAGCTCCGGCCAGGTTCTCATCGACGGCAAGGACATGACCAGCGTCGGGCCGTCGAAGCGCGGACTGGCGATGGTGTTCCAGTCCTACGCGCTCTATCCGCACATGAGCGTCCGCGGCAACATCGCCTTCGCGCTCAAGATGGCCGGCGAGAAGGCCGAGGTGATCGATCAGAAGGTGCGCAAGGCCGCAGGCACGCTGAACCTCACCGATTATCTCGACCGTAAGCCGCGTCAGCTCTCCGGCGGCCAGCGTCAGCGCGTCGCCATCGGCCGCGCGATCGTGCGCGAGCCCGAGGCCTTTCTGTTTGACGAGCCGCTCTCCAATCTGGATGCGGCCTTGCGCGTGCAGATGCGCGTCGAGATCGGCGAACTGCACAATGTGCTCAAGACGACAATGGTCTACGTCACGCACGACCAGGTCGAAGCGATGACGATGGCCGACAAGATCGTCGTGCTCGACCGCGGTTCGGTCGCGCAGGTCGGCTCGCCGCTCGACCTTTACAACAGGCCGAACGGCCTCTTCGTCGCGGGCTTCATCGGCTCGCCGACGATGAACCTGATCCGAGGCGCGCCGGCGGAGAAGCGCGGCGCCGCGACCATCGGCATCCGGCCCGAGCATGCGGACATCTCGACAACCGCCGGCGAGTGGCCCGCGATCGTGAAGCTTGCCGAGCACCTCGGCTCCGACACGTTCGTTCACGCCGAAGCCGACGGCATCGGGCCGATGACGCTGCGGCTCGAGGGCGAGGCGCCGTTGAAGCCGGACCAGAAGATTTTCGTGACGCCGCGCGAGGCGCACCTTCACCGGTTCGACAAGGACGGCAAACGAATCAACTGATCCGGGGAAGGCGCGCGCTCGACCGATCCGCCGCAAAAGCATCAGAGGCCCATGAGTGGACACGAACAGATGAGCGTCAAGCTTTCCCTCGCCGCCCTCGCGAACCTTCCCTCCGGCGTCGCGGCGCCGCGCTACAAGCGTTCCGATCTTACGGCCGGCATCGTCCATATCGGGATCGGCAATTTTCATCGGGCGCATCAGGCGGTCTATCTGGACGATCTTTTCAACGCGGGCATCGACATGGACTGGGCGATCGTCGGGGCCGGCGTGCGCGAAGCCGACATCGCCATGCGCGACAAGCTCGCCGCGCAGGATTGGCTGACGACGGTCGTCGAGCAGGAGTCCGGAGCGACGCGGCTGCGCGTCACCGGCGCCATGATCGACTTTCTCAAGCCGTTCGACGTCGAGGCGACGCTCGACCTTCTGGCGCGGCCGCAAATCCGGATCGTCTCGCTGACCGTCACCGAAGGCGGCTATTACATCTCGCCGGCGACGCAGCATTTCGACCCAGGCCACCCCGACATCGTCGCTGATGCGCGCGAGCCCGATCGGCCGAAGACCGCGTTCGGTCTCATCGCCGCCGGGCTCGAGCGCCGGCGCGCCGCAGGCGTCGCGCCCTTCACAGTGATGTCGTGCGACAACATCCCCGGCAACGGGCACGTCACCGAGAACGCGGTGGCTGGGCTTGCCGAACTCGCCGACCCCGAGCTTGCGCAATGGATCCGCGCGCATGTCGCCTTCCCAAATTCCATGGTGGACCGCATCACGCCCGCCACCACCGATCGGGAGCGCGCGATCCTCCGCGATGCATATGGCCTCGACGACAACTGGCCGGTCTTCTGCGAGGAGTTCCGCCAATGGGTGGCGGAGGACAAGTTTCCGGCAGGCAGGCCGGCGCTCGAAAAAGTGGGCGTGACCTTCACCTCCGACGTTGCGCCCTATGAGCTGATGAAGATCCGCATCCTCAACGGCGGGCACGCGGCGATCGTCTATCCGGCGGGCATCCTCGACATCCATTTCGTGCACGAGGCGATGGAGGACGCGCAGGTCGCGAGCTTCCTCGAGACGCTGACCAGGCGCGAGATCATCCCCGTCGTTCCGCCGCCGCCTCAGGTGGATCTCGACGCCTACCGCAAGAAGGTCGCGGAGCGCTTCGCCAATCCGAAGATCGGCGACACGATCGCGCGCGTCTGCTTCGACGGTTCGAACCGGCAGCCCAAGTTCATTCTGCCCACGGTCAGGGACCGCCTCAAGGCGGAGGCGAGCGTCAAGGGCCTGGCGCTCGTCTCCGCCCTCTGGTGCCGCTACGCTTATGGCGAATCCGAGAGCGGAACGATTATCCCCCCCAACGATCCGAGCTGGGACCGGCTGCAGTCGGCGGCGAGGCGGGCGCGTCAGGATCCGCGCGCGTTCCTCGCGCTGCGCGACATCTTCGGCGAGCTCGCCGAGAATGCGACCTATGTCGACGCATTTTCCCGCGCCCTTTCGTCGCTCTGGACCAACGGCGTTCGCGCCACGCTCGCCGACTATCTGACGGGCGAGCCCGAACACAAGGGCTCTCGCGCACGCGAACACGAGGAGCGTCGATGAAGCTCAAGGACAAGGTCGCGATCGTCGCCGGAGGCGCGCGCGGCATCGGCGCGGCGGTGTTCCTCGCCTCGTCCGACGGCGACTACGTCGTGGCGCAGACGCTCAACGTCAACGGCGGCAATTGGATGAGCTGACGGGCAGGCGTCGGGAGCATAAGCGCGATGTACCTCGATCGCTTCAATCTCAAGGGCCGCGTGGCGGTGGTCACAGGCGGCGGACAGGGGATTGGACTGTCGTGCGTCGAAGCCCTCGCGGAAGCGGGCGCGCATGTCTATATCGCCGATCGCAACCTCAAGAGCGCGGGTGAAGCGCACGCGGCGATGAAAGCGAAGGGATACGCGACGGACGTCGTCGAGCTCGACGTGACCAACTCCGCCGAGGTCGACGAGATCGCCGCCCGGATCGTGGCGGAGAAGGGCCGCATCGACATTCTCGTCTGCAACGCCGGCATCGCGCGCTCCGAAGTCGCGGCGGAAGACGTGACCGACGAGCGCTGGCTCGACGTCGTCGACGTCAATCTCAATGGGGTCTTCTGGTGCTGCCGCGCCTTTGGGCGTCACATGCTGGCGGCCGGGCGCGGCTCGATCGTCAACATCGGCTCGATGTCGGGCGCCATCGTCAACAAGCCTCAGCCGCAGTCCTACTACAACGCCTCGAAAGCGGCCGTGCATCACCTGACGAAGTCGCTCGCGGCCGAATGGGGCGCGCGGGGGGTGCGCGTCAACGCGGTCGCGCCGACCTACATCAACACCTCGATGACCGCGCTCGCCAAGACCAACAAGCCTATGTTCGACGCCTGGATCGAAGGCACGCCGATGGCGCGCATGGGCGAGCCCGACGAGATCGCCGCGGTCGTCCTGTTTCTCGCCTCCGACGCCGCGAGCCTGATGACCGGTTCGATCGTGCTGGCGGACGGCGGCTACACCTGCTGGTGATGAGGGGAAAATCTTGGATCTCGGACTGAAGGGGAAGGTCGCCGTCGTCACCGGCGGCAGCGTCGGCATCGGGCTCGCGATCGCCGAGGAACTCGCGGCGGAGGGCGTCAACCTCGTTCTCGCGGCGCGCGGCGCGGAACGCATTCACGTCGAGGCCGATCGCATCGCCAAGACGTCCGGCGTCCGTGCGCAGGGGGTCGCCTGCGACGTCGCAACGCGAGCCGGCACGGACACGCTGATTGAGGCGACGAAGAGTGCGCACGGCGGCGCCGACATTCTCATCAACAACGCCGGCACGGGCAGCAACGAGACGGTCATGCTGGCGCCAGACGAGAAGTGGCAGGCCTACTGGGACCTGCACGTGATGGCGGCGGTGCGCCTCGCGCGCGGCCTCGCGCCGGCGATGAAGACGCGCGGCGGCGGCGTCATTTTGCACAACGCCTCGATCTGCGCGGCTCAGCCGCTCTGGTACGAGCCGATCTACAACACGACCAAAGCGGCCTTGATGATGTTCTCGAAGTGCCTGGCGACCGAGCTCGTCGGCGACAACATCAGGGTCAATTGCGTGAACCCGGGTCTCGTTCTGACGCCGGACTGGATCAAGACCGCCAAAGAGCTCACCGCCGACAAGGGCGGCGACTGGCAGGCCCATTTGGACGCGGTGGCGCGCGAGCACGCGCCGATCAAGCGGTTCGCCAGCGCCGACGAACTGGCGAACTTCTTCGTCTTTCTCTGCTCGGAGCGCGCGAGCTACTCCGTCGGCTCGACCTATTTTGTCGACGGCGGCATGCTGAAGACGGTGTGACCAGCGTTGGGACTCGGGCGCTCTAAGCGCCCGCAAGTTCAGCGCGCCGCCTGGCTCGCCTCCGACGTCGCGAGCCGGATGCGATTGGTCACGCCGATCACGCCCGCGACGTGGCGCACGTCGAATTCGGCGCACGAACGCTGGTAGGGGAGATCGAGCATTCCCGACATCGTCACCCAGCCGTCCGCGACCTCCACGTTCAACCGGTGGCGGGGTACGGCGAGATCCCAGTGCAACGCGTTCAACACTCGGGTCCGAACGTCATCGCTGTGCGACTGCATGTTCCGGTTCCTCCCGAACCGATGATTATCATTCTTATCACTTTTGTCGTAAGGTTTGACTGCGTCTTTCTGACGCGGCCAACCGCTCCTCATAGCCGACCAGTTGAGCAGAATTTGGGCTTAGAGCCTCCCGGCCGCGCCGGAAACTATCACATTTGTGGGGGCTGGCCGGACGTCGCTTCTTCCAGCACCGTTTCGTCGACGCTCATGGCGTTGCCGCGCCAGACGAAATTGTCGCTGACCAGGGCCTGGCTCCAAAGGAAAGGCAACATCAGGTCTCTCGCCATCCAGGCCAGCGGGCTTCGCCACGTCAAGGGCCAGCCGGCGACGACGGCGAGGAAGGCCTCCGCCGCGTACCAGAAAGCGGCCGCGAGCGCTGCGCCCGACCATGGGCTCAAGCCAAACTGCGGCGCGGCGAACGCGGCCGCTCCGATCATCAACAGGCTGGTCGTCAAAATCTCAGGCGCAAAATGCATCGGAAAGGTTACACGCCGCAGCCGGGCCCAACGCATCTGTCGCGCCAATACGTCCTTCAGCCGTCGCGCTCCGAGCGGCTGCTGGAACGGCTCGTTCACGAGATGGGCTTCGAAGTTCTGGGCGTTGATCAGTTTGGTCGCGGCCGCGTCCTCCGCGATTTCGGCCCCGAGCGCCTCGATTCCTCCACCGGCTTCGAGAATCTCGCGGCGCCACAGCATGGTCTTGCCCTGGGCGAAGCCGAATCCGGTCGCCTCGGCCGCATATTGCCAGCGCGCCTCGTAGGTGTTGAGAAAACCGCACTCGATCTCGGCGCTGAAAGACCCCGGCCGCGCGCCGATCGGCGGCGAACAGACGATGCCCGAGTCGGGGCGCCAGCGCTCGAGCAGCCGCTGGATATAGTCGGCCGGCATCAACACGTTGGAATTGGCCATGATGATCCACTCGTGTCGCGCCGCTTTCCACCCCTTCACCACATTGTTGAGCTTGGGATTTGCGCTGACCCGGTCGTCGCCGATCAGGAGCCGCGCCGGGCGTTGCGGATTGGCGGCGATCGCCCTACGCACCAGCGGCGCGATCGGATCGTCCTCGCTTGCGAGACAGAAGATGATCTCATAGTCCGGATAGTCGAGCGCAAAAATCGACCGCAACGTATCGCGCGAAAAGGCCTCGACGCCACACAGCGGCTGGACGATGCTGACCGCTGGAGCATTGTCCGGAATCGGCGTCCCGCGCGAACGACGCGCGCAACGATAGGTCGCAAGCGCGATGCTTAACGCATGAATTCCGCCCGCCGAGACGCACACCCCAGCGGCAAAAGCACTAATCGTCATTCTGCTGTTGTACTCAATTCGCGAATCGGCGCCAATTATATTGATGACTTGTGACGACGCTTCTATGAAGGCTCATGAATTCCCCTCCGATCGTCCGTTTCGCGCCATCTCCCACGGGACGCATTCATATAGGCAACGCTCGCACCGCGCTACTCAATTGGCTCTTCGCCCTGCGTCGCGGCGGGACCTTCATTCTGCGGTTTGACGATACCGATGTCGAGCGATCCAAAGTCGAGTTCGCCGATTCGATCGAGCAGGATCTCGCCTGGCTCGGGGTCGAGCCTCACCTCGTGCGCCGGCAGTCCGAGCGGATGGCGGCCTATGAAGCCGCGGCGGAGACGCTTCGGGCGCAGGGGCGGCTCTATCCCGCCTACGAGACCGCCGAGGAGCTCGATCGGCGCCGCAAACGCCAGCAGGCGCTCGGCCGCCCGCCGATCTACGATCGCGCCGCGCTCAATCTGAGCGAAGCCGACAGGGCCGCGCTCGAAGCGTCGGGTCGCCGGCCGCATTGGCGCTTTCGTCTCGAGCCGAGGACCGTTCGCTGGGACGACATGGTGCGGGGCGAAAGCCATATCGACTGCCGCTCCCTTTCGGATCCGGTCCTCAGCCGGGAAGACGGAACCTACCTTTACACCCTGCCCTCGGTCGTCGACGACCTCGATTTCGGCGTAACCCATGTGATTCGCGGCGAGGACCACGTCACCAACACCGCCGTGCAGATCCAGATTTTCGAGGCGCTGGGGGGAGCCGCGCCGCGCTTCGGCCATCATAACCTGCTGACCGACGCCGGCGGCGAGGGCCTCTCCAAGCGCTCCGGCGCGCTGTCGATCGCTTCGCTTCGCGAGCGGGGGGTCGAAGCGCTCGCGGTCGCCGCGCTCGCGGCGCTGGTCGGCTCGGCTCAGGCGGTGCGGCCGGTGTCGTCGCTCGAAGAGCTTGCGGAACTCGTTGATCTGTCGCACCTCTCCCACGGCGCCGCCCGTTTCGACGAAGCCGAGCTCGAGGCCCTGTCCGCGCGCACGTTGCACGCCATGCCCTACCCGCTGGTCGCCGACCGGCTCGAGGGGCTGGGAATCGCCGGACCCGGCGCAGAGCCGTTTTGGCTTGCGGTGCGCGGAAATCTCGCTCGTCTCGACGAAGCGGCGGTCTGGCGGCAAGTCGTCGAAGGCCCCATGACGCCGATCATCGAGGATCGGGAGTTCGTAAGCCTCGCCGCCTCGCGTCTGCCAGAGGGCGCTTGGGACCAGTCGACCTGGGGCCTCTGGACGAAGGAGCTCCGGGACGTCACTGGCCGCAAGGGCCGCGAGCTTTTTCATCCGCTTCGCCTGGCGCTCACGGGACGCGATTCCGGACCGGAGCTCGCCGCGCTCTTGCCGCTGATCGGGCGCGCTAGAGCGTTGGCCCGACTATCCGCACCGTCCGCTTGACCCCGTCGGGACCGGTCTCGGTCACGGTCTTTCCCTGGCCTTCGCCATAGCGGGCGCCCGACTGCGTGTCTCCGCCAGCGATGCCGGAGGCCTCGCGACTGACGGTGGCGGCCGCGGCGCCCAGCGCCGTTTCCGCGCCGTTCGCATCGAGCGCCGTCGTCGGGGCCGCCGCAGCGCCAGGGGCTTCAGATCCAGGAGCGGCCGGGCTTGTCGGGGACCCGGCGTCTGTCTGGGGGACGGTCGCCTTCGCGTTGGTCTTCGCAGGCTTCGCCTTCGGGTCGACCGAAGCCTTCGCGACGATCGGGCGCGCCATTTCCGCCGACTTTTCCGGAGTGACGAGGATGTCGCGCAACTCGTGGCCGTACTTGGCCTCGGCGCCCGCGAGCGCCTGGGCCCAGCTTTCGCCCTTGCGCCGGCACGAGCAGGTCGAATTCGAAGGTCTGCTCGAATTTGAGCGCGTTCGGCAGGTCGACGTAGCGCTCGCCGTTTGAAGACACCGCCTCGTTGATCGTGCCGCCGAACGGGTAGGAATAGAGCTGCACGTCGGCGTTGGGGCAGAGCGACCGGCACACCTCCTCGAGGCTGTCGGCGCGGCTTCCGGCGCCGGAATAGGAAACAGGGAAGAAGCTGCCGTCGCACGTGCGGACGCAGACGGCGTAGGAGCCGGCGCGCGCGTTCGCGCCCTGCTTCTCCTCCTCGATCGATTTTTCGATCGTCTCCTGCTGCTCGTCCGGAGGGGGAAGCGCGTCCGGGTTGGTCTGGTACCGCGCACCGCCGCCGAACAGCGCCTCGAAAATATTGGCGGGGCCCCGTGGCGCGTTGCCGCATTGCGCGTTGTAGCGCGCGATCAGGTCGCCGCGGCCGCCGCCGCCACGCGCCTGCAAATCCGCAAGATTGGCTTGCATGCGTGAAATTTGGCCTTTGATTTCGCCGCACTGCGGCGGGGGCTCGGAACCGAAGAACAGGAACTTCTGGTTGTCGCAACCGATCGAATGGGCGTAGGCCGTGGTGCGCGCCAGCTCCACGCGCTGGCGCTCCGCGGCGGCCTGCAGCTGCCCGCCCCCGCGCGGCGCGGCCGAGATGGCCGCCTGCAGCCGCGCGCAATCCGCGTTCTGGGCCAGGGCGGCCGCGCTCGCCAGCACGCCCGCCAGCCCCGCCATGGCGACGATCGCCCGCGGCCTGAGGAACTTTCGCCAGCCCGATTTCACCATGTCGCCGCCCGTGTCCATGCCAATTGGAATTCGAAGCCCCGCGCCCGATGATTTTGGGGACGGCCCAGCGCCCGCCCGTTCGACGCGTGGCGGTTAGATTACGAAAAGGCGGCGCCAACGTGGCGCAGCCGAGGACGGAGCGCTTCTTAAGGTTTTTCGGCGCGAGGCGCCAGGGGCCCCCCGATTCGACCCCACCGCCGGTCGCTGAGCCCTTTCGGCGGCAGACGCGCATTGGCGAAGGCGGCCGACAGACGGCGCGCTTTCGCCCGCTCGTCCAGCCCCTCCTCATCGAACAGAATATCGACGATCTCGACCCCCGCGCGCCGCCGCCCGAGCGTCAACCGAAAGAAGGCGCACACCGCCGCGTGGCGAAACTCCAGGTCGATCGCGACGACTGGCGTTCCGTCCCATGGCGACTTGAAGGTCGCCGAGAGAGCGTAACGCAGCGTCCCGCTCTTGAAGAAAAGCTCGGTCGAGGAATTGACGAGATCCGCGAGGTTGGCGGCGTGGTCGTTGCGAATCATCAGCATGAGTTCGGCGGGGTCGGTGAGACGCAGCTCGCTGGCCACGTCGACGAGCGCGTTGGCGATGATCTCCTCCCGGTCAGGCGAACGCCGCCTGCGGAGGCGTGGCGGCCTTAGCCCGACTGTCTTTGTTGGGCCCATCCTGTCTTCCTCTGCTGGATCAAGTGTACGATTTCTGCAACCGCACGATAGAACTCCGCCGGGATCGGCCGATCGACGTTCGCGGCTGCATAGAGCGAGCGCGCGAGCGGCTTGTCCTCCACGACGGGAATGTGATGCGCCTCGGCGATTGCGCGAATCTTGAGCGCAATGAGGTCGGCGCCCTTCGCGACGACGATCGGGGCCTTGTCCTCGCCCCGCACGTAGCGCATCGCGACGGCGTAGTGGGTCGGGTTGGCCACGACCATCGTCGCGCGCGGGACGGCCGTGAGCATCCGCTTGCGCGAGCGGTCGAGGCGCAGCGACCTGAGGCGCGCCTTGATCATCCGGTCGCCTTCCGCCTGCTTCAGCTCTTCCTTGACCTCATGCCTGCTCATGCGGTTGTCGCGCCGCCAGAGGATGCGCGACCATGCGAGGTCGGCGCATGCGACCGCGAGCGTCGAGACGAGGACGGCGGCGACCGTCTTGACGGCGAGAGCGAGAATGCGCTCGGGCAGGACGCCCGGGTCGTCGTCCATCGCGGTCAGGATGACGCCCTTGTCGTTCAAGAGCATCATTCCTGCGACGATTGCGACCGTGATCAGCTTGAAGAGGCTCTTCAGGAACTCGACCGCGCCTCGGGCCCCGAAAATCCGGCGAAAGCCGCTGCGAGGGGATATGCGGGAAAAATCGGGAGCGATGCGCTGGGGCACGATGCGCGGCGTCGCCTGGACCAGCGACGCGACGATGCCCGCGAGCGTCATCAGGATGACCGCCGGCCAGAGAAACGCGGCGGCGGCGTTGACCAGAGGGCTGGCCAGCGCGAGCACGTCCTCGCCACGCTCGATCCGCCATCCGGCAGGATCGTCGATCAGGCCGACGAGACCGGAGAGAAGCGTCGCGGCGCGGCCGGGAATGACGAAGATCAGCGCGATGAGCGTCGCTGACAGCGACGCGAACAGGGGCGCCTCGCGCGAAAACGCAATCTGGCCCCGCTCAATTGCGTCGTGAAGCCGCTTCTCGGTCGGCTCTTCCGTCTTGTCGTCCGGATCGACCTCGCCGCTCATGCGAGCGTCCGCTTCTTATGCCGCTTCGTCGACCGGCGCAGGGCTGAGCTCGATCTCGTTGCGGCTCGCCATGCCGAGCACGATCTCGGCGATGGCTTTACGCGCCTTGGCGACCTCGCGCGGCGGAGCATACGCGCCCGAAGCGAGTTCGCCCTCGACCAGCCGGCGTCCGCGCGAGGGCATCGAGGAAAGCACCGCGTTGCGGAATTCCGCATCGGTTCCGCGCAGCGCCATGACGACGATGTCGATCGACGCCCGGTCGAACAGGAGCGCGCGCGCCCGCTCGCTGAGCCTGGGCAGATCCATGAAGGTGAACAGCATCGACTTCAGGATGGCGGCGTCCTTGGGGCGCGCCTCGCCAATCGCCCGCATGACGTCTTCCGCCTCGTCCGGTTCGAGATTGTTGATGATGCCCGCGATGCGCGCGCGCCCCTCGGAGCCGCCGCTCGGCGCCTTTGCTTCCTTCAGGACACTGCGCAGCGCCTCCTCGATGAGCTCAGCGGCGAGCGGCGTCACCTCCTGCGGCGCCACCAATCCGCAGAGCGCGGCGTTGCGGCGATCGCGCGGCAATGCGCCGACGATCCTGGCCGCGAGCGGCGGGTCGAGCTTGGACAGGAGATAGGTCGCGGTCGCCGGCCTCTCGGCGGTCAGGAAGCCGACGATCGCGCTTTCGGGCGTTCGCGCGAGCGCCTGCCAGACGTCAAGCTCCTGGTCGTCGGTGTCGAGCAGACTGTCGACCTCGCCAGGCGGGAGGGCTTCGGCGAGCAGGATGCGCGCCTGGCCGACGTCGCCCATGAGATGCACGCCTGCGGAAAAGTCGCTCGCGAATTCCTCGACGAGCCGGTCAAGGGTCGTCGCGGCCACGGCACCCAGTCCCGCCGCGGCGCGGGCGACCGCGCGCAAATCCGGCTGGTCGAGCTGCTTGATGATCCGCGCCGCCGGCGGATTGCCCATCATCAGCAAGAGAGCGGCGGCCTTTTCCGGCCCGCTCAGGATGCGTTCGCCTTGAAGTGCGGGATCGGCCATGGCCCTCGTGTCCTTATCTTTAAGCCGCGTGCTCGAGCGTCGCGCTCGTGACGATCTCGAGGAGCGTTACGCCGAAGCGTTGGCTCGCTTCGTCGACCACGACGATCTCGCCGCGCGCGACCACCTTGCCGTTGACGACGACGTCGACCGGATCGCCGACGCGCTGGTCGAGCGAGATCACCGCGCCGCGCGCAAGCTTCATCAGGTTCACGACCGGCATGGAGGTCGAGCCGAGGACGACCTGCACGGTCACCGGTATCGACAGGATCGCGCTCAGGTTCGGCGTGACGCTCTGGGCGGGCGCCGCTGGTTGAGCTGCGGTCTGCGGCTCGGGCATTTGCGGTTCAGGGGGAGTTTCGGCTTCGTCCATGAGATGACTTTTCGCTCGCGTGGGGACTTACGGTCGTTGAGTTGAGGGGCGACGCTGGCTAGCGCATTGGAATTTCCATGACTTGCGCGATCGGGCTCTGGACTTCCAGGCGATAGCGCCCCTCGCCCTGGCCGAGTCTGCAGAGAAATATGCTGCGGCCGGAACACTCGAGGCGGATCGCATCGAAATCGGCGCTCTGCAGCGGCAGGACGGCGCCGACGCGAAGATTGGCGACCTCGCCGAGACTTCATCGGCGCCTCGTCCAGGATCGCCGTGACCGGCAGGCGCGTCTGCTTGACCTCCGCTTCCATAAGGTGGGACCAGCGACTGTCGGAGGACGGCGCGTCGGCCGTCCGGTCGCGTTCCAGGTCCTTACGCAGCGGCAGGAGCAGCGACTGCGGGATGAGGATGAGACCCTCGCAGGCGCCGCCGTTCATCGGCAGCGAGAATTGCGCGGCGACCGCAGGCTGGTCGCGCCGTCCGAGCGCGAACGCGTCGGTCAGCCTCGTAAGACGCTCGAAGGCGAGCGCAAGCGGCGCGAACGGCGAGAAGGCGGCCTCGAGTGAACGGCCGAGCGCGCGAGCGAACGCTTCGAGAAGCGCGCTCTCGATCCCCGTTCTCTTTCGCGGCGCATCCGCTTGCGTCTCGTCCGCGCCGCCGCTCACGACCGCATCGCCGAAAATGGAGGCGACGATGAGATCGTCGATGCGTTCGTCGAGCGCGATCAGGAGCCGCCCTTGCGGATCGGCGCTGGCGTAGATGGCGGCCGTCAACCCCGCACAATCGCCGATCGCCCGGAAGAGCGTCGCGCCTTGCGCAGGTTCGACTTTGCCGCCGCTTCGCGCAAAGCCCAGGAGCGGGGTCAGATTCCCCGGCGCCTCGGTGACGAACTGGTCGAGAGCCTGGGCGAGCCCGGGCATGCGCTCCGCGGCGAACCCCGCATGCTCGAGCATCGCGCCGCTGAGCTTGCGCGCCGCCTCGACGTCGACCGTCTCGCCTTGCGAGGTCATGCCGCTTCCCTGATCAGATTTTCGCCGCCGGCGCCGCTGGAAGTCGTCTCGCTCTCGACCACGTCGATCGTCGGGCGCTCCTGGGCGGGAATCGTCTTGCGGCCGAACTCGACTGCGACTTGCGGCATCGCGCCGTTCATGAACGCGAGCAGGCTCTGCTTGACGAGCGTGAAAAGCCTGAGTTGCTTCTGGCGCACGGCCTTCACCTTCTGGGCGATTGGCGACATGACCGCATAGGAGAGAAAGATGCCGGCGAACGTGCCGACCAGCGCCGCGCCGATGAGGCCGCCCAAGGCTTCCGGCGACTGGTCGAGCGCGCCCATCGCGTGGATGATGCCGAGGACCGCGGCCACGATGCCGAGCGCCGGAAGCCCGTCAGCGACCGACTGAAACGCATATACCGGCTTGTAGCGATCATACGACAGGGTCTCGATCTCCTCGTCCATCAGCGCCTCGATTTCGTGCGTTCTCGCGTTGCCTATGATGATGAGGCGGCCATAGTCGCAGATGAAGGTCACCAGGGTTTCGTTGCCGAGCAGCTTCGGGAAGGCCTTGAAGATCTCCGAGTCTTTCGGATTGTCGAAGTGCCCCTCGACCTCGCTGCGCGACTTGGCTCTGAGCTCGCGCATCAGCGCGTGCAGAACGCTCATAACGTCGAGGTAGTCGCGCGGCTTCGGGACCGTGTCGAGCACGGCTTCGAGAAAGGCTTTGCCGCAGTCCTTGATCACCGTCGTCGTGTTGGCGACGATGAAGATGCCGAGCGACGAGCCGGCGATGATGATCAACTCATAGGGCTGAACCAAGACTTCAAGATTGCCGCCAAGAGCCGCGTAGCCGCCGAGAATGCACCCGACAGCAATGAAGAGGCCTATGGCGAAATTCAAGAGTCGCTCCCGCTCGGTGCTCTGACCAACGAGCTTTGCGGCGCGAGACTTACGCGGAGCTTTCAGCCGCGGAGTCAGCCCGGGACAAGCCGGAGCGGTCATCGCTCCTTTCAGGGAGCCCGGAGTTGCATTGAGGCTTTAGGCGAGGGTCGCGGGATGCAGAACGGACTTTATGTCGCGGTGTCGGCTCAGGTCGCGATACAGCGGCGGCTCGAGACCATCGCCGACAACATCGCCAACATGAACACGGTCGGCTTTCGAGCAACCGGCGTTTCGTTCGAATCGCAAGTCGCCGAGGCCGGCGAGACGCGGCTCAATTACGTTTCGTCCGGCGCGAATTACGTGTCGCGACGGATCGGCGGGCTCGTCAAGACAGGCAATCCGCTCGATTTCGCCGTCCAGGGGGACGGCTGGTTTGCGATCCAGACGCCATCCGGAACCGCCTATACGCGCGACGGGCGCGCGCGCATCGACGAGTCCGGAGCCTTGCGCACGCTGAACGGCGACGCGATCCTCGACGCGGGCGGCGCGCCCATCATTCTCAACAGCTCGTCCGGCGAGCTCACGGTCTCGTCGGACGGCATGATCAGCCAGAACGGACACCAGGTCGGCGCGATCGGCCTTTTTGCGATCGATCCCGCCGCTTCCCTGACGCGGGCGGAGAATTCGGGCGTCGTGCCCGACAGGCCGGCGACGCCGATCCTCGACTTCACGCGCGAGGGCGTCGTGCAAGGGGCCGTCGAAAGCTCGAACGTCGATCCCGTGCGCGAGATGACGCGCCTGATCGAAGTGACGCGCGCTTTCGATGGGGTGGCCGCCGAGTTCGACGCAGTCCGAAACGTCGCTGCAGGACGCCATCAAGACCCTGGGTTCCGCATGACCGAGGCGCTGACCGAAGATCCCGCGATCCCCGCGCTCGAGCGGCTGGAGCGGCGGGTCGCCTGGTGTTTGCGCAACCTGCAGCCCGTGCAGGTCAGCGGCGCGGTGACCGAAGTCTCCATGTCGCATTACCGCGTCGCCGGCCTGTCGCGGTTCTTAAAGCTCGGCGAATGCGTGAGCGTCGACGTCGGCGACCGCGTGCAAATCGGCGAGGTCGTGAAAATCGACGATGCGTTCGCGACCTTGAAGCCGTTCGACGCGCGATGCGACGCGGCCATCGGATCGCGGGCGCACCGAACCAAGAACCTTTCGCTGTCGCCCGACGTTTCGTGGAAGGGTCGCGTGATCGACGCGCTTGGACGGCCGCTCGACGGAGGGGGCGCTCTCGCGATCGGCGACACGCCGGCCCCGCTCGACGCGGCCCCCCCGTCGGCGCTGCGGCGGTCGCGGATCACGAAGCCGATTCGCACCGGCGTCAGGGTCGTCGACCTTTTCACGCCGCTGTGTCTCGGGCAGCGCGTCGGCGTCTTCGCCGGTTCGGGCGTGGGCAAATCCTCCCTGCTCGCGATGCTCGCCCGGGCCAAGCAGTTCGACACGGTCGTCATTGCGCTCGTCGGCGAGCGCGGGCGGGAAGTGCGCGAGTTTCTCGACGACACGCTTGGCGACGACCGGGCGTCGGCGGTCGCCGTCGTTTCCACGGGCGACGAGAGCCCGATGATGCGCCGTCTTGCGCCAAAGACCGCGATGGCGGTCGCCGAATATTTTCGCGATCGAGGCGAATTGGTGCTGCTCATCGTCGATTCGGTGACGCGATTCGCCCATGCGGCGCGGGACGTCGCGCTCGCCGCGGGCGAGCCGGCGGTCGCGCGCGGATATGCTCCGAGCGTGTTCAGCGACCTGCCCCGGCTCCTGGAGCGGGCGGGGCCCGGCGAGGACGGCGGCGGTTCGATCACTGGAATCTTCTCCGTGCTCGTCGACGGCGACGATCACAACGATCCGGTCGCCGACGCGATTCGCGGTTCGCTCGACGGCCACATCGTGCTCGATCGCGCCATTGCGGACGAGGGGCGGTATCCGGCGGTGAACGTCCTCGCATCGATCTCGCGTCTGGCCCACCCGGCGTGGACGGCCGAGCAGCGCAAGCTGGTCGCGAAACTCCGCTCGATGATCGCGCGGTTCGAGGAAACGCGCGAGCTCAGACTGATGGGCGGATACACGCCCGGCGCCGACCCGGTCCTCGACAAGGCGATCAAGTCCGTGCCGCGCATCTACGAAGCCATGACGCAGCCGTTCGAGGCGCCGCCCTGCGAGGATCCCTTCATCGATCTTGCGGCCGCGTTGCGAACCGACGCGAAGACGGCGGGGCAGGATCGATGACGCCGTCCGGCCCCGAGGTCGCCTTGCGGGCGGTCGGAACGGCGCTGGCCGGCGTCTCCATCGCGTTCGCCGCATACATGCTGAGTTATGGCGGGGGCAAGACGCGCGTCAACGGCATGGAGTATCTGTCGATCTTCGCGAAGCCCCGCGGAGCGTTCCTGGGTTCGACGACGCCGGCCCGCGCGCCCGCTGTGAGGTCCCTCGACATGGCGCCGACAGGTTCGGTTGCGGAGGCCCCGGACCTTGCCGCTTCGCCCGCGCCGGTCGAAATCGTTGCCGCGCGCGCCGATCGCGCCTGGCTCAGGATCGACGGCGCGATCCGCGCGGTCGCACCCGGCGAAGACGTTCCTCGCGTCGGCCATGTCGCGGCGATCGTACCCCGCGATGAGGGGTGGGCTCTCCTCGACGACAAGGGAGCAACGCTGCTTTCGGTCGGGAAACATGCAAACGGCGCAGCTTTGTTCGCCCGCAAGCTCATCTTTCAGTAGGTCATGAGGCCTTCAGCTTGCGTCGCGCCGCCTCGTAGAGCGCATTGGCGATCGCGACGCGCGCGTTCGCATTCCTTCGCTCATGCGGCGGCTGCCGATCGGGGTGATTGCGCCAAATGAAGTCGCGCCAGCGGCGGGCAAGTTCACGTCGCGAGCGGGCGGACGCGACCCCGATCTCCTCCGCGATCGCCGCTTCCAGCTCCGCTTCCGTCCGAGAAGGTTCGCTCGTCGCGGCGCAGGCGGGCGCGGGCTTCTCGACCGGCTCGTCCGCCCATATCATCGCCAGTTTCCAGCGCGCCTCGCCTCCCCCGCCCTCGGCGAGACGCAAATCCAGGCTTGCGCGCAGACGCGGTTTCGAAGCGGACGGCGCGTCCGCTCGCGCATTTGTTTCGACGAGGCTTGCGCCGGCTCGATCGAGGGCGCGTTCGAAGGATTTGCTGGCGCGGTCGGACATCGCCGGTCCCGTCTTTTTTGAGGAGGCGTCAGCCGTTGGCTGCGCTCAGGCTTCGCTTTCGGCGTGGGGCCTTGGGAGCTTCCTCGGTGGTTTCCGCGACGACGCAGTTTCTTCCCTTCGTCTTGGCCTCATAGAGATGGCCATCGACGCGCTGCACCAAATCGGCGCCGGTTTCGTTGGCTCTCAGTTTCGCGACGCCGAAGGACACCGTAATCTTGCCGACGCGTTCGCCGCTCGGCTCGAGCGTCCACTGCTTGGACTCGAGAACGCGCCGGATTCGGTCCAAGGCCTCGATCGCCTCGTCGAGATTGGCGCCGGGGAACATCACCGCGAATTCCTCGCCGCCGTAGCGCGCGACCCGATCCTGACCTCTGACGTTCTGGACGAGGATCTCCGCGAAAAGGCGCAGGATGCGGTCGCCGACGACATGCCCGAAGCGGTCGTTGACGAGCTTGAACCGGTCGAGGTCGGCCATGGCGAGACACATCGTCTCGCCGGTCCTGCGAGCTTTCTCGAGTTCCTCGGCGAACACGGTGTCGAAGAACCGGCGGTTGCCGATCTGCGTGACGACGTCGCGCATCCCGGCTTCTTCGGAGCGGACAAGGCTGTGCTTCAGTTGCAGGACCTGGAGGCGCGAATCCTCCAGCTGATTGCGAACCGAGGAAAGTTTTTCGCGCATATCGCGGTTGTCGGCGATCAGCGCCAGGACGATGTCGTTGACCGGCCCGGAACTCTTGTGCGCGGAGAGCTGGGCGCTCGCGCCGTCGAGCCGCCGGGAGAAGGCTTCGTTGTCGGTGAGGTGAGCCTGAATGAGCTTCGCGATCGAACGCAGGAGGTGGTCGACCTTCTCGGTCGTCGGCGATTGGGCTCTCGCCGACGACTCCGTCCGATCGCTCGGACCCCCGCCGATCGCCAGACGCCCCAGCGCGACCCCGAGCCAGCCGAACAGGATGGGTCCCAGCCACGAAGCGGCGTCCGGCGCGTTGACGCGCAGAGAGGCGAACATGAGCGCGCCGAGAAAAACGACGCCAAGCGCGTAAGCGACGTTGATGTGCGAGCGAAGCAACAGGAGGGCGTTCATCGCGCAGCCGATCCCGGCCCAAGACCGGACGATTGCGCCGACGTCTTGCCGATCTCCGGGGGAGCGCCGCCATCTGCTTCGCGCATTCGAGCCGACCTCTGATCAATTACGCGCTGGGCGCCTGTCATGGCGGCGACCTGCTCTGCGGCCAATACGCACGAAAGCATCCAAATCATTCGGACAGACTTCTTTTAAGACCCGCAGGTTACTGAAGCGTAATCGCGCGAGATCGCTTAAGAAGCGCTGGGGCGAGCGCGCCGCGCTTAAAGCTGCGCTTGCCCTGCGCCGCGCAACTGTGCAAGCATGAGGCGGAGTTCCCCATGACAAACTTGCGATACGCGCTCTATCTTGCTCCGCCGCCGGACAGCGATTTGTGGCGCTTCGGCTGCGACGTCATTGGCCGAGACGCGGCGACCGGCCTTGAAATCGAAGGCTTTGCGCCCGAGGGTCATACGCCCGAGGCATGGCGCGCGCTGACGAGCGAGCCGCGGCGATATGGGTTTCACGCGACGCTGAAGGCGCCGTTCCTGTTGAGCGCCGATCTCGACGTCGTCGATCTCATGGACCGCATCGCCGTCTTCGCCGCGACCCGAAAGCCGTTCAGCGCCGGCGAACTCCATGTCGGGCGCATGGCGACCGACGAGGGGCGGGCCTTTGTCGTCCTGAAGCCCACAGGCGACTTGAAGGAGTTGCGACGGCTGGAGGAGACCGCCGTGCGTGCGCTGGACACGGTCCGCGCGCGGTCGATGGAAGACGAAAGTCGGAGGCGACAGGTTTCGCGCCTGAGCCCGCGCCAGCGCTATTATCTGGAGGCTTGGGGCTACCCTTACGTGATCGACGAGTTTCGGCCGCACTTCACGCTGACCAACGCCATCGCCGATGTGGACCGGGCGGCGAGAGCGCTCGAATGGGAGTTCAGGCTGCGCGTGCCCTCGCCCGCCTTGCGGGTCGATGCGATCACCCTGTTCGGAGAAACGGAGCCGGGCGGCGCGTTCCGCACCCTGCGCCGCTTTCCGCTCGGCGCCGCCAGGCGCGTGCGACGCCACTCACCGCGGGTCGCCGCGGCCGCGTTCATCGACTGACGCGATCTTTACCCCGCGGAAGGTCCTCGACAAGCTAAGAGCCTGACCCAAAAGCCTGTGCCCTCGTCCTGAGGCGCCGCGCAGCGGCCTCGAAGGATGAGGCGCTGCTTTTGAAACAGGCCCTGAGGCTACACAGCGCCGACCGTTCGGCGCGCTCCGAGGGCGTATAACGAGGAGAGCGCCCGCGTAACCGGTTCGGCGAAGCGCGGATCGGCGGCGAGGTCGTCGCCGAAGATTTCCCGCACCGCGAGAAGCGCCGGCGCAAGTCGCTCCGGGTCCGGTCCTGCCGCCGCGGCGATCTCTTTGAGGCGGGCGGCGAGAGGGTCGCGAACGTCGATCGGCAGACCGCGTTCGTCGACGCCCGCGACATAGCGCATCCAGCCGGCGACCGCGAGCGCCAGGCGCGCGATCGGCGCGCCAGCCGCAAGCCGTTCCCGGGCCGTCCCCAGCAACCGTTGCGGGAGCTTTTGCGAACCGTCCATCGCGATCTGCCAGGTCCGATGGCGCAGCGCCGCGTTGCGGAACCGGTCGAGCAATTGCTGCTTGTAGCTCGTGACGTCGCCGACGCCGTGGGCGGCGAGCGTCGGCGTGACCTCCTCGTCCATGAGCCCTCGCGCAAGAGAGGCGAAGGCGGGATCGGCCATCGCGTCGGAAATCGTCTCGTAGCCGGCGAGATAACCGAGATAGGCGAGCGTCGAATGGGCCCCGTTCAGAAGGCGGAGTTTGGCGAGCTCGTAAGGGGCGACATCGGCGACCATCGTCGCGCCGCTCTCTTCGAGCCGCGGCCGTCCGGTGGGGAAGCGATCTTCAATGACCCACTGGCTGAACGGCTCGGCGACGACCGGCCAGGCGTCGACGCAGCCGAGCCTTGCCCTGACCCTCTGCCGATCCTCGTCGGTCGTTGCGGGAACGATGCGGTCGACCATGGTCGAGGGACAGACGACCGCATCCGCGAACCATCGTCCGAGATCGCCGTCCCTGAGCTCGGCCATGCGACGGAGCACGCCGCGGGTCGTGCCGCCGTTGTCGGGCAGATTGTCGCAGCTCAAGACGGTGAACGGCGCGACGCCCGCCGCACGGCGCCTGCGCAGCGCCTCGACAATCAGTCCCGGCGCGCTTCTCGGGATCTCGGGCCGCCGAAGGTCGTGCACCACGTCGGCATGGCTTTCGATGAGTTGACGACTGGCCGGGTCGTGGCAATAGCCCTTTTCCGTGACGGTCAGGCTGACGATCCTGACGTTCGGGTCGCTCATCGCGGAAAGCAGGCGTTGCAACTCCTCGGGCGCGACCAGGAGCGCCCGAAGCGCGCCGATCACGCGCAAGTCCTCGCGATCCGGGCCTCTCGTCGCAAGCGTATAGAGCCGGTCTTGCGGCGCCAGCGCATCGCGCGTGTCCGGCGAGCGCAAGCTCGCCGCGCAGATCGCCCAATGCGTCTCGCCCGCCCTGAGACGATCGTCGAAATAAACGGCCTGATGCGCCCGGTGGAACGCGCCGGCGCCGAGATGCACGACGCCGATGCGCGCGCCGTCGAGATCGTAAAGAGGCCGCGCCACGTCGGACGGCGGCGTGCTGAGCGTGGCTTTGCAGAGTCGGCGCACGATTTCCCGGTCCCGTTCTTTCCAAGCAGAGGCGGGCGCTTTACGGATCCGCCCTCGCGATGTTAGCCTCCGCGCTGACATGCTACCAGCGGCACGAAATGCCGATCCAGGGAGTGGAATGCCAGGACAACCGGAGTCGAGCCCAGCCGGGGCTCGCGGTGGGGGCGGCGCGGCTTTGACGGAACCGGTTCTCGACGCGGTCGGGTTGTCGCGTTCGTTCGGATCGATCGAGGTCCTGAGCGACGTGTCGATCAGCATGCGCGCCGGAGAGGTCCACGCGATCATCGGCGAGAACGGCGCCGGCAAATCGACGCTGATGAAGATTTTGAGCGGCCACCTCGCGCCCACCCGCGGCGCGATCAGGCTCGACGGCTCGCCGGTCGAACTCAAGGGCCCGGTCGAGGCCGAGCGACGGGGCATCGTCCTGGTCCATCAGGAGATCATGCTGGCGCCGGACCTGTCGATCGCCGAGAACATGTTTCTCGGGCGAGAGCTGCGGCGCGGGCTCACCGTCGACGATCGCGAAATGAACCGCCGCGCGGTCGAGGCGATGCGCGTCTTCGGCGTCGATGCGCCGGTGAGCGCGCCCGTTCAGCGGCTTTCGATCGCCCAGCGGCAGCTTGCGCAGATCGCCCGCGTGCTGGCCGTCCCTCATCGCATCGCGATCTTCGACGAACCGACCGCGTCGCTCACGCCCATCGAAACGACGGCGCTTTTGCGCCTCATCCGCGAGATGAAGGCCAAGGGCGTCAGCATCATCTACATTTCCCATCGCCTCGAAGAGGTTAAAGCGGTCGCGGACATCGTGACGGTGCTGCGTGACGGCAAGCGGGTGGCGACGCGGCCGGCGGTGGAACTCGAGCCGCTCGACATGGCGCGGCTCATGGTCGGGCGCGATCTGCTCGCGCTCTATCCGCCGCGCCCGCCGGCGCCGACCGCGGAACCGGCGCTCGAAGTCATGCATTTCGGCGCGGCGGGCTTCGCCGAAGACGCAAGCTTCAGCGTGCGGCCGGGCGAGATCCTCGGCTTTTCCGGTCTCGTCGGCGCCGGGCGGACGGAATTGTTCGAGGCCTTGTTCGGCCTTCGCAAAGGTGGCGGCGAGATCCGGCTTAACGGCGCGGCGCAGCAATGGCGGGACGCGCGCGCGGCCATGCGCGCGGGCGCCGTCTACCTGACGGAGGACCGCAAGAGCAAAGGCCTGCTCCTCGAGGAGACGATCGCGACCAATCTCACGCTCGCCGCGCTCGACAAGTTCCGCCGCGGGCCGCTCATCGACCGGGCCAGGGAGGGTCGCGCTTTGGACGAGGCGATCCAGCGCTTCGACATCCGGGTCGGCGACAAGAGCCTCCTTGCCGGCCAGATGTCGGGCGGCAATCAGCAAAAACTTCTTTTGGCGAAAATGATGCAGCTCAATCCGCGCGTCGTCGTCATCGACGAACCTACGCGCGGCATCGACATCGGCGCGAAGCAGCAGATCTATCGCTTCATCGCGGCGCTGGCCGCGGAGGGCCGTTCGGTGATCGTCATTTCGTCGGAAATGGCCGAATTGATCGGCATCTGCCACCGCATCATCGTCATGCGGAACGGTCGCGTCGCGGGCGAAGTCGCGGGCGAGGCTATGAACGAACATGCGATCGTCGTGCTCGCGACGGGCGTGGATGCAAAAGTGGGGGACGCCAGCGCATGACTCAGGCGGTGCATGAGGCTCCGGTCGCGGCGTTGCGGCGGCGCGTCAGCGTGAGCGCAGTCGCGCCGTTTCTCGCGCTCGCGCTGATTTGCGCGCTCGGCGCGCTGGCCAACCCGCGCTTCCTGAGCTTCGACAATCTCGCGAACGTCCTGACGCGGAGCACGTTCATCGCCACGATCGCGGTCGGACAGACGCTCGTCATAACCGGCGGGGGACTCGACCTCTCCGTCGGCGCGATGGCGGCCTTCGTCTCGGGCCTGACGATCATGTTCCTGAACTCCGGCCTCATCGACAACATGCCGCTCCTGATCGTCTCGGCGATGGCGTTCGCGCTCGTGGTCGGAGCGCTCTGCGGCCTGTTCAATGGCCTGACGACGACGCTCGGCAAGATCGAACCGTTCATCGTGACCTTGGGCACGATGGGCATTTTCCGCTCGCTGGTCACCTGGCTCGCCCAGGGCGGGTCGATCACCATCACGAACCCGGCTGTGCGGGCCGCCTACCGGCCGGTCTATTTCGGCGACGTATTCGGCGCGCCTTACCCGGTCATGGTCATCCTGGGCGTGGCGGCGATCGGCGCCTTCATCCTCTACGGCACCGCCTACGGGCGGCACGTTCGCGCGGTCGGCTCGAACGAGGACGTCGCGCGCTATTCGGGCATCAGCGTCGCGCGCGTGCGCACCATCACCTACGTGCTGCAGGGCCTCTGCGTCGCGCTTGCGGTCATCGTCTATGTGCCGCGCTTGAGTTCGACCACCTCGACGACCGGCTTCGGCTGGGAACTGACGGCGATCACCGCCGTCGTGGTCGGCGGCACGCGGCTCAAGGGCGGGGTCGGTCACATCTGGGGGACGATCGCCGGGGCGCTCATCCTCGAAGTCATCGGCAACATCATGCTGTTGTCGAATTTGGTCAGCGAATACCTCATCGGCGCGGTTCAGGGCGCCATCATCATCATCGCGATGCTGGCGCAGCGCGGCATGTCCGGCAGTCGATGAGGGAATAACCGAGGCCTTCCGTGCGCGTCACGGGGACCTCTTTAAGAAAGTGGGAGTTGGAAACATGAAGCGTATTCTGGTCAGTCTGGCGGTTCTCGGCCTCTTGGCCGGGGCGGCGCAGGCGCAAGAGAAGAAGACCATGGCGGTCTCGGTTCCGACGGCCGACCACGGCTGGACCGGCGGCGTGGTGTTCTTTGCGATGCAGGAAGCGAAGGCCCTCGAGAAGAAATATCCGGGGCTCAAGGTGATCGTGAAGACCTCGCCCGACGGCGCCGCCCAAGCGGATGCGCTCGAGGACCTCTCGACCCAGGGCATCGACGCGCTCGTCGTCCTGCCGCACAATCCGGACGAACTGACCGACCCGATCCGCAAGGTGAAGAACAAGGGCACGTTCATCACCGTGGTCGACCGCGTCGCGCGCGACCGTTCGATCGAGGACCTCTATGTCGGCGGCGACAATCCGGGCTTAGGCGCGTCGGCGGCGGCCTTCTTCAAAGAGAAGATGCCCGACGGGGGCGACATCGTCGTCATCCGCGGCCTGCCGATCCCGATCGACGAGCAGCGCGTCAACGCCTTCAACGAGGGCATCAAGGGCACGAAGATCAAGGTCATCGACAGCCAGTTCGGCGACTGGAGCCGCGACAAGGCGTTCAATGTGATGCAGGACTTTTTGACCAAGCATCCCAAGATCGACGCCGTCTGGTGCCAGGACGACGACATGGCGGTCGGCGTGTTCCAGGCGATCGCGCAGGCGAAGCGCACCGACATCAAGTTCGTCGTCGCCGGCGCCGGCAGCAAGGAGATGGTCAAGCGCGTCATGGACGGCGATCCGATGATGCCGGTCGACGTGCTCTATTCGCCGACCATGGTCGCGGTCGCGATGGACGTGACCGCGCTCGGCCTCGAAGACAAGATCCCCGTGCGCGGGACCTACATCCTCAAGGCGTCGTTGATCACCAAGGACAACGCGAAGGACTTCTACTTCAAGGATTTGCCGTTCTAAAGGCGAAGCGTGACCGGGAGCGCGCGCAGGCGCGCTTCCTCCCCCTTTTGACTTTCGACAAGCGCGCGGAGCAGCGCGCGAAGGAGCGGTTATGGCTGGCAACGTCAAGGGTCCGGCGATTTTCCTGAATCAGTTCGTCGGCGACGCGGCGCCGTTCAATTCGCTCGACGGCATGTGCGGGTGGGCGGCCGCGCTCGGTTACAAAGGCGTGCAGATTCCGACCTGGGTCGACCGGCTCATCGACATCGACCAGGCGGCGCAGTCGCAAACCTATTGCGACGAGATCGCGGGAGTAGCAAAGAGCCACGGCCTCGTGATCACCGAACTTGCCAGTCACGTGCCCGCCCAACTCGTCGCGGTGAACCCGGCCTACGACGAGGCGTTCGACGCCTTCGCGCCGAAGGAGGTTCGCGGGAAGCCGGCGGAAAGGCAGAAATGGGCGGTTGAGCACATGATGAAGGCCGCCAAGGCGTCGAAGCGCCTCGGCCTCGCCGCGCACCCGACCTTCTCCGGTGCGCTCGCCTGGCCTTTTCTCTATCCCTGGCCGCAACGCGCGCCGGGCCTGATCGAGACAGCGTTCGAGGAGCTCGCGAACCGCTGGACGCCGATCCTCGACGCGTTCGACGACGCCGGTTGCGACGTCGCTTATGAGCTCCATCCCAACGAGGACCTTTTCGACGGAACGACGTTCGAGCGCTTCCTCGACGCGGTCAAGGGCCACAAGCGCTGCGCGATCAACTACGATCCGTCGCACTTCGTGCTGCAGCAGCTCGACTATCTCGAGTTCATCGACATCTATCACGAGCGGATCAAGGCGTTTCACGTCAAGGACGCCGAGTTCAATCCGACCGGGCGCCAGGGCGTCTATTCGGGCTATGCGCCCTGGGTCGAGCGCGCGGGCCGGTTCCGCTCGCTTGGCGACGGGCAGGTCGATTTCTCCGGTATCTTCTCCAAGATGGCTGAGTACGGCTACTCGTCCTGGGCCGTGCTCGAATGGGAATGCTGCCTGAAGCACCCCGAGGACGGCGCGCGCGAGGGCGCCGAGTTCATCCAGCACCACATGATCCGCGTGACCGAGAAGGCCTTCGACGATTTCGCGAGCTCGGCCATCGACAAGGCGCAGATCGCCCGTGCGCTCGGACTGAAATGAGGGAGGCAAACGCATGGCCATCGAGGGACGCAGCGACGCTCATGCGGGCGGCAGGATCAGGCTCGGCATGGTTGGCGGGGGCGAAGGCGCCTTCATCGGCGCCGTGCACCGCATCGCCTCGCGCATCGACGACCATTACGAGCTTATCGCCGGCGCCTTGTCGTCTACGCCGGAAAAGGCGCGCCGCTCGGGCGAGGCCTTGGGCCTCGCGCCCGACCGCACTTACGACGATTACGAGACCATGGCGAAGGCAGAGGCAAAGCGCCCGGACGGGATCGAGGCGGTCGCGATCGTGACCCCGAACCACATGCACGCCGGGCCGACCTACGCTTTCCTGAAGGCGGGCGTTCACGTCATCTGCGACAAGCCGCTGACGGTGTCGCTCGCCGAAGCCAAGAAGATGCAGGCGGCGGTCGAGAAGCATGGCCGGATCTTCGCGCTGACCCACAATTACACCGGCTATCCGCTGGTCCGGCGGATGCGCGAGATGGTGATGGGCGGCGAACTCGGCCGGATCCGCCTCGTCCAGGTCGAATACCCGCAGGACTGGCTGACCGGCCCGACCGAAGAGACCGGCAACAAGCAGGCCGAATGGCGCGTCGATCCGAAGCGCTCGGGCGCAGGCGGCGCGCTCGGCGACATCGGCACGCACGCGTTTAATCTTGCTGACTACGTGACCGGGCTCGAACTCGCCGAGCTTGCGGCGGACTTGACCTCGTTCGGGCCGGGGCGCCAGCTCGACGACAATGCGCAGATCATGCTGCGCTATTCGAATGGCGCACGCGGCGCCTTGTGGGCGAGCCAGGTCGCGCCCGGCAATGAGAACGAGCTCCGGCTCCGCGTCTACGGGACCAAGGGCGGCCTCGACTGGCTGCAAAGCAACCCGAACCAGTTCACATGGTCGCCGCTCGCCAAGTCGAACCGCATCGTGACCCGCGGCGGGTCGGAATCAGGCGAAGCCGCCGCGCGCGTGACGCGCGTGCCCCCCGGCCACCCCGAGGGCTATCTCGAAGGCTTCGCCAACATCTATTCGGAGGTGGCGCTCGCGATCAAAGCGGCGCGTTCCGGCAAAAAGCCGCCAAGGGGCGTCCATTTCCCGACCATCGAAGACGGCGTGAAAGGCCTCGCCTTCATCGAGGCGGCGGTGAAATCGTCGAAGGCGAACGGGAAGTGGGTGAAGCTGTAGGCCCATCCGTCCGCGGGCAGCCCGCCCTCGAGGCGCGCCGGACGAGGCAGGTCAGCCGTTTCTCGCCTCTATTGCCTCCTGGCGAGCTATGGCGGCGTCGATTGAAGCCAGCTTCGCCTGTTCGACCGAAGAGATGGCGTAGTCGATCGCCATGCTGGCTTCCCACTCCAACTCGTCCGCCCAGTTCTCGGCGCGCTTGGCGTCGAGGTCCTTCTTCCAATGCTTGACATTCGCCTTGAGGGTCTCGCTATCAGCCGAAACCTTTGCTTGGAAGGCGCTGAAGCCGCTCGAGACGGCGCTCCTGGCGGACTTCATGTCCTGTTTCAGCTTTTCAACTGACTGCGTCGCCGCAGCGCGCAACTGCTCGCGTTGCGCCACCATCTTGTCATGGGTCTGCTTCTTAGTTGCGGCGAAGTCATCCTCAGCCTTTTTTGCCTCCACCGACAATTGGGCGAGCTGTTCAGAGAGTGGTTTTACCATTTCGACCTCCTATTTACCTCAACAACACGTTGAGTAAATCCCTTCTTCGTTTGCGAGAGGCGCCGCCAGTTCACGCCGCCCGCAATCCGAGCGCCAAGACGATCCAGGCGAAGCCGTAGAAGATCAGATCAATCCCGATGAAAAGGCCGATCACCCAGAGTCCTGAGGTGGGCTATTGCGCCAGGAACCATCCCCAGTAATGGACGAGTTCTGGAGGCATCAGTATCGCCAAATTTTGGGTGTCGCTCATCGTCATCCCTCCCAAGCAGTGAGTCCATGCAAGCCGCAAGCGCGGCATGGCGCGCCAAACGCCATCGGCCGCTCGCGACAACCCATCGTTGACCTCGGCTCAAAGGACGCCGAGGCCATTATTGCTGCACGCTCCATCTCCCAGATAAACGGAGGGCGAGCCTAATTCGCCCTCATCCCGGATCACTTGAACGCCGCTGCGACAGACTTCACCATATCGCGCGCGGCGAACGCGATCATGACGATCGCCCAACCCGAGGTGAGGAGATTGACGCCGGCCATAAGGCCAAGCATCCATGCGGCGCTGAACGGCCAGCTGGCGACAATGATTGCGACCAGGACCAGGTCGCAGACGCCGCTCGCCAACAGCCAGCCCCAGGCGTCGGGCAGCGCCTTGCGATAGGCGAGCGACGTCAAGATCTGGAAGACGCCCTCCGCGGCGAAAAACGCCGTGAGCGCCAGGGTCAGCGTGGCGGCGCCGGCGCCGGGCTTGTAGAGCAGAAGGACGCCAAGACAGAGCGACAGCGCCGCGGTGACCAGCGTCCACAGGAAGGCTGCTATGTCGTCGGCGTAAAACATCACGACCAGCCCGACGAGGCCCGCGATCAGGAAGAGCCAGCCAATGAAAATATCGACGGCGATGGTCGCGAAATACGGCGCCGCAATGCGAGCACGCCGAGAACGATCAGGGCGACGCCCTCGAACATGAGAAACGCCCACCGTGCTCTCAACGTGTCCCTTACGCCGCGGTGCAAGTCGTTCAGTTCGGAATTTATTGAAGCCATGGGATTCGCCTTTCAGTTCCCCCCGTTGTCTCCCGCACTTCCCGAAAAGAGCGCCGCGCGACGCTCTCGCGGGTTTCACTGGCGCTCATTACCGATCTTGGCGCCTTTATCCGCCGGATCGCCGCCGGACGCATTGCGCCAGATCAAGAATGCCGCCAGTTTCAGTGCTCCCCCAGCGATTTGCGCTTAGGATGGTGGCGTTCCACCCAAGACAATGCGAGTTAGGCGCTCCAAATCCCGCCAAAAAGTTGCAAAGGCTATGCAAGCGCCTGGAAGCACGAGCGACTCCACGCGGGTGAGGGGTGAACGGCGAAATCGTACGCGCGTGGACGGGCGGTCTTTTGGAGACCGCCGCGGCGGCATCCCTTCGCGGAAGCCACGAGATCGGGGTTCTCTCCCGCTAGCGACGGTCAGCCATAGATTTGGCGCGGCGAATTGTATTTCTCGACGATCTTAGGCGCGAGCCGCGGGAGCCGTCTCATTCGACCATGGATCATCGTCGCCGGGATTTTCGGCTTTCTTGTCGTCGTTGTCCTCATCGTCCACAGCGGCGCCGGAGATGTGGCTCGCGCCATGCTGGTCCTCGGCTGGTGGCTCTTGCCGATCACGCTGTATCATCTCGTCCCTTTATCTTTTGACACGCTCTCGTGGCGGCAGCTGTTGCCCGCCTCGAGCAGGCCCCGCGTCGTCACCCTTGGCTGGATGCGCTGGATCCGCGAATCCATTAACGCGCTCTTGCCGGTCGCCGGGGTGGGCGGCGACATCGCCAGCGCGCGGCTCGTTCATCGGCGCGGCGTTCCGGGCGCAAATGCGGCCGCCGCCATGGTGGTCGACATCACGGTTGGCGTGGCGACCCAGCTCATCTTCGTCACGGCCGGGGTGATGTTGTTGGCGGCGCGATCCCACGCGCCCGCCGCGGTCGCGGTGGCGTGGGCGATGCTGATCGGCATAGCCGTGTTCGTGGCCGCGATCGCGTCATTCATCATGCTCCAGCACAGCAGCATGTTCGTCGTGTTGGCCAAGCTGGCGCGCCGCGTGGCGCCTCAGAAATGGCCGATCGAGATGACGGGCGGCGCTTCAGCGGTCGACGACGCCGTCGCGGCGGCCTACCGTCGCGGCTTTACCGTCGTGCGCGCGAGCCTGTTGCGCCTCGCCGGGTGGGCCGCCAGCGCGGGCGAGACCTGGCTGATCATGTATTTCTTGAGCTGGCGCCTCAGCGTGACCGACGCCTTCGTGCTCGAAAGCCTCGGCTCCGGCGTCGAAATGGCGGCGTTCATGGCGCCGGGAGCCTTGGGCGCGCGCGAGGGCGGCTTTGTTCTGTTTGGGGCGCTGTTCGGACTGCCGGCCGACATTGCGCTCACCATTCCCCTCACCAAACGGGTTCGCGAACTGGCCCTTGGCCTGCCGGGCCTCATGGTCTGGCAATGGGTCGAAGGGCGTCGTTTCGTACGCCGCGCACCTCTCTCCCCATAGCCCCTCGGAAGACGGGCGTCCCGACGGACACCCTAATCGGGAGAGGGGGTTACGCCACCTACCTCGACGGCCCAGTCGCCGGCGACACGACGAGCGGAGGCAGACCGAACGCCTCGCGCAGCGTCGCCCGCCGGGTCTGATAATAGTCCGAGCGCAGGAAGCTGTAGAAGTCGATCGAGGCGCTCTCGGCCTCCTTCCACTCGGCCAGATGCACGCTGGCGTCCAAGCCAGCCTCGCCCGCGACCGCCGGCCATCCCCACGCAAGGCCCAGCGCCCAGCCGACCGGATCGCCCACCATGTCGACGGTCTGCCCAACCGCATCGCGCGTCGTCGCGGGACCGAAATAGGGCCGCTCGACAAAGGGGCCCGCAGTGACGCCCCAGACGAACAACGTCTGGCCAAAATCGCCGCTCTGCTTCGGCAACCCACCGGGAGTGGCGACGTCGACTAGGCCGCCGAGGCCGAAGATCGAGTTGAACACAAAGCGGCCGAGCGTCACCGAGGCCGCGCCGAAGCGCCCTTGCAGGACGTCATTGCCGAAAATGCGCGGTTCCTGGATGTTGTCATCCAAGTCGCGCAAACGGTTGCGGACGGGGTCTGGCGTCACCGCCTTGACGACATTGGAGACCGGGTCGAGCAGGGCCTGGTTCACCGTCAGGATGCGCCGGTTCGTTTGCTCGTTGGGGTCGTCGATCGGCAGCGACGCGTCGCGCGGGAGCCCCGCGCACGCGCTGACGAGCGCCGCCATCCAGAGCGCGATCGGACCTCTGAGCCACCCGGCGCCGCGCATTCTGTCAATGCCTTTCGGATTTTACGCGCGACCCATAAGCTCCGCGCGTCCGGCAAAGGACTGCGAGACCAGTTCCGCATTCTTAAGAAATGAGACCCAAGCCCCGCGTCTCAAGCTAGCAGAGCCGCGCATCAAGGACTGTCACCGTTCCGCCACACCTCCGCCTATTTCGGTGGGCGGCCCTCGCGATCGCGCTGTGTCGCCAGAAGGGCGGGCTGGAACAGTACGGCGGCGGAGAGCGTCGTCGCCAGCGAAAGGGCCATCAATTCGCCCATGCTCGATGTCCCCGGATGATGCGAAAACCACAGGCTGCCGAAGGCGGTCGCCGTGGTGCAGGCGCTGAAGACGACCGCGCGCGTAAGGCTCGATTGCAAAAAGTTTGTCTCTCCCGCCCGCCACGCCATGACGTAGTAGATCTTGAAGGCGACGCCGACCCCGAGCAGAAGCGGCAGCGCAATGATGTTGGCGAAGTTCAATTGCAGCCCGATCACGACGCAGAGTTCGAGCGTCGCGACGACGGCGACCATGAGAGGCACGAGCGTCAGCGCGACATCGGTCCAGCGACGCAGCGCCACGAACAGGATCAGCGCGATCGACGCCAGCGACCAGACGGCGGCCTCGAGAAACGCTTTCACGACGGTCGAAGCGGCCTCGACGACGAAGACCGGCATTCCGGTGGCCTCGGGCGCTGTCTTGCGGACCGCTTCGACGAAGCGGCGCATGACGGCGTTGTCGTTTCCGTTTCCCCGTGGCGCGACTTCGATCCTGACCTCGCCACCGGCCGAGATCCAGTCGCTCTTTAGCGAAGGCGGAAGCGTGTCGATCGCCACATGATCCGCGGTCAGGAGGTCTCTCACCTGGCGAAGCGTGGTCTTGAGCGGCGTGACCAGAACGCGCGCCGCTTCGTCTCTCTCCGCCTCAGGCGCGCTCGCCAGAGCCGTCAAGAGGCTCGCCAGGCGGCGCGCTTCACCGGCGGCGGGGCTGTCGAGGACGCCCGCGGCGCCCGAAAGATCGCCCGCCGTCTTTTTGATCGCCTCCAGGGTTTCAGCCGGGGTCGGGCTTGCGTCAATCTGGTCGGGGTTGAGGGTGTTCTCGAAGAAGAAGCTCGCATCGTCGATGATCGCGAGTTTCTCGTCCTGATCCTCCGGCACGAAGCTCGTCAGGGTCCGAACGCTGGCGACTTCCGGCAGCCGGCGCAGCCTCTCGGCAAGCGCGGAGGCGTGAGTGAGATCGCTCGCGAGGATGTCGATCGTGTTTGGGCTCGTGTCGGGGTCGCGCATCAGATCGAGGAGGGTCGAGACCGATTCGGCATGTCTTGAGCGCAAGTCGAGCGGGTTGAAGTCGAAGCGTAAGGACGCGAGCAGCGGCAGGCCAAGAATGACGGCCGTCAGAGTCGCGCCGACGACCCAATTCCGCCGCCTGTCGAGGAAGCGGTCGAGCGGCGCGAGCGCGGCCCAGCCGATCGGCGCCGGCTCGCCGCCGGGCTTCAGCGCCGAGAGCAGCGCCGGAAGCAGGGTGACGGCCGTCAAGAACGCGACGATCATGCCGGTTCCGGCGATCAGTCCGAGTTCGGAGAGACCCACATATGCGGTCGGCAGGAACGAGTAGAAAGCAGCCGTGATCGAGGCGGCCGCGAGCAGAAGCGGCGCCGCCAGGCCGCGCGCCGTGGCTTGGAGAGCCTCATGGAGATCACGGTCGCCACCAGCCCCCTCCACCATGCTTCGCATGGTCCCCTTCCCCCGCTCCGCAGGGGAGGATAGAGGCGCCGAATCTTTCTTCTCCCGAGAATCGGGGAGTTGGCATGCCGCTCGGCGCGGTAGCGCACGCTGAACTGGATGCCGAAATCGACGCCAAGCCCTATGAACAGCACGGCGAAGGCGACGGAGATGAGGTTCAAGGCTCCGACCATCCAGATCCCGATGGCCGCGGTGAGGCATAGGCCCACGGCGAGATTGACGAGGACCGCCAGAATGATGCGGGCCTGTTTCAGCGCGAGCCACAGCACCAGGAGAACGACGAGAATCGTCACGACGCCATTGACAGCGGCGCCGTCGGCAATCGTCGCGAACTCCTCGTCCGAAAGGGCGACCGGTCCCGTGAGGCGCACGCTGACGCCCCTGTCTGGCGTCAGCCCCAGCTTCGCAATCGTCGCGCGGATTGCCGTCGTCGCCCTGCCCCCCGGCTCGAGATCGCTGAAATCGAGCACGGGCTGGATGTTGACGAACCGCCGAAGCTCGGAGGCCTGAGGCGTGCGCCCCGTGATCAGCCTCCGCCAGGAGAAGGCGGGATGCTTTCCCGCTGCGACGAGATCCAGGGCGTCGGCGATGGCCGCGACCGCCGGCTGCAGATCTTCGAGCGTCGTTTTTTTCAGGCGCACCCCCTCGATCGACTGCGACAGCGCATGAAGGACGCCGCGCAGCGTCGGGTCTGCGGCGAGCGTGCCTAGGAAAGGCTGCGCCTTGATCAGGTCGGCGGCGTCGCGCCGCACTTCGTCGACGGACTCGAAGAGGATGCCGTTGCGGGCGAAGAACGCGCCGCCGTCAGGCCGGCTCACCGTGCGGATCACGTCCGACCGGGGGTTGAGCGCATCGACCAGCGCCGCCCCCGCCTCGTCGGCTGCCTCCGGCGTCGTCGCGTCGATGACCGCTATGATCCGGTCGGTCCGCTGGGGGAACGCCCGATCGAGCCTGATCTCCTGTTGGCGCCAGGGCAGCGCTTTCGACAATAGCGCGTCGCTATCGGTGTTGATCGCGAAATGGCCGGAGAGATAGGCGCAAGAAAGGGCCGCCGCGATCAGGAAGACCTGAATCACGAGCCATGCGGGGCGGCTCGACAGGCGCACGGCCCGTACGATCGCCCCGATGATCACGGCGCTGTCATTCTTGCCCATGGGAGCGGGGTGGAGCGCATGGTTCGCGTCCCGTGTCAATCTGCGATGAATGGCTTCCGCGACCGAGGCCTTGGCGATTCGGCGGCGGCCTCGACTCAGATCCAGGAAAGGCGCTAGAAGGTCGCCGCCGTCGAGCCGCTCGAAGCAAGTCGCTCGAACAACGCGAACGGCGGCTGGGCGGGCCATCCAAGCAAGTGGAATATCCGAAAATGACGCGCGTCAAATTTCGACTGAGCCTGTCGGCGTTCTGGATCGCGGCTCTGATGGCCCTCATCTTTTGCGCTCCGAGCTCGTCGCGGGCTCAACAGCTCGATCCAGCCGCCCGCCGCATCCAGTCCTATTATCAGCAGCTGATGCCGACGCTTCGGCAGGCCGGCCAGCTCAGCGTGCGCGAACGCGACCGGCGCTTCACGCCCGCCATTACGTCCGTCTTCGACTTTGCGACCATGACGAGACTGGCGACGGGGCCCGTCTGGACGAGCTTCTCGGGCGCCCAGCAGGCTGCGGTGCGCGAGGCCTTCGCGCGTTTCCTCATTGCGGACTATGCGAGCGAGGTCAGCGATTATTCGGGCGAGAGCTTTGTCGTCGACCCGCGGACGAGCCCGGAACCGCGCGGTGGCGGCGTCATCGTCAAGACCCAGCTCGTCCAGCCCGGCGGCCGGACCGTGACGATCAACTATCTCGTCCGCGGCGGAAGGGTGATCGACGTCTATCTCAACGGGACGGTGAGCGATCTTGCGACCCGGCGCGATGAATTCGCGTCGATCCTCGCCGGCGGCGGGGGCGCCAACGCCCTGGTGACAAAATTGCGCGAACGGACCGAGACCCTGTTGGGCGGCTGATTGGTTCGCTGGATCGCGGGATCAGGGTCGCCAGCCGTAGCCGGGCCAACCGAAGTGTTGATGGTAGCGCTGCTCGGCGAGCTCATCCGCCATCGCGATCGGATCCCACTCGGGGCTCGATTTCACCTCATCGCGGGTGACGTTGACATTGACGCGCCGTCCCTCCCTGTCGATGCCCTCGACCGCGAACGGCGCGAGCTTCACGTGCTTGCCCGGCAGCCAGTCCCGCGTCGCCACGACGAGATAGCGGATGTCCCAGTTTACGTCATCAGCGAGCAGGTTTTCGACGTGCCCGAGATCGCCGTCCGTGGCGTGGACGTGGCAGCCTTTGATGGCGATGACACTCTCGAGGCGCGGGTCTTGCCCATCGCTCGGCTCGCTCTCTACCTTGAGCGCGGGCGAAGCGCGCGCGGATGCAGCCTCGGCGTGGAAAAATGTCGCGCCCCACGATGGATCCCAGCCATAATATTGGTACAGGCGAACCTCCATCTCATTCGTGATCGGTTCGTCCTCGCCGGTCTCCGGACCTGCTTCGATCTTCTGTTTGGTCAGCCGGACCGACACGACGGGCGTCTCCGGCCCGGTCATCATCGGCATCCTGTCGCGCCGCGGCGAGACGTCGATGGGATCGATTGCGGAGGGGTGAATCAAAAGATTGCGGCTTGGCGACCACACGCCGGCGTCGACCGCCATCCAGCGGATCTTCCAGCTCTCATCATCGAACAAGATATCCTTGACCACGCCGACGCGGCCATCGATCGCGTCGACGGGGCATCCGAGCAATCCGGTGACAGCGAAAAGCATCCTGATCCTCCCACTTGAGACCCGGGCTTCCCCGGGCCGCAAGGCCTCGGCCGCGCGTCAGAGCGCGCTCCCAAGCCCCAGCTCCACCTCTCTGCCGCGGCCGCCGCGGCGCATCGCGTCTGCGAGTTCGGGTTGCCCTTCGAGCCGGCGGGCGTAGATGCGGCCGGCGGCGGCGGTGAGGCGGCCGGCGCGGCCGAGAACCTCGTCTCCGAACACGATCATCCGAAGGTTCGGCCACGCCTGCGGCCGGATGCTCGTGAGCCGGTCGGCGATCGCGTCCTCGCTTTCGTCGGGGTAAGCATCGGCGAGAATCATCAGCATCGCGGCGGTCGAGCGCGAGATGCCGGCGTGACAGTGGATCAGGAGGCGGCTCACGTCGCCCGCATCGCGCCCGAAAGCCAGCATCGCCTCGACGTCCGCCCTTTCGGGCAGAAGAACGCCCCGCCCCGGCTCGATCGCGTCGTGGAAACGGAAGGTCGCGCGAGCATGCGGACCGAAGGCCAGGAACGCCTCTGGATCCGGCCATTCGGGGTCGAGGATCGAGAGAACGTGGGTGACGCCCCGGGCGGCGTGGCCGTCGAGTTCGTCAAGGCCGCAGACGGTTGCGGAGGAGCCGGGCGGTGTCATAGAGCTTTCGGTCCTAGCACGAGCGGCGGATCGGCTGCGACCCGGCCCGTGCGGCTCAAGGTTCAACTCGGCGCGATTATTCTGATTTACAAAAGTTAAAAAACGCGCTATTGTGTAAATAGCGAGATTCTGGAGACCCATGATGATGACGACCCCGAGTTCAAGAGGCGGAGTTAGGGAGGGCATGTCGGTCGGGAAAGAGCCCTAGAAAAATTTTTTCCTGCGACTCGCGCGTAACTCATTGAAAAGGCTCGATTCGGACGAGAGAATCCAAGGAAATCCAAGGAAATCCAAGTGCTGTGGCCAAGGAAATCCAAGGAAGTCCAAGGAAGACCAAGACAATCCAACCTTTTCCAAATTGCCTCGGATGAAATTGCTGGCCCGCGCCGGCGCGGCCTCGCCTTCAAGACGCGTGCTTGCGCCGCGTCGCGAGGGTGATCGTCCGCCGGATCTCCGCGGCTCCGACCTGCTTCGGCAGCTTCTCGGCGATGCCGTACAGGCGCTCGCGGCGGTCGAGTTCGGCCATCACGTCCTTGGGCGAGATGCCGCAGGCGGCCCAGATCACGGCCAGATGGTAGAGCACGTCGGCGCTCTCGAGCACGACCGACTCGCGGTTCATCTGCACCGCGTCGAGGCCGACCTCGGCCGCCTCCTCGACCAGCTTCTTCGCCATCTTCTGAACGCCGTCGCGAAACAGCTTGGACGTGCGCGAAACCGACGGGCTGCGGTCCCGCGCCTCCAGAACTCCGGCGAACAATCTGTCGAGCGAATCAGCCATTGTCGAAAACTCCCCCGCGCAATGGGTCATGGCTGAACAAAGTTCCCGGACTGTGACAAAACCCCAACGTAAACAGCTTTTTTGCAAAATATTTGTGAAGTGCTGTTGATAATTCGGCGGATCACGCCGCAGCCAGGGCCTCGAACATGGGAAGCCCGTCGACCCCGCCGACCAGCGGGTCGATCAGGTTCTCAGGATGCGGCATGAGGCCGAGCACGTTGAAGCCGCTGTTGAAGACGCCCGCGATGTTGTTCTCCGAACCGTTCGGGTTCGCGGCCGCCTCGACCTGGCCGAGAGCGTCGCAATAGCGGAAGGCGACCCTTCCCTCGCCCTCGATCTCCTCGATCGTTCTGTCGTCGGCCTCGAAATTGCCCTCCCCGTGGGCGATCGCGAACTTGACCACCTGTCCGGTCCGGTATCCGCGCGTGAACGGGCTTTGGGCGTTCTCGACCTTAAGATGCTGCATCCTGCAGAGGAAACGCTGGCCGATGTTGCGCATGAGGACGCCGGGCAGAAGCCCGGCTTCGCACAGGATCTGGAAGCCGTTGCAGATGCCCAGCACATATCCGCCGCGCGCCGCGTGACGGCCGACCGCCTGCATGATCGGCGCCCGCGCGGCGATCGCTCCGCAGCGCAGGTAGTCGCCGTAGGCGAACCCGCCCGGAAGGACGACCAGGTCCGTGTCCGGCGGCAGATCGCGCTCGCCATGCCAGAGAATGTCGGGGTCGCGGCCCGACGCGCGGCGCAGGGCGCGGGCGGCGTCCTGTTCGCGATTGGAGCCGGGAAACAGGATGACGGCGGCGCGCATCGAAACTCAGCCGATCTCGATCGCGTAATTCTCGACGATCGTGTTGGCGAGCAGTCGTTCGCAGGCGTCGCCGAGCGATTTGCGCGCGCTCTCCGCATTCTCAGCGTCAAGCTCGATGTCGAAGATCTTGCCCTGGCGCACCGACCTGACGCCGTCGATCGACAGGGATCGCAACGCGCCCTCGATCGCCTTGCCCTGCGGATCGAGGACGCCGGACTTCAAGGTGACGGTCACGCGCGCTTTCAAAGGCGTCTCCGATCGGGTCAGGCCGCGTTCGACGTCGGCGCCATGGTCAGGAGCGCATAAAGCGCGGCTGGATCGCGGGTCGCGCGCAATTGCGCGGCGGCGCCGCCGTTGCGCAGGAGACGGGCGCTCATCGCCAGGGCCTTCAGGTGATCGGCGCCGGCCGATTCGGGCGCAATCAGCATGAAGATGAGGTCAACCGGCAGACCGTCCGGCGCGTCGAAGTCGATCGCCCGCTCGAGGCGGGCGAATACGCCGAAGATCTGTTCGCACTTGACAAGCTTGCCGTGCGGAATGGCTACGCCATCCCCGACCCCGGTCGAACCCAGCCGCTCCCGCTGCAGGATCGCATCGAAGATCTCCCGGGCGGGCAGGCCGGAGACGAGCGCGGCGCGCTCGCTCATTTCCTGCAAGGCCTGCTTCTTGCCGTTCACCCGCAGCGCCGCAAGCACGGCGTCCGGCTTAATGAGTTGGGATAGTGACATGTCCGTCCTGAATCTTCGGCGCCCGAAATCCCCGGCCCTTCGATCAGTGGGGGTCGAGCCACCCGATAGCGCCGTCCCGGCGCCGATAGACGATGTTCACGCGACCAGTTCCCGCATGGTGGAAAACCACGACCGGCGCTCCCGTCAGATCGAGTTCCGCAACGGCCGAGGCGACTGACAGGGATTTCAGGGCTTCCGTTCCTTCCGCCACCACGACGGGGTTGAAGCCTTCCTTCGGCTCCTCGTGCTCTTCATGGGGCGCCTCCACCATATAGTTGGCGATCTTGCCTTTGACATCCCCGTTGGCCGCGTGCCCCTTGAGACGCTGTTTGTAGCGCCTGAGCCGTCCCTCGATCTTGTCCGCGGCCTGTTCGAAGCAGGGATAGGGGTCATGCGCGCGCCCCTCGGCGTGGAGAGAAATACCGGAACTGAGCCGGAGCGTGCATTCCGAACGGTATCCCGAACCCTCTCGGGTGATCACGATGTGGCCGCCGACCGAGCCGTCGAAGTAGTGGGCGACCATCCCTTGCACTTTGTTCAAGACGTGCTCACGCAGAGATTCCCCAATGTCGAGGTTCTTCCCGGATACTCTCAAAGTCATCGATAAATTGGCCTTGTCTTCCCCAAGCGGAAATAACTTCCGTTCTGTCGCGCTCGTTCAAGCGTTGCGCTCCAAGCCTTCTCCAAGCCTTGCGCTCAAAGCGCCTCTCGCGTGCTCCATCAAAATTCGCCTCGGCGGGCGATTCCGAGCGGCCGGTTGCGAGGCTACGGTTAGGAGCCTGTCGTCCCCATGTCAATCGTGCCGTGAAGTCATTGCAGACAGGTTGAAATCGGCGTTCAGGCGTCGGCCGCGACGGACTGGTCGCGCAACGGCGCCAGGCGGACGGGCGACATCTTCAGCTTCCGCCGCTCGACCGAGGACGGGATCTTGAGGCTGTCGCGATATTTGGCGACGGTGCGCCGCGCGACGACGATGTCGGCCTCGCGCAGACGCTCGACGATCACGTCGTCCGAGAGGACATCGGACGGATCCTCCTCCTCGATCATCTGCCGGATGCGCTGCCGGACCGCCTCGGCGGAATGGGTCTGGCCCGAATCCGCCGACGCGATCGCGGCTGTGAAAAAGTACTTCATTTCGAAGAGACCGCGCGGCGTTTGAATGAACTTGTGCGCGGTGGCGCGCGAGACGGTGGACTCGTGCACCCCGATCGCCTCGCCGACCATCTTGAGGTTCAAGGGCCTGAGGCCGGACACGCCCGCGACGAGAAAGGAATCCTGCCGCCGGACAATCTCGCTCGCGACATTCAGGATCGTGCGCGCGCGCTGATCGAGGCTTTTCGTGAGCCAGTGCGCCGACTGAAGCTGGGCCGAGACATACTGCCTGTCCTCCTCCCGCTTGGCGCCGCGCCGGATGGTCGCCGCGTAGACCTCATTGACGAGCACGCGCGGCAGCGCCTGACTGTTGAGTTCGATCCGCCACGTCCGATCGGGGGCGGCCGTCACGTAAACATCGGGAATGGCCGGCGCGCCTGGCGGGCCTCCGAACGCGCGGCCCGGCTTGGGTTCGAGGCGGCGGATCTCGGCGATCATGTCGAGGAGGTCCTCGTCGTCCACGCTGCAGGCCCGCCGCAACAGGGCGAAGTCCCGTTTGGCGAGCGCCGGCAGATTGGCGATCAGGGCCTGCATCGCCGGGTCGAACCGGTCGCGCTCCTTCAACTGAAGCGCAAGGCACTCGGCGAGGCTACGTGCGAAAACGCCGGTCGGCTCCAGCGCCTGCATGCGGATGAGCACCGCTTCGACGGCCTCGGCCGTGGTCCCGAGCCGCTCGGCGATCTCCTCGACCGAGCCAATGAAATAGCCCGCATCGTCCAGGCCGTCGATCAGCGCCGCGCCGATCATCCGCTCCCGCGCGGCGGGCAGAAGAACCGCGGCCTGGGCTTCGAGGTGCTGATTGAGGGAGAGCGCCTCGGCGACATAGGTTTCGAGGCCTTGCGGCTCCTGCAGGTCGCCGCCTCCTCCGCCGGCCCCCGCCCAGGAGGATACGCTGAGGCCGTCGGGCTGGGGCGTCGCCAGAGCGGCCGCCGTCGCCCGAATATCGGCGTCGAAAGCGTTCTCGACCTCGGTGCCGAGATTTGCGGCGAGGTTGGCCGCATCGGTTTCGAGCGCCTCGGACGCCCAATCTCCCGGCTCGGCGGATGCGCCCTCAGGGTTCGGCTGCGCTTCGCTGTCGAGCGGGTCGGAGGCGGCGCTTTCGCTCTCCTCCGCCCGTTCCAGGAGCGGATTGCTCGCAAGTTCATTCTCAATGAACGCGCTGAGTTCGACATTCGGCATTTGCAGGAGCTTGATCGCCTGGAGGAGTTGCGGCGTCAGGACCATCGCTTGGCCCTGGCGCATCATCAGTTTCGCCGCTAACGCCATCTACCCCGCCGCTGCTCGTCGCACTCCTGCCCCTTGCGGCAGTCGCGGCTCACTTTTTGCATACGCCAAGCCGATAGCATAGCGGAAAGCTTCCTGGCATGAACATTGGTTGAAGGCGAGGCTCGCCCACGAAGGCCTCGGCGGGCTCGGTGCCCCAGCCATCTTAAGTCCTTCCGCTTTGTCGTCAAAGGCTTGCGCGCGGAACGCTGTCGAGAGAAAAATTGATATAAAGAATTGCTTATGTGTTCATTGCCACATGCTCTCCCCGCTGGTAAGGGAGCGTCCCATAACGAAAAGGATGCTCCAGCCCATGACCAAAGCCGCCGACGCCGCCGTCGCCGACATCGGCCTTGCCGCCTTCGGCCGCAAGGAAATCGCCATCGCCGAAACGGAAATGCCGGGCCTCATGGCGACGCGCGCCGAATACGCCGCAACGCAGCCCTTGAAGGGCGCCCGAATCGCCGGGTCCCTGCACATGACGATCCAGACCGCAGTCTTGATCGAGACCCTGAAGGCGCTCGGTGCCGACGTCCGCTGGGCCTCCTGCAACATTTATTCGACCCAGGACCACGCCGCCGCCGCGATCGCCGCGACCGGAACGCCGGTGTTCGCGATCAAGGGCGAGAGCCTCAAGGACTACTGGGAATATACCCACCGCATCTTCGAATGGGGGGACGGCGGCTGGCCCAACATGATCCTCGACGACGGCGGCGACGCGACACTCCTCATCCACCTCGGGCTGCGCGCCGAGCAGGGCGACGCAGCCTTTCTCGACAAGCCGGCCAACGAGGAAGAGGAGACGCTGTACGCGGCCATCAAGGCGCGGCTCAAGTCGAAGCCCGGCTGGTACGCCAAGAACGCCGCCTCGATCCGCGGCGTCACGGAAGAGACGACGACCGGCGTGCATCGACTTTATGTGATGGCCAAGGAAGGCCGGCTCCTCTGGCCGGCGATCAACGTCAACGACAGCGTGACCAAGTCGAAGTTCGACAACCTCTACGGCTGCCGCGAGTCGCTGGTCGACGGCATCCGCCGCGGCACCGACGTGATGATGGCCGGCAAGGTCGCGATGGTCGCGGGCTTCGGCGACGTCGGCAAGGGCTCGGCGGCATCCTTACGCAACGCCGGCTGCCGGGTGATGGTGTCGGAAATCGATCCGATCTGCGCGCTCCAGGCCGCGATGGAGGGCTACGAGGTCACCACCATGGAGGAGGCCGCGCCGCGCGCCGACATCTTCGTCACCGCGACCGGCAACGTCGACGTCATCACCCTCGACCACATGCGCAAGATGCATGACCGGGCGATCGTCTGCAACATCGGCCATTTCGATTCGGAGATCCAGGTCGCGAGCTTACGCAACTACAAATGGAACAACGTCAAGCCGCAGGTCGACGAGATCGAGTTCCCCGACGGCAAGAAGATCATCCTTCTGTCCGAAGGCCGCCTCGTCAATCTCGGCAATGCAACCGGCCACCCGTCGTTCGTGATGTCGGCCTCGTTCACGAACCAGACCTTGGCGCAGATCGAGCTCTTCACCAAGCCCGGCAAGTATGAGAAGCAGGTCTATACCCTGCCGAAGCGCCTCGACGAAAAGGTCGCCTCGCTGCATCTGGCCAAGGTCGGCGCGAGGCTCACCAAGATGTCGGCGGAGCAGTCGAAATACCTCGGCGTGCCGCAGCACGGGCCGTTCAAGGCGGAGAGCTATCGGTATTAAGGGGCGGCTTCCTCCCCCGCTGTTTGCGGGGGAGGGGGACCGCGCAACGCGCGGTGGCGGGGGCGAGTAAGCTACTTGCGCTACAGCCAGAGAAATCGTGGGAAGGCTCACTTCCCGGACAGCCGTTTCAGAGCGGCCTTAGCGGCTTCGTTGCCCTGATCGGCGGCCTTCTGGTCCCAAACCTTCGCCTGGGCGTAGTCTTGCTTGACGCCCCAGCCGATTTCATAGAGCCAGCCGAGTTTGTATTGCGCGAAATCGTTGCCCTGATCGGCGGCCTTCTGGTACCAAGCCTTCGCCTGAGCGTAGTCCTGTTTGACGCCCCAGCCGTTCTGATAGAGCCAGCCGATGTTTTCCTGCGCGAGCGCGTAGCCCTGATCGGCGGCCTTTTGGTACTAGGCCGCGGCCTGAGAGTAGTCCTGCTTGACGCCCAAGCCATCCCGATAGAGCCAGCCGATGTTCGTCTGCGCGCTCGCGTCGCCCTGATCGGCGGCCTTCTGGTACCAGGCCATGGCCTGGGCGTAGTCCTTATCGACGCCCCAGCCGTTCTGATAGAGCCAGCCGAGCTTCAATTGCGCGCTCGCATTGCCCTGATCGGCGGCCTTCTGGTACCAGACCTTCGCCTGGGCGTAGTCCTTATCGACGCCCTGTCCGTTCTGATAGAGCCAGCCTAGCTTGAATTGCGCGCTCGCGTTGCCCTGGTCGGCGGCCTTCTGGTACCAGGCCTTCGCCTGAGCGTAGTCCTTATCGACGCCTTGGCCGTACTGATAGAGCCAGCCGAGCTTGAATTGCGCGAAATCGTCGCCCTGATCGGCGGCCTTCTGGTACCAGGCCTTCGCCTGAGCGTAGTCCTGTTTGACGCCCCAGCCGTTCTGATAGAGCCAGCCGATGTTCCTCTGCGCGAGCGCGTAGCCCTGATCGGCGGCCTTTTGGTACCAGGCCATGGCCTGCTCGTAACTCTTACTAACCCCCCCGCGCCCGTAGTAGTAATTATCGCCCATCGCGTTCTGCGCTTCCGGTGTAGTCGGCGTGGTCTCCTCGGTCGGCTTGGTCGCCGTAGCCGCGGTGGGCTCGGCAGTCGGCGGAATTCCTCGTCTCGGCGCCAATTGCGACACGAGTATCGCCGCCAACAGGACGACTGCGCCGACCGCCGTCACGAAGACAGCAAGCTTGCGGCGGCCGCTCGGCCGCGCGGGTTCCGCCGGCGCCCAGAGGGGAGCGGCGCCAGGAGACGGCTCGGCAACAGCCCCCTCGACCCGAGGCTTTTCTTCCCCCGCGCGGCGCGCCGCGTCGACCGCTTTCGCCGCCTCCGCCTCCTTCCTGACCCGTTCATCCTCCGTCTTTTGCGCCGCTTCCCGCTTTTCCTCTTCCTCGGGAACAGCCTTCGCCGCTTCCTGCGCTCGACGTTCTTTGTCCGCTCGCTGGGCCGCTTCTGCCTCCGCTAGTCGTCGGGACTGCTCCGCCTTTTCCGTCGCCTCAGCCGCTTCCCGCGTTTCTCGCTCCCCGCGCGCAGCGCGCTCGGCCGCAGGCGCTTCGCGGGCGCGCCCTTCCTCGTCCGCCCGCTGCGCCTCAGCCTGGGCAAGGCGCTGGGCCTCCTCCGCCTTTCGGGCTGTCTCGGCGGCTTCCCGTTTCTCATGCTCCTCGTGCGCCGCGCGTTCGGTCTCAGCCGCTTCGCGCTGGCGGCGCTCCTCCATGATCCCATAGAGCGCGTTGTTCAATTTCTCGACGTCGGGATCGAAGCGGTCGTTGGAAATCGGGATCGCGTTTCGGCGGGCCAGCTTCGTCAAGCTCTCCGGCAGATCCTCGGTCCTCGGCATGGCCGCGCCGTCGACGAGGACGGGAATGACGCGAACACCACGCTTCAGCGCCGCCTCGATCTCTATTCGCATTAAATCAGCGGGATCGTCTAGACGACGCTGGTTGTTCTTGTCGGAGCTCGAAATCCAACCCTTCCCGATGACGGCCACAAGGGCGTCGCAGGCGCCGATACGCTCGGTCACAAAGTCGACAAAATCCACCCCGGGCTCGATAGTGTCGACGTCGAAAAAAACATTCTTGCGTTCGAGCCGCTGCGCAACGCGATCGAATATCGCCCGCGCTGCGTAGGCCGAATCCTCTCGCCGATAGCTGATGAAAACGCCGCCCGACACGTCGAGGTCCTCGCGCAAAAAGGGACACTAGCGCGGAAAGTAGATGGCGTCACCCTACTGCAGATTTTTGGAGCGCGCCGTGACGTCCGTCACAAACCGTCGCAAGCCATCCGGGGGGCGAGGAACGCCGATCTCTTCTCCATTGCGGATATTTGGGTTCGACAGCGGAGCGCGAGACTGCAGGAAGCGCGACAGAGGCGCGCGTCGCAATGCGTTCGGTCGGGTTCAGAGGCGGCGCCAACGCTTGCCGGAGCCGCTCAGCAAGACGACGGCGGAGCAGGCGAAGTATCCCGCCGCTGTGTCTCGGCGAACGTTAGCGCGGGCCCAAGTCACTCGGACGTATCCGCGTTGACGAGCGAGAGGAACTCGCTGCGGGTGATCGCCTGGTCGCGGAAGACGCCGAGCATCCGGCTCGTCACGAGGTCCGAGCCGCGCTTGCGGACGCCGCGGCTGATCATGCAATGATGGGCCGCCTTGACGACCACCGCGACGCCGCTGGGCTTCAACACCTCATCGATGGTGTTGGCGATCTGCGCCGTCAGCCGCTCCTGGATCTGCAGCCGCTTGGCGAAGATCTCGACGACGCGCGCGAGCTTCGAGATGCCGACAACCCTGCGGTTGGGGATGTAGCCGACCCAGACCCGGCCGATAATGGGGGCGACGTGGTGCTCGCAATGGCTCTCGAACGTGACGCCGCGCAACACGATCATCTCGTCGTAGCCGTCGACCTCCGAAAAGGTCTTGCGCAGGACTTGCGCCGGATCCTCCTCATAGCCGCAGAAATACTCGCGATAGGATCTGACCAGCCGGTCGGGCGTCTCGCGCAAGCCATCGCGGTCGGGGTCCTCGCCGATCCATTGGAGCACCGTCCGGAAAGCGCTTCTGACCTCGGCGTCGCTGATCGGCCGGCCGCCGGCGCCGGACGCCTCGCCATCGGCAGTCTCTAACTTTTGCGCCATGTCATTCCTTCCCGCCGCCCGCATGCGAAGCGAGCGGCGCTTCGCCAAGTTTACCCGCCGGGTTTACCCGCCGCCGGCTCATTTCACAAAGAGCACGCCGCCGGATTTGGATTTCCTTGGATTCCCTTGGATTTCCTTGGCCGCGGGGGTTGGAAAAGCTTGGATTTCCTTGGATTCTCTCGTCCGAAATGAGCCTTTTCAATGGGTTACAGGCGATTTTCCGAAAAATTTTTCCGGCTCTTATAGCGTTAGTTGTTGGTTTGGGTCAGATTGGCGCGGCGTGGGTGAGGGTTTGATTCGATGAGGGCGGAGGATTTCTCGGTCTGGCTTTGCGGCGTCGCGCGCTTGAGCGCGGACCAGCGCCGGAAAGCGCTTGCGGCGCTGGCGAACCTGGACGGCGGTCGGCACGGCTCGGCGCCGAAAGCGGCGTCGGAGACGGCGGCGAACGGCGGGACGGGCAAAGGCGCCGAAGGCGCAAAGCGTCGTCGCCCGGACGCTTTGGGAACGAGCGGCCATGAGCGGGTGGAAAGCCAGGGGTGTCCGCATTGCGCGGGGCGCGAGGTCATCGCCTGGGGCCGCTCCGGTGGACTTTCGCGGTTCCGCTGCAAGGGTTGCGGACGCACCTTCAACGCGCTGACCAAAACGCCGATGGCGCATCTGCGCAAAAGAGAGCGCTGGCTCGACCACGCCCGGGCGATGATCGACGGCAAAAGCCTGTCCAAGACCGCAGAGCTTTGCGGCGTGCATCCGACGACGGCCTTTCGCTGGCGTCACCGGTTTCTGGCTTCGCCTGCGGCCGACAAGCCCCGAACGCTGACCGGAATCGTCGAGGCGGACGAGACCTTCATCCTCGAATCCTGCAAGGGCCGGTGGTCCGCTCTGTCGCGTTAAGGCGCAAGCGCGGCGGGTCGGCCCGGCGTCCGGGAACCTATCAGGACAACAACATTCCCGTTCTGGTGGCCCGCGACCGGAAGGGGGCGACTTTCGACGCCGTCTTGCCTTAAGGCCGACAGCGCTTCGATCGGCGCGGCGCTGGCTGGCGTTGTCACATGCGAAAACCTCGGCGACGGAGGCCGGGCGATCGCCGCCTTCGCCCGCAAGGCCAAAATACCTTTTCATGCCGCGCCCTCGCCGGGAAAACCGACCCCGGAGGCGCCCCACCTGCACATCAACAACGTCAACGCCTACCACAGCCGCCTCAAGCAATGGCTCAGCCGTTTCAACGGCGTCGCCACCAAGAACCTGCCAAACGATCTCGGCTGGCGACGCGCGCTCGAAGCCTGGGCCGACCAAACCACTCCACAAAACTGGATCAAAAGCGCCATCGGAAATGGGCCATACCAACAACTAACGCTATAAGAGCCATTTTTCCTCTTCCCCCTCCTCATCCTTTAAGCCCGCGGCGCCGCTTCGCCGGGGACGAACTTGGCCCCGAGCTTACGCGAGGAAAAGACGTTTCGCGGGAAAAAACCATAGCACGCCCTTCGACTTTTCGGAAGAAAATGTCGGCGCTTATAGCGTTGGCTGTTGGCAGGGTTGGTCAAAGTCTACCACTGGCGCCCAAACGGGAATGTCGCGAAAGGGGGATTGTGGGCGATATCTGAACAACCGGCGATCGACCGCTCGCGACGTCAGGACTAAACCGCTCGCGCGGTAGCTGCGGCGAGGGCAGCGCGGGAAGCTGGGTCGGACGAGGCCAGGACTGTCTCAGAATCATGGGGTTCAACCCCATGGGAGACAGGAGCTTTCGCGATGTCCGACAAGCCCATCAACCCGCTGCGTCAGCGCATGATCGACGACATGACGGCGCGTCGGTTCAAGGAGAAGGTGCAGAGGACTACGTCCGGCACGTCAGGACCTTTACGGCCTTCCTGGGCCGGTCGCCCGATACGGCGACGAAGGAGGACCTTCGCCGCTTTCAGTTGCATCTGGCGCAGCAGCAGATCAGCCCAGGTTCGATCAACGCCGCCGTCACCGCGCTTCGGTTCTTCTTCACCGTGACGCTCGAACGGCCAGACCTCGTTCGTCCTCTGACGATCGTGAACAAGCCGCGCAGGGCGCCGGTCGTGCTCAGCCAGGAAGAGGTCGCGCTCCTGCTCGAAGCCGCGCCGGGCCTGAAGTACAAGGCCGCGCTCAGCGTCGCCTACGGCGCGGGCCTGCGCGTGTCCGAGGTCGCGCACCTGAAGGTGTCCGACATCGACAGCCAGCGCATGACGCTTCGGGTCGAGCAGGGCAAAGGGCAGCGGGACCGTTATGTGATGCTGTCGCCGCAACTGCTCGAACTGTTGCGCGCATGGTGGAAGGCGGCGCGGCCGCGGGCCTGGCTGTTCCCCGGCCAAAACCCGGTCAACCCGATCACCGCCCGTCAGCTCAATCGCGCCGTCACCGCCGCCAAAGACCTGGCCGGCATCTCCAAGCGCGTGTCACCGCATACGCTGCGGCACAGCTTCGCCACCCATCTGCTCGAGCAGGACGTCGACATTCGGGTGATCCAGGTGTTGCTCGGCCACGCCAAGCTCGAGACGACCGCGCTCTACACCCAGGTCGCGGTCAACACGATCCGCGACGTCAAGAGCCCGCTCGAGCGGCTCGGCGTCAACCTGGCGAAGCGAAAGCCGGCCGACTGACCGCGGCCGCATGGCGCGGCCACCGGGTCACCACCTGGAGGTCGCCGACGTCTTTCGCGCCCACGGGGCGGCGTGGCGAATGGCCAACGCCGGTCACGTGAGCCTCGACCAGTTGAAGGTCATGTCGGCGATCGAGACCTGTCGCACAGCCGCGCTCGGCGGACACGTCGAGCGCTGCGAGGACTGTGCGCACGAACGGATCTCCTACAATTCCTGCCGCAATCGCCACTGCCCGAAGTGCCAGGCGGCCGCGGCGAGGGAATGGCTCGAAGACCGCGAGGCCGAACTCCTGCCGGTTCCCTATTACCACGTCGTCTTCACCCTGCCGGCGTCGATCGGCGCCGTCGCGTTCCAGAACAAGTCCCCCGTCTACGACCTCCTGTTCAGGACCGCCGCCCAGACGCTGACCACGATCGCGGCCGACCCGAAGCATCTGGGCGCGCGCATCGGCCTGACCGCCGTACTGCACACCTGGGGCTCGGCGCTGACCCACCATCCGCACGTCCACGTCATCGTTCCCGGCGGCGGCCTGTCGCTGGACGGATCGCGCTGGATCGCCTGCAAGCCCGGCTTCTTCCTGCCCGTGCGGATGCTGTCGCGTCTCTTCCGCCGGCTCTTCCTCGAAGGGCTCGCAGCCCTGCATGCGGCCGGACGCCTCGTCTTCCTCGGCGACCTCGCGCGGCTCGCCGACAAAGCCGCCTTCGACGCCGTCCTCGCGCCGCTGCGCCGATCGGAATGGATCGTCTATGCCAAGAGGCCGTTCGCCGGGCCGAAGGCCGTGCTCGCCTATCTCGCCCGCTACACCCACCGCGTCGCGATCTCGAACTCCAGGCTCATGGAGCTGGACGACAAGGGCGTCACATTCAAGTGGAAGGACTATCGGGTCGAAGGCCGCGACCGGTTCAAGACCATGACGCTCGCGGCCCACGAGTTCATCCGCCGCTTTCTCCTGCACGTGCTGCCGAGCGGCTTCCACCGCATCCGACATATGTGGACGGCCTCTTGGCAAGTGGTTTTCGACGCTCTGATCGCTTTGGTCGGCTGCGGTCATATGTCCGGCCTGTTGGTGCGGTATAGGACCGCTGGCCCTGATGATATTCGACAGTCCTGGTCCCTATCACTACGGCGAGCTCGGGGCTCGTGGCGGATGTCAGGGTGTCCTGGGCTTTCGTTGCGACCGTGTCGTTCATCACGTCGTTGCGCTTGCCAATCTCTTCGAAACTGAAACGTCTATCTTGGAGAGCTCTTTGTCGTCAGGCCTTCGTGTAAAGTTCGGTTCGGAAGGCTTCGCCGGTCGACATCATCGCCCAGGCGATTCTGGCCAGCTTGTTGGCCAGGGCGACGGCGACGACGCGCTCGGGCTTCCTGGCCCTCATGGCGACGATCCATTCGGCCAGGGCGCCTTTGTATTTATGGGCCACGCGCAAAACCGACGTGCATCCCACGACCAGCATCTTGCGCAAATACCGGTTACCCTTTTTGGTGATAGCGCCGAGCTTTGTCCTTGCCGCCGCTCGAGTGCTGGCTCGGAGTAATGCCCAGAGACGCGCTGAAATCGCTTCCCGACCTGAAGACGCTGGGATCGGGATTGAAAGCGACCATCGCTGATGCGATCAGCGGGCCGAAGGCGGGGATCTCGTCCAGCAACCGGCTCGTTTGGTTCTTGCCGCTCGCCCGGGCGATCGTCTTCTCCGGATCGTCGATCTTTTCGTCGAGGCCGTCGCTGTGCGAAGCCAGCATCGCGGTTGCTTGCTTGGCCTCTTCGGGAAGGGTCTCGTCGGCTTGCGCGAGCGCCAGCAATTCCTTGACCCGGTGGATGCCCTTGGGCGCGATCAAGCCGAACTCCGAGAGATGACCGCGCAGCGCATTGACGGTCATGGTTCGCTGCTTGACCAGCAATTCCCGAGTCTTGTGCAGCATCAGCACGGCTTGCTGATCCGCGCTCTTGATCGGCACGAACCGCATCTCGGGCCGCGACATGGCCTCGCAGATCGCAGCCGCGTCGTTCGCATCGTTCTTGCCGCGCTTGACGTAGGGTTTCGTGTAAGCAGGAGGAATCAAGACCACTTCGTGCCCCAACGCCCGGATCTCCCGCGCCCAGTAATGGGACGATCCACAAGCCTCCATCCCGACGCGGCAGGGCGCCGCTTGGGCGAAGAAAGCAAGCACCTTACCTCGGCTCAATTTGCGCGTAACCGCAGGCGCACCCTCGCGCTCGATTGCATGCACCTGGAAAAAGTTCTTCGCCAGGTCGATCCCAATCCTGATAAAGGTCTTCATGGACGGCTTCCCTATCCGCGACCTGCACCGGTCACGCCTTGGCACTTGATGCCGTTCGGGTGAGGCCGTCCACATCATCACTACGGCCTCTTCGCCGGCGCGGTCCGAGCCAGCAACATCGAGCGCGTCCGCCAGGCGCTCGCCGCGCCCGAGGCTGCACCCGAGGGCTCGCACGCCGAGACCGACGGCCAGGCCGAAGCCGTTTCGCCGGCGCGGCGCTGCCCCTGCTGCGGCGGCCGGATGATCATTGTCGAGACGTTCGAAGGGCCGCGCCCCGCGCGATCGCCTTCCCCAAGCCGGATCAGGATCGACACGTCATGACCGACGCCGCGCGTCCCGCCTCGCAGCGCCGCTTCCCCTCGCCTCCAGCCGCACGCCGGAGCAGGAACGCGACGTCCTCCCGACGTCCGCACAGGCTCTCCAGCCGCCGAGCCCATCCCCGTCGCCCTCATCCGCGCCCGACAAGAAGCCCGTCGTCTCGGCTCCCGACGATGAAACCGACCGCCTTCCGCCACCGCCCCCAAATCGGCGATCCGACCGCGATCCTCAAATCCCCATAGGCCGCGCTCGGTCAAACAGCGACCTTCCTCCCCGCGGTTTCCTCCTTACGAGGCTTTCAAACGCCGGCCCCCGCGTCTCGCACGACCGTCCGAAAGGGCCGGCGTCTGAAACCCTTCAGTTGAGCGGACATCCAGATTCCGACGGTGGGGCAGCCCTCCACCGGGGCCGACCGCGAAAAAGAAAAGACCGTCTCACGACGGTCTTTTCAAACATCTGAGATATGGCGATATTCAGGCGGCGAAACGAACCCTCGGTCCGCTTTTCGCCTTGCGATAGCCGGCAAAGCCCAATCCAGCGAAGCCAAGCAGCAGCATGGTCCACGTCGAGGTCTCGGGGATCGTGGGGCTCACCGCCACGTCGGCGTCGAAATACAATCCCGCCTGGACTGAATGGCGGTCGGCATAGAACACCTCGACTGTATTCACCCCGGGCGCCAAGCCGCTCACCGTAGTCGGAGCGCTCGCAAAGCCATGAATGCCGCCGTTATCGACCACAAGCTTGCCGTCCAGGAACACCCAGGTATCGTCGTCGGAGCCGAGCGTAAAAGTCACGCTGCCGCCGGCGGGCGTGTCGAATGTGCCCTTGAGGATCGCAGACGTATAACCGATGTCGCCGCCGTCGGCGCCGCTTGGACCATTCGGGAAGAAGTTAGAGGGAATATTGAACGGCAGGGTCACCGGATTCGGATATGCAAAAGTCGTCCCCGCGATCACGTTCACGCCGTCGGGAGACCACCACAGCAACTCGCCGGCGCCGTTGACGTCTTGGAAGGTGCCTGGCGCCAATTCCACCGGCAGGCCATCCGGGCCGAGCGTCGACTCGACCAGACCCGTAACGACGCCCGTGATCGCGCCGCCAGTATCCGGATTGGCGGAAGTTATTGTGGTGTACGTGACGGAGACCGCGCTCGCGTAGGCCGTCGAGGCCGCAACGAGGTTGCCGCCTATGAGAAGCGCTGCAAGCGCCACATTTGACAGATGTTTGGTCATGAAATTCCCCCTAGTGGTTACTAGCCACGTAGGAAATGATCATCCGACTCTGAACCCAAGTCAAGCGAGAACTGAAACGTGATGCTGTCCAAGTTACGTAGCGCAACCAATAGTTGTGAGAGTATGCGGTCCCCACGATTGACCGGGCACATCGCATTTTGCGACCGGTACAACTCTGGGTCGGCGACAACCACCGGATCACGGCGCTGGTTCATGTACGAATTGGGGCGCTCGCGGTGCTCCGAAAGTCAGCAAACCGGATATCCATCGTATCGCGCAACACGCCAAATTTCGTTATGCTCCAAGCTATCTTTGGGGGTCTGCGCTCGGAATTTGCTTCGGACGGGCGATCCGTCGTCGCTCGTCTCCAACGGCCGGCTGCTTTGCGTCTGAGTTTACCCGTCCGCCACGCCGTCGCGGAATGGCCGCTCCTTGCGCTAAGCGGTCGTCCACTGCGTCGTCTTCGCGCAGCCGAAACCCCCATAGCAGACGCGGATGGGGTCGCCCGTTCGGGCGCGATCGAGGCGCGCTTCGAGCGTCTTCAGAGGCCTCAGCGGGAACGCCTCGGCCGCCCGACTGACGTTGGAAGGCGACAGGGCGAGAACTTAAGGCAGAAAGATATCAGACTGCCCAACATAAAAGCATATGGCCTGCGAGCGCTCCGCCGTCGTGCGAGCCGGGCGCAATGCCTTCGACCCAAATAAGACTTGCGCCGCCGATCGCGTCGGATCCGGAGACGGGCGCAGCTTTCCAACGCCGGCCGCCGCAAACCAGTCGGCCCAGTTCAGGACGGCGAACGGCTGATACTTATCTGGCTGCCCAACAGCGCGCCGCGCTTGAGCGGTTCGCCCAATGCCGGCGGCGCGCGTTGGACAGCGGGCAGGTAGGTCAGGGACCGCAGACGACCGTGTAGCTTCCCTGAAAGCCATAAAAGTCACGAGTAACGTGGCATCGCTCGGGCGCCGCGATCGCGTAGGCCGGGCCGCTCTCAGAGCCCGTCCGGGAACTTAACGAATCGTTGGAATCGCTTATGATTCAAGGAAGGCGGCCCGAATCGCTTGGGGGGGTCGCTGATGTGGACCAACGAAAATCGCGCTCGCTACGACCGCAGTCGGCTGCGCTATCCGAGCGATCTGACCGACGCGGAATGGGCGCATGTCGAGCCGTTCATTCCACCGGCCAAGCGCGGCGGCAACCGACGTCATGTCGATGAGCGCGAGGTCGTCAACGGCCTGATGTATGTCCTGAGCACCGGCTGCCAATGGCGCGCCGTGCCGAAGGACCTGCCGCCGCGTTCGACGCTTTACGATTACTTCGATCGCTGGAGTTGGGACGGCACGCTCGATCGCATCCACGACGCGCTCTACGTGAAGTGTCGCGAAGCGGCCGCTCGCGAGGCGAGCCCGACCGCCGCGATCATCGACAGCCAGAGCGTCAAGAGCGCGGAAAAAGGGGGACCTGCATCGATCCGGCGGGTTACGACGCCGGCAAGAAAATCATGGGCAAAAAGCGCCACATCCTCGTCGATACGCAGGGCCTGTTGATGCATGCGATCGTCCACGCCGCCGACATCCAGGACCGCGACGGCGGCGCGGCGCTGATGGCGACCTTGTTCGGCGCCTTTCCGTTCCTGACCAGGCTCTTTGCCGACGGCGGCTATCGAGGGCCGCAATTTCAGACCGCCATCGGACGAACTCTGGCGCGCGTGAAGGTCGAGATCGTCAAGCGATCGGATCAGGCCAAGGCCTTCGTCGTCCTGCCCAAGCGCTGGATCGGCGAACGCACCTTTGCCTGGCTCGGCCGCTGCCGACGGCTGGCCAAGGACTGGGAATGCCTCAACCGCAAGGCGCTCGCGTTCCTCCGCCTCGCTTCCATCCGCCTCATGCTGCGAAAACTATGCAATCCCACATGATGTTTCCGGACAAACTCTCAGCCGCGCCGATTGCGGGAGCGGACGGGCCCGCATATCCAGAAGAGTTCCCGTACCCTTCAACAGTCACTGGCGCCTCGCCCGTAGGCGCGCCCGTGACTGTAACTTGGGCGGCGGCTGGAGTGGCGGATACGACGGCGCAAACCGCGGCAGTCGACAGGAATGTCAAGACTAAGCGTTTCATTTGATTATCTCCGGTGCTCACGACAGTCTTGCCGCCGTTGTGTTGATTCCTGGATCGCTCTGCAGATGAAGAGCGAGCCAAGACCAATACTCAGCATTGCTTTCTGTCGCTTCGTTATTTGGATGATGGCTCCGCAGTTTCAATGCGCTCTTCTGGCTTACAGGAAACATACTTCATGATGATTTGGATAAGACCATCGTATCTGTTACCCTCGGCGGTTCGAGCACGATCCGCGGGACAAAGCACCTTGCATCACGCCGACCGCCGAGAGTCCGGCTGCCGCGAAAGATTGGCGTCCTTCGAGGCCGCTTTGCGGCGCCTCAGTACGAGGGCGCAGGCTTTTGGGCCAAGCTCTTAGAGGACCGTCGCCAGGCCGACGCTTCGAGGTTCAGCGCCGGGCGAATCCCCAACGAGCGGTCGACGCCGTTGGCATTGCTCCCGTGCGGCGAAAGCCGGGCGTAGACTCGTCGGACGCGCGAACCTAACAACCTGGGAAGCGCCGCGACCCCCGTGCGCTTCAACAAAGCCGGATCCTTTGGACATGAACCATTGGCGCCAAGGCCGCCTTGTCGTTCGTGAGGCGGTCCTCGACGACCTTGACGCGATCGTGAAGCTCGAATCCGACTCGTTTCCCGAGGATCAGATCTCACGCCAGTCCCTGCGCTACCACTTGCGAAAGGCGCGCCCGCCCGTGATCGCAGCGACGATCAAGGGGGCTTTGGCAGGCTATGCGTTGCTTTCCTTGCGCAAAGGCGCGCGGGCGGCGCGCATCCATACGATCGCCGTCGCTGCGCGCTTCGCCCGTCGAGGCGTGGGTCTCGCCCTCATGCGGGCATGCGAGAAATTAGCGCGACTTCAGGGGCGGTCGGCGCTTGCGCTCGAGGTGCGCTACGACAACGCGCCCGCAATCGCGCTTTATGAGAAGCTGGGCTTTCGACAGTTCGGCGAGCATCCGGACTATTATGCCGATGGCGCAACCGCGCTGCGCTACGAGAAGGCGCTGCGTCCAGCTCGCCAGGCGGACGTCCGCCATCGCCCGCCCCAACGGCAGAAGCGGCGATCCGAATGAACCAGACGTTGCGTCTGCGGCGGAAGCCGCCTAGAAGGCCGCTCCCCGCGGGACCTTCCATGCCGAATTCGCTGCCAGCCCACCTCAGACGCCTAGAAGCGGAGTCAATGCACATAATGCGTGAGGTTGTCGCCGAGATGCGCAATCCCGTCATGCTCTATTCGATCGGCAAGGACTCGAGCGTGATGCTGCATGTGGCGATGAAGGCTTTTCATCCCGCTAGGCCGCCCTTTCCGCTCATGCACGTCGACACGACCTGGAAGTTCCGCGAGATGATCGCCTTCCGCGACGAAACCGCGCGCCGGCTGGGGTTGAAGCTCATCGTTCATGTCAACAAGGACGGCCTGAAGCGCGGCGTGTCGCCGATCGCCTCCGGCTCCCAGGTCCACACGCAGGTGATGAAGACCGAGGCGCTTCGGCAGGCGCTCGATCTTGGACGCTACGACGCCGCGTTCGGCGGCGCTCGCCGCGACGAGGAGAAAAGCCGCGCCAAGGAGCGCATCTTTTCGCACCGCTCCGCCGCCCACGCGTGGGATCCCCGAAATCAGCGGCCCGAGCTTTGGCGCCTGTTCAACACGCGCGTGCGCGAGGGCGAATCGATGCGGGTTTTTCCGCTGTCGAACTGGACCGAGCTCGATGTCTGGGAATACGTCCGCGCAGAGGCTATTCCAGTCGTGCCGCTCTACTTCTCGAAGCTGCGTCCCGTCGTCGAGCGCTCGGGCGCGCTGATCATGGTCGACGATGACCGGCTCCCGCTCGACCCCGGCGAAACGCCGCGGATGATGCGCGTGCGCTTCCGGACGCTCGGTTGCTATCCGTTGACGGGCGCGATCGAATCGCATGCGGAAACGCTCGACGACATCATCGCCGAAATGCGCGCCGCGACGACTTCGGAGCGGCAAGGCCGCCTCATCGACTCGGACGAAGCGGGATCGATGGAGAAGAAGAAGCGCGAGGGCTATTTCTGATGAACGCCACTGCGAACGTCTCCGCTCTTCCGACGCTGCGGCTCCTCACCTGCGGTTCGGTCGACGACGGCAAGTCCACGCTGATCGGACGGCTGCTTTACGAGAAGAAGCTGATTTTCGACGACCAGCTCACAGCGCTCGAGCGCGACTCGAAGAAGTTCGGCACGACCGAGGACGCCATCGATTTCGCCCTCCTGGTCGACGAACTCGAGGCCGAGCGTGAACAGGGGATCACGATCGACGTCGCCTATCGCTATTTCGCGACGCCGGCGCGCTCGTTCATTGTCGCCGACACGCCGGGCCATGAGCAATACACGCGCAACATGGCGACCGGCGCCTCCAACGCCGACCTCGCGATCGTGCTCGTCGACGCGCGCAAAGGTCTCCTCACCCAGACCCATCGGCATTCGATTATCGCATCGCTGCTCGGCATCCGGCACGTCGTATTGGCGGTGAACAAGATCGATCTCGTCGGTTATGATGAAAGGACCTTTCGCGACATCGCCATTGCTTATCGCAAGTTCGCCGAGCCGCTCGGATTCCGGTCCCTCCTGGCCATTCCGATCTCGGCCCGGTTTGGCGACAACGTCTCATCGAAGAGCGCGCGCACGGCCTGGTACCAGGGCGCCCACCTGCTCGAACACCTCGAACGCATCGTGGTCGAAGACGACCGGCGAGGCGCGCCCTTCCGGCTGCCGGTGCAATGGATCAATCGGCCGCACCTCGATTTTCGCGGCTTCGCGGGCACGGTCAGCAGCGGACGCATCCGGCGCGACGAGCCGATCGTCGTCGCCGCGTCGGGCCGGGAGAGCAAAGTCGCGCGCGTCTACGTCGCCGACCGGGAAGCCGACAGCGCCGAGGCTGGCGACGCCGTGACGCTGACCCTCGCGGACGAGATCGACATTGCGCGCGGCGACGTGCTGTCGCATCCCGAAAGCCGTCCCGAGGTCGCCGACCAGTTCACCGCGCACGTCATCTGGATGAGCGGCGAGGCGATGCTGCCCGGGCGCTCGTATCTCATGAAGACCGGCGCCCGCACGGTTCCCGCGTCGATCACCGATCTTAAGCACCGCATCGACGTCAACAACTTCGACAAGCTCGCGGCGAAGACCCTCGAGCTCAACGAAGTCGGCTTCTGCAACATCGCGACGACAATGCCGGTCGCCTACGACGCCTACGCCGACAATCGCGAGACGGGCGCGTTCATTCTCATCGACCGGCAAACCAACGAGACTGCGGCAGCGGGCATGATCGCGCACGGCCTGAGGCGCGCGACCAACGTCCACCGGCACGGGCTGACCGTCACGCGCGAGGCGCACGCCGCGCAAAAGCACCAGAAGCCGGCGATCCTGTGGTTCACCGGGCTCTCCGGCGCCGGCAAGTCGACGATCGCCAATCTCGTCGAGACCAAGCTCAACGCGCGCGGCGCGCACACGGGGCTGCTCGACGGCGACAATGTCCGGCACGGGCTCAACAAGGACCTTGGATTCACCGCCGCCGACCGCGTCGAGAACATTCGGCGCGTCGGCGAAGTGGCGAAGCTCATGACCGACGTCGGCCTGATCGTGCTGTGCTCGTTCATCTCGCCGTTCCGCGCGGAACGGCGGCTCGTGCGCGACACCGCGGCCGAAGGCGAGTTCATCGAAATCTTCGTCGAGGCGCCGCTCGAAACGGTCATCGCGCGCGATCCCAAGGGCCTCTACAAGCGTGCGCTCGCCGGCGAGATCAAGAATTTCACCGGCGTCGATCAGGCTTACGAGGCGCCCGAAGCGCCCGACCTCGTCCTCAATACTGCGCGGGAGACGCCGGAGGTCCTGGCGGACCGGGTCATCGCCGAGCTTGAGCGGCGCGGACATATCGCCAAGCTTTGAGAAGCCTCGGCGGCTGCCTCAGATGCGATCGGCCTTAGGTCGAGCGTCAATGACCTGAACAGAGCGGCCAGGGCAGCAACGCTGCTCGACAAAAAAGGAGGCCGCCCTGAGGCGGCCTTCAAGTCTAGGGAGGAAACGCCCAAGGAGGGCATGTGCGGGCCAAAAGCACCGCACCCCGTTGAGGTAGTTGTGCGACGCACGAAATGCAAGAATTTTCGTCTCTTTGCTCACGCAAATGTGAGCATTTCGCGGGAAGCGTGGCGGCACAACATCCTGTTCCCAGTCGTGGTTTCGCACGATTCCAAAGGCTTGCGGCATGTTTTCCGGCCCGCGCAGGGGTCGGCGGTCGGTCGCCAACTTCAGGCGTTGCAACCCCGATCTGGGGATAAGTTTCACGGGCGATGCTGCCAATACGGCCGAATTGGCAATTGCAAGCGCGCGAATCACGCCAGCCGCTCGGCCGCCTCGTGAGCGATCGCTTGGGTCACGGCCTTGGGTCAAGCGGAGAGCGGCAGGCCGGTCGCGGAACCGGCCTGCCCAGTCTGGCGTTAGGCTACCCCGGAAGCCTGCCTCCCACGCCAGACCTAGCCGCTCGCAACTACGAGACGGCTTCGGTCGACAGCGCGACGTAGCGCGCGCCGTCTGCGGTCTTCACTCGCATCAGCACGGACTTCTTCCCGTCCGCCTTGGCGGCCTCGATCGCGGAGGCGACTTCGGAGGGGCGCGAAACCGGCTTGCCGGCGACCTCGAGGATGACGTCGCCCGTCTGAATGCCCTTCTGGGCCGCGGCGCCGTTGGGATCGATGTCGGCAACCACGACGCCGGTCTTGCCCGCCCCGTCAACCTCACGGGCCGGCGCGAGGGTCATGCCGTACTTCGCCATCGCGTCCTTCGAGCCCTGCTCGGACGCGTCCGCACTGGCCTGTTTGCCGTCGGGCAGCGACCCGAGCGTCACCTTGACCGTCTCCGGCGATCCGTTGCGGATGATCGCAAGCTCAGCCGGCTTGTTCGGCCCGAGCGCGGCGATCTTGCGAGCAAGATCGTGCGAATCTGCGACCGCTTCGCCGTTGACCGACGCAATCACGTCGCCGTCCTTGAGGCCGGCCTCCGCCGCGGGCGAGTTTTTCTCGGTCTTGGACACGAGCGCGCCTTTGGCGTCCTTGAGGCCAAGGCTGTCGGCGATGTCCTGGGTCACGGGCTGGATCTGCACGCCGAGCCAGCCGCGCGCGACCCTGCCGTCCTCCTTCAGCTGCTGCACGACGGTCTTGGCGACGTCGCTCGCGATCGCAAAGCCGATGCCGACGCTGCCGCCCGATGGAGAAAAGATCGCAGTGTTGACGCCCACGACCTCGCCGTTGACGTTGAAGGTCGGGCCGCCGGAATTGCCGTGGTTCACGGGTGCGTCGATCTGCAGAAAGTCGTCATAGGGCCCCGAGCCGATGTCGCGTCCGCGGGCCGAGACGATTCCGGCCGTGACCGTGCCGCCGAGGCCGAACGGGTTGCCGACCGCGATCACCCAGTCGCCGACGCGCGGCGTTTGCGAGGCGAATGACACGTAGGGGTAGTTCGAGCCTTCCTTGACCTTGAGGAGCGCGAGATCGGTCTTCGGGTCCGTGCCGACGACGCGGGCCGGGATGGTCTTGCCGTCCGCGGTGGTGATCGTCACGTCCCTGGCGTGCTCGACGACGTGATTGTTGGTGACGATGTAGCCGTCGGACGAAATGAAGAACCCCGACCCCTGGGCCATGCCCATATGCGGCTGCGCGCGGTCATGCCCGCTGCGGTTGCTGAAAGGCTCGCCTAAGCCCGGCCCGCCGAACTGGCGGAAGAACTTCTCGAGCGGGCCGCTCTTGGGAACGTCTGGCGTGCCCTCTGTATCTCCGTCGAACGCGACGTTTAACTCGTCGATCTTGACCTTGACCGACACGACCGCGCCTTTGACGCGGTCGACGACGTCGGCGAACGACGCGGGGCCGGCTGACGGCGCTGTCACGGCGGCGACAGCGGAATAGCTCGCGAGCGGCAGCGCCTCGATCGTCAGGCCGCCGATGGCGAGGACCGCCGCCGCGCCGAGCAACGCCGCCCGGAAGGACTTCGGCCGGCCGGGGCCCGAAGAAATAATTGCCACTTTGACTGCTCCCAACTTGGATAAATCGCCGAGGACGAAGTTGTCCGGCGTGGTTCGCATCCTATGCTTGGTCGGCGATTACGCTTCGGTTGCTGAAACATGAAGAGTTGGTAAGCTCCTCTTCAAGCGAGTGGTTTAGAGCGGATGAATATTGTGCGTCAATTTGTCGCAGGTTGCCGGTCTTTAGCGAGCGCCGCATCGAGCGAACGGCGCTTCCGCCCGGAGCGGATGCGGTCGGAGCGGCCGCCGGCAGGCGAGCGACGACACGGCCGTGGAAGGTCGGTAAAGGTTCGAGCAGCAGCTGCTCGCCTAGAGCGAGATGATTTCAAGTCGATTCGTTCCCGTCATTGCGAGCGAAGCGAAGCAATCCAGGAAGATCATCGGGCGCTCTACGACCTCTGGATTGCTTCGTCGCTCACGCTCCTCGCAATGACGGAAGTGGTCGAACCTTTATTCATCTCTCCTATCGGCTCGCGGCTTGCCCGTAATAAGCGCCGGCCCCGTGCTTGCGCTTGAAATGCTTGGCGAGCAGCTCCGCCTCGATGGGTTCGAGGGCGGGCGCCAGTTGCAGCGACATCAGCGCCATATGCGCGATGCATTCCATCGCGACCGCCGTCTCGACCGCCTTGGCGACGCTCGGCCCCCAGGCGAACGGGGCGTGCCGATTGACCAGGACACCGGGCAAGTCCGCCGGATCGAGGCCCTCGAAGCGCTCCACGATCACGTTGCCCGTTTCCCATTCGTAGGCCGAGGCGATTTCGTCGGGGCGCATCTTGCGCGTGACCGGCACCTCGCCGTTGAAATAATCGGCGTGCGTCGTGCCGAAGATCGGGATCGGCCGGCCGGCCTGCGCGAACGCCGTCGCGTGCGAGGAATGCGTGTGCACCACGCCGCCGACGTCCGGGAAAGCGAGAAAGAGGCGCCGGTGCGTTGGCGTGTCCGACGACGGATTGAGCCGGCCCTCGACTCTCTGTCCGTCGAGATCGACGAGAACCATGTCCTCGGGCGTGAGCGAAGCATAGTCGACGCCGCTCGGTTTGATGGCGAAAACCCCCTTGTCGCGCTCGATCGCGCTCGCGTTGCCGAACGTGAGGTTGATGAGGCCATGCCGGGGCAGGGCGACATTGGCCTCGTAAGCTTCGCGTCTCAGTTCCGTAAAGACTGCCATGCGCGCCTCGATCTAGGTGGTAAACTCATAAACGTCGACGTCAGGTTTCTCGAATCGCCTCAGGTGTGATTTAAGCTCCCAAACGAGAGCTGGAGACGTAGGACCAAAAGGAACCGCACTCATGTTACGATTCCTTCCAACTCTCTTCACTAGCGCTTGCGCGGCCTTTTGCTGCATGACGGCAGCGGACGCTCAATTGGGTCGACCAACCGAAAGTCGGCCGGTGACCGCAAATGATCTTGCTGGCAAAAAGATCTGCTGGAACGATGGGGGAACCAGTATGTTTGCAGCCAATGGTCAATTCATTAATAAACGAGGTCGGCGCCTTGCCTGGTCGGTCACCGAGCTCGGAGTTGTAAAAATTGGAAACGGTTATCGTCAATTCGAGATATTACCGGACGGCAGCTTTTATAGCCACACGTTCTGTGGCCGGTGTGGGTCTATTATAGGACATAGAGAATACTATGGAACAGTGTGCAACTGAGGCGAGTCCGACTCCAGGCCTCGGGGCAGTGGGTTTCTGGCCCCATGGACTCGCGCATCAGGCCCGGAAGCCCTGCGCGAGATAGTAGTAGACGTCGTTCGCGCGCAAATCCTGCTTCAGCGTGGGCAGCGTCGAATTCTCGCCGATGTGGACATACTCGATTCCGGCCATCGTCGCGAAGTCTTCGAGCATCTCGGCGGTCACCGAGTAAGAGAAGCCGGTGTGGTGCGCCCCGCCTGCGAGAATCCAGGCGGCGCAGGCGGTCTTGAAGTCCGGCTTGCACTCCCACACGGCGCGCGCGACCGGAAGCTTCGGCAAGGCGGGATGGTTCACCGCCGTCACCTCGTTCACGATCAGCCGGAAGCGCTGGCCGAGGTCGATGAGGCTGGCGTTGAGCGCTGGGCCGGCCGGCGCGTTGAAAACGAGGCGCACCGGATCCTCGCGATTGCCGATCGTCAGCTTGTGGATCTCGAGAGAAGGCTTTTCGGCCGCGATCGACGGGCAGACCTCGAGCATGTGCGCGCCCAGCACCTGATGCTCGCCCGGGGCCAGATGATAGGTGTAATCCTCCATGAAGGATGTGCCGCCCGGCAGCCCCTCGCCCATGACCTTCATCGCGCGCACGAGGGCCGCCGTCTTCCAGTCGCCCTCGGCGCCAAAGCCGTAGCCGTCGGCCATGAGCCGCTGCGGCCCGAGCCCGGGAAGCTGTCTCAGCCCGTGCAGGTCTTCAAACGTGGTGGTGAAGCCCTTGAACCCGCCCTTCGTCAGAAAGTCGCGCAAACCGAGTTCGAGACGGACGCCGTAGATGAGCGACTCGTGCCGTTGGCCGCCCCTGCGTAGCTCCGGAACGACGTCGTAACGCTCCTCATATTCGCGCGCCAAAGCCTTCGCGTCCACGTCGGAGACGGCGTTGACCGCAGCCGCCAGTTCGCCGACGCCGTAGCCGTTGGTGGCGAAGCCGAACTTCATCTCCGCCGCCACCTTGTCGCCCTCGGTCACCGCGACCTGGCGCATGTTGTCGCCGAAGCGGCAGAATTTTGCGCCCTGCCAGTCGGCCCAGGCGCGCGCGGCGCGCATCCAGGCGCCGATCCGGTCCTGAACCTCCGGGTCCGACCAGTGGCCGACGACGACCTTGCGGGCAAGACGCATGCGGGCATGGATGAACCCGGCCTCGCGGTCGCCGTGCGCCGATTGGTTCAGGTTCATAAAATCCATGTCGATCGTCGCCCACGGCAGGTCGCGATTGAACTGCGTGTGGAGATGGACGAACGGCTTCTGCAGCGCGTTCAGGCCGCGCACCCACATTTTCGAGGGCGAAAACGTGTGCATCCAGAGGATCAGGCCGGCGCAGTTCGGGTCGGAATTCGCCTCCATGCAGAGCGTGGCGATCTCGTCCGGCGTGGTCAGAAGCGCCTTGAACACGGTCTTCAGCGGCAACTTGGGCGATTCCGCGAGCGCGCCGGCGACGTCCCGCGCGTCCGCGGCCACGCGCTGCAACGGTCCGGCCCCATAGAGATGCTGCGACCCGCAAACGAACCAGATTTCCGGATTGGCGAGATCAATCATGGGCGAGCCTTCATTGCTTTCGTTGAGCGCCACGGTCGCGCGTTTCAGCTTCGCTCTTAAGCGCGCTGGGAATATTTGATTTCGATGAGATCCTTCATGACGCGCGAGAGGTCGGCCGATTTCGTCAGGCCGCCAAAACTGTCATGCAGCGCCCGGTAGAGCGCATAAAGTCGGTCGTAGCCCTTGCGGTTCTCGGCGATGGGCGCGTAATGCGCCGGCTTCAGCGAGGTCATGGCGGCCTCCGCGGACTCGAAATCGGCATGCGCGCCGGCGAGCACCGCGGCGGAGATGGCGGAGCCCAGCGCACAAGTCTGGCTCGAGCCGGCGACATGCATGGCCCGCCCGGTGACGTCGGCATAGATCTGCATGAGCAGCGGGTTCTTCTCCGCGATGCCGCCTGCGCACACGACCGTGTCGATCGGCACGCCGTATTCCTCGATGCGCTCGATGATCGCGCGCGCGCCGAATGCGGTTGCTTCGATCAGCGCGCGATAAACGTCGGCGCGGGTCGTGTAGAGGTCCTGCCCGAGCAGGAGCCCGGACAGCAATTGGTCGACGAGGATCGTGCGATTGCCGTTGTTCCAGTCGAGCGCGATCAGCCCGGCCTGACCGGGTTTCTGCTGCGCCGCCTCGGCCGTCAGTTCAGCATGCAGCGCGGCGTCGCCGCCGCAGACGCCCTCGACCCACCATTTGAAGATGTCGCCAACCGCCGACTGCCCCGCTTCGATGCCGAAATAGCCGGGCAGGATCGCTCCCTTGACGATGCCGCAGATGCCTGGAATGTCGGCGACGCGCTTGTCGGCGGACACAACGGCGCAGTCGCAGGTCGAAGTGCCGATCACCTTGACCAGCGTGCCCTCGCGGACGCCGCTGCCGATCGCGCCGTAGTGGACGTCGAACTCCCCGATGGCGATCGGAATCCCGGCCTTGAGGCCGAGCTTTTCCGCCCATTCGGATGAAAGCACGCCCGCTCGTTCGGTCGCGTCATAGGCCTTCTCGTACAGCCGATCCCTGAGGCCGGCGAGACGCGGGTCGAGCGCGGTCAGGAACTCCCTGTCCGGCAGTCCGCCCCATTCGTCCGCGTACAAGGCTTTATGTCCCGCCGCGCAGACGCCGCGCTTGACCAGCCGGGGATCTGCGACGCCGGCGAGCACGGAGGGAATCCAGTCGGCGATCTCGATCCACGAGACGGCTGCTGCGAATGTCGCGGGCGCGACATTGAGGCAATGCCAGATCTTGGACCAGAACCACTCGGACGAGTAGGTCCCGCCGCATTTGGCGATGTATTGCGGGCGGAGCCTGGCGCAGAGCTCGGTGATCTTTTGAGCCTCGCGCCAGCCGGTGTGGTCCTTCCACAGCCAGCACTGCGCCGAAAGGTCGTTCTTCCACTTCGGGTCGAGGGCGAGCGGCCGGTTGGCCGCATCGACCGGCAGGGGGCTCGACCCCGTCGTGTCGACGCCGACGCCGATGACCTCGCCGAGCGCGAAGCCGGGCTTTCCGGCAGCTTCCGCGAGAGCCCCCCTGACGCTGGCGTTCAGGCCGTAGAGGTAGTCGGCGGGATGTTGGCGGGCGAGGAGGCCGTCCATGGGATCGAGCAGCACGCCCTGGGCGCCGGAGGGATAGTCGACGACTTGGCTGCCATATTCCGCGCCGTCGGAGCAACGGACCACGAGAGCCCGCACCGAGTTGGTGCCAAAATCGACGCCCAGCGTGAACATGCGCTCCTCAGCCATTCCTGCCCCTGTCCTAGGCGATTCCCTCATGATCATAGCTGCGATATCAGCGAGAGCGAAGCCAATTGTATGATAATTGAGTTCGCGCTAAGGTCCTCCATCCTCGGCCGGTTTGGAAGAGCCTAAGATCTGGATCGCGCGGGGGCGTAACATTCCCCAAGTAGAACGTGAAAAATTGCCATGAGGCGATAGGGAGGTTTTTAAATGTCGAAATACCGGTTGCAACATGTTCTGCGCGCCGCCGCGGCGCTCGCGCTGGCTACGGGCGCGGCGCAGTCGGCGCATGCGACCGACCCCACGCCGAAATGGTGCCAGGGCGTCAAGATCGCCGCTTTTCCGGGAGGGCCGCAGGGCGGGGTGTTTGCCAACAACGTCTACAACGGCTACCGCCAGGCCGAACTCGACCTCGGGCCCTCCGTCACCTACTACTTCTCGAACTGGGACCCCAACACGATGCTGACCCAGCTCCAGCAGGCGATCGCGACCAAGGTCGACGGCGTCGCCTTCATGGGCCATCCGGGCGACGCCGCCACCGATCCGCAGATCGACAAGGCCTTCGCGCAGGGCATCATCTTCACCACGGCGAACACGGCGCTGCCCGAGGCGCAGAAGAAATACGGGCCTGAGGGCATGGGCTATGTCGGCGCGCCGAACCACGCCGCCGGCTATGCGCTCGGCGCCGAGGCGGCCAAGCGCGCCGGCATCAAGTCCGGTGACGAAGCCTTCGTCTGGGGCCTCAAGGGCCAGGGCGGCGACCGCGGCTCGCGCACGGTCGGGGTGATCGAAGCGCTCGAAAAGGCCGGGGCCAAGGTGATCTATCAGGAGATCGACAAGGCGACGGACGCCGATCCGAACGCTGGAACGGCCACCTTCGTCGGCGTGATGAAAGCCAATCCGGGCATCAAGGTCGTCGTCACCGACCACGGGGCCCTGACCGCGAACGTCGGCGTCTACGCCCGCGCCGCGTCGCTGAAGCCGGGACAGGTGTTCTTCGCCGGTTTCGACATGTCGCCGAATACGGCCAAGGCGATCAAGGAGGGCTATCAGGACCTGGTGATCGACCAGCAGCCCTATCTGCAGGGCTACCTGCCGATCCTCAACATCTGCCTGACCAAGAAGTACGGCTTCTCGGGCCTGGACATCAACACCGCGGGCGCGTTCGTCGATCCTAAGAACGTCGACGCCGTCGCGCCGCTGGCGGCGAAGGAAATCCGGTAAGATCCGGTCGGGGGCGCCGCTCCGACGGCGCCCCGTCTTTCCAAGAGATGAAAGAGTGGAGAGGCAATTGGCGGAGCCAGCGACGTCCGGCGCCGGCGAACCGCCGGTGATCGAACTTAAGAACGTCTCCAAGACCTTCGGCGAAGTGCGGTCCTTGGCGGACGTCAATTTCCAGGTCAACCGGCGGGAGATCGTCGGGCTCCTGGGCGACAACGGCGCGGGCAAGTCGACGCTCATCAAGGTGGTGATGGGCTTCTACAAGCCCGACTCCGGCGGCGAGATTCGTTTTCATGGCAAGCGTGTCGACGACTGGTCGGTGGCGCGGGCGCGCAGCCTCGGCATCGAGACCGTCTATCAGGAGCGAGCGCTCTGCGAGAAGCAGCCGATCTGGCGCAACATGTTCATGGGGCGCGAATTGCGCACGCGCTTCGGCCTGCTCGACGTCGAGCGCATGCGCGCCGAATGCGCAAGGCTGATGGGCGAGCACATGGGGTTCACCTCGGCCGCCGTCCATCCCAACAACGTGGTTGCGACGATGTCGGGCGGCGAGAAGCAGGGCGTGGCGATCACGCGCGCCCTTCACTTCGAGGCGGAGCTCGTGATCCTCGACGAGCCGACGATGGGACTGTCGCTCAGCGAAACCAAGAAGACCCTCGACTTCGTGCGCTCGATCAAGGCCGCGGGCAAGTCGGCGATCTTCATCGACCACAACATCTTCAACATCTATCCGGTCGTCGACCGGCTCTATGTCCTCGATCGCGGCAAGGTCGCGGGCGTCTACAACCGCGCTGACATTACGATGGACGCCTTGATCGAGCGGCTTTACCACGTCGCCCGCACCGGAACGATGGAGTAGCGGCTCGTGACGGGAGAGACTCTGCAAGCCCGACCGGTCGGCAACCGCGGCGCGCCGCCTTCCCTGCTGCTGCGCTACGGCAGCCAGCTCGGCATCATCGGCGTGGGCCTCGCGATGTGGCTCGGCTTCGTCATCGCGGCGCCGAGGGTGTTCACCGACATCGACATCTATCGCGCCTTCGCCGAGACGACGCCGCAGTTCGGCATCGTCGCGCTGTCCTTGACCTTCGTCGTCATCACCGGCGAGATCGATCTGTCGTTCCCCTCCGTCATGGCGCTCGGCACGGCGGCTTTCTGCCTCGTAACCGCCTACGGCGGCGCGCCCTGGTGGGTCGGCCTCGTCTCAGCGCTCGCGACCGGCGCGGCTTGCGGCCTCATCAACGGCCTCCTGGTCGCCGCGCTCAACATCCCGTCGCTCGTCATAACCATCGGCACGCAGTTCCTGTTCCGCGGCCTCGAACTCGTGCTGATGGGCGGCACCGGCGTGCCGCTGACCGCCGACCAGTATCCCCAGATGCACGCCCTGTTGCGCGGAGAGGTGTGGGGCTTTCCGGTGCAAACGTTGTGGATGGTCGCGATTCTGATAGCCGAATGGTTCCTGCTGAACCGCACCCGGTTCGGCGCGCACGTCTTTCTCGTCGGCGACAATGGGATCAGCGCGCGGCTCATGGGTGTCAACGTCGCGCGGGTGAAGATCAAGGCCTTCGTGCTGGTCGGGGTCACCGCCGTCTTCTGCGGGCTTTTGAGCTCAATCTACGGCTACTATTTCTGGCCGACCACCGGCGAAGGGTCGCTCCTCAACACGATCGCCTCGGTGTTCCTCGGCGGCACGTCGGTGTTCGGCGGCACCGGATCGGTGGTGGGAACCTTCGTCGCCTCGTTCATCATCGGCGCGATCAACGCGGGCATCGTCTCGGCCGGCATCAACGCCTTCTACACCCAGCTCGCCTTCGGGCTCGTGATCGTCATCTCGGTCGTGCTTCAGACGCTGATCGACCGGCGCATCCGGCGGCAGTCGCTGACGGGTCGGTGACGGCGATGGGCCTGGCCCGAGGCCCCGGGCGAGGCGGACCTTTGAGCAACTTATTCACGATCAGCGACAGCTAATAACAAAGAGCCCTTGTTGACGCTGCTGCCGCCTTGCGATACAAAAGAAACGCTCTAACGGCGAGTCGGGGGACCGCGGTTAGATGCGGTTATGGGCGTTCTCTCGATCGTATTCGCGGCGCTGCACAGTGTTCGCAGTTCCGTGCGATCGTGCGGTAACGCAGTTTTTACCTTCGGACAGCGTTTCCCCATCTCCGCTAAGCCAATCTCGAACGAACGGTTGAGGCAGTTTCACGATTGGAAGGGAATCGTATGAGCGCAGTGTCGATAGGCGCGCGTCTCGCGTCAGCCGACAATAGACCTTCGGGCTTCGACTATCTTCGACTGTCTCTATCCACGGCGGTCATTGCCTTTCACACGATCATGATCTGTTATGGGCGCTCGGCGGAAACGCCGTGGTGGACCGGGATTTGGCGGCCCCTGCCCTTCTTCATCCTGCCGAGTTTCTTCGCCCTCAGCGGCTTCCTGGTCGCCGGCAGCCTCAACCGCAACGATTTGCCGTCCTTTCTGACGCTGCGCGGGCTGCGAATCTTCCCCGCCCTGGGCGTCGAGGTGTTGATTTCGGCTTTGATAATCGGTCCACTCCTGACGACCGTATCTCTCCACGAATACTTCTTCGATGTCGAGTTCCGGAAGTATTTTTTGAACATCCTCGGCGACATTCACTACCATCTGCCGGGCGTGTTTGCGGATAATCCGGGAGGGTCGGCCGTCAACCTGCAGCTCTGGACAGTTCCGATGGAGTTGCAATGCTATATTTTCATCTCGCTCATTGCCTTGGTCGGCTTGCATCGCCGACCGAAATTCATGATAGCCGGCCTGATCGTCGCAGCAATCGGCATTCAACTCGTCCGCGACTCGTTCGAAGGAATCGATCAAATCGACCTTCACCCGAACGGCTTGCTGCTCGTCATGTCGTTTCTGTTCGGAGTGGCGCTTTTTGAGCTGAAGGAGCGGATACCTCACAATCGGTGGCTGTTTGCGATCGCCTGCCTTGCCATGATCGCGCTGAATTACTCGATAAAGACCATGTATCTGACGCCTTTGCCGATCGCGTATATGACGGTGTTCATGGGGCTTCTGAATCCAAGGCGCAATTTTGTCATTCGTGGCGCCGATTATTCCTACGGAATGTACTTGTACGGATATCCCGTGCAGCAGGCCGTCGCTTATACGCTGCCGGGCTTGCGCATCTGGTATGTTCTTCTGCCGATCAGTTTGGCGGTGACGGCCGCGTTCGCGGCGACCTCCTGGCATCTTATCGAGTTGAACGTCCTCAAGCACAGAAAGCGAGCGCTTCGGGCCGCGCACCGAGTGACCGTGAGGATCCCGGTGGTGCGCAGATTGATCACCGAATGGGCGCCCGTCTAGCGCCAACTGCGTCGACGGCTGAAACGGCGCCCCTGGCCGCCGACCCTCTCCGGCGGCATTTTCCGGCTCAAAAGGGGCTCATCCAAGGAAAGCCAAATCCGATCCTGATTACGCGCTTGCGTCAGCTTCAGACGTTCAGTAGAACGGAACATGAACATGTTGTTTTCGCAGGGGTTCTCTGATGGCGCGCAATCAGGTTCAGTTTCAGAAAGGCCTCAGCGAGGTCGTTTCGCGGAGATTTACGGAACCGAAGAGCAATGTCATGCGGCGCTGGTCAAATGGCGGTGGCCGAACGGGTTCGAATGTCCCGGGTGCAAGGGCGCTGATCACTGCGTCGTCACGCGCGGCGCGCGGCGTTTATTCCAGTGTAACGCGTGTCGCAAGCAGACCTCTGTCAAAGCGGGAACGATCTTCGCTTCGAGCAAGCTGCCGCTGCGCATCTGGTTCAAGACGATCTACCTGGTCACGCAATCAAAGAAGGGCATTTCCAGTATCGAACTCGGTCGACGCCTTGGCGTCACCCAGACGGCTGCTTGGATGATGAAGCACAAGCTCGCTCAAGTCATGTTGGAGCGTAACGCGAGCAAACGCTTGAAAGGCAACGTCCAGATGGACGACGCCTATATCGGCGGCGCCCGGTCCGGCCGCCGCGGGCGCGGCGCAACAGGCAAGACGCCGTTCGTCGCTGCGGTCGCGACAACCGACGACGGCAAGCCAGATCAAATCATCCTTCGGCCTGTCAAAGCCTTCAGCAGCTTTGCGATCCGAAAACTCGCAAGCACCGCGCTCAGGCCCGGCGCCAATATCGTCTCCGACGGCCTGGCGTGCTTCGCCGCCGTCACCCAAGCCGGATGCCTGCACACCTCAATAAAGACCGGAAGCGGCAAGCAAGCGGTTCGCACCCCTGCTTTCAAATGGGTCAATACCGCATTGGGCAATATCAAAGCCGCCCTCGTCGGGACCTACCGAGCCGTAGGAGAAAAACACGTCCCTCGATATCTCGCGGAGTTCGAATATCGATTCAATCGCCGATACGAGCTCGAAACCATGACCCCCCGCCTCGCATTCGTTGCGCTGAGGACCCTCCCGATGCCTTACCGCTTGCTAAAACTGGCTGACGTTGCCGCGTAATCAGGAATCCGATTGCGCCCGCCTCCGGGGTCGACAGTCGCTCGGCATAAATATATACATGCGAATGTATGCAGCATACGGATCCGCTTCCCGACGAGGATAATCTGCTCTTCATGAGGCGGCCGGCGGGTTCCGACCGGGTCCTCGCCCGCACGGCTCTCCTGCGCTGGAGCGGGGTGCGATGACGCCCGCCGACCTTTTGACGATCGCGGCGGGAGCCCTCGTCGGCGCCGTTCTCGGCCTGATCGGCGGCGGCGGCTCGGTCCTGGCGGTTCCGCTGCTCGTTTACGGCGTCGGCGTTCCCTCGACCCATGTGGCGATCGGCACGAGCGCGATCGCCGTCTCCATCAGCGCGATCGCCAATCTCTTGTCTCATGCTCGCGCGGGCAACGTTAAGTGGCCGTGCGCGGCGGTCCTCTCGATTGCCGGAGTGGCGGGCGCGTTTGGCGGCGCCAGCGTCGCCAAGCTCGTTGACGGCCATCGTCTTCTCTTGATGTTCGGGCTTCTGATGATCGTCGTCGGAGCGACCATGCTGAGACGCCGGGAGAAGACCGGACACGCCGACGTCGCGCTCACCGCCGCGAACGCGGGACGAATGCTGCCGTCGCTGTCCGTCATGGGACTGGGCGTCGGCCTGATGGCCGGGTTCTTCGGCATCGGCGGCGGATTCCTCATCGTGCCGGGCCTTATGGCGGCGACCGGCATGCCGATATTCGCGGCGATCGGCACGTCCCTGGTGTCGGTCGCCGCTTTCGGAGCGACGACGGCGGCAAGCTACGCCGTTTCCGGTCTGATCGACTGGCGGGTCGCGGCGCTGTTCATAGCCGGCGCCCTCATGGGCGGCCTTGCCGGCGTCGGCCTCGGGCGGCGCCTCGCGACCCAGCGAGACGCGCTCCGAATCCTGTTCGGCGTCGCGGTCGTGCTCGTCGGCGTCTACGTCTGCGCGCGGAGCCTGATGACGTGAGGCCGCGTGACCCTCATTGCGCGAGGGCGCGCAGATAATCCCAGGAGTAGAGCCCGGTGTCGTGCCCGTCGTCGAACGCGATCTTGATCGCGTAATTGCCGACCGGCTCGACCCCGACAATGGCGACGTTTTCCTTGCCGGTCACGATCTTCCTCTGCGCCGGCGAATGGCCCTGAACTTCGGCGCTCGGGCTTTCGACCCTGAGCCGCTCCGCCGTCAGCCGGACGGTCTCGCCGTCGTCGAATACGACCTCGAGAAAGCGTCCCTTGTCGGTGACGGTGATGTCGGTCGGCCAGGACATGGGAGCTTACATGATCCTGATGCGCGGGGGCGGCTTCGCGCCCGGCGCGCCGGCCTCGAGCGTCGCCGCGACCTGCCGCGCGATCTCGAGGAACGCCCCGGCATGGGTCGGGTCGGCGCCGGCGGCGACCGGCCGGCCCTCGTCGGACGTTAAGCGGATCGCGATGTCGAGCGGCACCTCGCCGAGGAACGGAACGCCGAGCTTTTCTGCTTCCTTGCGCGCCCCGCCATGCGAAAAGACGTCGGTGCGCCCGCCGCAATGGGGACAGAGGAAATAGCTCATGTTCTCGACGACGCCGACGAGCGGCACCTTGACCTGCTTGAACATCGCGATGCCGCGCCGCGCGTCGATTAGCGCCAGATCCTGCGGCGTCGAGACGATCACGGCGCCCGACAGCGGCACGTTCTGCGCCATGGTGAGCTGTGTGTCGCCGGTTCCGGGCGGCATGTCGACGACAAGCACGTCGAGCTCGCCCCAGACAACCTCGCGCAGCAACTGATTGAGCGCCGACATCACCATCGGCCCGCGCCAGATCACCGGCGCGCCCTCCTCGATCAGGAAGCCGATCGACATGACCTTGACGCCGTAAGCTTCGAGCGGGACGAGCTTCTGCCCGTCGGGGGCGAGCGCGGGCTTCTCGGTCAGGCCGAACAGCTTCGGCATCGAGGGTCCATAGAGGTCCGCGTCGAGCACGCCGACCTTGAGGCCGAGCTTGGCGAGGCCGACCGCGAGGTTGCAGGCGACCGTCGATTTGCCGACCCCGCCCTTGCCGGAGGCGACGGCGATGATGTGCCTGACGCCGGTGATGGGCGCGCCGGAGCGCGCTGCGGCGGCGCGGCCGTGCCCGGCGCCGTGCGCGGGGTGAGCGCCCCCGACCTCGCGCGCCTCCGCCGTCAGCGTCACGACCGCGCCGGCTACGCCCGGCGCCGCCTTGATCGCAGCCTCCGCCCTGGCGCGCATGGCCTCCATCGCGCGGGCCTGAGCCGGGTCGATGACGATGGCGAGGAACACCTTGCCGTCGCGGATGGTGAGGCCCGAGATCGCGCCGGAATCGGGCAGGGGCGTGCGCCCGTCCGGGCCCGGAACGGCGGCCAGCGCGGCCAGCACCTCTTCGCGAGACGCCATATTCCCTTAATTCCTCTTGTTGGTCGCGGGATCCCCACGGGCGCTTTGCGGGCGAACCCGGCCTCTAGATAGTGAATTCGGGCGGGGACGCAAAGGGCCACGGTCCCGGAACGCCTGCGCGAGCCCTTTGAAATCGGCGGACGCGGCGCGCGTGCAATTGCGCCCGCGCCTCCCGTCGGGCAAAAGTCTCCGGCCATGCCCGATCCCGCAAATCGTCTCGTCATCGCGCTCGCGCAAATCCCCTCGATCGTCGGCGATATCGCCGGCAATCGCGGCCGGCTGAGAAAAGCGCGCGCCGAAGCCGCCGCTTTCGGGGCGGACCTCGTGATGACGCCGGAACTCTACCTCGCCGGCTATCCGCCCGAGGACCTTGTGCTCAAGCCCGCCTTCCAGGAGGCCTGCCGCGGCGCATTGGAGGAGTTCGCGCGCGAGACGGCGGACGGCGGGCCGGCGATGCTGGTCGGCCTGCCTTGGGTCGAGGCGGGCAAGCTGCACAACACGATGGCGCTCCTCGCGCAAGGCCGGATCGAGGCGGTGCGGTTCAAGGTCGACCTGCCGAACTACGGGGTTTTCGACGAGAAGCGGGTGTTTGCGCCGGGGCCCTCGCCGGGGCCGATCGTGTTTCGCGGCGTGCGCATTGGCGTTCCGATCTGCGAGGACATCTGGGGGCCGGATCCGGTCGAATGCATCGTCGAGACCGGCGGCGAAATCCTGCTCGTCCCCAACGCCTCGCCCTACGAGCGCGACAAGCTCGCGATCCGTGAGAGCGTCGCGGTCAATCGCGTGGTCGAGAGCGGCCTCCCGCTCATCTATCTCAACATGATCGGCGGGCAGGACGAGCTCGTGTTCGAGGGCGCGTCCTTCGCGCTGAACGCCGACCGCAGCCTTGCCGCGCAGCTTCCGGGCTTCCGCCCGATGGTCGCGCGCACGGTCTGGGAGCGGCGCGAGAAGGGCTGGCGTTGCATCGAGGGTCCGCGCGAGGTCGTCGAGGAGGGGGACGAAGCGGACTATTCGGCCTGTGTGCTGGGCCTGCGCGACTATGTCGACAACAACCGCTTTCCCGGCGTCGTCCTGGGGCTCTCGGGCGGCGTCGACTCGGCGCTCTGCGCGGCGATGGCGGTCGACGCGCTCGGGGCGTCACGCGTGCACGCGGTCATGCTGCCGTATCGCTTCACCTCCAACGAATTGCTCTCGGACGCCGCGGCCTGCGCCAAGGCGCTCGGGATTCGCTACGAGATCGTGCCGATCGCCGAGCCGGTCGAGGGGGTCGAGCATGCGCTGGCCAAGATGTTCGCCGGCAAGCCGCGCGACATCACCGAGGAGAACATCCAGAGCCGCGCGCGCGGCTTAATCCTGATGGCGATCTCCAACAAGACCGGGGCCATGGTGGTCACGACCGGCAACAAGTCGGAGATGTCGGTCGGCTACGCGACGCTCTACGGCGACATGAACGGCGGCTTCAATCCGATCAAGGACCTCTACAAGATGGAGGTGTTCCGGCTGGGAGGCTTACGGAACCGCTGGAAGCCGAAGGGAGCGCTCGGCCCCGACGGCGAGGTGATCCCGGAGAACATCCTCATGAAGCCGCCGAGCGCGGAACTACGCGAGAACCAGAAGGACGAAGACTCGCTGCCGCCCTATCCGGCGCTCGACGCCATCCTGCATGAACTCGTCGAAAAGGAGAGGCGTGTCGCCGACATCATCGCGGCCGGATACGATCCCGAGACGGTGCGCCGGGTCGAGCGGCTGCTCTATCTCGCCGAATACAAGCGCCGCCAGTCGGCGCCGGGCGTCAAGGTCGGCCCCAAGAATTTCGGCCGCGACCGCCGCTACCCGATCGTCAACCGCTTCCGCGATCCCGGCCTCCCGGCGCAGAAGCCGGACGAGACGATCGCGCCGCGAAAACCTGCGGGAACGAGCGAACGGTTCGAGGAGTGACCGGAATTGCCTTCGGCGGGATGGTTGGAGCTGGCGGTCGCCCCCCTGATGCTGTCGTTTATTGTTCATAATGCAAGGGTAATCGACAGTGGAAGAGGGGGAGCCCCATGACGGATATTCCAGCGGATCTGCAGCAGGAGCTCGACCAGTTGCAGGCAGCCTATAGGGCGGCGGTGGACGCCTGGGTGGCCGCCATCCGCGAGGAAGAGGCGCTCGCCTCCGGCGCCGATCATTCGGTCCACGAGCTCGACAAATGGGAAGCAGCGCATATGCGCGAGCACAAGCTGCACAAGGAAGTCGACTACAGAAAGCGCCTTTACGAGGACGCGGTGCGGCGCGAGTTCTACGGCTTCTGAATTTAGCTCACCGGACAACAACTTCTGAGGCTTGACAGGCCCGCAAGGTTCACGCGAACGTTGTGTGCGATGACGTGCGGGAGGCGCCCCATTTCGGCCGCGGGCGCCCTCACGCGGCACTTCTGGTGGAGCGCCCGACAGTCGGATGAACAAACTCGCGGCCGATCCTTCGCAGCCCTACCGCAGCCTCATCGCCAGCTACACCGACGCGATTCGCGCCAGCGATGGCAAGGCGAACATCGCCCTCCTGTTCGTCGCCTTCATGATGGGCCCGATCCTCTACAACTATCCGAGGATCCCCACCTATCTGCCCATTCCGATCATCCTGCTGCCGTTCCTGATCTCCTACCTCTGTCTCTTTCTCGTGCTCATCCCCCGCTATCCCAAACGCGGCGCCAAGAACTTTGTCGTGTCGCGCACAGCGACCGTCGGAGACTTCGAAGACGTCACCGAAACTGAGGACGAGATCGAGCAACTGAAGCTGCGCTGCGCGGTCCTTTCCGAGCTCCTGTGGTGGAAGAGCCTCTACCTCCGGATCAGCTTCGTCCTGTCGATGATCTGCATTGTGGCGACGGGTTTTCTGTTGCTCTACGTCTGGTACGGCTAAGGCTGGAGCGCCGAGCCGATCATGGCCACGGACAGGAACGGGCAACTCCGCAACATCATCGCCGGCTACGGCGATTCGATTCGCTTGAACGACGCGAAAGCGGTCGTCGCGGTCCTGTTCGTCGCCATCATGCTGAACGTCGTGGTGCAGTACCGCGACTCGTATCCCTGGTATTTGAGCCTGCCCGTGGTGCTGGCGCCCTTCCTGTTCATTTTCATGAACCTCTTGATCTCGGTCTATCCGCGATTTCCCCGCGAGGGACGAGACCGGTTTCCGGTCCGGCGGAAAATCGAGCCGGAGAACTTTGACTTTCTCGCCGCGCCCACCAATCGCGACGAGCTGGCGGAGACCTGCGCCATTCTGTCGCGCATTCTCTGGTGGAAGAACATCACATTGCAGATCGCCTATGTGGCGTCGATGATCACGCTTGTCGTGGCGGCCATGCTTCTGTTCGTGGCGCGCCCGTGACGGACGGCCCCATAAGGGCGCGGACGCCCTCCAAAGCCCGTCTAAAAGACGGGCGTCCTGGCGAACGCCCTATGGACCGCGCCGCCCGGGTCGGCGACCCGGCCCTACAGTGCGCTTCTCTCGGTCGAACCGCGCCTCGACCTCCGCGACGATCGCGCCGAGCATGGCGTTGATCTCGAAGTCCTTCGGCGTGTAGACGGCCGCCACGCCCGCCGCGCGCAGCCGGTCCGCGTCCGCAGGCGGGATGATCCCGCCGACCACGAGCGGCACGCGCTCGAGGCCCGCCGCGCGCAAGTTCGCGAGCACCTCTTCGGTCAGGGCGACATGCGAGCCGGACAGGATCGACAGGCCGATGCAATGCGCCCCCGACCTGGCCCGCTCGACGATCTCGGCAGGGGTGAAGCGGATGCCGTCGTAGACGACGTCCATGCCCGCATCGGTCGCGCGCGCGGCGATCTGCTCGGCCCCGTTCGAGTGGCCGTCGAGTCCCGGCTTGCCGATGACGAAGCGGAGCCGCTTCCCGAGCTTCAGCGACACGCGCTCGACCTCGCCACGCAACGCGTCGAGGCCGGCCGCCTCCTGCCGCGCCCTCGGCGAGACGCCGGTCGGCGCGCGGAACTCGCCGAATTCGGCTCTCAACGCGTCGCCCCACTCGCCGGTCGTGACGCCGGCCTTCGCCGCCTCGATCGAGGCGGGCATGATGTTGGCGCCGCCGGCTGCGGCCATGCGCAGGGCTTTCAGCGCCTCTCGCACGCGCATGTCGTCGCGTCGCGCGCGCCACGCCTTGAGCTTCCCGATCTGCTCCGCCTCGGCTTCGGCGGAGGGAACCATGATGGCGTTCTCACCCGCCATCAAGGGCGAAGGCTCGGAATTGGTGAACGCGTTGACGCCGACGACGATCTGCTCGCCGCGCTCGATCGCCTCGATGCGGCGCGTATTGGATTCGACCAGCTTCGCCTTGAGCGCCCCGGTTTCGATCGCCTTGATCGCGCCGCCCATCGCGTCGATCGCGGCGATCTCCGAGAGCGCCTCGCGCTTCAGCGCCTCGACGAGCGCCGCGATCTCCCTCGACCCTTCGAAAATGTCGCCGAACTCGAGAAGGTCGGTCTCATAGGCCATGATCTGCTGCAGCCTCAGCGACCATTGCTGGTCGAACGGGCGCGGCAGGCCGAGCGCCTCGTTCCACGCCGGCAACTGCACGGCGCGGGCGCGCGCGTCGCGCGACAGCACGACCGACAGCATCTCGATCAGGATGCGATAGGCGTTGTTTTCCGGCTGCTGCTCGGTGAGCCCCAGCGAATTGACCTGCACGCCGTAGCGGAAGCGGCGCTTCGCCGGGTCGGTCACGCCGAAGCGGTCGCGCGTGATCTCGTCCCAGAGGTCGACGAAGGCGCGCATCTTGGCGAGCTCGGTGACGAAACGCATGCCCGCGTTGACGAAGAACGAGATCCGTCCGACGACCTCGCTGAACTCCGCCGCATCCGCCTCGCCCGACTGGCGCACGCGCTCAAGCACAGCGATGGCGGTCGCGAGCGCGTACGACAATTCCTGCACCGGCGTCGCGCCCGCCTCCTGCAAGTGGTACGAGCAGACGTTCATCGGGTTCCACTTCGGCGTTTCCCGCGTGCAGAAGAGGATGAGATCCTTGGTGAGGCGCAACGAAGCGTCCGGCGGGAACACATAAGTTCCGCGCGCGAGATATTCCTTGATGATGTCGTTCTGCGTCGTGCCCTGCAGTTCGTTGCGCGGCGCGCCCTGCTCGTCGGCGACGGCGATGTAAAGCGCCATGAGCCACGGCGCGGTGGCGTTGATGGTCATGGACGTATTCATCGAGGCGAGCGGAATGCCCTCGAACAAGGCCTGCATGTCGCCGATATGCGAGACGGCGACGCCCACCTTGCCGACTTCGCCGCGCGCGAGCGGGTGGTCGCTGTCCAGGCCGGTCTGGGTCGGCAGGTCGAAGGCGATCGAGAGGCCGGTCTGCCCTTTCGCGAGGTTCTGGCGATAAAGCTTGTTGGACTCGCGCGCCGTCGAATGGCCTGCGTAAGTGCGGAAGATCCAGGGTTTGTCCCGGCGCGCCGCCTGCCCGCTCGCTTCCGCCATCGTGTCTCCGTCTCGACCCTCGTTGCGTTCCGCGTCTCGGCTCGCGCGTTGGCGGCGGCCCACGAGTTTTGTGCGGGGCACAATCGCAGATAATGCTGCGCCGCGCCATACCCCAGTGACCGGGCGCAGACCGGACGCAAGCCCGCGACGGGCGATCGGCAAATCGTCGAACGGATTGAACCGCCTTGGGCTTGACGGCGGGGCGATCCTCGCCATCCCGCAGAAGGGCGAAAGTTTGATTGATTTTCCGCGATTAACGCGCAATGCTCGTTTGTGCGTCGCAATATCGGGCCGCTCTTGCGCCGTCGGCCCGAGGGTAAGACGCCGCGTTGAGGAAGCCCATGAACACGCATCTCGCGGGCAAAGAGCCCGCCGCCGAAGCGCCGATCAAGGATCTCTACGAAATCGGCGAAATCCCGCCGGTGGGCCACGTTCCGAAGTCGATGTACGCCTGGGTCGTGCGCAAGGAGCGGCACGGGCCGCCCGAGAAGTCGATGCAGGTCGAGGTCGTGCCGACCTGGACGCTCGACAGCCACGACGTGCTCGTGCTCGTGATGGCGGCGGGCGTCAATTACAACGGCGTGTGGGCGGCGCTTGGCGAGCCGGTCTCCGTGCTCGACGTGCACAAGAATCCCTACCACATCGCGGGCTCCGACGCGGCGGGCGTCGTCTGGGCGGTCGGCTCGAAAGTGCGCCGCTGGAAGGTCGGCGACGAAGTCGTCGTGCACTGCAATCAGGACGACGGCGACGACGAGGAATGCAACGGCGGCGATCCGATGTTCTCGGCCTCGCAGCGCATCTGGGGATATGAGACGCCGGACGGTTCGTTCGCGCAGTTCTGCCGCGTGCAGGACCGGCAATTGATGGCGCGCCCGCGCCACCTGACGTGGGAAGAGAGCGCCTCCTACACGCTGACGCTCGCGACCGCCTACCGCATGCTGTTCGGCCACGAGCCGCACCGGCTGAAGCCCGGCGACAACGTTCTCGTCTGGGGCGCCTCGGGAGGCCTCGGAGTTTTCGGAGTGCAGCTTTGCGCGGCGGCCGGCGCCAACGCGATCGGCGTCATCTCGGACGAGAGCAAGCGCGAATTCGTGATGTCGCTCGGCGCCAAGGGCGTCATCAACCGCAAGGATTTCGACTGCTGGGGACAGTTGCCCAAGGTCAACTCGTCCGAATACAACGCCTTCATGTCGGGCGCGCGGAAGTTCGGCAAGGCGATCTGGGACATCACCGGCAAGAAGGACGTCGACACCGTCTTCGAGCATCCCGGCGAGCAGACTTTCCCTGTGTCCTCGTTCGTCGTGAAGCGCGGCGGCATGGTCGTCTTCTGCGCCGGCACGACGGGGTTCAACATCACCTTCGACGCGCGCTTCGTCTGGATGCGCCAGAAACGCATCCAGGGGTCGCATTTCGCCAATCTGAAACAGGCGTCGGCCGCCAACAAATTCGTGATCGACCGGCGGATCGACCCTTGCATGTCCGAAGTGTTCCCGTGGACGCAGATCCCGGTCGCGCACACGAAGATGTGGAAGAACCAGCACAAGCCCGGCAACATGGCGGTGCTCGTCAACGCGCCGACGACCGGGCTTCGCACCTACGAGGACGTGGTCGAGGCGGCGCGGCGCTGAGGCTTTCAGGCGCCGGCGCGCCATTTGCCTTCGATCCCGTCTGACGCTAAAGGCACGTCACGTTCGGCTCGGCCGGGCGGAGTGTGATCCGAAAACCGCATGGGCTTGTCCCGCGCCGCATCATGCATTCGCGGCTCCTCGAGGCCGAACGGGCGAGGCCCATCATCGAGGCCATGACGGCGCGGAGGACTTTGGAGCCGATGCGCCGCTTGGCACGTCCCCACGAACCTCACTTCAAGCCAGAATCAATTGTAAAGGGAGTCGTCACCATGTTCGCCTTGCGGGCCGCCAATGGCCTTCTTCTCAGCGCGGCCCTCTTCGCCGGTTCGAGCGCATGGGCCGCGGAGGCGACCAAGCCCGCGGCGCAAGCGGCTCCCGCGGCGTCGCCGGCCGCTCCCGCCCCAGCCGCCGCTCCGTCCCCCGCGGCGCTCGCCGCCGCCGACTCGATCCTCGGCGACATGGGCGTCAAGCAGACGCTGGCGCTGATCGTTCCGGGGATGATGACGGAGCTCGAACGCAATGTGACCACCACGCGCCCCGAGATCAGGGACAGCCTGCGCGAAACGCTGCGCTCGATCCAGCCTGAGTTCGACAACAGCGCGAGGCAGATGTTCATTAAGGCTTCGGTGCTGCTCGCCTCGCAGATGTCGGAAAAGGAGATCGTGGACGTGGCCGCCTTCTTCAGTAGCGCCGCGGGCAAGAAGTATCTCGCCGTCGAGCCTGTTTTCTTTCAGAAGTTCAGCGCCCTCGCCGATCCGTGGCGCCAGCAGCTTTCGACCGACATCCTTGCGCGCGCCCGCGCCGAGATGAAGAAGAAGGGCGTCGATTTCTAGAGGCCCGGGCGCACATGGCCTTCGACGTCGACCTCTTCGTCATCGGCGCGGGATCGGGCGGCGTGCGCGCGGCCCGCATCGCCGCCCTGCATGGGGCGAAGACGATCGTCGCCGAGGAGAGCCGCATCGGCGGCACCTGTGTCATTCGCGGCTGCGTGCCGAAGAAGCTTTACGTTTATGCGAGCCGCTTCGCCGATGATTTCGCCGACGCCGCCGGTTTCGGATGGACGGTCGGGCCGACGTCGTTCGACTGGCCGAGCCTGGTCGCCGCGAAGGAAAAGGAGATCACCCGCCTCTCGGCCGCCTATCGCGCCAACCTCGAAGCTTCGGGCGCGAAGCTGATCGAGGAGCGGGCGACGATCGTCGGTCCTCAGCGTGTGCGGCTCGCGAGCGGACTGGAGCTTTCCGCGCGCCACATCCTGGTCGCGGTCGGGTCGCGCGCGGTGCTGCTTCCTGGAGTCGAGGGGCTCGAACTCGCAATCACCTCGAACGAGGCGTTCGACCTGCCGGTCTTTCCGCGCCGTCTCATCGTCGTCGGCGGCGGCTACATCGCGGTCGAATTCTCCTCGCTCTTCCAGCGGCTTGGGTCAGAGGTCACGCAGGTCATGCGCGCGCCCAACGTGCTGCGCGGCTTCGACGACGACATGCGCGCGGGCGTGCGTGACGCAATGGCCCGCGCGGGCGTTAAGCATCGTTTCGGCTGCCTGCCGGTCCGCATCGAGAAGCGGCCCGACGGCGCGCTCCGCGTCACGCTGACCGACGCAACGACGCTCGACGTCGATCAGGTGCTCGTGGCGACGGGCCGTCTGCCGAACACGCGCGGGCTCGGTCTCGAGGCCGCCGGGATCGAGCTCAGCGTCCACGGCGCCGTCAAGGTCGACGACGACATGACCAGCGCCGTGCCGTCGATCCATGCGATCGGCGACGTGACCCACCGCGTCAACCTCACGCCGGTCGCGATCCGCGAAGGCCACATGCTGGCCGACCGGCTGTTCGGGCCGGGCGCGAAGCCGATCCGCTACGACACGATCGCGCATGTCGTGTTCGGCACGCCGGAGCTCGCGGCGGTCGGGCTCACGGAAGCCGCGGCGCTCGAACGCTTCCCTAACGTCGACATCTACAAGGCCGACTTCCGGCCGATGAAAGCGACGCTGTCGGGCAGTTCGGAGCGCACGATAATGAAGCTCGTCGTCGACGGGGCGACACAAAAGATCCTCGGCGCGCATATCCTGGCTCACGACGCTGGCGAGATGATCCAGCTTATGGCGGTGGCGCTGACGATGGGCGCGACCAAGGCCGATTTCGACGCCACCGTCGCGGTCCACCCTACCGCGGCGGAGGAACTCGTCACCATGCGCACGCCCTTGCGCCGCTTCGACGGCGGCGAGTGGATGGCGTGAAGGCGTGGCGGTCATCGCTCTGTAGCCGCGCTCGCTGAGCGCGGCGGACGCGGCGGTCGGCGCATCCCGCAAGGACGCCCGTCTATTGACGGGTTATCGACCGCGTCAACAACGACGCGCCTCAGCCGCTCGCCCCGATCCGCTTCTCGAGCGCCTCGTAGAGGGGGTTGCGCGCGTCGAAAATCTGTTCGAGCGCGGCGACGCTGACGCGTTCGGCGCCTTGCGCGAGGAGCCAGCCGGCGAGGTCGGCGGCTTTGTCCTTGGCGCAGTGCAAGGCGATGAAACCCTGCGCGTCCTCGCCGGCGGCGGAAACGGCCTCGAATCGCGCGCGCGCCTCTCCGATAAGAGCCGGCGACGAGTCGCTGAGCTTTGCGCGGACTTCGCGCGAACGGCGCGCTTCCTCGCTGGCGGCGATGCGGTCGAGGATGGCGCGGGCGTTTTTGCGCGCGGCCAGCCCCCAGGGCGCGGCGAGCGAGGCGACCAGCGTCGCCTGGGACTTGAGGATGACGCCGTCCTCCAGGGTCTTCAGCGCGTTCGCCGCCAAGGTCGCGCCGGTCGTGGTGATGTCGACGATGAGCTCGGCCGCGCCCGCGGCCGGCGCTCCCTCGGTTGCGCCCAAGCTCTCGACAATGCGGTAATCGGCGACGCCGTGCTCGGCGAAGAAGCGGCGCGTGAGGTTCACGTATTTGGTCGCGACCCGCATTCTTTCGCCGCGTTTCGCGCGATAGGCCGAGGCGACATCCTCGAGATCGGACATCGAGCGCACGTCAATCCAGGCCTGCGGCGCGGCGACGACCACGTTGGCGCCGCCGAAGCCGAGCGGCGCGAGCAGCGCGAGCTTTGCGTCCGCGTCCGGGAGCTTTTCGCGCACCAGGTCCTCGCCGGTGACGCCGAAATGCGCCGCGCCGGCGGCGAGCTGGCCAACGATTTCGGAGGCCGACAGAAAGGCGACCTCGACGCCCGGCAAACCGGCGAGTGCGCCGCGATAGTCGCGCGCGCCGCGCCCCTGCATCCATTCGAGGCCGGCGCGGGCGAAAAACGCCGCCGCCGCTTCCTGCAACCGGCCCTTGGAGGGGACCGCGAGAACGAACGGCGGCTCCGTGGAGGCGATATCCGAGGCCATCACCGAAGGCTCCCGTTCGGCAGCCGGTCGAGCGTGATTGCGGCGCCGACGGCGGGAATGTCCTCCGCCGCCCCGAGGCGACGCGCGAGTCCGTCATAACGGCCGCCGCCGAGCGCGGGTCTCGCGCCGGCCCTCGCCGGATCGCGCGCCTCGAACACGAAGCCCGTGTAATAGTCGAAGTCGCGGACGAAGGCGGCGCTGAACCGGGTCTCGTCGAGCTTGACGCCGCGCGCGGCGATGAAGCCGTTGCGGCGTTCGAAGGCGTCGAGCGCCTGACCAAGCTCAAGCTTGGCGTCGCCGGCGAGGCGGCGCAGCTTCGCAGCCGCCTCATCGGGATCACCCGAGATTGCGAGATAGGCTTCGAGCGCCTGCCGCTTCTCCGCTTCGATCGGCTCGCCCGAGCGCAACGCGGCCTGTTCGAGAAAGCGGTCGGCGATCTCGCCCGCGCTCCTGCCCCCGACCGCATCGATGCCGGCGATGGCGAGGAGGTCCTCGACCAGCGCCTTGGCGCCGGCGTGATCCGCGCTCTCCATCGCCGCCAGGACGCCGGGTTGCGCGAGCGCGCTCTGGCCGCGCCCGTCGAGAATCGCAGCCAGGCTCTTGCCATGCGCGACGCCGCGGCGCAGGCGCCGGCGCCAGACGTCGGGAAGGGCGAGCGACTTCAAAAGGCTGTCGAAGAGATGCGCGTCGCCGAGCCGCGCCTTGAGCGGCCCGCCCGCCTCCTCGGCCGCCTCCATCGCGAGGGCGAAGATTTCCGCGTCCGCCGCTTCCGCGTCCCTGCGTCCGAAGCTCTCGAGGCCGGTCTGGGCGCGCTCGCCGCCCTCGGCCTGGGCGCGGAAGACGGGGCCCAGATAGGCGTATTCCGCGATTGCGCCGGCTTTGGGCGAGGCGAGATAGGCCCGGCAGACGGGAATGGTGTATTCGGGCCTGAGGCAGAGCTCCTCGCCCGAGGCGTCCGAGGTCAGGAACAGGCGGCCGCGAATCTCCTCGCCCGACATGTCGAGAAAGATCGTGGCCGGTTGCAGAATCGGCGGCTCGACGCGCCGAAATCCCGCGGCCAGGAAATGCTCGAGCGCGCGCTCGCCCGCGGTTCTGGGCGCCTGAGCGGCGGGATCGTGTGCGTTCACCGGCTTCACCTTCAAAATTTCGGCTTCCCTTTAACAAAGCCCGCTCCGCGGCGCAGCCCTTTTCCCCCTCGAAGGTGAACAAGGCCGTTCGGACAAGCCGGGTTGCCCTCGCGGCTCGCACGTGGTCGGATGCCGGCGGACTTAAGGCTTCGCTCGAATCCATGTATCCGCCTATTGCCTGAGATGTCGTTTCGTTCCGTCTTGCAGATCTTGCGCTCGGTCGCTTTCGCGCTCGCCCTCCTTAGCGTCGGCGGCGCGGCGGCCGATGAGGCGAAGCCCTTCGATCTCGACGCGACGCGCGCCGCGCTGACCGCGATCGGGACCGCGCTCAAGGACCAGAACCTGACGGACGCCGACCTGCAGCGTCTGCGCGCCGACAACGATCCGCTCGGGGTCGCCCTGCAGGGCGCCGTCGCCGACATGACGCCGAGGCTGGCCGCCTCGGTGAAGCGGCTCACCGAGCTGACGCCCAAATCCAAGGACAAGGACGCGGAGCCGACCAACGACGCCGCGAGCGCGGAACTCGAAAGCGAGAAGAAGAAGCACGACGCGATCGACGCGAAGCTGCGCGCCGCGCGCGCCATGCTGCTCGAAGTCGACGACAACGCGAGCCGGATCGCCGGGCGGCGGCGCGAATTGTTCGCGCGCGAAACCTTCGCGAGAACGTCGAGCGTCTTCCATCCGCAACTGTGGATGAGCGTATGGCGCGAGATCCCCGGCGATATCGCCGTGATCGCGGCGCTCCTCGGCGGCTGGTTCGCGCGCGTCGCTGCACGGGTGTCCCCGCTTGAATGGCTAGGGATGGCGAGCGTCGTCGTCCTCATCGGGCTCGGAGCGGCGCCCGTCCATTGGGTCGCGCGACGCGTCGTCTATCGCGATCCCGACGCCGCTTCGCCGAACCGGCTGAGACGCGCCCTTGCCGCGGCGTGGACCATCCTGGTCCTCGCCATCCTTCCCATGCTCGCGCTCTGGGCGATTGCCTACGCGGTCGAGGCGTTCGATCTCTCCGAGCCGAGAGTGCAGGGCGGCCTCGGCGCCGTATTCGACGCGGCGCGCCTCATGATCATCTTCAATGCGCTCGGACGCGGGATGCTGTCCCCGCATGCGGAAGCTTGGCAACTCATTCCGGTCGGCGATCGTTCCGCCAAGCTGATTTATCGCGGCGCCATGACGATCGCCGCGATCTGGGCGGCGGAGCGGCTTGTCGAGCCGGCCGCCGACGCCGTGGCGTCGCTCAACATCGCCGTCGCCGCGCGGGCGCTTGGCGCGCTCCTGATCGCGCTGACGGCGGCCCACACCCTGCGCCGGCTCGCGACGCCCTTCGTCCGCGACCCGACGGCCCAGCAGGCCGAAGACCTCGCCTCCTTGCGCACGCTCGGCTGGATTGCCACGACCGTCGTTTTCGCGGCGGTCGCCTTGGGTTACGTCGCCTTCGCGACTTTTCTCGTCAATCAAGCGGTCTTCCTCGCCGTCCTTGGAAGCGTCCTCTATCTGATCGACGTCATCGTGCGCGACGGCGCCGAGGCGTTGCTCAAGCCGGAGGCGCCGATCGGCGCGCGCCTGCTGACGCTGGTCGGCCTCCGCCGCAACGTGCTGGCGCAGGTCGTCGTGATCACGCAAGGCGTGGCGCGGCTCGTGATCCTCATGATCGCAGCCGCGGCGGTGCTCAAGCCGTGGGGGCTCCAGTCGCAGGATCTCATCGGCACCCTGCGCTCGGCCTATTTCGGCTTCTCGGTCGGCGGCGTCACCGTCTCCCTGTCGTCGCTCATCGCAGCGGCGGCGGTGTTCGCCATCGTCGTGTTCGCAACCCGGCTGGTGCAGAACTGGCTCGGAAACCGGTACCTGCCGCAGACCCGGCTCGACGCAGGCGTCAGCAATTCGATCTGCACGATCTTCGGATACGTCGGCGTCATCGTCGCGGTTTTCCTGGCCGGAGGGCAGGTCGGCCTCGACGTGCAGAAGCTTGCCCTCATCGCCGGCGGCCTCTCGGTCGGCATCGGCTTCGGCCTGCAGACGATCGCCAACAATTTCGTGTCCGGCCTCATCCTCTTGTGGGAGCGCGGCATCCGCGTCGGCGACTGGGTGGTGGTGGGCGCGGATCAGGGCTTCGTCCGGCGAATCAACGCCCGCTCGACCGAAATCGAGACTTTCGACCGGGCGACGCTGATCGTGCCGAATTCGAACTTCGTCACCGGCGTCGTCAAGAACTGGGTTCACACCGACCGGATCGGCCGCATCATCATCTCGATCAACGTCGCCTACGAGAGCGACGTCGAGGAGGTTCGCGAGATCCTCATCGCCGTCGCCAAGACGCAAGATACTGTGCTCTCGATTCCCGCGCCCTCGGTCCAATTCGCCGAGTTCGGGGAGTGGGCGCTCAAATTCAACCTCGTCTGCTTCGTCGACGACATCGAGATTGCGGAGCGGACGAAGAGCGAGATGAACTTCGACATCCTGCGCCGCATCCGCGAAGCCAGCATCCGCATTCCCTATCCGCAGTTCGGCCAGTTGCGGCCCGGCGCGAAATGAGGGCTGGACGCTTCATCGGTCCGCCGCGACGCGGCCGGCTTCCCAGCCGATGATCGCCTGCTTGCGCGCCAGGCCCCAGTGGTAGCCGGTCAGCGCGCCCGAGCGTCCGAGCACGCGATGACAGGGGACGACGAAGGAGATCGGATTGCGCCCGATTGCGGCGCCGACCGCGCGCGCGGCCTTCGGCCGGCCGATCTTGCGCGCAATGTCGGAATAGGTCGTCGCGCGGCCCATCGGCACGTTGAGCAGCGTCTCCCACACCCTGACCTCGAAGTCCGTCCCGATCATGGTGATCCTGAGCGGCGTCTCCGGACGCCAGAGCGAGGGGTCGAACACGCGCGCGGCGAAGGGCGCGGTCGTAAGCTCGTCCTCCGCCAGGCAGGCGCGCGGCCAGCGTCGGGCCATGTCGGCCAGCGCTGTTTCGCGGTCGCCGTCGTCGACAAAGCCGAGCCCCGCGACGCCGCGCGGCGTGGCGACGACGATCGCCTCGCCGAACGGGGAGGCGTGGAAGCCATAGGAAAGGACGAGATCGTCGCGGCGGTAGTCGCCCGGCGTCAAGGCCTCGTGCGTGACGAAGAGGTCATGCAGCCGGCTCGGACCTGAAAGGCCGACGTCGTAAGCCGCGTCGAGCACGCTCGCCGAATCGCGCAGGAGCTCGCGCGCGCGCTCAATCGTGATCGCCTGCAGAAAGGCCTTGGGCGTCAGGCCCGCCCAGCGCTTGAAGACATGCTGGAAGTGCGACGGCGAGAGGCCGACCTGCCAAGCGACCTCGTCGATCGAAGGTTGCTCGCGCCAATGGGTCGAGATGAACTCGATCGCGCGCCTGACGGTCGTGTAGTCGGCGCAAGGGATCGGGACGGCGGGCCTGTCGAGCATGGTGGTTTTTCCGAGCTTTCGCTTTCCGCGGAGCCTATACGCCTCTGAGTCCGCCGCGCCACCCGAAAACGACGGCGTTCATCGGACAAGGCGATTCCATGGGCGACAGCCTTCACTTCGCCACGCTCGGCGCGCTTCATTTGGCCAGCGCCGCGAAGGGGCGAAACGCATGGCGGTCGATGGACTGATCACCCTGACGAGCCGGCACAGTCCGGGGGAGACGATGGAGCGGCTCATCGCGGCGGTGACGGCGCGCGGCGCGGCCGTTCTCGCCCGGGTCGATCACGCCAAGGCCGCGGATTCGGTCGGGCTCAGCCTGCCGCCGACCGAGGTCGTCATGTTCGGCAATCCGCGCGCGGGCACGCCGCTCATGCAGAAGGTCCAGACCGTGGGCATCGACCTGCCGCTGAGGGCGCTGGTATGGCGCGACGAGGCGGGAACGACGCGGCTTTCCTACAACGACCCGGAATGGCTCGCGGCGCGGCACGGCGCGGCCGCCGGCAATGAGACCGCCTTGAGGGCGATGCGGGAATTCCTGGCCGCCGTCGCGAAAGAGGCGACGGGGTAAGGTCCGAGCTTTGGATCGCTTCGCGTCCGTCGCAGGGGCGACGCAATGATTGAGCGACCGTTCAAGCCATTGTCGTTCTTGTCGCTCAAACGCGGCGCAGTCGCACCGCGTTTGAGTCTCGACCTGACGCTTTACGTTTCACGCTGCAGGTTTCAAAGGGGCACGATCACACTCTGCGCGGTGCCGCTTATCTCAATGCAACGCCAAGTGGAAGGCCGATGTGGAATGGAATCGGGACCACTGAAGGTCTCATAAATTCCCACGGTGTAGAAGTGCGCTGTCTCCCCCATGGGCACGTCAATAAACGGCAGAAAGAAACCGAAGCGCTCTCCGCCCGTGTCGATGGTTAGCAACAGAGAAACCGAGACTAGTTCTCCAAGTCCCGTGTCGTCAGATTGTATTTGATCGGGAGTGAAACTTCTGTGGAAAGCGCCGTTCTTGTAGAGCAAGGCAGGAAAGGACGGATTGGCTCCAATCGTGTAATCCACCACGACTCCCGAACCAGTCAACACAAATTTATTCGCTGGCATGGCAATTCTCCTCTAATACTTGAAATGTAAAGCATAATTTAACAGTCTAATAGCGCGTTACGCAAATATACAGTAACGCTGCCCGTAATGCTACGCCTTTTCACGCCATTGTCAATATCGAAGTGAATGTACGGGACGAATGCAGTCCTAAGCGCCGTCCAGCAGTCCCGTCGGCAAGCCGTCGATGCTGACGGCGTTCTTCTCGCGCCGATAGGCCTCGAGGCCGTCCTCGCCCTTCGAGCGGGCCCAGTTGTCGAGCGAGGGGCGCTCGCCTCGGTATTCGAAGAGCGGCGTCCCGTAGCCGCACGACGTCTGCACACGATCGACATGGAGCCGGACGATCTGGCGCGCGCCGGCCGGCTCCGCGCCGCCGAACGCGCTGGCGAGGATCTCGCGATAGGCCTGACTGCCGCGCCGCACGACCTCGCCCTGCCCGTAAAGGCGCAGAATGTTGGGCGGACCTTCGAAGGCGCAGAACATGATCGTCAGCCGGCCGTCGGCCTTGAGATGCGCGGCCGTCTCGTTGCCGCTTCCCGTCCGGTCGAGATAGGCCACGGTGCGGTCGTCGAGAATCGCAAAAGCGTCTGTTCCGCGCGGCGACACATTGACGCGCGCGTCGGGCGCCGCGGAAGCTGTGAAGAAAATGCGCTGGCGGCCGATGAAGTCGCGGCAGCCCGCGTCGATCGAGGGGAATGCTTTCGCCATGGTCCCTTGGAGCCTAATGCGACGCCGCGAGAGCGTCCCAGCCCCAGTTTAGCAGCGGCAGCGAATCGGAGGCAAACGCGCAGAAGTCTTCGACGAGCGCGGGCCTGCGAATCTGCGCCTCGGACACCGGACGCGTGCAGATGAAGTTCTTGAGCCGCGCCGCGAAGGCGATCTCGCGATCGTCGATGCCCTCCAGCCCGTGCGGCGCGCGCTTCAGCGCGTCCTCGTCGGAAAGTTTCAGGCCGGCCTTGGCGAGCTTGGCCGTCATCTGCTTGTACGCTTTGGGCGCGCGCACCGCCGCGGCCCGGAGCTTCGCGAGCTCGTGCGGATCGGGCATATGGAAGCCGGCCGCGAAAAAGCATTCCTCGGGACAAAGATGAAAGTAGAGCACCCCGGAGTCGCTCTTGAGGCCTGTCCTCGTCAGCGCGGCGCCCGCGTTGGTCTTGTAGGGGTCCTTGTTCTTGGAAAAGCGCACGTCGCGGTTGATGCGGAACATGGATGACCTGCGGTCCCCCTTCATCGGTATGTTCGCCAGCGCCAAACGCTTGGCGGCGTCCTCGACGAGATCGCCGAGCGGCGCCTTGACCCCGTTCTCGTAGACTTCGCGGTTTTCTTCGAACCATTCTTTCGTCTGGTAAAAAGCCAGCGCCTGGAAGAACCGCAATGCCTCCGGCCCGAACCCGTCGAACGGCATGAAATCGCTCCCTGCCGTCGATCAAACGGCAGACCTGCAAGGTCGTCAAGTGGATTCGGACTTCTTGAGCACCGCCGCCTGACTGCGGGAAATGCTCGGTCGGTTGCAAACCGTAAGGCCCGCGCGAGCGGCGATCATGAGCTCGTTCTCGAATTCCCCCTTTTCCAAATGTCCGGCGGGCTCGGCCAGCAGGAGGCTCGCGTCCGGCTTCATGACTCGCCCCGCCTCGGCGAAGAACGTGGCGGCGGAAGGCATCTCATGCACGACCGCGAAGGCGAGCACGAAGTCGACGGCCTCCTCGTACGCCTCGAGAGCCATCGTCGGCGCCGGCGCAAGCCTCGTCTCGATACGGTCGATCAGTCCCGCCCGCTCGGCTCGCCGCCGCAGCCCTGCGATCATTTCCGGTTGGACGTCCACGGCGATGACACGGCCGGAAGGACCGACGAGTTGAGCGAGCGGGAGCGTGAAGAAACCCATTCCAGGGCCGGGCTCCAGCACAGTCATGCCAGGGCGCACGAAAGGTTCGAGCGTGCGTACAGGATTTTGCATGAGCTTGCGCAGCGGGCTCGCCAGGAGGTAGCCGGCCCACCAGGGACAGACGCGGTGTTTGGCCATGAGATGCTTCTCCCGCGAGGCCCCTCGTTCAGCGCGGGTTCGCCTCCGAACCGCTCGCCGCTCGCCCGAGTTCCGCCGGCGCCGGGCCGCCGCTCGCCCAGTCGAGGAGCTCGACCGTGTGCACCACGGGGATCGCGGTCGCCGACCCGATCTGCGCGATGCAGCCGATGTTGCCCGCAGCGACGACGTCGGGCTTCACGCGCGCAATGTTGGCGACCTTGCGGTCGCGCAGCGCGTTGGCAATGTCTGGCTGGAGAATGTTGTATGTTCCCGCGGAGCCACAGCACAGATGCGCCTCCGGGATCGGCCGAACGTCGAAGCCCGCGCGACGCAGAAGCGTCTTCGGCGCATCGACGATCCTCTGCCCGTGCTGCAGCGAGCAGGCTGCGTGATAGGCGACGGCGAGCCGCCGCGGCGGCGCGAAGTCGAGCGTCAGGCCACCGACGACTTCGCTGACGTCCTTGGCGAGCGCGGCGACCCGCTCTGCCTTTTTTGCGTAGGCCTCGTCGTCGCGCAACATGTAGCCGTAATCCTTGATCGTCGAGCCGCAGCCCGACGCGGTGACGACGATCGCCTCCAACCCCTCCCCTTCGATCTCGCCCGTCCAGGCGTCGATGTCGGCGCGCGCCTGCGCGAGCGCCCGCTTCTCGGCGCCCATGTGGTGGGCGAGCGAGCCGCAGCACCCTTCGCCTTGCGGGATGACGACTTCGACGCCGGCGCGGTTTAGGAGCCGGATCGTCGCGGCGTTGATCTGAGGCGCGAGCACGCTCTGCGCGCATCCGGTCAGGAGCGCCATGCGGCGGCGCTCGCCGATCGGCGCCGCCGGCGCAAAGACGCCGGGCGCCTGCCCGATCGAACCGGCCGGAACCGTTTTCGGCGCGAGCGCGAGCATCGCGTCGAGCCGACGGCCCAGGCCCGGCAGTCTCCTGACAATGGGGCGGAACCTGCGCCCGAGCGAGGCGAGCTGCAGCGCCTGCCGGAACGCGGACGGCGACGGCAGCAGGCGCACCAGCACGGCGCGCATGGCCCAGTCGAAGAACGGCCGTCGATAGGTCCTCTCGATGCGGACGCGCGTCGCGTCGACGAGGCGCCGGTAGTCGACGCCGGACGGGCAGGTCGTCATGCAGGAGAGACACGACAGGCAATGGTCGATCGGCCAGACATCATCCGCTGTGATTTTCCGTCCGGTTTCGAGCAGATCCTTGATCAGATAGATCCGCCCGCGCGGGCTGTCGCGCTCGTCGCCGAGCGTGACGTAGGTCGGGCAAGTCGCGGTGCAGAAGCCACAATGCACGCAGGACCGCAGGATCTTCTCGAGTTCGCTTGTATGCGGGTCGGCCAGCGCTTCGGCTGGGAACTGGGTTTGCAAGGAAGGCCTCTAGACGTCCGCGTACATGCGGCCGAAATTCAGAACGCCCCCGGGATCGAAACTCGCCTTGACGCCGCGCGCGAGCCGGAGTTCGAGGTCGGACGGCGGCTGAAACACGGCGACGCGCGTGCGAAAATCCTCGCTCGCCCGCATCAAGGCCGCGTGTCCGCCCGCGGGCGCCAATGCGCGGCGGACCTCCTCCGCGGCGGCTTCGGTCTCCTTCGTCGCCACCCAGACGATCCCGCCGCCCCAATCATAATAGTGCGCCAAAGCGGCGTCGCCGAGGCGGGCGAGGAAGCCTGCGGCTTGCGACGGCGCAAGGCTGACCCGCCAGACGGCCCGATCGCGCGGGGAGGCGATGAATTCGGCGTCGCGGATCGCGCCCCAGAGGTCCTGCAACTCGGTCTCCTGGACGTAATGGGGTTCGCCAAACTCCTCGAGCAGCGCCGCGAGCCGCCACGCGCGGTGGCGGACGGACTCGGGAAACCCTTCGATCCTGAGGACCATGCGCGCCTCGCCCGCGCCCATGCCCTTTTGCAGCCAGGCCGCGCCGCTGACGCCGAACGCAGAGCCGAGCGCGCGCGTCATCGCCTCGATCGCGCGCGCCCCATCGAGATGCGGAATGACGAGCGTCGTCTCCGTCTCCGGCTTCGGTTGAAGCTTGATCGTCGCCTCCGTCACCACGCCGAGCGTGCCGTGCGCGCCGCAGTTGAGCTTGGTGAGATCGAGGCCGGTCACGTTCTTCGTGACCCGCCCGCCGCAGCGGATCGCCTGGCCAAGGCCGTTGACGAGCTTGAGGCCCAAGACGCCGTCGCGCACCGCGCCCGCGCTGACGCGGCGCGGCCCACTGAGGTTCGTCGCCACCATGCCGCCGATCGTCGGCTTGCCGTTCGCGCCCCAGAGCGCCTCCGCGCGCATCGGTTCGAACGGCAGGATCTGGCGGTGCTCGGCGATCGCCGCCTCGACGGCGTCGATCGTCGTGCCGGCCCTGGCGCAGATCGTCATTTCCGCCGGAGCGTAAAACACGACGCCCGCGAGCCCCGCGCTCGACAGTTTGCGTTGGCCGGCGCGCGGGCGCCCGAGCCCGCAGCGCGTGTCGCCGCCGACGATGTCGAGCTTCGTCCCCTCGGCGCAAGCCGAGCGCACGATCTCTTCGACCTCGGACTCGCGCTCCGGCGTCATGACGTCGGTCATGCGGCGCGCTCGCCGAGCGGAAACACCTTGGCTGGATTGAGCCGCCCATCCGGATCGAACACGGCGCGCACGCGCTTCTGCTGCTGAAGCTCGAGCGCGGTGAACTGGCGCGTCATCAGCTCGCGCTTCTCGATGCCGACGCCGTGCTCGCCGGTGAGACATCCGCCGAGCTCGACGCACATCGCGAGAATGTCGGCGCCGGCCGCCTCCGCCTTCTCGGCTTCCTTCGGATCATTGACGTTGTAGAGGACCAAAGGATGCATGTTTCCGTCGCCGGCGTGGAACACATTGGCGACGCGCAGCCCGTAGGACGCGCAGATCTCGCCGGTGCGCCTGAGCGCATCGGGCAGACGTCCGGTCGGGACGGTTCCGTCCATGCAGATGTAATCGGCGACGCGGCCAGTCGCGCCGAAGGCGGACTTCCGCCCCTTCCAGATCTGCGCGCTTTCCATCGCCGACATCGATTCGCGGACAGTGCGCACGTGATGCGCCGCGGCGATGGCGCCGATCTTGCCGAGCAGCGCCTGCATCTCGGCCTCGCTGCCCTCGACTTCGATGATCAGCATCGCCTCGGCGTCGAGCGGATACCCGGCGTGGGCGAAATTCTCGCAGATGTGGATCGCGGGCTTGTCCATGTACTCCATCGCGACCGGGACGATGCCCGCCGCGATGATCGCCGCGACGCACTCGCTCGCGTCCTCGACCGAGGCGAAGCCGAAGAGGACGGGCCGCGCGCCCTCGGGCGAGGGGATGAGGCGGACGGTTGCTTCGGTGACGATGCCGAGCTGCCCTTCCGAGCCGCAGATGAGGCCGAGCAAATCATAGCCGGGGGCGTCCATCGCCGCGCCGCCGACGTCCAGGATCTCCCCGTCGAAGGTGACGAAGCGGACGCCGAGGAGGTTGTTGGTGGTGACGCCGTACTTGAGACAATGGGCGCCGCCCGAGTTCATCGCGATGTTTCCCCCGATCGTGCAGGCGAGCTGCGATGAGGGATCGGGCGCGTAGAAGAAGCCCTCGGGGCCGACGGCGTCAGAGATCGAGAGGTTGGTCACCCCCGCCTCGACCCGCGCGTAGCGGTCGGCAAGATTGACCTCCAGGATGCGGCTCATCTTGGTGAGCGCGATGACGACGGCGTCCTCCTGCGGGATCGCGCCGCCGGAGAGCGACGTACCCGCTCCGCGCGGCACCACGTTGACCTTCTGATCGCGGCAGAAGCGCATGACCCGGGCGACTTCCTCGGTCGAGCGCGGAAGCGCCACTGCAAGCGGCGGCCGGCGATAGGCGGTGAGCGCGTCGGTCTCGAAGGCGCGGCGGCCGGACTCGTCCGCGATCAGACATTCCGGAGCGAGGATAGCCGCGAGGCCTTCGACGATCGAGTCGCGGCGCGCGAGGATCGTTTCGTCGAGCTTGGGAAAAGCGATGCGCGACATGACTCTCAGACCTCCACCGGCTGCTTCGACATTCCGCTGACGCCGAAGATGCGCCTGTACCGTTCGACTTCCTCCGGCGGCCCCATCGCCTTGTTCGGATTGTCCGACAGTTTGACGGCGGGCCGGCCGTCGGCCTCCACGACCTTGCAGACCAGCGATATCGCCCGGAGCTCGCCGTCGACGCCGGCCGGCGCGCAGCCCCTGAAATCGTTGGTCAGATTGGTGCCCCAGCCGAACGAAAGATTGACCTGGCCGTGCAGCGCCCGGGCCGACTCCTCGATCGAATCGACGTCCATTGCGTCCGAGAGCACCATGAGCTTCTCCCTCGGATCGCGGCCGCGCTTCTTCCACCACGCGATCAACTCGCGAGCCCCCTCGATCGGCAGCTTGGAATCGGGCCGCGCGCCCTTCCAGTCAGCGACCCAGTCGGGCGCGTCGCGCAGGAAGGCGGTCGTGCCGAAGCAGTCGGGCAGGACGATCAGGAGATTGCCGCCGTACATCTGGGCCCAGTCCTTCAGCACATTATAGGGCGCCGCGCGTATCCCGTCGTCGTCGCGCGCAATCGCCGCGTAGACCATCGGCAGTTCGTGCGCGTTGGTGCCGATCGCCTCGAGGCCCGTGTCCATCGCGTGCTTGACATTGGACGTGCCGATGAAATTTTCGCCGAGGCCCTCCTGCAGCGCCTCGACGCACCAGCGGTGCCAGAGAAAGCCGTGCCGCCTTCGGGTTCCGAAATCGGAAAGCTTGACCGGCGTTTCGCGTTCGAGAACGCGCAGGCGCTCGACCTTCGACCACAGCTTGGCCTTGGCGCGCGCGTAAAGGACGTCGAGGTCGAAGCGGCTCATGCCGCGCATCGCGGCGCGCGCGCGCAGTTCGTTGATGATCGCGAGCGCCGGGATCTCCCACATCGTCGTGCCCGTCCAGGGGCCGGCGAAACGCAGTTCGTACTGCCCGTGGCGCTTGGTGAGCTCGTAGTCCGGCAACTGGAAATCGGCCAGCCACTCCATGAATTCAGGCTCGAAGATATGCCGCGTGCCGTAGAAGGTGTTGCCCGCCAGCCAGATCAGTTCGTTCTTGGCGAACCTTATGGTGCGGGCGTGATCGAGCTGGTCGATGAGTTCGCGCTCCTCGACGATGTCGGCGAGCCGCACCGAGGCCGTCCGGTTGATGAGCTGAAAGGTCACTTGCCGCTCAGGATGCATTTTCCAGATCATCTGGAGCATGAGCAGCTTGTAGAAATCCGTGTCGAGCAGCGTCCGGATCGCAGGGTCGATCCGGAAGGCGTGGTTGTAGACGCGGGTTGCGATATCCGTGGCCATTGTGCGAACTTACGGAGCCGAGCGGTAGGCTACAAGGGCGCGCTTGGACGTTCGTTGCAGGGAAATGGCAGCTTATGAGCGAAACGCCGGCCGCTTCCGGCCAAACCAAGACCCAGCCGCGCGTGGGCCTGTTCGTCACCTGCCTCGTCGACATCATCCGGCCGACCGTCGGCTTCGCCGCCGTCAAGCTGCTCGAGGACGCGGGGTGCAAGGTCGTCGTCCCGAGCCAGACCTGCTGCGGGCAGCCGGCATACAATTCCGGCGACCGGGCGACCGCCAAGGCGCTTGCCGAGCAGGCGATCGCGGCGTTCGAGGACTGCGACTACGTCGTCGCGCCGAGCGGGTCCTGCGGCGGAATGCTGGCGAAGCACTATCCCGACCTCTTCGCCGGCGAGCCGGACATGGCGACCAAAGCCGAGCGCTTCGCCGAGAAGACGCATGAGCTCGTGAGCTTCCTCGTCGATGTCCTGGGCGTCGAGAGGGTGAGCGCCCGTTACGACGGAACGGTGACCTATCACGATTCCTGCGCGGGCCTGAGGGAGCTCGGCGTCAAGACGCAGCCGCGCCGGCTCCTCCGCAGCGTCGAGGGCTTGAGCCTCGTCGAACTCGAGGAGGCCGAGACCTGCTGCGGCTTCGGCGGGCTGTTCGCGGCCAAATACGGCGAGCTTTCCAATGCGATCGTTCAGCGCAAGGCGGCGGACATCGGCGCAACCAGGGCGGAGACGGTGCTCGCGGGCGATCTCGGATGCCTCATGAACATGGTCGGCAAGCTTCAGCGCGAGGGCTCGCCGGTCAAGGCGCGCCACGTCGCCGAGGTTCTGGCCGGCATGGCGGACGGGCCGGCGATTGGCGAGAGCCAGAAGGAGCGCCAGCGATGAGCGCCGTCGCGACCACGCCGCATTTCAAGGAGAACGCGCACGAGGCGCTGGCCGACGCGCGCCTCCAGGGCGCGCTGGTCCATGCCCGGAATTTCACTTACCACCGGGCCGCCGCGGCCGCCCGACTGCCGGAGTTCGAAGCGCTGCGCGACAGCGCCCGCGCGATCAAGAACCACACGCTCGCGCATCTCGACCTCTACCTCGAGTCTTATGAGCAGAAGGTCACGGAGAGCGGCGGCCACGTGCATTACGCTCAGGACGCGGACGAGGCGCGTCGCATCGTCATCGGCCTCTGCAAGTCCATCGGCGCAAAAAGCGTCACCAAGGGCAAGTCGATGATCTCGGAGGAGATCGGCCTCAATCAGGCGCTCGAGGCGGAGGGGATCGAGGCGGTCGAGACGGACCTCGGTGAATACATCATCCAGCTCCGCGGCGAAGCGCCTTCGCACATCATCGCGCCGGCGATCCATGTGACGAAGCACGACGTCGAGCAGGAATTCCGCAGGGCGCACCGCGACCTCCCGGCCAATCGCGATCTTTCCCAGCCTGAACAACTCCTGGCCGAGGCGCGCGCGATTCTGCGGGCGAAGTTCCTGGCGGCCGACGTCGGCGTGACCGGCGCGAATTTCCTTGTCGCCGAGACCGGGACGTCGATCATCGTCACCAACGAGGGCAACGGCGACCTGACGCAGATCCTGCCCGACGTCCACATCGTCATCGCCTCGATCGAGAAGATCGTGCCGACGCTCGAGGACGCGGCGCAGCTCCTTCGGGTGCTGGCGCGCTCGGCGACCGGGCAGGACGCCGCCGTCTACACGACGTTTTCGACCGGGCCGCGCCGCGCCAGCGATCCCGACGGGCCGTCCGCCTATCACGTCGTCATCCTCGACAACGGCCGTTCGTCGATGCTCGGCGGCCAGTTCGAGGACATGCTGCGCTGCATCCGCTGCGGCGCCTGCATGAACCATTGCCCGGTCTATCAGGCGGTGGGGGGGCACGCCTACGGCTGGGTCTATCCGGGGCCGATGGGCGCTGTCTTGACGCCGTCGCTGATCGGCGTCGCTGAAGGCGGACAATTGCCGAACGCGTCGACGTTCTGCGGCCGGTGCGAAGAGGTCTGCCCAGTCCGCATCCCGCTGCCAAAGATGATGCGCCACTGGCGCGAGCGCGAATTCGAGCGCCGGCTGTCGCCCGCGCCCGTCCGCTACGGCCTCGGCTTCTGGGCGTTCTTCGCCAGGCGTCCTGCGCTCTATCGCTTCGCGACCGGCCTCGCCGCGCGCGTTATGCATCTCGCGGGCCGCGGCAAGGGACGGTTCTCCTGGGCGCCCATGGCCGGCGGCTGGACGCGCTACCGCGATCTCGCCGCGCCGGAGCGCACGACATTTCAAAGCCAATGGCGGGCGAAAAGCGGAGCGGTCAAGTGAGCGCGCGCGACGCGGTCTTCGCCAACATCCGGCGCTCGCTCGGCGTCGCTGGCGACGAGGCGCCGCGGAAGTTCGAGGTCGAGGCGCGGCTCGCCAAGTCGCCGCCTGGCGTCGTCCCTGAGCGCGGGCAAGGAGACACGGAGACGCGGGTCGCGACCTTCAAGGCGGAGGCCGGGCGGGCGCAGGCGACCGTCGCCGAAGTCCCGGCGCTCGCCAACGTGCCGGAGGAAGCCGCCCGGTTCCTGCGCGACAACAATTGCCCGGCGACCTTGCGCATGGGCGCGGACGAGCGGCTGAGCGCGATGCCCTGGGGGGCGACCGCGCTCGAAATCGAGCGGGGCGCCTCGGAGGGACACGACGTCAACGCGGTGTCGTTCGCCTTTGCGGGAATTGCGGAGACGGGCACGCTCGCGCTCGTTTCGGGCGCCGACAATCCGACGACGCTCAATTTCCTGCCCGACAATCAGATCGTCGTCGTCAAGCGCGACGAGATCGTCGCCGATTACGAGAGCGTGTTCGCCAAGCTGCGGCTTGCCTACGGCAAGGGCGGCGCGCCGCGCACGCTCAATTTGATCACCGGGCCGTCGCGCTCCGCCGACATCGAGCAGACCCTGCTCCTCGGCGCGCATGGGCCGCGCCGGCTCCACATCGTCATCGCGGGTTGAACGCGCGCATCCTGCCGCAAGAAAGCCGTTGTGCGTCCTTACCAACCCGCGCACGCTATTCCCGCGTCGGGGGCGCCCGATTCGGCCAAGGGCGCATGAGACGCCCCACGCGATCGGGTTGGGTTTTGGATGAAGATTCGCTTCTTGCTTCCCGGCGTCTTGCTTTGCGCGCCGCTCATGCTCTCCGGCGCCTTGGCGCAGCAGACGGCGCCGGCGGAGTCCACGCCTTCGGCGCAGTCCGCTCCCGCCGCATCCAGCGCTTCGCCGGCTTCGCCGCCTGCTGCGACCAGCGCGTCGCCCGCCCCGGCGCCGGCCGCCACGTCCGGCGCGACGCCGCCGAACCCGTTCATGCCGAAAGAGACCGGCGCCGCGACGCCGGCGGTGAGCCCGGGCCCCGCGCCCGGCAATCCGCCGCCGACCGCCAATGCGATTCCATCCGCAACGCCCCCTGCCGCAACGCCCCCTGCCGCAACGCCCGCCGCCGCGAAGCCCAAACGGGTCGCGCCGCCTCCTCCGCCGCTGCAGACGGCGCTCTCGAACGACCCTGCGCCGACCGTCCAGCCCAACACGTTCTTCGTGACCGCCAAGGTCTCCGAACGCTACGCCGCCATCGCCGACGCCGGCGGCTGGCCGACCGACGTCGTCGCGCTGCATCCGGGCGCGAAGGGACCGGCCGTCGCAGAGTTGCGCAAGCGCCTCGCAATCGAGGGCGATCTCGACCGGAGTCTCGCCGGCCGACAGACATGGGACCCTGAGCTGACGGCGGCGGTCAAGCGCTTTCAGGCGCGCATGGGACTGAGACAGACGGGCGTCGTCGCCGGCGAGACCTTGAAGGCGATCAACGTTCCGGCCGCGGTGCGGTTCAAACAGCTCGCTTCGAGCGCCAATCGTCTCGCGGGCCTGAATTTCTCGTTCGACGATCGCTACGTCGTCGTCAACCTGCCGTCGCTCTCGGTCGAAGCGGTCGAGAACGGGCGCGTCGCGCGCCGCTACGTCGCGATCGTCGGCGATCCGGAGCACCCCTCGCCCGAGATCGCGGCCCATATCCAGGTCGTCAACCTCAATCCGACATGGACGGTGCCGACCTCGATCATCAAGAAGGAAATCATTCCGCGCATGCAGCGCGATCCCGGCTATCTGACGCGCGCCAAGATCCGCATCCTCGACGGCTCGGGCCAGGAGATCAATCCGCGGGCCGTAAACTGGAGCACGCAACGGGCCGCCGACTACACGCTCAGGCAGGATTCGGGCGCCGGCAATTCCCTGGGCTCGATCCGCATCGGCATGCCGAACAAGCTCGCCGTCTACATGCACGACACGCCCTCGAAGCGCCTGTTCGGCGCCGACTACCGGTTCCTGAGCCACGGCTGCGTCCGGGTGCAGGGCGTCTACGACCTGGCCGAGTGGCTGTTGCAGGGAACAGGGGCGCCAGGCGGGGCGTGGGACAAGGCGGCGATGCAGGCGAAGGTGAAGGAGGGCGCGCCTTACGACATCCGGCTCGTCCACGCCGTGCCGGTCATCTGGGTCTATCTCACCGGCTGGGCGAACGGCGACGGCCCCGCCAACTTCCGCGACGATGTTTATGGCCTCGACACCGTGGGCGACGCGCAGGCGAGCGCACAGCTCTCGCCCGTGCGGTAGAGGGGGCGGTGATCTGGAGCGCGCCAGCAATTTTCAATCAAAGGCGGGTGATGGATTTCGCTGCCGAGCTTCTGCCGCCAAACCGCGCCGGCTTACCGTCTCGCATCGCTCACCTGCGCGGGAAATATCGCGATGGCAGGCGCACCGAAACTTCAGAGCAAGATGTCGGCCTTCTGGCTTCAGGTTCATGATATGCTGCGTGAACATGGCGGGCGGCTGAAGCCGGCGATGCAGGCTTTCGTCGGTGCACTATATTTCGCACTAACTGTGACTTCGCCCTCAGTCGCTGAGTCGGGAGCCAATGTCGCCCAATCCGGCATAGCGATATTTTGGAACGCGGCTAAGTGCTTAGGCGGTTATCACACAGACTTCTATTCGGCTCATTGTGACGCGGGACCCTCCGCTGTCATTCTCGATTTCCAAACTAAGACGCAATTCTATTGTGTGAATGCTGAAGCTGTTGACATACGATGGGCAATTCCGACTGACCCGAAAAGAGGATCGCCTATCCCGCCAAGCCAGGTAGATTGGCATCCGAAATGTTGGAAGGAAACACTAGCGCTCGGCGTCGAGCCAAACACGACGATACTCGTGCCACAATATAACCAATCTCCTCCACCCAACAACTATATGACCATGAATGTGTTCGTACTTTACGATGCTGCCAAGGGTACAATAAAGGCTTGCCTTATCCCTTTGTTCCCGGGGTTCTCAGTCGAGCCGGCGTGCGCAGATGCTGAGATACTATCCTAAAAACATCTTTCGTCGATAAAATAACGACCCGCGGCGGCCGATGAGACGCCGCGCCGTACACCGAAGGCGCGGACGGCGAAATCGGAAGCTTCGGGAATTCTGTCGCTGAGCCGACCGCGCTCGATATCGGCGTTAGGCTAGCCGACTGCGGCGATGTGGGAGGGACGGCACAATGATGATGGCAAGGGCCCTCAAGATTTTCATGGTCGGCGGCATTGCGATTTTGTGCGGGCTTATCACGGCCGGAAACATCCATGATCCCGGTTCAAACTTGCTGTTCGTCCAGCACGTCTTCAGCATGGACACAATCATACCGGTCAGCGCAATGGCGGACCACGCCGTGCCGATCCCGCTGTTGTGGCGGATCGCCTTCTGGCTGATCGTCATGGGGGAAGGGCTCTCAGCGGTCCTTTTTGCGTTGGGAACGGTGGAGCTCTTGCGGGCGCGAAAGTTCAACGCGCGGGACTTTCACCAAGCCAAGCGTTTTGTTTTTGCCGGCGCCGCTTGCGGATTCCTTGTCTGGTTCATCGGCTTTCTCGCCATCGGTGGCGAATGGTTTGCGATGTGGCAATCACAGGTCTGGAACGGTCAGGAGCCCGCGTTTCGCATCTTCGCGTCAATTCTTCTTGTTCTGATCTTCGTCGCCCAACCGGACGCTGAGCTTTAGGGTCAAAACTCAACCTGATTACGCGCTTGCGTCAGCTTCAGACGTTCAGTAGAACGGAACATGAACATGTTGTTTTCGCAGGGGTTCTCTGATGGCGCGCAATCAGGTTCAGTTTCAGAAAGGCCTCAGCGAGGCTCGTTTCGCGGAGATTTACGGAACCGAAGAGCAATGTCATGCGGCGCTGGTCAAATGGCGGTGGCCGAACGGGTTCGAATGTCCCGGGTGCAAGGGCGCTGATCACTGCGTCGTCACGCGCGGCGCGCGGCGTTTATTCCAGTGTAACGCGTGTCGCAAGCAGACCTCTGTCAAAGCGGGAACGATCTTCGCTTCGAGCAAGCTGCCGCTGCGCATCTGGTTCAAGACGATCTACCTGGTCACGCAATCAAAGAAGGGCATTTCCAGTATCGAACTCGGTCGACGCCTTGGCGTCACCCAGACGGCTGCTTGGATGATGAAGCACAAGCTCGCTCAAGTCATGTTGGAGCGTAACGCGAGCAAACGCTTGAAAGGCAACGTCCAGATGGACGACGCCTATATCGGCGGCGCCCGGTCCGGCCGCCGCGGGCGCGGCGCAACAGGCAAGACGCCGTTCGTCGCTGCGGTCGCGACAACCGACGACGGCAAGCCAGATCAAATCATCCTTCGGCCTGTCAAAGCCTTCAGCAGCTTTGCGATCCGAAAACTCGCAAGCACCGCGCTCAGGCCCGGCGCCAATATCGTCTCCGACGGCCTGGCGTGCTTCGCCGCCGTCACCCAAGCCGGATGCCTGCACACCTCAATAAAGACCGGAAGCGGCAAGCAAGCGGTTCGCACCCCTGCTTTCAAATGGGTCAATACCGCATTGGGCAATATCAAAGCCGCCCTCGTCGGGACCTACCGAGCCGTAGGAGAAAAACACGTCCCTCGATATCTCGCGGAGTTCGAATATCGATTCAATCGCCGATACGAGCTCGAAACCATGACCCCCCGCCTCGCATTCGTTGCGCTGAGGACCCTCCCGATGCCTTACCGCTTGCTAAAACTGGCTGACGTTGCCGCGTAATCAGGAAACTCAATGAGTTGGACCAGCTTCGACCCTAAGCGGAAGTCCCCGATCTCGTGGCGTGCAGCGCGGGGCGCCCGCCTCTAACCCTCCGACCGGCGTAAGGTGTCACTTGAACGTATAGTCGCCCTCAAAGACATTCGGACCTGTGCCGTTGCCGGTCCACTCGTACTTCTTGCCGTTCAGAGACGCCAAGCTTCCGGTCGCCAAAGTTACAATGCCATGCCCGGAGGCTGTCCAACCGCTCGGTTTGCCATCGGTCATCGTGACCTCAAGCGTTCCATCCGTATGTTGAAACGCGAATGTGGCTCCCGGCTTACGCGCAACGCCATAACCTGAAAGCTCTTTCGCCTTCGGCCCATCCCATTCCCACATGTTTGTTTCGGTCTGAACTGCGCCGGCCCCGGGGCCTTCGGTAGTCTGGCAACTTGATTGCCCAATCGACAGCGCGTGGCCCTCGCGATCGCCGAGTTGCTCGGGCGTGAAAGCGCCTACATCGCGACAGAGGATATGCCCATGAAGCTCTTGAGCCGTCGCGCTCGGCGCGGCCAGCGCGAAGACAATCGCTGAGAGACTGCCAAAAAACAATGGAGCATGCTGGATGCCCTTCATTTGCGTTCTCCTCCCTATGCTGGTGTTCTGACTCGATATTTCGCCGAATGCCACCTCCGAGGACCGCCATTGCCGAGTATTTGTCAGGCGGCTTGCCGCGGTGTCGGAGCACATTTCTATGAAAGGCGCTGTGACGGGGATCACACTCTGAAGATCACGCCTTACCAAGGGCTTTGGCGCGTCACTGAGTTCCGATGTGTCGTTTGAGAAGAGAGAACTTATAGCGGCAAGAATGACGACACTTAAGGCGCGCTTCCCCCCGAAGCCGCTCGACCCCGTAAGAGGCGATTGGGTTTTGACCCTAGAGTGTTTGGATGGAGGTGCCTTCCAATATGCTTCGTATGGCCCCCGCTCGGCAAGCGCAGGGGAGGAGGGCTGACGCCGCCCGTTAGCGGTTCCCCTCGGCGCTTGCGCGAGCGTCCCGTCGTGCAGACGTTCTTGAGATGCTTCTCGAGGCAGTCGGTGCACAAGGTGCATTCGTAGGTGCGCCTCGGTGGCGGCGGGCGGCAGGTCTTTGTCGCAATATTCGCAGTTTGGTCGAAGGTCGAGGGCCACGGGCCCGCCTCCAGCGTTCTGTTCCAGGAGCTTCCGCCTGTTAATGAGCGAACGCAATCCGCCGCGCCCCTTGCAGAACCGTGTCGATCCGTTCGGCGCGTTTCATGCCGTCCCGGAGCGCGGGACGCTGTTCGGCAATCGCGGCGGACGCATCCATAACGACGACCGGACCTTGGGCGGGCGGCGCTGGACCTCGAAGCGCTGGATTGTCTGCGTCCGCGAATTCAAGGGGCGGCGGCGAGAAGTATGGGGCGCAGGCTACACCGAACTCTTCTTCCTCGACGAGCCGACCGCGCTCGCCGCCGGCCATCGTCCCTGTTTCGAGTGCAGACGCGCGCCGGCGCAAGCGTTCCTCGCGCGCTTTCCCGGCGCGCCGCAGGGCGCGGACGCGATGGACGAGATCCTGCATCGCGAGCGGCTGATCGGGGGACGCAAGCGCTTGTGGCGGTCGCGGCTCGGCGCGCTGCCGGACGGCGCGATGTTCTCGCACGACGGTCGCGCGCACGCGCTCCGCGGCGGAAGGGCCATGCCCTGGAGCTTCGCCGGCTACGACGCGCCGGCCGCGCTCGCGCCCGAGTTCGAAGTCGACGTGCTGACGCCGCCTTCGACGGTCGCGGCGCTCGCGGCGGGCTACCAGCCGGAATGGGCCGACCGCGCGGCTTGACCTCTCGCGCTGGCTCCGCAGTAATGCGAAAAAAGAGCGATGAGGAGGAAGCATGCTGCGCATGTTGGCGAGCGCCGCCCTTCTGGCGGTATCGGCGGCGGGCGCTTATGCCGGAGACGTGAAGGGCGATTGGATGCGCACCGACGGCAAGGCGAAGGTGCGCTTCGCAAGCTGCGGCGACGCCGTCTGCGGCTCGATCAGTTGGCTGCGCGACCCGAACGATCCGGGAAAAGTCGGCCAGCAGGTGTTCTTCGACATGAAGCCGCGCGGCGAAAACATCTGGGCCGGATCGGCCTTCAACCCGGAGGACGGCAAGACCTATTCGGGCAAGATGACGCTCTCCGGCGATCGTCTCGTCACAGCCGGATGCGTCCTCGGCGGCCTCATCTGCAAGTCGCTCAACTGGACGCGCACGCGGTGAGGCTCGAAGAAGCCCTATCTCGAAGCGCCGCTCGCGCCAGCGCCACATTGACGTCGCATGACGGGACTATCCTTTTCCCCAACTCGACGGGGACCAGCCCCGCGCGCTTGGTCGTAAGGCATCAAACCGTTAGCGAAGCAATCCCATCCGGGAGGAACGCGCATGGCGGACATTCGCAAGGAAACCGATAGCCTCGGCGAAGTCGATGTTCCCGCCGACAAGCTCTGGGGCGCGCAGACCCAGCGTTCGCTGGAACATTTCAGCATCGGCAAGGACTTGATGCCGCGGGAGATGATCGCCTCCTACGCCATCCTCAAGAAAGCCGCCGCGATCGCCAACCATGCCGACAGGCGGCTTGCGGACGAACCCTTCAAGCTGATCGTTCAAATCTGCGACGAGATCCTGGCCGGCCAGCACCACGACATGTTCCCCTTGCACGTCTGGATGACCGGCAGCGGCACACAATTCAACATGAACGTGAACGAGGTGATCTCCAATCGCGCATCCCAGCTCGCCGGCGCGCCGCTGGGAAGCAAGACGCCGGTCCATCCCAACGATCACGTCAACATGGCGCAGTCGTCGAACGACTCGTTTCCCTCCGCCATGTACATCGCCGCGGCCGTCAACGTGAAGCAGCGGCTGATCCCCGCAGTGCAGGCGCTGCGCGACGCCATTGCCGCCAAGGCCGAGGAATGGAAGGACATCATCAAGATCGGCCGCACTCACATGCAGGACGCCACCCCGCTGACGTTAGGCCAGGAATGGTCCGGTTATGCGGGCATGTTGTCGGACGATCTCGAGCGGATCGACGCGGCTTTACCCGGCGTCTACCGCCTGGCGCTTGGCGGCACCGCGGTCGGGACCGGCATCAATTCCGCGCCCGGGTTCGCCGAGGCGGCGGCGGCCGAGATCGCCAAACTCACGGGACTGCCGTTCGTCACGGCGCCCAACAAGTTCACGGTTCAAGGCGCCCACGACGCGCTGGTCCAGCTTTCCGGAACGCTGCGCACGCTGGCCGTGTCGCTCTACAAGATCGCCAACGATATCCGGTTGATGTCATGCGGTCCTCGCGCGGGTTTCGCTGAACTTGTCATCCCGGAGAACGAGCCGGGCTCCTCGATCATGCCGGGCAAGGTCAACCCGACCCAATGCGAGGCGCTGACGATGATCGCCGTGCAGGTGATGGCGAACGATGTGGCGGTGGGTTTCGGCGGCGCTGGCGGCTATCTCGAAATGAACGTCTACAAGCCGCTCATCATCCAGAACATCACCCATTCCATCACGATCATGTCCGACGGCTGCACGAATTTCCGCAAGTTCCTGATCGAGGGCGCGAAGCCCAATCTCAAGAAGATCAACGAATACGTCGAACGTTCGCTGATGCTGGTGACGGCGCTCTCGCCCGTCATCGGCTATGACAAGGCGTCGAAAATCGCGCATTACGCGATGGACAACGACCTCACGCTGAAGGCCGCCGCGCTGAAGCTCGGCTTCGTGACCGAGGCGGAGTTCGACCGCGTCGTCGATCCGGCGAAAATGGTCAGGCCATACGTGGCCTCGAGTTAACCGAGCGGCAGCGAGGCGTCCGCGATGAGCGATGACCGCGCTATCGAAAAGCTCGACCGCAACGCGCTCGCCGCGCAGGTCGCCCAGCGCTTCGCCGCCGGCAACGACGATCGGGCGCACGCTGAAGGCCTAGCCGCCCGAATTGCGCCAAGGTCGGTTGAGAGTTCGCCCGGGCTGCGGCTCCTCCCGTTCGTGCTCAGTGTGATTGCCGGATGCTGCGACGTCATCAGCTTCCTCGGCCTGGGCGGACTGTTCACAGCCCATATCACCGGGAACCTGGTCATTTTAGCCGCGCACGTTCTCAGCGGCGAGCCGGCGCAGGTCGCGCTGATCTTGTCAGTTCCAGTCTTTATGGCGGCGCTTGCGCTGACGAGACTGCTGGTTGGCGGCCTGGAAACAATCGGACTCGCCTCGCTACGCCCGCTGCTTCTCATCCAGTTCCTGTTGCTCGCCGGCTTCTTTGTCGTCTGCGTCGCGACCGGCTCGCGCGCCGACCCGGATGCAGCGAACATGATTTTTGCGGGCATGCTCGGCGTCTCGGCGATGGCAGTGCAGAACGCAATGGTTCAGGTCTCGCTGACAGGGGCTCCATCCACCGCGGTGATGACGACCAACATTACCCGCTTCACGATGGATGTCGGCGAGATGTTGCTGGGACACGACTCGGACGAAGTCGCCAAGTCCCGTCGTCGAGCCAAGCACACCTGGCCGGCCATCATCGGGTTCACAATTGGCTGCGGCCTCGGCGCGGTGTGCGAATCGATGGTCGGCCTTTGGTCGCTCGCGCTGCCGACTGGTCTCGCCCTGGCGGCGATTGCGATGAGTTTTTCAATGAGCCCCGACGGCGGGGAGCGCCGATGAGGGGCGCCGCGTAGCTCGCCTGCGGAAAGCATGGGCGAAGGATCGTTACGAACGTTACGCGAAAGACTTCGACCCGCCCCGGGGCCTTGGGCGCCGTGAAGGCCTGACCCCTTGAGCCCGCGTCCCCACGACGCCTTGGTTGGAGATAAGGCGCCTAACAGGTCTCGATCAGCAAGGAAGGGAGTAGCCCCATGACTGGTTCGAAAACGAGCGGAAAGCACGGCGTCGATGTCCTGCACGATCCGTCGCTCAACAAGTCCACTGCTTTCACCGAGGCCGAGCGTCAGGCGCTTGGGCTCGTCGGGCTTGTTCCCGATGCGACGGAGCCGGAGGACCTCCAGTTTCGCCGGGTCATGCAGCAGCTCGGGCACAAGACGACCGATCTCGACCGCTACATCTACCTCGTCAATCTCCTCGACCACGACGAAACCCTCTTCTATCGGACGATCATGTCCGATCCGGCGCGGTTCCTGCCGATCGTCTACGACCCGACCATCGGCGAGGCTTGTCTCAAGTTCGGACATATCTTCCGGGGTCCGCGAGGCATGTATCTCTCGATCAAACGCCGGGGACACGTGAAGGACGTGCTGCGCAACTGGCCGGTCAAGGACGTGCGGTTCATTTGCGTCACCGACGGCGGGCGCATTCTCGGCCTGGGCGACCTCGGCGCCAACGGCATGGGCATACCGATCGGCAAGCTGCAACTCTACACGGCGGCGGCCGGCGTCCCCCCGCAACCCCTATTGCCGATGTATCTCGACGCGGGGACGAACAACGAGCAATACCTGCACGATCCGCTCTACCTCGGCCTGCGCCAGACGCGGCCCCCGACCGAGGAGCTCTATTCGTTCGTCGACGAGTTCGTCGAGGCGGTGCAAGAGGTGTTTCCGAAGTGCTGCATCCACTTCGAGGACTGGACCGGCGTCGATGCGATCCATCTGCTGCAACGCTACCGCGACAAATATTGCGTGTACAATGACGACGTGCAGGGCACGGCGGGCATTACGCTGGCCGGCATGATCAACGCCGTCAAGCTCAAGGGCACACAGCTCAAGGACGAGAACTATCTGTTCCTCGGCGCGGGCTCGGCGGGCATCGGTCTCGCCAACCTGCTCTGCTCGGCTCTTGTCGGCCAGGGCATGTCGCTCAAGGATGCGCAGGCGCGGGTGCACATGTTCGACATCAACGGGCTGCTCGAATCGACCCGGACCGACCTCGTCGACTTCCAGAAGCCCTACGCTCACCGCCACGCGCCGACGAGAGATTTCGTCGTCGCCATCGAGAGCATCAGGCCGACGACGATCATCGGGGTCAGCACCATCGGCGGCGCGTTCACGAAAGCGGTCGTCGAAGCGATGAGCCAGATCAACGAGCGCCCGGTGATCCTCGCTCTGTCGAACCCGACCGAAAAAGCGGAATGCACGCCCGAGCAGGCCTATGCCTGGTCGAAGGGCAAGGCGATCTATGCTGCCGGCGTCCCGTTCCCGCCGGTTCATCTCAATGGCCAGACCTTTCTGCCGGGGCAGGCGAACAACTTCTACATCTTCCCAGCGGTCGGCATGGCCATCTACGCGACCGAGGCCAAGCGGGTCACCGACGAGATGTTCATCGAAGCCGCGTCGGCGGTGGCGGATCAGGTGCCGCCCGACTTGCTGAAGCAAGGGCTACTCTATCCGCTGCAGGCGAATATCCTGGAGACGGAAATCAAGACGGCGGCGCGCGTCGCCAAGCTCGTGTTCGACAGCAAGCTCGCGCAAGTCGATCGTCCGGCCGACATGGAGGCGTTCATCCGGGCCCATGTCTACAAGCCGGAATACAAGGCGCTCGTCTGACAAGAACGATGGCTTCAGGCGCGTGTTGAACCAACGCCGTCATTGCGAGGAGCGTGAGCGACGAAGCAATCCAGCAGCCGTAGGGCGCGCCCGACGTTCCCCTGGATTGCTTCACTTCGATCGCAATGACGGGCATGATCGACTTGACTTCATCCCGCTTTAGCATCAGGGGCCTGCCTTACTGCGCCGCCTGGATGGTCGGGAACGCGATCTCGATCAGCGTGCCGTGCTCGCGCCGGCTCTTGATCGAAAACTCGGCCTTGTTCGCCTCGACCAAGGCCTTCGTCAGCGGAAGGCCAAGTCCCGCCCCGCCCTTGCCCTGCCGGCCGATCTGCCCGAACGGCTCGAGCGCGTGCCCGAGTTCGGCCTCGTTCATGCCGACGCCGGTGTCGCGCACGCGGATCACCGCCTGACCGGCCGCGTCGACCGCGGTCGAGACGATGACCTGCCCGCCCGGCTCGTTGAACTTCACCGCGTTCGACATGAGATTGAGGAGAATCTGGCGGAGCGAGCGCTCGTCCGCGATCACAAGCGGCAGATGATCGAAGAGCGAGACGCGCACGATGATGCGTTCGCGCGCCGCCTGTGGCTGCATGAGCGACAGGCATTCGCGGATGACGCTGTTGGCGTCGACCGGCGCAAAGGCGAGGTCGAGCTTGCCTGCCTCGATCTTGCTCAAGTCGAGGAGATCGTCGGCGAGGCTCATCACGTGCATGCCGGACGTATGGATGTCCTTGAGATAATCCTTGTAGCGCTCGTTGCCGATCGGGCCGAAGCGCTCCTCCGTCATCACCTCGGCGAAGCCGAGAATGGCGTGCAGCGGCGTCCGGATCTCGTGGCTGACCTGGGCCAGAAAATCGGTCTTGGCCGCGCTCGTCGCAAGCGCCGCGTCGCGCGCCGCCGCAAGCCGACGCTCGGCTTCGCGCTCCTGGCTCAAGTCCCGCGCCAGCGCGCAATAGTGGAACGCCTCCGGCGGGCCGACCCGCGCGAGCGTCAGGGCCAAGGTCAACGCCGCTCCGTCGCGCCGCCGCCCGACCACGACGAGCGCGCCCGTTGGCGCGGACTCATCCGGACGGCTCAGGCTCTCGAGTCTCGCGGTCGTCTCCGGATGGCTCTGCGGCGCGAGCAGCATGAGCACGCTTTCGCCCGCAACCTGCCTCTGCTCGTATCCGAACAGCCGCTCGGCCGATGCGTTGAGGCTGACGATGCGCCCGGCGGGGTCGAGTGTGACCGCGCCGTCGGTCGCACGGTCGAGCATCTCCTGGAGTTCCGCCGCCGAGCCATTGCGAGCAAGCGATGCGCGTGCCGCGTCATCCCGCCTGTCTGCGACCGCGGGTTCTGAGCGGCGCAACGCGATCAGGGTCGCTGGCGCACCGTCCCAGATGATCGCCTGCGCATGACCGTCGACGCGGAGCGGTTGGCCGTCCTCGCGGACGATCGATAGCGAGCCTCCTCCCTCGGCCGACATGGCGTCCGGGTCGTGGTCGCGGAACATCGCGGCGAAGCCGTCGGCGCTCTGGAAGTGCTCGAAATCGCAATAGCCGAGCAGGGCGAGCAGAGTGTGGTTGGCGTACAGGGCGAGCCCGTCGCGCGCGACGGCGACCCCGACCGGAAGCCGGTCGAGCACGCCGGCCGCGTTTCTCCAAACCGGGTCGTCCCCGTCCGGCGCGGCTGCGGGCGGCCCTGGCGAAGGCGGCGCGACAGCCGCTTCCGAGTCGCCCTCGGGGTCCGCCGCCGCCATGGCGTCCGAAGGGCGGTCCGGACGACCGGAGGAGGTCCGGCCCACGAGCGCGCGAGCGATTTCGCGAAAGGCGTCCCGCTCGCTCTTGGTGAGCTCCACCGTCTCGCCGCCTTGCGACACGTCCGGAGGAGGAGGCGCTGGCGCGCCGGGCCGGATGGGAACGATCTTTGCGGGCGCCGCGGATTGGGCGGTCTGCCTGAGAACGTAGATTTCCGCCGTCCGTTCGTGCGGCGGAGGAGGCGCGGAACTCGCGACGGCGGCGGGGGATTGGCCGCCCGAAAGGCCGTCTCTAACCGCCTCGCCGCTCGTTCCGGGCGCCTCCGCCGGATCGAGCGCTGCGCTCTCTGGCGGTTCGGGAACCGATTCGCTCGTTGTCGGCCCGGCTTCGACGCCGCTCGCGGCATCAGAAACGGCCTTCGCCTGAGGGATCTCGCCCTGCGAAGGAGCGCGCTCTTCAGGCGCTGCGTCCTCGATGGCGGGCGGCTCGACCTCTGCGCGGTCCTCGATCGTCTCGCCGACAACCCCGAACCCGCGGTATCCGGCGAAGCCTCGATCGCGGTCGTAGACCGGGGCGCCGGAAAGCCGGATCTCGATTCGCTGATCGTCTTCGACCGCGGGCCAGAGAACGGTGAGGTCGGAAAACGTCTCCCTCTTCGCCAGGGCGGCCGCGAGATCGGCGCCGCGCTCGAGGCCAGCCCTCCGCCACAGATCATCGACCGTCTCGCCGGGCTTGGGGGCGTTCCGGCCCAGAACCGTCGCCAAAGCGGCGTCAGTCGCGCTGAATCGGCCTGCGGCGTCGACTGTCCAGAGGAAACGCGACCTTGCTGGCGCCGGCCGGGGGTCGGCAGCGACGGGCTCGGCCGCTGCGGGTTCGGCGCTGCTCCCGGCGCGAGGTTCCGAAAGGACGAGATAGGTCGCGCCGCCCGGCGCAGCGACGCGCGCGCAGAGCAGATTCACGTCGATCGAACGCCGCCCGATCGAGAAGCGCATCCGCTCGAGTCGAGGCGGGGCGCCGACCGGCAAAGTCTGGGCGAGGCGGCGCAGACGGCGGGCGCTCGGTCCTTCGCCCCCGATAAGCCGACGCTCGAGCGCCTCCGCGTCCGCCCCGAACAGCCGCAGGGCGGCCTCACTGGCGCGAACGACGCGTCCCATCGGATCGAGGACCGCAAGGCGAGCGTCTGCCTGGCCGGAAACCGAAGCCGGTCCGGATTCTTCGATTGGCGTTGGCGGCTCAAGGGTCAAAGGTCGGCTCGCAATCAATGGGCGCAGGTTGCCGGGGCGAGTCGAGCCCGCGGACCGTTAGGGAAAGTTTAACGCTGTTGCGAAGTTTTCACCACGGCGCCGCATGCACCGATTTGGAGCAAGGTTAAAAAGTTTTGGTGCACTGCAAAATTATGTTGCGGCGCAGCAAAAATTGGGCTATAAGGATTCCCGATGCTGATGGGTCAAGCGTCCCATCCAACTGTCCGAAAGGGATGAAAATGTCCAATTCTCCGTTCGAAGTTCCCACCGAATTGCGTGATTTCGCCGAGCGCAGCGTCGAGCAGGCGCGCAAGGCTTTCGAGGGCTTTCTCGCGGTCGCGCAGCGCACCGCCGGCGTCGCCGGCGAAGCGGCTGGCACGACACAGGGCGGCGCCAAGTCGGTGAGCGCGCACGTCCTCACCTATACCGAGCAGAACGTGAACGCCGCATTCGAACTGGCGCAGAAGCTCGTCCGCGCCAAGGACCCGCAAGAGGTTTTCGCGATCCAGAGCGAATACCTGAAGACGCAGATCGCCGCCTTGCAGACGCAAGCCAAGGAGCTTGGCGCCGTCGTCCAGAAGAGCATCACGCCGGGCTCGAACTGAACCTTAGAGCTCGCATCCGAAATCCAGAAAGTACGAAGGCACGAAGGGAAGCACTTATGGCCAGCTCACCAAAGAAATCCGCGGCCGCCCAGGCCGCCGTCCCGGACCCGGTTTCCGCGGACATCATCCCCACTCCGGCCGAAGCGGTAGAGGCCATCGCCGAACCGGCCGAGGAGATGCAGCAGAGCATGCGCTCGGCGCTCGAGAAGGGCGTCTCCGATTCGCGAGCGGCCTTCGTCAAGGCGAAGGTCTCGGCGGACGAAGCGGCCAACGCTTTTGAACTGAGCTTCGCCGCAGCGAAGGACGGCGCAATCGCCATCAACGCCAAGGCCTTCGAGGCCCTGCGCACGAATACCGAGGCGAATCTCGATTTCATGAAGGCGTCGTTCGCCGTCAAGTCGCTGTCGGATCTCGTGGCGCTGCAGAGCGAGTTCGCCCGCAAGCAGGTCGACGCCGTCACTGGACAGGTCAAGGACATCGGCGCCTTGGCGCAGAAGACGATGGTCGAAGCGATCGAGCCGATCAAGGACCAAGTCGCGAAGTCCTTCAAGATCGCGGTCTAAGGCGGCGCGTTTTCCTCCCGCGCGTCGTCCCCGGACGCCGCTCGCGACTCCGCGGGCGGCGTCCCTTTTTTTGTCCATCGCCGGAGGGGCGCGGTCGGTTCGCGAGACCTTGCAAGCGCAGCGCTTTGACACTAGTTTCCGCGCCGATCTCGAACAGGCCGCCATAGCTCAGCTGGTCAGAGCGCTAGATTGTGGATCTAGAGGTCCCCCGTTCGATCCGGGGTGGCGGTACCATCGCTAAATCGGCGCTTATAGCGATCGGCCCGGGCTCGCGGATCACGGCAATTGAAAACGCGAGCTCAAGGTTCAGTTCAGCGCCACCCGATAAGCCGCCTCGGTCTTGGCGGCGACTTCGGCCTCCGTGACGCCGGGCGCGAGCTCAATAAGCGCCATGCCGCGATAGCCGTGCTTGTCGATCGAGAACACGCCGAGATCGGTGATGACCAGGTCGACCACCTTCGCTCCCGTCAAAGGCAGCGTGCAATGGTGGAGGAGCTTCGGCCCGTCTTTGGCCGCATGCTCCATCACGACCACGATGCGCTTGACGCCCGCGACGAGGTCCATCGCGCCGCCCATCCCCTTGACCATCTTGCCCGGGATCATCCAGTTGGCGAGATCCCCGTTCTCCGACACCTGCATCGCGCCGAGAATGGCGAGGTCGATGTGGCCGCCACGGATCATGGCGAAGGAATTGGCGCTCGAGAAAAAGCTCGTCGTCGGCAGCTGCGTGACCGTCTGCTTGCCGGCGTTGATGAGGTCGGGGTCCTCCTCGCCCTCATACGGGAAGGGTCCCATGCCGAGCATGCCGTTCTCGCTCTGCAGCTGCACGCTCATGCCGGCGGGGATGTAGTTCGACACAAGCGTCGGGATGCCGATGCCGAGGTTGACGTAGAAGCCGTCCTTCAGTTCCTTGGCGGCGCGGGCCGCCATTTGGTCACGGGTCCAGGGCATGCGGCATCTCCTAGGAGTTCAAGCTTTGCGATTTGCGCCCCTTCTCCCTCGTGGAGAAGGTGGCCCGCGCGTGAGCGCGGCCGGCTGAGGGACTTCGCGCCGCGGCAGCGGGTCGAGCGACGAGCCTCCAAAGCGTTTCCGTGCGGAATTTGCCAGGGCTTGGAGCCAAGCCCTCATCCGGCGCTTCGCGCCACCTTCTCCCCGAGGGAGAAGGGGCATCCGGCGCCATAGCCCGTCGAAAGACGGGCGTTCTTCCGAACGCCCTATGACGCCAGCTTCTCTCCGAGGAAGAAGGGGTGGTCGCGCCCGTCATCGTCGCGTTCGACTCCATCCGATCCCCGTCAGCTCACGCCGCGTCGCGTTTGCGTGTCGTGCGCTGCTCGATGTGTTTCACGGCGTCGGGAACGTGGACGATGCGATGGACGAAGACGCCCGGCGTGATGATCTGGTCGGCATCGAGCTCGCCCGGCTCGACCAGATGCTCGACCTCGGCGATCGTCACTTTGCCCGCGCTCGCCATCATCGGATTAAAATTGCGCGCGGTCTTGCGGTAGACGAGGTTGCCTTCGGTGTCGCCCTTCCAGGCGTGGACGAGCGAGATGTCGGCGACGAGGCCGGTTTCCATGAGATAGGCTTCGTTGTTGAAGTCGCGAATTTCCTTGCCCTCCGCGACGATCGTGCCGACGCCTGTCTTGGTGAAGAACGCGGGGATGCCGGCGCCGCCGGCGCGGATGCGCTCGGCGAGCGTGCCTTGCGGATTGAACTCGAGCTCGAGCTTGCCGGACAGATAGAGGCTGGCGAAGATCTTGTTTTCGCCGACGTAGCTCGAAATCATTTTCTTGATCTGCCCGGTCTCGAGCAGGACGCCGAGGCCGACGCCGTCGACGCCGGCGTTGTTGGAGACGACGGTCAGGTCCTTCACCCCGGTCTTGCGCATGGCCTCGATCAGCGTCTCGGGGATGCCGCAGAGGCCGAAGCCGCCGGCCATGATCATCATGCCGTCCCGGACGACGCCGGCGAGCGCCTCGTCCGCAGTCGCGAAAACTTTTTTCATGGCTTCAGGTTCATCCCCAGCAGAGCGCGGACCTAGCGCGGGATGAATTCAAGTCGATTCATTCCCGTCATTGCGAGCGCAGCGAAGCAATCCAGGGGAACGTCAGGCGCCTCACGGCCCCTGGATTGCTTCGTCGCTCACGCTCCTCGCAATGACGGCGCTGGTTCAACACGAATTCATCATGCTCTTGTTAGCCGCGCCGCGGTCCGCCCGCAACCCCGCAAAGTAGCCGCGGCTGGCGGCGCGCGTTCGGGGCGGTTAGATTTCGTCCGCGGTCTCCTTTGCGGAGGATTTTGCCCCATGTTCCTCGACTGGCTGCTCGCCAGCTTCCATCATCTCGCGGTGTTCTCGCTGGCGGGGATTCTCGCCGTTGAGCTGGCGCTGACCGCGAGCGTCATCGACGACCGCACGGTGCTCCGGCTTGCCCGGATCGACGCGTGGTTCGGCATCGTGGCGGCGGTCGCGCTGGCGGCGGGTCTCTCTCGGGTCTTCTTCGCCGCCAAGGGCCTCGACTATTATGTCGCCAACACCTTCTTCTGGATCAAGATGGGGCTGTTTGCGACGGTGGCGGTGATTTCGGTCGCCCCGACCTATTCCTTCATCGTCTGGCGCCGGCATGTCCGCGCGGACGCGGCCTTCCGACCGCCGGTCAGCGAGGTGTCGCGGCTGCGCACCGCGCTCTACGCGGAGGCGGCGCTGTTCGCGCTCATTCCGCTCGCGGCCGCCGCAATGGCGCGCGGCTACGGGATGTGAGGGCCAGCGCCCCGCCTCACCCCAGATGCTGGCGGAAAAACTCCAAGGTCCGCGTCCAGGCGAGCGCGGCGCTCGGCGCGTCGTAGCTCTCGCGGTGGTCGCAGTTGAAGCCGTGGTCGGCGGGGTAGATGTGGACCGGCACGTCGGGATGCAAAGCGGCGACCTCCTTCACGCCCGCGACCGGAATGTGCTGATCCTTCTCGCCGAAATGAAGCATGGTCGGCACGCGCGGCTTCAGGTCCTTGAGGCCGACGATCCCGCCCCCGTAGTAGCCGACCGCGGCGCTGAGGCCGGAAAGGCGAGCCGCCGCCGCCCAGGCGATCGTGCCGCCGAAGCAATAGCCGACAATGCCGACCTTGCCGCCTTGCCTGGCGACTTCGATCGCCGCCGCCGCATCGCGCAAGACCTGCTCGCGGTCGATCTTGCCGACGATCGCCATGCCGTGCGCGCGTGAGTCGGCGTCGTAGCCGATGTCGACGCCTTTCTCGACATGGTCGAAGATCGCGGGCGCGATCGCGAGATAGCCCTCGGCGGCGAAGCGGTCGGTCACCTCACGGATGTGGGCGTTCACGCCGAAGATTTCCTGGATGACGACGATCCCGCCGCGCGGCGTGTGAGCGGGGTCGGCGCGCCACCCCTGAATCGGTCCCGCGCCCTCCGGCTTCAGTTCAATCCAATGACCCATGTTGCTTCTCCCGAGGTTGAAATCCTAGCGCGACCGGCCCGCGCCGCGCTGCGCAATGGCGATGCCGCCGACGACGAGGATCAGCGCGACGACGTGATAGGCGGCGAAGGGCTCGCCGAGCAGCGCGACGGCCATGATCGCGCCGAACACCGGCACGAGGTTGACGAACACGCCCGCCCGCCCCGGCCCGATCAGTTCGATGCCGCGCATGTAAAACAGCTGCGACGAGAACGCCGGCCCGAGCGCCACATAGGCGAGCGTCAGATATCCAGCCGCATTCGGCCAGATGAATCCGCCCGAAAATATCTCCCAGACCATGAGCGGCACGGAGGTGAGGAAGGCTGCAAACGCCATGCCGGCGAGGAGGCTCAGGCCCGAGACCTGCGGACGCTCTCGCAACGCGACGGTGTATCCGGCGTAGAGGATGACCGCGGCCACCATCATCACGTCGCCGCTGTTGAACGCAAGGGCGGCGAGCCGCGCCGGGTCGCCCTCTGCGGCGATCGCGACCACGCCGAGCATCGTGATTCCGGCGCCGAGCGCCTGAAGGCCGGTGAAGCGCAGGCCCAGAAAAATCCGCGCGCCGATGAGGACGAGCGCTGGAATCGCGCCCTGGATGATCGACAGATTCAGGGCGCTGGTGCGGTGCGCCGCGAAATAGAAGAGCGCGTTGAAGACCGTGTAGCCGAGCGCGCCCATGACGGCGAGATAGCGCCATTTGGCGCGCAAGGCGGGCCAGTCGCGGCGTAGCGAGGGGCGCGCCGCGGCGAGGATCGGCACGAGCGCCAGCCCCCAGCGCATGCAGGTCAAGGTCATCGGGCCGACCTCCCCGACCGCGAGCCGCGCGACGACGGAATGCCCCGCCCAGATCAGCGTGGTCAGGACAAGCAGGAGGACTGGGCTCGCCCAGGCGGAGCGGAGGAGCCCTGCCCGGGGAATGGTCGCGTCCGTCATGAAGGCCTTCGATGCGCCTCCGTCGCGCATTTTTTCGGCGGCGGCGAGTTTTTGCGAAGGCGCATGGGTAGCTTCGCCCCTCGCCGAAGGCAATGGCCGCGAGGGGCGCCGGCGGCTCACGATAATTTGAAGCGGAAGCCTCAGTAGCGCGTGACGATCGCCGCCGGTGCGATGGCCGGCTCGCCGAGCGTCCAGATCAGGCCGAGGCGGATGTCGTTCGAGGCGAGCTCATTGCGCGAAGAAATCGTGTTCATGACGCCGCCGTTGCAACTCCGGGCGCTGAGCGCCGCGCCGGCGAGACAGTGCGAGCCGCCGGTCGAGATCGAGCCGTAGTTGAGATAGCGGTAGCCGAGCTCGAGCTTGAGGTTCGGGCTGATGGCGAAGTTAAGTCCCGCCATCAGCGCCCAGGCGAGGCTGGTCTTCGAGCCGTTCGAGAAATATCCGCTCACAGGTCCGAGCGAGCGATAGGAGGCGTCGCCGAAGCCCTGATCGGTGAAGCCGGAAAGCGTGTTGTCGGCGAAGCCGATCCCAGCTCCAATGAAGGGCGTCACGCCCCAGAGACCCGGCAGATCGACGTAGCCGTTCACGAGGCCGACGACGGAGGCGAGGTTCGCGCGGTAAAAGTCCGCATATTGCAGCGGGCCGCCGCCATGAGCGGGATTGGCGGCGTCGTTCAGCGTGTAGCGCGACTGCGGCTTCGCGCCCCAACGGTATTCCAGCGTCGTATCCATGCGGAACCAGTCGTTGAACCGATAGCCGGCGCCGAAATCGACCATGCTTGAGGGCGAGAGCGTCGTGTTGTTGAAGCCTTGCGACGAATAGGGCGAAAGCAACCCGCTGGAGACGCCGGTCGCGATTCGGTCGGGGCGGTTCTGAAGCTCGGGCGCCTCGTCGATCCCGACGCCGACGTCGCCGCGCAAATACCAGCCGCTGAAGTCTTCGACGGGAGCGGACGCGGGCAGCGTCGGGGCGGGAGGCAGATCCGCGGCTCGGGCCAATGCGCCCGACGCGATGGCTGCGCCGGCTGCGAGCGCAAGACCCTTCCAGTCGAGCATAACAAGATGTCCCTTCGTTCGAAGCGGGCGCAGGCGGCGCGCAACGCCTCCAAAATCCGAAGGAACCTGCCACGGGTCGGCTTAACGGGAATTTAAGCTTAACAATTAACCTCAACGAAACGCTGCGTGACCCGGTGTTCAGGCCGCGCGCCGCACCGATGCGCCAACCGTCAGGCGGATCGCCTCGGCAAGGGCTTTCGCTTCCTCGCTCGCGCGTCCGGGGGCGTGGATGAGCCCCATGCGCGTGAGCGGCAGCTTGGGCAGGCCGGAGTCGGGTCCGAGGATGCGCAAGCCCTCGCCGACCATCGACGCCGGAAGGATGGTCGCCGCGAGGCCGGCGCGCACGAGCGTCCCAATGGCGCTGTAGTTCTTGGAGAAGAAAAGACCGCGGGTCATGCGCGGGGTGGCGGCGAGCGCTTCGTCGGCGGCGCGGCGCCAGAGGCAGGAGACGCTGCCAAGCGCAAGCGGGACCGCCTCGCCCTCCTCGATCTGGAACCGATCGGCCGCCGCCCAGACCAAGGGCTCCTCGCGCAGAAGCTCGAACCCGTGCAGCCCGGGATGGTCCGTCACCAGCGCGAGCTCAAGCGCGCCTGCGGAGACCTGCGCGGCAAGCTCGGGCGAGCCCTCGCAGGCGACCGAGACTTCCACCAGTGGATGGCGGCGGTTGAAGCGGGCGAGAATCTCGGCCAAAAACGTTTCCGCGTAATCGTCGGGAATGCCGAGGCGCGCCGCGCCCCTGAGGCCCTTGCGCGACAGCGCGGCGACCGCGCCCGCCTCGACCTGGATGATGCGCCGCGCGAAGTCGATCAGGCTCTCGCCCTCCGCGGTCAGCCGCGCCCCGCGGCCCTGCTTGACGAACAGCGCGCAGCCCAGCTTCTCCTCGAGACGACGGACATGCATCGAAACGGCGGACTGCGTCTTGTGCACGCGCTCGGCGGCCTTCGTGAACGAGCCGGAATCGACGATGGCGAGGAACGAGCGCAGCTGATCGGTGTCGAGCATTGAATCCATCCGAATCCGTTATCATATACTCTACAAACATTCGTTGGACCGATCAATGCCGGCGCGCTAAAGCCGAATCGCTCAGAAATCGGGTGGCTTCCATCCCGGCGCCGTCTCATGGTCGCCGAACGGACCCTCATGCTCAACACGGAGAGAGCCAATGGTTCCTTCCCTCGCTCGACACGCTTCTTTCGGCGCCGCGGCTGCACTCAAGCGCGCCCTCGGCTGGCCTGCCCGCGTCGTCGCCGCTCGCCAGACCATGAACGCGCTTGCGCGCATGTCGGATTACGAACTGCGCGACATCGGCCTCACGCGGCAAGACGTTGCGGACGCAACCGCCCTGCCGCTCGACTCGGACCCGTCGGCGCTGCTCGTGCGCCGGCGGGCCGGACGCGAGCGCGCCTCGCCCGGGCGCGCAGATCTAGCCGCCTGACGCGCGAAATCGGCCCTCCCCAAGAAGGGCAAAACGGTCTACGAAGGCAGCCGGTGAACACCGAGCCCAACGGAGACCGCCCATGTCCGTGCAGCCCGCCGCCGCAGACATTCAAATCCATGCAATTCCCAGCGACCGGCAGGCGGAGATCCTGAGCGACGACGCGCTCGCGTTCCTCGTCGACCTGCAGCGCCGCTTCAACGGGCGCCGGCTCGACCTGCTGGCGCGGCGGATGGAGCGGCAGAAGCTGTTCGACGCCGGGCAATTGCCCCATTTCCTGACCGAAACGAAGTCGGTGCGCGACGGCGAATGGAGAGTCGCGGCGATCCCCGACGATCTTCTCGACCGGCGGGTCGAGATCACGGGGCCGGTCGACCGGAAGATGATCATCAATGCGCTCAACTCCGGCGCGAAGGTCTTCATGGCCGACTTCGAGGACGCGTCGTCGCCGATGTTCGCCAACATGATCGAGGGCCAGGCCAATCTCAAGGATCGTTGGACGGGCGCGATCGACTTCACCGACCCCGCGACAGGCAAGGCCTATGCTCTGAAGATGAACCCCGCCGTGTTGATGGTGCGCCCGCGCGGCTGGCATCTGAAAGAGCGGCATGTGACCGTCGACGGCCGCGAGATGTCCGGCTCGCTGTTCGATTTCGGCCTTTACGTGTTCCATTGCGCCAATACGCAGATGAGCAAGGGCGCGACGCCCGCCTTCTATCTGCCCAAGATCGAGAGCCACCTCGAAGCCCATCTCTGGGACGAGGTCTTCTCCCATGCCGAAGCGGCCCTACACGTCCCGCGCGGCTCGTTCAAGGCGACGGTCCTGATCGAGACCCTGCCGGCGGCGTTCGAGATGGACGAGATCCTGTACGAGCTGCGCGACCACATCGTCGGCCTCAACTGCGGCCGCTGGGACTACATCTTCTCGTTCATCAAACGGCTCGGCAAGAACCCGGCCTTCCTCACGCCCGACCGTTCCGAAATGATGATGGACAAGGCGTTTCTCAACGCCTACTCGCTCCAGCTCATCAAGACCTGCCACCGGCGCGGGGCCTTCGCCATGGGAGGCATGGCGGCGCAGATTCCGGTCAAGGGCGACGCCCACGCCAACGACGAAGCCTTCGCCAAGGTGCGCGCCGACAAGGAGCGCGAGGCGGGCAATGGCCATGACGGCACCTGGGTCGCCCATCCCGATCTCGTGCCGGTCGCGATGGAGGTGTTCGACCGGGTGATGCCGCAGCCGAACCAGCTCTCCGTCCTGCGCGACGACGTGCATGTGACTGCGGCCGACCTCGTCAAGATGCACGAAGGCAAGCGGACCGAGGAGGGGCTCAGGGTGAATATCCGCGTCGGCGTGCAATATATCGAGGCGTGGCTGCGCGGCCGCGGCGCCGTGCCGATCTACAATCTCATGGAGGACGCCGCGACCGCGGAAATCTCGCGCGCCCAGGTGTGGCAGTGGATCCATCTCAAGGCGAAACTGGACGACGGGCGCGAGGTCACGCCCGAGATGTTTCGCGAGGCGCTCGCGAGCGAGATGGAGCGGGTCAAGCGCGAAGTCGGCCAGGCCGCCTACGACGGCGGACGCTTCCCCGACGCGATCAAGCTTTTCTCCGACATGTCGCTCGCCGACACGTTCGAGGAGTTCCTGACCCTCCCGGCCTACCGACTGATCGACTGATTCCTGGCGGCCTCGAGCCTGCTCACCACGCCGCGCGCCGCACCGCCGCGGGCTCTTGCTGTTCGATCGCGGCGAATGCGGGCTTCGCCCGAAGCCCGACCAAGTGGCAGATCGCGAACACGAGGTCCGCGCGGTTCATCGTGTAGAAATGCAGGTCGGCGACGCCGTGGTCGATGAGGTCGATGACCTGCTCGGCGCAGACGGCGGCGGCGACGAGGCGGCGCGTCGCCGCATCGTCCTCGAGCCCCTCGAATTGCTCGGCGAGCCATTGCGGCACGCTCGTCCCGGCGCGGCGGGCGAAATTCGACGTCTGCTTGAAATTCTGCACCGGAATGATTCCGGGCACGATCGGGATCGCGATCCCCGCCGCTGAGGCCACGTCGAGAAAGCGGAAATAGGCGCTGTTGTCGAAGAAGAACTGGGTGATCGCGCGGGTCGCGCCCGCGTCGACCTTGCGCTTCAAAACCTCGATGTCGTGCAGGAGCGTCGGGCTTTGCGGATGCTTTTCCGGATAGGTCCCGACCGAGACTTCGAAATTGCCGATGCGCCTCGCGTCGGCGACAAGTTCCGCGGTTTCCTGGTAGCCGTCGGGATGGGCCTGATAGGGCGCGTCGAGCCCCGTCGGCGGGTCGCCGCGCAGGGCGACGATGTGGCGCACGCCCGCGTCATGATAGGCGCGAAGGGTTTCGCGGATTTCGTCCCTGGAGGCGCCGACGCAGGTCAGGTGCGCTGCGGGCTTCATCGACGTCTCGCGCACGAAGCGGGCGACGGTCGCGTGCGTGCGCTCGCGCGTCGAGCCTCCTGCGCCGTATGTGACCGAGACGAAGGCGGGGCTGAGCGGCTCGAGCCGCGTCGCCGCCTCCCAGAGCGAGGCCTCCATCTCGGGCGTCTTCGGCGGGAAGAACTCGAACGAGACGCGGACGGCCGCGCCCGACCGGCTGAGCGGAATCGTCTTCACGGCCATCAGGCGAACTCCGCGTCTGCTTTATGAAAATCATCGGAGATGATCCGCGGGTCCTCCGCGATCCAGAGCGCGACCGTCAGCTTGCCGGCTTCGCCCGGCGCCGGCGGAACGCGCCGCGAACGCACGGCGACAAGGCCCGCCTCGGTGAGGGCGCCTTCGATCTCGGCCAGGTCAAATCCGAGCCGGCGGTGGGCGAAATCGGTCCTGAGGTATTCCTCGTTATGGGCGTCGAAATCGACGACGACCAGCCGCCCGCCAGGCCGAAGCGCGCGGGCCGCCTCTTTGAGCGCGCGGGACGGATCGTCGAGGAAGTGCAAGACCTGATGGATGACGACGAGGTCGTAGGCGTCGCGCTCGACGGGCGGCGCGTAGATGTCGCCCTGGCGGAGGAAAACGTTGCGCAAAGCCGCCTGATCGATGCGGTTGCGGGCGAGCGCCAGCATCGCCGCGCTCTGGTCGACGCCGACCGCGCGGGCCGCGCGCGGCGCCAGAAGCTCCAGCATGCGGCCGGTGCCGGTGCCAAGGTCGAGCAGGTTGCGGAACGGCTTTTCGCCGATCATCGCGATCAGCGCCGCCTCGACCCGCTCCTCGGGCGCGTGCAGCGCGCGAATGCGGTCCCAGTCGTCGGCCTGCTCGGCGAAATAGGCCTCGGCCTGTTTGCGGCGAAGCTCGCGGGCGACGGCGAGGCGATTGCGATCGGCGGCGAGAACCGGATCGGCAGGGTCGAGGCGGCCGACGAGGTCGCGCGCGAAGGCGCCGCCCTCGTCGGCGAGCCGGAAGAAGGCCCACGCGCCCTCGCGGCTGCGCGCGGCGAGCCCCGCCTCGACGAGGAGTTTTAGGTGGCGCGAGACGCGCGGCTGCGACTGGCCGAGAATGGCGACAAGCTCGCTGACCGTGAGTTCGGCCTCGGTGAGGAGGCAGAGGATGCGCAGCCGCGTCTCCTCTCCCGCCGCCTCGAGGTCGGCGAGCAGGGCGGAGAAGGCGAGCGGCGTGAGGATGAACCGGCCTTGAGACATAAACATATCTTTATGTCTCAAGCGGCCGATAGGCAAGTGGAAAGCGAAAAGGACGAAAGAATTGACGCGCGGAGCCAGACGCCGGATGGGGTTTTGGGCCCGCTTCCGTCAAGTTCCATGTCGGATTGCACGACTTTTAGCGCGAATCTGCACGCCCTTGCCGGGCTCTTGCGGCCCAGAAGCAAATGCGCGCTCTTAGCGCCGGCTGTGGATAGGGCGCCCGCCTCGACCCATTCCCACCGTTGAAGTTCGCCCCAGCGACGGGCCGGAATGCGCACAGGAGCGGAAGTTCGTCAGGCGCGCTGACCCGGAACGAAGCCCTGGGCACGCGGATCTGAAGGCGCGGGAGCGTCCAGCGCCGCCAGCAGCGGCCCCAACTGGGCCGCGTGTCGCCTCCACCGCCCGACCGAGGCGCGGGTGATCGGCTCGCGCACCTGGTTCACGCTCGCGGTCCGCACCGGGCGCTCGGTCTCATAGAATTTCAGCACCCTTTCGTCCCACGGCAGGTCGAGGAACTTCAGCACCCGCCGGGCCTGACCCTCCACGTCATCGACCACCGCCTCATAGTCGACTTCAAGGAAATGCGACGCCGGCAGCGTGGAGCGCCAGTGCTCCATGAGGCCCTGGTAGGACAGGTGCAAGCGGCCGAGCTCCGTCTGGTTGTAGGTGAAGGCCTGCTCGCCGGCGAAGAGCTTGGTGTAGCACGAGAGGCAGGTGTCGACCGGGTCGCGCCGGCTGTGAATGATCTTCGCGTCCGGCAGGACGAGCCGGATCAGGCCGCAGAGCAGGAAATTCGACGGCATCTTGTCGACGACATATTGCCGGCCGGCGGCCATCGGCGTCACATGGGCGAGATAGGCCTCACCAAGCGCCTTGAGCTGCGGGCCCGACAGGCCGGAAACGGACGCCGGAAAGCCCTCGATCCGGTGGCTGAGCGCATGGAGAGTCCTGAGTTCGCCCGCGCCGTGAACAGATGGATGCGAGGCAAGAATCTGCTCGATCAGCGTCGTGCCGGACCGTGGCATGCCGACGACGAAAACGGGCGCCGGCGAGCGCGCGCCGATGTCCGCCTTTTCTCTGAGGAGCGCGGGCGAAAACGCGTCGGCGATCCGCGCCATCCAGCGCGCATTGGCGTCGGCGTCGTAGGCGAAGGTCTTCCTCTTGAGGCGGTTGCCCTCGTCATAGTGGCGGAAGGCCTCCTCCGAGTCGCCGATGTCGAGAAAGGCCTTGCCGAGGCCAAAATGAAGCGTCGCCCGGTCGGAAAGGGAAATGCCCTCGCGGGCGATGAGCGCCTGCATCCGCCCGATCACCGGGTCGCCCGCCTTGAAGCGCTTGAGGTCGGTCTGGCCGAACAGAATTCCCGGCGCGTCCGGGAACGCCTTGGCGGCCTCCTCCATCGCCTTGACCGCCTCGGCCTTCCGCCCAAACTCCATATGGAGCCCGCCGATGTTGGCGATCGCGTCCATCTGCCCCGGCCCCGGCAGGCCGGCGGCGCGCTCATAAGCCGCGAGCGCCGGCTCGTACTGCCCCTTCGCCTGATAAACCTGGCCGAGGGCGTTGTGCGGCTCCGGGCTCTCCGGCGCGGCCAGCGCGGCGCGCTTGGCCGCCTCGAGCGCCTCCTCGAGTTGGTCGAGTTCCTTCAGCGCCAGCGCTTTCGCCGCGAGGGCGCGCTGGTGCGCTGGCGCGAAGGCGAGGAGCGTGTCCAGAACCTGCAGGGCCTCGGCGTGGCCATGCCGCGCGGTTTGAACCGCGGCGAGGTTGACGTAGGCGTCGGCGAGGCGCGGGTTCAGTTCGATCGCACGACGCGCCATGGCCTCGGCGCGGTCGTATTCGCCCTGATCGAGCAGCAAGTTCGAGAGGTTGCTGTAGACCTCGGCGTAGTCGGGCTGAAGCGCGAGCGCCGCGTTCCAGCGCTTTTCCGCTTCCGCCGCAAGGCCAAGGCGCTTCAAGGTGTTGCCAAGATTGTTGAGCGTCTGCGGGTTGTTGGGTTCGAAGGCGAGCGCCCGGTCGAGGCAGAGCCGGCTCTCGTCGAGCTTCAGGGCCTCCTGCAGAACGATGCCGAGATTGTTCCAGCCGCCCGGAGCGTTGGGGTCGAGCGCGACCGCGCGTCGCCCGGCCTGTTCGGCCTCGACGAGCAGCCCCTTCTGGCGGCACATCTCGGCGAAGTCGCTGAGGTAGACCGCCGGCGCCCGCGGCGCCTCGCAGGCCTGCCGCACGTGGGCGATAGCGAGGTCGAGATTGCCGAACGTATAGGCCATGAGGCCGATGAGGTAGGTCGCATCGGTCTGGCCGGGCCAGACGGCGAGCACCTGCCGGCACGTCATTTCCGCTTCGTCGGCGCGCCCCTCGCGCCAGGCGGTGCGCGCTCGCTCGACGGTGGCGGGCACGTCGACCGGCGGATCGGAACTGGGTTCGCGTTGGGGAGCTGCTTGACGGGGCGCGTTCATGATATTCGCGGGACTGATGATTATTGTCGCATTGCGGTTTGTAAAGCTCAAGTCCGTCAAGCTGACGGCGCCAACATGTATACACCGATAGCATCTTTACGATTGTCAACGTGAAGTATTCATGCAAATATTCACCATACAATAAGCATCTTGCGCGAAGAGCGATGTCTTCTGACCTCGCCTCTGACGTTCGAACACATTGATGGTGGAGGTCGCCCGATGGATGCGGTTCTCGCCGACGATGGTCATGCTTTTGCGACGCCAGCGGCCCCTATTCCGCGCGCTCGCGTAACATTGCTGGCTGGCGCTTCGCTGGTCGTCCTTGCGGCGCTCGGCGCGCCGGAGGCGGCGCGGGCCGCCTGCACGGGCGGGGACCAAATCTTCAGCGTCCCAACGCCCGGTCCCGTTTCCAGCACGGGCGGCGCCATCACAGTCTCGAGCAGCGGCAGCATCCAGGGCGGACCGACAGGCGTCGATGCGTCGACCTGTTCGGTGACACAGCTCACCAACAGCGGCGCAATCAACGGGGGCGTCGGAGTGGCGGCGCCGGTTGCGGGCCCCGGCGGCGTGGCGGTCCTGGTCGGCGCCGGCGTTAGCGTCGGTACGGTGGTCAACGAGGCGAGCGGCGCGATCGGCGGTGGCAAGGGAGGCTTTAGCGCCCGTAACACTCACGGCTCTACTTTCGGCGGCGGAGCTGGCGGGGCGGGTCTGTCGAACGCCGGAACGATCGCCACGCTGACCAACAATGGCGCCCTTAGCGGCGGAATCGGCGGAACCGGAAGCGCTATCGGCGGCGCCGGCGGAACGGCCCTGTCGAACAGCGGGACGGTGACAAAGCTTACCAACAGCGGCGCCATCCTGGGCGGCGCTGGCGGTCATGGCAGCGAGGCCGGCAGAGCGGGCGGCGCGGGCGTGTCCAACGGGGGCACGATAGCCATCCTGACCAACCGCGGAACGATCAGCGGCGGCGCCGGCGGGTCCGCCCTTTCCGGGGGCGCGGGGGGCATAGGCGTGTCGAACGCCGGAAGCATCACGACGCTTACGAACAGCGGCGCCATCAACGGCGGGGCCGGCGGAGCCCTGTCCTTTGCCTTTGATAGCCATGGCGGCCCAGGCGGCACGGGCATGGTGAACACAGGCGTTATATACGCGCTCACCAACAGCGGCGCCGTCAATGGCGGGACCGGCGGACTCGGTCGCCCGGGAGGCGCGGGCGGTGTGGGCCTGTTGAACGCGGGCGCGATCACGACGCTGACCAACAGCGGCGAAATCAGCGGCGGCCACCCCGGCGGCAGCAGCGCGGCGGCCGGCGCGGGCTTGGTCAACGTTGGCAAGATAGCCACGCTGACCAACAGCGGCGCGATCAGGGGCGGCGGCGGCTTCTCCGTCGCCACCATTGGCGGCCCGGGCGGCGCGGGCCTGTCCAACGCGGGCACAATCACGAGCCTCGTCAACCGTGGCGCGATCAGCGGCGGAAGCGGCATTGGCGGAGCCGGCATAAGCGGCGTGGGCGCCGCCGCGATTGAGAGCAGCGGCTCAATCGGATCGCTGGCCAATGCGGCGGGCGAAGCGATCACCGGCGGCGCCGGCGGCGACGGAGGGAGGCTCGGCGGCCCGGGCGGCTCGGGCGTGGCGAACACGGGCGCGATCACGACTCTGACCAACCGCGGCGCGATCAGCGGCGGCGGAGGAGGAGGAGCATCCGACAGCGCAGGCGGCGGCGGCGCAGGCGCGGCGAACGCTGGCGCGATCACGACTCTGACAAACTCCGGAAAGATCAATGGCGGCGCCGGCGGCGCCGCCATTGGCTTCGCCGGCGGCGCCGGCGGCGCGGGCCTGTCGAATTCCGGGACGATCGGAGCGCTCGCCAACAGTGGCCTGATCGCCGGCGGCGCCGGTGGCGCCATCCGCGGCGGCGCGGGTGCCAGCGAATCGGGCGCCGGCGAGACGGGCCTGTCGAACGCCGGCGCAATCGGCGCAATGACCAACACCGGCGCCATCAGCGGAGGCGCCGGCGGCAGCGGCTTCGGCCCCGCGGGGCGCGGCGGCGCCGGCCTGTCGAATGCCCAAGGCGGAACGATCGGATCGCTCGACAACGCCGCGGGCGCCACAATCAGCGGCGGGGTTGGCGGCTTTGCGCTCAGTTTCTTCGTTGGGGCGGGCGGCGTCGGCGTCGCCAACGCTGGCGTGGTCACGACGCTCACCAACGCCGGCGCGATCGGCGGCGGAACCGGCGGCGGGACAGGTGAAAACCCCGGAGGCGCTGGCGGGGCGGGCGTGTCGAACACCCAAGGCGCAACGATCGGCTCGCTTATCATCCGAGCGACCGGCGCGATCAGAGGCGGGGATGGCGGCTTCGGCAGCACCTTGGGCGGAGCAGGCGGCGCGGGCGTCGGGAACGGCGGCACGATCACGACCCTGACCAATAAGGGGACGATCGGCGGCGGAGACAGCGGCTTCGTGGAATCCGGCGGCGCGGGCGTGGCGAACGCCGAAGGCGCAACGATCGGATCGCTTGGCAACCAGGCGACCGGCATGATCAATGGCGGCGCTGGCGGCGCAGCCGGTGCGGGCGGCGCAGGCGTGGCGAACGCGGGCGCGATCATGACGCTGACGAACAGCGGAACGATCGGCGGCGGAGACGGCGGCGCCGGCCGTCCCTTTATCTTTCCGGGCGCGGCGGGAGGCGCGGGCCTGTCGAATTCGGGTACGATCGGATCGCTCGCCGACAGCGGCAAGATCAATGGCGGCGCCGGTGGCGGCGCCGGTAGCGGCGGCGTTGGCGGTGGCGGCGCCGGCGGCGCGGGCGTGGCGAATGCCGGAACGATCGGAACGCTCACCAACCGCGGCATGATCCAGGGAGGACACGGCGGCGCGGGCCTCGGCTCAACCATTCCGGCCGGCGCGGGCGGCGCGGGCCTGTCGAATTCCGGGACGATCGGAGCGCTCGCCAACAGTGGCCTGATCGCCGGGGGCGCCGGGGGCAGCAGCCCGTCGCCGGGGACCGCGGGCGACGCGATTTACAGCGCTGGAGCGTCCGCCTCGATCGGTCCGATCACCAACAGCGGCCAAATTGTCGGCAACGTCGAGATCGACAACCAGGCGAGCGTCACCGTCTACGGCGGAACGGGAAAGGCCTCCGGCGCGTGGACTGGCGGCACGATCACGATCGGCGCCGGCAACCTCGTCTTCGCCGGCGGGAACACCGCGATTTCCGACAACATCATCGTCAACGGCGGAGCCGGAACCGTATTCTCCAACGATCCGTTGATGATCACGGCGCCGATGACGATCACGGGAGATTTCAACCAGTCCAGTTCAGGCGAACTCGACTTCTCGCTCGCGGGCGACATGGCGGGCCAATACGGCTCGCTCACTGTCACGGGGCAGGCGACGCTTGACGGCGTCCTTGGGGTCGACCTGACGGAGGGCTTCCATCTCGGGACCGGAGACACGTTCGATCTTGTCGCGAGCGACGGCGCGCTGTCGCTTGGTCTCGATGGCCTTTCGGTCGACGGCCTCGCCTGTTCGGCGTATTCCGCCGACGTCTGGCTCTGTCATAACGTGGGCTACTACCTCGATCTGAACGCCGCCGCGGGCCCGCCTGGATCGATCGAACTGTCCGTCAGCGGCGTTCCCGAGCCGTCGACCTGGGCGATGCTCGTTGCGGGTTTTGCCAGCCTCGCCGGCCTCGCGCTGTATAGACGTAGGATATCGCTCGCGGCGTGAGCGAGCGGCGGGCGCCGAAAGCGCTTCGCGGCGAGGCCCGATTTCTTGTTCAATTGCCCTCTGATCGAGTGCGGATGGACATCGAGGCAGCGGTTGCGGGGCGGCCGCGCCTGTCCCGGCATTCCCGTTCGGCTGCCAAGCGTTAGACCTTGGCCGCGACGACCAAGCTGCCGACAGCCAATGCGATCAGCGCCAACAAACTATTCCTGAAAATCATAATACGTGCTATCCTCGAATCATGCTCGAAAGAAACATTTTCAACCCGCATCTCTCCGCTCCGGCGGATAGCGGCGCCCGCGCCAGCCGGGACGGAGCCGCGCGGCGCCGGACGCTCTTAGCGGCGAATTCGCTTCCCCGCGGGCTCCCGCCCCCGGTCCCAGGGCGAAGCTCCAAGGGGCCAGAAAGCGCGGGAAAAATTTTTTTCGTAAAGTCCCTTGTAACCCATTGAAAAGGCTCGATTCGGACGAGAGAATCCAAGGAAATCCAAGCTTTTCCAACCCCGCTTTTGGGGGTAAAACCGAGCGAAATGAAGGTTTTCCAAGGAAATCCAAATTCGATGCGGCCGCGGCCTGGAAAATAGCACTTTGCTATAGTGTGCAATATTTGACGCTCAGGCCTTCGGTCGAAAGGCCGTGCAGAACTCGGGGTTCGTCTCCAACCTCGCCCCGCCGATGAGGTCGATGCAATAGGGGACGGCGGAAAAGACCGCGTCGAGGCAGGTGCGGATCGCCGCCGGCTTGCCCGGCAGATTGATGATGAGGCTCGCGCCGCGTGTGCCGGCGAGCTGGCGCGACAGGATCGCCGTCGGCACTTCGCGCAGGCTCGTCGACCGCATGAGCTCGCCGAAGCCGGGCAGGATGCGGTCGCAGACGGCCTCCGTCGCCTCGGGGGTCACGTCGCGCGGGGCGGGTCCGGTGCCCCCGGTCGTCAGGATCAACGGGCAGCGCTCGTCGTCGGCGAGCGCGATCAGCGCCGCCTCGATCGCCGGCCGCTCGTCGGGCACGAGCCGGCGCACGGGCCGCCAGGGCGAGGCGAGCAGCTGCTCGAGCGCCGCCTCGACGCCCGGTCCCCCTTTATCCTCATAGACGCCGCGCGAGGCGCGGTCGGAAACGGTCACGACGCCGATCGGGATAATGTCGGCCAAGGCTTCCCTCGCATAGGATTTCGCGCCCGGGAGGCGGCGCCTCTTCAAAATAGCGCGTTTCGCGGCCCGCCCCAAAACCATTGCGGGGCCCGCGATTGCTTGGGGTCGCATCGGCATCGCCGCAAGCCTATATCTTCGAGGGCCCATCCGGAGGGCGGCCCCGTTGTTTGTGCGAAGGCTTGCTTTGGCGGTCGCGATCGTCGCCGGTCTTTTGGGCTCGCAGGCGCCGGAATTCGCGCAGCAGTATCGCCAGCGGATCGGCGGCGCGCTCGACGAGCTCAAGCGGATCGTCTCGGCTTTCGACGAGGAGGCGTCGCGCGAAAGCCTAACGCCGCCCCAGGCGATCGGCAGGCTCGAGGAGAACGGCGATCCGCTGGCGCGCGAGCGCGGTCAGGCGATGGCGGCGACGATCGCCCGGGCTGAACGCCTGCAGGATGAGCTCGACGCGATGGCGTCCGCAGGCCCGCTGGCCCGCCTCTACGTGTTCGTCAAAGACTTCGACCCTGAAGTCGCGCGGCGCACGCTCGATGCCTACGAGCCGGCCGCGCCGGTCTCTCTCGAAGCGATTGTCGCCGCCGGTCTCGCCGCTCTCTGGGGTTGGGCCGCGACGCATCTTTGCGCCTGGCCGATCCGCCGTTTGCGCCGCCCGCGTGCGCCGGCCCCGAGCGCAGAAAGCGCGTAACGGCCCCGAGCGGCCTTAGTGTCGCACAATGATGTAGGTGTAGCCGATGCCGGCCACGATCAGGATCACGGCGAGAACCGTCATCCCATGGTTGCCGAGCTGGTTGGCGATGGCGAAGGCGGCCGCAGGCAGCATGAAATGCGCGAGCACCTTCATGCCCCCCTCGGTGAACATGAAATACGTGAGCACCACGCACGCGAAACACGTGACTGTCACAAAATCGAAAACAGTATGCATTCACGCCCGCCCCGTTCGAACAGGCGCCCCCGCCCAAGCGCCAGGTCCACCTGGCCCCGCGACCGCGCGAGCGGCCATAAAAACGCGGGCCCGCCAGCGTCAGCCCGGCTTCAACGCTGCGCCAAGCCCTGAAATGAGCTTCCTCAGCAGAAACCCGACCGCGATGATCGCGCTGTCGAGGCAGAAGAACAGAGCGAGCGCAAACACGAAGAGCGCGATCCCGGTCGCGTCGTGGACGAGGCCCTCGATCCTGTCCGGCCCGAGGTAGTACGACCCCAGCACCAGCGCAAGCACGCGGAAGAAGTTGGCGAGAATCGTAATCGGGATGATCGAGGCGACCAGGATAAGCTTTCGCATCCAGTTGTCATGAACGAATTCGTGAACGTAGAAGATGCCGATCGCCGACAGGGCGAAGATCGAATTCATGCCCGAGCAGGCGTCCTTCACCATGAGCTCGTACGGGCCGATCATGATGATGACGCCGTTCTGCGCGATCGGATAATCGAGCGCGTAGAGGAAATTGGCCACGAGATCGGATATCCAGGCCTTCAGCGGCACCGTGAAGGCGTCCATGACCCAGCCTGGCGGCGGCAGCGAGAAGATCAGGAACGCCAGCGGAAAGCCGAACACGCGCGCAAGCGGCCAGCCTCCGACCATAAGCAGGCAGCCCAAGAGCACCGGGATCTGAGTCGCGACCTCGACCATGAGGATATTCTGCGATCGGGTGAGGACCATGATCATAAGGGACACGATCAGAATCGCCCAGCCCGCGAGCGGCGCGGGTTTCAGGGCGAGGGAAGCCAGTTTTCCGCGCTGCTGCCAGGCGAGCCACGCTGCCGCAGCCATGATCAGCGGTCCGTGCCCTTCCTGCTCGGTTTGCCAGGGCCCCTTCGCCAGGGTGATGTAGGTTGGCGTGTAAGCAATCAGGAACGATCCCGCCATCGCGACGAGGTAGAGGAGGTCCGTCGCGCGGCGCGCCGCCGCGCGCGCCGGAGCCGCGGCTGCCGCGACATGCTCCGATTTGAGTGACTCGACTGACATGCCAAACCCGCTTCTGGACAACCCACGCCGCCAGAACGGAGCCGGCGCGTCCCCCCGAAAACCCGATCTCCTCGGCGCGCTCAGTGCGCGTTTTCTCCTGAAAAGACTACGAAAACCGTCCTTATCATAATCGAGATATCCAGCCAAACGCTCCAGTTGTTGATGTACCAGAGATCAAGCTCGACCCGCTTTTGCATCTTCTCGAGCGTGTCCGTCTCTCCCCGCGCGCCACACACTTGCGCCCAGCCCGTTATACCCGACTTGACGTGATGCCTGAACGCATACTTCTCGATTGCCGAGGTGAAGTACCGGTCGTGAGCGGAGGCGTGGGGACGCGGCCCCACGATCGACATGTCGCCAAAGAGAACATTCAGGAGCTGGGGGAGTTCGTCGATGCTGAATCGCCTGAGCCAGTAGCCGACGCGGGTGATGCGCGCGTCGCCTCTTTGCGCCTGGCGAACAACGTCGCCATCCTCCATCACGCTCATCGATCTGAACTTGTAGATGGCGAACGGCCGGCCGTTGAAGCCGTGGCGGGTTTGCCGAAAGAAGATCGGACCGTTCGAATCCGCCTTGATCGCGATGGCCGCAACGAGCATCAGCGGCGCCAGGCAGATCAGCGCCCCCAACGAGACGACAATGTCCGCAAGTCGTTTGAGCGCCTGTTCCAAGGGGGTGAGCGCCGCGCGTTGCAGTTCGATCGCGACCGTGTCGCCGATGTCGTAGTGGGCGCGCTGGAAGAGTTGCGCGAGCGTGCCGAAGGGCACGAACGTCACCGGCAGCGGAAGCACGCGCAAGCGCCGCGCGATCGAGCGGATATGCGCCATGCGCTCGGGATCGACGAAGAGAACGACCTCCTCGATCTCGGCCGCCCTGCACGTCGCGATCACATTGTCGACCACCTCGTCGGCGACGGATTCGCCTGAGGGAACGTGGAAATGCGCCACGATGTGATAGCCGTGGCGGGTCAGGTTCTCGACGAAACGCTGCGGAACCGTGTCCTCGCAGGTGAGGCTGACCGCCGTGCGCCCGCGCAGGGCGCCGCTCTCAAGCGCGCGCGGCAACACGAAGCGCCAGGCCGCCCGATGGGCAAGAAGCGCGACGACCCCGAGAGCCCAGAAGAGCAGAATGTCTCCCCGGGAGAGATCGTGGCTGACGCCCCAGGTGAAGACGCCGGAGGCCAGGATCAGGAACGCTCCGCACCAGGCGCTGAGCACGCTTCGGGTCTGATCGTCCATGACGACCAGCCGAGCTGGGCTGTAGAGCTTCTGCACGCGCATGACCGCAACGAACAGCACGGCGACGAATGTCGCCGCGGAAATGGTGTGAGAGAACTCCCCTTCGATTGCGATCGGAACGTCGTGATAGAGGATTTCCGCGCCGACGGCGCATGAGACGATCAACACGAGGTCTATCGCCAACGCCGCGGCGGGGATCGATCGATAGGCAATCGGCAGTCGCCAGCGCCGCCCGCCGTGGGCGCCAGCCTGCGCCGCGCCGGGAAAAGACGGCGCGGAATCAGGCGTGGCTGGGCTGTCGATCGTCATCCGTCATTGCTCCCCGGCGCCGCCCGGCGATCGGCCAAGGCTCCACATCGCCGCTCAAGGCAAACTGGTCATCGGAGTTATCGGCTGTCGCTTCCGCCCGCGGCAGCAATGTATGCTGCGACGCAGTGTATGCGAAAATTGGCCAAAAAAAAAGCATCCGCGCGGCGGACGCGGGACAAGTGCGCGCCGACAAGTTCGCGCATCCGCGTTGACATTGTCAAAGTGCTTCAATTGCGCAATGTTTCGCCAACGGCTGGGCAACGAGGTTGTGGGACGGATGCGGGAGCGCCCGGCGCCTTGCGCCGCCTGAATGTCTCCGTTAACGCCTCGTAGAACGGGGCCGCCAAATAAAGAGGATGCGGGGGCAGTTTTATGATCAGCGCCATTGTGTTCGTTATGCGTTTTTTGCTCGGACTGTTAATGGTGTTTGTCGTCTGGTTTGTGCTGGATTCGATCCATGACCGAAATACTGAGATTATCGTCTCGATCATCGGGTTGATGTATTCTTTCATCTTCATGATATCGAGACGTCTGCAATACTTCGGACTCACGATTTTTTCTTTCCTAGGACGCGGCGTTTCCTATGTGCAAAGCGTCCCCTACGATCAACTCCTGCGCGAGGAAGTCGGGTTGAAGGCCCCACGACATTTGTATCTTAACGTTATTTTTTCGGCGCTGATCGAAATTCTCTGCCTGTTCCGTCTCTTCGCGTCCCTCCTGGGGCGCGGCTGGGGCGTCCTCTCCGATCCAATCCACGCCCTTCTCCATTCCGCCCAATTCTGAGAGCAGCAAAACCGCCTCCTTTTATGGGCGAGCGGACGCGTGGAACGGAAGCGGAAGACTTGAGGGCGACAATCTTGCGATTCGGATTGGCTCTGGCGGCGGCCTGGTTCGCGGCCGCGCCGGCGTGGAGCGAGTGGATTGCGAACGACGCTGACTTGAAGGCGTTTTCCGTCCATATCAACCGCACGCCGCAACAACCCTGGCCGGGCTATGGCGTCTATCTCGGGAACGGCCTCATCCTGACCGCCTCGCACGTCCCGGGCAACGTCGCCGAGACGAAGCCTCACGTGGTTATCGGCGGAGAGGATCTTCCCGCGACGCTGGTCCGTCAGGGATCGCTCGAGGGCGTCGACCTCACGCTTCTCGCCGTAGACGCGTCCAAGCTTCCGGTCCGGCTGCAGATGCGCCGGATGCCGCTCTGCGGTTCGCCGCCCGCGCCCGGGGAGGCGGTCGTCGTCGCGACCCCCGAAGGAACCGCACGCTCGCATGTCCTGCCACCGTCCGCGGTCCCGCGCGATCTGCGCAACCGGTTCGGCACGGTGATCGGCGATGTAGCAACGACGGGAAACTCGGGTTCCGGCGTGTTCGACGCCGGGAAACAGTGCCTCATGGGCGTCATCAGCCGAAAGATTTCGGTGGAGGTCCTGCCGGGCAGACTCGGCGCGCCCGCGCGCAAAGTCGACATCGCAAAATACTTCATTCCGGTCGGAGACATCCGGGCCTTTATTCCGGACAATGTCTCATTTTAGGCCAGATCAACTGGCTCGAGGAGCGACGGGTCGAGAACTTTGACCAACCTTTACCTTTGCCGAGAATTGACCGGCGCCTGCATACGCGCAGTCAAATTTGGTTGATCTTCGACACAACCGCATCGATTGATGATAATTGGCTGACATGCGAGCCCCAGCCGACTTCGCGGGCGTCGTGCGGACCCAATGAGCGAAAGGACATCTTCGAATGCGGTTTGGCCGCGTCGCATGGATCGTGGTCGTGGCGTGCGTCGCCGCGGCCGCGTACGGCGTTTACGCGCCTGAATCGGCGGATCGGTGGGCGCCCCCGCTCGCCGCGCTGGCTCATCAGCTGCATGCGAAAATATGGACGACGCAAGCCCAGTCCGCCGCCGCGTCCGCGCAGGCGCAGCCCTCCGGGCCGGCGCCGATTCTGGTGTCCGTGACGCCGGTCAAGCGCGCCGACTTCCCGGTTGTCCTCCAGAGCCTCGGGCAGGTTCAGGCCTATAACACGGTCCTGGTTCGCGCCCGGGTCGACGGTCAGATCGACAAGATCGGCTTCCAGGAGGGACAGTTGGTCCGCCGCGGGGATCTCCTCGCGCAGATCGACCCGAGGCCGTTCCAGGCGGCGCTCGATCAGGCGACTGCGAAGAAAGCGCAGGACGAGGCCAATCTCGCCAACGCGAAGCTCGATCTCGCCCGTTATGCGACCCTGGCGAAGCAGGACTTCGCCACCCGCCAGCAGCTCGACACCCAGAATGCCCTGGTCCTGCAGCTCACCGCCTCGATTGCGGCCGACGCGGCGGCGATCGACGCCGCCAGGGTCCAGTTGGACTACACCACCATCCGAGCGCCGATTTCCGGTCGCGCCGGATTTCGGCTCATCGACGAGGGCAATCTCGTCAGCGCCGGACAGCAGACCGGCATCGTCACGATAGCTCAACTGCAGCCGATCTCCGTGATCTTCACCGAACCGCAACAATATGTCGAGCGCATCAACCAGGAGCTGACCTCCGGCTCGCCGGAGGTGACCGTCACGAACGCCGATGGCGTGAAACTCGCCACCGGCCGTCTGACGATCAGCGACAATCAGGTCGATCTGGCGACCGGGACCATCCGGCTGAAGGCGGAGTTCGAGAACAAAGACAATGCGCTCTGGCCAGGACTGGCCGTGACGACTGGCCTGAGGCTCGGCGTCGACAAGGATGTCCTGGAGGTTCCGGCCGAGGCCGTGCAGCACGGGCAGAACGGGCTTTACGTTTTCATCGTCGACGATCAGAATCGAGCCGCCGTCCGACCAGTCAAGGTAGCGCAACAGAACACGACGACGGCCGTTATTTTGGACGGCCTGAAGGAGGGCGAGCGCGTCGTGACGACCGGCCAGTTCCTGCTGCAGCCCGGGTCCATCGTCGCGATCGACGGCGGAAGCGGGAGCTAGCCGATGTTCGGAGGCATCTCCGCTCCTTTCATCCATCGTCCGGTCGCGACCACGCTGATCATGGTCGCGGTCCTCCTGGTCGGCCTGGTCGCATTTCCATCGCTGCCCGTCGCGCCTCTGCCGCAGGTCGACTTTCCAACGATTACGGTCTCGGCTCAGCTGCCCGGCGCGTCCCCGGACACGATGGCGACGTCCGTTGCGCAGCCGCTCGAGCGGCAGATCGCCCAGATTCCGGGCGTCTCGCAGATGACGTCGACGAGTTCGCTGGGCGCAACCGCGATCACCGTCCAATTCGATCTCAACCGCAACATCGACGCGGCCGCCAACGACATTCAGGGCGCGATCAACGCCGCCGCCGGACAATTGCCGAAGGATCTGCCGAGCCCACCGACCTATCGCAAGGTCAACCCATCCGACACGCCGATACTCATTCTGTCCGTTCAGTCGGACGTCGCGCCGATCATCGAGGTCGACGACGCGGCGGAGAATATTCTCGCCCAGCGCATCAGCCAGATTTCCGGAGTGTCCTTGGTGCGGGTCGGCGGCCAGAACACGCCGGCCGTCCGGATCCAGATCGATCCCGCGAAGCTGGTCGAGAAAGGCCTGCAACTCGAGGACGTGCGGGCGCAGATCGGCATCGCGACCGTCGACAATCCCAAGGGCGCGATCCTCGGACAGAAGCAGACGTTCACGATCTACGACAACGACCAGCTCACGACCGCCAAGCCCTGGAACGACGTCATCATCGCCTACCGCAACGGCGCGCCCGTCCGCGTGCGGGACGTCGGCCAGGCGGTCATGGGACCGACCGATACGACGCAGGCCGGGTGGTCCAACGGCAAGCGCAGTGTCTTTCTCGTCGTTTTCAAGATTCCGGGCGCGAACGTCATCACCACGGTCGAGGCGATCAAGCGGACGTTGGGCAGCCTCGAAGCGGCGATCCCGCCGACCGTCCACGTCAAGGTTCTGTCCGACCGCACGACGACGATTCGCGCCTCCGTTCGCGACGTCGAACTCACGCTCATGCTTACGATCGCGCTGGTCGTGATGGTGATTTTCATCTTCCTTCGCAGCCTCTGGGCGACGATCATTCCGAGCGTGACCGTGCCGCTTGCGCTCCTGGGCGCAAGCGCCTTGATGTGGGCGGCGAGCTACAGCCTCGACAATCTGTCGCTGATGGCTTTCACGATCGCGGTCGGCTTCGTCGTCGACGACGCGATCGTGATGCTGGAAAACATCATGCGCCATATCGAGGAGGGCGAAAAGCCGTTCGAGGCCGCCCTCAAGGGGGCCGGCGAGATTGGCTTCACCATCGTCTCGATTTCCATCTCGCTGGTCGCAGTTTTGATTCCGCTTCTCATGATGAGCGGCATCATCGGGCGCCTCTTCCGCGAGTTCTCGGTGACGATCGCGATGACGATCGCCGTCTCGGCCTTCGTTTCGCTGACCCTCACCCCGATGTTGGCGTCGCGCTTTTTGAAGAGTCGCGACGAGGAACGGCACGGACGGCTCTACAAACTGAGCGAAAGGGGTTTCGAGGGTCTGGCCGGCGCCTACGAGCGCGGCATCGACTTCGTGCTGCGCCACCGTTTCATGACGCTCATGACCTTCATCGCCACGGTGGTCGCGACCGGGTATCTCTTTACCGTCATTCCCAAGGGCTTCTTTCCGCAACAGGACACGGGGATCCTGTTCGGCACGACCGAGGCGGGTCAGGACGTTTCGTTCGCCCAGATGTACAAGCTGCAGGAAGAGGCCGGCGCGATCGTGATGGCCGATCCGGCGGTGGACACCATGGCGATGGGGCTCGGCACCGGCGTCGGCAATTCGGCGCAAAACAACGGACGCATGTTCATCACCCTCAAACCGGTCGATGAGCGCGACGTCAGCGCATTTGAGGTGATCGCGCGACTGAGGCCGAAACTCGCGCAAGTGCAGGGCCTGAGAGTCTATCTGCAGGCCGCGCAGGACGTGACCGTCGGCGCCCGGTTCGCCAGGACGCAGTTCCAGTACACGCTGCAGGACGCCAATCTCAACGAATTGAGCGCTTGGGCGCCGAAGATCCTCGACAAGCTGAAATCCCTGCCGCAGTTGCGCGACGTCGCGACCGACCAGCAGAACGCCGGCACCACGCTGAGCCTCAGCATCGATCGCGACATGGCCTCGCGTTACGGAATTCAGCCGCAGCTCATCGACGATACGCTCTACGACGCGTTCGGCCAGCGCCAGGTGACCCAGTACTTCACCCAGGTGAACACCTATTATGTGATCGAGGAGGTGTTGCCTTCGCTTCTCGGCGATCCGGCCACGCTCGACAAAATCTACATCCGTTCGCCCAACACCGGGCAAATGGTGCCGATCAGCGCCTTCGCCAAATGGACGACCAATCCGGTCGCGCCATTGTCGATCAGCCACCAGGGTCAGTTCCCCGCGGTCACCATCAGCTTCAACCTCGCGCAAGGGGTGGCGCTTGGACAGGCCACGGCGGCGGTCCAGAGCGCGATGCAGGAATTGCAATTGCCGCGGGCGCTGACGACGACCTTCCAGGGCAACGCCCAGGCGTTCCAGGATTCGCTGACGACTGTGCCGTTGCTGATCCTCGCCGCGCTCGTATGCGTCTACATCATCCTTGGCGTGCTCTACGAGAGCTTCATCCACCCTTTGACCATTCTCTCGACATTGCCGTCCGCCGGCCTCGGCGCGCTCGCGACGCTGATGCTATTCGGCTATGAATTCAGTCTCGTCGCGCTGATCGGAACCATTCTCCTGATCGGCATCGTCAAGAAGAACGGCATCATGATGGTCGACTTCGCCATCGCAGCCGAACGCGACGAGGGCCTCACGACGGTCGAGGCGATCCGCAAGGCGGCCCTCCTGCGCTTCCGTCCGATCATGATGACGACGATGGCGGCGCTGCTCGGCGGCGTGCCGCTGATGCTGAGCCACGGCAGCGGCTCGGAGCTCCGCCAGCCGCTCGGCTACACGATGGTCGGCGGGCTTCTCGTGAGCCAGGCGCTGACCTTGTTCACGACGCCGGTGATCTATCTGTATCTCGACCGGCTGTCGCACTGGCTCTCAGGGTCCGGACGGGCCAAGCCGCCCAAGGGCAAGCCGGCGCCCGAGCGGCAAGCCGAACTCCCGCTCCAGGTCTCGCCCGCGAAAAAGCCGGCGCGCGAGCCGGCCTGGGCGGACGAGCACGCCAAAGCGGCGGAGTGACGCGCCCGGAAATGGCCGAGGCGCGCAACCCTCCCTGAACGCCGCTACCGCCGCCTCGCCGCGTCGCGCCGCTGCCGGAACTTGGCGGTCGCCGCCGCGCCGAGCGCCTCGGCCGTGTCGACGATCCTGGCCCCCTCGTCGTCGAGGCCCGCGAGCAACGTCGGCCCGTCGGCCGACTGGCAGGCGTCGGCGACGATGAAGACATGATAACCGAGTTCGCCGGCGTGGCGGGCCGTCGCCGCCAGCGAAGCGTCGCTCCACACGCCGCACAGGACAAGCGTCGTCGCCCCAATGTCGTCGAGGAGGCGCTCGAGTTCCGCTCCCTCGAACGCGTCGACGCGCCTCCCTGCAATCGCGATCTCACCCGGCGCGCCCGTAAGGCCTGACCCTTTCGGATCGGGGCGGACGCGAACCAGCGGCAGCTCCTCTTGTCGCCAGGCGGCGACGAGCGCGGCGGCGTTCGACCGAGGCTTCACGTCCGCGAGCGTCGTCTCGGCGGCGGCCTCCCGCATGTCGGCGACGATTAGCGTGGCGTCTGCCGGCAGCCGCATGGGGTTAAGCTCTGCGCGGGGCGAGCGCCCAATAGTCGAGTTCGAGCACGACGCTCGGCTCGTAGCCCTCGCCCTGCCGGAGCGGGAAGTCGTCGCACGGGCGGTTCTTGGTCGCGACGGTGCGGAGCCGAAGGGCGCCGACGTCGTCGCGGCCCGGCAGCGCCGACGTCTCGATGATCTCGCTCCAGGCGTAGACCGTGTCGCCGGCGAACAGCGGCGCGACATGCCGGCCGCCGTTGATCGCCGCGATGTGAAACGCGTTGGCGAGGCCGTTGAAGCTCAGCGCGCGCGCGAGCGAGATGACATGGCCGCCGTAAATGAGCCGCCGGCCGAAGCGCCCCTGACCCTCGCTGTGCTGGTTGAAATGCACTTTTGCCGTGTTCTGGTAGAGGCGGGTGGCGATCATGTGCTCGGCCTCTTCGACCGTCACGCCGTCGACGTGGTCGATCCGCTCGCCCTTGGCGTAGTCCTCGTAGCGATGCGGCGAGCCGCTGAGCCCGTCGTCGAAAGCCGCGCGGTCGATTTTCGGGCAGGCCGACCCGAGATCGGCCACGGCCGCAGCGTCGGGAAGCTTCGGGATCTGCGCTTCTGGCGCTTCGGCGTCGAAGTCGCGCTTCCGCACCATCACCCAGCGCACGTATTCGATCGCGGTCTCGCCCCGCTGGTTGAACCCGCGCGAGCGGACGTAGACGACCCCGCTCTGCCTGTTCGAGTTTTCCTTGAGGCCAATCACTTCCGAGACGGACGACAGCGTGTCGCCGGGATAGACCGCTTTCAGGAACCGGCACTCGGCGTAGCCAAGATTGGCGACCGCATTGAGGGAAACGTCGGGCACCGTCTTGCCGAACACGACGTGGAAGGCGAGCAGATCGTCGATCGGGCTCGCGGGATAGCCGATCGCGCGCGCGAAGGTCTCGGCGCTTTGCACCGCGAAGCGCGTCCCGTAGAGCGCGGAATAGAGGGAGGCGTCGCCGGCGCGCAGCGTTCGCGGCGTCGCGTGACGGATCGTCTCGCCGATGCGGAAATCCTCGAAGAAACGGCCGGCGGCAGTCTTCGGTCGGGGAGCGTCGGACATGAACATTTGCCCGGAGGTCAATAGAAGAGGGGCGCGATGTCGTCTTGAATCACCCACTGGATGAACATGATCGCCAGCAGAAGGATGATCGGGGAGATGTCGATGCCGCCGGTGTTGGGCAGGAACTTTCGGATCGGCCTCAAGAAAGGCTCCGTCATGACGAGGAACAGGTTCCATACGGAGCGGACAAAATCGTTGCGGATGTTGACCACGCCGAACGCGATCAGCCACGACAGGATCGCGCCGGCGATAATCACGATCTTGTAGAGGTCCAGGATCGTGAGGACGAGTTTGATCAGCGGAAGCATGGATTCTCCTCGGTCTCCGTGACCCTCTACAGGGTTGCGGGACGTGCATCCAGACCCCTGAAACCGTTGACAGGTAAGGGGCGCGCACGTAAACAGCGCGCGGCCGGGGCTGTAGCTCAGTTGGGAGAGCGCTGCAATCGCACTGCAGAGGTCAGGGGTTCGAATCCCCTCAGCTCCACCAGGGAGAATTAGTGAATTAAATAATCTTCATTATCATAGACTTAGATAGATCAGACGTGCCGTGCGTACCCCTTCTGCGCCCAAAAAACGCCGGGGCCACCGCAGGGGTTGGCGTAGAAGTCGTAAGCCGAACCCAAATCGGCTTTGCTGAGTTCCCAGGCGATATGCACCGTGGCATTACTCACTCACGGCGGGCGTGTCACAGGGCAAACGAGATCCGTCATCTTGGGCCTCCGAGGCTGGATGGTTGGCAATCCAATCTTAACCTCTCGACCCCGCCGCCCCATAGGGTCTGATATGAGGCGCCGCGAAGAAGCCTCGAAGGACGATCCAGCTGGCGCAGGCAGCGTTGCAAGCGCCAGCGTCCTTCGAGGTCCTTTGCTTCGCAAGGGGCGCCTCAGCATGAGGTCCATGACTTTTAAAACAGACACTCACATCCGCGTGCGCACGCGCCAGAGTTCCGGAAAGAGTTCGATTTCCAGCATGCGCTTCAGGTAGCCGACGCCTGACGTGCCGCCCGTTCCGCGCTTGAGGCCGATGATGCGCTCGACGGTCGTGACATGGTTGAAGCGCCAGCGCCGGAGATAGTCCTCGAAGTCGACAAGCTTTTCCGCGAGCTCGTAAAGGTCCCAGTGGTGGCCGGGATCGCGGTAGACCTCGGCCCAGGCGCTTGTCAGCGCCTCGCATTCGACGTGCGGCTCGGCCGCCTCGGCGCGCCGCGCGGCGTCGCCCACGTCGAGCCCCCGCCGGCGCAACAACAGGATCGCCTCCTGATAGAGGCTCGGCTCGGCCAGGATCGCGTTGAGTTCCGCGACGATCTCCGGGCGATGCTCGTGCGGCCTCAGCATCGCGAGGTTGCGATTGCCGGCGAGGAACTCGATCGCACGATATTGCCAGGACTGGAATCCCGAGGACTGGCCCAGCCGGTCTCGAAACTCGGAATAGTCGCTTGGCGTCATCGTGCGCAGGACGTCCCACGCGCTGTTGAGCTGCTCGAAGATCCGCGCGACGCGGGCGAGCAGCTTGAAGGCCGGCTGGACGTCGTCTGCGCGGATGAGCGTGGAAGCCGCGCGTATCTCGCGGATGGCGAGCTTCATCCACAATTCGCTCGTCTGATGCTGGATGATGAACAGAAGTTCGTCATGCGCGTCGGTCAGCGGCGTTTGCACGCCGAGCAGTTCGGAGAGCTTGAGGTAGTCGCCATACGACATCCTTGAGCCGAAATCGCTCTCGGCGTCCTCGATCTCGCTCATGTCACCTTGTTCCGCGCATGGTGCTCGGGTCGATCCCATGAGCCGCGCCGCACGATCTCGATGAGCGCGCCTGCGGCCGTCTCGACTTCGGCAAAGCCGATGTAAAGCGGCGTGAAGCCGAAGCGCATCACGTCGGGCGCGCGGAAGTCGCCGATCACGCCGCGCGCGATCAGCGCCTGCATCGCAGCGTAGCCTTCGGCGAAGCGGAGCGAGACCTGCGAGCCGCGCCGCGCGGGATCGCGAGGCGAAGCGAGTTGAAGTTCGGGGCAATCGGCTTCGATGCGGCGGATGAAGTCTTCGCTGAGCGCAATCGAGCGCTCCCGCAGAGCGAGCATATCGACGCCGTCGAAGACGTCCATGGCCGCGTCGAGCGCGGCCATGGAGAGGACTGGCGGCGTGCCCACGCGCAGGCGTTCGACGCCATGCCCCGGCCGATAGCTGGGTTCGAAAGCGAACGGCGCCGCATGGCCCATCCACCCGGACAGGGCCGGCGCCACGCGCGCCTGCAGATCCGGCCGGACATAGATGAAGGCGGGCGCACCGGGCCCGCCGTTCAAATACTTGTAGCCGCAGCCGACAGCGAAATCGACGCCGCAACCGGCAAGATCAACTGGGAACGCGCCCGCGGAATGGGCGAGATCCCAGATCGTGACGGCGCCGCACGCCTTCGCCTTCCCGGTCAGCAAGGGCATGTCGTGCCTGCGCCCGGTGCGGTAGTCGACTTCGGTCAGCATCAGAACCGCGACGCGCTCGTCGAGCGCGCTTTCGACGGCCTTCGGGTCGACGAGCTTCAATTGAAGGCCCCGCCCGAGCAGGCGGCAGACGCCCTCGGCGACATAGAGATCGGTCGGGAAATTGCCGCTGTCGGAAAGGATGACCTTGCGAGGCTGGGCGAGTTCGAGGGCGGCGGTCAGCGCCTTGAAGAGGTTAATCGAGGTCGAATTGCCCGCGATCACCGAACCCTTGCGTGCGCCGATGAGGGCGCCGATGCGGTCCCCGACACGGGCAGGTAAGTCGATCCAGCCGGCGGTGTTCCAAGCGCGGATCAGCTCTCGGCCCCAGCACTCGTCGAGTTCGCGGCGCACGCGCTCGCGGGCGGATTTGGGCATCGCTCCGAGAGAATTCCCGTCGAGATAGACGACGCCCTTCGGCAAATCGAACATCGCGCGCGTACGCTCGAACGGATCGTCGATCATGAGAGAGACTTCAATTGGAAGCGCTGGATCTTGCCCGTCTGCGTCTTCGGCAACGCCTCCAGGAAGCGTACCGCGCGTGGATATTTGTAAGGCGCAATGTTCGCCTTGACGTGGTTCTGCAGCCTGAGCGCCGTTGCGTCATCCGGGGCAACGCCCGGCTTCAAGACGACGAAGGCTGCGACAATCTGCCCGCGCTCTTCATCTGCAAGCCCGGTCACGGCGCATTCGGCCACGGCTTCATGCGTCAGCAGCGCCGCCTCGACCTCGGGGCCGGCGATGCTGTAGCCGGACGATATGATCATGTCGTCGTTGCGCGCGGCGAAATGAAAGTACCCGTCCTCATCCTGGCTGAACGCGTCGCCAGTCACGTTCCAGCCATTCTGCACGTATTCCCGCTGACGGACGTCGGCGAGATAGCGGCAGCCGGTCGGGCCGCGCACCGCGAGGCGCCCGACCGTTCCGCGAGGTGCTTCGTTGAAATCCTTGTCGACAATCTTGGCTTCGTAGCCGGGCACAGGAGTTCCTGTGACGCCCGGCTTGCGGTCATCAAGACGACTGCCGATGAACACATGCAGCAATTCCGTCGAACCCAGGCCGTCGAGGATCGGCACGCCGGTGCGCCTCGTCCAGGCCTCGTAGACCGGGGCCGGAAGCGTCTCGCCCGCGGACACGGCGACGCGAAGCGAGGAAAGGTCGGCCCCCTCATGTATGCTTCCCAGCATTGCGCGGTACGCGGTCGGCGCCGTGAAGCAGACGGTCGCCTTATAGGTTTCGATGATCTTGACCAGGTTCGGCGGAGTCGCGCTTTCGATCAGCGCGGCGCAGGCGCCGAAGCGCAGCGGAAACACGGCAAGGCCCCCAAGCCCGAAGGTGAACGCGATCGGGGGCGAGCCGACGAAGACGTCCTCAGGCCGAACGTCGAGCACCTGCTTCGCATAGCCGTCGGCGATGATGAGAATGTCGCGATGAAAGTGCATCGTCGCCTTCGGCTCGCCGGTTGTTCCGGAGGTGAAGCCGAGCAATGCGACGTCGTCCCGTCCAGTGCGCACGGCGGCGAAGGTCACCGGCTTGTCGAGAGCGACGCGGTCGAGCTCGGCATCGTGGTTGGCGGTGCCGTCGAAGCCGACGACGCTCTTGAGAAAGCGGCTCTCCTTAGCGCAGGCGACCAGTTCGTCGAGAATGCGGGTGTCGCACAGCGCGAGCTTGATCTTGGCCTTGTCGACAATCTTCGTCAGTTCTCCCGCCCGCAGCATCGGCATGGTGTTGACCACGACGGCGCCTGCCTTCGTGGCCGCGAGCCAGCAGGCGATCATCGCAGGATTGTTCGCCGAGCGGATGAGCACCCGGTTGCCCGGCTTCACGCCGTAATCCTCGATGAGCGCGCGGGCGAGCCGGTTGCTCCAATCGGCGAGTTCCTTGTAGGTGCGGCGCCGGCCATGCCCGATCAGCGCCGTGTGGTCGCCAAAGCCGCGCTCGACCATGCGATCGCTCAGTTCGACCGCGGCGTTCAGATACTCCGGATAGTCGAGCCCTTCGAGGCGAAAGTCCGGCCATTGCTCGGGCGGAGGCAGATTGTCGCGCGCGAACGTGTCGACATGAGCGGTGGGGCCGAGCATCGTTTCGCTTCCTCCTTATTCCGAAGGGCCGCGACGCCGCGCCTGACGTACCCCACGCGGCCATCCTAACCCGCAACCCAATCCGGCGCGACCAGCCGCCGCTTTCCGTCGGCTGAACGCATCTCGGCCGCGTCGAGATCGAGCTTGTCCCAGAGCTGGCAGGTGACCACCTTATGTTTCTGGTCGAGCCCCTCGCAGTAGTTGGTGAACTCGCAGGTGCGCACTTCCGCGCCGCGGCCGAGCGAGATCTTCAGCGTCCAGTCGGGATCGGCGAGAGACTGCCGCGCGGCGCCGACGATGTCGCATACGCCCTCTGCGAGCCAATTCTCCGCCATTTCGAAATTGTGCACGCCGCCCGTGCAGACGAGCGGCGTGCCAAGCCCGACCGCACGGATCGCGTTACGGATCGCGCGCGTCGGCGCGGCATTGCGCCCGAACGGTCCGCGCGCGTCCGAAATGAACTGAGGCATGCATTCGTAGCCGCTCGGCCCGGTATAAGGATAGGCGGCCGCATTGACCGCGGGCTGCGCCGCATCCTCGAACTTTCCGCCGCGCGAAGTCGAAACGAAATCCATCCCCGCGGTCGCGAGGGCGACGCCCACAGCGGGCGAATCATCGAGCCGATTGCCGCCCTCGATGCACTCTTCCGCGAGAAACCGGCACCCGACGATAAAGTCCGGCCGGACCGAAGCGCGGACGGCGCCGAACACCTCGAGAGGCAGACGGAGCCGATTCTCGAGCGCGCCGCCGTAACCGTCCTCCCGTGTATTCAGGCGCGAAAGGAACGAGGCCATCGTATAGGCATGGGCGTAGTGAAGTTCGACGCCGTCGAAGCCCGCTGCCTCCGCGCGCCTCGCGGCGGCGGCGAACAGCGGCGGCAGCGACTGCGGCAGGTCGCGAATATGCGGCAATTCCACGTCGGTCACGCGCTCGCGATAACCCTGCATGAGGGATTCGTACTCGCGGGCGGAAAGCGCCTCTCTCCAGCCGGCCTCTCCGAGTTCAAACAGGCGTGCGCGCACTTCCGCTTCGCTGGCGGTTTCCCCACCGACAGCGCGCCGGTGGTCGTCGGTCAGCACAAGGAAGCGCTCGAAAAACTTCGAGGGCTCGGGGCGGCGGCGGATCGCGAGGAAATCGATGATCTGGATGAAAAGCCGCGTCTGGCCCCCGCTCGCCCGCCTCACGGCGTCGACGAGACGTTTCAGGCCCTCGATGTAGCGGTCATGGCCAATGCGGAGCAGCGGACCGCTCGGCACGTCGCGAATGCCGGTCGCCTCCACGACGATCGCGCCCGGGCGCCCGCGCGCGAACCGCTCATACCAGGCGAGGACGGCATCGGAGACGAAGCCGTCGTCCGTCGCGCGCCAGGGCACCATCGCAGGAACCCAGGTGCGTTGCGCGAGGCTGAGCCGACCTTCCTTGAGCGGCGAGAACAGGCGCGAGCGCTCGGCTTCTTCGCGCGAGGGAATCCGCCCAGTTTGCGAAGCGTAGCGGATGCGTTCAGGCGGACGCCACATGGAGAGCTAGTCCGGAACGACCGCGGTCGCCTGGATTTCGACCTTGGCGCGATCTTCGATGAGGGCGGAGACCTGGACAGCGGTCATCGCGGGAAAATTTCTTCCCATGATCTCACGATAGACCTTTCCTACCTCCGACAGACGATTGATGTATTCGCGCTTGTCTATGAAGTACCAGACGAGGCTGGTGACGTGCTCCGGCCCCGCGCCGTCGCAGGCGAGGACGGCGACGACGTTGCGCAACGCTTGTGCGGTCTGCGCTACGAGATCGTCGCTCTCGAAGCGGCCTTCTGCGTTCCAGCCGACCTGCCCCGCGACAAAGATTGTTCGACCCAGCGCAACAACGCCGTTCGCGTAGCCTGCGGGCCTGGGCCAACCTTCCGGTTGCAAGGGGCGACGCATTGAGCGACTCCTCCAACGTGTTCATCTTAAGTCAGCGCGACTTCAGTCAGCGCGACTTCAGCAATTCGCGTGCGACGATCAGCTTTTGCACCTCGGTTGCGCCTTCGTAGATCCGAAGGGCGCGAATTTCACGATAGAGGCTCTCGACAATTTCGCCGCGCATGACGCCGCGTCCGCCAAACATCTGCACGGCGCGATCGATCACACGCTGACCAGTCTCTGTCGCCGTCATCTTCGCCATCGCGGCCTCACGCGTCGTCGGCAGCTTCTGAACATCGCGCCGCCAAACATGCGGCGGTCGCGGGCGTGATCGATCGCCTCGTCAAGCGCGCGCCGCGCAAAGCCCAGAGCGGCGGCCGCAACGGAGGCGCGAAAGATATCGAGCGTCTGCATCGCAATCTTGAAGCCGCTCCCCGGCGCGCCGAGCCGTCGCCCATTGTGGATGCGACAATTCTTGAAGCGCAGCGTCGCCAGCGGGTGCGGCGCAATCACGTCGATCCGCTCGGAGATTGAGAAGCCTGGATCATTTGGAAAGACGACAAACGCCGAAATGCCGCGGGCGCCGGGCGCTTCGCCGGTCCTGGCGAACAGCGTGTAGAAATCAGCGATGCCGCCGTTGGAGATCCAAGTTTTCTCGCCATCGATGATATAAATATCGCCCTCTTCGCGCGCTGAGCAGGCGATGGCCGCGACGTCGGAACCCGCGTCCTTCTCCGACAATGCGAAGGCCGCCAGCCACTCGCCCGACCGCGCCTTGGGTAGGATGGCCGCACGCAGCTCCGCTGAGCCGGCGATAGCAATGGCCCCGGAGCCAAGCCCCTGCATCGCGAACGCGAAATCCGCGAGCCCGTCCCGCCGCGCCAGCGTCTCGCGCGCAAGACAGACGGCGCGAGAATTGATGCCCGAAGCATCGCCGTCGGCAGACGGGACGGCAGCCTCCAGCAAGCCCGCCTGACCCAGCCCGCGCACGAGTTTGCGGCATGCCTCATCGACCGCGTCGTGATCGATGTCGTCGACAGCTGCGGAATCGACAAAGCGGTCGAGCCGCGCCGCGAATTCCCGGTGCGAGGCGTCAAAGAACGGCCAATCGATCCAATCGCGGGGCGCGCTGACGGCCGGTGGGCGCGTTTGCATCAATCACCCTCGAAGATCGGCTTGCGTTTGCTCGCGAACGCCTCGAAGGCGCGTCGGAAATCGCCGGTCGCCATGCAGATTGCCTGCGCCTGCGCTTCGGACTCGATCATCTCGTCAAGCCCCATCGCCCATTCCTGGTTCATCATCGTCTTGGTCATGCCATGGGCGAACCAGGGGCCGTCGGCGAGCGAACGGGCGAGGGCATTCGCCTCGCGCTCGAGGTCTGAACTCGCGTGCAGCGAATTGTAAAAACCCCAGGCCACGCCCTCCGCCGCGCTCATGGCGCGGCCGGTGTAAAGCAACTCGGCTTCGCGGCCCTGCCCGATGATCCGCGGAAGGATTCCGCACGCGCCCATGTCGGCGCCGGCGAGGCCGACCCGCGTGAACAGAAACGCCGTCTTGGCCTCGGGCGTCGCCAGCCTGAAATCGGACGCCATTGCGAGAATCGCGCCCGCGCCCGCGCAGATTCCGTCGACCGAGGCTATTATCGGCTGAGGGCACTTGCGCATCGCCCTGACGACATCTCCAGTCATGCGCGTAAACGCAATCAGATCCGGCGCTTTCATTTTGGTCAGCGGTTCGATGATCTCGAAAACGTCGCCACCCGATGAGAAATTTCCGCCGGCGCCCGCCAGCACGATCGCGCGCACGTCCGAGGCATAGGTCAAATCGCGGAAGAGATCGCGCATCTGGGCATAACTGTCGAAGGTCAGCGGATTCTTGCGTTCCGGTCGGTTGAGTCGCACCGTCGCGACGCGCCCGTCGTCGCTCGCCTCGAAGCGGAAATGGCGCGCGGGATAGTCCTTGAAAGGCCGCCGAGCGGCCTGCATCGCCGAAATCGATTCGCTCATCCCGCCATAACCTCCCCGCCCGCGACCACGATTGCCTGCCCGGTTATTGACGCCGCGGCGGGCGAGGCGAGCCAAATCACGGCGTCCGCGACTTCTTCCGGCTTCACCAGGCGCCCTTGAGGATTCGCCTGTGCGAGTTCCGCTCTCGCTGCTTCGGTCGAACGGCCGGTCTTCGTGACGATAGTCTCGACCGCTCGTTCGATCAAAGCCGTCTCGGTGAAGCCCGGACAGACAGCGTTGGCCGTGACGCCGGTGCGAGCGAGTTCGAGCGCCAGGGCGCGGGTCAGGCCGACCACGCCATGCTTGGCGGCGCAATAAGCGGCGACATAAGCGTAGCCTGTCAGGCCCGCTGTGGAAGCGACATTTATGAGCCGCGCGCCAAGCCCATGGCGCTTGAGGTCAGGCAGCGCCGCATGCGTGACATTGTAGACGCCGGTGAGATCGACCGCGAGCACCTGCGCCCAAAGCTTGGCGTCGGTGCCTTCGAACGAAGCGCTGGGCGCTTCGCCGGCGTTGTTGACAAGTATCGAAACGGGTCCGAACACCGCGCGCGCGCGATCCAGCCCGCGCCCGATTGCCTCTCCGTCAGTCACGTCGAAGCTGTCGACGACGAACGCCGCGCCTTCGGGAAGCGACGCCGCTACCGCCTCCAGCGGCGCGCGGCGACGACCGGCGAGGCTAACCAGCGCGCCCGCGTCAGCGAGCGCGCGCGCAATGGCCGCGCCGATCCCGCCGCCCGCGCCGGTAACAAGCGCATGCCGGCCCGCGAGCAGCGCAGCCGCGCTCATTTCGCCTCCGCCGCGGCCGCAACGGCGCGAGCGAGATTGGCTTCATATTGCCCTTTCGCGGCGGAATATTGCTTCGGCCAGGCGATCGTGTTCACGCCGATGCGCGCGGCCTCGTGCAACGTCCACGCCGGGTCGGCCAGATGCGGGCGGGCAATCGCGCAAAGATCGGCCCTCCCCGCAGCAAGGATGGAGTTCGCGTGATCGGCTTCGGAAATCGCTCCGACGGCAATTGTGGCGATTTGCGCCTCGTTGCGGATCTGGTCAGAAAACGGCGTCTGAAACAGGCGGCCGTAGACGGGACGCTCCGCCTTTGACACTTGACCGGAAGAGCAATCGATCAGGTCTGCTCCTGCAGCCTTGAACATGGCTGCGAAGATTTCCGCGTCATCGGGCGTATTTCCGCCCGCCGTCCAGTCGTGACAGGACAGTCGTACGGAGATCGGCCGGTCGTCCGGCCAAACCGCGCGGATCGCTCCGAAGACTTCGAGGGGATAGCGGGCGCGGTTTTCATGACTGCCGCCATATTCGTCCTGCCGGACATTGGTCAGCGGCGAGAGGAAGCTCGAGAGAAGGTAGCCGTGCGCGCAATGCAGCTCCAGCCAGTCGACGCCAGCCGCCGCCCCACGACGCGTCGCCGCCACGAAATCATCGCGCACTCTTTCCATGTCGGCGCGATCCATTGCGTGCGGGACTTCGCCGTGCGGCAGGTAGGGCAGAGCCGAAGCTGAGATGAGCGGCCAGTTGTCATGTTCCAGAGGCTGATCGATGCCGTCCCACGCAACCCGCGTCGAGCCCTTGCGGCCTGCGTGACCCAATTGCAGTCCAGCCTTGGCGTGACCGACGGAATGGATTAGCTCGACGAGCCGCCTCCACTCGCGCTGCTGCGCATCGTTCCAGAGGCCGAGACAGCCGGGAGTGATGCGCGCATCGGGCGACACGCAGGTCATCTCAGCGAATACGAGGCCCGCGCCGCCCATCGCCCGTGCGCCCAGATGCGCGATATGGAAATCGTTGATCAGTCCGTCTTTCGCCGAATACATCGCCATCGGAGACACGACGATCCGATTGGCGAGCGAAAGGCCCCGCACGCGATAGGGAGTGAGCATCGGGGGGAGTGCGCGTGCGCCTTCCAATACCGGCACGCCCGCACGGCGCGAGAACCAGCGCTCGTAGCCCTCAAGCCAGTGCGGGTCGCGAAGCCGCAAATTCTCGTGACTTATGCGCTGGGACCGCGTCAGCATGGAATAAAAGAACTGTTCAGGCTCCATCGTGTCGGCGTAGCGCCGACCGACGACTTCGAACCATTCCATCGCATTTCGCGCCGCGTTCTGGATACGCGCGACGTCGACGCGGCGCATGTCCTCATAGGCGGCCAAAGCCGGAGCGATGCGTTCACGTTCATGGCCGAGCGCGTCGAATTGATTGGCGAGTTCGATGGCGTCGTCCAACGCAAGCTTTGTGCCCGAACCGATGGCGAAATGGGCGGTATGCGCCGCGTCGCCCATCAGAACGACATGCGACCTGCCGTTGAAATGGCCCCAGGCGCCACAGATCAGCCGGTTGAAATTGAGCCAGGCCGAACCGCGCAGGTGGCGCGCGTTGGTCATCAGGCATGCGCCGTCGAGCGTTTCGGAAAATATCCGTTCACAGAAGGCGATCGATTCCTGCTGATCGAGCTTATCGAGGCCATGCGCCGCGAACGTGTCCTCGGTGGTTTCGACAATGAACGTCGACGTGTCGCGGTCGAATTTGTAAATGTGGGCTTGAAACCAGCCATGCTTAGTGCGCCGAAAATCGAACGTGAAGGCGTCGAAAAGCTTCCTGGTCCCCAGCCAGATGTATCGGTTGGGCCGCACGATCAGATCGGGCTTGAAGACATCCGCATAACGGTCGCGGATCCGGGAATTGATCCCGTCCGCCGCCACGATCAGATCTGCGTCCGGAAACTGAAGATCGGATTCGACATCCTGCTCGAACGCGAGCTCGACGCCGAGCTCTTCGCAGCGGCGCTGCAGGATGTTGAGCAATTGCTTGCGTCCGATCCCGATGAAACCGTGTCCGGTGGTGCGCTGGCGCGTGCCCTTGAAGATAAGCTCGATATCGTCCCAGTGATTGAAGGCGTCCGCGATCTGCTCCGCGCTCTTGGGGTCGGCGGCGCGCATCGCCTGCATCATCGCGTCGGAAAAGACGACGCCCCAGCCGAAGGTGTCGTAAGGCTTGTTGCGTTCGACGACGGTGATGGAGTGTTCGGGGTTTCGACGTTTCATCAAGAGACCGAAATAGAGCCCGGCCGGTCCCCCTCCGATACAGACGATCCGCATGTCGCCGCCTTTCCGCTGCCGACGCCCTATTCGGGCGATCCCTTGGGCATCGAGAATTCCGCTTATCCCGCGAGCATTTTCGCGAGCATGAAACCTGAGCCTGCGCCGGTCCCCGCGCCGGGCCAGGTCGAGGCTCCGCAGAGATAGAGGCCCTTTACCGGCGTCGCGTAGCGCGAATGGCCGGCAACCGGACGCAGGAAAAAGTTCTGGTCGAGATGGTGGCTCCCCGAAAGACTGTCGCCGCCGATCAGGTTGGGATTTTCGCGTTCGAGATCGACCGGAGACCAGACCGCCCGGGCCAGCACCAGGCTCCGCAAGCCAGGCGCGTAGGACTCGAGGATGTCGAGCACGCGTTCGGCGTAGGCTTCCTTCGCCTCGTCCCAATTCGTCGCCCCAATCTCGCCCTTGGCGTCGCCGCGAATCTCGGCTGGCAGAACGCGGACCTGAACCCAGAGGATATGCTTGCCTTCCGGAGCGCGCGAGGGGTCGATCGCGGTGGGTTGGCCGACGACCAATGCGGGCTCGGCGGGAAGCAGTCCGGCCGACGCTTCGGAAAAGACCCGCGACATCATTTCGAGATCTGGCGCCACATGGACGTAAGCGAAGCGCTTGAGGACCGCGCCAGCGCTCCAGTCGGGCAGCGCGTCAAGCGCAAGGTGTATCATCATAGTGCCCGGACCCGCCCGGAACGCCGAGACGTCGCGTTCGAATTTTTTGCGGGCGGAATCGGAGGCGACCAGCGTTCCGAAAACGAGCTTCGGGTGCACGTTGGCGATGACGGCGCGCCTCGCTTCGAGCTGGCGTCCGTCCGCCAGAGTCACGCCGCTGGCGCGTCCGGAAACGACATCGATCCGCGCGACGGGAGCGCCGAGGACCAGCGCCGCGCCCCGCGCATTCAGCGCACCGGTCATCGCGTTCACGATGGTGTCCGCCCCGCCTTTGCCAATCACCATGCCGAAGGTCTGGTTGGCCATGCATTCGAGATAGGGAAACAGCGCGCCTCCAGCGACATCGGGCGGGAAATCGAGGTGCAACCCCCAAGCCGCCATCATTGTCTTGACCTTCGGGTGCGAGAACCGCGCGTCGAGGAAATCCCGCGGGCTCGCCAGGAAGAGACGAAGCGTCTCGAACAACCACCCGGTTCTTCGCTGCCGCCAGGCCTTCCAAACGACTTTGGCAGCCGCGATCGAGGGCATCGGGGAGCCTAACAGCGCGAAAATATGCGGAGCGTCGAGATCGAAGCGCGCAACTAGATCGCGCCAGGCTTCGGCATCCGCGGGCGAGAGAGCAGCGATGCCAGCCGTAGTTTTGTCGAGGCCGGTGCTGACGCCGAGATAGGTTCCGTCACGAAAGACGCTGGCGAAACAGTCTTGCGCGGGCATGAAGCCGAGGCCCTGATCCATGAGCGCCTGCTTGTGCGCCGCGAAGAAGCCCGAGCCCGCGAACATCGACAGGTTCATCGCGCCGAGATCATGGCGAAAGCCCGGCAGGGTGAGCTCCTGGGTCTTGACTGCGCCGCCCGCTGTCTGTTTGCCTTCGACCACCGCCACGGACCATCCTTTTTCAGCAAGCCGAACGGCCGCGGCGAGCCCATTGTGGCCGGCGCCGATCACCACCGCGTCATAAGACATCCTGGGGCCTCCCGTTTGAAAGTCTCGACGCCGCGACGATGGGGCTATTCCATGCGTATCCAAACATTCCGATCCCAAAGCTCCGCTGTGGCGGTCCATGAGATTGCGCTCCTGCGCCTGAAAATGTCCGATAACAGCGGAGTTCGCAACATCCTTTCCGACAAGAGGCGGCGCCGGCGTTGGATCGGAATGCAGTGTCCTGATTGTTGCAAATTCATATTTCCGCGCCTAATTTGCGCTCCTCGGCGCCGCGGGAGCGCGTGTGGGAACGGCGCCGGAGGCCGACTGTTGGCCCTTGAGGGCGCGCGACATGGGAGGACGAATATGAGTTCAGCCAAAACGCTAGCGGATCTGGCATCGGCGCTGCTTTCCGGATCGGTTCGGGTCGTCGACCTGTCGGCGCCGCTCGGGCCGGAAACCCCTGTGATCCAGCTTCCGCCCCACATTGGCAAGAATACGCCGCCGGTGAAGGTCCACAGCATCTCCCATTACGACGCCGACGGTCCCTATTGGGCATGGAACTGGCTCGAACTCGGCGAGCATACCGGCACGCATTTCGATGCGCCGCGGCACTGGATCAGCGGCAAGGATTATCCCGACGGCTCGACCGACCGCATTCCCGTCAAGCGTTTCGTCGCTCCCGCCAACGTCATCGATCGCTCGAAAGAGGCGGCGGCGGACGCAGACTATTTGCTCACCGTTGACAGCATCAAGGCATGGGAAGAAGAGCACGGCGAGATCGAGCAGGGCGGGTGGGTGCTCCTGCGGACGGACTGGTACAAACGCAACGGCGCCTCGCAAACTTTCTTGAACGCCGATGCGAACGGGCCTCATTCGCCCGGTCCGACCGCTGAAGCGATCACCTATCTGATCTCCAAGGGCGTGATCGGCTGGGGTTCCGAGACAGTTGGCACCGACGCCGGCTCGGCGGGAGGCATGAATCCGCCTTTCCCGGCCCATACGCTCATGCATCAGGCGAACCGCTACGGCCTGGCGAGCCTTTGCCATCTCGACCAGCTGCCCGCGAAGGGCGCCGTCCTGATCGCAGCCCCGCTGAAGTTCGTCGAGGGCACGGGATCCCCAGTGCGCGCGCTGGCCCTCGTTCCGAATTGAGCCGCCTGCCCCAAGCGCGACTGACGACCCCTGCGGGCAAGAAACCATGGCCGATCCAGACTATGTGATCGTTGGCGGCGGCATCAATGGCTTGGTCGCCGCCAGCGTCCTGGGAAAGAACGGCGCCACGGTGCTGGTCCTTGATCGCAACGACCGCGTCGGCGGCTGTTTGCGCACCGAGGAGATCACGGTGCCCGGGTTCCTGCACGACGTGATGGCGACAACCTTGGTGCTGTTCCTGACCTCGCCCGCCTACGGCGCGATCGGCAAGGACCTGGAGGCGCGCGGATTCGCGGTCGCTCACAGCGACCTGCCAACCGGCGTCTTGCGTCCCGATGGCTCGCACGTGCTGTTTTCGCGGGACCGGAAACGCAACATCGCGACCTTCGACGCCTGTGCGCCGGGCGACGGCGCCGCGTTCGCCAAGGAAATGGACGGAATGGGCGCCGACGCGCCTTTCCTGTTCTCGCTTCTCGGCGGCCGGCTCTGGTCGCGATCGATGGCGATGACGATTGCGCGCGAGGCCTGGAGGCGCGGACCGCGCGCATTGCTGGCCTGGTTCGGGGAGGCGCTGAAGCCATCGCGCAACTATCTCGAGGCGACCTATGGTTCCGAGGCCGTGCATGCCCTTTGGGCGCCCTGGGGCTTGCACTGCGGCCTCAATCCCGAAAGCGCCTATTCGGCGCAAATGATCAAGGTGATCGCCTTCGCGGTCGAACTCGCGGGATGCCCGATAGCCGTCGGAGGCGCCAATTCGCTGATCGGCGCTTTCGAACGGTTGATTGGCGACCAAGGCGGCCAGATTCGCAGCGGCGCCGATGTCGAGAAGGTGCTGCTCGACGCGGGAGGCCGTGCGATCGGCGTGAAGCTTTCCTCGGGCGAGACGATCATGTCCGGCAAAGGGGTGATCTGCTCGGTCACTCCCGCGCAGCTATACAGCCGTCTCTTGCGCGACAGTGCGCCCCCTCCAGAAATTGCCGCTGCATTGCGACGCTACCGCCACGGCAAAGGCGATATGCAGATCCACTACGCGCTCGACGCTCCGCCACGCTGGATCGGCGGCGAGGAACTGGGCAAAGTCGCGTTGCTGCACATCACCCCGGGCCTCGACGGCGTGTCGCGCGCGGCCAACGAGGCCGAACGCGGGTTGCTGCCTGCCGAGCCGACGATCTGCGTGGGGCAACCGACAGCGCTCGACCCCTCGCGCGCGCCAGACGGCAAGGCGATCCTTTGGCTGCAATTGCCCGAGGCGCCACGCTTCCTGAAAGGCGATGCGGCCGGACAGATTGTCACGCCGGCCGACGGCCGATGGACCCCCGCCGTCCGTGAGGCATACGCCGACCGCGTCGAGGCGCTGTTCTCCCGCCACATCAATGGCTTCAAGAGCCTCGTCATCGCGCGCAAGGCCTATTCGCCCGCAGACCTCGAGTTGATGAACGTCAATCTCGTCGGCGGCGATCCCTACGGCGGCTATTGTGGTCTCGACCAGTTTTTCGTCTGGCGCCCCTTTGCGTCCTCGTTGAATCACCGCACTCATGTCCCCCGCCTCTACCACATCGGCGCCTCGACCCACCCCGGTCCAGGCCTTGCAGGTGGTTCGGGCTTCCTGCTCGCCAGCGCGCTGAAATGAACGACCAATTGAACTTGCGCGCGCCCGACGCCGCCTTCGAAGATCCGCTTTGGGTGCGGGCGAGCGCCGCGGGCCTCCGCCCGTCGCTTGGCGAAATTGGCCTGCAGCAATTCGCGCCCTATCTGATCAACAGCGTGTCGCTGAGTTGGAACACGCATCTCGCCAACGCGCTGAAGGCTCACGATATGACGACGACCAAGATGCGCGCGCTCGCGATCCTCAGCATCTCGTCGCCGGTTACAATCAACGAGCTTTCGCTTTACGCCCTGACCGAGCAATCGACGATGAGCCGCACGCTCGATTCTCTTGAAGAAAAGGGCTTCATTCTGCGCCGTCCGCGCGCCGAAGATCTGAGAGTGCGCGACGTCGAAATCACGCAGCCTGGGCGCGAAGCCTTCGCGAAGGTCTGGCCGACGATGTATGATACGCTGCTGAAGATTTTCGAGGGAGTCGACAACCAGGAATACAAGGCGTTTACCGCGACGCTGCACAAGATGATCCAGAACATTCGCAAGCACGGGATATGAGGATGAGTTCCACGCGCCTTGGCGCCTGTCGCCGAGCGCGATGGATCCTGCGCAAAGATTGAGCTGTTTCGGCCTCGTCCTCGACGCCCTCGGGCCGTCAATCCTTCAGAGTGAGGCGACCGTCTTGAGCACGCCGTCAAGCGCCGTTCCGTCCTCGTCTGCGAGCGCGGCGCGCTTCAGTCGGTCTAGCCACACCGCGCCATCATCGCGTTTGGCCAGCGTCGGCGCCGCCGACATCACGCGGTCGAACTTCGAGAGTCCGCGCGCATGGGTATCGGAATAGCCCTTGACCAAACGACGGCACGCCAGCACTTCCACGCCCAACGCGTAGTTGCTCTCCAACACTTGCGCGGCCAGGGTCAGCCAGGCCTCGCGGTGCGCCGCTTCGCGCGCGTGGCGTAGCGACCCGCGCCGGCGGCTCCTGAAACTTGCGACCGCCGCAAGCGCGAGATAGCCGGTCACGGTGTTGGTGCGGATACGCCGTCCTCGGTTGAGCACGCGATCCAGCGCCTTGAATATTGCGGGCCGCCCCTCGATCCACTCGCCCCACCGCTCGGGCAAGGCGGCGCACAACTCATTGGCTCGCGGATGGAAATACTCGGTCGTTGCGACGAGCATATCCTCCGCGGCGGCAACTTCGACGCGCACGCGCGCCCGGCGGGATTCGCGGATCTTGAGGTCGGCGACGCGCGCGACGTCGTCGTAGGCCATCGCGGTCACGACATATTTGGCGGCGGCGGCGGTGAAGGCGAAACCCCTCGTATTCCCGCCTTGCGCGCGATCGATGTCGAACAGCATGCCGACGCGATCGAGATATTCGAGCGCATAATCGGGATCGAGATAGTCGACCAGACGCCGCACTCCGGCGAACAGCATCGGTTGCACTGAATCGGGAAAGGTCGTGCGAATGCGCGCAACCAGGCGATCGAGCTCGGGATGGCCCGCCGTTTCCGGCATCGCCACGAACCGCTTGTCGGGGAAACGACGCACCAGCTCGACCGGCTTCTGCCGGGTCCGGTCGAAAGCGGCGGCAAACGCGCGCAGGCTCGATGTCGCGCCGGTCCCGCTGACGCGGATCGCGGATTCAAACGCTGCGCGGTCAAACGGGAGCGCTTCGCTCGCAGCGAGGGCGCCGAACATCGCCGCTGAAATGACACTGCCCTCCGCTTTCGCGAGCGCTTCCATGTCGAACGCGATCCGCCGCCTGGCGGCAAACTCGGTCGCGATCGAGACGACCGCAGGGTCGCCGACGCCGTCGCCCGGTTTCTCCTTCTCCGCCACCGCGAGAGCGCGATGCGTCGAGGCGATCAGGGTCGTTCGTTCGGGCGTGACGAGACCGCGCAGCACCGATCGGCCCGCCTCCATCAGCTCGGACGCCATCACGACATCGACGTCGCCAGGCGTCGGCATCAGCGCGAAGACAGGCTCTGCGCCCGCTCTGATCGGCGCCATTTCGATATAATAGATCGTCGCGCCAGTCCGTTGCGCGACGCCCGGCACCGAGGTGGACTGCGCGGCCCAACCTTGAGCTTCGGCGAGCGCGACGACCCAATCGGCGAGAACGCCTCCGCCCTGTCCGCCCATTGCGAGAATGGCGATCGAGATTCGTTGCGCGCTGGCGCTGTTCTTGCGGCCGGATGCGGCGCCGCTCATCCGCGACTGCTCGCGAATGCGATCCGTCCCGCGTTGCGCCGCCGCTCGAACCAGCCGATGATCGAGGCGCGGGCCCTGTCGACGAACCGATCCCAGAACGTGGGATTGTGGACGATCTCGGCGCGATAGAAGGACGGACAGAGCGCAGCCGCCTCAGCAACCTCCCCGCAATTGCCGCAACCGACGCAATTCTCGTCGACAAAGGCCACCGGATCGTCTTTCAACGGATCGTCGGTATGTTTGAGCGACAAGGAAGGACAGCCCGAGAGGCGGATGCATGCGTGATCGCCAGTGCAAATATCGGCGTCGACGCCGAATTTCTCGCGAACCACGCGTTTGCCCTCGTGCATCGCCTCGGCGAGCATTGGACGAATGCGGCGCTGCTTGTTCAGCATGCACTCCGAGGAGGCGACAATGATTTTCGGCCCCGGCGTCCTCGACGTGAGCGCCTCGCGCAGCGTGTCGCGCATGGCGGCGACGTCGTAGGTGCGATCAATCTGGCGCACCCATTTCGCGCCAATGCCGCGCACTGCGGCAACGATGCTGTTATTGGTCTTGCGGCGAGGATTGCTCGCGCGGGACGAGGGGATGTCTTGCCCGCCGGTCGCGGCGGAATAGAAATTGTCGACGATCAGCGTCACGCCATCGTGCTTGTTGAAGACGGCGTTGCCGATCGAGGAGGTGAGGCCATTGTGCCAAAACCCGCCATCACCGAGAATCGAGATCGAGCGCTTGTCCGACTTCACGTTAAACGCGGACGCCGATGCGGGCCCGAGGCCATAGCCCATGGTTGTGGCACCGACATTGAATGGCGGCAGGATCGAAAACAGATGGCAGCCGATGTCCGCGGAGATATGATGCTGGCCGAGTTCCCGTTCCACCAGTTTGAGGGCGGCAAAGATAGGCCGCTCCGGGCACCCGATGCAAAACCCTGGCGGCCGCAGCGGCACGACCTCGGCGAGCGCTTTCACCCTGGGGTCGGCCATGACCGGCGACGGGTCGGGATGGGGCGGATCGTTGCCGAGCAGTTCGCGCGCATGGACAGCCAGAAACTGACGCACGCCCTTGGTCAGCACCGGCGCAGTGTATTCGCCGCCCATCGGCAGAACGTCTTTGCCGCAGACTTTCGTCTGAAGATCGCGTCGGCGCAGAATCGTATTGAGATCGCGTTCGATGTAGTCGGGCGCGCCCTCCTCGATCATCAAGACAGCGCGCTTGCCGGCGCAGAATCCGACGAGCTCGTCCTCGATCAGGGGATAGGCGACGTTTAGGACGTAGAGCGGAACCGCCGACTTGCCGCAGGCGTCGGCGAGGCCCAGATACTGCAACGCCCGCATTGTCGTATTGTACATGCCGCCCAGCATGACGATGCCGACGTCGCCGCGGGCGGGGCCGAAAATCTCGTTGAGCCTATGCTCCTTGACGAATTCGATCGCCGCAGGTGCCCTCCGCTCAAGCTTCTCCCTTTCATGCAGGAACGAAGCGGGCGGCAGAACAATCCGGTTGACGTCGCGCACCGGCTTTTCCAGCGCCTCGCGCAGAGTGAATTTTGGTTTCTGATTGTCCTTGGCGACGAACTGTCCGTGAACATGACAGGTGCGGATGCGCACTTCGAGCATTACCGGCGTGTTCGACGCCTCGGACAGCGCGAAGCCCTCTTCCACCATGCGCACCAGCGTCGGCAGATTCGGGCGCGGATCGATGAGCCAGATTTGCGATTTCAGGGCATAGGCGTGGCTGCGCTCCTGCATGATGGACGAGCCTTCGCCGTAGTCTTCGCCGATGATGATCAACGCGCCGCCAGTGACGCCGCCAGACGAAAGATTGGAGAGCGCGTCGGCGGCGACATTGGTTCCAGCAGTCGATTTCCACGTGACCGCGCCGCGGAGGGGATACATCACCGACGCCGAAAGCGTCGCCGCGGCAGTTGCTTCTGAAGCGGACGTCTCGAAATGCACGCCGAGTTCGTCGAGCACGTCCTTTGCGTCGGCGAGAACGTCCATGAGGTGGGAGATCGGCGAGCCCTGATAGCCCCCCACGTAGGAGACGCCCGATTGCAACAGCGCCTTGGTTATGGCGAGAATGCCCTCGCCGCGGAACACGTAACCGGCGCCGAGCCTCAGGTCCTCCACCTCGCGAGCGAATGAGCGTTCCGCCACTTGGACCTCCCTTCGCGCCGCGAAGGACGCGGCGCGCTCCATTCATGTGCATCAGCATATTTTTATCGCCGCTTCGTTGTCAATGCGGGAAGGGGACGATCCTTGGCGCCGACGCAGAGCGCCCAAATAAAGGGAGCTTTTCTCTTGCGTCGGCTACTTGACACAACGTGCGCTGTAGGAATTATATATGAAGATGCATGTAATAGCCCGCGATCCTCTTTCGGGACGCGCGACGAGGCGGCAGGTCGAACTCCGATCAAGAGTAGGCCGCTCGAGAGGAATGCACTTTTGATCGCCTCGCCTTAAGCGTCGCCGAGCCCACGGATGTCGTCGCTTGAAGACGGCAAAGCAGGAGGACAGCATGATCAGACTGAATCGACGCCAGACGCTCGCATTGGGCGGCGCGACGTTCCTATCCGAACTTCTGCTTGGCGCCTTCGCGTCCGCGCAAACGAGCGACACGCTGACGATCGCCTACAACGTCAATCTTCCGTCGTTCGATCCGACCGTTGGACCGTCCGCGGTCAATCCGACCATTCAGGCGATCTATAGAGCAATCTACGATCAATACGTCGGCCAGAATCCCGACCTCTCTTTCGCGCCCGGGCTTTTGACCAAATGGGGCTGGAACGACGACAAGACCAAGGCCTGGATGGACGTGCGCGAGGGGGTCGTCTGGCACGACGGTTCGCCGCTTACGCCTGCTGACGTCGTTTGGTCGCTGGAGCGCGCGGGCGACCCGAAGACCGGCAATCCGATTCAATTCATCTGGGGCCGTCTCGGCAACTACCAGATCGACGGCGATCGCATCACCGCCGACGTCAAGCAGTTCGACCCCACAGTCTTCAAATGGATGGCGTTCCTGACCGGCTACATTTTGCCGAAGGCCTATTACGAGAAGGTGGGCGCGGAAGGGTTCGAGAAAAAGCCTGTCGGCGCCGGCCCCTACATGGTGGACGAGTACCAGGGCAATGCGTTCCTCCGTCTGAAACGAAACGAGAAGTATTGGGGCCCAAAGGGCGCGTTCGACACGGTGATATTCAAGTTCGTGCCTGACGGCGCGAGCCGCGTGGCCGAGATCGAAAGCGGCTCCTCCGACGTGACGCTAGAGATTCCATACGAGGAGTACGATCGCCTCAGAGTGAAGCCGGGTCTGGCGGGCGTATGTGAGCCGGTGTCGGACATCGGCATGATCTTCATTACCAATGTCGAAAAAGAAATGCTCGACGAGAACGTGCGTCTCGCGGCGATCCATGCAATCGACAAGGACCTCATCGCCAAGAAACTGCTGCGCGGCTACGCGACGCCTATCGCGACCCTGGAAGCGCCCGGCTACGAGGCGTTCGATCCCTCGATCAAGGTTCCTTATGACCCAGAGTTGGCGAAGGCGCTCCTCGCCAAGAGCGGCTACTCGCCGGAAAAGCCGGTCAAGTTCAAGATCCAGACGACGCGCGGCTTCAAGCCGAAAGATTACGAAATGATCCAGGCGATTGTCGGGATGTGGCGCAAGGTCGGCATCGATGCCGAGATCGAGGTTTATGAGATCGCCAAGCACTATGAGCTGCGCGCCGCCCACAAGCTCGACCCGATGGCCTTCTACAATTGGGGCAATGCGATCGGCGACCCGTCCACCTCGACGGGATTTGCGATGTTCTCGCCATCGCCGCACTCAGCCTGGAAGTCGAAAGATCTCGACGACATGATCGGGCCATTGTGGGGAGAGAAGGACGAAGCAAAACGAATAGCCGGCTGGAAGGCGGTCGACAAATATATCGCCGAAAAGGGCTATGTGATCCCGCTCGTGCAATACTCGCAGCCCATCGTCTACAAGGCATCGCTCAAGGTCACACCGAATGCGACGGGCGCCCTACAGCCGACCTTGGTGTCCAAGGCCTGACTCGAGAGCGGGCGCGAAAGGACGGGATTCGTTCGCGCCCTCTTATGTCGCCGCATTGAGCGCGCCTCCATGATTTTGGTCGCCGCGCAGCGCCTGATCTTGGCCGCCGTCACCTTGCTGGGCGTGGCGATTATCGTGTTCGTGCTTCTGCGGGTCGTGCCGGGCGACCCGATCGCGATGATGATATCGCCTGGCGCAACGCCCGCCGACATCGCGGCGCTAAGAGCCCATTATGGACTCGATACGAGCCTGCCTACTCAATTTTTCATCTGGCTGCGGGACATACTCCACGGCGACTTCGGGACGTCCATCTCCCTTCATCGCAACGTGCTCGCGATTATGGGCGAACGATTGCCTGCCACTCTCGAACTCGCCTTCGTCTCGTTGGTCTTTGCTGCGCTGCTCGGCGGGGCTATCGCCGTGTTCGGCACTCTCATGAGCGATTGGTCCGCTGCGCCGTTGATCGACGCTGTCAACGGGCTCTTTCTCGCGGTGCCAGATTTCATCTGGGCGTTTGCGTTTGTGCTGCTGTTCGGTGTGTTCCTTCCCGTGCTGCCTTTGTCGGGCCGGATCGACCCCAGCCTCGACGAGCGGTTCGTCACGCCGTTCTATCTGCTGGAGAGCCTCGCCACGTTGCGCTTCGCCGCCGCAGCCGATGTGTTGCGGCATATGACGATGCCGATGCTCGCGCTCGGCCTGCCGCTCGCCGCGATCATCACCCGCGTCCTGAAGGAATCCCTGCGCGAGGCGATGGTGCAGGATTACGTCCTGCTCGCGCGGCTGAAGGGCCTTTCACAAATGCGGCTGGTCCTGCAGGAGGCGCTCAGAAACGCGATTGCGCCCACCCTCGCGCTGACTGGCGTGCAGTTCACGTTCCTGATCGGCGGCACGGTGATCGTCGAGCGCATCTTCGGCTATCCCGGCATGGGGAACATGGCGGTTGACGCGGTGATCAACCGCGACTTGCCGCTGATCCAGGGGCTGACGCTGGTGTTCGGCGCCCTGTTCATTGTCGTGAACATGGCTGTCGATCTGCTGGTCGTCATGACCAACCCGAGATTGCGCAATGTGTGACGCTCGGGCGATCGGCCAATGAGCGAGCCTCACTGGCGCGGGATCGGGAACACCGTCCGCACGTGCGTCGGCGACGCCAAGGTGGTCGGCGGCGGCGGCTTCATCCTGTTCCTGATCGTGCTCGCCATCGGTGCGCCGGGCTTCGCGCCGAAAGATCCCCTTGAACAGGACTTGATCCTGGGCCTAACGCCGCCGCACGGCTTTGCTGGCGCGGAGCCGGGCTACCTGCTCGGCGCCGACGATCTCGGCCGCGACGTACTCTCACGCCTCATTTGGGGATCACGAATCGCACTGACCGTCGCCTTCGTCGCCGCGAGCCTGGCGGCGGTTCTGGGGGCGGCGCTCGGCTTGCTCGCGGGCTGGTATCGGGGCTGGGTGGACGCGGTCATCTCTCGTCTCGTCGAGATCTGGATGGCGTTCCCGCCGGTGCTGCTGTCGATCCTCTTGGTCGCGGTCGTGGGCGCTGGCGTTGGTTCGGTCATCGCAGCCATCGTCATCATCGATTGGACCCGCTTCTGTCGCGTCGTGCGCGCAGAGACGATGGCTCAGGCGAAGAGCGACTATGTCACGGCCGCGCGCGCGATCGGCTTCTCGCAAATGCGGATTCTGCTCCGCGAGATTTTTCCCAACGTGCTGCCCGTCCTGATTGCGCTGATCAGCCTCGAGATGGGCATCGCGGTGATCGTCGAGGCGATCCTTTCGTTTGTCGGGCTCTCTGTGTCCTCCGATGTGCCGACCTGGGGCGGAATGATCGCCCAGGGGCGGCAGATTCTCCATCAGGGTTGGTGGGTGCTTGCGGCGCCGTTGACCGCCCTGTTTCTCACGGTGCTGGCGTTTAACCTGCTCGGCGAGGGCCTGCGGCGTTCGCTCGATCCGGTGATGCGCCGATGAAGCCGCCAGTTCTCGCCCTCTCGAATTTGAGCGCGATTTCCGTACGCGACCGGGCGCCGATCCTCCGCGGTGTGTCGCTTGAGGTCGCACGCGGCGAAACGTGCGGTCTCGTCGGTGAGAGCGGCGCGGGCAAATCGACCATAGCGAAGGCGATCCTCGGCATTCTGCCGCGCACTGTCCGCGTGACAGGCGGCAAAGTGATGTTCGAGGGCGCAGATCTCCTGAAGATGAATGCTGGCGCGCTCCGCCGTTTGATCGGCGAGCGTATCGCGCTGATCCCGCAGGACCCGATGACCGCGCTCAATCCCGCGCGCCGAATCGAAGCACAATTGACGGACGGACCGCGGCTCTGGCGCGGCCTCGATGCAAAAGCGGCGCGAGCGCTCGCGCTCAGACTGCTGCACGAAGTTCATATTCGCGACCCTGATCGCGTCTTGCGCAGCTTTCCCCATGAGCTTTCTGGCGGGATGCGGCAGCGCGTGTTGATCGCCGCCGCCTTCGCGCTCGAACCGCGATTGATCGTCGCGGACGAACCGACTACCGCGCTCGACGTGACGGTGCAGAAGCAAATCCTGCGGCTGATCCGCAATTTGCAAAGCGCACATGGCACGGCGGTGGTGTTCGTGACGCACGACCTCGGCGTGGTCGCCCAAATCTGCGACCACGTGACGCTCCTCTTCGCGGGCCGGGTGATCGAGTCCGGCTCGACCTCGCAGCTGCTCGGCACGCCCAGGCATCCTTATACGCGCGCGCTGTTGGACGCCTGCCCACGCTACGACCGGCCGAACGCGGGTTTGTGCGCGATTCCAGAAGCCGTCATCGCCGATTTGCACGCCGAACTTGGCCAGAGCGGCGCCGCGCGGTGACCGACGACCTCCTGATCGCACGCGATGTCGAAGTCTCTTTCGGCGGAGGCCGGAGCCTTCTTGGCCTCGGCAAGCGCCCCTTGAAAGTTTTGCATGGCGTCACGATCCGCATCGGCCGTGCGGAAACCGTCGGCATTGTCGGAGAAAGCGGCTCTGGCAAGACGACCCTGGGGCGAGCGCTGCTGCGCCTGATCGACATGGATTCAGGGACAATCTGCTTCGACGGTCAAGACATCACGAGCCTGCCCGAGCCGGCGATGCGCCCGATCCGAAGGCGCATGCAACTCATCTTTCAGGATCCGATGGCGTCGCTCAATCCGCGCCGTACAATCCGTCGCATCGTCATCGAGCCAATGCTGTTCCACCGCGTCGCGGCGAACGAAGCCGACGCGGAGGCGCGGGCAAGGAAAATATTCACGCGCTTCAGCCTTCCATTAACCTGCCTCGAGCGGTATCCGCATGAGCTCTCCGGCGGCCAGCGACAACGCGTCGGCATCGCGCGCGTCGCGCTGCTCGCGCCCGATTTCGTTCTCGCGGACGAGATCGTCTCCGGGCTCGACGTCTCGACGCAAGCCCACGTCTTGAACCTGCTTAAGGGGCTGTCGCGCGACCTCGGCCTTTCCATGGCCTTCATCAGCCACGACCTCTCCGTCATCCGGGCAGTGTGCGACCGGGTCTATGTCCTGCGCAGCGGGCGGATCGTCGAAGAGGGACCGTGCGACCATGTCTTCGCCGCCCCGAGGGACGCGTATACCCGCGCGCTTCTCGATGCGATCCCCTTGCCGAGGATCGACCCCGATTGGCTCGGCCCGACATCCGGCGCCGAGAGCGTCGGGGAATTGGACAGCGCGAAATAGGTCGTCGCCGGTTCAAGTTGAGGAGAAGGAAGCGGTGTCGAAGCCTGTTAGCGCTGAACCGCGCGCGACCTCAACATGACCGACGACCGCAACGGATCCGGCAGACACTGCAGAAGCCTCGCCGCGCAGTAGAGCGCGAAAGGGAAGACGATGACGGCCTTGCGGCGATCAAGCCCGCGGTGAATCCGACGCGCCGCGTCCTCCGCCGAGATCATGAGCGGCTTCCAGCTCGTATAGGAGCCGGTCATCTCGGTGTCGACAAACCCCGGGCAGATCACGCTGACAGCGACGCCATCGGCGCGATAGAGCGCTCGCGTCGCGAGCCCGAACGCGACCAGCGCCGCCTTGCTCGCAGCGTATGAGGGAGAGTCTGGTGGAGGCGCGAACGCGGCGAGCGAGCCAAGGAGCGCGATCTGACCGCTCCGGCGGCTCCGCATGAGAGGCGCGACCGGCGCGATCGTGTTCATAACGCCGTTCACATTCACAGCGAACAGCTCCTCGGCCTTGGTCAGATCCTCGGCGGTTCCGTCGGCCGGAGTGACCATGGTCCGCCCCGCGCTGGCGATGACGCAATCGATCGGGGCCGTCGCGTCGAAATCGAGCAAGAAGTTGCGCATGCCCTCGCGATCGCGCACGTCGAGAGTGGCCAGCCGCACGAGCGCGCCTTTTGCTTGCGCGCGGGCGGCGGTCTCGTTGAGGCGGTCTTCGTTGCGTCCGAGAAGAGCGAGCACCGCGCCCGGGGCTGCGTATTCCAACGCAAGCGCTCGACCGAGCCCGCTGCTGGCCCCGGTGATCACAATATTGCGCCCCATCGAGCCCCCGTTTGCGTTGGCGCCTTACTTTGCGCCGCGCCCGAAGGTCCCATGCCTCACTTGAGCGCGCCCATGCTTGAAGCATGAACGTCTGCGGTTCCGCAGCGTCACTCCGATGGCGAAAATTCGTTCTTCTTATGTTGCCGTTGCGTCAGGAAATGGCCGCCACTACAAGTGACGAAGCCACTAGCGACAAACAATTCGCGGGCGCATCGGGAAGGTTATGACCATCGCCAATTCGAGCGGGAGCTTTGTATCGGCGCCCGGGCCGATCAGCGCCTATGTTTTCCGACCGACAGCCCGGATTCACAAGAGTTTCCTTGCAGGCGGCGAACGCGATCTCTTGAATCGCCTTTGCGGGCGTTTGCCGGACTGGGTTACGTCGGACATTCTCACTGGCGTCGGCGTCTTCGGCGCAATTGTGACGGCTCTTGGATATGTCGCGAGCAACTGGCGCCCGGGCTTCCTGTTTCTCGCGAGTCTCGGACTGATCATAAACTGGTTCGGCGATTCGCTCGACGGCTCTCTGGCAAGGTTCCGAAGCACGGAGAGGCACAGCTATGGGTTTTTCCTCGACCATTCGATGGACGCTGTCAGCAATCTGATCATAACAATAGGCCTCGGACTGTCTCCCTATGTCGGCATGGAGGCCGCGCTGTTCACGTTGGTCGGCTACCTGCTGCTCGGCCTCTCGGTATTTCTTTCTAGCCACGTTTCCGGCGAGTTCCGTCTGTCGTTCCTCGGCTTCGGCCCGACCGAGCTGAGGTTGGTGATGGTTCTTTTCAATGTCGCGATGTTCTCGATGGGACCGGTCGATCTCAGCATCGGGGGCCGGATCGTCTCCCTGCACTCCTTATCCGTGGGAATGCTGGGCGCCGTTCTCATCGGTCTCTTTTTGGTCAACGTGTATCGAACGGCGTCGGATTTGGCGCGTCAGGGCAAGATAAACTCGTTTTCGGCCTGACCTCGCGCCGCTCGCCGGGCATCGATAACCGGATCACCCCGCCCTGGCGCGCGCCCGCTCATAAGCTTCCTGCGTGCGCCGCGTGTTGCGCTCCGCCAGGCGCTCGGCGATCAGCGCGCGGGCGAGGCGCCATTGGCCCGATCGCTCCGCCGCTGCGATCAGGGTCTGGTTGACGATGTCGCGCTGGGCGTGGCTGCCGCCGATGCGGATGGCCTCGTAGCGGACAGGCAGGAGGGCCTCGACCGCGCTGGCATAGTTGCCCGCGCCGAACGCGAGCACGCCCTCGATCAGGGGGCGCCCGACCTCGGCGGTGACCTTCGGATTGTGGCCGTGGGCCTCGCGCAGGTAGTCATCGAGCGAGCCGCGCAGGCGCGTGACGTCCGCTCGCTCAAGCGAGCGCGCCGCGGCGAGGGCGCCATGGAGATCGTTGAAGGCGAGCACGTGGTCGTCGACATGCGCCATCCACGCGCGCGCGACCGGCCCCCAGCGGTCGCCTACGTCCACGCCCGCGAGTTCGAGACGCCAGAGCAGAGAGGCGGCGTCGATCCGGTCGAGCGTCATGTCGTCGGCAAGCTTCGGCGCAACGAACCGGTCGTAGTCGGCGAGGACCTCGTCCGTACGCCCGTGCTCGATCAGGTAGATCGCCAGATGCCAGCCATTGTGGCCCGCCATGAAATGGGCGGGCGCCCAGTTCGCGCGCGTCGACTTGAGGAAAGCTCCTGGCGGCTCGCGGTCTCAAACACATGCGCCAGGGCGTGCGTCGCCCAGGCGTCGCGCGGGTTGCGTGCGAGCGCCTCGCGGGCCGCATCTTCAGCGCGGCCGAGTTCGTTCGTCTCCTCGAGGCCGAACGCGTAGGCGCCGAGAACGAAGCTCGCGAGCGGATTGTCGCGATCCCAAGCCGGCAGGACGCGGGCGACCGAGTCGCGCAGGGCGACCGGCTGGCCCGTGAAGAAATAAGCGTCCTGCCCGAAGCGCAAGGCGAGCGCGTCGGTCGGCCAGTCGGTCAGGATCGCCTCCCAGGCGCGGATGGCGTCAGGCGCGCGTCCGTCCGCCCATGCCCTGACTGCGTCGAGATGCAGGTTTTCGCGCGCCGAGGCGCCCGCAACCGCCGCCTCCGCCGCGGCGATCGCATCGGTGACTTCGGGATGGTCGCCGCGAAAGCCGCCGATCATGAAGAGGCCGGCGATCATGACGCCGCCGAGCGCGAAGCTCGCGTCGCGCGCGAGCGCCTGCTTCAAGGTCCCGACCGGATCGCCGGTCAGGCCCCAATAGTCCGCGACCGCGCGGTCGAACGCCGCCGCCGACTCCGGCGAGCCCGTAAGCGGCAGGCCCTGCTGGTCCTTCGCCATCGCAAGCTCCGTCAGGCAGGAGGTCAGGATAGTGCGGTTCCACCCCGGGCGAAACACTGGGCTTAAGTCGGCCGATTGACCTCACCCCAGCCCTCTCCCGCGAGCGGGGGGGCGATCCCTTCTCCTCCCCGGGCTTTGGACCCGGGGATTGCGGGAGAAGGTGGCAGGCGCAGCCCGCCGGATGAGGGTTTTCCACGCGCCTACTGACGTTCCAGCCGCCGCGAGAACGACGCCAGCGGATCCCGCCACCATTCGGCGTGGCGGGTCAGGAACGCCGCCTCGGGGAAGTCGTGCCGGGCGACATGGTCCGCCGGCACGCGATCCCAGCCGCTATGCTCGACCGTCACCCGGGTCTCGTCGCCGACCGGCTCGAACCGGACTTCGACTTCGGTGAATTGATCCGGCGCGAAGCTCGCCTGGCGCCAGGTGAAGGCGACTTTTTCGCCGGGCGCCCATTGGGTGATGCGGCCGATTTCGAACGCGCGGCCCTGCGGGTCGGTTTCGGTTAAACGCCCGTCGAGCCAAGGCTCGAACGACATGCGGCCGGGAGGACCGGGGGTGAAGCGGAAGAGACCGTTCGGACGCCACCAGAGGCCGATCTCGCGGGTGAAGACGTCGAATGCGCGCTCGCACGAGGCCCTGACGCGCAGCGCGACGATCGCCTTCGAGGTCATGGGGCCCCGCGCTCGACATGCGCCTTGAAGGCGGCGAGTTCGTCGCTCCACAAGCGCTCGGTGTCTCCGAGCCAGGCTTTCAGCGCGGCCATCGGCTCGGACCGGAGCGTGAAGACGCGCACCCGGGCGTCGAACTCCGGATGCGCCTCTTCGACGAGCCCGCCCTGCTTCAGGGCGCGCAAATGCCGCGTCAACGCGGCCGGCGTGAGGCCGACCGCCTCCGCCAGTTCGCCGGCCCGGCGCGGGCGCTCGCGCAACAGCTCGACGACCTGTCGTCGGCGCGGATCGGCGAGCGCGGCCAGCACCCGGTCGAGGTCGACCAGTCCGCTCACGCCCAGCCTTTGATCGTCAGGCCGCTCGCCTTTTCGGCTTCCTCCCGCGTGACCGCCCGGACGGGCTGGCCAAAGGTCCAGTTATGGCCCTCGGGGTCGCGGGCGCGATAGGTGCGGTCGCCGTAGAACTGGTCCGCAGGCTCCATGACGATGACCGCGCCTGCGCTCCGCGCACGTTCGCAGTGGCCGTCGATGTCCTCATTGACCCTCACATGGACGACTTGCGTGTTCTTGCCGCCGGCCGAGGAGGGGCTGGCGGTGAATTCCGCCCATTCCCCGCCGATATAGATGGTCCCGTCGCCGAAGCGCATTTCTGCGTGGCCGAGCTTGCCTGAGGACTCGGTGATGACCATGCTCCGCTCGAAGCCGAACGCGCGTTCGAGCCAATCGAGGGCGGTGAAGGGGTCCTTGTAGAAGAGGGCGGGGGTGAAAACGGAACGGCGATACGGATCGTCCATGGCGCGAGTCTCATAGTTGCTTTACTCGTTGATTATCTACGATGTCGTAAACTAAATGTCAGCCGGCGCCTGACAGCCTGGAAATCGTGAGGCCGCGCCCCGGCTTTCGCGGCGTGACGACGCGCGGACGCCTCCGAAAAGATGACACATTTTGGCGCCTAACGCGCTGAAATCGTTCGCGCGCGTCCCAACTGCGCGGTGGCGCCGGCGGGACATGGGTGGCCGGCCATTGACGGCGCCGCCTCCTCCGGCGAGGCTCGTCCTCGACAGGCGCCGCGAGCAGATCAGCGGTCAAGATCGCCGGTCGACAGGGGATGGTCATGAAGGGAAAGACGGTGGTGGCGACCGGCGCGACATCCGGCATCGGCCAAGCCGCAGTGCTTTCACTGGCGAAGTTGGGCGCGCGGATCGTGTTCATCGCCCGCGACGAGCGCCGCGCCGAGGCGACGCTGGCCAAGCTCGAGTCCGCCGCGCGGAGGCTCGGCCACCGGGTGCATGTGGCCGATCTCTCCCTGATGGCCGAGACGCGCCGGGTCGGGCTCGCGATCGCCGCGCAGGAGCCGCGCGTGGACGTCCTCATCAACAACGCGGGCGCCCTGTTCGCCGACCGGCGGGTCACGCCGGAAGGCCTCGAACTGACCTTCGCCCTCAACCACATGGCCTATTTCGTTCTGACCGCCGCCTTGCGCGAAAAGCTCGTCGCCGCCGCGCCGGCCCGCGTCGTCTCCACCTCTTCGACGGCATATCAAGGCATGGGCCTCGATTTCGACGATCTGCAAGGCGCAAAGCGCTACAACGGCTGGCAGGCCTACGGCCGCTCGAAGCTCGCCAACATCCTCTTCACCCGCGAGCTCGCGCGCCGCCTCGCCGGAACCGGCGTCACGGCCAATTGCTTTCATCCCGGCGTCGTCGCCACCCGCTTCGGCTCGGCCTCCGGCGGTCTGACGGGCCTGCTTCTGCCGCTCGCGAGACCCTTCTTCAGTTCGCCGGATGACGGCGCCGATACCCTGGTGTACCTCGCCTCCGCGCCCGAGATCGCCGACGCGACCGGCCAGTATTTCGTCAAGCGCAAGATCGTCCAACCCTCGGCGCGGGCGCGCGACGACGCGGCGGCGAGGCGGCTGTGGGAAGCGAGCGAGGCCCTGGCGGGCCCGTCAGCCTGACCCCGCGCGCTATCGCCGCGTCAAGCTCCGGCGCGTCTTTGGCTTGGCGGCGCCGTGGCGCCAGGCCATTTCGAGCGCGTCGCGCAGCTCCGGCTCGCTCAACGCCGCGAGCGTCGCCTGCGTCCACCCCCGCCGGCCCCAGGCGTTGTCGAGGGGCATGAAGGCGTCGGGCGCGACTGCGCATTTGAGCGCCTGCTCGTCCGGCGCGAACTTGATGTTGGCCGTCAGTTCGTCGGGCGCGAGCGTCGCGAAAGTGACGCGCGCCTTGAAGGCGCGGCGGTCGAAATGCGGGTATTCGGCTGCGCCCTCGAACGACAGCGCGATTCGGCGAAAGTCGGCGGCGGCGGCCATGAGCGGACCTCGAGCGGCGCTCCCGAAGTAGAGACGTTCGCGCGGCATGATATGAGCCGGCCGGGTTTCTTCAATGGGGCCGCGGCTCGGAAATGGAAGACGATGGCCGCCTAGGCGGCGAGCTTGCGGTCGTCGGAGCAGGGCCGGCCTCATGGCGGCCGAAGCCGGCGCGCGCTCGGGCGCTCGCGTCGTCGTCTATGACGCCGCTCCAAGTCCCGCGCGCAAGTTCCTGCTCGCCGGGCGGGGCGGGCTCAATCTGACCCATTCCGAGCCGATCGAGGCGTTCCTGACCCGATACGGCGACGCCGCCGAGCGGCTACGGCCAGCAATCGAAACCTTCCCGCCTAACGCTCTGCGCGATTGGGCGGCGGACTTGGGCGAAGAAACCTTCGTGGGGACAAGCGGTCGCGTCTTCCCGAGGAGCTTCAAGGCGACGCCGCTGTTGCGCGCCTGGCTGAGGCGGCTCGGCGGCCTTGGCGTCGAGCTCAGGTCCCGCTTTCGCTTCGTCGGCTTTGGCGAGGGCGGCGCGCTGCGCGTCGCCACGCCGAGGGGCCAAGAACGCGTCGAGCCGCGCGCGGTCGTTTTCGCGCTCGGCGGCGCCTCCTGGCCGAGGCTCGGCGCGGACGGCGGCTGGGTCGAGTCATTCCGCGCGGTCGGAATCGAGGTCGCGTCGCTGAAGCCCGCGAATTGCGGCTTCGTCGTCGACTGGTCGCCAAAAATCCGCGAGGCGTTCGCGGGCGCGCCGCTCAAGAACATTGCCTTGACCCACGACAGCGCGCGGGTTCGCGGCGAGGCGATCGTCACATCCGCGGGCGTCGAGGGCGGCGCAGTCTATGCGCTGTCCGCCTCCTTGCGTGAAGCGGTTGCGGCGGAGGGAGCGGCCACGCTCGCGATCGACTTCAAGCCGGACGTCGGCGAAGCCGCGCTCGCGAGCCGGCTCGAGCGGAAACGAGGCAGGCCTCGTGCCGGTGGCGATTGCGCTCATGCGCGAGGCCGGGCCTTTGCCTAAAGGCGGCGAAGCGCTCGCGCGCCGCGTGAAGCGTTGCAAACTGAGGCTCATCGCGACAGCCCCACTCGCGCGCGCCATCTCCTCGGCCGGCGGCGTGGCGTGGAGCGAGATCGATGCGGACTTCATGCTGGTCAGTCGCCCCGGCGTCTTCGTCGCCGGAGAGATGATCGACTGGGAGGCGCCGACCGGCGGCTATCTCCTGCAGGCCTCATTCGCGACCGGCGCCGCGGCCGGGCGCGCGGCGGCGCAGTGGGGATCATGAAGGTCCGCCGGTTGTGTCGCATGCGGCGAAGAGCGTAGGCTCGTATTTCTGGGAGGCGCCGATTTGGCCCTGCGCCAAAGCGCGGGGACAGGAGTCCGGCATGGGCGACACAGGGCTCGAGAAACTCAAGACGGTTCTGCGCGTCACGAGCGGCAACTTCCTCGAGATGTACGACTTCTTCCTGTTCGGGATCTACGCCCGCCAGATTTCGCACGCCTTTTTCCCGAACCACGATCCTTACGCCTCGCTGATGGCGACGTTTCTGAGCTTCGCGGCGGGGTTTGCGATGCGGCCGATCGGCGCGCTGGTGCTCGGTCCCTATATCGACCGCATCGGGCGTCGCCCGGGCCTCATCGTCACGCTGTCGATCATGGCCTGCGGCACCATCCTGATCGCCTTCGTGCCCGGCTACGCGACGATCGGCGTGGCGGCCCCGCTGCTCGTCGTGCTCGGTCGGCTGTTGCAGGGATTCTCTGCCGGCGTCGAGCTCGGCGGCGTCTCGGTCTATCTATCGGAGATGGCGACGCCGGGCCACAAGGGCTTTTACGTGAGCTGGCAGTCGGCCAGCCAGCAGGTGGCGGTCGTGTTCGCGGCCCTCCTCGGCTTCGCCATCGCCAAGCTCATGCCAGCCGAAGCCGCTGATGCGTGGGGCTGGCGCATCCCGTTCTTCATCGGCTGCGCGATCGTGCCGCTGCTCTACTTGCTCCGGCGGTCGTTGCAGGAGACGGAGGAATTCGCCAAGCGCAAAGTCCATCCCACGACGCGGCAGATCTTTGCGACGCTCGGGGCCAACTGGGCGGTCGTCATCGGCGGCGTCGCGATGGTCGTCATGACGACCGTCTCGTTCTATCTCATCACCGTCTACACCCCGACCTTCGGCCGCAGCGTCTTGAAACTGACCGAGTCCGACGCGCTGCTCGCGACCATGGCGATCGCGCTGTCGAATTTCGTCTGGCTGCCGGTCTCGGGCGCGCTTTCCGACCGGATCGGCCGCAAGCCGATTCTCATCGCATTCACGGTTCTCGCGCTTCTGACCGCCTATCCGGCGCTCGCTTGGCTCGTGCGCGAGCCGAGTTTCGGCCGGCTGCTGACAGTGGAACTGTGGCTGTCCTTCATCTATGCCTGGTACAACGGCGCGATGGTCGTCGCGCTGACCGAAGTCATTCCAGCGACCGTGCGCACCGCCGGCTTTTCGCTCGCCTACAGCCTCGCGACGACGCTCGGCGGCTCGTCGCTCCTGATTTCGACCTGGCTCATCCGGCACACCGGCGACAGGGCGTCGCCGGGCTACTGGCTGAGCTTCGCCGCAATCTGCGGCCTCGTCGCGACGCTGGCGCTATATCGGCGGCCGGCCCGCGGCAGACAGGTCGCCATTGGGCCGGTCGGCGCCTGAACGCGCAGTTCGGCCGCGAGCGCGTCACGCCAAATTCCTGACGAGTTCGAGCGAGCGGTCGACGATTGTCCTGCAAGCGTCCGACTGCGGCATTTCCAGTTTGTTCGTCTGAACGTCGGCCAGGAAGCGATAGAGCGCGTCCTTGCCGTCGCCGGCCTTGATCCGGTCGAACAGCATCTCCGCGTAGGTGAAGAGCTCGCCGTCGTTGCAGTCGGCGGGCAAGTCCCACCAGTTCCGCATCACGCCCGTAATCTCGCCGACGAGGCTCGCCCTGTCCGTCGCGCCTTCGCTGGGCGCGGTGGCGACGCCTTGAGCGCCCCATGCGCCGCGCCACGGCGTCTCTGGCACGGGGGTCAGCGGCGGCTTGTCCTCGGACCAGGCGAAAAGGTTGGCGACGACGCATTCCGCCATCGCGCGCCGCGTCTTCAGGGAGGCCGAACCGACATGCGGCAGGAGCACCGCGTTGTCGAGCGCCAGGAGTTCCGCCGGCACGTGCGGCTCGTCCTCGTAGACGTCGAGGCCGGCGGCGAGGATCGTCCCCGTCCGCAAGGCCTCGATCAGCGCGGGCTCATCGACGAGCGACCCGCGCGCGATGTTGACGAGCACGCCTTCCGGCCCAAGAGCGCGCATGACTTCCGCGTTGACGAGGCCGCGCGTCTCGGGCCCGCCGGGCGCTGCGATCATGAGGATGTCGCAAGCCTTCGCCATCTCGATCAGCGACGAATAAAAGCGATAAGGGGCGTCGGCTTGCGCGCGGCGTCCGTGGTACACGACCCCGACCCCGAAGGCTTCCGCCCGCCGTGCGATCGCCTTGCCGATTCTCCCGAGCCCGACGATCCCCATCGTGCGCCCGCGCAGCGACGCCGTAAGCGGAAACGCGGCTTGCAGCCATTCGCCAGCGCGCAGAAACCGCTCGGCCTGCGGAAAACGGCGCACGGCCATGATCGTCAGGGCCATCGCCGTGTCGGCGACCTCGTCGTCCAGCACTCCCGGCGTATGGGTGACGATGATTCCGTGCTCGCCCGCCCATTTCGCGTCGATATGCTCGTATCCGACCCCGAAGCTCGCAACGATCTCGAGATTGGGCAGGCGGCGCATGAAATCAGGGTCGATCGGAACCTGCGGTCCACTTGCCGCGATCGCCCGGACCTTCGGTCCCCATTCGGCGTAACCCGCGTCGGGGTCGGCTTCGAGCCACAAGCGGTGCAGCGGCAGCCTTTCGGCGATCAGGTCGCCGATGAGGCCCATGCCGAGGCTCGGCATCAGAACGTCGCGGGACTTGGCCAACGCGTTTGCCTCCACTTTCGCCCCGCGCGCGAACATGGCACATGGGCCCTTCATGACGAGCCCCGACGCCATGCTTCCGTCGCGACGGCGTCCTCTGGTGCGGCGTCTGCTGCTGCGGGATTTCCGTTCCTACGCGTCGCTCGATCTCGCGATCGACGGCCGCCTCGTCGTCCTATGCGGCGAGAATGGCGCAGGCAAGACCAATCTCCTCGAGGCCCTGTCGCTGTTGTCGCCCGGGCGCGGCCTGCGCCGGGCGGAGATCCATGAATGCGCGCGCGTCGGCGGCCCCGGCGGCTTTGCGTTCTCCGTCGAAATCGAGGAGGACGGCGAGACCCATCAACTCGGCTCGGGCTGGACCCCAGGCGAAGGCGAGGCGGGCGCCGAGCGGCTGAACCGCATCGACCGCATGCCGGTTTCGTCCTCGCGCGCGTTCATGGATCACGTGCGTGTCATCTGGCTCACCCCCGCCATGGACGGGCTGTTTGGCGGGCCGGCGAGCGAGCGGCGGCGGTTCCTAGACCGGTTCGTGCTGGCGATCGACCCAGGCCACGGCGTCCGCGTCGGCCAGTTCGAGCGCTCGCTGCGCGGGCGCAACCGTCTACTCGAGGAGGGTCCGCGAAACGCCGGCTGGCTCGATGCGATCGAGCGCAAAGCGGCAGAGCTCGGCGTCGCGATCGCCGTGGCGCGGCTCGATTGCGTGAACCGGCTGCAAGCGCTGATCGGGGCCGAGCGCGACGACTTCTCAGCCTTCCCCTGGGCGCGGATCGCCCTCGAGGGCGATGTCGAGGCGCTTGCGGCGGGCGGCCCGTCGCTCGCGGCGGAAGATCGCTATCGCGCGATCCTCAGGGACAATCGCGGCCGCGACGCCGCGGCGGGACGCACGCTTGTCGGCCCGCATGTCGGGGATCTCGCCGTCTGGCACGGGCCGAAAGACGCGCCGGCCGCGAGCGCATCGACCGGCGAACAGAAAGCGCTGCTCGTCGGCCTCGTGCTCGCGCACGCGCGGCTCGTCGCCGACATGTCGGGCATCGTCCCGATCGCCCTCCTGGACGAGATCGCGGCGCATTTCGACCCGCGCCGCCGCGCCGCCCTGTTCGACGCTCTCGAGCGCCTCGGCGGCCAAGTGTTTATGAGCGGAGCGGACCCGGCCGTATTCGCGGAGCTTGAAGACCGGGCGCGAATGTTCGAGGTTTCCGCCGAGACGGGCGTCACGGCGAAGCCGTCAAGCGTGGCCCGAGTCCGATGACAGCGTCCCGGCGTTCACGCCGAGCTTCGCCAGTGCCCGGTCGTATTTCTGGTCGTAATCGGAGTCGAAGATGAGGTCCGCGTCGGCCGGACAGGTCAGCCAGCCATTGGCGAGGATTTCGCTCTCGAGCTGACCGGAGCTCCAGCCCGCGTAGCCGAGCGCAAGCACCGCGTGGGCGGGGCCGTTTCCCCGCGCGATGGCGCGCAGGATGTCGATCGTCGCGGTGAGGCAGACGTTGTCGGCGATCTTGACGGTCGAATTGTTCGCGCCGTAATCCGGCGAATGCAGGACGAAGCCCCGCCCCGTCTCGACCGGGCCGCCGCGCAAAACCTTGATCGCGCCGGCCCGCGGCGGCAGGCGAATTTCCTGCCCCTCGGGAACGATGTCGAGCTGCACCAAGAGTTGGCCGAAGTCGATTTCTTCCGCGCGCTGATTGATGATGAGCCCCATCGCGCCGTCGTCGCGATGGGCGCAGAGGTAGACGACGGAACGCGCGAACGGCCCCTCCCGCAGGGAAGGCATCGCGATCAGGAACTGCCCTTCCAGACTGGTGGGCGGCGGCGGGTCTGCCCGTCTCATTCTCGCCTCCGGAGCGGAGTCCATGCTCGAATATTAGTCCAAATCTCCAGGAGGGTATAGACGGGGATGATGACGCGGTCGGGACGAAAGAAAGATGGTTTTGAATTGATGACTGGGCCCGGAAAAAGGCATTGCATTCGCCGCTCTGCAATGCGGCTTGCCGCGCTCGCGGTGCTTGCGGGCGGAGTCGCGTCGTCCGGCGCGGCTCTCGCCGCCGACGCCTACGCGACCGACTGGAGCAAGAGCGCGAAGTCCGACGCGCGGCTCATCGCGGCGGACGCTCGGCTTGCGGGCTTCGAGATCAGGCTCGCGCCCGGCGCCATCACCTATTGGCGCGATCCGGGCGACGCCGGCCTGCCGCCGGCGTTCGATTTTTCGGGTTCCAACAACGTCGCTTCGGTCGAACCCGTCTTCCCCGCGCCGAAGCGCATCAAGGAAGCGGACGGCGGCGAGGCGTTCGGCTACGACGCCGACGTCGTCCTTCCATTGCGCGTCACCCCACGCGACCCCGCGAAGCCGGTGACGCTGGCGCTGCGCGCGAACTACGCCGTCTGCGAGAAGATCTGCCTGCCGGCTCAAGCGCGCCTCGCGCTGACGTTGCCCTCAGCCCGCGGCTCGCCCTATGCCGGCCTCGTCGAAGCGGCCCTCGCCGCCTCGCCGCGGGTCGCCGCGCCGAAGGATTTTGGCGCGCTCGCCCCGAACGGCGCCGACGGCTGGCGGCTCTGCGCGGCTGCGCAGGAAGGTCCGGCGCGCGCCCTGTTCGTCGAGCCGCCCGAGGGCTGGTGGGTGACCGCGGCGCCCGCGCCGGGCGAGGCGGGCCGCACCTGCTTCAAGCTTGCGCTGCGCGACAAGCCGAAGGACGCCGCCCTGCCGGTCACGCTGCGGCTGACGATGACGGGCGGCGCAGGGCCGATCGAGACGACCGTGCAAACGCCTGCGCCGCATTAGGCGATCACAACGTCCGCCGCACGGCCTCCCGCCACCCCAGGTAAAGCCGCTCGCGCCGGGTCTCGTCCATCCGCGGCTTGAACAGGCGATCGCGCCGGCGGCGCTTCTCGGGAAAGGACTCCGGGCCGGGGTAGAGGCCCGCCTGCCAGCCGGCGGCAAAGGCCGCGCCCTGCGCGGTCGACTCGAGGTCCTTCGGGCGATCGACGGGAATGTCGAGGATGTCGGCCAGGAACTGCATGGTCCAGTCGCTCGCAGCCATGCCGCCGTCGACGCGGATGACGTCGATCGCTTGAGTTCCGGCCGTCGCGGCATCGGCCCGCATCGCCTCGACGAGGTCGCGCGTCTGGTAGCCGACGCTTTCGAGGGCCGCGCGGGCGATTTCGCCGCGCGTCGTCCCGCGCGTGATGCCGCAGAGCAGCGCCCGGGCCTCCGAACTCCAGTGCGGCGCGCCGAGCCCGGCGAAGGCGGAGACGCAATAGACGCTCTGCGACGGGTCCGAGGCCGCGGCGAGGTCGCCCGATTCAGCCGCCGTCGCGATGATCTTGAGGCCGTCGCGCAACCATTGCACCGTCGCGCCGGCCGAGAATATCGATCCTTCGAGCGCAAAATGGCGCTCGCCGCGCCACTGATAGGCCACCGTCGTCAGAAGCCGGTTGCGCGACACGGTGGGCTCGCGCCCCGTGTTGAGCAACAGGAACCCGCCCGTGCCATAGGTCGCCTTGACCATGCCGGGCGCGACGCACGCCTGGCCGATCAGCGCGCTCTGCTGATCGCCCACGAGCGCGCGGATCGGGACCGCCGCGCCGAGCCATTCGGGCGCGCTCGCGCCATAATCGGCCGTCGTGTCGCGAACCTCGGGCAGGACGCTAGCGGGGACCCTGAAAAGCCGCAGCATGTCCTTATCCCACGCCCCCGCGCGGATGTCGTAGAGCAGGGTGCGCGAGGCGTTAGTCGCGTCGGTCGCATGCACGGCGCCGTTGGTCAGGCGCCAAAGCAGGAAGCTGTCGACGGTGCCGAAGGCGAGTTCGCCGCGCTCCGCGGCGGCGCGCGCGCCGGGCGCCGAATCGATGAGCCAGGCGATCTTGGTCGCGGAGAAATAGGGGTCGAGCACGAGGCCGGTCGTGGCCATGACCTCGGGCTCGCATCCGCTCGCCTTCAGCGAGGCGCAGACGTCCGCGGTCCGCCGGTCCTGCCAGACGATGGCGTTGCCGATCGGCCTTCCCGTGGCGCGCTCCCAGACGAGCGTCGTTTCCCGCTGGTTGGCGATGCCGACGCCCGCGAGATGCCCGGGCTTAAGCCGGGCGCGGCGCAGGGCTTCGCGCGCCGTGGACAGCGTGGTCGCCCAGAGCGCGTCCGGGCCGTGCTCGACCCAGCCCGGCCGGGGAAAGATCTGCGGAAACTCCTCTTGCGCGCTCGCGACGGGCGCCGCGTCGGCGTCGAAGACGATCGCCCGGGTCGACGTTGTGCCCTGATCGATGACGAGCACCGACGACGCCATGTTCGCCTCCCCCCAAGCGTCCGCCTAAGCGAACTGCGCCGTTCGCCGCCGAGCCGTCGACGGCTAACGCCGAAGCCAAAACGATGAAGGCGCCGTCAGGCCGCAGGCCTGTGCTCGGACCGGTGCGTTCCAGCTTGCACGAAGATCTGCTCGGCAAGCATCCTGGCGCGTCCTTCCGGGACGAGGCCGTCGATGAAGAGCGAGGAGAGCCCGTGAGCCAGTCCCCAGGCGGCGATCGCTTCGGCGCTGTCCTCGCGCGGCTTCTCGTCGCCGCCGACTGCGCTGAGGAGCAGATCGAAGGCGATAGCAGCAGCCTGGTCCAGTTTCGGATACTTCTTCCGCTCGACCAGTATCGGACCGAACATCAGGCGGAAGAGCCCGCGCTTCTTGAGCGCGAATTCGACATAGGCGAGGCCCATCGAAACCGCCGGGTCGGGCCCCTCCATCGCCGCTTTCATGTCCGTGGTGAGCTCCTGAAAGCCCTCGGCGGCGACCGACGCCAGAAGGTCCTCCTTGCTCGCGAAGTGACGGTAGGCGGCGGTTGCCGAGACGCCGACGCGGCGCGCCGTTTCTCGCAATCCGACCGCCTCGGGGCCCACTTCGTCAAGAATGGCGCGCGCCGCGGCGCGCATCGCATTGGGCAGATCGCCATGACGATAGGGGCGAGGAGCGGGGGTGTCCATGTTACCTCTTATGCCGTTGCGCTGGCATGCCACCCCTTATGCCATTGCGTCCCCTGACCAGATATCCGAGTCGTAGAGATTCCAATCGTCTCAAGTTTTCCATCGTCGGTCAACCGCGCAAAGCCGCTGCGTCGAGTCGTCCGCAAAAACAACGCGCGTGCGCGGAATTCGTTTCCTACCCAGAAATGCGGCTCTTGAAAAGCCTGTTCCCACCGGAATTTGATGAAGCTCGATTGGCGCCGTCAATGTCGCGGTCGATTGCAACGCCCTAATCTGGACACAGGCGCGCGCTCCAACGGCAAATCCGCGGGGGACGCGACCCATGGCCCTTGGCCGCCAGAGCATCCAAACTGAGAACCTGCGATGACTGACGGCGCGCCGCTCCGCTGGCCCCGCCTCTCTTATCCCGACTGGAGCGAAACGGCGACGACGCTGCAGCTCTGGGCGCAGATCGTGGGCAAAATTCGGCTCGCATCGACTCCCTGGCTCAATCACAGCTGGCACGTTCCTTTCTACGTGACCGCGCGCGGCCTCGGCACGTCGCCGGTCCCGGCCGGCGACGAGATTCTCGAGTTCGAATTCGACTTCGCCCGCCATCGCCTCGCCGCCTGGATGAGCGACGGCTGCGATGAGAGTCTGCCGCTCCGACCGCGGTCGGTTTCGGATTTCTATGGGGACATGCGCGAACTCATGCGCGCGCTCGGTCTTAAGCTCGCGATCAACGATCGTCCCTGCGAGATCGCCGATCCGATTCCGTTTGCGTCCGACCATGTTCATGCGGCTTATGACGCGGAGGCGGCGCAGGCTTTCTGGCGGACGCTCATCAGCGCCGACCGCGTCCTCAAGCTCTTCCGCACCGGTTTCATCGGCAAGGCGAGCCCGGTGCATTTCTTCTGGGGCAGCTTCGATCTCGCCGTCACGCGGTTCTCCGGGCGGCGGGCGAAGTTGCATCCCGGCGGGGTTCCCGGCCTATCCGACAGGGTCGTCCAGGAAGCCTATTCGCACGAAGTCAGCAGCGCCGGATTTTGGCCCGGCGGCCCCGCGTTCCCACGCGCGATCTTCTATTCCTACGCCTATCCCGAGCCGCCCGGATTCCGGGCCGCGAAAGTCGCGCCGCCCGCCTACTTCGAAGAGAGCCTCGGCGAATTCGTGCTGCCTTACGACGCGGTCTGCGACGCTCGGGATCCGGATGCGATCGTGCTTCGATTCCTCAGCGAAACCTACGTGGCGGCGGCGGATTGCGGCGCATGGGATCGCGCAGCGCTCGAATGTCCGCTCGGCGTTCCTGGCGTCCCCCGCGCCATCGACCTGCGAAACGGCTGACACCGATCGGCGCGCGTCAGGGCTTCGCGCCGCACGTCTGCCGGCGTAGCCTTCGGCTCCCTCGGCGCGCCTCTTTTTGCTCGGCGACGAAGTTATATACAACCTGTCGATTGCGGCAGTTTACGGATCGCTTCCGTCGCCATTCCGCTCTCCGGCCGGGCTTGGAGCGGAGCCTGGATCAGCCCTCACGACCGTCTATCTCCCGGAAATGACGTGGTTATCTGTTCGTCGAGCCGCCAGCAAAGCCTTGCCTAGCAAAGCGCCTTGTAACGAGAAACGCCGAAATTCGTCCACCATGAGGCCACAGCGTCGGCAAAATTTCGCTTGACCTTACGTCAAACGTGCGCTTCGGTTGCAACTGCCATAAGATGGACAAAAGGTCCGCGCCTCATCAGGCGACGGGGTTGATGATGTTAACACAGGGCGCCTCCATGCTGCGAGCGCATTCAACCAAAGACCGAATGATCGCCGTAGCGACCGACCTACTCGACAAGGGGGGCCCAAATTCCGTGACCCTCCGGGGCGTTGGCGACGCCCTTTCCCTCTCTCGAACCGCTCCGTACCGGCACTTCAGGGACAAGCGCGGCTTGCTGGAAGCCGTCGTTGCGGAAACCTTCCGGCAGATGGACGCCAGCTTCACCGAGGTGCAAAAGCAGGAGTCCACTCCCCAGGCCGCGTTGAAAAGCGTCATACGCAAATATCTCGAGTTTGCGCGGCGCTTCCCTGCCCGCTACCGGCTTCTCTTGAGCGACCCGGACATCGGCTGCGGAGCAGTCATCGAGGGCGAGGCGCGACGGGCGTTCGAGACTCTGTGTCGCCTCGTGCAAGCCGTCCGACGGGAAGGCGGCGCGGAAAATCGCGACCCGGCCACGGTCGCGGCGCTGATTTGGGGGGCGGCGCACGGCCTCGCCGATCTGGAGCAGGGCGGGCGCATCCGCATTGCCCGAGACGCGGCCAGCCTCGACGATCTTGCCGAGGATCTGCTCGACCTGGCGGCGGGTAGATCGGCGGGTTGACCGGTGCCGTCAAGCCGCGACGGCGAAGCCTTCCCTGACGCAGGCGATGGCGAAGGCATAGTTGCGCGCGACTTCCTTGAGCCGGTCGAACCGGCCTGTCTGGCCCGCGTGACCGGCCTCCATCTCGGTATGCAGGATGACCGGTCCGCCGCCGGTCATCGAGCCGCGGAGCTTTGCGACCCATTTGGCCGGCTCCCAGTAGGTCACGCGCGGGTCAGTCAAGCCCGCAAGCGCCAGGATCGGCGGATAGCGCTGCGGCCTCACGTTGTCATACGGGCTGTAGTCGCGGATCGTATCGAACGCCGCCCTGTCGCGGACGGGGTCGCCCCACTCGAGCCATTCGGGCGGCGTCAGCGGCAGGCTCTCGTCGAGCATCGTCGTCAGCGCGTCGACGAACGGAACGTCGGCGATGATCCCGGCGAAGAGATCCGGCGCCATGTTCACGACCGCGCCCATCATCAGGCCTCCGGCGCTGCCGCCCTGCGCGACGATCCGGCCTGGCCCCGTATAGCCCTGCGAGATGAGATGGCGCGCCGCGGCGATGAAGTCGCCGAACGTGTTCGGCTTTTTCATGAGCTTGCCGTCCTCGTACCAGCGCCAGCCCTTGTCCGTCCCGCCGCGCACGTGGGCGATGGCGTAGACGAAACCGCGGTCGACGAGCGACAGCCGGTTCGACAAGAAGCCCGCCTCGTAGGCGTAGCCATAGGCGCCGTAGCCGGTGAGAAAGAGCGGGGCCGAGCCGTCGGGCGCGAAATCGCGCTTCATGAGGAGCGACACCGGCACGGCTTCGCCGTCCGCGGCGCGGGCGAAGATAAGGCGCGTGACATAGGCTTCAGGGTCGACGCCCGGCGTTTCCTGCCGCTTCACGAGGACGCGCGTGCGTTTCGCGCAGTCGTAGTCGTAAGTCTCCTGCGGGCAGGCCATCGAGGAATAGCGGAAGCGGATGAGGCTCGTGTCGAATTCGTACACGGTTGAGAGCCCAAGCGCGTAAGTCTCTTCCTCGAAGGCGATGTCGTGCGCCGCCCCGCTTATGAGATCGTGGACGGCGAGGGTTGGACGGCTCTCCTCCCGCATCAGCGCGACGAGGTAATTCTTAAACAGCGTGGCGGCGGCGATGAATCGTCCGTCGCGATGGGGCGCGAAGTCCCGCCAGTTCGCTTCGTCAGGCGCCTCGCGCGACGCGACGACGATCTTGAAGTCGCGAGCGCCGGCGTTCGTTCGAATGAAGTAGCAGTCGCCATGGTCCATCACGTCGTAGAAATGGCCCGCCCGGCGCGGCGCAACGAGGAGCGGGGGCGCGGTTGGCGCGTCGAGATCGACGACGCGCGTGTCCGACGCGTCGTGGCCGTGTACGACGATGAGCGCCGAGCGGCCGAGCCGCGTCGGCTCGATCGCGATGAACCAGGCCGGGTCCGCCTCGGCGAAGACTTCCACGTCCTCGCTTTGCGCATCGCCGAGCCGGTGCAGCATGACCCGGAACGGACGATGGGCTTCGTCCTGCTCGACATAGAGGAAGCCTTGCGAATCGCGGGTCCAGACGATGTCGCCGGTCGCGTTGACGACTCGATCGGCGAGGTCCTCGCCGCGCTGAAGATCGCGCACGGAGATCGTCAGGACTTCCGAGCCAAGGTCGTCGGCGCTCCAGGCGAATTTGCCGTGGTCGGGCGAATGGGCGACCGCCGCAAGATGGAAGAACGCCTTGCCTTCCGCGCGCGCATCGCCGTCGAGGAGCACGATCTCGCCGCCGCCATCGCGAGGTTTGCGGCAATAGATGCGGCGCTGGCCGCCCTGACGGAAGCGCGAGTAATAGGCCCAAGGCCCGTCGACCTGCGGCGCCTCGCTGTCGTCTTCCTTGAGCCGCGCGCGCATCTCTGCGACGAGCGTCTTCTCGAGTTCCGCGGTCGGGGCGAGCAAAGCCTCGGCATAGCCGTTCTCGGCTTTAAGAAGCGCGCGGATGTCCGCCGGCAGCCGGCTCGGATCGCGCAGAACCTCGCGCCAGTTCTCGGCCCGTATCCAGGCGTAGTCGTCGGTCCACGTCAGCCCGTGCGCGGCGCGCTGCGCGGGTCGGACCTGCGCGCGAGGGGGCACAAGTTTCAAGAGCGGGTTGGATGCGTCATCGTTCATGATGCGGCGTTCTGCCACGAACCGCGCGCGATGGGAAAGTTTTGCAATGCGGCCGGGACCTCGGCTGGCGAGGCGCAGAGCAAAGCTGCGCCGGCCGCGCGCAGTTCTTTCTCGCGGCCATAGCCCCAGAGCGCGCCGATCGCCGGAACGCCGTTCAGCGCCGCGCCGATCACGTCGTGCTTGCGGTCGCCCAGCATGACGCAGTCGTTCGGATCAAGCGCACGTTCGGACAGGATATGCGCGATCAGATCGCCCTTGTCATCGAAGCGGCCGTCGAGCTCGGCGCCGTACGCGGCCTCGAACAACGGGTCGAGATCGAAACGCCTGAGGATGCGATCGGCATAGACGACGGGTTTCGAGGTGCAGAGAAAGAGCCGCGTCCCGCCCGACTTCAATTCCGACAGCATCTCCTGCGCGCCGTCATAGACAGTCGCCTCGAACAGCCCTTCCGTCGCATAGCGCGAGCGATAGATCGCGAGCGCCCGCTCGACGTCCGCTGTCCCGCCCAAGAGCTTCGCAAACGAATGTCGCAGGGGCGGGCCGATGATCCAGGTCAGGTCCAGGGTCGGCGGCGCGGACCGTCCCACGCCATCGAGCGCGAAGCGAAAGCAGCCGACGATCCCTTCGGCCGGGTCGGTCAGCGTTCCGTCGAGATCGACGAGCAGCACGTCGCGCGAAATTAGCTTCGTCAATTGCCGCCGCCTTTGTTCACGGTCCGCATAGAGCATGATGAATTCGCGTTGAACCAACGCCGTCATCGCGAGGAGCGTGAGCGACGCGGCGATCCAGAGCCACCGCCGCCGCCCGACGTTCCCTTGGATCGCTTCCCCTCGGGCTCCTGACCCGGGGTCGCGATGACGGGAATGAATCGACTTGAATTCATCCCGCTACGGCGTCTCCCACGATCCGCGTTCGGCCGAGCGGAACAAGGCGTCGATGACGCGCATGTTCATGACCGCGTCTTCGATCGGGAATTCGAGCGGCGCCTCCCCCAGCGCCGCGCGCGAAAACGCGTCGCCCTGCAGCGTATATTGATCGCAGACGGGAAATTCCTCGATCCTTGCTCCGCCGGCGAAAAGATCGGCGCCCGTGTCGATCGCAATTCGCGTCGGCCGGTCGGGCGGCGCGTTAAAGGGAATGGCGACCTCGATCCGCCCCGCCTCGCCGACGATCGTCACCCGCTGGTGCGCCGAGACTTGCGTCGCGGCGCTGAAGGTCAGATGGCGCCCGCCGGGAAATTCGAGGATCGCGCTCACGAGCCGATCGGTGCGAAAGTTCGGATCGCGATCCATGACCGCAACCGCGCGCGTCGGTTCAGCGCCGAAGATATAGCGCGCGGTGAGGATCGCGTAGCAGCCGATGTCGTAGAGCCCGCCGCCGCCCGGCGGGCGATTGCGCACGTTGGCCGGGTCGAGCAGAAGGTAGGAGAAGAAGGTCTGGATCGCGCTCGTTCTGCCGATCGCGCCCGTTGCTACGAGCTCTCGCGCGCGCCGCCATTGCGGATGGAAGCGCACCATGAACGCCTCGGCCACGAGCTTGCCCGAGCGGTCGCGCGCCGCGATCAGCGTCCGCGCCTGGCTCGCGTCGAGCGCGATCGGCTTCTCGCACAGGACATGCTTGCCCGCATCGAGCGCCTTGATCGACCAGGGCGCGTGCAATTCGTTCGGCAGCGGATTGTAGACGGCCTCGATCTCGGGGTCGGCGAGAAGCTCCTCATACGAGCCGTAGGCGCGCGGGATGCCGAGCTTGCCCGCCGCCTCGCGCGACTTCGCGCCGTCGCGCGAGGCGAGGCCGATGATCTCCGACACTTCGCCGCGCTGCATCGCCGGGATCACTTTTTCGACCGCGATGTTGGCCACGCCGAGCACGCCCCATTTCACCTTGCGCATGTCGCCCTCCCGTGAAACGTCCTACGCCTTCGGCGCGGGCATGCGACCCTCGGCCTGCCGGGCCAGCATCCAGCCAGGATATTCGGGCTTCAGCGCGCTCACTTGATCGAGGGTCGCAATCTCTTGCGGGCTAAGCGTCAGTTCCGCGGCGGCGAGATTGTCGTTGAGCTGCTCGACCGTCTTCGCGCCGATGATGACGCTCATGACGCCCTTGCGCTGGATGAGCCACGCGAGGGCCACCCGCGCGACCGATGCGTCATGGGCTTTCGCAATCGGCGCCATCGCGTCGATGATGTCGTAGGCGCGCTCCTTGTCGACCGGCGGGAAGTCGAAGGTCGTGCGACGGGAATCGTTGTCGCCGCGTTTTTCGCGGGTGAACTTGCCCGAAAGAAAGCCGCCGGCGAGTGGGCTCCACACCATGACGCCGAGGCCCTGATCCTCGACGACGGGCACAATCTCGCGCTCGAGCTCGCGACCCGCGATCGAATAATAGGCCTGCACGGTCTCGAACCGCGCCCAGTCATGCCGGTCCGAGATCCCGAGCGCCTTCATGATCTGCCAGGCCGCGAGGTTCGAGCAGCCGATCGTGCGAACGAGCCCACGCGACACGCAATCGTCGAGCGCCCGCAGCGTCTCCTCGAACGGCGTCACGGGATCGAAGCCGTGAATCTGGTAAAGGTCGACATGGTCGAGGCCGAGGCGCTTCAGCGAGCCTGCGATCTGATCCATGATGTGGCCGCGCGAGAGGCCGACCGCGTTCGCTCCCGGCCCCATGCGGCCGCGGACCTTAGTCGCGATGATGACGTCCTCGCGCTTGACGCCGAGGTCGCGCAGCGCCTGCCCGAACTGGATTTCGGACTGGCCCTCGGAATAGACGTTCGCGGTGTCGAAGAAATTGACGCCCGCCTCGATCGCGCGCTTGACGAGCGCGGTCGAGCCCGCCTGATCGAGCGTGCCGATGGCGCGCCAGAAGCCCGCGCCGCCGCCGAAAGTCATCGTGCCGAGGCAGATTTCGGAAACAAATTGGCCGGTCCGGCCGAGTGGTCGGTAGCGCATGTTGTCTTGCCCTATTTTGGTCGCGAGGACGCGCACAGGCGCTCCGCGTGGACCTCGTTCATAAGCGCCGACCTTCCGAGCACGCAACTCGCAGTTCCGTGATCGAACGGAAGAGGCGCGCCCTGGCGACGCCGCCAGCGCCCCTGAACCCTCCACCCGGGCGATGGCTGCTGTTCGGCTTTACGGGCCTCGCATGGGCTGGCTCGCGCCGCTCCAAGAACCGCGAGATCCCATCAATCCGGCGCAAGTTTGGAGCAGCGACTAGCCTTGCTCGCCTGCGCCCTCCAGCAAGCGGAGTAAACACCTTCCGAGCCGATCGGCGCGAACAAATTGGCTCTTATAGCGTTGGCTGTGGGTACGGCATTCCTTTCTGTTTTTTCGCAAGGAGCGGGCTTTCAGCCGGGAAAGCCCGGTCCTGAGGGATCGCCGACCGACGGCCTTTCGACCCGAAGCGAACATTCGTCCCGAGCAATCGAACGTCGCGAATCGACGTGAAAGCGGTCATTCGATTCCTCGCGGGCTTCGAACGGTCAAGACGAGCAACAGCCTTTCTCGACAGTTCGGATCAGCCACAATATGAAGATGTTTAGCTCCTCTTGGCGTCGAGCACGGCGCTTTCCTTGAAGAGGAAACCAGCGGCGCCCGCGCCGATCAGCGGCGCGATGATGAAGAGCCAGAGCTGGGCAAAGCGTTCCGGGTTCGAGGCGATGCCGACCAGCGCCGGGCCGATCGAGCGGGCCGGATTGACCGAGGTGCCTGTGATGTTGATGCCGACGAGATGGATGACGACCAGCGTCAGCCCAATGGCGAGGCCGGCAAAGCCCGTCGGCGCGAAGGGGTGCGTGACGCCGAGAATGCAGACGAGGAAGAGAAACGTGCCCACCACCTCGAAGATGAAGGCCGACACCACGTTGTACTCGCCGATATAGCCGGGGCCCCAGCCGTTCTGGCCAAGCCCGCCGTTCCAGCCCTGCGCCTTGCCCGACAAAATGAGATAGAGCACGGCGGCGGCGACGATCGCGCCGAGGACTTGCGCGATCCAGTAGCGGATCATCTCGTTTGCGCTCATGCGGCCCGCGACGAACACGCCGAAGCTGACCGCAGGATTGACGTGACAGCCGGAGATCGGCCCGATGCCGTAGGCCATGGCGACGATCGCGAAGCCGAAGGCGCTTGCGATCCCGAGCAGATTGATAGCACCTGGGCCCGAGCCCATGCTGCCAACGACTGCCGCCCCGCAGCCGAAGAACACCAGGGCGAAGGTTCCTATGAATTCCGCAATCGATTTATTCATGCCTGCTCTCCGTTTCTTCGCTTTCGTCGCGCGTAGGTTTCTTCAATCCGTGCGGCGCAATTCGCATGCTGCTCATCGCGAGTTGGTTGGTTCTCTCGTGGCTTCACGGGCAGGTGTCCCAGAAGCCGCTCCGCTGGCTCGGGTCGCTGTAGTACCAGCACAGGCCCGGCTGGGGCGGCGGGGGCGCCCATCCACCGATTGCGCTCGCAAGAGCCGCTTTGGCGGTCGAAAGAAACATTTGCCGGCGGCTCATTAGATTGCCTCCCTTGGGATCCTCCGTTAGGAACCTGCTCGGCCGGCCCGCGTTTCAGCCGACCTTCTTGATCGGCGGAAGATATTTGCCGAGCGTCGCCGGATCCTGCGCCTCTTTGGTCGGCAGGTAGAGCCGGTAGTTGATGCGGAAGAGACCGCTCGGCGGGCTCGGCAGCCAATTGCTCTCGTGGCCGGAGGGCGGCTCACTCTGGATATAGACGTCCAACGATCCGTCGGGATTGTATGTGAGGCCCTTGGTCCGGTCGCCAATAGAGAACCGGTTGATCGGGTTCTTCACCAATTGGAAATCGGCGCCGTACATCGTGAACGACCAGAAGCCGTATTTCAGCGTAGGCGGGATCTCGTCCTTGTCGAAGTGGACGACATATTTGTTGCCGCCGTCCAGGAGACGGGCGTCGCCGTCCTCATAGGTGCTGAAGTATTCTGCTTCGTCGCGGTCATGCACGAACAGGCCTTCGAGAGCGCCGGCCGCGCGGTCGAAATAGTCGAACCCATAGGTGCCCGGACGCAGGTTGTTCCAACGCGTCGGATAGGGCGTGCCGCGGAACTTAACCTTCCACTTCATGATCTGCGGCCCGATCGCCTCCGCCCGCGCGAGCCCTTTGCGGGCGGGTTCGTCGAGCCTAGCGATGTCCATGGGCTGACCGACGTCGATGCCGCCGCGGCGAAGCAGGATGACGGCGGCCTCCTGGTCCGCCGGCGGCGGGTTCTCGGCGAGGAGATCGGCGACAGTCTGAAAATAGGCCAGGTCCCCCTGGTAATCCGGGCGCTTGGCGATCTCTGGGACCTTCACCTGGCCGATTTTGCTCGGGTCGCCCCAGTTGCTGAGCGAGGTCGTCTTGAACTCGTCCTGCAGCGCGTTGACCTTTTTCAGATCCTCGGCGTCCTGCGGAACGACCCCGATGCGAATGGCGAACATCACTGCGTTGGTCGGGACGCGGTGCGCGATGACGCCCTCGGGAAGCGTCCCGTTCCAGTTCGGGCCGACGAAGGCGTGATTGCCGCCCTTTCCGCCGGTCGCACGCGTGCCGATATAGAAGAGATTGTTTGTGTAGGCGTCCGCGACTTCGACGGACCAGTAGCGGTCGGGAATGTCCGGCGCGGTGAGGATGACCGGCTCGTCCTCGAGCTCGAGGAGCGCGCCGCTGTAGATGGTGTCGTTGTTCGGCGTATAGGGCATGATGTCGTCGGCGGTCGCCAGCGTCTTCATGTGGCCGATTTCGTTAATTGGCGCGGCCGGCGCGAATTTCTTGGCCTTCTCGAGCGCGGCGGGGTTCAGCCGTACCTTTCGCTCCCGCTCCAGCATTGTGAGGGGAAGCGTGAAGACGTAGTTCTGGATTCCGACCGAATAATACCATTCCTCCTCGGACTGGGCGTCGGCCTTGCGAATTTCTTCGGCTGAAGGCGATGCCGGAGCGACCTTCTGTTGACCATAGACGACTGGGGCGAACGCTGCGATCGCGAGGCCGGCGGCTGTCAGTCGTTTGATCATCTTGAGCCTTCTTTCCCAATCTGGAGGCGATCTCAGCCGCCGTTCGTCATGCGCAAACAAATTCTCGCTCCGGGCGTTCGCGCCATTAGTTTGAATTTCAATTCTGGATTGACCGTCGGCGGCCAGTCGGCAAAAATTCCCGCGACCGGCGTCAACAGCTTGGGCGCCGCGACATCGGGGCCATGCCGACACTCGTTCAGGCGCATGACATAGTCTCACGCGAAGGTTGGCTCAGCTACGTGCCGCCGCCGTTTCGAAAGACGGTGCTCGACCGATGCAAGCTGCAAGCCTTCAAGGCGGGCGCCACGATTTACTCAGTAGGCGATCCGCCTGGAGGCATGTTCGGCCTGGTCCGCGGCAATCTTGCTCTATCCATCGCGCCGGGCGAACGCGGACCCTATGTCGCGCATTTCGCCAGACCGGGCACTTGGTTCGGTGAGGCGGCCGCTTTCACCGAGCAGTCCCGGCGGATCGGCCTCGCGGTCACTCGCGAATCGAAACTGCTGCATTTGCCCCTGCCCGCGATCCGGGAGATTGTCGCCGCTGACCCCGGCGCTTGGCGATTCTTCGGCCTCGCGGCGATCGCGCACTACGACGTCGCCATCGGCGCCGCGGACGATCTGCTGATCCGCGATCACGTCAAACGCGCCATCGCAGTGCTGTTGCGCCTCGGCGGGTGCCGGCGACAGACGCCGCCCGGCGCCTCCCCGATCGAGATCGACGTCAGCCAGGAAGATTTCGCCGCGATGACCAATCTGGCGCGCACCACGGCTGGAACGGTGCTCAGAACGCTCGAAGCCTCCGGCCATGTCAAAGTCTCCTATCGGCGCGTTCGCATCTTGGCGTCCGACGCATTGAGGGCGATGCTGGAAGCCTGACCGGAAGGCTTCGATTTGACCCCCGTCGCACGCCGTCGGCGAACGGCCGCTATTTGCGCGCTCCCGCCGTCCAAAGTGTCGGCTTCGAGTGCCCGCAATCCGCCCTTTCGCGACATTCCCGTTCGGGTGGAAGCGTTAGACTTTGACCAACCCTGCCAACGGCTAACGCGAAAAGCGCAAACAAATTATTTCTGAATAACGGAATCAATGGTAGCTTGGCGAGATGACCCTTTTGAAAATCCCCGCGTGCGACCGGCTGCTCATCGCCATTTCGGCCTCGTTGGCAAGGCTCCTTGGAGGCCGAGGCGGCGGGTCGCCCGCGCAAAGATGGAGGCTTGGCCAACTCGCCGTAACCCATTGAAAAGTCCCGATTCGCCAAAGGAAATGCAAGGAAATACAAGGTTAATTCCTTGGTTTTGATTTGGTCTGGCTTGGATTCGATTTGGTCGGGGCTTGGTTTGATTTGGTTTGGCTTGCCGGCGTTCGGCTAAAAGAACATAGAGATGTTGTGGATATTTGCCTGGATCGACCCTGCGGCGCTCGACCGGAACCCGTGCCGCGTCCGGATGACCTCGGCAGCCGATCGGCCGCGATCGCGGGGCTAGGCGGCCTCGGCCTCCATGGGCGGGGCCATGGCGCCGGTCATCATCGCCACCGCGTCCGACATCGTGACCTTTTTGGGATCGACCACGGTTAGCCGGCGTCCGAGACGATGGATGTGGATGCGGTCGGCGACCTCGAACACATGGGGCATGTTGTGCGAGATGAGGATGATCGGCAGCCCGCGCTTCTTGACGTCGAGGATGAGCTCGAGCACGCGGCGCGATTCCTTGACGCCGAGCGCCGCCGTCGGCTCGTCCATGATGACGAGGCGCTTGGCGAACGCCGCCGCGCGCGCCACGGCGACGCCCTGCCTTTGACCTCCCGACAGCGTCTCAACCGGCTGGTGGATGTTCTGAATGGTCATGAGACCAAGTTCGTTGAGCTTTTCGCGCGCGAACTTCGCCATCTGCGCCTTGTCGGTCGCGCGAAACCAGGTTCCGATCACGCCGGGCGCGCGCGGCTCCCGGCCGAGGAACATGTTGTCGGCGATCGACAGCGCCGGCGACAGCGCAAGCGTCTGGTACACCGTCTCGATGCCCGCCTCGCGCGCGGCGATGGGCGAGGTGAAATGCACGATCTCTCCGCCGAGGCGGATCTCGCCCGCGTCCGGGATGACCGCGCCGCAGATCGCTTTGATGAGCGTCGACTTGCCGGCGCCGTTGTCGCCGATCACGGCGAGGATCTCGTTGGGATAGAGATCGAAGTCGGCGTGGTCGAGCGCGGTCACGCGGCCGTAGCGCTTGACCAGCTGGCGACAGGTGAGGATGGGTTCGACGCTCACTTGGAAACCCTCCGGATCCATTGGTCGAGCGCGACAGCGATGATGATCAGGACGCCGATCGCGAATTCCTGCCACAACACGTCGAGGCCGGCAAGCGACACGGCCGAGCGGAACACGCCGACGATCAGCGCGCCCACCACGGTGCCGACGATCGAGCCGCGTCCGCCGAACAGGCTCGTGCCTCCGATCACCACCGCGGTGATGCTGTTGAGGTTCATGTTCTCGCCCGCCGTCGGGCTGATTGCGCCGACGCGACCGATCAGGGCCCAGCCAGCGATCGCCGCAATCAAGCCGGCGACGACATAGACGCTGAGCAGGACGCGGTCGGTGTCGATGCCGGCGAGCCGTGCGGACTCCGGATCGTCGCCGGTCGCATAGACGTGCCGTCCATAGGCGGTGCGGTTGAGAACGTACCAGACGACCGCGGCGACCACGAGCATGAGGAACGTGCCCCACATGATCTGCGCGCCGCCGATCGCCAAGGTATTGCCCATCATATTCAGGAATGGCGACTTCTGGTCGATGTCCTGCATGCCGATGGTTTCGCTCTGCGAATAGAAGGTGTTGAGCGCGCCGATGATGCTGAGCGTGCCGAGCGTGACGATGAAAGGGGGCATCCTCAGCCGCGTGACGAGCGCGCCGTTGAGGAGGCCGAAGGCGGAGCCGCAGATCAGACCGAGAGGGAAGGCGAGGATCGTGGGAACGCCGTCGATCACGGCGAGGCGCCCCATCACGACGGAAGAGATGACCATGATGACGCCGACCGACAGATCGATGCCGGCGGTCAGGATCACCAGGGTCTGGCCGATCCCGAGAATGCCTGTGACCATAACCTGGGTGAGAACGGTCGAGATGTTGCTGGCCGCGGTGAACCGCGACGGATTGACAGCAATGCCGAGCAAGAGGCCGAGCGCCAGCACCACGAACGGAACCGTCGTCGGGTAGACATGCAAGAAGCGCTGGAGCCGCTGGAGAAGCGTGAGCTTCTGTTCGTCGAACGAGGCGACCGTTGTCGTCGCCGCGGTCAGAACTTTCTCGAATTCTTGCGGAGAAGGACGACCTGCCGGGGACGCTTCGCTCATGGCGCTTCCTCGCTCGTTTCCTGACTCGGCCCGGCGCCCATTCGGTCTCCCGTGAGCGCCGGAGCTTATTCTTTAGGCGATTAAGCTCTGAACCCGAGGCGAAATCAACCCCAGCACTTCTTCAAGCCCTCCTCGACGCTGATCGAGGGAACGCCCGAGACAGGGTGATCGGTGACCAGCTGCTCGCCGGTGTCCTTGCTGGTCGGCTTCTTGCCGGTCTTGATGTACTCTGCGATCGCCTCGACGCCGTCGGATGCCATCAAGAGCGGGTACTGCTGCGAGGTCGCGCCGATGATGCCGTCCTTGACCCATTTGACGCCCTGGCAGCCGCCGTCGACCGCGACGATCAACACGCCCTTTTCCTTGCCGGCGGCCTTGAGCGCCGCGTAGCCGCCGTAAGCTGACGGCTCGTTGATCGCATAGACGAGGTCGATGTGGTCGGCTTTCTGCAGGATATTCTCCATCGCCTTGCGGCCGCCCTCAGTCGAGCCCTGCGTGACGTCGGAGCCGACGATTTGCGGGCTGTCGCTCGTGGCGTAGTGCTTGGGATTCTTGACCGGAATGCCGAAGCCGGTAAGAAAGCCATTGTGACGCAGGTAGTCGACCGACGGCTCGTTGGCGGCGAGGTCGAGCGTCGCGATCTTGGCGGTCTTGGCCTTGTCGCCGAGTGTCGCCTTGGCCCACTCGCCGATCAGTTCGCCGGCCTTGAAGTTGTCGGTGGCGAAGTTGGCGTCGGCCGCAGTGATCGGATCGAGCGGCGTGTCGAGGGTGATGACGAGGAGGCCGGCCTTGCGGGCCTTCTCGACGGTGGGGACGATTGCGGTCGAGTCGCTCGGCACCAGCAAGATGCCCTTGGCGCCGGCGGCCGTCAGCTGCTCGATCGCAGCGACCTCTCCGTCGTTGTCGCCGTCGAACTTGCCGGCGTAGGCTTGCGGCGTTAGGCCGAGCTCCTTGGCCTTCGCCTCGAAGCCCTGCCTCATCTTGACGAAGAACGGGTTGGTGTTCGTCTTGGTGATGAGGCCGACGATATCGCCTGCGTAGGAGGGCGTGGTGGTGAGAGCGAGAGACAGCGCAGCGGCGGCGACGGACGCGAAAATTCCAGAAAGCTTGGACAAGGGTTTCCTCCCGTAAGGTTTGCAGCGGCGGCGCGTGACGGCCGCATTCAAGACGTTTTTTGGGCGCCTATGATACTGGGCGATCCGCGCCGTCAGGGGCCTCATTGGGCCAAACGTTTGCGAAAGTCAAGGATAATTATATCCACTTGAATAACTCTTGACAGACGGGGCCGTTCCGTCTCAATGTGACGATCGGAAGGTTGGGCACAAGAAAAAAAGAGGCGGAGGATGAAGGAGGCGCGAAGCAGCGCGGGCGCATACCCCAGTCGCGCGCTGCGCGTTGTGGAGGAGCCGCAGGCCTTAGCATTCGCCGCGCCCTTCTCCGATAAGGCCAGAGGCGCCGACCAGGCGGGCGTTCGCCTCTACAATGAGCGGCTGCTTCTCTCACTGGTGCGTCGCTACGGACCCCTGTCCAAGATCGAAGTGGCGAGACTGACTGGCCTTTCCGTTCAATCCACTTCGGCGATCATGAACCGGCTACAAGCGGACGGGCTTCTGAAGCGGGAAGCGCCGTTGCGTGGACGGGTGGGCCAGCCGACTGTGCCGATGTCGCTGAATGGCGAAGGCGCTTTTTCGTTCGGATTGAAGATCGGCCGCCGGAGTTGCGACCTCGTCCTCATCGACTTTCATGGCGCGGTTCGCCAACGGGCGCACAGGACTTACGGCTTTCCGACGCCTGCGATGATCCTCGATTTCGTTCGCGACTCGCTTCCCGCTCTCGCCAGCGCCCTCGACGACGGGCAGAAGCGGCGTATCGCAGGCCTTGGAATCGCTTTCCCATTCCAGCTCTGGACCTGGGAAGCGGAGATTGGCGCCCCGGAGGGCGCGATGATCGCCTGGCGAGACTTCGACATCGAGCGCGAGATGGCGAGCGTATGTCCATATCCGCTGATCCTTTGCAACGACGCGACCGCGGCTTGCGCCGCGGAGTTTTTCTTTGGCCGCGCGTGGCGATTTCGCGATTTCCTCTATTTCTTCGTCGGCGCCTTTATCGGCGGCGGGCTGGTGCTTGACGGAGCGCTTCGACCCGGACGAACCGGCAACGCCGGCGCGCTCGGTTCAATGCCTGTCATGCCCAAGAACGGGAGCGGCGCTGCGCCCCAACTCATCGCGTGCGCGTCGATCTATCAACTCGAGCGACGGCTCGAGCGCGCCGGAATTGATGCGTCCTCGATTTGGGAGACGCCGGACGTTTGGGCGGACTTTGGCCCTGATCTCGACGGCTGGATCGAGGACGTCGCTGTAGCGCTTGCTTATGCGTCGGTGGCTGCGACGTCGATCATCGACTTTGAAGCGATCGTCATCGACGGAGCAATGCCGACGGCCGTGCGCGATCGATTGACCGCTCACACGGAGCGAGTCTTCGCCGGCATCGACCGCAGAGGGCTCAGCGACGTCGAATTCGCGTCGGGAACGATCGGCGCCGACGCGCGCGCCATCGGCGGCGGCGCGTTGCCTTTGATCAAGAATTTTGGCCGTGACAGGGAAGTTCTGTTAAAGGACGTGGTCAATCAAGCGAGTTGACCGATGGCGCTCTGCCGCAGGCCTACGCGGCCGCGACCGAAGCTGCCGCAGACTCGTGAAGCACCCTGGAATCTTTCGTCGTCGTTTGATGTGAACTGAGAGACGTCATGGCCCGGATCGTCAAGGTTGAGCCCTTTGATCTCGTTGTCTTCGGCGGCACCGGGGACCTGGCCTATCGCAAACTCTATCCGGCGCTGTTTCACCGGGAACGCGGCGAGCAGATTTCCGATCCGACCCGGATCGTGGGGGTTTCGCGCCGCCATCTCGATAGGGACGCCTTCCGCGCTTCGGTCAAGGACGCTCTTCTCAAATACAGCGCCATGGACAGCGACGCCGGCCCAGCCGCCGAGCGTTTCCTTGCCCGCCTCGATTATGTCGCCGCTGACGCGATGAGCGATGCGGGCTGGCCGGACTTGAAGTCGGTCCTGGGCCCCGACGAGCGGGTGCGAGCCTTCTACCTCGCGACTTCGCCCGACCTCTTCTGCCCACTCGCCAAACGCATCGGTGCCGAGGGTATCGTCACGCCGAGATCCCGGATCATTGTGGAGAAGCCGATAGGCCATGACGGGGCGAGCGCGAACGTCATCAACAACGAACTCGGCTCCGTGTTTTTGGAACGAAGCATTTTCCGAATCGACCACTACCTCGGCAAAGAATTGGTTCAGAACCTCATGGCTTTGCGTTTCGCCAACATCCTGCTCGAGCCGCTATGGAACAACGCCCATATCGATCACGTGCAGATCACCGTCGCAGAAACGCTCGGCGTCGAAGGGCGCGGCGGTTACTACGACGAATCCGGCGCGATTCGCGACATGGTGCAGAACCACATGATGCAACTCCTGTGTCTCGTGGCGATGGAGCCGCCAAACTCGCTGGACGCAGACTCGTTGCGCGACGAGAAGCTGAAGGTGCTGAAGGCGCTGGAGCCAATCGACGAATCCAACGCGTCGACGCTGACCGTGCGGGGGCAATACCGCGCCGGCTTCGCCGACGGCGGCCCGGTGCCCAGCTACCTGAACGACATCGGCAAGAACCAGAGCGACACCGAGACCTTCGTCGCCCTTAAGCTCGGCGTCGCCAATTGGCGGTGGGCGGGTGTCCCCTTCTACCTCAGGACTGGCAAGCGGCTCCCCCAGCGGTTCTCGGAGATCGTGGTCGGATTCCATCGCGTTCCTCACGTCATTTTCGACACCCCTTCAGACGGCATTCCGCCCAACCGTCTCGTGATCCGCGTTCAGCCGGACGAAGGAATCAAGCTCTGGATGATGGTCAAGGAACCGGGTCCCGGCGGCACGCGCCTGCAGCACCTCCCTCTCGACATGAGCTTTGCAAAGGCGTTTGGCATGGCGCCGGCTGACGCCTACGAACGGTTGCTGATGGATGCGATTCGGGGCAACGCTGCGCTTTTCATGCGGCGCGACGAAGTGGAGGCTGCGTGGAAGTTCATCGACCCGATCCGCGAGGCGTGGACGCAGTTGCGCGAGCCGCCAAAACCTTACGCCGCCGGCACCTGGGGCCCGAACGCCTCGGTCGCCCTTATCGAGCGGGACGGCAGGACGTGGAACGAGGAATACCAGGAGCCCGAGTGAGGCGCGCGGGCTCCTGTTTCAGTTCGTCACGTGTTCACGAACGGGCAGCCGCCCTTGTCGAGAGGGCGAAAGGCGTCCTCGGGCTTGATCGTCGAAACGAGCTTGAAATAGTCCCAATCGTATTTTGATTCTGCCGGCGTCTTAGCCTTGTAGAGATACATCGGGTGCAGCTTGCGGCCGTCGACGCGAATGGTCCCCTTTCCGAAAAGAGGATCGTCGGTCGGGATCGCTTTCATCTCATCGACGAGCTTGATTCCGTCCGCCGCGGTATGAATCTGGGCCATCGCCTTCATCAGATGCTCGGTCCCCGCGTACATGCCAGCGTGCATGTCGTTCGGCATCATCTTCTTTGGATGGGCCGCCTGGAAGCGCTTCGCGAAGGCCCGCGTACCGTCGTTGGCGTCCCAGTAGAAACCGGTGCAGATCAAGGCGCCGTCGACGACGTCGAGACCAAGGCTGGGAATGTTCGTAACGTTCAGGATCAGGCCCGCGAGCTTCTGCTTCGTCCCGAGGCCGAACTCGTGCGCCTGTTTTATGAAGTTGTTGAGGTCCCCGCCGGCGTTCGCGAGCCCCACGACGTCAGCGCCGGAATCTTGCGCCTGCAGGACAAAGGAGGAAAAGTCGGCGGTGTTGAGCGGGTGACGCACCGAGCCCAAGACCTTGCCGCCGGTCGCCTGAACCGCAGCGGCGCAATTGGCTTCGAGGTCCTTCCCGAACGCGTAGTCCGCCGTCACGAAAAACCAGGTCTTGCCCCCCGCCTCGGTCAGCGCTTTGCCGAGACCCGTGCCCAAAGCATAAGTGTCGTAGGTCCAGTGGACGAAATTGCGGGAACATTTCGGGCCGGTCATGACGGACGATCCGGCGCCCGAGCCGATCACCGCCTTGTTCTTTTCCTGAGCGACCGCAATGACCGCGAGCGCCACCGCGGAATTGGGCAAGTCCATGATGACGTCGACGTTCTCCGCGTCGAACCAGCGGCGTGCGATTGCGGCGCCGACGTCGGGCTTGTTCTGATGGTCCGCGGACACGATCTCGACCGGGACGCCGAGCTTCGTCGAGAAATCGTCGACGGCAAGCTGCGCGGCGATCACCGAACCTATCCCTTGGTAGTCCGCGTACACGCTCGACATGTCGTTCATGACGCCGATCTTGAGCGGCCGCGTGGCCTCCGCCCAACTCATGCGTGGCGCGACAGCCAAGGCCGCTCCGGCAACCAGGAGCTGCCGTCTGTTTGGCGTGTTCACGTTCGTCATGCGCTCCTCCCGTTCAGCGCTTCAGTCGGACAAGGCGAAACCTGCTCGTCCCGTTCGCCGGATGATTGTCGCGCCTTTCAACAAGGACGCGGTCTTCGCAACTCTTTTCCCAGACGCCTATTTTGCCCCGCCCCGCACGGATCGCCGCGATGCCGCAACGCGATTGACTTTTGCCTGCGGCCGTCGCCATTGGCGAGCAAGCATCAGATTGCGGAGCGGTTCATATAAGGAGGAGAACGGCGCATGACGAACCCGGTCATCGTGGCGCCCTCTATTCTTTCCGCCGATTTCTCTCGGATCGGCGAGGAGGTGCGCGCCGTCGCGGAGGCTGGCGCTGACTGGATTCATCTCGACGTGATGGACGGGCACTTCGTGCCCAACATCACCTTCGGCCCACCCGTCGTCGCGGCGCTGCGCCCATATACGAGCAAGCCCTTCGACTGCCACCTGATGATCGAGCCATGCGATCCCTATTTGGAGGCCTTCGCCAAGGCGGGCGCCGATCGGATCACAGTCCATGCCGAAGCAACCAGGCATCTCGACCGGTCGTTGCACGAGATCCGAACGCTCGGCAAGAAGGCGGGCGTCGCGATCAATCCGGCTACGCCGGAATTCGCAATCGAATACGTACTGGACAGGTTGGACACGATCCTGGTCATGACGGTCAATCCCGGATTCGGCGGGCAGGCTTTCATCTCCGCAATGATCGACAAGGTCGCCCGGGTCAGACGCATGATCGGCGAACGCCAGATCCATATTGAGGTCGATGGCGGCGTGGCGACCGACACTGCGCCGCTCCTGACGCAGGCGGGAGCGGACGCTCTGGTCTCCGGCACCGCGGTCTTCAAGGGCGGCGCCGGCGATTACGCCGCCAATATCGCGGCCCTCCGCGCTTCGGTCAGGACTTCAAGCGCTGCTTCGAAGCGGCAAGCGCGCGGGTGACAGAGTTGGCGAGCCGGCGGTCAGGAGACGATCCGGTATTTGGTTGGGCTGGCTTCGGCCCTCCAGCGTATCGACCCGCTTCGCCAACTCCACGCCCGGCTCCAATCCAAGGAGGCCTTTAGGGCTTGCATCGACTCCTTTAGTCCAGTAACTTTATCGACTTAAAGTCCAGAGAGTCTCGTGGTTCGCCGAAAAAGTCCGGGCCGCCCGGGCTTCCAGCTTGGAGCCGACATCGAGTTTGCCGAGGAGAAGCGTTTGGCGCTGTTGCATCTGATCAATCCGCTTTACACGATCTCGGGCTTCGTGGTCGGTATGCTGGTCGGTTTTACCGGCGTCGGCGGCGGTTCGTTGATGACGCCTCTTCTGGTGTTGATCTTTGGCATCCATCCGGCGACGGCGGTCGGGACCGATCTCCTCTACGCCGGCTTGACGAAAATCGGCGGCTCAATCGTCCACGGGCTCAATGACGCCATAGACTGGCGAGTCACCCGCCGGCTCGCGTCGGGCAGCGTTCCCGCCGCGGCGCTCTCGCTCTGGATGTTGCAGCACTTCGGCGTGAATTCGAAAGGGACCAGCGTCGCGATCACCACGACCCTGGGGATTGCCCTGATGATCACGGCGGTGACGCTGTTTTTTCGCCGCCGGCTCCTGAAGGCTGCCGTGTCGTTCCTGGACGGACGCACCGCCAACGAAATCGCCATGCTGACGATAGCGCTTGGCGCGGTGCTGGGCGCGCTCGTGTCGATCTCCTCGGTTGGCGCCGGGGCCATCGGGGTAACCGCGCTCTTGATGCTTTATCCAAAAATGCCGACCGTGCGGATCGTTGGCTCCGATATCGCCCACGCGGTCCCCCTCACGCTGCTCGCGGGCGCCGGCCATTGGTGGCTCGGCTCCGTCGATTGGCTCTTGCTTATCTCGCTGTTGTCCGGGTCCTTGCCAGGCATTGCGATCGGAAGCCATTTAGCCTCGCGGGTGCCCGAGCGCGTACTGCGGCCCCTCATGGCGGGAACGCTTGCGCTCGTCGGCGGAAGACTCGTCTTTTGACGCGTTCTCAATGTGCTGGCCGAGCGCGGGGAGACCGCTTGACGTCGACATTTTCTTCCGAAAAGTCGAATGTCGTGCTAAGGTTTCTGAATGACCCGCGAAACGTTTTCTCCTCACCCAAGCCCCAAGCTCATCCCCAGCGGCGCCGCGCGGTCTAAGGGCGAGGAAGGGAAGAGAAAAACTTTTTCGGAAAATCACTCGCAACCCATTGAAAAGGCTCATTTCGGACGAGAGAATCCAAGGAAATCCAAGCTTTTCCAACCCCTTTTTGGCGGCATTTTCGCGGTCAAAAGGAGTTTATCCAAAGAAAACCAAATCCGGTGCACGGCCCGCCTCCGACGCCGCGCCAATTGGCTCTCGGGGGCTTCCTTCCGGCGTTGGTTCGTGACTTAGGCGGCGGCAGGCGACGCCTTGGATGGCAGCCGGAAGGCGTGCGGTGCGATCTTTTCCAGTTCGCGGCGCATTGACTCGGCCTCTTTGGCTTCCATCTGACCAATCTTGAATTGACCGATCAGACTCGCCAATTGCCTGGCGTCCTGCGACAGAGAATGGCTCGCCGCGGTCGTCTGCTCGACCATTGCCGCGTTCTGCTGCGTCATACGGTTTCCGCCTGATTGACTCGGCGTGGGTTGGATTCCCGTCGCGGTTAAGTGCTGGTAGATGGAACGGCCATGATTCGCGGGAGGCGGGCATGGCTCACGTTGCCGATCATCTGAGCGTTGCGGCGTTGGAGGCGCGTTACGAAGCGTGTGGGGATGTGACGTCGTCGCGGCATTTTCAGACGATCTGGCTTTTGGCGAAAGGCCACACGGTCGGCCAAGTGGCGGCGATGACCTCGTTCGGTCAGCGCTGGATTGAACAACTTCTGGAGCGCTACAACGCGTTTGGGCCTCCGGCGTTGGGGGACCTGCGTCGGGGCAACGGAGCGGCGGCGACGGTCTTGAAGCCGGAGGTGCTGGAGCGTTTGCGGGTTCGTCTTGCCGATCCCCCGCCTGGCGGGGGCGTATGGACGAGCGGCAAGGTGGCGCACTGGATGGCGGGCGAACTGGGCTTGGCCTCGCTGGCGCCGCAACGCGGCTGGGAGGCGTTGCGGGCGATCGATTGGTCGATTCAGAAGCCTCGGCCGCGCAACCCGAAGGCGGCGACTCCCGAGGAGCAAGACATCTTCAAAAAAACGGGCTCGGGTCGGCGGCCCGCCTGTGGCGGTGGAAACGAGTTGCGCTATCGTGAACCGGAGGGGAGCGGCCGGAAAGTTTTTGGTGGACCAGACCCCGTAAAAAAACGTGGCCCATGGGCTGTTGCGGACTTGCGAGTGGTGACGTCTTCAGGCGATCCCGATTAGGAAATTGATGTTTCTCCGTGGCCCAGCCCTCTTTGGCTTCCTCAGGCAGGAGGGTTCACGGCATGTCTCAAACGAAGCGGTCCCGCAAGTCGCGGGGTCTATCCCCGGTTCATCCGGCGGCGGCCGCGATCGATATCGGCGCCGCCATGCATGTCGCGGCTGTCGGCCCGGATCGCGACAAGGAACCGGTCCGAACGTTCCAGACCTTCACCGATGACCTTCACCGGCTGTCCGACTGGTTCGCCCAGTGCGGCATCAGGACGGTCGTGATGGAATTGACCGGAGTTTACTGGATCCCGGTCTTCGAAATCCTGGAACAGCGCGGGTTCGAGGTGATGGTGGTCAACGCGCGGGACGCGAAGCATGTGCCTGGGCGGAAGACCGACGTCAGCGACGCGCAATGGCTGCAACGCCTGCACGAATACGGACTGCTGCGCGCCAGCTTCCGGCCCCAGGCTGAAATTGCCGGGCTGCGCACCTACCTCCGGCAGAGGGAGCGGCTGCTCGATTACGCGGCGGCGCATATTCAGCACATGCAGAAGGCGCTGATGCAGATGAACCTTCAGCTGCACCATGTCGTGTCCGATATCACCGGCGTAACTGGCATGACCATCATCAGGGCGATGGTGGCCGGTGAGCGCGATCCGAATGTTCTGGCCTCCCATCGTGATCGGCGGTGTCATGCGTCGGTGGAGATGGTTTGTCAGGCGCTGGTTGGCAACTACCGTGAGGAGCACATCTTCGCCCTGACCCAGGCGCTGGAACTGTACGAAGTTTATCAGACCAAGGTGACGGCCTGCGACGAGCAGATCGAAGCGATCCTGAAGCGGCTGAAGAAGAACGCTCCACCACCCGCGAGCAAGCTTCTGCCCGTCAGGCAAAGGACACACCAGCCCAATGCGCCGGCCTTCGACGCTCGCGGCGCGCTCCATGCGATCCTCGGCGTGGACCTGACCCAGATCAATGGCCTGGGGCCGTATCTGGCGCTGAAGCTGGTCGGAGAGTGTGGGACCAACCTGGCGGCCTGGCCGACAGCGAAGCACTTCACGTCATGGCTGGCGCTCGCGCCGCACAACAAGATTTCCGGAGGCAAGGTGCTGTCGTCGAAAACGCGACGCACCAGCAATCGGGCCGCGTCGTTGTTGCGCCTTGCCGCCGGCACGGTGGGGCGAACCGACACTGCGCTGGGCGCGTTCTACCGCCGGTTATCGGCGCGGGTGGGCAAGGCGAAGGCGATCACCGCCACCGCGCGCAAGATCGCGGTTCTGTTCTACAACACGCTTCGGCACGGCATGGCCTACGCCGATCCCGGCGCCACATACTACGAAGATCGCTACAAACAGCGTGTTTTGAAAAATCTTCAACGTCGCGCGAAGTCGCTGGGATTTGTCCTGCGTGAGGCGGGGCTCGATACCGCCCGGGCGGATGTTTCTTAGGAAAGTGGCCGACATCGTCGTCGAGGAGGCGGCGCGCCACCCCGATACGCCGATCGAGACGTTCGCGACCGACGAGCACCGGCTCGGCCTGAAGCCGGTGACCCGCCGCGTCTGGGCGCCGGTCGGCGAGCGGCCGATCGCGCACGGCCACCATCGCTTCGAATGGCTCTACGTGACGGCGTTCGTTTCTCCGGCAACCGGTGAGAGCTTCTGGTACGTCTCGAACGGCGTATCCAAGCCGTTCTTCGAGGCGTTGCTGCGCCTGTTTGCCGAAGAAGCTGGCGCAGGCCGCGAGCGGATCATCGTTCTTGTGCTCGACAACGCCGGTTGGCACGGCGAGGCCGGGCTCGCCGTGCCGGACGGCCTGCGCCTCGTTTTCCAACCCGCCTACACCCCGGAAGTGCAGCCGGCCGAAACGCTGTGGAGGCTGGTCGACGAGCCCGTCGTCAAAAAGCACATCCCCACCCTCGAGGCTCTCGACCAAATCATCTCGATGCGATGCGCCGCGCTCGCCACCGAGCGCGAAAAGATCAAGAGCCAGGCCGGCTTCCACTGGTGGCCCAAAATCGCCAACCCGAGCTAATCACCCGGAAAACGTATCACCTGATCCATTTGGTTGATCGCGCTGTTGGCTTCTTCGAGTCTGGTCGACTGCTCCCTGGCCCCCGCGGCGATTTCCCGCACCACATGATTGATGTCGACCACTTGCCCCATGATCCGCTCAAGCGACTTGCCGGTCTCGGCCACCAGCTTGACGCCGTGATCGACCTGCGCCGTCGAGGCCGATATCAATCCTTTGATCTCCTTGGCGGCCGCCGCCGAGCGCTGCGCCAGCGCTCGCACTTCTGAGGCCACCACCGCAAATCCGCGCCCAGCGTCCCCCGCCCGCGCCGCCTCGACCCCTGCGTTCAGCGCCAGCAGATTGGTCTGAAACACGATTTCGTCGATCACGCCGATGATCCGGCTAATCTGCTGCGCCGATTTGGCGATGGCGTCCATTGCCTCGACCGCTTGTCGCACCACGACCGTGCTCTTCTTGGCGTCCTCGTCGGCGGCGGACACCACCTGGCGCGCATGCGTCGCGCCTTCGGCCGACTTCCTCACTGTCGCGGTGATCTCGTCCAGCGCCGCCGCCGTCTCCTCGAGCGCTGCCGCGTGTTGTTCGGTGCGCCGCGCCAAATCGTCGGAAGCCGTCGATATCTCCTGCGTGCCGGCCTGCATCCCGCGCGCGCTCGACCCCACCGCCTGCATCGTTTGCTTCAACTTCTCGACCGCGTCGTTGAAGTCGCGCATGATCTGCGCGTAGCTCGCCGAGAACCCCTCGCTCAACCGAAACGTCAGATTGCCCGCCGCCAAACTGCGCAGCCCTTCGCCCAGCCGTCCCACGACCTGCGCCTGTTCCTCGACCGCCTTCGCCCGTTCGGCCGCGGTTCGTTCGCGCTCCGACTCGGCTTCGGCGCGGTCAGGGAGCGTTTTCAACTCGAGCCGCGTTCGTTCGATGGCGTTATCCTTGAACACCTCCACCGCCCGCGCCATATCGCCGACCTCGTCTCGACGATCATCGCCGTCGATTTTGACACTGAGGTCGCCTCCAGCCAACGCCTGCATCTTCTGCGCCAGCCGCGCCAAAGGACCCGCGATCTTGGACGAGGAAATCCAAGCTGTCAGCGCGCCGGCAATGACGACGGAGACGATTCCAGCGATCGCGGTCGTCCAGAGCGCGTCGCTCGATTGGGCGCTAAGAGCCTCTCGCGGTTTTCATGTTGTCATTGAGCATCGTGTCGTTGAAAGTGACGAGTCCATGCGCGATGGAGCGCGCTTCCGTGTCGATCTCCGGCAGCAGGCGGGCGCCCTCGGCCATTTGATCGAGTTCGGCAGGCTTGAGCTTGCCGCCGTTCGCCAGACCCGGAGAATCCTGGACAATCTGCAGCGGCTTCTTCGCCTTTTCCGCCAAGGCCATGAAGCGCGTCTTGAACCCCTCGAACACGGAGGCGTCATCAGGATCGAGTTTCGATGCGGTGTCCAGCTGCGAGTTGAATTTGTCGATCGTGTCGAGGAAATCCGAGTTCGCCGCGCGTCCCTCGGGGGAAACTCGCGTCATAGATCAGGGCGCCAGACACCGAGTAAGGGGCCATCATCATGGCGAGGGCTGCGCGCGCGGCATAATTCGCCGCCTTATCGCGGTGGTCGATGATCTCGCCCGCCGCCTCACTGATCGCGATCAGCTTTTGCGCGGCGAAGGCGACCATCGCAAAGACCGCGATCGCCATGACGGCGAGAGGAATCAGGGACTTCGTACGCAATTTCAGATTGTCGATGCGCATTTGGGCGAACCTCCTTCAGACTGTGTTTTTCGATGCGTCAAGGTTCGAACGCCTCAAACTCGCCTAGCGCCGCTTCAACGGTCTCCCCGTGGCCGAGAGCGAAGGACAACGCTTCAAGCGCGATGGAAAGGCTCGCGCGCCGGCGTTGACCAGCCATTCGGGCGGGAGGTCGGCCGCGAGATTGTCCAGGAACTCGACAACGCCCGCGACTTCCTGGCGGGCGCGATCGAGTTCCTGCAAATCGTGAAAGCGGCGCGAGAGCGACGACTGCGCGTCAAGAACGACGTCGCCGATCGCGTGCTCGAGCTTCGGCAGCCTCGTCTCGATCCGACGCAATTCTCCTGTCACGCGGGCGAGCACCGTTGCGATCGAAGCCGTCATAGCGTCACCCTCTCCCGGGCTTCTCGTCGCGCTGGGCGATTTGCTAAAACAATTCGACGTCGCCGCAGCCGGCGGCCGGCGCGCGCGGGCGCTCCGCGACGATCGCCTCAGCGGCGGCGATGAAGCTTCGTCTTGCACGTCCGGAAGCGGGCCAGAATTGGATTCGGCGCCCGAGTTCGCCGCCGAGGTCCTTGTTGACGATCGCGATCCCTTCGTAACGCAGAAAGCGGTCGGCGAACTCGCCGTTCTTAAGCCCGATGTCGGATAGTCCCCGGACCACGCGCGCGCCGCCGAAGAGTTTGGCCTGAAGCCGATCGCGGCGCCGAGCTGCATAAGTCCGTTGACGAGAACCTCCATCAGGTGAACGCCGTACCGCTCCCTGTCGCGCGCTTGCTTCCCAGACTCCTCGCCGGGAAGAAGAAAGTGGTTCATGCCTCCGACGCGGGCAAGGGGGTCGTTGATGCAGGCGGCGACGCAGGAGCCGAGCACAGTCGTCAGCGCCAGCTCGTCGCTTCCGGCGACGTGAAATTCGCCCTGAACGATATTGACCCTTTGTTCGCGGCGGACGGCGTCAGTCACGACAGTCGCCCGACGACAGCCTCGATCGCGCTCCTCAGGGACGCAGTGCTGAACGGCTTGGTGACAAAATTGTTGAGCTGAAACTGCCTGCCCCGCTCGATCAGCGTCTTGTCGCCGCTGCCGGTGACCAGGATGAAGCCGATCGTGCGGGTCGCTTTGTATTCGCGGAGACCCTTCAGCAGGCCGAGGCCATCGAGGCCGGGCATGTACATGTCTGAAATGACCAGATGGACGGGCTGCGCCATCAAGGCTTTCAGGGCTTGGGCGCCGTCCTTGGCGATCGTGATGTGACGGATGCGCATCTGGTCGAGCGCATCGATGACCAACGTCCGGCTTACGCTGGTGTCGTCCACGACCATCACTTGGAGTTTATCCGCGAGCGCCATTGTCGGTCCTCTTCGGCGGGAATTTCGAGGTCAACGCAAGGATTTGCGCGGCGATTTCGGAAAGCGGCGATTGGCGCTCGACCGCGCCGATCTCCTGCGCCGCTCTGGGCATGCCGTAGACGACAGAGGTCGCCTCGTTCTGGCCGAGCGTGCGGGCGCCTGCCTGTCGCATCGCCAGCAGCCCCGCTGTGCCGTCGCGGCCCATGCCGGTCAGGATCACGCCGAGCGCATTGGCGCCACAGGCTTTGGCCACCGAGCGGAACAACGCGTCGACCGAGGGCCTGTGGCCGTTGATCGGCGCCCCGGTCTGAAGGCGGCACCTCGGCTGCCCCGCCCCCGAGATTTCCAGATGAGCCTCGCTCCCCGGAGCAATGTGAACCTCGCCCGGCCGCACGAGCGCGCCATCCTCGGCCTCCGCAACGCGAGCCTTGCTTAGTCCGTCCAGGCGCTGGGCGAAGGACCGCGTGAACGGCGAAGGCAAGTGGATCGTGACCAGCGTCGGCGGACAGTTGACCGGCAACCGGGAAATGATGCCGACCAGCGCCTCGACTCCTCCCGTGGAGGCGCCGATAGCGAAAATCCGCCCATCGGGTTTGTATTCGGCGGCCTCCGGAACGCGTGAGCTTGCGTGCCGCGATCTTCGGTCGAGATGCGCTGACGCCGCAGCTTTTACAATGGCGGGCAGGTCATCGAAGGCGTCCGGTCGCCCCGACGTGGGCTTGCCGACGCAACTGACTGCGCCGAGTTCCAGCGCGGATATCGCCGCCGCGGCGCCGCGCCCCGTCTGTCCGGAGATCACGACGACCGGAAATGGGCGCAGGCGCATGACCTTCTCGAGAAACGCCAAACCGTCCATCTTCGGCATTTCGACGTCGAGGGTCATCACGTCGGGATTGAACGCCTTGATCGCCTCCCGCGCCTGCATCGGATCGGCCGCCTGACCGACGATCTCGATCGCGGGGTCGCGGGACAGCACCGCCGAGATCAAGGCCCGCATTGTGGCTGAATCGTCGACGACGAGCACTCGCACCGGTCTCATGCCCGCCCCGCGGAACCGAGTTGATAGGTCGTCGTCCCGGCGCCGCGAAGGCGGTCGCTCGCCGGCCCGGCGACGCGCTCGGAATGGCCGATGTAAAGCCAACCGGCCGGCGCGAGCTTCGTTGCGAACTTGCACCAGAGCGACCTCTGGACCTGTTCGTCGAAGTAGATGACGACGTTCCGACAGAAGATGACCGCGAACTGCCCCCGCATCGGCCAGTCGGCATTGAGGTTCAGAACCCGGAAGGAAACGAGCGCCCTTAAGTCGTCGCCGACGCGCCAGGACTGGCGCTCCGCGCCAGCGCCGCGCGCGAAATAACGATGGCGCAAATCGGGGGGAACGCCGGCGAGCGCGTCTTCCGGATAAACGCCCCCGCGTCCAGCCTCGACCACGCGAGGGTCGATGTCGCTGGCGAGGATCTTGATGTCCAGTCGATGCGCCTGTGGTTCGAGCGAAAGCAGGGAAAGCGCGATCGAATAAGGCTCCTGGCCGGTCGAACAGCCGGCCGACCAGATGCGAAGCTTGCCCCCCGCGCGCGCGGACACGATGAGCGAAGGGAGGACTTGCTGCCGGAGGTGGTCGAAATGGTGTTGTTCGCGGAAGAAGTGTGTGACGTTGGTCGTGAGGGCCGAGAGCATTTCCAGCCGTTCGTCGCGACCAGCATTGGCTTCGACGAGGTCGCAATAGTCGTCAAAGCTCTCGAGGTTGAGCGCACGCAGCCGTTTGACCAGGCGCGAATAGACGAGCGCCGATTTCTCTGTCCCCAGATCGATTCCCGCGTCCGCGTGAATCATCGTCGCGATCCGCCGGTAGTCGTGATCGGTGAAGGGGAATTCAGATTGTTCGAGCGTGGGTCGCGGATTGACGCGAACGGCATTACTTCCCCTGACGTTCATGCTGCGATCTCGACATTCGCGGGCATGATGGCGTCAAGCTTGATGAGGCCGATCATGCGGTCGTCGACAGCAAGCATGCCGCGGACGAAGGACTTGACCGAATCGGTGGCGACCTCGGGCATCGGCTTGATGGCGTCGGCCGCCTGGCTCAAAATCTCGGAGACCGCGTCGACCAGAAGTCCGATGAGCTGATTTTCGACCTGCACGACGATGATGACATGGCGTTGCGTAGCCCCTGTTCCGGGAAAGCTGAGGCGCTGCGCCAGATCGACGATCGGCAGAACCGAGCCGCGCAGATTGATGACGCCGCGCAGATAGGATGGGGCGTGTGGCAGGGCGGTCGCCGGCGTCCAGCCTCGAATTTCCCGCACCGACATGATGTCGATGCAGAACTCCTGCGTCCCGACCCGGAAGGCGATGAATTCGTTCGCGATGGTTGCGGCGGATGCTGCGTTGGACATGACTCTAACTCGCTGCGGCCAGAAGCTGTGCGGATGCAGACGCGCCGCGGCTGCAACTCGCGACGATCGTGTCGACGTCGAGAATGAGGGCGACGCGGCCGTCTCCGAGAATCGTGGCGGCGGCGATTCCCGGCACATTGCGATAATTGGCTTCGAGGCTCTTGATGACGACCTGCCGCTGATCGTGGATGGCGTCCACGAGAAGCGCGCAGCGTGCGCTGACCTCAGTCTCGACGACGAGCACGACCCCAGAAAGCGGATCCGCGGGAGCCGCACGGCAACCCAGTTCCCTGCCAATGTCGATCAGAGGTGCGAAGCCGCCGCGGTCGGCAATGACACGCGATTCGACGCCGAGCCCGTGCACGTCGGTCTTCTTCGGCCTCAGGGTTTCGACGATCGCCGTCAAAGGCACGACGAAGGTCTCGTCCGCGACGCTCACGACCATGCCGTCGAGCACCGCGAGCGTGAGCGGCAGGCTCATGCAGAAAGTCGAGCCGTGGCCGGGGCGTGACGCAATCGAAATGCGTCCGCCCAGCGCCTGGACGGAGCGCTTGACGACGTCCATGCCGACGCCCCGCCCTGAAATATTGGACACTGTCGACGCGGTCGAGAATCCTGGGAGAAAGAGGAGGTTGTCGATGTCGGCGTCGGAGAGTTGCGCATCGGCCGAAATCAAGTCCTTCTCGACCGCGATCGCGCGGACCTTGGAGCGGTTGATTCCGCCGCCATCGTCTGACACTTCGATGACGATGCGCCCCGAGCGATGCGCGGCTGAGAGTCGGACCTCGCCCTGCTCCGGTTTGCCCGCGGCCAGACGCGCCTCTCTTGTCTCGAGCCCATGATCGACGGCGTTGCGGATCATATGCGTCAGTGGATCGGCCAGGCGCTCGATGACGGTGCGGTCAACTTCCGTCGCCTCGCCTTCGGTGCGCAAACGCACGGATTTGTCGGTCTCCTCGGCGAGTTCGCGATTCGCGCCATGCGCTGAAACAGCGGCTTCACCGGCTGTGCGCGCGTCGCCATCACGCCTTCCTGAATTTCGCGCGTCAGCTGCTCGAGCGCGCCAAGCACCGTGTCGATGCCCGAGGAGCGCGCGACGCCTGCCTCCATCACCTTCTGCGACAACATCGCCTGGTTGATCACGAGTTCGCCGACGAGGTTGATCAGCCGGTCCACCCGCTCGAGATCGACGCGGATGGTCGCGCCCGAGGCAGGCTCCGACTTGCCGTGATCGGCTGCCGGCCTTTCGGCTGCAAGACGAGCAGCGTCGCTCGGTGCGCTGCGGCTCGAGGCCGGTCCCGGCGCGTTTGCGGCGGCCTCAGGCTTCGGCGCTTCCCGCGGCGGAGCATCCGGGGGGACGTCACCGACCTCGGCCTCGGACCGCGGCGCATCCTCCTCGCGCGAAGCGATCGTCAGCTCACAATCGTCGACGACGAAATCAAAGACCTCTTCGATCGCCGCGGGTCCCTCATCGGTCGTGAGCTCAATCCGCCAGCTGAGATACGCGCCGGCGGGATCGAGCGCTTCGAGCGAAGGCACAGCACTCGCGTCGCAGCAGGCGGTCATCTCGCCCAATTGGCCCAATCTGCGGAGCAGTCGGGTCGTTTCATTGCCTTTATGATAGAGCGCCGCCCTCGGCGTAAACGTGATGACGTAATCGGCGCCGCGCTCATCCGGCGGCGTTCCGCCGACACCGAGTTCGTCGATTGAAAGGGTCAGGGGCTGAAAATCCAACCCGTCCATCTGATCTGCGGCGGCAGACTTGCCCGGTTCGTCCCCGGCCTCGTCGCCAATTGACCTGAGCTCGTCCGTGAGCGAGTCCATCCGACGCTCGTCGACCTCGCCGGCGCCCCTCGCTGCGGCCACGAGATCAGCGAGTGCGTCGTTCGAACGAAACATGGTCTTCAGAAGCGCGTCCGAGAGCGCACTCTTCCCGCTGCGCAGGAGATCGAGAGCCGTCTCGAACGCGTGGGCGAAGCGCACCAGCCGATCGAGCTGGAACGCTCCGGCGCCGCCCTTGATCGAATGTACGGCGCGGAAGACCGCGTTGACAGTCTCGGCGTCAGCGCTTCCCTCGCCCATCGCCGCCAGTCCGGCTTCGACTTCGGCAAGCTGCTCGGCGCATTCCTGAAAGAACGTTTCCCAGATTGCGGCCATTCCGTCCACAGTCGCCATGGGTCGATGCTCCGAATGAGTTTCAGGCCGCCACGCGGCGCACGACGTCGACGAGCTTCATCGAATCGAACGGCTTGACAATCCAGCCCGTGGCGCCGGCTCGTCGCGCCTGGGCCTTCTTGTCCGCCGAGCTTTCGGTGGTCAGAACCAGAATCGGAACGCCGAGGAAGCGCGAATTGGACCGGACTCGCTCAATGAATCCGAAACCGTCGAGCCGCGGCATGTTGATGTCGGTTATAATGACGTGCGGCCGCTCCGAGCTCAAAACCTCGAGCCCGTGCACGCCGTCGATCGCCTGCACGACGCGGTAGCCGGCGTCGGCCAAAGCGAGTCTCAGCATGTCGCGCATGGTGCGCGAATCGTTGACTGTGACGATTGTCTGCTGCGTCACGCCTCGTCTCCCTTGGTGAACGGCGCCAGGTCGACACCGAGAAACCGCAGGTGCTCGATCAACAGCGGCCCGCAATTGACGAAGGAGATCGGAACGCCGTCGCCCGCCCAGGTCTTGATCGCGGAAAGCAAAACCTGGAGACAAGGCGCGCCGGGGCGTTGCGTCAGCAGCGCATCGATGACCGTGGGTCTGCCGCGCCGCTCGAGGAGTGTTGCAGCGAGCGAGGCCGCGACCGGTAGGTCGAGAACCTCGGGGAGCTGCACTGGCTCGTCAGGCGGGCGCGCGCTTTCTCTGTCGGCCGCACCGACTGGAGTCTGGGACGACCGCGACCTCTGCGCGGCCTTTTTGGCTCGGCACGTGCGTGCGCGTCGCGCTCCCAAACGGTCTCCTTCGGCACGGGGCTTACTCCTTTGAAAATTCGCCGCATTGCTTTCCGCGCCATCTTGCGATGCGCGGGGGGCTGCCTCCACCCGTAGACGAAGGAGGTCGAACGGCTAGTCCGTATTTCTCATAGGAGGGGCTTGGCCTTTCGCGGCCCGACGATGATTGCGCAGAGGCCGTGGCGAGGATGAGCGGATCCCTGGCGCGGTTTGCGCGGATGGGGTCGGTCTTTTGGGGGTCTCCGGTGGGCTGTGGGTTGGATTGCCGCGTTTTTTCGGCGTCGCGGCGACGCGTCAGGCGGTTGTGACGAGGCGGGCGGCAACGAGGCGCCATTCGTCGGCGTAGGGACAGGCTGAGGCGAGCGCGAATTTGACGCGCCGCGCGCTGACGCGGACGAGACCTGCGAGCTTGAGGAGCTTGAGCCGGATCGTGCCGCAAGTGGCCTCAGCGAACTGGGTGTGGGCAAGACCGATGCGCCTGACAGCGCACAGGAGCACATAGGCGAACGAGGCGAGCCAGAGCCTGAGCTGGTTGGCGCACATGGTGGCGGTCGAGGTTCGGTCGCCGAACAGGTCGCCTTGGCATTCCTTGATCCGGTTCTCCATCTCGCCGCGGGCGCAGTAGACCTTCTCATAGAGAAAGCGGGCGCTCGTCTCGGCCTTGCTCAACGAGGTGACGATGAAGCGCGGATTAGCCTCGCCCTTTGTCCATTCCGCCTTGGCGACGACCCGACGCCGGCGCGACCAGCTGTCGAGCGTCGCATAGCGGAAAGTCCTTGAAGCGGCGGGCGGGCTTGCCGGTCGCGGACGCCTCCGCCTCGGCCTGCAGGAGTTCGACGCTGATCTCTTGGACCAGCCGCGCATTGCGGGCGAGCCCGAATACGAAGCCCACCTGGTTCTGTTCGCACCACGCCATCAGCGCCTCGCGGGCGAAACCAGAGTCGGCGCGCAGTAGGATGCGCGTTCGCGGCCAACGCCTCCGAATCTGCGCGACGATGTGCGCGACTTCCTCGACCGATCCGGCGCTGGCGTCGATGTTCGACGGCCTGAGCTTGGCCGCCAAGAGATGCCGGCCGCAGAACCAGGGCGATCGGGTGAAGAAGTTGGTGACAAACGCGCAAAGTGCTGAATCTGTCGATCTCCGCTGATTCGGTTGGCGGGAGGACGACGGTGGACGCTTCGGAGGCGATGGCGGCGGCGGGTTTTGAGACAACAGTTTTCCTGATTCATTTCAATGATATGCCAGACCATCGGCAGCCAGGAAAGGCGGCCTATCGGCTCGACGAGATCCTGCTCTTGTCTCTGCTGGCGGTTCTGGCCGGCGCGGAGGGCTTCACCGACATCGCGCGTTTCGGCCAGCGGAAGCTCGCCTTGCTGCGGCGCTTCCTCCCCTTCGTCAACGGCACGCCGAGCCACGATCACCTCGGCGACATTTTCGCCACGCTCGACGCTGAGGCGTTCCGGCGGTGCTTCGTGGCTTGGGTCGGCGCGCTGATGAAGACGCCGGTCGAACTCATCGCCATCGACGGCAAGACCTCCCGGCGCTCGGGCAACAAAGGAGCCAAGGACGCCATCCACATGGTGTCCGCCTTCGCCGCCCGCCAACGCCTGGTGCTGGCGCAGGCCAAGGTCGGCGAGAAGGCTAACGAGATCGTCGCCATTCCGGCCCTCCTCGACATGCTGTCGATCGAAGGCGCCGTCGTCACCATCGACGCGATCGGCTGTCAGCGCGACATCGCCCAGAAGATCATCGACAAGAAGGCCGATTACATTCTGGCGCTGAAGGGCAACCAGGGGACGTTGCGCAACGATGTCGAATTGTTCGCCAACGAGCAGAAAGCAAGGGGTTTCGCCGATACGCAGGTCAGCGTCGATGAAACCGTCGACGGCGACCACGGCCGCATCGAGACGCGCCGCGTCACCGTGATCCACGACGTCGCCTGGCTGCAACAGCGACACGAATGGCCAGGCCTCAAGGGCCTCGTCATCGTCGACAGCACGCGAGAGATCGGCGCCAAGACCGAACGCGAGACCCGCTATTATCTGACATCGTCGTCACGGCGCGCCGACCGCCTGGGACCGATGGCGCGCGACCATTGGGCGATCGAGAACGGCCTGCACTGGGTCATGGATATGACCTTCCGCGACGACGAGTGCCGCATCCGAACCGACAACGCCCCCGAGAACGTCGTCACCCTCAAACACATGGCCGTCAACCTCGCCCGCAAGGCCAAGGGCCGAGACTCCGTCCGCCTCGCCCTCAAAACCGCCGCTTGGGATGACGACTATCTCGCCAAATTGGTATCCCCTTCACTGCCCCTGAGGGACGTGGTACGCCTGTCTGGTGGACACCACTCGACACCCGGTCGCTGGACTTGATTACCCGCGCACGTTTCAGGCGATGGACGAACGCTTCCGTGACGACGCGGCCTGCCGCGAGTACATCCGTCGTTTGCGCTGGCCTCAGGGATTCACCTGCCCCCATTGCGGAGAGGCGGGGGAGCCATGGGTGATGGCAGGGGGATGGCTGCGGTGTCGGGCCTGCCGCAAACAGACATCGCTGACCGCCGGGACGATCTTCGAGGGTGCCCGTAAGCCGTTGCGAATGTGGTTTCTGGCGATGTGGTTCGTCACCAGCCAGAAGAATGGGGTCAGTGCGCTCGGCCTCCAGAGGGAATTGGGGCTTGGCAGCTACGAAACTGCCTGGACCTGGCTGCACAAACTGCGCCGCGCCATGGTCCGGCCGGGCCGGGACCTGCTGTCTGGTGCGATCGAGGTTGATGAAACCTATGTTGGTGGCCCGGAACAGGGTACGCGAGGCCGAGAAACCGAGAGCAAGGCCATCGTCGCCATAGCAGTCGAGAAGAACGGCCGGGGGTTTGGCCGCATCCGCCTTCAGCAGATCGGAGATGTCTCGACAGACAGCCTGCTTCCCTTCGTCCAAGGCGCTGTGAAGCGCGGGGCGATGGTTCACACCGACGGCTGGAGGGGTTATGCCGGACTGGCGGCGGGGCCGGTTACCAGCATCAGGTCACGGTCCTCAGCGGCGGCTCCGACCCGGCGCACGAAGTCATGCCGCGCGTCCACCTCGTCGCCTCGCTGCTCAAGCGATGGCTGATCGGTACTCATCAAGGTGGCGTCCAGCATCAACATCTCGACTACTACCTCGACGAATTCACCTTCCGCTTCAATCGCCGCAGATCAAAGGCCCGCGGGCTGCTCTTTCATCGCCTCGCCCAACAAGCCCTCGCCGTTGGACCCGCGCCCTACAACGCCATCGTCAAGCCACCGGGTTCCAGCGACTCCCGGACAACGGGGCAATGAAGGGGATACCCAATAAGCGCCAAATGTCGGACTGTTATAGCATTATCTGTTGGCGGGGTCCGATCGTGGCCAGCGCGTCGGCTCTCCCTGTCATGGCCGGGCTTGGCATTGGCTTCACATTGCAATCCACGAGAACGCTAAGCTCTTCGAATACCATATATAGAAATGCATATATGTGCGTGAGAGCCGACCCAAAAGCCTGTGCCCTCGTCCTGAGGCGCCGCGAAGTGGCCTCGAAGGACGTTCCGGAGGGACCTGTCTGGCGCATCCTGGAGCATCCTTCGAGGCCTTTTGCGTAACCGCAAAAGGCGCCTCAGGATGAGGCGTTGCTTTTGAAACAGGCTCTTAGCCCGCAACGTCGGGCGCCGTCATGACGCGCGAGCCGGCGGCAAAGGAACGCCCGGGCGCCTCAACCCCACTGGCAGATTTAGAGAAATCACCGTCTCTTCGCTTTGGAGTCATCGCGATGGCGCCGTTTTCGTTTACTCTGTTGATCAGGGCGGCGTCGGGCGCCTGCCAGCTGTCAAACGGCGCCTTAAAGCTTTTCTTTTCGGAATCGAACCGATGCGCACCGAAGACCTTAGTCCCCGTTTCGAGGATCTCGACGCCTGGTCGAGTCTGGAGGCTGTCCACGCAATGTTCGAGGGTCAGCTGTCGGCCGTGGCCGCGGTGCGCCCGAGCCTGCCGGACATCGTGGCGGCGGGGGAAGCCGCCGCCGTGCGGCTCGCCGAAGGGGGGCGCCTCGTCTATGCCGGCGCCGGGACGTCGGGTCGCATCGGCGTCCAGGACGGCGCCGAGCTTTCGCCGACCTTCGATTGGCCGGAGGAGCGGGTCGTGTTCGCGATCGCGGGCGGCGAGCGGGCTCTGCGCGCGAGCTCGGAAGGCGCCGAGGACGATCGCGACGCGGCAAAGCGGGCGCTTTCGCATTTTGCGATCGGCGCGCGCGACGTGGTCATCGGATTGGCGGCCAGCGGCGCCACTCCCTACACGGTCGAGTTCATTGAAGGCGCGCGAGGCCGGGGAGCGCTGACGGTCGCCATCGCCAACAACCCGGGCGCCCCGCTCCTGGCCTCGGCCGAGCACCCGATTTTCGTGGATACCGGGCCGGAGGTTCTGGCCGGATCCACGCGCATGAAAGCGGGCACGGCGCAGAAGGTCGTCCTGAACCTGTTTTCCACGCTGGTGATGATCCGGCTCGGGCGCGTCTATCGCGGACAGATGGTGGAGATGCGAACGCGCAACGCCAAGCTCCTGCGGCGGGCGACCGCCATGATCATGCATCTTGCGCATTGCGACGACGAGACTGCGAGAGAGGCGTTCGAGGCCGCCGACGGCGAGGTGAAGCTCGCGGTCCTGTTGGCCAGAGGGATCGACGTCGAGACCGCGAGGACGTTGATCCGACGGAGCCGCGGCCATCTGCGGTCGGCCTTGGCGCACCACAGGGCGTGAGGCGCTCGATCGCGTGCCTACTCCTCCCTTTCCTCGCGGCCGTAGAGGAGGAGGAGGACGAGAATGACGATCCCGTAGATGATGTTGCGCCCGTAGTCAGGCATGTTCATCGCGAGGAGGACGCTGACCAGCGCGACCAGCGTGACCGCGCCCGCCGCGGCGCCCAGATAATGGCCGCGGCCGCCCAACATGTAGACGCCGCCGATGACGACGGCCGCGATCGACTGGAAAAGGTACGGGGTTCCCATTCCGAGCGACGCCTGGCCGCCGAAGCCGACCAAGAGAACGCCCGCCAGCGCCGCGAAAAATCCGCTGAGCACATAGAGAAGCGTCGTGATCAGTCGGACGTTGACGCCGGCAAGATAACTCGCGACCGCATTGTTGCCGATGGCGTAGGTCCTGCGACCGAAGGTCGTGAAGCTCAGGATGAACGATACGGCGGCGATGACGCCGATCCAGACGACAACGGCCGCCGGGACGCCGATGACGCTGCCGTGCACCGCCTCCTGGACGACCGGCGGAGCGTATGATGCGCAGGCCTCGCAGGTCATGCCGCCGCTTAGGCCCAGCGTAAGACCTTCCATGATGCCGTCCATGGCGAGCGTCATGACTACCGCGGGCACTCCGAGGAACGCGATGACGAAGCCATTGACCAGTCCAGCGGCGGCGCCCATGCCGAGCGTCAGAAAAAGCGCATAGATGGACCGGCTGTCCTGGCCGAGCGAACTCGTGACCAAAAGGATCGCCGCGCCGTTGAGAACCCAGGGGACCGATAGGTCGATGCCGCCGACGAGCACGACGAACGTTTGTCCCGCGGCGACCAGCCCGACGAACGAGGCGACGGTCAGGATCGCCGTGATGCTTCCGAGGCTCGCAAAGCCGGGATGCACGATCTCGCCGACGACGAACAGAATGATCGCCGCCAGATAGGCGTAGAGGATTCGGCGACGGTCCTTGGTCAGACCGAGCCGGTCGAGTCTTTGAGAGAAGCTGCTCCCGCGCGGCGTCAATGGCGTCGCCTCAAGAGACGGCCGATAAGGCCGCCGAGAACGACCGCAATGACGAGGAAGAGCCCCTCATAAAAGGACTGGTAAAGGGGATCGATGTTCGAAAAGAAGAGAATGTTGACGATCATCGTGGTCACGAATGCGCCGGCGATGACTCCGACGCCGCTGCCGCGGCCTCCGAAAAGGTTCATGCCGCCAAGCACCACCGCCACGATCGAACTCAGCGTGTAGCCGTCGCCGGTCGTTGCGTCGCCGGCGGTCGCCATCGCCACGAGGAAGAGACCGGCGGCCGCCGACATGAATCCGCTCAGCACGAAGGCGGTTACGCGTGCGCGCACCGTGTCGACGCCGTTTGCGCGCGCCGCCTGCTCGTCGTTGCCGAGCGCAAAGATGGAGACGCCCATCGAGCTTCGCCGGAAGGCGTACCACATGAACGCGATCATGAGCACATAGACGAGCGCGTAAGGCTGGTTGGGATTGACGAGCACGGAGGTGTACGCGGACGGGATCGAGCCGCCCGGTTGCGGCAGAACGCGGATCGCCAGCCCCTGGTAGATCGCAAGCGTCGCAAGCGTGACGAGGATCGGCTGAAGCCGGCCGACGCCCACCAAGAGCCCGTTGACGAGGCCGAGGCCAGCGCCGATGAGCAATATCAGTATGCTCCAGCCGACCATGCTGGCGATATTGTCGTGAATGTGGACGGCGGCCAGTGCGTTGGACAGATCCATGACGCCGCCGACCGAGAGATCGAGCGCTCGCGCGACGACGACGAAGGCCTGTCCCATGCCGGCCAGTACGAGCGGCATGGTGTTGTTGACGGTCGAGGTGATCTCGAAGTTTCCGGGCAGCCTCGATTGCTCGGCCCAGTAGACGGCGCAGTAGACGACGATCGCCGCGCCCAGCATCGCCAGCGCGAGGACGAGGCCCGTGTTCTGGCCGAGGAAATGCGCGAGCGCGGCCGGTCGACGGCGCTCGACTGCCGCTTCAGTCGACAAGGGTCGCGTCTCTGACTGCGGCCGAGACGATGCCTTCCGCGGTCAATCCCGGCGGTTCGAGTTCTGCGGCGATCCGTCCCTCGCGCATCACCAGCACACGGTGACAGAGGTGCGCCAGTTCCTCGGCGTCGCTCGAATAGAAAAGCACGGCGCGGCCCTCGCGGGCGAGACGCATCATCAGTTCATAGATCTCGTGCTTGGTGGCGATGTCCACGCCGCGGGTGACGTCGTAGAGGAGGACGATGCGGGAATCGGCAAGCAGCCATCGTGCGAGCAGAACCTTCTGCTGGTTTCCTCCGCTGAGCTTGCCGACCGGATTGCTGAGATCGGGCGTCCTCACGCGCAACGCGTCTATCATGTCGCCGGCCAGACGGCGTTCGCGTCCGCGCAGGATGACCCCAAACGCGGATATGTTTCGCAGGACGGCAAGCGTCATGTTCACGCTGACCGACATTGGCAGCAGCAGGCCTTCGGTCTTGCGGTCCTCCGGAACGAGCGCGACGCCGAGGCGTGCGGCGTCGCGCGGACTCTTGATGCGCGCCCGTTTCCCGGCGACAATGATCTCGCCGCCGGTCGCCGGCGTCGCCCCGAACAGCGAAAAGAACAGCTCGCGGTGGCCGTGGCCGGCGAGGCCGCCGACCCCCAATATTTCGTGCGCGTGCAGCGTCAGCGACACGTCCGCGACGCCGGGGCCCGTGAGTTCCTCTGGCCTCGAGCATCGGCCGGGTTTGCTCGAGCGCCGATGGCTGCGGATAGAACGCATCCACGCTCTTGCCGGTCATCAGGGTCACAGCCTGGCTTTCGTCGATTTGCGTGAACGTGCCGAGATCCTTGCCGTTGCGGAAAATCGTGATCCGGTCCGCGATGTGGGTGATCTCATTCCAGCGGTGCGAGGTGAAGATGATGCACTTGCCTTGCGCGCGAAGATCCCGGACGAGCCCGAAAAGCCAGGCGACTTCGCTGTCGCCGAGCGACGACGTCGGCTCATCGAGAAGCAGCGTGTCGGGTCTCTGAGCGATGACCCGAACGATTTCTACGATCTGGCGCTTGGCGAGCGAGAGGTCCTCGACGAGCGCGCGCGGGTCAATGTTCTGGATGCCCATGCTGACAAGGAGCGCCTCCGCCGCATCGACCATGCGGCCGCGATCGATGAGACCCATTCGCCCGCGCGGCTCACGCAGGATCAAGAGGTTCTCCGCCACCGTCATCCACGGCAGCAAAGTGAGCTCCTGGAAGACCGTCCACACGCCGAGCGCATGCGCGCTGTCCGGCCCGCTCAGTTCGACGGCCTCGCCAACGATGCGGACTTGGCCGGAGTCCGGACGCAGACGGCCTCCCAAGAGCTTGATGAGCGTGCTCTTGCCGGCGCCGTTTTCGCCGACAAGAGCGTGAACCTCGCCTCTCTTCGCCAAGAATGACGCGTCTTCCAGCGCGTGCACGCCCCCGAACGCCTTGGAGAGCCGAATTCCCTCGATCGCTGGGGCGAGCGGTTCGCTTCCGGCGTCAGGCGCAGACGTCATGCGGCCGGGGGCAGGTTGACATCGAGTTTGCCGGCGCAGGGCGTCCCGTCTGTCGCCGCCTGGACGCAGAGTTTCACCGTTGCATTGGGCCCGCTATCGGTGAAGTCGGCGAAGAAGCTGTCGGGGAGATTCGGGAACACGGTCACGCCCTCTTTGACCGTTTCGTTGGTCACGAACGGGAACGGAATCGTGACGTCCTTCTTCGGATAGGTCTTGGCCAGAATCCGCTGTGCGAGCGCGAGCGAAATGACCGAGAGGAAGGGCGGTTGGCCGATCGAGATGCCTTCGACCTTGTGACCCTCGTAGCCGAGCATGAACTTGCGGAAGCCGTTTTCCGCCTCTCCGGCGGTCGGCGGCAATGGGCGGTTCGCGGCGATGAACGCCTTGAGCACGCCGTCCGTCCCTCCCTGGCACCAGATGCCGTCGATCGTCGTTAGCGAGGGAAGGATCGACGCGGTGTTCCGCTCGGCCGTAGCCGAGTCCCACATGCCGGTGTAGCGGTTGACGACCTTGATGCCGGGGTTCTTGGCCCAGACCTCGTCGGCGCCCTTGTTGCGGTCCTCGTCAACCGAGGTGCCGGCGACGCCGGTCACCATGATGACATTGCCCTTGCCGTTCAGCTTCTTGGCGAGCCAATCGGCAAGCTGCTTGCCGAACGCCACCTGATCGGTGTTGACCTTGAGCGCCGCAGGCTCGGTGACGATGTTGTCGAAAGACACGACGAGGATGCCGCGCTCGCTGGCCTGCTTGAGGATGCCGTTGAGTCCGGTGGGCGATGCGGCGTCGACCACGATCGCGTCCACTCTGCGGGCGATCAGATCGGAGATCTGCTGCGATTGCTTGCTGACGTCGTTGCCCGAGTTGAACCAGGAGCCTTCGACCTCGGATTTGAACGGCTCCATCCCGAGGGCGGCCTTCCACACGTTCTCCATTTCGATGCGCCACTTGTTGCCGATATAGGAATTCGACAGGGCGATCTTGAACTTCTTGCCTTGTTCGGCCGCCAAAGCGGGCTTCGAGAACGTGCTCGACATGCCGAAACCCGCAATTCCGGCCGCGCCGAGACTCAGCACTCCGCGTCTGGTCAATACGCCAGTCATTGGACTTCCTCCTCGGTCAAATGCAGTGATATGCGTATCTAACCATGGCATATTGGGGAATTCGAGGCGCGCCGTGCACGAAATCATGGTGCGGAAGGCATTACATTTCACAATTGTATGAATTTGCCCGAGTAATGATCGCGGGCGGCAGGGCTCCCCGCCTCAAGACTGGGCCGCTGACTCTTGCTTGCGCCAGTCGAGCTTGTCGCGCAGGCTGACGACTTTTCCGACGATGACGATCGAGGGTCCGCGCAACTCCGCAGCGCGCGCCTTGGCCGCGAGGCTCGCAAGGGTTGCGACGATGACGCGCTGGTTGGGGCGCGTGGCGTTGTCGACGATCGCCGCCGGCAGGTCGGGGCTCGCGCCGCGCGCGACAAACTCGCGCGTCAGCGCCTCGAGATTGCGCAGACCCATATAGATCGCGACCGTCTGGTTCGGCTCGAGAAGCGCCGTCCAGTCAAGCTCGAGCCTGCCGTCCTTGCCGTGGCCGGTCACGAACACGCAGGCGTGCGCGTAGTCGCGGTGGGTCAGCGGAATGCCGGCGTAAGCCGAAGCGCCGATCGCCGCGGTGATCCCGGGGCACACCTGAAACGAGACCCCGTGCTCGGCCAGCGTCTCGATCTCCTCCCCGCCGCGTCCGAACATGAAGGGGTCGCCGCCTTTCAGGCGAAGCACCCGCTTGCCCTCTTTGGCGAGCTTGACCAGGAGCGCGCTGATCTCCTCCTGCGGCAACTCGTGATTTTCCGGCCGCTTGCCGACGTAAATCCGCTCTGCCTCGCGCCGGACGAGATTGAGGACGGCGTCGTCGGTCAACCTGTCGTAGAGCACGACATCGGCTTTCTGCATGAGCCGGAGCGCGCGGAAGGTGACGAGATCCGGATCGCCGGGGCCGGCGCCGACGAGATAGACCTCGCCCTGCGGCGAAGGGCGGTCTTCGTTCCAACGCGCGATCTCATGCGCCAAACGCTCACGGGCCGCGCTCTCGTTTCCTGCGAGAGCCGCTTCGGCGATCGGGCCTTCAAGGACCGTCTCCCAGAAACGACGCCGCAGGGCCTGCGAAGGGATCGCCGCGGCGACCCGGCTACGGAAGCCGCCCATGAGATCGGCGAGCCGGCCGTAGGCCGCGGGGATCAGGCTCTCCAGCCGCGCCTTCAGCATGCGCCCCAGGATCGGCGAAGCCCCGCCCGTCGAGATCGCGATCACGAGCGGACTGCGATCGACGATCGAGGGCATGATGAAGTCGGAAAGCTCCGGCCGGTCGGCGACATTGACGAGCGCCCGCGCGCTTCGTGCGGCGTCGAGCGCCGCCCTCGTCAACCGCTCGTCCTCTGTTGCGATGAAACAGAGCGTCGAGCCGACGAAATCGTCGACGCCCGGATCGCGGGGGACGTGCCCGAAATTGGGCTTGCCGCGGAGGTCGAAAAACTCGTCGCTTAGGTCGGAGGCGAAGACTGTCACCCTCGCCCCCGACCGTAGGAGCAGCTCCGCCCGCCGCGCCGCCACGAGGCCGCCGCCGACAACAACGGCCGGTCGACCGCTCATGGCGACAACAATTGGCAGATGCCGCATCGCTATCGACCGCTGCTCATGAGGCGCAACCCGCGCGCCGAGAATTCGGTTCGATGCGCGCCACGAAGCTCACGCCGCCGCCGCGAGGCGGTTCCGGTCACGCTCGCGCCAAAGCATCAGGGCGCGCGCCTCCGCGTCCGCAATGTCTGTCGCGTCCAGCATTCTCAGCGCGATCGCGACCGTGCCGACGACGGCAGCCTCCCCATACTCGTCGGTTATCTCGCCGCGCCAGAGAGCGCCGAGCCGGTCAAGGTCCATCGATTCGTCGGGCGCCTGACGCGGATCAGCGACGGTCGGCCGCCAACGCTCTTCTATGAGCTCCCCGTCGATCACGCCAAGCACCTCGCACCGCTTGTTGGGACGACGCTCGATCTCCCCGCCCTCGCCGCGGAACACCGCGAGACGAGGCTGGCCCAACAACGCCCCCGCGTCGCGATGGATCGTCATGTAGCCGGGATGGAAGACGCCCTGCAACATGCACGGCGAGGCGAACGGGTTGAGCATGCGGACGAAGGTATGCACGGGCGAACGCAAGCCCAGGATCGGCCGCAGCTCGAGCATATCCGCGATCTTCGTGCTGAGGCCGTCGATAGGCAGATAAGCGAAATTGAGCCGTGCCAGATGATCCGCCGCCTCGTCGAGGTTCTCCGACGCGGGCAGGCCCAGCGCCCGCAGCGCGGCGCCCGTGTAAATGCGGCCCTCGATATGCGCCTCGGCCCCATGCATGAACACGCGCCAACCGCTGCGCGCGAGAAGGAGCGCGGAAAGGACAAACCACGGCAACTGCCGGCGTTTGCCAGCGTAGGACGACCAATCGAGATCGACCTGCGGGCTATGAGCGGAGGTTGGAATGCTCGCGCGGGCGCCGCGGACGAAGCCGGCGATCTCGGCGGGGCTTTCTTCCTTCACGCGCAAAAGCATGAGAAACGCGCCGAGCTGCTCGGGCAGCGTCTCGCCAGCGAGAATCATCGTCATCGCCTCCTCAGCCTCTTCGATCGTAAGCGAGCGCGTCAGCGTCTTGCCGCGGCCGAGGATGTTGATGAAACGGGCGAAGGGATGCGGCTCGCGCTTCATGGCGCTTCAAGTCCTTGTTTGAGAGGCCGCGCGCCCGGCAGGAACAGCGTCGGTCTCAATGCGAGGGCCATCAATAGCATAGCGAGAGCGCCGCCGCTCTCGGGGCTCCTCAACTACGCGTCGCAGGACGAAACGATCCGCGGCCAGCGAGTTTTCCGCCTCGGGCATTGTTCGCAGTTGCTTCGGCTGGAGATCGGACAGTTTTCTCGAAAGCGGCGCTGTCATCCAACTTCATGTCGATTCGCATCGCTCTCCTGCGATCCTCGCCGAAGCTCGTGCTGAGCGGCTCCCCTTCGATCAGCTTGAATGTCCGACGTCCATCCCCCTTCCTGTCGGCGCGCAGGAACAGCGCGTTGTCGAGCCGCTTCTCGTAGAAGCCATGAATGCCAGCCGCCGTGGCTACCAAATCGCAGAATATATTGACCGCGAATCAATCAAGACAGCACCCCGACTAGAATGCGTGTCCGAGCGTCATTACCGCGCCACCCATGGATGACATCTGGATCAAATACAATCATATCGCCCTTCGCATAGGCAAAATCGGACTGCCCCTCGACAACAATCCAGCCATCACCTTCGACAACGAAGCAAACGGCGCGCTCAGGCTGAGAATGCAACGCGATAGATCCTTGCGGGTCAATGTCAACGAAGAGGAACCGCGAGTTTTCCGTGGCAAGCCCGACTGCGAGCCGCACGCCCTTGTTGGGTGCGCCATTCACCTCGTCGAACGGCTGCCACGATCCCTCGGTCCGCTTGATTGAATCCCTGGAAACGACGATGGCCATGTTCGCCCGGATCAGTATTGGTGCAGGATACGACTGGTTTCGGGATAGAGATCATCCATGCTCCCGTGGAGCACCTGCGAAACGCTAATCGGCGCGAGCTGCGTCACGGGATCGCCAGACTTCTCATCGAACGTGAAAGTGCCGGGTCCAGCCCGGAAATCCAAATTCTCGAACAGCGAAGTTGTTGTGATGAGCCGACCGACGTCGCGGCCAGTGCCGTCGAGATTTTGTATTTCCTTGTAAAGGATGATGGGGAGGAAATCCATCGCCGTGATCTTATCGCCGCCGACGTTGGCGGTGACCTTGATCAGCTCTCTCCCTTCCCGGAAGACGCTGGCGCGAACACGCCCGCCAACCTCGTCGACAGTCACGTTGCCCATCCGCGCTGGCCAGCCTTGGACTTCGCGGTAGCAGGTCAAACTCTGTTCGGTGCTGGTAAACAGATATGGCACGTACTGACCAACATAGTCGCCGTACTTGCATGGAATGCACGGCATGGCAAAGCTGTGCGCTTCTATTTTGGGAACGTCCGGGCAAACGAAAAGACACCAGACGGCGAGGTTGGCTTCGAGCGGTTCGAGTTCGCGGGGCATAATCTCGCGAAGCGCCTCTTCCTTGACCTCCGTCACCACAATAACACAGCGATTGTCGCGGTACTGATAGGGTCCAGGACCATAGAGGGGCGCGCTTGCGGGAACGCCCGAGGGACGCTTCTTGGCAAAATCCAATTTGCCCGCGCGCGAGGCCACGGCTTGAGACATTCCATCCCTCCTACAATTTTGTATTCTATTATTGTCCTACAAGACTTCGGTCGCGTTCGTTTGTCAAGCCGATCTTTCCTCCGCGGTCGACACGAGCGGTGGAAAAAGCTAGGCGGCCTTCGTCACCCCAATGAGGATCACCGGCGTGACGTTCGTGAAGTTGGGAATGTCCGCCTGGGTTTCCGCCCCGTGCGCCGTAAGAGCGCGTCGCGTCGCCTCCATGTCGTCGAAGCGAAGATCGGCCACGAGCCTGAAGGCCTGCGGCGCGGCGGCGAGATCCGTGGCGGCCTCGGTCATGAACGTCATGGATCGCATTCCGAGAGGCTCAAGCCGGTCGCGGACCAGTTTAAGATGTCTGTTCACATAGTAGTCGATATCGAAGCGCGATCCGGGCTCGTTCGGGTACAATACCATCACAGATATCATCCGCGCCAGGGGAATCGGGTGAAGGAAATTATGCGGCGATGAGTTTGGCGAGATAGTCGTCATCCCAAGCGGCGGTTTTGAGGGCGAGGCGGACGGAGTCTCGGCCCTTGGCCTTGCGGGCGAGGTTGACGGCCATGTGTTTGAGGGTGACGACGTTCTCGGGGGCGTTGTCGGTTCGGATGCGGCACTCGTCGTCGCGGAAGGTCATATCCATGACCCAGTGCAGGCCGTTCTCGATCGCCCAATGGTCGCGCGCCATCGGTCCCAGGCGGTCGGCGCGCCGTGACGACGATGTCAGATAATAGCGGGTCTCGCGTTCGGTCTTGGCGCCGATCTCTCGCGTGCTGTCGACGATGACGAGGCCCTTGAGGCCTGGCCATTCGTGTCGCTGTTGCAGCCAGGCGACGTCGTGGATCACGGTGACGCGGCGCGTCTCGATGCGGCCGTGGTCGCCGTCGACGGTTTCATCGACGCTGACCTGCGTATCGGCGAAACCCCTTGCTTTCTGCTCGTTGGCGAACAATTCGACATCGTTGCGCAACGTCCCCTGGTTGCCCTTCAGCGCCAGAATGTAATCGGCCTTCTTGTCGATGATCTTCTGGGCGATGTCGCGCTGACAGCCGATCGCGTCGATGGTGACGACGGCGCCTTCGATCGACAGCATGTCGAGGAGGGCCGGAATGGCGACGATCTCGTTAGCCTTCTCGCCGACCTTGGCCTGCGCCAGCACCAGGCGTTGGCGGGCGGCGAAGGCGGACACCATGTGGATGGCGTCCTTGGCTCCTTTGTTGCCCGAGCGCCGGGAGGTCTTGCCGTCGATGGCGATGAGTTCGACCGGCGTCTTCATCAGCGCGCCGACCCAAGCCACGAAGCACCGCCGGAACGCCTGAGCGTCGAGCGTGGCGAAAATGTCGCCGAGGTGATCGTGGCTCGGCGTGCCGTTGACGAAGGGGAGGAAGCGCCGCAGCAAGGCGAGCTTCCTCTGGCCGAAACGCGCGATGTCGGTGAAGCCCTCCGCGCCGGCCAGAACCGCCAGCAGAGACAAGAGCAGGATCTCGTCGAGCCGATAGGCCACCTTTCCTGGCTGCCGATGGTCTGGCATATCATTGAAATGAATCAGGAAAACTGTTGTCTCAAAACCCGCCGCCGCCATCGCCTCCGAAGCGTCCACCGTCGTCCTCCCGCCAACCGAATCAGCGGAGATCGACAGATTCAGCACTTTGCGCGTTTGTCACCAACTTCTTCACCCGATCGCCCTGTCATCCGCGCTCCCTTCTCTTGCGAGCAAGCACTTTGGCCGGCTATTTCAGCGCGTTTGTTCGACCACAGGTTCCGCGTGCGGTCACGGAAGCAAAGTATGATGGGTATCGCCGAACGCCGACAGGTCCACGCGCCATTTGCCGTCACTCTTGGTAAGGACGAAGATCCAATCGGCGGAAACGCTCTGAGGCTTGCCGCCAAGCAGAAATGGAAACGAGGCCGGCACGACGAGCCATGCGCGATCCTCCGTCGCCATTAAGTAGCGTGGTTGGTGGCGCTGGAAGCGCCAATCCGTGATGTTGTACTTCGACAAGACCGCCTTCAGGTCGCGGACGTAGTCGTCGACGGCGGTCTTGCCCGACCAAAGGAACGGAGGAAAGTCGTCGACGATGGCGGCGGGCGCCTCGGTAAACGCCGCCTTTGCTTCGGCGATCGATCCTGAGTTGATTGCCGCGATCGCAGCGTCCACCGCGGCGAGGATCGCCGGGTCAGTCTCCGCCGCCCGAGCGTGAGGCATGGGCGCCAGCGCGAGCCATCCGAGAAGAGCCAGAACTGATAGTATCCGTGTGAAGGCTGGCATTCGACGTCCTCCCAAGATTTTGTATTGCAAGATTGTAGTACGATTTGAAGCGCGTCAAGCGATATCGACCCGTGCCGATTTCTAGCCTCGTCGCATGCTCAGCACGCCGGCGCTGAACAGCGCGATCACCAGCAGCACGCCCTGCACGATGTACTGCCAGTAGGTCGGCACGCCCATGACGGAGAGGCCGTTGTTGATGACGCCGATCAGCAGCACGCCGATGAGGGTGCCCAAAATGTGAAACCTGCCTGGGCGGAGGGACGAAGCGCCGATGAAGACGGCAGCGAAGGCGTTGAGGAGATAGGTGTCGCCGACGCCCTGCGGGCGCCCAGCGCCGAGCACCGCGGCCGCCATCAAACCGCCGAGCCCGGCGCAGGCGGCGCTGACGGCCAGCGCGAACGGCGCATAACGCTTCACCGCGATGCCCGAGAGCCGAGAGGCTTCGGCGTTGCCGCCGATGGCGTAGAGATGACGGCCGAGTTGGGTGTGCTCCAGCAACAGCCAGAGCACGAAGCCGACGCAGAGCATGATGAGGATCGGATTTGACACGCCGACAATCGACCCCTGACCGATCGCCATGAACTCGTCCGGGATGCCGGTGATGATCGTCTTCGAGTTCGAGATCCCGAGCACGGCGCCGGTGATGATCGAGCCGGTCGCGAGCGTCGCGATGAAAGCGGAGATGCCGAGATAGCTCACGATCAGGCCGTTGACGATCCCGATCGCCGCGGAGACGGCGATGGAAGCAAAGACGGCGACCGGAACGCTGACCGAATCGGGATATGTCACCAGAAGCAGCGTTGCGACGTAGCCGCCGAGCGTCGCCATGGCGGCGATCGAGAGGTCGAACAGCCCCATCACGAGACAGACCGTCAGTCCGAACGCCATCGTCCCCAGGATCGAAATCTGGTTCATGATGTTGAGAAGGTTGTCGACGGTCGGAAAGACGTCAGGCCGCGCCGCAGAGAACACGACCAGCAGCGCGAGCAGAGAAAGGATGGTGCCGTAGCGCGCGAACCATGCGGCTGCGTCGAAGCGCGACGCGGCGGCCTTTTCCCTCTGCAAGCTAGCGCTCATCTCCGCCTCCGGCGGCCAGATTGAGGATAGTCGATTCCGTCGCGTCGCGCCCGACGAGCTCGCCAACCACCCGACCATCGCGAAAGACCAGGACGCGATGACAAACGCGCGGGAACTCCTCGACTTCGGCCGAGGTGAAAATAACGGCCGCGCCGTTTGCGGCGATCTGACGGATGAACCCGTAGATCTCCGCCTTGGCGCCGATGTCGACGGCGGCAGTCGGCGAATTCAACATGAAGGCCTTAGCGTCGCTGGCCAGCCAGCGCCCAAGAACGGCTTTCTGCTGGTTGCCGCCACTGAGCGAACTGATTGGCGACTCTATGCTGGCCATCTTGACCGCGAGCCTTAACGCCACCTCCTGCGTCGCGGCGCGCTCCCTGCCACGATTGATGAACCGCACGACCGGATCGACGACGAAGCGCCTCAGGTTCGGCAGCGACATGTTTTCGCGCACGCTCGCGCCCGGCAGCAGGCTCTCGGCGTGGCGGTCCTTCGGCACCAGCGCAAGGCCCGCTGCCTTCGCGTCGCGCGGCGAGCGAAACGAGACGTCGGCGCCGCTCAGCCGAATGCGTCCCCCGGTCGAGGGAAATCGCCCGTACAACAGGTCGAGCGCTTCTTCCGCGCCGCTGCCGGGCAGCCCCGCAAACCCCATGATCTCGTGCTGGCGAACCTCGAAGGACAAATCCGCGACGCGGCCGCCGCTGACGCTCTGCGCGGAAAGAACAACGTCGCCCAATACAGTGTCCGCGACGGCAATCTCGTCGCTGAACTGCTTCTGTCCGCCGACGATCGCCTCGATGATCGCGCGGCGCGACATCTGCGATCGGGTCCACCCGCCAGCGTTTTGGCCATCGCGCAGCACGGTGACGCGGTCGGCGATCTCGAATACCTCGGCCAGACGATGGCTCACATAGAGAAACGAGTGCCCCTGGCCCGCCAGGCGGCGCATGTGCCCGAACAGGATCGCGACTTCAGCCGGCTGAAGCGCGGTGGTCGGCTCGTCGAGGACGATCAGCTTGGCTTCGCTGCCGATCGCCTTGGCGATGGCGACCATCGCGCTTTCGTCCGGCCGCAATTTGCTGACTTCGATCCAAGGGTCGACTTTGAGGCCGACGCGGTCCAACAGCCTCTCCGCGCGCTGCCGCATCGCGCGCCAGTCGACGAAGACGCCGGCGCGCCGTGGCAGGGACTCAGACAGGAGCAGGTTCTCGCAAACGGAAATCTGGGGAACAAGGTTATGATGCTGGTGGACGACCGCGATTCCGAGCGTCGCGGCGTCGTGCGGCGACGAAAGCGACACTTCTTTGCCGTCGACGAGAATTTGTCCCGCTGTCGGTTGGCTCGCGCCGCAAACCGCGCGAATGAGGGTCGACTTGCCCGCGCCGTTTTCGCCGAGCAGCGCGTGAATTTCGCCGCGCCAGACCTGCAAATCAACGCCGTCCAGCGCCCCCGTGCCGGGAAACACCTTAACGAGCTTCCGGACCTCGAGCATCGCCTCGCCGTCCCGATCCGCAACGCCCGTCCCGGCTTTGTCGGGCGGGAAGGGCATTGCGTGGCTCAAGGACATGCCGGCGTTCGCCTGGGTGGAGACGCCCGATCGACTTACTTCGGAAGGTCCGCCGTATAGAGAATGCAAGTCTTGAAGTCGGGGTACTGGCCCTTCGGCGGCGCAGTCTGTTTGTTGATCAAGCAAGGCTTCTTGTAGACCTGCCGTTCGGGGAACTCCTTGCCGTCGACCGCGTCGGCGACCGCCTGGACCGCCGCCACACCCATCCCGCGAACGTCGTATGCGATTGTCATCGCCAACGGGGTCCCCTCACGAATCATATCAAAGGCGGCGTCGTTGCCATCCATGCTGACCACGAAGGGCTTGTTCTGGAGATGCGACTGCTGAACCGCGCGAGCGGCGGCGACTCCGACCTCGTCCCAGCCCATCCAGATCGCCTTCACGTTCTTGTGGCCGGTGAGGTAGTCGGTGACCTTGTTGAACGTGTCGTCGACTTGGCCGGGCACCTTGATCTCCATCTCGGTGACCTTCATATTCTTGTATTCTTTCACGACAACGTGGAAACCCGCGTCGCGTTCCGCCAGCGCCGGCAGAACCGTCCAGTTCATCTTCAACACCTCGCCTTCACCGTTAATGCGGGCGGCGAGGTAGGACGCAGAAAAGACGCCGTCGGCGACGTTGTTGGAGCCGATGTCGACGGTGATGCCGGGGACCATTCCGGAGAAGGTCGAGACGAACGGGATCTTGGCTTTGTCGGCATTGGCGATCACGCCGCTCATCTCATTATTGTCGGACGCGATATTGATCAGCGCGTCGAAGCCGCGCGTGATGTAGGTGTTGGCCTGATTGTTGGTCGCCACCTGATCGCCGTTGCCGTCATAGGTCTCGACCGTCCAACCGCGCGCCTTGGCGGCGGCGGTGGCGGTGTCGATCATCGTGTGAATGGTGGGCGAAGCGCCATTTACGGAGAAGATCGCCACCTTCAAGGGGCCCTTCGACTTGTCCTCGGCCATACCCGATCCGCTTGCGAGCACGGCCGCGACCGTTGCCGCCGCGGCGATCGAAACGATTATGCGCGTAGCCGACATCCTTCGTCCCTCCCTGCTGGGTCCGTTGCATGATTTAAGTCGGGAGACCAGAGATTGAGCGGACGCTGATGGATGCGCCGCGCAAGCGCCCCGCCGAGGCGCGAGACTGTTCTTCTTCGGAACGTCTGTCCGGTCGCACCAACGCGCTTCCTCCTCGCGACGCTCGGCGAAGGCGCCGCGAACTTCATTGTCGATGAGGGTAGTGGCGTCGAATGATTTGGTCAACAGTTTTGGCAAACATTCTTGTCGGACAATTTTCGGGCGATTGTTAAACGATTCCCTCAAGGACAATCTTGCCGACGGCGCGCCCGCTTTCGAGGCTTCAGCTAGGCGACAGCGCGCACGGATCTCCCGTCCTACGGGCTTCCTCCGGGCTGCGATTCTTATGGAGCCCGCCGCGCTGGCGCGACCAGATATCTTGTCATACAAAGACGTCAGACACAATGACGGCCAGCCAAGCTGGCAGGCGCACCCGTAGCGGTGGCCGACAGGGAGCGAGGCGGCGATGGCGCTTCTCATCACGGGCGGCACGAAGGGCATCGGCCTCGCGATCGCGAAGCGCTTCGCCAAGCCGGACGTCGATATTTTCATGGCCTATCTACGCGACGACGCCTCGGCCGCCGGGGCTAGCGCCGAAATCGCCGCGCTTGGGGCGCGGCCGCACGCGATCAGGGCCGACGTGAGCACGCCGGCCGGCGCCCGCGCCCTGCTGGCGAAGGTCGCCACGGTCGTCGACCGGCTCGATCTCGTTGTGCATTGCGCCGTCAAGGTGCTGGTGGGCCCTATCCTCGAGGCTGACCCGGACGCGTTCGCGGAGGCGATCACCCTCAACGGCACGTCGCTCGTCTTTCTCGTGCAGTCCGCGCGGTCGCTGCTGAAGCGCGGCAGCAGCGTCATCTTCCTCTCCAGTCGCGGCAGCCGCCAGTTCGTGCCGGCCTATGGGGCCATCGGCGCCGGCAAGGCGCTCGCCGAAGCGCTAACGCGCTATCTTGCGCCCGAACTCGCGCCCCTTGGCGTGCGCATCAACTGCATTGCCCCGGGCACGCTCGACACCGAGGCGGTGCGCAACCTTTTCGGCGCGGGAATGGACGCGTTTCTGGCCAGCGAAGCCGCGGGCAATCCGAGCGGGCGCAACATCACCCACGACGATTACACCGGCCTTGTCGCCTTCCTCGCCGGCCCGGAGGCGTCGATGATCCAAGGACAGGTCATTTTCGTCAACGGCGGCTAGTACATCGTTGCTTGAGCACACGCGGGCGGCGACAACGGGAGAAACGCGCTTGGCCAGCAAGGGACGCCTGACCCTCGAAAAACTCGGCTATTCGATGCCTTCAGACGCGCCGGCCTTTCCGGCGCCGCCCTACCACTATCGCGGCGCCCAGGCGCTATCGATCAAGTTCGAGACGGATCGCGAGGCAGCGCTCGAGGTCCTTCCCGAGCCGCTGGAGCTGCGTGACCCAGCGAGCGCGAACCTGTCCTTCTACTGGTATCCGTTCACCACATTCGGGAATGCATCCTGAGGCTTTACGCCGAGCACGAAGGCGCTCCGCTGACCTACATCGCCCAGATTTTCGTCGACACGGAGCCGCCGATGCTCGCCGGACGCGAAGTCTGGGGATATCCGAAGAAGCTCGCGAGGATCGGATTCGAACGGGACAGGGACATGGTGGTGGGCACGCTCGAGCGGCCGGCAGGCGTGCGCCTGGCGACGGCGATCATTCGGCCTGAGCAGCCGGCGGGTCCCCTCGGGTCTAACGGCCCGACGGCGGGGCTGCGCATCATTCCGTCCGCCACGCCGGGCGAAAAGCGGCCGGCGATCGCTGAATTGATCGCCGCGGACACCGAGCACACGATCCGCGAGGCGTGGGAGGGTCCCGGCTCAATCTCGTTTCCGGACCATTCCGCACTCGACCCAGTCGACCGCTTTCCGGTCAGGCGCATTCTGAAGGCGATCTACATGGAATACGACATCCGCCTGCCCGCAGGCCGGGTCATCGCACGGTTGTGAAGCCGAGGCAGGATGATTCGATGCGGGACCGCCGGAGCGCGAGGCTAACCATCCAGAGCGACGACCAGCGCCGAATTCCCTTCGAAGGCGCGTGAAGTTCCGCCCGCTCGCGGCTCGTCGAGCTGTCGACCGAGGCCGCTATGGTTCTGCAAACTCGCGAGCGAGATAGTGGCGAAATTCATTCGCGGTGAAATCGAGGTGCATCGGTGTGACCGAGACTTTGTTGTCCGCGATCGCGCGCAGGTCGGTTCCGTCCTCGAGTTCGCCGATCTTGTAGGTCAGCTTGATCCAGTAATAGGGGAACTCGCGCTCGTCGACGCGGCGCACCGGGCGAAAAGAGCCCGGGAGCCGGCGGCCCTGCGCGGTCACGCGCGTGCCCGTGACACGTTCGGGCGGGGCGTCCGGAAAGTTGACGTTGACGAACGTGCCGGGCTCCCAGTCGCAGGCGAGCAGCCGCGCAAGGATCGAGGGCGCGAGGCGCCTCGCGGTCTCCCAATGCACATCTCCGCCGAAAGCGAAGACCTGGCTCAGCGCGATCGACCGTATGCCGAGCAAGGCGACTTCCATCGCCGCCGCCGCCGTCCCGGAATAGGTGATGTCCTCGGCGAGATTCGCGCCGCGGTTGATTCCCGAGAGCAGCACGGTCGGCGGGCGATCGCCCATGAATTCGTAGATCGCGAGCAGCGCGCAGTCGGTCGGCGTGCCCTTGACCGCGTAGTGGCGCTCGTCGATCTTCCGGACGCGGATCGGAACCGTCATCGAGATCGAGTGCGAGAAGCCCGATTTCTCCTCGTCCGGCGCGACGACCCAGACGTCGTCGGTGAACTCGCGCGCCATCTCCTCGAGAAGCTTGATGCCGCGCGCCTCGACGCCGTCGTCGTTGACGATCAGCACGCGAAGGTCCCCGAGCTTTGGTTGCAGCTTGAGATCGGGCAAACCGAGATTCTCCTTCGCTCCGCCGCCGCGCTTGATCGTCGGCCGAATTGGGACGAACATAATACAATTCTGTAATACAATGTCAGCCTCCGAGAGGAGCGCGGGAGGAACCCCATGCGGGAAACCTTTATCGTCGGCGTCGCGATGACGCCGTTTGGACGCTTTCCCGACACGCCGCTTTCGAAGCTCGCCGCCCGCGCTGCGGCCGAGGCGCTTGCTGACGCCGGAGCTGCGCCGGCGCAGGCGGAGGCGATCGTCTTCGCCAACGCGACCCAGGGCGCGCTAGAGGGACAGCACGGAATTCGCGGTCAAGCCGCGCTCGACGGCTCAGGATTCGGGAACGCGCCAGTCATCAACGTCGAGAACGCCTGCGCCTCAGCCTCGACCGCGCTCAACCTCGCGCATGTGCTGGTTGGGTCTGAGGCCCACGACTGCGTGCTCGCGATCGGGGCCGAGAAGATGGTGACGCCAGATCCCGCAAAGAGCATGGCCGCCTTCGAGGGGAGCTGGGACCTGTCCCGGCGTCAGGAGACCATCGACGAACTGCTGGCGATGGGGCGAGGCGCTACGCCGCCGGCGGGAGCCGAGGCGAACGAGCCCCACAGCGTCTTCATGGATGTCTACGCCGCGTTTTGCCGTCACCACATGGCGAAGTTCGGCACGACGCAGCGACAAATGGCGGCAGTCAGCGCCAAGAACCACGAGCACTCGGTCCACAATCCTCGCTCACAGTATCGGCGGAGCTTTTTGATCGAGGAGGTCCTCGCCGCCCGTCCGATCGTCTGGCCGCTGACGCTTCCGATGTGCAGTCCGATCAGCGACGGCGCGGGGGCGGCGCTCGTTTGCTCGCGCGATTTTGCGGAGAGGCTGGGCGCGATGGGGCGCGCTGTGCGCATTCGCGCGTCCGTACTGATGTCGGGAGAGCATCGCGACCCCGACCAGTTGGATGACCATGTCGCCCGCAAGGCCTCGCGGCGGGCGTACGAAGCCGCCGGGTTAGGTCCCGCGGACATCGATGTGGTCGAATGCCACGACGCCACCGCGTTCGGTGAAATCCTCCAGAGCGAGATGCTGGGATTTTTCGATTTCGGCGCCGGAGGCCCTGCGGCCGAGCGCGGTGAGACCCGCCTCGGCGGCCGCATTCCTTTTAATCCTTCCGGCGGCCTCGAGTTGAAAGGCCATCCGATTGGCGCGACCGGTCTCGGCCAGATCTTTGAGCTCCTAGGCCAATTGCGCGGGGAGGGAGGGCCGCGTCAGGTCGAGGGCGCGCGGATCGCGCTCGCCGAGAATGGCGGCGGGCTGCGCGGAGTCGAAGAGGCCGCCGTGGCGATGACCATTCTCGAACGCGCCTGACCGAGCGCCTCGGCCGATGAACCTCGCTCACCTGCTATCCAACGCCGCGCGAAGCTTTCCTGATCGGCCCGCTGTTTCTGTCGGCGACCGCCAGCTCTACGACTACGCGGAGTACGAATTGCTTTCGGCGCGCCTCGCGGGCGCGTTCCGCACCCTCGTTGGTCTTCGTCCCGGCGATCGCGTCGCGATCGCAATGACCAACAACCCCGAATATCTCGCGATCCTGTTTGCGATCTGGCGCGCCGGGCTGGTCGCGGTGCCCGCGAACGCCAAGCTGCACGCGCGCGAACTTGTCTACATCGTTGAGGACTGCGGCGCGCGCCTCTGTCTCGCAACCGGGGATATCGCGGGACAACTTGCCGAGACACTGCCGGTCGGCATGCGGCTCGCCGTGCTCGGGGAAAAGGAATGGCGCAATTTCGTCTCCGCCGAGCCCGGCTCCATCGACGACCGGCGCCCGGAAGACCTCGCCTGGATCTTCTACACCAGCGGCACGACGGGGAAGCCCAAGGGGGCGATGCTAAGTCACCGCAATCTGATGACGATGGCGGTTGGCTATCTTGCGGACATCGATTTCCTCTCCCCCGAAGATTGTCTTTTCCATCTGGCCGCGCAGTCGCACGCCACCGGGCTCTTCGGCCTGTCGCATATCGCCAAGGCGACGCATCAAATCCTGCCCACGAGCGGGGGATTCGACCCGGCCGAAATTGCAGATCTTCTCTCGCTGTACCGTTCGGCGACTCTGTTCGCGCCGCCCACTGGTCTCCGCCGTCTCATTCGCCATCCCGCTTTCGCGAACGCCAAAATTGAGAACATCCGGACGCTGCTTCTCGGGGCGGCGCCGGTCTCCGTCGCGGACCTGAAGGCGGGCTACCAACTCCTGGGCCCGCGCCTCTGGAACGGATATGGCCTGGGCGAAAGCCCTTGCACCATCACCGCGATGTCGAAGGCGCTGTTGGCTTCGGCGATCGAAGCAGGCGACGAGCAGCGGACGGCTTCCGTGGGCCCAGCGCGAACGGGGATCGAGGTGGCGATTGTCGACAGCGAGGACCGGCCGCTCCCGCCCGGTGAGGTCGGCGAGGTCGTCGTGCGCGGCGACACCGTCATGGCCGGCTATTGGAACCTGCCCGAGGCTTCCGCTGCGGCGCTGCGGTCGGGTTGGCTGCACACGGGCGACCTCGGCATGCTCGACGAACACGGATTTCTGACGCTGCTCGATCGGGCCAAGGATCTCATCATCTCGGGCGGCTCGAACATCTATCCGCGCGAGATCGAGGATGTCCTGCTCGAGGATCCGGACGTCGCGGAAGCCGCCGTGATCGGCGTTCCGGACCCCGACTGGGGCGAAAGCGTCATGGCCGTGCTGGTCGCCGCTCAAGGCGCGGCGCTCGACCTCGGTCGCCTCGAGAGCCTTTGTCTCAATCGCATCGCCCGCTTTAAGCGACCCAAGCACTGGCGCGTCGTCGACAGTCTGCCGAAAAACAGCGCCGGCAAAGTGTTGAAGCGAGAATTGCGCGAGCGCTTCGGCAAGGACGACGCGACACGGGCCTGACAGGATTGTTCGACAAGAATGTCCTAACATCTTGTTGACTTCCAATTCACTTGCCGCCAAACTTCGCCTCAATGAGCGCGCTGGCGTCACCGTGCGCCGGAAATACCGCTTAAATCAGGGACCGCAACGTCCGGGGAGGAAGTCGTGGCCAAACTTTACATCGACAGCGATAAATACGGGGACCAGGGCGCGTCGGCGGTCGTCGACGCCTACCATGGCGCGATCAAGGAACTCGTCCGACGCCGCCTCGACGAGGTCGGCGGAGACTGGGCGAGTTTCGTCTTCGACAAGTCGTATGAACTGATCGGCGCCAAGGATTTCGCCGCGGTCGAGAAGAAGCTACTCGCGACTGGTCATCGGTTCGACTGGTCAGCGATGATCTCGGTGCGCGAGCGGCCGGACGCGTATAAGCCCGCCACCGGCGTCGGCGAGGACCTCAAGAATTTCAGCTTTGAACATCCCGAGGCAGTCGTTGCGCCGAAGGACGCGGATGGTCGCGAGCAGCGCGGCGTCGGCGACAATGTGATCAAGTATCCGAAGAACCGGGTCGGAACCGCGCGTTACATCCGTTCGAGCGACCGTGTGCTGGAGTTTCTCACAAAGGGCGTTCCAGAGGATACCGTCGCGGTGATCGACGACAGCGGCGGCACGCTGACCGCCCCGATCCTCGAACAGTTCAAAGGGGTGATCTGCGCCGGCGGAACGGTGCGCTCGCACCTCGGCATCCTGACCCGCGAATACGGCATTCCCTGTCTGATGAACGCCAAGATCAGCGGCATCAAGGAAGGCGACCGCGTCGAGATCGAATGCACCGCCTCCGCCAAGACCGCGGAAGCTTACCAGACCGGGGTCGAAATGACCGCGCGGGTCTGGCGCCTAAGCCAATGATGACTCCGCCTTGCAACGCGCAACGAATACTCGGGAGGATCGACGATGAGTCTCAATCGCATTTCCTATGCGCAGTTGCTCGAGACGAACAATCTCATCCAGATGAGCGCGGACGAAACATACTGGCTTTGCGTGACACGCACGGTTCAGGAATTGAAGCTGTTCCCGGTTCCACCGTACATGCTGCTGTCCTACATGATGAGCTACTACCGCTATCCGTCTCTCTTGCGAAAAATCGAGTCGCGCATGTCGGCGGAGGAGATCGGCGACCGGGCGCGCAACGCCGGCATCAAGATTTCAGAATCCGTCGATGGGCTGGGCGCTGCCCGGCTTCTATCTGCTCGGCCGCGAATGGCTGATCAACCTCGGCCTTCTCAGGCCGCAGGACGCCGTCGAAGACCTCATGTACGTGATGGACTTCTGGAAACGCTTCCAGCTGTCCTGGCACCGCAACAACGGCCACATCACCAACAAGGAATTCGGGCACCGCGGGCAGTTTCTTCCCGAGCGCCGCCTGCAAATCTTCCACGCCGACATGTTCGACTGCAAGGCGGGCGACGAACTGCACGAAGCAGCCCAAGGATTCATGGCGGCCGTGTCGCAGTACGGCTTCCTCATTTCCTGCGAGAGCCGCATCAGTCTGCACAACTCCGGGCCCTACAAGCTCGCCGACGACCGCGAAATGATTGTGCGCGACTTCATGGACCTGTCGGAGAGTGATTTTCCTTGGCTTGACGACATCGCCAAGGACGTTCCCTACAACAACCTCACCGTCACGATGGCGGTCAAGGACTGCCACTTTTATCTCGTCGACGACTGGGGCAGTTTCGAATCCAAACCAGAGTTCACCGCGGACAAGCTGGTCGGAGTCGGCCTCTACACCTCCGATTCGCTTTCTGACGGTTACCTGCCGGTCGCCATGGGTTCACGCGAGGAGCTGACGGCCTGTTTTAGGACTCTCACCGACAAGGTGAAGGACGCCACCAACAAGCTCTGGCGACGGATCGCCGGCTGGACGCGCGACCAGATGATGGACGCCGGCGCCATAACCTACTTCTCGATCGTCAAGGATCTGGCCCATGTCGCCGGTGTCTACGACGTCTCCGACTGGATGATGGTGGACGAGCGCGCGGAGCGTTTCCGGCCGCTGTTCAACGACGAATACAGCCGCGACGCGCTCGTCGGGCTTTGCATCGGCGCCCATCCGTCGCACCGGATGAATGAGTACACGATGATGCAGCATTCCGATCGGCCGCAGCGGCTCTATTCGCTGATCCCCTACTCCATCCTGCAGGGCGAGGACTACACCGCAAGCAGCGGTCCGATCTATCCCGGCGCCAGCTGCCTGCCGAAGAAGATCGACCGCTACAACACGACCCACGGCGTGATCGGGCTCGCCGAGTACAACCGACTGGCGCGCGAGATTTGCCCGCCGGTCCTCGAGCCGAAGTACCGGCATCTCTGCGAGACATGGGTCAAGTTTCACGCGGGCACGCCGGCTGCCGACGAACTCTATGTCCTCGAACAGAGCCGCTCACGCCTGCTCAAAGGCAAGGGCTCGCTCCTGAAGCGCGCCGAGGTCGAAAAGATTCGGGCCGCAAGCCTTTGAGTCGGGCAGGACTCGCGTCATGCAGATTGGCGCCCTGATCCGTCGAGCCGGGCTCTACTACCGCGACGCGCCGTGCCTCGTCGAAGGCGAGCGGGTCGTGAGTTTTCGCGATTTCGACGCGCTGACGGATCGCTTGGGCAACGCGCTTCTCGAGCGCGGCTTCGTTCCTGGCGATCGGATCGGGGTGCTGCTGCCGAACGGGATCGACTGCCTCGTCGCCTACTACGCTCTCGCCAAGGCGGGGCTCGTGCGGGTTTCGCTCAATACGCGCGAGACGCTCGACAATCACGCCTTCAAACTCGCCGACAGCGGGAGCCGAGGAGTGATCCACAACGGAGGCGAGGGCTTCAAGGTCGAGATCGCGATCGGCGCGGACGAGCTCGCCGAGATGATGTCGTCGGGTTCGAGCGCGCCCTGCGCCATTGATCGGGAACTCGACGCCCCCTATCGCCTCGGCTACACCGGCGGCACCACCGGCCGATCGAAGGCGGTGACGTTGACGACGCGGGGCGAACTCGCCGAGCTTTCGGCTTTCCTCACCGATCTCGTCCCCTACATCCGCGAGGGCGACACTTTCCTCCACGCGGCTCCGATCGCGCACGCATCCGGCGCCTTCTTCCTACCTTCGCTCGTGCGCGGCGCACGCTCGCTGGTGATGGCGAAATTCGACCCGGAGGAATTCGTGCAGCTGGCGGCGCGCGAACAAGCCGAACTCACGTTCCTCGTCCCGACGATGCTTGCAATGGTGTTGGAGGCGCCATCGATCGGCGCCGCGCGATTCGCGCTGCGCTGCATCGCCTATGGCGCTTCTCCCATTGCCCCGGCGCTGCTCAGGCGCGCGGAGGACCGCTTTGGACGCGTATTCGCGCAGACCTATGGCCAGGCGGAAAGCCCTATGGTCATCACCTGCCTTCGACCTCAAGACCATGGCCGGGTGGGCTCTTGCGGCCGTCCGTTCACGATCGTCGACGTGGCGGTCTTCGACGAAGAGGATCGTCCGCTCCCGGCAGGAGAGCGCGGCGAGATCGTGTGCCGTGGCCCGCAGACGATGGCCTATTATTGGAACAACCCCGATGCGACAGCGGCCGCGTTCCGGGGCGGTTGGCTGCATACCGGCGATATCGGCTACATGGACGAGGACGGGTTCTTCTACCTCGTCGATCGCAAGAACGACATGCTGATTTCGGGGGGATACAACGTCTATCCGCGCGAAGTGGAGGACGTGCTTCTGTCCTGTGAAGGCGTCGTCGAGGCCGCAGTCATAGGCCTTCCGGACGAGAGGTGGGGAGAACGCGTCTACGCGGTCGTCTCTTGTCGCAAAAACCTTTCCGCCGACGACGTGCTGGCGCACGCGCGCGATCGGCTGGCGAGCTACAAACGGCCGAAGGGCATAGAGATCTGGCCCGAACTGCCGAAGACTTCCGCCAACAAGATCCTCCGCCGCGCCGTGCGCGATCAGGTCGTTGCGCGCCAGAAAGCCGCGATGAGCTCGGCGCAGGCGACGGAGAAGGAGCCGTGAACGAAACGCACCTCATCATGCATGGGCTCGCGATCAAGAAGCATGCGACGCCCGAGGCGGTCGCAGGCATCCTAGGTCTCGACGTCAACGACGTGCGCGCGACACTTGGCAGACTCGTCGAAGCCAAGCGCGTTGTCGAGGCGCAGGGCAAGTATCTGCTTACGCCTGCCGCCCGCATGGCGCTCGATTCCGAATATTCGCGTCTCTATGAGGACGTCCGCGCCGATCCAGCCTTTAAGGCGGGGTACGAGGACTTTGAGCGGCTCAACGTTGCGCTGAAGCAACTCATTACGGAATGGCAGACCATCGACGTGCGCGGCCAGCGCGTTCCGAACGATCACAGCAACAGGGAATACGACGAGAAGCTCATCGACCGTCTCGGCGAATTGCACGAACGGGCGGAGACCGCGCTCGACCGCCTCGCAGTCGCCTTGCCGCGCTTTTCGATCTACCGCGGCAAGCTGCGCGCGGCCCTCGAAAAGGCCGAAGACGGCGAGATCGTCTGGGTCAGCGACGCCAAGATCGAGAGCTATCACACGCTCTGGTTCGAACTGCACGAAGATCTGCTGCGCCTGATGCGGCGCGAACGCGACGAATAGGCGCCAGGCGACCATGACGATCCGTTTCGGCGAATGGACGATCGGGCTGAACGGCGAAGGGGCTCCCGGGCGTGAATTGATCGGTGGCAAGGCCTGGTCGGTCGCGCGCATGCAGGCGCTCGGGCTAAACGTGCCTCCGGCCGTTGTCGTGACGACCCGCGCCTGCGCCGCGTTCCTCGCCGGGCATGCCACTCCGCCCGGCCTCGAAATTGAAATTTCGGCGGCGATCGCCTGGCTCGAAGAGCGGACCGGACGTCGCTTCGGCGCGGGGCCTCGCCCACTGCTGGTTTCGGTGCGGTCGGGCGCCCCGGTGTCGATGCCCGGCATGATGGACACCGTCCTCAATCTCGGAATCAACGATGAGACCGAAGCTGCGCTCGCCATGGAGTGCGCCGATCCAGCGTTCGCGCGCAACACCCATCGGCGCTTTCTCGACCTCTATGCGCGCGTCGTCCTGAAAGCCCACCTGCCGCCGCTCGACGACGGCGGGGACCCGAGCGCCTGGCGCGCCGCGATTGGCGCGGCGACAGGCGCGGAAGTCCCCCAAAGCGCGAGAGAGCAGCTCAGCGGCGCGGTGCGCGCGGTGTTCGAATCCTGGAATTCCCGCCGCGCGTGTCGCTATCGCCAGCACCACGGCATCTCCGACGATCTCGGCACGGCCGTGACCATTCAGGCGATGGTGTTCGGCAATCTTGACTCCCGCTCGGGGACTGGCGTCCTCTTCTCGCGCAATCCTCTGACCGGGGAGCCGACCCCCTATGGCGAATACCTGCCTCGGGCTCAGGGCGAGGATGTCGTATCCGGCAAGTTCACGCCCGAGCCATTGTCGGCGCTCGCGGACGAGCTGCCCGAGGCTCATACGAGCCTGCTTGCCGCGGCGCGAACGCTCGAGCTCGCCAGCTTGGACATTCAGGACATCGAGTTCACGATCGAGCGCGGCCGGCTTTTTCTTCTTCAGTCTCGCGCGGCGAAGCTCTCCCCGCATGCCGCGGCCCGGATTGCCGTCGATCTGGTGCACGAAGGACTGGTCGATGAGGACGCCGCTCTCAAGAGGATCACGCCGGATCAGGTGAGGATCCTCCTTGCGCCTCACATCAGCCCTTCGGCGCTTCACCGCGCCGTGACCGTGGCGTCTGGCGAGGGCGCGTCGCCTGGCGTCGGCATCGGCGTTCTAGTGCGCGATTCCGATGAGGCCGAGCGGCGCGCGCACGCGGGCGAGGCCGTCATTCTCGCTCGCCCTACGACCAGCCCGGATGATCTGCATGGCATGATCGCATCGCGCGCCGTCGTCACGGAACAAGGCGGCAGCACGTCCCACGCCGCAGTTGTAGGAAGAGCCTTGGGACTGCCCTGCGTCGTCGGCTGCGGCAGGGGCGTGCTGCACGAGCTTATTGGGCGCACCGTCACGGTCGACGGCGGGACCGGCAAGGTTTATGACGGCGCGCTGGCGATCGAGGCGCCCGACGAGAGCGAGCACGAAGCGCTGGCGACGCTCGGCGGTTGGGCGGCCCATCGCTCGCCGTTGCGCGTTCTGCCTCCTTCTGCGCGGGAAGCGCGGGAAGCGATCGATCTTTCCGAAAACGACGCTGCGATTGATCCGAATACGATTGCCGACGCCCTCGAGAGCATAAAGGGCGCGCGCGGGGCTCGCGGCGGCGCGATCGCTTCGGACCAAGGCGTGCGCGCCGCTCTGGCTGCCGGGCTCGAATTCATCATCGCGGATCCCGTTTTGCCGCCCCTGCTCGCCGCTCTGCGTTCGATGTCCGAAGCAGCGGTCGCCTCCCACGCGAATGAGCGCCCATGACCGGCATCAAGCCCGAAGACATCGAAGCGCTTCTCGAGGCTTTCGACAATTCGGAGTGGGAGGAATTACGGCTGAAGATCGAGGGACTGGAAGTCTTCCTGTCGAAGAAGCCAGGCGCGCGCGCGGCGGCGGCGCCGCCGATCGGGCAACACGCATCCGATCCGGCCACCTTCGCGCCGATGCACGCGACCGCGCCGTCCGCGGAGCCGCACGCGATCACGCCCATCTCGAGCGAAGCGAGGGCGAAGCCGGCTTCGGCAGAGGCGCCCGATCATTGGATCGCTGTGCGCGCGACGAACCTCGGCACTTTCTACCGTGCGCCGAAGCCAGGCGCGCCGCCCTATGTCTCGGTCGGCCAGCGGGTGGACGCCGAAACCGAAGTTTGCCTCATCGAAGTGATGAAACTGTTCACGTCCGTCCTCGCCGGCGTCGCGGGAACCCTGCGGAAAGTGTTGGTGGAGGATGCGGAGCTCGTCGAATACGACCAGCCGCTGTTTCTGATCGAGCCCGACTGAGGGATCGCGCAATGACGCTGCGGCGCATCCTGGTCGCCAATCGCGGCGAGATCGCGTTGCGGATCGTGCGCGCCGCCCGCAGGCTCGGCATGGAGACAGTGCTCGCCGCATCGGCTGCGGACCGCAACAGCATGGCGGCGCGCGAAGCGATGCGCGTGGTCATCACCGGCCCGCCGGCGGCGCGCGACTCCTACTTGAACCCGCGCTTGATCGTGCACGCAGCCAAAGCGACCGGTTGCGACAGCTTGCACCCCGGATACGGCTTTCTGTCCGAGCGACATTCGCTCGTATCCCTTTGCGAGGAAGAGGGCATCGTCTTCGTCGGTCCAGACGCCGAGGCCATTCAGGCAGTCGGCGACAAGCTCTCCGCCCGGCGCCTCGCCAAGGCCGCCGGAATCGCGATGACGCCTGGCAGTGAGAAGCTCGGGTCAGCCGCCGAGGCGGTCGCATTCGCCGAATGGATCGGCTTTCCCGTGGTCACGAAGGCTTCCGCTGGCGGGGGCGGGCGCGGAATGGCGGTCGCGCGCGACGCAAAATCCCTGTCCGAAGGGTTCGAGCGCGCTTCGATCGAAGCGCGGGAAGCGTTCGGCGACGGCACGCTCTATGTCGAGCGCTACGTCGAGCGCGCCCGGCACGTCGAAGTGCAAGTCCTGGGCCTCGCCGACGGGCGCGTGTTGCATTTCGGCGAGCGCGACTGCTCCGTGCAGCGACGTTATCAGAAGATGGTCGAGGAAGCGCCTGCGGCGGCGCTTCCCTCAGCGACGCGGACGCGACTGCACAAGGCGGCGGTCGATCTCATGTCCTCGATCCGCTACCGCAATGCCGGCACGGTCGAATTTCTGTACGACGTCGATCGCGACGATTTCTATTTCATGGAGGTCAACGCGCGCATCCAGGTCGAGCATCCCGTTTCCGAGATGATCACAGGCGCCGACCTCGTGCGGCTGCAACTCGAAGTCGCGGGGGGCGTGCCGCTGCGCATCGAGCAGCGCGACATCACGCCTCATGGCCACGCGATAGAGGCTCGCATCATCGCCGAGAATCCCGAGCGCGGCTTTGCGCCGTCGCCGGGACGAATCCGGGTCTGGCGGCCGCCGCACGGGGAGGGCATACGGCTCGACACCGCAATGGAGGAGGGCGCATACGTGCCTCCCTTCTATGACAGCATGATCGCGAAGCTCATCGTCCACGCGGCCGATCGTCCCTCCGCGGTCGCGCGCTTGCGTGAGGCGCTCGAGACGTTCGCGGTCGAGGGCGTCGCAAGCAACATTCCTTTCCTCCGATCCGTTGCCGCCCATCCGGACTTCATCGGCAATCGCCTCGACACGCGGTGGCTCGAGAACGTGTTTCTGACACATTACGGGCAGCCAAAGGACCCCTGACATGGCCCATATCGAATTCCTCGACGAAACCATGCGCGACGGCCAGCAGAGCCTGTGGGGCATGCGCATGCAGGCCGGCATGGCGCTGCCCGTCGCCCCGCTCATCGACCGCAGCGGATTTCGCGTCATCGATCTTGCAGGGTCATCGCTGTTCGAGGTGATGATCCGAACCTGCCGCGAAAACCCCTGGGAGGGCCTCGATCTCCTTGTGGCCGCGATGCCTCGCACGCGCATTCGCGGCGGCATGCGGTCGAACGCCTCCGTCACCTTCGGCGTGACGCCGGACTCGCTTATGGACGCCTGGATGCGGCAGCTCAACCGGCACGGCTGCCGCAGCTTCTGGATCTATGACGTGCTGTTCAACATCGACAAGATGCTCCGGCTCGCCAAAGTGGCGAAGGAATTCGGCTCTGAGGTTGCGGGGGCGATCATGTTCGCGCTCTCGCCCGTCCACACCGACGAGTACTACGCCGACAAGGCCGACAGGCTCTCCGCCTCGCCTGACATCGACACGCTGCTGCTCTATGACACGGCGGGCGTGCTCGACAAAGAACGGTTGAAAACGCTCGTGCCGGCTATCGCGGCCAAAGCGCGCGGCAAGCCGATCGAGTTTCACGCCAACAACATTCTGGGTCAGTCGGCCAAGGCCTATCTCGACGCTATCGACCTCGGAGTCACGATCTTGCATACAGCGAGCCGACCGATGGCGAACGGCCCGTCGGTGCCTTCGACCGAAATCATGCTGCACAACGTCGAGCTGCTCGGCCACACGCACGGCATCGACAAGTCGCTGTTGGCGCCGGTCGCGGACCATTTCGAGAAGGTCGGCAAAGCCGCTGGATTCCTGGTCAATCAGGCCAACGAATATGACGTGCTGTCGATCCGGCACCAGATTCCCGGCGGCATGACCGGCACGCTGAAGGCGCAGCTCGCCCAGCACAACATGACCGATAAACTCGACGAGGTGCTGCGCGAGACCGCCGAGGTACGCCGCGATCTGGGCTATCCCGGCATGGCGACACCGTTCAGCCAGCTGGTCGGTATCCAGGCGGTGCTCAACATCGTCACGGGCAAGCGGTACAGCATCATTCCGGACGAAGTGATTCAATACGCGGCTGGATTCTACGGCGAGACGGTGGCGCCGATCGATCCCGACGTCCGCGACATGATCATGGCGGCGCCGCGCGCCAAGCAGGTCGCCGGCGCTCCCCCGGAGCAGCCGACGATCGAGGAATTGCGCAGGCGCTACGAGACCGACGACGACGATGAACTGATCCTGCGCGCACTCGTGCCCGAGCCCGATCTGAAGAAGATGCGTGAAGCAGGCCCGGTCAAGAGGGACTTTCCGCTGCTGTCGTCGCCTGAACTCGATCAGGTTCAGCGGCTGATGCGCGTCGCCAAGGCGCCGGTGGTGCAAATTCGCTCCGCAACGCTGTCGCTCGATCTGCACCGGGAGGCGAGCTAACCAGAGGGACAGACCGATGCGAAGAGCCGTCATCGTCGATGTCGTTCGATCGCCGTTCGGACGCGGCCGTCCCGGCGGCGCGCTTGACGGCGCACACCCAGTCGATCTCTATGCGCAGGCATTACAAGCGCTCGTCCGGAAAACCGGCGTCGATCCGTTGCTGATCGAAGACGTCATCACCGGCTGCGTCATCCAGGTCGGGGAGCAATCGGGGAATATCGGCAGGCAGGCGGTTCTCGCAGCCGGACTTCCCGAGCGCGTTCCCGCGGTGACGCTCGACCGAAAATGCGGTTCGTCGCAACAAGCGTTCGACTTCGCGGCGCAGGGTGTCATCGCGGGCGCCTACGACCTTGTCGTCGCCGGGGGCGTCGAGATGATGAGCCTCGTGCCGATGCGCGCGAACCGCATGGACAAGGACAACGAAGGGCCGGCCTTTCATCGCCGCTACCCCGAGGGTCTCGTCCGCCAGGGCGTGTCCGCGGAGCTGATCGCCGCGCGCTGGGACATCAATCGCGAGGCGATGGATCAATACGCGTTCCGCTCGCACAGGCGCGCGATCGCGGCCGAAGAGCGTGGAGTGACTGAACGAGCGATCGCGCCGGTCGACATCACGGGCCCCGACGGCCGCATTCGACGTGTCGAACGCGACGAGGGCCCGCGGCGGGACACGTCATTGGAGAAGCTCGCGTCGCTGAAGCCCGCCTTCGAGGATGCGGCGATGGCGGCGCGTTTCCCCGAAATTCGCTGGAGCGTGACCGCCGGCAACGCGAGCCAGGTGACCGATGGCGCGGCGGCGGTTCTTGTCGCTGAAGAATTTGTCGCCATCCGGCTCGGCCTGAAGCCACGCGCCGCGATCACCCATTTCGCGCTCGCCGGCGACGATCCCATCGTGATGCTAACGGCGATCATCCCCGCAACGCGAAAGCTGCTTCAGCGCGCCGGACTGAAGCTCGATCGCATCGACTGTTTCGAGGTCAACGAGGCCTTCGCGTCCGTCGTGCTCGCTTGGCTAAAGGACACGGGCGCTGATCCGGAACGCGTCAATCGGTTCGGCGGCGCAATCGCGCTCGGCCATCCTGTCGGCGCATCGGGTGGTCGTCTGCTCGCCAATCTCATCGCGGCCCTCGAGGAGACAGGCGGGCGTTATGGCGTGCAGACCATGTGCGAGTCCGGCGGCATGGCCAATGCGACATTGATCGAGCGGCTGTGATGAGAAGCGTTCAGGCGCTCAGATTGGCCCCACCGTTGACGAAAATGACCTGCCCCTGGATGAATTCGGCCGCGGGCGACGCGAGCCAGCGCATGAGGCTGGTGTAGTCCGCATCCCTCACGCCTCGTCCTGACGGATTGTGGCTGGCGGCGGCGCGGACAAGGTCATCCGTCTCTGCGCCGAACAGGGTGCGCACCGCGTCGGTCTCGACAATCGCCGGCGCAATGGCGTTGATCCGGACGCCCCTCGGCGCCAGTTCGACAGCAAGGTAGCGCATCAGGCTTTCCGCCAGCGCCTTTGCGACGCCGACGGCGGCGTAATTCGGCACAACAATGCGTCCGCCGCGGCTGGTTAGATAAAACACCGTGCTTCCGCGGGAGAGAAGCGGCAGGGCCGCCTGCACGAGAAAGAGAAGGCTTGTGCCGTTGGTCGTGACTGCGCGGGCGAAGCGCGCCGGATCAGCGGCGAGCGTCGTCGAAGCATAGGCGTCGACTGCGCAATGAACGACCTGGTCCAGCTGACCGACGACCCGACGCACGGCCTCCGCCATGGCCGCGCAGCCTTCGGGTGTTCCGGCGTCGGCCTTGATAAGATGCGCCCGTCCACCCGCCTCGACGACCGCTTCAGCCGCCGCTGAGGCTGCGTCGTCGTCGCTGTGATAGGCCAGAAACACGTCGCCGGCCTCTCTCGCGAAAGCCTTCGCGACGGCGAGCCCGATCCCCTTGGTTCCTCCTGCGACGAGGATGGCCACGGTCCGCTCAGTCCGAGGCCCGAATTGCTGGGAAGGCCTCGTCGGGCAGGCGCATGAGGCTAAGGCGCGTTCGCCTAATGTGCAGGCCGGCGACCTTCTGCGCCCTGAGCGAGTTGCCGGAGAGAATTGTCTCCGTGATGGTCGCATATTCTTTGAATTGCTTCTCCCGGTCTCGCGGTGTGATATAGGCCTGAAACTGCATGCGAAGCAGGTGAATCTGCATCAACGGCAGCATCCGCTTGAGTTCGAGGTTGCCGCCGATCTGAAGGATCGCGTCATAAAACCGGCGCCGCTCGTCGAGAAAGGCCGCCGTTCCGCCGTCGTCCCTGAAAGCCAGCAGGCGATGATAGGCCTCTCGCATACGATCCGCATTGTCGTCCTCGTCGATATGCCGGGCGGCGAGGTTCGCCATCAGGCTCACCAGCGCCTCGAGCACCATCAGGCTGTCGCGGACTTCGATGCGCGACAGCGCCCGCACGTAGGCGCCGCGGTGGCGCGTCAGGGTCAGGACGCCTTCGGCGGCCAGACGCTTGAGGGCCTCGCGCACGGGTCCCCGGCTCACGCGGTAGTCGCGGGTGAGGTCAGCCTCGATCAGCCGCTGTCCGGGGACGTAGGCGCCAGCCCGAATGCTTCGGACGATCGCATCGACGACGCGATCGGGCGAAGTCATTTTCGCCGCCCCGCCGCTGGGGACGGCGCTCTTTGCGGCCGTCTCGCGCATCTTTGCGGACGATGTGATGCTGTCCATGGTCATTTATCCGGCTATTCCGCGCATTCGTTCCCGAGACCTCGTCCGACCCATCCACGCGGTCATTTCCGAATCCGTTCTGCTTATGCCGCGTCCGGGCGACGATCAAGGCGGCCTTCGGCGAAAATGCAGCCGTCCCGGCGACCTAGTCGTTCGGCCGCACCATCACCTTGATCTGCGATGTCGGCTTGCGCAGCGCCTCGAACGCTTCCGGGAGCTGATCGAGGGTGACGATATCGGTAATCATCGGCCGGGGATCGACGCGCCCCGCGTCGAGGAGATCGAGCACGAGGCGCCAGTCGGGGCGACCGTAGCCCAGCACATACTGGATATTCACCTCCTTGAAGATCGCCGAGATCGGAGTCATCGCGTCCTCGACCATGCAGACGCCGACGACCACGATACGGCCGAAGGTTTTCGACAGGTCGACGCATTTCTGAATCGTTCCCGGTACGCCGACGCATTCGAAGATGACGTCGGGGGGACCGCCGGCCTTCCTAGAGAAGGCGTCGGCCACGTCCTCCTTCGCGGGATCGATGGCGGCGGTTGCTCCGAGCGCTCCCGCAGCTTCGCGCCGAGCGGGCGCGTACTCGCTCACGATCACATCGCGCGCTCCCGCCAGCTTCGAAAAGATCGCGACCGCCAGGCCGATGGGACCGCCCCCCATGATGAGCACGCGTTCTCCAACCGTCACCTTGCCGCGATTGACTGCGTGGAGCCCGACCGCAAGCGGTTCGACCGCCGCGCCCTCGCGGCCCTTGACGGCGGTGGGCAGCCGCAGCGCTTCCTTCGCGCTGAACTTAACGAACTCCGCATAGGCGCCCTGGGCCGACGGATGGAAGCCGGTCAGCGTGTTCTTCGGGCACATGATCCCGAGATTGTCCTTGCATTCGCCGAGACCGAGCTTGCGGCAGTCCTCGCAGGCGTTGTTCGGCAGCGCTGTCGCCATTTCGCCGACCTTCCAACCGGGAGCGCCCGATTCGACGATCTCTCCCGCGAACTCGTGACCGAGGATCGTGCCGTCGGGCACCACGAAGACACCGGGGTGCGTGGAGTGGAGGTCCGATCCGCAGACCCCGCAATAGTGGACCTTGAGAACGATTTCACCCGGGCCGGCCTGAGGCTTGGCCACGGTCTCAACGCGAAGCGGCTTGCCAAGTTCGTGGAAAACGGCGGCTCTCATCGCTGTCGCTCCTCCCTCTGTTTCGGAGGCCCAATGAGAGGTGGACCTCGCCGGTTTTTCGTCCTACAAAATTAGCCTACAATAGGTTGGCTGGCTCGCGTTGTCCATGACGCAATCGAACGGCTGGTCCATTTCGGGAGGAGCAAGATGGATCGTCTTAAGGGCAAGATCGCGTTGATCACCGGAGCGGGAACCGGCGTCGGCCGCGCCTGCATGAAACTGTTCTCGGCCGAGGGCGCAAAAGTCGTGGGCGTCAGCCGTACGCAGGCCAACCTCGACGAGACCCTGTCGCAGGTCAATGCGGCCGGAGGCGAAGGCCGCGTTGTGGCGGCCGACCTCTCAAAGCCGGTTGAGGCTGAGAAGGTGGTCGCCGAGGCCCTCAAGACGTTTGGGCGAATCGACATTCTCGTGAACTCGGCCGGAGTCGGATACAGCTGGCTCGACAAGAGCCCCGGGTCGATGAGCACCGTCGACGACACCACGCCCGAAAAATGGGCGGAGGTCATGGCGATCAACCTCGACTCAGTCTTTCACATGTGCCGTCTCGTGATCCCTCAAATGAAGAAGCAGGGCGGCGGCTCGATCGTCAATGTCACCAGCATTTCCGGATTTCAGGGTCTGCCGGTCGCTCATACCTACACGGCCGCGAAGGGGGCAGCGATCAACCTCACCCGTTCGCTCGGGATCACCTATTGCGGCGACAACATCCGCGTCAATTGCATCGCGCCGGGTTTCATCGACACCCCGATGGTCGCTTCGGTGCTAGGACTGTTTAACGATCCGGCGATGGCCGACCGACTGACGCCGATGAAGCGCCCAGGCACGCCGGACGAAATGGCCTACGGTTGTCTTTACCTCGCATCCGATGAGGCGAGCTACTGTCAAGGCACGGTGCTCGTCATCGACGGCGGCACGACTGCTCGGCAGTGAGCGCTGAGGCGCATATCGCGCCAAGGTCTTGGGCAATTATCTTCGGGCTCTGCGGTTGCGTTTGCAAAACGCCCGCCAAATGCGAGCGGGCGCGTCGCCCTACGCGTCGGCGAATCCCGTTATTTTGACGACGCCCACGTACATCATCACTGAATGCGCTCTCCTTGGACCCGCCTGCGTGGGGTCGTTCTGACGCGGACTGTCGCGACGGGACCGCTGGCAGATTGTCCGTTGATCCTCCTTGTGGAGCGGCAGTCGAGCTGCGAACGAGCTACTTCCGCGCCCTAGTAAACCAACGTTTCATAGGACTCATCCGTTGAGATGTAGCGGCAAAACGTGCGCGCGATGGAGCGGACCGAACGACATGCGTAAGTTGCCCAGCACAGGAGAAAAACTCATGACCAACTGCGCCCTCGCCGCGCGCCTGTCAGCGAGAGCTAAAATTCCCTGCCCGGACGGCCCCGCGGCCGGCGCTGGCGCCGCACTTTCAACTCGTCGGGAAGCTGGCCCAGCCCGGGCGCCAAGGTGCTGATCGCCGTATGGCTAAAGTTGTTCTTATCCGGAGATCGAAATGCAAAACCAACTTTCCGCCAAGCTTCTTGCGGAGTTCATCGGCACTTTCGCATTCGTGTTCATCGGCGCCGGGGCCGCGGCCGTGGTCGGGGCAGGGGCCGGCCTCAACGGGATCGCCGCGATCGCCTTCGCCCACGGCCTGACCATAATGGTCTTTGCCTTCGCCTACGGCAATTTGTCTGGCGCCCATTTTAACCCGGCGGTCACCGTCGGCGTCCTGGCCGCCCGCGCGATGAGCCTCGGCGAAGCGATCGCATACATCATCAGCCAGGTCGTGGCCGCAGCCTGCGCCGCGCTCCTTTTACGGGCAGTGCTGGGCGGCGTCGCCACCGGCCTCGGCCGGCCCGAGCTCGCGCAGGGCGTCGTTCTCGGCGCAACAACACTGACGATCACGCCCGCAGCCGGATTCGTGATCGAGGCCGTGCTCGCCTTTTTTCTCGTCATCGTCGTGCTCACCACCGCAGTCGCCCGCAGCGCCGGCGATCTCGCGCCTCTCGCTATCGGAATGACCTTGACCTTCAACATCCTCATGGGTGGAGCGCTTACAGGCGCGCCCTTCAACCCCGCACGGGCGTTGGGTCCGATGATCGCGACTGCTGACTTCACCAATGCCTGGCTGTATGTAATCGCTCCGATCGTCGGCGCCGTGGTCGCCGCCTTGATCCACAAAGCACTGGAATTGCTTGCAGAGGATGGGGCCGAAGTGGCGCCGCGCGCCGCGGCCCCGGCGGAATGATTGCTCCCGCAGCCGTCGCGTATCGCCGCCAAGCTCGGCGACGATCCGAACAGATCCTCGTTTCGCCCGACGTCGGGATGGCTCTCGAGGAAGAATGAAGACCTGAACGACTCTCTACGATTTACCCGCAAACACAACGGAGACCTTATCATGACGAACGACAGCTACAAGCCCACGACAACCGATGCCGGCATTCCAGTCCCCAGCGATGAGCACTCGCTCACCGTCGGGCCCGACGGCCCCATCTTGCTGCAGGATCATTACCTCATCGAGCAGATGGCGAACTTCAACCGGGAGCGGGTTCCGGAACGTCAACCGCACGCCAAGGGAAGCGGCGCGTTCGGCCGTTTCGAGATGACCAGGGACGTCAGCCAATACACCAAGGCCGCATTGTTCCAGCCGGGCGCCAAGACGGACATGCTGGCGCGTTTTTCGACCGTCGCCGGAGAGCGCGGCAGCCCCGACACGTGGCGCGACGTGCGGGGTTTCGCGTTGAAGTTCTACACCAGTCAAGGCAACTACGACATGGTCGGGAACAACACGCCGGTATTCTTCGTGCGCGACCCGATGAAATTCCAGCAGTTCATCCACTCCCAGAAGCGCCGCGCCGACAACAATCTGCGCGACAATGACATGCAATGGGACTTCTGGACGCTGTCCCCGGAGTCGGCTCACCAGGTGACGTATTTGATGGGCGACCGTGGCATTCCCAAGTCCTGGCGGAAAATGAACGGCTATTCCAGCCACACCTACATGTGGGTCAACGCCAAGGGTCAGAAGTTCTGGGTGAAATACCATTTCAAGTCCGACCAGGGGGTCGACTTCTTCACCCAGGCGGAGGCGGACCGGCTGGTCGGTGTCGACAGCGACTACCACACGCGCGACCTCTTCGAAGCGATCGAGCGCGGAGACCATCCGAGCTGGACCCTGAAGATGCAGATCATGCCGTTCGACGAGGCCAAGACCTATCGCTTCAATCCGTTTGACCTGACCAAGGTCTGGCCGCACGCGGACTATCCGCTGATCGAAGTCGGCCGGATGACGCTGGACCGCAATCCGACCGACAACCACACCGAGATCGAGCAGGCGGCCTTCGACGTCAACAACCTCGTGCCGGGCATCGGTCCCAGTCCGGACAAGATGTTGCTGGGCCGGATGTTTTCCTATGCCGACGCCCACCGCGCCCGCATCGGCGTGAATTATAGGCAGATCCCTGTCAATCGACCCAGGGTCCCGGTGCACAGCTACAGCAAGGACGGATTGATGCGAATCGAGAACGTGTCCGACCCGGTGTATGTGCCGAACTCCAAAGGCGGACCAAAGGCCGATCCCGCTCAATCTCCTCACGTCGAGGTGTGGGAGGCGAGCGGAGCGTTCGTCCATGCCGCTTACACGAAGCGAAAGGACGACGATGACTTCGGTCAGGCCGGAACCATGGTGCGCAAGGTCATGGACAACGCCGCACGCGACCGGCTGGTCTCCAACGTCGTCGGCATCCTCAAGAACGGAGTGACCGAGCCCGTCCTGGCCCGCGCGTTCGAGTATTGGCGGAACATCGACAAAGCAGTCGGCGACCGTATCGCCAAGGGCGTCAAAGGAGAACGGATCGCCGCGGAATAGAGCTACCTGAGGCTCGACGACGGTGCTGCGTCGAAGGGCCAAAAAGCGGAGTTCGACGCAATCGAGCTTGACATGGCGCGAGGTGGCGCGAGGTCGGCTTCCACTAGTCGGCGAGCTCGGCGCCACTGTCATAGCTCCGGCGATCGGCAACGCGATCTTCGCTGCGGTCGGGGTTCGGCCTCCGTTATCCACCAATTCGCCCGCCGTTCCGGAAGCGCTCGGTCATGCATGAAGACCTCGAAATACGCCCAAGCGCGGAGAGTCCTGGGTCCGCGATCAACCAGGCCACGAGAGCGCATTTCGCCAATGCGATTCAACGCCTGAAGAACGAGCGACGATATCGGGTGTTCGTCGACCTCGACCGCGACGCAACTCGCTTCCCGACCGCAGTCTGGCGGCCGAACGGCTCCCAAGAACAGCGCGAGGTGACCATTTGGTGCTCAAACGACTATCTCGGCATGGGGGGGCGCCCAGAGGTTCGCGAGGCCGCAATCGCGGCGGTGGAGCGCCATGGGGCAGGCGCTGGCGGCACCCGCAACATTTCGGGTACGCATCATCGAATCGTCGAGCTCGAAGCCGAGCTTGCCGATCTTCATCGAAAGGAAGCCGCGCTTGTCTTCACCTCAGGTTGGATTTCGAACCTTGCCAGCATTTCGACGATTGCGTCTTTGTTGCCCAACTGCCTGATCCTTTCCGACGCTCTCAATCATAATTCCATGATCGAGGGCATCCGACGCTCAAGTTGCGAAAAGAAAATCTGGCGGCACAATGATGTCGCGCATCTCGAGCAGTTGCTGATCGAGGCGGGTCGCGATCGCATGAAGCTGATTGTTTTCGAAAGCCTTTATTCGATGGACGGCGACATCGCCCCGGTCCGCGAGATCGTGGAGCTGGCCGAGCGACACAATGCGCTCACTTATATCGACGAGGTTCACGCGGTTGGCCTGTACGGCCCGCGGGGAGGAGGGATCGCTGAGCGCGAGGGTCTCTTGGATCGCATCAATGTCGTCGAAGCCACGCTCGCCAAAGGATTCGGCTCGCTTGGCGGATACATTGCCGCCGACGCTTCAATCGTCGATGCCGTGCGGAGCTATGCGCCGCAATTCATTTTCACGACCACCTTGCCGCCCATGGTTGCCGCCGGCGCGTGCGCGGCGATCCGCCACCTGAAGGTTTCGAACGAGGAAAGAACGGAGCACCAGTACATGGCCGCCGTCACCAAGCACGCACTGCGCGCAGCGGGCCTGCCGGTCCTCGACAACCCGTCGCACATCGTCCCGGTCATGATCGGCGATGCGGACCGCTGCAAGGCGGCGAGCGATCTCCTGTTGAACCGGCACAGCATCTACATCCAACCGATCAACTATCCGACTGTCCCGATCGGAACCGAGCGTCTGCGCATCACCCCGACTCCGCGTCACAACGAGGCGCATGTCTCCAGTCTGGTCGAGGCGCTCGTCGACGTGTGGAAATCTCTAGGGCTCCCCTTTACAAGGGCGCAGATCGTCCCGCTACGCCGTCGCAGCCAGCCGCCCGAATGTGTCTATCCCAAGATCCGTAAAGCAGCGGAATAGCCGCGGTCCGGGTTGATAAATTAGGGCCCAAGACGCTCGTTCTCGACCCGTAGACGCACGAGTTCTCCGACGATTTGATGCCGTGAGCGACGCGTTCGCTGATCATCTTGCTCTGGTCCGGGAACCGGCCCGGCTGGAGGGGCGTCGCCGAGGCAAATTGCTCCATGAGTTGACGACCGACTTTGTCGCACCATCGATCCGACCGAATATCTCATGGTCGGCGATCAAAATGGAATGTTTGCTTGGCCAGGAAGCGTAAATTGAAAAGTGGCGCCACGCTGCTGGTTCATGCTCGCCCAAAGGCGCCCGCCATGCGCCTCGATGATCGAACGGCAGATTGAAAGGCCCAGTCCTAAACCGGTCGGCTTCGTCGTGTAGAAGGACTCGAACACCCGCTCGAGCACCACTGGCTCCAGTCCGGGACCCGAATCCTGCACCGCGACCAGCACGCCGCTGGGCTCGGCCTTTCCTGTGCGGATCAGCAATTCTTTCGGCTCCTTGTTGGCGCGCATTGCATCGATGGCATTGACGATCAAGTTAAGCAGCACTTGTTGGAGTTGAACACGATCTGCTTCGACCACGGGTAAGGTGTCCGCCAGTTCCGTTAAGACCGAAACGCCGTACTTCGCCGTTTCGCCGTGCGTCAGCTCAATGATTTCGCCGATCACTTCATTGACTTCCAAATGATCGGTCCGAAGCGGCGCCTTCTTCATAAACGCACGAATCCGATTGATCACCTCGGCTGCGCGGACGCCATCCTCGACGATTTGAGCCAGTGTCTGCTGCACCTCCTCCAGATCCGACGACCCGACACGAAGCAGGCGCAGAGCAGTCTCGGCGTTGGTGACCGTCGCGGCGATCGGCTGAATCACTTCATGGGCGATCGTGGCCGTGAGCTGTCCCATGGTCGCGACGCGGTTTGCATGCGCCAGCTCCATCTGCATCTCGCCGTAGCGCCGGTCCCTTTCGCGTGCTTCTGCTTCCGCCCGCTTGCGCTCGGTGATATCGCGGCACACGTTCCCGACGTTTACGGGCTGCCCGGTCTCCGGATCGTCGATCCGAAAGGCCGAATAGTGCACCGGAATCGGATCTCCGGTCTTGAAATGGCGGAAACGCATCTCTCCCGACCAGGAACCCTTCTCCAGCACGGTCGGCCAAAGGACCTCATTCACAAACTGACGGTCCTCGGGGAAAACATAGTGAATTCCGCGCCTCGCCCTCGCTTCCTCCCAGCTGTCGAATCCGACCATTCTCAGCCCGGCCTTGTTCAGGTAGATCGGCGTCCCTCCGCTCAGGTCGGCAATCGCCATGAGGTCGGCGGCCTGCTCGACCAATGACGCCAAGCGTCGACGCTCGAGCTCAGCCCGTTTGCGTTCTGTCACATCGACAGCAGTAGCCACAAACTCGATGATCTCGCCGTCTTCATCGAGAATCGGACGGCCCGAGGAGTTGACGTGCCTGACCGTTCCGTTCGGCAGAAGAACCCTATACTCGTCGATGCTGTCTACTCTTTCGCGCGGCGACTTCTCAAATCTCTCGTCCACCCGATCGCGATCCTCTGGGTGAACACGCTGCCAGAAATTTTTGCGAGTCGGTATGCTCTCGAGCGGATCCAATCCGAAAATTCGAAACATTTCCTCGGAGCAGTAGAGCACTTTTCGGTTGCGGGGATCCCAGACCCAAATACCCGTACGGGTCAGCTTCTGGGCTTCGGCCAGATACGCCTCGCTTCGCTGTAGCTTCTCCTGCGCCAATTTGCTTTGGATTACGACGCCGGCGAGGTGCGTGATCTGGTCAATGATCTCTTGATCGCGCCGGGTGGGGCGGCGCGGCTCGCGATAATACATTGCGAACGTCGCGATCACCTTCCCTCGCGAGGAGACTGGTATGGACCAACAGGCGCGCAGAGAATGGGACAAAGCCAACTCGCGATAGTCCGCCCACAACGGGTCGGTCGCGATGTCCTCGACGATCACCGGCTCGCTGCGGTAAGCGGCTGTCCCGCAAGAGCCGGCCGGTGGTCCAATTGCGGCGCCGTCGATTGTATCGGTATAAGCCTTTGGAAGGTTGGGCGCGGCGCCATGCCGCAGACGATCGCCGTCCAACAACGAGATGGACGCGAGGGCGCCAACGGCATGTCCCTCCACAAATCGACAGAGGCTATCAAGGATTTCGGCGAGCGAATCCCCTCTGCCGACCATCTCGAGGATTCGTCTCTCCACAATAAGGAGGGATTCCGCGTTTGCACTCTTCGATCTCAACACCCGTTCCGCACCATTTCGCGATGTTTCCCGTTCGTCAAAGGAGCGTCCGAGCACAACCTTCGCGCCGCCGCAATCAGTATTCCTTATTCCGCACACTTTTCGCGTCACAACGTGACCAATTGTTGACTTCAACTATGTAGCCCGAGGCGAGTTTTGGAGCGCGGCATCTTGACGTCTGGACCTGCCGAAATACATCAGCTCCCAGATCGCGTGGCCATCGAATCGCTCAACCGCGGCGTCCCTCTCAAGCCTCTCGATCGTCACCTTGCCAGCGAATTGGTGGTAGGCGCCGTCCAAGCCGATCAGCCGGGCGATGATCCGCTTCAAGAACGACGCCCGGTCGGTAAGGATCGCTTGCAGAATGGTCTTCTCGCGCTCGAACGACAGGACGTAACGCGTATTGGCGTCGCGATAGGTGTAGCGCGTGACGTCGGCCACCGGCTTGCCGGTCTTGCCGTCGATCCCAACGCGATCCGTTTCAAAGGTTACCTTGGCGTCGTCGTCAGCGATGATCTTGCCGTCCATGGCCAGCATGTAGACGATCTGCGTTTCATATCCGTACGCTGGGGCGGCGGTGATGTGGGAAGCGATGATCGTATAGGGACCGACGCTGGCGCGCGCCCAGTACCAGTTGTGCATGAGCGTCTGCATGGGGACGTCGCCCCAATTGTGATCATGATATCCGCTGCCGGAGGCGCGGTGTTCCTCATTGCCGATCCTGTAGCGAACGCTCGCCAGTCCGTCGGGCACAGCGGGAAGCCAGGCGAAGAGCTTTTCTTGCCGTTGGACGCCGAAATAAAGGTGACCAGACTTAGGGCGCCAAGCGCGGACGTTTCCCGTCAATTCGATGTCGACCGATATTTCCTCAATGGTTGCCGCGATATGGTAGCGATGGAGATCGCCGACGAAGCGGTTCGCGCCGATCCGGACGTCGCAACCGGACTTCGATGCGTCGAACAACGTCGGCCTGGCATCGAGAACTTTATCGAAGATGCGGCCGTCAGACAGGGTGATGTTGATGGTTATCCTGGGCGCGAGAGGACCGTTGGGGCTGACATTGGGCTTGGTGTAGAAAACCGCGACCACGGTGGCGCCGTCGTCGAGATGGGCGTCGAAGTACCACCATTCATAGCGGCCCCTCTCCGTGCCGATCCGCTGACCATCCTCGAACTCGGCGACTTCTACAGGAGCGATGCCAAGTCTCTCGTAATCGGTCGGACGATCCGCCAGCCGAAGGGAACCGTTCTTGCTGCGTTGCATGGGCTTTCTTTTCGTTCGGCGACCGAGGATTTAGACTTGAGCCGAATTCGGGCTCAACCAATACCAGCCTATGTGGTCGGCGCCGTGGCGTCGGAGCCTATCCGCACCTTGTCGCCGTCGACGAGAGTGACCGGCGGATTGAGGATGACTTGCTCGCCGGACCTCACTCCGGCGTCCGCCTCCACGAACGTGCCGAAGTCGCGCGTCACTCTGAGCTTTCGCACCTCAGCCTTGCCGTCGTTGACCACCGCGACCTGCAAGCCATTGCGGTTGAAGATGATCGCTTCGGCGGGCACGACGAAGGACGGCGCCTTGCGTGGAATCTTCAGCTCGACGGTGCAGTAGACGCCGGGCGGCAGCGCGTCGTCCGGATTGGGAATGTCGATCTCGGTCAGAAGCGTGCGCGTACCGCTCTGCAGCGCGTCGGCGATTCGGGTCACCTTGCCGCTGAAATTCGGAATTTCCGGCACGCGAACGATGGCGTCAACGCCTGGCGTCACGCCGAAGGCTGCATCCTGCGGCACGTAGACAAAGACGCGGATCACGTCCCTCTGCATGATCTCGAACAGGAAGGTGCCGGTGTTGGCGTTGCCCTGCACCAGACTGCCAACGTCGACGTTGCGCTGGGTGACGACGCCGTCGAACGGCGCCCTCACCGATGCGTAGTCGCGATTCTGACGCAGCGTCATGAGCATTTTTTCCTGAGCCGCGGCATTGGCCCGAGCGACGCCGACGGCCGCATCATCCGCCTTCAAAGTCTGGACGTCGATCGTGCCCTGCTGCTGGGTTGCCCAGCCTTTCTCGACCAGCGGCCGGTCCCGGTCCCAGGTCACCTGGGCGAGCCTCAGGTTCGCCTGCGCCTGGTCCAGCGCGGATTGGTACTGCTTGAGCGTCGCTTCGTTTTGGGAGATCTGATCATCCTGCTCGGGCACCGCGAGCTCCGCCAGCAGCTCGCCTTGTTTGACGCGATCGCCGATGTCGACGTTGCGCTTGCCGATGTAGCCGGTCGCGCGGGCATAGATCTCGGCCTGCGCGAATGCGGCCGTCGTCCCGGGCAAGGTGACGGACATGACGGCGGGGTTCGCCGTGACCGTCGCGACGCGCACGCTGGGCACGAAATCACGCTCCTGCTCCGCAGTCGCCAGGACCTCTTGCCCTTGCGAATAATGGCGCCATGCGCCCAGCGCCACCCCGCCGGCGAGCAGCAAGAATGCGGTGGCCGCAAAAAGACGAACGCCCCATCCGCGCCGCGCTCCCGGACGAAGCTTGTGCGGGTTCTCAGTGTCGCGATCGACCGGCCGGTCGTCGCGACGATTGCCGGCGAACCCATGGGTCCGATCATGAAAGCCAAGATCATTCATCGGGGAGGTCCTCGAATACGCCATGGGCCGCGACGCCGTCGTTTCGCTTGCGGAGCATGGCGAAGAGATAGGGGACGATCAGCAGGGTGGTGGGGGTCGCGAACAGAAGGCCGCCGATTACGGATCTGGCCAGAGCCGCATTCTGCTCCTCGCCGGCGCCCCCGATCGCCATCGGGATCATGCCGACGATCATCGCGGCCGCCGTCATCAGGACGGGGCGGATACGGGTATGTCCAGCGTCGATCGCGGCCCGGAACGCCGTCCTGCCGGCGAGCTGCTGTTCGCGCGCGAAAGTGACCAGCAGAATGGAGTTCGCGGACGCAACGCCAACCGCCATGATGGCGCCCATCAGCGAGGGGACGCTGAGCGTCGTGCCGGTGATGAACAGCATCGTCACGATGCCGCACAATGTCGCCGGGAGCGCCAGGATGACGACGAACGGATCGGCGAAATTCTGGTAGTTTACGACCATGAGCAGATAGACGAACACGGCCGCGAACAGGAGCCCGATGCTGAGATCCCGGAAGGAATCATTCATGCTTTGGATCTGGCCGAGAACCTGAATCGTGTTGCCGGGCTTGAGCTCCTTCTTCAGCTTCGCGACGATCTTATTGATCTCATCAGAGACGCTGCCGAGATCGCGGTCCTGCACACTGGCATAGATGTCGTACGCCGGCTGGATATTGGTCTGGTTGAGATTGGTGGGAACGGCGTCACGCTGAAACGTCGCCACGTTGCTCAGGAGCCCCGGTATCGGCGGACCGGCGGCAGCAATCATGGTGGGCGCCGGAGCGTTGCCGCTCGCGAGCCCCGGTTGCGGTTGACCGGGAGCGATCAAGGTGGACACCGGGGTGTCGCCGAGCTCGCCGAGCGAGCTCACCTCATGCTCGGGCGTCTGGACCGCGATGTAATAGGGAATTCCGTTGGCCGGATCGGTCCAGAAATTGGGCGCGACCTGCTCCGACGAGCTGAGGCTGATGTTGAGATCGTTGGCGACAGCTTGCGCGTTGAGACCGAACTGCAACGCGCGCGACCGGTCGATGTTGGCCATGAAGGCGGGCGCGTCGAGCTCCTGCTGGAGGTGGGCGTCGGCAATGCCTGGAATGGCCGCTATGCGCCGCCGCAGCTCATGCGCCACTCGCAGATTTGTGACGCGGTCGCGGCCGACCGTGCGAACGTCGATCTGCGCCGGCAACCCGAAATTGAGAATCTGGGTAACCATGTCCGCGGCCTGGAAATAGAAGATCACTGATGGAAAGGCGGCCGGCAGCGCCTTGCGGAGCCTGCGCACGTAATCGGCGGTTGGCGCGTGTCCGTCCTTCAGGGAGACGAGGATCACGCCGTCGTTGGGGGCGATGGTCGACCCGTCGGTGAAGGCGAGATTGTAGGTTCGTTGCGGGACCCCGATATCGTCGACAATGAGGTCGCGATCTCGCTCCGGGATCACCTCGCGGATCTTGTCTTCGACCTCCTGAAAAATGCGCTCCGTCGTTTCGATGCGCGTACCGGCAGGCGCGCGGACGTGAAGCTTGATCTGGCCGCCGTCGATCGCAGGGAAAAAGTCGCGCCCGACAAAGGTTAGCATGACGCCACCCAGCGCGAGGACCAGCGCGGCGACGACCGGGATGATCCAGCGCCGCATCAGGAGCATCGTGAGCATGCGGAGATAGCCGCGGCGAAATTGCTCGAATGCGCGCTCGAACCCCTGATGAAAGCGAGAAAACCAGTTGCCCGAGCCGGACGCGCCGCCGTGGTGTTCGCTCTTGAGCAAGAGGCCGATGATGACGGGCGTCAAGGTTCTCGAGAGCACGTACGACGCCAGCATTGCGAACACCACCGCGAGCCCAAGCGGCGTGAAGAGGAATTTAGCCGGTCCTTCCAGGAACACGACCGAGGTAAACACGCAGCTGATCGCGAGCGTCGAGACCAACGTCGGCACCGCGATGCCCGCAGAGCCGTGCAGGGCCGCCGCGGCAAGGCTCATGCCTTCGCCGCGCAGCCGGTGAGTGTTCTCGATCGTCACCGTCGAATTGTCGACCAGAATGCCGACCGCGAGCGCCATGCCGCCGAGCGTCATGGTGTTGATCGTGTGGCCGAGGAAGTACAGGACGACGAGCGACGTCAGGATCGACAGCGGAATCGAGATCAACACGATCAGGGTCGATCGCCACGAGCCGAGAAACAACAGGATCATCAGGCCCGTGAGCCCGGCCGCGATCGCCCCCTCGCGGACCACGCTCGCGATCGACGCGGTCACGAGCTTCGACTGATCGAACAGCTCGTTGATGCTCAGGCCGGGAGGCGCAGCCAAACGCGCGATCTTCAGGACCTTGCGAACCCCGTCGACGACGGCCAGCGTCGAGGCGCTGCCATTCTTGATGACGCTCAAGAGCACGGAGCGTCGGCCATTTTCGCGCACGATGTTCTGCTGCACCGCCCAGCCGTCGTGCACCTGGCCGATGTCCTTCACGAACACGGTCTGCCCGTTGACGAATTTGATCGGAATATTGTTGAGGTCGGCGATGGTTGTCGGCATCGCATTGGTGCGCACCGTGTATTGCGTGTCGCCGATCTTCGCGAGACCCGACGGCAACGTCAGGTTCTGGGCGTTGACCGCGTTCATGACATCCGCCGGCGTAAGCCCTTTGGCTTCAAGCTTGACCGGATCGATGTCGACCATGATCTGCCGGTACTTGCCGCCGTCGGGAGTCGGGAAGGTGACGCCCGGAACTGGAGCGAGCTGCTGGCGCAGGTTGTAGATGCCGTAATCGTAGAGCTGCTGTTCGTTGAGGCGGTCGGAGCTCAAGCTGAGCTGCAGCACCGGCACGCTCGAGGCGTTGTACTGCACCACGGTCGGCGGCTGGATGCCGGCCGGCATCAGGGCGCGGATCGAGTTTGTTGCGGAGACGATCTGGGAGATCGCGAGATCGAGGTTCACGCCCGGCTGGAAATAGATCTTCTGGACGGAAACGCCGTTGAGTGTCTGCGCCTCCATATCTTTGATGCCGTTGACGTTCGAGCTGATGGAGTACTGGCTGTAGGTGGTGACGCGCTGCTCCATCTCGGTCGTGCTGAGGCCGGTGTACTGCCAGATCACCGAGACGACAGGAATGTCGATCTGCGGGAAGATGTCTGTTGGCATCACGGTGATGGCCGTGAGCCCGAGAAACAGGATCAGCGCCGCGAGGACATAGAAGGTGTACGGAAACCTCAGCGCGAAGCGAACAATGCCCATTATGTGTCCCCGGGTCGCGTGACCTCGCTGCGCCGTCACTCCGTGTTCGGCCGACCGGCTGAGCCGACAGGCTGTCCGCGCTGCGAGACAGCGTGAGCAGGGCAGTCCGGCAGGTCAGCTAGGAAGCAAAGCTAGAAGGTGTCAGCCCGGCAAATGGCGGCGCCTTCGCCGACTGTGATGAGGCCGGCGGAATCCTGCGCCGCGAGATACGTGACCCCGCAAGGTACGAGAATTTCGCCTGCGCCAGCTTCGCTCACTATGCGCGGTGTTGTCAGCGATACCAGCGATGCCAAAAATATCGTCGCGGATTTGCCCTTGGCGACGGATTGGGAACCATCGGGCCAAGGAAAGCGGTCGTTCCCCCGGCGTGGTGTTCCCTGAGCCATTGCGATCCGGCTATCGCTTCGTTCTGGCTTTCATGGGATTGGTTCCAGGCGCGGTCGAAGGGCGAGAGCGCCTGCGTTGGAATGGTCGGGCCGGCGCCATAAGAGCCCCATGACGACGAGGCGCCGCTCACCGCATGCGCGGCTGTGGGCGAGGCGGCGATGGCGACGGCAAGGCCGAAGCATGCAATGGTCTTGAGCATGGCGCTTCCCGAATGCGGGCGCAACGAGTTGTCGGCCCCCGCAGGCGGACTCAGAATCCCATGATCGCCGGGCTCGTGGCAATCGGCTCCAATTATGGTCATTGTATCTTCTCCTCTTTCGACACTGAGGCCAAGTTACGTTCAGTGCTGCGAAAGACTATTCTACGTCCGTATGTTTGGGGGTGGCATCGGTTTCGCAAATCTATTCGTTGGTATGTTTTTGAGGGCCGCTCTCGCAGTGTGAACCCCTGGCCGCCTGACCTCCCTGTCCGCAGACGTGGTCACGACGCTTGCGCATGCTGCCTGGCTCAGCGAGCCCCGTCGATACTGTCAACTCCCTCGCGCGTTCCGTTACCCCTCTCATTGCTTCGACGCGATTCATGATCAGATTCAGGTGCACCTGTTGCAGTTGGAATGCGATCGCCCATAACCGATTGGTCTCCGACGGCGAGCGCGGTGCGTAGCGCGACGTCGTGCCGCAATTCGCCGTGTGCTAAAGAATGCTGCTCTGGTCGACTGGGCCGCAGTCCGGTCGGCCTTAGCGTGGGAGGGAGTGCTCGTGACGCAGCGAAGGTCGTCCAAGCAGATTGACGCACCGCCGGAGACGCCAATCGTCCTCGTCGTCGATGACGACCCCGCGGTCCGCGAGGCGCTGAGCCGCTTGTTTCGATCAGTTGGCCTCGAGCCAAGACTGTTTGCCTCGACGGCGGAGTTCTTGCAGCAGCAGCTTCCGGATGCGCCGAGCTGTATTGTGCTCGACATCAGGCTGCCCGGCGTGGGCGGCCTCGACTTCCAGGCTCAGCTGACGAAAGCGAACATTAACGTCCCCATTGTCATGATTACGGGCCATGGGGACATCCCCATGTCCGTCCGGGCCATGAAAGCAGGAGCGGTCGATTTCCTGACGAAGCCGTTTCGCCATCAGGACATGCTTGATGCCGTTGCGCAGGCGATCGAGCGGGACCGGACGCGACGCGACAGCGAAAAGTCGCTTGCCGAACTCCGGGGACGGTTCGAGTCGCTCACGACCCGCGAGCGGGAGATCATGACGCTTGTCACTTCCGGCCTGATGAATAAACAGGTGGCGGGGGAACTCGGGCTCAGTGAAATTACCGTCAAGATCCATCGGGGTCACATTATGAGGAAGATGGGTGTGCGATCCTTGGCGGACCTGGTGCGGGCAGCCGAATCTCTCGAACTGCGTCAAACCAAAACATCCATACCGTAAACGACTGTATGATTTCATTGTTCTGCCGACAGGCGCAGATCGGGCTGTTCGCAGCGCGCTTCCGGCTGTTCGCTCCCGGCCTTCGCACGCAAAAAGGGATAGGCCGCGTGTCAAAGGCCCAGATCGTTTCGATTGTCGATGACGACGCGTCAGTTCGCGTCGCAATGGGGAACCTCGTTCGGTCGCTCGGCTTCGTCGCTTTCGTGTTCGAAACCGCCGAGGATTTCCTGCGGTCGCCACAGGTCGACGACAGCGCCTGCCTGGTGACTGACGTGCAGATGCCGGGTATGAGCGGCCTTGATCTTCAGGATCGCCTGATTGCGCGAGGAAGCCGCATTCCAATCATCTTCATCACGGCGTTTCCTGAGCAAACCATTCGAAGTCGCGCTGAAGCCGGAGGCGCACTCGGCTGTCTCGAGAAGCCATTTGGCGGGAAAGCTATGATAGAATTGTTGCGCAAGGCTCTCGCGACGCAGTCACGCTGAAGCTTGCCGGCAATCGGCGGCTTGGATGCTAGAGGCGCGTGCCGCCGACGATCGGCTCTTTTCACAAGGAGCATCCCCTTGAAGCCGCACGAGCCCACGAAGGAAAGGCTGCTGGCTGAAATCGCGGAGCGCATGCGCGTCGAGGAGCAGCTGAGGGCGGCCAACCGCACCCTCCGAACCATCAATCGCTGCAACGAGGCCCTCGTTCGCGCCACAGAGGAAATCGAGCTGGTAGAGGCCATCTGTCGAATCCTAGTCGAGGACGGCGGAATGCAGATGGCCTGGGTCGGTTATCGAGAAGAGAACGCGGCGCGGAGGATCCGGCAGGTTGCGCACGCCGGATTCTACGATGGATATCTCGATGGCGTCGACGTTAGCTGGGCTGACGCCCCCACGGGGCAGGGGCCAACGGGCGTCGCAATTCGAACTGGCGAGCTTCGCTCGACCGAGGATATCGCGACCGACCCGCGCTTCCAGCCCTGGCGGGATGAGGCGCTCAGGCAAGGGTATAGGTCCTCGATCGCGCTCCCGCTGAAGTCCGAAGGGACGACGTTCGGAGCCCTCACCCTCTACGCTGACCGTTCACACGCTTTCGACGAGCAGACGCGTTCGCATCTCATCGAACTCGCCAATGATTTAGCCTATGGGGTGGTGGCGATCCGGACTCGGGCTGATCGCGCACGGGTAGAGGCGGAATTGCGCCGCATCGAAGCGTATCTTGAGGAAGGACAAAGGCTGACGCACACGGGAAGCTGGGCCTGGAACGTCGCGAGTCGTGAGAACGTCTATTGGTCTCCCGAGCACTATCGGATTTTCGGCCTGGATCCGGCTAAAGACTCCCAGTCCTTCGAGAAGGCCCTTAATCGGATTCTTCCGGAAGATCGCGCCAATTTCATCAACATTCTCGATACCGCGATCCGGGAAAAGAAGGATTTCGAAGTCGACTGGCGAGTTCCTTTGCCCGACCGAACCCTCCGCTATCTGCATAGCGTTGGACATCCCGTTGTCGACAAGGATGGCGAGCTCGTCGAGTTCGTCGGCACGCTCGTCGACGTGACCGAACAGCATCTAGCGCGAATGGCCCTGGAACGCGAAAACGTCCAACGCCGGCGCGCGGAGGATGAACTGCGCCGCAGCGAGGCCTTTCTGGCGGAAGGCCAAAGAATCAGCCAGACCGGAAGCTGGGCCTGGAACGTGACCACTGGGGAGGTCTCATGGTCGGCCGAGCATTTTCGTATTTTCGGATTGGATCCGAATACGACGACGCCGTCCTACGCGGTGTTCGTGGACCGGCTTCATCCTGAGGATCGCGCGGCTTTCGAAGACATATTGCAGAAGGCGGTTCAAGACGGTAGCGACTTCCAATGCGACTTTCGCGTCATTACTCCAGATGGCGTGACGAAGTATGTGCACAGCCTAGGGCATCTGGCCGCTCACGGCGACAAAAGCACTGAATTCGTGGGTACAGTGATGGACGTTACCGAACGCCGGCTGGCCGAGGAAGCGCTGCGGAGTGCGGCGGCTGATCTCGAACGGGCGTCGCGGTTGAGCACAATGGGGCAGCTCACCGCATCCATTGCGCACGAGATCAATCAACCCCTCGCCGCCATCATCACCAACGCGGACGCCTGCCTGCTCTGGCTAGATGCGGACAAGCCGAATCTCGAGGAAGCGCGGCAGGCCGCGACTGCCATCGTCAGAAGCGGCCATCGCGCCGGCGACATCATCAAGAGCGTCCGCTCCCTGGCGCGGAAGTCTACCCCCGAGATGGTCTCACTGGATATCAGCGACGTGATCCGGGAGGTGATTGTCCTTATGGGCGCCGAGTTCCGGCGCCACGGCGTCCGGGTCGAGACCTCGCTGCGTTCCGATCTCGATTCCGTCGTTGGCGATTGGGTTCAGCTTCAGCAGGTCGTTTTGAATTTGATCATGAACGGCATTGAGGCGATGGCGGAATCCGTGCACGAGCATCGGCAGCTGCATATCAAATCGGCGAGGGACGAACCCGGCCGGGTGCGAGTCGCAATCGAGGATTCGGGCCCCGGGCTCGACCTCGCGTCGGCGGACCGGCTTTTCGAGGCATTCTTCACCACTAAGCCGGAGGGCATGGGGATGGGATTGTCGATCTGTCGTTCGATCATTGACGCGCACGGCGGCCGACTCTGGGCGTCGCCGAATATGCCGAACGGCGCCGTCTTCCAGTTCACCCTGCCGGTAGTGATCGACGGCGCAAACAAGGCGTGACGACAATACACTGTGACACGCAGCATCTGTGGTTCAGCCGCCGGTGATGCAGGCTCCTGGGACACGCGCGGTGGATGAGTCAGCTCAGCAAGGATGGATTTCCTCAACGCGACGGCGATCTCAATCGGCGGCCGCTTGCAAAGTCGCCCTGCGGCGGTCTGAGCCCGCTCGCGACCGCCAGCGGCGCGTCGAGACGAACGTCTTTTCGTTCGCGCAAGTGCTCGAATCTCGCTGATCGTTCGCCGCCCAATTTTGAGCCGCGCACAGCATCTTCGTCGCCATCTCCAGGAGGCTGCCGCTCAATGTGGCAGAGCCGTCGCTTCCGCAATTGTCTCCGGGGCGCTCGCGAGCATGAGATTGGCGGCGATCACGCCCCGATCATACGAAGGTTTGCTTTCTCGAAACCAGCAATGGATCTTGGTTTACCTACGTAGGATGGAATAAATTGTGCGACGAACGTAGGTTGCCGCCGACACAACATCGCGACCTCAGACGCATTCATTCACGATCAAAATCACGCAACGGGGCCCCTCATGAAAATGCATTCGCTCGCGCGCTTTTTCCGACGACGCCGGACCTACAGGACCGTGCTCCAGGAGCTTTCTAGCTATTCGAATCACGAGCTGCACGACATCGGCATCTATCGCGCCGATATTCACGCAATCGCGCGCCAAATGTCCGAAGAACAGCAGTAGGCGGCCCACGTCCTTGACGCGAACCATTCGTCTTCCCCGAGAAGGGCATGAGGTCGGCGATAAGTCGCAAGACGCATGGCGCGCGGATCGCACAGGCCCACAATCCGGAGGCAACTCATGGCTAAAGACCAATCCATCTCCGCTCTCGCGGGCCACAAATCGTCGGAGGCTGAGCCATCCGGCCGCCTGTCGGTTGGAGCCAAAATTGGCTTTGTCGGCCTCGGTCACATGGGGACGGCGATGGCGGCAAACCTTGCCGCGCCGGGACGTCGGGTCACCGCATACGTCCGCCGGCCGGATCAGATGGGCAAGCTCATTGGGCTCGGCCTCAGGCCCACAATGGAATTCGCTGATCTATTCGAGTGCGAGGTTGTCGTCAGCATGCTCCCGGACGACGACGCCCTTCGCGACGTCGTGCTCGGACGGGACGACTCCGGCATCGAGGGTCTCGCCTCAGGATTGAAGCGCGGTGCGATTCATCTTTCCATGAGCACAATCAGCACAGCCATTGCATCTCACCTCGCGGCGGAGCATGCGCATCGCGGGCAAGGCTATGTCGCGGCGCCAGTCTTCGGGAATCCGGACGCCGCCAAGGCGCGCCAGCTTTTCATTGTCGCCGCCGGCCCGCCCGTTGACGTCGAACGCTGCCAGCCGCTGTTCGACAGTCTCGGACAAAAGACATTTGCCGTCGGCGCCGATCCCAGCCACGCAAACCTCGTCAAGCTGCTTGGCAACATGATGACCGCGACCGCGCTGGAGATGCTGGGAGAAGTCGTCGCCGTGGCTCTAAAGCGCGGACTCGATCCCAAAACTTTGATCGACATCATGACAAGCACGATGTTCGGCGGACGTGCGCATAAGATCTATGGCGACAAGATCGTTACGCGGTCCTACGCGGCCGGGTTCGTCATGCCGCTGGTGCTCAAGGATGTGCGACTGGCGCTCGCCGAGGCGGAAAGCGCGGCCGCCCCGATGCCGTCGGTCGACGTTGTGCGAGATCGGCTCATCACTGGAATCGCTCGCGGCCACGCCGATCTCGACTGGAGCGCGCTCGGGTTGATCGCGGCTGAGGAAGCGGGAGTCAACGTTACGCCTTAACTCGCCCTCAATTCAAGCAAGGCCTACAGTGGACCTTCCAGCGTCGCTCAGAAACAAAGCCTCGAAGAAGGACGACAATCATGACCCGTCAAACCGAAACGCTCCAAGCCTATCTGGAGCTTTGACATTCCCGGCCGCAAGGCGTCGGGCATCGCGCTCGGCGCAGGGGCGATCGGCGGATGGATGTGGGGCGAAGCCGATGAAGCAGAGGCGATCGGCGCCATTCATGCGGCTGTCGATTGCGGCGTCGCGCTGATCGACACGGTGCCTGCCTACGGCTTCGGGCGCTCGGAGGAGTTCGTGGGCGAGGCGCTGGCCCAGGGCGGCGCAAGCGCTTCCTGATCACGACCAAGATCGCTCTTGATTGGAAGGACGGCCAGCCGCTCCGCAACGCCAGCGAGACCCGCATTTCAAAGAGCTCGAGGATCCCCTGCGGCGTCTGCGTGCCGAGGTCATCGATATCCATCAGGTGCATTCCGGATCCCTCTGTGCCGATCGAAGAAACCGCAGCAGCGACGCCGGATTTGCATCGCGGCGGAAAAGATTCGAGCAAGACGGACGCCAAGATTGCCAGATCGGGGTGTCGCCGGCGACGTACGCGATTTCTGCCAATGACACGGCGACCATAATCGCCGCCATGGCGGCGGCCAAGACCCGTCGCAGCGATAAGTCGATCCTTCTTCGTGCATGCGGATTCCGGGGCTGTCACGTGCTGTCCGGGGCGCATGCGTGACCAGCAGGCCAGTCAAAGATCGTGAACCCAGGCGCTGGTTCCGGTCAAGGGGACCCAACCCGCCTCAAACCCCGGCTAGCCGGGGTCTTGGGAGGTTGAAGAACACACGAGGGGCGTCGGCGAGGGTTCTGGCGAGGTCGGTGGCGAAGCGCAGGAGGGTCTGGCGGGCGTGGCGGACGACCTTTCCCACCGAGTTGAGGACGAGGAAGCGCAGTCGCTTGGGTCTGGCCTCGCGCAAATCCTCGGGTAAGCCGACGCGCTTGAACGCGGATAGAAGATTGTACAGGAGCGCGTTGAGCCGCAGCCAGGCGGCGTTGGCGCCGAACTTCTGGCTCGGCAGCGCCCACCCGGCGAGTTCGTTCATCAGCACGTCGTGGGCGTGCTCGATCGTTCCCGCTTTGCCGCGATGCCAGCTGATGATGTCGAGGCCGCTGCCGCCCTTGGGATCGGAGCGATTGGTGACGATGCAGAAGTGTCTGACGCCTTCCTCCGAGCCCAGCAAATCGCCTTGGGCGGGACGAACGCGAAGCGCCAGATAGCGGCGCGGCGTGACCTGGTCCTTCTTGTACACGCCGTCGTCGGGAAGGTAGTTGACCTCCGCCCATTCGCGCACGCGGCCCGCTTCCACGTCCGCAGGCTTCCAATGATCGTTCGGCAGCGCCAGGATCGCCTGCTTCAACGGAGCGCTCATGTCGGCGCTGATGGCGTAGGCGATGGCGCGCTCGTCCATGAAGGTCATGGCTTCGTGCTCATAAACAGCGCTGTCGCCGCGAACATAGATTTTGTCGGAGGTTCCCGGCAGCGCCGCCACCGCCTTCTCGATCATCCGCGCATTGCCGCAGCCCGCCGGCGCGTTGCCGTCGCGGAACTCGTCGGCGACGATGACGTCCTGCTCCGCCCACAAGGCCAGAACCGGCTGGTAGCCGCGTTCGCCTTCGAACGTGTATTTGGCGCTGCGCTTGCTCGAAGCGATCACCGTCGCGTCGATGTCGAGCGTCGCCGACCGCACCGGCTTGCGGCATTGCAGATCGAGGATCAGCTCGCGATTGGCGGCGGCCAAGCCCAGGAGCGGCGCGCTTTCCGAAGGCACGGTCGACTTGCCCTCATGCAAAAGCGGCAGATCGTCCTCATGAAAGCCGGTCAAAAAGTCGCGCGCCGTTTGGGCCGCCGGCAGCTCGTAGCCAAGCAGCCCAGCCAGCGCCGCGTCCTGTCGGAGACGATCGAGGTCCTCGCAGCACTCGCCCCCGGCCGCCCACAGCGCCAGCAGGCTCTCCACCATCTGCGACGACGACAGTCCGCGCTTGCGCGTCTTCACCTTCACCCAATTGTCGATCATCGCCGCCGCTCCGGTCTGGCGGAACGCCTCAATCAGGCTTGGAACGCCAGCCCGCGGCGTGACCAAACTCGTCTCCAGCGCATCGTCAATCTCGAAACCCAGCCGCTCCCCAGCCATCACGCGTCCCTTCCACCCATTGGGTGAAAGCTACCTGAGTCGCGCCTAATTTCAGAACAAAAACACAATCAGACACTTCTCTTCTTCACCGCACTGCCCATCCATTCAGCAGGCGGAGTTTGAGGACCCGGCGGGGGTGCGGATTGCGGCGTTGACAGAGATATGACCGCATGAGCTCCGGCCGCACGGAACGCGGCTATGACCCGAGCCCGCAGCTCGGTCGACAGCTCTGTCCAAAAGGTTTGTCCGTAATCCGGAAAGGCTGGTTCGGCTAGCGGTCGTTCGAATCTCATGCGATCCACCGGCTCAACTCGGAATGGTAGCGCACCCAACTCAGCAATAATCCTGACGCCAGAGACGTAGGCCCAATGACAACGATATGGTGGAACACCGTCTCGGATCACCGCAACTGGGTCGCCATACCTCAACCCGTGAGCGGAAATTGCTGCTGCGAGCCTCCACTGCGGATCATCGTGGAAATCGCTTCGATGCAGCGCCGCTTGGATCGCGTCACGATTCGTCAATGCAAGTTCTGTGACGGCTCCAAAAGTGTAGAGCAGCACAAGCGCGCTCGCAAGAAATTTCCTACGTGGGAGGTTAGGATCGAGCAGCGGAGCCAGCGAAACTAAAGCAAAGATCAGAACAAAAGCGCTTAGGTAGTAATCATTCGCATGTCCAACCACGATATATACGCCAAGGCTAGCGACTGCCGGGACACTCAACGGTCATAATGATTTTGTTGCCGACCAGATTGCATAGCGCCATTGTCGCGTAAGCAGGTTGATGAGCAATGCGACGGCCGCGCATATCATAATCGGATGATGGGACCTGTCCCTCACCAAATCGTAGACGCAGCGAAAGATTGCAATGAGCTGGGACCAGGGGCTGACAAACTGTCGGAATCCCATATACCAGTAAGCAACATTGTTGTAGGGCGGATATGTACTCTGAAAAGGAGTGGCGAACTCGAAAACCGGCAAGCCTGCCAAGGCCTGTCTCGTCGGGTGGATGGGTTTCCCAAATTCTGGAGGACCGCCCTGCCAGTTGGTCCAATGAGGCAGCTCGTTGACGTGCCAAGCATAATTTAGTGCTCCCGAGGCCCCCAAATTGAGGCCGCCGTAGGACCAGGAAATCGCGGCGACGTAAATCCGAAAAGCACGCCAAAAACGCCCGAGCTAATCGCCAGTAAGCGCCATCGGCTGCGCATCGCCCAGCAATCAAGGCAAAGCGCAAACAGAAAAAAGCAGGCGAAGGGCGCAAATACCCCCTTGGCCCAGACGCCGAGACCCAGGGCCGCACCGAGCAAGACGGCAGACCTTGAGCGTCGATACTTAAATAGGCATAGCAACTGGCCCGCAGCGGCCAGAAATAACGTAGTTACCAGAAGGTCTGGATATACGCTCGAGACTTTATCGAGGCCGAGGTTGCAGCCCAGAAACACGCAACTGGTTGTCCAGACGGCGGCAGGGTGTTTATCCAAAGCCGCCGAAGCTGGCGCCCAAAGCATAATTGCGGCGCGGATCAAATATCGCCACGCCGCAAACGCGCCGAGAAAGATAATCCAGTTCAGCAGTGTGATCGCGTACCATTCGCCGTCGGCAGTTGACGGTGCAACCGCCCGCGCGAGGGCAATGAGGGCCGGATACCCTGGATTCCACATAGGATTAAAGATTTGCGCCCAATCAAGGGCCGAGACGGCGCGGCTTACGTTCAGGTAGGATATCGCATCTCCGAGATATTCAGTGCGGCCATAGACGCCCTCCGTCAGCCCGGCGATTCCCACCACTGCCCAGGAGACGATCACTCCGCGGTTCCGCGAGAGCCGCCTAGGGTCGGTTCGAGCGTCTTGCGCCGAAACGAATCTGTCCGGCGTTTCCCATCCGATCTGCCCTGATGCAGGAAAGCCGGACATGTCAAAATCCGCGGTTCAGGATGAAGCGGAAGCTTCAGGCATCCGTCGGCGTCGTCCATTGGGATGGCGGCTCATCGGACCGCGGGATCGGCCCATAGGCGCCACAACAGAGTGTTTTAGAGACGATACAACCCACAGGGTTGAAGATAGCCGGCCTGTCGAGGACCGCTGCTGGGGGGCGCACGTTCGGACAGGATATCGAGGCGTGGAGATATTGGGTCCCGCCGAAAGACTCTTCCACGCATGCGCCACTCGCAACCGCCAGCTAGGTGGCGCCACGCTTCCGATCGAAAAACGGCCTACTCCGTCTTTCACAGCCGCATGGCCTCCCAATGGCCTTGCCCGAAGCTTCTGGGGCTTCCTAGCAACTCGCGGGGTACGCAACCTTATCAGGGAATTATGCAACTACTGGCAAGGAAATTGGCATGAAATTTTTACCTCCGGCGGAGGCCGGCAGCGGATCAGGACTTTGCACTGGCTCCAACTGACCGATGCGCAACGCAGCGCTGTCCTGTCGGCCTTCCGAACTGCCGGGGCGCGCTCGACACGTGTCGTTCCCTATGACCCCGACGGGACGCGCCTCAGCCGGACCGATAAACGGATTTTATGATTTCCTCGAACAATCCCGTCGGGTGCGCCATCAACTTTCTCACTCGCAAGCGCAATCGGCTAACGTGATGGTGTGGACGTCGCCCGCGCGGCATCTGGCTCAATGTAAGAGTGGTGCCAAGATGGTTATCGTTGAAGCAACATCTGAAGGAGCGACGTCCGTGGGAAAGCCTATCATCGATTTGTCCTCTGTGACGACCGTTGGGCTCGATCTGGCCAAGCACGTTTTTCAAGTCCATGGCGTTGATGCTTTGGGGCGCGTTGTTATCGCCAAAGCGATCAGGCGCAATCAGCTGCTGGAGTTCTTCGCTTCGCTGCCGCCTTGCCTGGTTGGGCTCGAGGCGAGCGGATCGGCGCATCATTGGGCGCGCGAGCTGATCACGCTCGGCCATGAGGCACGCATGATGCCTCCGGCCTACGTGAAGCCGTATATCCGCCGGCAGAAGAACGACGCGGCGGATGCCGCGGCGATCTGCGAGGCGGTGACGCGGCCTTCGATGCGGTTTGTCGGCGTGCGCTCGCTGGAGAACCAGGCGGCGTTGATGCGTCACAAGACGCGCGAGATGTTGGTTTCTCAACGAACGCAATTGCTGAACGGCTTGCGCGGCCACTTGACCGAGGTCGGCGTCATCGCGGCGCAGGGGCCCAGACACGCCCGCGAACTGGCCGAGCTGATCGAGGCCTGCGACGAGACAATCCCGTTTGAAGTGTGCGAGGCGTTGGCGCCGCTCGTGGTGCAATTGCGGAATCTCGACGACGCGATCGCGCGGCTTGAGCGCACCATCGCAAAGCTTGCGCAGAAGGATGAAACGGCGCGCCGTCTGATGAGCATCCCCGGCTTCGGCCCCATCACCGCCTCGGCGATGGCGGCGACCATTCAGGATGCGTCCAGTTTCGCCGGCCCGCGCGAGTTCGCCGCTTTTCTCGGGCTGACGCCAAAACAGAACTCCTCAGGCGGCAAGCAGAAGCTCGGGCGCATTTCGAAGATGGGCAATCGGAACTTGCGCAAGTTGCTCGTCGTGGGCGCGCATGCGGTGCTATTTCACCGTAAGCCCCATACCGACCCACTGCGGATGTGGGCCAAGAAGCTAATCGAGAAGAAACCGTTCAAGCTCGTCGCGGTGGCGCTCGCCAACAAGATGGCGCGCATCGCCTTCGCGATCCTGCGCGGCAAGACGGTCTATCGGGAATTTCCGGCGTAAGAGTTTGTCCGGAAACATCATGTGGGATTGCATAGTTTTCGCAGCATGAGGCGGATGGAAGCGAGGCGGAGGAACGCGAGCGCCTTGCGGTTGAGGCATTCCCAGTCCTTGGCCAGCCGTCGGCAGCGGCCGAGCCAGGCAAAGGTGCGTTCGCCGATCCAGCGCTTGGGCAGGACGACGAAGGCCTTGGCCTGATCCGATCGCTTGACGATCTCGACCTTCACGCGCGCCAGAGTTCGTCCGATGGCGGTCTGAAATTGCGGCCCTCGATAGCCGCCGTCGGCAAAGAGCCTGGTCAGGAACGGAAAGGCGCCGAACAAGGTCGCCATCAGCGCCGCGCCGCCGTCGCGGTCCTGGATGTCGGCGGCGTGGACGATCGCATGCATCAACAGGCCCTGCGTATCGACGAGGATGTGGCGCTTTTTGCCCATGATTTTCTTGCCGGCGTCGTAACCCGCCGGATCGATGCAGGTCCCCCTTTTTCCGCGCTCTTGACGCTCTGGCTGTCGATGATCGCGGCGGTCGGGCTCGCCTCGCGAGCGGCCGCTTCGCGACACTTCACGTAGAGCGCGTCGTGGATGCGATCGAGCGTGCCGTCCCAACTCCAGCGATCGAAGTAATCGTAAAGCGTCGAACGCGGCGGCAGGTCCTTCGGCACGGCGCGCCATTGGCAGCCGGTGCTCAGGACATACATCAGGCCGTTGACGACCTCGCGCTCATCGACATGACGTCGGTTGCCGCCGCGCTTGGCCGGTGGAATGAACGGCTCGACATGCGCCCATTCCGCGTCGGTCAGATCGCTCGGATAGCGCAGCCGACTGCGGTCGTAGCGAGCGCGATTTTCGTTGGTCCACATCAGCGACCCCCCCAAGCGATTCGGGCCGCCTTCCTTGAATCATAAGCGATTCCAACGATTCGTTAAGTTCCCGGACGGGCTCTAAGACGCGTCGGTAGAGTTCGCGGCCGAGGCTCGCTAAAGAGCCGGCGGCACAGAAAATCGAGGGTGACAAACAGGTGATGCGCAGGAAAGCGGATTGATCCAGAAGCCCGTGGCATTGTCTGCGCAGTCAAGCGCGCCAACGTGATGAGGGCAACGGATCAGCGGACAACATCAGGGCCAGCGGATCCTATTCTCCGCACAGAAAGGCGGAAGACATGACCGCACCCACGATCTGCGCAACGCTGAAAATAGCCCTTGATCGGCGGGCGACGTCCAGACATGACAACGCCCTGGTCTTGCGCTCAGCTTTGGGCTTTGAGCTTATTTCAGAGAATTGTAGATCCAGGCCTTGGCGCCGCTGAGTTCTGACCAGCCTGGACCCAGCACCGTGTCCGGGCGCGACAGCGAAACCACCGCCCGGGCGCCAGTCGAGCGGAATGCTTCGATGACTGCCGCCCGCTGGGCCGGCGACAGCTGCGTCCAGAAGACTTTTCCGTAGTCCAAGTCGCCGGGATCGGGCGAGTCATCATCGGAGCTTGTACGGATCCGCGGGTCCAGGCGCCATGGCGCCCCGCCGAACTCCGCGACGATACGCAGGCCGGAAACATAAGCCCAATGGACCCGATACGGCGGATCAGTGTCACGGATGACCGCAACCGGATCGCCCGCACGAAGCCCGTGAGCAGAAAGCGCCCCCGCCAGCTTCCATTGCGGATCGTCATGAAAATCGGCGTCGCGGATCGCTGCGCGGACGGTGTCCTCGTCGACGCGGGCGATCTCTGCTAATGTTGCGACGACCATGATCACCGCCATTGCGGCGGCCAAGACCCGTCGCTGCGCGAGTTCAGGCTCCAAAAGCGGTGCGAGCGGCAAGAGACCGAAGACGAGAACAAAGGCCCCGATATAGCGGTCCTCCACCATGACGGCGAGATAGGCTGCGAGGCCCAGGAGCGCCGGCAAGAAGAGGGGCCAGCAGGACTTTGCCGATGTCCAGACCGCTTGGCGCCACCTGCGCTTCAGCACAGAAACCAACAGCGCCAGCGCGACGCCGATGAGGATTGGATGATGGCGCGCTATTTGCGCCAGCAAATAGACGGACCAGCGGATTCCTGTGATTTGCAGTTGCAGGCTGTGGAGTTGCTGGAACCCTTGATACCAATATGCCAGATTATTGTACGGCGGGTATGTGGTTTGGAAAGGGGTGGCGAATTCGAACACCGGGAGATCGGGAAGCAGCTGCCGCGTGGGATGAATTGGCATGCCGAACGGCGGCCCTCCCTGCCAGTTGGTGAAATGTGGCAGATGATTCACGTGGAACGCGTAGTTCAACGGGCCGGTCGCGCCGAAAGTGAGTTCACCATACGACCATGAAATCGCCGCTACGTAGCACGCAAAAAGCGAAACGTAGATAGCAGCAGTTGTGGATAATAATCTCCATCCGGAGCGCTTCGCAAAGCAATCAATCAATATCACGAGAAGAAAGATGGAGGCAAAGGCGCTGAAGATACCCTTAACCCAGACCCCAATGCCGAGCAACAGGCCGAGCACGGCCGCATCCATTAGGGTACGGCGTCGGATCAGACACAATGCTTGTGCGGTGGCGAGTAGGAAGCCCATCATGACCAGAAGGTCTGGCGAAACCGCGGACACGTTCTGAAGGCCCAGGGCGCAACCCAGAAACAGCCAGCTGGTCGTCCAGACTGCGACGGGATGGTTTGCCATCCCCTCCGAAGCAGGCCGGTAAAACGCGATCGCGCTACGGATCAGATGACGCCAAGCGGCATATGTGCCGAGGAAGATCATCATGTTTAGAAATGTGATCGCGTACCATTCCCCCTCAGGCGTCCGCGGAGCAACGCCGCGCGCGAGAGCGACGAGGAGTGGATAGCCGGGGTTCCACATCGGATTGAAGATCCCCGGCCAGTCCAGGGCCGCCACGGCACGGCTCACGTTCAGATAGGATATCCAGTCGCCGAGATATTGGGTCCGGCCGAACAACCCTTCCACGCACGCGGCACTCGCCACCGCCAGCCAGGGCAGCGTCACGCTTCCGATCGAACGGCCTACTCCGTTTCTCACAGCTGCATAGCCTCCCATGGCCTTGCTCGAAGCTTCTGGGGCTTCGCGGCAACTCAGCGGTACGCAACCTCATACGGGAATTATGCAACTACGGGCAAGAAAATTCGCATGAGTTTTACTTCGTTTGGCGCCCATAGATCTGGCAGGCTGCCCGAGAGACATGAGGAGATCGACGAGAGCTGGGCTCCAACCAACGCGGCGCTTCGATAGGGGGGCGTGCGCTGAAGGGCGACGACGACTGCCCGCCGGGATCAATGATTAAGCCGGCCAATTCAAGCCTTGAGCTGCCTGCCGCCCGATTGTTCAGATTTCAGTCCGAGCGAAAGGCCTTCGCAAAGTTCAGGGCCCGACTGCGCAAAACCGGACGAATTGTCAAAACGATTTCGACGTTGCAGGATACGATGCAACCTGATGGAAAACCGCTCTAGCTGGTGATCAATTTGCACAATTGCGCAGGATGTTGATCAAGGCGCCGCGCCTCGTCAGCGCGATCGTCGCCGGCGTCGCGGGAATCGTGGTCGCCGTGGCGGCGGCGGCCATTCATGTCTACCCTCGACTACCGCCGCCCACGGGCCAGTTCCGCATCGGCACAATCGTGTGGGACTTGGGTTCGCTGGACGCCTCGGCGCCGGCGTCCGACGCACGTTACTGTCGCATTACGGCGCAGCTTTGGTATCCGGCTGAACCGGGCACAGGCGGCGAACGTGCGCCCTATGATTGGCAGACCAGAAGCCTGCTGTCGGCTGAACGCTGGGTCACGACCGACGCGGCGCTGGACGCAAAAGTCGCTACTGTGCAGGCGCGCTACCCGGTTCTCCTCTACTTTCCCGGCTGGGACGGCGGGCGCGTCGCCTACACCGCGATGGTGCGGGACCTCGCGAGTCGCGGCTTCGTCGTGGCGGCCATCGGCTATGACTCAGCGGACTGCGCGCTGCCAAACGGCGCGGGGGCCGTGCCGCGTGCGACCGACATCGACTTTTCCTCCGCCGCCGCTTTCGAGCGGACTGTGCAGGTCGCCGACACGAAAATCACCCGTGTCGCCTACAGCGCGACGAGGGTGCTCGATGCGCTGGCGGACCTTGATCGTGGCGATCGGCAGGGGCGTTTCACCGGGCGCCTGGACTTGAGCCGCACGGCGACAATCGGCCATTCGCTCGGTGGCGCTATCGCACTGCAAGTCGCATGGCTTGATCCGCGGATCAAGGCGGCGATCGACCTTGATGGGTGGCTGTTCGACGCTGCCCGCGGTGGTTGGATACGACAACCGTTTCTCGTCATGGGCAGCGACGGGCCTGCTTCTGCAACAGATGATCCGGCCGCCGCAGACCCCCAACGCCGGTACCCTTCGATCCTCGCCGATGAAACTGGCCGCCGCATACACGCGGCATTTGCCAAGTCTGGCGGCGTGGAGGTGACGATCGCCAACTCCACCCATGAGGAATTCTCGGACGCTCCATACCTATCTCGGGCCGCTGCGATTTTCGGCCACCATCCTGACGGCCATGTCGTTCTGGCAGCAGTTGACTGCGCCGTCACATTCTTCGAATTGGTCTTCCGCGGGGAGACCTCGCCATCGTGTCGAACGTCAAACCCAAACGTGCGGATCGTGGTGTGGCATCCTCCCGCATCCGGAGAACCCGCCAACTGAGTGTGTAAATTATGGGCGATATATCTTATACTTGGGTAGGCCTCCTGGGAGGCGCCCCGGGTTCCGTTTTCAAATCAACGATCTCGAATAATCGATCGTGTAGATCGGACGTTGTTTCGTCTCAAGGAATATACGAGCGATGTACTCGCCAATAATTCCTAGAGAAATGAGCTGAATGCCTCCCATAAATAGAACTACAGTAATAAGGGACGCGTATCCGGGAACACCCAGCCCGAAAACAAGCGTTTTTCCGACAATAATCAGAGCGTATAGGAAACTCAAGCTCGCTATAATCGCTCCGATATAGGTCCATATTCGGATCGGAACGGTGGAGAAGCTGAAAATACCGTCCAAAGCGAAGTTCCACAATTTCCAATAATTCCACTTGGTTTTACCGAACTGTCGGGCAGGTCTCTTGTAGCTGACATGCGTCGTCTTGAAACCGACTGTGGAAAACAGTCCTTTCATGAAGCGCGTTCGCTCACGGTAGTTCGCCAGCGCATTGACCACGGACCGATCGATGAGGCGAAAATCGCCAGCGTTGGCTGGGATGTCCGATTGCGCTATGAAATTGAACGCAAGATAAAAAGCATGGGACGTCATCCGCTTTACCCAAGAATTGTCGGTTCGGTCGGTTCGCCTGCCGTAAACGACTTTATATCCTCTACGCCATTCCTCGATAAAGAGCGGGATAAGTTCCGGCGGGTCTTGTAAATCGACGTCAATTGGGATGACTGCGTCCCCGGTCGCTGCGTCCAACCCAGCTGTCAGCGCTGCTTCCTTGCCGAAGTTCCTCGAGAGGGCGAGCAGTCGGATCGGAACGGCGCGGGACCTCGCTGCCTCCAGGATCTCTTCGCACGTTGAATCCCGCGATCCGTCGTCAACAAAAACAATGTCGAAATCGGCGTCGAGCGAAGCAATCACGAGTTCGACAGCCGTTATGAAGGGTTCAATTGCGCCCGCCTCATTATAAACTGGAACGACCAGCGATATTGTCTGACGCACAATATTGTCCCGCAAATGGCCGGCGCCGTCCAAAGGAAAACCCCCGTCGCGACTTAAGGTTGCGCAAAATTCTTTACGGCTTGCGGTAGGTCAATGTATTTCCCGATGATGCGGAAATTTTTTGATGCCGAGCCCCGCGATCTTCTTGAGCCTCTGTTCTCTTCCTTGTGAAAGGTGACCGGCTCAACGAGGCCGGCGCAGGATTCCTGCGCAAGAGCCCGGGAGTCGGGATGCATTTCCAATCATCGCCGCTCGCGCCGCTCGCCGCAACAACAATTGGCATTCCGCCCCCCGCCGCCCAACATCCGCGTCGACCTCAGGCGCGCGGCTCACGAGGCTACCGGGTCGTCGCTGTCGGTTAGCTATCTCGATTGACCGATCGGGCCATGCCGATCCCCAGCCGCCCAACCGGCCACGAAGGAGGCATTCGCGATCGTTCCCGGCCCGTCCTGGGAACCTAACAACTTCTCGCGATTTCTCTCCCGGGGAGAATGCGGAAGCCATGACCGACGACAAGTCAGCCCGGATCGAGGCCTTGCGGCGCGAGGCGGCCTCCTGTCGCGCCTGCCCACTCTGGAAGAACGCCACCCGGACGGTGTTCGGAGAAGGGCCGGCGGAAGCCGACATTCTCTTCGTCGGCGAGCAGCCGGGCGACCGCGAGGACCGCGCGGGGCGGCCGTTCGTAGGTCCGGCCGGCCTGATGCTCGACAAGGCGCTCGTGGAGGCCGGCGTTGACCGCAACCGCGCCTATGTCACCAACGCAGTCAAGCATTTCAAGTTCGAGCCGCGCGGCAAGCTGAGACTGCATAAGAAGCCGAACGCCAGCGAGATCAATGTCTGCAAGCGGTGGCTGTTTGGTGAGATTGACATCCTGCAACCCCGCCTCGTCGTGGCGCTCGGCGCGACCGCCGCGCAGAGTCTCGCCGGCCGTCCCGTCGCCATCGGGAAAAACCGCGGCGACGCGCTCATGCTGGCAAATGGGTTGCGGATGTTCGTGACCGTGCATCCGTCGTCTCTTCTGCGCGCGCCTGACCAAACCGCTCGGCAGGCGGCCTATGCCCTCTTTGTGAAGGACTTGCGCGCCGTCGGCGCGCTTGCGGCCTCGCTGCCGCGGACGGCCCCGCCGCTCGGCGCCGCACGATAGTCCCTGCCGGAACGATCGACCGAAGGCGGCGTTGTCGACGCGGTTCCCCCAAAGGCGATCGGCGCGATGAACTTTGAGCTCGGCTTTCTGGCCTCGATCGTCGTCGTTCTGCTTGCGGCGCGACTGCTCGGAGAGGCGGCTCAACGCCTCGGCCAGCCGGCCGTGATCGGGCAGCTTGTCGCGGGCATTATGCTCGGTCCGTCGTTTCTCGGGCTCTTGTGGCCTGATGCGGAGCACGCGCTCTTTTCCGCCGATCCCGTCCAAAAAGCCATGCTTCAGGGGTTCGGAGAGTTCGGCATCCTGCTGCTGCTGGTTTTGACCGGCATGGAGGTCGACCTCAGACTGCTCAGAAAGATCGGCTGGCCCTCCCTTAGCGTTTCGCTGGCCGGGCTCGCTGTCCCGTTCGCGTTTGGCGCGGCGCTCGGCTTCGCGGCGCCGTCATCGCTGATCGCGAACGCCGGGCGGCGGCTCCCAAAGGCGCTCTTTCTCGGCGTCGCTCTGTCGGTCTCATCGATCAAGGTCGTGGCGTCAGTAGTGCGTGAGATGAACTTCGCCCGCCGCGATCTCGGGCAGATCATCGTCGCCTCCTCGATCATCGAGGATTTGCTCGGCTGGATCCTCATCGCCGTCATCCTCGGGATCGTTCGCGCAGGCGGAGTTGAGATCGGCCGCCTGGCCGGGACGGTTGCCGGCGTCGCGCTCTTCCTTGCGGCCAGTTTGACGCTCGGCCGATGCCTCGTCGCTGACGCCATTCGGCTCGTTAACGAGGAGATCGTCGAAATCGCCGGCCGCCGCGATCAGAGCGTGCGCATTCTCAGCCGAGCGGCGGCGAGCTGGCGAGACGCGATTCTCAAGCAGGCCGAGAAGGAGCGGGCGACGCTGATCGTTCTGGGCGTGTCCATACGGCCGAGCGAAGCGTTGCTGTTCGGCGACACGGCCAATCATCGGCTCGATGAAAGTCCGCGCTCGCTGCTGTTCGTTGCGAGCTAGAGCCGTGTTGCGATACGGCCCAGGAATGAGGCGCCGGGGCAGCCGGACCGACCTAGCTGGAAACGACGCTAGTCTCCAACGGAATGTTCGGTTTGGCGCCTGCCGAGGGCGAATTAGGCCCGCCGTGCAAAAGTTCCCTCCGGACGGAACAATTCCGGGTTAACGCCGTTTGAGCCAGCGCTCCAAAGGTGTCAGAGCGGCGGGAGACCCATGGCGCAGATCTTTCAGGCCTACGCTGACACCGCAGTTCGCGTCGCGCTCGTTGCGTTGGCGGTTTCTCCCGCGATTCTTGTCGGCGCCGGTTATGCGATCGCCCGCTCGCCCTTCATCACCGGGCAATTCCTCTTCCACAGTCAGCCGATTCCGTTCAGCCACGAGCATCACGTCGGCTTCGACGGACTCGACTGTCGCTATTGTCACACCGGGGTTGAGACGTCGCGGTTCGCCGGCATACCGCCGACCCACACCTGCATGACGTGTCATTCGCAGATCTTCGCCGAGGCGCCGGTGCTCGAGCCCGCCCGCCACAGCCTGGTCAGCGACATGCCCATCGCCTGGCTCAGAGTGCACGCGCTGCCGGACTACGTCTACTTCGATCACTCGATCCACATCGCCAAGGGCGTCGGATGCACGACCTGCCACGGGCAGGTCGATCAGATGCCGCTGACGAAGCAGGCGGAGCCGATGACGATGGGCAAGTGCATCAGTTGTCACCGCAATCCGGCGCCCTACCTGCGCAAGCCCGAGGATGTCTTCGCCGACTCCTGGTCGCCTCCCCCCGACCAGAACGAGGAGGGTCACAAGCTGATGGCGCACTACCAGATCGACACCACCCACCTGATCGATTGCTCCGTGTGCCACCGGTGAGGCTGCCCCGGCCGGCGACTTCGCCTAGCGCCATTTCGCGTCGCGCGGCGCTGCAGCTCATTGCCGCCGGCGCCGCTTCGCTGGCGGCAGGCTGCGAGCGGCCGGACGAGGAGATCGTCGCCAACGAAACGCTCGAAGAGCTTCCCTATGTGAATATGCCCGAAGGCCTCGTTCCGGGGGTCACCCAGCGCTACGCCACCGCCCTTCCGCTGGCAGGCTACGGGCGCGGCGCGCTCGTGACCTCGTTCGAGGGCCGCCCGATCAAGGTCGAAGGCAATCCGCGCCACCCCGCCAGTCTCGGCTCGACCGACGTCTTCGCCCAGGCGGAGACACTGGCGCTTTACGATCCGGACCGGTCGCAGGCGATCCGTGTCGCTGGCGAGATCAGCGACTGGCCGGCGTTCGAGCAGGCCCTCCGGGACCATCTCGCCGGACAGGCGGCGGGGCGAGGCGCCGGCTTGCGCCTGCTCAGCGGCCGGATCACGTCGCCGACCCTGCTCGACCAGATCGAACGCCTTCTCCAAGCCTATCCGAATATGCGCTGGCACATGTTCGAGCCCACCGAGGCTTCCGACGCCGAAGCGACGAACGCAGTTTACGGCAAGTCGCTGACGCTCCGGCCCCGCTTCAGCGACGCCGATGTCGTCGTCGCATTCGACGCCGACCCTCTGGGCTACGGGCCGGACCAAGTCCGTTTCGGCCGTGAACTGGTCGATCGGCGCAAGCAAGACCCCGCTGTGGCGCGTTTCTATTCGGTCGAATCCGGCATGACCCTGACCGGCGCCTTCGCCGACCATCGGCTTGCGGCGCGCCCGGATGCGATCGAGGCGATGGTCGCAGGCCTCGCCGCGGGGTTGGGCGCGCCGGTCGCGCGCCCGGAACTGCCGCAGGAGCACGCGCGCTTCCTCAACATCGCGACGAAAGACCTTCGGGCGCGGGCGGGCCGAGGTCTCGTGCTTGTCGGTCCCACCTTGCCGAACGCAATCGCCCTCGGCCTATGGATCAATGACCGGCTCCGCGCGCCGGTGGACGCTTACGACCTCGATCCGCGGCTGGCCGCGGCAGGAACGCTTGCTGAACTCGCCGACGACATCAAAGGCGGCAAGGTCGAGACGCTCGTCATCATCGATTCGAACCCCGCAGCCACGGCTCCGGGCGATCTCGATTTCGAAGCGCTCATGGAACGCGTGCCGCTCCGCGTCCATCTCGGCCTTTATTACGACGAGACCGCGGCAGCCTCGACGTGGCACCTGCCGATGCCGCATCCTCTCGAAAGCTGGTCTGACATCGCCGCGCCCGACGGAGTCGTCAGCATCGTGCAGCCGTTGATCCGGCCTCTGCATGAATCCTACAGCGCCCATCGGCTTCTCGCGGCGCTGAGCAGCGAAGGAGAGGAGCTCCACAGCGATTATGACCGCGTCCGCGCCGCCTGGCGCTCGCGTTGGGGAGCGCAGAATTTCGACGCCCGCTGGCGCCAAGCGCTCATCGACGGCGTGATCGCCGGCACGGAGCCCAAGCCCGCCGCCAAACCCGCCGCAAAATTCCCAGGCTGGACGCCGACTGCTGCCCATCACGGAATGTCGGCGATCTTTCGCACTGACCCTTCGGTTTTTGACGGGCGCTTCGCCAATAACGCCTGGCTGCAGGAATGTCCGCAGCCCTTCTCCAAAGCCGTGTGGGGCAACGCCGTGGAGATGGCGCTCGAAGACGCGAAGCGCCTCGGGATCAAGGAAGGCGACGAGGTTGAAATTGGCGTTGGCAAGCATTCGCTGTTTGGTCCAATGCGCCTGTCGAACGGCCTCCCGCCGGGCGTCGTCCAGCTCTCGCTCGGCTACGGCCGGACCAGCGCCGGCTCGATCGGCGACGGCGTCGGCTTCAACGTGGCCGTCCTGCGGACCGCGTCGTCGCCCTGGATCACGCGAGACGTCACGCTCCGGCGGGTTGGCCCGAACGGTCATCTCTCCCCGGCGACTGCCGGGCTCTTTGCGCTCGAGGGCAAGGCCGAGGAGCTGGCGCCGGAAGCTGAGGTCGGCGCCACGGCATCGACGCCGCGGCCAATGGCGAGCTTCTTCCCGCCCTGGCCGACCCCGATCGGCGACCCCTACGCATGGGCCATGGTGATCGACACCGGCGCGTGCATCGGCTGCAACGCCTGCGTCGTCGCGTGCCAGTCGGAAAACAACGTGCCTTCGATCGGCCCGGACGAAGTCGGCTGGGGCCGCGACATGCACTGGCTCAGGATCGACGTCTACGACCATGCGGACGCGCCTGACCCGAGGCCAGTGTTTCAGCCGGTGCCGTGCATGCACTGCGAGGCCGCGCCTTGCGAGCCGGTCTGCCCGGTCGAAGCCTCGGTGCACGACCACGAAGGCCTCAACGTCCAAGTCTACAACCGCTGCATCGGCACGCGCTTCTGCGAGTCCAACTGCCCCTACAAGGTGCGGCGCTTCAACTGGTTCGGCTACGCCGCAGGGCAGGAGTACGGAAATCTCGGCAATGCGCTCGTCAAGGCCGCCAACAATCCCGACGTCAGCGTGCGGGACCGGGGCGTGATGGAGAAATGCACCTATTGCGTCCAGCGCATCAGCCGCGCCCGTCGACTCGCCGAGCGCGAAACGCGCCTGATTGCGGAAGGCGAAGTCGTCACCGCTTGTCAGGCGGCCTGCCCGACCCGCGCCATCCACTTCGGCAATCTCGTCGATCCAAAGTCCAGCGTGTCCGAACTGCGCCGCGATCCCAACCACTACGTTCTGCTGGGCCAACTCCATACCCTTCCGCGCACCACCTATCTGGCGCGCCTTCGCAATTCGAATCCCGACCTCGGAGGGAGCGCATGACGGTCGCCTCCGCCTTCGATCGGGCGCCGGCGCTGGAGGACGTTCCCGTCCTGCCGCGCACAATCGACGACTGGACGATTACCGACATTGTCTGCGAGCCTTTGCTGCGTCCCGCCGGCAAAGGCTGGTGGATCGCCTTCATCGTCTGTTCGGTGGCGACGGGGGCGACAATCTATGGCGTCTACACGCTGTTCACGGTCGGCATCGGCATCTTCGGGAACAACACCACCGTCGTCTGGGGCTTCCCGATCGCGAACTACGTGTGGTGGATCGGCCTCGGCAACGCCGGCACGTTGATCTCGTCTCTCCTCGTTCTCACGCGACAACCTTGGCGCGCGACGATCAGCCGCTTCGCCGAGGCAATGACCCTGTTCGCGGTTTCGATTGCTGGGCTCTTCCCGATCTTTCATCTCGGTCGCCCGCTCTATTTCTACTGGCTCGCGCCCTATCCGGACACGATGCACGTCTGGCCACAATGGCGCAGCGCGCTCATCTGGGATTTCTGGGCGATCCTCAGCTACCTGACCTTTTCCATCGTCTTCTGGTACGTCGGCGTCCTTCCGGATCTGGCGACGATCCGCGACCGATCGAAAGGAGCATGGCAGAAGATCTACGGAGTGGCCGCGCTCGGATGGCGCGGTTCGGCCCGACACTGGCGGCACTATCATCGACTTCAGATCACCCTCGCCGCGCTCGCGACGCCGCTCGTCTGCTCGGTTCATTCGATCGTCGGGCTCGATTTCGCCGCGAGCCTGATGCCCGGCTGGCGCGAGCCGATCTTCCCGCCCTATTTCGTCGTCGGCGCGATGTATTCGGGCTTCGCGCTGGTGGTCCTGCTCGCCGCGACGATCACGCACGGCCTTGGCCTTCAGGCGCTGATCACGATGCGCCACTTCGAGGCGATGGCCAAGATCATGTTGATGGCGTCGATCGTGATGGGCCTCTCCTATCTGAGCGAATATTTCGCCGCATGGTACGGGGGCAATCCGGACGACCGTGATCTCGTAGCCTTCGAATTCAGCGGCGCCTACTGGCAGGTCTACGCCGGCATGCTGTTCTGCAACGTGATCGCGCCGCAGATCCTGTGGTTCCCGCGGATGCGCGCGAGTCTGGCCGTCATCATCGGCGTGTCCGTCGCCATCTTGGTCGGCATGTGGCTCGAGCGCATTCTCATCGTCTGGAACACGCTGTCGCACAGCTTTCTGCCGCCGATGGATCGCGTCTTCTTCCCTACCTGGTGGGACTGGCTGTTCCTGTTCGGTCCGATGTTCTTTTTCGCCTGGATGTTCCTGCTCTTCTGCCGGCTCGTGCCGGTCGTGCCGATGTTCGAGGCGCGAGAGCTCCGGCACAAAGAGGCTTCGGGATGAGCGAACGGGCCGAGCGGGTCATGATCGCCGAGTTCGGCAACTCAGAGGCTCTGAGCGCCGCCGCCCGCCGCGTGCGCCACGAAGGCTTCCGGCCGCTCGACACGCTCACCCCCTGGCCCGTCGAGGGCCTCGATGAGACGCTTGGCCTCCGAAAATCGCCGATCCGCTGGCCGATGCTGATCGCGGGCGTCGGCCTCGCCGCTTTCGCCTTCTGGCTCGAGTGGTGGAGCGCCGTCTTCGCCTATCCCATCGACTCGGGCGGAAGGCCGCTCAACAGCTGGCCGGTTTTCCTGCTGGTGCCGTTCGAAGTCGGCGTGCTCGCGGCGGGGCTGGCGGGATTCATCGCCCTCCTCCTCCTCTGCGGCTTGCCGCGCCTCAATCATCCTCTGTTCGACTGGGATGCGATCGAGCGCGCGACCGACGACCGCTATTTTCTCTTGATGGCGGCGCCTAAGGACGATGCCGAGGACGGCCGCTTGCGAGCGGTCCTCTCCGACGCCAGGGCGTTGCGGATCCATGGGATGCAGGCATGAGGCTCGCGCTTGTCGTTCTCCTTTCGATTGCAGCGGCCGGCTGCACCAACCAATCGATGACGCGACAGGCCCACTATGGGACGAACGACCCGGCGCCGGCCTTCGCCAACGGCTCCGCCGCACAGCCGCTGCCCGCGGGCGTGGTCTCGCAGGGCGACGCGGAATACGAAAAGGAAAGCGCCAATCCGCCGCCGGTCGACCTCGCGCTGCTTGAGCGTGGCAAGCAGCGTTTCGAGATCTTCTGCGCGCCATGCCACGGGTTCGAAGGCGACGGCAATGGCGCGATCGTCCGGCGCGGCTTTCCGCACCCTCCTTCTTACTATGAGCGCAAACTCATGCAGGCGCAGGCGCAGCTCTTCTTCGACACGATCACCAACGGCTTCGGCGTCATGTATTCCTATGGCTCGCGCGTTCCTCCGCACGACCGGTGGGCGATCGCGGCCTACATCCGCGCCCTCCAGCAAAGCCGGTCGGCCAGCCTCGCCGAGGCACCGGAGGCCGCTGCGTCGACGAACGGCGCTTCTGCGGGAGGAGAGCGACCGTGAGCGCGCCGGACCCCCGCCGGGAGCTGACTTTCGACCTCGTTCCCGCGCCGAACGCGCTGCTGCTTCTCGGGCTCGCTGCGGCCGTTCTGCTGGCAATCGGGATCGTCTTCGCGCCGCGCGCGGTCGCCTGGGGATGGCTGGTCGGATTCCTCGTTTGGAGTTCGGCCCCGGTCGGGGCGATCGTCCTTGCGCTGATCCATGAGACGACCGGCGGAAGGTGGGGCTTGGCCTCGGCGCCGGCGCTGCGATTGGGCGCGCTCTGCGCGCTGCCCTTGCCTATTTTCTTTGCGTTCATCTTCGCAGGTCTCAAGACCCTCTATCCTTGGGCGAACGGCGGCGCATCCACCGCACCGGACGTGGCCCAGTTCTATTTTAACGTCCCCGTCTTCGCGGGTGTTGGCTTCGTCGCCTTGATCGGCTGGGCGTCGATCGGCGCAATGCTGGCGATCGGAGCGTTCGGACTGCTTGGCGCATCGATCGCGCTCGTCTTTCACGGATTCGCCGTCAGCCTCACGGCCGTCCACTGGATGCTCTCGATCGACCCGCGCTACAGCGACTTGGCGTTCGGCGCGGAGATCGCTGTGCAACAGATCATGCTTGCTCTTGCCGCGATCGCCGTTATTCAGCCTCGGCGCGCGGTCGAAATCGCCGACGGCGACATCGGCGGCCTCCTGTTCGCGACCTCGCTTGGCGCCTTCTACCTCGGGCTCATGACGTTCATCGTCAAATGGTACGGCGATCAGCCTGTCGACGCCGCCTGGTATCTGGCGCGAGTCCATGGGCTCTGGGCCGGCTTTCTCGTCGGCGCCGTGCTGCTCGACTCGGTCGTGCCGATCGTCGGCTGCGCATGGGAACGGGTTCGGGCGAGCCCCACGGCGATGCGGGCGGTCGGCGTCGCGACAATCGTCGGGATTTTTCTGCATGATCTCTGGTTCGCCGGCTCCGCCGCGCCGGATCTCACGGCTCCCGCGGCGCTGCTCGCGGTCATCGCGATGGCTTGCGTCTCCGTGGGCGCTGCGCCGCATTTCGATCGTCGGCTGTCGACCTGGGCTCCGAACCCGCGAACCCACGGAAGATCGCCATGACCGCAGAGCAGGACCGGGCGCGCGAAAGGCCGGCGGTGCGGGAGGGCGTCATCGCCGCGATCATGGCCGGGTCCCTCGTTTTCGTCGTCCTCGTGGCGGTCGGGCTTTTCTTTTTTTATAGGGCTCTCGCCCACAACCCGACGTTCGTCGCGGTCCACGAGTTTCCTTCCCCGCGGCTTCAGACCCGCTCGGACGGCCTGCGCGATCCGGAGATCGCCAGACAGCAGGCCGAGCTCAACCAGTTTCGTTGGATCGATCGCGCTCATGGCGTGTTCCAGATTCCGATCGAACGGGCGATGCGGCTCGTGGCCGCGCGCGGCGCCAAGGCTTATGAGCCGATCGACCCGGGACACGGAGAGAAGGGCCAACAGGTCAAGGATGGAGCGACCGAATGACCGCTCGCCTGCACGGTCTCCTTCGCGCTTTCGGCCTACTTGCGGCGATGCTGCTCGGCGAGCCCGCAGCCGCCGGGCTCGCGCCCGATCGCCTGGCGGATGTGGGCGTACGGCCGCCGCCGGGCGCAAGTCTTCCGCTCGACGCCCGCCTGACCGACCTCGATGGGCGCCCGACGACGCTCGGCGACGCGATCGCCGGCCGTCCGGCCGTGGTGATTTTCGCCGACTACGATTGCCCGCAGCTTTGCTCGCCAATTCTCGCGCTTGCCGGCGGCGCGCTTGCAAAAAGCGGCCTCGCGCCGGGCGTCGATTATCGGCTCGTCGTGATCGGCTTCAACCCGAGGGCGAGCGCGGCCGACGGCAGGCGCATGGTCGGCGGCCAGATCGGATTCGAAACCGCGGTCGGGCGCGCCACGGCCGCGCTGATGGCGAGCGAACCTGTCGTCGCGAGGCTTACCTCGGCCGTCGGCTACCACTATGCCTATGATGCCGCAAACGCGCGCTACGCGCATCCTGTCGCTCTCCTTGTCGTCACCGCCAAAGGGCGTCTTTCCCGCGTCCTTTCGGGGCTCACAATCTCCGGCGGCGATGTGAGGCTCGCGTTGGTCGAAGCCGGCAAAGGCTCGGTCGGCGCAATCGTCGACCAGATACGACTGCTCTGCTACGGCCTCGGCGCGTCCGTCGGATTATACACCGACCGTGTCCGGCTCCTGCTCGGCGCAGCTGGAATGGCGACGCTTCTCGCCATCGCCGCCGGCCTCATGATGCTAACGCGCAATGCAGCGCGGAGGCGCACGTGAACACGATCGTCTTCATGCCGCGATCGGCCTCGACGTTCGCGCCGGAGACGGACGCGCTCTACTACGCCCTGACCGGCGTCTCGCTCGCCATCGTCATTCTCGTGGCCGGTCTGATCGTGATTTTTGCGTATCGCTATCGCCGAGGGTCGCCTGCGGCGCGAGGCGCGTTGCCGCCCGTCCTGCAGCACGAAGTCGAGATCGGCTGGACCGTAGCGACGCTGGTCGGTTTCCTGCTGTTCTTCTGGTGGGCGGGTTCGAATCAGATTTTGCTGCTGCTTCCGCCGCGTTCTGCGATGGAGATCCACGTCGTCGCCAAGCAGTGGATGTGGAAGATCCAGCACCCCAACGGCCTGCGCGAGATCAACATGCTGCACGTTCCCGTCGGCGAGCCGGTCCGGCTTGTGTTGACCTCACAGGACGTCATCCACTCGTTCGCCGTGCCCGACTTTCGCATCAAGCAGGACATCCTCCCCGGTCGCTATGTCGAGGCTTGGTTTAAGGCGACCAAGACCGGCACGTTCCGTCTCTACTGCACCCAGTTCTGCGGCACGGCGCACTCGGCGATGACCGGGTCGATCGTGGTGATGAGCAAGCCGGACTTCGCCGCCTGGCTCACCAGCCGGCCGGCGCCCGGGAACCTCGTGGGGCAGGGGCAGGCGCTGTTCGTGAGCCTCGGCTGCGCGGGCTGCCACACCCCCGGCGGTCCGATCCATGCGCCCAACTTTCACGGACTCTTTGGTCACCGCGTGCCGCTCGCCAGCGGTCGGTTTGCGCTCGTCGACGATGCGTACATCCGCGACTGCATTCTGGGGCATTCGAGGGCCGATCCTCCCGCCGGCTACCCTCCGATCATGCCGTCATTCAAAGACGAGGTGGACGACGGCCAGATTCTCGCGCTGACCGCCTACATCCGCTCGCTGTCTCCTCAAACCGGAGCCCTCCGATGACCGACGCCGCCGCGTCCTTCGACAGCGCCGAGCCGCGCGACGAGCACGGAACCGCCGGGAGTTATCTGGACGCGCACGGCGGGGGCCTCAGCGAATGGCTCTTGACCACGGACCACAAGCGGATTGCGATTCTCTACGCGGTGATGGTCACCGCCTTCTTCTTCATCGGCGGGGTCGCGGCCACGCTGATGCGGCTCGAGCTCTTCTCCCCGACCGCAACCTTCCTGAGCGATGACGCCTACAACCGCGTGTTCACGCTGCACGGGATCATCATGGTCTGGTTTTTCCTCGTGCCTTTGATTCCGACGACGCTCGGCAATTTCCTGCTGCCGCTGATGATCGGCGCGCCGGACGTCGCGTTCCCGAAACTCAATCTGGCGAGCTGGTATCTCACGCTAATCGGCGGCCTCTTCGTCCTCTACGCGACGCTCACGGGAGGCGTCGACACCGGGTGGACGTTCTATCCGCCCTATTCGACAGTCTACTCGAGCGGCAACATCGCCATCGCCGTGCTTGGCGTCATCATCGCCGGCTTCGGCACGATTGCGACGGGATGCAATTTCGTCTCTACGACGCACACGTTGCGCGCGCCGGGGTTGACTTGGTTCCGCCTGCCGCTCTTCGTCTGGTCGATTTATGCGACCAGCCTGGTGATGGTCCTGGCGACGCCGGTCCTGGCGATGACGCTCGTGCTTGTCGTCGCCGACCGTTGGTTCGGTCTCCCCGTGTTCGACGCCTTCCGCGGCGGCGATCCGCTCCTGTTCCAGCATCTCTTCTGGTTCTATTCGCACCCCGCCGTCTACATCATGATCCTGCCGGCGTTTGGAGTGATTTCCGAGGTCATCACCTGCTTCGCGCGAAGGCGCGTGTTCGGCTATGCGGCGATGGTCTATTCGATGCTTGCGATCGCAGTCATCGGCTTCGCCGTCTGGGGTCACCACATGTTCGTCTCGGGGCAGGCGGCCTTCGCCAATCTCGTGTTTTCGTTTCTCTCGTTCATCGTCGCCGTGCCGTCGGCGATCAAGGTCTTCAACTGGACGGCGACGCTCTATCGCGGGCAGATCACGTTCGAGGCGCCGATGCTCTATGCGCTCGGATTCGTTGGCCTGTTCACCGTCGGCGGCCTGACCGGTCTTTTCCTCGCCTCGATTCCGATCGACGTGCAAGTCACCGGGACCTACTTCGTCATCGCGCATTTCCATTACGTCATGGTCGGCGGCGCCGTGTCGGCCTACTTTGCCGGTCTGCACTTCTGGTGGCCGAAGATCACAGGGCGCCTCTACTCTGAGTCCTGGGCGCGCTTTGCGGCGTTCCTGATGTTCTTCGGCTTCAATTTTACCTTTTTCCCGCAGTTCATTCTCGGCTACCTCGGCATGCCGCGGCGTTACCATGTCTACCCGCCCGAGTTTCAGACCTGGAACGTGATGTCTTCGACCGGCGCTGTCGTTCTCGCGGCGGCCTACCTGATGCCGTTTATCTACCTCGCCTGGTCCTTGCTCTACGGGCAGGTGTCGCCGGCCAACCCGTGGAATGCGACTGGCCTCGAATGGCGAACCACCTCGCCGCCGCCGACGCACAACTTTGCGAGCCAGCCCGTCGTCAATGAAGAACCTTATGATTACCACGGCGTCCGGATCGCGCCGGAAGCCCAGACCCGCGACATCGACGCGGTTCGCGCCCAGCGAGGGTCCACGCCGAACCCTCATGGGCCCGCAGCATGAGCGACAGCGCGATCAACGCTTCGGCGGGGGTCGCCGCGCCGGACCCGCTGCGCGAGCCGTGGTCCGACATCGCGCGCCAGCGTGAGGCGGCGACCTTCGGCATGTGGCTCTTTCTGATGAGCGAAATGCTGTTTTTCGGCACGATCTTCATGGCCTTCAGCTTCACGCGGACGCTGAATGTCGAGGCTTTCCAGGCGGCCGCGCGCGAGACCGTGATCGCCTATGGCGCATCCAATACGGCTGTGCTGGTCACAAGCAGCTTGTCGATCACGCTCGCCGTGCGCGCGGCGAGCATCGCCAATCGCCGTCTCGCCGTGCGCCTGCTTGCGGTGACCGCCCTGCTTGGCGCCGCGTTCCTCGTGATCAAGGGCCTCGAGTATCGCGACGACCTTACGCATCATCTCTTCCCGGGCTCGCATTTCGCGCTGGGAGATAGCGCCGCCCAAATCTTCTGGGCGTTCTACTGGATCATGACCGGCGTCCATGCGGTCCACCTCGCCATAGGAGTCGGGCTCGTGTCGCGCCTGGGCTGGCTCGTGCGAAGGGGTCGCCTGAGCCTCCAATCCCCGCAGCTCGAGGTCACCTCGCTCTACTGGCACCTGGTCGACGCGTTCTGGCTGGTGCTGTTTCCGGTTCTCTACATCATGGGGCGAGGATGAGCGACGCCGACCGTCAGCCTCAAACTTTGCGTTGGCGCGGTCCCGCGATCGCCTGGGCGATTATTTTGTGCGCGCTCGCCTGCGTCGTGCTGCTCGGCGTCTACGGCTCAGGCGACCTCCGCTTCGGCGGGGCCTTGGGGTTGGCCGCCGTGATGCTCCTTACGCTCGCCTTCGGACTGGTCGGCGTGGGCCAAGAGCCGGCGCTGATGCGGCTCGTCGCTGGCGCGGCTTTCATGTTCCTGGCGCTCATGTTCTTCCTGAGCTTCACCGATCTCATTACGCGGATCCGCTACCACTCCTGACACGCGCTTCGGAACAAAGGCAGGCCAACCGGCATTCTCGATGACGATGGGCCGCAGGTGAGGAGGCGCGAACTCGGGCGCGATGCCGATTGAGGAGCCGACAAAACCGACCGCTTTAGCCCGAGGTCGTGCGACGGCCGGAGCCTCGGAGCCGACAGGACCGGACGTGATCCGCCCGCCGACGCCTGAGAGAAGCGCATCCCGACCTTCCGCCGCTCGGGCGGCCGCGGGAGACGCCGCCGTCGCGGGGAGCAGAATGAACCTCTCGCCCGTCACGAAGGAGCCGAAATGAGCCAGACTGTTGGAGATTTTGTCGTCGAGCGCCTGCACGCGTGGGGTGTGCGCAAGATTTTCGGCTATCCCGGCGATGGCATCAACGGGGTGATCGAGGCGCTGAACCGGGCGAACGGCAAGATCGAGTTCGTCCAGGCGCGGCACGAGGAGATGGCCGCCTTCATGGCGAGCGCCTACGCCAAGTTCTCCGGCGAGCTTGGCGTGTGCCTCGCGACCTCGGGGCCGGGAGCTTCGCATCTGATCACCGGGCTCTGCGACGCCCGTCTCGATCACATGCCGGTGCTCGCCATCGCTGGCCAGCAGGCGCGCAACGCGATGGGCGGGCACTATCAGCAGGAGGTCGATCTGGTCAGCATGTACAAGGACGTCGCCGGCGCCTTCGTGCACCAGGCGTCGACGGCCCCGCAGGTCCGCCATCTGATCGACCGAGCCGTCCGCATTGCGCTCGGCAAACACCGTGTCACGGCGGTGGTGCTGCCGAACGACCTACAAGACGCGACTTACGAAAGCCCGCCGCGCAAGCACGGGACCGTGCACTCGGGCGTCGGCTTCGCCAAGCCGCGCACGACGCCTTTTGACGCTGATCTTCGTCGCGCCGCCGACCTCTTGAACGCCGGGGAGAAAGTGGCGATTCTGGTCGGCGCGGGCGCACTCGGGGCGACCGACGAAGTGATCGCCGTCGCCGAGAAACTGCGCGCCGGCGTCGCCAAAGCGTTACTCGGCAAGGCCGCGCTTCCGGACGATCTTGCCTATGTCACCGGGTCAATCGGGCTTCTTGGCACGAAGCCGAGTTACCGCCTGATGACCGAGTGCGACACGCTGCTGATGATCGGCTCGGGCTTCCCCTATTCGGAGTTCCTGCCGGAAGAGGGCCAGGCGCGCGGCGTGCAGATCGACATCGAGCCCGAAATGCTGTCGCTCCGCTATCCCATGGAAGCAATCTCGTCGGCGACGCCAAAGAGACCCTGATGGCGCTGCTGCCGCTGATCAACCAGAAAACCAACGGGGCGTGGCGCGATGGGATCGAGAGCGAGGTCAAGCAATGGTGGAAGACGCTTGAACGGCGCGCGATGCAGCCGGCGAACCCCGTCAACCCGCAGCGCGTGACCTGGGAGCTGTCGCCGCGTCTCCCCGACGGCGTGATCGTGACCAGCGACTCGGGCTCTTGCGCCAACTGGTACGCCCGCGACCTCAAGATGCGGCGCGGCATGATGGCTTCGCTGTCAGGTGGGCTGGCCTCGATGGGCGCGGCAGTGCCCTACGCCATCGCCGCCAAATACGCGCATCCGGAGCGGCCGGTCATCGCGCTCGTCGGCGACGGCGCCATGCAGATGAACAACATGGCCGAACTCATCACCGTCGCCAAATATTGGCGCAACTGGGCGGACAAGCGCTGGATCGTGTGCGTGTTCAACAACGAGGACCTCAACCAGGTCACCTGGGAACAGCGGGTGATGGAGGGCGACCCGAAGTTCGACGCGTCGCAGGAGATTCCCAACGTGCCTTACCACCGCTTCGGCGAGTTGATCGGCCTCAAGGGCATTTACGTGGACAAGCCTGAGAGGATGGGCCCGGCGTGGGACGAGGCGCTGGCCGCCGACCGACCCGTGGTGCTCGAGGTCAAGACCGACCCCGAAGTGCCGCCGCTGCCGCCGCACATCTCGCTCGAAGAGGCGAAGAAATTTACCGAGACGCTGATCAAGGGCGACCCGGATGAGGGGCGCCTCCTCAAGGGCGCCGCGCGTCAGCTTCTCAGCGCCGTCCTGCCGAACGAGAAGGACTCCCGCAGAGAACGGTGAGGCCTCAAATAACTGCGCGCTCAATCTCCGAGCGCGATGATGGAGGTCCTGGTGGTCGGACGTCGAGTCTGGGCGATTGCGGAAGGCTACATCCCCGGTCGCAGCTTCAGCCAGAGCCACGACCTGGTGTCGCATGAGGCGGCCTGTATCCTCAACGCGACGGACGATCCGGCGCAGATCGACATTACAATCTATTTCAAAGACCGTGAGCCGGCCGGGCCTTACAAGGTCTCGGTCGCGGCGCGCCGCACCCTGCACCTCCGATTCAACGACCTGAGCGACCCCGAACCGGTCCCGCGTGACACGTCCTACGCATCGGTCATCCGCTCCGACGTGCCGATCGTCGTCCAGCACACCCGGCTCGATTCGCGCGATCCGCATATCGCGCTCTTGAGCACGATCGCCTTCCCGGTGGAATCATGAGCTCGAAGTCTCGAACCATCGTCGTCACCGGCGCCACCGCGGGCGTCGGCCGCGCCATCGCGCGCCGTTTCGCAGTCGCGGGCGACAAGGTCGGCCTGATCGCTCGCGACCAAGCCGTGCTCGATGAGGTCAGGCACGAGCTCGAGGCCTTGGGCGTCGAGGCGGCGGCGGAGGCGCTTGACGTCGCCGACGCGGAGGCGGTGTTCGCCGCCGCGTCGCGCTTCGAAGAGACGCTCGGCCCGATCGACGTCTGGGTCAACGACGCGATGGAGACGGTGTTCTCGACCGTCGCGGAGATCAGCCCGAGCGAATTCAAGCGGGTGACCGAAGTCACCTACCTCGGCTTCGTCCATGGCACGATGGCGGCGCTGAAATCGATGCGACAACGCAAACGCGGCCGCATCATTCAGATGGGCTCGGCGCTCGCCTATCGCGGCATCCCGCTGCAGGCCGCCTATTGCGGCTCGAAGCACGCGATCCGCGGCTTTACCGACAGCCTACGCTCGGAGCTCATCGCAGAGGGCTCGCAGATCACGGTGTCGATCGTCGAATTGCCTGCGGTCAATACGCCACAGTTCGACTGGGCCCGCGCGCATCTGGCGCGAACGCCCCGTCCGATGGGCCGCCCGGTCGAGCCGGAGGTCGTCGCCGACGCCGTTTATCGCGTTTCTCGCGGCACATGGCGCGAATACTGGCTCGGGATGTCGACGATGCTGCTCATTCTCGGCGACTTCGTCCTGCCCGGGGCGCTCGATCATTATCTGGCGCGGACGGCGATCAAGGGACAGCAGACGAACACCGCGCTCCCGCCCGGCCGTCCAGACAACCTCGAACACCCTGTGACGCCGCTACATCGCACACGCGGCTCCTTCAGCGACGAGGCCGAGACCCAGTCTCCGCTCGTCGTCGGGGAGATTGCGCGGCTCGGAACGGTCGCGGCCGGCGCGTTCGTCTTCTTCGCCGCCGGCGCGCTTTATGCGTCGCTCGGGCGCATCAGAGCTCGCCGCGCTGCGCCATCGCCTTGATCCGGTCGGCGGTGCGGCAGGCAATCGCCTGAATCGTCAGCGACGGGTTCACGCCGCCGACCGTTGGAAAGACCGAGCCGTCGCAGATCCATAAGTTGGGAATGTCCCATGAGCGGCAATCGGCGTTGACGGCGCTTGTCTTCGGATCGTCGCCCATGCGCGCGGTTCCGTTGAGGTGGCAGGTGTCGTCGGTCTCGTCCCAGATGTCGTTGGCGCCGGCCGCCTCCAGCGCTTGTCGCATGAAGGCGAGGGAGTGCGCAATCAGACGCTTATCGTTGTCGCAATAGGAATAGGTCACCCGCGGCGCGCGCAGCCCGTACTGGTCGCGCTCGTCGCTCAGCGTCACGCAATTGCGCTCCTGCGCCATGCATTCGCCGACGATCTTGAGGCCGACCTGATGGTTGTACTTCTCCATCTCCTCGATCAGCCGCTGCCCCCAGAGCCCGCGCTTGCTTGATTGGACCCCCGCCCACAGGACGGGCAGCGGTCCTTGGCTCATGTAGGAATAACCGCCGAAGAAATCCTTGCCTTCGTCGGTGTAGTTCCAGTGCTCGGTCAGCGCGAGCGACGGCGGCCCCTTGTAAGAGCGTATCTCCCTCCCCGTTACGCCCCAGACCGCTTGGTTCGCCTGGACCATCAGATTTTTGCCGACGAGGCCGGACGAATTGGCGAGCCCGTCGGGAAACTTTCCGCTCGCGGAATTGAGCAAGAGCCGCGGCGTCTCGATCGCATAGCCGGCGACCACGACGTTGTGCGCCTTTTGGAAGCGCCACTCGCCCTGCCGGAAATAGGCGACCCCGGTCGCGCGGCCCCTGTCGTCGTGCTCCACTCGCCCGACCATCGCGAGATCGCGAATTTCGGCCCCAGCGGCGAGCGCGCGCGGCAGCCAGGTCAGGAGCACGCTCTGCTTCGCGTTTGTCGAGCAGCCGATCACGCACATGCCGCGGTAGACGCAAGGATGCGCGAGGCCGCGCGGCGCCGAGAGCGTCGCCAGCGGCGTCGGCGTCCAGTCGATGCCGAGCGCCTCGGCGCCTTCGGCGAGAATGAGCGCGGCGGCGTTGAGCTCATGCGGCCGGTAGGGGTAACGCGGCCGCCTGGGGCCCCAGGGATATGTCACAGGCCCGGAGATCTTCAGCGCCTGCTCGACCTCGCCGTAATAGGTCCACATCTCCCGCCAATCGACCGGCCAGTCGGCGCCGTATCCGAGTTTGGTGCGCGCCTTGAACCACTCCGGTCGGAAGCGCAGCGACACCATGGCGAAGTGGACCGTCGAGCCGCCGACCGATTTGCCGGAATTGTTGGAGCCGAGTTGCAGAGGGTTTTCGCCGTCAACCAGGCGCTCGTCGGTCCAATAGAGCTTGGCCTGCTCGCGCTCGTCGGAGGCGAAATCCTCCAACGGCCGCCAGTACGGCCCCGCATCGAGCGCAACGACCGAGAACCCGTATTCGGCAAGCTTGCAGGCGAGCGTCCCCCCGCCAGCGCCCGCGCCGACAATGGCGAAATCGACAGGCTCGGCATCCGAGTAGCACCTCATCCGCGTCCACGCGCCTGGGCGAAAGACATCGGGGGCGCGCCCGTTCAGCGCCCTGGGCGTCTCCTGAGGGTTATCCGATCCGGGCATTGTCGCGCTGCGCGATGCGTTCGCGTCCCGGCGGCGCCTCGGCCGCTTCCCACGGGTCGCGTCGATCGAAATTCATGCGGACGTAGCCGCGGGGGCTTGCCGGGCCGCCGAACCCGATCTCGTTCCATGAGACCGGATGGGCATAGTAGGCGCTGACGACGTCATGCAGGAGTTGCTCGGCGAAGAAGAGCTTGGGCGACATGTCGCCCCACGCTGGGGAGCGCGCTTCGCCGGCTTGCGCTGCGCTTAGGATCGCGTCCTGGCGCTCGGGAGCGACCTCGTGAAACCGCCCCCCGTATCGCGATTGGGACTCGGCGTCGAATGCGGCGATTGCGCGCCGCCATGCGTCCCGCTGCCGAGGCAGGCGGGTGTCGCGGTAGCCGTCGCCCTCGTCCAGGTGCAGCCTCCGATCGAGCATCGCGGCCAGCGGCGCCGGGTGCGGGCGGTCCGCGGGCTGCGGGACAATCCGTCGGCAGAGCGCTCTTACCGTCGGCCATTCCTCATCGGTGAAGAAGTCATGTCGGTCAGGGTCGATCGCCAGTCGCTCGTCAATCACCCGACGCGTCTGCTCGTTCCAGGACGGCGAGTTCCGCTTGGCGAGGACGTCGTATCCAGGATAGCGGTCACTCATCGTTTGCGTCCATGAGCGCGAGCGCCGCGAGGCCGACGAGGGCGAGGCCGGCGAAACTCGGGGGAGCGGGAAGCGGCGGACCGTTCAGCACGTTCTGGCTCCAGTTGCGCCAGCCGCCCATGTTGCGGGAGACGCCGTAGACGTGGAATCCGACGCCCGCGGCTCCGAGACCCGCGGTCAGCCAGAGCCATGCGCGGACGGGTCGGCGCGGGACGGTCTGCGGCGCCGCGGCCGAAGCGCCGAGCAGGGTCGCCGCGACAGGGGGCAGGCTCACCGGCAGAAACATCGCGGGATTATGGAAAGCGCCGCGAAAATGCATGAGCCCGGCTTCACCAACCGTCCCGGCGAGGCCCGCGGCGGCTGCGCCCGCCAGCAGCCGGCCGGCAGGAAAGCCGAACAGGGCCGTTCTCACTCCGACCGCTTCGTCGACCTTCAGTGCGCAGCGGCCGAAAAATCCCGCCAGCGCCAGCGCCATCGGCGCTCCGATCGGCGCGGCGTAAAAGAGGTTCAGCCAGGAAAAGCCGCCCGGCCGCTTGCCGATGTTGTAGGCGTGAAAGCAGAGGCCTGCGAGCCCGCTCGCCGCCGCGAGCCCATAGGCGGTGTTGAAGAGCGCGCGGGGCGCGCGAACGCCGAGCGCGCCGGCAAGACCCGCGACGAGCGAGAGCGTCGCGGTTGCGAGCGGCGTGACCATGGCCTTGTTCTGGAACGACCCGCGATAGTGCTCGACGCCGCTGTCCGCGAGCACGGAGAGAGCGAGGATTCCAGCGCCGAGATGGAGCTTCGGCGCGGCGGCTTCCTGGGCGTGACGGCGCGCCTCGCTGGCGCGCAGCGCGGCAACCGCCGCGCCGAGCCGCTCGCTCGCGGCGCGCGCCGCTCGAATTGCCCGATCGGATGCGGGGAGGTGTTTCATGCGCCGTCTCCAATCCGAAAGCGCTCGGCGTCCTGCGCCTTGAATTCAATGCCGTGCCCCGGGCGCGTCAGATCAGGGCGGATGGCGCCGTGCTTGGCCGCAGGGGCGCCGTCGAACAGCATCTGTTCGATCCGCACATGGTCGTGGAACCATTCGAGATGCCTGAGCCGCGGGACCACGCAGGCGACGTGGCGGTGGAGCGAGGGCGCGCAATGGCCCGAGAGGTCGGTATGATGCGCCTCGCACAGCGCAGCGATGTCGAAAAAGCCCGAAACGCCGCCACAGCGGGTGACGTCAGCCTGCAGCACGTCGACTGAGCCGGCCTCGAGCAGAATGCGCGCGTCGTCGAGGTTGTAGATATATTCGCCGGCGGCGACGTCCATGCCAGGGGGCGCACGTTCGCGCACGAGCCGCAGGCCGGGCGGATCGTCGGACGTCACCGGCTCCTCGAACCAGCGGATGTCGGCCTCCAGGCTCGCCTCGGCGAAGCGCAGAGCCTGTTTGGCCGAAAAAGCGCCGTTGGCGTCGACGAAGAGTTCGCTGTCGCCGATTGCCCGCTTGGCGGCCATCGCCCGCTCGGGATCGCGCTCCGGCTCGCTGCCGATCTTCATTTTGACGTAACGGCAGCCGTCCCGATCGGCCCAGTTCGAAAGCTGCGCCTTGAGCCTGTCGTCACTATAGGTCGTGAAGCCGCCGCTGCCGTAAATTGGAACCTCGTCCCGGCAGCGACCGAGAAGCTTCGCCAGCGCTACGCCGAACAGGCGCGCCTTGAGATCCCACAAAGCGGCGTCAAGCGCTGAAATCGCGCAGGCGGCAAGGCCGGGACGGCCGAAATTCCGGACCGCGCGCTGCATGGCCTCGTGGCATGCGGGAATGTCGAATCCGTCCCGCCCTTCGAGCGTCTTTCTGGCCAGCGTCTGCGCCAACGCCGCGACGGAAGCATCGGCGTAGGTATACCCAAGCCCGGATTGGTCGCCAGCCGTGACGTGGACAACAATCAGCGTGGTCGCGTCCCAGGAAAACGTGCCGTCCGCCTCGGGACCGTCGGTCGGGATTCGGTAAGCGGCTGCATGGACGTCGGAGACGGGGGCGTCCGAAGATCGGGTCATCGCTCGTGGTCTGAGATGCACGGGAAACGTTTGTCGCCGTCCAACCACTGGTCACGGCTAAAGTTCCGGGGATGGGCGCGATTCCCGGTAAGGTTCAGGGCGGATACGATCGAAGATCTTCAGTGGGCGGAGCCCGTTGCACTCAGTCGCCGACCCCGCCGCTGTACACCACCCTTTCCCCTTATCGCCGGGAAGAGCCTCGTCCTCGAGGCGCCAATCGGCTTTCCTTATCCATGCGCTCGATCCTCAGCGTTCCGCTTGCGGGTGGCCGCGGCTTTCTTTGCCGACGCGGACCGACTCGCCGCTGATCGCGCGGCGGATGCTGCGCCGCCGAGTCTACCGCCTTTGTGCGCGGCAGGATGGCCGGACTTCTTGCCTCTGCCAGAGCCGCCCGGTTTCTTTCCGCCGCGATCGTCTTCGTTGACCGTGGCCCACGCTCGTCGCTCGGCTTCCTTCTCCGGAACGCCTCGCTCTTCATAGCTCTCGGCGATGTGATCGGCCTTGCGTTCCTGCTTCTCGGTGTACTTCGATTTGTCGCCACGGGGCATGTCGGCATCCTCCGAAACACAAAGAAACCGACGGACCGTGCTTAGGTTCCGCGCGTGCTGGGCAGAGGCGAATCATGCTGCGTTAGCCGCGTCGCTCGGACGGGATCAATCAGGGCCGGTCGCCGTGGCCGTTGAGCGCGCCCGGCGCCCAGTCCACGCCGTCGCGCATGGCGTAGAAGATGTGGGCGCCGATGCGATCGACCCTGCGCAAATATCCGACCCAGAACGGCGAGACATAGTTGGCGTGGTAGTTGACCGCCTCGCTGACGCGCGGATTGTAATTCTGTCCGCTGACCACTGCCTGCGCGATCCGGGTCGCAACCGCCCAGGGCCCTGGCTCCTCGATGCGCAGCGACTTGCCCTCGCAAGCAAAAGAGAATTGGCAGGCGAACGGCCGGTTGCGGTCCTGATAGACGACGCCGCAGACGGTGGTCGGATAGATGCCGCTGCGCACCCGGTTGAGGACGACCTGGGCGACCGCGGCTTGGCCCTGTTCGGGCTCGCTGCGCGCCTCGAAGTAGATCGCGTCGGCGAGGCAGCGCATCTGCCGGTCCTTGTCCTTGGGATCGATCAGCGTGGCGTAGTTGGGCTGACCGCCGCCGAGCGGCGACTTCGCCGCCGTCGTCTGATCCGGCGCGCCGTCTGCCTCGACCGTGACCACGATCCCGTCGCTCGACGTCGGGCTCGAGGAATTGAGCGCGAACTCGAGCGGCGGCGCAGGGGTCGCGCCGTCGCTGAACGTCGGCTCGGCCGGGCCGCGCTCCGCCTCGCCCGGCCGCATCGGGCTCATCGTGTGGCCGGGGTCGAACTCCGCGTTGCGCGGGTCCTGGACCTCGTGCGGCCAGAACTCATGCGCGTCCGGGTCAGCGCCGTTCGGGCTCAGCCCGCGCGCGTCGAACCCTGGCCTCAGGCCAATGAACGGGTCGCCCTTGCCGCTGCGGTTGACGGCGGGGAATGGAGAGCCGGGGTCCTTCAGCGTCTTGTTCGGCTCGATCTCGTCGGGGCCGGGGAACGCGTCCGGATCGCGGACGACGAGGCGCGCCGCGACAATGGGAACCGGCGCTCCGTCCTCATCGACCGCGCGCTGCCCGCGGGCGAGCGCGAGCGCCTTGCGAACGGGATCGTTCATGTCCATCAGCCGATTGCGGTCGAAGACGCTGGCGTACTGGGAGGGCTCCTGCTCCGCTTCGGCGGTGATCGACAGAAGCACGCCGACGGCCAGGCACCAGGGCGCGACGACCGATGCGGCCCATCTCAGACGCGAGCGACCCATACGTCTTCCACGCGCAATTCCCGGTTCCGAACGCGAGGGAAGCATGAGCCCCGCGCAAATGCGAACGGTTCCGTTTATGCGGGCGTAAGGTTGCCGGCGGGTTACCAGGGGTCAGGAGTCAGCGTCCCGGAATGGCGCAGGCGGGGCTCCTGACGAGCGCAATCTCTTATTCGCAGATACGGTAGTTTGGCGTCGCGCCATGCAGCCCCAAGTCGAAATGCAGGTGCTCGGCATGCGCCACGTCCGTCCCCGGGCCGAGCACGGTTGTGAAGTAGCCGCAGGCTGTCGTCCGCAAGGCGCCGACAAGAACGCGCGCCAGAGGAATATTCGACTCTTCCTGCTTCACCCGGACGCGGCGACCGTCGGCCAGAACGAAAGAGACGATGTCGATAGCGTCCCCCTTGGCGTGCTCGCTCGGCACGGCGCCCGGCTTGTCGTACCGCGCCCGGCAGTCGAAGGCCGATCCTGTCTCGATCTCCGCCAACCTTTGGCCGGTGTCGGCGAGGGTCAGCGGCGCAGCGACGTCGCGCGCCCAGGCGCTGAACGCGCGGGCGAAACCGCACAGCATGATCGGCTTGCCGGAGAGGCCCACGTTCCCGAAAGGCGTCGCGACGGCGGCGAGCTTGACCGCGCCGGAGAGTTCGCAAGCCCGATCCTTCGCGGCGCCGAGTTCATCAAAGACGACCTTGTTGGAATTGAGCTCCGAGACGCAAGCCGCGTAGTCCGACGCCGTCATGCCGTTGAACGAAACGAGCGGCTTCGCCTCTTTTGCATTCGCGGCAGGCTTGTCCGCCGGCGCGGCACCGCCCGCTGCGGAAACCTTCGACGCCGAAGCCGCCATCGCGACTGTGGCGATGACTTCGAGCAAAAGGCAAAGGCGGCGCATGGACCTCCTCACAAACGCTCGTCAGAATAGCGCGCGCGCCCCCCGAGCCAACGCCGGCGTCAATTCAGGGGAGACGCTTCGGCTCGGATCGCTTCTCTTCACTGACGGGCATGGGCGCCGGCGCAACCGGAGAATCCTGATCCTCGAATCGCACCACCGTTCCCGGTCGCGCCATCGCGGCGAGGTCGACCGCATCCCAGTTCGTCAGGCGGATGCAGCCGTGTGATTCGGTCTTGCCGATGTCCTCGGGCGAGGGCGTGCCGTGAATCCCGTAGGACGGAGCGGTGAGGTCGATCCAAACAAGGCCGACCGGATTGTTCGGACCCGGTTGGACAGTGAGCTTCCGTCTCGTCTTGACCTCTTTCCACGCGAATTTCGGGTCGTAGTGGTATGGGGGATTCCACATGACGCCCTTCACCTTGAAGACGCCGCTCGGCGCGGGCTTCTCCTCGCTGCCCATGGTGGCGGGATAGAAGGCGAGGAACCTGCCATCCCGGTCATAGGCGCGTACATTTCCAGCGGGCTTGTCCACCACGATCGTCGCCGCGATTGGACCCTCTTTCTCCGTTGGCGGAACCACTTCGATCGAGTGGCGCCCGGGACGCAGCTGCATGTCTCTGACGTCGGCCACGATGATCTCGGTCCCCGCTCGCTCGAAATCTGCGCGAGGATTCAGCCGGCTGAGCAGGCTCTGGCTCATGTGGAATTTTTCGGCGAGTTCCGCCGTCGGGCTCGTGTATGACAGGCCAGGAAGCTTGGCCATCTCTTCCAGTTTCGTCGGGATCGCCTTCGTGAAGGGTCCGGCGACGTCAGCGGCAGAAAGCGTGTGGGGCTTCAGGACCGGCGCCGAGTCCTTGGCGGCGAGCGCGTTCCACGTGTCGGCGTCCAGCTTCCGTGTGACGGTCAGCCCGTTGACCTTCTGAAAGACGCGGATGGCGGCATGGACGTTGTCGCCATCCAGGCCGTCGATTGCGCCCGGCGAGAAATGGGCCCGATCGAGCAGTATTTCCGCCTTGGCGACAAGGGATGGGTCCTTGTCGTTCGCGCCGTTTGGAGCGGCGGCGTTGATTGAAGCCGCGGTGACCTTGAGTTCGTTTGGAAACGGATCTTGGCTGGCGTCGGCGATGGGCGCGACGAGACTGACGAAGAGGATGGCGGCGCACAGGCGCAACATCCCCTAACAACCGGTTCCCTCTCGCCGGGTTCCGCTGCCGTCCATCGGCGCTTAGCTCCTCATGACAGCGCAAGCGCCGCCAACGGCCTGAAGGCGTTCGCAGAGCTTTTGCGCTTCGCTGGGAGTCTGTGCCGGCAGGCGCACACGATAGAACGGGCGCGTGCCTCGACTCGGCAAAACGGAGCCAAGGACGAACGGGGTCATTCGTCCGATAACGCTATAGTAATCGTGTCGCATACGGGCGAAGGCGCGGAGCGCGGAGCCTTTCGAGAAGCTGGCGGAGATCTGCACCCCCCACGGCGCAAACAGATCGGAAACGGCGGGCGAGGCCTCAGGACCGTGCGCAACGCGCAGCTTTGCGACCGTCGTCAGGCAAGGTTCGGCGGGCTCGGGTGAAGCCGAGGCCGGAGGCCTGTCGCCTCGCCATTCCTCGACTTCATGTCCGGTGATCGCAAGCACATAGTCCCGCGTCTCGAGCGGCATGGAGCCCTGGCCAGCGACCCAGTCGGCGACTGCGTTCGACCCCGCGTTGTAAGCGGCGGCCGCCAGGCCGAGATTGCCGAAGCGCTGGGCGAGTTCGGCCAGGAACTTCGCCGACGCCGGGATCGCGGCCGCGGGATCAAACGGGTCGCCAAGCCCGCGCTCGGAGGCGGTATGCGGCATGAACTGCGCGACCCCCCGGGCGCCCGCCGGGCTTACGGCGCCCGGCTCGAAGGCGCTCTCGCGCCAGATCAGCCGGGTAAAGAAATTGATCGGCAGCCCCTCTCCTAGGGCCGCGGTCTCGACGACCCCGCAGAGCGTCGCCAGCGCGTTGTCGGTGGCGGGCGCGGTCTCCGCCGCGAAAGCCGGGGCCGTCAAGCCGGCGACAAGTGCGGCTGCGAGAAACCCGCCGACGGACGCGACCGTCCTCGCGCCGGTTCTGCCGATCGTCCTTCCCGTCAAATTTGAAATCCGCCCGTGCGCCCGCGAGCGCGCGGGTTGCGAGCCGCGGAGAGCGATAATCCAGCGCGCATCGCGCAGATTCGCACGTCGAGCCCGCATTGGGAATCCCGCCCGGGACTCAAATGTCAGGTGCGATCCACTAGCCGAGCGGCCCATTCACGCGCTGGCGCGCGCTCACTGACAGGCTTGCACTTCGGAGACGCTGAGATGCTCGGCGCTTGATCTGCCAGTCCTCTCATCATGCACGATCTCGAAGCTTAGTCGCTGGCCCTGATTGAGGCGATCAATTTCTGCCCTTTCGACGGCGCAGATGGTGACCAGCACGTCAACTCCACCGTCGTCTGGCTTGATGAAACCATAGCCTCTCAGGGCGTCGAACCAATGGACGGTTCCAAGCGTCATAGCGCATCCTCCCACGAATGAGCCCCGTCCCAGACAGTACGGCAAACGAAGCCGGCGATCTACTCTTTCGGGTTCGCTTGCTGCGGTAAATCGTCGCGTCGACTGTTGGCGGCGAGCCCCACTCTCCCGCGGTCGAATTGCTCCAAAACACGGTCGATCGGATCGCCAATCCGGAACCTTGCTATGTGCGCTTGCTCACAGCGCGGAATCATCCTTTGCAGTAGCTTGATGTCGTAGCGGGAAGAGGACTTCAGCGAGCGCCGGGGAGATCACTTCAATGTTGGCAAGCAATGGCTCGGAACTGATGCCCGCGGCCTTGGCGGTCTTCGGATTTGCGACTGTCGTTTCCGACGCAAAGACAGAGGAATCATATTCCATTAACGGTGAGCCAGCTTCGCCGGAAGACGCTGGAGTCATGGCTGCGAGAGGCCTGCCATTCGGCGACTATTGGGTGCGGAACGATGGGGACTGGGGTTTTTCCGGCAATCCGGACGTTCAAGGGAACATTTATGGACGCCGGCCGAGTTTTTCGGAGCGAGGACTGCTCTATTCGCCGATCGAGTGGCTAAGGGAGTCGCGGCCGACCGGCGACAGGCAGATTCGACTCGACTGACGGGCTGTGCGGCTGGCTGCGGGATGCGGTGGACTGGCAGGTAGAGCCCATTGACCCAGCGGCGCATCGCCGCGTCGCCGGGCTCGGACCTCGCAGGGACGGCGAGCGGCGACGGCAGGGAACGGACGCGGGACCAAGCGGCGCGGACAGTCTCCTTGACATATCCTATCCAGGGGGATAGGCTATCTCTCCAGGAGAATCTGGCCAATGCGGCATATTCAGACCGAGGAACGTCCGCGCGCTCATAGTCTCCACAGCCATACCTGGCTCATCGGGATCGGCGGTCTCGCAGTTGGACTCGCGCTCCTCATCTATGTTCCGTCGCTTCAGGCCGTCTCTCGATCCATTGTGCTTTTGGCCGCATTTCACCTGATCGGCGGCCTGATGCTTGCTGCCTCCGCCTATTCCCTGTTTCTGAGAAATTTCCTCAGACGTCGGAAGCGCAAGGCCGAGCCGTCCGGGCTCGATTTTGGCTGGCGGCCGGAATGGATGAACGGCCTCGCTTTCGCTGCCCTCGCAGTGTTTGCCGTGGCTGTGGCGATCATCGTAGCAGCGCCTGCATTCTGGCCAGCCGCCTTCGCCCTTGTCCTGCTCGCCGCGTCTTTCCTGGCGGGGAACGCGATCGTGCGATCGTTTCAGAGCCGCGACAGCGTCGTGTTGCCGATGGTCCGGCTGCTTTCTTCCGATCACGATCTTGTTCTCGATGCAGGCTGCGGGGCCGGCCGCACGACGATTGCGCTTGCCCGGGTCCTTGGCGAGGGCCGTGTGACTGCGTTCGACCGCTTCGACGCCGACTATATCGACGACGGCGGCCGCGCCCTCCTCGAACACAATCTAAAGGTCGCGGGCCTCCTCGACCGCGTAAGCATTGTCACGGGCGACCTGAGTTCCCTGCCGTTCGACAGCAATCATTTTGACGCCGCAATCTCAACCAACGCTTTTGATCATTTGGGCGCAGACAAGCAGGCCGCGCTCGTGGAAATCAACCGCGTCTTGAGACCAGGGGGCCGCTTCCTGATGGCTGTGTGGACTCCGGGCTGGGCGATGTTCGCCGTCGCAAATTTGTTCTCGATGTTATTGACCACAAGGGCGCAATGGCGATTGATGGCCGAGCAAGCAGGCCTGAAAGTCATCGACGAGGGACTGTTCAATTTCGCGTGGTTCGCGCTCTTTGAAAAGGGCGGGACGCGCAACGGTGGCGCGGCGTGAAGCACTCCTCTCATCCTGAGATCGCCAGCCGGCTCAAGCGCGCGGAGGGCCATTTGCGCGCCGTCATCGCGATGATTGACGGCGCCAAGCCCTGCGTCGAGATCGCCCAGCAGCTCCACGCGGTCGAGAACGCCGTCAGCAACGCCAAGCGCGAACTGATCCACGATCACATCGAGCATTGTCTTGAAGGGCCGGAGGCCGACACCAAGACCGCCATGCGCGAGCTGAAGCAGCTCGCCAAATATCTCTGACGCGCGGCGGCCCATGACTTTCAGTCCCGAGCTTCTCCTCATTGTGTCTGTCGGCGTGGTCGGCGTCCTGCACACGATCGTGCCCGACCATTGGGCGCCCATCACGCTGATCGCTTGGCAACGCGGCTGGTCGATGGGTGAAACGGCGCGCGCGGCGTTGCAGGCCGGCATCGGCCATGTCGTCTCGACGCTGATTATCGCCTCGGCGATCTGGTTTGCCGGCGTCGCCGTCGCCGCCAAATTCGGTCATTTCATCGATACGGCGGCCAGCATGGCGCTGGTCGGCTTCGGCTGCTGGATCGCCATTTCCTCATGGCGGGAGTTGCAGCGAGGAACCGGCCACGGGCGCGGTCACGGCCATGGGCGCAATCACAGCCATGATCTTTCCTTTCTCGGCGACCCTGACGCGGGTCATCATCGGCCAGAGTTGCAGCGCATCGACACAGGCTGCGGCGTCGTCGAGCTTTCCATTTTCGAAGACGGCGTCCCCCTTCGCTTCCGCCTCTCGGGGCCGGAGGCCGATTGGGTGAAAGTGGAGACGCGTCGCGAGTCCGGCGTGCGGCAGGTGTTCTCGTTCGCCAAACGCGGCGCGTATTGGGAGTCCGTCGAGGAGATTCCCGAGCCGCACGGGTTCGACGTGACGGTGACGCTCGACCACGGCGGCCACGCTCATTCCTATCACACGGCGTTCGCCGAGCATGACAATCGCCACGGCGACCCTGATCACGAAGACTACGACCGCGGAGACCATCCGGACCACGACGATGAGGCGGACCCGAGGGACGATCCAATGTACGCGCCGATGCGAGGCGGCGCCGACGTCCTTTCGCCCCACCGTCACGCGCATCCGCACGGCGGCGGGGCCGTCCACGTCCATTGGCACGATCACGACGAGGCGACGTTCCACCCGGTTACGCCCGCACTCAATTCCTCGCCGCCCCAGCATGCCCATACCCACAAGACGACCGCGCGCACGGCGTTGCTCTTGATCCTTGGGTCGTCGCCGATGGTCGAGGGGATTCCGGCCTTCTTCGCCGCCGGCAAGTACGGCGTCGGCGTCGTGAGCGCCATGGCCGTGGTGTTCGCGCTCAGCACAATCGTCACCTATGTCCTCATTTGCGTCTCATCGACGGCGGGCCTGCAGCGCGTGAACCTCGGCGCGCTCGAGCGCTACGGCGAAGTGTTAAGCGGCGCCTTCATGGCTCTTGTTGGCGTAGCGTTTTGGCTTTGGCCGGCGCCGTAGCCGAGTGCAGAAGCAAAGTCCCGATTCGCCAAAGGAAATGCAAGGAAATACAAGGTTAATTCCTTGCATTTCCCTTGCATTTGGTTTGGTCTGACTTGGATTCAGCTCGATTTGGCTTGGCTGGGCTTGGTCTGGCTTGGAGAAGCATGGGCCGCATGTGACCGATCCGCCTCCCGCTCGCGCAGCTTGAAACGCTGGATCTTGCCGGTCGCGGTCTTGGGCAGTTCGGCGATGAACTCGATCGCGCGAGGGCATTTATACGGCGCAAGCCTGTCTTTTACGAAGGCCTTGAGCTCCGCGTCGCCGACCTCGGCGCCTGCCCTCAAGACCACGAAGGCCTTGGTCTTCGTCAGGCCGTCCGCGTCGGGCGCGCCGATGACGGCGGCCTCGAGCACTGCCGGGTGCTGCACAATGGTCGCCTCGACCTCGAATGGGCTGACATAGACGCCGCTGACCTTCAGCATGTCGTCCGAGCGCCCGGCGTAGGTAAAGGTTCCGTCGGCGTTGCGGATGTACTTGTCGCCGGCCTTGGTCCAGCCGCCCTGGAAGGTTTCGCGCGTTTTTTGCCGGTTGCCCCAGTACATCATCGCGGCGGAGGCGCCGCGGATATAGAGGTCGCCCGGCTCGCCGTCGGGAACCGCGCCGCCATCCTCCCCGCGCAGTTCGATGTCGTAGCCCGGCACCGGCCAGCCGGTCGTGCCGTAGCGCACCTTGTCGGGCCGGTTCGAGATGAAGATGTGCAGCATCTCGGTCGAGCCGATTCCGTCGACGATGTCGACCCCGAAATGGCGCTTGAACCGCTCGCCGATCTCGGCCGGCAGCGCTTCGCCCGCCGACGAGACGAGGCGCAGCGCGACGTCCTCGCGCTTAGGCAGGGCGGGCGAGGCGAGCATGCCGGCAAAGCCGGTCGGGGCGCCGTAGAAGACTGTCGGCTTTACGCCCCCGACGCCGCCGGTGAGCCGCTTGAAGACCGCGTCCGGCGTCGGCCGTTCGGGCATCAGAAGCACCGTCGCGCCGACCGAAAGCGGGAAGGTCAGCGCATTGCCGAGGCCGTAGGCGAAGAAAAGCTTGGCCGCCGAGAAGCAGACGTCGTCCTCCTTCAGGCCGAGGACCGCCTTGCCGTAGAGCTCGACCGTCCAGTACGGATTGGCATGCGAATGCACGGCGCCCTTCGGCCGGCCGGTCGAACCCGACGAATAGAGCCAGAAGGCCGGATCGTCGGCATGGGTCTGCGGGGGCCGTGCGAGCGGCGCGTGCCTGTCGAGAAAGGCCTCGAACTCGACCTCGCCGAATTCGAGCGGCTGGGTCGGGCGCGACACGACGACCTTGTGCACCTCGTGGTCGGACTTGGTCAGCGCGGCCTTGAGCGTGGGCTCGAGCGCGCCGCTCGCGAGCACGGCTTGCGCGCGCGAATGCTCGAGCAGATAGGCGTAATCGTCGGCAGTCAAGAGCGTATTGACCGCGACCGGCACGACGCCGGCGAGCATCGCGCCCAGAAACGCGACCGGCCAGTCGTTGCAATCGAGCATGAGGAGCATGACCCGCTCCTCGCGCTTGACGCCGGCGTCCTTGAGAGCCGCCGCGAGGCGGCGCGCCCGCTCCTCGAGCCGGCCATACGTCAGCGTCCCTGCGTCGTCGACGAAGGCAATCTTGTCCGGGCGCCCGGCGTTCGCGTCCAGGAGGTGGCGGGCGAAGTTGAAGGTCTCCGGAGGCGCGGGAACCGGGCTGTCGCTCATCGAATCGTTTCCTCCAGGGCGGTTTTATCGTTGTGCTGACGTGCTCTGAACCGATTTTGCCCGCTGGGCGACAGGTAAAGCATGGGAAACGACCGGCATCGGCGATGGTGGGGCGGAAAGGCTTGCCCGCCCCCTAGGTTGATGCAATATGTTGCTTGCTCTCTATCGAGCGCAGGGTTCATGATGTCAAGCAGCATAGCGCCGTCCGATCGCGCGGCCGCCAACGAGCCGCCCGATTCGGGTGAGGAGAGGGACTCCTTCCTGATCGCGCTCGGCGAGCGGGTGCGGGCGTTGCGCTCGCGCCGCGGCATGACCCGCAAGGCGCTCGCCCAGGCGACGGACGTATCGGAGCGGCATCTCGCCAATCTCGAATACGGTGTCGGCAACGCCTCGATTCTCGTGCTTTTGCAGGTGACGCGCGCGCTTCAGTGCTCTTTCGCCGAACTTCTCGGCGACGTCACTACGCAGTCGCCGGAATGGCTGCTCCTGCGCGAAATCCTGGAAAACCGCGACGAGGCGACGCTCAGGCGCGCGCGCGTCGCGGTCAGCGAGCTCCTTGGGACCACGCCGGCGCAAGGGACAGACGCGCGCCCGCGATCGTCGCGCATCGCCCTCATCGGCCTTCGCGGGGCCGGCAAATCGACGCTTGGGCGGATGCTGGCGGAAGATCTCGATTTTCCGTTCCTCGAACTCAGCCACGAGGTCGAGAAGCTGGCGGGCTGCAATACGCCCGAGATTCTGGGTCTCTACGGGCAGAACGCCTATCGCCGCTACGAGCGCCGCGCCCTGGAGGAGGCGATCCAGATCTATCCCGAGGCGGTTCTCGCCACCGCCGGCGGCATGGTGTCGGACCTCGTCAGCTTCAATCTCTTGCTGCGCCACTGCACGACCGTCTGGCTCCAGGCCGACCCGGAAGACCATATGGCGCGCGTGCTGGCCCAGGGCGACACGCGCCCCGTCGCCGCAAGTTCCGAGGCGATGGAAGACCTCAAATCCATCCTGGCCGGCCGGACCGCCTTCTATTCGAAGGCGGAATTCCGCATCGACACCAGCGCCCAGCCGCTGTTCGAGACCTTCCAGATCCTGCGTGCGCAGGTGAGGGAGGCCCTCGGCCTGCCCGTTTGAGCCGGCCTCGCGGAAATTCCTCCGCGGCGCTTGCTACAGGACGAATGATGCATTATGATGCATGGATGAAAATGCAGTAAACTGCCCCTCAGGAGGATTCCAATGAGCCGTCCCGACGCCGTCGACTATCAGACGGCCCCCGCCCGCTACAGACACTGGAAACTGCGCGTCGAGGGCCAGATCGCGACGCTCATCGCGGACTTCGACGAGAACGCAGGCCTGCGCCCCGGCTACAAGCTCAAGCTCAACTCTTACGACCTCGGCGTCGACATCGAGCTCAACGACGCCGTCAACCGCATCCGCTTCGAGCATCCGGAAGTGCGGACAGTCGTCATCACGAGCGGGAGGGACAGGGTTTTTTGCTCCGGCGCGAACATTTTTATGCTTGGCGTCTCGAGCCACGCCTGGAAGGTCAACTTCTGCAAGTTCACCAACGAAACGCGCAACGGCTTTGAGGATTCTTCGCAGCGCGAGGGGCTCAAGTTCCTGGCGGCGGTCAACGGCTCCTGCGCCGGCGGCGGTTACGAACTTGCGCTCGCCTGCGACGAGATCCTGCTCATCGACGACCGCAGCAGCGCCGTCAGCCTCCCCGAAGTTCCCCTGCTTGGCGTATTGCCCGGCACCGGCGGACTAACGCGGCTCACCGACAAGCGCCGCGTGCGCCACGACCTGGCCGACCTCTTCTGCACGACAAGCGAAGGCGTCCGCGGGCAGAAGGCGGTGGACTGGCGCCTCGTGGACGCGATCGCGAAGCCCGCGCAGTTCGCAGACAAGGTCAAAGAGCGGGCGCTCACCCTCGCCGCGAAGAGCGACCGGCCGGAAGCCGCCAAGGGCGTCGAACTCGCGCCAATCGAGCGCGCCGTCGAAGCCGACGCGCTGCGTTATGGCGATGTCCAAATCGCAATCGACCGCGCCGGCCGCACCGCGACGTTCACGGTCAAAGGACCGAGAGGTCCGCAGCCGTCGACGATCGCGGACATCGAAGCCACCGGCGCCAAATGGTATCCGCTGGCTCTCGCGCGTGAACTCGAAGATGCGATCCTCTCGATGCGCACGAATGAACTCGACATCGGCGTCTGGCTCATCAAGACCGAGGGCGATGCGGGCGCGGTCCTGGCGATGGACGCCGCGCTGCAGGCGCTGAAGGGCCATTGGCTGGTGCGCGAGACGATCGGCTACCTCAGCCGCACCTTCAGCCGGCTCGACGTCTCGTCGCGCAGCCTGTTCGCGCTGATCGAGGAGGGATCGTGTTTCGCGGGCACGCTCTATGAGCTCGCGCTCGCCTGCGACCGCATCTACCATCTGGCCCAGCCGGGCGAGGCGCGCGCGCCGAAGGTTGCGGTCTCGCCCGCGAACTTCGGCGACTACCCCATGGTCACCGGGCAAAGCCGCCTCGGCCGCCGCTTCTATGACGAAAGGGCCGCGCTCGAAGCGGTGAAGGCGAGGCTCGGCGAGCCCTTGGACGCCGCCGCCGCCCATGCCCTGGGGCTCGCCACCAGCATTCCCGACAACATCGACTGGAGCGACGAAATCCGGCTCGCGATCGAGGAGCGCGCATCCATGAACCCGGACGCGCTGACCGCCATGGAGGCGAACCTGCGCTTCGACGGCCCGGAGACCATGGCGACCCGGGTGTTCGGACGCCTCACCGCCTGGCAGAACTGGATCTTTCAGCGGCCGAATGCGGTCGGCGAAAGGGGCGCGCTGAAAGTCTACGGCAAAGGCGAGAAGGCCGCATTCGACTGGAATCGCGTGTAGAGCATGATCACGTTTGGTCCGGCGACCATCCCCTCATCCGTCGCGCCTTCGGCGCGACACCTTCCCCCCGAGGGGGAAGGGATGCCGCTCCACCGGCGGCGCAGATTAGCCGGATGAGGGCTTGCGCCGGGATTCGGACAAAAGTCATCCAGCTCTAGCCGCTGGGGAGGAACCTCATGGAACACGTCGACGCCGCGGTCATCCGGCAGCACCTGATCGATCCGGAAATCTGCATCCGCTGCAACACCTGCGAGGCGACATGCCCGGTCGCGGCGATCACCCACGATCAGCGCAACTACGTGGTCGACGCTGAGAAGTGCAACCTCTGCATGGCCTGCATTCCCCCCTGTCCGACAGGCAGCATCGACAATTGGCGCGTCATGCCGCGCGTGAGCGCCTACAGCGTCGAGTCGCAATTCGGCTGGGACGCGCTGCCGGCGGAACTGAGCGCGGAAGAGCTTGCCGCCGCCGGCGTCGCTGCCATCGACGCTGCGCCCGACGTGCCGCCGCAGCCTCTCGCCCGGGAGGCAGGCGAGGACGCGTTCAACGTCGCCGATTGCGCCGCCACGATCCCGCCGTGGTCCGCCGCCCATCCTTACGCGAATCTCTACGGTCCCCGCGCGGCCGGGAAGTCCGTCGTGGCGACCGTCGTCGGCAACGTGCGCGTGACCGAGGTCGGCCGGGACTACGACACGCACCATATCGTCATCGATTTCGGCGCGATGCCTTTTCCCGTTCTGGAAGGTCAGTCGATCGGAATCATTCCGCCGGGGGTCGGCGCAGACGGCCGCCCGCATCATCCGCGCCAATATTCGATCGCGAGCCCCCGCAACGGCGAGCGTCCCGGCTACAACAACATATCCTTGACCGTGAAGCGCGTGCTCGAGGACCATCAGGGCCGCCCGGTGCGCGGCGTCGCGAGCAACTATCTCTGCGACCTCGACGTCGGCGATAAGGTTGAGGTCACGGGGCCGTTCGGCGTGAGCTTCCTCATGCCGAACCATCCGAGAAGCTCGATCGTCATGATCTGCACCGGCACCGGCAGCGCGCCCATGCGGGCGATGACGGAATGGCGGCGGCGCCTCAGAAAGTCCGGCAAGTTCGAGGGCGGCAAGCTGATGCTGTTCTTTGGCGCGCGCACCAAGGAGGAACTGCCTTATTTCGGTCCGCTCGGAACGCTTCCCAAGGATTTCATCGACATCAACTTCGCCTTCAGCCGCACGGCCGGCCAGCCGAAGCGATACGTCCAGGATCTGATGCGCGCGCGAGGGCCCGATCTCGCGTCTATGCTCGCCGATCCCAACGCCTACTTCTACGTCTGCGGGCTGAAGGCGATGGAGGAGGGCGTCGCGCTCGCGCTGCGCGATGTCGCCCGGCAAGAGGGCCTCGACTGGGATTCGATTGGCCCATCCCTGAAGCGAGACGGGCGGCTGCACTTCGAGACATATTGAGACGACTTCCGGATGATCGGATCAGCTTCGCCGCGCCTCAGGACAGGGTAAGCAAATGCGATGTTGCTAGAAAACTCATCTGAGGAGGGCCGCTCATGCGGCGCGTCTCGAAGGAGGGAAGCGGCGTGTCGGAAATGCGGATCGACTATGGTCCCGGTTATCGGGTGTATTTCGTCCGGCGCGGCGACACTGTTGTCGTCCTGCTCTGCGGCGGAGACAACCGACATCAGGATCGCGACATCGCGTGCACCCTCGAACTGGCGCAAGATGTTTAGAGAGGACGACATGGCTCGCAAAACTAGCCGCTGGGATGCCGCCGACACCTTGGAGACCAGAGAGGACATCGCCGCCTATCTCGACGCCGTACTTGAGGACGGCGACCCCGATTTACTCAAGGCGGCACTCGGCGACGTCGCCCGCGCCAAGGGTATGACCGAGATTGCGCAGGCCGCGGGCCTCGGCCGCGCCAATCTTTACAAGGCGCTATCGCCGGACGGTAACCCGGAGTTCGCGACCGTCGCCAGAGTCTTGAAGGCTCTCGGCCTCCGGCTCTCCGTTGCTGCCTAAGGCGCCCGGCCGCAAAGCGCAGGACCAGCCTCTTGCGGAGATCGAGGTCCCGCGGATTGGGCAGCGACGCATTTCACTCCATGTCCCTGGTCGCAGTCGCTGGGCCAATGCATGGCCTCGGTCGTTCAGTTCACCCCTCGCCGCGGCGGCCTGGGCCGGGACCAGGGGAAGTGCATGAAATTTGCGGATTTCCACGTCGGTCAGATCATCAAGGCTGGGCCCTACGCCGTCTCGGAGGACGAAGTGCGGCGCTTCGCCGAGGCTTACGATCCGCAATGGTTCCACACCGACCCGAAGGCCGCCGCACACGGCCGCTTCGGCGGGCTCATCGCCAGCGGCTGGCACACCTGCGCCATCGCCATGCGGCTTGCGGTCGACGCGGCGCTCTAGGATTCCGAGTTGTTCGCCTCTCCCGGCGTCGCCTACATCAAGTGGCTCGCTCCCGTGCGCCCCGGCGATCGGCTTTCGCTGATGGCTGAGATCGTCGAGAAGAGGCGGTCGGCGAGCAAGCCGACGCTCGGCGTTCTCGTATGGCGGTTGCGCCTCATCAATCAGGACGGGGTCGAGGCCATGGAGTTCGAGGCGGACGAGCCTGTTCGACCTCGCTGCGTCGTGACAGGCATTATAATGCCTATCTCCTCGTCAATTTTACCATGCGACAGGCAAAATACTTCTTATCCGCTTGACAGGCAGGCAACATAATGGTTATTCGCGCGTAAAGCCTCAAGCCGATCACCGCGTGGCTAGAAGCCACTCCTTAAAGGAGGAGACATGAGTTCCAACGACACCCTGAGCGAAGCGTCCGTCGCGGTCAGCGGCGACCGTTTCGTCGAGATCAACTACGATGACGCCATCCCCAACAATGTCGATCTTTCCTCCGACAAACAGTTGCAGCGCGCGCTCGAAACCTGGCGCCCCAACTATCTCGACTGGTGGAACGACATGGGGCCCGAGGGCTACCAGACGTCCGACGTTTATCTGCGCACGGCTGTCGGCGTCGATCCGGGCGGGTGGGCGAAATTCGGCTATGTCAATATGCCGGCCTACCGCTGGGGCATCCTGCTCGCGCCGAAAGTCGAGGGGCGGACGATCCCGTGCGGACGCCATAAAGGCGAGCCCGCTTGGCAGGAGGTTCCGGGCGAATACCGATCTACGCTGCGGCGACTTCTCGTGGTTCAGGGCGACACCGAGCCGGCCTCGGTCGAGCAGCAGCGCTATCTCGGCGCGACCGCGCCCAGCCTCTACGACATGCGCAACCTCTTCCAGGTCAACGTCGAGGAGGGTCGCCACCTGTGGGCGATCGTCTATCTGCTCGTGAAATATTTCGGCAAGGGCGGGCGGGAGGAGGCCCAGGCGCTGCTCGAGCGGCGAAGCGGCCAGGAGGACAATCCGCGCATCCTCGGCGCCTTCAACGAGCGCACGCCGGACTGGCTGTCGTTCTTCATGTTCACCTACTTCACCGATCGCGACGGCAAGATGCAGTTGGCGGCGCTCGCCGAAAGCGGCTTCGATCCTCTGTCGCGCACCTGCCGCTTCATGCTGACGGAAGAGGCGCATCACATGTTCGTCGGCGAGACCGGCGTTCAACGCACGATCGAGGCGACTTGCGCCGCGATGACGAAGGCCGGCATCAAGGATCCGAACGAGGTCGAGGCGGTCCGCAAGCTCGGCGTCGTCGACCTGCCGCTCCTGCAGCGCAAGGCGAACTTCCATATTTCGGTGACCCGCGACCTGTTCGGCAGCGAGATCTCGAGCAACGCCGCCGAGGCGTTCAGCGCAGGCCTCAAGGGCCGCTTCAACGAAGCCAACCTCAAGGACGATCACGTGTTGCAGGACGCGACCTATCCCGTGATGAAGGTCGTGGACGACAAGATTGTGGAGGAAGAGGTTCCGGCGCTGCGCGCGATCAACAGCCGTCTGCTCGACGATTACATCGCCGACTGCCAGGGTGGCGTCGATCGCTGGAACAAGGTGATCGAGAAGGCCGGAATCGCCTTCAAGTTCGTGCAGCCGCATAAAGGGTTCAACCGCAAGATCGGCGAATTCGCCGGCCATCGCGTGAGCCCCGCGGGCGAGGTTCTGAAAGAGGAGCAGTGGCAGGTCCGGTCTGGCGCCTGGCTGCCCGACGACGCGGACATGAAGTTCATCGATTCCTTGATGAAGCCCTGTCACGAGCCCGGCAAGTACGCCAGCTGGATCGCCCCCCCGCGCGTCGGCATCAACAACCAGACCGGCGATTTCGAGTACGTGAAGATTCACTGAGGCAGTCAGACGACTCGGGCCGTCGCGCCTCTTATATGAACGGCGTCGACGGCCGGGCTGTCGGCCGGGGCGGCTGGCCCCAGCGCGGCGGGATAACCGCTTAACGCCGGGCGACATTTGGCTCTTATAGCGTTGGCTGCCCTGGGGCGGTCCTCTCGCCTATGTTCGTAATGGCCGAGCCGGCGTGGTGCTCGTCTAGCTGGGCGGCGGTTGCAGCGCTGCGACGAGGTCAAGCAGCCGGTCGGGCGTCAAGTCTGCAACTGGCTGGGGTGTCTGGTCTAATGCGAGAAGGTATATGTCGACTTGCTGTTCCGCCTTCGCCTGCTTGGCGGCGTCGATGACCGCCTGCGCCTTGGGGCGCTTCTTCAATCGATCGACGATGTCGATGACAGCAAGCGCGGCTGCCGGGATGGACAGGATCAGGGTCGCGAGAGAGATCGGGTCAATGACCTTGCGTTCCGCGTCGGGCGCCTCGGTCACGGGCTGACGACGCGCCTCGACGTCTTCTGGACCGAGCGCACTGACGAGCGCCGCCGCGGCGAGGTCCGATTGGCTCCCTGCAAGAACGAACTTCAGCTCCGGCATCTGCGTCTCCTCAGCGCTGTCGCTTGTTGATGTCGGCCATCATCGCCTCGATCTCCGCCGCTTGCGCGGCCTGGCCGAGCTTGCGGGAGGCGGCGGCGGCCTGCCCAAGCACGTTGCGGGCCTCGTCGAGCATGTCGGCTGCGGCGAGGAATTGGCCGAATACGCGGCCAACGAAAGCAATCCCGTCCGGCCGGCCGAGCTTGACGATCAGCGGCCATGCCTCGGCAAGGCGGGGAAATGCCTGCTCGAACTGTTCCCGCTCAAGCTCGATCTGGGCGATCGACCAAAGGCTCGCAGCAATGCCGTCTATGTCGCCGAGGCGGCGGCACGTCGCCAAGCGTTCCTCCTGCAACGCCAACGCCTCATCGATCTTGCCTCGAGCCCACAGGATGTCGGCGATCCGGCCCTGCGTGATGGCGACCTCGCGGATGTTGCCGAGGCGTTGGTAGACCGGCAGCTGCTCCTCGGTACGGATGCGCAGCGCCTCGTCCAGCTCGCCGCGAGCCCGCAGGATGTCGGCGATCTGGCCCTGGGTGACGGCGACCGAGTGGACGTCGCCCAGGCGTCGGTAGACCGGCAGCTCCTCCTCGGTGCGGATGCGCAGCGGCTCGTCCAGCTCGCCGAGGGCCTGCAGGATGTCGGCGATCTGGCCCTGCGTAACGGCGACTTCGCGGATGTCGCCCAGGCGTCGGTAGACCGGAAGCTGCTCCTGCGTATGGATGCGCAGCGCCTCGTCCAGCTCGCCGCGAGCCTTCAGGATGTCGGCGATCCGGCCCTGCGTGATCGCGATGTCGCGGATGTGCCCCAGGCGTTGGAAGATCGGCAGCAGCTCCTCGGTGTAGATGCGCAGTGCCTCGTCCAATTCGCCGCGGGCCCGCAGGATGTCGGCAATCTTGGCCTGCGTGACCGCGACGTCGCGGAGGTGCCCAAGGCGTTGGAAGACCGGCAGCTCCGCGTCCGTGCGGATGCGCAGCGCCTCGTCCAGCTCGCCGCGAACCTGCAGGATGTCTGCGATGTGGCCCTGCGTGATGGCGACTTCGCGGATGTCACCCAGGCGTTGGAAGACCGGCAGCAGCTCCTCGGTGCGGATGCGCAGCGCCTCGCCCAGCTCGCCACGAGCCTGCAGGATGTCAGCGATGCTGTTGCGGGCGACGGCGAGCTGGCGCTCGTTAGCGCGGCGCGTTTCGACCTCGCACAGACGCTCGAAGGTGGCCATTGCGGCGTCGAGGTCGCCAGCCTGCTCCTGCCGGTTGCCTTGGGCAAACAGGAAGCTGCTCAGCTGGCCAAGGTCCTCCGGTTCGGCGTCGGCGCCCGTCTGGGCAGCGCCTTTCGCCAGCACGGCCTCCGCCGCAGGGCCCTCGCCGGCGGTCTGCAACGCCCGCGCCGTCACCGCTAGCAGCGACAAGGACGGTTGCTCGCCAGCCGTTTCGATCGCTTCGATCACCCGTTGGCCCAGTTCACCGGCCCCCGCCGGCCAGCCGTCCTCCGCAAGGCCATGGACCGCAATATCTGCGCAAACCTGCAACACGCTGACATCGCCGGCCAGCAGCGCCAGCCGGGTCAGCTCGATGTCGGCGGCATAGGGCCGCCGGAGGCGTCCCTCCGCCCCACCCCAGAGAGCAAACAGCGTCGGCAGGGCCAGCTCGGCCAGGGTTGCCTGTTCCGACGCCGTCAGCGGGGTCAGCCGGCCGTCGGCCAGGCCGTTGACCGCCAAGGCGACCCTGACGGCGACCAAGTCCTCGGCCGGCACGACCAGCCCGAGGTCGCGCAGCCTGCGTGCGTCGCCGCCGAGCTCGGCAAACGCCGTCAGCGCCGCCTCCGGCACGGGCAGGCCGAACAGCGTCATCGCCCGCAACAGGTCCCGGGTCGCCGGGCCGGCAAGGTCCAGAAGCGCGTCGATCGCCAGGTTCTGCAGGAAGGTGCGCACCTCCTCAGTCTTCGGCAGCGTGCCGCCCTGCAGATACTCCGCCATCTCCGCCAGCACCGCCTCTACCCGCTCCAGGGGCGCCGCCGGGCGCAGCACGAAGTCCGAGCCCAGCAGGTCCTGCAGGCCCGGGTTGCCGCGCGCCAGCGCCAGCGCCTGTTCCAGCAGCGGCAGGAGCGCCGTGAGACCGGCCTCGTCCAATGCCGGCCCGTCTTGCGGCGCTCGCGCCGCCTTGATCTGGCGCAGCGCCAGCTTGCGGCGCGAGGTGTCGCTGAACTCGCTCAGCTCCAGGTCGGCCAGCCCGTCAGCCAGATCGCGGCCGTCCTCGACCAATTGAAACCGGTAGCGACTGGTCAGCACCAGCCGGCTGTGGCTGCGCTGCGGCGTGAACGCATGCAGCAGCGCCGCCAGCACCGGCCGCACGACGGTCTCCATGTCGGCCCGCACTCGGTGCCGTCTGCCCGCCGGGTCCGCCTCCAGCACCCGCTCGAGGTCGTCGACCAGCAACAGCAGCGGCTTGCCGCCGTCATTGGCCCATTTGCACGGACCAGACAGCAGCTGCACCAGCAGCGGCCTCAGCGCCGCCGGATCGGCGCGCACCAGCGGACGCCGCTCGGCGATCAGCCTGGCCGCCGGCTCGTGGGCTTCCATCGCCTTCGCAAGCGCCTCCAACACGCTGAGTGCGTCATAGGCTGCAAACACCACCACCGGCGTCAAATCGGGCCGGCGGTCGATGATGCGCCCGGCCAGGCTCGACTTGCCCAACCGCCCCATGCCGTGTAGCAGCAGGCCGGCCTTCTCGCGCCCAGCCAGGAAGCGCAGCGCCTCCTTCAGCTCACGGCGTCGGCCGACGAAGACCGACGCGTCGGCCACCTCAAGCCGTTCACCTTGCTTGACCGCCAAAAGGTGCTTCGCGCCGGCATCCGGCGGGATCAGCGACCGCTCGAAGTCGCCGTCGACGACTGGGCCGCCACCCTCCGGCCCCAGCCAGACACGCGCCAAGTGCCAGTCGCGCTTCAGCGCCTCCGTCTCCGTCCGCAACCGCTGCTCCAGCTGGGCGCCGGGCAGCACTCCCTTGTGAGCGTCGACGCCGCCGGCCCCAGCCGTGCCGGTCAGCAGGTGTGAGTGGCGGAGCAATTCTCCCCACTTGTGACATTTGAATTTTCCCCAGTTTTCGTGACTGCCGACCATCCCGGGCATGCCCGGGATGGTCGGCGGGCGCGGCGAATCGCCGAGGCTCCTCCTGCTGGCGGGAGGGAGGACCCGGTGATCAAACTTGGGGAGCTTGTCATGATCCTGGATTTGCACCGCCAGGGCCTGTCGGTCAGCGCCATCGCCCGGCAGGTCGGCGTCGACCGAAAAACCGTCAGGACCTACATCGTCAAAGGGCTGGAGCCGCCGGCCTACAAGAAGCGCCCGCCGGCGCCGAGCGTCATCGATCGCTTCGAACCGTATGTGCGCGAGCGCCTGGCGGCCTATCCCACCCTGACCGCCCAGCGTCTGTTGCGGGAGCTCAAGGAGCGCGGCTTTCCCGGCAGCTACAGCGTCGTGCGGGACCGCGTGCGCGAGCTCCGTGCGCCCCGCAGCGCCGGGTACGAAGTGCGCTTCGAGACGCCGCCGGGCGAGCAGGCGCAGGTCGACTTCGCCCGGTTCGAGGTCGAGTTCGCCGACGAGCCGGGCGTCAAACGCATCGTCTGGCTGTTCTCAATGGTGCTCGGCTACTCCCGGCTGATCTGGGCGCGGTTCGTCCTCCACCAGGATCTGCAGAGCGTCCTGCGTTGCCACATCGCCGCCTTCGAGGCGATTGGCGGCGCGCCGCGCACGATCCTCTACGATCGCATGAAGACCGCGGTCATCGGCGAGGATGCCGAGGGGCTCGTCGTCTACAACCGCGCTCTCGTTGACCTCGCTCGCCATTACGGCTTCCAGCCGCGCGCCTGCCGCCCCTATCGGGCCAAGACCAAAGGCAAAGTCGAGCGGCCATTCCGCTACATCCGCGAGGACTTCTTCCTCGGCGGCGCGTTCCGCAATCTCGACGACCTGAACGGGCAGCTCCGTCATTGGCTCGATACCGTCGCCAATCCGCGTGTCCATGCGACCACCAACAGGGTCGTCAACGAGGCCTTTGCCGCGGAGAGGGCGTCATTGAAAGCCCTGCCGACCGTTCCCTACCGGGCGGTGCTGCGGCTCGAGCGGCGGGCTTCGCACGAAGGCATGGTCAGCGTCGGCGGCAACCTCTACAGCGTGCCCGACACGACGCGGCGACGCATCTTCGAGGTCCACGTCCTCGCCGACGAGGTCCGCATCTTCGAAGACGGGGCGCTCGTTGCGACCCATGCGCCGCTGGAGGGACGGGGCGAGAAACGGCTCGATCCTTCGCACCGCAAGCCCGTCAGCTCGTTCCGCCGCAGCCTGCGCGATGAGCCCCCGATCCTGATCCGCGCCGGCGACCGCGTCGTTCGTCGCTCGCTCGATTTCTACGCCGCCGTCGGCCGCCGTCTCGCAGGCCTCGGAGGCGCACGATGAGCGCACCCTCCATAATCGAGCGGGTCAAGACCACTCTCGTCGCCTTGAAAATGCCGCGGGCGCTGGAGGTCCTCGACGTCACCGTGCGCGGCATCGAGCGCGGCGAGATCCGCGCCGTCGAGGCCATCGACGCCTTGCTCACCGAAGAGCTGACCACGCGCGAGAACCGCCGCGTCAGAATGGCGGTCCAGATGGCGAGGCTGTCGGCGATCAAGACCCTTGCCGGTTTCGACTTCGCCTTCCAGCCCTCGCTCGACAAGAACCGCATCCTCGCGCTCGCCGGATTGCAGTTTATCGATCGCGCCGAAGTGCTTCATTTTATAGGCCCACCTGGAACCGGGAAGACTCATCTGAGCCTGGCCCTCGGCGTCGAGGCAGTCAAAGCCGGCCGCAGCGTCTACTTCAGCTCGCTCGCCGACATCGTCGCCGCGCTCACCAAGGCCGAACGCGACGGTGCCCTTCGCGAGAGGATCCGCTACTACTGCCGCTTCGCGCTGCTCATCGTCGACGAGATCGGCTACCTCCCCGTCACGCCCGGCGGCGGCAATCTCTTCTTCCAGCTCGTCAACGCCCGATATGAAAGGGGCGCGATGATCCTCACCTCAAACCGCGGCTTCGCCGAATGGGGCGACATCTTCGGCGATACCGTTGTCGCAACGGCCCTTCTTGACAGATTGCTTCACCACGCCGTCGTCGTCCAGATCGAAGGATCCAGCTACCGGCTACGCGAGCACGCCGACCTTCTGCCCGAAAACGTCCGCTTCAAGCCGAACGCCGCGGCCACTGCCATTCCGCCGACCCTGAAGCGTCGCGGCCGCCCGCCAAAAAACGGAGGCGCCGATCACCCCCACGGCTGATCGCCAATCCGCCAGACTGGGGAATTTTGCGGCGCCACTTTTGAGGAAAATCGCGGCGCCATTGACAGCAGGGCCCGGCGCGCATTGGCCGCTGCCAGCGGCAGCGGCTGCTGCTTGCCGAGGTCGTCGTAAAGCTCACGCGAGAAGGCGGTCGCGGCCACGTCCGCAACCGAGCCGTCCCAGCCCAGCACCGCTGGCACATCGCGCGCGAGCTGGCCCGCCAGCGAGTCGGCGACCGCCGCACTCGGCTTGGCCGGACCGTCGCCGCTCTCCGCCGCCTTGACGCGGTCTTCGCTGCCTCCCCCGCCGCGGCAGTCAGACAGGCAGACAGGAACACCAGCCTCGGCTGGTAGGCGCCCAGGGCCTCGATGTCAATGGCGCCGCGATTTTCCTCAAAAGTGGCGCCGCAAAATTCCCCAGTCTGGCGGGTCTGGGCGATCAGCCGTTGGGGTGATCGGCTCCTCCGTTTTTTGGCGGCCGGCCACGGCGTTTCAGGGTCGGCGGAATGGATTTGGCGGTGGCGTGCGGCTTGAAGCGGACCGTCTCGGGCAAGAGGTCGGCGTGTTCGCGCAACCGATAGCTCGAGCCGTCGATCTGGACGACGACGGCGTGGTGAAGAAGCCTGTCGAGGAGCGCGGTCGCGACGACGGAATTGCCGAATATGTCGCCCCACTCGGCGAAGCCGCGATTTGAGGTGAGGATCATCGCGCCCTTTTCGTAGCGGGCGTTGACGAGCTGGAAGAAAAGATTGCCGCCGCCCGCCGTAACGGGGAGGTAGCCGATCTCGTCGACGATGAGCAGTGCGAAGCGGCAGTAGTAGCGGATCCTCTCGCGAAGAGCGCCGTCGCGTTCGGCCTTGGCGAGCGTGGAGACGATGTCGGCGAGCGAGCTGAAGTAGACGCTGCGGCCGGCTTTGACCGCCTCGACGCCAAGGGCGAGGCTCAAGTGTGTCTTGCCGGTCCCGGGCGGCCCTATCAGATGAACCGCTTCGGCGCGCTCGATGAACTGCAGTCCGGCGAGCGCCAGGACGCGGTTCCTGTCGAGCGAGGGCTGGAAGGCGAAGTCGAAACCGGCGAGGGTCTTGATCGCCGAGAGCCTCGCCATCTGGACCGCCATTCTGACGCGGCGGTTCTCGCGGGTGGTCAGTTCTTCGGTCAGCAAAGCGTCGATGGCCTCGACGGCGCCGATCTCGCCGCGCTCGATGCCGCGCAGGGTGACGTCGAGGACTTCCAGCGCCCGTGGCATCTTCAAGGCGACTAGGGTGGTCTTGACGCGCTCAATGACGGACGGAGCGCTCATCGCGCGCCCCCGAAGCCTGCGAGACGCCGGCCGACGGCGGCGTAGAAGTCGAGCGAGCGACGGACGACGCGGTCGCCGGCGCGCATCAAGATCGGGGGTTCATCGCGCGGGCGCGGGGCCGAGTTGACGGGCTTGCGATGCGAGGGATCGAGCCGTTTCTCGCCGCGTCCTTCCAGAGGGGCGTGGATCGCGACGAGGGCGCCGTCCTCGAAGATGCGGATCTCGTCGGCGAGAACGTGAACATCGAAGATGCGCCGCCGCGTCGTGTCGGGCACGCTGTAGAGATTGCCGCCGACGCTGACCATGCCTTCGTGCGAAGCGCGCCGCTCGAGCCGCAGCACTGCCCGATAGGGCGTGGCCGGCAAGGCTTTCAATGACGCCCGTTCCTCGGCGAAGGCCTCGTTGACGACCCTGTTGGTGGTCGCGTGCACGCGCGGATTGGCGACGGTATCGAGCCAATGACGGAGCTGTTCGTTCAGGTCGTCGAGGTTGCGGAACGCGCCGCCGAGAAAGAAGTCCTCGCGGATGTAGCGAAACGGCCGCTCGACCTTGCCCTTGGTTTTGGCCCGATTGGACCGGCAGGCGCGCGGCTGGAAGCCGTAATGGCGGGCGAGGTCGACGAGGGCGCGGTTGTAGATGACGAGTCCGTCGGCGTCCTCGCCGATGACCGCGGTCTTCATGCGATCGTAGAGGATCGTGCGAGGCGCGCCGCCGATCGCGTCGAGAGCAGCGATGTGGCAGCGCAGGACGCTTTGCAGATCCTGGTGGAGGACGAACCGCGCCCAGATCAGCCGGGAGTAACCCAGCACCATCGAGAACAGCCAGACGATGCGCTTGACGCCCGGCTCGTCGACGAACTCGAGTTCGAACCGGGCGAAGTCGACTTGGGCCTGCTCGCCCGGCGGCGTCTCGAAGCGCACTTCGTATCCGGCGCTGCGAGCGGGCCGGATATCGCGCACGCGGTCGCGCACGACGCTGTAGCCGCCCAAGAAGCCGCGCTCCTTGATCTCCCGGAACAGACGCCGCGCGGTCAGGGCGGGATAGGCCGCCAGGCGTTCCCGCAAGTACACCTCGAAGCCATCGACGAGGCTCGGCGCCGGCGGGCGCTTCTTGTACGCCGGCGGCTCCAGCCCCTTGGCGACGTAGGTCCGGACGGTCTTTCGGTCGACGCCGACCTGCCGGGCGATGGCGCTGACCGACAGGCCCTGGCGATGCAAATCCAGGATCATGACGAGTTCCCCAAGTTTGATCACCAGGTCCTCCCTCCCGCCAGCAGGAGGAGCCTCGGTGATTCGGTGCGGCCGCCGACCGTCCCGGGCATGCCCGGGACGGCCGGCAGTCACGAAAACTGGGGAAATTTCAAATGTCACAAGTGGGGAGAATTGCTCCGCCACTCACACTCGACCAGCTCGCTCGCCGTCGTCGGGCGCTCGTCGCCGCTATCAGCGTCCTCCAGCATCAGCACCGCTTGCTTGCCGTCTTTCCCGGACCACGCGTTGTGGCCGTGGCAGGACAGGTGCAGGACCGGCAGCGTCGGCTTCAGCTTGACCAAGCGGCGCCCCAGCTCTTCCGGGTCCCCGCTCTCCTCCACCAGGAGATCAAGGTCGCGCCCGGCGGCGTCCATGATCGCCGCTTCCTCCGCCTCGAAGTCGAGCGACTGCGCGCCACGCGGCGCCGCCGCCATGAACGCCACTCCGAGGCGGTAGTCGTCCAGGTCGGGCTGGGCGGCGGGCTTGCCCAGACGACGCGCTGGCGCGTAGCGCAGCTGAGCGTCCTCGGCCAGGAACCCCGTCTGGTCCGCCAGCACCTCCCAGGGCGCGTGCAGCATCGCCCAGTCCGGCCCGGTCGGCTGCAAGGGCGCCTGGATTTCCAGCAAGAAGGGCGGCGTCAGCCGCGGCCACAATTCGGCCAGCCAGCCCTCAGCCCCGTCCAGCCACGCGTACAGCGCCCGCCCGATTTGCAGCAGCGCGATCGGGTCCGAGCGGCCGCGCGCCAAGCCGTAGCGCCGGCCGAGGTCGATCAGCGCCTCCGTGACGAGTGGGCGTCGATGGTCGATCCCGCCGCCGACCAGCGACACAAACCCGCCGCCAACCTGCAAACAAATGCGCATCCGGCATCCGTCTGAGCGACGATCGCCCAGCCTGCCATACTGCTATTGATTGCGGAACACTTTTATTGATTGCAGAACACTTTTCGACACAGCACGGCGGGGATAGTCTCACGAGGCAAAGGCTCAGGCGGACGTCCACTCAGTGCGGAGACTTGCCCTACTGCAGCCGAACGGGAAGGGCAGGACTCCTCCCTTTCGCGACGTTTCCGTTCGGACGTTGACCGTACGACCAACCCGGCCAACAGATAACGCTATAAACGCCGTTATTTTCTTCCGAAAAGTCGAAAGGCGTGCTATCGTTTCCGAATGACCCGCGGGACGTTTTCGCCGAACCAGAAGCTCGGGGCCAAGTTCGTCCCTGGCGAAGCGCCGCCGCGCGGCTTGAGGACGAGGAGGGACAAGAGAAAAATTTTTTGCGAAAAATCCCTCGTAACTCATTGAAAAGGCTCGATTCGGACGAGAGAATCCAAGGAAATCCAAGCTTTTCCAACCCAGCGCGGCCAAGGAAATCCAAGACAATCCAATAAAATACAAGCAAATCCTAGGGAATCCAAATCCAGCGCGGCCCGCCTCCGACGCTGCGCCAATTGGCTCTCAGCGGCTTCCTACAATTTCACACTCGGCATAAGCTGATACCGGCTTGCAGAATGATGGGCGCCGCGCGGCAGACGCGCGCAGCGGTCCATCCAGATTGATTCCGCATCCGGCAATGGAGTTGCGGCTCCGGGTTTCGGATCGACCGGCCACGCACGCTTGCTGTAGGGCTTGCACCCAAGTTCTCTTTATGCGAACTTTTGACATCTGTTGGGGTCCAGAGCATTCAGCATCAATGAAGTTCGACAGCCTCTCCCTGCGCAGTGAGCTGCCTGTCCAGTCGCTGCGCGAACGGGGGCGGGGCGACGGGCCGGACCCGGAGACATCCTCACGTGATCGTGGGATGCTGCGGTACGCCGCATTTCTTCCGGTGTGGAGTGGATCGCGACATATTGGCTACCGCCGCGATATCGACGGCCTGCGAGCCGTCGCGGTCCTGGCTGTGCTTGGCTATCACTCGCAGATTTCCTGGTTATCCGGCGGGTTTGTCGGCGTCGACGTGTTTTTCGTCATTTCCGGCTATCTCATCGGGGCGATGATCCTTCAGGACGTTAAGCTAGGCGTCTTTTCGGTGGTCGGCTTCTACGCCCGCCGGATGAGAAGAATCGCTCCGGCATTCGCCGCGATGGCCCTGTCGATCATGGTAATGGCGTATTTCTTGTTGCTGCCCGCTGAATATGCCAGGTTGGCGTGGTCGACGCTTTTTGCGGCGCTATCGATATCGAATATTTATTTCGCCAATCATACGGGATATTTTGACGCGCCAGCGACGACCCAGGTTTTGCTGCACACATGGTCCTTGGGTGTGGAGGAGCAATTTTACCTAGTCTTTCCGCTGCTCGTTTTCCTCATAACCTGGTGCGCGCCAAAACTGCTGAACATCAGCCTTTGCCTGTTGTGGATTGGCTCGTTCGGGCTAAGTGCTGTAGGCGCCTTTGTAAGCCCACAATCGACTTTCTTCCTGGCGCCGACGCGCGCGTGGGAATTGCTTCTGGGCGTCCTCCTGGTAATTCAGCCGTGGAAGGTGGGGCTTCACAGCGCGACCCGCAATCTGATGGCGCTTCTCGGCCTCGCGATGATCGGCTTTTCAATCATCGCCTATGGCCTCGATACGCCGTTTCCGGGTGCGACAGCGCTCGTTCCGTGCTTGGGAGCCGCCCTTATAATCTCCGCCGGGCAAGCGGGAGATTCCCTGGTCGGACGCATGCTGTCCCTGCCGCCTGTCGTCTTTGTCGGGTTGATCTCATATTCACTGTATCTGTGGCATTGGCCGGTGATCTTTTTCCAACGCTCGGACGCTGAAGTCCTCACCAACACTTCGCGGCTGTTGATAGTCATTTACAGTTTCGCCCTTGCCATCCTGTCCTGGCAGTTTGTCGAGAAGCCGTTCAGACGGGGGTTCAAATCGACGCCGGATCTGCAGGTGATAGGTCGAGGTTTGTTGGGCCTTGGCGCGGTGGCGGTCGCGGCCGTCATTATCATCGCGGCGGATGGATTGCCGGCGCGCTTCTCCCCGGCGGCACGGGCGTACGCAGCGTATCTCGATTATGGGCAGAGCCACTTTCGTGACGGAAGCTGTTTCATAGCCGCCTCCATTTCCGATTTCGATCGCGACAAATGCCTCCGGCCTGACGTCGGTCGGCGGAACTACCTGCTGATTGGCGATAGTCACGCGGCGCAGCTTTGGTACGGGCTGTCGGAACTCCTGGACGGCGTACACATACTGCAGGCGACAACAGCCGGTTGCAGGCCTGAATTCACGCAGGCAAAGGGAGGCGTCACGTCCTGTAGCCAGATGATGGACTACATGTTCAAGGATTATTTGGCCAACAACCGGGTCGATCGGCTGCTTATCGGTTGCCGATGGGTCCAGCGTGACCTGCCAGGACTCGAAGAAGTTCTGATCTGGGCCAGAGACCGATCCATCCCCGTCACGCTATTCGGCCCGATGGTCGAATACGACCAAGCCCTGCCAAGGATCCTGGCCGAGGCGGCGGAAAGCAACGACCCGCGGGCAGCCGAACGCCATCAGATCAAGACCAACATGGCGCTGGATAGCGAGTTGGGCGCCATCGCATCGAAATATGGCGCGACATATGTCTCGTACTACAAGCTGCTTTGCACCTCGGATCGCTGCCTGACAACCGCGCCGGATGGGTCGCCGTTGCTGTTCGACACCGATCATCTGACCAAGCAAGGGTCATCTCTGGTCGTCCGGAAGCTGATCGAGACAGGCCAACTAAGTTGACCTCTCGCTCTCGAGTTTTCGGTCGCATACTCACGGAGCAGACATTTCGGCTTGATCCGCCGAATGGTCTACCCCAGCGGGAACGGCGAGCGACAAGATTGCGGGGTCGCGCGAAACAGAGCAGAATTGCGATGAGATTACTTTTTCAGGGGAGATTAGACGTTGTCTGTGGAGGATAAGCCATATGCTGAAATCCTCGCCAAGCGTGCACTTGGACAACCGTCTGGCGGCGCTAGGACCGCTATTTTTCTGAGGGCCGGTGTGCCTTATTTCATCTTTCTAGCGGCAATCTTTACATTAATAGTCGGCTCTTTTCACTGTAGGCTCGAATTTGACGAGGGCGATTTGTACCGCGTATTGCTGGGATTGTTGAATGGGCAAGCAAGTGGTTTATGGCTTCATGATCCGAGTCAATACGGAATCCGATTTGGATACGGCTATGTCGCGATGATTTATTGGCTTGGAGATGCACACGTATTCAACATCAGTTATCGCGAAAGCCTAATCGAAGCGATCAACGCGATCGGATTCCTTGCTTCGGTCGCTACAGCCGGATTGTTGATGGCGTCGCTGCGGGTTATGTACGGCGTGTCAACTGCGCTTCTCGCTACTGCCATATTTATATTCTCGCCTGTCTTCCTTGAAATGGCTACTTCTGGGCACCAGCTCTTAATTGCTCTCGCCTTCTTCTTTGCGGCCAACCTTCTTTTGGTTCTCGACGTTTCTGGTCGGTGGAGAATTGCATCTTATGCTACTGCAACGCTATTGCTCTTCGTTGGATTGACAATGAGGGCCGAACTTCCCCTCGCCTTTTCGTGGCTCGCGTTTGCGCAGCGACCCAAAACGATGTTGACTCAGCGGCAGTATGTTTTGGGCGTCGTATCGCGGAGCATTGTCTGCGTGATTGCCTTTGCGTTTTTCGAGATCGTCTTTCGTAATGAGGTGCATACTTCGCTGGCCGATGGCGGCAACTTGAGCGGCCTTTGGCCCTTCCTCGCGCAGTTTTACAACCTTGGCTACGTCCTGCGAGGCTGTGTCATTCTCGTCGTTGGCTGTGGGCTTGCGACCGTGGTTGCCGGCGCTGCTTCATTGTTCGACGAAAGAACCAGCATCGTGCGACACTTACGTTGGCCAGAGGCTGTTCTGTCGGGTCCCAACTGGCTTGGGCCCGCAAGTCTGATGGTGATCGGAATGATGTTCTGGTTACCGAATCCGTACCCCGCCAGGCATTTCACGTTTGTCATATTGGGTATGGCCGTATTGATAGCCTTATGGACCACGCGGCGGTTCCAAGTAAACAATCCTCGCGCGATCGCCATTGGACTGGCCATTTTTCTCGCAAACCAGGCTCTCGCTGAAGTTGCACGCCCGTTGATCCTGCGCAACCTGCATTCGGAATATGTTACTTTCCCGGAGCATAACCCCACTACCGGAGTGGTTCCAGTGGGCTCATTCCCGCGTCACCACGCTGCTCTGGTTGAGCGAGCGGCTGTGCTGACGAAATTCGGTCGGATGGTTACCGGGTCCTGCGAGCCGCGACTATTGATATTGACCAGCAACGGACCGCTGATGGCTGGTCTTCTGTTCAAACCTGACGCCAATACAAGGATGAGAGCGGGGACGATCGGACTCAAAGTGGTCAGAAATAAACAAACCTTTCTTTTTGTCGATCCACAGGAAATGTGGCCGCAAGATCCAATTGCTGTAATTGTGAACGACAAGGAACTGGACGGATACCAGATATTGCGGGATCCATACAGCATGTCTGCCAACGACAAATTGGCGGTGCCTGCGGACCGGGTGGCGAATTATCCTCGCTCAGAGTCGGCGATCCGCTGCGATGGCGAACCCGAGGAGGCCAATTGACTCGTCCTGTCGGACCCCGAGGCCTGCGACGCGAACGACGTGATCGGCCGTCCTATGTGGCCGGGGAGTTGATTGCATGAGTTCGTCAACCCAGTTGGCGCCAGAAGCGACCGCCCCAGAGGTCGCGGACTTGCCGCTTTGCGTCGATATGGACGGTACATTGCTTCGCATCGATACGCTGCATGAGGCTGCGGTCGCCGCGGTGTTGACCGACTGGAGAACGGCGCTACGGCTGCCCGGCTGGTTGGGGGAAGGCAAGGCTCGTTTGAAGCAGGAGCTTGCCCAACGCTGGATTTTTGATGCCGCGACCTTGCCTTACAGCCAGTCGCTGCTGGCGTATCTGAAAGCGCAGCGGGCTGCTGGACGGTACATCGTGCTGTGCACGGCAGCGCATCGAGATATCGCGGCGCGGGTCGCGGAATATCTTGGTCTGTTCGACGAAATAATCGCGACCCAGGGAACGTCCAACCTGCGCGGCGCGGCGAAGGCCGATGTCCTGTGCCGTCGCTTCGGCAGGCGCGCCTTTGTCTATGCCGGTAACGACGCTACTGACCACGTGGTGTGGGAATGCGCCGCCGCGGCCGTGGTCGTCAACGCTCCGGAAACGGTGCTTCGGATCGCGCGAGCGTCCCATAAAGACCCGATAGTGCTGGATGACCGCACCAATGGTTGGGTGCGCGCCACGTTGCGCGCCATGCGGCCGTACCAATGGGTGAAAAACGCGCTGTGTCTGGTGCCGCCGATCGCCGCTGGCGACTTCTCCGATGCGCACGCGTGGGCAGGCGCATTGACCATCGCGCTTGGCTTCTGTCTGGTTGCTTCAGGCATCTATTTGCTCAACGACATATCCGACCTCGGGGCCGACCGATCCCATCCGCATAAGTCGCGACGTCCGTTCGCCAACGGCGATTTGCCGGTGGCGGTCGGGTTGACGCTGAGTTCGGTGTTGTTGCTGTCCGGCACGATACTGGGTTGGGTTAGCGGAGCGCTAACGACACTAATGGCCTATCTTGCCTGTTCCCTCGCCTACACCATGTGGCTAAAGGAAAAGCCCCTGGTCGACGTGTTCATTCTGGCGGCGCTGTACACCATCCGCCTGTTCGGCGGAGGTGAGGCGAGCGGTCACCCCGTATCGCTGTGGCTGCTGGGATTTTCGTCCTTCCTGTTCCTTAGCCTTGCATTTATCAAACGTGTCTCCGAACTGCAGCGCCTGAGGGCCGCCGGCGGTGAAGCACGTCCGAAACGACGCGGCTACATGGTCGACGACGCGGCAATGCTGCAGATGTTCGGATGCTGCGCGACATTCGCCTCGGCGATCGTGCTGTCGCTCTATGTGCAGAGCGACATCGCCTCGCGCGTCTACAGCCACCCGGCGATGCTCTGGGGCAGTATTCCGCTCCTTCTGTTCTGGCAGTGCCGATTATGGCTGTCCACGACGCGAGGCCACATGCATGACGACCCAATCGTCTATGCTGCGCGGGACTGGGTTTCGTGGATGGTATTCGCATGCTTGGTTGGCGTGGCTGGGGCAGCCTGGCTGCCGTTCACCCTGTGAATCGGATGAGTGGCGACGGTTTGATCGCCTGGCCAGTGATCAGCATGATCCTGGTTAGCGTCACCTGTACGGCGCTCGCTCAGATATCGCTCAAGCACGGCATGAGCGTGGAGTCAGTACAAACGGCGCTTACCGGCGGCGGATTGATGCGGGTCGTCCTCGCGGTGACCACCAGCCCAACGGTGTGGTTAGGACTCTTCCTGTATGGTTTCAGCGCTGTCGTGTGGTTGTTCGTACTGGCTAAGCTCCAAGTGTCCGTGGCGTACGCCTTCGTAGCGCTCGGGTTCCTGCTCACCATGCTCCTAGGCTGCGTCGTCCTAGGCGAGCCACTGACGTTGCGCAAGCTCGCCGGAACCGCGCTGATAATGCTGGGCATCTGGCTGGTCACTGCGGGAAGATAGGTGCACCCGTCGCGCCGTCGGTCGAGGCGGGCCCGATTCAAGCCCTCGGGGCTTGGATTATGGCGGAACTGGAAGAGCGATCGACAACGGACCTCGATCGAGCTTGCTCCGGCGTTGGTGGCAGGCCGCGTTCGAGGATCGTCGTCTGATTAAAGTTTTGAGGGACACCGTGCCTACTTGGTACTATCTGATTTCCGGCTTCTTTGTGCTGGATACAATGGCGGCGCTTGGTTTCATCGATCGACTGGTCTATGGGGAGGCGAGCCCAGGCAGCGACAAGGTCACGCAAACCCTGAATTTGCTGATGATTGCTTCAAGCGTGACACTGTTTGGCCTCGGCTACCGCCGGAGCGCGAAGGGTTTTGCCACAGGCAGCGTTCTGGCATTCTCGGCGGTCGGGTTCCTGTGGCTGTCCTCGCTTTGGTCGTTGTACCCGGAGACGTCCTCGCGGATCGCCATCATTTATCTCTACGTCGTCATTGGCGCGATCGGAATCGCGCGCAAGATGCGTGCCGACGAGTTCATGCATCTGCTGGCCTGGTGTTGTTTCCTGTGTGCGATCGCCTCCCTCTTCCTGGCCATTGCTGCTCCCGGCATCGCCTATACGCCGGGAGATTCCGAGGGAACACCCAATTTCAGGGGGATATTCAGTTACAAGAATGTCTTGGGACAGGTCATGGCGACCGGAGCGCTTGCCGCCTTGCACGGCATCAGGGTCGCCAGGGGCCGGTATCTCGACAAGCTTTGTATGTTGGTCGTGTTCGTGGGAACGGCCTATGCGTCCAAGTCCACGGGGGCGTTTTTGGTCACCCTGGTTTTGTGCGGTGTCAGCGGAATCGACACTCTGTGGAGGAAGGGCGGCCCGGCCCGCTGGACCGCCGTCATTTTGGAGGTTGTTCTTACGCCGGTGCTTATCGTCACCGTGGCCGCGCCCGACACCTTCCTTGAAATGATCGGCAAGGATCCGACGCTGACCGGGCGCACCGTGATATGGGCCTATGTCGAGCAAGATATATGGATGAAGCCGTTGTTGGGATGGGGCTACTTCGGTTTTTGGAGCTTGACCAATCCGTTCGCGATTGAAGTTTCCAATGCCATGGGCTTTGTGGTGCCGCAGGCGCACAATGGGCTGCTGGAGTCCCTGCTCACCATCGGCGTGATCGGCACAGCCCTGTTTGTCTTTATTCTCGTCAGGACCGTGTTCCTGGCGGTTCGCTGTCTCGGAACACCGGAAAGGGCGCTGGCGGTATCGACGATCGCATGTTGTGTTGGGATTGTGCAGGAGGGCGTGAGCGAAATCGTTTTGTTGCCCCCAAATTATTCCCTGACGCCGGTCCTGTTCATCACTGGTCTGATGTGCGAGCGGGCACTCTGGGTGGCGAGAAGACAGCGATATTATCCGGCCGATAACCGGGCGCAAAGCCGGATTTTGTCTCGTTCCCGGAGGCCACTCCAAGCACGGCCGGGGATGCTAGCTTAAATTCATCTCGCCCAGTGGCAAGAAATCAAACGCGATCGGTCTCAATACTGGCGATTCGGCGGCGCGCTTTGACACGCTGGATAATCCATCCGCGAACATTCAAGACGTTGAGTATAATGATAAGCAAAGTATAGACGGCGCATCCGGCTGCAATTTGGCAAGCGAGAGCCCATAGCCCCGACCACGAGGCCAATTTGTGAACTACCAAAAACATGATGCCCGCGCTGGCCAGCACTTTGGCCGTATCGATCGCTGGCAACGGCAAAGGAAATACGAATTGGCTGTAGATCGCCTTGACAAAATCAGAGGACAGCAGGGCGAAAAAGCTGCCCATGGCCGCGCCCAACACGCCTAACGATGGAATCAACCAAATGTCTAAGGCCACATTTATCACGAGAGAAAACACTATGAATAAAGGTAGCAGTAAAGTTCGATTCGCAAGTTGGAACGCATTGTCGATGTAGAAAGCGCCTATCGTTCCCACGACGGCTGCCCCCGAGAGCCACGGCGCCAGGGAAACGACCGATTGCCAATAATACTGCCCGACGATCAGATGGGCCAGGTTGTCGGACAGGGCGACTGTGCCCGCTGCACTGGGCAGTACGACGCCAATGAGGATAATAAAATTCTGCTCCAGCTGGGATTTCGTCGCCTCTCTGGAATGGAACGCCAGCGTTCGCACGGCCAATGAATAAGCCAACTGCCCGATGCCACCCGCTAAGGCCTGGATCGGCATCTGGGCTACCAAGGCGGCGGCGGCAAACAAACCGACGGCCTTCGGGCCCAACAGCGCCTGCAACAGCCACTTGTCGACTGACATTAAAACGCTCGCGAGTCCTACGCTGACCGATAGCGGAAGTCCGTACCGGAGGAGCGCGCCGAATATTTTCCGGTCGAAACGAAGCCCGCTGAACCTGAGCTGTTTTTCTCGCACGAGAAGGCCGGCCAGAAAATTGCTCACAGCGAGGGCGAACAAACTCAAAGACGCGCTGCGCCAAGCGATGGTCGCGGCGCAGACGAGTAGAGTGGTGATCAGTCCGCGACCCACGCTCATTCGAAAATATTCGCCACCCCGCAGTTCGGCCATCTGAAGCCGCTGCCGCAGTTCGAACCAGACCGTGGCGAGGGAGGCGGCGAGACTCGCGAGGATCAGGGTGGCATAATTGCCAACGCCACCTACGACCAGCGCCAGGCCCGCGACGACGACGCATACGCCAAAGAGCGTGACAAAGCACGTCATGGTCGTGCCAAACAGGAGTTCGGGGTGACTGGCCCCGGCAGCCATCCTGAGAAGACTGAGCCCGAGCCACTCGAAGACGCCAATCGTCAAAAAGAAGATGATTGAGAGGCCTAGCGCGTATAAGCCGTATTCTTCAGGTTTCAGCAATCGCGTCAGCAGCGCGGCGACCACAAGCGCAAGGACGCTGGGAATAAGCCGCGCTAACAGAAAAATGACGCGGCCCTGCACGCGAACGGCCCCTTCGAGATGACCTGCAAGTTGCTCGCGACCCGGCCGCCAGCGTCTGAAACGTTAGGTCTATACGACCGGCTCATCGTGAGCAAATCCGGCTAATTGTCGGAAGGCAAGGCCAACTTCCCTGTAGATTGGATGGGAGCTGATCCGGTGTTGACGTTTAAGTTTGGGGCGTTTGACGCAGCGTTCCCGGCCACCTGTCCGCCCGCCGCCTCGCCGTCCGGGCGGCGTGCAATGTCGACAGGCGCGCGAGCGCTTTCAAGGCGTTGGGCGCCAAATTGTGCACTTTTGCTGCGAGCGTCGCGAGGCTGGCTCGCGGAGAGGGTGCGAGAGGCGAATGCAGCGCGATCAGACGAGGGCTCGTCGGTTATGCTCGGTTATCCCGCGGCGTTAATTTGGCTGACTGGAAGCGCCTAAGAGCCCGTCCGGGAACTTAACGAATTGTTGGAATCGCTTATGATTTAAGGAAGGCGGCCCGAATCGCTTGGGGGGTCGCTGATGTGGACCAACGAAAATCGCGCTCGCTACGACCGCAGTCGGCTGCGCTATCCGAGCGATCTGACCGACGCGGAATGGGCGCATGTCGAGCCGTTCATTCCACCGGCCAAGCGCGGCGGCAACCGACGTCATGTCGATGAGCGCGAGGTCGTCAACGGCCTGATGTATGTCCTGAGCACCGGCTGCCAATGGCGCGCCGTGCCGAAGGACCTGCCGCCGCGTTCGACGCTTTACGATTACTTCGATCGCTGGAGTTGGGACGGCACGCTCGATCGCATCCACGACGCGCTCTACGTGAAGTGTCGCGAAGCGGCCGCTCGCGAGGCGAGCCCGACCGCCGCGATCATCGACAGCCAGAGCGTCAAGAGCGCGGAAAAAGGGGGACCTGCATCGATCCGGCGGGTTACGACGCCGGCAAGAAAATCATGGGCAAAAAGCGCCACATCCTCGTCGATACGCAGGGCCTGTTGATGCATGCGATCGTCCACGCCGCCGACATCCAGGACCGCGACGGCGGCGCCGCGCTGATGGCGACCTTGTTCGGCGCCTTTCCGTTCCTGACCAGGCTCTTTGCCGACGGCGGCTATCGAGGGCCGCAATTTCAGACCGCCATCGGACGAACTCTGGCGCGCGTGAAGGTCGAGATCGTCAAGCGATCGGATCAGGCCAAGGCCTTCGTCGTCCTGCCCAAGCGCTGGATCGGCGAACGCACCTTTGCCTGGCTCGGCCGCTGCCGACGGCTGGCCAAGGACTGGGAATGCCTCAACCGCAAGGCGCTCGCGTTCCTCCGCCTCGCTTCCATCCGCCTCATGCTGCGAAAACTATGCAATCCCACATGATGTTTCCGGACAAACTCTTAGACAAGGACCTGTTTTCTCCAAAGAGCCGCTTTCTCTTGTCTTCTCAAGCGTCTAAGTACGATTGAAAAGCTCATTTTGGTAGCGCAAGGTTTAACTTGAGGAGCATGTGACCTCCGAGTTGCAGCTCATCTGTAGTCTCATTCGTAATAATAATCCCGCGACAAGGCTTAGCATGGCTGCCAATATTGGCGTCAGTCCATCCCATATAATACAGTAAAATGGGTATCCCCTTCACTGCCCCTGAGGGACGTGGTACGCCTGTCTGGTGGACACCACTCGACACCCGGTCGCTGGACTTGATTACCCGCGCACGTTTCAGGCGATGGACGAACGCTTCCGTGACGACGCGGCCTGCCGCGAGTACATCCGTCGTTTGCGCTGGCCTCAGGGATTTACCTGCCCCCATTGCGGAGAGGCGGGGGAGCCATGGGTGATGGCAGGGGGATGGCTGCGGTGTCGGGCCTGCCGCAAACAGACATCGCTGACCGCCGGGACGATCTTCGAGGGTGCCCGTAAGCCGTTGCGGATGTGGTTTCTGGCGATGTGGTTCGTCACCAGCCAGAAGAATGGGGTCAGTGCGCTCGGCCTCCAGAGGGAATTGGGGCTTGGCAGCTACGAAACTGCCTGGACCTGGCTGCACAAACTGCGCCGCGCCATGGTCCGGCCGGGCCGGGACCTGCTGTCTGGTGCGATCGAGGTTGATGAAACCTATGTTGGTGGCCCGGAACAGGGTACGCGAGGCCGAGAAACCGAGAGCAAGGCCATCGTCGCCATAGCAGTCGAGAAGAACGGCCGGGGGCTTGGCCGCATCCGCCTTCAGCAGATCGGAGATGTCTCGACAGACAGCCTGCTTCCCTTCGTCCAAGGCGCTGTGAAGCGCGGGGCGATGGTTCACACCGACGGCTGGAGGGGTTGTGCCGGACTGGCGGCGGCCGGTTACCAGCATCAGGTCACGGTCCTCAGCGGCGGCTCCGACCTGGCGCACGAAGTCATGCCGCGCGTCCACCTCGTCGCCTCGCTGCTCAAGCGATGGCTGATCGGTACTCACCAAGGTGGCGTCCAGCATCAACATCTCGACTACTACCTCGACGAATTCACCTTCCGCTTCAATCGCCGCAGATCAAAGGCCCGCGGGCTGCTCTTTCATCGCCTCGCCCAACAAGCCCTCGCCGTTGGACCCGCGCCCTACAACGCCATCGTCAAGCCACCGGGTTCCAGCGACTCTCGGACAACGGGGCAATGAAGGGGATACCCAATTACAGTAATTGCCCCAAGGGCCAGCTCTGCTCTCCCGGTCCTTCAGTTCAACAACAACAAACTTATCTTCTGCATCAATAGTTAAGAGGAAATCCAATATGCACTTTTTCATTATCGATCTCGTACTCAACACCACCCTTTCCGTCCTTCAACCACGTTCAATTTGCTCTATATTTCTTACCTTTTGCAAGAAAATCTTTGCAAATGCGACTCATTGCGAAATCGAAAGTCTCCAACGTCATCATCTTCGTCACGTTGATCACTGCCAATTTCTTGTGCAAGCCTGGGATAAATTCTCCGCCTCACTTCCCCCTCAGGCGTCGAACCATCGCGCCAATGTTTGTTTGCTTCCACGGATTGTCCAGAGAATCACGGGAGACCAACGCGCGGGCGTCGGCGGCGCTACGTTCTCAGCACCTGGTTCAACTCCCGCCGCGGACTTGGACCCGCTGCCCGCTCGGCGACGCCGAGCCGGAATGTGAACGTTGGCTCCCAGCCTGCCAATCGGGCGATCTTCGTGATGGCCGGCCCGAAATCGTCGGTCCGGCCCAGCATGGCGTTGCGGTCGATGCATTCGACCGGCTGATTGAGAGGTTGCGCCGCGAGTTCTTCGGCGGTCGCGGCGAGATGCAGCCGCTGCCAGGCGCGTCCGGCCCCAATTGCGGTCCGCATGTCGAGCCGGTCGCGGACGAGAAGGACGCCAAGGACGGGCGCAGTCGGAATCTGCACGGCGCGCGTCATGGAAAGCCAGTACTGGTCGGCCGATCTCGCGTCCATATCCGGCATGAGCTTGGCGGCCGCCGTCATGAGCGGCGAAAGTCCGGCGGTGTCGACCGTCACGCCATCGCGATGAGCGGCGATGTCGCGCCGGCCGGTTCGGAACCAGCGCGCGCTGTCGGCCGACATTTGCGGATCGCCGATAATCCGGTTCGTTGCTTCGACGATCAGCGCCCCCAGTTCGGCGCGGGCGTTCGCGTCCGTGACGAAGACGACCCGGACCGCATCGTCCGCGACGAGATCGGCGAAGCGGCTCAAGACGTCCCCGCTGACCGTTTGATCCGGGCGATAGGGGCCGCGGTTCGTGTGGCGATGCGGAATTGCGGCGAAGAGCGCATCGGTTGCGCTTGAGCCCGGCGCGAAGGCGACGCGCGCGGCGAGAGCGGGCGCAACATCCGGCGACAGCGTGAGCCTGCCGTCGGTGGCCGCGACATTCGCCGCCAGGCCGAACGCGCGCGCCGCCATGACGGCGTTCTCGATCGCCGCTCCCAGTCCGAGATGCATCTCGCGACGGAAGGGATCGAATGCGCCCAGGTTGCGCGCCCGGTCGGCGAAGACCGTTATCTCTCGTTCGCCGATTTCGAACAGCCAGGGCTGGGTGTCGTGCGGATTCGAGGCGAGGATTGCGGCGCGCAAAGGCCGCTTGACGCCGTCGGCGGCGTCGCCCTCCCACTCGCCCCAGGGCGAGTAAGCTGGACCCTCGCCGCCCGACCACGCGCCGCGATCCCAGGCGCGATAGGCCAGGGCTCCGAGCGCGACCGAGGCGCCGCCAATCAGAACGGTCCGCCGGGTCCGCATCAGCAACGCCTCCCTCTCGCTCGATCAGTGAGCAGCCACCGGGACCGGCTCACCTCAGCCTCACGGGAATGATCTCGACGGTCAGCTGCACCGCGTCGCCCAGCCCGTAATAGGAATAGGCGGGGCGCGACACCTGCCGCAGGAACCGGAACAGGTTGAGCCGGGTCCGCTTGAAGAGGTTGCTCTTGCGCGCCGGCAAGAGGTTCTCCTGCATGACGTGCACGATCCACTGATGCGGATCGCTCGGCAGGTCGATCTCGTGATGCCGGGCGAGCTCCTCGAGCGCCCGCTCGACATTCGGCTCCTCGAGAAAGCCGAACGACAGTTCGACGCCAATGACTCCGCCGCGGCTCTCCTCGCGGTCGAACACGGTGACCTTGTAGCGACTCCCGTGGATATACGGTGTCTTGCGATGGAGGACCTCGACGAAGACGAGGTTGCGCGGCAGCACGCCGGTGCGTTCCGCGATCAGGCGAATGAGGGACGGCGCGCGGTCATGCAGCGCGCGCAAGGGCCTCGGCGACATGATGAGCGCGTTGCGCTCGAGGAAGCGGCTGCTCCTGCGATGCAGCGCGACGACCTCCGCCATCGTCATGGTCGCCTTGGCGTTGTGAGCGGCGTAAATGGCTTTGCGGCCCCAGCGCCACGTCGCCATTGCGGCGAAGGCGACGCTTCCGACCGCGATCGGCACGTAGCCGCCCTCGAACAGCTTCAAGAGACTCGCAGAAAGGAACGCGGCGTTGAGCGCGGCAAGCGGCCCCCAGACGAGCGCCGTCAGCGCCGGGCTCCAGTTCCAGTGGCGGAGCGCGATCGGGATCATCGCGACTGACGTGATCAGCATCACGCCCGAGACCGCAAGACCATAAGCCGCCGCGAGCGCCGTGCTCGACCGGAAGGATGAGACGAGCGCGACGCATCCGATCAGGAGCGTCCAGTTGACGACCGGAATGTAGACCTGCCCCTCGCGCGTATGGTGGGTGTGCAGGATGTCGATCCGCGGGAAGAGGCCGAGGCGGATCGCCTGCGAGATGAGCGAGAAGGCGCCGGAAATCAGCGCTTGCGAGGCGATGACGGTCGCCGCCGTCGCCAGCGCGACCATCGGCATCAGGAGCCATTTCGGGGCGAGCGCGAAGAAGAGCTTGTCGTCGGCGACCGGGCCGCCGCCGAGCACATGCGCGCCCTGGCCGAGATAGTTGATGAGAAGCGCGGGATAGACCACGGCGTACCAGGAGAGGCGGATCGGCGTCACGCCGAAATGCCCGACGTCGGCGTACATCGCCTCCCCGCCGGCGACGACCAGCATGAGCGCGCCGAGGATCAAAAGCGCCTCGAAGAGATGAGCCCGGCCCAGGAATTCGAGGCCATAGATCGGATTGAAGGCGGCCAGAATTTGCGGATGCGCCGCAATCTCGCCCGCTCCAAGGACGGCGATCGCCGCGAACCACACGAGCACGATCGGTCCGAAGATGGAGCCGACGGCTGAGGCGCCCCGGGATTGAACGGCGAACAACGCGACGAGAAGCCCGAGCGTGATCGGCGTCACGGCTCCGGCGAAACCTGGCAACGCGACATCGAGGCCCTCGACCGCTGAGAGCACGCTGATCGCCGGCGTGATCATGCCGTCGCCGATCAGCAGGCCCGCGCCCGCGATCAAGGCCCAGAGGAGGATGCGGATGCGGCGGTCGGCGCGGTCGTGCAGAAGACCGTAGAGCGCGAACACGCCGCCCTCGCCGTCGTTACGGGCGCGGAGTATCAGGAGGGGATACGGGACCGCGACGACGAGAGTCAGCGACCAGATCGCAAGCGAGGCCCCGCCGAGCGCATCCGCAGGCGCGCGCCCCGGCCCGGCGCGGAAGATCTGATCCATCGCGTAGAGGGGCGAGGTTCCGACCGATCCGAAGACGACGCCGAGCGCGCCGAGGGTCAAGGCCGCGAAACCGCGATGCGGGGCGTGATCGCGCGCCTGCCCGGCAGCGTGGCCCTGACGGGGCCGATCGAGGAGAAGAGACATGGGCCCTGGCGTATTTCCGCCATCATGCAATGGGAATCCGCCTCGGGCAACGCTTGCGGCCCGCGACACAAGCGCCCAGGGGGCGCCGTCCGCGGCCGGAAGCGGCGACGAAAGAGGAGCGTTCGCCCTTGCGGCCGTGTACGCGCTCGTATATCGGCGGCGCTTCAAAATCGAACGAGGAGACGAGGCTTTGGCTCAAGCCCAGGCGCTCAAGCCGATCAACTGGACCAATGCGACGACGCTGATCAGCGTCGCCATTCTGGTCGGCACCGAGCTCGTCGGGGCCGGTTTCGCCGCCGGCTGGGCGATCGGGGGCCTGTTCCAGCTTGGCGAGCCGTTCACCCACATCCTCGAGGGTCTGCTCGTCCTGACCGCCCTGACCGGCCTCTACTTTTTCCTGCGCGCAGCCCTCGCGCACGAGCCGATAAGGGGGTAGCAGCGCTGGAGTCCCCTTCTCCCCGCGTGCGGGGAGAAGGTGGCGCGAAGCGCCGGATGAGGGGCGACGCGGACCTCGGCCGCATGGCGTAGCCCCTCACCCCAGCCCTCTCCCCGCACAAGCGAGGCGAGGGGGCTACGGCGCAAGCGACGTCCCGTTCCACTCCGCCACATAGTCGGACAGCATCGGCACGTAGTCCTCGCCGTGGCTGGTCGCGACCGCCTGGGCGAACGAATTGCGCACCGCCGCGCCGACCGGATTGGCGACGCCGAGCGCCTGGGCGAAGCCCGCGAGATAGCTCACGTCCTTCAGCGCGTTCGCGAGCGTGAAACGGTGCGCATTGCGGTCCCGCTCGATCACGTATTTGCGGAAAGTCTGATAGAAGCCGCAATCCATGCGGCCGCCGCTGATCACGCTGTCGAACACGGCCGGCGTCAGTCCCGCTTTCGCGCCGACCATCAGGGCTTCGGAATAGATGGCGGCGTAGCCCATCGACAGGAAATTGTTGAGGAGCTTCATGGTGTGGCCCGTGCCGACCGGCCCAGTCGGGACGACACGGCCCGCGAAGGCGTCGAGGATCGGCCGCGCGCGGGCGACGGCCTCGGGATCGCCGCCGACCATCACGTCGAGCGTCCCTTCCCAGGCGTCCTTTGGCGTGCGGCTCAGGGGCGCGTCGATGAGGGTCATGCCTTTCGGCGCGAACTCGGCCGCGAGGCGGCGCGTCGAGGCGGGCTCCGAGGTCGAGCAGTCGATGATGAGGAGCGGCTTTCCCGCCGAGGCGAGACCGTCCGGACCCTGGACGATCGCCTCGACCTGCGGCGAACCGGTGACGCAGAGGATCACGACGTCGCTTGTCTCGGCGAGGGCGCGGGCGCTTTCTACCTCGGTCGCGCCGCGCTTTTTGAGATCGTCGACCGCCTCGCGCCTCCGGTGGCCGACCACGGTCAAGGGCCAGCCCTTCTCGACGATGTTTTTCGCCATGCCGTGGCCCATCAGGCCGACGCCGATGAAGCCGATGCGTTCTTTCATTTTGCTTTAAGCCTCCCGGCGGCCTGCGTCGACATGTTAGCAGCGCTGTTCCTCGCGCAAAAGCGGGTCTGCGTCAGTCGAGCGCCAGGGCTGCCCCTTGGTCGAAGCCGCGGGCTCGCCGAATTCCCGGGCCGCTCGCCGCAATGATAACATGGAGCGGACGATTGGGAGGACTGACGGAGATGAGCGATACGCCGATCAGCCGATTTGCCCCGCCCGACCTCGCCGACGTTCCGAAGGACGTCGCTGAGCGGATCGAAGCGGTGCAGGAAAAGTCGGGCTTCGTGCCCAACGTCTTTCTCGCGCTCGCGCGCCGGCCGGACGAATTCCGGGCGTTCTTCGCCTACCATGACGCGTTGATGGAGAAGCCCGGCAATCTGAGCAAGGCCGAGCGCGAGATGATCGTCGTCGCCACCTCCGGCCTCAACAATTGCCAGTATTGCGTCGTCGCGCACGGCGCGATCCTGCGCATCCGCGCCAAGAATCCGCTGATCGCCGACCAGGTCGCGGTCAACTACCGCAAGGCGGACCTCACGCCTCGCCAGCGGGCGATGCTCGACTTCGCCATGAAGGTCGCCGCGCGCTCGGACGAGATCGACGATCAGGACTACGCGGCGTTGCGACTGCACGGCTTCACCGATGAGGACGCCTGGGACATCGTCGCGATCGCGGCCTTGTTCGCCATGTCCAACCGGCTCGCGAACGCCTTCTCCATCCGGCCGAACGATGAATTTTACGTGATGGGGCGCGAAAGGCGGCCCTGAGCGCGATTACGACGGGAACCCCGACGGATCAGGACCGGTTGATTTCGGGGCCAAGGGGTGAGGCAGCCATGTGGATGGGGTTTCGGCTGGTCGCCTTGTTGCTCCTGGCCGGCGTCGCGCTCGCGGCCGAGGCTCTTGAGATCGGCAGGGCCGCGTTTGGCGATTGGCGCTCCGACGCGCCCGGCGTCCGCCGGGTGATCACGCCGGCCGATCTGCCCTCGCCCTTCGCAACGCTTTCGGCCGCCAATCCGTCGCGGAGCGCCGCTCGCGCGGCCGGACAATTGCCTCGGGCGCTGCAAGGCTTTTCGGTCGATCTCTTCGCCGAGGGCCTCGTCGCGCCGCGCGTCATTCGCACGGCCCCGAACGGCGACATCTTCGTCGCCGAGACCGGCGCGGGGCGCCTTCGGGTGTTCCGCCCGGACGACGGGGCTGCGCCCGCTGAAGGCGCGGTGTTCGCCGAGGGCCTCGCGCGGCCGTTCGGCATCGCGTTCTATCCCACCGGCGCAGATCCGCGCTGGGTCTATGTCGGGACGCCGGGATCGGTCGTTCGGTTCCCCTATCGCAGCGGGGACCTCAAGGCTTCGGGGCCGCCGGAGACCGTGACGAGCCTTCCCGCAGGCGGCGCCCACTGGACGCGTGACCTTGCCTTCTCGCTCGACGACAAGACGCTCTACGTGTCGGTGGGCTCGGCGACCAACGACGCCGACGGAATGACGGCGGTCGCCTCGCGTCTTCTTGGCGGGCTTTGGGACGCGGAGCGCGACCGCGCCGATGTGCTGGCCTTCGACCCCGCCGGCGGAAACAAACGGGTCTTTGCGGCGGGCCTGCGCAACTGCTCCGGCGTCACGATCGAACCGCGGAGCGGCGCGCTTTGGTGCGCGGTCAACGAACGCGACGGGCTCGGCGACGACCTGCCGCCCGACTACGCCACGCGCGTCGTCGAGGGCGCCTTCTATGGCTGGCCGTGGTACTACATCGGCGCGCACGAGGACCCGCATCATAAAGGCCAGCGGCCCGACCTCGCGGCCCATGTCGCCCTCCCGGATGTCCTGTTCCAGGCGCATTCCGCGCCGCTCGGCATCACGTTCTACGACGGGGCGCAGTTTCCGGCGGAATACAAGGGCGACGCCTTCGTCGCCTTTCACGGCTCGTGGAACCGGGCGAAGCGCACCGGCTACAAGGTCGTGCGGCTCATCATGAAGGAGGGCAAGCCGACCGGCATTTATGAGGATTTCCTGGTGGGCTTCGTCGCCAGTGACGACAGCGTCTGGGGCCGGCCGGTCGACCTCGCCGTAACCAAGGACGGTTCGCTGCTCGTCACCGACGACGAGGGCGGCGCGATCTGGCGGGTGCGTTGGGTTGGCGGATAAAGGGAGATAGGGCAGAACAGGCCCCGCGGACGACGGCCGCGCATTGAACGATCCGGCCGGCTGCCGCGCACAGATGTCAAACGGGGGCCGTAATGCGAAGTTTCCGAGCGTTCATCCTCGTATCTGCGATGGCTTCGCCCGTTCCGGCGCTCGCCGCCGATCCGCTGCCGCCGAACGGCGCGGCGAAGCTCGCGGCCTATGCCGTCTGCCGCTCGCTCGCCATCATCGACATGGGGCCGGTCGGCTCGAATTCCTCGGCCGAGTGCACCGGCATCGTAAGGACCCGGGACGGCTCGAAGCTGCTCGACAACCTCGCGATTCACTGCCTCGAAGAGTCGAAGGCGCGGCCCGAGGGTTACGCCTTCACAGGGACCTGCATCCAGACGGACGGCGACGGCGACAAGCTTTTGATGACCTACGAAGGCCCGGAGGGCGGCGACATTGCGTTGCTTGGCGGAACCGGCAAGTACAAGGACATCGTTGGCAAGGGAACCTGGTCCGTCGCGGACGCGCCAGGCAACACCGCGCAGCTCTTCGCCTTCACGCTGACCTACGACGTGAACTGGACGACGAAGGAGAAGTGAGGCCACGCCCGCTCACGCCCATAGCGCGGTTTCCTCGTCCGTGACGCCGGCGATCTTGGCAGGCGGAATTCTCTCCGGCAGGTTTGGCGGCTCGTAGGGCGTGGCGGGCTTGCCGTAGTATGTGCAGGGCCGGCCGCGCTTTTTCACGACGCTCCAGTGGACCCGCTCGCCGATGTTCTCCCAGTTCGGGTTCGGCGTGTTGGCGAAGGCTTTGTGCTCGATCGCGTCGGGCGAAAGGACGACGCGGAAGTGCGGGAACATCTGATCGATGATCCAGCCCTGGCTCGAATCGACGACCTCGCCGTCGATGTTGACGGCGCCGGTCGCGGCTTTGACCGCCGCGGCGTCGAATTCGAGGCCGGTCAGGGCCTCGATGCGCGAGATCATCCAGAGTAGCGCAACGTCCGAAAGGCCGACGTCGGCATATCCTCCGCCGACGTTGGAATGCACGCCGGCGAACCAGGTCTGTTCGACATGAGGCTTTGGCGATTTCGTCTTGGGGCAGGTCCAGAAGGTCGGGACAAAGGCGCGGCGCCGTTCGTCGACCGCCACCGCGTGCAAACCGACGGCGACCGTGTCGCCAATGGTCGTGTCGTGAAAGCCGAGCGTCCAGAGCGCCCAGTATCGCGCGAGCGCCGTCAGTCCGAAGCCGGCCGGAACGCCATAAGAACCTACGGTGTCAAACACGGCGATGCACTTGATCGAGCGGTCGGGATGGAACGCGTTCTCAGCCGCCTTCGCGTTGAAGGACTCGATCGCCACCTTGTCGCTCGGGGCCGCGCGCTGGGCCGCCTGCCGCACCGCGGGTTTCACGCGATAGTGGCTCCAGGCGACCTCGAACGTCTGGCCGTCCTTGCGCCGCTGGATGCCGGACGCGCCGATCAGTCCGCCCAGCGCCCGCGCCGCATACGCCCCGCGGGAGAAGCCGACGAGATAGAGCTCGTCGCCGCTCTCATAATTGTCGGTGACGGTCTCGTAGGCGTCCTGCACGATTTTCTTGAGGCCGAGGCCGATCGCGCCGCCGAGCAGACGCCGCAGGAGTTCGGGCTCGACGCCGACGCCTGGATGATAGAAGGCCAACTGCGGCGTTCCGTCCGCCGCTTGCGGCTTGATGAGCAGCGTTTTGATCTTCGCGTTCTTCGGATCGAGCTTGGCGATGTTCGTGTCGAACTGCGAGTCCTCGTTGCACCAGGTGCCATCGATCAGAATGACAATCCGTTTCATCGCCGCCCTCCCTGATTCGGCCGCACGACCCGCGCCCGATCGCGACGGAGGCGATTATATCGCGAAAAGCTGAGGCCTGCCTTCTCCCTCAGTCCCATATCCCGGGCGCGAGGCTCGCACCCTAGCCGGCGCCAAAATTGCCCGTCGTGTCGATCGGCACGACATTCGGATAGGGAGGCTGGGTCGTAACGCATCCGGCGACGGATAGAGCAAGCGCGAGCGTCGACAGGGATTTGAGAAATGGAATCATGGGTTCCCCCTTTCCAAAGAGGCTCGCCCGGCCGGCGCTGCAAGCCAACAATTCGTCTTTTCGCATCTCCGAATCCGGCGCGGCAGACGTCGGGCGGGGCGCGGCCGATCATCTGTCACAGATCCACAAAGTCGCCACTCGCAGCGGCTAATTAGGCAAGAGCTCGAGCGCCCGCCCCAGATCATCCCCTATCTCATTTACCGCGATATCCCCGCCGCGCTCGACTTTCTCTGCCGCGCCTTCGGCTTCACGGAGGAGATGCGCGTCGGAACGCCGAGCGTCGCCGCCGAAGGCGTGGTGAACCCCTTCACAGTTAAGCGCCTGGACGACGAAGGAGAAGTGAAGACGCTCGCAAGGGAGATTTTACCGGGAGCGGTTAAGTCGACTTGAATTGTGCTTGATACTTCCTCTCCAAGTATTTCGCAAACGCGACATCATACGGTGTTATTCGATGACCTGCATCCCACGTCGATGTCCAAACTGAAACCGTATTCCATGTCACAAGGAATTGAGGATGATGATTTTCTTCTATCGAGTGTTGGGCAATCAGATTTACAAATTTAATTGCCTGTTCGTAGTTCTTAAATTTGAAGTCACGTCGTATATTGATCCATTTGTAAAATACCCTATCGGGATCGTCCACAAATTCGACGGTCCACATTGGCAAACTAGATTTGAAATCTGTCTGCAACTCTTTCCATAGATATGGAGGGGTTTTATCTTTAAACGTGTCGGGCTTAGGATATTCAAAACTTTGCGCCTTCGACACAAATTGAAATTTCTTTTCAAGCAGACGAAGCAACTGACCAATAGACGCTTCCCACTGAGAGACAATAATGCGGCCAGACTGAAGATTTGATAGCTCTTTGAGCTCGTTTGGTAATTCAGCCGCCGATATATTTGGTGTGTCATCCACTAGCACTGGAAGAAGTGCGCTAGGTTTATTGCGCAGCGCGAAGCTCATTTCTTTGAGCACCCAGTCCTCTGGATCGTCTATGCGCCTCTTTCCATCTTTACTCGCACCAAGCCATTTTTTACCAATGACGGCAATTACCAAAACCGCCGCACCTAGCGCGTTGTTTATTTCATCCGGAAATTTGTCGCCTCCCACAATTGCACCATTGTCCATAAAAACTTGAACAGCACTCAAGTTGCGCTCCAGTTCAAGCTTCAGCGCTAGAGTTTGCGGAGCTGTGTCCGCGCGGCGGTAACTCAGGAAAATGAGGTTCCCAATCGGACCACTACCTATCGAGTTGGCTGACACGCTCAACTCCATGAAGGTTAAATAGAGGGAAAATTACTACCGCAGAGAAAAATGTCAATGCGATCTTTGCGTCACTCCTTTGGAGATCTCGCGTTGTGTCACAAAGTTTGCTGTATTCGAGCTTACGTTTGGAGTCCACCTCAGGGGAGACCCCAACCGCCGCCCGTAGGCGTGACGATTTCGATCGCTTCGCTCACCTCAACCTTCGTCTCGGCGCAGCCCGGCAGAATCTCGACCCGGCCGTCGTTGCGTCGGATCGAATTGCGGCCGAGTTCGCCTGCGCTCCCGCCCATCATGCCGGGGTTGGAGACGGCGCGGTGGCCGCTCAGGATCGCGACGCGCATGTCTTTGAGGAAGCGGATGCGCCGCAAGGTGCCGTCGCCTGCGCGCCATCGCCCCTTGCCGCCGGAGCCGCGGCGGATGTGAAAATCCTCGAGCACGACGGGAAAGCGGCTCTCGAGCACTTCCGGGTCGGTCAGGCGCGAATTCGTCATGTGCGTATGCACCGCGGCCGCGCCGTCGAAGCCGGGGCCGGCGGGCGCGCCGGAGCAGATCGTCTCGTAATATTGATAGGTCGCGTCGCCGAAGGTGAGATTGTTCATCGTGCCCTGCGCAGAGCCCAGCGCTCGAAGCGCCGCGAACAGCGTGTCCGTCACCGCCTGCGAGACTTCGACATTGCCCGCGACCACCGCGGCCGGATAGCGCGGCGAGAGCATCGAGCCCTCGGGCAGAATGACGCGGATCGGCCTTAAGCAGCCTGCGTTCATCGGTATGTCGTCGTCGACCATCACGCGAAACACATAAAGGACGGCGGCGCGCGTGACCGGCTCGGGCGCGTTGAAATTGGTCGGCTGCTGCGGCGACGTTCCGGTGAAATCGACCGTCGCCTCGCGCCTCTCCTTGTCGACGCTGATCCTGACCTTGATCGCGGCGCCCTGGTCGGAGACGGAGGAGGCCTCGCTGTCCACAAGCCTGTCGATGACGCGGCGCACGCTCTCGTCCGCGTTGTCCTGCACGTGGCCCATATAGGCCTCGACGGTTTCGAGGCTGAACGTTTCGACCATGCGCTTAAGCTCGCGCACGCCCTTCTCGTTGGCGGCGATCTGCGCCGCGAGATCGTTGACGTTCTGAAGTGGATTGCGCGCGGGATAAGGGCCGCTCGCGAGCAGTTGGTAAAGCTCGCGCTCGCGGAAGCGGCCGCGCTCGAGGATGAGGAAATTGTCGATATAGACGCCCTCCTCGTGGATCGTCGTGGCGAGCGGGCTCATCGAGCCCGGCGCGACACCGCCGATGTCGGCGTGATGGCCGCGCGAGGCGGTCCAGAAGAGGATCGTCTCGCCCTCGTCGTCGAAGACGGGCGTGCAGACGGTGATGTCGGGCAGATGCGTGCCGCCGTTGTAGGGCGCGTTAAGCGCGAACGCATCGCGAGGCCGGATGCGTCCCTCGTTGTCGCGGATGATCGTCTCGACCGAACGGTCCATCGAGCCGAGATGCACCGGCATGTGTGGCGCGTTGGCGACCAGGCGTCCCGCACGATCGAACACCGCGCAGGAGAAGTCGAGCCGCTCCTTGATGTTGACCGAATAGGCCGTGTTCTGCAGGGTCACGCCCATCTGCTCGGCGATCGACATGAAGAGGTTATTGAAGATCTCCAGCATGACCGGATCGGCTTTCGCGCCGATCGCCTCGCGCTTCGGCTCCGCCTCGACGCGCGTGAGCAGGACATGGTTCTTCGCCGTGATTTCCGCGCGCCAGCCCACCTCGACCACGATCGTCTGATGCGGCTCGATCACCAGCGCGGGACCGTCGACCCGCATGCCGACTTGAAGCTCGTCGCGCAGGTAGACGTTGGCCTCGCGCCACGCGCCCTTAGAGAAGAATCGCGTCGCGCGCGCCGGCTTCGGCATGGCCAGCGACGCCGCCATCTTCGCTCGCTCGGCGAAGCGCACCGCGCCGCCAATCGCCTGGGCGGACACCGCTTCGATGACAAGCGCCTTGGCGCGGTCGATGAAGCCGAAGCGCTGCTTGTGCGCCTTCTCGAACGCGCGCCGCATGGCTTCTGGCGAAGCCAGCCTGACTTCGATCGTCGTGTCGGAGCCGGCATAGCGCAATTGCGCCCGGCGATGCGCCGTGATCGCCCGGCGCTCGACGCCCTGCCGCTCGACCTCGGCCACGGCCGCGTCGGCGAGGGCGTTGGCGACGAATCCCACACGAGCGAGCGCCCCGGCGTCGAGCGGCTCCTCGACCCCTTGCGCGCGTTCGGCTGTGATGTCGGCGAGGCCCATGCCGTAGGCCGAAAGCAAGGACGACAGCGGGTGGATCATGACGGTTGTGATCGCGAGCGCGTCCGCGACGTCGCAAGCGTGCTGGCCGCCGGCGCCGCCGAACGAGTTCAACGCGTAACGCGTGACGTCGTAGCCGCGTGCGACCGAGATCGTCTTGATCGCCTCCGCCATCTTGGCGACCGCGATGGCGAGGAAGCCGTCGGCCACCGCTTCCGGACTTCGGCCGTCGCCGATCTCGCGCGCCAGCGCCGCGAATTTTTCGCGCACGATTGCGCCATCGAGCGGCTGATCGCAGCGCGGCCCGAACACTTTGGGGAAGAGATCGGGAATCAGTTTGCCGGTCATCACGTTCGCGTCGGTGACGGCAAGCGGGCCGCCGCGCCGGTAAGCTGCGGGGCCTGGATCGGCTCCGGCCGAATCGGGGCCGACGCGAAAGCGCGCGCCGTCGAAATGCAGGATCGACCCGCCGCCCGCTGCGACCGTGTGGATCTTCATCATCGGCGCACGCATGCGCACGCCCGCGACTTCCGTCTCGAAGGCGCGCTCGAATTCGCCGTCGTAGTGCGCGACGTCGGTCGAGGTGCCGCCCATGTCGAAGCCGATCACGCGCTTGAATCCGGCGCTGAGCGCGGTCCGCGCCATCGCCACCACGCCGCCCGCAGGGCCGGAGAGAATCGCGTCCTTGCCGGCGAAGAGATTGGCGGAGGTGAGCCCGCCCGACGACATCATGAACATGACGCGCGCGCCCGTGCTTTCGACGTCGAGGGCGTGCGACACTCTTCCGACATAGCGCGCGAGAATCGGCGAGAGATAGGCGTCAACCACCGTCGTGTCGCCGCGCCCGATCAGCTTGATGAGGGCCGATGCGGCATGGCTCTCGGAGACCTGCGGAAACTTGAGCGCGCGCGCGATCTCGCCGACCGCGCGCTCGTGCGCCGGATAGCGGTATGCGTGCATGAACACGATCGCGACGGCCTGATAGCCTTCCGCCTTCGCTTCGCTCAGCGCGGCGCGGACTTTGATGGGATCGGGCGCGGCCTCGACCGTGCCGTCGGCGAGCACGCGCTCGTCGACCTCGATGACACCCGAATAGAGCTGCTCGGGCTTCTGGATGTTGCGGGCGAATATTTTCGGGCGCGCCTGGTAGCCGATCTCGAGCGCGTCGCGGAAGCCGCGCGTGGTCACGAGCAGGGTGCGCTCGCCGCGCCGTTCGAGGAGCGCATTGGTCGCGACCGTCGTGCCCATCTTAACGGCGCCGATCGCGCCCGGAGGCATCGGCTCGCCGGGCTTGAGCCCGAGAAGCCGGCGGATCGCCTCGACCGCGGCGTCCTCGTAGGCGGGGCTCTCCGAGAGAAGCTTCATGGGGTGCAGACGCCCGCGCGCATCGCGCCCGATCACGTCGGTGAACGTGCCGCCGCGATCGATCCAGAAGTCCCAGCCGCGCTCAGCGTTCACGAATCGCTCGCCCCGCCCGTTTCGGCGCTTTGCGAGCCTATGAAAATTCTTATTATGGGCGCAACCGCAAGCGACAAGGGCTTCCTCCATGGAAACGGTGAGGTTCGGCAAGACGGGCATGCAGGTGTCGAGGATCTGCCTCGGCTGCATGACCTACGGCTCGACGAAGTGGCGCCAATGGGTGCTGGAGGAGGAGGCGTCGCGGCCCTTCATCCGCGAGGCGCTCGAGCGCGGCGTCAACTTCTTCGACACGGCCGACGTCTATTCGCAAGGCGCAAGCGAAGAGATTCTCGGTCGCGCGCTCAAGGAATACGCCAAGCGCCACGAGGTCGTCATCGCGACCAAGGTTCACGGCGCGATGGGGCCGGCGGTGAACTTAAAGGGGCTGTCCCGCAAGCATATCATGGAGGGGATCGACGCGTCGCTGAAGCGGCTCGGAACCGACTACGTCGATCTCTACCAGATCCACCGCTTCGACGCCATGACGCCGATGGAGGAGACGCTCGAGGCCTTGAACGACGTCGTGCGCGCCGGCAAGGCGCTCTACATCGGCGCGTCCTCCATGTACGCGTGGCAGTTCGCGCGCATGATCGACATCGCGCGCATGAACGGCCACGCGGAATTCGTCTCGATGCAGAACTACTACAATCTCGTCTACCGCGAGGAAGAGCGCGAGATGATGCCGCTCTGCTCGTTCGAGAAGATCGCGGTCATTCCGTGGTCGCCGATGGCGCGCGGCTACCTCGCCGGCTCCGGCCTCGGCCCGGAGGCGTCGACCGTGCGCGGGCGCACCGACCCGTTCAGCGTCACGCTGGGCCTGGGTTCGCGCCAGGACGAGACGATTAGAAAGCGCGTGATCGAGACGGCGGAGAAGCTCGGGACGAAGCCCGCCGTCGTCGCGCTCGCCTGGGTGTTGTCCAAGCCCTACGTCACCGCGCCGATCATCGGCGCCTCGAAACCGCATCATCTCGCCGACGCGGTCGCGGCGACCGAGCTCAAGCTCGACGCCCGCACAATCGCCAAACTTGAGGAGCCCTATCACCCGAAGGCCGTGGCGGGGCACGCGTGAGCCTTCTCCCGCTGAGCGGGAGAAGGTAATCGCGAAAGGCGTACCTCACCCCCGACCCCTCTCCCGAACGGGAGAGGGGAGTCTAGGAGCAAGCCATGACTCAAGCAGGCACGAAGGACCATCCGATCACGATTGCGCCGATCGCCGAGCGCGTGCGCGTCGTCTGGCGCGGGAAGACGATCGGCGACAGCACGCGCGCGCTCGAGCTCGACGAGGCCGGCTACAAGCCCGTCGCCTATATTCCGCGCGAGGACGTCGACATGAGCCTGCTCCAACGCACCGAGCGCGTCACGAGCTGCCCCTACAAAGGCGAGGCGAACTACTTCTCCATCGCCGACGGCGAAGCCCATGACGACAACGCCGTCTGGACCTACGAGCGGCCCAAGGCCGACGTCTCCGAGATCGCCTCGCATCTCGCCTTCTACCCGAACCGCGTCGAGGTCTTGCGCGGGTAGGCCATGAACGGCAAGACGATCCTCGTCACCGGCTCGACCGACGGCGTCGGCCGCTATGTCGCCGAACGCCTCGCGGCGGACGGCGCGAGCGTGATCGTGCACGGGCGGGATCAGGCGCGGGGCGATGCGCTTGTCGAGCGGATCGCGCAGCAGGGCGGAGAGGCGCGCTTCCTTCGCGCCGACCTCGCCTCGCTCGCCGAAGTGTGCACGCTGGCGGAGGCGGTGCGCGACACGTCCGACGGCCTCGACGCTCTCGTCAACAACGCCGGCATCGGCACGAGCGGCGCGAAGCGCGAGCTCAGCGCCGACGGCTACGAGCTCAGGTTCGCGGTCAATTATCTGGCTGGCTTTCTCCTGACCCGCCTCCTGCTCGACCTTCTCGAGCGACACGCGCCGGCGCGCGTCGTCAATGTCTCGTCGGCCGGGCAGCAGCCGATCGACTTTTACGACGTGATGCTGACGCATGGCTACAGCGGCGGGCGCGCCTATTGCCAGAGCAAGCTCGCGCAGATCCTATTCACGATCGATCTCGCCGAGGAGCTCGAGGGCCGCAACGTCACGGTCAACTGCCTGCATCCGGCGACCTACATGGACACCACTATGGTGCGTCTCAGCGGCGTGAGGCCGATGAGCACGGTCGAGGAGGGCGGCGCCGCGATTCTTCAGCTCGTCCAGTCAAAAGCGCTTCAAGGCAAGAGCGGGCTCTATTTCAACGGCATGCGCGAAGCGCGCGCTGACGCGCAGGCCTACGACGCGAACGCACGCAAGCGGCTGCGCGCGCTGAGCTTCGAATTCGTCGGCATGGCCGATCCTGAAGCCGGGTAGTCCGCGTTCTTTGCGCGGGGAAGGCCGTCGGCGACCGCGGAGATGCGCGACAATTTCCTGAATTGAGCAACAATCCGAGCCATTGTATGTTCTCCTTGCGTCCAAGTCGCGGGAGGATCGTGAAATGAACAAGGTTGCTCTAATAGCTCTGGCGTGCCTGGCGCTCGGCGCTTGCTCAACGCCGGTGCAGACGGTCGGCACGGCCGGCGGCGTGGTCGCAGGCGCTGCGATCGGCGGACCGGTCGGGGCGGTCGTCGGGGGCGCAACGGGCGCCGTGGTCACCTCTCCGAGGAGCCCGCTCGGCCACCCGCGCTATCGCTGCCATTATCGCGACCGCTACGGCCACGTGCATTACCATTGGTGCCGCTCGTAGCCTTGAGGCCCTTCAAGCGCCCGAGCGCGGAGGCGTTCGCTCCCGCATGGAAGCGAGCGCGTCGGCCAGCGCGCGCCTCAATCCGTGCATCTGGTCGATGAGATGCAGGATCACGTCGAGCCCCGCATCGTTGACGCCCATATTGTGCTTGAGATCGTGGATGAGGCGCGCGCGGGCGACGTCCATCTCCGTGAAGGTCGGCCCCGGCGTGGTGTGGACGGGGCAGATCCATTCCTCCTTGATCCAGATTTCGAGCGTGCCGCGATCGAGATGCGCGCGCTCGAGAAACTCCCGCTCGTTGATCATTGGGCCTCACATGTCCTTGCGCGGATCGTAGCTCGCGGACGGCGTCCAGCTGGATAGGAACGCGTCGAGATCGGCGTCCGGCTCGGTCGGCATGACGACCTTCAGCCTGACCAATTCGTCACCCGCGCCGCGCCGCTGCTTCACGCCCTTGCCTTTGAGACGGAGCGTGTCGCCGGCATTCGAATGCTTCGGGATCTTGAGCATGACGCTTCCGGTCGTCGTCGGCGCGCGCACTTCGCCGCCCAGCGCGGCCTCCTTCAAGGTGATCGGCAGTTCGACGTGGATGTCGTCGCCCTCGCGAGTGAAGTAGCGGTGTGGATCAACGGTGATCTGCACCAGCGCGTCGCCTGGCGGACCTTCGCCGCGCGAGGGCGCGCCCTTGCCCCGGAGGCGTAGGATTTGTCCATCCTCGACGCCGGGGGGGATCGTCACCTGCAGCGTTCCGCCCTCGGGCAGGGTGATGGTTTTGGTCACGCCGTTGACGGCGTCGAGGAAGGGAACATGAAGTTCGTAACGCAGGTCGGCGCCCGGCGCGCGCCGCGCCTGCTCGCGGCTGCGGCGCAAGAGCTCGGCAAAGAGATCGTCGCCTTCCGCAAAGTCGACGTAGCCCGACGCGCTCTCGTAAGGATGACCAGCGCCGCCGGCATATTCGCGATAATATCCGCCCTGCGGCGCCTTTTCGGTGCCGGACGCGTCGATCTCGCCCGCATCGTACCGCCTTCGCTTGTCCGGGTCCGACAAGAGGTCGTTTGCGGCCGAGACCTCCTTGAACCGCTCCTCCGCGTTCTTGTCGCCCGGATTGAGGTCGGGATGCAGCTTCTTCGCGAGCTGCCGGTACGCCTTGCGGATTTCCTCGGGCGTTGCGGTCTTGGGGACGCCGAGGACTTCGTAGGGGTCGTTCACTAAGCGCCTCCGACGGGACCGGATCGCGCATGCTTTATCAGACCTGCCGGGATTGTCTCCAGCTTCGCATCAAGCGGGCGACGCGCCGGTGTCAAGAGGACCGAGTGCGGGACTTGGAGAGAATACGGCGAAAAAAAGCCGCCGCGACGAGGCGCGGCGGCTTGCATCGGGGGTCACGATATCGCGCCCGACTCACGTCCGCGAGCCGGCGCGAAAGCGAGATCAGGCGGCGGTGAGGTTGCCCGCGCTCGACTTGCCCGTGCGCTTGTCAGCGACGATGTCGAAATTGACCTTCTGACCTTCGTTGAGGTTGTTCATCCCGGCGCGCTCGACCGCGCTGATGTGGACGAACACGTCCTGTCCGCCGTTGTCCGGCTGGATGAAACCAAAGCCCTTCTGGGCGTTGAACCACTTGACGGTTCCGACTGGCATAGCATTTCCTTTTTGCGCGAACCCGCGCGATCGTACGGCCGCCGATGAGGCGCCCGCTGGTGAGTTGATATCGATGTCCAGGAAGAGATGTCGTGGGCCTGCCGTGTTGCTTGCAAAACGACGGGCCAAGCAAGTCGGCCGAAACTCGATGCCGGCTTATCTTCTGAGATTGTGTTCTTTTTGAGATTTGCCTGTCCAGGCGCTCTGGAAAATGCGCTCTTCGAATTGGGCTCAGTCGAAGCGCATCGAAACGTCGTGCGTTTGACGGGGATGGCGGATGCCTGCACAGTCCAGAAAAATTGGCGGCCAAGGGGAGGGACGCCATGTCGGCGGCGATCGTCAACATCCTCATCCAGCTGATCGCGGGCGCGTTCGGCGGGAATGCGGCCGGCGCGGCCGCGAAGAATGTAAGCCTCGGGACGGGCGGCAACACGATCGCCGGCGCGCTCGGCGGCGTCGCGGGCGGTTCGCTCCTGACGTCGCTCATTCCGATGCTCGCTAGCGCCGCGAACGGCGGCGTCGATATCGGCGCTTATCTCGGGCAACTGGTCGGCGGCGGTGTGTCGGGCGCGATTGTGACGGCGATCGTCGGCATGATCGTGAACAGCATGAAGAAAGCCTGAAAGGCTTTTGCCGCTGACGATCGGCGCCTTTCGATCTTGCCCGCGCCTCTGCGTTCGAGGATATTTCGTATAAGCGCTGCGAAGGGGTTCTTCCTCGATCGAGGCGCCGGTCAGCGGAGACACGTTATGGGATTGATCAGCTTCATCAAGAATGCGGGCGCCTCGATCCTCGGCGGCAGCGAGGCAAAGGCCGCGCCGGCGCCGGAGCTCAAGAAGGAGCTCGACAAACACGGTCTCGACGCTTCCAACGTCAAGATCGAGGTCGACGGCGATAAGGTGAAGGTGTCGGGCGCGACCTCCACAACCGAACAGGCGGAAAAAATCGCGATCACCCTCGGCAACACGATCGGCGTGCAGAGCGTCGAGAACGACATCAAGCCTGCGGCCGCGGCGCCCGAGTCGAAGTTCTATACGGTCAAGAGCGGCGACACGCTCTGGGCGATCGCCGAGCGCGAATACGGCAAGGGACAGGGGGCGAAATACGACGTCATCTTCCAGGCGAACCGCCCGATGCTGACGCATCCGGACAAAATCTATCCGGGGCAGGTTTTGCGCATCCCGCCGCTGAACTGAGGCGGGGCGCATGCCCCTCTCCTGATTGGGAGAGGGGCATTGAGGGGGACCGAGCGGGGCCCCCATGAGCTCGGATCGCCGCGAATTCGGTCGCGCTCAAGGCCGGGCCAGGAGAATACGCGATTGAGCTCCGCTCAGCGACGTCGAGCAGCAGCAATTCGTTGTTGCGCTGACCAGGGCCCAGGTGGAAGACAGCCCTGCGCGGGCTCGAAAACGTGCACGGCGAGTGGAGCCTCATGACCATGGCCTGGAATTTGAAGCGGATGTTCGTCCTCAACCCCGCCTGTTGAGGGCGGGGCGCCACCGAAGGCGCCACCCGGCGCACAGACTGTCCAATCCATCGCGATCCGAAAAACCCGTCCGACAACCACTCGCAAAACTCAGTCCGACAGGCGCGGCTTGAAAACGCGCCGGGGCTGAGGGACGTCATCCGCCTGACCTACGCGCTCGTCGATCAGTGGATGGCGTCCTACGAAACGCCGCCGCCGCGCGTCACCCTCGACATCGACGACACCTGCGACGTGGCGCACGGCCATCAGCAGCTCTCGCTGTTCAACGCCCATTACGACGAGCGCTGCTTCCTGCCGATCCACGTCTACGACACCGGGAAGAGCCGCCCCGTCGCGATCGTGCTGCGTCCCGGCAAGACGCCTTCGGGCGTCGAGGTCCGCGCGCATCTGCGCCGGCTCGTGCGCCGCGTCCGCTCGCGCTGGCCGGCGACCCGCATTCTGTTCCGGGGCGACGGCCATTACGCCCGGCCCGAGGCGATGGAATGGTGCGAGGACAATCGCGTCGATTACGTGTTCGGCCTTCCAGGCACGAAGCCGCTTTCGAAGAAAGTCGACGATGCCGCCGACGCCGTTCGCACCGAGCGCGCCATCGCCGATCTGGACGTTGTGCGCGGCTTTGCCGAGACCCGCCACAGGGCCGGCTCTTGGCATAATACCAACGGTCATGGCTCCTGACCGACGTGCGCCCGGCTTCGCATCCCGATTGAGGTGATGGTGCTGGGCGTTTTGACGAGGTTGATCCAGGCCTCGCAAGCGGCGTCGATGATGGCGTCGTAGGTCTCGAACACGCGGTTGGAGAGCCAGTTCGAGCGAAGGTACTGCCAGACGTTCTCGACCGGGTTGAGTTCGGGGGCGCGCGAGGGCAGGAAGATCGGCGTGATGTTCTCGGGCACGTCGAGGGCGCCGGTCGTGTGCCATCCGGCCCGGTCGAGCAGCAAGACGGCGTGGGCGCCTTCGGCGACGTGGCGCGAGATCTCGTCGAGGTGGAGCTGCATGGCCTCGGTGTCGGCGTAGGGCAAGGCGAGCGCGGCGCCGACGCCGCGGGCCGGGCAGATGGCGCCGAACAGGTAGGCGTTGTCGTAGCGCTGGTCGGCCGGCTGGCGAGGCCGCGTCCCGCGTCTGGCCCATTGCCGGACCTGGCCGTTCTTCTGGCCGATGCGCGCCTCGTCCTGGAACCAGATTTCGATCGGCGCCGTCTCCGGCACGCCCTCGAGATGGGCGCTCAGCGTGCGCGAGAAGCTTTTTTTTAAACGCTTCGACGATCCGCTCGTCTTGGGCCGGATGGCGCGGGCGGGCGCTCATGTGGGAGAAGCCCAGCTTCTTCAGAAGCTTTCCGACGTAGCGCTCGTGGAAATCGACGCCGAACCGGGCGGCGATGGCGTGCTTGAGGTCGGCCCGTCGCCAGCGCACGACGCCGTCCGTCTCGCGATCCGGCCCGGCCTCGAGATGGCGGCGAACTCGGCCAGCTGCGCAGCCGACAGGCGCGGCTTGGGGCCCTCGGTCCAATGGTCGATCAGGCCCTCGGGGCCGGCGGCGTTGAACCGATGGACCCAGTCGCGCAGCGTCTGCCGGTCCATGCCGCCGATCCTCGCCGCCGAACCCCGGTCCATCCCCTCCCGCACCGCAGCCAGCGACAACAACCGACGGCTCTGGTTCACGTCCTTCGTGCGGCGGGCCAGCGCCCGAAGCTCCTCAGCCGAATAGTCCTCTCGCAATCTCACCGCTGACGGCATGGCTCAACCCTCCATGCCACCTTGAATCATCACGCTCGCGATTCGAGAATCCCCCGTGAGTCAGCCAGCGGGACCTTTGGCATAAGGAGCGGCGTGCCGTCGCTCGCATCGAAGCCACGCGGCTCGGCCTCGACATCCGCTTCATCGTCACCAATCTCGACCATGGCTCGCCCGAATGGCTCTACGAAAGCCTCTATTGCGCGCGCGGCCAGGCGGAGAATCTCATCAAGCTGCACAAGAGCCAGCTTGCTTCCGATCGCACGTCGTGCCGCTCAGCGCTCGCCAACCAGACGCGCCTCGTTCTGCACACCGGCGCCTACTGGCTGATGCTCGCCGTCCGCGACGCCATTCCCAAAGCGCGCGATCTGGCCAAGGCGGAGTTCGCGACCTTGCGCCTGAAGCTCCTCAAGGTCGCCGCTCGCGTCGTCGAATTGGCGAGCCGCGTCCGTCTGGCCTTCGCCGCCGCTTGCCCAGAGGCCGATCTGTTCGCCGGCCTGTCCGCCGCGCTCATGCCGGGCGGACCTTGAACGACGGGGCAAGGGCCCCACTCGCGATTCCCGTCCCTCCAACGCGTTCAACAAGTGCGGCTCTCAATGCGGTGGAAAAGCCGGACGAAGAACCGCGTCCGCTTTCAACACGCTCAAACCAAACGCGGCGACGAACCCACGTCACGAATAGATCGGGCTAGCGACCGACGAGGCCCCGTGAAAGATGGCGTGTGAGCTGACGTCGTAGGCATGCCACCCCTGAGGGCCGGCACCTTCAGGAAATGCGGCCGGATCGCGTTTTCTCGGATTTGCAGCTCCAGGTCCGGTTACGCGACTTACCCTCGCCCTCGCTCTGCGGCGCCGATCTGGATGAGATTTCTGTGTATGCAGAAGGAATTGCATTCAATTCATTTCCAATAGCGTCGCCGTGTGGTTGAAGACGTTGCGGGCCAAGCAGAATGCGGGCCTCGGCCGCGTCCGCGAGCGTCTCTCAGAAGGCGGGACCTTCCCCCGGCAAGCGAAAAGGCATCGCGCATCTGCACGCCGCGACGGCCCATTCGGAACACGGAGCCCGTTTGCGGCGCGATCGCGACAAGGAAACAAAGGGCGGTCGAGCTTCGCGCTGCACGGGCACAGTTGGTTGGGCCGCCTAAGTTTCGCTATGATACACGTGCAGGATTGTCAGGGTAGGCTTGGATATCGGCGGCCGATGGCTTTGCGGTGGACGAACGCGCCCATCAAGGGCGAGGAGCGACAGGCGGCGTTGGGTGGGTGACTGGCTGTGCTTAAGGCAAGAGGACGGTTTTCGGTGGATGGGGTATCCAAATTTTGGCATGAAGGAATTGGTGACTTGCGTCGTCAACCGCGAACAAAAACAACGGACGTCGCAGCGGATGAAACATTATGTCAGCTTCTGTCTACCTTGTCTAGCGCTTTCGTGATAAAATACTTGTCTGAGGTACGGCGGTCATTCGCAGTTTGAGGGGGCCATGTTACATTCGAAGACATCTACAAATCTTGTTGCACCTGAATTGTCCCTGATCGCGACAGACGAAACGTCTGCTGCGGAGTTGCTCGCTAACGCCCTTGGCATCGTTCGGAGACAAATTGCGATCGTTCTCGTTTTTTTGTTCCTTGGCTTGGTGCTCGGCGTGGTTTTCTTGATTAATACTCCACCTAAATATACGGCGATGGCGACGCTATTAGTGGACACGCACAAGATCGACTTGCTTCAACAGCCTGCGGTCTCCGCGGATATGCCAATACAGTCCATTGGCGCAATGGAAAGCCAAGTGGAGTTGCTTAGATCTGACGAGATTGCAATCTGGGTCATCAAGAAGCTCAACCTCTCCGATGACCGTAGATTTATCGGAGACAGGCGGCCAAGCTCTCTTAGATCGTTGTTACAAAAGCTCCTACCTGGATACTTTCTTGACCCCCCTCCCATGAGCGAGGCGGAACGTCAGGACCTCGCTCTCAAGATATTTGACCAGTCTCTTAGCGCGGACAGGGTAGGCATTACCTATGCCATCGAAATCCAGTTCGTGTCCAGATTTCCCGATCTCGCCGCGGCAGTAGCGAATGCGGTCGGAGAGGCCTACATCGATCTGCAGCGAACTTCCGAATATGACGCAGCGCGACGGGCGAGCGATTGGCTCGAGAAGCGCATCCCGGAGTTGCGTGCGCAGAGTGAAGCTGCCCAAAGAGCGGTGGTCGAATATCAACACGAGCACAACATCGTCGAAACGAGCAGCGGCCAGTTGGTCAACGATCAGCGCTTGGCGGACTTGAACGACAAGTTGACTGCGGCTCACGACGACACGCTGAAAGCCAAGGCTTGGTTAGACGAGCTCACGACGATAAGCGACCCAATAGTTTCAGGCGAGATCGGGAATTTACCGAATGGCGATGGAACTAAGTCTGACTTACTTGAAGCGTTGCGCCGTCAGTATTTGGACACCAGCTCGCAAGAAGCAGAGTCCTTGGCAAAACTTGGGCCTAACAATCCGGTGATTATTAGCCTTCGAAGTAAAAAAGCCCAGCTGCGCTCGGAGATCTCGGAGGAAATCAAACATCTGAAAAACTCTAGCAAGAGTGAGTATGAGGCGGCGAAATTGCGTGAGGCCACGATAAAGAAGGAACTGGACATGGCCATGATCCAGTCTCAGACGGCTAAACAGGCGCAGGTACAACTTCGGGAACTGGAATCTTCGGTACGGGCACACCAAGATATGTACAATACGTTCCTTAACCGCTACAATGCATCCCTCCAGCAGGCCATGTTGCCGGTTGCAGAGGCGAGCATTATTACGCCTGCTAGTCCGCTTATAAAAAAGGACCACAAGAAGACCTATCAGGTCGCGGCGCTCTTTCCAATTGGAGCGCTTGTGCTTGGTTTCGGCGTCGCCCTGCTGCGGGAGTTGTTAAGCGGCCGCGTCTTCCTGACGAGCAAGTCTGTTCAATCGCACTTGCGTATTGCGTGTATCGGCCTCCTTCCAAAACTCGAAAAAGGCAAGCGGCGGCGGCGGTGGCGGGTGAAAGAGCCGCCCAGCTCAATTGCGCCGAGAACCCTCGTTCGAGGGGACTACGAAATCAGCTGGACCGCGGTCGATCATCCGCTTACCCGGTTCTCTGAGGGACTCCGTTCGATCATGTTGGCGATCGACTTGGAAACCAAGTCGACGTCGAATAGGGTCTTTGGGCTGACCTCGGCGACACCCAACGAAGGAAAGTCGACCGTCACGCTGGCGGTAGGACAGCTATTTGCACGGAATGGTGCGTCCGTCATCGTCGTTGATTGCGATCTCAGAAATCCATCCTTGACGCGCGCTCTGGCGCCGAACGCCGCCAGTGGAATTATTGAACTCGCTTACGGGCGGGCGTCGCTTGAGAACGTTGTTTGGAAGGATCCATCCACGCAAATGGCGTTCCTTCCAGCGATCCCCCATGCGGGGCCTCCTGATCCACCTACCATTCTCTCGAGCACTGAAATGAAGCAACTGTTCAACGAGTTGCGAAAGCAATACGATTTCGTTTTTGTGGATCTTTCACCAATTGCGCCGGTTATCGACGTTTGCGCAACGACAGAACTCATCGATGCCTATGCCCTTGTCATTGAGTGGGGACGCACCACCGTCGACGTCGTGCAACATGCTCTTCGCGCGGCTCCGATTCTCTCCGAATCGATGTTGGGAGCGGTCCTGAACAAGGCGGACATCAAAACCCTGGCGACCTATGATCCTTATCTGACGGGGTATTATTTCCAGAACGATCGACGATAGCAGCCTTTGGCTCGCGACAGGCAGCGCCTTCTCGCTTCCCGCCGCTCGCAGGACGCTTGCAACTTGCTCGTCCGTGACGCCGGCGGACTCGCCGATTTGGCGCGCCAGGTCATCATAAGGAGCCTCGATGACGAGTCCGCCGGCTGCCCTTTCCGCCGCGGCACGGCGCACCGGCCGATCGGTCAGGCTTGATCCATCGAGCACGCGGCGCCGGAGCGCTTCAGCGAGCGCGCGGTGGTCGGGCCGGCTGGATGCTGTCATTGGGCGCTCCTGACGCGATGCATACGTAGCTCCGCGCTGACCCTACGATCTTATGTCGACCAGCTTGCCATGTATTTGTCATTGTCCTGGTCACAATCGGAAAGAGGCGGCCTTAAGGCATTTGCGATCTTCAGGTAGGGGTCCGCCTATCCGCTCTATGGCCCTTGCGGATTGGGTCATCGGCAAAGCCATTGGCCGCGCCGGAGTTCAATCAAAAATGGCCGTCGAGTTCCGCCTCGACGCAACCAGGAAGGAAAGTCCCATGGCTATGAGGCCTGATCCGACCTTTCACGCGTCGCCGAAGCTTGCGATGGAGGCGCCGCCAGAGGAATTCGCGTACACCGTGCTCTTGAGCCCCGACTTCTCGAAGCCCGATGCGCTTGCCGTGATCGACGTGAAGCCCGGCTCGCCCACATATAGCCAGATCGTCCACACGGTGACGATGCCCTACAAGGGCGACGAGTTCCACCATTTCGGCTGGAATGCTTGCTCGTCGTCCTTGTCGCCGCTCGCCGGCCACACCTTCCTCGAGCGGCGCTATCTGATCATTCCCGGCATCCGCTCGTCGCGCATCTATGTGGTGGACACGAAGCCTCATCCGACCGAGGCGAAGATCCATAAGATCATCGAGCCGGAGGAGATATTCAAGAAAACGGGCTATTCGCGACCCCATACCGTCCATTGCGGGCCGGAGGGCATCTACGTCAGCACGCTTGGCGGCGGCGGTAAGGACGGCACGGAAGGACCGCCCGGCGTCTTCATCATGGACTGCGAGACGTTCGATGTCCTCGGCCGCTGGGAGATCGACCGCGGACCCCAAAAGCTCCACTATGATTTCTGGTGGAACCTGCCGCGCGACTACATGGTGTCGAGCGAATGGGGACTGCCGCCGCAATTCGAGAACGGGATCGTCGCGGAAGACCTGCTCTCGAACAAGTACGGCCACCATCTCCACTTCTGGGATCTCCGGGCGCGGCGCAATGTGCAGACGATCGATCTCGGCGCCAATCATCAAATGGCTCTTGAGGTCCGGCCAGCGCATGACCCCGTGCGCGAGTACGGTTTCTTGGGCGTCGTGGTCGACACCACGAACCTCGAAGGCTCGATCTGGACTTGGTGGCGCGAAGACGGCAAGTTCCATATCGAGAAGACAGCGACGATCCCGCCAGAGCCGGCGCCCAAGGATCAGTTGCCGCCCTTGTTGCAGGGATTTGGCGCCACGCCGCCGCTGATTAGCGACATCGACCTCTCCATGGACGACAAATTCCTGTATGTCGCCTGCTGGGGAACCGGCGAGATGCGTCAGTACGACGTCACCGAGCCGAGGAAGCCGAAGCTCGCGGGCTCCGTCCATATTGGCGGCGTCGCTCGCCGCACGCCCCACCCAAGCGGCAACGCCTTTGCAGGCGGGCCCCAGATGGTCGAGATCAGCCGTGACGGCGAACGGGTCTACTGGACCAACTCGCTCTATTCCACGTGGGACAACCAATTCTATCCTGACGGCGTGCCCGGCGCTGAGGTCATGGCGATCGCCAGCCCCGCCGGCGGCCTGGAGTTGGCGAAGGACTACTGGGTAAGCTTCCCGGACGGGTACCGGGCGCATCAGATCCGGCTCGACGGCGGCGACTGCTCGACGGATTCGTTCTGCTATCCATCGGCTTGAGCGGAAGCGGAATCGACTGGGCCGTCGCGGGACTCTGGCTGACGGTCATTGCGAGCGGCCTCTACCACGGGGTGAATCCGGGGATGGGGTGGCCGCTCGCCGTTTCGGCCGGAATGATGGAAAAAAGTCCGCGCGCCCTCGTGGCGGCGCTGTGGGCGCTCGCGGCCGGCCATCTGCTTGCGATGCTGCTGATGATCCTTCCATTCTCGCTCTTGGTCACTCTCGTGTATTGGCAACGGCAAATCCGGATCGGCGCCAGCCTCCTGGTCATCGGCTTCGGCGCCTTCCGGCTCGTCGACCGGCGCCATCCCCGAGCGCTGGCGCGCATAAAACCGACGCAGCTCGGGCTTTGGTCGTTCGCCGCGGCGATCGCGCACGGCGCAGGACTGATGCTTGTGCCGATCTATCTCGGGCTCTGCCAGGCCGACGACCTCGACAGCGGTCATGCGGCCGCCAGCACGCTCATCAGCGCCAACCTCGCAATGGCCGTCCTCGTCTCCATCGTCCATTCCGGCGCGATGATCGCGGCCGGCGGAATATCCGCATGGGCCGTTTATCGCTATCTGGGGCTGAAGTTCGTGTCGCGGAGCTGGTTCAATCTTGACGCGACCTGGGCCTTGACGCTCGTATTGGTCGGCGCTCTTTCGCTTGGGATCTGCCTCGCGGAGTCGGCCTGAAATGCAGGGGTTCGGAGCAGTCTTTTCGCCTCGAAGGGGCTGCGCTCGACAGAGTCGTGTGGCGCTCCCTGCGTCAGGCCCCTTCTCAGGCGATGAAGGCGCGACCCAGGCGCTCCAGCTCCCGCACGTAGCAGAACAGGGAGAACAGGCCTAAGAGAAGGACGAGGCACCTGAAGACGGGGATCTCGAATTCGGGCCGCTGGGCGACAAACACAAAGCCGAAAATAGACGTGGGCAGCACGAAGATCATGCGCGCCAGAAACAAAATAGCGTGACCGAGCGGAGCGTTTTTGAAACGCGGCAGCGGCGGACGAAGGCGATAACAGGCCCAATACGAGATCTGCATCAAGGCGATTGACATGAGAGACCAGATAGACGACCAGGACTCTTCATCGTACGACGCGGGGTCAGCGAGAACCTGTCGGTAAAGAAGGAGGCCGGCCCAGATAAGAACAACGGCGCCGATCGTTTGCATCCCGAACAGCGCGAAATAGCCCCATCGGCCACGGCCGCGCTCCGCCCGCGCCGAGTTGGACGCGAACGAGTCGTTTGGCTGTGTCGTGCGGGTGGACGTGCGGATCATATAAACTCTGGCTGAGGCAATTTCCAAGTGTGGAGCTCGATGCGACGGGGTAGAACCGTAGCCGTCATTGCGAGGAGCGTGAGCGACGATGCAATCCTGCGGCCCTGAGGCGCGCCCGACGTCCGCCTGGATTGCTTCGCTTCGCTCGCAATGACGGGTCTGAGTCGACGTGAAATCATTCTGCTCTATGTCGCCTTCAAATACTTCACCTCGACCTTCTCGATTACGCCGTTGAACTTGAACGGCGCCTTGTTGTAATAGTCGAGCGACACCGGCGATCCGAGCGCCATGCCGAAGTCGAGGCAGTCGTTGGCGGTGAACAGGAGCGGCGCGCTGATCGGGACTTCGCCTTCGGCGACGACGTTGCCGGCCGCCTTCATCGTGACTTTCAGCGGACCGCCGGGCCGGGGCGCGACATAGCGCGTCTCGATCTCGATCTTCACCTTGCCGGTCGGCAGCTTTTCCTTTGCGCGGATCTTGGTGCGCTGAATGATGAAGAGGTTGTATTCGTAGCAGAGCACGCCCTCTTCGACGAAGCAGGTCAGGCCGCCCGAATTCGCGCCTAATTTGTACAAGACCCCGCTGGCGTTGACGGGAATGACCGCGTCGATGGTGACGATGTTGGGCCTGTTGCCGAGCGCAGGCGCGCAGAATTCCGGGACCCGCACCATGTCGCCCAGGAAGGTCCACTCCGTGTAAGGCGGCGCGAGGCGCAACTCGGGATGGAGCACGACGATCCAAAGACCGCCGCCGATCGGCAGCGCCTTGTTTTTCGCCGCTTCGATGAGGAAGATTTCCTTCATCTGCGCCAGTTTTTCTGGCATTTTCGCGGCGAGGTCGTCGGCCTGGCTCCAGTCCGCGTCGAGATTGTAAAGCTCCCAGACGTCCTTGTCCGGCGTCCACTCTCGGATGCCCGGCGGCAGCCCCGGAACCCACGGGAGCCGCGGCCCGAAGGCTGAGGCCATCCAACCGTCGTGATAGACGGCGCGGCTACCCATGATTTCGAAATATTGGGTAAGGAGCCGGCCCTTGGACTTCGCATCGCCGAAAGAATAGGCGAAACTGACGCCGTCGATCGGGTCCTGCTCGACGCCGTTCACCGTGCGCGGCGGGGTGACGCCGACAAGCTCGTAGATCGTTGGCACGACGTCGTTGACGTGGTGAAACTGCGGCCGCGGGGTCGCATCGGGCTTGATCTTCGCTGGCCAGCGGACGGCCATCGGGTTGCGCGTGCCGCCGAAATGCGAGGCCAAGAGCTTCGTGCCCTTGTATGGCGTGCTGCCGGCCCAGGCCCATCCGGCATGGTACATGGGGTCGGTCTTGGGGGAGCCGAGCGCATCGAGCCCGCCGAGCGCCTCGAGCGCCGCAATATGCTGGCCGATGGCGCTAGGAATGCCGTTTTGCGCCAAGAGTTCGCTGATCGTGCCGCCCTGACCCTCCGCCGAGGAGCCGTTGTCGCCCCAGATGTAGAGGATCAGGGTACTGTCGCCATAACCGAGCCTGTCGATCTCGTCGACGACCCGGCCGGCCTGGACATCGACGTGTTCGGCAAAGCCCGCCGCCACTTCCATCAGCCGGCGCTGGAACGGCCGCTCGTTCTCGGGGATCATGTCCCATGACGGCATCGTCTCGTGCCGGGAGGTGAGCTTGGCGTCGGCGGGAATCCAGCCCTTCTCCTTGGCGCGCTCGAAAACGCGCTTGCGATAGGCGTCCCAGCCATCGTCGAACTTGCCCTTGTACTTGTCCGCCCATTCCTTCGCGACGTGATGGGGCCCATGGATCGCCCCGCTCGCCCAATACATGAAGAACGGCTTGTCCGGCTGGAGGGCCTTGTGCTTGTGCAGCCAGCCGATCGCATCGTCCGCCAGGTCTTCGCTGAGGTGGTAGCCCTCTTCCGGGGTTTTCGGCGGGTGGACATAGGTCGTGTTGCGCACGAGGTTCGGCTCGTATTGCGACGCCTCGCCACCCAAAAAGCCGTAGAAATACTCGAAGCCTAGGCTCGTCGGCCAGTTCTCGAACGGGCCCGTCTGAGTGGTTTCCTCGCCCGGCGTGTTGTGCCATTTGCCCCAGGCGGCGGTGGCGTAGCCGTAATCCTTGAGCACCTCGGCGACCAGCGCGCTGCTTCTCGGAATCTTTCCGGAATAGCCGTCCCAGTCATTGGCCAGCTCGGCGATCTGGCCGTTTCCGACCCGGTGGTGATTGCGGCCGGTTAGGAGCGAGGCCCGGGTCGGCGAGCACATGGCGGTGGTGTGGAACCTGTTGTAGGCAATTCCTTGCCTGACGATGCGATCCATCGTCGGGGTTTCCACTTCGCCGCCGAACGTCGCCGGAAGGGCGGGGCCCGCATCGTCGATGAGCACGATCAGAATGTTCGGCGCGTCGGCCGGAAGCCGGCGCGGCGTCACCCGTTGTCTGTAGACCGACTCCTGCATCGTGCGCCCGGCAATGCTGGCCGAAGGCGTCGGCGGGAAGGGGAGGGACTCCTGCTTTTCCGGTTTGTCCTTCGGGTCGGCCATCACTCTTCTCCCGGTTTTTGCGAACGGCGTCATCATGCTCCGCGGGGACACGATCCGCGCCGCGCGCGGCCTTAAGCTTTGAACCTGCCGAGTTGGCTGGTCGTCGCCGTCATAAGACTGGAACGCCAATTCCGACATCAAGATGACGGCGCTGAGAAACTTGATGAAGGGCGACCCCGTGTCCGGGAGCGGAGCCGCGATGCCCCTATTCAGGAAGGCTGGCCCTTCGCATGGCGGCGGGCCAATTGTTCGAAATCTCAGGCGCGGCAAATCCGGCAATGGCCTTTGTCAGCGGCTCGATCCGAAAGCCCGGCTCCAGTTCCAACAGCCGGCGAGCGACCGGCTTTGTCTCATCGATACGACCCGCCATGGCCAGCGCCGCGGCTTGCATGGCGTAGAGCGTGCTGAAGCGCGGATTGGCCTGCACTGCCTCGCCGTAATACGACGCAGCGTCGTCATAGCGCCCCTGTCGAAAGCGGACGTTGCCTAGCGCAATATACGCAATGAAGCTCAACGGATCGAACGGGCTCAGCCGCAACGCGCGCAATGCATAATCCTCGGCCTTCGCCAGGTCGCCGCACATGCGCGCCGTAATAAAGCGCCGTCGCACAGGAACCATTCAACGAGAGTGCGCGGGCGATCGCGCCCGACGCCGCGGCGAAATCGTGGGCGAGATGGAGGAGAACGAAGCTCGCGATTCCAAGCGCCGTGGCATCGTCTCCGCCGTGGGCCAGCGCCGCCCGGGCATGGCGCGCCCCGGCTTCAACGTCGGCCGCATCAAAGCCTCCCGCACGACGCGCGTTTCAAAACCCCACGCCAGATAAGCATGAGCGGGGGCGTAATTTGGATCAAAATTGGTATCCCCTTCACTGCCCCTGAGGGACGTGGTACGCCTGTCTGGTGGACACCACTCGACACCCGGTCGCTGGACTTGATTACCCGCGCACGTTTCAGGCGATGGACGAACGCTTCCGTGACGACGCGGCCTGCCGCGAGTACATCCGTCGTTTGCGCTGGCCTCAGGGATTCACCTGCCCCCATTGCGGAGAGGCGGGGGAGCCATGGGTGATGGCAGGGGGATGGCTGCGGTGTCGGGCCTGCCGCAAACAGACATCGCTGACCGCCGGGACGATCTTCGAGGGTGCCCGTAAGCCGTTGCGGATGTGGTTTCTGGCGATGTGGTTCGTCACCAGCCAGAAGAATGGGGTCAGTGCGCTCGGCCTCCAGAGGGAATTGGGGCTTGGCAGCTACGAAACTGCCTGGACCTGGCTGCACAAACTTCGCCGCGCCATGGTCCGGCCGGGCCGGGACCTGCTGTCTGGTGCGATCGAGGTTGATGAAACCTATGTTGGTGGCCCGGAACAGGGTACGCGAGGCCGAGAAACCGAGAGCAAGGCCATCGTCGCCATAGCAGTCGAGAAGAACGGCCGGGGGTTTGGCCGCATCCGCCTTCAGCAGATCGGAGATGTCTCGACAGACAGCCTGCTTCCCTTCGTCCAAGGCGCTGTGAAGCGCGGGGCGATGGTTCACACCGACGGCTGGAGGGGTTATGCCGGACTGGCGGCGGCCGGTTACCAGCATCAGGTCACGGTGTAGTAGCTGGCACTTGATCTGACGGTCAGCGTCGGGAGATGGGTCGGCTCTGCCTGTCAGATATGATCAGGCTGCGATCATTTTCTCCTTCGCAAGGGGCGTCGCGTCAAGGAAGGTCTGCATTGGCGTCTTGCCGAAGCACCATCGCCCCTGATGCGGCCTTTCCTCGTTGTAGCTCTGGACCCAGGAATCGAGATCGCCCTGGAGTTCGGCGATCGATCCGTAGATCTTCTTGCGGAAGGCGACGCGATAGAACTCGTCGAGCACCGTCTTGTGGAAGCGCTCGACGATGCCATTGGTTTGCGGGCTCTTGGTCTTGGTGCGCGAATGGTCGATATCCTCGAGCGCCAGATAAAGCTCGTATTCGTGGCGCTCGGGGTTGCCGCAATATTCCGTGCCACGATCCGTCAGCACGCGGCACAGCCTCACCTCCCTCGCATCATAGAACGGCACGACGCGATCGTTGACGAGATCGGCCGCGGTGATGGGCGTCTTGCGATCATAGAGCTTGGCGAAGGCGACCTTGGCGTAGGTGTCGATGAAGGTCTGCTGGTAGATGCGGCCAACCCCCTTCATGTTGCCGACGTAGAACGTATCCTGGGCGCCGCAATAGCCCGGACATTCGCTCTCGAACTCGCCATGCGCCTCCTTTTCGCTCTTGGCCTTCTCCAGCGCGGCCAGCTGGCTTTCGGTCAGAACCAGGCCTTCCTGGGCGACCTTGGCTTCGAGCGCCTTGAGCCGTTTCTTCATGGTTTCAAGATCATGACGCTGCCAGACGCCGCGAACGCCGGCCGGAGAAATAGAGTGGCCGAGTTTGCGAAGCTCGTTGGCGATACGGATTTGGCCATAAGCCGGCTGGTCCAGCGAAAGCTCGACGATGATCGCCTCGACCTCGGGCGGCGTGCGGTTCTTCAGGATCGGCTTTCGCCGCGTCAGTTCCTGCAGCGCCAATTCGCCCCCGGCGTCGTAAAGTTCCTTGAAACGATAAAAGCTGTCGCGGCTATAGCCCATCATCTTGCAGGCCTGGCTGACGTTGCCGAGCTGCTTGGCCAACTCCAGCAACCCAACCTTGGCGCGGATAATCTTCTGTTCCTTGGTCATCGTAGGTGTCCTCTCGAAACGCTGCGAACCCCGACCACTCCGCGCCCGGCCTCGGCTTCCGCCTCAGCTAGTGCTTCGGCAAGACGCCAATGCAGACCTTCCTTGACGCGACGCCCCTTGCGAAGGAGAAAATGATCGCAGCCTGATCATATCTGACAGGCAGAGCCGACCCATCTCCCGACGCTGACCGTCAGATCAAGTGCCAGCTACTACAACTGAGGCACCGCCAGACGAAAGGGGCGGCCAACCGATATGCTCGACCTACAGCCACCGCGCCACACTCCTACTCTACGCATTTCCGTCGTCCTTCGTGCCTGGCTTCGAATGATCGCTCACCGCCGACGCGACGACATGGGAGCCGCCGCGGACCTACGACGTTTGGCACGACCGAGCCGCGTTTCACTTTTTGACCCATGCGGACGACCAGTCCGCCTATGTCGCCCGGCTCCGGCGCGCGCTTGCGCCGAGCGGCCATGTCATCATCGGCTCCTTCGCGCCCAATGGCCCGGAAAAGTGCAGCGGGCTCCCTGTGGCGCGGCTGACGCCGAGACGCTGGCGAAAGTTCTTGGCGCGGAGTTCGTCCTCATTGACACGCGTCGACATGAGCACGCGACCCCTCGGGGCGCGACGCAGCGCTTCCAGTTCAGCACGTTCCGCCGAAGCGCACGAAACGAAGCACTTTTGCGCGTCGATTTGACCCCGAAAAAGGGGCCAGAGACCTTTTCCTGAAGCTCGGCTCTATTGAACCTTGGCGCTTTTGTGTTGGAATATACAAGAATTGGCACCGCGCGAAAACGCCTTAAACGATCTCTGAACCGCGCCCGCGCGTGCCCATGTGTACGTATGGATCAAGGTGAGCCAGCCGGTAGGCGCTCGCGACGCCGTGATCGTTTATCGCGCTCGGCCTATGCTCGACATAAACGAGGCCATGCGCAGCGAGAACGCTGATCGCCGTTTTCAGCCTGCTTCGCTCGACGCCCGAAAATTCGGTGATCTTGTCATAGCTGATATCCGCAAAGTTGCTCTCGTTGTTGCGGCGCGACGCGAACAGAAGGTAAAGCTTCATCGCGTCCAGTTCGGCGACCGCTCTCAGCTTGAAGGGGTCAAACGCCGCGATGCGGTCGCCGGAATAAAGTCCTTTAGCGGGCAATTTGCACTACCCGCGCTCGCGCTCGTAGTGTTCGATGAGGAACGTGCTTGGCCCGAGCGGCGCTCGCTTACTCACGTTGTGGCTCGCTAGCACAGCCGAGCCGCTCGATCTTCTCTCGACTTATTCCCGTCGCTAGGCCGAGGCGATCATACGTAAGGGAGGTGACCAGTTCGGCTTCGTCGTCGCCGCTCGCACGCTCGTCAGCATGATGCGCAATGACGCAGAGGGTCATGAGCGCGGCGATATTGTCCGCGTCCTCTCCCTTGTTCCAACGCAGATCACGTAACCCGCCTTCTTCGATCCACCACGAAGGGAGACGTACCCATGGGCGAAGCGCCATCACCGCCGCTCCCTCGTGATCGTCAGCACCGCGTAGATCGCGAAAGCCGCAAGCTCGAAGGCCGCAAGCGCGACTGTCGCAAACAAATTGTCGTGCGGCATCGCCCCGACGGTAGTCGCCAATTCATTCAAACTCGACATCGCGTGCCTCCTCGGTCTTTCAAGTGAGCGTTTTTTGCAGACTCTTTCGTGAACCTTTCTAGTTAGCTTGGATTGACCAAAGCGAGCCTGCGCTATCATTTTCCCGCCAAAGCGGACCTAGGGCGGGCGCGGATCATCCGCTACGCCGAGCGCTTTGCAATCGCTCTCGCCGACATCGACGGGCAAGAAGAGGACGAGTTCGCCAAGCTGAAGCGTTTCGTTGACCTGAACGAGCGGGTGCTGCTCCGCGACCGGATGTGTCTGTGCGGCATGCTCGCGGCTGAGATCCGAACGCTGCCCGAGCCGATGCGATTGGAGCTGCGGCGGTTCTTCGATCTCATTGAAGCCTGGCTCGTCACGGTCTTCCGGGCCGGCCGGGAGTCCGGGCGGCTGACGTTCGACGGAGCGGCATGCGAAGCGGCGCGAGCGCTCAATGCAGCGCTCCAGGGCGCGATGCTGATTGCGCGAGCCTACGAAGACCCGCCGCGTTTCGCCGCGACGGCGAAGCGGCTGCTTGCGAGCCTCATCGAGTCACAATGCGAGCGCAAGTGACCGGCAAACTCCGGCCGACAGGCGTCATGCGGATTGAGGCCGATCGGTGCTTGGTCCAGCGAACTGCCACGCGCTCGGGTCAATGACGCCCGTATTGGCGCCGTCTCGCTTTTTTGGCGCTGGCCTAGACCATGAACGCGATCATGCCGATCGCGGCGAGCGCCATCACGGCCGTCGACAGCCAACCCAGAACCTTCAGAGGCAGTTCGATCGTGAAACGGCCCATGACTCGCGGGTTCGACGCCATCAACATCATGATCGCCATGATTGGAACCGCGACGACCCCATTGAGAACCGCGCTCCAATAGAGCGCGCGGATCGGATCGATTGGGCTGAGGTTCATCAGGGCTCCAGCAAGGGGTCGCAACAGCGATCGTGCCGTAGAAGGCCTTGGCTTCCTTCGGCGCCCGGGCCAGACCGGTCGGCCAACGGAAGGCTTCGCCGATCGCGTAGGCGGCTGAGCCGGCGAGCACCGGCGCCGCGAGCAACCCGGTGCCGACGATCCCCAGCGCGAATAGAGCCTCGGCGAAGGAGCCGGCGAGCGGCTTCAAAGCGCGCGCCGCGTCAGCCGCCGTCTGAACCGTCGTCACGCCAGCGACATTGAGCGTCGCCGCCGCGGTCACCATGATCGCGAGCGCGATGATGTTGGAAAATCCCATGCCGACAACAGTGTCGAGCTCTATTCGGTTATAAGCGTCCGGCGCTTGATCAGGAGCGCGCTTCAGAGGTTTGCGCCTCGGCTCTGCCTTGGTGTCCTCGACTTCCTGCGAGGACTGCCAAAAGAAGAGGTAGGGGCTTATGGTTGTGCCGAAGACTGCGACGACGGCCGTCAAGGCGCTGCTTTCGAACGTGATGCGCGACGCGATCAGGCCGAGCGACAGCGCGGTCCAGTCGATCTTGACGAAGAACAGGGTGGCCACATAGGCGAACAGCGCCAGCGTCAGCCATTTCAGGAGGCCGACGTAACTGTCGTAGGCGAGAAAGATCTGCATCGCTGCGCAGACGACGCCAATGACGAGGACATAAGCCGTTTGCGGTCCGCCGAGCAACAGGCGCACAGATTCGGACATGGCGCCGATATCGGCTCCGAGATTGATCGTGTTGGCGAGAAGCAGGAGGGCCACGCCCCAATAGACGATCCAGTTCGGATAGAACTTGCGCAGATTGCCGGCGATGCCAGCGCCGGTGGTTCGGCCGATCCTCGCGCTGATGATTTGAATCGCGACCATCAGGGGATAGGAAAACAACAACGTCCACGCCATCCCATAGCCGAATTGGGCGCCGGTCTGGGTGTATGTCGCAATGCCGCTTGGATCGTCGTCGGAGGCCCCGGTGATCAGTCCCGGCCCCAGCGCGCGCAGAATTCTTGGTTTCGACGGCTCGACGGCGGGCGAGGCCGCAGCCAGCTCGACTTCCGACCTTTCCAATTTGGACCTTCCCCTGCGCCCCCTCGACCGCGTCAAGAGCTGAGCGCGGCACGGCAACTCCGTGGCCGCCACCATTGTTCCGCCGCATCGTTCCGGTGATTGAACCCGAAGCCTTCAGCCCGCCCGGCCAAGGTGCATCCGGCCGTCTCCGCGCCCGATGGCCCGGAGAAGTGCAGCAGGCTGCGGGTGGCGCGGCATGACGCCGAGACGCTGGGGAAAATTCTGGGAGCCGTTCGTCCTCATTGACGCACGCTGACATGAGCACGCGACCCCTCGGGGCGCGAGGGAGCGTTTCCAGTTCAGCATCTTCCGCCAAAGCGCATGAATGGTTCACTTTTGCACGTCGGCTTTGACCCCGAAAACGGAGGCGCTTTGCGCTGCGAGGCCGTTCCCGCAACGGAGGCATGATATTCGGCGACACGGCTTGCTCGGCGGCTGGCGCCGCGATTACTCTCTGCCCCGCCGAAAAAACAGGCATCGGAGGAAACACAAATGGATCGACGCTACTTGCTGCGCGCAGCTGCCGCCGCAGCTGCATCATCCACAGCCGCACTCCCAGCCCTCGCGCAGAGCAACATATCCGACCCGCCGGGCACAATGCCCCCGGCGCGCGACTGGAACGATCCCTCGACTGCGATCTATCCCGATCCCGCCTTCGAGGCGTTCGACCCGCGCTTCGCCAAGTACAGCGGCGGCACGGCCGGCGTGGTGCGCGTCTGGACCGGCGGCGTCTGGACCGAGGGGCCGGTATGGTTCGGCGACCAGCAGCGGCTGATCTTCAGCGACATCCCGAACGACCGGCTGATGGCCTACAACGTCGCGACTGGCCACACGCATGTCTTCCGCCAACCATCCAACTTCATCAACGGCAACACCCGCGACCGCCAGGGCCGCCTCGTCTCCTGCGAACAGGGCACCCGCCGCGTCACCCGTACCGAATATGACGGGACGATCACGGTGCTCGCCGACAAGTTCAACGGCAAGCCGCTGAACTCGCCGAACGGCGTGATTGTCAAATCCGACGACACGGTCTGGTTCACCGATCCGAGCTACGGCATCGGCGGCGACCACGAGGGCAACCGCGCCGAGGCGGAGCTGCCGCGCAATGTCTACCGCCTCGATCCGAAAGGCGGGAAGCTGGACGTCGTCGCGGGCGACTTCAGCATGCCGAACGGGCTTTGCTTCTCGCCTGATGAGAAGAAGTTCTACGTCACCGACACTGGCCAACTGGGCGGCGCCTTCAAGCAAACGCTGATCCGCGTCTACGACGTGGGCGACGACGGCAAGCTCTCCAATGGACGGCTCTTGCACGACTTCAAGGACGTGCCTCAGCCCTACATCGCCGACGACATCCGTGTGGATGAGGACGGCAACATCTGGGCGGCCGGCGGCTGGTCGCCGAACCACGCGATGAACGGCGTGCGCGTGTTCGCACCCGACGGCACGCCGCTCGGCGCGATCGTGCTGCCGGAAGTCGCCGCGAATCTCTGCTTCGGCGGCCACCATCACAACCGGCTGTTCATCTGCGCCAGCACCTCGATCTACGCGATGGACGTGGGCACACGCGGCGTTGAGCTATAAACGCCCGCGGATAGAGTTTTGATTCGTGCGGCTTGAACCAGCCTAAGGCGGGACGAATTCAAGTCGATTCCTTTCCGTCATTGCGAGTGAAGCGAAGCAATCCAGGGGAACGGGCCCTACCGCCGCTGGATTGCTTCGTCGCTCACGCTCCTCGCAATGACAGCGTTGGTTCAACACGCTATGTCGCCCGACTCCGGCGCGCTCTCCGGCCTGGCGGCCATGTCATCATCGGCGCCTTCGCGCCCAACGGCCCGGAGAAGCGCAGCGGGCTGTCTGTGGCGCGGCATAACGCCGTGACGCTGGGGAAAGTTCTGGGAGCCGTTCGTCCTCATTGACGCTGAGTTGACACGAGCACGCAACCTCTCGTGGCGCGACGCAGCGTTTCCAGTTCAGCACGTTCCGCCGAAGCGGATGAATAGCCGGACTCGACCCTTACCTGCCCTCCACGTCTCGCGGCGTACTTCTGCAATGCGCAAGAAGGGTCATTCCAGACCGCTCTTCGCATCCACCGTCAAGAGCCGAGGACCATTGCAACGCCGACGGCGAGCACTGCGACGCCTGCGAGCCAACCAATTCGCTGTCCTCCCGGGACGACCTTTTCGATCAACACCACGACCGCCAGACACGCGACCCAGGCCAGGTTCATGACCCCGAAGACGAAAAGGAGCGCCATCAGCATCGCGCAGCAGCCAAGACAATAAAGGCCGTGGGTCAGCCCGAGACGCGCGGCGCCGAGGAGTCCCGGCCGCCACAGCCGCATGAGGAACGAGAGCGGCGAGCGGCATTTCTCGAGACAGGCGGTCTTGAGCGGGGTCAATTGATAGAGGCCGGCCGCCATCAGAAGCGCCCCTCCGATGCGTTTGTCGCCGAATGCGAGCCCCATGTCGGAAATCGCGCCCGATCGCACGAGGGCCCACTGAACCAGGGCGGCGAGCGCGGAGAAGCCGCCCCAAACTTAGAAGCCTGCGAACACCGTCGTCGATGCGAAGACCCCGCCCTGCTGGCGCCCGCTGCGCGCGAGTTTCCCATAGAGCAGGATCATTGGCGCGGCGGACGGCAGCATCATCGCGACCATCATGATGAGCCACATGACGAAGGCTTGGACGAGATAAGCGGCCGGCGCGGAGGACGTCGCCATCGGCCCGCCCTCCATCTCCATGTCCTTCATGCCCATCGCGGCCATCGATTCGTCCCAGCGCGCCATCGCGACGGTGTCGCGCCAGAGCCAGAGGCCAGCGAGCGCGACCAGCAACGCCAGACAGCCGCCCGCGATCCACCGGTCGCGAAGAAGCGCGCGCTCGAGCGCCAGGTCGGACATGGGTCGGGCCGGGCCTCTACACGACGCCGTTCGTCGTCATGTGCAGGTCGTAGAGGTGGGAATGCGAGTTGGCGAGCGTCAGCTTGATCGGCCCGTCTGCTCTCGTGCTCCCGCTCGCGTATTCCGCCTGATGATATTCGAACCCCTCTGGCAGATGCACGCTGACGCGATGCTCATTTCCGGTGATGGGGTTACGAATGGGCTCGATCGACGTGTCGATGACGCCGGGGATGCGCACGCGGCCGATTCTCCTTTCCAGGTCGAGATAGAATTCAATCGGCGCGAAAACCGGGTCGTGCATCTTGGCGAACGTTGGGGCGAACACGTTGAAGATCGTCGCGCCCGGCGCGGTCTCGTTCCCCGAGAGTATGGTCAGGAGCGCGTTGCGCTGCGCGTCGTTCGCGTGGTCGCTGATGACGACGAACGCCTCGCCGTTTCCGAAATGGATCGCCCCGGGCCAAGCGAACATGCCGCAGAACGCCAGGCCACTCAGATCGACGTCTCCGAAATGCCCCTTGTCGATCTTGACCGCGGTCATCGCCCGGCAGTCGCCATGGGTCGGCAGCGTATTGAATTGACAGGGACACCCGAAGTCGCAGTTGCAGTTGGCGATTGAATGACCCTGCAAGGACCAATCGACATAGGCCATGGCGGTCTCCTCCATCCTGTCCGGTCGGCGCACTGATGATGCCAGTGGCGGGTCATCATCTGCTGAATCCGGTTGCTGAGCTTCAATTTGGATGTTCAAACGCGAATTCGGGCTGCCTTCTTTACGGCGATTTTTTGTCGAATCTATGACCGCCGTAGTATGGATTTTGGCGAGCGTTGGCTCTGCTCATGGGGGTGGAAACAAGCGCAAAGCGCCCTCAAGCGTTTTGGATTTGGACCACGGGCACGCGAAAACCATCGCGGGAGGGCTCGAAGCAATCTTATCGCCTTGCAGGGGGTCCATGTGCGAATTGTCGACATTTTCTTGCCGAACCGGCTCGTCGGCCTCATAATGCAAGGGGTTCGGAATCGGCGAACGGCCCGGCCCGATTGAAGGAGGGACTCCGCGGAAATGACGTCAACGGGATCTCGGGGCTGCGGCTTTGCGAGGCGGCTGGCGGAGCGAAAGCGCCCGGACGACCGGCGGCGCCGGCCCTCACGGCCGGGTAGAGTGAGAGAAAAAATTTTTTCGGGAAATCGCCCGTAACCCATTGAAAAGGCTCGATTCGGACGAGAGAATCCAAGGAAATCCAAGCTTTTCCAACCCCCGTTTTGGCCCCTTTTCGCTCTAAAACCGACGCCCGCCAAGAAAATCCAAGTCGCCTTTTAACGACCGCCGGTGAGGCGGTCACCGGCCCCGCGCCCAGTCGGCCGCCTGCGTCCCGATCAGCCCCGCCACGGCCGCTTCGCCCCGATCCTGGACGGTCCGGAGAAGGCCGTCGAGGATCAAGTCGATGACGCCGGCCCCTTTCAGCGCAAAGCCAGTGTAGATCTGAACAAGGGTCGCGCCCGCCTCGATCTTGGCGAGCGCGGTGGCGGCGCTGTCGACGCCGCCGCAGCCGATCAGCGGCATGGCGCCGCCGAGCGCCAGATAGGCGCGCGCGATGAGACGGGTCGAGGGCTCGAACAGGGGCGCGCCTGAGAGCCCGCCGCTCTCGCCGCGATGGCGTGAGACGAGCGAGGCCGGCCTCGCGACGGTCGTATTGGAGACGATGAGCCCGTCGACCCGCCGCGCCAGCGCCACCGCGACGATGTCCTCGAGTTCGCGATCGTCAAGGTCGGGCGCGATCTTGACGAAGAGGGGCCGGCGCGGCTCGGTCTCGTCGCGGGCGTCGATGAGACGGGCGACGAGGTCGTCGAACGCGTCGCGGTGCTGAAGATCGCGAAGTCCAGGCGTATTGGGCGAGGAGATGTTGACGGCCAGATAGTCGGCGATGGCCGCGAACGTCTTCACGCCGAGCACATAATCGGCCGCCCGGTCCGCCGCGTCCTTGTTGGGCCCGACGTTGACGCCGATGACGCCCGGCGGGCGGCGCGCGAGGCTCGCCCGGGCGAGATCGTAGCCGACATTGTTGAAGCCGAAGCGGTTGATGACCGCGCCGTCCTCCGGCAATCGGAAGAGGCGCGGGCGCGGGTTGCCGGGCTGCGGCCGGGGCGTCAAGGTGCCGACCTCGACGAAGCCGAAGCCGAGCTTCAGCATCGGGCCCGGAACTTCGGCGTTCTTGTCGAAGCCGGCGGCGAGGCCGAGCGGATTGGGAAAGCGGATCCCCGCCGCTTCGACCGCAAGGCGGGGGCTTTTGGGCTTCGCCTGCCTGAGCGGCGCGATTTTCAGGGCGGCGATGGCGGCGCGATGCGCCGTCTCGGCCGGCAGAAGCTGGAATAATGGCGCCGCCAGATCGACGAGCCTCACCCGTCGAGGCTCCCGAACACATGCCGGCCGTCCGGCCCGAGCGGCAGCGGACGCGACCAGACGACGCCGCTCATCGGGAGCGGCGCATAAAGATGAGGAAAGAGCGCGCCCCCGCGCGAGGGCTCCCAGCGGAGGTCTGGATGAAGCGCCTTGGCGTCGACCGCGACCAGCGTCAGGTCCGCGCGCCCGGCGAACCATTTGGCCGCCGTCTCGGGCGCCTGCGCCGCGGTCGAGAGATGGATGTAGCCGTCGGCGCGATCGACGGCTGCGCCGTGGAACGCTTCCGCCGCTTCCGCCGCGCGCCATTCGTCCGTCGCGACGATCTTGAAGACGAGGGTCATCGGCGGGCGGCCTTGCACCCTACTCCTGCAGCATGCGCTTCAGGAGTTCGAGTTCGTCCCGCAAGGTTCCGTCGTTGGCGCAGAGGCCCTCGATCTTGCGGACGGCGTGCAGGACGGTCGTGTGGTCGCGCCCGCCGAAGCGCCGGCCGATTTCGGGCAGGGAGCGCATGGTCAGTGTCTTGGCGAGGTACATCGCGACCTGGCGCGGCTTGACGACGACGGCGGTGCGGCGGGACGACAGAATGTCCGCGCGGGAAACGCTGTAATGGTTGGCGACCAGCTTCTGGATGTCCTCGATCTTCACCCGCTTCGGCTCGTGCGCCCGGATAAGGTCGCGGATGGCGATCTCCGCCGCTTCGACTGTGAGCGGCGCGCCGCTTAGGGTCGTGTGGGCGAGCAGGCGGCAGACGGCGCCTTCGAGGTCGCGGCCGTTGGAGCGGATCGCATGCGCGACGAACGACAAGACCGCGGGCGAAACCTCGAAGTTCGGGTGCAAGGCGCGCTGCGCCGCGACGCGCGATTCGAGGATTTTGAGCCGCATAGGCTCGTCGAGAGCGCCGATTTCGACGCATAACCCCACGCTAAGCCGCGACCGGACGCGTTCGTCGAGCGCCTCGAGGTCGTTCGGCGGACGGTCCGCGGCGACGATGACTTCCCGCCCGGCGTCGAGCAAGGCATTGAGCGCATGACCGAACTCGGCCTGAATTACCTTGCCTTGCAAGAACTGGGCGTCGTCGACAATGAGCAGATCGATCGTTCTCAGCCGCTCCTTGAACGCAATCGACGTCTGCGACTGAAGCGCGGCGACGAACCCGTACATGAATTTTTCCGCGGTCAGATAGATCGCCGAACGGCCCTGACGGGCGGCGGCATGCGCGACCGCCTGCAAAAGGTGCGTCTTGCCGAGGCCCACCGCGGAATGGACATAAAGCGGACAGAAGGCCGGCGTCCGCCCGCTGCTGTTTTCGCCGACTTGCTTGGCGGCTGAAAATGCCAATTGGTTCGAACGCCCAACCTGGAAAGTCGAAAACGTAAGACGGTGGTCAAGCGGCGAGCCGACCAGCAGTTCGTTCGGGCCTGTCGGCGCTGAACGGGCGGGGGCGCGACGGGCTAAAAATGTGCTCCGCGCGTGTTCGGCACTTGTATTCGCTTGGAGTCCAGGCGCAACGATGCGCGCGCATGGCGCAGGGTGAGCCGCCGGCTCCGGACGGGCGGAAGAGCGCACGCCAACGACAATCCGAACAATCGGACCTATCTCGGCCGTCAAAGCCGTTGTGATATGTGCGAGGTAGTGCGTGTCGATCCAGCTTTTCAGGAAGCGGGTTGGCACGGTCAAGCGCGCCTGTCCGCCCGATGCCGATTCCAACTCGATGCGTCCGAACCAGCTGTTGAAAATGTCCTCACCTAACTCCGCTCGCAATCGATCGCCGCAGCGCCGCCAAGCTTCACCGAGCGGGGCGGCATTCGGATCAACTGTGAGGTTCGCCGTGGACTGGTGATACATGTTCATCAACGTTGCTCGAGAGCGAGGAAGGCGCCGTGTGGCAATTGTCGAAACTGAACGCTGTCCGACCGCTTTAGGTCTGCACCCAAGGGAGGCCGCGCGCCTTCCATCCGCCCACGATTCCGCGATGGCGCAACGAATCAAGTGGACCCTCAAAGCCGTCTGAGATGTTGAAACATCGCGGCCAACCCGCGCTTGTCATCGCGACCGCGGCGGACCTTGATCGGACGCCGGATCGGCAAAGAAACAAGAGAGACGCACCCTTCTCGACGCGGACCGCCTCCAGCATCGCCTCCAGTCGCGGGGCGAAGTCTCCATCGATCTTCATTGACGGGTAGCCTTGCCATTCCAGGAAGATCATAGTCTTTCCCAAGGAATTGAGATTTGGCGTGCCTACATACGTCCACTCAACTGCTGTGCGCACATCGACCAGCATCGAATTGGCGTCGCCAGCCAGAACCTCATAAGCGTCCCTGGCGAGCAAGTCCCCGGCATATCCAGCAGCGTGCTGAAAGGTCATAGAATCTCCCTGCGCAGCCCCACTGCGGATATTTGAATGACCAACTTCTCATGGAGACTAGCGGCCAACAAAACGATTGGCCACAGAATTCACTCCCTGCCCATAAGTCGACCCGCCTTCTCATCGCTCATAGGATGTCAATTGCTATTCTACATTACTCTACACTTTGGTGCCGCAACACTAGATTTCCACGGATTATTCTGATTTCTTGCTTAGCGTACGGAAGACTATGACACGCGCGAAGGGGGGAAGCAACCGCCGCAGGCACTCTATCGAAGCGGTGCGGCGCTACGACTGACGTCAACTAAACACATTTCTTGTGAGTGATACAACAAGGGCTTGATTCGAGGAATAAGATTGTGGCTCCTCAGCTTCGTACTTCAGTGGAACTGGCCCCTCGTCTCGAGGAGATTGCCGAGTTGAGCTGAACCCGCCCCCGCCGGGGACATTGCACTTGCTCAATAAAGCGTTGGCAATTATGAATTTTTCATGTTCGACCGGCGGCCGAAGCGCGTCGTTATTCCGTCGCACAATCGTTATGTTCCGCTTGCGCATCCACATTGTGACCAGTACGTCACCCCGCGTTGGCAACTTTATCCACAGCTATCACTCCAAAAAATGCGGGCAATGCAACCAGGTAGGCGAGTGCGGCGATCTCGATCACCGCTCCCAAGCCAAAGTTGGTTGCGATAACGGGCGAGGCGGCCGCTCCGATCACCGAAAAGCAGCCGTTGACGCCCCATGCCCAGATGAACATGTGGTCTTTGCCGAGACGGCCGAGCGTCGTCATCGCGGTTGGCATCGGATAGCCCATCAGGAACGCGGGCGGCGCGATCAATAGGAAGCAGGAGGCGAGGCGCGCGCCGTAAGGCAGCGAGCCAATCCCTTCGAGCGCGTGGTTGATGAACAGCGCATAGAGGATCAGGAGGCCGCCGATGCCGAGAAAAACGGCGGGCATCACGATCCGCATGCGGGGCAGGATGCGCTCGGAAGTCAGGGCGCCGAGCCCCGAAAACACGAGCATGCCCGTGATCAGAACCGAGGCGGAAATGGTCGGGTTGCCGAGCACCATCACGAAATGCGCAATGAGACCCACCTCGACCATGATGTAACCGGCCCCGAGACAGGCAAAATACAAGACGGTAAGCGCCTTCCCGGGTGACCGGGAAAAAATCGTTCGCCAGCCCCAGACAACAGGGATCGCCAACAGCGCGGTCGCCGTCAGACAGGCGACGCCGAGGGTCGCCCAGATCAAGAGGTACCCCCACTCATCCTGAAGCAGCTCGAGCCGGTCAAGAACCCGTGGAAGGTCCTTCGTCTTGACATAAGCGGCGAAATACGGTGCGTCGTTGGTAAGCGGGCGCGTGTTGAAGACGTAGCGCGAGGCGATATCCGACCATTGACCAGAGACGAGCGCGTGCCATGCGAGCCGGCCCATGACCGTGGCCGGCACAACTCCGTCATCCGATTTCCCTGATGGAGGAGTGGCGTCGCCTTCCTGATCCGTCGGCGCAGTTGCGTCGGCGCTCGCGCCAAACTCCGGCGGTCCGCCGGCGGCGCCGGCGAATATTTGTTCCACATAACCTTCGAGCGTCGCGTCGGTCTGGGAGGCGTCGTAGACGAACCCCGGCGAGTAGATCTCGTCGAACGACATAGCGCGGGTGTGCGCGCGGAGTTTCTCGACCTCGGCAGGGATGAAGCCCCCGTTCTTGTAAAGCACCGTCGCGGTCGAGAGGTAGGAGGACGCAACGAAAAACGAATTGGCGAGATGAGTTGGATCGACCTCGCGCGCTGCTGCGGCCATTGTCGCGTAAAGCTTCAAGACCGACTTCGGCGGCTCCTCTTTGTTCCAAAGCGTGACCGAAAGCACCCCTCCGGGCGCAAGCGCCCGCATGTAGGTCTCCATCGCCTCTTTTGTATAGGAGAACTTCTCCACGATCGCGAAGCCGCCGGGATTGGAAAGGCCGACAGAATCTGCAAGGCTCAAATCGATGACGTCGTAGCGTTCGCTGGTATGGGCGAGAAAGTGACGCCCCTCGTAGTCGATAACGCGCACCTTTGAGAGAATGTCACCGGTGAAGTTGCGGATGACATCACTGTGGAAAGCACTGAGCACCGCGCGGTTGCCCTCCGCGACTGTGACGTCGCTTGCGCCCGAATGCAGTGCAACTTCAGTCGAGATGCCGCCGCCAAACTGCGCAATGAAGGTCTTCGGCGCGGACTTGATGACGTAAGGGTACACCATCGGCAGGAAGCGGAAGTACGCCGTTTCCTTGTCGGTCAGGTCGCGCATGATACCGATCGGGCCATCGCTGTCGATATAGAGGCCGAGATAGGCGTTAGCCGGCATCGTCGGCAGGCTGAAGCCCGCATTGTCCGACAGGCCGGGCGCGAAATGCAGATATGAGCTCGAATACACCTCAAGATAGCCAAACGGCGAGGCGCTCTCGTAAACCTTCTTCGCATCCGGGAACTTGCGCGCGTAAGAGACGCCCTTGTAGTCATTCACTGCGAGCGTCTTGAGGCCAAACGCGGGCGCCCCCAAAAGTGTCCGCCGAATGCGACGGCTCCCGCGATGAGAAAAGGAACGAGCGCGCCGCTCCTCCCGGGGCCGAACGTCCATGCCATGCATGCCGCCAGCCATATGCCCAAGGGCGCTGCAATCAGGTTCGCCGGAACCAACACATACATCGCAAGCAAGAATATGAGACCGCAGAGGCCCGCGCCCGCGAGATCGGCGAAATAGACCCGCCCGAACGTCCGATTGCTCTTGAGAAAGACGCAGCCCAGAAACACAGCGCCGGCCAGAAACGGCGCCAGCTCCGCCAGGAACATCTGCAAGAGCTTCCATTTCTGCGCCGGGTCCGAGACGAGAAAGATCGCGTTGAAGCCGAGCTTCTGCACATAAAGATTGGCGCCGACTGCAAGCGGTCCAAAGAGGCCGAGCGATGTCGTCGCCGCGCCACGCCAATGACGCGAAAACCAGTCCTTGGCGATGGTCATCACCGCGCTTGTCAGACCGAAGCCGAGCATGGCGAGGCTCACGACCAGCGAGCCAAAATGGGCCCAACCGCCGACCGAAAAGACGCGCATGATGTCAATCTGGAGCGCAATCACCGCGCCGGCGGCCAAGCCGACCGCGAAATAGAGCCCGAGACGCTCGCGCGCGCTCAGCACGGCGTCTCCGGTCGCGTCCTCGATGGTCGCTTCTGCGACCGGAATGGAGCTGGCTTCGTTCATGGGCTCTCTCGCGGACGGCGTGATGCCCGACAAGCAGCGCTCTTTTGGGGTGAGCGTCGCACTACCGGAGAGAAGGGTCCGCCGTTCAGTTGTTGTGCGTGCCGACGATCTGGTCGCCTTCCAGCTTCGTGAATGGCACGAAAGGAACGATGCGCCCGCCGTAGATATCGGAGCGAGCGACCGTCATCTGTCCGTCGGGCGCCTGGTTTTTCTCGACCCGCAGGACCCGCTGCGCGCCAGGCGGGCCGACCGGGATGACCATGATGCCCCCGGCCTTCAGTTGCTGCAGCAGCGGCGGCGGAACGTGATCGATGCCGCAGGTGACGATGATCTTGTCGAACGGCGCAAATTCCTCCCAGCCATAGTAGCCGTCGGCGGCCTTCGAGGTGATCGCGGAAAACTCCGTATAGCCGTCCTTGATGAGCCCATCGTAGATCCCACGCGTGCGCTCGGCGAGCGGCTTGATGATCTCGATCGTGTAGACCTTGTCGGTCAGGTGCGCGAGATAGGCGGACTGGTAACCGGATCCAGTGCCGACCTCGAGCACTTTCTCACCTTGTTTCGGATCGATGTTCGAGGTCATCCGGCCGACGATATGCGGCCCGGAGATCGTGACGCCGTATCCGATGTCGAGGAAGGCGTGGTCATAGGCGCGACTCAGATTTTGCGGAAGAACGAATTTTTCACGCGGCGTCAGCAAAAACGCCCGCTTGTTGCGGTCGTTGATCAAGTCTTCGTTGCGCACCATCGCGCCAAACCGGTCGAATTGCTCGCCGAGGAATTTCGGTTCCTCCCCTCGCTGGGCGACCCCCCAGGCGATGAACTTTTGCCGATTGTCCATCGGCGGCGTCATATCGAACGTGAACGGAGTTGGTACGTTCGCCAGCGCAAAGCGGGGCAGGAGCGCGCTTCCGACCAGCCCGGCCGCGCCGGCCAGGAAATGACGTCTCTCCAACGAAGGCCTCCTCAAACGATAGTCGTGGGTCGGCCTGATATCGCAAACGCGAGCAAAACGCGACACCAAACGGGCTCGCGTCCGCGCAAATTTGCGCCATCCTGAACTACGTCGCCCCGTTCGAGCTAGCGTTCGAGGGGATTGCGCGCCCACTCGTTGAGCGTCCGGGGATGGCGAAGAGGAGCATAGGCGAGCACCGGTTGGGACCCGTGATGGCCGCTGCGGGCGATTTGGCTCTCTGCGGAGCCGACAATGCGGATCTGCGCGCCCTCAGCTCTGACCATGGCGAACAACGTCGCCGCGGCGCCCGGCGAAAGGCGGATGCAGCCGTGCGACGCCGGGCGGCCCAGCGTCCCGATCGCGTTGGTGCCATGGATCGCATACTGCCCGTGGAAGAATATAGAGTGCGGCATCGGCGCGTTGCCGTATTTCGCGGAATGAACCATCATGTAGAGCGCCCGCGGCCGAAACGTCCCGCGCGGAGTGGCGTAGCCGCGCCGGCCGGACGAAATTCGCCAGACATAGCTTCCTCCCATGTCCGAGCGCACGTGCATTGTCTGCGAACCCAAATCGATGTCGATCCGAACGACGGCGAACGCGTGGCTCTGGGCCGCCATGAAGACGCCAAGCGCCAGCAGGATTTTGATGATGAAACGCATGTCCCCGCCGCTCCCCTTCCAGAGTGACCGCGAGGCGCGAAAAGTCAGGTTCAACTCGCGGCTGGACAGCCTTCGTCAAGCAAAGCCGCACCACCGCCAAACCGATGACCTGGACCCACGCCTGCGATGGTCCGCGAGCGGACCTTCGAAATTCATGACGCGGAACGCGCGATCGCGCAACCGTGATCCTGGATGTCCTCGGCGTGGCCGCCGCCTTCGAGAGTGAAATGGTCCGCCAGGAGGACAAACCCGGGCTTGCCGTCGAAGGTCGCGCCGACAGCCGCCAAACTCATGGCGGCCATGTTCGCTTTCGCCCCTTCGAGGCCGTCCGTCAGGAGCTTTAACGGCGAGACCTCGGTCAGATCGGCCGAGTTGATGCGGCGGGCGAAATACCTGCGTCCGTCGAGGGCGACCGTCATCGGACGCCATTGGTCGTCGAGCGATTTGGCATAGCCGGCGAGCGCCACGGCGACCGGCTTGGCGACGCAATCCACATGGACGTGCAACTGGTCCTGGCTCTGCGCCCACTTCGAGTTGATCGCCAGCGCGACCGCCTCGCGCGGCAGCGCATGGCCGAGCCGCGCCTCGACCAGCGCCTTGGCCTTCCAAGCGTCGGCAAAGACGGGGGGCGCGTCCAGCGCAAGCATCTGCGGGTCTTCAATGCCTGTGATGCGCCGCGTCGGAATGGCGAGCATCTGCGCCACGCCGCGCAGATCCTTCAGAATCGCGACCCCCTCCGCCTCTCCGCCGGTCAAATCGACGCTTTCGCAGGGCTTGGGTCCCTCACCCGCTTCGACATGCGGCACGCAGGCGCCATGCACGATGCGCCAAAGGGCGTTTGCGTCGGCGCAGGCGGGTCGTGGGGCGAAGATGAGGAAAACAACAGCCGCGGCCGCCCGCACACGCTTCGTCCGGGCGACGTGCAAAGTCGACAGGCGCGCGAGCGATTTCAACGGCTTGGGCGCCAAATCGTGCAACTTTTGATGCCCGCGACGTTAAGCGCGGGGGCGTAGCTGAGGGCGAGCGGCGGAGCCGGCGCGGCCAACACGTTTGCGCTCTCTCCTACCGGGGCTAGGCGCAAATGCCCGCCGAGGCCATAATAGCGGTCGAGCGGAGCGGCCGTTCGGCGAGCGCGATCGACTTCGCGCCGACCGATGGCGAGGCTGATCTCTCAAGCGCAGTCGCGATCTGCCGGCGCCAATAACCCGAAGCGACGAGGTCGAGGCGGATCTCCCGGCGCTCGATCCGCCTAGCCCGGCGCGCCTTCGCCCTGGGCCGCGCGTCTTGGCGCGCGGACAGGATGGAGGGCTTGGTCATGCTCGGTCTCCGGCGCCGTAGATCCCGGCGTATGGAAACCACAATAGCACAAGGACCTGCTTTCTCCAACAAAATGTTCCTAATTTGTTCCAGCTTATGCACTTGACATAACGAGGACCAAAAGGGTAAATTACCGGTGACAGGCCGGCGTTTATCAACTCGTTATGGTGCGTGGAATCTGGGCAAAGTAGGAACTTTGTCCCGTGGAAAAAGAAGTCGAGAAGGCAGCCGACTCGGCTGCTGAGAAACTAAAGGAGGAGATCGGCCGTATGATATATGAGTATACCGATTATCAGGAAATTGGAATCGAATGGGACAATATGGACTCGTCTGACAGAGATCATTTTATAGCAATCGCTGAGCGCATTAACGCGCTTGTATGCAACCTAGCTAGGTCTTCCCTGGGACGGCCGACTACGGCGACAAATGGGTAACGCAGGTACGTGCTAAATAAATGAACAATTGCCACGACATATCGTCTCCTTAGGCAGAGGGTAATCTCGTATAGATTGCTAGTTGTTCCATATTTTCGCGTCGCGCTTCCCACCAGGTAAGAAATGAATGGACTCTTGCCTAGTATTATGTCGGGCAGCAAAGGCGAAAATCCATCTATTCCAAGCTCGGCTACTGCTGCGGCGTGCGCTATTTTTGCTATGAATTTAAGCATCGTGTCAGGGCTAAATTGTTGACATTCGGCGGTCTTTTCGCCAGGAGACGCGCCGGGCACCGTCTTGTTGTCTATCTTAATCTGCATACCGAGTATATCGAAAGTTACGGACTTTTCGCGATCCCACAGTATGCCTGGTTGCCGAAATATTGGCATCACGATATAAAATGGATGAGCGTCTATATCGATTCGTCAAAGCGAAAAGTAACGTTATCCATATTTGGCCAAACGCTTCCGTCATCAACCCATCTGCCCACGGGAAGATGGGAAAGCGGTTTGGAGGACGTCATATTTAAGTGAGTTCTTGGGACCTTGAGAATCCTACCCAGCGTTGGCGTCTCTAACTGTTTATTAATAATCCCAGCGCAACGCTCACAACTGGCGTTATGTAGAATCAGCTTACCCATCAATTTCTTGGGAATGATGTGCTCGCGGGAGAATTCGCTCGTTTGACCCGATTCACCAAGGCAATATATACATCGCCCTGGGCCGGGCATGTATGTTTTTGCCTGCGGAAGGACGATGTGCATGGGAAACGAACGCGAATTTAGCGATGAGGAAATAGAGAACCGCGTGAAATCAGCGTTACGCCGCGCCCTCAACACGCCGCATAAGCCCGCCAAGGAGATGGTGGGCACTACAGAGCGTGCCCAAGCGCAGCGAGAGAGTTGAGTCAGAAAAGCTCGTCGACCAAAGCCAAAATCTCCCTGATCTTGGCCTCGCCGCGTTTGAACCGGGCGAGCCGGTTATGCCGCACGAGGTTGACGATAGGTGAGGCGCTTGCCTTCCGCGCCCTTGACCGCAAGGCGAGCGCGTTCTGTGTCGTCAACGCCAAGGGCGATGCGGTTTGAGTATCTGAAGTCGAATTCGTTCAGGTACGCCTGCAAATGATGCTCGGCGCAGTGCTGGTAAACGCCGACCATGCCACGTTTGAAGATGCCAAAATATCCCTCAACAGTGTTCGTCGTGACGAGTTTTTCGCCATCGCGCCGAGCGTATTCCTCTTCGCTGTGGTTGACTGCGCCGTGGGAGGCGAAATTCTTCCCCAGCGCCTTGTAGTGCTGTGCTTCGTCTGTATTTAGATCGCTATCCAAGACGACGGTTCGGCCAATGACGGTCTTGAGCGTATCCACAGTAAGGTCCTCGACTTTGACCGAGACGGCTCGTCCGCCGCGCTCAACCATCGTCAAGACTTTGCGCTTAGGACACCCCGCACAATAAGTGCTACGGTTCAGGGTGGCCTGGGCTTGATCGTGTAGTTCCATTCAGGATGGAACTGATCGCCGGTGATGTCGAGGCGCTTCATCGCGGCATTGCTGACTTTGATGCCCTTTTGATAGCGGCGCGTGTCGAGCGCGCTTTCGACCTTGAGCCCGGCGTTGGTGGTGGTTGCGCCGATCAACTCGACCACGGCAAGACGATCCGTGAGCGGTCGGCCGCGCCAGTTCTGCGTGATGTGGCAGAACAGGCGGTGCTCGATCTTGTTCCACTTCGATGTGCCTGGCGGATAGTGGTGGACGTGGATCGCAAGCCCGGTCTCGTCGGCGAGCTTTTGCAGTTCGAGTTTCCAGAGCCGCACGCGCGCCCCATTCGAGCCGCCGCAGTCCGCCGTGATCGTCAGTTCTCGCGCCTGCGGATAGCGCTGTCGTCCCATGCGTTCGAGCCAGCAGCGGATCGACGCCACGGCAAACTCGGCGGTGTCGCTGGTGATCCCGACGCTGACGAAACCGGCATTGGCGGTCACATCATACACCCCATAAGGCACGACCTTGCCGAGCTTCTTGTCCTCGAAGTCGTGCACGTTCACGCGCCGCGGATCGCCTTTCGGACGATAGTCGGTTCCGCCGTTCTTGAAGTTGCCGAGCAACTCCTTCTTCTTCGTATCGACGGAGATGACGGGCTGTTGGCGGGCCTGCGCCGCAACGACTTTCGCGTTGATGTGTTCGAACTGGGCGTTGCGGTCGGGATGGTGCGAACCTTCATCCGCCTTGCGATTGGACTGGCGCGAGAACCCGAGCTTCGCCAACTCCGCGCCGACCGTATCGGCGCTGATCGGATGTCCCATCTCGGTCAGCGCTGCCGCGAGCTTCGCCATGCTTTTCGACACCCAGATCAGGGACCGCGTGGGATCGCCCAATGTCGCCGGTTCGACCAGCCGCTTGAGCGCGGGGACGAGCCCGGGTCGGCTCGCGATACCGACCGACGCCCGCCTCCGGCACGGCGAACCCGCCCCTTCGCAAGCGGCTCGCCGTCGAGGTCGTCTTCGCCGCGATTGATCGTCGAACGAGCAAGCCCGGTAACCTTCGAGACCAGCGCGAGACCGCCGCGACCGGCGCTCCGGACCTCCGCCGCCGCAAACAACCGCCGACCACGCTCGTCAAGCCGCGCCCCGACCGTCTCCCATCGCAGCCGAATCGCCGCCTCGTCGATCATGCGATCGAACTACGCCTCTTCGCCACATCCCGGAATCCCCGACACCTAAGTCATTCCGACGCACGACGACCCGTCGCGATTTAGTTATTGTCCGAAGTGACCTTAGTTGCCGTGCCGTGCTTGGACTGCCAGCCCTTGCCGCTCACAAAAACTTCGTCCGGCTTGCCGATGAATGTCTCGTCAATCTCAACGGTCTTGCCTTTTCCACCAAGCGGCTCCGGGTCTTTATCGTTCATGGCTTCGCGAACGCGGTGCGCCATGAACCATGCCGTCCGATAGGAGCCGAGGCCAAGCGTCCGCATAAGCTGGTGAGCCGAGAGGCCTTTCTTGCTCGACGCCATCAAACGGAATGCGAGCGCCCATTTGTGTAACGGGATATGGCTCAATTCCATGACTGAGCCGACCGTGACGGTGAACGGTTCGCGACAGGCGTTGCACTGGTACATGCCAGAGCGATGCGACTTGCCATGCACGAGCGTCGCCTGATCGATCACGCCGCAATGCGGACAGACAGGCTTGCCGCCCGGCCAGCGGATCGACTCGAAATAGGCGCGAGCCTTTTCCTCATCGTGGAAAATCGGGTCTGTGAGATCGAAGGCCATAGATAGCTCCTATGGCCAGAACAATAGCTGAACCGGCATATTATGTCAAGTGCATAAGTTCCCTGAGGTTGCGCACGTCCGGCCGGGTCGTCGACATTCTCAATGACGAGGGCGGAAACCTGACCGCTGCGGGCGCCTGGCTTCTGCCGTTTTCAGATGTGGATCGAGCGCTTATCAACCGCCATGGCCGCTTCCTTGACCGCCTCCGACATTGTCGGATGCGCGTGGCAAGTGCGCGCGAGGTCTTCGGCCGAGCCGCCGAACTCCATCAGCACAACGGCCTCGTGGATCATCTCCCCTGCGCCGAAGCCCATGATATGCGCGCCGAGCACACGGTCAGTCGCGGCGTCGGCGAGGATTTTCACAAAGCCGTCTGTGTGCCGCATCGCGCGCGCCCGGCCGTTGGCCGTGAACGGGAACTTGCCGACCTTGTAGGCGACGCCCTCGGCCTTGAGCTCGTCCTCGGTTTTGCCGACGGCGGCGATCTCCGGGCTCGTGTAAACGACCCCGGGGATCGCATTGTAATTCACATGGCCCGCCTGTCCGGCCAGGATCTCGGCGACCGCGACCCCTTCGTCTTCCGCCTTGTGGGCGAGCATCGGGCCCCGGATCACGTCGCCGATCGCGTAGACGCCGGGCACGTTGGTCGCGAAGTGATCGTCGACGACGACCATGTCGCGATCCAGCGCAACTCCAAGCGCCTCGAGACCGAGGTTCTGGGTGTAGGGACGCCGACCGATCGCGACCAGAACGACATCGGCCTCGATTGTCTTGGCGTCGCCGCCAGCCGACGGCTCGACGGTCGTCTTTAGGCCCCCGCCCGCCTTCTCGACTTTCGCGACCTTGTGGCCGAGGTGGAACGTGAAACCCTGCTTCTCCAGAAGCCGCTGGAACTGCTTGGCGACCTCGCTGTCCATGCCGGGGAGGATGCGGTCGAGGAACTCGACCACCGTGACCTCGGTCCCAAGCCGTCGCCAGACCGAGCCGAGTTCGAGCCCGATCACGCCAGCCCCGACCACGATCATCTTCTTCGGGACCCTGGGCAGGCTCAGCGCGCCTGTCGACGAGATGACCGTCTTCTCGTCAATCTCGACGCCGGGCAAGCGCGCGACGTCGGAGCCGGTGGCGATGACGATCGCCGTGGTCTCCAGCGTCGTTTCGTTCCCGTCCTCGCCCTTGACGACGACCTTGCCGGCGGCGGCGATGCGGCCCTCGCCCTTGATCCAGTCGATCTTGTTCTTCTTGAACAGGAAGGCGACGCCGTTGACGTTGGCGGCGACGGTATCGTCCTTGTGCTTCATCAGCGCCGCGTGATCGAGTTTCGGCGCGTTCACGACGACGCCGAGTGGAGCCATGCCGTGTCCGGCTTCCTCGAACACCTCGGAGGCGTAAAGCAGCGCCTTCGAGGGAATGCAGCCGATGTTGAGGCAGGTCCCGCCGAGGGTTTTCCACTTCTCGACGACGGCGACCTTCATGCCCAGCTGCGCCGCGCGGATCGCGCACACGTAGCCGCCAGGTCCGGAACCGATAATGATGAGGTCGTAAGTCATCTTACTTTGCCTTGAGCAGCTTCTGTTTTACTGGAATCTTCAGGAAGTCTTGGATCGAGCTCCACTTTCGCCGATAGGGCTCGAAGCGGTGCTCCAGCCAACGAATTTTGGCCCAACCCGTTTCATGAACAACAACGAGCGTCTTGGCCTCGTCCGCTGCCAAGACGTAAAACTCTGGATCTTGAGGCGGTAGCGTCATTTTCTCTGCCGCAGCAAAACGATAACCTCGGTTAAGTCGAGCAAGAACGACGAAGTCGCAATCGATCTCCTTGATCAGAAACTGCTTTGCATTTGTAGCCCACCTACTCTTGACCTGAATTCTTGCGGATCTGTTGGTCTCAGGCCAGGTTGCCACAAGATCATAGCCGCGTAAGTTCGTATATGTCTTATATGCCGGGATTCCTTCAATCAGAAGCTGGCCGAGAACTAAGAATTCGGCACCTTCCGACTCAAGCTGAGTGTCTTGGCGAGCCATCCGAAACCCGTCTCGGCATTCGCCGCCCTCAGCCGACGATTAGCTTATGAATCTCCGCCTGGCGTTGGGCGTCGCGGCGGATCGAATTGGCGCCGAGATCGATTCCGTAGCCCTGGTCGTCGAGCCACGATACGGAATGCCCGTATTCGTCGACCCTGACGACGCGGAAATGCTCTGGCGCGCCGAGCCAGGCGAACACTTTCCCCGTGGCGATCAGCGGCCTGAGATCGACGACGCCCTCGTAACCGTCGTCGAATTTGACCTTCAGCACGCCATGGATGACCGGCTGCGCATCGACGATGCGCGGCAGCTTCTTCATTCGACGAGCTCCACTTTCTCTTCGCTATCGCAGCGGCGAAACACTCCGGCAGCACGTCCTTGCGAGGCGCCGCCCAAGCAAAAACCTCACAAATCCAGCACCAGCCGCGCCGGGTCTTCGAGCGCCTCCTTGACGCGCACGAGGAACGTCACCGCCTCCTTGCCGTCGACGACGCGATGATCGTAGCTCAGCGCCAGGTACATCATCGGACGGATCTCGACTTTGCCCGCGACGGCTACCGGTCGCTCCTGGATCTTGTGCATGCCGAGAATGCCCGACTGCGGCGCGTTGAGGATCGGCGTCGACATCAGCGAGCCATAGATGCCGCCATTGGTGATCGTGAACGTGCCGCCCTGCAACTCCTCGAGCTTGAGCTGACCGTCGCGCGCACGTTTGCCGAGGTCGGCGATCGCCTTCTCGATGTCTGCGATCGAACGCTTGTCGCAGTCGCGCACGACCGGCACGATCAGACCCTTGTCGGTGCCCACCGCGATGCCGAGGTGGTAGTAGTTCTTGTAGACGAGGTCGGCCCCATCGATCTCGGCGTTGACGGCCGGAATTTCCTTCAACGCCTGCACACAAGCTTTCACGAAGAATCCCATGAAGCCGAGCTTTGCGCCGTGCTTCTTCTCGAACGCGTCCTTGTAGCGCGTGCGCATGCCCATCACTTCGGTCATGTCGACCTCATTGAAGGTCGTGAGCATCGCGGCGGTGTTCTGCGCATCCTTGAGACGACGCGCGATCGTCTGGCGTAGCTTTGTCATCCGCACGCGCTCTTCGCGCGAGCTGTCGTCGGGCGTCGAGACGCGCGGCTGGGGGGCGGGCGCAGGAGCGGGGGCGGGGGCGGGCGCCGGGGCCAGAGCGACGACATTCGGCGCTGCGGACGCGGCTGCGGCGGCGGCCGCGAGCACGTCCCCTTTCAGCACCTGCCCACGCTTGCCGCTGCCCGCGACTGCATCGAGATCGATTCTGTTCTCGGCCGCGATCCTGGCGGCTGAGGGCGCGGGGGGCATCGCGGTCGCAGGAGCGGGAGCCGCCGCAGCCTTTGCGGGCGGAGCGGGAGTTGGGGCCGCAGCCGGCGTTGACGCGGCTGCGGCCGCAGCGGCTCCACCCGAGAGCTGTCCGAGCAACGCGCCGATCGCCACTGTCTGGCCGGTCTCGGCGGCAATTTCGCTCAGGACGCCCGCGCCCGGCGCATTGACTTCGAGCGTCACCTTGTCGGTTTCGAGTTCCACCAACGGCTCGTCTGCACGCACGACCTCGCCGGCCTTCTTGAACCATTTGCCGACAGTCGCTTCGCTGATCGATTCACCGAGGGTTGGGACACGAACTTCAATCGCCATTGCGTATCGCGCCGGGAAGGCGCCCTTCTAAGTCTCAAGGAGTTACAGAAGTGATGGGTGCGAGCGGCATGCTGGGCCGCACCGCGATCGTGGGCATCAGGCAGTTTTCGTACGAAAAGCCGCGCTTCGACATGATAGCGGGGTCGGCGGCCTGCATCGCTTCGAGCGCGGCCAGCGACGGCGCCTCGATGATCGCCACGCCGTAGCCGCCGGCGGGATCGGCCACCGGTCCCATTGCGATCACGACGCCAATCTCGACCCGCGGCGTCCAGTACTCGCGGTGGCCGCGCATGATGAGCGCCTCCTCTTCCGTCATGTCGGCGAGGAACGTCGGCCGGGGCGGCGTCAGTTTGCAGAGATAATGCGGCATCTGCCGTCGTCTTTCCCTGCGTCACGCAAAGCATTCGTCGAGGAACGCCTTGAGCTGCGCGAGGTGCTTCGACATGAGGCCGGTCGCGGTCGCCGCGGCCGCCGGCCGGCCAGCATACCGGGCGCGCTTCGACTTGCCGCCGACCTGGCCGAGCACCCATTCGAGATAGGGTTCGACGAAGAACCAGGCGCCCATATTCTTGGGCTCTTCCTGGCACCAGACGATTTCGGCCTTCTTGAAGCGCGACAGCTCCCTGACCAGCGCCTTCAGCGGGAAAGGATAGAGCTGCTCGACGCGCATCAGGTAAACGTCGTCGATTCCCCGCTTCTCGCGCTCCTCGTAAAGATCGTAGTAGACCTTGCCTGAGCACAGGACGACGCGACGGATCCGGTCGTCCTTCGCCAGCTTTATCTTCTCGTTCTTGTGCGTCTCCGCGTGATCCCACAACAGCCGGTGGAAGCTCGCGCCGGCTCCGAACGCCTCGAGCGCCGACACCGCGCGCTTATTGCGCAACATCGACTTCGGGGTCATCGCGATCAACGGCTTGCGGAACTCGCGCTTGAGCTGGCGGCGCAGCGCATGGAAGAAATTGGCCGGCGTCGTGCAATAGACGACCTGCATATTGTCCTCGGCGCAAAGCTGCAGGTAGCGCTCGAGACGGGCCGAGGAGTGCTCGGGACCCTGTCCTTCGTAGCCGTGCGGCAGCATGCAGACGAGGCCCGACATGCGCAGCCACTTGCGTTCGCCGGCCGAGACGAATTGGTCGAACACGACCTGAGCCCCGTTGGCGAAGTCGCCGAACTGCGCCTCCCAGACGGTGAGCGCGTTCGGCTCGGCGAGCGAATATCCGTATTCGAAGCCGAGGACCGCCTCCTCCGACAGCATCGAGTTGATGACTTCGTAGCGTGCCTGTCCGTCGCGGATGTGGTTCAGCGGGATGTAGCGCGCTTCGGTCTGTTGATCGATCAGCACCGAATGGCGCTGCGAAAACGTCCCGCGCTCGCTGTCCTGGCCCGAGAGGCGAACCGGATAGCCATCGTCGAGCAGCGAGCCGAACGCGAGGGCCTCCGAGGTCGCCCAGTCGATGCCCTCGCCGCTCGTGATGGCGTTCCTTCGATTCTCCAGGAAGCGAAGGATCGTCTTGTGAATATTGAACCCCTCCGGCGCCGCGGTGATCCGTTCGCCGATCTGCCTCAGCCGCTCGAGCTTGACGCCCGTCTCGCCGCGGCGGTCGTCGTCGGCGACGTCCTGCGTCGACTTGAAGCCCGCCCAGCGGCCGTCGAGCCAGTCCGCCTTGTTGGGGGCATAGGCCTGCCCCGCCTCGAACTCCGCCTCCAGCCGATGGCGCCAGTCGGCGCGCATCTTGTCGACCTCGCCGCGAGTCACAATGCCTTCCGCGGTCAGCTTGTCGGCGTAGATCTGCAGCGACGTCGGATGCGAACGGATGAGCCGGTACATGATCGGCTGGGTGAACGACGGCTCGTCGCCCTCGTTGTGGCCGAAGCGCCGGTAGCAGAACATGTCGATGACGACAGGCTTGTGGAACTTCTGCCGATACTCGATCGCGACCTTGGCGCAGAACACGACCGCCTCGGGATCGTCGCCGTTGACATGGAAGATCGGCGCCTCGACCAGCTTGGCGACGTCGGAGGGATAGGGGGAGGAACGCGAGTAGCGCGGGTAGGTCGTGAACCCGATCTGGTTGTTGACGATGAAATGCAGCGAGCCGCCGGTCCGGTGCCCGCGCAGGCCGGAAAGGCCGAAACATTCCGCCACCACGCCCTGACCGGCAAAGGCCGCGTCGCCGTGGATCAGGAGCGGCAAGACCTTGGCGCGTTCGAAGATGTCGTTGAGCTGGTCCTGCTTGGCGCGCACCTTGCCGAGCACGACGGGATCGACGATTTCGAGATGCGACGGATTGGCGGTCAGCGACAGATGGACGCTGTTGCCGTCGAATTCCCGGTCGGAGGAAGCGCCGAGATGATATTTAACGTCGCCCGAGCCCTCGACCTCGTCGGGCGAAGCGGAGCCGCCCTTGAACTCGTGGAAGATGACGCGATGCGGCTTGCCCATCACCTGGGAGAGCACATTGAGCCGTCCGCGATGCGCCATGCCGAGGCAGATCTCGTGTAAGCCAAGCTGGCCGCCGCGTTTGATGATCTGCTCGAGCGCCGGAATCATCGCCTCGCCGCCGTCGAGGCCGAAGCGCTTGGCGCCGGAATATTTGATGTCGAAGAAGTTCTCGAACCCTTCCGCCTCAACCAGCTTCGACAGGATGGCGCGCTTGCCCTCCTTGGTGAAGGTGATCTCCTTGTGGGGGCCCTCCACGCGCTCCTGAATCCACGCCTTCTCCGCCGGATCGGAGATGTGGATGAACTCGAAGCCGATCGTGCCGCAATACGTGCGCCGAAGGATCTCCAGCATTTCACGCACGGTCGCGTATTCGAGTCCGAGCACGTGGTCGATGAAAATTTTGCGGTCGTAGTCCGCCTCGTGGAACCCATAGGTCGCGGGATGCAGCTCCTCGTGATCCTTCTGCTGCTCGAGGCCGAGCGGATCGAGGTTGGCGTGCAGATGGCCGCGCATGCGATAGGCGCGGATCATCATCAGCGCGCGGACGGAGTCGCGCGTCGCGCGCTGGATCTCGCCTTCGCTCGGCGGCGTCGCCGCGGCAGCCTCGTTCGCCTTGGCGCGCAGCTTCTCGGCGACCGCCGTTTCCGTCGCCGGCCAGTCTCCGTCGAGCGCGTTGATGAGATCGCCCTTCGGGGTCTGCGGCCAGTTGGGCTTCCGCCATGAGGCGCCCTTCGCCGTCTTGACGACGGTCGCCGGGTCGTCGCCGAGCCTTTCGAAAAAGTCGCGCCAGCCGGGCTCGACCGACATGGGATCCTTTTCGTATTTCGCCTGCAAGGCTTCGACATAGGCGCTGTTCGCGCCATAAAGGAACGAGGTTTGCAGCAGCGCCTGATTGACGTCCTGACGGGTCATGGGAGCGAGCCCCTTACTTGCCGTTCATGAGATCGACGAGCGTCTTGCCAAGACGGGCGGGCGAGGGCGAGACGCGGATCCCCGCGGATTCCATTGCAGCGATCTTGTCCTCGGCGCCGCCCTTGCCGCCGGCGATGATCGCGCCGGCGTGGCCCATCCGGCGTCCCGCAGGCGCGGTTCGGCCGGCGATGAAGCCGACGATGGGCTTCTTGCGACCGCGCTTGGCTTCATCCCTGACAAACTGCGCGGCGTCTTCCTCCGCCTGGCCGCCGATCTCGCCGATCATCACGATCGACTTGGTGTCGGGGTCGGCGAGGAACATCTCCAGCGCATCGACGAACTCCATGCCCTTGATCGGATCGCCGCCGATGCCGACGGCGGTGGTTTGGCCGAGACCCACGCGCGTGGTCTGGAACACCGCCTCGTAGGTCAGGGTGCCGGAACGGGAGACCACGCCGACGCTGCCCTTCGCGAAGATATTGCCCGGCATGATGCCGATCTTGCATTCCCCGGCCGTCATGACGCCCGGGCAGTTCGGACCGACAAGGACCGACTTCGATCCCTGAAGCGAACGCTTGACCCGCATCATGTCGAGCACCGGAATGCCTTCGGTGATGCAGACGATGAGCGGCGTTTCCGCGTCGATCGCCTCGCAGATCGCGTCCGCCGCGCCGGGCGGCGGCACATAGATCACGCTCGCGTCCGCCCCGATCTTCTCGCGCGCTTCCGCGACTGTATCGAACACCGGCAGGCCGAGATGCGTCGAGCCGCCCTTGCCGGGCGAGACGCCGCCGACGAGCTTCGTTCCGTAGGCCATCGCCTGCTCGGAATGGAACGTGCCATTCTTGCCCGTGAAGCCCTGGGTGATGAGCTTGGTGTTTGCGTTGACGAGAATGGACATATCGGACTTTCGGTCTAGTGTTCGTGGAAAGGGTTCTCGCAGCGTACGGAGCCGTAGGTCTGGCCGTGGCTGAGGTATTCGCTAAGCAAAACATCGGCTCCGAATCGATGCGCCGCGGCCACGAACTGCCCGTCCCAGTAATTGATCTGATAACGTCGTTGGAAGAACGCAGCGCTCAAGACGATTTCTCGATCGATCGCAATCACTGGGAATTCAAAGAGCCGATCAACCTCTTCGTCTGTTAGCGGGTGCTTCATTTTCTTTGGATTTTGTACGCTGTAGACGAACTCGCCAATGACCTGCGCCGATATCGCGAGATTCGTCTTGGTTAGGATGTCTTCCACCAGTGCGAACTTGCGAGGATAGACCTCTCCACTTGTTGCCGCGTAAATCAGCACGTTGGTGTCGAGAAAGACCTTACCGTTCATGGGTCTCTTCCCGGTCAAATCTGAAATCAGGTCGCATGCGGCCCTTCGAGTTGTGCATCAACTCGCGTAGAGCGGCCCGCGCCCTCTGCTGACGCTGGTCTCGGTTCGCGATGTCTTTAAGGAACTCGCGAACCATCGCGTTAACTGTCGTCCTCTTTTCCGCGGCCACGACACGCGCCCCTTCGAGAATACCCTCTTCAATCGCAAGCGTGAGGCGAACAACGCGCGGGTCCATGGCGCTCAGGCCGCCTTCTTCACGGCGTTGACGATCTTCTGCGCCGCATCGTCGAGGTCGTCCGCCGGAATGACGTTCAGGCCCGAATCGCGAATGATCTTCTTGCCGAGGTCGACGTTGGTGCCTTCGAGCCGCACGACGAGCGGGACCTTGAGCCCGACGTCCTTCACCGCGGCGATCACGCCTTCGGCGATCACGTCGCAGCGCATGATGCCGCCGAAAATGTTGATCAGAATGCCCTTCACGTTCGGGTCGGCGGTGATGATCTTGAACGCCGCTGTGACCTTATCCTTCGATGCGCCGCCGCCAACGTCGAGAAAGTTCGCGGGGCTTTCGCCGTAGAGCTTGATGATGTCCATCGTCGCCATGGCGAGGCCGGCGCCGTTGACCATGCAGCCGATCGTGCCGTCGAGCGCGACGTAGTTTAGGTCGTGCTTCGAGGCTTCGATCTCCTTGGCGTCTTCCTCGCTCTCATCGCGCAGCGCGGCGATGTCGGGATGGCGGTAGAGGGCGTTGTCGTCGAACGACACTTTGGCGTCGAGCACGCGCAATTGGCCGTTAGTCATGACGATCAGCGGATTGATCTCCAGCATCGACATGTCCTTGTTGACGAAGGCCGTATAGAGCCGCGTAATCAGATTCTCGATCTGCTTCGCCTGGTCGCCGACGAGCTCAAGCGCGCGGGCCGCCGCGCGGCCGTGATGCGGCATGATCCCAGTGGCGGGATCGACGGAAAAGCTGTGGATTTTCTCCGGCGTCTTGTGGGCCACATCCTCGATATTGACGCCCCCTTCCATCGAGAGAACGAATGCGACGCGGCTCGTCTCCCGGTTGACGAGCGCCGAGAGATAGAACTCCTTGTCGATATTGGCCCCGTCCTCGATGTAGAGCCGGTTGACCTGCTTGCCGGCTGCGCCGGTCTGCACAGTGACCAGCGTCGCGCCCAGCATCTCCTTGGCGAAGCCCGTCACTTCCTCGATCGACCGGGCGAGCCGCACCCCGCCCTTTTGGCCGGCCGAAGCCTCCTTGAACTTGCCCTTGCCGCGCCCGCCTGCGTGGATCTGGCTTTTGACCACCCAGAGCGGCCCGCCAAGCTTCCGAGCCGCCTCGGCCGCCTCCTCCGGGGTAAAGGCCGGAAATCCGTTGGCGACCGGCGCGCTGAAGGCGCGCAGCACCGCCTTTGCTTGATATTCGTGGATGTTCATGGGGACTTACGACCTCTAAAAGAACCAACCCGCGCGTTGCTCGGGGGCCTAAACCGATGATCAGGCGGCGAGAGCCGGGTTGATCGCCTTGCAGGCCTCCATCAGCGTCTGCACCGCGGCGACCGACTTCTCGAACATCGCCTTTTCAGCCTCGTCGAATGCGATCTCGATGATGCGCTCGACGCCTTTCGCTCCGATCACCACAGGGACGCCGACATAGGTGTCCTTGACCCCGTACTGCCCGGTGAGATGGGCGGCGCAGGGCAGCACGCGGCGCTGGTCCTTAATATAGGACTCCGCCATCCTTATCGCAGAGGCCGCGGGGGCGTAGAAAGCCGAGCCGGTCTTGAGGAGGTTCACGATTTCTCCGCCGCCTTTGCGGGTGCGCTCGACGATGGCGTCCAGTTTCGCATGGGTGGTCCAGCCCATCTTGACGAGGTCGGGCAGCGGAATGCCGCCGACCGTCGAGTAGCGCACCGATGGCGCCATCTCGTCGCCGTGGCCGCCGAGCACGAAGGCGGTGACGTCCTCGACGGAGACGTTGAACTCCTCGGACAGGAAATAGCGGAAGCGCGCCGAGTTGAGCACGCCGGCCATGCCGACGACCTTGTGCGCGGGCAGCTTGCAGGCCTTTTGCAGCGCCCAGACCATCGCGTCGAGCGGATTGGTGATGCAGATGACGAAGGCCTCGGGCGCATGCGCCTTGATGCCGGCGCCGACCGCGTCCATCACCTTCAGATTGATGCCGAGCAGATCGTCGCGGCTCATGCCTGGCTTCCGGGGGACGCCGGCGGTGACGATCACGACGTCGGCGCCGGCGATGGCGGCGTAATCGCTTGCGCCGATCAGCTTCGCGTTGAAGCCTTCGACCGGTCCGGACTCCGCGAGATCGAGAGCCTTGCCCTGCGGGACGCCGTCAACAATGTCGAAAAGGACGATGTCGCCAAGTTCCTTGATCGCCGCGAGATGCGCCAGCGTGCCGCCAATCTGCCCGGCTCCGATCAGAGCAATCTTCTTGCGCGCCATGGGTTTCTTCCGCTCTTTCATCCGCTCGTTGAGACAGTCGCGCGCCACCATGGCGCCAGGCCCCGGGAGATCGCCGCCGTGCTATCGACTGAAGCTCCGAACCGATCAAGCCGAACTTTTGGCGCACCCGGGCGAAAAACGCGCTGGCCGTTCGGCGGCGCGGAGGATTACGCCGATATTGCAACTGGTTATCGCCCTTCTTAGCCTGCCTTGGCCTGCCTGTGAGGATCCGAATTGATGTTACGTACGACAAAAAATGAAGTTTGTAATGGGCTGACGCGCATCAATACACTTGTCGTCCGAACAGGCTCGCAGTGAGATCCACGAGCAGGAGAGCGCTTTTCCCTCGCTCGTCGAGGAACGGGTTCAGCTCCACAAGATCGAGCGAAGAGCACAGGCCTGACTCGTACAGAAGCTCCATCACCAGATGCGCCTCGCGGTGCGTCGCGCCTCCCGGGACTGCGGTCCCGACCCCCGGCGCGATGGTTGGATCGAGGAAGTCGACGTCGAGGCTGACATGCAGGAGCCCGTCCGCCTTGCGGACCCGGTCGATGATGCGGCGGATCGAAACGGCGAAGCCATCCTCGTCCAGCCGGCGCATGTCCACGACGTCGACCCCGCGCGCGTGCAGGAGCCGGCGCTCGTCGGCGTCGATCGACCGAATGCCGAACAGATGCAGCCGGCCGGGGTCGATCAGCCCGTGCGGCTCGTCGCCGAACACCCAATCGAGGCCCGGCTCGCCGCTCAGCATCGCGGCGGGCATGCCATGCATGTTGCCCGACGGGGAGGTCAGCGGCGTGTTGTAGTCGGAATGCGCGTCGAGCCAGAGCACGAACAGCTCGCGCCCTATCTCGGCGGCGTGGCCCGCGACGCCCGCGATCGAGCCCATCGCCAGGGAGTGGTCGCCGCCGAGAACGATCGGCAGCCGCCCCTCGCGCATGATGGCGCGGGTCTCTCGCGCGATCAGCCGCGCCCAGCCCGCGACTTCGGCGAAATTGCGCGCTCTGCCTTGCGGCTGCGGATGAACCGATGCAGGGCGGGAGAGGACGAGATCGCCGCGATCCGCGACGTCGCAGCCAAGCTCCGTCAGCGTTGTCAGGATGCCCGCCGTGCGCAGCATCGCCGGTCCCATGGCGCAGCCGGGAACTCCCGCGCCCGCTTCGACCGGCACGCCGAGGACCGCAAGTCTTTGACCGAGCGGCTGTCTATGACCAGCGCCCGCCCCGGCTTCAACGGACTCGTTCATATCGGGTCCCCTCCTTCATCGTAATTCGCCAGCTTAGCCGACTTTCGCGCCAGAGCCTTGACTTCCGCCGCCGCCTGCCTGATGGAAGCTTGCATGACGCTCGTGCTCCGCATCGCCCGGATTTGCATTATTACCTGCTAGCTTTGAAGCTGGCTGGTTGGCGTCTCTTTTTCCAAGTTCATCGAGAAGCGATCATCCGGCCAGACCCGGACGGCGTTTTGCGCCGTCGAACCCGACGCCGACGAGACGATTTGATGACGCAAACCCGCTCTTCCCCGATCCGCGCGCGCCCAGCGCGGGAAAGCGGCGCGCCATGACCTTGCGGCTCTTCAACACGCTGACACGGCGCAAGGAGGATTTCGTTCCGATCGACCGGAGCGCCGTCCGCATCTATGTCTGCGGGCCCACCGTCTACGACTACGCGCATATCGGCAACGCGCGGCCGGTTATCGTGTTCGACGTGCTGTTCCGCCTGCTGCGCCACGTCTACGGCGCGGACCACGTGATCTACGCCCGCAACGTGACCGACGTCGACGACAAGATCAACGCGCGCGCCGAGCGCGACTTCCCAGGTCTTGCCTTCAACGAAGCGATCGCGAAGGTGACGGAGGCGACCGAGCGGCAGTTCCACGAGGACGTCGCGGCGCTGGGCGCGCTGCCGCCGACGTTCGAGCCGCGCGCGACCGAGCATATCGAGCGCATGCGGGCGATGATCGAGCGGCTCATCGCCCGCGGCGTCGCTTACGTCGCCGAGGATCATGTCCTCTTCTCGCCGTCCGCGATGGCCGCGCTGCCGGGCGCGCCGCGCTACGGGTCGCTCGCCCGCCGCTCGCTCGACGAGATGCTGGCCGGCGCGCGCGTCGACGTCGCGCCGTACAAGCGCGATCCCATGGATTTTGTCTTGTGGAAGCCGTCGAAGCCGAAGGAGCCGAGCTGGCCGAGCCCGGAGGGGATCGCCGCGCCCGGGCGCCCGGCTGGCACATCGAATGCTCGGCCATGTCGATGGCGAAGCTGCTCGAGCCGTTCGGCGGGGGACTCGCCTGCGACGACCCGGCCTTGAACGTGTTCGACATCCACGGCGGCGGCGTCGATCTCGTCTTTCCGCACCACGAGAACGAGATCGCTCAGTCCTGCTGCGCCTTTGGCTCGAAGCGCATGGCGAACTACTGGATGCATAACGGCTTCCTGCAGGTCGAGGGCGAGAAGATGGCGAAGAGCCTCGGCAACTTCGTCACTATCCGCGAACTGCTCGACACGCCGGACTTCGGCGGCCGCAAATGGTCCGGCGAGGTGCTGCGGTTCGCCATGCTGCGCACCCACTATCGTCAGCCGATCGACTGGACGATCAGGGCGCTCGAGGAGGCCGAAAGCACCCTCGATCGTTGGTACGACGCCGTGGGGGACGCAAAGCCGAGCGGTGAAGTTGCGCCTGCTGTCCTCGACGCGCTCAGCGATGACCTGAATACGCCCGCCGCGATTTCAGAACTGCACAAGCTTACGGGGCAGTGGGGAGACTCCCGGTTCATCAACCCAGCGGCGGGTGCGCTCCGATCGATCGGTACAGCTTGGGAGGACCCGGCCCTCCTGAAATCGAGCGCCAACCTCTTGGGCCTTCTACAGCAGACTAGGACGGAACGTACCGCCGCAACCCTGAAGGAAGCTGCGATCGACACGGCATTCGTCGAGAGTTTGATCGCGATCCGCGCTGCCGCGCGTGCGGCAAAGAACTGGGCCGAGTCCGATCGGCTCCGCGACGAAATCGCTGCGATGGGCGTTGCTATCAAAGACAACAAGGACGGGACGACGAGTTGGGAGCCAAAACGATGAGCAGCGTCTCGCTGCGCCCCTACGTCCCGACCGACGCGAAGCGCTGCGCCGACATCTTTCGCATGAGCATCGAGGAGCTGGCGGCCGACGACTACGACGCCGAGCAGCGCGAGGCTTGGGCTTCCGCGGCGGACGACGAAGACGCCTTCGCCGCGCGTCTCGCAGCCGCCCTGACGCTGATCGCGATCATCGATGGCGCGGCCGCGGGTTTCGCCAGCCTGAAGGGCGCCGAGGAGATCGACATGCTCTACGTCGATCCGGAATTCGCCGGGGGAGGCGCGGGGCGGGCGCTCGTCGACGCGCTCGCGAAGCTTGCTCAGGCGCGCGGCGCAAAGCGCGTAACCGTCGAGGCGAGCGAGGTCGCCAAGGCATTGTTCGAACGGCTCGGTTTTGCCGCCCAGAAGCGCAACCTCGTGCGCATTGGCGACGAGTGGCTCGCCAACACCACCATGACGAAATCGCTCGGCGCCGTGGAAGCGCCGCCGCCCCGACATTGACGAGAGCCTATATGTCACGAGAACGCCTCTACCTCTTCGACACGACCTTACGCGACGGCGCGCTAACGACCGGCGTCGACTTCTCCCTCGACGATAAGCGCAACATCGCCGCGATGCTCGATCGACTCGGCGTCGATTATGTCGAGGGCGGCTATCCCGGCGCGAATCCGCTCGACACCGAGTTCTTCAGGAAGAAGCCGACGAAGCATGCGCGCTTTTGCGCCTTCGGCATGACGAAGCGGCCGGGGCGGTCGGCGGGCAACGATCCGGGCCTCGCGGGCCTCCTCGCTTCGGATTCCGACGCGATCGTCTATGTCGCCAAGTCGTGGGATTATCACGTGCATGTGGCGCTCGGCTGCACGCTAGAGGAAAACCTCGAATGCATCGCCGACAGTGTGAAGGCCGCGGTCGCGTCGGGTCGCGAAGCAATGGTCGACTGCGAGCATTTCTTTGACGGCTACAAAGCCAATCCTAAATACGCGCTCGCCTGCGCCAGGACCGCGATCGACGCCGGCGCGCGCTGGTCGGTGCTGTGCGACACGAATGGCGGCGCGCTGCCGCATGAGATCGAGCGCATCGTGGCCGAGGTTGCGCGCGCGATCCCCGGCGAACGTCTCGGCATCCACGCCCACAACGACACTGGCAACGCCGTCGCCAATTCGCTCGCCGCGATCCGTGCCGGCGCACGGCAGGCGCAGGGAACGCTGAACGGCCTCGGCGAGCGCTGCGGCAACGCCAATCTCGTGACCCTGATCCCGACCCTGGCTTTGAAGCCGGAATTGGCGGAGCGCTTCGAGACCGGCGTCACGGCCGAGGCCTTGCGGCAGATCACCTATATCTCGCGCGCCTTCGACGAACTCTTGAACCGCGCGCCCAACCGCCACGCGCCCTACGTCGGCGCCTCCGCCTTCGCCACCAAGGCGGGCATCCATGCCTCCGCCCTCGCGAAGGACCCGCGCACTTACGAGCACGTGACGCCCGAGAGCGTCGGCAACCAGCGCGCCATTCTCATTTCCGATCAGGCGGGCCGCTCGAATCTTCTCTCCGAGCTCAATCGACTCGGGATCGAAGCGGATGCCAACGATGCGCGCCTCACGCGCTTGCTCGACATGGTCAAGGAGCGCGAGTTGCAGGGCTACGCCTATGAGGCGGCCGACGCTTCGTTCGAGCTCTTGGCGCGCGGCGTGCTCGGCGGGGTGCCCGACTTTTTCGACGTGGAAAGCTTCCATGTCGGCGTCGAGCGCAAAATGGTCGCGCCGGGCGTCACCTATTCGGCCTCTCAGGCGGTGGTCAAGATCCGCATCGGCGAGGAGCGGCTCATCTCGGCCGCCGAAGGCAACGGCCCTGTCAACGCGCTCGACCTTGCGCTGCGCAAGGACCTCGGCGTCTATCAGAAGCACATCGAGGACCTGGAATTGCGCGATTATCGCGTTCGCGTCTTCCAAGGCGGCACCGACGCGGTCACGCGCGTCCTGATCGAGTTCGGCGATGGCGCGGGCGACACGTGGTCCACCATCGGCGTCTCGGGCAACATCATCGACGCCTCGTTCCAGGCGCTGGTCGACGCGATCGTCTACCGGCTGGTGAAGCTCGGCGTTCCGGCGCAGTAGGCTCAGCGGCTCGCCTCGTGCGCCATGTCGGCGACCATGACGTCGAAGGCGATGAGGAGGCGATGCAGCGTCCTGTCATCGACCTTGTGCGCCAGTCTCACGCCGGCGTCGGCGGCCTGCAACGAGGCCCGCGCGCGTCCGCTGGCCTGCGGCCTCAGCGCGTCTTCTTCAAGGCCTCGAAGTCGATCTTGGCGACCTCGATCACCGCGCGGGTGCGCGAGACGACGCCGAGCTTGCGCAGGACTTCCGAGACATGCGCCTTGACCGTCGTCTCGGCGAGTTTCAGTTCGTGTGCGATCGCCTTGTTCTGCAGGCCCTCGCGCACGAGCTCGAGCACGGCGAGCTGCTGCGGCGTCAGGTCCCTGAGGCGCTGAAGGACGCGCTGCTCGTCGGGCGGGCGCGACTCGAACGGCGCCGAACGCGGCAGCTCCGGCTCATAGACGTCGCCCGCAAGCGCCTTGGCGATCGCTTCGGCGAGCCGCTTCTTCGAGGTCGACTTCGGCACATAGCCGGCGACGCCGAGCCCCAGCGCCTCGCGCACGACCGCAGGCTCCTCATGGCCGGAGACGATGAGGATCGGCAGCTTCGGATGCGTCGTGCGCAGGCGGATCAAGCCGGAGAACCCGGACGTTCCGGGCAGCGACAGGTCAAGCAGCGCGAGCTCGAAGTCATCGTGCGCATCGAGCACGTCGAGCGCGCCTTCGATCGAGGTCGCCTCGAAAATGTCGGCCTCGGCGTCGACGGTTTTCAGCGCGCTCGAGAGCGCCTCGCGAAACAGGGGATGATCGTCGACGATCAGGAACCGCGCCATCCGGCGACGATCCCCCAATGCCGCGCAATGATCAAGGGCGAAGTCGCTCGCCCCGACGCTCTGGCGCCACTTCGTTTACCGGTCCCGGCTCGATCTCCCGATCTCCGGCGCGGGCCGCCGCGAAACGAGGAAAAGGAGCGCGCTCATTAGGGTCAGGGCGACGAAGGTCGGGGCGAGCAACGCCTTGACCAGGACGTCATTCCAGGCCCAGACGCCGAGGCGGCTCTCGACGAAGCTCTGCGCGCCGTTCAGAATCTTGGGCGAAATCCAATAGAGCGCGGCGCCGGTCGACATCGGCGCCCAAGCGCCGTCCGCGATCCAGCGCGCCCCATCGATCAAGGCCGCGGCGAAGGCGCCGGCCAGCGTGACGAGACCGACGAACCGCGCCAGAAACCGCATCGCAAGCCGCCGTTTCTCCCAATGGCCCCAAGCGTGGTTCTTTAGCGCGGCCGCGGCGGCTCTGTCCATGGACAGGCGAGAGCAGGGGAATCGGGTGAAGGAAATTATGCGGCGATGAGTTTGGCGAGATAGTCGTCATCCCAAGCGGCGGTTTTGAGGGCGAGGCGGACGGAGTCTCGGCCCTTGGCCTTGCGGGCGAGGTTGACGGCCATGTGTTTGAGGGTGACGACGTTCTCAGGGGCGTTGTCGGTTCGGATGCGGCACTCGTCGTCGCGGAAGGTCATATCCATGACCCAGTGCAGGCCGTTCTCGATCGCCCAATGGTCGCGCGCCATCGGTCCCAGGCGGTCGGCGCGCCGTGACGACGATGTCAGATAATAGCGGGTCTCGCGTTCGGTCTTGGCGCCGATCTCTCGCGTGCTGTCGACGATGACGAGGCCCTTGAGGCCTGGCCATTCGTGTCGCTGTTGCAGCCAGGCGACGTCGTGGATCACGGTGACGCGGCGCGTCTCGATGCGGCCGTGGTCGCCGTCGACGGTTTCATCGACGCTGACCTGCGTATCGGCGAAACCCCTTGCTTTCTGCTCGTTGGCGAACAATTCGACATCGTTGCGCAACGTCCCCTGGTTGCCCTTCAGCGCCAGAATGTAATCGGCCTTCTTGTCGATGATCTTCTGGGCGATGTCGCGCTGACAGCCGATCGCGTCGATGGTGACGACGGCGCCTTCGATCGACAGCATGTCGAGGAGGGCCGGAATGGCGACGATCTCGTTAGCCTTCTCGCCGACCTTGGCCTGCGCCAGCACCAGGCGTTGGCGGGCGGCGAAGGCGGACACCATGTGGATGGCGTCCTTGGCTCCTTTGTTGCCCGAGCGCCGGGAGGTCTTGCCGTCGATGGCGATGAGTTCGACCGGCGTCTTCATCAGCGCGCCGACCCAAGCCACGAAGCACCGCCGGAACGCCTCAGCGTCGAGCGTGGCGAAAATGTCGCCGAGGTGATCGTGGCTCGGCGTGCCGTTGACGAAGGGAGGAAGCGCCGCAGCAAGGCGAGCTTCCGCTGGCCGAAACGCGCGATGTCGGTGAAGCCCTCCGCGCCGGCCAGAACCGCCAGCAGAGACAAGAGCAGGATCTCGTCGAGCCGATAGGCCACCTTTCCTGGCTGCCGATAGTCTGGCATATCATTGAATGAATCAGGAAAACTGTTGTCTCAAAACCCGCCGCCGCCATCGCCTCCGAAGCGTCCACCGTCGTCCTCCCGCCAACCGAATCAGCGGAGATCGACAGATTCAGCACTTTGCGCGTTTGTCACCAACTTCTTCACCCGATCGCCCTGCAGGCGAGAGCGCCGCAGCTTGCGCCGCCAGCGGGCGCGGTGCTATGCGCCTTGTTCGCGCTGAAGGTCGTGGGGCGCGGATTCCGGAGGGGTGGCCGAGCGGTCGAAGGCGCACGCCTGGAAAGTGTGTATACGGGAAACCGTATCGCGGGTTCGAATCCCGCCCCCTCCGCCACGAATTTAGTATCTGATATTACATGCGATTTTGACTTTGGTTGAGTTGAATTCGGGCTTCTTTTCCGGGGCTTGTCGCGGATGCATTTTCGCGTCACCTCACAGAGACGATTTCTCGGCCATTCTCCGCCGGTTTGAATGCCTAAGTCTCAAAGTCGGATTTTGGTGGTACGGGCGTCTCTGACTGCGTGCCAGGCAACGCCTGGCGGAGCGCAGCCTCTGTTGGTCGCGCCGTCTAGGTCGTCGCCTCTGAACGAGACGCCAAGTGGTTTGCAACCGCCGCCCAAAAATTGAAGCGCTTGCGCGATCGTGCGCGCCGAGCTTTTCTCAATTCGGACATTGCCAGTTTCTGGGCGGGAAGCTCGCCATGCCTACTCGACAAGAGGCCGGCGGCTTTAAAGGGATGGATGAAATGCGATACGATCTGCTTTTCGGTCATTTTCCCAGCCTTACGCACAATGAACACACAGTCGGGCCCCTGCGCTTTAAGCGCCCGAAATTATCCTTCTTCGGAATTGGACCCCGCCGCTTTGCGACACATTCATGACGCGAAAGTTACGCTTGTCAACCACGACTCTCGAGGGAAGCCCTGTGGCGGATGCATTTTTCGCTCAGCCTGTAGAGACGTTTTCCCGGCCGCTCTGTGCCGCTCCCGGTCCTCGAGTCTCAAAGTCGACTATCGGTGGTACGGGCGTCTCTGACTGCACGGTCCTCGAGAACCATCTTTCGATCCTCACGTCTCCGAGCGAGGCGGCAATTCTGCATCGGAACGTCCAGATTCCGGCGATCGCCGTGGGGCGAGGGGCACAGGGCTTTGGGGCCAGGGGTGGAATCATAAGGGAGGACCATCGGGCTACGCGAACCCCAGCGCCGCTCTCTGATCCCGCCAATCAAGGGGCAGACGGGTGTCGGCCATCAGCTTGTTGGCGGTGAGCCTGGGCGGTTGCTTCCCTGCAAGGATCGCGGCGACAATATCAGGAGCGAGAAAAGCCAGACGGATAAGGCGTGTCGCATAAGACGCCGTGATCCTTTCCTCGTGCGCGATGGCCTCAAGCGGCGGACAGTTCGACGCGAACATTCGCTTGGCGATCTTCTGACCACGCACGAGCAGTCGGATCAAGGTCGTATCCGCTGGCGCCGAATTGGTGACGCCCTCGACGATGAACTTCATCTCCTTGCCGGTTCGCTTGAGGCTCGCGGGAACGCTGAGCCTGAGCAAAGGTTCTTCGGAGCCATCCGCGTTCGCGCTCGACGTCCGGTTTCCTTCGACGATCCCCTCGCCTGCACTGTCGTTTAAAAGACAACTGACCAAACGCGCCGGGCCGATATCAAGGTCAATGCGATCCGCGTGAACTTGCACCCTGAGGAGAATGGAGCGCGCAAAATCCTGCTGTGTCTCGGTTGGCAGATGTTCCCACCGAGCAGAGAGCGCCGCCGCCGCGTCCCTCAACCTCTTCTGCATTGGCGCATCGCGTTCCCCATTCGAGATCGCATTCAGGAATTCGACGGGATCGGCCAAGAGAGCGCGCAGGCGGCCGATGACAAGGGCTTCGAGATTGGAGGCCGGGACCCGCTGACCTCGGGAACTGTCCGACTTGGGGCCAGCGACGAGGCGGCGGGAGATGTAGTAGCGATACCGCGTTCCCTTCTTTACCGAATGGGTCGGCGTCATGGGTTCGGAACTGGCGTCGAACACGATTCCGGCCAACAGTCTCGGTTCAAGGGCCTTGTCGCCTTCGCGCCGCTCCGTCCGGTTCTCCTCGAGATGGCTTTGCACTCGTCGCCACAGCTCTTCGTCGACGATCGCCGCGTGTTCTCCTGGGTACGCTTTGTCCTTGTGGACGATCTCGCCCCGGTAGATTCGGTTCTTCAGCATTAGGTAAAGCGCCCCGCGCGAAAACCGCTGGCCGCCATAGGGGCTTCCATCGGCTGCCGTGCGGCGTTTGCTGACGACGCCCGTGGCGGCGAGATCATCTCGCAAGGCGCGCACCGCCCCAAGTTCAAGATAGCGCCGAAAGATATGGCGTACGGTCGCCGCTTCCGTTTCGTTGACGACGAGTTTGCGTTCCTTGACGTCGTAGCCGAGCGAGGGCTGCCCGCCCATCCACATGCCCTTCTTTTTGGACGCGGCGATCTTGTCGCGGATTCGCTCCCCCGTGACCTCGCGCTCGAACTGGGCGAAGGAGAGCAGCACGTTGAGCGTGAGGCGACCCATGCTGGTCGTCGTATTGAACGCTTGCGTGACGGACACGAACGATACGCCTTGTGCGTCGAAGACCTCGACGATCTTGGCGAAATCAGCCAGCGATCGCGTCAGGCGATCGACCTTGTAGACCACGACCACGTCAATCTTGCCGGAGCGAATGTCGTCCAGGAGCCGCTGCAGCGCCGGGCGATCCATCGTGCCCCCGGAATAGGCTCCATCGTCGTAGAGGGTGGTGAGAGCCGTCCATCCTTCGTGCTTCTGGCTCGTGATGTAGGCCTCACAAGCTTCGCGCTGCGCATCGAGCGAATTGAACTCCTGCTCGAGGCCCTCTTCCGAAGATTTGCGGGTGTAGACGGCGCATCGGACCCTCGCGCGCATTGGGGAATTGTCTTGACGGGGCTCAACCATTCGAGGTCTCCGAAGACGTCTCTGTGCTGATCCGGAGACTGTCGGGCGTCGCGCCTGCCGTCGACGACCTTTTCGTCAGCCCGAAGAAGCGGGGTCCGGACCATTGGGCGCCGGTAATGTCGCGCGCGATCTTGGTCAGCGAACGGTAGGACTTGCCCTGGAACTCGAAGCCGACGTCGGTGACGCAGACCGTGTTGGTTCGCCCATGCCATTCGCGAACGAGTTGCGAGCCGGGTTTGATCTTGGGCCCTGGCGGCGGCGCAATCGTTCCGCCCGTTTCGAACTCCGCGGCCAAGGTCATCAATCGGCGCTGCGTCGCTTTGGAGGCGCCGCCATGGGCGATCTCCTGCAGCCGGTAGGCAACGGCGCGCATCATAATATCGCGGCTCAGTCTTGGCGGGTTGGCCCGAAAGAGTTGCCGCCATTCCAGACGCAGGTCGGCGAGGCTGAGACCGGCCAAGACCACGAGGCGATCCGACACCTGGCTCGTGTTGTCCGGCGCGCTCGCCGTACCCCTAGCCTCGATTTCGGGGCCGTTCGTCGCCCCGGAGTTGTTCTGGTCAAGGCAGGCGGCGGCGGTCCGCCCATGTGGCGCGACGGCCGAATTGTCCTTCGGCCGCCGCGTCAAGCTCGTGGAGCTCGGTCGCATTGGGATCACGCGCTGGCCGCGAGAGTCGCGACGGCGCGGTAGACCGAGGCGCGGCCGGTTTCGCCACGCTCCAGGCGGACGTCGTAGCCGCGATGGCGAAGGCCGGTCAGCGCGGCTCGCGCGGTATGCGGCAACCACCCAGTGGCGGCGATCAGCTCTTCCAACTTCGCGCCCTGATCGCGTTGGAGCAATTCGATCACGCGTGCGATCTTCGTGCCTTGGCGGGGCGCCGTCGCTGTTGGCGCCGCCGTTGCGCTCCGGGCCGCCGCCATATTTGCTGCGGTCTTCGCCATCGACGCATCCTCGTTCGTATGCGGCGCAACGTCCGTGCTGGGTATGGATTGCGAGCCGCGCTCATCGCCCGCGATGGCCTTCAGTCCCGCGTCGGTCAGTTTCAACGAATACGCTTGGCCCGTTTCCTGGTCGCGTCGCCAGGCTTCCGTTCCGGTCTTTGCTTTGATCTCGCGCACGAGGCCGGCCTTCAGAAGCTTGGTCGCGACCTTCTGCACCGCGGCGGCTTTCAGGGTCTTCGGCGGGATGAGGCAGCGATCCTTGCGTTGTGACGCCTCGGACAGAATTGTAAATTGCGTGTCAGTAAGTTTGGCAGGGGAATTCATCGGGCTCATCCTCTCGGTTTTGACGGCGCGGTCGCCGTCACCACCGCGAGCCCCGAACCGGCGACGAGCCGGGCGGGGCCGAAGAATTCGCCGATCATTTCATCGGCGGGTCACTCCTGCAGGCGCCTGAGCGCCCTTGAGCACGTCACGACCATTGCTCTTGAGCGGGACGAAAGCGAGTGAAATCTGAGGCTTACTGGCAAATAGCGATTCATAGTTAGCGGCTTCAATTTGCCCGCGAGCGACTTTGACATTCGCTGCGTCAAATCGTTTCTCGCACTAAATCCGCGACGCGCCGCCTCGTTTTGAAGGGACGCCAAGCTGCGATGGCCATCAATTCGATCCGGCAAACCGCCGCGGTTTCCGGGTCGGCAGAAACCCTCGCAATTCCGGTCGGTTAGCGAGGCGTGTCGCGGTCTGCGAACCGAATTCCGGCCCTTGTCTCGCGTTCTGCGCCTGAATTCGCCCGCCAGTCTCAGCCCGCAAAACTCCGTTTCCCGGACCACGAGATGGAGAGGCCTGAGCCGACGCCTGCAGTCCGATGGCGCCCCATTGCGCTCGATCGCGTTTCGTATGTCATCCTCGGTCGCCGGGTCCCTTCGCAAACTGCGAGTTTGTTCGTGCTGCGGGATCGCCTGGTTGGCGGCGAGAACGCTGTGGTTGATGTGATGGTCGTCGATCGCGATTGCTGCCCGAGCCGCCAGATGCGTCCCGACCGCGCGCGTAATCCGGTTTTCGATCTCTGAGGCGGGGACGCGGACGATCGATCCGGCGTCTTGCTTGCGCCCCGTCAGCGCCGCACGCGACACATAGTATCGCCAGCGCCGCCCGCCCTTGGACGCATGGCTTGAGCTCATCCTGTTTCCGCGATCATCGTAGAGCTTGCCCGCGAGGAAGGAATGGTCATCCGGTTGGGAAATCCGTCTTGCCCGCGTCTGGCTCTCAAGCTTTTGCTGGACCCGGTCCCAGGTCTCCAGGTCGATGATCGCCGGATGAAGGCCGTCGTGGATCTGACCTTTGTGGCGCAGCCGTCCGACATAGATCGGGTTCGACAGGATCCAGTATAAGTGGCCTCGCGAGATCGGGACGCCGCCGGTCCTTTTGCCAGTCCCGCTCATGCGGACTGGCGAGCGAATGTTCTCGGCGTCGAGTGCGGTCTTCAGCCTCACCACGCTGCCGACTTCGAGATACCGACGAAAGAGACTGCGGACGAACTCGGCCTCCTGTTCGACGACATGGAGGGCGCGGTCTTCGACCCGGTAGCCGAGCGGAACCGCTCCGCCCATCCAGATGCCCTTCCGCTTCGAGGCGGCGACCTTGTCGCGGATTCGCTCGCCGGTGATCTCGCGCTCGAACTGGGCGAAGGACAGCAGCATGTTCAGGGTCAGCCGCCCCATGCTGGTGGTCGTGTTGAAGGCCTGGGTCACCGAGATGAAGGAGACGCCGTGCGCGTCGAACAGCTCGACCAGCTTGGCGAAGTCGGCAAGCGACCGCGTCAGCCGGTCGACCTTGTAGACGACGATCACGGCGATCTTGCGAGCCCTCACATCGTCCAGTAGCTTCTGGAGCGCCGGCCGCTCCATCGACCCGCCCGAAAAGCCGCCATCGTCATAGCGTTCGCGGACGAGCTTTCATCCCTCGTGGGCCTGGCTTTTGATGTAGGCTTCGGAAGCCTCGCGCTGGTTGTCGAGAGAGTTGAAGTCCTGTTCCAGACCAGAGTCGGTGGAGACGCGCGTATAGACGGCGCAGCGAAGGGCGATCTTGCGCTCGACCCGTTTCATCGTCCGACCTCCTGGACGGCTTGAGCTTCTCGCGGGAACTCGCTGGCGCCGGAACGCGGGTCGTTGCGCGAGCCGATCTGACGGACCGTTGGCCCGCCCTCGCAGCTGTATCGCCAAGCCGATTCGTTCGGAGATGCCGAATCGGACTCCTTGGTTGCGAGAGGCGGCGAACGATCGGGCATTGCGGGCGCGAACGCGGCGATGGCTGACGACGTGCCAATATCGAGCAATGAGTTCGGTCCTGGCGCAGCGCTTCTTTTTCTGCTGGAAGCGCCATTCCTCACCGCCTTCAGCCCAAAGAAGCGGTGCCCATTCCAGCTCGTGCCGGTGATCGCCTTGGCGACCCGCGAAAGGCTACGGTAGACGCAGCCGTTCCAGGCGTATCCGTCGTCGAGGATCATGACCCGCTCCAGACCGCCATTCCATTCGCGGACCAGCAGAGCTCCGGATTTGAGCCCGACGCCCTCGCGCGTCGTCGGTCCGCGGGTTGCAAAGGGACGAGCGCCCCCCAACTCGAAGGCTTCGTCCCTGTGCTCGCGCAGACGCCGCAAGATCGCCCGATCGAGATCTCCGGATGCCGCGGCTTGGATCCGATAGGCGAGCACGCGCATGAGCAGCCATCCCGGGACATGGGCGGGAGCGATCCCGCCCAGATAGTTACGCCACTGGAGGCGGAGCTGATCGACGTTGAGGCCGGAAAGGTTCGCGACCAAGGCATCGATCGTTTCGCGCTCTGACGCCGACGGCCCTGGCGGGACCAATGTCCCGCCAGGGCCGCTCGCTTTTCGGCGCTCTTCCATCACGCCGCCCGACGAGTTCGCAGGCTCGCGGCCCGCTCGGGCCGATCCGGCGGCGCTTCGCAAGTCGGCGCCGCCTCAACCTGCGGCGCGACGCTATCGTCGCCCATCTCCGTCGGGTCGATCCGATAGACTGATCCTCGCGCCTTGTCGGCCCGATCAATCCCGACGGCGTAGCCGCGCTTGCGCAGACCGGTGAGCGCGGCCCGCGTCGTGTGCGGCAGCCAGCAGGTAGCGGCGCCAAGTTCGGCGAGCGTCGCGCCATCGCTGCGCTGCAGCAGTTCGATGACCTGCGCGATCTTCGTTCCGCCGCGCGGAGACGTTGGGCTCGCGGCGACGTTGCTGTTTGGCTTGTCAATGGCTGCCGCTGCGCCTGAACCCAGTTCGAGCTTCGGATTGGGAGAGACGATCGGCTGGTCCGCACGCCGTTCCCCCATGCTCTCAGACGCCGTCGCGTCGTCAACCGCGATCGCTTTCGCGCCGGCGGCGGTCAGCTTGAGCGCATAGGTCTGCCCGGTCTCCTCGTCGCGCCGCCAGATCGGCGCTCCCGTCTTTGCCCTTATCTCCTTCAAGAGCCCGGCTTCGATAAGCTTGGCTACGGCCCTCTGGGCTCGGCCGCGCTTTGCACCCGCTGGCGGAACCACGCAATGATCATCGCGCCGCGATGCAGCGCTGAGCAGCACAAGTTGCGTGTCGTTGAATTTGATAGACATGTTTGACCCTTCGCGTTTCGAGTGCCGGCCAATCCCGGCCCCTCACTGACGCGAGCCCCGGATCGAAGCGATCGTCGGGGCGAAGGGTTCACCCGCAGCGCCTCAGCGCTCACGGACGTCCACACACATGCTCTCTTTCGAACCGAAAGCCAGTCTTTTCTCGGAGCGCGAGCGCTTTGATTGAAAAGAACCAGCGCATCTCGTGCCAGGGGCCATGGGTAGTTTCCCAGGTTGCCCCCCGGCGCCTCTGATAGGACGCAGTCGGCCGACCCGGACAGCGCCGGCCGACTGCATGCATCAATGGGCGCGTGTCCCTACGGACGAACGCGGATGATTGTCTTCCCCTTGCGCCGCTCGGTCGGGTTGAAGGCGGCGACGGCATCGTCGAGGGTCGAGACGGTGCCGATGTTCGTCCGCAGTCGTCCGTCCCGCACCCGCTGGACGATCTCGCTCAGTTGGGCACGATCGGACTCGACAACGAAGTCGACCGCCAGGCCGTTGGCGGGCCGTGCCTCGGCCGGGCCGGCGATGGTAACGAGCGTTCCTCCCGCTCGAATCAGGGCTGACGACCGCTTCCCGATGTTGCCGCCGATGACATCGAACACCAGATCTCGGCTTGACGCCGCGCCAGAGCTCGACCGGCGGCAAGCCGCGGCTCGGGCGCATCACCAAGATGGGCGACCGATACCTGCGCAAGCTTCTGGTCGTGGGCGCCTGCGACGTAGAAGGCCGATTTGAGCGTCTTCGAGAGCTCCGCATAGGGGTCGGAGGCGATGATGTCGGAGAATGGGAAATAGATCGCGGCCTTGTCCCACGCCGCGTCGATCAACTTGTCGATGGTCGACGGCGCGTCGGCGACCGCCACGAGGTTGGACGAGGGCACATAGGCCATCATCGTCTTGCCGTCATAGTAGAACTCGTCGGGCGTGCCGTCGCCAGGCGTGATGACCCGCATCTTGTCGGAGCGCTCCACCGTGACCTGATGCACCAGGCTGTAGTAGAGCGGCTGGCCGTTGCGCGCCGCGCGCTCATAGGTGCTGACCGCGGTGAACTCAAGCGTGTTCGCCGCCGCGAGCTTGTCGCTCGCCGCCTTGAGGACCTCAATCGCCTTCGGCTCCATCACCGGGGCTGGCGCCGCCGGCGCTGGGGCGGCGGGCGCATTCTGCGCCGGGGCGGCGAGGGGCGCCGCGACAAGCGCGAGCAGCCCGGCGCAAAGTCCAATCACAATGTTGCTCGGCATCGGTCTCGTCTTCCTCTCTCGGATTAAAGCCGGCCCCAAGCGTGGGGTCTGCGATTTTGCGCGCGCGCAAGCCATTTCAGAGCGTTAGGCGCCTTTTTCTGCGACTGGAAAAGACCTTGCGGCCGCGCGGCGCGGCGATCGCCGACTGGTTTAGGTCGACGTCAGTTGGGCGGCGTCGCATCCGCCCCCATTTGATCCGCCAACCGGCCCGCGAAACCCCGCGCCGCGGCTTCGAAGCCCGGCATCAGGTTAGTCGGCGGAATCCGCACTCCGAGGTAGCGCTCGCGGTTCTCTCCATTTGCGGCAAAGCTCAGGAACGATAAAAGCGATAGAAGCTGTCCGCCCGCATAAGTGAAGCAGAGTCCGTCCAACCATTTGCCGCCTTGCTTCTCGCCGAGCCTCCTTACCGTCTCCAAGTTGTTGCGCCAATACCGGCGGCAGACGACGAACGCGGCAAAGCGTTTGCCCGACAGGAGCCGACTCGCTGCCTCGGACTCCAAGAACGAGCGAACGGGCATGTTGGTGGTTAGCCACCAAGTGGGCGAGCCGATGCAGACAAGGTCGTAATTGCCCCGCGTCACAACATCCGGGACGCGAACCTCGCCCGTGGCGCGCCGGAGCTGCGCGGGGAGCATCCCGAAGATATCGATGTAAGGGCGTCGAAACGGGAACCGCGCGAAACGCTCCGCGTATCGCGCGTCGGTGAACTCGATCGCGGCCTGTTGCACGTCGATGCCTCGCGCGCGAAACGTCTCCGCCATGACGTCGGCCACCCTACGGGCCTGTTGTGTATAGGTGTAGTACAGAAGCAAGACGCGGCGCATTGCCATGGCTCTTCAAGACGGAGGGAGGCCAATCCATCGCACGAACAAATTTCGCCTCGAGACTCGGACACAAACGCCACAAGGTGGCGGTCGCATCAGCTTCCGCCGCCCGGATCGTCGGTCTCAGTACCAGGCACATTTCTCCAGCTCCCATTTGCTATTGATCGGTCTAACCGCTGCGCACCTGTCACGGGATCATGCCGCATTCGAACAACTTGTTCATGACAACGGGCGCGATCTTGTCGATGAAGTCCTTGCGCGCCTGCGCGTCGCTGTGAAGGAAGTCGATTGCCATCTTCTCCTTCTCCGACGGCGGCTCCCCCTTCATCGCCTTCAGTTCATCACACGTCGACGTCGTGAACTTCTTGATCACTTTGTCGGCCGCGAAGTCCAAGAGCATGCCCTGCGCCAGCGCGCCGCTCGCGACGAACAAGGCCGAAACGAACGCCGCCGCGCCGATTGATTTCTTCATCTTGCCCTCCTGTTCCTATTCATTTGTTGAGGCGTCGCAAGGACGCTGATGCCCCCTCGCCACGCTTGCGGGAGAGGGCTGAGGGGCAAGGCGATTGGCGGCTCGCGGCCCAGCCCCTCATCCTGGCCTTCTCCCCGCATGCGGGGAGAAGGGACCCAATGCCCGCTAGTCGCGCGCGATCGCGTTCGCCTCCGCAAACCTTATGTGCTCGTCCATTGTCAATTGCACTTTGCTGAGCTCGAACGTCACCTTGTGGATCACGCCGTTGAAACGGAACGGCGGCTGGTAGTCCAGGTCGTTCACCCCGGTGCGGGTATCGATCCCGACGTCGAAAGTCTCGTCGGCCGGCAGCAGGAACGGGATCGTTTTCGGGATCGAGAACGCCGAGACCGTCTGGCCGTCAACCCTCAGTTCCCCGGTCCCGCCCTTTGCGATGCCTGGCCCATCGTATTTGAAGTCGAAGACGATCGTGTGCCTGCCCGCCGCGAGCGGCTGTTCGCCCGCCCAGCGAGGCAGTAGGAGCAGAAGCATGTTGTAGGTAAACACTGGCCGGCCCTTGAGCATATAGAGCCCGAACCCGCCGAAACGTCCGCCTGCGGTGACGATCATCCCTTCGCCACCTTCCGGCACGTGGACATCGGCTGTGATCGTGAACGACCGGTTTAGGACGCTCGGCGCGTCGCTGAGCGGAATGCCCGAAATTTCACCGGAATAGGTGAAGACATTCAGTCCGGCCGTCGCACTCGGCCGCTGCGCAATCGCCCGCTGAAACTGCGAGTTGTCGAGGGGAAACACCTGGTGCTTCTTCGCCTCCTGAACGAACAGGGTTGCCATGGCTCTTCAAGACGGAGGTGTGGTTTGTTGACGCCCAGTCAAGCGGCAAAGATTGACGCTCTGAAAAGCGCCTCGGCGGACTTCACCGCCATGCGTTGGCTCGCCATGCGATTCCGAGCATTCTCCGAAGCAAGGACATTCAGAAATTCGGCGTCTGGCTCGATGACGCGCAACAATCCGGCATCTACGCAATGCAACCCTTCGCTCGAACGGTGCGGCGAGATCTCGACGCCGTCACGAATGCGTTGACCGAAGGCTGGAGCAATGACCAAACCGAAGGACACATCAATCGATTGAAGACCCTCAAGCGCGCGACGTACGGTCGCGCAGGCGCCGAACTCCTACGCGCCCGAATGTTGCCTCTCCACTTGCCCATTCAGCACGAAAAGTGAGGCAGCCCCCCGATTGATCGCTAAGTCAATGCATATTATCAATTTAAATGGATATTCTCAAGTATCATGGCTATGCCTAAACAATTGATTTCATTGCCTCCATTTTCTCACGCCAAGTTGGCACCTGACAGGCGGGTTAAGCGACCAGGAGACGACGCCAACCCAATTCCAATCAACCTCCGCGACGCGACCCGATAGGGTTTCTTTACAAAGGACCAGTACCTTCGGCCGTTGCTCCGGCTTGGTCGGCTCAGAGCACGGAAGCCTTGATCGTCCTTTGCGACTGTTCCCAAAGTCAATGCAGCCGGTCACTGAACAGACGGATCAACGGATGGACCTTCGCCCAACGCGGCGTGTTCTGAACGCCGGATCAGGCCCCCCGGTTAGGGATACGCTGCACCCGGCGTTTGACCGGTCCCTATGGGCGGAACTGAGGATCGACATAGACCCGCGCAACGAGGCGGACTTCGTTGGATCAATATGCGACATGCGAAGCGTCATCGAAGACGCCTCATTCGACGCGGTTTGGTCATCCCACTGCATAGAACATCTTCACGATCATGAGGTGTTGCCCGCGCTGGGCGAATTCAGACGGATATTGCGCGACGACGGAATTGCGGTGATCAACTGCCCGAACATAGATGCGATTGCGAAGTCGCTTGTTTCAGAGGACATCGAATCGGTCGCCTATCTCTCTCCTGCCGGTCCGGTGCGGCTTCTCGACATGATGTTCGGCCACAGTCCTTCGATCGAGGCTGGGCGCGTTCATATGGCCCACAAGACGGGCTTTACCGCCGATCGACTCGGACGCGTGGCCACCCGCGCGGGTTTCGCCGAAGCGCGCGTTCTCGAGGGCGAAAATTACGATCTTTGGGCCGCGCTCATGATGCCGAGAGCTGAGCTCTCGGTATTGGCCACGTTCTTCGCAGGCTCCAATATAGCCGCATTATTCCACGATCAGATTTCCCCTAGCGCGGTTGCTCCGCAGGCGACGAGACGCAAGCGCGTTCGCATCCTCGGAGCCTGACGCTCAGCGTCCGCGAAGGCCGCTGTCTATTAGCCCCCTAAGAGCCCGTCCGGGAACTTAACGAATTGTTGGAATCGCTTATGATTTAAGGAAGGCGGCCCGAATCGCTTGGGGGGGTCGCTGATGTGGACCAACGAAAATCGCGCTCGCTACGACCGCAGTCGGCTGCGCTATCCGAGCGATCTGACCGACGCGGAATGGGCGCATGTCGAGCCGTTCATTCCACCGGCCAAGCGCGGCGGCAACCGACGTCATGTCGATGAGCGCGAGGTCGTCAACGGCCTGATGTATGTCCTGAGCACCGGCTGCCAATGGCGCGCCGTGCCGAAGGACCTGCCGCCGCGTTCGACGCTTTACGATTACTTCGATCGCTGGAGTTGGGACGGCACGCTCGATCGCATCCACGACGCGCTCTACGTGAAGTGTCGCGAAGCGGCCGCTCGCGAGGCGAGCCCGACCGCCGCGATCATCGACAGCCAGAGCGTCAAGAGCGCGGAAAAAGGGGGACCTGCATCGATCCGGCGGGTTACGACGCCGGCAAGAAAATCATGGGCAAAAAGCGCCACATCCTCGTCGATACGCAGGGCCTGTTGATGCATGCGATCGTCCACGCCGCCGACATCCAGGACCGCGACGGCGGCGCGGCGCTGATGGCGACCTTGTTCGGCGCCTTTCCGTTCCTGACCAGGCTCTTTGCCGACGGCGGCTATCGAGGGCCGCAATTTCAGACCGCCATCGGACGAACTCTGGCGCGCGTGAAGGTCGAGATCGTCAAGCGATCGGATCAGGCCAAGGCCTTCGTCGTCCTGCCCAAGCGCTGGATCGGCGAACGCACCTTTGCCTGGCTCGGCCGCTGCCGACGGCTGGCCAAGGACTGGGAATGCCTCAACCGCAAGGCGCTCGCGTTCCTCCGCCTCGCTTCCATCCGCCTCATGCTGCGAAAACTATGCAATCCCACATGATGTTTCCGGACAGACTCTAAGAGGGATCCGATCACTCAGGCGACAGGCGAAGTCTGATCCGCACCAGGTCGCGTTCAAGCGTGCCTTGGCATCCTTTAAAATGCCGGCGCACGAAATAGAGATAAGGGTCGCTCGCCACGACCTCAAAGTTTCTGGACGGGGAATTGACGTCAATGAGCGCGGGATAGGCGAAATGGTCTTGATCGCAACCAGGCGACCAGGGCGTCGCGAGCGGAAGGAACAGTCGCCCCTTGCTCCAATGGATCAAGTCCGTCGAAATGGAGTAGTAGATGCCGCTTTCGCCTGGGCTTTTCGAACCGAAGTCGCTGACGGCGACGTAGACCCCATAGTCCGCAGCATAGACCACGGATCCGACAATTCCCTTGAGGCCTTCCAGGGGCGCGCAGGGCTTCGCCTCGCCCACGTCGTCTCGATAGGGATCGACGTTCGCCGAATATCCTTCGCCGTCGTAGTACCGCCACGACTCCGGGCGCGTTAGGTCGTCCGTACGAAACAGACAGGTTCCGGCCTTTTGCGCGCCCTCGGGTCCGGCGCGGATCAATGCAAAATAGGCGTCGCCGCGCTTGACGATATTGCTCGGTTCAAAGAACCCGCGATTGTGGCCCTGGTCGATGTCCTGGCGGATCGGAATCGACGCCACCGGCCGCTTGCCGACGCGCGAGAACGTCCGCCCTGCGTTGTCGGAGCGCAGCAGCACGATCGCATTGTACCAGCATTCGAGATAGGTCGAATACCGACAACGGCCGGGATGGCGATGGGCCTGATATTCGTCGTGGCCCAATGCGAAGATCGTGCGACCGTCTCCCGACCAGGTCGAGGAGATCCAGACGCGATCGCTGTAATCCGCGGGATCGGGCGAGCCATTGCCGGCGAACACGACCGCGCAGTCGCGTACTATCGAATTCAGGTTCGTTCCGAGGAAACGTCGATTGTTGAAATGCGTCGAAAACGCAACGACGCTCGTGGACGCAATGCGGACGGCTCGCAACGGGGTGTCCGGGATGTCGTCATCGGCGCAACGCGAGGCTGTCCATACGAAGATCGATTCGATCGGACCATCGGACGTCAGAGTGGGCGTGCGAGACGGGGTTGACGTCGCCGCGCCACTGAACGCAAAGCAAAGGCTCGCCGCAAACGCGAACGGGCGCCAGTTCATGTAGCGCCTGCCATCGCAAGCCGCACTTCCTCGGGCGCGGCGTGAGGCATCGAGTTGTTTCGCACTAAGCCCCAAAGGTCTTGGCTCGGCTCGATTCCCGCCGCCGTAAGCATCTCCACGTATCGGCGACCAAGCGTAGCGCGAGCTCTGTCGTAGGCCGCGACATCGAACATGAATAGCGAACGAATGGCGCTCAAATCCAACTTTTCGGGAATCTCGCCGAACATGCGGACAGGAATTTGCATCGTCTCGCACATCTCGAGAGTTCGGCTGTCGTGTGCGATGACTCCACCGGGTGTGCCTGCTTGAAGCCCGAGCATAACGCCATGAAATCGAGCGCCGATCACGAAATCGAAATTGCGCATCGATTCCATCCAAGAGTTCGCGTCAGAAAAGCAGGTCGCATAGCGCTTGCACCAAACGCGGAAGTCTTCCTCGCAAAGGGCCGGCCGGATGTACTCACGCAGCGTGGTCGCCGTTTTCGCGTCCATCCGCGCCCACTCACCTCTTGAAAGACGAACCATGTCGATTTCGGATTGCGTCACATACAATCCAGACGTCATTTCAACGAGGCCAGCGAGCGACTGCTCGGTTGTCTTGAGGTGCGGCCAAAGATGTAAGCCGGCAGGAACCGCAATTCGGTCGAGGCGCATATTGCGGAATTTCTGGTCGAGCGCTGCGCCCAGCGACCTGTCGGGATTGATGAGGTTGGACGGACAGCCGACGATAACGGCGCGGCTCGCTGCGCCATGGCGCTCGACTTGCTGGCGCGAGAATTCCCCCCGCACGCCGATATTGGGCGTCTTGGCGGGCGCATGAGCGGCGACAACATCCAGCCATCGCTTAGTCCCCGCGCTCAACTCGACCCTCGCGGCCGTTGTCGGGGCCTGCGCGCCGAGCCCCACCGCCACAATCGGAAGCCCAATCTTCTCCAATGTCTGCGCCGGGCCCTCCAAATCGGTGTGCGGGCCCAACTGATTGGCGCAAGCGATCACCACAACGTCACACGTTTCGCGGATGATTTGCGGGGAGGCATGCCAGGGGAAGATTTCGACGCGCGGCGACAAATGATTCCAAAGGGCTTGTACGTATGCGAAGTTGCCAGTGTTGCCCCCCGACTTCTTGAGGAGTTCCTCAGATTGGAAGCGATACGAATCCTCCGAGCGGAGATCCGTGGCGATGAGCGCGACTTTCATACCGTCCCCCGATTCTCGATGTGATCCTGCTCGGCGCAAACTGTCACCCGACCAGCGCGAGATAAGAGTCCGCGCATTGCTCGAATGACAGCGGCTCCCGAATGTTCGCTTTCAGTTTCTGCCAAAGGCCGGCCTCGCTTGCCGCCCTTATCATCGTCTCAGCGAGGTCCAGCGGATTTCGAACCTCGAAATGCAGACCATCGACGCCGTCGCGCACCTTTTCGGCCATTCCCCCAATCCCGGCGCATATGACCGGTCTCCCGTTGGCGAAAGCCTCCTGGATGACCATGGGAGAATTCTCCCACCATATCGACGGCACGATCACCCAGTCGACCTTGCTCATACGCTGCGCGAGCTCGGTCTGTTCGTAGGCGCCGACCCAGCGCAAGACCCCCTCCACGATCAACGGTTTTCTCAACGTCTCGATCAATTCCTGAAACCACTGTCCCTGCGATTCGAGATTGGCGCCGTGAATTTCGAAGATCATCTTGGCGCGGAGTTCGCTGGAAATGAGATGGATCGCCTGAAGCAGGATCTCGACGCCCTTGTATTCCGTGATCTGTCCGAAGAAGCCGAAGCGGGCTCTTAGCCGCGCGCCCGACGGAGCAGCTTTCGGCGCAACGGATGACGGCTGCCCGTTCTCAATGACGACGATGTGCTCCGCGGGGATGCCCCATTCGATATAGCGCTGGCGCAAAAATTCCGACGGAGCGACGAAAGCGTCGGCATATTCAAAGTTCTTTTGGATGTAGTGCTTGCGCAGCCAGAAATCCTGCGGCGTCCGCTCCGGGAAGCAGTTGCTGCAATCCTCGAGGCTTTCGCGGTGGCAAAGCTTCTTCGAGTTGTTTTTCACCATCTGTCCGTTGCGGTTGCAGATGGCGACATACTCGTGCAGCGTCACGACCAGCACGCAATCCGGCAGAGTGAGCTTGATCTCGCGCAAGACCTCAACCCCGAGGTGGACGTAGTGATGCAGGAAAACGACGTCCGGGCGCTCTGTCGCGAGAAACTCGCGGAAGACGCCGATCACCGACATCGGATTTTTCGTCCGCAATCGGAACCAGTCGCCGATGTCCTGTCGCCACAAATATTCGCCAGGCCGGCGCATCATGATTGTGCCGTGGCCTTGGGACGCCAGTTCGCTACGCGCGAGAAAGATCGCTTTGCCGAAGGACGGCCGGGCGTTAAGGGTTCGAAAGAGATTGTAGGCTGCGATTTCTGCGCCTCCAACGCTAAAGTCGGGATGCGCGTGCGCGATGACCATGGCCTTCATTCGGAATCAGCCCGCTGCTTGTCGACCGCGCACAGTTTTGCAATCGCAGCGCCCCATCGCCCGTGATGTCGCCAGGCGTTGTAGCGGACGACATAGTCGCGAAAGTTCGGGCTTCCGATGGCGTTGAACGATTGGCGCTCAAGGTGGATAAGCGTGATCGGGAGCGGAAGGCAGGCAATCTCCAGGCCTTGCTCCCGCACCTTGAGGCAAAGGTCGGAGTCCTCGAAATCTCCGATGAGGAATTTTTCGTCGAGGCCTCCGACGGCGTCGTAGACCTCCCTTCTCATCAGCACGCATGCGGCTGTCACAGCCTGCCGTCTCGCGAAGCTTTCTGTCGAAGGCGACCCTGGCAGTCCCGCTCCAGGATGCTTGTTGAGATAGGCGCGCCAAGTCGGCTCCCACTGAAATCCCATGCCGTCGTGCTGCACGGCTCCATTCGGGTAATGCAGGCGCACGCCAAGCATTCCGATCTCGGGATGAGCCGCAAGGACCGAACGCATCCTTTCCAGCCAGCCAGGCGCAATCGGGATCACATCCGAATTCATCAGGAGAACGAAGGGAGCGCTCGAGTTCGCGACGCCGAGATTCGTGGCCCCCGCGAAACCGCGGTTCTCGCTGCTCCAGATCGTTCGAAACGGAACGCCGAAGCTTGCCTCAAACATCGGCGCGTCGACCGCCAGAGGCGCGACGAGCCGATGATCGTCGATCACATAAATGAGTTCGACCGCCGCCACGAAATCCGGATCGTCTGAGAACGCGAGCAATTGGTTCAACATGAAGTCGTGCCGTCCATACAGCGGCACCACGACCGCGCATTTCGGGCGAGCCGACTGGCGTCCGTAGTCGTGGATCGATGGCGGCGACCTCCTGCGTCGTCCAATCTTTCTCTCGATGAGCGCGCTGATGATGGCTCCGTCATGATTGGTCAGCCGTTCGGCAAAGCTCTCTCGAGGCGTTGGCATTTCGAACGCCCAGCGCGCGAAGCTGACCGGCTCGACCGGCGCCGGCGACCATTTGATCTCCGACAGCACGTAGGACGCATCATCCGTCGATGCGATCAAACGCACGGATCCGCCCATACGCAACTCGCCGCTCCAACCCTGCAAGAAGCCGGCATTGAAGACGTAGTCGCCAAAATCGCGGCTCATCGCCTCGATGATGTCGTTGCGCGTCCAGCGCGCGGCGCCGTTGAGCGGGACGACCGCCCCCTGTTCGCCGGCGAGGCGGAAGGAGACGTCCGGCTCGCTGACGGTCCAACCGACCACCAGTCCGCCGACGCCCTCTATTCCCCTGGCGGTTTCGATATGTCCCCGGGCGCGATTGAACCCCGCCGGTGGCTCCTCGATATGCTTCACAAGGAGCGATATCGCAGCGGGGTTGTGAACCAGTCCTTCGAACAGACGTCCCGCCCGGGAGTAATTTTCCGTCAGGAGTTTTGCGAGTTCCGTCGGCGCGCTTTGGCTCGGCGCCGGCAGTCCGATCTGCAATGGCTGTCCTGCTCCTACCCCCAAACGCACCTGCACGTCGCCGCGCGGACGGTTTCGCCAGGTCGCCAGGAATCCTTTGACGAGATCGGGTGCGACATTGTAGCCGGCGGCGACGTCGTCTCTCGGAAAGAACGTCAGCGAAGGAAGCATCGGAACGCCGGCGCCGCCGGCGGTGAACGTCAGGTCCTGTCCGCCGATCGCCCATCCGGATATGGCGAGAAAATCGCTGTCGACGACCGCGCGATCGACCGAGAGGCCCGCAGCGACTCCGTCGCCCGTGCGCCGAACCACCGGCAAGAGAGCTCCCGACGATTGGGCGATGAGCGCGCTCATGTCAGACGTTCCAAAGCCAATCGAGCCTCCTTCAGCCCAGCCTTCGCCGCTTTAGCGATCCATGTCCGTCCCTCCTCCTCCTCGGCTTCAACGCCGACGCCGTTGCGCAACATCACGCCCCAATTGAACATCGCCAGGGGATGGCCGACCGCCGCCGCGGCCGCGTAAAGCCGAGCGCCTTCGGCAAGGTTCTGCTCCGTCCCCTCGCCTGTGCAGAACGCCACTCCGAGCTCGAACGTCGCCGCAGCGCTGCCGTTCGCAGCCGCTCGTCGCAGCCAGGCGACCGCCTCGGCTGACGAGCGTGCGACGCCCTTGCCCGCCCGCAACAGCAGCGCAAACCGATATTGCAACTCGGCATCTTCGGCTTCCGAGCCAACGCGATACCAGCGCGCGGCCTCTTCGAAATCCGCGGGACAATTGAACTGGCCGGAGTGAACCTGACCCAAAAGCCGCGCGGCAGGCGCAAATCCTGCTTCGGCGGCTTGGCGCAGCAACCGCTGGCCCATGTCGCGGTCTCGCGGAACAGCATCCCCGTTCAGGTAGAGCGAGGCGAGCGCGACTTTAGCCTCGTCGGCGCCGGCCCCGGCGGCTTTCTCGAGCCAGGCGCGCGCAGCCTCGGCGTCTTGCACGCCATTTTCGCCACTTAGCAGGGCGCGCGCCAGCGCGACCTGGCTGGCGGCCACGCCCTTCTCGGCTGCAATCTTGAACCATTTCGCCGCGGCCTCGGCGTCCTTCTCGACGCCATCGCCTCGAGCGTAAAGACATGCGACGTTGTGCGCCGCCAGCGGATGGCCCTTCTTGGCGGATTCCAAGAACCAATGAGCGGACTCTTTGAGATTTACGACCACTCCGGCGCCGGTCGCGCTCAGGCGTCCGACGATGAATTGCGCGCGCCCGTCGCCGAGCTCGGCGGCCCGCCGATACCAAACGTAGGCCTCGCGGAGATCGGGTTCGGCATGCGCGCCACGACTGTAAAACTCGGCCAAAGCGAGGATCGCGGCCAGATCGTTCTTCTTGGCGGCTCGGCGCAGGTAACTCTCGGCGCGAACCAGATTGCGCGGCAGCCCCTCGCCGGCGAGCCGCATGAGCGCGGCGCGGTAAAGGCCTTGAGGATCGTCGGCTTCCGCCGCCTTCTCGAAGTAGGCGCCCGCCGCCTGCTTGTCTTGGGTCCGACCTTCACCAGACATGAGAATGGTTGCGATTGCGACCGCCGCCCGCGGGTGTCCCTGCGCGGCTGCTCGCTCATACCAATCCGCTGCGGCCGCGGGATCGCTAGGCCCGCCGAGCCCGCGAAAAAGAATATCTCCGAGACGAAACTGCGCCGACGCGACGCCCGCTTCGGCGGCAAGCTTCAGCCGCTGACGCGCGACCGCAAAATCCCGCGAGCCCACCTGCCCTTCGAGATAGATCGACCCGACAACGCCATCGGCTTCACGAACTCCGTTTCGGCTGGCTTCCTCCAACCATCGCAAACCCTCGGCTGGATCCGACCGGACCTCAAAGCCTGACGGAAACAGCGCTCGCGCGTTCCTTTGCGCCAACTCGGCGTCACGCGCCGCCGCTGCGCCGTGCCATTTGGCGACGCCTCCGCCCAGCGCGCCGTTCAGCAGAACGAGCCCAAGGCGAAATTGCGCTTCGGCGTGCCCGCGGCCAGCGGCTTCGCGATACCACTTGACAGCCTCGGCAAGATTCCGCTGGACCCCTTCGCCTTTGACATAGAGTTCCGCGATCCGAAATGCTGCTTCGCTTGATCCGACTGAATGCGCCGCGCGCCATCGCCGCAGAGCGGAAAAGAAACGTCGTTGACCGTACGCCGCGCCGCCATGATCCATGTGACGAGACATTCGGACGCGATTGATCGCCTGCCTCGGCGATTTCCAAGATGATAGGCAGGATGTGTTCATGGCTCGCGCATGGCCTGGCCGAGGCCGCGGATCATGCCCCCGATGAGATAGGCGCCGAGCGCCCTCGTCCCGACCTTCACGTCGGCGATCAGCGTCATGCCGGGAATAAGCCGAAACGTGCTCGGCACGTCGATCAGCTTGATCGCGGTGACGGTAACGCGTACGCGATAGTAAGCGGGTGTCGCCGCGCCGTTATCATCGGTCGTAAAGGCGTCCTCGCTGATCCATTTCACCTTTCCTTCGGCCGTCCCGTGCTCGGCAAAATTGAACGCATCGATCTTCATCGTCACAGGATCCCCGGGTCGAACGAAGCCGATATCCCGACTGGAGACTTGAACCTCAGCTTCGAGCGGCGCGCTCATCGGAGCCAGCGTCAACATCGTGTCGCCTTCCTTGAGCACGGAGCCGACCGACACATGGGCCAAAGTCAGCACCATCGAGTGCTCCGGGGCCATCAACCGGACCAGGTCCTGATGCTTCGTCGCCTTCTCAAGCTGGGCGCGCGCGCCGTCCCGACCGTTGCGCGCGGTGATCAGGTCTTGTGAGAGTCCTGAAAACCATTGTTCGATGGAAGCTGAGCGGTCGGCCTTGAGGGAGGCGAGCTGGTGTTGTGCTTCCACAACGCTGTTGTGATCGAATTCCATCGTCCTTAGCGCTTCCACCTTGGCGTCTTTCGAGACGAGCACGTTCAAAAGTGATTCATTACCGTGTTGGAGCAACGTGCTGCGCATCCTTTCGACTTGGCTTGCAATCTGAACGTGCTCCTTGTACCGGCCTTCGTCGCCCTGGAATTTGTCTATGGTCGCTTGCGCCTGCGCGATTTTTTGATCAAAGCTCTCCAGTTGCGCCGCGTATTGCGCAGCTCGCTGGTCGAACAATTTCTTTTGCAGGCTCTCGTACTTCAGCACCTCTGGATCCGTCGACGGCGACGGGTTGAATTCGACTGCCGCGAGTTCGGCCTCCTCCCGCGCGATCTGTGCGTTGAGGCTGTCGATTTGTTGTCGCAGCTGGTCGACGTCAGCTGCGGCGAAAGTCGGGTCCAACGTCGCGAGCTGCCGCCCTTTCTCGACAATCTCGCCTTCGCGGACGTCAATGCTCTTGACGATCGACGGATCGAGCGCCTGGAAGACGAGCGGGGTCTCAACCGAAACGATCTTGCCGCCAGTACTCGAAATCACCCGGTCGACTCGCGCGACCGCCAAGATAAGCGCACAGGCGAGCAAAACTCCGCCGAGAACGAATACTGTCACGCGCACGCTCAGCGGTTCGTCAGCATGGCGTAGCCCATCGATCTCCGATTGGAATTGCCGAACTGAGGCGGGAACGACTTCGCTAGCCACGGACGCCTCCCCGCAACGGTAAGACGCCGGACGCGCCCAAGGAGACGTGCCGATTCTGCTGATGCCAAAGGCCGCTGTAGATGTCGCAGCTCTCCAACAGCTCCTCGTGCCGGCCGACCGCCTCGACCTTGCCCCGCTCGAGCACGAGGATGGCGTCCGAATTCACCAGCGACGACAGCCGGTGGGAGATCACGATCACTGTTCGACCGTTGGCGATCCGACGGATGTTCTCGTTGACGATGGCCTCGCTGTCGGGATCGAGAGCGCTTGTCGCTTCGTCCAGAATCAAAATCTTCGGGTCCAGAATCAGCGCTCGAGCGATCGCCAGCCTCTGGCGCTGTCCGCCCGACAGGTTAGGCGATCCCTCGAAAATGTAGGTTTCGTAACCTCGGGGAAGTCTGTCGATGAACTCTTCGGCTCCCGCGAGGCGCGCCGCCCTGACCACCTCGTCATACGTCGCGTGCGGCTTGGCGGCGGTGACGTTTTCGCGGATCGTTCCGCTGAACAGGAAATTCTCCTGCAGCACCACGCCCAGACTTCGTCTGAGATGGCTGACGTCGTACTCGCGCACGTCGACCCCGTCGACCTTGATGAGGCCCTCGTAGTCGGAGTGCAGCCGCTGGAGCAGACGCGTGACTGTGGTCTTGCCGGATCCGCTTCGGCCGACAATGCCGAACGTGTGCCCGATCGGAACTTCGAACGAGACGCCGTCGAGCGCAGGCGTCGTAGCGCCTACATATTTGAATCGGACCTTGACGAATTCGACATGCCCTCTGAGCGGGCTCCGGACTCCGTGCTCGGCGCTCGCCTCCTCCTTCGGTTGGTTGACCAACTTGGCGACAACTCCTACGGCCAAACGGGCTTCGTCGTACTGATTGATCAGCTGCGCCATTTGCAGCAGCGGTCCCGAAACGCGCTGCGTGAGCATCAGAAAGGCGAATAACGCTCCGGTGTAGACCGGATCGTTGGTGGTGATCGCGAAGTAGACGCCCAGCGCATAAGTGCCGTTGACCGCGAGGCGCTCCAGCGGACGAACCCCAAGCTGAATGATCGCCGACATGAAGCCCTCTGCGAGCTTCAATTTCGCGATGCGAGCGACATGAACATCCCACTGCCGCCGCTGGCGATCTTCGAGGGACAGCGATTTGACAGTTCGAATTCCGTGGAGGGTCTGAAAGAGGAACGCTCCTCGCTCCCCCTCAGCGTGCAGGACCGCGCTGCTCCGCTTGCGGTAATGGGGCAGCATTATAAGCAGCCAGCCGACAATCAGGCCGCAGATCATAAGGACGATCAGCGTAAGCAACGGGCTGAAGAAGAACATCACCGGCAGGAAGACGAAGAGCGTGAGCGAATCGAGCACCGTGCCGAACAGCTGGCCGGTCAGGAAGGTGCGCACCCTCCAGATCTCGTTCATGTCACGGCCGATGATGCCGACTTGGGTCCGTTCGAAATAGTCGATCGGCAGCTTCAGAACCTGATCCATAAGGTATTCCGAAAGCCGGACGTCGACGCGCGCCGTCATGAACAGGACGAGGAATGACCGCAGATAGGCAAAGATCGCCTCGAAGACGATGATCACGCCCATCGCGATGCAAAGCACGGTGAACGTGTTCAGGCTTCCATAGTAGATCACCTTATCGGACAGCAGACGCCAGAAGACGATTGGCGCGAGCGCGAACAGGCTGAGCGCCATCGCACAGATTACGAGGTCCCTGACGCTCCGGCGTTCCCGAATGATGAGCGCCGCGATCAGACCCAGACTGAAGGGCTGTTCCTCGTCCACGAGGTCGTAGTTGCGGCGCAAGAGCACGACGTCGCCGGTCCATGCCTCCTCGAACCGGATTCGATCCACGACCAGCTTTGCATCGTCCGCCTTTGGATCGCGCAGGGTCACGGCGGGCGCTTCCGCGCTCGCGTCCACGCGCTCGAGAACCATGCTACCGCCGCTCGTCAAGGTTACGATGACGGGAAGCGTCTTCTTGAGATGGGACAGGCCGCGCCAGGTCAGTTGAACGCGTCTCGCCTTCAGTCCCAAACTCGTGGCGCAACGCGCAATCTCTTCTGCCGACAGTTCAGTGCCGGAAAGGTGATTATCGAGCGTCGTCTGCGCCGCCGAGATGTGAACACCATGATGTCTCGCAACCAGGGAAATGCACTCGACGCCGCTCGGCACATGAACGGCGTCGTCAGGCGCATCGTCCTTCAGGGCGGCGAGCGCAGTCATAACCGGGTCCTGACGAGTTCGAACTCCAGCGCCACGGCCCAGCATGCCGCTGAGCCCGCGACGCCGGCAGCGCGAGCCGCCAATTCCAATCGACTGCGCGTTCATGCTGCGACCGCTACGCGTCTTGGCGCGTCGACCCCCATTGCGCGGAGCGCTTCCTTCATGCAAACCGCCTTGTCGAACCGGTCAGCCACGGTTTTTCTCGCCGCCGCGCCGCGCAGGGATGAAGGACCGCGTTTCGCCAGCGCCTCCACGACGGCCTGCGACAGCGCCGAGTGGTCATGAAACGGAACCAGGACCCCGTTTCTCTTGTCCTCGATCACCTCTCGAACTGGGGCGGTGTCCGACGCGACGATTTCGCATTCGGTCGCCATCGCGTCCAACAGCGACCAGGACAGGACGAACGGATAGGTCAGGTAGACGTGCGCTGACGACACCTGAAGCATGCGCAAGTAGGAGTCGCGGTCGAGAGTCCCAACGAAGTGCACCCGCGAGAGGTCGAGAGTCGAGACCACCTCGTCGAGAAAGTGCGCCTTCCAGGTCCTTCCGGATGGCGGAGCGTGGCTGTAGGAATTTCCGTCGCCGCCTGCAATGACAACCTGCGCATTGGGTCTCGCGCGAAGGATCGCCGGCAGAGCTCGCAAAAAGACATGATATCCGCGAATGGGTTCGAGATTTCGAGATGCGAAGGTCACGATCTCGTCCGTTTTCGTCAGGACTCTGCCGCCAGGCAATCTGAGACGGGCCATTGGATCCGGTCGGACCCTCGCGAGATCGATCCCTTCGTGAACAACCTCAATCTTCTCCTGGAATTCCTTCGGAAAGGTCGATCGCTGCCAACGGGTCGGCGAGATTCCCGCGTCGGCTTCGGCCAGTGCGATGAGCGAAGAGGCGTTTTTGCACTGCAAGGCGGCGATGCCGTCCAATCCGAATTTCGGGCTCTCAGGGTCGAAGTGAATGTCCTGCCCCTTCGCACGGTAAAAGAATTCGCAGTAGACGATGATCCGCGCCTTGGGGAAAATCGCCCGCAACGGCAGCGTCTCTCCCCAGCCGCTGTGCGCGAGGATGAAGTCGGGAACAAAGCCCGAGACCGCGAGCGCGCTCGCCGCCATGAGAACCTGTTCCGCCCGCCAGCATTCGGCGTTAAAGCGGCGCGCAAAGGGATGAGTTGCCGAGACGTCGATGGTCGGCGCTTGGTACCGATGAACCATGACGCCTTCCATGGACTGCGCGCCCCGCGCACCGATGGCGGCGAGTTCGAACGATCCGACCATTCTCAGCTCTTCCACGACATTTCGGAATTGAGCAGGAAAGTTGTTGTGAACGAAAAGGAATTTCATCGACTGCCCAGCCCGATTACCCCGTTCGTCAATTCCCCGACGGCCTCGCGTGTGCTGCTCCTTCGCAACATCGTCCGGAGCATCTTCGGTCGCCGCTCCGGACTCGATATGGCGAATGCCTGCCCCATCAGTGGACGACTTGCTTGTGGCCGTCGGCGAAGTCGATCGTGACGTTGCTGACGCTTAGGACCTGGTGATTGCTGAACATGATCGTTGTGACGCCCTTGACGTCGACTTCGCTCCTGATTGACGTCGAGGTCTGGTCCGTTTGAACCGTCGTTGCGTGGCCTCCGTAGATCACATCGTTCCCATGGAGACCGACATTGACGAGGTCGGACTTGCTGCCGCCCTGCACGAATTCGTCGCCGTAGTCGATATTGATCGTGTCATGGCCGCCGCCGATGATCGTGTCGTGACCGTCGCCGCCAGAAATGGTGTCGTAACCAGTGCCGGCGACCAGCAAATTGTCCCCATGTTGGACCTTAAGGAGGTCGGCCCCCTCCCCGCCCATCAATGTGTCCGACGGCGTCGGACCCGAGGAGGAATGACCCGACTCGTGTGATCCGTGGCCATCGTCTTGTCCGCGATCGAACCCACCGAAGCCGCGGTCGTCGCGACCTCCGAGGCCATGATTGCGACCCTGATCGTCTGAACGCCCATCGCCGACGGTTTGATCGAGAAGCCCGCCGATGAGCGTCGAGCTCCCTGAGCCAGCTTCCAGCAAGCTCGACCCGCCGCCGATCAGCGTGTCGTGTCCGGCCCCGCCGATCAGTGTGTTCTCGCCGCTGCCGCCGATCAGAAGATTCTCACCTCGCGTGACCTTGAGGACCTCTTCTCCCGCGCCTCCAACGAGCGTGTCGCCGCCTCGGCCCTTATCGACAACGCTGGTCGAGCCGTCCCCCGCGGCAATCAGCGTCGCGCCGTGGGTCGTCAGCGTAAGATTGTTGCCAGCTCCGGTGTCGAGAACGATCTGCACGCCGGACGGCACAGTTTGCGTTCCGCCCGTGTTGACGACATCGACGCCAATACTGCGAGACCCAGGAGTTATGATTCCGGCGCTTTTGATCGCGTCGATGATCGCGCTCTCCGTTCCCGGCGAGTAGCTGCCATCAAGCAGGGACTCAAGCTTGCTGTAGTTGAGGTTGTAGATGGCCATCGCAATCCTTCCCTTCTATCCGTCCCAATTTGATGTTCAGCCGAAAGCCGCCGCCCGGAAGACCCGCACTCGCGGTTGTGCGTTCTGCCCAGCTGAAGAAGCAGGCGCGCGGACGCTCAGGCGCCGCTCAGGGCAGACTTCAAAGCGAAGCCCGGCGAGGGGGTCGCTACCCGCCATGCTTACGAATTCGACCTCGCGGCCGCGCTTGTTCATGATCGGCGAACCGAGAAAAAGCGCGTCGGCATTGACGATGAAGCGATGCGCCGCATCTCCCGCCAGTCTGAGCCGTAGGCCCGCGAGCGGTCGGTTTTGTCCACGGCTCCCGGCAAACACGCCCGTTCCGATCCAGTCGGACCATTTCGCGTCCTTGCTCGCCGCCAACACCTGAACCTCGGCGCGGACTCCCTCCTTCTCGGGGGATCGAAGCTCCAGTCCTTCGATTCGGCCTGGTGCGTCAGGCCCCGCGGCCCACTCGCCGGCCGTCACCCAAACATCGCCGCGTCTAGAGATGTGGGCGAGAAACAGCGCATTGGAAAGGCCACGCGACGCCGCTGCCGCAATGACCGGTGAAACCGCCGGCTCATCTTCAGCGCGCGGCCGTTGGCCGCCCTCTTCTTGCTTCGACGCAGTCGAAAAGCTCCCGACGGATTCCAGCTTAAACTTCGCGTCCAGTGACCCATTTGAGCCATTTCTCTTGATTCCGATCCGCAGCCTGCCGTGATCGGCGGCCCGAATGAGCAGCGCCGCTCCCGGTCGCTCGAGCCGGCCAGACGCGCAGCCGGGCGTGGAGATGATCTCGATGTCGGCCTCGGATCCCTGCGCCGGCAGCACCACCGCTGTCGGCGGATCGATTTTATCGCCCCCGGACTCATAGCGCAGAACGTATAACCCGGGCGCAACGAACAGCGAGGAGTCTCCATCAAACACTAACTCTGGCTTCACCACTTGTCGGCTCCGTCTCACGACGCCTGATCTCGACATTATCATTTATACCGGCCAGCGTTTCAGTCACAACAGGTCCTTATGCATAGCCACAACAAACAATTAATGCCAGTTAGATCGTTTAAGTTACCTCTTCTCAATATTTAAACGTTACCGGTGACTTGGCGGCAGAATTTGTGTGATGTAACACGTCCGCTATCACAGCCAGGTATGCCGATCAGTGCCTCTTTTTGTTCGCTTTGCCTTGATATAAAGAAGAATAGCGCAGGATGATAACTGACGATACGTCATTCTCTACGAGTGTTGGCGGCCCGATGGAGGACGGGGAGCCGTTCGACGCGCCACCTCGCAGTCACCAGACATCAAGCGACGCAGGCCGACGCTCCATGACGTCCGTCGCCTCGAATGTGCCTTCGCGCCGACGTCCAAAATCGATGTACGCCTCGGCTCTGTCTCGTCAGATGGAGGCGCTGTTGGTCGAACCCCATCGGCAGAACGAATTGTTGGCGTCGTTCTCCGCGGCGGCATTGCAAGGAGGAGACTACTGGGCCGCCTTCATGTTCGCCGACCGACGATGCCGTCGTCCGACGCCGAGCGCGCGCGACTTCCTGCTCAGGGCCTTAGCGTCTCGTCGCCTCGGTTGTCCCGAAAGCGCGACTCAGGATCTTGCGCGGTCCATCGAAACAGACCCGACAGACGAATTGGTTATCTCCAACGCGCTCCGATGGGGACCCCGAGTGCTGCGCAGGATCGCAGCTGCAAACGTCGTTGCAGGAGCCTCCGAGGATCGCGAGGCTCTCGCGCTCGCGTTGCAGGCGTTCAAGTCTGAAGGAGTTCCAATCGCTTCGCATCTACACGTCCGCGGCGATATGTACACAGGGTGGATTGCGTGGGCCGACGCTCGCGCAGTTGAGCTGCGGATTCGCCGAGCCGCGGTCGACTCGTCGTTCGAACTCGAAGCGGATCCCTCGCATCCACTTGCCAGCGATCATTGGTCCGCAGCCGAAATTGCAATCGAGATGGAAAGCCCGCAGCTGCAAAGCGTGAGCTTCTATGTTGGTGGAAAACTCGTCTTGTCAGCGAAGCCCGCCAGGTTCTCGCATCGGCTCCGCAAACAACGGACCCACGAACGGTGCGTAGGCGATGCGCGCCGCGATCCGCCGAACCACGTAGACATCATCGTGCCGGTCTACGAGAACTACACCGCCACCAAGGCCTGTCTCGAATCCGTTGAAGGAGAGGCGTCACGGATAAGCAAACGCATTATCGTGATCGACGACTGTACACCCAACGCAAGGTTGCGAGCCCTGCTTGATGAGGGGGCGTCGCGCGGTCGCTTCACCCTTTTGAGAAACGACGTGAATCTTGGGTTCGCGCGATCGGTGAATTTGGCTCTCGCTCGTCGTTGGGGCGGCGACGTGCTGCTTCTCAACGCAGACACGCTTCTACCGCAACGCGCAATAGACCGTCTTGGCGCCGCGGCTTACGCACAGCCCGACGTGGGTACAGTCACTCCGCTATCGAACAATGGCGAGCTCACGAGCTTTCCCTTGCCCAATGTCGACAATGCTCTCGGCGCGCCGGACGAAATTCAACTCGTCGATGCTTCGGCCCAACTCGTCAACGGCCGCGAAATCATCGACATGCCCACGGGAGTCGGTTTCTGCCTCTACATCTCGCGCTCATGCGCTGACTCCGTCGGCTTCCTGTCGGAACACTATGCCCGCGGTTACTACGAGGATGTCGATTTTTGTCTGAGGGCCCTCGAACTCGGGTTCCGCAACGTGTGCGCGACCGGGGTCTTTGTTGGACACGCCGGATCAAAGTCCTTTCTGGACGAAAAGCGCACTCTCGTGGTCCGAAACCTCTCGATTCTTGAAGCGAGATTTCCAGAGCACCGGCTTCAATGCGGGGCGTTTCTGAAAGCGGATCCGTTGGCTTTAGCCCGCATGAAGATTGAGGAGCATCTAGCGCCGGAAGGCGCTGTGGCCCTTTTGATGGCGCCCGCATGCTCTGCCCACGCCCTGGCCCTCGGGCGCGCACACCAGATTCAATCGGCCGCGGGAGACATCCATTGTATCCTGTGCGAGTTCACTGAAGTCGATTCCACCGTGATCACCAGGAGCCTCCGCGCGTCTGTTCCGCAATCGCTCGTCTTTGCAATCTCTGATGGAGCAGGTCATGCGAGATTTAAGTCTTACCTCGCGCGGCTCCGCGTGGAAGCCATCGAGATTTTTGACCCCAAGTCGCTTCCGCAGGAACTCCTGCAGATCCTCTCCGATCTAGGGACCCCTCTGCGTATTGTTTTCGGCGACCTTCAGTGGGTCTGTAGCGGAAAGCTCGCCCTCGAGAAGGTCTGTTCGAACGACGAATGCCCCGGCGCATGCGATCGGTGTGTCGCCTCTCACCAAACGGCGGATGCCGCGAACCTGTCCGTCGAGAAGTCCAAGGCCGCGCGGATGCATGAGGTCTTGCGGAGAGCTGAGGGCATCATTCCGATTGATCGAATGGCTGCGGCCTTTTCGGCCTCCTATCTCGAGTCCCTGGTCGCGTTGCCTTGCGCCCCCACGCGCCGGAAGACGATCTCCTTGCGGGCGAGACCCGAGCACACGATTTTGGGCATCGTATGCCCGGAAGCCACTGGCCAGACCGACCGGCAAATCATCGCCATGGGTCGAATGTTTCGTCTACGCGGAATTGAAGCTTCCATCATCGTGCTTGGCCGCTGCGTCGACGAGCTTGGCGTCATGGCGTCCGGCAACGTTTTCGTAACCGGTGCAATCAGTCGCCAGGAGTATCCCCAGGCGATTGAGCAATACGGCGTTGGAAACCTGTTCTCGCCGTATCGTACCCGGCACTTTGGAACGGTGGACGACATTGGCGCACTCTGCGGGCTAAAAAAGGCTTATTTCGATTGGTCCTTTGGGTCGCTTGAAATCGATGATGGCGACTTGGCCCTGGATCCGAGAATCTGTGTGCAACGGGCTGCGCTTGAAGTCGGCGCATGGCTACCGGGCGACCATGCCCGCGAGTTCTGGAGATGAGGCGCTTAGCACCCCTGTGCGGCACGCAGACGTCGTCGAACCTCATCACCGAAGTCAGGTTGACGTCACACGAGCGGATTGTAGGCTATGCTTTCGATCCGGACAGGCTTGATGCGCGCTTCGTCGTCGAGCTCCTAATTGACGGTCAGCCCGCGGCCCTTGCGCGCGCGGATCTCTATGATGCTCGACTACGAGCGCGCGGCGTCGGTGACGGCTGCTACCGGTTCGCGTTTGCTATCAGCAATCTAACCGTGGAGTCGTCATCGTCGTTCGGGGTCAGAATCGCGAACACGAACCAGTTGCTCGGCTCCGCAATTGCGATCGAGGCCGTCGCCAATGAAACCGGAGCGCATCACGGCCCAGGCGAGGTGCAATGGACCGGCGGGCTTCGGTTCTCCGGATGGCTACATAATGAGCCAGAGCGCTTGCAACACGGGGTCCGAGTTTTTGTCGACGGAATCTGCGTCGCCAGGACGGCCGCACATCGATGGACGCATGTCAATGACGGTGCGGGGCCGAAGGCTGTTCCGGGATTTGAACTGCACTTGCCGAGGGAGCTCGCGGACGGCCGCGTTCGACGGGCGACCTTCGTTGACGACTTGGCTCGGCCTCTGATTGGCAGTCCATGCGCGTTCTTCGCTTTCGAGGATAGCCTAGCCAACCTACTGGACGCGAGAGCCGATATCGCATCCGAGAGAATTCGGGCGGCCCTCTACGATCGATGCTTTCCGCAGTCGCTGCCCTTCGAACTCTTCGAAGAGTGGCGCCGCGTCTTCCCAACGAAGCCGGTCAGCGGTCGGGCTCATTTCAAATTGGCGTTGGCTCTTGTTGGCGATCGCGACGCAGAAGCTTCTGTCGCAAGTCTCCAGACGCAGGGTGGGGTCGATTGGGTCGCGGGAATTTTGCGCGGCGGAAGTTGCGAAATGTCTTTCGCGCCCGAGCACCTCTTGGAGTTTCTGGACAGCGACGCAATCAGCTGCGACGTCGTCGTGTTTGCCCGGTCGGGGACGCTGTTCCGAGAGAACGCCCTCGCCCGACTGGCGGAAGGCCTTGAACTCCGTCCAAGAGCTTCGGCCGCCTACTGCGACGTGACGATTGCAACCGAGGATGGTCGCGAGTGGCCGGTCGCTTTTCCCAGTTTCGACTACGAGAGGTCGCTTGAGCAGGGTTATTGCGCCTACCTGTTTGCCTTGCCGATCGCGAAGGCGCGAGAGATTGCGCTGGCCGGCGCCAGCAATCTGTTTCGCGTCTTCAGCATGACCCTCGACGGGCGGCGACCGCTTGACTCTTATCCAACAGACAAAGGCCAGCCAGCCGCGCCGGTTCACGTGCCGGGATTTCTCGTGCAGATTCCGCGGACTGATCTCAACACCGGCGCGCGCCGGCTCGCGGAGGCCACAACTGAACATCTGCGGGCGCGCGGCGTCGCCGCGTTGGTGGAGCCCGCGCAGGGCGCGCTTTTTCCCTGCGCACGGGTCATACGCGCGGGCCGCCGAGCAAAGGTCTCTCTCCTGATCCCGGTGCGAGACCGAGTTCGACCTACTGCGGCGCTGCATCGAATCTCTGAGAGGCACGCTCGGTTCAAATGGCCACGAAGTGATTGTCATCGACAACGATACTTCGGATCCTGAGACGCTGCGCTACCTCGCCGAAATCGCGTCCGACGGCGTGAGGGTGACGTCCCTCTCCGGTCGGTTCAGCTTCGCGCGACTGATCAACCACGGCGCAACGCATGCCGAGGGCCAGTTCTTGCTCGCGATGAGAAGCAGCGTTCAAGCGCTGCACGCCGGGTGGCTGGAAGAAATGCTTGGCCGCGCCTCCGAGTCCGACGTCGGCGCCGTCGGCGGCGTCCTGCTCTGGCCAAGCGGCGTCGTCCAGCACGGCGGGGTCGTCCTCGGCGTCGGATATGCCCCCAGCCCCGCTTTCGTCGATCGACTCGACGGCGATCCCGGCCACGCGGACCAACTGATTGTCGCGCACGAATGCAGCGCTGTCACGGGAGCATGTCTCTTGACGCCGCGGTCCACTTTTATGGATATCGGCGGCTTCGATGAGGTCCTGTTTCCTTTGGAGTATCATGACGTTGATTATTGTCTGAGATTGAGGGCGCAAGGTTTCCGAGTTGTCCTCACGCCCCGCGCGAGACTGAGGTATGCGGGATCAAGCGGCGCCCGGCCTACGCAAGCGGACGCTGTCACCCGCAACGAGCTCCTGAGATTGCGCAGGCGGTGGGGTGAAGCCTTGTTGAACGACCCCTGCTACAGCCCGTTGCTGTCCCTTAATGGAGCCGCATATTCCGGACTCGCTTGGCCTCCGAGGGAGCGGTCGCCGAGGGCGCCATTCTGGGCCGCTCCGCGTGACCTCCCTGCCTTCGTGATTCCTAGCACGTAAAGGAAGGGAGGTTCCCGAAGGTGTGTTTCAGCACCTTGCGAACGATGACGTAATTGCCGGGCCGGAGCCTGCCCCACGAGACTGCGGCTATTTTCAGGAGTGTCTCGAGGGAGCTATGAGCAATATGTCGGTCTGGATGTCTCTGTCGCGCTGCGCTTAAATGGGGTCTGATTTACTCTTGGTGCACGCGCCGGGAGCAACACGCCCGATGACGCCATGGCGGGCTGGCATCTTGCGCCGGTATGCCGCAGCAAGGGCGATGAAAACATCAGTTTCATGGTCACCCGCGGCAAGCCTGAACGTCGTGAGCGTCCAACGGGGAGAACAGGCTTGGACGGTCACGGTGGACAGCCGGCAGCCGACCTCCTGTCCGGGATGCGGTACGCAGTCCAAATCGCGTCACAGCGCTTACTCGCGAACGCTTCGGGATCTGTCCGCTCAGGGAGCACCGGTCATCATTAACGCACGCCTGGCGCGCTGGAGGTGTCGAAACCAGCGGTGTGATCGGCGCATCTTCACCGAGCGCCTGCCGGGTCTTGCGGCGCCGTTCGCGCGCCAGACCGCCCGCCTGGCGGGTATCGTTCGGCTGCTTGGCCATAGCGCCGGCGGGAGGCCATCGGAGCGGCTGATGAGACGGCTCGGCATGCCGGTCAGCGACACGACGATCCTGCGCAGCCTGAAGGAGCATGCCAGGGCTCGGTCCGATAACGGCGCGGTCCATGTGGCTGGCATTGATGACTGGGCGTGGCGGAAGGGCGCCAACTACGGCACGATCATCGTGGACCTGGAGCGTCGTCAGGTGGTGGACCTGCTGGCGGATCGTTCGGCGGCGACCACGGCCAGTTGGTTCAAGGATCATTCGGAAGTGGAGGTAGTCAGCCGCGACCGTGCTGGCCTCTATGCGGAGGCTGCGCGTCAGGGCGCGCCGCAGGCCAGGCAGGTCGCCGATCGCTTTCATCTGTTGCAGAACTTCCGCGAGACCGTTGAGCGACAGCTCGGCCGCTTTGAGGCGCCGATTTCGGATTCTCAGGTCGATGCCAGAGATAATCAGACGACGCCCCCGCTTCCAGCACGATCGGATTGTTCCTTCTGACGCTGTAACGCAGAAGCGCTTGATGTGCCGCGGACGCCAGGCTGTTCGACAAGAGCTATTCGATGAGATCAGGGGACTTTTTGAAGGTGGCAGTTCCGTCAGGGAGATCGCCCGCAAGCTCGGTCTTGGTCGCCGACGGGGTTCGTCGCATCGATTTGCCGGACCTCAACACAATGGCGTCAAAGCCTTGCACCCCGACGTATTTCGGCGCTTTGCTAGCGCGGCTTTGGCCGAAGGCATTACCAAAGTCCGGCACCTGCTCGCCGAGATACGCAATCGCGGCTACACAGGGTCCTTCAGTCATCTGGCGCGTTTCCTCGCTCCCTGGCGCGGCCGCAGGCCTCCGCCCGACGCAGCCGAGCAGGAGGAGCTCGCACCGGTTCTCGTGCGAACAATAGATCCGATGACTGGTCGTGCGATCTCGCCGCTAACTGCAGCCGCGCTTTGCGTCAAACCCCGGGGCCAGATGACCGCTCGTCAGATCGCCAACGTCGACGCGTTGAAAGCAGCGTCGATGGAGTTCAGCGCGATGAGGCGTCTGGCAATGCGGTTTCAGGGGCTACTTCGCGGCGGAACGCCGGCGGGTCTGGATGCTTGGCTGATCGACGCGCGCGCGTCTGGGATCTACGCGATGCAGCGCTTTGCGAGGACGATACGTCAGGATCTGGAAGCTGTCCGGAACGCCGTGTTGGAGCATTGGAGCAACGGGCAGACCGAAGGACAGATAAACAAATTGAAGACCCTCAAGCGAGCGATGTACGGCCGCGCCGGCCTCGAATTGCTCCGCGCTCGGATGATGCCATTGCAGGAGAACAGCTTGCACCAAGAGTAAATCAGACCCCGCCAAGGCGCCCAGTGACACCCGGCGATGCTGCTGGAGCCCTTGCCGGAAGCATCGAAAACACTCAGACTTTATTGGCTCCGGGGCTTGTTCAACGGCAGTGTCGCGGGGCGCTGCGTGTAACAGCGTGTCCGCGAGGGCGACGGAGTCCGGCGAGTGAACGCATCCTGTCAGTTCGACGGCGATGGGATTAGCGATCTCCAGGTCCTGTGGGAGGATGCAGAACGCGTCTTCTGCCGGGGCGTGCGCGCGGACGGCGATGGCGGCCGCAGCGCGGTGCTGGCCGTGCTGCCTGCGGGGGAGCGCCCGGCGCCCGCCGCCCTCGATCGCCTCGCCCACGAATGTGCCCTGAGAGACGATCTCGAGGGTGCATGGGCGGCGCGGCCGCTTGCGCTTATCACCGGGCGCGGCCGAACAGCGCTGCTGCTCGCAGATCCTGGCGGCGAACCGCTCGAGCGGCTGATCGACGGACCGATGCTGGTGGAACGCTTCCTGCGCCTCGCCATCGGCATCGCCGTCGCGCTGGGCAAGGCGCATCAGTGCGGCCTCGTGCACAAGGACGTCAAGCCGGCCAATATCCTGGTCAACGGTGCGACCGGCGAGGTTCGACTCACCGGCTTCGGCATCGCCTCGCGCATGCCTCGCGAGCGACAGGCGGCCGAGCCGCCTGGGGTGATCGCCGGAACGCTCGCCTATATGGCGCCGGAACAAACCGGACGAATGAATTGCTCGATCGACTCGCGCAGCGACCTCTATGCGCTCGGCGTCATGTTCTATCAGATGCTCACCGGCCGCCTGCCGTTCAGTGGGGCCGATCCAATGGAATGGGTCCACTGCCATATCGCTCGAAAGCCTGTAGCGCCTGCAGAGAGGATGGAGAGCGTTCCGGCCCCCGTCTCCGAGATCGTGATGAAGCTCCTCGCCAAGACGGCCGAGGATCGCTACCAGACCGCCGGCGGCGTCGAGCACGATCTCCGGCGCTCACTTGCCGAATGGGAGCGCCACGGGCGCATCGAGCCTTTTGCGCTCGGCGAACGCGACATGCCCGATCGGCTCGTGATCCCGGAGAACCTTTACGGGAGAGAGCGGGAAGTCGAGTCATTGCTCGCCGCCTTCGATCGCGTGGCCGAGAGCGGCGCGCCGGAATTGATTTTGGTTTCAGGCTATTCCGGCACCGGCAAATCGTCCGTAGTCAACGAGCTGCACAAGGCGCTTGTGCCGCTGCGCGGGATTTTTGCCTCCGGCAAGTTCGATCAGCTGAAGCGCGACATCCCTTATTCGACACTCGCTCAAGCCTTTGAAAGTCTCGTGCGATCGCTGCTCAGCGGGAGCGATGCCGAGGTGGCGCGCTGGCGGCACGCGTTGCTTGAGGCGCTGGGACCGAATGGCCGCCTCATGACCGACGTTATCCCAGAATTGAAATTCATCATCGGGGACCAGCCGCTGATTCCTGAGCTTGAGCCGCACAGACAAAAGCGCGGTTCCATCTCATATTCCGGCGCTTCGTCGGCGTGTTCGCAAGAGCGGAGCGTCCGCTGGCGCTCTTCCTCGACGATCTTCAATGGCTGGACGGGGCGACGCTCGACCTCATCGAGGATCTTCTGACCCAAGCAGACGTGCAACGCCTGCTGCTCGTCGGTGCCTATCGGGACAACGAGGTCGACGCCGGCCATCCGCTGATGCGGAAGCTCGACGCCATCAGGACCGCTGGCGGAAAAGTGGCGGAGATCACGCTTGCGCCGCTCAAACCAGAGCATCTTTGAGAGTTGATCGCGGACGCTCTTCGCTGCGAGTCGGAGCGCGCCGCGCCGCTCGGGCAACTGGTGCACGAGAAGACTGGCGGCGTCGCATAAAGGAGCCGTCGCGGCTCCCGCCCGAAAGAATGGCCCGAGCCGTCATTTCTGGCGTTCGCTACATCGTGCACTCGCCGCCAATTCGAATTGTGCTCGGGCGGACCTTGGTTACTGGGATCGCCGGCGGCTCAGTCTCAGCGCTCATGCCGATTGTCGCGCGCGACCTCCTGCATGGCGGCGCGCAAACATACGGCGTCATGTTAGGGGCGTTTGGCATGGGCGCGGTCGTAGGAGCGCTCAATATCGCCACGCTTCGCGGGCGTCTGGGAGACGAAGCTTCCGTCCGCCTGTGCATGGTACTCATGGGCGTCTGTGTCGCTGTTGTCGCGATCAGCCGCTCTCCAGTGCTGACCGGAGGCGCGCTCATCTTCGCGGGCGCCGCCTGGACCGCTTCGGTCACGTTGTTCAATGTCGGCGTTCAACTCGCCGCCCCTCGCTGGGTCGCTGGTCGCGCGCTGGCGGCCTATCAGGCGGCCATCGCAGGTGGGATTGCGCTCGGCAGCTGGGCGTGGGGAAGCGCGGCAAACGTCCTTGGGGTGGAGGGAGCACTGCTCATTTCGGGGGCAGCCTTGTTTGCCTCGCCGGTGCTCGGCTTGTGGATGCGGATGCCAACAGTCAGCGGCCCGAACGAACTTTCCCTTGACGTCCTTGCCGATCCGCAGGTGCGTCTCTCACTGACCCCACGCAGCGGACCGATCGTGATCGAGATCGAATATCGCGTCGATCCTGCCAAGGCGCGCCTCTTCTACGCTGTCATGCAGCACGTTCAGCTGAGCCGTCAGCGCAACGGCGCGTATGGTTGGTCGATCGCGCGCGACATCGCCGATCCTGAACTTTGGACAGAGCGATTTCATTGCCCGACATGGCATGACTATCTTCGGCAGCGAAGTCGCTCGACGGCATCGGAGCGCGCCTTACACGTCCGCGCCAACGAATTTCATATCGGACCAGAGCCGATCCGGATTCGCCGCATGTTGGAACGGCCTATCGGATCTGTGCGCTGGAAGGAGGACACGCCCGATCGATCAACCGCGGATGTCACACCGATTACGAGCCCGGGGAGCGGCCCCTGATCAAGATCGTGCCTGATCATCGCCTTCGCGCTCTACGACAGCGGCAATGGCCGACTCTTACTGCGCCCGCTGCCCGGGATTCTCTTCGCCGTTGACGCCCTTGCCCTTGCATTGAAGGAAGAAAGGGCTATGCACCTCGCAACCTTGCGATGCCGTCGGACTCGGGACGGAAGCCCATACTTGGGTTGGCGCGTTTAGGGCCGCGGGGTTAACGATCTCAATCGACGACGTTCTGCGACGCTGATGCTGTCGAAAGCGCGATTGTTCGCCGAAAGGCCGATCGGGCGCGCAAGCCTTCCGCGTAATCGACAGACCGAATCTGACGCATCGTCGTACGAGATCCGACACGACACGCTCAGCGCCCGCGTCTGGGCGCTTCATGGAGACTTGACGGCCCGGCGCTGCGACGCCTCGAACGCCGCCACCCCGCAGAGGCTCCGACACGCTCCCAGTAGGAGCGGTTGAACACTAAGGATAAGAAATGTCACTTGGTCAGAATGACCGAATTCGCGGCCGCCAAACAAATCGTGGTCGTGAGCCCAACCCATTGACTCGTTCATATGACTCGCACGGCCCTGACGTCAGAATACGCGGCACCGCGCAGCATGTGGCGGAAAAATACCTTCAATTGGCGCGCGACGCACACACAGCCAACAATCCTGTCGCCGCCGAGAACTATCTTCCGCACGCCGAACACTATTTCCGATTGATGGCCGCCGCGAAGGCCGTGCAACTCCAGGCTCAGAATGGCGACGTGTGGGCTTTAGGAGAATCCGGTCCGGAAGACTTGGACGATGATGACGATCTCGGTGGCCTGCCCGATCGCTTCGCCTCTCCGGGGCAGCAAGCGGGGCAAGCCTTCACCAACCAAACCAATTCCGTTGCGCCGGCTGCTCCGCGATCGTTCAAGCAACGACAGCCCTTGGTTCGGCGTAACGTCTAGAGCGGTTTCCGCTCACGTGGGCTCATAGCCTGCGGCCTCGAAGTAGTTGGCGCATTCGCGCGGAGTGAATTTGTCGAGACATTTGCCGATGGCTCTCCAGAGGCCGTCGATGGTCCGCTCGGCGGCTTTTCGCAGCAAGGCTTTGAGCTTGGCGAACAGCTTCTCGATCGGATTGAAGTCCGGGCTGTAGGGCGGAAGGTAGAGGAGGCTCGCGCCTGCGGCTTCGATCAGCGCTCCCACCTTCGGTCGCTTGTGGCTGGACAGGTTGTCCATGACGACGATGTCGCCGGGCTTGAGCTCAGGAACGAGGAACTGCTCGACATAGGCTTCGAACGTGAGCGCGTTGATGGGCCCGTCGAAGACGAGCGGCGCGACGAGGCCGGCGAGACGGAGACCGGCGACGAAGGTCGTCGTTTTCCAATGGCCATGCGGTACGGCGGCTCTCAGCCTCTCCCCCTTGGGGGCGCGGCCGTAGCGGCGCGCCATATTGGTGGAGGCCCAGGTCTCGTCCTTCTCCGGATCGAGATCGAGCTGGCTCTCGAACCAAGCCTCGCGACGTTTCAGAATGTCGGGGCGCTGCTGCTTGGCCGCGTGCGCGGACTTTTTTTGAGCGAGATCTGGCGCCGATCGAAAAAGCGCCAAATCGCCGACACGCTGAAGCGATGGCCCTTGTCCGTCAACGCATCCTGAAACTCAGCCAGCGTCGTGTCCGGCTCTTCGGCCAAAAGCGACAAGATCGTGTCGGCCTGGGCTTCGATCGCCGCCGAACGACGATCCCCGCCCATCGGCTTGGGCCGCAGATCGCCACAGGCTTCGGCTTGAGCGACCCAGCGGATCGCGCTCGAAACCCCGACACGAAAATGCGCCGCAGAGCGACGGCGCGACATCCCGCCCTTGACCGCCTCGACGACCCGTTCGCGAAGATCCAAGGAAAGAGGTTCAGCCATCCCCGTCGGCCTCCTTCGCCGGTCAAAAGGATGAATCAGATTTCCCCCAATTCGTGAATCCTCAGCGATTCTATCGGCTCGAAAACCGCTCTAGACGGCTTTGTCATAGTAACGGCCGGTCGTATGCGTATGGCGCAGATCGCCCGGGCCCAAGCGGCCGCGCCGCTCGGCCGCCCGCCTATGCAAACGATGGATGAGACAGGTGAATGAACCATTGCCGACGGTCCCGGCAACGCCTTTTTCGGAAGGGATTGATCCCATGACGGACGACGAACAGCAGATCGCCGAGGCAATTGCGCGGGCGTTCGAGACGTTGTCAGAGAGGCTCTCCAAAGAGCTTGAGGACGCATTCAATCAAATGGCCCAACTGATAGGGCGGGCGCAGAAACAGCAATTCGAAATCATGGCCCTCTTCGGTAAGCAGGCGGCGGCAATGAAAGCGCTCGCGAACCTCGTTGCGAAGGTGCGGGACGACGACGTCGAGCGCCGCAACGATCACGCCGCCGCTATCCAGCAGCTATTGCAGGGCCAAATGAAGATTGCGCAAATTACCGACAGCCTTGCCACACAATACGGGCAACTCTTCAAGGCGCTCTCCAATCGCCTCGACGCCGTGGAAAAGGAGGCGTCCGGTCCGGATTACAACCAGCAGCCATCGACGCCGCCTCTCAACTGAAGTGTGCGAGCCTCTCGAATTGCGATTCATCACCAGGGCCAGCCAAAGCCTTGGCATTCATTGCGGCGGATTACCGACTAACACACCATCGTGCCTGGGTGGCGAAAGCCCCCGGCATGAGGCGAGGTTGACTCTGTGCCTTTGGGTCGGATTCGACCGCTATAGGCGGACGACGGCAATGCGTCGATTCCGATCAGTTGGCGCGGCAAGCGACCCGGGGTGCGCCGGTCGGGGGGGCCTTCCGTCGCCCAAAGACTTCGCGGCCTTCACCGTCGAGGATGCGCAATCCTATCGTTCGAGGCGGCCAGGCGATATTCGCGGCGGCGACGATCGCTGCCGACACGTCCGCCACCTGAATCTCGACTTCCGTCAAAGTTATCGGTCCATGGTCTGGCGCCGCGCCGACAAATTGGATTCGGAACGGGAGCGTGGTGGCGGCACGGACGTGCGGCGCTTCGTGTGCCGGCCTGAGCTCGGCAAGGGATCGGCGCTTGCGCGACGCGGCCTCTTTGCGATCGGGCACGAGAACGATATTCATTGCCAGCCGCACCAAGGGGTCGACGTCTTTGCGCCTGCCGATCAGACGTGCAACCGCCAATGCAACAAAACCCCAATCGCTCGCGATTTCGTCGGAACTGGCCTCATCTTCACGTCGGCGCGCCTCGCTGTAAGCGGCCTCGCCAAGATTGCGGAACAGCGCCTCGGCTTCGGCTTGTATGCTTTCTATTCTCGCCCGCCGACGTGGTAGCCAAAACAGCATAGCCGTCCTCTTTCTTCCCCTGCGTCAATTGCTGCATGATCCGTCGACATTTGCAACCTCTTAGTTGTGGAAAGCGGGAGGGCAGAGCTATGCGGGCAAGAGCGATGGCGGCGGCGGTCCTGCTAACCGCGGCATGGGGCTTTGTCACGAGAACGATGGCGCGCCTCCGTTTCACGGGTAAGATGGCGGATGACGATCTCGTTCGCCCGCCACCAATTCCCGCCTGCGATCATCCGGCACGCCGTCTGGCTCTATGTCCGTTTCACACTCAGCTATCGCGACGTCGAAGATCTGCTCGCGGAGCGCGATCTTGACGTCTCTTACGAAACGGTGCGGCGATGGGTAATGAAGTTCGGGCCGCAGTTTGCCCGAGAACTTCGCCATCGACGCCCGCGGCCAACGGCGCGATGGCATCTCGACGAGATGTCCGTGACGATTGCGGGCCGGCAGTTCTGGCTCTGGCGCGCAGTCGACATGAAGGCGAGGTTCTCGATCTGCTGGTGCAGGGACGGCGCGACAAGGCTGCAGCCGTGAAACTGATGCGCAAGTTGCTCAAGAAGCAGGGTTTCGCATCCGATGTTATGGTGACCGATAAGCTGCGCTCCTACGGCGCGGCAAAGGCCGAGATGGGCTTATCGGCTCGCCACGAGCAGGGCTTGCGCAAGAACAATCGGGCTAAGAATTCGCATCAGCAGACGCGACGACGCGAGCGCAAGATGCAGCGCTTCAAATCGCCGGGATCAGCCCAGCGTTTTCTCTCCATTCACGCCGCCGTCCAAAACAGCTTCAAGGTCCAACGCCACCTCACATCCCGGCGCACGCTCCGCATCCTCCGAGACGAAGCATTCCAGACGTGGCGCGCCGCCACCGCGGGCTGAGCCTGGACCGGGCCTTCCAACTCGCGCACGACCAAATTCAGTTCGCGTGACAGCGCCGCTCGGCAACGTCAGCCAGGCCTGCAAGATGATGGGCTACAGCCGGGACAGCTTCTACCGGTTCACGGATCTCTACGACAAAGGCGGCGAACTGGCTTTGCAGGAACTGTCGCGCCGCAAGCCGATCCTGAAGAACCGGGTGCTGCCCGAGATCGAGGCGGCGGTGGTGGCCATGGCGATCGACCAGCCGGCCTGGGGCCAGACGCGGGTGTCGAACGAACTGGCCAAGCACGGAATGTCCGTCTCGCCGCTTGGCGTGCGCTCGATCTGGCTGCGCCACGACCTGCAGACCATGAAGCACCGGCTCAAGGCGCTCGAGGCCGAGATGGCTCAGGACGGCCTGATCCTCACCGAGGCCCAGGTCGTAGCCTTGGAAAAGGCTAAGGCCGACAAGGAAACGCGCCAGCCAAAATCCGTCGCGCCCAGCTTCGTGGGTCACTATCACCCGAGCGATCTTCCGATCTGACGCTGCGCACCTGGCCTTTAGACGCTCGACAAAACAAACCACCCATCGCCACAAGCGTTCAGCACATGCCTCGAATTCCGGCTAACTCCGGGCAGTTGAACCGCCAGAACCCACTTCTTCTCGCTCAATTCCAGCGCGCCAATGATAGTGGAGTTGTAGTCAACAGAAGCCTGAGGGGATCCCGAGAATTTAGACATCTGCCTTCTCCTTGAGGTCGTTCGACAGACCAAGGATACCGACCTCGGCCGCCGAGCGCCCCATAGGATCTGCACAATAGCGGTCGTGCCGGGCTGCGTGGCGAAGGGGTAAATAGGGTTTTGCGGGGGGTGTCGGGCTAATGCTCTTCTGAAGCTCCGCAACCCCCCGGTTATTCGGAACAGAGAATCCCTCACTTCGTGGAGGTGTTCCCACCGAGCTGAGATCTCCGTCTGTAGCACCCCATATTTGCGGATTGCACTAGGACCGAAAATCTTAGATGTGAAGTTCAACGAATTGAAGCAGAGATTCGGTTAGTTTGTGGAGCTGGCCGACGGAGCCGAGAATCTACGCCGGCAATGTTGAAAACAATAATGAGGGGGATCTAGTGCGACACTCTATAGAAACAGCCGCAGGCTGTACTTTTTGCTTGCGCTCCAATTTTGACGGCCGCCGTCTCCTACGTCCAAAACTACGGTCGCCTTTGCCGCGCTCCAGCCATATTACATCTCCCCGACCGTCAGTGACAGCAATGCAGAGACCTCTCCGAGCGCAGAAGCGTCATTCAGACGCCCAGCTACGCAAGGATTGACGATCAATTCGAGGGCATTGCTTCGCGGGCTGGAGGTTCGGATGAAAATTTATGGCGTGATGTTTGCCGCGGCGGCGGCTCCCTTGTCGCTGCCCAGTTTGACGACAGGGCCAGGAGCAGCTGCATCATTGGCTGCCGGCGTGAGCCTTGCGCCGTCAGGCCGATACGTCGCGCGTCTCATCGAAATCATTGTCTTTGCAATCTTACTGGCTTTGACTGCGCTTTCAGCGCCGGCGCGCGCCGAGGCTATCACTCTGAGGTCCGTGACAGCGACCCCGGCCACCGTCCAGCCCGGACAAACGGTCGTTTTCAGGGCCACGATCACTTCCAATCAGAACGCCTCGAATTATCCTGTCGAATTTTCGTTGGTCCCCCCTGGCGCCTATGCTGCCACCACGCAACAGGTATTCTTCCTAACGTTTCAGGCGGGCGTGCCCTTGACCGAAGCCTATGGCTGGACCGTGCCCGCCGGCACAAGCCCCGGAACCTACAGCATGCAGGTCGCCGTGTTTAACCCGACTTGGAGCCGCTTGCTGGCCTTGAAGAGCACGGCGCTTACCATTTCGGCCGCTAGCGTGGCAGCGGCGCCGACGAATCTCCAGCCGCCGGTGGTCAGCGGCACGGCCCAGGTCGGTCAGGTCCTCGCGTCAACGACCGGAACCTGGACGGGCGCAACTTCCTTCGCATATCAGTGGGCCGGGAATGGGGCGCCGATCGCGGGGGCGACGGCGGCGACGTACACCCCCGTTTCAGGCGATGCGGGACACACGCTGACAGCCACAGTTACGGCGACCGGATCTTCGGGCGCGACGGCGTCAGCGACCAGCGCCCCGACGGTGCCTATTGTGGCGGCTAGTAGCAGTTCGCAACCTAGCGGATCGGTTTCGTTCGTCGCTCTCCACACCTATTACGTGTCGCCGACCGGTTCGGACAGCAACTCGGGGACTTCGCCCAGTTCGCCGTGGGCCTCGACGAACCATTCAGGCATCGTTTGCGGCGACGTCATCATCGCCGCGACCGGAGCTTACAATTCAGCGAATTTCGATTCTTACAATGCCGGCAGCAGCGTTTGGGGGACCGTGGCGTCATGCCCGTCAACCAGCGGCGGCATCGATGGGACGGGCGGCGTCTATACCGCGACGCTTCTCTGCGCCACGGCGTTCGGCTGCACGATCAACGCCACCACGGCAGACGGCATCAATATCGACAAGTCCAATTGGGCGGTGGAGGGCTTTGTTGCCTACAATGCGTCCGTAGAATGCTTCGGCGCCATTCCATTGACATCCGGTTATACGATCAATTACGTCGCCTTCATCAACGACATCGGGCATGATTGCGGTCTTGCTGCCCTATACGATGGCGGCTACCACGCGGCCACCAACGGCGTCGATGAATTCGCATTCGTCGGCGACATCGCCTTCAACGGCGCCCAATCGGGCATCGAATGCGGCAGCGGTCTTTCGATCAACACCCCCTCGAACGTTGATGCGCTCGCGGGAACCCATGTCTTCGTTTCGCAGAACTTTTCCTATGGCAACATCGATGGGTTTTGCGGCCCGAACTCGAACTTCGTCGGGGCGTTCGCGACCGCGAATGCTAACGCCAGCGCGGGGGCCGGGTCCGTCTCCGTCGCATCCGTTTCCGGCTGGGGCGTAGGCTGGCCCATTGCTGACCTCGCGCATGGGGGGGAGGCCATCGCCGCCATCCCGACCCACACTCTCGTGTCGTCGGTTTCCGGGACCACGATTGGCCTAAGCAACAATGTCGCGTCACCGGGCGTGACCAGCGGCGATACAATCGCCATCGCGACGACCACCGACGGCCAGGGGCTCATCTTCGACAGCTGGCACGCCAACGGCTACACCGGCCAGACCGCGGTCGAGAACAACGTGTTCTGGGGCAACGGCAGCGCCGGCTTCACCATGTTCTGCGGCGGTACCTGCGCCACCGCGCTCAAAGTCTACATAGCGAACAACACGATCTACGGCAACGATCACGACTATAAGCGCGACGGGCCCGGGTCGAACATGTACATCAACGACGCCACCGGCATCGGCACGTTCTCGATCACCAACAATCTCGTCCAGGCCGACGTCATCAAGCCGCTGGGCTCCACGACCTATCCCGCATGGAACGGCACGACCGGCGTAGGCGCGGTCGGGACCGGTCAGCCGGTCATCGCAGCGCAATTTGGCCAGACCGGCTACACCGTCAACGGAAACTACTTCAAATCCGCCGTGGGCGCGTCCTGCCCGATCTACGCCGGCTGCGACTCTGGCAACAACATCGGCGAGTACAATGGGGCGAACTACGCCTCGGGCAACACGATCGGCACCGCGCCCGGGTTCGCCAATCCGACCTCGCTGCCGACGACCGCCCCGAACTGCACCGGCTACGCCACAGCGGTCGACTGCATGAACACCGGCTACAGCGTCTGGTCCGACATCACCCCGAGCGGGGGAGCAGTTGGCAAGGGCTACCAGCCGCCCTCAACGACCTGTACGCCCGACGCGCTTTACCCGACGTGGCTCAAGGGCATCGTCTATCTGCAATGGAGCGGCACGGCGCTGACCGAGAACGCCGGGCTCGTCAACAAGCCGTGCGGTCTGTAGAATTTATTTCGACATGCGATCCCTGGATCACGAGCGTGCGCTGCGAGGAATGATGCCCTCGCAGCGCATCTGGCGCCCTCGCATCGCGCCGTCAAGGACGAGGTAAGGAGGGGGCTCTGCGACATTTGTCCAGCCACGCGCTCGCCACCAGCGCGCCATCCAACACAATGCAGAGCCCTCCTTCTCGGAACCCTGCTCTAACGTCATCGGATCGACAGCAAGAGGTTGTCTTCGAACAAAGGCGCCCCTTCGGAGAAAGGTGGCGTCGCACGCGAAAGACGGCGTGATGTCTTCTCCGAGAGCCGGATGCGGGGTGCGAGAGGAAAGCTGGAATGAGCTTGCCAGTGAAAGTCTGGTCCGTTCAAAGCCGAGCAGGCGGGACGGGAGCGAGTCTTGCGGGCGTCGTGGCGACGCGGGGTCCGAAGCGTAGACAGCGGTTGGACGGGGTGTGGAATTGACTACCGAAATCGGCATGTCGCGGAGGCAGAGCTGGTACCCGCACCCGCGAAAGCAGCACATCGGGTTTCGTCATGCGAGAGACCGGATGCTCCGCCGGGGGCTTGGAGCTGCTGCATCACGTCGACGTCGGGCGCTCGAACGGGCGTTCCGGCGGCAGAGACGTGCGGCCAGTCCAGGCGTCGATCGGGTGACGGTGGAGGACTACGAGCGGAATTTGGAGGCCGATCTCCAGCGTCTGCACGAAAGGGTCCATAGCGGCCAGTACCTGGCCTGAAGAAGCGGCGATTCGCCGAGGACGCGGCGAATGGGTCAAATCGAATCTAAGCGCGCATTCCCGGTCGGTCCTGGTACGGGAGAAGAGCGCAAACACCGGTCATTCATCGTCGGCTTGGCGAACGGGTCAAATCGACCCGTTGCTGTCCTTCCCTCTAGTAGTTGGGACTCGATCTGACGGACGGCGTCCGGAGATGGATCGGGTCCGCCTGTTGGTCGTGGTCAGGCGGCGATCAATTTCTCCTTTGCCAGGGGCTTGGCGTCAAGGAACGTTTGCATCGGCGTCTTGCCGAAGCACCAGCGCCCCTGGTGCGGCCTTTCTTCGTTGTAGCTTTGGACCCAGCGATCGAGGTCGCTCTGGAGTTCAGCGATCGATCCATAGATCTTCTTTCGGAACGCGACGCGGTAAAACTCATCGAGCGCCGTCTTGTGGAACCGCTCGACGATGCCGTTGGTTTGTGGGCTCTTGGTCTTGGTGCGCGTGTGGTCGACGTCCTCGACCGCCAGGTAGAGCTCGTATTCGTGATGCTCGGGATTGCCGCAATATTCCGTGGCGCGATCGGTCAGCACGCGGCAGAGCTTCACCTCATGGGCGTCGTAGAACGGCACGACCCGATCGTTGACGAGATCGGCGGCGGTGATCGGCGTCTTACGGTCGTAGAGCTTGGCGAAGGCGACCTTGGCGTAGGTGTCGATGAAGGTCTGCTGGTAGATGCGGCCAACCCCCTTCATGTTGCCGACGTAGAATGTATCCTGGGCGCCGCAATAGCCCGGACATTCGCTCTCGAACTCGCCATGCGCCTCCTTTTCGCTCTTGGCCTTCTCCAGCGCGGCCAGCTGGCTTTCGGTCAGAACCAGGCCTTCCTGGGCGACCTTGGCTTCGAGCCCTTGAGCCGTTTCTTCATGGTTTCAAGATCATGACGCTGCCAGACGCCGCGAACGCCGGCCGGAGAAATAGAGTGGCCGAGTTTGCGAAGCTCGTTGGCGATACGGATTTGGCCATAAGCCGGCTGGTCCAGCGAAAGCTCGACGATGATCGCCTCGACCTCGGGCGGCGTGCGGTTCTTCAGGATCGGCTTTCGCCGCGTCAGTTCCTGCAGCGCCAATTCGCCCCCGGCGTCGTAAAGTTCCTTGAAACGATAAAAGCTGTCGCGGCTATAGCCCATCATTTTGCAGGCCTGGCTGACGTTGCCGAGCTGCTTGGCCAACTCCAGCAACCCAACCTTGGCGCGGATAATCTTCTGTTCCTTGGTCATCGTAGGTGTCCTCTCGAAACGACGAGGCCGGGCGCTGCGCAACCCCGACCATATGTGGACGGCCCCTTGGCAAGCGCTTTTTGATGTGACGGCTCTTTGGCGATTGCTGTCATATGTCCGGCCTGTTGATGCGAAGCCGCAGCCTCGCTGGCCATGATGATATCCGCGTACCAGGTTTCTCATCAGCTCCACGCGCTCGAGGCGCCGGTCGGGGTTCGGAATGCCCTGGTCTGCGGTTCGCCGGGAGTTCATCACCTCACTTCGCACTAGCCAACGTCGACGCCGTCTCCGGCGAATCTCCTTCGAGTTTCGACCGCTATGTCGTTGCGGCCGCACCAACCGAGCGGAAAAGTTCACCCGTCGTCATGATCGCCCAGGCGACGCGAGCCAGCTTGTTGGCGAGCGCGACGGTGACAAGTCGCGCCGGCCGGCGCTGCAGGAGCCGCTTTGTCCAATCGGCCAGTGGATCCGTCCGTTTGTGGAGCCACCGTAAGCTCGCCGTCGCTCCGAGGACGAGGAGGCGGCGCAGATACGGATTGCCTTGCTTCGTTATCCTGCCGAGCCTTTCCTTTCCGCCGCTGGAGTTCTGTCGCGGAACCAGACCGAGCCACGCAGCGAAGTCGCGGCCGGAGCGGAATATGGAGGGATCGGGAACATGCGCGGCCAAGGCCGCGCTGATCAACGCGCCAATGCCCGGAATGGTCTTGAGCGCCTGGGCCGCGGCGCTCTCCCGCTGCCAAGCCTCGATCTGCTCGTCGATCGCCGACACGTGCGCGTCCACGGCTCTTAACTGATCCGCCAAAATCTTCATGACCATGAGTGCGCCTGCCGGGATCTGCGCGAGCTCTTCATCATCCTCGTCGAGCATGCGGACCAGCTCTCCGACGTTCTCGATGCCCTTCCTCTCGATGACGCCGAATTCCGCGAGCTGACCCCGAAGGGAGTTCGCAACGGCCGTCCGCTGATCGATGAGCAACTGCCGGGACGTATGCTGCATCAGCGCCGCCTGCTGCTCTTCGCTCTTTACGCGAACAAACCGCATGTCCGGCCGCGACGCGGCTTCGCAGATCGCGCGCGCGTCATGCGCGTCGGACTTCCCGCGCTTGAGGTATGGCTTCACATAGTTCGGGGAGATCAGGTTCACCCGATGGCCCAAGCGGCCGATCTCGCGGCCCCAATAATGGGACGAGGAGCAGGCCTCCAAGGCGACATCGCAAGGCGGGATCGCAGCCAGAAAGCCCAGGACTTTGTCGCGTGGCAGCTTGCAGTTCAAAACCTCACAGTCGTCGCCGTCGACGGCGTGAATCTGAAACCACCGCTTGGCGATATCCACCCCAATCCTGACAATCTCGCGCATGTGGCGTAGCCTCCGGCTCTCGGTCGCGAATTGACCGTCCCTGCCAGACCCTGAATCGGGCCGCTGGGGCCGTCCACATCATCAGCTCCGCGCCCGGCCTCGGCTCCTGCCTCAGCTATGACACCGATTGTCAGATTAAGTGTTAACTACTGCATTCAATTGCATCTGGCGCAGCCCGGGCTCGATCAACGCCGCCGTCGCCGCGCTTCGGTTCTTCTTCATCGTGACGCTCGAACGGCCAGACCTCGTTCGTCCTCTGACGACCGTGACCCGATCACCGCCCGTCAGATCAATCGCGCCGTGCACGCCGCCAAGACCCTGGCGGGGATATCCAAGCGCGTGTCGCCGCATACGCTGCGGCACAGCTTCGCCACGCATCTGCTCGAGCAGGACGTCGATATTCGCGTGATCCAGGTGTTGCTCGGCCACGCCAAACTCGAGACGACCGCGCTCTACACCCAGGTCGCCGTCAACACGATCCGCGACGTCAAGAGCCCGCTGGAACGGCTCGGCGTCAACCTGGCGAAGCGAGAGCCGCCCGCCTGACCACGGCCGCATGGTGCGGCCACCGGGTCACAGCCTGGAGGTCGCCGACGTCTTTTGCGCCCACGGGGCGGCGTGGCGAGAGGCCAACGCCGGCCATGTGAGCCTCGCCCAGTTGAAGGTCATGTCGGCGATCGAGACCTGTCGCACGGCCGCGCTCGGCGGACACGTCGAGCGCTGCGAGGACTGCGCGCACGAGCGGCGGATCGCCTACAACTCCTGCCGCAACCGGCATTGCCCGAAGTGTCAGGCCGCGGCGGCGCGACAATGGCTCGAAGACCGTGAGGCGGAACTGCTGCCGGTTCCGTATTATCACGTCGTCTTCACCCTGCCGACTTCGATCGGCGCCATCGCGTTCCACAACAAGGGCGCCGTCTACGACCTGCTGTTGAGGACGGCCGCCGAGACGCTGACCACCATCGCCGCTGATCCCAAGCATCTCGGCGCGCGCATCGGCCTCACCTCCGTGCTGCACACCTGGGGCTCGGCGCTGACCCACCATCCGCACGTCCACGTCATCGTGCCCGGCGGCGGCCTGTCGCCGGACGGATCGCGCTGGATCGCCTGCAAACCGGGCTTCTTCCTGCCGGTGCGCGTGCTGTCGCGCCTGCCGCGCAACGCCGCTTCTCCTCGCCTCCACGTCGGAGTTGGAACCCCACGTCCTCCCGACGTCCGCACAGGCTCTCCAGCCGCCGAGCCCATCCCCGTCGCCCTCATCCGCGCCCGACAAGAAGCCCGTCGTCTCGGCTCCCGACGATGAAACCGACCGCCTTCCGCCACCGCCCCCAAATCGGCGATCCGACCGCGATCCTCAAATCCCCATAGGCCGCGCTCGGTCAAACAGCGCCCTTCCTCCCCGCGGTTTCCTCCTTACGAGGCTTTCAAACGCCGGCCCCCGCGTCTCGCACGACCGTCCGAAAGGGCCGGCGTCTGAAACCCTTCAGTGAAGCGGACCTGGCGGGTCGCGACCGCGAACGTCGCGGATGGGGCGGCAAGCGGTCGTAGACCCGCGCGACCTGGAGGGAAGGGCTCCGTCCGAATCGGAAATTCCGACGTGCCTGTCGCAAATCTGCTCTTCCGCGAGCGTTGAAAGCGCGTCAGCGTTCCGCAGAGACGGCGACCTTCATACACGACAGAGGCTAGGCGACCTCAGCAAGCGTCGCGTCGAGCCAGTCGAGGACGCGCTGGTTGAACCAGGCGCGCGCGCCGGATTCGCAATGTTCGCCGGCCCCTTCCGACGCTTTGAAGGCCAAAAAGGTCTTGTCGCAGGTCAGCCGATCGTAGAGGTCGCGCGCGGTCGCGCCGATCTCGTCGTTTTCGGCCGAGCAGATGACGGTCGGACAGCGAATCGCCTCCGGCCGCTCCGACACATAGTCGGCGGTCAGTCTCAGATAGTCGATCGGCATCTTGAGCCCATGCACGAGCAGGCCGCGCCTCAACGCCCAGCCCCGCGAGATATGGCGAAGGCGGCGGGAGAGGACGAATTCGAGAATGCACGAAACGAGCCCCTCGCGATCCATCAGCCGGCGCGCGGCGAAAGGCGGCAGGCGGCGCTTCATCTCCTCGAACAGGGAGAGCTGGCCGGGATCGGCGATCAGCGCGGCGAGGCGAGGCTCGAAGCTCGCCGCGCGAGGCGCGAGATAGCCGCCAAAGCTGATCCCCATCAGCGCGACACGCCTCCGGTCGACCTCTGGGCGGCGCGTGAACAGATAGTCGACGACCGTGGGCGAATTTGAAAAGCCTGGTCACATCTGGCGCGGCATCGGTGCGCACGAGCCAGTCGGCGCCGCGATGGCGGATGCGCACCTGGGCGAGGCGGTCGAGGTCGCGCAGGAGCTCCTTCCATTCCGGAACGATGCCGGCCTGGCGCAGGAGATCGTCGAGATGCTTCTGCATCGACAGCGCCAGGAATGAGCAGAAGACATGGCCGCGAATGGCGGCGTCGGAGGAATGGAAGATCGGCCGGGTGCGCATGATCGCCTTGGTTCTGCGGAAGAGGTCCTCGACGTCGGGAAGATCGCGATAGCGCAGGACCGCCTGAAGAGGGGTGATCTTTGCGTTTGTGCGCAAGACGAAGATCCCGTCGAAGCGCGCCTCCTCGGCGAGCTTGCCGGCGTCGATCTCGAATGAGCGGGCGCCCCTGGCCCCGGCTTTGCGCAGATAGCGCCGATAGGCGGAATTGCCGATCAGCGCCTTGTCGCCCTTCCTCAATCGGGCGTCGAGCGCAGCGACGATCGCTTGGCGATCCTTGCGGTCGTTCTCGGCCTCTTCTTCGTTGCGGCAGACGACATAGCGATTGCCTTCGACTTTCACCTGCTTGACGAAGAGCTGCGTTTCTCCCGCCTCGCGCTCGATCAGGAGGGGCACGAAAGGATCGTCGTTTTCGAGCACGATCCTGCGCACGAGGGCGTCGGAGCGCTCGCGCGCGCCAAGGATGTATTCCAGCTTGCGCTCTTCCAGCCCGGCGATGGTTGCGGCCGAGATCATGCCGCGGTCTGCGACGACGCAGACCCGGCCGATCGAAAAGCGCCGCTGCAAACGATCGATGACCGGCAACAGCGTCGTCACGTCGGCGGTGTTCCCCGGCCACATCTCCGTGCAGATCGGCCTGCCATCGCCATCGACGACGAGGCCGAGGATCGTCTGCTTGAGATCGGGGCGATAGTCCTTGGAATAGCCGTGCTCGCCGAGCGTCTCGCCGCCCTCGCCGTAGAAGGAGAGGCTGGTGGTGTCCATGAACACGACGGAGAGGTCGGTGAAGAGATCGCGGCGGCGGTCGAACAGTTTCTCCTCAATCAGGTCCTTGACGCAGCGCGGCGCCAGCGCCCTTTCCGGCTTCTCCTCCACCTCCTCGCCGAGCCAGGCCATGGCGCGGTAGAAGTGATGCAGATCGAGCCCTTCGGCGCCGGGGATGTCGTAATCCTCCATCCACGACGAACAGTCGCGGTCGGATCCCGAGACGAACAGGCGATGCAGCGCGGCGACGAACACCGCGCGCTCGACCGGAAACTCGAATCCGCGCTCCTTCAGCAAATGGGTCAGGACTTCGGCGACGCCGAGCCGCTCCCAGATCCGGCCGAACAGCATCGGCCCGCCGATTTGCTTGGCGGCGACCGACAGCGCGCCCTCGGCGTCCTTGTCGAGCGCATTGATCAGCAACACTTGATCGGTGAGCTTGGCCCCCGAAGCGATGAGAGAGGCGAGCGCGCCAGAAGCGGCCAGCTCGTCGGCGCGGCCGAGATTGGCGATCACCCTCTGGCGCACGTCCGCGCCGTCGCGCTAGTTCTCGACGATCTGCACGTAGCCGCGTTCGCCGGACTTCTTGAGGCGGAAGAACATGGCCCTCACCAATTGAGCACCACGGAATCCGACTCTCAGCCAAATATCAAGCGCAAAAACTGTGCAAACGTGGCACTACATCTCGAGAAAACAACTCGCCGCCCTCAATGATATCAATGCCTTGCAGAGGCCGAGGCGCGTTTACTGTTCAAGTCGGGTTTGAAATAGCGGCCTCCTGCGCCGATCTCGAATAGGGGGTGGCCGCCGTCGCGGTCACACCACGAAACGCGACGGCGGCACTCCAGTGAGCGGGATGGGTCCCCCACCTTTCGCTCCCAGAAGGTCGGAGCGCCGCTCGCCGAAGCAAATGGTTAGCCCGGGCTGTACGCTTTGCGCTTGCATACCGCGGGCCGGCTTTCGATTGTTAGAACTTAACCCCCTGCATTCGCCATTTTGGGGTAGTGGGCCAGTTCAATCAAACTGGCCCACTACCCATTTTGGAGCCAACTTGACCGAGGCCGTTTTTCGTGAGTGCGGTGGCGCGGCAGTGGGCCAAGTCGGTGAACCGCTCGCCACGCGGTTTCAAGAAGTCCTTTCTGCGGCCGCAGGGCGTAACCACCCGTCTGGCCGCGGATCTCGAATAGGGTGCGCGGCAGCGCGGTCATCACAAAACGCCCGGTAGCGCGTCCCGCGCCCCCGGGGAGGAGGAGGGGCGCGGGGCGCGACCTCGCATTTGGGTTCCCGACAACCTGAGCGTGCAAGGTCGCGCGAGAATGGCGCTTGCGATCATGTTGCGTCGATAAGCAGAAATGAGGAGGCGAACAGCCGATTCGCGTGCGCCTCAGCGGGCCGCCGAAGATGACGCCCGCTCAGATCGCCGAGGCGCAGCGGCTGGCGCGGGAGTGGAAGCCGAAGTGACCGTGCAAGGTCTCGGCCGGTTGACAGAGATCAATGCGCGCACGCCGCAATCACCGCCAGTTCGTCCTCGGTCGCGTCGGCCTCCGCGTCCGCCGCCTGGATCTCCAGTTGGTCGAGAAGCCGCTCCTTGCGTTTCCGAGCGCGCGCCATAGAGCGTACGGCGCAGCTTCTCGATCCCGAGCCGCAACAGGGCGATCAGCGCTGGAGGCGGTCGCGTGAGCGTGAGAAAGTTCGGCTTCAGCGCGAGCCGCGCGCGCTTCGCTCTGCCTCCGCGCCGCCCGTTCGGCGAGGATCAACGCATGCGCGGCGGCGAGATTGGAAGGGAGCGAATCGAACGTATCGGTCACGTCCGAAGAGAATCATGACTGCGTCGATTTGTATGCCAAAACCGTCAACCTCCCGCGGTCGGACGCCAGGTTTTCTGCGGCATTCGCCAGTCGATGCCCTCGAGGCAGATAGCCCAGTTGCGCCGTCGAGATCGTCACCGTCCCGTCGGCCGTCGAGGGCCACAGAAACCGACCTCGTTCGAGCCGTTTGGCGAACAAACACATCCCCTGGCCGGCACAAGATCGAGAAACGTCCAGTGAGTTCGCTTTCGTCAACTCGCGTTCGCCCAGTAGTTTGACTTAAGCAGCAGCGTCACGGATCGCGGACGGCGATCGGCCCGTCCAGCGCACGAAGGCACTGTTGAACGAGGTCAATCCCTCGTAACCAAGCAACCATGCAATTTGCGACAGCGAAATTCTCGGCTCCTTGATGTATTGGAGCGCCAGGCTTCGCCGGAGGTGGTCGACAACCTTCTCGTAGGTCGCTCCCTCATCGACGAGTTCCCGAGAGAGCGCCTTCTCACTGATCCCAAGCACCCTGGCCACCGTTTGTTTGTTGGCCTTGCCGTTTGGCAGCAACTTCTGAACTTCGTTCTCGACTGAAGCCCGTAGCGTCCCGTGAGCGGTGTTGCGCTCCTTCGCCGCCTCCTCGCAAATGGGCCGAAGCGTATCCAACAGGTGCCGATCTTCGGTAAGTAGCGGGATGGCGAGTGTCTCGTTCGAAAAGTCCATCTGATCCGCCGAGGCGCTAAACTCGACTGGGCAGCCGAAAAAGCGTTCGAACTCCGGCAGCTCCACGTTGCGTGCAAGGGTAAAGGTCACCCGCCTTGGCTGAAGGTCGCGGCCTGCCATCTCCCGCAAACCGTTGATCAGAGCGGCGATCACAAATTCGGTGTTCTGCCAGGCGAAAGGCCTGGGAAGGTCGACAAACTTGGTCTGAATCGCCACGCCCTCCGCGGATCGAATGAGTTTCGGACGCGCGGCTTCGTTGACGATGCGGCAATAGCGCGCGTAAAGCGCCAGCGCTTCGCCGATGTCTTCTGCAGCGGACGCGACATAGAACAGCAACCCGACTTCGCGCGGGTTAGCTTGCTGGGCGAGGTGCAGCCCGAGCAAAGTATCCCCGAGCACCTCGGCCGCATACTCAAGAAGCTTGCCTTGCGCGATGGCGGAGATGCGACGCTGACGATTGTCAAAGTCGTGTTCCGAGAGACCGATCCGTTGCAGCAGAGGCGCTATCGCGAAGTTGCGCTGCCGCAGGGCGGCAATCGCTTGCGGCGAACCCCGTCGCTGAGGGTAGGACGGGCCGGATCGGGTCCTCCGTTCCAATCATCGACTGGAGACGCTTAGAGCGGACTCCGATCAATCGGTATCGTATCCGCAAGCTTTGAGGTAATTCGCGCATTCGACCGGCTTGAAGATGTGGGCGCAGGTTTCGAGGGCGTTCTTCAGGCCTGCGACAGTGCGCTCTGAAATTTTGCGCAGGAAGGCTTTGAGCTTTGAAAAGGCTTTTTCGATGGGGTTCATGTCAGGGCTGTAGGGCGGCAGATATCGCAACTCGGCTCCCGCCGCCTCGATGAGTTGCTCGACCCTCGGCTCCTTGTGGCTCGACAGATTGTCCATGACGACGACGTCGCCTTTCGAGAGTGTGGGAACGAGACATTTTTCCACCCATTCCTCGAAGATCGCCGCATTCATCGGCCTACCGGATCGAACCGCACGAGCGCGTTCGGCCGTACTCCGGACTCGCTGTACCAAACGGCTCCTTTCGCAAACGCAATGCCATAGGGTTGCGATTGCGGCCCGCCAGGCGACGCGTATTGCTTCACGCCAATGAATGGCCGCGAATCTGAACCGCAACCGTTATCGGCTTGGCGTCGATCGGCGCATCGACCTCATCGAACGGCCCCTGGCCGTCGGCGTAGAAATGCGCGACGGCGCCGGCCCCGACGTAGCCGACGAGCGGCGCCTTCGGAACCATCTTGCCTGAGCCGCCGCCAAGCAGCCGCGGCGGCTCGATGCCGAGATATTCCGCGACGATCGCGATCTCGTCGGCCCGGAGGCGGCGGTGGCCGTTGAGAAGATCGGTCACCGCGGAAGGCGAACGGCCAAGCGCCTTGGCGAGGCCGCTACGGGTTTTGCCGGTGTGTTTGAGCCCGGCGCGAATCCAGTCGACGGTCAATGTGCTCCACCTTGGTTTTCGCGCGAGCGTTCTTGCGACTTTTCGCGCGCGCTCGCCATGCGGTTGTGGATTAACCACACCTTCCGAAAAACCGCAATACCAAAAAACAGAATGTTGACACCGCTTTCTGTTTTCTGCAATATGAACAAATAAGGAACAGATTACGGCGCGGCCGGGGGGCCGCATCTTCATCACCGGTTGATCCGCTTTTCCAAAGCCCAGCTCGAGGAGGGGGAATACATGACTGCGTCCATTCCACAGCGCCGCAAGCCGCCCAAGACCGACACCGAACGAGCGGAGGCGATTCGAACCTGCGCGCGCCACCTCAAGGACCTAAAGCGCGCGCACAGCGGGCCCCCAGCGGACGTGAAGGTGCGCTCGACCTCGACCCCGCGGTTGATCTCGCCCGTCCCCGAAGGCTCCTGGTGCACCTCCCCCGCCGCCCTGTGCGCGGAACTGGCCGACGAGACGGGAGTTCGCAAATGAGCAAGGCGCCGACCTCCAAGCGCACGCGGCGCACGCCGAAAGAGCTCGCCGACGCGGTCCAGGAAAGGCTGGACGCAACCCCCGAGCGGCTCGCCCGGGCGAAAGACGCCGGCCAGACGCCGACCCGCGACGCGGAGCGGCTCCGCCGCATCCTCGACCCGTTCGACACCATGCGCGCCAACCGCCTGCTCGCGCCGCACGACCCGAAGCTCAACGACATTCGCTGGCTGATCGGCGAATCGCTGCGGCGATGCCATCAGCGCGCGCGCCTCGACGGCTTGCGAGCCGTCGCGCTCGACCGAATCGGTTCGACCGGCTTCGGTCCCCGCCCTGGCCTGCCGCAAGCGGAGGCCGCGCTGCATGCGCGCGACAAGATGCGCAAGGCCGAGGAGCGAGCGGGACCGCACGCCTGGCCGATCGTGACCCGAATCATCATCGAGGGCGCCGGCGTCCGCGACTGCCGCGGCTTCATTCCAGAACTCGTGACGCCATGGCGGGCCGACGCGGTGGTGACCGACCGGCTCAGGGTCGCCCTCGATTCGCTCGGGCCGCTCCTTGGAGTGACGAGAGGATGACCCGGCCGGCGGGGCGGCAGATACCTAGCGTCAGGCGCGCGAGCAATGTCATCCAACTCCCTGTCCCGTTCAGCGGCGAGGATGAGCGCCGCACGCATGAAAAATACATGCGCTCCAGGGACGCGGCTGTCGCGCGAGGCCTCAACGCCTACCGAGAATTTCTTAGCGCCACCGGCTTTTCAAACGTCGACGACCGGACGGTGAGGATGGCCTTTCAGGCGATCAAAACGGGATATGCAGATGTATAACAGAGCGTACCAGCCGCGCGCCGTAAACGATGCGTATCTGAGGATGTGGTGGACGCCGGCGACGCTATCCGCGCTGCTGGCCGGGGCTACAGACGAGCAAGTGGACGAGATCGCGTCAGCGATCGCCGGCGCGGTCGAGCCGTTTGCGCCAGCTATCGTAGGTGCGACGGAGCAAGAGCAGTGAGCCCGCCACCCGCATGGCATCCAGAATGCCGGCGCCTAGATGCGGAGGGCAAGTCTGTCCTTGAGATCATGCGGATTCTCGGCGTCGCCAACGGTTCAGTGCGATGGTGTCTCGATAAAGACGGATATCGGGACCGGGAGCGCGCCGCCGCTTCATTGCGGAGCAAGGCCGCCCGTAGGGCTGCCGCGGCAAAGCGAGGGCCTAAGCGGAGCAAGAAGAGCGCGGGCGCACCGACGGCGGTCTCTGAGGCCGACGTGGGGTCTCCCGCCGCCATCTATCCTGAGCATTACGGGACCAACGTGTCGCGGCCGTGTGGCGATTCGACTGTGCGCGCAGACGCTCTGCGCGCGTACTCGGAGAACAGGATCAGTCGCGCCGAACTGATGGATCGCATTTAAGGGGGGTAACCTATGGGTTGGGTTTTCAAGCCGATCATCCTCGTCTGCGCCCTCGGGCAAGCCCCGTGGGAATGCACAGCGGAGACAGCGCGGCTCGTCGTTTGCGGCGAGCCGGCGCACAACGAAACCATGTGCGCGATGTACGGGCAGTTCCAGCTTGCCGGGACGTCGATCGGCCGCGCGCTCGCCGATGACGAGTTCGTCAAGGTCACGTGCGAGCGCGAGAAGGCGGAGTGAGAGTTGTCATTTGGAGCGGCGAGCATCGCGCCTATTGGCGGCCAGTTGCCTGCGGATACACACAGGAACTTTTCGCAGACGGCCTTTATATGCTCGAGGAAGTGGTGCGGATAACCAGTCATTGCGGGCCGGAGAGGAGGATCGCAATTCTTGACTACAAAGCGCCAAAACGGTCCAGTGGAGCGGTATTATGGCGCAAACGCCACAAGCCCCGAACCGCACGCCGAGGCTGCTAAATGATCGCGGCGGCGCGTGGCGCGCCAGTACATTTTCCTGCTATCGATTGCGCCACTGAGCGGCCCGAGTCAGGAAAATGTGTGACCTTTTTGGCATCGCAATTGCGGTGCTGGTAACGATGCTGAGCCTCGCCTTTACCCCTTGGACACCGGTATGGTGGGCATGCGTTATTATCGCGGCGCTGGTCGCAATTGCGACCGGGATACACATAACAAGACAATTTTTAGGCCGACACAAATTAATCGCGCTGCTGGCTGTTGGTTGCGTTGGCGTATTTGGTATATGTATAGGTTATTGGTATTTTATTAAATCTTCGCCAAGTTCGATCGCTGCAGAACGTGCGCACTTTCAGTAAATAATTGAGAAGCTTCAGTCAACGGGGCAGTTATTTCCATACTTTCTGAGCGACACATTTGTGGAATTGTCCGCCCAGTCTTATTTTATAATATCTCCGAGCGCCGCGCCCGCCGCAGCTTTCGCCGACTTTCGACCCTTTGGGTACGCCGGGGATGACAGAAATCGGACGTTTGGTTTGGGATGGCCGGCTACTTCGGCGCGCGCTTCGCGAGAATTCGCTGCAGCGTGCGCCGGTGCATGTTGAGTTGGCGGGCGGTTTCCGAGACGTTCCGCTCGCAGGCTTCGTAGATCCGCTGGATGTGCTCCCAACGCGCGCGGTCGGCCGACATCGGCGGGTCGCGCTCGGGCGGGCTGTCGAGCCGCCGAATGACTGTGAGGTCTACGTATTGGATCGTCGACCTGGCCCGACTCGCTAAGCGAAACGAGAAGACCAGCTGATTTACGATCGCGATAGGCGATGAGTTCGTCCAGCTCTGAATAATTTGGTAAGCAAGTATCTCAAATTTCAGGAATATTGAATCAATTTTGATAAAATGTATGCAGAATTATCGAAGATGTTTTAATTAATATAGCAGGTATTTTATCACGCTAACTGCATCCAAGCATTAACTATTACCTTAGGAAAGCCCAAGTTGTTTCGCGAATCAATGGACATGATTTCCGAGGCGCGTTAGAACAAAACAAGAACAAACGTCGCCTTTCCTTACGGAAGACCCAGAGCACTCTCGAAGGGGCGCCGTGACGAGGGCGACGATTGCGGCGGCATTGGGGGCCGCCAAATCGGGGGCACTGCAATGTTGAAACTTATCGAAGGCTCCTACGCGTCGTTTTTTCCGAGGGAAATTGACGCGATGTTCCGCAATCGAGCGGAGACTTTTTCGGAAAGGCTCGGATGGGATGTCGTCGTGGAGAACGGCCGCGAGCGCGATCAGTTCGACGCGGCGAATCCGCTCTACCTCCTGTCCGTCGATCCCGACACCGAGGAATATTGGGGGTCGCTAAGGCTCCTCCCGACGACTGGGCCAAACATGCTGCGCGACGTGTTCCCATTCCTAATGGGCGGCGAGCCGATGGTGGAGAGCGCCACGATCTGGGAAATCTCCCAACTCTGCGCCAAGGTCGTCGAAGGCCAGCCGGAGCGTAGCCGTAACGGCATCAATCTCGCCTTCGGCGAACTCCTCGCAGGTATCGGCGAGGTCGCGCTTCTCGCCGGGCTCCCCGAGATCGTTGCCGTTTTTGACGCAAGAGTCTTCGAAGTCGTGAAAGCTGCGGGCTGCGCTCCGCGCGTGATCGGGACGCCGCGGCGGATCGGCGACGTCGTGAGCTACGCCGGCCTCTTCGCCACTGGCGACGGAGTCATGCTCGAGGCCGTCCGCAAGGCGTGTGGAATCGAGGGTTCGGTCCTCGCCCCGGACGCCAGGGAAATCGCATTCCCCACGGCCGGCTGCACGGTAGGAGAAACATCGTTGGCGAGCGCTTGACGCTAACGCTCCGAAAACAAGAGCGGGGGCGCCAAAGCGGCTCTGGCGACTGCACCCTTGCCGGCCGGGGGCGAGGCAATCATTCCCCGCCGCTCCTTTGACTTTACTTCGTGAATTCAACCCTGATACTGTGGAAGGACTCCCCAATGAAACGAACTCTCTTCGGCGTCGCGCTCGCGTCGGCGCTCGCATTCGGCCCTGCCTGCCCCGCGCTCGCGCAGATGACGGGCGTTTTCACGGGGACCATGAGCCCCTTTCAGCCTACACCGGCCTATTCGCAGCTCGCGGTCTCGAACGTGTCGAGCAGAGTCGCGCTGCCGACCGGCTCGACCGTGGTCGTGTACAACACCGGCGCGAGCGCTGCATATGTGACGCTTGGCAATTCCAGCGTGACGGCGACGAGTGCGGCCGGTGACGTCATCCCGCCGAACAGTTGGATGGCCTTTGCAGTCGCTTCGAACGCCTATCTCGCGGGCATCGCCTCGTCGGGCGCAACGGCGCTGACGATCTCGGGCGGCACGGGCCTTCCGGCCGGCGCCGAGGGAGACGGCGGTTCGCAAGGACCGACAGGCTCTCCCGTTCCGTCCAACGCCCAATACGCTGGCGTTGTCAGCAGCGGGAACCTCGTTGGGCTCATTCAGGCCGACAGCTCCGTCGCGATCAAAGTTTCGACCGCGACGACGACGCAGCTCGTCCCACTCTCCGGCGGCAAGAAAATCTATGTCACCGCGTATAACGCGTTCGCGGCGGGAAGCGGCGCCATCACGCTCGAATATGGGACGGGGACCAATTGCGGCACGGGCACGACCGCGCTTACCGGGACCTATAACCTTACGGCAGCGCAGAGCAGCATTTCGACTGGCGGCGGGCTCGGTCCAGTTCTGGTCGTCCCGGCCGGCAATGCGCTATGCGTCCTCACCACTGCCGCCGTTCCGATCAGCGGCTCTGTAGCCTACACGCAGTTCTGATCCAATGAAGCAAGCGCTGATGGAGAGGCGGGCTTGTCCGTTCTCCCTCAGTGGCGAGGCGACGAACCCCACCGCCGGCTGCTCGGTAGGAGAAACATCGTTGGCGAGCGCTTGACGCTAACCCTCTGAAAACAAGAGCCGTGGCGCTAAAGCGGCTCTAGCAGCTGGACCCTGCCCGCCGCCGCAAAGGATGCTCCGCTGGGATCCGCGCCTCAAGGTCGATATAGGAAAACAACCCCCGCTCGTCCGATCCTCGCCCCGCATGAACAAACCATCAGCCGACTTTTTCAGCAGCCTGTTAGGTTGTAATTGGAAGATCATCGGAACTTCGCACTATGTTGGTAACGTTACGAGCTAGGCATTTTTTTCGCTGACCCGACGTGGTGCCTTCAGAAGGAACCAACCGGCCCGGCTCCATGCTGTTTGGGGGCCGGGCGTTACAAACTGGACTTCGCCGTTCCAAAATATCACTTTGTCTATAGGCCAATAAGCCCCTATTATTACTTGACCTGCGGCTCATCAGAATAAAAATACGTACGACAAAAAGAATAGAACCTCGCGTAAAATCATCCGTCGCCGCCATATTCGCAACTGCTCAGTTGCAAATATTCTCGTTTTGTTCCCGCAAGATTCGGTCCTTGCTGATTCTTGCATTGCCGACATCATGGCGCGCGTGGCAATATTTACACTGCGGGGACACGTTTATGTCAAAAAAGGTCAAGTCATCGAATCCAAACCGGGCGCAAAACATGCCCGAGCTGCCGAAGTTGCCTCCGACCGATCCGCGCGTCCGAGCGGCGAAGCTTCTTTCGGTCTGCGTCGACATCCTCGAATTATGCATCGAAGTCACCGGAACAATCGATCCGACTGCGGCTTGGCTAGTCGCTCACGCCAAAGATGAAGTAACATTGGGGGTTTATGGTGCCAGAGACAGCCGCCCATACTAACTCGTTCAACGAGCTATCACACAGGTTCGACCTAGCCTGTCAAACGCTGGCAGCGGTGGCGCTTGGCCAGAAAAAAGACAACGTAACAGAAATTGTGAAGCAAATAGTTTCGACGCTTGAGTTGAAACATATATCATACGTGCGGTTTGACGCGAAAAGGAGTGAAGATGTTATCTTGTTGGCCGCGTTAGTAACCTATCCTATGCACTGGCAACTTCGTTATTTTCATCGCAGTTATCATGAGGTCGACCAGGTTTGCATAATTGGATTGACGGCGTCGTTGCCTTTTGACTGGCGAGCGTTCCGAAATTCGTCGCCGAAAACTTCCGCGTTCTTGGCCGATGCCGCGTCCCATGGGATCGGGGTGATTCCGGTGCGAAATAAACCAAACGCGGTTGCACTAATGTCCTTTACCAGCGATCTGGCAGACCCTGAGTGGGATGAGTACATGCGGCGTTATATGGGGAAGCTTCAGACTCTGGCATGCCTGATTGACACCGCATCCACTATCAGAACTAGGCTTCCCTCAAACACAATCGTACTTACGAGACGAGAGGAGCAGGCGTTGGCGTGGGAGGCGCTCGGTAGGACGGCCAATGACACTGCAAATATCATGAATCTATTGTATGCAACCGTGAAAACGTACTTAGAAAGCCCGAGACACAAGCTCGGGTGCGCTAACGTGACGGGTGAAGGCGTAGGCTTGCTGGAAAAGAGGGTTGGGATGCACCCTGCCTGAATCGCAACAGGAAGGTGGGCTTTCGGTTGGCGCCGGCGGCCCCAAGGGAGCATCCCGATGCCAAGACTATCCGCGCCGGAGCGCACGCGCGAGGAGCTTCGCGCCTTGATGAACGGAGACCTGGGGACGGCGGACGGACGCAGCGATCTGGTTCGCCTGGCGCTGCGACTGATCGTCGAGGAGGCGCTGGAGGGCGAGGTCGCGGACGCGCTTGGCCGCGAGCGCTACGAGCGCGGCGAGGGCGGGAAGGCCGGCTATCGCAACGGCTATCGAACCGGCACGGTGAAGACGGCGGAAGGGGCGGTGGACTATTCTGCGCCGCAGGTCCGCGACACGCCCGAACCGTTCGTCTCGCGCGTGCGGGCGGCGCTTTCGGGTCGGACGCGGGAACTCGAGCGGCTGGCGGTCGAGCTCTACGCGCGGGGCTTGTCGACGCGCGACATCGAGGATGCGTTCACCGACGAGACGGGCCGAAGGCTTTTGTCGCGGGCAGCGGTGAGCGAGGTGACCGAGCGACTGTGGGCTGAATACCAGGACTTCTGCAAGCGCGATCTTTCCGAGCACGCCATCGTCTACCTGTTCGTCGACGGCATCGCCGAGCGGCTGCGGCCGGGTCAGCGGCGCGAGGCGGTGCTGGCCGCCTGGGGCATTGGCGAGGACGGACGCAAGGTCCTGTTGGCGCTGATGGCTGGCTCCAAAGAGGACGTCGAGACCGTGCGGGCGTTCTTTCAGGATCTGCGCGCCAGAGGGCTCGGCGATCCGCTGCTCGTCGTTTCCGACGGGGCACCCGGGATCATCCGGGCGATTGAGGAATGCTTTCCCCGTTCGGCGCGCCAGCGCTGCCTGGCGCACCGGATGCGCAACCTCGCGGCGCCCGACCTGTGGCCGGAGTTCAAGGCGCGCGTCAGCGCCGCTACCAGGCGCCGTCGCGCGCGATCGCCCGGCAACTGGCGGCGGGCATCCGCGCCGACTACACCGCCCTCCTGCCGAGCGCGCTCGCTTGTTTCGAGGACGATTTCGAGGCGTGCATCGCGCATCTGAGATTGCCGGTCACGCATCAGCGCTTCATTCGAACGACCAACCTGCTCGAACGGCTGTTCGTCGAGGAGCGCCGGCGGCTGAAGATCATTCCCAACGGCTTCGGCGAGAAGCCGGTGCTCAAACTCATGTTCGGCGCGCTCATCCGCGCCGCCGAGCGCTGGCGCGGCCTGCGCTTCACCGAGTTCGAGCTGCGCCAGATCGCCGCCGTCCGAAAAGAACTCGACCAGGAATACGAGGCTTCGATCACACCGCCGGCAAGGTCATCCCAGCCCCGCTTTTCCAGCAAATCCGCGCCTTGACCACGTGACGCATGCAGTCGCCGCCGCAATCGCAACTGGCCTAATACCGGCGCAAGCGCTGAAGGGCACAGATCCAATGGCATATTCCGAGGCGGGAGGACGGAAACAGATGCGCTGAGGCCGGAGACGATGACGGCCGCCAGCGCGGCCTTTCGACACGCGTGAACAGAGAGCCTCGGGCGCGCCGCGGCAATTTTCGGTTCCGACCTACAAGGATCCTCGCGTCGAAGATCTTGACATCGGATCGCGAAAGACAGGATTGAAGTCCGGGCTTGGTGAAGCCGTGGTGGCCGAAAAAGCGCTTCCGATGCCACGCCGGCAGGTTGGATGAAATCGTCGCTCAGGCGGGACAAGTGGCGACCCCAATTTCATCCAGAATTTTTCGAATCACAAGTTATTAATGCATGACGGCCCATTGTTGCGAGCGCGTCACAGGCCGGGGTTCGCCACCGCCTGCGTCTGGCTCGACATTGTTCGTCCCCAGTGGAGCGTGCCGCCTTGGATTGTACAGACACTAGGTCCCGCGATGAAAACCATGTGATCCATTGTTAACTATCCAGCGTAACGCAAGGGTCCACTTATGACGAGCGTGATCGCGGATTCCGCCGCTATGCTTTTAACCAATTTCTTGCGAGGCCAATGCCCACAAACCTTGGAAGAAGTATTGGAGAATGTCGCAGCGGCGATGGACGTACGATATATTTCATACGTACGTTTTGTCTCTCATTCAGATTCTAGAATAATAAACACCATCGTGACTTTTCCAATTGCCTGGCAAAATCGCTATTCAGAAAGAAATTATTTTCTCATTGATCCGGTTGTGACATTTGGGTGCACTTGCGTCATTCCCTTTGACTGGGACGAAATAAGAACGGACAATTCTAATATCGGTGCCTTTTTTGATGACGCAATTGCTCATGACATTGGACGCAACGGCGTCTCACTCCCGGTTCGCAATCGAGACGGCGGTTTTGCCTTGGTGTCCTTCACAAGTGATTATTCAAAGCGGAAATGGTCTAAGTATAAAAAGGACAATATGACTTCGCTTCAGTCAATTGCCGCGCTTATCGACTCGGCCGCGAGCTTCACAAGGAAGGCGCCTCCGTTTCCCCCGGCTCTGTCTGAAAACGAAAAGAGATATCTTATTTTGTTTGCAAGACAAAGAAGTGTCAATGACATTGCGGGAGAAGTTGGCGTGTCGCCTAGCATAGTAAAACTTTATTTGGACAATGCCCGCCACAAATTGCGTTGCATTAGTTTGACCCAAGCGGTCGCGCTTGCTATCGCTACGGAAGCTATTTTCCCCTGACATTCTAGAGAAAATTTATTAATGATAATGACGTAACGGCATAATATTGCTCTAAAGATCGATTTGGTTAATGTCTCCTCGCTGTATAACGAGCAATGGGGCGAGAAAATGATTCGGCTTATTCAAGGAGCACGCGCGTTGTCATTTCCAAACGAGATTAACGCAATGTTTCGCTGCAGAGCACAAACTTTCTTCGAGCGTCTTGGATGGGATGTTACTGTAAAAAACGGATATGAGAGAGATAATTTTGACGACGAAAATCCTATATATATTATTTCTGTCGACCAATACTCCGGAAAATATTGGGGTTCATTACGATTACTACCGACAACCGGGCCAAATATGCTCCGTGACGTTTTTTCGTGCTTGCTTGATCATGGCGAAGTCATCGAAAGTGCCACAATTTGGGAGGCTTCGCGCATTTGCGTGATCTCGGAGGGCCAGCCGGAACGCACCAGAGGCGGCGTCAATTACGTTCTTGCAGAACTGCTTGTGGGGATCGGCGAGGTCGCTACGCTCGCCGGCTTGACTCAGATCGTCGCCGTTTGTGACGGGCCAACTTTCCGCGTCTTGAAGGCAGCGGGGTGCAAGCCGCAAATCATTGGAACACCTCGTCGCATTGGCCAGACGATGAGTTATGCGGGACTGTTCGACACCGGAGAGGCCTTCCAGCGCGCGTTACGCGATGGACCTAAGATCGAAGGCTCCGTTCTTGAGCCAGGCGCCAAGGAACTCATACTGGCATAGCCCAAGGTCTCACAATCTCGCCGCGAGCGCCTGCGGAGTAAATCGGCAGGCGTGCTCAGTTTGCAAAGTCTCCACGGACGGAATAGCACGCGCGACGCAGATACGATGGCGTCGGGAATGGCGCGGGCGACAGGCGCGCCCCGGCGCGCCGCTCACTCCTTGTACCAGCTGATCTGGACGCCGTTGGCGACGAGCCGCCCGTCGGGCGTCCAGAGGGCGCAGATCTGGTGGGCGAAGCCTTTATGGACGCGGCCGCGCCGAGATAAGTCTCCGGATCGGGCTTGTAATGCCGGAACAGATCGGCGCCGAAGATCATGTCCCACGGCAGCCCGAGCGATTTGGACATGGATACGAGAAGTGCGACATGTCCGTTCGACAAGGGGGCGATCATGTAGCGGGGCTTCAACCGATAGAGGCCGCCGACTACATCCGGCCATGCAGGCAGCTCGTGCCAAAATCGCGCGAGCGTGTTCAAGCCCTCGTCGTCCTGCGCGGGAACGCCGAATTTTGGCGCCAGACGTTTGAAACGGATGATGGGCACGTGGGTCAAGCCTTCGAGGCGGGCGGCCTCAAGACGCCCATGGCCAGCAAGGATCATGTTGGCTTCGTCGACGATCAGCGGGTTCAAAAATCCGAGCTTCCGGATGCTGGCGGCGATCTGGCGGATCTGCTTTCGCGAATGCGTCCGAGCGTTTTTGGGATTGGGGCGAATTGTCGCGATCGGCGCCCATTCGATCCGAGGCGCGCCCGCCGATTCCAAATGGCTATTCGATGAAGAAAAAATGTTCGCAGCACCCATGGCCGCTCTCCGTGATCAGGTCAGAATCACGGTTTTCAGCGATTCCTCGCGCGAGCGCTAAGGCACTAATTGACGTTGTTCCGAACGTTGGCGGGGCCGCGCGCCGTCAGCGCGGCCGTCAGTTCGACCTCAGCCTTACGCGACCTCTCTGCCGAGGGCGAGCCGGGAGTGGGTCAAAGTCAGGTCGCCAAACGCCAGTCGGTCGCTTGGGTCATCTGGTCCGTAAAATCTTCACTGACACTGTCCCACCTGTAATCATCGGCCCAATCATGTTGCCGAAATCCAAGAGCGACAATTCATGTGCGATGCTCGCCGCGCTCACTCCCGATCGTGGCGCCGATTCGGCTTACCATTCCTCTGGCAGTTCGCTTCAGCGCCTCTCGTGCTCGAACTCTCTGATAGGCCGGTCGGGGGTCAAAACCGGGCTCATCGAATTCCTCTGCCGTCGCTTGTGTCATTTGGTCGGTAAAGCCCGATTCGATGTCACTCCAAGTGTACGCCCCGCTGCCGATAATATGGAGCGTTTCCAACAAGTATTCATGCGCCGCAGAGGCCGGGCTGACTTTTGGCCCGCGCCGGACGGACGCCCGATGTTTTATCGCAGCTGCGATTGTCGTTGCGCTTTGCCGTGCAAGCCGATCCCCCTCTACAGCCAATCTTAGAGTTTGTCCGGAAACATCATGTGGGATTGCATAGTTTTCGCAGCATGAGGCGGATGGAAGCGAGGCGGAGGAACGCGAGCGCCTTGCGGTTGAGGCATTCCCAGTCCTTGGCCAGCCGTCGGCAGCGGCCGAGCCAGGCAAAGGTGCGTTCGCCGATCCAGCGCTTGGGCAGGACGACGAAGGCCTTGGCCTGATCCGATCGCTTGACGATCTCGACCTTCACGCGCGCCAGAGTTCGTCCGATGGCGGTCTGAAATTGCGGCCCTCGATAGCCGCCGTCGGCAAAGAGCCTGGTCAGGAACGGAAAGGCGCCGAACAAGGTCGCCATCAGCGCGGCGCCGCCGTCGCGGTCCTGGATGTCGGCGGCGTGGACGATCGCATGCATCAACAGGCCCTGCGTATCGACGAGGATGTGGCGCTTTTTGCCCATGATTTTCTTGCCGGCGTCGTAACCCGCCGGATCGATGCAGGTCCCCCTTTTTCCGCGCTCTTGACGCTCTGGCTGTCGATGATCGCGGCGGTCGGGCTCGCCTCGCGAGCGGCCGCTTCGCGACACTTCACGTAGAGCGCGTCGTGGATGCGATCGAGCGTGCCGTCCCAACTCCAGCGATCGAAGTAATCGTAAAGCGTCGAACGCGGCGGCAGGTCCTTCGGCACGGCGCGCCATTGGCAGCCGGTGCTCAGGACATACATCAGGCCGTTGACGACCTCGCGCTCATCGACATGACGTCGGTTGCCGCCGCGCTTGGCCGGTGGAATGAACGGCTCGACATGCGCCCATTCCGCGTCGGTCAGATCGCTCGGATAGCGCAGCCGACTGCGGTCGTAGCGAGCGCGATTTTCGTTGGTCCACATCAGCGACCCCCCAAGCGATTCGGGCCGCCTTCCTTAAATCATAAGCAATTCCAACGATTCGTTAAGTTCCCGGACGGGCTCTTAGGTGTTCTATGAACTCGAGCTCGCGCAAAGGAGCGTCCTCAAACAACTCGTCCAGGAGGGCCGTATCCTCGCAAGCTGAAAGTATGATCCGCGTCTGGCGGAGGAATGGTTCCTTCATCCTCCCTGGCTTGGCGATGAAGCGAATCGCTTCAAAGACCTTCAATTGCATCTCAGCTGCCTGAGCCTTTCGGCGCCCGGTGGCTACGACCCAAGCGGCCAGGAGCCCCGCCCAATTTCGATCGTATCCTAGAGGCTGTTAGGAACCGGCATTGCTGTGGGGCCAATCGGACAGGGTTTGTACTCGCAAATGCTTGGCTTATCGGCTTCATGAACGTCTGCACCCGGCCAAACAGACAGAAACGAGAGTTCAGAAGTCTGACCTTGGGGGTGAGCTGGACCCCGGATTTGGGACCACTGGCTAAGGTGTGAATGACCTGCTCTGTCGCAACCGATGGAGCGAGAAATGACGAAGTCACGCAAGAAGTTTGATGCGGCGTTCAAGGCGAAGATTGCGCTCGAGGCGCTGCGGGAGGATGCGACGGTTCCGGAACTGGCGAAGCGGCATGGGGTGCATCCGAACCAGATTTATGCCTGGAAGAAGCAGGTTCTCGACAATGCGGCGAGCCTGTTCGCCCGCGGGGCGAGCGCTTTGGGCGATGGCGAGGAGGAGCGCGAGCGCGAGGCGGCCAAGCTTTACGCCAAGATCGGCCAACTGACGGTCGAACGGGATTTCTTGGCAAGGAGGCCAGGTCGATGAGCGCGCCCGATCGAAGAGCGATGGTCGAACGGCCTCGCAAGGACCTGTCGGTGCGCCGCCAATGCGCGCTTGTGGGCGTGGCGCGCTCGGGGGTCTACCGCCCCAAGCCCGTCGCCGAGGCGGACGATCTGGCGGTGATGCGCCGCATCGACGAACTGCATCTCGAACTTCCGTTCTACGGCTCGCGGCGAATGACCTTCGAACTCAACAAGGAAGGCCGTGGGGTCAACCGCAAGCGAGTGCGGCGGCTGATGCGGGTGATGGGGATCGAGGCGCTGGTTCCGCGCCCCGGCACGAGCAAAGCCGCGCCCGGGCACAAGATATACCCCTACCTGCTGCGCGGCCTGAAGATTGTCGAGCCGAACCACGTGTGGGCGGCCGACGTGAGTGTGCCGCAGCAAGCGGCGTGAGAGATGGGGGTAGGTCCCCCGCGATCGGCTTGCAGGAGCGGGTCGCAAACCACCGTATGCGGCGCTGGTCAAAAGCCGGGGTCGTGAGCGTTACGGAAAAGGCGCTGCTCTAAGGCGTCAGGTGGGAGACAGGAAGGCGAACACCCGTGAACCGCCATTCAAGTGTCGAAAGTGCTCAGATGACGTCGAAACCGGTGAGTGATGTTGCGCCGGGATCAGTCTGGACGATGCCTGCTTACGGTCCAGACGGCGTCCGGCATAGAGGCGGCGCGATCCTGTTTCGGGCTCTTGCGGTGAACTGCGGGAACCTTCGGCGGCGATGCCAAGCGAAAGGCCCAAGTCTCAAAAGCGAGGCCGATAGTAGCGAAGCGCCGCCAAGGGACGGAGCCGTCCGTAGTAGTGTCGAGACCGCTGTAATGGCGGGGGAGCGAAGGGACGGCGTCATCTGGCGGGCATGGGAGATCAACCGGGAGACCGGGAGGAATCTCCTGTGACCTGCAAATCGTACGACATTCCCAAGACGCTGGTCTGGGAAGCCTGGTTGCGTGTCAAAGCCAATCAGGGAGCCGCAGGGATCGACGCGGAGACGATCGAGCGGTTCGAGACGAAGCTCGCCGCCAACCTGTATAAGCTTTGGAATCGCATGAGCTCCGGCAGCTATTTTCCGCCGCCGGTCAAGGCTGTGCCGATTCCGAAGAAGTCGGGGGGCGTGCGGGTGTTGGGGGTTCCGACGGTATCCGACAGGATCGCGCAGACGGCGGTCAAGATGTGGCTGGAGCCACGGCTCGATCCGCTCTTCCACGAGGATTCCTACGGTTACCGGCCGGGCAAATCGGCGCTGGAGGCGATCGCCGTCACCAGACGCCGTTGCTGGGACCAAGACTGGGTGGTGGAGTTTGACATCAGCGGGCTGTTCGACAATCTCGACCACGGCCTCCTGATGACGGCTCTGCGCAAGCACTGTCAGGAACCCTGGATCCTGCTCTACGTCGAGCGTTGGCTGAGAGCGCCGATGCAAAGCGCGGATGGGCGGGTTCAGGCGCGCGACAAGGGCACGCCGCAAGGCGGCGTCGTTTCGCCAATCCTGGCCAATCTGTTCCTGCATTACGCGTTCGATCTTTGGGTGACGCGACATCTACCCGGCGTCCGGTTTGCCCGGTACGCCGACGACGCCGTGCTTCACTGCAAGAGCCGACGACAGGCGGAATACGTGCTTGAGCGCATCCGAGAACGGTTTCGGGCCTGCCATCTCGAACTGCATCCGGGCAAGACACGGATCGTGTACTGCAAGGACATCAATCGGACCGAGGACAATCCCGACATCCAGTTCACATTCCTCGGCTACACGTTCCGACCCCGCAAGGCGGTGGACAAGTACGGCCGCGTGTACGTGAACTTCTCGCCGGCCGTCAGCCGCGACGCCCTCAAGGCCATGCGGCAGACCATCCGGAGATGGCGGGTCCAACTGAAGAACGACAAGAGCCTGACCGATCTCTCGGCCATGCTCGGACCGATACTGAGGGGATGGCAGCAATATTACGGCCATTTCCATGGGTCGGCCCTCAAGTCGGTCTGGCGTCGCGTCAACCGATCCCTGATCGGATGGCTGATGCGCAAACACAAGAAGCTGGCGGGCCACAAAACGCGGGCCGCCGAGACGCTCAAACTGTTGGCGCAACGCCAACCACGCGCATTCGTCCATTGGCTGATGGGTTACCTGTCGTAGGGTGGATGATGGGAGCCGGATGAGCCGAGAGGTTCACGTCCGGTTCTGAGAGGGGCCGAAGGTGAAACTCCTTCGGCCTACTCACCCCTACATCCCGATGGCGTGCGGCTTCCTCTATCTGGTGGCGATCATCGACTGGGCCAGCCGGGCGGTTCTGGCATGGCGGCTGTCGAACACCAACGATGCGAGCTTCTGCGCGGCGGCGCTGGAGGAGGCGCTGATTCGGTTCGGAAAGCCGCGGATTTTCAATACCGATCAGGGCTCCACTTTCACCGCCGAGGCTTTCACCAGCAAGCTTGTGACGGCCGGCGTCGTGATTTCGATGGACGGACGCGGCCGCTTCATGGACAACATTTTCATCGAACGGCTGTGGCGCTCGATCAAGTATGAAGAAGTGCATCTGAAAGCCTACGCCGATGGCTGCGAGGCGCGGTCCGGCATCAGTTCCTGGATGAACCTCTACAATTTTCGGCGCCCTCACCAGGCGATGAACAACCAGATGCCGATGGCGGTGTGGCGCGCCGGCATGGACAAAATCGAGGCGGCGGCGAGGGCTGTGGATATGCCGCTTCGCTTGGACAACGCAACCGCGTTGCCCACATACCCACAGCAGAGACAGACGCAGCAAGAAGCGGCTTGACTTTTTGAAGGACAAGGGCAGGCGAGATTACACCTTAAATTCAGCGACCCGTGGTCCCACCAACGGGGTCCAGTTCAGGGAGCACAGTCTCGAAAATTCAGACACTTAATATGGCGTCAGTTCCTAACAGGCTCTAGCCCCGTGAGAAACTTCACATAACCGCGATCGCCCGGGTATTTCATCCGGCGACCGAGCGTAACATTCAGGGGTTCGTCAGGTTTCGGCGGACTGTCGCACGCCGGATCCAAGGTCGCTAGATTGGCGGCAACCATTTGTTTAATCGGTGAGTCCTCATCCATCCTTTTCCGGCTCCTGTCGCCGCCCCCTTTGTGTCCTCGCGACAGCCCAACGCCCGAATGGTGCCCTCCATCGAATCGCATAAGAAAATTTTGCGAAGCTTCTATGTTAAATTGAGGCGAGGCCGCCTTCAAACTGGCGCGCGGCGGGATCTTCGACTGGCGTCCGCCTTCCTTTCTCAAGCTACGCATTTGCGCCAATGATTCCCTATTCGAGGGAATATCATTCCCTGATCTGGCGATTTATTTCCCTGTTCAGAATCTTAGGGAATTTGCTCGTAACAAACTGAAAATACGGGCGATTTCGGAGCCGATTTTCGCCAAGACCGCCGAAAATTGAAAAATTCCCTGTTATTTTCCCTGTTAGCAGGGAATTTGCCCTCTCGGAGACCAGTTTCACAAGACTGCCTCCGCCACCATGCAGTCCCGGCAAACCGCCGCGGTTTCCGGGTCGGCAGAAACCCTCGCAATTTCGGTCGGTTAGCGAGGAGTGTCGCGGTCTGCGAACCGAATTCCCACCGTTCTCACGCGTTCTGCGCCTGAATTCGCCCGCCAGTCTCAGCCCGCAAAATTCCGTTTCCCGGACCACGAGATGGAGAGGCCGAAGCAGACGCTCGGCTGCCAACACATGGGGGCAGTCCGTTGCACTTCAGGCGCGGCCCTCCGGCCGGTCCTCCATCGAGGAGCTGGCGCACGAACTCGTGTTCCCCCGACTTTCCCGGCGCGGACGACTTTCGCGGTTTAATCGCTCACGTTCTGCGCCAAACTCGGAGCCGGTCGCCCGCAGCTCCTACGCCACGACGCGGCGGGACACCACCAACCAAGGCGCCATAGCGGTCATCCGAAGAGACATAACGGCGATCCGGACGTCCAATTGGAGCGAGGCGAGGCATACGCTTAACTTGCTCAACGCACGTAACCAAGCGAGGACATCATGAAGCCGATCATTGTCGCCGCGCTTGCGGCAGGTTGCCTTGTTTCGTCCGCCGCGGCTTTCGCCGGCGACGGCGGCGCCTTTGACAGATGGCTGGATCGGGAAGCGCCGGAGTGCGTGCCCGTCTCTGCAATCCAGTCGGTGTCCACGGTGACCGATTTGACGCCGGAGCAGTTCCAATTCGTCCGTGCGCTCTATGTTGCGCTGCCGCCGATTTCGCGGACGCTTCCTCCCGGCGACCGCGCCGTCATGGCAAGTTCGGGCGGGTCCGTGATGCTCGCGCTCGTCGCGGACGGCCAGGCTTGCGCCCGGTTTCTCGCCCCTGATTTCATCAAGACCATGCTGGTTCAGGTCGGCAAGGGAATGACCGTCGGGCTCGGCACGCCTCTCTGACCGAACGGTCGGGACTCAACGAGGCGGCGGCGCAATCGTTTCACGCGCGCCGGACGCCGGTTCATGCGTAGCAAGTTCGTCTCCACACTATGGGGCTTAGTCTGATGCCGGACGTCGTTTATCCGTTCATCCTCTGGCCTGTTGGCATCGCGGTTGGCAGCTGGTTGTTCTTCGAGGTCGCGAGGCGCATGTGACGGGATCCGACGCCGCCCGGCCGGCAGGAGCAGAGCCTGCCGTTCCCAGGGGCGGTTCGCCTCGTTCGCGAGGGACGACGCCCACTTTCTCAACGCGCTGCGCACGCTCGCGTTCAATCCGGTTCCGCCCGGCTGGCCGCGTGTGGCCGTGGTCGAGCGAGCGCGCGCGTCTTTAAGGGGCGCGACGACGCGCTGGTTACGGTCGGCCTAGCGCTCGAGCGAGCGCCGCGCTTCGCCGATCTCTTGGAACTGCCGCTCGGCGAGCAGGCGGCGCTCGACGGATTCGAGGCCATGAGCCCAACGGGCGCCCGCTCGGCGCGGACGCACGGCCTTGAAAGGTTGGCGCTCGCTGATCGTCGGGTCCTTGGCCGACAATTGCTTCACGCGGTCAAAGGCGAAAAAGAACTGAGTTTGAAGCGGCTGCTCGCACCAGAGGGTTCCATCGTTGTCAAACGTCGCAATGCGCCCGGCTGACGGCACGAAATCGGCGCCTCCTTGGTTTGTCACACGCGCGACAAAGTCGAGGATCGCGGATTTCGCCGCGCCGTCGTTCCAGGAAGGAAGCGACTCGTTATCTACCATTGATGCCTCCGAGCACAGAGATGGTTCTCACTCTGCGCGAATAGCTGCTTGTCACCAAGTCCAGAGGCCGGGTAGCGCTGCCTGGCCGGAGATCAACGCGCTAATAGGAAGGGTCACACATGCTTGAGCATTTGGGAGTATTCGCGGGCGTTGGTTTAGGGCTGGGACTAGCGATGGCGTTTGTCCAAGGAGCAGCTGCACAAGAAAACCCGGTGACGGCGATCGACATCGCGCTCGAACCCGACGCGACGATGGTTGAGCATGCGATGGCCGCCAACGCGCGTCTGCTCAAGTCTTTTCCAAAAGGCTTTTCCCTAGATGAGACGCACCACCCGCATGTCTCTATCTTACAGCAGTTCGTCCGCACGGACGACCTCGACAAAGTGTTTGCGGCGGCGAACGCGGTTCTGGCCAAAGAGAAGCCAACGACATGGACGCTGAAGGCGTTCAAGTACTACTACATCCCGGCTCCCCCGATGGGCCTCGCGGAACGCCCGATCGAGATCTCCGAATGCAGCGGCTTGGATCCGATAGGCGAGTACGCGCATGAGCAGCCATCCCGGGAGATGGGCGGGAGCGATCCCGCCCAGATAGTTACGCCACTGGAGGCGGAGCTGATCCACGTTGAGGCCGGAAAGGTTCGCGACCAAGGCATCGATCGTTTCGCGCTCTGACGCCGACGGCCCTGGCGGGACCAATGCCCCGCCAGGGCCGCTCGCTTTTCGGCGCTCCGCCATCACGCCGCCCGACGAGTTCGCAGGCTCGCGGCCCGCTCGGGCCGATCCGGCGGCGCTTCGCAGTCGGCGCCGCCTCAACCTGCGGCGCGACGCTATCGTCGCCCATCTCCGTCGGGTCGATCCGCGCGCGCAACCCGGTCCTCGATCTCTGAGGCGGGAACGCGGACGCCCTTGGACGCATGGCTTGAGCTCATCCTGTTCCCGCGATCGTCATAGAGCTTGCCCGTGAGGAAGGAATGGTCATCCGGCTGGGAAATCCGCCTTGCCCGCGTCTGGCTCTCGAGCTTTTGCTGGACCCGGTCCCAGGTCTCCAGGTCGATGATCGCCGGATGAAGGCCGTCGTGGATCTGCCCTTTGTGGCGCAGCCGTCCGACATAGATCGGGTTCGACAGGATCCAGTATAAGTGGCCTCGCGAGATCGGGACGCCGCCGGTCCTTTTGCCAGTCCCGCTGATGCGGACTGGCGACCGAATGTTCTCGGCGTCGAGTGCGGTCTTCAGCCTCACCACGCTGCCGACTTCGAGATATCGACGAAAAAGACTGCGGACGAAATCCGCCTCGTCTCCGACGACATGGAGCGCGCGGTTTTCGACCCGATAGCCGAGCGGGACCGCTCCGCCCATCCAGATGCCTTTCCGTTTCGACGCGGCGACCTTGTCCCGTATTCGCTCGCCGGTGATCTCGCGCTCGAACTGGGCGAAGGACAAGAGCATATTGAGGGTCAGCCGCCCCATGCTGGTGGTCGTGTTGAAGGCCTGGGTCACCGACATGAAGGAGACGTCGTGGGCGTCGAACAGCTCGACCAGCTTGGCGAAGTCTCAGTTGGGCGGAGAGCGCCCCTACGGAGATCGCCTCGGGAAGGACCGGAGTCCGCGCCACAGCGGTCATCCCACTGCCAGCGCGAAATAGGCTTTCACCGTCCAAAAGAGACACGCCCGGAAGCCCGTTCGGTGACCTGTTCGACCGGACTAATTTACTCGAAGCTTCGTGTCGGCTACCCGGTCCAAAACCTACGGCGCGAGCAAGTCCACCTTTCATTCTTCTGGAATTTTCAGTATGGGTATTTAGGGGCGTGAGCGCTGCGACATGAGTGATCGCACAGATAAACCATCAGAGCAAGGCCCAATCGCTCGCCTCGCTGAGGTCCAAGTTGTTGAGTTCATTATTGACGCTTTGCGTGCGGGACAGCGGGCGATTCTCGTCACTGGCCGTGGCCAAGATTCAATGCGAGTGCCCGAAGCAGCGTTAGCTGCGTGCGCCAGCGCCTCAGGGCGGGCGCTACACATTGGACCACCGCTGCCTGAGCCACCTGAACTGCAGGAGATGATCGGCACCGCTATTGAGATCGCGGGGGGCCGTGAGATGGCCCCAGAAGCGATGGCGCAGCTGTTGTTGCTCGCGGATCCAAGGCCGACTGTGATCCTTGCAATTGACGACGCGCACACGCTTCCGCATAGGACGCTCCACTATCTGATGCAGATGACTGAATTGCTGGCGCCGGAGGCGCCTATCTTGCAGATCGTATTTGTCGCCCGACCGACCCTACTTGATACGCTTGCTGAACCGGAATTTGAGAGGCTTCGAAATAGGCTCTGTCGACCACGATTCGAGGTGTTCCAAACTTTGCGCCGGGGGAAAGCTAGCGGAGGACTCTCAGGTCTGCGAAAGCCTGCCCATGGTCGCGCAGCAGCTGGTCTGGCGCACGTTCGGAACGCCCACCTGATCGCAGCTTCGCCGCGGCATCACGGAATTGCGCGTGCCGTGGCTTACGTGGCAATAGCGGTCATTGCGATGAGCTGCCTCGCCGCGATCGGCTATATCGCTTTCGCCGACTTCAGCGACGGCCCGGTTGCCTCGTCCGTTTGCCTAGGGCCGAGCTGCGCCAGTAATTGTGACCGGCCCGACGGGGCCACAGACCTCTGCGGCTCAGCGGAATTAAGCGACGTAGTGGGCGGAAGAGTCGATCGGTTGATAGACGAGGTGGTGGACGCTACTGTGAGTGATCCGGTTGAATTGATGCCCACCCTGTTCGAGCGCTTCGCGAAGCTCGAAGCCAGCGCGTCTCCCGGGGGGCTCAAATTAATCATCGCCTTGCCGAAGCGCCTTGCCGAGAGGGCGAGCGCGGCCGCGGCTGCCGGCCACGTCGAAGAGGCGCGTCGTCTGGAGGAGGCCTATCGTCTTGCCGATTCGGCTATTGGGAGGCCGGAACTTCTCACGGCGTCAAACCTGAGATCGTTTCGGTCCATACCGGGCTCCTCGGGCTCAGCATTTTCGGCAGAGCAACAGGATGCGGCAGGCGATGGAGATCGGGCGGCCGTGCTTCCGAATGCCGGTGCGCGGGCCCCTCCGGGCGCTACCCCTGATCAATCCGTTGATGCAGCGCTGCCGGCGATATCCGCCGAAGCCGCGCCTCCCGCTGCACTTTCGGCAGAGCCACACGGTGAAGCTGGCAATGGAGATCGAGCGGTCTCGTCCTCAAATGCCGGTACGCTAGCCCCTCCGAGTGCGCCCTCGGATCAACCCGTTGATGCAGCGCTGCCGGCGATACTAGCTAAGGCGGCGCTGACCGCGCCTGAAGGTCGCGCTGCACTGGCCGGCCCGGGTCTCCCGACACTTGCACCGGTCCGTGTGGTCCTGAATGTGGCCCGCGACGAGGTTGGCCGCGCCCGCTCGGCGGATATACAACAAGCGTTGGTAGCCGCCGGGTTGGAGGTTGCTGATCTCATCCCCTTCGATGCCCAACGACCAGGGCCGAGCATCGGCTACTATTTCCAGTCGGACCGCAATGCAGCCGCCGAAGTAAGCCATTTGCTTGCGCCTCTGCTCGGCGCCGTGGATCCGGTGGTGCTCCGGAAGCGCGGAAGCATTCCCGAGCCTGGGACTATCGAGATTGCGATCCCGTGAAGCGCGCCGCCCTTCCTTAGGAGGGGTGCATTTGGATTTGGGGATGCTGTAACGGGCCAGACGCGACCTGCTCCCTTGATTTCGCGCAAACACTAAATACACTAGCGCAACCCGCCAGTTGTACATTGGCGAACGGCCAATTGGAACAGGCGGCTCTGAACACATGTTGAAACAGACATGTTGATACTGTCTCGTAAGCTCTACCACGAGGAGGTAACCGTGCGTTGCCCAAGTCAAATCCTGATCTGCGTGGCGCTTTTGACGGGTGTGTCTGCGGCTGAAGCAGAGGACGCTTCGGCAACCAATCCGGCCCCAAGTGCCCCGAGCTCGCTCGTGCTTCACTTTGACCCTGGGAGTGCGACGATCCGGCCGCAGGACGTGCCCCTGCTCGACCAAGCTTCCCGTCTCTATCGAGCAGGCAACCCAATCGTGATGATTGTGACGGGCAGCGCCGATACGACCGGCTCCGCAGCCGCCAATCTGCGGCTGTCCGAACTGCGCGCCAACAATGTGCTTCAGGGCCTCGTGTCACGCGGAATCCCCGTCGAGCGGTTTCAGGTGATGGCCAAGGGCCAGACTGATCTGGTGGTCCCAACCCCAGCAGGTACGTCCGAGGAGCGCAACAGGCGTGTGGAGATCACTTGGCGTTGATCCGAGGGTGCGTCGGGCCGAGCCGTCGCTAGGCCGGCCCGCTGCGCTGATCACTCTGATCAGTCTGCTCACTTTCGGCCCCGCATGCGCTCTTGGGGTTTCGCAGTACGCAAAGGAGGAGACCGACAGCAGCGATCCTGGTCAGTCCGCCTACGCTGCCGGTCGCTTCATTGACGCCTTGCGGATATGGCGGCCACGCGCCGAGCAGGGTGACGCCCGCGCCGCCTTCGGGCTCGGGCTGCTCTACGACCTTGGGGAGGGAGTTGAGCAAGACGCGGCAGCAGCCTACGGTTGGTACCGTCGGGCCGCAGAAGCGGGACACGTTCTCGCCGAGTTTAACATCGCAGTTATGTGCGATAGCGGCACTGGCACGATGCGCAACCCGACTGAGGCCGCCTTGTGGTATGCGCGCGCGGCTGCGCATGGCTATGCGCGGGCTGAATATGACTTGGCGCAGCTCTATCAGGCTGGGGAAGGCGTGCCGCGCAATCTCGATATGGCGGCAAGCTGGTACGCTGCCGCCGCCGCTCACGGGCTGTCCGCCGCGGCTCGCAAGCTTGCGTCGCTGCGCGAGGAGAGGCGGCAAACTAACGTCTCGCCTCATGCCGCAAAGCCGACGTTATCCCCGGCAGTCCCAACCGGACCATCCGTCACTTCGGTATCGGGGACAGGCGAGAGCGTCCAGGTCGAGCTATCTTGGGCTGCGCCGGCGCAAGCCGTGCCAGTCGCCTTTTTCGTGCAGGTTTTTGCACTAGATACGGCCGGCGCCCATCGCGTCTTCACCAGCTTTTCAAAACAGTCGGCAGTGCTCGTGTCGCTGCCACGGGTTCCCACTGACTACGCCTGGCGCATCTATACCGTCGCAGCGTCCGTCCCCGACTATGTTCCAAGCGCCTGGAGTTACTTCTCCACACGCTGATCCGGATCCTCCACCCAGCGGTTCTTGTCGAGACCGGCGAGACCTTCGAGTTGCTGGCGCTGCGCAGAGCAAGTGCAGCGGCGCCGGTCTAGCTTCCAAATCCAGCGGCGCCTTCGGAAGTATTAAGCCTCGCAGAACCGGAAGCGGCGCCGCCGTCAAGCGCGCGGGTGCCTGCACTGCACTGCCAAACCGCCGCGGTTTCCGGGTCGGCAGAAACCCTCGCAATTTCGGTCGGTTAGCGAGGAGTGTCGCGGTCTGCGAACCGAATTCCCGCCGTTCTCACGCGTTCTGCGCCTGAATTCGCCCGCCAGTCTCAGCCCGCAAAATTCCGTTTCCCGGACTACGAGATGGAGAGGCCGAAGACCCGTTTCATCGTCCGACCTCCTGGACGGCTTGAGCTTCTCGCGGGAACTCCCTGGGGTCGGAACGCGGGTCCTTGCGCGAGCCGATCTGACGGACCGTTGGCCCGCCCTCGCAGCTGCGTCGCCAAGCCGATTTGTTCGGAGATGCCGAATTGGACTCCTTGGTTGCGAGAGGCGGCGAACGACCGGGCATTGCGGGGGCGAACCCGGCGAGGGTTGGCGACACGCCAATATCGAGCAATGAGTCCGGTCTTGGGGTGACGTTTCTTTTTCTGTTGGAGGCGCCGGTCCTGACCGCCTTCAACCCGAAGAAGCGGTGTCCGTTCCAATTCGTGCCGGTGATCGCCTTGGCGACCTGCGAAAGGCTGCGGTAAACGCAGCCGTTCCAGGCGCACCCGTCGTCGAGGATCATGACCTGCTCGAGACGGCCGTTCCATTCGCGGACCAGCAGAGCTCCGGATTTGAGCCCGACGCCCTCGCGTGTCGTCGGTCCGCGGGTTGCAAAGGGACGAGCGTCCCCCAACTCGAAGGCTTCGTCCCTGTGTTCGCGCAGACGCCGCAAGAACGCCCGATCGAGATCTCCGAATGCCGCGGCTTGGATCCGATAGGCGAGTACGCGCATGAGCAGCCATCCCGGGAGATGGGCGGGAGCGATCCCGCCCAGATGGTTACGCCACTGGAGGCGGAGCTGATCCACGTTGAGGCCGGAAAGGTTCGCGACCAAGGCATCGATCGTTTCGCGCTCTGACGCCGACGGCCCTGGCGGGACCAATGCCCCGCCAGGGCCGCTCGCTTTTCGGCGCTCCGCCATCACGCCGCCCGACGAGTTCGCAGGCTCGCGGCCCGCTCGGGCCGATCCGGCGGCGCTTCGCAGGTCGGCGCCGCCTCAACGTACGGCGCGACGCTATCGTCGCCCATCTCCGTCGGGTCGATCCGATAGACTGATCCTCGCGCCTTGTCGGCCCGATCAATCCCGACGGCGTAGCCGCGCTTGCGCAGACCGGTGAGCGCGGCCCGGGTCGTGTGCGGCAGCCAAGCCTGTGGCGGCGACAAGTTCGGCGAGCGTCGCGCCATCGCCACGCTGCAGGAGTACGATGACCTGCGCGATCTTGGTTCCGCCGCGCGGAGACGTTGGTGTCGAGGCGACGTTGCTGCTTGGCCTGTCTATGCCTGCTGGGTCGGAAACGGGCTCGGGCTTCGGATTGACGGAGATTGGATGGTTCGCGCGCTGTTCCCCCATGCTTTCAGAGGCCGTCGCCTCGTCAACCGCGATCGCTTTCGCGCCGGCGGCGGTCAGCTTGAGCGCATAGGTCTGCCCGGTCTCCTCGTCGCGCCGCCAGATCGGCGCTCCCGTCTTTGCCCTTATCTCCTTCAAGAGCCCGGCTTCGAGAAGCTTGGCTACGGCCCTCTGGGCCTGGCCGCGCTTTGCACCCGCTGGCGGAACCACGCAATGATCATCGCGCCGCGACGCAGCGCTGAGCAGCACAAGTTGCGTGTCGTTGAATTTGATAGACATGTTTGACCCTTCGCGTGTCGAGTGCCGGCCAATCCCGGCCCCCCACTGACGCGAGCCCCGGATCGGAGCGATCGTCGGGGCGAAGGGTTCGTTCGCGGCGCCTCAGCGCTCACGGACGTCCACACACATGCTCTCTTTCGAACCGAAAGCCAGTCTTTTCTTGGAGCGCGAGCGCTTTGATTGAAAAGAACCAGCGGTGCCCGCCGCTCTCGTTCACTTGCCTCCGAAGGCAGAGGCCACAGGTTCGAATCCTGTCGGGCGCGCCACTTCCGAACAAAACTGGGCACTCCGGCCGGACCGCCGCCGTTGGCGGCAACGAGCCGTTCAAGGACGCTCTTGCGGCCCCAGATGCGGATTTCGTCGTCGTCGACTTCGACCTGGTCGATGACCGAACGGATGTAAGCGCGGCGGAACGGCGTGTCGCCGGTCAGGACGTTTGAGCGCATCGTCTCGACGAATTTCGCGATCTTCTCGTCGGTGATGCGGGCGCGCGGATTGGTTTCGGCGACGGCGCGGTCATAGGCGATCTGCGCGAGGTCGCGCTCGGTTTTAACGGCGCCGACGCGGTCTTTGAGCGTCTGGTCGTTCAAGTCGGCGACGCCGCTTTCTATCGCAGCGTAAAGCCTGCCGAGGCGGCTTTCGGCGTCGCTGATTTTGGCGCGCAGCGCCGTCAGGCGCGTGGCGTTATCCTCGTCTTTGCCCGCCTGCCGCTCCATCAGGCAGGCGAGGAGATTGCCCACGCGCTCAGGCGTGAGCAGGCGATCGGCGAGCCGATCGGTCACCAGACGGTCGAGCTTGTCCATCGGAATCGAGCGGCCCTTGCACGCGCTTTTGCCCTGCCGGGCGCAGGTCGAGCAGGTGTAGTAGCGATAGCGTCCTGTCTTGCCGGTGCGCAGCGTCATGGCGCCGCCGCACCCGGCGCAGGTGGCTATGCCGGTAAGAAGAATGGGGCCGGTGACGACGCGCGGCGGCAGGATTTTCGGGTTTCTGGATTTGAGCTGCGCCTGCACGGCATCGAAGGTCGCGGCGTCGATGATCGGTTCGACGGCGACGGGCACATGGTCCGCTTCGGGCTTTGCCTGCTTGGTCTTCCAGACTTTGCGGTTGAAGCGGTGCGCGCCCTTGTAGGTAGAGCGCGTCAGTATCTCGTGCATCGGGCCGATGCCCCAGCGCGCGCCGGTGCGTGTGCGGTAGCCATGCTCGTTGAGCCAGCTCGTTAGGGTTTTGACACCCATCGGGCCGGACGCGCCGTCGCCCTCGCGAAACAGCCTGAATATCAGCCGTACGACTTCGGCCTCGACCGGGTCGACGGCGAGGCGCTTCTTGGTTTTCGCGCCGCGCTGCTCCGCCGCGACGACGGCGTAGCCGTATGGGGCTTTCGAGCCGTTCCAGAAGCCTTGCCGCGCGTTTTCCTGCATGGCGCGCAGCGTGTGCTTGGCGTTCTCTTTCGACTGGTATTCGTCGAAGAGCGCGAAGACCTGCCGCACCATCACGCTCATCGGGTCTTCGCCGAGATCCTGCGTGATGCTCACCAAACGGACGCCCGCTTTGCGCAGGCGGCGCACATGCATCTCCAGCGCAAAATGATCCCTGGCAAAGCGGCTGAAGGAATGGACGAGAACGACGTCGAACGGCGCGCCGCCGGCGATCGCCATGTCGAGGAGGCGCTGCAATTCGGGGCGGCGGTCGTCCGTGCCGCTCATGCCCGGCTCGACGAATTCTATGGTGACATCCCAGCCGCGGGCGGCGCAATAGGCGAGCGCCTGCCGCCGCTGATCGGGGATCGACAAGTCCGCTTCGGCTTGCCGTCCTGTCGAGACGCGGAAGTACAGCGCGGCGCGAGCGGGCGCTTGAGTAGGTTCGGGGTTGGGGACGGCAGACATGGGGTCGTCTTATGTTTCAGATTTGCTCAGGCAGCAGTTCATTGCGGCGCTTGTGAGTTGGCGTCGGTATCGGCGCGGTGTCCGGATTTGTTTTCCCCGGCCGAGTGTCCGGCGCGTCGGCGAAAAGCGCATGCACCAGCGGCATCAGGAACGCTTCGATGGCGTCGAGTTCGGCCGGGGTGACGGGGCAATCGTGCGCGAGATCGTCGACGACGCGCCATGTCTGGCCGTCGTCGCACAACGTTTTCGCCCGTCTCCGCACCTTGCTCATGAATTCTATGTGCGGAGGCGCGGCCTGGGATTCCTGGCCGCGCGCTGGTCATTGCGTTGCTGAATTACCTTCGCTGTGATCCGTGCGTCTTCCGGGGCTTGCAGGTCTCGTAAGGATCAGCGGGGTCGGCCGGACCGGCAGGGCCGTACGGCTTCTCACCCTTACGGCAGAAGGGGCGCGGATCGAAAGCGTTCGGGGTTGAATCCGTCTCCAAGATGAGGAGGGCCGGGCTGCCGTCGAGGATGACGCACGCGCACGGAGCGGACGCAGCGCAGACGCTGTGCCGGATTGCCATCACGCAGCGTGCCGAGCGCGGCGCAATATTGGGCGCAGTGCCGGACGGCCAGAGCAGGCACAGCGCGTTTGCCGCAAGCGCCATCGCCAGGGGGACCGTTTTCATGGTCACGGATCGGCTCCTCGTCGGGATTTGCGAGGAGATGTATGAAGGCGCGTCGCGATCGTCCTGGACGCGCGCTGGTCATTCCGTTCAACGAACAGGCAGAGGCGATGGGATGTTCGGGGTGATTTTCGGCATGCCCGTTGTCACACTGCCGTGCGGTGCGACTCCGGCTTGTCACGCACTCGTTTCGAACGCTGCTATGTGGCTTGCGCCCTGCGGGCTTCGTCCAGGCGCTGAAGCATCGCCTCGTGATTGAAAATAAGGACGCGGGCACAGAGATCGCACACAAACGTCATCTCCGCGAACCTGTAGCGTTCTTCCGCCGAACTTACCTGAAGGATCACGCTTTCTTGCACCAGGAAATGGGAAACGGCATCGCGGTACTGCTTCTGCAAAACGTTGTCATAAAAGTCTCTAATCGGCTTCCCGACAAGATAGCGCAAGTTATTGGAAATATCAGGATGATCGGGAACCGTCTCCTTCGGCATCGAGAACGGGACACCGAGAGCCTTCGCCTCTTCCCGTCCCTTCTTCCGCAGAACGCCGAGGATTCCTTCCATGACTTTGAAGAGGCAAAGCAGCCGATAGTAGGCGCTGCTTGCATTCTTAAATTCGCGATAAAGAGCGTAAATCGGCGAGAGCTCAACGAATGGGTGTTGCGCGCCTGCGCTAAGGGTCATTTCCCGCTCGGGTCCGACCATGTCGATCGTAGTGATTTGGTTCTTATCGTCGTAGATTTTCATTTGCCCGGTTAGGAGCGGTGTCTTCGCCGCATAAGACAGATGATCCAGGAAGACCGCGATCGCGTCATATACCTTGTCTCTTGCCTCGGTCGGCACGCGGGCTTCAACTTTCATCCGGATCAGCGCCATCTCGTTCTGGCTGTTTAGATCGACGTAAAACGTGCCCCTCGCGGTATCGACCTTTATATTGCCTGGCAGCTTTATCAGCGACGCGCCGTCTTCCCTCGTAAAGTCCGCGTTGAAAGTGTCCGGCAACGTCAGGTTCTTCGTTAGCAGCACCTCGACGTCGAACGCTCGCAATGATTGATCCCGAAGGCGCTTCGTTTCATCGCGCGTCTCATCTTCCATGATAGCAACGACAGTAACTGCGCTGGGCGCGCCGGCAGCGCTTAGCTGCTCCCGCGGAACGACAACTCGGTTCGTGACGGACTGCGCGAGGAGGCGGTGCTCGGGTTTTGAGATGTCATTGTTCATGTCAGTTGGTCGCTCATCCCCGCGAAAGAGTCAGCGTAAGCGGCTTCGATTTGCGACACTTCGCCTGATGTCAGTTCAGCGAATTCCTGGTCGCGGGCACGTTGAGAAAGCGTGCCGCTGTTCTGATGCAGGAAGCGGAACAGAAGGTCGGCCGTACGGTCCGGCATGTCGACGATACGCGCCACTTCGCGCCGGAAGGCGTCGTAGGCCCTGAGGAAGCGCGTTTCCGCAGGCAGATCGACATCGATGGTCCGCTCGACGCATTCGTACAGGAACTCGGCGTGCGGTGTCGCATCGAAGAAGCGGTAGAAATCTCCTGTCTCGTTGAGAACGCGGACGTTGCCGTCCGGCGTCGGCTCCCATTCGATCATCGGCAGCAGGCGCGCTGAATAGCTCTCAAGCGTGCGGCGATAGTCATCGATGCGGTCGAGGATGGCCGCCGAAACCGGGAACACCAGGCCCGCCGGATTGAACCCGCGCTCGGCGAGAACATGGTGGATCAGGTAGCGGTGCAGGCGGCCGTTTCCGTCCGCGAAGGGGTGAATGTAGACGAAGCCGAAGGCGAGCGCCGCCGCGGCCAAGACGGGATCGGCATGCGGCGCTGCCGTGCGGTCGAACGCCACCAGGCCGTCGATCAGGGATCGAAGGTCCTCGGGGCGGGCGCTGATATGATCCGGCAACGGCATGCGCGTGTCACGATCGTGCTGGCCGACAAAGCCGCCTTCGTCGCGCAGGCCGAGATGCACGAACCGCGCGTCGCCAATGACGATGCGCTGCAGCCGTAGCAATTCGTCGAGATCGATCGGACGGCGTCCGGCTTCGCCGATGGCGCGGCCCCAGCGCTGGATGCGGTCGTGAGGCGGATTCTCGTTCTCAATGGCGAAGCTTGATTTCGAGTCCTTGAGCAGGAGGAAGGCCGCCGTGCGCGCGAGCAGGTCGGCCGGCACATTGGCGACGGCTGCGCGCGCGCGCGCCTGCAGGTCGCGCGCCGTGAGCGCGCGCAGCGTGTCCGTCCATGTGATCATGGGACAGAAGGCGGGCGTTCCCGGCAGGTTGTTCTTGATGCGGTGGCGCGAGGATGTTGTCGCCGGACCGGCCCATTGCTGGTCCGGGTCGACGACGAGCGCGTAGCTTCCCTTGTCGGCATCGGGCAGATCGAGCTTTGTCCCGAGAAGCCACTCGTAAAGAAACCAGGCGCGTCTTGCGTAGCTCCCTGTAGGGGTGGCGCGGACCATTGCTTTGATGGGCGCGGGGCCGGTGGCGCGGAAGAGGGCTTTCAGGACGCCGAGATCGACGCCTTCATTCTTGAGGGCGAAGGTTAGATGGCCCTCAAGATCGGGGTTGGGGGCGTGCCGAGGCGTGTAAATGCGCCAGCCATCCCGTTCATATTGCTTATGGTGCGGGCCTATGGCGGACAGGGTGCGGGGCACAGGGACCCGCAGGCGCAGGGCGTCGATCAAAGCGGCATAGCCCGCCGGCGCGGCCGTTTCCGGGAGCCGGCGCTCATGAAAAGCCGTTACCGGCCCTGAAAATTCGTGCTTTTTCTCGTCGTCCATGAAAAAATGATACCAATCTTGAATTCTAAGTTCTGATGCGATCGTGCCATGAAAAATCGTACCAGTCCATGAAAATCAATAACTGACGTCGAAAGCTATAAAAAACGGTGCCTGACCTCGCCCGTCGGTCCTCGGAAAAACGAACGATCACAGGCATTCAATGGCGGGGCCGCCCCGTCCGCGCGGCAGGGGCTTGTCCCTGCCGTTTCTACATGGATGCCCGTGTGGAACGCCCTTGTGACAGATGCATCCCAGCGAAGCGTGACCTGCAGGCCCAGCGCATAAACGCCTGGTCAATCGTAATACGCAGAATTTATTGCATAATTTAAGTCATCTCTCGTTGGTCGAAAACTGGCCTTGCCTCTTTGAAGTAGATGTTATAAATTGCGCTGTGTGACATCTGCCCAGACGGACATAGTTTCCCTTCTCAGCATCCATGGTCCGGCCCTCACCAGCCGGTTGGCCGCCGCCATGCGCGCGGGTGGCGTAAGCGCCGAGGCCGCGCGGCAGAGACTTTCACGGTTGCCGAACAATGTGCGCGTGCTCTACGGAATCCCCTTTCCAAAACGCGCGCGCTTTCTCTATCTCGACGGTCAGTTCGGATCGGCCGCGTATTGGGATGCGCTGGAGCGCGATATTAACGAGGCCAATCCTGCGTACGCGGCGGCACTCGCGGGCGTAAAGGCGCGCGGCGGTATCGTTCCCCGGTCGCATTTCGATGTCGTCTCCGGCGCGCCGGTCCTTCAAAAGGGGCAGATCGCCAGCGCCAAGCTTCTTGAGCGATTGATCTCCGTCAAGCTTCTAACGCAGACCAATATTGAGGGTGTCGGCGAGTGCATCGCCACTGATGGGGCCTCGGGCCGGAGGCCCGCGGAGCGGGCAAGGATGCGCGCCCGCTTGATGACCGAGGGCGTTCTCATCGGCGCAATGCAGTCATGGCTTGGCCGCATGAACATGACGAGCCCGAACGTCCTCCAGGTCCGCGGAGAGACGATGCCACGCTTCGCGACTTTCCACTTTGATATATGCGGACCATCGTATCTTCGCCCGATCCGCAGGACGGGCAACGGAAAGGTCGATCCTGGATTTCTAGTCGCCGATGTTGTGCTGGGCCGCGTTCTGAATGACGACGAAGTCAGCCCCTTCATTCGCAAAATCCAGACACTCTCTCATCTTCGCGGGCTACGGCCATTCCTGCCGATGCTGATCGCCGACGGCTTTGCTCCCGAGGCGTTGCACGCATGCAGGGAAGAAGGAATTGTCGTTACCCGCCCGGATACCTTGTTTGGCAGTGACGCCGGGCAAGCGCTTCGTGATTTGCTGGAAACGCTCGCGCATGCGGCCGCGGTTGCCGCCAGCGATCCGAATAGACTGGAGGCGCTTTTTGCCCGGTTGGGCTCTATCGAAGGGGCGGCGGGCAACCTGCGCGGAGCCCTGTTCGAACTAATCGTCGGACATATGGTTCGGTCAATCGAAGGCGGCTCAATCGACATTGGTGAAATCGTTTCCGACTCGGAGTCCAACCAGAGCCGCGAGATCGATGTACGCCTCGTCAAGGAACGGAAGGTAACCGTCTACGAGTGCAAAGGGTACCAGCCTGGTTCTGTCGTACGAAGGGAAGAGATAGAGAAGTGGCTGACCGAGAAACTGCCCGTCATCGACAGAGCGCATCGGCAGCAACCGCGGTTCGATGGTACTGCGCTCAGGTTTGAATTTTGGACTACAGGCACGTTTGAGCATGAAGCGTTGGTGCTCCTTCGGGATGCCCAGCGCGATATTCGCAGGTATGAAGTCGATTGGAAGGATGGAACGGCCGTTCGTGACTATGCCGCAGAAATTAAGGCGAGTGGAATTCGAAAGATTCTGAACGAGCACTATTTCTCGCACCCGATTGCCAAACTTCCGGCAGTTCAGCAGGAAGGTACCGACGCCCGGCGTTTGCGGAGTCAAGGCCAACCCTCGCAAGGGGCTCAAAGCGATCCCGGTGGCTTGGAGCTCGCGAACGTCTCGAATTCCTGACTCTCAGATTGGCGTGCCGGGTTGCTCGCTGAGCCTCGGCCCATGCGGGTCTCCCGCATTCCCGCCGCTCATTCATCGGGATGGCCCGCGGCTCCGGCCCTCAGCCAGTTCGTGTGTCTGCTCCTTGCGCTGCGCCGCGCGTTCGAAGGTGCGCTGAGCGACTCCGATTTCCGATCCCCGGCTGCGGTCGTGCGCCTGCGTCAATTGCTGTCGCTCCATACGGTGCAGTTCGGCTATCGCCTTGCGTTCCTGGGCCTGGCGCAACCTCGCCTGCTGCGCGGCCGCGAATTGCCGCTCTTTCAGCGCTTCGAGATCACTGTGTTTGACGATGCGCTCGGCTTCGCAGCGCTCGACGATGGCGTCGGCCTTCCGCGCATAGTGCGCCTCGCCTTTGACGAGCGTGACGGCCCGGCCGATCAGGCTTTCGCGGCGTGCGCCCAGCGCTTCCAGCGCGTGCTGCTCCCGCTCATCGATGCTCTCGATCTCGTGGGCGTGTCCGGCGATCGCCGCGTCCTCGTTTTCCCTGAAGCTGTGCATCTCGGCGTGGTGCAGAGCACGGACGTGGTCCGTCTGCCGGCGATGCTCCTCCTGCTGTTGCGCTTTCTGACGCTGCTGGCGCTCGGCGACCGCGGCCTCGGCGCGCCGCCTTATATCCGCGGCGAGCGCGTGTCTCTTGTCCTGCTCTGCGGCGGGATCGGCCTTGTTCCTGTCGTCCGCCTGGCGGCTGAATTGTCGTCGCGCACGCTCCCTTTCGGCGGCTTCCTTGCCGTTCTGTAGGCGACGCTCGGCTTCTTTGCGGAGGGAGTCCTGCCGGTGTTCCGCGCGCTTGCGTTCTTCACGGCGGCGGCTTTCGGCGACGCGCTGTTGCTCCGCCTTCGTTGACTCGGCCTTTCGCCGCGCGTCGGTCTTCGTCTGTTCAGCCTTGCGGCGCTCCTCCCGAAGGACGAGTTCTCTTGCGCGTCCGTCGTGCGCGGCGTCTCGCCCCTGATCGTTGTTGGCCATGTCGCTGCTCCGCCTTGTCGCCACGCTTCCGCCTGCGGGGGCGGACACGCGCGGAGCGGACTACAGCGCGTGTGCTGGACATATCTTGATCATCGTGAGCGCCGGACTCTTCCCGCCATCATTTTGAGAGCAGCTTGAACGCGGGTGTGCCGGGCTTCCGCCCGTCAGGCCATACTCGGCTTTCGCCTCCCCGAGTCTTCGTCTCGGCCCGTGCGGCCACCGAGCTGCGCGAACGGCGCGCGTCGAGCGCGAACGCCGGCAGGCGCGCGGGCCGCGTCCGGCAGGGTGAAAGCCGGGCAGTCCGTCCGCGCTATTTGGCGAGGGCTTTTTCGATGTAACCCCGCCAGGTTTCATTCTCCGAGTCGGCAATATCGTCGATCTTCCAGACCGAGCCCTCGCGGCGCATCCATATTTTTTTGGTTCCCATATAGGTGCTGTTGTCCGGATTGGTCGCGAGGAGACGCAATTCAACAGTGGCGGCGTTCGGCGTCTCCGCAATAATGTCGACGCCCTGCAAATTCACCGAGTTCCCTCCCTGGTCCGTAAACGGGTCCGCGTCGATCGTACCGTCAGATCGCGCCATTGCGCGGTCCCATAGCGATGTGAACTGAGCCGTGAAGTGCCTGCGCATGACCGCATCGGACGCGAAGGGTCCCGTTTGGCCCTTGCCGTACATGGCGAGGACTTCCGCGACGACCTTTCTGATCGGGCCGAGCGATTTTGCATTCTTGATTCCGGCCGTTTTACTCGTTCCGTGGGCAGGCATGTCCACGAAGGCCGAGCCGTTCCACGATTTGACGATTTCGCAAATATCGGTCGGGTCTTTTCGACAAGGATCGGCGTCGCCGGCCAGGCCGACAACGATCGCCGGCCGTCCCTGGACCTCACGAAAATCGATCCTCCGGACGTTATCGTCAAAGACCTTTGCGTAGGTTCCGTCAGGGAGCGACGCGAAAACCTGGGTCACACATCCGAGCGAGCCGCAAAACGCCCGCGGGTTCCCGTCACAGATGAACGAGTCATAGTTCAGCACGAAGTCCGGCCGGCCGTCCCCGTTGATATCCTTGCGCGTGACGAAGCCTTTCTCGATCGCGACCGTCTTGCAGACGCGCTTGTTTTCGGCGATCGCCTTCTGAACGGGAGCCGGAAGGTCTTCGGCCATGGCCGCCCCGATTGAAAAAGCAAACGCGACAATCGAAGGCCAGGGACGCATCGCGCGCTTCCCGCAGAATTAGATGCCTTGCGAGCCTGCGCTTCGAGCTAAAGCGGGTCAAGCCGGGCGGCAGGGGCGCGGCGGAGCGCGAACGCCGGCAACAGTGCGGGCGTGGCCGGGCCGGATTCGTCGTCGGCCCACTTTTTGAATCGCAGCCCTGCCTTGTCGCACGTGGACCGTCTACCAATTCGGGCGTCGCCTTCGGCCGGGCTCTACTCGCGGCGCTGCGCGCCGCTCCCGGAACCCGTTCCGGTTTCCGCCATGCGGTGACGATCCCCGACGCGGGACGCGCTTGCAGCGCGTCTGTCGGACGGCCCGCGGGCCGTCGCTGTTTCAGGTTTTGGGGGCTGCGGCCCCTGCCTTGCGGTTCGGCCATCCGAGAGGAAGAGGGCCGTTCCGGCTCCTATGACGGGTTTTAAAGATCGGGAGAGTGGCTCCCGGTCGCCCGTCATGGAGCATCCGAACCATGGCTAAACCGACCAAGATCAAGACCCTCGCCGTTATCCGCGAGATCCCCTTCAACCAGCTGGTGCTGAGCCAGGCTAACGTCCGCACGGTAAAGACCGGCGTGTCGATCGAGGAATTGTCCGAGGACATCGCCCGCCGCGGCCTGCTGCAGAACCTCTATGTCCGCCCGGTCATCGGCGCGGACGGCGAAGAAACCGGCTTCTACGAGGTCCCGGCCGGCGGCCGGCGCTATCGCGCCCTCGAACGCCTTGTGAAGGCCAAGCGCCTCGATAAGGCCGTGCCGGTTCCCTGCATCGTGCGAGACACCGGCATCGCGGAGGAAGATTCCCTCGCCGAGAACACGCAGCGCGAGGCCCTGCACCCCGTCGACCAGTTCCTCGCCTTCCAGAGGCTGATCGACAAGGGCCTCACAGAAGAGGACATCGCGGCGCGTTTCTTCGTCACGCCGCAGATCGTTCGGCAGCGCCTGCGCCTCGCCGCCGTCTCGCCCAGGCTTCTCCATCTCTACGTTGCCGAGGAGATGACGCTCGAGCACGTCATGGCCTTCACGCTCACCACCGACCATGTGCGCCAGGAACAGGTCTGGGAGGCGTTGAAGAACGGCTATAATCCGCAGCCCTATCAAATCCGCCGCATGCTGACCGAAACTGCCGTCCACGCCGCCAATGATCGCCGCGTCGCGTTCGTCGGCGTCGAGGCCTACGAGGCCGCCGGCGGCGAGGTCACCCGCGATCTTTTCGAGAACGATCGCGGCGGCTGGCTGCAGGACCCCGGCCTGCTCGACCGCCTGGTTCAGGACAAGCTGAAGCAGGAAGCCGATTCCATGTCCGCCCAAGGCTGGAAATGGATCGCGGTCGCCGTCGATTTCCCCTACGGCCATACCAACGGCCTGCGGCAGCTCGACGGGGAAACCGTCGAGATGAGCGAGGAGGAAACCGCGCGACGCGCTGGCCTGCAGGCTGAGTTCGATTCGCTGGAGGCGGAATACGCCGAGGCCGACGAGCTGCCCGACGAGGTCGATCGCCGCCTTGGCGAAATCGAAGCCGAGATCGAGGCGCTCGACAATCGCCCGACCCGGTTCGACCCGGCCGATATGGCGCGCGCGGGCGTTTTCATCAGCCTGAATCGCGACGGCGCCCTCGACATCGACCGCGGCTATGTCCGCCCCGAAGACGAGGCCGCCGCTGATCAGGACAGGGCCGATCAGGACGAGGAAGCCCCGTCTGCGACGGGCCCGTCAACCATGCCTCGCGCCTCCGGTGTCGCAGCCATCGTTCTCGGCAGCGGGCTCAACCCGGTCGCAGCCGAGGACGATGACGACGGCGATGCGGTGAAGCCCTTGTCGGAAAGACTCCTTGCCGAGCTTTCCGCCCATCGCACCGTCGCGCTCAGGAACGCCGTTGCCGTCCGCCCGGACATCGCTTTCCGCTCCGTCCTGCATGGCATGTGCCTGAGCGTGTTCTATCACGCGAGCGCCGGCAACTGCATGGAGATCAGCGCCAATGTTTCCGGCATGGCCAGCCAGGCGCCCGGCCTCAAGGACAGCGCCGCCGTGCTGGAGTTTGAGGCCCGCAACGCCCGTTGGGAGGCAGAACTGCCGAAGGCGGCGGGCGCGCTGTGGGATCACCTCGCTGCCATGGACCTTGAGAGCCAGATGCAGCTCTTCGCCCATCTGGCCGCCGCCACGGTCAACGTCCTGCACGAGCCCTGGGATCGCCGCCCGGGCGCGATCGCCCATGGCAACGTCGTCGCCCGCGACGTCGGCCTTGACATGGTCGCGGCCGGCTGGACGCCGACGGTCGACAATTATCTCGGCCGTGTGCCCAAGGCCCGCATTCTCGAAGCCGTGCGCGAAGGCTGCGGCGAGAAGGAAGCGCAGCTGATCGATCACCTCAAGAAGGGCGACATGGCGCGCGAGGCCGAACGCCTTCTCGCCGACAGCGGCTGGCTGCCCGAACCGCTGCGCCTGCCCGAGATCGACGCCATCTCCGTCGAAGCCGAAGACGGCAACGGCGAGGGCGAGCAGGGCATCGACGGCGACGGGGACGAAGAGGCCGAGCGGGGCGACGACAACGTCGTCAGCCTGCCGGCTTTCCTCAATGCAGACCGCCCCGCAGACGATGCCGCGGCAGACGACCTCGACGTCCTCGCCGCCGAATAAGGTTCATTCTCCGCCTCACGAAAGCCCGGCCCCCGCGCCGGGCTTTCGCTTTTTTCAACCCCATACCGAAGGAGCCAAAACCATGACTGATTACTTCACCCACTTTTCCTGCACCCTCGACGCCGTGACGGCCGACAACGCCGCCCGCGCCCTCGAACTTTACCGCCAGTTCAGCGACGAACTGGACGAAGAACAAACGCCCCGAATTCGACCTCGTTGCAACCCCCACGGCCAAGCAACCCGGCCTCCTGTGGATCTACGACGGCAACGCCTCCGGCGACACCGACCACGTCCTGGCCTTCGTCAGCAAACTCGGCCCCGTGCTCGGCATCACCGGCCTGTGGGGGTTCGAATGGTCGCACACCTGTTCGAGGCCCCGCCTCGGCGCCTTCGGCGGCGGCGCCCTTGTCATCGACCTCGCCTCCGGCGAAACGCTTGGCACAATCAGCAGTAATGAATGGCTGACCAGCACCCTCGCCGATCCGCACACCGCAGGGGAGGGCTGAGCCATGCGTATCGTCGAAACCCCCGTCTACGACTTCACCGAACTGTCCGACGCGGCCAAGGACAAGGCCCGCGCCTGGTTCCGCGAAACGCTCGATCATGACTGGTGGGACAGCGTCTACGACGACTTCGAGCAAATCTGCCCGATCCTTGGCGTCACGCTCGCCACCAGAACCGTCCGCCTGATGGGCGGCGGCACCCGCCAGAAGCCCTGCATCTGGTTTTCCGGGTTCTGGTCGCAGGGCGACGGCGCGTGCTCCGAAGGCCGTTATGCCTATGCGCCGCGCGCGTCGCGTCGCATCCGCGACTATGCGCCGCAGGACACGGAGCTCCACCGGATCGCCGACGCGCTACAGGCGCTGCAGAGGCCGAATTTCTACCAGCTAACGGCCTCGTTTCGACAGACCGGCCGGTACTTGCACGCCTCTGCGATGACGTTCGACGTCGACCGCGACAGCCCTACGGGCCACCCCATCGTCGATCGCACCGACGACGACCTGGTCACCGCGCTGCGCGATCTCGCCCACTGGCTCTATCGCGCGCTCGAGCGCGAGTACGAGTTTCAGACCTCCGACGAAACCGTCGACGAGGGCATGTCGGCCAATGGCTACACCTTCACCGCTGAAGGCCGGCGGTTCGGCTGAACGATCGCGCAAAAGAGTACAGAAGCAGAATTCAATCGACCGCGTCGGAGAGGATGGGCCTAGCGCAACCCGTCTTTTAAACCGTCGTCTAAAGCTGGCTGAGACGGCATTGTTTCCAAGTGAGTCTGAACCGGTTTCGGAACGCCCCAGACCTCATAAGCCAAGGACGCGAGGTTCTGTTGCCGTTCCCCAACAGCCGCCCGATTCCACTTGGGGTACGTTGGAAGCTTCTTCATGGTCTTCGTGATCTGATCGTTGACCCCAACGGTCTGATGTGCCGCTTGGCATCGGACAAGCAGGAACTGCGAACTTGGGTAGACACCCACCTTCTGGGAGTAGGGCTTGTTGCCAAGGGACCGGTTGACCGATTTCTCGACCAGCATCAAGTTCCCTAGCCGCTGGATCAACTCACCGTCGACCACGCTTTCTCCGAATTCTTGAAGCGCTTCTGTACTCGGCGTATCTGGCAATATGTGTTCGATATCGTTTCCGCCGTCCATATAATGCGAAAGATCAGACCGTGGACCAGTTGCACCGTAGGCTTCGAGATCAATCTGCTGAGTCAACTTCGCCAAGAGGTACTTTAGACGGAAGCCCCGCATTTCATAACTGCGCAATCGGAGAAAGGCGTCGCTAAAGGCCCCGGCGAGCGACAGCTTTTGTGCTCCAAAGAAGCTCATTGAGAACGCCTCAAATTCTGCCGCTGTTTTCATTCCACGCAACTGCTTGGCACCGTCCATGATGACCCGCTCATAATCCTTCGATGGTGTATTGGTGATGAGCCAAACGAACATAAGCTTCTCAATCTCAACGGCCAGCGCGGAGAACACAGCGGCAGGCAGCTGCTGAGCAGCAAGAAGCAAAATAAAATGTTGGCGGACCGCCTTCCCACCGAGCGCGCGGGTATTGGCAATTCCGGGTTCGTGCTGCCCACCTGCGTTCTTGCTCTCAACGAAACAGCGATATGCTTTCGCTGCGGTAAGCAGCCGCTCGGCAAAACGGACCGGATCGCTCGCGTGCCCGGTCTGCTTCTCGTTCTTGCGAAACCAGCCGTATATGTCGTCTTCGCGTAGCTTGGCTTCGACCTCAAACGAGGCCATGAGATAATAGCGCAGGAAACGCAGGGGCTTTTCCCGCGCCTTGTAAATCTCGTCCGTGATTGCCTTCCATGTATCTTTCAGCTTTGAAAAAGAGCTGGGTGACGCGTTCATAAAAAGAAGGTTTTTCAGAAGATCCATGGCGTCTAGCCCGACGCCGCGATCGTTAATCGTCTCAAAAATCTTGAGCGCCTTATCGATGCTTGGCGTTTGGATTCTGATCAATTTCACCTTGTTCGTGAGATACCCGTAGAAGCGCCGAAGCCCCACATGGTCATCTTTGAACTGGGCAGTCAGGAACTCCATTATCGTCTCGTAGGCACCCCCAAGGTTGGTGATCGAGCGTGTGCCCGTGCGACGAACCTCCTGCCCTTTCCCAGCGGCATAGTCCTCAAGAACACCTCCAGCATCCTCATATTGCAGGTCAAGCCGCAATCGATGGACAGTTTCGCCTTGCCAGTCCGTCGAACTCGCCGCGATTTGGGTAGGGAGGTCCTCTGGTAGCTTCTCGCCAGCCTTCACAAATAGGTCGCGAATCACGCAGAGGATGAGAAAAGCGGTTGTTGTGCGCTGCTGGCCGTCTATTAGATCGAATACGGTATCCTCCCCCGGGCAAACCACTATAGTTCCGATGAAGTATTCTGGCGCAAATTCCTTTGTCGCTCCTTCAAACTCGCTGTAAATGTCTTTGAGAAACTGCTCTACTTCGTCGCCGCGCTCGTCCTTGGCATCTGGCTCGCCCCACACGTAATCGCGCTGATAATCAGGGACACGATAGAAATCCTGAAAGACACGTTTGAGTGTCATGTCATCGGAAATAATGGATTGCTCAGTCATGCGCTTGGGCGGATTTCCGGGTGCGGTGTAAGTCGATTTGATAAACATGCACTGCGTGGGTTGTCAATCAAGGTTGTCTAGCGAATATTCGGATTGCTATGGAAAACCATTACCCACGCCAAGGCTTTGGCTACTCACCGCCTGGCGGCATCGCCGCTCGCCGTTCTCCATCCGACAACCCGCTCGTTTCGCGACCACTGACCATAGGCCGCCCCGGAAATTCCGGGGCGGCCCGTCGATCCAACGTCCCGCCCGGACGGCCAGATGCCGTTGTCAGCGCCGCGCACCGTCCCCCGGAAAGGCAGATGGCCCGATACCGCCACCCGGACGCCGCCTGACCTCAACTGAATCGAGCCGCGCCCCGCGACAGGGCTTTTATCAGCACCGATCTCATCGCCGCGCCGTCATCGCCTGGTGCGATGCCGCCCCGGCCGGTCGCTTCGCTGGTTCGCCTTGAACCTTGAAGGAGGACAGCAGCGCAATCCTGATGGCAGCGAGGGTCCCGACCGCCTTCCGGTCCCGATGACAGGTCGCCTTGCCTTCTCCCCATTCGGTTTTTCCCGTTCCAGGCCACAACGCACGCATGCCTCAAACTCTGGCTGATCCTGCCGGAGGCCGGTCATAAAGACCTCGATCTTTTTCCCGCAATGAGGGTCTCGACCTTTTTTCCCCGCCGCTGTCGCGTCTCCTCGCGCACCAAAAAGGGATCGCCCCTTCCTCATCCTCCTCTGCGTTCCGGGCCTGCGGCTGCGGGCCAGATCGCCTCCTGCAGTCGATCGCCATCGAGGCTGCGATGGTCGTGGCCTCAAACGAAAACCAAAGGAGAATGACAATGGCGAACATCGGTACTTTCACGAAGGCGGAAGACGGCACCCTCAACGGCACCATCAAGACGCTGCGCCTCAACACCAAGGCGAAGTTTTCCCCGCTCGACGCGACCAGCAACGGCGCCCCTGACTTCAGGATCTTCGCCGGCAATGTCGAGATCGGCGCCGCCTGGAAGCGCGTGTCGCAGCAAGACCGCCCCTACATCTCGGTCAAGCTGGACGATCCGAGCCTACCGGCTCCGATCTACGCCTCCCTCCACGAGGACGACGAGGCCGGCCGGTTCAGCATGATCTGGACCCGCCCGCAGGCGAAGTAACCGCGGGCCGCCCCGGAATTTCCGGGGCGGCCTTCGGTCGCCTTAGAGGAAGAGGGATGTCCCGGGACGGGTGAACCGGCCGGGTCAAGAGGAGAGCGCCGGCGGTTCGATTCCTCACCCGGCCCTCCTTCGGAAACCATCCCATGACCTTGATAGACCCGTCTGCGGCCGCTCACGCGGCCGCGTCCGCCCCTGCGCGCACCGCCCTGCGGGCCGGCGCGCTTATCACCGCCGCTCGTGCCCTCCTGCCTGCCCTCGAGGCCGGCACCACGATCACGGCCGCCATGCTGCGCGAGGCCATGGTCGCCGCCTTCGGCGGCAGCGACGCCGAAGGGCATTGGCTGTGGAAGGACGCCTATGATGCCTGCGAAATCGCGCAGCTCCTCTTCCTGCGCGCCTTCGCCCCGGCCCTGCGCCAGGCCAGCCCGCGCGCGCGGCTGAGCATGCTGCAGCGGATTGCCGCGCTGTTCCCGACTCATACCAAGCGCTCGGCCGAGAGCCAGGCCCTGCAGCAGCTGTCGACGCCGTTGCCGATCGCGCATGTCGCCGCTTGCGCCGCGGCGCTGACGACAGCCGACACGGTTCTGGAACCGTCCGCGGGGACCGGGCTGCTCGCCATCCACGCCGAGCTTGCCGGCGCGCGTCTGATCCCCAACGAGCTTTCCGATCATCGTGCCGCCCTCCTGCGCAGGATCTTCCCCGACGCTTCGGTCAGCCAGCACGACGCCGCCCATATCCACGACCACCTCGCGGCGTCCTTGCGCCCGACTGTCATCCTGATGAATCCGCCTTTCTCGGCCGGCGCCCATGTCGAGGGCCGCGTCGCCGACGCAGCCCTGCGCCATATCGCCTCCGCGCTCGGCCGCCTCGCGCCCGGCGGGCGCCTGGTCGCCATCACCGGGGCCGGCCAGTCACCCGACAATCCCGCCTTCTGCGACGATTTCCGCGCCCTGCAGGACAAGGCGCGCATTCTCTTCACCGCGCCGATCGACGGCCGGCTCTACGCCAGGCACGGTACGACGATCGACACGCGCCTCACCGTGATCGACCGGATTCCGACCGATCGCCCCGATCATCTTCCGGCCTCGGCCGCAAAGGCGACGGATCTCGCCGCCTTGCTGACGGTGCTGCAGGCCAGCCTGCCGCCGCGCGCGAAAGCCGTCGCCAGCCCGCTTAAGGCCTTGTCGACGGTCCTGCGGCCCCAACCGCGCCCGGTTGCACCCCGGCCGTCGCGGCCTGTCGCGGCAGCGCCCGCTCAAACCGCGGAACCGCTTGCCTACGACATCTGCGCGTGGACACCGCCCTCCGGCCGCGGCCTGACCGACGCGATCTATGAAGGCTACAGCCTGCAGTCCATCCGCATTTCCGGCGCGAAGCCGCACCCGACTGCTCTCGTGCAGTCGGCCGCCATGGCTTCGGTCGCGCCGCCGCAACCTTCCTACCGCCCGTATCTGCCGAAGCACCTCGTCAGCGACGGCATCCTGTCCGAGGCCCAGCTCGAAAGCGTCATCTATGCCGGCGAAGCCCATGGCGGGCACCTGACCGGCGCATGGAAAGTCGATGCCACTTTCGACACGATCACCGCCGCCGCCGATGACGCCGAGGGCGCCGTGCGCTTCCGCCGCGGCTGGTTCCTCGGCGACGGCACCGGCGCCGGCAAGGGGCGGCAGGCCGCCGGCATCATCCTCGACAACTGGATGCAGGGCCGCCGTCGCGCCGTCTGGATCTCCAAATCCGACAAACTGATCGACGACGCGCAGCGCGACTGGTCGGCGCTCGGACAGGAACGCCTGCAGATCACGCCGCTCGCCCGCTTCCGTCAGGGCAACGCGATCCGCCTTGATGAAGGCATCCTGTTCACCACCTACGCCACGATCCGCACGCAGGAACGCGAGGGCCGGGCTAGCCGCGTGCAACAGATCGTCGACTGGCTCGGGGCCGACTTCGACGGCGTCATTATCTTCGATGAGGCGCACGCCATGGCCAACGCCGCCGGCGGCAAGTCGAACCGCGGCGCGGTCGCCCCCTCGCAGCAGGGCCGCGCCGGCCTCCGGCTGCAGCACGCCTTGCCCCAGGCCCGCATCGTCTACGTCTCCGCCACCGGTGCGACCGAGGTCGAGAACCTGGCTTACGCGCAGCGCCTCGGCCTATGGGGCGGCGAGGATTTCCCCTTCGCCACCCGCGCCGAATTCATCGAGGCGATCCAGGCCGGCGGGGTCGCCGCCATGGAAGTCCTGGCCCGCGACCTGAAGGCGCTCGGACTCTATGCCGCCCGCTCGCTGTCCTACGAAGGCGTCCAGTACGAGCTCGTCGAGCATCAGCTCACCGACGAGCAGATCGCCATCTATGACGCCTATGCCGGCGCTTTCCGCATCATCCATAATCATCTCGACGCAGCGATGAAGGCGGCCGGCATCACCGGCGCTTCGGGAACGCTGAACGCGCAGGCCAAGGCCGCCGCGCGTTCCGCCTTCGAATCCTCGAAGCAGCGCTTCTTCTCGCACCTCATCACGTCGATGAAGACGCCGACGCTGATCCGGTCCATCGACCGGGATCTCGAAGACGGCCATGCCGCAATCATCCAGATCGTCTCGACCGGCGAGGCGCTGATGGAGCGCCGCTTGGCCGACATCCCGACCGAGGACTGGAACGACGTCCAGGTCGACGTCACGCCGCGCGAGTACGTGCTCGATTACCTCATGCACTCCTTCCCGGTGCAGCTGTTCGAGGAATATTCCGACGCCGACGGCAACCTCGCCTCGCGCCCCGTCTTCCTCGACGGCAATCCCGTCCTGTGCCGCGACGCCGTCGACCGCCGCGACGCGCTCATGGAGCATCTCGCCTCGCTGCCGCCCGTCCCGGCCGCCCTCGACCAGATCCTGCACCGCTTCGGCGCCGACAAGGTTGCGGAAGTCACCGGGCGCTCGCGCCGCATCCTGCGCAAGCTCGGCCGCGACGGCATCGACCGCCTGGCCGTGGAGAACCGCGCCGGATCGGCCAACCTCTCCGACGCGCAGGCCTTCCAGAACGACGACAAGCGCATCCTGGTGTTTTCCGACGCCGGCGGCACCGGCCGCTCCTACCACGCGGATCTCGGCGTCCGGAATCAGCGGCTGCGCATCCATTACATGCTCGAAGCCGGCTGGCGCGCCGACACCGCCATCCAGGGTCTCGGCCGCTCGAACCGCACCAACCAGGCGCAGCCGCCGCTGTTTCGTCCCGTCGCCACCGACGTCAAGGGCGAGAAGCGCTTCCTGTCGACGATCGCGCGCCGCCTCGACACGCTCGGCGCCATCACCAAGGGCCAGCGCCAGACCGGCGGGCAAGGCCTGTTCCGCGCCGACGACAATCTGGAATCGCACTACGCCCGCGATGCGCTGCGCCAGTTCTACACGCTGCTGTTCTCCGGCAAGGTCGAGGCTTGCAGCCTAGGCGAATTCCAGGACGCGACGGGCCTCGCGCTCACCGACGAAGGGGGCTTGCGCGACGAGCTACCGCCCATCACGACCTTCCTCAACCGCATCCTGGCGCTGCCGATCGCCCTGCAGAACGCGATCTTCGAGGTCTTCGAGCAGCTGCTCGAGGCGCGCATCGAAGGCGCGATCGCGGCTGGAATCTACGACAAGGGCCTCGAGACGATCACGGCGGAATTGCTGACCGTCGCTTCCCGCCGCACGATCTACACCCACAAGACCGGCGCGGAGACGCAGATATTCACCATCCTGCGCAAGGATCGCAACCGGCCCCGAGCGCTTGCCGAGGCGCTCGCCATCCGCGGCGCCAAGCCCATGCGCAACACGCGTTCGGAACGGTGCGCCGTTCTGGTCCCCGCGCCGAGCCTCATGCTCGACGACGGCGCGATCGAAAGCCGCGTGCGCCTCTTACGTCCGATGGATCAGCACGCTTTGCCCGCGCATATGCTCGAGCAGACGGCGTGGGAAGACACCGATGTCGCCACCCTGACCGCCGCCTGGGAGGCCGAAATCGCCGCTCTCCCTGAATTCTCGGAGTCGACGCTGCACGTCGCCACCGGCCTTCTCCTGCCGATCTGGCGGCGCCTGCCCGATCACAATTGCCGCGTCTACCGTCTGGAGACGGATGAGGGCGAGCGCGTCATCGGCCGCCTGATTCCGCCCGCGGTCCTGTCGACCCTCTACCGCAATCTCGGCCTCGACGAGGTGCCGCAGCTCGACGGCGCGCGGGCCCTGCCGCTCCTCATCGAGGGCAAGGCCAGCCTGCAGCTTGCCGACGGGCTCGAGCTTCGCCGCATCCGCGTCATGGACGATTACCGCATCGAACTGCTCGGCTTCACCTCGGGCATGCGCGAGCGGCTCAAAGCCTACGGCCTCACCCACGAGATCATCTCCTGGAAGCTGCGCTTCTTCGTGCCCGTCGGAGCCGCCGCGCCGGCGATCCTCGACCGGCTGATCGAACGCCATCCGCTCGTCGCGGTCATCGACCGCGCCGCCGCGTGAGGAGGGGACAGCCATGCCTCCCTCACGTTCGATTGCTGACCTCGCGCGCGAACTGGCGCGACATGCCGAGGCGGTTTGTCGCCATTATCTCTCGAACGGCCGCAGGCAAGGCCGGTATTGGCTTGTCGGCGACGTCGACAATGCGCCCGGCCGCTCGCTCTATGTCCGCCTCTTCGGACCCGACACCGGAAAGGGCGCTGCCGGCAAATGGGCCGACGCCGCAACGGGCGGCCATGGCGATCTGCTCGATCTCATCCGGCAGAATCAACGCCTCGCCGATATCCACGAGGCCGCCGCCGAGGCCCGTCGATTCCTCAGCCTGCCGGAACCGCCTGCCGTCCCCCGAAGCAACGCGCAGCCCGCGCGGACCGATGACGCCAGACGCCTTGCGGCGCGGCGGCTATGGGCCATGACGCGGCCCATCGCCGGCAGCCACGCCGCCGCCTACCTCGCCGAACGCGGCATCACCGACCTCGCCGGCGCGCAAGGAACCTTGCGTTTCCACCCGTCCTGCTTCCACCGCCGCGACGACGGCGCGCGCAGCATCTTTCCAGCCATGATCGCCGCCGTCACCGACAACGCCTTCAGCGTTCAGGGCCTGCACCGCACCTGGCTCGATCCCGATCGCCCCATCAAGGCGCTCATTGCCGACCCGCGCCGGGCCATGGGCATGCTGCTCGGCCATGGCGTCAGGATCGGCTTCGACCGGGCCGCGCCGCCCGAAGTGATCGCCGCCGGCGAAGGCATCGAAACCATGCTGTCCCTGCGACAGGCGCTGCCCCGCATGCCGGCGATCGCCGCCCTTTCCGCGGGCCATCTCGGCGCCCTCATCCTGCCCGCGACGCTGCGCCGCCTCTATATCGCCACCGAAGCCGACGCCGCCGCGCGCCACGGTCTGGGACGACTGGCGGACCGCGCCCGCGCCGACGGAATCGAGGTCGAGCCGCTCCGTCCCGTCCTCGGCGATTTCAACGATGACCTGAGACGCAATGGCCGCGAGGGGCTTCGTCTCACGCTGCTGCCGCAGCTCGTCGCCGCCGACGCCCGATTAGCGATGGACCCGTAACGGGGAAGCGGGTGCTGCCCCTGGTGCGCTTGGTCGACAGCCCTTGCGACTGTCGGCGATGCCCGCGACAGGCGGCCTTTTCAGTGCGGCGTTTTCTGCCAGCCCGCGCCGTCCCGCAATGGCGGGCTTCGGATTTCTTCCCCGCGCCGGCGAAGGGCCGGCGCTCCTCGCGCAACAAGAAATCCGCCTCCCGCCATCCTCCTCTGCGTTCCGGCCGCGCGCAAGCGCGCGCGGTGCTGGGCCGTCACGGCCTGGCAGGAAGAAACGCCGAAAAGGCCGCGAGGGTCGCGGTCAAAAACGCCAACAAACGAAAGGACATCACCATGTCTCGCACCACAACACCACCCCGGCACTCCGTCACCGCCGCCGTCATCGCCGAAATGCAGCTCTACGGCTACCGCCCGCACGACGAGCCCGATCCGCGGCCTCTCCCCGACGGCCAGACCGCACAAGCGGCCCTCATCGACATCTTCGACGCCGTGGTTTCAACCTTCGCGGACACACGCCTCGAGCCCGACGTCGAGGAACTGCTCTGGTCCGTCGTCAACCTCTTCCACCGCGCCGGGCACCGCGCGCAGCGCCGGCTCGACGACAACGAGGATCTGCAGCGCCGCAGCCAGGACGAACAAGACGGCTCCGAAGTCAGATCCGTCGAGCTCGAACGCCTGACTGCCGAAGGCATCAGCCTGATCGAGAAGCGCAACACCTTCGACGTCCTCACGGACATGGCCGCCGAACTCTTCGAGCAGCACACAGGCGCCGTCTGGAAGCCGCTCGCAGGCTCCAAGGTCAATCACAAGACCATGACCGCCTCACTGATCGACAGCCGCGACTTCCTCTCGGCCAAACGCCGGGCCGAAACCGAGATCATGCTGCCGCCAGGCACCCGGATCGCCTTCTCCGGCGGCGCCGAATGCAACGACCACCGCCGGATCTGGGACGCGCTCGACAAGACGCTCGCCCGCTACCCCGACATGGTGCTGCTGCACGGCGCAACCCCGAAAGGCGCCGAACGCATCGCCGCCTGCTGGGCCGAAAGCCGCAAGGTCACGCAGATCGCCTTCAGGCCCGACTGGACGAAGCACGCCAAGGCCGCTCCGTTCCGCCGCAACGATCAGCTCCTCGCCACAATGCCGAAGGGCGTCATCATCTTCCCCGGCTCCGGCATCACCGGAAACCTCGCCGACAAGGCCAGGAAGCTCGGCATTCCGGTCTGGCGGTTCGACAAGCCCGCGTGAGCGGGCGATCGACAACCAGACGGTTTCGCCGCCCGGCGCATCACCCGATGCGCCGGGCGGTGTCGTTTTCAACCTCGCATCAGGAGCAAAACCGTGAACACGCCCATCATCATCAAATTGCGCCCCAGGCCGAAGGCCTGCCCCGCAGCCCGCCCGGCGACGGGGACGCCGCCTTTAGGACGATTTCTTCCTAACAACGAGGCGCAGGAGCGGCCCGAAAATGGCGTCCAGCACGACGAACGGCAGAACCAGCACGGCTGTGATCCAGAGCGCCGCCCAGTTGGCGAGACCCCGCCCCACCCGGCACAGCAGCAGGAGTTCGACGCCGCAGACGATGAGGGCCGCGAGATTGACCGCGAGGCCGAAACTGACGGCGAAGGCGACCAGCGCGCGATTGAACGCCGACGCGTAAAGCCACGGCACCGCCACCAGGGCCGCGAAGGCCCAGATGACGAAGGTGAGGGCGAACCCGATCGTCCGCTCCACACGATCGCGCACATGGGACGAGGGGCGGAGCGCGGGCCGCTTTGCGCTCTTTTCAGCCGGATAAAACGCCGCGTGGCCCGGGACCAGGACAGGCGGCTCCTTTCGCGGGCGGGGCGGCACCTCGATTCTCCGCTTGAGGCTTGCCCCGTGCTCCGCCCAGAAGCGCTCATTGCTCTGCCTTTGCCGCCACGCGGCAAAGTCATCGGCCTTCTGCTGCTCCCTTCTCCGGAGCTCCGCAGCGTATTGAGCTTCCGCCCAACGGGCGTGATTTTCATAGGCGACCATGTCGTGCGCTCCCGCCGCTGCGGCGCTGGACCTCCGATCGATATGAGCGGTCGCGCCTTCAGTCGCGCACTTTAGCGCGAGCGGTCCCGGAGAACAGGTCACTCTTTGGTCATCGTGGCGCGCTTCGCGTCCGGCGTTTTCGCGCCTGATTTTTGCACGGAAAAGAGCAAACGAAATCAGCGTTCTAATTTTTGTGCATAAATGTGGCAGACCGTGCGAAAATTCGCTCTCCGCGCGACCATCCCGAACCTCACATCGAGTTTTCGGACGGTCTGCTCGATATTTGCAAGGTGCACGTGTCGTCAGGTCGCGGGGTCTTCTCCTCGCTGTGCTTGAAGATCGGCCTGCATGGCCTCAAGATACTCCAAATCGACCTTGTGATGCTCTCGCAATAGGTCGTCCAGCCCAGTATGGAACCTCTCTATTTCCGATCGGTAGTTCTCGACCAATTGCGGCAAATCGATCTGATCGTCGGCAGCATCCAGATACTTCTTCGCCTCGGACTTCCACCCCCGCCATTCTCTGAGCGCCTGCGTCGGAAGGTAGAACCCCGTGACGGCTTTAGCCGCCTTAGGTTCTCCACCCTCAACGGGCGTGATCGTCAGATGTCGATTGAGGGGCGGCAAGCCGCGATGGATCATGTAGTTCCGAAGGTCTTGCACGAAGCGTGTCAAGGGATTCTGGGCGAATTCTCGATTCACGCGGGCCTTGAATTCCTTGTGCACCTCCGTCCCCAGATAAAACTCGTCAACAAAGACCCGGGTGTGGTCAACAAGCGTCATCGCCCCTGCTAGGAAGTTGTGAAACAGACGACTCACTTCGCGAAGGACTTGATGGCGGGATTCTGAATCCCCGCTGGACAAGGATTTCGCGTATTCCATAGGATCATCAAGCTTGTTGAGCGCCTGTAACAAGCTATCAGTATTTCCCCGGAAGATGTTCAAGCTGAACGAGCGATAGTAGGCATGGTTGAGGTATTCCACGCCCTTCGAGGACATCATGCCAGAGAACGTGGTGTGCGTAGTCTTTTTCACAAATGCCCCTAACCGGCGCTCCACGACCGCCGACCCCCGATGGCTGACAAAGTCGTATTAAGTTCCATTCTGTGAAATCGCACTGCGCCACCACACGTGGCAAGAGGCGGTTCGCTGTGCACCTTAGAACCCTTCCTTTTTGAGCGGTTGACATAGCGCCGTTTACGCAGGCGTAACGCCATTCGATGACCGGCTACTTGCGCCGCCCGCCTTTTTTCGCGGGAACGTCTTTCAGCACGTCGCCAAGGTTCAGCCCGAGGGCATCGGCGACGCGCAGGCACACAATCAGGGTCGGTGAGCGTTCCCCTTTCTCGATCTTCCCTATCATGGTCCGATCAACCCCGGAGAGCAGGCCCAGCCGTTGCAGGGAAAGACCCTGACGGGTCCTCTCTTGCTTCAGTTTATCCATAACTCTGGATAGTATCCGCTCTGCCTCTCGATAATTCATCAAGAGCAGAATGGCGCATGACCATCATATAGTGTGATGGTCCCATAGTCCCACTATTAACCTGATGTTAATCGTGTAGAATATACACCTTAAAGATAAGGTTATTTCTGCACGCATTGATTTTGACAAATGGTAGGTTTTAATGCCGCTTCGCCGTCTTGAATTATTTGCGCTTGTTGCTTTGGCGCTTCTTGCGATTTTCCTTCCTAGCCAGGCACGGGCGCAAATTCAAACGTTCTATTATAGCGGCCCGGCATTCAATCTAACCGATTGCCTTCATTCGTCGCCGCCGTGTATCGCGGGCGGGTCAGTCAACGGTTCGATCACATATTGGGGCGTGTCTTCTAATTACACAGGGTATGTTCATCTAAATCAGGTTATTGCAAGTACGGAATCTGCAACTGGATTTGGCACCCTTGGCTTTAGTAATGCGACCGAGGCAGACTTGTACTTGAATAACGGCTCTGTCGAGGCCTGGGATTGGGTTAGCAGCAACAATCCAGCCAGTCCAAATATCGTGATTGGTGCCTCTGATGTGGGCGATAGCGGCACCATTACCGCCAGCGGGACCATTACCAAGCAAGGCGTAGCTAATCAACCTCCATATGGCACCTGGTTCAGCCCCATCGCCCTTGGCGCGCCCTGCGCCGCAGAAGCGCCCTCGGACGCCCCGCCGTTGCCGGGAAAAGGCTCTTGCGGCGTCTCTCCCGATCCGGTCGATATCGGCAGCGGCAACATGTTCCTGTCGGTGCCGGATTACGCGACCGTGGGGCAGAACCCGCTTGCCTTCACGCGCTACTACAACAGCTTCAGCGTGCCGGACACCTACGCCGTCACGCTCGGAAGCAACTGGCGGCATACCTTCGACCGCTACCTTCACATCATCAATCCGTCCGCCATCTATGGCGTGACGGTGGAGCGCGAAACCGGCCAATACATCAACTTTTCGTCCAGCTCCGGCACCTACACGCCCGACAGCGATGTTGACTACAGCCTGAGCAAATCCGGCAGCGCCTGTGGAAGTAGCACCTGGACGCTGACCGACCCGGACGACACTGTCGAGACTTATTGCCAGTCGGGGGCCGAGGCGACGCTGCAAAGCATCACGCGGCGCAACGGCTACACGCAGACGCCCCACTATTCGAGCGCGGGCCTGCTGACTTCCGTCACCGACACCTACGGCCGCACGCTTGGCCTATCCTATTCGTCGGCGGGGCTTCTGACCGGCCTGACCACGCCCGACGCCCCGACATTCGCCTTCGGCTATGTCGGGTTTTCGAGCGGCGGGCATCTGCTTTCGACGGTGACTTACAACACCAGCCCGGCGACGCAGCAGGGCTACACCTATTTCACATCGAGCAGCCAACTCGCCGGGATCACCGACGAGAACGGCCACCTCTATTCATCATGGACCTATGACAGCAGCGGCCGCATGGCGACCAGCCAGCTTGCGGGCGGGGTGAATTTCACATCCGTTTCTTATTTCGATGACACGGGCGACCGCCATGTCACCGGCCCCCTTGGCATTCAGGAAAAGTACCAGTTCGACGTGCTGCAAGGCGTGCCGAAAGTGGTCGAGATCGACCGCGCCGCCAACGGCACCGTTGCCGCCGCCAGTGAATTCTTCGACTACGACTCGTCCGGCTACCTGGCGGACGCCTTCGACTGGAACGACAACGAAACATCCTACACGAACAACAGCCACGGCTTGCCGACGCAGATTGTTTTCGCGTCGGGTTCGTCCGACACCCACACGACGAACATCACCTATGACGGCACCTGGGCGCGCCTGGCGTACATCATCACCGAACCCGGCCTGACGACGACGCTGAACCGCGACGCCAACGGCAACGTGACGACGCGGGTTGAGCAGGACACGACCACCACCACCACGCCTTATTCGACCAATGGCCAGACGCGCACCTGGACCTACACCTACACGAGCAGCGGCCAGTACACCTCCATCCGCCTGCCGCGCACGGATGTTTATGCAAAAACCGCCTACGGCTATAGCGGCGGCGTCCTGAATTTCACCTCCGACGCGCTCGGCCACACCATCACCGCCAACACCTTCACGCCGGGCGGACGGTGGACGAAGTTCACCGACCAGAACGGCGTGCAGACGCAGCTTTCCTACAGTTCGCGCCTTTGGCTGACATCGAGCGTGCTGCTGACTTCGGCGGGCAATCTGACCACCAGCCTGCAATATGACAGCGCGGGCGAATACACGAAATTCACCCGACCGGACGGCTCCTATCTGTCCTTCGCCTACGACAACGCGCACCGCCCGATCACCATCACCAACGCGCTCGGCGAAACCGCAAACTTCACCTTCAATTCAGCGAGCAACCTGACCCAAACGCTCTGGAAAAACAGCGGCGGCACGACCAAGCGCCAGCATAGCGCCACCTTCGACGCGCTCGGCCGGATGCTGACCGACGTAGGCGGCGCAAGCCAGACGACGACCTTCGGCTATGACGACAACAGCAACACCACCAGCATCACCGACCCGTTGAGCCACGTCACCACGCAGACGTTCGACGCGCTCAACCGCGTGCACACTGTCACCGACGCCGCGACCGACCTCACCACCACCACCTACGACGCGCACGACCGGCCGCTGACCGTCACGGACCCGAAGGGCAACGCGACCTCCCATGTCTATGACGGCTGGGGTGACATGATCCAGCAGACGAGCCCCGATTCCGGCACGACCGTTTTCTGGTACGACCCGGACAGCAATCCCACGACGAAGAAAGACGCATCGATCCAGTACACGAGCGCCACGTATGACGCGCTCGACCGTCCGCTGACCCGCACATATCCCGCGGATTCCAGCCTCAACGTCGCCTACACCTACGACCAGACGGGCCACGGCAAGGGCATCGGCCATCTGACCAGCCAGACCGATCAGGCGGGTTCCTTAAGCCTGTCCTGGGAGGAGCGCGGTCTGCTGACCAGCAGCGTCCGCACCATCAGCAGCACGGCCTACACGACCGGCTACACCTACGAGAGCGCAGGCCGTTACGCCTCCATCACCTATCCCACCGCCGGATGGGTTGTGAAATACTTCCGCGACGCCGCAGGACAGGTCACGAGCGTGACGGACACGCAACCGAGCCACAGCCCGGTCAACCTCGCCACCTCGATCACGCACATGCCGTTCGGGCCTGTTTCAGGCTTCACCTACGGCAACGGCGTGACGGACACGCGCACCTTCGACCAGGACTACCGCATGACCTCGGTGAAGGATGTCGGCACCTCGGGGAATATTCAATATCTCTCCTACGGCTACGACGCCGACAGCAACCCGACCTCGATCACCGACAACGTAACGTCCGGCCACAGCCAGACACTCACCTTTGACGTTCTCGACCGGCTCAAGAGCGCGGTCGGCAGCTACGGCACGATCAGTTCCATCACCTATGATTCCAACTCCAACCGCCTGACCTATGGCGGCACCAGCTACACCGTGCCGTCCGGCTCGGACAAAATGAGCGCGGTCGGCGCGAACGCCATCACCTACACCTCGACCGGCAACATGACGGGCGTCGGCGCGTCAACCTCGATGACCTACAGCAAGGCGAACAAGCTCGCCTCGATCACGGTTTCGGGGACGACGACCGCCTTCACCTATGGCGCGGACGGCTATCGCCTGACGGACAAGACCGGCACCAACCCGGCCGTCGTCTACCGCTACGATCAGGGCGGGCCGCTGCTCTCCGAAAGCCGCAGCACCGAAACCGATTACGCCTACCTCGACGGCTTCCCCATCGCCACCATCCGCCCCTCGACGGCGGCGGTGAGCGCGATCCACACGGACATGCTCGGCACGCCGATGAAGGCCACGGATTCCTCGCAGACTCTCAATTGGGCCTTGTCGATGAACCCGAACGGCGGCGGCAGCCCGAGCCCGAACAGCATCACCCAGAGCCTGCGTTGGCCCGGAATGCACGGCGACGCGGCCGGGTACTTCAGCAACGGGGAGAGAACCTATCAGCCGATCAGCATCGGCGGGCGGTATCTGGAGGGCGACCCGCTCGGGCTGGCCGGGGCCATCATCGGTTCGGGCGGCGGGACGAATATCTATCCGTATGGCGGGAATAATCCGTTCAGGAACAGCGATCCGAGCGGCCTCTGCATCGAAGACGCCTGCATTGTGGAAGGCATCCTTGTAGCCGAGGCGGCGGCGGAAGTCGGTGCCGAGGTTGCCGCAGTCATTGAGGCAACCGAGGCTGCCGAAACAGGAGCGGCCGTTGCGGAGGGCGAAGGCGGATTGCCGATTGCCGCCCCGCCGCCCGCCATTGAACCGCCAGCTGCCACGCCGGGGGCGCAGTGTACGGTCAGCGGCCCACCGGGATTGACTGCCGCCGAGCAGCTCGCTGAAAATAGAGCTGCTGGCGCTGCATTTGAACAGGTGGTCGGCGCAAATCTCGAACAGAGCGGCTTGGATATAGGCCAACAAATTACCATCGAAACGCAAAGTGGAGTCCGTACCAGATTAGACTTTCTTACCAAAGATCCGGTGACCGGCGAGATCGGCTGCGTCGAATGTAAGGCTTCATCGACCGCACCTTTAACACCAAATCAATCCCTAGCCTTCCCAGAGATTGAGCAAACTGGCGGTACGATAGTTGGAGCCGGCAAACCCGGGTTTCCGGGGGGGTCACAAATTCCCCCTACATCGGTGCAAATCTTACGAGGGCAGTGATCATGTCCGTCGATCAAACAGACAAAATTGACTTTGCCACCATCGACAAGGCTACGGGTGATCTCTGGCTTACGATCAGTGACCACTTATCTTGGGATGAAGACGAAGGTAAGCATCTCGTTCTTCTTGAGAACAAACTCAACGCATATCTGCGCTTTATTGAAAGTGGCGAAGTATTGAAAAAACTACCAGACGCTAAGGGGCGCAGCGTTGTGATAAATCTTGTTGGCAAATTTCCTCCAAGTCAAAGCGCTCGTTCGTTTATAAATAAAGCACAATCTGCCATCGAAAACGCTGGCTTTAGATTGCAATTTGATCTTCTACGTCCGAATTAATGAGAACCACATGAGTAACGATGACATTCATGAACTGACTGACGATGAGTTGGCAGCTATTCGGCGTCGTTGCAGCGAGGCATCGCCTAGTCCGTGGAAATCGTTGATCGAGGGCAGAGATCAAACCTCCGGCGATAGTTTCATAATGACGGAGCGCGCCGATATCTATCTGACGGGTGCTACTACTGCCGACCAAGATTTCATAGCTCATGCGCGACAAGACGTTCCTCGGCTTTTGGACGAGATCGCGCGGCTCAAAAAGGCTAACTCTCACGCGAAACGGCGATAACGCGCAGTATGAAAATCCCCCCTGAACGGATAGACGGCCCGCCTGCGGGCCGTAGGGAGCCGCGCCGGAAGGCCGCCTGCGCGGCTGGACCCGGCATCCGGCGAGAGCACGTCGCAATGACCGGGGCGGAGATGTTCCACCCCGGTCATTGACACGTTCATTGCAAACCGACGATCCGGCCCAGCGGCTCGTCGTCCAGCATCATCACCACGCCGTCGCTCTCGACCCTCAACAGAGTGCGGAACAGTTCCTTGCAGTGAACGACATAGGCCTTGACCTCGAAGCTTCCCGATCCGTCCTCGGCCTCTCTCACACAAGGCGTCAAATCGGGCGGGGTTAACCCCGTATCGAGCGCCCAGTCGCCGCGTTGAACGACAAACGGAAATGCGTCGCCGTCACCGGCGCGCAGAAATCCGCAGAAGAACATCGCGTACGGGACAACGTTGCCGATATCCAGCCTCAGGCCCGCGGCTTCGTTGGCCTCATAGATTTGCGCCGAGCTTCCATCGAGCGGAAACAACGTGCCGTTGTCGCCCTCGACCGCATAGCCGGTGCTGGACTCCGCCTTGAGCTGCAACAGGTGACCGTTTGCATAGAAGGGCAGTCCCGTTCGTCGCGCAGTAAGGCCGCTTGCCTTAAATCCCGTCGTTTCATTGACGCGCCTTTTCAGGCGCACAAGCTCTTCGCCTTCGATTGTCATCCAGCTCATTGTCCTTGCTCCATCTCGTTGTCTCGCCGCCGCGGGGTTGCCGTTGAGACCGGCGCGCGCGGCTGTGTTGCGATGATGGAGAGTTACAGTCTGACCCCTGGACACCTCTTGGTCACGGCATCGCCGCTTGCGTGACAAGCACGGAATACCGTGCTGTCATCCGCGCGCGTGACCAGGGAGCGCGGACATGAATCTTTCGATCCTGCCGATGCAGTGGACAGGGCTCGCGGACCTGTCCGACGTGCCGCCCGTCGATGACGGCGATCTCGATTGCCTCGCTGAAATTCGCGACGTGCTCGCCAGGCACGGCAAGCTCGATCGCTTTGCCGTGCATCTGGCGCATCGGCACTTCGCGCTGGCGCCGGACGAAATCCTGATCGAACGCCCGGACCCCGACGGGCGCACGCAGCATGTCACGGTCGGCCGGTTGGCGGACGAGCCCGATGCGCGCCCGACCACATGGCTGTTCGAGGAGGGGCGCGGGCTTCTTCTTTCAAACGCGGTCTATTGCGTTTGCGTTTCCGATCCGAACAAGACGGACGCCTGCATCCGGCATGGAAGGAGCAGCTCCCCCGGCGGCGCGTCGCAAAGGGACGAGGCGGCGAAGCAGCGGCGCATCGCGGAGGAAAAGGAAGCCTATGATCGCGGCTTTCCCGTCGCCGGCCACGACGAATATGAGCGGGGGCGATAAAACCCTCACCTCAACTCGTCCCGCGCGTCACGGTCGTTCTAATGCGCTCCTGACCCCGTTTCTCGGTCGAAAGCCGGGAAGCAACAGCCCTTCGCCGTATCCGTGACCGAGCCGCTGTCCGATTTGGTCCGGTACAGTCCGTTCGGGTCCGCACGATGGACCGCCTTGCAATTTGCAAGGCGGCCTTCATCGGTGAGACAATAAAAGGATGAAGGGTAAGAGATTCACAGCCAGAAAGCTGAGGGTGCGCATTCGCGGCAGGGACGATGCACCGCTCTCCATGACCGATATGCGGCAGGGGTTGTTCGAGCTCGCCCGCCGCCTCGACGAACATAGCGATTATCGCATCAAAGCGGCCTCTCTCTATCTGACCGTGGTCGACGCTCACGGCGACGAGGTTACGCTGAGCAGGAGCGGCGAGTGGTCAATCTTTCCGTATGAGTGCGCCGCCGACCGCATCGACGTGCATTGACTTAAGCCGCCCCGGATTGCTCCGGGGCGGCCCTGTCCGAATTGTTATTCGCCGGGCGAGGCGGGCCAGATCGCTGAACTGACCACCAATCGAGCTAGTCATCCCCGTGACGGAGAGGGCGGCTCAGAACCGGAAGAACTCGGATGGTCCAGTTTGACCTCGCGCGACAACGGGGCGGTCCCGCGCGGCACGGCCTCTTTTTCAGGCTGCGCCGATCCCGACATCGCCATAGTGGCATTGCTCCTGCGCGATGCCGCCCCGGCCGGTCGCTTCGCGGGTCCGCTTTGAGCCTTGAAGGAGGACAGCAGCGCCAATCCTGATGGCAGCGAGGGTCCCGACCGCCTTCCGGTCCCGATGACAGGTCGCCTTGCCTTCTCCCCATTCGGTTTTTTCCGTTCCAGGCCACAACGCACGCATGCCTCAAACTATGGCTGATCCTGCCAGAGGCCGGGCTGAAGCCCTCGATCTTTCTTCCCGCAATGAGGGTCTCGACCTTTTTTCCCCGCCGCTGTCGCGTCTCCTCGCGCACCAAAAAAGGATCGCCCCTTCCTCATCCTCCTCTGCGTTCCGGGCCTTCGGCTGCGGGCCAGATCGCCCCCGGCAGTCGATCGCCATCGAGGCTGCGATGGTCGCGGCCTCAACGAAAACCAAAAGGAGAATGACAATGGCTAACATCGGAACTTTTGTGAAGGCGCTCGACGGGAACCTCACCGGCACCATCAAGACGCTGCGGCTCAACACCAAGGCGAAGTTGGTCCCGCTCGAAGCAACCGACAACGGCGGCCCTGACTTCAGGATCTTCGCCGGCAATGTCGAGATCGGCGCCGCCTGGAAGAAGGTGTCGCAGCAGGGCCGCTCCTATATCTCGGTCAAGCTGGACGATCCGAGCCTGCCGGCTCCGATCTACACCTCCCTCCACGAGGGCAACGTGGCCGGCGAGTTCGACATGATCTGGACCCGCCCGCAGGCGAAGTAACCGACAGGGCCGCCCCAGAGCAATCCGGGGCGGCCTCGTCTTTTCGAGCCCCTAGGCCGGCAGACGCCCTTCATGTTGAAGGCCTCGACCTGCTATCGCAGGACCGGCGCGCTTCGCGCGAAGACGGGAAAGAATTTGATCGCGCGGCAATCCTCGTCGATGCCCGGAACGAGGTCCCGGTATCCCTGGACGCCGAGATAGAGGCAGCGTTCGTAGCGCACGCACTTGCCGAAAGCCGCCATGCATCGCCACGAGATCAGCATGTGCGGAGCGCCCCATACGTCGCCGATCGCGACGGCGGCAAGAAAGGCAAACGGCAGGCCGAGTTTCATGGATCGTCTCCCGAGACGGCTGTGCTCGATTCGTCCGTTGCGCGTTCTTTCCTGGCGCGCGCCACCGCCGGAGAGGCGGGCAACGCCTGGCCCCCTTGCGGACGCGCGGGCTCAGTGTTGATCGCGTGCGCGGCCCTGGCAGGCGCGCGCCTGTTGAGAAGACCGCTCACCAACGCGCCCAATGAAAGCCGGGGCTGCTCAAACGGGTCGGGCGAGTACCGGCTGCGTTTAAACAGCTTGTCGTAGGGCGTGCGGCGGAGCAGGAACGCCTCGCCGGACTCGGTGAAGACGGTCAGGTTGCCGCTGGCGCGGCTGATCGTTCTGCCGAGTTCGCGCGCGTCGCGCAGGTTCGCCGTTCCGGCGATCTCCCATTCGAAGCCCTGCGGCCCGCGCATCTTCCGCCAGATGATGCGCTTGCCGAGCCGCTCGGACAGGTATCCGGCCGTGGTCTGGTCGTTCACCGCGAAGACCATCCATTGCCCGGCATTGCCGAGGAACGTCTCCCAGTTCTCGGGGTAAAGCTCCTGCACCTGCCCGATATTCTGGATGATCGGCCACAGCTTCACGCCGTATCCCGCCATCAGGCCTGCCGACTTGGCGAGCTGTTGCAGGCGGCCCAGCGCATAGAATTCGTCGAGCAGGAACAAGGTCGCGTACTTGCCCTTGCGCCCCTCCGCCGCGACCTGAAGCGCCAGATTGACGAACAGGCGCAGGAACCGCCCATGTTCATCCAGATACTGCGGCGGCAGCACGAGATAGACCGTCGTGTTGCCTTCGTTCAGTTCGCGCAGGCTGAAGTCCGACGCGCCCAATGTGCGCTGCATGGCGGCGCTGTCCAGCCATTTGGTATGCGCAATCGCTGTCGAGATCACGTCGCCCGCGGCGTTCTTGCCGGCTTGAAGAACACCGGCAGCGCCCGCTTGCGCGAGCCCGCCCATCTCGGCCATCTCTTCGAGCGGCGGCCCGTCCGGATGGATCAGCAGCCCGCGCACGGTCGCGAGATTGCGTTCGTCATTGCCGACGCTGTTCGAGATCAGGACATAGTCGATCAGCCCGCTGATGAGCGCCCGCGCCGAGTTGTCGAAGAACGAGTCCTTCGCATTCGGACTTGGCACGACCAGCGCGTCGGCGATCAGCCCGACCCTTTCGACATAGTCCGCGCCCTGCAGGTCCAACTCGGCCAGCGGATTGAACCGCGCGATAGAGGGGCGCAGCTTGTCGTCGCGAATCTCGCCGAGCGGATCGACGATGCGCACGCGCTGGCCCAGCGTGTCCGTCAGGCCATGACCGCCCTTGCCGCGCGTGAGCGCGGTGACATAGGCGTTCTGTCCCTTCGGATCGATGACGAGGGCTGAGCCCGGCCATGTCAGAAGATTAGGTATAATGACGGAGCGGCCCTTGCCGGCGCGGCTGGTCGCGATGGTGCAGATATGCCGGTCGTCCTCGACCCCGACGAGCCATCGCGGATCGTATAGCGAGGCGCCGAGAAGAACCTGCCCGGGTTTCCACGGGTTGGCCCATTCGTCGAGCAGTCCGGAGAATTTGGACGTGCCGCCCATCCCGAAATGGCGTCCCGCCATCAGCCAGCGCAGCGGACGCGTGATCCGCCCGAGAACAATCTTGCATGGACGGCGCAAGGCCCAGCCGTAGCCCAGCGCCAAGCCCGTCGTGACGGTCCAGTGCCCCGGCACGACATACGCGCCGAGCTGGCCGAGCAGGGATGCCAGGGAGACGAACACAGCGCCGCCCGCCGCGAGCCCGATCATTCTCCGCATGGGCCTGGAGGACCACAGCCCTTCGCGGCGATGCCTGAGGCCGACCAGCCTGAATAGCAGGGACAGCAGCAGGAGCGCGACGAACAGCACGCAAGCGAAGATCGTCGGGCCGTGGCGATAAAGCGCCGCCGCGTTCTCACGGGACGCGTGGTCGTACAGGAAGAGCGAAAACGCTTGCGAATACGCGTACCAGATGTAGGCGCATCCGGCCAAAAGCAGCAGAGGCATGGTCTACTCCGCAGCTTCCGTGACGGGGAGATCGGACGCGTCCTCGTCTTCCGTTTTTGCGACCGGCGGCGTCTGCATCGCCCCGTGCTTCGGACAGTGCGGCGGGCCGCAGTCGACGATCCACCGCGCGGCGAGGCGGACGGTGTAGCCGCAGCCGGGGCCGAGGCACTCGGCCTTCAGCAGGCGGGTTGTCTGCTTCCTGGGGCGGTCGGCGACGGCCATGCCGCCCAGCGTCACCCGGTCGAAATTGAGCCTGGCGCGCGGCAGCGGCCCCAGCGCCTCGGCCAGCTTGTTTAAACGCTCCCGCAGGACCGGGCCGGGCATCGCCCGCCGCATCGCGCCTTCGAGGCCGATCCGCAGCGCCGCGTCCCGGAATGCCTTGCCGTGCTTCGCATCGGGCAAGGACGCGTGCACCAGCTCATGCGCGAGGATGCCGAGGATTTCGAGCGGATCGGCGAAATCAGCGCGGATGATGATTTCGCAGAACCCGTCATCCGTCGCGGCGGCGGGCCAGCATTCCGCGGGCCAGCGGGCGGTCTCCGCCGTCGCGTCCCGCGGAGGCTTGCCGTGCGATGTGAAGGCGATTGAAAACCGGATTTTCTCGGGAAGGGTCAAACCCCGGTCGGCATAGTACGACCGGAGGTCATTCGTTGCCGCCCGCAGCCAGCTCTCGCTGGTCTCGTGGCGGTTTTTCTGGCGCTGTTCCATAAGCGACGGCTCCTGTGTAAGGTGCCGTCAAAATCGGGAGCGGGCCGCGCTTTGTCGTGGTCGCGAATTGGTCACTCGGATTGCAGCCATGGCCGAATACGATCAGGCGCAGCGGGAACGGATCAGAGAGGCGCTTCTCGCTTACGTGAAGGAGCACAAAATCGGCATTCCGCGTCTTGCAGAGCGCATCAAGGAGACCGTTCATCGTAATCCGACCGTTCCCGTGAAAACGCTCCAGCGCTTCATGAAGGGCGAGGTCCGCACCATTGACATGCAGGTGGGTTTTCTCGCTCAGTTCGTTGAGAAGATATCCAAGGAAAATCCAACACTGCGATTAGGATTCGCTCTTAGCGCGTTCTATTCGTCCAAGGACAATAGAGACCTGTCTGGAAAATTCGTAGCTTCGGAATTTTCAGAGTGGGAGCAGGACGCCAACGACTACCGATCAAATATCGAGATCGCCATAGATCAGGGAGTCTGGCGGGTAAAAGAGGTGACTACCACTGCCGGATCACACCAGGTCTATGATGGGGCAATGACTTCGTCCGGATCGACAATATTTATCGTACTAAAGGACCGGCTGCTGGGGCTGCCGCGGACAATAACGCTACGTGGGACGGCTAGTGACGCTTATAGTGGCGTTGCAACCGCCGCCTATTTTTCGGGTTTAAAAGACCCGATAGCTTCGCGGTTTAATGTGTATACTCGATCTGTGCGGATAGAACTGAGGCGATAGCCGATGGCGACGCTTTCTGAAGCGGAACTCGACGAACTGTGGCGGGCCCGAAAGGATAGCTCGGACAGCTCATGGAAATTTGGCCCGGAAGTGTACGCGGAACTCGCTAAACGCTCCGGCGAATACCTGCTCGGCGGTGCCTATGCTAATACGCTAGAGAACGTTCAGCGGCTGCTGATGCTTTATCCGTCAGCAATTAATTTTGTTGACCCCGCTACGGGAATGAATGCGCTGCACATCGCAGTCGGCCGAAATCACCTGGACATGGCTCGGTACCTCATCGAACAGGGCATTGCCTTTGTTCCGGACAACCAGGGCCGCTTGCCGACAACCATCGCCGCAGAATGCGAAGTCAGCGACGAAATGTGCGACTTCATCGCCGAGGCGGAAGCGAAGGCCGAGGGCGTTTAAACGGTCTCTATCGGGCCGGTGCAATCCCCTGATTATCTGGCCGAGCGTCTCTTTCCGGCGTCTCGCGCAAAGAATTTTCAGCGTGCAATTTACTCCGCGCGCGTCCGCTTTTCTCCGGAATGATCTTACTGCCCGAATGATATTGGCGAACAAAAATGTCCTGTCCAGGATACGAATTCTATTGAAGGAATGAGCCAAGAATCAATTTCCAAGATCAAAAACAACTAAGAAACTTGCGCAGTGAAAATATTCTGTTGTACCCTCCTTGAAACCAGTAACCACCTTCCTTTTATTCTAGCCAGAGAGCTTTCTATAGCCCTAAACTGAAAGTGAAGGGCGATAGCGAGCAATGTTTTTGTATAACAAAAACGCTCGTCAGGGGGGCACCCCCTGAAACCCCGCTACTGGCGACAATGCGCAATGGGAAACGAATCACCGGACTTCCGCAGAGGCGGCAGGCCGAGAAAACTCGATCTCGACAGGCGCACAAAGCTGATCGCGGCGCGCGTGCGTCCCGACGAGCTTGCGGCGATCGAGGGACGCGCCGCCGCCTCCAATCTCCCTTTGTCCGAATTCGTCCGCGAGCAGGCCTTGTCCGGCGCGATCCTGGTCCGCACGTTTCGGACGTTGAGCGCCATCGACCGGCACGACCTGGCGCGCATCGGTTCGAACCTCAATCAAATCGCGCGCATCTGCAACACGACCGGCGACAGCTATCGCGCGCAGAACATCGAGATGCTGCTGGTCGAGCTGCGGCGGCTTCTCGCGCGTCTCGACGCCATCGGGCGCGGCTCCGATGAACTGGGCGAAGGGTAGAGGCACCCGCGGCCGCGGCACCTCCTTCAAGGGCGCGCTGCAATACGTCCTCCACGACAAGGGAGCCGATACGGCCGAACGCGTCGGCTTCATCGAGCTGCGCAATCTCGCGGCCGACCAGCCGCATGGGACATGGCGCGAGATGATGGCGTTGTGCGATGCGGCGGATGACCTGAAGAAGCGCGCGGGCGTGAAGGCGACCGGTCGCAAGATGACGAAGCCCGTCTATGCCTTCACCCTCAACTGGCACGAGGCCGACCGGCCTGACGCGGACCATATGAGACAGACCGCGCTGAGCGCCCTGCGTGCGCTCGGGATGGAAAACCTCCAGGCCGTCATCGTCGAGCATACCGACCGCCCGCACAGGCATGTCCACGTCATCGTCAACCTGATCGACCCCGACACGGGCAAGGCCGTGTCGCTGTCCAACGACGCCCATAAGCTGGATCGCTGGGCCGATGACTACGAGGTGGCGCAGGGCGTCATACGCAGCCCCGACCGCCGCGCGAAATTCCATGCCCTCGACAACGGGCTTCCGCCGCCGAAACGTCCCTCGCAAAAGTCGCGGGAGGAGTGGGAGGCAACCCGCAGGCTGCACTCCGAACGGCAGCAGCGGCGCGCGGCGGAGATCAAGGCCGCGTATGCGGCCAAGGTCGCGGACCTTAAGGGGCGACACCGGTTCGCGCGCGAGGCGCGAACCACCGAGGGAGAGGTGCTCTGGAAAACCAATCGCGCCGACAGCAAGGCAATCCATGACCGGTACCAGCCGTTCATCGATGCCATCTGGAAAAGCCGCCGCAAGTCACAACCGCATCCATTCACCGTTCAGGCTCTGCGCGACATGTGGGAATTACACGAATGGAAGAAGCTCGGGCAGCGGCAGTGGCGGCAAAGGCGGGCGTTCGATGCGCGCGAGCGGTCGTTTCTCGGGGTGATCGCCAACGCGGTGCGCCTCCATTTCGGGCGGTCTGGCCGGCCTGGAATTGCCGGCCTGTTCTATCTGCTTGTGAGCGGTAACGAGCGGCGGCGGCAGTTTCAGATGCTGCAGGAGCACAACAAGAAGGGCCTGCAGGAACGGCAGGCGCAATCGAAACGCAATAGGGCTGACGTGCTCCGGGCGGCACGCCGCGTGGAACTGGCGCGCCTTTCCGACGAATACCGTAGATCCCGCCGCGCCATGGTCGAGCGTCACGCAAGGGAGATCGCGGCCGAGCGCGCTGAATGGAAAAAGGTGGCCGCCGAGCGGCAGAAGAACTGGGCGGAATTCAAGCGCGACTTCGCCATGCCTGAGTCTGCGCGCGACGCCGCGAAGGACGGCGTGTCGCCGCGCGAGGATTTTCTGCACGCGGCTTCGCAGGACGCGGAGTTGAAGAGAGAGCCGCCGGCGCCCGACCGGAAGAATGCGCCCGCCGACAAAACGAGTCCGGTGCAGTCCGCCCCCGTCCCCAAAGACGGCAAGGAGGCTGCGGGAGAAACCAAGAACTGGCGGGCACGCCGCTCGGCCGCGGAGCGTCGCGCTGACGGTTCCTATCGCGAGCGCGAGCGGCCCTCGGGCCGGAACGGTCGCAGCCGGGAGCGTGATCCGTTCGAGCCGCGGTAGTCCAAAAATGAAGCGAACCGGGGAACGTGCTATAATTGTACTATGGAAACACGGTCGACGACTATGGGCATGACATGAGGGAGGAGGCGGCCGTCGAGCAGGGAAAGTGAGGCTCTATGAAAGACCATCATCCCCAGTACCTCGACCTGGAAGAAGCGAGGGCGCTTCTTGCCGAACTTAACGTCATCCTGACCCGTCGTCAGATGAAACGGGCGGCCGATGTCGACGGGCATGGCAAGCGAAAGCTGCCGTTCTTCCTCGATCCGATCGAGGGGCGCCTGAAGATCGAACGCAACTCCTTGCTGAGCGCTTATTTCAACCGACAGGTGGAGGCAGAGCGAAACTGTGATCGTTGAGCGATTGCGATTGCTCTGATTCGCACAATTTTGCTATGTATTAAAGATGTCCGACATTCGAAAACGAAAAGGCAAAAAGGGCACAACGTATCAGGTTCGCTACCCGTCGAAGGGCTCCGCGAAAGGTTACGCTTACAAAGTGTTCGGGACGCTTAAGGAAGCACGCGCGTTCTTGGAGAGTGGGAATGCCCGCCCGAGCGCGCGTGCTTCAGCCGACACCCGCACTGTCGCGCAGGCCACTGACCTTTGGCTGATGGCGTGTGAGAAAGAGGGGCTGAATGGCCGTGAGCCCGTCACCGGTTACACGCTCCAGAACTACGGATATCGGGCAGAATTCATAAAGGCGTACGAATGGGAAAAGAGCATAGCCGAGCTTGCGGCCCCCGACATCGTCGCTTTCCGATCGTGGCTCCTCTCGGGGGACATGAGCCGCGATCTTGCTGGCAAGGTTCTATCTTCGCTCCATTCCGTGATGCGGGAAATGGTCATTCGTGGACACCTTCCGCACAATCCGGTCTCCGGCATCTGCGTACGCTCAGAATCGAGATACAAGGAGCCGGTCGTCATTCCGACCAAGCAGGAGGTGATCAGGCTGCTGCGCGCTGCGGACAGCCTCGCAAACTCCAAAAACAAGCAAACAGCGAGGACGTGGAAGCGCTACCGACCGATGCTCTATCTGGCCGTGGACTCAGGTATGAGGCCCCAGGAATATCTCGCACTCAGCGGTTCGGCGTTGCGCGAGAACGGCGTCTACGTGGACCGCGCTATTGAAGGCAGCGGAAAAGAAATTTCCGTAACTAAAACGCCGGCGGGTCGCCGCTTTATCGAACTCAGTCCAGATACCTTGGATATGGTTCGTCACTACGCCGAAAATCACGCGATCAAGAATGATCACGATCTCGTCTTCCCAACGGATACCGGGAAGTGGCAGTCCCGACGAAATTGGCACCAACGTGGGTTCAACGCAGCTTGCCAGGAGGCTGGCCTTACCAGACCTGTAATGGTGGAGGGCAAGCCCGCTATGAAGGATGGCAAGCCTGTCACGGAGGTCAAATACTGCCCCTATGATTTGAGGCACTTTTTCGCGTCTATGTTGTTTGAGAAGAAAGCGAATCTGAAAAAGATTCAGACCGTCATGGGGCACACGAATATCGAAACTACGCTCAATGTATACGGGCACCTTCTAGAGGATACGGATAAAAGAGACACGGAGCCCCTCGGAATGCTCGGTAGCCTACTCAACAATTCTTGTGGCGTATCTGTGGCGCGTCACGCTTAACCTATTGATATGTAGGCAGGAAATTTTCCTTCCCAAGCAAAATGTCGCGGGTTCGACCCCCGTCACCCGCTCCAGTTTTAAATCAATGACTTGCTAGTATACTACGGAAAGAAAGCTCGGTATTTCGTTGAATTTGCCCCAAAACGCCTGTCCTCTGTAACCCGCAGAAATCCGCCATTCTCTGAATTGGGCCGCGCCGGCTTGTGGCGCGTTTGTGGCGAATCCGGCACCTCAAAACGATAGCCGCCCCGGCGCATAACCGGAGCGGCTGGTGTCCGACACCGTCTATGGCGTCGGCGGTTTTGGAGGGCGGTTGTTCAGCGCGCGCCGGAGGCTCTCAAGAGCCATGAGGGCTTCCTTACGCTGAGCCTCATAGAAGCCGATCGCGCGAACCGCATGGTCGAACAGTGCCTTCAGCTCTGCTTCGTTCGTGAACCTGGTCGGTTTCATATCGTCGTTCCTTTCGTCCGTGGTTGCGTTTACGGGCGTTTGAAAGGCGACGGTCCACAAAGCACCTCGCAGGGGCCGCAACGTCAGAGGAGGAGCTTCACGCTTGCCATAAGACTGGCGCTAAAAATGACCGGCAGAACGAAATTCGACGAGACGACAACGGCGACGGGGACCGGACTCATGGACAAGGAACGAGGCGCGAGCTGTAACGCTTAACTTGACATTCAACACGCTATCCCTGTTAACATTCTGCGCAACGATAGCCTGCGAGGTTTGACATATTGCGCATGGCTAAACCCTCTCATGCTGCGACGCGGAAGAGAGAGGGAGAAATTCACGTCTTGCCGTATAAGGCGAATCGAAGCGAACCAGAGCAAAACTGAACGGAAACCAATGTTCGAACAGACCTTCAAAAATATCGATGACGTACTGTGGAAAGAGGCGGGCTGCACGACCGAGCTGGACTATACCGAGCAGACCTCGTGGATGCTGTTCCTCAAATATCTCGACGATCTGGAGCAGGAGAAGGCGATGTCGGCTGAGCTGGCCGGCAAACCCTACGCGTTCATCATCGACAAGCCGCACCGCTGGTCGAGCTGGGCCGCGCCAAAGAAGGCCGATGGTTCGTTCGATCATGACACTGCGCTCACCGGCGATGACCTGATCGCCTACGTTAATGACGAGCTGTTCCCTTATCTCAGAGGCTTCAAGCAGCGCGCGACCGGCCCTGACACCATCGAGTACAAGATGGGGGAGATTTTCGGGGAGATCAAAAACAAGTTCCAGAGCGGCTACAGCCTGCGCGACGCCCTCGAACTGATGGACGGGCTGCGCTTCCGCTCGCAGAAGGAAAAGCACGAGCTTTCGCACTTGTACGAAGCCAAGATCAAAAACATGGGGAATGCGGGCCGGAACGGCGGCGAGTATTACACGCCTCGCCCGCTCATCCGCGCCATGATCCAGGTGGTTAAACCGAAGATAGGGGAGCGCATCTATGACGGCGCGCTCGGATCGGCGGGCTTCCTGTGTGAAGCGTATGACTATCTGCGCAAGGGCGATCTGACCACAAGCCAGCTCCAGACCCTGCAAACCAAAACCTTCTACGGCAAGGAAAAGAAGAGCCTCGCCTATGTCATCGCGATCATGAACATGATCCTGCATGGCATCGAAGCGCCCAACATCGTTCACACCAACACGCTTGCCGAGAATATCAGCGATATTCAGGACAAGGATCGCTTTGACGTGATCCTCGCCAATCCGCCTTTTGGAGGCAAAGAACGCCCGGAGGTGCAACAGAACTTCCCCATCAAGACCGGGGAAACGGCGTTTCTATTTTTGCAGCATTTCATCAAGCACCTGAAGGCGGGCGGCAGGGCGGCCATCGTCATCAAGAATACGTTCCTGTCGAACTCGGACGGTGCAGCGCGAGCGCTGCGCAAGGATCTGTTGGAAAACTGCAACCTGCACACCGTGCTGGATTGTCCGGGCGGGACCTTCCTTGGGGCAGGCGTGAAGACCGTCGTGCTGTTTTTCGAGAAGGGCTCACCCACGCGGAAGGTCTGGTACTACCAGCTCTATCCGGGCCGGAGCTTGGGCAAGACCAACGCGCTCAATGACAACGACTTGAAGGAGTTTGTCGCGCTACAAACCAGTTTCGCCGACTCCGAGCAATCATGGTCAGTCGATGTGACCGGCATCGACCAGACAAGTTTCGACCTGTCGGTGAAAAACCCCAACAGGGCTGAGGAAGACGCCTTGCGCGATCCGCAGGACATCATCGCCGAGATCGCGGCGCTCGACGCGGAGAGCGCGGAGATCCTCGAAGGTATTAGGGTGTTGCTGTGAGGGAGGGGTGGCGGATACAGACCTTAGCCGAAGTTTGCTCGAAGATTTAGGACGGAGCTCACCAGTCTCCGAAAAGGACCTATGAAGAGAGAGGAGACGGACTCTTTTTGTATATTACTTCGAAAAACATTCGGACTGGGTATATGGACCTTTCCAATGTTGAATTCGTAGACAGGGCCTTTCACGATGCAATTTATCCACGGTGCAATCCAGAATTAGGCGACGTTCTGCTTACAAAAGACGGCGCAAACACTGGAAATGTGACTATGAACACATTGGATGAGCCGTTCAGTATCTTGTCGAGCGTTTGCCTTTTAAAGACTGACAGAAAAAGAATCATCTCGCCGTTTTTAATGTATTATCTTCAGAGCAACGATGGCTTTGAGCAAATAACCCGCAAGATGACCGGAGCGGCCATTAAGCGTATTATCCTCAGAACGATAAAGAACTCAACAATTCCTTTGCCACCACTTCCTGAACAAAAGCGCATTGTCGCCATTCTCGACGAGACGTTCGAGGGGATCGGCGCGGCGGTCGCCAATGCCGAGAAGAACCTCGCCAACGCCAGCGAGCTGTTCGATAGCTATCTGAATTCCGTTTTTGCACAGACAGGGAAGAAATGGAGTCAGAAAAAACTAGGAGAGATTGCTGCTTTTAAAAACGGCTTGAATTTCACTAAAGGCAGCAAAGGCGAGATAATCAAAATTGTCGGAGTAAAAGACTTTCAGAAGAACTTTTACGTGCCAACGGATCAGCTGGAGACCGCACAAATCGACGGCAGCCTTAGCGTCGATTACGAGCTTCGGGCCGGCGATATTTTGACAGTCCGTTCGAACGGAAACAAGCAGCTCATCGGACGCTGCATACTGGCCAGCGATGTGCCCAAGAAGACGTCTCATTCAGGCTTTACGATCAGAATTCGCGTCGCCTCGAAGGAAGTGGCCCCTGCATACCTCGTTCATTTTCTGAAATCGAAGGCATCTCGGGAAACGCTCATTGAGAGCGGAGATGGTGCCAACATCAGCAGCTTGAATCAGCAGGCGCTTTCTGCGCTGCCCGTCACCCTCCCGTCGCTCTCTACCCAACTGGCCATTACCGAAAAGATTGAGGCGATAGCGAATGAAACTAAGAGCCTCGAAGCCATCTACCAGCAAAAGCTGGACAACCTCGCAGAGCTGAAACAAGCCATCCTGCAAAAAGCCTTCGCTGGTGAACTGACCGCGCAGCCAGAGAAGGCGCTGCGTGAGGTTGCAGCTGCATGAACGAGGCCGAAACCCGCGCCGAGCTGATCGACCCCGCCTTGAAGGCGGCGGGCTGGGGCGTGGTGGAAGCAAGCCGCGTGCGTCGCGAGGTTATTACTCTCGGACGCCTGCAAGGGGCAGGCAAACGAGCCGCCCAGGACATTGCCGATTATGTCCTGACGTACCGCAATCACAAGCTTGCCGTCATCGAGGCCAAGCGGCGGGATTTCCCGGACACCGAAGGGGTTGGGCAGGCCAAGAAATACGCCGCAAAGCTGCAAGCGCGCTTCGCTTATTCCACCAATGGCGACGGCATTTATCAGATCGATATGGTGACGGGCGCGGAGCAATACGTTTCGCAATACCCGAGCCCGGAAGACCTCTGGAATCGCGTTTTCGCGGAGCAGAATGCATGGCGCGACCGGTTCGCGGCCATCCCTTTCGAAGACAAGGGCGGGACGTGGCAGGCGCGCTACTATCAGCACAACGCCATCGAAAACGCGCTCGAAGCAATCGCCAATGGCCGGAAACGCGTTCTTCTGACGCTTGCCACCGGCACAGGCAAGACCTTCATAGCTTTTCAGTTGTCATGGAAGCTGTTTCAGAGCCGATGGAATCTTAGCGGCGAGCCGACGCGACGGCCGCGCATCCTGTTTCTGGCAGACCGCAACATCCTGGCCGATCAGGCTTACAACGCCTTTTCTGCCTTCGCCGATGACGCACTGGTGCGGATCAAGCCGGACGAGATCGCCAAAAAGGGCCGCGTACCGAAAAACGGGAGCGTCTTTTTCACCATTTTCCAGACCTTCATGAGCGGCAGGGATGCCGAAGGCAATCCTGCGCCCAACTTCGGCGACTATCCGCCAGATTTTTTCGATTTCATCGTCATCGACGAGTGCCACAGGGGCGGCGCGAACGACGAAGGCAACTGGCGCGCCATTCTGGAGTATTTCGCGCCCGCCGTGCAGCTCGGGCTAACCGCGACGCCCAAGCGCCGAGCCAATGCGGACACCTACGCCTATTTCGGGGAGCCGGTTTACATCTATTCGCTGAAGGAAGGGATCAATGACGGCTATCTCACCCCCTTCAAGGTCAAGCAAATCGCCACCACGCTCGACGATTACGTTTACACCGCCGACGACCAGTTGATCGAGGGCGAGGTCGAGGAAGGCAGACGCTACACCGAGGACGATTTCAATCGCGTCATCGAGATCAAGGAGCGCGAAAAATACCGTGTCAAATTGTTCATGGACGCCATCGACCAGAAGCAGAAGACTCTTGTTTTTTGCGCGACGCAGGAACACGCGCTCGCGGTTCGCGACCTCATCAACCAGATGAAGACGAGCACGGACCCGAACTACTGCGTGCGTGTGACCGCGAACGACGGCGCGCTTGGCGACCAGCATTTGCGGACGTTCCAGGACAACGAAAAGACCATCCCGACGATCCTGACGACATCGCAGAAGCTCTCGACCGGCGTTGACGCGCGCAACGTCCGCAACATTGTTTTGATGCGGCCCGTAAACTCAATGATCGAATTCAAGCAGATCATCGGGCGCGGGACGCGGCTGTTCGACGGCAAGGACTATTTCACGATCTATGACTTCGTGAAGGCCTATGAGCATTTCAACGACCCGGAGTGGGACGGCGAGCCCGTCGAACCCGTTCCGCCGACGCCGAGGGCAGGAGACGAACGCCCCGCGCCGCCCGGAGAAGATGAAGGTGACACAGAGCCCGAAGGCGGGGAGGAAGAGCCGCCGACCCCACGGAAGATCAAGATCAAGCTTGCCGACGGCAAGGAGCGCACCATCCAGCACATGATGGCGACGACCTTCTGGAGCGTGGACGGCAGGCCCATGTCAGCGGCGCAATTCATCGAGCGGCTGTTTGGAGAACTCCCCCAACTCTTCAAGGATGAGGACGAATTAAGGACCCTCTGGGGCCAGCCCGACACGCGGAAAGCGCTTTTGGAAAGCCTGTCCGAGAAAGGCTATGGCGATGAACAGCTAAGCGAGATCAGACGCATGATCGACGCCGAAAAGAGCGATCTCTTTGACGTACTGGCCTACATAGCTTTCGCCCTGGCCCCGATCACGCGGGAAGAGCGCGTTAGCACCAGGCGTCAACAGATATTCGCCCGCTACGAGCCAAAACTTCAGGCGTTTCTGGATTTTGTCCTCTCCCAGTACGTCAAGGAAGGCGTTGGGGAACTGGATCAAGCCAAGCTACCGCACCTGCTTGAGCTGAAATACCGAGCCATCAGCGACGCAGCAGCACAGCTCGGCGGCGTGGCTCATATACGCGATGCGTTTATTGGATTTCAACGGCACCTGTATTAGCGAATTACTATCTAACTTAGGCTTTTCCGGCCCTGGTCGGCCTAAAGGCCACCTGACAGTCTTATTTTGCAAAGTACTTTGCGTCACGATTGTCGAAAGCTGGGCGGGTGCCTTCGAGAACGTCGACGAGGTAACGATTGATCTCGGGGGATTCGATCGCGCCCATCGTGTAAATCACCGCGTTGTGGGCTGAGCGGTCTATGTGGGCGTGGATAATCTGTTCGGCGTCGCATACTACCGCGATGTTCGGGCTATGTGTCACCATAATAATCTGGCGGCGTCTTTTTACGTCTTTGATCACTGGTATGAGCAGACGGTAAACTGTCTGGCTGTCGAGGTTCTCTTCCGGCTGGTCGACGATTATGGGTTTGTTACTCTTATCGACAAGCAGATAAAAGACAAGAAGGAGGGTGCCACGTTCGCCCGGGGACAAATGGCTAAGGTCTTTTCCGTCGAGCTTAAGAGAATATTCCGGCTCAAGGTAGCCGAACGTCCACAGGAAATCGTAGAAGCCCTTCACGTCCACATTCTTTCGTAGTTGTGAGGCTATTCCCGTTTTTGGCTTTTGCGGGTTGCGCATGTCCGTTTGAAGATACTCGATGACCTTCTCGACGAACGCTATACTCTCGTCAGCCTTGTTGAAGTCGAATTCCGATCGCAGGTCTTCGAGCGCCGCCGCGCCCTTTTCCTTGTTGTAGAACGATCCCGCGTTTCCCTGTGAAATGTAGCGCTCGAAAAATTCCGTCTGAAAAGTCCGTTCGACAATGCTGCTCTCAAAAGTTAGCTTGAATCCTTCCTTGATTATTACACTGCTGCCGATCAGGTCCTGGACGGCACCGAAGAGTTCCTTGTACACATCGCGGATAGCTCCAACGCACTTATGAATTTCCTGGGCGATCCCGCGGCGCTGCTCTTGCAGAAGAGCAATATCACCGGGAAGGTTTTTCTTGATGTATGAAAGCTGCGCCTCATACCATTTTGCGGTATCTGGCTTTTCCGCGTCGCCTTCGATCGCTTGCGTCCTCTCCTGCCAGCGTCGCAGCGCTTCGTTGTACCGTTGATACTGCTTGTTGGGCGCGTCGAGTTGATCTTGCAATCCCTTGATACGCTCAAGGCAGGCGGCTTTCAGAGCCACGACGCCTGTCGCCGTTTCCGGCAGAAGATCGGTGTCGACAAGTATCTTCTGGCTCGTCAAGGCTTCGCGTGCGGTCACAAGGGGTTGCTTGTTCACTGTCAGCGCGATAATGGTTTTTAGGTCGAGTGATAATCTTTGTAGATCAGCTGACGTTTCTCGATCGAGACGTCCGTACTCAGCCTCAAAATTCTCTACCTTGCCTTCGACTTTCCGGGCTATGGCGATTTTCTCGGTGAGCGTTTTTTGCAGCCCCTGTTGGCTAGCAATCTTGGTGTCAATTTCATTGAGCGTTGCGCGCTCCGTGGCTAGCTTGGCGGCCACGGCATCATATTCAGCCTTTTGCTCAACGCTAACGTTAGCCGGTTGCTCGACCTTCGCTGGCTTATTTTCCTGATGCGCTTTCAGCTCTTGCTGTTTGAGCTTCAGCTTCGCTTCAAGTTGGGCCGCGTAGTCGGGAGTAGCTTTCTCTTCTAGCCGGATTAGCTCTCCATTGATGCGTGAAACTTCCCGACGGGCGCTTTCGATCTGCCCCTTCAGTTCCTCGGTTTTGTATTCGATCAGCTCGTCGAGAGTTTCCTTGTCGAGCCGGTCGGCGTCACTGATATGCGAGAATATAACCTTGCGGAGTTCGAGTTGGAACTCGCTCTGCTGGCCTGGCTCAGTTTCAGTGCAGACTTTTTCGAGATAGGTTTGCGGGATGTAACGGACCTTCTCGACCCCGTTGAAGTCTGGCCTTGCGTTCAGAGAAGTCACGCTTTGGGTACCGTCCATCCAGATGGGGCTGACCTCAAATTGCTTTGCGAGTTTGCCGTTGCGCTCGCAAAACCTTGCCTTGGTCAGAAAGGAGAAATGCCCCGGGTCGCAGTGCGTGTTTCCGCCGAGCGCAAGAATGTCTGCCAACGCGCTTTTGCCGCTGCCCTTGTTACCAATGATGGCGACCATGTCGGCATTGAGCGGCAGGTCACAATTGAACCAAGCGTCCGCCGTGTCCGCATCGGCCGTTTTCCGAGTATGAAGCCGGTCGATGTAGCGGGTGGCATTTGACCGGACCTCTTCCAACTTGGGCGGTAGTTTGCCGATGTAAACGCGATCCTCGGGTTCGTTGATGATCTGCCGCAGGCCGCTGAATGTCGGGTCGGCCTTGATCCAGCAGTATTTGTCCATAGGCTGCGAATTGTGGTCCTTTAACTTGCCGAGTTCGTCGTTGACGTTGTGAGAGTCGCTGCCCTTGATGCAGGGCTTTCGGCAACGAAACCAGTCCTGGTATTGCTCAGGTGTGAAATCGTCGTCCTTCCACAGGAAAAAATCCGCCTGCTTCTTGTTGGACGACCCGAGAATGTCGGCGGTGGAGATCAAGTTCTCCTTGAAGAGCTTATCGGTCGATGGATTGATCCCGTCGATACCACCGTATTCGTCGTATGGCAGCCATATCAGGAAACGATCCTTGAAGACGCCGTCGCCTCGCAGTGACTGGCACATTGTATTGAAATCTACCGAAACATCGTCGAGCAGAAACTTACTATCATTGTATCGGTTACCAATAGAACTGCCTTTGACTTGCTGGTTCTTCAGGAAGGTCTCAATGTTGTCGGAGTCAATATTATGATCGAAAATCAGATGAAAATTGATCCGCTGCCCAGTGCCTTTTTTGTTCATTAGCACGTTGGTCATACGGCATTCGACGACAGGCATCAGTATCTTGGCGCGCAGTTTCTCCAGCGCGTCGCGATATGCCTTATTACCTTCGGTCGCAGCTCCCGGATCGCCAAGGCGACGCAACACCTCTCTATATCCTGCAACCGAGAAATAGTCGTTGATCCCGACCACGTCGCAGTCGGCATTTCCGAGCTGGATGATGAAACCGTTCCAGTCCCCTTGGAATCCATAAGAAGCGGGTGTGTGGACATGGAGGTCCCACTTTCTCCATTCCGAGCCGCGCGGCCAAGGATTGCTATTCATGTTCCTCCTGTCTTCCCGGCTCAATATGCCCGACTGTTTCGCTATGATGGCCGATATTGGCGCGGTCGCAAGTAGGACACAGTTAGCAACCTGCCCAGCGCTAGTCACCAGAATATTCAGGTTTTTGTCCACAGGCTGCAGTTTGGGATCGAAAACCGACTGAATGCGACTTATTTTCCGAATTAGATGTCAATATTTATATTGACATTGCGCGCTTGAATGTAAATGTTTATATTGACCTTATGGCACAAATGGTATATCTATACGTATACAAAATAAGTCGATGCGTCAATATATGAGTTGACAATGTCAGTAAAAACAATCGCCCAACAGCAGTATCAGCGCAGCGTAAATGCCGCCGTGGGCCACGCGGGTCTGCGAACGCCGCGCGAGGGCTGGATGCGAACAGTACGCAAGGCTCTTGGCATGTCCGGCGCTCAGTTGGCGAAAAGAATGGGTGTCACCCGCGCCCGGATCGCTCAGGCCGAACAGGCCGAACTGGTAGGAGGCGTTACGCTGAACTCCATGCAGGCATTCGCCGAGGCCATGGGCTGTCGATTTGTCTATGCCATCGTACCGCCAACGCGCGTCGAGGATCTGATTGTCGCGCAAGCCCGAAAGAAGGCCGAAGCCCTTGTTGGGACGGCCAGCAAACACATGGCGCTGGAAAGCCAGACTTTGCCGGACGACAAGATCGCGCAGGAGGTAGAGCGTCTCACGAGCGAAATAGCGCGCGAAATGGCACCCGATTTCTGGAGCGATTGATGCCGGAGGGGATTGAATATCCGGAAGGTGCAACGCCGCTGGACCCCGATGAACTCGGAGGTCTGAAATTCAGGCACATCACAACACGCGTCCAGCTTGACGAACTCGAGCAGGCCAACATCGAAGCCGGCCTGCGATGGGTAGCACGGCAACGGCGGGACGTGCTGACGGACGATTTCGTTCTAACGCTCCACAAGCACCTATTTGGGGAGGTTTGGGACTGGGCAGGCACGTTTCGAAAAACCGGAAAAAACATCGGCATCGATCCCATTCGCATCCCAGTGGAGCTTCGCACCCTCATGGGCGATGCGAAGTATTGGGCTGACAGCAAAACCTACACGCCTTCAGAAGCTGCGGTCCGCCTGCATCACCGGCTCGTAAAGATTCATCCGTTTCCGAACGGCAACGGCAGACATGCCCGCATCATGGCCGATACGGTGCTAGACCGCGTTTACGGGACAAAGCCAATCGATTGGGCCGGCGGACATGATCTTCAAAAAATGAATGAGCGGCGCACTGCGTACATCGCGGCGCTCAAGGCCGCCGATCAAGACGATATTCGTCCTCTAATGGCGTTCGTCGCACCGCGCGAGAGCTGAGAGAAAAATGGCAATTAGAACGTGCATCTACTGCGGGCTACACAAGCCGGACGACGCCTTCTCCGACGAACATATATGGCCAGATGCGCTGGGCGGAGATTTTCTGCCCTCGCTATGGCGCACCGATGATGTCTGTCAGAACTGCAACAATATGTCCGGTGTATTCGTTGACGGCTCTTTCATCAAGAGTTGGCTGGGTAGTGCCGAACGTGGAATAGGCGCAAGGGAGTATTTGTCTCTCAGCGGGACAGGCACTAGCGTGCTTCCGCTCGACTATATGGGCCCTTTGCCCGACGCGCCGACTGCTGCTGATGAAGTGGCTGAATTTTGGGCTGGTCCCTGCGGCGCAAACATCGTTCACATTCGGCCAAGCGACAAGGAAGCGCATTGGAAGTCGTATGCAGGGGGAGACCCCCGAGCTAAGAAATCTAACGCCGGAAGGGCTTACATCGCGCTGACATCGGAGAATCCATTCTGGATTGTTGTGAGTCTCGCATCGTTCAAAGCGCATTTTAAAAAAGCCGAGCGCTTTGTCGTCAACATGGACGTGCCCCAAGCTTGGTCTAGCTCTTTCAAAACCGTTGATCGTCAGAATCAAGTACAAGCTAGCGACATGCGCGCGGTCGATTCGGTCGTCAACGCCGGCCGCAACAGAACTATGGTCCGAGCCAGTCCTGTCATCCAACTGGATGTGGGTACGCGCTTTCTGTCAAAGCTGGGGCTTGCAATTGGATACAAGCTATTGGGAGCTACTTTTCTACAAACTAACTACGCACAGGATCTGCGGAGAGGATTCCGAGAGGCCGATGCGAATAAACGTAGGAAAATTCCGATTCGTGGCACCAGCTTTCTGCAGCAGCAAAGTCTGGGCGGAACTGAGAAGACGTTATGTTGGCCGGGTGGATGGGTTTTACTGCTCAAGATTGCAGATCAGTCGCTGGTGCTAACGGTCGTCTCTCCATCCGGCAAGCCTATGAGCGTTGTGGTCAGCGACGATCCCAACCTCGTTGCAGGATTAGACCCGGCGTACTCTGAAGGTTTGGTCTGGCTGACTATACCACCACTTGGCGAGGGAGCCGGTCCGATTCCGATTCCGTCTTACGTCGCACATCAGCTCAAATCGACTTTGATCCCCGAGCTTTCGGCGCTTTTTGCCAAGCGCAATGATCCTACAACGTTGCCCCCTTGCAGTCCCGAGGACGCCTCGCGTCAACTGGGAGTGATATCGCGCTTGCTAAGCTGGCTGCGCAGGATCGCGAGAGCAATTCTAAAGGCTGATTACTAGGTTCAAAGAGCCCAGGCCGCATAGCGAGCTACCCGGTCGGTAGTTCTGTTCACCGGTCTTGGCAGTCTTGCTTGAGTATCGAACCTAGGATGCCGCCTGAGTTAACGAGGCGCTTTCCCGACGAAGCACCTCTAGCCTCTCACAAATAAACTCGGCAATCTTCGCCGGCGCAAACTTTCGGGCGTCGACATAGCCGTCGGTTTTGAAAATGCCTTCGACCGCCCCCTCGTCGGTTCTGACGAACATGACCCGAGCGTTTTCCCGCGCGAAGATGATCTCTCTCACCGCACGGAATTCAACGCCGCACCAATTCTTCTTCTGATAGTCCGTACTGAGGAAAACGACGTCAAGTTTCGCGCGGATGTAAACACCCTGCAGAAGGGTATCGAGCGACGGCTGTGCCAGTTGCGAGACGTAGTTGTTATCATAAAAATAGGTGTTCGGCCCAAGCCTCCGCTCCAGTTCTCGCGCAATATTCTCGACCAACGGTCGGGTCTCGCCGGGAAACGATAGGGCGACATCGAAGACATGTTTGGAAATATCCACAGCGTTTGTGACGTCTCGCACTGATGAAGGAAGGGTGATGCCCTTAGCATGAAGCTCCTTCGGTAGGTTGACTTCCTTGACAGCCCAATGAGTGCGATAGAGCTCAAGCTTTCCGATATCTAGTTCGAACGTCATCTCTTCCAACTCTTCGGCTGAGAGGAAAGGTTCAACTGCGTGCAGCTCGTACTCGATCCGGACCAGTCCTTGTCTTCGCACGATCTCTCTAATGTATCCGAATTTGGGAGGCAATTTGTTATCCATTTCATAAGCAAATATACATGGTGCACGCTTCAATTCGGTTATCGAGTCGTCGTCTAAGCTGCCGTATCGGCTGGTAAGATTGGGAGCGGTGTACTCACGCACGCAGCGGGACAGTTCTATCTGAAATGGCTTGCCTGCCCATTCCTCGTCGGAACCAGAAACAAATAGGCTATACAATGGTCCCGATGGTGCCAACTGAGTTTGTGTCAGGACGTTGAATAGCATCAACGTATCGGCATAGATCGCATCGAATAGGCTCTTTTGTGCAGGCCAAACCGTATCAAGAGCGCCTTTAAGCTTGCTTGTGTCATAAATCTTGATCGTTCGGTCGCCCGTTAAAGCAACGTACTGGCTGGCTAGTTCGCAGTAAGAGCGAATGAACGAATTGACGCCGGACCACTTGCCGTGATCGGGCGTTGATCCCTGCATAACGGCTTCCATAGCCTGGCGTAAGCCGGCGACACGAGCCGCAATGGCTTTCAAGGACGCTTGAACACTCATGCGCACACCTGTTTTTCCCAATTCCTGAATCTATAAATGTCATTCAGTATGGATGAGTCGATTACAACGGAACAAGATAAATCGATTTAGGCGTTCCTCAGACTATCTCCGAGCTCCTACTTCTACCGCAATGGCACGCCCATTCCGGCGAGAGATCGGACGTAGCGTCCTTTTCCGTTCTTGCAAATCGATAGGAATGACAATGACATAGGAGTGCCCAGTTTCATCCTGTCGGGCGCCCCGGCGCATAACCGGAACGGCTCCTGTCCGACACCGTCTATGGCGTCGGCGGTTTCGGAGGGCGGTTGTTCAGCGCCCGCCGCAGGCTTTCGAGAGCCATGAGGGCTTCCTTGCGCTGGACTTCATAGAAGCCGATCGCGCGGACCGCATGGTCGAACAGCGCCTTCAGCTGTGCTTCGTTCGTGAACCTGGTCGGTTTCATATCGTCGTTCCTTTCGTCCGTGGTTGCGTTCACGGGCGTTGGAAAAGCGACGGTCCACAAGCACCCCGCAAGGGGCCGAAACGTGAGTGGAAGAGCTTCACGCTTGCCGCTCAGACCGGTGCTAGAAACGGCCGAAAGATCGGAACCGGACGCAAAGGGACGATGGTCTTTTGAACCGAATTTTCTCGACCAAGCATGGTTGAGGTGGCCTGAGCCAAGCAAACTCACTGCCGCCCCACTGCACCGGACGTCTGGGCTCTTAGGGTCGCGCGAGAATGACGCTTGCGGTTATGCCCGTCGATAAGCAGAAATGAGGAGGGCATTCGCATTTCGCCGGCCGCCGAAGATGACGCCCGGCTCAGATCGCCGAGGCGCAGCGGCCTGGCGCGGGAGTGGAAGCCGAAGTGACCGTGCAAAGGTCTCGGCCGGTTGACACAGATCAATGCGCGCACGCTGCAATCTGCGATGGTAGCGACGTCAGAGCGGGGCCACGGCCAAAAGTCTTCGGGAGGAAGGCAGTCGCGATTACCCTCTGAAAGTAAGGCCGGAGTTGGGTCTCGCTCGCTCCGGCCTCACTTCGTTTGGAACGACCTCGACGCGGGGCGTGACAGCGTTTCGGCGTCATCATTTTGGTCGAGCAAGCCGTACTTCATCGAAGGCGGCTTGTAGTGTATTTGACCAGCGCGAACCGCAAACGCGAGTTCGCGGAGTAGGCGAGCACTGCGCGTGCATAAGAGAGAGTTGCGTCAAGAGTGCCTGACAACGCTCTGTTCTTGGTTTTCAACTCGCAAGGGCGTACGCCTCGCGGAATCACCTGGCGAACCGAGGTCAGCTCGCAAGCAGGAGTGGGTTAATGTCAACAGTCACTTCGGGCTGAGGGGAGTGAGCCGTGGTCGACCATAACGTCAAAGCGTATGACAAGGAGCTCGATACGATCGGGCGCCGCATCGCAGAAATGGGCGGCATCGCGGAGAAGATGGTCATTGAGGCGATGGACGCGCTTGCCAACGCCGACCCCGTACTCGCATATCAGGTCGTCGCCGTGGACTCGCGTCTCGATGCGCTTCAGCGCGAAATCGAGAATATGACCGTCTCCACCATCGCGCGCCGCGCTGCCCGTGGCTGCGGACCTGCGAGAATTGATCAGCGCAATTCGGATCGCCGGCGATCTGGAACGAGTTGGCGATTTGTCCAAGAGCATCGCCAAGCGAGCTATGAAGCTTGGCGCGAAGGCGCGGGTTCCGCGCGCGATGATCGGCCTCAAGCATATGAACGAGGTGGCGACCGAACTCTTAAAGGACGTACTCGACGCCTATGCGCAGCGCGACGATGAGCTCGCCCGCGAAGTGTGGGAGCGTGACATCGATCTCGACGCCATGGAAGATTCGGTCTTTCGCGATCTCCTAACCTACATGATGGAGGACCCGCGCAACATCTCCTTCTGCGCTCATCTCCTCTTCTGCTCCAAAAACATGGAGCGCATCGGCGATCACGCCACCAACATCGCAGAGACGGTTGTCTATCTCGTTACCGGCAATTCGATGCCGTCGGAAAGACCGCACGGGCGCAGAGAAAGCGACATTGACGCCGCCGGGCGACGACGAATCGGATCTGGCTCTCTTGCTCGCTTACAATCTGGAGGCGGAAGGCTACTCGGTCGAGAGCATCGAGCGTGGCGACGAAGCCGAACTTCGTCTCTTCGAGAACGCGCCCGACCTTGTCATCCTCGACTGGATGCTGCCGGGCCTGTCGGGCCTCGAAATTTGCCGCAAACTCCGAGCGCGGGAGAACACGCGCACGCTCCCGGTCATCATGCTGACGGCGCGCGGCGAGGAGACCGAGCGCGTGCGCGGGCTTTCCGTCGGGGCCGACGACTATGTCGTCAAACCGTTCTCGCTCCCCGAGCTGATGGCGCGGGTTCGGGCGCTCCTAAGGCGCAGCAGCCCCGAGCGCATCGCCGATCAACTCATCGCCGGCGAACTTGAGCTCGATTGCGAAACGCTTCGGGTGCGGCGCGGCGAGCGTGACATCCATCTCGGTCCGACGGAATTCCGTCTCCTCGAATATATGTTGGAAAAGCCGGGTCGGGTGTATTCACGCGCGCAGTTGTTGGATGGCGTATATTTGCGCGAGCGGCCCGCAACCGAAAGCGTGTGTTTGAGCGGGCCGACGGGCTCGGCATCGACGCCGCCGGACAGAAGGCCCTGCGCGACCGCTACCTGCCGAGCAAATAGTGGCCCGCCGGAACAACTCGAGAGAGGACTGAATGCGCGCTAAAGATGGACACCTGCCCCGCAAGCATCTGGGGCAAGATCACGGTGCCCCAGCTTGAAGATCAATATGACGTCCTGGCCGCCCATAAAGATGAAAATCGAACGGGAGTTACCATTGAAAATCGATCGTCTTACTTCTCAAGGTACGTGGTTGTGCGTCGTCGCAGTTCTCATGTACGCCATCAGAGCTGATGCTCAGCCGATACCCGGATCGCAGGTGCACGGGTGGGACTTCTCTCACTGGAAAGCGCCGCCTTCGCACGGCGCACTCCCGTTGCGGTCTTCGTCGCCAGCGACCGAATGACGGGAGTCGACGTTAAGCGATCATGCCCGGTTAGACTAGCGTCGTGAGGCCGCGTGAATCTCGGCGATATATCCGCCCGGGAACTGCACCATAGCGGCGTCACGCCCGTTGGCTTCGAAGGGCTCAACGAGCGCCACCACGCCGGCCGCCTTGGCCTTGTCCAGGGTCACCGTCAGGTCCCTGACTTCGTAACCGGTCAATTCCCGACCGTAGGGAAACGGCAGATGGCCATCGGTCACCAGCAGCGTCAGCTTGCCGAAGGCCGAGGCGATGCGCACGCGCCGGTAAGCGTCGCCGGGCCGGCCGATCTCAACGCCCGGCGCCTGGCCATTGTCGGAGACGACATTCCCTTTCCTGATTACGCGGCAACGTCAGCCAGTTTTAGCAAGCGGTAAGGCATCGGGAGGGTCCTCAGCGCAACGAATGCGAGGCGGGGGATCATGGTTTCGAGCTCGTATCGGCGATTGAATCGATATTCGAACTCCGCGAGATATCGAGGGACGTGTTTTTCTCCTACGGCTCGGTAGGTCCCGACGAGGGCGGCTTTGATATTGCCCAATGCGGTATTGACCCATTTGAAAGCAGGGGTGCGAACCGCTTGCTTGCCGCTTCCGGTCTTTATTGAGGTGTGCAGGCATCCGGCTTGGGTGACGGCGGCGAAGCACGCCAGGCCGTCGGAGACGATATTGGCGCCGGGCCTGAGCGCGGTGCTTGCGAGTTTTCGGATCGCAAAGCTGCTGAAGGCTTTGACAGGCCGAAGGATGATTTGATCTGGCTTGCCGTCGTCGGTTGTCGCGACCGCAGCGACGAACGGCGTCTTGCCTGTTGCGCCGCGCCCGCGGCGGCCGGACCGGGCGCCGCCGATATAGGCGTCGTCCATCTGGACGTTGCCTTTCAAGCGTTTGCTCGCGTTACGCTCCAACATGACTTGAGCGAGCTTGTGCTTCATCATCCAAGCAGCCGTCTGGGTGACGCCAAGGCGTCGACCGAGTTCGATACTGGAAATGCCCTTCTTTGATTGCGTGACCAGGTAGATCGTCTTGAACCAGATGCGCAGCGGCAGCTTGCTCGAAGCGAAGATCGTTCCCGCTTTGACAGAGGTCTGCTTGCGACACGCGTTACACTGGAATAAACGCCGCGCGCCGCGCGTGACGACGCAGTGATCAGCGCCCTTGCACCCGGGACATTCGAACCCGTTCGGCCACCGCCATTTGACGAGCGCCGCATGACATTGCTCTTCGGTTCCGTAAATCTCCGCGAAACGAGCCTCGCTGAGGCCTTTCTGAAACTGAACCTGATTGCGCGCCATCAGAGAACCCCTGCGAAAACAACATGTTCATGTTCCGTTCTACTGAACGTCTGAAGCTGACGCAAGCGCGTAATCAGGTTCCCTTTTGAGAAGCGCAGGAACTCAGCAATGAAGGCGTCGGCCCTCAGCGGTGAGACGTAGACACGGTTTTCGGGGATGGTGTCCAGCGGCGCATGGGACGGTTTGATCGTATGCCAGTAGAGCTGCATGTTCACTCCGCCCGGCCACTGAATCACGGCGTCGCGGCCGATCGGATCGGGGAACGGCGCCACGAGCACATCGGCGCCCGCCTCCTTGGCGGCGCTAATGGCCGCGTCCATGTCGTTGACGAGGTAGCCCGTCCGCTCGGCACCGAACGGATAGGGAACTGGCGTCGTGAAAGCGAACACCGAGAGCGGGCCCGCAGGCGTCTGAACAGCCGCGAAGGTCGTGCTGCTTGGGGTGGGCGTCACGGTCGTCGTCGCCGGCTTGGTAGACTGTCCTCCGAACGTCGCCGTGAAGCTCGTGATGAACGGCGTCATGTCCGCCGGCGCGACATAAACGTAAATGGCTGAAGCCTTCGGTGTAGCAGGTCACATGGGTTGCTCATCACCGACTTGGACACGCCACGATTGGATGCTTTCGAGCTAACGGCAAGGGTTCGAGCGGAGGAACGGGGGACAGATTGCCGCCTGCCGATCATTGCCTTTGTCGGGCATCGCATCGAGCAGCGGGTGAATTCGGATCAACTGCTCGTTCCGAGGAATCTCCGGCTGCTTCACCAGCATTGTCGCGACAGCAATCTTCTTGCCGGAGCTCAGCCGAATAGCACCTTGACTCGCGCAGACTCGCGCGCAAGGTCGAAGCCTCACGGACGTGACGTTCAATGTCGATGCCTCCTTACAAGCCCATTATTTTCATCAGCTACGCCCATGCGGACGAGCCGGAGAAGCCCGCCGAGGGCCAGATCAAATGGCTTTCGTTCGTGACCGGTTATCTCAGGCCCGCCGTCAAGCACGGCGCGGTTGAGATCTGGTTTGACAGCCTCAGGCAACCGAGCCGGTCTCCGCGACTGCGAAAGCGGCGCGTGCCTCCTCAACGATAAAGGACCTCCGCGTCAACGCCGTCGCCTATCTCGCGCAGCACCTGATTGTTCTGCTCGACCCCGGCGACATCGTCGTCAATCTCCATCACGCTTATCGCCGACCGGAGCTTCGAAACGGCAATTATGCCGCCTTCCACACCGGTCCATCTGCCACGGCAGATATCGAGGGGGTTTTGATCCACGGCGCCCAGGGCGTGCGCTCGCTTTCCGTCCTGCCCGTCGCACGAGGGTGGGCAGTCGCGGTAGGGACGGAGATTACTCTCCGCCCCCCGCACAGATCCCGGCGTGCGCTGCTAACGCACCGGGCTCCCACCTTGGATCGTGACGAGGAACCGCTTCTCTGGCCACGGATGCAGGATGCGCGGGATTGGCAGGTACCGGTCCGCGATCGTCTTCATTCGGGTCCACGTTAATCGACGCCGCTGGCTGCGGCGCATCAGGGCGCCATGCCAGCGTTCGATCATGTGATGCCGGAATGCTGAGATCGCTGAGCCGCTCATCGGCACAGCGTAGTAGGCCATCCAGCCCCGCAGGACCTGGGCAAGCCATTTGCCTTGCCCATCGACCCCATCGTGGCGGGTCACATGAGCTGCTCCTTGATCTCCCGAAGTTTGGTTCGCATGCGCTTGGCCATTGGCTTCCGTCCGAGCACGAAGCCGCTGCTGTCCCGCCGGGTCGCGCAGTGATGCTTGAACCCTAGGAAGTCAAACGTCTCCGGTTTGCCGAGGCCTCGAGCACGGCGGTTCGCAATCGCGTTCCGACCAAACTCGATGAGCCGCGTCACGTCGACTCCGGTCATATCTGGCGGAGGGATTTTTCGACCTCAGCGACGACACCGCGGGACTTCTTCGAGGTCCGTCCTATGGGGGCTCACCAGATATCTGGATCAGGTCCAACCCCGACGCCGACTTCATTCCGGCCGCCTCAAGAGCCCTGTACGCACTGCCACGACCGATGCTCAGCGTCGTCGCGATGTCGGTCACCGATTGTCCCGCTTTGAAGAGCTTTACTGCCTCATCCGCCTTCAGCCGCGCGGTAGGCCTCCGCCCGAGGTACCGATTCTCAGCTTTGGCCTTCGCGATCCCCTCGCGCTGGCGCTCAAGCATCATCTCGCGTTCGAACTGCGCGAAGCCGGCGAAGATGGTGAGAATGAGCTTGCCGGTCGCGCTCTTGGTGTCGACCGTCTCACCAGCCGCGCGCGACGCCGGGCCTGGTCGTCGTCAGCATCGCCACTCTCATGCTGGCCGCATTGACGACGACCAGCGCGGCGGGCCTGGCGCCCGGGCTTCGCGACGCTGCTTCGGCCCATCTGGATCTCGCCAAGTAGGACCTCGGGCTGGCGCGGCTCGCCCATTTCGCGGCGCTCGCCTATCTTATCGCAATTGCTCCGGGCCTGACGCGCATAACCGACGGTCGGCTCGGTCGCGCCGTGCAGAGCCTCGGACGCAACGGTCTTGCGATCTTCGCCGCGGGTTCGGTCGTCGCCGCTCTGGGGCAGGCCGTTCTTGCCGCGGCTGCGCCCATTACACCGGAAGGGATTGAGCATCTGGCCGGACTCGCATACACATTGGCGGGTGTCGCCGCCCTGTTCGCCATCGCCCGCTGGATCGAGTGCAGAAAAACGTCCGCCCCATCCGTTCGGACCGACTTTCGTTCCGAGGCTCCGCAGCCGCAGTAGCGCTCCTGTCGCTAGCCAGCGCGCTCGTTTTCGTTGCCGCGCCAAGTCGCGCGGATGAAGCGCGGTGTCCTGCCGAAGCGTCGGCTCTTGAGCTCAACGGAGCGAAGCTCGCGGGCTTGGACAGTGGCGCGGACCGCACGCTTGAAATCCTGGCGATCGGTTCGTCGTCCACCGAGGGGATCGGCGCCAGCTCGCCCTCGAACGCCTATCCGGCCCGAACTCGAGGACGAGCTGACGCATGACGACGGCGTCGCCGCGGACGTGAGGAACGCCGGGGTCGGCGGCGAATTGGCCGTCAAGACGCTGCAGCGGCTCAAAACCGCGTTGAAAGCCGGCTGGGCGGAACTCGTGATCTGGCAGGTCGGCACCAACGACGCGCTCGTCGGCGTCGACGAGTCGCTTTTTCGCGCCACGGTGGAAAGCGGGGTCGCAGCGGCGCGCGCCGCCCGCGTCCCGCTCCTGTTGATCGACCCACAATTTACCCCGAGAAGTCCCAACGAGACGCGCTACGAACGTTTCGTCGAGATCGTCGACGAGGTCGGCGCCCGCGACCATGTCCCGGTTCTGTCGCGCTTCGCAATGATGAAGCGGCGGGGGATGAAAGACGCGCAGGCGCTTCTGTCAAAAGACGGCCTGCACATGAACGACCTCGGCTACCGGTGTCTCGCGCACGCGATCGCCGAAGCGATCGAAGGCGCGCCCGGGCTTTGTCACGTTCGCGCATTTTGCTTGTCAACACCGCTGCGCACTCAAGGACCGCACTAAGGAAAATCAATCACTTGGGGCCCTCGACGTGGGAGCGAAATCCTCCAAAAAGGGCCTATTCTTGGCGAGTGTGATGGTGTGGACGACGCCCGCGCGGCATCTGGCTCAATGAAGGGCCGTGCCAAAATGGTTGTCGTTAGAGCAACCGTTTGAAGGAGCGCCGTCCATGGGAAAGTCTATCACTGATTTTTCGTCTGTCACGACCGTAGGGCTCGATCTGGCCAAGCACGTCTTTCAGGTTCATGGCGTTGATGCTTCGGGGCGCGTTGTGGTCGCCAAGGCGATCAGGCGCAACAAGCTGCTGGAGTTTTTCGCTTCGCTGCCGCCTTGCCTGGTGGGGCTCGAGGCCTCCGGGTCGGCGCATCATTGGGCGCGCGAGCTGATCAAGCTTGGCCATGACGCGCGGATGATGCCTCCGGCTTATGTGAAGCCGTATATCCGCCGGCAGAAGAACGACGCGTCGGACGCGGCGGCGATCTGCGAGGCGGTGACGAGGCCTTCGATGCGATTTGTCGGCGTGCGCTCGCTGGAGAACCAGGCGACGCTGATGCGTCACAAGACGCGGGAGATGCTGGTCTCGCAACGCACGCAGTTGCTCAACGCGCTGCGCGGTCACTTGACTGAAGTCGGCGTCATTGCGGCGCAAGGGCCCAGACACGGCCGCGAACTGGCCGAGCTGATCGAGGCTTGCGACGAGACAATCCCGTTTGAAGTGTGCGAGGCGCTGGCGCCGCTCGTCGTGCAATTGCGAAACCTCGATGAGGCGATTGCACGGCTCGACCGAACGATCGCGAAGATGGCCCAGAAGGATGAAACGGCGCGCCGGCTGATGAGCATTCCCGGGTTCGGACCCATCACCGCCTCAGCGATGGCAGCGACCATTCAGGATGCGTCCGGCTTCGCGGGCCCGCGCGAGTTCGCCGCCTTTCTCGGGCTGACGCCCAAGCAGAACTCTTCTGGCGGCAAGCAGAAGCTCGGGCGCATTTCGAAGATGGGCAACCGGAACTTGCGCAAACTGCTCGTCGTCGGGGCGCATGCGGTGCTGTTTCACCGCAAGCCGCACACCGACCCGCTGCGGATGTGGGCGAAGAGGCTTCTCGAGAAGAAGCCCTTCAAGCTTGTCGCCGTGGCTCTCGCCAACAAGATGGCGCGCATCGCATTTGCGATCATGCGGAGCAAGACGGTCTATCGGGAAATTCCGGCGTAAGGAGCGTCGGTAGGGTTCGCGGCCAAGGCTCACCAAGAGCCAAAGGCGGCACAGGAGTCGAGGGTGACCAAGAGGTGATGTGCAGGAAAGCGGATTGATCCAGAAGCCCGTGGCATTGTCTGCGCAGCTAAGCGCGCCGGTGTGATTGGGGCAACGGATCAGCGGACAACATCAGGGCCAGCGGACTTCTATTCTCCGCAAAACAAGGCCGAAGACATGACCGCACCGACGACCAAGCGCAACGCCGAAAATAGCCCTTGATCAGCGGGCGACGTCCAGACATGACAATGCCTGCCCGGCTCCATCTTGGGCAATGCGACTCCCACGCGTCGGGCTCATGCGCCCAAAACACAAGGATCGACTCAGGTGCCTTCGCATTTTTCGATTTTCCCGACGCCGATAATACCCCCCGCCGCGCTGATGCTTCCGCTGCGCGCACCCGGCGCGCCAGCATGAGCGGGTGGCGAAAGCGCTCTCCAACTTGGCCTGGCACCTGATCTTGCGCAAAATGTCGCGAACGCAGTTTCAACACGCAACCGCCATCAGGACCGCGCGGACGCTTTCGGGGCCGGAGTGATCGACCGAGATCGTTAGCGAGGCTGCGCCCATGCGGCGGCGAAGCTCGGCGTCGTTTTGCATCGACGCGATCGCGCGGGAGAGCGCGTCGATGTCGGCGCAAGGGTAGACGAGTGCGTTGACATCGGGCCGCGCGATCGAACTTGCGCCGACTGCGCCGATCCGGTCGCTGAGGATCAACGGAAGGCCGACCACCGCCGCCTCCAGTACGACCATCCCGTACTGTTCGCTTTCGGCCGGATGGACCAGCGCGTCAGCCGCGGCATAGAGCTGCGGCAGCGCATCGACGTTGACGAAACCGAGCAAGCGGACGTCGAGCCCATGTTCCATGGCGAATCGCTGCAGCGCCTCGCGCTCGACGCCGTCGCCGGCGACGAGCAGCGTGGCCGTCCCGGCGCCAAACTGTTCGTCCCCGAGCCCCTCGAGCGCGCGCAGCGCGTCGAACACGCGTTTGCCTGGATAGAGCTTGCCCACATAGAGCAAGACGAATGCGTCCTCGGCGAGACCGAGCCGCGCCCGCTCCTCCGCGCGCCGCCGTGCTCGTTCGCGCCGCGCGCTCCAGAAGACTGCGTCGATCATCACGGGCGTACGGAACATCCGGTCGCGCGGATAGCCGATACTCGCGAGATGCCGCTCGCCGCGCTCGCTCATGGTGAGCGCCGCGCGGTATTGCCTCAGCAGCAGCGGCGCGATCATCTCTTTCGCCCACCGGCGCGGCCCCGCAGGCGCGCCGTGCGAGGAACTGTCCGAGATGAGAATCGTCTTGACGCCATGGGCGCGGCACCAGGCCAGCGCACGCAGCATCGTCAACATCGCATAGCCGTGCAGAATAACGGCGTCCGGTGCGAAGCGCCGCAGCGCCCCGGACACGCTCGGGTTGTCGACTCGGCGAAAGCCGACCTGATTGATCCGCCCTGCCTCCGGCAGGAATTCGTGCGGATAGCCGCCGGCAAGATCGGTCGCCCATGCAACCGGCGTACCCATCACCGGATCGAAGGTCTTGTCGAGACCGATGCGCGAGGCGAACAGCACATGGAGATCGAGAGACGGCTCCGCCGCGAGCGCCCGATAGAGTGGAGCGAAATACTGAATCGGATGCGAGACGACGACCGCCAAGCGCTTCCTTTCGCTCATTGCCCCAAACCCTCGCGCAGGAGCGCGCGCAGCATCTCGCGGTTGCGCTCGATCGCGCCGCTGCGTTCGACATAGGCCTGCGCGACGGCTCGCGCACCCTCGCGGAACGCCATCCGTTGGTCCTCGGGCATGGCCGCGAACGCCTCGATCGTTTCGACGAATGTTTCCGGCGCGGCAAGTGGGAGGTCCCAGCCGGCGCGCTGAGCCGCGAGGCCCCGCCACGGCGTTTGGTCGCTGACGAGGACCGGAACGCCGCATGCCAGAGCTTCGAAAATCGCATGGCCGAAATTCTCGCCGGCGGTTGGCAGGAACAAGAGATCGGTCTGCGCCATTCGCCTGAGAATCTCCGCATTCGCGGTCTCGCCTCGCCACGTCGCACGGACATTTTCAGGCAGGGCCGCGATGAGCCTGCGGCAGCGTAGCCAATAGGCTTCGTCTTCGGCCGGGCCATAGATATCGAAATCGACGCGCGACCCCACTTTTCCAAGGGAGTTGAGCGTGTAATCCAAATGCTTTACCGGCGCGATGCGGCCTACGAACGCGACGCGCAGCGCCCCGTTCGCGCTCGGCGCGTAGGCGGGCGTCTCGGCGACGAGGCGGATGTTGGGAGCGACGACGATCGGGCATCTTGCCGTCGGCCTGCGCGCGATGTCGGCGGCCTCCGCTTCGCTGGTCGCATGCAAGGTGATGCCACGCCAGAGGTCGAGCCTGCGCGCGGCCTCGAGAAAGAGTTGCTTGCGGCCGGATTTGAGTTCGAGCGCGCCGAAGCCGAATTCGCCGCGTGGCGACAGCAGCGTAGGCTTGCGGGGGATGAGGCCGAGCCGCCGCTGCGCCAGCGCTGGCAGCGAGAACTCGCGGTCAAACATGCTGTTGAGCCAGAGGAGATCGTGCGGCGTCTGCGCGATCAACCGTCCGAGACCGATTGCGCCGAAGCGGCCGACGCGCCGATAACGCGCCGCGGCGAAGCCGAGATCGATCCAACGGTCGACATTGGCTCGTGCGCTCGGCGCTCCGGTCGCGCCATCGCGCGCGACGACGCGAAATTCGAACGTGTCGCCAAGCGCGCGCGCTAGCGCAATGAAGCTATGATTGGGACCGCTGGAATTGTTGCCGGGCCAGAAGCAGCCGAGCAAGGTCAGCACGACCGGACGACGCGCCGTTTCGATCACAGCTCGATCCGCTGCGTTTCGGCGAGGTGCCGTTTGAACGCTTCGAGGCCGTGCGAAGCGATGTCGTCGCGCGCCTCGTCGAGCTTGGCGTCGATCAGCATGAAGAGCCAGAAGCCATGCAGGAAGTGGAACACGAAGCCAATCCTCCCATCGAGAAAACCGAGCCGGAACACGTAGCGATAGACGAACAACGCAACCGCTCTCAAATAAAGAGGCGCACGCCCATACACGGAGTTTTTCATGAAACGGTTGCGCCGCGCGGCGCCGACCAAGCCCTCGATGCGCGCATCCTCAGCAAAAAGGGGATATTCGCGGTTGAGATAGTCGACCATCGCCAGCGTCGCATAGCGATTGTGCTTGGCGGTCCAGGAATCGAGGCCATTGAGATTGTGGTCGACGAGATCGGCGCCCTCGAGCAGCCTCGCGCTTCCGCGATTCAGAACGATGTGCTCGTCCATCCAACGCTGTTCGACGTCACCAGCGCCGTTGCGCCAGATTCGCAAGAGGAGGGTCGGATAGTAGCGGCCATGGCGAATCCAGCGGCCGCGGAAGATGAGCTTGCGCTTGACGGTCACGCCCGCGACGTCATCCGACAAGCCGGGCAGCAGGGCGGCGAGCGCGGCAGGCGCGGTCTCCTCGAAATATTCGTCGCAGTCGATCCGCATCACCCAGGGCGTCGTTGGCGCAGCGGCCGCGAGTTCCCAGCCGAGCTGGTCGGCGTGGTTCTTGAAGGGGTGTTGCAGCACTTCGGCACCCAGCCGTCGCGCGATCTCGACTGTCCGGTCGCGAGAGAAGCTGTCGATCACAACGACACGCTCAACCCAGGCAGAAAGACGCGTCAGGCAGCGCGCCATGTGAACCTCCTCGTCGAAGGCGAGGATGATCGCGGTGATTGGCAGCTTGGTTGCGATGGTGTTCAAGGGCTGCGCAGCGCCTCCTCGATCGCGAGCGTCGCGAAGCTCACCGCCTCGATCTCGGCGAGCGGGATCGGGGCCGGCGCGCGGCCGCGCGCGGCGGCGAGAAAGGCGGCGACGAGCTGCACCTGGCCCTTGTCCTGCGCGCCCTTCCTCACCTTGCGCCGGCCTCCCCCGTCGACAGTCAGGCGGACATAGTCGTCGAGCCGGATTACCCGCCCATCCGCGAAGGCCTCGAGATATTCCTTCGGTGCGCCGCGATCGCCGAGAGACGTATAGACGATCGTGCCGACCGAACCGTCGGCGAACTTCACGATCGCTGAGACTGCGTCCGGTCGTCCGGCAGCCGAGGCCGCTTGGGCTTCGATCGGCAGCGCGCCGGATAGATAGGTCAGCGCGTCGACGAAATGACAGACCTCGCCGAGGATGCGCCCGCCGCCTTCCTCACGTTGGATCCAGCTCTCCGGCGGAATGACGCCCGCGTTGACGCGATAAAGCATCATCAGCGGGCCGGAGCGCGGCTCGAGCGCTCGGCGCGCCGCGACGAGCAGTGGCGCAAAGCGCCGATTGAAGCCGACCGTCAGAACACCCGTCGCGCGGCGCGCAGACTCGATGCAATCGCCGAGCCCGGCACCCTCGATTGCGAGCGGCTTCTCGCAGAACACGTGCTTGCCTGCGCGCAAGGCGCGCGCCGTGAGCGCGGCGTGGGTGTCGTGCCGGGTGGCGATGAAGACGGCGTCGGTGGCCAGATCCTGGATCGCCGCGGCCGGATCGGTCGCCGCGTGAGCGAATCCGAACTTGTCCTTCGCATGGCCGGCACTGATGCCGGTCTTGGTGACGACGCACTCGAGCCGAACGCCCTCGGCGCCGCGCACCTTCGGGAGCAGCGCGGAACGCGCGTAATTGCCCATGCCGATGAACGAGACGCTGAGCGCGCCTTTCGCCGAGCGCGCCGGCTGCGCCTCTTGCGGTCGGGTCGCGCACGAGAGGTCGCCTTGATAGGTGAGCAATATCGCCAGATGCGGCGCGTTACTCTGCATCAACGCATAGGCCTCCGCGGCCTCGGTTATCGGGAAGCGGTGCGTGACGTATTTCTTCGGCGTGATCTTGCCGTCCTCGATCAGGCCGAGGACGGCCGACATGTTGCGCTGCTCCGTCCATCGCACATAAGGCAGGGGATAGTCGCGGCCAGCGATTTCGTAAGTCGGGTCGCCGCGGCCGGGTCCGTAGGACATCGACAGCTTCAGCTCGAGCTCGCGCTTGTAGAAAGCGTCGCGATCGATCGATAGACCGACGAGGCCGACGACGACGACGCGTCCCTTCGTCCGGCTGATCTGCGCCGCCGTGTTGACGGGCTCGCTCGACTTCGACGAGGCAGTGACGATCACCGCGTCGGCGCCGAAGCCGTGTGTGCGGCTCGTCACCGCGCCCGCGAGCGAGTCGCTCAGCGCGATGTCGGCGCCGAGGTCTTTGGCGAGCGCAGCGCGCTCAGGCTTGGGATCGAAACCGATCACCCGGCAGCCGTTTGCCTTGAGGATTTGCGTCGTCAGGAGGCCGATGAGGCCGAGGCCCATCACCACCACCGTTTCGCCGAGGGTCGGCGCGGCGAGGCGCACGCCCTGCAGCGCGATGGCACCGAGCGTCACGAAGCTCGCGTCCTCGTCGTCGACGCCCGACGGGACCGCAACTGTCAGGTTTTTCGGCGTCGCGTTGATCTCGGCGTGGTTGGCGAGGCCAGCGCCCGCGCAAGCGACGCGGTCGCCTAGCGAATAGCCATCGACGCCGCGCCCGATCCCGATCACCTCGCCCACTAGGCTGTAGCCGAGCGGAATCGGCATATCGAGCTTGGCGAACACCTTTTCGAGCGTTGGTCTCAACCCCTCTCGCCGCACGTTTACGAAGACGCGCCGAACGAGATCCGGCCGCGCCACCGCCTTGCCGACGAGCGAGGATTTCGCCAGCTCGATCAACTGCCGCTCGGTGCCCGCGCTGATGAGCGACACGCGCGTCGCGACGAGGATCTCTCCGTCGCCGGCACCGGGGGCCGGAACCTCGACGACCTTCAGCTCGCCGCTGCGATAGTTCTGCTGGACCTGCTTCACGACCCCTCCGGGGAGCGGACAGGGGGGGCTTGCGGCAGTTTCCCGTAATCCTCTTCCGTTCGCAATGTGAAAATCGTAACGACGTGGCGGTGCGCGCCGTCCGGCGCGACGCTGACACGCCGAGTTGGTCGTTCGACGCCCATGTCCGGCCACCATACCGCGTCCTCGACCACGGTCGCGGCGTCGCAGCGCATCTCGACCCGCGCGCGTCCGCGCGCGATGACGAGCCCGTCGCCCGCGCGGGCGACCTCGGCCTCCGGGTGCAGAAGAAAGCCAAGGCGGGCCGGGTGGCCGGGCGGCGCGTCGAAGGCGTCGACGATCCGCAATCGCCCGGCCTCGACCTCGAAGTTTCGGACATGGCGCGCTGTGGCGCCGAATCCATCGTGCGTCCCCTTCAGCGCGAGATGCGAATCGTCGGCATCAAAGGTAAGCACAGTGACCTCCGGCCGCCGTCCGCAGCGAAACGCGTCGAAAAACTCCGCCTGATCGAGGCCGTCGTAGCAAAGCGTGTTGTGCGTGGCTGCGGATCGCGCCGCAGCGCGCCGCGGGCCGGCGATATATTCGAAGACGCCGGGGTCGACGATCAGCCGCTCGCCCGCGACCGACCACTCGAAGGACAGAGCGTCGCCATGCGCATGTGCGGGCAGCGAATCCGGACCAATACGCCCGCAATCGGCGATGAAGAGCGTGTCGCCCGACCGCAGACCAAAATATCCGGCTTCCGGAAACGCGAAGGAGGCGCGCGGCGCGGGACGCTCGCCGAACAGGCGATCGAAGACGTCGAGGCAGGTCTGCGGCGCATAAGCCATGTGGAGCCCCGCGTCGTTGAACTGCGCGACCAGCCCGTCGGGATGGGCGAGGTCGGCGGTCGCCTGCGCGATGGCGCGAAGCCGAGCCCCGAGCGCAGGCGGGGCGTCTTCGGGTCCGAGAACGTGGCGGCATTCGAGGAGATCGGCGAAGACCTGGGCGTGGTAGGAGGGCGAGCGCTCGAAATGGACGCCGTCGGAAAGAATCTGAGCCTCAAGCGCGGTGGAGAGCAGCCGCAACCCGGCGCGACGCCAGCGCTGCGCGTCGGCCCCGCGAAAGAACACCGAGCCCCACAGCAGCGCCTTGAGGTTCTTCACGAGATGGTTGCCGCCGATGTCGGTCTCGAGCTCGCTTTCGAGGTTTCCGAGTTGCGCCGCGAGGCTCGCGACGGCCTGCGCGCGCGTCGACTCGGCTATCCGCTCGCCGCGCAGGGCGAGCTGCTGCATCCAGACGACGACCCGGATCGACAACGCGTAAGCGTTCCAGCTGTCCTTCCAAGCGCCGGCGCGCGCGACAGGATTGGCGCGAATCCAGTCCTCGATAAGCGCGGCAAGCAAGGCGTCGTCGACCTCCTCGAGATATTCCATGTAGTGCAGATGCATTCGCCACAGCTGATGCTCGGGCTCACGGCTCGGCGCGTACCAGTCGATTCCTCCGGGCGCCATTGTGACCGCGCGCCCCAGAAACGTGAAGACGAGGCCCCGCGGCGTGATTTCGATCATGCCGGAGCGTGGCGCGAAGATCGGCAGTGGGGGCTCAGGCGCCGGCGCGGCGTCGACGCTCGCGGTCTGCGCGCCGATCTGGTCACGCCACGCCCGACGCGCGGAGAGCGCGATGCGGCGGAGCGCCTGCCGCGGCGGGACATGGCGCGCAAAGGCGAATGAGCGCCGCAAATGTCCGATCGGACCGCTCATTCTGCCGCCGACCGCGCGGCAGCGTCGAGTCTCGCTTCGCGGATCGGTCGCCGGGCGGCGACGTCCTCGAGGAATTTAAGATATCGCGCCGCGACTTCGGCGCGATCGAAATGCGCGTCGGCGTAGGCGCGTCCGGCGCGGCCGTACGCCGCGGCGCGCTCGGGATCGTCGGCGAGAAAGCGCACCGCGGCGGCGAGCGCGCCTGCGTCCTCGGGCGGGATCGCGACGCCGGCATTTGCCTCCTCGAGCAACTCGCGCGCCTGCCCTTCGACGCCGAGGACGATCGGGCAACGCATCGCCATCGCCTCCATCATCTTCGATGGCAGAACCTTCTTGAACGCATCGGATCGCTTGAGCAGGATGAGGCTCGCGTCGATCGCGCTCCAGACGCCGGGCATCTCGGACTTGGGACGCTGGCCGAGGATGAGCACATTGTCGAGCCCGCGCTCAGCGCGCGCTTCTTCGAGCCGCGCCCGTTCTGCGCCGTCGCCGACCATCAGGAACGCGAACCGCGGATCGTCTTTCAGAATCTGCGCCGCGTCGAGGATCGTCGTCAGACCTTGCGCCATGCCGTGCGTGCCGACATACGCGCCGATGAACTTGCGTTCGAGGCCGAGCGTCCGCCGCACCGCGCCGCCGTCGTCGCTCTTGACGAAGGCGCCGAGATCCGCCGCATTCGGAAAGACGACAATGCCATTTGCGGTCCCGCGACGTTCCGCGATGTGGGGCACGAAGGAGCGCGTAAGCGAGACGATCGCGTCCGCGCGCCGGTAGGCGAAGCCCTCCAGCCATTCGAGGAAGCGGATCGCCCGGCCCTTGCGCATCGCTCCGACCGCGACGATGCTCTCCGGCCAGAGATCGCGGACCTCAAGCGCCCAAGGCGCGCGCTTGCACGGCCCCGCGAGCAGTCCGGCGAGCCCACAGAAGAACTGCGGCGAGGTCGAGACGACGACATCCGCGTTCGGCAGCAGCGGCAGAGCGAGGACCGCGGAGGCGAGATAGGAGAGGTAGTTGAGGATCCGCCGCGTGAATCCTTCGTTGGCCGCGAGCAGCGTCCAGATGCGCACGACCCGGACCCCGTCGATCGTCTCGCTCTGGAACCAGCGGTTGCGGTAACCCGGATAGACTCGGCCTTGGGGATGGTTCGGCGCGGAGGTCACCACTGTCACGTCATGGCCGGCTGCGACCCAAGCGCGACAATGCTCGGCGGTGCGCGAGGCCGGCGCGTTGACCTCGGGCTCGTAGTAGTGCGAGAAAAACAGGATACGCATCTGTGCACTTCCGTGTGACGGCCGTCCTCCAAAAGCTACGCGCGCCGGCGGTGCCCCCTTCCACTGTTGAACGAGAGCACGTAACCCGCGATGACCGACCGCAAGCCCTACCATATAGACTGCGTCGTCGGGACTAGGCCGAATTTCGTGAAGATCGCCCCTATCGTCAAGGCGCTGCGGGCGCGAACAGAGTGCGACTCACGCCTCATCCACACCGGGCAGCATTACGATATCTCGATGGATCGCGTGTTCTTTGAGGAGTTGCGCATTCCCGAGCCCGACGTCAACCTCAAAGTGGGATCCGGGACCGGCGGCGAGGTCGTGGCGCGCGTGATGCTCGCCCTGCAACCGCTCCTCGTCGAGGCGCGGCCGGATCTGATGGTGGTGGTCGGCGACGTCAATTCGACCGTCGCCGCCGCTCTCACGGCAAGCTACCTTAAGATTCCCGTCGCCCATGTCGAGGCGGGCCTGCGCAGCTTCGATCGCGGCATGCCCGAGGAGATCAACCGACTCGTCGTCGATCAGGTGTCGGACCTGCATTTCGTCACCGAACCCGACGGTGTCGTCAACCTGACAGCCCAACGGGTCGAGCCGGAGCGCATCAAGCTGGTCGGCAACGTGATGATCGACACGCTCTACGCCTGCCTCGACCGGGCGATGCTGGCGGCGGATTGCCTGCGCGAGATTGGAGCCTCGCCCGCCTTTCGCTCTGCGGTAGCGGCGAAGGGCTTCGGTTTCGCGACCTTGCACAGACCCTCCAACGTCGACCACCCCACCAGCCTTGCGGGCCTCGTCGAGGCTCTGGTCCGCCTCTCCGCCAATCTGCCGATCGTCTTCGCCGTCCATCCGCGCACGCGCGCCAATATCGTCAAGTTCGGGCTGGCGGCGCGGCTCACGTCGCCACTGACGCTCGTGACCGATCCGTTGAGTTATCTGCGTTCGCTCGGCCTGATGCGCGAGGCGCGCGTCGTCATCACCGACAGCGGAGGCGTTCAGGAAGAGACCACCGCACTCGGGGTACCATGCATCACGGTGCGCAAAAACACCGAGCGGCCGGCGACGATCGAAGAGGGGACCAACACACTCGTCGGCGCCAATCCGGCCGCGTTGGAGGCCGCCGCCGCGGACATCCTGCGTACTGGCGGCAAGCGCGGCCGCGTGCCAAAGCTCTGGGATGGACGGGCGGCGGAGCGGATCGCCGAGGAGGCTATCGCCTTCCTCGATGCACGCCGCGCGTGCGCCGCGCAATAAGCACGACCAGTCGGCGGTCTCAGCGTTTCGGCGCGCGGCGGCGCGCGACAAGGAACCATAGGCTCGGCGAGGCGAAGCGCACTAGCGCATTTGGCAGTTTCGGGTCGAAGCCCAGAATTGCCTCGACATCGAGACCGCCAGCGTCGGCAAAGGCGGCGAGTTCGCGCCTTGACCATGCGTTGCGGGAATTTTCGAGGTAATCGAAAGCCTTTGCACCGACGCTCGAGGCCAACGCTCGGATCGCAATCTGCGCGCGACGAAGGCCGGAACGCCGGTTTGGCGCCGAAAGAGCGAGCACGCCGCCGGGCCGCAACAGGCGTGTGAGGATCGCGAGACCCGCGGTGGGATCGTCGAGATATTCGATAACGCTGAGACACAGAACGCCTTCGAAGCCGCCCGGTTCGCGGTAGAGCGACTCGATCGTGCGGACTTCGTAACGGGGCGCTGGCGCGCCCCCGCCAGCGCGCGCGGCTTCGATCATCGCGCTCGAGCCATCGACGCCGAGGACGTCGGCGCCGAGATTCTCCAGAATGCGGCTGAATACGCCGCTCCCGCAGCCGACGTCGATCCACCGACCGCGCGGCGCGAGGAGCGGGAGAACCTCTCGACCAAAGAAGTCGGCGCGCCTCTGGAAGCCGCCGGAGGCGTAGCGGCCGCTCCAGCCCGTTGCGAGGTCGTCATGATAGGCGATCGCCCGTTTAGATCGCGACGCTGCGTCGGACCGGTGTGTCAATTCGAGCATGACGTCAGCGCGCGCCGAACCCTGTCAAGATCGTGTGGATCGTCTTCAGGACGATGAGGATGTCAAGCCAGATCGAGAAGTTCTTGATGTAGTAGAAGTCGTAATGCAGCTTGGAGCGCACGGCGTCCGGCTCGGTGACGTGCCCCTGGTTGACCTGCGCCCAGCCCGTGATGCCGGGTCGGACCAGGTATCGATATCCGTAGAACGGCAACTGGCGTTCGTACCATTCGGCGAGCGGCGCCGCTTCGGGGCGGGGCCCGATCCAACTCATCTCGCCCCGGAGGATGTTCAGGATCTGCGGCAGTTCGTCGATCCGGGTCCTGCGCAGGAACGCGCCGAAACGCGTGATGCGTGGGTCGCGATCGCGCGTCATCGCGTCCTGTGGCGAATCCGGCTCAGCCACGCCCGGCCTCATGGTGCGAAACTTGTACATCGTGAACGGCCGGCCGCCCTTCGTCCGTCGAGTCTGACGGAACAGCGACGCACCCTCGGAGTCGAGCCGTATCGCGGCTGCGACAAGCAGCAGGAACGGACCGAGTGCGCTTATGGCGACGAGGGCCGCGATCCAGTCGACGAAGCGCTTTACGACGCGATAGCCGCGGTTCGTGCTGACGGCGGCGAACATGCTCTCCATGCTCTCGGAGAGACCGTCGATCTCCATCCGTCCAGTCAGCGCTTCGATGACCGTTCTGAAGTGGTAGATTGGAATGCCCGCGAGCGCGCAGGCCGTGAGGTAGGTTCGCCATTCGGCGTCGAGATCCGCGCCCAGATCGACAACGACGCCATCGCATGCCTTGGGCGGCGTCGACGGGTCGACCAGCTTCCACCGTGCCCCGGCAAGAGAGCGTACGCAGGCCGCCTCGCCGACCGACGCCACGGCGAACAGCAGAGTTCGCCGCCGCGCGCCGAGCGTGAAGGTGACGCCGAACCAGATGACGGTGACGACATAGGCGGTGAAGAGAGACAGTGGCCGATGCTCGATTCCTGCCAGCAGAAGGCCACACACCACCATCAGGAACGAGACGCTGAAGATCGTCAGCACCTCGCCGAAGGCTTGGATGCTCGGAAATTCCGAAATCCGCTTCAGCGCATAGTAACCGCCCAGGATGGCGAGAAAGATGCCGACCGACGTATTGAGCACACCCTCCGGGGGATCGTCAGAGGCGACCGCCCATGTCGCCAGCAGGTGCAGTCCGATCGCAAGGAAGACCGCACCGAGTAGTGTCGGGTATGGGAACAAGCTCGCGCCCGCGCGCGAACCGGCGAAAACTGTCGCGACGCCAACCCCCCGTGGCTTCCGCAAAGCGCCGGTCGAGATCGAGTCCTTGTCGGTCGAATAGATCACCACGTCAGCTCTCGGCAAAGAGATTGTGGCGGTGCGACGTCGTTATGCGCACGCTCGAATGTCAGATCGCATGGTTCCCATTGAGCGTCCACTCGCATTTTCGTGATTGGGAAAACCCTCTCGCTCGCTCCGCGCGTCGACGCGAGCGTGAAAGGCGAGGCCCACTGGGAGGCCTACAGACGCAGGTCGGACTCCGTCTCTGCGAGGACATATTTCAAATCATAGAGCACATGCGGTTCATTGCCCAGGGCGCGAATGCCCACGGCGCCCATGCCGCGGAATTCGTCGTGAGCCACCGCGATTATGATCGCGTCGTAGGTGCTAGCCTCGGGCTTGGCAACGAGGTCGATGTCGTACTCGCGCTTCGCATCCTCTGCGGCGACCCAAGGGTCCCACACATCGACCGTCACGCTGAACTCGGTCAGCTCGCGGACGAAATCGACGATACGCGTGTTTCGCAAGTCGGGACAGTTCTCCTTGAAGGCGAGGCCCATTACCAGGACTCGCGCGCCCACGACACGGATGCGATCCTTCACCATCGCTTTGATCAGCTGGGACGCGACATAGCGGCCCATGCTGTCGTTGAGTCGACGAGCCGCCAGGATGATCTCGGGATGGTAGCCGACCGCCATCGCTTTCTGGCTGAGGTAGTAGGGATCGACACCCGTGCAGTGCCCACCGACGAGGCCGGGTCGGAACGGCAGGAAGTTCCATTTCGTGCCAGCGGCGACGAGAACGGCCTCGGTGTCGATCCCCAATCGATTGAAGATCATCGCGAATTCGTTGACGATCGCGATGTTGACGTCGCGCTGGGTGTTTTCGATTATCTTGGCGGCCTCGGCCACCTTGATGCTCGGCGCCTTGTGCGTTCCGGCCACGACGATCTGACGATAGAGCGCGTCGACGCGCTCGGCGACTTCCGGCGTCGAACCCGAGGTGATCTTCTTGATGTACGGCAGGCGCCGCGTCTTGTCGCCCGGATTGATGCGCTCCGGGCTGTAGCCCGCGAAGAAGTCCACATTGAAGGCGAGCTTCGAGACGCTTTCCAAGGCCGGAATGCAGACTTCTTCGGTAGCGCCGGGGTAGACGGTCGACTCATAGATTACGATGTCGCCACGCTTCAGCACGGACCCGATTGAGCGCGAGGCGCTGATTAGGCCAGCTAGGTCGGGCTGCTTGTTTTCGTCGACCGGCGTCGGGACGGTGACTATGTAGACGTTGCAGTCGGCGAGATCGGAAATGTCTAGCGAGTAGCTCAGACTCCCCGCCGAGCGCAGCTCCTCCTCGCTCAGTTCTAGCGTCGCGTCGCGCCCCGCGCGCAGCGCCTCGATGCGCGCCGGATTGACGTCGAAAGCCACGACCGGAAACCGCTTCGAGAATTCGACCGCGAGCGGCAGGCCGACGTATCCCAGGCCGATCACTGCGAGTTTCAGTTCGGACAGGTGTTTCATAACGGGGGTGAACTCGCGTCCGCCCGGAGGCAACGTAAGAGGCCAGACGCACGAACCCCGGACCGAGGCGCAGCGCGGTCCCTGCGCCCGACCCCTGACCCAACTCCGAAGCATCCTTATCGGATTTATCCGCTATGCGCGCGAATTTTTACTGTCAATAGTTTTCACACCATCGTGATCGCGAGTCGCCTTTACTTTAAAGCCTTAAGCATGTGACCACGGCGTATCTGCATCCGAAGTGGCGAGCGCTCGGCTGAGAACCGGGGGTCCATGGGCTGGGTTGATCTGGCGCCGATGGGCACCGTGCGAAGCAGGCCGGTGACCCGAGACCGAGGCCCGTCTGCAAGGTTGATCCGCCGATGAAGAGCCCGCGCGAGCCCTCGATCCTGATCTGCGCGCAATACATGAGCGAGGGCGCAGGCGGCATCGCGGGGGTCGCGCGGCTGACCGCCAAATCGCTCAGGCGTCGGCACGCGACGCGCGCGCTCGCCTGCCTCGATCGCGAAAGCTTCGCCTACGAAGGCGTTTTGGTCGAAGCCTTTCGCGGCCGCCGCTTCGCTTTCGTCGCCCGCGCCGCCTTCGCGGCGCGCAATGCCACCCACGTCATCTACGATTTTGCCGGCACGGCGCGCGCAGGCCGCCTTTCGTTTGGGCGCCCGCGCCCGAATGCGGTTTGGGCGCACGGCATCGAGGTCTGGGACGAGCCGAGGTCCTCGCGGCTTCGGGCTTTGCGCCGCGCCGATCTCGTCCTCGTCAACAGCGAATACACGCGCGAACGCGCGTCGCGAGCGTTTCGGGACTCCGCGCGTGTGCGCGTCTGCCCGCTCGGCACGGCGAGCGACGAGGCGCCCACCTCCGTTGGTCCCTCGCAAGGCCGTCCGACGGTTCTCGTCTTCGGCCGCGTCGATTCGGGCTTGCCCAAGGGACATGATCTCTTGATCGCTGTCTGGCCACGGGTGGTCGGCGCGGTTCCGGCGGCGCGCCTGCTCATCGCAGGTGGCGGCAGTGGACTCGACAGCGCGCGAGCGCTCGCCGCCCGTTCACCCGCGACCGCCTCGATCGCGTTCAACGGCTTCGTGCCCGGGGGCGAAATCGAAGCGCTTTGGCGCGAGGCGACGGTCATGGCGATGCCGAGCCGCAAGGAGGGATTCGGCCTCGTTTATGTCGAGGCGATGCGCCACGGCGTCCCGATCGTGGCCTCGACCGAGGATGCGGGACAGGAAGTGAACCTCGACGGCGTGACGGGTTTCAACGTTGCGCGCGACCGCCCGGACACCTTGGCCGATACGCTCGTCGACCTGTTGCGGGACCGAGATCTGTGCGCGCGCCTCGGCGCACAAGGAGCCCGCCGCTGGAGAGACGAATATTGCTTTTCGCGTTTCGATGCGCGGCTTCAGGCGGCGATGGTGGATTTCCTCGCCTCTTGAGCATCAGCTGAGAATCTAAGGACTGGGCAACAACTCAGCGGTCCGGCCGAGCAGCCGATAGGCGACGAGCCCGACCCATTCGTGCGCCGCGAGATCGAGATCGGCGAGGCCGGAGGCGAAGTCGAAGCCGACCTTTTCCCGTTGACGATATTTGAAATCGACGGGAAACGCGATGACGGGAAAGCCGACCGCGCGGAAGCAGGCCACGGCGCGCGGCATGTGGAAGGCCGAGGTGACGAGGACCCACCGCGCGCCCGGGCGCGGCTCAATCGATCGTGCGGCTTCGAGTGCGCTTTCGTAAGTGTTGCGGGAATCCAGATCGAGCGTCACGCGCGCCGGATCGCCCCCGAGCATGACGAGGAGATCGCGCGCGGCCTCGCCCTCATTGACGTTCGGCGCTTCGCTCGGCCTCGGTCCGCCGGAGTAGACAATGCGGGCCGTCGGATAAGCTCTCGCCAGACGCGCCGCCTCGATGATCCGCGCGACGGCGCTGTTGAGACCCGAGCCGGGGTGGACGAAATAGGCCTCGGCATTCAGAGCGCCGCCAAGCACGATGACGCCGTCGATCGGGCCTTCGATCCGCGGCTCCGGAAATTGCGCCTCGAGACTGCCAAGCATAGAGGCGCCGATCGGAAGCGTCGCGATGCAGAGCATCGCGACGAGTGCGGCTACCAGCGCGCCGAGGCCGAGCCGCCATCGCCCCGCAAATGCGCTCGCCAATCCGAACAGCGCGGTGAGCAGCAGCAGGTTATCGGGTTCTGCGAAACGCCAGCCGGCCTTGGATATCCAGTAGAACATAAAGGTGTCCCGCTTCAAACGCGGCGAAGGTCCGGCTCGAGGGCGCGGCCCGTGCGCACGGGCCGCGCTTGTAGCAGGACGCACTGTACCGAGAAAATCTTCCGGCGCTTTCGCTTCACGGGTCAGAACGGACGCCTGCGAGACGATGGACGCGGCCGATCAACGCGGCGCGCAGTTTCCCCGGCAACGCGAGAAAGATTGTCGGCCCGGCCGCTGTCAACGCCCAGACGCCGATCTTGCCGGTCATCGCCGGAAGCGAGACTGACGGGAAAACCGTCGTCAGGCCGAGGCCGACAATTCCGCACAGGGCGAGCGTCGCCGTCGCGGTGCCGAGCATGTCGAGGCAATATCGTCGAAAACCAGCGAACGCCCGCGCAAACAGAGGCAGCAGCGCCCATGAGGCCGCGACCTCCGCGACGGCGAGGCCGATGACGACGCCGAGCGTTCTGTGGGCGAGCGCGCCAAGCGCGCAGCACAGCGGGGTCAGGCCGATCAGCGCTAGCCGCTGCAGCCCCGGGCCGGTCGAGAGGTTCGCATATTGGAGCAAGGCCAACGGCTGTTGGAGCGGCGCGACAAGCATCAGTGGCACCAACATCCAGGCGGCGATCGAGGGCGAAAACAGGTCCGCGCGCCCGGTCCAGTGCAGCGTGATCGCGGCCCCGAAGCTCAGCACAGCGGCGGCGAAGACCGCGCTGAGCGCCGTTGTCAGACGCCCGACCGCGGCGGACTGCCGCCAGGCGCCCGCGAAATCGCCGCGATGCGAGAGAGTCGCGATCTCGAGCCCGGCCCCCGTCGACGCTAATTGGAACGACTGCCGGATCAGGTTGACCATTGTGCGGATCACGAGAAAAGCTGCGATGTCCTCGCCCGAGACACGCCAGGCGTTGAACATCAGAATGGGCGACTGCAGCCAGATCGTTGGCGCGATCGACTGCAGGCTGAACCATTTGAGGTGGACGCCGAGCTCCCTCAGCTCCGTACGCGTCGGTGTCGTAGGGAAGGCGACCCAGTCGGCATATCGTCGGCGGACGTCCCAGGCGAAATAGGCGACCGAGCCGACCCCCGTGACAGCGAGGTAGATCGCCGCCAGCGTCAATGGCCCGGCACCGGCCAGCACCGCGACGATCGCCGCCAGCGTGTTGAAGGTGAGAAAGATCGCCGTCAGCGTTACGACGAAGGCAAAGTCGCCGGCGGCGGTGTAGATCGCCGTGGTCGTGGAGCGCAGTACGGTCAACAGGCTGCCAAGCGCGTAGATGACGAAAACGTCGCGGCCGGCGCTCGCCTCGAGGCTCGACAGATGAAGCAGGTGAGCCGGTCCGCCGGCGACGACGAAGACCGCGAAACCTGCCACTGTCGCAGAGACGATCGCCAGAATCAGGGCGAGGTGGATCGCCGCGAAGCGGCGGAACGCTTGGACGTCGCTGGCGACGAAGGCGGCCTTCTCGACGTTCACGAAATAGATCTGGAGTCCCGCCTCGACGATTGTGAGCATCGCGGCCGCCGATTGAATGACGGCATAGTCGGAGAACAGGTCCGGCCCCCAGGTTCGGACCAGGATCCCGACCAGAACCAGGCGGTCGATCGCGGAAACCGCCAGGGAGAACATCTGCGCAGCGACGTTCGAGGTCATGCGTCGCAGGCTGGGGGCACCCGTATCGGCCCGGGCGCCGGGCACGCGGTCGTCTGCCCCAGAGTCGCGCGCTTTCATGAGGCAGCCTTCTGTGGCCCCGCGGCGCCTCCCCGCGCATGTGGAAAGGGCCCGTTGTCCTCGGCGGCTGGCGGCCGATTCTGCTGAGCCCCACACCGCGCAAGCCGCAGCAGGTCGGGCGCTTCTTCGGGCTCGGCCTCGTCGAACTCCATGGCCTCGATGCGCTGGGAGCGTCGCTGGATAAGGGCGATCGCCGCCTCGACAGATGCGAGGTCGCCCTTCGCCTTGTGCGCCGCGAGCTTGCCGACGCGCTCGACGAGAAGCCGCATGCCGCCGAGAAGCCGACCGACATCGACCTGGATGGCGTGCGAGCCGCGCAACGTAGCCTTGGCGACGTCGATCGCCATCGTCAAGGGCGAGGGCGAAACGATGAGTACCTGCGCGCGCAAGGCCTTCTGCGTGATGTCGTCGAAACGGTCGATGAGGACGGCAATCCGAAAAGCAGTCGACATGAAAGACGGAATTGCAACCGTGAGTGAGTGAACAAACAAAGAACACATTTGACCGCATCCGTTCAGAGGGGTCGTCACATTGCCGAACCGCGAGCACGAGGTGTCCGCGCCTTAAGAATTGTCCGGCCGCTACGACCGCAGTTCGCCAGGTGTCCCATCGCCGCGGCGCGAAGCGTGCGGTGCGTTTGGGCCGATGTTGGATGGCGTTGGACGTTGAATATATTGCGGATAGCAGGGTGTGTGGAATGAAATTCTGGGCTGACCCCGGCTCTTGAACCGCTACCGACCATCGAGAACCCCGACGGCCTAGTTCTCAATGGCCGGATTTGGAATGGCCGATGCGCCGCGCCGCCTTCAAGTGCTGGCTCGATCCGGCAAATTTCGATGCGGCGGGGGCCAGCAGCTTACGCGGTTGCCCCGCCGTTCATTGACGTTACGCCAACAGAGCAGAAATCCGAAGAAATCGGCGAAGCCGAACTTGTCGCGCTCGCGTAGCCGCCAGTCGGAGTTAACAGCGGTTGCGATAGGGCGGAGGACCGCTGGCCGGGTTGTCACGTTGCCGTGCGGCGAGCGCGAAGTGTCGCCGCCTCAAGAATTGTCAGGCCGCTTCGACTGCGGTCCGCCATGTGTCCATCGCCGCGGCGCGGAGCGTGCGGTGCGTTTGGGCTGACGTGAGATGGCGTTGGACGTTGAACGTGTTGTAGACGGCAGCATGGGTTGACAGGAATTTCTGCGCCGAGCCGGCGCTCTTGAACCGCTGCATCTTGCGCTCCCGCCGCCGCGTCGGCTGATGCGAATTCTCAGCTCTGTTGTTCTGTGTGCCTTGGCAAGGCGCATCGTTCTCCCCGGTGGAAATCCGGGCCGGCAAACTCTCGCTCCAGCCGGAAGCGATCGGAGCGGATCAGGAGGCGACGAATGATCTGAAGCACTTCGATAGAAAGGCCCCGTAGGGGGTCAGCGGACCCGCCTGGGCGCTGCCGCTCGGCGTCGCGGCGAGCATGGCGGCGCTGCTTGGCGCGCTTGGCGCGGTGCGGCGAATCCTCAGCCTGCCCGCCGCGGAGGGGATGCGCCCTGCCGCCCCTGCGGCCGCTCGGGCGTCGGCGCTTGGCCGCATGGGCTCGAGACTTGGGCCACGGCAAAAGATCGCTCTGAGGGGCTTGCTGGGACGACCGTTGCGCACCGGACTGACCGTCCTCGGCTTGGCATTCGCCGTGCCCATGGTCGTGCTCGGCCTTTTCTGGCGCGATGCGCTCGAGGGCATGGTCAACCTGCAATTCGACTATGTGGAGCGCGGCGACGCGATCGTCACGTTGACCCACGCGCGCGCCTCGCGGGCGGTGGGCGAATTGGCGCGGCTTCCTGGCGTGCTCGCTGCGGAAGGGCAGCGAATCGTTGCGGCGCGGCTGCGCGCCGGCCATCGAACCTACCGGCTCGGGCTGACCGGGGTGGGCGAGTCTGCCGAGCTTCGCGTTCCGCGCGACGCGTCGCTGAAGCCGATCGCTATCCCGCAGGATGGCTTGGCGCTCAGTCGCCGGCTGGCGGGACGCCTGGCTGTGAAGACCGGCGACTTGGTGCAGGTCGAGATTCTGGAGGGAGCGCGGCCAACCTTTCTGTTGCCGGTCGCCGCTTTGGTCGAGGACGTGATCGGGATGAACGCATACGCCCAGAACGACGTCCTGAACCGGCTGATGCGCGAGGACGACCTCATCTCGCATGTGGCCCTGCGGGTCGATCCAGCCTTAGCGCCGGACCTCTGGCGCGCTCTCGAGGTGCGCCCGCGCGTCGCGGCGACCGGCGTCAAGTCGGTCTGGCTGCGGGTCTTCCACGAGCTTGGCAGCTGCCGGAACGGCTCCACCTCCCTTGTGGAGCTTCATGCGTCGGATTCCCGGTTCAGCCGCTTGAAACCAAGATACCCGAGGAGAGGGCCTTCCCAAGGATTTGATCCGACCTACTTCGTTGGCTGCTCCAGCAGGATGGCGTGCCCGTCCGGATCGCGCACCAGCGCCGCGCGGGCGCCGCCCAGATCCACCGCATCCGGCGAAATGAAGGGCGTGTGCGCCTGCCTGAGCTTCGCGACCATTCCGTCGAGATCGTCGACGGCGAAGTCGAGCGCGACATGAACGAGATCGTTGGACTCGGTAACGACCGGCGCAGGCCGTCCGGTCGCCGGGGTGCGATATTCGAGGAATTCCACGCCTGGCCCGTATTCTGACGGCGGACGCAGTCCCGTGATCTGGACGACGGCGCCGAACGTCCCATCGAGGCTTTCCTGGGTCGGACCGCGATTGACGCCCTCGTAAGCGATACTCATCCCGAGCAGCTTCTCGTAGAAGGCTTCGCTACGTTCCGTATCGGCGACGCCGATTGCCGAATGGTCGATGCCGAGAAACAGCTTGTCGCCGTGTCCGGCCCAAACCGGTCGGCCTTGGCCGGGCGGGAAATAGAGAAGTTCCAACGGGTGGCCGTCCGGATCGCGGAACTTGAAGGCTTTCACGAAGCCGTTTGCCGGCGGCAGGGTCTCACCGGCCCCGCATCAGAGATCGGCGTGAAGCCGACCCGCCGCAGGGTCGCGTAGGCCTTGTCCATATCCGAGACGACGATCGCGAAATGCTGGAACCACAGGTCCGGGCTTCTGCTGTCCGCCGGATAGGGCTTTCCAGCCCTGTCGTATTCAACGAAGGTCACCTCGTCCTGCCCTAGTCGCATGGTAAGGGTTTTCGCGCGGCCATCGCGCAGGCCGACGAGATGGGCGAATCCGTCGCCGGCCATCTCGCCGCGACCCACTGTCTCGAAACCCAACCCGTCGCGATAGAAAGCTTCGGCGCGGTCCAGGTCCGAAACCGTGACGAGGATGCGGTCCATCCCGACGACGCCGGCCGTGGCCGCGACAGCCCAAAGAAGGATCAGGAAAGCCGGAAGCCGGGAGGAAAGCCGCCTGATCAGAGGGTGTAAAGTATTCATGTTGTCACCGGCCAAAAAGTCGTCGCCGGCATGATATAGTGGCGTCCGATAATCGTTGCAGGCAGAATTGTCCGCGTGACCAAAAAGTTCAGATTTCGCAATATATTTGTGACATCGGCGCTCAGCGTCAGGCGGATGTTGAATTGGGCGGTGGTCCGCGCTCACGTCGGCGGCGATTTGTGATCGAATTGTGAAGAACAGGAAACGACGGTGTGATTTCTCCCGGCGATTGATGAAACCGCATTGGGATAGGCCCATTGCGTAACCATCGAGGCGGCGCAAATCGGGCTCCACCGGCCGAGCGTTGAACCTCGAGGAGGTCTGTCATGACTCTCAAATCCCTTGCATTCTCCGCCATCGACGTCGTCGAGCGGATTCCCTATTCCGTTATCGCCCTCGTCTCGCGCCTGGCCATCGCCGACGTGTTCTGGCGCTCGGGCCAAACCAAGGTCGACGGCTGGCAGGTGACCCAGACCACGATCGACCTGTTTCGCGAGGAGTATCGGGTGCCGCTGCTTCCGCCCGAAGTCGCGGCTTACATGGCGGCGATTCAGGAGCACCTATTTTCCGTCCTGCTCGTGATCGGCCTCGCCTCGCGCCTCTCCGCCTTCGGCCTCTTCGCCATGACCATGGTGATCCAGATTTTCGTCTACCCGGCGAATTGGCCGGATCACCTGCTCTGGTCGTCGGTTCTCATTTCCATCATCGCCCGCGGACCGGGCGCGATCTCGCTCGACTCCCTGATCCGGTCGGCGCTCGTGCGGAATGCGACGGCTCCCGCGGCTGCGGCTCGCGTTCGCGATCCATCGGCGGTCGGCGCCTGATCCGGATCGCCATTCCCTGACCGTAACGTCCCCCAGAGTGCCGGGGTCACGTCGGGCTCGGAAACAGCCGCGGGCCCGGACTTGGCGGACAAGGCGAGCGCGAGCGCAGAAGCGGGCTTCGAAGGTTGGTGCGACCAAACGGAGGAACGAGCCGTGTTTCTCAAAGGCAATGGCGCGGAAAGTGACGCGGGAGCCAACGGGCTCGAGAGCGCCGAAGCGCAGGCGGAACTGGCTCATGCCAACCGCGTCGCCACGATGGGCTATCTCGCCGCCTCGATCGTTCATGAGGTGAAACAGCCCATCGCCGCGATGATCACAAACGCTCAGGCGGCTTTGCGCTGGCTGGATCGTCCGGCGCCGAATATCGACGAGGTGCGCGAGGCCCTTGCCCGCATCGTTAGGGACGGCGCTCGGGCGGGCGATCTCGTGGGCCGGACCCGCGATCTCGCGAAAAAGAGGCCCCGGCGCAAGGATCCTTTGAAGATCAATGCGACAATTAGCGAGGCGATGGAGCTCGTCCGCGCAGAAGCGGCGAAGCACCGGGTTTCGGTGCGTACCGAGTTCGTCCCGACCTTGCCAGGCGTCGAAGGCGACCGGGTCGAACTGCAACAAGTGGTCACGAACTTGATCATCAACGCGATCGAGGCAATGAGCGAAACAGGCGAAGGGCCGCGGGAGCTGCTGGTCAGGACCAGGAAGAACGAAGCCGGCGACGTGCTGGTTTCCGTATGCGATTCGGGGCCTGGACTGATCCCTGGGGCGCACGAAGATCTCTTCAACGCATTTCAGACGACCAAGCCGAACGGGCTCGGTTTGGGGCTGTCGATCTGCCGATCGATCATCGAGGGGCACGGCGGGCGCTTGTGGGCGAGCGCGAACGGGCCGAGCGGCGCCGTCTTTCAATTCACGTTGCCGTCTCGTCGGGACAACGTCGGAATTGCCACACACGCGCGCAAAGCAAGGCCTGGAGCGATCAGGCCCAAGGCTAGGCAGGCAACAGCGCATTGCTTCGCATGATCCGGTTTCGCATGCGAAGCGGACGCGATTCGCGTTGGACCGGGGTCGGTTGCAAGGCACGCATTTCCTCTCCAGACGCGATCTGCTCGCGCTGTGGGAGGCGGACAACCGAGATTCGACCTACCCGCGACCCCGTTGGAAGCGACGCGCGTGACAAACTCGTGAGCTCACCGCGACGAGCGCGTGACCTGGCGGCCCGATAGTCCTCTCTGCCCAACTCGTCGCCGAGGCTCGGCGGGCGGCCCCTCTCCATCGCGAAGGCCTCCCATTCTTCGCATTGGGCCGCGACAGGCCCGACTCAGACGCGAGGCGACTGGATGCATTCGATGGCGGAGGACACGACAGAGACTAGCGGTCGGGGAGCCGCCCTCCGTCCAGACGGGAGCTTTCTTTCGCAAGTCAGGGGAATGACCGCGGCGCTTAGGGCGTCACGGCAGCGCAACATGATCGTCTTTCTGGTTGTCGCCCTGATTGCCGTCGTCGGCGCGACCGCTTACGCCCAGGTTCAACTGAACGCTTGGAACGAACCTTTCTACGACGCTCTCGCGCACAAAAACGTCTCCGGGTTCGTCCGGCAGCTGGCCGTTTTCGCGGAGCTTGCCGGGGTCCTGCTCGCTCTCAACGTCGCGCAGACGTGGCTCAATCAGAAATCAAAGCTGGTCTTGCGCGAGGGCCTTGTCGAGGATCTTCTGGCCGAATGGCTCTCGCCCGCGCGCGCCCACCGTCTCTCGCAGGCCGGCGACATCGGCGCTAATCCCGATCAGCGAATTCAGGAGGACGCCAGGCGCCTCACGGAACTGACGACCGATCTCGGGATCGGCCTTCTGCAATCGACGCTGCTTCTCCTGAGCTTCATCGGGGTGCTGTGGGTCCTCTCCGACAAGATGGTCCTTGCCATGGCGGGCTATCCCTTCGTTCCGCAGGGCTACATGGTCTGGTGCGCGCTGATCTACGCGGGTCTCGCTTCGTTCGTGAGTTGGCGCGTCGGGCGGCCGCTCATCTCGCTCAACGCCGAGCGTTATGCGCGCGAGGCCGATTTCCGCTTCGCGCTCGTCCGGGCGAACGAAGATAACCAAAGGGTCACGCTTTGCGGCAGCGAGGCGAGCGAAAGGGTTCGGCTCGAGGGCATTTTTGGTGTCGTTGTCGCAGTCGCAGAGCGGCTGATCCGCGCGGTGACCGGGCTCACCTGGGTCACGGCCGGGTACGGCTGGTTCACGATCGTGGCGCCGATCCTTGTCGCCGCTCCGGCCTATTTCAATAGCGCAATGACCTTCGGCGAACTCATGATGCTCGTCGGAGCGTTCAATCAGGTGCAGCAGTCGCTGCGATGGTTTGTCGACAATTTCCCGAGCATCGCCGACTGGCGGGCGACGCTGCTGCGCGTGGCGAGCTTCCGCAACACGCTGTCGGCGATGGACGACCTCGGCCGGAACGCCAGGCATGAATTGGCGGAAACCGACGACGGGCGCGTACGGATGGACGACCTCGCGATCGCCACCCCGTCCGACCGAAGCGCCTGCGGCGCCGGTTCATGATTGATCGAAGGTAGGCCGCCTGATCTCGGTCGCTACTCCCGGACCCAATAATCCCACAAACCGTCCTGGCTCTCCGCCGCGGCTTTCTGTTTGCGCAAGCCCCGGACCGTTGCCAACAGGAGCCGCGTGATAAACTTGTGAGCTATCCGCGATGACCGCGTGAACCCGCGGCCCGATATTCCTCTCTGCTGGACGGCCCTGAACGCCGACGGCCCATCAACCTTAGAGAGGATGAATTGAATGAACAGAACTGAGGTTATCGCGCGCTCGGCGCTGGCAAGCCTGCTGGCGATTGGCGTTGCCGGAGCAGCCGTGGCCGGTCCGGCGGAGAAGCCTGCCGGGAGCGAGAAGTGCGCCGGCATCGTGAAGGCCAGCAAGAACGACTGCGCTACCGCATCCAACAGCTGCGCAGGCCAAGTCAGCGCCGCGGGAGTCAAGACCGCCTGGATCTATGTTCCGAAGGGTACCTGCGAGAAGATCGTCGGCGCGACTTTGGTCATGAACGACAAGTCGTGACCATGGCTCCCGCTCCGGCATACAGCTCAGGGATTGGGCTTCGCACGCCGCATTTTCGCGCGGTCCTGTCGACGAAACCCGATGTGGGTTTCTTCGAAGTCCACAGCGAGAATTACTTCGGCGCAGGCGGTCAGCCCCTCTCCATGCTGGAGCGGGTCCGCCGCGACTACCCGGTCAGCCTGCACGGCGTCGGCCTTTCATTGGGCGGCGCAGAACCGCTCAATCAGGCGCATCTCAGCAAGCTGAAGGCGCTGGTCGACCGCATCGAGCCCGCGCTGGTGTCCGAGCACCTTGCCTGGGTCGGGATCGGCGGCGTGTTCCTGAACGACCTGCTGCCCGTGCCCTATACGGAGGAAGCGCTCTCGGTGACGGCCGCGCACGTGTCGCAGGTCCAGGACCGGCTCGGGCGGCGGATCCTCATCGAAAACCCGTCCAGCTATCTGACCTTCCGCCATTCGACCATGTCGGAGCCAGAATTCCTGCGCGCACTGGTCGCGACGACCGGTTGCGGCCTGCTGCTCGACGTCAACAACATCTATGTCAGCGCTCGAAACCAAAGGTTCGACGCCGCGGCGTATCTTGCCGCTGTGCCTGCCGGCGCTGTCGCCGAATACCATCTCGCCGGCCACACCGACGCCGGCGACCTGCTGATCGATACGCACGATCATGCGGTGTCCGACCCGGTGTGGGCGCTCTACCGCGCCGCCGTCCGCCTCATCGGCGACCGGCCAACCTTGATCGAACGGGATTCGAACATCCCGCCCCTTGCCGAACTCGTCGCCGAAGCCGTGCAGGCGGACCGGCTGCGCCTATCCGTCGCCAAACAGGAGGCCCGCCATGCTGTCTTTGCGTGAAGTCCAACAGGCCTTCGTCGGGAGCGTCAACGACGCCTTGCCGCCTGCCGAGCTCGATCGGCTGATTAGCCTTGTCGCAGACGACGGGGTTGGCGCGAAGGAGCGCCTCGCCGTTTACGCCAACACCGTTCGGAGCAACCGCAAGAACGCGCTCCGCGGCACTTATCCAGTGGTCGAGCGGCTGGTCGGCGAAGATTTCTTCGACTATGCCGCCGAAACATTCGCCCGATCTTATCCCTCGCGGTCCGGCAATCTCGATGATTACGGCGTGAAGTTTCCCGACTTTCTCGAAAGCTTCGCGCCGGCAGCGTCTCTTCCTTATCTGCCGGATGTCGCGCGCCTCGAACTTCTTATCGACCAGCTTATGGTTGCAGAAGACGACCCGCGCGCCCGCAGCGTCGACGCGCCGCTCGCCGCCTACGACGTTCGGCTGGATCACACGCTGAACCTGGCCGCCGGGTGTCGGCTGCTGAACTCCGATTTTCCGATCCATCGCATCTGGCAGGTCAACCAGCCCGGCTGCGGAGACGAAGGCACGATCGACCTCGCCGAAGGCGGCGCCCGGCTGCTCGTGCGACGCAACGGCTTCGCGATCGAAATCATTAGCCTCGAGCGGGCCGAGTTCGCTTTCCTTTCCGCTTTCGCCGACGGCCTCACCCTGGGCGCGGCGGTGGCGTCCGCTCTCGCGGTCGACCCGCGCTTCGACGCGGCTCAGTCGCTGTATCGCCGCTTCAGCGACGGCGCCGTGGCCGTTCCAATTTCGCTTGTTCGGCAAATTCCGTGGCGGTGGATGGCGGCCGGAGCTCTGTCCGAGTGAGTTGCAACCGCTTCGCTCTAGAGGACTACGAGGACGATCATGACGAACGTTAAGGTCAACCATTTGGACCTGTGCGGCCAGCGCGCGCTGGTGACAGGCGCGAGTTCAGGCATCGGGGCCGGTGTGGCGCGGGGGCTGGCCGCAGCCGGCGCGAGCGTCGTGCTGAACTATGTCAGCGGCAAGGACGATGCGCAGAGGATTGCGGACGAGATCGAGAATAGCGGCGGCCGCGCAGTGGTCATCTATGCCGACGTGTCGGACGAGGCCGACGTGCAGCGCATGTTCGGTGTGATTCAGGACCGGCTCGGCGGCCTCGACATCCTGGTGAACAACGCCGGTCTGCAACAGGACGCGCCTTTCCAGGACATGACGCTGGCTCAGTGGAACAAGGTGATCGGCGTAAACCTCACTGGACAGTTCCTCTGCGCCCGGGAGGCGGTGCGGATGTTCCTGCGCCAGGGCCTGAACCCGTCGGTGTCCCGCGCGCTGGGCAAGATCGTCTGCATCTCCAGCGTCCATGACCGGATTCCCTGGGCGACGCACGCCAACTACGCCGCGTCCAAAGGCGGCGTGACGATGCTGATGCAGACCATGGCGCAGGAACTCGGCGGTAGGATGATCCGCATCAACAGCATCTCGCCCGGCGCCATCAAGACGCCGATCAATCGCGCCGCCTGGGACACGCCGGAGCACGAGCGCGACCTGCTGAAGCTCATACCTTACTACCGAGTTGGCGAAACCGATGACATCGCCCGCGCCGTCGTGTGGCTGGCGTCGGACCATTCCGACTACGTCACCGGCGCCACGCTCTATGTCGACGGCGGCATGACGCTCTACCCGGAATTCCGGGGCGGCGGCTGATCCGTTCCGGCTTCCTAACCCCTTGTTCGAGGATACGGCAATCATGGATTACGACGTCATCATCGTCGGGTCGGGCGCAGGCGGCTCTGCTTCCGCCTATCGCCTGGCCGAAAGCGGCGTCTGTACGCTGCTGATCGAGCGCGGCCCGGTGCTGCCCGTGGACGGCAGCACGCTGGATGTCAGCAAGGTGATCCGGCAAGGCTTGTTCAAAGACCGCGAGCTCTGGCGCGACCGAACCGGGCGCAAATTCCAGCCGAGCGAGTACGCCAATCTCGGCGGCAAGACCAAATGGTACGGCGCCGCGCTGCTGCGCCAGGCCCCGCACGAATTCGAAGCCGACGACGAGCACCAGTGCCCGGCCTGGCCGATCGCTTATGACGAGCTCAGCCCGTTTTACGACCAGGCCGAATTGCTGCTGAAGCTGAAGCGGTTCGCGACGGAGCCGGATCTCGAGACGATTGTGACCGCGCTTCAGCGTCGGGATGGGCGCTGGCGGCGCGAGCCGCTGCCGGTCGGCCTGTCCGAGGAGATCCTCAAGAGCCCCAACGAGGCGCATCATTTCGACGGCTTCGCGAACCCGCACGGCCTCAAATCGGATGCCGAATTCTCGCTGCTCCGGCAGGTGCGTGACAGATCGAATCTCACCATCCTGACCGACATGGCGGTCGACGGTTTGATCGGCGCTCTCGGCGCCCCCGAGGAAATAACCGGAGTCCGCTGCAGCAACGGTCAGACTTATCGCGCTCGGCACATCCTCCTGGCTGCCGGGGCGCTGCATTCGCCGCGCCTGCTGCAAGCCTACGCCGAGGAGAACGGCCTCGAGGACCGGCTGCCGGCCTGCCGCAATATCGGCCGGAACTACAAGTGCCACATGAACAGCGCGCTGATCGTCTTCTCGCCCTCGGTGGTCACCGACGCGCTGCGCAAGACGACCATCCTGTTCCATGAGGACTTCCCTCACAGCTCGGTGCAGAACCTCGGGTGGCTCGACGGCGAGCTGATCGCGCTGGAATTGCCATCCTTCGCACCGCACGTGGTGAGCGACATCGCCGGACGCCGCGCCTACGGCTTCTGGGTCACCACTGAGGATGGCTCGCACCCGGACAACCGGGTGCGCCGCGCCAACGGCCACGGCCTCGCCGAAATCGACTACGACCCGGAACGCCTCGAACCCGCAGCGCGCGAGCACGGGAATCTGCTTCGTGCGCTGCAGACACAGCTGCTGCACACGCATCACGTCGGCTTTGTGAGGCGCATGCCGGTCGACAACACCGCCCATGCCTGCGGCACGCTGATGGCGGGCGATGATCCCGCCCGCTCGGTGGTCGATCGCAACGGCAAGGTCCACGGCTTCGCCAATCTTTACGTCGCGGACGGCAGCGTCATGAGCCGGTCGGGGCGGGTGAACCCCGCCTTCACCATCTATGCCTGGGGTCTCAGGCTCGCGACGCGCCTTCAGTCCAGGCTGACGCATTAGGGAGGACCCGCCATGGGCGACGCGCAAGTGTCAAAGCCGGAGCCGCCGAGTTCCATCCGGTTCGGCCGCGATATCTGCGGCGACTTGGTTCAGGCGGAGCGCCGGGAGTGGTGGCTGGCCAACGGACTAGGCGCCTACGCGGCCGGAACGGTGGCGGGCACGCTGACCCGGCGCTACCCCGGGCTCTTGATCGCGCCGGTCGATCCGCCGCTCGGCCGCCGCCTCGTATTTGCGAAGGCCGACGCGACGCTGATCGAAGGGGACCGCGAGACGCCGCTCCACAGCAACCGCTGGGGCAGTGGCGTGATCGATCCGGTCGGCCATCTTCATCTGGAATCCTTCGAGCTTCAGGGGCGGATGCCGGTCTGGCGCTATGTCGTCAGCCGCTGGACCCTGGAGGCCAGGGTATGGATGCAGCCGGGCGAACACACGACCTATCTCGCCTATCGGCTGCTCGGCGCTGCGGGCGAAGAGGAATGGCCGAAGCTCCGGGTGCGGCTGCTGGTCAACGCCCGCGACCATCACGCGACAACGGCAGTCGGCGAGTTCAGTCCGCAGATCGAACGCGGCCCGACAAGGCTCGACGTCGTATTCCAAAACCGGTTCACCGTTCATTTCCTCGCGCAGGGCGGCGACATCCGCGACGGCGTCCATTGGATCGAGAATTTCGATCTGCCGATCGAGCGCGAGCGCGGCCTGCCGAATCGCGACAATCATTTGTGCGTCGGCGAGGCGTTGCTCGATCTTCGCCCCGGCGAATGGGTCGGGACCGTCGCCTCCCTGCACGACAAGCCGTCGCGCTATCTCGAAGAAGCGATGCGCCGCATGCAGGCGGCCGACCGCAGTTTGCTCACCGAGGCCGCGGTTCACAATCCCTCCATCGGATCGGGGCCGGATTGGGTTCGCCAGCTGGTGCTGGCGGCGGACAATTTCCTGTTCCGTCGCCCGATCGACAGCAAGCTCGGCGGCGAGTTGATCATCGCTGGCTATCCCTGGTTCGGCGATTGGGGGCGCGACACGATGATCGCGCTGCCGGGCCTGACGCTGGCCTGCGGCCGGTTCGCCAGCGCGCGCAACATCCTGGAGACCTTCGCCCGCTTCGTTGATCGGGGCATGCTGCCCAATGTCTTTCCCGGCAATGGCGAGGCGCCCGAATACAACACCGCCGACGCCGCGCTCTGGTATGTCGAGGCGTGGCGCGCCTATCTCGATGCGATTGATGACCGCGACGCGCTGGCCCGGGTCTTTCCGGTCCTGGAAGCGATCATAGACGCCTACCGCAATGGCACACGATACGGCATCGGGCTCGATGAATCGGACGGCTTGATGCGCGCGGGCGAGCCGGGCGTGCAGCTGACCTGGATGGACGCGAAGATCGGCGACTGGGTCGTGACGCCGCGCATGGGCAAGCCGGTGGAGATCAACGCCCTCTGGTACAACGCGCTCCGCGCCATGTTCGACCTCGCCGCCCTGCTCGGCCACGATGGCAGGAGGTTTGATGCGCTGGCCGAGAAGGCGCGCGCGGGCTTCCGCCGCTTCGTGCGTCCCGATGGCCTCGGTCTCTACGACGTGCTCGATACGCCAGAGGGCGACGACGCCACAATCCGGCCAAACCAGATATTCGCCGTCAGCCTGACTCATTCCCCTTTGGACTCGGTCGATCAGGCCTTGATCGTCGCGGTCGTGGGCAACCGGCTGCTCAGCTCATATGGCCTGCGATCCCTCGATCCGGCCCATCGGGATTACCGGGCGCATTACGCAGGCGGGGTCTGGGAGCGCGACGGATCCTATCACCAAGGGCCTGCCTGGGCATGGCTCCTGGGCCACTACGCGCTCGCCGAGTACCGCGTCTCGGGCGACGCGCAGCAAGCTCTCGACCGGCCGACGCCCATCCGCGACCACCTGTTCGACGCCGGCGTCGGGACCGTGTCCGAAATCCTCGACGGCGACGAGCCGCACACGCCGCGGGGCTGCCCAGCCCAAGCTTGGTCCGTCGCCTGCACGCTCGAGGCCTGGGTCCGGCTCGAGCGGATCGCCAACCAGCCCCGCCGCGCTCTGGCGCAAGCGGCCTGAAGGAGAAGATGGATGAATTCCGAACGGAGCCGCCTCGAAGCGCAGCATCAGGGCCGGGAGAACTGGCGCCTGTGGGGCCCGTATCTCGCAGAGCGCGCCTGGGGAACGGTGCGCGAGGATTACAGCGCCGGCGGGACCGCCTGGGAGTATTTCGACCACGACCAGGCCCGGTCGCGCGCCTATCGCTGGAACGAGGACGGCATGGGAGGCGTCTGCGACAGCGAGCAGCGCCTCTGCCTGGCGCTCGCGCTGTGGAACGGCGTCGATCCGATCCTGAAGGAGCGCGCCTTCGGCCTGACCGGCAACCAGGGCAACCACGGCGAGGACGTCAAGGAATATTACTTCTACCTCGACGCCACGCCGTCGCATTCCTACCTACGCTATCTCTACAAATATCCGCAGCGCGCTTATCCGTACGGGCAGCTGGTCGAGCAGAATAGTTGCCGTTCCCGCAGCGAGTTCGGCTTTCAATCTGGCCGATACCGGCGTGTTCGACGAGAACCGATATTGGGACGTCGAGGTCGCGTACGCGAAGGCCACGATCGATGAGATCCACGTCGCGATCACTGCGGCCAACCGTGGGCCTGACGAGGCCACGCTGCACGTACTGCCGACCCTGTGGTTCCGCAACGACTGGAGCTGGGGCGGGAACGCCGAGCGGCCGCTCATGCGGGCCAGCATCCCCGCCCGCGGCGCCGCGTGGGCGATTCGGGCGGACCATCCGACGCTTGGTAGCTATCACCTCTACGGCAGGCGCGATGCGGAGCTGCTTTTCACCGAGAATGAGACCAACGCAAAGCGGCTGTGGGGCGTCCCGAACGCGGCGTCGTTCGTCAAGGATGCGTTCCACCGCTACGTAATCGATGGCGATGCCGGAGCGGTCAACCCGGACAAGGTCGGCACCAAGGCGGCCGCGCAGCACATCCTGAGCATTCCCGCGGGCGAAAGCGCCACGATCAACCTCGTCTTGTCGGCGGCGCCGCTCGTCGCGCCCTTCGGGCGTCAGCGCTCTGTGTTCGGCCAGCGGCGGTCGGAAGCGATGGAATTCTACGACGAGTTGCTGCCGGACGCTGCGCCGCGCGACCGGATGATCATGCGGCAGTCGCTCGCCGGCATGATCTGGAGCAAGCAGTTCTTCCACTATGACGTCGCTCGCTGGCTGGACGGTGACCGGCTGCCGCCGCCCGAGGACCGGAGGGCGGGGCGCAACGGCGCTTGGCGCCACCTGAAGGCGAGCGACGTGATCTCCATGCCGGACGCCTGGGAATATCCCTGGTTCGCAGCGTGGGACTTGGCCTTCCACTGCGCGGCGCTGGCGCTGGTCGATATCGATTTCGCCAAGGACCAGATCGAGCTCCTGCTGGGCGACACGTACCTGCATCCCAAGGGCCAGATACCGGCTTACGAATGGGCGTTCGGCGACGTGAATCCGCCGGTGCTCGCCTGGGCTGCGCTCAAGGTGTTTCGCGCCGAGCGAGTTCAGCGCGGTCGGGCCGATACCCGGTTCCTGCAGCGCGTCGTGCACAAGCTGCTGATGAACCTGACCTGGTGGCTGAACCAGAAGGATCGCGACGGCAAGAGCGTGTTCGAGGGCGGCTTCCTCGGGCTGGACAACATCTCCGTCTACGACCGTTCGCAGCCGCTGCCCGAGGGCTACCGCATCGAGCAGGCGGACGCCACCGGCTGGATGGCGATGTTCGCGCTCAACCTCACCGTCATCTGCCTGGAGCTGACTGCCGAGGACAACGACTACGAGGGGATCGCCATCCAGTGCTACAAGCAGTTCCTGGCGATCGCCAACGCGATCAGCGGCCACATGAGCCACGGCGCGTCGCTCTGGGACGAAGAGGCGGGCTTCTTCAAAGACCTGATCGTCGGGCCGAACGGCCGGCCGCAGCGCATCGGCGTGTTTTCGTTTGTCGGGATCATCCCGATGTTTGCGTCGGAGGTCGTCGACCGGCGGCTGCTGATGAACGCCCCGCGCTTCGTCCAGGTGATGGACGCCCACGCCGGGGGCCTGTTCGACGGCCATAAGATCTGCGCCTGCCCGGCCAGGGTGAACGAACGGGGCGAGCGGCTGCTCTCGCTGGTCGACGACACGATGCTGCCGCGTGTGCTCCGGCGCATCCTGAACGAGGACGAGTTCCTCTCGGCCTACGGCGTCCGCGCCGTGTCCAAGCTCCATGCCGAGCACCGCGACCTCGGCGTGATCCAGGGCGTCGGCAAGGCGCTGATCGAATACGTGCCGGGCGAATCGAATTCGGGACTGTTCGGCGGCAACTCGAACTGGCGCGGCCCGATCTGGATGCCCACCAACTTCATGCTGCTGCAGTCGATCGAGAAGTTCCACCGCTTCCTCGGCGACGCCTACATGGTGTCGGCGCCGTGCCTGTCCGTCGAACCTATGTCGCTGCAGGACGCGTCGCGGCGGCTTTCCGAGCGGCTGGTCGGCATGTTCCGGCCGGACAGCGCGGGGCGGACGCCGGCGCTCGCCGGAATCCCGCTAGCCGAGTCGGACCCGAACTGGAAGGACCTGCTGCTCTTCCATGAGTATTTCCACGGCGAGACGGGGCAGGGCTTGGGCGCGATGCACCAGACCGGCTGGACCGGCCTGGTCGCAAACCTTGTCCAGCGCGCCTACCGCGATGGAATCCCGCAATACTGGCGCACGCAGGTGGCGGCATGAACCGGTCCGTCACCGCAGCTGCGCTGGTGTACGCCGCGGCCCTGTTTCAGGGCCTGACGCTGGTCAGCTTTCCCGCCAGCAGCGACGTGCTGATGCAGGCGCATGGCTTCACCGACGCTCAGTACGGCGCGATCTTCCTGCCGCAGGTCGCCGCAGCGATACTGGGCGCGCTCGGGGGCGGCGCCCTTTACGGGCGGCTTGGCCTCAGGACGATCTTTCTCCTGGCGCTCCTGGCCAACGCCGTCTCGCAGGCGCTCCTGGCGCTCAGCGCCACGGCGCCGGCGCCGTTGGCCTACGCGACCGTGCTCGTCGGCACGGCTTTCCTCGGATTGGGCTTCGGTATGACCGGCGGGCCGCTCAACACTTATCCGCGCCTGCTGTTTCCGGCCAAGTCCGGGACTGCCCTGCTGGTGCTGCACTCGACCATTGGGGTGGGGCTTAGCGCCGGGCCGCTGCTGGTCGGCTGGCTGACAATGCGCCAGGCCTGGCTCGCCTTTCCGGTCGGCCTCGCCATCGCCGGCGGAGTCCTGACCGTGGTCGCGGGCGCGGCGAGGCTCCCCGCGGACCGTCCGGCGAAATCCGCGCTTGCCATGGATTCGAGCCCTGCCGCGCAGCCGGAGTTCTGGCTGCTCCTTGCGATTGCGGTGGTCTACGCGTTCGCGGAGGGCACGTTCTCGAGCTGGGCGGTCATCTATGTGCGCGAATCTCGCGGATTCTCGCCCATGATCGCGACCAGCGCCTTATCCGCGTTCTGGGCGGCGCTCGTTGTCGGACGGCTCCTCGTCTCTGGCGTACTCCTGCGTGTATCGCCATTGGCGCCGTGGTCGGTCCTGCCGCTCGTCATTCTGTGCGCATTCCTGTTCATTCCGACGATCGCGACCCCCTCGGCGGCGATCTTCGGGTTCGGGCTCGCAGGCCTCGGCTGCTCCGCGTTTTTCCCGCTGACGGTTGCGACCGCATCCGGCCGGTTCAGCGGGGCGGTCGCGTTCGTTTCGTCGATGCTCACGGCGGCGCTGATGTTCGGCTCGGGCACGGCCTCCTTCATCGTCGGGGGCCTGCGCGCGTCGCTGCCGCTGGAAGAGCTCTATCGCGTCTCGGCGATCTATCCCGCGATCGTGCTTGGGCTGATCGCTGTGACGGTGCGCTTGATCCACTCCAAACAATGGGCGCCAGCATGACCATCGCTGCGACAGAATCCCACGCGCGCATTGTCCTGCGACTCTGGCTCAAGCTGGCCGCCGGCGCGGCTTTGGGCGTCGCGGCCATCGTCGATCTCGCGGTCCGGCTCTGGTTGTCGCAGGCCTTCCTCGTTTCCGGCCTGCTCAAGATCGGGAACTGGGACAACGCGCTCTACCTGTCGGCCAACGAGTATCCGGTCGGATGGCTCGACCCGGTGACGGCCGCCTACGTCGGCGCCGGCATCGAGATCCTGTGCCCGATCTTCCTCGCGGCCGGATTGTTCACCCGCGGCGCGGCGCTGCCGATGCTGATTCTGTCGCTGGTCATCCAGTTCAGCTATCGCACCCTGGACATCAACCTCTACTGGGCGGCCCTGTTCGGCTGGTTCGTCGTGTTCGGCGCGGGCCCGCTGTCGCTCGATCGGCGGCTCGCCGCCGGTCTGCGCAACAGCGCGCTGCCGTTTGCGGCGCGGGCGATGCGAGCGACCGCCGGACTCGAGCGTTGGGGCGGACCCGCCTATCTCCTGGCCCTTCGGCTCTGGTTCGCGCTGGCGCTGAGCGGGCTCGATCTGCCCGCTTCGTTCTTCCCGTCGATCTCGCCTGGCGGTCTTGGCGTCGTCGCAGCATCCCTCCTGGCGTTGGGAGCGGCGACACCCGTAGTCTGCTTGCTCCTGATCGTCACGCAACTGGGCGCGACGATGATGGGAAGCGCTGCAGCGCCCCTGGATGCGCTGTGGCTGCTCGGCATGCTGGGCGCATCCGGCGCCGGTCCACTGTCGCTCGATCGGCTCATCCGCACTGCAATTGAGGAGCGTCTGGCGCCCGGCGATCGGGCCGCGATATCGGGGCGGCCGCATGTGGTCATTGTCGGCGCCGGCTTCGGCGGCCTCGCCTGTGCGATGAAGCTGCGCTTCCTGCCGCTCAGGATCACGCTGATCGACCGGCGCAACTACCACCTCTTCCAGCCGCTGCTCTATCAGATCGCGACCGCGAGCCTCTCGCCCGGCGACATCGCGACTCCGGTGAGAAGCGTATTCCGCGACGATCCGAACGTGACCGTGCTGCGCGGCGCCGTATCGGGTGTCGATCCCGGCTCGCAGACAGTCTTCGTCGAGGGCAAGGCTCTCGGATACGATTACCTCGTACTGGCTACCGGCGCGAGCCACAGCTATTTCGGCAAGGATAAATGGGCGCCGTTTGCGCCGGGCCTGAAGCGGGTCGAGGACGCGACCGACGTGCGCAGCCGAATCCTCGACGCTTTCGAGCGCGCCGAAGCCGCCGATACGCCGGCAGAGCGCGACAAACTCCTGACCTTCGTGATCGTCGGCGGCGGCCCGACCGGCGTGGAGTTGGCCGGCGCCCTGGCGGAACTGGCCCGCCATGGGTTGGACAAGGAGTTTCGCCGGTTTGATCCGGCCGACGCGCGCATCCTGCTCGTGCAATCCGCATCGCGCATTTTGCCGACTTTTTCCGAAGCGCTGTCCGAAACCGCGAAGCGGTCGCTCGAAGCCCTCGGCGTCGAGGTCTTGCTGAACAGTCGGGTGGAGATGATAGACGCCGACGGCGTGATCGTCAGCGGATCGCGCATCTCAGCGGCCACAGTCCTCTGGGCTGCAGGCGTCATCGCCTCGCCCGCCGCGCGATGGCTTGGCGCGCCGGCCGACAATGCCGGGCGCGTGAAGGTGGCGCCGGACCTGTCGGCGCCCGGCCTTCCGAACGTGTTCGCAGTCGGCGATACGGCCGCTGCGATGGCGTGGGACGGCAACCTCGCGCCAGGGCTGGCGCCCGCCGCGAAGCAGGGCGGCGAATATGTTGCTTCTGTCATCCGCGCCCGGCTCCTCGGCGAAGCGCCGCCGGCGGCCTTCCGTTATCGGCACCGTGGCAGTCTGGCGACGATCGGCCGGCAAAGCGCCGTGGCCGATTTCGGCCGGGTCCGGCTCTCGGGCGCGCTGGCGTGGTGGCTCTGGGGCCTCGTTCATGTCTATTTTCTGGTCGGGCTGCGAAACCGGATGTCGGTAGTGTTCGATTGGTTTTGGGCTTATTTGACGTATCGTGTGGGCATTCGACTGATCACCGGCGACGAAGCTGCAGGGTCGCTTGCGAGCCGTGCCGAGCGTCTCCGCAAAGCGAGCTGACGATGATGCACAATGTTCTTGTAATCGAAGACCAGGAAGACATAGCGGAACTGGTCAAGCTGCACCTCAAGGACATCGACTGCCGAGTGAAGCTCGCGTTCGACGGACTGACCGGCCTCGCGGAAGCGCAGGCCAAGTCCTACGACCTCATCATCCTCGATCTGATGCTGCCGGGGATCGACGGGCTGGAGGTATGCAAGCGGCTGAGGGCAAAACCCAACTATATGCCGATCCTGATGCTGACCTCGAAATCATCCGAGCTGGATCGGGTCCTGGGGTTGGAGCTCGGCGCCGACGACTACCTGACCAAGCCGTTCAGCGTCATAGAACTGACCGCGCGGGTGAAAGCGATCTTCCGGCGGGTGAGCGCGATTGCGACCGGCGCGACAAACGCCTCGGCTCGCATTCAGGCCGGAGATCTGTCGATCGACGTCGAGCGGAGAGCCGTCATTCTGCGCGGGACGCCGATCGACCTGACAGCGAAAGAGTTCGACCTTCTGCTGCACCTGGCCCAGAATCCAGGCCGCGTCTATTCGCGCGAGCAACTGCTCGATTTCGTCTGGGGCTATAACCACAGCGGCTACGAGCACACGGTGAACTCCCACATCAACCGGCTGCGCGCGAAGGTGGAAACGGATCCAGCGAATCCACGCTACGTGCTGACCGTCTGGGGCGTCGGCTACAAGTTCGTCGATCCGGAGACGCTGAGGAAGCCGGCCCCGGCGGCCGTTTAGTCAGCTGTCATGAGGTCTCTGCACGTCAAGTTCCTGGCGCTCATCGGCGCGATCCTCTGCGTCGCCGGGGCGCTCTATTTCTACGTCCAGGGCAGCTCGTTCGCGCTGTACGAGGCCGGAATGAATCAGGCCTTGAACGAAAGGCTGGCGTCGACGCTCGTTTCCGAGAAGCTCAGCAATGTGGCGGACCCGGTCGGAGCCGCCCGACGGATTTTCTCCGAGCTAATGGCAGTCAATCCGGCCATCGAGCTCTACCTCGTCGGGCCGGACGGCGCGATCGAGGCGTTTACCGCTCCGCCGGGAGAGGTGCTCAGAAAAACGGTCGACATGACGCCAGTCCGCGATTTCATCAAGGGCGGCGCTCCGTACCCGCTCTTTGGCGACGATCCAAAGTCGCTCCGGGGACGTTGGGTATTCTCGGCGGCGCCCGTCGACAGCGCACACCCCGAGAAGGGTTTCTTGTACGTCGTGTTACGTGGGGCCGAATATGAGGCCGCGGCGAATTGCTCGGCCGGAAGGCAAGTGTATCGCAACGGCCTGATCATCATTGGGATCGCCCTGGGCCTGGCCGCCATCGTTTCGGCTGGCGTCGCTTTCGGCATCAGCCGGCGGCTGCGGCGCCTCGCGCAGAGGATGGAAGCGTTTCGCCGCACTGATTTCGCAGATTTGGAATCAGCGCCGGAGGGAAACGGTCGCGCCGGCGACGAGATCGACCGGCTGGCGGAAACCTACAACGCGATGTCCGCCCACATTCGCGACCAGGTCGACCAGCTGCGCCGGGCCGAGGCCACCCGGCGCGACCTCATCGCGAGCGTGTCCCACGATCTCCGCACGCCCCTCGCCGCCCTCCGCGGCTATCTCGACACGCTGCTGCTGAAGGACCAGACCCTCAGGCCCGACGAACGGCTCAACTATCTCCGGATCGCCGTCAGGCAGAGCGAGCAGCTGCAGGCGCTGATCGCGGAGCTGTTCGACCTCGTGAAGCTGGAAGGCGGGGAGACGAAGATGAACACCGAACCATTCCAGGTCTCCGAACTTGTGCAGGACGTCGTGCAGAAGTTCGAGATTGCGGCGCGGAACAGCGGCATCGCGCTGGGCGGCCAGATCGCGCCGGCCGCGCCCTTCGTCCTTGGCGATGTCGCGCTGATCGAGCGGGCGCTCGAGAACCTGCTGGACAACGCGATCCGCCATACGCCCCCGGGGGGACGGATCTCGGTCACGGTCGCGCCCGAGCCAGACTGCGTGGCGGTCGAAGTGCGCGATACCGGGATGGGCATACCGGCGGGGGACCTTCCGCACATCTTCGATCGCTTCTATCGCGTCGAAAAGAGCCGCAATCTGGACTCGGGCGGGGCCGGCCTTGGCCTCGCGATCGTGAAGCGCATCGTCGACATGCATGAGGGAAAGATCGAGGCGTCGAGCCGGCTGGGGAGCGGAGCCTGCTTCGTCGTCCGCCTGCCGGTGGCGAACGATCGCGGTCCGGACGCGAGGCTGCACGCATTGGGCGGGGCGCACGCGTGAGGGCGAGCATGGGCCTCCTCGCTCTGGCTGCGCTTACGATCCTGCTCGCGGGCCTTCGCTGGCTCTGGATCCCCGCAAACATCGCGACACTCGGAGACGACCTCCGCGCTCTCGGTCTTGGGCCGGAGGCCGGCCAAGCCGTGATCGCCGAAATCGCCGACCAGCAGGAGACGCTTGTCCTCGCCTTCGCCGGCATCGCCGTGATCGCGATCGCGGCCGCCTGGTTTGCGATCGAGCGGTACGTTCGCGGCCCGGCGGCCGAGCTCACGCGCCGGGCCAGGCGGGCCGCGGAGGGCGATCCCGGTCTTGCCCCCTTGCCGGCCATGGACGGGAGGTTCTCGGAGTTGGCCCGGGCGGTCGGAGAGCTGGCGGACAAGCTCGCCTCGGCGGAGGACGCGGCCCGCCAGGAGGCGGCCATGCGTGAGCGCGCCGAGGCGGCGCTGCGCGCCAGCGAAGAGCGCTATGCGATGGCGATCAGGTGCGCCAATGAGGGTCTCTGGGAATGGGACCTGAAGACCGCCGTGGCCTACTACGCGCCCAATTGGAAAGCCCTGCTCGGGTATGACGACGACGAGATCGGGCAGAGCCAGGCGGAGTGGACCGACCGCCTCCACCCGGAGGACCGCGACGCCGTTCTTGCCCTTCTGAACGCTCACATCGCGGGCAAGACCGACTCCTTTCAGAGCGACCACCGGCTGTTGCACAAGAATGGCGCCTACCGCTGGTTTCTCACGCGTGGCCAAGTGGTCCGTTCGGCAAGCGGCACGCCCTACAAATTGGTCGCGCTCAACACCGATATCACTGCGCGGAAGCGGGCCGAGCAGATCCTTCTAGGCATCGCCAACGGATTGTCCCAGCCGAGAGGTCAGGAGTTCTTCAACAGGCTGGTGCGGAATTTCGCGGAGGTGCTCGGCGCCAAGATGGCGTTCATCTGCCAGTGCGCCAACTTCCCCACAACCCGGGTCCGAATGCTATCCTGCTGGAAAGATGGCGGGTTCGCCGAGAACGTCGAGTTCGACCTCGAAGGCACGCCCTGCAATACCGTCATTACCAAAGGCGAGCTCACCTTCATCCCGTGCGGCGTCGAGAAGCTGTTCCCGCGGGAAGCCGGCTATGAGAGCTATCTCGGGCTTCCGATCTTCGACCGAAACGGCAATGTCATCGGCCATCTGGCCTGTTTCGACACGAAGCCAATGCAAGATGACCTGCCGAAGTTGCCTGTCTTTACAATCTTTGCGGTGCGGGCGAGCATCGAGATCGAGCAGTGCGCGCTCGAGCTCGGCGCGACGACACATTGACCGTCGGTCTTTTGGAATCTTTCGGGACTTCGCAGTAAGCCTATTCTTCGCTCGCGACAGGCGGATGAGGGTTTCAGGGTCAGCGGCTCATGGAAATGCAGCAGATCCGTTATTTCTTGACCCTGGCGCAGACTCTGAATTTCACGCGCGCGGCCGAGGAGTGCCATCTCACCCAGCCGGCGCTAACCCGGGCAATCCAGGCGCTCGAAGCAGAGCTTGGCGGCGATCTCATCCGCAGGGAGCGACGGCATTCGCACCTGACCGAGCTCGGCCGTCGTATGCTGCCCCTGATGCAGCAATGCTACGACGCTGCGATGTCCGCCCAGTCTCTCGCGCGCGCGGTCAAGAGCAGCGAGGTCGCGCCGCTCGCGCTCGGCATCACCACCGCGGTCAACATCTCCACCTTCATGCCGACGATCCGCGAGCTCTTCCGCGCCTATCCCGGGCTTCAGCTTAAGATTCGCCGTGGGAACGGAACAGAGATCGGCGCCCTGCTTAAGAGCGGCGATATCGACTTGGCCGTGGCCGGGCCGCTCGGCGCGTTGTGGGAGCGGCTCGATCACTGGCCTCTGTTCGCTGAGCCGATCGAGTTGGCCTTCAACCGCGGCCATATGCTGGCGCGGCGGAACGAGATCGAGATGCAGCACTTGTCCGGCGAGCGCCTGCTTGGTTTCACCGGCCTTGAGGTGGCAGAGGACTTGTCCGAACGCCTGCGCGCACACGGCCTGGGCGGCGGGACGGCGCACCAGGTCGAAACCGATCACGACCTGCTGGCGCTTGTCGAATTGAACGTCGGTATCGGCTTCGTGCCGGCCAGCGCGCCAGAGTTGCCGGAAATAAGGCGACAGATCATCAAGGGCCTGGACTTGGAGCGCGTCGTCTCGGTCTTTGCTGTCGCCGGCCGCCAGCGGGCGCCGGCGGCGACGACGCTGCTCAACCTGCTGCGCGCCGCCGACTGGCCTTATCGCGAGGCGAATAGGTCGCCCTGAGCGCGGCGCGGAGCTGATCGATTCCCATCCGCATACGATAATCCGGATCGAGATAGCGCGCGGTGATCACGCCGTCGGCGCCGACGACGAAGGTCGCCGGGATCGGCACCATCCAAGCGGGATTGCCCTGGTAGGTCGGGACGTCCCAGCCGGCGCTGGCGATCAGCGTCTCCATCTCCTGCCCGACCCAGATCGCGAGGTTCAGCGAGAGCGCATAGCCGTTATCCATGTCAGTCAGCACCGGGAACGGCGCGCAGGACTCTTCGCGGAGCGAGGCGGCGAACTTCCGGCGCTCCGGCACAATCGCGACCAGCTGACGACCTTCGTCGGCCAGCTCTTCCTGCAGGTCCGCGAGCGCGTGGACGTTCAGGCGGCAATAGGGGCACCAGTGGCCGCGGTTGAACGAGATCGCGACCGGGCCCTCCGCGAGCAGATCCTCGAGCGCGACGAGCCGCCCATGGTCGTCCGGCAGCATGAAAGGGGGCATCCGATCGCCGACCCCAGGTGCGCCCGCGCCGGCGCCGGTCTCCCGAAGCCGGGTCACCATCCGATCGACCGCCTCGGCGAACACTGCGCTCAGCGACCGCACTTCGTCAACGACGACCTTCAGCTTGTCGCGCAGCGGCGCATCCATGTCCCGAGCGCTCTGGACCGCTCTTTCGAGCGCTTCGACCAGAGGATTACCCATTCGAGCCCTCAATCAACCGACATTGGCTAAGCTAACTCCCATCATACACACAAATTGCCATAACAATCCCGCATCGAATCAATCACGCAACGGCATTGGGAAATCAGACGGACGTCCGGCACTCTTCGCGCGCGGGGTGGTTCGAAGCCGTCTCGCGGAGAGCGAAAAGACAGCTTCGTCGCGTGCGTTTTCCGCCGAAGGGGTGCGATAATGCCGATCACGACAACTCAGAGCATCCGCGACTTCTCCGTCCCGGGCGAACGGGAAACCGCGCTCAGGGCGGAGCGGCTGCAGACCCTGGGCAGCCTAGCCTGCGGAATCGCGCACGATCTCAATAATGTGCTCACGCCGATCCTCCTCGGCATCGAGACGCTGAAGCTGGCGCCGAATCGCCGACGCACAGCCCACATACTGGCCATGGTCGAGGCGAACGCACGGCAGGTGGCCGAGCTCGCCGATCAGGTCCTGGCTTTCGCGAAAGGGATTGACGGCAAGCGCGCCGCCGTCGACGTCACGCACCTGATGCAAGATGCGGCGCGGACCGCCCGGGAAACCTTCGGCGCGTCGATCGAGACCCGGACCCAGCTGCATCGCAATCTGTGGTGGGTTAACGCCGACGCGACCCAGATCCACCAGATACTGCTCAACCTCGCCGTGAACGCACGGGATGCGATGGCCGAAGGCGGGATGCTGACTATGTCTGCCGGCAATGTCGCTGTCTGCGGCGAGCTCGCCGACCGCGACGGGACCGTCACCCCGGGTGACTATGTCGAGATCAAGGTCGCTGATACTGGCCGTGGTATTCCGCCCGCCTTGCTGGATGCGATCTTCCAGCCGTTCTTCACGACCAAAGGCGTCGGCAAGGGAATGGGCATCGGGCTTTCGACCGTGGCCGGCATCGTTAGGGCGCATGGAGGTTTCGTCACGATTTGCAGCGTGCCGGGCAAAGGGACGGAATTTTCCGTGTACCTGCCTGCGTTGGCGCACGAAGGGAAGCGTCCGGCGCCGACAGAAGTCAAGGCGGCCTTCCATGCAAACGAGCGGCTCGTCGACCTTCGCCTGTCGGGCGCGGCGACCGTCGCGGACCTGGCGGCTGCGCGTCGTTCTCGCGCCGAATAGATCCGCGAGCAATCGCATGCTGAAAAGCTTATGTTCCACGACCAGGGCGACGCAGGCGACGTACGCGATGGTGCTCGCTGGGGGCCGCGGCTCGCGCCTGGGACAGCTGACGGATCATCGGGCAAAACCGGCAGTGCCGTTCGGCGGCAAGTTCCGTATAATCGACTTCGCCCTGTCGAATTGTGTCAACTCGGGAATCCGGCGAATTGGCGTAGCGACGCAATACAAGGCGCAAAGCTTGATCCAGCATTTGAAAAGCAGCTGGAGCTTCCTCGACGACCGCTTCGGCGAGTTCGTCGACGTGCTGCCGGCGCAGCAGCGGCTGGAGGATCGCTGGTACCAGGGGACCGCGGATGCCGTGTACCAGAACCTCGACCTGCTGCGGCGGAGCGGGCCCGATCTCGTGCTGGTCCTGGCCGGCGATCACATCTACAAGATGGATTACGGCCGGCTGATCGAAGCTCATCTCAACAAGAGCGCCGACATGACGGTAGCCTGCCTCGAAACGTCGATCGGCGAGGCGCGGGCGTTCGGTGTGATGGGGATCGATGAAGACCGGCGCATCGTCCGGTTCACCGAAAAGCCAGCGCGCCCAGAATCGATCCCCGGCCACCCCGAGACGGCGCTGGTCAGCATGGGAATCTATGTCCTGAGCGCCCCTTTCCTCTATGAGCAGTTGGCGCGCGATGCGGCGGACCCCGAATCCAGTCATGATTTCGGCAAGGACCTCATTCCCTATGCCATTCCGCGGTTTCGCGTCTTCGCGCATCCTTTCGCGGAGAGCTGCATTGGCTCGCCGTACTGGCGCGACGTCGGCACGTTAGACGCCTACTGGGAGGCCAATATGGAGCTCACCCGGGCGGTGCCTGATCTCGACATCTACGATGGGCGCTGGCCGATCTGGACTCATCAGGAACAACTGGCGCCAGCAAAGTTCACCCGGCTGGAGAATGGCGCCAGCGTGATGGACTCGCTCGTATCGAGCGGCTGTCTCATCACGGAAGGCACGGTTCTGCGTAGCGTGCTGTTTTCGAACGTCTCCATCGCAGAGCACGGCGTTGTCGAGGATTCGGTCCTGCTCCCGGACGTGGAGATTGGCCGCCACGCGCGCCTGCGGCGGGTCATCGTCGACAAGCGCTGCCGAATCCCCGAGGGGCTGCGAGTAGGCTTCGACTTGGAGCTGGACCGGCGACGGTTTCAGGTAAGCGAAACCGGAGTGACCCTGATCATGCCGACCATGCTCGGGCAGTGGAATTGCAATACCCAATTCGAGGTCCGGGATCACGGGTGGCGCATACGCGATCGAGAACTCTCCTAACCGATTTTGTCCCAGCTTCGCTTACATGATGGTATCCATGGTGGTATTTCAACTTTTGGTGAGCCGGAAAGCTACGTGTTTACAGTCATTTATGGCGGACTTTGGATTCCGCCCCTGGCACCATCAAAAATCAAGAACATACGGAACAGCACTTTCGGCGGTCCCACGTTCCGTCCCAACCCTAGCAATCCCGTCGGTTAGTGAGGCGCAGCGCGGTCTGCGAACCGAATTCCGACCGTTCTTCCGCGTTCTGCGCCTGAAATCGCCCGCCAGTCTCAGCCCGCAAAATTCCGTTTCCCGGACCACGGGATGGAGAGGCCGAAGCAGAGGCTGAGCGCCTTCCGATGACGACAAGGAGGATTCGCGGCGCGCGGAAAGAGGCGGGGTGGATCAGCGGAGTTCGGCCCGAACCTGAGCCGGCGCCTTTAGTCCGATGGCGCCCCATTGCTCGGACCAGAGCATCGGCAGGTCGGTCAGGCGCTTGATGCAGAACCCGCGCGGAAGCCGATGCTTCGGCTCTACCGGTCGATCGCCACCATGGATGCGTCAGCGCCGCTGCCCTCGGTCGCCGATCAGATGCCGACATGGGCCGCAGCATCGGAGCTGGCGCGCAATTGGGGACTGACGCAATTGGCTGGCCGTCTGTCGGAACGGGCATAGCCTAGCCGCCCCGGACTGGGCCTGCGATCGAGGACAGTTTGGGGCGCGGCTCTTTTCGCTGAAGGCGTGCGAAATCGGCCTGCAGGGGATCGTCTCGGGGCGGCGCTGTGTGGCGGAGGCGACCGATAAGGAGCAAGAGATGACGCGCGGCGAAGTGGACTGATCCCGGGGCCAGTGGCTCTTTCTGCGTAGATAAGCGCGCCAACCTGATGGCGGCAAAGGATCAAGATGCGCACGCGGACGCCGCCAGCGATTTTGCGGTGCTCTTAGCTCTTTTCAATCAGACCGCTCGCGCTCCAAGAAAGGACTGGCTTTTGGTTCGAAAGAGAGCGTGTGTGTAGACGCCCGCGAGCGCTGAGGCGCTGCGGGTGAACCCTTCGCCCCGACGATCGCTCCGATCCGGGGCTCGCGTCAGTGAGGGGCCGGGATCGGCCGGCTTCCAAAACGCGAGGGTTCAAACATGTCCATCAAATTCAACGACACGCAGCTTGTGCTGCTGAGCGCCGCGTCGGAGCGCGATGATCATTGCCTTGTTCCCCCGGCAGGTCCAAAGCGCGCCCAGGCGCAGAGGGCCGTAGCCAAGCTTCTCGAAGCCGGGCTCTTGAAGGAGATAAGGGCAAAGGCGGGAGCGCCGATCTGGCGGCGCGACGACGAGACCGGGCAGACCTATGCGCTCAAGCTGACCGCCGCTGGCGCGAAAGCGATCGCGGTTGACGACGCGACGGCCTCTGAAAGCATGGGGGAACAGCGCGCGAACCATCCAATCTCCGTCAATCCGAAGCCCGAGCCCGTTTCAGACCCAGCAGGCATAGACAGGCCAAACAGCAACGTCGCCTCGACACCAACGTCTCCGCGCGGCGGAACGAAGATCGCGCAGGTCATCGAACTGCTGCAGCGCAGCGATGGCGCGACGCTCGCCGAGCTTGTCGCCGCCACCGGCTGGCTGCCGCACACGACGCGGGCCGCGCTTACCGGCCTGCGCAAGCGCGGCTACGCCGTCGGGATTGATCGGGCCGACAAGGCGCGAGGATCGGTCTATCGGATCGAGCCGACGGAGAAGCGGGACGATAGCGCCGCGCCGCACGTTGAGGCGGCGCCGACTTGCGAAGCGCCGCCCGATCGGCCCGAGCGGGCCGCGAGCCCGCGAACTCGTCGGGCGGCGTGATGGGGGAGCGCCGAAAAGCGAACGGCCCTGGCGGGGCATTGGTCCCGCCAGGGCCGTCGGCGTCAGAGCGCGAAACGATCGATGCCTTGGTCGCGAGCCTTTCCGGCCTCAACGTGGATCAGCTCCGCCTCCAGTGGCGTAACCATCTGGGCGGGGTTGTTCCCGCCCATCTTCCGGGATGGCTGCTCCTGCGCGTGCTCGCCTATCGGATCCAAGCCGCGGCATTCGGGGATCTCGACAGGGCGATTTTGCGACGTCTGCGCGAGCACAGGGACGAAGCCTTCGAGTCGGGGGACGCTCGTCCATTTGCAACCCGCGGACCGACGACACGCGAGGGCGTCGGGCTCAAATCCGGAGCTCTGCTGGTCCGCGAATGGAACGGCCGTCTCGAGCGGGTCATGATCCTCGACGACGGGTGCGCCTGGAACGGCTGCGTTTACCGCAGCCTTTCGCAGGTCGCCAAGGCGATCACCGGCACGAATTGGAACGGACACCGCTTCGGCCGGCGGCGTCCCGATCGCTCAGCGTCTGCTTCGGCCTCTCCATCTCGTGGTCCGGGAAACGGAATTTTGCGGGCTGAGACTGGCGGGCGAATTCAGGCGCAGAACGCGTGAGAACGGTGGGAATTCGGTTCGCAGACCGCGACCCTCCTCGCTAACCGACCGAAATTGCGAGGGTTTCTGCCGACCCGGAAACCGCGGCGGTTTGCCGGGACTGCATGGTGGCGGACGCAGTCCTGACGAACCGGTCTGCGCGCCGGCAAATTCCCGTTTACAGGGAAAAGAATCGGGAATTTTCCGCCGTTCGCGCCCTTTTCGCGTGGTCGCGTAGCTGAAATCGTGCCGCTTTTTTAGGACATTGGTCCAGCACTTCCCTTTGTATGAGAATCGGGAATTCTTGGTCAACGAAGCGGGAATCTGTGAGCATTGACGGGAAAAAAGCGCCTGTCCAACCGCCATGGCGCCGAGACGCGGCCAGCGGCGAGACAGACGCGAGTGGCGGGCGCGCATGAGCGCAGGGTTGCAACATCAATCGCAGTGGCTCGTGCCCAACCCCAGCCTGCGACAAAGGTTGATCAGGTCTATATCTTGGGATCAACTACAATTTGACATCTATTTGTTGACTCTGAGTATCCCGTTCGCTATGGCCAAACCAAAGGTTTCTGAAGCGCACGCCGAGTAGTCGTGTTCGTTTTCGGCGGGCCTGCGCGCCCGCTTCTCCCGCCGCCCGCGTGCCCAAAGCGCGCCCATGACAGGCGGGGGCTAGGCTCGGCCAGCCGAAAGCGGGATCGCACCTCCCGCTGCCCTCGCGCTTCAAGGTGCGCGCGATGGTTCCAAAAAGCTGGCTCGCGGAATGGAACGAATTGACGGGGCCCGTCGAAGAGCTGTTTGCGCAGGTAAAGGCGCGGCGTTTGCGGGTGCCGCCACGGGATGCGTGCGCGAGCGTCGCAAGCGCGCTGCTGGTCATGCGCCACAAAGCAGCCGCTGCGCCGCTGCGCAAGGACGCCACCCGCGGGGCGAGGAACGGTGCGCGCAAATCCGGCCGGGCGCTCCTGCGCCACCTCCAACCGCTACGTCAGAAGCTTGCGGCTGAAATCGCTGATATCAGCACAAGTGCAAGCAATTTTGGGGCGCGCGAGCGCGAGCGATTGGAGGCGGCGGCGCGCGCCGTCCAAGCGGCGCACGACCGATTGGAGGCGGCGGCGCGCGCCGTCGAAACTCTCCTACCGGCGCTCGACGCGCCGCCAATCGCGCCTTTGCCGGATAGTGGCGACCCGATAAGATTTATCGCGCGCGAGGCTCAGCGCGCGTGGGCGGACGCCAACGATGGCGCAGCGCCGCAGAGCAAAAATTCAGGTGACCCGCTCGTCAAGTTTGTGAGTAGGGCGCTTTCCCTCGTCGGTATGAGCCGGTCCCCGGAGACGGTATCGGCCGTCTTGCGCGGTCGGCGCCGCACGAAGAGGGCGGACAAAATTCGGAATTAAAAAAGTCCACTAAAGCGCGGCGAGCCACGCGCATATCTCAAGCGACCGTAACTGACGCCCTGGATTTGGTCCGGGTGTCGAGAAAGGCGGTCAAATGCCCACGAACATCCTTGAGGATAACGCCGCGCGCTCTCGCCGCGAGAAGCGGAACGCACGTTGGGAATCTCGCACGCGGCCTGGTGTCGGCTCCTCAACGACGGGAAGTCAAAGACGATCAAGCTGGGCTCCTGCTGGCTCGTTCCCCTCGACGCGATCGACGCCCTTTTGATGGGGGACCGCGCAATGAGCCGGAGCGAGGGCGACGCGAGGATGGGCGGCGGCGAGCGCAAAAGGCCGAATGGCGAGTACGAAATCGGCAGGGGTCGGCCGCCGAAGGCGTTTCGCTGGAAGAAGGGGCAAAGCGGCAATCCCCGGCGCAAGCGGCGCCGGCCGCCGAAGGACGCCGAGCTGATCGAGCGGCTGTTTCGTCGCCCCTTCGCCGTGATCGAGGGCGGCGAGAAGGTCCGCAAGACCGGCTTCGAAATCATCTTCGCGCAGCTGATGGCGAAGGAGAGCGCCGGCGACCGCCAGGCGGCGAAGGCGCGCGACCGCTACCAACGGTTCGCCTTCGCTCACCGGGGCCCGGACGGCGTCCTCCTGCGCCACGCTGAGACCGAATTCACGCGCGCGTTCTCTGCGGATTGGAGGCGGGAACGCGAGAGCAAAGGTCAAGGAGACGCAGAGCCTGGCTCGTCACAAGCGCCGGTCGATCTCGGCGAAGAGGACGCCGAAGCGCTGAAGGCGATGAAGCCATGAGCGACGATCGCCAGGCGACGAACGGCGAGACGGAGCGCGTCGGCTACGGCCGCCCGCCCAAGCACGCGCAATTCCAGAAAGGAAACCGCGCCTATTTGCACCGCCGCGGAGCGATGGGCCGCGACGATTTCGCCGAATTGGTGCGCGCAACCCTCACCTCGAAGGTCAAGATTCGCGAAGGCGACCGAAAGCGAACGGTGACCCGGCTCGAAGCCAACATCCTCGCGCTCTTCGACAAGGCGAAACGCGGCGACGCGGTGGCGGCGAGTTGTCTCATCGACCTGCACGAAGCCTCGGCTAGGGGCGCCGGCGATGGGCCCATGATCATTGAGGTCCACAACGCCTTGCCGGATGCCAACGGCGAGTACCACGACCGCCTCCTTGCCGGAGGCGCGGCGAAGCGCTCGCCATCGCGGCGCGGGGACGTCCGATGAAGCTTGGCGCAAGTCCCGATCGCAGATTTCCCTCCTCCCAAATGCGGTCCATGTCGTCGCCGCGGCGTGCGGCGCGACCCGGGGCCGTAATCGCATTCGTCGCATCCGCCGCAGAAGTACAGCGCGGGGCTTCGATCGACGACAACTCTGACCCCGCGTCCCGGCAAATGATTGCGCATCACGAGAAGCCTATCCCATGACGAAAGAACGGAAGAAGAGCGCCCATTCGCCGGCCGCCTTTGCGAGCCGGTTCAACACCGAGATCAAGACCAGGAACCGCGAAAGGCGTAGCGCTTCGCGACGCTTGGCCGCAACGCAGGCGGCCGCGGGCTCCGGCCGCAACGACCTGCTGCCGCCTCTCGAACTCGTCGACATCCGCCTCGACGATTTGAAGCTGAGCCAACGTCGTCTGCGTAAGCGCGATCCCGCGCATATCCGGGAGGTCGCCAATTCCATCGCCAAACTCGGCTATTCGAAGCCGATCCTGATTGGTCCGGATAACGAAGTTATCGACGGCGAGACCGTCATCGAGGGTGTGCGGCTTCTCGGCCTCGATCGCCTGTCCTGCATCCGGGTCGGTCATCTCAACGACAGCGAACGGCGGCTTCTCCGGCTGGCGATCAACCGGCTGGCGGAGAAGGGCGAATGGGATTTCGAGGCGCTGAGGTTGGAGTTCAACGAGCTCATTCTCGTCGACGCGCCCATTGAAATCGGCGGTTTCGCGCCCGACGAGATCGATCAGATTCTCTCTCTCGATCCTGACGACGGCGTCGAACGCGCCTCGCTCCAGCCCGAGGCCGGCGCGGAACCCGTGGCCCGGCTCGGCGACCTTTACCGGCTCGGCCCTCACTGCCTTGCTTGCGGCGACGCCACGGACGCCGCCGTTCTGTGCCGTCTCATGAGCGCAGGCGCGAAGCCGCGGCTTGGACGTCGCGCGGTGTCGGGCGTCGGCAACCGTTCGCTCGCCCGGATGGTCCTGACCGACGAGCCCTACAACGTCCCCATCGCGGGCAATGTGACCGGCGGGCGGCATCGCGAGTTCGCGATGGCCGCGGGAGAAATGAGCGCGCCGGAATATCTCGCCTTCAACGAAACCTGGATGGCCGCTGCTTTGCCCTATCTCGTCAACGGCGGCCTGCTCGCGACCTTCATCGACTGGCGCGGCTATTCGATTGTCGACGCCGCGGCCGTCAATCTCGGCCTCGCTCCTGTCAATCTGGTCGTCTGGTCGAAAACGAACGCCGGCATGGGCAGCCTCTATCGCTCCCAGCACGAGCTCCTGCCGCTGTTCAAAAAGGGCGACGCGCCGCATATCAACAACGTCAGGCTCGGCAAGCGCGGCCGCTGGCGGTCGAATGTCTGGACCTACCCCGGCGCCTCCTCGCTCGGCTCCGACGCCCGCCGAGGCTTGGCCGAACATCCTACCGTCAAGCCGACCGCGATGCTTGAAGACGCGCTGCTCGATCTGACTGAGCGCGGCGACATCGTCCTCGATCCCTTTCTCGGCTCGGGCTCGACCCTCATCGCCGCGCATCGGACTGGCCGCGTCTGCCGCGGCGTCGAAATCGACCCGCTCTATGTCGATCTGATCATCCGCCGCTTCGAGACGGAGACCGGCGAAAACGCGGTGCTGATGGAAACCGGCGAGACGCGCCAGGAGCTTGCCGCGCGTCGCGCAGGGACCGCAGGCGCCGAAAACCGCTCGTCTCACAAGGATTGAGAGGGAAAGCTTGCGTGTCTCGCGCGTCTTCTCCCGCCGTTCAACAGATCTGGCTCGAGCCGCTGCATCCCGGCCAAGCGCGCGCCTATCGCGCGCTCATCGGGCATCGCTTCATGGCGCTTCGCTGCGGCCGGCGGTTCGGCAAGACGGCGCTCGCGAAGAGTTGGGCCGCGCAGGGCCTTCTGCAAGGGGAGGAGGTCGGCTGGTTCGCCCCCGAGCACAAGCACATGGCCGAGGTGTACGCCGATCTCAAGGCCACGCTCGCGTCGCTACTCGTTGCGAGCGCAAAGACCCCTCCGGCGCTGCGACTCTCGACCGGCGGGCGCGTCGACTTCTGGTCGTTGGAGAACCCGATCTCGGCCCGCGGGCGGCGCTACCATCGCGTTGTCATCGACGAGGCGGCCTTCGCCAAGGACGGCGGCGTCAACTCGGATGATTCGATGATGGCGATCTGGGAGAAAGCCATCAAGCCGACGCTCTTCGACTATGGCGGCACGGCGCTCGTCTGCTCGAACTCCGCCGGCAAGAATCCCGACAACTTCTTCTATAACCTGTGCAACGATCCCCGATATGGCTTCGTCGAGTTCCATGCGAAGACCATGGACAATCCGCTTCTTCCCAAGTGCAACGAAGGCGAAGCGGAGAAGGCCTGGCGCGAGCGCAGGGCGAGGTTCCTCGAAGATCTGAAGGCCAACAACGATCCGCTGGTCTTTGCGCAGGAATATTGCGCCGAGTTCGTCGATTGGTCAGGCGTCGCCTTCTTCAGCCGCGAAAAGCTGCTCGTCGACGATCAGCCCGTACCGCCGCCGAGCCGCTGCGACTCCGTCTTCGCGGTGATCGACACAGCCGTCAAAACGGGAACCGACAACGACGGGACGGCGGTGACCTTCTTCGGCTACGATCAACACGCCCCCATTCCGCTCGTGATTCTCGACTGGGACATCGACCAGATCGAGGGCGCCGTTCTCGAAAGCTGGTTGCCGAGCGTGTTCTCGAGGCTCGAGGAGCTTGCCCGCCTCTGCGGCGCTCGCATAGGCTCGATCGGAGCGTTCATCGAGGACAAGAGCGCGGGCATGATCCTCCTCCAGCAGGCCTTGCGGCGGGGAATGCCGGCGCAACCGATCGAACTCCAAGCTCACCGCCGTCGGTAAGGACGAGCGGGCGATGTCGGTGTCCGGCTACGTGCATCAGGGCCGCGTCAAATATTCGGCGCCGGCGTTTCATAAAACCACCACCTACAAAGGTCATTCGCGTAACCATCTGCTCGAGCAAGTCGAGAGCTTTCGCATCGGCGCCAAAGACAGCAAACGTGAGGACGACCTCCTGGACGCCTTCTGCTACGGCATCGCCATGGCCCTAGGGAATAGGGAGGGGTTCTAACCGAGAGGTGCGTGTTGTTTTCTACTGAGAACTGGCCCACTAGGCAGAAGATTTGAGGCCCAACGGCTGACATACCGGTACTGCTCACGAGCGCATCGCTAACTGCATCGCGGATCGAATCCCCTCAGCTCCACCAGGAAGTCCGCGCGAGCGATGGTAGTTTCCCCGGTTCAGGACATCGAACCGTTCAGCAGCCGCCCGACATGACAACCTGTCTTCAATAGACGAACGACACGCCGACGGCACCGATAAAGTCTTTGATTGAGGGACCGCGAGTGTTCGCCGCCGCCGAACCACCATTGCGCGCAAGAGGGTGTGGGCGGCGTGTTCCCTGATGGGCTATGATCTGACCGCGGTTAACGTTTATGTATGCCCGGCGGTCGCCATGGATGCACTGGAGTCCGAAACTGGTAAGCCGCCGAGCCATGCTGCGCCCGGCTCCGAGAAGCAATCCGGCGGGCCCAAATACGACTACGACGCCTTCGCGACTTACGCGACCGATCCCGACGGGGAGCTGGTGCGGGCCGTCGAAGGCTTCGTCGAAGGCTTTCATCGCCGCCGGACATTGCCGCAAAAGCTCCGCCGGAAGCTTGAGCTATGCGTCGACGGGCGCGACTTCACGATCAAGCGGCGCTCGCGAAACGAGGAGCGCAGGGTCGACGAGGTCGCGGAGATCGTCGAGGCCTATATGCGCAGATGCCGGTCTCTCGTTGTCTTCGCGGGACCGGCTTCGAAAGATCATCCCTGGATCGAACACGAAATTCGCTGGTGGCTGGCGAACCGCCGTAACGATCCCCTCTACTTCGCGCTGACCCACGGAGGCTTTGCGTCGCTCGCCGAAATCCAGCCCAAGGCGCTATTGGAGGCGGGCGGAGGCGATCGCGCAATATTTCCCGACCTTCGCGGCTTTTACAGGCAGGATCGCTGGCGACGCTCTCTGCGTGGGCTGATCTTTCGCAGCGACCGGCTTTCCCGGCTCCTCAATTCCCAATGGGAGTGGCGGAGCGTGAGGGGATTTGAGGAGGGGGCGGCGACGCTGGTGGCGTTGCTCCTGGCTGACGCTCTCGGCCATGGCGTATCCGTCGCCGAGATCGTGCAAGCCTGGGCCGCCGACGAGCGCGCCCGCCGCAGGCGGCAATTGATCGGCGCCGGCGTCGCAGCGGGCTTGGCCTCTGCGGCCGGCGCGGCGACATGGATCGCCCAAGAAGACGCGGCCGACGCCGAGCGCCAGGCCAGGGCCGACGCGTGGTTGCAGCGGACGCGGGTTCTGGTTGAGCAGGGCGGCGCCGCCTTGCCGGCGGCGATCGCCTATTCGGCGAGCGCGCTCGCCGAACGCCCCGACGGCCGATCCGTCGACGTGGGGTATCGCGCGCAGGAAGCGCTGGTTCCGATCGAGCGGATCATCCGACCCGACGGCGGCGATCCGGCCTGGACGGCCGAATTCGTCCGCGACGCCGATGCGATCGCGACGGGCGGGCGCAGCAGCGTGTTGCGGCTGATCGACCTCCGCGACGACGTCGTGCGAGCGCGGCTCGATCTGAAGGCCGCCAGCGTCCGATCGATTGTTTACGATGAGGCTTCGAAGACGTTCTTCGTCGGAACGGATCGTGGGCTCGTCCGCGTCGCGCTGCGGGGGTCTCCCGATCGCCTGGAGCTCGTCGAGACCGGGCGGGTTCTGGCCGGCGCGCGGGTCGGCGGGCTCGCACTCGACCCCGCCCGCGGGCGCATCGTGGCGGGGCTGCTCCACAGCGGCGAGCTGTGGGCTTTTCCGCTCGCCGCCGGCCCGGAATGGGTTGGCGAGAAACTCACGCAGATCATGGACCCTCGGTTCGATGAAGACGGCGTCTCTGAAGTCCAGAGCGGGGTCTATGGCCTCGCGGTCAGGGATTCGCGACTGGTCACGACCGGGATTGACGGCGTGGTGACGGTGTTCGACCTCACGCAGAAAGAACTCGGAAAAGGTCGGCAGTTCGCGCATCCTCAGCCGGTGTTCGCGATGGCGGTCTCGCATAAAGGCGACCGAATCGCGGTCGCCGACCAGAAGGGCGGCGTCGCCATATACGATCTCGACACGCTGACGCTTCGGCGCGAGGACCCTCGCCCTCCTGGCCCGTGGAGCGTGTCTCGATCCGTGGCCGGGCCGCTGACCGCTTCGCAGGCGGAGAGAATGGCCAATGTCGGTCTGGCGATCAGCGGCGACGATACGGTGCTGGCGGTCACGAGCCATGACCATTCCGTGCGGTTTCTCACCTTCGACGATTTGGCGCCGCTGGGCTCGGCCGTGAACGCGGCGGCGCCGCGCGGCGTTCTGTTCGACTCCAGCGGTACACGGGCGTTCACATTGTCGGACGACGGGTCGATTCAGGTGGTGCGGCCCGAGGCTCGGCCCGAAGTTGTCCGACTGGCCGGCGTTGGCGGCTTTGTCGCCGGCAAGGACGGCAAGATCGCGCTCTGGCCATCGGCGCCGCAAGGCCACGCGGGTTACGCCGACCCGAAGGCGCCGGAGCCGCAGACGCCGGTTTTCGTCTTGGACGCCGCCCGCGTTCCTGTGGAAGTCGCGAAAGTGGGGCCGCATTCCGGCGGCGGGCTGATCGCGGAAGGCGCGGCGGTGTTGCACGGCGAGCTTTCCACGCGCGTGCAGGTCGTTCCCCTCGACGGCCAGGCGGGCCGGTGTCCCGCGCTCCAGCATTCCAACGAGCCGGGAAGGGTCGAGATAGTCGAGAAGGTCATGGCTGGCCCTTCGCAGGGGACGGTGGCGACTGTCGCCCGGGTACAGCCTGGCCCGCAATCGGCGTTGACGGTCTGGGATCTAGGATCCTGCGCGGCCACAGCCCGGTGGATGTCTCTTGTGGGAGGCGCCGTCGCCGCGGGGGCCGTGGCGATTGTTCCCGTGGAGGGCAAGGCGGCCGTGCGGGCGCCCCCGGGAAGCGATCCGACGACAATCGACTTCGGCGAAAAGATCGCCGGGATCGATGTGTCCTCCGGCGGCGAGGTCGTGATCGCACGGTTCGAGGCTTCACGTTCGGTTTCTGTCTGCATCGCAAGGCGCGCGGGAGAAGGCGCGAGTCCGGAGGGCTACGCATGCCGGCGCATCGAACCCCAATTCGTCGACGAGCAGGAGGCGGCGCGAATCGCCGCCGTCCATCTTTCTGCCTCCGGCCGTTATGCGGTCGTGCAGGCGGGAAGCTCGCTGCGCTATCTGGACCGCGCGGCGAACTGGAGCGTTCGGGGCGCGAGCCCCGACCGGCTGCAATCGCTCGAACAGCCCTTCGCCTTCAGCGCGGATGAGACTTACCTTGCGACGCCCGCGGGCGAAACGGACGTGCGGATTGTGCGCGCTGCCGACGGAAAGATCGTCACCGAAATCCCCACGCCGAGCGGCGTGACGCAGATCGCCTTTGTCCGGGGCGAGGCGGGGCCAGAGCGTCTCGCCACGCTCGACGCCGGTGTCTTCAGGCTTTGGGACTGGCGGCCGGGCGACGTGCTTCAGGGCCTTTGCGAGCGGTGGAGCCCGGATCTGGCCATCGCGGCGGCACCTGACGTTCCCCCGCCGCATGCGAGGTCCGAGCTCTGCTCGGCGGCGGAACGCGCCCGGCTGCAGAGCCAGAAATGAGGGCGGGCTTCCCAGCCCCCGTGCGGCTTCGCCTCCCTTGTCGTCAGCAGCGGGTTCAGCTCGGCCCCGCCGGCCGTCAACTCGATGTCTTCGCCGATGGTCTGTCCTGTTCGCGGCCACCGCAGCCGCCGCCCTATACCGCGGTGGTCCTCAGCCGAGCTTTTGTTGCAATCCCTTAAGGATAAGGGCGACGATCTCCTGTGGATCGTCGGAGTCGGCCAGCGCGGCGTTCTCGCCCTCGGAGAGGCCATTGTCGAGCGCCGCGACGAGGCCCTCGGCGCCCTTGGCTCGCAGCTCCTCGCCCAGTTGCTCCGGCGTTTGCAGTATCCGGCCACGCCGGGCGTATTCCTCGCGCAGCGCAGTCATGCCATCGAGCTTGGCGAAATAGGCGCTCGTCAGCTCTCTGCGGGGAACCCCGCGCAGTGTGTCGATGAGCAGCCGCGCGGCGCCGCCGAACACGCCGAGCAGGTAGAGCGGCTGGCCGGCTCGCAAGGAAACGACGCCTTCCTCCAGCACGCCCGGCCAGGGCCCGCCGAAGTCGGCGAGCTTGCCGCCCATCGCGATGCGCGCCGACGTTCGGTCGCGCATCTGCTCGCGCATGTACGTCAGCGCGCGCGCCCGCGCGTATTTCTGCGGCAGACTGCCGCCGGGCACGAAGCCTCTTTCGTCGGGTTGAAGCTCGGCCGGGTCGACGTCGTGGTCGGGCGGCGGCGGCGCCTCATTGATCGTCGCCTCCTGCCCGTAAATGCTGAGCTCCGCGTCGCCGTATCGGAGATACGTCGGCCAGGGAACCCAGTTTTCCAGGGGTTTCGGGGGCTCCCTGACGACGTCCCTCAGCAGCGTGGAATGGCTGCGCACCATCGCCAGCAGCCGCTCGACGTAGTTGATCTCGTCTCCGTTGACTGGTCCGTTCTTTAACTCGCTGTGCCCCAACACGCCGCCGTAGGCGACGCGCATCCCGGCGATGAGCAGATAGAGCACGATGTCGTCGGCGAGATTGGCGAGATGCTCGGAACTGCCGCCGTAGGCGTCGGAGTCCGGCGCGTTCGAAAGTGAAACGGCAATCGCGTGTAGATTGGCGGGGCGACTTGCTCGCGCGAGATCACCGAGCGGCGTCGTCAAATCGAGCTCAGCGGGGGCGCGCGGCCGCAGCCGGTCAAGCTCTTCGCCGCCGAGCGGCGGATCCGGGTACCAGACCCGCGTCGTCCCGGCGGGCAGATGCGCGAGCGTCAGCGCCTCGGGCGGCGCGCCGAGCGCGATCTCGCCCGGCTTCACGAAACGCTGTAGGCGCTTGTGGTCGTGCTGAAAGCGCAGCGCCTCGAGGAGCGCGGCCTCGACGACCAGCGCGGCGTCCTCGGTCTCCCAGGCGCTCTTGCGCTGGGGCCAGGCGGCGTCGTCGCCCGCCGCGGCGGCGAGGGCGGCGCGCCAGCGCATCGTCACCGAGTTGCCGAGGTACGGAAAGAGTCGGATCACCCGCGCCTCGATGGCGTCGACGACGACCATGGGACGCGCGACGAGCTTGGCGTCGAGGATCTCGCGACGGCACCATTCGCGGCTTGAATAATGGTCCGTCAACACCGCGATCAGCGCGCTGGATCTCAGCACGCCACTCGCAATCTCGTCGGGAAAGCGGCCGCCTGCCGGAATCTTGCGAGCGTCGTACCAGGGCTCGACCGGCAGTTCCTCGAGCGTCGCCATGATCGCCTTGACGGGTCCCTCCGCGACTTGCGCGGAGTTCTTGGGAAGGTCCGCCTTGGCGTGGCTGATGAACATGGAGATTGGAATGTCGGGCAGACTGTCGGCCGGCCGGGCACCGGCCTGCGGCAGGTCTCGCAAGGCGCGCAGGGCGCGGATGGCGATATGCAGCACGAGATGGCGGTCCCGCTCCGCCTCCGTGAGCGGCGCGTCGAGCCGGACGAAACTCGTCTGGTCAAGCGTCGGCGAAAGCCCCAGCGCCCCGGCGTCGAGCGCGACGGGGAGCACGCGATGCGGGCTCGTGCCCGCCGGCGGATGGTCGCGCATCAGCGACGCGACGAGCGCAGCCCAGGCGTCGGCGATGGGGCGGTCCTTTGAGAGCGCGCGCCGCGCCATGCGCCCGTCGACGAGCACGACGACGATCTCGCGCTCAGCGCTAAGATCGACTGCCGGTGGCCCACCGTCCGCGCGCCGCGGACCGTACCGCATGGGGATGCGCGGGCCGTCGCCGAGCGGACGGACCGAGAAGGCGCTGTATAGGCGGGCCGCTAACGCGCGTGCCGCCTCCGACTCCCAGTGGAAAAGCACCTGGATGCGCAGCGCAGCGCTCATCGAGTACCCTCTGGAGGGCGTCCGGCAACGCCGACCGCCTCGTCATAGCACGAGAGTGGCGCGTCCCCGAAGTCTGCTCCGAAAATGCACGTTGTCTCTGCGGGGCGAGTGGTGGTTTCCTACGAGACCGTCCGCCATTTCGAACCGATTATCGCTGCCGATCACCGAAGGCGTCGCATGAAGCCTCACACGCCTTGGCATCTCCACGAGGTATATCTGAAGATCGAAGGACGCATGCTCTACCTCTCGCGAAGAAGCCCGTCGTCTCGGCTCCCGACGATGAAACCGACCGCCTTCCGCCACCGCCCCCAAATCGGCGATCCGACCGCGATCCTCAAATCCCCATAGGCCGCGCTCGGTCAAACAGCGCCCTTCCTCCCCGCGGTTTCCTCCTTACGAGGCTTTCAAACGCCGGCCTGTCAATCGGCTCACAAAACTGACCCCCGATCGGCGTGCAAAATTGACCCCCCTGATGTCGCACTGACGGCAGCGCTTGCCCCGGCGGAGCTGGTCGGGGTTGCGCAGCCGGGGCGAGCGCGGGGGGGTAAGGAACGATCTAGAGCTCAGGCGCGGTTCTTGAAGCGCCAACTCTCGTTGCCGGTCTCGACGATGTCACAGTGATGCGTGAGACGATCCAGGAGCGCGGTGGTCATCTTTGGGTCGCCAAAGACGCTGGGCCATTCACCGAAGGCGAGATTTGTCGTGACGATGATCGACGTGCGTTCGTAGAGACGGCTGATCAAGTGGAACAGGAGCTGGCCGCCGGACTGCGCGAACGGAAGATAGCCGAGCTCGTCGAGAACGATGAAGTCGAGCCGCGTGAGATAATCGGCGAGCCGCCCTTGACGGCCAGATCGACCCTCGGCTTCTAGCCGGTTGACGAGATCGACGGTGTTGAAAAAGCGGCCTCGCGATCCGGCGCGGATACAGCTTCGTGCGATCGCGATCGCCAGGTGGGTCTTGCCGGCGCCGGTTCCGCCAACCAGGACGACGTTGCGTTGCTGAGCAACGAACACACCGCTGGCAAGATCGCGCACCAGGTTCTCATTGATCAGCGTGTCCTTGAACGCAAAGTCGTTCACATCCTTGGCGAGCGGCAGCTTGGCGGTCGTGAGCTGGTATCGGATCGAACGCGCCTGCTTCTCCGATATCTCGGCCTTGAGCAGATCGCCGACCAGTTGCTGGGGCTCATGCTTGCGCTTGAGCGCGGTGGCGAGCGTCTCGTCGTATGCGCTTTTCATCCCATAGAGCTTCAGTTCGCCCATCATTTCGAGGACTTCGGTTCTCTCCACGGTCATGCCCTCCTGAGCTGGTCGTACCTCGCGCAGTCAGCGACCGGCGCATGTCGGAGCCTCAGCGCATCCGGGGTGAAGATGGGCGCAACAGGTCCAGGATCGCGTTGGCGCGCGAGGATGTTGATGATCACGTCGGACGAATGGACGCCCTCTGACATCGCCTGAGCGCAGGCGGCTTCCACCGCCGGCAATCCATCGGTGAGCACGGTGGCCAGGATGGCGACCATCTGGCGGTCGCCATCATCGGATTCGGCGAGCTTGCGTCGAACCCGCTCGAGCGCCGCCGGCAGCACCCAATCCTTGAACGGAGCGCCGTTGCGCAGGGCTCCAGGCTTGCGGGCCAGGACCGGAACATAGTGCCAGGGATCGTAGACTGTCTCGCCGCGACCGTAGTTGCGGGGATGCTCTGCGACGATACGCCCATCCTGGCGGACGACGATGCGATCGGCGTAGGCATGGACCTCGACTGGACGACCGACTGCGCTGGCGCTGACCGAGTATTTGTTGTTGTCGAACCGCACCAGGCACGTCTTCGACACCGAGGCTTGTTGCGCATGGAACCCGTCGAAGCGACCGCGATAAGCGATGAGCTTGGGCCGCTCTTCCTCGAAGACCTCCCATACGGTCTGCTCGGGGCGTTCGGGGTGCGGGTGGGCCTTGGCGTAGGCGATGCACCTGTCCATGAGCCAGGCGTTCAACTCATCGTACGTCTTGAACCGCAGCCGTGGCGTGAAGAAGCGCTCACGAACAAGGCCGACCTGGTTCTCCACCTGGCCTTTCTCCCAGCCTGACGCCGGCGTGCAGGCGACAGGGTCGACGAGATGGTGCGAACACATTTGCAGGAAGCGGCGATTGTATTGCCGATCCTTGCCGACGAAGATCGTGTCGACCGCCGTCTTCATGTTGTCGTAGATGCCGCGCGTGCAGGCGCCCTTGAAGAACGCAAACGCCCGATCGTGCGCGTCGAACACCATTTCCTGGGTCTCGCGCGGATAGGCGCGTACGAACATCATTCGGCTGTGGCAGAGGCGGACATGCGCGACCTTCAAGGTCGTTGTCACGCCGCTCATCACGACGATCTCGTGGCTCCAGTCGAACTGGTAGGCCTCGCCCTGCGCAAACGACAACGGAACGTAGGCGGTAGCCGACTGGCTCGAGTGCTCGCGGCTCCAGATCTTGGCGTAGCGTCGGACGGCGTCGTAGCCGCCTTCATAGCCCAGCGCCCGCAACTCCTCGAATAGCCGGATCAGCGTCAGACGTTCGCGCGCTGGCGCGTCGGCATTCTTCGTCAACATCCGATCGATGTCGGCCTTCCAGCGTCCCAACTTCGGGCGTGGCTGGACCTCTCGCTCGTAGGAAAAAGATGTCTCGCCCGAGCGTAGAATCTTCCGAACAGTATTGCGCGATATCTTCAGATCGCGGGCGATCTCCTTGATCGACTTGCCCCTGGATAAATGCTCGCGCCGTATCCGGGCGATCGTCTCCACAACCAGCATCCCCCACCGCCCGCGTCACACAAACGCGGGCAGCCGAACAGAGCGAAAACTAGGGGGTCAATTTTGGACGCCGATCCCCCCGGCTAGGGGGTCAAAATTGCACGCCGAAACACACCCCGGCCCCGCGTCTCGCACGACCGTCCGAAAGGGCCGGCGTCTGAAACCCTTCAGTAAACCTGCCGTTGCAGATCGCGGCCTTGGACGCCTCAATTGGGTGGAAAGCGGGCCTAACGGGGTCGCCTCGGGAAGGACCGAAGTCCGTGCGAAACTCCTCATTCCATGGCGGCGCGAACAGGGTTCACCGCTCGAAGCGGGCCTCGATCGAGGCGCGTCGTACTGAACATCGCGAAGGGCGGACTCCTACGTTTCTTCGGGTAACCGCTGCTGGAAGAGCAAAGGTCCGCCCTTTCGGCATACCGTTAGTCCTCGGCCAGCCCCGCCTTGCGGACGCCGTCGAACACGGCCGGGAGATTCGGCGTATGTTCCGTCATCCATTTGATCGTGATTGCGGGATTGAGGCGGCGCGCTTCGGCCAGCGCCTCCTTCGCCTCGTCCATCTTGCCTGCATGGGCGTAGGCAGCCGACAGGTTCGCATAGGCAAAAAAGGTCCGATACCCCGAGTCAATCGCCTTGCGATAGGCGTCGATCGCGGCGTCGAAATGGCCGAGGTTGATCTCAGCGTCGCCCACGATGACGTGAAGAAGGCCGAATAGGGGATCGCGCGGGCTCAGCCGCATCGCCCGCTCTGCATCCGCCTTTGCCTCTCCGTATCGGCCGAGGGAATTTTCCGCAACGGCGCGCGGCATATAGAGCGGGGCGTAATTCGGATTGACTGCGAGTCCGGCGTCCGCAACGCGTAACGCTTCGTCGTATTGGCGCGCCACCTGACCGAGATACCAGCTCTTCAAGGAGTAAGCCCCGACATTGTTGGCGTCGAGCGCAATAGCTCGATCGAGCTGCCCCAGCACTTTCGCTGCGTAATCCGTCCCGGGGTCGCCCCATCCGCCGATATATTCGAGCCAGTACGTATCCGCGCTTCCGACCAGTGCATCGGCGTCGTTGGGGTCAATTTGGAGCGCGCGGTCGAACAAAGCTCTCGCTTGACCGAAGCTCTCACGCTTTTCCTTCAACGGCTGAGTAGCTCCGCGCCACGTCAATATCCGACCACGCATGACAAGATCGATAGCGTCCGGATTGGCGGAGCGAGAGCCTTTTTCCGCTTCAGCCCTGACCAGCTCATACCCCAACGCGCTCGCCAATCGGGCGACCACTTCATCTTGCAACTTGAACAGGTCGGCCACGTCTTCATCGAAGCGGTCGGCCCACAGATGTGCGCCGGATTCGGCGTCGATAAGCTGCGCATTGACGCGGACGCGGTTCTGATCGCGTTGCACCGAGCCTTCGAGCACGTAGCGGACGCCAAGTTCCTTACCGATCTCCTTGGCGTCGATGTTCTTGCCTTTGTAGGTGAAGGCGGTGTTGCGGGCGATGACGAAGCTGTTACGGATGCGCGAGAGTTCGGTGGTGAGGTTCTCGGTCACGCCATCGGCGAAATAATCTTGTGAGGGGTCGCCGGAGAGATTCGCGAACGGGAGCACCACGATTGAGAGATGAGCGGCTTCCGCCGGTTTCGGCGCTCGTTCATTGAGGATGTACCACCCGCCTGCGACTGCCAGAAGGAGAAGGGCGGCGACGGCGGCCGCAAGCGACGCGGAACCCATGTGCCGCTTGGACGCCACCGCCTTCGCTTGATCAAGTGGCGTTGCCGAAGGGACAGGCTTCGTTTGCACTGGCTGCCCGACTTCGAGCGAGTAGACGTGGATCGGCTCTGCGATGTTCTTAAGCTGAGTGTGGCCAAGGTCGGTGACCTTGAGATCGAGCCGCCCCTTCACCTGCCAGTAGGCTTGCTCGGAGAGGCAGATCGCGCCGGGGCTCGCAACGCCCTCTAGCCGCGCGGCGATGTTGACCCCGTCACCCATGAGGTCGCCGTCGCTCTCTTCGACTACATCGCCGAGATGGATGCCGACGCGATACTCGATGCGCTTATCTGGTGGCACGCCAGCATTGCGTTCGTCCAGACCGCTCTGTACTTCGATGGCGCAGCGCACCGCGTCGACAACGCTCCGAAACTCAACGATGCTGCCGTCGCCGGTGCGCTTGACGACGCGGCCGTGATGCACTGCGATTGTGGGGTCGATCAGGTCGCTCCGAAGGGTCCGGAGCCTAGCGAGAATGCGATCCTCGTCCGCGCCCGCAAGCCGAGAGTAGCCGACGATGTCGGACACCAAGATCGCCGCGAGTTTCCGGGTCTCGCTCATCGCGCCCCTCCGGCTTTCGGCAGACTAGCACAAATGCCAGCCCAAGTCTGCCCAAATGCGGGGAGTTCTATGCCGAAGCAGATTGAATGATGATTCCCTTGTCTTTCAAGAGAAGGACCGCTGCAAGGTCTTCTCCACGAACGCGCGAAGGTTCATCATCTCGTCGGTCATTGGGGGTTCCTCGGTTGCGTTGCGAATCGCAACCCGACCCTACCGGAGAATCGCCAATGACCGCCGCAAGCCGCTCGCTCGCTACGGCGCTATGGGGAGCGCGCTTCGCGAGCGGCTTGCTCCCGCTGAGCTACACCACCAGGCGGGACACCACCGGCCCGGTCCACACCGGGCCTCCTGAAAGCGAGGGAGAAGGAGCACAAAAAACAGAAGTTCGCCGTGCTCGCGGGTCCCAAACAGCAGGATTGCCCGCAATTGCAACGTCCACCGCCGCGATACGCAACGACCGGTGTGCGCAAATACCGGCCATTCGCCGACGGCTTGGTGAACGGGTCAAATCGACCCTGAGCGCGCGTTCCTGATCGATCCCGGTACGGAAGGATTTGCGCCAGGTGCCGACGTTCGCGGAGGACACTTCGAACCGGTCAGTTCGACCTTTGCGGATGTTACTCGGTGCGGGAAACTTGCCCGCCTGTCTCAGGGCGTCGGCGTAAGCGCCTTGAGCTCCTTCCGAGCCGTGCCAAAGGCGCCAAGCTGATAGACGGACGCGCCCGCGGGCGAGAAAGTGAACGACGGGAAAGGCTCAGCCAACAACTCGTTCAAATACTTTTCCGTGCCGACGCCGATCGTCACATGCGGATTGAAGCGCTTACCCGCCGCATCTCGCACGAAATTCTCGACATAGCTGATCAGAAATTCCTGGATATCGCGTCCGCCCTCGTCGCTGAAGAACGCCGCGGGCGTCCCGGTCTTCACGGTGTAGGGCTCGACCGCTTTGATGAGCGCATCTTGCAGTCGATGCAGGTCTTCAGTCGGTTCGACGACGATTCCCGCGAGGCCCATCGGGGGAGCAGGGATGTAGTAGTACTTGAACGCCTTCAGCGTCCATGTCGTTGGCTTCTCTTTGGCCAGAACCGCGTTCGCCGCCGCAAACACTTTGTCGAGGTCGTCCGTGCGGACGAACTGCTGTAAGAAAGAGACATGCGGGTGGTGCGTCTCATCTAGGGAAAAGCCTTTTGGAAAAGACTTGAGCAGACGCGCGTTGGCGGCCATCGCATGCTCAACCATCGTCGCGTCGGGTTCGAGCGCGATGTCGATCGCCGTCACCGGGTTTTCTTGCGCAGCTGCTCCTTGGACAAACGCCATCGCTAGTCCCAGCCCTAAACCAACGCCCGCGAATACTCCCAAATGCTCAAGCATGTGTGACCCTTCCTATTAGCGCGCTGATCTCCGGCCAGGCAGCGCTACCCGGCCTCTGGACTTGGTGACAAGCCGCTATTCGCGCAGAGTGAGAACCATCTCTGTGCTCGGAGGCATCAATGGTAGATAACGAGTCGCTTCCTTCCTGGAACGACGGCGCGGCGAAATCCGCGATCCTCGACTTTGTCGCGCGTGTGACAAACCAAGGAGGCGCCGATTTCGTGCCGTCAGCCGGGCGCATTTCGACGTTTGACAACGATGGAACCCTCTGGTGCGAGCAGCCGCTTCAAACTCAGTTCTTTTTCGCCTTTGACCGCGTGAAGCAATTGTCGGCCAAGGACCCGACGATCAGCGAGCGCCAACCTTTCAAGGCCGTGCTCGAACACGACTACAATACGCTCTTTGGGCTCGGCAAACAGGCGCTGTTCGAACTGGCTTTCGCGACCCACGCGGGCATAACCGATGAGGACTTTGACCAAGTTGCAAACAGATGGTTAGCGACGGCGAGGCATCCCAAATTCGGCCGGCTGTTCAAGGAATGCACCTATCGGCCCCAGGTCGAGCTGCTCGCATACCTACGGCAGAACGGTTTCAAGACCTATCTCGTGTCGGCGGGCGGCGTAGACTTCATGCGCGCCTTCGTGGAGGAAGCGTACGGCATCCCACGAGAGCAGGTGATCGGTTCCAGCGTGAAACTGCGCTACGAATTGAGCGACAACCGGGTTTCGCTCGTGAAGCTACCGGAGCTGAACAGCTTTGGCGATCGGGAAGTGAAGGCGCTGAACATTGGCCTGCATATCGGCCGTAGACCACTATTGGCGTTCGGCAATTCCGATGGCGATCTCGCCATGATGCGTTACACGAAGTCAGGCTCTGGGCCTCGGCTCGCGTTGCTTCTCCATCATGACGACGCGACGCGCGAGGCAGCCTACGACCGGGAGTTCCGGCTGAGCCCACTGTCCGAGGGGCTCGACAAAGCTGGGGAGTACGGCATTACGATCGTGAGCATGAAGCAGGATTGGAGGGTTGTGTTCTGACCTAAAATTCAACAAGGAATGTTCGCTTCCCGCCCAATTGAGGCGTCCAAGGCCGCGGTCTGCTATGTCCGCTAAACTGAAGGGTTTCAGACGCCGGCCCTTTCGGACGGTCGTGCGAGACGCGGGGGCCGGCGTTTGAAAGCCTCGTAAGGAGGAAACCGCGGGGAGGAAGGTCGCTGTTTGACCGAGCGCGGCCTATGGGGATTTGAGGATCGCGGTCGGATCGCCGATTTGGGGGCGGTGGCGGAAGGCGGTCGGTTTCATCGTCGGGAGCCGAGACGACGGGCTTCTTGTCGGGCGCGGATGAGGGCGACGGGGATGGGCTCGGCGGCTGGAGAGCCTGTGCGGACGTCGGGAGGACGTCGCGTTCCTGCTCCGGCGTGCGGCTGGAGGCGAGGGGAAGCGGCGCTGCGAGGCGGGACGCGCGGCGTCGGTCATGACGTGTCGATCCTGATCCGGCTTGGGGAAGGCGATCGCGCGGGGCGCGGCCCTTCGAACGTCTCGACAATGATCATCCGGCCGCCGCAGCAGGGGCAGCGCCGCGCCGGCGAAACGGCTTCGGCCTGGCCGTCGGTCTCGGCGTGCGAGCCCTCGGGTGCAGCCTCGGGCGCGGCGAGCGCCTGGCGGACGCGCTCGATGTTGCTGGCTCGGACCGCGCCGGCGAAGAGGCCGTAGTGATGATGTGGACGGCCTCACCCGAACGGCATCAAGTGCCAAGGCGTGACCGGTGCAGGTCGCGGATAGGGAAGCCGTCCATGAAGACCTTTATCAGGATTGGGATCGACCTGGCGAAGAACTTTTTCCAGGTGCATGCAATCGAGCGCGAGGGTGCGCCTGCGGTTACGCGCAAATTGAGCCGAGGTAAGGTGCTTGCTTTCTTCGCCCAAGCGGCGCCCTGCCGCGTCGGGATGGAGGCTTGTGGATCGTCCCATTACTGGGCGCGGGAGATCCGGGCGTTGGGGCACGAAGTGGTCTTGATTCCTCCTGCTTACACGAAACCCTACGTCAAGCGCGGCAAGAACGATGCGAACGACGCGGCTGCGATCTGCGAGGCCATGTCGCGGCCCGAGATGCGGTTCGTGCCGATCAAGAGCGCGGATCAGCAAGCCGTGCTGATGCTGCACAAGACTCGGGAATTGCTGGTCAAGCAGCGAACCATGACCGTCAATGCGCTGCGCGGTCATCTCTCGGAGTTCGGCTTGATCGCGCCCAAGGGCATCCACCGGGTCAAGGAATTGCTGGCGCTCGCGCAAGCCGACGAGACCCTTCCCGAAGAGGCCAAGCAAGCAACCGCGATGCTGGCTTCGCACAGCGACGGCCTCGACGAAAAGATCGACGATCTGGAGAAGACGATCGCCCGGGCGAGCGGCTAGAACCAGACGAGCCGGTTGCTGGACGAGATCCCCGCCTTCGGCCCGCTGATCGCATCAGCGATGGTCGCTTTCAATCCCGATCCCAGCGTCTTCAGGTCGGGAAGCGATTTCAGCGCGTCTCTGGGCATTACTCCGAGCCAGCACTCGAGCGGCGGCAAGGACAAGCTCGGCGCTATCACCAAAAAGGGTAACCGGTATTTGCGCAAGATGCTGGTCGTGGGATGCACGTCGGTTTTGCGCGTGGCCCATAAATACAAAGGCGCCCTGGCCGAATGGATCGTCGCCATGAGGGCCAGGAAGCCCGAGCGCGTCGTCGCCGTCGCCCTGGCCAACAAGCTGGCCAGAATCGCCTGGGCGATGATGTCGACCGGCGAAGCCTTCCGAACCGAACTTTACACGAAGGCCTGACGACAAAGAGCTCTCCAAGATAGACGTTTCAGTTTCGAAGAGATTGGCAAGCGCAACGACGTGATGAACGACACGGTCGCAACGAAAGCCCAGGACACCCTGACATCCGCCACGAGCCCCGAGCTCGCCGTAGTGATAGGGACCAGGACTGTCGAATATCATCAGGGCCAGCGGTCCTATACCGCACCAACAGGCCGGACATATGACCGCAGCCGACCAAAGCGATCAGAGCGTCGAAAACCACTTGCCAAGAGGCCGTCCACATATGTCGGATGCGGTGGAAGCCGCTCGGCAGCACGTGCAGGAGAAAGCGGCGGATGAACTCGTGGGCCGCGAGCGTCATGGTCTTGAACCGGTCGCGGCCTTCGACCCGATAGTCCTTCCACTTGAATGTGACGCCCTTGTCGTCCAGCTCCATGAGCCTGGAGTTCGAGATCGCGACGCGGTGGGTGTAGCGGGCGAGATAGGCGAGCACGGCCTTCGGCCCGGCGAACGGCCTCTTGGCATAGACGATCCATTCCGATCGGCGCAGCGGCGCGAGGACGGCGTCGAAGGCGGCTTTGTCGGCGAGCCGCGCGAGGTCGCCGAGGAAGACGAGGCGTCCGGCCGCATGCAGGGCTGCGAGCCCTTCGAGGAAGAGCCGGCGGAAGAGACGCGACAGCATCCGCACGGGCAGGAAGAAGCCGGGCTTGCAGGCGATCCAGCGCGATCCGTCCAGCGACAGGCCGCCGCCGGGAACGATGACGTGGACGTGCGGATGGTGGGTCAGCGCCGAGCCCCAGGTGTGCAGTACGGCGGTCAGGCCGATGCGCGCGCCCAGATGCTTCGGGTCGGCCGCGATCGTGGTCAGCGTCTGGGCGGCGGTCCTGAACAGGAGGTCGTAGACGGGGGACTTGTTCTGGAACGCGACGGCGCCGATCGACGCCGGCAGGGTGAAGACGACGTGGTAATAGGGAACCGGCAGGAGTTCGGCCTCGCGGTCTTCGAGCCATTCCCTCGCCGCGGCCGCCTGGCACTTCGGGCAGTGGCGATTGCGGCAGGAATTGTAGGAGATCCGTTCGTGCGCACAGTCCTCGCAGCGCTCGACGTGTCCGCCGAGCGCGGCTGTGCGACAGGTCTCGATCGCCGACATGACCTTCAACTGGTCGAGGCTCACGTGACCGGCGTTGGCCATTCGCCACGCCGCCCCGTGGGCGCGAAAGACGTCGGCGACCTCCAGGTGGTGACCCGGTGGCCGCGCCATGCGGCCGCGGTCAGTCGGCCGGCTTTCGCTTCGCCAGGTTGACGCCGAGCCGCTCGAGCGGGCTCTTGACGTCGCGGATCGTGTTGACCGCGACCTGGGTGTAGAGCGCGGTCGTCTCGAGCTTGGCGTGGCCGAGCAACACCTGGATCACCCGAATGTCGACGTCCTGCTCGAGCAGATGGGTGGCGAAGCTGTGCCGCAGCGTATGCGGTGACACGCGCTTGGAGATGCCGGCCAGGTCTTTGGCGGCGGTGACGGCGCGATTGAGCTGACGGGCGGTGATCGGGTTGACCGGGTTTTGGCCGGGGAACAGCCAGGCCCGCGGCCGCGCCGCCTTCCACCATGCGCGCAACAGTTCGAGCAGTTGCGGCGACAGCATCACATAACGGTCCCGCTGCCCTTTGCCCTGCTCGACCCGAAGCGTCATGCGCTGGCTGTCGATGTCGGACACCTTCAGGTGCGCGACCTCGGACACGCGCAGGCCCGCGCCGTAGGCGACGCTGAGCGCGGCCTTGTACTTCAGGCCCGGCGCGGCTTCGAGCAGGAGCGCGACCTCTTCCTGGCTGAGCACGACCGGCGCCCTGCGCGGCTTGTTCACGATCGTCAGAGGACGAACGAGGTCTGGCCGTTCGAGCGTCACGGTGAAGAAGAACCGAAGCGCGGTGACGGCGGCGTTGATCGAACCTGGGCTGATCTGCTGCTGCGCCAGATGCAACTGAAAGCGGCGAAGGTCCTCCTTCGTCGCCGTATCGGGCGACCGGCCCAGGAAGGCCGTAAAGGTCCTGACGTGCCGGACGTAGTCCTTCTGCACCTTCTCCTTGAACCGACGCGCCGTCATGTCGTCGATCATGCGCTGACGCAGCGGGTTGATGGGCTTGTCGGACATCGCGAAAGCTCCTGTCTCCCATGGGGTGGAACCCCATGATTCTGAGACAGTCCTGGCCTCGTCCGACCCAGCTTCCCGCGCTGCCCTCGCCGCAGCTACCGCGCGAGCGGTTTAGTCCTCACGTCAACTCCGGCCGTCGCAGCGATGCAGGTGGAGTGCAATCCGTTCACGAAATGGACGCCAATCGCGGTTCATTGCACACTTACGACTACACCGTTTTACGACCACACTCCGTTTGGGTGACTGCCTTTGCTCGACATGGCCGGTCAACGCCCTCAGCCATGTTGGTAGGCGGTGGGCGAGCCCCGCGTCCTATCCCCGCTTGCGCGCCCGCTTTGCGCCGGGAGCGGGCGCCGGCTCGCGCTCCGGTTCCGCGAGCCACTGCGCAATATCGCGCCAGACGCCGCCGACCGTCCGCCGGCCCATGAAGAGCGACAGGTGGCGCCCCGGCGCGATGCGGGTCTTGACCCGGGTTCGCCGGCACAGCGACTTGGCCGCGGTTGCCTGCGGCAGCGACACCACCTCGTCGTCGGCGGCGGCGAGGACGAAAATCGGCGCTTCGACGGCGGAGAGCGCGGCGGGGCGCCCGAGCGCCGGAAAGGAGCCGCGCGCCAGGCGATTCTCGCGAAAGACCCATTCCACTGTCTGCACGAAGTAGGCGCCCGGCAGGTCGACCGTCCTGAGGTTCCACACGTTGAACTTCGCCATGATCGCGGGGTCGACGCAGCATTGCAGCGCCGCTTCCGCGGTGAACTCCGGCGACAGGCCGTCCGACCAGAGGGCGAATGACAGCGACCCGGAGATCCTGCCGCCGCCGAGCGCGACGATTTGTTGGATCGTCGCCGGCGGAACCGAAGCGAGAGCCTGGGTGATGCCGGATTCTGCGGCGCCGGGATCGATCGGCGCGCCGGCCAGCACCAGCTTCGCGACCTTTTTGGGGAAGCGCGCGGCGTAGGCGGCGGCGAGCCAGCCGCCCTGGCACAATCCGATGAGCGAGGCGCGCCCGCCGAGATCGTCGACGGCGACGTTCAGATCGGCGAGATAGGCGTCGATGCCAAAGTCGCGCATCTCAGCGGTCGCCGACTTCCAGAAGGTGAGCGCGAGGCGGTGCGGTCCGCCTTCGGCGAGCCCCATCGCGATGCTGTGGCCTTCGGCGAAATCGGCGATCGAGGCGTCATGGACCGCGTAAGGCGCGACGATCAGCACCGGCGAAGTTTTCGAGGGCGCCGGCTCCGGCTGCTCGAGCAGCAGCATCGTCGAAAGTTCGATGCGGACCCGTCCGACAGTGGCGAAGGCGGAGAGGTCGAGCTCAGCCGGGCGCGGGTGGGCAAGGGCCGTACTGGGGACAAAGGAGTCGACGAAGCGCTCCACTCCCTGCGCGACCGCCGACGACCACACCATGCGCCACAGTTCGAACGGGTCGGCCATCGCTTTTCGAGCCCGTTTCGTTCGCTTGCCACAGCATATCCCCTTTCGCATCGGTTCGTCGACCCTGCCGATAGCGCCGAGTTGATGACTCAAGATACCGAGGTGGACGGCGCGCCCCGGAGCCGGCACCGTGAACGGCGACGGAGAGGGTTGCGCTCGCGCGCCCCTTACCCGTGCACGTAATCTCCGGGCGCCGGAGCGAGCGGCGCAAGCCCAGCGCTCTCAGACCCGAGCGGGGGCGGCGCGACGAGACGGCTCGAATGAGCGTTGAGCCAGTCGAACCATGCCGGCCACCAGGAATGCTCGTGACGCTGCGCCGAAGCGGCCCAGGCGTCAGGATCGGGCCGGCGATGCTTTGCGGCAGTCGTCGAGATCCGGAAATAGCGGCCGCTTTCCCCCGGAGGCGCCACAATGCCTCGATTGTGACCGCCGTTGGCGAGCGCGAAAGTGATTTCGGCGCCGGTTAGGTCGTGAATCTTGAACACGGAGCGCCACGGCGAGACGAGGTCGTGCTCGGCCCCGACGACGAAAACGGGCAATCGAATGTCCTGCAAGGCGATCCGGCGGCCGTTCAGTTTGAAGCGGCCTTCGGCGAGGTCATTGTTCAGAAAAAGCGTGCGCAAATACTCGCTGTGCATCCTGTAAGGCATGCGGGTGGCGTCCGACGACCAGGCGGAGAGGGCGTCGGCCTTGTCCGGCTCGCCCATCAGATAGTGGTGGATGACGCGCGACCAGACGAGATCGTTCGAGCGCATGAGATGGAAGGTGCCGGCCATCTGGCTCGATTCCAGGACGCCCTGCTCGAACATGATGTCCTCGAGCAAGGCCAGTTGGCTGTCGTCGATGAACAGTCCGAGCTCTCCAGGCTCCGTGAAATCCGTCTGTGCGGCGAACAGCGTCAGGGACTTGAGGCGGTCGTCGTTGTCGCGCGCCATGCCCGCCGCCGCGATCGCCGCCAGCGTGCCGCCGATGCAATAGCCCACGAGATGCGCCCGACCGGCCCCGGCGATCGCCAGCGCCGCGCTGATCGCCGGCAGGAGGCCCTCGCGCCGATAGTCGTCGAAGCCGACGTCGCGATCGCGCGAGGTCGGATTGCGCCACGAGATGCAGAAGACCGTGAATCCGCTGTCGACGAGATGCCTGATCAGCGAAGTCTCCGGCTGTAGATCGAGGATATAGTATTTCATGATCCACGCGGGTGCGATGACGACAGGCTCGACGCGGACGGACTCGGTCGTCGGGCTGTATTGGATGATCTCGGCGAGCTCCGTGCGCTTGACGACGACGCCCTCGGTCAGTGCGACGGTCTTGCCCGGCTCGAACGCTTTGGCCGCCTTGCTGCGCTCGTTGCGCAACAGGCGCTGAAGATCGGCCGAAGAGTGCATTGCGCCTCTCACGAGGTTGGCCCCACGCTCGCGCACGGTCTGTTTGAGTGCGACCGGATTGGTGAGGAGGAAATTGGAAGGGGCGACAGTGTCGAGCGCCTGCCGGGCGATGAAATTGAGGAGCGCAAGATGGTGGCGCGTCGCGCCGTGAACCTGCGACGTGGCCTCGTCCCACCATCGCTGCGTCGCAAGAAAGCCTTCCGCGTACAGCGAAAACGGCCACTGCCTCCATTCCTCGGCGGCGAACCGGCGGTCGTCCGCTCCGGCGCGTTTGGGAGCGTCGCCCTCCGAGCCCCCGGGTGACGATGACCTACTCGTTTGCAGAAGGGCTGCCTGTTTGGACAGCGCGCTGAGCGCAAGCGCCGCCTGACGCCCCGGAGACGCGGCGAGGTGCAGCGCCCAATCGAACGCCGCCTCGGCGACGCCCATAGGCGAAAAGCCCCCGCAGAGTTGCGCGATCTTGGCGTGTGTGAACCGATCAAACGGATCTTCGTTCTCGACCGCAATCAACGACGACGGGCGCCCCGCAGCCAGAACCGAGACCGCGACATTGGCAGCGGGCGACTTGGCGCGCACACGATTGACCGGCCTATCCATGGTTATCCTCCCTGTTACGCGCCAAAATCTAACGGTCGGCGGCCAAGCCCGCGTTGACCCAACTCAAACTCTCATTTGCGGACCTATATGGTTCAAAATGTCAGACGCCAGCCGCGTTAGGCCGGTCAGCCTCTCTCCCAAAAGCACATGACCGAGGATCGCAAGCTCCCCGCCTCCTCTCATCTCGCGCGCCGGAGTTCCCCGCCGATCAGATAGCGCTGGATCCGGTAGACGTTCCTAGCCGACCGAATTCAGTTGCCAGTGCGCCACTCGATGCTGCATTCGTGAGGTCGCTCCGCTGCAAGAGCTGACAGTTAATTTGTCTCGAAGTATCCCTTCATGAAATTCTTGATCATCTCCGATGCTTGGCATCCGCAAATCAACGGCGTTGTGCGGACTTTGGAAATGACGGTCAAGGAATTGGCGGAGTTGGGACATGAGACCCGTATCGTCGGCCCGGATGGAAGAAAGTCATTCACTTTCGCGATGCCGTTCTATCCTGAAATAAAGCTGGAGTTTTTGGCCCAATCGGCCATCCTTTGCTCTCCGCGGCTGGCGCTCGGTTCCATTGTCAGGGATGCCGACCGCAGCAAGGATATCGTAGACCGCGTCCGTGATCATATCAAGAAAGCGCCTCCACGAAACGAGCTTTTCGACCTCAACGAGGCGATAGATGAGGTGATCGTAATGGTGCGGGATGCAATGGATAGAAACAGAATCTCGGTCCGCACCCGCCTTATGCAGGGGATGATTTCCGTTCGGGGCGACCGTGTTCAACTGCAACAGGTCGTCCTGAATTTGATCCTGAACTCCGTGGAAGCAATGAGCTAGGTTGAGGAGGGCGAACGAGAGTTATCGATTAGCACCGAGCAAGGCCAGACGGGCGATATCTTAGTCGCAGTGCGAGATTCCGGACTAGCGTAAGCGGGAGACCCCCGGCTGTGCCGGGGCGGCAGTAGAAGTTTGACGTGTCCGGCGGTCCACCGGCGAAGTTCCAACGTGAGCAGCCACTCACACGAAAGGAACTCCACCGATGGACGAGTATGAGAGCCTAAGTCACACAATTTGGGACTGCAAATATCATGTTGTCTTCATTCGGAAATGTCGGCGCAAGACGCTGTATCAAGAGTTAACGGCGGCATCTGGGCGAAGTGTTCCGCAAGCTCGCGCACCAGAAGGAGTTGAAGGTCGAGGAAGGGCATTTGATGCCCGATCATGTCCACATGCTGCTTTCGATCCCGCCGAAATACGCGGTTTCGCAAGTGGTCGGCTTCATCAAGGGCAAGAGCGCGATCCACATGGCCAGAGTTTATGGAGAGCGCAAACGCAATTTCGTTGGGCAGCACTTTTGGGCCCGAGGATTCTTCGTCAACACGGGCGGGCGCGATGAGCAGGCCATCCGCGCCTACATCCGCAATCAAGAAAAGGAAGATCAGAGGCTGGAACAGTTGAACCTCTGGCGTTGACAGCGCCGCCCTTGGGCGGCTCCAAACTCAAGGGGCCGCGTCAGCGACCCCTCCTGCCGCTTCGAGCGGCTCAAATCCTAAAGCCCCCGGCTCTGCCGGGGGATACTTACGAATTGATCCGGAAAATCTCGAGCGGGTTTCGCGCCCTTCTACACCACAAAGACTAGTGGAATCGGAATGGGGCTCTCGATCTGCCGATCTATCATCGCCGCCCATGGGGGACGGTTGTGGGCAGAGGCCCGCGAACAGACCGCCGTTGTCCACTTCGTAGCGCCTCCTACAGATGACCGTTTCTCTTTTGCGATCCGCTCCGCCTCGTGCGGGAATTTGATCCGAGAATGAAATTGAACACGGGTTGAGGCTGTCCAGGCGCCGTCGCCTGTAAATCAGCGTCTGGCATAACTCGCAGCCGCCACATGTTTGCGCTCTCGAATCTTGACCCCCGCTGCCGACAACAGGATCAATCCCTTGAAGAGCATACGCAGTGGACCGTCTCGATCCGCAACCTGCCAAAGACCTTCCCAGGCCTCATGAGCTTCCCAGTAATAACCGTGATTGAAGAGGTCGAGACCCCAGAGGAATACGTCTGAGCCAAGCGACGCCTCCGCGGCAACCGGAATTTGGTTCGACATGGTAGCTATGTCCCGTGGGATCGCGCACGGGATGCGGTTCCCTACCTGGCAGATACGCGTGGGGTGGAAAGCTCACGTAGCTGTCCGCTCATGGCGAAATCTCGTCTATTCGGCGATCCGCGGCGTTCCGGCATGACCGACGTGAGATGCGGCAAAGCGCGCAGATAGAGATCGTAGGCGTCGAGGCTTTCCGGAGCAAGCGTTCGCCCAAGCGATCTAACGGGGCTGATCGACATGAAGCGGTCATCACAGTCTCGCGACCTTCGGGGGTCATTCATCTCGGCGATGCCATCGGGCGCACCGCGCGCCAGCGCGCCGGCGTCGTCCCCGACCAGGCCTTGAACGCGCGGATGAACGCGCTTGGCTCGGCGAAACCGAGGTCGGCGGCGATCTCGGCGATGCGTCGGTCCTTGAGCAACATTTTCTGCGCGGCGTCGAACCGCACTTCGTCGGCGAGGCCGGAGAAGGTGACGCCAAACGCCGCGAGCCGATGGGCGAGCGTGCGCGCATTGAGGCCCACCGCGCGGCAGACGCTGTCGCGCGTGAACGCGCCTGAGCCAATTCGTGCCCGCATGACCGACTTGACGGCGGAGAGGAAGTCTCCCTCCGTGTCGGCGACGGCGTCCTCGAGCAGCGGGGCCAGGATCTTCCCGTAGTCCGGATCGCGATTGCGCACCGGCCAGTCGAGCGCCGCCGCATCGAAGATCACACCCGCCGCCAATGCGCCAAACTCGACCGGCACCCTGAAGAACTGCGCAAACGGCGACTTGTCGCGCGGCGTCGGCCGGCTGTTCAAGGAGGCGGCGAAAGCGGCGGGGCTGCGCAAGGCGGTCTCCCTTCATTCGCTGCGCCATTCCTTCGCGACCCATCTGCTCGAGGACGGCACGGACATTCGGCTGATTCAGGCGTTGCTTGGACACGACAAACTCGACGCGACGGCTCGCTACACCCGCGTGGCGACAGGACTAATCGCCAAGATCGAGAGCCCGCTCGCGCGCCTGAGCACGCCGCGCCACAGGCGCGCAACGCGAGACGCTGAGAAGCCGCCGGCGCGATAGCGAAACACGTCTTTCCCGGCATCCGTCCGGGGCGGCCTGTCTCGCGCAGCACGATCTACGACCGATGCAAGCGGGCGACCGGCGGCCGGGCGTCGCCCACGGCTGGCGGGCCACCTTTCGATCGTGGTGCTCCGAGACGGGAGTGGCCTTCGAGGTCGCCGAACTCAGTCTGGCGCACGGCAAGACCAAGATCGTCGGCGCATATGACCGCAGCGCCATGATCGAACCGCCGGGCGACGATGCAGCAATGGGCCAACTGGCTATCGGAATTGGCCGTGGCCGAGGTGATTCCGCTGGCGGCGCGCCGATCCTGACCGCATGGTCCGCATCGCGATCAGCGTCGAGGCGTTCGAGGCGTTTGCCCGGACGCTCCCGCTCGGCAGCGTGACCTACGAGGCCGAGGCCAACCTCGTCAAGCGCGGCAAAATTCAATAGGCGAGCGATTTTTCGAGAGGATAAGGACGGCGATGGAAGCGAACACGGAGATGACCCCGAGAACTCATGACGCTCTTAGGAACATTCAGTCGGTAAGACATGTCAAGAACGGCAAGGGAGGGCAGGGCAAAGGCGGCCAATGGTGGAAGGCCGCGAAAGAAAACAATCAGGTGCATGCCGGATGGCGAGAGTTGTCACCGGAGTTTATTGTTCATCCCGACTTTGCGACAATCAAAAATCTTGTAGGACTAGACATCTCAGACCCGGCCGCTAGGAAACGAGATTTTAACGCGCTCCGGCAGCTCCTCGACACTCCAAGCCGCCATCTTTGGATCACCTTCGAAGCCGGAGACTTATGGTGGTGCACTGTCAAAGATAGGGCCGTCCCGAATCCAAATGGCGCGACTGATAAAGCGGGGCACTTTTGGCTGGAATGCGATCGACCGTGGTCAAACTACTCCCTTGAGGACAAGCGGCAGCTCGTGATGACTGAACTTCCGGGTACTGTCATTGCTGCGGCTGGATTCAGGGCGACTGTCTGTGAACCCAAAGGGTGGAAGGAAATTCTCCGCATTATTCGAAATGAAGAGGATGCGGACGCTCGCGCAGCGAGGCATGCGCGTGAGACGTACCAAGATGCAGTTGCCAAATTGATCACTCGTCTTGGGGACAAGGATTTTGAAGTGCTGATCGACCTTATCCTGTCGCGCAGTGGTTGGGCTCGATTGGCGAAACTGGGCGGTGTTACGGAAGGGATCGATATTGAGGTCGAGAACGCCTCCGCTGACGAGATCGCCTTCGTCCAAGTCAAGAGTTCGGCCACTCAGGCGATCCTCAACGACTATGTATTGAGGTTCAACGAGCGAAGAGACCACTATAAGCGCATGATCTTCGCGGTCCACTCGTCCGGCGGAGACATCATACCGCCCTCCGATCAGCCGGTGCAGGTGTGGGATGGCAAACAGATCGCCCGCCTCGTCGTAAAATTGGGGCTTGGCGATTGGGTCGCAACACGTCTTTAGTCTCTAAACGGACATCGCTTTGGATCAGGCCTCAACGCGCTCCCGCAATAAGCCCATGCGGCAAGGGGCGGATCGGTCGCCCGAAACCCTGCCGCTCGGGTCCGTGGCCGTCGAACCCTACTTCAACGAAAAGGGCGAGCGCCACGTCTGGCTTGAGGACGCGATGGCGGATCGGCTTGGCGCGATGCGTGGGCCGGGGGAGGACTATTCGGACGTCATCCTGCGGCTGGCGTCGGAAAGCGGCTGAAGCGATGAACCCGATAGGCCCCCGCGAATATCACTATGCGGTTGCAGTTCGGGAGGACGGTGGACTGTGGCTGGTTCTTCGGGTCAGGCGCAATAAAGAGGGCGAATTCTTTGTCATTCACTGCCGGTCCGATCCGACGTGGAGAAACCCGCACGCTAGTTACCACAAAGATGGTCGATTTCACTCCAAGAGCTTCGATGACCGTCCGAGAACGATCAAGATGCTCCAGCCTCTAACTGGAGCGTTTCGCGGGACGGTGCAACTCGGCATTTACGCGGGTCACGACCCGCTAAGCGAAGGGATAAAATGCGATCCGACTAAGTTCTCCGGTATCGTTGAGGTTCCTTCTGGCGTTCTCGGGCTGGCGAAGGGCGTCGTCATCGTTGATCTAGTGGAACCCGGATGCGAACCTCTCCCGGCGCTTTACCCCATCCTCCAGCGCCACACTTTTCAGGATTTTGTTCCTTGGCTCGTGATTAGGGTCGAAGACCGGCCCGGCAATGTGGGTCGAGGAAGAGCGGGCCAAGATGACCCCGTTCCTTGACGCGGAGTGGTCGGGGTTCGCAGCGCCTGGCCTCGGCGTTTCGAGAGGACACCTACGATGACCAAGGAACAGAAGATTATCCGCGCCAAGGTTGGGTTGCTGGAGTTGGCCAAGCAGCTCGGCAACGTCAGCCAGGCCTGCAAAATGATGGGCTATAGCCGCGACAGCTTTTATCGTTTCAAGGAACTTTACGACGCCGGGGGCGAATTGGCGCTGCAGGAACTGACGCGGCGAAAGCCGATCCTGAAGAACCGCACGCCGCCCGAGGTCGAGGCGATCATCGTCGAGCTTTCGCTGGACCAGCCGGCTTATGGCCAAATCCGTATCGCCAACGAGCTTCGCAAACTCGGCCACTCTATTTCTCCGGCCGGCGTTCGCGGCGTCTGGCAGCGTCATGATCTTGAAACCATGAAGAAACGGCTCAAGGCGCTCGAAGCCAAGGTCGCCCAGGAAGGCCTGGTTCTGACCGAAAGCCAGCTGGCCGCGCTGGAGAAGGCCAAGAGCGAAAAGGAGGCGCATGGCGAGTTCGAGAGCGAATGTCCGGGCTATTGCGGCGCCCAGGATACGTTCTACGTCGGCAACATGAAGGGGGTTGGCCGCATCTACCAGCAGACCTTCATCGACACCTACGCCAAGGTCGCCTTCGCCAAGCTCTATGATCGCAAGACGCCCATCACCGCGGCCGATCTCGTCAACGATCGCGTCGTGCCGTTCTATGATGCGAGGGAGGTGAGGCTGTGCCGCGTGCTGACCGATCGTGGCACGGAATATTGCGGCAACCCCGAGCGCCACGAATACGAGCTTTATCTGGCGCTCGAGGATATCGACCATTCGCGCACCAAGACCAAGAGCCCGCAAACCAATGGCATCGTCGAGCGCTTCCACAAGACGGTGCTCGACGAGTTCTATCGCGTCGCCTTCCGCAAGAAGATCTACGGATCGATCGCCGAACTCCAGGGCGATCTCGATTCCTGGGTCCAGAGCTACAACGAGGAAAGGCCGCATCAGGGGCGATGGTGCTTCGGCAAGACGCCAATGCAGACCTTCCTTGACGCGACGCCCCTTGCGAAGGAGAAAATGATCGCAGCCTGATCATATCTGACAGGCAGAGCCGACCCATCTCCCGACGCTGACCGTCAGATCAAGTACCAGCTACTACAGATCAACGCCGCCGTCACCGCGCTTCGGTTCTTCTTCACCGTGACGCTCGAACGGCCAGACCTCGTTCGTCCTCTGACGATCGTGAACAAGCCGCGCAGGGCGCCGGTCGTGCTCAGCCAGGAAGAGGTCGCGCTCCTGCTCGAAGCCGCGCCGGGCCTGAAGTACAAGGCCGCGCTCAGCGTCGCCTACGGCGCGGGCCTGCGCGTGTCCGAGGTCGCGCACCTGAAGGTGTCCGACATCGACAGCCAGCGCATGACGCTTCGGGTCGAGCAGGGCAAAGGGCAGCGGGACCGTTATGTGATGCTGTCGCCGCAACTGCTCGAACTGTTGCGCGCATGGTGGAAGGCGGCGCGGCCGCGGGCCTGGCTGTTCCCCGGCCAAAACCCGGTCAACCCGATCACCGCCCGTCAGCTCAATCGCGCCGTCACCGCCGCCAAAGACCTGGCCGGCATCTCCAAGCGCGTGTCACCGCATACGCTGCGGCACAGCTTCGCCACCCATCTGCTCGAGCAGGACGTCGACATTCGGGTGATCCAGGTGTTGCTCGGCCACGCCAAGCTCGAGACGACCGCGCTCTACACCCAGGTCGCGGTCAACACGATCCGCGACGTCAAGAGCCCGCTCGAGCGGCTCGGCGTCAACCTGGCGAAGCGAAAGCCGGCCGACTGACCGCGGCCGCATGGCGCGGCCACCGGGTCACCACCTGGAGGTCGCCGACGTCTTTCGCGCCCACGGGGCGGCGTGGCGAATGGCCAACGCCGGTCACGTGAGCCTCGACCAGTTGAAGGTCATGTCGGCGATCGAGACCTGTCGCACAGCCGCGCTCGGCGGACACGTCGAGCGCTGCGAGGACTGTGCGCACGAACGGATCTCCTACAATTCCTGCCGCAATCGCCACTGCCCGAAGTGCCAGGCGGCCGCGGCGAGGGAATGGCTCGAAGACCGCGAGGCCGAACTCCTGCCTGTTCCCTATTACCACGTCGTCTTCACCCTGCCGGCGTCGATCGGCGCCGTCGCGTTCCAGAACAAGTCCCCCGTCTACGACCTCCTGTTCAGGACCGCCGCCCAGACGCTGACCACGATCGCGGCCGACCCGAAGCATCTGGGCGCGCGCATCGGCCTGACCGCTGTACTGCACACCTGGGGCTCGGCGCTGACCCACCATCCGCACGTCCACGTCATCGTTCCCGGCGGCGGCCTGTCGCTGGACGGATCGCGCTGGATCGCCTGCAAGCCCGGCTTCTTCCTGCCCGTGCGGATGCTGTCGCGTCTCTTCCGCCGGCTCTTCCTCGAAGGGCTCGCAGCCCTGCATGCGGCCGGACGCCTCGTCTTCCTCGGCGACCTCGCGCGGCTCGCCGACAAAGCCGCCTTCGACGCCGTCCTCGCGCCGCTGCGCCGATCGGAATGGATCGTCTATGCCAAGAGGCCGTTCGCCGGGCCGAAGGCCGTGCTCGCCTATCTCGCCCGCTACACCCACCGCGTCGCGATCTCGAACTCCAGGCTCATGGAGCTGGACGACAAGGGCGTCACATTCAAGTGGAAGGACTATCGGGTCGAAGGCCGCGACCGGTTCAAGACCATGACGCTCGCGGCCCACGAGTTCATCCGCCGCTTTCTCCTGCACGTGCTGCCGAGCGGCTTCCACCGCATCCGACATATGTGGACGGCCTCTTGGCAAGTGGTTTTCGACGCTCTGATCGCTTTGGTCGGCTGCGGTCATATGTCCGGCCTGTTGGTGCGGTATAGGACCGCTGGCCCTGATGATATTCGACAGTCCTGGTCCCTATCACTACGGCGAGCTCGGGGCTCGTGGCGGATGTCAGGGTGTCCTGGGCTTTCGTTGCGACCGTGTCGTTCATCACGTCGTTGCGCTTGCCAATCTCTTCGAAACTGAAACGTCTATCTTGGAGAGCTCTTTGTCGTCAGGCCTTCGTGTAAAGTTCGGTTCGGAAGGCTTCGCCGGTCGACATCATCGCCCAGGCGATTCTGGCCAGCTTGTTGGCCAGGGCGACGGCGACGACGCGCTCGGGCTTCCTGGCCCTCATGGCGACGATCCATTCGGCCAGGGCGCCTTTGTATTTATGGGCCACGCGCAAAACCGACGTGCATCCCACGACCAGCATCTTGCGCAAATACCGGTTACCCTTTTTGGTGATAGCGCCGAGCTTGTCCTTGCCGCCGCTCGAGTGCTGGCTCGGAGTAATGCCCAGAGACGCGCTGAAATCGCTTCCCGACCTGAAGACGCTGGGATCGGGATTGAAAGCGACCATCGCTGATGCGATCAGCGGGCCGAAGGCGGGGATCTCGTCCAGCAACCGGCTCGTTTGGTTCTTGCCGCTCGCCCGGGCGATCGTCTTCTCCAGATCGTCGATCTTTTCGTCGAGGCCGTCGCTGTGCGAAGCCAGCATCGCGGTTGCTTGCTTGGCCTCTTCGGGAAGGGTCTCGTCGGCTTGCGCGAGCGCCAGCAATTCCTTGACCCGGTGGATGCCCTTGGGCGCGATCAAGCCGAACTCCGAGAGATGACCGCGCAGCGCATTGACGGTCATGGTTCGCTGCTTGACCAGCAATTCCCGAGTCTTGTGCAGCATCAGCACGGCTTGCTGATCCGCGCTCTTGATCGGCACGAACCGCATCTCGGGCCGCGACATGGCCTCGCAGATCGCAGCCGCGTCGTTCGCATCGTTCTTGCCGCGCTTGACGTAGGGTTTCGTGTAAGCAGGAGGAATCAAGACCACTTCGTGCCCCAACGCCCGGATCTCCCGCGCCCAGTAATGGGACGATCCACAAGCCTCCATCCCGACGCGGCAGGGCGCCGCTTGGGCGAAGAAAGCAAGCACCTTACCTCGGCTCAATTTGCGCGTAACCGCAGGCGCACCCTCGCGCTCGATTGCATGCACCTGGAAAAAGTTCTTCGCCAGGTCGATCCCAATCCTGATAAAGGTCTTCATGGACGGCTTCCCTATCCGCGACCTGCACCGGTCACGCCTTGGCACTTGATGCCGTTCGGGTGAGGCCGTCCACATCATCACTACGGCCTCTTCGCCGGCGCGGTCCGAGCCAGCAACATCGAGCGCGTCCGCCAGGCGCTCGCCGCGCCCGAGGCTGCACCCGAGGGCTCGCACGCCGAGACCGACGGCCAGGCCGAAGCCGTTTCGCCGGCGCGGCGCTGCCCCTGCTGCGGCGGCCGGATGATCATTGTCGAGACGTTCGAAGGGCCGCGCCCCGCGCGATCGCCTTCCCCAAGCCGGATCAGGATCGACACGTCATGACCGACGCCGCGCGTCCCGCCTCGCAGCGCCGCTTCCCCTCGCCTCCAGCCGCACGCCGGAGCAGGAACGCGACGTCCTCCCGACGTCCGCACAGGCTCTCCAGCCGCCGAGCCCATCCCCGTCGCCCTCATCCGCGCCCGACAAGAAGCCCGTCGTCTCGGCTCCCGACGATGAAACCGACCGCCTTCCGCCACCGCCCCCAAATCGGCGATCCGACCGCGATCCTCAAATCCCCATAGGCCGCGCTCGGTCAAACAGCGCCCTTCCTCCCCGCGGTTTCCTCCTTACGAGGCTTTCAAACGCCGGCCCCCGCGTCTCGCACGACCGTCCGAAAGGGCCGGCGTCTGAAACCCTTCAGTAAACCTGCCGTTGCCGATCGCCACCGCGAACGCCGCAAGTGGGAGGGCAAGCGGTCGTAAAGCTGCGCGACTTGGAGGGCAGGGTTCCCGCTTTTTGGAGAGGTATTCGGTCCAGGCACTCGGCGTTCTATTTCAACGATTTGCGCTGCCATGCTGCAGTAGCGCGCTGAAGTTTTCCGCAGCCTCGATGGAACACAACCGCCGACGGGGGCACGCGCACGGAAGTAAGCGACGCAGATAAGGGTAGGTCCGGCGGCCATCATCTCCGGGGGCCCACACTGCCATGAGCCCCATTGACCGCAGGGGAGCAACCGCGCTCCTCGCCGGTGCTGTTTTGTGTTAGTGCGGAGCGCGGACAGTCCGACCACCTCCAGCGAGAACGCCGCAACGACACAGGAGCACTACTATGTCTGCAGTCGGGGCCGAATTGCCCGCCGCATTACCGACCCAGCGCGCCGCCGCAACTTCGAGCCCGGAGAAGCCTACGCCAGGTCGGTGTGGATTCCCTTGGCAACTAATGGTCATTGACCTGACTGGAGAGGTGCTACCCTGTTGCTATTTTCATTTCGCTGGTACTGACACGACGTTGGGCAATACTAACACCAGCAGCATTGCTGAGATCTGGAACGGACCCGCATACCGTGAGCTGCGGGAGCGCCACCTCAGCGGCAATCTCTCTGGGTATCCTTGCGGCAACTGCCTAGGATACCGCACGATGGGCGGTGTCTTCCCGAGATTCGAGTGGGGGGACGGCTTTCGTGAGGAGCAAGGGCGCTGCTACATCGCACAAATTCCAGAAGGCTTTTGGGAACGCAACCGAGACAGGCCGGAGCAGGTGGCGCTTTTCGAAGACGGGCTGCCGCTGGCGCATCCTGGGAGCCTGCACGACGAAATCCGCGAACACGGTCGCGGCCGTTATTCAGTGTGGCGGGGATTCCTCTACATGGCGGCGAGCGACAATAGCAATCCGGCGCGCAACGGCCGTTTTTACGAGCTGCGCTGCGGCGAGGATTGTGCGTCGATCGCCAACGTCGAAAAGAATTCAGATTCCGCCCGGAACATCGAAATCGCATACGAAGAGTTTTGCGCCGGCGCCACGACGCTCGCGGCGCAACCGAGCAAGATCACGTTTATCGAGACCTCAGACTGCAATATCGATTGCCCGGCGTGCAGCCAGAACGACGTAAGGCTGAATCGGATTCGTCATAGACCACAAACCAATCCCGACGTTCTGGCGCGAGTGCCGCTCTTGCAGGAGCTGATTTGGCACGGGGGCGAGCCATACATGATGCCGCGATTCCGGCGCTTCATCGACGAGTTTAGCCGCGACATGAACCCGAACTTCTCGTTCGGCTTTATGTCGAACGGAACGATGATCACCGCCGCCGAAGCCAAGAAGCTCGAAAAATTCGATCGCTTCAACGTCACTCTCTCAATCGACAGCTTTATCAAGGAGTTGTATGAGCGAATGCGCGTTGGGGCTCGGCATGATCACGTCATGGCGAACCTGTTTCGGATTCTGGCGATGCAGGATTGGCCAAAGCGCAAGGTTGTCGTCGCGATGATCGTCGGCAAATCGAACTTTCGCGATCTCGCCTACAATATCCGCTTTGGGCTCGATCACGATATAAGGCTGATGGTCAACCCCATCACTCTATACCCGCCGACTGAGAAGCTGACACTCTATTCCGACTTCACCGGCCAGACCGAGGGATGGGAGGCCGTGCTGGAGGAAGCCGAGCGGTTACTGGAAGAGGCTCGCAATGCCGACCGCCGCAGTCTGCGGCACCTCGACCCAACAGGCGCCATCCGGGAGCTGCGGACGATTTACGAGCAGCAGAAACGCGAACATGCCGAGCTTGTTGAGTTAATCGTCGATGTAGAAGATCCACAAGACTCGCTCGGTGAGATGCGCCGCCCCGGCCTTCTCGTCTATGGCCCAACCGGGCCATACAGCGCCGTTGCTTACGTCGAACTTTCCGGACCCGGCACACACCGTTTGTTAATTCCAAAAAACAGGTTCTCCGAGCGGCTGTATTACGGACTTTGGGCGGACTTGTTCGAGACCGGTTCCGAATTTGCGCCAGAACACCGCCAGATCGAGCCCGATGAAGGCGATCAAATATTCCGCGAATTGCAAATACCGCCTTATGTCGCCCCATCGCGACCGAAAAATCTACACTACGTAAAATCAGCAACCGGCGAGGGCCTCGCCCTGGCGCAGCGCGAGGGCTTGCTCGCCGCATATGCCGCGATCATCGAGCGCGAGCGACAGGGGGGCTACGGATTTCATGCCAGCCATTCTGACCCACGAAATTCAATTCTATCCGCAGCTGACGCCGATCCAGTGCCCAGGAGCGATGCGAAAGCAGCGCGAACGGCGTGGCTTGGGTTTCTGCCCAATTATTTCCGCCCGTTCGTCAGCAACAACATCTTGCCACAGAGCGCAAAGGGCGGGAGTCCCAACATGTTCGGGCGCGCCAGAAAATTGCTATCGTCGGGACAACGTTCAGTGGACGGCCGGGATTGACGTTGGATTCGGACGCCGACAGCGTCGAATACGCTTTGACGCCGTCCCGCGGCATCGAGACGATCTCGAACTTCGTCCTCGACAAGGACGAACTGAACATCAAGCTAGAAGAAGGGGTGTTCGGTGATGGGCGGCTTGTGCAGCAGTCATTTTCAGACTTTGTCTCGAGAAGGCGCAAGTTTCTCGACGTTCGCAAGTCACAACCCGCGGATCGCTTGCCGAGGCGAGCGAGTCTATCTGAATTTCACTGAATGCGGCATCGACGGGACGCGACGCGTCCGCTTCATGGAAAGCGAAGACGGCGGTCGCAGCTATTCCACGTTCGACGTGCAACCGGCGGGCGACCAAGACGTGCGCCCTGTGGGCATGGCGATCTCCGAAGCGGGCGATCTTCTGGCGATTACGCCAGAGCTGAACACCGCGGACATGGAAAGGGGACGGAATTGGCTGCTTTTGCGCTACGCCGCTTCCGCAGGCGGAGGCATGCGCCCGGTATCAGTGCAACCTATGGGGCGTCACGGCACAACAAATTTTTCAGTGCATTACGATGTGAGGAACAACCTCCTCTACTACGCCTCGATTATCGATAGCTCACGCATTATTTGCCGCCCCAATCTGTTCGCAATCGACGCCGGTACCGGCAAAATCCTGTTCCGCCGCGCGATCACTAGATCGGTCGCATTCGCGGGCATTCACTATCCATACTTGGCAATTTCCGCGGATCGGTTCTTTCTGGCATGGACATCGTGGAGTCCGGCCGCGAAACGCTACGACGGCGTTTCTGTTATGCGATCGGATGATGGTGGTCACAACTGGCTATCGCTTGCCGGCGTTCGTCATCGGTTGCCAGTCGATAGCCGTCCACAAGGACCGGTCGATGGTGTTATTCTGCGCGAGGACGTCGGCGCATCGACGTGGCTGGCTAACATGTGCGTTAGCGGCCAAGCTTTGCACTTCTACTACTGCGCAAGAAGTGACGGCGCAGAGCGGCCGTGTTACCGGCGCTACGATCTTGCCGCAAACCGGTGGGACCACCTGATCGAGCCAAGGTGGGGCGGGGCAACGCTTGCGATAAATGGCTTGGACGGTGTGTTCATTCGTGGGCCTAGGCTGGTCGCCATTGGGAATCAATCAGGGGGCGCGGTGGTAGCAATCTCTTCAGACGACAACGGTCAAACCTGGACCGATCTCGCCAAGATTCCCTTGGAATCTGGTTGCTTCCCCTATGGTATCCACGCCTGCCGCACGGGATCTAACGGTGTCGTGGGCGTGTTTACTGCGATACCCGCTCGGGCCCGAAAGGGGCCCTGCCCGGTTGTGGCCTTTCGAATCGAGCGTGTTGATGGAAACGGACAACCACTGGCGCGATCGGCGGTTGTTCCCTCGCGGTAGGTCGGACACGCGGCCGCGCTAGGGCCCATTCGCGAGATGAGCGGAAAGGCCCGGAGCAACGCCTTGGCCCGGTGATCCAGGACCCGCCCACCTGAATGCGCATGCGCGACGCGTACCGCTTCGATCGCGCAGCCCTGCGCACACCGTGAGCCCAGGTTTTGCGCCAACGTCCGCAAACGGTTCGACTTCGCCCGTTCGCCAAGCTGTCGGCGAATGCCCGGTGTTTGCGCTAAGGGGTCATTCCGAACATCTGGCTCGTCTGCCTTGCGGCCGGCGCGATCGCCGCGATGCTGCGAAAGCGAAGCTCAGCGATTATGGCCGAGACCAATGCCGAGAATCCCCGCCTTTCGCCGCAGCGCCCTCTCGGTACGTTTCATCGTCTTGGCGATCTCGGGAAGTGGCGTCCGCGCTTTCGAGTACGCCTTGAGCTCGCGCACGTCTTCCTTGGTCCACGGAGCGCGATGGGCTGAGGTCTTCTTCTTCGGCACTGACTGTTACTCCGGGAAGGGCTCGAGGCCGCGGGCAACACCAGTAGCGTGGTTGATGAACGCGAGCAAAAGAGGCCCGCGCGTGGTGGCTCAGCACGGGCGGCCGGGCGATCCGCTTCTCATCAAGTTCCCTCGACTGTTGCCAGACGATCGAACACAAACAGCTTCGAGCGCTCGACGTGATGAGGCGCGAGCGCGGCGTCAGAGCGCCCGCGGGGCAACGCGATCTTGTGACCGGCGGAATTGACGACGTAGCCATGGTCTGTGTCCCCTTTGGCGCTGCCGTGCACGTAACCGACAGCATCCAGATTGTAGGATATCCGGCTTGCGCGGCCGTTCTCCCTGCGCGTCTGAATCATGCGTCGCCCCGGCGGCCTCCGAGTCGACGTCTTTCTCCCGCGGGCCGCCACCCGTTGGCAAGTTCGCTTCAAAGAGGCGCCGGCAGGTCTTAAGCGCACGTGGAATGACGCCGTGGGCTATTCTTCATTCCGCCATCAGACGCCGCCACGCTTTGGCTGGCCTGGCCGCCATGTTTTGGCTAGCCTCAAGTCCCGGACGCGGTCGCACTCGTCGGCGTACTAGCGCTAGTTATCGGTGTGGCGACGATGGGGTTCTCCGGTCTCGCTTATGGACGCATCGGCCGTGTGACGCTCGTCGTTGCTCGTGCTGGCGCTGCGCGGTAAAGCCGTCGGCCCGGAATTCTTGCGCGATCCCCTGCGTAGCGCCTTTGCCGGCCTCGCCGCATTCGATGGATACGCGATCGTCGTCTGGGCGATGACGCAGACGTCCATTGGCGCGGTCGCGGCGTTGCGAGAATGCTCTGTCGTGTTCGCCGCGGTAATCGGCGTCGCATTCCTCGGCGAACCGTTCCGCGGCGCGCGCGCCGGCGCGGCGTTGCTGATTGTCGGCGGCGTGATCGCGCTGCGGCTTGCGTAGGGTCGAGCATCGGGCCTTATCGGAAGCCTGGCATCGCTTGGCGATTTTGGCGATGTTCATCATTTTGAGCGTTTGTAAGCGGGGAGGCTCCGCAGTTCATGAAGACCGCCGACTTTGTCGTCTCGAAACGTCCGAGACTTTCCGACATTCAGCGTTTCCCGAAGGTCGAGTTCGCCGACTACGAGCGCCGCCTTGAGGAACTTCAAGAAACGCTTCAGCGGGTTCAGCAGGCCTATCTCGGGACGACCCATCGCGCCGTCCTCGTTCTCGAGGGTTGGGACACCGCCGGCAAGGGCGGCATCGTTCGGCGGCTGGGCTGGGCGCTCGACCCGCGCAGCCTAAAGGTCCACTCGATCGCCGCTCCGACCGAGCGGGAGAAGTCGCTGCATTACCTCCAGCGCTTTTGGGAGCGGCTGCCGCGGGACGGCCAGATCGTCGTTTTCGACCGCTCCTGGTATGGCCGCGTGCTGGTCGAGCGCGTCGAGGGCTTCGCCACCGCCGCCGAATGGCGCAGGGCCTACGACGAAATCAACGACTTCGAGCGCATCCTGATCGCCGACGACACGCGGCTCATCAAGCTGTTTATGCACATCACCGCTGACGAACAGTTGCGCCGGTTTCGCAGCCGGCTCACCGATCCGCTCAAGCGGTGGAAACTGTCCTACGAGGATTTCCGCAATCGCGCCCGTTGGACGGAATACGAGGAGGCGATCGAGGACATGATGCAGAAGACTTCGACGCGCCAGGCGCCCTGGCATCTGATCCCCGCCAACGACAAGCCATATGGCAGGTTGAGCGCGTTGGCGGGCGCCGTCACATTGCCGTGCGAAGAGCGCGAGAGATCTACGCCTTACGGATTCTTTAAGCCGCCGCGATGGCCTCACGCCACGTGCTCATCACCGCGGCGCGCAGCACGCGGTGTGATTTAGCTGACGTGAGATGGCGTTGGACGTCGAAAGTGTTGTAGACGGCGGCGTGGGTTGAGAGGAACTTCTGGGCTGAGCCCGCGCTCTTGAAGCGTTGCATCTTGCGCTCCCGCCGTCGTGTCGGCTGATGCGAATTCTCGGCCCGATTGTTCTGTGTGCCTTGGCAAGGCGCATCGTTCTCCCCGGTGGAAATCCCGGCCGGCAAACTCTCGCTCCAGCCGGAAGCGATCGGAGCGGATCAGGAGGCGACGAATGATCTGAAGCACTTCGATAGAAAGGCCCCGTAGCTGGCGTCCGCCTTCCTTTCTCAAGCTACCCATGATTCCCTGTTCGACGGAATATCATTCCCTGATCCCGCCGAAAATTGAAAAATTCCCTGTTATTTTCCCCTGTTAGCGTGAGCGCATCGTTGCTGACGACGTCGGTCGGGGCGTCGGCGAGGACGGCCGCAAGGTCCTTTTGGGGCTGATGGCGGGCTCCAGGGAGGACGTCGAGACGGTGCGGGCGTTCTTCCAAGACCTCCGCGCCCGCGGGCTCGGCGATCCGCTGCTGGTGGTCAGCGACGGCGCGGCTGGGATCATTCGGGCGATCGAGGAGTGCTTTCCGCGTTCGGCGCGCCAGCGCTGCCTGGCGCACCGGATGCGCAACCTCGCGGCCAAGGTCCCGACCGACCTGTGGCCGGAGTTCAAGGCGCGCGTCACCGCCTGCTATCAGGCGCCGTCTCGGGCGATCGCGCGGCAGCTGGCGAGCGGCATCCGCGCCGACTACGCCGACCTCCTGCCGAACGCGCTCGGCTGCTTCGAAGACGATTTCGAGGCGTGCATCGCCCACCTGCGGCTGCCGGTAACCCATCGGCGCTTCATTCGGACCACGAATCTCCTCGAACGGCTGTTCGTCGAGGAGCGCCGGCGGCTCAAGATCATCCCCAACGGCTTCGGCGAGAAGCCGGTGCTCAAGCTCATGTTCGGCGCGCTCATCCGCGCCGCCGACCGCTGGCGCGGCCTGCGCTTCACCGAGTTCGAGCTGCGCCAGATCGCCGCCGTCCGAAAGGAACTCGACCAGGAATACGAGGCTTCGATCACGCCGCTGGCGAGGTCATCTCAGTCCCGAGTTTCCAGCAAATCAGCGCCTTGACCATGCGGTGCTGTTTCACCGCAAGCCGCACACCGACCCGCTGCGGATGTGGGCGAAGAGGCTTCTCGAGAAGAAGCCCTTCAAGCTTGTCGCCGTGGCTCTCGCCAACAAGATGGCGCGCATCGCATTTGCGATCATGCGGAGCAAGACGGTCTATCGGGAAATTCCGGCGTAAGGAGCGTCGGTAGGGTTCGCGGCCAAGGCTCACCAAGAGCCAAAGGCGGCACAGGAGTCGAGGGTGACCAAGAGGTGATGTGCAGGAAAGCGGATTGATCCAGAAGCCCGTGGCATTGTCTGCGCAGCTAAGCGCGCCGGTGTGATTGGGGCAACGGATCAGCGGACAACATCAGGGCCAGCGGACTTCTATTCTCCGCAAAACAAGGCCGAAGACATGACCGCACCGACGACCAAGCGCAACGCCGAAAATAGCCCTTGATCAGCGGGCGACGTCCAGACATGACAATGCCCCGCAGACTGCTCGACACATATTGTCGAGGCTAAATCCGCCTGGTAAGCCGCGAGCATAAATGAACTGGTCATACCCATGTAAATGACAAGTGTTAATGCAGGCTTTCGGATCTCTTGTTTTTAAAAGGCAGTCTTTTAACTGCTCAAACTCGCCGAAACAAACCTTTCGTCGTCCTAGGGTCAGCATGTGCGGCGCTCACGCAAAAGACGATTGCCGCAATCGATCCCAGCACACTCGTCATCTTGCACGTCAACTGTGAATCCCTTCTGCGCAGGTGTGAGAATAGCAACTACGAGGGGCCAGGAAGGCAAGCGTGTCTGGTTCCGATCTGTTCTCTCCGATTCTGGCCCCGTTCTTATTTTAAGGCCGCGCGAGCACGAGCGGCAAGGCTGAGGGCGGCGAGGCGGCTAGTGGATCGCCGCCGAACGCTCCGAAAGCGCCTCTCAAGACTCATCCTTGATTCCTACCTCTCAAATCGCGGAGCCGCGAGTTTCAAGCGGTGCAGAAGTCAAGCAGACCGTGCGGAAACTGCTTGCGCCCACGGCTTTGCGCACTCGGGCGGCGACGGACGGGGGTTTCGACTTTTTTCGGGTGCGACAAGGCCTGTGTCGATCCTGTGGCCGCCCATGTCGGCTCTTTAGGCGCGGATTGGGTACGCCGCTCACCCCCGAACCGCCGCTACCATCGGCTCGACGCCGATGACATTGAGGGCGCGGCGCAAGTTGTAGACGAGCGCGGTCAGGCTAAACTCGGCGCGCACGTTTTCGAGGCTGCGCATCAGGAACGCGCCCTGATACATCCATTGCTTGATGCTGCCGAAGGGATGCTCGACGACCTCGCGGCGACGGTCGAGAATGTGCGGCCTCGCTTTGAGGCGTTCGGCCATGCGATCGAGCACGTCCTCATTTTCGAGACGGGACACCGAGCGAACGTCGTTTGTGCATCGCGCGCGCAGCGGACAAACGCGACAGGCCTTCGGGGCGCCGTAATCGATCTTCTCGAGATCGCGCAGCCGGCCGCGGCGGATCGGCGTCAGCAACTGCCCGGCCGGGCAGACGTAGGCGTCGCGCCCAGCATCGTATCGGAACTCGTCCTTGCGGAAGAAACCCTTGCGCACCGACGATCCTCGTTGAGGCTTGGGGACATGAGGAATGCAGCCGGCCTTCTCGCAGGCCTCGATGTCCTCGACTTTGAAGTAGCCACGATCGGCGACGACGTCGATCGTTTCGACCCCGAGAATTTCGCGGGCCGGCTCGGCGGTCTGCGTCAGCAGTCCCATGTCGACGACCTGGTTGGTCACTGCCTGCTCGACGATCATCTTGTTCTTCGCGTCGACCGCGACCTGCGCGTTGTAGCCCACACCGATCTTCGTATGCGCGGCCATGGCGCGGCTGTCGGGATCGGTCAGCGAGATCTGGTCCTCGCCGGTCCGGTCAAGCTGGGCCAGCATCGCCTCGTAACGGCCGCGCTTCTTGCGCAAGGCCTCGATCTTCTCGGCGAGATTTTTCGTGCGCGCCCCACCGGCCGACGCGCCGTCTTCGATGTCGCTCGCGTCGAGCCGCGCGAGATAATCGTTCAGCCTCTCATCGGCGGCGCGGATGAACTCGCGCAACGAAGTGCGGGTGAAGTTGCGATCCTTGTTGTTGACCGCCTTGATGCGAGTTCCATCGACGGCGAGCAACTCGCGGCCGTAAAGGTCGAGCCGTCGACACAGCAGGACGAACTGACGAAACACGGCGCGGAACGCCGCGCGATTGTCGCGTCGAAAGTCGGCGATGGTCTTGAAGTCGGGCCTGAGGCTGCGCAGAAGCCAGATGACCTCGATGTTGCGATGGGCTTCGCGCTCCAGCCGCCGGCTCGATCGGACCCGGTTCAGATAGCCGTAGATATAGAGCTTCAACAGGTCGCCGGGCGCATACCCCGGACGCCCCGTCGCCTTCGCCGTCACTCGCGCGAACCCCGCCGCCGCGAGGTCCAGCCCGTCAACGAAGGCGTCGATGAACCGAACCGGATTTCCAGCGTCCACGTAATCGTCCACCGCCTCCGGCAGCAACAGGAGCTGGTCGCGCTCGAATCCGGCAATGTGAGTCATGCGCGATTCTAGCCCGCGCGCCGATTCGAAGGAATCCGCTCACGCCGACTTTTCGCACGGTCTGCAAGATTTCTGACGAATGGGTTTTTGGGCGAAAATGCGGGGCTTTTGAGAGAGGCGCGCAAGCTGCGTTTCGGGTATGAACTTTGTTGACGCATAAACGTCGCCGCGCCATTGCATGGATCACGTCCTTGTTAACTGTCAGTGCGACCACTTGATACTATTGTCAATACTATGGTCAGGGTGTGAAGAGAATGTGAACCGCGGGAAAAAGTTGATAACCGTGGTGAACACCTTCCCCGTCTCGCTGGCAAACGATAAAGAATACGACTCCCCAAAGAGAACGCTATTATCGCTAGTGGGAAGTCCAGTAAGATCCAGTCCTGTGGCATCTAGCTTGTCATATATCTGTCCAAGAGTGGGAGATTGATGTGAATATGTCGTCCTCATCATCTCGGCAACCTCGCGCGATACGTGTATTGGTATGCGGAGGAGATAGTCATAACCTTTGTGTGCGTCGATATTAACTGTCTCGACGTCCTTACCGTCCGAGCCTTCTAGTGTTGCTTGGACGGCCCGACCGATTGTAATGGCCAGATCGCCGCTGGAATCCAGAAGGTCGACGCTGTAACTCATCAACGCTAGGGGATTATCGCTTGTATTACCAATCTTGACTAGCCAACACGCATCGATCACGTCGGTTTCTGGCGGTTTCGTAGAGCACGCCCTAGCCGGACGCGCTAGAACGACGGCATTCTCATTCCTTGCTTGACGATCCTGCCAAGAGAACAGAGTGGCGGCACCGGAGGCCACCAGCGCCAGCGCCGCGATTGCGGTGTTGATCCATTCGTGGGTTGGATACTTTTCACCCATTAACCTAGCCGGCGGCGGGGCCTACGATGCATAAGTCAAGCAGACCGTGCGAGAACTCTCAGAATTCGGGGTGAAGTGAGCGAAGAGCGAGCGGTGAGGGAATTCGGAGCGTTTGGGCCTACTTGACCGCCTGATGCGACCTAGGAGGCGCCCAGGCGACCCCAGTGCGCGCGGATGGAGCCCCGCGCAACCCTGCTCAGACCGCTATCGCGGCCGTCATCGCCGCGACGCCGAGGATGTTGAGCGCGCGGCGCAAATTGTAGGCGAGCGCGGTTAGGCTGAATTCGGCGCGCACGTTGGCGAGGCCGCGCATCAGGAAAGCGCCTTGATGCATCCACTGCTTGATGCTGCCGAAGGGGTGCTCGACGACCTCGCGGCGGCGGTCGAGAAGCTCCGGTCTCGCTTTGAGACGCTCGGCCACGCGGTCGAGGACATCCTCGTTTTCGAGGCGGGAGACCGAGCGGGCGTCGTTGGTGCATCGCGGGCGCAGAGGGCAATCGCGGCAGACTTTCGGGGCGCCGTAGTCGATCTTCTTGAGATCGCGCAGCCGGCCGTGGCGGATCGGGCGTCAGCAACTGCCCGGCCGGGCAGACGTAGGCGTCGCGCTTGGCGTCGTATCGGAACTCGTCCTTGCGAAACAGGCCCTCGCGCACCGAGGAGCCGCGCTGCGGCCTGGGAACGTGGGGGACGCAGCCGGCCTTCTCGCAGGCCTCGATGTCTTCGATCTTGAAGTAGCCGCGATCGGCGACGACGTCGATCGTCTCGACGCCGAGGATTTCGAGGGCCGGCTCCGCGGTTTGCGTCAGCAGGCCCATGTCCACGACCTGGTTGGTCACCGTGGCTCCTTCGAGAAACGCGAGTCTCCATGGTAGGGCGAATTTTCGCTTTGCTTTTTGAACTCCCGCCGCGACGAAGCCTTCGGCGCTATTGTAGGGCGGGTTCGTCACGATATTGTCGGAATGCCGATCCGCGGTCAGAAAATCGGCGCCTGCATCGCCAAATCCGCGATTGTGCAGGTCAGAACTAAATACCGAACATCCGGTCTTATCGAGCACGCGAGACATCGCACCGTCTCCGCACGCGCTTTCCCAGATCTCGCCGGAGAACTTCTCGTTATCGATGAGCGCATGAGTAGCCCACGCAGGCGTCGGAAAAAAGTCCGGCACACATTGCCGCGCGACTCAAAAGGAGTTGGGCCAGGCGAAAATTTAGTCGACGCCACGGCCGCGTGATCACCGGTTTCTCGATCTGCGCGATTGTCTCCGGGCTCAACAGTTTTCGGTCCGCGTGAAGCACGAAGTGGTTCTTCAACCCGTCAAACACAATCCGGCCGCGCGGCCAACTTCATACTCGAACCTCCGTCGATTTACTAGCCGCCCCACGGGACTAATGCACGGTTGGCCTTTTTTGTCTGCGTCCCCGTGAGCATTTGCCTTCGGGCGCGATTGCAAGACGGAACAACAGCATGGATTTCATGCTCCGCGATCTTCGTTAGCTCTCGCATCCGTCGCGGCGTCGTCTCTCGTTGGCTTGCTTGATCCCGTTCCTGGCAAGCTGCAGTACCGCCGCGAACAGCGCGCGCACCTGACCGAGTTCGTCGAGACCGCGATGCGCATCATGCGGAACGGCGATCCTCGATCCTGGTGGCGGGTAAGCCGGTTCCATAAGCCCATCACCAGCGCGCCAATGAGTTCGTTCGCCTCGTCGATTGTGTCGAACGGCGGCAGTTCGCCGCCCCACAGGTCCTGGACCGCCTTAATCGGCGAAGCCGACATGGCGGGTGATGCGATGTCGCCGAGGAACCGTGGCGCACCTCGTGGAACGGGACCGGACATTTGTAACGCTCAAGCAGAGCGCGGACCTGTTCGTCGCTCACTGGCGACGGACTGATCGGCATCGTTCTTCCCCCGCCGGCTCATCGTACAGCACGACGGTCCCAGACGGATGGAGCATTGTCGAGACGCGACAGCCCTATAGACGCGCAAGCCCCGACAAGCCGGTGCGAGGCGTCTGTGCATCCGAGTAGTCGATACCGACGTGGCGTGCGAATGACACCGGCCTGCGCAAGCGCGGCTACGCCGTCGGAATTGATCGGGCCGACAAGGTGCGAGGATCGGTCTATCGGATCGACCCGCCGACCGAGGATGACATACGAAACGCGATCGAGCGCGCCACAGTCAGCGCGAAGCGGATCGAAATTGTTCTGAGCGAGTCCATCGTCGCCGAGGGGCAAGACCGGGTATTGTCACTCCCTGGACTCGGACGTCTTCGCGTCGCCGCCGCGAGACAAGGGCCGGAATTCGGTTCGCAGACCGGGACACTCCTCACTAACCGACCGAAATTGCGAGGGTTTCTGCCGAACTCGGAAACCGCGGCGGTTTGCCGGGACCTGATGGCCATCGCGGCAAGCGAGGCGGCTTGTCGCGGATTTAGCGAGAGAGACGATTCCTTAACGTGATGATGCGCTGGGCTCAGCCGACACCATGCGCGGCATTCGACGACCGCGCGCACTCGAAGCTGACCTACGGTTTGGGCTGCCGCTTCGCCGTCATTCCGGTGTTGCCTTCGAACCGGTTTTTGATAGCGGAGTTGTCTTTGCCTTGATCCGCATGGCCCCGCCCTTCGGCTGCTCCATGTCGAACGCTCCGGTCTTGCGGACCAGATCGCTGAGTTTCCGATAACCGTAAGTACGCGAGTCGAAGTCGGAGGCGATGTTCGCCAAGCGTTGACCTACCACGCCCAGGCCGACCCAGCCGTCCTCCGTCTCCAACTGCGCGATGGCCTTGTTCAGGATGGGAATGGCCGCTCTCGGCGGCTCGAGAGCCTTGCGAGATGGCCCTTCTTCGAGCGTTGCAACCTCGGCGTCGGGCAGCAAATTTTCAGTATAGATGAATCTGCGGCACGCCTGTCGGAAACTCTCGGGCGTCTTTTGCATGCCGAAGCCGTAGACGTCGGCCCCCTGTTCGCGGAGACGGGATGCAAGCCGTGTGAAGTCGCTGTCCGAGGAAACCAGACAGAATCCGTCGAACCGGCCGGTGTGCAAAAGGTCCATGGCATCGATCACCAGGGCAATGTCGGACGCGTTCTTGCCGCTCGTGTAGGCGAACTGCTGGTACGGATCGATCGCATGTTTCTGGAGGATTTCAATCCATGATTTCATGCGTGGGCTTGAGAAGTCCCCGTAGATACGCCGGACACTCGCTTCGCCGAACTTGGCAATTTCCTCGAAAAGGCCATCGGCAACGCGAGGCGAAGTGTTGTCAGCATCAATGAGGATGGCAAGCCGGCGCAGGCGGTTTTCATCTGCCATGTTTGACCCCTTGGGTAACTCGCAGCCTACGGTTGAGGTCATCCTCGTGAGACAGGCCGGTGCGGCGCCGGGCGACGATGCGTGACACACTTGGCGGTGATCTCGCGACGGTTCCAGAGCCACAAGGCGCGACGTCGCGAAGGCGCCGCTGCTGTTCCGCCGCACCAGATCGTGTCGCCAAGCTTATCGCAGAGCGAATCGCCGGTCGCCGTCGATCTGCGAATTCACGCCCGGGACGACGGCCAGCCATTGGCCCAGGCACCAATGCTCCATGCGGGGCGCCCATTTTTCGAAGCGTCAGGATCATCCAGCGCGATCTTAGTGCGGGGGTCTATCTTAGAGCTTCCTCCAGTACCGGTGAGGGCGCTCCGAGGAAACGCAAAGCGTGATTCGCGGCGCTTCCGCAAGCAGATGGCGAACCCGATCGAGGAGAATTTCGTCGGCGTGGGTCACCCGCTCGCGCTGATGCATAAGCTCGAGCCAGGACTCGATCGTAAATGTCTCGAGGAACCGCCCGACATCGGCGACGTCTTCGTAAACGCCCCAGGCATAAGCCCCGTCGCGCCTCCGCGCATGTCCCAGTTCATCAACCGCGCCCAGGAACTCAGCGCGGTTCGTGGCGTCGACGCGGTATTCCACCACCGCGAGGACCGGCCCTTGGTTATTCTCGACCTTTCGCGTGGCAAGGGGGGCGCGCCAGTGCACCGCAGGAGAGAAATCGATTCCGACCTGCAACAGCCTGTATTCGAAGGTCCGCCTTAGCCCGATCACGATTCTTCTTCGCCGTCGACTTCATCCGGGGGAGGAGGAAGCGCATTCACAATTTTAATAACCGCCGGGCCGATATCGCCGCGCCTCTCAGCGTGCGCTCGCATCTTCAAAAGCATTGCAGCGCTGCCGACGTCACCGTTCAACGCTGAATTGACATGTCGCTTGATCGTCAATTCCAATCTTGACGTCTTTCTGGTTCGCCCCTTCTCTCGATACTGCGCCTCGGCGCTCATAAAGCTGCGCACGACGTCGGCAATTTCAGCGTTACCACGCCTGGGGCGGCCTCGCGGGTTGGCGCAGACACCCTTCTTGAATTGGGAATGCCGTGGCGGTTTCCGATAGCCAATCTCGTAGTCAGCCATGCCCGATTCACAGCTGCCGGTTGATCTCTTCAATGATAACCTCGCGCTCCTTATCCTCCGCCGGTACGAGCTCCTGAAACTGCAATCGAACCCTGCCCGCGCGTTTGCTGCCGGACATTTCCGCCGCCCATAGGCGCATCAGGATGGCCTCCAGGGTGCTCACTTTGCGCACAACCCCGTTTTCGACAATATCGATTGGCTCCCCGAACAACCGATCGATAATCTCAACCGTAGCGACGGACGCCGAATTGCGTTTCTTGGGGCCCCCGTTTCCCGACTGCCCCTTCTTCCATCGGGTTTCCTTCGGCGGTCGGGAATAGCCAACCATGTAGTCCTCATCGGGCGCGCTCAATTGCCGCTCCTCTCGCTCTTGATATCGGCGAAGGTTTGGCCCGAAGCCAGACGCGCTTGTTGCTGGGTCAAGCCCTCCCAGCGGGCAATGACAGTGTCGATGTAGAGCGGATCGAGTTCGACGCCATGGCATCGTCTGCGCGCACGTTCCGCAGCGAGCAGTGTCGTACCGCTGCCGAGAAAGGGATCAAGGATGACGTCGTCGAGATTGGTTGAGTCCAAAATCGCGTCGGTCACCATAGCGATGGGTTTGACAGTTGGATGCAACTCGAGATCGCTCTTGTGCGCCTTTCGCTTGAAAACGTTGGCCCCAGGGTAGTTCCAGACGTTGGTTCGATTTCGGCCGAACCTACCGAGTTGAACGTTGTTGCAATGCGCTTCCCCACCGTTGCGAAACACGAAGACCAATTCGTGCCTGGAGCGATAAAGCGACCCCATACCGCCGTTGGTTTTCACCCAGACGCACAGATTCAAGAGTTCAAAGTTTGCCGCATGGCCGGCGGCGAGCATTTCGGCCATGTGCCGCCAGTCCATACACGCGTAGACGATCGCGCCTGAAGACGCATAGGCTCGAGCCAGATCGAATGCTCCCGCCAAGAACCGGACGAATTCCTCTTGGGTCATCTCGCCCGACGCCATGGCGAACTCTCGATGCTTGACAGCGCCGCTGCCGCAAACGTTGCCGTCGATCTTGACGTTGTACGGGGGGTCCGTGAAGACCGCTCTCGCCTTCTCATCTGTCATCAGCAGTTCGTAGGCCACCGAATCGAGCGCGCTGCCGCAATAGACCCGATGTTTGCCAAGCAACCACAAGTCGCCGGGTCGGGACACCGCGGGTCCAACGGCGTTCCTGAATTCATCTGCCCGGTCCGCGTTATCCGTCGGATCGAGCGATTGGATGCGCAAATCAACTTCAGGCAGCTCGAAGCCGATCGCTTCAAAGTCGAAGTCGAGCGCTAGCTCCGAGAGCTCTTTGAGTTGAAGGGCTAGACTGGCGTCATCCCAGGATGAGCGCTCAGCAAGCTTATTGTCCGCGAGCAGGTAGGCGCGAGCCTGCGTCTCGGTCAGATGGTCGAGACTGATGATCGGTATTTTTTCGAGACCAAGGAGCTGTGCGGCCTCATAGCGCCCATGACCGGCTACGATCTGGTTGCGCTTGTCGACCAGAATGGGCGCGTTGAAACCGAATGCATCGATGCTTCGTGCGATCGCCCGCACTTGGATCCGGCTATGTTTGCGCGGATTGCCAGGATCAGCGCGCAGATCTCGGATCGGAACGAACGTCAGCTTCCCGGCGCCTTTAGGGAGTTTGGACTTTGACTCGTCAGTTCGAGTCCCGGAGCGATTGCCGCCGTCTCGATCGTGCAAGATCGGCACGACCTCGCCGTCCGTTTCATACGCCCGCGCGGCCCCGGCGCACGCGGAATTCGATTCGTTTATTTGCCCAGGTTGACTTGCCCGAACCATGATAACCTCCACGCGCGTCGGCCATCTCCGATTGAGCGCCTCGAGGCCTACATGGGGTCGATTCTACTCATGTGGCAGGGTAAAGAATCGGCGCATATTCGTGGGTGATCTTTTGCCCAGTTCACATTGCGTCGGCGGAAGAATTCCTCCTAGTCCATTGTCGCTCCGCCTCAATGAGACGGCGCCGCCATTCGGTGCGGAAGTCTTTCGCTCTCGAACCGGCGGCCTTTTTAAAGTGATGCCGCCAAAAGCCCAGCGGCTCTCTACCGAAAAGATGCGCTGCGCCGCCGGCAGTTCGCCAATAAGCCTCGGCGGCCTTCGCCGCGCGGGCGCTTTTCGGCTTGGGTTCAGCCTTATGCACCTGCTTCCAGGCCTCCCAGATCATAATTGCGCACAAGGTGTGAGGCGACATCTTCTCCGGTCGGGCTTTTCCTGGACCTGGCTTTGTAACGCCGGCTTTGGTTGAGAGGTTGGCTCGCGCTTGAAGTACGCGATCGTGCAAATCTTGAAGGGTGTGCGTTAGGCGCTGGGGATCGTCGATCCGGCCACAGGGCGACGCGTCAAGAAACTCTCGAACCCAGGGTGATTCAAGAGCCTCGGTCACAACGAACAAGGCTTCTTCGACCTCGAGGAGGGCCTTTCTCATCTGCGCTCGGGAAGGCCGGCTTTCCTCGACGAAACGATCGCTGTAGAGCCACATATTATAGCACCAAAGTGGCTCGGCTAACCAGGACGGTGGATCGCCGCGGCAGATAAACCGCGCGACGTTGATGAAGGGGTCCAGGTAATCGGGGCGCAAGTGGTGGTTCATCGGATTCTCTGCTTGTTGGCGACGGCTCGTTTCAGATAAAATGGGCAGTGGCAAGGTGTCCGGGGTTTGCGCGACTGTTATCAACAACGCGTCCGGCGAAGATCATCGAAAAAGGTCGGCCGGTCGATCGCCGCTAGACCCCTATCCACTATGCCGGTTCAGGTTCCCTATTTCGGCGAAAGAATTCCCTGTTTGACGAAAAATCATTCCCTGTTTTGCCGCTTAGGGAATTTTCTCGTAAGACGCCGAAAATGCGCACGTTTCTACCAGCAGATTTCGGCCGAAGCGGCCAAATATTCAAAGATTCCCAGTTATTTTCCCTGTTAACAGGGAATTTGTCTGCCCGAGACCGGTTTTACGGGACTACGTCCACCACCATGCAGTCGCGGCAAACCGACGCGGTTTCCTGGTGGAGAGAAACTCTCGCACGTCGCTAAGTTAGCGCGAGGCCGCGAGCCGGATCCGCGAGGAGGTCGACGACGAAACCAATATTATCGTGGGCGCGACCGACCTGTTTGCTTGCCGTAGGTCCGTCCGACGCGACATCCGGCCTGGCGGTCGCCTCGGTCAGCAGCCCGCGGCGCGCTTGCGCAGCGCGGGCGGACGTCGCCGTTCGCAAGCCGAAGAAGCGGTGGCCGTTCCAGGCTGTGCCGGTCATCGCCTTGGCGATCTGCGAAAGGCTGGCATAGGACGTGCCGTTCCAGGCGAAGCCCTTTTCCAGCACCGTCACCCTTTCCAACTTGCCTTTCCACTCGCGGACCAACATTGCTCCCGCTCTGAGAGTGGTCCCTTCCCGGGTCGAGGGGATGCGGGCTTCAAACGGACCGTTTTCGGCGGAGTTGAGAGTTCGGCCTTTCGGTTGGCGAATGACGCGCAGCGTCGCCTTGTCGGGACCGCCGAGTGCGGCGACCTGGATCTGATACGCCAAGACTTCTCAGGAGCAGCCAACGCGGCAAATGGGCGGGAGGGGTCCCGCCCAAATGATTGCGCCATTGCAGTCGAAGCCCATTTGCGTCGAGATCGGCCAGGCCTGCGATCACGTGCTCGACCGACCCTGCGTTGTCCGATCGCGGCGCCGACGGCAGCGATGCCTCGCCGACGTCGCCCGAAAGTCGGCGCATCGCCATCACGCCGCTCGACGCGCTTTGGGCTTCGCCTCGCGACGCATCTTCTTCGAGAGAGAGTCGACGTCGGCTTGCGCTAGTCGGAGTGGGCGCCTGCGCTGGCTTCGGCGGCAGGACCCGTTTCGACGCGGTAGATCGATCCGCGCTCTTTGTCAGACCGATCGATTGCCGTCACGAAGCCGCGCTTGCGCAGGCCGGTCAGCGCTGCGCGTGTCGTGTGCGGAAGCCACCCCGTCACTTCGATCAATTCGTCGATCGTCGCGCCCCGTTCCCGTTGAAGCAGTTCGACGACCTGCGCCAGCTTCGTCCCGCCTCGTGGAGAGGATGAGCGCCGGGGCGCAGTCCCGTTCTCTCCCGCCGATGAAGGATCAGGGGCCGAATGCTCCTCTGATGACCAGCGCGCCGGCGCGACATCCTCTCGCAAGTCGCCGCCGTCGTCGACATGCGCCGGTCCCGCGCTCTCGTCGATCGCGATCGCCTTCGCCCCTGCGGCGGTCAGTCTCAGCGCATAGGACAGCCCGGCCTCGTCATCGCGCCGCCAGACCGGCGCTCCCGCCTTCGCCCTGATCTCCTTTACGAGGCCTGCGCCGATCAGTTTGCTAGCGATCTTTTGCGCCGCGGCGACTTTCAGGTTCGGCGCGGCGACAAGGCAACGATCGTTGCGCTGCGCAGCCGCGCTCAGCATCATGAGCTGCGTGTCGGTGAGCTTGATGGACATGGATAGACCCTTCGCGTCTCGACGGGCCCGGCCAATCCAGGCCCCTCACTGACACGAACCCCGGTTCGGCGCGACCGCCGGGGCGTAGGGTCAACCGTGCGGCTTATTCCGCCCGGCTGCCGTCCCTACACACGCTCTCTTTCGAACCGAACGCCAGTCCTTTCTCGGCGTTCGAGCGGGTGGGCTAATGAATTTGGCAATGCGCTCCTGGCTCGTTCGGATCATCGAGCCGCAATCGTCGCGCCGACACGTCCGCCACTACCCCGTTTGCCCCCTCCTCTTCGCGCGCCCGCGCTCACCGCCGGATCGACAAGTCAGATCAGACTACGAGTTTGGGGGTCAATGTCGGCTCGAAAGGCATGATGAACTGGGTCGAGGCGAAGGTCAGGGTCGCGCTGTCGCGCGCCCGAGCGAGGAAATCGTCGTTGCCGAGCTTCGCCGCGAGCCAGGAGAGGAAAATTGTGCGCGCCAAGGGCAGCGAGGACCCGGTCAGGACCGCCAGCTGGTTCGGCTGGTAGTTGGCAGACCCGCGCAGCTCGGCGCTCGCTCCTCCGGCTTTGGTTTACGCCTTCCGACACTGCGTGACAAGCTCTCAATATTGACACCAATGTATAGCTTAGCGAAACCGACGCGAACCTCAAATATACGGACGTAGACTGGACTGTGGTCGCAGTGAATGTATACTAGACCATCTTCACAGCCCGCCGGCGAAGGCCGACGACCCTCCGTTAGGAAACGCTGCCATGCTCAAGAACATTGCCCGCTTCGGCCTTGCCGTCGGCATCGCCGCTTCGCCCACAGTCGCGCTTGCGCAGACCGGCACCTCGTCGTCATGGGGGCTCTTACGGTTCAGGCCCGACTATTCCGACGCAGGCGCTGACGCCCTTCGACCGCGCTTGGAACGAAGACCATGAGGCCCAGAGCGAAGCGGCAGCCGGAGCGAATTGGGTCCGGAAACACGCCGGCGGGAACCACTTTCGCTGGTCCCACCGGCGCGAGCCATGATGAGAGCCGCGAAGCCCGCTCTGCGGGCCTGTAAAGCCTCGCTGACACCTTGCGCGACGTCGTCGAGAATATGCTCGGCATGGGCCTTCCACGTCAGGCGGGCGATCTCGTTAACGGCGGCGCGGATCCCATGACGCCATTGTACGCTGATCACTGTGCAATGGCGTAATTCGGTCATATCGCGCAGGACCGGCGGCGGCTCGATGGATCGGCCGGCTTTGCAGATACTGCTCATCGATGTTGAGGCCAGACGGATCGACGTCATCGTCGTCTATAAGGTCGATCGGCTGACCCGATCGCTCGCCGACTTCGCCAAGCTGGTCGAGACGTGCCATCGATCATGACCTTCTCGTCTCTTTCGAACTTATCCATGAAGCTCTCGACCGATGCGACCGGAAACTTGCGCCGTCGCATGAACGCCGCTCGCGCATCGATCGCCCATGGCCTTCCGCGCTCGTGCGCCGCGGCAGTCCGTTGTTTGATGACGGCGAGGCCGGTCGATCAACCGGAAAAAACTAGCGCTGCCTGAGGCGAGGTCCGCGCCAAACGCCTCAACCGCGGCGCGGCGCAAGGGCGCAAGAAGGATGAACAGGCCCACAGCCTTTCAGGCCAAGGCGTCGAAAGCCGCGAGCGCTTTCGACGCATAGACCGCGCCGGGGCCGCCTCCCATTTCGATTGAGACGCCGAGGATCTCAACAAGTTCCTCGCGGCTTGCCCCATGCTTCTTGGCGTTGGAAACATGGAAAACGATACAGTCCTCACATCCCTGGTGAGTCGCTATGGCGACGGCGACGAGCTCCTTCAATTTCGCCGGCAAGAGTCCGTCCTTCGACAACTCGGTCATGAGATTGCGGAACGCGCCAAAGACCTGAGGCGCGGCCTTGGATAGCGTGAGAAAGCGGCCGTTCATCTCTTTGAGTTCTTCGGCGGCTGTTGCTGGCATTCTCATCTCCTGATTGCGATCGAAGGCCGCTTGCTGTCCTCAGCCGGCGATTTGGGCGAGGATCAGCTCGTTGACCCGTGCGGACTTCTCCATCTCGACCATATGGCCGGCGCCGGAAATGATTTCGGTCTTGACCCGATCGCCGAGCCCCTTCTGAGTGAACGTCCCGTTCGCCGTCTTCGCCGCGTCAGGCGCTGTTCCACTGCTCGCCGTTGATCGCCCGCCACTGGGCGTCGAACAGGGCCGCGCCCAAGTCGAGCATGTCGCCCGAAGCCTCGCGGATGAGCGACAGCGGGGTCGGCAGGCGGGCCTTCAGACGGCCCTCCTCGAAGGTGAAGTGGGTCTTGAACTTCTGCGCCAGCATCCGCATGCCGATGCTGTCGGGCAAACAGATGATCTCGATCGTCTCGACCCCGTGGTTGGTCGCAGCGCGCTGGATGCGCTTGAAAAGCTTCTCACCGATCCCGCGACGACGGTAGGGCTCTTCAACGGAGAAGGCCGCTTCGGCCTGGATGTGGCGGCCGAAAGGCGCCTGCTCGCTCCAGATCGCGGAATTGGAGCGCAGTTCCGCCGCCCCGACCATTTGGCCGTCGACATAGGCTCCGTAAAGAAGATCCCCTCGCCCGGAGCAATGTTCGGCATAGTGCACAAGGGAATCGTCCGACATGCCCGCGCCAAAACGCTGATGCCGGCTCCGTGGGTCAAGACGCAGCAGATGGTCGCGAAAGGCTTCCATGTCCGAAGGCCAAAGCCGCCGGATTTCTACATTGGATGACTTGGTGTTGCTCATGTGTCCTCGCCGTCCGCGTCACCGCGCTTGGACTTGCGCCACTCGCGTCCGCCATTGAGACGGTAGGGGAGAAATTCGAGAGAGGGGAGCCTCGGAAACTACTCACTCGACGGGGCCGCGCACCGTAGCGACTTCAGATCGAATGACCCGATTGCGCGACGGCGACGCGGCAGGGGCGATCAACCCTTGCGTTACACGGCGCCGAGGTGGCGCGCATGATCGGCGAGATCGCTACGCGCCGTGCGCTGTCCAAGGAGCTTGTCGAGGGCGTGAGCAAGCGCACCGGCGGCGTTCCGCTGTTCGTCGAGGAAGTCACGCGCCTGCTCTTAGAGCGCGGCGTCGAGGGCGGCGCGCAGGCGATCCCGCCGACCTTGCAGCAATCGCTCGCCGCGCGGCTCGATCGGCTCGGTCCCGCGCGGGAGATCGCGCAGATCGGCGCCGTGCTGGGCAGGAGTTTTTCCTATGCGCTGTTGCATGCTGTCGCCGGTCTCGGCGAGGCCGGCGCCACAGGCCTCGACGAAGCCGCGCTGCAGTCGGCTTTGTAGCGGCTCGCCGGGATCTGGCATCTTGACGAGGTCTATCTGAAAATCGATGGGCGCATGGTTCACCTGTGGCGCGCCGTCGAGGCCGAGGGCGCGGTTCTGGATGTGCTGGTCCAGTCCAAGCGCAACAAGCACGCCGCGGCGCCCAACGGGGGCACAGAGTCGGTCCACCCGATAGTATCGTAGGCTATCCAATTGCACTTATGGCATGCGCGGTGACGTTGGCAAAAGCTCGATTGATGACTCCCTTCCGGGGCATTGCCAGGCCGCCTCCAGCAGCGGTAGCTTTGGACTATGAGCAACCCTTCGGCTTCAGGGGATGCGGTAATGCGCAGTGCGGTCGGAGCAGTTGCGAAAACGCGACGAGGAAAAATCCGATGCAGGATTTGATTGAAGATTATGTAAGCAATCTGAACAAACTCCGCGACGTGTTCCATAACGAGCTCACTGCCACCGCGGAAGAGCTGTCAAAGGCAATGGCCCTCTACGCTCTTCGCAGTGAAGCGGCACTGGCATCGTTCATGGAGAACGTTTCGGCTCGTGGCGTGGAGTTCGAAGCGTCGGCGGTGGCGAGGCTCAATCAGTTCCGCGGTCTTCCGGCAAACGGCGGTCTGCCGGACGTCGCTGGCGGACCGCTCGCGCATACCCAAACAAATGCCGATTTGGTGGGAATCGCGGCAGTTGCAGAGCGGGCGGTCGCGGATGGTCTGCATGTCGAGAACGATGAGGATCGCAAGCCGCAGCCGGGCCGCTTGATTACACTTGTTAAATCAGAGCCGGCTGCTTGAAGCATCTCACCTCCAGCTTCAGGAGGGACGCGACGGCCTCTTCGGCGGTTCGATGGGTCCAAAGAGGAGCGGCGCGGCCGACGATCGAGGCGGCGGGCAATGGCCCGAAGTACCGCCCGTCAAGCGAGTCGGCCGACCGCGCGTTCATGAGGAAGGCTTCGCCCACGGCGATGACGCGGCAGCCCTGCCAGGAGGGCAGCGGACGGCCGCGACTGTCGCGCTCGCGCGCTTCGCCGACCGTGACGGAGCCCACGCTGACTGTGAGCCCAATCAGACCCCCTCAAGATGTCTGCCGACAGAGTTCGAGGCAAGCTTAAGCTCACCTTCGGAGAGAGTCCCGATGACCACCGAACGCCGCTTGCTCGCTACAACATGTCGCGGCGCTTCCCGGACAGTGGGTCTGCCGCAACGACTCTTGGTGCAAATCGCTTTCCTACAACGGCATCATCCGAGCGCGGAGCAACTCAACGCCGGCGCGGCCATACATGGCTCGCTTGAGGGTCTTCAGTCTGTTGATCTGTCCTTCGGTCTGCCCGTTGCTCCAAGGCTCCGACATGGCGCTCCGCACCGCCTCCAGGTCTTGGCGTATCGTCTTCCTGCGCGAACGTGACAACGCCGACTGGACAAACCAAAAAGCCGGTTGTCAAATATTGGAAAGCGCGGACGTTCAATTTTGATCGCGAAATCGCGAACGAAGGGAGGAAACGATGCGAAAGGACATTGAGTTCAAGACGCAGGACGGCTTGACGCTCAAGGGGTGGCACTATCTGCCTGACAGGCTCTCGGGCAAGGCGCCGACCATCGTGATGGCCCACGGGTTTTCCGCCGTCAAAGAAATGTATCTCGACAAGTTCGCGGAAGCCTTTGCCGCCGCGGGACTGGCGGCGCTGGTCTTCGACAACAGAAATTTCGGCGCGAGCGGCGGCGAGCCGCGCCAGGAAATCGATCCGTGGTGTCAGGTCAGCGACTACCGCGATGCGATCACGTTCGCCGAGACACTTCCCGAGACCGAAGCCGCGCGTATCGGCATATGGGGGTCGAGCTACAGCGGCGGCCATGTGCTGGTCGTCGGAGCGATCGACCGGCGCGTGAAATGCGTCGTCGGCCAGGTTCCGCTAATCAGCGGACACCGCAACGCACGACGCTTGATCCGCGCCGATTTTTGGGCAGGTCTCAGCGGGATGTTCGAGGACGATCGCCGCAATCGTTATGCCGGCAAGCCCCCGGCCATGATCCCGGTTGTCGCCGAAAATCCGGCCGCGCCGTCCGCCTTGCCGACCGCCGACTCCTGGGCGTGGTTCACGGAGACCGGCAAGACCCGGGCGCCGTCCTGGCGCAACGAGGTGACGCTGCGGTCGGTCGAAATGTTCACGGAATACGAGCCCGGCGCCTATGTAGGCTACATCAGCCCGACGCCGCTGCTACTCGTGGTGGCGCAAGGCGACCATCTGACGGTCGCCGACGAAGCGCTCGCGGCCTACGAGCGTGCGCTCGAGCCGAAGAAACTCGAGATCCTGGCCGGTGGCCATTTCGACGCCTACGTCAAGGATTTCGAGGCAGCCGCTGTGCCAGCGCGAGACTGGTTCGTCGCGCATCTGAAATGATATGCCTAGTACATCTGGCGGTCACGACGACGTTTGAATTGAATCCTTGGGACGCGTGGTCCGATATGACCGAGACGCGCTCCGGCGGACTTTCCGGGTGTGAAATACTTCGAGGGGGAAGCCGATGTCCCGCAGCCTGCTGCTTGGTCTTTTGGTTCTGCCCGTGGCGATCTCGGCGGCCGTCGCCGAGGAAGTGACGGGCGAATGGGAGCGGGACGACGGCAAGACGAAAGTGCGCATCTCCAGCTGCGCCGACGACACGGTCTGCGGCGAGGTCTCCTGGATCCAAGACCCGGCCGGGCCCAACCAGCTCCGCCAGCAGGTGTTTTTCGACATGAAGCCGAATGGCGACAATACCTGGTCGGGTACGGCGTTCGATCCCGAAGACGGCCAGCGATACAGCGGCAAGATGACGCTGTCCGGCGATCATCTTGTCACCGCCGGCTGCGTGCTCGGCGGCCTCGTCTGCAAATCGTTCAGCTGGACGCGGGCGCGCTAGTGGTCAGAATCTGACACTTGGTACCCTGCCCGGATCGGCCCCGTTAGACGGCTGGGTTCGACCCAACGCGGTCATGCGTCGTGAGCGATTGAATGACGCGGATCGACATTTACATACTAAATGGATTTTGCTGCACTCCCCGTGCGCAAGCGCCGGATATGTCGAGGATATCCAGAGAGACAGAAAAGCGTGCAATATCAAATAGTGGCGTGGTGGCGGAGGCAGTCTTGTGAAACTGGTCTCCGGAGGGCAAATTCCCTGCTAACAGGGAAAATAACAGGGAATTTTTCAATTTTCGGCGGTCTTGGCGAAAATCGGCTCCGAAATCGCCCGTATTTTCAGTTTGTTACGAGCAAATTCCCTAAGATTCTGAACAGGGAAATAAATCGCCAGATCAGGGAATGATATTCCCTCGAACAGGGAATCATTGGCGCAAATGCGTAGCCTGAGAAAGGAAGGCGGACGCCAGTCGAAGATCCCGCCGCGCGCCAGTTTGAAGGCGGCCTCGCCTCAATTTAACCTAGAAGCTTCGCAAAATTTTCTTATGCGATTCGATGGCGTTCGGGCGTGGGCTGTCGCGAGGACACAAAGGGGGCGGCGCAGGAGCCGGAAAAGGATGGATGAGGACTCACCGATTAAACAAATGGTTGCTGCCAATCTGGCGACCTTGGATCCGGCGTGCGACAGTCCGCCGAAACCTGACGAACCCCTGAATGTTACGCTCGGTCGCCGGATGAAATACCCGGGCGATCGCGGTTATGTGAAGTTTCTCACGGGGCTAGAGCCTGTTAGGAACTGACGCCATATTAAGTGTCTGAATTTTCGAGACTGTGCTCCCCCAAGGTCAGACTTCTGAACTCTCGTTTCTGTCTGTTTGGCCGGGTGCAGACGTTCATGAAGCCGATAAGCCAAGCATTTGCGAGTACAAACCCTGTCCGATTGGCCCCACAGCAATGCCGGTTCCTAACAGCCTCTAGGATACGATCGAAATTGGGCGGGGCTCCTGGCCGCTTGGGTCGTAGCCACCGGGCGCCGAAAGGCTCAGGCAGCTGAGATGCAATTGAAGGTCTTTGAAGCGATTCGCTTCATCGCCAAGCCAGGGAGGATGAAGGAACCATTCCTCCGCCAGACGCGGATCATACTTTCAGCTTGCGAGGATACGGCCCTCCTGGACGAGTTGTTTGAGGACGCTCCTTTGCGCGAGCTCGAGTTCATAGAACACCTAAGATTGGCTGTAGAGGGGGATCGGCTTGCACGGCAAAGCGCAACGACAATCGCAGCTGCGATAAAACATCGGGCGTCCGTCCGGCGCGGGCCAAAAGTCAGCCCGGCCTCTGCGGCGCATGAATACTTGTTGGAAACGCTCCATATTATCGGCAGCGGGGCGTACACTTGGAGTGACATCGAATTGGGCTTTACCGACCAAATGACACAAGCGACGGCAGAGGAATTCGATGAGCCCGGTTTTGACCCCCGACCGGCCTATCAGAGAGTTCGAGCACGAGAGGCGCTGAAGCGAACTGCCAGAGGAATGGTAAGCCGAATCGGCGCCACGATCGGGAGTGAGCGCGGCGAGCATCGCACATGAATTGTCGCTCTTGGATTTCGGCAACATGATTGGGCCGATGATTACAGGTGGGACAGTGTCAGTGAAGATTTTACGGACCAGATGACCCAAGCGACCGACTGGCGTTTGGCGACCTGACTTTGACCCACTCCCGGCTCGCCCTCGGCAGAGAGGTCGCGTAAGGCTGAGGTCGAACTGACGGCCGCGCTGACGGCGCGCGGCCCCGCCAACGTTCGGAACAACGTCAATTAGTGCCTTAGCGCTCGCGCGAGGAATCGCTGAAAACCGTGATTCTGACCTGATCACGGAGAGCGGCCATGGGTGCTGCGAACATTTTTTCTTCATCGAATAGCCATTTGGAATCGGCGGGCGCGCCTCGGATCGAATGGGCGCCGATCGCGACAATTCGCCCCAATCCCAAAAACGCTCGGACGCATTCGCGAAAGCAGATCCGCCAGATCGCCGCCAGCATCCGGAAGCTCGGATTTTTGAACCCGCTGATCGTCGACGAAGCCAACATGATCCTTGCTGGCCATGGGCGTCTTGAGGCCGCCCGCCTCGAAGGCTTGACCCACGTGCCCATCATCCGTTTCAAACGTCTGGCGCCAAAATTCGGCGTTCCCGCGCAGGACGACGAGGGCTTGAACACGCTCGCGCGATTTTGGCACGAGCTGCCTGCATGGCCGGATGTAGTCGGCGGCCTCTATCGGTTGAAGCCCCGCTACATGATCGCCCCTTTGTCGAACGGACATGTCGCACTTCTCGTATCCATGTCCAAATCGCTCGGGCTGCCGTGGGACATGATCTTCGGCGCCGATCTGTTCCGGCATTACAAGCCCGATCCGGAGACTTATCTCGGCGCGGCCGCGTCCATAAAGGCTTCGCCCACCAGATCTGCGCCCTCTGGACGCCCGACGGGCGGCTCGTCGCCAACGGCGTCCAGATCAGCTGGTACAAGGAGTGAGCGGCGCGCCGGGGCGCGCCTGTCGCCCGCGCCATTCCCGACGCCATCGTATCTGCGTCGCGCGTGCTATTCCGTCCGTGGAGACTTTGCAAACTGAGCACGCCTGCCGATTTACTCCGCAGGCGCTCGCGGCGAGATTGTGAGACCTTGGGCTATGCCAGTATGAGTTCCTTGGCGCCTGGCTCAAGAACGGAGCCTTCGATCTTAGGTCCATCGCGTAACGCGCGCTGGAAGGCCTCTCCGGTGTCGAACAGTCCCGCATAATACGTTTTCCGGGTAATTAGCTCGGGTTGGCGATTTTGGGCCACCAGTGGAAGCCGGCCTGGCTCTTGATCTTTTCGCGCTCGGTGGCGAGAGCGGCGCATCGCATCGAGATGATTTGGTCGAGAGCCTCGAGGGTAGGGATGTGCTTGTTGACGACGGGTTCGTCGACCAGCGTCCATAACGTTTCGGCCGGCTGCACTTCCGGGGTGTAGGCGGGCTGGAAGACGAGGCGGACGCCCTCCGGCACGACGAGCCCCGCCTCGCCGTGCCAACCGGCGTTGTCGAGCACAAGAACGATGATCCGCTCGCGGCCTGCGCCAGCTTCTTCGGCAAACAGGCGCAGCAACGCCTCGAAGAACGGCTTGGATACGCCGTTCGAGACGTACCAGAAGCTCTCACCGGTTGCCGGAGAAACGAACGCCGTCACGTAGAGCCATTCGAAGCGATGGTGGCCGTGCGCGATCGGCCGCTCGCCGACCGCCGCCCAGACGCGGCGGGTCACCGGCTTCAGGCCGAGCCGGTGCTCGTCGGTCGCGAACGTCTCGATCGGCGTATCGGGGTGGCGCGCCGCCTCCTCGACGACGATGTCGGCCACTTTCCTAAGAAACATCCGCCCGGGCGGTATCGAGCCCCGCCTCACGCAGGACAAATCCCAGCGACTTCGCGCGACGTTGAAGATTTTTCAAAACACGCTGTTTGTAGCGATCTTCGTAGTATGTGGCGCCGGGATCGGCGTAGGCCATGCCGTGCCGAAGCGTGTTGTAGAACAGAACCGCGATCTTGCGCGCGGTGGCGGTGATCGCCTTCGCCTTGCCCACCCGCGCCGATAACCGGCGGTAGAACGCGCCCAGCGCAGTGTCGGTTCGCCCCACCGTGCCGGCGGCAAGGCGCAACAACGACGCGGCCCGATTGCTGGTGCGTCGCGTTTTCGACGACAGCACCTTGCCTCCGGAAATCTTGTTGTGCGGCGCGAGCGCCAGCCATGACGTGAAGTGCTTCGCTGTCGGCCAGGCCGCCAGGTTGGTCCCACACTCTCCGACCAGCTTCAGCGCCAGATACGGCCCCAGGCCATTGATCTGGGTCAGGTCCACGCCGAGGATCGCATGGAGCGCGCCGCGAGCGTCGAAGGCCGGCGCATTGGGCTGGTGTGTCCTTTGCCTGACGGGCAGAAGCTTGCTCGCGGGTGGTGGAGCGTTCTTCTTCAGCCGCTTCAGGATCGCTTCGATCTGCTCGTCGCAGGCCGTCACCTTGGTCTGATAAACTTCGTACAGTTCCAGCGCCTGGGTCAGGGCGAAGATGTGCTCCTCACGGTAGTTGCCAACCAGCGCCTGACAAACCATCTCCACCGACGCATGACACCGCCGATCACGATGGGAGGCCAGAACATTCGGATCGCGCTCACCGGCCACCATCGCCCTGATGATGGTCATGCCAGTTACGCCGGTGATATCGGACACGACATGGTGCAGCTGAAGGTTCATCTGCATCAGCGCCTTCTGCATGTGCTGAATATGCGCCGCCGCGTAATCGAGCAGCCGCTCCCTCTGCCGGAGGTAGGTGCGCAGCCCGGCAATTTCAGCCTGGGGCCGGAAGCTGGCGCGCAGCAGTCCGTATTCGTGCAGGCGTTGCAGCCATTGCGCGTCGCTGACGTCGGTCTTCCGCCCAGGCACATGCTTCGCGTCCCGCGCGTTGACCACCATCACCTCGAACCCGCGCTGTTCCAGGATTTCGAAGACCGGGATCCAGTAAACTCCGGTCGATTCCATCACGACCGTCCTGATGCCGCACTGGGCGAACCAGTCGGACAGCCGGTGAAGGTCATCGGTGAAGGTCTGGAACGTTCGGACCGGTTCCTTGTCGCGATCCGGGCCGACAGCCGCGACATGCATGGCGGCGCCGATATCGATCGCGGCCGCCGCCGGATGAACCGGGGATAGACCCCGCGACTTGCGGGACCGCTTCGTTTGAGACATGCCGTGAACCCTCCTGCCTGAGGAAGCCAAAGAGGGCTGGGCCACGGAGAAACATCAATTTCCTAATCGGGATCGCCTGAAGACGTCACCACTCGCAAGTCCGCAACAGCCCATGGGCCACGTTTTTTTACGGGGTCTGGTCCACCAAAAACTTTCCGGCCGCTCCCCTCCGGTTCACGATAGCGCAACTCGTTTCCACCGCCACAGGCGGGCCGCCGACCCGAGCCCGTTTTTTTGAAGATGTCTTGCTCCTCGGGAGTTGCCGCCTTCGGGTTGCGCGGCCGAGGCTTCTGAATCGACCAATCGATCGCCCGCAACGCCTCCCAGCCGCGTTGCGGCGCCAGCGAGGCCAAGCCCAGTTCGCCCGCCATCCAGTGCGCCACCTTGCCGCTCGTCCATACGCCCCCGCCAGGCGGGGGATCGGCAAGACGAACCCGCAAACGCTCCAGCACCTCCGGCTTCAAGACCGTCGCCGCCGCTCCGTTGCCCCGACGCAGGTCCCCCAACGCCGGAGGCCCAAACGCGTTGTAGCGCTCCAGAAGTTGTTCAATCCAGCGCTGACCGAACGAGGTCATCGCCGCCACTTGGCCGACCGTGTGGCCTTTCGCCAAAAGCCAGATCGTCTGAAAATGCCGCGACGACGTCACATCCCCACACGCTTCGTAACGCGCCTCCAACGCCGCAACGCTCAGATGATCGGCAACGTGAACCATGCCCGCCTCCCGCGAATCATGGCCGTTCCATCTACCAGCACTTAACCGCGACGGGAATCCAACCCACGCCGAGTCAATCAGGCGGAAACCGTATAACTCATCGTCTGGCCAATGCGACGAGGTGTTCCAATGATTTGCGGCTTGCACCCCGCTGCCTTCAAGACGCGGAAAGTTGGCCCGTCACAAACGGCGACGATCTGAGTCAAGCCGGCGAGCGTAGCGACCTCGCCGATCCCCACAAGCAGTTCTGCAAGAACGTAATTGACGCCGCCTCTGGTGCGTTCCGGCTGGCCCTCCGAGATCACGCAAATGGACGAGCAGCCGCTCATCATCACCGACGCGGCGGTGAACATCGCCCCCGACCTCGATGCCAAGGTCGACATCATTCAGAACGCCATCGATCTCGCGCAGGCGATGGGCGCGCCCGAGGTGCGCGTAGCGATCCTGAGCGCGATGGAGACAGTGACGGCGAAGGTGCCGTCCACAATCGAGGCCGCCGCCTTATGCAAAATGGCGGACCGTGGTCAGATCACGGGAGCGCTGCTCGACGGGCCGCTCGCGCTCGACAATGCGATCAGCCCGGAGGCGGCCGCGATCAAGAAGATCGTATCCCCTGTCGCGGGACGCGCCAACGTGCTCGTCGTTCCGGATCTCGAGGCCGGCAACATGCTCGCCAAGAGTCTCTCATTCCTCGCCAATGCGGACGCCGCGGGGATTGTGCTCGGGGCGCGCGTGCCGATCATTCTGACGAGCCGGGCAAACTCGCTTCTAGGCCGCCTCGCCTCCTCGGCCGTCGCGGTTATGGTCGCGGCGGCGCGGCGCAAGTCGGCGGCTCCGTCCATTCATTGAGAGCGCGATTTTGAGCATGAACGATGGACAGTTGCGCCCAGTGCTGGCGGGGCAAAAGGCGCTCGTCGCGCACAAGGCACCCTTGGGCGAGCATCGACATCATGGACGTCGGCTATTCCTGCGCCTATCTGGCGACGCCGTTCGCGAGGCGCGTCACGGGCGGACTCGTCTACGTCGACGGCGGCGCCGACCTCATCGTCTGACCGAAAGGAGATGCGCCATGTCGAATTCGATCGCCGTGCTCAATGCCGGCTCCTCAAGCATCAAGTTCGCCATCTACCAGGCGACCAAGGACGAGCGCTGCCTTTTCCGGGGACAGATCGAAGGAATCGGCGTCGCGCCGCGCCGTAAGATCGCAGACGACAAGGGCGGCGTCGTCGAGGATCGGACCTTAGCCGCGCAAGGCTTCGACCACGGCGCCGCCACGCGCGAAATCGTCGAGACCGGGCGCGCGTTGCTCAAAGGAGGGTCGGTTATCGCCGTCGGTCATCGCGTGGTCCACGGCGGTCTCGGCTACACCGCGCCTGTGCGGGTGACCGAGACCGTGCTCGACGACCTCGCCAAACTCGAGCCGCTCGCGCCCTTGCATCAGCCGCACAACCTCGCCCCCATCCGCGCGATCATGATGGCCGCGACGCAGATACCGCAGATCGCCTGCTTCGACACCGCCTTCCATCGCACCCAATCCAATCTGGCGCAGGCGTTCGCCCTGCCGCGGCGCTTCTCCGAGGAGGGCGTTCGCCGCTATGGTTTTCACGGCCTCTCCTACGAGTTCCTCGCGTCGCGCCTGAAGGAGCTCGCGCCGGAGCTTGCCAGCGGACGGATCGTCTTCGCTCACTTGGGCAACGGCGCAAGCCTGTGCGCGGTGAAGGACGGCCGCAGCGTCGCGTCGACCATGGGGTTCACCGCCGTCGACGGCCTCATGATGGGAACGCGCTGTGGGGCGGTCGATCCCGGCGTCATCCTGTACATGATGCAGCGCCATGGCATGGACGCCGCGGCGATCGAGGACCTCATTTACAAGCGATCTGGCTTGCTCGGCGTGTCGGGGATTTCCTCTGACATGCGCGCGTTGCGCGCCTCGCCCGATCCGGCGGCGAAGGAAGCGATCACGCTCTTCGTCTATCGCATTGTGCGGGAATTGGGCTCGCTCGTCGCGGCCTTAGACGGCATCGACGGGCTCGTGTTCTCCGCCGGAATCGGCGAACGCGACGCCTTGACCCGCGCGGAGGTTGCCGAAGGTTCACGCTGGACAGGCGCCATTCTCGATCCCGCCCGAAACGAACACACCCGCGAGGGGCTGATCAGCGCCAACAACTCATCTGCCGCGGTCTGGGTCATCCCGACCGACGAGGAGCGCCTCATCGCGCGCCATACCGCGGCGCTGCTTCAATAAGCGCGCGGCCCAGAGCACGATGCAATCGGATTGAAGCTTCGGCGCAGGGGCCAGACGCCAGAGACCGGGACGCCAAATCTTGCCTGTGTCCGCCCGCCGGACGGCCCTGGCGCGTTCTCGCAAACGGACGATTCCCCTGTTTCTCCCTGCTAACAGGGGGAATCGCCACGCGCAGCTCGCGCGGCATCGCTTGCTTCAACGGTATTTCATGGACTTAAGCAAAGTTGCTCATGCGGAAGTGAAAGACGGAACAGGGAGATTAATCTCCCTGCTGAGCCCCCGTAACAGGAGCAAACGAAGCGAAAAAACCGAAGTGCGCGCCCGGGCGAGAGCGTGATGTTTCTAAACTCTCCCGAAGGCGGCCACCGGCTTGAAGTCATCCTGTTGTAGCAGTCTGTCGGACATAACCATTAAGCCATTGAGTTCATTGATGTTAGTGTTTCTGGTGTGCAAATTTCGGTCACGGGGACGGCTAGGCCGCCTCGTAGGCGAAGAACCCCTTGCCCGTTTTCCGGCCGAGGTAGCCGGCGTCGCACATCTGCTTGAGCAGCGGGCTCGGACGGTACTTCGAGTCGTCGAAACCGGTGTAGAGCGTCTCCATGATGTCGAGGACGATGTCGAGGCCGATGAGGTCGGCGAGCGACAGCGGCCCCATCGGGTGGTTCGCCCCGAGCTTCATCATCTGGTCGACGTCTTCGGGCGTCGCCAGACCCTCGTAGACGCAGTTGATCGCCTCGTTGATCATCGGCACGAGCACGCGGTTGACGACGAAGCCGTAGGAATCCTTCGACACGCGCGCCTTCTTGCCGATGTCCTCGGTGAGCTTGACGATCCTGTCGCAGGTCGCGTCGGTCGTCTGCAACGCCCGGATGATCTCGACCAGCGCCATCACGGGCACGGGATTGAAGAAATGCATGCCGATGACTCGGCCAGGAATCTTCGAGGTCGAGGCTATCCGGGTGACCGAGATCGAGGAGGTGTTGGTGGCGAGGATTGCCTCGGCCCGGCAGACGCGGTCGAGGGCGCCGAACACCTCCCTCTTGATCTCGAAGCGCTCGAGCACCGCCTCGACCACGACGTCGCAGTCGGCGAGATCCTCGATTCTGGTCGTAGGCGCGATGCGCCTTAGCGCCGCGTCGCGCGCGTCGGGCTCGAGTTTGCCGCGCGCGACCACACGCTCGAGGCTCTTCTTGATCGCGCCCATGCCCCGATTGAGGGGCGCCTCGGCGATGTCCTGCAGTCGCACTGGATAGCCTGCGACGGCGAAGGTTTGCGCGACCCCCGCCCCCATTGCGCCGGCCCCGACCACGCCAACCTGTTTGATGCCGTCGATCATGTGAGCTCCATTTTTGCCCCCCGAGGGCGCTGCCTCAATTGATAAGAAGAACCCGGTCCCGATGCGATTGCCCGCTCGTCTTGCGGACTCATCCTTTGGCTTAGCATGCTTGGCGGAAGTTGTAGGCGCTAATGCGTTGGCTCACTTGGCTCAACTCGCGCTGCGCCTAATATCGACAGCGTAATAATCGTCCGTCTGTTCTCGACTTCCCGAGAACAGATCCCGATTGCGGCCGTCGCAATTCTCCCGCGAAGGCGAAAGGCAATGGTGATGCATAGGCAAGGCGTCATATCAGCGAATCGGCTCGAGGACGTTGAGGCGGGCGGCCGAAGGTCGGCGGGGAACCGCTTGCGAAAGGCAGCGCCAATGTTCGCGTCTCGGATCGCAATAGCCGCATTGATCGCTGTCACCGCGGCGGGTTGCGAAAAAGTGGCCCCACCCGCCTCCGAGGCAAGGCCCGTGCGGGCGATCACGATCGAGCACGGCGCCGAAGGCGAGATCGTCTCGCTGACGGGCCATATTCGCCCCAAGGACCAGGTCAGCCTCGCTTTTCGCCTCGATGGCCGGATGATCGAGCGGCCGGTCAATGTGGGCGATGTCCTGAAGGCAGCCCAGGTCGTCGCCCGGCTCGACCCCCAAATTCAGGACAATGCGCTGCGCTCGGCAGAGGCCAATCTCGCCTCGCTCGAGGCGGTGCTGACCCAGGCGCGCCTCACCTTCGGGCGGCAGCAGCAACTCTTGAAGGACGGCTGGACCACACGCGCCAATTTCGACGAGGTCCAGCAGAAGCTCCTGAGCGCCGAGGCTCAGGTCGACTCCGCTCAGGCTCAGGTGCGGACAGCGCGCGAGCAGCAGAGCTACACGGTGTTGTCATCCGACTCCCCGGGCGCTGTCACCGCGACCGGCGCCGAGGCAGGCGAGGTGGTCCACGCCGGGCAGATGGTTGTGCAGGTCGCGCGTCAGGGCGGACGCGACGCCGTCTTCGACGTCCCCGAGCAGCTCATCCGGAATGGCCCGCTGCAGGACCCGCAGGTCGACATCGCCCTCACCAACGACCCACAGGTGAAGGGAACCGGCAGGGTGCGGGAGATTGCGCCCCAGGCGGATGCCGCGACGCGGACATTTCAAGTGAAGGTTGGGATCACCGATCCGCCGGCGGCGATGAAGCTGGGAGACACTGTCGTCGGCCGGATCCGGCTGACCGCGCCGCCCGGCGTCGAGGTGCCGGCGAGCGCCCTTACCGAGACAGGGGGACGCCCGGCCGTGTGGGTGGTCGATCCTCAGAGCAAGACGGTGTCCCTGCGCAGCGTCGAGGTCGCTCGATACGATCAGGCGGACATTGTGATCTGCAAGGGGCTGAAAACAGGCGATTTCGTCGTCACCGCCGGCGTGCAGACGCTGCGCCCCGGCCAAAAGGTCCGCCTCCTGGGAGCAGGCTGATGAACTTCAACCTCACCGAATGGGCGATCCGCCATCGTTCGCTCGTGATCTATTTCATGCTCGTCGTCGTGGTGGCGGGCGTCGGATCCTACCTGCGACTCGGGCGCAGCGAGGATCCGGACTTCACCGTCAAGACCATGGTCGTGCAAGTCGGATGGCCGGGGGCCACGGTTAGCGACACGCTCGAGCAGATCACGGACCGCCTCGAGCGCAAGCTCCAGGAGACGCCGAACCTGGACTACCTGAAGAGCTACACGACCGCGGGCCAGGCCACGGTCTTCGTCTACCTGAAAGATTCGACGCGCCCGGCTCAGGTGCCGGACATCTGGTATCAGGTGCGCAAGAAAGTCTACGACATCCGCAACGACATGCCGCAGGGCATTGTCGGTCCCGGCTTCAACGATGAGTTCGGCGACACCTACGGCATCGTCTACGGTTTCACCGCGGACGGCTTCACTCTTCGGGAGCTGAGGGACTATGTGGACGACGTCCGAAAGAAGCTCCTCGAGCTGCCGGACATCTCGAAGATCGATGTGCTTGGGGCCCAGGACGAGCGCGTCTATGTGGAGTTCTCGACCGAGCAGCTCGCTGGCCTCGGGATCGACCGCGCCGCGCTGATCGCCGCCCTCAACGCCCAGAATGCGGTCACGCCCCAAGGAGTTGTGCAGACCGGGGACGAGAAGATCCTCGTCCGCGTCTCGGGCGCGTTTCGGTCCGCGCAGGACATCCTGGCGGTCAACTTCGCGGTCAACGGCCGGATCATTCGATTGGGCGACATCGCGCGCGTCACGCGCGGCCCCGCCGATCCCGCTCAACCGATGTTCCGCGTCAACGGAAAAGAAGGCATCGGCCTCGCCATCGCCATGCGCAAGGGCGGCGATGTTCTCGCCCTCGGGCGCAACGTCGAGCGCGCCATGGCCGAGATCAAGGCGAACCTGCCCGTCGGGATCGAGCCGACACTGGTCGCCGACCAGCCCGTCACCGTCGAGCACGCCGTGGACGACTTCATGGAGGCGCTGTGGGAGGCCATCGCAATCGTCCTTGCGGTCAGCCTCCTCGCCCTCGGCCTGCGCGCGGGCGCCGTCGTGGCCCTGTCAATCCCGCTCGTCCTGGCGGCGGTGTTTGTGACGATGATGTCGGTGGGAATCGACCTCCAAAGAATTTCGCTGGGGGCCCTCATTATCGCGCTGGGTCTCTTGGTCGACGACGCCATGATCACCATCGAATCGATGGTCACGCGGCTGGAGCGAGGCGACGAGAAGGAGCAGGCGGCCACCTTCGCCTATAGCTCGACGGCGCTTCCGAGACTGGCCGGCACGCTGGTGACGATCGCAGCGTTCGTCCCCATCGGGTTCGCGCGTAGCGCCGCGGGAGAGTACACCTTCTCGATCTTCGCCGTCGTCGGGATCGCTCTGATCGCGTCGTGGTGCGTTGCGGCCCTGTTTACGCCCATGCTCGGCGTCTGGGTGCTCAAGAAGCCCAAGACGGCGCATGCCGAGGAGCACGGCCCGATCATGCGCGCCTTCCTCAAGTTCCTTGCGCTGGCGATGCGACTCCGCTGGGTGACAATCGCAGCTACGCTCGCGCTGTTCGGCGCCGCGGTCTTTGGAATGCGCTTCGTTCCGCAGCAATTCTTTCCGGCGTCCGACCGCCCCGAGCTGCTGGTGGACCTGCAGCTGCCCGAGAACGCGTCCATCTACGCGACAAAGGACGCCTCGGCCCGACTAGACAAGCTCTTGAAGGACGATCAGGACGTCGATCATTGGAGCACCTATGTCGGGCAGGGCGCTGTTCGGTTCTATCTGCCCCTGAACGTGCAGCTCCCGAACGACTTTTTCGCGCAGGCCGTGGTCGTCACCAAGGGACTTAAGCAGCGCGAGCGCCTGAAGGCGAAGCTCGAGCGAGCGCTGGCGACCGAGTTCCCGAGCGCTGTCGGGCGGGTCTATCCGCTCGAGCTCGGCCCGCCGGTCGGATGGCCTCTCCAATACCGGGTGAGCGGACGGGAGCCGGATGAGGTGCGCAAAATCGCCTCCCGGGTCGCTGAGCTCGTCGGCTCGGCCCCCGGCGCCGTGAACGTCAACTACAATTGGATGCAGCCTGGCCGCACGATCAGAATCCGGGTCGACCAGGATCAGGCCCGCCTCCTGGGTCTCAGTTCGCAGGAATTGGCTCTGGCTGTGAACGCGGTCGTGTCCGGCGTCACGGCCACCGAGATGCGCAGCGGGATCTGGCTCGTCGACGTCTTGGTCCGGGCCTCCGCCGAACAGCGCATGTCGCTATCGACAATCCGGACGCTTCAGGTTCCGCTGCCGAACGGGAAGACCGTTCCCTTGAGCCAGATCGCCTCCGTCGAATACGGCCAGGAATTTCCCATCGTCTGGCGCAGGGACCGGCTGCCCACCGTGACGGTGCAGGCCGACCTCGCGCCGGGCACGCAGGCCGCAACGGTCGTGCAGGAGCTCGCGCCGCAGATCGCGGCGGTGAACGCGAGCCTGCCGAGCGGATACCACGTCGGCGTGGGCGGAAGCGTCGAGGAGAGCGACAAGGCGCAGACCTCGGTCGCCGCCGTCCTGCCTATGATGCTCGTCATCATGGTTACGGTGCTGATGGTCCAGCTTCAGAGGTTCAGCAGCATGTTCCTCGTGCTGAGCGTCGCTCCCATGGGCGTCATCGGCGTCGTCGCGGCCTTGCTGCTCGCGGACAAACCCCTCGGTTTCGTGGCGATCCTCGGCGTGCTCGCGCTCACCGGCATGATCGCCCGCAACTCGGTGATCCTGATCGACCAGATCGAGACCGACAAGGCGAAGGGACTCCACCCCTGGAACGCGGTCATCGACGCCACCACGCACCGCGTCCGCCCGATCCTGCTCACGGCTTCTGCAGCGATCCTGGGCATGATCCCGATCGCTCCGACCGTTTTCTGGGGTCCGATGGCCTACGCGATCATGGGCGGCCTCGCGGTCGCGACGGTACTGACGCTCGTCTTCCTGCCGGCGCTTTATGTGGCGTGGTTCCGGATCCGGAGACCGGAGTCAGACGCCGGCCAAAACATGAATATCGAGCCGCTTCCCGACCGCCTCGTGGAACGTAGAAAAACCACCGCCCGCGAATTGGAAACGACGGCGCATCTCTAAGGAGACCAACGATGAAGTTGCAGTTGATCCTGTCCGCGAGCGCGATCCTCAGCGCAGCAGTCGTCGCGCCGGACGTCGCGCTGGCCCAGCCATTTCCTGGCCCTCCTCCCGGCGGCCCTCCTCCTGGTCTCGTTGGCGGACCTCCGCCCGGTATGCCCGGCGGCGGTCTTGCTGGTCTCCCTGGTCCGGGCGGTCCTCCGGGTCCTCAGGGCGCTGGCCTTCCTCGACCTCCCGCCGTCGGCGGGCCCGCTGGTCTCGCTCGTCCCGGCGGACCTCCTGGTCCCCGGGCCGCTGGCCTTCCTCGTCCTTCCGGCGCCGGAGGCGATCGTTCCGGCTTCTCGGGCGGCCACGGCAGCGCTTACGGCCGCTCAACGACCTATGCCTACGGCCGCTCTGGCGCCTATGCGCACGGCAACACCGCCAACTATGGCCACGGCCGCTCAGGCTATGGCTACGGCTATGGGTCGTGGCGACACCGCTACTGGCCTTATGGCGTCTATGGCTACAGCAACAGTTCTGACTCGAGCGGCTGTTATTACACCTACAAGTACAGCTCCCGCTTGCGCGCATACAGGCGCGTTTGGACTTGCTCCGAATAGCCATTGTGGCGGCGGCTACGCGACTGCACCCCGGCATGAATCCGGGGTGCATGACGTGGTTCAGGATAAAGAGGGTGGATCCCGACGCCAGCCCGAAACCCGGATATCGGACATTCTTGAGCCGATCGACCGCGGCACAGAGCTCAAAACGTGAAGGCCTTCTGGAGGACGCGTGCCCATCGATTCAGCCATCTTGACCCCCGTTTCACTGTTCTTGGGGGCCCTCATAGGAGGCGGCGCCTCGGTATGCGACGCCGTTTACACCCAGCGCTCCCAAGATCGCCTTCAGCGCATCGCAGGTGAGGTCGCGAAGAGGGAAGCCGTTTACGCTGATTTCGTAATGAGCGCGTCGACTTTGCTGTTGGACGCCTTCATCCACGACGAGATCTCGCCCAGCGACGATGAGCAGCGCTTGATCGGGCTTATCAACCGAATGAGGCTGTTCGCGCCGAATAATGTTGTGAGTGGAGCGGAGGCGGTGCTCAGAGCCATTGTCGAGATCGCGCTGAAGCCGAGTATCGAACTCCGGCAACTCGCGAAACAGGCGTTGTCCAAGAACCCGGAACCCGATCCGCTTCTGGCGTTCAGCGAGATCTGCCGGGCGGATTTAGATCATGTGCGAAAGACGGGCGTGTAATGGACCCTGCCCACCACCTCGTCCTCCTCGCCGGCGTCCCGGGGCTGCTGAGCACCTTTGCCGGACTCTTCTCGGCTCGCTCTGGCGCGCCGCTGCTGCTCACCTTCGTCACGACGCTTCGATCCCGCCAGTCACCCTGCAATACTGCTCGTCAGCTACCGGGACTATTGACAACTCGCGGCGTGGAACCTTCCTCCACTGGTGGTGCGCGCCCTCGGGGCGCACGGGTTACTGTGACAGTGCACATTTTTGGTAAACTGCTAAGCTCCACCCGTCCTCCATCGAAGTATTGGCGAAATGTCGGTTCCGCCCCAAACAGTCCGCTCGTCCCCGGGAGTGCGCAACGGCGGTTCTCTCGCCGTCAGCCACATTTCTCTGTTCCCGTTTGCTGGCGAAGGCGATCAGGGTAGCGGCTGTCAGATTCTATGGGAGGATGGCGAACGCGTCTTCTGCCGAGGATCGCGTCTGGGCGAGGATGGCAGCCGGAGCGCCGTTCTAATCGTTGTTCCCGTCGCTGCGCACCCGTCGCGCTCGAGCCTCGAGCGCCTCGCCCACGAACACGGACTGAAGGAAGAGTTGGACGGACCGTGGGCGGTCCGGCCCCTGGAGATCGTGCGCGATGGTGGTCGTACCATGCTGGTGCTCGAGGATATCCCCTGTTTCGAGCCGCTCGACCGGCTGCTCGCGGCGCCGATGGAGGTCGGGAGCTTCTTGCGCCTCGCTATCGGAATCGCCGTGGTTGTGGGCAAGCTTCACGAGTTCGGCCTTGTCCATAAGGACATCAAGCCGTTCAACATTCTGCTGAACCGCACGACCGGAGAGGTGAAGCTAACCGGGTTCGGGATCACCTCGCGCCTGTCGCGCGAGCACCAGGCGCCCGATCCTCCGGAAACGATTGCCGGCACGCTCGCCTATATGGCGCCCGAACAGACAGGACGGATGAATCGCTCCATCGATTCCCGCAGCGACCTCTATGCGCTCGGGGTCACATTTTATCGGATGCTCACCGGGGTTCTGCCGTTCAGCGCCGCCGATCCGTTGGAATGGGTGCATTGCCACATCGCGAGGAACCCGACTCCGCCTGCGGAGAGGCTGAAAACTATTTCGGCAGTTCTCTCCGATGTCGTTATGAAGCTTATGGCCAAGACGGCGGAGGTGCGTTACCAGACAGCCGCCGGCGTCGAGCACGATCTGTGGCGTTGCCGCGCCCAGTGGGAAGCAGAGCGGCACATCGACCCGTTTCCGTTGGGCGAGCGGGACCTGCCCGATCGCCTGATGATCCTCGAGAAGCTGTACGGGCGAGAGCACGAAGCCGAAGCCTTGCTCGCCGCTTTCGATCGCATTGTCGCGGGTGGGACGCCGGAGCTGGTCCTGGTCGCGGGCCAGGCCGGAGTCGGCAAGTCCGCGGTGGTGCACGAGCTGCACCGTGCGCTCGCGCCGCCACGCGGCCTGTTCGCGTCTGGCAAGTTCGACGAATACAAGCGCGACATCCCCTACGCCAGCCTGACGCAAGCCCTAAAGGACCTGATCCGGCCTCTCTTGGGGAAGAGCGAGGCCGAACTGGCGCCCTGGCGCGACGCGCTCGCCACAGCGCTCAGCTCGAATGGCGCGCTCATGGTGACGCTGCTCCCCGACCTCGAACTCCTCATCGGCCCTCAGCCGGCGGCGCCGGAGCTGCCGCCGCGGGACGGGCAGCGCCGATTCCAGCTGGTGTTGCGGCGTCTCATCGGGGTCTTCGCCCGGCCGGAGCATCCGCTGGTGTTGTTCCTCGACGACCTGCAATGGCTTGATGCAGCCACGCTCGATCTCCTCGAGGACCTGCTGACACAACGAGATCTGAATCACCTGGTTCTTATCGGCGCCTATCGGGATGACGAGGTCATGCCCACGCATCCCCTGATTCGGCGCCTGGCGGCGATCCGCCAGGCGGGCGGGCGGGTGCAGGAGATCGTCTTGAAGCCGCTCCGGCTTGGCGATGTGAACCGGATCGTTGCCGACGCCCTGCACTCCAGCCGCGCCCGGCCCCTGGCCCGGCTTGTGCACGAGAAGACCGCTGGGAATCCGTTCTTCGCCATCCAGTTTCTGACCGCACTGGTTGAGGAAGGACTGCTCGTTTTCGATCGTGATGCGGCTCGCTGGACTTGGGACCTCAGACGGATACGCGCCAAAGGCTACACCGACAATGTCGCAGATCTCATGTTGGGCAAGCTGCGCCGCCTGCCCGCCACGACCCGAGCCGTCCTGAAGCGGCTGGCCTGTCTCGGCGCCAGTGCGCCGATCGCCATCCTGGCCCTTGTCCAAGGCGGAACCGAGGATGCCTTGCACACGGCCCTTTGGCCGGCGGTGCGGGCTAGGCTCCTGTTGCGGCATGCGGGGGCCTACCAGTTTCTGCATGACCGCGTGCGGGAGGCGGCCTATGCGTTGATCCCGGACGCCAGGCGGGCGGCGGCGCACCTCGCCATCGGCCGACGGCTCGCCGCGAGCGCTTCGCCGCGGGCGGTCGAGGAGAGCGTCTTCGAGATCGTCGGCCAACTCAACCGCGGGGCCGCGCTCATCAGCTCGGGCAAGGAGCGCGAACGGCTCGCCGAGCTGAACCTAATTGCGGGCCGGCGCGCCAAGTCCTCGACCGCCTACTCCTCGGCGCTGACCTACCTCACCGCCGGCGCCTCCCTTTTGCCGCCGGACGCGTGGACACGGCGCCATGATCTTGCCTTCGCGTTCGAGCTCAATCGGGCCGAATGCGAGTTCCTCACCGGCGCGCTGGCGGCAGCGGAAGCGCGCCTCGCCGAATTGGCGGACCGCGCGGCCAGCCACCCCGAGTTGGCAACTCTCACCCGGCTGCAGGTCGACCTGTTCATGACACTCGGCCGAAACGATCGCGCCGTGGCGGTCGGCCTCGAGTGTCTGCGCTGCTTCGGTATCGCCTGGTCGGCGCATCCGACGAAGGACGAGGTGAGGGACGAATACGCCCGTCTTTGGCGGCGGCTCGGCGATCGCTCGATCGAAGCGCTGATCGAGCTGCCCCCTATGGCGGATCCGGTCGCGCTCGGTGCGATTGATGTTCTCACCTCTCTCGTGACTCCGGCCTTGTTTACCGACGAGAACTTACGTTGCCTCGTCATAGGCCGAATGGGGAACCTCAGCCTGGAGCATGGTAATAGCGACGCGTCGTGCTACGCCTATACCGCGGTGGGCAACGTACTGGGCCTCACCTTCGGCGACTACCAAGCCGGGTTCCGCTTCAGCCAGCTTGGGCTTGACCTGGCGGACCAACCGGGAATGGAGCGGTTGAGAGCCCGTGTCTACCTGGCCTTCGGGAATCTCGCCAAACCATCGGGGCGGCATGTTCGGACGGGACGCCCGCTCGCCTCGCACGCCTTCGAAATCGCCCAGCAGGCCGGCGACCTCACCTACGCAGCGATTAGCTGCAACAACCTCCTCACGCAGCTTCTCGCGAGCGGCGCTCCGCTCGCCGAGGTGCAGCGCGAGGCCGAGGCCGGACTCGACTTCGCGCGCCGCGCTAGTTTCGCTCTCGTCGGCGACCTCATCACCGCACAGCTCCAGTTGATCCGCACTCTCCGCGGTCTGACGCCCGATTTCGGGTGCTTCAACGACGACGGGTTCGACGAGCAGCAGTTCGAACGGCGGCTGGAGGGAGAGCCCAGTTCTGGGATAGCCGCCTGGATGTACTGGATACGCAAGCTGCAGGCGCGCATCCTCGCCGACGACTACGCGGCCGCGGCAGCAGCGGCTGCAAAAGCAGAATGCCTCCTCTGGATGTCGCCGGCCCTCTTTGAACGGGCTGACTACCACCTTTACGCGGCGCTGGCGCTGATCCCGCTCTGCGAGGCAGCGTCTGACGCCGAGAGGGCCAAATATCAAGAGGCCCTGGCCGTCCACCACCGTCAGCTCCACGCGTGGGCTGAACACTGCCCGGAGAACTTTGCGAACCGCGGCGCGCTGATCGGCGCGGAGATCGCCCGGATCGAGGGGCGTGAACTCGACGCTGAACGCATGTACGAAGAAGCGATCCGCTCGGCCCGCACGAGCGACTTTGTTCACAATGAGGCCTTGGCGTACGAATTGGCAGCCCGCTTCTATGCGGCGCGCGGCTTCGAAGATTTTGCTCGTATTTACATGCGAAACGCCCGCGCCTGCTATCTCCACTGGGGCGCCCAGGGCAAAGTGCGACAGCTCGACCAGAGTTATCCACGCCTCCAGACGGAAGAACCCCCGCTTGGGCCAACGAGCGCCATCGAGGCGCCGGTCGAACAGCTCGACCTCGCGACGGTCATCAAGGTATCACAAGCCGCCTCGAGCGAGATTGAGTTCGAAAAACTGATCTACACGCTCATGCGGACAGCGATCGAGCAGGCGGGCGCCGACCGCGGGTTGCTGGCTCTGGTGCGCGGAGCCGAGCTGCGGATCGCGGCGGAGGCGACGACGAGCGGCGACAAAGTGATCGTGCGCGTGGGCGACCAATCTATGTCCGCAGTCGCCTTGCCGGAGTTGGTGCTGAACTATGTTCAGCGCACCCGGAACAATGTCATACTCGACGACGCCGCGGCCGGGTCCCCTTTCGCCGAAGACCCGCACATTCGCCACCGTCATGCGCGGTCCATTCTCTGCCTGCCGCTCATCAATCGGGCCAAGCTCATCGGCGTTCTGTATCTGGAGAACAGCTTGGCCCCGCGGGTCTTCGCGCCGGCCCGTACCCCGGTGATGAAGTTGCTCGCTTCGCAGGCTGCGATCTCGCTGGAAAATACCGATCTCTATCGAAAGCTGGCCGAACGCGAAGCCAGAATTCGTCGCATGATCGACGCCGACATAATCGGAATCTTCGTTTGGAATTTCGACGGACGAATACTTGAAGCCAACGACGCATTTCTCCGGATCGTGGGATACGAGCGAGGGGATCTCCTCTCCGGCCGCCTCTCTTGGAGAGAAATGACACCCGTGGATTGGGTCGAGCCACGCGAAAAACAATGGCTCCCAGAGCTCAGGCGGACCGGAACCGTGCGGCCTTATGAGAAGGAGTATTTCCGCAAGGACGGCAGTCGCGTGCTCGTGCTCATTGGCGAGGCCACTTTCGAAGCGGGCGGCGACGAAGGCGTTGCGTTCGTGCTCGACCTGACGGAGCGGCAGCGCTCGGAGGAGGCGCTCCGACGCAGCGAGGCTTATCTGACCGAAGCCCAGAGACTGAGCCACACGGGCACCTCGGTCTATAACGCGACAGGAACTCTCTTTTGGTCGGAGGAAAGCTACCGAATCTGGGGTCTTGATCCGCTGCAGGGTTTCCCCGACCGCGAAACTGTCTGGCAACGGATCCATCCAGACGATCGCGACAGCGTACGCAGCGAAGTCCGGGAGGCGTTGCTCCAAAGGAGACAGTACGCGGTCGGGTTCAGAATTGTCCTTCCCGACGGGACGGTTAAACATCTCGAGTCCATAGGCCACCCCTCGCTCTCGTCGCAGGGAGAGTTTATCGAGATTATCGCCACGGACGTCGATGTGACGGAACGCGTACGCGCGCAAGAGCAAGCCGAGAGACTGCGCCAGCTGGAGTCAGATCTCGCGCACATGAATCGCCTGAGCATGATGGGAGAGTTGACCGCATCGCTGGCTCACGAAATTCTGCATCCGATCGCCACCGCGCGCAACAATGCTCGCGCTGGCACACGTTTTTTGGACATGAGCCCACCAAACCTCGGCGAAGTGAGGGAAGCATTAAGCTGTATCGTAAGGGATGCCGACCGAGCCAAGGATATTGTCAGCCGCGTACGGGATCACATCAAGAAAGCGCCTCCGCGGAAGGATCGCCTTCATCTTACTGAGGCGATCAACGAAGTGATCGTCATGGTGCGAAGTGCAATCGACAAGAACAAGGTCTCGGTCCGCACCGATTTCATGGCGAACGCGATTCCGGTTGAGGGCGATCGTGTTCAACTGCAGCAAGTCGTCCTGAACCTAATCCTGAACGCGGTCGAAGCAATGAACTCGGTAGAGGAGGGTGCGCGAGAGCTATCGATCAGGACCGAGCAAAACCAGACAGGTGGCGTTCTGGTCGCGGTACGCGATTCGGGACCGGGCATTGATCGGGAGCATCTCGAGCGGGTTTTCGATACCTTCTACACTACAAAGACCAGCGGACTTGGGATGGGGCTGGCGATCTGCCGGTCCATCATCGACGCTCATGGCGGTCGGTTGTGGGTGGACGCTAATGAGCCTCGAGGCGCCGTGTTTCGGTTCACCCTCCCGGCCGCCCACATGAACTCATGAAAATATTTTGCTGAACGAGCTGACGCGATGCGGAGGTCGAGGTTGGCATGGAGATTGTACAAGTGGAGACCCCGATTACAGGCCGTTGCCGCCCAGTTCCTGTCGGGGTATCGTCGGCTTGGCATTGATCACCTTCGTCTGCTTTCGGCTTGACTTTGGCCTTGGGAGGACGGGCTTTGCATATGTGATTCTAGTTGCGCTGCTTTCGCTCCTGGGCAGCTATGGCGCCTCAGTCGTTCTATCGATCGTCGCCGCAGCCTGCCTGAACTATTTTTTCACGCCGCCATTGTTCGAACTCCGCATTGACGCTCCAGACGATATTGAGAGAATCGCGGTGTTCTTGACGACGTCGCTGGTCGTGACCGCGCTAACGACCAAGGTGAGAGCGAGCGAGGCGCGCTTCCGCACCTTCGCGGATCACGCGACTGACGCCTTCTTTCTGCTTGACGATGATTCGACCGTTCTCGACGTCAACCGCCGAGCCTGCGCTGGTCTGGGCTACAGCCGGGGAGAATTGATTGGCAAACATAGACACGATTTCGACGTTGGTCTCGACGAGTCGTCCATCGAGCGCCTGAAACAACGCATCGCTGCTGGAGAAGCGGTCGCTTTCGAGAGTCGACATCGGCGCAAGGACGGCACCTCCTTCCCGGTGGAGGTTCGCGTTGGCCAATTTGAGCAAGGCGGACGTCGGTTTTTGTGCTTGGCGCGCGACATCACAGAGCGCAAGCAGGCAGAGGATGACCTGCGCGCGAGCGAGGAGCGCTTTCGCAGTTTGGTCGATCACGCGACGGATGGTTTCTTCCTGTTCGACCAGGACCAGGCCATTCTCGATGTCAACCGGCAGGCGTGTGAGAGCTTGGGTTACAGCCGCGAGCGGATGATCGGAATGCATCCGCGCGACTTCGATGCCGGCCTGGACGAGGCATCGATCGCGCGGATCGGGGAGCGAGTTAGAGCAGCAGAAACCGTGACGTTCGAAAGCCTTCACCGTTGCAAGAATGGGACCGTTTTGTCGGTCGAGATTCGCGCCCGGCAGTTTCAACACGGAGCACGTAGCCTTCGTCTGTCGCTGGTGCGCGACATCACCGAGCGCAAGCGCGCCGACGAGGTGCTCCGGCGCAGCGAATCTTATCTAGTTCATCGATTTCGAGGTTCGAATCATATCAGGCAGCCTGGTCGAGCCTATAGGACCAAGTATGGACGACGGGGTCGCGATTGAAGTGATCAATGGCGGCGATGATGCGGTCCTTGAGTTCCTTCTCGGATGCGACGCGGATATGGCGCAGGACCGAGCGGGCGAGGTTGGAGAAGAAACCCTCAACGAGATTAAGCCAGGAGCCGTGCTTGGGCGTGAAGGTGAATTCGAAACGACCAGTAGGCTGCTCGGCGAGCCAAGCCTTGGTCTCCTTGGAGATGTGCGCCGAATGATTGTCGAGGATCAGCTTGATCGCGGTATGGGCCGGGTAGGCGGCATCGATGAGCTTGAGGAATTCAATGAATTCGCGGCTGCGGTGGCGGTCCTTGACGAGGGCGTGGATCTGGCCGGTGAGCAGATCGATGCCGGCCAGCAAGCTGACCGTTCCATGGCGCTTGTACTCGTGGTCGCGCGCGAAGTTTGCATGTCTACCGGGCTCGGGCGGCAGGTCCGGGGCTGTCGTGGCAATTGCCTGAATGCCGGGCTTCTCATCGTAGGAGACAATCGCCACCGCATCGCTCGGTTCTTGTTTTGCGGCCGCCGCCGTCTCCTTGATGAGCTTCACTTCGCGATAGACGCACAGAACCTGGGCCATCTTCTGCTTGAACTCCGGGTCGCGGCGTTCCAGGTAGCCCTATGCGGCTTTATCTCCTGCTCATTGAGGACTTTGCACAACGTGCCCTGAGCCAGCTTGGCAAGGCAGGCGTGCCCCTCCGCCGGCCCATGCTCACGCGCATGGCGGGCAAGCAGTCGCGTCGTCCACAATTCGTGCGGATACCCGAGTTCCTTGGCCTTGCGGCAGGCGAGGTCGACAACCCATGCCTTGGCCTCGGCGGTGATCGTCGGCTCCTTGCCGGGACGCGGCCGATCATCAAGCGCCGCCATCGGACCGTAGACCAGCGCCCGCTCAACACAGCGCTGAACCGTCTGATGGTGCGCGTCCACGGTCCGTCCCACCTTGAAAAAGGATGGCTCGTCCCGGTAGGCCAGCAGCATCCCCGCTCGCTCGACCCGGCTCGCAGATTCGCTTCGCGAGCGGGCAATCGCGCGCAACGCCGCCAGATCCTCCTCGCTCATGGCCAATTCGACCGCCTTCCGCCGTCCCGCCACGACCTCAAACCTCGCTTCCGAATCAAAGCACAAAGGCTAAGAGCCATGTCGAGAAAAATGAATCCTCGGCACGCGATCGGTTTCACGGAATCGATGAACTAGCCGAAGCACAGAGGCTGAGCCACACCCGCACCATTGTCTTTAGCGCGATAGGGCCTGTCTACTGGTCTGAGGAAAGTTACCGAATTTGGGGTCTTGATCCCCAGCAGGGTCTCCCCGACCTCGACACCGTGCTGCAACGGATCCATCCAGACGATCGCAACACGGTAAGCAAAGAGGTTTTTGAGGCGCTGCATCAAAGGAGAGAGAGTACGAGATCGAGTTCAGAATCGTCCTTCCTGACGGGACAGTCAAACATCTTGAATACATCGGCCATCCTTTGCTCTCCGCGGCTGGCGAACTGGAGATGGTCGCTACACATATCGATGTGACGGAGCGCAAGCGCGCGCAAAGGGAGCATGAGAGACTGCGCGAGCTGGAATCAGAACTCGCGCGTGTGAATCGCCTAAGCATAATGGGAGAGTTGACCGCCTCCCTGACTCACGAAATTCTTCATCCGATCGCCACCGTGCGCAACCACGCTCGTGCAGCCATGCGCTTTTTGGACATGAGTCCCCCAAATATGGCCGAAGTCCGGGAGGCGCTCGGTTCCATTGTCAGGGATGCCGACCGCAGCAAGGCTATCGTAGACCGCGTCCGTGATCATATCAAGAAAGCGCCTCCACGAAACGAGCTTTTCGACCTCAACGAGGCGATAGATGAGGTGATCGTAATGGTGCGGGATGCAATGGATAGAAACAAAATCTCGGTCCGCACCCGCCTTATGCGGGGCGACCGTGTTCAACTGCAACAGGTCGTCCTGAATTTGATCCTGAACTCCGTGGAAGCAATGAGCTCGGTTGAGGAGGGCGCACGAGAGTTATCGATTAGAACCGAGCAAGGCCAGACGGGCGATATCTTAGTCGCAGTGCGAGATTCCGGACTAGGAATTGATCCGGAAAATCTCGAGCGGGTTTTCGCGCCCTTCTACACCACAAAGACTAGTGGAATCGGAATGGGGCTCTCGATCTGCCGATCTATCATCGCCGCCCATGGGGGACGGTTGTGGGCAGAGGCCAATCGACCTCGGGGCACAATATTTCAGTTCATTCTGCCGGCAGGACAGGAAGATTCATGAGTTCTCTTCATGCGGCTTCCTGGATTCGAGAGCCGAACGAAGGCACCGTTCGAGATGGTCGTCATCCACCGGTTTGCGGAGGTAACAAACGACCCCATCCTTCAGGGCACGCCTCCGGACCACCTCATCCGGGTATGCGGTAACGAGAATCGTCGGAATCGCGTAGCCCGCATCGATCAGATGTCTGTGGAGCTCAACTCCAGTCATTCCAGGCATCTGAACGTCGGAGACCAAGCACGCGGTTGCAGCGAAGAGAGGCGATGCCAGGAAGTCGGCTGCCGATGGGAACGCTTCAACGGTGTAGCCAAGAGCCGTCAAGAGCTTTACCATGGATTGGCGAAAGGGCTGGTCATCCTCGACGATCGAGATTAATCTGGGTTTCGGCATCGCGGCTTCCGGCAGCTTTCCTGCCAACTACGGGCGCCGCCCAATGCCCCGCCCTGCCAGCAACTCCATATATCGGCGAGGGTTCCCGACAAGGCAATGGTTGCGCCCCTAAGCGATGGCTTATGCCCTCGGCTGTCCGCTTAGGGGCTGTTCATGTTGACCGATTGTGAATAAACTCAAGTCCATTGTAGCGGGAAGAAGACGCTCCCTTTAACGCAGGATCCGGGGATGCGTGACGCCAATCCCAGTGTCTTGATCGTCGATGATGATCCTGAATTTCGTGACTCGGTTGGGCGGCTGTTGCGGACAGTCGGCCTGCATACCCAGCAATTTTCGTCTGTTTCCGATTTTCTCAAAGCCGACCCGCCGGACGGCCCGACTTGCCTAGTGCTCGACGTGAGAATGCCGGGGCGAAGCGGTCTCGAGCTTCAGCGCGACCTTGCCGCGGCGAACAGGCAACTGCCAATCATCTTCATTACAGCGCATGGCGACATCCCGATGACCGTGCGCGCGATGAAGGGCGGCGCCATAGAGTTCCTCACCAAACCATTCCGTGATCAGGATCTCATCGAGGCCGTCGAGGCCGGCCTTGCTCGTGATCGTGCCCGCCGGGAGAGTGATAGGGCCTTGGGCGCCCTCAGAGAGCGTTTCGACATGCTCAGCTCCCGCGAGCGCGAGATCATGATCCTTGTCACCGGCGGTCGCCTAAACAAACAGATTGCCCACGATCTCGGCATCGCCGAGTCCACGGTGAAGGTGCATCGCACCAACTTGATGCGAAAGATGAAGGCCCGTTCGCTTCCCGAGCTGAGCCGAATGGCGGACATGCTCAAGCTGACGCCAGAAGAGCCGCAACGCTCCTGAACTGGCCTATGGAATCCTCCTTAAGCTTGCACGAGGAGGCTCCTCGATCTGTGCAAAAACCATCTGTCGCCTCTGCCACAGCCCAAGCTGGTCGTCCCCCCAGACCTACTCACTTCCGCCTGAGGGATGCAGAAGCTGCGATGTACAGGCTCTGGATCGCTTCTAAGCATTCGCTTAGCGTCGCCAACTAAACGCGAATCTCACACTACCCCGGCACAATAGCTTGCGGCGCCCCAAACCGCGATGTTGGCGCCATGCGACACAGGCCGAGCACTGCGGGAGTCATGCAGATTGCCAACCCCCCTAGCGCCGGACTCAGCGATGACTCTACGGGCTTGCGGAAAAGGGAGCTGACCGATGCGAGACGCGAACGCGCCTTCCAGCCCAGCAGTGAGCTATTTTCAGGAAATTCGTTGTTTTCCGATGTTGAAAGCCGAGGAGGAATACGTGCTGGCCGTGCGCTGGCGCGACCGCGGCGATCGAAACGCCGCGCACAAGCTCTTGACCAGCCATTTGCGCCTCGTGGCGAAGATCGCGATGGCCCACCGGAGGTACGGCCTGCCGACCTCCGATTTGATTTCAGAAGGCAATATTGGGCTTTTGCAGGCCATCCAGCGCTTCGATCCAGACAAAGGTATTCGATTCTCGACCTATGCCATCTGGTGGATCAAAGCGGCGATGAAAAACTACGTCGTGCGCTCGTGGTCGCTCGTGAAGATGGGTACGACCGCCAATCAGAAGAAGTTGTTTTTCAACTTACCCAGGGCGAAGCGCCGACTATCGGCGCTCCAGGATGGCGATTTGCGTCCCGATCAGGTGACCCTCATTGCCAATGACCTTGGCGTCACCGAGCAGGACGTCGTCGAAATGAATCGGCGCCTGAGCGGTGACGTCTCTCTCAATGCGCCACTGAACGAAGACGACGATCCAGTCGAGTGGCAAGACCGGCTGGTGGAAAAAGGTTCCGATCAGGAATCGCATCTCGCTGAAAGCGAGGAGTACGAGACGCGCAGGACGGCGCTCGGCCTGGCGCTCACGGTCCTCGACGACCGCGAACGCCACATCTTCGAGGCGCGCCGGCTGGCCGATCCGCCAATCACGCTCGAGCACCTCGCTATGACGTTCCGTATCTCCCGCGAGCGGGTCCGGCAGATCGAAATGAGCGCCTTCAAGAAGGTCCAAAGGGCCGCGCATGCTGCGAGCGAGCGTATGACGGCTACGACTGAGTTTGCGCAAGTCAATAACCTGAGCGGCGGCGCCCAGATGGCATCGGCTAGACCGCATCTCACTGCGTGCTGATCCGGCTTACGCGGATGCATAACCCCCTCTGACAAAGCGAGGACATCATGAAACGGTTGATGGTCGCCGCGATTGCGACGGGTTGCCTTGTTTCATCCACTCCGGTTTTCGCTGCGGACGATGACGCGAGCGTCTTCGACAAATGGCTGGATCCGAGCGCGCCTGAGTGCGTTCCCGTGGCCGCCATCCAGTCGGTGTCCAAGGTGACGGATCTCACGGCCGAGCAATTTGAGTTCGTGCGGGCGCTTTATGTCGCACTTCCCCCGGTTTCGCGCACGCTTCCTCCCGGCGATCATGCGGTCATGGCGAGCTCGGGCGGCGCTGTGATGCTTGCGCTGGTCACCGACGGCCAGGCGTGTGCGCGGTTTCTCGCCCCCGATTTCATTCAGGCGATGCTCGTTAAGGTCGGTCAACGAGTAACCGTCGGGCTGGGCACGCCGCTCTGACCCGAACGATTTTTCCCGAGGTTGGGGTTCGACGCGCGCATGTGTGGGTTCTGAGTTGCGCCGTCGCCACCCAAGCATGGAGGCTCGTCTGATGCTCGAGTCCGTCTATCCCCTGATCTACTGGCCTGTCGGCATTGCGCTCGGAAGCTGGTTGTTCTTCGAGATCGCGAAACGCATGTGACCGATGGGTACGAGAATGATCCGCCCGCATGTACGTGGGCTTGGCACGCCAGGCGTCGTTGCGAAAGACGACGGAGATTGTGCCGAGGAATGAAGAGCGCGGAAGCAAACCCAGCTAGATCGAGCGCCGATTGACGAAGGGGTACGCGATCTGGTTCATCAATTCCGCGAGTTCCTCATCGCTCTTTGGTTTTCCCCGGACGACAAGGTCGTGCACTCCTCCACGATTGGCGCGGTTCTTGTCTGCGTTACCGCCGCGGCGCAGGCCGGCTTCAATGCCTGGAACCGGTCCTCCCGCTGAGCCGGCGGAAACCCAAGCCGGTATGCGTCTATCCCTAGATGCGCAAAGGGGCCGAATAGGCGGAATTCGCGTCGTCGCACTCCCTTTGGGCTCGATCAGCTTGCCGCTCGCAGGAGCCGACCAGACCGCGACGTCGATCGCTCGATCCGCCGCGGCGGTGGTTGCGGCTGAGGTCTAACGACGGCGGCGGATGCAAAATTGGCAACACCAACAACCGAACCGCTTCCGTGACGGGCTAGGCTAAGATGCGACGGCGTTTTGCCGCGGCTCGTAAGCGAAGGCTCAGCGCACCCCGACAACAGCAGTATCCTGAACGACCAGCGCTGAGCTGGACCCCGGATTTAGGACCATTGGCTCAGGTGTGAAATGTCCTGCTCTGTCGCAACCGATGGAGCGAGGAATGACGAAGTCACGCAAGAAGTTTGATGCGGCGTTCAAGGCGAAGATTGCGGTTGAGGCGCTGCGCGAGGATGCGACGGTTCTGGAACTGGCGAAGCGGCACGGGGTGCATCCGAACCAGATTTATGCCTGGAAGAAGCAGGTTCTCGACAATGCGGCGAGCCTGTTCGCGCGAGGGGCGAGCGGTTCGGGGGATGGCGAGGAGGAGCGCGAGCGCGAGACGGCCAAGCTTTACGCCAAGATCGGGCAACTGACGGTCGAACGGGATTTCTTGGCCAGGAGGCCAGGGCGATGAGCGCGCCCGATCGAAGAGCGATGGTCGAACGGCCTGGCAAGGACCTGTCGGTGCGCCGCCAATGCGCGCTTGTGGGCGTGGCGCGCTCGGGGGTCTACCGCCCCAAGCCCGTCGCCGAGGCGGACGATCTGGCGGTGACGCGCCGCATCGACGAACTGCATCTCGAACTTCCGTTCTACGGCTCGCGGCGAATAACCTTCGAACTCAACAAGGAAGGCCGCGGGGTCAACCGCAAGCGAGTGCGGCGGCTGATGCGGGTGATGGGGATCGAGGCGCTGGTTCCGCGCCCCGGCACGAGCAAAGCCGCGCCCGGGCACAAGATATACCCCTACCTGCTGCGCGGCCTGAAGATTGTCGAGCCGAACCACGTGTGGGCGGCCGACGTGACCTACATCCCGATGGCGTGCGGCTTCCTCTATCTGGTGGCGATCATCGACTGGGCCGCCGGGCGGTTCTGGCATGGCGGCTGTCGAACACCAACGATGCGAGCTTCTGCGCGGCGGCGCTGGAGGAGGCGCTGATTCGGTTCGGAAAGCCGCGGATTTTCAATACCGATCAGGGCTCCACTTTCACCGCCGAGGCTTTCACCAGCAAGCTTGTGACGGCCGGCGTCGTGATTTCGATGGACGGACGCGGCCGCTTCATGGACAACATTTTCATCGAACGGCTGTGGCGCTCGATCAAGTATGAAGAAGTGCATCTGAAAGCCTACGCCGATGGCTGCGAGGCGCGGTCCGGCATCAGTTCCTGGATGAACCTCTACAATTTTCGGCGCCCTCACCAGGCGATGAACAACCAGATGCCGATGGCGGTGTGGCGCGCCGGCATGGACAAAATCGAGGCGGCGAGGGCTGTGGATATGTCGCTTCGCTTGGACAACGCAAACGCGTTGCCCACATACCCACAGCAGAAGCAGCAAGAAGCGGCTTGATTCTTGAAGGACAAGGGCAGGCGAGATCACACCTTAAATTCAACCCCTCGTGGTCCCACGAATGGGGTCCAGTTCACGCACAATAGATCGCCGCGTTACAAATCATCAAATTGAGTCTCACCAGCACTTCGGCCTGCCACGGAGACTCGTGATGAACCCTCTCAATTCTCATGTCGCATGCGTTTCGTCTGCGCCCGGACTTTATCGGCTCTATTACCAGAGCCGTCTGATCGGCGAGGCCGTGACCGTCGATGCCGACGCGTTGCATGTGTCGCACTTGTTCACCGCGGCCGGACGCGTGGTCGCATCGCTCCGCGACGCGGCAAACTGGCTCGAGAAAATCGAAGACTCCGTCGCCGTTCCGCTCGCTATCGCCTGATAATAATCGGAACGACGGCTTTGGCCTACCTCAAGAATGGATGCTCGTTGTGAAGAACTCAAGACTCGTCCCTGCCGCGCTTTTGCTATTTAGCGTGTTCGCGAATGCCGGCGCTGCAACAGCTGCCGGCTACCCCAATTCGCTCACCATGACCTGTGCGCAGGCCCAGGACTATATCGCTAAGAACGATGGAGCCATTCTTGCGACGGGAAATGCCTATGCAAGCTTCCACTCAACCTATTGTTCAGGCCAACCCGCCTATGTTCGCACCAAAGACGTAACGCTTTGTTATGTAGGCCAATATTGTGATTGCGAGACGACCTATTGCGCCCAATCCTATTTTCAGGGCACGGATTGAGCTAGCGCCTGGCCTTACCTTCTCCAGCTCGGTTCACCGAAATAATGTGCGCGCCAGCGCCGCTGTCGCGCGGTTTAGACGAGGCGAATCCATAACTGTGAAGCTCGGGGTCAAAGAAATGAACGTTTGCGCAGGTCTGTGAGGCCTGTGAAGCGCCCCGGTGATTGTCCTAGTGTCGCATTCTTAATCGTGCAGCCATTCGACCCGCGAATAGAGTAGCCCGCGCTCAGCAAGACCTGGTCGGCGGCCGTAAACGTTTCCCTGAACGGCCGTGTCGCCCGCAAGACCCCAATCGCCGTCGTTCCGCACCCAGTAGTCCGCGAAAGGCAAGCCCCTGGCGGCCATGACTAGCGCGTCTTCGGACGAAGCGGGCTGCCCATTAATATAATACCAGTCGTGCGCATCGGCGGCGGCAGCGGCAGTAGCGAATCCCAGAACAGCCAAGCTTGCTGGCGTCATCTTCGAGCCTTTGCCTGCAACCCTTAGCATGTGCTTTCTCCGCTTAATCCAAAGCCGTGTTTCACCTGAGGGGAAGGTCAGCGCCGGGCGCGGCGCTCGCGGATCATGAAATTATCGAACGAATATTCGGCCACTTGCCACCAGAGATATTCGTCCGAGCGGAAGGCAAAATAGGAGTCGGCCATAGTCTTGAACCTCGCGTTCTGCAGGCTCAGCTGCGCGTAAAGATCGTTGGTCGTCTCGAAACAGACTTCGAGCACTTCCTGCGAGAAGAGTTGGAGTTGGGCCCCTCCCACAACGAGCCGCTTCAGCGCCGCGGGGTTCGCGGCGTCGTATTGCGCCCGGACGCTGTCGTCGGCGAGCGCCGCCGCCGATCGAAGCGCGGCCTGATAGGCATTCGGCAGGGCGGCGAACTTCTCTTTCGACACGACGAGATGCAGCTGTGTTTCCCCCTTCCACCACGCAGGAAAATAATAGTACGGGGCTACGCTTGAGATCGGCGCACGCCCGCCTTCCGTCGCACGAACGAACTTTTCATCGTCATAAGGAGCGATCCACTCGAAGGCGTCGAGCGCTCCGTTCGACAGCGCCTCGAGAATCTTGTCCTTCGGCAGACTGATCACGGTCGCGCCGCGCGTTTCCAGGACCTTGCCCGCAAAGCCGCCGATCCGGACCTTCATGCCGGCGAAGTCCGCGGTGTTGCGCACCTCCCTGCGGAACCAGCCGGCCATCTGGCCGCCGGTGCTTCCCATCGGCATCGCCATGAGGCCGCGTTCGGCCAGGAGTTCGTCGATCAATTCGCTTCCGCCGCCGCGCCGCAGCCACGCCGCATGCTGCCGGGCGTTCATCCCGAAGGGCGCGCCGGAACCGAAAAAGTAGGCCGGCTCTCTGGTCCAGGAGTAGGAAAGCGCCGTATGCGCGCAGTCCGCTTTCCCGTCGGCGACGGCGTCCAAGGCGTCGATTGCAGGACCGATCGCGCCGGAAGGCTGCACCGTAATTGCGAAATTCCCGTCGGTCATCTCCGACACGGCGGCCGCGCAAGTCTTGGCGCCGCCGTAGATGACATCGAGGGACGGCTGGAATGCGGACGCCATGGTCCAACGGATCTCGGGCGAGAAATTCGCGAGCGCCGGAACAGAAAACGATGCGCCCGCTGCGATGAGCCCGGCGCGCGTCACGAATTCTCGCCTCGAACTGGGCATCATCAATCCTGTCCTGTGACCAGGTTCCGAGCGATCTCCACTCGGGGCTTCGGAGCAACGGCGCGCGGGCGTTGGGCGCGGGTATCGGCGCCGGCGCAACCCTCTCCCGGTTCGCCAGACTTCCGGGTCGAAATTCGGTGCGCCCCGGCGACGGCAGCTTGGTTCGCGCAAAACTCAGACCGCAAGCGATCCCGCGATCCTTCAACTAACGAAGCCTGCGACATCACGCCGAACACAATTCCCGCAGCGGCGACGACGAAGCCGCGCCGATTGAGGCACAAACGGTCGAGCGACGGCCGGAATGTGGACGTCATGGTCCAGCGGACTTCGGGCGAAGGATCCGCGATCGCGGGAGCCGAAGGCGACGCTTGGGCGGCGAGGAGCCGCGCGCGCGTCAAGAATTCTCGCCTCGAACGAGGCATCAAAGTTCCTCGTCGAGATAGCCGTAAGAGCGGTCCGCATGCGTTGGCGCGAGTGCGATGGTGACGCATGCACCTGCGCCGCATGCGATGGTTATTGCAATAAGAAGCGCCAACAGTTTTCGCATCGTTGCCTCCGATGCCGATTTCTGGCTGGCCTGTGCTGGTTCATCGGCCAACCGTGAAGACGACATCAAGCTAACATCATGCGAACTCGACGAATATTGGCGGAGAGGACAGTCCGAGCCTCAATTGGTAAGGGTGCAATATACTTTGAGGTAAGGGTGCAATATACTTTGGCTTAGAGCGGGATGAAAAATGGCTAGCGCGGCGGTCCACCGCGGAATTGGATAAGGAGCTAGGGCCACCCGTCTTGCCGATCAGTCGACCCCGTCAAGGGGCGAAGCCGGCCGAATTTTCCGCGGGCCGATGGGGTCCTCGGATCGGCTTTTTTGCAGCCTCCAAGAGGCCGACGGCGAGTCCTGTCGTACTGGTTCCAAACACTCGCGCGTGTGAGCGTGTGAGGTAATCGAAATTCTCAGCACGTCGAATCGAAACCGAATCAGAACAGAACCATTCCGAGAACAGGTCGAAAAGGACTTCTTCACGCTCGTGCGTGGCGGAGCGCGCAGCTGTAGTCGGCCGAGTGGCCCAGGCTGCGATTCGCTCAAAAGCCATCCCGCTCCAGCGCTCCTCGAATCTCCCCGAGGTCGACGGCGAGACGCGCCATGGCGACGGTGGCCTCCTGGCGCGGGGCGGCCCGATTCTTCTGATCCGCACCAAAGCCGGCTACCGCGCGGACGGTCGCTCCTGCGGCATTCCGTTGACCCGCAGGCTCCTGAGATCCGCGCCTACGATTTGGTCGATCGTCGCCTCGTCGAGGTCGAGATCGCCGCGAGCCGCCATCAGCATGCGGCCGGCGAGCCGGTCGAACCGGCCGGCGCCGATCTCGACGCTTAAGCGCGCCGCGAGTGTGGGCGGCACGTCGACGCCACTTTCAAACAGTCGCGGGATGTCGGTCAGATATTTCCGACCTGCCTCGCTCTGAAGCTGCAGCTCGGTCATAGCGGTCCGCACGAGGCCCGGGTCCATCGCGAAGATGAGCACGCCCGTGCCCTCAAGCGTATCCGAGACGCATTCGGTGAAGCGCAGAAGGCCGGCCTTGCTGGTGGCGTAGCCGGAGCCGTTTGGGAACGACGTCGCGGCGCCGCCGCCGATCATGTTGATGATGCGCCCGCGCTTCCTCGCCACCATCCCCGGCAGCGCCGCCCGACAGCAGTTGAACGTCCCGCGGATATTGGTTTCGACATCGCGCCACCAGGTCTCGGGGTCGACCGTCCAGATGGGGCCGAATGCGGTGAAGAGGCCCGCGTTGTTGATAAGCAGAGTGACCAGGCCGAGATCGCGCTCGACGGCGGCGAATGTCCTCTCAACTGCGTCGAGGTCGACGATGTCGAGCGGATAGGCGCGCGCGATCCCGCCCTGCGCCGCGATCTCTTCGGTGACCGCGTCGATCTCGGCGGCCGTCCGCGCGATCAGCGCGATCTTCGCGCCTTCGGATGCCTGCACGAGCGCGATCGCCCGGCCAATCCCGCGCCCGGCACCGGTGACGACCACAACTTCGCCGGCGAGCTTCATGTCAGGCCTCCCTTTCTATGCACGGTCACGCCGTCCGGCGGTCGGCGTCTTGACGGACAAGGTCCGCCCCGTCAACGTTGGAGGTGGCCGCCAGGGAGGAGCCGAGTGATCGAAGCTGTGCTTGTCGGCTGCGGCGCCATGAGCCGGGCGTGGCTCGACGCGGCGCGCCAGATCGACGGCCTTAAGATCGTCGGCCTCGTCGACCTTGACCTCGATCGCGCGCGCTCGCGCGCCGCCGAATTCCGCCTCGACGGGGCGGACACCTCCGCCTCGCTCGACGCGATGCTAGACAAGAGGCGGCCCGACGCGGTGTTCGACGCCGTCGTGCCGGCGGCACGTACGTCAATCGCCCGATCGGCGTTCGCATCCGGCTGTCACCTGCTCAGCGAGAAGCCGCTCGCCACGAGCCTCGACGAGGGGCGCGCGGTCGTCGCCGCCGCACGCGAAGCCGGGCGCGTCCACGCGGTCACGCAGAACCGGCGCTACCACCCCAGCGTCCGCCGCATCCGCCGCTTTCTCGATACGGGTGCCGTCGGCAAACCCACCGGCATCCACTGCGACTTCTTCCTCGCCCCGCATTTCGGCGGCTTCCGCGAAGAGATGGCGCACGTGCTTCTGCTCGACATGGCCATCCACGCTTTCGACGCGGCCCGCGCGATGACGGGCCTCGAGGCGGAGCGGGTTTATTGCCGCGAATGGGATCCGCCGAACTCGTGGTTCCGACAAGGTTCCTCGGCCGCGGCCATGTTCGACATGACGGGCGGGGTGGTCTTCGTCTACCGCGGCAGCTGGTGCGCGGACGGGGAGCGGACGAGCTGGGAAGCCTCCTGGCGCATCGTCGGCGAGCGCGGCTCGCTCGTGTGGGACGGCTTCGACGTCCTGCACGCCGAGGCGGTCGACGGCGATGAACGCGACGGCCTGTTCAACCGCACAAGGAAGGTCGAGGTCCCTCCACTCAACCCGGCCGATCGCGTCGGGGGTCACCTAGGCGTTATGCAGGACTTCGTTGCTGCGGTCCGCGGCGGCCCGCCGCCGGAGACTAGCGGCGCCGACAATCTGAGGAGCCTCGTGATGGTGTTCGGCGCTATCCGGAGCGCCGAGACTGGCCTTCCCGTCGATATCGAAGCGTAAGGATGCCGATTTTGACCGATCCCCTTCTCGACATCCGCATTGGCACGATGGTCAAAGCCAATGGGCCCAATCCCGCCGCCTACATGCGCGCGATGATTCCCCTCGGCTTCGAGAGCATCCAGCCGTTCTTCTGGCAGACCCTCGGTGGCAAGGACATTCCCTGCCTCGCGGGCGAGCTCAGGGACGCGATCGGCGATACCGACGTGAAGATCAGCGCGCTCGGCATGTTTGGCAACCCCCTCGAGGATCAGGATCTCGACCGGCAGACGCTCGAGGGTTGGAAGACCCTGATCGACAATGCCCAGCTTTTCGGAACGGACCTCATCGCCGGCTTCACCGGCCGCGTTCGCGGCGCAAAGCTCCCCGAGAGCCTGCCACGTTTCAAGAAGGTGTGGCGCGAGCTTGCCGCCCGCGCCGCCGACAAGGGCATCCGCATCGCTTTCGAGAATTGCGCGATGGACGGAAACTGGGCGGCCGGTGACTGGAACATCGCCCACAACCCCGACGCCTGGGAGCTGATGTTCAACGAGCTGCCCAACGAGAATCTCGGCCTCGAATGGGAGCCCTGCCACCAACTCGTCTACCTGATCGACCCAATCCCCCAGATCCGCAAATGGGTGCCGAGGATCTTCCACGTCCACGGCAAGGATGCGACTGTCCGCTGGGACGTGATCCGCGAGCACGGAATCTTCGGCAAACTTCCATTCGTCCAGATGCGAACGCCAGGCTTCGGCGACAGCGACTGGACTCGGATCATCAGCGAATTGCGCCTCGCCGGCTTCAAGGGATCGATCGACATCGAGGGCTGGCATGACCCGGTCTATCGAGACGCCCTCGAAATGACCGGCCAGGCCCGGGCGCTCGCGTACTTGAAGGAGTGCCGCGGCGGGGCGCACTACGTGCCTGACGTGGCCTGAGGTAGCGTAGCCGGACAGGAGCACGCCGGCGTCGAAGCCGGGAATAACGTGGAGAAGCCCCTCGCGGGGCGAACGGCAGGATGATGTTATGATCGACGCAATGACAATCGGACGGAAAAGCACGGCGGCTTTCGCGCTCGCCGCCGTGTTGCTGGCCGCGGCGAGCGCTGCGACGCTCGCCGCCTCGACGACGGCGGCGAGCGCCGATCCGCGCGACAAGTGGTGCAAGGGCGTGCACCTGCGCTTCTTTGTCGGCGGCGCCGAGGGCGACGCTTTCGGCACGATCGTGTACAACGGCGCCAAGCAGGCCGAGCATGACCTCGGGCCAAGGGTCGACTACATCTTTTCCGGCTGGGACCCCGAGAAGATGGTCCAGCAGCTGCGCGAGGCGGTCGCCGCCAAGCCGGATGGCATCGCGATGATGGGCCATCCGGGCGACGCCGCGATCATGCCGCTCGCGGAGGACGCGTCGAAATCCGGCATCAAGATGATGTACCAGAATGTGCCGGTTCCGCAGGTCGTGGCGAAGTTTGGCGGGGGCTATGTCGGGGCGCAACAGGCCCAGCAAGGCCATGCGCTCGGCGTCGAGGCGGTCAAGCGCGCCGGCCTCAAGCCCGGAGACGTCGCGCTTGTGCTCGGGCCGTTTGACGAGGAGAACCGCGGCGCAAGGGAGCTCGGCACCGCCAAAGCGATGGAGGAGGCGGGCGTCAAGGTCATCAAGATCAACTCGCAGACCGAATGGGCCGCTGACCCGAACCTCGCGATCCCGGTCATCACAGCTGCGCTCGCCAAGAACCCGGACATCAAGGCGATCGGCTATCCGGGCGGCCAACAGCTCGGCAACGTGCCGGCCTACATGCAGGCGGCCGGCAAAAAGCCGGGCGAGATCTTCAACTTCGGCTTCGATACGAGCCCGCAGATCGTCGAAGGCTTCAAGGGAGGGTGGGTGCAGCTCACCGCCGACCAGCAGCCGTTCCAGCAGGGGTACTTGCCGATCCTGAGCCTCTGCGAGCAGGTCGTCTATGGGCTCGCGCCGATCGACGTCGACACCGGGGCCGGCTTCGTGACCCCCGCCAACTACCAGACGGTCGCCAAGCTCGCGACCGAAGGCCTGCGATAGGCGCCTGAAAAAGTCCGCCGGCCCGCGGCGGCCCGGCGGGCCCCGGAGCGAACCGATGGCGGAACGGCTCATCGAGCTACGCGACATCACCAAGTCCTTCGGACGCGTCTATGCGCTCGGCGGCGTCAACCTCAGCGTGGACAAGGGCGAGGTCGTCGGGCTGATTGGCGACAACGGCGCAGGAAAATCGACACTGATCAAGATCCTCGCCGGGGTCGTCAAGCCAACCTCGGGCGAGATCCTGGTCCGCGGCGAGCCGGTCGGCGGCTGGAATGCCGCGCGCTCGCGCGAGGCGGGGATCGAGACCGTGTTCCAGGACCGCGCGCTTGCGGTGCAACAATCGATCGTTCGCAACATTTTCATGGGCTGCGAGCTCAAAGGCCCGCTGGGCTGGCTCAACACCGCCAAGGAGGCGCGCGAGGCTGAACGCCTCATGCGCGAGATCGGTTTCACCTCCAAAGTGTTCACGCCGCGTTCAATCGTCGGCCAGCTTTCAGGCGGCGAGCGCCAGGGGGTCGCCATCGCCCGCGCGATCTACCGACAGGCGGATCTGATCATCCTCGACGAGCCGACGACGGCGCTGTCGATCACCGAAACCAACAAGGTGTTTCATTTCGTGCGCCAGGTCCGGGCGAGCGGGCGTTCGATCTTGTTCATCGGCCACAACATCCACCACGTGTACGACATTGCAGACCGCTTCGTCGTGCTCGACCGCGGCAAGGTCGAGCTCGAGGCGAAACGCGCCGACGTGCCGTCCGCCGAGGCCCTGATCGGGTTCATGGAGGCCGTGGCGAGTCCGAACAAGGCTGCGAATAGGACGCTCGGGGCGGGGGTCGCGACATGACCGGCGCCGCGCGACCGAAAAACCCCGGCGTCGAAGCGACGGACGCGGTCCGCGCTCGTCATCCCCTCGACCATCCCGTCAGTCGCTTCATCGACGCCAACCGCGCCGCGCTCGGCACCTTCGCCGTGCTCGTCGTGATGATGGCGATCTTCATCGCCGCGAGCCCCGAGGTGTTCCTCGAATGGAATATCTATCGCTCCGTGCTCACGACGCTGCCGGTCGCTGTGTTTCTCGTCGTTCCGCTGGTGTTCGTCGTCACGGCCGGAGAGATCGACCTCTCGTTTCCCTCGACCATGGGATTTTCCGCCTGGATGTTCGCGCTTGTCGTGCAGGCGGGATTCAGCCCCTATCTCGGCATCGTCGCGGCGATGGCGACCGGCGCGTTGCTCGGCTTTTTCGTCGGCAGCCTTGTCGTCTATTTCCGGCTCTCGTCGCTGATCGCGACGCTCGGCATGAACTTCATGCTGCGCGGCGTGATCCAGATCGCCACCGAAGGCAAGTCGATCGCGCTGGTTTCGCTCGAGCAAAGCTCGGCCAAGTCGGTCTTCTCGGGCGTCGTGTTCGGCGTTCCGACGCAGATGCTGTGGGCGCTCGCCTTTGTCGTGTTCTCGTCGCTGCTCTTCAATCGCAACCAGTTCGGCGCGCATGTGAAGATCGTCGGCGACAATTCCGACAGCGCCCGGCAAATGGGGATCGACGTCAATTGGGTGCGGGTCAAGGCTTTCGCGTTTGTCGGGCTTGGGGCGGCGCTCGCGGGCTTCTTCTCGACGATGATCAACTTCACGTGGTGGCCGACCTCGGGTGACGGCTACCTGCTGCCGGCGCTCGCTTCCGTCTTCGTCGGCGGCACGCCCACCTGGGGCGGAGTCGGCACCGTCGGCGGCGGAGCGATCGGCGCGCTGATCGTCTCGTTCATCCAGACCGGGATCGTCGGCGCGGGCCTCAGCGGATTCTACGTCCAGTTCTTCAACGGGCTCATCATCATCTTGTCCCTGATCGGACACAGGTGGAACCAGATCCGATACCGGTAGGGCGCCGGGAGATAAAACCATGAAGTTCAGCGACGGAGTTTGGCAGACCGCCGAAGGCATGGCGATCGCCTCGCCGCATCATATCTTCGATCTCGCCGTCAGCGAGACCGAGGTAATCATCGAAGCGTCGTCATGCCCCTATCGCGCCCGATTCGAGGACGTGAACACCGCCTATTTCACCGTCAGCCTGTTCTCCCAGGCGCCGAACGTGATCGGTGTGAAGTTCGAGCATTTCCGCGGTCGCTCGAAGCGTGGGCCGGCGTTCGAGATCGCTTCCGATCCGTCGACCAAGGCTGAGATCGTCAATGAAAGGGATTTCGTCAGCTTGACGAGCGGCGACCTCGCCGTGCGGGTCGAGAAGCGCGACGACTGGCGCCTCGACGTGCTGCGAGGGGGCAAGCGGATCACCGGCAGCGCGCTCGGGAGCAGCGGCTACGCGACCGAGCAGAGGAGCGGCCGGACTTATGTCTTCGAACGGCTCGATCTCGGCGTCGGCGACCTCGTCTATGGGCTCGGCGAGCGTTTCACCGCCTTCACCAAGAACGGTCAGAGCGTCGAAATCTGGAATCGCGACGGCGGCACGAGCACCGAACAGGCCTACAAGAACATTCCCTTCTTTCTCACCAACCGCGGCTGGGGCGTGCTGGTCAACCAGCCGGAGAAAGCATCCTTCGAGGTCGGCTCGGAATTCGTGTCGAAGGTCGGCTTCTCGGTTGAAGGTGAGTCCCTCGAGTATTTGATCATCGACGGCCCGACGCCCAAGGACGTTCTCGACCGCTACACTCGGCTGACCGGCAGGCCCGCCTTGCCGCCGCCGTGGTCCTTCGGCCTTTGGCTGACGACGTCGTTCACCACTGACTACGACGAGAAGACCGTTAGCGGCTTCGTCGACGGCATGCGCGAGCGCGATCTGCCGCTGCATGTTTTCCACTTCGATTGTTTCTGGATGCGCCCCCAACACTGGTGCGACTTCGAATGGGACCCAGCGGCGTTCCCCGATCCCAAGGGCATGCTCGCCCGGCTCAAGGCCAAGGGCCTGCGCATCTGCGTCTGGATCAATCCGTACGTCGCCCAACGTTCGAGGCTTTTCGACGAGGGCATGGCGAAGAACTATCTCTTGCGGCGCCCCGACGGCCGCGTCTGGCAATGGGACAATTGGCAGTCGGGCATGAGCTTCGTCGATTTCACTAACCCGGAGGCATGCGCGTGGTACTCGGGCCACCTTGAACGCCTTGTCGCCACGGGCGTCGACTGTTTCAAGACCGATTTCGGCGAACGAATCCCGACCGACGTCGTCTATTTCGACGGGTCCGATCCTGTGAAGATGCACAACTATTACACGTTCCTCTACAACCGTCTCGTCTTTGAAACGCTGAAGCGGCTCAAGGGGAATGGCGACGCGGTCGTTTTCGCTCGTTCGGCTACCGTCGGCTCCCAACGCTTTCCCGTCCATTGGGGCGGCGACAATGTCGCGACTTACGAATTGATGGCCGAGAGCCTGCGCGGCGGACTGTCGCTTGGCCTCTCGGGCTTCGGCTTCTGGAGCCACGACATCGGCGGCTTCCAGAACAAGGCGCCGGCCGACGTCTACAAGCGCTGGTGCGCGTTCGGCCTGCTCTCCAGCCACAGCCGGCTGCACGGCTTCACGTCTTACCGTGTGCCATGGATCTACGACGACGAGGCGGTTGACGTCCTGCGCACCTTTACGAAGCTGAAGTGCCGGCTGATGCCTTACCTGTTCGCGGCGGCAGCCGAAGCGACGCGAAGCGGCGCGCCAATGATGCGGGCGATGGTCCTCGAGTTTCCCGACGATCCTGCCTGCGAGACGCTCGACCGCCAATATATGCTCGGTCCATCACTCCTCGTGGCGCCAGTGTTCAGCGAGGACGGGCAGGCGTCGTTCTACCTGCCGGAAGGGCGGTGGACGCACCTGTTGACCGGCGAGGTCGTCGAAGGCGGGCGTTGGCGCAAGGAAAAACACGGCTTCCAGAGTCTTCCTCTCTACGCTCGCCCGAACTCGCTGATCGCCTGGGGCGGCCGCGACGATCGGCCGGACTACGACTTCGCCGACGGCGTGGTCTTCGCCGCTTATGCGCTCGATGAACGCGCGGAGGCGAGCGCATCGATCATCGCCACTTCAGCAAGCGAAACGCTTCGACTGTCCATCCGCCGAGACGGCGCGGTGATCGACGCGATCGCCAACGTACCTGATAGAATCTGGAGCCTTCGACTGCCCGTGGGGATGCGCGCGACCGGAACCGAAGGCGACACACTGGCGATCGAGGAAGGAGCTCATTTTGAGGTTAAGGCCAAGGGTTCGGTCAGGATCGCCTGTCATTCTGTGTGAGGGGATGACCCCATCAGAATTTGGCTAGTCTGCGCTCTGGCGTTCGGCACGCTCGCGGTGTCGTTCTGGCCCTACATGGCGCCGTTCGAAGTCAGGATCGACCAAGCGGCCTCGCCCGGCGAGAGCCTGTCGGGCCGACAGACGATGCGCGCTTCCCTTCAGGCTGAACGATCCAGTTCCGCGATCGTCTCGTCCCTCCACCCAGTCGCTCACACTGAGCCCTGCGCGCATGACTGAAGCCGATGGCGCTTCGGTCTACGACGTCGGCCGGGGTGACGACGCGCTCTATTCAACAGTGCTGGTGACGGCGCTTTTCAATTTCTACAACCGCCTTGTCGACGGTGTAGGGCTCGACCTGCCAGACGGCTACATACCCGAGGCTGCGAAGCGGTTGTCGACCAAGGGTTACGATGTCTTCGCCCAAATGGCGCAGACGTAGGGCCTCATTCATCTCACCGTCGAAGCTCGCGGGATTCCGTTTAGCGGCGCGAGCGCGTCCCCAACATGACGAGACGACTGGCGGGCTGTTTAAGATTCGAAATCGCTGCGCGCAGGCCGGCGCTATAGCGCGAAAGGCGCCGTCCCGGAGTAATGGCCGCGGCCAGCGTTCTCGGCGGCGGTGACCGGATCGAGGCGGGGCGTTCGGCAATGCAGAAAGGCTCGGCATCTGCGGCAGCGCATGGCGAACGCGCTCCCGTCTCCTGGGCCAAAATCACTGTGGCCGATTTTGGTGGTACGGGAGTCTCTGACTGCGCGGTAGGCAATACGGCGAGAGATACCTCTGGTTCGAATCCATCTCGCTCTTGCCTCTTTCCCGAGGCTTGTGGCGGATGACGACTAATGCAGTCCTGTCTTGCGCAGAGGGATTCTCCTCGGGGGGCAGGTCCCGTCGCGGAGGTGGTTGGAATTGGGTTGGCGTAGTCTCCGGGTTGTTCAACCCAATGATTCCGGCGTTGGCGCGCTGGAACGGAGACCACGCCATGACGAAAGATACCACGAAGGAGGCGGCTGTCGCCGCCGAAGCTTTGCTTTTCGAGAATTGGTTTGACGCGATCGAGGACGGGGTCCGCGCTCGCGTGCGCGGCTTTATCGAGACGATGCTGGAGGAGGAACTGAGCGAGGCGCTGTCGCGTCCGCGCTACGGCCGGCGCAAGCCGGAGGAGGTGGGGCTGTCGGTTGTCGGCGTCCGCCACGGTCACCGCGAACGGACGCTGACGGGCACGTTTGGCAAGACGCGGATCGCCGTGCCGCGCGCGCGGCTGACCGGCGAGGACGGCAAGACGCGCGAATGGCGGAGCGGTTCGCTGCGCGCCTATCAGCGCCGCACCCAGGCCGCCGACGCCTTGATCGCCGGGGCCTATCTTTCGGGAACCAACACCCGCCGGGTGCGGCGGGCGTTGAACGCGGTGTTTGCTGGGCCGGTCGGCAAGGACGTGGTCAGCCGGACCTGGCGCAAGGTGAAGGGCGATTGGGATGCCTGGAACGCGCGCTCGCTCGCCGAGGAGCCGATCGTGCGGCTGATCCTCGACGGGACGGTCGCGCGTGTCCGGCTCGACAGAAAGGCGACCTCGATCTCGTTGCTCGTCGCGCTCGGCGTGCGCGCCGACCGCGCTCGGCGTTCGCTGCGTCGCCCTCTATCCCTACGGCGGCCGGCCTCAGCGCGCGCACGGCGTCGAAGCCGCGGCGCCTCGCCGAAGAAGCTCGACGGCCTGGAACTGCGTCTCTGCGGCATGGTGATGGAGATGGGCGGCGAGGAAGTCTCGGTCGGAGCGGGCGCCGCCTGCCTCGGCGACCCGCTGTCGGCGACGCTCTGGCTCGCAAAGACCATGGCGAAAGTCGGACGGCCTCTGCAAGCGGGCGACACGGTGATGTCGGGCGCTCTCGGGCCGATGGTGACGGTCAAAAGGGGCGAAGTGTACGAGGCGCGCATCTCGGGCCTCGGCTCCGTCCGTGCGGCATTTGCGGAGGAGCAAGCTTAGATGGCGAGAATTCCCTGCGCGATCATCGGGTCGGGCAACATCGGGACCGACCTGATGATCAAGGTCATACGCAAGTCGCAGCATCTGGAAATGGGCGCGATGGTCGGCATCGATCCGGCCTCCGACGGGCTCGCGCGCGCCGCGCGGCTCAGCGTGCCGACGACGCAGGAAGGCATCGAGGGGCTGCGCAGACTGCCGAATTACGCCGACGTCGGCGTCGTGTTCGACGCGACCTCGGCCGGCGCGCATATCCGCAACAACGAGATTCTGCAGCGCGACCGCAAGAAGGTGATCGACCTGACGCCGGCGGCGATCGGCCCTTTCACCATTCCGGTCATCAACGGCGACGCGAACATCGACGAGCCGAACGTCAATATGGTCACCTGCGGCGGGCAGGCGACGATCCCGATGGTTTACGCGGTCAGGCGCGCGACCAAGCGCGTGATCTGGGGCGAGATCGTCGCGTCGATCTCGTCGAAATCGGCCGGCCCCGGCACGCGCGCCAACATCGACGAATTCACCGAGACGACTTCGAAGGCGATCGTGAAGCTCGGGGGCGCCGAGCGGGGTAAGGCGATCATCATCCTCAACCCGGCCGAGCCGCCGCTCATCATGCGCGACACGGTCTTCACCCTGTCCCAGGGCGGCACGCAGGAAGCGATCGAGAAATCGGTCGAGGACATGGCGGAGGCGGTGCGGAAATACGTGCCGGGCTATCGCCTCAAGCAGAAAGTGCAGTTTGAGCACATCGGCGACAATCTGCCGGTGCGCATCCCCGGCGTCGGCCCGTGTTCGGGCCTGAAGACGACGGTGTTCCTCGAGGTCGTGGGCGCGGCGCATTATCTGCCGGCCTATGCCGGCAATCTCGACATCATGACCTCGGCGGCGCTCACGACGGCGGACCGCTGGGCGGGCCGGCAGCTGGCGAAGGAGGCCGCGTGATGGCGCGCGCGAATCCGAACAAACTCTATGTCCAGGACGTCACGCTGCGCGACGGCATGCATTCGATCCGGCACCAGTATCATCTGGAGTTGGTGCGGGACATCGCGCGTGCGCTCGACCGCGCCAAGGTCGACGCGATCGAGATCTGCCACGGCGACGGCATCACCGGCTCGACGTTCAATTACGGCTTCGGCGCGCACGACGACGGCGAGTGGATCGAGGCGGTCGCGGCGGAATGCAAACATGCGCGCGTCGCGGTGCTGCTGATTCCCGGCATCGGCACGGTGCACGATCTGAAGGGCGCCTACGACCGGGGCGCGCGCAGCGTGCGCATCGCGACGCATTGCACGGAGGCGGATGTCTCCAGGCAGCATATCGAGGCGGCGCTGAAGCTCGGCATGGACACGGTCGGCTTCCTGATGATGGCGCATATGGCGCCGACGGCGAAGCTGGTCGAACAGGCCAAGCTGATGGAGAGCTACGGCGCCGAATGCGTCTATGTGACGGATTCGGCGGGCGCGCTGCTGCCGGGGCAATATTCCGAGCGGGTCAAGGCGTTCCGTCAGGCGCTGAAGCAGGAGACGGAGATCGGCGTCCACACGCATCACAATCTGACGATGGGCGTCGCCAATGCGGTGGCGGGGATCGAGGCGGGCGCGGTGCGCGTCGACGCCTCGCTCGCGGGCATGGGCGCGGGCGCGGGCAATGCGCCGATCGAGGCGCTGATCGCCGTGCTCGAGCGGATGGGCGTCGAGACGGGCTGCGATCTGCATGGCCTGATGGACGCGGCTGACGATCTCGTGCGGCCCTTGCAGGACCGGCCCGTTCGGGTCGACCGCGAGAGCCTCTCGCTCGGCTTCGCCGGCGTCTATTCGAGCTTCCTGCGCCATGCCGAGAACGCCTCGAAGCTCTATGGCGTGGACACGCGCGACATTCTCACCGAACTCGGCCGCCGCCGCATGGTGGGCGGACAGGAGGACATGATCGTCGACGTCGCGCTCGATATTCTCAAGCAACGCGAACATGGCGCCGTAGAAGCTGCGCGTTGACGTCTCGTTCTGTGCGGTGAGCCCATCCGGCTTCTATTTCGAGCTCGGCTGGAGCTCTGACGGCGACGACGAGAGCGAGTCCTGGCCACCGGTGACCGATGAGGGCATCAACGTCTGGACGCGCAGCGACAAGCGCCGATGGTCAAGAGATCAAGGGATCAGCAGCGCTCTTCCCGGAGCGTGACGCCGCATGTGGTCGAAGGCTTTGGCCGCGTCGCGAAGAGGCGCCCGGATTCCGATCGGAAGAGAGAGCCGGCCAAGCTCGACGAGCCGCGCCATTTCCGAAAGCGCTTCGCGTTCCGGTCGAAACAGAACCCACGCGTAATTGCGTATTCTTCCAGGGAGAGCGGCCCGCATCTTCCTCTTTTGTTGGATTGTGCGGAGGGCGCCGCCGATCCAACCCCTCTCATCGAAGCTTTGCACCAGAGGGTGGACGGTGGTGGCGTGACCAAGCGCGCCCTCGCGCAGGCACGAAAGCAAGTTCGCCTCATCGTCCCACGTGGCGAAGTTGAGCGTCGCGTCGAACGCGCCTCTCAAATTCGCGAATGGATTGCGTTCGCGTTCGACCGCCTTGGCCGCGCCCGCTTCGAGGCAGGCGGACAGGTCCGACGCCTTGGCGATGGCGGTCACGCGCGCTCCCCACTCGGAGAGGGTCTGCAAGGCCAACGTTCCCAAGCCGCCGGCAGCGCCATGGACGAGAATTTCCTTTCCCTTGGCGTTCTGACGGGTGACGCCGGCCCCCGCCGCAGCCAGCCACATCGTGACGGAGCTATAGGGCAAGGCGGCGAGGTCCTGAAGCCCCCGGTTCGCAGGCGCCTTCCGAATGTGGGCGGGCTTTACGAGCACATGGGAGGTGTGCGTTCCGTCTCTCGAAGGAGGCTTCACTCCGTAGACGCGCTCTCCAATTGCGAAGCCCGACGCGCGACCCGAGCCCACGGCGGCGACCACGCCCGCGAAATCGTTGCCGAGCGTCATCGGAAACCGTGACGCACCCATGAGAGACAGCAGCCTCCGGCCATAGCCGGCGGCGCGACGAACGTCGATCGGGTTGACCGAAGCGGCTTCGACCGCGATCTCGACCTCGTCCGGACCAGGGCTGCGGCGCGGGACCTCGCGGATATCGAAGGCGCCCCCGGCTTCGGGGCCGAGGCACATCGCAAGCTGTCGGGTCTGCATGCTCGCTGTTTCCGGCTTCATCCCGCGATCACCTCCGACCGGAAAGCATAGCGGTCGAGAGCCTCTTTCATCTTCTCCGCCCCGGCGGCAGCCCTGACGATCGCCCTGAGGCCAACGTTGGGATCGCGCTCGACCGTGACGGACGTGACCGTCGCCCCGACGCGGTCCGCCTCGGCGCGGACGGTTTCCTCGATCTCGCGCTCGACCAGCGCCGGCTTGAACAGTTTCCCCACCGCCGTCACCGGCAGCGACGGAGAGATCTTGATCCGCTTGGGGACCGCTGCCCGTTCGGGAATGGTCCGGGCCACGTACTCCAACAGCTCCTGCTCGGTGACCGTTGCGCCCGGCTTCGGCTGAACATAGGCGACAGGCATCTCGCCGGCGTAGGCGTCAGGACTTCCGATCGCCGCAACCAGGTCGACGCCCGGATGGCTCGCCAGCGCCTCCTCGATGGTCCGGGGATCGATATTATGTCCTCCCCGAATGATGAGCTCCTTCTTGCGCCCGGTCAGCCAGAAATAACCGTCCGCGTCGCGTCGGCCGAGATCCCCGGTATTGAGCCAGCGCTCGCCGTCGATGTCGATCCAAAGGCCGGCGTTATGGCGGGGGTCGAGATAGCCCTTGAAGACATTGGGGCCGCTGATCGCGATGACGCCGACCTCGTCGACCTCCGCCATGCGTTGAAAGCGCCCGTCGCCGTCGAGCACGACGGCTTCCATCCGCTGATAGGGGATGGGCAGGCCGATCGAGCCGGCGCGCCGCTCGCCGGCGGCCGGATTGAGCGACGAAACGCAGGCGCCTTCGGTGAGGCCGTAACCCTCGAGAATCTTCACTCCGGTCTTTGCTTCGAAAGCGCGGATGAGTGCCGCCGGCATCGGCGCGGCGCCGCAGATAGCGAACCGGAGACTGGAGATGTCGCTTTCGCCTACGGGCGTCTGCATCAGGGCTGCGTAAAGGGTCGGAACGCCGGAGAACATTGTAACGCGGTAGCGCGATACGATCTCCCAAAATCGGGCTATGACGTTCTTTCCCCGATAGCCCTCGGGCGTGGCGATGACGACATGGTCGCCGCGCATCCACGGCTGAAGTCCGGTGACGAGCTGACCGTTCACGTGGAATAAGGGCAAGCCGCAGAGGACGGTTCCCGGCGAGCCGTCGGTCTCCGTCGCCTTCGAAGCAGCCCAGGAGTCGAACACCTCGCTCCGATGCGTCCGCACGGCGATCTTCGGCGCCCCCGTCGTCCCGCCGGTGCAGAAGTAGGAGGAAACGTCGTCGGCCTCTATCCTTCGCGGCGGGACCAGCCGGTCGGACGGCTGCTCGCGCATCGCTTCGCGCAAGTTGACGACCCTTAACTGAGTGCCCGCCGCGGCCTCCTCGATCGAGGCGCGTGCGGCCCTTCCCTTCTCGCCGTCGAGGTAGTCGGCCATGTCGACGAAGGCGATCGCGCTGAGATCCGGAAGCGAAACAAGCTCCTCGGCGAGACCTGTCCACGCCTTCGGGTTCAAAGCCGGAGCGAGCGTGACGAGGATCGAAGCGCGGGCGAAGCGCATGATGTCCGCGACCTGTCTCGGTTCGAGCATCGGGTTGACGGCGAGCGCTGCGCCGGCGGCTTCGCCGCCCCAGATGGCGAAGTGGGTCTCGGGAAGGTTGGGCAGGACATAGGCCACAGGGCGGTCGGCCGCGACGCCGAGGGCGGCGAAGAGGTTCGCCGCGCGCGTCACGTCCGCGGCGAGCTCGGCGAAGGTCCAGACATGCGCCTCGTCGAGCCGGTCGGCCGACAGGAAGAAGGAAAGCGCCTGGGCGTCGGGGCTCCGCTTCGAGGCGTCGACGAGAGCCGCATAGGAACTCTCGGGCAGCGCCCGCTCCGAGAGCGGAATGGCTTCGATCGCGGCGATGTCGGACTGGTTTCGGATCGGCACGTGAGGTTCCTCTTCAAAAAGTCGACCGCGGCGGCGCCGAGGCCGCCCACGGAAGAATCACCGCCATGGGCGGGCAGGCTTCGCGACGCTGCTTTTCAGCGCAAGCATCTTCTTGAGCCGCGGCCTGTCGCTGACCGCCAGCTTGAGCACGTTGAGGAGCCGGCGCGGCGTGAGCTTGGCGTCGATGAAGTCGTCCGGCAGATCGGGGCCCCACTGATAGAGGCCCGCACGGTCGAGCACGTGGTAGCCGGGCGGCTGGACGGCGTCGAACAGGTCTCCGTCGGCATAGTGCTCGTGCTTCTGGCCCCAGGGATCGCGCCAGTAATCGAAGATCTGGCTGCCGAGAAAATGCCGGCCGACGCCCCAGGCGTGGTGGTAGCGCTTCGCCATCAGGATCTGCTGGCCCATCTCCACCGCATCGAGGTCGACGACCTCGAAGGCGACGTGATCGACCTTCGATTCGAGGCCGGTCGCGACGAACAGCGTGTGATGGTCGCTCGGCTCGGCGCCGCGGTCGAGCCGCATGAACGATCCGACCGGGGTTCCGTCCGCAAGGCACATCACATCGGACGGGATGAAGCCCAGCATGTCCATATACCAGCGCGCGCTGAGGTCGAAGTCGGGCGTCTCGAGCACAAGGTGCCCGAGCTTTGTCACCTGCGGCGGGGCCAGCGCCGGACGCTGCGTATCGTTGACGCGAACCGTGTGGTTCGGGGCATTGTAGGGAATGGGCGCGCGAACCGGCTCCGGCGCGACCGCGGCGAAGCCATGATGGACGCTGACTGCGACCCCGAGCGGATCGACGAGCCGCACGACGGAGCCCCCGCCGGGGCCGTCCGCCTGTTCGACGGGACGGCTCACGGCCTTCGCTAGCACCTTCAGGTCGTCGGCCGAGGAAACGGACAGTCCGAAGCCGATGAACCGCGCCGCGCCGCCACGGGTGACGCGATAGATGTACGGCATCGAGCCGGTTCCGCGCAGGAAGAGTTCGTCCTCGCCTTGCGAGACGACGAGCAACCCGAAGTCGACAAGATAGTCCCTCGCGCGGTTCAGGTCGGGCCGTTCGAAATGCGCATAGAGCAGCGCGTTGGCCTTCACTGCCGGCGCGATGCTGCGCGGCAGTTCGATGCTTCCCGGACCCTGCCGGACTTTGGCCGAATGATACATGGGATGTCTCCTCTCTCGTTATGAGTTCAGGCCGCGACGCGCAGGTCGGCGGCGGTCAGGGCGGCGGCGAATGGCGCGAGAATCTCGAGGTCCCGGCCGGAGGCGAGCCGGTCGGCGATGAAGCGGTCCGGCCGAACGAGAACGCCCCTGACGCCGTAGCGCAGCGCCCAGTCGGCGAAGGCCGGATCATCGCAACTGACCGACAGGGTGCTGGCGCTCCTCGCGGGACCGTTGAGGCAGATGAAGCGGGCGCCGAGCGCCTCCAGAATGGCGAGATCGCGCGCCGACATCATGGTCGCCGGATCGACTCCGACGCCCAGAGCGAGCCATTGATGGCAGCCAAGGAAGCGATCGAGCGGCGAAGCGCCCTGCCCCGCTGAGACGGTCGGCTGCGGCGCCATCTGCCCGATGAGCGCGTCGCGATCGCCGCCCGTCAAGGCGCTGCGGTGGATCGCCGGCGGCGGCACGACGCCGCCGCGGTGGATGAAGGCTCGGAACCTGCTCGAAAGGTTGAGGCAGGCGAAGATGGAGTCGCGCGCCGCAGCGGCTATCCGGTTCGTCGGCATGATGACGGCGCCGAGCCGACGCGAGACTTCGACCATCTTGCGCACGACCGGGGCGCGCTCGACCTCGTAGGTGTCGAGGATTGCGTCCGGCGCGAGACCCCGAAGGACGGCGGCCAGCTTCCAGGCCAGGTTCGAAGCATCCTTCATGCCCCCGTTCATGCCCTGGCCGGCGAAGGGCGGCATCAGATGCGCGGCGTCGCCGGCGAGGAACACCCGGCCGCACCGCCAATGTTCGGCGACGCGCGCATGGAATGCATAGACGGCCTTGCGCTCGATCTCGAACGAGCGGACGCCTGCGGCCTCCGCGACGAGCGCCCGGACGGTTTCCTCGCGTTTCAGCGTCTCTTCGCTCTCGCCGGGCAGTTGCATGAACTCCCAGCGCACCCGCTCGCCGACTGCCGGCAGCTCGACCCGGGGCCGGCGCGGATCGCAAGTGAAAGTGATCTGCTTGACGCCGTGATTCTTGACGTTTGCGTCGACCACCAGCCAGCGCTCCGAATAGGTCGAGCCGACCAGCTTGACGCCGAGGCGCTCCCGCGTGGGACTCGCGCCGCCGTCGCAAGCGACGACATAGTCCGCTTCGACCGTCGTTGCGCCGGATGGCGTCGCGATCGAGAGCGTCACGCCCTTCGCGTTCTGGACGAGGTCGGTCGCCTCGTGGCCGAAGGCGACCCGGACCGACGGAAACCGGCCGAGGCCCTCGAGCAGGACCCTCTCGAAGTCGGGCTGGTAGAACGTGCCGAGCGACGAATGGCCGTAGAGGCCGCGCCGGAAGTCGGCCGCCATCAGGGTGACGTTGCGCGCATTCAGATGGCGCACGTGGGGGTCCTGAATGAGGCCCGGCGCGATGTCGTCGAAGAGGCCCACCTGAGTGAAGAGACGCGGCGTCTCCGCGTCATAGGCGATCGCCCGCGGCAGGCCGAGCAGCCCGGCGTTGCGCTCGAGAACCAGCACGCGAATCCCGGCGAGGCCGAGCAAATTCGCCGTCATCAGCCCGACCGGGCCGGCGCCGACGATGGCGACCTCGGCCGCGAGCCGGCGGCCCCCGTTCCCAGAAATGTCCTCAAGCGACATGGTGATCCTCCGACTGCAAACTTTTCTGTTGCGCTTATCGGTCAAATCGACTAAATAGTCAATACGAAAAATTTGACCGGGACAAAAAATTGTCCTGGCCGGTCCTAACCCCGACGCTGCCAAGGAGGACTCAAGGCATGGCGACAAATCTTGTTCATTACGAGCTCGACGGCGCCCCCCATTGGGGAGTCGCGTCGGCGTCAGGGATCGCGCCGCTCGACGGCGCCTATCCGACGACCGCGGCGCTGATCGAGCATGGAGAAGCGGATTGGCGCCGGGCCTCGGCGAGAGCGCCGAGCGTGTCCTTCGATTCGGCGCTCATCCTTTCACCGGTGACAACGCCCTGTCGCATCTATTGCCAAGGCGCGAATTATCGCCAGCACATGATCGAATCAGGCATGGACCCGGACGCCAAGGCGTTCAACATGTTCTTCACCAAGTCGGACGCCTCCGTCGCCTCGGCGAAGGGAACCGTCACGCCGCCGAAGCACGTTTCGCTGCTCGACTACGAAATCGAGCTCGCCCTGATCTTCCGGCGGCCGATCGTCTCGGCCGTGACCGTCACGCGCGAGACCCTCAAGGACTATGTGTTCGCCGTCGCCATCGCAAACGACTTCAGCGCCCGTGACGTGCAGCTGCCGCAAATGCAATTCTTCAAGGGCAAGAGCTATCGCGGCTTCTGCCCGATCGGCCCGTGGCTGACCGTGCCGGAACCCACCGAGTTCGCCCGCCTCGACGACCTCGAGCTCCTTCTCACGGTCAACGGCGCGGTACGGCAGAAGGATTCGACGAAAAATCTCGTGTTCAAGCCGGCCGAGACGATTTCCGAATTGACCACCTTCGCCAATATCGCCCCAGGCGACGTGCTGCTGACGGGCACGCCGAGCGGCTGCGCCCTCCGCCTTCCGCCGGCCCCGGTTCGCCGCATCGTGCAGCTCCTGCCCGAACGCCAGTTCTGGAGGCTGTTCCTGAACGCGCAGCGACGCAGGCCTGAATATCTTCGACCCGGCGACAAGGTCGCGGCGCGCATTTTCAGCGCCGACAGCGCGCTCAACCTCGGCGAACAGACGACCGCCGTCCTCGCCGCGGCCTGATCCGGCTCGCGGGCGGATTACGCGGCCGGCGCCCTCTCGACGGGCGCCGCGTTCGCGCGCCTGAGTTTGCCGTGCGCCGCGGCCGCGCGCTGCTTTCCGACGCCGATCGCCCCGAGCACGGCGCCGACGGCCGGCTCCCGGTCCTCGCGACTGAGCTGGCCTTCGCCGATTGCGGCGAGCACCTGCAACATGACGCCGATCACCGCCTCCATTGCGAGATCCACCGAGAGGTCTGCGGACGGAAGGTCCTCGAGCACGCGCATCAGGTCTTCCCTCAGGCGGCGGCGCGCCTGTCGGTTGGCACTTAATTGTAAGAATGCGGTGGAGCGTAGCGGCCGCCTCGTCATAAAGAAACCGGCGCGGGGCGGCCATTCCGGCAAATCGACAGCTGGCGCTGACGAGGAAACGGAGTCCGCCGCGACGATCGGTCGCAGGCGAAACATGCCTCGCCCCCAGTTCGCGGCCGGCCTTCATATTGACTATCTGGTCAGACTGACTTAAACGTTGAGCCAAGCTCGGTGGCGCAACGGCGTCGAGGTGGCAGCAGGAGGAAGGCGTTCATGGACATCGTCCTCCACGCATCCTCTCCCTGCCATTTCCGGGCGAAAGAGACCGATCGCGCCCAGGCGGCGCGCCGTCAATGCCAAGGAGGACCCAATGCTTATCGACGACATCGAATATGTGATCTTCCGTCACCCCGATCCGGCTGCGGCGCGACAGTTCATGCTCGACTACGGCCTACTCGATCTCGAGCGGAAGGGTGACAGCCTCTACATGCGCAGCTACAGCGACGCACCATTCTCCTACGTCACCAGCAAGGGCGACGCCGCGTTCGTCGGCATCGGATTCCGGGCCGCGAGCCGCGAGGCGCTGGGTCAGCTGGCGGCCAGGTTCGATTCCGGCGTGATGGAATGCCCCCATCCGGGCGGCGGCCTCTACGCGGTCGGCGCCGATCCGGACGGCCGCCGGCTCGAATTCGTGTTCGGGGCGAAACGCTTAACGCCCGTTCCCTCCGGCGACGCCCCGATCCTGTGGAATGACGCGCATGCGAAGAAGCGCCTCGGCGCGTTCCAGCGCCCCGGATACGGTCCCTCGCACGCGCAGCGCCTGGGTCATGTCGCCCTGCTCACCCCGGCGCCCCAGCAAATGATCGCCTGGTACTGCGAGACCCTGGGAATGAAGCCGTCGGAGCTGATTTACAGGGATGACGAGAAGAACGTTCTGGCCTCGTTCATGCACCTCGACAAGGGCGCCGCGTGGACCGACCACCACACGCTCGCCGTCGTCGGGGCGCCCGTGGCGGGGGTGGACCATATCTCGTTCGAGTGCCGCGATTTCGACGATCTCGGCATGGGGTACCAGACGATGGTCGACAAGGGGTACACGCATCGCTGGGGCATCGGCCGTCATTTCCACGGCAGCCAGGTTTTCGACTATTGGACCGATCCCGCCGGCTTCCATGTCGAGCACTACGTCGACGGCGACCTCGTCAACGAAGACAACCCGACGCTCAAATACCCGTTCGGCCGCGACACCTTGCTGCAGTGGGGGCCGGCTTTCCCTGGTTTGTGATCGGCTCATACGAACCAAGCATCGTTCCGTCATGCCGTTCCGCGGCATGACGGATAGCCGGGGGGAATGTCAGGAGGATTCGTTCCCTATGCAAGCGTCAGACATCAAAGCGGGCGTGAGCCGACAGGTTCTCAAGGCGATCCTGTTCGCCCTGCCCAAGGCGATGAACCTAACGGCCTCCCGCGTCCCGGCCTTCCGCGAGCGGCTGAAGCAGCGCGACGTCGTCGCGTGGATCGGCCTTATGGACGGCAGCATTGGCCGCATCGTGGAAATAAAGAGCGGCAGATTCCGGTCCCGCTCGGGCCCGGCGCCAGAGGCGCAAGTGGTGATGGCGTTCAAGGACGTAGCGACCGCCTTGAAAGCGCTCCTGCCTAATCGCAAGCAGGCCGACATCATCCACAACGCCAAGAACTTCAAGATTGTGACGACCGGGCCGGACGACCTGGTCGTCTGGTTCGCGCAGACCCTCAACATGAGCGAGACCGCCGGCCTGCCGATGGGGACGCCCATGCCCGACGGCAGCCGCCGCTACACAAGCTGCACGAACGGCGGTCCCGTTTTCGTTTACGTCAAGGACGGCCGCATCCTGCGGGTCACTCCCATCGAGTTCGACGACACCGACCCCTCCAGCTGGGTAATCGAAGCTCGTGGCCGCAGATACAGCCCGCCGCGCCGGGGACTGGTCGCGCCACACGCCCTGACCCTGAAGTCCCTGGTCTATTCGGATAAGCGCATCCTTTACCCCATGAAGCGGATCGATTTCGACCCCAACGGCGAGCGAAATCCCCAGAACAGGGGCAAGTCCGGCTATGTGCGCATCAGTTGGGACGAGGCCCTGGACATCGTCGCGAAGGAGATCAACCGGCAGAAGCGCGTCCACGGCCCCGGTTCCATCACCTTTCCCATGTCGTCTCACCACCAGTGGGGAAACGTGGGCTATTACCTCAGCGCGCTCATGCGCTTCGCGAATCTGATCGGCTTCACCCGGGTCGCCGCCAACCCGGACAGCTGGGAAGGCTGGTACTGGGGCGCCATGCACCATTTCGGCAATTCGATGCGCGTTGGCGTGCCGGCGGGCTATGGCGGGCTCGAGGATTGCCTCAAGGAAGCCGAGATGATCGTCTTCTGGTCCTCGGATCCCGAGAGCACCAACGGCGCCTATGGGGGGTTCGAGGGCACTCCGCATCGCCTGTGGGCCAAGGAACTCGGCATCAAGTTCGTTCATATCGACCCGCACTGCAATCCGACGGCCCAGTTGCTGGGCGGACGCTGGATCCCCGTCCGCCCGCAAACCGACGCCGCCCTCGCCCAGGCGATCATGCATGTTTGGGTCAGCGAAGGCCTCTACGACAAGGACTACGTGGCCACCCGCACCACCGGCTTCGACGAATGGAAGGCGTACCTGTTGGGTGAAACCGACGGCGTCCCCAAGACTCCCGAATGGCAGGAGGAGGAGACCGGCGTTCCAGCCAGGGACGCGCGCGCGCTCGCCCGCATTTGGGGCGGCAAGAAGGTCTATCTGGCCACCGGAATGAGCGGCGCGGGATTCGGCGGCGCAGGCCGCGGCGCGACGGGGCAACAATGGGCGCGCTGCATGATCATGATGATGGCCATGCAGGGCTGGGGCAAGCCGGGCGTCAATTTCGGCTGTCTCGAGCTCGGCGCCCCGCTCGACCAGCATTTCTACTTCGCGGGCTATGCGGACGGGGGGATTTCCGGCGACCTCAATTGGACCGGCAATGCGCTGAACAACTACCAGCGCATGCCGCATGTCCTGACGATGAACCCGGTCAAGCAGATGGTGCCGCGCCAGCAACTGCCTGACGCCATAGTGACCGGACATGCCACTGGCTACATCTGGGACGGCATGTCCCAAGAGGCCCAGTTCGCCCCATTCACTTACCCGATGCCGGGCTATTCGCCGATCCACATGATCTATCGCTACGGCGGATCGGCCTTGAGCACCGTCACGAAATCGGGGCGCTGGGTGGACGCCTATCGGCACGAGAGCATCGAGTTCGTAGTCAACCAGTCCATCTGGATGGAGGGCGAGGCCCAATTCGCGGACATCATCCTGCCGGCCTGCACCTCGCTAGAACGCTGGGACATCGGCGAATGGGCGAAAGCCGGCGGCTACGCGCACGGCGTCGGGTGCGTCAACCAGCGCGTCATCACCCTGCAGCACAAGTGCATCGAACCGTTGGGCGAGTCGCGCTCCGACTACGACATCTTCACCGCCATCCTGACCCGGTTGGGCCTCGGCGCGGTCTTCACCGAGGGATGCGGCGAACTCGACTGGGTCAAGCGGGTGTTCGATTCGTCGGACCTGCCCGACCACATTTCCTGGCGGAAGTTCTGCCGCAAGGGCTACTTCGTCGTGCCGCCCGAAAGATCGGAGCTCCGCCAGCCCGTGGATATGCGCTGGTTCGCGGAAGGCCGCCGCAAGGATCTGCCGGAACCCCATCCTTTGCCGTCCCAGTTCGCCGAAGAGTTCGGCATGGGGGTTCAAACGCCGAGCGGCAAGCTGGAATTCGTGCCCGAAATCCTCAAGCGAAACACGGCGGACAACCCCGAGCGCCCGCCGCTCAACCGCTACATGCCCTCTTGGGAAGGACTGCGCGCCAAGGAACGCGTCGAGTGCTATCCGCTGCAGATGATCGCCACCCACAGCCGTTACAGCTTCCATACCTACGCTGACGGAAAAAACAGCGCAGTCAGTCAGGTGGAGGACCATCGCGCGCTCGTCGCGGGCCATCGCTTCTACTTGCTGCGGCTCAACCCGGCCGACGCCGCGGCCAGGGGCATCGGCCATCGGGATCTCGTGAAAATCTTCAATGACCGGGGCGCCGTGATCTGCGCGGCGGACGTTTCCCCCTTGACCACTCAGGGCGTCGTCAAGTCCTACGAGGCCAGCGCCGAGTTCAAGCTCATCGAAATCGCGGGAGAAACGGTCGAGATCGGCGGCTGTCTGAACATGCTCACCCCCGACCGGCCGCAAACCCGCGGCACCAGCAGCATGTCCCCCAATTCCTGCCTGGTCCAGGTCGAGAAGTGGCGGGCCGCCGACGCCTTCAAGACGGCGCGTGCAGCGGAGCCAGCGGCCCTTGAGCCAGTGGCGTGAGGAGACGTCATGAGCAAGTGGAACCTGATCATCAACGTCGGCCGCTGCGAGAATTGCTATAACTGCGTCATCGCGGAGCGAGACGAACATGTCGGCAACGACTTCCCAGGCTATGCGGCGCCGGCCGCCGCGGTCGGCGAGAGCCCAATCCGCATCCTACGTCGCGTGCAGGGCAGCGCGCCCATGGTGGAGACCACCTATCTGCCGGTGATGTGCAATCACTGCGACGACGCCCCCTGCATTCGCTACGCCGGCGACGCGATCCGCAAACGCGATGATGGCATCGTCATTATCGATCCGGTGAAGGCACGGGGCCGCAAGGACATCGTCGGCTCCTGCCCCTATCGGGCGATCGTCTGGAATGAGGAGCATGAGGTCCCGCAGACCTGGATCTTCGACGCCCACCTCCTCGATCAGGGATGGCGTCAGCCCCGCTGCCAGCAGGTCTGCCCAACGACCGTGTTCGAGGCGGTGAAGCTCGAGGACGCCGCCATGAACGAAAAGGCGGCGAGGGAAGGGCTCAAGCCGCTCAAGCCCGAACTCGGCGCCAAGCCTCGCGTCTGGTACCGGGGGTTGGAGCGTTGGGAAACGTGCTTCATAGGGGGCAGCGTCAGCGCCGAGGTGGACGGCGCGGCGGAATGCATCGAGGGCGCCAAGGTGACCCTGTCCAAGGGAGGCAAATCCCTCACGACGACCGCGAGCGACGGCTTCGGCGATTTCCGCTTCGACAACTTGCCCAATGGTGGAGGCGCGTATCGTATCGAAGCATCCCACGCGCATGGCAGCGCTCGGGCCGACTGCGTCCTGGGCGAAAGCGTTTATCTGGGCGAACTGAGGTTATTTCGAACTGAGGAAACGGCGGATGCGGGGGCATGACGCCCTAGGCCGTGAACTTCTTTGTCCAAGAGCGTATAATTCTAGTGGCTCCTTCGAAATCAGGCTCGATCGAAACCCTTACTTAAAGAGACTTTGACAAAGTAAACTACAGAACTCGACCCAGTTCGCCGCCTTGAGCTTAAGGATCTTTCTTGTCTCGTCGGGCGTGCCGAGTTCGAGGCCGAGCTCGTTCAAGAGGCGGCGGGCCTTCCCGACCTACTCCGCGTTCGACTTCGCAAGGCGAGCGAGCCAAAGCGAGTCTTCGAGCCTCACCCGGATATTGCCGCCCAAGCGCGACCTCGTGCGCCGCGGCGAATTGATTGCGGCCGGCGGCCTCCTATTCGACCTGTTGTCGTGTCCGACGTGCATGCCGGCGCGCGCGACGCTCATCGCCAAGCCGCCGCGCTTCGAAGAATATCGGATAATATCATTTGGTCATTTTGACCTTTTAGGCTAATATGCTGGCGGAGGGTGTTTCGAATGGCGAAGGTCAATCTCGTACGTCGGGCGGAGATCGGCCAGGAGAAGCGGGCTCGCACTCGTGCTCAGCTGGTGGCGGCGGCGTGCACCCTCTTTTCCACAAGGCCGTCGGCCTCGGTCACCATCGACGATCTTGTCCACGAAGCAGGTGTCGCGAAAGGGACGTTCTACGTTCACTTCGACGACATGCACGCGCTAACGTCGGCAGTCGCCGACGAGCTCATTCGGGCGTTCGACGACCTCCTCCAGCCGCAGCGGGTCGCGACGTCCGATCCGCTGCTTCGGATCGCCTTGGGCTGCAACGCCTTCATTGAGAGAGCGCTCGAGGAGCCCGCATGGGGCGCCCTTGTCGCGCGCATGACGCGGTTCTATTCCGAAATCGGCGGGACGGCGCAATTGAGACTCAGGGAAGACCTGCAAGAGGCGCTGAAGCAATCGCCCCAGCCGGGTCTCTCCGTCGACTTGGCCCTAGAGGCGGTCATCGGCATCATTCTTCAGGTGATGACCGCAATCGGAGAGGGGCGGCTTTCTCAGAAAGACCGCGCGGGCGCGGTTGTCGCCGTATTGGGCGCCATCGGCGTCGGAAGGCAAAGAGCGGCTTCTACGCTCGCGAAGCTCACGCGCGAGCGAGCGGCTCCCTTCCACAGAAAGAGTTGGTCGCAGCATCGGAAATTGGAGAGCCACGCGAAAGGCGCGCCATCAAGGGCTAGCAGCGTGTCGGACTGAATCTTTGCCGCTGAAACGCCGAGGGCGATACCGGGTGGTTCGAGTTCCGCCAGACCGTGCGAATTGCGCCGGATTGTGCGATGATGGGCTACATTTGACTGGCTATGGTCTGCTTTTCACTGCGTCAGATACCAGCCTGCGCTGCAATGGCAGAAGTTGGATGTTCCAGCGCGCGCGCACGTAGCCCCAGACGCCGGTTGGCGCGAACATGACGACGAGCACGGCGACGGCGCCCATGACCAACCAGTACCAGGTCCCGTAGTCGGCAAGCAGCCAGCGGAGAGCAAAGAAGATCGCCGTGCCGACAATAGGCCCCTCGACGGTGCCGATGCCTCCGATCACGACGATGAAGGTCGCGGCGACGACCCAGTTGAGATCGAAGGCTGCAAAGGGGGAAATGCGGAGAATGCTGGTGTAATAGATGGCGCCGACCAAGCCGGCCCCGAACGACGACAGTGTGTAGACTTGCAGCTTGAGCGCGCGCACATCGACGCCCTGGCTCTCCGCCGCCGCCTCGCTGTCCCTCAACGCGGTGAGCCCGAGCCCGAAACGCGACCGCAGCAAAAGATTGATCGCCACCGAAGCTACGATGAGAGTTGTCGCGGCAATCAGGTAGATCGCGATCTCGCGGGTGGTGCGGTCGACTCGCGTCATGACGGTCAGGCTCTGGCCGGAGCCGCCGCCGAGTAAGGAGACGTTTGAGAACGCAATCCGGAACACTTCCGCAAGCACCCAGGTGCCGATAGCGAAGTAACCTCCGCGCATCCGAAATACGAGCGGCGAAGTGAGCGCCGCGGCGAGCGCCGCCATGACGCCGGCGATTGGAATGGAGAGGAATGGGTTCACGCCCAGGTGCTGAGCGAAGACGAAGACCGAATAGCCGCCGATCCCGACGAAGGCCTGCATGCCTACGGACATCAGCCCGCCGTAGCCTGCCAACAGGTTCCACATCTGCGCCAGGAGCAGGTAGCACATCACCTCCACGGCCCAGCGCATGAAAGCGGAGGTCCCCAAATAAGGCAGCCACGGGACAGCGACCACAACGACGGCCGCACCGACCCCGAGCCAGACCGCGGCGTTGCTGATCGCGGTATTGCGAGAAACGACGTAGGACAGGTCCTCGCGCATCACCTCGACCTTTCGAACAGTCCGGTCGGCTTGAACGCAAGCACGGCCAGGAACACCAGATGGCCGGTCAGAATTCCGAAGCCCGCGCCGAGTTTCGCCCCGACGCCCTGTGCGATGCCGAGAATCACTGCGCCGGCGAAGGTGCCCCACAACGAACCCATCCCTCCGATGACGACGGCCTCGAAGGCATAGAGCAGCGAGGCCGGCCCGGACTCGGGCGTGAACGTCGTGCGGATGCCCGCGAAAATGCCCCCGACAGCGACCAGCGCGAAGGAAAGGCCGAGCGCGATCGCATACGTGCGTTTGGCGCGTATCCCCATCAGGCCTGCAGTCTCCGCGTCGTCGGATGTCGCGCGCAGCGCGATGCCGATCCTCGTGTTCGAGAAAAGCAGCGAGGTCGCGAAGGTGAGGACCACCGAGACGACGAACACGATGAGCGGGAATTCGCCGACGGCGATGGTGTCGCCGAGATGAATGCTGTTGGTGCCGAGAGCGCCAATCTGGAAGGAACGGGAATCCGAATGATAGATCTGTTGCAGCCCATTGCGCAAAATGATCGACATGCCGAAGGTCGCTAGCATCGGCGCCAGGAAATTTGGCCCCATGGTGCGATTGAGGATGACGCGCTGCACGGCGTAGCCGATGCAGAACATCAGCACGACGATGGGCAGGATCGCGACGAACGGATGCATGTCCAGGTTGGCGACCGGCCACAGCGCGAGATAGGCGGCAAGCACCAGGAAATCGCCATGCGCGATGTTGACGACGCGCATGACGCCATAGGTGATCGACAGCCCGATCGCGAACAGAGCATAGAGGCCCCCGAGCAGCACGCCCTGGATGATCGTGTCGATGGCTTCGACCATGGTTACGCCGCCTCCAGGCCGAAATACGCGGCCGAAATCCGTTCCTTCGTGAGTTCGTTCGGAGCGCCGTGGAGCGTGACCTTCCCGTGCATGAAACAATACACGTAGTCGGAGATGCTAAGCGCGGCGTCGATGTCCTGCTCGACGACGATGAGCGATAGGCCCTCGGCGCGGATCTGGGGAAAGACTTTGTAGATATCCTTGATGACCGCCGGCGACAGACCGAGCGACACCTCGTCGCACATCAGGAGATCGGGGTTCGACATCAGGCCACGGCCAATCGCCACCATCTGCTGTTGTCCGCCCGAGAGCGCTGTAGCCGGGACATATCGCTTGTCCTTGAGCTGCGGAAACAGAATATAGATCGCGTCCAGGGTCCAGCGTCCCTTGCGGCCGGCGAAGGAGCCGACCTTCAGGTTCTCCTCCACCGACAGCGAGCGGAACAAGCGCCGGCCTTCCGGCACCATCGAAATGCCGTCGCGCACGATGCGATCCGATGGCAGGCCGGAGATCTCCTCGCTGTTGAAGCGGATCTCGCCACTCTTGTTCGGTATCTGACCCGCGACGGATTTTAGAAACGTTGATTTGCCGGCGCCGTTGGCCCCGATCAAGGCGACGATGTTGCGCTGCTTCAGATCGAAATCGATGCCGAATAGGGCCTGGAAGTCCCCATAGCGCGCCACTAGGTTTCTGACCTTCAACATCGGACGCCTCTGGATTAGATCTAAATGTCGATGCCCATGTAGACGCGCTTCACTTCCGGGCTCGCCATCACCTCGCGCGGGTCGCCCTCCGCCAACTTGGCGCCGAAATTGATGACCAGGAGCCGGGAGGCCACGGCCAACAGCGCGTGCACGACATGTTCGATCCAGACGATGGTGACGCCCTGCGCGCGGATATCGTTGACGAGCTCCACCAGCGCATGCGCCTCAGCTTCAGTGAGACCCCCAGCGATTTCGTCAAGCAACAGCAATTCCGGCTTGGTTGCGAGCGCGCGCGCCAGTTCAAGCCGCTTGCGGTCGAGCAACGTGAGCGATCCGGCGATCCGGTTCGCTTTGTCGAGCAATCCCGTGCGGTCAAGCAGATCGACGGAGCGGTCGTTCGCCTCGTTCGTCGAACCAACTCGTCCTCCGTACATGGCGCCGACCAGAAGGTTTTCGAAGACAGTCATGCCCTCGAAGGGCAGCGCCACCTGATACGAGCGGCCGATGCCTGCGCGACACCGCTTGTGCGGCGCGAGCCTCGTGATGTCCTTTCCGTTGAAAACAATCTGCCCCCCGTCGGGAGCGAGACCGCCGGTGATCAGGTTGAAAACCGTGGTCTTGCCCGCGCCATTGGGGCCGAGGATGCCGAGCGCCTCCCCTTTCGAGACTTCGAAAGAGAGATGATCCGTAACCTTCAACGCCCCGAAACTCTTCGAGACGTTTTCGAATGAAAGCACGATCGCCATCGCCGCGCGTCCTCGCTTTCCTTTGATCAATATGGAATTGCGAACGGCTTGCGCGCAATCGGGATTTCGGGCGCCAGCCTGTTGTCGACCACCACGAGTTCGTATTTGTGCTTCTCGCCCTTTACCCATTGGCCAGAAACAAGCGGCGTTTTGCAGACGTTCTTCATTGGACCGTTTCGCCAGTTCACGGGACCGACGACCGTCGTCAAATTCGTAGCGATGATCGCCTCGACCAGCGAGTCCCTGTCGGTCGGATCCTTGGCGCGCTTGATCACGTCCGCCGCCACCTCGAACAGCGAGTGACTGTAGCCAATCATGCCGTTGTATTGACGACCTGTAGCGTCCTCATAGGCTTTCGCGAGCCCAGCGCTGGTGATGCCGGTGAGCGAGGACCTGTAGGGGTTGGTGGGAGTCCACCACACCTCTTGCGAAAGGCCGACGCCTTGATCGCCAAGCGATTCCATCGCAGAGGGGACCGAGTAGGCTTTGCCCATCGTGACCACCTTCGGACGAAAGCCTTGTTGGTGCGCCTGGGTCCAGAAATTCTTGAAGTCCGGCGGGATCGGCACCCCGCAGACGATCTCGACGCCCTCCTTCTTGTAGGCGGAGATGACGGCGCTGAAGTCCTGCTGAAGCGGCTGGAAGCGGCCGGGATCGAAAACGGTGAATCCCCTCTGCGTCAGCTGCGGGGGCAGACCGATCTTGGGATCACCCCAGGCGTTGCCGTCTCCGTCGTTGGCGAGGAAAAGGCCGACCTTCTTGTTGGTTTCGACTTGGTTCCAGATGGCGGCGAAAACTTCGAGGATGTCTTCGACGCCCCAATTGTAATGATAGGTCCACTTGAAGCCCTTTTCGGGGTCGCCGCCGCGGCCGAAGAACCACGGTTGCCAAGGCGCCGCGGTCGAGATGCAGGGCACGCCGTTGAGTTCGCACTGGTCGCAGACTGGGTTGGTGTTTTCCGGCGTCGCGTCGACGACCATGAGATCGATGTTGTCCTGAAGGATAAGATCGCCTGCGACTTCGGCTGCGCGGTTCGGGTTCGATTGGCTGTCTTTGACGACGATCTCGACCGTGAAATTTCCTGCTGGGTTGGCGACGCCTTTCTTGAGCGCCTCGCGAGCGCCGCCGACGATGAAATCATTGACCTCGCCGACGGCCGCGAGCGGGCCGCTGGCTGGAGTTACAAAACCAATCTTGATCGGACGAGCGGCCGCCCGCGCGGTGGAGAACGGCATGACAGAAACGAGCGCGGACGCGCCGGCGAGCTTCATGGCTTGACGACGGGTCAATGTCGCCCAGCTGTTCCCTGCACTCCTCATCTTTTCCTCCGTGCAAATTCATTTGCTTCCAAGCAGGTCTAGTTATCGAACCGAACCTTTCGTCCGCAAAACCTGCCTTATTGCGGGCGTTCAACGCCTGTGCGCATCAAACAACCGTCTGCCGCTGCGCGCCGAGGACGCCGCCATCAAGCTCCATCACATCGCCGCGCTTCAAGAAAAGCCGAGGCTTCATGCCGACGCCTACGCCTTCGGGCGTGCCAGTGACGACTACGTCGCCTGGTAAGAGCGTCATGAATTGGCTGAGGTGCGATACGATCTCGGCGACGGTGAAGATCATATCGCTCGTGTTGCTTTTCTGCCGGACGGCGCCGTTGACGGCGAGCGTGAGCGGCACGCTCTGCGGATCGGTCAATTCGTCGGCCGTCACGAGCCATGGGCCGAGCGGACCGAACGTGTCGAAGCTCTTGCCTTTGACCCATTGACCGCTGCGGTTGGCCTGCCAGTCGCGCTCCGAAACGTCGTTGGCTAAGCAATAGCCTGCAACGTGTGCGAGCGCTCGCTCGAGCGACACGTTACGCGCCTTCGTTCCGATGACGAGGCCAAGCTCGACCTCCCAATCCATCATTTGAGAGCCTTCCGGCCAGACGACATCGTCATTTGGACCTTGGATGCAGGTGATGGCCTTGTTGAACACGAGGGGTTCCTTGGGCACCTCCGCACCCGCTTCGGCGGCGTGCTTTCGGTAATTAAGGCCGATGGCGATGAACTGTCGGGAATCGACGACGGGAGCGCCGATGCGCACGTCATCGGGGACAATTGGAAATTTCTCCAGATCGATCGCCGCGATGGCCCCGAGTTTCTCCGGGGATAGCCAGTCCGGCGTGATGTCCGGGACCAGTAGCGAGATGTCCCGCTTAACGGCGCTCGCGTCGACGACGCCGGCGCGCTCCATCCCTGGATTCCCGTGGCGAAACAGTCTCACAGGCGATTCCTCCGTCTTCGTGGACGGTGTCTCCGCTGACAGCCTCGACGGCGGAGCACCAAACGTATTTGGCTCATAGCAGGTGATTTTGCGCTTGACAATATATTTTTTTGGAGATAATTCGCTATTCGAAATCAAATGTAATTTGTGATTTGAAATCGGTCGGGGTAGGGAGGTTGGGTTGAAGCAGCGGGATTGCATTCGGCGCCCAAGGCTGAGCGCTCCGCTCCGTGCGGAGGCCTCGTCTGCTCGGGCCTTGGAAATCGAACGAGAGGACCGGGGAAACCGGGCCGCTCAGGCGGGTCCGTTCGCTTCATCTGCAAGCGAGACCGAAATGACCCCAAAAACTCAGTCCGAACAGATTTATGATTCGCTCCGCGCCGACATCCTCTCCTGTCATGTCGAGCCCGGCGCCAAGCTCCGCATCAATGAGATCGCGGAAGCGCATGAGGTGAGTCTCGGCGCAGTACGAGAGGCCCTGTCGCGGTTGGGGGCCGAGGGACTCGTCGTGCCCGAGGCTCAGAAGGGCTATCACGTCTCGCCGTTATCGATCGATGAGCTCCTCGACCTCACCGAGGCGCGCATCGAGATCGAACGGATCGCGCTGATTCGCTCGATCAAGCGAGGCGATCTCGATTGGGAGACCGCGCTCGTCGGCGCTTGGCACAGGCTCAGCCGACTGGATCAACGTGTGCGGAGCGAGGGACAGCAAATTGCGGATCAATGGGCGATTGCCCACTCGGGATTCCACAAGGCCCTCGTCGCGGCTTGCGGCTCAGAAATGCTCCTGCGGATCCGCTTTCACTTGTATGAGCTCGCTGAGCGTTACCGCCGATTTTCTTCGCCCCTCGCCGACGAGAAGAAGCGCGACGTCCCCGCCGAGCATGAGGCGATCTTCGACGCGGCTATGGCGCGCGACGCTCCGCTCGCAGGTCAGCTGATCGCTAATCATTTGGACCGCACCGCTTCTCTAATCGTCAATTCGCGGCGCCTGGCGACTGAGAAAGCTTTCGAGTCGGATCGGCCAAATTTGGGTCGCGATCCAGAACAGGAGTTGGTGTCGCCTACCGCGCGGGGGGTTGGCTAGAGCCTCGGCCGGACCCGCCGGCTTCATGCGATTGCCAGAGAGGCGAGATCCTTTGCCGCAATGAGGTCAGGACGAAGTCCTGGTTGGTCAAGAACAATGAACTCGGGAGGAACTACGTGAGCTTCGAACTGACCGCCGATGTCGCGATCGTCGGCTATGGGCCGACGGGGCAATCGCTCGCTTTGCTGCTCGGGCGCCTGGGGCACAGAGTCGTCGTCATCGAGCGCTGGCCCGATCTCTATCCGCTTCCGCGCGCTGTTCACTTTGACCATGAAGTCGCGCGCATTTTTCAGGCCGCTGGCGTGATGGCGGATGTCGCTCAGGTCACCGAATTTGCCGACACCTACCAGTGGCGCAACGCCGACGGCCAGATGTTGCTGGAGCTCGATACACGGGGCATGGGGCCGAGCGGCTGGCCGATCGCCCACATGTTCGCTCAGCCTGAGCTCGAGCGCGTCCTGGATAAGCACGTAAAAGCGCAGCCGAACGTCGAAGTTCGCCAGGGGTGGAGCGCTCGGAGCGTCACGGAAATCGCAGATGGCGTTCGCATCGAGGTCGAGCGCGGGGAGATTCGGGATGGCCAGTGGGAGCCCGCCGGCGACACGGCGGTCGTCAATGCGCGCTGGCTCGTCGGCGCCGACGGCGCGAATTCTTTTGTCCGCCAAGCCTTGGGCGTCAAGGTGCACGATCTGGGCTTCGCCTTCGACTGGCTGGTGGTTGATGTAAAGCCCCGGCAACAGCGCGACTGGAAGCCCAAGAACTGGCAGCTGTGCGACCCTCGCCGACCGACCACGATCGTGTGCGGCGGCCCGGCGCGGCGCCGATGGGAATTCATGGCGCTGCCCGGGGAGCAGCCCGCCGAAATGAACCGCGCCGATGTTGCATGGCGATTGTTGGCGCCTTGGGGAATGACGCCGGAGACGGCGGATCTAGAGCGCCACGCCGTCTACACATTCCGTGGCCAGTGGGCGGAGCAATGGCGCGTCGGTCGAGCGCTGCTGGCGGGCGATGCGGCCCATCTGATGCCCCCGTTCGCAGGGCAGGGCATGTGCAGCGGAATGCGCGACAGCATGGCGCTCGCATGGCGCCTTGACGCCGTTCTGCGAGGCTTGGCGCACGAGAATCTGCTCGACAGTTACGGCCCCGAACGCAGCGGTCACGTTCAGGAGCTCATCGCTTTCTCGATTGAGCTGGGCAAAGTCATTTGCGTCCCCGATCCAGAAGCGGCGCGACAGCGCGACCTCCAGATGATCGCAGCTCAGGCGCAACCGGGTTATCAGCCGCCCCCGCCGCCGCAGCCGCGATTGGGACCGGGGCTATGGAGCCCCGAGGCTCCAGGAGCCGGGCTGCTCAGCATTCAAAGCGAGATCGAGATCAAGGGGCGGCGAGGCTTGTTCGACGACCTGATCGGCGCTCGCTTCGCGGTAATTGCCCGGGACTCTTCGTCGCTGTGCTCCATCAGCGATGAGAACCACAAAGCCTTGGCAGTCTGGAATGCCGCGCTCGTGGATTTCTCGCCGGGCCAGGTTCGGGACGTAACGGGTCGCTATGGCCAGTGGCTGGAGCAGTTGGGATGCGAGGCCGTGTTCGTGCGGCCTGACTTCTACGTTCAAGGCGGCGCTCGGAACGGCGCTGAGCTCAACGCTCTGCTCGACGATTGGCGGCGCCGGACGATGGCCGCAGTTGAAGACTTCATGGTTTAAACAGGAGGAGCCCATGCAAAGCAAGAAATTCGATCCAAAAGTGTTCCAACTCGGATATGTCGCGCTCGGGACGTCGGACATCGAACGGGCGAAGCAGCACTATCTGCAAAATCTCGGCATGACCGAGGTCGCGCGCGGAGACGACGGTTCGGTCTATCTGTCGGTTGGCTACAACCATCACGATCTCGTTCTGCGTCCGGCCGCCCAAAAGGCGCTGCTCCATGTGGGCTTTCAGCTTAAGCCCCACATCACGGCCGCCGACTTTGCCCGCGACGTCCGCGAAACTGGACTCGCCGCCACGGTCAAGACCGACAGTCAGCCCGGCGTTGCCGAGCTGGTCGAGGTCGAGGGCCCGGGCGGCTTGGTCATTCAGTTCTACGACGCGATTGAAGCTTCGGTTCCTGGCTTCAAGCAAACCGGCGCCTCGCCCGTGCGGCTTGGCCACGTCGCGATCATCAATCCTGAGGGCGACAAGGTGATCGCATTCTTCAAGGACTTTCTCGGCTTCGTTCTCACCGACGACATCGCAGGGATCGCGAACTTCCTCACCTGCAACCGCGAGCACCACGTCGTCAACCTCGTGAAGGCGCCGGAATCCCGGGTCCACCACATCGCCTTCGAGCTCAGGGATAGTTCCTGCCACGGCATCGCCGCCGACGCCTTACGCGCGGCCGGCGTCAATATTCTCTGGGGGCCCTCGCGGCACACTGCGGGGCACAACGTGGCGTCCTACCACCACGACCCCGACAAGGTGATGGTCGAGTTCTACACCGAATTGGACGCATTCATTCCTGAACTCGGCATGAGCGAGCCGCGGCCCTGGCACGAGCATTTCCCCATGAAGCCCAGGAGCTGGGGCGTCACGGAGCTCAATGCCTGGGGCGCCGACTTCGCCTTCAACCTCGCGACGGGCTGAACAGAGAACCCTCGTCGCTTTTAGCCGATATTGGGGGACTCGCATTGAGCTTCAGCGAGTCCCGATCACCCGCGTCGTCGATCGAGTTAGGAGAAAGAAATGAGCGAAGCTGTCATCGCCTCAAAGTCGAGTCATGGCGCCGGCAATGCAACCGAGGATCGTCCAAAAGCCGCGCAATGGACGGGCAATAAGGTTTTTGCGGAGGCGCTTGTCGCCTATGGAGCGGATTATTTCTTTCACGTGCCGGTGATCCTACCGGGCGCGGTGGTCGAGATGACGTCCCGCGGGCTCAACCCGATCGTGGCGCACACGGAAAAAGCCGCCGCCTATATGGCGGACGGCTACGCCCGGGCCAGCGGACGGATCGGCGTTTGCGGTTCGCAGGCTATTGGCGCCGCCAATCTCGCCGCCGGTCTGTTGGACGCCTACATGGCGCGCTCGCCCCTCCTGGCCGTCACGGGTAGCGGTACGCCCGACACGCGGGAGCGAAACTTTTACCAAGAGGCCGATCAACGCGGGTTCTTCGCTGGCGTCACAAAGATGAGCTCTCGCGTGGGGAGTGCCGGTCGCTTCGCCGATCTCATCCGCCAGGCCGTCCGCACCGCTGTGTCCGGCCAACCGGGACCGACGCACCTTGAGATCGCAGGCTTTTGGGGAAGCCTCGGGACGGAGGAGGCGCCCGAACCACCGACCTTTGAGCCACAATATTGCGTGTGCCCGCCCTGCCGGCCTGCCGGCGATCCTGACCGTGTCGCGGCTTTGGCGACCAGGCTCACAGCTGCGGCCCGACCCATCGTGGTCGCGGGCAGCGGCATTCGCGCGTCGCAAGCAGCGGCGCAGCTCCTCGCCTTCGTTCGGAAAACCCAGATCCCCGTCGTCGCCTCGCTCGACGCCAAGGCGGCCATTCCGGAGAGCGAGCCTCTGTCGGTGGGCGTCGTCGGCGATTATTCACGCGACACCGCGAACATGGCCGTCAGCGAAGCGGACTTCGTCCTGTTCGTCGGGACCAGCACCGGCAGCATGATCACGCGGAACTGGACGATTCCCGCAATAGGGATCGCCGCCGCCCAGATCGACATCGAGCCCCGGGAGCTTGGCCGAAACTATCCATTGGAGATCGGCGTCGTCGGGGACCCTGGAGCGGTGCTGGAACAGCTCGCGGCAATCATCAAGCCAAATCCAGACCGGGGCGCCTGGCTTGCGCGCATTGCGGACCTGCGCCGCCAATGGGCGGAACAGGCCGCGAAACCGGAAGCGAGCTCCGTTTTGCCGCTTCGGCCGGAGCGCATCATGCGCGAGCTGTCCGATGCGTTGCCCGAAGGGGCACTCGTCGTGGTGGACACCGGGCACTCGGCCGCGTGGTCTTGCCGCCACCTCTACCTCGACAAGCGCGGCCAGGGCCTGCTTCGAGCGGCAGGATCGCTCGGGTGGTCGTTCCCGGCGTCGCTCGGCGCCAAGTGCGGCCAGCCGAACCGACCGGTCGTCTGCTTCACTGGCGACGGAGGATTCATGTACCACATGCCCGAAATGGAGACGGCGCTGCGCTACGGCATCCGGACGGTCACGGTGGTGAACAACAACGCCAGCTTCAGCCAGGAACGGTTCCTGTGGCGCGATGAAGCGTCGCTGGCGCGCAACTGGCGTTTCTCGCCGGTCGACTTCGCCGGCGCCGCGGAGGCCTTCGGCTGCGCGGCCTTCCGGGTCGAGAGCGCGGGCGAACTGGCGCCGGCGCTGCACGCCGCCTTCGCGTCGAATTGGCCGGCGGTCATCGAAGTGATCTCCGATCCGATGGTGGCGACGCCGCCTTCCTGGGCCCCCGGCTCGCCGGCTCCAGTCTATGGAAGCGCGGCGTGAGCGCCGGCGCTATTGTTGTCGACGCAAGAGACCGCTTCTGACGCTTTGCTTCCCTACCGAAGCCGGCCGGGAACGACCGGCCGCGGCTCAAGAAGATGCTCGCGCTGAAAAGCAGCGTCGCGAAGCCCGCCCGCCCATGGCGGTGATTCTCCCGTCGGCGGCCTCGGCGCCGCCGCGGTCGACTTTTCCTGAGGAGGCTCACTTGCCGATCCACAACCAGTCCGACATCGCCGCGATCGAAGCCATTTCGCTCTCGGAGCGCGCGCTGCCCGAGAGCTCCTATGCGGCTCTCGTCGGCGCGGCGAAGCGGAGCCCCGACGGCCCGGCGTGTCCTGCGACGTCTTCGAGACGCCGCAGCCAAACCCACGGGCCGGCTTCCGCCGGCTCGTCATCGAGACAAAACGGCCAACGCGCCGACCTTCGATGCGCGAGCCGCATTGCATGCGGTCCTCGGCGTCGACCTGACGCAAATTCATGGCCTGGGTCCTTCGCTGGCGCTGAAACTCATCGGCGAGTGCGGGACCGATCTCAATAACACGGGCGGGTCGTCGACGGCGGCCAGTCCGGATGTTCCCGTCACGGTAGTGCATTATCCCTGAGAGGGGCTAAAGAAACGATCGGGTTGATGCACCGCCGTCACGGCGGGGAGCGCCTTCCGGCACCTGACTTCGGGGACGGCGGGGCACCTGATAATTTCGGCGTCTTGACGGGCTTCAAATTCCGTCTGCACCCGATACCGCCGACAATAACGTTCTGCGCGCCGGCCTATCCGGAATCGCGCGCGAGCAAGCTCATCCGCGTCTGGCGGGATTTCATGACCAAAGCTCCGGCCCGGCTTTCAAGCTACGCGGAATTCTCGACCATCCCTCGCGACCCTGGCTACTCGGGTGCGCGGCATCGGCTTGGGATCGATGTTGCGCCGCATATCCTACCTCAGCAGACCGGGATCTGATCGGCCACATCGAATAGGGTCAACTCATTGCAGCTTATCCCCATCATTCGCAGCGGTCGCAGCCTCGTCCTCGCGCGGCCGGTAGCTCTCCCTCACCCAATCCTCGATCGTCTTCCGGTGGGTCACGTCTACGGTCTCCTTTGGCCTGCCCCAGCCGCGATCGAGAATGGCGGTCGCGGCTGACACGCGGGCGGCAGGAGGCGCGTTCGCCGAGGTCACGACTGCCTTCAACGCGTCCAGGGCTTCCTCAAAGCGTTGCGCACGCTCATCGCATGCCATCGCCCGCCGCGCGGAGTTGGGACGGCCGCTCTTCGTCCTCTTCCTGCTCGCGGTGATCGTGGTCATGACCTTGCTCCAGTATCTGCCCGTTCTCGCGCTTGGCCCGACCGCCGTGCACTTTTTCGCCGCGCAGGGTCAAGCCTTCTGAGGCTGGAGGCTTCGCGCGTTCTTGCGAACGTTGCTCGCCGCGATTCCTGCGTTTTGGCGTCGAAATTTATCGATTTCTTACGCCCCGGGCGCGTTTTCCCTCTCGAACGCTTATGCGCCCGAGGCCAAATATCGATCCGGAGTGCACGATACGGAGGTTCATCCATGCGCAGTCACTTGCGGAACCTGGACAGGGCGGCGCGCATTCGCATGCGGGACTCCGATGACGTCGAGGGGCCGCCAGGACCTGCGGACATGTTTGCGCGACTCGGCGTGCTGATGGTGATCGCGCTCGGCTTCGGTCTCGCAGCAGAACTTCTGGTCGGCGTCCTGCACTGATGACCCGCACTCCTCAAATTTATCTGTCCCTCGAGGACGGCGACGACCGGTTCGCCAAGCGATCCGGCAGACCGGATTCTTCGCCAAGGTCAGGAGAATAAAGTGATTCAGCAATCGGCGATTCAAGCAGCATCCGCGGCCGGCTCGTGCCTCTACATTGGGCAGGATCGTTTCGGACGCTGGGTCGTCAGGGACGCGGAATGCCTGTGCGGCGGGCTGTTCGCGAACCAGACTGAGGCGATCCGTTTTGCGATGTACGAATGCCAGCGCCGCCCCCAGTCCGTCATCATGTTGCCGAACGGCCTCGAACTGGACGGCGCAGAGCCCCTCACTCCGGCTCAGAGGTTTGCCTCTTGAACCGCGCCGCTGCGCGGAACAGGAATAGAATCGACGCTCGACAGGGCGGAGCGTGTGATTCAGACCATCAACGAAAAGCTGGCGGCCCCATAACGCGCAGGCTCGTTCGGGCGGCAAGATCCGCTTTCCATTATCGGGCGCGCCGCCAAGGCGCCCGCCCGCCGGCCACGGCGCGGGAAAGGAAACCGCGCCGACGCGAAACCGGGGAGCAGATCCGGCCCCGGGTTTCATCATCGCCAGAGCGACCGATCGTCGTCGACAATCCGCATCTCGCCGGTCGCGCGGTCCTCCTGGAAGATGCGAACGGGCGGCGCGGATTGCGCGCGCGGCAGGCGTTCTGGCGGCGGCCATGCCCCGGCATCGAACGCTAAACGGAAACCACGAGTAAACGATTGCACTGCTGCGGTTGCTCCGCGCAAACTCTCAGTGCGGTCACTTTGGCACCGGCGCATCCGCATCCCGCGACAGCGCCTCCCGCGCCGCTCGCCACGGCGTCAAGGAAAAGACGATGCGCAACGCCGGAGCACGGCGTCAACGCTGGCTTACCCGCAAGTGGCGCACATCGCGCAATGGCAATCCGTGCCTGAATGACGACGGGTACAATATCGTCGTCTATCCGGCGGGTCGGGGCTGAGGCTTTCGCGTCACTAACCGAGTGTCAAACACGACGATTCCGTCGCGTCTGGCTCTGCCCTCACTCGATGCGGCCAAATTGCGGGCCTTTGACGCAATGATTTGGATGAAGCCGCGGGGTCAGTAGCGCGGGGCACTGTTGCTGTCGCGACGAGCGGCCGGCTGCGTCGCGATGCTCTCGCACCGCTCGCGCCGTGCCCGCCTCGTCCCCGCGCATCAGGCGGGAATAGCCGTCGGTAGCTGACCGACAAAGCCCGCCCCGCGAGTTCTCTCTTTCATCCGCCCCGGTGACTTCCCAAACGCAGATAAATCAGTGTGCTGGATTGCTGACGCGCCCGACAGGATTCGAACCTGTGGCCTCTGCCTTCGGAGGCAAGTGAACGAGAGCGGCGGGCACCGCTGGTTCTTTTCAATCAAAGCGCTCGCGCTCCGAGAAAAGACTGGCTTTCGGTTCGAAAGAGAGCATGTGTGTGGACGTCCGTGAGCGCTGAGGCGCCGCGAACGAACCCTTCGCCCCGACGATCGCTTCGGTCCGGGGCTCGCGTCAGTGAGGGGCCGGGATTGACCGGCACTCGACACGCGAAGGGTCAAACATGTCTATCAAATTCAACGACACGCAACTTGTGCTGCTCAGCGCTGCGTCGCGGCGCGATGATCATTGCCTGGTTCCGCCAGCGGGGGCACAGCGCGGCCGAGCCCAGAGGGCCGTAGCCAAGCTTCTCGAAGCCGGGCTCTTGAAGGAGATAAGGGCAAAGACGGGAGCGCCGATCTGGCGGCGCGACGAGGAGACCGGGCAGACCTATGCGCTCAAGCTGACCGCCGCCGGCGCGAAAGCGATCGCGGTTGACGACGCGACGGCGTCTGAGAGCATGGGGGAACGGCGTGCGGACCAGCCGATCGTCTCTCCCAATCCGAAGCTCGAACTCGGTTCAGGCGCAGCAGCAGCGATTACGGCAGCCGTTGACAAGCCAAATAGCGGCGTCGCCGCGAACCCAAGGTCTCCGCGCGGCAGGACGAAGATCGCGCAGGTCATCGAACTGCTGCAGCGCAGCGATGGCGCGACGCTCGCCGAACTTGTCGCCGCCACCGGCTGGCTGCCGCACACGACGCGGGCCGCGCTCACCGGTCTGCGCAAGCGCGGCTACGCCGTCGGGATTGATCGGGCCGACAAGGCGCGAGGATCAGTCTATCGGATCGACCCGACGGAGATGGGCGACGATAGCGTCGCGCCGTACGTTGAGGCGGCGCCGACCTGCGAAGCGCCGCCGGATCGGCCCGAGCGGGCCGCGAGCCTGCGAACTCGTCGGGCGGCGTGATGGCGGAGCGCCGAAAAGCGAGCGGCCCTGGCGGGGCATTGGTCCCGCCAGGGCCGTCGGCGTCAGAGCGCGAAACGATCGATGCCTTGGTCGCGAACCTTTCCGGCCTCAACGTGGATCAGCTCCGCCTCCAGTGGCGTAACTATCTGGGCGGGATCGCTCCCGCCCATCTCCCGGGATGGCTCATCATGCGCGTACTCGCCTATCGGATCCAAGCCGCTGCATTCGGAGATCTCGATCGGGCGTTCTTGCGGCGTCTGCGCGAGCACAGGGACGAAGCCTTCGAGTTGGGGGACGCTCGTCCCTTTGCAACCCGCGGACCGACGACACGCGAGGGCGTCGGGCTCAAATCCGGAGCTCTGCTGGTCCGCGAATGGAACGGCCGTCTCGAGCAGGTCATGATCCTCGACGACGGGTGCGCCTGGAACGGCTGCGTTTACCGCAGCCTTTCGCAGGTCGCCAAGGCGATCACCGGCACGAATTGGAACGGACACCGCTTCTTTGGGCTGAAGGCGGTGAGGAATGGCGCTTCCAGGAGAAAAAGAAGCGCTGCGCCAGGACCGAACTCATTGCTCGATATTGGCACGTCGTCAGCCCTCGCCGCGTTCGCGCCCGCAATGCCGGATAGTTCGCAGCCGAGTTCCGACCCCAGCGAGCTCCGGCGAAATGTTCAAGCCGTCCAGGAGGTCCGGCAATGAAACGGGTCGAGCGCAAGATCGCCCTTCGCTGCGCCGTCTACACACGCGTCTCCACCGACTGCGGTCTGGAGCAGGACTTCAACTCCCTCGACAACCAGCGCGAGGCCTCCGAAGCCTACATCAAAAGCCAGGCCCATGAGGGATGGAAGCTCGTCCGCGAACGCTATGACGATGGCGGCTTTTCGGGCGGGTCGATGGAGCGGCCGGCGCTCCAGAAGCTACTGGACGATGTGAGGGCGCGCAAGATCGACGTGATCGTCGTCTACAAGGTCGACCGGCTGACGCGGTCGCTTGCCGACTTCGCCAAGCTGGTGGAGCTGTACGACGCGCACGGCGTCTCCTTCATCTCGGTGACCCAGGCCTTCAACACGACCACCAGCATGGGGCGTCTGACCCTCAACATGCTGCTGTCCTTCGCCCAGTTCGAGCGCGAGATCACCGGCGAGCGAATCCGCGACAAGGTCGCCGCCTCGAAGCGGAAGGGCATCTGGATGGGCGGAGCGGTTCCGCTCGGCTACCGGGTCGAAGACCGCGCCCTCCATGTCGTCGAACAGGAGGCCGAGTTCGTCCGCAGTCTCTTTCGTCGGTATCTCGAAGTCGGCAGCGTGGTGAGGCTGAAGACCGCACTCGACGCCGAGAACATTCGCTCGCCAGTCCGCATCAGCGGGACTGGCAAAAGGACCGGCGGCGTCCCGATCTCGCGAGGCCACTTATACTGGATCCTGTCGAACCCGATCTATGTCGGACGGCTGCGCCACAAAGGGCAGATCCACGACGGCCTTCATCCGGCGATCATCGACCTGGAGACCTGGGACCGGGTCCAGCAAAAGCTTGAGAGCCAGACGCGGGAAAGGCGGATTTCCCAACCGGATGACCATTCCTTCCTCGCGGGCAAGCTCTACGATGATCGCGGAAACAGGATGAGCTCAAGCCATGCGTCCAAGGGCGGGCGGCGCTGGCGATACTATGTGTCGCGTGCGGCGCTGACGGGGCGCAAGCAAGACGCCGGATCGATCGTCCGCGTCCCCGCCTCAGAGATCGAAAACCCGATTACGCGCGCGGTCGGGACGCATCTGGCGGCTCGGGCAGCAATCGCGATCGACGACCATCACATCAACCACAGCGTTCTCGCCGCCAACCAGGCGATCCCGCGGCACCAGCAAACTCGCGGTTTGCGAAGGGACCCGGCGACCGAGGATGACATACGAAACGCGATCGAGCGCGCCACAGTCAGCGCGAAGCGGATCGAAATTGTTCTGAGCGAGTCCATCGTCGCCGAGGGGCAGGACCGGGTATTGTCACTCCCCTGGACTCGGACGTCTTCGCGTCGCCGCCGCGAGATCATCCAGCGCGTGGGCGAAGCGCAGCAGCCCTTACGAGCAATGCGAACGAAGGCGCGAGACGGTTTCATCAAAGCATTGCGCGACGCTCACCGCTGGCTCGACGAACTCCTGGTCGATCCCACCCAGACCGTCGAGTCGCTCGCCATCCGCGAGGGCAAAAGCGAGCGCTCGATCCGAATGACGCTGTCCCTTGCGTTCGTGTCCCCCGCTCTGGCGGAAGCCGCGATGGAGGGTCGGCTTCCGCGCGGGTTCTGCATCAAGCGCCTGACCGACCTGCCGATGCTCTGGTCCGAGCAATGGGGGGCCATCGGACTGCAGGCGCCGGCTCAGGTTCGAGCCGAACTCCGCTGATCCATCCCGCTCCTTTCCGCGCGCCGCGAATCCTCCTTGTCGTCATCGGAAGGCGCTCAGCGTCTGCTTCGGCCTCTCCATCTCGTGGTCCGGGAAACGAAATTTTGCGGGCTGAGACTGGCGGGCGAATTCAGGCGCAGAACGCGTGAGAACGGTGGGAATTCGGTTCGCAGACCGCGACACTCCTCGCTAACCGACCGAAATTGCGAGGGTTTCTGCCGACCCGGAAACCGCGGCGGTTTGCCAGTCTCGCCAAACCGGTCTCCGAACAGCTGAGTTCCCTGATTATCAGGGAAATCTACTTCTATTGCGGTTCTTTGGCTTGCTCAAATGGGTGCTAAAGCTCTAAAAGAGCTCGCGAAATCGTAGAATTCGGACTGCATCGCACATCGCGGGATTAGGGAATGAGCGAGGTCCATAACAGGGAAACTTCGTTCAACTAACAGGGATTCTACATTGGTTGGAACCAAGCGTTCTCGCGAACGAAAGACGAGTCGTCGCGACAAGATCGACGAGTCTGAACTGAAGAAGTTTGAAGACGCTCTTCATATGGTGGCGGAGGCCGAAGAGATTGCTCATCTCCTGGCGGGCGCAGAAGCCCCAGCTTGGTTGACTGACGTTCTCCTCACTCTTGCACATATGGTGATCCAACGCCGTTGGGTGGACGCTGAACTTCTGACGCGACAGGACCTACACGACAAACTGTGTAGACTGCGCGACGCGGCGGCCTTGGTCATAGCCGAATTATACTTGCCGAGCGCCCGCGACTTCTTGAGGTGGACACCTTTTCACGCATCGTTTTCAGATAATGCTCTGAAAGAAGCGCTTCAAACGATGAGCGACAGAATCGATGTCGCGCTCCGTAGCGAGGCTTTATATTAGTCGTTGCGCCTGGAAGAATGAATAAAGGACCCGGCCCAGCGCGTGCTCCAATGAGGCCCCCACCGCAGATCTTTGTGACGGTCGTGGTCGCAGAGATGTGGGGACATTTTCCACTTGGACCCCTGGCGCCCCACGGAAGAAAAATAGCGGAGATCGCCGAGAAGCTCTGGGTGCTCGCAGGAGGAGCACCTCATAGCGAAGGAGACGAATCCTTGGCCGTGTGGGGACCACGCTTTGTGAAAGTGCGCAATCGATCATCAGATCCTCATGTTGAAGAGGTCTTAGAAATCATCCGGGGGAAGATGCGGGAGTGTTTGGTGACGGAAGGTCGAAGTTTAAGATTGCCTGGACGAGAAAAAAAGGACGTCAAAGTGGGCGACTAAATAAAGGAGACGCTTTCTTTCGACTTTCTTTCTTTGATTTAAGTTGCGCGAAGCGTCTTTAACTGAGCCTCCGCGGGAACCGTCCTGCGATTCGGAGGACTCAATGCACGAAAGGCGAGCACAACAACCGTCGGACTCAAATGGCGCTCACGAGCAACCCGCTGTGGGCGCCGCGGCGAAGGCGATCGATCACCTTTTCTCAGCCCATATTGCTGCCGCCGGACGCCACGCCGAGATTTCGTCCGACTACGCGGACGTCGATAACGCAATCCCATGGATGCCGCCGAAACCGCCATTATGGTGGAAACCCCTCAGCGGGTTGGGACGCCGGAGCAAAAGTGTCCCGCGAAAGACGCGACGGTCCGTTGTGGAGTACGGACCGCTGGCTTCGATCCTTCCAAATCCGATTAACCCTCGAAAGCATTCTCGGCAACAAATCGAAGCGATCGCTCACAGCATCGAAGCTTTTGGCTTCAACGCCCCGATACTGGTCGACAGCGAAAAGCGAGTTGTCGCTGGCCATGCTCGATTAGAAGCGGCTCGGCTGCTTGGGGTCGCATAGGAGTTCGTCGAGCCAGCGGTGAGCGTCGCGCAATGCTTTGATGAAGCCGCCTGCGGCGCGTGGAAAGGAGCGGGATGGATCAGCGGAGTTCGGCTCGAACCTGAGCCGGCGCCTGCAGTCCGATGGCGCCCCATTGCTCGGACCAGAGCATCGGCAGGTCGGTCAGGCGCTTGATGCAGAACCCGCGCGGAAGCCGACCCTCCATCGCGGCTTCCGCCAGACCGGGGGACATGAACGCAAGGGACAGCGTCATTCGGATCGAGCGCTCGCTTTTGCCCTCGCGGATGGCGAGCGACTCGATGGTCTGGGTGGGATCGATCAGGAGTTCGCCGAGCCAGCGGTGAGAGTCGCGCAATGCTTTGATGAAACCGTCTCGCGCCTTCGTTCGCATTGCTCGTAAAGGTTGCTGCGCTTCGCCCACGCACTGGATGATCTCGCGGCGGCGACGCGAAGACGTCCGAGTCCAGGGGATTGCCAATACCCGGTCCTGCCCCTCGGCGACGATGGACTCGCTCAGAACAATTTCGATCCGCTTCGCGCTGACTGTGGCGCGCTCGATCGCGTTTCGTATGTCATCCTCGGTCGCCGGGTCCCTTCGCAAACCGCGAGTCTGTTCGTGCTGCGGGATCGCCTGGTTGGCGCCGAGGACGCTGTGGTTGATGTGATGGTCGTCGATCGCGATTGCTGCCTGAACCGCCAGATGCGTCCCGACCGCGCGCGTAATCGGGTTTTCGATCTCTGAGGCGGGGACGCGGACGATCGATCCGGCGTCTTGCTTGCGCCCCGTCAGCGCCGCACGCGACACATAGTATCGCCAGCGCCGCCCGCCCTTGGACGCATGGCTTGCGCTCATCCTGTTTCCGCGATCATCGTAGAGCTTGCCCGCGAGGAAGGAATGGTCATCCGGTTGGGAAATCCGCCTTGGCCGCGTCTGGCTCTCACGCCATGGCGAACTCTCGATGCTTGACAGCGCCGCTGCCGCAAACGTTGCCGTCGATCTTGACGTTGTACGGGGGGTCCGTGAAGACCGCTCTCGCCTTCTCATCTGTCATCAGCAGTTCGTAGGCCACCGAATTGAGCGCGCTGCCGCAATAGACCCGATGTTTGCCAAGCAACCACAAGTCGCCGGGTCGGGACACCGCGGGTCCAACCGCGTTCCTGAATTCATCTGCCCGGTCCGCGTTATCCGTCGGATCGAGCGATTGGATGCGCAAATCAACTTCAGGCAGCTCGAAGCCGATCGCTTCAAAGTCGAAGTCGAGCGCTAGCTCCGAGAGCTCTTTGAGTTGAAGGGCTAGACTGGCGTCATCCCAGGATGAGCGCTCAGCAAGCTTATTGTCCGCGAGCAGGTAGGCGCGAGCCTGCGTCTCGGTCAGATGGTCGAGACTGATGATCGGTATTTTTTCGAGACCAAGGAGCTGTGCGGCCTCATAGCGCCCATGACCGGCTACGATCTGGTTGCGCTTGTCGACCAGAATGGGCGCGTTGAAACCGAATGCATCGATGCTTCGTGCGATCGCCCGCACTTGGATCCGGCTATGTTTGCGCGGATTGCCAGGATCAGCGCGCAGATCTCGGATCGGAACGAACGTCAGCTTCCCGGCGCCTTTAGGGAGTTTGGACTTTGACTCGTCAGTTCGAGTCCCGGAGCGATTGCCGCCGTCTCGATCGTGCAAGATCGGCACGACCTCGCCGTCCGTTTCATACGCCCGCGCGGCCCCGGCGCACGCGGAATTCGATTCGTTTATTTGCCCAGGTTGACTTGCCCGAACCATGATAACCTCCACGCGCGTCGGCCATCTCCGATTGAGCGCCTCGAGGCCTACATGGGGTCGATTCTACTCATGTGGAATGGGTAAGCGCTCTGCTAGAAGTTTGGCTGAGGCCTGATTCTTGGGAGGTCGACATGCTTTCGTGCCGCCCGAACGAAGGTTTTCGCTTACATAACTTATCCAAGGCGCGCGGCATACCCAGGCCTCTGCGACGAAGTTTTGTCAGCTGCTGTAGTTTCCCTGATAGTCCGCCCATGGGCGCGCGCTGTCCCTGTACCGTGGATTTAAATTCCCTGTTCTGATTTCCAGGGAACTTTCTCGTAAGCAATTGACTTATAGGCTCTATTCGACGCGAAAATTCGGCTAGAAGCGCGAAATTTTGAATATTCCCTGTTCTTTTCCCTGTTAGCAGGGAATTTGGTTGTCGGGGAACGACCGAAGGTCGATCGTGCGGTGCTTGATTTCGTCAAGGGCCACGTTTTCGATCCAGCGGACTTTGTCATTCGCACCGACGGCGTTTGCAGGCTAAATCCGGAAATGGCGCGGGTGGTGGTGGCTACGCTTTCGACTCGGAAGCGCTAGCCAGCAACACAGCCGTCATCGCAGGATGCTGCACATTTGTTGAAGGAGCTAGGTAAAATCAGGCGCGGGCCCCCAAGGGCCGACGCCGTCCACAATATCACAATCCAGAAACTTATAGTTGAGCCTCTCTATGCGATTCTCCATATCCATCTCGCGCTTCAATCTGGATCGGTTGAACCTAAGATTGGCACGCTTGAGGCCGACAAAGTCACCTGCGTGAATGTCCGTCGCATCGTAGTCGTGCATCCACGTCCATGCTCGGCGATCAGCCGACCGAAGAAATAGTATCCAGGACGCATATGCCTCGACACGATCTTGCGCCGCAAGGTAGGTTTGCCACCAGTGATGGGCGCAGGCTTCTCTCCAACGAAACACCGCAGCTTTGTGACGAAGGTCAGCCTGGCTTGTTCGGATCTCGCCAACCGGCCAGGCATCAGCGACAGGCAAGGTGTTCTCAGTACTAAAGCCAGCGAGCAGCACGCCGCGATTTTCTGCCATACAAGAGTAGAGGCTTGATCCGCCGCGGCGGTCGACGAGAGCCAGGTGGCATTGTCGTTGTAGGATGCGGCTATAGCGATGTCTAAGAGCGTTTGATCGGTGTGGCAGCATGGGAGGCTGATCACTTCGTCGCGAAGCTCACTCACAGGCACCGAATCGGGAACTCGGAATGCCATGTGCAGCAGTTCATCGACATTGGCTGCGCCGATGTACCTTGTGGCCATGGATGCACGAAGGGCGCGCCACAGCTCAGCGCCGCGCTGTGGATCGCGAATGAGGAGCGTCTCGCACATAGCGAGGTATGCGGGTTCTGCAAGACGGACACGCCGCTGGAAATCCGCCGTGCGTTCTTGAGAACCTTCGATCCAGAGTTCAAGAAGGTCCGAAGCGTGCTCCAGAACCGGCTCCATATCCACGGACGCGACTTCGCTGAGATAAAGGCTTGCGCCAGACTTTCGAGCCTCTTCGATCCGAACTCTCGCTGTCTCGTCTGCGCGCAGAAACGCTTTAGTGCCCTCGTCCGCGTCAAGCCGGTCGTCTGGGCTTGATGTGGGTTTCACAGAGATGGCGATCGGAGTGAAGCCTTTTACGGTGCGATCCACGGTTAGGATCGCGCCGGGGTCCGGATCCTCAATTTTGTCCGCCTTGATAACCCGGCCGAATATTTCAGCGGCCAACCGCACCTCGGCGACATCGGCACCGCGCACACGCGCCGCTTCGAGCACCCGCCAAGGCGCCAGAAGCGCAGCCAAATGGTCGAACGGCAATCCCGGCCCGGCTGCTATGAGTGCGCCGCTACCGTAGTGATTGACCCATACATGGGCCTTGGGGTCCCACGACCAGCCTCCGGCTATCCACATCCGACCGAAACGAACGGCGTCAGCGAGCGTCAGTGTTCGGAACAAGAGGCCGCGCAATTCGTATTCAGACTGACGGGCGAGGTCGCTCAGCCACGACCACGCGCCATCGCTAAACCTAATCGGATGAACCGACAGCAGAACGATGAGATCGCGTTGCTGTTTGATCGATCCGCCGTGGTATCGGGCAATGAGGACGTCGACATCATGGGCCGTTGGAACGGGGATCACCGCAACGAAATCCGCTGGTATGAATTTCAGATCGGCGGCGATTATTCGGTCGAACACACTCTGTGTGTCGGCGAGGCCAAGAAGTTCGATTTTGAGCAAGTTGCTCGCGGCAATTGCCTCGTGGTTCTCATTCTTGTCACGTGCGCTCAACCGCAACGCCCGGGCGGCAGATGCCTCGGCGCTTTCAGCCAAAATGAAATGATCGGTAGCGCGAATTGCACTCCAATAGCGCGGCTCAGCTGGACAAGATCCCAGGCTCTGCAACTTGCGCCGAATCAGCTCCGCGAGAAGATCTGGGGCACATCGGGCTAGAACCGGCTCCATTTCTTCGAACAGATAATCTTCCTGGGTGGGACCCGCCTGCCGAGTGAGCCTCTCAACTTTGAAGACCAACGCGGCGGCGCGCAATTCATCCACGAAGGCGGGCGGCGGCTGGAAGGTTGGATCGAGCCAAAGTTCCTTGGTGCGCTTAATTCGGAACCAGAGGTTCAAGTCCTCTTTAATCAAAGTGTTGTCCGCGTGCCGCCGTTCAAGCGCAAAAAAGCTGCGGCTCGGATCGGCGAGGTAATCATTTTGATATGTGTGGTCGTTGTCAAAATGCGTATCGATGGAGGCGGCCACTTCTTCGTCGGCTTCCAGGCCGCTTAACATGAGCAGAATGGCAGCAGCGCGAGCGGGAAGCCCTGGGTGGACGCCGGCTTCCGCAGCCCGAGCGCGAACACTCGTCGATAGCGCACGTAGAGCATCGGCCATCGGTCCGGGATCGACCTCGTTCAGATAACAAAGCCACTTGAGTCCTCCCCACGCCTCAACGTGCCCTCGCACCGTGCCCGCGACGGCCGCGGCTTCAAAGCATGTTAGAACTTTGGCCAACGGAAACCCTTCAAGAATTGCGGGCGCCGAGGCCTGCAACAGGGAGGGCGCCGAGGCCTGCAACAGGCCGTCGTCCCGATCGACGAGTTGGAGTTCGACGCCAAGTACGGTCTTCCAGCCAGACTCATCCGATCCGATTCTCGATCGGTACCGATCCGAGCGCCGCTTCTCAAGATCGGGGTTCGCATTCGGATCGTTGTCGACTTGACGCGATACGATCGATAACCAGGAACGAACCCGCGCAACGATAGCGCTCAGCGCGACGCCTTCGGCCCGAGGAATAGCGCGGAGTGCATTTATTGCCCGTAGCCGGGCAGAGGCGTGTGCGCGCGCATCCGATTGCTCCACGGCGTCGAGCAGCGCTTCGGGGATGTTTGGCGCAAGACTACCAAGCTCGCGTCCATGGCTCTCGGTGCCATTTTGTGTTTGCAGCCAAGCCGTGACGAGCACGCCCGCCATTGGAGAGTTTGTTGGGCCGCCCCGCTCGATCAGAATTGACACTGCCGCCCGAAGGATTTCAGCGCGCTGATCAAGGCCTGCAATTGGGTCGAGCCACTGAACGACTTCCGATTCCACCGCCGCAAACTCAGCTCCACTCATCGTATCGAGGTGCGCGAGCAGTGCGGCTCCGAGAGAGTGGGCGACCACCGTTGGAGTGAGTTGAAGGCTGCCCGATGGACCAGGTCTCGCGAATTGTCCGTCGATTATGTCGCTGAGGCGCGCGTAGACCTCGCGCTCTGTCAGGTCAGGCCTGCTTGCGATGTCGCTTAGGGCTCTTAGCGAGAACTCCTGCACGCCACTGCGATAGCGATTCGCTATTTCTGCCAGCCAGGCTCGCCACTCGGATTCGCTAAACGATTTGCCTGCGCGTTCGCCGAATGTGTCGCGCCCATATTCCCATAAGAGGCGGTGAACGGTGACCTGACCCGCCTCGACAAGCCTATCGCGAAGTCGCACCACAAGCTTGAACAATCGAGGCGTTCGCGCAAGCTCCACGAGATCAGGATGCAGATCAGCCTGCGTGAGCCCATCGAACGCAAGCATTTGATCGAGTTCGCCACCCGGCATCGTATCATAGACCTCGACGGCGATCGGCGACGCCGGGACGAAAAGGCCTCGAAGACCTGTTAGCTTGTTCTCGAAATGATGTTTGCGGGTGCTTATCATGATACGCACCCGCCCCTGGAAAGCCTCGCCCTGCATTACCTTCAGGAGGAGTAGCCATGGAAACGATGGCTCCTGATTAAGGCCGTCGAAAAAGAGGGTTAGGACGGGTCCTTCTGACCGCGGCCGCGTCAGCAGCCAATCGAGTTGGCGCAGCCAATGGACGGGGTCGCGGGTACCGGTTAGTTCGTAAATCCGGTCGGCGATGAAACGTTTGAGACCGGCTTCAGAGACTCCAGAAATAGGCGCAAGCGCGGATGAAGGGACAATGAGGACTATCGGTTGATCGGCCATCTGGTCGATTAGCCACTCGAGCGCGGCCCAGGTCTTGCCAACCCCGTCCCAGCCGACAATGGCGGCGGGAGAATCGTTTTGCGCTGGGCCTCGCCACCAGTTTTCAAGAGAATCTTGAACGGACCGCCGCTTTACCCTCTTTGACTGTGCTCCCCCGGCAGCATCTTGCCCGATTTCCGCGTTCGAGGTTCGCGGCGAGGTCCAGATGCCCAAAAGCCTTCCTGATTACGCGCTTGCGTCAGCTTCAGACGTTCAGTAGAACGGAACATGAACATGTTGTTTTCGCAGGGGTTCTCTGATGGCGCGCAATCAGGTTCAGTTTCAGAAAGGCCTCAGCGAGGCTCGTTTCGCGGAGATTTACGGAACCGAAGAGCAATGTCATGCGGCGCTGGTCAAATGGCGGTGGCCGAACGGGTTCGAATGTCCCGGGTGCAAGGGCGCTGATCACTGCGTCGTCACGCGCGGCGCGCGGCGTTTATTCCAGTGTAACGCGTGTCGCAAGCAGACCTCTGTCAAAGCGGGAACGATCTTCGCTTCGAGCAAGCTGCCGCTGCGCATCTGGTTCAAGACGATCTACCTGGTCACGCAATCAAAGAAGGGCATTTCCAGTATCGAACTCGGTCGACGCCTTGGCGTCACCCAGACGGCTGCTTGGATGATGAAGCACAAGCTCGCTCAAGTCATGTTGGAGCGTAACGCGAGCAAACGCTTGAAAGGCAACGTCCAGATGGACGACGCCTATATCGGCGGCGCCCGGTCCGGCCGCCGCGGGCGCGGCGCAACAGGCAAGACGCCGTTCGTCGCTGCGGTCGCGACAACCGACGACGGCAAGCCAGATCAAATCATCCTTCGGCCTGTCAAAGCCTTCAGCAGCTTTGCGATCCGAAAACTCGCAAGCACCGCGCTCAGGCCCGGCGCCAATATCGTCTCCGACGGCCTGGCGTGCTTCGCCGCCGTCACCCAAGCCGGATGCCTGCACACCTCAATAAAGACCGGAAGCGGCAAGCAAGCGGTTCGCACCCCTGCTTTCAAATGGGTCAATACCGCATTGGGCAATATCAAAGCCGCCCTCGTCGGGACCTACCGAGCCGTAGGAGAAAAACACGTCCCTCGATATCTCGCGGAGTTCGAATATCGATTCAATCGCCGATACGAGCTCGAAACCATGACCCCCCGCCTCGCATTCGTTGCGCTGAGGACCCTCCCGATGCCTTACCGCTTGCTAAAACTGGCTGACGTTGCCGCGTAATCAGGAAAGCCTTTGATGCGATCTGGATCGCAGCGACTCAAATCCCAGCCACCAGGACTGCAAATTGCGCCGCAAGACGGCGATGCCATTATCAGCAAAAGGTCGGAGAGCGCGAGCTAGATTGCCCGCATCCTCTGAAAACTCCGACTCGACAAGTTCAGGATCAAACGCACACAACGCGGCGAGGGGTGCAAACTCGCGATCTTTCCAATCGATAATGATAACCGGAACGCCTAGCCTCTCACCCTTCTGCACGAGACTTTGCGCAAGCTGTTCGGGGACGCTTCGCGTCGCTACTAGAATCCAGGCTTCCAATGCTTCGTCGCGAGCGAGCGCTTGGTCGATCTCACCAAGCAGTTCGCGATCACTGAGGCTGGTCTCGTCGCTGTATTTCTTGCACTCAACCCGGAAGCGGCGGCCCTGCTGTCCAGTCGCTCCTGCGTCGCCTCCGTGCTGAAATCCTGCAGACCGTGCGGAAACTGCTTGCGCCCACGGCTTTGCGCACTCGGGCGGCGACGGACGGGGGTTTCGACTTTTTTCGGGTGCGACAAGGCCTGTGTCGATCCTGTGGCCGCCCATGTCGGCTCTTTAGGCGCGGATTGGGTACGCCGCTCACCCCCGAACCGCCGCTACCATCGGCTCGACGCCGATGACATTGAGGGCGCGGCGCAAGTTGTAGACGAGCGCGGTCAGGCTAAACTCGGCGCGCACGTTTTCGAGGCTGCGCATCAGGAACGCGCCCTGATACATCCATTGCTTGATGCTGCCGAAGGGATGCTCGACGACCTCGCGGCGACGGTCGAGAATGTGCGGCCTCGCTTTGAGGCGTTCGGCCATGCGATCGAGCACGTCCTCATTTTCGAGACGGGACACCGAGCGAACGTCGTTTGTGCATCGCGCGCGCAGCGGACAAACGCGACAGGCCTTCGGGGCGCCGTAATCGATCTTCTCGAGATCGCGCAGCCGGCCGCGGCGGATCGGCGTCAGCAACTGCCCGGCCGGGCAGACGTAGGCGTCGCGCCCAGCATCGTATCGGAACTCGTCCTTGCGGAAGAAACCCTTGCGCACCGACGATCCTCGTTGAGGCTTGGGGACATGAGGAATGCAGCCGGCCTTCTCGCAGGCCTCGATGTCCTCGACTTTGAAGTAGCCACGATCGGCGACGACGTCGATCGTTTCGACCCCGAGAATTTCGCGGGCCGGCTCGGCGGTCTGCGTCAGCAGTCCCATGTCGACGACCTGGTTGGTCACTGCCTGCTCGACGATCATCTTGTTCTTCGCGTCGACCGCGACCTGCGCGTTGTAGCCCACACCGATCTTCGTATGCGCGGCCATGGCGCGGCTGTCGGGATCGGTCAGCGAGATCTGGTCCTCGCCGGTCCGGTCAAGCTGGGCCAGCATCGCCTCGTAACGGCCGCGCTTCTTGCGCAAGGCCTCGATCTTCTCGGCGAGATTTTTCGTGCGCGCCCCACCGGCCGACGCGCCGTCTTCGATGTCGCTCGCGTCGAGCCGCGCGAGATAATCGTTCAGCCTCTCATCGGCGGCGCGGATGAACTCGCGCAACGAAGTGCGGGTGAAGTTGCGATCCTTGTTGTTGACCGCCTTGATGCGAGTTCCATCGACGGCGAGCAACTCGCGGCCGTAAAGGTCGAGCCGTCGACACAGCAGGACGAACTGACGAAACACGGCGCGGAACGCCGCGCGATTGTCGCGTCGAAAGTCGGCGATGGTCTTGAAGTCGGGCCTGAGGCTGCGCAGAAGCCAGATGACCTCGATGTTGCGATGGGCTTCGCGCTCCAGCCGCCGGCTCGATCGGACCCGGTTCAGATAGCCGTAGATATAGAGCTTCAACAGGTCGCCGGGCGCATACCCCGGACGCCCCGTCGCCTTCGCCGTCACTCGCGCGAACCCCGCCGCCGCGAGGTCCAGCCCGTCAACGAAGGCGTCGATGAACCGAACCGGATTTCCAGCGTCCACGTAATCGTCCACCGCCTCCGGCAGCAACAGGAGCTGGTCGCGCTCGAATCCGGCAATGTGAGTCATGCGCGATTCTAGCCCGCGCGCCGATTCGAAGGAATCCGCTCACGCCGACTTTTCGCACGGTCTGCCTGACTTGGCTACGGCAATTGGTATGCCGAGGAGGCGACCCAAAAGGTTCGCAGCGAGATTTTCCAGCTTCAGCGAACTGCTTTCTGCTTGAAGTGCGGCCTTCAGCTCAATCTGGTGCACAAGTTCAGTGGCTGTCAGCGCCATGGGGCGCTAGCCGATCGACTAAGCGTTGAGGTTTGACCGAATCAAGCTTTGGTGAAGCCGGTCGGGCTTGTGGCGAACTGCACGGCGAAGGCGGAGTCAGGACGATGATCTCCGCCGCCATGTCGGGAGTCCCAGTCTCCCTCTACGCACCCAAGGGTAGAACGATGTCCTATCCAAACGAACATTGTTTTCTCCTGCCCACCTTGGGATAAGGAAAATGCGAACGCGACCGTTCAAAATCAGGTTGGCGACAAATGGTGCGGCTTCGAATCATATTATCGTTCCGCGAAGACCAACGTCATCAGTCCCTAAAATTGACTTGACCACGACCCAGTCGGCGCCTCTAAACCAGCATCCCATCTTGGCAGAGCTTTGGACGCCGACGACCCGCAGGGCGAGAGACGCGTCCCAGAGCGCTGAATTGTGCGCAGAGTCCACGTAGGCCCAAATGGACGCTCCGCTCAGCCCTTTAAGCTCGTAACTTTCTGAGGCGGATCACCCGCTTCCAGGTTCTCTGGGAGATAATAAAACTGGTCGATACCTTGCTCTGGGAATTCGACCTCGGGTCGGTAATCAAGAAGGTTCGTTTGAATGCTAAGGACTTTTTGCGTGACGATCCCGGCCTTGAAAGTCGCCCCTTCGAAGAGATAGCCAGCCAAAATAAAATTTGTGCAATTGTCAGGCGTCCCAACATTTCTAAGTGTTAGAAATCCCCATCCTTCCTTCAAGACAGCGATCGTTGACGAGCTCTTTAATTCCAAGACAGCGACATCAGTTTTGCAAGGCATTTTCAGGCGGAACACTTCGAACGGACCCAACGTATTCAAAGCAGCCGGACGCAGCGCGCTCGAAGCAGCTGGATGCAACGTATTCGAAGCAGCACTTTGTAATCGCGAAGGATAGGCAATTGCAGTTAAATCTATGTCCGGACTGTTAAAATCATCGGGGTCCTCTTTCAAGATGTGCGCGGCTGTAACGATGAAATATCGCTCATTAATATGGAAGAGTGTGCCCGTTCCAAGCACCGCCATGCGCTCGCTAGCGTCAGTGAGCAGGGGGAGGCTCGCCCTAAGAATAAACGCATGGACGGCTTTTCGCCGTAGCTTGACATCGTCCAAACCGTGATCGGCCATTGGGGGTGCTTTCCTTTATATCTCTATAGCTTATAGCGATCGTACGCGTGAGCCGCATTTTCGGCACCACTCTATTTTGACTGAAGCGACGTGCGAGGGGTTCGATTGCGATCAGCCGGGATTGGGTGGTTTGGCTCATTCCACCGTGGGGTAACCCTCGCCGTACATGTAGGAGTGTTGAGCTCTCACAACTTTCAAACAATTCCTATCAACCGCACAACTGTGAATGCGGTTCACGGATACCATGTACACACATCGTTGATTGCGCGACGAACCTCCCTGATCGCTCCGACGCCGCCGATTTCAAAAACGAATTCTGCGGTCGATTTCGCTGCGTACAGAGCCCACTCGCGCGGCGTGCTTGCACTTCTGTCCAATAGCTCTTCCATGATCTTTTGGTAGGATGAGGACTGAACCGAACAATCCGGCACGGCTAATGCCAGCAGCGCTCTTGCTCGCGGGATTTCATCGCCAATAGACTTAGTGGCGGCGAGGGCCTCGCCGAGCAACTCCGCGGGCAGATGCGGGGCCAGCGCCTCCGGCGCCTCTGCGCGATGGTATCCGTAGCCGATCGCCCTGGCGACGGCGAGGGCCTCGCCGAGGGTTTTTCGTCGTTCCTCCGCCGGCAGATGGGGGGCCAGCGCGGCCAGCGCCGTTGCGCCGGCTTCGCCGGCCATCGCCCTGGCGGCGGCGAGGGCCTCGCCGAGGGTTTTTCGTCGTTCCTCCGCCGGCAGATGCGGGGCCAGCGCGGCCAGCGCCGGTGCGCGGGCGTATTCGTTCTCGATCGCCCTAGCGGCAGCGAGGGCCTCGCTGAGCAACTCCGCCGGCAGACGCGGGGCCAGCGCAGCAAGCGCCTCTGCGCGACGGTCTTCGTCGCCGATCGCCTTTGCGGCGGCGAGGGCCTCGCCAAGCGCTTTTTCTCTTTCCTCCGCCGGCAGATGCGGGACCAGCGCGGCCAGCGCCGGTGCGTGGGCGTATTCGTTCTCGATCGCCCTAGCGGCGGCGAGGGCCTCGCTGAGCAACTCCGCCGGCAGACGCGGGGCCAGCGCAGCGAGCGCCCTTGCGCGGTGGTAATCCATGTCTATGGCCTTTGCGGCGGCGAGGGCCTCGCCGAGCAACTCCGCCGGCAGATGCGGGGCCAGCGCAGCGAGCGCCTCTGTGCGACGGTCTTCGTCGCCGATCGCCTTTGCGGCGGCGAGGGCCTCGCTGAGCAACTCCGCGGGCAGATGCGGGGCCAGCGCGGCCAGCGCCGGTGCGCGGTCGTCTTCGTCCTCGATCGCCCTAGCCGCGGCGAGGGCCTCGCTGAGCAACTCCGCCGGCAGACGCGGGGCCCGCAGCGAGCGCCGTTGCGCGGCCGTATTCGTCCTCGATCGCCTTAGCGGCGGCGAGGGCCTCGCCGAGGGTTTTTCGTCGTTCCTCCACCGGCAGATGCGGGGCCAGCGCAGCGAGCGCCTCTGAGCGACGGTATTCGTGGCCGATCGCCTTGACGGCGGCGAGGGCCTCGCCAAGCAACTCCGCCGGCAGATGCGGGGCCAGCGCGGCCAGCGCCATTGCGCGTTCGTCTTCGTCGCGGACCGCCCTAATCGCCCTAGCAGCGGCGAGGGCCTCGCCGAGCAACTCCACGGGCAGATGCGGGGCCAGCGCAGCCAGCGCCGTTGCGCGGTATTTACTGTCAACGTCCTTGGCGGCGGCGAGGGCCTCGCCGAGGGTTTTTCGTCGTTCCTCCGCCGCCAGATGCGGGGCCAGCGCAGCCAGCGCCGTTGCGCGGTGGTATTTGTCGTCAACGTCCTTGGCGGCAGCGAGGGCCTCGCCGAGGGTTTTTCGTCGTTCCTCCGCCGGCAGATGCGGGGCCAGCGCAGCCAGCGCCGTTGCGCGGATGTAATCCCTGTCTATGGCCTTTGCGGCGGCGAGGGCCTCGCCAAGCGCTTTTTCTCTCTCCTCTGCAGCCAGATGCGGGGCCAGCGCAGCCAGCGTCTGTGCGCGGTCGTATCCGTCGCCGATCGCCCTGGCGGCGGCGAGGGCCTCGCCGAGCAACTCCGCCGGCAGATGCGGGGCCAGCGCGGCCAGCGCCGGTGCGCGGTCGTCTTCGTCCTCGATCGCCCTAGCCGCGGCGAGGGCCTCGCTGAGCAACTCCGCCCGCAGACGCGGGGCCAGCGCAGCGAGCGCCGTTGCGCGGTTGTAATCCCTGTCTATGGCCTTTGCGGCGGCGAGGGCCTCGCCGAGCAACTCCGCCGGCAGATGCGGGGCCAGCTGTGAGTGGCGGAGCAATTCTCCCCACTTGTGACATTTGAATTTTCCCCAGTTTTCGTGACTGCCGACCATCCCGGGCATGCCCGGGATGGTCGGCGGGCGCGGCGAATCGCCGAGGCTCCTCCTGCTGGCGGGAGGGAGGACCCGGTGATCAAACTTGGGGAGCTTGTCATGATCCTGGATTTGCACCGCCAGGGCCTGTCGGTCAGCGCCATCGCCCGGCAGGTCGGCGTCGACCGAAAAACCGTCAGGACCTACATCGTCAAAGGGCTGGAGCCGCCGGCCTACAAGAAGCGCCCGCCGGCGCCGAGCGTCATCGATCGCTTCGAACCGTATGTGCGCGAGCGCCTGGCGGCCTATCCCACCCTGACCGCCCAGCGTCTGTTGCGGGAGCTCAAGGAGCGCGGCTTTCCCGGCAGCTACAGCGTCGTGCGGGACCGCGTGCGCGAGCTCCGTGCGCCCCGCAGCGCCGGGTACGAAGTGCGCTTCGAGACGCCGCCGGGCGAGCAGGCGCAGGTCGACTTCGCCCGGTTCGAGGTCGAGTTCGCCGACGAGCCGGGCGTCAAACGCATCGTCTGGCTGTTCTCAATGGTGCTCGGCTACTCCCGGCTGATCTGGGCGCGGTTCGTCCTCCACCAGGATCTGCAGAGCGTCCTGCGTTGCCACATCGCCGCCTTCGAGGCGATTGGCGGCGCGCCGCGCACGATCCTCTACGATCGCATGAAGACCGCGGTCATCGGCGAGGATGCCGAGGGGCTCGTCGTCTACAACCGCGCTCTCGTTGACCTCGCTCGCCATTACGGCTTCCAGCCGCGCGCCTGCCGCCCCTATCGGGCCAAGACCAAAGGCAAAGTCGAGCGGCCATTCCGCTACATCCGCGAGGACTTCTTCCTCGGCGGCGCGTTCCGCAATCTCGACGACCTGAACGGGCAGCTCCGTCATTGGCTCGATACCGTCGCCAATCCGCGTGTCCATGCGACCACCAACAGGGTCGTCAACGAGGCCTTTGCCGCGGAGAGGGCGTCATTGAAAGCCCTGCCGACCGTTCCCTACCGGGCGGTGCTGCGGCTCGAGCGGCGGGCTTCGCACGAAGGCATGGTCAGCGTCGGCGGCAACCTCTACAGCGTGCCCGACACGACGCGGCGACGCATCTTCGAGGTCCACGTCCTCGCCGACGAGGTCCGCATCTTCGAAGACGGGGCGCTCGTTGCGACCCATGCGCCGCTGGAGGGACGGGGCGAGAAACGGCTCGATCCTTCGCACCGCAAGCCCGTCAGCTCGTTCCGCCGCAGCCTGCGCGATGAGCCCCCGATCCTGATCCGCGCCGGCGACCGCGTCGTTCGTCGCTCGCTCGATTTCTACGCCGCCGTCGGCCGCCGTCTCGCAGGCCTCGGAGGCGCACGATGAGCGCACCCTCCATAATCGAGCGGGTCAAGACCACTCTCGTCGCCTTGAAAATGCCGCGGGCGCTGGAGGTCCTCGACGTCACCGTGCGCGGCATCGAGCGCGGCGAGATCCGCGCCGTCGAGGCCATCGACGCCTTGCTCACCGAAGAGCTGACCACGCGCGAGAACCGCCGCGTCAGAATGGCGGTCCAGATGGCGAGGCTGTCGGCGATCAAGACCCTTGCCGGTTTCGACTTCGCCTTCCAGCCCTCGCTCGACAAGAACCGCATCCTCGCGCTCGCCGGATTGCAGTTTATCGATCGCGCCGAAGTGCTTCATTTTATAGGCCCACCTGGAACCGGGAAGACTCATCTGAGCCTGGCCCTCGGCGTCGAGGCAGTCAAAGCCGGCCGCAGCGTCTACTTCAGCTCGCTCGCCGACATCGTCGCCGCGCTCACCAAGGCCGAACGCGACGGTGCCCTTCGCGAGAGGATCCGCTACTACTGCCGCTTCGCGCTGCTCATCGTCGACGAGATCGGCTACCTCCCCGTCACGCCCGGCGGCGGCAATCTCTTCTTCCAGCTCGTCAACGCCCGATATGAAAGGGGCGCGATGATCCTCACCTCAAACCGCGGCTTCGCCGAATGGGGCGACATCTTCGGCGATACCGTTGTCGCAACGGCCCTTCTTGACAGATTGCTTCACCACGCCGTCGTCGTCCAGATCGAAGGATCCAGCTACCGGCTACGCGAGCACGCCGACCTTCTGCCCGAAAACGTCCGCTTCAAGCCGAACGCCGCGGCCACTGCCATTCCGCCGACCCTGAAGCGTCGCGGCCGCCCGCCAAAAAACGGAGGCGCCGATCACCCCCACGGCTGATCGCCAATCCGCCAGACTGGGGAATTTTGCGGCGCCACTTTTGAGGAAAATCGCGGCGCCATTGACACGACCACAGCGCTCGCATCGATGCGGACGACGTTCAAGGGAAACTCGCCGAGATCAGTGCGACGAAGGGCTTTGACCTTGCTCTGGACATTTCAGGTCGGATCCCAGCAATTGGGGACAAACCGGAGGCCCTCGAACGCTATGGTACGTGTCCGCCAGCCATTTCAAAGCAGCTTCCGTTCCCGTCTCCTTCGCCGGAACCTCTGGATGTCCCGCACGGATCGCGTCAAGCAAGATCTCGGTCGCCGGTCCCGCGGCAGTTGGGTAGGCGATCGCAGCCGCCAGCTTTCCATCTTGATCGGCTGCTCGATGCGATAGCGCCACGAGCGCCTGTGCCCATTTGGCAGCTTCGTCGTTTTTAGCGGCCCATGCCAGCGACGACGCAGCGGCCCTTGAGGTTTGCATCGCCTGCTCGTTGCTCAGCTTCGGCGCCAGCGTCTCGAGCGCCTGAGCCAGCGCCCCGAGCGCGACGGGATTGGTCGTCTGGCCAATCTGCTTGAGTACCTCCTCGACTGCCTCGCCTGCCTGCTCGTTGCTCAGCTTCGGCGCCAGAGCCTGGAGCGCCTCAGCCAGCGCCCTGAGCTCGACGGGACCGGTCGTCTGGCCAATCTGCTTGCGCACCGCCTCAAGCGCATGGTCCGCCTGCGCGTCGCTCAGCTTACCCGCCAGCGCCTGGAGCCCCCCAGCCAGCGCCCCAAGCGCGACGGGATCGGTCGTCTGGCCGATCTGCTTGAGCACCGCCTCGACCGCCTGGTCCGCCTGCGCCTCGCCCAGCTTCGGCCCCAGAACCTGGAGCGCCTCAGCCAGCGCCCCGAGCGCGATGGGATCGGTCGTTTGGCCGATCGGCTTGAGCACCGCCTCGACCGTCTGACCGACCTGCGCCTCGCCCAGCTTCGGCGCCAGCGCCTGGAGCGCCTCAGCAAGTGCCTGGAGCGCGAAAGGATTGCTCGACTGGCCGATCTGCTTGAGCAGCACCTCCAGCGCCTGGCCGGCCTGCTCGTTGCTCAGCTTCGGCGCTAGAGCCTGGAGCGCCTCAGCCAGCGCCCCGAGCACGACGGGATCGGTCCTCTGGCCGATCTGCTTGAGCAGCGCCTCAACCGTCCGGCCGGCCTGCGCGTCGCTCAGCTTCGGCGCCAGAGCCTGGAGCGCCTCAGCCAGCGCCGCGAGCTCCATGGGATTGGTCTCCTGGCCGATCTGCTCGGGTACCCCCTCGAGCAGCGCCTGGGCGCCGCTCGGCTCCCCCGCCAGAACCTGGAGCGTGAAAGCCTGAGCCAGCGCCCGGAGCGCCTGAGCCAGCGCCCGGAACGCGATGGGATCGGTCGTCTGGCCGATCTGCTGGAGCGCCGTCTCGAGCGCCTGGCCGGCCTGCTCGTCGCTCAGCTTCGGCGCCAGAGCCTGGAGCGCCTCAGCCAGCGCCGCGAGCTCCATGGGATTGGTCTCCTGGCCGATCAGCTTGAGCACGAGCTCGAGCGTCTGGCTCGCCTGCGCCTCACTCAGCTTCGGCGCCAGAGCCTGGAGCGCCTCAGCCAGCGGCACGAGTTCGTTGTAATCGGTCGTCTTGCCGATCCGCGTGAGCAACGGTTCGAGCGCCCGGCCCGCCTGCGCCTCGCTCAGCTTCGGCGCCAACGCCTGGAGCGCCTCAGCCAGCGGCACGAGTTCGTTGTAATCGGTCGTCTTGCCGATCCGCGTGAGCAACGGTTCGAGCGCCTGGCCCGCCTGCGCCTCGCTCAGCTTCGGCGCCAACGCCTGGAGCACCTGAGCTAGCGGCACGAGTTCGTTGTAATCGGTCGTCTTGCCGATCCGCGTGAGCAACGGCTCGAGCGCCTGGCCCGCCTGCGTCTCGCTCAGCTTCGGCGCAAGAGCCTGGAGAGCCTGATCCAGCGCCTGGAGCGCGTTGGGATCGGCCGCAGCCTCGATCTCTTTGAGCAAGGGATCGAGGAGGCTCTCCACCTCGGCCGCCGATGGCCTCAGTAGCCCTAGAGCGCGAGAAATCTGAGGAAATCCATAGAAAGCGCGGGCTGTTTCTTTCGGGTTCTTGGCCAGGATGGAGACAAAGTCGCTTTTCACCGGTTCGTCGGCGACAGCAAGTTTCCACAACGCGCTCCGCGTCCGTGGGGCCCACGGCTTGTCAACCTCAAACACCAGATCATTGTTTATCGACTCGGCGAGCGCCTGATTGGCGCTATCGAGCGCAATCTGGGTCTGGCGCGCTTCCCTTGTAACTTCGTCGCTTTTTATTGACGCCTGCCGATAGTAGTGGAATGACACCAAAAAGGCGATCAGCGCCGCCGCGCCAGCAGCCGCCACTCCCGCCGCCTGCTCGGCGTCCGTCCGCTTTGTCTGCTCGTCAGCTGCCTTCTCTGCCGCCTCTCTCGCCTTGCGTTCCGCGGATGCCTTGTCCGCTTCTGCCGCGGCGCGAGCCTTGGCATCGGTCGCGGCGCGCTCCGCCGCCTCTCTCACCCTAGTTTCCGCCAACGTTCTCTGCTCTGCGGCCGTCCGTGCCTCGGCTTCCGCACGAGTGGCCGCCTCAGCGGCCTCCTTCGCCGTCCGCTCTGCGTCTGCGAGGCGTTGTGCTTTTTCGAGTTCTTCTCGCTGCTTCGCCCGATCCGCCTCCTGCTTCAGTCGCTGACGTTCCAAAGCTGCGTCGATATAGTCCCGCACCTCGTCGATCACGACGTCGCCCGGCTGGTCGCGTAGCTTTTTCGCTGCTTCCAGATGCAGGCGCGGCAGGTCGAGAAGATTTGGGTCACGATCGTGTTTCAACCATTCCGTTCGGTTGGCGCGAAGAAAATCGCGAGTTCGCAGGTTGTCGCGATTTTCGTCGATCCAAGTCCGCAGCCTGTCCCAGTGGCGAATCAGCGCCTCGTGACTGACCTCGACGGAGCGCCCGTCCCTCGGCCTGGTCGGTGACTACGAGGCGCGCTTCTGTGCCAGCGAAGGTTTCGACGACGCTGCGCATCGCCGCGCCCTCCGGCATGTCTATCCTCCGGCGCGTGTCCTCGCGACCTTCGCCAGGCGTCACCAGACTCACGAACAGGCGTTTGGCTGCCGCCTGTTCTTCGGAAGAGAGCTTGCCATAGAGCGTGTTGGCGCGCTCCTCCAGCGCCTGTTCGAGCCCGGAATATTGGGTGACGCCGATCCGCGGGCCTGCCCGTTTCGTCCAGGCCTGTTCGAGTGCGTATTCGAGCAAGGCCTCTCCATCTCGTGGTCCGGGAAACGGAATTTTGCGGGCTGAGACTGGCGGGCGAATTCAGGCGCAGAACGCGAGACAAGGGCCGGAATTCGGTTCGCAGACCGCGACACGCCTCGCTAACCGACCGGAATTGCGAGGGTTTCTGCCGACCCGGAAACCGCGTCGGTTTGCCGCTCGCCGTCCGTGAAGGCAAGAGCGAGCGCTCGATCCGGATAACGCTGTCCCTCGCGTTCATGTCTCCCGTCCTGGCGGAAGCCGCGATGGAGGGTCGGCTTCCGCGCGGGTTCTGCATCAAGCGCCTGACCGACCTGCCGATGCTCTGGTCCGAGCAATGGGGCGCCATCGGACTGCAGGCGTCGGCTCAGGCCTCTCCATCTCGTGGTCCGGGAAACGGAGTTTTGCGGGCTGAGACTGGCGGGCGAATTCAGGCGCAGAACGCGAGACAAGGGCCGGAATTCGGTTCGCAGACCGCGACACGCCTCGCTAACCGACCGGAATTGCGAGGGTTTCTGCCGACCCGGAAACCGCGGCGGTTTGCCGGATCGAATTGATGGCCATCGCAGCTTGGCGTCCCTTCAAAACGAGGCGGCGCGTCGCGGATTTAGTGCGAGAAACGATTTGACGCAGCGAATGTCAAAGTCGCTCGCGGGCAAATTGAAGCCGCTAACTATGAATCGCTATTTGCCAGTAAGCCTCAGATTTCACTCGCTTTCGTCCCGCTCAAGAGCAATGGTCGTGACGTGCTCAAGGGCGCTCAGGCGCCTGCAGGAGTGACCCGCCGATGAAATGATCGGCGAATTCTTCGGCCCCGCCCGGCTCGTCGCCGGTTCGGGGCTCGCGGTGGTGACGGCGACCGCGCCGTCAAAACCGAGAGGATGAGCCCGATGAATTCCCCTGCCAAACTTACTGACACGCAATTTACGATTCTGTCCGAGGCGTCACAACGCAAGGATCGCTGCCTCATCCCGCCGAAGACCCTGAAAGCCGCCGCGGTGCAGAAGGTCGCGACCAAGCTTCTGAAGGCCGGCCTCGTGCGCGAGATCAAAGCAAAGACCGGAACGGAAGCCTGGCGACGCGACCAGGAAACGGGCCAAGCGTATTCGTTGAAACTGACCGACGCGGGACTGAAGGCCATCGCGGGCGATGAGCGCGGCTCGCAATCCATACCCAGCACGGACGTTGCGCCGCATACGAACGAGGATGCGTCGATGGCGAAGACCGCAGCAAATATGGCGGCGGCCCGGAGCGCAACGGCGGCGCCAACAGCGACGGCGCCCCGCCAAGGCACGAAGATCGCACGCGTGATCGAATTGCTCCAACGCGATCAGGGCGCGAAGTTGGAAGAGCTGATCGCCGCCACTGGGTGGTTGCCGCATACCGCGCGAGCCGCGCTGACCGGCCTTCGCCATCGCGGCTACGACGTCCGCCTGGAGCGTGGCGAAACCGGCCGCGCCTCGGTCTACCGCGCCGTCGCGACTCTCGCGGCCAGCGCGTGATCCCAATGCGACCGAGCTCCACGAGCTTGACGCGGCGGCCGAAGGACAATTCGGCCGTCGCGCCACATGGGCGGACCGCCGCCGCCTGCCTTGACCAGAACGACTCCGGGGCGACGAACGGCCCCGAAATCGAGGCTAGGGGTACGGCGAGCGCGCCGGACAACACGAGCCAGGTGTCGGATCGCCTCGTGGTCTTGGCCGGTCTCAGCCTCGCCGACCTGCGTCTGGAATGGCGGCGACTCTTTCGGGCCAACCCGCCAAGACTGAGCCGCGATATTATGATGCGCGCCGTTGCCTACCGGCTGCAGGAGATCGCCCATGGCGGCGCCTCCAAAGCGACGCAGCGCCGATTGATGACCTTGGCCGCGGAGTTCGAAACGGGCGGAACGATTGCGCCGCCGCCAGGGCCCAAGATCAAACCCGGCTCGCGACTTGTTCGCGAATGGCATGGGCGAACCAACACGGTCTGCGTCACCGACGTCGGCTTCGAGTTCCAGGGCAAGTCCTACCGTTCGCTGACCAAGATCGCGCGCGACATTACCGGCGCCCAATGGTCCGGACCCCGCTTCTTCGGGCTGACGAAAAGGTCGTCGACGGCAGGCGCGACGCCCGACAGTCTCCGGATCAGCACAGAGACGTCTTCGGAGACCTCGAATGGTTGAGCCCCGTCAAGACAATTCCCCAATGCGCGCGAGGGTCCGATGCGCCGTCTACACCCGCAAATCTTCGGAAGAGGGCCTCGAGCAGGAGTTCAATTCGCTCGATGCGCAGCGCGAAGCTTGTGAGGCCTACATCACGAGCCAGAAGCACGAAGGATGGACGGCTCTCACCACCCTCTACGACGATGGAGCCTATTCCGGGGGCACGATGGATCGCCCGGCGCTGCAGCGGCTCCTGGACGACATTCGCTCCGGCAAGATTGACGTGGTCGTGGTCTACAAGGTCGATCGCCTGACGCGATCGCTGGCTGATTTCGCCAAGATCGTCGAGGTCTTCGACGCACAAGGCGTATCGTTCGTGTCCGTCACGCAAGCGTTCAATACGACGACCAGCATGGGTCGCCTCACGCTCAACGTGCTGCTCTCCTTCGCCCAGTTCGAGCGCGAGGTCACGGGGGAGCGAATCCGCGACAAGATCGCCGCGTCCAAAAAGAAGGGCATGTGGATGGGCGGGCAGCCCTCGCTCGGCTACGACGTCAAGGAACGCAAACTCGTCGTCAACGAAACGGAAGCGGCGACCGTACGCCATATCTTTCGGCGCTATCTTGAACTTGGGGCGGTGCGCGCCTTGCGAGATGATCTCGCCGCCACGGGCGTCGTCAGCAAACGCCGCACGGCAGCCGATGGAAGCCCCTATGGCGGCCAGCGGTTTTCGCGCGGGGCGCTTTACCTAATGCTGAAGAACCGAATCTACCGGGGCGAGATCGTCCACAAGGACAAAGCGTACCCAGGAGAACACGCGGCGATCGTCGACGAAGAGCTGTGGCGACGAGTGCAAAGCCATCTCGAGGAGAACCGGACGGAGCGGCGCGAAGGCGACAAGGCCCTTGAACCGAGACTGTTGGCCGGAATCGTGTTCGACGCCAGTTCCGAACCCATGACGCCGACCCATTCGGTAAAGAAGGGAACGCGGTATCGCTACTACATCTCCCGCCGCCTCGTCGCTGGCCCCAAGTCGGACAGTTCCCGAGGTCAGCGGGTCCCGGCCTCCAATCTCGAAGCCCTTGTCATCGGCCGCCTGCGCGCTCTCTTGGCCGATCCCGTCGAATTCCTGAATGCGATCTCGAATGGGGAACGCGATGCGCCAATGCAGAAGAGGTTGAGGGACGCGGCGGCGGCGCTCTCTGCTCGGTGGGAACATCTGCCAACCGAGACACAGCAGGATTTTGCGCGCTCCATTCTCCTCAGGGTGCAAGTTCACGCGGATCGCATTGACCTTGATATCGGCCCGGCGCGTTTGGTCAGTTGTCTTTTAAACGACAGTGCAGGCGAGGGGATCGTCGAAGGAAACCGGACGTCGAGCGCGAACGCGGATGGCTCCGAAGAACCTTTGCTCAGGCTCAGCGTTCCCGCGAGCCTCAAGCGAACCGGCAAGGAGATGAAGTTCATCGTCGAGGGCGTCACCAATTCGGCGCCAGCGGATACGACCTTGATCCGACTGCTCGTGCGTGGTCAGAAGATCGCCAAGCGAATGTTCGCGTCGAACTGTCCGCCGCTTGAGGCCATCGCGCACGAGGAAAGGATCACGGCGTCTTATGCGACACGCCTTATCCGTCTGGCTTTTCTCGCTCCTGATATTGTCGCCGCGATCCTTGCAGGGAAGCAACCGCCCAGGCTCACCGCCAACAAGCTGATGGCCGACACCCGTCTGCCCCTTGATTGGCGGGATCAGAGAGCGGCGCTGGGGTTCGCGTAGCCCGATGGTCCTCCCTTATGATTCCACCCCTGGCCCCAAAGCCCTGTGCCCCTCGCCCCACGGCGATCGCCGGAATCTGGACGTTCCGATGCAGAATTGCCGCCTCGCTCGGAGACGTGAGGATCGAAAGATGGTTCTCGAGGACCGTGCAGTCAGAGACGCCCGTACCACCGATAGTCGACTTTGAGACTCGAGGACCGGGAGCGGCACAGAGCGGCCGGGAAAACGTCTCTACAGGCTGAGCGAAAAATGCATCCGCCACAGGGCTTCCCTCGAGAGTTGTGGTTGACAAGCGTAACTTTCGCGTCATGAATGTGTCGCAAAGCGGCGGGGTCCAATTCCGAAGAAGGATAATTTCGGGCGCTTAAAGCGCAGGGGCCCGACTGTGTGTTCATTGTGCGTAAGGCTGGGAAAATGACCGAAAAGCAGATCGTATCGCATTTCATCCATCCCTTTAAAGCCGCCGGCCTCTTGTCGAGTAGGCATGGCGAGCTTCCCGCCCAGAAACTGGCAATGTCCGAATTGAGAAAAGCTCGGCGCGCACGATCGCGCAAGCGCTTCAATTTTTGGGCGGCGGTTGCAAACCACTTGGCGTCTCGTTCAGAGGCGACGACCTAGACGGCGCGACCAACAGAGGCTGCGCTCCGCCAGGCGTTGCCTGGCACGCAGTCAGAGACGCCCGTACCACCAAAATCCGACTTTGAGACTTAGGCATTCAAACCGGCGGAGAATGGCCGAGAAATCGTCTCTGTGAGGTGACGCGAAAATGCATCCGCGACAAGCCCCGGAAAAGAAGCCCGAATTCGACTCAACCAAAGTCAAAATCGCATGTAATATCAGATACTAAATTCGTGGCGGAGGGAGATGGATTCGGACCAGAGATACGGTTTTCCATACTGGCTGCCACGCAGTCAGAGACTCCCGTACCACCGAAAAGCCACTTAGAGACTTAAAGCCTTGAGACATCGAGAAAAAAGCACTTTGGCGTCTCTTCCGTACCGACATTTCGCAACGTCCTGACAAGTCCCGGACATGTCGCAGGAAATTAGCCCGCCCAGGTCATAAAAGCATAGTTATATCAAAGGTTTAATTCGTGGCGGAGAGGGAGGGATTCGAACCCCCGGTACGCTTGCGCGTACTCCGCATTTCGAGTGCGGCGCGATCGACCACTCTGCCACCTCTCCGCGGCCGACGATGCGAGACGGCAAGCCGCCTCGCATGGGGTCGCTCGCGCGCATAGCATAGGCGCGGCTTCGCTCGCAAGGCGCGGTGCGCCTCTGCCACAACGTCAAGCGTCGGCTTCGATCGCCTCCATCGCCAGGCGCGCCATCATCGGCACGGCCTTGCCGTATTGCCGGGCGCGCTCGGGGTTCGAGGCGTTGCCGTCGAGCGAGCGTTTGTAGACCCCTTGCGCGATCGCAGCGATGCGGAAGAAACTGAAGGCGATGAGGAAGGTCCAGTCGGGAATCCCGGCGAGCCCGGCGCGCCGGCAATAGGCGGCGACATATTCGGCTTCGGTCGGAATGCCGAGCGCCGTTCGGTCGACGTCGCCGAGGCCGTTCGAGGCGTTGGGCAGGCGCCAGTACATGCACTGGTAGGCGACGTCGGCGAAGGGATGGCCGAGCGTCGACAGTTCCCAGTCGAGCACGGCGACGAGGCGCGGCGCATGGACGTCGAAGATCATGTTGTCGATGCGCCAGTCGCCGTGCACGAGCGCGACCCGGCCGTCGTCGGCGGGAACCCTCTCGCCGAGCCAGACGATGAGCCGCTCCATGTCGTCGATCGTCTCCGTCGCGCTCGACCGGTACTGCTCACTCCAGCGCTGCAGCTGCCTGGCGAAATAGCTGCCGGGCCTGCCGTAATCCGTGAGCCCGACGGCGGCGACGTCGATCGCGTGCAGGCGCGCGAGGCCCTCGTTCATGGAGTTGTAGAGCGCGCCGCGCTCCTGCCCCGTCAGTTCAGGTAGCGCCGGGTTCCAGAAGATGCGCCCGTCGACATGCGCCATCAGGAAGAACGCCGTCCCGATCACGCTCTCGTCCTCGCAGAGGGCAAGCGCTTTGGGGGCGGGAAAGCCCGTTCCCTCGAGCGCCTTGAGGACGCGAAACTCGCGCTCGATCATATGCGCGCTCTTCAAAAGCTTGCCCGGCGGCTTGCGGCGCAGGACGTAGCGGCGGTTCGCCGTTTCGATGAGGTAGGTCGGGTTCGACTGGCCGGTCGCGAATTTCTTCGCCTGCGCCGGGCCGCGCCATCCCGCCACATGCGCGGCCGCCCACGCGTCGAGACCGGCCGTGGACTCGGGGAAGGCCGCGCTCATCGCGGCGGGCCTTCGTTCGAGTAGCGCTTCATCTCGGCCTTGGCAATGACGCGCCGATGGACGGCGTCCGGTCCGTCGGCTAGGCGGAGGGTGCGCACTTGCGTCCACATGCGCGCGAGCGGGAAGTCCTGGCTGACGCCCGCGCCGCCGTGCAGCTGCACCGCCTGGTCGATCACTTCGAGGGCGACGCGCGGCGCAATCACCTTGATCTGCGAGATGAGCGGCGCCGCGGCGCGCACGCCCTGCGTGTCCATGGCCCAGGCGGCCTTGAGGCAGAGCAGCCGCGCCATCTCGATGCTCATGCGCGATTCAGCGATGATGTCCGGATTTGCGCCGAGCCGCGCCAGCTTCTGACCGAAGGCGGTGCGCAGCGCCGCGCGCCGGCACATCGCCTCGAGCGCCCGCTCAGCTTGGCCGATGGCGCGCATGCAATGGTGGATCCGTCCCGGCCCAAGCCGCCCCTGCGCGACCTCGAAGCCGCGGCCTCGCCCGAGAACGATCGCATCCTTCGGAATCCGCACGTTGGTGAAGCGGATGTGCATGTGCCCGTGCGGCGCGTCGTCCGCGCCGTAGACTTTCAGCGCGCGCAGGACCTCGACGCCCTTGCTCGCAGCCGGAACCAAGAGCATCGTATGGCGGCTATGGGGCGCCGCCTCGGGGTCGGTCAGCGTCATCGTGATGTAGAGCGAACAGCGCGGATCGCCGGCGCCGGACGACCACCATTTCTCGCCATTGAGCACCCACTCGTCGCCTTCGAGGCGGGCGTCCATCGCGATGTTGGTTGCGTCCGACGACGCGACGCCGGGCTCCGTCATGAGGTAGGACGAGCGCGCCCGTCCCTCCAGGAGATCGGGCAGCCAGCGCTTCTTCTGCTCCTCGTTGCCGAAGCGCTCCAACACCTCCATGTTGCCGGTGTCCGGGGCGGAGCAATTGAAGACCTCGGAGGCCAGCGGCGACCATCCCATTTCCTCGGCGAGAAAGGCGTATTCCACGGTCGTCAGGCCATAGCCCTTGTCGGAGCCGGTCAGCCAGAAGTTCCAGAGATTCTTCGCCCGCGCCTTGGCTTTGAGGGACTCGCGGATTTCGATCATGCGCTTCGTCGGCTTGAAGCGGTCGCCCTCGCGCCCGACCTCGGCTTCGTACTCCTCCTCGATGGGCATGATTTCATCGCGCACCATCGCCCTCACGGCGGCGATGAGCGGACGGACTTTGTCGGTGACGCCGAGATCCACGTTTCTCTCCTTAAAGATTCGCTTTGGAAACTGGATTTGACGACGAAACGCGGCGGGCGGCAAGCCGGGAGGGTCGCGAACGCGCCGGGGCTACAACGTTTTCGCCAGCCAGATGCGCGAATGTCCTGGCGGGAAGTCGTCAAGGCGGCCGAATTCTCGGTATCCGTGCTTCTCGTAGAATTTCGGCGCCTGGAACGTGAACTTGTCGAGGTACGCGCCCCGGCAGCGAAACTCGCGCGCCGTCGCTTCCGCCCGCGCCAGCAGCTCCGAACCCACTCCGCGTCTGCGATAAGCCTCGGCGACCCACAGCCACTCCGCGAACAGCCAGTCGTAAGCCGTCACATAGCGCACGCCTGCCTGGAGGGCGCCGCCCAAGTCCCGCCCGACGATCCAGCGCGTCGACCAACGCGCATCGCCCGCACGGGCTTGGTTGTAATCGTTGAGCCCGGACTCGATGGCCCGAACCGTCGCCTCATCCGGCGACGCCTCCGCCGCGATCGCGAGCGGCGGGAGGCCGGTCATTGCGAGGCGAGGCTCAAATGACACCCCGCCCGTTATTTCGCCGAAGCCTCGGTCGGGAACGGAACCGGCTTGTCGGAGAGCGTCTGCAGAAAGGCCAGGATGTCGGCGCGCTTCTTCGGGTTCTTTTCGCCAGGGAAGATCATCTTCGTGCCGGGAGCGACCGCTTTCGGATCGGTGATCCACTTGTTCAGTTCTTCGTAAGTCCAGTCGCCGCCGAGGCCCTTGAGCGCATCGGAATAGGCGAAGCCTGGAAACGACGCGATCTTGCGGCCGACGACGTCCCACAGGTCCGGCCCGATTTTGGCGCCCTGGCCTTTTTCAAAATTGTGGCAGGCCCCGCAGATCCTGGCGTCTTCCTTGCCCTTGGCTGCGTCGGCATGCGCGAGCAAAGCAGGCAGCGACTCTCCGGCGGGCGCGGGGGCGGCCGCCGCGGCGGGGGCGGCTGCAGGAGCGGCTGCCGCCGCGGGCGCCGCGGCAGCGGCGGGAGCAGCGGAGGGCCTCGGGAACGGGACCGGCTTGTCGCTCTGCGTCTGCAGATAGGCGAGGATGTCGGCGCGCTTCTGGTCGTCCTTTTCGCCGGGGAAGGCCATCTTGGTGTCCGAGGCCATCGCCCTCGGGTCCTTGAGCCAATCACCGAGCTTCTCGTAGGTCCAGTCGCCGCCGATTTTCTTGATCGAATCGGAATAGGCGAAGCCCGGGAACGAGGCGACCGGACGCCCGACCACGTCCCACAGATCCGGCCCGATCTTGGCGCCGGCGCCCTTCTGGAAATTGTGGCAGGTCGTGCAGACCTTGGCGTCCTGCTCGCCCTTCTTGGCGTCCGCCTTCGCGAGCAGCGCGGGCAGGGGCTCCCCCTTGGGCGCGGCGGCGACGGGCGCCGCAGGTCCGGACGAACTCGGCAGGGCGTAGCCCGGCACGGCCGGCTGCTCGGGCGCGAACACGAGATTGCTGAACGCGACGATCAGCATGACGAACAGGATCGATCCGAGCGCGGTCAGCGCGACCTTGTTGAATTCGGCTGAGTGCATGAAAGGCTCTGTTCCGGCGGTGATGACTGTCGTTCGGCGCATGGGGCGTCCCTGCTTCCGTGCGCTGATTAGCCGCTTTGCGCGGGAGTTGGCAACACGTATAAGCCGCTCTCCCGCCCGACTTCTAATCCGCTTATGGTCAATCCGATCGTCCTCATCCCCGCGCGCATGGCCTCGACGCGCCTGCCGGGCAAGCCGCTCGCCGACATCTGCGGCGAGCCGATGATCGTCCACGTGTGGCGGCGCGCGATCGAAGCCGACGTCGGCCCCGTGGTCGTCGCCGCGGACGATCCGCGCGTCGTCGCGGCGATCGAGGTGGCCGGGGGCAAGGCGGTCGTGACCCGCTCCGACCATCAGTCCGGCTCGGACCGCATTTTCGAGGCGCTGGGGGCGATCGACGCCAATGGCGCCCATGACGTCGTCGTCAACGTGCAGGGCGACCTGCCGACGATCGAGCGCAAGGCGGTTCGCGCGTGCCTCGCGCCGCTCAAGGACATGGCCGTCGATATCGCGACGCTCGCGACGCCAATCACGCGCGCCGAGGAGAAGGACGATCCGAACGTCGTCAAGGCGGTCGCGACCGAGATCGCGCCGGGGCGCTTCAGAGCGCTCTACTTCACCCGCGCCCGCGCGCCGTGGGGCGAGGGCGAACTCCTGCATCACATCGGCCTCTACGCCTATCGCCGCGAAGCGCTCCAACGTTTCGTCTCGATGGCGCCGTCGCCGCTGGAAAGTCGCGAGAAGCTCGAGCAGCTCCGGGCGCTCGAGGCTGGCATGCGGATCGACGTCGCGATCGTCGACGTCGCGCCGCTCGGCGTCGATGCGCCCGCGGATCTTAAGCGCGCGCGCATGATCCTCGCGCAGGGGGCGCGTCCATGACCGACCGGCGTTCGATCGCGTACCAGGGCGAGCCGGGCGCCAATTCGCATATCGCCTGCGTCGACAATTATCCCGACCTCACGCCCGTGCCGTGCCCGACCTTCGAGGACGCCTTCGCCGCCCTGCTGGACGGCTCGGCCGACCTCGGCATGATCCCGATCGAAAACTCGATTGCCGGCCGCGTCGCCGACATCCACGCGCTCCTACCGGCCTCCGGCCTGCATATCGTCGCCGAGACCTTCCTGCCAATCCACTTCCAGTTGCTCGCTGTCCCGGGCGCCCGGATCGAGGACTTGCGCACCGTCCACAGCCACGTCCACGCGCTGGGCCAGTGCCGCAACATCATCCGCCGCCACAAGCTCAAGCCGGTCGTCTCGAGCGACACCGCCGGCGCGGCGCGCGAGGTCGCGGAATGGGGCGACAGGAGCCGCGCCTCGCTCGCCACGCGGCTCGCCGGGCAGATCTACGGACTGCAGACGCTCGTCTCCGACGTCGAGGACGAGAAGCACAACACGACCCGGTTCGTCATCCTGTCCAAGGACCCGAACTGGGTCACGGCCGGAAACGGACCCGTGGTCACCACGTTTGTCTTTCGGGTGCGCAACGTGCCGGCCGCGCTCTACAAGGCGCTCGGCGGCTTCGCCACCAACGGCGTCAACATGACGAAGCTCGAAAGCTACATGGTGGAGGGCGAATTCTCGGCGACCCAGTTCCTTGCCGACGTCGACGGCCACCCCGACGATCCGCCGCTCAAGCGCGCGCTCGAGGAACTCGAGTTCTTCTCGCGCGAACTGCGCATTCTCGGCGTCTATCCCGCCCATCCTTTCCGCGCCGAGACGCAGAACGGGGGGTGAGCCGCCGTCGCGCTCGGGCGCTTGGTTCCGCCGCGACGAACGGGAAATCGACGTAAAGGGGGTCGTTTGAAATGGCGAGTGCGGACGTCGCAATTGCGGAAAGCGGAAGCGCCCAAGTTCGTATGTTTGCTTTCCAGGTTTACCGGCTGATCGCTCGTTGCTCCCGCGTGTTTGAGGCGTTAGAGATGAGCGGGAACGAACGGCCCCTGGCGACGGGTCGCGTTAAGCCGACGTTAACTTTGACGCGAGGGGATCAGAGGCGAAGCAAGAGTTCCGCCGCAAAAAAACCTCAAGGCGCCGTTTAGCCCGCACTGAGAATGACGAAACATCGCCGGAAGCGCTCAATAAAGAAGGACGCCGAGTTGAATTCAGAGAATTCTCCCGCGGCCGCGGAAACCGCTGGACAAGCTCTTTCCGAATCATCCGTTGCAAGACCGCAGGAACTCGGAGACGGCGACTCCGACCCCCACAGCGAGCGCGGCGTTGGGGGAGGGTTCCCTCGCTATCGGCGCCGGATGAAGGACACGCGAAGGCTGCAATTGCGCAGCCCGTTGAGCCTTCTCATGAGGCGGAGAAATTTGTCTCGGCTGGGGAGACCGGCGGAGACGATCAGGTCGGGCGTTCGTCGCTCACGATCATGTCGTCCGACGCCGCGGTTGATCCTCTCGGGGACGCATTGGCGGCCCTCGATCGCAGGGATTATGCGACGGCTCAGCGTCTCTTTGAGTCGCTCGGCCGGAAAGACGCCGCTGCCGCTATCGGGGACGCGTTGGCGGCCCTCGATCGTAAGGATTATGCGACGGCGCAAGGGCTTTTTGAGGCGCTCGGAAACAAAGGCGCCGCTGCCGCGCTGGCGAAGGGACCGGGGCCGGCGACTCCGGCGCGCACCAAGCCCGCCCCAATCGCATCCGACGCCGGGGATAAAGCCCAACAGAAACCCGTAGCATCGCCGTCCAAAGCTGTTCCGTTTGCGGATGCAGCGTATCGCACGCCCCACCCTCAGGCAGAAAAGGCAAAAGGGCGCAGCGTAAAGCGGCTCTTACTAAGAACCGGCTTGGTGTTGATCGCGGCCTTTGTTGCATTTGCGATTTATGGTCCGCCGCAAAACTCGACGTTCGCCGCCACGAGAAGCCAGGCGATCGCGAGTCTGACCTCGGCTGTCGGTGTCCTCAAGGCGGATCTCGAGGCGATCACCGGCTCGAGGGCTCGCGAGGAGGAGCGCTCCGCGATGCGCAACCTCGGCGCCGCGCTCACACAAGTGACGATCCGGCTCGACCAGATCGAGCATGATTACGGAGCGCGTGTGGATCAGCTCAGCGAGCGCATCGACCAGGATTCCTCCTCCAGATTAGCCGATATCGCGGCGAGGCTCGATAAACTGGAGAAAAAAGCCGACGCGCCGGCTGCGCCTGCCTCCGAATTTGCCGATATCACGACGAGGCTCAATAAGTTGGAGAAGAGAGCGGCTGTTGCGGCCGCAAGTCCGGGCAAGCCCCTCCCGCCCGCCACGCCGAAACAATCGACGCTTTTGGCAAGAGCAGAACCCTCCGCCTCGAATGAGATAGCCAGACCCGACAACTCGAGGCCTTTGCTCCGAGGTTACAGCGTCGAGGATGTGCAGGGCGGCATTGCGCTGATTGACAGTCGCTATGGTCCGCAACAGGTGGCGCCCGGAGATTTTATCCCCGGAGCCGGGCGCGTATTGCGAATAGAGAGACGGGGCGGCGATTGGTTCGTCCTGACAAGCCGCGGCTTCATTGCGAGCGGTCCGGCGCCTGACTAGTAAGTGCGTGCATTGTTCGCCGGAATATCGACCGAGGCGGATGCCATGACGAAGACGCAAACGCCCACGGCGACGGATCCTGTTCGTGCCCAGCATTTCGACGTCCTGATCGTCGGCGCCGGGATTTCGGGCGTCGGGGCCGCCTACCATCTGACCAAGCAATGCCCGGGCTCACGCTTTCAGGTCCTCGAAGCGCAGGAGAGCTTCGGCGGCACGTGGCTCACCCACAACTATCCCGGCGTCCGGTCCGACAGCGATCTCTTCACCTACGGCTATCGCTTCAAGCCATGGACCGGCCCGCCGATCGCGACCGGCGCGGAAATCCTGGCCTACCTGGGCGAGGTGATCGACGAAAACGACCTTGCCCGGCATATCCGCTACCGGCACAGGATCGTCTCCGCCCACTGGTCGAGCGACGCGAAGCTTTGGACGCTCGAAGCCGCGCACGACGACGGCGAGACCGTGGCGTTCAGCGCGAACTTCCTCTGGATGTGTCAGGGTTATTACCGGCACGGCAAGGGCTATACGCCGGACTGGCCGGGCATGCGCGACTTCAAAGGAGAGATCGTCCACCCGCAATCCTGGCCCGCGGATATGGCGCTCGCAGGCCGGAACATCGTCGTGATCGGTTCAGGCGCGACGGCCGCGACGCTCATCCCCGCGATCGCAGAGGAAAGCGCGCACGTCACGTTGTTGCAGAGGTCGCCGACCTATTACTTCACCGGCCGGGACGAAGCCGAGTTCGCCGACACGCTGCGACGGCTGGAAATCCCCGCCGAATGGATTCACGAAATCATGCGCCGGAAGATGCTCTACGAACGCAGGGCCTTCGCGCAACGCGCCGCCAGCGAGCCAGAAGCGGCGAAGCAGGATCTCGTCACGCTCGCTCGCGCCTATCTCGGGCCCGACTATCCGGTCGACAAGCATTTCACGCCGAGCTATCGGCCGTGGCGGCAACGCATCGCCTTGATTCCCGGCGGCGATCTTTTCAAGAGCATCCGCTCCGGCAAGGTTTCCGTCGTCACCGACGAGATCGAGCGTTTCACTGAGACCGGGCTTCTCCTGAAGTCCGGCGATCGCATCGCCGCCGACGTGATTGTCACGGCCACGGGCTTCAACCTCAGCGTGCTCGGCGACATCGACTTCGTCATCGACGGCGCCAGGTTGAATTTCGCCGACACCGTGACCTATCACGGCGTCATGTTCACAGGCGTGCCGAACATGGCCTGGGTGTTCGGCTATTTGCGCGAGAGCTGGACGATGCGCTCCGACCTCGTCAGCGACTTTGTCTGCCGGCTCCTCAATCACATGAGGGACAAGGGCGTCGCGCAAGCCACTCCAACGATTCGACCGGAAGACGGGGACATGGCGCTTGGCCCGTGGATCGATCCGGAGAATTTCAATGCCGGCTATCTCATGCGCGGCCTGCGCCTCTTGCCGAAGCGGGGCGCAAAGCCCGAATGGAGCCATAGCCAGGACTACTGGGCGGACAAGGATCTCTTTCCCGCGATCGACCTTGACGACGGGGCGCTGGCCTACGCATGAACGGCGCTTGGGGGCGGAAACTTAATGCGCCGACGTTTGTCGCCGCACAGCGGATCGCTTAAGTTCGCGTTCGAACCTTTCACGCATTCGGAAGGCCGCCCCCATGACCTTGCTCCGTCTTACGCTTCTCGCGCTATCGGCGCTTTCCGCCGGAACCGCCTGCGCCCAGAACGCGCCGCTGGCCACCGCCCGCGCGACCATCGAGAGCGTCGCTCCCGACGGCGCGAGCCTCGCCGTGAAAACGCGGGCCGGCGAGGACCGCACGGTCCGCCTCAATCCGAAAACGCGCTTCGTCCTCGTCGCGCCCGCCACGCTCGCCGACGTGAAGCCCGGGACCTTCGTCGGCGTCGCGGCGATGCCGGTCGAGGGCGGCGAACAGAAGGCGATGGAGGTCCACATCTTCCCCGAGGCGATGCGGGGGACCGGCGAGGGCTTCCGCCCGTTCGATCTCGCGCCGGGCAGCACCATGACCAACGGCAATATCGATGCGCGCGTCGACGCTGCGAGCGGGCCCAAGCTCAGCGTGACTTACAAGGGCGGTCAGCAGACGATCGTCGTCGATCCGAAGACGCCGATCGTCGCCCTCGAGCCGGGCGCGAAGGACGAGCTGAAGCCCGGCGCGGCGATCATCGCGCGCGGGCGGCGCCAGGACGACGGCTCGATCGACGCCGCGTTTGTGCTCATCGGCAAGGACGGGCTCGTTCCGCCGATGTGACAGAGGGGATTAACGCTGCCTCGGCCGCGGCCTGCGGTGACAAGGCCCAAAGGGCCACGACGTCCGGTCACGACGTGAGGACTAAACCGCTCGCGCGGTAGCTGCGGCGAGGGCAGCGCGGGAAGCTGGGTCGGACGAGGCCAGGACTGTCTCAAAATCATGGGGTTCAACCCCATGGGAGACAGGAGCTTTCGCGATGTCCGACAAGCCCATCAACCCGCTGCGTCAGCGCATGATCGACGACATGACGGCGCGTCGGTTCAAGGAGAAGGTGCAGAAGGACTACGTCCGGCACGTCAGGACCTTTACGGCCTTCCTGGGCCGGTCGCCCGATACGGCGACGAAGGAGGACCTTCGCCGCTTTCAGTTGCATCTGGCGCAGCAGCAGATCAGCCCAGGTTCGATCAACGCCGCCGTCACCGCGCTTCGGTTCTTCTTCACCGTGACGCTCGAACGGCCAGACCTCGTTCGTCCTCTGACGATCGTGAACAAGCCGCGCAGGGCGCCGGTCGTGCTCAGCCAGGAAGAGGTCGCGCTCCTGCTCGAAGCCGCGCCGGGCCTGAAGTACAAGGCCGCGCTCAGCGTCGCCTACGGCGCGGGCCTGCGCGTGTCCGAGGTCGCGCACCTGAAGGTGTCCGACATCGACAGCCAGCGCATGACGCTTCGGGTCGAGCAGGGCAAAGGGCAGCGGGATCGCTATGTGATGCTGTCGCCGCAACTGCTCGAACTGTTGCGCGCATGGTGGCATGCGGCGCGGCCGCGGGCCTGGCTGTTCCCCGGCCAAAACCCGGTCAACCCGATCACCGCCCGTCAGCTCAATCGCGCCGTCACCGCCGCCAAAGACCTGGCCGGCATCTCCAAGCGCGTGTCACCGCATACGCTGCGGCACAGCTTCGCCACCCATCTGCTCGAACAGGACGTCGACATTCGGGTGATCCAGGTGTTGCTCGGCCACGCCAAGCTCGAGACGACCGCGCTCTACACCCAGGTCGCGGTCAACACGATCCGCGACGTCAAGAGCCCGCTCGAGCGGCTCGGCGTCAACCTGGCGAAGCGAAAGCCGGCCGACTGACCGCGGCCGCATGGCGCGGCCACCGGGTCACCACCTGGAGGTCGCCGACGTCTTTCGCGCCCACGGGGCGGCGTGGCGAATGGCCAACGCCGGTCACGTGAGCCTCGACCAGTTGAAGGTCATGTCGGCGATCGAGACCTGTCGCACAGCCGCGCTCGGCGGACACGTCGAGCGCTGCGAGGACTGTGCGCACGAACGGATCTCCTACAATTCCTGCCGCAATCGCCACTGCCCGAAGTGCCAGGCGGCCGCGGCGAGGGAATGGCTCGAAGACCGCGAGGCCGAACTCCTGCCGGTTCCCTATTACCACGTCGTCTTCACCCTGCCGGCGTCGATCGGCGCCGTCGCGTTCCAGAACAAGTCCCCCGTCTACGACCTCCTGTTCAGGACCGCCGCCCAGACGCTGACCACGATCGCGGCCGACCCGAAGCATCTGGGCGCGCGCATCGGCCTGACCGCCGTACTGCACACCTGGGGCTCGGCGCTGACCCACCATCCGCACGTCCACGTCATCGTTCCCGGCGGCGGCCTGTCGCTGGACGGATCGCGCTGGATCGCCTGCAAGCCCGGCTTCTTCCTGCCCGTGCGGATGCTGTCGCGTCTCTTCCGCCGGCTCTTCCTCGAAGGGCTCGCAGCCCTGCATGCGGCCGGACGCCTCGTCTTCCTCGGCGACCTCGCGCGGCTCGCCGACAAAGCCGCCTTCGACGCCGTCCTCGCGCCGCTGCGCCGATCGGAATGGATCGTCTATGCCAAGAGGCCGTTCGCCGGGCCGAAGGCCGTGCTCGCCTATCTCGCCCGCTACACCCACCGCGTCGCGATCTCGAACTCCAGGCTCATGGAGCTGGACGACAAGGGCGTCACATTCAAGTGGAAGGACTATCGGGTCGAAGGCCGCGACCGGTTCAAGACCATGACGCTCGCGGCCCACGAGTTCATCCGCCGCTTTCTCCTGCACGTGCTGCCGAGCGGCTTCCACCGCATCCGACATATGTGGACGGCCTCTTGGCAAGTGGTTTTCGACGCTCTGATCGCTTTGGTCGGCTGCGGTCATATGTCCGGCCTGTTGGTGCGGTATAGGACCGCTGGCCCTGATGATATTCGACAGTCCTGGTCCCTATCACTACGGCGAGCTCGGGGCTCGTGGCGGATGTCAGGGTGTCCTGGGCTTTCGTTGCGACCGTGTCGTTCATCACGTCGTTGCGCTTGCCAATCTCTTCGAAACTGAAACGTCTATCTTGGAGAGCTCTTTGTCGTCAGGCCTTCGTGTAAAGTTCGGTTCGGAAGGCTTCGCCGGTCGACATCATCGCCCAGGCGATTCTGGCCAGCTTGTTGGCCAGGGCGACGGCGACGACGCGCTCGGGCTTCCTGGCCCTCATGGCGACGATCCATTCGGCCAGGGCGCCTTTGTATTTATGGGCCACGCGCAAAACCGACGTGCATCCCACGACCAGCATCTTGCGCAAATACCGGTTACCCTTTTTGGTGATAGCGCCGAGCTTGTCCTTGCCGCCGCTCGAGTGCTGGCTCGGAGTAATGCCCAGAGACGCGCTGAAATCGCTTCCCGACCTGAAGACGCTGGGATCGGGATTGAAAGCGACCATCGCTGATGCGATCAGCGGGCCGAAGGCGGGGATCTCGTCCAGCAACCGGCTCGTCTGGTTCTTGCCGCTCGCCCGGGCGATCGTCTTCTCCAGATCGTCGATCTTTTCGTCGAGGCCGTCGCTGTGCGAAGCCAGCATCGCGGTTGCTTGCTTGGCCTCTTCGGGAAGGGTCTCGTCGGCTTGCGCGAGCGCCAGCAATTCCTTGACCCGGTGGATGCCCTTGGGCGCGATCAAGCCGAACTCCGAGAGATGACCGCGCAGCGCATTGACGGTCATGGTTCGCTGCTTGACCAGCAATTCCCGAGTCTTGTGCAGCATCAGCACGGCTTGCTGATCCGCGCTCTTGATCGGCACGAACCGCATCTCGGGCCGCGACATGGCCTCGCAGATCGCAGCCGCGTCGTTCGCATCGTTCTTGCCGCGCTTGACGTAGGGTTTCGTGTAAGCAGGAGGAATCAAGACCACTTCGTGCCCCAACGCCCGGATCTCCCGCGCCCAGTAATGGGACGATCCACAAGCCTCCATCCCGACGCGGCATGGCGCCGCTTGGGCGAAGAAAGCAAGCACCTTACCTCGGCTCAATTTGCGCGTAACCGCAGGCGCACCCTCGCGCTCGATTGCATGCACCTGGAAAAAGTTCTTCGCCAGGTCGATCCCAATCCTGATAAAGGTCTTCATGGACGGCTTCCCTATCCGCGACCTGCACCGGTCACGCCTTGGCACTTGATGCCGTTCGGGTGAGGCCGTCCACATCATCACTACGGCCTCTTCGCCGGCGCGGTCCGAGCCAGCAACATCGAGCGCGTCCGCCAGGCGCTCGCCGCGCCCGAGGCTGCACCCGAGGGCTCGCACGCCGAGACCGACGGCCAGGCCGAAGCCGTTTCGCCGGCGCGGCGCTGCCCCTGCTGCGGCGGCCGGATGATCATTGTCGAGACGTTCGAAGGGCCGCGCCCCGCGCGATCGCCTTCCCCAAGCCGGATCAGGATCGACACGTCATGACCGACGCCGCGCGTCCCGCCTCGCAGCGCCGCTTCCCCTCGCCTCCAGCCGCACGCCGGAGCAGGAACGCGACGTCCTCCCGACGTCCGCACAGGCTCTCCAGCCGCCGAGCCCATCCCCGTCGCCCTCATCCGCGCCCGACAAGAAGCCCGTCGTCTCGGCTCCCGACGATGAAACCGACCGCCTTCCGCCACCGCCCCCAAATCGGCGATCCGACCGCGATCCTCAAATCCCCATAGGCCGCGCTCGGTCAAACAGCGCCCTTCCTCCCCGCGGTTTCCTCCTTACGAGGCTTTCAAACGCCGGCCCCCGCGTCTCGCACGACCGTCCGAAAGGGCCGGCGTCTGAAACCCTTCAGTGAAGCTGCCGTCGCGGATTGCGATCGCGAACGGGACAAATGGGCTGGCATGCGGGCATTGCCTAAAGGGGCGCTCGCCGCCCGGAGCGGGCATTCATGGGAAGCCCCGGCGGACTGCCGCGGAGGGCGGGAAGCGAACCCTTATGCACCTGTTTCGGCAGGGGCAACCAATCGATCCCATTGAGGTAGTGGGGCGTAGCCGGCAAATATCATTCTGGCCTCGCTCGCCAACGCAATCCTCGGCTAGGCCGGCAAGGCCGACCGGCTCGACAACGGCCCCACGCACAGCGATGGAAGCGGGAAAGACTGTCTGAGGGACTATGGGCAAGACAATTGAAAACATCAGCGCGCTGATGAAGGAGCTTCGAGGTGGCGAACTTGCAAAAGTGGATCAGCCGCATTTAAACTTGTGGTTTCGTGGCCAGGCAAACTCCGAGTGGAGGCTGTTGCCCAAAGTCTATCGGCCTGACTTTGTGAAAGAGAAAGCAAAAGAAAGTCGACTGCAAAAAGAACGATTTCTTAATCAAGATTTTCGAGGTCCGCTCTGCGGGTATCCGCGCAGGCAACGAGAGTTCCGAGCAGCTATACTTTTTACAGCAGCATTACGGAATGCCAACCAGACTGTTGGATTGGACTACGAGTCCTCTTGCGGGATTGTTTTTCGCGGTCAGCGGAGGCGCGGAGCAGGAAGGTCAAGACGGAAAGTTATTTGCGATGAATGCGCAGGTGTTAGGTCCGACGCAAAAGGCATTTCAGTCTAATGGACAGCCGTTTCTAGGTATCGCGACCTCCGGCCATCCGACGTTCAAGGAGGCGCTGAAGCAGATTACCGACTGGCCTCCGTCAGTAGCTTTTCCAAAATTTATCTTCCCTGTGCGGCCAGACCACTTCGACCGCCGCATAAGTTTACAGCAGAGCTGTTTTACCTTTCACGCTCCTCGACAGCCAACAGATCCGGACGAAGGAATCGTCGACCGCCCGGACGAAGAATTCGCCGAGCTGACTTTGAGGGCGAACAGCACGCTTAAAGAATTTATTGTTCCGCGGGAAGCAAAAGAAGATATCCGGAAAGAACTGGCGCTCCTCAACATCAACACGTTTAGTGTCTTCGGCGATCTCGAAAATCTCGCGAAATGGCTAAGCGAAGCATACAGGCGAATGTAAATGTAATTTTGACAAGAATGGCAGTTCTTTGAGTGCGGGCCGCCAGTGCATCGCCGCGCCAAGGCAGTCGCAGGGGTAAATGCATTTCCGCTTGGGTCGAACTGGCGCGTTCGGCGCATCTCTCAGAACAGCCGCTCCTGGCGCCCTCCTCCCGTACCGGAGCGAACGCGAACGGTAGCAAAGGGCCGGATTTGTGTCATTCGCCAAACCGTCCGGCAAAGCCCGCTTCTTGCGTGCGCCGTGAAAGGCGGCGCTTTCCAGTGGGTGAGAGGCCCACCCGGCGAACGCTCCAGCCGGAAGCAACCGGAGCAGTCATGGAGGTGACGAAATGGCTGAAGCCTTCGGTATAGCGCGTCACGTATAGGTGACGGCGCGAGTGTGCGGGCCGCAACCCGAGTGAACGCCGAGCAAGCCTCGAAAAGGACGATGTGCAGGCCGACCCGACCGCAATTTCGGGGAAGGCTGATACGGCTGGGTGAGACGAGCGAAGACGACGCCCAGTCGCTGCACCGGGGTACTGGCGGCGGCACGTACAGGAAGGAAAGCGCGCGCAACACGGGAAGCCCATGGGCGTGGTTAGGGATGATCAACCGGACGCCCGCGAGGGAGAGGCCGGGCGCTCATGGGTGGCGGAGAGGTTCGTAGTACCGAGGAAGCCGGGTAACGCCGGGGGGAGGGAAGGGACCTCAGTTCAGGACAGACGCAAGACGTAGTGAAGGACCTGGAGATTGGGCAACCTATCAACTCCGGACAGCGTTCAGAAACTGCAGACGGCGTTGCACGCGAAAGCGAAGGCTGAACCCGGCTACCGCTTCTACGCCCTCTACGACAAGATCAGCCGCGAGGACATTCTGGCGCACGCCTACGCCCAGTGCCGCTCCAACAAGGGCGCGCCGGGCGTGGACCGTCAGGACTTCGAGGCCGTCGAGGCGTACGGGGTCGAGCGATGGCTGGGCGAACTGGCGCTTGCGCTCAGGCAGGAGACTTACCGACCGGACCCAATCAGACGCGTTTTCATACCGAAGGCCAACGGCAAACTCAGGCCGCTGGGCATCTCAACCTTGCGGGATCGGGTCTGCATGCTAGCCGCGATGCTGGTGCTGGAGCCGATCTTCGAGGCCGACCTTCCCTCGGAACTCTATGCCTACCGCCCCGGGCGCAACGCCCAGCAGGCGGTGGTCGAGGTGGAGGAGCTGCTGTTTCGTGGCCACCCGGAAGTCGTGGACGCGGACCTCGCGGACTACTACGGGAGCATTCCCCATGCCGAGCTCTTGAAGTCGGTTGCGCGTCGCATCGTCGATCGGCGCGTGCTTCATCTGATCAGGATGTGGCTGGATTGTCCCGTGGAAGAAACCGACGATCGAGGTCGGAGGACACGTACGACCGAGGCGCGGGACAAGCGGCGCGGCATTCCGCAGGGCTCGCCGATCTCACCCTTGCTGGCGAACATTTACATGCGCCGGTTCGTGCTGGGATGGAAGATGTTCGGGCTGGAGCGAAGCCTCGGCACGCGGCTCGTGACCTACGCCGACGACCTCGTGATCCTGTGCAGAAGGGGCAAGGCCGAAGAAGCCTTGCAGCGACTGCGGGAAATTATGGGCAAGCTGAAGCTGACGGTGAACGAGGAGAAGACGCGCATCTGCAAGGTGCCGGAAGGAGAGTTTGACTTTCTGGGATACACGTTCGGCAGGATGTACTCGGCGAAGACCGGTCAGGCTCGTATCGGCTACCGGCCATCAAAGAAGAGCATTCAGCGCGCGGTCGAGAAAGTCCACGCGCTGACCGAGCGATCATGCACATGGCAAGAGACCACAACGCTGGTGGGCAAAGTGAACCGCACGCTGCGCGGATGGGCGAACTACTTTTCGGTAGGCGCCTTCAGCAAGGCGTATCGGGCGCTCGATGCTTACGCGGCGATGCGGTTGCGCCGGTGGTTGCGCTTCAAGCACAAAGTCAGGCGACGAAGGGGCGGGAGCTATCCACTCTCGCACCTCTACGGGCACTTCGGGCTCGTTCGTCTGACCCGGCTTGGGCACGACGTGCCGTGGACGAAGGCGTGAGGTCTTGTCCGAGAGCCGGATGCAGGAAATTGTAGTAGCTGGCACTTGATCTGACGGTCAGCGTCGGGAGATGGGTCGGCTCTGCCTGTCAGATATGATCAGGCTGCGATCATTTTCTCCTTCGCAAGGGGCGTCGCGTCAAGGAAGGTCTGCATTGGCGTCTTGCCGAAGCACCATCGCCCCTGATGCGGCCTTTCCTCGTTGTAGCTCTGGACCCAGGAATCGAGATCGCCCTGGAGTTCGGCGATCGATCCGTAGATCTTCTTGCGGAAGGCGACGCGATAGAACTCGTCGAGCACCGTCTTGTGGAAGCGCTCGACGATGCCATTGGTTTGCGGGCTCTTGGTCTTGGTGCGCGAATGGTCGATATCCTCGAGCGCCAGATAAAGCTCGTATTCGTGGCGCTCGGGGTTGCCGCAATATTCCGTGCCACGATCCGTCAGCACGCGGCACAGCCTCACCTCCCTCGCATCATAGAACGGCACGACGCGATCGTTGACGAGATCGGCCGCGGTGATGGGCGTCTTGCGATCATAGAGCTTGGCGAAGGCGACCTTGGCGTAGGTGTCGATGAAGGTCTGCTGGTAGATGCGGCCAACCCCCTTCATGTTGCCGACGTAGAACGTATCCTGGGCGCCGCAATAGCCCGGACATTCGCTCTCGAACTCGCCATGCGCCTCCTTTTCGCTCTTGGCCTTCCCCAGCGCGGCCAGCTGGCTTTCGGTCAGAACCAGGCCTTCCTGGGCGACCTTGGCTTCGAGCGCCTTGAGCCGTTTCTTCATGGTTTCAAGATCATGACGCTGCCAGACGCCGCGAACGCCGGCCGGAGAAATAGAGTGGCCGAGTTTGCGAAGCTCGTTGGCGATACGGATTTGGCCATAAGCCGGCTGGTCCAGCGAAAGCTCGACGATGATCGCCTCGACCTCGGGCGGCGTGCGGTTCTTCAGGATCGGCTTTCGCCGCGTCAGTTCCTGCAGCGCCAATTCGCCCCCGGCGTCGTAAAGTTCCTTGAAACGATAAAAGCTGTCGCGGCTATAGCCCATCATCTTGCAGGCCTGGCTGACGTTGCCGAGCTGCTTGGCCAGCTCGAGCAACCCAACCTTGGCGCGGATGGTCTTTTGTTCCTTGGTCATGGCTTGGCATCCCTATCGAAACGACGAGGCCGGGCGCTGCGCAACCCCGACCAGCTCCGCGCCCGGCCTCGGCTTCCGCCTCAGCTATGACACCAACTGTCAGATTAAGTCTTAACTACCGCAAGGAAATCTGCCTGTCCGGTTCGATGAGGGGGGTGTGGAAACGGAGCCATGGTCAAGCCACTGAGGCACCGCCAGACGAAAGGGGCGGCCAACCGATATGCTCGACCTACAGCCACCGCGCCACACTCCTACTCTACGCATAACGACCGTCCCCATCGACGACGCAGTGACACAACGATCGTCAATCCCGCCCGCCTGTCCAAGCGCGGCTCCCAATGTCGGACTCCGCATCGCCAGCGCCGCCGCCAGTCGCTCACGAGTCTCGCGCGATTTGCCCCAACCGTGTTTCCCGTGTAAGCGCTATCGCATTCGCTTCTTCCACCGGTTGAGGGGCCCGATGAGCAACGACCCGGCGACGAGCACGTCGATGAAGTCCGCACAACATCCGGATTTCACGTTTGTTCTCGTGAAGCCGACCCACTACGACGACGACGGCTACCCGATTCAATGGTTCCGCTCGGCGTTGCCGTCCAATACGCTCGCCTGCATGAACAGCCTGGCCGAGGACGCGCAACGCCGCGAAGTTCTGGGCCCCGGCGTGACCTTCGAGATCGACACCTACGACGAAACCAACCGCCGCGTCGTGCCGAGCCGGATCATCCGCGATTTGAAGCGCCGCGGCGGCCGAGCGCTCGTCGGCATCGTCGGCGTGCAATCGAACCAGTTTCCCCGCGCGATGGACATCGCGCGCCAGTTCCGCGCCGCGGGCGTGCAGGTCTGCATCGGCGGATTTCATGTCTCGGGCTGCATCGCGATGCTGCCGGAGATGCCATCCGAGATGCGCGAGGCGCAGGCGATGGGCATTTCGCTGTTCGCAGGCGAATCGGAGGAGCATCGGCTCGACGAGGTGCTCATCGACGCATGGCGCGGGACCTTGAAGCCGCTCTACAATTTCATGGACCACCTGCCTTCGTTGGAGGGCGAGCCCGCGCCGATCCTGCCGCGCAAGCATCTTGCGCGCACGACGGGCCACTATTCCTCGATCGACCTCGGCCGCGGCTGCCCCTATCAGTGCTCGTTCTGCACCATCATCAACGTGCAGGGCCGCAAGAGCCGGTTCCGCACGCCCGACGACCTCGAACAGATCATTCGCGAGAACCGGGCGCAGGGCATCGACCGGTTCTTCATCACCGACGACAATTTCGCCCGCAACAGCGACTGGGAGATCCTGCTCGACCGGGTGATCAAGCTCCAGGACGAGGGCATCCGCTGCGGCTTCACCATCCAGGTCGACACGCTCTGCCACAAGATCCCGAACTTCATCGAAAAGGCGACGAAGGCCGGAGCGCGGCGCATCTTCATCGGGCTCGAAAACATCAACCCGGACAATCTGATCGCCGCCAAGAAGCGACAGAACAAGATCACCGAGTACCGCGCGATGCTGCAAAAGTGGCGCGCGCACGGGGCGCTCACCTTCGCCGGCTACATCCTCGGCTTCCCGGCCGACACGAAGGAATCGATCCTGCGCGACATCGAGATCATCAAGCGGGAGCTGCCGCTCGACATTCTCGAATTCTTCTTCCTCACGCCGCTGCCGGGCTCGGAGGACCACAAGAACATGTTGAAGAAGGGGGTGTGGATGGACCCCGACATCAACAAATACGACCTCGACCATCGCGTCTCGCATCACGCCAAGATGTCGGACGCCGAGTGGGAGGAGGCCTACCGCGCCGCCTGGGACGCGTACTACACGCCCGAGCACATCCGCACGATCCTGAAGCGCGCCGCCCAGATTCCGAACGGGCGGCCGAAGCCGATCACGAGCACGATGATGTGGTTCAAGCTGATGATCGAGCAGGAAGGGGTGCATCCGCTGGAAGGCGGGGCGTTCCGGCTCAAGTATCGGCGCGACCGGCGCTTGGGGCTACCGCTCGAATCGCCGTTCGTTTTCTACCCGCGCTACTGGGGCGGGATCGTCGTCAAGGCGTGGAAGTACTCGCGCTTCTTCTTGAGCACGCGGCGCATCCTCAACGAAGTCCTGAACGCCCCCGACCGCTGGACTTACACCGACCTCGCCATCGCGCCGCCGAAGGCGGACGAGTTCGAGCAGCTTTCGCTCTATCACGCGACGACCGGCGGCGAGGCGGCGCTCGCGCGCAAGAAGCTCGGCGACAGCATCCGCATGCCCGCGCAGGCGGCGGAGTAGAGGCCCCGCTTTAGTCCAGGCCCTCGATGTCGCCGATGCGCCCGAACATCGCGATGATGCGGGCCCGGCTATAGACGTGGAACTTCAACAGCACCTGGCTGACATGCGCCTTGACCGTCGTCTCGCAGATGCCGAGTTCGTGGGCGATCAGCTTGTTTGGCAGGCCGCACAGCAGCAGGGTCAAGACCCTGCGCTGCCGTGCCGTAAGCTCGGCGACGCGTTTGGCGAGGTCGGTCTCCGCGTTCTCGGGCCCCGCGGCGGCGAGATCGCGGTCGGGCGGGAGCCCGACGCCGGAAAGCGATAGCGCTCCCATCATGTTCAGAGCCGAGCGAAAAAACTCGAGCGCGACGCCGTTCAGCGCGACGGTCCGCTCGCGTCCGTGCTTGAGATAGGCCTCGGCGGCCTCCGTCGGCCCGGAGGCGCGGCTCACCGCCTCGGCCAGCTGCAGCGTGACGATCGCTGCTTCATGGACGGAGTTGATCGCCTTGCGTTGAAGATCGACAAGCTCGAGCGAGAGCCGCAGCGCATTGGCTTCGATCGCCTGTCTGGCGCCTTCCCTCGTCGAGGTCAGGAGGCGGTAGCCTGCGGCGGAGTGCGGCGCGGGATCCGGGCGGGCCGGCGGCGGGGCGAGGTCGAGCGCGCCAGCGCCCATCCGGGCGCGCTCGGCATGAACCGGCGAGGAGCGCCGCTCCGGCGCATCGTCGAGTTTGCGGCGGGGCCGTCGCGCCGACTTTGTTGAACCAGGCATCCAACGCTACTCCCGTGACGTTCCATCCCCCCTTCATGTTGCAGTGCAGCATTGCCGCCTTTCGCTCAATAGCACTTTGGCGCCTCATCCCCGCCCAGGCTTGACCGCTCGCGAAAACCCGCTTTGATACGGGCCACTCAACGCGAGGTTAACGCCATGCTTGTCGACGGCAAGTGGACCGACGCCTGGCAGCCGGTTCAGGCGACCGACGCGAAGGGCGGCTTCGTCCGCCAGGCGTCGAGCTTCCGCGATTGGGTGACGCCCGACGGCGCCGCAGGGCCGACCGGCAAAGGCGGCTTTCGCGCCGAAAAAGGGCGCTATCACCTCTATGCCGCGTTCACTTGCCCGTGGGCGACGCGCGTCCTCATCGCGCGCAAGCTGAAGAGGCTCGAGGACGTCGTCTCGGTCGCGATCGTCGAGCCGGTCATGACGGACGAGGGCTGGCGCTTCGGTGATTACCCGAACGCGAACCGGGACGAAGTCAACGGCGCGACCTACTTGCATGAGATCTATACCCGCGCCGATCCCCATTACACCGGCCGTGCGACCGTGCCGGCGCTGTGGGATAAGGAGCGCCGCACGATCGTCAACAACGAGTCCGCCGACCTTCTGAGAATGTTCAACTCAGGCTTCGGCGCGCTCGCGAACGGGATCGACCTCTACCCGGAAGCCTTACGGGCGGAGATCGACGCGCTCAACGACGAAGTCTACCCCAAACTCAACAACGGCGTCTATCGCGCCGGCTTCGCGACGACGCAGGCGGCTTATGAAGAGGCGTTTGCGGACGTGTTCGCGATGCTCGACAAGCTCGAGGTGCGGCTCGCCTCAGGCCCCTATCTCATGCGCGAACGGCTGACGGAGGCCGACATCCGCGTTTTCGTCACCCTCGCCCGGTTCGACGCGGCCTACCACGGCCAGTTCAAATGCAACCGCAAGCGCATCGCCCACTATCCGAATTTGAGCGCCTGTCTCGCCCGCCTGATCGCGCTCCCCGCCTTCAGCGAGACGTTCAATCTCGACCACATCAAGCGCGGCTATTACGCGATCAAGGCCCTCAACCCGACCCGCATCGTCCCGCTCGGGCCCGATCTCGCCTGGGCGCCGAAGCTGCGCTAGGGGTCAAAGTCTAACACTTGGCGCCCGAACCGGAATGTCGCGAAAGGGCGGAGAGCCGACCTACAGCGATCGCGCAGGGAACAGCCGGAATCGGCCCGAGACCGGGCATTCGGCGCTACGCCTCTCATCTCCGCCCAGAGCGGTAGGTTCCGGGGCCTCCTGCACGCAGCTGGCCGCTGAGGCACCACACACGCCAATTATACGGGCATTGCCCTTCGTTCCTCCCTATGCAACCATGCAATTGTTGCGGTTTACAAGCTCCCCTTCCCGAGAGGGAGCCCCCGTAGCAGCAACGTATGTTGACGGATCGGGCCGACGCTCCTGCAAAAGTCAACGCATCGGGAGGGAACTATGCGGAAGCATTTGATCAGGCCATCAAGCGCAATCGGGGCAGTATGCCGGTTGATTTTCGCGGCCGTGTTCGTCGCGTCAGTCTCGGCGGCCTGCGACGCGAAAGTCGCCGTCACAACATATCACTACGATAACCTGCGGACAGGGTGGAACAGTTCCGAAACAACACTCACCGCGTCGACCTTTCGACACAAATTTGGTGTTGTGGCAACTGTGCAGCTCGACGATCAGGTCGACGCCCAGCCTCTTATCGTGCCGAATTTAAATATCCAGGGAAAGAGCCACGATGTCGTTTATGTCGCTACCGAATCCAATTCGATTTACGCAATCGATGCGTCGAGTGGCCAAATTCTTATTCAAACCAACCTCGGTCCGCCGGTGCCTGAGCAGTTAGGTTGCACGAACAACGGGCCTAATCTCGGAATCACAGGCACGCCCGTCGTTGACGCGAACGCGAACCTCTTGTTCGTTGTCGCCTACGTTAATCTTACGTCGTCGGGGCCGACCTATCAGCTCCACCGCCTCAATCTTTTGACCTTGCAGGACACACTGCCTCCCGTCACAATCACCGCGTCCCACACGCTGGGGGACGGGACGAGCTACCAGCTTAACGCGCCCTACCAGAGGCAGCGCCCCGGGCTGCTCGAATTGAATGGGGTCGTCTATGCCGGCTTCGGAAGTTTTTGCGATTACGGCTCGCAATATTCGCGCGGCTGGATCCTAGGATGGAGCGCAAGTTCCCTTGCGCCGCTTTCCGCCAATCAACTCAACGACACGCAGACCACCGAGGATGTCGTGGCGTACGGATATCCCGACCCGCCGAACCCACCGATGTTCCTGTCCTCGGTCTGGATGTCGGGGTTTGGCATCGCCAGCGACGGAACCCCGTCCACGCCCGGCTCCCTCTACTTCTCGATCGGAAATTCCGACTGCAACTGGACGGTGCAAGGCAATCCATGCCCCTCCGGCACGACGTGGACCGGCACCACTCATATTCAAGAGAGCGTGGCTCAGCTCTCGAGCGGCCTTGCTCTGGGCGGCGTTTTCACGCCGTCCTCGTCACCAAATACATATCAGTTGGATCAAGGAGATGCGGATTTGGGGTCCGGGGGGGTCATGCTTTTCTCGACCGGCAACGCGACCTATCCCTATCTCGCCGTTGCGGCGGGCAAAGACGGAAGAGTGTTCTTGCTCAATCCTGCCAACTTGGGGCAGCCCACAAACACCTCGCCGCCGACAAGCACGCCGCCCCCGCTGGACACACATCAAATTGACGCTTGCTGGTGTGGACCATCCTTTTTCGAGGGGTCGGACGGGGTAGGGCGCGTAGTAACGAGCCATGGCTCGACGCTGCGTACGTGGCAAGTGCAAATGTCGCCTTCGCCGACACTGGCGCCGGAGGCGACAGCGACGATCAGTTCCGGGCAAGATGGCGGCTTTTTCACGTCAGTTTCCTCCAACGGCACCGCCGCCGGGAGCGCCATCATATGGGCGGTCGGGCGCCCGACCGGCTCGGGCGCCAATCCGTACGCGGTCAATCTTCACGCCTTGGCCGCGACGCCTTCGAGGGGGTCGACGACGCTCCAGCAGCTCTTCTCTGCTCCCGCGGGGTCGTGGCCGAATACCGGAGGCAACGCCAATATCGTGCCGGTTGTCGCCAACGGAAAGGTCTACGTCGCTTCCGCTTATCACGACGGATCGGGAAACACGCACGGACAGCTCAATATCTTCGGGAACGGTGGACATGGCCACCCGATTGCGAGCGCTGCGCTTGCAAGCGCTGTTGCGCGACCGGCAGGACCTCACATTATTTCCGGAACGCTCATAGCGGTTAATCGATCAGTCCTGACCCTCCGAACGCGCGCCGGCAAGACCGCGACAATCGATGCGTCCGGGGCGCTGCAGAATGAAAGAGTGACGGGCCCGTTGAACTTGGGGACCCCCTACACCGCGCAAGGGATGACTTTCGACGCGAGCGGCACGCTCGTCGCAACGGCAATCGCCCGCGCAAAACCCTCCGCAGGTTTGTGGCCGCTAGATCGCTGAAGGCGCGAAGAAGCTGCTGGGACGTAGCTAGTAAGCTGGCTTACGACTTCGGCGGTCCGGCGGCTTCCTGGCGTTGCGCCGTATTCGTCTGATCGAGCGCGCCTCAAAATCGTTGTCCCGCAACGTCCTCCTTCGTAGGCGGCCCCGGAACGTTCGCGTTCATCGGCTGCTCCAGAATTCTGGGAGTGACCGGTCCTGGCGCTTCCTACCCGCAGCGCCTACGACCGCTTTCTCGCCCTTCTCGCCCATCCAAAAGGCCGATCTTGAACGCGTGCTTCGGGTCGATTTCGGCCATCCGTTGGCCAATGCGGCAGGATACCAAGTGTTGGATTCTGACCACAAGGGGAGTGGGCTGCGACGGCGCGTGGGTCTTGTACACGAACGCGATGTTTCAAAGGCTTAGCCGCGCCCGCGTGATCGAGGCTGGCGACGCCGGCCGGAGCCTGTATGCTCCCAAGTCCGAAGCGGAAACCGCATGAGGAGGTCCCCATGGAATATCTGCACACGATGATCCGCGTCGCCGATCTCAAGAAGACGATCGCCTTTTTCGAGCTCATGGGTTTCGTCGAGACGCGCCGCATGGACAACGAGAAGGGCCGTTATACGCTCGTCTTCCTGGCCGCGCCCGGCGATGCCGAGCGGGCGCGCAAGGACCAGGCACCGCTGGTCGAGCTCACTTACAACTGGGACCCCGAGGTCTATGCCGGCGGGCGCAACTTCGGCCACCTCGCCTATCGCGTTGACGACATCTACGCGACCTGCAAGAAGCTCATGGACGCCGGCGTCGTCATCAACCGCCCCCCGCGCGACGGCCACATGGCCTTCATCCGCACGCCGGACGCCATCTCGATCGAGCTCATCCAGAAGGGCGAGGCCAAGGCGCCGGCGGAGCCCTGGGCGTCGATGCCGAACACGGGCGTGTGGTGAAGCGCGCGGGGCCTCGGACGGATTCGGCCAGCGGCAAGCTTGCGCGTCGATTGGTCAAATCGCGGCGTGGGCCGCGGCCCGTCGCGGTGAGTTGATCCGGCGCAATATGTCCTGGCCGCCGTTCGCTATGTTTGTCGGCATCTGCGCCCGCACGCGGGAGACAAGTCGATGACAGGCGCCCAATGGGACGTGAGGGCGGTCCTTCCTCTTTCGCTCAGCGCGTTCATCGTCTGGCTCGCCTGCGGGCTCACGATGGCGTTTGGTCGTGCGGCGCTGGGTCTCGACGCGGCCCTCAGCATCCATGCGATCGCCGCTCCTGCCTTCGCCGCGCTCGCCTCCCTCGTCTACTTCACGCGATTCCGGGCGGTGACGCCGCTTGCCGCCGCGGCCTTCCTCACGGCGTTCATCATCGTTCTCGACGCCGCGCTCGTCGCCCCGCTGTTCGAGAAGAGCTACGCGATGTTCGGAAGCATCCTCGGGACGTGGCTGCCGTTTCTGTCGATCTTCGCCGCGACGTATCTGACGGGAACCATCGTCGGGCGTTCCAGGGAAAACAGCAACATGCCACGCGGCGCTGAAACCCACTGATTTTTCGTCCAAGACTGCGCGGGCCGGGCGCGCTCATCGCGTGAGGCGGACGATCGCGGTCCCCGACAACATGATCGTGGCGACGCGAGGCCACTACAAGGAAGGCGAGCGGCGAAGAACTTTAACCCTCCGCTGTTGCGTCATCCTTGTTTAGCGGCAGTTCCAGAATGAACTCCGTCCCAGGCGAATGACGCTCGATGCGGAGTTGCCCTCCCGTCTGCTTGGCTAAAGCGCGCGTTAGGCGCATGCCCAGGCGGCCGCTTTTCATGGCGTCAAAATCGGCGGGCAGTCCCACCCCCGCATCGCGAACCGAAACGGATGCAAGCTCGCTATCAGGGCGCGTCAAACGAAACCAAATACGACCTCGCGCGCCCGCGGGACAGGCATGCTTTGCGGCGTTGACCACGAGTTCAGTCACAATGAGGGCGACGCCGACGGCGCGATCCGTGGTCAGGAACAGAGCTTCGGACGCATCGAACGAGACATCGCAATTCGGGGCGACTTCCTCCAGGTCCTTGCATATGGCGGAAAGGTAGTCAGCAAGCTCGATTTTGTCGATTTGCTGGCTGCGGTAGAGCCGGTCATGGGCCCGTCCGATGGCCATGATCCTGCCCGAGGCCTGTCGCAAGAGACCTCCGATCTCGGGGTCGTTTCCGGCCTGCAAGTTCAGGAGAGCCGAGACCAATTGAAGGCTGTTCTTAACCCGATGATTGATCTCCTTCACCAGCACCTTCTGGTGCTCGAGCGCCGCCTTCAAACCACGCTCGTGACGCTGGCGCTCGATCGCCATACCCAAAATGTTCGCGGCGCCTTGCAGGAAAGCGATATCGGTTTCGGTGAACTCGCCCTCTGACCGGCTGTCGACTTCAAGCACCCCGTATGGCTCCCCGTCGCCCTGCAGGATGACGTTTATGGCCCGCCGGACGCCATGCGCGGCAAGAAGTTCCGGCGTCCTGAATCGCTCCTCGCTCTCCAAGTGGTTCGATATGACCGGCTTGCCCGTACGCAGCGCAAAGCCGGACGGGGATGCGAGATCGGCGCCAACCGTCGCCACGCCGATCAGCCCATCGTGCCAACCCACTCCAGCGCGCATCAAGAGCCGATTTTCCGATGGAATATATTCCAGGACCTTGCACAGCTCAGCTCGTAGACCCTCAGCCGCTACGCGCACAGTCTGGTTCACGAGCTCCACAAATGGAGTTCCCCTCAAGGCGGTGACGCCGAGTTGAGCCAAGAGCTCCTGCTGGCGGATACGCTGCTGGAGGGCAAGCCCGCCTATTTCAAACTGGCCTTCATTTAGGGGGGAGGCTCTACGACGGGTTTCGTCGGTGGGGGCATAAGCGTCTCACGGTGAAACTGACGTAGGATCGAACGACGACATAACGTCCCTCACGCTCGCCAGCAAGCGCACGGGGCCGCCTTGAGCCGGCCCGTAAGGCTTTGGAAGGATGGTCGCCCCAGCTGTCCGTGTCATGGCGGGGATCGACCCGGCCACCCACGGGGGTTTCGAATCCTACGCTGGGGCTGACGCCAAGGCAGAACTCGACCGGCGGCAAGGCGAAGCTCGGCGCCATCACCAAGCAAGGCAATCGATACATTCGCAAGATGCTGGTTGTAGGCTGCACGTCGGCGCTGCGCGTCGCCGGCAAACGCAAAGGCGCCCTCGCCGACTGGATCGCCGCGTTGCGGGCCAGAAAGCCCGAGCGCCTCGTCGCAGTGGCGCTCGCCAACAAGCTGGCGAGAATCTGCTGGGCGATCATGACGACCGGCGAAGTTTTCCGCCAGGAGATCTTCGCCAGAACGTAGAACAGCAACAGGAAAGAGTTTTCCTTTCAAATTTGGCGAGCGCAACGACACGTGATGAACGACAGGGTCGCCACCGAAAGCCAAGGACACCCCGCCTCCCGTCATGAGCAAAAGCTCGACGCGATGATCAGGGACCAAGGCCGTCGGACTTCATCAGGGCCAGCGGCCGCCGCGCCGCATCAAAAGGCCGGACATATGACGGCAGCCGACCAAACAGTTCAAAGCGTCAAAAATGCTTGCCAATAGGGGCCGTCCACATATGACGGGATTGAATCAACTTGAATTCATCCCGTTCTTAGAGCGACACCTCGAAAAAGCGTCGGCAAAGCCCTGCGACGTCGGGCCGCTTGAGCCTACCTGCGCGCGCGTGCTAGTTGGCCGGCGCCGCTCTTGCCGACGGCTTCAAGCCGCATGTGAGAGCGACCACCGCCGCGCAAAGCAAGCGAATTGGCTTAAGACGATGCATGACCTAGACGCCGACATCGCTCCGCCCCCGGCGCTCCTGTTCGCGGTCGAAAGCCGCGGCATCCTCAACATCGCCGGGCTTCTCGCCGCGGCGCCGTTTCTCATCTCGGCCCGCCGCGGCGTCCCGCATCCGGTGATCGTCATCCCGGGCCTCGGCGGGGCGGACGGCTCGACCATGGCCATCCGCCGCTACCTCCGCTTGCTCGGCTATCAGGCGCACGGCTGGAATCGCGGGCGCAACGACCGGCCGGCGGGCGTGGACCCGCCGTTCGTCGCGGGGCAGATCCGCGCGCTGAGCAAGGCGAGCGGATCGACGGTGAGCCTCGTCGGCTGGAGTCGCGGCGGCATCATCGCGCGCGAGGCGGCGCGGCTTGCGCACGATTCCGTGCGCATGGTCATCACCCTCGGGAGCCCGTTCGCCGCCCCCGCCGCCACGAACATCCTGTCGAGCTGGCGGCTCATCACAGGCGAGAGCGTGCTGGCGCGGTCTCCGCAGGAGCTTCGCGCCCTGGCCCATCCGCTGCCGGTTCCGACGACTTCGATCTATAGCCGCGGCGACGGCGTCGTCGCCTGGCGGGCGTGCCGGGCCGTCGGACCGCGCAGCGAGAATGTGGAAGTGCGCGGCTCGCACATCGGCTTGGGCTTCAATGCAGCCGCGCTCTGGGTCATCGCCGATCGACTGGCGCAACCCTTTTCCGCGTGGGCGCCGTTCCGGCCGGGTCCTCGAGTGGCGCCCTTTTTCCCGCGTCGGGCCTGACGGATTTTCAGGATCGGCCCCCGGCAATTTCTATGACGGCTTGATCGACGTCAAAACCCTCCGGAAGGGACGGGGCCATACTTTCCGATTGGCAAACGAACACTTTTCCGGAGGTAGCGTTATGCCCGTCAAGATCATTCCGCCGACGCCCTCGGCCTACACTTATCCGCTCTTGATCAAGCACCTCTTGCACGCCCCGATGGTCCGCTCGCCGGACCAGGAGATCGTCTACCGCGACCTCAGACGGCACACTTACCGGACCTTCCGGGAGCGCATCGGCCGCCTCGCGAGCGGGCTCTCGCAGATCGGCGTCGACCAGGGCGACACGGTCGCAGTGCTCGAATGGGATAGCGACCGCTATCATGAGTGCTACTTCGCCGTGCCGATGATGGGCGCGATTTTGCAGACGGTTAACGTCAGCCTGCCGCCCGAGGACATCGCCTACACGATCAACGACACCGGCGCGACGACGGTGATGTTCAACGCCGATTTCCTGCCGCTGATGGAGAAGCTCAAGGATCACTTGAAGGCGGTCAAGACCTATGTCCTCATGCACGACCGGCCTGCGCCGCCGGAGACCGATTTCCCGTTTCAATGCGAGTACGAGACCTTGCTGTCGCTCGGCTCGCCATACTTCCCGTTCCCCGACTTCGACGAGAACGCCTGCGCGACGACGTTCCACACCACGGGAACCACCGGACGGCCGAAGGGCGTCTATTTCAGCCATCGCCAGATGGTGCTGCACACCTTGACCGGGCTCGTCGAATACGGCCTGACGCCGAGCCAGGGCCGCTTCCATCGCGACGACGTCTACATGCCGATGACGCCGATGTTCCACGTGCATGCCTGGGGCTGCCCGTACACGGCGACGCTCTCCGGCTGCAAGATGGTGTTTCCCGGCCGGTACACGCCGGACATCTTCCTCAAGCTGATCGCGACGGAAAAGGTGACCTTCACCCATTGCGTCCCGACCCTCCTGCAGATGCTGCTCGCAGCGCCGGGAAGCGACAACGTCGACCTTTCGGCCTTGAAGATGGTGGTCGGAGGATCGGCGTTGCCGCCCGCGCTCGCGCGAGCGGCGCTCGCCCGCGGGATCGACGTCTTCTCGGGCTACGGCCTGTCGGAATCCGGCCCGATGCTGACGGGCGCGCATGTCAAGTCGCAGCATCTCGGCGGGAATTTCGAGGAGGAGGTTCACTACCGCACGACGGCGGGCATCGCCGCGCCGATGGTCGACCTCAGGGTCGTCGACGAGAACATGGCCGACGTGCCGCATGACGGGGAAGCTGTCGGCGAGATCGTCGCCCGGGCGCCCTGGCTGACGACGGGCTACCTGAACAATCCGGAAGCCTCCGAGGTGCTCTGGGGCGGCGGCTATCTGCACACGGGCGACGTGGCCTCGATCGACCCGGATGGCTACATCCGCATTGCCGACCGCCTGAAGGATGTCGTGAAGAGCGGCGGCGAGTGGATCTCGTCGATCTTCCTCGAAAACATCATCATGGAGAAGCCGGGCGTGAAGCGCGCGGCGGTGATCGCGATCAAGGACGTCAAATGGGGCGAACGGCCGCTGGCGCTCGTCGTGCTCGAACCCGAACATAGGGCCGAGATCGCGGAGGACGACATCCGCATGCACGTGGCGTCCTATGTCGAGCGGGGACTCGTCTCCAAGATCGCCATCCCCGAGAGCGTGACGTTCGCGGACGAACTTCCTCTGACGTCGGTCGGGAAGGTCGACAAGAAGAGGTTACGCGCGAAGTATATGTGAAGTATATGTATGCGTTGCGGCCGGTCATTCCGGGCGGCCGCGAAGCGCTTGTGTGACAGCCGGGCATTGCTTTCGGTTTTTTCCTCATGGCCAGGCTTGACCAGGTAAAGCCCGGACCTGAGAGACCGACCCGGACCTGAGAGACCGACCACCTTCCCTCACCTGCCCTCCACGATCTCGCGGGGGACTTCTGCAATGCGCAAACAGCGGGTGTTCGCTGACGGCTTGGCGAACGGGGCAAATAGCGCCGTAACCGTGCGTTCCCGATTGCTCCCGGTACGGAAGGGTTGCGCCGAGTACGGTCGTTCGCCTGAAAGCGGCCCAGAGTGCTACGAATGCCGCCGAAAAAGCCGGCGGTCGCCTGAAGGTCAAGCTCGCACAAAGGAGCGCGGACGCTTTTCGCCCTACGGGGCGTCAATCCGCCCCACTTGCTCGTAAAGTCAGAACGGGCGAAATTGTCATCGGTTCTGCAGTCATCTCGAAATGCCGCCCTGCGGCGTCCGTCCGACGTTGACTCGCGCCGGACGCCAATCGCTGGTGGACGCTAAACCGGCCGCGGTTGTCGCCCTCTGACGTGAACGGCGCGACCCGAAAGGAAGCATACCCCTGAGACGCATCGGCGCGCTGATCGCCATCATCGTCCTCCTCTTCGCGCTCGCAAGCGTCTCGGGCGTCGTCATCGACTGGGCGTGGTTCTCGTCGATCGGCTATGCGAGCGTTTTCTGGACGGCGTTCGCGGCGAAAGCCGCGCTCTTCGCGGTCGTCTTCATCGTCTCGACCGGGCTTTTGTGGGTGAACGCGACGCTCGCGCTCCGGTGCTCGTCAGGGTCGCCGATCAGCCTGCCGGCGGCGTTCGCGCCGAGCTTCATGACCTTTCAGACCGCGCAGGGGCCCTGGGGGCAGCCGCGCCGGATTCAGCCTTCGCCGCTCGCTTGGCGGCTCGTCATCCTGGTCGCCGCGGTCATCCTCGGACTCTTGATCGCCTCGGGCGAGAGCAGCCGGTGGGACATGATCCTCCGATTCATCCACCAGGCGCCCTACGGCCGGACCGACCCGCTGTTCGGCAGGGACATCGGCTTCTACCTCTTCTCGCTGCCGGTCTATGTCGCGTTCAAGAACTGGCTCTTCTGGCTCTTGGCGCTCTCCGCCCTCATGGCCGGCGCGATCTACTTCGTGCACGGCCACATCAGCCTCGATCCTCCGCGGTGGAGCTTTGCGCCGGCGGCGGTCGCCCACGGCTCGGCGCTCATCGGCCTCTTCTTCCTGGTGAAGGCGTGGTCCTATGCGCTCGACCGCTACCTCCTGCTCTACGACGACAACGGCGTCGTGGTCGGCGCCAGCTACACGGACGTCCATGTCGAGCCGCCGGTGCTCGGGCTGCTCATTGCGCTCGCCGTCGTTGCGGCCGGCGCCGCCTTCGCCAACATGCGGCTGCGCTCGGCGCCCCTCGTCATCGCGGCGGCGCTCATGGTGTTCGGCGGCGCCTTCGTCCTCGGCGAGTTGGCGCCCGCGCTCATTCAGCGTTTCTATGTCAAGCCGAGCGAGCTGCAGGCGGAAAGGCCGTACATTCAGCGCAACATCGATCTCACCCGGGAGGCCTACAATCTCGGCGCGATCACGGTGAAGCCATTCGCCGCGAAGCAGGATCTCACCTATCCGTCGCTCGAGCGGGACAGCGGGACCGTCGACAACATCCGGCTCTGGGACTGGCGCCCGCTGCTCGCGGCTTACGGGCAACTGCAGGAGATTCGCACCTACTACCGATTTCTCGACGTCGACGTCGACCGCTACCATCTCGGCTCCGCCTATCAGCAGGTGATGATCTCGGCGCGCGAGCTCAACCCTTCGCTCCTGCCGACCAACGCCCAGACCTGGGTCAACCTGCATCTCCTGTTCACTCACGGCGACGGGGCGGTCATGTCCCCGGTCACGCAGAAGTCCGCCGAGGGCCTGCCGATCTTCTATCTGCAGGACATTCCGCCGGTCGCGACGGGCGGCCCGCCCATCACCGAGCCGCGCATCTATTTCGGCGAAGGCCCCGCCGGCGACGTGATCGTCAAGACGGGCGCGAAGGAGTTCGACTATCCCAAGGGACAGGAAAACGCCTACACGACCTACGACGGCGCGGACGGCGTCCCGATCGGGGGGACGCTGTGGCGAACGCTGTTCGCCTGGACTCTCGGCGACATGAACATTCTGCTCAGCGGCTACCTCACCGGCGAGAGCAGGATCCTCCTTCATCGCAACATCCGGGACCGCGTGCGGACGATCGCGCCGTTCCTGCGGCTCGACCGCGATCCGTATCTCGTGGTCAGCGGCGGGCGGCTCTTTTGGTTCCAGGACGCCTACACCGTGAGCGACTGGTTCCCCTACGCCACGCCGGAGCCGGGGGCAGGCGACATCAACTACATCCGCAATTCCGTGAAGATCGTCATCGACGCCTACAACGGCACGGTCGCCGTCTACGTGGCCGATCCGGCCGATCCGATCGTCGAAACCTATCGCAGAATCTTTCCCGCGCTGTTCAAGCCGCTCGACGCGATGCCGCCGGATCTGAGGCTGCACATCCGCTACCCCGAGGATCTCTTCACCGTTCAGGCGCTTCAGTACCGCGCCTTCCACATGACCGTCCCCGAGGTCTTCTACAATCGCGAGGACCTCTGGCAGTTTCCGCGCGAGGCGGCCGCGCCCGACGAGATCGAGGCGGGCGACGAGACCGCGAGGATGGCGCCCTACTACATCATGATGCGCCTGCCCGGCGAGGCCGCGACGGAATTCTTCCTCATGCTGCCGATGACGCCGAGCCGCCGGGAAAACATGATCGCCTGGCTCGCGGCGCGCTGCGACCCGCCCGAATACGGCAAGCTCATCGTCTACGAGTTCCCGAAGGAGAAGCTCGTCTACGGGCCGTTCCAGATCGAGGCGCTGATCAACCAGAACACCGAGATCTCGCAGCAGATCTCGCTCTGGAACCAGATGGGCTCGCGGGTCATTCGCGGCAATCTCCTCGTCGTGCCGATCGGGAACTCGATCCTCTACGTGTCGCCGCTGTATCTGCGTGCGCAATCCGGCCAGCTGCCGGAGCTAAAGCGGGTGATCGCGGCCTATGGCGACCGCGTGGTGATGAAGGAGACGCTGCCGGCGGCGCTCGCCGCCCTGTTCGGGGAATCCGCGCCGGTTGCACGCTTGCCGGGTGGCGCGGGAGCTTCGACCTCGGGCCCGATCGATGAGCGGGCCCGGGAGGCGCTTGCAAACTATGATCGCGCTCTCGACCGGCTGAAGGCAGGGGACTGGGCCGGCTTCGGCAAGGAGTTCGACGCGCTGCGTCCGCTGCTCGAGGAGCTCAGCCGGCGCCCGGCTGGGGATTGAATCAGGCGAAGGTCCGCAATAGCTCTTATAGCGTTAGCTGTTGGCAGGTTGGTCGTAGGTTAACATTTCGGGTTTCCCCGTCATGGCCGGGCTTGACCCGGCCATCCCCGACAACACCGAGCTCTCCGAATAAGGTACTGAAACAGCTGGGAAACGCGGAATCTCAGGTCGTCAGTGGCGCGGTGCCGCGTAGATGGCCGGGACAAGCCCGGCCATGACGAAAAAGGAAGGGAACGCCCTACCCACAGCTAACGCTATAAGAGCCTTTGCAATGGGCGGACTCCGCGCCTTCGCTTGCGGCCTCTGTAGGTCCGCAATCCGCCCTTTCGCGACATTTCCGTTCGGACTTTTGACCGCTACGACCGACCCTGCCAACAGATTACGCTATAAGCGGCCGACATTTGCTTCGGAAAAGGCGAAAGGCGTGCTATGTTTCTGCATGGATTGCGAAACGTCTTCTCCGGACATGAAAGCTCGAGGGTGGGCTCGTCCGGGCGAAGCCGTCGGCGCTGCTCGCTCGAAGACGAGGAGGGGAAGAGAAATTTTTTCGCGTAAGTCCCTCGTAACCCATTGAAAAGGCTCGATTCGGACGAGAGAATCCAAGGAAATCCAAGCTTTTCCAACCCCGCATGGGCAAGGAAATCCAAGACAATCCAAGAAAATACAAGGGAATCCTAGGGAATCCAAATCCGGCGCGGGCCCGCCTCCGGCGCCGTGCGGCGGGCTTCGTCGGTCGCGCCTCACATGCCGCCCAGATGCTCCGCGACCGCGAAAATGTCCTTGTCTCCCCGGCCGCAGAGATTCATCACCATGAGATGGTCCTTCGGCCGCTTCGGGGCGAGCTCGATCACCTTGGCGAGCGCGTGGGCCGGTTCGAGCGCCGGGATGATGCCCTCGAGCTCAGAGCAGAGCTTGAAGGCCGCGAGCGCCTCCCTGTCGGTCGCGGAGAGATAGGTCACCCGCCCGACGTCGTGCAGCCAGGCGTGCTCCGGGCCGACGCCGGGATAGTCGAGGCCGGCCGAGATCGAGTGGCCCTCGAGAATCTGGCCGTCGTCGTTCATGAGGAGATAGGTGCGATTGCCGTGCAGGACACCTGGCCTGCCGCCCGTGATCGAGGCCGCGTGGCCGTTCGGCTGATCGAGCCCGTGGCCCGCCGCCTCGACGCCGAACATCTCGACGCCCTCGTCGTCGAGGAACGGATGAAAGAGGCCGATCGCATTCGAGCCGCCGCCGATGGCCGCGACCAGGCTGTCGGGCAGGCGGCCCTCCTGCTCCATGATCTGCGCGCGCGTCTCGACGCCGATGACGCACTGGAAGTCGCGCACCATGGCGGGGTAGGGGTGGGGTCCGGCCGCCGTCCCGATACAGTAGAAGGTGTCGGCGACGTTGGTCACCCAGTCGCGCAAGGCCTCGTTCATGGCGTCCTTCAGCGTGCGCGCGCCTGACTGAACGGGGCGCACTTCTGCGCCCAGCATCTTCATGCGGAACACGTTCGGCTTCTGCCGTTCGACGTCGACTTCGCCCATGTAGACGATACACTGAAGGCCGAAGCGCGCGCATGCGGTCGCGGTCGCGACGCCGTGCTGGCCTGCGCCCGTCTCGGCGATGATGCGCTTCTTGCCCATGCGGCGGGCAAGCAGGATTTGGCCGAGCACGTTGTTGATCTTGTGCGCGCCCGTGTGATTGAGCTCGTCGCGCTTGAAATAGACCTTCGCGCCGCCGAGCTTCTCCGTCAGCCGCTCGGCGAAATAGAGCGGACTCGGACGCCCGGCGTAGTGCTTGAGGAAGTGGTTGAGCTCGGCGTGGAACGACGGGTCGGCTTTCGCGGCCTCATAGGCCTTTTCCAGCGAGAGGATGAGCGGCATCAGGGTTTCGGCGACGAAGCGCCCGCCGTAGATGCCGAAGCGCCCACGCTCGTCCGGTCCCTTGCGGAAGGAATTGGGTTTGTCGAGCTTGGCCATTCATGGAACTCCTTCGGCCGCGCGCGTGAACGCGCTCCGCGCGGCGGCGACGAACGCCTTGATCCTCTCTTCGTCCTTTTCGCCCGGCGCCCGCTCGACGCCCGACGAAACATCGACGCCGCGCGCGCCCGAAAGCGCAATGGCCTCGGCGACATTGTCCGGGTCGAGGCCGCCCGACATGAGCCAGGGTCTCTTCGGGCGGAAATGGCTTGCCAGAGTCCAATCGAAGGCGAGGCCGTTGCCGCCGGGCAGGATTGCGTTTTTCGGCGGCTTGGCGTCGATCAGGAGGAAGTCGGCCGCACTCTCATAAGCCTCGGCGGCAGCGAAGTCTTGAAGCGCCGCAACGCCGATCGCCTTCATCGTCGGGCGGGCGTAGCGCTCGCCGATCGCTCTCACGCGCTCGGGGCTCTCGCGCCCATGCAGTTGCAGCATGTCGGGCTCCAGCGCCGCGACCATTCGGTCAAGCGCGTCGTCGGGAGCGTCGACGCTCAAGGCGACGATCCTCGCCCGCCCCCGCGCCCGCGCGCCGAGCGCGCGCGCCGTCGCGTAGCCGACGTGCCGCGGGCTTCTTGAGAAAAAGACGAAGCCGACCATGTCCGCGCCCGCCATCAGCGCCGTCTCCAGCGTCGCGGCGGTCGAAAGGCCGCAGATTTTGACGAATGGCGTCATCGGCCGCCTCTTTCGGTCAAAGCGCTTCCGCTGTCAAAGACATCATGGGTTCCGGCGTCGTGTTGACAAGATTTCCCGGTTTCTGTCTCTGACCGGCGGGGGATGAGTTGAACCAGGAGGAATCGTGAACCGCGTTCGGATCGCTTTGATATCAGTCGTGACGCTTCTGTCTTTTGCGGGCCCCGCCCTTGCTGACGGAGACGCGGCGGCGGGAGAAGTCACGTTTCGGGTGTGCAAGACATGCCACCGAATTGGCGAGGGCGCGAAGAACTTCGTCGGACCCGAGCTCAACGGCGTGGTCGGCCGCAAGGCGGGGACCGCTCCGGGCTACAATTATTCGGACGCCAACAAGAATTCCGGCCTGACCTGGGACGAGGCGACGCTTACCAAGTACCTCAAAAGCCCGCGTGAGGTCGTGCCAGGGACCAAGATGGCCTTTCCGGGGATGCAAAGCGACAGCGACATCGCCAACGTGATCGCCTACCTCAAGCAGTTTGGCCCCGACGGCAAGAAGCAGTGAGCCTGACAGCCTGTTTCAAAGGCAACGCCTCATCCTGAGGCGCCTTTTGCCGTTACGCAAAAGGCCTCGAAGGATGCTCCAGGAGGCGCCCGACAGTGCCGTCTGGAACGTCCTTCGAGGCCGCTTCGCGGCGCCTCAGGACAAGGGCGCAAGCTTTTTGGGTCAGGCTCTGATCGTCACGACCCGTGGACATGCGCGGGGCTTGCGCCCTGCCTTTCGTGGGCGAGCGCGTGTTCGATCGCGTTGATCTCCTTTTCGGCTGACGCCCTCATCTTCGCTTCCGCCTCGCGGTAGAGGCAGACGATTCGGCGCCCCTCGTCCGTCAATTGGGCGCCGCCTCCCTTCGCCCCGCCATGATGCGCCGCGACGAGAGGGACGTGGAAAAGCTGGTTCAGTTCGTCCACGAGCAGCCAGGCGCGGCGGTAGGACATGGCGTGAACGCGGCCGGCCGCCGATATGGACCCGGTCTGGTCGATCGATTCGAGCAGCGCGACCTTGCCCGCGCCGAGGCGGCGGCCGGCGTCGAAATCCAGCCGAATTGTCAGTCGGGTCAACATGCCTCCTCCCCTGTTTATTGGCTCATTATCGCTCACGAATGCGCAAATTGCCAATAAAGCTCGTGCGCCCGGGCGTAGAACGGTCCCGGTTGCAAGTCCCGTCCCTCGATCCGGCGGACCGGCGTCACCTTGCCAAAGTTGCCGACCACGAAGATTTCGTCGGCCTCATCGAAATCGGAAAAGCGCAGCGTCGCTTCGCGCGTGTCCTTGCCGTCGTCGCGCAGGAGTTGCAGCACCCGCTGGCGCGTGACGCCGTTGAGAAACGAGCCGTTGGCCGTCGGCGTCATCACGACGCCGCCCTTTGCCAGAAAGATGTTGGCGGTGGCGAGCTCCGCGACATTGCCGAGCATGTCGTTCAAGAGGCAGTTGTCGAAGCCGCGCGAGCGCGCCTCGACGAGCGCGCGGGCATTGTTGGGATAAAGGCACCCGGCCTTGGCGTCGATCGGCATCGTGATCGCGAGCGGCTTGGCGTAGGGGGACCGTGTGATCGCAATGCCGGTCGGCTTCGGCAGCGGCGCCTCGTAGAGACAGAGGCAGAAGCGGGTCGAGTCCGGATCGGGCGATACGGTCGTCGGGCCGGGTTGCTCGGCCCAGTACATCGGGCGGACATAGAGCTCGGCGCCCGGCTTGAACTTCTTCATCCCCTCGCGGGTCAGTTCGGTCATCGCCTCCACGCTCATGATCGGCTTCAGCGCCATCGTCTCGGCGGAGCGGTTGAGCCGCGCGCAGTGCTTGTCGAGATCGGGCGTCACGCCCTCGAAAGCGCGCGCGCCGTCGAACACGCTCGATCCGAGCCAGAAGGCGTGCGTGCGTGCGCCGATGAAGGGCTCGTTGCCCTCGATCCACGCGCCATCGAGGAAGGTGAAGGTTTGCGACCAGGCGGACATGACGTTCGAACCTGCAGAGCTTGTGTGATGCGGACAATCGCCGGTTTGCGTCGTTCAGTCCAGCGGCGCGAGCCGATCCGCGAGCTCCACGATCGCCTCGCGCGCCGCCTGAGCCAAGGGCGCTGGCGGATTGCGAAGTGGAAACCAGCCGACGGCGTCCGCCTTGTCCGGTTCGAGGTTGTGCGCCTCGCCACTCTCGACCTCGGCGAGCCAGACCGGCGACAGCCAATGCTGGCCGTCCTGGCCAACCATCTGGGTCAGTTGCAGGAGGCGCAGGAGGCGAATGGCGAGCCCGGTCTCCTCCATCGTCTCCCGTCGGATCGCGTCCTCGACCCGCTCCAGAAAGTCGACCTTGCCGCCGGGGAGGCTCCAAGCCTGGGCCTCCGGCGGATGGCGGCGCTTGACGAGCAGGATCCGGCCTTCTGAGACGATGGCGGCTCCGCAGCCGACGCGGACCCGCCTGTCGCCGGCCCCGGCTTCGTTCACGCCGCCAGCGCCGTCAGGATGCGCGCCCAGGAGCGCGCGCCTTTGTGGAACGAGGTCCGTTCGTATTTCTCGTTGGGCGAGTGGATCTGATCGTCCTCGAGCGCGAAGCCGACGAGCAGGCTGTCCATGTTCAGTTCGCGCTTGAACGCGCCGACGATCGGGATCGAAGCGCCGCACCCGACGAGCGCCGCAGACTTGCCCCATTCGGCCTCGAGCGCGCGCCGCGCGCGGCGGAGCGCCTCGTTCTTGACCGGCAGCGAAATCGCCGGGCTGCCCCCATGGCCGACGAACTCGGCCTTCACGTCCGGCGGCAGGCGCGAGGTGACGAACGACCGGAACGCCTGGATCACGCGCTCTGGGCTCTGCTTGCCGACCAGCCGGAACGACACCTTGGCGCTCACCTTCGCGGGCAGCACCGTTTTGCTGCCTTCGCCCGTATAGCCGCCGACCACGCCGTTCACATCGCAAGTCGGGCGAGACCAGAGCTGCTCGAGCGGCGTGCGGTCGCGTTCGCCCGCGGGCGTCGTCAGGCCGACCGCGCCGAGGAACGCGGCGGCGTCGAAATCGAGCGCATTCCACTGTTCCTTGACCTCTTCCGGGGGCTCCTCGACCCCATCGTAGAAGCCGGGCAGAGCGATCGAGCCGTTGGCGTCGTGCAAATCCCCGAGAATGCGGGAAAGGATGTGGATAGGGTTGACCGCTGCGCCGCCGTAGACGCCGGAGTGCAGGTCCCGGTTCGCGCCGTGCAAAATCACCTCCTCGTTGACGATGCCGCGCAGCGACGTCGTGATCGCAGGCGTGTCCGGGCTCCACATGCCGGTGTCGCAGACGAGAGCGATGTCGGCCTTCAGAAGCTTGGCGTTCTCCGCGAGAAAGGCGGGGAGCGACGGCGAGCCCGTCTCCTCCTCGCCCTCGAACAGGACTGTGATGGCGCAGGGCGGACCGGCGAACCGCTTGAAGGCGCGGCAGGCCTCGAGGAAGGTCATCAGCTGGCCTTTGTCATCGGAGGCGCCGCGCGCGACGATGCGCTCGCCGCGCGGTCCGGCTTCCAGCTTCGGCTCGAACGGGGGATTGCGCCACAGATTCAGGGGATCTACCGGCTGCACGTCGTAATGGCCGTAAAAGAGGACGTGCGGCGCGTCGCGGCGGCTCGCCTTGATGTGTCCGACGACCATCGGGCGGCCCGCGGTCGGGCGTTTTGCGGCCTCGAAGCCGAGCCCGGTCAGTTCTCCGGCGAGCCAATCCGCGGCGCGCTCGCAGTCGGCGAAATGCGCGGGGACCGCCGAAATCGAGGGGATGGCGAGAAGCTGGAACAACCGCGCGAGCGCAGGTTCCTGGTCGGCGTCGATCGCGGAAAGAATGTCGTCCATCGTCGCCATTGCTTTTCCGCCCCCGTCGAGAACCACCCTCGGCGCCTCTTCTAGCAGGCTCGCCGCCCGTCTTCCAATCGCCCGCCGAAGCCGGAAAGCCTTCATCGCCTTGTCAAGCGCGCGACGGACGGGAACAATCCCATCTCGCGAAGGGAGGATCCCCGTGGCGCAGCATTTCGACCCGAAAAACGCGCCGTTCGATCGGCTGACCGCTGAGGAAATCGCAGTGGTGCGCGACGCGCTCGACATCGCCTATTTTCGCCCGAACGAGACGATCATCGGCCGCGACGCCGCGCCCGAAAGCCTTTTCATCGTCGTCAAGGGCGTCGTCGAGGAGCGCGACGGAGACGATCTTGTCGGGCTACGCGGTCCGGGCGACGCGTTCGACAGCCGCGCGCTGGTTCAGGGCGGCGGCTCGAACGCCTTCGTCGCGCGCGAGGAGACGCTGTGCAATCTGCTGCCGCGCGACCTCACTTTGCGGCTCATCAACCAGAATCCGCGCTTCGCCGCGTTCTTTTATCTCGACGTCGCCCGCAAGCTCGACGCCGTCTCACGCGAGGAGGAGGGGGCGCGGTTCGCTCCGCTGCTCGGCGCGAAGGTCAGCGATCTCTTCGTGCATCAAGCGGTGTTCGTCAACGCCAGAGACTCGATCGCCGACGCCGGCTCCCGGATGACGGCCGCCAATTTATATGCGCTCTTCGTTCGTGACGGCGAGACGGTCGGCATCGTCACCCGCACCGATCTCTTGAACGCCATCATCCTCGAGCGCCGCCCCATCGAAAGTCCAGTCGGTCCGCTCGCGCGCCGGCCTGTCGTCTGCGTCGCTCCTGACGATCTCGTCTCGACCGCATTGCTCAAGATGACGAAGCACAACAAGCGACGCGTCGCGGTCGTGGAAAACGACAAATTCGTCGGCGTGCTCGAGGACATTGATCTTCTGAGCTTCCTCGCCGGCAACTCGCAGCTCGTGGCGGGGCGCATCAACCGCTCGACGTGTGTCGCCGATCTTGCCCGGGCCGCGCAGAAGATCGATCCGCAGATCCGCACGTTGCGCCGGCAGGGGGTCAGAATCGATGTCGTATGCGAGATCGTGTCCGACCTCAACCGTCATCTGCATGCCAAGCTTTTTTCGCTCGTCGCGCCGAAGTCGATCCGCGAATCGGGCTGTCTCATCGTGATGGGCAGCGAGGGCCGGGGCGAGCAGACGTTTCGCACCGATCAGGACAACGGGCTCATTCTTGCGGGGCCCGCGGCCGAGGCCGAGCTTCAGAAGTTCCGCGCCGACGTCTTCGACGCGCTGGCGCAATGCGGCTTCCCGCCCTGCCCGGGCGAGGTGATGGTGCGCAACCCCCTCTGGTCGAGGACGCTCGACGAATTTCGCGACGCCTTTCGCAAATGGCTGGCCTTCTCGGACGAAACCGGGGTCATGGATATTGCGATTTTCTACGACGCGGAGGCGACCGCAGGCGACGCAGGGCTCCTCAACGCGGCCAAGCAGGATCTTATCGACCTCATGCACGGGGAGCGGCTGCGCCTTGCCCGTTTCGCGCGCGCGATCGACGCCTTTCCGACCCCCATTGGCTTCTTCAACAACCTCGTCACCTCGAAAGCCGAAGGCGACGCGCTTGATTTGAAGAAGGGCGGCATCTTTCCCATCGTGCACGGCGTGCGCGCGCTCGCCCTAGAAAAGGGCCTGCACGAGACCGGCACGGCGGCGCGGATCGCGCGCCTCGCCGAATTGGGCGCCTTCGACCCGCAGTTCGCGCGCGAACTGACGCAGGCGCTCCACTACCTGATGACGCTGAGGCTCGACGCCCAGATCGCCGAGGCTGCGTCGACCAGCCTCGTCAAACCGGGCGAATTGTCGACAATGGAGCGAGACCTCCTGCGGGACGCCTTCCAGATCGTCAAGCGGCTGCGCGAGATGCTGCGGCGCCACTTCAATCTGGCGATGTTCTGATGCTGCTCGCGCTCAAACGACAGGTTTATCGGCGCCTCTTGCGAGATCCTGACTATCGCTTCCTGTTCGAACCCGCGCCACCGGACGAGGCCGTCTCCATCGACTGCGAAACGACGGGCCTCAACACGCGCAAGGACGACATTGTCAGCGTTGCCGCGGTCAGGATTCGAGGCAATCGCATCCTTACGAGCCAGCGCTTCGAGGCGACTGTCAGGCCGAGGGTCAATCTGAAACCCGACGCGATCAAGGTGCATGGGCTTCGCGAGCAGGACGTCGCGGCGGGCCGATCGATAGACGAGGTGCTGCGGGAGCTCCTGCGATTCATCGGCGCGAGGCCGCTCGTCGGCTTCTATCTCGAATTCGATGTCGCGATGATCAACAAGCACGTGCGGCGCTTGCTCGGGATCGAACTGCCCAACCCTCAGATCGAGGTGTCGGGAACCTATTACGAACGCAAATACGGCGACGCGCCGCCCGGCACCCAGGTCGATTTGCGCTTCGCCAGCATCCTCGCCGATCTCCGCTTACCGGTCCTCGACCAGCACGACGCCTATTCCGACGCGCTCATGACCGCGATGATGTATCTCATGCTCAAGGACTTGAAGGCGCGCGCCATCCGCATTCCGCGCCAGCGGGCGAGGCCGGCCGCCTGGTACGGCGGCGCTTGAGTCCGACCGAGCGCTCCAGGCGTGCAAAACAACCCGGTGTTCGACGCCGGTCAGAAGATGTTGCGGAAGATGACGAACAGCAACCCCGACAGGATCATCGCGGCTGGCAACGTCAGCACCCAGGCCATCGCAATGCTTCTGACAGTTGACCACTGCATTCCTGAGCCGTTGGCGACCATCGTGCCGGCGACGCCGGAAGACAGCACATGGGTCGTCGACACCGGCAGGCCGAAGCCGTCGGCCGCGCCGATCGTCGCGGCGGCGATGATCTCGGCCGCCGCGCCTTGCCCATAGGTTAGGTGAGTCTTGCCGATCTTCTCGCCGACGGTGATGACGATGCGCTTCCACCCAACCATTGTGCCGAGGCCGAGCGCGATCGCCACGCAGATCTTGACCCACAACGGGATGAACTTGGTCGCGTAGTCGAGCTGCTTCTTGAACTCGCCGATCTGCTTCTTTTCGTCCGCGCTGAGCTCGCTCTCCTTGTCCTTGGAGAGAACGCGCATCGCCTCGGAAGCGAGATACATGTCGTTGCGCACATTCTGCACCTTGTCGAGCGGCGTCTTGGCGACCGAGCCGTATTGCTTGACCGAGTCGCTGATCTGCTGAACCAGCACGGCGAGCGACGGATAGGTCCCTTCCGAAATCTGGTGGGCGTGGATGTAGTCGGTCACCGCCGGCCGGGGGTCGCCGATGATGTTGTATCCGGCGCCATGCGCTTCGACGATCTTCGAGGCGTTTTGCGCGGCAGCGATGAACGCGTCGGCGTGCCCCGCCGGCGGCGCACGGTTGAGCGCATAAGCCGTCGGCGCGACGCCGATCAGGATCAGCATGATGAGGCCCATGCCCTTCTGGCCGTCGTTCGAGCCGTGAAAGAAGGAGACGAGCGTACAGGTCAGCACGAGAAGGCCGCGGATCCACAGCGTCGGCGGCTTGTTGGTCGTCGGCGCGGTATAGAGCTCCGGCGCGCGTATGACGGCCTTCATCGCGAGCAGCAGGAGCGCGGACAGGAAAAAGCCGAACAGCGGCGAGAACAGCAGCGCCTCGCCGACCTTCGTCACCTGGTCCCAATCAACGCCGGAGGTGCCGTCCTGGCCGCGCATCAGCGCGTTGGCGACTCCGACGCCGACAATCGAGCCGATCAGCGTATGCGAACTGGAGGCCGGAATGCCGAGCCACCATGTGCCCAGATTCCAGATGATCGCGGCAATGAGAAGCGCGAACACCATGGCATAGCCCGCGCTCGAGCCGACCTGCAGAATGAGCTCGACCGGCAAGAGCGAAACAATGCCGAAGGCGACGGCGCCGCTCGAGGCGAGCACCCCGAGCAGGTTCCAGCACCCCGACCATACCACCGCGCCCTGCGCCGGCAGCGCATGGGTGTAGATTACGGTCGCGACTGCGTTGGCTGTGTCGTGGAAACCATTGACGAATTCGAAGCCGAGCGCGATCAGCATCGCGACGCCGAGCAGCAGGAACGGCAGGATGGTCGTCGGTCCGCCGCCGCTTGCCGAAATATCCGATCGAATCGAATAGGCCATGTAGAACAGGCCGCCGGCGAGTACAGCCAGGAGAATGAGCGCGAGCCGGATGTCGAGCGGGTGGTCGAGATGCGGTTTCGCCGGCGATGCGGAGGGAGGCCCGAGTCGCGTGTCGAGTGTGGCGGACATGGGAACGGCTCCTGCGGGCGGCGACCGTCCTTCTATCGCGGGGTCGCATGACAGGATTGTGAATGGCGCTCGCCTGACCGAAGAATTGGCGGCGGGAACGGGAATCCAGGGCAATCGGGTTGATTCCACAACCATCGACCCGCATTTCGTCCGCACGACCATTGCAAAATGCGGCAGGGTCAGCGATTTTGGTACAACTCCGCATCGGCGCGGGTCAAAAGCCTGCTGCCGGGAGGCGGGCGCGATTGCGTCCGGCGGAAAGAACGGGGAGGAGGCGCACAATGAGCCTTGGCTCAATACTCGACCGCAGTCATTCGGTCGCAAGACCGGGATTCAACCGGTGGATGGTCCCGCCGGCGGCTTTGTGCATTCACCTCTGCATCGGTCAGGCTTATGCCTTCAGCGTCTTCAACCTGCCGATGACCAAGCTGATCGGCGTCGCCAAATCGGCTCCCGACGACTGGAAACTCACCGACCTCGGTTGGATCTTCTCCATAGCGATTTTCTTTCTTGGCGCTTCCGCGGCGGTGTTCGGCCGCTGGGTGGAGGAGGGTGGGCCTCGACGCGCGATGTTTGCTTCGGCCCTCTGCTTCAGCGGCGGGTTTCTGGTCAGCGCACTCGGCGTCTGGGTGCATCAGCTCTGGATCATCTATCTCGGCTATGGCGTGCTGGGGGGCACGGGCCTCGGTCTTGGCTATATCTCGCCGGTGTCGACGCTGTTGAAATGGTTTCCTGACCGCCCCGGCATGGCGACCGGCATGGCGATCATGGGGTTCGGCGGCGGAGCCATGATCGCCGCTCCCCTCTCGGTGTGGCTGATGAGCGTTTTCTCCACGCCAACCCATGTCGGGGTCGCTGAGACGTTCGTCGTAATGGGCCTCATCTATGCCTGCTTCATGCTGGTGGGGGCCGCGATCGTGCGCGTGCCGCGGCCAGGCTGGAAGCCGGAGGGCTTCGTTCCTCACGCCCAGCCCAAGAAGCTCGTCACCACCAAGGACGTTTATGTCTATCAGGCGTTGAAGACGCCGCAGTTCTGGCTGATCTGGGTCGTGCTCTGCATGAACGTGACGGCCGGCATCGGCGTGCTCGGCCAGGCGTCGGCGATGAGCCAGGAAATGTTTCCGGGCCGCGTCAGCGCCGCGGCGGCGGGCGGCTTCGTCGGCCTTCTGAGCATCTTCAACATGGGCGGACGCTTCGTGTGGGCTTCGCTGTCGGACCATATCGGCCGGAAGAACACCTATTACGTGTTCTTCATTCTCGGGATCGTCCTCTATTCGCTCGTGCCGTATTTCGGCAGCGCCGGAAATCTGGCGCTATTCATTCTCTGCTTCCTGGTGATCATCAGCATGTATGGCGGTGGCTTCGCCACCGTGCCGGCCTACCTCAGGGACATGTTCGGCACCCGCTATGTCGGCGCGATCCATGGCCTCCTCATCACCGCCTGGTCGGCGGCAGGGGTGTTTGGCCCGGTGCTCGTGAACTACATCCGACAGTATCAGATCGACAGCGGCGTGCCGAAGGCGCACGCCTACAACGTCACGATGTATATCATGGCCGGGCTTCTGGTCGTCGGCTTCATCGCCAATTTCCTGATCCGCGCGGTCGACGATCGTCATCATATGGAGCCGGAGACGGCGGACGACGTGATCGGGGTCGGCTAACGGAGGATTCCTAAATGAGCTCGGACAATTCGAATGGCGGCACGACGCCGCTTGAGCTTGCGCTGGCCTGGGGGTTCGTCGGTATTCCGCTACTCTGGGGGATCTACGGAACGCTCGTCAACGCGATGAAGCTGTTCCACTAGGTCCCGCGCGCCTCAGCTCGCTTCGGCCAGCAGCGACAGTTGCTGGCGCCCCGGTTCGCCGTCCATATCGATGAGGCGGGTCGGGTAATCGCCAGTGAAGCAATGATCCGTGAATTGCGGCTGCCTGGGGTCGCGGTCCGAATAGCCCATGGCGCGATAGATGCCCCCGATCGATAGAAACGCCAGGCTATCCGCGCCCATGAACCGCCGCATCGATTCGAGGTCCATGCGCGCGGCAAGCAGCTTGTCGCGTTCGGGCGTGTCGATTCCATAGAAGTCGGGATAGGCGATCGGAGGCGAGGATATGCGGAAATGCACCTCGCGCGCGCCGGCTTCGCGCATCATCGCAACGATCTTGACGCTTGTCGTTCCGCGCACGATCGAATCGTCGATCAGGATGACGCGCTTGCCTTCGACCACCGCGCGGTTGGCGTTGTGCTTCATCCGGACGCCGAGTTCCCGGATCGACTGGGTCGGCTGGATGAAGGTCCGGCCGACATAGTGGTTGCGAATGATTCCGAGCTCGAACGGCAGCCCGCATTCGCGCGCATAACCGATCGCGGCGGGAACGCCGGAATCGGGCACCGGAACGACGACGTCCGCCTCGGCCGGCGCCTCGCGCGCAAGTTCCGCGCCCATGGCTTTGCGCGCATCATAGACGGACCGACCGTGGACGATCGAATCGGGCCGCGCGAAATAGATGTATTCGAAGATGCAGGGCCGAGGCGGCGTGCGCGGAGACGGGAAGAAGCTCTTCACGCCGTCCCTGTCGATCACGACGACCTCGCCGTTCTCAATGTCGCGAACGAATCGGGCGCCGATGATGTCGAGCGCGCAGGTTTCGGAGCAGAGGATCGGGCAGCCGTCGAGCTCGCCGAGCACGAGCGGACGGATGCCGAGCGGATCGCGCGCGCCGATCAGCTTCTTGTTGGTGAGCGCAACGAGCGCGTAGGCGCCCTCGATTTCGTGCAGCGCCTCGACGAACCGGTCGACGATCTTGGTCCGGCGCGAGCGCGCGGCGAGCAGGAGCACGACTTCGGTGTCGGTCGTCGATTGGCAGATCGCGCCGGCCCGGATGAGGTCGCGCCTGAGCGTCAGCCCGTTGGTGAGGTTGCCGTTGTGGGCGACCGCGAGACCGCCCGCCTCGAGTTCGGCAAACAGCGGCTGGACGTTGCGTAGGATTGTTTCCCCGGTGGTCGAATAGCGCACGTGCCCGATCGCCGACCTCCCTGGCAGCCGGTCGATGGTCGCGGCCTTGGAAAAATGGTCGCCGACCAGCCCCTGTCGTCGTTCGGAGTGGAAGCGCGCCCCGTCGAAGGCGACGATGCCGGCCGCCTCCTGTCCGCGATGCTGGAGCGCATGCAGGCCGAGCGCGACGATCGCCGCCGCGTCGGGATGGCCGAAGATGCCGAACACGCCGCATTCCTCGTGCAGGCGGTCTTCGTCGAGATCGACGCCGGAGGGGTTGGAGGAATCGAAGGCGGTGTCGATGGCAGCCTCGCTCGATTCGCCCGCCGCTGCGGCGCGGGCTCGGATCACTGTTTGGGTACGACCGCCGGAGTCGCGGGACCGGGCGCGGGCACGGTCTTGTTGATAAGGGCGTCGAGCTTCTGTTTGTCCAGGGCCGCGTTGGACGTCGAGGACGCCTCCGACTTCTTTTGCGACGGAGGCGGGGGCGGCGTCGGCGGGGCAGTAGGCCTGGTCGTGGTCGGTTCCGCCAACTCGTCGGTCGGCTCCTCGTTCGCCGGGATGATGTTTCCCTTCGATTTGATCCAGGCGTCGATGGTCGCGGCTGCGTCTTCCGGCAGCAAGGCGACGATCTTGTCGGCCGTTTCGGTGAGGACCGGGCGGGTTTTCGCGGTTTTTACCCATTCGGGTTGCTGCTTTTCGGCCACCAGCCAATTGAAGATCGCGAAGGCGACGACCGCGAGCAGAAACCCGCGAGCGACGCCGAACAGGAAGCCGAGCGAGCGGTCAAGCGGTCCAATCTTGCTGTCGAGGATCGCGTCCGACAGGCGGACGGTGAACAACGACACGACGATCAGGGTTGCAAAGAAGACAATTGCCGCGGCCACAGCCTCAGCGATGATTTCCTTGTGGATATAGGGCGCGAGATAAGGCGTCACAACCGGATAGAAATAATAAGCGGAGGCGGCGGCGGCGACCCATGAGGCGATCGCGAGCACCTCGCGGCTGAATCCGCGCAGCATCGACAAGAGCGCGGAGACGAGGACGATCCCGAGGACGGCAAGATCGAGATAAGACGGCATTAAAACTAACCTCGTCGGGATCTCAAAGTATCTGGGCGGCCGCAAAGGCCTCGTTCGGCGGAGCGCCTTATAGCCAAGCGGCCTCAGTTCGTCACCCCGGCGCGAGCGGTCCTGGCCTCGCGCGCTTCCCGTGCGAGGGACTTGGCCTCGATCCCGGCCGCGGCGATCCCCGCCACCAGCGATGCGACCGAGTCGATCGCGCTCATGGAGATTTTGGCGCGTTCCCCTTCCGCGCGCGGCGGCGCGGGGGCGAAGGCGGACATAAAGCCAAGTTTGGCGGCCTCCTTGAGCCGCAGCCCGGTGTGCGCGACGGCGCGGACCGAACCCGACAGCGCGATCTCGCCAAAATAGACGGCGTCGTGGGGCAGGGCGGCCCCCGTGAGCGAGGATATAAGCGCCGCCGCCGCCGCGAGGTCCGCCGCCGGCTCCGCAACTCTCAGGCCCCCGGCGACGTTGAGGTAGACGTCATACTGGCCAAGCCTCAAGCCGGCGTGCGCTTCGAGCACCGCCAGCACCATGGCGAGCCGGCTCGGCTCCCAGCCGACGACCGCGCGGCGCGGCGTGCCGAGCGTCGTGGGCGCGACAAGCGCCTGAATTTCGACGAGCAGCGGCCGCGCGCCCTCGACGCCGGCAAAGACCGCCGCTCCCGGAGCGGAGCCTCTATCCCGTCCCGCCAGGAACAACGCCGACGGGTTCGGCACTTCGGCGAGGCCTGCGCCCGTCATCTCGAACACGCCGACCTCATCGGTCGCGCCGAACCGGTTCTTCGAAGCCCTGAGGAGCCGAAAGGCGTGCGTGCCGTCGCCCTCGAACGAGATGACCGCGTCGACCATGTGCTCCACGACGCGGGGGCCGGCGATCTGTCCGTCTTTCGTGACGTGGCCCACGATGAGGAGCGCCGCCCCGCTCGCCTTGGCGAAGCGGATCAGGGCCTGGGCGGAGCCGCGGACCTGGCTGACCGTGCCCGGCGCCGATTCGATCGCATCGCTCCACATCGTCTGGATCGAATCGATGACGACGAATTTCGGCGGATCGCCCGAGCCGAGCGTGGCCGCAATGTCTTCGACGAGCGTCTGCGCCGCGAGCTGGACGGGCGCCTGCGCCAATCCGAGCCGCGCCGCCCGTAGGCGCACCTGCGCCGTCGACTCTTCTCCCGAAACATAGATCACCCGGCCGCCCGAGCAAGCGACCGCCGCGCAAGCCTGGATGAGGAGCGTCGATTTGCCGATGCCCGGTTCGCCGCCGATCAAGGTGGCCGATCCCGGAACGAAACCGCCGCCCGCGACCCGGTCGAGTTCGGCGATCCCGGTGACGACCCGGGGCTCGGGTCTCGAAGCGCCCGCCAGGTCCTCCAGGGGGAAGGCCCGCCCGGAAGCTCCGCGCCTCGCCGCGGCGCCGCCCACGCCGAGAGCCGCCGCCTCCTCGATGATCGTGTTCCATTCACCGCACGATTCGCACTTGCCCTGCCAGCGCTGGGTGACGGCCCCGCAGTTTTGGCACACATAGGACGAGCGACTCTTCGCCATGGCGCCCGGAGTGGCGCCTTTGCCTGATTCTGTCGAGACTTTTCAGCCAACTCGTCAGGGCGATCGGGTGAAGAAGTTGGTGACAAACGCGCAAAGTGCTGAATCTGTCGATCTCCGCTGATTCGGTTGGCGGGAGGACGACGGTGGACGCTTCGGAGGCGATGGCGGCGGCGGGTTTTGAGACAACAGTTTTCCTGATTCATTTCAATGATATGCCAGACCATCGGCAGCCAGGAAAGGTGGCCTATCGGCTCGACGAGATCCTGCTCTTGTCTCTGCTGGCGGTTCTGGCCGGCGCGGAGGGCTTCACCGACATCGCGCGTTTCGGCCAGAGGAAGCTCGCCTTGCTGCGGCGCTTCCTCCCCTTCGTCAACGGCACGCCGAGCCACGATCACCTCGGCGACATTTTCGCCACGCTCGACGCTCAGGCGTTCCGGCGGTGCTTCGTGGCTTGGGTCGGCGCGCTGATGAAGACGCCGGTCGAACTCATCGCCATCGACGGCAAGACCTCCCGGCGCTCGGGCAACAAAGGAGCCAAGGACGCCATCCACATGGTGTCCGCCTTCGCCGCCCGCCAACGCCTGGTGCTGGCGCAGGCCAAGGTCGGCGAGAAGGCTAACGAGATCGTCGCCATTCCGGCCCTCCTCGACATGCTGTCGATCGAAGGCGCCGTCGTCACCATCGACGCGATCGGCTGTCAGCGCGACATCGCCCAGAAGATCATCGACAAGAAGGCCGATTACATTCTGGCGCTGAAGGGCAACCAGGGGACGTTGCGCAACGATGTCGAATTGTTCGCCAACGAGCAGAAAGCAAGGGGTTTCGCCGATACGCAGGTCAGCGTCGATGAAACCGTCGACGGCGACCACGGCCGCATCGAGACGCGCCGCGTCACCGTGATCCACGACGTCGCCTGGCTGCAACAGCGACACGAATGGCCAGGCCTCAAGGGCCTCGTCATCGTCGACAGCACGCGAGAGATCGGCGCCAAGACCGAACGCGAGACCCGCTATTATCTGACATCGTCGTCACGGCGCGCCGACCGCCTGGGACCGATGGCGCGCGACCATTGGGCGATCGAGAACGGCCTGCACTGGGTCATGGACATGACCTTCCGCGACGACGAGTGCCGCATCCGAACCGACAACGCCCCCGAGAACGTCGTCACCCTCAAACACATGGCCGTCAACCTCGCCCGCAAGGCCAAGGGCCGAGACTCCGTCCGCCTCGCCCTCAAAACCGCCGCTTGGGATGACGACTATCTCGCCAAACTCATCGCCGCATAATTTCCTTCACCCGATTCCCCTGGCCAACTCGGAGCTTAAACTCGGGCTTTGCGAAGCGACTGCGGATGTCGGGGCGTTCCCACGAGTGCGGCAATACGCCTCGTTCCTGGGCGCCGCCGCGCGCGTATATTTGAAGAGAGGTTAAGGAGGGCGAGGGCGCTCCTCCTGAGGTGAGGCGCGAATGGCTTACGCTTTCCACCATCGCGACGCGCCCACGCCCAGCGTCGGCGAGCTCTTGAGCGCAGCCTTTCCGCATTTCGACTCGTTGATCGTTTCCTTCGAAACCGGCCAGGAGGTCGTCGGCGAAGGCGACCCCACGGAGAATTTCCACCTGGTCGTGCGCGGACTTTTCCGCGCCGTGAAATTTACCCGCGACGGGCGGCGGCAGGTCTTCGCGTTCTATATGCCGGGCGACCTCTGCGGCCTCGAACCGGACGCCACTCACAAACTGACCATCGAAGCGGTCGACTGCGCCGCGATGGCGATTCTGCCCCGTCACGCCTGCCGCCTGCGAATGAACCACGACCCCCGGCTCAACGCCGCCTTGTTCGACGGGGCGACGCGGGCGCTGACGCACTCGGTCGATCACATGATGATGATCGGGCGGAGTTCGGCCGAGGAGCGGCTGGCTTGGTTCCTGACCATGCTTGCCGCCCGTTCGGCGCGCCCGAACGCCCGCGTCTTGGAACTCGCGATGCAACGGCAGGACATCGCCGACTACCTCGGACTGACGATCGAGACGGTGAGCCGCACCTTCACCCAGTTCAGGGACCGCGGCTACCTCAGTCTGCCGCGCAAGCGCTCTGTGGAGATCCGGCGGCCGGACGCGCTGGCGCGCCTTGCCGCCGCGGACCGGGACGCGGCGCCGCTCGTCGGCGTCGAACCGCCCGAGCACGAACTGGACCTGGCCTTCGCTTGAGTTTCGGGCGTCCCGCGCCTGAATCAAGTCCCGAAAACCCAGCCATCTCTGAGCGCGGCTCGTGCTGGCCGCTTGCGAACCCGCAAGCTCAAACGCGAATTTGAGTGCGGCATCTTGTCACACGCCTGCGCGGGGCCGCGCCCTTCTCCCGCGATGACCTTTAATTTCGGCGCTCTCCCAAGGCAGGCGACCGATCGGCGGGCTTTCCGCCGCGCGCGGGATGCGACATTCGGACAGGTGGACGCCCAATGATCGCCCATGCTTAAGAGGGCGTTCGGGCGATCCAGCCGGCTGCGACGGCGAGGTCGGCTGCGGCGACCTCGCCTCGAACGGAACGGCGCGGTCAGCGCGACTTCAAAAGGGCCTGGCGCTTCGCCTCTCGTATTGGGGATCAGGAATGCAGACGGCATCACAACCAAAGACGCTGTGGAGCGGAGAACTGGGACTCGTCGCGGTCCTCGCCCTCCTCGGCCTTCTGTGCATCTTCATCGCAGCCAAGACGATCGAACCGGCTTACGCCTTCCATATGGCGCTGGGCGTGATCTGCTCAGGCGTCGGCATCTTTGCGATCTTCCAGCGCTTCAGCAAGCGTCCGGCGGAACGCCCGCCGCTCGAAATCAACGGATTGCCGAACTACAATTTTGGGCCCGTCAAGGTCGCGACTCTGATGGCCCTGTTCTGGGGCCTCGCCGGCATGGCGGTCGGCGTTTACATCGCCGCCGAACTCGCGTTCCCTGACCTCAACATCGAGCCCTGGTTCAACTTCGGCCGCCTGCGTCCGCTGCACACGTCGGCGGTCATATTCGCCTTCGGCGGCAATGTGCTGATTGCGACGTCGTTCTACGTCGTGCAGCGCACCTGCCGCGCCCGTCTCGCCGGCGATCTTGCGCCCTGGTTCGTGGTGCTGGGCTACAACTTCTTCATCCTGATCGCCGGCACCGGCTATCTCCTCGGCATCACCGACAGCAAGGAATACGCGGAGCCCGAATGGTACGCCGACCTGTGGCTGACCATCGTCTGGGTCGTCTACCTGCTCGTGTTCCTCATGACCCTCTATCGCCGCAAGGAGCCGCACATCTTCGTGGCGAACTGGTTCTACCTCGCCTTCATCCTGACGATCGCGATGCTGCATATCGGCAACAACGCCGCCGTGCCGGTGTCGATCTTCTCGTCGAAGTCCTACATCGTCTGGAGCGGCGTGCAGGACGCGATGTTCCAGTGGTGGTACGGGCACAACGCGGTCGGGTTCTTCCTCACCGCCGGCTTCCTCGCCATCATGTATTATTTCGTGCCCAAGCGGGCGGAACGGCCGATCTATTCCTACCGGCTGTCGATCATCCACTTCTGGGCGCTGATCTTCCTCTACATCTGGGCCGGCCCGCACCACCTGCATTATACCGCGCTGCCGGACTGGACGCAGACGCTCGGCATGACCTTCTCGATCATGCTGTGGATGCCCTCGTGGGGCGGCATGATCAACGGCCTGCTGACGCTCTCGGGCGCGTGGGACAAGCTGCGCACCGATCCGGTGCTGCGCATGCTGGTCGTGTCGGTTGCCTTCTACGGCATGTCGACCTTCGAGGGCCCCGCGATGTCGATCAAGTCGGTCAACTCGCTGTCGCACTATACCGACTGGACCGTCGGCCACGTGCACTCGGGCGCGCTGGGTTGGGTCGCCTTTGTCTCATTCGGCGCGATCTACTGCCTCGTCCCCTGGCTGTGGAACAAGCGCGAGCTCTACTCGCTCCGCCTCGTCTCCTGGCACTTCTGGATCGCGACGCTCGGCATCGTGCTCTACATCACCTCGATGTGGGTGTCGGGCATCCTGCAGGGACTGATGTGGAGGAGCTACACCCCGCAAGGCTATCTCGAATATTCGTTCATCGAGACGGTCGCGGCGATGCATCCCTTCTACGTGATCCGCATGACCGGCGGACTGCTGTTCGTCGTCGCCTACTGCCTGATGCTGTACAACGTCTACATGACGATCTCAGCGTCCGAGGAGGCGGCCCCGGCGGCTGAGCCTTCGCTCCAGCCGGCGGAATAAGGATCGAGAAAATGAGCAGTTCCGCGCAGACGCCCCACGGCCGGTCGCTCTTCTCCAGGCATCACATTCTGGAGAGAAATCCGCTCCTCCTCATCCTCGGCATTCTCATCATGGTCGCGATCGGCGGCCTGGTCGAGATCGTCCCGCTCTTCTATTTGAGAAGCACGATCGAGACGGTGCAGGGCATGCGGCCCTACACGCCGCTCGAACTCGCCGGGCGCAACATCTACGTGCGCGAAGGCTGCTACCTCTGCCACAGCCAGATGATCCGCGCGCTGCGGGACGAGGTCGAGCGCTACGGTCACTATTCGCTGGCGGCCGAGAGCATGTACGATCATCCGTTCCAGTGGGGCTCCAAGCGCAATGGGCCGGATATCGCGCGGGTCGGCGGCAAGTACACCGACGCCTGGCACGTCGCCCATCTGACCGACCCTCGCTCGGTCGTGCCGCAGTCGATCATGCCGCGCTACGGTTTCCTGATGACGACGCCGCTCGACACGCGCGAGCTCGTCGCCGACGTCGAGACGAACCGCGAGGTCGGCGTGCCGTACTCGGACGACATGGTGGCGAACGTTATGGCCGACGTGAAGGCCCAGGTCAGTCCCGATACGCCCGAGGCCGCCGCGCTCATCAAGCGCTACCCGAAGGCGGTCGTGCGCAAGTTCAATCCCGCCACGCCCGAGATCACAGAAGGCGACGCCGTCGTCGCCTATCTGCAGATGCTGGGCACGCTCGTCGACTTCAAGCTCTATGACGACAAGGCCAATCTGCGCTGACGGTAATTGGGGACCGACATGGCGACGACTTACGAATGGCTGGCGCGGTTCGCCCAATCGGGCGGCACCGTCTATTGCTTCCTGTTTTTTCTCGCGACGCTCGTTTACGCGCTCTGGCCCAAGAACAGCGCGGAGTTCGATGAGGCGGCCCGCATGCCGCTGCGGGAGGATTGAGCGATGATCACGGACCCGGTTCAAGTCGACAAGGTTTCCGGTCAAACGACGACCGGCCATGAATGGGACGGCATTCGCGAGCTCAATACCCCGCTGCCGCGCTGGTGGCTGTGGATCTTCTACCTGACGATCGTCTTTGCTTTCGGCTACTGGGTCGTCTATCCGTCCTGGCCGCTTGCAACCACCTATGCGCCGGGCCTGTTCGGAACCACCAATCGCGCCCGGGTGGCGGAGGATCTCGCCGCCGGCCAGGCCGCGCGGATGCAGGAGGCCGCGGGCCTCGAGAAGGCGAGCCTCGCCCAAATCGCGGCCGATCCCAAGCTGCAGGAGCTCGCGCTCGCGGAAGGCAAGGCGGCCTTCGGCGACAATTGCTCGCCCTGTCACGGCTCCGGCGGACAGGGTCAGAAGGGCTACCCGAACCTGACCGCCGGCCGATGGCTGTGGGGCGGCACGCTCGAGCAGATCGACACGACGATCACCCACGGCATCCGCGCCGACGATCCCGACACGCATACGAGCGCCATGCCGGCGTTCGGCAAGGATGGCATTCTGAAGCCGGAAGAAATCCGCGAGGTCGCCAATTACGTCCGGACGCTGGCCGGCCTCGAGCCGCAGCAGGGCGTCGACGTCGCCGCCGGCAAGAAGATCTTCGCCGACAATTGCGTCGCGTGCCATGGCGAGAACGGCAAGGGCAACATCGAGATGGGCTCCGCCAATCTCACCACCAAGGTCTGGCAGTACGGCGCCGACATCAAGGACCTGATCTATACGATCACCTACGCCCGCAACAGCACGATGCCGGCGTGGCAAAGCCGCCTTGACCCCGTGACGATCAAGTCGCTTGCGGTGTATGTTCACAGCCTGGGCGGCGGCAAGTGACAATAAGGGTGGCGATACGTGACGATCGGCGTTGAGGAGGTCTACGACGACGGTCCACTTTATGCGGCGGCGAAGAAGGTCTACCCGCAGAAAATTCGCGGGACCTATCGACGGATAAAGTGGACCGTGTTGTGGATCGCGCTCGGCGTCTACTACATTCTCCCCTTCATTCGCTGGGATCGAGGACCGAACCTGCCCAATCAGGCGGTTCTCGTCGATATCGCGCATTCGCGCTTCTACGCCTTCTTCATCGAGCTGTGGCCGCAGGAGGTGTACTACTTCACCGGCCTCTTGATCCTCGCGTCCCTAATTTTGTTCTTGTCCAACGCGCTGTTCGGCCGCGTGTGGTGCGGCTACGCCTGCCCGCAGACGGTATGGACCGACCTCTTTTACTGGGTCGAGCGCGTCATCGAGGGCGACCGGCGCGCCCGCATCAAGCTCGACGAGGCGCCGTGGACCGCCGACAAGATCATGCGGCGCGCCGCCAAGCATGCCGCGTGGCTCATCATCGCGCTCCTGACCGGCGGCGCCGCGATGCTCTACTTCGTCGACGCGCCGACCTTGCTCCGGGAATTCGCGACGCTGAAGGCGCCACTGATCGCCTACCTTTGGGCGGGCATCCTGACCTTGACGACCTATTCGCTCGCAGGGCACCTGCGCGAGCAGGTCTGCCTTTACATGTGCCCGTGGCCCCGCATCCAGGCGGCGCTGACCGACAACGATGCGCTCAACGTCACTTATCGCTTCGATCGCGGCGAGCCGCGCATGTCGGTTAAGGAGGCTGCCAAGACGCGCGCGCATGGGGCGCCCGCCGGCGACTGCGTCGACTGCTTTCAGTGCGTCAACGTCTGCCCGACCGGGGTCGACATCCGCATGGGCTCGCAACTTGGCTGCATCCAGTGCGGCCTCTGTATCGACGCGTGCGACGCGGTGATGACCAAGATCGGCCGGCCGACGCGGCTCATCGCCTACGACACCGACGACAACCGGGAGCGGCGCAAGCGGGGCGAGGCCAACGTTTATCACCTCCTCCGTCCGCGCACGATCCTCTACGCGGCGCTGATCGCGCTGACCGGCTGCATCATGCTTTACGCGCTGCTCACGCGCACGAACATGCACATGAGCGTGCTGCACGTGCGCGCGCCGTTGTTCACCGAAACCGCCGAGGGCGGAATTCGCAACGGCTACACCTTGCGTTTCTCGAACAAGCTCAGTGAGCCGAGCGACTTCGCACTCGAAGTGAGCGGCCTCAAGGGCGCGACGATGACGAGCGTCGTCGCCAAGCGCTTGCCCGACGGTCGTCTCGCGGTGCGGGTCGATCCGGACGCCACGTTCGAGGTTCCCGTCTACGTGAACTCGCCGCCGGATGTGACCCCGGGCAAGTCGATGCCGATCACTTTCACGGCGACGGACGCGAAAACCGGAGAACGCAGCGTCGTGGCCGACAATTTCTTCGGTCCGTGAGGCCATGAAGAGAGCGGATCGAGGACATGCGAGGGTTGGGCGATGGGGGGCGTACGCTTCGCATTTGCGTCGCTATGGAGAATAGGTTCATGTCTGAACAGCTGACCGGACGGCATGTCCTCGCCATCCTGGGCGCGTTTTTCTTCGTGATGTTCGCTGCGAACGGGGCGCTCATCTATTTCGCGCTGCATACTTTGCATGGGTCCGAACTCGAAAATCCCTACGACGCGAGCCAGGCGTTCAACCGGCGCATCGCCGAGGCCCGCGCCCAGGATCAACGGGGTTGGACGGCCAACGTCATGACGCGGGCCGAAGGTTCCGGCGAGCGCGTGATGGTCGAGTTCCGCGACCGCCGCGGGACGCCGATCTCCGACCTGACGGTGACGGTTCGATTTGAGCATCCGTTCGATGCGGCGAAGGATCGCCAGACGACGCTGGCCTCGGACGGGCTGAACTACGAGGGCGTCGCGGCGCCGGTAGCGCCGGGCCGCTGGACCCTCGTGATCGATGCGAGTCGCGGCGCCGAGCACATGTTCCGCAGCGAAAACAAACTGGCGGTCGCGGACACGACCACGGACTAGGACCGGCCCCATGACGGCGGCGCAGGATCTTTCGCTTTTCGTGCGGCGCCCGGCCGACGGAGTCGCGGCGATGGATCTTGTGGTCGACGGCGTTTATTGCGGCGCCTGCATCGTGACCATCGAGAAGGGGCTGCGCAAGCAGGCGGGCGTTCGCGGCGCCCGCGTCAACCTCGCCAGCCGGCGCGTGACCGTCGAGTGGAACGACGGCGCGCTCGATCCGCCGGTCATCCTTGAGCGCCTCGAGGCCTTGGGCTATCCCGCCTATCCGTTCGCGGCGGACAAGGCCGACAGCGTCGAGACGCAGGCGGAGAAGCGCCTCCTGCGCTGCCTCGGCGTCGCCGCTTTCGGCGCGATGAACGTGATGCTCCTGTCGGTCTCGCTCTGGGCTGGCGCCGACAGCGACCCGAATTCGACCACCCGCGACCTCTTTCACTGGTTGTCCGCGCTGGTCGCGCTTCCCTGCGCGGCCTATGCCGGCCTGCCATTCTTCGAGAGCGCCGCGCGCGCGTTGCGGGCGCAGAGCGTCAACATGGACGTGCCGATCTCCCTTGGCGTGATCCTTGCGCTCGGCATGTCGGTTTTGCAGACGCTCGCGCATGAGCGCGTCGCCTATTTCGACAGCGCGCTCATGCTCGTTATGTTCCTGCTCGCCGGCCGTTACCTCGATCAGCGGATGCGCCGGCGCACGCGCGACTTTGCCGTCAACCTGTCGGCGATTCGCGCCGATCGCGCCGTCAAGCTCATCGATGGCGAAGCGCGCGAAACGCCGATCGCGGCGATCGGCCCCGGAGACCTCGTGCTCGTGCGGGCGGGCGAGCGCATCGCGGTCGACGGCACGGTCGAGAACGGCCGTTCGGAGATCGACCAGAGCCTCGTCACCGGCGAGACGGCGCCGGTCGAGATCGGGCCCGGCGCGATGGTCTATGCGGGAACCGTCAACCTCAGCGGCGCGCTTCGCATCCGGGTGCAAAACGCTGCGAGCGGCACGCTCCTCGACGAAGTCAACGGGCTTCTGATGAAGGCGATCGAGCAGCGCTCGTCCTATGTGCAGCTTGCCGACCGCGCAGCGCGGCTCTATGTGCCGCTCGTCCATGCCGCCGCGCTCGCGACGTTCATCGGTTGGCTCTTCGTCGGCGCTGGCTGGCAGCAGGCGATGCTCGTCGCGATCACGGTCCTCATCATCACCTGCCCATGCGCGCTCGGCCTCGCCGTGCCGGCCGTCCAGGCCGTCGCCGCCGGCGCGCTCTTCCGCCACGGCCTCATCCTCAATTCCGGCGAAGCGCTTGAGCGGCTCGCGGAAGCCGATACGGTCCTGTTCGACAAGACGGGAACGCTGACGCAACCGAAACCCACGCTCGCGAACGCCGCCGACCTTGCGCCGGACGACCTTGCGCTTGCCGGATCGCTCGCGCTTGCGAGCCGCCACCCCCTCGCCAAGGCGATCGCCGAGGCCGCGGGGGCGAAGGCGCCATTGGCCGACGCGCAGGAATTGCCGGGACAGGGCGTCATTGCCGGTCGCGGCGGCGAGCGCTTGATGCTCGGCTCGGTCGCCTGGTGCGAGGCGGAAGGTGCGGCCGCGGCGGTCGCAGCCAGGTGGCCCGACGCCTCCCTGATCGCGCTCAGGACGCCTGAGCGCGCCGTCGTGTTCGCCGTCCGGCAGGCGCTGCGTCCGGACGCGCGCGAGGTCGTCGCCGACATCGCGCGGGGGCATGAGGTCGAGATTCTGTCCGGCGACCGGGAGCCGGCGGTCGCGCTTGTCGCGCGCGAACTCGGCGTCGCGCGCTACGAGGCGGCCTTGAAGCCTGCCGGCAAGATCGCCCGGCTCGAGGCGCTGGCCGCCGAGGGCAAGCGCGCGCTCATGGTCGGCGACGGCCTCAACGACGCGCCCGCGCTCGCGGCCGCCCATGTCTCGATCTCGCCCATCTCCGCAGCGCATATCGCCCAGGCGCAGGCCGACGCGCTCTTCCTCGGCGAGCGGCTCGCCCCGGTCGCCGACGCGCTCAAGCTTGCGGCCAAGGCGCGCAGGCTGATGGTCGAGAACCTCTGGCTGTCCGCGGTCTACAACATGATCGCGGTGCCGCTCGCGATTCTTGGCTTCGTGACGCCGCTCATCGCCGCGCTCGCGATGTCCGGCTCGTCGATCCTGGTGACGCTGAACGCGCTTCGGGCGCGCCGAGCGCGCACCACCTTCTCCCACGGGGAGAAGGCGGCAAGCGAAGCCGGCCGGATGAGGGGTCCGATCCCCTCACCCCCGGCCCCTCTCCCGACTGGAGAGGGGAGATGAACGTTCTCGTCTACCTTGTGCCGTTCGCGCTCGCCCTCGGCGCCCTCGGCCTCGCCGCTTTCCTATGGGCGCTCAAGCACGGCCAGTTCGACGATCTCGACGGCGCCGCGTGGCGCGCGATCAGCGACGACGACCTGCCGGAGGACAAGCGGTAGGGAGGGGGGCGCCATTTCAACTCCCGTGCTTCCCCGCAACCTCGCCGACGACCTCGCCGTCCTCCTTCACAAACCGGCCGATTGGCTTGGGCAGGAGATCCAGCACCCGTTCCGACGGGCGGCAGAGCCTCACCCCCTTCGGCGTTTCGACGATCGGCCGGTTGATCAGAATCGGATGCGCCAACATGAAATCGATCAGTTCGTCATCCGACCATTTGGGATCGCCGAGCCCAAGCTCGGGGTACGGCGTCCCCTTCTCGCGCAGCAAGGCGCGGACCGGGATCCCCATCGCCGCGATCAGTTCGACCAGCCGAGCGCGGCTCGGCGGCGTTTTCAGATATTCGATGACGACCGGCTGTTCACCGCTTTGTCGGATCATGGCGAGCGTGTTGCGCGACGTGCCGCATGCGGGATTGTGATAGATCGTAATCGTCATGGCCGCCCCCCGGCATTTGACAGGCGGCGATTCACGCGCGCTGCCCGCGCGGCGCTCTCTCCTCGTACCATTCCTTACTCGCGTTTACGATCCAGACGACGCTCAGCATGACCGGCACTTCGATCAACACGCCAACGACTGTCGCGAGAGCCGCTCCGGACTCGAAACCGAACAACGATATCGCGGCCGCGACCGCCAGTTCGAAGAAGTTGCTTGCGCCGATCAAGGCTGACGGCGCGGCGACGCAATGTTCCTCGCCCATCAAACGGTTGAGCAGATACGCGAAGCCCGCGTTGAAGTAGACCTGAATGAGAATCGGCACGGCGAGCATGCCGATGACCAACGGTTGCCTCAAGATTTGCTCGCCCTGGAAACCGAAAAGCAGAACGAGCGTGGCGAGAAGCGCGACCAGGGAAAGAGGTTGCAAGGTCGCCAGAAGCTCAGCGAGCGCGGCCTCGCCGCCGGCGTCGACAACTTTGCGCCGGATGACCTGCGCCGCAATGACAGGCAGCACGATGTAGAGGACCACCGACAGGACGAGCGTATTCCACGGCACCGTGATCGCGGAGAGTCCGAGCAGAAAGCCGACGATGGGCGCGAAGGCGAACACCATGATCGTATCGTTGAGCGCAACCTGGGACAGCGTGAAATGCGGCTCGCCTCTGGACAGTTGGCTCCAGACGAAGACCATGGCCGTGCAGGGGGCGGCGGCAAGCAGGATTAGACCTGCGATATAGGAATTGATCTGGTCGGCAGGCAGATAGGGGCGGAATAGATACCCGACGAAGAACCAGCCGAGCGCCGCCATCGAGAATGGCTTGACCGCCCAGTTGATGAACAGCGTGACGCCGATGCCGCGCCAGTGACGCCGCACCTCGCCAAGTGCGGCGAAGTCGATCTTGATGAGCATCGGGATGATCATCAGCCAGATCAAGAACGCCACAGGCAGGTTGACCTTGGCGATCTCGGCCGAGCCGATCAGATGAAACACGCCGGGCAGAAGATGGCCCAACCCCACGCCTGCGACGATGCACAGCGCGACCCAGAGCGTGAGGTAGCGTTCAAAAACCGACATCTGCGCAATCCCTGACCCGCGTTGGCCGCCCCGATCGCCCCGATCAGCCGGCCCTTTTTGTGCCGATCGACGCGCCTTCCATTTGACCGATCTCGTGCAGTTTCGCTTTGAGAGCGAGTGCGCTGATGCTTCGCATCGGCAGCGCCGTGAAGACCGTAATGCGGTTGCGCAGATACCTGAACGCGGTCACGAAGGCGGCTTCTTTCTGAAGCGCCGTCCCCTCGACCGCCGCCGGGTCCTCGATGCCCCAATGCGCCGTCATCGGCTGGCCCGGCCAGACCGGGCAAGCCTCGCCCGCCGCGCTATCGCAGACGGTGAAGACGAAATCGAGTCTGGGGGCGTCGGGCGCGGCAAACTCGTCCCACGGCTTCGAGCGATAACCGTCGGTCGGGTAATTGAACGACTCCAGAACCTTGATGGCGAGGGGGTTCACCGCGCCCTTGGGATGGCTGCCGGCGGAAAAGGCCGCGAAATTCCCACGCCCCTCCTTGCGCAATATGCCTTCGGCCATGATCGACCGGGCCGAGTTGCCCGTGCAAAGGAACAGGACATTGTAGAGTGGATAATTGTTTAGTGTATCACGCATTGGCGGCCTCCTTGCCGCATTGATGAGCGTCGTCGCAGGCGGACGCATTGGCGCCGCCACACAGTTCGGGATGTCCCTGGCAGCAGTCGCGCATGATGAAGTCGATCAGGGCGCGCATGCCGGCATAGTCGGTCGCGTAGATGATCTGGCGTTGCTGCCGGGTCGCCTGAATGAGGCCAGAGCGTTCCAGTTCCTTCAGGTGGAAGGAGAGCGTCGGCGACGGCACGGACAGGTTAAGGGCGATTTCGCCGGCGGCCATGCCGGAAGGTCCCTGTTGCACCAGCAACCGGAAGACGGCTAGGCGCGTCTCGTGTGCGAGAGCCGACAGGCAGGAAAGGGCTTGCTTTTCTTCCATGTTTCGATAATACTAGAAATAACGAATTATGCAAGAGCCGAAATGGATGGATTCATGCAAAAGCAGGACGAGGTTCGTGCGCTGGTGCGCGAGCGCTACGGCGCGATTGCGCGGGAGGCAGGAGGCTGTTGCGCGCCGTCCTGTTGCGGACCGGAAATGGCCCCGGATGGACTGAACGTGATCGGCAACGCTTATGAAGGCGTGGCCGGCCGCGTGGCGGACGCGGACCTCAATCTCGGCTGCGGCGTGCCCACGCAACATGCTGCGCTGAAGCGCGGCGAAACGGTGCTCGACCTTGGCTCGGGCGCGGGCAATGATGTGTTCATCGCGCGCCATGAGGTCGGCGCGGAGGGCCATGTGATCGGCGTCGACATGACCCCGGACATGATCGCGCGATCGCGCGCGAATGCGCGAAAGCTTGGCTTCGACAATGTCGAGTTCAGGCTCGGCGAGATCGAGCATCTGCCGGTCGAGAGCGGCAGCATTGACGTGATCATCAGCAATTGCGTGCTGAACCTGTTGCCCGACAAGGCCCCCGCCTTTGCAGAGATGTTCCGCGTGCTCAGGCCCGGCGGCCGGTTCTGCGTCTCCGATATTGTCGCCTCAGGACCGCTGCCCGACCGCGCGCGAGGTTGCCGCCCTCTATGTCGGGTGCATCGCCGGCGCGATTCCGGAGAAGGACTATCTCGCCTTGATCCAGGCCGCGGGCTTTAAGAGCGTACAGACCGCAAAGGCCCAATCGATCCGCTTGCCTGACGAGGTCCTGTCCCAGCATTTCAGCCATGAAGAAATGGCCGCATTTCGAGCCTCGAGCGTGGAGGTCAAGAGCGTGACGGTGCTGGCGATCAAGCCGTTTGTTGCGTGAGCTTGGCCGAACGGACGGCGCCGCGGACAATCGGCGCGCCTTGCTGGTCGGAAATCCAGTGTCTGGCCATGAACGCAAACCCTCTCAGCGGCCGACATTTGCTTGCGAAAAATCGAAAGTCGTGCTAAGGCTTCTGAATGACCATAAAATGTCTTCTCCGGACATCAAAGCTCGGGCCGAGCTCGTCCCATGGCGCCGCGGCGCCGGCTCGTTTGAGGACGAGGATGGGATGAGAAATTTTTTTGCGGAAATCCCTCGTAACCAATTGAAAAGGCTAGATTCAGACGAGAGAATCCAAGGAAATCCAAGCTTTTCCAAGCCCTCTCCGGCGGCGTTTCCCGCGGCAAAAGAGGGTCATCCAAGGAAATCCAAATCCGACGCGCGGGCCCGCCTCCGACGCTGCTCTCCTTTTGCGCCGGCCTTCGCGGCGCGCTTCCGATAGCCGAGCCAGCCCAGTCCGGCGAAGCCCGTCAGCAGCATGACCCAGGTCGACGGCTCGGGGACCGTCGACGGAAGCGGCGGAGGGGGCGCATAGGTGTAGCCATAGGTGTCGACGGGCCCGAGCGAGTAGGTGAAGCCGAAGCCCGCGCCGGCTTCGCTCGCCGTCAGCGCGAACGAAATGTCCACGGTCTGGTTTCCCGCTCCGGCGAAGCCGAGATCGAGCGTGTTGGCGGTGAAGAACGAATTGGCGTCCGGCAGGTCGCCGGACGTGTAGCTCCACGCCGGGTTCCCGTTGACGTCCGCCTGAAACGCGAGGCTGTCGAAGCCGACGCCGGACGACTGGTCCGACACTAGGGAGAAATAGAGCGTCTCGGGCGCCGCAATGCTGAAGCTGAACTCAGCGGTCGCCTGATAGGTCAGCGATTCGCCGGCTCCGCCGTAAGCCGCCGACATGGCGCCCACGCCGAAATTCGTGTCGCCAGGCGTCAGCATGGCGACCGAGGCGGCTTGACCGGCGCTCAAGGGGATCGGAGCCGCCGGGCCCGAGCCGAACGCCGCGCCGGCCGAAGCGCTAGCCGGCCCGCCGACCGGAGATTGCGCAGTCGTCATGACGGCCCCACTCGCATTGTGGGCGGTGCTCTGAGCGGACGCGAAACCGGAGCTTGCGTTCGTGACGCTCGCGAGCGCGGTCGCAGCTCCGGCGACAGAGCCCTGGCCGCCTGCCGCAATCGCGTCCGCCTCGCCATAACCGCCGTTGGCGGCGACAGTCGCCGTCGCGGAGGCGGCGCCGGCCACGCCCATCGCGCCGTTCGAAGATGCGGCGCCGCCGTCTCCGCCCGTCGCCTTCGCCGACCCCAGGACGCTGGACGCAGCGCTCGAGCTCACGCTCACGGCCGAGTTCGCATCGCCGCCGGCCCCAGCCGTCCCGTTGTCGGTCGCGCCGCCGTTTCCGCCGCCCGCGTTCACGCTGACCGTCAGCGAGGACGCCCTGTCGTCGGTCGCGGTCAGCATCGACGTAGCAGTCCCGCCCGCGCCAGCGGTCCCGGAGGGAGCGCCGGAATGGGTCAATCCGCCAGCGCCCCCGAAAGCGTCCTGTGTCAGGCTCAATGCGCCATTGGTCGAACCGCCGACCGCGTTCGTGAGGCTAACCGACCCGCCGGCGCCGCCGTTGGCGCCGAACAGTCCGGCGCCGCCCCAGCCTCCCGTCAGGATCGCCGAGACGGTGACCGCCCCCGAGCCTGTCGACATGCCGTTGGCGGACGCCAAGCCCGATCCGCCGGCGCCGCCCGAGCCTGAGCGCGCCGCGCTTCCGCCCGAGCCGCCGTTTGCGCTCGCGGAGACGGAGACGGCGCTGTCGCCGGTTCCGTTCGCTGCGCCAGCGACGCTGACGTCGCCGCCCGCGCCGCCCGATCCTTGCGAGTTTGCGCCGCCCCAGCCGCCATTGGCGGTGCTGAAGGCGCTGAGCGTCCCAATTCCGGCCGCTGAAACCGACGACGTCGCCGCGCCGCCGGCGCCCGCCGCGCCATTGTCCGTCCAGCCGCCTGCGCCACCTTCGGCGCTGACGCTCACGCTCAAATCCGACGCGGCCGCATCATTGACGCTGAGCAGCGACGAAGCCGCCCCGCCGGCGCCGGCCGAACCCGACGGCGCGCCGCCATAAGTGAAGCCGCCGTCGCCGCCGTAGGCGCCTTGCGACAACGAAAACTGTCCGCCGGTCGAGCCGGAGACGGCGTCGTCGAGGCTTGCCGATCCGCCCCTGCCGCCGCTGGCCCCGCCCCATCCCGCGCCTCCGCTCCCCCCGCTCGAGGACGCGGAGACGCTGACCGAGCCGCCGCCGTTGGAGACGCCCATGGCGGACGCCGACCCCGTTCCTCCAATGCCGCCGGTCCCTGGGCCGGTCGCATCGCCGCCCGTCCCGCCCGAGGAGGTCGCAGCCGACTGGACGTTGTTGGAGCCTGTTCCTGTGGCTGCGCTCGTCGCGCTCGCATTTCCGCCGCCCATGCCGGAGCCGGCCCCGGCCCTTCCGCCGGCGCCGCCCGTCGCCGTGGCGGCGGAGGCGAGCGTTCCCGAGCCCGTTAGCGTCGTGGAGGCCGTCGCCGAACCGGCGGCGCCCGGCGATCCGTTGTCGGAAAAGCCTCCGGCGCCGCCTTGCGCCGTCGTATTTGCGCTGATCGACGCCGCAGCGCTGTCTTGGACGGTGAGCACGGAAGACGCTTCGCCGCCCGCGCCGGCCGCGCCGGAGGGGAACCCTGAATAGGTCGTGCCGCCGGAGCCGCCGGCCGCGGTCTGGTCCAGTTCCAGGTTTCCGCTCGTCGAGCCCCTGACCGCGTTCAAAAGGTTGACCGACCCGCCGGCGCCGCCGCTCGCGCCGCCGTTGCCAGACCCGCCCGCGCCGCCGTTGACGGTCGCCGAGACGACGACATGTCCGCCGTTCGTCGAACCCCCGGACGCAGACGCCGCGCCGCCGCCGCCCGCCCCGGCCGTCCCGCCGTTCGCGTTCGCATCCCCGCCGGCGCCGCCCGTCGCGACCGCGTGCGCATCCGTCTCGCTGGCGTGCTGAGACGTCAGGGATACATTGGCGTTGGCGCTCGCGCCGACGCCTCCGACCCCTGTATCCGTCGATCCGCCCGCGCCGCCGGACGCCGAAGCCGTGACGTCGGCGAGGGAAGCGGATGCGTCGTCGACGTTCAGCGTCGAATTCGCGGCGCCGCCCATGGCCGCTGCGCCGGCCGTCACGCCGTCGCCAAAGGCGGCGCCGCCGCCGCCCCCGGTTGCGCTTTGCGACAGGTACAATTGCCCGCTCGTCGTCCCGCTGACCGCGTCACTCAAGTTCACCGCGCTGCCCGCGCCGCCGCCCGCGCCGCGATTGCCGGCGCCGCCTGTTCCTCCGACGGCCAAGCCCCACACCCAGACGTTGCCGGAATCCGATGCGCCCGTCGCGGCGACGTCGGCGCCTCCGCCGGCGCCGCCGCGGTTTCCGGCGCCGTAGGCAGTCCCGCCCGCGCCGCCGACGGCGTAGGATTGGAAAGCGTTGCTGTTTCCGACCGAGCCGCCGCCGGTCCCGACCGCGACGCTCGTCGCCGTCGCCACGCCCCCCGCGCCGCCGGAGCCGCCGGAGACGCTCCCGTTGCCGCCCGATCCGCCATAGGCCTTGCTCGTCCCGACGACTGCGCCGCCCGGACCTCCTGTGGCGCTCGTCGCGGCTGTCGCCTGCCCGCCTCGAGCGGCCGCTCCCGCCCCCACGGCGCCGCCTGTGCCGCCATAGGCGGTTGCTCTGGCGGCGACAGAGCCCACGCCTGTCAAAGTCGTCGAAGCCGAGCCGAATCCCGCCGCGCCCGCGAACGCGCCGTCGGTCGAGCCGCCGGCGCCGCCCGTCGCGGTCGTTGCGCCGATGAGCGTCGACGCCGCGGCGTCGGAGAGGTCCAGAATCGAGGATGCAGAGCCGCCGGTGCCTGCGGCGCCCGAAGGGGCGCCCGCATAGGTCGAGCCGCCGGCGCCGCCCGAGGCGCTCTGCGACAAGGAGAGTGTGCCGATCGTCGAGCCGGTGACCGCGTTCAAAAGGTTGACCGAGCCGCCGGCGCCGCCGCTGGCCCCGAGCCAGCCCCAGCCGCCCGATCCGCCGCTGGCCGAGGCGGTCGCCGACGCCGATCCGCCGCCCGACGCCGCATTCGCCCCGGCGCTCGCGCCGCCGCCCGATCCGCCGGACCCGCCCGGACTGTACGCCGCGCCGCCCGCCCCGCCTTTGGCGGTGGAGACGCTCGCGGCGGGGCCGCCGTCGGAATTCGAGGACGAGCTCGACGCGCTCGCCGCGCCGCCCGCCCCGCCCGACGCGCCCTCGCCGTTCGCGCCGGCCAAGCCCGCTGAACCGCCGAGCCCGCCCAACGCAGCAGCGTTGGCTTTGGCCCCGGCCGAGGTGACGGAGGTTTGTGCGCTGGCCGTCGCCGAGCCGCCAGCCCCGCCCGCGCCGGCGTTCCCGGTCCCGAGGCCGGCGCCGCCTAGTCCGCCGCTCCCGCCGGTCGCCTGGGCGGAGTTGCTGGGATCCGCGTTCGGACCGATCGCCGCCGCCGCCGGCTGTCCGGCGCCGCCGGCCTGGCCGCTTTGTCCAGGAAGGCCGGCGCTTGCGCCAGCCGCGCCCGGAGCGCCCTGCTGGACGCTCGAGCCGGCGAACGCCGAGAACGAGTCGAACGCCAGGATCGCCAGAGGCGCCGCTGTCGTCGTAAGCAAAGTTGTGAAGAACAGACGCCCCGTGGCCCTGCGCACGCCGCCCCCAATATCAATAAGGCAAAATTTTCCAGGCCCAGGCCGCAAATCTATCTTCTATTTTGCAACTATTCGCTTGTAAAGCGCCTTCAGACACACTCAATTCCCCAAGCGCGGCTTCCGTTGAGGCCCGCAAAATGGGCTCTCCGCCACTTAAGGCAACTTCATGGAACCCGAGGCGATCGTAAACTTAAATCTCGATCTCCCGCCCGATCTCCACAACCTGATCGTGGGGCAAATGAAGGTAGTCGCTGATGCGGGCGGCGTTGCGGCCCATTGCGGCGAACAACGCCTCCTGCCAATGCGGAATGCCCTTGCCGTCCTCGGCGGGAACGATGGTTTCGGCCCCGACGTAATAGGTCACGTCGTCGACGTCGATCTCCACCCCCTTGGCCTTGCAGCTGGCCAGAATTTCGGGAATGTCGGGATGCTCCATGAAACCGACCTTCAGTTCCGCGCGCCAGAAATGGTTGCCCTCGCGTTTCAGGGTCAACCGCTCTTCGGGATCGACGCGCGGAACCGATAGCACCGTCATCGTCAGCGCCAGCACGTGCTCGTGCAGCGAGCGGTTGTGGCGCACGTGCCAGGACATGACAGGCGGCGTCTCATTCTTGGCGCGGGTGAAGAACACCGCGGAGCCCGGCACCCGGGCGATCTTGCCCGAGGTCAACTGCTCGACCAGCTCCGATAGCGGCGTCAGCTCCGCCTCGACCCGCGCCTGGACGGCGGTGGCCCCGCGATGCCAGATCCACATCACGCCATAGACGGCGGAGGCGAGAAGGAGGGGAACCCAGCCGCCCTCGAGCACCTTGGCCATATTCGCCGCGAAGAAGGCCCCATCGATCAGGACGAAAACCGCCGCGACCGCGCCGGCCGCTGCGAGCGGCCAGTTCCAGACTTCGCGCATGGCGATGAACAGGAGCACGCTCGTCATCAGCATGGTCGCCGAAACCGCAATGCCATAGGCGGCGGCGAGATTATCGGACTTGCCGAAGCCGATCGTCAGAGCGAGCGTGATGATCATCAAGATCCAGTTGACCGTGCCGACATAGATCTGGCCATAGCCCTCTTCCGACGTCTGCTTGATGGTCATGCGCGGCAGCCAGCCGAGCAGGATCGCCTGCCGGGTCATGGAATAGGCGCCGGTGATGATCGACTGGCTCGCGATCACGGTCGCGATCGTCGCCAGCACGATCAGCGGCGTCAGGAGCGGCCCCGGGCAGAGCCGGTAGAAGATGTTGCCCTCGGTCGGCGCGCCCGCGAGCACGATCGCCGCCTGTCCGGCGTAGTTGAGGATGAGCGCCGGGAAGACGATGACGCTCCAGGAGAGGCGGATCGGCCCAGCGCCGAAATGGCCCATGTCCGCATAGAGCGCCTCCGCGCCCGTCACGCAAAGGAACACGCCGCCAAGCACGAGAAAGCCCTGAAAGCCGCCGCGCATGAGATAATCGAGGCCGTAGAGCGGGTTGATCGCGACATAGACCTGCGGATGCTGCAGAACGCCGTAAACGCCGAGCGCCGCGATGACCAGGAACCAGATCAGCATGATCGGGCCGAAAGCGCGGCCGATCGCCGCCGTGCCGAGCGGCTGCACGGCGAAGAGCGCAAGCAGGATCAGGCTCGCCGCCGGCAGCACATAGGTCTGCAACGTCGGCGCGACCTGCTCCACGCCTTCGATCGCCGACAGGACCGATATCGCAGGCGTGATCGCGCCGTCGCCGTAAATGAGCGCCGCGCCGAACAGGCCGACCGCGATGATGATCGGCCGCTGATGCTTCTTGACGCCGAGCAGCGTCATCAGCGCGATGATGCCGCCTTCGCCGTCGTTGTCCACGCGCATGGCGATATTGACGTATTTGACCGTGGTGACGAGGAAGAGCGTCCAGAGGATGAGCGAGAGGGCGCCGAGCACCGCCGACGGGTCCGGATGCGGCCCGGTGTAGTCGAGCACGGTTTTCAGCGTATAGAGCGGGCTCGTGCCGATGTCGCCGAACACCACGCCCAGCGCGCCGAGGCTCGCGGCCGCGAGCCGCCCGTTCGTGTTCGCTCCGGCCGCTTCGCTCGACATTGCGCTCTCCCTCATTGGCGCGGGTTCGACGACATCCTGGATAGACGCCCAGTGAAACAAAAGATTGACGCACGCAAGCACCAACGATGCGGCGAAGAAGGGTAAATGTTCCCCGACGGAAGATGGTAAAGCGATAATGAAGCAACCCATTGTCAATCTTAAGATATTTCGCGCCCCGAACGCCGATCGATGGATAAAATTTGACGGAATTATTTCTGCCCTCGCCAAGCGGGGGCGGCGATCCTTGCCGCACCGAAAGACGGCGGACGGCATCCATGTTCAACCGATTTCTCAGCCTCTTGACCATCGCCATGATCGCGAGTCTCGCCTGGAACACGCTCGGCGAAGCCTCCGAGCAGGGTCTTCCGCGAGCGACATGGACGCCGGTGGGCGCCGAGACCTCGATCCCCTACGGCTGGGTCGACTTCTGCAACCGCCATGCGGAAGAGTGCTCGCTCGGCAAGCTGAAGCCCGTCGACGTGCACCTGACGAAGCAGGTGTGGAAGACGCTGAACGAGATCAACGCCTACGCCAATGTCGCGATCGAGCCGATCAGCAACTTCGACCATTGGGGCACGACGCTCGACCATTGGGACTACCCTGTCGACGGCAAGGGCGATTGCAAGATCTACGCGCTGTTCAAGCGCAAGCTCCTGATCGAGCGAGGCTTTCCGCGGCAGGCGCTGCTCATGACGATCGTTCGCGACCTCGATGGCGAGGGCCATGCGGTGCTCACCGTCAAGACTGACCGCGGCGACTTCGTGCTCGACAACCTGTCGTCCGACGTGCGGCCGTGGAACGCGACCGGCTACCAGTTCTTCAAGCGCCAGGCGCAGGACGATCCGAACCTGTGGCTGAGCCTCGGCGGCGCGACGGGGGCCCAGGTGGAGGCGGTCGGGAGCCGGCAGTCGGCAGGAGGCAGCGGCGAGTAGGGAAGCGACTGCCGCCCACCCTCAGCTTTGCGCCGCGCTCTCCCAAGTCGCGTGCTCGATGCCGGGCAGCTTCTCCATCGCCTCGATGACGGCGTCGAGTTCCTCCGGAACGACCGCGGTCGAGACGAGAGTCGCAACGATCTCGACCGCGTCGTCGCCGCGCTCATTGGTTTCGACGTCGGCGACAGGGTAATGCGCCTTCTCGAGGGCTTCGATGAGCGCTTCACGCGCCTCGTTCGCGTCGGCAAGATCGGCGGATAGGCGAATCTCATAGGTCGCTTCGCCAGCCTCCTCGTCGAGCGGGATGCGATTGATGGTGTTGACGAGCGGCCTTAAGAGCGTATTGCCGGCGATGACGAAGCCGGTCACCAGCGCAGTCTCGACGAGGAGCCCCGCGCCCGCGGCGGCGCCGACCGCGGCCGAACACCAGAGCGTCGCGGCGGTGTTGAGGCCGCGAACGTTGACCCCCTCCTTCATGATCGCGCCCGCGCCGAGAAAGCCGATGCCGGAGACCACATAGGCCATCACCTGCGTCGTATTCGGTCCCCCGATGCGAAGACCGAAATCGACGAACGCCGCAGCGCCGACCGCCACGAGAACGTTCCTGCGCAGGCCCGCCGACCTTTGCCGGTACTGGCGCTCGACCCCGATCAGCGTTCCGAGCGCGAACGCCGCCGCCAGGCAAACGGCGGTGTTGATCAACGCGAGAAGATCGAAGGTCTGGACGAAGCGCATGTGCCCTTAAACCGGTCGAGTCGGCCGCCGGTATACATGCGCCGCGAGCGAAGTCGAGTTCAGCGAGTCTCGAGGACCGACTGCCTACCGCCTAACGCTTGACGCCTGCCGAAATATCTCCTCCAACACAGCAATCGCCTTCGCCGGCAGGCCCCATCCGCGCCCCGCGGAGATGATCTCGGCGATGTAATCCGGCCGGACCGTTCCAGGACCGGCGTTGGCGCCGAAATAGACGAGCGCCCGTTTCGCTCCCGACGGCGTCACGACCGGCTGCGCGACCTTGGCGTAGAGGCGTTGCGGCAGGCCCTCGAAGCGGTCGAGCGCCGGAACGTCCGACAGCGCGAGGTCCCAGAGGACGCCGTGCACGGCGGAGCGCGGATCGCGCGCCGCGGTCAGCCAGCCCTCGCGCATCACCGCGAGGCGATGGCGCTCGAGCCGTGCGAGGCCGAGCGGCTTCGAGCGCGGACAGCGGCGCGCCATCGCCTCAGCGCTCATGTTCGATCCGTACGCGAAGTAGAGCGGCACCGGGCTACCCGCTCAGTCTTTCGACCTTGTGCACGACGCTCTTGCCGCGCAACTCGGACAGGATCGCATTGAGATGCTGGATGTCGCGCACCTGCACGTCGATCAGGAGTTCGCGGAAATCGGCCCCATTAGCCGAGGATGAGACGGCATCGATGTTGGCGCCATATTCGCCGATCGTCGTCGCGATCACGCCGAGCGCGCCGGGTTCGTTCAGCATCGTCACCAGGATCTGCGTCGAATAGACCGCTCTCGGCGCATTCTCGAGATCCCAGCGCACGTCGAGCCACAGTTCCGGCTGGTCGTTGTATGAGGCGAGCGCGGGCGAGTGGATCGGGTAGATGGTGATGCCATCGTCGCCGCGAATGCCGACGATGCGCTCGCCCGGCACCGCTCCGCCCTTCGGAGCAAACCGCACCGCCGTGTCGAGATCGATGCCGCGCACCGGCAGCGCCGCGCCGGGGTCCGACTTGCCGGGCACGCGGAACACGAGGTCGATCGCCTTGGGCAGACCGAACCAGCCGCTTTCGTTCTGCGGCACCGCCCGCCCGAGCTTGCGCTCCTCCTTGAAGTCCGGATGCACCGCGCGCACGACGTCGGTGGAATAGATTTCGCCGCGCCCAACGCCGACGAAGACGTCATCGACCGATGTGCGCGCGAGCCGCGGCAGCGCCGCCTTCAGCTTGGCTTCCGAAAACTTCCGGCCCGCACGCTCGAACGCGCGCTCGATGATCTGTCGCCCCAATCCGCCGAACTGCGCCTTCGCCGCCTCGCGCGTCGCGCGCCGAATTGCAGCGCGCGCGCGGCCCGTCACCACCACGCCGTCCCACGCCGCCGACGGGGATGAGCGCTCCGAGCGGATGATAAGCACCTCATCGCCGTTCTGGAGCACGGAGACCAAGGGCGCGATGCGGCCGTTGATCTTCGCGCCGACGGCGGAATTGCCGATGTCGGTATGGACCGCATAAGCGAAGTCGATCGCGGTCGCGCCGCGCGGCAGCGCAATCAGGCGTCCCTTGGGCGTGAAGCAGAACACCTGATCGTGAAACAGTTCGAGCTTGGTGTGTTCGAGGAATTTTTCCGAATCATCGCTCGCCAGCGCCTCGATCGTCTGCCTCAAACCCCGGTAGGCGCGACTTTCGCTGACCGCGGGCGCGTCTTCCATGCGGCCGTCCTTGTAGATCGCATGTGCAGCGATGCCGTACTCGGCCACTTCGTGCATTTCGTGGGTGCGGATCTGCAGTTCGACGCGCTGGCTTCCCGGTCCGATGACGGTCGTGTGGATCGAGCGATAGTCGTTCTGCTTCGGCGTTGAGATGTAGTCCTTGAAGCGACCCGGGACGCTCGGCCAGGTCGTGTGCGCGACGCCGACGGCGGCGTAGCAGTCGGCGACGTTATCGACCAGAATGCGGAAACCGTAGATGTCGCTGAGTTGCTCGAACGCGATGGAGCGGCGCTCCATCTTTCTCCAGATCGAGTAGGGCTGCTTCTGCCGGCCCTGCACTTCGACCTTGATGCCGCGCCGGGCGAACTGGTCGGTGAGCTCGGCGGCGATGCGGGCGATGATCGCGCCGTTCTTGACCTTCATGGTCTCGAGGCGTTTCATAATCAGCGCGTATGCGTCGGGCATCAGGCAGCGAAACGACAGGTCTTCGAGTTCGCTGCGCATGCTTTGCATGCCCATGCGCCCGGCGAGCGGCGCGTAGATATCCAGCGTGTCTTGCGCTATGCGGATGCGCTTGTCCGCCGGCACGAAATTCAGGGTGCGCATGTTGTGCAGCCGGTCGGCGAGCTTGACCAGAAGCACGCGCGCATCGTCCGCGATCGCGAGCAGGAGCTTGCGGAAATTCTCGGCCTGCTGCGCGTGCATGGTGACGAAGTCGAGCTTGCTGAGCTTCGTCAATCCGTCGACCAGTCCGCCGATCTCCTCGCCGAACGCCTTGTCGACGTCCTCGCGCCTGATCGCCGTGTCCTCGATCGTGTCGTGCAGCATGGCCGCGACGATGGTCGCGTCGTCAACCTTGAGATCGGTCAGGATCGCGGCGACCTCGAGCGGATGCGAGAAATAGGGATCGCCGGAGGCGCGCTTCTGGCTGCCGTGCGCCTTCATCGCGAACACATAGGCGCGATTGAGCAGGTCCTCGTTCGCCTTGGGATTGTACCGGCGAACCCGCTCCACCAGCTCGTATTGCCGCATCATCGCCGAGAAGCTTCACCCCGTTCGCGTTCGCCGAAATCCCACGGGCGCCCGGGCGCTCAAGATCCCATGACGACTTCGGCTGGATCTGCAAAGCGCGAAAAGGCGGAAGACCGGACGCGTCTTGCCACGCGCGCTTTTTGGCGCTGGTCAACGCCGATCATCGGCCGCGAAGGCCATGTTCGCAAGCGCAAAATCGCGCCCGCCCTTGGTCGCCGTGCCGAAGGCCCGGACGTTCAAGCCGTCGTGCGTCTATGCGTCGTCACCGAGACCTTAAAGCCGAGGGAAGCGCAAACAAAAACCCCGGAGCTTTCGCTCCGGGGCATGCCTTCTCAACCGATCGTGTGGCGATCAGAAGTAACGGGTGACGCGGAAGCGGCCGGCGAAACCGCTGCTGGTGCCCTGCCAAGCGCCCGGAACGAAGGCGCCGTTGTTGTAGATCGTGCCGATGAACCCGCTCGGCCGCTCCTGGTTCGTGCTCTGATACATCAACTCGAGGTCGAAGTTCAGGTTCGTGACCGGGTTCCAGCCGATGTCGGCGCCGACTATCCAAGTGATGGCGCTTTTCGACAGCGCGCCCGAGCCGAACTGGCCGAGGCCGCAGCCGAATCCGTAGAGGTAGCAGCCGCCGCCCATGTTGCTCCACTCGAGGCCGCCGATCGAACCTAAGAGGTCGGTGTAGAAGGTCGGCGTCCAGTGGTGCTCGAGCTGGCCGGAGACTGACCACGCGGTCGGATGCGACCACTGGTTGGTCAGCGGGTTGAAGAAGGCGTCGGCCACATACATCGGCTGGCCGTTGCCGTTGACCTGGCCGTTCTCACCCCACATCCCGTCCGGAATACCTGAGTACCACACGGCGCTCTGGGTGTAGGAACCGGTGAACAGGATGTTGTCACTCGGGGCCCACCAGCTCCCCCACTGATTCGTCAGGTTGAACTTCACGCCGGCGTCGACGCCCCAGCCAACCTTGTTCTGCTCGGCGTTGCAACCATAGAGGGAGCTAAAGCCACAGTCCGTAAGCCCGATGTAATTGTAGTCCCTCACGTTGACGTTATGGAGCACGCCGGAGACCTGGGCCTCGCCCCAGCCCTGTTTGACGTGCAACGCGCCGACAAAATCCGGCCAGCGCTGGCCGCCAAAGGTGATGCCGATCGGATTGTAGCCGCCGATCGGGCCCTGATTGCCGCCAAGGTGGCTGTAATTTGGGGCGCCGAAGTCAGTGCCGCCGCCAGAATAACAGCCCGCGCCTGCCTCGCAGCCCGGGCTCTGCGCCGCCAGGGTCGCCGAGAAGCCGCCGCCGAAGGAGGCGGTGTAGGCGATGAGGTCAGGCTCGTTGAAGCCCTTCTGGTCCGGCGAGAGGAAGTTGGCCCAGTTGTCGCCGCCGCCGACGAACGAATAGAACGACTGCGCCTTACCGGCGGTGATGCCGGCCCAGGTGACGTAGCCCGTGTTGAGGTAGGTGTTGTTGACGTTGTCGAGACCGTTGCCGGCTTCCGAATTGATGTCGAAGTGGCCGATCAACGGGCCCCAGGCGGTGTTGGAGGCGAAGTCGAACCCGAAGTTGGCGCGGGTCGTCCAGCCGGTCGCGTCGCGATTGAAGGTCGCATTCCTCTGGTTCGGAAGGATGGCCTGCGTGCCGGTCACCGGATTGATGATCGGGGTGCCGGGAGTGATATAGGTTCCACCGGGACCGAAGGGTCCCGGGACGCCAGCGTAATAGATCGGAGCCGCGTTGTCGCCGCCCTCAATCAGAATGCGCTGATCGGAATGGACCGCGGCGAACGGGTCGATCGCGGATATCTGAGTCGAGAGGATCGACCCGCCATAGTTGTACTGGTTCTGCAGGTTGCCGCCCACGAACTGACCGGTGATGTAGCCCGAGAGCTTCACGCAGGTGTCGGAGCCCGGCAGAACCCAGCCGGTGATGCCGCCGACGTTGCAGATCTTCACATATTCGGCCACAGGCGCCGCCTTGCGAGTGGGCAGATCGGCCGCCTGCGCGCTGGCGACGGCGACGATGCCGGCCGCGGAACCCAGCAGTATGCTCTTTATGAGCGTCATTGTTGACCTCCAGTTGACATAATGGGCGTTGGATTTCTTCTCACTCTCGATTTGCCGGCCCGCCTAACGAACCCAAAAACCGAAGGTGGTCAGCCCCCATTCCCGATTGACCCGATCTTGGCGGTTTGCCCCGGCAAATGTCGCTTCTGACCGATCCGCGACCGGGACTCTCCCGTTCACACGCCTCACAATACCCTGCCCGCGCCGGGGCTCAACTGCTTTCTGTCTCGGAATCGCCTTGGAAACGCCTTTCCTAGGACCATGTTGCATAAAGGTCACGAAAGGTTGTCTCGTCGAGGTTTCGCGGCCTTTTCAGGCGATTTACAAAGCGCTAACCTTTGGCCGAGCGGCGCCGCAGGCGATTGCATCCGGGAGCCGGTGCGCTCATGCGGCGGCCAAGCCGATGAAGTTGGGCGCTTTATCGATCGAGCAGTCCGGCAGGAGTTGTCCGCGATTCTTTCCGCCTCCGTCCCGCTCGTCGCGCGCTCGCCCCTCAGCCTCTGCTCGCCGGCGCCCGAGCCTCGATGACGACGAAGGCCTGCGCGATCGGCTCTTCGTCGGTGATGGTCAGGTGGATGAAGGGCTCGGTCCCGGCCGGCAGGATCGCCTTGAGCCGCTCCGCCGCTCCCCCGGTCAGCCGCATGGTCGGCTTGCCAGACGGCAGATTGACGACCCCCATGTCGCGCCAGAAGACGCCGCGCCTCATCCCTGTTCCAAGCGCCTTGGCGCACGCCTCCTTGGCCGCGAACCGCTTGGCGTAGGAGGCGGCGCGGCCCGCCCGCCCGTCGGAGCGGCGCTGCTCTGTCTCGGTGAAGCAGCGGTCGATGAACCGCGCGCCGAAACGTTGAAGCGTCTTATCGATGCGCCGGATGTCGCAAAGGTCGCTGCCGATGCCGACGATCACCGCCGGCCCTCGGCGAGCGCGCGTCCCTCCGCCATCGCCACGCGCATGGCCTTCACCGCCTCGGCAAGGCTCACGAAGATCGCTTCGCCAATGAGGAAATGCCCGATGTTGAGCTCGACGATCTCCGGCAGGCTCGCGATCGCGCGCGCCGATTCGTAGTCGAGCCCATGGCCCGCGTGGCATTCGAGCCCGAGCCCGGGCGTCTGGGCGGCGGCGACTCTGAGGCGGCCGAATTCGTAGTCCGCGCGGGCGGAATCGCCGTGCGCCAAGGCGTCGCACCACGCGCCCGTATGCAGTTCGACCACCGGCGCGCCGAGGTCCGCGCTGGCTTTCAGCGCTTCGCTCGAAGGCTCGATGAACATCGAAACGCGAATCCCGGCGCGCGAGAGTTCGGCGACGAAGGGTTTCAGGGCGCGAAAGCCGTTGACGACATCGAGGCCGCCCTCGGTCGTGCGCTCCGTGCGCTTTTCCGGGACAAGGCAGGAGGCGTGCGGGCGGATGCGCAGCGCGATGTCGAGCATGGCCTCGGTCGCGGCCATTTCAAAGTTGAGCGGCTTCGTGATCGACGCCTTGAGCCGCCGCATGTCGTCGTCGTGGATGTGGCGCCGGTCCTCGCGCAGATGCGCCGTGATGCCGTCGGCGCCGGCCTCGATCGCGATCAGGGCCGCGCGCACCGGGTCCGGAACCGCGCCCCCGCGCGCATTGCGCACGGTCGCCACATGATCGACGTTGACCCCCAATCGAAGCGCGGCCATCGGATCGGACCCCTCCACAAGCTTTCAGGCGGCGCCCGCGAGCGCGCGGCTGCCCGGCTTGATCGGGGGCAATGCGGCGAGTTCCGGGGGCAAGGCGTCGGGCGCGTAGGCGGGGATGTCGAGCGTCGCTAGCGCGACGCGCTTGACCCCGATGTCCGCTCTTCCGCCCGAACGGTCGATGAGGCACGCGGCCCCGACGATTTTGCCGGGATGCTGGCTAAGCGCCTCGAGGCATTCGCGCGACGAAAGGCCGGTCGTGATGATGTCCTCGACCATGAGCACGCGCGCGCCGGCGGGAATCGTGAACCCGCGCCTGAGCTTGAAGACGCCGTTCTCGCGCTCGACGAAAATCGACTTCGCCTTGAGCCAGCGCGCTGTCTCGTAGCCGGGCACGATGCCGCCAACCGCGGGAGAGGCGACGATGTCGATCGGCCCGAACGCCTCGCGCGCCTTCTCAGCTAGCGCGCGGCACAGGCGCTCGGTGCGGGCGGGATCCTGGAACACGAACATCTTTTGCAAAAAAATCGGCGAATGCAGGCCCGAGGACAGAATGAAATGGCCTTCGAGCAGCGCGCCCGCGGCGCGGAACTCGTCAAGCGTCTCGTCGGCGGTCAGGGTCGCGGCCATGGGCGTCCCTCATAGCAGGGCGCGGTTCTCCGCGCCAAGCCCGGCCTGAGCCGCGATCACCGAGCCTTGGCAGAATCCGCAATGACTTCCTGCGCTGCGCGCGCTCCTTCCTCGGCCCCGCCTTCCATGAAGCCTTGAAAATTGATCGAGCAATGTTCGCCGGCGAAATGACAGTTCCCCTGGCGGACGCCTTCGTAACCGGCGAACAAGGTGTACTGCCCGACCTTCCAACAGGAATAGCTCCCCAAGAGATTGGGGTCGCGCCAGGGCGTGCTCAGAGTTGCCAGGCCGTTCCAGTATTTGGCGACGCCTGGCCAGACGATATCGAGCTGCGAGAGAAAGTCCTTGGCGTATTTCCTGACGTACGCGTCGGTCGCAGCGTATGCATAAGGGGAAGCCGCCCCTACGAGCGAGGCGCCGTTGCTCCCGCCCATGAAAGCCGTCAGGACGCCGGTCGCGCCCACGAGGCCGCGCGACGAGTCCCATGCATTCTGAAAGAAGAGATCCGTGTAGATGTTGCCGTCGCCCGTCCCCCACGTCCCAGTCGAGTTCCAGTATCGGTTGCCGAATTGCAGGCTGAGTTTTGTGTTCGTGCCGTAACCGAGCTCCTGAATGGCGATAAGCTTCAGACTGTCAAACCCGGCCAAACCGTATTCGAGCGTCCGCAGCACGCTGAAGGGAAGGGTCAGGATCACCTGGTCGGCGACCACTGTCTGCGAGCCGACGGGCGTGTCGAAGGTGAGCGCGTAGCCGACGCTGCCGGACCGTCGGATGCTGGTCATCGCCCAGTTCGTCATGATGCTCTCATCGGGCAGGCTCGCGGCAATGGCTTTGGGCAAGAGCTGATTGCCGCCCAGGATGCTGTAGCGCTCGTCGGACACGCCATAAATCTGCCAGGGCCCGGCCGGCGGCTGAAAGCCGAGCCGATAGACGAGATTGAGGCTGCTTTGCAGCGGCGTATCGAGCCCGAATTCCTGGTTGTAGGCGCTGTCCAGATAGCGTCCCAATTGCGATCCATGGCCGCCGGGCACGTGTTTTTCGATCCATTCATGGACGCTGAGATTGTCGAAGTAGGAACCGACGCGATTATAGGAGTTGTACACGGTGGAAGGCGCCACCTTGATCAGCTTTTGCAGGACGGGGTTCACGGCAACAAAATCCTGGTCCGCCTGGGCCTGGGAGTAATAGCCTCCGTCAAAATAGAGGGTGTCGCTGGTCCCGGGCGGCTCTGCGCCGACCTCGTCGACGAGCTTGAGGCCAAACCTGCTCGCCAGGCTCAGCATCGTGGCGTGGCCCGAGTCGATGAGATCTCCGCACCACTCGCTCTTCTGTTCGTTGCGCCATGTCGTCGCGTCCGAGTGCATGCGCCCGCCGATCCGGTCCGACAATTCGTAAATCGTCGAGGCGAAACCCGCGTCTTGCAGGGTGAGCGCGGCGTTCAGGCCCGCTATGCCGGCGCCGACGATGACGATCTTCGGTTTCGTGGCGGACGTGGTCGTTACCGCCCGCGCCGCTCGGGTGCGCGAGACGAGCGCGGCGGCGGCCATGGCCCCGGCGCCCTGAAGGAATCGCCGGCGCTCGGCGAAAAAGGCGGCGCGTTCCTCTCGCACCTTGGCCACATCGACGCCGCGCCGCGACGCTTCGGCGTGGTCGCGAGCGAGCCGTTGGAGCGCCCTCATCAGCGGGGAACGGGCCATGCGCAATCCTTAACGTTCACGTTGAGGATCGCTGTCCGAACGCCGCGGCGTCCGTATCGAGCCCGTCGGATTTGCGCCCCCGCAAACGACGTTACCTCTGTTTCGATGTCACATACAGCCCTGTTGTTTCCTGATCGCCGCGACGTAAAGCGACGGCTCGATGGCGAAATTCGCCTAACGAGCGCATGAGCGACCCACTGCCCGATTCGGGCTCCCCTCGATCCAAGTTTCTGCGCGGGGACCCCGAGAAGCGGACGGTCGATAAGGCCTTCCGTTGAGCCGACCGCAACGGCGGACGACGGGAACCCCGAACAAATGCTTTGTGAAAATCAGAATCGGTGGTATCTTGGATCATGCGCTCGAAACAACACTCGCGATCTGTCGTTCGCTACGCGGCGAGGCTTCTTGCGGCGCGAAATTTTTTGGGGAGACTCGCCCGTAACTCTTCGGGCAACTCGCTCGTAACCCATTGAAAAGTGCAGATTCGCCAAAGGAAATGCAAGGAAATACAAGGTTAATTCCTTGCATTTTCCTTGCATTTGGTTTGGTCTGGCTTGGATTCCAGCTTGGTTTGGCTTGGTTTAATTTGGCGGCGTTTGACCTTCCAGGCGAATTCACGAGGAGGCGACGGGGTTGGAACGGGCGATCATTGATACGCATCTTCATCTTATCTACAGGGACCGCTTGAATTATGCGTGGCTGAAGGACGTTCCAGCGCTCGACCGGGACGCGCCCTATGAGCGGTACGCGATCGAAGCGTTGCGCTGCGGCGTCACCGACGCCCTCCACATGGAAGTCGATGCGGCGGAAGCCGACATCGAAGTCGAGACGCGCAATGTCGAGAGCCTTGCGGCGCAGACGCCGGGTCTCCTGCGCGGCTGCATCAGCGCCTGCCGCCCGGAGAGCGCCGGCTTTCCCGCCTTCCTCGAGCGCGCGTCGGCCGATCCGTTCGTCAAGGGGTTCCGGCGGGTTCTGCATGTCGTTCCGGACGATGTCAGTGAGACGCCGATCTTTCGCGACAACCTTCGCCGGCTGGCCGGTTCCGGCCGGCCGTTCGACCTTTGCGTTCGCCCCGACCAGATCGACAAGGCGATCGCGCTTGCCGACCTCGCCCCCGCCGTGCAGTTCGTGCTCGATCACTGCGGCGCTCCGGCGATCAAGGAGCGCGCGGAGCATCCCTGGCGCGAGCGCATCGCGGAGATCGCCCGGCGCCCGAACGTGGCGGTGAAGATCTCCGGCGTCGTCGCCTACGCCGACGAGGCGACCTGGACCGTCGACGACATCCGGCCCTATGTCGAGCACGCCATCCAAAGCTTCGGCTGGGATCGCGTCGTCTGGGGAAGCGACTGGCCGGTCTGCACGCTGACGGCCTCCTTGTCGATCTGGATGGCGTCGACCCACGCCATCACCTTCGGCTGCTCGGCAAGCGAGCGCGAGCGGCTCTTCAGCGCCAACGCGCGGCGCATCTGGCGGCTGCCGAATTGAGTTGAGCTTGAGCGAAATTCAGTTCGCACGACAGCGCCGCTCCCACCGCTCTCGGTACTCCCGTAGCCGTGGAATCTCCCACGGCCGGGCCGGCGTGAGCTTCGGCGGGTCGTGCGGTTCGCCCCAGGACGCGAGCATGGCGGCGCCGGCCGCGGCGCCCGAGGTCGGCGCGATGACCACGTTGCGATCGGGCATGAGCGCGGCCAGAACGCCTGCGAAGGCGGGCGAACGGTTGAACCCGCCCTCGACGATGAGATCGCCTTGCGCTTGCAATAGGTCGAGCATGTGCGCCGTCATCAGCGCCGAATAGAGCGTCGCGAGCGCCGTTCGCCCGGCCGGCGTCTTGGGCTGCTCGCCGTCGATTCGCCCTGTCCGTCCCGCGAATGGACCGCCCTGGTCGGAAAAGGCCGGGACGGCCATCGCGCCGGAGGCGACGACGCCCGCGATGTCGGCCGCGTGCGCCTCGGCCTTCGCGTCGCCCGCGAGGACGGAGAATTCCCGTCCGCCCATGAACCGCGCGGTCGGCACCGGAACGCCGCGGACATCGACGTTGGCGAGCATGTCGCATTTCGGGTCGAGCCGGCCCTTGCCGCCGATGGCCATGATGATGACCCAGGTGCCGGTCGAGATGACGGTGAACGGGTCGTGTCGCGCGGCGAGATGGGGCACGAGCGAAGCGTTCGAATCGTGCGCGCCGCAGACGATGCGGACGGAGGGCGAGAGCCCGGTCGCCGCGGCGACCTCGGGCTTTAGCGCGCCCAGCGTCTCCCAGGCGCGGCGTAAGCGGGGAAAGAGGCGCGCCCAGCCGCGCTTTTCGACGAGACTCGAAAGCCGCCCCTCGTTCGGCCGCCAGAGATCGGTGTGCGCGCCGAGCGAGGTGACCTCGGAGGCCATCGCGCCGCCGAGCCGCCAGCCGAAATATTGCGGGTAGGTCAGGAACGCGCGGGCGCGGACGAATTCTTTCGGGAATGTTCGCTCGAGATAGAAGATCTGCCGCGCGAGGTTGAGCCCGCGCGGCACTTTCGGCGACAGCGTCTCTTCGAACGGCGGGCGTTGCGCGTCGTAGTCTGCGTCAACGGCAGGGAAACCGTCGAACTCATAATCCATCGGCGGCAGGGCGAGGCCGTCGTCGGTCACGAGCGCGCCCGCGGCGCCGTGCGTCGTGATCGAGACCGCGTCGACTGGATGTTTCGCGCCGAGGTCCATCAGCGAGGCGAGGAGGAAGCGGCACGCGCGCTCCGAATCGAGGTGCAGATAGGGGCAATCGGCGTCCGCGCCGAGGGGGGCATTGGGCTCCGACCGCTCCGCCAGAACCTGCCCCATGCGGTCGAAGACGACGAGCTTGATGTTGGTCTTGCCGAGATCGAAGACCGCGACTGAGCCGGTCATGCCGAAGCCCCCCGCCGGGAGCGGCTACCCAAGATGCTTCTTGAGGAAGTCGATGGCCCGGGCCCAGGCGAGCTCTGCGGCTGCGCGGTCATGGACCGCCATGCGCTGCTCGTTGACGAAGGCGTGATGGGCGTCATAGCGGAAGACCTCGAAGCTCTTTCCAGCCGCCTTCATGCCCTGCTCGAAGCCGTCGACCATCTTGGGCGAGATATAGTCATCCTGGTTGGCGAAGTGGCCCTGCAGCGGGACTTTCACGTCTGCGGGCTTGGCGGCCTGTTCGGGCGGGATTCCGTAGAACGTCACCGCCGCGGAAAGCTCCGGGATTCGCGCCGCGCCGATGACGGCGACCGCCCCGCCCATGCAGAAGCCGGTCAGCCCGACTTTCGCTCCGTTGCGCTTGAGATATTGCGCGGCGCCCCGCACGGTCTGATCGGTTTCCTCGAGGAAGTTCAGCGAGGACATTTCTTTGCCCGCGCGGTCCGTGTCGTGATAAGGCACGACCACGCCCTTGTAGAGGTCGGGCGCGAGCGCGTCGAAGCCTGCGAGGGCGAACCGGTCGCACATCGCCTTGATCTGCTCCTGCAGGCCCCACCATTCCTGGATGACGACGAGCCCCGGCGCGTCCCCGCGCGCAGCGTTGGCGAGATAGCCCTTGGCGTCGCCGCCCTCGGGTCGTTTGAAGGTGATTTCGGCGCCCATCTTTCCTCCGCTGCATGGGTTCGAGGCGCAATCAGGCGAGGCCGCTTTGCGCCTGTCAAGCTTGTCCCGTCAGCCGAGCTTCGATCCGTTCGTCATCAAGAGGACAGCATAGAGCGAGGTCGTGCCGCAAATGAAGAGGCGGTTTCGCTTGGCGCCGCCGAAGGTCACGTTGGCGACGATTTCTGGAATGAGAATCTTGCCGATCAAGGTTCCGTCCGGATCGTAGCAGTGAACGCCCTCGCCGGTGCTCGTCCAGACGCGACCTTCCCGGTCGACGCGGAACCCGTCGAACAAGCCCGAGGACAGCTCGGCGAACATCTGGCCGCCCTTCACCGTCTTGCCGCTCTTCGCGACAGAGAAGCGGCGGATGTGCCGCGGGCCGTTCTCCTTGTGGGTCGCTCCGGTGTCGGCCACATAAAGAATGCTTTCGTCGGGCGAAAACGCGAGCCCGTTCGGCCGCGCCATGTCGTCGATGACCCGCTCGACCTCACCGCTTGTCGGATCGACGCGATAGACGTGGCAGCCGTCGATCTCTGGCGTCGCGCGATCGCCCTCGTTGTCGGTGTCGATGCCGTAGGCGGGATCGGTGAACCAGATCGAGTTGTCCGACTTCACCACGACGTCGTTGGGAGAGTTGAGCCGCTGGCCATTCCAGCGGTCGGCGATGACGGTAATCGAGCCGTCGACCTCCGTCCGCGTCACCCGGCGGGTGAGGTGCTCGCAGGTGACGAGCCGTCCCTCGTTGTCGACCGTATTGCCGTTCGAATTGTTGGAGGGCTCGCGGAAAACCGAGACTTCGCCCGAAGGCTCGACGTAGCGCAGCATGCGGTTGTTGGGGATGTCCGACCAGACGAGATAGCGCCCCGCGGCGAACCAGGCCGGGCCTTCTGACCAGCGCGCGCCGGTCCACAGCCGCTCGACCCGTGCATAGCCCGCAAAGCAGTCCTTGAAACGCGGATCGAGAACGACGATGCCCGTCCCGTCAACTTGTCCGTAATACATGGGGCGCCTCCCGACTCTGCTTTTGTCCAAGCGTGGCCCAGACGCCGCCGGACTGCAAGCCCACCGTCGCGGCCGCCGCGGCCGCGACGAGTCCTCGCCCATGCAGGCCCGCGACAGTGATGTGAACTTTATGGCGAATTGTGACGCAAACCAAGGGCTTGCGCGTTCGGGTTTCATCCTCCACATTGTTCCATCATGAACGACTCGCCGCGCGCGCGACTGGTCGCCGTACTCGGGCCCACCAACACCGGCAAGACGCATTTGGCCGTCGAGCGCATGTTGGCCCACTCCTCCGGAATGATCGGCCTGCCGCTCAGGCTTCTGGCGCGCGAGATCTACGACCGCGTGGTCACGGCGCGCGGGCCCGCGCGGGTCGCGCTCATCACCGGCGAGGAGAAGATCGTCCCCGCCCATCCGCAATATTTCATCTGCACGGTCGAAGCGATGCCGCTCGACCGGAGGGTCGAGTTCCTGGCGGTAGACGAAATCCAGCTCTGCGCCGACCCTGAGCGAGGACATGTCTTCACCCACCGGCTCCTGCATGCGCGGGGGATGTCGGAAACCATGCTGATGGGCGCGGCGACGGTCGCGCCGCTGATCCGCCGCCTTTGCCCCCACGCCGAGATCCAGTTCCGCGAGCGGTTTTCACAGCTCTCCTACGATGGGTCGAAGAAGCTCACACGCCTGCCCCGGCGCAGCGCAGTCGTCGCCTTCTCTGCCGACGCCGTCTACGCGATTGCCGAACTCATTCGCCGTCACCGCGGGGGCGCGGCGGTGGTGATGGGCTCGCTGAGCCCCCGCACGCGCAACGCCCAGGTCGAGCTCTTCCAGTCCGGCGAGGTCGACTTCCTGGTCGCGACAGACGCCATCGGCATGGGCCTCAACATGGACGTCGACCATGTCGCCTTCGCGGGCTTACGCAAGTTCGACGGGCGGCGCACCCGCGGTCTCTACTCCCAGGAGATCGGCCAGATCGCCGGCCGCGCCGGCCGCTTTCGCAAGGATGGGGCCTTCGGCGTCACGGGCGATGCGCCCGATCTCGACGCCGACATCGTCGCGGCGGTCGAGGGCCATGTCTTCCCGTCGGTTCTCGCCGCTGAGTGGCGCAACGCGCGGCTCGATTTCGGCTCGCTGCCGGAACTCATGCGCTCGCTTGCGGCGCCTCCTCCGACGTCCGGACTGCGGCTCTCCGAGGAAGCCCAGGACGAGACGACGCTGCGCCAGCTTGCGAACGACGAAACCGTCATCCGTCGCTCGCGCGACCGCGCCAACCTGATGCGGCTGTGGGAAGCCTGCCAGACGCCGGACTTCCGCAAGACGTCGCAGGAGGAGCACACGCGTCTGATCGGCGGCCTGTTCCAGCACCTGACGCAGGCAAACCGGCGTGTGCCCGACGATTGGATGCAGAGCCAGTTGCCCGCGCTCGACCGGACCGATGGCGACATCGACGCGCTCTCGATGCGCCTCGCGCGCGTGCGCACGCTGGCCTATGTCGCCAACCGCGCCGACTGGCTTGCCGATCCGGCAGCCTGGCAGGGCCGCACGCGGGAGCTCGAGGACAGGCTCTCCGATACGCTCCATCAGTCGCTGATGCAGCGCTTCGTCGACCGGCGCACGAGCACGCTGCTGCGGTCGTTGCACCAGCACGCCGGCCCCGTTCTCGGCGGGATCGGCGCCGACGGCTCGGTGACGGTCGAGGGCCATGTCGTCGGCAAGCTCTCCGGCGTCCACTTTGAGCCTGAGCGCGGGGCGTCGGCGCTGGAGGACCGCGCGTTGCGTCGCGCGGTCGAGCGGGCGGTCGCGCCCGAAGTCGCGCGCAGGCTCGGGGAGCTGGCGAGCGCGGGCGACGAATCGTTCGCGCTCGGGCCGCACGGAACGGTGACTTGGCGCGGCCTCGCGGCGGGCGAAATTGCGGGCGGCGGCCCGTTCAAGCCGAGGGTGCGGCTGATCGGCGATGTCGGTCATGACGCTGTGCGCGAGCGCGCCGCCCGACGGCTCGAAGCCTTTGTCGCGGGCGAGGCGAGCCGGCGGCTCGCGCCCTTGAAGCGGTTGACTGAAGCCATCGCTGACGGAACGCTGAAAGGCCTCGCGCGTGGCGTCGCCTACCAGCTCGTCGAACAGTCCGGCGTCCTCGATCGCCGCCGGGCCGACGAGCACATTCGCGCGCTGAGCCAGAGCGAGCGCCGCACGCTCAAGCGTCTCGGCGTCCGCTTCGGCGCCTTCTCGCTCTATCTGCCGGCCTTGCTGACGCCGGAGGCGCAGGCGATCGGTGGGGTGTTTGCGCACCTTGCGGCGCCGCGCTGGCGGCCCGCGACCGATCGCCTCGCTGTTATTCCGCACCCCGGGCCGCCGCCCGAAGCCTTGAGCCTCCGGGGCTTGCGCGTGGTCGCCGGACTCGCGATGCCGGTTCTCACGCTCGAGCGGCTGGACGCGCTCACGCGCGCCGAGCATGAGCGCGCCGGGCTCCTCGAACTGACGCCGGACGTCGTCGCGGCGCTGGGCTGGAAGGGGGTCGACGCGGAACGGGTCCTTCGCGCGCTGGGCTTCGTGCGCATCCGCAAGGCCGACGCAACCGAGGCGAGCCGATGGCGGCGCAAGTCGATCGCGATGCGGCCGCCGGCGCATGCGCAGGCCGAGAAGGCGCCGGTCGCGCCTGAGTCGCGCGCCGAAAGACCGGCCGTCGTGGCCCGCCGAGCGCGTCGCAGGCGCGCCCGTCGCGGCGTAAGCGCGGCGGCTTCGGCCGCGAGTTGAGCGAAGCCGCCGACACCTGCCGCGTCGACGTCTGGCTGTGGCGGGCGCGGTTCTTCAAGACGCGCAGTCTCGCCGCGCGCATTGTCGAAGAGGGCGGCGTCCGTCTCTCTCGCGCTGGCGTGCGCACTCCGGTGGACAAGCCGAGCCGCGGCGTTCGCTGCGGCGATGTTCTCACCTTTGCGCAAGGTTCGCGCTGGCTCGCCGTCAAGGTCGAGGCGCTCGGGGTAAGACGCGGTCCTGCGCCCGAGGCGCGGGCGCTTTACAGCCTCATGGACGACGTGGGCTAGTGCTTCGGCGGATCAGGGGGCGACGACGCCGACGCCGGCGCCCGCGGCCTCGCTGTCCGGACGAGGTGCAAAGTCGACCGGCGCGCGAGCGATTTCAACGGCTTGGGCGCCAAGTTGTGCAAGTTCTGACGCGAGCGGCGTTAAGCGTGGGGGCGTGGGCGAGCGGCGGAGGCGGCGCGGCCAGTCCGTTTGCGGCCTGCGCAATATGGGCCAGGCGCAAGCGCCCGTCGAGGCCATGATAACGGCCCGAGCGCGGCGAGCCAGCGCCTGGTCGACTTCGCGCCGGACCCATGGCGAGGCTGATCTCAAGCGGTCGCAATCCGCCGGGGGGATTGACGACCATTAGTCTATAAAATAGATAGACAAAATGATATCAAGGACGCGCCTGCTGAAAGGACTTGCCGCCGTGTGCGCGGCGACGGTCGGCCTCGCGAGCCTCGCTCGGGCGGCGGATCTGCCAACAAGCCGAGCCGCCGAGCAGTCGGCCTCAAGGCCGAATTGCGGGGCAAGCTTGTGGGATTGGTTGAGCGCGTCGGCCAACGACTGTCCGCTGACCTATGCCGGCGTTACGCTCTATGGCGCGCTCGATGTGGGCGCCGGTTACTTTTCGCAAGGCTCCGCATTCACCCCGAGCTCTGACAAGCTCGTCTACGGCATTCAGAAGTACTCCACCGGAAGCCGGTGGCAGCCTACTTACAACGCGCTGAGCACCAGCGTGATCGGCGTCAAGATGCAGGAAAATCTCGCCGGCGGCTGGTCGCTGATCGGCCTCGTGGAAGCCGGCGTCAATCCCTACTCCGGCATGCTCGACAACCAGCCGCGGTCACTCGCCGACAACAATGCGAGGCCGATTGGAAAATGGCCGTACCAGACGACCAACTTCGATGGGAGCCGCGCGGGCCAGTGGGACAACTCTCAGGGCTATGTCGGCGTCATGAACCCGGTCTACGGCGCGATCACCTTCGGGCGCACCAACTCGCTGTCCTTCGACGCGCTGTCCGCGTACGATCCGGTGGCGTCTATCGCCTTCTCCGCACTCGGCTTTTCCAATTTTTTCCCCGGCTTTGGCACGACCGAGACGGCTCGCCCGAACACAGCCTTCACGTACCGCGTGGCCTATCAGAACTTCCGCGCCGCGGCTCAGGCGCAGGTCGGCGGCTATGCGATCGGCAACGCCACGAACGGCATGTACCAGGGACAGCTGGGCGCCGACTTCGGGCCTCTGTCGCTCGACGGCATCGTCAGCTGGGCCAAAGATGCGGTGTCGCTCTCCAGCTTCAGCGGCGCCAACTTCGCCGAACTGGGTAAGACCGGATACTGGTTTATCAACGTCAACAACGCCTATTACGACCCGAACTCGGTGCTCAAGGCGACGTTGTCAAACAACTTGGGCGTCGAGTTGCTGACAAAATATAAGTGGAATACAGTCACGTTCTATGGGGGCTACATCTATGCGCGGCTGATGAACCCGTCCGACGATTACTTGACAGGCTTCCCGACCATCGCCGAAGGCATTTTCGTCCCACCGGGATACTGGAGCAAGGGCGTCTACGCCAACGCCGCAGTGACCGCGAACGCCTACAATATTAACAAAGTATTGCAGACCGTCTGGACCGGGGTAAGGTGGTCGGTGTGGAGCAATTTCGACCTGTCCGCCGGTTTTTACTACCAGGACCAGAACAACTACAACTTTACAGTCAGCAAGAATGGCGTCACCACGTCGGCCGCATGCACCGGCGCCGGCGTCACCATCAGCAGCAGCAAATGCGCCGGCAGCCAGAGCGCCGTCTCGATTCTGATCGACTACAGGCCGGTCAAGCGGGTTGACGTCTATGCAGGCGCAATGCTCTCGAACGTGTACGGCGGAATGGCGAGCGGTTTCTTGCGCCCGCAGAACTACGACCCGGCGGTGGGCGTCCGCGTCCGGTTCTGACGAGAATGACGCTTTAAGACGGGCCCGATCTTCGCGAGACGCCGTCGGCGCAAAAGTCCATGTCGAGGGTCGCGCGCCAGAAGGCGCGAGGGCCCGGCTCGCTGACGGGTTGTGGGGCGCGCCGCGCGCAAAGTCCCGCCCGCGCCCACCATGCCATCGGCATGTCGCCCCGGTTGACGGGATTGAGACCGAGCGGCGGACGAAGCCAAAAGACGCAGTCGACGCAGTGCGAACCGATGGAAAGCGGAGCAGCCGCGACGCCCTCGCCGCACCATTGTCGACTGTGCGTCTGCGGCCAGTGGGCGACCTCTTCTGGACTATTCGACGCGTCAGGCGCGCGGCGACAACACACGCCCTCGCCCTCCCGCAACTTGCGCCAGAAAGCGCAGGCCGCGCAATTGGCGGGACGCGTTGGTTCGTCGCTCACGGCTTCGCCTTCGACAGTTGGTCGACAAGTTGCGCCGGGTCCAGCGTAAAGTCGATCGTCTGCGGCGCGGGCTCCGGACCGACGGACCATCCTCCGCCGAGCGCGAGCATCAGGCCGATGTCCGAGTCCAGCTCACGAGAGTGCAGTGCGATCGCGAGGCGCTCCGCATCGAGCGCCGCGCTCTGGGCGGTCACAACGTCGAGATAGGACGACGCGCCGTCGCGGTAAAGCGTCATCGACAGATCGGCAGCCCTTCGGGCGGCGGCGGCGGCGGTGGAGGTTTGGGCGTATTCCTGCGCCAACCAGCGGAGCGCCGAAAGATTGTCTTCGACCTCCCTTATCGCCAGCAGAACCGTCGACCGATAGTTTTCCGCCGCCTCCGTGAACTGCGACTTCGCGATCTTGAGCTCGGCCTCCCTGAGCCCCGCGTCGAACAGCGGGAAATCGACCGACGGCCCAATCGTTCCGAACGCATTCCCCGGGTTGAAGAAGCGGAAGCCGGTGTCCTGCGTTCCGCCCAGGGCCAGCAGGGTGAATCTGGGGAAAAAATTGGCGCGCGCGGCTCCGACCGCCTCATTGGCGGCGGCGGTGAGGCGCTCCTGCTCCGCGACGTCGGGGCGTCGTCGCAGCACGTCGGCCGGAACCGCACGGGGTCGTCTCGGCAACGGAAGCGGTCTCGACGGAGGCGCGACGGTGAAGGACGGCGCCGGCTTGCCAACCAGGGCGGCGACCGCATTCTCCAGCGCCGCACGCTGCAGGGCGATGTCCGAGCCTTGAGCCTCCGCGGAGCTCAGTTGCGTCTGCGCGCGGTCGACGTCGACCGGCGAGGCGATCTGCGCCTCGAGTTCGCGACTTCGTCAGATTGAGGGCTGCGCGGTAGATGCCGATCGTGTCCGAGATGAGCCTCGCCTCGTCGTCGAGACCCCGCAGGTCGATATAGGCGCGCGCCAATTCCGCGTGCAGTTCGAGGCGGGCGTTGGCGAGTGCGTCGGCGCTCGCTTCGGCGGTGAGGTTCGCGGCCTTCGCCAGGTCGCGCACCCGTCCCCAGATGTCGATCTCGTAGGAGACTTGCCCGCCGAGAATGTTGTTGCCGTAGTAGTCCGGCTGGTTCGCCCCACGAGTTGGCCGATTGTTCGATTGCCTGTTTGCGGTGATCTGTCCGATGGCGTCGATCTGGGGGAGAAGCCCCGCCGCCGCCTGCTCGGCTCGCGCGACCGCGACGTCGTTCGCGGCGACCGCAGCGGCAAGATCGGGATTGGCGGCGTCGACCTGAGCCTCGAGATCGTTCAGCGTCCGATCGTTGAAGCTGACCCACCACGCGCCGCTTGAGGGAAGTCCGACTGGGGCGGCCTTGGGCTCATCCTTGAATGCAGCCGGCAGGATCATTGACGGAGGGGCGTATCGAGGCGCGAAGTCGCATCCGCCGAGCGCTAACGCGATCGACGGCGCGAGCCAGAAGCGCAGTTTCATTCCCCGCCGTCCCGCCCCGTCTCAGCCATCTCGTGGGTCGTGGTCCGCTCAGCGCCCGCCCCTTGTTGGCCCGCGGGAGCGGAATGAGACGCGTTCGAGTGGTCAGCGAGTTGGACCTCGTCTCCGTCCCCGATCGATTCGGGAGGATTGGCGACGATCCGTTCGTCCGCGCTCAAACCTCCGGCGATTTCGACCTCGGAGCCGAAATCGCGAGCAATACGCACTTTCTTCAACAGGACGTGGTTGCTGACTCCAAGGGTGGCGACCTCCACGGCGTTGTCTCGAAACATGAGGGCGGTGGCCGGGATCGTGATCGCGTTCGGGTCGGGGGGCAGCTGAAAGTGAACACGCGCAAACGCGCCGGGGGAGAGGGCGCCGTCCCGGTTGTCCGCGATCAGTTCAACCAGCAGCGACCGCGATTTCCTGTCGATCGAATGCGAAGTCGTCTGAATCGTCGCTTCGAACTTGCGGTCGGGGTACTCCGGCAACTGGAGGATGCCGGTCATGCCCTGCTTCAGCACCGCCGCGTAGGATTCCGGCGCGTGAACGTAGACCCGCATCTGATCCACGTCGGCCACCGTGAACAGCGCGGCGGCGTCGTTCGAATCGGCCTTGACCAGCGATCCGACGTCGATGTTGCGCGATGTGACCACACCGTCGAACGGCGCAACAATGTTGGCGAAGGCCTTGAGCGCCTTCATCCGATGGACATTGGCCTCCGCGGCCTGGACTTCGGCGTCCTTGGCGCTGGCGTCGCTCTGCTTTTCGTCGGCGGCCTGCTGCGACACCGCCGCCGAACCGCGCAACGAGTTCCAGCGCTGCGCCGTCACGTGCGCCAGCTGCTGATTGGCCTTGGCCTTGACCAGTTCGCTCTCGGCCACCGAGATGCGCTCGTCGAGCTCGGGCGTATCGACCACCGCCAGGACGTCGCCCTGACGGACCTTTGCCCCGATGTCCTTGCGCCACGCGCTGACATACCCGCTGACCTGGCCGTGGATCGACGCGTCATAGTAGGCTTCGACATCGCCCGGCAGCACGACCTGCCTTGTCTCGCCGCCGCGCTTCGGAGACACCAGCGCAACAGTCGGGATCGCCTGTTCGTCAGTCCAGCGCGCCAGCCTCTCCTCATCTTGGCGCCGCCCGCGAATCCCGGTCAGAGCGACGGCGACTGCGACGACGCTGAACAAGATGACGGCGCGGCCGGCCTTGACCGGAGCACGGGCTTTCGCCCGCCCTTCGTCGCCAGCAACCGCGGCGGTCTCAACGGCTGAAATCGGCGGGTGATCGTGCTTCATACCGGAGTCGCCTCTGCGTCGAGAGTAGGCGCCGCTTGTCTGGCTCGTTTCGGCTTGCGCGCGTGGACGAGGCGGAACACCGCCGGCACGAATAACAGGGTTGCGATCGTCGAACATATCAGGCCGCCGATCACGGCGCGACCCAGCGGCGCGTTTAGTTCGCCGCTTAGAGCCATCGGTGCCATGCCGATGATCATTGCAAGCGCCGTCATAAGCACAGGACGGAAGCGTGTAAGGCCCGCATCCATGGCGGCGGTCGCAGCGTCGACGCCGTCCGCCAGCCGCTCACGGGCGAAGCTCACGACGAGGATGCTGTTCGCCGTGGCGACGCCCATGCACATGATCGCCCCCGTCAAGGCCGGAACTGACACAGTCGTACGCGTGATGAACAGCATCCAGACGATGCCGGCGAGCGCGGTCGGCAGGGCGCTCACAATCACGAACGGATCGAGCCACGACTGGAAATTGACGACGATCAGCAGGTAGATCAGGACAATGGCGAGCGCGATCCCGACAAAAAGTTGCTGGTAGGCCGAGGTCATGGTCTCGGTCTGCCCGCGCATGACCACGCTCGAGCCGTGCGGAACGTCCTTCGCGGTCTTGTCCAGAATGCGCTGAATGTCGGCCGAAACGGCGCCGAGGTCTCGCTCGTTGTTTGTCGCGAAGATATCGATGACCGGCTGGACGGCGTAGTGGGAGACGACAGAAGGGCTCACCCCGCGATTGAGGGTCGCAAGGCCGCCGACGATTTGCGAACTGTCCTCTTTGGAGGCAGGAATGTTTTCCAGCGAAGAGACCGAATCCAACCAGTACTGCGGCGTCTGGGCGACGATCGGATAGGCGACGCCGTTCTTCGGGTTGACCCAGAACGTCGGAGCCACCTTGAAACTGCCGGACAGGCTCTCCTGCAGGCTCTTCGCGATGTCGCCTTCGTTCAGTCCCACCTGCGCCGCGCGCATGCGGTCGACCTCGACGCCGAACGTCGGATTGTTCGACGACTGTTGGATGCGTGGGTCGGCGACGCCGGGGACGCGCGCAATTTTCTTTAGCAGTTCGTTCGCGTAGGCGTGGTTGGCTGCGAAATTCGACCCGACGATCTGGACGTCGATCGGCGCGGGCAGGCCAAAGTTCAGGATTTGCGACACGATGTCTGCGGGCAGGAAGGCGAAGGTCGTGCCCGGGAAGGACTTCGGCAGGACCTCGCGCATTTTGCGGATGTAGCCGTCGGCCTCGCTCTCGTATTCGGGTTTGACGGTGATCAGGAGGTCGGCGTCGGCCGGACCGACGGTGCCGGAGTTGTTGTAGGTCTGATTGATGCCGCTGACCGGCAGACCGATGTTGTCGACGATCGGCCCGAGCGCGTCGGGAGGAATGATCCGGTGGATCATCGCTTCAACTCCATCGACAATCGCAGCGGTATCCTCGATGCGGGTCCCGGTCGGCGCGCGCACATGGAGTTTGATCTGCGCGTTGGCGACCGGCGGAAAAAAGTTCTGGCCGAGGTAAGGGACGAGCGCGAACGAACAGGCGACGGCCAGGAGAAAGCCGCCGATGAACAGACCGCGAGCGGCGAGCGCTGTTTCCAGCAGCCGCCGATAGAAGGCTCGCGTCGCCTCGAACCGGCGCTCGAAGCCGCGCTGGAACGGCTTCAGCGGATTGCGCGTCGGCGGCGGGGCGCTCCCGTGTTCGGGTTGCGCCTGGTTGGCGAGCAGGAAGCGCGCCATCGTGTTGACCAGGGTCCGCGACAGCAAATAGGACGCAGCGAGCGCGAAGACCACCGCTTCGGCCATCGGACGGAAGAGATAGCCGGCGACGCCGCCCAGTTTGAACATCGGCACGAAGACGATGCAGATGCAGAGCAGCGAGACGGTGGCCGGCAGGACGATCTGGCGGGCGCCGTCCATGATCGCGGATTCGATGTCCTTGTCCTGTTCGAGATGCCAGTTGATGTTCTCGATCGTCACCGTGGCGTCGTCGACCAGGATGCCGACGGCCAGCGCAAGGCCCCCGAGCGTCATTACGTTGATGGTTTCGCCGACCGCCGACAGCGCCGCGACCGAGGCGAGGATCGCCAGCGGGATCGAGATCGTGATGATGAGGGTCGAGCGCCAGCTGCCGAGAAAGATCAGGATCATCAGGCCGGTCAGCGCCGCCGCGACGACGCCCTCGAAGATGACCGAATTGACAGCCGTATAGACGAACGACGATTGGTCGTTTGCGATGTCGACCTTTAGGCTCTTGGGCAGCGAATCCCTGATCTTTGGCAGCAGCGCCTTAACCCCGTTGATGACGTCCAGCGTCGACACCGAGCCGTTCTTCAGGATCGTCATAAGGGCGGCATTGGCGCCGTCGACTCGCACCATGTTGATCTGCGGCGGGGCGCCGAAATGCGCGTAGGCGACGTCGCGGACGAAAACCGTGGCGCCATTGACCACGCGGATCGGCATATCGTTCAATGCGTCCAGCCGCTCCGGCGAACCGTTCAGATTGACGACATATTCGAAGTCGCCGACCTTTTCGGTGCCGATGGGCGTGACGATGTTCTGGCGGCCGATCGCGTCGACGACATCCTCCGCCGAAAGACCGTATGCTTGCAGCTTGTCCTGATCGATGTCCACCTGGACCTGAAGGGTCTTGCCTCCGTACGGCGAGGGAATTGCGGAGCCGGGGATCGACGCGAGCTGTGGGCGGATGAAATTCTGACCATAATCGTAGATTTGCGCCTGCGAGAGCGACTTGCTCGAAAGCGCGAGCTGGATGACCGGAACGCTCGAGGCGTTGAAGCTCAGCACGAAGGGGGGCGTGATTCCGGGCGGAAGGTACTTCAAGACGGTTTGCGAAGCCGCCGTCGTCTGGGCGAGCGCGGCGTTGATGTTCACTCCCCTCTGGAAGAACACTTTGACGACCCCGTAGCGCGGCATGGACTGCGACTCGATATGCTCGATGTCATTGACCTGCGTGCTGAGGGTGCGTTCATAATAGTAGATGACGCGTTTCGACATGTCCTCGGCCGGCAGGCCGTCGTAAGTCCACACCACCGCGACGACGGGAATGCCAATGGTGGGAAAGATGTCGATCGGGGTTCGGATCGCCGCCGTGACGCCAAAGATAACAATCAGCATCGCCATAACGACGAAAGTGTAGGGCTTGCTGAGAGCAATACGAACAATCGCGAGCATTGAACTCTTCGGAAACGCAGGTCACTGAGTTTGCGGCAATGTACACGAGGTCCCCCACGTGCTCTGCGCCGCGCCCGCAATTGCCCGTAGATACCGAGGGACGAGCGCCTGAACCACTAAAATAATATTTGGATAAGCCGGCGCGCCCTTTCACCGGCTTTAGGCCGCGCGCCGCTCGAGGCTCGGCAACGCCGCCGCCACTGCGCGCAGTACGAAGCGCGCGCCGGGATAAATGTCCTCGACCGTCAACTGAAAGCCATGCAGGTTAGCGATGGTTCTGGCGATGCTGAGGCCAAGCCCGTGGCCGGCGGGACCGTCGCAGCTCTCGCCGCGATAGAAGCGGTTGAAGATCTTTGCCCGCTCTTCGGGCGGAACGCCCCGTCCGGTATCGCTGACGCTGACGCAAGGGACTCCGTCCACCGCGCGAGCCTCGATAAGCACTGTTCCGCCGGACGGCGTGAATTTGATCGCATTATCGACCAGGTTCGAAATCGCCTCCCGCATCAGGTCGTCGTCGCCGCGAACGACGAGAGGATTGCCGGCGTCGATCCGGAACTCGAGCGACTTGGATTCGGCGAGCGGTTCGTAGAATTCGAACACCTGCGCGCAGACTGCGCTCAGATCCAGGTCGACAAAGCGTTTCTCCCAATAGCCGTTCTCGACCGCGGAAATCCTCAAGATCGCGGAAATCGTGATCGACGCTCTTTCAAGTTGGATAAGCGCTGAGCGCATGGCTGCGCGCAAGCCCTCGGGCTCGGCTCGCCCATCGAGGGCGCGTTCGATTTTCGAGCGCGCCACCATGAGAGGCGTGCGCAGATCGTGGGCGATGTTGTCGCCGACGCTCTTGAGTTGGTCGAGAAGGCGGCCGATCTCGTCGAGCATCGCGTTGACCGCCTGGGCGATTTTATCGATGTCGTCCCGCTCCTTGGTGACCGGGAGCCTCGATTCGAGTTCGCCGTTCATGATCCTGACGATCGCCTCACGCACGCTTTCGAGCCTTAGCGAGGCCCTTCGCGCGAAGACCGCCCCGATCGCCAGGATGGCCAGAGTGGTCGGCCCGAGCGCGACCGCCAAGGCCTTGAGCATTGTTTCCTGCAAATCGTAAGCCTCGCGCAGGCTCCGTCCGAATAAAACCACCCGTCCGTCCCCACGCCGGCGGGCGACGAAGATCGCCGGTTCGTTTCCGCTCGAGTCCGGCAGGAGCTGCTGTCGGATCACGTGCGGGAGCCCGTCGACCGGGATCGGAGGCATCGCAGGCACGTCGCCAAGGACCTTGTTTCCTTTCTGGTCGAACAGGGCCACGTAATCCAGGCGACGTATGTCGCGCGTCAGACGCAACTCCAGGGCCTCGCGAAGCTGCGCCTCGCTTGCGCCCTCGCTGTTGGCCGCTTCACCGACGAGCACCGCGCCGGCCCGCTGCACATCCGCGCTCGAAACGTGAAGGTAAATCAGCGCAAAAGCGGCTGCGGTCGCCGCCGAGACGGCCACCGAGAAGGCGAGCGCGAGCCGAAAAGCCCGCGCATTGAAGACTTCAGCGATCCGCATCCAGCTTGTAACCGACGGCGCGGACATTGACGATGTATCGCCGCTCGCCGGTCGGATCCAGCCTGCGGCGCAGGTTGCCGATCTGGACGTCGACCACGTTCGTCTGCGCAATGAACTTGAAGTTCCAGACGTCCTCAAGCAGCATCCCCCGGGTCACGATCTGGCCCGGTCTTCGCATGAAGTATTCCAGCAGCTTGAACTCGCGCGGAAGCAGTTCGACTTGTCTGCTGGCGCACCGGACCTTGCGTTCGACAAGGTCCATCTCGAGGTCGCCGACTTGCAAACGCGTGGCTCGCGGATCGCCGCCGCGCCGGAGCAAGGCCTCCACCCGCGCAGCCAGTTCGCGAACGTCGAACGGCTTGACCAGATAGTCGTCGCCGCCCGCTTTCAATCCCGCGATGCGATCGTCGACGGACGACATCGCGCTGATCATCAGGACCGGAGTGGCGATGCCTTCGCGCCGAAGCGTCTCGACGATCGAAAGCCCGTCCTCGCCATGCAGCATCCGATCGAACACGAACACGGACGCCCCCTGCGCTCGCGCCAACTCAAGGCCTTGGGTTGCGGTGTTCGCGACAATCACAGCATGGCCAGCCGCCTCCAACTCGGAGCGAATCTCCTCCGCAATCTCCGGCTCATCCTCGACGACCAGAACGGGACTCGCTTGCGACGGCTCCGATGACTTCTCATTCAAAACGCCGAGGTCCTCAAAAGACGGGTTCGTCATCGTCTTCGTCCCCGCGTCGCGCGCCCCACCACGTTATGCGATATCGCGCCATGCCCGTAAATCTTGGCGGCTTCGTGGTCGCCGTCTCGAGATTTCCGTGTCGGGCGTGCGCCGCGTGTCACGCCGCCCGCCCGACGATTGTTCGAACGCCTTGTCTATCCGCAACCTTCTTCCCATCGCGCCGAAGCTTTTCGCTGCGAAAACTCTCGGCGCCACAATGGATTATAAGCTTTCCTAATGGGGCTTGATTTGGATCAAATCCCTCGCCCGCAGCGCGGCCGCCTGGCATTAAATTAAATTTTGGCTGGCGGCGCCATCTTGTCGCCATTCTGTTACACGGCGCGTTTAAGATAACGCCCTTCACCCGCTCGGATGCTTCGTTGCGTGCCGGCTGCTGCCGCGCGTCGTTACTGCAGTATAGATTTTTTGACGCAAGTAAACTTGTGACTTAATTGCAACGGATGGAAAAAAGTCGGAATTCCGGCAATAGTATAGTTTGTTTATGACGAGCCCTCAAACTAGGCTCCTCCCCGTCACCTCGAATCGATCCCGTCGTAACGACCGGGATCGCCGCTATTGGTGTGCCGCGCGCTTCGAACGAACTCGAGGCCCGTGACCGCTCAAGGCCGGGCGTTCGAGCAGATCCGAGGCGGCGGGCGCCGGGGCCGGCCTCACAACGAACGGGGTAATGATGAGAAAGCTCGGTGTTTCCATGGCGATTTTGATCGCCGCCGCCGGAGCGGCGCACGCCGCCGACCTGCCGACCACGAAGGCGCCAGCGGCGCCGCCGCCGAACTGCTTCGCGAGCTTCTGGACTTGGCTGAACGCGAGCGCCACCGAATGCCCGCTCAGCTACGCGGGCTTCACCGTCTATGCGACGCTTGACGGGGGACTTACCTACGAGTTCGAACGGCGCCCCCTACAGCGCGGCGTGGAATAACGGCGTCAACAGTTTCATCCAAAAGCAGAATTACGGGGCGAAGTGGCTTTGGTCGCCGAACAACCTCAGCCAGTCGGTCGCCGGCATCAAGATGAGCGAACCGCTCTGGAACAGCGGCTGGTCGCTCATCGGCACATGGGAATGGGGATTCAATCCGTACTACGGGTACCCTGCCGCCGCTCAGCAAGCGCAAGTGCAGCAAAACGGCAAGGCGTTGCTCCAACAGGGAGCGGGCGGCGACTCGAGCCGCACCGGCCAACCGGACAACTCGCAGGCGTTCATCGGCGTCAGCAACAAGACGTATGGCACCTTGACCGCCGGCCGCGTCTACACGCTCTCGCTCGATGCGATCAACTCCTACGATCCGATGGGCGGCTCGTACGCCTTCTCGCCGCTCGGTTACACCGGCTCCTTCGCCGGATTTGGCAACACCGAGGCGGCGCGCGTCAATACTGGCGTCAAGTACCGTGTGGATTTCCCCTCGCCTGTTTACGGGGCGAATCTCCGCGTCGGCGGCTTGGCGCAATGGGGCGGCTACGATCAGGGCAATGGCACGAACGGCCTCTATCAGGGCCAGATCGGCGGCGACTTTAACTTGTTCGGCGGGACCCCCTACGCCGGCACCCTCTCGGTGGACGCGATCGGCAGTTACGCCATGGACGCCGTGAACCTCAGCACCTTCACCGGGACTTGCGCCACCCTCACGAAGGGTCCCTTCGCCGGCCAGACCGAATGCACCTCGGGCCTTCCGATGTACTATAGCAACACGGACTTGAAGGCGACGCTGTCGAACAACACCGGCTTCCTGCTCACGGCTAAGTACAAATGGCAAGCCTGGACGGTCTACGGCGGGTACGGATGGCTCAGGCAGGCGGATACGAGCGATACTTTTCCTGACGGCTTCCGGACCATCGGCGGCTGGAACGTCCCCGGAACGATCCCCGGCTCCAACATCTCCGGAACGCTCGCCAACAAAAAATGGCCGACCCAATGGATCAGCTACACGACTTACGCTGTTCCCAGAATCGCTCCCTATTTCTGGGTCGGCGCCAAATACGCAGTCACACCTCAGCTCGACGTAACCGGCGCCTTTTATTACCTCGATCAAACCAACTACAGCACCACCCCCTGCGCCGGCACCCTCTTCACAACTGTCGCACCAAACGGTAATAAAATCGCCGTTGGACGCATCAACAGCGGCTCCTGCGCCGGCTCGGAAACCTTCTTCTCCGCGCTCATCGACTATCGGCCGTTCAAGCGCGTCGACCTCTACGCTGGCTTGATGGTCGCCGACGTTTACAGCGGTCTCGCCAGCGGCTTCCCGGCGACCCAGAACATCTCGCCGACCGCCGGCCTGCGCATCAAGTTCTAACCGGCACGGGTTTTGAGCTTAATCGCGACAGACGCCCAACTCATCCCCACACTCCGAGCAAGCCTGATCCGGCTCTCGGGGTCCCGGGGCAGCGCTTTTGCTGGCGCTCCAAGACGCGGCGCCGCCGAGGATACGTGGCCAGTTCCGCCGCTCATCACCGGGTGACCGGCAATGCGAATTGCGGGCTTGACGGGGCGGCGCCGCGCTGATTGCCTAGCTGCTGTCATGTTCACGGGGCATCGGGTATGGCATTTGTTCATCCGCTCGCGAGGGGCGCCAAGGTCTGGACCGCAATAGGTCCGGACCAGAGCGAGCAGCGCGTTCTTGTGATCGTTACGACGCTTGCCCTCGATGCTGGCCAGAGGGGTTACAAAAAGTCCCTGGTCGACAAGCTTTCGCGGGCGGCCCGCGAGCATCTCGCCGAATCGAAGGACGCCGACGCGTTCATGCTGGTCAACCGGCTGAGGGACTGGAAGGATCCGCGAGGGGCTGAGCATCGCGCCTGAACTGGTTTCCGCCGTCGGCTTTTCTTGACCGTCGGTTGTGGTAGATTGCCGCTTGCGCTCCACACCAAGCGCAGGCTTCTGGTCGCAATTCGTGGGGGATGAGCCCATGACCAACTGGATATCCGCCGCGCCGTCCGGGCTTTCGCTGGCGCCCTTGCGCGCCAAGTGGGGCTGGATCGTCGCTCTCGGCGCCGTCTATGTGATCGCCGGAATCATTGCGCTGGGCAGCGTGGTCGCAGCCACGGCCGCAAGCGTCCTCGTCGTCGGCATCATGATGCTTATTGCCGGCGTGTTCGAAGTGATCAACGCCTTCCAGGTCCAGACGTGGGGCCGGTTCTTCTTCTGGCTCCTGCTCGGAATCCTCTACATCGTCGCCGGCTTCGTCGCGTTCGAGAACCCGCTCCTGACCGCGGTATGGCTGACCCTCATCCTGGGCGCAGCGCTGGTCGCCTCCGGCATCGTGCGCATCTTCCTCGGCTTCAACATGAAGGCGGGCTCGCCCTGGGTCTGGGTCGTCGGATCCGGCCTCATCACGCTTCTGCTCGGATTGATCATCCTTGCCCACTGGCCCTTCTCGTCGCTCTACACGCTCGGCATCTTCCTCGGCGTCGATCTCGTGTTTGCGGGCGCGAGCTGGATCGGCCTCGGCATGGGCCTGCGCAACGCCGTCTGACGCGACCGGGGCGGACAAGGGGGCTTTGCCCGTGCGTTGGATCTATCTGGCGATCATCGTCGTCTTCGTCCTGGTGATTCTGATCTTCGCGCTGCAGAACACGGAGATCGTCAGCGTGTCCTTCCTGAGCGGGGCGGTCGGCGCGCCGCTCGCGCTCGTCGTCATCGTCGTGTACGTCCTCGGCGCGGCGACGGGCGGCAGCCTTTACGCGCTGTTGCGAAAGTCGATTCAGGGTTCACGACGAGGGACGAACCCGCGCCCTTAAATCTCCGGCCGTCGCCGCGAATTCCGCCCCCCGTCCGCCGCGGTCCCGTGCTATTCTCAGTTCCCATGCGCGCCATGGTTCTGAAGCGGGCCGGCGGACGGCTCGAGATGGAGGAGCGGCCCGACCCGTCGCCCGGCCCTGGACAAGTCCGCGTGCGGGTCGAGGCCTGCGGCATCTGCCGGACCGACCTGCACGTGGTTGATGGCGACCTGCCGGACCGCAAGGTGCCGATCGTTCCCGGCCATGAGATCGTGGGCAGGGTGGACGCCGCCGGCGAAGGCGTCAATCTGCCGATCGGATCGCGGGTCGGCGTCGCCTGGCTCGGCCATGCCTGCGGCCATTGCCCCTATTGCATGAGCGCGCGGGAGAACCTGTGCGACACGCCGCTCTTCACCGGCTACACGCGTGACGGCGGCTTCGCCACCCACACGATCGCCGACGCGGACTTCGTCTTCCCGCTCGCCGACGACCTCGACCCCGTGGCGGGCGCGCCTCTGCTGTGCGCCGGCCTCATCGGCTGGCGGTCCTTGAAGGCCGCGGGCGAAGCGCAGGCGGTCGGCATCTACGGCTTCGGCGCGGCGGCGCACATCATCGTCCAGGTCTGCCGTTGGCAGGGCCGCCGCGTCTTCGGCTTCACGCGGCCGGGCGATGCGGCCGCGCAAGCGTTCGCGCGCTCGCTCGGCGCCGAATGGGCGGGCGGGTCGGACGAGATGCCGCCCGCGCCGCTCGACGCCGCCATCCTGTTCGCACCCGTCGGCGCGCTCGTGCCGGCTGCGCTCGCCGCGGTCAGGAAGGGCGGCCGGGTCGTCTGCGGCGGCATCCACATGAGCGACATTCCGTCCTTCCCCTATCGGCTCCTGTGGGAGGAACGCGCCGTCGTCTCGGTCGCGAACCTCACCCGCGCCGACGGCCGCGAGTTTCTGGCGCTCGCGCCGCGCGTTCCCGTGCGGACGACGACGACCCCATACCCGCTCGAAAAGGCGAATGAGGCGCTCGACGACCTCCGCTCGGGCAGGCTCGAGGGGGCGGCGGTGCTTGTGCCTTAAGAGGCAGACCGAGGGCGGACGCCGGATTTGGATTTGCTTGGAAAGCCTCTGACGCGCCGCCAAAACCCGGCAAAAATGGGGTTGGAAAAGCTTGGGTTTCCTTGGATTCTCTCGTCAGAATCGAGTCTTTTCAATGGGTTACAATGGATTTCCGCGAAAAAAATTTTCTCTGCCCCTCCTTGTCCGACCGAGGCGGGGCATTGCTCCGGACGAGCCTGAACTTGGTGAGGAGAAGTCATTTCGCGGGCCATGCAGAAACCTTAGCACGCCCTTCGATTTTTCGGAAGCAAATGTCGACCCAGGACACACTTTTCGGCTCCCCTGATACGGAGCGTTCGCGCCGCGCCGCTGGACACGTCTCCGCTCGGCGATTACGCTGAGTATCCATGTGGAGCGCGGCCATGGACGTCGGCGGGTGGCTTCGCAGTCTCGGCCTCGGTCAATACGAGGCGAATTTCCGGGACAACAAGATCGACGCAGACGTGCTGCCGCAGCTGACGGCGGACGATCTCAAGGACATCGGCGTCTCAGCCGTCGGCGATCGGCGCAGGCTGCTGGCCGCAATCGCCGCCCTGTCTGGCCCAACGCCGTCTGCGACCGCGCCTGCGCCGGCCAAGCGTCTTGAGATTTCGGCGGAGCGCCGTCCGATCACGGTGATGTTCTGCGATCTGGTCGGCTCGACGGGTCTCGCGGCGAGGCTGGACGCGGAGGACTGGCGCAATTTGGTGAGCGTCTATCTCGACGAAGCCTCGGCGGCGGTGACGGGCCTCGGCGGCCATGTTTTGAAGAAGCTCGGCGACGGGCTGATGGCCCTGTTCGGCTATCCGCGCGCGCAGGAGAACGACGCCGAGCGAGGGGTGCGCGCCGCGCTCGCGATCCAGCGCTCGCTCGCCGACCTCAACGCCCGGAACGCCCGATCGGGCGCGCCCGAACTTGCCGCCCGCATAGGCATCGAGACCGGACCCGTCGTGGTCGACGCGGCCGGCGAAGTGTTCGGCGAGGCGCCGAACGTCGCGGCGCGGGTGCAGGCGGCGGCCGAACCGGGCACTGTGCTCGTCACCGCGAGCGTGCAGCGGCAGACCGCCGGGCTATTCGTCGTCGAAGACAAGGGCGCGCATGACCTCAAGGGCGTGCGGGCGCCAGTGACGCTCTACCGCATCGTGCGGGCGAGCGGCGGCCGGCGCGGCGGCGCGCGCGCCCTGACGCCGCTCGTCGGCCGCGAGGACGAGCTTGCGCTGCTGACACGTCGCTGGTCGCGCGCGCTCGAAGGCGAGGGCCAGTTCGTCCAGATCGTCGGCGAGCCCGGCATCGGCAAGTCGCGCCTCATCGAGGAGTTCCGCGCAAAACTCACTGACACTCCGCACACCTGGGTCGAATGGGCCGCCTCGCAGCTCCTGCAGAACACGCCCCTGCACCCGCTCGCCGAATGGGGCAGACTGCGCTTTGGCGGCGCCGACGCGACCGACGAGGGGCGTCTCGCCGACCTCGAGAACACTCTTGGGCTGATCGGCCTCGACGCGGCCGAATACGCGCCCCTGCTCGCGCCGCTGGTCGACATTCCGCTGCCCGAGGACCGTCGGGCGAAGCTCCCGCCCGAGGAATTGCGGCGCCGGCAGCTGGCGGCGCTGACGGCCTGGGTTTTGGCGGGCGCGCGGTCGCAGCCGGTGGTGCTCGCCTTCGAGGATCTGCACTGGGCCGATCCGACTTCGCTCGATCTCATGGCCCGGCTCGCCGAGCGCGGCGCGCAGTCCCCTTTGTTGGTCGTCGCCACCACGCGGCCGGAATTCCGGGCGCCCTGGGCCATGCGCTCGCACCACGGGGTTATTTCGCTCGCACCGCTCGACCGCGCGCAGGTGCGAAAGATGGTCGGCGAGATCGCAAGCCGGCATGCGCTCTCCGACGAGATGATCGATGGCGTGGGCGAGCGAACCGGCGGCGTTCCGCTGTTCGTCGAGGAGGTGACGCGGCTCCTGCTCGAGCGCGACGCAAAGGGCGGCGCGCAGGCGATCCCGCCGACCTTGCAGCAGTCGCTCGCCGCGCGGCTCGACCGGCTCGGCGAAGCGCGCGAGGTCGCGCAGATCGGCGCGGTGCTGGGGCGCGAATTTTCCTACCGGCTGCTGCAGGCTGTAGCCGGGGTCGCTGACCGCGACTCGCCCCCTCCACCGCGCTCACGCGCGGTCCCCCTCCCCCGTTTGACGGGGGAGGATACGCCAAACGGCGCCGCCTCTTTCCTCCCGCGCATCGCGGGGGAGGGGGACCGCCCGAAGGGCGGTGGAGGCGGCCCAGCCACGCTCAGCGAGCGCGGCTACAACGAACCCGGCCTGCAATCCGCGCTCGACCGGCTCACCGAGGCCGACCTCCTGTTCGCGGACGGCGCCCCTCCGACCGCCGTCTACCGTTTCAAGCACGCGCTGATCCAAGACGCGGCTTACGAGAGCCTGCTGAAAAGCCGCCGCCAGGCGCTGCACCGCCGCGCTGCGGAGGCCTTGCGCGATGCGAATGCCGAGCCCGAAGCGATCGCCCATCATTTCACCGAGGCCGGTCTCGACGATGCGGCAATCGAATGGTGGGGCAAGGCGGGCGACCAGGCGCTGCGCCGCTCAGCCTTCCAGGAGGCGATCGCCCATCTCGGCAAGGCGATCGCGATGGCGGACAAGGCGGGCGCAGCGGGGCGGCGGTCGCCAAGCGGCTCGGCCGCTCCGACCCAGAGTTCCACGCAATTGCATGTCGCCTACGGCAACGCGCTCTTCGCAGCGCGCGGCTCCGGCGCGCCGGAAACGACCGAGGCCTTCGCCAGAGCCCGCGAGTCGGCGCGTGGCGGGAGTGTTGCGCCCGCACGATTGGCGGCCGACTGGGGTCTGTGGGTCGGAAGCTACACGCGAGGCGAGTTGCCATCGATGCGGGCGCACGCGGCGGCCTTTCTCAGCGACGTCGAGGAGAGACCCGATTCCCCCGAGGCGGGCGTCGCCCATCGCGCCGCCGGACTCACATGCTGGCACGCCGGCGAGTATCGCGAGGCGCGGGATCATTTGGAAAGGGCGCTCGCCTTGTTCCAGCCCGGCCGCGACGATGAACTGGCCTTTCGCTTCGGCCTGGACCCCGGCGTCGCCGCGATGGCCAATCTGGCGACTGCGTCGTGGCCTCTCGGCGAAGTCGATCGCGCGATTTCGCTCATGGACTGCATGCAAACACGAGCCGCCGACGTCACGCACGTCGGCACGCTCGCATTTGGAAGAGCGTACGCGGCTCTGTTCGAACTGATGCGTGGCGACGCGGCGCGCGCCATGCCGAATGCCCTCGAACTTGCCCGCCTCGCGCGCGAGCAAGAACTGACCATGTTTGGTGCGCTCGGCGTGTTTCTCGAGGGTTGGGCGACCGCTGCGAGCGGCACGGTCGGCGGCGGACTCGAAGACATGCGCCGCGGCGCAGAGCTGCTGCGCGAACAGAGCGTTCAGTGGTTCGACGGGCTGTTGAAGATTGCGCTGGCCGAGGTTGAAGCTCGGGCAGGCGAGCTAGGTCGCGCCCTCTCAATCCTCGACGAAGCGCTAGCGACGTCCGACCGCACTGGCCATCGCGCGCTCGAAGCAGACCTTCATCGGGCGCGCGGCGAAATCCTGCTGCAGCTCGATCCCGCAAGCTCCGCGCCCGCCGAGGAAGCCTTCCTTACCGCCATTGCCGTGGCGAAGCGGCAAGCCACGCGCAGCTTCCAACTGCGCGCGGCGCTGTCGCTGGCGAAACTCTATCAATCGACCGGCCGCCGCGCCGATGCCCACGGCGTCCTCGCGCCCGCGCTCGAAGACTTTGCGCCGACGCCGGAAATGCCAGAGATCGCCGAAGCGCAGGCGCTGCTGACGGCGCTGTCGCTAACCGCCGAGGTCAGAGCGCAAGCCGCGCAGCGGCGGCGACTGACGCAGTTGCAGGTCGCCTACGGCAACGCGCTCATAGCGGCGCGAGGCCATGGGGCGCCGGAAACAATGGAGGCCTTCGCTAGAGCCCGCAAATCGGCTTCCGGGGAGGAGGATGCGCCGGGGCGGTTCGCGGCGGATTACGGCTTATGGGTCGGTAGCTTCGTGCGGGGCGATCTTCCGTCGATGCGAACGCACGCGGAGGCCTTCCTCGCTGGCGTTGCGGCGAGACCCGATTCGCCCGAGGCCGGCGTCGCGCATCGGGTCCTCGGGACCACTCGCTGGTTCGCCGGAGAATACGCGGAAGCGCGCGAGCATCTGGAGCGCTCGCTCGCTCTGTTTCAACCCGGCCGGGACGATGATCTGGCCTTTCGCTTCGGGCAAGACGCCGGCGTCGCGGCAATGTGCTACCTGGCGATCGTGACATGGCCGCTGGGAAACATCAGGCGCGCGGCATCTCTCGTTGACGGAGCGCACGAGCGGCTCGCGAGCGTGGCGCATATCGGCACGCACCCTTATGCGAAATTACACACGGCGATGTTCGACTTGATGCGAGGCGACAGGGCGCGCGCCGCTGAGAACGGTTCTGAGACCGCCCGTCTCGCGCGTGAGCATGATCTGCCGTTGTGGCGAGCGTACGGGTCGTTTTTTGAAGGCTTGGCGACGACTGAACGTGGCGCGCTTGGCGAGGGGCTCAGCGACATGCGTCGCGACGCCGAGAGCCTGCGCCAGCAAGGCCTCCTGAATTTCGACGGGCTATTCAAGATTGCGCTGGCCGAGGCCGAAGCCCGGGCAGGCGATCGCGATCGCGCCATTGCGGTCCTCGATGAAGCGCTGGCGACCGTGGATCGCCTCGGCTACCGCGCGTTCGAAGCTGAACTGCATCGCGCGCGCGGCGAAACTCTGCTGAAACGCGACCCCGCGAACCCGGCCCCAGCCGAGCAAGCCTTGCTGACCGCGATCGCCGTCGCGAGGCGACAAGGCACGCGCAGCTTTGAACTGCGCGCGGCGCTGTCGCTGGCCAAGCTCTATCGCGCGACCGGCCGCTCCGCCGACGCCCACGCCGTCCTCGCTCCTGCGCTGGAAGGCTTTTCGCCGACGCCTGAGTTTCCGGAGATTGCGGAGGCGTTAGCCTTTGTTGCCGACGGCGAGGACGGCGCGCAACTATGGAGACGGCGATCTGAGTGACCCCTCGACGTCGACTCTGGCCGTCGGCTCGCGTCGGCGCGGGTCCGTCGACTTGGGAAGCGCGTCAGATTTTAGCCACCAGCTTCTGCCCCCGCTTTTTCGGCTGAAGATCGTCCGGGCTACTTTGCAGCCTCGGCGACGAGGCTCGCGTAGTGATCCGGCACGATCATTTCGGGCGGGGTCGGCACGCGATGGTATTCCGGATTGTGGACGCGCGCAGGCAACGCTGGCTTCTCATGTTGAACTTCGTGGTAGGGGACCTGGGTCAGGAGATGGGCGATGCAGTTGAGCCGGGCGCGCTTCTTGTCGACCGCCTCGACCACCCACCAGGGCGCCTCGGGGATGTGCGTGCGCTCCAGCATCGTCTCCTTGGCTTTGGTGTAGGCCTCCCAGCGCCGGCGCGACTCGAGGTCCATCGGCGAGAGCTTCCATTGCTTCAACGGATCGTTGATCCGCATGAGAAAGCGCAGGTTCTGCTCGTCGTCGGTGATCGAGAACCAGTATTTGACCAATATGATGCCTGAGCGAACGAGAAGGCGCTCGAATTCCGGCACGGATTCGAAGAAATCCTCGTATTCCTCATCGGTGCAGAACCCCATCACCCGTTCGACCCCGGCGCGGTTGTACCAGCTGCGGTCGAACAGCACGATCTCGCCCCCGGCGGGAAGGTGCGGGACGTAGCGCTGGAAGTACCACTGGCTGCGCTCGCGCTCGGTTGGCGCGGGGAGCGCCACGGCGCGGCAGACGCGCGGGTTGAGCCGCTGGGTCACGCGCTTGATGACGCCGCCCTTGCCGGCCGCGTCGCGGCCTTCGAAGATGACGACAAGTTTGAGCTTCTGGGCGACCACCCAGTCCTGCAGCTTGATGAGCTCGCGCTGCAGACGCAAGAGCTCGTTGAAGTAGAGACGGCGCGGAAAGGCGCCTTTCTCCGGCAGCTCGTGACCCTCGGCGAGCAGGTCGGCAAGCTCGCTGTCTTCCAGCTCAAGCTCGAGGTCCTCGTCGAGATTGTCCTGGATTTCGGCGTTGACGCGGTCCTGCATGGTCCGTCCCGAAGCGTCCGTTTTGGCGCCCATGTTTCCCTCGTTTGCCCGTGAAGGCTGGCTCGCAGTCGGCCCCCCAACTCATTCAATCACACAGATGACAATGCTGCGACAAGCGGGCGCACTCGCTCGCGTGCCCCCGGAAACCTCGGGCGTCGGTTTGCGGCGGCGCCGATTGCAGGTGGCGCGATTCCGGCGGCCTGGAAGTCCCAGGTCAGCCCGTCCGCGCCTCGCGATGGCGCGCGAGGATGAGCGCGATCGCGCAGGAGCCGAGCCGCGCGATCGTGTTGTCGGCGCGGCTCGTCAACATGATCGGCACGCGGGCGCCGAGCACGATGCCGGCCATCTCCGCGTCGGCCAGGTAGACGAGCTGTTTGGCCAGCATGTTGCCCGCCTCGAGGTCGGGGACGAGAAGGATGTCGGCCTGGCCCGCGACCGGAGAGACGATCCCTTTGGTGTGCGCAGCTTCCAGCGACACAGCGTTGTCGAACGCGAGCGGGCCGTCGAGGACGCCGCCGACGATCTGGCCACGGTCGGCCATCTTGCAAAGCGCCGCCGCATCGATGGTCGAGCGGATGTCGGGGGACACGGTTTCGACCGCGGAAAGGATCGCGACCCTCGGGGTCACGATGCCGAGCGCGATGACGAGGTCGATCGCGTTCTGGACGATATCGCGCTTGTCGATCAAGGTCGGGTAGATATTGACGGCGGCGTCGGTGATGAAAAGCGGCCGCGGATAGGCCGGCGCGTCGATGGCGAAGACGTGACTGATGCGGCGCGCAGTCCTGAGGCCCGTTTCGGTCGCGACGACTTCGTGCATGAGTTCGTCCGTGTGCAGCGCGCCCTTCATCAGCGCTTCGACTTCGCCAGATCGCGCCATCGCCACCGCCTTGGCGGCGGCGGCGTGGCTGTGCTCGGTCGGAACGAGCTGATAGCGTTCGATGTCGAATCCGGCCGCCTCCGCCGCGCGGCGGATCTTCGCCTCCGGGCCGACGAGCACCGGCTCCATCAGGTCCTCGCGCGCAGCCTCGATCGCGCCTGTCAGCGACGCCTCGTCGACCGGATGCACGACCGCGGTCTTGAGCGGCTTCAGGTCGCGCGTGCGCTCGATCAGGATTTTGTAGCGGCGGCCCTTTTCGCGCATCTGCTCGACGAATTCCTCGCGGGGTTCGGCGAAGACGACTTTCTTCGGCGCGACGATCTCGGCGGAGGCGGCCATCGCAAGCTCGCCATGCTGATTGGCGGCGCGAACCTCGATGGTGACGCGCCGGCCTTCCGGCGCCTTCGACATCACCTTCGCGACGATGGTCATCACGTCGCCCGGCTGCGCGGCGATCAGGGTCTCGACGGTCTGACGGACCAGTTTGGAGCCGGCGCCGGGAAGGCGTCCTGCGATGAGAGCGCTCATGAGCGCGCTCGCCCACCCGCATTGCGCCGCGTCGGCGCTGAAGGCTCCCGTCGCCGCGATCACCGGATCGACCACGCCGGCGCCGATCGTCGCCGCCTGAGTCGCCAGCAGCGAAAAATCCTCGGCCGTCAGCGTGTGGACGAGCCGCGCTTCCTCGCCGACTTGCAGGGCGTCGAACGGTCGGTTCTCGATCGGAGACATGGGGAACGCTTTTCCGATGATTGTTCTTGTGCGAGGCGCAGAACCCGCCGCCGGTATGCCCGGCGACTGCGGCCTGAAGCGGATCAAGCAAGCGCAGCAAACGTTGACGTCTATATTCGCTGAGCGAGGCGATCGCCAGTCACAGTTAAGACAGATATAACCTCGCGCGCTCTTTTGACGCGGGCACGCTGCGGCCGCAGCGCGATTCGCCGCCCCGCCTTCAGGAGGTCCGTCTTGCGCGATCCGGCCCACTCGCAGGAAGCCGTCTTTCGCTTTCTCGCCGATCCGCGGACGCATGGCGGAGTTGAGCCTGTCGTCCGGGTCGACACCGCCAACGCGGCGGTGTTTCTTGCCGGCCGCGAGGTCTACAAGGTCAAGCGGGCGGTCAAGTATCCGTTCATGGACTTGTCCACGCTGGAAAAGCGCCGCGCGGCCTGCGAAGCCGAAATCGCCGTCAATCGCGACAACGCGCCGGGCGTCTATCTCGAGACGCTACCGATCGTTCGCAAGCGCCAGAGCTTGAGGCTCGGTGGAGAGGGCGAGATCGTCGAATGGGTCGTGCACATGCGCCGCTTCGACGAGAGCGCGACGCTCGACCTTATCGCCGAGCGCGAGGGAATATCGCCGATCGTCATTGACAAGCTCGCGCTCGCGATCCGACGTTCGCATGCGCGCGCCCCCCGGCGCGACGCCGTGAGCGCAGCGCGCGAGCTCGAGACCTACATCGAGCAGAACGACGCCGCTTTCGCTGAGCGGCCGGATCTCTTTCCGCAGCCAGGCGCGCGGAGGTTGACCCAGGACGCGCGGCTCGCCTTCGCGATTGCGCGTCCCGCGCTGCTCGCGCGCGGCGCCATGGGCTATACGCGCCGCTGCCATGGCGACCTGCATCTCAGCAACATCGTCCTCATCGACGGCGAGCCGATCCTGTTCGACGCGGTCGAATTTTCCGACGACGTGGCGACGGGCGACGTGCTCTATGACCTCGCGTTCCTGCTCATGGACCTCGAAGAGCGTGGACTGCGCCCGGCCGCAAACCGTCTCTTCAACAGGTATATGGCGTCCGAGCCGCCGGAGGCGATCTCGGGTCTCGCCGCGCTTCCGTTCTTCATGAGCCTGCGCGCCGCGATCCGGGCAAAGGTCGAGGCCGCGAACGCCGATCGGCTCGATGGGGCTCAGCGCGGCGCCGCGAGGGAGCGGGCAGGGCGCTACTTCGCCCTCGCCTCCGATTTGCTGCATTACGTTGCGCCGAGGCTCGTGGCGGTCGGCGGCCTCTCGGGCGCCGGAAAAAGCGCGCTTGCCGGCGCGCTCGCGCCGCGCATCGGCCAAGCGCCCGGAGCCTTGTGGCTGCGCAGCGACGTCGAGCGCAAGCTGATGTTCGACGTGGATGAGACTGACCGCTTGGCGGGCGCGGCCTATGCGCCTGAGGTTTCGCGCGAGATCTACCGGCGCATCGACGACAAGGCTCGGCGCGCGCTGAAGGCCGGCTCTGCGGTCGTCCTGGACGCCATGTTTTCGCGCGCGGCCGAACGCAAGGCTGCGGCGAGCGTCGCCTCCGAAATCGGCGTTGCGTTCGACGGAATGTTTCTTGACGCAACCCTTAAGACGCGTCTCGGCCGCATTGCCGGGCGCGCCGCTGGCGCTTCCGACGCAGATGCCGCGGTCGCGCGCCGGCAAGACGCGGAGCCGCTCGCCGAACCCGGCTGGCGGCTCCTGGACGCAGGCGGGCCGCTCGGCGCGACGGCCGCGATTGCCCTCGTAAGGCTCGGCGTCGAGGGCTCGGGACCGCCTTGACGGCCAAGCGTAAATGCGGCGAGGAAAAGGCGGGATTGTGGGCTTGCGCGGGGCTGCTGTTTGCAGCCAATGTGCTGGATCGAAGGGGCGGCGGGAGGGAAGGGCGAGAATGCTTGATCGGTTGAACTCGCTTTGGATCGGCGAAGAGCTTGGCTACATCGAAAAGCTCACGCTGGTTTCGGCGCTGTCCGTCGGCCACCCTTTTACGCTTTACTCCTATACCGCGGACAAGCTCCGCGGAGTTCCAAACGGGGTGGAGCTTCGTGACGCCAATGAAGTGGTTCCATATAGGGCGCTTGCTCATTATTTTGACGGCGGCTGGGCTGCGCTCGGCACGGATTTCTTTCGCTATGCGATGATGGCGAAGAGATTAGGTTATTGGGTCGATCTCGATCTCTATTTTATCCGGCCGATCGACTTTCAGGACGAATATGTCTTTGGATGGGAGCACGAGACCTCGATCAACGGCGCCGTTTTGCGGCTTCCGGCAAACTCCGAGATGGTTCGCGAGCTGTGCGAGATACCGCATCTCAACTGGAAACCGCCTTTCTATGGGCTCAGAAAGAGCGCCATCTTCTACTGGAGGAGGCTGACCGAAGGCGACATCCGCCCGGAAAATTACCGGTGGGGGACATTCGGGCCGATCTTCCTGACGTATCTGGCGAAGAAATACGGCGTCGCTGAGCGGGCGAAGGAACGCTCCGTCTTTTATCCGCTCAGGCATCGCCATGCGCAATTGCTTTGCGGTGCGCCGGAATTCGTCAAAGCCGAACTGACCAAGGAAACGAGGACAGTCCATCTTTGGCGCTCGGTGTTGAACAGGGACGCGAGAGTCTCGCCTCCGCGCGGATCTTTCCTTGAGACGCTCTGTCGTCGGCACGACTTGACGCTGACGTCCCAATCGGCGACGAGGGCCGAGGTCCCGGAATTGTCGAAAAGCCAGCCGGTCGACGCGCCTGATCAAGAGAGCCGCCCTTCGGGGCGGAACGGGATCGACCGATCGGCGAATAGCGCAATTGCCTGAAATGTGTGACCAATCGCGCATGCGGCCTTTCAAGACGACTCGCTGGCGTAGCGAGGAGAAAGGTCGCTGAAATCGGTTGAGCCTCCGCTTCGGAGACGGAATTTGTTCGCAAGGGTAAGACCCAAGGGGGAAGTGAAAATGAAGATCCGATCGTTTAGTGTTGCAGTGTTGGCGGCCGTCCTGGTCGTCGCGATGAGCTTGGCGGCAAGCGGCGCACAGGCCCAAAGCGTGATGAAGCAGTGCGGCGAGGAATGGAAGGCCGCGAAGGCGAACAACGCGACGAACGGCCAGACCTGGCCAGAGTTCCTGAAGTCCTGCCGCGCGCAGAAGGCCGCCGCTGCTCCGACCGCCGCGCCCGCCCCAGCCGCGATCCCGGTCCCTTCGCCCGCGCCCGCGCCCGTTCAGTCCTATCAGCCGAAGCCCGCTCCGGCGCCCATGCGCACGGCCGCGCGTCCGACCGGCGCCGGTGAGTTCACTTCAGAGGCCGAGGCGAAGGCCCGCTGCCCGTCCGATACGGTCGTCTGGGTCAACACCAAGTCGAAGATCTACCACTATGCGGGCGCGCGCGGCTACGGGACGACCAAGCAGGGCGCCTATATGTGCGAGGCCGACGCCAACGCCGCCGGCGACCGCGCGTCGAAGAGCAGGATCGGCCAGAAGAAACAACAGCCGCAATGAAGCGCTGACGGACTACCCCTCCCGCAATCGGGTTAAGGGCTTACTCCGCCGCCTCCGCTGTGACCGGCGCATAGTTCAGCACCGGCGCGAGCCAGCGCTCGACCTCCGCGACCGTCATTCGCTTGCGCCTGGCGTAGTCCTCGACCTGATCGCGTTCGACCTTGGCGACGCCGAAATAGTGCGCTTCCGGGTGCGCGATATAGAGGCCAGACACTGACGACGCGGGCCACATCGCGAACGACTCGGTCAGGTCGACGCCGATCGCGCGCTCGGCGTCGAGCAGGCGGAAGAGCGTCGCCTTTTCGGTGTGGTCGGGCTGGGCGGGATAGCCGGGCGCCGGGCGAATGCCGCGATAGGGCTCGGCGATTAGTTCGCCGGGCGTGAACTTCTCGTCTGCGGCATAAGGCCACAGCTCCCGGCGCACGCGCCCGTGCATGGCTTCCGCGAACGCCTCGGCCAGACGATCGGCGAGCGCCTTGACTAGGATCGACGAGTAGTCGTCGTTGGCGCGCTCGAACCGCTTGGCGATCGCCTCGTCTTCGAGGCCCGCGGTGACGACGAACGCGCCGACGTAGTCGCGCGCGGGCGCGGGGCCGACAAAATCGGCGAGCGCCAGATTGGGCCGCCCGTCGCGCCTTCCGAGCTGCTGACGCAAAGTGTGAAGCGTGGCGATCGCTTTAGCGCGCTCCTCGCTCGCATAGAGGTCGATGTCGTCGCCGACGCGCGCCGCCGGCCAGAAGCCGACGACCGCCTTCGGCGCGAACCACGTCTCGTCGACGATCCGCCTCAGCATCGCCTGCGCGTCTTCGAAGAGCGCACGTGCGGCCGCGCCCTGTTCGGCATCGTCGAGGATCGCGGGGTAGCGGCCCTTGAGCTCCCAGGTCTGGAAGAACGGCGTCCAGTCGATGTGGCGCTGAAGTTCGGCAAGATCGTAAGATCCAAACACGCGCGTGCCGAGAAAGGCGGGCGTGGTCGGGCGGTAGGCGGTCCAGTCGATCTGCATCGCATTCGCCCGCGCTTTGGCGAGCGGCACGCGCGTCTTCTCCGCTTCGCTCCGCTCGTGCGCATCCGCGACCTTGCGGTATTCCGCGCGCACCGCCGCAATCGTCGCGGCGCGCGTTTCGGGAGATAGCAGCGAAGACACGACGCCGACCGCGCGGCTCGCGTCATTGACATGCACCGCTTGCGAGCGGGCGTAGCGCGGGTGGATCTTGACGGCAGTATGCACGCGGCTCGTCGTCGCTCCGCCGATCAAGAGCGGAATGTCGAAGCCCTCGCGCTCCATTTCAGCAGCCACATGCGCCATCTCGTCGAGCGACGGCGTGATCAGGCCCGAGAGACCGATGGCGTCGGCATGTCTTTCGCGGGCGACGGCGAGAATCTTCGACGCCGGGGTCATCACGCCGAGGTCGATGATCTCGTAATTGTTGCAGGCGAGCACGACGCCGACGATGTTCTTGCCGATGTCGTGCACGTCGCCCTTGACGGTCGCCATCACGATCGTGCCGGCGGTCCGGCGGGCGTCGCTGCCCGCCTTCTCGGCCTCCATGTAGGGCAGAAGCTTCGCCACCGCCTGCTTCATCACGCGCGCCGATTTCACGACCTGGGGCAGGAACATCTTGCCCGCGCCGAACAGGTCGCCGACGATGTTCATGCCCGCCATCAGCGGCCCTTCGATCACGTCGAGCGGCCGCTTAGCGGCGAGGCGCGCCTCCTCGGTGTCCGCCTCGATGAAATCGGTGACGCCGTTGACGAGCGCGTGCGCAATGCGCTTGTCGACCGGCAGCTCGCGCCAGCCGAGGTCCTGCGCCTTCGCCTCTTTCGCGCCCGCGCTGCGGAAGCGCTCGGCGAGAGAAAGCATGCGCTCGGCCGCGTCGGCGCGGCGGTTCAGGACCACGTCCTCGCAGGCCTCGCGCAGCTCGGGCTCGATCTCGTCATAGACCGCGAGCTGGCCGGCGTTGACGATGCCCATGTCCATGCCGGCTTGAATGGCGTGGTAGAGAAAGACCGCGTGCATCGCCTCGCGCACCCGCTCGTTGCCGCGGAACGAGAACGAGAGATTGGAGACGCCGCCCGACACATGTGCGTGCGGCAGCGTCGCGCGGATTTTTCGGGCCGCCTCGATGAAGGCGACGCCGTAGCCGTTGTGCTCCTCGATGCCGGTCGCGACCGCAAAGATGTTCGGGTCGAAGACGATATCCTCCGGCGGAAAGCCCACCTTCTCGGTGAGGAGCTTGTACGCGCGCGCACAAATCGAAACCTTGCGTTCGAGCGTGTCGGCCTGACCCTGCTCGTCGAACGCCATCACGACGACCGCGGCCCCGTAGGCGCGCACGAGGCGCGCCTGGCGTAGGAACGCCTCCTCGCCCTCCTTCATCGAGATCGAGTTGACGAGGCTCTTGCCCTGAAGCCGCTTGAGGCCCGCTTCGATGATCGGGAACTTCGACGAGTCGACCATCACGGGGACGCGCGCGATGTCGGGCTCGGAGGCGACGAGATTGAGGAACTCGATCATCGCGGCCTCGGAATCGATGAGGCCCTCGTCCATATTGATGTCGATGATCTGCGCGCCGCCCGCAACCTGATCGCGCGCGACCGCGAGCGCAGGCGCGAAGTCGCCGGCGGTGATGAGCTTGCGGAATTTCGCCGAACCGGTGACGTTCGTGCGTTCGCCGATGTTGACGAAGGGAATGTCGGGGGTGAGCGTGAACGGCTCGAGGCCGGAGAGCCTCATCTGCGGCGCGATCGTCGGGATCGCGCGGGGCTTGAACTCACGGACTGCGTCGGCGATCGCACGGATGTGGTCCGGCGTCGAGCCGCAGCAGCCGCCGACGATGTTGACAAGACCCTCGCGCGCGAATCTTGCGATCTCGGCCGACATCGTCGCCGGGCTTTCGTCATACTGGCCGAAGGCGTTGGGCAGTCCCGCGTTGGGGTAGGCGCAGACGAGCGTGTCCGCGACATTGGAAATCTCCTCGAGGTGCTCGCGCATCGCGCTCGCGCCGAGCGCGCAATTGAGACCGATCGAGAACGGCTGGGCGTGGCGCACCGAGTGCCAAAAGGCGGTCGGCGTCTGGCCGGAAAGGGTGCGGCCCGAGCGGTCGGTGATCGTGCCCGAGATCATCATCGGCAGGCGAAGGCTAAGCGCGGCGAACGTTTCCTCGCAGGCGAAGATCGCCGCCTTGGCGTTCAAGGTGTCGAAGATCGTCTCGATCAGAATGAGGTCCGCGCCGCCTTCGATCAGGCCGCGAATCTGTTCCGCGTAGGCCATGCGCAGGTCGTCGAACGTCACCGCGCGGTAACCCGGATTGTTGACGTCGGGCGAGAGGGAGGCGGTGCGGTTGGTGGGGCCGAGCGCGCCCGCGACGAACCGGCGCCGGCCGTCGGCCTTCTCCGCCCGGATCGCCGCCCGCCGCGCCAGCCGCGCAGCGTCGCGGTTGAGGTCGTGCACGGCGTCCTGCATGCTGTAGTCGGCCTGGGCGATCGACGTCGCCGAGAAGGTGTTGGTCTCGAGAATGTCCGCCCCCGCCATGGCGTAGGCGAAATGGATGTCCTCGATCGCCTGCGGCTGGGTCAGCGTCAGAATGTCGTTGTCGCCCTGCAATTGGCAATCGCAGGACTGGAAGCGGCTCCCCCGGAAGCGGCTTTCGTCGAGCCCCAGCCCCTGAATCTGCGTCCCCATGGCGCCGTCGAGCACCAGAATGCGCTGCCGCGCGGCCTCCTGTAGGGCGCCGAGGGCGTCCTGCGGATGGGCCAATGCGGCGTCGAAGATCGGGTCGAGACGCGAACTCATTCAGGCTTTCCTCGGCCGGGAAGCGGCATAATGATATAAACATGTCTTTATATCAAGCGGAAAAGCTGGGGGCCTTGAGATGGGGCATGGGCGCGGGCGGATCAAGATTCGGGTCTAACGCATCGGCGGCGAGCCGTTGGAGGCGCAGGCGCACGGAGGCTCGGAAATGGCGCCGCAAGCCCTTAAAATCGCACGAAACACGCCTGGAAATGGCGGACGGCGCGCCCGCCAGGCGCCGGGCGGCGAAGCTCATCATTTGCGCGTCCGAGTGAAGTCGGGTTGCCAAGCGGCGCCGCCTCTCACTATGAACGTCGGCGAACTCCGCGGCGCTTACTTCCGCGGGAATGACGCCGGGAGGAAACGGCCATGACGACATCGCATGTCCTGCGCCATTGCCGCGCGGCCACCCGCCCGATTAAGGGCGATTGATCCTCCGGACACCAAAGCAGGAATTGACCCCATGGTTGACCAGGCCGAAGCACCGGGCAAGCGCCAGTCGGTCACCGACCAGGAAGCGCTTCAGTTTCATGCTCGCGGGCGCCCGGGCAAGCTCGAGATCGTGCCGACGAAGCCGATGGCGACGCAGCGCGATCTTTCGCTTGCGTATTCGCCCGGCGTTGCAGCTCCGGTCAAGGCGATCGCCAAGGATCCGTCCACCGTCTACGACTACACCGTGCGCGGCAACATGGTCGCAGTCATCACCAATGGAACCGCAATCCTCGGCCTCGGCAACCTCGGAGCGTTGGCCGCCAAGCCGGTGATGGAGGGCAAGGCGGTGCTGTTCAAGCGCTTCGCCGACGTTGACTCCATCGACCTCGAAGTCGGGACCGAAGATCCCGACGAATTCGTCAATGCGGTGAAGTATCTCGGTCCGTCTTTCGGCGGGATCAACCTCGAGGACATCAAGGCGCCCGAGTGCTTCTACATCGAAGAGCGCCTGCGCGAGATGATGGACATTCCGGTGTTCCACGACGATCAGCACGGCACGGCGATCATCGCCGCCGCCGGCATGATCAACGCCATTCGTCTCACCGGCCGGGACATCCATTCGACCCGGCTCGTTTGCAATGGCGCGGGAGCTGCGGGAATCGCCTGTCTCGACCTCATCAAGGCGATCGGCTTCGAACCGAAAAACGTGATGCTGTGCGACACGAAGGGGGTCGTTTACCGCGGACGTCAGGAGGGCATGAACCAGTGGAAGTCGGCCCACGCGGTCGATACGCCGCTGCGCACGCTGGAAGAGGCGATGATTGGCGCCGACATCTTCTTCGGCCTTTCCGCCAAGGGCGCGCTTACGCCGGCAATGGTCAAGTCCATGGCCCCGGACCCGGTCATCTTCGCCATGGCGAATCCCGACCCGGAAATCACCCCGGAAGACGCGCAAAAAGTGCGGAGCGACGTCATCATCGCGACCGGTCGCTCGGATTACGTTAATCAAGTCAACAACGTCCTCGGCTTTCCCTATATTTTCCGCGGCGCGCTCGACGTGCGCGCCAAGACCATCAACATGGAAATGAAGATCGCGGCCGCGCATGCGCTCGCCGATCTTGCGCGCGAGGACGTGCCCGACGAAGTCGCGGTCGCCTATCGCGGCGCGCGCCCTCGCTTTGGCCGCGAGTACATCATCCCGGTGCCTTTCGACCCGCGCCTGATCCATGTGGTGCCGATCGCGGTTGCGAAGGCCGCGATGGCCTCGGGCGTCGCGCGACGGCCGATCGTCGACCTCGCCGTTTACAAGGCCCAATTGTCCGCGCGCCGCGACCCGATTGCCGGCGCGATGCAACGCATCGTCGAGCGCGTCAGGCGAACGCCGAGACGCGTCGTATTCGCGGAGGGCGAAGAGGAGCAGGTCATCCGCGCCGCGCATTCGTTCGTCAATCAGGGACTGGGCGCCGCGATCCTGGTCGGTCGCGAGGAGCGCGTGAAGGCGGCCGGCCAGGCGTTAGGCCTGGATCTCTCGGACAAGGGGATCGAGATCCACAATGCGCGGCTCTCGCAGCGCAACGCGGTTTACGCGCAATTCCTCTATGAGCGCTTGCAGCGGAAGGGGTATCTCCTGCGCGATTGCCAGCGGATGATCAACCAGGACCGGAACCATTTCGGCGCCGCCATGGTGGCGCAAGGCGACGCCGACGCGATGGTGACCGGAGTTACGCGCAACTTTTCGGTTGCGCTCGAAGAGGTGCGGCGGGTCGTCGATGACAAGCCCGGGCATCGGGTCGTCGGCGTTTCTCTGGTGATATCGCGCGCCAGGCCGATTTTGGTCGCAGACACCGCGATCACAGAGATGCCGACCGCCTTGGATCTTGCGGAGATCGCGATCGAGGCGGCGGGCGTCGCGCGCAGGCTGGGCTACGAGCCGCGGGTCGCGATGCTCGCCTTCTCCAATTTCGGTCATCCGCCGGGGGAGCGGACGCAACGGGTTCAGGAGGCGGTGCGAATCCTCGATTCGAGACGCGTCGACTTTGAATACGACGGCGAAATGGGCGCGGACGTCGCGCTCAACAAGGAATTGATGGCGGCCTACCCGTTCTGTCGCCTGAAGGATACCGCGAACGTCCTCGTCATGCCCGCGTTCCATTCGGCCGCCATCTCGACCCGCATGTTGCAGGAGCTCGGCGGCGCGACCGTCATTGGCCCGCTCATCGTGGGCCTCGAGCGGCCTGTGCAAATCGTGTCTCTCGGCGCGAAGGATTCGGACATCGTGAACATGGCGGCGCTGGCGAGCTTCAACATCGGCGGGTAGACGCCCGTGCGGTCCGGCTATCCGACCCCGACCTTCGTGGTCTCCGGTCTCAGGAACGCCTCGAGATAGATCGCCTCCTTGAGGTCGACGGCCTGGCCGGCGAGCCTCGCCGTCTCACGCCACAGCCTTTGCAGCGGCGCCGAACGGCGCGCTTGCGACGCACCGGCGGCCATGGCGGTCGGGAAGACCTGCCCCCCGTCTTCCGCGCGAAGGAGGTGATCCTGCACGGCGACCGCCGGGGTAAGCTGAAAGACCTTGAGGCCGAGGCGGCGGGGATGCTTGGGGAACAGCGCGTAATCGGCCGGCGCCTCAGAGCTCGCGGTCAGTTCGAGGTATCGCTCGGCGCCTGCGCGCGTGAGGATATAGGCCGCGCTGCTCTGATGCCGCGTATATAGCTGCGCGACCTGGCGCTCTCTCAGCGCGGGGCGTCGTTCGCCAAGCTTCACCTTTTGAAAATACGTGTCGAGCTTCACGCAATGAGCATCGGCCGGAATCCAACTTTCGTCCTCGATAAGCGCCTCGAAATCCGGCCACAGATGCAGGTCGTCTTCGAGGACGCAGGCGCGCTCGTTCGCGCTTTCGAGCAACAGGCGCCAGACCTTACGGTGGCTCTCGAGGCAGGCGAGCTCGAAGCGCGAAAGCGTCCTCGCCGTTTGCGTGATTTTGTCTCCGTCGACCGCGGCGATGCGCTCGAAAACAATTCCCCGAAGCTGCTGGCGCATGTGCGCGAGCCGGTCGGGGTGCCGGTCGAGGTTGATGAGATAAACCCTCATCGACAAAGGACCGACCGCTTCCTCAAACTTTCATCTGCGCGCCGAGCTCGACGACGCGGTCGGACGGCAGGTTGAAGAAGTCCGGAGCGCTTGCGGCTTGTTTCGTGAGCGCGATGAAGAGGCGGTCCTGCCATGGGGGCATGCCGGAATTTTGCGCGGTCTTCAAGGTGCGCCGGCCGAGAAAGAACGATGTCGTCATGATGTCGAACTTGAGGCCCGCTTTTCGCATGGCGGCCAGCGCGCGGGGGATATGCGGCTGCTCCATGAAGCCGAAATGCAGCGCGACCAAAGTGAAGTCGGGCGAAAGCGGGGTAATCTGAAACCGGTTCGCTTCGGCGACGCGAGGCGTCGTCTCCGTCCGCACGTTGAGCAGCACGACCCGCTCGTGCAGCACTTTGTTGTGTTTCAGGTTATGCATGAGCGAAGAGGGTGCCGAGGTCGGGTCGTTGGTGAGGAACACTGCGGTTCCCGGCACCCGCACCGGCTTCGACTTTTCTAGCATCTTGATGAGGTCCGGCATCGGGATCGAATCCCGATGGGTCTTGACGGTGAGAATGGCGCTGCCGCGCGACCAGGTCCACATGACGACGAACATCAACCCGCCAAGCATCAGAGGCACCCAGCCGCCGTCCAGCACTTTGTAAAGATTGGCGACGAAGAAGCCGATGTCGATCGAGAGAAAGGCGCAAACGAGGGTGAGCGCCCCCCACAGCGGCCAGCGCCAGAGTTTCCACACGACGAAGAAGGCGAGCGCAGTCGTCGCGACCATCGTGCCGGATACGGCGATCCCATACGCGTTGGCAAGCGCCTCGGACGACCGGAACAACAACACGAGCGCGAGAACGCCGAGCAAGAGGATGCGGTTGACCCGCGGAATGAAGATCTGCCCTTCCTGGGTGTGGGACGTGTGGACGATCTCGAGGCGCGGCAACAGGCCGAGCTGGATCGCCTGGCTGGCGAGCGAATAAGCCCCGGTGATGACCGCCTGGCTCGCGATCACCGTGGCGGCGGTGGACAGGATGATCAAGGGCATCAGGCCCCAGCCCGGCGCCAACAGATAGAAGGGGTTCTCCACCGCGTTGGGATCGGTCAGGATCAGCGCGCCTTGGCCGAGATAATTGCAAATGAGCGCCGGCAAGACGAGGAACAACCACGCGGCCTGGATGGGCCGCTTGCCGAAATGGCCCATGTCCGCGTAGAGCGCCTCGGCGCCGGTCACAGCGAGGAAGACGCTGCCCAGAACAACCACGCCCAGCGTTCCGTGCGCGCGAATGAAGCTCAACCCGGGGATCGGGCTCAGCGCCTGCAGGACGCTCAAGTCGCTGGCGATGTGGTAGACCCCGAGGACGGCGTTGACCAGGAAGAAGACGACCATGATCGGGCCGAAAAATGCAGCGACGCCTGCGGTTCCACGACTTTGCGCGGTGAACAGCAACACCAGAATGACAAGCGTGGCCGGCAGGACGTAAGGCGCCAGGTCGGCGTCGACCTGCTTTAGGCCCTCGAGCGCCGACAGCACCGAGATCGCAGGGGTGATCATCGCATCGCCCGAGAACAGCGCGGACCCGGCGACTCCGAGCAGGAAGGCGATCGCGGTCCGCTGTCCCAGCGCCCTTTGGGCGAGCGCCTTCAGGGACAGGATGCCGCCCTCGCCCTTGTTGTCGGCCTGCATCAGGAAGAGCACATATTTCCCAGTGACGACGATCAACAACGCCCAGATGATCAGCGAAACGACCCCGATAACCTCGGCGGCGCCGATCCCCGTTTCCTTGAGCTGGTCCAGCGCGGCATGGAGCGCGTAGAGCGGGCTTGTTCCGATATCCCCGAATACGACGCCGACCGAACCCAGGGCGAGGATCCAGAAACCGCCGGTCGAATGGCCGCTCGGAGCGCCTTCGGAAGCGAAGGTCGAAGGCGTCGCGGCGTCTTTCGAGATGGGCGATGACATGCAGATATGGGATCCAGAGATCGCCGCCATCGGCGTTGAGCCGTCAAAACGGCCGGTGTCTATACTCTGTCACGGCGCTCACGGGAAGGGGCCGGCAATCCCGCCTTTGGTCTGGACCGAACGGCGCCGATCGGCGATACGCCTCGACGCCCATCAAGGCCTCGCCTGTAGAATATGTTCCACGATCAGCTTCGCAAGCGTGCGGGGCTGCTCGACGCCAGGCATGTGGCCGGCGCCCTTGATGATTTCGAAGCGCGCGCCCCTGATGAGTTCAGCCGTCTCGCGCACAAGGGGCACGGGGGTCGAGCCGTCTTCCTCGCCGACGAGACAAAGCGTCGCAGCCTTAATCGCCGGGGCGTAGGGACGTAGGTCCGCCCGTTTCAAGGCTCCGCAGGCGGCGAGATAGCCCTGCTTCGGCGTGCGGGTCAGCATTGCGCGCAAGCCGGCCAGTTCGTCGGAGCGCCGCGTTCGGAAATCGGCGGTGAACCAGCGCTCGAGAACCGCATCCGCGATCGCCTCGACGCCACCCCGCTCGATTTCGGCGATCCGCGCGTCCCAGCTTGCGTCGGTTCCGATCTTGGCCGCCGTGTCGCAGAGGACGAGAGCCTCGAACAGGCTCGGCCGCTGCCGGTAAAGCTCCTGGGCGATAAGGCCGCCGATCGAGAGGCCGACGATGGTCGCATGGGCGACGCCGAGCTTATCGAGCAGCGCCGCGAGATCGCGCGCATAGTCCGACATGTCATAAGGGTCGGGGGCGGACTGGGAGAGGCCGTGGCCGCGCTTGTCGTAACGGACGATGCGAAAGTCCGACGACAGAATGCCGGCCACCTCGTGCCAGATGCGGAGGTCGGTCCCGAGCGAATTGATGAAGACGAGGACGCGGCCCTCGCGCGCGCCTTCGTCGAGATAGTGGGCGACGCCGCCATTGACCCTGACGAAATTCATGGCCGAAAGCCTCCGTTCGGTCGCGGGGAGCGACGGCGCCCCGCGAGAGGGATGGAATTCTTTCCCGACTCCGTTCATTTTGTCTGCGGTTAAGACAGTCGCGGCGGCGACGCAAGCCGGAGCTTAAAGGAGGGTTCGATGGTTCCGAAGGCGCTGGCGGCGTGGCATGAGATTATCCGCACACGTGACCCGGCGGCGCTCGACGCCCTCCTGGCCGAGGACGTCGTTTTCCATTCGCCGGTCGTTCACACTCCCCAGCGTGGCAAGGCGATCGCAACCAAGTATCTCGCCGCGGCCGTCGCGGTCCTCGGCGGCTCGGATTTCCGCTATGTCGAGGAATGGGTCGGCCCGAAATCGGCCGTGCTGGAATTCATGACGACTCTCGATGGGATCGAGGTCAACGGCGCCGACTTCATCGGCTGGAACGCCGACGACAGGATCGACCGGTTCAAGGTGATGGTGCGTCCGTTGAAGGCGATCGAGGCGGCGCGCCAGCGCATGGCCGCCGCGCTCGCGGGGGCGACCGAAGGGTGACGGCGCGCCTATCTCAGCAATGCGTTGATCGCCTCGAGCGCCTTCGAGCCGGGGCAAAGCGCCTCCTGGCCGAGCTCGTTGAGCGGACGGGACGTCGTGCCGAGGCGCTCATGCAGCTCTCTCGCGTTCTGATCGAGATAGATGAGCCCGGTCGCTATTTCGCCCGCGGCGCGATGACGCTCGAGCGTCGTGAAGGCGGCGGAGCGGCTTGAGACGTCGTGCGTCGCATCCAGTTTGCGCAGCCGGACGACGGAGCCGTCGTGCAACCCCACGTCCCTCGCATCGCCTTCGGCGTAGTCGACCTCGATCGGGTCGCGACCGGTCATGAAGTCGAGCGCGTTGAGCGCGCTGTTGTGCTCGCGCACATAGTCGAAACTCTTGGTCGAACCGGCGTGATTGTTGAACGTCACGCACGGCGAGATCACGTCGATGAAGGCCGCGCCGCGATGCTCGAACGCCGCCTTGATTAGCGGCACGAGCTGCGCTTTGTCGCCGGAGAAGCTGCGCGCGACGAACGAGGCGCCGAGCTGAATCGCCAGCCCCACGAGATCGATCGGCTCATCGGCCGCATCGAGGCCCTTCTTGCTCTTCGAGCCGCGGTCGGCGGTGGCCGAGAATTGCCCCTTGGTCAGACCGTACACGCCGTTGTTCTCGACGATGTAGACCATGTTGACGCCGCGCCGCATCGCGTGGGCGAACTGGCCGAGGCCGATCGAGGCCGTGTCGCCGTCGCCCGATATGCCGAGATAGATGAGGTCCGAATTCGCGAGATTGGCGCCGGTCAGAACCGACGGCATGCGGCCGTGCACGGAATTGAACCCATGGCTCTGCCCGAGCATGTAGGTCGGCGTCTTCGACGAGCAGCCGATGCCGCTGAGCTTGGCGACGCGATGTGGTGGGAGGGCGAGCTCGAAACAGGCGTGCACGATCGCGGCGCTGATCGAATCATGGCCGCAGCCCGCGCAGAGCGTCGACATCGCGCCCTCGTAGTCGCGATGGGTGAAGCCCAGCGCGTTGACCTCGAGCGAGGGATGATGGAACTTCGGCTTGGCGAGATAGCTCACGAGACGGCCTCGACGGTCTTTCTGGCGCGCGGCTTGGGCAGCCGGCTCGAGATTTCCTTGACGATGAAGCGGGCGGTGATCGGCATGCCGCCAAAGTGGAGGATCGACGTGAGGCGCGCCGGATCGAGGGCGAGGTCCGTCGTCAGGAGCGTCCGCATCTGCGCGTCGCGGTTCTGCTCGACGACGAACACCTGATCGTGGGCGTGGACGAAATCGCCAATCTCGGGGCTTAGCGGAAACGCGCGCACGCGCAGCGCGTCCGCTTCGATTCCCTGCTCGGCCAAGAGATCGACAGCCTCGTGCATCGGGGCCGCGGTCGAGCCGTAATAGATCACCCCGACGCGCGTCGGATGCGGCGCCTTGCGCAGGACGGGCCGAGGCGCGAGGCTTCGCGCCGTCTCGAACTTGTGCAGGAGCCGCTGCATATTGTCGACGTAGGGCGCGGCGTCCTCGGTGTAGCGCGCGAAGCGGTCGCGGCTCGTGCCGCGCGTGAAATAAGCGCCGAGCGTCGGATGCTCGCCCGGGAGCGTGCGGTAGGGAATGCCGTCGCCGTCGACGTCATCGTAGCGTCCGAACTCTTGCGCCACGCGCTCGAGGTCGTCATGGGAGAGGATCTTGCCGCGGTCGTAGAGGCGCGAATTGTCCCAGCGGAACGGCGCAGTCAAATGCGAGTTCATGCCGATGTCGAGATCGAGCATGACGAAGATGGGCGTCTGCAGCCGTTCGGCGAGATCGAAGGCGCGCGCCGCGAATTCGAACGCTTCTCCGGGGCCGTCCGGCAGGAGCATGACGTGCTTCGTGTCGCCGTGGGACGCGAAGGCGCACGAGAGGAGGTCGGACTGCTGGGTGCGGGTCGGCATGCCGGTCGACGGGCCGCCGCGCTGCACGTCGAACACGACGACCGGAACTTCGGCGAAGTAGGCGAGGCCGAAGAGTTCCTGCATGAGGGAAATGCCGGGGCCCGATGTCGCCGTGAAGGCGCGCGCGCCGTTCCAGCCGGCGCCGACGACCATGCCGATGGCCGCGATCTCGTCCTCGGCCTGGACGAAGGCGTAGTTCTTCTTGCCCGTCGCGGGATCGATGCGGTAGCGCGCGCAATTGCGCTCGAACGCCTCGGCGAGCGAGGTCGAGGGCGTGATCGGATACCACGCGCAGACGGTCGCGCCGCCATAGACGGCGCCGAGGCCCGCCGCGAAATTGCCCTCGACGAGGATGCGGTCGCCGACCGCGTCGCTCCTGCGCACGCGGACGCCGAGCGGGCAATCGAAGCGCGCTTTTGCGTGATCGTAGCCGATCATGAGCGCCCGCCGGTTGGCTTCGACGAGCTTCTCCTTGCCCTTGAAACGCTCGGCCGCGAGCTTCTCGATCACCGCGATGTCGATGTCGAGCAAGGCTGCGAGCGCGCCGACATAGACGATGTTCTTGTAGAGTTGGCGCTGCCTCGGGTCCTTGTATTCGGCGGCGCAGATCTCGGTCAGAGGCATGGCGATGACGGTCAGGTCATCGCGCAGCGAACCGGGCGGCGCCGGGCGGGTCGAGTTGTAGAAGAGGTAGCCGCCCGGATCGATCGCGGCGACATCCTGGGCGAAAGTCTGCGGATTCATGGCGACCAGGATGTCGCAGCCGCCGCGCGCGCCGAGTGCGCCGCGTTCGCTGACCCGCACCTCGTACCAGGTCGGCAGGCCCTGAATATTCGAGGGAAAAATGTTGCGCGGCGCGATCGGCACGCCCATGCGCATGATCGATTTCGCGAACAGGAGATTGGCGCTCGCCGAGCCGGAACCGTTGACGTTGGCGAACCGGATGACGAAGTCGTTTACCGCATGGATCGGCATGTCTGCCCCGCCTGGGCGATTTCGATGGTGAACTTCTGCATATCCCACGCCCCAGTGGGACAGCGCTCGGCGCAAAGACCGCAATGCAGGCACACGTCCTCGTCCTTGGCCATGACGCGCCCCGTCTTGACCGGCTCGGACACATAGATCGCCTGATCGAGATTGGGCGCAGGCGCATTCAGCGACCGGCGCAGCTCGTTCTCGGCGGCGTTCGGAACAAATGAGATGCAATCCATCGGACAGATGTCGACGCAGGCGTCGCATTCGATGCAGGCCGGCGCGGAAAAGACCGTCTCGACGTCGCAGTTGAGGCAGCGGCGCGCTTCCGCGAGAGCCTGGGCGCCCGTGAAGCCGAGCTCAACCTCGGTCTGAATGTTCCTGAGCGCCTTCGCGCGCTCGACTTGCGGCACGGCGAAACGGCGATCGAGCGTGATCGCGTTGTCGTACGACCACTCGTGGATGCCCATTTTCTGGCTCACGAGATTGGTCATCGGCGGGGGTCTGACGCGGGTGTCTTCGCCGCGGCAGAAGTTGTCGATCGAGATCGCGGCCTCGTGTCCGTGCGCGACAGCGGTGATGATGTTCTTCGGACCGAGCGCGGCGTCGCCGCCGAAGAAAACTGAGGGCAGGCTCGACTGGAAGGTGACGGGGTCCAAGGCCGGAAGACCGTCCTTGCGGAACGCAATTCCCACGCCGCGCTCGATCCAGGGGAAGGCGTTCTCCTGGCCGACGGCGATCAGGACGTCGTCGCACGGAATGTGGACGTCCGGCTCGCCGGTCGGAACCAAGAGACGCCGGCCGCGATCGTCCTTCTGCGCCGTCACCTTCTCGAACACGACGCCGGTCAACCGACCGGCCTCGTGCGTGAAAGCCTTGGGCACGTGAAAATTGAGGATGGCGACGCCTTCGTGCATCGCGTCCTCCTTCTCCCAAGTCGAGGCCTTCATCTCGGCGAAGCCGGACCGCACCACGACTTTCACGTCCTGGCCGCCAAGCCGGAGGGCGGTGCGGCAGCAGTCCATCGCCGTGTTCCCGCCGCCGAGCACGACGACCCTGCGTCCAATCTTACGCGTATGGCCGAACGACACGCTGGCCAGCCAGTCGATGCCGATGTGGATGTTCGCCGCGGCTTCGCGGCGTCCGGGCGCGTCGAGATCGCGGCCGCGCGGCGCGCCGCAGCCGACGAAGATGGCGTCGAAGCCCTCGCTCAGCAAAGCCTTGAGGCTGTCGATGCGCCGGGAGGCGACGAACTGGCCGCCGGTTGCCAGCGCGTAGCCGACCTCCTCGTCGATCACTTCGTCGGGTAAGCGGAATTTCGGGATCTGGCTGCGCATCATGCCGCCGGCGCGCGAGTCGGAATTGAATACGGTGACCTCATAGCCGATCGCGGCGAGATCGCGGGCGACGGTGAGCGAGGCCGGACCCGCGCCGACGCAGGCCACCCGCTTGCCGTTCCGTGTGGCGGACGCCTTGGGCAGCAGCTGCGCGAAGTCGCCCTTGCGGTCTGCAGCGACGCGCTTCAGCCGGCAGATGGCGACCGGCTCTTCCTGCAGGCGCCCGCGCCGGCACGCCGGTTCGCAGGGCCTGTCGCAGGTGCGGCCCAGGATGCCCGGAAAGACGTTCGACTTCCAGTTGATGAGATAGGCCCCGTCATAATCTCCATCCGCGATCCGTCGGATATACTCGGGGACCGGCGTATGGGCGGGGCAAGCCCACTGACAATCAACGACTTTGTGGAAATAGTCAGGTTGTGCAATGTCCGTCGCTTGCACGACCTCAATGTCCGTCGTTTGCACGACTTCTAGCTCTCCTTGCGGCCCCCAGCCGGCCGGAATCGGTCGGCGCGCATTCAAACCCGAATCCCCGGCGAGTCAAGCCAGCACAAACATAAAGATATATTAACTCGCGGAAATACTTTGACCTTTTTCGCCTGCGACATAACGCGCGACAACCCCCTCTCGTTCCCTTCGAAGCGAACGCCCGGCGTTATTCGACGCGTCCAGTTCGTCTGGCCGGAAACCTCATGTAGGCATTATGAACGCCGCTTTGAAGGGGATCCCATGCGCCCGCTACGCGCAGCCGGTTGCGCAAAGGCGAACGCGTCCTCCCCGTTCCGCCCCTTCCTTCTTCGCCCCGCTCGGCATAGATAGCCCGCACCCCATCCATTCGCGCCGAGGCAGGCGCCGGAGACTATAAATGGCCAGCCCGCGTACCCTGTATGACAAGATCTGGGACGACCATGTCATCGAGACGGCCGGCGGCGCGAGCCTCATCTACATCGATCGCCATCTCGTTCACGAGGTGACGAGCCCGCAGGCGTTCGAGGGATTGCGCGCATCGGGGCGAAGAGTGCGTGCGCCGGAAAGGACGCTCGCCGTCGTCGACCACAATATCCAGACGACCGACCGCAGCGGCGGCATCGCCGATCCGGAGAGCCGGCAGCAGGTCGAGACGCTCGCGGCGAACGCGCGCGAGTTCGGCATCGAATATTACGACGAATACGACCGGCGACAGGGCATCGTCCATATCATCGGCCCGGAGCAGGGCTTCACCCTGCCGGGGACGACCATCGTTTGCGGCGACAGCCACACCTCGACTTACGGCGCTTTCGGCGCGCTCGCCCACGGCATCGGCACCTCCGAGGTGGAGCACGTGCTCGCGACCCAGACCTTGATCCAGGACAAGGCGAAGAACATGCGCGTGCGCGTCGACGGCGCGCTACCGCCAGGAGTCACGGCGAAGGACATCATTCTCGCGATCATCGGCGAGATCGGCACGGCGGGCGGCACCGGCCACGTGATCGAATATTGCGGCTCGGCGATCGAGGCCTTGTCGATGGAAGGCCGCATGACGGTGTGCAACATGTCGATCGAGGCCGGCGCGCGCGCCGGCATGGTCGCGCCGGACGCGAAGACCTACGACTATCTCAAGGACCGGCCGAAGTCGCCCAAGGGCCGCTCATGGGATCAGGCCCGCGCCGATTGGGACACGCTGCATACGGACGAGGGCGCTGATTTCGACGCGGAGGTGAAGCTCAACGCCGCCGACCTGCCGCCGATCGTCACCTGGGGCACGAGCCCACAGGACGTGGCCTCGATCCTCGGCTATGTGCCGCGCGTCTCCGACGGCCAGACCGAACAGAAGCGCGCCTCGATCCAGCGCGCGCTCGACTATATGGGGCTCAAGGGCGGAGAGAAGCTGACCGACATCGAGATCGACCGCGTCTTCATCGGCTCCTGCACCAACGGCCGCATCGAGGATCTTCGCGCCGCGGCGAAGATCGCCGAAGGGCGCAAGGTCAGCGAGCGCGTCAATGCGATGGTCGTGCCGGGCTCGGGGCTCGTCAAGGCGCAGGCGGAAGCCGAAGGGCTCGACAAGATTTTTCTCGCCGCCGGCTTCGAATGGCGGGAGCCCGGATGCTCCATGTGCCTCGCAATGAACCCCGACAAGCTCGCGCCGGGCGAGCGCTGCGCCTCGACCTCGAACCGCAATTTCGAGGGCCGCCAGGGCTATAAAGGCCGCACGCACCTCGTCTCGCCGACGATGGCGGCCGCAGCCGCGATCGCCGGTCGGTTTGTCGACGTGAGGGAGTGGCGGTAGGGCAATGAAAGTCGGCGATCTCCTCATTGACGAGAGCGAGATCGTCGAGACCTTCGTGCGCGCCTCCGGCCCCGGCGGGCAGAACGTCAACAAGGTTGCAAGCGCAGTCGAACTGCGCTTCGACGCGCGCCGTTCGCCGAGCCTGCCGGACGATGTCGCCATCCGGCTCATCAAGCTTGCGGGCGCCCGCGCGACGCAGGACGGCGTCATCGTCATATTCGCGCGGAAGTTTGCGAGCCAGCCGCGCAACCGCCACGACGCGCGCGCAAGGCTCGCAGCACTGATTGCGAAAGCGCAGGAGCGCGAGAAGCCGCGCCGGCCGACCAAGCCGACGCTCGCGTCGCGCACCCGCCGCCTGGACGAGAAGGGCCGGCGCGGCGCCGTCAAGGCGCTGCGGGGCAAGGCCGCGACGGAGTGAACGCGCGCCGGCGAGCGGCAACCGACACGGCAATCGGCCTCAACCCGTAACCGCTCGGCGGGCGGTCGAGAGAACTTCCGCGAATGGCTCGCTCGGATTCCGGCACGCCGCGAGCTCCACGGGATCATGCGAGCAGATGAGCTTGACCTCGCCGAAGTTGCCGGCGAACTCGCGCAGCCGCTCCTGATTGGCGATCCGCGCGCGCTTGTCGACGTTGACGAGCGACTCGAACCATTTGATCCCCGCGGGCGTCCGGCCGCCGACCGGGGCGACCTCGGTGCGGTGGAAATAGGCGTCGCCGCAATGCAGAAGCCAGCCTTGCGGCGTCCACACCGCGACGCCGCAATGGCCGCGCGAATGGCCGGGGAGGGGGATGAGCAGCACGTCGTCGCGCGTTCCCGGCAGCGCACGCACGGCCGAGAAGCCGAACCAGGTCTCCCCCGCCTCTTCGACCGGCGCCCATTTGGCGACGTGGGAAAGCTGCGCCATGCGGTAGCGGTTGCGCTCCATCAAGGTCGGCGGGTCCTTGGCGGCGCGCAGTTCGGGCGCGAAGACGTGGACAGCCGCGGCAGGAAAATCGGCGAGGCCGCCCGCATGATCGAGGTCGAGATGGGTGGGCACGATGTGGCGCACGTCGGCAATGCGGAAGCCGAGGTCCGCGACCTGCCTCAGGGCCGTCTCCGCGACTTCGAGCCTCGGCCGCGTCAGGGCGTTGAACAGGAAGCCGAGGCGCTTTGGATCGCCGACGTCCTCGACGCCGAGGCCGCTGTCGACGAGGATGAGGCCGTCGTCGCCCTCGATCAGCAGGCAATGGCAGCACATCGGCGCCGTGGCCCATGGCCCGCCCGTTCCGCCGAAGAGCGCGCCGCCGTGCGGGCAAAGCGACCCGCAGTTGAGATGATGGATTCGCATTTCGGGCTGGTTTAACCCGCCTTCGGCGGCGGGGATAGTCTGGCGCGGGGCGGATCGCGCGAGGCCTATCGTCCAACTGCCTGCAATACGCCGGCGAACTGACAGGCGGCGGCGACGGCGACGCAGGCGTGCCAGATGGCGTTCTGGAACTTGAGGCTTTCCCATAAGTAGAAGGCGACGCCGATCGAATAGATGACGCCGCCGGCGAATACGAACGCAATCGTGCCCAGCGGCAAGGCCGAAACCAAAGGCTTGACCGCGATGACCGCCGACCAGCCGAGCGCAAGATAGAGACGGACGCTGAAACGGTCGAAACGTCCGGGCAGCAGCAACTTCACAAACGCGCCTGCGAGCGCTGCGCACCAGATGCAGGCGCCGAGCGTGATGACCCATAACGAGGCGCGCGTCTGGCTGAAGAGCGCGGTATAGGTGCCGCCGATCATCAGATAGATCGAGGCGTGGTCGAAGCGGCGCAGGATCGCCTTCGCCAACGAAGGCGGCGCCATGTTGTAGGCGCAGGAAAAGCCGAACAGGAAGAAGAAGCCCGCCGCGTAGATCGCCATTGCGACGCCATCGCCGAAGGCGCCGTACATCGCCACCTTCTGAAACAGCACGGAGAAGGCGATGACGCCGGCAACCAGCGCCATCGCATGCACCACGCCGTCCGCGATCAGTTCGCCGTGGCTATAGTAGCGATAGGAGGGCAGCAGATGAGGGGCGGGCGCGGACAAAACGACCTCCAGGCTGAGCGCATGGAGATGACGCGCTCTCATGACGAAGGCAAGAAACTCCCGGAGGCCGCGCCTCGGTCAGAGAACGGCGCGCCGTCCGGTCGGTTTCAAGCCATGGCGCCGAACAACGCACGGAACAGCTCCACGGTTTCACCGCCCTTCAAGCCGCTCCCTCCGCCGCCTTCGCGCGCTCCGCGCGCTTGCGGTCGTTCGGATCGAGCAGCGCCTTGCGCAGCCGGATCGACTTCGGCGTCACTTCGACCAGTTCGTCATCCTGGATGTAGGCCAGCGCCTTTTCGAGCGTCATCTGGATCGGCGGGGTGAGACGGACCGCCTCATCCTTGGAGTGGGTGCGGATGTTGGTGAGCTTCTTGCCCTTGAGCAGGTTCACTTCGAGGTCGTTGTCGCGCGTGTGCTGGCCGACGATCATGCCCTGATAGACCTTCCATCCGGGTTCGATCATCATCGGCCCACGGTCCTCGAGGTTCCACATCGCGTAGGCGACCGCTTCGCCGGCCTCATTCGAGATGAGCACGCCGTTGCGCCGCCCGGCGATCTCGCCCTTCCAGGGACCCCAGTTGTGGAACAGGCGGTTCATGATCGCCGTGCCGCGCGTGTCGGTGAGAAGCTCCCCGAGATAGCCGATGAGACCCCGGGTCGGCGCCAGGAAGACGAGGCGCAGCCGGCCGCCGCCGGACGGGCGCATCTCGATCATCTCGCCCTTGCGTTCGCTCATCTTCTGCACGACGACGCCCGAATGCTCCTCGTCGACGTCGATCACGACCTCCTCGATCGGCTCGAGGAGTTCGCCCGAGGCATTCTTGCGGAAGAGCACCTTCGGCCGGGACACGCCGAGTTCGAAGCCTTCGCGCCGCATGGTCTCGATGAGGATCGCGAGCTGCAGTTCGCCGCGTCCCGAGACGACGTAGGAGTCGGAATTGGGCGCGGCCTCGACGCGGAGCGCGACATTGCCTTCGGCCTCCTTGAAGAGCCGATCGCGGATGACGCGGCTCGTCACCTTGTCGCCTTCGGTCCCGGCAAGCGGGCTGTCATTGACGGAGAACGTCATCGACAGCGTCGGCGGGTCGATCGGCTGCGCGTGCAGCGGCTCGACCTCCTCCGGGCTGCACAAAGTGTCGGCGACGTTGAACTTTTCGAGGCCCGCAATGGCGACGATGTCGCCCGCGACCGCCTCGTCGATGGCCATGCGCTCGATCCCGCGGAACGCGAGGATCTTCGACACGCGGCCCTGCTCGACGAGATCGCCATCGCGGTCGAGCACTTTCACGGGGGCGTTGGTCTTGATCGAGCCCGAGAAGATGCGGCCCGTGATGATGCGTCCGAGATAGGGATTCGCCTCGAGAAGGGTGCCCAGCATGCGAAAGCCGCCCGCGCCCACGCGCGGAGGCTCGACGTGCTTGAGGACGAGATCGAACAGCGGCGCCATGTCCTCCTTGGGACCTTCGGGCGCGGCCGCCATCCAGCCCTGTTTGGCCGAGCCGTAGATGATCGGAAAGTCGAGCTGCTCGTCGGTCGCGTCGAGCGCGGCGAAGAGGTCGAACACTTCGTTGACGACTTCGCTCGGGCGCGCCTCGGCTTTATCGACCTTGTTGACGCAGACGATCGGCTTCAGGCCGATTTTCAACGCCTTGCCGACAACGAACTTTGTCTGCGGCATTGGCCCTTCGGCCGCGTCGACCAGCACGATCGCGCCGTCCACCATCGAGAGAATGCGCTCGACCTCGCCGCCGAAGTCGGCGTGGCCGGGCGTATCGACGATGTTGATGCGGACGTCCTTCCAGACGACCGAGGTCGCCTTGGCGAGAATGGTGATGCCGCGCTCACGTTCGAGGTCGTTCGAATCCATCACCCGCTCGGCGACGCGCTGGTTGTCGCGGAACGCGCCCGACTGCTGCAGGAGCCGGTCGACGAGCGTCGTCTTGCCGTGGTCGACGTGGGCGATGATGGCGACGTTGCGGAGCTTCATTTCGAAAACGGACTTCTTTTAAACGGGCGGATTCGGAGCGGCGGCGCGGACGGCGCTCTCCTCAGGCGCGAAGATGACGGGGATGCGACATCCTGGCCTTACGGATCGCCTTGGCCCACCGTCGCGTTGTGCAGTGCAATACACGAAACGCCGCTAAAAGGGAAGAGAGGCTCTGCATGGGTGAGTGTTGGGCGATTTTCAGGTCGGGTTCACGTTCGGGACGATGACGCGCGCGACGCTGGATTTTTAGAAGATTGTCAGGCGGACGCCGCACCGTCGTGTGACGCGCGTCACAGCCGAGCCGGCGATGCAATAGCATAGTGTTTGTTCCGCCTCCGGATTGGAGGGAGCGGCGATGGCTGAGATCAGAAGCCAATGCTTGGGCGAGCGCCGGGAGTGGGTGCTTGCAGTGCGCCCGGGTGATTCGGCCGGCTTCCAGCCGACGATCGACATCACGTGATCCGCGAGCAGCTATGACTCGCAAAAAGAGGCGAGCGGACGAGAATTGTGGCGACACCGAAAGTATTGGGTGTTTGATACGATTAACCATTTGTTTTGGTGTAAGGAGGAAGCAATGGGATTTTTCCGCAGTCTGTTTGGTTGGAATAGCATGAGCGATCCCAGAAATCTGAATGGATGGACGAACATGAACAGCCCAAACAATCCCAATGGTTGGACAAACATGAACAGTCCAAACAATCCCAACGGCTGGACGAACATGAACAGCCCGAACAATCCGAATGGCTGGACAAACATGAACAGTCCAAACAATCCCAACGGCTGGACGAATGTGAATAGCCCGAACAATCCTAACAGTTGGATGAATAGAAGGAAATAAATAACTGACTTGGTACGGTTACGGCGCCCCAAGCCTTGAAGCGGCGTCGGACTGTTTCGGTGTGCTTGCGTGTCCGGGTTGTACCGAGCAACTTGGGGGCGGCCATAACAGGGGAAGATGCGGATGGACGCAGAAACCCTCAAGGTGCTCATTGAGAACCTTGGTGTTGGCCACGGAATAGAGAGCTATTTTGGCTTCCTTCTCCTTCTTACTGCGCTTCGGATCTTACTTGTTAAGCTTAGGTCCGATCAAGCCTTTACAATATTGGATAGATTGCTGGGCATTGGATGGCTAGCGCTCCTCCTTTGGAAGGGTCCGGAGGTATTGCCTCAAGCAATTCAAGCGTTGCAACAAGTGTCAGATGGAATGGCCAGCCAGATGGAAGGAAGGACGGGGGCGCCGGCAGGAATAGCTGGTGCACCAGAATCTTGGTGTAAGCAAACATTAGACATTTATCTTCGAAACAGGAATTTTTTTACAGCAATACCTCTTGAACTAAAAGAAAAACATTGTGATCTGTATGGCAGACAATATGCAATCTGGTAGCGATATTGTGCCGCGCTGCAGACGTACCTAACGCTTACGCGCGATTGGCGAATTCCCCTGGTCGTCGCGTTGTGCAGCGCAATACACGAATCGGCGCTGGAAGGGAAGGGCGAGGGCGTCGCGCGATCGGCGCCGGTAGATACGGCCATGTTCCGATTCAATTCCTTTGCGAAAATCAGAAGGCGTGCTACATTCTCCCGGTCGCCAAGCTCAAACGTCTCGGGGAGACGGGCGCGTCGGCGGCGAAAAAAGCGAGGCGAAAAAATTTTTCGGGCGAGTCGCTCGTAACCCATTGAAAAGACCCGATTCGCCCAAGGAAATGCAAGGAAATACAAGGTTAATTCCTTGCATTTTCCTTGCATTTGGTTTGGTCTGGCTTGGGTTTGGCTTGGTTTAATTTGGCGAGATCCCGTGTCGGCGCCGACGCCTGGACCTCGCCTTTGCGTGCGTTATTACACTTACCATTTGTTATAATGGCGCGGAGCCAGCGCCCGCCAAACGCTTCCTAGAAGGGCCTGTTCGTCCCAACGTCCCAGCGGAACGATTTCTCCGAACCGAGATTGCCATTGGGCAGGGTAGGCCTGTAGTCGAACTCGATTTTGCCGAAGGCGAGCGCGACGGTCTCGGCGACCTGGTTTGCGTCGTTCAACGCCGTGACGGCGACCGAGCTTACGAGCACGTCCGTCATCTTCACGAGCAGGAACTCGCCGCCGCTCGCGTGGCGGGTGGTCAAGACGCCCGAGGCGATGCGCTGGCCTTCAGCGGCGTGGAGGAGCAGGGCGGGCGAGGATGAATCGACGAGCTTTTGGATCGAGACGGTCCCAATCGCGACCTTGACGGAGCCTCCGCCGCTTGCTGGCGCGAGCTCGGAAAGCCCCCAGGTCCAGCCGAGGAGGTCGATCTCGCCCTTGTGCTTGACGTCGGTCGACTCGCCCTCGACGCCGTCGAGCTTCAGAAACATCTGGTTCGACATCGCCTTACCTCCTCGGCGTCGCGCCGGCTGAAGCCTGGAGCGGCCGCGCGGGTCCCATCCGTGCGCCCGTGAAGCGGCTGCACGCCGACCGTCCTTCGACCATACAATGTAATGTTTTCGCGGCGCCCGACGCCAGCGCGGTTTCTCGCCGCGCCGCGCGCTTAAGACGCACCCCTTGCCCACTCGAAGCCGCGCGCCAAATGCCAATTGATGGTAGACTGCCTCCCGGCTGTTTTTATGCTTAAGGCAAGGTCGATGGGGCCTTGGAGGCGCGCGGTCCTGAGGCGCGGTCCGATCGATCACGCGGGCCCGCATGAAACCGAAGCGCGATGTTCAAAAAGGTGAGGATGACAATCATGGCCAATGACAAGATGACGGCGCAAATGGCGAGCAAGAACGGCTTCATCGCCGCGCTCGATCAGAGCGGGGGATCGACGCCGGGCGCCCTGCGCCTCTACGGCATTCCGGACAGCGCCTACAGCGGCGAAGCCGAGATGTTTAAGCTCATGCACGAGATGCGCGTGCGCATCATCGGCGCCCCCGCGTTCACCGGGGACAAGGTCATCGGAGCGATCCTGTTCGAGCGGACGATGGACGGAGAGGCCAAGGGCAAGCCTGTGCCGACATTTCTCTGGCAGGATCGGGGGGTCGTCCCGTTCCTCAAGGTCGACAAGGGCCTCGAGGCGGAGAAGGACGGCGTGCAGGTCATGAAGCCGATGCCGGACCTCGACACGCTTCTCGCCCGAGCCGTCAAGCTCGGCGTCTTCGGCACCAAGATGCGCTCGGTCATCATGCACGCCTCGAAGACGGGCGTCGCCGCAGTCGCCAAGCAGCAGTTCGAAATCGCCGATCAGATCGCCAAGCACGATCTCATGCCGATCATCGAGCCCGAGGTCTCGATCAAGTCGCCGGACAAGAAGGGGGCTGAAACGCTCCTGCTCGAAGAGCTCGAGAAGGGCCTCGACGCGTTGCCCGCGGGCCGCAAGGTGATGTTCAAGCTGACCCTTCCGGACGTGCCGGACTTCTACGCACCGCTGATCAGGGACAAGCGCGTGCTGCGGGTCGTTGCGCTGTCCGGCGGCTACTCGCGCGACGAAGCCTGCAAGAAGCTCGCAGAAAATCACGGCATGATCGCGAGCTTCTCGCGCGCGCTGACTGAGGGACTGAAGAAGTCGATGACCGACGAGGAGTTCAATAAGGCGCTCGCGGAGTTGATCGACGAGATCTATCAGGCCTCGGCGGAAAAAGTCCCCGCTTGAGCCCGGCCTGAAGCGCCGATTATGGGGCGCATGTGAGAACGCGAAAGATCGAGGCGCCGGAAGGCGCGATTGCCGCGCATGAATCCGGAGGCTCCGGTCCGGCGATCGTGCTCATCCACGGCAATTCGTCGTCCGCTCGGGCCTTCTCGCGTCAACTCGATGGACCGCTCGGCGAGCGGCTCCGCCTTGTCGCGATCGACCTGCCCGGCCATGGCGCATCGGACAACGCCAACGATGGCGCCTATTCGCTCAAGGGGCACGCGCGGGCCGTGCGGGCGGTCGTCGAGGCGATCGGTCTCGCGGACGCGCGGTTCGCGGGTTGGAGCCTCGGCGGACACATCGCGCTGGAAATGGCGCCGGACCTGCCGGATGCGCGCGGATTCGTGATTTTCGGCACGCCGCCGCTCGCCTTTCCGGCGCCGATGAGCGAGGCTTTCCTGCCCAATCCGGCGATGGGCGTCGGGTTTGCGGAAAAAGTCGATCGAACACAGGCGGAAGCCTACGTCGCCTCGTTCTTCGCGCCAGGCTTTCGGGACGTGCCCGAGTTCTTTGTCGACGACGTTCTTCGAACAGACGGGCGAGCGCGCAGCGGCGCCTATGCGAGCCTCGCGCCGGGGGGATACCTCGACGAGGCCGTCGTCGTGCGCGAACTCAAGGCGCCGCTCGCCGTGCTGCATGGCGCCAACGACCAGCTTGTCAACGAGGCCTTTTTCGCCTCGCTTGCTATGCCCACGTTATGGCGCGGCGCTGTGCAAGTGATCCCCCGGGCAGGACACGCGCCGCAGTGGGAGACCCCGCAGGCTTTCGACGAACTGATCGAGGCGTTCGTGCAGGAAACGGCGTGAACCGCCGACGGCCGTCCCGGTCAGCGCAGACCTCGGCGGCTGATGCCAGCCGAGACGTCATGGCTTAGGCCGTTCGTCGGTGATGATCTTGCCGTCGTTCGGCAGCGCGCCCGGCGAGACGAATACGACCTCGCCGCGCAACTTCGTCAGCGCTTGCAAGGTCGACGCAACGGCACGCGCGAGCGCGTCGGTCGGCGTCGCGGTTTCTGCGTGGAGCGTCATCGCGTCCTGCTCGCCTTCGCGACGCACGACCAGTCGCAGCGCGACAAGCTCTGGGTGGCGCTTGCCGACGTCGGCGATCTGGCTCGGGTAGACAAAAAGGCCCCTGACCTTCGCCGACTGATCGGCGCGGCCCATCCAGCCTTTGATGCGGTCCGGCCCGTCCCAAGCGGAGAGATCGCCGGTGCCGAAGCGGAGCAGGGGATAGTCGCCGGTAAGACGGGTGACGACGACTTCGCCGACTTTTCCGACTTGCGCCGGGTCGTCGGTTCCGGGCGTCACGATCTCGAGGATGAGATCGTCGTTGACCAGCATGCCAGGCATGTGCTCGCCGTCGGGGCCGTCGGTCTCATAGGCGATGACGCCCACATCGGCGGTGGCGTAGGTCTGGCGGATCTTGATGCGGGCGCCTTCGAGTTCGGAGCGCAGGCTCCGCGGCAATGCAGCGCCAGATACGAGGGCTTTTCGGATCGAAGAGACATCGACGACCGCGTCGCGCGCCCTGTCGAGAACGATTTTCAGGAAATCAGGCGGCCCGCAGTAGACGCTGGGCTTGAGGTGAGCGATCGCGGCAATGAGCTGCTCGGTGTTGCCGGGCCCGGCCGGAATCACCGGGCAGCCGAGGGCGAGCGCGCCGCTCTCGAGAATGCGCCCCCCTGGCGTCAGGTGATAGGAAAAGCAGTTGACGACGATCTCGCCGCGCATGACCCCGGCCGCAGCGAAAGCCTTGGCTGCGCCCCAGGGATCGAGACCGGCCGACTCCGGCTCATAGAGGCCGCCGGGCGATGCGAACAGGCGCGGGAACGCCGCTATCGGCGCGGCGGCGAGGCCGCCGAACGGCGGCTCCGCGCCCTGCATCGCCGCGACGGCGGACTTGCGCAGAACGGGGATCAGGGCCAGGTCGGCTGGACTGCGGAGGTCGCTGAGATCGACATCGCCGAGCTGACGGGCAAGCGCGTGGCTGCGGCCATGCAACTCGCCGAGCCGGGTGCGCAGGGTCTCGAAGCGGGCGTCGTCCATCATTGGCTTCCTCACGGGGTCACGCGAGCCAGCGCTTGCGGCGCTTGTAGGTTTTGACCTGCTTGAACGACCGGCGAACGCCATGGCCGACGCCAAGGTAGAATTCGCGCACGTCTTCGTTGGTTCGGAGCGCCTCCGCTGCGCCGTCGAGAACGACGCGGCCCGTTTCGAGAATATAGCCGAAGCTCGCATAGCGAAGCGCAACATTCGTATTCTGCTCGGCGAGCAGGAACGACACGCCTGCGCGCTCGTTCAAGTCCCGCACGATCTCGAAGATCTCCTCCACCACCTGCGGCGCAAGGCCCATCGACGGCTCGTCGAGCAGGATGAGTTTCGGGCGCGACATCATCGCCCGCCCGATCGCGCACATCTGCTGCTCGCCGCCGGAAGTGTAGCCGGCCTGCGAATGGCGGCGCTCCTTAAGGCGTGGAAAGTAGGAATAAATGGCCTCGAGGTCGTGCGTCACCGCCGCACGGCCGTCGCGGCGCGTGAAGGCGCCGGTCAACAGGTTCTCTTCGATCGTGAGATGGCCGAAGCAGTGCCGGCCTTCCATCACCTGGATCGCGCCGCGCCGAACAAGATCGTTGGGCGAGAGCCGGTCGACGCGCTCGCCCTCGAACAGGATCGCGCCCTTGGTGACTTCGCCGCGCTCCGCGCGCAGGAGGTTCGAGATCGCCTTCAAGGTCGTGGTCTTCCCGGCGCCATTGGCGCCGAGCAGCGCCACGATTCCGCCCTTCGGCACGGCGAGCGACACGCCCTTCAGCACGAGCGCGACGGCGTTGTAGACAACCTCGATGTTGACGACATCGAGGATCGGGGCGGGTGATGATGGTTCAGCCATTCGCCTTCCGCTTGCCTGTAGCCGCGGTCCGATGCCGCGCATTGGCCGCGCTCGAGCCGAGCGCGACTACAGGGTCCTGCGTCTTCGCTTTCGTCACTTGTTGTCGCAAACCTCATCGCGCTTGGGCCACCCCGCGTTCTTTTCCGCATAGGCCTTTGCGGCTTCGTCGAGCAGCGGCTGCACCTTGGCTGAGTCCGGCGTGATAAGCTCGCTGACCTTGACCCATTTCGCCCCGTCCCACTGCTGCACGAACGTCGCCGAGTGGCTGTTGTGGTCGGCGCAGGTCGTCTTCAGCGGGCCGGCGAAACCGTCCAGGCCAAGCGCCTTGAAACGGGCGGCGTCGAGATTGAGGTTTTCGAGGCCGCGGCGGACATCCTCGCCGGTCACGACTTTCTTGCCGGTGATCTTTTGGGCTTCTGCAATGGCTTCGGCGATCAGCACCGAATTGTAGACGCCGCGATTGTAGAGCACCTGGCCGACTTCGCCCTTCGGCGTCTGGCTCTTTCCTTTGTCGATCACCAGCTTCTGGATATCGGCGAGAGCCGGGTAGTTCGCGCCTGTTCCGTGCCAGTTGAGTTCCTTGAATCCTTTGGCGCCGTCGCCGGCCGAGGCCGCGTCCTCGTCGTTTGGCCACCAGATAGAGACGAACTTGTTCATCGGGAACTCGGCCTTGACAGCCTCCTTGATCGCGGTCGGGTTCATGGCGCCCCAGCCGTAAAGCACAACAAAGTCGGGTTTGTCGCGGCGAATATCGAGCCATTGCGCCGACTGGTTCTGCATGTTCGCTGGCGCCACCGGATAGAGCTTAAGCGTGAAGCCCGCTTCCTTGGCGAGCGCCTGGAACATTGGGATCGGCTCGCGACCGTAGCCGGCGTCGAAGTAGAGATAGCCGATCGTCTTGCCCTTGAGCGCCTCGATCGAACCGCCGCCGGCGTATTTGAGGATTTCCGACAGGCCGTCCCAATAAGTGGCCGGCGGATTGAAGACCCAAGGGAAAACGTCGCCCTTGGCGGAGGCCGAGAGGCCATAGGCCATCGACAGGATCGGGATCTTGTCGACGGAGGCCTTGGGGATCAGCGATAGCGTGATGCCGGTCGACCACGGATTGACGATGACCGGGTTCTTCGGCTTGACCGAGTCGTAGCACTCGAGACCTTTCTTGGTGTCATAGCCGGTCTCGCACTCGTCAACGACGAGCTTGACCCCGCCGATGCCGCCGTCGCGTTCGTTGAGCATGGCCAGATAATCGTGCATGCCGTCGGCGATCGGCGTGCCCGAACCGGCGAACGGGCCTGTGCGGTAGGTGAACAGCGGCACGTAGATCGAGTCGTCGGCGTAGGCGGCCGCGATCGGCAGGGTCACACTCAGGGCCAGGACAACCGCGCCCTTGAATATTGTGCTTGTCTTCATTTTTTGCGTCTCCTCCTTCGTATGGCGTTTGCTTCAGTAGGGGAACGGCCAAACGCGCAGTTTCTGCTTCGCAGTTTGCCAGAGCCGCGCCAGTCCGTGCGGCTCGGCGATCAGGAACAGGATGATCAGAATGCCAGTCATCATGAACGTCAACTGGTCGATCCGCGCGGAATCGATCTGCAGGCCAATCATCGCCGGAATCGCGCGCAGCGCGATTGGCATCAGATGGATGATCGCCGCGCCGAGGAAGGCGCCGACGATCGAGCCGAGCCCGCCGATGATGATGATGAACAGGATCTCGAACGACAGGTTGATGTCGAACGCCTCAGCCTCCGCCGCGCCGAGCCAGAGGAACACCATGAGTGCGCCCGCGACCCCGACATAGAACGACGACACGGCGAATGCGAGGAGCTTTGCGCGCAGGAGCCGGATGCCGATGAGCTCTGCGGCGATGTCCATGTCGCGAACCGCCATCCACATGCGCCCGATCCGCCCGTGGACGATGTTGGAGGCGATCCAGGTCATGGCGACGACGATCGTCAGCACGACAAGGTAGCGGGTGACCGGCGTCGCACTCGGGCCGGTGACGGGGACGCCGAACAGCGTCTCGGTCGGGACTTCGATGGCCCCCGAGTCGTTATAGTTGACGAGCCAGGGGGCGCGCGCGAAGCACCAATCGAGAAAAAACTGCGCCGCGAGCGTCGCGACCGCCAGGTAGAAGCCCTTGATCCGCAGGCTCGGGAGCCCGAATGCGACGCCGACGAGCGCCGAGACGAAACCGCTCGCGACGATCCAGATGAGGATGTTGACCTGCGGAAAGTAGGTTTCGAGCTTGTAGCAGGCGTAAGCGCCGACGCCCATGAAAGCGCCGGTCCCGAGCGAGAGGAGGCCGGTGTAGCCGGTCAGGAGGTTGAGACCGATCGCCGCCAAAGACAGGATAAGGAACGGGATCATCATCGTGTTCAGCAGGAACTGATTTCCGAAGGTGGGGATCGCGACGAAGGCGACAAGGAGAATCAGCGCCAGTCCGTAGCGGTCCTGGCGGATCGGAAAGATCGCCATGTCGGCCGCATAGGTCGTCTTGTATTGACCGGCTTCGCGATAGAACAACGTTACGCTCCAGCCTCCGCCGTCATCGCGAGGAGCGAAGCGACGTGGCGATCCAGGGATCGAACGACTGCGGCGGTGGCCCTTGGATTGCTTCCCCCCGCTGCGCTTGGGGTCGCAATGACGGCCTACGGCGGCGACCTCAAATCCGCTCAATAATCTTCTCCCCGAACAGGCCTTGCGGGCGGAACAGCAGGAAGGCTAGGGCGATGACGTAGGCGAGCCAGCTCTCGATGCCGCCGCCCAGCAGAGGTCCCCAGTAGAATTCGCCGAGCTTCTCGCCGATTCCGATGATCAGTCCGCCGACGATCGCGCCCGGAACCGACGTCAGCCCGCCGAGGATCAAGACCGGCAGCGCTTTGAGCGATACGACCTGCAGCGCAAACGACACGTCCGAGCGCGCGCCCCAGAAGATGCCGGTGGCGAGCGCGACGATCCCGGCGGTAAACCAGACGATGACCCAGATCTGGCTGAGCGAGACGCCGACCGAGAGCGCGGCCTGATGATCGTCTGCGACGGCCCTCAGCGCCCTGCCGATGCGCGTCTTCTGGAAGAACAGCGCGAGCCCCGTCACCATGAGGAGCGCGATGGCGGCGGCGGCGATGTCGAGCTTCTGTAACTGCACCTTTCCGCCGAGAATATGCAGGTCGATCGCGCCATCAGGCAGAAAAAGTTCCTTCGTGATCATTGACTTGGGATTGCCGCCGAACACGAGTTCGCCCAAGCCGATCAGAAAATAGGTCACGCCGAAAGTCGCCATCAGCAGGATGATGTCGGGCTGGGTGACCAGCGGGCGCAAGACCAACCGCTCGACGCCGAGCGCAAGTCCGTACATGACTGCGACTGTCAGCGCGAGCGCGATCCATGTCGGAACGCCCTTCTCGTGCAGGCCGACCAGCGTCAGCGCGGCGAACACCATCATAATGCCTTGCGCGAAATTGAAGACGCCCGAAGCCTTGTAGATCAGTACGAAACCCAGCGCGATCAGCGAATAAAGAACGCCGGCGACGAAGCCTTCCCAGATCGTCTGCGCCAAGAGATCGGGCGAGGCGACCATCTGGGCGAACGGATCGAGGAAAATGGCGTGCAGAAGATCCATGCGCGTCTAACGCCCCACGCCGAGATAGGCGTCGATGACCTTCTGGTCCGACTTAACTGCGTCCGGGACGTCGTCCGCAATCTTGCGGCCGTATTCGAGCACGACGATCCGGTCGGAAAGGTCCATGACGACGCCCATGTCATGTTCGATCAGCGCGATTGTCGCGCCGCGCAGGCGGTTGGCCTCGACGATGAAGCGGCTCATGTCCTCCTTTTCCTCGAGGTTCATGCCGGCCATCGGCTCGTCGAGCAGCAGGAGCTCGGGCTCCATCGCGAGCGCCCGGCCGAGCTCAACGCGCTTCTGCAGGCCGTAGGGCAGAGCGCCGACCGGCGTCTTTCGGATGTGCTCGATCTCGAGGAAGTCGATGATCTCCTCGCACACCCGCCTATGCTCGATCTCCTCCGCGAGCGCGGGTCCGTGGCGAATCGCCTGCCAGAGGATGCCGCGCTTCATGCGCAAGCTGCGCCCGGTCATGATGTTGTCGAGCGTCGTCATCCCCTTGAAGAGCGCAACGTTCTGGAACGTGCGCGCTATGCCGTGCTCCGCCGCCTCGTGCGGCTTCATGCGCGAGCGGGTGCGGCCTCGGTAGGTGATCTCGCCTTTCTGCGGATGATAGAAGCCGTTGACGACATTGAGCATCGACGTCTTGCCTGCGCCGTTCGGTCCGATGATCGCGCGGATCTCGCCTTTGCGGATGTCGAACGACACATCGGAAATCGCGCGCACGCCGCCGAAGGACAAGGTGACATTGCCGACCGAAAGCAGAGCCTCGCTTGGGGCGCCGCTCATGCTGCGCGGGCCTTTTCGGGCCGAGGAAAGGGAGGCATGTCGACGATGCGCGAGGTCCCGGCAAGCTTGCCCTTGCGGCCGTCCTCGTAGGTGATTTCGGCGGCGATCGCGGCTTCCTTCGCGCCGCTGTAAAGCCCGTCGACGAGCGAAGCGTACCGCTCGGCAATGAGGCGGCGCCGCACCTTCTGCGTGCGGGTCAACTCGCCGTCGTCGGCGTCGAGCTCTTTGGGCAGGATGAGGAAGCGGCGTATCTGTGCGCCAGCCATTTTCGGCTCGAGACTCAGAGCATGATTGACCTCGTCGACGCGCTGCTCGATCATCGCGTAAACCGAGCGGTTGGCTGCGAGCTCCTGGTAAGAGGCGTAGGAGACGTTGTTGCGCTCCGCCCAGTTGCCGACCGAGGCGAGTTCTATGTTGATCATCGCCGCGACGAAGTCGCGCCCGGCGCCGATCGCCACCGCCTCGCGAATCTCGGGAAAGAATTTGAGCTTGTTCTCGATGTATTTGGGCGCGAACATCTGCCCGTTCTTGAGCCGGCCGACGTCCTTGGCGCGATCGACGATCTTGAGCTGCCCGTCAAACTCGAAGAATCCCGCATCGCCGGTCTTCACGTAGCCGTCGTCGGTCATTGTCTCGCGCGTTTTGTCATTCTCGCGGAAATAGCCGACGAACATGCCGGGCGACTTGAACTGCACCTCGCCATCGGGCGCGATGCGCAGATCAACATCGGGCGCTGCGGGCCCAACCGTGTCGGAGCGTACGGCGCGATCCGTCTGAGCCGTGACGAACAGAAACGCCTCCGTCTGCCCGTAAAGCTGCTTGAGGTTGAGGCCGATGGAGCGATAGAAGGCGAAGAGGTCGGCGCCGATCGCCTCGCCCGCAGTATAGGCGACGCGGACGCGCGAGAAGCCGAGCGCATTCTTGAGCGGAGCGTAGATCAGGAGATCGCCGAGGCCGTAGGCGAGCTGCGCGTGGAAGGGAACAGTCTCGCCGTTGGCGATCTTTTCGCCCCAGCGTTTCGCGACATACATGAAATGCCGGAAGAGCCAGCGTTTGAGGGCGCCTGCGTCCTCCATGCGGATCTGCACGCGAGTAAGTAGCGCCTCGAACACGCGCGGCGGCGCGAAATGATAGGTCGGGCCAATCTCGCGCAGATCGTTCGCCGCGGTGTCGGCGCTTTCCGGACAGGCTATGCAGAAGCCCGCCACGTAGCCTTGCGCATAGTTCAGATAATGGTCGCCGACCCAGGCCAGTGGTAGATAGGCGAGGACTTCGTCGCGGTCGGTGAGCCCGTCGAAAGCGACGGTGGTTCGCGCGGCGGCGATCGAACGCTCGCCGTTCAGCACCACGCCTTTTGAGCGACCGGTCGTCCCAGAGGTATAGAGGATGACGGATGGGTCGGCCCCTTTCCCGGCGTCGATGCGCCGTTCAAGCTCGGCGGCTACGGACGGTTCGTCAAGCGCCCGGCGCCCCTTGGCCATCACCGCCTCGAGTGCGTAGAGACCCGGCTCGGCGTAGCCGATTAGCCCTCGCGGTTCGTCGTAGAGGAGATGGCGCAGCCGGGGCAACCGATCCCGCACCGAGAGAATCTTGTCGACCTGCTCCTGGTCCTGGGCGATGATCGTTGTCGCCTCGGAGTGATCGATGACCGCCGCGATCTCGTCTGCGACCGCATCGGCGTAGACCGGGACAGGGATCGCGCCGATCATTTGGGCGGCTGTGATCGACCAGTACAGTTTCGGGCGGTTCGCCCCGACGATCGCGATGATGTCGCCCTTGTCGAGACCCAGGTCGAGCAATCCTTTGGCGATTGCCCGTGTCTCGTCGTAGGCTTGCGCCCAGGTCCAAGTCTGCCAGAGGCCGAGGTCCTTGCGGCGGAACGCCGGATGGGCGCCGCGCTCGACGGCGTGCGATCGCAGCACCTTTGCGAAAGTATTGTCAGCGCGTCCCTCGCGAGCCAACTCCAAGCCGCTCTCCCTTCATCGCGCAGCGTACGGCAAACGCGGATAGCCGGCGACGTCCTGGTCGCTCTTCTTGACGGCGGGAGTTTATTCATCAGCGCCGACGTGTTGAGAACACCCCTACATTAGTCGGAGAGGGGCCGGCTCGGCTCTCCATTGCGAATAGGGACGCGGGAAGTCCGGACCCGCCCCTGATGGCGCTGCTCTCGATCCTTGACCGAGGTTTGTCTGTCCGATTGCCGCGAACGGTTTGCGGCGAGCGGCGAAAGCGCCCGTTAACCTAAGCGAACACCTAATGTCCGTGGGGCTGCCATAAAGCAGTTGATCCCAGTTAACTTTTATGAAATAATAAAAATTGCCAATTTTTTTTTACGGATGCAGCTATGAGAGAGATGAAAATCGACGCGGCTGCGGGGCCGTGGTCGGGCGAAATTTTGCGCCTCCTTGAGAGCGGCGGCGGGCGGGACCAACGCCGAGAGGTCGACGCCCTCATCCAGTCGTTCAATTCCTGGGCGTTCAAACGCGAACAGCCCGACAGTCTCGAAAAACTGAGACTGGCGGCTGGAACCGCAATCGAGCGAAACGCGCCGCTCGGATTTGTCCTCTACTGGGGGCGCGGTCCGCGGGCGGAGGTCGCCTCGCCGGAGCGCCAGTGCCTCGACTACCTGTCCAGCCTGACGCGGCGGGTCGAAAGCCAACACAGACCGGGTGCGGACCTCACGGTCATCTGCACCGACACGCATGCAAAGTTGAACGGCCATCCGCCGGTTTCCACCCAGCGCTATTTCGCCGAAGTCGAGCGCGAAGCCGCAGAGCGCGGTTTCCGGACTTCTTTTCTCTGCGACCTGGTCGCCCGCGCGGAGAATCGGATCGATCCCACGCGAGCTTTCGAGCCGCCGTCGCCTGACTTCCTTCGCAGACTGATGGCCTCGGCGGCAAAGTGGTACGCCGGCGGCTCTTCGATCGAGGAGGGCGCTAGGCTCTACTACCACGCCAACATGATCGAAAAACAGGCGGTCGAGGCGGCCTTTCCGCACGCGATCTTCGTCACCTTCAACGGAAGCGCTCTGCGCCTGCTTTTCCCGGACAACATGCCGATCTTCTTCATGTATTCGGTCCGGCGCGGCGTCGCGGTCAAGCCGTGGTTCATGGAGGCGGAGCCGGACGAGCCGGCGGAACGCCGAGCGCGCGAGCCCGTCCGATGATCCCGCAGTCGGCCGCCGTCGGCGCTCCGTTTCGGATCCTTCCGAATGGCGACGCCGCGCTGGTGGTCGAATTCGGCGACAGCATCGACTTGAGAATCAGCGAACGGGTCCTCGCGCTCGCCGATCGGCTGGAGAAAGAGCCGGTCGCGGGGGTGATCGAAACGATCCCCACCTTCCGGTCGCTGATGATCAGCTTCGATGCGTCGCGCGTCGCGTTCGGTGCGCTGGCCGGGCAAGTGTCGACTCTGCTTGCCGAGCGCACGGCAAGCGCGCACGCAGGACGGCTGTGGCGACTGCCGGTCTGTTACGATCCCGCGGTCGCGCCCGACCTTTCGGAGGCGGCCGCGCGCGCCGGACTCTCGCCGGAGGCCTTCGTCCGCCGCCACTGCGGCATCGTTCATCACGTCTATATGCTGGGCTTCCTGCCGGGCCAGCCCTATCTCGGCGATCTTCCGCCGGAATTGGCGCTCCCTCGGCGGGAAACGCCGCGCATCAAGGTCGCGGCCGGGTCGGTCGGAGTGGCCTCGCGCATGACCTGCGTCTTCCCCAAGGAGACGCCCTGCGGCCTCCATGTCATCGGGCGCACGCCCGTGACGCTCTGGGATCCCGGCCGGCGCGAGGCGGCCCTCCTGGCGCCGGGCGACAGCGTCGCCTTCGACCCGGTCGACCTCGACGATTTCTCGGCGCTGGCCGAGCAGGCCGCGCGAGGCGAACTCGCGCTTGCGCCGGTCGCAGCGGCCGGAGTGGAGCGCTCTCTATGAGCGCCGCCCTGCGCGTGTTCGCGCCCGGGCTCCTGACCACCGTGCAGGACTTCGGCCGCGTCGGCTACCAGCGGCTCGGCATCCCCGTCGGCGGGGCGCTCGATCCATTGTGCCTGCGCGCCGCGAACCTCATCGTCGGCAATCCGCCCGATGCGGCCGGGCTCGAGATGGTCGGGCGCGGCCCGACGCTGACGATCGAGGCCGAGAGCGCCCGCCTGGCCTTCATGGGCGCGCGCCTGGAGCTTGGCCTGACCGGGCTCGCGCCAGCGCAGCGCTTCGACATCCGCTCGGGCGAAAGCGTCGTCCTGCGGCGCGGCGACACGCTGCGCGTCGGCCGCCTCCTGGGCTCGGCGACGGCCTATATGGCGGTCGAAGGGGGCTTCGCCATCGAGCCCGTGATGGGCAGCCTGTCGACCTACCTGCGCGGCGGGTTTGGCGGCTGGAACGGCCGCGCCCTGCAGACAGGCGACGTCATCCCCTTGGCGCGGAACACGGCGAGCGAGCGCATCGAGCTCCGGCTCGAAACCCGCGAGTTCGCGCCGCCGCTCAGCCTCCGCGTGCTCGAGGGGCCGCAGAGCGACTATTTCAGCGACGAGGAGCGCGCGGGCTTCTTCGGCCGCCAATATGTCGTGGGGCCGGGCTGGAACCGCATGGGGATGCGGCTCGAGGGCGTGCCGCTGAAGCACAGCCGCGGCTATAACGTGACCTCCGACGGCGTCGTGCGCGGCTCGATCCAGGCGCCCGGCGACGGCCTGCCGATCGTTCTGCTCGCCGAGCATCAGACGACCGGCGGATATCCGAAGATCGGCGCCGTCGTCTCCGCCGATCTGCCAGCGCTGGGCCGGCTCGGCGCGGGCTCGCGGATCGCGTTCGAGCGCGTGTCGCTCGCCGAGGCGGAAGCTGCGGCGCGAGCGCACGCGGCGTTCATCGACGGGCTGCCCTCGCTGCTCAGGCCCGCGCCGGCGGCGCCGGTAATCGATCTGCCAGCCCGGCTCAGCGAAGCCAACCTCGTCAGCGGAGTGGTCGATGGGCGCTCCTGGGTCAGCTAGCGGCTCGACGTCCGTCCAGGCGAGCGAGCATGTGCCGCTCGGCATCGCCTGCATGACTGGCGCGACGCTCATGTTCGCGATCTCGAGCGCGATCATGAAGGTCGAGGTCGCCCGCTACCCGCTCGGCGAAGTGATGGCGGCGCGGTCTTTGACCTCGCTTGCCGTCTGCGCGGCGGCGGTGCTGCCGTCCGCGGGTCTCGGCGTCTTTGCGACCAGGCGTCCGGGCGCGCATGTCGCGCGGGGGCTGTCGCAGGCCGTGTCGCAGACGTTCACCGTCATCGCGCTCTGGTTCATGCCGCTTGCCGGCGCCATCGCTATCAGCTTCTCGGCGCCGCTGTTTGCCGCGCTGATCTCGATCGTCTGGTTGAGGGAGCGCGCCGACGCTCCGCGCCTCATGACGCTCGGCGTCGGATTCTTGGGCGTTCTCGCGGTCACGCGGCCCGGCGTCGATTCGCTTCAGATCGGGGCCCTGTTCGCCCTCATGAACGCGGTCATGTACGGCAGCGTGACGGTCGCCGTTCGCGGCATGACGAAGACGGAATCGACGACGACGCTCCTCATGTGGCAGATGGCGGTCGTGGCCGTCTGCCACGTCGGGCTCGTCGTATTCGGCTTTATCTGGCCAAGCCCGCGCGACGCTGCGCTCCTCGTCGCGAGCGGGGTCGCCAACGCCGTCGCCCAGTTCCTGTGGACGAGATCGCTGAGGCTCGCGCCGACGGCTGCGGTCACGCCCTTCTACTATCTCCTCATCGTCTGGGCTTTGCTGATCGGCTTCTTCGTCTGGGGCGACCGGCCGAGCGTCTCGCTCATCGCAGGCTCGGGCGTCGTCATCGGCGCGGGGCTCGCCCTCCTTGCCCGCGAGGCGCGCGCGGGCGGCAGGGCGGCGGGCCTCCTTCGAACGGCGCGGATCGCCGGCCGCTTGGGCGCCGGCGCCTCAAGCCGATGAAGGCGAGGGGCGGCCTCAGTCGCGTTTCCAGCCACTAAGAGCTTGCGGCGCTAGCGCCGCCTCCCGTTTACCACATGTCATATTTGTCGGTTGTGCTCCAAGGAAAACCAAGCCAAACCAAGCTGAATCCAAGCCAGACCAAACCAAATGCAAGGAAAATGCAAGGAATTAACCTTGTATTTCCTTGCATTTCCTTGCATTTCCTTTGGCGAATCCGGACTTTTCAGTGGGTTACGAGCGAGTTGGCCGACTGGATACCCCCTGGATCGGCGCCGCCACCGCCCGTCGAAGACGGCGTCTTCGAGACCCCCCTCGCGGCTTCCTGCCTCCGGTCCGCGGTTGCTCTGGTCGCTTGCGCCGCGGCCGCGATCGTCGAGTTCGTCATGAGAGGCAAGGTACCATGGGTTTTGCTTTTCAGAAAGAGTTTGTTCGCGCTTTTGGCGCTCACTGTCGGTATAGCGTTCCTTTCGGTTTTTCGTCATGGCCGTCCCCGGACTTGATCCTGGACTTGATCCGGGGATTCACCAGGTAAAACCCGGCCCTGAGAGGTCGCCGACCGACCGCCTTCGACCCTTACCTGCCCTCCCCGGTCTTGCCGGGGATTTCTGCAAGGCGCGCAAAGAGCGGTCGTTGCCCGGACGGTTTGGCGAAAGGGACAAGTCGACCCTTCGCCATCCTGGCCACGCCCGCATATCGTCGGGTCCGCTCGGAAACCAGACATTCGGATAGACGCACCCCGACCTTCAGTAGGTCAACCTCGGCGCCGCTTTAGAGATCGAGTACAATGTCGTCGCGCGGCCGGCTGCAGCAAATCAGTAGATTGCCGTCCCCCGGCGGCTCGACCGGGTCGGGGAGATAATCGACCGTGCCGGCGATGAGCCCGGTCTCGCAATTGTGGCAGACGCCGGTGCGACACGACCACCGCACCGGCACATCGCATGCCTCGGCCAGTTCGAGCAGGCTCTGAAACGCCGAATCCCAGCGCAGGGCCAAATTGCTTCTCGCGAAAGACACCATCGGCCCCGCGCCGGCCGGCCGATCGGGCAGATGCGGCGGCCGCGGCAGAACGGCGGCTACGCCCGGGGTCAGCGCCGGACCAGAGCCGAAATTCTCGCTGTGCAGCCGCCCGGTTGAGACACCCCAGCTGGCCAGATCGGCGGTCAGGCTGCTCATAAACGCGGCCGGTCCGCACAGATAGAAATCCGCCTCGCGAGGCACGCCCAGCTCCTGCAGGACGTGCACGCCCAAGCGCCCGGCGGCATCGAAATCGACCGCCGGCCGGTCTGCGGGCCCGGGTGCGCTGTAACGGATGTGGCTGTGGCCTCCGGGCAACAATTTGAGCAGCGCCTGCACTTCCGCGGCAAACGCATGCTCGCCGCTGTTGCGGACACCATGAACCCACCAGATTTCTCTCCGCGAGCCGCCGGCGACCAATGCATGCAGCATGGCGAGCACCGGAGTGGCGCCGATGCCGGCGCTCAACAGGATCACAGGGCCGTCGCCCTGCCTTAGCGTAAAGCTGCCGCGTGGCGCGCTGGTGTCGATGACATCGCCGACCTGGAGCCGAGCCGCAACGTACGCCCCGACCGCGCCGTTCGGCTCCCGCTTGATGCTAATGCGCCAACGCTCCTTGCTGGGTTCGCCGGACAGCGAGTAGCTGCGCAGCAATGCTGGCGCCTCGGGCGCGGGCTTCAGTCGCAGCACGATAAACTGGCCGGGCATTGCCGCAGCGAGCGGACGGCTATCGCTCGGTTCGAGCACCAGCGAGGTCACGTTGCCGCTCTCGCGCCGCTTGTCCGCGACCCGCAGCGGCCGGAACGCGGCCCATGCCGGCGCCGGCCCAGCCGCGGGCGCCAATCCGGGATTGCCGGTTGTAGGACCGCCCTTGCGTTCGTGTTCGAGCAATGTTTCGAACGAGGAGCGCCAGCCGGCGCTCAACGCCGGGATGCGCAGCGCCCGTTCCAGCCCGCTCTTGTCGTGCCCGGGCAAATACAGCAGCGCATCAGTCTCGGCGACGGTTAAACGCTCGGGGCCGGCCAGGACCTTCACGATCTCGTCCCCGGCTTCGACCTCGCCCTCCTCGCGGACGCGAAAATAAAAACCAGGTCTGTGATGTGAGACGAGGAGCGCCGCCATTTGCGGCTCGTTCATCCGGATGCCGACCCGGTAGCAGGTGACGCGCGGCTGCGTCACTTCGAATAGCGCACTTCCGATCCGGTACCGGTCGCCGATGCACACCTCTGTGTCGGGCAAGCCGTCGATCGTGAAATTCTCTCCGAACTGGCCATAAGTGAAGTCGTTGCGGCCAAGCTGAGCTTGCCAATAACGGTACGAATCGATCTGATAAACAAAGACCGCGCGATGCTCGCCGCCATGCCCTTGCAGATCGCCTTGACCATCCCCGTCGATGTTGAGCCGCCGCGCCATTCGACGGCCTTGCACCGGCGTTTTCCAGATTCCGGTATGGACGGTTTTGCCCTGCCACGGGATGTCGCGCGGGAGCCCAACATTAACCGAAAGCAAGCGCGCCATCTTTTCCTCGTCGCGGATCACGGGAGCGTCGCCGCCAAGGCGTTCTAGCAGAAATCGGCGCCTGCGTCCCCCGGCCGATAGCGGCCGATATCGCGATAAGCGCAGCGGGGTCGCGGTCCCGGTTGTGATCCGAATGGCCGCTCAGCGTCCAATTCCGGACGTCGCTGGTCGTTCGGATATCGCCCGCGATCCGCCCTGTCCCGACCACATTCCCGTTCGGCTACCAGTGTTAGACTTTGACCAACCTGCCAACAGAAACGCGATAAGCGCCAGTTTGTTGAGCCCTATCAGCGATCGCGATGGGCGCCCGTCTGTTCGCCCCCTTACGCCGCCGCGCCGCGCTTGGACGCGGCGATCGGCGGGAAGGCTTGGCCCTGCCAGATCTCGCAGATTGGCTTTGGCTTGCCGAACAGATACCCTTGCGCGTGCTCGCAGCCGAGATCGATCAGGGCCTGCATCTGGCCCTCGGTCTCGACGCCCTCGGCGAGCGGGGTCATTCGGTAGCTCGAAGCGAGTTCGATGATGGCGCGGATCGTCGCGCGGGCGCCGTCGCGCTGGCCGAGCTTCTGCACGAACGACCGGTCGATCTTGATGGTCGTGATCGGGAAGCGCTCGAGATAGCTCAGGCTCGAGAAGCCGGTGCCGAAGTCGTCCAGGGACACCCGCACGCCGGCCCCGCGCACTCGCCGCAACTGGTCGACGACGCGCTGATTGTTCTTCATCAGTGCCGATTCGGTGATCTCGATCTCGAGCCGGTCCGGCGGCAGCCCGGAGAGGGAGAGCGCCGATTGGACGCTGGCCGCCACGTCCGACAGCTCGAACTGGAGCGGCGAACAGTTGACGGCGACGCGCATCGGCGCCCTGAGAGCGGCGATGTCGGCGCAGGCGCGATGCAGGACCCACTCGCCGATTTTCACGATCAGCCCGGCGTCCTCGGCGACAGGAATGAAATCGACCGGCGAAACCATGCCGTGTTCGGGCCGATTCCAACGGATGAGCGCCTCGTAGCCAATGGTCTTGTGCTCCTTCAAGGAGACGATCGGCTGATAGAAGAGGCACAGCTCTTCGTTGTCGATCGCCGACCGTAAGCCGTTCTCGATGTCAGAGCGCGCATGGACCGCCGCCGTCATGCCGGGGTCGTAGAAGCGGAAGCCGCCCTTGTCGTCCGCCTTCGCGGCGTAGAGGGCCAGATCGGCCGCCTTCAAGAGTTCGCTTGCGGAGTCAGCGTCCTCCACGGCCGAACCGACGCCGACGGTCGCGCCGATGACGACTTTCGCCTCGCCGATCTCGAACGGCGCCGCCAGCTCGCGGCAGATCTTCTGGGCGAGCGCCTCTGCCTCGAGCCGTGCGAAGCGCAAGGATTGAACGATCGCGAATTCGTCACCGCCGAGGCGGACGACGAGATCGGCGGGGCGCGCGAGCGCGAGTAGGCGATCGGCGACCCGCTTCAGGAGCACGTCGCCGAACGGATGACCGTAGGTGTCGTTGATGAACTTGAACCGGTCGAGATCGATGATGTGCAACGCGTAGGTGCGCTCGTTCGCCGGCCGCGCGAACAGCGCGTCGAGATGTTCCGCCAGTTGCCGGCGGTTCGCGAGGTTGGTCAGCGAATTGTAGCGGGCGAGATAGAGAATGCGCGCCTCCGACCTGTGGCGCCTGAGCGCAACCGCGATCGTCGCGAAGACGGCGATGATCGAGGCGGCGAGCGCGCCCGCGTAATAGCCGTATCGGCGCCCTCTCCAGCGCGCGTTGTTCTCCTCGTTGGGAACCGCCACGATGACCTTGAGCGGCGCGCCTTCAACGCGCCGTTCCACCGTGACGAGCGGCGCCGAGTTTGGATCGGCTTCGACGGGCGGCGCATCCGCGTCGGAGGCCGGCGGGCCGCTTTTGAAATCCTTGCCGATGAAATCGGCGAACACCCCGGAGCCGGCGCGCAGGATTCCATCGTCGCCGACAAGGCCAAGCCCGCCGCCCGGTCCCAGGTTCAGTTCGCCGTAGCTGCGCGCAAGACGCGCGGCGTCGAGCGAGATGACGACCGCGCCGCCAAATCCGCCGGTGGCGTCGATGAGCTTGCGGGAGAACTGAACCGACCATTTGCCCGAAGCGCGGCCGATCACGGCCTTGCTGATGAAGAGGCGGTCGTCGTCCGAGTCGCGCTGCGCCAGGTAGTGTTCGCGATCGCCGAGATAAATCGGGATCTGGGGCCGCAGCATGGCCGAGCTCGTCACCATGTAGCCGTTGGCGTCGATCACCGAGGTCTGTGCGGTTTCGCGGTTCGAAACGAAATCCTGGGCGACAATGTCCGACCAGCCGACGTTCGGCGGCGCATGCCGGCGCGCCCAGCGCAGGAACAGGAGCCCGCGGTCGATGTCGCTGACGGTATGGGCGACGTTCTGTTCGAAGACGAGGGCGAGATTTCCGGCGTCGCGCTGCATCTGGGAGCGCAAAGCCGCGCGGTCCTGGTAAACCAGGGTGAAAGCGGCGATCCAGAAGCTCAGGATCAGCGCGGCGCCGAAGCCGACGACCGATTGCCGCAGCAGGCGCAGCCCGTCCGTCAACGCCGACCGGAGCCTGGCCAGCGCATTTCGCTCGTCGCTCGCGCGGCTCTCCTGCATTCGCAGTTCCATGAGCGACGTCGCGCGGGGATGAACGCCGGAGGCCAATTGCAGGGGCGTCTCCCGCCCCCGCGCCCAGGCGTGCGCGCCGTGCGCGGCGGAGCGCCACAGCGCATGCGGATTGGTTTTGCACCAAGCGAGCGAGCGGGCGATTTCGCCTCGCGCTCCCAACTCGCGGTCAGGCGCGCGGGAGAAAAGCCCGCGGAGCGCGGCCAGCGCGGCAGCCGTCAAGCGCGATGGTTTCGCCCGCGCGCGAAAGATCATGAGCCGAAACCGGCGTCCCGGGTCCGTCGAGGATCGCCGCCGGGCTTGCAACCGCCTGGAGCGCGCGGGGCCCACGTCGCCATCGAGACGCTTCTTTCGCTTCTTGCGCTGGAGCGGCCGTCATGGCTGCGCGACGCCCCGACCAATGGGCGCATCGTCTCGCGGCACGGGTTGCGTTCGATTCATTCGAACTGGAGAACGCTTTCACACATTTCTTACGCAAGCGTTAGCCCGTTGGCGACGTCGCCAACGGGCTAACGCCGCTCTCGCTAGGGCGCTCTACCGCAACGCGGGAACTTAAGTCCTCCTCGACAGACGCCGCCTGTACAAGACGCTGTGTAACGTGGCGCCTCCCACGTCCGCCATCAGTAACACGAACGTAACCGTTGACACGATCAACGATCGGACGTTAGCTTTATGCGGGGGTGAAAGTTGATTTCCTCCGGGCGTCGCCTGCTCCTTTTGGGCGTCGGCAGGCGGTTGGCCTCAGCATCGCGACAGGCAAGGATAACAGCGCTCAGGCGACAACTGGGCCGAAAAGGAATCTCGTCGGACGGGGAGGACGATCGATGCCGACGGCGGCCAGGCAGAAGGCGGAATTTCCCGCTTATTCGGGTAGCTCGCAGCATCTCTCAGACGAGCTGCAGCGCCTCGATCTGCGTCTCCGCCTGCAAGTGGCGAAGCAGCCGCTCGCACAAGCTTCCGACCCGTTGTCTCCGTTCAAAGGGCTCGTCGTCACCGATGCAGAGATCGCCGAACTGCTGCCCTTTCCCCACGGCCTGAGCAAAGGACCCGCCGCCGGAACGGCCGAGCAAGAGAAGCTGGAACAGGCGCTGGCCAACCTCGAAAATGAAATTGAGGCGAGGCGCGCCGCGAGCGTCCGGGCGGGAGCGGATCTGTCCCTGCCGCGACTCGCTGAACTGTTCGGCCTAACCCGGTTCGAAGAACAATGCGTGGTCGTTTGCCTGGCCTCGGAGGTCGACCGGAAATACGAGAAGGTCTACGCCTACCTTCAGGATGACGCCACGCGGCGGAAGCCGGGCGTCGACCTCATCATGAACCTCTTGTGTCCGCGCCGGTCGGAAAGGCTCGCGGCGCGCGCTGCGTTCCATCCCAACGCGGCTCTCTTCAAGTTCAAGATCCTGCAGATGAGCGACGGCGCCGATGAGCCCACGCCGCTGATTTCCCGTTCGCTCAAACTGGACGATCGGATCGCAAACGCTCTCCTCGGCCAGAATCAAATGGACGCGCGGCTCGAGCCGTTCGCCCGGCTCGTTTCGCCTCGCGAGGGCCCTCCGGGGATGATTGCCGCATACGAGCTCTATCGGCAGACGAAGGCGTTCCTGAAAGCCTCGTTCCCGGAACAGCGAGGTCGCCGATCCGTGGGCCGCAATGTCGCGCTCTATCTGCACGGGCCCGCAAACGCCGACAGGCGATTGATCATCGAGGCGGTTTGCAACGATTTTGGGCTCGCGCTCATCGTCGTTGATGTTGCACAGATGAAAGCCGGCCAATTGCCGTTCGACGAGGCCGTGCGGCTTCTCACGCGGGAGGCGGGGCTCCAATCCTCGGCGCTTTGCCTCGAGAACGCCGATTGTCTGATCGAAGAGCCGGAAGGGCGCCTCGCAGAACTGAGTTCGGCGCTCGAATCGGCAAAGACTTTCCTGCCGCTGACCTTCATGACGGGAAGTCGGCGCTGGCAGCCGCAACGCCTCGCGCGGGAATGCCGGTTTTTGTCGATTTTCGCGCCCGCGCCGGAGCTCGGCCTCTGCAAGCGCTTTTGGGATGAGAGCCTGGCTGCGAACGAGCGCCTGGCGGACGATGTCGACAGCGCCGTCCTGGCCGGCGCGTTCCGATTCGGAGTGGGCCAGATTGCCGACGCCCTTGAGGCGGCGGAGACTCTGGCTCGCTGGCGTTCTCCCGAAAGCTCATTGATCACCGCGGCCGACCTCTCGGCCGCTTGCCGCGCGCAATCGAGCCCCCGGCTGGCCGCGTTTGCTCGCAAGATCGAGCCGAAGCATGCGTGGAGCGACATCGTGCTGCCGCACGACACGCTGGCGCAGCTCAGGGAGCTCTGCGAGCAGGCGCGGCGTCGGCACCGCGTCTATGGCGAGTGGGGCTTTGACCGCAAGCTCACGCTCGGCAAAGGATTGAATGCGCTCTTCTCAGGCCCTCCGGGAACGGGCAAGACCATGGCGGCCGAAGTGATCGCCGGCGAATTGCAACGCGATCTCTACCGGATCGACTTGTCGCAGGTGGTCAGCAAATACATCGGCGAGACCGAAAAGAACCTTCATCATATTTTTGAGGAAGCCGAGACCGCGCACGCCATCCTGTTCTTCGACGAGGCGGACGCCCTGTTCGGCAAACGGTCGGAAGTGAAGGACGCGCACGACCGTTACGCGAACATCGAGGTTGGCTACCTCCTGCAAAAGATGGAAGAATACGAAGGGGTCGCGATCCTCGCGACCAATCTCAGCCGGCACATCGATGAAGCGTTCGTGCGGCGCATGCATTTCATCACGGACTTTCCTTTTCCGGACCAGGAGTACCGCCGCCGAATTTGGCAGGTCGTGTTCCCGCACGAAGCGCCGCTGGCGGAAGGGGTGGACTTCGATTTCCTGGCGCGGGAGATCAAGCTTGCCGGCGGCAGCATCAAGAACATTGCGCTGGCCGCGGCATTCTACGCGGCGTGCGACGGGCAGATCATCGAGATGCGGCACCTGTGGCGGGCCGCTCGGCGCGAGCACCAGAAGCTGGGACGAACGTGGGAAGAAACCAGAAGCTGATCGAATTCCGGGGAGGATTGAGATGCTAGCGAAGGCCAGTCAGCGGCACGACTCAAAGGCGCAAGCAGCGCAGGCGCGATCCAGTGTGGCCATCCAGACGAAAGCGGGCCCCACTGGACACGCCGCCATGTTGATGAGCCTGCAGCGTTCGCACGGCAACCGATTCGTGCAGCGGATGCTCGAGGCGACTTTGCTTCAACGCGATTGCGGCTGCGGCGGAATGTGCTCCGCTTGTAGCTCGAAGCAGCTTCAATCCTCCTCAGTGCGGTCTGTCGTCGATGAAGTCTTGAACTCGCCTGGACAGCCGCTCGATGTTTCAACCCGCGCATTCATGCAGCCGCGGTTTGGCCGCGACTTTGGGGACGTCCGGATTCACACCGGCACGAAGGCTTCCGAGTCTGCGCAGGCCGTAAGCGCCCTGGCTTATACGGTGGGCCAGGACGTTGTTTTCGCAGCGGGGCAGTACAATCCCGCCACTCAAGAGGGACGCCATCTGCTGGCGCACGAGCTGACGCACACGGTGCAGCAGGCTGGCGCCAGCCCTGGTCGCGTCACGGGAATCAGCCGCCCCGGAGACGCAAGCGAGAGAGAGGCCGAGCGGCTGGCGGAACGTGTGATGCGAATGCCGGCGCCAACCGTGGGCGGGCTCTTCATTGAAGAGGCGACGGGGGCACGCGTTCAGCGCAAGTGTGGGCAATGCGCCGGGGAAGAGAACGACGAACCCCGAGCCGACGCCGTGCGGTGCCCGGGGGTCGAAGGCGAAGAGGGCGATCTCGTCCATAGAGAAATGCCCCCCGTGCATTCGTCGGCGGAGGAACTGGCCGAGGCGGAGGAGGAGCCGCTTTCGCCGGTGATTCGTACATCGGGAATCGTGCAGCGGGCGCAGGCCCGCGGGGCGGTCCCCGCGGGCGCGGAATTGGCGACTCCGGTCGCCGATGCGATGGCCGTCCAACCTCGCGTGGGCGCGGCCGGCGTGCTCCAGCGGTGGTCGGCCGACGGTCCCGCCGACGCCAGTCTAAACACCATTGTGTGCGACGGCTCTGGCGGTGTCCGAGTGCAGCTCAGCAACGCCAACGACCCGACTTCCTTTGCGTGCGTCGGCGATTGCATCACTCCGCACGAGAATAGCCACAAGGCGGACGCACTCAAGGCCAACCCTAAAGTATGCCAGGGGGTCGCGGACGGCAGCCAGTTGAACTTTGGTTCCGGCGAGCAGAAGCCGTCGGAGATCAAGGCCTCTCAGGTGGAGATCGATTGTCTCAAGGCCAAGAAGTCCCCATCGAAGGCATGCAAGCCCCACATCAAAGCCCGTCTCAAACAGATGAGAAAGTATCGTGACTCGTTCAAATGAGCGGGTGGGGCGGCGGGCGGTCGTTGTCGTCGCCGCGCTCGCGGGGATCGGGTTCGCGCTGGCAGTGCAGCCCCGTACATCGGAGAGCAAGACGATGAAGCGCGAAATGAAGGTGACGGTCGAGGCGACGGGGACGCCGGCGCGCAAGCTGGAGATGCGCCTGACCAACCAATCGCCCGGGCCGATCACGGTCTTCCGGCACTCGCTGCCGTGGTCGAGCGCGTACAGCGCACTCGTCGTCGCGGTGGAGGCCGACGCCGTTGGCACGGTGCTCGACCGAAGCACGCCCGTGGACGATCCGATTGCGGGCGCACTGACCATCAAACCCAACGAGACGTTGACCGGCCAGATCGATCTTGACCGGCGCTTCCCCAGCCTATCCCACGAGCTCAAAGAAAGGGATGTGATCGTGTTTTGGAGCCACCAGCTTCAGACCACCGACGGCGATCCACTGCCCCGGACAGGCGGCTGGACGCTCCTTTCGAAGCAAAGGTGAAAATGCTGGCTCTTGGCGCAGAGGCCGACCGGCTCCCAGGGGGATTTGTGACAATGCCCAAACATGCACGGATGCTGCTGGAGCGCAGCGAGGGGATCCCAAGCAAAACCCAGCGCGAGCGCTTGGGGGCGCCTGATCGCGCTCAGCCCCTCGCCCCCGGCGCCATTCTGCAACGCGCCGCACTCGCGCCTCAGTCCCTGCGGTCAGCCGATATCTTGCGTTTGCAGCAGACCTTGGGGAACCGGGCCGTGGCGCAATTGCTGAGCCAGTCTGCGGACAACCGCACAGGCATGCCGGATCAATTAAAGGCGGGGATTGAAACGCTCTCCGGCGTCTCCCTGGACAACGTGCGCGTACACCGCGACTCGCCGAAGCCGGCGCAGCTTCAGGCTTTGGCCTACGCGCAGGGGACGGAGATCCATCTAGGGCCGGGGCAGGAAAAGCACCTGCCGCACGAGGCCTGGCACGTCGTCCAGCAGGCCCAGGGCCGCGTGCAGCCGACGATGCGGATCGGCGATGGGACGCCGGTCAATGATGACGCGGGGCTAGAATATGAAGCGGCGGCGATGGGGGCGAAAGCGCTGGCCTCCGCCGCCCAGCTCAAAGCCGAGCCCGGTAAAGTTTCGTTTGGTCCCAACGTGGTCCAAAGAAAGAAAATTGATGGAATAGACGTAGACAACCGGACCAACATGCCCACTTGGGTCCAAAATGGCAATACGTACCACATAAATACAACAACCGATACTAGCCATGTAACGAAGGAGGGTATTCCTAAGATACAATATTTTTTTTCAGGCTCCGGAATGGATATTGAGGACCAGCAGCCCACACAGCAGGAGCGGGGAAAGTCGAAGAAGAAAGTAAAGGGCGTCAAGGGAAAGGTAAATACAAAAACGGTTTTTTCTGCCCTCCCAGCTAATGTGCAGAGCTTCATAAAGACGAACTGGGCTGACATATTTGATGGTTAGCGTATGACGATGGGTTGACAAGAAGTAGGGACAATATATAGGCTCATAGCGCAAAAAGAGGTGGTTTCTAGGAAACTGAATAGGCGTGAGCGTTATAATCGCGTCACGACGCTCCTGCCATAGCTGTCTTGCCGAATGGGGGCCTTAAGGTTGATCCGCGACTTGAGCACGACGTTGCAAGCGGTTCTGAGCGACCCGGCCCTGGCGGCTCCGTTCCCGGAGCTGCATCAGGCGCAGATCGCGTTCGACCGGCCGGACGACGGATTCAAGCCGGCGCAGACGACCATCAACCTGTTCTTGTTCGACGTCCGGGAAAACATCGAGCTGCGCAGCAACGAGCCGAAGATCCAGCGGCTGAACGGGCAGGCCGTGATCCAGCCCGCTCCGAAGCGGGTGGCCTGCACCTATCTCATCACCGCCTGGCCGGTCGGCGGAACCGATCTCATGCTGCAGGAGCAGCGACTGCTTGCGCAGGTGTTGCAGGCCTTCGCCACCTATCCGACCATTCCGGCGACATTTCTCAAGGGCAAGCTCGTGGGCCAGGAGCCGCCGCTGCCGATGATGGCGGCGCGTCCGGAGGAACTGAAGAACCCGGCCGAGTTCTGGACGGCGATCGGCAACAAGATGCGCGCGTCCATCGCCCTGACCGCCACCATCAGCATGGAGATATTCGCGCCGGTCACGGCGCCGATCAGCAAGACGGCGATCATGCGCTTAGGCGAGCGCACCGCGCCCGATGCGCTGTCGCTCGTGCCCGCGACCCGGACGGAATCCTATCGGATCGGCGGCAAGGTGACCCGCGGCGGAAGCCCCGTCGCCGGCGCGACAGTGGCGCTCGTCGGCGCCGGGCTTGCTGCGCGAACCGACGGCGACGGCGACTATGTCCTCGGCGCGATGGCGGCAGGCGCATACACGCTGAACGTGCAGGCGGATTCGACGACCAGGCAGGCCAACATCACGGTCCCCGCGGCCCAAGGCGCCAACTACGACGTGCAGCTATAGCGAGCGGAAACGCACAGGGAGGAAAGCATGGCACAATATCTATCGCCGGGCGTCTACGTCGAGGAAACGCCTTCCGCGATCAAGCCCATCGCGGGCGTCAGCACGAGCACGGCGGGTTTCATCGGGGTCGTCGCCGACACGATCGACCAGCCGCTCGCCAAGCTGACGGGCGCCTATGTCGGCTTGGGCGACGGATCAAAGACGGTCTTCAACTTCCCCGTCTACCCGATCAATACGGCCCACTCCGCCATGAAGGTCGACGGCGCGACGACCGCCGCAACCCTCGCAAACGACGCCGTCAACAAGGTTTCGACCGCGACCTTCTCGACCGCGCCGACCAACGGCAGCAAGATCACCGCCGACGTCCTCCCCACCTTTTCGCCGGTTCCCGCCGGCGCGCCGAAGCTCTGCACCACGTTCAGCGATTTCAAGAAATTCTTTGGCGACTTCAGCGGCGATCAGACCCAAGCGTTCCTGGCGCAGGCGGTCTACGGCTTCTTCAATAACGGCGGCAGCCGCTGCTACGTCATGCGGGTGGCGAAGGAAGACGACATACCGAAGTTCCTGGTCAACTTCGAAGCGATCGACGAAATCGCCATGGTGGCGGCGCCGGGTCTCGCGCAAAACGATGCGGTCGGCAAGAATACCCGCACCCAGCTGATCGCCCATTGCCAGGTCCGGACTCAGGACCGCTTCGCGATCTTCGACAGCCCGCAGACCGTGGAGAGCGGAAACCCTGCCGCCCTCGATCTCACCCTGCTCGATTCCAAGAGCGCCGGCAGCGTCCTGCCGCCCTTCACCGACTTTGCTGCATACTACTTCCCCTGGATACAAGTCTTCGACCCGGTGTCGGATGGACCGGTCTATACGCCGCCGAGCGGCCACATCGCGGGCATCTATGCGCGGGTCGACAACGACCGGGGCGTGCACAAGGCGCCCGCAAACGAACCCGTGCTGGGGGCGCTCGATCTCAAATACGCGATCAGCAAGGCGCAACAGGACGGCCTCAATCCCCAAGGCGTCAATTGCGTCCGTAATCTCAACGGCAATCTGACGGTATGGGGCGCGCGCACCCTCGGCGGAGACGCGAACGCCGACCTGAAATACATCAATGTCAGGCGCACCCTGCTTTTTTTGCGAAAGTCGATCGACCAGGGCACGCAATGGGTGGTGTTCGAGCCCAACGAACCCGGTCTTTGGCAGAAGATCACGCGCAACATCACGGCCTTCCTCACCACGGTGTGGCGGTCGGGCGCGCTCTTCGGCACCACGGCGCAGCAGGCCTTCTACGTCAAATGCGACGCCGAAACCAACCCGCCGGAATTGCGCGATCTCGGTCAGGTCGTCACCGAGGTCGGCGTTGCGATCGTTCGCCCGGCCGAATTCGTCATCTTCCGCATCAGCCAGTTCACCGCGCCAGCCGGTTAGCCGACCGCAATGGCGCAGACCTATCTCAGCCCCGGCGTCTATCGGCAGGAGGTGCTCCTCAAGCCTCCTCCCGCTTTGCAAACCGGCGTGCCCGGGTTCGTGGGCTTCGCCGGGCCGCCTGGCGGCGGAGATTTTTCGTTCAATCGGCCGATCGCCTTGAGCCGCAAGGAAGACTTCGCCGCATCGTTCGCAAGCGTGGACAGGAGCTTTCTCGCGGATGCGGTCGCCGGGTTCTTCGATAACGGCGGCGCGCGCTGCTATGTCGCCGCCGCGGATTCCGCGACGCGCACCGCCCAGGGCCTCGTCGATGCGATGGCGGCGCTGGCGCCCTTGGACGACGTGGATCTGCTGGCCGTTCCGGACGCCGCGGCGCTCATGGCCAGCGACAAAAACCCGGACAAACCGGCGATCGCTCGCGTGCAGGGGGAGATGCTGACCCACTGCGCGCAGCAGGGCGACCGGTTCGCGATTTTGGATTCGACGCCCGGCGCTAGCGTCGACGACGTGATCAAGCAATGCGAGCAATTGGTGATCGGCCACGAGGAGCCGTTGAACGGCGCGCTCTATTATCCCTGGCTGATTACCTCGGGCGCGGCGAATCCGGTCCCGCCATGCGGTCACGTGGCGGGCATTTACCGACGCTGCGATGCGAGGACCGGCGTCTTCAAGGCGCCCGCCAACGAGCAGATTGTCGGCGTCCTGGATCTGGAGACCCAGATCGACGCCGCCATTCAGGACCAGTTGAACCCGAAACGCGTGAATTGCCTGCGCGCCTTTCCCGGCCGGGGGATCCGCGTCTGGGGCGCCCGAACCGTCGGCTCCGTGCCTCCCGACATTGACTGGCTCTATGTCAACGTGCGGCGGCTCTTTCTGACCGTGCGGCGCTGGATCGATCTCAACATGGGATGGGCGACGTTCGAACCGAACGATTCCCGACTCTGGATTCGTATCCAGCGGGGGCTGACCGTTTTCCTGAGCAAGCTGCAGCAGGACGGCGCGTTGCAGGGGACGACCGCGGCGGAGGCGTTCTACGTGAAGTGCGACGCCGAGAACAATCCTCCGGATTTGCGGGAACTTGGCCAAGTGGTGATCGAGATCGGTCTGGCGCCGCTTTCGCCCTCGGAATTCATCGTGGTCCGGATCGTGCGCAGCGCCGGCGGAGCGCCGGATGAGTGAAGGTCAAGTGCATTTCAATGAAGGAGGAGACTGATGGCGACGGGAACTCGGGTCGACCCCTATCGGGGGTTCAATTTCCTGGTGGAAATAGACGGAATCACGCAGGCGGGCTTTCAGGAAGTTGGCGGCCTGGATACGACCACGGCGTCGGTCGACTACCGGGAGGGAACCGATCCCAACCACGCGCGCAAGCTCGCCGGCTTGAACACCTATTCGCCGATCACGCTGAAGCGCGGCATCACCGATTCCGACGAGTTGTGGCAGTGGCGTCAGACCGTGATCGACGGCAAGACGCAGCGGAAGAACGGTTCGATCGTGCTGCGCGATGAGACGGGAGCCGAGAAGATCCGTTGGAACTTCTCGGAGGCCTGGCCCAGCAAGTGGACCGGACCGGCGCTGAGCGCCGAGACGGCCGCGGTCGCGGTCGAGTCCCTGGAAATCACCCTGGAAGAGCTGAAGAAGGCCTAAGCGCCTGGGATTTCCGGAGGCTTTGCGCGAGCGATGCGCCTCCGAAACGGCTCGGCGAGTTTCGAAGCTGCTGCATGACAAGCCTGCGGCGGCGCGAGGGAAGAACGACAATGCTGCAAACGGAATTTCCCTTTACTCTGCCCCGAGGCTACGTGGACGCCGAGGGAAACCTCCACAAGGAAGGCGCGATGCGGCTCGCGACTGCGTTCGACGAGATCGCGCCGCTCAAGGACCCGCGTGTGCTCGCCAATCCGGGATACCTGCTCATCATCCTCCTGGTGCGCGTGATCACCCGCCTGGGAACGCTCGAGCACATCAATGCGAAGGTCATAGAAGGCCTGTTCGCGGCCGATCTTGCCTATCTCCAGGACCTCTACGCGCGCATCAACGGCACGGGGCATAACCGGGTGCGGGCTCAATGCCCCAACTGCGAGCAGCAGTTCGAGGTGGAGCTGAGCAACCTGGGGGAAATCGGCGCTACCCCTTAGAGCGGCTCTATGAGGAGGTAGCGTACATTGCCTATCATTTTCACTGGCCGCACGAAGAGATCCTGGCGCTCGAGCATGCCGAGCGCCAGCGATGGGTCGCCGAGATCGCCAAGATCAACCAGCGTTTCAACGAGAGCCCGCCTGGTTATTGAGGCCTCGGCTCCAGCAACACATGCGGTCCGGGCGGGCCGTTCGCGCAGCAATCATCCGGGGGGACCAACATGAACACGGCCTTTGCGGCGTTGACCGGTGTGGTGGGAGTGCGTCTCGATCCCTATCAGGCCGTCAACTTCCTGGTGGAAATCGAAGGCCTGTTGACCGGCGGTTTCACCGAATGCACCGGCTTGGAGGTTGAGACCGAGTACTTCGATTATCGCGAGGGAGGTCTCAACGATTACGTGCACCGCTTCGCCGGGCCGACGAAGTATCCGCCCCTTATCCTGAAGCACGGCATCACCCCGATCGACGGCCTGTGGAACTGGCATCAGGAGGTGACCCAAGGGATCATCAATCGCAAGAATGGCACGATCTATCTGCTCGACAAGATGCATGTCCCGGTCATCTACTGGAACTTCAAGGAAGCCTATCCGGTGAAATATACCGGACCGGATTTTCGCGCCGACGCCGCCAGCGTCGCGTTCGAAAGCGTGGAGCTCACGCATCGCGGGTTGAGCAGACCGGCTCTCGGCAGCGCGCTGGGAGCCATTGCCGGCGCCGCCGGCTCCCTAACCGGATTGTAAGACGATGGGGCGCGCTGAACACCGAGACGGGGCGACCGCCGCCTTTCCGGTGAGCGGTCTCACCGCCCGTCTCTTGCGCAGGGCGAAAGAGCCCATCGGAATGATCGACGTGCGTCAGGCGGCGGCGCTGCAGGCCCGCGCGAGCCTGTTCGTCAGGAGATCGGAGCTCCTGAACGACCTCATGGCCCGCCACGGACTGGATCAAGGCTCGGACGGCGTCGACGCGCCTGTCGCCAGCGGGACGACGCTCGACGCGCCTCTCCAAAGGAAGGTCGCGGCGGGGCAATTTGGGTCGGCGGCGGCTTCGGTCGGCCTCCCGGCGAGCGAAGTCGGCGAAGTCGCGGGGAAGCCGTCCGCGTTGTCGGCGCCGCAGTATCGGGTAAAGCGGCCCGCCGGGGGCGGCGCGCCTTTCAATCCGGCGCCGCGCCTGCAACGAGAGGTGGGCGAAACGCCAACGGCCGGCAGAGCCGCACACATCACGGACCCGCCGTCGGCGCGCGGGACGGCGGCCGGGCTCGCCGGGCAGGGGCAGGACAAGCTCGCGCCGAGGCTCGACGGGGCGTCGAGCCTGCCGCTCGCGCGGGTCGGCGAACTGCGCCCGCTTGCCGCCGTGACTGAGCTTCATGCCGCGGGGCAGGCGATCGCGCCGTCGTCGCGCAACGCCGATCGTCCCGCGTCGCCCGTGGTGGCGGAACGGATTGATGGCTTCGCGGCGGCGCCCAATTTGCGGCCGGCGTCGCCGCTCGGCGACGGCGCGGCCGGAATCAGCGGTCGCGGGTTTGACGGCCGGTCTCCGCCGCGCGACGCCACGCCAGGCTCGAGGCTGGAGACCTTGCCCGTTGGCGTCGCGGTCGCGCCGACGAGGCCGCTTGCCGGCGGCTTGCCTCTGCAGCGCAAGGCCGATCATCCGCCCCCGTCGCTGGCGCTTGGCTCGGCGCAGACGGCGAGCGCGATGGCGCTCGTCGCTGACGCGCGATCGCATCAACCAATCTCGCGCGAGATCCCGGCGCCGACTTTGCCGCACGAATCCCCTCGCATCGTCTGGCGCAACGCAGACGCCAACGGCGCAGGCGCGGCGACGACCGCGCAAGGTTCGGCTGTGGCGGCCGGCGTTGCCGGCGCGCTCGGAACCGTGCGCCGCGCCGTTTCCGGGCCGACTTCGGGCAGCGATGCGACCCCCGTCAGGGGGCCGACGTTCGACGTCGTGCGCATCGCCGATGAGGTCAACCGCATCATCGCGCGCCAATTCAGGGTGGAGCTCGAGCGTCGCGGGAGAACACGATGAGCGCCTTGGCGAAATTGACCATCACGCCGGAGCCGGCGTCGAATCTCCTGCCCATCGAGGCGTTGTTCAACCCCAACACCTATTCGATCACCAAGTCGGTCTCATGGACGTCGGCGACGCCCAATAGTCAGTCCGCAGGCGGGACCGACCGGAAGAAGAATGCGCCGCCGTTGCAATTCGGCGGCGGCGAGAGCCGGTCGCTTTCGCTGGACCTCTTCTTCGATACGACGGAAGAGACGAACGAGGCGAAGAGGGACGTCCGCAATCTGACGAACCAGATTGCCAAGCTGACGCGCATCGTGCGCGACCTGGACCCGCAGCGGCCGCCGATCTGCGTGGTTTCCTGGGGAAGGGCGACGCCGCCCGGCTCCGACTTCCCGTTCACCGGGGTGATCAGCCAACTGACCCAAAGCTTCAGTCTCTTCCTGTCGGACGGCAGGCCGGTGCGCGCGAACCTGACGGCGACGTTTATCGAATACCTCGATCCGACCAAAGACGCGCTGGAAAACGATCCGGAATTCACCACGCGGCTGGTTAAACGGGGGGATACGCTGAGCAGCATATCCGCCGAAGTCTATGGCGATCCAACCCTGTGGCGCGTCATTGCGGAAGCGAACCGGCTGAATGATCCGCGCCGGGTTCCGGTGGGACTGCGGCTCAACATTCCCAAGAGCGGCTGAGGAACGCGAATGCCGAGTGGAGGGCCTCTTGCGGCGCAGTTCGACCTCATTATCAACGGCTCGCCCGTTTCCGCGGCCGTGCTCGGATACGTAGGCGACGTCGTGGTGGACGACAGCGTCGATCTGCCGAGCATGTTCGTCTTCTCGATGATGAGCTCGGACGCGCAGGAGCAGAACCTGCCGTGGGTCGACGACGACCTGTTCTCCATCGGCAATTCGGTCGAGATCAAGATGGGCTGGGGCAACGCCTTGACTCGACTGATCGCCGGCGAAATCACGGCGCTGGAGCCGGAGTTCGTGACCAGCGGAATCCCGTCGCTGAAGGTGCGTGGTTACGACCGTCGTCATCGCCTGCTGCGTGGGCGGAAAACACGCACCTTCCTGCAGAAGAAGGATAGCGACATCGCAACCCAGATCGGAGGCGAGGCCGGCCTGACCGTGCAGTCGACCGACAGCGGCGCCAGCCTGGACTATGTGTTGCAGGCCAACGAGAGCGACTGGGAATTCCTTCGCGGACGCGCCCGCCTCATTGGCTACGAGGTGCTCCTGGACGACAAGACACTGTTCTTCCAGCCGACGGCGAACGATCAGAGCGCAGTCGTGACCCTCGTCATGAGCAACGATCTTCTGCAGTTTCTTCCGCGGCTTTCAGTCTCGGGGCAAGCGACGGAAGTGAAGGTGCAGGGCTGGAACGTCAAAGAGAAGACGACCCTGCTCGGCAACTCCAAGGCCGGCGCCGAAGTTTCGACGATGGGTGGCCGTTCGAGCGGCGCGGCGATCGCTGAGAGCGCGTTCGGAGACGCCATCGAGGTGGTCAGCGACCAGCCGGTCGGCGCCCAGCCCGAAGCCGATCAAATCGCCAAAGCGCTTTTCAACACCCAGATGCTCGGACTGATCACCGGGGAAGGCTCGACCCAGGGAAGCCCCGCCATTCGCGCCGGAAAGGTCATCGAGATCAGCGGCGTGGGCCAGCGCTTCGGCGGGCGCTACTACGTGACCTCGGCCGTCCATCGAATGTCGCCGGCAGGCTATGTCACGGAGTTCACGGTGCGGAGAAACGCCTCATGAGTGTCTTTGACGTCCTCGACGAGTCGTCTGAGCAGCAGTCGCGCGGCCGACGCATTTACGGCGTGGTGATCGGCCTCGTCACCAATAACCAGGATCCGGAGAAGCTCGGCCGAGTCAAAGTGAAGTTTCCCTGGCTGAGCGATGTCGATGAAAGCGGATGGGCCCGCATCTCCGCGCCAATGGCCGGCAAAGAGCGCGGATTCTTTTTCCTGCCCGAAGTCGACGACGAGGTGCTGGTGGCGTTCGAACATGGAGACCCCTGCTTCCCGTACGTTCTGGGCGCCATGTGGAACGGCAAGGATGCTCCGCCCCTCACGAACGACGACGGGAAAAACAACGTCCGGATGATCAAGTCGCGCAGCGGCCATACGGTGAAGCTCAATGACGAAGACGGCAAGGAAACCATCGAGATCGTCGACAAGAGCCAGAAGAACAGCATCGTCATCGACACGTCCAAGAACACGATCACGGTGACGACCGACCAGGACATCACGCTGTCGGCCGCCAAAGGGACGATCAAGCTGGACGCACAATCGGTCGAGATCAGTTCCTCCGGTGCCACCAAGCTGAAGGCCGGGAGCTCCATGAACGTAGAGGCCAGCGCGACCATGACGGTCAAGGGGTCCACGGTGAACATCAACTGAGCGGACGAGGCCGTTCGCGGCGAAGGGGGCTTTGCGCACATGGGACAGCCGGCGGCGAAGAAGGGCGATAAGATCACGGCCATCGACACGCATATCGTGATGGTACCGTCGCCCGGCGGTCCTGTGCCGACCCCGCTGCCGCATCCGTTCGCCGGGATCATCAACGACGCCCTGAGCAGCGACGTGAACATCATGGGGATGGCCGCCGCGACCGTGGGCAGCACGGCCGACAATACGCCGCCGCATATTCCAACTCCGCCGGGAACGGCCTTTCAGGCGCCGCCGTCCAACAAGGGGACCATCAAGATTGGCAGCCCCACAGTCAAGATCAACGGCAAGATGGCGGCGCGGAACGGCGATACGGCGGAGACCTGCAATGACCCTACGGATCTGCCGGTGGGCGTTGTCGTGGCGGTGGGCACGGTGCTGATCGGCTGAGGAGACAATCTCGTGACAAAAGCCTTTCTCGGCGCCGGCCTTGCCTTTCCGGTCCAGTTTGACAGCGCCGGAGCGGTCGCCACGGCGAAATACGAGGACAGCGTGAGCCAGTCCGTCTGGATCATCCTCGGGACGTCCAAGGGCGAGCGCGTGATGCGGCCGGATTTCGGCTGCGGCATGTACGACCTGGTGTTCGAGGTCAATTCCCCGTCCACCTCCGGAAAGATCGCGCAGGCGGTGCGAGAGGCGTTGCTGGTCCAGGAGCCGCGCATCGACGTTCGCAACGTGCAGGTGACGGCGACCGACAACGGGCAAACGCTGCTCATCGAGATCGAATACCAGGTGCGGGCGACCAACAACGTCTTCAACCTCGTCTATCCGTTCTACCTGGAAAGGAGCGCGACTTGAGTCTCAACTCGGCGCCCCGATCGATCCGCGGAGCGCGACCGACGTCGCGGATCAGCTGCAGCAGCTCCTGCGCGTCTATGCACCGGGCTGGAACGAGGTCGATCGGGTCACTGGTGCGCCGACGGGCGTGAGCGCGGCGCTGATCCGCATAACCGCGCGGTTTGCCGATGTGCTCATCCAGCGGCTGAACCAGGCGCCGCAGAAGAACTTCCTGGCCTTCCTCGATCTGCTTGGCGCGGCTTTGCAGCCCCCGCAGCCGGCCCGGGCGCCGGTGACGTTCGTGCTCGCCCAGGGCAGTCTCGTGGACGCCCTGGTTCCCGCCGGGACCCAGGTCGCGGCTCCGCCCGGCGCCCGCGACAAGGATCCGATCATCTACGAGACGGAGAACGAACTGGTCGCGACGTCGGCGCAGCTTGCGCTGTCCGTCGTGCGCGATCCGGACGAGGATCTTCGTGCGGATTACAGCAGCGAGATCATCGCCGTTGGGAGCTCGGGAACGTCCGTGTTCCACGGCAATCGGCAGATCGCGCATGATCTCTACCTGGGACTGAGCCAATTCCTCAATTCCCCGGCCATCGCCAATCTGACCCTGATCGTCGATCTGAGCGCCTCTGCGGGCGACGACATCGCGCTCAAATGGGAGATGTGGACCGGCGCCGAGTGGCGGGACATCACGCCCTCGGATGCCGTCAGGGACGGGACCCGGAACCTGCGCCAGTCCGGCGCCGTCCAGTTCGGCCCTGTGCCGGCGGCTGAGACACTGTCCTTCGGCGGAACATCGAAGGAGTGGATTCGCTGCCGGCTCCTAACGCCGATCACCAACTCATCCTCTCCGCGCAGCGGCATGATTCGCGCAGGGGCGCTGCCGGTCATTCGCAAGATCGGCATGCAGGTTCATCTGCATGCCGGCGGTCTCTTGATCGACGAAGCGTATTCCTCCGCCAGCGGCCTCATCGATCCGAGCAGGGATTTCTACCCTTTTGGCGAAAAGCCGAGATTCAACGACACGCTTTGGCTGGCGCTGGAGGAAGCTTTCTCCAACGCAGGCGCAGCCGTTACGGTCGATATCGAGGTGACAAATCCGCCCGGTTCGAACGTGCAGGTTCCTCCGCCCGCCGCTCCCTCCGAGGATCTCAGGCTGCGATGGGAGGTCTGGAACGGAGCCTGGATCGAATTGGGGACCTCGACCCGGAACGGCCCGGTCGCAACGCTTGTGAACGGAAGACAATTCTCGGACGCCACCAACGCATTTTCGCGCAGCGGCAAGGTGACGTTCGCATTGCCGCCGGGCGTCGCCCGTTTCAGCGTGAACGGCAAGGAAAGCTTCTGGATCCGCGTGCGGATCAGTTCGGGAAACTATGGTTTGGAGGGCCATTACATAGCCGATCGAACGGCGCCCTCGGGGTTCAGATTCGAGCTGCCGACCTTTCAGCCGCCATCGATCCATTCCCTTACCGTCGCGTACGACTTGGACAGGCCGGCGCCTCCGCCCGCGCAAGCCTTGCCGGAGGCGATCCTTGCCGAGAACGATTCCGTCATCGCCGATTTCACGGCCCTGAACGGCGCGTCCGGCCAGTCGTTTGCTCCCTTCCGACCGTCAGCCGATGTGCGGCCGACATTGTATCTCGGCTTCGTCCTGCCAATCGGCCGCACGTCATTTCCGAACACGACGATAACGATGTTCTTCCGCGCCGCGGACCTTGAATACGGAGAGAAGACCGTTCCGCTCGCGCCAGACGTCAGTCGCGGCGCCGGCGATCCCGGAACGGATGTCGCCCACGCTTTCGTCGTCACGAATCCGGGAACGGGCGACTGGACCTGTCGCGTGAGCGTGCTCGGCAGCCAGTGGAGCCCGCGGGTCACGCTCGTCCATTCCGACGGATCGTTGGGCGACGCATCGCCGGCAATCACCTTGTCTCCCGGCGACTGGGCCGAACTCCGGATCAGCGTGACGGTCCCTGACGGCGCGCCGTTCGGGTCGAGCGATGCGGGCATTCTGAAGCTGATCGCGCCAAACCAGCTTCTCTACTCGGCGGAGTTCGAAACCTTCTGTCATGCGGACCACGAGCAAACGCAGCAACTGCAATTGACCTGGGAATATTGGAACGGCGAGGCCTGGGCGAGGCTCGTCGTCCGCGACGAAACAAGCAACCTCGCCGCCAGCGGAATCGTTGAGTTTCTGGCGCCGCCGGACTTCGCGGCGCATGCCGAATTCGGCGCGCAAGCCTGGTGGCTGCGCGTGCGGTGGGACGCCGGAGATTACGATACCGATCCGCGCATCGATCGCGTCCTCCTGAACACCACGATGGCGACGCAGGCCGTCACGGTGAACGGCGAAGTGCTGGGTTCAAGCGATGGCAGCGCGAGCCAAGGCTTCGAGACCACGCGCGCGCCAGTCCTCGCTGGTCAGACCCTTTCGGTGCGTGAGCCGGAGGCGCCGACGGGCGACGAATTGAAAACAATTCTCGAGAATTCGGGACCGGGCGCCGTCGTGACGATAGCCGACAGCGCCGGAAAGCCCTCCGAGATCTGGGTCGCGTGGCGAGAGGTGACGGATTTCTACGCCTCCGATTCCCGCTCGCGCGATTATACGCTGGATCACATCACTGGCCTCGTCAGCTTCGGCGATGGACAGAACGGCATGATCCCGCCGATCGGCTCGGCGAATATCCGGCTGACCTCCTACCGCACCGGCGGCGGCGTGCGCGGCAACAGGCCGGCCGGCAGCATCGTGCAACTCAAGACCACGGTTCCTTATGTCGACAAGGTCATGAACGCAGTCGAGGCGTCGGGCGGCGTCGACGCGGAATTGATGGAGTCGCTGATCGCGCGCGCTCCGAAGGAGATTCGCCACCGCCATCGGGCCGTCACGCCGGAGGATTACGAAGATCTCGCGCATGTGGCTTCCGCCGATGTCGTCCGTGCGCTTTGCGTGCCCAATCGCAATCTCGTCGCCGATCCGTTCGACCAAATGCCGCCGCTGCTCGGCAACGTGAGCCTGATCATTGTTCCGGCCAGCGCCGATCCGAGACCGCAACCGAGCGTCGAACTCATCCGGCGCGTGCAGCAATTCATTGCGGCGTCCTGCCCCGTGACAGCGACCGTCTCGGTGATCGGACCGCTCTATCTGCGCGTCGACGTCCAGGTGGAGATCGGCCTGGCGTCTCTCGATAGCGCGGGAACGATAGCGCCGAAGGTTCAGAATGCGTTGGCGGCTTTCCTGCATCCGCTGACCGGAGGCCCAAACGGCGAGGGCTGGCAATTCGGCCGCGAGCCGCACCGCTCCGACATCTATGGCGTGATCGAGCAAATCCCCGAAGTCGACCACATTCGCGCCTTGACGGTCGAGACAACCGCAATCCTGCCCGGCGCGCGCGAGACAGGCCGTTTTCTTGTGTATTCGGGGAACCACGACATCAAGCTGGTCTTCCAGCCGTAGGAAATCAGGAAAGTCTCATGCCGCTGCAACTGCCCGATCTGGATGACCGCCGCTACAACGATCTCGTGGCCGAGGCGTTGGCGCGCATCCCGACCGATGCGCCGGACTGGACCAACCACAACCCGTCCGATCCGGGGATCACGCTGGTCGAGTTGTTTGCGTATCTCACCGACATGTTGCTGTACCGGCTCAACCGCGTCACCGACGACAACACGCGCAAGTTCCTCAAGCTGTTGAACGCTCCCGCTTGGGAGACGGGGGACCTTGGCGACGAGACGCGCAACGCGGTTCTCGGCATCCGCGAACGCTATCGCGCTGTCACAAAGGACGATTATGAGTTTCTTTCCACCGAAAGCTTCAATGCCTGGTTGATCGACGCGTCGACGGCATCCCCGAGCCTGGCGTCCGTGAACCTGGTCGCGCGAGCCCATTGCGTGCCGCAAAGGGACCTCGAGGCGGGGATGGAAACCGACCGATTGGCGCTAAGGCCAGAGCATGTCAGCGTGGTGATTGTTCCTGCGGCGGAAACACCCAATCCGACGCCGCCGACTGTTCCGGCGTCCGCCGGCGATGCCACGGACCCTCAGCCGAGCCAGGCCCAGATGAGCGCCTTGCTCACCTTCCTCGACGAGCGGCGAATGCTCACCACCAAGCTCCACGTCGTCGGGCCTTTCTACGTCCACGTCTCCGCGCAATTGCTGATCGGACGGAACGCCGACGCCGTGGAAGAGGACCTGACCGACGCCATCAACCCCTGCCTCGCCGGCTTGCTCAACCCGCTCCCGTCCGCGAGCGGCGGAGGATGGCCGTTCGGTCGCGACGTGTTCGCATCCGACATTTACGGCGCCCTGGAGAAGATCGCGGGACTCGATTTCATCGCCGACGTCATGCTGGATAGCCGCTGCGCGCCGGGCGACGACAAGTGTGTCGTGGCAAGTCCCATCTGGCACGCGGACGGCGACTTCATCGGGCTGGCGGTTGAGGAGCATCACCTGCCGGTCTTCGAGCGCGCCGATATCGTGATCGCCGCGAGCGCCGCTTTCGTGACGGTGAACCTTTCCGTTTCGGCGCGAGCCCCAGCCAATGCGGACCCGGACACGGTGAAGCGCGTGATCAAAACGACTGTCAGGCGCATGTTTCACCCCGGCCTCGATGGACCGGGACCCGCGGCCGACCTCCCGACCGATATCTTCGTGCGTGACAACATCGCGGTCGAAATCAAAGCCGCTGCGGGACTCGCGGATCCGGTGTCCGTCGTCGCGGATTGCATACCGGCCGGCATCCTGAAAACCGATCCCGGCCGGGGTCCCTATATCCACGTCGATGCCGGAAAAGTGGTGAATTGGCGCACCACGATTCAACTGAACTAGGCGATGGCCATGGCGATCAATCCTGCGCAGCTCGATCCGCGAACGGGCCAAGTCAGCCGCCTGTTGCAGTATCTGCCGGCGATCTTTCAGGAGGCGCCGGACGATGAGGCAAATCCGCGGGCGCCCCTTCCGCTCGGGCGATTCCTGATGGCGTTTGAGAGCATCCTACTGGGATTGCCAAAAACCCGCCCGGCCGAGTGGACGGATCTGCAGCAACAGCCGGGCTTCGAGGAGATCGTCGGCGGCGCGTCGGAGGAAGGCACCTCCGAACGGCTGCTGGATGGAATTGAGCGCTATTTCGATCCGGGTCCGGATGATTTGCTCGTGCAGGGGAAGGTTGCCGATTACAGGCGCGCGCCGTCAGAGTTTCTCGCCTGGCTCGCGGGGTGGGTCGCGCTCGGTCTGCGGGACGACTGGACGGAGGATCATAAGCGGAAGTTCATCGCCACGGCGGCGGAACTGTATCGGCTGCGCGGCACCAAGGCCGGGGTCATCCAGTTTGTCCAGACCTATACCGGGGGCCCGCCGATCGAGATCTCCGAGGACACGGCCGAATTCCAGCTCGGGGTTCACTCGCGCATCGGCGAAGACACCCTCCTCAGCGGTGGCGCGCCGTTCTTTTTCCGGGCCAAGCTGACCAGCTCCGATCCGCTCGGCTTCCAGAAGCAAAAGGACATGGTGACGGCGCTCATCGAACTGCAGAAGCCCGCGCACACGAGTTTCACTCTGGACGTCGAGACCCTGCAATTGCAGATCGGCGTGAACTCGAGCATCGGCGTGGACACGTTGCTAGGCGCCGCAAGCGGCTGAATCGACGGGCGCCAGGCGCTTGACGCGAGCGTCGGCCTAAATGGGAGGGAAGCATGCCAAACACAGTCAAGCGCCTGAACTATTTCGATCATCAATTTTTGCGGGCGCCGGACTTCTCCGACGAGCAGAATTACCATCTCAGCATGCGGCGGCTGCACAACAGTTCGATGCATACCTGGGGCATCGTTCAGGGCTTGCAGGTCACCCTGACAAGCGGCGGCACCGGCACCGCCGTCACGGTCAGTTCCGGCGTCGCCCTGGACAGCGCCGGGCGGGAAATGGTCCTCGCCAGCGACACCAACCTGGAACTCGGAGGAATTGCGGCCGGCACGACGCTCTACATTACGATAGCCTACGACGAGCAGGAGTCGGACCGCACGCCGGAGGCCGGTGTGCCGGGAAACACCCGCATCACGGAACTCCCCAAGCTCAGCTTCTCCAAGGACGCGCCGCTGGATCCGAGCACGACCCTGATCCTGGCCAAGGTCCCCCGCACCAGCACCGGGCTCGGCGCCGTGGACGGGTCGGACCGCAAGCAGGCCGGAGTCGTGCTCGGCAGCGACCTGACGATTAATACGCTCACCCTCAAGAAGGATGGCGTCGCTCAACCCAATTGGCCGGTGCTCAGCTGCAGCGCCGCCAACCAGGCCGCTTTCGCCAACGCCGGGCTGTCAGTGAGCGGCAGCGTGGGGATCGGCCCCGTCGCGGCGAATCGCAACCTCACCATCAGCGGCGCTGCCGCCTCAGGCGTCTATGCCAACGTCAAGAATGCGAACCACGAGGTCTTGCTGGGAGTGGACAGCACAGCGATTCTCTCGGCCATGACGGCGAGCGATCTGCAGATCCGCACCAACAACGTGACGCGACTCGTGGTCCAGGCGAATACCGGAAATGTTGGCGTCGGCACTCCTGCTCCCATCAGCCAACTCCATATCCGTAAGGATGCCCCAGGGCAGCTCGGCCCCAACATCACACTGATGAATGGGGGCGGTAGCGCAGGGGCCTCTGCCGCCATCGATTTTTCGGGCTACGATACAGGGGCGAATGCTCCGGCATCCCGAATTCAGGGCGTTGATGACGGCCAGGGTTCCGCCCACTTGGTGTTTTCGTCAAAGAAGCCGGGAGCCCAGAACAATCCCCTGGTGGAATCCATGCGCCTCACCAGCGCAGGCTATGTCGGCATAGGGGTGAATAATCCCTCCAAAGCCAAGCTCCAAGTGGACGGCATGGTGGGCAATACCGTTGCGCTGTTCGGCAGCGGCGGTCAGGGCATGTCACTGGTCGCCAGTTACCCGAATGTCGGCTTCAACTGCTATTTCAGTGGAGGGTGGAAGGCCATTTCGCCTGGTTGGGCTGGCAATATCGATGTCAACCAGGGCGACGGCACGATGAATTTCTACGTGAACGCCGCCAAGGCGGGCGCCGCGGATGCGGCGCTCACGCCGCAGCCACGTTTGACAATCCGCCCCGACGGCAAACTTTCCAGCAGCATGTGGCGGGCGACCCAGGTGATGAACCAAGTTCAAGGGCCATTGCCCAAGTCCGTCGGCTTCTCTTCGGGCGGCGGCACGCTGGTGATCATTTATTCCGGGACGGGCCGGCGCGACGGCGGTGGCAACCTCGGCATGAATCTGCTGCTCGACAACGTCGTCGTTTCGACCACCCGCACATGGACCAACGAGTCACAGAGCCATAAGGTTTTTACGACCAACATCCATGTGCAGGCCAATGTTGCGGCCGGCAATCACACCATTGCTCTGACGGTCATTGCCGAGACGATCACAGACGTTAATGACTGGTTCAACGTCACCGTCCTGGAAATGCCGTTCTGAGGGGGAGGACAGCGATGAGTTTGCTGCAGTTCGTGAACAAGGCGGGAGAGGTGTTGGAACGCGGCGACGTGGTCGTGATTGCTCCGCGACAACCGGACATGCAGGGCCGGGAAGAGATCCCTGCGGTTGATGTCGACCTCGCGCAGCGCATTTATGACGTCTCGGTCTGCGGCGTCGTGTACGACCTTTACGCCGAGCATAAACCCGACGCGGGGCAGGAGGCCGAAGCGAATCCGAAGGCCGGGGCGGCGCCGGGCAAAAGCGGCCGCGGGCGCAGTCGAGAAAAAGTCGGCGCGACCCAGGCTTTCACGCTCAAAGAGCTCGAGAAGCTGGATCGAACCAGGATTGCGCCTGGCCAGATGGGCCATTTGACGGCCGGCGGCATTTGCGTTGTCTGCAAGGTGGACGCCGATGTCGCGCCGATAAAGCCCGGCGATTTGCTGACGACTAGCGCCACCAAAGGCCACGCTCAGAAAGTGGACGATTCCTCGAAGGCCGCCGGCGCCCTGCTTGGCAAGGCTCTCGGATCGTTGAAGACCGGAAAGGGCACGATCCCGGTGCTGGTCACCCTTCCGTAAAATCAATACGCGCGGTCCGGGTCGCCGCTGCACGGCCGGCGGCTTTTAGAGGGACAAGAATGCAGATAGAGCAAGTGTCGTTGAGGCTTATGTCGCTGAAGAAGGAGTTCGAAGCGGGGCAGAACCGTCTGCGCGAGTTGGAAGCTGAGATGACCCAGGTCCGGGACACGATGTTGCGCATCAGCGGGGCTATCCAAGTGTTGGAGGAGCTCTCCGCAGAGGCCAAAACGGGCGGCGAAGCCGCTGGCGCGGCCATTGGCGCAGGCCCCGCCGGATGATTGCCTGACGGCTTCCGGCTTTACGCCGACTCTCTATTGGCGCGACGCGCTAATAAAGCGGTTCGGCGCGAATAAAGCGGTTCGGCGCGCACGCGGTGTCGCCGGGACGTCCCTCGCCGGGCCGGCCGGCGGATTCGCGCGCTATGCGCCGCGCTCGAACGCCCTCGGTTTCAGACCAGCGCGCTCCGACGGTTGCGTTAACCATTACCCTCCCTCATCCTCCTGTCGGCATTGACATTTTGTGCCATTTTGCGCCATTTTGTTAACATTGTCTGCCCTTAGCCATCCGGCTGGTGGGCAACGATTTCGATGGGGACGTCAGATGAAAGTTGCGCGAGCGGCTCTTCGGATTGCAGTCGCCGCGAGCGTGGCGGGCAGCGCTTCTCTGGCGTCGGCGACGGTCTTGTACACCAACGGTCCGATAAATGGCGCTATAAACGCATGGACAATCAATAATGGCTACGAGGTCGAAGATTTGTTCACGTTGGCGACGGCCGCGACTTTGACGGGCGTCATCTTCGGGGGCTGGACCCTTCCTGGCGACGTGATCACTTCTGTGGACTGGGGGATTGCGGCGGCCCCCAGCAGCTTCGCCGACGATGGGACCGCCGCGGTGACGACCGGCCCGTACTTTGGCCAAAGCTACGGTTTCGATCTCTATACTTACAGCTTCTCGATTCCGCCGACGACCCTGGCGGCTGGCGCGTATTACCTGACGTTGCAAAACGCGGTGGCGACCAATGGCGATCCCGCCTATTGGGACGAGAACGACGGTCCGTCGACGGCATTGGAGTATAACGCCGGGTCCGTCGGGTCTATCGGCTCCGAGTTGTTCTCGGAGATTTCCGCCGCTGTTCCTGAACCCTCGACGTGGGCGATGGTTCTGCTTGGCTTCGCCGGCCTCGGCCTCGCGGGCCGCCGCCGAGCAAGGGCTCGCGCAACGCTCGCCGCCTAGCCCGCTAACCGATATGGCTCCCCGAGCAGGCCTCGAACCTGCGACCATTCGATTAACAGTCGAAGATTTAAGGGCGTCGCCGGTATTCTTCCGATGGCGTCCGATAGCGCAAATCGGCGGAAATCCCTTGCACTGCGGGCAAAACGCGCTCATATCCTATCGGCTGATATCAGAGGCCTCGACCGTCGTATTCGCAACCGGGAGGGTGAACTGAAGCGTGCTGCCGCGCGCCTTGTTCTGCTCTGCCCAGATTTTTCCTTCATGCGCCTCGACGATTGACCGACAGATCGACAAGCCTATTCCCATTCCACCCTGCTTGGTCGAGTAGAAAGGCTCAAAAATCCGATCGACGGTCGCCGGATCGAGGCCGGAGCCCGAATCGGATACCGAGACGAGAATATTCCGTCCGTGGTTTTCCCGGGTCTCGATCAGCAGATCTCGCGGTTCGTTGCCGCCCATGGCCTCGATGGCGTTGAGGATCAGATTGAGGATCACTTGCACGAGCTGGACTCTATCGCCACGGATCGGCGCGAGCTCGGCGAACTGAGTCCTGAGCGTGACGCCGCTGTGGGCTATTTCGCCGCGGGTGAGCGCGATCACTTCGCGGATCGCCTCGTTGATGTCAAACTGGTGCACCTCGACCGGAGTCTTTCTGGCCAAGGCCCGAATACGGCCGATCACATCGCCGGCTCGGGCGCCGTCCTTTCTGATGCGTTCAAGCACTTGCCGAGCTTCCTCCAGGTTCGGCGGTTCCGCGCCTAGCCACCGCAGACCGGCACTAGCATTCATTATAACTGAAGCGAGCGGTTGGTTGATTTCGTGGGCGATGGATGCGGTCAGTGCTCCGAGGCTTGTTATGCGCGAAACGCGCGCGAGCTCCAACCGCACGTTCTGCAAAGCGCGCTCGGCCTCATTGGCGCGTACGGTGTCGCTCACATCGGTGGCGACGCCGCGGTATCCCTGGAAGCGCCCGTTCGGGTCGAATACGGGCTTCCCGCTGACGGACAGGTCGATGGTCGATCCATCCCCGTTCCTCGCTTTGTACATGAAGCCGCGAAACGGCTCGTGTGCGTCGAGAGTTGCACAATGGGCGCGCCACTTCTCGGGTTCTTCATTGAAGTCGGCGGCCAGCTCCCAACGTGTCGCGCCGATCCCGACTTCGCGAAACGGAGAGTTGTGCGAACTGACGGTGAATTGATGATCTGGTCCACTCTCCCAGAACCAGTCGGAAGCCGTCTCGGTATAGTCACGAAACCGCTGTTCGCTCTCGCGGAGCGCCTTCTCCGCGTGCTTGCGGCCGGTGATATCCCGGAGGTTCACGACGAAGCCGCGCACGCTCGGCTCCCCGAGCAAATTCGTCATCGTGTTCTCGGTCCAGAGCCACGCTCCGTACTTATGTTGAATGAGCCGCTCGCTGGTGAAGACATTGTCCTCGCTGATCAATGCTGTGCCGAATTGGTTCCTGGCGTCTTCGAGTTGGTCGGGATGGACAAGATCGAGACCGTTGCGGCCGACCAGTTCTCTCGGCGCATACCCCAGCACACGCTCGACTGAAGGGCTGGCGTAAAGGACGCCGCAATCACGGTCCAGGAGCAGCACCACGTCGAAGGCGTGCTCGATTAAGGCGCGAAAACGCTTTGCGCTTTCCCGAGCCGCCTCTTCTGCGCGCTTGCGCTTGGTGATGTCCTCGCACGCAATGAGGACGACCGCGTCGCCGTGCGCTCGCTCGACAGCCTTGGCGCTTTCGCCTACCCACAGCGTCGTGCCGTCCTTGCGGATCTTCTGGACCTCCCAGGTGTTCAACTGACCGGGCTTTTCCAGGCATAGTTCGAAATTTGCTCGAACGCGCTCTTGTTCCGAGTCGGGAAAGACCTTGAATACGGATTGTCCGACGAGCTCGCCGACGCGATAGCCGAGCTCCGCCGCGCCAAACCCGTTCACCGACAGGACTTTCCCGGCGGCGTCGACGATGAAATACATGAGCGGGTTGTGCTCGAAGATCTCGCGCCAGTCCGTTTCGCTGCGGCGCGCCGCGTCTTCGGCCGACTGATCCCTGACGACGTGAAAGGCCGCCGCCGCAATTGCGGCGATGCTGATGACTGCGTTGGCCGGTGTTTCCCTTCCGTAGAAATACGCCAAAAGAGTCAAGAACGCGCATCCGGCTGCGGTGAGCGCAATGGCGCGCGTCCTGCAGAAGCGGGCAGCCGTCAGCACGACCGCCATGTACAACACCGCCACTGTGACGTCGGGCGGCGTCATCAAGTCGACAGCGAAGATGACCGCGGCCAATCCCACGGTCGCCAAAGGAAACAGCAGGGAGCCGCCGACCACCCGCAAGAGTGTCAGCTTCCACATGACGTCTCCTCCATTCTGCGGCGATTTATTGGCGGTTATTCACTTATAGCTCCAAAACTGCGGCGCGCTCGCCGCCACCCTCGCCGGGGGCCGCATTTGGGAGGGCGAGGCGGCAATCCCACGCGCCTTGCCGCGGTCGGAGCCGCGTTGCATGCTTGTGGTAATAACATAGGAACCCTGCCTGGTGCGGCAAGCCGAAGTCCGCCTCGACCGAAACTTCACCATCGGTGGCGCCGATCGGCGCCTGTTTGGCACCTTCGTCGAGCATCTGGGGCGCGGCGTCTATGGCGGCATCTACGAGCCTGGCCATCCCACCGCCGACGAGCGGGGGTTTCGCCCGACGTGCTCGATCTCGTCAGGGAGCTTGGTCCCACCATAGTCAAGTATCCCGGCGGAAACTTCGTCTCCACCTATCGATGGGAGGACGGCGTCGGTCCTGTCGGGGAGCGGCCGACGCGGCTCAACTACGCCTGGCGCTCGACCGAACCCAACACTTTCGGCGCCAACGAGTTCATCGACTGGTGCCGCGTCGGCGGCGTCGAGCCCATGCTCGTTGTCAACCTCGCCACGCGGGGACCGCAGGACGCCGGCCACTTCGTCGAGTACTGCAATCACCCGGGCGGCACTACGCTGTCGGAGCTCCGCAGGACGCATGGCTGGGATAAGCCGCATGGCGTCAAGTTCTGGTGCTTGGGCAACGAGATGGACGGACCCTGGCATACGGGGGCCGACACTCCGGAGGAATATGGCCGCGTCGCAGCGCGAGCCGCCAAGATCATGCGCTGGGCGGACAATTCGATCGAGATCGCCGCCTCAGGGTCCTCGGCGCGCCACCTGCCGACGTTCGGCTATTGGGAAGAGACGGTGCTGGAGCACGTCTTCGATCATGTCGATTCGATTGCGCTGCACACCTACCTGAACAACTGGAAGGACGATGCGCCGGCCTTCCTCGCGAGCCCCGACCTCATCGACGCCTTCATCGAGGAGGCGGTCGCCCTCGCCGACGTCGCCGCCGCGAAGCGCCGGTCCGCGAAGCGGATCATGGTGAGCTTTGACGAATGGAACGTCTGGTATCGCACACGCCGCCCCTACCAAATACGGTTGCAGCCCGGATGGCCAGTCGCGCCGCCGATATTGGAGGAACTGTATTCGGTGGAGGATGCGCTGGCGGTCGGCGGCGTCCTCATCTCGCTCGTCAATCACGCCGACCGCGTGCGCTCCGCCTGCCTCGCGCAACTCGTCAACGTGATCGCCCCGATCATGACCGAGACGGGCGGTCCAGCCTGGCGCCAGACGATTTTCTATCCTTTCGCGCAGATGAGTTGCTTCGCGCGCGGCGACGTCATAAAGGCGTCAGTCGAGTGCGAGACCTACGCAGCGGCGTACTACTGTCCCCACGGTGCGGAAGACGCTTTCTATCCGGTGCCAAAGGCACCATATCTCAAGCTCTCCGCCGTCGCGAACGAAGGTGGCGGTCTGGCGCTGTTCGCCCTCAATCGAGACGTAGAACAAGAGATGACCGTGTTGGTGAAAGCTCGCGGCTTTGGCCGGCTTGCGGTGGCCGAGGCGACAGTGCTAACGGACAGCGATCTCAAGGCCGCCAACAGCAAGGCGGCGCCCGATCGCGTCAAGCCGGCGAAGCTGAGCGGCGTGGCCGTCGGGACTGAGACTGTCAGAATAGAACTGCCGCCAGCATCGTGGAGTGTGGTCCATTTCACGGCAGCGCCGTGAGCCGCGTAGCGTTCGAACGCGCAAAATTCGAGGTCGAAGGCGCGCTGCCGTTGCGAGAAATTCCTCTCCTCGACGAAGTTGTCACCGACGATTCCAGCGGGCACCTGTTCGTCTTTTCGGACGCCAACTATTGCGAGAAGCGTCAGGCCTCGCTTCGTTGGGATCGCGGAGCAATGAGCCGCTCCCGGCTTTTCACCGACCGCTCGAGCGAAGAGCCGTGGCCCGATCGTCGTCCGCCGCGACATTTCGTTCGAGATCGAGGAAGGCGACGCGCCGGCGATCATTGGCGCGACCGGCTCGGATAATACGACGCTGCCGCATCTCATTTCGGGACTTGTTGCCCTGGACTCCGGTCTGGTACGCCAACGGATGCGGGACGGGATGCGTGGTTTTGGCCTCTCACGCCAATATAGCTCAGCCGTGGGTATTAGAGGACCTATCCTTATTGGCCTCGCATCCTTCCTTCAAACCAATAGAAGGACTCGTCCAGGTTGCTATGGTGATCGTACTTCGTTCCCTTGGTGCTCGCGATTGGTCCTACGAAGTTCTTCGCAAGGTTTTGGAACGGCGTATTTTGACGATCCCTGCGGCGGCAGGCACCGCCTAACTCAAGGAGCTGATCATCATGCGACGCTTCATGCTCGCCGCGCTGGCGGCGGCGTCTCTCTGTGCGCCCGCATTGGCTGCGGGCAAGCCGAAAACGCTGGCGGAGCTTTTCACGCCGCTTTCTTCAGGCGCATGCGTCGGAATTGATGACGTGCGCGCGCTTGGCCCGACCGTTGAACTGACGCGTGACCAGTTCCAGTTCGTGCGCGCCTTCTGGATGGCCATTCCGCCAGTGAGCCGCGAATTGCCGCCAGGCGACAAAGCGTTCCTCGCCAAGGATCCGAGCGGCATTTCGATCCTCGGCCTCTTCGACGACGGCGGCCAGGTCTGCGCGGTCTTTCCGGCGACAGACTGGATCGAGCGCGTTGTCGATGAGGTCGGCCGCGGCGAGATCGGTAAGCTCGGGCAGGCGCTGTGATTCTGCCCGAGTGAAGCAGCATGGAGGCCAACATGGTCTACTGCCTCGCTTTTTCGCTGATCTACGGGCCCGTCGCGGTCACCCTCGGATGCTGGCTCTACTGCGCAATTGGCGCCGGCCGGGCAAGAAAAGAAGCGGTCGTTCTGATTTCGAGCCAGGACCGGCGTCGCCTTCATTGAAGCCGCCCGTGGGAGCGCGTGAGTCGCCCGGCTGCTCCGTGGGCCGCCGAGCCAGCACGCCGAGGAACGCGCCTTGTCGCGCAAGAGATTGTCGGCCATACTCCTTTGAGATCGCCGCTGAGGCTCATGGAAGGTGCCAACAGTTTCGACCGGCCAGCCAACCGTCATTGTAATTGATGACGACCCGGGAATGAGGGAGTCCTTTTCCGGACTGATACGATCGGTCGGCTTTCAGGTGAGAACGCTCGCTTCGGTCGATGAGTTTCGTCAGTCCGGCAGCCCCCAGGGTCCATCGTGCCTCGTACTCGACGTTCGACTGCCCGGGCAAAGCGGGCTTGAACTTCAACGTGAGCTTACTGCGAGCCGCACCCAACTTCCGATCGTCTTCATTACCGGCCATGGCGACATCCCCATGAGCGTCCAGGCAATGAAAGGGGGAGCGATCGAGTTCCTGACCAAACCCTTCAGAGACCAGGATCGCCTGGACGCAGTCCAAATAGGCCTCGCGCGCGACCGGGCTCGGCTTGACGACGAGAAGTCGATGACCGGGTTGCGAGCGCGGTTTGAAACGTTGACGCGCGGGAGCGCGAGGTGATGGCATGGGTCGTTGCCGGTCGGCTGAACAAACAGATCGCAGGCGAAATGGGGATCAGCGAGATCACGGTCAAAGTCCACCGCAGTCAGGTTATGCGAAAGATGAAGGCGTCCTCGCTGCCCGATTTGGCCCGGATGGCGGACAAGCTCAAGCTTTGATCGGAAGGCTCCGGCCGAGCGTAACGAGACTCCGACCGCTGACCTAGACCACATGTTCGCCTGAGATAGGGCGACCCGTCTCACAGTATGCAGGCTTGTCGAGGGTTGCGCCGGGCTTTCCGGCGCCGAGCCTCATGCATAGGAGACGGGTCTTGGACGAATTTATCACATACGTGGGCCTTGACGTGCACAAGGATACGATCGCGGTGGCGCTTGCGGAGGCGGGCGCACACAAGGACGTGCGCGAGTATGGCAAGATCGCGAACACAGCGACGGCCTTGAACGCTCTGGCGGCGAAGCTGTCGCGCGCTGGAAGCGAGCTACGGTTCTGTTATGAGGCCGGCCCTTGCGGCTATGGCATTCAACGGCAGTTGACCCTGGCTGGGCATGGTTGCGTTGTCGTTGCTCCGTCGTTGATCCCACGCAAGCCGGGAGATCGGATCAAGACCGACCGGCGGGATGCGATCAACCTGGCCAAGCTGCATCGCGCCGGTGAACTGACCGCTGTGTGGATTCCTGATCAGGCTCATGAGGCGATCCGCGATCTTGTGCGCGCGCGTCTTGCGGCCGTGCGCAGTCTGCGCCAGGCCCGTCAGCAGCTCTCTGGCTTTCTCCTGCGTCATGGCCGTCACTACAATCGGCCGGCGCGGACGTTGATGCATCGTCGCTGGATGGCCGGACTGAGATTCGAGCAAGCGGCGGATCACATCGTGCTGGAAGACTGCATCGCCGCCGTCGAGGCGGCGACGGCGCGGCGAGATCGTCTGGAAGCGCATATCGAGGCAGCGCTGCCGGATTGGTCGCTGGCCCCGGTGGTGCGCGCCCTGCAAGCGCTGCGCGGGATGGCTCTGGTCGCGGCGGCGACGGTGATCGCCGAACTCGGCGACATCACCCGCTTCGCCAATCCCCGTCAACTCATGGCGTATCTCGGTCTGGTTCCGTCCGAGCGCTCCAGCGGCGCCACACGACGCCAAGGCGGCATCACGAAAGCCGGGAATGGCGCGGCCCGGCGAATGCTGATCGAGGCGGCCTGGAGTTATCGGTTCCCGGCGCGCATCAGCCGGGAGCAGCTGTTGCGCCAGGAGGGTCTGGCAAAGCCGATCCGCGACACCGCGTGGAAGGCCCAAGAAAGGCTGTGTCGGCGCTATCGCAAGCTTGCCCGGGCAGGAAAATCACCCACTGTGGTCACGACCGCGATCGCTCGAGAACTGGCGGGCTTTGCCTGACCAATTACTCGTTAGAACGGATTCTTCGTATTGCAGATGTGGCTACGATTAAACAAGTTGACGAAGTTATCTATCGATTTCTTAAATCAATTGGTATCGAGGAACCTCAGTCAAAGGAAGCTGAGGTGATTTCGTATGAAAAACTATTAAACATAAAAGACGACCTTTTAAGTAAAAAAGTTTTAGAATATGTTATAGATAGAAATGTAAAGCTACATTGCAAAAGTCAGGATACTGAAGAGTTATATGGAACAGGTAGAGAATTTATCGGAAAGAGATATGGTGAGAAATCAATTGAATGGCTTCGTGCACGCTTTATTCCCACGATTATAATTACGGTGCACGTAAAGGCGGATGAGGTGAAATACGACAAATTGAAAGAGGCAATTAATACATTAGCTTCGGGTATAGAGGCAAATCTTAGCGATATCATTATTCTTTCGCCAGAAGCATGCGGGGCAGCAATGTTCTCCCCTCAGGGGGACCCAATTATACTGAGATCGAGGCACTGCCTAGCCACATTGCCAGGGGCAAGAGGCGGTCCAATTCTAAGCTCGGACTCGGGAAAATGCGACCTGGACAGCGGTCACGATCTTCCATCGGCGTGGCCTCAAGACTTACATTCTAGTGACTAAAGCCGCTCGGCGGTACCTCACTTCAAAATCGAAGCGAAAAACATCGGGCAAAAAACTACGGACTGGTATTTTTTGCGGAGATCACTTTACCCCGAAATCCAAGCTTTTCCACCCCCCTTTTTGGCGGGTTTTGGCGGTCCGTCGGGGCCTTTCCAAGGAAAACCAAATCCGGCGCATGGCCCACCTCCGCCGCAGCGTCGCCGGCGCGTTCGTTAAGTCCGCGCTGCACGTCGACCTTGGTTCTTGATCTTGCCGGCCTCTGCCGCCCGACGGGGCGACGCACGCTTGCCTGCGTCTGCGAATTAAGGCAGGTCTTGGGCGGGACGTCGCGATAAAACAGAGAGAGCCCGGGGATATGAGCACCGTATTCACATGTATCATCATTTTCGTCGTGTTCATGGCCGCCGCCGTCGTCGGGCTCAACCTGCAGAAGCATCTCGCGCCCAAACACAAGTCGGACAGCGCGCGGTCCGTCGTCGGTCAGGTCTCCGGGCTCGTCAGCCTGCTGCTGGCGCTCGTGCTCGGAACCCTCATCGGGGTCAGTTTCGCCTACTATTCGACCCAGAAAACCGAGCTCGAGACCTTTTCCGCGCAAATTCTGCGGCTCGACCAGGCGCTGGGGCAGTACGGGCCTGAGACCAAGCCGCTGCGGGACAAGATCAAGGCGGGGATCATCAAGGGCTACGAGACGTTCTGGGGAGGCGGGCCGGTCGCCCCCGGCGCGCTGAGCGTCGGGAAGCCGTTGATCGACGCGCAAGGCGTAAGCGATTTTCTGGCGACGCTGAAACCGCAAACCGACCTCCAGAAAGCGGCTCTGGCGACGGCCAACACCTATGCCAGCATGGTCGAGCAATCGCGTCTCCTGATGTCGTTGCAGGTGGCGAGCGGCCCGGTGTCCTGGCTGCTCATCGCGATCCTGGTGTTCTGGACCGCTGCGCTCTTCTTCGGCATCGGTCTTTTCGCCGAGTCCAACGCGCTCGTCTACGCCGCGTTGACCTTCGGGGCGGTGTCGATCGCCTTCGCGATCTTCCTGATCTTTGATCTCGGCATGCCCTACACTGGCATACTCAAAGTATCGCCGGCTTCGCTCGAACAGGCGATCGAGTTCATCGACAAGTAGACGAAGGCGGGGACGGCCACGCATTCGTCCACAATTGCGCGCTAGCGTCAGGCGAATCCGGCCCGTGTTCAAGGAGGCCCGCCATCGAAATCGCCGCGGCGCCCCTCGTCCTCGCGCTGATCGCCTTCGCGGCCGCCAAGATCGCCGCCGCGAGCGGCGGTTTGATCCGCATCCTGGCGCAGGCGGCGACCGTCATCCTCGCGACGCTCGCCGGCGCGCTGATCGGCTTCCTGATCCCGCTCGCGCCGGTTGCGGACCGCTTCATCGGCATGGCGTTCTGGGCCGGGATCCTGGCAACCCTCGGCGCGATCGGCGGAATGTCGCTCGCGGAATCCGTCATGGCCCGGCTTGATCGCGGGCGCTAAAACGCGACGGCTTCGCTCGGGCCTCCTTTAGGAAAGGTCGAGAACCCAGGTCTGGCCGACGAGGTCTCGTCGGAACGAATGATGGCGCGTCTCGTCGGTCAGGCGGAATCCAGCCGCCTCATAAATGCGCCGCGCCGCGACGAGAACGTCGTTGGTCCACAGCGTGAGGCGGGCGTAGCCGAACTCCCGCGCCCGGGCGATGCAGGTCTCAACGAGCGCGCGGCCGAGCCCCGCGCCGCGCGCGCCCGGCTCGACATAGAGAAGTCTCAGCCGCGCGACCGCTGGATCGTCGCTCTTCATCAGGAAAACCGAGCCGACGATCGAGCCCAGGCGCTCCGCAACCCAACCGTCCTCGCGCGCCGGGTCGAAGTTTGACGCGAAGACCCCGAGAATTTGGCAGACGAGGCCTTCGTAAGTCCAGTCCCAGCCGTATTCCTCATGGTAGATCAGGGCCTGGCGATGTGCGATCCAACCGAGGTCTCCGACCGCGAGCGGCCTGCGCCGCCAGCCGGACGCCTGTCTTTCGCGCGGCTCGAGCACAGCGCGCACGTCGCCGATGGCTCTCGCCAGCCGCTCGCGGCCGCTTGCGTCGATGGGCGAGAGGAGGCCGTCGATCTGGCGTCGCGCGCCCGCGTCGAGCCCCGCGAAGACTTCTCGGCCCGCCCCTGTCAGCGACAGCAGCCGATGCTTGCCGTGCTCGGGGCTGACCCGGCTCTCCAAGAGCCCGTGGTCGCGGAATTGCGCGACGATCCGGCTCAGATGCGCCTTGTCCATCTTGAGCGTCCGCCCGATGTCGGCCGCCGTCCGTCCCGCCTCGGCCCCTTGCGCGATCTCGTAGAGGACGCGCGCCTCGGGGAGGGAGAGATCGCCGCCGGGCAGCTCTTTGTTCAAAAGTCCGATTTCGCGGGTGTAGAACCGGTTGAAGCTGCGCAGTTCCTCTGTCAGGTTCATGCTGCGGGCCTTGTGTTGTCTTAGACAACACTAGCGCCGCCAAACCCATCGCGGCAAGGCGGCGCCGGTTCACGTCGGGTTGATTGCGGCCGAGGCGCGCACGCAAGCCGGGTTGCGCGACCGCCCGCAATGCTCTTATCTCGCCGTCGCCGCCGGACGGGACGATCGCAAGAAATGACGTGGTTCTGGGTCATGCTGGGCAGCGCCATGGGCGGCGTCCTGCGCTATTGGCTGTCCGGCCTTGCGGCCCACCATATCGGCGAGACGTTTCCGATCGGCACGCTCATTGTCAATGTCACGGGCTGCTTCGTGATCGGCTTCTTCGCCACCCTGACCGGCCCCGATGGCCGCATTTTCGTCGGCACGGATGCGCGCCAGTTCGTCATGACCGGAATCTGCGGCGGCTACACGACCTTCTCCTCGTTCAGCCTGCAGACCCTCAATCTCGCACAGGATGGCGAATGGACGCTGGCGGGCCTTAATGTCGTCCTTTCAGTCGTGCTCTGTCTCATCGCGGTCTGGCTCGGATATGTCGCCGCCGCCGCGCTCAATCAGCTCAAGGGAGTCTGACCCCCATGTCGCTTCCGCGCGATGCGATGCTGCTCCGCATTTTCTTCGGCGAGGACGACAAGCACGACGGCCGGCCGCTGCACGAGGCGATCGTGCTTGCGGCGCGGAAGGCAAAGCTTGCGGGCGCGACCGTCTTGCGCGGGCCAATGGGGTTCGGGCGTTCGAGCCGCCTGCACACGACCAAGATCTTGCGCCTCTCGCAGGACCTGCCGCTCATCATCGAGATCGTCGACACCGAGGACGCGATCAAGGCGTTTCTGCCGACGCTCGACACAATGATGGGCAGCGGCCTCGTGACGCTCGAGAAGGTGCAGGTGCTGCAGTACGGCGCGGACGTCAAGCACGCGCCAGCCTGATGGAACTGAACGTTCGCGGGCTTGGCTTCACCCTCTTTCTCGGGGGACTGTCGGCCCTCCCCCCTCTCGCCATCGACATGGCGCTGCCGAGCCTGCCTACGATCCAGGCCGAGTTCGGCGCCAGCCCCGCCGAGGCGGCGGGGGTCATTGCGATCTTCATCGCCGGCTTCTCGACCGCGCCGATCGCGGTCGGCCCACTCGCCGACCGCTATGGGCGCAAACCGGCTATGCTCGCGGGGCTTTCTCTCTTCACGCTTTGCGCGCTCGGTTGCGCATTCGCGCCCTCGATTGGCTCATTGCTCGCCTTCCGGCTCTTGCAGGGCGTCGGCGCGGGCGCGGTCGGCGTTCTGCCGCGCGCCATCATCCGCGACCTGTTTGAGGGCCGCGCGGCGCGGTTGCAACTTGCTGCGGTTTCCATCGTTTTCAGCGTCGCGCCGCTCATCGCTCCGACGCTGGGCGCGGGCATCCTCACGTTTGGCAACTGGCGCACGATCTTCTTCACGCTGGTCGTCGTCGGCGCCGTCTTCACGCTCCTCGCGTCGCTCGGGTTTCGTGAGCCACATCCGCGTGACAAACGCCGCAGCCTCAAGCCTGCGGCCGTGATAGCGGGCTACCGGCGGGCGCTGACGCATCCGATGTGCGCGGGCTTTTCGGTGATCGGCGGGACGACGTTCGCCGGCCTCTTCGCTTATGTGAACACGTCGCCCTTGCTCTTCATGCAGGGCTTCGGCGTGTCGAAGGCTGGTTTCGCCGGCCTTTTCGCCATCACCGCGTCCGGCGTGATCGTCGGCTCGACGATCAATACATGGCTCCTCAACCGCCACGCCAGGCCGAGGACCGTGCTTGATGTTGCGCTCTCGATCCTTCTCTGCGCCGCGGTCGCGCTCATCGCCGTGAGCCTCGCAGGAGCAAAGTCGCCGCTCGTCGTGGCGGCGTTGGTCATGGTCTATATCTCGACCTTCGGCCTCGTCTTTCCCAACGTCGTGCACGAGGCGATCCACCCGCTGCCCGAGATCGCTGGCGTCGCGTCGGCGGTGGTGCAGTCGATCCAGATGCTGTTCGGCGCGGTCGGCGGCGTCGTCGCAGCGGCGCTCTACCGGGATGGATCGCCGCTTTCGATCGGCCTCGTGATGTGCGTCGGGGCGCTCTCAGCCCTCACGCTCTATTTCGGCTGGCTGAGAAGGCGGATCGAGGAATGACCGGCGCTGCTTTCACCCCGGCTGTTCCATGCCTTCGCGCAGGATTTCGAGCGCCAGCCACTCGTCCTCCGCCTTTTCCAGGTCCTCGCGGACCCGGCCGTAACCGACCGTCGCCGCCTGGAACGCCGCCGGGTCGCGGGCGGCGAAGTCCGGATCGGCGAGCTTTTCCTCGAGCGCCTCGACCTCCTGGCGAAGCGCGTCCATGCGCGAAGGCAAGAGCTCGAGCGCGCGCTTCTCCTTGAAGCTGAGTTTCCGCTTCGCCGGGGCCTCGCTCTTCGGTCGGACGGCGGGCTTGTCGGGTTTCTCCATCGGCGGCGGGGCAAGCGCGCCGGAGAGCCCGTAGCCGCGCTGCGCGACCATGTCGGAATAGCCGCCGGAATATTCGACCCAGCGGCCACCGCCTTCGCTGACGATCACCGACGTTGCGACGCGATCGAGAAAATCGCGATCGTGACTGACAAGCAGGATCGTTCCCTTGTATTCGCCGAGCAACTCCTGCAACAAGTCCAGCGTCTCGACGTCGAGGTCGTTGGTCGGCTCGTCGAGCACGATCAGATTCGACGGGGCCGCGAGCGCGATCGCGAGCGTGAGGCGGCCGCGCTCGCCTCCCGACAGCTTTTCGATCGGCGTGCGCGCCTGCTCGGGGTCGAACAGAAAGTCTTTCATATAGCCGATCACGTGACGGCGCTCGCCGTTGATCGTCACATAGTCGCTTCCGCCGCCGGTCAGCGAATCGATGAGCGTCGTCGCCGGCTTGAGCGACGCCCGCTTCTGATCGAGCCGCGCCATCATGACGTTCGATCCGACGCGGACCTCGCCGGAGTCGGGCCTGAGCGCTTCCGTCAGGAGATTGATCAGGGTCGTCTTTCCGGCGCCGTTGGCGCCGATGATTCCGATCCTGTCGCCGCGCATGATCCGGAGCGAGAAATCGCGTACGATCGGCTCGCCGTCATAGGATTTGCTGATCCTCTCCGCCTCGACCAGGAGCGCGCCGGAGGCTTTCGCCTCCTGGGCGACCATGTTCGCGAGCCCGACCGCGCGGCGCGCCTCGCGTCGCTCCCGGCGAAGCGCCTCGAGTTCGCCGACGCGGCGCATGTTGCGTTTGCGCCGCGCCGTGACGCCGTAGCACATCCAGTGCTCTTCGTTGACGATGCGCCGATCGAGCTTGTGCCGCTCCGCCTCCTCCTCTTCGAGCTTCGAGTCCCGCCAGGCCTCGAAGGCGCTGAAGCCCCGGTCGAGGCGATGCGTCGTCCCGCGATCGACCCAGACCGTCGCGTTGGTCAGATCCGCCAGCAGGCGTTTGTCATGACTGACGAGCGCGATCGCCGAGCGGGATCGCGCGAGATGATCCTCCAGCCACTCGATCGCGATCAGGTCGAGGTGATTGGTCGGCTCGTCGAGCAACAGGATTTCGGGCTCCAGGCTCAAGACTCGCACGAGGGCGGCCCGCCGCGCTTCGCCCCCGGACAAGGTCGCCGGTTTGGCGGCAGGGTCGAGCCCGAGTTCCATCATCATCGCGCGCGCCGCGTGGGCGTCGTCGTGTTCGCTCAAATCCGCCAGCACATAGTCGAGCGCCGTCGCAAAACCGGACATGTCCGGTTCTTGCGACAGAAGCGCGAGACGCGCGGACGGCTGTTGAAAACGCGTTCCGCGATCCGGCGCAAGGAGCCCCGCCGCAATCCGCATCAGCGTCGATTTCCCCGATCCGTTTCGGCCGACAAGGGCGATCCGGTCGCCCGCGGAAATCGACAGCTCCGCCTTCTCGAACAGCGGCGCGCCGCCGAGCGTCAGGCCGATGTCGCGCAATTGCAAAAGGGGCGGCATTATTTGGTTCTCAACTCGAGGTTTCGCTACAACCACTCGCATTTTGGATCGCTAGTTTAGCCAGCCAACTTAGCCTAAGTTGGAGGGCCCGCCTGAACGGTGCATGAGAAGGATGCGCAATTATGTCCGATATTGTCCTCTGGGGCTTTGACGGCTCCACGTATGTGCGCACGGTCAAGATGGTCCTCGCCGAGAAAGGCGTCACTCAGTTCGAACAAGTGCAACTCAATGTGCTCAAGGGCGAGCCGAAAACGCCCGAGCATCTGGAGCGTCATCCTTTCGGCAAGGTCCCGGTCCTCGACCATGACGGGATGCGCATTCTGGAAACCACTGCGATCGCGCGCTACCTCAACGAGGTCCTCCCGGGCAAATCACTGATACCGCCGACGCCCAAGGATCGCGCGCGGATGGATATGATCGTCAGCATAATCGATTCTTACGGGTACGGTGCGTTAGTCGGCGGCGTCGCCGCCTATCATCTTTTTCCAGATTTCGTCGGGGGAAAGAACGAGGCGATGCGAAAGGACGGCCTCGAGAATGGCGGCAAGGTGATCGAATTCGCCATGAGTACCAAGGGCTCCTCCCCCTTCATCGCGGGTGAGTTGAGCCTTGCCGACCTTTATCTTGCTCCGATCGTCTTTTATGTCTCGTTGACGCCGGACAAGGAGGCGCTTTTTGATGTCGATGGCTTTGCGGACTGGTGGACAAACATGCAAGCCTTGCAAAGCTACAAAGATACGCAGCCAAACCTTGGCTAACGAGGCGGTCGCTGCGCAAGGGTAATAGTTTCCGATCGGTTGAAAACCTGCGCCGGCAGCAGTCGGAATGCGCATTTAGGCGGCATACATTTCCGTGAAGCGTGTTTTTCTTTCCTGCCCCGTTCCCCGCGCCGGCCGATGGGGGGCGGCGTCATCTGAAATCTGCTGCCAAGGCTGCCGCGAGAGGGATTGAACGAACTCGCGGCCGCGAGCGCGAGACTTGTATTGGGTACCGGAGTCCAGTCCTACGCGGAGCGCCACCCCGCCCCACCAGTCGCACCTCGCCTTCGGGGCGAGTCCGGCTCGTCACCGCGGGCCCAAACGTCAGATTTGGACTGCCAGGCGTCGCCGCCCACCCCGCGCCTCACCCGAGCAGAAAATCTCGCACCGCGCCGATCTGATCCTCGCTCAAGAGTTGCGGCGCGTGGCCAATTCCCTTGAACTCGACGAGCTTTGTTTTCGGTCCGCGCTCGGTCATCGCGAGGGCGGCCTCGCGCGGGAGCACGTCGGAATCTTCGCCGCGCAGGACGAGCGTAGGGCAGCGGACGGCGTCCCACATCGCCCAAAGATCGACGTCTCCGACCGGGCCGGCCTTGAACGATTGCCCCAGCCGTGGATCGTAGGCGAAGCCGTAGCCGGCGGGCTTCTTCCGTGCGCTGTCCAATGTGAGCTTGCGCCACTGCGCGTCGGTCAGCGGACCATAGGGCGCATTGTTCTTGCGCACCGCGGCCTCCATTGCGTCCAGCGAGTTGAAGGTTGGATCGGTCCCGAGATAGCCGCCGATGCGATTGAGGCCTTCGCCGGACACGAAGGCGCCGGCGTCGTTGAGCACGAGCTTGCGGATCGGGCTCTCGCGCTGCGCCGCGAGCATCATGCCGATCAGCGCGCCCATGGACGTGCCGATCCAGTCGACGCTCTCGACGTCGAGGCGCGCGATCAGCGCGGCGCAATCGGAAAGGTAGAGCGGAAACGCATATTCGACCGAAGGCGGCAGCCAGTCGCTCCGCCCGCGGCCGGGCATGTCGGGGCAGACGACGCGGTAATGCTGCGACAGAAGCTCGGCGAGCGCGTCGAAGTCGCGTCCGTTGCGCGAAAGGCCGTGGACGCAGACGAGCGCCGGCGCGCCTGCGGGGCCCGGCCATTCGCTATAGGCCACGCGGTGGAAGCCGGCCGCGTCGAGGCAGGCGAGATGGCGTTCGAGCATGGGGACCCTGATGCGTTCGGCGCATGATTGCCGAAGGCGGACGCCAAGTCCATGGATCGAGCGGGTCAAAGCCGCGTCAGGCTTGCCGGCGCGCGATCCCGGTGTTCGCATGGCCGAGCGCCTGGGCCGCACATCACCCGAAACCGGGTCAAATGGACTTGACCTCGCCGCCGTCCATGCGGAGCGTCGAGCCGGTCATCCAGCGGGCGCCCGGCGACACCAGGAAAGCCATCAGCTCCGCGATCTCCTCCGGCTCGCCGTAACGGGCGATGCCCGCTTCCTTGGGGAAATCTTCCGTCGCCTCCTCAACCGTCATGTTGTGCAGCGGCGCCCAATGCTGGAGATAGGACCGGCGGCGACCCGTCATCACCGGGCCGGGCAAAACGCTGTTGACCTGCACTCCGTCGGCGATGCCGCGATCCGAAAACGCCTTCGCCAGCGCGACAATGGCGGCGTTAATCGTGCCTACCGCCGCGTAAGGCGCTTTTGGAAAGAGGGCCGAGTTGCCCGACATTAGGACCACGGCGCCCTTGGCCGTCTTCAGCGCTGGCCATGCGGCGATCGTCAGCCGGCGCGCGCCGTGCAGCTTCAGCGCCAAGCCCGCATCCCACTGCGCGTCGGTCATCTCGAAAAGGTCGATCTGCGGCACGGCGCCCGCGATGTTGAGCAACGCGTCGATTCGACCGAACGCGGCCAAGGCCTGATCCACCACGACCTTGGCGGCCGCTGGCTGGGCGAGGTCCATGTCAAGGACCAGCGCTTTCGCGTCGGCGCCCTTCACCGCCTCCGCCGTGTGTTCCAGATTGGCGCGGTCCCGCGCGACGAGCACGAGCGCGGAGAAGTCGCGCGCAAGGCGAATGGCGGTCGCCCGGCCGATGCCCTGGCTCGCGCCTGTGACGATCGCGACTGACTTCTCCATCGGAACGTCTCCCTTGATTTTCGATAAATGGCGGGTCAGCGAGGGAGGAAGTCGCGAATGGCCGCCGCGATCTCCGGGGCGTGCGTCTCCAGCGCGAAATGTCCGGTATCGAAGAAGCGCACGACCGCGTCGGGCATGTCGCGCTTGAACGCCTCCGCGCCCGCCGGCAAGAAGAATGGATCGTTCTTGCCCCACACCGCCAGGAAGGGCGGCTTCGAGGTCCGGAAATAGCGCTGAAAGGTCGGGTAGAGCGCGACATTGCTTTTGTAGTCGCCGAACAGGTCGAGCTGCAGATCGGCCGCGCCGGGCCGAGCGAGGTAGAAATTGTCGAGCGAGTAGCCGTCGGGCGAGACCTTCGTCGTGTCGGCTACGCCGTGCGTGTACTGCCAGATCGTGGTCTCGGGCTTCAGGAAGGCGCGCAGCGCCTCGCGGTTGGCTGGCGACGCGTCCTCCCAATAGGCCCGGATGGGGGTCCAGCCATCGCTGAGCCCCTCCTCATAGGCGTTGCCATTCTGCGAAATGATCGCGGCGATCCGCTCCGGATGTCTGACGGCGAGCCGGAATCCGGTCGGCGCGCCATAATCGAAGACATAGAGGGCATAGCGGTCGAAGCCGACGATCTCCGTAAAGCGGTCGATCGCGTCGGCGATCTTGTCGAAGCTATGCCCACGACCCGGCACGTCGGAGTTTCCGAAGCCCGGCAGATCAGGAGCGATGATACGGAAGCGGTCGGCGAGCAGCGGAATCAGGTCGCGGAACATATGGCCCGCGCTCGGGAAGCCGTGCAGCAGCATGAGCTTCGGCGCATCCGGCGCGCCCGCTTCGCGGTAGAAGATGTTGCGTCCGTCCGCCTTGGCGGTCCGATAGCTGACGGCGGTCATGGCGTTTCTCCTTTGCTGACGGCCTCGTCGATCGCCTCGCGGATGATGTCGATGACGACAGAGGGCGCGGTGACGAGCGGCGTGTGATCGACAGGATGCGAACGCACCCGAGCCCTCATCCGCCCGGCCATGAAGTGGTGATTGTCCTCGACGATCATGCGGTCCTGCTCGGCCACGAGGAACCAGGCCGGCCGGTCCTTCCACAGCGGCCGCTCCACCGCGACGGTGATGCAGGCGCGCGAGATCGGCCGCTGGACCGCCGCCAGCACGGCCAGTTCTTCTTTGGCGGCGTTTTGCGCGAAGGCGGCGGGGAAGGCCGCATCGGGCAGATAGATCAACCCGTGCGCGTCCGGCGCGAGCTTCGGCGCCTGCGGATGCGGCTTACCGCGGTAGAACACATCCGCGACAGTCTCGCCCTCGTCCGGGGCGAGCGCGGCCACGTAGACAAGCGCCTTCACCTTCTCGCTGCGCGTCGCCCCGATGACCGCGCCGGCATAGGCGTGGCCGGCCAGGACCACGGGCCCCGTTGCGCGCTCGAGCGTCCGATCGAGCGCCGCCACGTCGTCGCGGAACGACGTCAGCGGAAGGGGCGCCGCCGCTGCCTTGACGCCGTCGGCCGCCAATGGCGCGATAACCTTCGCCCAGCTTGATCCGTCAGCCCAGGCGCCGTGGACGAGCACCACGTTCACATCATTGGCGGACATCGCGCCTCTCCTTGAAAGTCGCTACTTTCTTCCGTGACCGGGATCTATTTTGTGGACCGTGGCGGCACGTTCGCGAAGAGAAAGCCCAGTCCCTCCGCCATGGTCGGATGCGCGAGAACCGTGTCGCGGACCCGCGTGTATGGCAACTCCGCCAGCATCGCCATCTCCACCACGGCCATCACTTCGCCCGCCTCGGCGCCGATCATGGTGAAGCCGAGAATGCGGTCGTCGGTCTCGCCGACAAGCGCCTTCATGAGGCCCTGCTTCTCGCCGGTCGCCTGCGCCCGCAATACGGCGCTCGTCGGCAGCTTGGCCATGCGCGTTTTGACGCCTCGCTGTTCCGCTTCGCGTTCGCTCAGTCCCACATGCGCAAGCGGCGGATCGGTGAACACGCAGTAGGGAACCAGCCGATCGCGCGTGCTTCGGCGCCCTCCGGCCAGATTGTCGCGAACGATGCGAAAGTCGTCTTCCGATATGTGGGTGAAGAGCGGGCTGCCGGCGCATTCGCCCAGCGCCCAGACGTCGGGCGCGCTCGTCTCCAGCCGCTCGTTGACGCGAATGTAACCACGACCGTCCAATTCGACGCCGGCCTCGCCGAGGCCGATCCCGGCTGTGTTCGGAACGCGCCCGGCCGCGACGAGAATGTCGCTGCCCTCGATGGTCCGCTGGCCGGAGCTCGTGCGAAGCGCGAGACTCACGCCCTCACCGGACTTGCCGCGGACATCGACAATCTCGGTTGCGAGAAAAGCTTCAATGCCTTCTTCGCCGAGAATCCGCCTCATCTCTTGCGAGACGTCAGAATCCTCCCTTCCCATGAGCTGTGGCCCGGACTCGACGATTGTCACGTTGCTGCCGAAACGCCGGTAAGCCTGGGCGAATTCGAGGCCGGAATAGCCGCCCCCGATCACGATCAGATGCGCGAGCAAAGCGTCGAGCTCCAGAGCCTCGACATGGGTCAGCGGTCTCGCGGCCTCGAGACCAGGAACGCCAGGAATCGCCGCGTGCGTTCCGAGGTCGAGGAAGACCTTGTCTCCCGTTGCCGTGCACGTCCCTCCGTCGTTCAGGCTCACCTCGAGCGTTTTCGGCGCCACGAAACGCCCGGTCCCCATGATCAATTGGGCGCCGCTCGTCTTGTAGTTCTGCAAATGCTTGGCGACCTGCGCTTCGACCATGTCGCGCTTGCGCCGGCGGACCGCCGCCATGTCGACCTTGACGGGGCCGGTGATCGCGCCGAATTCAGCGCCGTGACGCGCCAGATGCACGACCTCGGCGCTTCGAATCTCGTTCTTGCTGGGCATGCAGGCGATGTTGGGACAGGAGCCCCCGACCCACCTGCGCTCGACGACCGCAGTCCGTCGTCCCGACCCCGCCATATGCCAGGCGATCAGCTTGCCTGCCGTCCCACTGCCGAGGATCAGAGCGTCGAATTGCTCAGGCTGCGACATGAGGTTCCTCCATGCGCCATTCCGGTACTTGAAAGGCTAGTGGCGGGCTTCAATCACTTCGAACGGATTTGTCGGTTGTCCTGGATCGCGATGCGAGCGATGGAGAGAAAAAACGCAAGAGCCGGGTAAACTCGGGAAAGCTCGGCGGCCATGACGTTTCGCGTCGAAGCCGCCCGTTCGCGATTTGATCAACAACGTAACTTCGTTATGGTCAATCGATGACCGCAAGTCCGCCGCATGACATGATTTATCGTCAGCCATAACGCGCCCTTACGTCCACATCATGGCGACGGCACAGCGGTGCGCTTACCGTCGGCCTCGTCCCCTCATGCCGCCTCGACCGCAAGCCCGCGGCCAGCGCCCGCGATCCGCACACGGCCCGCGCGGACCATTGCGTTCACGTGCGCGAGCGCCTCGCCGAAGGCGAACACAAGCTGGTGCGGGTCGTCGATCTTGCGGCCGAAGATGACCGGCACGAGCTCGGCCACCGTCTGTGGCGCGACGCGGCATGCCTCGACGATCGCCCTGCAGCGCGCATCGTGATGCGCGATCAGTTCGTCGGCGCGAGTCGCCAAGCCCACGAACGGCAGGTTGTGCCCGGGCAGGACGAGCACGTCCTCCGGCAGCGTGCGCTTGAGCCTGTCGAGCGAGCGTAGGTAGAGGCCGAGCGGATCGCCGTCCGGGTCCATGGCCTCGACGCTGACATTTGGCGAAATCCTGGCGAGCACCTGATCGCCGCAGAGGATCAGGTTGTCCTCCGCCGAATGGAGCATGATCTGCTCCGGCGAATGCCCGGCGCCGGCGATCGCCTCGAACGTGCGGCCGCCGACTGTGATGCGGTCCTCCGCAACGATGCGCCGAAAAGTGCGCGGCGGCGTCGACACCATGCGCAGATATTGCAAGCCATTACCGAGCAAGATCTCGGTGCTCTCGTCGCTGAGGCCGTGCGAGCGGTAGAAGCTGCGATAGGGCTCGGACTTCAGGGCCGAAGGATCGAGCCGGATGTTGAGCATCATCAGATACTCGGTATGGCTCATCGCGAGTTCGAGGTCGAAGCGCTCGCAGAGCCATCCGGCGAGGCCGATATGGTCGGGGTGGAAGTGGGTGGCGATGATGCGGGTGAGCTTTTGGCCCGCGAGCGGCCCGGCGAGCAGGGCCTCCCAAGTCTTCCGTGACGCCGCGTTGTCGATGCCTGTGTCGATGAGGGCCAGTCCCGCGCCGTCCTCGATCAGATAGACATTGACGTGATCGAGCCGGAACGGCAGCGCGAGCCGCGCCCAGAGGACGCCCGGCCTGACCTCGATGATCTCGCCGGCCGGCGGCGGAGCGGAATACGGAAACTCGAGCGTCTCCGGCATGGCGTGGGTCGTCATCATGTCCTCTTGATCAAAGCGGAGAGAAGCGGGGCGCAGGCGCGGAGTCGAGCCGCCCGTCGGGCTCGCGCTGGTAGGTTCCACGCGCCGCGTTGTGCGGATGCGCGGCCGCCTCCGCAAGGGTCAGGACGGGGGCGAAGCAGACGTCGCTGCCTTCGAGGAGCGCGCGCCAGTCGGCGCTCGGCTTCGTGAGGAACACATCGCGAAGCCGCGCCTTCAGGCCCGGCCAAAGTTTCATGTCATATTGCGTCTGGGGATCGACGTCGGCAAGGCCGAGCTTCTCGATGAGCAGCGCATAGAACTGCGGCTCGAGCGCGCCGATCGTCACATAGCGGCCGTCGGCGCAAAGATAGGCGTCGTAGAACGGCGAATTGTAGAAGATGCTCGGCCTTGGAGCGTCCACCATGCCCCTCGCGCGCGCCCAGAGCGCAATGCCGCAGAGCGCCGCGACGACGTCGACGATTGCGCAGTCGACGACCGCGCCCCTGCCGGTGCGGCTCGCGGCGAAAACGCCGCTCATGATTCCGAAGGCAAGGCCGAGCGCGCCGCCCGCATCGCCGAGCACAGTCGGCGGGACGATCGGCGCGTCGCTGGGACGTTGGCTGAGCGACAAGGCGCCGCTCAGCGCGAGATAGTTGAGATCGTGGCCCGCGGCTTGCGCGAGCGGCCCGTCCTGTCCCCAGCCGGTCATTCGGCCGTAGACGAGGCGCGGATTGCGCTTGGCGCAATCCTTCGGGCCGAGGCCGAGCCGCTCCATGACGCCCGGCCGGTTGCCCTCGATCAGCGCGTCCGCGGTTTCAATGAGCGCCATCGCCTCGGCGACGCCCGCGGGTTTCTTGAGGTCGAGCGTGACGACGCGCTTGCCGCGCCGCAACCCGTCTTCGCTCTCGGCGCGGTCGGGATTGCCGAGCACGGCCTTCATGGGACGCACGACCGCAACGACCTCCGCGCCGTGGTCCGCGAGCATGCGGCCGGCGAGCGGTCCTGGGCCGATGCCCTCGAACTCGATGATTTTCAGGCCGGCAAGCGGACGGATCATGGAAAGAGCCTTAGGAAGGAAAGAGCCTTTGATGGAACGAGGCCGAGCGACCCTTATGACCGCTCGGGGAACATGGCCTTCAGCCCCTCGGGCGAAGCCTTGGCGACGCCGCGCTCGGTGATGAGGCCGGTGACGAGCCGGGCGGGGGTCACGTCGAAGGCGGGATTGGCGGCGCGGCTGCCCGTTGGCGAAATGCGCACGCGCGTGACGGCGCCGTTTTCGCCGAGGCCCTGCACGAAGTCCACTTCATCCGCATGCCGCTCCTCGATCGGGATTTCCTTGACGCCGTCGCGGACCGTCCAGTCGATCGTCGGGGAGGGCAGGGCGACATAGAAGGGCACCGAATTGTCACGCGCCGCGAGTGCCTTGAGATAAGTGCCGATCTTGTTGCAGACGTCGCCGTTCGCGGTCGTGCGGTCGGTGCCGACGATCGCCATGTCGACAAGCCCGCGCTGCATGAGATGCCCGCCGGCGTTGTCGACGACGAGTGTATGCGGGGTCCCATGATTGACGAGCTCCCACGCCGTCAGCGAGGCACCCTGGTTGCGCGGCCGCGTCTCGTCGACATAGACGTGCACGGGCAGGCCCTCTTCCATCGCGCAATAGATCGGCGCGGTGGCGGTGCCGTAATCGACCGTCGCGAGCCAGCCGGCGTTGCAGTGGGTAAGGATGTTGACCGGCTCTCCGGGCTTCTTCTCGGCCGCGAGCTTGCGGATGATGTCGAGGCCGTTGCGGCCGATCGCGCGATTGATGGCGACGTCCTCGTCGGCGATCTCGGCGGCCTGCGCGTAAGCCGCCGCGGCGCGCTGGGTCGGGTCGAGCGGGCGGAGCCGCGCGCGCAGCGCGTCGAGCGCCCAGCGCAGGTTGATCGCGGTCGGGCGCGCCGCGTGCAGCCTGTCCCAGGCGGAATCGAGCGCGGCGTCGCTCGAGTCCTCGCGCATGGCGAGCGCGACGCCGTAAGCCGCGGTCACGCCAATCAGCGGCGCGCCGCGCACCCACATATCGCGGATCGCGGTCGCCGCCTCGGGCATCGCGCGCAGGGTTGCGACCCGAAACTCGTGCGGCAGCCAGCGCTGGTCGATGACGTCGACCCCCCAGCCGTCCTCGTTCAGCCATATGGTGCGGTAAGAGCGCCCGCCGACCTTCACGCCATGTTCCTCTTAACTCCTGGACGGCCGCGTCGTCCGATGCGGGCGCTGATATCACAGGAAAGCGGTTCACGGGAATTCAGGCGCCGGCGCCTAAATAATCGGGTTTCTCTCCTCCGCGCCTCGATCCTATGTTTATGGCGTCTGGACGCATGGCCGTCTCCGCACGGGCCTGAGGCAACCAGAAGCGGAGCCGCGACATTGGGGGGAGCCTCGACAACGGCCGCGCGCGAACGCGGCGGAAGAGCAAGGCGCCAGCGCGAGTCTCGGCGTCCGCACGGTCCCATCGCCGGGGTCGAGCGCAAGATCCCGACCTATGAGCTCCTCGGCGAGGAGGGTCTCGCCCGCATCGAGGCGACGGCGGACGCCATCCTTGAGGAGGTCGGCATCGACTTCCGCGGCGACGGCGAGGCGCTGCGGCTCTGGCGCGAAGCGGGCGCCGACGTCGAGGGCGAGCGAGTCCGCTTTCCGAATGGGCTCCTGCGCTCGATCCTCAAGACCGCGCCGAGCGCGTTCGTCCAGCATGCGCGCAATCCGGAGCGCTCCTTGCGCATTGGCGGCGATCATGTCGCCTTCGCGCCCGCTTACGGCTCGCCGTTCGTGCAGGATCTCGAGGGCGGCCGGCGTTACGGGACGCTGGCGGACTTTAAGAATTTCGTGAAGCTCGCCTATGCGATCCCGTGGCTGCACCACTCCGGCGGCACGGTGTGCGAGCCGGTCGACATCCCCGTCAGCAAGCGCCACCTCGACATGGTCGCAGCGCATCTCATGCTGTCCGACAAGCCGTTCATGGGCTCGGTCACGGCGGAGGAGCGCGCCGAAGATTCGATCGAAATGGCGCGCATCGCCTTCGGGCGCGCGTTTGTCGATGGCCATTGCGTCGTCATGGGCAACATCAACGCCAATTCGCCGCTCGTCTTCGACGGAACGATGACCAGAGCGCTCCGCGCCTACGCGCGCGCCAATCAATGCGCCGTCATCGTGCCGTTCATTCTCGGCGGCGCGATGGGTCCGGTGACGAACGCGGGCGCGATTGCGCAGTCGCTCGCGGAGACGATGGCCGGATGCGCGCTTGCGCAGCTCGAGCGCCCCGGCGCGCCGGTCGTGTTCGGCAATTTTCTGTCCTCGACGGCGTTGCGCTCGGGCTCTCCGACCTTCGGCACGCCCGAGCCGGCGCTGGGCTCGCTCGTCGTCGGACAGCTTGCGCGTCGGCTCAATCTGCCGCTGCGCTGTTCTGGCGCATTCACCTCGTCAAAGATCCCGGATGGACAGGCGATGCAGGAAAGCACGATGTCGATGCTCGCTTCCGTCCAGTGCGGCGCGCATTTCATCCTGCATTCGGCCGGCTGGCTCGAAGGCGGGCTCACCATGGGCTATGAGAAATTCGTCATGGACGCCGACTTCTGCGCCGCGCTGCACGTCTGGATGGCGGGCTTTCCCGTCGACGATGACGCGCTCGCGCTCGATGCGTTCCGCGAGGTCGGGCCGGGCAAGCACTTCTTCGGCTCGGCGCATACGCTGAAGCACTACGAGACGGCGTTCTGGGAGAGCGCGGTCGCGGACAACAATTCCTTCGAGCAATGGCGCGACGAGGGCATGAAGGATCAGCGCGCGCGCGCCGCGGCGCGAGCCAAGCGCCTGCTCGCCGAATACGAGCAGCCGAAGCTCGACCCTTCGATCGAAGAGGAGCTCGCCGACTATGTCGCCCGCCGAAAGGCGGAATTGCCGGATGAATGGCATTGAGCGCCATGACGCTCACGACCGTCGTCATCGCGTTCGAGAGCGAGGAGGCGGCGCGGCGACGGCTCGAGGCGTTCGGCTATGGGCGCGACGTCGCGGCGGAGATTGCCCTCTATCTCGCGCAGTCGACCGACCTTCCCCATTTCGCCAAGGAAATCGTCGAGGCGATGACGAGCCACGGTCTTAAGGCGGAGTTCGTTGCGCTCGACGATCTGCCGTCGCGCCTCTGCGCGCTCGCGCCCGAGCGCGATCGGACGATCGTCTGGGCCATGACCGACGGCGTCCGCTTCTATCGCGGCTCGGCGGTTCCGGCGCTCACGCGGCTCGAAGGCTTTGCGCGGTTCGGCAGCCCAGCGACCGCGGCGCATTTGGCCCAGGACAAGTTCGCGAGCCTCGCGCTTGCGTCGGCCGCGGGGCTCGCAGTCCCGCCGACGCGGCTCATGCAGGGCGACGAGGAAATCGCGGCGCTCGGCGGGTGGCCGAGCGGCCCGCGGCCGCTGTTCGTCAAGCCGAACGCGCTCGGCGCCAAGATCGGCATTTTCGCCGACAGCCTTTGCGAGAATATATCCGAGGCGCGAGAGCGCGCGCGGCGCATCTGGGAGCGCTATCGCGACCCCGCGCTTGTTCAGCCGTTCGTCGAGGGCGACGACGTGCGCGCAAGCTTCATGGACCTCGGCGGTCCTCTCGCCGACCAGCTCGGCGTCGAGCGCATCGCGAAGGATCCGGCGAGCGAGACCGGCGGCGCCTTCCTCACCATGAAGGACAACGAGACGCTGTCGGGCGCAAGAGATACGGCGGGAGCGCGCGGCGGGTTCGGCCAGCGGCGCAAGGCGGCTTTCGTCCCCAGCATGGTCGATCTGCGTTGCGAACAGGACGAGCGCTCGCGGCGGGCCGTCGCCGGAATCCTCGACGCCGCCGCGCGGCTCCAGCGCCTGTTTGGCCTCTGCGACTGCTTCTCACTCGATTTCCGCATCGATAAGGAGGGCAGGCCGACCTTGTTCGAATTCGAGGTCTGCCCGGCGGTCACCATCTACGACTTCCAGACCTACCTCGCGCGCCGGGGCGTGACCCTCGGCGCGGCGCTCGCGAAGGCGATGCGGCTCGCCTTCGCGCGTCGACACGCGATCGGGGAAGCGTAAATTCGTAGCCATTTCCCGCGATCCGCCCCGCCAACGCTATTGAATCCGATCCGAAGACGCTGTTGAATGAGCGGGCGTCCGCGTGCGTTTCCGCGCTTTTCCGCGGACGCAGGGGGAACGCCCATGAACGATGAGACGCGTCTGGCCGACACGGCTTCGGCAGTCGTCGAAAGCAAGTCGCCGCCGATCCAGATGACCGCCCTTCCCTCCTTGGCGGATTGCCTTGCGGCGGTCGCCGTCGCAGGCAGATCCGGCATCGACGCGATCCCGGAACTGGCGAAATCGGTCCAGAGCCGGTGTCCGGAACTCGGCAAGGTTCTCGTATCCTCCGCCGTCAGGACGGGTCTGGAGACCTACGCTCGCCAAGACGGCGAGGCCATTGCGCAAGAGAAGAAGCTCAAGCGTGAAGCGACCCAGTCGAACATCTCGCTTCTCGCCGCCGGCGTGACGAGCGGAGTGATCCTCGCCGTGTCCGCCGGCGCTCTGCAGTTCCTGGTGTCGATCGGGGCGCTGCCGGCCCTGGACCCGGCGACCGTCAAGAGGGTCACGCTCGCGCTCGGTCTCCTCACGCTCGCGTTTGGCGCGCTCGCCGCCTACTTTGGCTTTATCGCGCGCGATCAGGGGCGCATCGCGCGTTGGCAGACCTGTCGCAGCGAGGCGGAATCGTCGCGCCTCGACGTCTTCACGACGATCGCCGCCAGGGTCGTGGCCGCGGGACCGGCCGCCGCCCTGTTCGGACTGGCGGTCGTCGCCCGGCATCTGCTCGAAGACCAGCGCGCCTGGCTCGGCAAGAGCGCCGATCGTCACCGCACCTCGTCGGAGAGGACGAGCATGATGGGCGGGATCGCGACCGCGCTGGCCTTCGTCGGCGGCAGCGGGGCCGTCATCGCAAGCCAGACGGAGGGCGCCGGCGCTGTCTGGATCGTCCTCGTCGGCGTCGTCGGCTCCGCGATCGGCGCCTACGCGGCGAACCGCGAGGCCCTCAATCGCGATCGCGCCAACGCCGATCGCTACGACAAGACCCGGGTGGCGATGGACGCCATCTCGGGCCGAACCGACGAGGTGGCCGGCACGATCGCGGCCGGCGAGCCGAACGCGCTGCAGGCCTTTACGAAGACGATCTCCGATCTGCTCGCGGCCGAGCACCAGCAATGGCTGGACGGAACCGCCCAGGCGAACGCGGCGCTCGACAAGCTCGACGGAGAACTCGCACAACTGGGCAAGGCGAAGGACACCGGCGGGGCTCGCCCGGCGAGCCCTTGAGCGAAGCCTGAGCGGTTCGACCGTTGCACGGTTCTTGCAACCGCGTTACCGTTTCGGCATGTCCTGTACAGGGGTGTCCATTGCGGTGTCCTTGTGCGGTCAGAATGCCGGCGCGCGTTCCGCGCCGATCTTGACAGGCAAGGCCTCGCGGCCAAGCCGCGACGGTCCGAAACGATACATCAGGGAGAACGTCCATGTTTAAAGAAGCGGTCAGATATGGGTTCTGGCGCAAGAGCCTCGAGGGCTGGGCCGCCGAGGCCAAGGCCGGCGCGATCGACCGGCGCGAGTTCCTCGCGCTCGCCACGATCTTCGGCGCCTCGACCGCCGCGGCTTACGGCATGCTTGGCCTCGCCGACCCGACGCCCGCGTTCGCCGATACGCCGAAGAAGGGCGGCGTCATCAAATGCGGCATGTTCGTCAAGGACCAGAAGGACCCGCGCACCTACGACTGGCCGGAGATGGGCAATGTCGCGCGCCAGTTCCTCGAGCCCTTGGTGCGCTACACCCGCGAATTCACTTTCAAGCCGATGCTGCTCGAGAGCTGGGACGTCAATGCCGACGCCACCGAATATACCCTCCACGTGCGCAAGGGCGTGACCTTTAACAACGGCGACGCCTTCAACGCCGACGACGTGGTCTTTAACATCAACCGCTGGTGCGACCAGAGCGTCGAAGGCAACTCGATGGCCTCGCGCATGGCCACGCTCATCGACCCGGCGACCAAGAAAGCGCGCGACGGCGCGGTCATCAAGGTCGACGATTTCACCGTCAAGCTCAAGTTGCCGAAGCCCGACATCACCATCATCCCGGGCGTCTCCGATTATCCCGGCCTCGTCGTGCATCGCGATTTCGACAAGGACGGCAAGGACCTCGTCAAGCACCCGATCGGCACCGGTCCGTTCGAGCTGATCTCGTTCGAGGTTGGCAAGAAGGCCGCCTTCAAGCGGCGGACCCACGGCAAATGGTGGGGCGGCGAACCCTATCTCGACGGCGTCGAGTTCATCGACTACGGTCCAGACATTTCCGCGACCGTCAGCGCCTTCGAGTCGAAGGAGCTCGACTGCACGATGAAGACGGACGCGGCCTATGTCCCGATCCTGGACAAGGCCGGCCTGACCCGCTCCGACGTCCAGACCTCGGCGACCATCGTCGCGCGCACCAACGTCACGCATAAGCCCTACGACGACCAGCGGGTGCGCAACGCGCTGCAGATGGCGGTTGACAATCCGACCATCCTGAAGCTTGGCATCGACGGGCGCGGCTCGGTCGGCGAGAATTTTCATGTCGCCCCGATCCATCCGGAATATTACTCGCTGCCGAAGAAGTCGCGCGACCTCGAGGGCGCGAAAAAGCTGATGACCGCCGCCGGGCAGATGGACCACGAGCACGAACTCATCACCAGCGACGAGGAATACTACAAGAACACCGGCGACTCGATTGCGGCGCAACTGCGCGAGGCCGGCTTCAAGGTGAAGCGTACGGTCCTGCCGGGCGCCACCTTCTGGAACGACTGGACCAAATATCCCTACTCGATGACCGACTGGAACATGCGTCCGCTCGGCGTCCAGGTGCTCGCGCTCGCCTACCGCACCGGCGAAGCCTGGAACGAGACGGGCTATTCCAATCCGGACTTCGACGCCAGGCTGGCAAAGGCGCTGGCGACGCCAGATCCGAAGGATCGCAAGCTGATCATGAAGGACCTCGAGCAGATCCTTCAGGACTCCGGCATCATCGTCCAGCCCTACTGGCTGACCCTCGCCAACCACCGCACGGCGCAGGTCAAGAACTATGGCATGCACCCGCTCTACGAGACCTATTTCGAAGACACCTGGCTTGATGTCTGAAGCATGAGCTTCGCACGATGACCGCCGGCCGGGCCGCCCTGGCCCAGCCGGCTTTTCGTAATCGACGAAAGCGGGGGTTGAACGATGGCCTCGTTTCTGGCGCGGCGGCTCGGCGTCATGCTGCTGACCATGCTGTGCCAGACGCTGGTCGTCTTCTATCTTGTCAATCTCGAGCCGAACCTGCGCAAGCTCGCGATCAGCCAGACCGAGATGCACGCGACCGACGCGGAACTCGAAAGCTGGCTCATGAAGAACGGCTATCGCCGGCCGTTCCTTATTCGCTACGCGACCTGGCTCGGCGTCTGGCCGAAGTCGCCGAACGTCGATCCGGCGACCGGCGCGGCGACGCCGCGCTTTTCCTGGTGCGACGAGCCGACGACGCCGAAGTTCTCGGGTGTCCTCGAGGGCGACTTCGGCTGCTCGACCGCGTTCAAGGAAAAGGTGGTCAAGAAACTGGGGCCGGCGCTGGAGGCGACCGGGCTTCTGATGTTTTGGGTGATGGTCGTGATGATCCCGGTCGCGCTTGTGGTCGGGGTAGTGTCGGGCATGCGCGAGGGTTCGCGCACCGACCGGGCGCTGTCGGTCTTCTCCATCGCCACGACCTCGACCCCGGAATACGTGTCCGGCGTGGTCCTGACCATCGTCTTCGCCACCTGGCTCGGCTGGCTCAACGGCTCCGCCGCCTCGGCGACCGAAGGCCATCTCAGCTTCTATAATTTCGCGCTGCCGGTCGCGACGGTCTCGATCTACGGCATGGGCTATGTCGCGCGGATGACGCGCGCTTCGATGATCGAGGTGATGAACGCGCAATATATCCGCACCGCGCGCTTGAAGGGCCTGAGCTTCGGCGCGATCGTCTTGAAGCACGCCCTGCGCAATGCGCTCATCGCGCCGTTCACCGTGATCATGCTGCTGTTTCCGTGGCTCCTCACCGGCGTCGTCATCGTCGAGGTGATGTTCCGCTATCAGGGGTTCGGGCAGGCGCTGGTCGACGCGGCGGCCAACAATGACATCGACCTCCTGCTGGCCTGCTCGATCGTCTCGGTGGCGCTGGTGCTTATGACCCAGCTCATCTCCGATGTCGGCTACGTCTGGCTCAATCCGCGCATCCGCGTGCATTAGGGACGCGGCAATGGGTTCGTTCCGAGCCGCCGGGGCAGAGACAGAGGCGCTGTGCAGTTCCTGAGCCCCGGCGAGATCGTCCTCAGAACCCTCGCCCAGTTGTGGCCGGTGTGGGCGAGCCTCATCGTCGTGTTCGGCCTCAGCATCGCCTACCGCCGCAAGCTCGGGCTCTACGGGCACGTCGTCAAGAGCGCGGCGGGCTTCGCCGGCCTGCTGCTCGTCCTGTTCTGGGTGTTCGCCGCGGTCTTCGCCCGCCGGATCGAGCTCTTCGATCCGCTTGGCCAGATCGCACAGATGCAGTACGCCGCGCCGGGCGCGATCGACCCGACCTCTGGCCTTCCCTATCTCTTCGGCGGCGACAAGCTGGCGCGCGACGTGTTCGGCCGGGTCATCGCCGGCGCGCGCATCGTGCTCATCATCGCACCGCTGGCGACGATGCTGGCGCTGTCGGTCGGCATCTCGCTCGGCCTGCCGGCCGGCTATTTCGGCAAGCGGATCGATGCGCTCCTATCGTTTCTCGCCAATCTGGTGCTCGCCTTCCCGATCATCCTCCTCTTCTATCTCCTAGTGTCGCCGGGCATTCTCGAGACGCCGATTCCTTACGCGCTGGCCGCCGTCTTCTTCGCATTCCCGGTTCTGCTCTTCAGCGTCGTCTTCGTCTCCGGCTACCGCATGCAGCCAGTCAAGCTTGCGGTCCGGCTTGCTCTGACGTTCATTGCCGGCGCATGGCTCTTCGCAACTTTCGTCTTCAACGCCGATCCGTTCGGCCTCCTCAAGGTGAGCCCCAGCACGCTCAACATCTTCATCGCGGTCGCGCTCGCTTCGGGTCCGGGCATCTTCCGCATCGTCCGCAGCCTCACCATGGACATCAAGACGCGCGAATATGTGCTCGCCGCCCAGACGCGCGGCGAGAGCCCGTGGTACATCATGCTGTGGGAGATCCTGCCGAATGCGCGCGGTCCGCTCATCGTCGACGCGTGCCTGCGCATCGGCTACACGACGATCCTCCTTGGAGCGCTCGGCTATTTCGGCCTCGGCATGCCGCCCGAGAGCCCCGACTGGGGCACGATGATCAAGGAAGCGAGCCCGTTCATGCGCATCTTCACCCATCCGGCGCTGCCGCCGGCGCTGGCGATGATGTCGTTCGTCCTGGGGCTGAACCTGCTCGCCGACGCGATCCGCGAACAGTCGCTGCGGGATTGAGGAAAGGCGCCATGCCCGAACCCATCCTCGAAATCGACCGCCTCGGCATCTCGTTCTTCACCCGTGGGGGCGAGATCCCGGCGGTGATGGATTTCTCCTGCAAGGTCATGCCCGGCGAGGCGATGGGCCTCGTCGGCGAGTCGGGCTGCGGCAAATCGACGGTCGCGCTTGCGGTCATGCGCGATCTGCCGGGGGTGGGCAAGATCACGAGCGGTTCGATCCGCTTCGAAGGCCGCGACATGGCGAGCCTTTCAAACGCCGAACTGCGTTCGATCCGCGGCTCGAAGATTGCCATGGTCTATCAGGAGCCGATGGCCTCGCTCAATCCGACCATGCCGATCGGCCGGCAGCTCATGGAAGTGCCGCTCATCCACGACCGCGTGTCGAAGCATGAGGCGCGCGCCCGCGCGCTCGACATGGTCAAGGCCGTGCGCCTGCCCGACCCCGAGCGCGTCATGCGCGCCTATCCGCATCAGCTTTCCGGCGGCCAGCAGCAGCGCGCCGTCATCGCGATTGCGCTTCTGTCGAATCCGCGCCTTCTCATTCTCGACGAGCCGACGACCGCGCTCGACGTGACGGTCGAGGCTGGCATCGTCGCCTTGCTCAAGGACCTGACCGCGCGCTCGGGCGCGTCCTCCCTTTTCATCTCCCACAATCTCGGGCTCATTCTCGAGACCTGCGATTCCGTGACGGTCATGTACTCGGGCGAGGCGGTCGAGACCGGACAAGTCCGCGACGTGTTTGGCGCCGTGCGCCACCCTTATACGCAAGGGCTCTTCCGCTCGATGCCGCTGCCCGGCACGAACAAGAACGACAATCCGCTCGTGCCCATTCCGGGCCAGTTGCCGCTGCCGCACGAGCGGCCGAAAGGCTGCAATTTCGGCCCGCGCTGCGCGCATTTTGAGGCCGGGCTCTGCGATCAGGCCGATGTACCAATGCGCGGCGTCGCCGGCAAGCCTGGCCATGAGAGCCGGTGTCTCAGGATCGAGGCGATCGACTGGTTCACGCCCCCGCAACAAGCCGATCTCCATGCGCCCGTCAGGATCGGGCCGGAGGTCATCGCGGTCGACCGGCTCAAGAAGCACTACCGCGTTGCTGCGAGCGCGCTCTTCGGCGGCGGCGAAGCGCGAGCGGTCAAGGCGGTCGAGGACGTCTCGTTCGCCGCGCGCGAGGCGGAAGTCTTGGCGATCGTCGGCGAATCCGGTTGCGGCAAGTCGACGCTCGCCAAGGTCATGATCGGGCTCGAGACGGCGACCGAGGGCCTCGTCGTGTTCGATCACGAGGCGATCCAGAACCGCCCGGTCGAGGAACGGCCGGTGAAGACCATCTCGGCGATCCAGATGATCTTCCAGAATCCGTTCGACACCCTGAACCCGAGCTATTCGGTCGGCTCGCAGATCCTGCGCACGCTCGAACGCTTCCGCGTCGGCGCGAACGCGAGCGAGCGACGCGAGACCATGTTGCGCCTGCTCGATCTCGTGAAGCTGCCGCGCGCCTTCGCGCATCGCTCGCCCCGGCAATTGTCGGGCGGGCAGAAGCAGCGCATCGGCGTCGCGCGCGCTTTCGCGGGGCGGCCGCGCGTGATCATCGCCGACGAGCCGATGTCGGCGCTCGACGTTTCGGTGCAGGCGGCGATCAGCGATCTGCTCATGAATCTGCAGCGCGAGTCGAAGACGACGATGGTGTTCATCAGCCACGACCTTTCGGTCGTGCGCTATCTCGCCGACCGCGTGGTGGTGATGTATCTCGGCTATATAGTGGAAATGGGCTTAACCGAGCAGATCTTCTCGCCGCCGTTCCATCCCTACACGGAGGCGCTCCTCTCGGCGATTCCGATCGCCGACGCGAGCGTCAAGAAGCGTCACGTCGTGCTCGAAGGCGAGATTCCTTCGGCGCTATCTCCTCCCAAGGGCTGCCCGTTCCAGACGCGCTGCGGCCACAAGCGCGACGTTCCGGGGAATCTTTGCGAGCGCGAGGTCCCGCCCGCGCGAACAGTCGCCGACGGCCACACGATCAGGTGCCATCTGCCGGTCGAGGCGCTCGAACGCATGGAGCCGGTCTTTTCGTGAAGCGCCGGAGGCCAACATTGCAATGACGGTGCCGCTATGGAGCGATCGATGACCCACGTATGGAATCGACGGCGTCTGGTGACCGCTATCGCCGGACTGCCCTTCGCCAAGCGTCTCTGGCCGCTGGCGGCGCATGCAGCCGCCGCGACTCCGCCTACGTCCCGCGTCCGTCCCGGCGATTCCGCCTGGCCCGCGGACAAAAGCTGGGAGACGCTTGGCCGTGACGTCGGCGGACGCCTGATCAAGGTCAGTTCCCCGCTCATGGCCTGCGTCGACGCGCCGTTCGACGCGGCCTGCGCTGAAACCTTCAAGGAGCTCAAGAATCCCCACTATCTCGGCGACGAGGTCGGGCTGACGCAGTCGCTCGGTTGGGTCGGCGCGTGGACGTCGCGACCGAGCGTCTACGCGGTCGCGGCCGAGACGGCGCAGGACGTCGCCGCCGCGGTCAACTTCGCGAGGCGGAACAATCTGCGCCTCGTCGTGAAGGGCGGCGGCCACAGCTACCAGGGAACCTCGAACGCGGCCGACTCCCTGCTCATCTGGACGCGCCGCATGAACGCAGTCACGCCACACGACGCTTTCGTCGGCTCGGGTTGCGAGGGCCGGATCGCGCCGCAGCCCGCCGTCTCGGTTGGACCCGGCGGAATCTGGGGCCATACTTACAACGAGGTGATGACCAAGGGCGGACGCTATGTCCAGGGCGGCGGCTGTTTGACGGTCGGCGTCGTCGGGCTCGTTCTGGGCGGCGGCTTCGGCAGCTTCTCGAAGGCCCACGGAACGGCCGGCTCCAACCTCATCGAGGCGGAGATCGTCACCGCCGACGGCGAGGTCAGAATCGCCAACGCCTGCTCGAACGCGGATCTCTTCTGGGCGCTCAAGGGCGGCGGGGGCGGATTCGAAATCGTCACCCGCGTCACGGTGCGCACGCACGCCCTTCCCGAGTTCCTCGGCGCAGTCTTTGCCACCGTCCGGGCGACGTCGGACGACGCCTATCGGCGCCTCGTCGCGAAAATCCTCGACTTCTATCGCGAGGCGCTTTTCAATCCGCAGTGGGGCGAGCAGATCGCCTTTGCCCCGGGCCGCGTCGTCGCGATTTCGATGCTCTTCCAGGGCCTCGATCAGCATGAGGCGGAGGCGGCGTGGCGTCCGTTCTTCGATTGGGTCGCCGCTTCGCCGCAGGATTTCGCGATCGTATCCGCGCCGAGGGTGGTCGCCGCCCCGGCGCGGCGCTTCTGGGACCCCTCCGCGCTCAAACAGGTTCCGGGTCTCGTGGTCGCCGATGATCGCGAAGGCGCGCCGGCGGACAACATTTTCTGGGCCACCAACCTCGGAGAAGCGGGCGCGGTCTGGTACGCCTATCAGTCCGCCTGGCTGCCTGCGGCGCTCCTCGCGGCCGACCGGCGCGAAAGCCTCGTCGATGCGCTTGTTGCTGCGGCGAAGCATCACGGCGTGGCGCTGCACTGCAACAAGGGGCTCGCGGGGGCGACGGCGGAAGCGATCGCCGCGGCGAAGGATACGCCGATGAATCCGGCGGTCGTTGACGCTTTCGCGCTTGTCATCTGCGGCGCGTTGGGACAGCCCGCCTATCCCGGCGTTCGGGGACATGAGCCGAACGAAGCGGCCGCGCGGACCCAGGCTGCGGCCGTCGATGCGGCGATGAGCGAAATCCGCAAGCTCCTGCCCCGCGTCGGCTCCTATGTCTGGGAGACCGATTTCTTCCAGCCGAACTGGCAGGACGCCTTCTGGGGCGAAAACTACGCGCGGCTGCGCACGGTCAAGGACAAATACGATCCCGCCGGCCTCTTCTTCGTTCACCACGGCGTCGGCAGCGAAGACTGGAGCGCGGACGGATTCACGCGGCTAGAGTAAGGCGGCGATTCATTCGCCATCGAAACCGGAGGCGGCTAGCGTCCCTTCTCCCCGCACGGCGGGGAGAAGGTTAGGATGAGGGGCGGGGTGAAAAGTCGCCGCTCAATCGCCAACGCAAAGTTCCGAGGAGGCCCCATGACCTACGCGCCTTCGCCCACGCGCTATGACAAAATGCTCTACAACCGCTGCGGCCGCAGCGGCCTCAAGCTGCCGGCGATCTCGCTCGGCCTCTGGCACAATTTCGGCTTCGACAAGTCCGCGGACTCGATGCGCGCGATCTGCCGCACGGCGTTCGATCTCGGCGCCACGCATTTCGACCTCGCCAACAATTACGGGCCGCCCGCCGGTTCGGCGGAGATCAATTTCGGCGACATTCTGCGGGGCGACTTTCGCGGCTTGCGCGACGAGCTCGTGATCTCGACCAAGGCGGGCTACGACATGTGGCCCGGGCCCTACGGCGAATGGGGCAGCCGCAAATACATGATCGCGAGCCTCGACCAGAGCCTGAAGCGGATGGGGCTCGACTATGTCGACATCTTCTATTCGCATCGCTTCGACCCCGAGACGCCGCTCGAGGAGACGATGGGCGCGCTCGACGCCGCCGTGCGCCAGGGCAAGGCGCTCTATGTCGGCGTTTCCTCCTACAATTCGCGCCGCACGAGGGAAGCAGCGATGATCCTGAAGCGGCTCGGCACGCCTTGCCTCATCCACCAACCGAGCTATTCGATGGTCAACCGCTGGATCGAGGTCGACGGCCTTCTGGACACGCTCGAGGAGGAAGGCATCGGCGCCATCGTGTTCTCGCCGCTCGCGCAAGGCATGCTGACGGACAAGTATCTGCACGGCGTGCCTCCCGACAGCCGCGCGGCGGCCGCGCATTTCTTCGATCCGAAGTTTCTGACGCCCGAGAACCTCGACCACGTGCGCCATCTCGATGGCGCCGCCAAGCGCCGCGGGCAGTCGCTGGCGCAGATGGCGCTCGCCTGGGTGTTGCGCGACAAGCGCGTGACCTCGGCGCTGATCGGCGCGAGCCGGCCTGAGCAGGTCGCCGACAGCGTCAAGGCGCTCGACAAGCTCACCTTCACCGCCGACGAGCTCAAGGAGATCGACCGTTACGCGGTCGAGGGCGGGGTCAACATCTGGGCGAAATCGGCGGAGCTTGACGAGTGAACCCTTCTTCCATCGGGAGCGGGCCAGGGGTGAGGGTAAAGTCGGCCTTGATGGGTGAGGAACAACCATGACCGCAAAAGCGCCGCGCATCGGCGTCGTCGGCTCGACAAATATGGATCTCGCCACGACTGTCGCGCGCATGCCGGTTTGGGGCGAGACTATCCTCGCCGCGCATTTCGAGACGAGTTTCGGCGGCAAGGGGGCCAATCAGGCGGTCGCCGCGGCCAAGCTTGGCGCTGAAGTCGTCATGGTCTCGAATCTCGGCGACGACACGCTGGGCGACAGCGCGCTTGATAATTTCCACAGCTTCGGGATCGACACGCGGCGCGTCCGGCGCATTTCGGGACAGTCGACCGGCACGGCGACGATCCTGGTCGACGAGGGCTCGGGCGACAACGCGATCCTTATTGTCGCCGGCGCCAACGGCGACCTCAGTTCCGCCGACGTCGACGCCGCGAGCGAGGATCTCAAGCGGTGCGATCTCATCCTGCTGCAGCTCGAGATCCAGCTTGAAACCGCCTACGCGACGATTCGCTTCGGCCGACAGAACGGCGTCAGGACCGTACTCAACCCGGCGCCCGCCCGCCGCGACCTCGACATGGGCCTCGTCACGCAGGCGAGCTTCCTCATCCCCAACGAAACCGAGCTCGCCATCCTCACCGGTATGCCGGTCGAATCGGAAGCCGAGGTCTCGGCTGCCGCGCAAAGCCTCATCAAGCAGGGGGTCGAGATGGTCATCGTCACGCTCGGCGCGCGCGGCTCGCTTTTGGCGACGGCGCAGGGTTTTCGGCGCATCACGCCGGTCAAGGTAGAGGCGGTCGACTCGACCGGCGCCGGCGACGCCTTCATCGGCAGCTTCGCGCGCTACTACGCCGCCGGCTCGACCGTCGAGGCCGCGCTCATGAAGGCGACCCGCTACGCCGCGGCATCGGTTATGAAGCGCGGCGCGCAGAAGTCGTTCGCGACCGAGGCCGAGTTCGAGGCGTTCTGCGCGAAACTCGGGTGAGGGGAGGGGCGTCCCAGGGCCGCACGCGAGGTCGCCCGCGAGGCTTTAGCAGGCGTCGGTCGGCGTTGACCAGTTGTTTACGGAGTCGCGCGTCGCGCCGCCTGTGAGCGTCGCGCCGTTTGTCATGACGACGTTGCCTTTAAAGATGGTTCGCGTCGTGCATTTCACGCCTGGCGCCCATGCGCCGATAAGTGCGCCAGTCACATCGACATAATTGTAGGAGAATTGAGTTGGGCCGGTGAATGTGCCCCAGCCAAGCACAGCCGCAAAATTACCAAAATAACTGGTTATACTGAGCCCTTGCACGTCGCTCTGGCCGTTCCAGACGTTGCTGGAGCCGTCGACCGCCAGGGCCAGGCCCGAGACAATAATCTGCGGCGTGCTGACGGTATAGCCGCCCACCCCGCCAGGGGTCCCATATGTCTGGCCGGTAATGGTCGTGCCGGGGACGATGTTCTTGCCGCCGCCATTGCCCCAAAGAACATCGCCGACCGCTATCGTCCCGCTCTTGACCGCGGTGATGGTCAAGACATTCTCAGGCGCGCGCCCGAGAACGATCCAACCGCGACGAAGGACGAAGTCGCGGGCCAGCTCGCTGTATTGTTGGCGACGCCGTGCGACGTGTTTGCGAACGGACACCACACGCTGCCGGCGTTGATGCCGCATTCCGTCGCCCATTGGCCGCCGACGCCGGTGTTGTTGTTCAGATTCGCGGTCAGAAACAGATTGGCGCCGCCGATCGTCATTCCCGGCGCGAGCGCGGAGAAGGCGCCGCCGGACTTGATGCTGTCGACGGTCAGGACGCCGTTGACGAGATGGGCGCCGATTACCGTCGTGCCGGCCGGATTGCCGCCAATCGTGTTCATCACCAAGACGTCGTTGGAGATGAGCGAGCTATAGACGGTGCTCGGCGCGTCGACCACATAAAGCAGGGTTTCGCCGGCCCCGTTGGTGTCCGTCGTATTCAGCACCGTCTCGAATTGCGAGCTGAACGCATGATATCCCCCCATGCCCTGAACTTCGGCGTGGCCTTTCCAGCCGTGCGTATCGTGGATCTGCTCGTAGTAATTGTAGGCCGCCGAGATGGTCCCGGCGCCGGCGATCCCGCTGAACGCGTAGGCATGCGCCGGGTTTTTGTAGAAGGCGTTGTAGGTCATCCGCAACGTGCCGCCCATGCGCGCGCCGATCCAGTATACCATCGCAGCGCCGCCAGTGTTCGGATTGTCCGTCTCACCGTCGACCTCGTTCTGGGTGATGGTTAGATTTCCGCTCTTCAGATGGTAGGAATCGTAGATGATCGACGGCGAAATGCCGCTGACCCACTGGAAGTTCGCGCTGCATCCGGGATCGTCGAAGCCGAAGCGATTGTTGCGAATCGTGACGCTCGCGGCGTAGTGGACCGGGAGCTCGATGCCGGCGCAGCCATGGCCGCCGATGTCGCCGAAGTTGTAGCCCTCGATGTCGCTGTTTTGCGTCAGATCGACGCCGCACTGGAGATAGGGAGCGCTCGGGTTCCAGTGGCTGCCGGTCGCATGCCAGACGCAATTGCTCGAGGCGGGGATGTTTGCCGGATCGGCAAGCTGCGCGACGGGCGTATAGACGCCGATCGGATAGTCCACGCCGGCCACGTTCCAGGTGGGATGGCAGTTCTGCCGCGACGCCGGACAGCCGTTGTCGCCATTCTTGTTGCCCCAGGTCTGGCCGGACTGTCGCGCATAGCCTGAGAAGAAGGTCGGCACCTGAAACGTGCCGCCTTTCGGCGCGGGGCAGCCGTCGGCGACGCCGGATGAAATCGGGCAACCAAGCTGCGCATGCGCAGGCGGGCCGAATGGCGTGAGCGTGAGAAAGGCGAACCCGGCCGCGGCCGCGCGGGTTGCCGCGCCGCCTATCGTTCCGAAACTGGCGCCCGATGAAAACATCTCGAATGCCCCCAACATTAAAACCGATGCTCGCGGTCATTTGCTCTGCCGGTTACATACACTGTTCACCACGTCAAGACCGTGGCAGTTGGCCGCGACCGCGCGCGTTCCCGCGGGCGCGAAGGTTCAAGCACGCCTGCGATTGGCCGCGAAGCGCGGCGGCCTCCGTCTAAGTCTTTGTTAAAGCACGAGTTTTTCTCGGCGGACGGCGGCCTTCGACAAACTCTCTTCGAGAGGCGCGGTCGAGCGTCGCTTCAACAGATGTGTCGGGAGCCACAGATTTGTTGAGCGCGGCCCTCTATGGGGTCGGTAATATTCGGAGAGCTTGGCGTTCTTTCGATGGCTGGGTCAACCATAAGCGCCGACAAATGCTTTCCGAAAAACGGAATCTGTGGTACCTTCCATGGTCGGCAGTTCAAAGCTCCATCTGGCGGAGAGAGCCGGCGGCGCAAAAAAAGGGACGAGGAAATTTTTCCGACGATGTTGCCCGTAACACATTGAAAAGGCTCGATTCGGACGAAGGAATCCAAGGAAATCCAAGGAAATCCAAGAATATTTTCCCTCGGATTCTCTTGGATTCCCTTGGATTATATTGGATTTCCTTGGAGCGGGCTTGATCTGACCGTGGTTGGGTTTGGCTTGCCTTGAAGGGGTGCGGCCGTCAGGCGGCGCTCACCCGCTTCACGTCGCCAGATAATACACCAAAGATGCGCGAAAACGCGCCGCCTATAGCGCAAAACCCCCGTCGACCATGTAGATCTGGCCGGTGGTGAAGGCGCTCTCGTCCGAGGCGAGGTAGACCGCGAGCGCGGCCACTTCGTCCGGCTTGCCGAGCCGGCCCATCGGCTGGCGGTCGATGAACTCCTGGCGCACGGCCTCGATGGGCCGGCCGCTCGTGCGGCTAAAGGTCTCGATCCGCCCGTCGAGCGAGGGGCTCTCGATCGTGCCGGGGCAGATGGCGTTGGAGCGCACGGCCTTCCGGATATAATCCGCCGCGACCGCCTTGGTGAGGCCGATGACCGCCGCCTTCGAGGCGCCGTAGACGTAGCGGTTCGGGATGCCGCGCACGGATGATGCCGCCGAGGCGACGTTCACGATCGACCCGCCGCCTTTCTCCAGCATTCCGGGCAGGAAGGCGCGGACGGTGCGGTGCATCGACTTGACGTTGAGGTCGAAGGAAAAGTCCCAGTCCTCGTCCGAGCAGTCGAGCGCCGTCCCGTGATGGACGAAGCCCGCGCAGTTGAAGAGGACGTCGATCGGCCCGACGGCGCGCGCGAGGGCCATGACCGCATCCGTCGAGCGCACGTCGAGCTTGCGCCGGTCGGCGTCGAGCCCGTGGAGGCCGTCGAGATTGATGTCGGTCGCGATCACCTGGGCGCCTTCCCGAGCGAAGGCCTCCGCCGTCGCCCGCCCGATGCCGGCGGCCGCCGCCGTCAGAACCGCCAGTTTTCCCGTAAGCCGCCCCGCCATCGCTTCATCTCCTGCCCAAAGGGGCGCGCTCGGGCCCCCTTGCGCCGTTTGTAGGCGACAATGCGCCGCGATCCTAGCGCGCGTCGTCTTCGTACGCATCAAAGCGCGTATTGCCAAAGCTGCTCGAATTGGCATAGACAGCAACGCCGTCCGAACCGCCGCCTGGTCTCGGCCGCCGCCGCAATAGCTCAGCTGGTAGAGCACGTCATTCGTAATGATGGGGTCGGGGGTTCGATTCCCTCTTGCGGCACCAATAAAATCAGGGGCTTAATGGCACGGGGCCGAAATCAATCAATTTGTTCAGATTGGTCGGTAAGCGCTCGGTAAGCACAAATTTGGAAACCGCTCCATCCGACCGCCGCAAATTGGCCCACGCATAAGAGCCTGCGCATAGCATTCGCGATCTCCTGAAGACGCACTACGACTGGACGGGGACAACGCTGTGAACGACTGCAATGCGCAAGAAGCGGGCGCTCGGAGAGGGCTTGGCGAACGTGACCGATCGGGGCCATTGCTGCCGTTCGCGCTGGCTCGGGTACGGGAGGAGTGCGCCATGAGGAGATATTCGCAACGCCAATCGACGTAGACACCTGCTCCGAGTTTGACGACCACAGGAAGTGGGCCTTTCGCGATATGACCGAGAGAGCGGAGTTTTCGGTCCCGAACCGAAGTGTCGACGCACATGTGAAGTTGGTGTATGAGTTCGAACAATTTGCCCTTGCACTCTAATCCCGAAGGTTATTGTGTCCGGGAATGTTGGCGGGGACATCACCGCATATATTCCGAGATGGATCAGGACGTACGTCCACGAGACGGATGACGCCCGTCAGGCTTGCGCCTCGGCCATCGCTCGGCCCGCCGCCGTACTTTTTCTGGATATCGCAGGGTTCACGGAAATTACCGATCGTTTTGCGCAGCAGGCGGAGAACGGCGCCGAGCAACTGTCGGAGCTTCTGAACGACTATTTCACCACCCTGACCGACGTCGTCGACGCCTTCGGCGGCGACATTGTCGCTTTCACCGGCGACGGCTTCCTGGCGGCGTGGAACGCGGACGACGCGGCGCGCGCAACCCGTGTCGCCGCCCAATGTGCGCTCGCCCTCCAACATGAAATGGAGATGCGGTCAAAGTGGGCGGACGTGCCGATCCGGCAAAGGATCTCGGTAGACGTAGGCACTGTTTACTATTGCCGGCTGGGCGGTCACGAAGGCGTCTGGCGCTACGCTGTGGCCGGCTCCCCGTTCGAGAATGTCGGGCTGGCCTATCGCAAGGCGGCGGTCGGGGAAATCGCCCTGTGCGAGGCCGCCCGGCGCAAGCTCGCCGACGATTGCGAAGGCGAGAGTGGCGAAGGCGTCTTCCGGCTGAGGCGCCTGGGAGCGCCGTTCGAGCCCGCCCGCCAGCCCCTCGAGGCGCCCCGAGCCGAGATCGATCAATTTCCGGGCCTCGTCCCGGCGGTGGTGATCGACCGGCTGCGCATAGGGTCGTCGAAATGGCTCGCCGAATTCCGCAACGTGTCGGTGCTGTGCATTAATTTTCTCGGCGTGGTCTTCGACGAGAGCCTCGTCGAGTTCCTTCAGCCCTGCATCCTCTCGGCGCAGCGGGCGGCGTCCAGGCTCGAGGGCGCGATGTTCGCGGTCTGGATGGACGACAAGGGGGTCTGCGCCCTGCTCGTCTTCGGCGCTCCGCCGCTCGCGCACGAGGAAGACCCGCTGAGGGCGGTCGAGGCCGGCCTCGCGATCCATGAGGACCTGAAGCGGGCTTCGATCGGCGCCTCGATCGGCATCGGATCCGGCCGATTGTTTTGCGGCGACTACGGCGGCCGGTCGAGGCGCGAGTACGGCCTGCTCGGGCCCGCGATCAACACGGCGGCCCGACTGATGGAGATCGCCGACGGGGGCGTCCTCTGCGACCTCGCGACGGCCGAGGCGGTGCGTGGCCGCGTGAGCTTTGCGCTTCTGCAATCTCAACGCGTGAAGGGGAAACCGGCGCCGATCCAGACCTACCGTCCCGTCGGGATGCTGACGCGGCAACAGGTCCGGTATTCGGGCGCGATCATCGGCCGGGACCAGGAGCGAAGCGCGCTTCGGGCGAGGCTCGATCAGACCCGCGGCGGAACGGGCGGGCTCGTGCTCGTTCAGGGCGAGCCGGGCATCGGCAAAACCCGCCTTCTTAATGATTTCGTCGAATTCACGCAGCAGGAGGGTGTTCCGGTCGCACGCGGAAACGCATCCGCCATCGATCGGTCGACGCCTTATTTTGCCTGGCGTCAGGTTTTGGCCGCGCTGGTCGAACCGCAACTGGGGTTCGGCGATCGGCTGCCCCAGGACATCCTCGCCGACAAGCTCCAGCGCGATCCAACGCTGGTGTCCTGGGCGCCGCTGCTGCGCGACGTTTCGCCGATCGCCCTCAACGAAACGCCGCTGACGGCGCAGATCACCGGCGCCGCCCGGGCCGCCAGCATTGAGGCGCTGTTCGTCGGGCTCCTGCGCTCCCCAAACGCCCCGCGGGCGATCGTGTTCGAAGACCTTCACTGGTTCGATGAAGCCTCGTTGAGCCTCCTCAAGGGGGTCCTGCGGCGCACGCCGGAATTGCTGGTGGTCGCGAGCCGCCGGTCGCCGGGACATTACTTCGCCACCGAGACGCGGGTGGGAGACGAGGGCGCGCTGGAGATCAACCTCGGCCAGCTGCCGGCCGAGGCGGTGGCTGAGATCGTGAAGGGGAGATTGCGGGCGAATCGACTCTCGCCGCCGCTCGTGACCTTCGTCCAGGCGCGGACGGGCGGCAATCCTTTCTATTGCGAGGAGCTCGTTGCGGCTCTGCGCGACGCCGGCGCGATTTCGGTGGAGCGCGGACTGGGCGGGCTCAACGCCGATACCGTGAATTCGGCGAAGATGGCGCTCCCCGCCAGCCTCGAGAGCGCGATCGTCGCGCGCGTCGATGCGCTCCGTCCGGAGGAGCAGCTTCTCTTGAAGGCCGCGAGCGCCGTCGGAGGCTCGGTCAAGGTGGAGCTTCTCCTCAGCGTCTACCCCGGCGATCTTCCGCTCTCCGAAATTCAGGCGATGCTCGATCGCCTGGTCGGGCGCGAATTGTTGCGGGCGGTCGGGACTCGCGCCGGGACGGAGTATGAATTTCGCCACGCCATCAGCGAGGAGGTCACCTACAACCTCCTGCCGTTTGCGCAGCGGCGGGTTCTCCACGCGGCGATCGCCGCCGCCCTCGAGCGGCACCACGCCGGACGCCTCGAACCGCTCTATGGCCAGCTCGCCAGACATTGGGAGCGCGCCGGGGAAAAGGCGCGAGCGACAGAATATCTCGAGCGCGCCGCCGAGCAGGCGCTCAGAAGCTACGCCAACCGAGATGCGATCCAATACGTCAGGCGAGCGTTCGAACTCGCCGAGCGCGGCGCCGGCGGGGACGGAAATGGCGACGAACGGCTGTCGCGCTGGGAGACGCTGCTCGGCGACGCGTACAACGAACTGGCGGACTACAACCGCTCGTTGCCTCATTACGAGCGCGCGCTGGCCCTCGCCGGGCAGCGGGTCGCGCACACGTCGTTCGAGCGCACGGCGGGCCTCGTCGCGCACATCGCGGAACAGGCGTGGCTTCGGCTTGTCCCCCCGAGCCTGCGTGCGCGGAAGCGGCCCGATCGCGAGACGAGCCGGCGCGTCGCCCACATTCGCGAGCGCCTCGCGGAGCGGCATTTCTTCCGAAACGAATCGACCGCAGTTCTCGATGAGACGCTGGCCGCGGTCAATTTCGCCGAGCGCGGTGGCGCGGTCGCCGAGATGATCAGCGGCTACAGCGCGCTGGCGATCGGAATGGGGATGTCGGGCCTGGCGCGGCCGGCGAGGTTCTACCGGGACCGCGCGATGAGCCTCGCCAAGCGATTCGAGCCGACGCCGGAAGCCGCGCGCGCCTATCTGCTGGCCGCCGTGCTCGAATACGGGCTCGGCGGCTGGGACCTCTCCGAGCGCTTGGCGCAACAGTCGCTGTCGCTCTATCGCCAGCTCGGGGATCGCTCGCGCGCGCAGACCGTCGTCACGATCATGGGGTCGTGCCGCATCATTCGCGGCGAGTTCGACGCCGCTGAACGGCTCCAGAGCGAAGCCGGCGAGGACATCGAGGTGGAGACGCTTCAGGGAAGGGCCTGGCGGCTCGCCGGCAAGTCGATGGTCGCCACGCTTCGCGGCCGCGCGCAAGCCGAGGATCTGGAGGAGCTGAGCGAGGTCGGCGACGCACAGCTCGCCAGTGCCGATGAACTCCTGTGCTTCGGCACCGTGGCCGCGGGCTACCTGCAGCGGGGGGAGATCGCGAAGGCGCTGTCAGCGGCGGAACGCGGGCTCGGCCTCCTGCGCGAGACCGGGATCATATGGGGAAACTATATCTACGGCGCCTCCGGCGTCATCGAAGTCTATCTCGCCTGCTGGGCAGAGTCCTGCTCGCGCGACGACCATCAGGACAAGGCCCTGCTGGCCTGCGAAAGCGTGAACCGGGCGACGCGAAACTCGCCGGTTTGCCGCCCGCGCTCGCTTCTCCTCGGCGGGCGCGCCGCGTTCCTGTCCGGGAAGCTGGCGCGCGCCCGCAGGATGTGGGCCCAGGTCCTCGCCTCGGCGGAACGACTTGGTCTGGTCCGGGAGCGGGCCCTGGCGCTTTTCGAGATCGGCCGCGCGGCGGAGGCCCATGATCCCCGCCGTCAGTCCAACCTCTCGCGCGCCGCGGAGATTTTCGAGGCGATCGGTGCCGCGCCCGATCTGGCGGCCGCGCGCCGGGCCTTGTCGTCCTGCGGGACCGCAGTGGAGCACCCATGAAGCGCAAGATCGTCATCATCGGGGGAGGAATGGCCGGGCTCGCGGCCGCCTTCGATCTCTCACGGACCCGGGCGCTGCGGGACCAGTTCGATGTGACGATCTACCAGCTCGGCTGGCGGCTCGGAGGCAAGGCGGCGAGCGGTCGGAAGCCGGACGGCCGGATCGTGGAGCACGGCCTGCACGTCTGGTTCGGCTGCTACGAGAATGCGTTCGAGATCGTGCGCGCAGCCTACGACGCGTGGAGTCCGGGCGAGCATCAGGCGATCACCCAATGGGAGCAGGCGTTCGAAAAACAGCGCTTCACCGTGATCGGCTCCGGAGACCGAAAGAAATTTGCCGGCATCCGCTGGCCGAAAGCCGACGGAAGCCCCGGCGACGGAGGCGAACCGCTCGCGTTCTGGCCCTGCTTAACCCGGCTCCTTCGCGTCATCGACGACCAGTTCCAGCAGATGACGCCGGCCTGGGAATTCAAGACGCTTCAGATCCCGGTCGACATCGCCGTCCTTCTCGCCGAAGCCGGCGTGAAGGTCGACTACGAGCCGGACATTCACGTTGCTGGCGCCGCGCCGCGTGATCCGCACTACAGGTTCGGCCTGCTTGCGCCATTCGACAAGAGCCTCGCGGCGACCTGGAAATGGGCGGACAGCCTCACCCGTACCTCCACCCTTCGGACCGAGAAGCAGTTGCGCGGCTTCGCCCGCTTCCTCAGGCGGGTGTCCGCCCACGTCCGGGACGACGGGGGCTTCAAAGGGAAGAAGGGATCGAAGTTCGTTCGAGAGCTGATCGACGTCGGAACCGCGCTGGTCGGGGGCGTGGTCCTCGACATGGAGATCGAAGGGGCGTCCGTCGCCGAACTCGACGCGCAGGATTTCCGGGATTGGCTGTGCGGCGCTGGAGCGGACAGGGAGGCAGTATTCGGATCGAGCATCGTCCAGTCGCTCTACAACACGACGTTTCAATATCTCGACGGGGACAAGCGGCGCCCGAGCCTCGGAGCGGGCAGCGCGGCGCAGGTGTCGTTGCGGCTGTTCGGCGGCTACAAGGACGCGTTCCTGTACGAGACCACGGCGGGCCTCGGCGAGGTGGTCGTCGCGCCAATCTACGGCGCCTTGCGGAACTGGGACGTCAAGTTCCAGTTCTTTCACAAGTTGAAGCGGCTGGAGCTCAACGAGACCCTGGACGGCATCGCGAAAGTCCATTTCGACCGGCAGGTCGATCTTTCCGTCGAGACCTACGACCCGACCTTCAAGCCGCACCCCAGGTTCGCCAATCTGGAATGCTGGCCGGAGGCACCCCGGTGGGAGCAGATCGAGAATGGCCGGTCGCTCGAAGGGCTCGACCTCGAATCGTACTGGTGCGGCCAGAAGGTTGGCGACGATGTCGTCCTCAGCCAGGGTTCCGACTTCGACGAGGTCGTGCTCGCGGTTTCGATCGGCGCGTTCAAGCCGACGAAGGACGCGCCGGGACCCTGCGCCGAGTTGGTCGCCGCCAGTCGCCGATTCAAGCGAATGACCGACGCCGCGTCGCTAGTGCCGACCGTTTCCTTGCAGGCCTGGTGCACGAGGACCCTCGAGGACATGGGGTGGAGCCCGCCCGACAATCCGTACGGCAATGACAAGATCGATTTCCCGATGTCGAACGGACCCACGCCGCTCAACATCTGGGCGGACAGGACGGTCGTGCTGAAGCGCGAGAACTGGGGCCGGAAAAGACTTTCGCCCAGGTCGCTGCAGTACCTTTGCGATGCGTTCGAGACGTCGCTCTACAAGGCGGCGCCGACTCGCGTCGACGTCCCTACGATCGCGAAAGCCCACGCGCGCCGATTAGCCGTGGAATGGTTCGAGCAGAAGTCGCGGGAGCTGTGGCCGCAGCCGAGTTCTGGCGGCGCGTTCGACTGGGATCTGTTGTTCGACCCCGACGGCGGAACCGACGAGGATCGGATCGACTACCAGGTCGTCAAGGCGAACGTCGATCCATGGGCCTGCTGCGCGGGCTCGCCCGCAGGCTCGACGCGATGGCGGCTACCCGCCGACGGTTCGGGATTCGCACATCTCTTTCTCGCCGGCGCCTGGATCGACAGCGGGTTCAACGTCGAATGCATCGAGGCAGCGGTGATGTCCGGCCGGCAGGCAGCACGCGCGATCGTCGGGACCGGCGTGGCCATCGACGGCGAGCGCTTCCTGCATTTCGAGCGCAGTCTCGGCGGCTTGCTGCGGGAGATGGCGATCGGGGTCGAAGCCGCGGCGGAACACATTCTGGGGCTGGCTCTCGGGGGCGGGAAGCCTCTTTCGCACTCGGTCCTGACCAGACGCCGCTAGCGAGAGGGTCGGACATGGCAAACACAGCCTCCAAGACCACAACGAAAGTCGCGATCCTCGGCGGCGGCATCAGCGCGTTGACCGCGGCCTTCGAGCTGACGGAGCACGATCCGGACGACTCCTACGACATCACAGTCTATACGCTCGGCTGGCGGCTCGGAGGAAAGGCCGCGGTCGGCCGCGATACGTCACGCTACGACCGGGCCTACGAGCACGGGCTGCACATCTGGGCCGGCTTTTACGACAACGCCTTCGATGTCGTGAAGCGGCTATACGAGCGGCTCGGCGCGGATCGGGACGCGTGGAAATCGTGTTTTACGCCGCTCAACCACTTCACGGTGATGGAGAACTTCGACGACAAGTGGAAGCCCTGGCTGATCGAATTCCCGCCCAACAGCCTCGAGCCCGGACTCGGCCCCGCCCCGCCGTTCACGCCGTGGGCGCTCCTGGTCCAGTTTCTCGCCACGATCGAAAGCACGTTCCATCGGACGGAGCTTCCGGCCTATTTAGGTCACGAATCCCGCAGGCGCGTGGCCGCGAGAACTCGCCGCCATCGCCCCGCTGGGCCGGTCGCCGGGCGAAGGTGAAACCGCCTTGACGGTGGCGCGGCAGGCCGCCGAGCGGCTCCCTCCCGATCCGTCCGAGGTCGGCGACGAGGCCAGGAGCGCGCTGTCTCAACTGATCTCGGAGAGCCATCAGGAAGTCGTGGAGGCGCTCGCAGCGGCGCCGAAGTCGGATACCCAGCGCCGGCTCGAGATCGTGTTCGATCTCGCCTTCGCGATGGCGAGAGGGCTGTTGTCGGACAATCTGTTCTTCGGCGGGTTCGAGGCCATCGACGGCGTCGATTGGTCGGAGTGGATGAAGGCTCATGGTGCCAAGCCGAAAAACCTCGACTCCGCCGTCGTCCGCGGCTGCTACGACTACGCCTTTACCCCGAGGACGTCGGGGATCGGCGCCGGCACGGCGACGCTGCTCGCTCTTCGGTTCATCCTGAGCTACAAGGGTTCGGTCCTCCACGCGCTCGCAGAGCCGATGGGGGACAACATCATCGCTCCCTTCTACCGGTACCTTCGCTACCAGCGGAAGGTGAAGTTCGAGTTCTTCTGCCGCGTCAAGAAACTCGAATTGTCGTCCGAGGCGCCGATCGTCGACCGCGTGATCCTGGCGCAGCAGGTCCTGCTGAAGAACGGCGAACAATACTACGATCCCTTGATCCCGCGGGAGGACGGCGGCTGGTCGTGGCCGTCGGCCCCCGACCCGGACCAGATCGTCGACGGCGACGCCCTGGAGGGAATCGATCTTGAATCCGCGTGGACCCCCTGGCAGGACGCCATCTCGGAGCGCGTTCTCCGCCGCACGAACTCGGAGGGCGAGGCCGGCGGCGAGGACATTTTCGACATCGTGATCCTCGCTCTCGGCTTCGACGGGCTGAAGTCGATCTGCTTCGACTTCAGGCAGCGTGTACCCGGCTGGCGCGACTTTCTGGACAAGATCGTCACCACACAGACCGCCGCGCTACAACTCTGGCTCAAGCCTTCGACCGAAGATCTCGGCTGGCCGGACCCGGAGACTGCCCTGGCGGGGTTCGAGCGACCGACCGACAAATGGCCGATGGCGCCGCTAAACTCATGTGAAGACAATACGAGACTGCTCCATCTGGAGCGCGAGCGAAGCGGGCAGCCGCGCAGCCTCGCGTATTTCTGCGGCGTCTTTCCTGACGCCGATTCCATTCCCGATCCAGGAACGGACCCCGGATTTCCCGACCGGGAGCTCAAGAGCGCGAAAGAGGCGTTCGTCGACTGGATGAACGAACGGTTGGGCGCGCTGTGGCCCCACGCCGTGACTGGCGAGCCTCCCCGATTCCGATGGAACCTGCTCGAGGCGCCCCGCCGCCTGCCCGGCCCGAAGAGGCTCGACCACCAGTATCTGAGGGTCAACATCGATCCGTCGGAGCGCTACGTCCTCTCCGTGCCCGGCAGCGTCGGCTACCGGCTCTGGCCGGACCGCTCCGGCCTCCACAACCTATACCTCGCCGGCGACTGGGTTCGCTCGGGCGTGAACGCGGGATGTATCGAGGCGGCCGTGATCGCGGGCCGCATGACGGCGCGAGCCATTACGGAGGCGGACATGACGATAACGGGCGACGGAAACTCCGGTCAATATTCCCTTCCCATCGGAGCGCTGCCGCTGGTCAACGTCGTCGACAAGCTGAAGAGCGTGGCGGCCGGGGGCTTGGGCTCGGTCGATGCGTACTGCGCGACCATCGCCGGTTCAATCGAGTTCGTCCAAAGCAAACTGCCAGATGGGCTTCGCCTCATCCCCCCGTCGAAATGGGGGAAGTGGCACCCCATCGTTCTGGTTTTCAGCCGCCAGCGAAACGTGCGCCCGGGATTCCTTCCGGCTGGCGGTATCAATTATCACGAGTTTCTCGAACTCATTCCCTATGTTGACCGCTGCGACACCGACGCACCCGCCGGCGGCCCTTTCACTTACATGCCTTATTTGCTGCTTAATCAACCCCTCGCTGTCGTTGTCGGCGTCAATCTATACGGCTTCAATAAGCGTACCGCGCGCGTCTCATCGGAGGAGGGCGCATTTGTTGTTAGTGGGGACCTCAACGAGATCCGGACCGACTTCCATGGATGGGGTCTTCCGGGGACGGCGAGCAATGTTTCCGCGATTTTGAGCTGCCGCAGGTTCCTTGAGCAGCCGTTCATCTCCCAGAAACCCGCCGGCGAGTGGGTCTATTCCTATCTCGACTATCGGCTGGACAGTGCGACCTACCAGCGGGTCCGCGGGGAGATCGAGATTGGGCCGCCGTTCGTCGAGCATAAGGGTGTGATCCACAGCGAGAAGTACGAGGCTGCCGATTATGCCGCGGAGAAGATCGTCTGGTTCCGCTTTTCAAGCTCCTGGCGCCTCAGCATGCCGCTCACCTCCGGGCAAGTGTCGGACACGTCGGCGGGCGGACAGATTCGCTCCACGGTGGCGCAGTGGACGGGCGGCCGGTTGCGGCAGTTCCTCGGAGGATAAGTAGGATTGGGCGGACAAAACTGTTGGCTTTTGACGTAACGGACAAGGGACAAACGCGATGCTACTTGGATGCGTGCAATGATTGCTGCTTGGCCAGAGGGATGAGGGGTGTGGTTTGACTTTCCGCGCCGGGCGGGTCCGCCCCATCACGAAGCACCCCAATAGGCCAAGCCGTCGGTCGCCAGGCAAGAGGGCCCAGAACTCCGCAACTGCTGCGGCTCCTCTGCTGGCGGACATCTCCTTCGGGCGGATTGTCCGCCTAGAGGCAAGGCCCGCTTTCCTACCCAATCTGCGCCTACGAGACGGCGATCCGCGACGACCGCAATACTGAAGGGTTTCAGACGCCGGCCCTTTCGGACGGTCGTGCGAGACGCGGGGGCCGGCGTTTGAAAGCCTCGTAAGGAGGAAACCGCGGGGAGGAAGGGCGCTGTTTGACCGAGCGCGGCCTATGGGGATTTGAGGATCGCGGTCGGATCGCCGATTTGGGGGCGGTGGCGGAAGACGGTCGGTTTCATCGTCGGGAGCCGAGACGACGGGCTTCTTGTCGGGCGCGGATGAGGGCGACGGGGATGGGCTCGGCGGCTGGAGAGCCTGTGCGGACGTCGGGAGGACGTCGCGTTCCTGCTCCGGCGTGCGGCTGGAGGCGAGGGGAAGCGGCGCTGCGAGGCGGGACGCGCGGCGTCGGTCATGACGTGTCGATCCTGATCCGGCTTGGGGAAGGCGATCGCGCGGGGCGCGGCCCTTCGAACGTCTCGACAATGATCATCCGGCCGCCGCAGCAGGGGCAGCGCCGCGCCGGCGAAACGGCTTCGGCCTGGCCGTCGGTCTCGGCGTGCGAGCCCTCGGGTGCAGCCTCGGGCGCGGCGAGCGCCTGGCGGACGCGCTCGATGTTGCTGGCTCAGACCGCGCCGGCGAAGAGGCCGTAGTGTCGGATGCGGTGGAAGCCGCTCGGCAGCACGTGCAGGAGAAAGCGGCGGATGAACTCGTGGGCCGCGAGCGTCATGGTCTTGAACCGGTCGCGGCCTTCGACCCGATAGTCCTTCCACTTGAATGTGACGCCCTTGTCGTCCAGCTCCATGAGCCTGGAGTTCGAGATCGCGACGCGGTGGGTGTAGCGGGCGAGATAGGCGAGCACGGCCTTCGGCCCGGCGAACGGCCTCTTGGCATAGACGATCCATTCCGATCGGCGCAGCGGCGCGAGGACGGCGTCGAAGGCGGCTTTGTCGGCGAGCCGCGCGAGGTCGCCGAGGAAGACGAGGCGTCCGGCCGCATGCAGGGCTGCGAGCCCTTCGAGGAAGAGCCGGCGGAAGAGACGCGACAGCATCCGCACGGGCAGGAAGAAGCCGGGCTTGCAGGCGATCCAGCGCGATCCGTCCAGCGACAGGCCGCCGCCGGGAACGATGACGTGGACGTGCGGATGGTGGGTCAGCGCCGAGCCCCAGGTGTGCAGTACGGCGGTCAGGCCGATGCGCGCGCCCAGATGCTTCGGGTCGGCCGCGATCGTGGTCAGCGTCTGGGCGGCGGTCCTGAACAGGAGGTCGTAGACGGGGGACTTGTTCTGGAACGCGACGGCGCCGGTCGACGCCGGCAGGGTGAAGACGACGTGGTAATAGGGAACCGGCAGGAGTTCGGCCTCGCGGTCTTCGAGCCATTCCCTCGCCGCGGCCGCCTGGCACTTCGGGCAGTGGCGATTGCGGCAGGAATTGTAGGAGATCCGTTCGTGCGCACAGTCCTCGCAGCGCTCGACGTGTCCGCCGAGCGCGGCTGTGCGACAGGTCTCGATCGCCGACATGACCTTCAACTGGTCGAGGCTCACGTGACCGGCGTTGGCCATTCGCCACGCCGCCCCGTGGGCGCGAAAGACGTCGGCGACCTCCAGGTGGTGACCCGGTGGCCGCGCCATGCGGCCGCGGTCAGTCGGCCGGCTTTCGCTTCGCCAGGTTGACGCCGAGCCGCTCGAGCGGGCTCTTGACGTCGCGGATCGTGTTGACCGCGACCTGGGTGTAGAGCGCGGTCGTCTCGAGCTTGGCGTGGCCGAGCAACACCTGGATCACGCGAATGTCGACGTCCTGCTCGAGCAGATGGGTGGCGAAGCTGTGCCGCAGCGTATGCGGTGACACGCGCTTGGAGATGCCGGCCAGGTCTTTGGCGGCGGTGACGGCGCGATTGAGCTGACGGGCGGTGATCGGGTTGACCGGGTTTTGGCCGGGGAACAGCCAGGCCCGCGGCCGCGCCGCCTTCCACCATGCGCGCAACAGTTCGAGCAGTTGCGGCGACAGCATCACATAACGGTCCCGCTGCCCTTTGCCCTGCTCGACCCGAAGCGTCATGCGCTGGCTGTCGATGTCGGACACCTTCAGGTGCGCGACCTCGGACACGCGCAGGCCCGCGCCGTAGGCGACGCTGAGCGCGGCCTTGTACTTCAGGCCCGGCGCGGCTTCGAGCAGGAGCGCGACCTCTTCCTGGCTGAGCACGACCGGCGCCCTGCGCGGCTTGTTCACGATCGTCAGAGGACGAACGAGGTCTGGCCGTTCGAGCGTCACGGTGAAGAAGAACCGAAGCGCGGTGACGGCGGCGTTGATCGAACCTGGGCTGATCTGCTGCTGCGCCAGATGCAACTGAAAGCGGCGAAGGTCCTCCTTCGTCGCCGTATCGGGCGACCGGCCCAGGAAGGCCGTAAAGGTCCTGACGTGCCGGACGTAGTCCTTCTGCACCTTCTCCTTGAACCGACGCGCCGTCATGTCGTCGATCATGCGCTGACGCAGCGGGTTGATGGGCTTGTCGGACATCGCGAAAGCTCCTGTCTCCCATGGGGTGGAACCCCATGATTCTGAGACAGTCCTGGCCTCGTCCGACCCAGCTTCCCGCGCTGCCCTCGCCGCAGCTACCGCGCGAGCGGTTTAGTCCTTACGCCGACTCCGGCCGTCCGCAAGGGGGGAAGCGATCGTGGCAGCCCCCCGTCCGCTGCATCAGCCAGTCTGAGTTCGAGAGGAAGGTCGGATCGGCCAGCCAGTCCACGAAACCCGCTGAGGCCAGCACTCGCGATCCAAATCGCGCTTGCGCCGACCCGATAGTCGTTTGGCTGGGGCCTTCGCAGATGCTTCGGCGATCCGCTCTTCGGCCGTCCTGCGCGGCGTCATAGTTTTCTCAAGGTCGTTCGGCGGCGTCTCAGGGTGTCTCAGGGTTGCCATCGGGGTGGGCTGTGGGGCAGTCTCGGCCTCGGTCAGGCTGTCATTCGGCGAAGGCCGCGCCCAATGAGCGCAACGGCGAAGATTGACGCGGCGCCTCGAGAGGGGAGCGCGCGCTCGTGGGCGCCGGCGGCGCTTGCCTGCATGGGCGTCGTGTTCGGCGACATCGGCACGAGCCCGCTCTATACCCTCAACGTCGCCGCCAAGTCCGCCAGTCCCGACGGACAGGTTTCGCCGCAAGCGGTGCTCGGCATCGTGTCGCTGATCTTCTGGTCGTTGATCATCGTCATCTCGATCAAATACGCGATCCTCATCATGCGCGCCGACAACCACGGCGAGGGCGGCATTCTGGCGCTGCTTGCGCTGGTCAGCCCGCGGCGCGCCAAGCGCAACAAATGGCGTGCGGCCATGGTCTTGGTCGGCCTCGTCGGCGCCACCTTGCTCTACGGCGACGGCACCATCACGCCGGCGATTTCGGTCCTGAGCGCGATCGAGGGGCTGAAAATTTATGCGCCGCAGCTCGGGCACGCCGTCGTGTCGCTGACGGTCCTGATCCTCGCGATCCTGTTTCTCATCCAGCGCAACGGAACTTCGTGGATCGGCGGAATATTCGGGCCAGTGATGCTGGTCTGGTTCATCGTCGCCGGTATCCTCGGCATCGTCGGCATCGTCAGAACGCCCGCGGTGCTTACGGCGCTCAGCCCCCTGCCGGCCGTCACCTATCTTTGGCATGCCGGGCCACTGGCCTTTGTGGTGATCGGCGGCGCCTTCCTCGCAGTAACCGGCGGCGAGGCGTTCTACGCCGACATGGGTCATTTCGGGCCGCTTCCGATCCGCATCGCGTGGTTCAGCGTAGCACTGCCTGCGCTTACCCTCAACTATTTCGGCCAGGGCGGTCTTCTCCTATCCGAACCCAACTCTCCGGATGTCCTTGACAGCCCGTTCTACGCCCTCGCGCCCCAATGGGCGCACTATCCTCTGATCGTGCTTGCGACCGTCGCAACCGTGATCGCCTCGCAGTCGATCATCTCCGGCGCCTATTCCATGACGCAGCAGGCGATCAACCTTGGCTTTCTGCCGCGCATGAAGGTGGTCCACACCGAGGGCCGCGAGATCGGCCAGATCTATGTCCCGTTCGTCAACTGGGCGCTGGCCGCCGGCACGCTTACAGCCGTCATCGGCTTCGGTTCGTCGGACGCGCTGGCCGGCGCGTTCGGCATTGCCGTGTCGCTCTTGATGGTGATCACCACGCTGATGGCGACCTTCGTTGCGCTGCACTGGAAGTACAATCCGCTAATCGTCTATGCGGTCAACGGCAGCCTGATCGCGCTCGACTTGCTGTTCTTCGCCTCGACCTCGACCAAGCTCTTCGACGGCGGCTGGTTCCCGTTGCTGATCGCCTTCATCATCTCGTTCCTCATGCTGACCTGGCGCAAGGGCGAAGAACTTATGGACGCGGTTCGGCTCGAGATCCGCCAGCCTTCGAAAGAGTTCATCGACGAGCTCCGGCGCGACCCGCCGCGTCGCATCCCGGGCGTGGCCATCGTTCTCGGCCGCATGGCCAAGGGCGTGCCGCTCGCGCTCTCGCACAACGTCAAATGCAATCATGTGTTGCATGAAAGAGTGCTCCTCGTTGCGGTGGCCACGACAGAGGCGCCGCGGGTGACGGACGAGGACCGCGTCGTCGTCACGCCGCTGTCCGAGGGCCTTACCCGCGTCGAGCTGCGCTTCGGCTTCATGGAAGAGCCCAATGTCCCCGAGGCGCTCGCCCTCGGGATCGCGCGCGGCCAGATCGAGACATTCGACCTCACGCGGGTGACCTACTTTACCGGCCACGAAACGATCATTCCGTCCGGCCGCCGCCCCGGCCTGCCCCGATGGCGCGAGGCGCTCTTCGCCTTCATGCACCACAACGCCCAGCGCCCGGGCGCATATTTCAAAATTCCGGGCGCGCAAATCATGGAAATCGGCGTCGAATTCGAGATCTGAGCCCCGCACGACGGGTGGGTGGATTCGGGAGCGTAGGATGTGCTTTGAGGTAGACCGGACGACCAAGATGCCGAGAGCGCCCCTGTCGCGGCAAGGCGGTTGGATCAGTAGCTGCGGGGGCCTTCGATATCGCGTATCTCGACGACGGCAATGCGCAAGAAGCGGGCGTTGCAGAAACGTCTCGACGATCGTCTCGTCAGCGTCCCTTTGCCGTCCTTCCCGCTCACCGAGGTACGGCAGGAGGGCGCCAGGTTCTGCCGTTGGGACGAGGTGACTCCGGGTCCGGTACCGTCAACGGCGGTGCAGTCGATGTTGCTCCACCTTGTCACCCCCGGAAGCGGGGTCCAGACGGCCGCCACGGACGCTTGACCCGTTGGCGATCTGATTACCGATGCTGAACCGCTTTCCGCACGCAGGTGACAGCGTCCGCATCGCGGGCGGCGCGGGCACGAACGTCAAGAGCCTTAACCAGGCGATCTTCGCTTTGCTGCTCATACCCGTTCCGCCACGCACTGTGCAGGAAGAGGCGGTTTCGGCGATCGAAGGTTTTCCTGAACAGGACTTCAGCCTGCGCGACCTCAATCGCCGCAAGCTCGGCGCCCTCGACGAACTGAAACAATCCCTCCTCCATCAAGCCTTTCCGGGTCAGTTGCGAGCCCTCCACCCGTCATGGCCGGGCTTGTCCCGGCCATCCACGGGGCGCCGCCGCCCAGGACAGCGAAGTCCACGCGAATACGGCAGTCCCGCGTTGCATTGGCGTGCGAACTGCCCGGCGACCGGCGCAGCGGAAGCGCGTGGATGGCCGGGACAAGCCCGGCCATGACGGCGCAGGGGGCGAGGCGACGAGCGTGAACGAGGCCGAGACCCGCGCCGAGCTGATCGACCCGCGCTCGCGGCGACGGGGCGGAGACCCGCTCGATGGTCGGACTGTCGGCCAACATCGTCGACGCCTCGTTCCAGGCCCTGCTCGACGCGATCGTCTACCGGCTGGTGAAGGTGGCGTGGCGGCGCAGTGAGCCCACAGCTTGAGGCCGTGCCGTGGGGAGTATCCGTTGGGGCGTTGCGGAGAATAGGCCTAAATGACCCAAGGCGCCAGCAATGTGATCTAATTACCGCCTACCGATCCGACATCCGCTGCAGTATGCGTTAGCTCGGATGGCCCCGTCGCACGTACGTCGGGGACGAGCACCGCCGTAACGTCGGAGCATATGGCTTGCCAGGGTGTGATTTAGCTCACAGCCCGGTTACTGAATTTGGCATATCCCTACCTTAAAGCGCACGGTAAACCAATTCTGAGCTGGCCACCAATTGTGAGCTGGCCAGCGGTATGTGAGAGCATTTTGATTACTGAGGCGATTCCCGTCGACTCGGGAGGGTGCGGTGGAACAATTCCTTGATGGGCCAAATGTTGAGGTCCGGCTATTCGCCGAACAGGCAATTCAATATAGTGAGTGGATCGTTCCTGCGTCCCTCTTGTTCGTAGTTGCGTGGGTTCGATTCAACTCTCCGCCTACCAATAGGTCTGGAACGACGTTCGCGTTGTTCTTCGTTGGCGTGATTTTCTATTATGCGCTGATCCTTGCGCTTTGGCTTGTTGTCGCCATTGCGATCAGCCAGGGAAGCGTCGGCCTAGGTCAGTTCGTAATTCTCCAATTTAAACTTGAGGGACATGGCGAGATCGAACAATACAAGCCGATCTTTGCCGCGCTTATCATTGTGGTTGCTTCACAATTCCCGACGGTTGATCGAATCGACGGAGCGGCCCGATCATTCTGCGTGAGCCTGGCGGCTATACCGCGCGAGGCCGACCGAATCGCGCTCGAGCTCACCCAAACCAGCTTCTTGCCCAAGAATGGTGAGCTCCGGGAGCAGATCAGGAAATTCGTCTCGGAGAACATTGGCGTGCAGGCGCTGAGATTCGCGCGAGACTCGTCGCTCGAGGCCCGATTCACCAGAACAGTCGGGTTGTATTGTTTGTTCATCGCTCCTAAGAATAGCGGGACGGAACTTGCCTTTCCCGCGGGCCCGCACGCGCGATCGGCCTACGCCGCCATCATGCAGCTTAGCGAGACGATCGCGACCCGGGCCGAGGAGGGCTTCGAAGAATTAATTCAGGCGGGCATTGCTTATTTCGCGGCCAAACAGTCAACCAGCCAGCCCGCAAAAGAGGCAAATGGACTCAGCCGGGCCATTACCGACGAGTCCAACCTAATCTGCAGCCTGATCGCGCGGTACGTCCTTTATTGCGACCGGACGGCTGTCGGACGGCGCCATAGACTTTCAAACATGGGATTTGATCCCTCGCATCCGATGCCCAGCTTCGGGCTTGATAAATGGGCGATGACGATCGCTGCGGTCATGCTGTTGACCATGCTCATCATGACGAGGACGCCCGGCGCGAAGCCGATTGGAGGCGGCATGGTCCTCAGCATCGCCATCACCTTCGCCGTCTCGATCGGCTTCGCCGTCATGGGCTCGATCCTCGTCGCTCAGCGCTTCATTGAGCGCAGGGAGAATAGCGGCTCCGCATTTCCTCCATTTGCCGAACTGTTTCTTGCTGGACTTATCGTCGCCGGACTCTCTGTCGTGCTGCGTATAGCGATACCTCTCCTGCCCGCCCTGCTTCAGAGCGGCAGCTCCGGCTTCCATGATGTGATTACGCAGTTCACTCAACGTTGGCCTGGCGTCATCGTGCCATTCACTTGCACCCTTTCGCTCGGCCTTCTGTGTTCCTATCTCGGGTCCCTCGAGTGGAGCTGGCCGCGGGTTTCAATCGTTGCGGCGATCGCAAACGGATTTGCCTGTGGCGCGGCGGGCTTCGTTCTCGCCTCGCTGCTTTCGGAGACCTTGCTGGCGCAGTTCTACGAGCATCCGGAGCACGCCAGGGCGATCATCGTCGTCAACACGGGCCTGATCGGCGCGGTGATCGGGGCAATGGTTCTGGCGGCTTTCCGGGAATCTGAGCGCGCGCGCAGGGATGTCGCGGAGCGAGTTGCCCACACGCCCTATCCCATTCTTCCAGAGTTCCATGCGCTCGCCACGATCGGCAAGATCGGAGTAGCGCCACGCGCCGATGCCGCGCAAACCCTCGGCGGGTATACGCACGCGAATATCACCGGGCTCGAAGGCAGATATCTCTGTTTGAGGCCAGCCTTTTCTTCGAACGGCGTCATTAACGCCTACATCGTGGCGATTCACTGGGAGGACACGGAATCGTGCCTCATTTTTGAAGAACAGGGTCGCGTCGACGCGGGGTACACGCAGCGCGGACGAATTTATATTCCGGACGGAAAGCCGTACATGAGTTTGGTGACGGTGGAGAGGGGCGCCATCCGTGTCATCATGGTGTCGCGGCCTGAGGGAGACAGGTCCGCCCGTGGTCTGATCATGACGTTATCCAATCCTGGAGGCGTGCAATTCACCCCCGTGAGCGCCCCAATAGTGCTGAAGCGAATAGAAGAAGCGACGCCGCAACTCGGTTTCATCAAACCGGACTCACCAAGCTACGCCTCCTACTGGCAGGAGCTTGAGACGGTGATGCCCGACTATGGTTTTTTCGCCGTCGCGTCGGGCAGTCGTGCTCCCGATGAAACGCGGCCCGCCAAACCAATCGAAGAGGTGCGCCTCACGGTCGTGCGGTGAACCAAGCGCCAGGATAAGCTGGAGCGGCAGGTGGGGATTGCGTAAACTGTCACCGTGATGCCGATTGGGGTGCCGATGCCGGTGTTCCGGAACGCCCGCTTCGGGCGGAGTCTGTGCCTTGAGGCAACGTCCGCTGACGCGCACATTTGAGCCATTCCTCGCCACGATCCGCGACGGCAGCTTCACTGAAGGGTTTCAGACGCCGGCCCTTTCGGACGGTCGTGCGAGACGCGGGGGCCGGCGTTTGAAAGCCTCGTAAGGAGGAAACCGCGGGGAGGAAGGGCGCTGTTTGACCGAGCGCGGCCTATGGGGATTTGAGGATCGCGGTCGGATCGCCGATTTGGGGGCGGTGGCGGAAGGCGGTCGGTTTCATCGTCGGGAGCCGAGACGACGGGCTTCTTGTCGGGCGCGGATGAGGGCGACGGGGATGGGCTCGGCGGCTGGAGAGCCTGTGCGGACGTCGGGAGGACGTCGCGTTCCTGCTCCGGCGTGCGGCTGGAGGCGAGGGGAAGCGGCGCTGCGAGGCGGGACGCGCGGCGTCGGTCATGACGTGTCGATCCTGATCCGGCTTGGGGAAGGCGATCGCGCGGGGCGCGGCCCTTCGAACGTCTCGACAATGATCATCCGGCCGCCGCAGCAGGGGCAGCGCCGCGCCGGCGAAACGGCTTCGGCCTGGCCGTCGGTCTCGGCGTGCGAGCCCTCGGGTGCAGCCTCGGGCGCGGCGAGCGCCTGGCGGACGCGCTCGATGTTGCTGGCTCGGACCGCGCCGGCGAAGAGGCCGTAGTGATGATGTGGACGGCCTCACCCGAACGGCATCAAGTGCCAAGGCGTGACCGGTGCAGGTCGCGGATAGGGAAGCCGTCCATGAAGACCTTTATCAGGATTGGGATCGACCTGGCGAAGAACTTTTTCCAGGTGCATGCAATCGAGCGCGAGGGTGCGCCTGCGGTTACGCGCAAATTGAGCCGAGGTAAGGTGCTTGCTTTCTTCGCCCAAGCGGCGCCCTGCCGCGTCGGGATGGAGGCTTGTGGATCGTCCCATTACTGGGCGCGGGAGATCCGGGCGTTGGGGCACGAAGTGGTCTTGATTCCTCCTGCTTACACGAAACCCTACGTCAAGCGCGGCAAGAACGATGCGAACGACGCGGCTGCGATCTGCGAGGCCATGTCGCGGCCCGAGATGCGGTTCGTGCCGATCAAGAGCGCGGATCAGCAAGCCGTGCTGATGCTGCACAAGACTCGGGAATTGCTGGTCAAGCAGCGAACCATGACCGTCAATGCGCTGCGCGGTCATCTCTCGGAGTTCGGCTTGATCGCGCCCAAGGGCATCCACCGGGTCAAGGAATTGCTGGCGCTCGCGCAAGCCGACGAGACCCTTCCCGAAGAGGCCAAGCAAGCAACCGCGATGCTGGCTTCGCACAGCGACGGCCTCGACGAAAAGATCGACGATCTGGAGAAGACGATCGCCCGGGCGAGCGGCAAGAACCAAACGAGCCGGTTGCTGGACGAGATCCCCGCCTTCGGCCCGCTGATCGCATCAGCGATGGTCGCTTTCAATCCCGATCCCAGCGTCTTCAGGTCGGGAAGCGATTTCAGCGCGTCTCTGGGCATTACTCCGAGCCAGCACTCGAGCGGCGGCAAGGACAAGCTCGGCGCTATCACCAAAAAGGGTAACCGGTATTTGCGCAAGATGCTGGTCGTGGGATGCACGTCGGTTTTGCGCGTGGCCCATAAATACAAAGGCGCCCTGGCCGAATGGATCGTCGCCATGAGGGCCAGGAAGCCCGAGCGCGTCGTCGCCGTCGCCCTGGCCAACAAGCTGGCCAGAATCGCCTGGGCGATGATGTCGACCGGCGAAGCCTTCCGAACCGAACTTTACACGAAGGCCTGACGACAAAGAGCTCTCCAAGATAGACGTTTCAGTTTCGAAGAGATTGGCAAGCGCAACGACGTGATGAACGACACGGTCGCAACGAAAGCCCAGGACACCCTGACATCCGCCACGAGCCCCGAGCTCGCCGTAGTGATAGGGACCAGGACTGTCGAATATCATCAGGGCCAGCGGTCCTATACCGCACCAACAGGCCGGACATATGACCGCAGCCGACCAAAGCGATCAGAGCGTCGAAAACCACTTGCCAAGAGGCCGTCCACATATGTCGGATGCGGTGGAAGCCGCTCGGCAGCACGTGCAGGAGAAAGCGGCGGATGAACTCGTGGGCCGCGAGCGTCATGGTCTTGAACCGGTCGCGGCCTTCGACCCGATAGTCCTTCCACTTGAATGTGACGCCCTTGTCGTCCAGCTCCATGAGCCTGGAGTTCGAGATCGCGACGCGGTGGGTGTAGCGGGCGAGATAGGCGAGCACGGCCTTCGGCCCGGCGAACGGCCTCTTGGCATAGACGATCCATTCCGATCGGCGCAGCGGCGCGAGGACGGCGTCGAAGGCGGCTTTGTCGGCGAGCCGCGCGAGGTCGCCGAGGAAGACGAGGCGTCCGGCCGCATGCAGGGCTGCGAGCCCTTCGAGGAAGAGCCGGCGGAAGAGACGCGACAGCATCCGCACGGGCAGGAAGAAGCCGGGCTTGCAGGCGATCCAGCGCGATCCGTCCAGCGACAGGCCGCCGCCGGGAACGATGACGTGGACGTGCGGATGGTGGGTCAGCGCCGAGCCCCAGGTGTGCAGTACGGCGGTCAGGCCGATGCGCGCGCCCAGATGCTTCGGGTCGGCCGCGATCGTGGTCAGCGTCTGGGCGGCGGTCCTGAACAGGAGGTCGTAGACGGGGGACTTGTTCTGGAACGCGACGGCGCCGATCGACGCCGGCAGGGTGAAGACGACGTGGTAATAGGGAACCGGCAGGAGTTCGGCCTCGCGGTCTTCGAGCCATTCCCTCGCCGCGGCCGCCTGGCACTTCGGGCAGTGGCGATTGCGGCAGGAATTGTAGGAGATCCGTTCGTGCGCACAGTCCTCGCAGCGCTCGACGTGTCCGCCGAGCGCGGCTGTGCGACAGGTCTCGATCGCCGACATGACCTTCAACTGGTCGAGGCTCACGTGACCGGCGTTGGCCATTCGCCACGCCGCCCCGTGGGCGCGAAAGACGTCGGCGACCTCCAGGTGGTGACCCGGTGGCCGCGCCATGCGGCCGCGGTCAGTCGGCCGGCTTTCGCTTCGCCAGGTTGACGCCGAGCCGCTCGAGCGGGCTCTTGACGTCGCGGATCGTGTTGACCGCGACCTGGGTGTAGAGCGCGGTCGTCTCGAGCTTGGCGTGGCCGAGCAACACCTGGATCACCCGAATGTCGACGTCCTGCTCGAGCAGATGGGTGGCGAAGCTGTGCCGCAGCGTATGCGGCGACACGCGCTTGGAGATGCCGGCCAGGTCTTTGGCGGCGGTGACGGCGCGATTGAGCTGACGGGCGGTGATCGGGTTGACCGGGTTTTGGCCGGGGAACAGCCAGGCCCGCGGCCGCGCCGCCTTCCACCATGCGCGCAACAGTTCGAGCAGTTGCGGCGACAGCATCACATAACGGTCCCGCTGCCCTTTGCCCTGCTCGACCCGAAGCGTCATGCGCTGGCTGTCGATGTCGGACACCTTCAGGTGCGCGACCTCGGACACGCGCAGGCCCGCGCCGTAGGCGACGCTGAGCGCGGCCTTGTACTTCAGGCCCGGCGCGGCTTCGAGCAGGAGCGCGACCTCTTCCTGGCTGAGCACGACCGGCGCCCTGCGCGGCTTGTTCACGATCGTCAGAGGACGAACGAGGTCTGGCCGTTCGAGCGTCACGGTGAAGAAGAACCGAAGCGCGGTGACGGCGGCGTTGATCGAACCTGGGCTGATCTGCTGCTGCGCCAGATGCAACTGAAAGCGGCGAAGGTCCTCCTTCGTCGCCGTATCGGGCGACCGGCCCAGGAAGGCCGTAAAGGTCCTGACGTGCCGGACGTAGTCCTTCTGCACCTTCTCCTTGAACCGACGCGCCGTCATGTCGTCGATCATGCGCTGACGCAGCGGGTTGATGGGCTTGTCGGACATCGCGAAAGCTCCTGTCTCCCATGGGGTTGAACCCCATGATTCTGAGACAGTCCTGGCCTCGTCCGACCCAGCTTCCCGCGCTGCCCTCGCCGCAGCTACCGCGCGAGCGGTTTAGTCCCTACGTCGATTCGCGACGTTCAATTGCTCGGAGCGGGCGCTCGCGGGGGGTCGAGCCCCGGTGCAGCTGAGACGCGAGGTGGGATCTGTCACGCGCTCTTGCGACGCGAAATCAGGTCCATGATCTCATTGGCAAGGTCGGTGTCTCCCGCGGGATCCGGCTTCCGCGGCTTCATCGACCGAATGATTGCCGCTTGCCTATCCACGGGAACTTCGCCGTAGCTCGTGAACGTCGTCAAGACGTCCTCATGGCCGATATTTTGCGAGAACGCGTTGTATTCCTCCGGAGTCCGGCAAGTTTGCTGACCGAAACGAGCCAGCGTTTTTCGAAACGTGTGAGGATTGCTGTAGGGAAGGCCGGCCGAGGCGAGGCCGTCGCGGAATATCTTCTACCAACGGTCATGCCGATGCCTTACCGCTTGCTAAAACTGGCTGACGTTGCCGCGTAATCAGGTAAGACTTTGATTTTTATGGCTCCCCGAGCAGGACTTCGAACCTGCGACCATTCGATTAACAGTCGAATGCTCTACCAGCTGAGCTATCGGGGATCAGCCGGCTCGCCTTACATGAGAATTCGGGGCGATGCAAAGCCGTTTTTCCCGCTTGCGCGAGCGCGTCGCGGCAGCCACTTTTCGCCCCATGCTCGATCCCATGAAGGTTCCCGAACTGTTGACGCCGGCCGAGATGGGCGAGGCCGACCGGACGGCGGTCGCGCTCGGCGCGCCGGGCATCGAGCTCATGGAGCGGGCCGGCCTCGCCGTCGCCGAGGAGGCGATGCGGCTGACTCCGAGCCGAGGGCGGATCGTCGTCGTCTGCGGGCCGGGCGGCAACGGCGGCGACGGCTTTGTCGCGGGGCGCGTGCTCGCCGCGCGCGGCTATTCGGTCGAACTCGGCCTCTTTGGCCAGCGCGACGCGCTGCGCGGCGATCCGGCGCTCGCGGCCTCGCGCTACGAAGGGCCGGCATCGCCAGCGGCGGACCTCGACCCGCAAAACGCCGACTGCGTGATCGATGGGCTCTTCGGCGCCGGGCTCGCCCGCGACCTCGACGGCGAGGCGAAGGCGATCGTCGAGCGCATGAACGCGTTCGCGCGGCAAGGGGGGCGGGTCGTGGCGGTCGACGTTCCCTCCGGCGTGGACGGCGAGAGCGGCAAGGTTCGCGGCGCGGCGGTCGAAGCGTCGGCGACCGTGACCTTCTTTCGGCTGAAGCCGGGCCACGTCATGCAGCCCGGCCGGTCGCTTTGCGGGACGATCCGCCTCGTCGACATTGGCATTCCGGAGCAAGCGCTGGCGCGCATCAGGCCGAAGGCTTTCGTGAATTCGCCCGCGCTGTGGCGCGGCGCGCTGCCGCGTCCGAACGCGGATTCGCACAAATACGCGCGCGGCGCGGCACTCGTCCTCTCCGGGCCGGCGCATCAGACAGGCGCTGCGCGGATGGCCGCGCGGGCCGCGCTCCGCGTCGGCGCCGGGATCGTCTCGGTGGCGAGCCCGCCCGAACTCGGTTGCGGTCAACGCTGCGCAATTGACCGCGGTCATGGTCGCGCCGTTCTCGGGCGTATCAGGCTTCGAAGCACTGCTTAAGGACGAACGGCGCCGCGCAATCGCGCTAGGCCCGGGCGCGGGCAGGGGCGCGGACTTGCGCAAGCTCGTGGCGGCGGCGTTGACGAGGCCCGCGACGGGCCGGACGGTCGTGATCGACGCCGACGCGCTGACAAGCTTCGCCGGAGAAGCCGAGGGGCTCGCCATGCTGATCGCGCGCGGCGGCCATGCCGCGGTGATGACCCCGCACGAAGGCGAGTTCGCGCAACTCTTCAAGGGCGCGGCCGGGATCGACCAAGGCGCCGACAAGCTGAGCCGCGCGCGGGCGGCGGCTCACGCCACGGGCGCGGTCGTCGTCATCAAGGGCTCGGACACGGTGGCGGCGGCGCCCGACGGGCGCGCGACGATCGGCTGGGACCTGGCGCCGAACCTCGCCACCGCCGGCTCCGGCGACGTGCTGACCGGCCTTGTCGCGGAACTCGCCGCGCAGGGAATGCCGCCGTTCGAGGCGGCGTCGGCCGCCGTCTGGCTGCACGGGGCTTGCGGACGCGCGTTCGGGCCCGGCCTCATCGCCGAGGATCTGCCGGAGGCGCTGCCGGGCGTCCTGAAGGCGCTCGGATAGACGGGCGAAGAGCCTGTTTCAAAAGCAACGCCTCACCCTGAGGCGCCTTTTGTGGCATGCAAAAGGCCTCGAGGGATGCTCGACGATGCGCCAAACAGCGCCCTCTGGAACGTCCCTTGCTTCGCTCAGGGCAGGCTCTTCGAGGCCGCTTCGCGGCGCCTCAGGACGAAGGCGCAGGCTTTTGGGTTAGGCTTTAAGCAATTCCCTCGGCCTCCCGACCGTCTATAAAGCGGCCATGACGGGGCGCGGACCCACGCGCCGCTCGAACCGAGGACGCCATGCCGCAAACGTTTCAGCAGGCCGCCGTGGGCCTGACCCTTCTGGTCGCCGGGATCGCATCTACCCGCGCCGAGGATGCTCAGACCATTGAGGAGGGCCATCGGATCGCGCTCCAGGTCTGCGCGCTTTGCCATATCGTGGCCGCAGACCAGTCCCGGGCGCCGCTCCTGAAGCCGCCGGCGCCGAGCTTCGCGGACGTGGTCGAGCGGCAGGACGCAACCCAAGACTGGTTGCGCGATTTTCTCGCGCACCCGCATGGGGAATCGCGGCGCGAGAGCATCATGCCGCCGTTTGTCATGTCGCCTTCCCAGATCGACGCCGTCGTCGCCTACCTCCTGAGCCTCAAGCGCCGGTGATCGAAATCTTGCAATTGGCATGAGGCAAGCCCGGCCATCGGAACGGCCGGGATCGACCCTCACCTGCGTGGTTCATTCCGGCGATGCCCTGGCTGAATGTCACTTCAACACCGACCTGCTGCCGCTTTCGAAAGGTTGGCAGGGCCGCCCGTCTGGGAAATGTCGGCTTGTCCATGTTCCTTCTGCCATGGCGTTCGTGATCGGGTTTGCGTGAGCTGTCAACGTCCGGATGGTGGTGCGGCCGGGCCTCAATGAACAGGAACGGGAGTAGCAGGAGGATGGACGACAATGAGATTCGAGAGGCGCTCAATCGCCACTGGGCCGCCTCGGACGCCAATGACTTCGATGTCGAGCACGACATATATCGGGAGGACGCAGTGCTCGAGTACCCGCAATCGGGCGAGCGCATCAGGGGCCGGCGCAACATCCAGGCCTCTCGCGTCGCGCAGCCGAACTCGAAGCGCTTCACGGTGCGCCGCATCGTCGGCGCGGGCAACCTCTGGGTCACGGAATTCATCCTCGCGTATGACGGCCGGCCGTCCTACACGGTGAGCGTCATGGAGTTCCTGGATGGCAAGGTGGCCCGCGAGACCCAATACTTTGCCGACCCGTTCGAACCCGGACCCTCGCGCGCGCATTTGGTCGAGCGGATGGGATGAAATCGGCGGGACAGCGGCGCCCCCGCGCGTGCTGGACCGGGCGGAGATGCCATCGGCGCGCGGCTGCTGCGCGCCGCCATTGGGTCGTGACGATAAACTCCAGAGATCAAGAATTACGCCTCGATCAGGCGGAGGTCGGCCATGTCAGACACGCCCACAGCAAAACGCTCGACGCCGAGCGAGCGCGGCTTCCCTAAAGGCAACCAGCTGGCGCCGCGGCGCATAGCTTACGGGCTCTTTAAGAATCTCAAATAGAAAGCTGCAAACACCAAGACGATGCCGATGTTCGCCATCAGTCGTTCTCAAAATAGATTCCTAAAGAACAGTACATCTACACTAACGACAACCGCAATCAGCACCACAACGTAAAGCGCGACAGACATGTTCTTTGTCATTTCAATCTCCCGTGTGGAAAAAGGAGTTGGCGATGCCTGATAGGTTGCTGAACATCATGAAGTCTCGGTGCGCTTGCGGCGGCGTGGAATACCAAGCAATCGGCGCTCCAATCACAAGCGTCGTATGCTATTGCGCCAGTTGCGAGGAAGCGGGGCGCGCATTTGAGCAGTTTCCCGCTGCGCCGCCGGTGCTCGAACCGGATGGCGGCACGGCCGCCATCTTGTTTAGAAAAGATCGCGTCCGCTGCGTCCATGGCCGAGAACAACTCAAGGAGCATCGTCTCAAGTCCGATTCACCAACCCGCCGCCTCGTCGCAACATGCTGTAATTCCGCGATGCTTCTCGATTTCACGAAGGGACATTGGCTGTCGATGTACCGGCGTCGGTTCCCGACGGACGCGCCAGAAATCGAGATGCGGGTCATGACAAGAGATCGGCGCGCCAGCGTCGCTCTTGCCAGCGACGTGCCCAACTATCGCGGCCATTCCGGCAAATTCATGATGAAACTGTTGGCGGCTAGGATTGCGATGGGATTCCGATTGCCAAATTTTGATGTTGGGGGAGATCGGGTTGATGGTGGGTAGGGCAGACGACGACGTGCAAATCTCAAACAGACCGTGCGAAAAGTCGGCGTGAGCGGATTCCTTCGAATCGGCGCGCGGGCTAGAATCGCGCATGACTCACATTGCCGGATTCGAGCGCGACCAGCTCCTGTTGCTGCCGGAGGCGGTGGACGATTACGTGGACGCTGGAAATCCGGTTCGGTTCATCGACGCCTTCGTTGACGGGCTGGACCTCGCGGCGGCGGGGTTCGCGCGAGTGACGGCGAAGGCGACGGGGCGTCCGGGGTATGCGCCCGGCGACCTGTTGAAGCTCTATATCTACGGCTATCTGAACCGGGTCCGATCGAGCCGGCGGCTGGAGCGCGAAGCCCATCGCAACATCGAGGTCATCTGGCTTCTGCGCAGCCTCAGGCCCGACTTCAAGACCATCGCCGACTTTCGACGCGACAATCGCGCGGCGTTCCGCGCCGTGTTTCGTCAGTTCGTCCTGCTGTGTCGACGGCTCGACCTTTACGGCCGCGAGTTGCTCGCCGTCGATGGAACTCGCATCAAGGCGGTCAACAACAAGGATCGCAACTTCACCCGCACTTCGTTGCGCGAGTTCATCCGCGCCGCCGATGAGAGGCTGAACGATTATCTCGCGCGGCTCGACGCGAGCGACATCGAAGACGGCGCGTCGGCCGGTGGGGCGCGCACGAAAAATCTCGCCGAGAAGATCGAGGCCTTGCGCAAGAAGCGCGGCCGTTACGAGGCGATGCTGGCCCAGCTTGACCGGACCGGCGAGGACCAGATCTCGCTGACCGATCCCGACAGCCGCGCCATGGCCGCGCATACGAAGATCGGTGTGGGCTACAACGCGCAGGTCGCGGTCGACGCGAAGAACAAGATGATCGTCGAGCAGGCAGTGACCAACCAGGTCGTCGACATGGGACTGCTGACGCAGACCGCCGAGCCGGCCCGCGAAATTCTCGGGGTCGAAACGATCGACGTCGTCGCCGATCGTGGCTACTTCAAAGTCGAGGACATCGAGGCCTGCGAGAAGGCCGGCTGCATTCCTCATGTCCCCAAGCCTCAACGAGGATCGTCGGTGCGCAAGGGTTTCTTCCGCAAGGACGAGTTCCGATACGATGCTGGGCGCGACGCCTACGTCTGCCCGGCCGGGCAGTTGCTGACGCCGATCCGCCGCGGCCGGCTGCGCGATCTCGAGAAGATCGATTACGGCGCCCCGAAGGCCTGTCGCGTTTGTCCGCTGCGCGCGCGATGCACAAACGACGTTCGCTCGGTGTCCCGTCTCGAAAATGAGGACGTGCTCGATCGCATGGCCGAACGCCTCAAAGCGAGGCCGCACATTCTCGACCGTCGCCGCGAGGTCGTCGAGCATCCCTTCGGCAGCATCAAGCAATGGATGTATCAGGGCGCGTTCCTGATGCGCAGCCTCGAAAACGTGCGCGCCGAGTTTAGCCTGACCGCGCTCGTCTACAACTTGCGCCGCGCCCTCAATGTCATCGGCGTCGAGCCGATGGTAGCGGCGGTTCGGGGGTGAGCGGCGTACCCAATCCGCGCCTAAAGAGCCGACATGGGCGGCCACAGGATCGACACAGGCCTTGTCGCACCCGAAAAAAGTCGAAACCCCCGTCCGTCGCCGCCCGAGTGCGCAAAGCCGTGGGCGCAAGCAGTTTCCGCACGGTCTGCAAAAATTATGACGAAGCGGCTTTTGCTCGAAACTCGGGGACCTTTGAGAGAAACGCGAAAAGATGGCGTCTCCGACAAAAAACTTCGCGGGAGCGACCGTAAGCAGTCTCTAGGGATTGTGCGGTGACGCTTCAGCATTCGCGACTCGATCGAGATTTGCGATCACCCGCGTGAGTAGGGCGACAAGCTGTGCGGCTTCCTCATCCGTGAAGCCGCTCAACGCCTCGCGGTTACCTTCGAACAGCGCAGCGCAGGCGTCCGGCAGGCGCGTTTGGGCGACGTCCGTCAGCGCAATGCGGCTGCTGCGCCCGTCAGTGGCGTCGGGCGTGCGTCGGATAAGTCCGTCCCGCTCCATTCGCACTAACATCTGCGCCATTGACGGCTGCTCGATCTTTGCGAACCGCGCCAGATCGCGTTGTGTGTCTGCTCGGCCGTCCTGAAGCGCAATCAGCACCGGCAGGTGGCCAACACCGAAACCCAGCGGTTTAAGGCGCGCCTCACTCAAGCGCGCGAACCCCCGCGCTGCGAGGCTGATCAGGTGTCCTGGCGTGGACAGCACCTCAAACTCCATACCCTCAAGTCCCTTGCATAGGCGCCTATTATGGTGCATAGGTGACTATATACTTGGTTAGGCGGGCGCGTGCAACGCGCATCTACACGCAGGACAAGGTGGCAGGCCGACCTCGCCCCCGATCGCGCGGCTGTCCGCATCAGTCAGTTCATCCGCGACCTCGACGGCGTGGTCGAACGTATGGACCTGCGGAAGCTGTGACTTCACGAACGAATAGAAGGACCGAGCAGATGGTGAACAACGACGCGCTCGTGCGGCAACTCTACGAGGGCTTCAACCGACGGGACATCCCGGCCGTTCTGACGCTCCTGGCCGAAAACGTTGACTGGGCGAACGGCATGGACGGTGGGCACGTCCACGGGCGCGAGGCCGTCCGAGCTTACTGGACGAAGCAGTGGGCTGCGATAGCGCCTCAAGTCGACCCCATGCACGTCACCCAGCGGGACGACGGAGCGACCGCGGTAGAGGTCCATCAGGTCGTGCGAGACCTTGAGGGCAAAGTGCTTCTCGATGAGACCGTCCGGCATGTTTTCCAAATAGACGAGGGCCTCGTCACCCGCTTCGACATCGAGAACGCTGGCGGGCTCTCCACGATCGCTCACGATTGAGGAGGTATCGGGAAGAGGCGGCTGATCTCCGCGGTGTGATCCGGCGTTGACAACCGTTACCCACCTTGAATTGTCTCGCTCAAGGTCGGCTGTCGGGCAATGGCCCACGTGCCGGTCGAGCCTGCCGGCTCGCCCTGTTTAAGCTCGCGGCTGAACGAACAGCGGGCAAACAACAAGCGGAACACGCAGTATGACAAAAGTCGCAAGTCTGCGCTGTATTGCTCATTTGCGGAGCCGTCGCGTTGTGATAAGCGCGCCCGCGGAAAACGGAGCGCGCGGCATGAGCCAATTCCATCACGAACGTGTGTTGAGCGTGCGTCACTGGACGGAACGGCTGTTCAGCTTCCGCACGACGCGCACGCCGTCGTTCCGCTTCAGGAGCGGCCAGTTCGTGATGATGGGGTTGCAAGGGGACAAGCGGCCGCTCCTGCGCGCCTATTCGCTCGCGAGCGCGCATTACGACGACGAACTCGAATTCTTTTCGATCAAGGTCCCGGACGGGCCGCTGACCTCGCGCCTGCAGCACCTGAAAGCGGGCGACGAGGTGCTGATCGGCCGCAAGCCGACCGGCACGCTGATCGTCGACAACCTCCGGCCCGGCCGCACGCTCTTCCTCTTGGGCACCGGCACGGGGCTTGCCCCGTTCCTCAGCATCATCAAGGACCCGGAGGCTTACGAGAAGTTCGAGCGCCTCGTGGTCGCGCAGGGCGTGCGCTGGATCAAGGACCTCGCCTACAGCGACGCGATCGCCAACGAATTGCCGAACGACGAACTGATCGGCGAGCTTGTGCGCGAGAAGCTGATCTATTACCCGACCGTGACGCGCGAGCCGTTCCGCAATCAGGGCCGCCTTTCGCTCGCGCTGACGTCGAACGCGATGACCGAGACGCTCGGCTTGTCCCCGATCGACGCCGCGGACGACCGGTTCATGCTGTGCGGCAGCCCGGCCATGCTCTCCGACCTCCGCGCGATCCTCGACGCGCGCGGCTTCGAGGAAGGCAACCACGGCGAGCCCGGCGACTATGTGATCGAGAAGGCGTTCGTGGACAAGTGAGGGAATGACAGGCGCACTGGATCGCCGCGCTTCGCTCGCGATGACGGCGGCGAACGCCCTCACTCGGGCGGCAGCACGCCCTTCTTGAAGATGAAGCAGCCGTAGTGGCGCCGTTCGCCGGTGACCAGGATGACGAAGGCCTCGGCGGCGCGCTCGTAGAAGGCGAAGCGTTCGATGCCGACGAGCGGCACGCGTTTTCCCGCCGCGCGGTCGATCGCCTGCTGCACTTCCTGCTGCACGGGCGGCACGCCGACGGGGTCGTTGGCGATCTCCATGCGCAACGCCGGGTCCGGCACGAACGTGTCGAGCGGCATGACCGACAGCACCGCTTCGACCGCGCGCGCGGCCGAGACGTTCGCCATCAGGATCGGCTGCCCGGTGATCGTGGAGACCGCCGTAGAGGCCGCCGGAAAATTCGCGTCGACGATCGCGATCTCGTCGCCATGACCCATGCGCCGCAAGGCGTACAAGAGGTCCGCATCCAGAAGCGGATCAATCCCCCAAAGCATGTTCTAAAGCTCCCCGTTCCCCTCTCAACGGGGAGAATAGCCGGTTCTGACTGCGCTGGGCAAATCGACGCTTGGGGCGGCAGGCGTCCGAGCGACAGACGCCTACTGCCGACCGCCTGCCTCCCGCCTCCGCTTCGGCTCCGGCCCAAAACTCAGTCCGCCTTTGCCCGTTAGCCGGACGAGGGCGCCGCCGACGTTGGCGCTGAGCGGGCGGCCCTCCGCGACCGCCTCGCGCAGGCGGCGTGCCAGCGCCTCGATCTTCTCGAGCCCGATCCGGCTTTCGTCGCGTCCGCCGGCGGCGGCGATCCGGCGCGCGAGCACGCGCTCGGCGATGACGATCGGTTCGGCGAAGAGCGCGCGGGCGTCGACCGGCCCGGACGCGCCGAGCCTTTCTTCGACGAGCGCCGTCAGCCGCATGAGCGCCTCCTCCGTCTCGCTCGCGCGGCGCGCGAGCCGGTCGAGCGCTTCGGCGTCGAAGCCCTCCTCGGCGAGGCGAGCGATCAGCGCCCGCAGGCGCGTGCGCGCGAATTGCGGGTCGGCGTTCGACGGGTCGTCGACGAACGGGACGCCGCGCGCGCGGCAAAAGGCGACGAGCTCGCTCTTGCTCACGCCGATGAGGGGCCGAGCGATCGCGACGCCGTCGCGCTCGCTTAAAAGGACCATCCCGCGCAGGCCCGCGACGCCCGACCCGCGCAGGAGGCGGAAGAGCACCGTCTCAGCCTGATCGTCGGCGTGATGGGCGGTCGCGATCATGTCGGCGCCGATGGCGCGGGCATGCGCGATAAGCAGCCGGTAGCGCGCCTCGCGCGCGCGCTCCTGCAGACGGGTCGCGGGCTTGGCGCCGCGCCACGCGAGCGTCGCGTGCGGGACTCTCAGGCGGCGGCAGAGCCCCGCCACGCCTTCCGCCTCGGCCGCGCTTTCGGGCCGAAGCCCATGATCGACGGTTGCGGCGGCGATCGCCGTCCCGCTCCGCTTGGCCCATTCGGCCGCCATGACGAGGAGCGCGGTCGAGTCGGGGCCGCCCGAAACGGCGATGAGCACGGACTTCGCCCGCCCGAGCGGGCGGAGCAGCGCGTCGATCTCGTCGGCGGAAAACGCCGCGCGGGCAGCGCTCAACAATGATCCTCGGCCATTTCCCGCTCGGCGAGCCGCTTCACCGAGGCGGTCGCGTTCGGATAGCGCTTGCCGAATTCCGTGAAGGTCGCGCAGGCCTCCCCGGAATTGCCGAGGGCGGCGAGCGTCTGGCCGAGCCGAACCATGCTTTCGGGCGCCCGGTTCGATCGCGCGTAATCCGTCGTCACCTTGAGATATTGCTCGGCCGCGGTGCGCAAGTGAGGATCGGCCTTGTCGCTCGGGCGCGCCCGCTGGAAGTAACTCTCGCCGATGTAGAAGATCGCGTCTGGGGTCAGGCGATGGCTCGGGTTGGCGGCCATGAACGACTTGAACCCGTCCTCCGCCTGCTGGTACTGGCCGCTCTGAAAGGCCTCGAGCGCGGTGTTGAATTGCTCGCGCGGCGCGTCCAGCATCGCAACGCCGGAGCCGACGATCGTCGGTCCGGTCGCAACCGGCGCCGCGGGCGCGGGCCGATTGCCGAGTTCGAGCGGCGCGCCTGCGGGCGGCAGGCTCTTCGCGAGCGGCGCGCTCGGCGCAGTCATGCCCAACGGCTGGGGCGCGCCGGGCGCGTTCGGCATGGCGTTCGGATCGAAGGCGTCGGACTTTCTCGGCTTCGTGGACGCCGTCCCCTCGATCACGGTCACGGGCGGCGCAGCCGTTGCCACGGGCGCCGTCACGGGGGCGGGGGGCGGCGGCGCTTCGCCCGATTTTTCGCCGAAGCGGAACTCGACGTCCTGCCGGAACTTCTGCAACTGCTCCTCGAGCCGGCGCTGCGTGTTCTCGAGCTCCTCGATGCGGCCGTTCGCCTGCCTGAGCTCCTCCTCGAGCCGGTCGAGGCGCAGGACCTCAGCGGCCGGATCCGCGCCGTCGCCCGGCACGTCGGCCGGCGGCTGCGTCTGGGCGGGAGGCGGGCCCTGGCGATGAAAGAAGTCGAACCCTTGCGCGTAGGCTGGCGAGACGAGCGCGAGGCAAGCGAGCGTTGCGGCGAAGCGGGGTAGTGTCGGGGTCACGGGTGCTCAGGCCTCATCTTAAGGGTCACTGGAAACGCGGGGGCCGCATAAGCCCCGCGCTTGTCCGTTTCAAGTCAGGCCCGCTCCGCGCCTAGCTCGCGGGGGCCGCGTTCAGGACGGTGACCGCGCGGCGGTTCTGCGACCAGCAGGAGATGTCGTCGCAGACGGCGACCGGACGCTCCTTGCCGTAGCTGATCGTCCTCATGCGCGACGCGGCGACGCCCTTGGCGACGAGATAGTCGCGGACGTTCTGGGCGCGGCGGGCGCCGAGGGCGAAATTGTACTCGCGCGTGCCGCGCTCGTCCGCATGGCCTTCGATCGTGAACGTATAGCGATTGTACTGGGTGAGCCAGGCCGCCTGCTTGTCGAGCGTCGCCTGCGCGGCCGCCGACAAATCCGTCACATCCGTATCGAAGAACACACGGTCGCCGACCGTCTGGTTGAATTCCTGGACGCTGCCGGGGCCGGCCGCGCCATAGCCGGCGGCGAGACCGCCTTCCGCATTGTGGTGTGCGCAGGCACTGAGCCCCATGCCGAGGGCGAGCGCCGCCGCCGGGACCAACGAACCCCTGAATTGAACCATCGAACGCTCCTTAACCATCGCCGCCCCGCGGCCCGAGCTAGCCGCCGAAGAGTTAAGGCAAGGTTCCGGCAACCTTACCGATCCATTGCTGGGCGCGATGGATGCAGGGGAAACCGGGCCAGCGTTAACAAGGCATTAATGGCCATATTGCGGCGCCAAAAGCCTTGCGCTGGTCGCGATTGATCGGCACTCTGCGCCTATCCTAGGGGGGGATCGCCCCGGAAAAACTGGGCGCCATGAGGCATCATAAGGTTAAGCGAACGGCGCTTTTGGCGCTGGCGATGATTTTTCTGGCCGTCGCCTGGGTGTGGGACGGCCTGATCGCGATCGCGCGCTGGATCGTCCGGCTCATCCCCTGGACGCAGTTCAAGCTCGCCTTCGCGGCGCTCGTCGATCGCCTGCCGGCGCCGCTGGTGCTCTTGATTTTCCTCGTGCCGTTTCTGATTGTCGAGCCGTTGCTGGTGGCGGCCACGGTCGCCATCGCCATGGGCTACGTCGTTCTCGGCGCGATTGCCTGGATCGTGGTCAAACTTCTGGCGATCGCCGTCATTCCGGCGATATTCGACCTGACCGAGCACAGGCTGATGACGATGCCGTGGTTCGTCTGGGCCTACAAGAAGGTGATGGTCTGGCATCACTACGCCCACCGGATCGTCGCCCCTTATAAGCACGCGGCGGCGGCGCTTCTGCGCCAGTGGCGCCGTAGGGCGGCGGCCGCCATGAGCCGGACGCCGGGCGCAGCCCAACTCGCCGCCCGCTTCGCCGCCCGCAAGCGCGCCGCCAGCGGGCGGGCGCCTGCGAACAATTAGACCGGGCCGCCTGGACCTGGCGCAGGCGTGACAACCGCGCTTGCCTGGTGGGGCGACATGGTCCAAGGCTGGGATGTGGTCCGGCGGCGCTCCCTGTTCGGCACTTTGGCGCGCGGCGCGGGCCTCGCCGCGCTGGCGCTGGCCTGCATCTTCGGTGGCCTCGTCGCGCTTTACGCCGTCGCGCCGCCCGTCTCGACCCTCATGCTCGCGCGCAAGCTCGAAGGCCGAAGCTACGTACGCATCAGCGTGCGCCTGAAGGACGTCGCGCCTCAGGCGGTCGCGTCCGTGATCGCCTCGGAAGACGCGCATTTCTGCAAAAACGACGGCGTCGACTGGGGCGCCCTGCGCGAAGTCTTGCACAACGCCAGGGGCGAGCCCAGGCGCGGCGCCTCGACCATCACCATGCAGACCGCGAAGAACCTTTTCCTGTGGCCGGGCCGTTCCGTCGTCCGCAAGGCGATCGAGATTCCGATGGCGCTCGTCATCGGCAAGGTCTGGTCGAAGACGCGCACGATCGAGATCTACCTCAACATCGCCGAATGGGGCGACGGCGTCTTCGGCATCGAGGCCGCAGCGCAGAGGTACTTTCACAAAGGAGCGAGCGAGCTTGACGCGCGCGAGGCGGCCCTGCTCGCGACCGCTCTGCCCAATCCGGCCAAGCGCAATCCCGCGCGCCCCAGCGCGTTGCAGCGCCGCCTCGCGGCCGGCGTGATGGCGCGGGTTTCGGACCGCCCGGAACTGACAGCCTGCCTGGCGAAATGACCCACCCCCAACGCAGAAGCGGCGCACGTAGGTTGACAGATCGCCCGCGCGGCCCCAGATTCCATGTTTGCTCGAGGGGCGTCCCGAAACGGGGCTGAGACGGCGAGAAGCCGAACCCTTTGAACCTGATCCGGGTCATGCCGGCGAAGGGACGTAGCGGACGACATCCTACCCCGCCCGTGCCCCGCCGTCAGACCGAAACGCGCGAGGAAATGGGCCATGAACGAGATCCCGACGCAGACAAAATTCGCCGCGCCGCAAAGCGTGACGACCGGCCCGATCGCGGGCTCCCGCAAGGTCTACGCCGCGCCGAATGGTCGGCCCGACATCCGCGTCCCGTTGCGCGAGATTGCGCTCAGCGACCCGAACGAGCCGCCGGTCCGGGTCTATGACCCGTCCGGCCCCTATACGGAAGAGAACGCGCGGATCGATCTCGGACAAGGCCTGGCGCCGGTGCGCGAGGCCTGGATCGCCGCGCGGGGATATGCGGGGATCGAGGGTCGGGCGATCAGGCCCGAGGACAATGGCGCGGTCTCGCAGGATCATCTCGCGCCCTTGTGCCCGGCGACGCGCACGCTGCGCGCCGGCAAGAGCGGCCAGCTCGTGACCCAGCTCGAATTCGCACGCGCGGGCCGCGTCACCGAAGAGATGATCTATGTCGCGCACCGCGAGAACCTCGCGCGCGAGGCGGCGGTCGCGGACGCGTCCCAGCGCATCGCCGACGGCGAGAGTTTTGGCGCCAAGATCCCCGAGTTCATCACCCCCGAGTTCGTGCGCAGCGAGGTCGCGCGCGGCCGCGCGATCATTCCCGCCAACATCAATCATGTCGAACTCGAGCCGATGGCGATCGGCCGCAATTTCCTCGTCAAGGTCAACGCCAACATCGGCAATTCGGCCGTCAGCTCCGGCGTCGCCGAGGAAGTCGAGAAGATGGCGTGGGCGATCCGCTGGGGCGCCGACACGGTGATGGACCTCTCGACGGGGCGCAACATCCACAACATCCGCTCCTGGATCGTGCGCAACTCGCCTGTGCCGATCGGCACCGTGCCGATCTACCAGGCGCTCGAAAAGGTCGGCGGCGATCCGCTCAAGCTCGACTGGGAAGTGTTCAGGGACACGCTGATCGAGCAGGCGGAGCAGGGCGTCGACTACTTCACCATTCATGCGGGCGTGCGGCTCGCCTATGTGCCGCTGACGGCGAAGCGCGTGACGGGCATCGTCTCGCGCGGCGGCTCGATCATGGCGCGCTGGTGTCTCGCCGGCCACCGCGAAAGCTTCCTCTACGAGCGCTTCGGCGACATCTGCGACATCATGCGCAAGTACGACGTCTCGTTCTCGCTCGGCGATGGCTTAAGACCCGGCTCGATCGCGGACGCCAACGACGCCGCGCAATTCGCCGAACTGGAAACGCTCGGCGAACTCACCAAGGTCGCCTGGGACAAGGGCTGCCAGGTGATGATCGAGGGTCCCGGCCACGTGCCGATGCACAAGATCAAGGTCAACATGGAGAAGCAGCTTCGCGAGTGCGGCGAGGCGCCGTTCTATACGCTTGGGCCGCTCACGACCGACATCGCGCCGGGCTACGACCACATCACCTCCGGCATCGGCGCCGCGATGATCGGCTGGTTCGGCACGGCGATGCTCTGCTACGTCACCCCGAAGGAGCATCTGGGACTGCCCGACCGCGAGGATGTGAAGACCGGCGTCATCACCTATCGCATCGCGGCCCACGCGGCCGATCTCGCCAAGGGCCATCCGGCCGCGCGCATCCGCGACGACGCGCTTTCGCGCGCGCGCTTCGACTTCCGCTGGGCCGACCAGTTCAACCTGTCGCTCGATCCCGACACGGCGCAGAAATTCCACGACGAGACGTTGCCGAAGGACAGCCACAAGGTCGCGCATTTCTGTTCGATGTGCGGGCCGAAGTTCTGCTCGATGAAGATCACCCAGGACCTCCGCGCCGAAGCCGAAGCAATGGCCGGCATGGCGGAGAAGTCGCGCGAGTTCGTCGAGAAGGGTGGGGCGCTGTACGTCGATGCGGCCGAGTAGCTCAGCAGGCGCGGTCGCCGGCCGCGCCCCTCCTCGCCCCGCTTGCGGGGAGAGGCCGGGTGAGGGGCAGGGCGTCGGTTCGGGAATACTCGCGTCTCCGCGACCCTCTCCCAGCCCCTCACCCCGACCCTCGCCCCGTACACGGGGAGAGGGGGCTTCGCGGTCTTCTCCTCGATGGCGCCGACGATGCGCGCGACTGTAATCGGCGCTGGCGTCGCAGGACTTGTGACCGCAACCACGCTCGCCGAGCGCGGCGCCAAGGTTACGCTCGTCGAACGCTCGCGCGATCTCGGCGGCAACGCGTCGTGGCTCGCGGGCGGCATGCTCGCGCCGTTCTGCGAGGGCGAGAGCGCGCCACGCGAAGTCGTCGAACTCGGGCGCCGCGCGATCGACTGGTGGGCGGCGCATGCGCCGGGCGTCGTGCGCGAAGGCACGCTTGTGATCGCGCCGCCGCGCGACGTTCCGGAGATCGAGCGTTTCGCTGAGCGCACGTCTCATCACGAGCGCGTCGACGAGGCGCGCATCGCGATGCTCGAGCCGGATCTTGCCGGACGGTTCCGCAAAGGCCTCTTCTTCGCTGGCGAGGGGCATGTCGATCCGCGTGGCGCGATGCGGGCGCTGGCCGAAGCGCTGAGCGCGCATGGCGCCGAGTTGCGCTTCGGCGTCGACGGCGCGCCCTCATCCGGCCCTGCGGGCCACCTTCTCCCGCATAGGGCGTCGAAAGACGCCGGTCTCTCGACGGGCTTTGCGGGAGAAGGGATCGTCATCGACTGTCGCGGCTTCGCGGCGCGGCCCGACTTGCCCGAATTGCGCGGCGTGCGCGGCGAGATGATCCGGGTGCGCACGTCCGAGGTCAGGCTCACGCGAACGGTCAGGCTCCTCCATCCGCGCATCCCCCTCTACGTCGTGCCGAGATCGAACGGGGAGTTCATGATCGGCGCGACGATGATCGAGAGCGCGGAAAAGGGCGCGGTCTCGGTGCGTTCGGCGATCGAGATCCTGAGCGCCGCCTATGCCCTCCATCCGGCGTTCGGCGAGGCCGAGATTCTAGAGATGGGCGCCGACGTGCGCCCCGCCTATCCCGACAACGAGCCGCGCATCGAGGAGCGCGAGGGGCGCATCTTCGTCAACGGCTTCTATCGCCACGGGTTTCTGCTTGCGCCCGCCTTCTCTGAGCACGCGGCCGCGCTGGCATTCGAGCGGGCGGGGGAGCGACCCGCAACGGAGACGCGCCCGACGGCTATGGGGGCGTGGACATGAAAGTCGTGGTCAACGGTGAGAGCCGGGAGATCGCGGCGACCACGCTGGCCGCGGCGCTCGAGGCGCTCGACTACGCGGGAGCGAAAGTCGCCACCGCGCTCAACGGCGAGTTCGTGCCGGCCCGCGCGCGCGAGACGACGCAGGTGAAGGACGGCGACCGGATCGAGATTCTCGCGCCGCGGCAGGGAGGGTGAAGCGGCTGGAATGACTGTGCAGGCTCGGAAGTCCATGGTTACGGCCTGGCCGGGGCGCCGTACGCCACGGCGCACGGCGCCCTGACAGGAGACCGAGCATGGACGTTGCTTACCTTTCGGCCTTGTCGGCGCTCGCCGGATCGGTGGTCGGAGGGCTGACGACCGGCCTGTCGACGTGGATCAGTCAGAGCGTTTCGGCGAAGGCCAGTTTGCTTTCCAGCCATCTGGCGCGACGGCAGGAGCTCTTCCGAGACTTCATCGTCTTGGCTTCGAGGGTCTACGGCGAGGCGCTGACCTCGAACGAGCCGAAGATCCCTGAGCTTGTCGAGCTCTACGCCCTGGTCAGCAGGATGCGCGTGTTATGCCGCCCCGAGACTGCCGCCGCCGGCGAAAAGCTCATGCGTGTGATGGTCGACACTTATAGTGCGCCCAACAGGACGTTGAAGGAGATTCACGAACTGGTGAAGTCCGGCGACGCAATCGATCCGCTGAAGGATTTCAGCTTGGCCGCGCGCCAAGACATCGAGATAGCCAATTCAACGCGATTTTAGCATGACCATGACCCAATCCTCCGACCTCACCCTCTACGGCGCGACCCTCCGCTCGCGCCTCATGCTCGGCACGTCGCAATATCCCTCGCCCGCGATCCTCGCGGACGCCGTGCGCGCAAGCGGAGCGGAGATCGTCACCGTGTCGCTCAGGCGCGAGTTGGCGCGGCTCAAGGAGGGGCAGGACTTCTGGCGGCTCATCCGCGACATCGGCGCGCGCGTGCTGCCCAACACCGCCGGCTGCTACAGCGTGAAAGAGGCGGTCACGACGGCCATGATGGCGCGCGAGGCGTTCGGCACGGCCTGGGTCAAGCTCGAAGTGATCGGTGAGGCCGATACCTTGCAGCCCGACGTGTTCGGCCTCGTCGAGGCTGCGCGCATCCTGTCGGCCGAGGGGTTCGAGGTGTTTCCGTACACGACCGAGGACCTCGTCGTCGCCGAGCGGCTTCTCGAGGCCGGCTGCAAGGTCTTGATGCCCTGGGGCTCGCCGATCGGCTCGGGCAAGGGCCTCAACAACGTGTTCGGCCTGCGCGCTTTGCGCGCGCATTTCCCGGAAGTTCCGCTGATCGTCGACGCGGGCGTCGGCCTGCCGTCGCAAGCGGCGGCGGCGATGGAGCTGGGTTACGACGGCGTCCTGCTCAACACGGCGGTGGCCAAGGCGGGCGATCCGGTCGCGATGGCGCGCGCCTTCGGCCAGGCGATCGAAGCGGGACGCGCGGCCTTCCTCGCGGGTCCGATGCAGCCGCGCGACATGGCCGCGCCCTCGACGCCGGTGGTCGGCCGCTCGGTGCTGACGTGAGGCGGCGGACGCCAATCCCTTCTCCCGCAAAGCCCATCGAGAGACGGGCGTCTTTCGACGCCCTATGCGGGAGAAGGTGGCCCGAATGTCCGGATGAGGGGAGGCCTGCTTGCCCTCACCCCAGCCCTCTCCCGCAGGCGGGAGAGGGGCGGCCAAGTCTCGATCCCTTCTACCCGATTGTCGACAGCGCCGAGTGGGTCGCCCGGCTCGTCGGCGTCGGCGCAAAGCTCGTGCAATTGCGCGTGAAGGACAAGGACCAGGCGACCATCGCGCGGGAGACGCGGGCGGCGCTGGCCGTGTGCGCCAAAACCGGCGCCACACTCGTCGTCAACGATTATTGGCGCGTCGCCATCGCTGAGCGCGCGCCATGGGTCCATCTCGGCCAAAGCGATCTGGACGGCGCCGACATCGCCGCCATCCGCAAAGCAGGCGTGAAGGTCGGCGTCTCGACGCACGACGACGCGGAACTCGAGCGCGCGCTCGCGCTCGAGCCCGACTATGTTGCGCTCGGTCCGATCTACCCGACGATCCTGAAAGCCATGGCCTTCGCGCCGCAGGGCCTGGAGCGCATCGGCGAGTGGAAGCGCCGCGTCGGCGCCATTCCCCTGGTGGCGATCGGCGGGCTCAACCCCGAGCGGGCAAAGCTCTGCCTCGCCGCTGGCGCGGACATTGTTTCGGTCGTCACCGACATTACGCTGAACGCCGACCCGCATGCGCGCGTGAAGGAATGGATCGCGGCGACCCGGCCCTCGTGACCGCCAGAACGCAAATCGCGCTCGCAATCGCCGGCTCGGACTCGGGCGCTGGCGCAGGCGTGCAGGCGGACCTGAGGACTTTCGCCGCGCTCGGCGTCTATGGCGCGAGCGTCGTCACCGCGCTGACGGCGCAGAATACACACGGCGTGCGGGCCATCCACCTCGCGCCGCCCGCGATCGTCGCCGCGCAATTCGATGCGGTTCTCGACGATTTCGCGGTCGCCGCGATCAAGATCGGCATGCTGGGGAGCGCGGAGATCGCAACGGCGGTGGCCGAGAGGCTATCGCCCCCCTCTCCCCTTGCGGGAGAGGGGTTGGGGATGAGGGGCGCCGGACCCCTCATCCGGCCCTTCGGGCCACCTTCTCCCACGGGGGGAGAAGGCTACAGGCCCTTCGTCGTCTACGACCCGGTCATGGCTGCTTCCTCCGGCGATGCGCTCTCAGGCAGGGGCTTCGTCGATGCGATCCGGGCCAAGCTCTTGGCTGAGGTCGATTGCCTCACTCCCAATCTCGCCGAGGCGGCGGCGCTGCTCGACGAACCCGCCGCCCGAACGGAAGCCGACGTGGCGCGGCAGGGGCGCGCGCTCGTCGCGCTCGGGCCTCGCGCGGTCCTCATGAAGGGCGGCCATCTCGAGGGCGACGAGGCGGTCGACCTCCTCGTGACGGCGTCCGCTCTTCATCGCTTCGCGGCGCCGAAGCTCGCCTCGAACAACTTGCACGGAACCGGCTGCACCCTGTCGAGCGCGATCGCGGCCTATTGCGTTCTCGGCATGGCGTTGCCGGAGGCGGTTCGCCTGGCCAAGGGCTTCGTGAACGAGGCGATCGAACGAGGCCGCGACGTGACGCTCGGAGGGGGCGCAGGTCCATTGCTCCAGATGTCGCTTCGACGCTGATTTTCGCCTACGGATGCGCTAGTTTGCAGCGTGGAGGCAAGCGCTGGACGATGAGCGACGACCGTGACTTCTATGCTTCGCTGCCGGTTCTCGACGATTTCGCCGACGTCGTGCGGCTTAAGAACTATGCGCCGCTGCCCGACGGCTGGACGGTCGGGGTCGCCGATGTCGTCGGCTCGACCGCGGCAATCGCGGAAGGACGCTACAAGACGGTCAACATGGTCGGCGCCGGCGTGATCGCCGCGGTCGCCAACGCGCTCGAACGGCGGCCGTTTCCGTTCGTGTTCGGCGGAGACGGCGCGAGTCTGGCCGTGTCGGCCTCCGACGCGCCGGACGCGGCTCGCGCGCTCGCGGCGATGGCGGCTTTCGCGCGGGCGGAGTTTGAGCTCGATCTCCGCGTAGCCATGATCCCAGTCGCGGATATTCGCGCCGCTGGACGCGACGCCAGGGTCGCGCGCTACGCCGCGTCCAAGCACAGCGTCTACGCAATGTTCGCCGGCGGCGGCCTCGCCTGGTTCGAAGAGCGGGCAAAGCGGGGCGAGTATGCGCTTGCGCCCGCGCCTCCGGACGCGCGGCCCGACCTCAGCGGCCTCTCGTGCCGTTGGGGCGTCGCGCCGGCGAAGCACGGCCTCGTCCTGTCGCTGATCGTCGCGCCGCGCGGCGAGGACGCGCGCTTTTCGGCGCTCATGCAGGACATCGTCGAACTGGCGTTCGAAGGACATGAGAGCGAACGGCCGGTGACGCTCGAAATGCTTCGCGTCGCGACGCCAGGCAAGGCGATCGCGCTCCAGGCCAGCGCGTTGAGGGCCTCCGGCGCTTCGGAGATGAAGGCGCGCGCGAGCGCCGCCGCAGGTTATCTCTTCCGCTTAGCCTTCCACACGTTCAAGCTGAAATCGGGCGACTTCGACGCCGGCGTCTACGCGGCCGACGTCGCCGCCAACGCGGATTTCCGCAAGTTCGAGGACGGCCTGCGCATGACCCTCGATTGCACGGAAAAATTCGCCGACGAACTCGAAGCGCGGCTGGCGGCGGCGGACGAATTCGCAAGCTGGGGCGTGTTCCGCCAGAAGGCGGCGCAACTGACCTGCTTCGTGCCCTCGATCACGGAGCGCGGCCACGTCCATTTCGTCGACGGCGCCGACGGCGGCTACACCATGGCCGCGACGGCGATGAAGGCGCGGCGGCTCTTGCAGGCGGCGCCAGCCTCCTGACGAGGGCGCGCGCCCTTACAATCGCCCGTGGATAGCGGAACCGGCGCGCTGCGCGTCGTGCGCCGATTTGCTATCTTGCCTGCTCCCATGGATGTCTCCCGCGCTCAAACCGACGCCGAAAACGCAGCGCCCCGGCTGACGCCGATGATGGCGCAGTATTTCGAGATCAAGTCCGCCAATCCCGACTGTCTCCTGTTCTACCGGATGGGCGACTTCTACGAGCTCTTCTTCGAAGACGCGGAGATTGCGAGCCGTGCGCTCGGCATCGTGCTCACGAAGCGGGGCAAGCATGACGGCCAGGACATCCGAATGTGCGGCGTGCCGGTTGAGCGCGCCGACGACTATCTGAACCGCCTGATCGCGCTCGGGCTCCGGGTCGCGGTGTGCGAGCAGATCGAGGACCCGGCGGAGGCGAAGAAGCGCGGCGCGAAATCCGTGGTCAAGCGCGAAGTGATCCGGCTCGTGACCCCCGGCACGATCACCGAGGAGCGACTCTTGGAGCCGGGCCGCGCGCGGCTCCTCGTCGCCGTGCAGCGCGTCCGCGCAGGCGACGGCCGATGGGCGTACGGGCTTGCGGCGCTCGATCTTTCGACTGGCGCGGTTTCCTTGAGCGAAGCCGATGAAGCGGGCCTCGCCGCGGAGATCGCGCGGCTCGAGCCGAGCGAGGTCGTCGCGGCGCAGGCGCTCTATGACGAGCCCGCCTTCCAGCGGCTCGTTGCGGACATGCGTTTAGCCGCGACGCCGCTCGCGCGCGAAGCAGGCGACAGCGCCGCCGCCGAGCGCAGGGTCTGCGAGTTCTACGGCGTCGAGACGCTCGACGGTTTCGGCGCTTTCACGCGCGCCGAGGTCGCGGCTCTCGCGCTCGCGCTCGCCTACGTCAAGCGCACCCAGTTCGAGGCTGAGCCCGCGCTCTCCCCGCCGACGCGGCGCGCGCGCGGCGCGAGCCTCGAGATCGACGCCGCCACGCGCGCGAATCTCGAGCTCACGCGAACCTTGAGCGGCGCGCGCGAGGGCTCGCTCCTCGCGACGATCGATTTGACCGTGACCCCCGCCGGCGCGCGCCTCATCGCCGAGCGGCTCGCGAGCCCGCTGACCAACCCCGAGGCGATCAACCAGCGGCTCGACTCGCTCGATTTCCTCGTCGAGGCGGCGCCGATTCGCGAAGCCTTGCGGCGCGCGCTCGCCGGCGCGCCCGATTTCCTGCGGTCCCTGTCGCGCCTCAGTCTCGATCGCGCCGGCCCGCGCGACCTCGCCGCGATCCGCGACGGCCTCGCGGCGGCGCATGAACTCGCGCGCATTCTTGACGCTGCGGACGAACTGCCCGCCGGTCTCCTGCGCAGCTACGCCCTCCTGCGCGCGGATTGCGGCGCCCTCTCGCGCGATCTCGAGGCGATGCTCGCCGACGAACTGCCGCTCGTGAAGCGCGACGGCGGCTTCGTGCGCGCGGGCGCGCTCAGCCCGCTCGACGAGGCGCGGGCTTTGCGCGACGAGACCCGCCGCGTCATCGCCGAGATGCAGGCCTCTTACGCGCAAGAAACCGCCGTCCGCCAGCTCAAGATCAAGCATAACAACGTGCTTGGCTATTACATCGAGACACCGCAGGCGCAGGGCGAGGCGATGCTCAAGCCGCCGCTGAGCGCGACCTTCATCCATCGCCAGACGATGGCGGGCGCGCTGCGCTTCACGACCGCCGCGCTGGTCGACCTCGAGGCGCGGATCGCCTCGTCGGCGGAACGCGCGCTCGCGCTCGAACTCGACGCGTTCGAGCGGCTGCGGCAGGCATGTCTCGCCGAGAGCGAAGCCTTACGCGGCTTCGGCGCGGCGATCGCGGACATCGACGTCGCCGCCGCGCTCGCCGAAATCGCCGTCAAGCGCGAGTGGACGCGGCCCGTCGTCGACGCTTCGCTCGCCTTTCGCATTCAAGGCGGACGGCATCCCGTGGTCGAGGCGGCGCTGAAGGCGGCCGGCGAGCCGTTCGTCGCCAACGACTGCGATCTTTCCGGCGACGTCGCCGACGGCGGCCGCATCGCCGTCGTCACCGGCCCCAACATGGCGGGCAAGTCCACCTTTCTTCGCCAGAACGCGTTGATCGCGTTGGTCGCGCAGTTGGGGTCGCACGTGCCCGCGGCGCGCGCGCATATCGGCGTCGTCGATCGCCTGTTCTCGCGCGTCGGCGCGGCGGACGATCTCGCGCGCGGACGCTCGACCTTCATGGTGGAAATGGTCGAGACCGCGGCGATCCTCAACCAGGCGACGTCGCGCTCGCTCGTGATCCTGGACGAGATCGGGCGAGGCACGGCGACCTTCGACGGGCTCTCGATCGCCTACGCCTGCGTCGAGCACTTGAGCGCGGTCAACCGCTCGCGCGCGCTGTTCGCGACGCATTTCCACGAATTGACCCAGCTTGCCGAGACGTTGCCGCGTCTCACGAACCTCACCATGCGCGTCAGCGAATTCAAGGGGAGCCTTGTCTTCCTGCACGAGGTCGTCGCGGGAGCGGCGGACCGCTCGTACGGCATCCAGGTCGCGAAGCTCGCGGGCTTGCCGGCGTCCGTCGTCAAGCGCGCGCGAAAAGTGCTGGCCGATCTCGAGGCGTCGCGCCCGAGCGGCACGCTCGATTCTCTACCGCTCTTCTCCTACGAGCCGCCGAAGCCTCAGCCCGCGCACGACGAACTGCGCGAGGCGATGTCGGCGCTCGATCCCGACGCCATGACCCCGCGCGAGGCGCTGGACGCGCTCTATGCCTTGAGGCGGCTGGCGGGAGAGGGGCAGGGGTGAGGGCGCGCGCCTGAAACGATGGCCGGTCGGGAAGAGATGTTTGGGGTCTGTCACCCCCGCGAAAGCGGGGGTCCAGCTCGGGGCTCTGCCGGCCAAGCGGCGCCCTTGGTCACATCGAGGCGAGCCGGCCGATCCTCGCGGGAACGAAGACGGGCGGCGTCCGTTGTTGAGGGGGTCGAAAATTGGTCCAACACGCGCGCAGCAAGGGGACGCCTCCTTAACGCGCGCGCAGCCAAATGGAGTTTTTGATGAGAACCGTGTTGATAACGGCCGTGTCGACGGCGGTTTGCGCATTCCTCGCCGCTGCTCCCGCCTTCGCCCAGGACACCGTTACGGGCGCGCCTGCCGGCCAGGCGCCGGCGACCGTCGAGGGTTACGGGTACGGGCAGGGTCAGACTGGCCAGCCCGGCATTGGCTCCGACTATCCTGCCTACTACGGCTACGCGCCTGGATATCGCTACTACTGGCCTGGATATGGCTACTACGCGCCAAGCCCGTTCGGTCCAGTGGGCGCAGCTGTCGGCGCCCTGGGCAGCGCTGCAGGCGCCCTCACCTCGGGAGCCGTTGGCGTGGCCACAGGGGGTCCAGCATACGTGGCGCGGCGCCACTGCCACGTCTATCGCGACGAGTACGGCCGGCGCATCTGCGGTCCTTGATTCGCATCCAAATGGTTCGGCGCGCCTAGGGCGCGCGATGAACGGGCCAAGCCCTTCTTTGCGCGCCGAGCCTTTAAAGTCGTCATTCGCCTGACGTCCCCTCCGGGGGACGGCCGATGTGGCATGCGCGATTTTTTCTCAAGCGTGTCGCCAATTCCGTGGCGCCCGACGCGGTCGGGGTGCCGCGCGGCGAACTGTGTCCAGTCAGCCGCCGTAATAGCGCACGGTCTCCCGTCAGTTTGAGTGCGAAGGCGTCACGGCCGCCGGCGGCGGCGTCGACTCGCTGGTCCGTTCTTGAACAATTTCGCGACCCGACCCATGGTAGCGCGCCTATCGATATGGGCCTCTGTCACGGAGGCAAGCATGACCGACCCGCAGATCCTCGTCGCCACCCTGATCGCCGCCTTTCTCTACGTCGTCACGCCCGGACCGGCGTTCCTCGCGCTCTTCACCTTGGCCGCCTCGCGCGGGCGCGCATCCGGCGCGTATTTCATCTGCGGCCATCTGATCGGCGACGTGGTTTGGGGCGCGCTCGCGGTCGCGGCGATCGTCGGCGCCAACCGGATCGGCCCGGCTTTGTTCCAAATGCTCGGCGTCGTGTGCGGCCTCTATCTCATCTATCTCGGCGTCCGGGCGGTCATGACCCGGAAGGGCGCGCCGCCGAAGACGATTGGCGCGCAGCGGCCGCTTGCGACCGGCATGGCCTTCGGGCTCACCAATCCGAAATCCTATCCGGTCGCGCTCGCGATGTTTTCGGCGATCGTCGCGCCCTATATCGGCGCGCTGCACGCGACGGACGCGCCGCAGATGTTCGTCGCGGCCTTCGCCGGCTTTCTCCTTGCGGACGCGGTCTTGATCTTCGCCGCCGGGCTGCCGGCGGTGCGGAAGTTCTTCCTGACGCATGGGCTCGCGGTGACGCGGGTCGTCGGCGTCATTTTCATCCTGTTCGGCGCCCGCTCGATCGCCGACGCGGCGGGCGGGGCCATGCGGCGGACGGCGTGAGGGCGCCTCTTTACGCTTCCCTCGCTGAACCGTCGTCAACGAGCACCGCCATCAGCACCGCTTCCTCGGCCCCCGTATTGATCCACGCGTGGTTGGTTCCCCGCTGGACCACGACGTCGAATGGCTGAAGCTGCCGCTCCTCCTTGTCGAGAACAAGTGTAACGCTTCCGGCAAGCAGGACGATGTAGTCCGTTGTCCGGGTCTGATGCATCATTGGGTTCTTGCTGCGGTCTCCACGCGCATGCGTCGCGTTCATCGCGGCGAAGGCCTGGACAACCAGCTCTTCGCGCTGCTCGTCCGTCAGGTCGGCAAAATCCGACATGGGCCGCAAACGAAAGAAGCGGAACGCCGTGCCGCCGCGAGGCGGCTCGAGGCCCTTCGACTCAGTTGCATGATCGACACGATCCTTGTGGTTGTGGGGGTCGGCGCCGGTCACCCACATCTCGGTCAGGATCGACGCCAGTTCGTTCGTCGCCGGCCCGTCGATGAGAACCTCCGACTTTCCGTTCGCGTCATTGGTCGTGACGATGCGTCGAAATGGTCCCGGCATATTCCCTCCCATCTGCGGCTTCTTATTTTGCGCTTGTGTAGGCCGATTTATGGCCCGCCGACAAGACGGGGGACCAAGCCGCCCGGAATTGCGAAGCAAGAAGCGGAGTTCGAGCGCCTGGCGGTTCGGGGTAATCAGGGCTCCAATAAGCCAAATCGAGGAGCGATCCCTATGTTGAGCCACATGATCGAGACCGCCAGTGAGCACGAGCGGCAGGGCGCCATGATGGCGGAGGAGGCCATGCGCGACGCCGTGCGCCGCCGCGATCCGGCCTACGACGGCCGGTTCTTCTTCGCCGTCAGGACGACAGGCGTCTATTGCCGCCCAAGCTGCGCCTCGCGCCCGGCGAAGCGGGAGAACGTGTCGTTTTTCGCCACCGCCGCCGAGGCGGAGCGGGCCGGCTATCGCGCCTGCAAGCGCTGCCGGCCCGACAGGCTGGGCGCGCCCGACCCGCAAGTGGAGGCGGTCAAGCGCGCCTGCGAACGGATCGCCTCGGCGGAGGAGGCGCCGTCGCTCGTCGAGCTTGCGGCCGGCGAAGGCTTGAGCGCGTTCCACTTTCACCGCCTGTTCAAGAAAGTGACCGGCGTGACGCCGAAGGCCTTTGCGGCGCAGGTACAAGCGCGCCGCGCCGCCGAAGGGCTCACGACCGCCGCGACCGTCACCGAGGCCGTGTATGACGCCGGGTTCAACAGTTCGAGCCGCTTCTACGAGACCGCGACGGCGCGGCTCGGCATGACGCCAACGACGGTCAGGCGGGGAGGGCAGGGCGTCGCCATCCGCTTCGCCGTCGGAGAGACGTCGCTCGGCGCCGTGCTCGTCGCGGCGTCCGACAAGGGCGTCTGCGCCATCATGCTCGGCGACGACCCCGACGCGCTCGCGCGCGATTTGCAGGACCGCTTTCCGCGCGCGGTGCTCATCGGCGGCGATGCGAGTTTCGAGCGCACCGTCGCCGCGGTGGTGGGCCTCGTTGAGACGCCGGGCCATGGCCACGATCTGCCGCTCGACATCCGCGGCACGGCGTTCCAACAACAGGTCTGGCAAGCGCTCCGCGCCATCCCGTCGGGAACGACGGCGACCTACGGAGAGATCGCCAAGGCTGTCGGGCGGCCGAAGGCGGTTCGCGCGGTCGCCCAGGCTTGCGCCGCCAATCCGCTCGCGGTCGCGATCCCGTGCCACCGCGTGGTCAGGACCGACGGCGACCTCTCCGGCTATCGCTGGGGCGTCGAGCGCAAGCGTGTGCTGCTCGACCGGGAGGCTGCCTGATGCGGACCCTCACCCCAACCCCTCTCCCAAAGGGAGAGGGGTGCAGCGGCGCCGACGCGCTCGACTGGCCGGCGCTCGAGGCGGAACTTGACAAGTTCGGCTCGGCGGTCGCGCCGAAGCTGCTTTCGCCGGAGGCTTGCCGCGACCTCGCCGCGCTCTACCCCGAGGATGCGCGCTTCCGTTCCCGCATCGTGATGGCGCGGCACGGGTTCGGCCAAGGCGAGTACAAGTACTTCGCCGATCCGCTGCCGGATATGGTCGCCGCGCTGCGCCGCGGCCTCTATCCGCGGCTCGCGCCGATCGCCGACCGCTGGAACGCCGCTCTTGGCCTCCCCGTCCGCTATCCCGCCGAACACGACGCCTTCCGCGCGCGCTGCCATGCGGCGGGCCAGACGAAGCCGACGCCGTTGCTCCTCCGCTATGGGCCCGGCGACTTCAATTGCCTCCATCAGGACATCTACGGCGAGCACGTCTTTCCGCTCCAGGTCGCGATCCTCCTGTCCGAGCCCGGCCGAGACTTCACAGGCGGTGAGTTCGTCCTGACCGAGCAGCGGCCGCGCATGCAGTCGCGCGCCGAGGTCGTGAGCTTGCGCCAGGGTGACGGCGTCGTCTTCGCCGTTCGCGAACGGCCCGCGCAAGGGTCCCGCGGACCCTATCGCGTCAACGTGCGCCACGGCATCAGCCGGTTGCGCAGCGGCGAGCGCTTCACGCTCGGCGTCATCTTCCACGACGCGGCGTAGCGGGCGGCGGGGGCGAAACCTTTCGCGTCCATAGAGGCCATTGCGCGTCTTGAGCTGGCGCCGTTGCCCTTCCGCTCCTCTAAGATTAACTACAGCGCAAACTTTGCGAATCCGAGGCCTCGATGTCCGCTGTCCGCCAGCCCGCGATCTTCATCCCCCACGGCGGGGGCCCGTGCTTCTGGATGGAGTTTCCCCCTCCCTTCGGGCCGCACGCCTGGGACAAGCTTCGCGACTATCTCGCCGGACTGGTCGCCTCGCTGCCGGAGCGGCCCAAGGCGTTTCTGGTTGTCACCGCGCATTGGGAAGCCGCTGAGCCGACAGTCAGCGTCAACGCAAAGCCCGGCATGCTCTACGACTATTACGGCTTCCCCGAGCACACCTATAAGCTGAGCTATCCGGCGCCCGGCGCGCCGGATGTCGCATGGGAAGTCAAGCGCCTGATCGAGGCCGCGGGATTGCCGGTCGCGACCGATGGCGAGCGCGGTTTCGACCACGGCGTCTTCGTGCCGTTCCTCATCGTCGATCCGAAGGCAGAGATCCCGGTCGTCATGCTGTCCTTGCGCAAGGATCTCGATCCGGCCTTCCACATCTCTCTTGGCAAGGCGCTCGCGCCCTTGCGCGATGAGGGTGTCGCGATCGTCGGCAGCGGCATGAGCTACCACGACCTCCGCCATTTCTTCGACGGCGGCGAAGGCGCCTCGGCCGCCTTCGACACGTGGCTTGACGAAACCGCCAAGGCGTCGCCGGCCGAGCGCGAAGCGCGGCTGAGTGCTTGGGACAAAGCCCCCGCGGCCCGCGCGTGCCATCCGCGCGAGGAACACCTTCTGCCGCTCATGGTGGTCGCGGGCGCCGCGGGCGACAGCCCCGGCCGCCACGATTTTAAGGACGTGATCGCCGGCAAGACGATCTCCGGCTTCAGGTTTGGGTAGAGGTCAGAAGCCAGCGCTTGGTTCCCCGCCACAAACCTAAACTCGGAAATAAGAGTGATGGCTATAATCTTGACACGGACGTTGCTTAGAGTTTGTCCGGAAACATCATGTGGGATTGCATAGTTTTCGCAGCATGAGGCGGATGGAAGCGAGGCGGAGGAACGCGAGCGCCTTGCGGTTGAGGCATTCCCAGTCCTTGGCCAGCCGTCGGCAGCGGCCGAGCCAGGCAAAGGTGCGTTCGCCGATCCAGCGCTTGGGCAGGACGACGAAGGCCTTGGCCTGATCCGATCGCTTGACGATCTCGACCTTCACGCGCGCCAGAGTTCGTCCGATGGCGGTCTGAAATTGCGGCCCTCGATAGCCGCCGTCGGCAAAGAGCCTGGTCAGGAACGGAAAGGCGCCGAACAAGGTCGCCATCAGCGCCGCGCCGCCGTCGCGGTCCTGGATGTCGGCGGCGTGGACGATCGCATGCATCAACAGGCCCTGCGTATCGACGAGGATGTGGCGCTTTTTGCCCATGATTTTCTTGCCGGCGTCGTAACCCGCCGGATCGATGCAGGTCCCCCTTTTTCCGCGCTCTTGACGCTCTGGCTGTCGATGATCGCGGCGGTCGGGCTCGCCTCGCGAGCGGCCGCTTCGCGACACTTCACGTAGAGCGCGTCGTGGATGCGATCGAGCGTGCCGTCCCAACTCCAGCGATCGAAGTAATCGTAAAGCGTCGAACGCGGCGGCAGGTCCTTCGGCACGGCGCGCCATTGGCAGCCGGTGCTCAGGACATACATCAGGCCGTTGACGACCTCGCGCTCATCGACATGACGTCGGTTGCCGCCGCGCTTGGCCGGTGGAATGAACGGCTCGACATGCGCCCATTCCGCGTCGGTCAGATCGCTCGGATAGCGCAGCCGACTGCGGTCGTAGCGAGCGCGATTTTCGTTGGTCCACATCAGCGACCCCCCCAAGCGATTCGGGCCGCCTTCCTTGAATCATAAGCGATTCCAACAATTCGTTAAGTTCCCGGACGGGCTCTTAGGGCCGCCGTCGCGATCCTTGCGTCCAACGCCAATGCCTTTGCCGCCGAAGCGCATTATGCGTGCAGCGGCGGCACGAAGCTGACCGCCCAGTTCTCCCCGCCCAGCGCGGCGCGGGGGCGCGTCAAATTGACCTTCGAAACGGGGCGCAACATCACATTGCCGCAAGTGATGTCCGCCGATGGCGGGCGCTACGCCAACAACGACATCGAATTCTGGATCAAGGGGCGGAACGCGACCCTGACCCGTGGCGGCGGCAGCGAAACCTGCTCGACGCGATGACCTCGCGAGGCGCCTTGCAGGAATTCGACAGGCAAGCGCATCCATTGAGCGTTGTCGCCGTCTGGCGTCTCGCGGCGCCGATGGGTCTGGGGAGGGCGGCCATTCCCCACGGCTGCCCCGACCGTGGGCCCTGTTGATTTTACAAATAGGCTACAGCTTCAATTCCGCCGGAAAGCCGGGCGCGCGCAAATCCGTGTGCAGCGCGTCCTCGAGGAGCTTCACGACCTGCGTCGATTGCGCGCCGCCGCCGTAAGCCTCACGCGCGCGGATGAAAGTCTGGGACGTGATCGCCGCGAGATCGAGCGGCACCCCGAGTTCGCGCCCGAGCGCCATGGCGAAGCTCAGGTCCTTGCACGCGAGCTCCATGGTGAAGCCGACGTTGTAGGAGCCGTTGAGCACGAGCTGCAACTCGGTCTCGTGCACGAAGCTCGCGCCCGAACTCGCGTTGATGACGTGATAGGCCTGGGCGAGATCGAGCCCGCCGCGCTTGGCGAGCATCAAGGCCTCGCCCGCCGCGATCAGATGGACGAAGGCGAGCATGTTGGTGATCACCTTCATCACCGAGGCGGCGCCCAGCGGGCCGACGTGAAAGATTGGCCGTCCCATCGCCTCGAGGGCCGCGCGGTGGCGCTCGAACAGCGAGGCTTCGCCGCCGACGATGACGGCGACCTCGCCGGCGGCCGCCTTGTGGACGCCGCCGGTCACCGGCGCCTCGAGCGTGAAGACCCCCTTTTCCGCGGCGATCGCCGCGAGGCGCTGGATCGCATCCGAATCGTTGGTGCTCATCTCGATCCAGGTCGAGCCGGGCTTCAGGCCGGCGAGAAGGCCGTCAGGATCGGTCAGCACCCGCTCGGACGCCGCGGGCGAGGGCAGGCAGGTCACGACCGCATCGACGCTCATCGCGAGCGCGCGCGGGGACTCCGACCAGACCGCGCCCTGAGCCAGGAGCGGCTTCGCGGTCTTGTGGTCGACCTCGTATACATGCAAGTCGAAGCCGGCGCGCCGGAGGCTCGCGGCCAGCGCCCCGCCAAGATTGCCCAGTCCGATGAAGCCGTACCGCATGATCGCCCGCCATCAAAGCGTCAAATATCTGCGACCACAATAGACCCTCAGGCGTCTCGGGCAAGCGGCGGCTCTCCCCAAAAAGGCTGGTCTTTGCGGGCTCTAGCGCTCAGGCTTGGCATGCACTAAATGTGGTACCTCGGACGCTGGCCGTTCAAAACGGATCAAATTGGCCGCTTGCTTCCTGGGGTCGACGACGTGGAAACAATAGCGGCCGTGGCGGCCAAGAAGCTTGCCAAATTCATTGCCAACGACTTCCGTGATATTTTTGGCCCCGCCCTCAACGACAGGGCCGAGCGCTTAGGCTCGCTCGCGCAAAGCACGATCGAGTGCATAGCTCGCAGCGATGCGCTCTACCATAACTTTGAGCATACGATGCTGGTCACGGCCGTAGGGCGAGATATCCTGCGGGGGCGTACGCTTTCCCACCGCCTGGAAGCGGACGATTATTCGCATCTCATCTGCGCCTGCCTCTTGCACGATATCGGCTTCGTGCGCGGCGTATTGAGCGGCGACACGCTGACCGAATTCGTGGTCAATCAGGATGGCAAGACGGTGACGCTTCCGCGCGGGGCCTCCGACGCCGCGCTCGCGCCCTATCATGTCGATCGCTCGAAGCTGTTCGTATATGAGCGGCTGGGCAGTTCGCCGTATATCGATCCTGCGCGGGTCGCCGAGGCGATCGAGCTCACTCGCTTTCCGCCGAATCTCGACGGCAAGAAACCCGGCCTTGAGCCGAGGCTCGTTCTCGCCGCCGACCTGATCGGCCAGCTCGGCGACCCGCTCTACCCGAAAAAGGCGAACGCGCTTTATTGGGAATTCGAGGAGCTCGGCACCAATCGCCAGTTCGGCTACGAGTTGCCGGCGGACCTCGTCGACAAATATCCGGCGTTCTTCTCCGAGCTCGTGGCGGTGCATATCGAGGAGGGGATCAAATATCTGGCCTTGACGGCTTCCGGCCGGCAGTGGATCGCCAATCTCCACAATCACGTCTGGTGCGCCGAGAACGGCAACTGGCTGATGGGGCCCAAGCACTGAGGCTCGTCGAGCGGTCAGTCGGGCGCCTGCACGGGGCCGAAGCGCGGCACGAGATGCAGCGCCGTCCCCTCCCATGGGTGGCCTAGAGCGACCTCCTCGTCGAGCTCGACGCCAAGCCCCGGCTCCTCCGGTGGAATGACATAGCCGTCCTCCCAACGGATCGGTTTCTTCAGGATCGCGGCGTGGAAGCCGTCCCAGCGCTCGATGCTCTCGAGAATGAGGAAGTTCGGGCTGCAAGTCGCGAGCTGGATGTTGGCCGCGCCGACGACCGGCCCGCAATAGAGATGGGGCGCGATCTGCGCGTAATGCGCCTCCGCCATTGCGGCGATCTTCTTTGCCTCCAGGATGCCGCCGACCCGGCCGAGGTTCATCTGCAGGATCGACGCGGCGCCGGTCTCGAGCACGCGGGCGAACTCGTATTTGGTCGTGAGCCGTTCGCCGGTCGCGATCGGCATGCGGCAAAGCGCTGCGACTCTCGCCATTTCCTCCGGCGCCTCGGGCGGCGTCGGCTCCTCGAACCATAAGGGTTCGTAGGGTTCGATCCGGCGGGCGAGGCGCAGCGCGCCCGAGACGGTGAATTGGCCGTGCGTCCCGAACAGGAGGTCGCACTTCGTCCCGACCGCCTCGCGCAGGGTCTTCATGAAGGCTTCGCTGAGCGCGAGCCGCTCGAGGCTCGGCTGGCGCGGGTCGAAGGTGGAGTAGGGGCCGGCGGGGTCGAACTTCACCGCGGTGAACCCCTGCGCCAGATACTTGAGCGCCCGCTCGGCGGCGGCGCTCGGGACGGAATAGACTGGGCTGTCGGAATAGGCGTGCGAGCCCGGCTCGTCCGGATAGAGATAGGTGTAGCTCCTGAGCTGCTCGTGGACCTTGCCGCCGAGAAGCTCGTAGACAGGCTTTCCGACCGCCTTGCCGACGATGTCCATGAGCGCCATCTCGACGCCCGAGAGGACGCCCATCAGCGACACGTCGGGCCTGAGCGTATAGCCGCGTCCATAGACGTTGCGCCACATGGTCTCGATCCGGAACGGATCGCTCCCGATGACGTGGCGCTCGAACACGTCCTCGATCATCGCGACGAGGGCCTTCGGGGCGAAGCTCGCCGCATAGACCTCGCCCACGCCCTCGATCCCGCAGGCGGTCTTGAGCTTCAGGAATACGAAGTATCGTCCCCCAAATGCGGGCGGCGGATTGCCGACGACGAAGGTTTTGAGTTCGGCGATTTTCATGGGTCCGCGGCCCCTTTCAGAACACGATGACGTTTCTCAGCGCAGCGCCGGAGCGCGACGAGGCGACCGCCTCGTTGATCGCTTCGAGCGGGTAGCGCGCGGTGATGAGTTCGTCGAGCTTGAGCCGCCCCTCGCGATAGAGCGCGACGATCTTGGGCACGTCGGTGAGCGGCCGGGCGGAGCCCATCTTGGAGCCGAGAATCCGTTGACCGTAAGCGGCGAGCCAGGCCGGGTCGATCGTCGCGGTGACTCCGGAGGGCGGCATGCCGACCAGCACGGTCGCGCCGTTGCGCTTCATGAGCGACACGGCCTGCTCCGCGGCGCCCTTGACGCCGACCGTCACGAACACCGTGTCGGCCTTGCGTCCACCGGTGATCTCCGCCACACGCGCCGCGACGTCCTCGCGCCGCGCGTCGACGCCATGCGTCGCGCCGAATTCGCGCGCGGCCTTGAGCTTGGCCGGATCCACGTCGACCGCGATGATGGCCAAGCATCCGGCGAGGCGCGCGCCCTGGATCGCGTTGAGGCCGACGCCACCGCACCCGATGACGACAGCGCTCGATCCGGCCTTCACGTTCGCCGTATTGACGACCGCGCCCATGCCCGTCAGCACGCCGCAGGCGATCAGCGAGGCGGCGTCGAGCTTCATGTCCTTGGGGATCGCGATCGCCTGCGAGGCGTCGACGACCATATGCTCGGCGAAGGCGCCCGTGCCCAGGCCGTGGACGATCGGCTTGCCCGCCGGGTCGCTGAGCGGGGTCTGCCTGTCGAGCGGGAACACCTCCTCGCAGAAGACCGGCGCGCCCTCGGCGCAGGCGGGACAGAAGCCGCAATAGCGGATGAGGGTCGCGACCACATGATCGCCGGGCTTGAGGCGGGTGACGCCCGCGCCCACAGCCTGCACGACGCCGGCGGCCTCGTGGCCATAGACGGCGGGCAGGGCGCCGCCCCAGGCGCCGTCAATGAAGAAGATGTCGCTGTGGCAGATGGCGCAGGCCGCGGTTTCGATGAGGACTTCGCCGGGCCCGGGCTCGGCGAGGTCAATCGTCTCAATGGTCAGGGGCGCGCCGAAGGCTCGGCAGACCGCGGCTCTGGTTTTCATGGATGTCCCCGAGGAGATTCGTGTTTGACGGCGGCGCGACCGTTTCCCGCCGCGCGCGAGAGTTCAAGCGCAGTCTTGATGCGGGGGGCATCCATTTTTGTGGCGGCGGCGTTGACCGGCGTCGCCTCGGCTGGAACCGGTTCAAGCGCAACTCGTTGGTCTTCGGGACCAACTCAAGGAGGATCGCCGCCATGGCGTCTCATCAGTCGAAGCCGCAGAAGGAAACGGTCGGACGGGTCATGCATGAATACAAGCATGGCGAGCTCCGCTCCGGGACCAGTGGGAAGAAGGTCAAGAATCCCCGGCAAGCGATCGCCATTGCGCTCAGCGAAGCCGGCGCCTCGAACCAGCAGAGCCCGGAGGAGAACAAGCAGCATCTGCGCCGGACGAAGGAAAAGGAGCGCCGCGGCGAGACGGCTCAGGCCGAGACCGAAGGCAAGGGACGAACGCGTGGCGCGCACGGCGGCGATACCCGCGCCGAGCTCTATCACAAGGCGCGCGAGCAGGGCGTTGCGGGCCGTTCGAAAATGAGCAAGAGCGAACTCGAGCGTGCTGTCGGCGCGAAGTAGCGCCTGGGATGAGATCCGCAGCCAGGCGCCGCTCTCTGGATTAAGCACGATGAATGAGGACGAGCTTGGCGACCTGACGCTTGCGACGAGCCTCATCGCCATTGCGGGCTTCGTCGACGCAGTCGGGTTCCTGACGCTCCGCCATCTGTTCGTCTCATTCGCGAGCGGGAATTCGACGCAGTTCGCCCTGGCGGCTGGGGAGTTCGCGGCGAGCAAAGCCGCGCCGGCGGGCGCGCTTGTGGGTCTGTTCGTCGTCGGCATCATCTGCGGGAGGCTCATCGCGAACGCGGCGAAGGACTGGCGCCGGCCCGTGATCCTGCTCGCGGAAGCCGCGCTTCTGGTCGCGGCCGCCGTCGCTCCGCTCTCGGGCTTGTGGCCCGGAGTCCTCATGACGCTCGCGATGGGAGCGCAAAACTCGGTTCTCCACAAGGCCGGGCAGACCAAGACCTCGCTCACCTACGTCACCGAGACCTTGGTCAATTTTGGCGAGAGGCTTGCGGACGCGCTCGCTTCTGAAGGCCCAGCGTCCGCTTGCCTGCCCTATCTCCTGTTCTGGATGGCGCTTGTCCTGGGCGGCGCGATCGGCGGAATCGCCCATCACGGGCTGGGACTCCGGGCGCTCCTGTTTCCAGCGGCCGCCGTGCTCTTTCTTGCGGTTGGTACGGGCGCCATCGAGTGGCGGAGACGCCGGCGGGACGCGGGTTTCCGCATGCATTGAGGCGGCGTTGCGATTGGGTTATCGCTCCCCAGCGATCGACAACGTCAAGACGCCTTGTCGGCTCGCGCTGACCCGGCTAGGGTCTACGACGACTAGGGGCGAGCGCCGCGGGCTTCATCAAACGATCAAACAGCAAGGGTAGTCAGTTCCCCTATCTACGAATCCGGGAGGGACGAACCATGTGCGAGTCATGCGTATCGAAAGACTTGCAGCGCCCGCGCTCGTTTGCGCGGCGCGACGCGCTCGCGCTCGGGTTAGGGCTCATCGCGTCCGCCGCGGCGCCGTTTTCTGCCTTCGCCGACGCGAGCGGCAAACCGCCGCCGAAGCCTGAGAACGTGGTCTCGCCGCAACAGGCGCTTGACCGCCTGATGGAGGGAAACGCACGCTACGTGAATGGGCTCACCAAGCGGCGCGATTTCATCGCCGAACGCAAGGCGCTCGTCTATGGGCAGAATCCATTCGCGGGCATCCTGAGCTGCTCGGATTCGCGGGTCGCGCCGGAACTCGCTTTCGACACCGCGCAGGGCGACCTCTTCGTCTGCCGCGTCGCCGGCAATTTCGTCGAGACCGACAATCTGGCCAGCTTGGAATATGGCGTCGACGCGCTGAAGACGCCGCTCCTCATGGTGCTCGGACACGACGGCTGCGGAGCAGTCAAGGCGACGATTTCCTCCGTCCAGGACAAGTTGACCCTCCCGGGGCATCTGCCTGCCCTCGTCGCGGGGATTGCGCCCGCGGTCGAAGCCGTCGCCAACCAGCCGGGCGATCTGCTCGCCAATGCGATCCGGGAGAACGTCCGCCGCAACGTCGCGACCTTGAAGACGGCAACGCCGATCATCAGCGCTGCGGTCGATGAAGGCCGCGTTCAGGTGGTCGGCGGGATCTACAGGCTCGCGACCGGCCAGGTGGAGCTGATCGGCCCGGCGTGAGGGCGCGCAAGGGGGCGCGCGTGGTCTAGCTCGAGCATGATGAATTCCGTGTTGAACCAACGCCGTCATTGCGAGGAGCGTGAGCGACGAAGCAATCCAGCGGCCGTGAGGCGCGCCCGACGTTCGCGTGGATTGCTTCCCCCTGGCTCTTGACCCGGGGATCGCAATGGCGGGAATGAATCGACTTGAATTCATACCGCTTTACCGCGGCGTTCCGTCCGGCGTCTTCGACGCGTTCGCGGAACTCGCGACGGACGCCACATAGGCGAGCCGGTTTTCGCATTCGATCCAGCGGTCGAGCCGGCACTGCGTCTTGCGGCAGCCGTATTCGCAGCAGGCGTCTCCGGGCGGAACTTCGTCGACGAAGTTGGCCCTCGTCCAATTCCGCCATCTCGCGGCAAGCTTTCTGCGCAGCGGAACCATGAGGCCTCCCTTGTCGGTTCCGTTCGGCAGTGGCGATGGGAGGATCCGCCGAATGACCGACCTCGAATGCGCAACCTGCCCGAGCGCAGGGGTTTTGACAAGGCTAAATCGTCTTAAAACTTCGAGGCTGGACCGCATCAGGGAACCGCCGCGAGCAGGAGAAAGACGCCAAAGATCACGAGATGAACCACGCCTTGCAGTATCGTCGCGCGGCCCGTCGCCAGGGTCAGCGAGCTCACGAAAAGGGTCAGGAGCAGGAGCGCCGTTCCTTCCGCGTCGAGGCCCAGCGTCAGTTCCTGTCCGAGATAGAGGGAGACGGCGCCGACGACCGGAATGGTCAGTCCGATGGTGGCGAGAGCGGAGCCCAGCGCGAGATTGAGGCTGGTCTGGAGCCGGTTGGCGCGGGCGGCGGAGACCGCCGCGACGCTCTCGGGCAGGAGGACGAGCGCCGCGATCACCACGCCGAGCACGGAGGCGGGCAGGCCCGCCGCGCGGATCGCCTGCTCCAGCGGCGACGAAAGGGCTTCTGCGAGCAAGACCACGGCCAGGAGCGAGGCGGCGAGCAGTATGGCGCTCAAGGCGGTCATGCCCGTCGACGGCGCCGTCGGCTCCTCGTCGCCGAGCTCGCTGCCGCCCTTGCCCAGAAAATAGTCGCGGTGGCGCACCGACTGAACGAAGACGAAAACGCCATAGAGGATCAGCGACAGAGCGCCGATGAAGACAAGCTGCGTCGGCGAATATTGCGGACCGAGCTTGGCCAGGGTGAAGTTGGGCAGGACCAGCGCCAGGACCGCGAGCGTCGCAAGGACGCTGAGGGCCGAGGCGGTTCCCTCGACGCGAAATTCCTGTTCGTGGAAGCGCGCGCCGCCAACGAGCAGGCAGAGCCCCACGACGCCGTTCAGTACGATGAGAACGGCGGAGAACACCGTGTCGCGCGCGAGAGAGCCCTCGCCGCCGCTGGACGACAACATCGCGGTGACGATCAGCGAGACTTCGATCACGGTGACGGCGAGCGCCAGCACGACCGAGCCCATGGGCTCGCCCACCTTCAGCGCGACCACTTCCGCATGATGCACGGCGGCGAACACGGCCCCGAGAAGGAGCAATGCGACGACGATCGCGATCGCAGCATTGTCGACATGCGCGAGACCGGCGTGCTCCAGGCCCGCCAGCGCCAGAGCTGCGGCGGGGACGGCCCATGTCCACCATGCGCCGCCGCTACGTCCATGCGTTGCCGCCATTCTCTGCTTCCCTTGCGATGACTTGGAATCCCGCGCGACGCGGCTCGATTTTTGGGGGACGATAGCAAACTGGCGCGCCCGCCCGATGACGCTTCAATCGCGCCCGAAGTAAAGCGTCACCCCGGCCCGAGCCGTTTCAGCCAGACTTTCGCCTGCCGTTTCACATTGGCGGGCGCCGTCCCGCCGTAGGATGTCCGGCTCCTGACCGAGCGGTCGACGCCGAGCACGCCGAACGCGTCTTCGGTGATACGCGGCTCGACGCTTTGCATCTCGGCGAGCGAAAGCTTCTCCAGCGCGACGCCGCGCGCGGCCGCGAGCGCGACGATGCGGCCGCTCACATGGTGCGCCTCGCGGAACGGCGTCTTCAGCGTCCGCACGAGCCAATCGGCGAGGTCGGTCGCGGTGGCGTAGCCGGCGCCGGCCGCCGCCTTCATGCGCTTCGCGTCCGGCGTCATGTCCTTGACCATGCCCGTCATCGCCGCGAGGCAGAGCGAAAGCGTCTGCAGCGCGTCGAACACGCCTTCCTTGTCCTCCTGCATGTCCTTCGAATAGGCGAGCGGCAGGCCTTTCATGACGGTCAGGAGCGCGATCAGCGCGCCGAAGACGCGTCCCGATTTGCCGCGCACGAGCTCGGCCGCATCGGGATTGCGCTTCTGCGGCATGATCGACGAGCCGGTCGAGAAGGCGTCGCTGAGCTTGATGAAGCCGAATTGCGGCGTCGTCCACAAGACGATCTCCTCGGCGAAGCGGGAGAGATGGGTCGCAGAGATGGCCGCGGCGCTCAAGGCCTCGAGCGCGAAGTCGCGGTCCGCGACGCTGTCGAGCGAATTGGCGGTCGGGCGGTCGAAACCGAGCGCCTTGGCCGTCATCTCGCGGTCGATCGGGAACGACGTGCCGGCGAGGGCGGCCGCGCCGAGCGGGCATTCGTTGAGCCGCTTGCGCGCGTCCTGAAAGCGCCCCGCGTCGCGGGCGAGCATCTCGACATAGGCGAGGAGGTGATGGCCGAAGGTGACGGGCTGCGCCGATTGCAGATGGGTGAAGCCCGGCATGACCAAGTCCGCGCTTTCCAGCGCGCGGGCGGCCAGAGCCCGCTGAAGCGCGGCAATCTCAGCGATCAGCGCGTCGATCGTGTCGCGCACCCAGAGGCGGAAATCCACCGCGACCTGGTCGTTGCGCGAACGGGCGGTGTGCAGGCGCCCGGCGGCGGGGCCGACGATCTCGGCGAGCCGGCCCTCGACGTTCATATGGATGTCTTCGAGCGCGCGCGAGAAGGCGAACGTCCCCGCCTCGATTTCGCCTTTGACTTGAGCGAGACCCCTGGCGATGGCTTCGGCGTCGGCGGCGTCTATGACGCCCTGGCGCGCGAGCATGGCGACGTGAGCCTCCGAGCCCGCGACGTCCTGGGCGGCGAGCTTGCGGTCGAAGTCGATCGAGGCGTTGATCTCCTCCATGATTTCGGCCGGGCCGGCGCCGAACCGTCCGCCCCACATCGCGTTGCTCATTGGAGTTTATCGCCCTGGATTACTCGAGAATGACGAAGCCTGAAAACCCGCCGCGCAAACGGCGCGTCGCTCCGCTCGCGCTCGGCGCGATCGCAGCCGTGGTCGTCGCCGGCGCCGTCCTATACGGGACGCTCGCGCCGCCCGGCAAGGTCGCAGGGGCTTGCCCCGCATCCTCGAGAGCGCTCGCCGCCAGGCTCGCGCCGCTGGCCAAGGGCGAGGTCGCGGCGCTCGCGATCGCCTCCGACCCCCATAAGGCGCTGCCGCTCATGTTCGAACGGGACGGCGGAGGTAAGACGACGCTCGCCGATTTCCGTGGACGCGCGGTGCTCCTGAACTTGTGGGCGACCTGGTGCGTGCCTTGCCGGGCCGAAATGCCTTCGCTCGACAAGCTTCAGGCGGCAGCCGGCGGCAAGACGTTCGAGGTCGTCGCGGTGAATGTGGACACCGCGCGGCTCGAGCGTCGCGGCGCGTTTCTCGACGGAATCGGGGTCAAGACGCTCGCGCGCTACGCCGACCCGAGCGGCGACGTCTTCGAGACCTTGCGCCGGGACGGCAAGGCGCTCGGTCTGCCGGTGACCATGCTGATCGACAAGGACGGCTGCGAAATCGGCGTCGCGGAAGGCGGCGTGAACTGGGATTCGGCCGACGCGCTCGCGCTCATCAGCGCGGCGAAGGGCGGCTAGGCATTGGTCAGGCTGCGGCCTGGGCGCGGCGCCGCCCGGCGATGAGCGCGGCGACGCTCTCTAGCGGGACCGGAGGACTGAACAGGAATCCCTGCACCTCCGCGATCGACCGCATGGACTCGATCACGCGCATCTGCCGTTCCGTTTCGACGCCCTCGATCAGCACGGCCATGCCGAGCTTGCGGCTCATGGCGGCGACGCTTTCGACCAGGATCGCGGCGCGCTCCTGGACCCCGAGCCCCACGGTGAAGGAGCGGTCGATCTTGATGAGGTCGAGCGGGAAGCTCATGAGGTAGCTCAGGCTCGAATAGCCGGTCCCGAAGTCGTCGAGCGAAACGCGAATCCCGCGCGCCCGCAAGGATTGCAGCGTCCGCCGGGTGTCGCCGCGATCGTCGAGAAGCGTCGACTCGGTGATCTCGATGTCGAGGCGCTCCGGCGCAAGATTCGCCGCCCGCAACGCCTCGAAAATCGTCTTCTCGATCGTGCCTGCGCGAAACTGCGAGGAGGAAAGATTGACCGAGACTCGGATTCCCCCGGGCCATGACGCGCAAGCCGCGCAGGCGCGCCGAATGACGCTCGCGCCGAATTGATCCATAAGCCCGATCTCTTCCAGGATCGGAATGAATTCGGCCGGCGACACCATCCCGCGCGCGGGGTGGGGCCAGCGCGCGAGCGCCTCGAAGGCGACAATCCTTCCGGATCTGACGTTTAAGATCGGCTGGAAATGGATGTCGATCGCGTCGCTTGCGACCGCCTCGCGCAATTCGAGCTCGACGATCCGGCGCGCCTGGACCTTGGTGTCCATGGCCCTTTCGAACGGCCGCCAGCCGCGCCGTCCGCCCGCCTTGGCGGCATAGAGGGCGATGTCCGCGTTCGACAAGAGCGCGTCGGCGGTCTCCCCGTCGTCCGGGGCGCTGGCGCTGCCGATGCTTGCGCCGACAATGACCTCGCTGCCGTCGATCACGAGCGCGCGGCTGATCTCGGCGATGATGCGGTTGGCGAGCGCCGCCGCTCCGGGTTGTCCTGGACCGTTGTGGTGCAGAATGACGAATTCGTCGCCGCCCCACCGGGCGACGACGTCGAGCGGGCCGACCATGACGCGCACGCGGCGGGCGATCTCGGCAAGGAGCTTGTCGCCGGTGCGATGGCCGAGGCTGTCGTTGACCTGCTTGAAGTCGTCGAGATCGACGAACAGGACGTCGATCCGGTCGCCCGATTGTTGCGTCGCGTCGAGCGCCTCGCCCAAGGCGAGTTCGAACGACCGGCGATTTTGAAGATTCGTCACGGAGTCGAAATGCGCCATCCGGTCGATGGCGCGGTCCGCGTCGCGCTTCGCCGTCACGTCCTGAATGACCATGCCCCATCCGCCCCGCGAATTGGGCGCGATGGTGACTTCGTAGACGGTCTCTTGCGCCGTCTCGAACTGCATCGAGCAAGGCGCGCCTTGAACGGCCGCGGCATCGAAGGCCTTCGCCAAGCGCTCGAACGCCTCGCTCGGAATGCGTCCGCGCCGTTTGGCGAGGCGCATGAGCGAGCGGAACCGGGCGTTCGCGAGCGGCCGCTCGCGATGCACGTTGAGGAATTCCGAAAACCGTCGGTTGGATACCAGAATTCGCCCCTCGGCGGAGATCACGCATATCCCGTGGGACATGTTGTTGATTGCGAAATCGAATTGACCGGCGATGTCCTCGGCCCCCTTGCAAAATGCAATTTCGCTCAGCAAAATGCCGCGAAGCCGCGCCGAGGACTTGTAAATCAACAGGCAGAGCGGGACGATGAGCGTCGCGATCAGGAGGGGGAAAAACCCGCCCTTCATGAGGAACGCCCCGGCAAGCGGCAAGGCGAACGCCAGGATCTGAAGGCCTATCCCGCGTCGGATCGGATAGTTTCGAACGGCGATGCTGAAAGCGTGCATGACGGAGGCGGTCACAGCCAAAGTGAGGATGAAAGGGTCCCCGGAGACTGCGAACGCGCTGACCGTCAGCGAGCCGATGCAGAAGAGATAGGCCGACGCCCCGAGCACGTAGGCCCGTTCCAGCCGCTCGAGGTTAGCGCGATCCGAGCCGATTTGTCGCTTTGTTTCCTTAATGAGGAGAAGACGCCCCGCCAGGACCGCCGCAATCGCGCCAGTCGCCGCCATTGGGGGCCAGGCTCGCGTGAGATAGGCGATCAGGACCCCGCTGACAATCGTCACCGCCGCGCCGAGGACCATGGATCGAGGGTCGGAGAACACGGATTCGAGAAGGCTGCGACGAACATCGCTCGGAAGCATTTCCGAGCTAGCAGCGGCGGGATGTCGTTGGGTCATGTGAAGCGCGGAAGCCGGAACAATGTAAGCTAACATTGCTCACATAGGCGTTAACAACCTATGGCTTCTGCATTTCCGCGCGTAATCTTCTACTCCCCATATTTGGCTAGTGGCTCACGTCATTGCGTTTGACGGCATTGTCTGAATTTGTGCTGTCGCGATCTGAGCGATGGAGATGATTCGTGGCGAGCAAAGAGATTGCCGTCAAGAAATACGTGGTCAGGCTGAGCGCGGAGGAACGTGCTCGGCTCGATGAGTTTATCCGCAAGGGCAAGCGCGCCGGGCATTTGTTGACGAAAGCGCGCATTCTGTTGAAAGCGGACGTGTCGGAGGCTGGCGGCGGATGGAGCGACAGCCGAATCGCCGAGGCGCTGGACACCAGCATCGCGACGGTCGAGCGGACGCGGCGGCAACTCGTCGAGGAAGGCTTCGAAGCCGTCCTGACCCGCAAGGACAATCCCAATTCCGCCCCGCGGCGGATTTTCGACGGCGCCGCGGAAGCCAAGCTGATCGCTTTGGCTTGCGGGCCGGCCCCGGCGGGCCGCGCCAGATGGACCCTGCGTCTTTTGGAGGAGAAGGTCGTCGAACTGCAGATCGTCGAGAGCGCCAGCGACAACACGATCGGGCGGACGCTCAAAAAAACATTCTCAAGCCCCATCTCAAGCAGCAATGGGTGATCGCGCCCGAGGCCAGCGCGGCCTTTGTCGCCAACATGGAGGACGTGCTGGAAGTCTACCAGAGGCCGCATGATCCCATGCGCCCCCTCGTATGCCTCGACGAAACGTCGAAGCAGCTCATCATCGAGACGCGCGCGCCGGTCGCCGCCAAGCCGGGACAACCGGCGCGGCGCGACTACGAATACGAACGCAATGGCGTGGCCAATCTGTTCATGATGTTCGCGCCGCTGGAAGGCTGGCGCTGCGTGAAAGTCACCGACCGCCGCGCGGCCGTCGATTACGCCCACGTGCTCAAGGATTTGTCCGACATGTATTTTCCCGATGCGGACAAGATCGTTCTGGTTCAGGACAATCTCAGCACGCACACGACGGCGTCGCTCTACGAAGCCTTTCCCGCCGCCGAAGCGCGTCGCCTCGTCGAACGGTTCGAATGGCATTATACGCCCAAGCACGGAAGCTGGCTCGACATGGCCGAATCCGAACTCGCCGTCCTCTCAACCCAGTGCCTCGACCGACGCATCCCGAACAAGCCGGAACTGACCCAGGAAGTCGCCGCCTGGGAACAACGCCGCAACAAACATCACGCCAAGGCCGACTGGCAATTCACAACCGCCGACGCCCGCGTCAAACTCGCCAGGCTATACCCTCAGTTCGCGTGACTCGGGCCACTAGCCCGCACCGAGCGCGGCCCGCCGCGCAAGAAAGGGCGCCATTCCCTCCCGAGCCAGTCGATCGGCGCGTTCGTTGTGTTCGTCGCCGGCGTGGCCCCTGACCCACAGCCAATCGATGTCGTGCCGCTCCGCAGCGGCGTCGAGCCGGCGCCAGAGATCCTCGTTCTTGACCGGCTTCTTGTCGGCCGTCCGCCAGCCGTTGCGCTTCCAGCCGTTCAGCCAGCCGGTCACGCCCCCGCGCAAGTATTGCGAATCGGTGTGCAGGCTTACCGCGCAAGGCCGCGTCAGCGATTCCAGCGCCTCGATCGCCGCCATGAGCTCCATGCGGTTGTTGGTTGTGACCGCTTCCCCGCCCTTGAGCTGCTTCTCATTCCCGCCGTAGCGCAGGATCGCGCCCCAGCCGCCCGGCCCCGGGTTGCCCGAGCACGCGCCGTCGGTCCAGATCGAGACGCGTCGGCTCACCGCATCAGGCCATAGTCGGCGGCGCTTCTGGCCCGCTGATGGAACCGCAGCTTGTCGCGATATTCGAGCGGATTCTTGGGCGCGACCTTCGCGCCGGGCGGCACGTTGAGCCAGTCGACGAGCCGCGTGAGCAGGAAGCGCAACGCCGCCCCGCGCGCGAGCAGCGGGAGGGCCCGCGTCTCGTCCGCGGTCAGCGGCCGGATCTTTTCGTAGGCCATGATCATCGCCCGCCCCTTGGAGACGTTGAACTCGTTGTCCGGTTCGAAGCACCACGCGCTGAGACAGATCGCGAGGTCGTAGGCGAGCGCGTCGTTGCACGCAAAATAGAAGTCGATCAGTCCGGAAAGCGTCTCGCCGAGAAAGAAGACATTGTCGTTGAAGAGATCCGCATGGATGACGCCGCCCGGCAGTCCGCGCGGCCAATTCGCCTGCAGGAAGCCGAGCTCCGCCGCGCTTTCGGCGCTAAGGTTCGCGGCGACCTCGTCGGCCCGCGCCTTCGCCGCATTGAGGAGGGGCGGCCAACCCTCGAGCGACAACGCGTTCGGCCGCTTGAGCGGGAAATCCGCGCCGGCCAGATGCATGCGCGCCAGCGCTTCGCCAACTTCGCCGCAATGGCGCACGTTCGGACGGCGGATCCAAATTCCGTCGAGAAAGGTGACGATCGTCGCCGGGCGTCCGGCGAGCTCGCCGAGCGCATCGCCCGCGCGATTGCGAACGGGTTGCGGGCAGGTCACGCCGCGCCCAGCGAGATGCTCCATGAGCCCAATGAAGAACGGCAGGTCGGCCGCCTTCACCCGCTTCTCGTAGAGCGTCAGGATGAATTGGCCGGACGTGGTGCGCAGGAGGAAATTGGAGTTCTCCACCCCCTCCGCGATGCCCTTGAACGAAACCACCTCGCCAAGGTCGTAAAGCGCGAGGAAATCGCGCAGCGCTTCATCGGTGACTTCAGTGTAGACAGCCATGTCCTTTAGGGGGTGAGTGCGCCGAAGAGCGAACCGCTTAGCCCGCCCGCGCGAGGGGCGTCAAACCGCTTACGCAGCCGAGTTCGGCGACGATCGAAAGAGATCCTTAGCTCGCCGGAACGGCGCCCGCTTCGCGCAGCGCCCGCGGCAGGGGGAAGGCCATCGACTCGTTCGTCGTCGTCAAGGTCTCGATGACGATGGCGAAACGCTGGCCGAGCGCTTCGAGAACGCGCTGGACCAAGTCCTCGGGCGCGGAGGCGCCGGCGGTGATCGCGAGCGAGGCGACGCTGTCCAGCGCGCGCCAGTCGATGTGGCGCGCGTCGGCGACAAGCTGCGCTGCGGCCCCCTCGCGTTCGGCGACCTCGCGCAGGCGCTGCGAGTTCGAGGAATTGGCGGCGCCGACGACGATCACCGCCTCGACCTCGCGCGCCGCCGCCTCGACTGCCTCCTGCCGGTTGGTGGTGGCGTAGCAGATGTCCTCCATCGGCGGAGCGTGGATCGCCGGAAAGCGCGCTTTCAGGGCCTCGACGATCGCGCGCGTGTCGCCGACCGAAAGCGTCGTCTGCGTCACGTAGGCGATCGGGCGGCCGTCGTCGGGAGGGAGCGCGTCGATCTCCTGGACCGAACTTACGAGCGTCACGGAGCCCACGGGCAATTGCCCCATCGTGCCGATCACCTCGGGATGGCCGGCATGGCCGATGAGGATGATCCGCCGTCCGCGCTTGAAATGCGCCTGCGCTTCGCGATGCACCTTGGTGACGAGCGGGCAGGTCGCGTCGATGGTGAAGAGATTGCGGCGCCTCGCGTCCTCTGGCACCGCCTTGGCGACGCCATGAGCCGAGAAGATCACCGGATGGTCTCCGGGCGGGACCTCGCCGAGTTCGTTGACGAACACGACCCCCTTGGCCTTCAGCGCATCGACCACGAACCGGTTGTGCACGATCTCGTGGCGCACATAGACCGGCGCGCCATAAATCTGCAGCGCCCGCTCGACGATGTCGATCGCCCGCACGACGCCGGCGCAGAAGCCGCGCGGCGCGCAGAGGACGACGCGGAGAGGAGGCTTGGCGGCGGGCGCGGACATGAGAGACCGCTGTCGGGCGCCAGGCGCCGGGTGTCAAGGGCGCGGAGCTCTGTCAAGGGCAATCCGGGCGAAGTCAATCTTGTGACGGTTCGGCGCGCTCGCCCGCTATAGGCCATCGAGAGAGGGCGTCCTTCCGTACGGGCCCTATGGCGAGGGCGGGCCGGGGTTGGCCGCGCCACCCCATCCCGCGCCGCCCCATTCGACGCAGCCCCGTCCCGTCTGGACAGCGGCGCCGAATGCCCGCAATGTCGCGGGCCGTAGCAATACCCTTTGGCGCCACGAACCCCATGATCCCAAACGCCCCGCGCCTGTTCGACTTCGACCTCGGCGAAAGCGCCGAGATGATCCGCGAAGGCGCAAGAGCCTTCGCCGACAAGGAGATCGCGCCGCGCGCGGCGGCGATCGACCGCGACAACCTTTTCCCGCGCGACCTCTGGCCAGCGATGGGCGCGCTCGGCCTGCACGGGATCACCGCGCCCGAAGAGTATGGCGGGCTCGCGCTCGGCTATCTCGAGCATTGCATTGCGATGGAGGAGGTGTCACGCGCGAGCGGCGCGGTCGGGCTTTCCTACGGGGCGCACTCGAACCTCTGCGTCAACCAGATCGCGCGCAACGGCAACGCGGCGCAGAAGGCGCGCTACCTGCCGAAGCTCATCTCCGGCGAGCATGTCGGCGGCCTCGCCATGTCGGAGCCGAACGCGGGCTCGGACGTCGTCTCGATGACGACGCGGGCCGAGAGACATGGCGACCGATACGTCCTCAACGGCGCGAAGATGTGGATCACCAACGGCCCCGTCGCCGAGACGCTGGTGGTCTACGCCAAGACCGATCCCGCCGCCGGCGCGCGCGGCATCACCGCCTTCATCGTCGAGCGCGGCATGAAGGGCTTCTCCAACGGGCAGAAGCTCGACAAGCTCGGCATGCGCGGCTCCGACACGTCGGAGCTCGTCTTCGCCGATTGCGAAGTCCCGGAGGAGAATGTGCTCGGCGCGGTCGGCAAGGGCGTCAACGTGCTCATGAGCGGGCTCGACTACGAGCGGGTCGTGCTCTCGGCCGGGCCGCTCGGCCTCATGGCTGCAGCGCTCGACGTGGTCCTGCCTTACGTCCACGAACGCAAGCAGTTCGGCCAGCCGATCGGCGCGTTCCAGCTCGTGCAGGCCAAGCTTGCCGACATGTACGTGGCCATGAACGCGGCGAAGGCTTACGTCTACGCCGTCGCAAAAGCCTGCGACCGGGGGCGGACGACGCGCGAGGACGCGGCCGGCGCGATCCTCTACGCCTCGGAACGGGCGACCGGGCTCGCCCTCGACGCGATCCAATTGCTCGGCGGCAACGGCTACACCAACGACTATCCGCTCGGGCGCCTGTTGCGCGACGCAAAGCTGTACGAGATCGGCGCCGGCACGAGCGAGATCCGGCGCATGCTGATCGGGCGCGAGCTGTTCGAGAAGACGGCGTGAACCAGCGTCGCGTGGCGCTTCAGGTTCGGTTGGCGCGGAAGGTGAGCTTGATCGCGCCCCTGATGTCGGCCCCTGCCGCCGCGACCAGCCGGATCTCCCCCTTCGAGGTCAGTTCGACATACATCTCGATCGCGTCCAATATGTAATCGGCGTTCTTGCTGTTCACCGGATTGATGCCCTTTGCGAAGGCGTCGCAAAAGTCGCCGAGCTTCTGACTGAAGATGTCGGTGAACGTGCTGTGGTTTGAGACGCTGCGCGTTACCCCCTCGGTCGACCATCGGTCGCGGCCGAAGGCCAGTTCATGGGAGACGCGCACCTCCATGGGAAATTTCGCCATCGTTTCCACCCCCAAACTCCGGCCGAGGAAGACACTGAAGCCCCAGCCGGACCTCCTTCGCTACCGTGAAGGCAAAGTTTCGCGCCGAACAGGCATAGCTTGCTTACGTTAACAACGGTTGTATCGGCTTTGTCAAAGCGCAAGGCGGCTTTCAGAAGTTCCGCCACAACGCCAGAGCCGCGCCCCGCGCGGTGTTGGTCTTGATCGCAAGCACGCTCGAAAAGACGCCGATCTGGATCGACCAGCGATCGCCGAAGGCATAAACGACGCTCGCCTCGACGACCGAGCTTTTCCAGGCGGGAAACCCCGGATTGACCGATGGCGAGGAGACCGTCGTGAAATCCTGCAGCATCAGCATGATCCCATACGGCAGCTTGAGCCCGGCGGTGATATCCCCGTGCCATTCGTCGGGAGGGCCGGCGGTGCGCAGGCGATAGCCCAATTCGGCGTCGACGAAACCGGTCGCCCAGCCGAAGGCGTAGTTCGTGCCGGCGAGCAGACGGCCCTCCGCGGCGACGCCGGTGTTGCCGGCCTCAGCGGAGGACTTGGGATCGTGGGCGCCCGGAACGAACACCGTCGCCTCGCCGGAAAAGACCCATGCCCCGCTCGACCAGAGCCTGGCCCTCAAGCCCAGATCCGAGTAGTCGAGGCCGGTGTATTGGCTCGGATCGGGAGGGTTCAGCGAATAGCGCTCGAGCGCCGTCTCGCCGAAGATCGTCAGCTGGTCGGCCACCCCATACTGCACGTAGGTCTGCGCGTCGAAGCGGTTCTGCTTGACCCCGGGATTGCCGCCCCATGGCGCGCCGTATCCCGTCCAACCGAACAGGGTCTCGATAATTTGGCCTTCGCCCTGCGGCAAGGTCCAGGCGCCCGCCGAGGCCGCAGCCGTCGCGCCGAAAATGAGCGCAAGCGCTCCCGCAACGCTCGACGCATGCCGCAGCCTTCGGTCGAAGGCGAACACGGGTAGAGAGCCCCCTAATCAATTCGGGACGCCGCCCGCGAGGCTCGAAAGCGCAAGGGGCGGCGTCCCGGCCCCCGCCGGTTCTTACAGAAGCGCGCTGCCTTACCTTCCGTCAAGATAAAAAGGTGACAGCGTCAACGAATCGTGATCGGGCCTTCATGGCGGGGCGCCGCGGCGCGTCTCGCTCGCGCTTCCCCCCGCGTTTTGCTAGGAATGCGCCCCGTGTCCAGTTCCCGCTTCGCGCTCATGGCGCCTCTGTTCGCCTCGCCCGGCTCGCCGCCGGTTGAGTGGGTCGTATCGCCCGGCTGGACGGATTACGCGAGCGCGCTTGCCGAGATGGAGGCGCGCGCCGAGGCGATCGCCGCGGGCCGGGCGGCCGAGCGGGTGTGGCTGATTGAGCATCCGCCGCTCTACACTGCCGGAACGAGCGCGAAGGAGAGCGACCTCATCGAGGCGCGCTTTCCCGTCTATCGCGCCGGGCGGGGCGGGCAATTCACGTACCACGGGCCCGGCCAGCGCGTGGCGTATGTGATGCTGGACCTCAAACGGCGGCGTCCGGACGTCCGCGCCTATGTCGCGGCGCTCGAGGGCTTGCTGATCATGGCGCTGAGCGCTTTCGGCGTCGCAGGCGAGACGCGCGAGGACCGGGTCGGTGTCTGGGTCGCAAGGCCGGACAAGCCCCGTTTCCCAGGCGGCGCGGTTGCCGAGGACAAGATCGCCGCGATCGGCGTGCGCGTGCGGCGCTGGGCGACGTTCCACGGCATTGCGCTCAATGTCGCGCCGGACCTCTCGCATTTTTCCGGCATCGTTCCGTGCGGGATCGCCGACATGCGCTTCGGCGTCACGAGCCTCGCGGACCTCGGCCGCGCCGTCACTCTTGCGCAGGCGGACGCGGCCCTTCGCAAGGCGTTCGAGGCGACGTTCGGGCCGACGGTCGCGACCGAAGCGGCGCGCCTGACCGACCCGCTTCCCGCCTGAAGCCCGAATATGGCGGCGCTTTCGAGCATGTCCCGACGCGCCTTCTGGGCCAGCGATTATGCGCGCCGGCGCTTGGGAAACGGAAGCGCCCGGGCGCTCGCGCCGATCCACTACGCGTTGATCGGGGAAAGGCTGGGCTACCGTCCCAACGGCTTCTTCGATCCGAATTTCTTCCGCAAGACGGCGGGCCTGGGGTCCAGGGCGACGGGCCTCATGGACCTTTATCTCGCAAGGCCGGATGCGAGCGGGCCGGCGCCGTCGGCCGAGTTCGACCACGCGTGGTACGCCGCCCAGAATCCCGACTGGCGGCAAACCCACCCCCACCAGTTCTTGCATTTCCTCGAAGTGGGACTAAAGGGCGGACGGCGGCCGAGGCCGGACATCGACATGGCGTTCGTCCGCGACGTCATCCGGGGCCGGGGCCGCTCGATCGAAGAGGCCGCTCTGCGCGTGTTCGACCCGAAGCCGCGCGACGGCGACATGAAGCCGCCGTTGAGCCGCGAAGAGCTCAAGGCGCGTCAGGAGCGTTTTTTTGCGGACCAGCGCTTTCGCGTGGAAAGGGAGCCGGCCAGGAGCGGCGCCAAGCGCCTCATTTTCGTCCAGTGCGGCCGAGGCTTCCAGGCGGACTACCTGAGGAGGCCGCGCGATTACGACGTGCTCCTCAATTATTTCGAGGAGACGGCGCCGGACCCGCGCGCGGACGCCGTCGTCTTCCAGGGCGGCACGAAGACGACGGCGATCCGGCGCCTGCTTGAACAACGTCCCGACCTCCTGTTGCGCTACGATGCGGTTCTTTTTCTCGACGACGACGTCGAGATCGGCGCGGAGGGCATCGATGCGCTGTTCGCCGAGATGGAGCGCGAGAAGCTCGATCTCGCGCAGCCGGCCTTGACCGAGGATTCCGATTCGGCCTGGCCGTTCCTCAAGAAGCCGGCGCCGAACCGGATCTTGCGGGTCTCGACGGTCGAGATCATGGCGCCCGTCTTCTCGCGCCGCGCGCTCGAGCGAACGGGCTGGGCCTTCGCCGAAACCGTCAGCGGCTGGGGAACCGACCTCATCATAGGCCCCGCCGTCCGCGCGGAATTCGGATCGGACCGGATCGGGGTCATCGGCTCGGTCGCCGTGCGCCACGCGCGTCGAGTTGACACCAAAGGCGGCGCGTTCTATGCCTATCTCCGGCGCTACGGCGTCGACCCCGCGCATGAGGCGAACCGGGTCGTCGTGGACTTCGGCGTGGAGCGCTACTTGCGCCCGCTGGCCCCGGCCGAGACGGGTCCGGTCTGCGTCCGACCTTCCCGCGCGGATGCGATGTCCGGCGCGCTTTGATGCTCGCGTCTGGAGGACGAAAAGTGCGAGAAAACGCTTCGAGCTCCAACACGATCAAGCTCGTCGAGCCGAAGCTCGAAGGCGGCGAGTCGCTCGCGAATGCGCTCCGTCTGAGGCGGACCGAGCGCGCATTCAGCGACCGGCCGCTGCCGCCGCAGGCGCTCAGCGATCTACTTTGGGCGGCCTGTGGGATCAACCGCGCGAACGGTCCATTCGGCGTCTCCGGCCGAACGGCCGCCTCGGCCAGCAACTCCCAGGAAGTCGACGTCTATGTGGCCCTTAAGGAGGGCGCCTACCGGTATCATCCGTCCGCCCACCGCCTGGACCTCGTGCTCGCGGAGGACCTTCGCCCTCTTGCGCTTGGCGCGCTTCAGGGTGACGGCGGCTCTCATGCGCCGGTGCGGCTCATTTATGTCGCCGACATCGGCAAGTTGGACCACACTTCGGGGTTCGAGGAGCCGGGGCTGCACGATCCGGAGGTGCAGAAGTCCTATTTCTTTGTCGATGCGGGGCTGATCGCCGGCAATGTCTACCTGTTCGCCGCCGCATACGGCCTCGCCGCCTGGTTCCACAATTGCAACCGGCCGGCGTTGTCCGCGAAGCTTGGCCTCAGCGAGAATGAGCGGCCGTTGTTTGGTCAGACGGTCGGATATCCGGCAAGTTCGACGGCGCCGGCGCGCTGACCCCCTCGCCGCAGGGCTTGTCGCACAAGCTTCGCATTCTTTTTCCATAGGGTTTGCGGGTACGAGGAGGAGACGACGATGGTCGAAGGAGTCAAAAAGATCGGCGTGGTCGGAGCTGGCACGATGGGCGCGGGGGTTGCGCAGGTTTTCGCCGCCGCCGGCTATCCGGTGCGGCTGCGCGACATCGCTGACGCGCCGCTCGCTCGCGGCATGGGCGCGATCAAGAAGAGCCTCGAGCGTGTGGTCGCGCGCGGCAAGCTGACGGGCGAGGACCGGGACGCGGCGCTCGGGCGGATTGCGCCGACCACGAAAATCGAGGACCTCGCCGATTGCGACGTCGTGGTCGAGGCCGTGCTCGAACGTTTCGACCTCAAGAAGACGGTGATGGGCGAGCTCGACGCCGTCTGTCGCCCGGACGCCATTGTCGCCACCAACACCTCGTCGATCTCGGTCACGCGCATCGCCTCGACGTCAAAAATTCCGGGGCAAGTCATCGGCATGCACTTCTTCAATCCGGTGCCGGTGATGCAGCTCGTCGAGATCATCCGCGCGCTGCAGACGACCGACGAGACGGAGAAGAAGATCGTCGCGCTGACCGAAGCGATCGGCAAGAAAGCGCGCGTGTCGAAGGACTCTTACGGCTTCGTCGTCAACCGCGTGCTGGTGCCGATGATCAACGAGGCGATCAACTGCGTCTATGAGGGGCTCGCGACGCCCGAGGACGTCGACCAGATGATGAAGCTCGGCGCCAACCATCCGATGGGGCCGCTGTCGCTCGCCGATCTCATCGGCCTCGACATCGTGCTCGACATCATGGAGACGCTGTACAACGGCTTCGACGATTCCAAGTACCGCCCGAGTCCGCTCTTGAAGCAGATGTGCGACGCCGGCTACCTCGGCCGCAAGACCGGGCGTGGGTTCTTCACCTACGAGGCTGCGTAAGGCGCGGACGCGCGTCTTTGCGGCTCCATCCGGCCCCGACCTTGGCCGCGGTCGCTTACATCGTCTTTGTCGCCTTCCCGGCGATGGGCGGAAACTATGAGGCCGCCGTGATCGCGGCTGGTTTCGCGGGCATCAGCCTCGGCGCAACGCCGACCGCCATCGCTTGACCGCGGTGACGAAACTGCATGGCGCCTGCGCGCGGGCCTTCATCATCCTGCCGCTGGTCTCGGCCTTTTTCATCGACATCGCGAACACCGTCGCGATCGGCTTCATGGCGCCATGACAAGGGCGCCGGACCAATTGGGAGTTGGTCAACGAAGCAGAGAAATCGACCGGCGCCGGCGCTTCGAGGCTCGTCAGCCGCGGTCGAGAATTTCAACGAGCCTGAAGCGCTCGCAATAAAGCTCCATGTCCGGCGAAAATTCGCCGCGGCGCGTGAAATAGTTGGCGTGCGCTCGCCGCCAATAGTCGAGCGAGCGGTCGCCTTCGCCCTCCTCGTAAGCAAAGTCCGCATCGACGTCCCTGAACCGCCGTCGCATCAGCTCGACTGTCTCCAAGACGGCGCGCGGGCGTCCCTGGCCGTCCTTGACGATCCATCGCTTGCCGGCCTCGACGCCTTTGTCGCCCTCGCTCGCGGCCCAGCAGGTCGCGGTCTTCTTGCCGAGGAGGACAAGTTCGAGCAGTTCATCCGCGAGCGCCGGACTGTCGCCGAACGAGAAGCTGTCCAGGCCCGCCATGACTCACCTCAAGGCTGGAGGCTGTGCGCGCCTTCCTTCTCCCCTTGCGGGAGAAGGTGGCGGGCGAAGCCCGCCGGATGAGGGGTCCGCGGCACAAGCCGCATGATGAGAAACTATCGCGCCCAACCCCTCACCCCAACCCCTCTCCCGCAAGGGGAGAGGGGAGTGTTGCCCGCTGGATCGCGGCGTCGCCCGCGCGCCCTTCGCGATGACGGCTAAGGCGAATGGGCTGGGCCTCCAGGCACAGATTTCTGCGTCGCGACTATCGCGTCCTGCTTTATGCGGAGGAGCTTCGCCTTGTCCGCGTCGGTCAGCGAGCCGGAGACCGGGCAATCCTTGCTCATGATGAAATCGACTAGCGCCGGCGCCTCGGGACCGCCGGATTCGAGGCGGGATTCGAATCCACCGCCCCACACGACATAGACCGCACCGTCGTCGCCCGAGCAAACCAGCGTCTTCAAGGCAGCCGCCAGCGCTTTTGCGTATGCGGCATCGTCTACGCGGGCGTCTTCCAGCGCCTTGCGCCACGCCGCGGCCTCGGGCGGCGGCTCAGCAGACGAATTGCAAGATGCGAGCGTCGTATCGGAATTCGAGCAGTCGAGGCTCTGGATGCGCTCGAGCGCCAGGTCGCTCGGCCGGACCGACCCGATCAAGGTTCGCAGCGTCTGGTAGGTCTTGTCATCCCAGGTCTGGTGATTTGCATTTACGTCGATCCATTCTGGCAACCAGCTCTCGCCGGAGATCCGGATGCTCGCGACCTCTGAGGGCGGCCTCGGGCGATTGCTCCGCCAGAGATAAGCGCGCGAAAAGTCGGTCGCCTCCAGAACAGCGTCGTCGAATGACGCGCCCTGAAGCTGCGCGTCGGCGAGCGACGCGCCCTGAAGCTGCGCGACATTGAGCGACGCGCCCTGAAGCTGCGCGAAGCCGAGCGACGCGCCCTGAAGCTGCGCGACATTGAGCGACGCGCCCTGAAGCTGCGCGGCACCGAGCGACGCGCCCTGAAGCTGCGCGAAATTGAGCGACGCGCCCTGAAGCTGCGCGAAATTGAGCGACGCGCCCTGAAGCTGCGCGTCATGGAGCGACGCGCCCTGAAGCTGCGCGTCATGGAGCGACGCGCCGTGAAGATCGGCGCCCTCGAAATCGACCTTCGGAAGCGTCGCGAAATCGAAGATCGCGCCCCTTAAGTCACGGCCGCGCGCGCGAAAGACGAAGTCATGCCACTTGGCCTTCTCGGGGTCGTCGATGCCGAGGCCTTCGTAGACGTTGAGGCCAACCAGGACGAGAGTGCTCGAAAACGGAAGCCTGCGGCGGGTGATCTCGTCGGGCTTGGCGTTGAACAGCCAGTCGTGGAGCGACATCTTCCTCGCGTTCATGACCCAGTCGCGAAACGACGCGGTCCTCGGCTCGCCTCTGGCGTCCTTTTCGGTCGCGGGCCTTCCCCACTCGTCCATCGCGGGAAGGATTCGCCAGCTTGCCAACCTCTCTTCCTGCCACTCGCCCGGATAGGTCACCACCGTCATGGAGAAGAGAAGCACGGCCACGCTCAGCACGAAGCCAAGGACCGGCCAGGCCCAAGAGGCTCGGAACGGGCCGCCAAGTTCATGCCCTGACAGAACTTTGCGCCACAGCCACGCTAGCAGGACCAGATCGACGAAGAGCGCGACGCGCTGGGTCCAGGTGATGAAGCCGCTGTGAAACGGCAGGAACTGGATCTGCATCATGAGCAGCAGCAGCACTGGCGCGATGACCAGCGTGATCCAGGCGATTGCGCGCAGCGCCACGCCGAAGGCGGTTGCACGCACGGTTCTCGGTCCAGCCAGGAACTGGACGAAAATGTTGCTGGGCAATTGCCGCTGTAGGCCGTCGCGGATCGCAGCGCGATGCGCCCGCTCCATCCACGGCAGTCCGTAGTCGTCGCCGATCTGGTCGTGTAGCGCTTGATGGAACCGCTTCGCCTTGTCGGTCAGCATCACGAGATGCACGAGCGTGTACGCGTGGACGACGAGGAACAGGATCGGCGCGAGGAAGAAAAAGGCGAGCAGCGGCAGCTCGACGTTGAGGAACGGCAGCTTGACGGCCTTTTCGAAGAAGAGATCGGCATGCGTAACCGCGCCCGCCGCGACGGCGAGATAGAACAGAACGAACAGATAGGAGAGCCAGAGGCCTCCGCCGACGGCCGCTGCGTCGTCGACCGCCTTTTTGATCGCCTCGAGATCGTCGGCCTTCTCGGCGATCTTCGGAAGGTTGGGCGTATTTTCTGAGCGAGAGCTGGCGTCCGCCATGGACCCGGGCGTCGCGCCGGGCGGCGGCGACGGCTCGGCTCCGCCCGGGCCGTTCGGCACGGGATTTTTGCCTGGCGGCGTGGGGTCGTCAGAAGGCAAGCGCGGCCCCCAAAAGTCCAGCCTTCCCGAGCGGCAAGCCGGAGCCCACAATTTATACGTGAACGCTGTGCGCGTTCAAGCCGCGGACGGCCATGTTGGAAGGCTCAGATGGGCGACGAAGGGCTAGGGGGCTTTTTACACTCTCATGGCGCTGTCTATAGGCAGGGCGTTCTTTTCTGTTTTTCGTCATGGCCGGGCTTGTCCCGGCCATCCACGCGGCTCCGTGCCACTGACCCCGCGTTCAGTGCTTGCGACTGTCTCAGAATCTCATTCGTGGACTCGGTGTTCTCGTGGATGGCCGGGACAAGCCCGGCCATGACGGGATAAGCGCCCCATTTTGGTTGCGGAAAATCGGAAGTCGTGATAGTCTCGAAAATGCCGCGGTGAGAACCCGGCGGCGCGTCGAGGGTCAAAATAACGTGGGAAGATTGGATCATGAAAGCGCGCCCTGAAGCGGCGGGCGCCGGGATCGGGATTCGGCGGGGCGGAAGGCTCCCAAAATTTTTTCCGCGAATCCCTTGTAACCCATTGAACAGGCTCGATTCGGACGAGAGAATCCAAGGAAATCCAAGCTTTTCCAACCCCGTTTGAGCGCCCTTTTCGCGCCCAAAAGCCGCTCCGCCAAGGATTTCCAAATCAGGCGGCGGCCTTTCGCGCCGCCATCATGTCGGTGAAGCGGCGGAAGAGGTAGTGGCTGTCGCGCGGTCCGGGCGAAGCCTCGGGGTGGTACTGCACCGAGAAGGCCGGGCGGTCGGTCAGCGCGACGCCGCAGTTCGAGCCGTCGAACAGCGAGACATGCGTCTCTTTGGCGTTCGCGGGCAGGGTCGCGCGATCGACCGCGAAGCCGTGGTTCATCGAGACGATCTCCACCTTGTCGGTGGTAAAATCCTTGACCGGATGGTTGGCGCCGTGGTGACCCTGCGGCATCTTCATCGTGCGGGCCCCGACCGCGAGTCCGAGGAGCTGATGTCCGAGGCAGATGCCGAACAGGGGGATTTTTGTCTCGAGCAGCGCCCGGATGGTTGGAACAGCGTATTCGCCGGTCGCCGCCGGATCGCCGGGGCCGTTCGATAAGAAGACGCCGTCGGGCCGCAGCGCCAGGATCTCCTCGGGCGTCGCGGTCGCGGGCACGACCGTCACCGAGCAGCCGCAGTCGTTGAGGAGTTTGAGGATGTTGCGCTTGATCCCGTAGTCGACCGCAACGACATGGAAGCGCGTCTCGAGCCGATGCCCGTAGCCGCTCTCGAGCGTCCAGCTCGTCTCGTCCCAGTCGTAGCGCTGAGTCGTACCGACCGCGGGCACGAGGTCCATGCCGTCTATGCCCGGCCAAGCCCTAGCTTGAGCCCTGAGCGCGTCAAGGTCGAAGGCGCCGTCGGGGGCATGGGCGATGACGGCGTTCGGCATGCCGGACTTGCGGATGAGCGACGTCAGCGCGCGCGTGTCGAGGCAGGCGAGCCCGATGATCCCGCGCGATCGGAGCCACGGGTCGAGCCGCCCCTTGGCGCGGAAGTTGGAGGGTTCGGACGGGTCGACGCGGAAGATCGCGCCGACTGCGGCCGAGGACGCGGCGGGGTTGACGACCTCGATGTCCTCGTCGTTGACGCCGACGATCCCGATATGCGGAAAGGTGAAGGTGATGATCTGCGCAGCGTAGGAAGGATCGGTCAGGATCTCCTCGTAGCCGGTCATCGCCGTGTTGAAGCAGACTTCTCCGATCGCGGACCCGGTCGCGCCGACTCCAAGGCCTTCGATCACCTCTCCGCTCGCGAGCACGAGCATGCCCGTCGCAACGCGCGGAAGCCAGCCGGAGGAGGCCGTCTCGTCGGGGCTCATTGCGGGCGAAAAAGTGCGAGTTGCGCTTGGCATGCGGCTGTGCTTAAGCGCCGCGCACGCGGCGCGTCAAGGACGCGGCTGTCTTAATCCAAACGAGGGAATCCCATGGCGAACAGCGCGCCCCTGCGCGACACGGTCGCAACGCAGATGAAGGAGGCGATGAAGGGCGGCGACAAGGTTCGGGTCGGCGCGCTCCGTCTCATCATGGCGGCCTTGAAGGAACGCGAGATCGAGGCGCGCGGGGCGGGCAAGATCGTGAGCCGCGCCGACGAACTGGCGCTCTTGGCCAAGATGATCAAGTCGCGGCAGGAGTCGGCGGCGATCTATGCCCAGGCCGGCCGCGCCGAACTCGCCGCGCAGGAGAACGCCGAGGTCGCGATCATCAACGAGTTCCTGCCAAAGCAGATGGACGAGGCGGAGGTGACGGCGGCGGCCAAGGCGGCGATCGCCGCGACCGGGGCGGCCAGCGTCAAGGACATGGGGCGGGTCGTCAACGCGCTCAAGGAAGCCCACCCGGGAGAGATGGACTTCGCCAGGGCGAGCGCGATCGTGAAGGGGCTTCTGTCGGGCTGAGCGGCATGCTTGCCGGCCGGATTCGGGCGCAAGTCCCGTGGCAAAAAAGTCACGCCCGGTAACCATATTTTTGCTGAAGATTGCAGCGTTGGTCGCGCCCGCCCGAGGCCGTCCGGTTCGACCATTCGACCAAGCTCGTAACATTATGAGCGTTTCAGTGTCGTAATATCGACACAAACTCTTCGGCCGGACGACCGCGGTTCTTGGCCGCATTCGAGGCGGGGCGTTTTCGCGCTCGCCGCGCCTAGTATGCGACACGAAAGCCAATTTACGATCAGGCGGCGAAGGGCGCGGCAGCCTCCTGGGCGCCCTTGGTTCGAGGGGTTGGCGCGTGAGAAAGCTGGGACTTATCGCCTTGGCGACGCTGGGCTTCTGCGGTCTCGCCTATGCGGCCGACCTCCCGACCGCCAAAGCCCCGGAGGAGAAGCCGAATTGCTGGGCGAGCTTCTGGGATTGGCTCAATTCGTCCGCGAGCGACTGCCCGATCAGCGCTTACGGCGTCACGCTTTACGGCACGCTCGACCTCGACGCCACCTATCTGCACGAAGGCGTCGGATCCAACCCGAGTGCCGACAAGGACAGTTACGGCATTCAGAAGAATGCCTACGAAAGCAAAGGGCTCTTCAGCATCAACGGGCTCAGCACCTCGGTGGTAGGCCTCAAGATGAAGGAAGAGGTGCTTCCCTACGATTGGTCGATCATCGGGGTCCTCGAAGCGGGCGTCAACCCGTATTCAGGCATGTTCGCCAACGGCCCGCGCAGCCTGGCGGACAACAACGCCAGACCCGCCGGCAATTATCCCTGGCAGAACCGAAACTCCGACTCGAGCCGCGCGGGACAGTGGGACAACTCCCAGGCCTTCCTTGGAGTCAGCAATCCGGTCTACGGCACGCTGACCTTCGGCCGCACAAACTCGCTGGCCAATGACGTCACATCGGCCTACGATCCGGTCGCCTCGAGCGCCTTCTCGCTGATCGGCTTCTCGGCCTCGTTCGCCGGCTTCGGCAGCTCGGAGACCGTGCGCCCAAACACCGCCTTCACCTATCGTTTGACGTATCAGGGTTTCCGTGCGGCGGCGCAGGTTCAGGTCGGCGGCTACGGGGTCGGCAACGCCACAAACGGAATGTATCAAGGACAGCTCGGCGCAGACTTCGGGCCGCTGTCGTTGGACGGCGTTTTGAGCTGGGCAAAAGACGCAGTGTCGCTCTCGACCTTCGGCGGATCGAACATCGCCTGCCTCACGCCCGCTAACTGCTTCATCAATGTGAACAACGCCTATTACGATCCCAACTCGGTTCTCAAGGCGACGCTGTCGAACAATTTCGGCGGCGAACTCACCGCCAAGTATAAGTGGGACAACTTCACCTTCTACGGCGGCTACATCTACGCGCGGCTGATGAACCCGTCTGATGACTACCTGACCGGATTCCCAACCATCTCCCAGGGCATCTTCATCCCGCAGGGGTACTGGAACAAGGGCGTCTACACCAACGCCGCGGTCACCGTGAACGCCTACAATATCCAACGGGTCCTGCAGACCTTCTGGACAGGCGTCAAGTGGAAGGTCTTGAGCAATCTCGACGCCGCGGTCGGTTTCTACTATCAGAATCAGAACAACTACAACACCAGCGCCTGCACGGGCACGGGCGCTTACATCAGCAGCAGCAAATGCGGCGGCAGCCAGGACGGCTTATCGGTTTTCCTGGATTGGAAGCCGTTCAAGCGTGTCGACGTCTACGGCGGCGTCATGCTGAGCAATGTCTACGGCGGCCTCGCCAACGGCTTCTTCTCGACGACGAGCTACACCATCCCAGGAACCAAGACGACCTACAGCTTCAATACGGCGCGCACCCAGAACTACGACCCGACGGTCGGCCTCCGCATCCGCTTCTAAAACACAACGGCTTCTCGGCAACGCCGCCCTGAGAGAAGCCCTTCACGGCGCGCTCCGTCTCGTCCGTGGCGAACCGGGAGCCAAGCCGCTCGCGCGGGCCGAGGGACCGTCAGTTTGGGTTGCCGTCGATGCAGCCCTTGTTGCAGTCGTTGACATCTTCGCTCAGTCCGTCTTCGTCGCCCTTGTTGTCGGGATAGGGCGCGATATGCGGGAAAGCCAAGCCAAATGGCTGAGCCTGAGCCGGAGGCGGCGAGACCGCAACCGGGGTGACGGCCGCGGGGCGGGTCTGCGCCGCCACGGCGTGGTGATGCACATGACGATGAACGTGGTGATGGTAGTGATAGGTCGGCTCGGCCGTCTGAGCGTAGGTTGCGACCGGCGCCGCAACCGACATGGCGAACGCGAGCGCCAAGGTGCTCGACATCTTCATTTCACTCTCCTCGGCGAAGGCGCCCATAACCGAACAAATCAATTGCCTAACGCCCAATTGAAACTCATTCACACATGTATATGTCGACCCCATGAATTAGGGTCGAGTATAATATGTTTCCTGATTACGCGCTTGCGTCAGCTTCAGACGTTCAGTAGAACGGAACATGAACATGTTGTTTTCGCAGGGGTTCTCTGATGGCGCGCAATCAGGTTCAGTTTCAGAAAGGCCTCAGCGAGGCTCGTTTCGCGGAGATTTACGGAACCGAAGAGCAATGTCATGCGGCGCTGGTCAAATGGCGGTGGCCGAACGGGTTCGAATGTCCCGGGTGCAAGGGCGCTGATCACTGCGTCGTCACGCGCGGCGCGCGGCGTTTATTCCAGTGTAACGCGTGTCGCAAGCAGACCTCTGTCAAAGCGGGAACGATCTTCGCTTCGAGCAAGCTGCCGCTGCGCATCTGGTTCAAGACGATCTACCTGGTCACGCAATCAAAGAAGGGCATTTCCAGTATCGAACTCGGTCGACGCCTTGGCGTCACCCAGACGGCTGCTTGGATGATGAAGCACAAGCTCGCTCAAGTCATGTTGGAGCGTAACGCGAGCAAACGCTTGAAAGGCAACGTCCAGATGGACGACGCCTATATCGGCGGCGCCCGGTCCGGCCGCCGCGGGCGCGGCGCAACAGGCAAGACGCCGTTCGTCGCTGCGGTCGCGACAACCGACGACGGCAAGCCAGATCAAATCATCCTTCGGCCTGTCAAAGCCTTCAGCAGCTTTGCGATCCGAAAACTCGCAAGCACCGCGCTCAGGCCCGGCGCCAATATCGTCTCCGACGGCCTGGCGTGCTTCGCCGCCGTCACCCAAGCCGGATGCCTGCACACCTCAATAAAGACCGGAAGCGGCAAGCAAGCGGTTCGCACCCCTGCTTTCAAATGGGTCAATACCGCATTGGGCAATATCAAAGCCGCCCTCGTCGGGACCTACCGAGCCGTAGGAGAAAAACACGTCCCTCGATATCTCGCGGAGTTCGAATATCGATTCAATCGCCGATACGAGCTCGAAACCATGACCCCCCGCCTCGCATTCGTTGCGCTGAGGACCCTCCCGATGCCTTACCGCTTGCTAAAACTGGCTGACGTTGCCGCGTAATCAGGATATGTTTTAGGAGAGCTGAGAGGCGCGCATGCGCCAAGCGAGAGCTGCGACATCGACGCTGGGATTTACAAACGGCGGCGTCTGAAGGAAAATTCTTCGGCGACGCCAAAGAGTGCAGGCGCATCGCCGCTCCGCGCCGGCAAAACGACCAAACCGGCCGGAGCTTCAGAGCCACGATCTGTCTCGCCCCATTTGCATTACTCACGACGAATCTCAACTTCAGGAACCGCGCGCAATGTCGAACCTTTCGCACGATGAGGCCGGCGCTCGCCCGCTCGACCGGGTACTCGACTGGGATCTTGCGTTCCTGGCCCGCTGGGCGGCGCCGCTGATGCTGATCGCGCGCGCGATGCTCGCCTACATCTTCATTGTCGAGGGCGCGCAAAAGATCGCGAATTACAGCGGGGTCGCCGATTACATGCTGGCGAACGGCGTCGATGCGCGCCTCCTCCCGCTCGTCATCCTCACCGAACTCGGCGGCGGGCTGCTCGTGCTCTCTGGCCTCAAGACGCGCTGGGCGGCGATCGCCTTGTTCGGATTCTGTCTCCTGACCGCGCTCATCTTTCATACCCGCGCGGACCAGACGATCCAGTTGCAGAAGAACATCGCGATGGCCGGAGGATTCCTGACGCTGGCGGTTTTTGGACCAGGTCCGTGGTCGCTCGACGGATGGCGCGGCCGTAGCCGCTGACTCTCAACCGCCGCTGACCATGAAGCCGTCGAAAAAGGCCGTGAGGTCGCCGAAAGCGTCGAGCGGCAGAACATGCGCGACATACTGGTCCGGGCGCACGACGACCATGCAGCCGCGCTCGCGACTGACGCCCCTCATGTCGAAGACGTCCTTCTGACTCTTCAGGTCAGGGCAGAACATCTTTTCATAGTCGCGAAGACCGTAACGACCTTTCGCGGGCAAGAGGAAAGCGGGCATGTCTTCGATCTTCAGTTCGCGATGGCCCTGCTGAAACACGGCCCGGACGTCGATGAAGGAGTCGACATCCTCTCCTTTGGGCGTGTATCTCCTGACCGGAGACTGCGGGGACTTGCCGAGAAATTTGCATAAAGTTCGCATGGCCGACGAGGGGGCGGCGGGATTTTCCCTGTCGGCGAAAACAAAGACCCGCCAGCGGCAGTCCGCCTTGACCGTGTGGCCAAGGTGAACAAGCCTGGCGTCCGCCAGGCGGACAACGGGCGCCGAATGGAAGCGCATGCCGATCACGAAGCCTCTAGCGAGATGCTGATGGTTCGGCTCGGCGGTCAGGATCGACGGCCGGTAACGGGTTTCCGCGCCCGCCGTGTAGCGGAGCTTCCGCATGAAATATTTCTGGAACTCCGCCGGATCGACGCCCTCGCCGTCGGCGTCGTTCGCGGCCTTGGGTCGCGCGCTGAACATCGTCGCCCATTCGCGGTCGAAGTCGATGAGATCCTGTGCGATCGCCCGGCGCTCGGCCGAGTACGTGTGCAGAAGATCAGGGGAGGCTCGCCCCTTCATCACCGACACGAGCTTCCATCCAAGATTGAAGCTGTCCTGCATGGAGACATTCATGCCCTGTCCCGCTTTGGGGCTGTGCGTGTGACAGGCGTCGCCCGCGATGAACACGCTCGGCGCCCGCTTCTCTTCGGGCGCATCGTCGTAATGGTCGCATAGCCGCTGGCCGATCTCGTAGACCGACCACCACGCGCATTCCTTCACCTCGAGCGTGTAGGGGCGCAGCACGCGCTGCGCGGTCGCGATCAGGCGGTCGAGGGTGATGTTGCGGTGCGCGACGCGCTCGTCCGTGCTGAGCTTGTCGAGCTCGACATAGAGGCGCACGAGATAGCCGCCCTCGCGCGGGATGACGAGCACGCTGCCTTCGTCGGCGGAGAGGATCGTCGCCTTCAGCCGAATGTCCGGGAAGTCGGTGACGGCGAGAACGTCCATGACCCCCCAGGCCTGATTGGCGGAGTCGCCTTTGAGCGCATATCCGAGCGCCTCGCGCACCTTGCTGCGCGCCCCGTCGCAGCCGACGACGTAGCGCGCCCTGACCGTCTCGACCTGCCCCTGATGCGCCTCGTCCGTGCGCTCGAGCCTCACCGTCACGGGACGCTCCCCGTTCGGCGTAACGCGGAGATCGAGAAGGCGGCGCGAATAGTCCGGCTCGAGCCGCGAAGGCGAATTGCGCATGACGTCGAGATAGAAGTCATGCACCCGCGCCTGGTTCAGGATCACATGCGGGAATTCGGAGAGGCCGTCCTCGACGTCCTGGATGCGGCCGTTGCGGATGATCCTCTCGCGATCCTCTTCGTCCGGCTTCCAGAACGACACTTCGTTGACCCAGTAGGACTCCTTCAGCACGCGCTCGCTGAAGCCGAAAGCCTCGAACATCTCCATGGTGCGGCAGGCGATCCCGTCGGCCTGGCCGAGGGTCAACCGGCCGGGCTTCTGCTCGACGATCCGCGTCGTGATCTCGGGGAAGGCCGCCAGTTGCGCGGCCAACGTCAGGCCAGTGGGCCCGCAGCCGACGATGAGAACGTCCACTTCCTCAGGGAGCGATTCCGAGCGCGCCGATGGCCCAAGGGCATCGAAGATTTCGGGGTCGCCAGGCCTGAAGCCGTTAAGATGGAATTGCACGGGTCACCGCTTCCTATTCGGAACTCATCGCGATGCTGGGCCCGCCCGCTCCTGTCAAGGCCCCCTGGGCTCGCCGGAGCCGGCGCTCAGCTCTTCATGCCGATCATGAAGTCGACGATCCGCTTCGACAAGCGCCCGTACGGCGGCTGCAACATCATCTGCACGGCCGACATGCGGCCCTGCTGGAAGACAGGGCGCATCTTCGAGAAGGTCTCGAAACCCTCGCGGCCGTGATAGGCGCCCATTCCGCTCGCCCCGACGCCGCCGAAGGGCAGGTCGTGCTGGGCGATGTGCTGGATCGGATCGTTGACCGAGACGCCGCCGGAGCGAGTTCGGGAAATGTAGAAATCGCGGATTTCCGCGTTGTTGGTGAAAGGATAGATCGCGAGCGGCCGGTCGCCCGCGTTGATCGCATCGACGACCTCTTGCGCCTCGTCGTAGAGCCGCACTGGCAGGATCGGGCCGAAAATCTCGCGCCGCATGACCTCCATGTCGGCGGTCGGATGAAGCACGATGTGCGGGGCGAACTTTCGTTTGGACGGGTCGGGAATCTGCCCTTCCGCGAGATTGATCAAGATCGCGCCCTTCGCGCGCGCGTCCTCGAGTGCGGCGGTCAGCCGATCATACGACCGCTGGTCGATGATCGAGGTGAAGTCGGGTCCGTTGACGTTCGGATAGCGCTTCCTGAACAGGCGCTTGCAATGCTCGACGAACTCGATCTCCGCGCCGCGCGGCAGATAGAGATGGTCGACCGCGAGACAGACCTGTCCGGCGTTGAAGGTCTTGGCCCAGAGGATCCGCTGGGCGGCCGTCTTCACCGGAAAGTCCGGCGCGACGATCGCGGGCGACTTGCCGCCGAGTTCGAGCGTGACGGGTGTCAGGTTGCGCGCGGCGTTCATCATGACCGCCCGGCCGGTGGCGCCGGAGCCCGTGAAGATCAGGTGATCGAACGGCAGCGACGAGAAGGCAGGCCCGCGCCCGCCGTCGTCGAAGAACGCGAGCTTGTCCTCGGGGAGATAGTTCGGCGTCGTCTTGATCAGGAGTTCGGCGAGGCGCTGCGAATTCTCCGACATCTTGACCATCGCCCGATTGCCGGCGGCGAAGATGCTGATGAGCGGCGAAAAGCTCAGTTGCAGCGGGAAGTTCCAGGGCACGATGACGCCGATGACGCCCAAAGGTTGCGGGATGAGGCGATTGCTCGCGCCCGGAAAGGTCAGCCGGTCGACCCGGCGCTTCTGCGGCTTCATCCATGTCTTCAGCCGCTTCTCGGCGTTGTGGATGCCGTCGATGACCGGAAACACCTCGCCGAACAGCGTCTCGAACCCGCTGCGCCCGCCGTAGTCGGAGTCGATTGCGGCCAGGATCGCGGCCCGATTGTCCTTGATGAGCCGCGCGAGCGCCTTCAGGTCCGCAACGCGTTCCGCGTGGGAGGGATCCGGCGCCTTCAAGAAGGCCGTGCGCTGAGCGGCGAAGCGGGCCTGGAATTCGGGGGGAATCGCGAGGTCAGGCGAGGGAAAGGCGGGGGCGTTCATAAGCTGCTCTTCCATTGGGCGATATTCCAGTGTTCTCTATCTAACACTTCGATTCCACGACCTTGCGACCGGTCCAGCGTGCGCCGCGGCGCGAGGCGACAGCCCTCTGCTTACCTCCGGCCGTTCGGCCCGCGCTGCAAAGCCTGCTCGATCGCCATGCGAATGAATCGCTGATACGGGATTCCGGCCCGCTCGGCGCGCGCCTTCACGGCGTCGTACAGTTTCTCGGGCAGGCGCAGGCTGACGGCTTTGTCCTTCTTCCGCAGCTCGAACCGCATCGGCGCCATGTCCGAAAGGTCGTATTCGCTGAGGTCTGCCGTCGCGACAAATTCCTCCGCTTCGGCGTCGGTCTTGAAGTCAGGGAATTTCTTTTTCATGGCTCGTGACCTCGTTCTTGTGCATGTAGCGGGCGCTAATTGGCCGCAGAAACCGCTGCCCGTCCTTCGTACGCCACGTGAACACAAGGAACACGTGACGGCCTGTCGGAGTGGCGCCTATCGCCCGAAACCGCTGTTCTGCAGACGAGTGCGCGACATCTGGCCCGATTAGGACCATGCGCTCAAACAGGCGCTCGATCTCTCCAATCGGAACGCCATGTTTCTGGCACTTGCCGCGGTTCCCATCGTCCCAATCGAAGCCGTCAAACTCCATCTCGCCCCCTTGATGTTGATATCATAACGTATATACAAACGTCAATGCAAAATTGGCAAACGCCTTGCCGCAGCCCTCGCCCGGAGGCATATTGAGGCTTGGCGATTTCATCGGGCCGCATTTTCCGGAACAAGCATGTCCACCGTCGACGTCAAGCCGACCAACCGCAAGCCCGGCGCCAAGGTGGATGCGCCGAACGAGCCGTTCAAGCGCGCGCTCGCGTCCTGCACCCGCGCGCTCGCCCATCGTCCCGAGCTCGAGGTCGCCTTCTCGGCCGACAAGCCCTCGCTGGTCACGGGACCGGAAGGCGCAAAGGCGCGGCTGCCCGAGCCACCCCGGAAACCCAATCCGCGCGAGGCGGCGATCATTCGCGGGCAGGCCGACTCCTTCGCCCTCAGGCTCGCCTGTCACAGCGACGCGATCCATCGCCGCCATGCGCCGCAGAACCCGGCAGCCCGCTCCCTGTTCGACGCGGTCGAGCAGGCGCGGGTCGAGGCGATCGGCGCGCGCCGCATGGAGGGCGTCGCCTCGAACCTGACCGCCATGCTCGACGACCGCTACCATCGGAGCCCGTTCGCCGAGGCGCGCACCCGTGACGAGGCCCCGCTCGAGGAAGCAGTCGCCATGCTCGCCCGCGAACGGCTGACCGGCCTGAAACCCCCCGCCGGGGCTGAGCGCGTGACCGAGCTTTGGCGCAGCTTCGTCGAGGAGAAGGCCGGGGCCGACCTCGACCGGCTGGGCGAGGCCATCCACGACCAGCGCGCCTACGCCAGGCGCGTCCAGAAGCTCCTGACCTCGCTCGGCATGGCGAGCGAGTTGGAAGCCGACGCGGACGAGCAACAGGAAGACGAGGAGAACCAGCCGCCCGAGGAGCCGGACCAGGCGGAGGGCGAGGGCGACGAGCAGCAGTCCGACGATTCGATGCAGCGGGAATCGGCCGACGACACGTCCGACGACGCCGACGAAGGCGCGATGGACACGGTCGAGGCGCCCTCGTCCGAGCTCGAGGACGAGGGCGACGCGGGCGACGCCGAGGAGGCGGTCGAGAATCGGCCGCCGCAGCCGCAGTCGCAGGAGAAGCGCGGGCCCGACTACAAGGCCTATACGACGCGGTTCGACGAGATCATCGACGCCGACGAGCTGTGCGACCCGGACGAACTGCAGCGCCTGCGCGACTATCTCGACAAGCAGCTGCAGAACATGCATTCGGTCGTCGCGCGGCTCGCCAACCGCCTGCAGCGGCGCCTGATGGCAAAGCAGAACCGCTCATGGGAGTTCGACCTCGAAGAGGGCGTCTTGGACACCGCGCGCCTGCCGCGTGTCATCATCGACTCGCAACAGCCGCTGTCGTTCAAGCGCGAAAAGGACATGGATTTCCGTGACACGGTGGTGACGCTGCTCATCGACAATTCCGGCTCGATGCGCGGGCGCCCGATCACGGTCGCAGCGACCTGCGGCGACATTCTCGCCCGCACGCTCGAGCGCTGCGGGGTCAAGGTCGAGATTCTCGGCTTCACCACGCGCGCCTGGAAGGGCGGGCAGTCGCGCGAGGCCTGGCTGCAGGCGGGCAAGCCGCCCAATCCCGGCCGGCTCAACGATCTGCGCCATCTTATCTACAAGGCGGCTGACGCGCCCTGGCGGCGCGCGCGCAAGAATCTGGGCCTCATGATGCGCGAGGGGCTCCTCAAGGAAAACATCGACGGCGAGGCGCTCGACTGGGCGCACCAGCGGCTCCTGGGGCGGTTCGAACAGCGCAAGATCCTGATGATGATCTCGGACGGGGCGCCGGTCGATGATTCGACGCTTTCGGTCAACCCCGGCAACTATCTCGAGCGCCACCTGCGCTATGTGATCGAGGAGATCGAAACCCGCTCGTCGGTCGAGCTCATCGCCATCGGCATCGGCCACGACGTGACGCGCTACTATCGCCGCGCGGTGACGATCGTCGACGCCGAGGAACTTGGCGGGGCGATGACGGAGAAGCTCGCCGAACTCTTCGACGAGAACGCCGCGCCCGCGCCGAAGCCGGCGAGGCCCGAGCCGCCGAAGCGCGGCCGCCGCGCCGCATAGAGGCGCGGCGGTTCGGCGGGCGGCGAAGGGCCTTTACCGGGTCTTCTGCCGACGCGGTCGGCGCGGTTGCGGCGTATCTCTTGGAAATGAGATATAGAAGAACGCGGCCCGCACAGGACACGCGGCTGCGCGCTCGCCGCGCCGGGCGCCTTTACAATGGCGAGAATATATCTGCCGAGGCTTGAATATAAACGGATTTAACGGCCGCCGTATAGGTTTGATACAACACTGATTTCGGAGAGTGGCAATGGAACAGCTGTTTTTCAGCTATAGCCGCGCTGACAGTGATTTCGTGCTTAAACTGGCAAAAGATATGCGGTCGGCGGGAGCGAACTTGTGGATCGACCAGCTCGACATCGCGCCGGGTGACCGATGGGACCGGGCGGTCGAGGAAGCATTGGGCGCCGCGCCTTGCTTGGCCGTGATTCTATCGCCGGAATTGGTCGTTTCACAGAATGTCATGGATGAGGTATCGTTGGCATTCGATGAGCAGAAGAAAATCCTGCCCATTTTATTTCGGAAGTGCAACATTCCATTCCGCCTTAGACGACTGCAGTATGTAGATTTTACCGCAAATTATGATGCGGGCCTGGCCGAGCTGCTTGGCGCAATTAAGGTTCAGCAGAAAACCGACGTGCAAGCAGGTCACGACGGCTCGGACAAACCAACAATCATCTCGACATTGAGTTCTCGTGAAAAAGCGGCCGGCGCTGCCGCTCCCCTGGCTAGCGCCCGACGAGGCGAGGCCGATCAAAAAACGAATGGCTTACACCTTCGACCAGGAAATTGGTTCCGAAACTGGTTCCGAAGTAGGTCCTTTCTCGTTGGATTGGTTCTCGTCTTGGCGGGACTCGGATCCGTATTTCTTCCGGGGCTGCTCAAACGCTCGGTAGAGCCCGCGACGAAGGCGGCGCAAATAACGTCTCCAGCGTCTCCAAGTCCGAAGAGGGCGCTGAACTACTTTTACGGCGCATGGGAAAATACCGATGCGCAAACGCGGGGACTCGCGCGGTTGGAAATCAGGACGGATGGTCCAAAGATATTGGTCACCGCCTGGGGAAAATGCCATCCAACCGACTGCGCCTGGGGCGAGGTCACAGCCGACGCTTACGGCGAGGGGGTTTCCACGCCGGTTGGCGCGGATGTGCGCACAATATTGGCGGTATACAAGACAAACTTCAGCGACAACTCCCTGACAATTCGCCCAGAATCCCAAGACATGCTGAGAGTTGACAGTCTAACGCACTTCACTGATACGAGTGGACGCCCAAACTATACGCTATCGTTTCTGTTCCGACGAGCTCCGTGAATGCTAGGCTGTGCATGTTTTTTCGACTCTGATCTGGAATAGCTTTACGGCATCAAGGGGGCCCAATGGGAATGCAGCGCTCCGCTGGAGACCCGGAAATGGCGCCGCAAGAAATTGGCAGGTTTCGCTCCGCGCGGCCAGCGATCCGACGCCGCGGCGGCGCTTAAAGCTGAAATCGTTACGCTGCCCCCGCCGGTCCGCCGCCGGCGGCCAGCGCGCGAAGCACGCGACAATTGCTTCCGAAAATCAGAATTTCATGCTAATGTTCGCGAATGAGGATATCCAAGGCCGTCTCCAACATGCCCGGCAGCGAGCCGACTTCGAGGTCCGCAATTGCGGGCGCCCGCAGGTGTCCGCCCGCCTTATTTCGGACAAGAACTTGGGAAAAACCGCAGAAGAAATTTTTTTTCGCGAAATTCCGCATAACCCATTGAAAAGGCTCGATTCGGATGAGAGAATCCAAGGAAATCCAAGAAAATCCAATACCCGTTTCGGGGCAATTCAAGCGAATCTTCGACGTCTGCCAAGCAAATCCAAATGGCGCCAAAAAGCCGCAATTCGGCCTCCCACTGACGCGCGTCACTAGTCCCGCTTCATCAGCCGCTCGAGGTAGTCGCGCTCGTCGACGGGGCGGTTGGGGTCGGAGAGGCGGCGGCGCAGTTCTTCGAGCACGCGGCGGGCGCGTTCCGCCCCGCCGCCCATCTCGCGCAGGGGGCCCTGGTCGCGGCCCAGATTGCCCTCGCGGCCGCGCCCGAGCGGATCGTCGCCTTGCTGTTCGCCCGGTCGCGACCGCCGTGCGGTGTATCCGCCCCTCCCGTTCCGGCCCTGACCCTGGCCCTGCTGGTTCATCTGCTTCTGCATGCCTTCCGCGCCCTCGCGGAGAGCCTGGAGCGCCCGTCCCTGCGCGTCGACGGCAGCGCCCTTGTCGCTCTTCGAGCCTTTGCCGCCCTTGCCGCTTTGGCCGCCCGGCTTCGGCGAGCCCTGCTCGCCCTTGAGATCGCCTTCGGCCTCCTTCATGTCGCCTTGGGCTTCGTCGAAACCCTTTTCGCTCTTCATGCCGAAGCTCTTCAGCATGCGCTGCAATTCCTTGAGACGTTCGCCCAGCGCGCGCTGCCGCTCCGCAAGATCGCGGTCCCCGGGCTTTGCGCCCTCGTCCGGCTTCGCAGACGGATTGGAATCGTCGCCCTGATCGGCGTCGGGCGACTGGTCGTCCTGATTCTGGGCCTCGTCGTTCTGACCGGGCTCGGACGGGTTTTGCTCGTCCGGATTTTGGTCGGACGGGTTCTGGGCGTGCTTGCGAGCCCGCTTCTCAGCCCGTTCGCGCTCGTCGCTCCTGAACGTATCGTCGCGCAGCGCCTGCTGATCGCGCAGGAGCTTCTCGAGCTCGCCGATCTCTTTGCGCATCGCGCGTTCGGCCGGGCTTTCCTCGGATTCTTCGGCGCTGCGCATGTTCTCGAACATCTCTTGCATCTGGTCGAGCATCGCCTGCGCCTCTTCGCGCGTGCCGTTGCGCGCCGCGTCCTCCATGCGGTCCATGAGCTTGTCGAAGTCCTGCGCCTGCTGGTCCGACTCTTGCGGACTCTGGTCGGATTTTTGCGCCATTTCGCTGGCGAAGCGTCTCGCCGCCTCGCGCAGGTTCTGCATCAGCTTCTTGATTTCGGCGTCGCTCGCGCCGCGCTGCAACGCCTCGCGCAGCGCCTGCTCGGCGGCGCGAAGATCGCGCTCCGCCTGGGTGGCGTCGCCGTCCTCGAGTTGCTGGGCCATCGCCCATAAGAGCGCCGCGACGTCGAGGAGCTCGGCGTCCGTGTGCGCGTCGAGGAGCTGAGCCTTCGACTGCTTGAGGCCGAGATAGATGGCCGCGGGCGTATCGAACAACTCGGGTGCGATCGCGAGCCCGGTCAGCGCAGTTGCGACGCCCTTCTTCGCGTGGTCGGGATCGAGGATCAGGTTGCGCCGCTGCTCGACGAGCGCGCGCGCGAGCGGGTTGTGAAACGGTCGCTGCGGCAGAGTCACTTCGACTGGCGGGCTCGTCCCGGTCTTGCCGGAGGCGCTGAGAGCGCTCAGCGTCATCATCACCCGAGCCCCCGCCCACGGATGCTCGGAAAGATCGACCGTCGTGCGGGCGTCGCCCGCGCCGTTCGCGGTGGCTGCGGTCTCAAGCGCAGCCTGCGGCGGCTGGGCCAGGCTGCGCGGCGCGGGCTTCGACGGGTCGTGGGGAAGCGCGAAATCAGCCCGGGCGCTGGTCACGCCATAACGGTCCTCGATCTTGTAGGCGAGGGTCAAGGAACCGCTGATGTTGGCGCGGGGCTCCTCGGTCAGCTTGATGGTCGGCGCGCCGGTCGGCGTCACCGCGAAGGCGAGTTCGGCCGACTTTCTCCCGCCCTGAAGGATCGTCGCCTTGCCGTCGCCATGAATGGTCCAGCGCCGCTCCGCTGCGTCGCGCCCAGGCGATTTTTGTCCGGACTTCTCATCAACGGGGCTGATCGGGCCCTCGACCCGGGTTTCGACGACGCCGGGTTCGCCCCGCACGACGAGCGTGGAGCCCTCGATCACCGCCAGCTTCTGCTCGTCCGGCGTCTTGAAATCGATCACGACAGGCGGCCGGCCGGCGAACGGCGGAGGATCGATCCAGGCGTCGACGCGGCTTCCGGCCGCGGTCCCGGCCAGTTCGCCCCCGCGCCAGTCGAAGGCCGCGGCGAGCCGCCCGTAGAGTTCCGGTCCCGAGGCGACCGCGGCCGCGAAGGCCAGGAGCGCGACCCCGAAACGGAGCGCGTAAGGATCGCGTTCCGCCATACGCGGACGAGGCGGTGCGACGCGAATCGATTCGACGGACCGCGCGAGCCGCGCCTGGTGCGCCGCCCATATCGCGCGCGTCACCGGGTCCTTGTCGTTGATGAGGCTGTCGGAGAGCGAAGTGGCCGGCCGATGGGCCGCGCCCGAATCGCGATCGAGCCGAGCGGTGATGTCGCGGGTGGCAGGCCAGCGCAGCCTGACCAGGGGCGCGAGCGCTACGATGATCCCGAGCGCAAACAGCGCGACCCCGGCGATCCGGGCCTCCCGGGGCGCGAACAGCCACGCGCCCAGCCACGAAACGCCGAGAAAAAGGATGACCGCCGCGATTGCGTAGACGAGCGGCGGCCATGCCCGCTCGACAATGAGCGCGCGGCCCGCGCGCAGCGACGCCGCCGCAAGCCTGCCGGCGTCGGAAGTCCTGGGAGCCTTGGTCTCGTCGTTGTCAGCCAATGTCCAGTCCAGCTCTTCTCAATCCGAAGGAAACGCTTTGAACCAAGGCGGAATTGTGTCGAGGGCGATCAATTCCTCGAAAGTCCGGCGCGCGCGGATCACGGAGTAATCGGCGCCCTTGACGAGGACCTCGGGCACGAGGAGGCGCGAATTGTAGGTCCCGGCCTGCACCGCGCCGTAAGCGCCGGCGCTCATGATCGCGAGCAAATCACCCGCGACGACGTCCGGGATATCGCGGTCGAGCGCCAGATAGTCGCCGCTCTCGCACACCGGTCCCACAACGTCGGCGCGGATCATACGCGCGGCGCGGGGGGCCGGCGCCTGCACGGGCAGGATGTCGTGGTGGGCGTCATAGAGCGTCGGGCGGACGAGATCGTTCATCGCCGCGTCGACGATGACGAAGCGCTTGCCCTCGCCCTTCTTCACGAAAATCACCGAGGTTATGAGCGCGCCGGCGTTGCCGACGATGAGCCGGCCGGGCTCGAGGATGACTTTGCAGCCGAGCGTTCGCGTATGCCGCGCGACGATCTCCGCATATTGCTGGGGGAAGGGGGGCGGATTGTTGTCGGATCGGTAGGGGATGCCGAGGCCGCCGCCGAGATCGACATGCCCGATCGCCTGGCCGTCCGCGCGTAAGGTCCGCACGAATTCGGCCAGAAGCGCGAAGGCGTTGTCGAACGGCTCGAGGTCGGTGATCTGCGAGCCGATGTGCATGTCGACGCCCTCAATCAAGAGGCCGGGCAGCGCGCGGGCGCGGGCGTAGACTTCGCGGGCGCGGGAAATCGGCACGCCGAACTTGTTCTCCGACTTGCCGGTCGAGATCTTGGCGTGGGTGCGCGCGTCGACGTCCGGATTGACCCGGATCGAGATCGGCGCGACGGCGCCGCGCGCCGAGGCGATGGCCGAGAGCGCCTCGAGTTCAGGCTCGGACTCCACGTTGAAGCAGAAAATCCTCTCGTCGAGCCCTAGGCTCAGCTCGGCCTTGGTCTTGCCGACGCCGGAAAAGATGATCTTCTCTCCCGGCACGCCGGCCGCCCGCGCGCGCCGCAGCTCTCCCTCGCTGACCACGTCCATGCCCGCGCCGAGCCGCGCCAGGGTCCCGATCACCGCCTGATTTGAATTGGCCTTCATTGCATAAGCGATGAGCGCGTCCTGGCCGGCGAAGGCGGCCTTAAACACCTCGAAGTGCCGCTCGATCGTCGCGCTCGAATAGGAGTAGAACGGCGTCGCGACCGCGCGCGCGATCTCCGGCAAGGCCACGTCCTCGGCGCACAGCACGCCATTGCGATAAGCGAAATGGTGCATTGCAAAGCGGTTATTTCAGCAGCGGATCGAGAATGAAAGCCTGATGCGGCGGAACGATCGGCGGGATCTTGGGCTTGGCGATCTGCGGGTTCAGCGTCTGGTCGGGTGTCGTCGCCGCGGGGGCCGCCGCGGCCGCGCCGCCCGGCGGCTCCAGCGGCCCGTACCGGCCGCAGCCCGCGAGGCCGAGCGCGGCAAGGGCCACCAGCGCCAGCGCGCGGCCACGGCTGGCGGGGAAAGACAAAGTCTGAAGAAACAAGAAGCGACTCCGGATGACGGAGGCACTATACAGAAACAGCGGTTGGACGCGAGAGCGGGCCCGGAGGCTGACCTCGGCGGGCAGACGTACCATGAAGCTTCACTATTATCCGGAAACGGACAGTCTCTACATCGAACTCAAGCCCGGGCCGGGGACGGAGACACGCGAAGTCGCGGCGGGGCTCAACGTCGACTTCGACGCCAAGGGCGAGGTCGTCGGGTTCGACATCGATCACGCGTCGCGCAAGCTGGATTTGACGACGCTCGAAACGATCGAGCTGCCGGTTCGCGCCGGGCGTGTCGCTTGAGGACCGTCTTTTGAGGCGAGGCTCGGGATGATCGGGTCACCCGTAAAAGCCCAAACGGCCGCGTCGGCCGCGCATGCGCCGTCGAGCGCAACGAAGAAGCGCGCAGCCAAGCCAAAAGAGTGAATTCGCGGCCCGCGGTTCACTCGCCGTTCGAATTGGCGCACACGGTCTTGACGCAGTCTCTTGGATTGCGGGAAAGCGCCGGGGGGTGCGCGTTCGCGTGCGGCAGTTGGCCGACCTTCGGCGCGCTCGCAGCCGGCGGAGCGGCGCTGGTAGCAGCGCCCGGCGACACACGGACCGGAGGCGTGCCGGCCGGGCCCCCCATGACAGCCGTTTCGGCCGCGAACGCCGTAACCGGCGCGAGCGTGAGCGCGCAGGCGAACGTCAATGCGATGGGCTTGATCATCAGATCCTCCTCGTGTCTCGAGGCAACGGAGAGGGTCTACTGATGTTCCAGCGCCTTGAACAGGAAAAGTCGAGGCGCCCGCGGGGCTCCGGTCAAATCGCCTCGGCCACCATCTCGATCGCCCCGCACGGGCATTCGGCGGCGCAGAGGCCGCAGCCTTTGCAATAGTCGTAGTCGAACTTGAACCGTTTGCCCGGCCCGAGCTTGATGACGGCGTTGTCGGGGCAGACGCCGTAGCAATTGTCGCATTCGAAGCAGTTGCCGCAAGAGAGGCATCGTCGCGCCTCGTAGAGCGCATTGGTCTCGTCGAGCCCCTTGACGACTTCCTCGAAATTCTCGACCCGGCGCACCGCCTCGAGCATCGGCCTGACGGTTGCGGGCGCGTCCTCGTAGTACCAGGCGTTGAGCCGGTCGAAGCTCGCAAGCGCATGCTTCGTCGGGGAGACGTAGCGCTCGCCGCGAAGGTATGCGTCGACGCAGCGCGCGGCCTTCTTGCCGTGGCCGACCGCGACCGTCACCGTGCGCTCCGAGGGGGCCATGTCGCCGCCCGCGAACACGCCCTGGCGGCCGGTCATCATGTCCGGCCCGACCTTGACGACGCCTTTCTCGATTGCGATCCCGGGCGCGTGCTCGAGCAGCGACAGGTCGACGTCCTGACCGAGCGCAAGCACCAGCGAATCGGCTTCCAGCGTCTCGAACTCGCCGGTCGGCTGCGGAAAGCCGGTCCCGTCGAGCTTCATCTTTTCGATGATCATCGAGCCGCCGTCGACCGACTTGATGGTCGAGAGCCATTTCATCGAGACGCCTTCCTCGAGCGCTTCCTCCAGTTCGAAATCATGCGCGGGCATTCTTTCGCGCGTGCGGCGGTAGACGATGATCGCCTCGGACGCGCCGAGGCGCCGCGCGGTGCGGGCCGCGTCGAGCGCGGTGTTGCCGCCCCCATAGATGACGACCTTGCGGCCGAGCAGCGGGGGCGCCTCGCCCTCCATCGAATGCAGTAGGCTTACGGCATCGAGGATCTTGGCCGCGCCGCCCGCTGGGATATAGGCGCGCTTGGCGATGTGCGCGCCGACCGCGAGAAACGCGGCGTCGTAACTGCCCTCGCGCATCGCGTTCTCGATGTCGTCGACCTTGGAATTGAGGCGAAGCTCGACGCCCATGTCCGTGATGCGCTTGACCTCGGCGTCGAGCACGTCCCGCGGCAGGCGGTATTTCGGGATGCCGAAACGCATCATGCCGCCGGCCATCGGCCCCGCCTCACGGATCGTGACCGCGTGGCCGAGCCGGCACAGGTGGTAGCCGGCCGAGAGGCCCGCCGGCCCCGCGCCGACGACGAGCACATGCTTGCCGGTCTCGGTCTTCGGCTTGTCGAAGCCCCAGCCCTTGGCAATTGCGATGTCGCCTAAGAAACGCTCGACCGAATTGATGCCGACCGCCGAGTCGATCTCGGCCCGATTGCACGCGGTCTCGCACGGATGGTAGCAGACCCGGCCCATGACCGCCGGCAGCGGATTGTTCTCAGTGAGCGCCCGCCAGGCGGCTTCGTATTCGCCGGCCTCGGCGTGGGCGAGCCAGCCCTGGATGTCCTCGCCCGCGGGACAGGCTGCATTGCAGGGCGGCAGCCGGTCGACATATTCCGGGCGCTGCGTGCGCCAGGAGCCTGTGAGGTTCAGCTTGCTGGTGCCGACGTCCAGCGTGATGGCGTAGGGGTGTTTCACGCCGCCTCCTCCAGAAGCCCGTAGTCCTTGATGTGCCGGTCCGCGATCGCCTGCATTTTCGCGACGCGCGGATCCTCTTTGCCGTCGCGGAAGAGATGCGCGAAGCGCTTCTGCGGCTTCAGATACTCGGCGACCGGCGTCGGACGGCGGATCTTGCGCACATGCGTGATGTAGCCGTTCTCGGCCTCGAAGATCGGGAAGAGGCCGGTCTCGATCGCAAGCCGCGCGAGCTTGATCGTATCCTGCGACGCCGCGCCCCAGCCGAGCGGACAAGGCACATTGATCTGGATGTAGCGCGCCCCGCGATACCCCATCGCCTTCGTCACCTTGGCCTCGAGGTCGTGCAGGTCGGCGACGCTCGCCGTCGCGACGTAGGGAATTTCATGCGCGACCGCGATCTTCGGCGTGAACTTGCCGGTTCCGAACACGTTGCCCGGCTCCGGTCCCAGCGCCGGCGTGGTCGCGGTGCGCGCAGTCGGCGGCGTGGCCGAGGAACGCTGCACACCCGTATTCATGTAGCCCTCGTTGTCGTAGCAGATGTAGAGCACGTCGTCGTTGCGCTCGAACATGCCCGACAGGCAGCCGAAGCCGATGTCGGTCGTGCCGCCGTCGCCGCCCTGCGCCACGACGCGCGTGTCGTTTCGGCCCAGCATCCGCATCGCCGCCGCGACCCCCGTCGCGACGGCCGCAGCGTTGCCGAACAGCGAGTGCATCCACGGGATCTGCCACGACGTCTCCGGGTAGGGGGTCGTAAACACTTCGAGGCAGCCGGTCGCATTGACGGCGATGAGATTGCGCTCAGCCGCGCGCATGGCGGCGTCGATCGCGTAGCGCGCGCCCAAGGCCTCGCCGCAGCCCTGGCAGGCGCGGTGGCCCGAGGTCAGCGAATTCGAGCGGTCGCGGCTCGCCTGCACGTTGCGTTCGCGCTCGTCGATCAGCCGATTGCCGACGGTCAGCGTGCCTTTTTGGTAGAATTTGAGCTTCTGCACGTCGTTCATCGCGCGCCCTCCGTCAGTTTCTCGACGCGCTCCTTCTCGAGCTGCTTGAGAATGCCCTCGGCCGCAGGACCCACTCGGCGCGTCTTGCCGCGCCGATGGATTTCACGCGCCGCCACGCGCTCGTTGAGGTCGAGGAAGTGGGGCCCCTCCCACGGCTGGATCGTCGCCTGACGGAAGAGCCGGTGCAGCGAGGCCTTCGGAACGGGCCGGCCGCCTAAGCCCACGATCGCCGAATGCATCGTTGGCGGGTCCTCGAGTTCGCGCAGCGCGATTGCGATGTTGCTCGCGAGCGGTCCGCCCATGCCGACGTCGACCGCCTTGTCGATGACGATCACGTCGCGGGCGCGCGCCAGAGCCTCCCGAAGCGCCTCAGCGGGGAATGGCCGGAAAGCGATGAGCGTGACGAGGCCGATGGCGAGGCCGTCCGCGCGCATCTCGTCGATCACGTCCTTGATCGTGCCGTTGATCGATCCCATCGCCACGACCAGGGTCTCGGCGTCCTCGGCCTCGTAGGTTCGCAACAGTCCGCCCGCGGTCCGGCCAAACTGCTTCTCGAAATCTGCCGCAAGCTTTTCAATGAGCGTAAGCGCGCTGTGCTGCTTAAAATATTGCAGGTAGCGCACTTCGGTGAACGCGTCGGGCCCGACCATCGCGCCGATCGAAATCGGGTCGGTCGGATCGAGGCTCTGCATCGGCTCGTAGGGCGGGAGGTACGCGTCGACCGAGGCCTGATCGGGAATGTCGATGCGCTCGACCGCGTGGGTCAGAATGAAGCCGTCGACGCAGACCATCGTCGGCACGGAGAGTTCTTCCGCGAGCCGGAAGGCGACGATGTGGAGGTCCGCCGCCTCCTGGTTCGTTTCGGCGAAGAGCTGGATCCAGCCGGATTCGCGCAACGCCATCGCGTCGGAATGGTCGTTCCAGATGTTGATCGGCGCGCCGATCGCGCGATTGCCGAGCGTCATCACGATCGGCAGGCCGAGGCCGGCGGCGTTGTAGACCGCTTCCGCCATGAAGAGGAGGCCCTGGCTCGCCGTCGCCGTGTAGGCGCGGGCGCCCGCGGCCGACGCCCCGATCGCGACCGAGAGCGCGGCGAACTCGCTCTCGACATTGATGAACTCGCAATTGTCGAGTTCGCCCAGCCGGACGAGTTCGCCGACGCCCTCGACGATGTGAGTTTGCGGCGTGATCGGATAGGCGCAGACGACCTGGGGCCGGCAGAGCGCAATCGCGCGCGCCATGGCCTTGGAGCCTTCGATCTGCTGGAACATCGTCGATCGTCTCCCCGTGACTGTTTACGCGGCGGCCTTGGCCGAGACGAGTGCGTGCGCCGCTTTCGCGGCCTCGACATTGGCCTCGCCGATCTTACCGGGAAAAGCGCGCCTGATCGCCTCGAGCACGCTCTCGAGCGACACGACGCCGACCTCCGCGGCGAAGGCGCCGAGCAGCGCGGTGTTCGGCGCCGGACGGTTGATGAACTTCATCGCCAGCTCGGTTGCGGGCGCCGTCAGCGCATGGCCTTTCGGCAGACGCTGGACGACCGCGTCGAGACGCGTCTCGTGGATGTCGGCAAGGCCTCGCGCGGTGTTCACGATCAGATAGCCGTCGGGCTTGAGGCCCTCGGTCACGTCGAGCGCCCTGAACAGCGTCGGGTCCTGGACGATGAGGGCGTCGGGGCTCTGGATCGGCTCGCGCAGCCGAATTTCCTTGTCGGAAATTCTGCAAAAGGCGACGACCGGCGCGCCGGTGCGCTCCGAGCCGAAGCTCGGAAACGCCTGCGCGTGCTTGCCCTCGAGAAACGCCGCGACCGACAGCATTTCGGCCGCGGTAACGACGCCTTGGCCCCCGCGACCGTGTATCCTGACTTCGAACATTTGCATTCCTCGGCGGCGCAACTAACGCGCGCTCGTCACGGGGAAGTCGTGACGCGGGCGTCCTGCGAAGTCAATGCGACGCCTCGGCGCGCGACGGAACGTCGCGGGCGGGAAGAGCGGCAATTCGCCAAAGCGGCCTACCGCGCCAGCCGAAGGCAATTCCTCGGGTCCGCAGGTCTGCGGCGCTCGCCCGCCCACGGGAGGAGCCGAGCGTCGACGAAGCGACCGCGCCTTAGCGCAGGAGCGTCTCCCAGTCGAGCGGCGCAAGCATCGCCGCGAGCGCGGTCAGTCCGAGCGCGGCGAGGGCGACGGCGCGCACGCTTCCTCTGTATTCGTCGGGCAGCGCGGACAGGACGAGCGCCCAAATCGTGAAGAGGACAAGTCCCGCCGCCAGCTTCCAGAACGCCATGTGGACAAGTGCGTCGAGCAGGTCTGCGAGCCCTGCCAAGTAGAATTGCGCGAAGTCCTCCATCGAACTGCTCCCGCAGCGTAGCCGCCAAAGCACCCTAAGCCTAAACTCTACGCCAACAAACGTAATTCCCTGATTAAGCTTTACAGGGCCTCGTTAGGCTTTACGAACGCCGGCTGCCTTCGCGATTAGGAAGCCAGCAGCGGGCCAGGATGGATCGGATCGGCGTGTCGGCGCCCTCCCGATCGGGTTCGTCGGAGCCCGTTTGCCGGATCAGGAGGACGCCTGCTGGACTATTTCGGCGTGGGCGGCGTGTTCTCGCCGCGCATCGCGGACGGCGGTCGTCCGGTCCAACGTTTGAACGCATGTTTGAACGAGGTCGGCCGCTCGTAACCCAGAAGCCAGGCGATTTGCGCCAAGGTGAAGCCCGGCTCCTTGAGATACTGGAGCGCAAGGCTGCGGCGCAACTGGTCGACGACCTCGACGAAGGTTGTCTCCTCTCTGGACAAGCGACGCGACAATGTTGCGACGCTGAGGCCCAGCGAGTTGGCGACCGTCTTCGCGTCGGCCTGAGCATGCGGCAGCAGCCGCTCGACCTCGTTCTCGACCACAGCCCGGAACGACGCCGCGAGCGTGTTGCGGGCCTTCTCCGCTTCCTCGCAGAAAGGCCGCAACACATCGAGCAAGTGCGCGTCTTCCGTCATGAGCGGAAGGGCGAGCGTCGCGCTGGAGAACGCCAACTGACCGGACGAAGCGCCGAATTCGACGGCGCAGCCAAAAAATCGCTCGAACTCTTGCAGGTCCTGGTTGCGCATGTGCGGGCAGACGACCCTTGTTGGCCGCACCGCGCAACCGGTGACGTCACGCGCGGCCTTCATGATCAAGGCGAGCCAGAACTCGGTGTTCTGCTTCACGCGATTCTGGGAAACGCCGATCAGGTTGAAGCTGACGATGAGGCCGTCGGTGTCCGGCACCAAAGTGAAGCGCACGCTCTCGTTGACGATGCGGAAGTAGCGCGCAAAGAGCCCCAAGGCCTCGCCTAAATTGTGCGCCGCGGTCGCGACGTAGAATAGTAGCCCGACCTCGCGCGGGTTCGACTGCTCGGCAAGATGAAGTCCGAAAGCGGTGTCTCCCACCGCTTCCGCGGCGGCTTCGAGAAATTCGCCCTGGCTCGACGCAGCCACGCGACGCGGCCGACCGCCAAAGTCCGCGTCGGAGAGTCCGACACGGTGCAACAAAGGCCCCGGGTCCAGATTGCGTCTGCGCAGCGCGGCAAGCGCGCAGTCAAATGCGAAGCCGGTGACGGTCGGCAGCGCTTTTGAGTTCGTCTCTTCGATAGCGTCAACGACTCTCGTTAGCATTTCTCTCTCGGCCCTTGCCTCGGCTCAGCGAACAAGACGGACGAGAAGGAGCGAGAGAACGCCGGAAGGCTTTCCCTGGATTTCCCAAACGGCCGATCAATGTGTTCGCCCTGCGCCTGAATGGTGCGGCGACCGCACAGGGATTCGCGCTCCTGCCTGTTGCCGGCAAGTGAATGGGTCGACGATGCAACCCCGACAATGTGCTGTCAATCAACAGAATGGCGGAGCGAGGCGGCGCTTGCTGTTCAGTCCGGCCCGGAAGGCGACCGCCCGCGCGGAGGAGAGGCCGCGTCGGTGACTTTGTTTGTTTAGCGACCGGCGTAGAAGCCGGTTGTCTGTGCATAATGGATGGGATTGCCCCCGGCGGGGGACCAATAGATCGAGGGATTGGATGCGTCAGGAGCTGGTCCCGGCTGAAGGTCAGGATATGCCCTCGGCTGAAGCACGTGGTGGCGGTGATAATGGTTGTGACGATGCGCCGCCTCCCGAGCGACGGCGCAGCCCGCGAAACCGATCGTCAGAGCGACCGCAGCAACGAAGCTTTTGATCATGGATCAATGTTCCCGATCGGGGAAGACGCACGTCACCGGCGGTGTGTTCCGGCCCCGATAAACCCTCATACCATCGGAAAGGCGGGAACGCCGGAGCACCCCATCGAGATCGTATTAGACACCCAAGACGCCGCAGCCCGTTCTCTGACGCGGTCGCGGCCACACCCTATGGATCAGTCGAGCGACGACTTCGCTCTTTTCATTGCGCCAAGACCGATACAATGGCGTTAGGTTTCAGCAAAGTCATTGTGCCTTTCCTGTCGGCTTTGTCGTCATGAAGCGGCCGCCGATCGGAGGAGCAAGGCGCTCGGGTTGCGGGCTCGAGGCATGGCGACGCCCGTCGCGTCGATGATCGCCCAATCACCGGCGAAGTGTGGACATCGTCTGGAACTGACGTTTAGCTATCACACAAAAACGCTTGATTGAGTTCGTTTATTTTCAAGTTGGTGGTGCCCCTAGCCGGAATCGAACCAGCACTCCTTTGGGGAATCCGATTTTGAGTCGGACGCGTCTACCAGTTCCGCCATAGGGGCCCGCGTCTCGCAAGCGGGATGAGCCGCATATAGAACGTGGGACGCCGCAGGGTCAACGTTGGGCGCCTGGGCGAACGCGCCGCATTGGACGCGCGCCGCCCGAACGCGTAAACATCCCGCGACTGGAAGGGATATTCCATGTTCGACTCGCTTTACGCCCGCGTGAAGGCGCTCGCGCAAGGTCCGCGCGCGGAGGCCGCGCTGGCGGCGATCGCGTTTGCCGAGAGTTCGTTCTTTCCGGTGCCGCCGGACGTCCTGCTTGCGCCGATGGCGCTCGCCCATCCGCGCCGGGCGTGGCGTTTCGCGCTCATTGCGACGGTCGCGTCCGTGATCGGCGGCATGCTCGGCTACGCGATCGGCGCCTTGCTCTACGACACGGTCGGGCAGTGGCTGATCAGCGTTTACGGCTACGGGACGAAGATGGAGGCGCTCAGGCGCACTTACGCCGAGTGGGGCTGGCTCGTCATTCTCGTCAAGGGCGTGACGCCGATTCCCTATAAATTGGTCACGATCACGAGCGGCCTGCTCGGCTACAATTTTCCGCTGTTCGTGGCGCTCTCCGTCGTGACGCGCGGCGCGCGCTTCTTTCTCGTGGCCGGCGCGCTCAAACTGTTCGGCGAGCCGCTGCGCGTCGCGCTGGAGCGCAATTTCGCGGCGGTGCTCGGGGGCTTTGCCGCCCTCGTCGTCGCCGGCTTCATCATCGCGGCGAAGGTGTTCTGATGGGCCTCGTCGCAGCCTTTCTCCCGGCCTCGCAGGCCGGCCGCGCGCTCTTGCTCATGATCGCGGCGCTCTTGATCCTGGCGGCCGTGTGGATCCTTCAGGGGCTCGGCTATGCGCCCTGCGAGCTGTGCCTCACGGAGCGCTACGCCTTGTACGCCGGCGCGCCGCTCGCCGCGCTGACCGCCTATTTCGCGAATCGCGGAGCGAAGGGAGTCGCGCGGGCGCTGTTCAACCTCGTCGCGCTCGTCTTTCTCGCCAATGCAGGCCTCGCTTTCTACCACGTCGGCGTCGAGCAACACTGGTGGCCCGGACCGACCGCCTGCACCGGCTCGCTCAGCGGGCCGGTCAGCGTCAACGATCTCATGAATCAGCTCAACGCCGTTCGCGTCGTCAATTGCGACGAGGTGCAGCTGCGCATCCTCGGCCTGTCGCTCGCCAGCTGGGACGTCGTCGCCAGCATGGGGCTGGCGATCTATGCGGCGCTTGCGGCGCTCATCAGGGCCTGAAGAGGAAACCCGAGGCTGTCCCATGCCGCAAGGTTGCGCGGCTGCGGCCGAATTTGTCTGTGGACAACATAACCACTAGATTGCGAAAAACTGGACGCGACACGTAGCCTCTCGTCAACCTGATTTTGAGATACTCTGGGTGAGGGGGCGGACTGCGTTGGACTTTGCTCGCTCTTCCTTGCGCGTAGAGCAATAGTTGCAATGAAGGCTGTTGCTTTTGGGGTCGATTTCGGAAGTTCGCTTTGATTCGGGGACGACGCAATCTGACATCGGGCGGCGCCCGCGATTCATCGCGAGCGTCGGGCTTCTCCTCGCTCTTCAGCTGTCGGGATGCGCAATCGTCGAGGAGGCGCGGCCCGATGGGACGAGGCAGCGTTCGATCGTTTTTGCCGCGCCGGTCGTCGTTCCCTCCCCCGCGGCCAATCAGAGCAGCGTCGTACGCGCAACCGGCCTCGGGCTTGAAATGTCGAGCGGGACGGCCACGCTCGGATGGTTCAATAAGTCGATCATCGCGCTCGATCCCTCCTGCCGCGTCGTCCTTGTCGGAAATACCGAGGAGCAGTTGAGAAATTTCGCGGAACTCACGAACGCAAAAAGCGGGGTTTGCTCCGATTCAGCTATCTCAGGGGAAACGCGGTGACAAAAAATCGTCAGCTCTTCGCACTGCTTTGCGCGACGCTCGCGCTCTGCGCATGCAATGCAAACCCCAACGCCGGAGTTCCTCTTGTCTTTCTTCAGACGCAGACTCTGGGCATAACCGCCAACGCGACCGGCGCCCAGGCGACGCCCGAATTGACGCTCGGATATCGGGACGTGGATGTGGCCCTCGTCCCTGTTCAGGGCGCGAACGGCGAGCAGATCGGATCGGTTCAGAAAGGGCAATACAAGGACGCGTTCTCAGTGTTCGGACAGTTCGACACCAGCACGGCGACGGGGACCTCCGTTTCGGTCGGATTGGGAAAGTTCTTTGCGACCGGGACCGCCGCGGCCCATTTGGCGCAAGGGTTTCAGTATAAGATTGAAGGCGTCAAACCTCCTCCGGGCGCCGCGAACCCATGAGCGCCGCTTGAGAGGCGTTTGACGAAGCGTTCGGTGGAGGCGTTCGGATGAATGGCCCGCGCGACATTCCCAGCATAGCCAACATACAAGACAATCAGGATATCCCCGACATCCCGGACATTCCTGACATTCCCGATATCCCCGATATCCCCGACATCCCCGACGCGCCGGCTGGCCTCGTGATAACGACCACGCATGTGGTCCAGTCATCCGGCGTCCCGAAGGGCGCATCTCCAACCGCCTCGATCGCTCAGGGCGCGCCGCCGACGTCAATGGTCCTCGGCGTCGACAGCCTCGCGACGAGCAGCGCGGCCATGCTGGCGAACGCAAAGTCGAGCACCTACCTCGGACAGGCGCCGCAGTTCTGGGCTCGCTACTTCTATGCTCCCGGCCAAATCAATTCGCTCGGCAAGAAGGACTCGCACTACGCGCCGGCGGAGAACGCGTTGCTTCGGGAGAACAAGATTCGCGTGCTGCCGATCGCCCGCCAGACGAATCATGTGGGCAGCGCGAGCAAGGCGAAGACCGACGCCACACGCAACGTCGCCGCGATCTTCGAGGCGTTTCCGCCCCAGTATTTGTCCGGCGCCGACCCCGACGTCATCGTGTTCCTCGACGTGGAGCAGCGCGCGCCGCTGGCCGCGGATTACTATGGCGCCTGGTCATCGACCCTCGTTGCGGAGGCCGACAAGGCGTCACGCGGCAGGGTGCGGCTTCATCCGGCCGTTTACGGCAGCCAGGGCGATCGCGCGACCTGGACGGCTTTGAAGCAGGCGATGGATGACGGCGCTCCCTGCGACGGTCTCTGGATCGCGCGCTATTATCACCCGACTCCCGTGCCGAAGCCTTGGAGCGACAAGCTCACGGCGCCGGGCGAGGAAGGCCTCCACTGCCCGATCCTCGCCTGGCAATACTGGGAAAGCCCGAAGCATGCGCCCGCGTCGGCCAGTTTCGACACGAATCTCGCGAATCCAGCCCATTTCGACGAACTGATGCGCCGCCTGGTCATGCCGCCCGGCTGACCTCACACGCCGAACAGGCGCTCCGCATTGGTATGCGCGATGCGTTCCCGATCAGCGGCGCTCACGGGGAGCCGGTCAAGGAAGGCGCGGCCCTCGGGCATCGGGCGGTACGGGTGGTCGGTCGAGAACATGATGCGGTCGACGCCGACTTCGAGCAGGAGATCGAGGAAGGTCGGCAGGAAGTTGAAGCCGGAGAAGGTGTAATGAACGTTCTCCCGCAAGTAGGCGCTGACCGGTTTCTCAAGCTTCGTCATTGACTGCGGCATCGCGTCGACACGCTGGATCATGAAGGGCAGCGACTCGCCCATGTGTCCGATGACGATCTGCAAGTTCGGATGCGCGTCGAACACGCCGCCGAGCACCATGCGCAAGACGTGCAGCGCCGTCTCGATATGCCAGCCCCATCCCGCGCCCGCCATCATCTCGCCGACCATCGGCGAAAGACCGCCGTACCACGCGTCGATCACCGGCTGCGGCGACTGCGTCGGATGCAGATAGATCGGAAACCCGAGCGCCTCCGCGCGCGCGAGAATTGGCCAGAAGAACCGGTCGTCGAGATAGCGCCCGCGATGATGGCCGTTGATGACAATTCCCTTGAAGCCGCGATCGCTCGCGGCGCGCTCGAGTTCCGCGATGGCCGCTGGAGGATCGCCGATCGGCAGCGATGCGAGCCCGAAAAGCCGTGTCGGATGGCGGCGGGCGGCATCCGCGACCGCCGCATTCGTGTCTTGAGCGAACTGCTTCGCCTCCTCGCCTTCGAGCTGTTCGACGCCGGGCGCCGTCAGCGACAAGGCCTGCATGTCGACCCCCGCCGCGTCCATCGCCGCCACCCGCCCGTCGCCGACGTCGAGGAGCTGACCGACAAGCGCCGCGAACCAGCCGCCCGACTGTTCCGCACGTTCCTTCAGCTTGCGTTCGGGCCCGTTCATGAAGGCGGGCGTGGCGAAGTGTTCCTCCAGGGCGATCGTGCGAATCGGGTGGGCTCCTACGGTAGACTTCCGGTCGATCGCCGCGCAACATCGCTTGGACCGAAATCCTCGTCCTTCGAGACGCGCCGCTTGCGCGGCGCTCCTCAGGGTGAGGATTTCTACTGCAATCGCGCATACTGACCTCGTCCTGAGGAGCGATGCAAAGCATCGCGTCTCGAAGGATGCGATCAGGGAACCGGCCGGGGGGTCGAGGTCAGGGAGCGTACTACTTCTTCTGCCCCTTCACAAAGGCGATATACCCTTCGACGTCGCCCGCCGGCTCCGCATAAGCGTCGCCGAGCGCGGTTTCGACCGTGGACATGTAGGTCTTCGCCCAGTCGGGGAAGGGGTAGTCGATCGCGTTCATGAATTCGAGGCTGCACGCAAGGCGGATGTCCGCAATCGAGACGTGGTCGCCGCCGATGAAAGTCTTGCCGTCGAGATAGAACTTCTTGAACACTTCGAGCGTCTCGCCGACCGCGGCGGTCGCCGCCTTCTGCGCCTTGTCCTTGGCCGCGGCGTCCGCGTCGCTCGCGCCGACTTCCCCCGGATATTGGGGAAAGCTGAGCGCCGGATAGGTCGCGCGCGTAATGTAGGGATAGAGCGTGCCCACGATATAGAACATCGCGCTGTCCACCATCGCGCGAGGCTCGGGCTCGGTCGGATAGAACTTGTCGAGGTGATGCTTGTTGCAGAGATACTGCATGATCGCGCAGCTCTCCCACACGACGCCCTTCGGCAGGCCCGGCGCCTCCATCATTGGCGTCAGATGCGACGGGTTCTTGGCCGAGAATTCCTCCGAGCGGGTCTTGCCGTAGACGTCGTCCTCGGTGAAGTCGAGTTTGGCCGCGCGGACGAACACGCGCGCCGTCATATTGTTCACGCTCGGCTTGATGACATGAAGCTTGATCGCAGACATGGGGCTTCCTCCTATTTGCTTTCCGAATGCGCGAGCGCAGGCTCGCTCAGCCGGTATGGGTCCTTGGGCGACCTGTCCGCGGACAGGCTCTTGGTCGACGACTTGACAAGACTTCTCGATCGCGTCGGCGATGTGAACTTCCATGATCGCCCGGTCGCCGCGCGCGACGCGCAGATTGTGCGCGGCGAACAGGACGTCGGCGCGGGTGAAGCCTTCGGGCGCATCGAACTTCCAGCACGAAAGCTCGATCAGCAGGCCGAGCGGGTCCTGAAAGTAGATCGCGTCGAACATCATCCGGTCGCGCACGCCGGTGTTGGCGATGCCGCGCGCGCCCAAGCGCTCGACCGCTTGCATGAAGACGGCGCGCGAGACGTTGAAGGCCATGTGGTGCACGCAGCCGGACTCCGTCGGCGTGCGGCGGTGAAGCGGTTTGCGGTCCTCGTTGCTGAACACGGTGATGAGCCGCCCATCGCCCGGATCGAAATAGAGATGGCTCTCGGCCGCATTGTCGAGATTGGGCTGTTCGAAGATGAAGGGCATGCCGAGCACGCCCTCCCAGAAGTCGATCGAGGTCTGGCGATCGGCGCCGACCAGCGTGACGTGATGCAGTCCCTGCGTCTGAAGCTTTTGCATGTGCGTCTCCTCAGGCTTTTTCTATAAGCTTGGACTTGTACTCGCTGCGCGGCAAGGCGCCTGCCGCGACAATCTCGATCTCCGTCGTCACGAGAAGCTTTTCGCGCAGGCGGGCGCGGATGCGCTCGGCAAGACCCTCGACGTCTGCGCGCCCCGTGACTTCGATGCTGACCGGCAGCGGCGGCTCCTGCCGCACGCCCTTTTCGCGCGGACGGATCATGATGACCCCGGTGATCTCGGGCGCGAATTCGTGCACGACCTCGCGCACGGCGGAAGGAAAGACGTTCACCCCGCGCACGATCAGCATGTCGTCGGTGCGGCCGATGCAGCGCGCGCGTGGGCTCGTGCGTCCGCAGGCGCAAGCGCGGAGGTTCATGCGCACGTGATCGCGCGTGCGAAAACGCAGGAGCGGCGCCGAGCGGTTGACGAGGTGGGTCAAGACGAGCTCGCCCTCGGCGCCGTCGGCGATCGGCGTCTCGGCGCCGGTCTCCGGGTCGATCAGCTCGAAATGCACAAAGCCTCGTCCGCTGAAATGCATGCCGGCCTTTTCCTCGCACTCGCCCCAGAGCGAGACGGAAATGTCGCCGATGCCCATGGCCTCGGTCACGCTCGCGCCCCAGGCCGCCTCCAGCTTCGCGCGCATCGCGGCCTCGCCGCCGCCGGGCTCGCCCGCGACCATGACGCGTTTCACGCTCGACTGCATGAGGTCCTTGCCGCGCTCGCGCGCCCATTCGGCGAGATGCAGCGCGTAGGACGGCGACATGACGGCGACGGTCGGCTTCAGGAGTTCGACGGCGGCCATGAGCCGCTCGGTGTTTCCCGTCCCGACAGGGATGTGGCAGAGGCCGAGCCGGTCGAAGGCGGCGAGCGCCGCGCCCGCGACGAACGGCCCGGCGTTGTAGGTCGAGACGATGCGTTCGCCGCGCGTGACCCCCGAGGCGGCGTAGGAGCGCGCGGACGTGCGCACCCAGACGTCGAGGTCGGACGCGGTCAGCGGTATGAAGCTCGGCGTTCCGGTCGTGCCGCTGGTCGAATAGATGCGCGCGATCTCGTCAGGCGCCGCGGTCAGATGCGCACCGATCGGATTGTCGGGCGTGCGCGAGGCGCGCAGTTCGTCCTTTTCGGTGAGCGGCAGCGCGGCGATCGCGCTCAAGCCCCCGACCGCCCCGTGCGTGGCGAAGCCGGCGCGCTCGAGCTTGCCGCGATAGAAGCGCGAACAGTTGTAGAGGTAGGCGATCTGCGCGCGATAGAGCGCCTCGTCGTGGACCGCCTGCGCGACCCATGGGTCGCTCTCGACGCGCGGCTCGACCATCGGCATCAGGCGCGCTCCCCGTCCGCGGCGCGGTGGTCGATCGCCTCCTCCGCCTTCGAGGCGAGATAGAAGCCGATCGGCGCCTCCTGCTCTTCGATGAGATGGGCGATGAGGCCCGCCGTCCGCGCGAGGATCGGAACGGCGCGAATGAGCGCGGGCGGCACGTCCGCGTCGCGCAAGGTCGCGGCGATCGCCATCGAGACGTTCATCGGCAGCGTCTTGCCCCAGGTCTCGCCGACCGCTTTCGTCAGTGCGACCGCCGTCTCGACTGCGCGCCCGGCGAGCCCACGCTCGCGCGCGAGCGCGATCATCCGCGCGGCGCGCGGGTCGACGGGCTTGTGCAGCGGATGGCCGTATCCGGCGATCGGCCGTCTCGCCTCACGATGCTCGCGCGCGACGGCGAGCGCCGCCTTTTGCAGCGAGCCCGCGACGGGAATGCGCGCGATGACGTCGTCGATCAGTGCGCGGCATTGGTCGGCCGCACCGAGGATCACCGTGCCGCAGCCGAGCACGCCCGCCGCGACCGCGCCTTGCAGCGCGGCGGGATCGGCGGCGAGCGTCATGCGCGCCGCTTGCGCCGAGGGGGTCAGCCCATGTTCGGCGATCGCGACGAGGCTGAGATCGAGGAAAAATCGCTGGTTCTCGGTCGGGGCTCGGCCGGTTGCGGCCAGGAAGAAGAATTCGGTGAAGGTCGCTGAACCCATGAGGTCGTTGGCGAGATCGCGCCCGCGCACAATCACCTTGTCGCTCAACGCCTCGGCGATCGCGGTCCGCGCCGCCCCCGGCTTGCCGATCAGCATGGGCTCTCCGCCGCCGCCCGTCCCCATTGGTTCTCATTGGCGTTTTGCGCATTCGCTTCTGGACAGGCCGATTGTAGGACAATATCATAGGGACAGCGCCTGTCAAACGCAGGCGGGAAGAATTGCCGGGCAGGGTTGCGGGATTGGCAAACGCGACGATCGACAGCTCGATCGAGGATGCGTCGGGGGCGCCGCCGCGTCCGAGCCCGCGCATGGCGCGACCGTCGCCTTCATCGTCGAGCGGCTGCGCGAGGACATTCTGGCCGGGCGGCTTGCGCCCGGCGCGCGGCTCATCGAGTGCGACCTCACCGCCCGCTTCGGCGTCAGCCGCGGCCCGGTGCGCGAGGCTCTCAGGCGCCTCGCCCCCGAGGGGCTGATCGAGCATTGGCCCAATCGCGGCGCGCTGGTCCGGCGCCTCTCAGTGCGCGCGATCCGCGAGCTTTTCCAGATCCGCATCGAGATGGAGGCGCTCGCCGCGCGTCTCGCCGCGAGCCGCGAGGACGATGAGGCGCGCGTCCGCTTCACTGATGCGATCCGCCCGATCCTGAGCGATGCGCCGCTCCGGGCGCCGCGCTACCTCGCCGAGAACGCGGCCTTCCACGACGCGCTGATGACGCTGTCGGGCAACCTCCACCTGCGCGAACTGGCGACGCGCCTGCATCTCCCGCTCAACATGGCGCAGGTCGGCGACATCCTGACGCCCGAGATGCTGAGGGAGTCAGTCCGCGAGCACCGCGCGATCGCCAAAGCGGTCCTCGCGCGCGACCCAGAAGCAGCAGCCGCACATATGCGCGCCCATCTCGAACGCGCGGCCGCCGCCGCGCTCGCACGGGCGTCGGAAGGGGAGGGGACGCGAGTTTAGAGCATGATGAACTCGTGTTGAACCAACGCCGTCATTGCGAGGAGCGTGAGCGACGAAGCAATCCAGCGGCCCGTGGGACGCGCCCGAAGTTAGATGACGCGACGGCGAGCTCATGTGAGCCTCGGGAAAACGACACGCAGAACCTTGGCGGTTCTGAAAACGCCGTCGGGCGACTGCGCCGTTCCCCCGTCGGTGGTGAAGTAGGCGGTTCAGCCGTAACCGTCCGGGCCGCGTCGCCAGGCACCGCTCGAGGGGCCGACCAGCGTTTCGGTGAACAGCTCGCCGACGATCACCGTTCTCCCCGCGCGATTGCCGTCCGGCGCGAGCCTCACAAGGTCGATCGTGTTCTCGCGATGCGTGGTCACATAGGCGACCCCGGCGTTTTCATCGATGATGAAGTCGTCCCATTCCCTGCCCCCGGCGATGAATTCCGGCAGGTCGGCTGGATCCAAGGTCCGCGGATCGACGCGAACGCCCAGCATGAGCTGCTGGGAGGTCGTGGTATAGTAGACATATCCCGACTTCGCCGCGTAGCGGACGCCGTTGGTTCCGGGCTGCTCGGGCTTCTTTTCGCCCGGCCGGTTTTTCATGGTGTCGTGCTGGAGCCATATACGGGCGTCCGCGGTCCCGTCCTGCGCAAGGTCGACACGCCAGATCAGGTCCGCCCCGCGCCGGCGGCAAGAAGAACGTCGGGCGCCAGCAGGCATCCGCCATTGAGGCCCACCTTCGGCTCGGGCAACTCGAGGACCAGGCGCGGCTCGATCCGACGGCCGCCGACCAGCCGCGCATGTCCACTTCGTAGATCCGCGCCTCACGAGAGCGGTAAACGTCCGCTACCCCGACGAGAAAGCGGTCCGTCCTCCACTCGACGACGAACGTCGTGTTGAACTCGAAGGTGTGTACGGGCGCCGGCTGAACGGGCAGTTGCTCACCCGGAGCTGGCGCGCGCCATTACTGGCGAGCGATGGCTGACCTTCGCTGTGGGCGGATACCACGGCCTTTTCGAGACCATCAAGACGCTGATGCGCGATCAAGCGGGGAAACCGATCGGCATTCTCGGCATCGCCCGCGACATCACCGAACGCGCCAAGGCGGAAGAGCAACTGCGTATCGCCGCCGCCTTCGAGGTGCACGAAGGCATCGTGATCGTCGGCGCCGACGGAGAATTCTGCGGGTCAACCGCGCTTTCACCAAAATCACCGGCTACACCACCGAAGACATGGTGGGGAAGGCGCCAGGCGAGCTGCGATCGGGCGCGCATGACCCCACCTTTTACCAGGCAATCTGGGATCGCCTCGCGCACGAGGGAAACTGGCAGGGCGAGATCCTGAACCGGCGCAAATGCGGAGAGATCTTTCCTTCGTGGTTGACCGCGGCGGCGGTCAAGCGCGACAGCGGCGAGATCACCCACTACGTCGCTACGCTGATCGACATCACCGAGCGCAAGGCGGCGGAAAAGCAGATCGAGCACCTCGCCTATTACGACACTCTGACCCAGCTGCCCAACCGTCGCCTCTTCCGCGACCGTCTGCAGCAGGCGCTCGCCGGGTGCGTGCGCAGCGGGCGAAAGGGGGCGCTTTTGTTTATCGGTCTCGACAACTTCAAGATCCTCAACGAGACCGCTGGCCGCGACGTCGGCGACCAATTGCTGATCGAGGTCTCGCGACGGATCGCCAGCTGCGTGCGCAACGGCGACACCGCCGCACGCCTCGGCGGCGATGAGTTCGTCGTGCTCCTCGAAGAATTGAGCGAGTGCATCGTGGAGGCCGCCGTGCAGGCGGAAGGAGATCGGCGAGAGGATTCTGGCCGCGCTCAATGAGCCCTACCCCGTCGCTGAGCGCCTGCATCACAGCACTCCGAGCATCGGCGTCACGCTGTTCATCGACGCCGTCGATTTCGCTCGACGAACTGCTCAAGCAGTCCGACATTGCGATGTATCAGGCGAAATCGGCGGGGCGCAACATGCTGCGCTTCTTCGACCCCGAGATGCAATGCGCGCTCGCCGCCCGGACGGATCTGGAGTCCGCTCTGCGGCTCGCCATTCACGATCGCCAGTTCGTCCTGCACTATCAGCCGCAGGTCGACGGCGTCGTCGGCGCCGAGGCGCTGCTGCGTTGGCGCTGCCCAGAGCGCGGCCTGGTTTCGCCGGGCGAGTTCATCCCTCTGGCTGAGGAAACCGGGCTGATCCTGCCGATCGACCAGTGGGTGCCGGAAGCGGCCTGTTCGCGGCTCAAGGACTGGGCGGGCGACCCGCGCACCCGCGAGTTGCGCCTCGCCATCAACGTCAGCGCCAGCCAGTTCCGGCAGGCTGATTTCGTCGACCGGGTGCGCGAGGCGCTGGCGCGCGCCGGCGCTCCCGCCGCAAAAGCTGAAACTCGAACTGACGGAAAGCCTTGTCATCGACTACATCAACGGCGCCATCGAGACTCAGCTCGCGGCCTCGGTCGAGAATCGCTACGGCGAACAGTAATCGCGTCCTCCGGGCCAGTTTGTCAACACATCTTATGCGTTATTAGTGGCGCAGCCCGCCGCCCGGTCGCGCGCGCGGGCCGTCGCGAATAACAACATGGAACCGGCCTTCAGCTCTTGTGGTGCGTCTCCTGCAGCCCGTAGACTGGCGTCGGCACGCCCTCGAGGCGCGCCTTGAGCTGCAGCGCCAGGAACTGCGAGTAGTGGCGCGACTGGTGCAGGTTGCCGCCGTGGAACCATAGCGCCTCCTGCTGGGTCGGCTTCCACATGTTGCGCTGCTCGCCTTCCCACGGGCCGGGGTCCTTCTCCGTGTCGGAGCCGAGCCCCCAGACCTTGCCGACCTTGTCGGCGACGCCCTCACTGATGAGGTCGGCCGCAAAGCCGTTCATCGAGCCGTAGCCGGTCGCGTAGACGATGACGTCGGCCGGCAGCTCCGTCCCGTCGTCGAGCTTGACGCCGGTCTCGGTGATCTCGGCGACTTGGCCGCGCTTCAGCTTGATCTTGCCGTCGATGACGAGCTGGCTCGCGCCGACATCGATGTAGTAGCCCGAACCGCGGCGCAGGTACTTCATGAAAAGGCCGGACCCGTCGGGGCCCCAGTCGTGCCAGAAGCCCGCCTTTTCCAGCCCCGCATAGAAGTCGGCGTCGCGCTCCTTCATTTGCTGATAGAGCGGGATCTGGAACACGTGCATGATCCGATAGGGGATCGACGCGAAGATGAGATCGGCCCGGTGGTGGTCGATGCCGGACTTCACCGCCTTCTCCGAGTAGAGCGCGCTAAGGCCAATGTCCATGAGCGTGTCCGACCGCACAATGTGCGTCGATGACCGCTGCACCATCGTCACGTCGGCGTCGTTCTCCCAAAGCGCCGCGGCAATGTCGTGCGCGGAGTTGTTCGAGCCGACGATGACCGCCTTCTTTCCCGCATAGGCGTCGGGACCCGGATGCTTCGAGGAATGGTGCTGGTCACCCTTGAAGCGCTCCATGCCGGGAAACTTCGGCAGGTTCGGCTTGGCCGACATGCCGGTCGCGAGCACGAGATGCTTGGGCTTGAGCGACATCTCCTTGCCGTCGCGCTCGACGACGACGGTCCACTCTTTCTTCCCCTCGTCGAACGTCGCCCTCTTGCAGACCGTGGAGCCCCAATAGTTGAGCTCCATGATCTTCGTATACATCTCGAGCCAGTCGCCGATCTTGTCCTTGGGCGAGAACACCGGCCAGTTCGGCGGGAACGGCAGGTAGGGCATATGGTCGTACCAGACCGGATCATGCAGGCAGAGCGATTTGTAGCGGTTGCGCCAGCTGTCGCCGGGCCGTGCATTCTTTTCGACGATGATGGTCGGGACGCTGAGCATCCGGAGCCGCGCGCCGAGCCCGATCGCGCCCTGTCCGCCGCCGACGATCACCACATAGGGCTGCTTCGTATGGCCGAGCGTGCGCGCTTCCTCCTCGCGATCCTCCTTCCAGGTCGGCCGATGCTTGGCTGCGCCGTGCTTGGCGCCGAGCGGCCGGTGGAAGCCGAGCGGTTCCTCGTGGCCCTTGAGCTCCACTGCGGTCGTGAGCAGCGTCCAGATCTTTCCGTCCATGAGCCGGACGAGGCCATAGCCGCGGAAGGCGTCAGTCTCGAAGGTGAACCAGCCGGTCGTGACGCCGCCCTCATCCGTCACGCCCGCCGAAGAATCGACCGTCCACGCCGAGGGCTTCACCGAGGAAAGCTGCGCTTTCAGCATGGCGCGGATCGCATCCTTGCCCTCCGCCGTCTTGATGTTCCAGGTGAAGGCGATGAGATCGCGCCAGTAGCAGTCGTCCTGAAACAGCGCGACGGCGCCCTCGACGTCGCCTTTCGCGAGCGCGTCCCCCAAATTCGTCAGGACGTGGCTCACTCGGCCTTCCGCGGTCACATCGAGCATAACCTTCCTCCCGGTTTCGAGGCGCCCCGTCGGCTGAACCGAACAATCGCGCTCCTCAAGAAAAAAGCTAGCGCGCGGCGGGCGGCGACGCAAACCCGGGCGGGCGCGGTTGCGATGCGCCGCGAGACCGAACAGGTTGCGCGAGCGCTCCGGAGTGCTAGGCTGACATGTCAGGGCCGGGGCGCGCCGCAAGGCAGAACGGGTTGAACTCGGAGGCGACGTGGCCGCGACTGCGGACGCTGAGCGGAGGATAAGCGTTTCGTGCGGGGCGCGGGCATACGCCGCTGGCGCGCCCGCGGCGACGTCCTCGCGTTTATCCTGCGCGAGGCCGCGATGAACGCGCACGCGAAGGGCGGGCCGGTGCTGCTCGCGATGCAAGGCGTCGCCAAGCGCTTCGGCGGCGTACAGGCGCTTCAGGGCGTCGACTTCGACCTCAAGCCCGGCGAAATCCATGCGCTCCTCGGCGAGAACGGCGCGGGCAAATCGACGCTGATGAACGTCTTGTCGGGCGTGATCGAGCCCGACGCCGGCGAGATGCGCATCGACGGACAGTCTGTGCGCTTCGCCGACCCCAGAGCCGCGCAGGCGGCCGGGGTCGCCACGATCTTCCAGGAGCTCGACCTCGTCCCCGGCCTCGACGTCACCGCCAATCTCTTCCTTGGCCGGGAGCTCACGCGCGCAGGCGTCCTCGACCGCGCGACGATGCGGCGCGAGGCGCGCGCGCGCCTCGACGCGGTCGGGACCGACATCGACGTCGACCAGCCCGTCGGCGAGCTCTCGGTCGGACGCAGGCAGCTCGTCGCCATCGCCAAGGCGCTGACCTACGCTTCGCGCATCCTCGTCATGGACGAGCCGACCGCGGCGCTGACGGCGGCCGAGGTCGAACGGCTCTTCACCGTCATGCGCGAGATCGCGGGCCGCGGCGTCGGCATCGTCTACATCTCGCACAGGCTCGAGGAAGTGCCGCGCGTCGCCGATCGCGTGACCGTCTTGCGCGACGGAAAGGTTGCGGGCGTTGCGCCCGCAAACGCGCCCCAGTCGGAACTCGTGCGGCTGCTCGTCGGCCGGCCGCTGACGGAGCTTTATCCGCGCCGCAGCGGCGAATTCGGCAATCCGGTTCTGCGTCTCGAGAAGGCGCGTTTTGCGCCGCAACGCGCCCGCGCCGGCTGGCAGGCGCCGATGGAGATTTCGCTCGAAGTGCGCGCGGGCGAGATCGTCGGCCTCGCCGGCATCATGGGCGCGGGCCGCACAGAGCTCTTATCAGCGCTCTACGGCGCCGCCGGCCCCGGCAGATGGTCGGGCGTGGTCGAGATCGACGGTGAACCCGCGCGCCTCGCCTCGATCCATAAAGCGCGCGCCGAAGGCGTCGGACTCGTGACCGACGATCGGCGCGGCAGCGGGCTCATGCTGCGCGACAGCGTCGGGCGCAATCTCGTGCTGACGGTCTTGCGCAAAGTGTCGCCGATGTTCCTGATCTCGCAGGCGCGCGAGGCCGCGCTCGCCCGCGGCGCGATCCGCTCGTTCGACGTCCGCCCGCCGCTGCTGGAAGTTCCCGTTGGCGCGCTCTCCGGCGGCAATCAGCAGAAGGTCGTGCTTGCCAAGGAGGTGCTCGGCGATCCGCGTCTCCTGCTCCTCGATGAGCCGACGCGCGGCGTCGACGTCGGCGCGAAGGGGGAGATTTACGCCCAGATTCGCGAGCTCGCCGGCAAGGGCATCGGCGTCCTCATCGCGTCGAGCGAGATGCCGGAGCTCCTCGGCCTCTGCGACCGCGTGATCGTGCTACGCAAGGGCCGCACGGTCGCGGAATTTCCCGGCGGCGCCGATGAGCATGAGGTCCTGGCCGCCGCCGAGACGAACGAGGGCGCCCCCGTATGAATGAAGCAGCTCCCCTTCGCGGCGTTTCGGCCGCGCCGGTCTCCGCCTGGCGGTGTATCGACCTCTTCGCAATCGCCGTCCGCTTTCAGAGCGTGATCGGCCTTGTGGTGGTCGCGATCGGCGGCGTCATCTTCTCGCCGCGCCGGCATGGACACATCCTCTTTCTCGCGCCCGACAATATGGCCAACATCGTCCGCGCCGTCTCCGAGACCGGCATCATCGCGGTCGGCATGACGTTTGTCATCATCACCGCGGGCATCGATCTCTCGGTCGGCGCGCTCTTGAGCCTCTCCAGCGTTCTGACCGCGACCATCATGACGACCGCAGGCTGGGAACTCATTCCGACGGTCCTCTGCGTCATCGCCTGCGGCGCCGCGTTCGGGGCGAGTCAGGGGGTCATTTCGACCCGCTTTCGCCTCGAGCCGTTCATCGTCACGCTCGCGGGCCTCCAGGTCGCGCGCGGGCTCGCGCTCGTCATCTCGAACAATCAGTACATCAACATTTCCTATGGGAACGGCCCCGGACTCGCGCCGCCCGTTTTCAGCATCCTCGGCGACCGGCTGTTCAATAACATCGTGCCGGTCGCGACGCTCGTCTTCGTCGTCGTCGCGGCGATCGCGACCTTCGTCCTGAACTTCACCCGCTTCGGCCGCTACGTGTTCGCCGTCGGCGGCAACGAGCGGGCGGCGCGGCTTTCGGGCGTGCCCGTGACCTTGGTCAAGGTCTCGGTCTATGCGATCACCGGGCTTGTCTCCGCGATCGCCGGGATCGTCCACGCCGGGCAGTTCAATTTCGGCAGCGCCAACGACGGCACCGGTTACGAACTGACGGCGATCGCCGCCGTCGTCATCGGCGGCACGAGCCTGTTCGGTGGAGCTGGCTCGATGGTCGGCACCGTCGCCGGCGCGGTCATGCTCGGCGCGCTCGCCAACATCCTTCAGCTCAACAACATCAATGCGGCGCTGCAGCTGCTCGCGACCGGCGCGATCATCGTGCTCGCCGCGGTTCTTCAGTCTCTCGTCCGTCGCCGCGAGGGATTGGGCCGATGAAGGGCGCGACGCACAAGATAAAGCCAAGGGACCGGCGAAATCCGGCGATGCGGCTGAAGTTAAGGAAAGACCAACCCCAAGGGAGAAAGTCATGGGTCTTGTATTTTTGAGGAAACCGTCCGCCCTGGCGCTCGGGGTCGGCGCCATGGCGCTGATCGCTGGCGCAGCCGACGCCGCGCCCCTGGTCAAGGACTGCGGCAAGGACGGCAAGTACGTTATCGGCTTCTCGCAAGCCAACAACGCCGAGCCCTATCGCCAGCACGTCAACGACGAACTGACGGCAGCGGCCGCGAAGGTCCCGCAATTCACGCTGCAAATCGCCGACGGCGCCGGCAACGTGAACACGCAGACCTCGCAGATGGACAACTTCATCACCCAGAAGGTCGATCTCATCCTGATCTCGCCGTTCGAGGCCTCGCCGCTGACGCCGGTTGTCGCGCGCGCGATGAAGGCCGGTATTCCGGTCATCGAGCTCGACCGCAAGACGGTCGGCGATCCGGGCAAGGACTACACGGCCTTCATCGGCGGCGACAATTTCAAGATCGCGCAAGAAGCTGGCAAATACGTCGCCGACAAGCTCTTGCCCCAGGGCGGCGAAGTCGCGGTGCTCGAAGGCCTGCCGAGTTCAACGCCAGCGGTCGAACGGCTCAACGGCTTCAAGGACGGCGTGAAGGCCAACTCGAAGATCGAGGTCGTCGCCGAGCAGGCGGCCGACTGGCTGCCGGACAAGGCGCAGACAGCGTTCGCCGCGATGCTGCAGGCACATCCGAACATCAAGGCGGTCTACGCCAGCAACGATATGATGGCGGCCGGCGCGCGCCTCGCCGCCAAGGGCGCAGGCAAGAAGGACGGCGACATCAAGATCCTCGGCACCGACGGCCTGCCGGGTCCGGCCGGCGGCATCCGCGCGGTCGCCGAGGGCGAGTGGGCGGCGACGTTCACCTATCCGACCGGCGGCCCGGAGGCGATCGACATGGCGAAGGCGATCCTGCTCGACTGCGCCGAAAGCGTGCCGACGGTCGTGACCGTCGCGACCACTGCGATCACGCCGGACAACGCCAAGTCAATGATGGGCAAGTAGCCCGCGGCAGGACGCGGCCCGTCCTTAAGGGCCGCGTCTCGGTTCACGCGACGCCGGGCCATGGCGGCCGCAGGCTCGATGGCGCCCTTGCCGTCTGAGGGCGAGCCCGGGGCTCCGCGCCGGGTCGCGCGGCGACGCCGGGCAGAAGAATGGGTTCGGCGGCAAGGGACTCGTAGACCCGAACGTAATCGCGGGCCGTGCGCTCGATGGAGAACCGTTCATCGAAACCGCTACGCACCGCCTTTCGGCTGAGCGAACGGACCTTGTCGACCGCTGCGACGGCTTCGTCGATTCCCTCGACGATGAAGCCGGTCACTCCGTGCCGAACCACCTCAGGCACCGAGCCGCTGCGCCACGCGATCACTGGCGTGCCGCAGGCCATCGCCTCGATCTGGACGAGACCGAAAGGCTCGGGCCAATCAATCGGAAAGAGCAGCGCCATGGCGTCGCCAAGGAATGCCTGTTTCTGGTTCTCGTTGATTTCACCGATGTACTCGACCAGCGGATTGCGCAGAAGCGGTCGGATCACCTCCGCGTAGTAGGCTTGGTCGACTTTGTCGATCTTAGCCGCGATTTTGAGCTCGACGCCGGCGCGCCTGGCGATTTCGATGGCGCGGTCCGGGCGCTTTTCCGGGCAGATGCGGCCGAGAAACGCCAGGTACCCGCCCGCTCCGTCCGAGTAGCTATAGAGGTTCGGAGGCAGTCCGTGAGGAACCGTCGCGACCCATCGCGCCGGCAGAGGCTTCCGCTGATCGTCGGAGACCGAAACCAAAGCCATCTCCGAGAATTCCGCGAACAACGCTCGGTAATCGGGGAGGTCGAGCCGACCGTGCATTGTCGTCACGGCGGCCCGGCCCAAGTGCCGGACGAGGGGAAAATGCAGGTGGTCGGTATGAAAGTGCAAAATGTCGAAATCACCGGCGCGCTGGCGGATCTTCTCGAGCTGCAGGACCTGGTAAGGCAGCGGCTCGCGCACCTTGGCCAACCTCAACGCCCTCGGGGCGCAGGCGATAAGCTCCGCCTCGGTGCTGGAGTCGCCACTCGCAAACAGCGCGACGTCGTGCCCCTGCCGCACCAGCTCCTCGGTGAGGTACGAAACGATCCGCTCGGTCCCGCCATAGAGCTTTGGCGGAACGCTCTCGCTTAGCGGGGCAATCTGGGCGATCCTCATTGTCCGAATTGCAGCATCTGTCTCCTCGAATGTACGCGATCCGCCGAGGACTCGCTCATGCGAGCGCCGGCTACCGAACACCCGACTTTGGCTGCGGTGTGGCCAACGCGAATAGCGCCCATACAACCCGCAGCCTCGACGCAAGTCGCGGGCAGCGCGGCGGAACGCCTGTCTTGGGTCATGTAGGATCGCCGCCGACGTGCTCAAGCTCGGCGGGCGGCGTCCCGGTCAAATCATCCGCCGATAAAGGCCAGGAGGTCGGCGTTGACCGTGGCCGCTTCCGTCGTTGGCATGCCGTGTGGAAAGTCCTTGTAAGATTTGAAAACGCCGTGCTTCAGCAACTTCGCGGACAGCGGCCCCGCGGCGACATAAGGCACGATTTGGTCGTCCTCGCTGTGGATGACCAGCACCGGAACATTGATCTTCTTAAGGTCTTCGGTGAAGTCGGTCTGCGAGAAGGCGACGATGCCGTCGTAATGTGCCTTGGCCCCGCCCATCATGCCCTGCCTCCACCAGTTCTCGATCACCGCTTCGGAGGCTTTGGCGCCGGGCCGATTGTAGCCATAGAACGGACCCGCCGCGACTTCGCGATAGAATTGCGAGCGATTGGCAGCGAGCTGCGCCTGAAAATTGTCGAACACCTCTTTTGGCAGGCCGAATGGATTCGCTGCTGTTTTAACCATCAGCGGCGGCACCGCACTAATGATCGCCGCTTTCGCCACGCGGCTTTCACCGTGGCGCGCGAGATAGTGCACCACCTCGCCGCCGCCCGTGGAATGGCCGACGTGGATGGCGTTTTGCAGATCGAGATGCGTGACCAAAGCCGCGAGATCGTCGGCGTAGTGGTCCATGTCATGGCCGTCGCCGACCTGGCTGGATCGGCCGTGGCCGCGGCGGTCATGGGCGATGACGCGATAGCCGTGATTGAGGAAGAACATCATCTGCGCGTCCCAATCGTCGGCGGACAGCGGCCAACCATGGCTGAACACGATGGGCTGGCCCTTGCCCCAATCCTTGTAGAAGATCTCGACTCCATCCCTGGTGGTGATCGTCGGCATGGCGTTTTCTCCTCGCTTTGGGGGTGTCGGCGGAGGCACGCTGCGCGCCTACGCTCCAACGTCGGCGTCGCGAAGGTAGAACGGCTGATCGGACGCGGCCAGCGCTTAATCGTCGGGCGTCGCGCGTTGGCCCGGGAGCAGGTCTATGAGGCGGTCGTCCAGAACGCCCTGCTCGGCGATGCGTTCGCCCGGCATGCCGACCGGAACGCCGTGCTGGAAGGCGACCTCCGGCGGCTCGTCGATCGGCGGCTCGAAGGGATCGAACGGCGTGTCGTCGCCTTCGCCCTCGATTTCCGCCCGCGCGGCGTGCCAGAATTCGTCGCTGCGCCCCTCCGGGCAGCCCGCCTGCTCCCAAAGCTGATAGGCCCGCCTGCGGATCGTCTCCTCGCGGTCATCCATCGCTCATTTCCCTCGCGAAAGTTGGCTCTTGTCCGCCGCAGCCTATCTATCACCGCCGTCCTGTCGCGTCTGGCGCCACCGCCTCACGCCGCGTAACGCTCGATCTCGACAGCCATCCGCCGCGCGCCCCAATGGCCCGGCTTGTCGGCGAAGACGCCCGTCATTGTCGCGCCGCAGCTCCTGCATGACCCGTTGGCGTCGAGGTTGTACTCGGTGATCCGGTAGCCCTCGCGGCCGATGCAGCGCGCGCCGCAGGTTGGACATAGCGTCGCCTGACGCGCAGGATCGTGGACGTTGCCGACATAGACGTGGGCCAGGCCGTTCTTGATCGCGATCGCGCGCGCCCGTTGCAAGGTCGCGGACGGCGTCGGGAGCTTGTCGAGCATATGGTAGTCGGGGTGGAAGGCGGTGAAGTGCAGCGGAACGTCCGCCTTCAGTTCGCGGGCGACCCATTGCGTCAGCGCCTCGATCTCCTCGTCGGAATCATTCTCGTCGGGGATCAGGAGCGTCGTGATCTCGGTCCACACGTTCGTCTCGTGGACGAGATATTTCAGCGTGTCCTGCACCGGCTTTAAGGACCCGACGCAACGCTTCTCGTAGAAACGCTCGGTGAAGGCCTTGAGATCGACGTTGGCGGCGTCCATCGCCCCAAACAAGCGCTTGCGCGGCTCATCGCAAACGAAGCCCGCGGTGACGGCGACGTTCTTCACACCGCGCGCGCGACAGGCGGCAGCGGTGTCGAGCGCGTATTCCATGAAGATGACGGGATCGTTGTAGGTGTAGGCGACGCTGGCGCAGCCCAAGCGCTCGGCGGCGCGCGCGACCGTCTCGGGCATCGCATGTGCGCTTAGCCGCGCGACCTCACGGCTCTTGGAGATATCCCAGTTCTGGCAGAAGGAGCAGGCGAGGTTGCAGCCGGCGGTGCCGAACGAGAGCACCGACGAGCCGGGGAGGAAGTGATTGAGCGGCTTCTTCTCGATCGGATCGATGCAGAAGCCGGTTGACCGGCCGTAGCCGGTCAATTCCATGCCCTCGCCGTCCTCGCGCGCCCGCCTTACAAAGCATAAGCCCCGCTGGCCAGGACGCATGTGGCAGAAGCGTGGACAGAGCTGGCATTCGACCCGCCCGTCCTCGAGCTTCGTCCAGAATTCGACGTTGACGCTGTCATCCGCGCCCATGACGCATCGGCCGCTTTCGCATGGCCGCTCCTCTCTCCGCGCTTATTTCGTGAGCAAGGCCCCTGATTGCAATGCGGCGCACTGGCGGGGGGGCCGATACAGCATTACATTTTGCCGAGGCGATTGGGGGCCGACATGCCGAGCCAAGCCCATTTTCAGGTCCATCCCGCACAGGTGGCGGGTCTCTTCTATCCAGCTGAGCCGGCGAGCCTTTGCGCGCTGATCCGCGACGTCGGCGCACGCGCCCGCGCCGACGGAGGCGTCGCGCCAAAGGTCGTCGTCGCGCCGCATGCCGGCATCGTCTATTCGGGCTCGGTTGCGGCGACCTCGTTTGGCCCTTGGGCGCGTAAGGGCGATCCGCCGCGCCGGATCGTGGTCATAGGCCCGGCCCACCGGGTTGCCTTTCGCGGCCTTGCGATCCATCCGGCCATGGCCTGGAGCACGCCGCTCGGCGAAGTCAAGGTCGCTGGCGACCTTCACATGAAGCTCGCGGAGGCCAAGGCCGCGGCGGTCGACGCCCGGCCCTTCGCCGGCGAGCATTCGCTCGAAATGCACCTTGTCATGCTGCAGGCGATGCTGCCCGAACCTTTCGAAATCATGCCGATCCTCGTCGGCGACGCTGAACCTCGGCGCGTTGCCGAGGCTCTTCGTCTCGTCTGGGGCGGCCCGGAAACGGTCATCGCCATCTCGTCCGACCTGTCGCATTTCCTCGACCGGGGGAGCGCTCAGGCGATCGATTCCGACACGGCGCGCAAGATCGAGGTTCTCGACGCTGCGTCGCTCGACGGCCGCCGGGCCTGCGGCTTCCTGCCGATCATGGGTGCGCTCGAGATCGCCGCCGAGCGGGACATGCGGGTGAGCGGTCTGCATCTCGCGACCTCGGCCGACGTCGGCGCGGATGCTTCACGCGTCGTCGGCTACGGCGCGTTCGCGCTCGAATACTCAGCCTCCGCCAGGCTCGACGAGGCCGACCGCGAACGCGTTCTTTCCGCCGCCATGGCTGGACTCGCAGAGGCTGTGGAGCGTGGGACCGGAGCGTCAAACGTCGCCTTCGAGAAACCCGCATCTCCGGCGCTAACGTCGATGCGGGCGACCTTCGTCACGCTGACCGAAGGCGGGAAGCTGCGCGGCTGCATCGGCTCGGCCGCGCCGCGCCGGCCGCTGATCGAGGATGCGGTGACGAACGCCGTGCAGGCCGGCTTCTCCGACCCGCGTTTTGCGCAGCTGAGCGAAGCCGAACTCGACGGCCTCCATGTCAATATGTCGATTCTGTCCCACCCGCGGCCCGTTCTCGCGACGAGCGAGGATGAACTCGCAGCCGCCCTCGAACCCGACCGCGACGGGCTCATTCTCGGGGTCGGTCGCCGGCGCGCGCTCTTCCTGCCGAGCGTCTGGCGCCAAGTCGCGGACGCGCATGAGTTCATCCGCCACCTGAAGCGCAAGGCAGGGCTCGACGAGCGCGGCTGGCCGGCCGGAATGGAGGCCAAGCGCTTCCGGGTCGAATTGTTCGGCGCGCCCTGGCGGCGCGCAGCGGCCCGAGAGGCGCCGCGGCTGCAGTGAGGCGCGCGTGGAAAGGGCCGCCGAAGGCGGCCCTCGATATGCTTGCGTTATGCTCGGCGTTGGCTCTAAAGCGCCTCAGGCGATGAGCGTGTGCGACTGGCGGCTCTTGCGCGAGGCGGCGTAGCCGAGTCCGGCGAACCCGAGGATCAGCATCGTCCAGGTTGGGACCTCGGGAATGGTGACGGTCAACGCTCCCGTCTCGCCCCAGAACGAATTGACGCAGCCCGCAGCCGCCGCGCCGCATCGGCCGGCAATGAACGCCTGGTAATTGTCGCCGGGGCCGACAGGACCGTCGTTGTTCCAGATGCCGAACTGCCAGCCTGTTCCCCAGGCAGGCGCGCTGGGCCCGAAAGCGAAATCGAGCCCGCCGACATAATCGATCGGGAACAGGTTGTCCCAACCCCACGTATCCGTCCCATCGCCAGACCGCCAGCCAATCCCATAAGGATAGCCGCCGGAACCCGGCGTCGTCGGCGTGATGAGTTCGAGCCTCTCAATGCCTGGAATTCCGGCGCCGGCGATGGAGCCGGTTCCGCCGACGGCGACGCCGTTGACGACGTAGAGCGTCATTTGGCCCGCAATCGGTCCGTACTCGCCGACCCCGTGGAAGTCCAGATATTGCGTGCTCGCCTTGGCCGGCGCCGGCGCGACGAGCGCGGCGGCAACCGCCGCCGACGTAAGAAACGATATCAGTCTCATGAATCCCCCTCCACAAGCCGCCCGCTCGGAGCAGCACTTCGAGCGGCCGCTTTCCATATATGGTTCTCACATGAACGATTTTCAAGGCGCCTGTTCACATGTCTCGTCAATGGAGATCGTTTGCGAGCGGCATTATTTTTCCTGATTACGCGCTTGCGTCAGCTTCAGACGTTCAGTAGAACGGAACATGAACATGTTGTTTTCGCAGGGGTTCTCTGATGGCGCGCAATCAGGTTCAGTTTCAGAAAGGCCTCAGCGAGGCTCGTTTCGCGGAGATTTACGGAACCGAAGAGCAATGTCATGCGGCGCTGGTCAAATGGCGGTGGCCGAACGGGTTCGAATGTCCCGGGTGCAAGGGCGCTGATCACTGCGTCGTCACGCGCGGCGCGCGGCGTTTATTCCAGTGTAACGCGTGTCGCAAGCAGACCTCTGTCAAAGCGGGAACGATCTTCGCTTCGAGCAAGCTGCCGCTGCGCATCTGGTTCAAGACGATCTACCTGGTCACGCAATCAAAGAAGGGCATTTCCAGTATCGAACTCGGTCGACGCCTTGGCGTCACCCAGACGGCTGCTTGGATGATGAAGCACAAGCTCGCTCAAGTCATGTTGGAGCGTAACGCGAGCAAACGCTTGAAAGGCAACGTCCAGATGGACGACGCCTATATCGGCGGCGCCCGGTCGGCCGCCGCGGGCGCGGCGCAACAGGCAAGACGCCGTTCGTCGCTGCGGTCGCGACAACCGACGACGGCAAGCCAGATCAAATCATCCTTCGGCCTGTCAAAGCCTTCAGCAGCTTTGCGATCCGAAAACTCGCAAGCACCGCGCTCAGGCCCGGCGCCAATATCGTCTCCGACGGCCTGGCGTGCTTCGCCGCCGTCACCCAAGCCGGATGCCTGCACACCTCAATAAAGACCGGAAGCGGCAAGCAAGCGGTTCGCACCCCTGCTTTCAAATGGGTCAATACCGCATTGGGCAATATCAAAGCCGCCCTCGTCGGGACCTACCGAGCCGTAGGAGAAAAACACGTCCCTCGATATCTCGCGGAGTTCGAATATCGATTCAATCGCCGATACGAGCTCGAAACCATGACCCCCCGCCTCGCATTCGTTGCGCTGAGGACCCTCCCGATGCCTTACCGCTTGCTAAAACTGGCTGACGTTGCCGCGTAATCAGGTTATTTTTTGCTCGCGATGATGCCGAGCTTTTCCGCGCGCCAGGCAGACGGGATCAAAGCGCGAGGGTTCTGCGTTCATAGCTTGGGCGTCGTGCCTAGGTGAAAAAATTGCGCGTTCAAAAAGCTGTGGGGTGCTCAAAAGAGTAATCGTTTGGTCGCCCGCCGTTCTCAATAAAGCCCAAAAGCCTGTCTACTGTCTTCAGATAACAGAGCTATAGGACGATTCCCGGGGCGGAAAGCTGGGTGGGCGCGCAGCAGTCAGGAGAGAATGTCATGTGCGACTATTCCTTGGAGATGTATGGATCTCGTCCTGCACGTGAAGGCGAGCTCTATGTTACGACACGTTTCCCGAGCGGTTCGATTGGGTTCGCCGCCCCCGGCGACCCCCGGATCCCGGTGTGCGTACAGTGCGACACCAAGGTGGTGCTGACCGACATTCCGGTCGCAATGCAGGCGACATATGGAATTGGCTCGGAAGTGCAGACCACCTTTGCTCAGCGTGAAACGGGTCTCTATCGGGACGGTCTGCGTCTGGCGGATGGCCGCTTCCTGTCTCTGCAGGATCTGCAGCCGGGCGTGGGCGCCTACATTCCGACATTGCTCGAGCGGGAAGGCGCAAAGCGAGTCAAGGTTCGCGAAGCCGTCGACTGACGACGGCCTGACAGTAAATCGGATCGGCCTCGCGCCCCGTTCGCTTGGGGTGGCGAGGCCTTTTTGTGTCTGTGTAGACCGCGACCCCGACCGTGCTCAGATGGTGGCGTCCGCCAAGCCGCCGTCCACTCGGGGTGCTCTCTTTGCCTCAAAGTCTTTGCCAGCGATGCCGCGGGCGCCTGCTGCGGCGCGAGACAGTCACGCGCGTCAGCGTCGGCGCGATCGAGATCGTCGCAGCGATGAAGCGAGGCCAGTGCGTCGCTTCGCTAAAAAGAGGCAAATAGATAACATACTGATTTAGCTTGTCTATCAGAAGTAGATCCGCGACATCGCGGGAATGAATCGACTTGGATTCATCCCGCGTTAGGCCCGAAGACGCAGGGGCAGTCGCAGCGGGCGAGATTCCGCGCTTGCCGTTCAGATGTCGACGACCCAGCCGACGGGTTTGCACAACGCCGGGGCGGGCTTGTTGCCGATGTCGTATGTAATTGAAGAGACAAGAGAAATTAGCACGGTTTTGAACAAATCGGAAACATTTTCTTGGAGAAAATAGGTCCTTATGCTATTGTGGTTTCCGTCAGCCGAGATTTGCGGTGCGGGAGAACCGAGCATGACTGAGCCCTCCGTCCTCTCTTCGCGCGCCGAGACGCACGGTCCAAGGTGAAGGGCGCGCTAGGCCTGGCGGCTCGCGACATCCTTAGCCTCGCGCCCTACATGAAACTCGTCGCCGCGCTCGACCCTTATTCCGTGACCTCGATGGGCGCGTGCGCCTGGCCCATATTGCGCAGACCGCGAACGTCTTGGCCGCCCCGCCTCTGCCGCTCGCCCTCACCAGCGCGCGGCGTCGCGCTTAACTCCGTTGGCGTCAGAAGTTGCACAATTTGGCGCCCAAGCCGTTGAAATCGCTCGCGCGCCTGTCGACATTGCACCTCGCCCAGACTGCGCCGCCTGATCCGCCGACGCGCCCCGTTATTGCGAAGCGAAGCACTAGATAGATTGGATGCGAACCGCCCTTCTTCGGCGTGCTCGGCAACGCCGAGGCCGACATTCAAGCCGCTGATCTTGGAGCTCGCCGAAAGGCCGCTAAAGGCCGCCAAAAGGCCGCCGCCTTCGCCTTGCGAGAACCGGCGAATTGGCGCAGTCTTGAGGGTGACGCTCTAGGTCGTGCGGCGAGAGTCGACGTCGCTCGCGTTCGCCCGATTGGAGCACGGCATGGCAAAGCATATGCCCACGATTCCCCCTGCAAATCGCAGCCCGAAGGGGCCCGTGGACAACCGCAGGACGCCAAAGGCCGCCAAGCCCGGCGGGCCCGAAGAAGCGCAGCACGCCTCCGAGCAGGGCGACACCGCCAATGTCCGGCAAAACACGACGAACAAGGGCGGGTATATAGGACGCCGGATGAAATAGAGGGGCGGTTTCCCGGCAGCCAAACCAACAGCGCGCGTGAGGTTCCTTGGGAAAGCGCAACGCGCTGGGGGCGGGATCGCCATGATTGTCCCTGGCGTCCGCGCAGTCAATTGGCTTGACACTTGAGACTTGCGGGCTTTTACATGGCGCGCGGCAAAAGGCGATGGACCGCCACACGATGGTCCATCGCAGCGAAATGACGCCTTGGTCGGCGGGATTCGGGCGCAAAGCTCGGAGCTTACGAAGCCGCGATGCCTTGCGCCCCAAAGAGACCAGCCATCTTCGCCAGCTACGCCCAGGCTGACGAGCCGGAGAAGCCCGGCGACGGCGAAATGAAGTGGCTTTCGTTCGTGCTGGGCTTCCTGCGTCCCGCCGTCAGGCGCGATGCGGTCGAGATCTGGCTGGACCCCCTCGCAGGCGGCGGTGGCGATCTGGATCCGGAGATCGTGCGCAAGCTCAACGCCTGCGATATTTTCGTTCTCCTCATCTCGTGTCACGCGCTCTCATGCGGCTCTGTCGACAGGGAAATCGCGATCATCCGAGAGCGGCAGAGGAGGGGCGACGACGTCCACTTCTATCCGCTGCTCTTGACGCCGGCGCCGGAAGCCGCAGTGGAGAAAGTGCGAGACAAGAACCTCCGCCCACGCGGCGGCAGGCCCTTTTCCGACCTTTCGCCCTCCGAACGCGATCGGCGCATGGCGGCGACGGCGGACGAGATTGCGCAACTCGCGGCGGAGATCGCGGGCCGCGCAAGCTCGCCGCGCTCGGGGTCGCCGCCGCTTGCGACAAGGCCGCAGACGTCGCCGCCTTCGCGGCGCCGAGTACGCGGCCGGCGCGCGCCGATCCCCGAGATCAACGACCAGGAATTGGTGGAAGTCTTTCTCAAGGCCCAGAGCCCTGGAATAGTCGCGGCAATCGCGTCGCGGTCGGCCTTGCGAACAACTCCTGTCGTGGTTCGAGCGATGCGGAAAGCGCGGACCGCGAAAGATGTCTCCGCTTTCTTGGCTTTGACAAGGGCCAGCTTTCGGGCGAGCGCGTTGGCGCGGGTCGCTATCAAGTATCCAATCCGCGCCAATGAGTTCAATGCCGTCGCCCTCGTCGCCGCCGCCCGCGCCGACGCCGCAAACGCCTTAGACCTCGTGACCGATGCGGCGGCGTTCGGCTCCGCCGCGCACGCTCTCGCCGCCGCCGCTGCGGCCGCCGACGCCGCTGCTGACTCCGCGGCCATCGCCTCTCCCCTCGACGCCGCCGACGCCGCCCCTTTCACAGCCGCCGCCGCGGCGGCTGATCCGGTCGTTCGGGCAGAAATTCTCTCCGACGCCCTCGCGCTGCAACAACCGCGTGCGCCCGCGTTGGCGGACTTGCCGCTTTGGTCGCGTCGCATTCCGGACTGGATCAGGAACGATTGGGAAGGTCTGAAATGGGAGCTCCCCGGGGATGAAGGATGGGACGTGTGGATCCACTGGTATGAAGACCGCCTCGTCGGCGGCTCTCGCGGCGAGGCTTATGAACTCGTCTTCGCCAATGTCCCGCTCGACGTCTGTAACGAGGGCGCGGCGGCCGCCAACGCATGGATCAAGGCTCATTTGCCGCGGGACCCGGGCAACCGCCTTTTGCCGCCGCCCGGGCGGAGCTGAGAGCGGACGAAGCGGCTTCTACCGTCCCGGATACCAATAGTCGGCTTGCGGCTTCGCGCGGTCGACGACGACGAACTGGTTTGCGAAGACGCGATAGGTTGGGCTCCAGTCGCCGTCCGGCCATTGCACGCGGATCTCCGCCCGCTCCGCGACGCCGAGGCCGACATGAATCCAGCCTGAGTGTCCCGAGGCGTCGCCGCCGCCCACTTGAACGGTGCGCGCCTGAGTGCGCACGCCGGTCTTGACCGAAATCTTCGCTCCGACCGCGTTGCGGTTCGGGTTGGGCTGTACGAGCCTGATCTCCGTCCAGTTGCCCATCGGCATGGTCGATCCGTCGTCGCATTTGGCTCCGAGGTTGCGAAACAGCGAGACGTTCGAGCCGCGATTGATTTGCAGAATGTCGAGATTGCCGTCGAGATTGAAATCGGCGATGAGCGCTCCGCGACCCTTGCGGCCACCTGCAATCCCCGCCTCGCCGCCGGCTTCTGCGAACTTGCCGTTCCACTGACCCATGAGCAAGTTGCTCGGGTCATTGGCCGCGAAATCCGGCATCTGCTCGAGATTGCCCTTTGAGACGAAGATATCGAGAAGCCCTGCGTTGTTGAAGTCGGCGAATTCCGCGTGCCAGGCCGTCGAGGGCCGCTTGTCTCCGCCCGCGTACGGTATGTGCGCGGTCGCGCCGACTTCGCCTGCGATGTCGCGATAGACCGGGAATTGGCCGCGCTCCGCTTCCTCCGGGTCGAGCTTCTGGAGCTTCTCGTCGCCCATGGAGGTGAGGAAGTATTCGGGGTACCCCGAGCCGTCGATGTCGCCTTCCGCGATCCCCATGCCGAAGATCGACAAGTGCCGCCAGCCGTCCGCGCGGGTGTAGAGGCGCGGCGTCTTGCCGGGCTCGATGCGCCACATCTGCTCCTCGCCGCCGCGATAATATTGCCGGTCGTTGGAGACCCGGAGCGAAGGGGTCCCCGACTTGTTCCAGTCGGTGAACAGCATCGAAAGCGCGCAAAAGCCTGGCGTGAGCGGGGTGCGTACCGAATAGTCGGGCCTGTCGCCGGGTTGCGGCCGATAAAGCGAGTTTTCCTCGCAGGCGCCCCAGGGCGAGCCCGGCGCATCGCGGTCGACATAATGGCCGATCGCCAGCGTCGGGAACTTCTGTCCCGGTTCCCATTCGGCTGCGAACGAGGTCGTCCAGCCGGAATCGCCGTCAAAATTCCAGTCCTTGTTGGCGAGCGTGAACGTGCAGTTCGGCCCGCCTTTGAGGAGAAGGTTGCCTCCGACGCGCAGGACGAACAGGTCCATCTGGCCGTCTCCGTCGATGTCGATCGGATAGGCGCCGATGACATTCTTCAGGAGCTTCGGATCGGCGCCGATGTCGAGTGGCTTCTCCTCGAATTTGAGCGGCCCGCCGGCCTTCGATTTGTTGACGTAGAGCTTGGCCGGATTCTTGCCGCCCGCGAGGAACACGGAAGGAAAGCCCGAGCCGTCGCAGTCAAAGGCAGCGCCACCGCCACCCACGAAGAACTCCCACGGACCGTCGTAGACGCTGTGAATGCCGGCGGCTTCGGCCTCTTCATGCATGACGGGGATGTCGCCCAATGGGCTTTGCGGCGTCTCGCCAGCGCGAGCGATACTCAAGCCGAACAGCAGGCCGACGATGAAAGACGCGACCCGCATCAGGGCGCCTCGATGACGAGCGAGCGAAGGAAGGCGACGACGCTGTCGCGTTGCTTCGCATCAAGCGCGAGATAGGCGTCGCGCGAGAAGCGCGCTTCGCCGCCGTGCGCCGCGATGATCTCGTCCAGCATGCGGAAGTCGCCGTTATGGCCGTAGGGCGCGGTCGATCCCACACCCCAAAGCCGCGGCGTCAGAAAGACATCGCGCTCGACGAAACGCTGCGCCTGCAATTCGTTGCCGAGCGCATTGACGTTTTCGTCGACGATCAGGTGGCGTTTAAGGTCGCTGTAGAGGGGAATGAGCCACTCGCCCTTGTCGTTCTTCTGTAGGGTCTTGGCGAACGGGAAACTGCTCAAATCGATACGGATCGGCTCTTTGACCTCCGCCGCGCGCAGCGTGCCCGCCATGTCGTAAGGGGCGGGATCGGTAAAGACGAGCGACTTCAAGGGCAGCGTCTCGACGTGACACGACGCGCAGCCGAGCTCCTCGAAATTCGCCGCCCCCTGCTTCGCTGCGATGCGCCAGTCGTCGGGAAGATCGCTTTTCACCGTCGGGGGCGGGAGGGTCGCCTGGAAAGCGACGAGCGCGGAGACGTCGCCCGGCGTCACCGCGTCGGGCACGCCGCTCTCTCCGAAATCGTGGCTTCCGGTCCAGCGCGCGCCGAAGCGCTCGACTGCCTCCATCCCGTGATGGATGTTGAGCGCGTTGATGGTGAACTGCCGCAGCGACGTGAACACGCCCTTACGGCTGAACGGCCGCACGATGAGATCAGCGTCGACGCCGTCGACCGAGTCGAGGTCGACCATGCCGTCGGGATGAGCGACGATCCAGCCGAAGCGGACGCCCTTGGTGACGAGGTCCGCGCGAACCTCCGCGCCCGAGGCCCAGGCGCGCTTGACCGCATCGGAGCGAATGGCCTGCAGGTCCGCCGTCATCTCCCGCGCCAGGAGCTCGACGAGTTCCGCCCCCATCAGCGCAATGGTGTGGCGCTCGCTCGAGAACGAGGGATCGGTGCTATCGAATTGCGCGCTCTCAAAGCCTTCGGAGACGAAGACGTTGGCGACGTCGTCGCCTGAGCCGCCTTCCGCCGGATCGTTGTGGCAGCCGAAGCAGGAGTTGGAATCGGGTCCGCTCGTCCGGCTGAAGGGCGGGTTGACCCCGCTCCTGCGCTTGGTCGGGATGATGGCCTGAGTCGCCTTCGGCCGGCCGGCGCCGTCGACCGTGGTGAATTTGGCTTTGAAGAGCTGGCGTCCGCGCTCGATGAGAGCGGGAAGAGCCGAAGGCCCTGCGGCTGCAATCGCGGCGAAGTCCAAATGCGATCCCGGAGTGAAGACGCGCTCGTCCCAGCTGCCGCCGAATGCGGCGCCCGCCGCCACGACGCCGGCCAATGCGCCAAACGCTGCAACAACTCCCTGGCGTTTCATGTCCCTCGCACCTCGCCGTCGGAACGGCGGATCGTTGACGCCTCTTTGTCACGTTCCGGCGTCCGCCCGCAAGCCCAATCGCTTCGCTCGAGCCCGATCAACCTCAGAATTTGAGTTGCGCTTCTCAGCGCTGATTGCTAAGGATCGGTGCAATAAGGATGGATATGGCGTCAAGCCACCTCACTTTGAAGGACATCGCTCGGGAGGCAGGCGTCAGCGTGGCGACCCTCGACCGCGTTTTGCATGGCCGCGCAGGCGTACGCGAAGACACCGCGCGAAGGGTGCGGGAAACGATCGACCGGTACGGCTTCCGGCCGTCGGCGGCGGGGGCGGAACTCGCGCGCAGGCATGCGACGCGGTTCGCCTTCATCATGCCGGAGGGGTCCAACGTCTTCATGCAGATGATCCTCGACAATGTTCGCGAGATGTCCGGTTGGCTCGCCGGCCGCCGCGCGAGCCTGGAATTGATCGCGGCCGACGTGTTCAGCCCGCCAGCGCTTACGGAAACGCTTGAATCCGTGGCCGGCGGCTATGATGGCGTCGCCGTCGTCGCCCTCGACCATCAGAGCGTGCGCGCGGCGATCGACGATCTCGTCGCCGGGGGAACTCACGTCGTGACGCTCGTCTCCGACGTGCCGGGTTCGCGCCGCCACCACTACGTCGGGATCGATAACGTCGCTGCGGGGCGAACGGCTGGTTCGCTTGTCGGCCGCTTCGTCGGGACCCGGACGGGCAAGGTTGGCGTCATCGCGGGTTCGCAGTCGCTGCGCGATCACGCCGAGCGGATATTCGGCTTCAATCAGGTGCTGAGTCTGGAGTATCCGCACCTTGCGGTTCTCAGTCCGGTTGAGGGACACGATCGGGATGATGTCGGCGAAACCCTCATGTCGAGGATGATCGCAGATCATTTTGATTTGGTCGCGATCTACAATGCCGGGGCCGGAACCGCCGGCGTCGCCAAGGCGATCGCGGACAGGGGCCGGGAATCGAGTGTCGTCTTCGTTGGCCACGATCTGACGAGCGTCACTCGGCGATGCCTGCTGCGCGGGATTATGGACGCGGTCATCGCGCAGGACCCTGGCCACGAGGCCCGGTCGGCGATTCGGGTCCTCCTTTCGCTGACCCGGAACGAACCGATCCTCGCGGAACAGGAGAAGATTCGCATCGATATCGTGATGAGGGACAATCTGCCGTGAGGGTTCGCTGAGACGCCGACCGGTTGCGTCCTCGCATGATCGGGGATTAGTGTGCGTGGCCCGCCCAATTGTCCGGTGAGCCAACGATCTTAAGAGCTTTAGTCGGGTCCTTGGGGACCATGAAGTGGAGGAAAGAGCATGAAATTGGTAACATCAATGGTGCTGGGGGCGACGTTGCTCGGGTCGGTCGGCCTGACGTCGCTGGCCGCGTCCGCCAAGGACATCACGGTCGGCGTCTCCTGGTCGAACTTCCAAGAAGAGCGCTGGAAGACCGACGAGGCGGCGATCAGGAAGGCGCTCGACAAGGTCGGGGCGAAATACATCTCCGCCGACGCGCAGGCCTCGCCGAGCAAGCAACTCACCGACGTCGAAAGCCTGATCTCGAAAGGCGCGAACGTCCTGCTCATCCTCGCGATGGACAATGAAGCGATTCTCCCGGCGGTCAAGAAGGCGACCGACGAGGGCATCCCCGTCATCGCCTACGACCGCCTGATCGAGAGCCCGAACGTGCTCTACGTCACCTTCGACAACGTTGGCGTCGGCCGCATGATGGCGAAGGCGATCGAGGCGGCCAAGCCCGCCGGCAATTACGCCTTCATCAAGGGCGACAAGGGCGATCCGAACGCGGACTTCCTGTTCTCGGGCATCAAGGAAGTTCTGGGGCCGGCAATGGCGGCCGGCAAGATCAAGAACGTCGGCGAATCCTACACCGACGGGTGGAAGCCGGACAACGCCCAGAAGAACATGGAGCAGATCCTCACCAAGAACAACAACAAGGTGGACGCGGTCGTGGCGGAGAACGACGGCATGGCGGGCGGCGTCGTGGCGGCCCTGACGGCGCAGGGCATGGCGGGCGTCGTCCCGGTCTCGGGCCAGGACGGCGACCACGCGGCGATCAACCGCATCGCGCTTGGAACCCAGACCGTCTCGATCTGGAAGGACGCGCGCGACCTTGGCAAGACCGCGGGCGAGGCGGCCATCGCGCTCGCCGAGGGCAAGAAGCGGTCCTCCATCCCCGACGTGAAGCCCTTCTCGGGCGGTCCGAAGCACATGACGGTCGATGGCATCCTGCTGACCCCGCTCGCCGTCACCAAGGCCAACCTCAACGTGATCGTCGACAAGGGGTGGATCACCAAGGCGGAAGTCTGCGCCGGCGTGAAGCCAGCGATGACCCCGTATTGCAAATGAGCTGACTGCCCCCTGGGCAGGGCGATGACAGCGACGGCCGCGCCGCTCATACGGCGGCGCGGCTCCTCCAAAAAAGCGACGCCCGCCGGTTCCGCGGGCGACGTCGGAAGAAAAGAGCAACGGGGAGAGAGAGCATGACCTCCGCAGCGCCGGGCGCAACGACCACAGCCCCCAACGAACCCGCCATTCGCCGCCTGCTTCGAGCCACCGAGATCGATACGCGCATGCTCGGTATGATCGGCGCGCTGGTGCTGATCTGGGTCGGCTTCAATATCTACACACAGGTCCAGACCGGCGAGAGCCTGTTCCTGACCCCGCGAAATCTTTGGAACCTTTCGGTTCAGACCTCCTCCATCGCCATCATGGCGACCGGCATGGTGCTCATCATCGTGATGCGCCACATCGACCTGTCGGTCGGATCGATCATCGGCTTCGTCTCGACCATCATCGGGGTGGCGCAGGTCCATATCATGCCTGCCTATCTCGGCCTCGACAATCCGGCGATCTGGATCCTGTCGGTCGTGATCGCGCTGGCGCTCGGCGCGGCGATCGGCGCCGTTCACGGCTCGCTCGTCGCCTATCTCGGCATTCCCGCCTTCATCGTCACCCTCGGCGCCCAATTGTTCTGGCGCGGCGCGGCCTGGTGGGTGACGACGGGCCAAACCATCGCGCCGCTCGACGACCGGTTCGCGCTGATGGGCGGCGGCCCGCACGGCTCGATCGGCGAGTGGCCGAGTTGGGCGCTCGCCGCGCTCGCCTGCGCGGCCATCGTGTTTGGACTTTACGCGGGCCGGCAGCGACGAGCGCGGTTCCGCTTTCCCCAGCGGCCGATGTGGGCTGAATACACGATCGGTCTTATTGGCTGTTTGGTTGTCGCCGGCGCGACGGCGATCATGAACGCCTATCCGTGGCCCGAGCGAGTCGCGGCGGCCTACGCCAAGGCGAATAATATTCCCGTGCCGGAAGGCGGCCTGTTCATTTCGACCGGCTATGCGATCCCGGTGCTGATCGCGCTGGTGACCGGGGTGGCGATGACGTTCCTCGGGCGGCGCACGCGTTTCGGCCGCTACATTTACGCCACCGGCGGCAATCCTGAAGCGGCTGAACTCGCCGGCATCAACACCAAGACGATCACTGTGCTGGTGTTTGGGCTGATGGGCATGCTGGCGGGCGTCGCGGCCTGCATCGATTCGGCGCGTCTCAACTCCGCGACCAACGTGCTGGGCCAGTTCGACGAGCTCTATGTGATCGCCGCGGCTGTGATCGGCGGCACGTCGCTCGCGGGCGGCGTTGGCACGATCTACGGCGCGATCATCGGCGCACTGGTGATCCAGTCGCTGCAGTCGGGCATGGTGCTGCTCGGCTTCGACTCGGCTTATCAGCAGATGGTCGTCGGCGTCGTGCTGGTCGGCGCGGTCGGGATCGACACTTTCTATCGCCGCCGAACCGCCAAGGGGTAAGAAAATGGACGCTCAAGCCCGAACCCCCCTCGTCGAGATGAAGGACATCTCGCTAGCCTTCGGCGGCCTCAAGGCCGTCGACGACGCCTCGATCGATCTCTATCCCGGGGAGGTCGTCGGCCTCCTCGGCCACAACGGCGCCGGCAAATCCTGCCTCATCAAAGTGCTGTCGGGCGCCTACAAGCGCGACTCGGGCCACATCTTCATCGATGGGCAGGAGGCCGCGATCAACAACCCGCGCGACGCCAAGCATTACGGCATCGAGACGGTCTATCAGGCGCTCGCGCTCGCCGACAACGTGGACGCGGCCTCGAATCTCTATCTCGGGCGCGAGCTCAGGACCCGCTGGGGAACGCTCGACGACGCCTCGATGGAAGCGGAAGCGCGCAAGGTGATGGGGCGGCTCAATCCCAATTTCCGCCGCTTCAAGGAGCCGGTGATCGCCCTCTCCGGCGGCCAGCGCCAGTCGGTCGCCATCGCCCGCGCGATCCACTTCAACGCCCGCATCCTGATCCTGGATGAGCCGACCGCGGCGCTGGGCCCCGCCGAGACGCGCCAGGTCGGCGAGCTCGTAAAGCAGCTCAAGGCCGAGGGCATCGGCATCTTCCTCATCAGCCACGACATCCACGACGTGTTCGACCTCGCCGACCGCGTGACCGTGATGAAGAACGGCCAGATCGTCGGCACCGGACTGGTGCAGGACATGACCAAGGACGAAGTGCTCGGCATGATCATCCTCGGCAAGTGCCCTCCCGGCGCGATTCCGGGCCCGGGAGCGATGGCGAGCTAGGGCCTCACCTCGCTCGCTAATGAATGGGCTTCTCGCAGCATGGGCGCTTGGGCGGAGGCCCTGCATTTCGCTCAAGCGTCGACCTGAGATTCGGATCTCCCGCCGTTCGGCCGAGGCGGCCAGGGCCGATTATGCGCGACGCCTTGGCCTTTCCGTCAGCGAAGGCGCGCTGGTCAACATTCAGCGGCGCGCAACGGCCTCGCCGCCGCCAGCGCCGCCATCCGCGCCAAGCTGGTGTCTGGCAGCGTGGCCCCGGGTCGAAGAGCCCGGGGCCGGCTTGCGGGTCGGCAAGCGAGGCTGGTGGTTGTGGGTTTTCCACCACGGTCAGAACGCTTTTTTCCTGACCCGTCCCCGCCGCTCCAAGGACGCGACACATGGGAACGACGCCACGCTCGAAATCCACAAAAGACGCCTCGAAGCCGACCTTGACCGCATCTTGGCCTTGACCCCCGTTCATCTTGCAGGCGTCGAATGGAAAAAGATGATCGAAAAGCTCCGCCCCAACTTCTCCTCTTCATGTCCAACCGCGCCGTTCTCCGGACCAACAACGACTCCGAGCGCTCGTTGCCCTCTGCGCCATCTATCGCAAAATCACCAACGGCTTCCGCTCCCAGTGGGGCGCAAAACAATACGCCGACATCCGAGCCGTCATCGAAACCGGCCGCAGACAGTCGGTCGGCGCCCTCCAAGCCATCCGAATCGCCCTTGCCCCTCTTATCGATGCCAATCTCTCCGCTCCGGGCCGAGCAATTGCTTTCCGGGTTTCCGGGCCAGCCGCTTCTGCCGTCACGCCTCGCACGCCGCCGACGCCGACGACCCAAACGCCCCGGGTTTGAGGGGCCGACCCTTGGCTCTTCCTTCCCGACTTATCGCCACGCGCGCCGCGCGCCGCTTGCGATGGATCGGTCGCGAGCGGCTGCAGGCGGAACGGCTTCGCCCGAACCGGATGCTCGGCCCGCTCCTTCAAGGCGGCGACTTGTCGAGAACAAATGTAGAACAGATTTTTGGCGCCCTTGGCAAGAAATTGTTGGTCTTCTTTGAAATCCGGAAATCGACGCCGGTTTCCACTGCGATCGCCAGAGGCCAAGGAATCGCGCCGCGCGCTTCAAAGCCGACGACGCCCGCGCCAAACCCCGGAGCTCGCACCTTCATCATGATCGAATCGCGCCGCTAGCGTAAGCGGGAGACCCCCCGGCTGTGCCGGGGCGGCAGTAGAAGTTTGACGTGTCCGGCGGTCCACCGGCGAAGTTCCAACGTGAGCAGCCACTCACACGAAAGGAACTCCACCGATGGACGAGTATGAGAGCCTAAGCCACACAATTTGGGACTGCAAATATCATGTTGTCTTCATTCCGAAATGTCGGCGCAAGACGCTGTATCAAGAGTTACGGCGGCATCTGGGCGAAGTGTTCCGCAAGCTCGCGCACCAGAAGGAGTCGAAGGTCGAGGAAGGGCATTTGATGCCCGATCATGTCCACATGCTTTGCTTTCGATCCCGCCGAAATACGCGGTTTGCAAGTGGTCGGCTTCATCAAGGGCAAGAGCGCGATCCACATGGCCAGAGTTTATGGAGAGCGCAAACGCAATTTCGTTGGGCAGCACTTTTGGGCCCGAGGATTCTTCGTCAACACGGTCGGGCGCGATGAGCAGGCCATCCGCGCCTACATCCGCAATCAAGAAAAGGAAGATCAGAGGCTGGAACAGTTGAACCTCTGGCGTTGACAGCGCCCCCTTGGGCGGCTCCAAACTCAAGGGGCCGCGTCAGCGACCCCTCCTGCCGCTTCAAGCGGCTCAAATCCTAAAGCCCCCGGCTCTGCCGGGGGATACTTACCTCAGCGCCATCGCGCGCGCGTCGATCACCGCGCGCGCCCACTCCTGCGGCCGTTCCTGCGGCAGATTGTGCCCCGTATCGGCGAACACGCGATGCTCGTGCGCGGCCACGAACTTCTTCGCGTGATGCGACGTGCCGGGATTGACGCCGTCCTTGTCGCCGTCGACCGTGATAGCAGCCACCGTGATCGGCGGCTGGGCCGCGAGCGCCCCCTCTATCTCCGCATAAGCCGGATCTCCCTCCGCGAGGCCGTAGCGGTGACGATAGGAGTGGATCACCACGTTGACGAAGTCCGGACAATAGAAGGCGTCGGCGGTTCGATCGAATGTCGCTTCGTCGAAGTCCCAGGTTGGCGACCATTGCCGCCAGAGCAAACGCGTGATGCCGCGCCGATCCTTGTGAAGGCCGCGCCGGCCGCGCTCGCTATGGAAGTAGTACTGATACCAGAGGGCGGCTTCCTCGCTCGCCGGCGCCGGGTCCATCGCGCGCGCGATGTTCTGGATGTTGTAGGAATTGCCTGAGACGAGCGCGACGACGCGCTCGGGCCAGAGCGCCGAGACGACGCAAGCCGCTCGCCCGCCCCAGTCGTATCCGCCGAGCACGGCGCGCTCGATCTTTAGCGCATCCATGAACGCGAGAAGGTCGGCGCCGAGCGCCGCCTGTTCGCCCGAGCGGGGCGCGTCAGGCGAGCGAAACCGGGTTCGCCCGAAGCCGCGCAGATGAGGGACGATCACGAACGCTCCCGCGTCCGCCAGGATCGGCGCAGCGTCGGCGTAGGCGTGAGCGTCATAGGGGAAACCGTGCCCGAGCACGCATGCCCAGCCGTCGGCTGGGCCATACTCTTCGTACGCGATGCGCAACGCTCCGGCGTCGACGGTTTTTATGGTCATCGGCTCGTCAGCTCCTCGCTCAGTTGTCCCGCGCCCGCGTCTTATCAGAGGCTTAGGCGCCTTATTGTCAGTTGCAACTTCAAGCTCCTTGAGGGATCGCTTGCAGGCGGCCGGCCTCGATTTCCAGAAGATCAAGGATGACAAGTCTCGAGACGCCCCTCTGCCTCCGCGCCTTCGTGGCGGCGGCTGTCCGCTGTCTGTTGCGCCCATTCGGCTCCGCATTCCTCTCATCGCAGCCCGCGGTCGCTTAGGCGGCGCGACAAAAGCGCGCTCCGCACGCGCTTGACGCCGCAGCGCCGCTTCACTAGGGTGCGACAATTATCGGAACAAGGCGGCAGGCAGTGGCGATCCTTATTGTACGTTCGGCGCTGGAGAGCGGGCAGGCATAGAACCTGTCGCCGTTCGCTAGCGCATGACCCGAGGCCCCTTCGAGGGCCTTTTTTGTTGCCTCGAGTTCCAGATGACGAGCGGAGAGTTGCGATTATGGCCAAGCACATGACCGGCGCGGAGATGGTCGTCGAGGCGCTGAAGGATCAGGGCGTCGAGGTCCTCTTCGGCTATCCCGGCGGCGCGGTGCTGCCGATCTACGACGCGATCTTCCATCAGGACACGGTGCGCCACATCCTCGTGCGGCATGAGCAGGGGGCGGCGCACGCCGCCGAAGGCTATGCGCGTTCGACCGGGAAGGTGGGCGTCCTCCTCGTCACCTCGGGTCCGGGCGCCACCAACGCCATCACCGGCCTCACCGACGCCCTCATGGATTCGATCCCGGTGGTTTGCATCACCGGCCAGGTGCCGACGCACCTCATCGGTTCGGACGCCTTCCAGGAATGCGACACGACCGGCATCACCCGCAACTGCACCAAGCACAATTATCTGGTCCGCCGCGTCGAGGATCTGCCGCGCATTCTGCATGAGGCCTTCTACATCGCCTCGCATGGGCGCCCCGGCCCGGTCGTGGTCGACATCCCGAAGGACGTGCAGTTCGCGAGCGGCGCTTACGCGTTCCAGCGCAACATCCAGCACAAGACCTACCAGCCGCAGCTCAAGGGCGATCTCGAGCGCATCCGACACGCGATCGAGATGATGGCCGCGGCGAAGCGGCCGGTTTTCTATTCAGGCGGCGGCGTCATCAATTCCGGTCCGCATGCGTCGACGTTGCTGCGCGAGCTCGTGCGGGCGACCGGCTTCCCGATCACCTCGACCCTGATGGGCCTCGGCGCCTATCCGGCGTCCGACAAGCAATGGGTCGGGATGCTCGGCATGCACGGATCGTTCGAGGCGAACAACGCCATGCATGACTGCGATCTGATGATCTGCGTCGGGGCGCGCTTCGACGACCGCATCACCGGCCGCCTCGACGCCTTTGCGCCGAAGTCGAGGAAGATCCACATCGACATCGACCCGTCGTCGATCAACAAGAACGTCAAGGTCGATCTCCCCATCATTGGCGACTGCGCGCACGTGCTCGAGGACTTGGTGCGGCTGTGGCGGTCCGGCGCGCATCAGGCCGATCCGGCCGCGCTCGCCAAGTGGTGGGCCATGATCGACGCCTGGCGCGCCCGAAACTCATTCGGCTTCCGCAACTCCGACAAGATCATCAAGCCGCAGCACGCGATCAAGCGGCTCTACGAGCTCACGAAGGGCCGCGACGTCTACATCACGACCGAGGTCGGGCAGCATCAGATGTGGGCCGCGCAGCATTTCGGCTTCGAGGAGCCGAACCGCTGGATGACTTCGGGCGGTCTCGGCACGATGGGCTATGGTCTGCCGGCGGCGATCGGGACGCAGCTCGCGCATCCGAAGTCGCTCGTGATCGACATCGCCGGCGAAGCCTCAATTCTCATGAACATGCAGGAGATGTCGACCGCGATCCAGTATCGTCTGCCGGTCAAGATCTTCATCCTCAACAACCAGTACATGGGCATGGTGCGCCAGTGGCAGGAACTCCTGCACGGCGGCCGCTATTCGGAGAGCTACACAGATTCGCTGCCCGACTTCGTCAAGCTCGCCGAGGCGTATGGGGGGCACGGGATTCGCTGCGCCGACCCAGCGCATCTCGATGCCGCGATCAAGGAAATGATCGACACGCCGAAGCCCGTCATCTTCGACTGCCTCGTGGACCAGAAGGAAAACTGCTTCCCGATGATCCCCTCGGGCAAGGCGCACAACGAGATGATCCTGGCCGAACTCGAGGACGACGCGGGCATCGAAATTGGCAACGTCATCGACGAGAAGGGCAAGATGCTGGTTTGAGGCGAAGCGCCGGAGCAAATCCATGTTCAGTCTCGACGAGGCGCGTCAGGCGCACGCGACGGTGCTCAAGGCCCTGCGTCCGACGCCCGCGTTCTCATGGCCGCTGCTCGCGGAGCGGCTCGGCGCCGAGGTCGTCGTCAAACACGAGAACCATCAGCCGACGGGCGCCTTCAAGGTGCGCGGCGGACTGACCTATGTCGACGCGCTCGTCCGCCGCGAGCGGCAGGCGAAGGGCCTGATCTCGGCGACGCGCGGCAATCATGGGGCAAGCCTCGCCTTCGCCGGACGCCGGTTTGGCCTTAAGGTTACAATTGTCGTGCCGCTCGGCAATTCGAAAGAGAAGAACGCTGCCATGCGCGCGCTCGGCGCGGAGCTCGTGGAGCATGGGTCTGACTTTCAGGCGGCGCGCGAGGAGGCGGTGCGCTTTGCGGAGGCGCGGTCGCTGCACATGGTCCCCTCGTTCCATCGCGATCTCGCGCTCGGCGTCTCGACCTATGCGCTGGAACTCCTGAGCGAGCATCCCGACCTCGACGTTCTCTACGTCCCTATCGGCCAGGGCTCAGGCGTCTGCGGCTGCATCGCGGCGCGCGACGCGCTGGGCCTCAGGACCGAGATCGTCGGAGTCCAGTCAACGGAAGCGCCAGCCTATGCGCTCTCCTTCGCGGCGGGACATGCCGTGTCGACCAACAGCGCGGATACTTTCGCCGACGGCATTGCGACGCGCGTTCCCGACGAGGAGGCGCTCGCGGTCATCATGAAAGGCGTGGAACGCGTAGCGCTGGCGCGCGACGAAGAGATCGCGGCAGCGATTCTCGCCTATTGGACGGACACGCACAATCTCGCCGAGGGCGCGGGCGCAGCCGCGCTCGCCGCGGCGATCAAGGAGCGGTCGCGCCTCAAAGGACGCAAGGTCGGCCTCGTGCTGTCGGGCGGCAATATCGACTTCGATCTCTTCCAACGCTGGGTTGCGACGGCGCCAAGCGCCGCAGCAGCCTGAAATCCGTAAGCGCACGAAAGCGCCCACTTTCGATGAAAGACGCCCATGAACATGATCAAAACCCCGACCGCTCCGCCCTCGCCCTATTCCTCGGCGACGATAAAATCTCACGTCGAAAGGCATACGTTGTCGGTGCTGGTCGACAATGAACCTGGCGTTCTCGCTCGCGTCGTCGGCCTCTTCTCGGGTCGTGGCTACAACATTGAAAGCCTGACCGTCGCTGAAGTCGCACATGAGACGCATCTCTCGCGCATCACAATCGTCACGTCGGGGACGCCAGAGATCATCGAGCAGATCCGCCATCAGCTCGAACGCCTGGTGCCGATCCATTCGGTCAAGGACCTGACGCTCACCGCGCGCGCGGTCGAGCGCGAGCTCGCGATGATCAAGGTGCGCGGCAAGGGCGAGAACCGGGTCGAGGCGATGAACCTCGCCGAGGCGTTCCGCGCCAAGGTGATCGATGCGACGGTCGAGAGCTTCATCTTCGAACTGACCGGCGCGCCGCAGAAGATCGACGATTTCGTCTCGCTCATGCGCCCGCTCGGCCTCGTCGAGGTCTCGCGCACTGGCGTCGCCGCGATCTCGCGCGGGCCGGAGCCGATCTGACGCAAATTTCGGTCGGCCTCGCTGAACTTCCCGCTTGCCGCGGCGATAATGGCGGCGCAGATCGTCGCGTCGTCGAAAAGCTGAGGGCGCGGGAGCGGCGGTGGGCGAAGAGGCTTATGATTACGTCATCGTCGGCGCGGGGTCCGCTGGCTGCGTGCTGGCGGACCGGTTGACCGAAGACGGCCGCAGCACGGTCCTCGTGTTGGAGTACGGCGGTTCCGACCGCGCGCTCATCATCCAGATGCCGGCTGCACTGTCGCTGCCGATGAACTCGAAAACATACAACTGGGGGTATTGGACAGAGCCGGAGCCGCATCTCGGCGGCCGTCGCCTGCATTGCCCGCGCGGCAAGGTTCTCGGCGGCTCGTCCTCGATCAACGGCCTCGTCTACGTGCGTGGACACGCCCTCGATTTCGAGCGCTGGGAGGAAGAGGGCGCGAAGGGTTGGGGTTACGCGGACGTCCTCCCCTATTTCCGCCGCGCGGAGAGCTTTCGCGTTGGCGGCGACGCTTACCGGGGACGCGACGGGCCGCTTGCCACCTCGCGCGGCCTCAAGCGCAGCCCTCTCTATGACGCGTTCATCGAGGCCGGCCGGCAGGCGGGCTATCCCGTCAGCGCGGACCTCAACGGCGAGCAGCAGGAGGGCTTCGGCTTCCTCGACATGACGGTGAAGGACGGCGTGCGCTGGTCGACCGCGAACGCGTATCTTCGCCCGGCGATGAAGCGTCCGAACCTCGCCGTGATCACGCATGCGCTTGCGACCCGGATCGCCTTCACTGGCCGCCGCGCGGTCGGCGTCCATTACCGCCGCAGTGGGCGCGACCATCTGGCGAAGGCGCGGCGCGAGGTCATCCTCGCTGGCGGCGCGATCAATTCGCCGCAGCTCCTGAAGATCTCGGGCGTCGGCCCGGCGGCCGAGTTGCGCGCATTTGGGATCGACGTGGTCGCGGACCGGCCGGGCGTCGGCGAGAACCTGCAGGATCACCTCGAATTCTATTTCCAGGTCGCATCGAAAAAGCCGATCACGCTCTATGCTCACACCGGTCTCTTCGCGCGCGGGCTGGTTGGCGTGCAGTGGATGCTCAAGGGGCGCGGCCTGGGCGCGTCGAACCATTTCGAGGCCGGGGGCTTCATCCGCTCGCGCGCGGGCGTGCGCTATCCCGACATCCAGTTCCATTTCCTGCCGATGGCGGTCGCCTATGACGGGTCGTCGCTTGCGAAAGAGCACGGTTTCCAGGCGCATGTCGGCCCGATGCGCTCGAAGAGCCGAGGCTCAGTGCGGCTCAAGTCGCCCGATCCCGCCGAGCCGCCGCGGATCCGGTTCAATTACATGAGCCATCCCGACGACTGGGCCGAGATGCGCGCCTGCGTGCGCCTCACACGCGAGATTTTCGCGCAAACAGCGTTCGATCCCTATCGCAGCCGCGAGATTTCGCCGGGCGCGGATTGCGTCAGCGACGAGGCGATCGACGCTTTCGTGCGCGAACATGTGGAGAGCGCCTACCATCCGTGCGGCGCCTGCAAGATCGGATCGCCCGGCGATCCCCTCGCCGTCGTCGATCCGGAGACGCGCGTCATCGGCGTCGAGGCGCTGCGCGTCGTCGATTCCTCGATTATGCCCTCGATCACCAACGGCAACCTCAACGCGCCTACGATCATGCTGGCGGAGAAGGCGGCGGACATGATCCGCGGACGGGAGCCGCTCCCCGCATCGAACGCGCCTTACTATGTCGCGAAGGACTGGGAGACGAGGCAGCGGTAGGACGGCGCCCGCAGGCTCACATGCAAGGGGCATGACAATGCTGGCGCGTTGGGCCTCAATTTTCTGGTTTAAATCGCCGCGCCGCCGTCGCAGAGTCGCGGCGTCAACAACAAAAGCGAGCCCCGAGGACCGCCGATGTCCGAACCTGCATTTGCCCCCGCTCGGGAGCCGCGTCGCGGGCGCGAAGCGCGCCGATCGGCCCGCGCGCAGCGCTCGGCCGCGTCCGTCCCTTACATCACGCGCAAGATCCCGCTGACCGAAATCCTGAGCGAGGAGGGGCTCGAAATCATCGAGCACAACGCTGATGCGCTTCTCGAGGACATTGGCATCGAGTTTCGTGATTTCCCGCGCGCGCTTGAGCTCTTTCGCGGCGCTGGATGCGACATCAAGGGCGAGAGAGTGCGTTTTCCGCGCGGACTGGCGCGCCGGCTTTGCGCAACAGCGCCGTCGCAATACGTGCAGCACGCGCGCAATCCGGAGCGCAACGTTGTCATCGGCGGGAACGCGATGGTGTTCGCGCCCAATTACGGCTCGCCGTTCGTCCACGATCTCGACAAAGGCCGACGCTACGGCACGCTCGAAGACTTCCAGAATTTCGTCAAACTCGCCTACTCGAGCCCGAACATCCACCATTCCGGCGGCACTTTGTGCGAGCCGGTCGATCTGTCCGTCAACAAGCGGCATTTTGAGATGGTGTACTCGCACGTCAAATACTCAGACAAGCCGTTCATGGGCTCGGTGACGAAGCCCGAGCGCGCGCAAGACAGCGTCACGATCTGCGAGCTCCTGTTCGGCAAGGACTTCGTTCAGGAAAACACGGTCCTAACGAGCCTCATCAACGCGAACTCCCCGCTCGTCTGGGACTCGACCATGCTCGGCGCGGCCGAGGTCTACGCGCGCAACAATCAGGCGTGCATCATCACGCCCTTCATTCTTTCCGGCGCGATGAGCCCGGTCACGGTCGCCGGCACGCTGACGCAGGTGCTTGCCGAGGTGATGGCGGGGACGGCGTTCTGCCAGCTGACCCGTCCGGGGGCGCCAGTCGTGTTTGGGACCTTTGTGTCGACGCTTTCCATGCAATCCGGCGCGCCGACCTTCGGCACGCCCGAGGCGTCGCTCGCGATCTTCGGCGCGGCACAGCTCGCGCGGCGGATGAAGATGCCGTTCCGCACTGGCGGCTCGCTCTGCGCCTCGAAGATCCCCGATGCGCAAGCGGCGTATGAGAGCGCCCAGACGCTCGTGCCGACGGTGCTGGCGGGAGCCAATTTCGTGCTGCACGCCGCGGGCTGGCTCGAGGGTGGGCTCGCAGCCTCTTATGAGAAATTCGTGCTCGATTTCGACCAGCTCGGCGCAATGCACGTGCTTGCGAAGGGCGTCGACCTCAGCGACAACGGGCAGGGGATGGAGGCGTTCCATCAGGTCGAGCCGGGTGGGCACTTCCTTGGCTGCGCCCACACGCAGGCGAATTTCGAGACGGCTTTCTATCGCTCCAACATCGCCGACAACAATTCGGTCGAGCAGTGGCAGGAGGAAGGCTCGAAGGACGCGGCGACGCGCGCCAACGCCTTGTGGAAGGCAATGCTGGCGGACTACGAGGCGCCGCCCATCGATCCCGCCAAAGACGAGGCGATCCGCGACTTCATCGACAAGCGCAAGGCGTCGATGCCGGACGCGACATATTGACTTCCTTCTCCCGCTCGGGCGGGCGAAGGAATAGAAGATTGAGGCTTTCGATGAGAACGCATGCACGAGCAGTCGTGATCGGCGGGGGCGTCGTCGGCGTCTCGACGCTCTACCATCTCTGCAAGAAAGGCTGGACCGACAGCGTGCTGGTCGAGCGCAAGGAGCTCACCTCCGGCTCGACGTGGCACGCAGCGGGCCTCCTGCCGCTGTTCAATCTCAGCTACTCGGTCGGGCAGATCCACAAATATTCCGTCGCGCTCTACCAGACCCTCGACAAGGAGACCGGCCTCGACGTCGGCTTCCGTCAGGTTTCGAACATCCGTCTCGCGCGCACCCGCGACCGCCTCGACGAGTACAAGTATTACGCCGGCGTCGCTGCGACGATCGGCGGGATCGAGGTCAAATTCCTGACGCCGGACGAGGTCAGGGCGATCTGGCCGCTCTGTGATGTCGAGGGGATCATCGGCGCGATTCAGCACCCTGGGGATGGCTACATCCAGCCCGCCGACCTCACCCAGGCGCTGGCGCGCGCCGCGCGCGAGCGGGGCGGCGAGATCAACCGCATGACGACCGTGACGGCGATCGAGCGGCAGCGAAACGGCGAATGGAAGGTCATCACCGACAAGGGCGACATTGTCTGCGAGCACGTTGTCTCGGCGTCTGGCAATTTCGCCCGCAAGACCGGCCGCATGGTCGGGATCAGCATTCCGGTCGTTCCGGTGCAGCACCAGTACATCGTCACCGAGGCGCATCCCGAGATTCTGAAGCGCAAGGCGAAGGGCCTGCCGGAAATGGGGGTCTTACGCGAGTCGAACTCATCCTGGTACATGCGCGAGGAGGCGGGCGGGCTGCTGCTCGGCCCTTACGAGGTTGGCGCGCCTGCCTGCTATGTCGACGGGCCTTTGGCGGACAGCGAATACGAGCTCTTCCCGGAGGACCTCGATCGGCTCGCGCCGCATATCGAGACGGCGATCGCGCGTGTGCCAGCCTTCGGCGAGGTCGGCGTCAGGAAGGTCTACAATGGCGCCATCGCCTATACCCCGGACGGCTCGCCGATCGTCGGCCCCGCGCCGGGGTTGAGGAACTTCTGGCTCAACGAGGGCCACTCGTTCGGCGTCACGGCGGCGGGCGGGGCAGGGTGGCAGCTCGCCGAGTGGATCGTCGAAGGCGAGCCAACGATCGACATGCTAGGCGTCGATCCACGCCGGTTCGGGCCTTATGCGCAGACAGGCTACCTCATCGAGAAGAACGAGGAAGCTTACGCCAAAGTCTTCACCATTCATTACCCGGACGAGGAGCGCGTCGCCGCGAGGCCACTCCGCCAGACGCCGTGCTATGCGCGCATGAAGGATCTCGGCGCTGTGTTCGGCTCGGTCTATGGCTGGGAGCGTCCGAACTGGTTCGCGCCCAGAGGCTACGGCCTCGAGGAAGCTGAGCTGGCCCAGCCCGACGTGCTCCTGAACGAGAACCACCCCCCGGCGGCGCCCGGCGAGCGGGTGCGCGAGAAATGGAGCTTCCGTCGCTCCAATTACTTCGATCTCGTTGGCGCGGAATGCCGCAACGTGCACGAGAACGTCGGTCTCATGGACATGTCAGCCTTCGCCAAATTCGAGGTTTCGGGCCCGGGCGCGGAGGGATGGCTCGATTCGATTCTCACGAACCGCATCCCGAAGGGGCCGGGCCGCGTCACGCTGACCTATCTCTTGACGAGGCGCGGGGGCGTGCGGGCGGAATTCACCTTGACGCGACTTGGTCCGCAGCGGTTTTACTTGGTGTCGGCAGGCGCCTTGGAGACGCACGACTTCGACGCGTTGGAGAAACTTCTGCCCGCCGACGGAACCGTCCGCCTCGACAAGGTGACGACGCAGCGCGGCGTTCTCGTGCTGGCGGGGCCGCGCTCGCGCGACGTGCTGGCGAAGGTCGCCGATATCGACGTTTCCGACAAGGCGTTCCCATGGCTCAACGCGCGTCATCTTTCGGTGCGCGCGGCCGGCCTGCTCGCGCTCAGGGTCAACTTCGTCGGCGAGCTCGGCTACGAACTGCATCATCCGATCGAGACGCAGAACTACATCTTCGACGCCGTCATGGAGGCGGGCGCCTCGTTCGGGATCAAGCCGTTCGGAATCCGCGCCATGGATTCGCTCAGGCTCGAAAAGTCGTACAAGCTTGTCGGCCGCGAATTGTCGATCGAGTACGCGGCGCTCGAATCGGACCTCGACCGGTTCGTTGATTTCGACAAGGGCAAGTTCCTCGGCCGCGACGCGCTCGTCACCTGGCGTGGCAAAGGGTTCGAGAACAAGCTCGTCACGCTCGAGGTTTGCGGCGTGACCGATGCCGACGCGCGCGGCTCGGAGCCGGTGACGAAGGGCGGCGAGATGGTCGGCCGCACGACCTCCGGCGGCTACGGCTGGCGGACGGCCAAGTCGCTGGCGCTCGCGATGGTGAGGCCGGAGTTTTCCGCGCCGGGGACGTCGCTGGAAGTCGCTATCCTCGGGGAGCCGCATCGGGGGCTCGTCATCGCCGACAGCCCTTACGATCCGGCGAACGCCGCGCTGCGCGCCTGACTCGCCTCGACGGACCGTAGCGGAGTCGGAATGTCCGCGATATTGTAGGGGGTCGCCTCGTAAACCGCCTTGACCCAGTTCGTGTAGATGTGGGCGGTGTGCCGCCAGAGATTGGGCGCGGGACGCGACGGATCGTCGCCCGGAAAGTAATGGCGCGGCAGCGGATACGAAGGATCCGCGCCGCTGTCGCGGCGATATTCGGCGCTGAGCGTCTCTGTCTCATATTCGGGATGGTTGAGGATGTAGACGCGCCGCGGAAACAGAGCGCTCCCGTCGTCGGCCGGCTCCGACTCGACTAGCATGTTCGGACCCGCCTCCTCCGAATCGGCGACGATTTCGAGCGCCGGCGCTTTCAGGATGTCCTCGCGTCGCGGGCTCTTCCAGCGCGAGACCGGGACGGGGAAGATGTCGGGGAAGCCGAACAAAAGTCCGGTTCTGTCAGACACGAGCCGGTGTTCGAACAGGCCGAACAGCTTCCTCTCGCCCTTGTGGCTGTCGACGTCGTGGAAGAACTTGAGCGCCGCCTTGGCGCCCCAGCACAGAAACATCGACGAAAACGCGTGCGTCATCGACCATCTGAGCACGTCGACAACGTCGGGCCAGAAGTCCTCCTGTTCGACGCGCGGCTTAAGCGCGTTGACGCCGGTGACGATAAGGCCGTCGAATTTCTTGTCCTTCACGTCGCTGAACGCGCTGTAGAACTTGCGGATGTGCTCCACCGGCGTGTTCCGGGTCTTCCGTCCCGAAGCGAGGGCTTCGAGGTAACTGTCGGTCGCGACGAAGCTCAAGCTGACCTGAAGCATCGTGTTGCCGAGCCAAAGGGCCAGTTGCCGCTCGGTCGAGATCTTGTCCGCCATCAGGTTGATGATGGCGATTTCCAGCGGACGGATGTCCTGGTGTTCCGCGCGGATCCGCTCGATCGCCAGCGGGCTGCCGAGCGAGGGCAGAAACGGATGGATTTCCTGGCTGTTGATGATGACGGGCATTGCATGGGCTCGATTCGGTCCGGCTCTGTCGCACTGACGAGCCGCGAACGCAATCGTTGATTACAAAGTTCCACCAGGCGATCGCTGGAGAATTGAGGCGCCGGGCAAATGATCCGCCCTCCTTGTCACGGGGCCGCACGGAAAGCGGGTCCTCATGCGCCCTCCGTGATCGCCCGGCGCTGCTGCAGAAGCGCCCGATAGATCTCGTCGTCGCCGCACAGTCCCGCCATCCGGCCGAGCTGGTCGACGAGAACGATCGGGTTTCCCGATGCGCTGCGCAGCGCGATCGCCGAGCGCATCTTGAGATCGATCGGCGCGACGACGACGTCGAAGCCGTCGGGCGCCGAGGTCTCGCCAGTCGCTCCGTCCGCCTTGGCCAACGTCCCGGCGGTCCCGTCCAGCGTCACGCCGATCGGTCGGTCCGCCTCGTCGAGCCGGAGGCGGATTCGGCCGCGCCGGTCGAGATGCACTTCGTTGTCGATGCGGCGGAGTGAGGCAGCCGGCGTCATCAAGGCGCCGCCGCGCAGGACGTTCAGCGGGTTCATGTGCTTGACGAACTCGGCGACGTAGGCGTTCGTCGGACGCAGGAGAATGTCCTCGGCGGCGCCGCACTGGACGATGCGCCCGCCCTCGAGGATGGCGATGCGGTTGCCGATCTTCAGCGCCTCGTCGAGATCATGGCTGACGAAAATGATCGTCTTCTTGAGGTCCTTCTGCAGGCTCAAGAGCTCGTCCTGCAATTTGTCGCGAATGAGCGGATCGAGCGCCGAGAACGGTTCGTCCATCAGGAGAATGTCGGCGTCGGTGGCGAAGGCGCGCGCCAGGCCCACCCGCTGCTGCATTCCGCCAGACAATTCGTGCCCGAACTTGCCGGCCCATTGCGTTAGGCCGACCATCGCGAGCTTGTCCGCGACGATGCGATCGATGTCGGCCTTCGGCATGCGCCGCAGCTCGAGCCCAAACGCCACATTCTCGGCGACCGTTCGCCACGGAAGCAGGGCGAATTGTTGGAACACCATCGCGATGCGGCTCGTGCGCAGCATCCTGAGTTCGCCCGGACCGCAATGCGCGACGTCGATCACGCCGTCGCCATGACGAACGAAAACCTTGCCGCGCGCGACCTTGTTCAGTCCGTTGACGGCGCGCAGGATGGTTGACTTGCCAGATCCCGACAGTCCCATGAGGACACAGATCTCGCCCGGCTCGACCGAGAGATCGATCCCGGCGGCGCCGAGGACGACGCCTGTGGTTTTGAGGATCTCGTCCCGGGCGGCGCCACGATCCACAAGCGCCAGCGCTTCCGCCTGCTTGTCTCCGAAGACGATGTCGACGTGATCGAAAACCACTGCGGACATGTCAGGCGCCGCTCTTTCGCTCGGGATTGCGGAAAACGCGGTCGAGCACGATCGCGAGAAGGACAATCGAGACGCCCGCTTCGATTCCCATCGGAATGTTGACGGTGCCGAGCGCGCGCACGACCGGCGTGCCGAGGCCGGCGGCGCCTACCAGCGCAGCGATCACGACCATGGAGAGGCTCAGCATGATGCACTGCGTCACACCGGCCATGATCGTCGGCATGGCGTAGGGAAGTTCGACCTTCCAGAGAAGTTGCCGCTTCGTCGCGCCGAACGCCTCCCCGGCCTCTTTCAACGGCAGCGGCACGGAAGCGATGCCCAGATGAGTGAGCCGGATTGGCGCTGCGATCGCGAAGATCACGGTCGAGATCAGCCCCGGCGCCGAGCCGAGATGGAACAGCACCAAGGTCGGGATCAGGTAGACGAAGGTCGGCAGCGTCTGCATCAGATCGAGCAGCGGGCGCAACAGTGCGTAGAGCCAGGGCCGATGGGCTGACGCGACGCCGACCGGGACCCCGATGACGACGCTCGCCAGGGTGGAGAATCCGACCAGCGAAATCGTCTCGATCGTCGCCTGCCAGTAGCCCAGGTTGGCGATGAAGATGAACGCGATGACGACGAACGCCGCAAGGCGCCACGACCGATGCAGCCAGTAGGCGAGCGCAGCGACGGCGAGCACGACGACAAGAAACGGCACGTGCAACAGGATCGCGGTCGAGCCGTCGACGAGGAAGTCAATCGCCGCCGTGACCGCGTCGAAGAAGCCGGCGGCGTTGTCCTGCAGCCAGGTGATCCCGATCTTGACCAAGCGGCCGAGCGGCAGTTTCGGCTCGGTGAACCAACTCTCCAACGGGCTTGTCTCCCTCGGCGGCCAGGAGCCGCCCGGCGCTCATCCGCCGACGCGTCGCGAAAGGGCGCCTAAGCGTTCAGACTTGGGCTTACAGCCCGAGGCTCTGCTTGACCGCCTCGAGGCCCGGCTTGCCGTCGAAGGTCGTCACCCCGTCCAGCCAGGCGCTGAGCTCCTTGGGATTGGTCTTGAGCCACGCCGTTGCGGCGGCCGGTCCTTCCATGCCGTCGGTCAAGATCTTGTTCATCACCTCGTTCTCGATATCGACGGTGAAGACCATGTTCTTGATGAGCTTCGCCGCATTCGGACACTCGGCGGCAAAGCCGGCGCGTTCGTTGGTGTAGACGATGGCGCCGCCGAAGTTGGGTCCGAAGCTGTCATCGCCGCCGGTCAGGTACTGTATCTTGAAGTTGACGTTCATCGGATGGGGCGCCCAGCCGAGAAAGACGACGTCTTCCTTGTGGCTCGTCGCGCGCTGGACTTCGGCGAGCATGCCCTGCTCGCTCGATTCGACCAGCTGGAAGTCTTTCAAGCCGAACTTGCCGTTCTTGATGAGGTCGAGGACGAGGCGGTTGCCGTCGTTGCCGGGCTCGATGCCGAAGATCTTGCCCTTGAGCGAATCCTTGAACTTGACGATGTCGGCGAAATCCTTGAGTCCCTTGTCATAGGTGTATTGCGGAACGGCGAGGGTGTATTTGGCGCCCGTCGGCAGGTTGGCCCCGACCACGACCACTGACTTGTCCGCGATATAGGGCTTGCGGTCGTTCTCCATCGAGGGCTCCCAGTTGCCGAGGAAGACGTCGATGTCCTTGTTCTTCATCGACGCGTAGGTAACGGGCACTGAGAGGACCGTCACCTTCGGCGTATAGCCGAGACCCTTGAGGATCTCGCTGGTGATCGCGGTCGTCGCGGTGATGTCGGTCCAGCCCACGTCTGAAAATTTGACTGTCTTGCAACTGTCCGGGTCGCCGGCGAACGCGACCGACCCGCCGACGACCGCAATCATCGTCGACAGCGCCAGAACAATAGCTTTCTTCATCGCCACAAACCTCCCTGATCTCGGGACCGCCGTCGTGGCGGAACCGTCTGCCGTTCCGCACTATCGGACCTGAGGCGGACCGGGTCAATTCTCGCGCGAGGCCCCTCGGCGTCGGGCGAACAATTTGAGATTGGTCCAGCAAGCCGTTAGAAGCGGGGCCGTGCGCCCCGCCGCCTTCCGGAGCCCTTGATGACCGACGCCCTCAACGCCACGCCGCAGCAGAAATCCGAGATTCTGATGCAGGCGCTGCCGCACATGCTGCGCTACGACGACACGATTGTCGTCGTGAAGTACGGCGGCCACGCAATGGGCGACGAGCAGAAGGCGCGCGATTTCGCCAAGGACATGGTGCTTCTCGAGCAGTCCGGCATCAATCCGGTCGTCGTCCATGGCGGTGGGCCGCAGATCGGCTCGATGTTGAAGAAGCTCGGCATCGAGTTGCAGTTTTCTGGCGGCCTCAGGGTCACGGACAAGCCGACCATCGAGATTGTGGAGATGGTTCTCGCCGGCTCGATCAACAAATCGATCGTCGGCTCGATCAACGCCGAAGGCGGTCGTGCCGTCGGCCTCTGCGGCAAGGACGGCAATATGGTGATTGCGCGAAAGGTTCACCGTCCACACAGCGCCGGACCGGATGAGGACGTGGTCGACCTCGGCTTTGTCGGCGAGCCGGACAAGGTGGATATGACTGTGCTTGAACAGATTCTCGGGCGCGAATTGATCCCGGTGCTGGCGCCGGTCGCGCAGGGCGCCGATGGGCAGACCTACAACGTCAATGCCGACACGTTCGCCGGCGCGATCGCGGGCGCGCTCGGCGCCAAGCGCCTCTTGTTCCTGACCGACGTTGCGGGCGTCCTCGACAAGGACAATAATCTGATCAAGGAACTGCGGGTCGACGACATCCGCGGCCTGATCGCCGACGGCACGATCACAGGCGGCATGATTCCGAAAGTTGAGACTTGCATCTATGCGATCGAGAGGGGCGTCGAGGGCGTCGTCATTCTCGATGGCAAAATCCCTCATGCGGTGCTGATCGAGCTGTTGACCGACTACGGCGCCGGGACTCTCATCACCCGATAGAGAGTTGGACAGCGCCATGCGCATTCTCGCGATCGACACCTCCTGCGGCGCGGCCTCGGTCGCGATCGTCGACAGCGATGTGGTCGAACCACTGACAGTCATCAGCCGGGCGATGGCGCGGGGACATGCCGAAGCGCTCGCCCCGATGGTCGAAGAGGCGTCGCGCGCTGTAGAGGGCGGGCTCGCCTCACTCGATCGGATCGCTGTCGCCACTGGACCCGGCTCTTTCACCGGCATCCGGGTCGGCTTGGCCATGGGCCGGGCGATGGGACTCGCCCTCGGCGTTCCGGTGATCGGCGTCTCGACGCTGGTCGCCTTCGCCGTGCCCTTTTTAAGCGAGCCGCGGACTGGCGTCATCGCCGCGGCCATCGATGCGCGACATGGCGCCGTTTATTTCCAGTTGTTTGAGCCGTCCGGCCGCCCGCTCGGGCCGCCGCGATGCGATACGGTGCGCGAATGCGTGCGCGGGATAGGCGCCGGACCGGCGTTTCTGACGGGCGACGCCGCCGCGATGGTCGCGGCCGAGGCCCACCGCGCCGGGCTGCCTTACGACCTCAGCACCGCGATGGCGGCGCCCGACATTGTCGCCGTCGCCCGAGTCGGTCTCGCGCTCGACCCCGCCGCCAATCCGGCGCGCCCGCTGTACGCGAAGCCTCCGGATGCCCGCCCGAACCCGGCCGAGCCGATCGTAAAGGCGTCGCCCTGACTTGCAAGCTCCATGGTTTTCAGCCTTGGCAGATTTTCCCCGCCCGTCATTCGGCCGCTGCGAGTCGAGAAAGCAGCGGCGTGCGCACGCCTCCACGCGGCGGGTTTCGCGCATCCCTGGTCGACGGAGGAGATCGCCCAGTTGATTTCGAGCCCCTCGATCTTCGCCGCCGCGGCGCTGGACCCGGCCAACGGCCGTTTGCGCGGCTTCGTCCTGTCGCGGCTCGCGGCGGATGAGGCGGAAATCCTGACCATTGCCGTCGAACCGGATTCGCAGGGCAGGGGCGTCGGGCGCGCCTTGCTGGCGGAGAGCCTGCGCCAGGCCGCCAATGCGAGAGCGGCCGCCGTATTCCTCGAAGTCGATGAGGACAACGCGGCGGCGCTTGCGCTCTACAGGCGCCTGAGCTTCGAGAAGGTAGGCGAGCGGCCGGGCTACTACCGTCGCGCGGACGGCGCCCGCGCGACTGCCGTCATCATGCGCAAGGCCCTGCGGTGAGCGCGACGGTCGCGAACGCGGAATCGCCGCCCCTCGGCGCGACCTCGATCCGGCTTCTGTGCCTGATCTTGGCGCTCACGGCTTTTGTCGCCGCGTTCGGGCCGCCTTGCCGGCTCGCGCAGGCGTTCGGCTGGGGTGTTGGCCGCAGGGCGCCTGTCTTTTTTCAGCGCTTGCTCTGCGCAGGGCTTGGCGTCAGGGTCCGCCGGCACGGGACGTTGAGCGCCGCCGCGACGCAATTGATCGTCGCGAATCACGTCTCCTGGCTCGATATCCCCGTCCTCGCTTCGCTTGGACCGATGAGCTTTCTGGCCAAGAAGGAGATCGGCGAACATTCGATCGGGCGCGAACTGGTCGCGCTGCAGGGGGCGGTGTACGTTGATCGCCATCGCCGTTCCTGCATCCCCGGCGTCAACGCTCGCATGGCTCGGGCAATGCGCGCGGGTTTGCCTGTCGTCCTCTTTCCCGAGGCGACGACCGGGGATGGCAACCGCCTGCTGCCATTCCGATCCTCGCATTTCGAAGCGATCCGGCTCGCGGCCTTTGGCGACAATGACCGTCCCGCGATCGTCCAGCCCATTTTCCTCGACTATTCGCGCCTCGCGGGGCTGCCGCTCTCCCGCGTCGAGCGGCCGAGAGTTGCTTGGTATGGCGACATGACGTTTCTCCCGCATTTTTTCCGTTTTGCCCGGGGCGGTCGCGTAACTTGCGACGTTTATTACGGTCCGCCAATCCGCGTCCTGTCCGACATGGACCGGAAGGACGTCGCCCGGCTGACCGAGGCGGCCGTCCGCAAGCTCGCCACCGGAGCAAAGGCTGCGAGAGGGTCGCCTATGTTCACGGCATCGGAAAGCGCTTAAATACGAGCATGGCAGGTCCGGAGACCCTAATTGTCCGAAACGAACACGGCTGAAGACGTTCGCAACGCCCTTATGAACCCGCCGAGGCAAGTCCGGCGGGCGCTGATCAAGTCCTTTGGCTGCCAGATGAACGTCTACGATTCGCAGCGCATGGCCGATCTTGTGGCGCTCGAGGGCTACGCGGAGGCTGGGGACGTCGCAGAGGCCGATCTCATCGTCCTCAACACCTGCCATATTCGCGAAAAGGCCTCCGAAAAGATCTTCTCGGAGCTCGGCAAGCTGCGCGAGCTGAAAGAGGAGCGGCGCATAAGCGGGCGCCGGACGATGCTGGTCGTCGCGGGCTGCGTCGCCCAGGCCGAGGGCGGCGAAATCCTGCGCCGCCAACCGGCGGTCGACGTCGTCGTCGGTCCGCAAAGCTATCACCGCCTGCCGGAACTGTTGCGGGAGGCGGAAGTTCGTTCCGGCGTGATCGCCGCCGATTTTCCTGTCGAGGACAAATTTTCGCGGCTTCCCGCGAGCCCGCCGGCGGCGGTCGCGCGGCGCGGGGTTTGCGCTTTTGTGACGGTCCAGGAAGGCTGCGACAAGTTCTGCTCGTTCTGCGTGGTGCCCTATACGCGCGGTGCCGAATCCTCGCGTCCGGTCGGCGAGGTCGTGGCGGAGGCCGCACATCTCGCGCGCGCCGGGGTGCGGGAAGTGACGCTGATCGGACAGAACGTCAACGCCTATCACGGCCGCAGCCGAGCCGGGGACACAGCCTCGCTTGCGGAGCTTATCCGGGAGGTCGCCGCGGTTCCAGGGATCGGCCGCGTGCGCTACACGACGTCGCATCCCAACGACATGACCGACGACCTCATCGCGGCCCACCGCGACGTCGAAGCCTTGGCCCCGTATCTCCATCTGCCGGTTCAATCGGGGTCCGACCCGATGCTGGCGTCGATGAACCGACGCCATCGCGTCGCCGGATATCTCGACGTTGTTTTGCGAACACGCGCCGCGCGGCCGGACATCGCCCTTTCCTCCGATTTCATCGTGGGCTACCCTGGCGAGAGCGAGGCCGACTTCGAGGCGACGCTCGATCTTGTGCGGGCGGTCGGTTATGCTTCGTCTTTCGCCTTCAAGTATTCCTCAAGACCGGGGACGCCGGCCGCCGGGATGGACGAGCAGATTGACGAGGCGATGAAGGCGAATCGTCTCGCTGCGTTGCAGGCGCTGCTCGAGGAGCAACGTCAGGCGTTCAATCGGGCCTGCCTCGGACGCAAGCTCGAAGTCTTGTTCGAGAAGCCCGGCCGTCATCCAAGCCAGGTCATTGGACGCTCCCCCTACATGCAGGCGGTCTTCGCCGAAGGCCCCACCTCGCTGATCGGGACGATGGCCGACGTTGAAATCGTCGACGTCGCGCCGAATTCGCTACGCGGCCGGATTGTCTCGCCAGCGTCGTAAAAACAGGATTTGATTGGCGTGCAGGATGATTCGAATTCAGAACTTGGAGCCAGGGAGAGAGCCGATTTGAAGCCGCAGGAGTTGTCGCCGTCGCGCATTGCAGCCGCCCCCGCCACGTTCAACCCGACTCTTCGCGAAGCGAAACCTGCGGAAATCGCCATCGCCTTCCCCGACAACGCGGCCGCTTCGGTTGTTTTCGGCCATTTCGATCAGAACATCGCCCGCATCGAACGCATCCTGGGAGTTTCCGCCTACGCCAATGGCAACCAGGTTGTCATCAAGGGGCCGAAAGAGGCGAGCGAACAAGCGCGCCGTGTCTTCGAGATGCTTTACGAGCGGGTGAAGCTCGGTCAGCCCGCGAGCGAAGGCGACGTGGAGGGCGCGATCGCCGAGAGCGCGTACCAGGGCGTCTTGTTCCCGGGGGACGACGGATCGAAAGACACCTTCGGCGTCGTCAAGACCCGCAAGCGCGGGATTGTGCGCGCCCGCAGCGCCGCGCAGGACCGCTATCTGGCCCTTCTGCGCAAGCATGAACTCGTCTTCGCCGAAGGCCCCGCCGGCACGGGCAAGACCTGGCTGGCGGTCGGCCACGCGGTGTCGCTGCTTGAACAGGGGCTGGTGGAGCGACTCGTGTTGTCGCGGCCGGCTGTGGAAGCAGGCGAGCGACTCGGCTTCCTGCCTGGCGATATGAAAGAGAAGGTCGACCCCTACCTGCGCCCGATTTACGACGCGCTCTATGACTTCATGGACGGGCGAATGGTCGATCGCGGAATCCAGACGGGGATGATCGAGATCGCACCGCTTGCTTTCATGCGCGGGCGCACCTTGTCGAAGGCCGCGGTGCTGCTCGACGAGGCGCAGAACGCGACTGCGATGCAGATGAAGATGTTCCTGACGCGTCTGGGCGAAGGATCGCGGATGATGGTCAACGGCGATCCGTCCCAGACCGATCTCGCCCCGGGGCAGAGGTCGGGTCTGGACGATGCGGTCCGGCTCTTGTCGGCCAATCCCCGGATCGGCCATGTTCGCTTCAGCCACGTCGACGTCGTGCGGCACGATCTCGTGCGCCAGATCGTCGAAGCCTACGAGCGGGCCGGACAGGAGGGACATTCCGCCGCGGCGAGATGAAGCTTTCGCTCGAAATCAGTGTTTCGTCCGCCTTGTGGCGCAGGTTGCCGCGGTCGCGGACGATGGCGCGAGAGACCATCGCGGCTTGCGTGGCGGAAAGCGGGCTGGTCGCGCGAGACCGCGCCGAGGTCAGCCTTCGCCTCGCTGACGACGCGCAGTTGCGAGCCCTCAATGCGCGCTGGCGCGGCCTGGACAAGCCGACCAACGTGCTGTCTTTCCCGGCGGCGCCGCCCGACCGCATTGCGAAGGCGCCGATGCTCGGCGACGTCGCGCTCGCCTACGAGACGATGAAGCGTGAAGCGGACGAGTCCGGCGTCGAACTCGCCAACCATTACCGCCACCTCGTCGCGCATGGCTTTTTGCATCTCATCGGCTACGATCATCAGACGGACGAGGAGGCCGAGCGCATGGAGGCGCTCGAGAAGCGAATCCTGGCGCGGCTTGGGGCGCCCGACCCCTATGCTCCGGGGGTCGTCGAGGCAGGAGTTGTCGAGGAATGAGCGAGACGGACGGCGACCACCACGCGGAGGGTCGCACGAGCTTGCCTCGTGAACAGCAACCCGGTCTGTTCGAGCGTTTGCGCGCCTTGCTTGGCCTCACCCCGGCTTCGGTGCGCGACGACATCGAGGATGCGATCGACGAGAGCGCCGGCGCGGAATTCACCCCGCAAGAGCGCGCCATTCTCAAGAACGTGCTCAAACTCCACGACGTCCGGGTCGCCGATATCATGGTTCCTCGCGCGGACATCGTCGCGCTCGCGTTCGACACGCCGCTGCACGAAGTCCTGGACTTGTTTCGCACGGCCGGCCACTCGCGCCTGCCGGTTTACGAAGATACGCTCGATGACCCGCGCGGCATGATCCACATTCGCGATTTCGTGGTATTTCTGGCGTCCGATCCGCGATTCGGCCTGGGCGCCGTACCGGACGAAACGGGCCAATCCATGCGCGACGGCTCCAGCCTCGACATGCCGCTGTCCGCCGCGAGCATCCTGCGGCCGGTGCTCTATGCGCCGCCCTCGATGCCCGCGCTCGATCTCTTACTGAAAATGCAGGCGTCGCGGACGCACATGGCGCTCGTCATCGACGAGTATGGCGGCACGGACGGCCTGGTTTCGATCGAGGACGTGGTCGAATCGATCGTCGGCGACATCGAAGATGAACACGACGAAGCTGAGCCGCCGGAACTCCATTGGGCCGGAGACGGCGTCTTGATCGCAGAAGCGCGCGCGCCTCTCGACGAGGTGTCTGCGGCGGTCGGCTTTGATTTTGCATCATTGGCCGAGGCCGAGGGGGTCGACACAATCGGCGGCCTCGTGACCGTGGCGGCTGGACGCGTGCCCAGCCGGGGAGAGATCCTCCGCGGCCCCGGCGCGTTCGAGTTCGAAGTGCTGGACGCCGATCCCCGTCGCATCAAAAGGCTGAAGATGCGCTCTCTCGCCACTCGCGGCGGGAAGCCGGCCGCGCCGCCTGCGCCTGACAAACCCGCCGACATGTAGTCTCGCTTGTTCCCGAGAGCCGCCACCCTCGCCCCCGGCCCTTCCCGCGCGAACGTCCTCGCCTTCGCCGCCAAGTCCGTCATATTGTCCTGGGGGTGGCGGAGAAGCGTCATCGCCCTCGTCTCCGGCGCGATCGGCGCGCTTGCGATGCCGCCGTTCGGGCTGTTTGCGATGCTGATCGCGCCGATGAGCGTCGCGGTCTGGCTGATCGATGGATCCTACGATCGCGGGGAAAGCCGGGGACGGCTCGCAAATCTTAGTGCGGCTTTCAGCTCAGGCTGGTGGATGGGCTTCGGCTACTTTGTCGCCGGGCTCTGGTGGCTCGGCGCGGCGTTTCTGGTCGAGGCAGACAAATTCGCCTGGGCGCTGCCCCTGGGCGTGCTGCTGTTGCCGGCTGGATTGGCGGTCTTCTGGGGCTTTGGATTCGCGCTCGCCCGGCTGCTTTGGTCTTCCGGAACCTTGCGGGTTTTCTCGCTCGCTTTCGGCCTGGGGCTGGCCGAATGGGCGCGCGGGATTCTTTTCACCGGCTTTCCCTGGAACGACATCGGCATGGGGATCGGCGCCAATTTGACGCTGGCGCAAGCCGCCTCGATCGTCGGCCTGCACGGCCTGACCTTCCTATCGATCGCGATCTTCGCGGCGCCGGCGAACCTGTGGCGGTTTTCCGAGAGTCGATTCGCCATGACCCCGACCGTCCTTGCGGCGGTCGCGTTGGCGTCTTTGGCCGCCTTCGGCGCAGTCCGGCTGTCAGCTCCGCCAAGCCAGACCGTTCACGGGGTCAAACTTCGTCTGATGCAGCCGAACGTGTCGCAAGGCGCCTCCTTCGCTCCGGAAAACAAGGATGCGATCCTCAGCCATTACTTTTCGTTGTCCGATCGCGGATCGCATGACGGATTGCGCGGCGTGACGCACCTCATTTGGCCCGAATTGGCGTTTCCGTTCATTCTGACCCATGACGCGAAAGCGCTTGGGGACATCGTCGATTTCCTCAGCGGCGGAACGACCCTAATCACCGGCGCGGCCCGCGCAGAAGACGCTGGTGCGCAGGGCGCGAGATATTACAACTCGATCGAGGTGCTCGACCGCGACGGCCTCGCTCGTCCGCGCTACGATAAGCATCATCTCGTGCCCTTTGGCGAATATGTTCCGTTCGAGGACGTTCTTGAAAAGGCCGGCGTCACCCAGTTCGTGGAGGTTCCCGGCGGCTTCACTCCCGGCTTCGGCGCCCGCTTAATTCAGGTTCCAGGTCTGCCGAAGGCGATGCCGCTAATCTGCTACGAGGCGATCTTTTCGACCGAACTCGGCGACGCCATCACTGGCGCCGAGCGGCCGGACTGGATGCTGAACCTCACCGACGACGCCTGGTTCGGCGTCACGCCGGGGCCGTACCAGCACTATGCGCAGGCGCGGTTGCGGGCGATCGAACTGGGGCTGCCTCTGGTGCGGGTCGCGAATTCGGGTGTCTCGGCGGTTGTCGACGGTTACGGCCGGGAGACGGCTTTCGCTCCCCTCGATGTGGCAACGGTTGTGGATGCGGATTTACCGAAGCCACTCCCCCCGACCTGGCAGTCCCGATTCGGTTCGCTCAACGGATTCTTCATTGCATTTGCGTTCCTCTTGGCCGCTCGAGTGGGAAAAAGGCTGGATTTCAAGTAACTGTCGATTGTATCGCGCCTATCTTGCGCGCTGTGCGAGTGTCATGTATTTCGATTGACCGTACGTCAGGTGATCGGGAGCGAGAGAATTGCTCCGGCGGGCCCGGACTTCGGAGCGGAAGCCCATGATCAATCCGTCCAATATAGTGGACGCTTATGTCGGAGCGCGATTGCGCATGCGTCGGGTCATGCTTGGCATGAGCCAGAGCAGGCTCGGCGAGCTTCTCGGCGTGACGTTCCAGCAGATTCAGAAATACGAGAAGGGCACCAATCGAATCAGCGCAAGCCGTCTCAAGCTCGCGGCGGAGGTTCTCGAGACCTCCGTGGACTTTTTTCTCGAGGGCGCGCCAGCGCAACCGTCGTTGCAGGGCGGATTTGCCGAATCGGCGCCGCAGCAATCTTTCGACGTCGCGTTTCTCGCGACGACCGAAGGCTTTCAATTGAACCACGCCTTCCTGCGCATTCGCGATCCGAAGGTGCGCCGCCGCATCGTCGAGCTTGTCCTCTCGCTGGCGCCGCCGGAAAACGAGGAGTTTGTTCGTTAAAACGAACGACTTCGGCAATCCGGCTTGACGTATCGAACCCCCGCTGTCAAAAGCCCGCCCGTGGGTGCTTGAGCGCGCGCGCCAAAGCAATCACGGCCTTGCGGGAGAACGTGGATATGGCTCGTCTGAACTACGAGTTCACCAGCGAATTGGTGTCCGAGGGGCATCCAGACAAGGTTTGCGATCGTATTTCCGACGAGATTGTCGACCTCCACTTCCGCGAGGGCGCGAAGGCGGGGATCGACCCCTATGCGATCCGCGTCGCCTGCGAGACGCTCGCCACCACCAACCGGGTCATTATCGCAGGCGAAGTTCGCGGGCCGCAGATTTCGCACGAAACGATGGAGACCGCGATCCGGCAGGCGATCAAGGACATCGGCTACGAACAGACGGGGTTCCACTGGCGCGACGCCAAGATCGAGATCCTGCTGCACGAGCAGTCCGCCGACATCGCCCAGGGAGTGGACGCTGCGGGGAACAAGGACGAGGGCGCCGGCGACCAGGGCATCATGTTCGGTTACGCCTGCCGCGAGACGCCCGAACTCATGCCCGCGCCGCTCTACTACGCCCACAAGGTCCTGCGCGAAATTTCACAGGCTCGCCATTCCGGCCGCGAAAAGACGCTCGGCCCCGACGCGAAGAGCCAGGTGACCGTGCGCTATCAGAACGGCAAGCCGGTCGAAGCGACGCAGATCGTCGTCTCCCACCAGCACCTGGTCGAATCGCTGACGTCCGAGGAAGTCGCCGCGCTCGTCCGCCCCTATGTGACCGCGGCGCTGCCGCAAGGCTGGATCACCCCCAGGACCGTTTGGCACATCAATCCGACCGGCAAGTTCTTCATCGGCGGGCCGGACGGCGATTGCGGGCTCACCGGGCGAAAGATCATCGTCGACACCTATGGCGGAGCCGCGCCCCACGGGGGCGGTGCCTTCTCGGGCAAGGATCCGACCAAGGTCGACCGCTCCGCGGCCTACGCCGCGCGCTACCTGGCGAAGAACGTCGTCGCCGCGCAGCTCGCCGACCGCTGCACGCTCCAGCTCTCCTACGCAATCGGCGTCGCCCGACCGCTCTCGATCTACGCCGACTTCCACGGCACGGGCCTGATCGAGGAAAGCAAGCTCGAGCAAGCGCTGATGGAGATCATGAACCTCACGCCGCGCGGCATCCGCGAGCACCTTCAGCTCAATCGGCCGATCTTCGCCCGCACCTCGGCCTACGGTCATTTCGGCCGCACGCCCGAGCCGGACGGCGGATTCTCGTGGGAAAAGACAGATCTCGCCGACACGCTGCGCCGTCTGGTCTGAAAGCCGAAGCCTGGGACCCCGCGTGGGGGCGCGATGACGGCGAGCGGCGACAGCTTTTCGCCGAAGCCGCGGCGGGCGCTTTATGGCCGCAGTCGCGGCAAGGCCCTCCGGGCGGGTCAGGAGCGGCTCCTGGCCGCGACGCTGCCGCGATACGAGATTGCGCCGCACGTGCTTGCCGACCGCTCCCTGTTCGGCTTCGAACCGGAGGAGGTCTGGCTCGAAATCGGCTTCGGGTCCGGCGAGCACCTGATCGCGCAGGCGAGCGCGCATCGGGACGTCGGCTTCATCGGCTGCGAGCCGTTCCTCAACGGCGTCGTGGCGGCGCTCGCCGGCATCGAGCGGGAAAACCTCGCCAACGTGCGCATTCGCCGCGGCGACGTGCAGGCTCTCTTGGACAAGGCCCCGGACGCGTTCTTTTCACGTATCTTCATCCTCTACCCCGACCCCTGGCCGAAGCGGCGCCACCACAAGCGGCGGGTCATTTCGGCGCCCATGATCGAAGCCCTGGCGCGCGTCACGCGACGGCATGGCGAACTGCGGTTCACGAGCGACATCGACGACTACGCCGGCTGGACGCTGAGGCGCTTCCTCTCCTCTCCCGACTTTCGTTGGGCGGCCGAGCGAGCGGACGACTGGCGGACCCCCTGGCGGGATTGGCGCCCGACGCGCTATGAAGCGAAAGCGCGAAAGGCGGGACGGGGGTCCGTTTACCTCACATTTGTTCGATTATGAGCGAGTTGCGCGGGAGCATGCGTGGTTCTCGCGGGCGAATCACGTTAGCTGGTCGCGGGCCTCGAAGGGTAATCCATGTCGGATAGCATCGACCGCCGGGCGGTTCTCCAAGGCGTCGCGGCCACCACTGCGGCGGCGATCAGCCCGCTCGGCGAAGCCTTCGCCGCCGAATTGGACGGACTGCAGTTCGAGCCGCCCGTCCCGTTCTCCTACGAGCTCTTCAAGCAGCAGGCGCACGAGCGGGCGCACGAGCCCTACCAGCCCCCGCCGCGCCCGTCCCCGGAAGTCCTGGCAAAGATCAATTACGAGGAATGGGGCAAGATCCGCTACCGCGAATCCTATGCGCTGTTCGCCAATGGCCCGGGCCCCTTCCCGGTCACCTTCTTCCACCTCGGCCTCTTCTTCCAGAAGGCGGTGGGTATGCACGTGGTCGAGGGCGGTCAGTCGCGCAAGATCATCTACGAGCAGGCCTATTTCGAGATGCCCGCCAATTCGCCGGCGCGCCAGCTGCCGCCCGGTGCGGGATTCGCGGGGCTCCGCGTGCAGGAGTCGCGCGATGGCCCGCTCGACTGGCGAAAGAACGACTGGGTCGCCTTTCTCGGCGCCTCCTATTTCCGCGCGATCGGCGAACTGCGGCAGTACGGCCTTTCGGCGCGCGGCATCGCGCTCGATGTCGCCGTCGACAACAAGGCGGAGGAATTTCCGGACTTCACCCAGTTCTACATCGACTCCGCGCCCGACGGCGACACGCTGACGCTCTACGCGCTGCTCGAAGGCCCCTCGATCGTCGGCGCCTACCGGTTCCTGATGACGCGCGGCAAAGGCGTCGTCATGGACATCGAATCCGCGCTCTACCTCCGCGCCTCGATTTCGCGATTCGGCATCGCGCCCGGCACTTCGATGTACTGGTATTCCGAGGTCAAGAAAGAGACCGCCATCGACTGGCGCCCGGAGGTGCACGATTCCGACGGGCTCGAAATGTGGTCGGGCAACGGCGAACGGCTCTGGCGGCAGCTCAACAATCCGCCGCGCATCATCGTGTCCGCCTTCAGCGACAACAATCCGCGCGGCTACGGCGTCATGCAGCGCGATCGGGTATTCGACCACTACCTCGACGGCGTCTATTACGACCGGCGGCCGAGCTTATGGATCGAGCCGCTGCCGGGCCCGAGCGGCGAGGGCTGGGGCAAGGGCGCAATCCAGCTCTGCGAAATCCCGACCGACGACGAGATTCACGACAACGTCGTCGCGATGTGGGTGCCTGCGGAGCCGGTGCGCCCCGGCGCCGAATTCAACCTCAACTACCGCCTCTACTGGCTGGCCAACGCGCCCTTTCCGAGCGGCCTCGGGATCGCGGTCGCCACCCGGCTCGGGCGCGGCGGACAGCCGGGGCAGCCGCGCCCAAAAGGCGTGCGCAAATTCATGGTCGAGTTCCTTGGCGGTCCGCTGGCGAACCTTCCCTTCGGCGTGAAGCCGGATCTGGTCGTTTCGACCTCGCGCGGGAGTTTTGGCCCCTATCAGCTGATCGAGGCGGTGCCGGACAACGTCGCCGGCCACTGGCGGGCGCAGTTCGACCTGATCGTCGAGGGAACCGATCCCGTCGAGCTTCGCGCCTTCCTCAAGTCGGGCAGTGAGACGCTGACCGAGACGTGGCTCTTCCAGTACCATCCGTTCTAAAGGCGGCTGGGCGCCGCCGGCCCGTTCGTTTGGATTTCCTTGGATCGTGCCGGTTTCGCCGCGAAAAGTGCCCTCAAACGCGTTTGGATTTCCTTGGATTTCCTTGGATTCTCCCGTCCGAATCGAGCCTTTTCAATGGGTTACGGGGGAATCGCCGGAAAAAGTTTTTTCGTGTCCATTATACCGCGCAATAACGTTGGAATCCATAATGTCCGGCCGTTCGAAATGCTGGTCATGATCGGCTTCTCGATTGGAGCGCTTTTCGGAATTATCATAGCATAAGTTCTGATTTTCAGCAACACGAACAATGCCGGCGTTCGGTAGGCTGCGCCCTTCTGTTTTTCGTCATGGCCGGGCTTGACCCGGCCATCCAAGAGGACATCAAATTCGTCGAACAAGGTACTGAAACAGTGACAAACAAGGAACTCAGGCACCACCCGCGCGGCGCCGCGTGGATGGCCGGGTCAAGCCCGGCCATGACGAAAAAACGGAATGGTTGACCTGCGACCACCCCTGAGAATTCGAACGCGTGCCGCGGCTCATGGTGACGGATTGGCTCGGCGAGCCGTCGCGCCCATCCTAACAAAACGACAAAATCTCTCTTGGCCCCATCAGAGTTTGCGCGATAGTTTTCAAAAGATCGCCCGAACCGGGCCCAAGGCCAGGGATTTTCATGCGCGCATCGATCGTCCAATTGGCGGCTGCGGCCGCGTTCGTCTTCGGGGCGTCGATCGCCTGCGCCGGCGGCGCCAATGCGGAGAGCGTCATGAGCGCCTGCGCGGGGCAGTGGAAGCAGGCGCAGGCCGCCGGAATGACGGGCGGCGCGACCTGGCCGCAGTTCCTCGCCTCATGCAAAGCCCAGCATGCCCAGCCGTCGTCGGCCGGCATGGCGCCGGCACCGGCTCCCATGGCCCCCGCGCCGGCGCCTGCGCCGGCGCCGCAGTCGGGTTCGCTCTTCCCGTGGTGGCAGCCGGCCCCCGCCCAGGGCGCCGCGCCCGCGCCGACCGGGGCGGGAGAGTTCCGGACCGAGGCCGAGGCGCGCTACCGCTGCCCGACTGACAAGGTCGTCTGGGTCAACACCAGGTCGAAGATCTACCACTACCAGGGCACGCACAATTACGGGCGCACCAAAGAGGGCGCTTACATGTGCGAGGCCGACGCAAAGGCGGCGGGCGATCGCGCGGCCCGCACGATCATTCACCACCACTATCAGGGCTGAGCGGGGGAAACGCGGTCACGCGCCCCGGAGCCGTCCGAGCGCCGCCGCGACCGGCTTGGCGAGGCTGAGCGCGAGGTCGGCGACCGCGCCGATGTCGTCGAGCGGCGCGTGCGGCAGGCCGAGACGGGGCGCGCCGTCGCTGACGACCGCGACGATGAAGGGGTCCTCGGGCTGAAGCGGCGGCTTGCCGTTCGCCTCCCGGAAAATCTGGAGCTTGGGGATGGGATCGCGCTTGAAGCCCTCAACGATGACGATATCGACCTCCGCCAGCATGCGCAGAAGCTCCGCGAGCGTGGGCTCGGGCGCCTCGCGCAGCTCGCGCATAAGCGCGATGCGTTTCGCCGAGGCGACGATGACCTCGTTCGCGCCCGCGGCGCGGTGCTCATAGGAATCCTTGCCCGGCTGGTCGACGTCGAAGCTGTGATGGGCGTGCTTGATCGTCGAGACCGTGAAGCCGCGGCGGTTGAGCTCGGGAATCAGGCGCTTGATCAGCGTGGTTTTGCCGGCGCCGCTCCATCCGGCAAGGCCGATCACCCGCATAATGCCGCTCCTTTCGCCCGCTGCCGGTTTAATGTATCAACCGGGCCGAACGATAGCCTTTGGCGAAAATGTCCATCGACCCGAACGGTTCCGTCACGCTCGACCTCAGAGGACTGAACTGTCCCCTGCCGGCGCTGCGCACGCTGAAGGCGCTGCGCAAGTTGGCGCCCGGCGCGACGCTGATCGTCGAGTGCACCGATCCGATGTCGGCGATCGACGTGCCCCATTGCGTGGCCGAAAACGGACATATGCTCGAGAGCCGCAGCGCCGACGGCGGCGTGCTGCGGTTCCTGATCCGGCGGAGGGCGGCGTGACGGGGGAGGCGAGCCGGCTCGCGGCGGTCCTGTTCGATCGCGATGAAGCGCCGGACCCGCCGCTCGCCGCGTTCATCGAAGGCGCGGCCCGGCGGGGGGTCCGCGTCGCGGGCCTCGTGCAGGAACGCGCCGACGACGACCTCTGCGACCTGCACGACGTCCGGGTGCGCGATCTCATGAGCGGCGAGACCCTGCCGATCATGCAGGATTTGGGCGCGCAGGCGAGCGGCTGTCGCGTCGATCCTTCGGCGATTGCAGTGGCGGCGCGGCTGCTCGAGCGCGCGCTCGAGGCGAAGCCCGATCTCCTCGTCGTCAACCGCTTCGGCCGGCTCGAGAGCGAAGGCGGCGGCATGCTGGCCGAGATCGGCCGCGCTTTCGTTGAAGGCATCGCGCTCATCATCTGCGTGCCGAGACGCTACGGCGACGCCTGGAACGCCTTCGCCGCCGGGCTCGACGCGCAATTGCCGCCGAGCCGCGAGGCGATCGAAGCATGGTGGGGGGAATCGCGCTCGCCTCAGAGCGCGCCGCCTGACGCCAGCATCGCCTCGGCGCGCGCGAGATCTTCGCGCGAATTGATGTTGAAGAACGGGTCGACGGGCTCATCTTCCCAATCGGCGACGGCGACGCGAAAGCGCGCCAGGAAGGCTTCCGCCTTGCGCAGGCCCTCGTGGACGAGCGCACGGCGGAGGTCGGACGCGAGCCCCGCCGGCCAGAGCGCTGCGACATGGTGCCTCCGCCCGCCTGACGCGGCGACCGCGATCGCCGCCTCGCCCGAGCGCCGCGCCGCATGCAGCCGCGCGACGAAGTCGAGCGGAACGAACGGCGTATCCCCGGGTAGGCTCGCGACATAGGCGAGGGACGGCGCGCGCGTCGCGCAATATTCGAGGCCCGCGAGCACCCCTGCGAGCGGCCCGGAAAAGTTCGGCGGGTCGTCCGCGAGCACCGTGAGGCCAAAGCCCGCGAAGCGCGCCGGATCGCCGTTGGCGCTGATCGCCAGCGCCCCGCATTGCGGCGAGAGGCGCTCGACGGCATGGGCCAGCATCGGCTGGCCTGCGAGCGAAACGAGCCCCTTGTCGAGACCGCCGAGTCGGCGCGCGAGGCCGCCGTCGAGGATGAGGCCGAGGGTCAGTCCGACGTCTCCCCCGGCTCCCGGCTCAGGCGCGTTGACCGCATCACCCATCGGTCATAGCCTCGCGGGATACAAAGAGAAGACACGCGCACAACATGGCGCGGGAGGTTCATGATGCCCAAGGTGAAAGTCAACGATATCACGATGAATTACGAGCGGCAGGGCTCCGGCGAGCCGCTGGTCCTCATTCCCTATCTCGCCGCCGACAACGCCTGCTACGCCTTCCAGGTCGCCGAATATTCCAAGCATTTCACCTGCAATTCGATCGATCCGCGCGGCGCCGGCGAGACGGACAAGCCGGAGGGCGCCTATTCGATGGAGCTCTTCGCCGACGACGTCGCCGCCTTCATGGCCGCGATCGGCGTCGAGCGGGCGCATGTGAGCGGCCTGTCGCTCGGCGCGGCGACGGGGCTCTGGCTCGCCGGCAAACATCCAGAGCGCGTCAAATCCCTGTCGCTGCACAGCTGCTGGACGAAGACGGACCCGTTTCTCAAGGTCGTGGCCGAGGGCTGGCGGACGATCGCCAAGGGCCTGGGCAGCGTCCAGGACATGATCATACAGGGCATATTCCCGTGGTGCTTCACCCCTGAGCTCTACGCCTCGAAACCGGACTATATCGACCAGCTCGCCGCCTTCGTGCGCAGCCGGCCGCAGCAGCCGCTCGATGCCTTCATGCGGCAGTCGAACGCGGTCATCGAGCACGACGCGCTGAGCCAGCTCGGCCGGATTTCCGCGCCGACCCAGATCACCTTCGGCCGGCATGACCTCGTGACGTCGACCCGCTTCGCCGACGCGCTGAAGAACGGCGTCAAGGGCAGCGAGCTAGTCGTGTTCGAGACGTGCGCGCACGCGCCGATCTACGAGAGCGTCGCCGAGTTCAATGAGAAGACGCTGAGTTTCCTCAGGCGCCAAAGCGCATAGTCCGCCCCGCCGGCGCGGGGTTGTGGCGCGGAGATAGGAAAAGGCGGCGGCAGGGACTACGTTAGGGCGCTTGTCCCTCGCTTCCGCCTTAAGAGCCGCCGCCGCCATGACCGCCAATCCGTTCGCCGCGTTCCGCTCCGAGGTCGTGCGCCAGACCCCGCTGCGGGCGGCGATCACGGCGGCGTACCGGCGACCCGAGCCGGAGTGTCTGCCGCCGCTCCTCAAGCTCGCAGAGGTCGAGCCGGATGAGGCCAGGCGCATCGACCCGCTCGCCCGCGGCCTCGTGACGAAGCTGCGAGGCAAGACGCGGTCGAGCGGCGTCGAGGGGCTCATCTACGAATATTCACTGTCGAGCCAGGAGGGCGTCGCGCTCATGTGCCTCGCCGAGGCGCTCCTGCGCATTCCCGACGCCGCGACGCGCGACGCGCTGATCCGCGACAAGCTGTCGCCCGGCGACTGGCGCGCGCATCTCAGGCACAGCCCGTCGCTGTTCGTCAACGCCGCGACCTGGGGCCTCGTTTTGACCGGGCGCCTGGTCGCCACCAACAGCGAGCAGACGCTGTCCGCCGCGTTGACCCGTCTCATCGCGCGCAGCGGCGAGCCGATCATCCGCGCTGGCGTCGACGTCGCGATGCGGCTCATGGGCGAACAGTTCGTCACCGGCCGCACGATCGAGGAGGCCATCAACGCGGCCCATGAGCGCGAGGCGCGCGGCTTCACGTTCTCCTACGACATGCTGGGCGAGGCGGCGACGACGGCGGAGGACGCGGCGCGCTACCTTTCCGAATACGAGAGCGCCGTGCACGCCATCGGCAGAGCCTCGCACAAGCGCGGCATCTACGAGGGGCCGGGCATCTCGATCAAGCTTTCGGCCCTGCATCCGCGCCTGACCCGCATCAAGCGCGAGCGCGTCATGCGCGAACTTCTGCCGCGCATGAAACATCTGGCGGCGCTCGCCAAAGCCTACGACATCGGCCTCAACATCGACGCGGAAGAGGCCGACCGGCTCGACCTGTCGCTCGACCTCCTCGAAGCGCTCTCGCTCGACGCCGACCTCGCCGGCTGGAACGGTCTCGGCTTCGTCATCCAGGCTTACGGCAAGCGATGCCCGTTCGTCGTCGACTGGCTCGTCGATCTCGCGCGCCGCGCGAAACGCAGGCTGATGGTCCGCCTCGTCAAGGGCGCCTACTGGGATTCGGAGATCAAGCGCGCCCAGGTTGACGGAATGGACGGCTTTCCGGTCTTCACCCGCAAGGTCCACACCGACGTCAGCTATCTCGCGTGCGCGCGGAAATTGCTGACGGCGCCCGACGCGGTCTTTCCCCAATTCGCCACCCATAACGCGCAGACGCTCGCCTCTGCCATGACAATGGCTGGACCCAATTTTTACCGCGGCCAGTACGAGTTCCAGTGCCTGCACGGCATGGGTGAACCCCTCTACGAGGAGGTCGTCGGGCGGGACAAGCTCAACCGGCCGTGCCGCGTCTATGCGCCGGTCGGCTCGCACGAGACGCTGCTCGCTTATCTCGTCAGGCGGCTGCTCGAGAATGGAGCCAACACCTCCTTCGTCAACCGCATCGCCGATGCGAGCGTAGCCGTCGACGAACTTGTCGCCGATCCGGTCGCGGTCGCCCGAGCGATCCAGCCGATCGGCGCGCCGCACGAGAGGATCGCGCTGCCGCGCGACCTCTACGGGCCGGAGCGCCTCAATTCGCGCGGGCTCGATTTCTCCAACGAACAGCGGCTCGCCGAGCTTGCCGAAGCGCTCAACGCAAGCGCGCGCGTCGCGCGCCGGTCGTTCCCGCCGGGTGCGGACGACCATGAAAAGGGCGAGGCGGTTCGCAATCCCGCCGATCATGCCGATATCGTCGGCTGGACGCGCCACGCGCGCTCCGACGAGATCGCGGCCGCGATCGGCGCCGCGGCCGCCGCCGCGCTGGCCTGGGGCGCCGTCCCGCCAAACGAGCGCGCCGCGATCCTGCGCCGCGCGGCCGATCGCCTCGAGGCCATGAACGACGAGCTCGTCGGGCTGATTGTGCGGGAAGCGGGCAAGTCCTACGCCAACGCCGTCGCCGAGGTGCGCGAGGCGGCGGATTTCCTGCGCTATTATGCGAGCGAAGCCGCGCGCACGCTGAGCCCCGGCTCCCCGGCGCCGCTCGGCGTCGTCGCCTGCATCAGTCCGTGGAACTTCCCGCTTGCGATCTTCACCGGCCAGGTCGCCGCCTCGCTCGCCGCCGGCAATGCGGTCATCGCCAAGCCCGCCGAGGAGACGCCGCTCATCGCCGCCGAGGCCGTTCGCGTGCTGCACGAAGCAGGCGTCCCGCGGGAGGCGCTCGCGGGGCTGCCGGGCGCGGGCGAGGTCGGCGCGGCGATCGTCGGCGATCCGCGCGTCCAGGGCGTCGTCTTCACTGGCTCGACGCCGGTCGCCCGCCTGATCGAACATCAACTCGCCGGCCGGCTGACGCGGACCGGCGCGCCCCTGCCGCTCATCGCCGAGACGGGCGGCTTGAACGCGATGGTCGTCGATTTGTCCGCCCTGCCGGAGCAGGTCGTCGGCGACGTCATCTCGTCGGCGTTCGATTCCGCCGGCCAGCGCTGTTCGGCGTTGCGCATCCTGTGCCTGCAGGACGACGTGGCCGACCGCATGCTGGCGATGCTGAAAGGCGCGATGGCCGAACTCGAACTTGGCGATACGCGAAAGCTCTCGGTCGACGTCGGCCCGGTGATCACGGCCGAGGCGCGCGACGCCATCACGCAGCACGTCGACGCGATGCGGGGACGCGGGCATGGCGTGACGCGGATCGAGCCCGGCGAGGCCGCCGCGCGCGGAACCTTCGTCGCCCCGACTCTAATCGAGGTGTCTAGGATCGCCGACGTCGAGCGCGAGGTGTTCGGCCCGGTCCTGCACGTCTTGCGCTACAAGCGCGAGCGACTCGATGCGCTGATCGACGCGATCAACGCGGCCGGTTATGGCCTCACTTTCGGCCTGCATACGCGCATTGACGAGACGATCGCGCGCGTCGTCGACCGGATCGAGGCGGGCAACATCTATGTCAACCGCAACATCATCGGCGCGACCGTCGGCGTGCAGCCGTTCGGCGGCTCGCGGCTCTCCGGCACGGGGCCGAAGGCGGGCGGGCCGCTCTATCTCGCGCGCCTCGTCGCGGAGCCCCCGCCAAGCGCGCTCGCGGGGCTGGAAGGGGATGGCGCGGCGCTCGACGCATTGCGGGTTTATATCCAGTGGCTCAGAGCCGGCGGCCATGCGGCGGAGGCGGAGCGTTGCGTCGGCATGATGTCGCGCTCGCCGCTCGGCGCGCGCGTCGAACTCATGGGACCGGTCGGGGAGCGCAACGTCTACGCCCTGCGGCGGCGCGGCCGTATCGCGGCCGTGTCAACGAGCGAAAGCGGCCTCCTGATCCAGATCGGGGCCATTCTCGCGACCGGCAACGACGCCGTGGTGAGCCCCGGCGAGTCGCTCGAACTGAAGCGCCTGCCGCTCGAACTCTCGCATCGGATCACGATGGCCTTCTTCCCGCTCGATGCGCCTGCGCTCGCGGGCGCCCTCTTCGAAGGCGAGGGCGACGCGCTCGTCGACATGATGCGGCGCCTGGCGGCCCGGCCCGGCCCGATTGTGCGCCTCCAGGCGCTGACGCCGGCGCGGCTCGCCGCCGGCGAGGACTACGATCTCGCCGAGCTCGTCGAGGAAAGCGCGATCGCGACCAACACGGCGGCGGCGGGCGGCAATGCGAGTTTGATGACGATCGGGTGAGGCCGCTCCTTTCGGAGCCGACACTGAGTCCGTTCGCGCGGGCCGCTTGCCCCCTCCATGGCCTTCGGCCGGTCCCCCCCGCTGCGCGGGTGAGGAAAAGCGCCATCCTCCCCTGCGAAGCGGGGGAGGGGGACCACGCAAAGCGTGGTGGAGGGGGCGGGATTCGCCGGCCGGAAGCTCGCCAGCGCGGATTCCTGGCTCTCGACGATCTCCGCCGCAACCTCGTCGGACGGAGAAGAGTACGCCTGATAGGAGACCCCTGCGACGAGGGATTCGGAGTTCGTCTGAGGCGCTTTCTAAAGAAACGGATTGACGACGATGCAATCGCCGAAGCGGCGGCCGTGCTGCAAGTCCTCGCTCAAGAGGCGGTGGCAGCCGGCCTAGTTCATCGTCTCGACCAGCGCCTTGGGGAGCCTGACCGCCAGGCTGTTTCCCCATTTCGCGATCTTCATGAATTGACCCCGGATATCCAAAGTCAGCATATGATATCTTGTGCCGGATATTCTCCGCATACAAAGCCAGCGCCGCTTCAGCCGGCGGTCTCCAGCCGCATCCAACCTCGCTCGCGCGACGAGGCCTGCATCGCCTCGACGACGCACTGCACTTCGTAGGCCTCGCGGAAATCGGGGAAGCATTTGCCCCGCGCCGCGTGAGCCGAGAGCAACTCGGCGACCTCGATCACCTTGAGGTCGTTGAATCCGAGATGGTGGCCGGGCGCCGGACAGAAGTTCCCGAACGGCGGGTGCGCGGGGCCGGCCTCGATCCGGGTGAAGCCGTCCCGCCCGGCCTTCGCTCCGGGCGCGTAGAGCATGAGCTCGTTCATCCGCTCCTGGGTGAACACGATCGCGTCTTTGGTTCCCGAAACCTCCCATGAAAGGTCCATCGAGCGCCCGGCCGCGGCCCAGTTGGCCTCGATGCTCCCGGTCGCGCCGCAATCGAATTTGACGAGCGCGTTCGTGACGTCGTCGACTGCGACCGGCTTTCTCTCGGCGCTGCCCGCGGCGACGGGCCGGGTTTCATGGATCGTCGCGCAATGCGCGCTGACCTCGGCGATCGGACCGATCAGAAAGCGCGCCGTCGAAATGATGTGGCTGCCGATGTCGGCCAGCGCGCCCCCGCCTTCCGGGTCGGTGCGGAACGAATGCGGCGCGTCGGCGCTCAGCATGTAGCTTTCCGCATGGCGTCCGCGGAAGCCGACGATGTCGCCGATCTCGCCGGATTTGATGATCTCCCGGGCCAGCCGATAGAGCGGATTGCGCAGGTAGTTGAAGCCGACCGACGTGACCGCGTGAGCCTTCTCCGCGGCCTCGGTCATTTTCAAGGCGCTCTTCGCGGTCGTCGAAAGCGGCTTCTCGCAATAGACGTCCTTACCCGCGCCGAGCGCAGCCATGACCACGGGCTCGTGCAGAACGTTCGGCGCTGTCACCGCGACGATGTCGACCGCAGGATCGGCGCAAAGCACGCGCCAGTCGCCCGTCGCGCGGCGATAGTCGAGGCTGTCGGCGCTGCGCTCGGCCGCTTCCTCAGTGACGTCGGCCAGCATCTCGGGTACGACTTCGACAGGAAGGTCGAACAATCCGCCGACACAACGAAAGGCGTTGGCGTGGCATCGTCCCATAAAGCCAGCGCCGACGAGACCGATCCTGACAGGCTTCTTCTTCGCCAAGGCGTTCCCTCCTTCAATTTGGCTTCGGGACGAGCCGCGCGCGCCCTTCCGCCATCGTTCACGATAGCAGGTTCACGACCCGAACCGCCATCAATTTAGAACATTTATTCCGGATTTGATTATTTATGGAATATTTGTTACACGGTGTCCATCATCGGCTGGAGCAAGCTTGCCGCGCAGCGGGCCATGAGTTGAGATAAGGGGAAGCATCAATGGCCGCGCGTCGGGGAGGTCAGGTCGCCGGCCGGCTGATGGTCCGCTGGAACGCAAGACAACGTAATTGGAGGAACCGCGCATGACAATCCGGCTCACCATGGCGCAGGCGCTGGTGCGTTATCTCTGCAATCAGTTCACCATCGTCGACGGCGAGAAGCTGCCGCTTTTCCCGGGCGTGTTCGCAATCTTCGGCCACGGCAACGTGACCTGCCTCTCGGAGGCGCTGGAAGCGGTGAAGGACACGCTGCCGACCTGGCGCGGCCAGAACGAGCAGTCGATGGCGCTCGCGGCGATCGGTTTCGCCAAGGCGCGGCGGCGCCGCCAGATCATGGTCGCGACGAGTTCGATCGGCCCCGGCGCCTTGAACATGACGACCGCCGCGGGCGTCGCTCACGCGAACCGACTGCCGATCCTGATCCTCTCCGGCGACACGTTCGTCAACCGCAGGCCGGACCCGGTTTTGCAGCAGGTCGAGCATTTCGGCGACCCGAGCGTCACCGTCAACGACAGCTTCAAGCCGATCACGCGCTATTGGGACCGCATCGTCCATCCTGAGCAGATCATCTCATCGCTGCCGCAAGCGATTGGTGTCATGCTTGACCCGGCCGACTGCGGGCCGGCGTTCATCGCGCTGCCGCAGGACATCCAGGAGATCGCGTGGGACTATCCCGCGACGTTCTTCGAGCCCACGATTCACACGATTCCGCGCCCGCGGCCGGATCGCGACCGTCTGCTCAAGGCGGTCGAGACGCTAAAAGCGGCGAAGCGTCCGCTGATCATCTCCGGCGGCGGCGTGCGCTATTCGGGCGCCGAACAGGCGTTGGCCGACTTCGCGGCGACGAGGGGCATCCCAGTCACGGAGACGGTCGCGGGCAAGAGCGCGCTCGTCCACGACCATCCCTCGCATGTCGGCCCGATCGGCATTCTCGGCTCGACCTCGGCCAACGCGCTCGCCGGCGCAGCGGACGTCGTCCTCGCGGTCGGCACGCGGCTGCAGGACTTCACCACGGGCTCGTGGACCTGCTTTGCGCCGGAAGCGAAATTCATCTCGATCAACGCGGCGCGGTTCGACGCCACGAAGCATCGCGCGCTCGCGCTCGTCGGCGACGCGCTCGAAACGGTGACCGAGCTCGACGCCGCGACCAGGGGCTGGAAGGCCGACCCCGCCTGGATGAAGCGCGGGGCGCAGGAGTTCGCCAAGTGGAACGCCGCGCTCGATTCGTACCAGAAGCCGACCAACGACCCGATCCCGACTTACGCGCAGGTCGTCGGCGTCGTCCATTCGAAGGCCGGCGAGCGCGATTATCTGATCGCCGCGGCGGGCGGGTTGCCGGGCGAAGTCGTGAAGAACTGGCGCGTCAAGTCGGTGAACAGCTTCGATTGCGAGTTCGGCTTCTCCTGCATGGGATACGAGATTTCGGCCGGCTGGGGAGCGGCGATGACGGACCCGACGCGCACGCCGATCGTGATGATCGGCGACGGCACGTATCTCATGATGAATTCCGACATCTATTCGTCGGTCTTGACCGGGCACAAGATGATCGTCGTCGTCTGCGACAACGGCGGCTACGCGGTCATCAACCGGCTGCAGAACGGCAAGGGCACGCCCGGCTTCAACAACCTCATCAAGGACTGCCGGGTGAAGGCGCCGTTCGCGGTCGATTTCGCCAAGCACGCCGAGGCGATGGGCGCGCTCGCGCGGCGTGTCGAGAGCCTCACGGAACTCGGCCAGGCGATGGATTGGGCCAAGACGACGGATCGCACGACCGTGATCAGCATCGTTTCCGACGCGTTCACGTGGACGCCGGGCGACGCCTGGTGGGACGTCGGCGTGCCGCAGGTCAGCGCGCGGGAGAGCGTTCGCGAGGCCTCGCGCGAGCAGATCGAGGGCCGCAAGAAGCAACGCGTCGGCGTCTGACCGCGGACGTCTCTCTGGCGGCGGGGCGATGACAGAGCGGTATATCATCGCGTTTGATGCAGGCGGAACCGCCATCAAGGCGGCCGTGTACGACGAGCATGGACGCGAAACCGCCGTCGCCAGCGCCGCGATGACGCCGCTGCGCCCAGCGCCTGGCTGGCTCGAGCGCGATCCCGAGGCAATGTGGTCGGCAGTCTGCGACGTCGCGCGGAAAGCTGTGGGCGCGGCAGGGACCGCGCCGTCGTCGATCGTGGCCGTCGGCCTGACCGGATACGGCAACGGCCTTTATCTCGTCGACGAGAAGGGCGCGCCGGTTCGAAACGGAATCCTTTCGCCCGATCAGCGCGCGCAAGCGATCGTCGCGCGCTGGCGAGCCGAAGGGCTTGAATCCCACACGATCCCGCTGACCCATCAGCGCCAGTGGGCGGGCAAACCCGCGCCGCTCATCGCATGGCTCGACATGCATGAGCCGGAGGCGCTTCGGCGCGCGACCCATGCGCTCATGTGCAAGGACTATCTCCGCCTCCGCCTGACCGGCGACATCGGCGTCGAGATCAGCGATCTCTCCTCGGCCGGCCTCATCGATCAGAATGTCAGGCGTTGGACTCCGAAAGTGCTGGAAAGCTTTGGCCTTGGCCGATACGCGAGGTTGTTTGGCGATCCGGTCGAGCCTCTGACCGTCGCCGGCGCGATCACCGAACAGGCGGCGGCCGAGACGGGGCTTGCCGCCGGCGCGCCCGTATCGGCCGGATATGCCGACGGCCCGGCGATGGCTCTCGGGCTCGGCGCCAACGACGAGAGCCTGATCAGCGTCGTTGCCGGGACATGGGGGCTCAACCAACTGGCGAGCCGAACGCCGGTGACGGACGGCTCGATCTCGGCGCCTATCGTGGGGCCGAGGCCCGGCGAGTTCATTCTGACCGACGCTGGTCCGACCTCGGCGAGCGCGTTCGAATGGTTCGTCGAATCTGTCGTTGGGCCGGCGGACGGCGGGCGGTGCAGCCGCGACGCCCTGTTCGATTTCTGCAACGACGAGGTGCGCCGGACGCGGGTGGGCGACGCGGCTCCCTATTTCCTCCCCTATCTGAACGGCCGGCTCGACCTGCCCGAGGCGCGCGGATGCTTCATCGGGCTCGCCTCTTCGCACGGCCTGCCCGAAATGATCCGAGCGATTTACGAGGGCGTCGCCTTCGAGCACCGCGGCCACATCGATGCTCTGCTCAAAGACCGCGCCCGTCCCCGGGCGGCGCGCTTTGCCGGCGGCGCCGCGCGCAGCCGGCCATGGCTCGAGATTTTCGCCTCCGCCCTCGATCTGCCGCTCGAGCTTGCGGAGGCGAGCGAACTCGGCGCATTGGGCGCGGCGATCATCGCCGCGGTCGGGGTCGGGCTCCATCCCGATCTCGAGGCCGCGGTGGCCGCGATGACCCGGGTCCGCGATCGGATCGAACCCGATCCGGGGCTGGTCGAGATCCTGGATCGGCGCCGGTCGGTCTTCAACGCGCTGCGTGAGCAGCTGCGGCCGATGTGGCCGATGCTGTGACGCGTTCGCACGATCGGGGTCAACCCGCCCGCGCTGCGGGCTGCGACATGAACAAGCTCAAGTTCGGCAATAAACTGAAGTTCAGGGGGTCTGAAGATGGAGGTCTTCCATGAAACGCCGAACCTTTCTTGGCGTCGCCGCCGCGGGCGCGGCCGCCGCGCTTGTCCATCGAACCGCTGTTGCGCAACCAGCGCCCAAGGCGCGCAATGTCGTTCTGGTGCATGGCCTATTCGCAGACGGGTCTTGCTGGTCGGAGGTGATCGCGCGACTCCAACCCAAGGGCGTCAATGTCATGTCCGTGCAGAACTCGCTCACCACTCTCGCGGCGGGCGTCGAGGCGACGCGTCGGGCGCTCGCTCTGCAGAACGGCCCGACCGTTCTGGTCGGACATTCCTTTTCCGGCATGATCGTCACCGAGGCCGGCGTGGACCCCAAGGTGACGGGGCTTGTCTACGTCGCGGCGCGCGCGCCCGACGCTGGCGAGGATTATACAGCTCTCGCAAAACGATTCCCGACCCCGCCCGCGACGTCCGGCATCGTGTGGTTCGAGGACGAGGGAATGCTGAGCGAGGAGGCGTTTCTGCGCGACTTCGCCGGCGACGTGCCGCGCGACAGGGCGCTCGTCCTCTATGCCGTCCAAGCGCCGTTCAAAAGGACGCTGCTTGAGGACAGGACGAGCCATGCGGCCTGGCGGTCGAAGCCGACCTGGTATGTGGTCTCGACCCAGGATCGGACCATTAATCCGGATTTGGAGCGCTTCATGGCGAAGCGCATGGGCGCGAAGACGCTGGAACTCGACGCCAGCCACCTGTCGCTGATATCGCACCCCGACCCGATCACGGGCGTGATCCTCGAGGCGCTGGGGCAGGCGTAAGAATGCGACGGCGGACAGTAAGGAGCATCGAGACGGCCATGATCCCGACCGACAGACATCTTCAGATCGGCTCGCTTCTGTTCGAAGGCGTCGATCAGATCGATCTCACGGGACCCTTCGAGGTCATGTCGCGTCTTCCCAATTCGACGTACAAAATCTACGCCAGGACGCTCGAGCCGATCCGGGACGTGCGGGGGCTCCGGTTGCTCGCCGACGCGACGCTTTCGCAGGCGCCTCAGCTCGATGTCATCCATGTGCCGGGCGGTGTGGGCCAGGAAGACCTCATGGACGACGCCGAAGTTCTCGATTGGATCGCGAGGCAGGCGCGCGGCGCTCACGCCCTTTTCTCCGTTTGCACCGGCGCCCTGCTTTGCGGCGCTGCGGGCCTCCTCATCGGCCGCCGGGCGACAACGCACTGGGCGTCCTTCCACCTGCTGCCGCTGTTTGGAGCGACGCCGGTCAATCATCGCGTCGTGGTCGACGGAGAGTGGGTGTTCGCGGCGGGCGTCACCGCGGGAATCGACGGCGCTCTTATGCTCGCCGCCAACCTTCGCGGCGCGGAAGTCGCGCGGACGATACAGCTCAATATGGCCTACGCGCCGGAGCCGCCGTTCGTGGGCGGAACCCCGGAAACCACGCCAAAAGCCATCCTCGATCAGGCGCGCAACGCATTCCGGCAGTTGACCGAAAGACGCGAGCGCACCGCACGACGCGTCGCTGCGCGCCTCGGCGTCACGGCGTCGGCGGCCCCGCCGTTCTGAAACGAAACCTGGTCGACTGAGAGGCCGCCCGCGATGTCGCTCCGCCATTCCGCGGCCGCGAACGACATCACGAGGCGCCTTTGCTTTCGTTCGCTCTCGCTTCCCCGTGCCTCAGGCGAAGGGCGCTCGAAGCGCCATTCGCTCTGGCCTCGGTCAGGCGGCTGCGCTCTGCGACAGACGGTTGTGGGTCGCGCGCAGCCGCTGGATGGCGCCGTCAATCTCGTCACGCTGGCGCTCAAGGTGGCCGATCTGGTTGACGATCTGCTGCGGTTGCAGCTGCGCCTCGAGCTCGGGTGTCTCGTTTGCGCCTTTGCCGCCAATCAGGTCACTGATTTCAGCCAGGGTGAAGCCCAGCTTCTTTCCGCGCAGGATCATTTCCATGCGCACTCGATCGGCGGCGCGGTAGAAACGGGCGTTGCCTTCCCGCCGCGGCTTGATAAGGCCGCGATCCTCGTAAAACCGCAAGGTGCGAAGGCTGACCCCGCACAACCGCGACATCTGGCTGATCGTCAATTCCGCCTGTCCTGTTTCGGAATTGGCGTGCCCTTTCCCTTCCGACGCTACAACCGCTTCGGTTGAATAACCGAGGGACGACATCCCGCTCATGACCTCTCCTTTCACTGGCGCCGTTGTGTTCGCGCCCCTGAATCACGCGGCCTGCGTGATTCGTTCTCACTATGCCCCATCGGAACTGGATTGCAACTACTAGTTGCTATACGCGCTCATACAACCTTGGGGAGGTCGCCTGCGGCCTGTACGCTATGCAGCCGAGCCAAATGCAACCGGGCCAAATGCAACCTGGGCCAATCGGAGGGCGATCGGAGACGCTGGCCGATGGCTATGAGCGCAACCGGCCAGGGAAGGGGCCGAGGCGCTGCAAAAGCGCGGCCAGCACGAAGCAGGCTTGGGCAGCCCGCAGTCAGTCGACAGTGGGGCGCCGCGACCGCTTTGCATTCGCGACGATGATCAGCGCAGCGAAGAGCGCGTTCAGAAACTCGTGCGGGAGTTCGATCAAAGGGCCCCTCTTCGGCTGTACGCCCAACCGAAGCCGAGGAATGCGATCATGCCGAAAAGGCTGACCACGCCGTACAGTTCGAGAATTCGTTCGATCATCGAGGCGCCTCAGGAGGGGTATTGAACAGTCCCGGTGAGCACGAGCCTGACGATAAATCTTGGCCAATCGTTTAACGAGCGTCTTGCAAAAAGACGTGCATCTCTTGTCTTATTTGACCGGACTAGATGTGAGCTTTCAGGAGGTTGTCCATTCGGTTTTGGCCGTGAAGGCTGATGTCGCCAAAACCTCAGTGATTCGCGGGGGACCGAATGGACACGCACAAGAATGCGCCTTTGACGCCGAAAGGTCGAGAGATGATGGTTCGCGCCGTGTTGGACTGCGGGCTGTCCAAAGCGGCCGCCGCGCGCCAGTTCAACACCACGCCCAAGACTGTCGCGAAATGGGTCCGGCGCTTCCGCGCCGAAGGCGTCGACGGTTTGCACGACCGCTCGTCAAGGCCCCTTTCATCGCCAAGCCAAACGCCGCCGGCCACATGCGCGGCGGTCGAGGCTTTGCGCAGGCAGCGCCATCCTGGCAAGCAGATCGCCGCCGAGGTCGGCGTTTCGGCGGCGACGGTCAGCCGGATCCTGCGGCGGCTCGGGCTTAACCGGCTCTCGTCCCTGGAGCCGGCCGAGCCGATCCGGCGCTATGAGCGCGCGACGCCTGGCGAGCTCATCCATATCGATATCAAGAAACTCGGCCGGATCGGCTCGGTGGGACACCGGATCACGGGGCGGCGAACAGGCGCGGTCAACCGCCACCTCGGCATTGGCTGGGAGTTTGTCCACGTCTGCATCGACGATGCATCCCGCATCGCCTTTAGTCAGGTCATGAAGGACGAAAGAAAATCCAGCGCAATCGCCTTCCTTGCGGCGGCGGTGGCCCATTACGCAAGCCTCGGCGTCAAGGTCGAGCGCGTCATGACTGACAACGGATCGTGCTATCGCTCGCGAGCCTTCGCGCAGGCGTGCAAGAAGCTTGGCCTCAAGCACATCAGAACCAAGCCTTACACGCCCAAAACGAACGGAAAGGCCGAACGCTTCATCCAGACCAGCCTACGGGAATGGGCCTATGCGCAGGCCTACAACAGCTCAGACGAACGCACCGCCAAGCTGCCCCGATGGCTCCATCGATACAATTGGCATAGACCCCATGGCAGCCTGGACGCCAAGCCCCCCATCAGCCGACTTGTCCTTTCCAAGGACAACCTGTTGAGGCTCCACAACTAGATGTGATACGTCGCGGCGAGCTCAGGCGGATTGGTCAGCGTCCTCAGTTCGGCCAGCGTCCGGTTGTCGAGCACACTGGCGATCGCGTTGCGCGCCTCGATCATGACCAGGCGCACCGCGCAGGTCTTCATGTCGCCGCAATCGTCGCAAGGCCGGAAGGCGGTGACCGAAGCGCAAGGAATTGGCGCGAGCGGGCCGTCAAGCGCCCGCACGATCGCGCCGACGCGGATCTCGTGTGCGGGCTGGGCGAGCGCGTATCCGCCGCCCTTGCCCTTCTTCGAGTAAACGAGTTGCGCATGGCGCAATTCGGTAAGTATGTGATCCAGGAATTTTTTGGAAATCGAATTGGTCTCGGCAATGTCGGCGACCTGGGCGAGCGCGCCCGACTCGAGCCCGGCGAGATGCACCATCGCCTTGAGGCCGTATTTCCCCTTGTTCGTCAGCATCCGTCGTCCTCGTGATCCATTGGGCGATTTCCGGCGCGCCCGCCCTTGCGTTCGGCGCACAAAGCCGGGACGCGAGGAAAAAGTACAGTGGATCCATCAAGTCCATCATGTCACCCGGCGACCTTGAAGGAGAGTGCAGCGCGGCGAGCGCGCGCCCGTGACGCGGGAACGGAAACAGGCGATGATCGCGCCCCCCTTGGCGCCCGATGAGGAACGCACGCGATGGACGTCCCCGACTCCGAAGGTCTGCTGTTCGCGCCGCCGCCCGTTCCGGCCATTCCGGTGGCCGGCGAAATCCGGCGTTATCCGGTGCGCCGCATTTTTTGCGTCGGCCGGAACTATGTCGAACACGCCAAGGAGATGGGGGGCTCGGTCGATCGGGAGGCGCCGTGGTTCTTCATGAAGCCGGCCGACGCGATCGTCCTCTCCGGCGCGACCATCCCCTATCCGCCCGAGACGAAGAACTTCCACTATGAGATGGAACTGGTGGCGGCGCTGGGCGCGCCCGCCTTCCGGATCGCGGCCGACGCCGCGCTCAGCGCCGTCTACGGCTACGCCTGCGGTCTCGACATGACCCGGCGCGACTTGCAGTCGATCGCGCGGGAGAAGTCGCGGCCCTGGGAGTTCGGCAAGGCCTTCGAGCGATCCGCGGCCGTTTCTACGCTGACGCCGAAGGCTGCAGTGGGTCCGATTGGTCCGCAGCGCTTGACGCTGAAGGTCGGGGACGCGATCCGGCAGGACGCGGTTCTGTCCGACATGGTGTGGGGCGTGGCGGAAATCGTCAGCTATCTCTCGCGCTTCTGTCATTTGGGCCCCGGCGATCTCATCTTTACCGGAACGCCGGCCGGCGTCGGTCCGGTGGCGCCCGGAGACGTCATCACCGGCGAGATAGAGGGACTCGAGCCTGTCCTGCTGACGATCAGTCAGGCGGAATGACTTCGAGCGCTCCGCTCGGCGGATGTTGACGACGGCGCGACCGACCCTTCCCTCAAAGACCTGCATCCGCGGCGCAGAGGCGCGCTATGCCGGACCAGTCGGAATCGCCGGCTCCTCGCGCCACTCCGGCCAGGAAATGGTCGTGGACTAGGCTCGCAACCGGCATGGGCGCCGCCAGCGCATCGGCGGCCGCGAGCGCCAGGCGAATATCCTTCAGTCCCAGCGCCATCGCGAAGCCCGCCGGTTCGTATCGCTCGTCCGCGATGATCGACCCGTAGGTTTTGTAGACAGGCGCCGAGAACAGCGTATTCGTCAGTATCTCCAGATAGCGATGCGGATCGATCCCCGATTTGCGTACGAGCGCGAAGGCCTCGCCCAGGCTTTCAAGCATCGAGGCGATCAGGAAATTGCCGCTGAGTTTGATGAGATTCGCCGACGACGGCTTCTCGCCGACGGCGAATGTCCTTTGGCCGATCGCGTCGAACAGGGGCTGGCAGTCCGCAATCGCCTTTTCGGGCCCTCCGGCGATGATGAAAAGTTTCGCGGCGGCGGCTGCGTCCGGCCTGCCGAACACCGGCGCGGCGACATAGGCGTGACCAGCCCTCTGATGCGCCTCCGCCATGCGGTCCGAGAGCGCGACGCTGATCGTGCTCATGGAGATGTGGACCGCGCCTTGGCCACGCGCCGAAAGCAGGTTGCCATGTCCGAACGTGACCGCCTCGACGGCCGCATCGTCCGCGAGCATTGTGATGACCACGGGGCCGCGGCACGCGTCGGCCGGGCTTTCGGCGACCAGCGCGCCTTGCGAGGCCAAAGCCTCCGCCTTCTCACGGGTGCGGTTATACACGGTGACGCGATGACCCGCGTTGAGAAGGTTGCGCGCCATTGCCTGACCCATATTACCGAGACCGATAAAACCTACGTCCATGCGCCTCTCCTCGGCCGGTTGTTGACCCATGTCCGACCTCGTTCATAACTAGATCATCGGCAGCGCGCGCGCACGGGGTCCGAGCGGGAATGCAGCGTCGATCCGAGCGAGTTCGGCTTCGTGCCCCGCTCAAGAATAGCATCGGACTTGAGCTCGCGAACGCCGCGCGCCGACTCCCAAGCTTGGAAGAGCCGACGGCGACATGCGGCCGCCCGATTGCAATTTGGCATACGATCAGGCAGGCTGCGTTTGGAGTTCAGAAGCGCTGCGGAAACCAGAGGAGTTTCCTTGGCTGGGGACGAACCGGGAAAGATCCGGGTTGCCATCGTCGGCGGCGGCTGCGCCGGTTTGGCGGCCGCATGGCAGCTTTCGCAGCAACCCGGCTACGAAATCCATGTCTACGAAAAAAGCTGGCGCCTCGGCGGCAAAGGCGCGTCCGCGCGCGCCGCCGATGGCCGCATTCTCGAGCATGGCCTGCATGTCTGGTTTGGATTTTATGAAAACGCATTCAAGATGATGCGCGAGTGCTACGCGGAGGTCGAACGACGCAACTGGGGCCCCAAACCGGACAACGCACAAAAACTTGCGCACGGCCGCATCGAGGACGCGTTTTTTCCCGAGCCCAACGTCGGCGTTGCGGATCCCGCTTTCGCGGGCGAGTGGGCCTTCTGGTCCACCCTGCTGCCCCCAGCGGAGGGCCTGCCGGGCACGCCGCTTGATGAACGGACCAACCCGTTCACCCTGGCCAACTATCTTGTGCGCTGCTTCGGTCTCTTGAAGTCGCTGATGCTCAGCGTCATCGGGCCGCCGAATGTGGGTGGGCCGGGCCAACCCGCCACTGAAGGGAGTTCGAGTTCGGATGAAACCGGCAGTCCCGGCCCCGCAGTCGAGGCCGCCAGGCCAATCGCCGCGCTGATGGAGCGCATGACCGGCCTGCTGCGGGTCGGCTCACTGACCAGCGCGGCAGTCTTGCTGCAGGCTGTATCGATACTTGAAGTCTGGTTACGCGATAAAAACAGTACGCCAGGGACCGCCGCCTCGGCGATCCAATTGGCGGAGGCGCTTGCCGGACAAACGCGTAAGCTGTTGCTTGATCTTACCTCGGTCGACGCGCAGGTCCGCACGAAGACCGAAATCATCGACATCGTCATGACGATCGCAGTCGGCTTGTTCCGTGATCGCGTATTGTTCGACGCCCGAGGGCTGGACGCGATCAACAACCTCGACTACCGCGCCTGGCTTCGCAAACACGGCGCAACCAACGCTGCGCTCGAGTTGCGCTTCCTCGCCGGGACGTACGACCTTGTCTTCGGCTACCAGAATGGAGACAGAAGCAAGCCGGCATTCGCCGCCGGCGTCGCCGTTCGCGGGGCGCTCAGGATGTTCTTCACATACCGCGGCGCGATGTTCTGGCGCATGGGATCGGGAATGGGCGACGCCGTTTTCGCGCCGCTCTACCGGGTGCTTCTGGCGGGCAGGCTATTGAACGCGGGCTCGCGTCCGGTTCCCGGGCCAGGAGATGCCGCGAAGACGGACGAGGCCCAGTATGCCTCGCCCGTGGAGTTCCATCTTCTGCATGAGCTCTCAGGAGTAGGCTTCAGCGTTTCCCAGGACAGCCGGCGCTACGTGACCTCCGTTGAGTTCATGGCGCCAGGCGATAGCCAAGCGCTCGACCTGCAGAGCAAGGACGCGCTCGACAAGTTCGGCTGCTGGCCGGAGACGGCCGAGGCCCGCTTCGGCGACGCGATCATGAAGGAGCGGATTCGAAAGGAGCTCGTTGTCGGCGATCATTTCGACCGGGTCATTTTCGCCATAGGCATTGATGATTTCAACAAAGCCGGCGCCGCGCTGCTGCCGGACGCGAACAGCAAGGGCTCGACTTCGCCGGCCGACTGGAAGGCGATGAGCGCGGAAGTGAAGACAGTCGCCACGAAGTCTGCGCAGGTCTGGGTTCGACGGGATCTCGAGGGTCTCGGCTGGGATCGTGGTTCGGCGCTGATCACCGCGCTTGGCCTCTCCTTCGGCACGTGGGCGGACATGACCCCGACGCTGACATCCGAGCGGGCCTGGCGCGGCCAAACGAAGAGCCCTCTCGATGAGGCGCGTTCGGTTGCTTATTTTTGCGATGTCGTGCCCGATGCCGTGATCGAGACGCTCGCGACGCAAGCTCGCAGCGAGGCCGTGCAGAAGATCCGGGACAAATTGATCAAATCAGCCAGTGATATTCGTGCGATGGATGCTGATCGCGATCGAGCTGCGAGCCAGAGTCGCGCCGCGCTCAGATCGATTGTGAACGTCTCCATCCCGAATGTGCTTCACGGCGCAGTCGATGCTGTATTGAGCAAACTCCTGGCGAGCATCGCCAAGCTGGGCGCCTCGGCGACCCCGGAGCAGATTTCAGACCGGTTGGCTGCTGCGAGCGCCTCGTTCGAATCCGATTTGATCAAAGTGGCGCTGGAGAGGCATCTCGAGGACGCGCTGAATAGGCTGCTTGCCGTGGAGATGCGGCCGGTATGGCCTCTTGCTTTCGCTGACGGGTGCAGCGCGATAGATCTGGAAATCTCCCGGCACTTGCAGGCGAATGTAGCGGGCTCCGACCGCTATACGCAATCTCTGCCTTCGGCGACCTCCTACCGTATCTCGCCGCTCGACCGTTCGGTCGAGAACATGGCGATCGCCGGCGATTGGACCGCGTGCGGTCTCGACGTCGGTTGCGTCGAGGCCGCCGTCATGTCTGGCATGCTCGCCGCCTACGCGATCTCAGGCAAACCCAATCCCCGATCGATCATCGGCTACGATCACCCATGACCTTCGAGATGACTCCCGATCAGGAGAAGCGGTGGGCGCGCCCCCTTCTCGAAGAAACTGGCCCCGTTCGATCCGCTGGCGGCTTCTTCCGCACGGCGGAGGGCGATTCGATGAACCTCGGAGGCGTGCCGTTGGTCGCCGCGGAGGACGCAGTCGTCGCTGCGGTGCGCATGGCGTACAAAGTGGCCGACACGCAGGTGCAACGCAGCGCGCGGCTTGCGGAACGCCTGCGAAAGGCCGGCGATCGCGCAGTTGGCGAGCGCAGCGACCGAAAGGCGGTCGACGCCTCCGAGCAACTGCTTTTCAGGGCGATGATGAGCGCGCTGGCGTGGCTGGAAGCCGCCGCCGCCGAGCGCGACAGTCCCATAAAGCGGGCGATGGCGGCCCAATACAGGTTGATCGGATCCCTTCTCGGCGTCACGCCGCCGGACAGCGCGGCCTCACGAGCCACAGACTCGTCTCCGCCGGAGCGCGGGGCTCATGCGGAAGCGTCCGGCGCCGTGGAGACTGTCGGATCGTACATTCCGCTGCGGCGCGTTCGCGTTTTTCTCAGGGGGGAGATCAAACGCCCGGTCGTCGTTCGACGCTGCGAGGTCGCAAGCGTGGCGCGTTTTGAGACAGCACTTCACTTTTACAAAGTGGAGCGGGTCGAGGGCGCGCCGCTCGAGGCAGCCTTCGCCATCGATGACGACGGCAAGGCGACGCTGACGATCGCGACGGATCGGAGCGCGCCGTCCGGGGCATGGAAAGCCGCGATCTGCAGCGAAGATGGCGAACAGATCGGCCTCATTGAGATTGAGCTCTAGCGAGAGCCTCATGAGCGTCTGGGAGAGGCCGCATATCGGGGACGTCGACGAGCCTCTCATTCAGGAAGTGCTCGACGAATATGGCGCGCTCACGCGTGCGCAGCTGAATGAATATCTGCCTGTGGCCGAACCGCGCCGCTACCTCTACGAGCCGTTGGCGGACTACCCCAAACGCGGCGGCAAGATGCTCCGCTCCAGCCTTTGCATCGCTATGGCGCGCGCCATGGGCGCGGATGTCGAGGACGCGGTCGCATCGGCGGCATCGATCGAGCTCTTGCATAATGCGACGCTCGTGCATGACGACATAGAGGACGGCAGCAAGGAACGACGTGGAGCGCCGACCCTGCACGCTTTGTATGGCGCAGCGCTGGCGATCAACGTCGGCGACGCGATGGGGCTGCTCAGCCTTCGTCCGCTGAAGGACAACTTTCACCGTCTGGGCCTGGCGACCGGGCTGCGCATCTTCGAAGAGTCCGAGCGCGTGGCGTGGGAGAGCGCCGAAGGCCAGGCGCTTGAGCTCGGATGGCGGCGCGACAACCGCACGGACCTCACAGACGAGGACTATCTGCAGATGGTGCTGCAAAAGACCTGCTGGCTGGCGGCGATTCATCCGCTGCGCGTCGGCTGCCTGATCGGCGCGCGCGGCAGGATGCCGCTCGATCCGCTGATCCGGCTCGGCTTCTTTTTCGGTGCGGCGTTCCAGATCCAGGACGATCTCTTAAACCTCGAACCGGGCTGCGCATACGGCAAGGAAGTCAATGGCGACCTTTTCGAGGGAAAGCGGACACTGATGATCATTCATGCGCTGCGCGACACCAGCGCTTCCGAACGACGACAGCTGACGGAATTCATGGGACGCGCGCGGGAGTTGCGGTCGGAGGCCGAAGTCGCCTGGGTCAGAGCGCTGCTTGAACGCACCGGAGCCCTTCGGCACGCATGCACGACAGCGCAGGCGCTGGCGGGAGCGGCCTTGTGCGAGTTTGACAATTATTTCGCCCACGTCCCCGCAACCCGGGATCGGCAATTCATGCGGGGTCTGATCGTCTGGGTCTTGCGCCGAATGCACTGAGCGGAGAAACCGCGATGAGCTACAACCTTCTGCTTTACGGCGCGACCGGTTATACGGGCCGGTTGATCGCGGCTGAGGGTCAATCGGCGGGCATGTCGCGACAGGAGCCGCGCGACGACTGCCGCATGATTCTCGCCGGACGCGATGGTCCAGCGTTATCGCGGATCGCGCGGGACAGGTCTATGGACTTTCGGGTGTTTGCACTCGACGACCCCTCGGCGATGCGCCGGGGCCTCGACGCCATCGACGTCGTCATCAACGCCGCGGGCCCTTTTGCGTTTACCGCGGAGCCGCTGGCGAGCGCCGCGCTCGAAGTCGGATGCCACTACGTCGACATCAACGGCGAGGTCGACGTCTACCTGAAGCTCAAAGATCTCGCCTCGAAAAACGCCAAAAAGAACGTCGCGATCGTCTCCGGCGCCGGAACGTCGGCTGCGGCGTCCGACGTGCTGTTCGATCTGGCGTTGCAGTCCCTGTTGCGAGAGCAGCCGAGCCCGCGCCGCCTCAACGCAGTCCGCATCGCTCATTCGAGCGTGATGGACGTGTCTCGTGGCAGCGCCATTACGGCGGCGCGGTTATTGCGCGACAGCGTGGTCGTCGTGTGCGCCGGGCCGGGGGACGGTGCGGGAGACTGCTGCGAGCCCAGCGGGCAGATGGCGATCCGCTATGAGCCGGTCGGCAAGCTGGAGCGCGCGTTCGATTTCGGCCGGCCGGAAGCTTGCGCTGCTCGGATTGCCTCAGCGGTCAGCGCAATCGACACCATAACCGCGAAATACACCGCAGAACGGCGCGGACTGACCGCGCGCGCGATCCTGTCCTATCTGCAAATGGGAACCGTCTGTCGTTTCGCTTATCAAATCGCAGCGACACTGTCCCCGCTGTGCCGGCTTCCGCACTTGCGTGGATTAACGCAGGCGCAGCTCGGCCTCGCGCCGGACGGACCCACCCGGAAGGAGCGGGACGAAGAGCGCCACGCTATCGTGCTTGAAATCGACGATATGTTCGGGTCCCGAGTGCTGCAATGGCGGATGGAAACGCCCAATGTCTATCAACTCGCCGCGCAGCTTGCCGTCGGGACGGCGAGGGCCGTCGCGCACAGGGAGGGCGCAGACAGGATGGGCTGGGTGACGCCGGCGGACGCATTGGGTCTCGGCGGCATCGGCGACGACCCGCTGCGCAATTGCACGCTCGATAGGCTGACGGGATGAAGGCGCCCCGGCGTTCAGAACTCGCATACTGGCGGGGGAGGAATTGCCAGGCGCCACCGCAGCCCGCGGATCATGACGGCGCCGTTGGGCGGGCTCGCGTTTGGGCCGATCCAGCCGCCCATGCCAGGGCGACACACCTGGATAAAATCGTGGTTGCTCGTGGCCGGCGCGACGTACGCGTTGTCGTATTGCCATTCCCAATACGAGCAGACGGTGCGGGTGACGGCGCCACCCGCGTCCACGTCCACTCCGACGAGCGGCATGCCGAAGAGCGTCTGAATGTCGCCCAAGTTCGGAACCCCTGTCGCCCCGCAGGCTACGCTCGACCATTGGCCGGTTTGCGTCACCTTGCTGCTAAAGACGTCTCCGGTAAGCAGGGGCAGCACATCCGTGTCGACGACGTCCGGCGCATCGATTTCCGGAAGGACCGCGAACTCCTTCGCATATGCATAGACACTGTTGCCGATCTGAATGGCCGCGATGTCGTCCAGGAACATGCGCACGACGAAGGTGTGCCAGTTCGTTCCCGGATTCGCGACGACAAAGGGAACAAGAAAGATCATCTCCTGATAGCCGAAATCAAGAGCTGGAATTGGAATGCCGTCTTCCAGAAGCATCGGATGGCGTTGGTGGCCGACCATATGAATGACGGGGTGCGTGGTTGCGCCGTCGGTCCGCGCCGCCAGGGTGAAACCCGGCGGCAGCACCGGTTGGACAACGGCTCGATCGAACAGCGTAACGGCGATCGATCCGTCGTAAGTCGACTGTCCGCCCCACAGTGCGGCGCTGCCGTTCGGGATATATGCGCCGGCGAATTGTCCGCTGGCTGGGAAGCCCACCCCGTTGGTCATGAGATCGTTCCTTGCCGGCGACGGTTGGTTTCTGGCCCGATCATGCCCGCGCCGGAGCAACGTCGGGGGGATTGAGCTTGCGTTTCAGCGTCGTCAGTCGTTGCAGCATCCAGTCTTTTTCTAAAGGACGGGCGGACCGTCCGTCGAGCGCGTCAAGCGTTTCGCTGGCGAGGCTGATGGTCGCGTCGCCGCCCTTAACCCGGATCGCACCCTCCGCGGCGGCTCGCAACGCCGTCGGAACGGCGCCCTGTTCTTCGGCGACGGAAAGCGCACGTCGCAACAGGTCTGCCGCCGTCTCGTCGTCACGCTCCAACTCCGCCTGCAAGATCAGAAGCTCCGCATTCATGCGGGTCTCTCTGCTCTGCGCCGCGCGCCTGAAAGCGTCGTCCAGCATTTCGCGCGCCGTCTGAACGTCGCCGGCCTGGGCATACCCTCGCGCAAGACCCCACAGAAAATAGGACCCATTCAGTCCGATCCCGCCGTGGACGAACTCGGAGTAAGTTGCGCGCGCCTGTGCGACCGCTTGTGGATCGGGGCGCAGCGCCGACTGCGCCAAGAGCGCCATCAGCGCGCCAGTGCCGAGCCATTCGCGGAAGCCGTGCTGTTGGGAGATCGCCACGGCCAAGCCGGCGTGTTCGAGCGCCTCTCCGCACCGCCTCTGCGTATAGCGGGTCCCGGCCACCCAGGCATGCACCATCGCCTTGTCGAAATCGCGGTTCAGCCTATCGACATGCGCAAGACCTTCGCGCACGGCGTCTTCCGCCCCCTTCTCGTCGCCCAGCAGCCACAGCACCGTCGGCAAGATAGCCATTACAGCCGTGCCGGCGTCCTGCGGCACCGGGTATGAAAAGCGTTCCCCTTGTTCGGCCCTGTAGAGTTGCAGGCAACGATTGATCAGAGCGCGACAATCATCGAGCCGTCCGTAGTAGAGCGTCGTATAGCAAAGCATGCTCATGGCATCGAGAATGAATTCAACGCGCTTCGATTTCTCAGCCAACTGCATACCCTGGACAGACAGGTTGTAGGCGGTGGCGAGTTCGCCACGCATGAAATTAACGGCGGCGCGGCCTCGCATGATCGGATACAGCATCTCGGCGTCGGCCTTATCGCCGCATGCGGCATAGGCGCGCCGATAAGCGTCCTCCACGACCGCGGCCGAATAGCCGTGGCGACCTGTCAACGCCACGCCAAGCTGAATCAATAGTGGGAATTGAAGCTCGGCGCGCTCCTTTGGTTCCTGCACTTCGTCAACGAGGGCCAACGCGGCGTTGCAGTGACCTTCGGTTTCAACATAGGCTCCGCGCGCCGCCGTCGACGCGGCTTCGGTCAGGCGCACCCGGATGGCCTCGACATAACGCCCTGCCTTGCTCAGGTGTTCGGCAATGACATCCGAAGCGGCGTCCGGCGTTCCGGCATAGTTGCGGCTCAGGATATCGGCGGCGTTGGAATGAAGACGCCGCCTGTCGCTGCCCAAGAGCGTGTTGTAGACAGCGTCGCAGATCATGGAGTGCTTGAACCGAGCCCGCTCGCCGGGGCTCTGGCCGGCATCGGCGAACAGCCCCTCGCGAGAGAGAACCATTATCGCTTCGGCGACTTCCGCTCCGCGGCTGGCCGGCACGATCCGTTCGAGCAACTGTTTGGAGAAATCGCGACCAAGTACGGCTGCGGACTGCACGATCGGCGCAAACCGGGGCCACCGGCTCATACGGGACTGCACGACAAGCTGGAGCGGCGCCGGCACGTCCGCGCCGCCGAAGCTCGGGGTCGTCGCTTCGTCCATTCGCTGGGGCCCTTCGAGCGCGCTGCGCGTGACCTCCTCAAGAACAAGGGGGACGCCTTCGCACCTGTCCACGATCCGACGAACGCTCTCTTCAGGGAGCGGCCGTTGCTTGGCGACATTGCGAACGAGATCCGCCGCCGCCAGCGGGTCAAGCGGTTGCAACTCGATCGTGATGAAGGCCGATAGATCGAGTAAAGGTTTCTCAGGCGACGGGCGCATCGTCACAACGATCAGCGCGCGCTGTCGCCCGATCTCCCCGCACAGCCGAATGAGCAGGTTGGCGGTCGAATTGTCAGCCCAGTGCAGATCCTCGCACAGAAGCGCCAGAGGTCGCTCAGCGACAAGACCGTTAAAGATCAGCACGAGCGCCGAGATCGTGCGCTCACGCACTTCCGCGGGAGCAACGTCCGGTGGGGTCGGCAAGCTGTCCAGCCCAAACAGCGGCGCGATATAGGGCAGCGCGGCGAGGGCGCCGTCCTCAGGCAAAAGGCGCCTCAGCAACTCTTCTCCCAGGGCCCGCTTTTCATCGTCGGACGAGCGTGGCCTGATCCCTGCGATCTGCGACAACAACACGCTGATCGGAAATAACGGCGTGTTGCTTGTGCTTGGCGTACAGTGCAGCCTCAGGGTCGCCGCGCCGTCGCGAACCGCCGTATCCAGCGCGGCCTCCGCGAGGCGCGACTTGCCGATTCCGGCGTCTCCGCGGAGGCAGACCGCCTGTCCATGGAAGCCGAGCACGGAGGTCCACACCTTCGACAGAGCCGCGAGCTCCGCGGCGCGATCGATGATCTCGCCTCGGGACGGATCAAATCGCTGCGCCTCGAAGCGGGAGACGACCGAGGAAGGCCCGACAACCCGCCACGCGTGAACCCCCTCGTCAAAGCCCTTGCAGGAGACGATCCCCAGATCGTCGTAGCGGAAAAAGCCTCCCGAGAGCCGCTTCGTGGCGTCCCCAATGACAACCTGGTCAGGATCGGCTAACGCCCTTAACCTCTCAGCCAGATCGATCGTGACCCCGGCGATCTTGATTGACGGCCGGTTGACGACGGCGATCCAGCCCGACGCGACGCCAACCCGGATCTGCAGTCGCATGTTGGGCGCCAGCTCGGTGTCTCGCATCGCGGCAATGAGATCGAAGCCCATGCGTATGGCCGACTCGGCCGCGTCCTCCATCGGACCCGGAAACCCGAATACGATGAGGGCGCCATCGCCCTCAAATCCCTCGATGAAGGCGCCGTACCGTTTTGCGACGCCCGAGACGACGTCCTCGAATCGACGCTGGAATTCCAGCTGGCCGCCAAGGTCGAGCGACTTCTTGGCTCGGGTCGACCCTACGAGATCGCACTTCAGAACGGTGGCCTGACGAGCTTCGGCCTCGGGCCCCTCAAGGTTCGGGCTTTCGGAGCGTTCCATCGGACTCTCCTCCCTTTAAGCCGGCTAACCCTCAATCCAGACCGAAGCGGCCCAACAATCCCAATATCAGGTCAAAGCCACATTCATCCCTTCGTCGGTCCACAACCTCCACTCCTCTACTGAATAATGCGGAGGGTTGCAAACCGTGTGACGATCAGCAGGGATCGCTCTGCTTTAAGCGCGAATTGCTGACTGGCTCCCACACCGATAAGGCGAACAACTGGCGCACGGGATGAGGTATTTTGAACGGGATGGGTATTTTGATTGGTGCGGTTGAGGGACTCGAAACATAGCCATAACATATTGTCATATATGACTAGCACCGGCCAAACGCTCCGATGATACCAACAAATGTACCAACATTTGTTTATCCGTTCGCCCCGCTTTTGCCGAATCAGCAGGCCTAAAGAGGGCTCGCGTTCATCGCATGGGCTGCTTGGGTGGGCTAGACTAACACAAATCCCACGTTAGCTGTTCGATCGATGCTGTCCTGAAACATGCGCGGATAGCAATCCGCCAACTCGGTCGCGGTCCCATGGTTGATCCAATTGAGCGTTGGAAGCTCGCCGAAGAACTGACAGTCTTTCAGATCGCTCTCCTGCTCTCTGGCTATGATCCATCAGAATTTGACCTCTGTGGTTATTCTGGCTGCCCCGAACAGGTTAAAAAAAACATCGCGCCATCCCTAAACTCGGTAGTCTTCGCAGTCCTGCGAGAAAAAGTATCGGCTAATATTAGGGGCGACAAAAACAATGTCCACGGAGTTAATTGGGAATTATCAACCGTAGATGTCGACAGCCTTCGCCAATGGTTAATAAGTCGCAACTACCATGATGGATTTTTCATCAGCGATGAAAAACAAGTCGACAGGTTTGCGGACCCGTCGGGCAAATTCTTCGCCCCTAAGAGCCCGTCCGGGAACTTAACGAATTGTTGGAATCGCTTATGATTTAAGGAAGGCGGCCCGAATCGCTTGGGGGGGTCGCTGATGTGGACCAACGAAAATCGCGCTCGCTACGACCGCAGTCGGCTGCGCTATCCGAGCGATCTGACCGACGCGGAATGGGCGCATGTCGAGCCGTTCATTCCACCGGCCAAGCGCGGCGGCAACCGACGTCATGTCGATGAGCGCGAGGTCGTCAACGGCCTGATGTATGTCCTGAGCACCGGCTGCCAATGGCGCGCCGTGCCGAAGGACCTGCCGCCGCGTTCGACGCTTTACGATTACTTCGATCGCTGGAGTTGGGACGGCACGCTCGATCGCATCCACGACGCGCTCTACGTGAAGTGTCGCGAAGCGGCCGCTCGCGAGGCGAGCCCGACCGCCGCGATCATCGACAGCCAGAGCGTCAAGAGCGCGGAAAAAGGGGGACCTGCATCGATCCGGCGGGTTACGACGCCGGCAAGAAAATCATGGGCAAAAAGCGCCACATCCTCGTCGATACGCAGGGCCTGTTGATGCATGCGATCGTCCACGCCGCCGACATCCAGGACCGCGACGGCGGCGCGGCGCTGATGGCGACCTTGTTCGGCGCCTTTCCGTTCCTGACCAGGCTCTTTGCCGACGGCGGCTATCGAGGGCCGCAATTTCAGACCGCCATCGGACGAACTCTGGCGCGCGTGAAGGTCGAGATCGTCAAGCGATCGGATCAGGCCAAGGCCTTCGTCGTCCTGCCCAAGCGCTGGATCGGCGAACGCACCTTTGCCTGGCTCGGCCGCTGCCGACGGCTGGCCAAGGACTGGGAATGCCTCAACCGCAAGGCGCTCGCGTTCCTCCGCCTCGCTTCCATCCGCCTCATGCTGCGAAAACTATGCAATCCCACATGATGTTTCCGGACAGACTCTAAGCTCGCGGCGGCGGTGCGCGCATGGAATGAGGTCACGGCGGACCCTGAAGCGTTGAACGGTAGGACGCCAAAACAGGCCTTGGAGATCTGGCTGCGGAAGCATGCCAACGAGTACGGCCTAACGGATGAAGAGGGTAACCCAAACAGAACCGGGATCGAGGAAATCTCCAAGGTCGCGAACTGGAAGCCGGCGGGCGGAGCGGCTCCGACTCCGGTGTTCCCATCGTCAACTAGCCCGGCTTTGCCTGGCCCTAGCAGCCTGTCGGACTTAATGCCGCGCCTTCGATTACGCTGGACTCAGGCATTGATTCGCGCAGGGCGGCGGGCTTTTTTGATGAGCAATTTTCGTACGATCGATCGCGAGACGGGGTTCTTGCTGCCTCCTTCGGTCGACGAATGGCTTCCGGAGAAACATCTGGCGCGATTTGTCGTGGAGGTTATCGACGGGCTCGATCTTCGCGCGATGAGCGGCAGTTATCGCGGTTCCGGGTCGGCGTCGTATCATCCGCGAATGCTGCTGGGCCTTCTGGTTTACGGCTATGCGACGGGCGTGTTTTCGAGCCGCAAGCTGGAGCGTGCGACTTATGAACTCGGTGGCGTTCCGGTTCATCGCGGCCAACGATCATCCCGACCACGACACGATCGCGACCTTCAGGCGGCGCTTTCTCGCGGAGATCGAAGCTCTGTTCGTTCAAGTGCTGCTGCTGGCGCGAGAGATGGGCGTTCTGAAGATGGGGACGGTGGCGCTGGACGGCACGAAGATTCACGCCAACGCCAGCCGGCACAGCGCGCTGTCTTATGAACACGCCGGCAAGGTCGAGGCGCAGTTGAAAGCCGAGGTCGCCGATCTGATGGCCAAAGCCGAAGCGGCCGACGCGGCGGACATTCCCGACGGCATGTCGATACCGGACGAACTGGCGCGGCGCGAGGAGCGGTTGCGCAAGCTGGCCGAGGCGCGGGCGAAGATCGAGGCGTGGGCCAAGGAACGCCATGCGCGCGAGCAGGCGGAGCACGAAGCCAGGCTCGCGGCGCGGCAGGCGAAGGCGGAGGCGAGCGGGAAAAAGCCCCGCGGCAAGCCTCCCGAACCTCCGGTCGAGGGGCCGCGCCCCAACGACCAGATCAACCTGACCGACGAGGAGTCGCGCATCATGCCGGTGGCCGGCGGCGGCTTCGATCAATGCTACAACGCCCAGGCCGCGGTGGCGGCGGGAAGTCTGCTGGTGGTGGCGAGCGCCGTGAGCCAGGCGCCCAACGACAAGCAGCAACTCGAACCGATGCTGGACAAGCTCGAGGCTCTTGCCGCTGAGCTGGGCAAGCCCGAATGCCTGCTGGCGGACACCGGCTATTTCAGCGCGGCGAATGTCGCGGCTTGCACGCAGGCGAAGATCGAACCGCTGATCGCCATGGGCCGTCAGCCGCATCATCCGCCATTGGCCGAGCGCTTCGCTACGGCGCCAGAAGCGCCGAAAGGTTCAACGCCGGTCGAGGCCATGGCGCATCGGCTGAAGACGCCGGCGGGCCGGGCGCTTTACGCGCGGCGCAAGCAGATCCCGGAGCCGGTCTTCGGGATCATCAAATCGGCGCTGGGATTCCGTCAATTTTCTCTGCGCGGCCTCGCGGGCGCTCGCGGCGAATGGAGCCTCGTCACCATGGTCTGGAACATCAAGCGGATGTTCGCCCTCGTCCCGGCCTGACAAGGCTGAGGCGCGTCGGCTCGGCAGACAGGTCCCCAGGAAACGCCGATCTCCGGCCCCTTCAACCGCTTTCTACACCCAACCCAACGCCCGGCGCGGCCGCAACCGCCAAAATCATTCGCGGCGATCAACCACAAGCCCCAGTCCGACAGGCTGCTAGGGAGGCCAGACCGACTGGGGGTAGGAAGGCTCGACAGAACCCGCCCACCGGCCGGGAAGAACCATCTCCTCTTTCGATCGGCGAGGACTCCTCTTCCTGAGGCGAAAAGTCGTCGCGGCTTTCCGAGGGGTGGGTAAGTAGCCTGCAATTCTGCCGCGAGTAATTCACTCCCGCCTACCTATTTTTGAAGGTTGAATCGGATCATCTTCCGTCCATCGTCAATCGAGCATGGATGGAACCGATGAAATCCGAAGACATGAATATCCGCACGACTTTCGTTAGGCTAAATGAAGTCAGGGCAAGGACCGGCCTGAGCCGTAGCACCTTGTACGCTTACGTTCGGGAGGGCCTCTTTCCAGCGCCGGTCGCGATCTCCAAGCGCTGCGTCGCCTGGGTCGAGGCTGAGCTTGATCGTTGGATTGCGGACCGCGTTGCCGCTCGCTTCCGGGGATGAGCCATTCATGCCCGCGTCAAACGTAGCCTCCGAGCCCGCTCATTGTAGCCACGAACGTCAACAGAGCCTTGAAATGTCTGGAAACGAAAACCCGACTCCGTGCGACAACGCGACAGCGGGGTCACAATCAAAATTGAGTGGCAGGGTCAATTGCGAGCTTGCGCCCCTTCCGCAGGCGGCAGGCTCCGCCGCGCGTCCTGGCCGCATTGGCGAGTCGCAGGAAGGCCGCCACGCGCGGGGCGCTGTCGACTTCGCTACCATTAACCGGGCGGCTCTGGCGGCCTTCCCGGCCGTTCTGGCGCGCATCCTGCCCAAGGGCAAGCGCTTCGGCGCGGAAATCGTCGCGCTCAACCCACGCCGCGGCGATCGAAACCTCGGCTCGTTCAAGATCAATCGCTATAACGGCCGCTGGGCTGATTTCGCGACCGGCGACAAGGGCGGCGATCCGATTTCACTCGTCGCCTACCTCGCGGATGTTTCGCAGTGTGAGGCGGCCCGCCTGCTCGCGCAAATGCTCGGCGTCGAGTCCGGAGGGCGTTGCGGTGGATGACGCCTTCGACTTCTCGCCTCTTTCCGACCTCGAACGCAAGAGAGCTTGCGCCGCGAAAGACGCCAAAGTGCTAGTGCGCCGCCATGCCGGATGCGAACAGCGCGACGTTACTGCCGCTCTCGGCGCGGGCAGCCTTTGGAAGACGGCCTGGAATACCCCGGGCCGGTTTGCCGGCAAGCACCACCGTCGGGTCCGCAATGAACCTGATCCCGACGCTGTGGAACGCACCGGGGCGGCGCTTGCGATCTGGCGGGCATCGCAGCCGGCCGAAGGAACGCTTGCTGACTCGTATCTGCGCTCCCGCGGCATCAACCTCCAGGCCTCGGTGGCGCTGCGTTTTCATCCGCGGTTGAGGCACCCCTCGGGCGGCATCTGGCCGGCGATGGTGGCGCTCGTCACGAACGGCACGGACGGAACGCCACTTGCGATCCATCGCACCTTCCTTGCCGGCGAAAGCCGCGGTAAGGTGCCCGTCGATCCGGCGAAGATGATGCTGGGGCCGTGTCGCGGCGGCGTTGTGCGCCTTGGCCCGCCAGCTGAGCTGCTTATGGTCGGCGAGGGGATAGAGACCTGCCTTGCCGCGATGCAGGCGACCGGAAATCTGGCCTGGGCAGCGCTTTCGACTTCGGGGCTACGCGCTCTCGAACTGCCGAGGGATGTTGGTGACGTCATCGTCCTGGCCGACGGCGATGAACCCGGCGAAGCCGCGGCGCGGGATTGCGCCTCGCGCTGGAAGCGCCAGGGCCGCCGCGTGCGCATCGCCCGTCCGCCGCGCGGAATGGATTTCAACGACATGTTGCTGGCACGCGTAGGTCGCAGCGAGGGGGACAGGCTGTGAACGACATCGAGAACAAGCCCGAGAACTTGATCGCTGAGGTTATCGACGACGCCGAGGACGTTCGCGACCCGCTGGATGGCTTGGTCGATCGGGTAGTTGCCGATCCCGGCTCGGCCTTCGCGCCCGAAGTGCTCGAGCCGCTAGCGACGCTGAAGAAGGAGGATCGCGCCGCCTTCGAGGCGTTGCGGTTCGAGCTGAAGAAGGCCGGTTGCCGGGTGACAGCGCTCGACGAAGCGATTGGCGAACGAAGCGGCGATGAGGGCGGGCGCGGTCCGTCGCAGGCCGACATCCTGATCGAGCTCGCCGAAGCAGCCGACCTCTTCCACGCTCCGGATGGCAACGGCTTCGCAGACCTCAACATCAACGGCCACCGCGAGACCTGGCCGATCCGCGCCAAAGGCTTTCGCCGCTGGTTGACCGGCCGCTACTTCGAGACGACCGGCGGGGCGCCGAGTTCGGAGGCGCTGCAGTCGGCGCTGAATGTAATCGAGGCCAAGGCGCATTTTGGGTCGCCAGAGCGGGAGGTCCATGTCCGCGTCGGCGGCCTGGACGGACGGCTCTATCTCGATCTCGGTAACAAAACGTGGCAGGCGGTCGAGATCGACGCCGCTGGGTGGCGCATCATCGACGACCCGCCCGTTCGCTTTCGCCGCGCATCCGGCATGCAACCCTTGCCGATGCCCGTCCGGGGCGGGTCGGTCGAGACGCTGCGCTCCTTCCTGAACGTTCAGTCCAAAGCTGACTTCGTGCTTGCGGTCGCCTGGATGCTGGCCTGCCTGCGCAATCGCGGTCCCTATCCGATTCTCGCGCTGTCGGGAGAGCAGGGCTCAGCGAAAAGCACCTTCTCGGCGATCCTACGTGCGCTGCTCGATCCCAACACAGCGCCGTTGCGCGCCTTGCCGCGCGAGGATCGCGACTTGTTTATCGCGGCCAGCAATGGCCACGTGCTGGCGTTCGACAATGTGTCGGGTCTGCCGCCTTGGATTTCGGACACACTGTGCCGCCTTGCGACCGGCGGCGGCTTTGCGGTTCGCCAGCTTTACACCGACCAGGATGAGGTTCTGTTTGACGCAGCGCGACCCGTAATCCTGAACGGCATTGAGGACGTCGTGACCCGGCCCGACCTAGCGGATCGCGCGGTGTTCCTGACGCTCGAGCCGATCCCGGAAGAGCGCCGCCGGCCAGAGGCCGAACTCTGGGCTGCCTTCGAGGCGGAGCGCCCGAGGATCCTCGGCGTCCTCCTCGATGCCTTGGTCGAGGCCTGAAGTGTCTGCCCGAGACGCATCTCCCTAAGCTGCCGCGGATGGCGGATTTCGCGCTGTGGGCGACTGCATGTGAGACCGCACTGTGGTCGGCCGGCACCTTCTGGTCGGCCTACTGCGGCAACCGTGACGAGGCGATCGAGAGCGTGATCGACGCCGATCCTATCGCCAGCGCCGTGCGCGCCCTCATGGTTATGCGGACGGAGTGGACGGGAACGGCCTCAGAGCTTCTGGGCGCCCTTGGAGAATTGGCGGGCGAGCGCGTCGCCAAGTCCAAGATCTGGCCCGATAGCCCAAGGGCGTTGGCGGGCCGGCTACGCCGGGCGGCGACCTTCCTGCGCAAGATCGGCGTCGAGATTGCCTTTGAACGCGAGGGACGAGCGCGGACGCGGATCATCCACGTCATCTCGACTGGCAAGCCGATTGGGCCAGAAAACCTGGGGGCGCGACCGTCCCTATCGTCCGCACCGTCCTCAAACTCACGGGAAGCCAGTCAGCTCAACGGTTTCGCAGCGCCCGGCATGCGGACGGTAGGCGATTCCGCGGACGGTCCGAACGGCTGCGTCAGCTCAACCGTCCGCGACAACTCCCTGAGAACCCGGGAAGAGACCGATGCGGACAGTGTGGACGGAAACTTCCCGCCCGAATCTGCGCTGAAGAGCGCCGGCTGGAGTGCGCGGATATGAGCGCGGTTCAGGCCCTCAAAGCGGCCCGAGCCGCAGGCGTCCAGCTCGAGGTCGACGGCGAGGATCTCATACTGGAGGCGGAGGTAGCGCCGCCGCCGGATGTGCTCGATGCCCTGACGCGGCAAAAGCCTGGCGTCGTCATGCTTCTTCGCATTGGCGGCGACGGCTGGTCGGGCGAGGACTGGCGGGCCTTCTTCGACGAGCGGGCCCGCATCGCCGAGTTCGACGGCCGGCTGTGCCGCGAACAGGCCGAAGCCAGCGCCTTCGCGTGCTGCGTAGTGGAGTGGCTCAACCGCAATCCGATGCGGTCGCCGCCAGACCGCTGTCTCCGCTGCGGCGGCGCCGAGTACGGCCACGCCCCGTTATTGCCGTTTGGAACCGAGTTCGAGCGGCCACGCGTGGCTGCATCTGCCGATCAAGATCGGCGGAACCGAGATCACCCGCTTCAACGCGCTGCGCCATGGCGTCTTGTCGCGCTACACCGTGCTGCCGTGGGAGAACGCGGCCGAATATCGCGACCTGGTCGCGGCGCTGGTCGCTGAGCACGCCCCGCAGGGGCCGACCGAGGAGCATCTGGTTGAGGAATTGGCCGGCATTCTCTGGCGCAAGCGCCGCTTGCGGTTGGCCGAGGCCGCCGCCCATCAGCACGGGCTTGAAGAGGCACTTTCGCAATCGCGGCGCACCGCAAAGAGGGCGGTCGTGCATGTCGAAGCTACCGACGGAACTGAGGACGTCGCCGAAGCCATCCGCGCCACGGCAGCCGACACTGAAGATGCCGTTCGGGACATGCAGGAGGACGAGGCCATGACCGGCCAAGCTCTCGACCTGCTCAGCTCGTGCCGCAACGACCCATATGAGGCCGCGGTAGCGGCGCTGCGCGAGGACACGCGGCAATGGTGGGCCGACACGCTAGCCCGCGACCCCGCGGAGCTGGAAGAGGACGAGGAACCGTTCGCCGCCGACGCCGAGGGACTGCGTAGCTTTCTGGAGGGCGAGGTGCTGCCGTGGTTCGAGACGCGAAGGAAGGAACTGGCCAACCGGCCGCTCATCCGCGAGCAGGCGTTCGGTGAGTTGCTCGACCCCGACAAGCTGGAGCGGCTAGGTCGCTACGAGGTCCATCTCGACCGAAAGCTCGAACGGATGCTGGCCATGCTCCTGCGTCTCAAAGACCTCCGGCAGGGCGCGATCGCGGGCTGATCCGTTTCGCAAAACCAATGGCACCGGCCTCACGCACGCGCCGGGGGGACTTCTCTCGGCCCAGCGGCGCGCGCGCTGTAGCCAGATCGGCGAAATCTGCCGATTGGTACGCGGCGGTCGGATGCTGGGGAACGGACTAAACCGCTCGCGCGGTAGCTGCGGCGAGGGCAGCGCGGGAAGCTGGGTCGGACGAGGCCAGGACTGTCTCAGAATCATGGGGTTCCACCCCATGGGAGACAGGAGCTTTCGCGATGTCCGACAAGCCCATCAACCCGCTGCGTCAGCGCATGATCGACGACATGACGGCGCGTCGGTTCAAGGAGAAGGTGCAGAAGGACTACGTCCGGCACGTCAGGACCTTTACGGCCTTCCTGGGCCGGTCGCCCGATACGGCGACGAAGGAGGACCTTCGCCGCTTTCAGTTGCATCTGGCGCAGCAGCAGATCAGCCCAGGTTCGATCAACGCCGCCGTCACCGCGCTTCGGTTCTTCTTCACCGTGACGCTCGAACGGCCAGACCTCGTTCGTCCTCTGACGATCGTGAACAAGCCGCGCAGGGCGCCGGTCGTGCTCAGCCAGGAAGAGGTCGCGCTCCTGCTCGAAGCCGCGCCGGGCCTGAAGTACAAGGCCGCGCTCAGCGTCGCCTACGGCGCGGGCCTGCGCGTGTCCGAGGTCGCGCACCTGAAGGTGTCCGACATCGACAGCCAGCGCATGACGCTTCGGGTCGAGCAGGGCAAAGGGCAGCGGGACCGTTATGTGATGCTGTCGCCGCAACTGCTCGAACTGTTGCGCGCATGGTGGAAGGCGGCGCGGCCGCGGGCCTGGCTGTTCCCCGGCCAAAACCCGGTCAACCCGATCACCGCCCGTCAGCTCAATCGCGCCGTCACCGCCGCCAAAGACCTGGCCGGCATCTCCAAGCGCGTGTCACCGCATACGCTGCGGCACAGCTTCGCCACCCATCTGCTCGAGCAGGACGTCGACATTCGCGTGATCCAGGTGTTGCTCGGCCACGCCAAGCTCGAGACGACCGCGCTCTACACCCAGGTCGCGGTCAACACGATCCGCGACGTCAAGAGCCCGCTCGAGCGGCTCGGCGTCAACCTGGCGAAGCGAAAGCCGGCCGACTGACCGCGGCCGCATGGCGCGGCCACCGGGTCACCACCTGGAGGTCGCCGACGTCTTTCGCGCCCACGGGGCGGCGTGGCGAATGGCCAACGCCGGTCACGTGAGCCTCGACCAGTTGAAGGTCATGTCGGCGATCGAGACCTGTCGCACAGCCGCGCTCGGCGGACACGTCGAGCGCTGCGAGGACTGTGCGCACGAACGGATCTCCTACAATTCCTGCCGCAATCGCCACTGCCCGAAGTGCCAGGCGGCCGCGGCGAGGGAATGGCTCGAAGACCGCGAGGCCGAACTCCTGCCGGTTCCCTATTACCACGTCGTCTTCACCCTGCCGGCGTCGATCGGCGCCGTCGCGTTCCAGAACAAGTCCCCCGTCTACGACCTCCTGTTCAGGACCGCCGCCCAGACGCTGACCACGATCGCGGCCGACCCGAAGCATCTGGGCGCGCGCATCGGCCTGACCGCCGTACTGCACACCTGGGGCTCGGCGCTGACCCACCATCCGCACGTCCACGTCATCGTTCCCGGCGGCGGCCTGTCGCTGGACGGATCGCGCTGGATCGCCTGCAAGCCCGGCTTCTTCCTGCCCGTGCGGATGCTGTCGCGTCTCTTCCGCCGGCTCTTCCTCGAAGGGCTCGCAGCCCTGCATGCGGCCGGACGCCTCGTCTTCCTCGGCGACCTCGCGCGGCTCGCCGACAAAGCCGCCTTCGACGCCGTCCTCGCGCCGCTGCGCCGATCGGAATGGATCGTCTATGCCAAGAGGCCGTTCGCCGGGCCGAAGGCCGTGCTCGCCTATCTCGCCCGCTACACCCACCGCGTCGCGATCTCGAACTCCAGGCTCATGGAGCTGGACGACAAGGGCGTCACATTCAAGTGGAAGGACTATCGGGTCGAAGGCCGCGACCGGTTCAAGACCATGACGCTCGCGGCCCACGAGTTCATCCGCCGCTTTCTCCTGCACGTGCTGCCGAGCGGCTTCCACCGCATCCGACACTACGGCCTCTTCGCCGGCGCGGTCCGAGCCAGCAACATCGAGCGCGTCCGCCAGGCGCTCGCCGCGCCCGAGGCTGCACCCGAGGGCTCGCACGCCGAGACCGACGGCCAGGCCGAAGCCGTTTCGCCGGCGCGGCGCTGCCCCTGCTGCGGCGGCCGGATGATCATTGTCGAGACGTTCGAAGGGCCGCGCCCCGCGCGATCGCCTTCCCCAAGCCGGATCAGGATCGACACGTCATGACCGACGCCGCGCGTCCCGCCTCGCAGCGCCGCTTCCCCTCGCCTCCAGCCGCACGCCGGAGCAGGAACGCGACGTCCTCCCGACGTCCGCACAGGCTCTCCAGCCGCCGAGCCCATCCCCGTCGCCCTCATCCGCGCCCGACAAGAAGCCCGTCGTCTCGGCTCCCGACGATGAAACCGACCGCCTTCCGCCACCGCCCCCAAATCGGCGATCCGACCGCGATCCTCAAATCCCCATAGGCCGCGCTCGGTCAAACAGCGCCCTTCCTCCCCGCGGTTTCCTCCTTACGAGGCTTTCAAACGCCGGCCCCCGCGTCTCGCACGACCGTCCGAAAGGGCCGGCGTCTGAAACCCTTCAGAAAGCCGGCATTTGTCTGACGATGATCAATGGCCGTTGTGCGCAAATACCGGGCATTCCCGGCCGGTGCGACGAACAGGTCAAATCGACCCTTTGCTGCCCTTCAAGATTGGCCCTCTGAATGGGCGGTAAGCGCGAGGAAGCGGTCTTCGGCTGAAGGCGTAGGTCGCGCCAATTCCCGACGTTGCGCCGGGCCTGAACAACGACGTCCGGCGAGACGAAGGGCACCCTCCTCGAACGCGTCCCTCATGGCCCTCCCGCCGCCGCCGGCTCGGCCTCGAGGTCGGGCGGCGGTGGGTCGGTCACGCAGATCGGGCGGTCGAAGGTCAGCGTATATTCGGTCACGCGCTCGAGGGTGACGGGGTTCTCGTGCATGCGCAGCAAAGCGCAGGCGACCTGCAGGATGTTGCCCTTGGGGATCGTGCTGACGTCCCAAGTGCGCGCAGTTCCGTCGTCGGATGCTGTGACGATGAGCTTCCCGTCCGGGCTGAACCCGGCTGATCGCAACGCCGCTGAGTGCCCGGCGAGCGTGGCAACAGCTCGCCCCGAGGCCGAGTCCCACAGCCGCGCGGTCTTGTCCCAGGACGCGGTCACGATGCGCGTTCCGTCCGGGCTGAAGGCGGCGGAAATGACCTGGCCTTCGTGGCCCTTAAGCGAGGCGAGTTTGAGCCCCGACGCTGCGTCCCAAACGCGCGCGGTGTTGTCACCGGACGCTGTGACGACACGCGCCCCGTCCGGGCTGAAAGCGGCGGAACTGACGCCATCCGCGTGCCCCCTAAGCGCTGCGATTTCGCGCCCCGAGGCCGCGTCCCAAACGCGCGCGGTCTTGTCAGCGGATGCGGAGACGACGCGCGTCCCATCGGGACTGAAGGCGGCGGACAAGACAGTCCCCCGGTGGCCCTTGAGCGTTACGATTTCGCGCCCCAAGGCTGCATCCCAAACGCGTGCAGTGTCGTCCGCGGACGCGGTGACGACGCGCGTCCCGTCCGGGCTGAATGCGGCGGAATTGACAAGTCCCCGATGCCCAATGAGCGTTACGATTTCGTGTCCCGACGCCGCGTCCCACAGCCGCGCAGTGTTATCTAGAAACGCGGTGATGATTCTCGACCCGTCCCGGCTGAAGGCGACGGACACAACGGTCCCCCCATCCCCCGAAACAACCGTCCTCCCATCCCCCGAAAACGTGGCGAGCGCCTGGGCGGAGGCCACGTCCCACTCCTGCACCGTGTTGTCGGCGGACGCGGCAATGACGCGGGTCCCGTCCGGGCTGAACGCGGCCGACAGGACCGAAACCCCATGCCCCGAGAACGTGGCCAGCAGCCTCCCGGAGGCTGCGTCCCACAGCCGCGCGGTCTTGTCGTTGGACGCGGTGACGACGCGCGTTCCGTCGGGGCTGAAGACGGCAGATTGGACTGGCGCGTCATGCCCCGAAAAAGTGGCCAGCGCTGGCCCGGAAGCCGCGTCCCATAGCCGCGCGGTCTTGTCGTTGGACGCGGTGACGACACGCGTCCCGTCGGGGCTGAAGGCAGCGGACAGGACCGAGTCCACATGCCCCGAAAGCGTGGCCAACGGCCGCCCGGAGGCCGCGTCCCACAGCCGCGCGGTCTTGTCGTTGGACGCGGTGACGACACGCGTCCCGTTCGGGCTGAAGGCGGCGGACAAGACCGGCCCTTCATGCCCCAAAAACGTGGCCAACGGCCGCCCGGAGGCGGCGTCCCACAGCCGCGCGGTTTTATCCAGAGACGCAGTGATGATTCGCGACCCATCTCCGCTGAAGGCGGCGGACAAGACCGGGCCACCATGCCCCAAAAACGTGGCCAGCAGTGGCCGCTCAGAGGCCGCGTCCCACAGCCGCGCGGTGTTGTCACCGGACGCTGTGACGACACGCGTCCCGTCGGGGCTGAAGGCGGCGGACAAGACCCCCTCCCCATGCCCAAACGTCGCCAGCGGCCGCCCGGACGCCGCATCCCACAGCCGCGCGGTCTTGTCGATGGACGCTGTGACCACGCGCGTCCCATCCGGGCTGAAGGCGGCCGACAAGACCGAGTTCGCATGCCCCGAAAACGTGGCCAGCGCCAACCCGGAGGCCGCGTCCCATAGCCGTGCGGTCTTGTCGTTGGACGCGGTGACGACGCGCGTCCCGTTCGGGCTGAATGCGGCGGAGTAGACCGGCCCCCAGTGCCCCTTGAGCACGGCGATTTCGCGCCCGGACGCGGTGTCCCAAACCCGCGCGGTATTCTCCAAAGACTGAGTGACGATGCGCGTTCCGTCCGGGCTGAAAACGGCGAATGTTCCCTCGGGGCTGAAGGCGCCGAATGATCCGGCCTCCTTGAGGAGGCGCCGCTCACGCAAGGAGGGCACGATGCGCCCGAGAGCGTCGAGCGTCTCGGCAAACTTCGGCCTCGCCATGTCGGCGCGGTCACGCGGCCATGCCGCGAGCGCGAGCTTGGCCGCGTTGACCGGATGCTTCGCCGCCTCGACGTTCGCCAGCGCCGTCAGGGCGGCGGATTCATTTCTGATCGCCTCAATAGTTTTTTGATCTGCGACGCCCTTTTCCCGCAGAACCTCGACGCCAAGTGACGCGACGATGACCAGGGCGACAATTGCGATTGTCGTCAGCAGCGCAAGTCGGCGGAACTGTCGCTCCTGTTCGCGTTGTCGAAGATCGTCGAACCTGCGGCTGAGAATGGTAGCAAGAAGTTTCAGCTTAGCCCAACGTCTGACTTTGCGGGGATTGGCTTCTCGGCTTGGCCGGACGTCGGCCGCAAGCGGTTCGTCCCTGTCGAGAATTCCGGCGATGTCGCCGTACTTTCGTATCTCGTAGAGGCTTGAAGGAAACGCTGTCGCGGGCTCGCCCTCGATGAGCAACGCTAGGATTCGATCGCCGCGCTCAACTCCCGGAAGTAGCGGATTTCGGCGTCGACCCATTGCGACGCCTTCGACCGCGGCGAGCAAACGACAATCAGCCATTCCGAGCGGCGAAGCGCGTCCCGGATGTCCTCGCTGAGATGTGCCGAAGCCGCCAATTCCTCCTCGTCACGAAATACGCGTCCGATGCGCCTGCGATTGGGTTCCTTTCGCAGCGCGGCGGGGATCACGTATGACTCGAGCGCGCTGTGTAGCCAGATTGCCCATTTGCGATCGGGCTCCTCGTGCCGATAGCTAATGAAAGAGGAATAGCTCTCCTTGTCGAGGACATCGCCCTTCAGCGCTCGGGAAAGACTACGCCGCGCCGCATTCCAAACAACGACAGGGTGCAGTGGTGCAGCAAGAAATCCGCCTTTTCTGGCCTTGCTTGACGAGCCGGGTGCGGTTGACGCGTCGTGCATGCTGACGTCAATCATTGCCTGAGTCCGCTCTCTCTTTTAGTTTCCCCGACAGGTGGGCGGCAGCACAATCCCTCGCCAATTGTTGATGCCGTGTCGAGGCCTTCCTTTCGCTGACGTCGACAAATCCGCGACGACAGCGCGGCGACACTGGATTGGCCAGTCAGCGGACAAAACCCAGAGCACCGGGAAATTCTCGGCCCCCCTGTTGGACAAAGCGATAGCCGAAACCAGGGATGATTTCGTCGCCGCCGTCAAAGCTATGGCGAGAGGACAGATCGCCGTCGGCCGCCCGAGACGCGCCGATATCTGCCGCGCGATGGGGTGAGTGGTTCCCCGCTGAGTCACCGCCTCAAGGCCGCTGGCCTCACCTTCGAGGACCTGGTTGACGACATCAAGTGCGAACTCGCGCAGAGCATGCTGTTGAGGAGAAAGACCGTTGGCGAGACCGCGGACGCGCTTGGTCTCGTTGAATCGAGCGCCTTCGGTCGCGCTTTCAGGCGCTGGACGGGCGAGACCCCCGCTCACTGGCGGGCGCAGCGGATCAGGCGTGCTGCAGACCCATAATCCCGCGGGCGTGGCCCCCCACACAGACGCGTCGAACGGCACCGACTTCGGGAATGAGCCAAAGTAGGCGCAGTCGATCATGGGGAACGGCTCGGCGAACGGTTTGACGTTAGAACAAAGCCCGCTTGGTGGCGGTCGGAAGACGGACTAGCGGAACTTCCGCTTCGGTGCGGACACCGAGCTTTCCCGCGCCAGACATTGTAGGATCGCTATCCGCCCAATTGAGGCGTCCACGAACGCGATCTCGAACGGCAGCAATCCGTCGACTCCGGTGGTCTGGCACATTCAGCAGGCGCCGCGCCGTGATGCCGTCTCCACCAGCGAGCAACGCTAGTACATAGCTCGCACGGTCAAAGTTTGTCAGCCTGCTTTAAGAGCTTGACAACACCTATCGCCAAGTGCATAGAGAGACGCAGGCGGACAGGCTGACAGGAGAGCGACGTGGCCGTTTACGGGTACGCGAGGGTCTCGACGATCCGGCAGGAGACCGAAGGCGAGAGCCTCGACGTGCAGCGGCGTCAGATAGAGGGTTACGCGCTCATGCACGGGATGTCGCTCACAGAGGTGCTGGTCGAGGGCGGCGTATCCGGTTCGGTCCCGGTCGAAGAGCGGCCAGTCGGCGGCGCGCTGTTCGCCAAGGCGCAGCGCGGCGACATCATCATCGCAGCCAAGCTCGATCGCCTATTCCGCTCAGCCCTAGATGCTCTCAAGGTCGTCGAGAGCCTCAAGACGCGCGGCGTCAAGCTGCATCTGCTTGACCTAGGTGGCGACATCGCGGGCAACGGGATCAGCAAGCTATTCCTGACGATCGCGGCGGCATTCGCAGAGGCCGAGCGAGACCGCATTCGTGAGCGCATCTCCCAGGTCAAGGCCGATCAGAAATCCCGCGGTCGGTTCCTCGGGGGGACGGTGCCCTTCGGCTTCCGGCGCGGCGACGACGGCGAACTTCTGCCGCATGAGGCCGAACAAGAGGCCATTCGCGAAATGATCTCGCTGTATGGGCAGGGATCGTCGCTGAGGGCTATCGCGGCCGACATGAAAGCGAAGGGCCACAACATTTCGCACGAGGGCGTGGCGGGCGTCCTGCGGGCCAAAGCCCCCGGCTTCAGCGAAGCCGAGTGCCTCGAGTGGCGGCATAGAAACGCCTCGCTGCGGGGCGAGATCGAAAGGGCGCTTCCGGAAGCCCCGCCCAAAGTCCGCGACATGGTCAGCCGGATTGCGGTTGAACTTCCCACACCCGGCGAACAGCCCGAGCTCGACTATCTGAAACTGGTGCACGCCAGCCTCCTCAAGAGGAGGCGCGCCCTTGAGGCCGCTGGCGTCCTGAAGACCTCCGCATGATCATAAGGGCTGCTAGTCTCGCACTGGCGAGGATGGCTCGGGCCAACAGGCGACCACAGGCTAAGGCTTTGCACGGAGGAGACCGACATGGGGACATTCGCGACCCGGATGGTGTGGGACGGCAGCCGCGACGGCCACTGGGACGTCGTGCTCACCGAGATGACCGAGGGCAGCGCGCGCCTGCTCGCGAAGATGACCTTCGACGAGTGGATCGGCCTCAGCGCGACCCGGGAGGCTATCGCCAACTCAACGGCGGGAGAGGGAATGGAGCCGATTGCTGCGGAGGACGTTGAGCGTCTAATCCCGCCGGTTGGCCGGATAGGAGATTAGCCGGCGCGCCGCTCGTAAGGAGCGGGTGGTCGCCCCGGATGACGTTCGCCAGCTCCTCGGCCGGCCTCTGCCGCGTCTTATCGGCCGTGCGTCGTCTGACGACAGACCCGTCAGCTTTCGCCGGTGTCCCCGGTCCAGTTGAAAAAACGTCAGGAAAAAAGGCTGACGACAATGACGACATCCAGGCTCGGGTCGACGAACTGGTCGGCGCCCTTGCTGCCGAGGCTGGCGTCACCACCACTACCGCATCGTGGCCGAACTGGCCAAGATCGCCTTTATCGGCTGCGGTGAGATTGCTGCCGTCGAAGAGGCTGTGGACGACCGCAGTGCGCAAATTCCGGACGTTCCCCGAGGACTTAAGACTGGTCCGCTTTGGGTCGAGATAGCCCGTTCGCCATACAAGCGTTCCAGATTTCAGTTCCCATCACCGCGGGATAGCCGCTTCCTCAAGTCGACTGTACTATAGCGCAGTATCGGCTCGGAGGATCGACGTCACGTGGAAGCGGAACGGCGGCAAGTCACCGTCCTCTTTGCCGACATGGTCGGCTTCACTGAAGGGTTTCAGACGCCGGCCCTTTCGGACGGTCGTGCGAGACGCGGGGGCCGGCGTTTGAAAGCCTCGTAAGGAGGAAACCGCGGGGAGGAAGGGCGCTGTTTGACCGAGCGCGGCCTATGGGGATTTGAGGATCGCGGTCGGATCGCCGATTTGGGGGCGGTGGCGGAAGGCGGTCGGTTTCATCGTCGGGAGCCGAGACGACGGGCTTCTTGTCGGGCGCGGATGAGGGCGACGGGGATGGGCTCGGCGGCTGGAGAGCCTGTGCGGACGTCGGGAGGACGTCGCGTTCCTGCTCCGGCGTGCGGCTGGAGGCGAGGGGAAGCGGCGCTGCGAGGCGGGACGCGCGGCGTCGGTCATGACGTGTCGATCCTGATCCGGCTTGGGGAAGGCGATCGCGCGGGGCGCGGCCCTTCGAACGTCTCGACAATGATCATCCGGCCGCCGCAGCAGGGGCAGCGCCGCGCCGGCGAAACGGCTTCGGCCTGGCCGTCGGTCTCGGCGTGCGAGCCCTCGGGTGCAGCCTCGGGCGCGGCGAGCGCCTGGCGGACGCGCTCGATGTTGCTGGCTCGGACCGCGCCGGCGAAGAGGCCGTAGTGTCGGATGCGGTGGAAGCCGCTCGGCAGCACGTGCAGGAGAAAGCGGCGGATGAACTCGTGGGCCGCGAGCGTCATGGTCTTGAACCGGTCGCGGCCTTCGACCCGATAGTCCTTCCACTTGAATGTGACGCCCTTGTCGTCCAGCTCCATGAGCCTGGAGTTCGAGATCGCGACGCGGTGGGTGTAGCGGGCGAGATAGGCGAGCACGGCCTTCGGCCCGGCGAACGGCCTCTTGGCATAGACGATCCATTCCGATCGGCGCAGCGGCGCGAGGACGGCGTCGAAGGCGGCTTTGTCGGCGAGCCGCGCGAGGTCGCCGAGGAAGACGTGTGTTTCGGCGTGCAATTTTGACCCCCTAGCCGGGGGGATCGGCGTCCAAAATTGACCCCCTAGTTTTCGCTCTGTTCGGCTGCCCGCGTTTGTGTGACGCGGGCGGTGGGGGATGCTGGTTGTGGAGACGATCGCCCGGATACGGCGCGAGCATTTATCCAGGGGCAAGTCGATCAAGGAGATCGCCCGCGATCTGAAGATATCGCGCAATACTGTTCGGAAGATTCTACGCTCGGGCGAGACATCTTTTTCCTACGAGCGAGAGGTCCAGCCACGCCCGAAGTTGGGACGCTGGAAGGCCGACATCGATCGGATGTTGACGAAGAATGCCGACGCGCCAGCGCGCGAACGTCTGACGCTGATCCGGCTATTCGAGGAGTTGCGGGCGCTGGGCTATGAAGGCGGCTACGACGCCGTCCGACGCTACGCCAAGATCTGGAGCCGCGAGCACTCGAGCCAGTCGGCTACCGCCTACGTTCCGTTGTCGTTTGCGCAGGGCGAGGCCTACCAGTTCGACTGGAGCCACGAGATCGTCGTGATGAGCGGCGTGACAACGACCTTGAAGGTCGCGCATGTCCGCCTCTGCCACAGCCGAATGATGTTCGTACGCGCCTATCCGCGCGAGACCCAGGAAATGGTGTTCGACGCGCACGATCGGGCGTTTGCGTTCTTCAAGGGCGCCTGCACGCGCGGCATCTACGACAACATGAAGACGGCGGTCGACACGATCTTCGTCGGCAAGGATCGGCAATACAATCGCCGCTTCCTGCAAATGTGTTCGCACCATCTCGTCGACCCTGTCGCCTGCACGCCGGCGTCAGGCTGGGAGAAAGGCCAGGTGGAGAACCAGGTCGGCCTTGTTCGTGAGCGCTTCTTCACGCCACGGCTGCGGTTCAAGACGTACGATGAGTTGAACGCCTGGCTCATGGACAGGTGCATCGCCTACGCCAAGGCCCACCCGCACCCCGAACGCCCCGAGCAGACCGTATGGGAGGTCTTCGAGGAAGAGCGGCCCAAGCTCATCGCTTATCGCGGTCGCTTCGACGGGTTCCATGCGCAACAAGCCTCGGTGTCGAAGACGTGCCTGGTGCGGTTCGACAACAACAAATACTCGGTCAGCGCCAGCGCAGTCGGTCGTCCAGTCGAGGTCCATGCCTACGCCGATCGCATCGTCGTCCGCCAGGATGGGCGTATCGTCGCAGAGCATCCCCGCAACTACGGTCGCGGCGAGACAGTCTACGATCCCTGGCACTATGTTCCGGTCCTGGCCCGCAAGCCTGGAGCCCTGCGCAACGGCGCTCCGTTCAAGGATTGGGTGCTGCCGGCGGCGCTCGAGCGGGTTCGACGCAAGCTCGCCGAATCCGATGATGGCGACCGCCAGATGGTCGCCATCCTGGCCACCGTGCTCACCGATGGATTGCCGGCGGTGGAAGCCGCCTGCGCTCAGGCGATGTCAGAGGGCGTCCATTCGTCCGACGTGATCATCAACATCCTCGCGCGCCAACGCGATCCTGGACCTGTTGCGCCCATCTTCACCCCGGATGCGCTGAGGCTCCGACATGCGCCGGTCGCTGACTGCGCGAGATACGACCAGCTCAGGAGGGCATGACCATGGAGAGAACCGAAGTCCTCGAAATGATGGGCGAACTGAAGCTCTATGGGATGAAAAGCGCATACGACGAGACGCTCGCCACCGCGCTCAAGCGCAAGCATGAGCCCCAGCAACTGGTCGGCGATCTGCTCAAGGCCGAGATATCGGAGAAGCAGGCGCGTTCGATCCGATACCAGCTCACGACCGCCAAGCTGCCGCTCGCCAAGGATGTGAACGACTTTGCGTTCAAAGACACGCTGATCAATGAGAACCTGGTGCGCAATCTTGCCAGCGGTGTGTTCGTTGCTCAGCAACGCAACGTCGTCCTGGTTGGCGGAACCGGCACCGGCAAGACCCACCTGGCGATCGCGATCGCACGAAGCTGTATCCGCGCCGGATCGCGAGGCCGCTTTTTCAACACCGTCGATCTCGTCAACCGGCTAGAAGCCGAGGGTCGATCTGGCCGTCAAGGGCGGCTCGCCGATTATCTCACGCGGCTCGACTTCATCGTTCTCGACGAGCTCGGCTATCTTCCGTTCGCGCAGTCCGGCGGCCAGCTCCTGTTCCACTTGATCAGCCGTCTCTACGAACGCACGTCGATCATCGTCACAACAAATCTCGCCTTCGGTGAATGGCCCAGCGTCTTTGGCGACCCAAAGATGACCACCGCGCTCCTGGATCGTCTCACGCATCACTGTGACATCGTCGAGACCGGCAACGAGAGTTGGCGCTTCAAGAACCGCGCCTGAGCTCTAGATCGTTCCTCACCCCCCCGCGCTCGCCCCGGCTGCGCAACCCCGACCAGCTCCGCCGGGGCAAGCGCTGCCGTCAGTGCGACATCAGGGGGGTCAATTTTGCACGCCGATCGGGGGTCAGTTTTGTGAGCCGATTGACAGAAGACGAGGCGTCCGGCCGCATGCAGGGCTGCGAGCCCTTCGAGGAAGAGCCGGCGGAAGAGACGCGACAGCATCCGCACGGGCAGGAAGAAGCCGGGCTTGCAGGCGATCCAGCGCGATCCGTCCAGCGACAGGCCGCCGCCGGGAACGATGACGTGGACGTGCGGATGGTGGGTCAGCGCCGAGCCCCAGGTGTGCAGTACGGCGGTCAGGCCGATGCGCGCGCCCAGATGCTTCGGGTCGGCCGCGATCGTGGTCAGCGTCTGGGCGGCGGTCCTGAACAGGAGGTCGTAGACGGGGGACTTGTTCTGGAACGCGACGGCGCCGATCGACGCCGGCAGGGTGAAGACGACGTGGTAATAGGGAACCGGCAGGAGTTCGGCCTCGCGGTCTTCGAGCCATTCCCTCGCCGCGGCCGCCTGGCACTTCGGGCAGTGGCGATTGCGGCAGGAATTGTAGGAGATCCGTTCGTGCGCACAGTCCTCGCAGCGCTCGACGTGTCCGCCGAGCGCGGCTGTGCGACAGGTCTCGATCGCCGACATGACCTTCAACTGGTCGAGGCTCACGTGACCGGCGTTGGCCATTCGCCACGCCGCCCCGTGGGCGCGAAAGACGTCGGCGACCTCCAGGTGGTGACCCGGTGGCCGCGCCATGCGGCCGCGGTCAGTCGGCCGGCTTTCGCTTCGCCAGGTTGACGCCGAGCCGCTCGAGCGGGCTCTTGACGTCGCGGATCGTGTTGACCGCGACCTGGGTGTAGAGCGCGGTCGTCTCGAGCTTGGCGTGGCCGAGCAACACCTGGATCACGCGAATGTCGACGTCCTGTTCGAGCAGATGGGTGGCGAAGCTGTGCCGCAGCGTATGCGGTGACACGCGCTTGGAGATGCCGGCCAGGTCTTTGGCGGCGGTGACGGCGCGATTGAGCTGACGGGCGGTGATCGGGTTGACCGGGTTTTGGCCGGGGAACAGCCAGGCCCGCGGCCGCGCCGCATGCCACCATGCGCGCAACAGTTCGAGCAGTTGCGGCGACAGCATCACATAGCGATCCCGCTGCCCTTTGCCCTGCTCGACCCGAAGCGTCATGCGCTGGCTGTCGATGTCGGACACCTTCAGGTGCGCGACCTCGGACACGCGCAGGCCCGCGCCGTAGGCGACGCTGAGCGCGGCCTTGTACTTCAGGCCCGGCGCGGCTTCGAGCAGGAGCGCGACCTCTTCCTGGCTGAGCACGACCGGCGCCCTGCGCGGCTTGTTCACGATCGTCAGAGGACGAACGAGGTCTGGCCGTTCGAGCGTCACGGTGAAGAAGAACCGAAGCGCGGTGACGGCGGCGTTGATCGAACCTGGGCTGATCTGCTGCTGCGCCAGATGCAACTGAAAGCGGCGAAGGTCCTCCTTCGTCGCCGTATCGGGCGACCGGCCCAGGAAGGCCGTAAAGGTCCTGACGTGCCGGACGTAGTCCTTCTGCACCTTCTCCTTGAACCGACGCGCCGTCATGTCGTCGATCATGCGCTGACGCAGCGGGTTGATGGGCTTGTCGGACATCGCGAAAGCTCCTGTCTCCCATGGGGTTGAACCCCATGATTCTGAGACAGTCCTGGCCTCGTCCGACCCAGCTTCCCGCGCTGCCCTCGCCGCAGCTACCGCGCGAGCGGTTTAGTCCTCACGACCTTCTCGGAACGTTCGGGAGAGGAAGCCGCCTTCACGTTGATGCAAGGCCTGCAGAAGCTGATGGAAGACGCCGTGCACGATCAGGGCGGTGTCGTGCAGGGCTATACCGGGGATGGGATCATGGCGGTCTTTGGCGCGCCGGTCGCCTACGAGGACGCGCCGCTGCGTGCCTGCCGAGCGGCGCTTGAAATCCTTCGGCGGTTGAAGGCCATTGGCGGCGGTCTCGAAGGAAGGCACGGAACGCGCCCACAATTGCGAATCGGTATCAACTCTGGCCCCGCTGTAGTCGGCAAGATCCAGGGCCGCTCCGATGCCACCGTCGGCGATACAGTGAACGTTGCGGCCCGCCTGCAGGCCTTGGCCGACCCAGGTTCGGCCGTCATGAGTGAAGCGACGCTGCGACTGGTGGAGGGGCTGGTCGAGGCGACCTTTGCTGGTGAGCATCAGATCAAGGGCAAGTCCGATCCGCAGAAGGCCTATAGGCTTGACGTGGTCCGAGGGGGCACGACGCGCTTTGACGCCAAAATTCATCGGGGCCTCACAACTTATGTTGGACGCGACCGGGAGTTGGAGAACTTGGAGAGCGGCCTCAACGCGATCGGCCGCGGTACCCACGTGTTCGACATCGTTGGTGAACCCGGCATCGGCAAGTCGCGCCTCATGCATGAATTCATCCGGCAGATCGTAAAGGACCGCGTATGGGTCCTGACCGGTAACTGCACGCCGGACGGGCAACGCACGCCTTTCCGCGCTTTCATCGAGATCGTGCGTGGGGCGTTCAGGCTGTTGCCAAGCGACGTTGAGGCCGTGGTCGCACACAAGCTCCACCAAGGGCTCGATGGACTCGGCCTGATGTCCTTGGAAAGTCTCGGCCTCTTGCTCAATCTGCTTGGCTTCAAAGCCCCTGAGGGGTCCTTGGATGGCTTGGATGGCTTGCTGATCGGTTTGCGCACACAAGATCTCCTGGGGCAATTGTTGCAAGCGCGCTGCCGGCCGACGCCGTTGATCTTGCTGTTCGAGGATCTTCAATGGCTCGACAGCGCCTCTGAGGACCTTCTGGCGAAGGTCATCGACATCGAGGAGCCGCTACAGCTTCTGGTCCTGCACACGAGGCGGCCTGAATACAGTCCGCCTTGGGCCGCGCAGCTGCGCGTGACGCATTTGCCGTTGGAACCGCTTTCGGCCCGGGAGACGGCGCGGATAGCGCAGGCGCGGATCGGCGTCGATCAGTTGCCCGAGCCGCTAGCAGAACGGATTGCGGCCAGAGCAGAGGGCAATGCGCTGTTCGCCGAAGAGATTGCTAGCTTCCTCGTTGAGCGTGGCATCGTCCGTCGCAACGCAACCAGACTGGACTACGATCCGGACGCGGTCGCCGCCGCGTTGCCGGAAAGCGTGCAGTCGCTGCTCGCCTCGCGCGTTGATAGGCTCGCCCCTGCCGATAGGAACTTGTTGCAGGCGGCGGCGGTGATCGGTCGCCGTTTTGATCCCGATCTGGTCTCAGTGGTTTGCGGCGCGAGCAGAAGCCTTGAACAACCGTTTGCCGACATGGAGGCGCTCGATCTGATCCAACGCGTTGAGGGATCCGACGACTATGTTTTCAAACACGCGCTCGTGAGGGACGCGCTTTACCATGGACTGCTGAGTGTGCCTCGTTCCGCTCTGCACCTTAAAGTCGCCGAGGAGTTGGAGGGGCGCGCCGGTAATCGCCTGACCGAAATCGCGGAGACTCTGGCTCATCACTACGCCGCTACGACACGCGCGGACAAGGCGTTCGCCTATCTTTCAATGGCGGGCGACAAGAGCCTTGATGTCTACGCAATTTTTGAGGCTGAAAAATACTTCCGGCAGGCACTGACCGTCTTCGAAGCTCAAGAAACCTGCTCGGATCAGCCGTCCGTAGCACACGTAGTGGTGCGATTGCTCGAAACGCTGAATAACAAGAGCGAGTTTCGACAGGTAGAAGAAGCAGCCCGCAAATTCATGCCAATCGTATACGAAGGTGGTGACACACCTGAATTGGTCATTGGTCGCTGCCTTCAAGTGACCTCGCTCTTGCGAACTCGTGACATACGCGCGGCGCACGAGTTCTCGGTTGAGACCCTGAATATTGCAGAGCGTGTCGGCGACGTCCGAGCCAGGGCCATGGCCAGCGGTAATTTGCTATTCATGCGGTCTTTTCTGGGTCTGGACTCACTCGACACTGCGGAACGCATGAAGGCAGAATTGATCGATGATTGTGTTCGTATTGGTGACAGTATCATCCTCTGCTGGTCTTATTTTAGCATCGCCTGGGACTACCTTTATAGAGGCCTCATCGTAGAAGCGCGCGAGGTCGCAACGCGTCTCGTTGCGTCTGGCGAGGAACGCAGGGACCCTAGGGGAATTGGCTACGCGAATCTGTTGCTCAGCTATGTCGATGAGATGTGCGGCGATCCCGTATCTGCGACCGGGCATGCTGAGGAGTGCATACGTGTCGCGGTTGCGCCAGATGAAAGACGGCAAGCCTCGATGGTCAAGGCCGTCTCAGGAATTCTTCTGGGGCGAGTGCGCGAAGGACTCGAAGAAATCGATGCGCTCAATTCGGAGTTTGAGCGCTCGGGAGCGCTCATGGCTATGCAGTGCATGTTTCAGGGCATCGGGCTAGCCATGCTGGGCCGAGTTTCCGAGGGCATCCGCATGATTGAGAAGGAGATCGCCCAGGCGGACGCGACCGGGGACCAAACCCGCGCGGCCATGAGTCGCATCATTCTTGCCGAGGTCTACATTGAAATTCTATCCGCCAAAGAGAAACCAGGGGTCATGATGTTATTCAGGAACTTCTGGACCCTCACGGGCGCGTTGATTTTTGGCGCGAGCCGCGCCCGAAGGCTTCTTCGGCAGGCAGCTGCGGTCAAAAAGCTGAGCGAACGGGGTGTCCTCGTCGCGCGGATCAACTACGACCTCGGCGTGTTGTCCGCAATGAACAGGAGGAGCGAGCAGGCGAGAGCTTACTTTAACAAGGCGCGGGTCGGCGCTGAATGCCAGGGCGCAGAAATCCTCACGCGAAAAATCGACGTCGCGCTGATGCTGCTCGGATCGCGCGAGCAGCGCCGATAGCTTCACTCGAACTGTAGCAGCGGATTATCAGTTCCGGTCCACCAGAAGGCACGATTGTCGGCTCTCCGCCCAATTGAGGCGTCCAAGGCAGCGATCTGCAACGGCAGGTTTACTGAAGGGTTTCAGACGCCGGCCCTTTCGGACGGTCGTGCGAGACGCGGGGGCCGGCGTTTGAAAGCCTCGTAAGGAGGAAACCGCGGGGAGGAAGGGCGCTGTTTGACCGAGCGCGGCCTATGGGGATTTGAGGATCGCGGTCGGATCGCCGATTTGGGGGCGGTGGCGGAAGGCGGTCGGTTTCATCGTCGGGAGCCGAGACGACGGGCTTCTTGTCGGGCGCGGATGAGGGCGACGGGGATGGGCTCGGCGGCTGGAGAGCCTGTGCGGACGTCGGGAGGACGTCGCGTTCCTGCTCCGGCGTGCGGCTGGAGGCGAGGGGAAGCGGCGCTGCGAGGCGGGACGCGCGGCGTCGGTCATGACGTGTCGATCCTGATCCGGCTTGGGGAAGGCGATCGCGCGGGGCGCGGCCCTTCGAACGTCTCGACAATGATCATCCGGCCGCCGCAGCAGGGGCAGCGCCGCGCCGGCGAAACGGCTTCGGCCTGGCCGTCGGTCTCGGCGTGCGAGCCCTCGGGTGCAGCCTCGGGCGCGGCGAGCGCCTGGCGGACGCGCTCGATGTTGCTGGCTCGGACCGCGCCGGCGAAGAGGCCGTAGTGTCGGATGCGGTGGAAGCCGCTCGGCAGCACGTGCAGGAGAAAGCGGCGGATGAACTCGTGGGCCGCGAGCGTCATGGTCTTGAACCGGTCGCGGCCTTCGATCCGATAGTCCTTCCACTTGAATGTGACGCCCTTGTCGTCCAGCTCCATGAGCCTGGAGTTCGAGATCGCGACGCGGTGGGTGTAGCGGGCGAGATAGGCGAGCACGGCCTTCGGCCCGGCGAACGGCCTCTTGGCATAGACGATCCATTCCGATCGGCGCAGCGGCGCGAGGACGGCGTCGAAGGCGGCTTTGTCGGCGAGCCGCGCGAGGTCGCCGAGGAAGACGAGGCGTCCGGCCGCATGCAGGGCTGCGAGCCCTTCGAGGAAGAGCGGCGGAAGAGACGCGACAGCATCCGCACGGGCAGGAAGAAGCCGGGCTTGCAGGCGATCCAGCGCGATCCGTCCAGCGACAGGCCGCCGCCGGGAACGATGACGTGGACGTGCGGATGGTGGGTCAGCGCCGAGCCCCAGGTGTGCAGTACGGCGGTCAGGCCGATGCGCGCGCCCAGATGCTTCGGGTCGGCCGCGATCGTGGTCAGCGTCTGGGCGGCGGTCCTGAACAGGAGGTCGTAGACGGGGGACTTGTTCTGGAACGCGACGGCGCCGATCGACGCCGGCAGGGTGAAGACGACGTGGTAATAGGGAACCGGCAGGAGTTCGGCCTCGCGGTCTTCGAGCCATTCCCTCGCCGCGGCCGCCTGGCACTTCGGGCAGTGGCGATTGCGGCAGGAATTGTAGGAGATCCGTTCGTGCGCACAGTCCTCGCAGCGCTCGACGTGTCCGCCGAGCGCGGCTGTGCGACAGGTCTCGATCGCCGACATGACCTTCAACTGGTCGAGGCTCACGTGACCGGCGTTGGCCATTCGCCACGCCGCCCCGTGGGCGCGAAAGACGTCGGCGACCTCCAGGTGGTGACCCGGTGGCCGCGCCATGCGGCCGCGGTCAGTCGGCCGGCTTTCGCTTCGCCAGGTTGACGCCGAGCCGCTCGAGCGGGCTCTTGACGTCGCGGATCGTGTTGACCGCGACCTGGGTGTAGAGCGCGGTCGTCTCGAGCTTGGCGTGGCCGAGCAACACCTGGATCACGCGAATATCGACGTCCTGCTCGAGCAGATGGGTGGCGAAGCTGTGCCGCAGCGTATGCGGCGACACGCGCTTGGATATCCCCGCCAGGGTCTTGGCGGCGGTGACGGCGCGATTGAGCTGACGGGCGGTGATCGGGTTGACCGGGTTTTGGCCGGGGAACAGCCAGGCCCGCGGCCGCGCCGCCTTCCACCATGCGCGCAACAGTTCGAGCAGTTGCGGCGACAGCATCACATAACGGTCCCGCTGCCCTTTGCCCTGCTCGACCCGAAGCGTCATGCGCTGGCTGTCGATGTCGGACACCTTCAGGTGCGCGACCTCGGACACGCGCAGGCCCGCGCCGTAGGCGACGCTGAGCGCGGCCTTGTACTTCAGGCCCGGCGCGGCTTCGAGCAGGAGCGCGACCTCTTCCTGGCTGAGCACGACCGGCGCCCTGCGCGGCTTGTTCACGATCGTCAGAGGACGAACGAGGTCTGGCCGTTCGAGCGTCACGGTGAAGAAGAACCGAAGCGCGGTGACGGCGGCGTTGATCGAACCTGGGCTGATCTGCTGCTGCGCCAGATGCAACTGAAAGCGGCGAAGGTCCTCCTTCGTCGCCGTATCGGGCGACCGGCCCAGGAAGGCCGTAAAGGTCCTGACGTGCCGGACGTAGTCCTTCTGCACCTTCTCCTTGAACCGACGCGCCGTCATGTCGTCGATCATGCGCTGACGCAGCGGGTTGATGGGCTTGTCGGACATCGCGAAAGCTCCTGTCTCCCATGGGGTTGAACCCCATGATTCTGAGACAGTCCTGGCCTCGTCCGACCCAGCTTCCCGCGCTGCCCTCGCCGCAGCTACCGCGCGAGCGGTTTAAATTCTATGGGCGCGCGGCGGGCGTGGGCGCCTTCGTCGCGGCAACCAAACGATGGAGCGCCCCTATGTCAAAGCAGAACGACTTGAGCAAATGCGTCGTCGCGCTCGAGCAAGACGCGACATTGATCGCCGTGGTCGAGATGGGCCAGTCGAGTTGGCTGGTCGCGGGCATCGTGCCGGGACTCGATCGCTATCCCTTGAAGAAACTTAGCCCAGACCGCGACGCGCTGCTGCAGCTTCTGCATCGCTGGCGCAACGAAGCGGCGAAGCGCGGCCACGCGATCGACCGGATCGCCGTTGCCTACGAGGCAGGCCGCGATGGCTTCTGGCTGGCGCGCTGGCTGCGTTCCCAATCCATCGAAGCCTATGTGATCCACCCGTCGAGCGTCCCGGTGTCGCGCGAGCACCGAAGGGTGAAGACGGATCGGCTCGACACAGAGCTCCTCAAGCGCGCCTTCCTCGGCTGGCTGCGCGGCGAACCGAAGCATTGCAGCATGGCGGCCATCCCCGCGCTCGAGGACGAGGATGCGAGACGACCCAGCCGCGAGCGTCAGGTCCTGGTCGGAGAGCGCACACGCATCGTCAACCGCCTGAAGGCCAATCTCGCCCGGCTCGGCATTCGCGGCTTCCGGCCCAATCTCGCTCGGGCGCCAAGCCAGCTTGAAGCCCTGCGCACGCCGGAGGGCGTCGCCATACCTACGAACACGTTGGCCGAGATGCGGCGCGACCTGGACCGCCTGCGCTTCGTCAAGCAGCAGATCAAGGAGATCGAGAAGACCCGCACCGAGCGTCTGGCGAAGACGCCAGACGAGCCACGCCATGCGTCGGCGCATGTCCTTACACGCGTGGTCGGCGTCGGCGTCGAGTCCGCGGACATGCTTATCCAGGAGGTGTTCTCGCGGGAGATCCGGGACCGTAGGGCACTGGCGCGCTATGCCGGGCTCACCGGAGCTCCAGACGAGAGCGGGCAAAGACGGCGCGAGCGGGGACTCGCCAAAGCAGGCAACGCTCGGGTGCGCCGCGGGATGATCGAACTCGCCTGGGGTCATCTGGTGCACCAGAAGGGCAGCCCGCTCAGCGCATGGTATCGGAGGCGAACGTCGGACTCACGGCGGGGCGTGCGCAAGACAATGATCGTCGCGCTCGCGCGCAAGCTCCTCATCGCGCTGTGGCGGCTCGCCACGACCGGCGAAGCGCCGGAAGGTCTGCTGCTTCGCCCGGCAGCGTAGCCACAACGGAGTTGCTGCAGGCGAGCGTCACGACGGTGCCCGACCTGTAGACGACGGCCCGAGGCGGCGGCAACCCGACATGGACTATGGCCTTCGCGCCGCGGTTTAGAATGGGCCCGCCCCTCGGAGCTTTGCCGCCGATGCGCATGACTGCATCATGGTGCGACCTTCGTGGTCGGCCGAATACAAGTTCGTGACGCGCGACGCGCGCCCAATGGCGAGCTCCCCTCGGTATCGTCGCCGCTGTCGAAACTGAACTGAACGAGCGGGACACACCCGTGTCGCCCGACTGAGGAAGCTTGACGCTGTGCTCGGGCCCCTCAAGGCAAGTCGCTCCGCGATGGCCTTCGGCCACCCTTGACGGCCACTGCGCGCAGTGTCCGAAGGAAAGTCAGGTCGGGACGAGGAGATGTCGCGGGCCAATCGAACAAGGAGATGCTCGCTATCGCCACCCTTGACAGCAATCGCCCCATACAAGTCCATACGTCGACTCCGGCCGTCCGCTGTGCGCAAATAGCGGTCGTTCGCCGGCGGCTTGGCGAACGGGTCAAATCGACCCTGAGCGGCCCGTCTGTGGCTCGGGAGCCGCTTTCCGTTGAGTTGGTCCTCGGCAAGAGACAGGCGGATTTGGCCGGGCCTTTCGTGCTAGTCTCCGTGGCGGCGGAGGTTCGCCATGGGCGAAACCCGGAAAATCGCTGCGATCCTGGTCGCGGACGTTGTCGGCTACAGCCAACTCGCGGGCGCGGACGAAGACCGTACGCTTTCGCGGCTCAGGGGGTTGCGCAGCGATCTGATCGATCCCGCCATCGCTGCGCATCACGGGCGTATCGTCAAGAGCACCGGCGACGGCGCGCTGGTCGAGTTTCGCAGCGTCGTCGACGCCGTGCGCTGCGCGACCGAGGTGCAGAATGGACTCGTCGAGCGCAACGCCGGCGTGCCGGCGGAGCGCCGCATCGAGTTCCGCGTCGGCATTCATCTGGGCGACGTCGTCGAGGAGGCCGACGGCGATTTGATGGGCGACGGCGTCAATATCGCGGCGCGGCTGGAGAGCATCGCAAACCCGGGCGCGATCTGTTTGTCCGAGCAGGCCTACTGGCAAGTCAAGGGGCGGCTCGATCTGGCGGTCAGCGATCTCGGCCCCACGCAACTCAAGAACATCGCCGAGGCGATCCACGTCTATTCGCTCGAAGTGGGCAAGTCGGCTCAGGCGAAGCCCGCCCAACCGAGAAGACGTTCTTCGCTCGCGCCGCTTGCGTTCGGGTTCGCGGCGTTGGTCGTATTGGTCGCGGCCAGCGCCTGGTATCTCCTCGGCGCGAACCGGATCGCGACCGTGGCGACAACGACGTCTGCGCCTGCCGCCTCGAATGCCGCCGCTCCGGCCGAGCCCGCGCACCTCTCTATCGTGGTGCTGCCCTTCACCAACCTCTCCGGCGACCCTGCCCAAGACTATTTCGCCGACGGCGTCACCGACAATCTCACCACTGAACTGTCGCGCATCCGTAATAGCTTCGTGATCGCGCGCAGCACAGCATTCACCTTCAAGGGCAAGAGCATCGACGCCAAAGAGATCGGCAAGGAAATGGGCGTTCGTTATGTGCTCGAAGGCTCGGTGCAGCGCGACCAGAACCGGGTGCGCGTCAACACCCAGCTTGTCGACGCGGAATCCGGGGCGCATCTCTGGGCCGACCGCTTCGAGGAAGACGTGGCCGACCTTTTCAAGCTGCAAGACGAGGTGGTGGCGCGCCTGGGCAATACGTTGGGCAATGAACTCCTCAAGGCGGAAGTCGAAAAAAGCCACGGTTCCAAAAATCCCGACACCATCGATCTGGACCTGCATAGCTGGGCTTTGCTGCAGCAGTATCCGCCGACGAAGGAAAACAACATTGCGGCGCGGGGCTTAGTCGAGCAGGCGCTTAAGATCAACCCGGATGACGCCGATGCGTTGGCGGGCGAAGCTTACACATATTTCCGAGAGTGGTTTTTCGGATGGACTGAGCACGACACCGATTATGATACCAAAATACTCGGTCAGGTCGACCGGGCCATCGCGCTCGCTCCCGATAATTTGTGGGCGTATTACGTTCAAAGCATTTATCTACGGTATTTGCATCGCCCGAATGAGGCGCTCGACGCCGCCAATGCGGGCCTGGCCATCAATCCAAATTCTGCCTTGCTGTACGGGTCACGAAGTCTCACCGAAGTTTTCCTCGGCCGTTTTGAACAAGCGAAGTCCGATGCGCAACAAGCGATGCGGTTAAGTCCACGCGATCCGAGAAAAGCCATTTGGTATGGTTACCTCGGCACGGCGGAGTTCGCCCAGGGGCGCTACGACGCCGCGATCGACGAATACCATAAGGCGCTCGACACTGGTTATCGCGTTGCGCTTATTTACCTAAGGCTTGCCGCCGCTCTTGCGCTCGAAGGCAAGATAGAAGAAGCGAAGACCGCCTTGGCGGAAGCCCGTCGCCTCAATCCCAAACTCACGGTCAAATGGATGATCGACCGTGAGGAGAATCTACCGCCGCTGTTCGAAGGCCTGCGCAAGGCGGGGCTGCCGGAAGAATGAGCGAGACCCGAAAACTTGCTGCGATCCTGGTCGCCGACGTTGTCGGCCACTCGCGGCTGATGGGCGACGACGAGGCGGGACGGTGTGGGCGGCCGGGCCGATAACGCTAACGTGAGTGGGCGGCTTTCGACTATCGCGATCTCGGTCGGTCTGATCCGGGATGGCCGCTTTACTGAAGGGTTTCAGACGCCGGCCCTTTCGGACGGTCGTGCGAGACGCGGGGGCCGGCGTTTGAAAGCCTCGTAAGGAGGAAACCGCGGGGAGGAAGGGCGCTGTTTGACCGAGCGCGGCCTATGGGGATTTGAGGATCGCGGTCGGATCGCCGATTTGGGGGCGGTGGCGGAAGGCGGTCGGTTTCATCGTCGGGAGCCGAGACGACGGGCTTCTTGTCGGGCGCGGATGAGGGCGACGGGGATGGGCTCGGCGGCTGGAGAGCCTGTGCGGACGTCGGGAGGACGTCGCGTTCCTGCTCCGGCGTGCGGCTGGAGGCGAGGGGAAGCGGCGCTGCGAGGCGGGACGCGCGGCGTCGGTCATGACGTGTCGATCCTGATCCGGCTTGGGGAAGGCGATCGCGCGGGGCGCGGCCCTTCGAACGTCTCGACAATGATCATCCGGCCGCCGCAGCAGGGGCAGCGCCGCGCCGGCGAAACGGCTTCGGCCTGGCCGTCGGTCTCGGCGTGCGAGCCCTCGGGTGCAGCCTCGGGCGCGGCGAGCGCCTGGCGGACGCGCTCGATGTTGCTGGCTCGGACCGCGCCGGCGAAGAGGCCGTCCACATATGTCGGATGCGGTGGAAGCCGCTCGGCAGCACGTGCAGGAGAAAGCGGCGGATGAACTCGTGGGCCGCGAGCGTCATGGTCTTGAACCGGTCGCGGCCTTCGACCCGATAGTCCTTCCACTTGAATGTGACGCCCTTGTCGTCCAGCTCCATGAGCCTGGAGTTCGAGATCGCGACGCGGTGGGTGTAGCGGGCGAGATAGGCGAGCACGGCCTTCGGCCCGGCGAACGGCCTCTTGGCATAGACGATCCATTCCGATCGGCGCAGCGGCGCGAGGACGGCGTCGAAGGCGGCTTTGTCGGCGAGCCGCGCGAGGTCGCCGAGGAAGACGAGGCGTCCGGCCGCATGCAGGGCTGCGAGCCCTTCGAGGAAGAGCGGCGGAAGAGACGCGACAGCATCCGCACGGGCAGGAAGAAGCCGGGCTTGCAGGCGATCCAGCGCGATCCGTCCAGCGACAGGCCGCCGCCGGGAACGATGACGTGGACGTGCGGATGGTGGGTCAGCGCCGAGCCCCAGGTGTGCAGTACGGCGGTCAGGCCGATGCGCGCGCCCAGATGCTTCGGGTCGGCCGCGATCGTGGTCAGCGTCTGGGCGGCGGTCCTGAACAGGAGGTCGTAGACGGGGGACTTGTTCTGGAACGCGACGGCGCCGATCGACGCCGGCAGGGTGAAGACGACGTGGTAATAGGGAACCGGCAGGAGTTCGGCCTCGCGGTCTTCGAGCCATTCCCTCGCCGCGGCCGCCTGGCACTTCGGGCAGTGGCGATTGCGGCAGGAATTGTAGGAGATCCGTTCGTGCGCACAGTCCTCGCAGCGCTCGACGTGTCCGCCGAGCGCGGCTGTGCGACAGGTCTCGATCGCCGACATGACCTTCAACTGGTCGAGGCTCACGTGACCGGCGTTGGCCATTCGCCACGCCGCCCCGTGGGCGCGAAAGACGTCGGCGACCTCCAGGTGGTGACCCGGTGGCCGCGCCATGCGGCCGCGGTCAGTCGGCCGGCTTTCGCTTCGCCAGGTTGACGCCGAGCCGCTCGAGCGGGCTCTTGACGTCGCGGATCGTGTTGACCGCGACCTGGGTGTAGAGCGCGGTCGTCTCGAGCTTGGCGTGGCCGAGCAACACCTGGATCACGCGAATATCGACGTCCTGCTCGAGCAGATGGGTGGCGAAGCTGTGCCGCAGCGTATGCGGCGACACGCGCTTGGATATCCCCGCCAGGGTCTTGGCGGCGGTGACGGCGCGATTGAGCTGACGGGCGGTGATCGGGTTGACCGGGTTTTGGCCGGGGAACAGCCAGGCCCGCGGCCGCGCCGCATGCCACCATGCGCGCAACAGTTCGAGCAGTTGCGGCGACAGCATCACATAGCGATCCCGCTGCCCTTTGCCCTGCTCGACCCGAAGCGTCATGCGCTGGCTGTCGATGTCGGACACCTTCAGGTGCGCGACCTCGGACACGCGCAGGCCCGCGCCGTAGGCGACGCTGAGCGCGGCCTTGTACTTCAGGCCCGGCGCGGCTTCGAGCAGGAGCGCGACCTCTTCCTGGCTGAGCACGACCGGCGCCCTGCGCGGCTTGTTCACGATCGTCAGAGGACGAACGAGGTCTGGCCGTTCGAGCGTCACGGTGAAGAAGAACCGAAGCGCGGTGACGGCGGCGTTGATCGAACCTGGGCTGATCTGCTGCTGCGCCAGATGCAACTGAAAGCGGCGAAGGTCCTCCTTCGTCGCCGTATCGGGCGACCGGCCCAGGAAGGCCGTAAAGGTCCTGACGTGCCGGACGTAGTCCTTCTGCACCTTCTCCTTGAACCGACGCGCCGTCATGTCGTCGATCATGCGCTGACGCAGCGGGTTGATGGGCTTGTCGGACATCGCGAAAGCTCCTGTCTCCCATGGGGTGGAACCCCATGATTCTGAGACAGTCCTGGCCTCGTCCGACCCAGCTTCCCGCGCTGCCCTCGCCGCAGCTACCGCGCGAGCGGTTTAGTCCTGACGTCGACTCCGGTCATATGCCACGCTCGGCAGACACCGCGCTCGCCTCTTGCTTTATGCCGCAGGTTTCAAGCGCCCTATAGACGCTCCCCCGTCCGATACCGAGGGCGTTCGCAATCTGTGTCACCGTCCGACCCGCTTTGAAGAGCTTCACCGCTTCGTCCGCCTTTAGCCGCGCTGAGGGCCTCCGCCCCAAGTATCGGTTCTCCGCCTTTGCCTTGGCAATCCCCTCTCGCTGACGCTCAAGCATCATCTCGCGTTCGAACTGCGCGAAGCCGGCGAAGATGGTGAGAATGAGCTTCCCTGTCGCGCTCTTGGTGTCGACGGTCTCTCCGCCGAGGTTGAGAACGCGTAGGCCAGCCCCGCCATCCTCGACGGCCTCAAGCCGCTTCACGATCTCCCACAAGCCCACCGTCGAACGAGCCAATCGGTCGACCTTGGTGACGACAAGCGTGTCGCGGCCTCGCACGTAGTCCAAGGCGCGCTCGAGCTCTGCGCGTTGTGCGATCGACGAGACTCGCTCTTGAAATATTTTGGTGCAGCCAGCCGCTTGGAGGTCCCGGACCTGGGCATGAAGCCCGGCTTCCTGGTCAGCGGTAGAGGTGCGGGCGTATCCGACCAGGATGCCCTTGTGCGCTTGTTGAACCATCGTGCGAAACCTTAGCCCGCGTGTGTCCACAATATCTAGGCTTATGAGTCGCAAACGTTCAAAAGTCAATACAGACGTTTTGGACGCTTGATCGGCGCAATCGCGGACACGTCCACTTGAGCGAGGGCTATTGGACGCTTTTTCAACTCGAGCTCTCCAATATGCAGCGGGCATTGCGATGCAGGCGCCAAATCGAAGCGCAGCGCCCTGTGGTGCCGGCGCGCCTGTCGTCAGTCGGAGCCACATTGTCAGGGGGCCGCTGGCGGCGCTCCAGAGGGCAACAGGAACTCCCAGAAGCACGGTGATTCCACGGCGGAGTTGATCAAGATGACCGTTCGGAAGACCTGCTGCGAAACGCGTCAGTCCGACCCGAACGGACTCTCTCAACGCGGTGCAAATTGTCCCGCGGCGTGGTGTAGCTGAGACGGAGCCGGCCGCTCGCGAGGCTAATTGAAATATCTCAAGGCCGAGCGAGCGCGATTGGAAAATCACGAACAGAGTTGGGACGGTTCATAACAGGATGTTGTCGGCCTTCTGTAAGCCCTTTCACACGCTCATCAAGATATAATTCAAGCGTGTCGATTGTTATCCGTCCGCTTGAGTCAGTGGATGCCTTACCCTCGCCAATCGCTTCGATTAAGGCTTTGCCAAACGCGCTGTGGCCGTCCCATTGCTCGCTTTCGTAAGTGCACTCGTTGCCGGTCGACGCAGCGAAAACAACGGCACCCGTTCCAGCGGTCGAAAAGTCTGCGATCAGCCTTATCATGTCGGAAGTCGCGTTGGCCCCACTCCTCGTCGCTCCCGCGGGGATTTCAGGTGTCTCCTTAAACTGGCCTGTCCCCAAGGACTCCGGTACCTCTTTCACGGCCCCCGGAAGAGGCTTTCCGGTATTCAAAGCCGCGCCGGCGTGACAACTGTCAACGAGAAGAATCTTCTTACCTGAGAGTCTGTCCGGAAACATCATGTGGGATTGCATAGTTTTCGCAGCATGAGGCGGATGGAAGCGAGGCGGAGGAACGCGAGCGCCTTGCGGTTGAGGCATTCCCAGTCCTTGGCCAGCCGTCGGCAGCGGCCGAGCCAGGCAAAGGTGCGTTCGCCGATCCAGCGCTTGGGCAGGACGACGAAGGCCTTGGCCTGATCCGATCGCTTGACGATCTCGACCTTCACGCGCGCCAGAGTTCGTCCGATGGCGGTCTGAAATTGCGGCCCTCGATAGCCGCCGTCGGCAAAGAGCCTGGTCAGGAACGGAAAGGCGCCGAACAAGGTCGCCATCAGCGCCGCGCCGCCGTCGCGGTCCTGGATGTCGGCGGCGTGGACGATCGCATGCATCAACAGGCCCTGCGTATCGACGAGGATGTGGCGCTTTTTGCCCATGATTTTCTTGCCGGCGTCGTAACCCGCCGGATCGATGCAGGTCCCCCTTTTTCCGCGCTCTTGACGCTCTGGCTGTCGATGATCGCGGCGGTCGGGCTCGCCTCGCGAGCGGCCGCTTCGCGACACTTCACGTAGAGCGCGTCGTGGATGCGATCGAGCGTGCCGTCCCAACTCCAGCGATCGAAGTAATCGTAAAGCGTCGAACGCGGCGGCAGGTCCTTCGGCACGGCGCGCCATTGGCAGCCGGTGCTCAGGACATACATCAGGCCGTTGACGACCTCGCGCTCATCGACATGACGTCGGTTGCCGCCGCGCTTGGCCGGTGGAATGAACGGCTCGACATGCGCCCATTCCGCGTCGGTCAGATCGCTCGGATAGCGCAGCCGACTGCGGTCGTAGCGAGCGCGATTTTCGTTGGTCCACATCAGCGACCCCCCCAAGCGATTCGGGCCGCCTTCCTTGAATCATAAGCGATTCCAACAATTCGTTAAGTTCCCGGACGGGCTCTAACGGAGCGGCTAAAGGGGTTTGATGGCGTACTCGTGAGTGATTTTTTCACAGCCTACGACTTAATTGAATGCCCACAGCAAAAGTGCCTGATCCACCTGATCAGGGATATGAATGAGGACGTTAAGGCCAATCCCTACGATCAAGAACTGAAGGCAATTGCGCAGGCGTTTGCAGCGACCGTGCGACCTATTATCGAGACGGTGGACCGATACGGGCTGGCCAAGAATTGTTTGCAAAAACACAAGAGCGCAGCCTATGCGTTTGTAGAAAAGGCCTGCAAGCATCCCGGTTCATCCGAGGCTGCCATGAAATACAAGAAGCGAATTGCCAAGTACGGGTATCGTCTGTTCACATTTTTGGATTACGATAACGTCCCGTGGCACAACAACAACGCCGAGCATGCGGTCCATGCCTTCGCTCGCTATAGGCGTTTCGCCGATGGGCGCTTCACAGTAAATTCGGTATGCGATTATCTCACGATTCTCAGTGTCTTTCAGACATGTGAGTATCGGGGTTTAAACGCGTTGGAGTTCCTTTATCTGGTGAGACGAACCTCGAACGATACGTAAACGATAGCTGATCTCCGCCACTCTACCGATTGCAAGTCCGCCGGCCAGTTTGGCTAGCGAAATTGCCTTCCACCCGGATTTTCCATCGGCAAGAGTTCTCTCTTTTATCCTCCCCGGCGCGCCGGCCGCGATGATACGCCTTCGCCGAAACCGCCACGCCATCTGATCCGCGATCCGGCGAAGGTCAGCCTTCCAGAGCGCGCCACCGCGTCCGGGTCCCTTGCTATGACGGTGAGAAGCACCTGGGGCGCCTTAGTCGGGGCGGCGCCCGCCTTGCTCCCAATCCCGGGAAGTCCCCAGCGGCAGGTGAAACCGCGCCGCGAACTCTTTCTTCGTCAACTTCAGCTTCTTGCGCAACGCGCGCACGGTCGGCGCACGACGAGCGCGCGCAAGCTCAGCTTCGGCAGCTGGCGGAAGCGTCCGAGTCCGCAAGCGCGGCTCGATGGCGCTCCTCCTAATCGCGCCCGCTATCAGCACGAATAATATAGCGGGTTGGGGTTTGCAGCCTGATAGAATGGGTTCAACACGCAGGCGTTGTAGCCGCCGTAGAAGTGGCTGTGGCCGTGAAAGCCGTGGTTCCATCCCCCGCCCGGGTGAAAACCGCCGCCCGGGTGAAAGCCGCCGCCTACGTGAAAGCCGCCGCCGGCGAAATGGCCGCCACCACCACCCCTCGCGAGCACGGGGGAAGTTCCCAGAGAAACAATCATCGCGACAGCTGCAAACGACGCGGTGACGCGCTTCAGAGTTGAATTACGCATGCTAAGGTTCCTTCTCGAAGAATTGTTCGATGTTGTCTTCGAGAGGGAGATGGCGGTCCGAGGCCCAGTTTGACAGTTCCACGAATGGATCGATCGCGCATACTTAGGTGTGAGGGCCAAACAGGCGGAGCAAGCGGAAATCCTCTGCACGAACCAGCTTCCCTCTACACTGAGCTGGAGCAAGGCGACCGCGCCGCCACGCCCTCCAACCCGCGAAGCTCGCGCATCGGTTCGAATCGATTAAGCTGGCGCGGTGAACGAGACCGTCGACCTTTCCCTCTACAAGGAGGCGCTGCTCTTCCTGGCGACGGCGGGCGTCGTCGCGCCGCTATTCTTCCGCCTGCGCGTGAGCCCCGTCCTGGGCTTTCTGCTCGCGGGCGTCGCGCTCGGGCCTTATGGTCTCGGGCGCCTCGCCACGAGGGCGCCATGGCTCGGCGCGTTCGCCATCAGCAATGTCGAGACGATCGACAGGATCGCCGCCTTCGGCGTGGTCGTTCTTCTGTTCACGATGGGGCTCGAGCTGTCGTTCGAGCGATTGCGGCGCATGCGCCGGCTCGTGTTCGGGCTCGGTCTGGGCCAAGTCGTCGTCACGACGCTCGTCTTGAGCGCGATCGCCTGGGCGCTGGGCCGCACTGCGGCGTCTGCGCTCACGATCGGCGCGGCGCTCTCCATGTCCTCGACCGCGATCGTCATACCGCTTCTCATCGAGAGCAAGCGCCTCGCTGCGCCTGTGGGGCGGGCGAGCTTCTCGGTCCTTCTGTTTCAGGATCTTGCGGTCGCGCCGCTTCTCGTGATGGCGGGCGCCCTCGCTGGGAGTGGGCAGACGGGGCTCGGCTGGGCGCTTGTCAGTGCGCTCGCGCCCGCCGCGCTCGCGCTGGCGGCGCTGATCGTATTCGGACGCCTCGCGCTTCGACCCTTTTTTCATTTCATCGCTGAAACGAAGAGCCCCGAGTTCTTCATGGCGGCCTGTCTCTTGGTGGTTCTGGGCGATGGGCTCGCGGCCGCGGCGAGCCGCCTGTCGATGGCGCTCGGCGCTTTCGTCGCCGGGCTTCTGCTCGCCGAAACCGAGTACCGCCGCGAGATCGAGGTGACGATCGAGCCGTTCAAGGGCCTTCTGCTCGGGCTCTATTTCGTGTCCGTCGGCGCCGAGATCAATCCGGGACTCATCCTCGCCCGGCCCGGGCTCATTCTCGGGTTTGCCAGCGCGCTGATCGCGCTGAAAGGTCTCGTCCTCTTCGGGCTTGCGCGCGGATTCGGTTTGCCGGCCCGCGTCGGCGCCGAAATGGCGCTGGTGCTCGGGCCAGGCGGCGAGTTCGGCTTCGTCATGATCGGCGCGGCGCTCGCGGCCGGGCTGATCGACCGGCCGCTCGAGACGACTCTCGTCAGCGTGGTGGCGATCTCGATGCTTTCGCTTCCCGCCTTGGCCAGGATCGGCGCGCTGATCGGGTCATCGCCGCGCATGGCGGCGGCGCCGCCCGACGAAGCGCCGCCGGACAGCGAAGAGCGGCGCATCATCATTGTCGGCTACGGGCGCGTCGGCGCACTGATCGGCGACATGCTCGACCTGCACGCGATCCCGTTCATCGCCGTCGATTCCGACCCACGCCTCGTCGCCCGCTCCCGCGCTCAAGGAAAGCCTGTCTATTATGGCGATGCGACGCGGCCAGACTATATGCGCCGCTGCGGCGTCGAGACGGCGCGGGCGGTCGTGGTGACGATGGACTCGCCCAGCGCCAACGAAGCCGTGGTCGAGACCACGCGCCGCCTGCGCCTGGACGTGACCCTTGTTGCGCGCGCCCGCGACGCCAATCACGCCCGCGCGCTCTACCAACTCGGCGTCACCGACGCCGTGCCGGAGACGATCGAGGCGAGCCTGCAGCTCTCCGAAGCGGTGCTGGTCGACATCGGCGTGCCGATGGGCCTCGTGATCGCGTCGATCCACGAGAAGCGCGACGAATACCGCAAGATCCTCGTCGCCGCCGGCGCGCCGGAGCGTCCGCGCTCGACGCGCAAGCCGCGTCGCGCCTGACGCCCATGATGCGGATGATCCTCAGGCGCCTCGCTCTCGCCCCGCCGACGCTGATCGCCGTCGTCACGGTCGCCTTCATCCTCATGCGCGCCGCCCCTGGCGGGCCTTTCGATCTCGAGCGGCCGCTCGACCCGGCAGTGATGGACAATCTGAAGCGCGTCTTCCGCCTCGATGAGCCGCTCTGGCGACAGTACCTCGACTACCTCCTGGCGCTCGCGCGCGGCGATCTCGGACCGAGCTACGGATGGCGCGACTATTCGGTCGGCGAACTTCTCGCCAAAGCGCTGCCGGTCTCGTTCGGCCTCGGCGCGGCGGCGCTCATCCTTGCTCTCGTTCTCGGCGCCGCGCTCGGCGCGATTGCGGCCGAGCGGCGCGGCGGGGCGCTCGATTTCGCAGCGACCGCGGCGGCGAGCCTCGGCCTCATCGTCCCCAATTTCGTGCTCGCGCCGCTGGCGCAGATTGTCTTCGGGCTCTGGCTCGGCTGGCTGCCGGTCGGCGGATGGAACGAGGGCGCGCTGGCGAACCGCGTGCTGCCGATCGTGATCCTCGCGCTGCCGCAAGTCGGGGCAATCGCGAGGCTGACGCGCGCCGCGATGGTCGAGGCGCTCGCCGCGCCGCCGTCGCGCACGTTGCGCGCTTACGGCCTCGGCCGAAGCGTGATCCTCGCGCATGCGTTTCGCGCGGCCCTGCTGCCGCTCGTCTCCTATCTCGGGCCGGCTGCGGCGGCGCTGACCACCGGCTCGGTGGTGGTCGAGACGATCTTTGGCATCCCCGGCGTCGGGCGCTACTTTGTCGAGGCGGCGCTCAATCGCGACTACACGCTCGCGATGGGCGTCGCCATCATCGTCGCGACCCTGATCCTCATCTTCAATCTCCTCGTCGACATCGCTTATGCGTTGATCGACCCGAGAGTGCGACATGAGTGAGCGCTTCGCCCCGACTTCGCCTCGCGCCGCGGCCGCCCGTTTTGTCCGCAACCGCCCAGCCTTCGCCGCGCTCATGGCGCTCGGCGCAATCGCCTTTTTCTGCGCGCTCGGACCCTTCGTCGCGCCGGCAAGCTACGACCGCGCTTATCCGCTTTACGTGCGGGCGGCGCCGTCGCTCGCCGCCCATCCGAACGAAGCTGAAGCGCGCTCCGCGCTCGCGACGATCGCCTCGCGCATGCACGCAAACCTTACGGCCGTCAGCCTCGACAAGGCGGGCGCGACCGTGACGCTCACGAGCGCGCGGCCGATCGACGAGCGGCTTCTCGAGCGCTCCGACGCCTTTCAGCGCCCGAGCGTCGTCGAGCGGCGCGACGATGGGCGGACGCTCGTTCTCAATGCGCCGTATGAGAAGCTTCGGCTCATCGCCGGCGCCGACGCAAATGGCCGCGATCTCCTGACGCGCATCATGATCGCGGGACGCGTTTCGCTTCTCGTCGGCTTGCTCGGCTGCGCGGTCGCGGCTTCCATCGGCGTCGTCTGGGGCGCGATCGCGGGCTATGCCGGGGGACGGATCGACGCGGCGATGATGCGCGTCGTCGACGTTCTCTACGCCCTCCCTTTCCTCTTCTTCGTCATCCTCATGGTCGTCGTGTTCGGGCGCAGGTTCGTGCTGATTTTCGTGGCGATCGGCGCGGTCGAGTGGCTCGATATGGCGCGCATCGTGCGCGGGCAGACGCTCAGCCTCAAGGGCCGGGAATTCGTGATCGCCGCGCGCGCGCTCGGAGTCCCGCCCGCTTCGATCCTCGGCCGCCACATCGCTCCCAATCTTGCCGGCGCGGTCGCCGCGACGCTCGCCTTGCTCGCGCCGCGCGTGATCCTGCTCGAAAGCTTCCTCTCGTTTCTTGGGCTTGGCGTACAGGAGCCCTTGACGAGCCTCGGCGTGCTCGTTGCGGAAGGCGCGCGCAACGCCGAGAGCGCGCCCTGGATGCTTGCATGTCCTGCTTTGCTCCTGTCGATGATCCTCTTGAGCTTCAGCTTCGTCGCCGACGGTCTTGCGGACGCCCTCGACCCGCGCGAGCGCTGACAAGATGGACGCGCTGTTCTCGCTTCGAGGTCTCGTCGTCGATTATCCGGCAAAGACTGTCGTGCGCGGGATCGACCTCAACGCGGGACGCAACGAGGTCGTCGGCCTCGTCGGCGAATCCGGATCGGGCAAGTCGCAGGCCATGCTCGCGGCGCTCGGACTGCTCGGGCGGAGCGCTCGCGTGCGCGGTTCGGCGAAGCTCGGCGGCGTCGAACTGATCGGAGCGCCCGAGCGCGCGCTGAACACGTTGCGCGGCGCCGACGTGACGATGATCTTTCAGGAGCCGATGACGGCGCTCGATCCTCTCTATCCCGTAGGCCGGCAGATCGCCGCGCCGATGATGGCGCATCGGCGGCTTGGCGGCGGTGAAGCGCGTCGCCGCGCGGGCGAGCTCATCGAGGTTGTCGGCGTCGCCGGAGGGGCTGCGCGGCTCGGCGCCTACCCGCACGAGCTCTCCGGCGGCGAGCGCCAGCGCGTGATGATCGCAATGGCGATCGCCAACGAGCCGAAGGTCATTATCGCCGACGAGCCGACGACCGCCCTCGACGTCACGGTCGAGGCGCAGATCCTCGAGCTCATTTCCGCGCTGCGTCGCCGGATTGGCGCGGCGCTCGTCTTCATCAGCCACGATCTCAAGCTCGTGCGCCGCCTTGCGGACCGGACCTACGTGATGCGGGACGGCGCGATCGTCGAATCCGGACCGAGCGGCCAGGTGCTGACCCGGCCCAAGACCGCCTATGCGAAGATGCTGGTCGCGGCCGAGCCCGCGCGCGACAGGCAGGCGCCGCCGGCGGCCGGGCCGATCATCCTCTCCGCGCGCGGTCTTTCCGTCGACTACGGCGACAGGAGCTTCCTCGGCCGTGCGCCCTTGCGTCGCGCGCTCGATGACGTCGATCTCGACGTGAAGCAGGGCAGGACGCTCGGTGTCGTTGGCGAATCGGGTTCGGGCAAGTCGACGCTGGCGCACGCTCTTCTGCGCCTCGTTCGCTCCCGAGGCGACATCCGCTTCGAAGGCCATGATCTTCAGGCGATGGACGAGCGCGCGCTCAGGCCCTTGCGCCGGCGCATGCAGATGATCTTCCAGGATCCGTTCGGCTCGCTCTCGCCGCGCATGAGCGTCGGCGCGATCGTCGCCGAGGGGCTCCTCGCGCACGAGCCGCGCCTGACCCACGCCGAGCGCGACAAGCTCGCCGTGCAGGCGCTCGAGGAGGTCGGCCTCGACCCGGCCGCGGGCGTTCGCACGCCCGACGCCTTTTCCGGCGGACAGCGCCAGCGCATCGCCATCGCCCGCGCGCTGATCCTCAGGCCGAGTCTCCTCGTCCTCGACGAGCCGACCTCGTCGCTCGACCGTTTCGTTCAACGCGCGATCCTCGATCTTCTGTCGGCGCTGCAGGCGAAGCACGGCCTCGCCTACATCTTCATCAGCCACGATCTCGCGGTCGTGCGCGCGATGGCCGACGATGTGATGGTGATGCGCGCCGGCCGCGTGGTCGAGCGCGGTGCCGCGGCCGACGTCTTCGAGCGGCCGCGCCGCGCCTACACGCGGGAGCTGATGAAATCCGCGGACTGACGGCGCGAGATCACTCCGCCGCCTTCCATGCCTCGACGAAGCCTTGCGCCGCGTGCGCGACTTCGGCGGCCGTCATTCCGGGCTTGTACAGCGCTCCCCCAATCCCAAAACCGTCGGCGCCCGCTTTGCGGTAGGGACCGACCCGCGCTGGCGTAATTCCTCCGACAGGGAAAAGCTGAATCTCGCGCGGCAGGATGGAGCGCCACGCCTTGACGACTTCCGGCGGCATGCCCTCGGCGGGAAAGAGCTTGAGCGCAGAGGCGCCGAGGAGAATCGCGCGGTAACCCTCGGTCGGGGTCGCGACGCCGGGCAGCGCCGCGAGGCGCAGGTTCCGCGCACGCGCGATGACGGCGCCGTCGACGTTGGGCGCGACGATGAGCTTCGCCCCCACCCGCTCCGCAGGGTCAACCTCGTCGGGCGAGAGCACCGTGCCCACTCCGACGAGAACCCTGTCGCCCCACCGCTTGGCGATTGCTTCGACGCTTGCGAGCGGATCGGGCGAATTGAGCGGCACCTCGATCGCGCCGAAGCCGGCTTCGACGATTCCCTCGGCGATCGCCTCGGCTTCGTCGGGCCTGACGCCTCGGAGGATGGCGATGAGCGGGGTCGGCGACAGGGTGATCATTCAGACGAGTCCTGCGTTGCGCGCGAGCGTATGGAGACCGCGAGCGGCGGCGCGGGGCGGCGCGGCGCGGGCTTTTTCGCCGAGCGCGCCAAACGCAAAGAGATAGCGCTGAACGAGTCCATTCGCGCCTGCGACCTGCGGCGCCTCGCCTGGAAAAAGGCGGCGCGCCTCGACAATCTCCGCGCCGATGAGAAGCCCGGACAGGTAGTTGCCGGCGTCGTCCTCGGCAAGCTTGCCCATGAGCGGCAGGCTGCGCGCGCCGAACAGAACGCCGATGACGCCCGTGCAGTCTTCGCCGCGCGCCGCGGCCGCGCCGCGCCTGACGCCGAGCGCGAACGCGTCGCCGAGCGGCTTCGGCCCGCCCATGCGCGCGAAGGCGCCCGCGAGCGTGTGGTCCCTGATTGCGGAGAAAAGCTCCCCGGTCACGAACGTCCTGAAGGCGATCACGCGGCCGTCCTCGACGATCGCCCATTTCGAGTGGGAGCCTGGCAGCACGACGAGGCGCCCGCCCGAATGCGCGATGCCGAGAATCTCGACCTCCTCGCCGCGCATCACGTCCGGCTGCCCGGCCTCGTCTTCGTAAGACAGGCCCGGGGCGATGTGAACGAGCCTGCCTCCGGCGTCCACGCCGACGAGCCCGGCGGCAATGTCGCGGGGATCCGCCGGACATTTGACGTAAGGCGCCTCGCGCCAGCCGTGCCGGCTCCCGACCATGCCGGAAGCGATGATGGGCAAGCTCGGATGCTCGTCGAGCCAGCCGCCGACGAGGCGGCGAAGCGCATCGGGAAAGGCGCCGCGCGCCACCGTGGCGACGCCGTCGGCCGTCTCAATCGCGTCGAGGATCATGACCCCGCGCGACATCAGATAGGCGCGGAAGCTCGACGAGCCCCAGTCGAGCGCGATCAGTGCCGGCGACATAGATGTTACGTCGCTGCGCGGGTCACGGAACTCGGTTCGGGACACGGGCTATATCCGCCACTTTGGTGAATCCGCCGGCGCGGTCTCCCTGTTTCAGAAAGGAGCCGACACAAAACGAACATTGCATTCGGGGCATCGTCCCGGTCAAGCCTGCGGCGCCAAGGCAGGGCTAGCGTCCGACCGACGTATTGCGCCTGTGCCAGCCATGTCATACGATCCATTTCATGAAGACGTTGACTGTTCGGTTGCCCGAGGCGCTGGCCGCTGAAATCGAATCCGAGTCGCGCCGACGGAAGATCTCCAAGTCCGACGTGGTACGCGAGCGGCTAGCGGGCGCACTTCACCCCCGCCGACGACAGCCGGCGTTGCTTGACGCGATCGCCGATGTCATCGGCTCGGTTGACGGGTTGCCGAGCGACTTGAGTGGCCGCACGAAGACGTACCTCAGCTCGACCGGCTATGGCCGCAATCGTACTCGTTGACACGGGTTTTCTTGTAGCGCTCCTCGCTCGCCGAGGCGCCCATCATCGCTGGGCCGTTGCGCAGGCGACATCGGCGCCGCCGCCCTGGATCACCTGCGAGGCCGTTCTGTCGGAGGCCGTGCACTTGCTCGGGCGGCGCGGAATCCGGAGCTTCGCGGCGCTTATTCGCCGTGGGGCCCTAGTGTCCGGCTATCGCTTCACAGACGACATGGACGCGGTGCTTAAATTGCTGGAAAAATACGCGGACGTGCCGATGAGCTTCGCGGACGCTTGTCTTGTGCGCATGACCGAAACGTTGAACGATCCCATGCTGCTGACGACGGACGCCGACTTCCGAATATACCGTCGGCACGGCCGGCAGGTCGTTCCGTGCAGACTGCCGCACTGAAGCTCGGCCGAGGGCTAAGGGAGACTGCTTCTTTGCGGGCGATTCTCACATGACCGCAAGCAGCCCGCCGTCGACATAGATGATCTGCCCGTTGACATAGTCCGAGGCGCGCGATGCGAGGAACACTGTCACGCCGATCAGGTCCTCCGGCCGGCCCCATCGTCCGGACGGCGTGCGGCCCTTGACCCAGGCGTCGAATTTCGGATCGTCGATCAAGGCCCGGTTCATTTCGGTGGCGATGTAGCCCGGCCCGATCGCGTTCGCCTGTACGCCATGCTGCGCCCATTCGGCGGCCATGGAGCGGGTCAGCATCTTGAGCCCGCCCTTGGCGGCGGTATAGGGCGCGATCGTCGCACGCGCGACCTCGCTCGCGAGCGAGGCGACATTGATGATCTTGCCGCCGGAGCCGCGCGCGATCATGCGACGTGCGGCTTCGCGCCCCGCGACGAAGGCCGCGGTCAGATTGGTGTCGATGACGCGCCGCCAATCGTCGGTCGAAAGATCGACCATGGGCTTGCGAAACTGGATTCCGGCGTTGTTGACGAGGATATCGATCGCCACGCCCTCGGCGTCGAAGCGGTCGAAGGCGGCGCGAACAGCGGCTTCGTCGACGACGTCGAACGCGCGGATCGTCACGCGTTTGTCCGCCGCGTCGAAGGTCTTGGCCGCGGCGGCGAGCCTTGCCTCGTCGCGTCCGTTGAGCACGACCGCCGCGCCCGCGTCCGCAAGGCCGCGCGCCATCGCAAGGCCCAGCCCGCTGGAGGAGCCGGTGACGAGCGCGGTCTTGCCGGAGAGGTCGAAGAGGGTCGAGGCCATGCGCTCAGCGGCCGATGTCTTCATCGGCGTGCTTCTTGTGCGCGGCGAGCGCCATCAGGCGGCGGTCGCGCCAGACGGCCCGCTCGGCCAATTGGTCGGCCGGCAGAGCCTTGCGTCGCTCCGCCTCGATCCCATCCATCGCTTGTCCCGTCCAGTCGGCGCGCCATTGGGTCGTTGGAAAGATGCGTGCGTAAATCTGCTGATAGCGCTCGGCGTAGTCGCGCACGCCGCCGGGCGCGTTGAGGTCGATCGTTTCGAACGGGCCCATGAACGACCAGCGCAAGGCAAGCCCGTCGCGCAGCGCGACGTCGACGTCCTCGATGCTCGCAAAGCCGTCGGCGACGAGCCGGAACGCCTCTTCCAGGAGCGCCCCCTGGAGCCGGTTGACGACAAAGCCGTCGATCTCGCGTTTCATCACGATCGGCGCGTGGCCCGCCTCCTTGAGCAGCGCGGCGGTCTGCTCGACCGTCTCCGCACGGGTCCACGGCGCCGGGATCACCTCGACCGCCGGAATGAGATAGGGCGGATTGATCGGATGAGCGACGAGGCAGCGGGACCGGCCGGCGAGCGTCTCGGTGAAGAGCGAAGGCAGAATGGCCGAAGTCGAACTCGCCAGCACGGCGTCACGCTCGGCGGCTTGATCGAGGCGCGCGAACACGCGCCGCTTGATCTCGACGTCCTCGGGCGTGTTTTCCTGGACGTGGGCCGCGCCCTCGAGCGCCTCCTCGAGCGTGCCCGCGCGGCGCATGCGCGAGCGGATGACGACCGCCGCCTCGCCGTTCAGGAGGTCGTTCGAGTTCGAGCTCGGGAAGGATCCCGTTGATGAAGCGGAAGGCGTCGTCGATCGCCTCCGCCCGTTCGTCCCAGATTGCGACCTCATGGCCCGCGCGCGCAAAGCTGATCGCCCATGCGCGGCCGACGAGTCCGAGCCCGATGAGAGCGATCTTGCTCATCTTTCGCGTCCTCCCGCCCTCATGGGCCCCTTGGCCTTATGTCGTAGCAGGCCTGCGGCGTCGAAGCCAAGCCGTTCGAAGAGGCGATTTGGCCGGCGCGCGCGCCCAACGTATTATTGGTCCCATGACAGATGCAGAGCTTGCGAAGCTGGCGGGCTGGCTCGCCAAAGTCGGCCTGGAAGGACGGGCGGAGACCGTGCTTCTTGACGGCTTTTGCCGGCGCGCCCTTGCCGGCGGGCTGCCGCTTGCGCGCGCGATGGTTTTCATCGACACGCTTCATCCGATTCACGAGGGGCGGGTTTTCCGCTGGGAACGCGACAAGCCTGAGACGACGGTCACCGAGTACGGACCGACCACCGAGGGGGAGGCGGCCGAACGTTGGCGAACGAGCCCGTTCTTCCGCATGCTCGCCGACGGGGAGTTGCTGAGGCGTTGGCGGATCGACCCCGAGGGAGAGGTCCAATTCCCAATGTTCGCCGAAATGCGCGAGGCCTCGCTCACCGATTTGGTCGCGGTCATCAACCGCTTCTCCGCCGACGGCGTGATCGGCGAGATGGACTGTTTCTACGCCGCCTGGTCGACGGACCGGCCGGAGGGCTTCAACGACGGCGAGATCGACGCCTTGCAACGGCTGACTCCTTTTCTTGGGCTCGGGATTAAGACCGCCTCGCTTGCCCGCATCGCCGAGACGCTGGTCGAAACCTATCTCGGGCGTGACGCAGGCCGGCGGGTGCTGCAGGGCCGCATCGCCCGCGGCGTCGCCGACCGCATCAAGACCGTGCTGTGGTTCAGCGATTTGCGCAATTACACGCGCATCTCCGACACCGCGGCGCCGGAGCAGATCATTCCGCTCCTCAACGATTACGCCGACGCGATCGTCTCCGCCATTCATCGACACTCGGGCGACGTCTTGAAGCTCATCGGCGACGGGGTTCTGGCGATCTTTCCGGCGGAGGATCGCGCCCGGGCCTGCGCAGCGGCGCTGCACGCGGCCAGGCAAGCGCGCGCGGCGGTCGAGGCTTTGAACGCGCGACGGATCGCGGAAGACCTGCCCGCGACGGACATGTATCTCGGACTCCATCTCGGCGTAGTGTTCTACGGCAACATCGGCAGCAAGGAGCGGCTCGACTTCACGGTCGTCGGCCCTGCCGTCAACGAGGTCGCGCGCATCGCCGCCATGTGCCGGTCGGTCGACCAGCCGATCCTCATCTCGTCGTCCTTCGCGGAGGCGGTTGGCGCAGAGCGGCGGCTGTTCGCGTCCGTCGGCCGCTTCGCCCTGCGCGGCGTGGGGAAGTCGCAGGAGCTCTACACGCTGGACGCCGAGGCGTACGCGACCGGACAGGTGTACGCCGCGGGAGGAACCGGCCAGCCGTAGCGCCAAGGAAAGCCTTCGCCTGGCGCTCAACCTCCTTGAGCGCCTCGCCGGCCCCGTGAAGCAAATCCGTCCCGCGCCCGCCTTGACGGGGCTGGCGCCGGATCGGATACGACCCTTTGATGAGTCTCGCCGCGCCTCCGGTCCTGATGGTCGAACGCCTCGCCAAATCCTTCGGGACTCTCGTGGCGGTTGGCGGCATTTCCTTTCACGTGTCGCCCGGCGAGATCGTGGGGCTTCTCGGTCCGAACGGAGCCGGCAAGACGACGACGATCAACATGATCCTCGGCGTCCTCGAGCCGAGCGCGGGGCGGATCGCAATCCAGGGAATCGATCTCGGCGCGAACCGTAGCGCCGCGATGGCGGAGACCAATTTCGCCGCCGTCTACGCGCCGCTGCCCGGCAACCTGACGGTCGAACAGAACCTGCGCATCTTCGGCATGATCTACGACGTCAAAGGACTCGACGCGCGGATCGAGAAGCTGCTCCTGCGCTATGACCTCGCGCGGTTCCGCCGCACCAAGGCGGGCGTCCTCTCGTCCGGCGAGCAGACGCGCCTCGGCCTCGCCAAGGCGATGCTGAACAAGCCGCGGCTTCTCCTGCTCGACGAGCCGACGGCGTCGATCGACCCGTCCGCCGCGCGCGACATCCGCGCCGGCATCGCCAATCTCGTCGAGGACGGCCATTGCGGGGTCTTGTGGACCAGCCACAACATGGTCGAGGTCGAGACGGTCTGCGACCGGGTGCTGTTTCTGTCGCACGGCCGGATCGTGCTCGAGGGCGATCCGAAGACGCTACCTAAGGAACACGGCGCGGGGTCGCTCGACGACCTCTTCGTTTCCGTCGCGCACGAAACCCTGGACGCGGGGTCGCCGCGATGAACCGCTCGCGCGTCGCTGCGATCGTCTTGAGGATCCTCTATCTCTATCGCGGCAGCCCTCAGCGCGTGTTCCCGATTTTCGTGTGGGTCGCGGTCGACATCCTGATGTGGGGGTTTTTGACCCGCTACCTCAATTCGGTCTCGCGGGCGGACGTCAATTTCGTGCCGGCGCTGCTCGGCGCCGTTTTGCTCTGGGACTTCCTCACCCGCGTGATGCAGGGCGTGACGATGGCCTTCTTCGAGGACGTGTGGTCGCGCAACTTCCTCAATTACTTCGCCACGCCCTTGCGCACGTCGGAATATCTGACGGGAATCGTCCTCACCGCGGTCGGCACGAGCCTCGTGAGCCTGACCGCGATGGTCGCCTTCGCGCGCATCGCCTTCGGCCTGTCGTTCCTGACCTATGGGATTGCGCTCGCGCCGTTCCTCGCCGTGCTCTTTTTGACCGGGATCGCCTTCGGCGTCGCCGCCGCCGCCATTGTGCTGCGGCTGGGTCCTGCGTCCGAGTGGCTCATCTGGCCGATCCCGATGATCGTCTCGCCGTTCGCCGGCGTCTTCTATCCCGTGTCGATCCTGCCCGGATGGATGCAGGCGGTCGCGTCCGTTCTGCCGCCGTCCTACGTCTTCGACGGCCTGCGCGCGGTCGTCGCCGGCGAGCCCCCGCCGTGGGACCGTCTCGCGCTCGGCGGCGGCCTGGCCGTCGTCTATCTCGTCCTGGCCTGCGTCCTCTTCATGGCCGTCTATCGCATCGCGATCCGCACCGGACTGATCGCCCGCTACAGCGCCGAGACGGTGACGTGAGTCGCGAAAGCCAGCGGTGGAACATCAAACGTTTGGCGCCCGACTGAATGGCGTGGGTGCGCAAAGAGCGGTCGTTCGCCGACGGCTTGGCGAACGACTGAGGTTCAAGCCCGCGGGACAAGGGTCGGCGCTGGAGCGTAATCGCGCGAATAACGTCCCTGCCTTGGACTATGGATCATTCCAGCCGAAGTGGTATTGTTCTCTGCCGATGGGAAGACGCGAAGCTCGGGAGGCGCGCGGGTCTTGGTTTGGCGCGAGTCTCGGGTTTGGATTGAACCCCGCGGTCTAAAGTTGGCAGGCGGAGCAACTCAGGTTCAAAGTTGATATTCTGCGAACAGGCCTTTGCACGATGGAAGGTCAAAATGTAGAGCGTCGCCTCGCCGCAATCCTTGCGGCAGATGTCGTCGGCTACAGCCGTCTCATGGAAGTCGACGAGGAGGGAACGCTCGCTCGGCTGAGGACGGTGCGGCTGGAGCTGATCGATCCGGCGATCACCAGGTGCAGGGGCCGCATTATCAAAACGACCGGCGACGGCATATTGGTGGAATTCCAGAGCGTCACCGAGGCGCTCCGCTGCGCGGTCGATTTTCAGGAGCGAATGGCGCGACGAAACCGCGATATGCCTTCGTCGCGCGCCCTGCTCTATCGCATCGGACTCAATCTTGGCGACGTCATTGTCGAGGACAGCGACATCTTTGGCGACGGCGTCAATGTCGCGGCGCGCCTCGAGTTGATAGCGGAGCCGGGCGGAATTTGCATCTCGGCGGCGGTGCGCGATCAGGTCGCCGACCGGCTGGACGTGGAGTACGCCGATCTGGGCGAACAGCAGGTCAAGAACATCAATCGGCCGATCCGCGTCTTCAAGGTCCTGCCGGGACGCCAATCGGCCGACAAAGGTCAGTCACGCTCTGGCGGGTCAGTGACGCTTCAGGCCAGCGCTAGGAGGCCGTCGATCGCCGTCCTGCCGTTCGTCAACATGAGCGGCGACCCGGAGCAGGAGTTCTTCGCCGACGGGCTGACCGAGGACATCATCACCGAGCTGTCGCGTTTCCGCCAACTCTTGGTGATCTCCCGCAACGCCGTCTTCGTCCACAAGGGAAAGCCGGTCAAGGCCCAGCAGATCGCGCGCGAGTTCGGCGTGGACTACATCGTCGAGGGAAGCGTGCGGAAGGCCGCGGACCGCGTCCGCGTCACGGTTCAGCTGATCGACGGCGAGACCGAGACGCACATCTGGGCCGAACGCTACGATCGAAAGCTCGAGGACATTTTCGCCATCCAGGACGAGGTCACGGCCTCGATCGCTGCGACCCTGTTCGGCCGCGTCGAGGCCGCGAGGCAGGACCGCGTCAAGCGAAAGACGACCGAAAACATGGCGGCCTACGAGCATGTGCTGGCCGGCAAGGTTCTGCACCATCGGTCGAACCGCGAGGCCAACGCCGAAGCGCTTGGGCATCTGAACCGCGCGATCGCTCTTGACCCGAACTATGCTCATGCGCACGCCTGGAAGGCCTGCGTGACCGGCCAAGCGTATGGGTATGAGTGGTGCGAGGACAAGAGCGCCGCCGAGCGCGTGATCCTGGACGAATTGCAAACGGCCCTGTCGCTCGACGACAACGACGCCGACGTGCATCGGATCCTCGCCGCCGCCAGCCTGATCTTCAACGAACACGACAAGGCGGCCGGCGCCTGGCGTCGACGCTCCTCCCCACAAAAATATTCGCCCTCCCGCATGACGTGGTAAAACTCGCTCACTCGCGGATCGAATTCGGCAGCCACGTTGCAGCGAGTTGATAGGTGGTTCGGTCATGCTCGACGCCGCCAACTATTCAGTGACCGAGACGTTGCGTGACGGGCGCACGATCACGATCCGCGCCCAGCGTCCGGAGGACCGCGAAGGCATGCTCGCGGCGATCGCGCGATCCAGCTCGGGGTCGCTTTACCGTCGCTTTTTCGCGGTCAGGCGCGAGTTTTCGGAGAAGGAGACGGACTATTTCCTCGATATCGACTTCGTCAACCACATCGCTTTGGTGGCGGTGGCCAACGACGCCGGCCAGCTGACGATTGTCGGCGGCGGGCGGTATGTTGTCGTCCAGCCCGGTCAAGCCGAGGTCGCGTTCGCGATCATCGACGCGTATCAGGGCCTGGGCATCGGCTCAGCATTGATGCGTCATCTCGCAACCCTCGGCCGTGAAGCCGGACTTCATGAGCTCATCGCCGAGGTCCTCCCGGAAAATGTCGCCATGCTGAATGTGTTCAAGCGCAGCGGCCTCGCGATGAACACAAGGCGCGAGGGCCCTGTCGTCCATGTCACTCTGCGCTACCCTTGATCGCTATAGGCACGGGGCTCCTTTCCGAGCTGGTCGTGCAACGCCACTAACGGAGAGGAAGATCATCCATGAAAACGATCGCTCAATTCGTACGGACGACGGTAGTCGGCGGCCTCTTTTTTCTGGCGCCGATCGTTGTGCTGATCGTGATCCTCGCCAAGGCGTTCGACTACGCGAAAAAGGTCTCAAATGCCGTTTTGGGCTATGTTCCAGCCGCTTCGGACTTTAGCGCTGGCGCGGCGACGGCGCTTTCGATCGCGATGGTCGCGCTCGTCTGCCTTCTTGCTGGGCTCGTCGCCCACACCGTGATCGCGCAACGCCTCGTCAACGCATTGGAGGCTTCGCTGCTGTCGAAGATTCCTGGTTACGACTATCTCAAGCAGGAGAGCGCAAGCGCGCTCGGCGTCGCCGACATCGCGGAGCTTCCCGTGGTATTCGTGCCCATGGAAGGGGGATGGCAGCTCGGCGTTCAAATCGAAGCGCTGAGCGGCGGCCGCGTCTCGATCTTCGTCCCCGGCGCGCCGAACCCGCATTCTGGGTCGGTCTTTTTCTTTTCGACGGACAACGTTCATCCTGCCGGCGTCAAGCTGGCCGCAGCGCTCAATTGCCTTAGGCGGTGCGGCGCGGGCGCACTCACTCTCGGCGCCAGTTGGCCGGCCGAGGCGTAGCGCCGCGTCGATTTTTAATTTGGTCTGTGCACGCTGCTGCCCGAGCGGCCGCTTCCGACACCCCGGCACTGCGATCCGCAATGATCGCTGGGTGCGTTCATGTGAGATCGGCGGAGGCGCCCGCAGTCGGCCGAAGACCGCGTCTGCGGGCGGCTCGTAGGCGTCTTCATAGAGCCTGACCGAACGGCTCAGGGTCGAAAAGCTTGCGTCATGCCCCCCGGACGGGCAGAGTGCGGCCCGCGGATTCGAGCTGGGCCGAATGGCCAGCCGGGGCTTTCAGGCGTGGGGCGATTGATGCGGATTGTCTCTTTGATCGGCGTGCTGCTCGCCCTGTCGGGCTGCGCCCAGGAAAGATGGGTTACCTTCCTCTATTATCCAAATCCCCCGCACAGCGTCACGTTTCCGCCTCCGTCCGAATTCGCGGCTGAGGCGCAGAAAGAATGCGGCAGATACGGCCTCGTCGCCGTCCACGACTGGGACAACTGGAGCGATTTCCAAAGGATCAGGTCGAGCTGGCGGTGCGTTCCGCGCCAGTGACCTGATCCGAACAACACGGAATTGGCGTTGGCTCATCCGCCAACGTCTTATTCCCGCGGAACCATGGAATCCATCAGCAACCTGCGCGACGAACGCGCCCACGCTGGGTGCGCGCTTTCGGGGGCGGCGCACAAAGCCTGAAGAATTGATCCTCGGACATTTGGGCGCTCATAGCGTTATCTGTTGGCGGGGGTTGGTCGTAGCGGTCAAAGTCCGAACAGGAGTGTCGCGAAAGGGCGGATTCCGCTCCTACGGTCGTCGCCAGTGGAACGCCCGCAATTGACGTAAGGACTTGTATGGGGCGATTGCTGTCAAGGGTGGCGATAGCGAGCATCTCCTTGTTCGATTGGCCCGCGACATCTCCTCGTCCCGACCTGACTTTCCTTCGGACACTGCGCGCAGTGGCCGTCAAGGGTGGCCGAAGGCCATCGCGGAGCGACTTGCCTTGAGGGGCCCGAGCACAGCGTCAAGCTTCCTCAGTCGGGCGACACGGGTGTGTCCCGCTCGTTCAGTTCAGTTTCGACAGCGGCGACGATACCGAGGGGAGCTCGCCATTGGGCGCGCGTCGCGCGTCACGAACTTGTATTCGGCCGACCACGAAGGTCGCACCATGATGCAGTCATGCGCATCGGCGGCAAAGCTCCGAGGGGCGGGCCCATTCTAAACCGCGGCGCGAAGGCCATAGTCCATGTCGGGTTGCCGCCGCCTCGGGCCGTCGTCTACAGGTCGGGCACCGTCGTGACGCTCGCCTGCAGCAACTCCGTTGTGGCTACGCTGCCGGGCGAAGCAGCAGACCTTCCGGCGCTTCGCCGGTCGTGGCGAGCCGCCACAGCGCGATGAGGAGCTTGCGCGCGAGCGCGACGATCATTGTCTTGCGCACGCCCCGCCGTGAGTCCGACGTTCGCCTCCGATACCATGCGCTGAGCGGGCTGCCCTTCTGGTGCACCAGATGACCCCAGGCGAGTTCGATCATCCCGCGGCGCACCCGAGCGTTGCCTGCTTTGGCGAGTTCCCGCTCGCGCCGTCTTTGCCCGCTCTCGTCTGGAGCTCCGGTGAGCCCGGCATAGCGCGCCAGTGCCCTACGGTCCCGGATCTCCCGCGAGAACACCTCCTGGATAAGCATGTCCGCGGACTCGACGCCGACGCCGACCACGCGTGTAAGGACATGCGCCGACGCATGGCGTGGCTCGTCTGGCGTCTTCGCCAGACGCTCGGTGCGGGTCTTCTCGATCTCCTTGATCTGCTGCTTGACGAAGCGCAGGCGGTCCAGGTCGCGCCGCATCTCGGCCAACGTGTTCGTAGGTATGGCGACGCCCTCCGGCGTGCGCAGGGCTTCAAGCTGGCTTGGCGCCCGAGCGAGATTGGGCCGGAAGCCGCGAATGCCGAGCCGGGCGAGATTGGCCTTCAGGCGGTTGACGATGCGTGTGCGCTCTCCGACCAGGACCTGACGCTCGCGGCTGGGTCGTCTCGCATCCTCGTCCTCGAGCGCGGGGATGGCCGCCATGCTGCAATGCTTCGGTTCGCCGCGCAGCCAGCCGAGGAAGGCGCGCTTGAGGAGCTCTGTGTCGAGCCGATCCGTCTTCACCCTTCGGTGCTCGCGCGACACCGGGACGCTCGACGGGTGGATCACATAGGCTTCGATGGATTGGGAACGCAGCCAGCGCGCCAGCCAGAAGCCATCGCGGCCTGCCTCGTAGGCAACGGCGATCCGGTCGATCGCGTGGCCGCGCTTCGCCGCTTCGTTGCGCCAGCGATGCAGAAGCTGCAGCAGCGCGTCGCGGTCTGGGCTAAGTTTCTTCAAGGGATAGCGATCGAGTCCCGGCACGATGCCCGCGACCAGCCAACTCGACTGGCCCATCTCGACCACGGCGATCAATGTCGCGTCTTGCTCGAGCGCGACGACGCATTTGCTCAAGTCGTTCTGCTTTGACATAGGGGCGCTCCATCGTTTGGTTGCCGCGACGAAGGCGCCAACGCCCGCCGCGCGCCCATAGAATCTAAACCGCTCGCGCGGTAGCTGCGGCGAGGGCAGCGCGGGAAGCTGGGTCGGACGAGGCCAGGACTGTCTCAAAATCATGGGGTTCAACCCCATGGGAGACAGGAGCTTTTCGCGATGTCCGACAAGCCCATCAACCCGCTGCGTCAGCGCATGATCGACGACATGACGGCGCGTCGGTTCAAGGAGAAGGTGCAGAAGGACTACGTCCGGCACGTCAGGACCTTTACGGCCTTCCTGGGCCGGTCGCCCGATACGGCGACGAAGGAGGACCTTCGCCGCTTTCAGTTGCATCTGGCGCAGCAGCAGATCAGCCCAGGTTCGATCAACGCCGCCGTCACCGCGCTTCGGTTCTTCTTCACCGTGACGCTCGAACGGCCAGACCTCGTTCGTCCTCTGACGATCGTGAACAAGCCGCGCAGGGCGCCGGTCGTGCTCAGCCAGGAAGAGGTCGCGCTCCTGCTCGAAGCCGCGCCGGGCCTGAAGTACAAGGCCGCGCTCAGCGTCGCCTACGGCGCGGGCCTGCGCGTGTCCGAGGTCGCGCACCTGAAGGTGTCCGACATCGACAGCCAGCGCATGACGCTTCGGGTCGAGCAGGGCAAAGGGCAGCGGGATCGCTATGTGATGCTGTCGCCGCAACTGCTCGAACTGTTGCGCGCATGGTGGCATGCGGCGCGGCCGCGGGCCTGGCTGTTCCCCGGCCAAAACCCGGTCAACCCGATCACCGCCCGTCAGCTCAATCGCGCCGTCACCGCCGCCAAAGACCTGGCCGGCATCTCCAAGCGCGTGTCGCCGCATACGCTGCGGCACAGCTTCGCCACCCATCTGCTCGAGCAGGACGTCGACATTCGCGTGATCCAGGTGTTGCTCGGCCACGCCAAGCTCGAGACGACCGCGCTCTACACCCAGGTCGCGGTCAACACGATCCGCGACGTCAAGAGCCCGCTCGAGCGGCTCGGCGTCAACCTGGCGAAGCGAAAGTCGGCCGACTGACCGCGGCCGCATGGCGCGGCCACCGGGTCACCACCTGGAGGTCGCCGACGTCTTTCGCGCCCACGGGGCGGCGTGGCGAATGGCCAACGCCGGTCACGTGAGCCTCGACCAGTTGAAGGTCATGTTGGCGATCGAGACCTGTCGCACAGCCGCGCTCGGCGGACACGTCGAGCGCTGCGAGGACTGTGCGCACGAACGGATCTCCTACAATTCCTGCCGCAATCGCCACTGCCCGAAGTGCCAGGCGGCCGCGGCGAGGGAATGGCTCGAAGACCGCGAGGCCGAACTCCTGCCGGTTCCCTATTACCACGTCGTCTTCACCCTGCCGGCGTCGATCGGCGCCGTCGCGTTCCAGAACAAGTCCCCCGTCTACGACCTCCTGTTCAGGACCGCCGCCCAGACGCTGACCACGATCGCGGCCGACCCGAAGCATCTGGGCGCGCGCATCGGCCTGACCGCCGTACTGCACACCTGGGGCTCGGCGCTGACCCACCATCCGCACGTCCACGTCATCGTTCCCGGCGGCGGCCTGTCGCTGGACGGATCGCGCTGGATCGCCTGCAAGCCCGGCTTCTTCCTGCCCGTGCGCGTGCTCTCGCGCCTGTTCCGCCGGCTCTTCCTCGAAGGCATCGCGGGCCTGCATGCGGCCGGACGCCTCGCCTTCTTCGGCGACCTTGCGCCGCTCGCTGTCAAGCCCGCCTTCGACGCCGTCCTCGCGCCGCTGCGCCGATCGGAATGGATCGTCTATGCCAAGAGGCCGTTCGCCGGGCCGAAGGCCGTGCTCGCCTATCTCGCCCGCTACACCCACCGCGTCGCGATCTCGAACTCCAGGCTCATGGAGCTGGACGACAAGGGCGTCACATTCAAGTGGAAGGACTATCGGGTCGAAGGCCGCGACCGGTTCAAGACCATGACGCTCGCGGCCCACGAGTTCATCCGCCGCTTTCTCCTGCACGTGCTGCCGAGCGGCTTCCACCGCATCCGACACTACGGCCTCTTCGCCGGCGCGGTCCGAGCCAGCAACATCGAGCGCGTCCGCCAGGCGCTCGCCGCGCCCGAGGCTGCACCCGAGGGCTCGCACGCCGAGACCGACGGCCAGGCCGAAGCCGTTTCGCCGGCGCGGCGCTGCCCCTGCTGCGGCGGCCGGATGATCATTGTCGAGACGTTCGAAGGGCCGCGCCCCGCGCGATCGCCTTCCCCAAGCCGGATCAGGATCGACACGTCATGACCGACGCCGCGCGTCCCGCCTCGCAGCGCCGCTTCCCCTCGCCTCCAGCCGCACGCCGGAGCAGGAACGCGACGTCCTCCCGACGTCCGCACAGGCTCTCCAGCCGCCGAGCCCATCCCCGTCGCCCTCATCCGCGCCCGACAAGAAGCCCGTCGTCTCGGCTCCCGACGATGAAACCGACCGCCTTCCGCCACCGCCCCCAAATCGGCGATCCGACCGCGATCCTCAAATCCCCATAGGCCGCGCTCGGTCAAACAGCGCCCTTCCTCCCCGCGGTTTCCTCCTTACGAGGCTTTCAAACGCCGGCCCCCGCGTCTCGCACGACCGTCCGAAAGGGCCGGCGTCTGAAACCCTTCAGTGAACCGGACATCGCGGATCCCGATGGGGCACGTCGCAGAAGTGGGATGCCACCTTTTTCCGAAGGAGCGCCTTTGCTCGAAGACAACCTCTTGCTGTCGATCCGATGACATTAAAGCAGGGTTCCGAGAAGGAGGGCTCTGAGCTGGGGCGTTGTGCTGGATGGCGCGCTCGGGCTGGTGGCGAGCGCGTGGCTGGACAACCGTCGCAGAGCCCTTTCCTTACCTCGTCCTCGACGGCGCGATGAGAAGGTGCGCGATGCGCTGCGAGGGCGTCATATCATTCCTCGCAGCGCACGCTTGTGCTCCAAGGATAGCATGTTGAAATAAATTCTACAGACCGCACGGCTTGTTGACGAGCCCGGCGTTCTCGGTCAGCGCCGAGCCGCTCCATTGCAGATAAACGACGCCCTTGAGCCATGTCGGATAGAGGGGATTCGATGCGCAGATCGTAGACGGCAGTTGATAGCCCTTGCCGGTCGTCCCGCTCGCCGATGGAATCAGATCGCCAATGACAGAGAGCGTCGTCAGGGCTTTCGTGTTGGCGTTCCAGCCCATGCATTGCGTTGTATTGACGAAGCCAGCGCAGGTCGGATTTCCGACCCGGTTCGCGAGCAGATCAGTCATATTGGCGAACGCCGGGTCCTCATACACATTGAGGCCGAGCGAATTTCCGTAGGATTCGACGTAGGCGACGGTGCTGCTCGGAAGGCAGGTCGAAGGACATGTCGTCTGCAAGCCATAGAAAATATTTTGCGAGTTGGCCGGATTGACGCCGGTATCGCCGACGACGACATTGTTACCAAGGACGCCGAGCCCGAGCGCATAAACAGGGCCACCACCCGCCTGCCCGCCAACCGTCGCATAATTCGATCGCGAAATATTGTTGTAAAGATAGATCGGGATCGTGTTGCCAATCTGAATGTTTATGTCGCCGACGTTTGATCCGGCATCCGACATATTCGAGATTGTCGTCGCGTTATTAGAAAATACCGTATTACTTACGACATAGTTCGCGCCCGCTGCAATCGAGTTGTTCGACTGCGTGAAGATCGCGATGCCGAACAATGCGCTCTGCACGACGATGTTGTTTTCGATGACGCCCTGGCCGGTGAAGCCGTGTGCATCCCAAGTGTCGAAAAACATCCCCTCGCCGTCGTGGCCATAGCAACCATTCGCCTGCAGATTACTTATCGCGAAGCTTCCATAGTAAATGACGTGCGTTCCGGAAAATGGGTAGCTCGGCGACGGGCCGGGATCGTCGATCGCGCCGACGCAGATCGGATCGAGATTGGCGTTCCAAGCGATCGAGCCGACGACTGCGAACTCGTCGATCCCGTTGCCCGGCACGTCATGGTTTTTCCCGCCGTCTCCGGTCGTGAACCCGTCGGCGCAATTGTGCGCGATGTCGTTGATGAAGGCGATGAAAGCATACTGTGTCGTGTCAGTAGCGCTGCCATCCGCGAGATGACAGAAGCCCGTTGGATTGGTTGCAGAAAATCCCTCGACCGCCCAATTGCTCGCGGCGATCGTCTCGCCGCCGTCGGGGCAGCCTGTCAGGTCGGTGCCGCCGCATAGCAAGACAGCAAAGTAGATGCCACCGGTCCCGTCGATGCCGCCTGACGTAGAGGGGCAGTTCGACACGTTCCCGAAATATCCTATGGAGCCGTAGGAGCCGGGCGCCGCGATAATGACGTCGCCGCAGCTCACAGGGTGGTTCGGCGTCGCCCACGGCGAGCTGGGCGAAGTCCCCGAGTTGCTGTCCGAACCGGTCGGCGACATGTAATAGGTGTGGAGCGCGACGAACGAAACCGCTCCGCTAGCTTGCGAACTGTTACTGGCCGCCACAATAGGCACCGTCGGGGCGCTGGCCGCTGACGCCGTCGCGCCGCCCGATCCTGTCGCCGTAACTGTGGCTGTCAGCGTGTGTCCGGCATCGCTTGAAACAGGGGTGTACGTCGCCGCCGTCGCCCCAGCGATCGGCGCGGTATTCCCGGCCCACTGATATGCGAAGGAAGTTGCGCCCGTCCAGGTTCCGCTCGTTGACGTGAGGACCTGGCCGACCTGGGCTGTGCCGCTGACCACCGGCGGCTCGAGATTCGTCGGCGCCGCTGCCACGCTAGCGGCCGAAATGGTAAGCGCCGTGCTCTTCAAGGCCAGCAAGCGGCTCCAAGTCGGGTTAAACACGGCGACCTGCATGCTGTAAACTCCGGGGCTTGTGCCGGCGGGCACGGTCCAGCCATAGGCTTCGGTCAAGGGCGCGCCCGCCCGAAACGTTAGGAAGAATACCTTTTGCGTGGTGGCAGCATAGGCGCCAGGGGGGACCAACGAAAATTCGACAGGATAATCCGAGGCGTTCTTATTGGCTTTCGCCGTGGCCCTGAAAACGACCGTTTGTCCGGGCCGGACGGTGGCCGGGGTCGCTGTCACCGAGCTCAGGGTGATGGTCTGGGCGCGGGCCGGCGCTGGAAGCGCAATCAAAGCCAGTAACATGGCAAAGACAATGATTTCGATAAAACGTGCGACGTATCGGCCTGACGGCGCAAGGCTCACGCCGGCGGCGAATGATGCAGCTGCTCCTCGCCCTGTCGTCAAACTGGGCAGCGACAAGGGAGCCGTCGCCGCGGCAAACATCACGCTATAAATTTTCATCCAAACCTCCCGCCCGTGAAGCAATGCCCTCGAATTGATCGGTTACCTCAACCCTTGCGTAGCGAGGCGTCTGAACGACGCTTCCGCGCTCGGAGAGGTCCCTGCATTGCTGTCACTGCCGGTCGGGGAGATGTAATATGTATGGAGCGGGGTAAAGGCGACCGTAGTTTTGGGCGTAGGAGCCGGCGCTTGTCAATATTAGAGCGCGAGCATAAAGTACAGCTGCGTCTATGTCTATAGAGTGTCCCATTAGATCCCTCCCATTATGGGTATCAACATTGCAGGCGTAATCCATGTCAACTCCGTGGGCCCCAGTTCCACAAACTAACCGGATCTCTGTTTCGATCCGATGAACTTCATATCCAGGATTCTAGGCCTAGTGCAATCCCCAAATATGAGGTACTATAGTCGTAGGATCTCAGCTTGGTGGAACAAAACTCCACAAAGTGAGGGATTCTCTGTTCCGAATTCGATGAACTCCATAACCGGGGCGTTGCGAAGCTTCAGAAGAGCATCAGCCCGACACCCCTCGCAAAACCCTATTGACCCCTTCGCCACGCAGCCCGGACGACCGCTCTTTGCGCAATCCGCCCGTTCACGGGACCAGTCTGGAGGGGCAGCAAAGGGTCGAAGGCGGTCAGTGGCGATCTCTCAGGGCCGGGCTTTGCCTGATCAAGCACGGTCATGACGAAAGACCGAAACCCACAGCCAACGCTATAAGAGCGACATTTTCTTTTCGAAAAACAGAATTCGTGTTACAGTGACCAAATGGACCGAACTGGAAACCATGCCCGAGAGCGCGATTTTAGCCGAGCCGAGGCGGAGGAGAGGGTCGATAATTTTTTTGCGTTGGATTGCCCGTAACCCATTGAAAGTCCCGATCCGGACGAAGGAATCCAAGGAAATCCAAGAGTTATTTTTCCTTGGATTCCCTTGGATTCGGTTTGGATTTTCTCGGATTTTCTTGGATTTTCTTGGGATGGGACGTCCCCTGGCTTTTTGACAGCAGCGTAGTGTTAGTTAGACCGGCGTGCTTGATCCAACTGGGGATTTATAGCCGAGCGCGGAGCGGACGCGGTCGACGTTGCCGCTATCTGCCGTACGTCAAGCGCATGGACCTCGGCTCCCAGCCGGGCGGGGCAGGGTAGGGCGCGGCTTCGGCGATCGCAGTCATGACCGCCATGTCCAGGGTTGGCGACCCGCTTGAGCTCACGAGCCTGCGCTCGAGCAGATTGCCGCCCTCGTCGACCGTGAAGATGACCGCGCCCCCTCTCGAGGGCGGGGTGGCGTGCGGCGGCTCGCGCAGGCGGGACCTGATCATCCCGTACACAATCGTGAAATAGCGCGTGTCGGCACTGCCCCCCGTGACGGGCGATTCCGTCGCCGCATGCGCGAACTTGTACTGCGGCAGCACGTCGGGGGAGGGCAGGGGCGCGCCGGGCGGCGCCTTAGGCGTCTCGGGAGCGGGCGGCGGAGCAGGCTTGGGCGCGACGTCCGGCGCCGGCGGCGCGGCGTCGGCCTCCGAGGCTGAGGGCGTGGGCGAGGCGGTCTGATCCGCCTCGGGCGTCGGCTTCGTCTCATCGGGCGGCGGGGCCTCAGCCTTCTTCTCCTGCGCGGCGGGCTGTGTCTCCGATTTCGGCGGAGCGCCCGGATTGGCCTCCGGCTCGGTTTGCGGCTTCGGGCTTTGCGTCTTGTCGTCCGGCGATTCGCGGTTCGCCTGCTCCTTCGTGGCCGCGCTCGGCGCATCGTAAGCCGGGCGTTCGTCCTCCGGCGGCGGCGGGGGCTTCGGCTGCTTCGGCTGCTCTTTGGGCGGGTCGGGCTTCGGCTGTTCGATCACGACCTCGACCGGGATCTCCTGCAGCGGCGGCGCCGGCTTGGGCGAGAGCCAGTAGAAGAGAACGAGCGCCAGGGGGATGATGATATGGATCGCCGCCGCCGCGACCAGCGCGAGCGCCAGCCCCCGGCGTTCCTCGGCGCTCGGCGCCGTCGGCTGGTGATCGAGCGCGTCGGCGCGAAAGGAAGCGTCGGACGACGACATGAGACGCGGGCTGCCGACTCCTTTGGAAAGCGCGAGGCCTTTTCCTTGATCCATCGACGCCCATCCGGTCAATGGTCCTGAATTCGCCCCGGTTCAAACCCATGTGATCACGCGTCTTTGCCCGGACCGCCGGTTTGGCGTATGGCGGCTCAGGGCCTTGAACTTGGGGCATCGGGAATGATGGATCGTTTGGCGAAAGACCCTCGGCCGCGCGGCCCCCGTGCGCTCGTGTTCGATTCGGGGCTCGGCGGCCTATCCGTGCTTGGCGAGATTCGCCGCCTGCGTCCTGACGTCGAGATCGTCTATGTCGCCGACGACGCGGCCTTTCCATACGGCAGGCTCGGCGAAGCGGAACTGATCGCCAGGGTCGGGGCGGTCATGGCCCGGACGATCGCGGACAATCGGCCGGACATTGTCGTTGTCGCCTGCAGCACCGCCTCGACGCTTGCGCTGCCTCGTCTCAGGGCGACTTACCCCAATCTTCCGTTCGTCGGCGTGGTCCCGGCGATCAAGCCCGCCGCCAAGGCTTCGCACTCAGGCCTCATCAGCGTTCTGGCGACGCGCGGAACGGTCGCGCGCGATTACACGAAGGCGCTCGTCCGCGAGCACGCCGCCGATTGTGAAGTGACGCTCGTCGGCTCCTCGCGCCTCGCCCCGATCGCCGAGCGCGCGATGCGCGGCGAGGAGGTCGACGAGGCCGAGGTCGCGCGGGAAATCGCGCCGTGCTTCGTCGAAAAAGACGGCCGGCGCACCGATTGCGTCGTGCTCGCCTGCACCCACTTTCCCCTGCTCCTCGACACCCTGAAACGGCTTTCGCCCTGGCCGGTCGACTTCGTCGATCCCGCGCCGGCGATTGCGCGGCGGCTCGACTCGCTTCTGGGCGCGCCCCGCCCCGGCGCTCCTTCGGCCGGGCTCGGCGCGGCGATCTTTACGAGCGGCCTTGCGCCCCACGGAGATCTGCAAAAGGCCTTGCTTCGGTACGGTTTGAAGTTTACCCCCTCACCCGCGATCAGTCTGGCGATGGCCTAAAGCAAAGAGGTCCAGGCCAAGTCGAGGCGGCAGTCGCTGTCGTCGATCGCATCCCGTCACTAAAGATACGACAATTGAATCAGTCGGAAAGGCCAGCGCCCATGCGCACATCGGTCGGTCAACCCGTTCGCCTCGTCGATTATCGCCCGCCCGATTTTCTCATCGACACAGTGGAACTCGATATCTCGCTCGATCGCCACGCGACGCGCGTCGTGTCGACTCTGTCGATCCGACCCAACCCCGCCGGCCGGCCCGACGCCCCGCTCGATCTCGACGGCGACGAACTCGTCTTCATGTCCGCCGAACTCGACAACGCGCCGATGGATTCCGCCGACTTTCAGGCGACCCCGTCGCAATTCCTGCTGCCACACCCGCCGAACCGTCCGTTTCGGCTTCGGATCGAGACTCGCCTCGATCCGGCGGCCAACACCAAGCTGATGGGCCTCTACCGATCTGGCTCCGCCTATTGCACGCAGTGCGAGGCCGAGGGTTTTCGCCGCATCGCCTACTTCCTCGATCGCCCGGACGTGCTGTCGACCTATCGCGTGCGCCTGGAGGCCGATCGAACGGAAGCCCCGGTGCTGCTCTCCAACGGCAATCTCGAGAGTTCGGGCGAGGCGGCGACCGCTGGGCGCCATTGGGCGGTGTGGTCGGACCCGCACAAGAAGCCCTGCTACTTGTTCGCGCTGGTCGCGGGCGACCTCGCGCATATTTCCGACGCCTTCGTCACCGCGTCCGGACGCGACGTCGCGCTCGCCATCTACGTCGAGCAAGGCCGCGGGGAGCGGGCGACGTACGCCATGGACGCGCTCAAGCGCGCAATGGCGTGGGACGAGCGGTCTTATGGCCGCGAATACGATCTCGACGTCTTCAACATCGTCGCCGTGTCCGACTTCAATATGGGGGCGATGGAGAACAAGGGGCTGAACGTCTTCAACGACAAGTATGTGCTGGCCTCGCCTCAGACGGCGACCGACGACGACTACGCGAACATCGAGGGCGTAATCGCGCACGAATATTTCCATAACTGGACCGGCGACCGCGTGACCTGCCGCGACTGGTTCCAACTTTGCCTCAAAGAGGGCCTGACAGTTTTCCGCGACCAGGAATTCTCGGCCGACATGCGTTCGGCCCCGGTCAAACGGATCGCCGAGGTTCGCACGTTGCGCTCCGCGCAGTTTCCCGAGGACGCGGGTCCGCTCGCACACAATGTGCGTCCGGAGGTCTATCACGAAATCAGCAACTTCTACACCGCGACCGTGTATCAGAAGGGCGCGGAAGTAATACGGATGCTGAAGCGCCTGATCGGCGCCGATGCGTTCCGCGCCGGCATGGACATGTATTTCCATCGTTACGACGGCTGCGCGGCGACGATCGAGGAGTACCTCGGCTGCTTCGCTGACGTCTCCGGCCGGGACCTCAGCCAGTTCATGCGCTGGTACACGCAGGCGGGCACGCCGAAAGTCACAGTCCGCACCGCCTACGACGCCAGCGCGCGCGTATACCGCCTCGAACTTTCGCAGTCGCTCGCTCCGACGCCCGGCCAGGCGACCAAACTGCCGATGACGATGCCGCTGGCGCTGGGCCTCGTCGATCCTCAGGGAGGCGAGTTCGCGCTCGAGTCCCCCGACGCGACGGCGGAAGAGCTTGCCGGAGGCGTCATCGAACTCAAGGACGCGGAGCGGACGATCGTGTTCGCCAACGTGCCGCGCCGGCCGGCGCTCTCGTTCCTGCGCGGCTTTTCCGCCCCGGTGAAGGTGGAAGACGATCTCACCGAAGACGATCTCATTGCGCTCTCTCGGCATGACAGCGACAATTTCAACCGCTGGCAGGCGCTGCAAAGTCTGGCGACGCGCGTGCTCCTGCGCGGCGTGAAGGCGATCCGTGGCGGGCGTTCGCCCGAGCGCAACACCGGTCTCATCGCGGCCTTCGGCGCACTGATCGATGACGCGCGCGCAGCCCGGATCGATCCCGCCTTCGCGGCCCTCGCAATGACCTTGCCGAGCGAGGCGGACATCGCGCGCGAGATCGGCGAGGACGTCGATCCCGACGCCATTTACGCCTCGCGCAAGGCTCTGCGCGGCGCGCTTGGCCGCAAGCACAGCGACGCGCTGGCCGAACTGCACAAGCAGCTCGCGGATTCGGCACCCTTCAGTCCGGACGCGGCCGCGGCGGGCAAGAGGGCGCTTCGCAACAGCGCCCTCGCCCTCTTCGTCGACGGCAACGTCATCGACGGTCTCGCGCTCGCGCATGAGCAACTCAACGCGGCCGACAACATGACCGAGCGCCTCGGCGCCCTGACGGTGATCGCGATGAAGCCGGCGTCCACGCGCGAGCGCGCGCTGGACGCCTTCGGCCGCCGCTACGCTATGGAGCCGCTGATCCTCGACAAATGGTTCGCGCTGCAGGCGCAGATCCCGGAGCGCGAGACGCTGGAGCGCGTGCGCGGGCTCATGAATCACCGCGGCTTTTCGATGGCCAACCCCAACCGCGTGCGTGCGCTGATCGGCGGATTTACCGCCAATCACACGCAGTTCAACCGCGCCGACGGCGGGGGGTTCGCGCTCCTTGAGGAGGTTGTCGTGGGGCTCGACCCCAGCAATCCGCAGATCGCCGCCCGCCTCTTGACCGCGATGCGCTCGTGGCGGTCGCTCGAGGAAACCCGACGCGGATACGCGGAGGAGATGTTGAAGCGAATCGCGGCGCGCCCGACGTTGTCGCCGGACGTTCGGGACATCGTGACCCGCAGCCTGGGCTAGAATCCCTTCCGCTAGGGAGCCCTAACGGCAAGTCGATTCTCCCCCGTGATCCGCCTCGAAGCCGCGTCACACGGAAGTCCGGCGTTACAGCGGAGATTGTGACTTTTTTCTGTCTCAGCCGTTGTCAAGGGACTGGACAAAGATTCGCACAAGGATTCTTATCATAGTGATTCGGGGCCGGCGGCGGCGTCCGAAACTCAATGTGACGAGGTCTGGGAACGACGATGACGCGTGGGAACGCGCCAAACGCGGAGGCTTGCCTGGACGAATCCGTCCAGCCTGACAGCCGCAGCCTGCCCTTCCGCTTCGCGGCGTTTCCGGCATGGCGTCTCCGATTTGGACAGGGCGGCCGACGCGCCTGCAAGGGCCCCCAGCGCGCCTGGCGATGGTTTCCCCCTGCGGCCTCGATCGGGGTCGCTTTCGCGGTCGTCGGGGTGGTCGCATTGACCCTTCAGCATCTGCGGCTCGAGCGCGACCTTGCGCTGGAGGCCGCCGCACGAGAGGTCGACATGGAAGCGACCCTTCTCGCCGCTCGGCTCAACGCCGCGCTCGAGGCGGCGCCCCAGGAGACCCCGGCCGACATTTTCCGGCGGGTTCTAGACGCTCACCCCGACGAACGGTTCGCGAGGGCGGTCATGGTGGATCGCGCGGGGCAGCGAGTCGCCGTCCACCCGGCGGAAGCAGCGGGCGAGACCTTCGCGCATCTCGTCGGGGAAGATCTTCGCGCCGCGGGCGAGGGGTCGGGCGTCGTTCGCATCGCGGCCGACGACGAGGGAGACCGGTTCGCGGCGGTGAGAACGCTACCCGCGATGGCTGGCCGCATAGCTTTCGCCTCCCCCGTCGAGCTTCACCTTGCGGCCTGGCGCCGCACCGCCTGGATGACCGTCATTCTGCTCTCGTCCACGGTGGCGCTCATCCTGGCGGCGAGCGTGCTCTACGCCCTCGACTCTCACCGCAAGCGCAAGCGTATCCGTGAGGAGCGGGCGCGGCGCGCCTGCATCGATCTGGCTCTCAACCGTGGCCGGTGCGGCCTGTGGACCTGGGATCTGCAGCGTGGACGCATCGTCTGGTCGGCGTCGATGTTCAACGTTCTCGATCTTGCAGAACAGCCAGGGTCATGGACAATTCCGGACCTGCAGGCGTTGATTCATCCCGAGGACGACGACCTGGAATCAATCGCGCGGCTCGCCGCGGCTCGCCGCGGAGAGTGCGTCGACATCGAATTTCGCATGCGCGCCGCCGACGGACGTTGGGTCTGGCTGCGCAAGCGCGCCGAGATCGTCGAGGACGAAGAGACGGGCGCTGCGAGTCTTGTCGGGATCGCCTTTGACGTGACCGAGCGCAAACGCGAGGTGGAAGCGACCGCGACCGCGGATCAGCGCCTGCGCGACGCGATCGAGGCGATCTCGGAGGCCTTCGTTCTGCGGGATTCGAACAACCGCCTCGTGCTCTGCAACTCGAAATACCGTCGCCTTCACAGTCTTTCCATCGGGCCCGCCGACGGAGATGAGAACCGCCAGGCCTCCGACCGAATCGAGAGACTGGTCGGCTTTCGCACGCCGGACTCCGGCGGCCGGCACGCGCGCACCTACGAAGCTCGTCTTCCCGACGGGCGCTGGCTGCAAGTCAACGAGCGCCGCACGCGCGACGGCGGCTATGTTTCTGTCGGGGCCGACATCACCGCGCTCAAGGAGCACGAGGAGCAGCTCGTCAACTCGGAGCGCCTCTTGCGCACCACTGTCGCGCAGTTGCGCCAGTCGCGCCGATCGCTCGAGGAGCAGGCCCAGCAGCTCGCGCTTCTGGCGGAACGCTATCACGAACAGAAAGCCCAGGCGGAAGCGGCCAATCGCGCAAAAGCTGAATTTCTCGCCAACATGAGCCACGAATTGCGGACGCCGCTCAACGCGATTATCGGCTTTTCGCAATTGATGGGAAGCGAAACCTTCGGGCCACTCGGATCGGAAAAATACCGCGACTATTGCGGGCATGTCCTATCGAGCGGAGAGCACCTTCTCCACGTCGTGAGCGACATCCTCGACATGTCTCGGCTAGAGACCGGGCGAGAACGGCTCGCCTACGCCCGCTTTCACGCCGAGGAGGCTGTGAGCCGCGCTGTGCACGAGGTTGCACAGAGCGCGCGGGAAAAGCGGATTGCAGTCACAGTGGACGTCCGCGCCGACCTTACGATCGAGGCCGACCTCGCGGCGGTCGAGCGAATCCTGACCACGCTCATGCGCAACGCCGTCAAGTTCTCGCCCGAGGGCGGCTCGGTCGAGGTCGGCGCTGAGGCGATTGCGGAGCAGATCTATTTCTACGTCGAGGACAATGGTCCTGGAATCGCCGCCGAGGACGTCGCGCGGCTGGGGCGGCCGTTTGAACAAGGCGACGTGGTCATGGCGAACGGCATGAAGGGCTCGGGACTCGGTCTGGCTATCGCCAACTCTCTCGTCGAGCTGCATGGCGGAACGCTACGCCTTGCCTCACGTGCAGGGGAGGGGGCGGTCGCAGTGGTCGCGCTGCCGAGGGTCCAGCGCGGCGCCCGGGCGATCGCGCTTGCTCAAGTGGCCTGACGAAGGGGTACGCTCTGCGAGCTTGAGAGGCCGCCACGTCCCACCCTAAGGTGCGGCTGTTGTCGCCCAGCCGCAATTCCCAAAACTTGCATGCACTCGCATTTCGCACGAAATTGCGACGTCGCCGGCCTAGGCCGGCGCCTTACAGACGTCGGACGAGTTAAAGGGTGGCCCGACACAAGCCAACCGATCGGACGCGCCGAGCCAAGCTCGAACGCGCAGGCGCTGAAGTCCGGCGATGGAACGCCGCGCTCGCGTCGGCGCTCGGAATCATCCACAATTGGCGCTGGCCGTTGAAATGCGCGCTTGGGGCTGCGCTCGGCCTTGCAGGGCTCGCTCTTCGCCTCTCCTTGAACGAGGCCCTGCGCGATCAGATCCTGTACTTCACGTTCTATCCCAGCGTCGCCATCGCGGCCTTCCTGGGCGGACTCCTCCCCGGAACGTCCGCCGCGCTCGTCGGTCTCTTCGCGGCGCAAGTCTGGCCCTGGGCGATCGGCTTCGGCTATCCCTTGCGAACGGCCGTCTTCATCTTTTACTCCTTTGCGATCTGCGGCCTTGCCGAAGCGATGCATCGGGCATTCTTGCGTCTTGGCGAGGCCGAGGGGCGGCGAGCGGAAGCCGAAAAGCTGCTGATCGCCCGTGAGAGATTCCGTCTTGCCGACACTGCGGGCGCAATCGGGACATGTGACCTCGACATCGAAAAGGACGCCGCGACCGACGCGGATTCGTTGCGCAAGCTCTTCGGCCTCGCGCCGGGAACGGTGGTCAATCCGGCGCAAATTGTGGGCATCGCCCTGCCGGAGGACGCGCCGAAGATCAAGGCCGCGCTGCAGGCCGCATTCGAGCCCACTGGGGACGGCGTCTACCAGGCCGACTATCGGATACGTCGCCCAAGCGACGGAGCCGAGCGATGGATCGCGGCCCGCGGCCAGGTCTTTTTCAAAGCCGGCCAGGCGATTCGCATGATTGGCGTCTCGCGCGACGTCACCGAAGAAAGGACCACTCGGCAGGCGCTCTTGATGACGCAGGCGCAAGTCCGGGCGTTCGTCGAGCGCGCGCCGATCAGCATCGCCATGCTCGATCGCCGCATGACCTACACCGCCGCGAGCCGGCGATGGACGGAAGCTTATGGTCGCGGGCATAGCGATCTTGTCGGGCGGAACCATTACGCGATTCATCCCGACATTCCCGATCGATGGCGGGCGATCCATCAGCGCGTGCTGAAGGGAGAATTCCACACCGAGGACGACGATCGTTGGGTCGACGCAGATGGAGAAGAGCATTGGGTCCGTTGGGCCGCTTTTCCGTGGATTGATGTGGCGGGCGAAATTGGTGGGATCATCATGTTCGCCGAGGAAACCGCCAGGCAGAAGCGTGCCGAAGCGGCGCTTCGGGAGAGCGAGGAGAGATTTCGCAACGCATTCGCCGACGCGGCGATTGGCTTTGTGATGGCTAAGGCCAGGGGCCACATCATTGACGCCAATGCGGCCTATTGCCGTCTGACCGGCTACAGCGTCGAAGAGCTTCGGTCGATGCGTCCCGTTGATTTCATTCACCCGGAAGACAAGACGGAGAATCTGGCGCTCGTCGAAAAATTATACTCTGGCGCTGTTTCCAGCTATGTGGTCGAGAACCGATGCCTGCGCCGTGACGGCCAGTCCATATGGGTACGGAAAAGCGTGTCGCTCACTCGCAATTCCGAGGGCGAACCTCGATGGGTCGTGAATCTGGTCGAGGACGTCACCGGGAGAAAGCGCTCGGAGGAGGCGGCGGCCCGCACTGTAGCTCAGCTGAGCGCAGTTCTCGACGGCGCGCCGGACGCGATTATATCCATAGACGAAACCGGGATCATTCAGTCGGTCAACGCGCCCGCAATGAAAATGTTTGGCTATCACCGTGGCGAGGTTGTCGGGTGCAACGTTCGCATGCTGATGCCCGAATACAACGCTCGCCGCCACGACGACTATATCGCCAACTACTTGCGAACCGGTGTCGGCAAGATTATCGGCGTCGGGCGGGAGGTGGAAGGGCAGCGCAAGGACGGGGCTCTGTTCCCGATCGAACTTGCGATTGTCGAAGCCGCCGTCGACCATTCACGGATGTTCGTCGGCTTTCTGCGGGACCTTTCCGAGCGGCGCAGGATTGAAACGCGCATCGATGACCTTGCCTCGCAGCGCCTGATCGCGATGGGAGGCATGGCGGGCGCGCTGGCGCATGAACTCAACCAGCCGCTGGCGGCTATGGGCGTCTACCTCGAGACGGCGCGGCGAATGCTGGGACGGCCGCCTGAGCAGCGTCCGGCGACTGTCGAAGAGGCATTGAGGCTGGCCGCGGAGCAGGTGATGAGGATGGGCGACATCGTGAACCACCTGCGCGAGTTCGTCGCCCACGGCGACCCCGACAAGACGCACCAGAACCTGCACGCTTTGATCAGGGAGGTCTTCGCTGCAGAGTTCCCGGGGCACAAGTCGGGCCTCCCCTCGGTCAGCCTGAATCTCGGCGCGATGGACGACGAAGTCCTCGTGGACAGGGTCCAGATTGGTCAGGTTCTAACAAATCTTGTGAGGAACGCTCGGGAAGCGACGATGGATTCGGCCAATGCCCGCATCGCGATATCAACGGCGCCGAATGGCAGCGGCATGATTCGCTGCGACGTCTCAGACAACGGTCCAGGCCTTTCCCATGAGATAAGGGACAGGTTGTTTGAGCCGCTGACGACGACCAAAGCGACCGGGATGGGCATCGGCCTGTCGATTTCGAAGGCGATCATCGAGACGCATTACGGGAAAATCTGGGCCGAACCCAACCCCGGCGGGGGGACCGTGTTCAGCTTCACCTTGCCTTTGAGCTCGGTCGAGGGCGAGGAATGAGCGACGGGCAGATCGTTCACGTGATCGACGACGACGACGCGCTTCGCGATTCCGTACGCCTGTTCTTGGTGAATGAGGGGCTTAACGTCAGAACTTACGCATCTGCGATCGAGTTCCTTGCCGCGCTGGAGTCCTCCGGCGCGGGTTGCGTCGTGACCGACGTGCGGATGCCGGGGATGAGCGGCATGGAACTCCTTGCCCACATCTCCGCTCGCGGATCCACGCTGCCGGTCATCGTCGTCACTGGCCACGCCGACGTGCCGCTCGCTGTCCGCGCGATGAAGCAGGGCGCGGTCGACCTGCTTGAAAAGCCGTTTCGCGCCGACGATTTGATCAGCGCAGTTCGCAAGGCGCTCGATCTTGGCAAAGGCGCGCGGATGAGCGCAACGAACGCTCAAGAAGTGCAGGCGCGCCTTGCGACCCTGAGCGCGCGCGAGCACGAGGTTCTGGACCGCCTGATCCGCGGGCAGCCCAACAAGATCATTGCTTATGAGATGGGCATCAGTCCGAGGACGGTCGAGGTCCACCGCGCGAACGTGATGAAGAAGACGCAGGCGGGAAGCCTGTCTGAACTCATCCGCATGTTCCTGAACGTCGACCGGGGCTGACCCCCGGTTTTAGTCGACTTTGGAGGCGGGGAGGGCGCTGTTGCGGCGGCGCGACCGAGCGGAAACGCGTCTATGAACATCGCGAGACCAGATTCGCCTCGGAAATTCTACGTAGAATCCCTAATTGCGCGCGCTCACCGAGTTCAGGAACGGTGAATTACCGTAGCATTATTTGCGGTGCCGTCGTCACAATCTGGGTCCTTAGGCGGCCACAGCTTGTCCCGCCGCATCGGCGGGCGGTTAGGTCTGTCCGGGGCTCGCTTAACCGCCCGCGAGCGAGGATATGGAATGAGCATGTCTCGCGTTTCGTCATTTGAGGACTTCAGAGTCTTGGCGCTGCGCCAAACGACAACGATGAAGGATGCAGCGGTTATTGTTGTCGAGGAAGAACCCCGTCTTGCGGAAGAGATTCGCTTTCACTTCGAAGCTGGCGGCCACCGGGTTACGCTTTCCCATTCGATGGCCGAAGGATTGCGGGCTTGCCGCTCCGAGCCCGCCTCTGCGCTCGTTATCGATTGCCCCTGGACCGAAGAGGACGGACTGGCGGCGCTAAAGACCCTCCGGCGCGAAGGCAATTCCGCGCCCATCGTCATGATCGGCGCCTTTCGCTCGGCTGATCAGCGCATCCATGTCTTGAACGCGGGAGCGGATGATTGTCTCGTGAGCCCATTCGATGTTCGCGAACTGTACGCGCGCCTTGAAGCGCTGTGGCGGCGGATTCATGAGGCTAATCCGGCTCGACTGAGGACGGGAGAACTGGAAATGTGCCTGGTCGAGCGTAAGGTCAGGTGCATGGGCAGATCGGTTGAATTGCTTCCTCAGGAATTCAAGCTGCTCGAATACTTCATGCGCCGTCCTGGACGAGTTGTGACCCGGGCAATGCTCCTGGCGGATATCTGGACTTCCAAAATGGGTGTCCGGACCAACGTCGTCGATGTGCAGATCGGCAATTTGCGACGTAAACTCGACCCTTCGGCCGAACGGCGTTTCATTATCAACGTCAGGGGCGCCGGTTTCAAACTGAACCCCAACGGCTGACGCCAGCCTGCGTCGGATCGGCGCATGCGGCGCCGTTTCCAAGCCGACTTTAATTGCTCTACGTAGATTCCACAATTGCGCGCGAACGGCACTTCCGAAATTGTGGCGATGTTGAGGAGATTGCCGCGGCGACTGCCATATTTCCTGTCAGCTTACGCCTTTGCGGGCGGACAAGGGTTGCGGCAAAACCGGAGGACTGAGCCAATGGCGGCCTCGGCGAAACCCATTGCCCGCGTCGTCTCGCTGCATTCGAGGGTCGTCCCGTTCCACTCCCGGAAGGTCGGCGACGGTCGCGTTCGCGAGAGCCGGCAACACCTTCTGCGACAATTTGCGCTACCTCTGGTGCTCGCGGCGCTTATCATTATCGCTGAATTCGCCGTGCGGCCAGCGTCCGACCTTCCTGCGGCGCGGCCCGCAGCTCAGGAGATCAAGGCGCCGGCCTTTGTCATGCCGCCTCCGCCGTCCGGCATTCTGATGCGGACGAGAACCGGCGTCTGTTGAGCCGGCGACCGATGTCCGGACTGTGACCCAAGTCACAGCTCAAACGCCAGCCCTCCCGTAAGATTGTTTGTTCTGAAACTAAGCGTAGGAGGGTTTTGTCCGATGACCAGCCGCCCTCACTTTTCCGCCGACCCTGGCTCCGGACTCGGAGCGGCGCTCCCGGAAGGCGTCTGGCCCGGCGAAATAGAGACCGATGCCGTCGTGAAGTGGTTCCGTAGCGACAAGGGCTATGGGTTCGTGGAGCTTGCCGGCGGGCAGGGGGACGCCTTCCTGCACTTGAAAGCGCTCCGCTCCCTGGGACGCGATTCCTTGCTCATGGGGGCAAGGCTGCGTGTCCTTGTCGAGGAAGGGTCGAGGGGACCTCAAGTCACGCGCGTGATCGATGTCGACGAGTCCGGCGTCTCGTCCGAGCGCTCGTCTTCCGGAGCCGGCCGCTCGCCTCGCCATTCCGCGCGAGACTTGTCTTCCGCAGTCGACCTGACGGGCAAGGTCAAGTGGTTCGACTCGGTCAGAGGCTTCGGTTTTGTCGCCGGCGACGATTTCGGACGGGACGTCTTTGTCCATTGTACGATTCTTGGTCCCGCGGGCATCTCGCGGCTTGACGAAGGCCAGACTGTGGCCATGCGGGTTGTCGAGACCGCAAAAGGCCGTGAGGCGGTCGAGATTTCGCTCTGAGGGGCGGCGCTCACATCGCCTTGTTCTGGCGCCTGAGCCGGTCCGCCAGCACGCGCATGACCTTCAGGGCGAAATAGGGCGTGTGCCGGACGAGGAAGAGGTACTGCTTCTCCGTGATCGGGGCGACGACGACGTCTGTCTCCGCGACGACCGTGGCACTTCTCGGCGAAACGTCGATCAACGCCATCTCGCCGAAGATCTCGTTTTCGTCGAGGGTCTCGAGCACCCGGTTGCCCGAAACTATGCGCACTTTCCCGCGCTTGATCACATAGAACTCGCCGCCGCGATCGCCCTCGCGAAAGATCGTTTCACCCGCTTTGTACGCCCGGGTCGGCACCTCCGGCCCCAGGAGAAGACTGAAGTCGTCCGCATCGTTCAGCATGTCGCGCTCCTCGCGCATCCGAAAAGGCGTTCTAGCGGCCGCAGGCTGATGGCGCAATTGTGACATACGTGAGGAGATGCCGGACCCGCGTCGGCAGCACTCTGCAAGACCCTTCGCGCGATCGCGAGCGTCAGGCGATCGCGACGACAATGCGGCCGCGCGTTTCGCCTTTGACAATGCGCCGGCCGGCCTCGAAGACGTCGGCAAAGGGGATCGTCTGCGTCATCGCCTTGAGCTTCTCGCGGTCGAGGTCGCTCGCCAGGCGCCGCCAGGCCTCGAGGCGGCGCGGCATCGGACACTGGACGCTGTCGATGCCCGCAAGCGTGACGCCGCGCAGGATGAACGGCGCGACGGTCGCGGGAAGATCCATGCCGCCGGCGAGACCGCAGGCGGCGACCGCTCCGCCATAGCGCGTCTGGGCGAGGACGTTCGCGAGCGTCGTCGATCCGACGCTGTCGACCGCTGCGGCCCATCGTTCCTTGCCGAGCGGCTTGCCGGGCGCGGAGAGCGTCGCCCGATCGATGATCTCGGACGCGCCGAGCGCCTTCAGATAGTCGGCCTCGCTCGCGCGTCCGGTCGAGGCGATCACCTTCCATCCCTTGCCGGCCAAGAGCGAGATTGCGGTCGAGCCGACGCCGCCCGCCGCGCCGGTCACCAGCGCCGGCCCGGAAGAGGGCGCGAGGCCTGCGCGCTCTATCGCCATCACCGCCAGCATGGCTTCGTAGCCGGCCGTTCCGATCGCCATAGCCTCGGCGCGCGTGAGCCCCGACGGCAGCTTGACGAGCCAGTCGCCCTTCACCCTGGCCTTTTCCGCATACCCGCCGAAATGCGTCTCGCTGAGGCCGTAGCCGTTCAGGATGACTTCGTCGCCGGTCGAAAAACCGGGATGGGCGGATGTCTCGACCATCCCGGCAAGGTCGATGCCGAGGACCATCGGAAACCGCCGGATGATTGCCGACTTGCCCGACAGCGCGAGCCCGTCCTTGTAATTGACGGTCGAATGGGTGACGCGGACCGTCACGTCGCCGTCCATGAGTTCGGACTCTTCCATGTCCACGAAACGGACTTCCTGTCCGGCTTCGGTCTTGTCGGCTCGAACGGCGCGAAACGGCATGCGAGGTCCCTCCTCGAAAGGGCGTCCGCCGAGCATAGGAGCGCGGTCACGGCGCGGTCAAATGAAGCCAGTGGGCGGGCGCTATTGCCGCGGCGAGACGGAGAACTCGCCGGCCGCGGCCCGCGCGGCCAGACGTTCGGCGACGAGCGCGGCGTTGTCCTCGCCATGAAGCGCGACCAGTTCGCACATCGCCGCGCACAGCGCGGCCTCCGCAAGGGCTTCGCCGTCGATGCCGTCCAGCGCCGCCAAGGCGAAAGCTTCGCCGACGTAGCTCAAGGCCGCGAGGCGGGCATCCTCTGCGCTTTGCTCCCTGGGAGCGATTTGCATGGCGATGGGCATGCCCCATATTAAGGCCTCGCACGGGCGTGGCGAAGCGGGTCCTTGCGGAAAGGTTAACGGGCGCCGGAACGCGCCGCAAAAAATGAGCGACATGGGGCCCCGCGTTGCGGCCGGAGCAGGATGGAATGTGCGGACGCTATGCGATCACTCTGCCGCCCGAGGCGGTTCGCGGCTATTTCGCCTACAGTGAAACGCCGAACTTCCCTCCCCGCTACAATATCGCGCCGACCCAGCCGATTCCCGTCGTAACCGCCGAGCGGATGAGCGGCGGCGCGTCGCGCCACTTCACGCTCATGCGCTGGGGATTTCTGCCGGGCTTCGTCAAGGACCCGAAGACGTTTCCGCTCATCGTCAACGCCCGCGCCGAGGCGATCGCGTTGAAGCCCAGCTACCGCCCGGCCCTCATGCGGCGCCGCTGCCTCGTGATCGCCGACGGTTTCTATGAGTGGCGGAAGGATGGCCCGAAAGTTGGGCGCGGCGCGGCCAGGCGCCCGTATCTCGTCCGCCGCGCGGGCGGAGAACCAATGGGCTTCGCCGGCCTCTACGAGACCTGGTCAGACCCGACCGGCGGGGAGATCGATACGGCCTGCATCGTCACGACCGCGGCCAATCGGCTGGTCGGCCTCCTGCACGACCGGATGCCGGCGATCCTCTCGCCGGGAGACTTCTCCGCCTGGCTCGACGCCGACGGCGTCGAAGCGCAGCGGGCGCTTGCGCTCCTCAAGCCTGCGCCGGAAGAGGCGCTCGAACTCGTCGAGATCGGAACGGCGGTCAACCATTTCGCCAACGTCGACGCGAGCGTGCAGGCGCCGGTCGCGCCGCCGATCCGCGCCGGCGACGCGCCGCTTCTCGAGCTTGCCTTTCCGGCCGGCGAGGCGCCATGAAGTGCGCTTGAGCAAGCTTAAAAAGAGAAACTGATGGCCGAGCGAGGGAAGCCGCCGCGAGAAAAGCCGCAGCGCATTCTGGCGGCCGTGGCGCATGCCGACGGGCTCAAGCGCTGCCCGTGGCCGGGCGCCGACCCGCTCTCTCTCGCCTATCACGACGAGGAATGGGGAACGCCCGAATACGACGACCGGGCTTTGTTCGAGAAGCTCGTCCTCGACGGCTTCCAGGCGGGACTGTCCTGGATCACGATCCTGCGCAAGCGGCCCGCGTTCCGCTCCGCCTTCGACGGGTTCGAGCCGGACAAGATCGTGCGCTGGGATGCGGCGAAGAAGGACCGGCTGATGGCCGATCCCGGCATCGTGCGCAACCGCGCCAAGATCGAAGCGACCGTCGCGCTCGCCGGCATCTACCTCGATCTCATGGGAAGGGGCGGCTTTGCCCAGCACATCTGGAGTTTCGTCGACGGACGGCCGATCCAGAACGCGCGCAAGAGCCTTAAGGAGATTCCCGCCGAGACCGACGTTTCGCGCGCGCTCGCGAAGGACCTTCGCGCGCGGGGCGGCAATTTCGTCGGGCCGACCATCATCTACGCCTTCATGCAGGCGACGGGCATGGTCAACGACCACCTCGTCGATTGCTGCCGTCATGAGGCCTGCCGCGGGCTGGCGCGCGACTTCGCGACATGAGCGACCGGGGAGGGCGCCGCGCCTGGCAGCGCATGTTGTCGGGACGCAGGCTCGACCTCATCGACCCCTCGCCGGTCGACGTCGAGATCGGCGACATCGCGCATGGGCTCGCGCGCGTCGCCCGCTGGAACGGCCAGACCAGGGGTCCGGAGATCTTCTCGGTCGCGCAGCATTCGCTCCTGGTCGAGGCGTTGTTCGCCGCGAGCGCGCCTAAGCCGACGCAGAGGGAGCGGCTGGCCGCGCTTCTGCACGACGCGCCCGAGTATGTGATCGGCGACATGATCTCGCCGTTCAAGGCGGCTGTCGGCGGCGAATACAAGCGAGTTGAGGCGCGGCTCATGCGGGCGATCCACATCCGCTTCGGCTTGGCCGCCGACCTTGCCCCGGAGGTCGAGAAGCGCATCAAGGCGGCCGATCGGGTCGCCGCCTATCTCGAGGCGACGGCGCTCGCGGGCTTCGGGCCTGCGGAAGCGCGCAGGCTGTTCGGCGAGCCGGACGCGGCCGCTCCCGACGTCTCGGCCTTCCTCGAGCCGATGCGTCCGGGCGACGTCGAGGCGCGCTTTCTCGCCCGGTTCGCCGAACTCGACGCGGAGGCGGCGAAGACATAAAGGAAGGGAGGCTTAACGAGGAGGGCCCGATGCCGCGGCTGCATGTCTGCTCGCTCGCCCGGATCGGCGACACGGTCGCTCGGACCGGCGCGCGGTCGCTTGTCACCCTCTTGAGCCCCGGCACGGCCGTGGCGCGGCCCGCGACAATTGCGCCCGACCGGCATCTCTACATCCCCGTGTCCGACATCGTCGCGCCCGCGCCCGGCCAGGTTCTGCCCGACGCGCCGCATCTCGAGGACCTCATCGGCTTCATCCACGCCTGGGACCGGCTCGCGCCGATGGTGATCCACTGCTACGCGGGGGTCAGCCGTTCGACCGCCGCCGCCTATATCGCGGCCTGCGCGCTCGCGCCGAAGCGCGACGAGTTCGCCATCGCCCGCGCCATGCGGGCCGCGTCCCCGACCGCGACGCCGAACCCGCGCCTGGTCGCGCTCGGAGACGAGGCGCTCGGGTGCCGGGGCAGAATGAACAAGGCTATTGCGGAAATAGGCCGTGGCGCGGACTGCTTCGAGGGGACGCCGTTCGCGTTAGAACTGGCGTGACGGGCCGTTCTACATAAGCATTAAGCGCGATTCGGGCCAAATTTTTGCAAGCCAAACCAAGCTGAATCCAAGCCAGACCAAACCAAATGCAAGGGAAATGCAAGGAATTAACCTTGTATTTCCTTGCATTTCCTTTGGCGAATCGGGACTTTTCAATGGGTTACGAGCGAGTCTCCCCAAAAAAAATTGTTGGTCGACGCCAGCGCCGTTGAAGAACGAGACGCAAGCGTGAAAACGGGCCGTCAGCGCGGCGCAGGCGGCGTTCGTTTGGACAGGCGCTCGGCGGTCGATCTCATTCATCGCGGATAGGATAATAGCACGAGTTCTGGAATTCAGGAAGGAAATGAGAAAAAAAGTTTCGAACGTCGGCGACGACGATCGCGTTGCGACTCGACGGCCGCCGCCATCGGGCCGCAGTCCCCCGCCATTTTCACACACTACATCCGACGCCCTCCTCGACGCGCGAGGCGAAATTCCTCCGTCAAATGCGACACGAATCCAGTTGTCAAAGTCTAACACTTGGCGCCCAAACCAAGATGTCGCGAAAGGGCGGATTGCGGGCGATGTCCGAACGGCCGGCGATGTCCGGACTCGACGTGAGGACTAAACCGCTCGCGCGGTAGCTGCGGCGAGGGCAGCGCGGGAAGCTGGGTCGGACGAGGCCAGGACTGTCTCAGAATCATGGGGTTCAACCCCATGGGAGACAGGAGCTTTTCGCGATGTCCGACAAGCCCATCAACCCGCTGCGTCAGCGCATGATCGACGACATGACGGCGCGTCGGTTCAAGGAGAAGGTGCAGAAGGACTACGTCCGGCACGTCAGGACCTTTACGGCCTTCCTGGGCCGGTCGCCCGATACGGCGACGAAGGAGGACCTTCGCCGCTTTCAGTTGCATCTGGCGCAGCAGCAGATCAGCCCAGGTTCGATCAACGCCGCCGTCACCGCGCTTCGGTTCTTCTTCACCGTGACGCTCGAACGGCCAGACCTCGTTCGTCCTCTGACGATCGTGAACAAGCCGCGCAGGGCGCCGGTCGTGCTCAGCCAGGAAGAGGTCGCGCTCCTGCTCGAAGCCGCGCCGGGCCTGAAGTACAAGGCCGCGCTCAGCGTCGCCTACGGCGCGGGCCTGCGCGTGTCCGAGGTCGCGCACCTGAAGGTGTCCGACATCGACAGCCAGCGCATGACGCTTCGGGTCGAGCAGGGCAAAGGGCAGCGGGATCGCTATGTGATGCTGTCGCCGCAACTGCTCGAACTGTTGCGCGCATGGTGGCATGCGGCGCGGCCGCGGGCCTGGCTGTTCCCCGGCCAAAACCCGGTCAACCCGATCACCGCCCGTCAGCTCAATCGCGCCGTCACCGCCGCCAAAGACCTGGCCGGCATCTCCAAGCGCGTGTCGCCGCATACGCTGCGGCACAGCTTCGCCACCCATCTGCTCGAGCAGGACGTCGACATTCGCGTGATCCAGGTGTTGCTCGGCCACGCCAAGCTCGAGACGACCGCGCTCTACACCCAGGTCGCGGTCAACACGATCCGCGACGTCAAGAGCCCGCTCGAGCGGCTCGGCGTCAACCTGGCGAAGCGAAAGTCGGCCGACTGACCGCGGCCGCATGGCGCGGCCACCGGGTCACCACCTGGAGGTCGCCGACGTCTTTCGCGCCCACGGGGCGGCGTGGCGAATGGCCAACGCCGGTCACGTGAGCCTCGACCAGTTGAAGGTCATGTTGGCGATCGAGACCTGTCGCACAGCCGCGCTCGGCGGACACGTCGAGCGCTGCGAGGACTGTGCGCACGAACGGATCTCCTACAATTCCTGCCGCAATCGCCACTGCCCGAAGTGCCAGGCGGCCGCGGCGAGGGAATGGCTCGAAGACCGCGAGGCCGAACTCCTGCCGGTTCCCTATTACCACGTCGTCTTCACCCTGCCGGCGTCGATCGGCGCCGTCGCGTTCCAGAACAAGTCCCCCGTCTACGACCTCCTGTTCAGGACCGCCGCCCAGACGCTGACCACGATCGCGGCCGACCCGAAGCATCTGGGCGCGCGCATCGGCCTGACCGCCGTACTGCACACCTGGGGCTCGGCGCTGACCCACCATCCGCACGTCCACGTCATCGTTCCCGGCGGCGGCCTGTCGCTGGACGGATCGCGCTGGATCGCCTGCAAGCCCGGCTTCTTCCTGCCCGTGCGCGTGCTCTCGCGCCTGTTCCGCCGGCTCTTCCTCGAAGGCATCGCGGGCCTGCATGCGGCCGGACGCCTCGCCTTCTTCGGCGACCTTGCGCCGCTCGCTGTCAAGCCCGCCTTCGACGCCGTCCTCGCGCCGCTGCGCCGATCGGAATGGATCGTCTATGCCAAGAGGCCGTTCGCCGGGCCGAAGGCCGTGCTCGCCTATCTCGCCCGCTACACCCACCGCGTCGCGATCTCGAACTCCAGGCTCATGGAGCTGGACGACAAGGGCGTCACATTCAAGTGGAAGGACTATCGGGTCGAAGGCCGCGACCGGTTCAAGACCATGACGCTCGCGGCCCACGAGTTCATCCGCCGCTTTCTCCTGCACGTGCTGCCGAGCGGCTTCCACCGCATCCGACACTACGGCCTCTTCGCCGGCGCGGTCCGAGCCAGCAACATCGAGCGCGTCCGCCAGGCGCTCGCCGCGCCCGAGGCTGCACCCGAGGGCTCGCACGCCGAGACCGACGGCCAGGCCGAAGCCGTTTCGCCGGCGCGGCGCTGCCCCTGCTGCGGCGGCCGGATGATCATTGTCGAGACGTTCGAAGGGCCGCGCCCCGCGCGATCGCCTTCCCCAAGCCGGATCAGGATCGACACGTCATGACCGACGCCGCGCGTCCCGCCTCGCAGCGCCGCTTCCCCTCGCCTCCAGCCGCACGCCGGAGCAGGAACGCGACGTCCTCCCGACGTCCGCACAGGCTCTCCAGCCGCCGAGCCCATCCCCGTCGCCCTCATCCGCGCCCGACAAGAAGCCCGTCGTCTCGGCTCCCGACGATGAAACCGACCGCCTTCCGCCACCGCCCCCAAATCGGCGATCCGACCGCGATCCTCAAATCCCCATAGGCCGCGCTCGGTCAAACAGCGCCCTTCCTCCCCGCGGTTTCCTCCTTACGAGGCTTTCAAACGCCGGCCCCCGCGTCTCGCACGACCGTCCGAAAGGGCCGGCGTCTGAAACCCTTCAGTGAACCGGTCATTCCAGATTGCGACGATGAACCTCGCAATTGGGTCCTCAGCGCCGGTTCGGCGGATGCCTGAGGAATATTGCATTTTGGGGGAAAAAGTGCGCAGGACGCGAGCGATCTTGCGACCGTCGAGGGGCCTGTTGCCGCGCGGGGCTCGCGCGCCTATCGTTCTTATCGGCCGAGGACTCTTCGTCGTGGAGGAAGCGTGATGGCTGAAGCATCTGCGCTCTGGGAGCTTCTGCGGCAGGCGGCCGATCCGGCTGTCGCCGATGCACTTAAGACTGCGGTCGAAACCGCGCCGGACCGGACGCTCTGTCGCGTCAATCCGCTCGCCTTCGCCGCCAGCCATGAACTCGGCGAAGAGCCGGTGATCAGCACGCTGGTGCACGCCGCGCGTTTGGGCCTCTTCGACATGGCCTGGAACGTGCTCTGTCCCGGCTGCGGCGGCGTTCTTGAAACCGGCGCCGCGCTGAAAACGCTCAACCGCACCGAATACGCGTGCGCGCTCTGCGCGGCGGATTACTCGCCGACGCTCGACGAACTCGTCGAGGTCACCTTCACCGTCCATCCGCAGATCCGGCGGATCGCGGCGCACGATCCCCACACGCTTTCCCTGCCCGAGTACATGCGCCAGATCTTCTGGGGCTCCGGAATCGAGTTTCCGGACGACCTGGACGGCGCCATGGACAAGGTCACGCTCGACGTCATGGAACTGGGGCCCGGCGAGAAAGCGGCGATGTCGCTGACAATGCCGGCCGAGTTTGGCATCATTTTCGATCCGGTCACGCATACGGCCGTTTTTCTCGACGTCGCCGGGGAACCGACCAGCGAGCGCCGCAGCCTCTCGGTCGTGCTCAGCGAAGCGACTGCCCACAGCGCCACGCATCGGCTGAGACCGGGCCCGGTCCGCATCGCCGTTGAGAACAAATCCGGGCGCAGGACCATCCCGGGCCTGTGGATCCACAACGCCGAGATGACTGCGCTGATGAACCGCCGCCGACCGTTCCTGATCGCGACGCGGGTGCTCAGCAACCAGACGTTCCGCGATCTCTACCGCAATGCCACCCTCGATTCCGAGCAGCGGTTCAGGATCACCAATCTGACGATCCTCTTCACCGACCTCATGGGCTCGACGGCGCTCTACGACCGCATGGGCGATCTCGCCGCTTTCGACCTCGTTCACCATCATTTCAGCGGGCTCTTGATCGCGGTCGGCGCCGAAGGCGGCGCGGTCGTCAAGACCATCGGCGACGCCGTGATGGCGACCTTCCCGACCCCTGACCGCGCCGTTCGCGCCGCGATGCGTATGCGGGAAGAGATGCGCAAGATCAACGAGAAGCGCGGCAGCCAGGACCTCGCCCTCAACATCGGGCTGCACGAAGGTCCGTGCCTTGCCGTGACGCTCGACGACCGGCAGGACTATTTCGGACAGACGGTCAACATCGCCTCGCGCGTACAGGGCCTCGCCGATCCGACCGCCATCCTGGCGACGCAGCCGATCGTCGAAAGCGCCGAGGTCACGCGGCTTGTTCGCGACGCCGGCTACCGGACGAACTCCCGGCAATTGTCGCTGCGCGGCGTGAGCGAAGCTTTGACGATCTACGAGATTCGCGAGCGGGAACCTGCGGTCGCGGCGGCGTGAGGGGAAACCGGAAAGCGTCAGGATTTCTCGTCTCGAACGACCGCAAAGGATCGATCTGGCCAATCCGCCACGCCGTCGGGGAACGGCCGGTCTTTGCGCATTGCAGAAGTCCCCCGCGAGATCGTGGAGGGCAGGTAAGGGTCGATTCCGGACCTTCGACCGCCGATCCGGCAGGATTACCAAGTGTTGGATCCCGACCTCTAACGAAGGACGAAGCCCATGGATCTCAACCTCAAAGGCAAGCTCGCGCTCATCAGCGGAAGCACGGCCGGCATCGGCCTTGCGATCGCGGCCGGTTTGGCCGGCGAAGGCGCGCGGGTCATCGTCAACGGCCGCACGCAAGAGGCGGTGGACAAGGCGGTCGCTGAGATAAAGCCGTCGAACGGCGGCGAGGCCATGGGCTTCGCCGGCGATCTCGGCCGCGCGAGCGTGGCCGAGGTGCTCGCCCGAGCACATCCCAACGTCGAAATCCTCGTGAACAATCTCGGCATCTTCGAGCCGAAGCCGTTCGAGGAGATTCCCGACGCCGACTGGGTCCGCTTCTTCGAGGTGAACGTGCTCAGCGGCGTTCGCCTCGCGCGTCTCTATCTGCCGGCGATGCGGCGCGCGAACTGGGGCCGCATCATCTTCATCTCGAGCGAAAGCGCGGTGCAGATTCCGGTCGAGATGATCCACTACGGCATGACCAAAACCGCGCAGCTCGCCGTCTCGCGCGGCCTCGCGGAGGCGGTCGCGGGAACCGGAATCACGGTCAACAGCGTGCTTCCCGGCCCGACCAAATCGCGCGGCGTCACCGAATTCGTCGAAGCGCTCGGGAGGTCGGAGGGAAAGTCTTTCGAGGCGGTCGAGAAGGCCTTCTTCGCCAAGGCGCGGCCGACCTCGCTCATCAAGCGGTTCGCGCGGCCCGAGGAGGTCGCGAGCCTCGTCACCTATCTCGCGAGCCCGCTCGCCTCGGGCACGACCGGCGCCGCGCTCCGGGTCGACGGCGGGGTGATCAAGAGCGCGTTCTGAGCTGCCCCCCTCATCCGGCGCCATAGCCCGTCGCAAGACGGGCGTTCTTCCGAACGCCCTATGGCGCCACCCCCTCATCCGGCGCTTCGCGCCACCTTCTCCCGCAAACGGGAGAAGGGATTCGCCCCCTCTCCCGCCGGGAGAGGGCCGGGGTGAGGGCCGCTACGCGGCCAAAACCTTTTTTGAGGCGACGGTCGAGTCCGGGTTGAGAAGGTAGATGAGCGGCACGCCGGTCGCGATCTCCATGGATGGAATGGTCTCAGGCGTCAGCCGGTCGAGAACCATGACCAGCGCGCGCAAGCTGTTGCCGTGCGCGGAGAGGAGCACCCGTTTGCCCCTCAGGACCTCCGGCAGGATATACTGGCAATAATAGGGGAGCGCCCGTGCAACCGTATCCTTGAGGCTCTCGCCTCCCGGCGGCTGAACGTCATAGCTTCGCCGCCACGCGTGGACCTGCTCCTCCCCCCACTTCTTGCGCGCGTCGTCCTTGTTCAGGCCGCACAAGTCGCCGTAATGGCGTTCGTTGAGGGCCTGGTCGCGGCTTTCGGGCAGACCCGTCTGCCCCATCTCGGCCAGGGTCAGATCAAGCGTGCGCTGGGCCCGGATCAGGGCGGACGTGAACGTGACGTCAAAGACGATGCCGTGCGCCTTGAGCCGCCGGCCGGCTTCCTTCGCCTCTTCGACGCCGAGCGGGCTCAAGTCCACGTCGCGCCAGCCCGTGAACAGGTTCTTCAGGTTCCATTCGCTCTGGCCGTGGCGGAGCAGGACGAGCAGGCGTTCGGCGTCGGGCATCTTTCCTCACCGCATCTCACGGAATGACGCACCCCTGTAATATGAGTTCGCATCGGCGCCAACCTCCGAATAGGAGGCGATGGGCGGAACGATTTGCGCGAGCGCCTCGTTCATCCGCCGCGCGGAGCCGCCGATGAACAAGCGACAACAATGGCATCTCTGGTACATCCTCATCGCCGTGATGGGCGTGATCTTCTTCGCGCAACTGTGGAGCGCGGGCCAGGAAAAGATCGTCACAATTCCCTACAGCGAGTTTCTCACCGATCTCAACAGCGGGAAGATCGCCGATGTCCGCGTCTCCGGCGACCGTATCCAGGGCGAATGGAAGGAAGCGCAGAAATACGGCGTAAAGGAGTTCGAGACGACCCGGGTCTCGCCTCAGCTCGCGGAATTGCTCGAGAAGAATCATGTGAAGTTCAGCGGCGAGATCCCGAACACGTTTCTGGCCGACCTGCTGTCGTGGATCCTTCCGATGCTGTTTTTCGTCGGCGTCTATTACTTCCTGTTTCGGCGCATCGCGGGAGGGGCGGGGGGAGCGGGCGGGCTGATGGCGATCGGCCGCAGCAAGGCGAAGGTCTATGTCGAGACCGACACCAAGACGACATTCAACGACGTGGCGGGCGAGGACGAAGCCAAGGCTGAGCTCAAGGAGATCGTCGACTTTCTCAAGCATCCCGCCGAATACGGCCGGCTCGGCGCCCGGATGCCCAAGGGGGTGCTGCTGATCGGCCCGCCGGGCACCGGCAAGACGCTGCTCGCGCGCGCCGTCGCAGGCGAAGCCGGCGTGCCGTTCTTCTCGATCAACGGGTCCGAATTCGTCGAGATGTTCGTAGGCGTCGGCGCGGCGCGGGTGCGCGACCTCTTCGTGCAAGCGCGCGAGAAGGCGCCGGCGATCATCTTCATCGACGAGCTCGACGCCATGGGGCGCGCCCGCGGCGCTTACCCGTACATGGGGCACGACGAGAAGGAGCAGACGCTGAACCAGCTGCTCGTCGAGATGGACGGCTTCGATTCGCGCAGCGGCCTGGTGCTGCTCGCGGCGACCAACAGGCCCGAAATCCTCGATCCGGCGTTGCTGCGCGCTGGACGTTTCGACCGCCAGGTGCTGGTCGACCGGCCCGACAGGAGTGGGCGCATCGACATCATCAATCTTTACCTCAAGGCCCATAAGCTCGCCGCCGACGTCTCGGCGGAGAAAATCGCGGCTCTGACGCCAGGCTTCACCGGCGCCGACCTCGCCAATCTCGTCAACGAGGCGGCGCTGGTCGCGACCCGGCGCGGCGCCAGGGAAATCTCGATGGACGATTTCACCGAGGGCGTCGAGCGCATGATCGCGGGCCTCGAGAAGAAGAAGCGCGTGCTGAGCCCGAAGGAGCGGCGGGTCGTCGCCTATCACGAAATGGGCCATGCGCTGGTGGCGATGTCGCTGCCGAACGCCGATCCGGTGCACAAGATTTCGATCATTCCGCGCGGCGTCGGCGCGCTCGGCTATACGATCCAGCGCCCGAGCGAGGATCGATACGTCATCACGCGCGAGGAACTGCTCGACAAGATGGCGGTCCTCCTCGGCGGACGCGCCGCCGAATGGGTGGTCTTTCACCAACTCTCGACCGGAGCGGCGGACGACCTCGCCAAGGTGACCGACATCGCGCGCGACATGGTCACGCGTTTCGGCATGGAGCCGTCGCTGGGACCCGTCTCTTACGAGACCGCGCCATCGCCGTTCCTCCCCGGTCCGGCCGGTCTCGCGGGGCTGCACGAGAGGCGCTACAGCGACGAAACGGCGCGGGCGATCGACACGGCGGTTCAGGAAATCGTCGACGGCGCGTTCGAGCGAACGGTCGGGATCCTCAAGGCGCACGAGGCCACGCTCGAGCGCGGCGCCAAACTTCTCATCGAGCGCGAAACGCTCGACGAAAACGCGTTGAAGCAGATTCGCGAGGAATTGCGGACGGCGCCCTCCCTTCCTCGCTCGGACGCGACTCGGCCGAGCGCCGCGCAATGATTCCCGGTTTCGGCTTTTCGCTCTATCGGATTTCGACCTGGATCATCCCGCTCTTGATCGCCATCACCTTCACGAGGCGACGGGCCGATCAAACGCATGGTCAACCACTATCCGTTGTCCTTCTACGAGGAGCTGGTCGCGCTCGGCGGCGGCCTGATGAAGGGCAAGTTCATGTTGCAGGGCTGGAAGAACATGCATCCGGAGCAACATTACGTCGAGGAGTACCTCGATCTCTACGAGCACATCGACGACGCGGCCTATGTCGCCAAGCGCGAGACGTTTGCGAGCTGGTACGAGAATCCGCTGGACCTGCCGGGGCGACGGTATCTCCGGGCGATCCGGCAGCTCTTCAAGGAAAGCAGGTTCGCCAAGGGCGAATTCGTCGGCCTCGGCCGGCGCCTGAATCTCAAGTACGTGAAGTGCCCGATCTTCATGATCGCAGGCGAAGCCGACGACATCACCACCAAGGAACAGGTGTTCGCTGCGCAAGAGCTGGTTGGAACGCCGAAGGACAAGATCGAGAAGCGGCTGGTCCCCGGCGGCCGCATCGGACTCTTCATGGGAACGCGCACTCTGCGTGAAACTTGGCCTCTGGTCGCGCACTGGATACGCGCGGCTTCTTAGCCACTCGCGACACGCCTTGGACCGCAAGGGCCCCGCGCTCGGGCGCGAGGCCAATGGCCTCGCCTCACGCGATCGCGATTTTCCGCGGCTGAGCGTGTTTCGCCTTCGGAAGCGCCAGCGTCAGCACGCCATCTTCGAGGTTTGCGGCGATCTTCTCCTGGTCGATCTGGCTCGAGAGCGCGAACGACCGCGCATAGTGGCCGATGTTGTACTCGGCGTAGACCGGCTCCATGTCCTTGTACTTCGAGAAGTCGATTCTGCCGTCCACGCGCAGGACGTCGTTCTCGAGCCCCACGTCGAGGTCCTTCTTCTCGACGCCCGGCATCTCCATCACGACCGCAAGCGCCTCGTCCGTCTCGTAGATGTCGGCGTAGGGAACGAAGTATCGGCCCTGGACCGTCTTCTCCTCCTTGCCGGCGACCTCCTTCTTCTCGCGAACCGCCATTTCCTTTCCTTCGGCCATGGTCGTTCCCTTCTCTTTCGATTGCTTAGCCTGGGGTTGCTTGTTCATCCGCGTTCCTCATCCGATCTTGATCGTCTTCGGCTTTTCGCTTTCGGCGGGCGGCAGGAAGAGCGCGAGAATCCCGTCGCGGTAATCGGCCTTGACGCCGTTCGGGTCGATCTCGACCGGCATCGTCACCGCGCGGTCGAACCGGCCGCCGAGCCGCTCGCGCCGGTGCACCGCCGACTTCTCCGGGAAGCTGACCGACTTGACGCCGGCGAGCCTCAGCGTGCGGCCCTTCACCTGCACGTCGAGGTCTGACTTTTTCACGCCCGGAAGCTCGGCGATGACGATGAAGTCATCCCCCTTGCGAAACACGTTCAAAGGCGGATAGGCGCCGCCGCCGCTCGGTCCCGCGTCCAGCCAGCTGCTTGCCCGGAAGGCGTCTAGGGCCTGCTGGAAATTCGACAGCGCGTCGAAAGGATCGGAAAACACAGCCATCATTTCCTCCTTGCTCGTCCTTTGGCGAAGAACGCCTGCCCCGCCTCGTGGCTGCGCCCGAAGAGCGAGTTGGCACTCTCTGCCTTAGACTGCCAACTGACGTGGGAAAGATGTTCACCGGCGTCAAGAGGCAGTGCGGCGAGGCGCCGCAGGCCGTCGGCCTTGCGGCTCGGGCCTGCCCGTGAAAGGCGCGCATCGCCCGCCCAACTCATGGTTCGCACCGGGCCGGAGCGGTCGGGTGATCTCGTTCAAGCGACGTTCTTTTTTGTGAGGGTGCGCCTTGTGCGGGGGGCGGCGCCGCCATCCCCGCAACAATCGTCAAAATTAAATGATACTGCGCCTTGCGCCGGCTTCGATTGAGTCATGTCAATGCGGAGGGCGCACAGCCGACTAAGCTGTGCAAGTCAAGAGACAGCCCGGATTGGAGGATTCCATGGCCAAACCCGAGACAATGTCCAAACCCGAGACGAAAGTTCCTGTCACCACGGAAGCCAAGACCTCGGTGCCGTCGACCATGCAGCCGTGGCGCCCGTTCGAGAATCTTCGCCGCGAGGTCGACCGGTTGTTCGAGGACTTCTCGATGACCCCGTTCAGGTTGCCGTTCCGTCGGCCGGCGTTCGACGTCGAGCCGTTCTGGCAGCCGGAATCCTGGGTCGCCGTGCCGGCGATCGATTTCGTCGAGCACGAGAAGGCGTTCGAGCTGACCGCCGAGATGCCTGGCCTCGATGAGAAGAGCATCGAGGTCAAAGTGTCGAACGACGTGCTCACGATCAGGGGCGAGAAAACCGAGGACAAGGAGCAAAAGGACAAGGACTTTCACCTGAAGGAGCGCCGCTTCGGCTCGTTCGAGCGCGCGCTGCGCGTGCCTGAAACGGTCGATGCCGACAAGATCGAGGCGAGCTTCAAGAACGGCGTCCTCACCGTGACGCTGCCTAAGACCGAAGAGGCGCAGAAGCCGGTCAAGAAGATCGAGGTGAAGGGCGGCTGACGCCGCGCCCCAACTTAAAGGAACGCGTCGCCGCAGTGAGCAAGAAGCGAGGGCCCCGTTTAAGGGGCCCTCGTCGTTTTCAGTCGGTCAGCCGAAGCCCTTCCGCAGCGTGCCGACGGTAATGTGCGGCCAGCCCAGATTTACGAGCGTTCCCTCCGCCAGGAGGGTGAAGACGGGGAAATTCAGCGTCACCATCTGCGCGTATTGCAGTTGCATGAACGAGTGTCCGTGATGGTGATGCTTCACGCGCTCGATCCAGAACGTGGCGTAGATGACCGCCGTTTCCGCATTTCCGGTCGGCGTCGCGGGAGGGCGGTTCTCGAACAGAAACAATATGTTTTCCGCCCCGCCGTCGAATTGCGGAAAATTCACCGGCAGCGTGGGTCCGGTGACAATGCTGTTCTGGTTCTTGAAGAAGTCGACTTCGACTTCCGTGCAGATGTTGAGCACGGTCCCTTCGAACGTGTAGCCGTGCGCGACCTGATCTTTGACGATGTCCTGCAGGACGATGATCGGATCGTTCACCATCGCCTGCGTGATGCCGGAGACCGTCAGCGGAGGATCGCTCGTGTCCAGCGGCGTGCGCGGATTGGTCGGCGCATCGGGAACGCTCAGATCGTATTCGTTGAACACCGGAAAGCCTGGGTTGGCCGCGGCCGTTGCTTTTTCGGAGGAGCCCGCCGCGCTGAAAACCGGCGGCGAGCCGGCGGGCACGGTGGGCGGCGCGCCGATCGGCGTGCTGTTGAACGAGTAGAAGCGCGATCCGTGCGGCGGCGCGCCGGGGGCGGCGATGGTCGGCGGCCCGGAAAACGGCTCGGCGAAGCCGCACGCAAGAATCGCGTTGCCGTGCGGAATCGAGCCCATTCGCGCCACCAGCTCTCCGGGAGGCGGCGCGGTATCCGGCGGAGACTTGGTGTTGGGTTGTCGGACCCATATCCCCGGCTCGATGTGCAGCGCGCTGCCGGTCGCGAGATCGCTGATCTTTTGCAGGTAGGTGAGGCCGTAAAGGTCGATGTCTTGCTGCCCAAAACCTCGATTGGGGATCGGGGAGCCGATGGGATCGAACTTCAGCGTCTCGCGCGTCCGGTTGAGCTGGAGATAGAGATTTTCTTTGTAATGAAACGCCGGCCGGGCGATGAGGTTGAAACCTTCCCCATACCAGGTCCCGGCGAGCTCATGCAGCATGCCCAGACCTTCGAGAACATTCTCCGGAGCGTATCGATCCGAAGGTATCAAGCGGCCTTTTGGCTCGCGGGAGAGGAGCTCACTGCCTGGCGGAGCTTTCGTGGTGAGATCCCAGCGGGAACCAATATGCTCTGAACTTGCATGGGTAGCGTTGGACATCTTGTCCTCCTGTCAAATGAGTTGATTAACTGCTTATTGAGCTGAACGATGCTTGCTTTTAAGCTGAATGATGCTTACGGGTGAGCTGAAAACGCTCTCTGACGCTGATGAGCATGAAAATTCTTGATGCCGCGCCAGTTTAAGCGCCGTTTCGGTAACACTTGGCTGTCCTGGTGTCAAGTTCTGATGAGCGTTCACCTGTAAACCGTCTCGCTTCAAGGACCGCGAGTTCTTGTGCGGCTGGGCCCGTTGTGGGCCGACCCATCTTCGTCCTTTAACAACGAAGCTCTGGGCGCCGTCCTCGGGCGGAACGGCGCGAGCGCCCGGCACGGGGCTTCCGGCCGGCGAAATAGCCTTGGCCGGGATGTAACGCGGATGCGCTGGCGCGCGAACTTGAGGGCGCTGAGGCCCGGCGCCATGATCCCACGCGCGGGTCCCGCGTCCGTAAGGCGCGTGGCCGATGAAATCAGGAGGCGAGAGATGACGAGCCGCAGATCGTTTCTGATGCTGATGAGCCTCGGGCCCATTGCGCTGGCGCTTCCGGCGCACGCTTTTGAGTTCAGCCCCTATAGCGCCGCCGCCGTCGACAAGGCGATCGCTTCCGGCAAGCCGTTCGTGATCCATGTTTATGCGCCGTGGTGTCTCCAATGCCACGCGCAGGCGTCGATCCTCGATTCCTTGAAGCACGACCCGGCGTATAACGGCATCGACTTCTTCCGGGTCGATTACGATCACCAGAAGGATGTCGTGGCGAAGCTCAACTGTCCGCGCTCGACTCTGATCGCCTACAAGGACGGCAAGGAGGTCGCGCGCATGTCCTGGGGCACGACCGAGGATTCGGTCGTCAAGGTGCTCAAGGCGGCGATGTGAACGCGCTTGTCGCATTGCCGCTCGCCTTTGCCGCGGGAATCATGACGATCCTTAGCCCCTGCGTGCTGCCACTTGCGCCGATCGTGGTCGCGAGCGCGCGCGCCAAAGACCCGCGCGGGCCGCTCGCGCTTGCGCTGGGCCTCGCGCTCACCTTCGGGCTGGTCGGAGGGGTTCTGGCGTCCTTCGGCGTCGAGTTCGGCGATTCAGACGTCGTGCGATGGGCCTCGGCGGCAATCATGGTGGCGATCGGGGCGGCGCTCATCTTTCCCGCGATCGGCGACACGCTCGAGCGGCGTCTCGGCTTTGCGGGCAAAACGGCCGACGTCCTCAGCGAGCGGCTGCCGAAAGCGGGACTTTTCGGCCAGGCGGCGGCGGGGGCCGTGCTCGCCTTCGCCTGGGCGCCCTGCGCGGGGCCGACGCTCGGCGCGGCGCTCCTGCTTGCGGCGCGCGGCGGGTCGCTCGCGGCCGCGATCGCGACGATGACGGTCTATGCGCTCGGGGCCGCGGGGGCGCTGATCGCGGTCGGGCTCGCGCTCGGCCGGATGGCGGGCAAGGCGCGCCTGGCGTCGGCGGGGACTTGGGGCAGGATCGCTCTCGGGGTCGCGTTCGGCGTCATCGGCTTGGCCATCCTGACCGGCCTCGATCACCGGGTCGAAGCGGTTTTGGTCGCGGCCATGCCGAACTGGCTGACCGCGTTCGCCGCATCGCTGTGACCCGCGCTCGGCTAGCCTTCCACCGTGAACCAGTCGGGGACTTCCGGCTTCCTGTCGCCGCTCTTAAGAAGCCACCGGCCGGGATCGGCCGCCTCGTGGAAGCCGACGCCCGAATAGAGGCTCGCCGCCGGCTGGTTGCGCTCGCTCGGAATGAAAAGGCCGACATAATTCTCGGCCGGCTCCCGGTCCATGACCAGCGTTATGAAGGCCTGCTCCAGACCGAAGCCCATCGCGCGGCAGCTCATGATGAACGAGTCGAACACGGCCTCGCGCTCGGAGGCGCGCTCGACCACCGCGACGGCGACGATGCCGAGCTTGCCGAAACGGTCGCGCAGGCTCGCGACGTAAACGCCGTGGCTCTTCGATTCGAGCAGTTCCTCGATTTCCGCGACCGACCGGCGCCTGGTCGTCGTATTGAACTGATTGGTGCGCTGGATCAATTCCGTTAGCCGCTCCATGTCTGACGTCCGGGCGTTGCGGAAGCCGATGCGCAGTTCGAGCGAGCGCATCATGGCTCCGTAGTCGTGCGCGGTGTTCATCGTGCGGCGACGCTCGGCCGCCTCCCGGTAAAGCTCCGAACGCCGCCGGGCCTCCTCGGTCTGCTTGGTCGAAGGAAAGCTCAGCCACATTTCGAGCGCGCGCCAGGCCTGAGGCGTCGTCGAATTGAGCGCGGCGACGCCCTTGACTTGTTCGGTCACGAGCGCGCGTTCGACCGGGTTGTCGTCGAGGATGATGAAGGCCGAGGGCGCGAGATCGAGTTCCGCGATCGCCTGGCTCACGTTGTCGGGCTTCGGCGCCCAGTTTATCTTTTGCAGCACGAAATCGTCGGGGGTCAGCGCCATCTCCGACCAGCGGATGCTCGCCGGGTCATTCTTGCTCAGCGCGATCAAAAGGACGCCGCCATTCTTGAGCTGCTTCAAGAGGTTCTGGCGGTCGAGGCGGTGCGTGACCGGCCCCTCGCCCATGACGCCGTCCCACAGGGTGTTGTCGAAATCGACAAAGATCGCTTTCGCTTTGCCGAGGAGCGAATAGGCTTCCGCTGCTTCCGCGTAGGCGTCGGCGAGCACGCTGCCGAACCGGGCGGTGTGGAACACCGCCGGGGGCACGTCCTGACGGTCGAAAACCGACTTGCCGCAGGCCCGCAGCCCGCCCGCCTCCTCGGCGAGCTTGTTCTCGTCGACGAGGATCAGGTTCATGTGCCCGGAGACGACTTCGGCGGTGTATTTTGCGATGCGATCGAGCGCTTTCCGTTGCGCGCGCGAGTGAGGCGGCATGAACGGCGCGCGGCGGCGGATGCGGTCCAAAGGCAAGCCGCAGGCGTTGTGGATCAGGATCGGCGCGTCGGTCGCCTTCCGGATGGCCTGCACGGCCTCTGCGAGGATGCCGGTCAGCGCTCGCGCGCGTTCGTCCAGCTCCGCGTCTCCCATGCTCTTCGCCTCCTTGAGGAAGGCGACATAGAGGGGAAGGGCCTCATAGCTGAAAAGCGAAAGACCGATGAGATCGGGCGGGGAGCGCTTGATCGCGGCGAGAACGTCGTCGACCGAGAACTTGCCCTGGAAGAAGTTGAAGAAAACGTGGTCGATCTCGAACGCGATTCCGAGGTCGCGCGCCTTCTGATTGAGGAACGCCCGCGTCTCCACAAACAAGCAGTCGCCGACGAACAAAATCCGCAACCGCTGGGCGGATTTCGGCTTCGAGCGCGGGATCAGGTCGGCGTGCAACGCGTCGTATTCGCGGAAGATCGCCTCGGGCGGCAGACGGTCCGACGCATACAGGCTGGCGATAGCGTCTCTCTCGGCGCCAAGGTTACGCTCGAGAAGTTTGAGACGAGCGCCGGCGTCGAGCGCGGACGGCAGGTATCGCGACCGCTCGTCGAAATAGATCGCGCGATGAACGCCCGAGCCGCGAAACGCTCCGATCAGCAACCGCGACAGCGGAACGAGGTAGCGCTTGTGGATAAGATCCCGCGTATCGTCGGCTTCCCCCAGAGGAACCGTGCCGCTGTCGTGCAGCGACAGCCATAGATCAACAATAGGCGACGGGTTCTGCGAAATCGCGTCGGCCAAGAGATTGGCTACGTCGTGGTTAGTGGAGTTCACTACTTCCCGTGACTGAACCGGCGCCGGGGCAGTGCGCTCGGCAGAGGAGACGGTATTGTCAAGTACCGACATAGTCAACTTCCGCTTTTTTGTTGGAGCGTGCCGTTACGGTCGTCAATCTCCAAAACAAAGTGTAGTCGGATTATGTGGATAAACGTGCGGCAAAATCAGAGAATTGTCAACTTGATCAACTTAGTTTTCTGAAGTTGCGCCACGCCGCGCGTGGTCCGCTGGCCGCGCCCTCTATAGGCGGCCGGGATGACGAGGCGATGTCGTTCAGCGCCTTTGCAAGCGGCGGGACTGCTTGTGAGCGGCATTCGAGAGGACCCTGCATGCTGCGACAATTCTCATCCGACGGCGTTCGTATTGCCTTCGTTGACGTCCCCCCCGAGGGCGCCGATCGTGTCGAGCCGATCCTGTTGATCCATGGTTTCGCTTCAAACCATGGCGTTAATTGGGTCGGACCGCGTTGGGTCCAGACCCTGACCCGCGCGGGACGGCGGGTCGTCGCCTTCGACAACCGCGGACATGGCGCGAGCGAGAAGCTCTACGCGCCACATGGCTACCGCGCCGACCTCATGGCGCGCGACGCGGCCAACCTCCTCGCCCACCTTAAGATCGAGCGCGCGGACGTCATGGGCTATTCGATGGGCGCGCGCATCGGCGCCTTTCTGGCGCTTGGGAGGCCGGCCTTGGTGCGGTCGTTGATCCTCGCCGGCCTCGGCGACCGGCTCGTGCACGGCGCCGGCCTGCCGGTCGGCATCGCCGAGGCGATGGAGGCGCCGTCGCTCGACGATCTGACCGACCCGGTGCAGCGCATGTTTCGCGCCTTCGCAGACCAGACGAAGAGCGACCGGGCCGCGCTCGCCGCCTGCATCCGCGGCTCCCGCCAGAGCCTGACGCCCGCCGGCGTCGGACGCATTGCGGCGCCGACGCTCGTCGCGGTCGGGACGCGCGACCCAATCGCGGGCGATGCGCTGAAGCTTGCCGCCATGATGCCGAACGCCAAGGCGCTCGACATTCCCGGGCGCGACCATAACCTTGCGGTCGGCGACCGGGTCTACAAGGAAGGCGTGCTTACGTTCCTGGAAGGGCGCCCTTGAGGCGGCGCGTCACTCCGGAATCGGGTCATTGCGAACCGCTTCCCCGGACTGGTCCGGGTTGTGGAAAATGTAGACGAGCATGTCGCCCGGCTCGGCGGTCGCATCCGTGCGCAGGCCCGCGACCTTTCCCGTGACGCCGGCCGCGTATTCCGCGATGACCTCGCCGAAGGCGTTGCGCTGGACGGCGACCCCTTGGCCTGCCGTGACGTTGTCATTCAGTCTGACGAGAAGCTCGACAAATCCGCCATGGGCCGCGAGCACGCCGTGATCGAGACTGGCGATGAAGACGCCGCTGTTCTTTCCGGTGCGGCCGATCGGGTCGGCGACGATCCCGTGGAGTTTCAGGACATTCATCGTCCCCTCGACGAAAGCCGTGATCATGTCGGGGTCGAACGCGCGCGGCTTTCCGATTTCCGGTGTCAATGCGGGAATCCCGGCGTCGATGAAGGCCTCCGCCAGAAGTCCCGCGGCGCCGGGATTGTCGTAGATCTGCTCGACGGGAAACATGTCCGCCATCGCGCGGACCTCGGGAAGGTCCATGCGCGCGAGAAGGAACGCGGCGACGTCGCTTCCGGTCGGGCCCGTATGGAAATCGAGGGCGTAGTCGGCGTTCGGCCTCAGCAGCCGGTCAAACAGCATGGCCGCGTGACGCGAGGACGCCGTGAGGCCGTTCTCGTTTCCCGGCCATTCGCGATTGATGTCGATCAGGTCAATGCCGCGCCCGGAATTTGGCCATCGCCGCTGCATGCCCTCGATCGCCGGACGCGACACGTCGAACGCGGCCAGCACCGTTCCAGACATTGCGGCGGGATCCAACCCTTCCATGACGCGCTGAACGGCGCGGATCGAGGTCATCTCGTCGCCATGTACGCCGCTCACGAGGGCGACGCGCTTGCCGGGCCTCACGCCCCGCGCGACCGCCACGGACACCCGCCAATGATGTCCGCCAGGGCTCTCCACGCCCCGAAAGTAGAGAAGATGCTTCCTGCCAGGCTCGAGGTCCTCGACGTCGAGGAAACTGACGACCTTCTTTCCGTCGATGACGTCCCCGGTATAGGCGGTCCGCCCCGGCGCCGCAGCCGCTCGCGCGGCCCCGTTGGCCTCCGCGCCGGCTGAGAGCGCTGCGGGGGCGCCGATGGCCGCCGCCATGAAGCGGCGACGGTTGAGTTCGCCAAACCCTCGTTCGTCGGTCATCGTGAAGGGCATTCCCTCTGTCGTGGCGCCGCTTGAAAGGGCGCTAACCGCCCTGGCGGACTGATGCAAGGTAAGCGTGGCGGCTAGACCGAAGTCTTACAACAAAGGGGGTGACAAGGCCGGCGGAAACGTCGACATTGCCGCTCAGGCGGCGGCCGACGATTCAATCGTCGCTTGAGGAAACGGGAGTCCATGGAGCTGGCTGAGGCGAGAGCGAACACGGCTGACGCCGCTGACCCTCAGGCCTCCACGCTCATCGCGGTCGAAGGGGTGACGATCCGCTTTGGCGGCGTGACGGCTCTCGACAATGTGAGCTTCAGCGTTGCGCGCGGCGCCATTTGCGGGCTGATCGGACCGAACGGCGCGGGCAAGACGACGCTCTTCAACTGCATCTCGCGCCTCTACGACCCTCAAGGAGGGTCGATCCTTTTCGACGGCCGGCCGCTCGCGAGCTTCTCGAGACACGAGATCGCAACGCTCGGCGTCGCGCGAACCTTCCAGAACGTCGCCTTGTTCGCCACGATGACAACGCGCGACAACGTGAGAGTTGGCGCGCACGCGCTGGCGAGAGGCGGTTTTCTCGTCAACGCGCTGAGGCTTCCTTCGGCCGGGCGGGAGGAGCGGCGCATGAGCGAGCGCGCGGACGCTCTCATCGAGGAGTTCGGCCTCGGCGCGGTCGCCGACCGGGCGGTCGGGGAACTGCCGTTCGCCGTGCGCAAGCGGGTCGAACTCGCCCGCGCGCTTGCGATCCAGCCCAAGCTTCTGCTCCTCGACGAACCGGCCGCCGGGCTCAATCACGAGGAGGTGGAGGCGCTCGCCGGCGAAATTCGCGCGATCCGCGACCGCCGCGGCGTCTCGATCCTTCTGGTCGAGCACCACATGAACCTTGTCATGCGCGTGTCGGACCAGGTAGTCGCGCTCGACTTCGGCCGCGTGATCGCCGACGGAACGCCCGAAGCGGTGAGGGCCAATCCCGAGGTCGTGCGCGCCTATCTCGGGAGCGCGGCGTGAGCGCGCCGATCCTGGAGGCCAAAGGCCTCAAGGCGTTCTACGGCCCCGTGCAGGCGCTGTTCGGCCTCGACCTCGTGGTCGAGGAGGGCGGCGTGACGGCGCTCCTGGGCGCGAACGGGGCTGGCAAGACGACGACCTTGAGGGCGCTCTCGGGCCTCATCCGCCGCGAGGGTTCGATCGGCTTCCGCGGCAAGGCGATCGGCGCGCTCTCCACCGAAGCGATCGCGCGCCTCGGCGTCGCGCATGTTCCGGACGGACGCGGCACTTTCGTCGATCTCACGGTCGAGGAGAATTTGCGGCTCGGCGCCTATGTCCGGTCCGACAGGCGCGCCGTCAGGCAGGACTTCGACCGGGTGTTCGGCTACTTCCCGCGCCTCGCCGAGCGGCGTCGCCAGCAGGCGGGCACGCTGTCGGGCGGCGAGCAGCAGATGCTGGCGATCAGCCGCGGGCTCCTCATGCGCCCGCACCTGCTCATGCTCGACGAACCGTCGTTCGGGCTTGCGCCGCTGATTGTCGAGGAAATCTTCCGCATTCTCGCCGCGATCAATCGCGAGGAAGGCGTGAGCCTGCTCATCGTCGAGCAGAATGCCTCGCTTGCGCTTAATCTCGCCGATCGCGCGGTCCTGATCGAGACCGGGCGGGCTGCGGTCAGCGGCCCGTCGCAGGCGATCCGGGTCGACGACGCGGTGCGCCGCGCCTATCTCGGCTACTGAGCGGAGCCGGCGCTTTGAACGAATTCCTCGAGCAATTCGCGTCCGGACTGGCGCTCGGCGGCGTCTACGCGATCATGGCGCTCGCGCTCGTCATGATCTATCAGGCGACCCAATTGGTGAACTTCGCCCAGGGCGAGATGGCGATGTTCTCGACCTATTTCGCCTGGTATCTGACGGAGTCCGGCTGGCCCTACTGGCGCGCCTTCGCTGCGACCGTCATCGTCTCGTTCGTTGGCGGACTCGTGATCGAGCGCCTCATCGTGCGGCCCTTCGCCAACGCGCCGGTGCTGGCCTCGGTGATCGTGACCATCGGCCTTGCGCTCATCTTCAACGCGCTCGCCGGCTGGCTCTACGGTTATTCGATCCAGGTGTTCGCTTCGCCGTTCTCCGGCCAGCCATGGTTTGGCAATGGCTATATGTCCCCGCAAGGGTCGGGCGCGGTGGCCGTGAGCCTCTGCGTGCTCGCTCTCGTATACGTCTTCTTCCGCTTCACTTCGCTCGGCCTCGCGATGCGCGCCGCGGCGCAGAATCCGGTGTCGAGCCGCCTCGTCGGCATCCGGGTCGGCTGGATGCTGGCGATCGGCTGGGGCCTTGCCGCGGCGATCGGCGCTGTGGCGGGGATGATGGCGGCGCCGATCGTCTATCTCGACCCCAACATGATGCAAGGCATTCTGATCTACGCCTTCGCCGGCGCGGTGCTCGGCGGCATCGACAATCCGTTCGGCGCCGTTTTTGGCGGGTTCGCCGTCGGGGTGCTCGAGAACCTGGTCGGCGCCTATGTCGTCGGCGCCGAGGTGAAGCTCTCAGTCGCGCTCGCGATCATCGTCGCCGTCCTCGTCTGGCGTCCGTCCGGCCTGTTCGGGCGTCGACTTGCAGAGAGGGTCTGAGCATGGCCGAGACGGACCCCTTGAGGCGCGTCGTGACGCTGGCGGTCTTCGTCGGCGCGCTCGCCTTTCCGTTTCTCGCGTCGGGCTATCAGCTCTATCAGGGGGCGCAGGTGCTGATCGACGCCATTGCGCTCATCGGCCTCAACCTCCTGACCGGCTTCAACGGCCAGATTTCGCTTGGTCACGGGGCGTTCTTCGCCATCGGCGGCTACGGCGCGGCGATTCTCATCGTCAAGCTCGGGCTGCCCTACTGGCTCGCGATCCCGATCGCGAGCGCCGTCTGTTTCGGCGCGGGATTCCTGTTCGGCTTTCCCGCGCTGCGGTTTGGCGGCCTTTACCTCGCGCTCGCGACTTTCGCGCTCGCGGTCTCGACGCCGCAGCTTCTCTCGTACAACGGCTTCAACGCTTTCACCGGCGGCTCGCAGGGTCTGACGCTGACGAGGCCTGGCGCGCCGTTCGGCTTGCCCGTGAACGCGGACCAATGGCTCTACCTCGTTTGCCTCGGACCGGCGATTCTTCTTTATTGGGCGGCGAGAAACCTCGTCCGCGGCCGTGTCGGGCGCGCCTTGATCGCGATCCGCGACCAGCCGATCGCCGCCGAATTGATGGGCGTCAATGCGGCGCTGTTCAAGACCATATGCTTCGGGGTCAGCGCGCTCTATGCAGGCGTCGCCGGCGGGTTGAGCGCAATCGTGGTCGGCTTCGTGTCGCCCGAGAGCTTCGGGCTCATATTGTCGCTGACGTTTCTGGTCGGCATCGTCGTGGGCGGCCTCGCATCCCTCGGCGGCGTGCTGTTCGGCGCGCTTTTCATCGAATTCGTGCCCAATCTCGCCGATCAGCTTTCGGTCAATTTCGGCGAAAGCGCCATGGCGCTGCCGGGCGCGATCTATGGCGTGCTGATCATCCTGTTGATGGCCGCCATGCCGACCGGGGCCGCGGGGGCTCTCCGCGCCGTCTCAGCCTTCGTTAGACGGAATTTTGCTGCATTATCCATTTAGTCGAGGTGGAGGCGGCTGACCAAGACTGCCGTCGGCCAAAAATGAAGGAGGATCGCCTATGTTGACACGACGTTCATTCGTGCAATCGTCCGCCGCTGCCGCAGCCATCGTTGCGACCGCCCGTTCAGCGCGCGCGGACACGCCCGGCGTCTCCGACACCGAGATCAAGATCGGCCAGACCATGCCCTACAGCGGTCCTGCCTCGGCCTACGGCGTGATCGGCCGCACAGAGGTCGCCTATTTCAAGATGCTCAACGAGCAGGGCGGCGTGAACGGCCGCAAGATCAATCTCATCAGCCTCGACGACGGCTACAGCCCGCCCAGGACCGTCGAGCAGGTCCGCCGGCTCGTCGAAGACGAGAAGGTCGCCTTTCTGTTCAACACCCTCGGCACCCCGCCGAACCTGGCGATCCGGCCCTATTGCAACGAGAACAAGATCCCTCAGACGTTCGTCGCCACCGGCGCCGCCACGTTCAGCGATCCCAAGCATTATCATTGGACCATGGGATGGCAGCCCAACTACCAGACCGAAGCGCGCATCTATGCCCAGCACATCCTGAAGACCAAGCCCGACGCCAAGATCGCTGCGCTCTACCAGAACGACGACTTCGGCAAGGACTATCTGATCGGGCTCAAGGAGGGCCTCGGCGCGGACCACGCCGGCATGCTGATCAAGGAGGCGTCCTACGAGGTTTCCGAGCCCACGGTGGATTCGCAGATCGTCACGCTGCAGGCCTCGGGCGCCGACGTTCTCTTGATCGCCGCGACGCCCAAATTCGCCGCCCAGGCCATCCGCAAGGCCTACGACATCGGCTGGAAGCCGGTGCGTTACCTGACCAACGTCTCGGTTTCGATTGCGGCCGTTATGAGACCCGCGGGCCTTGAGAAGTCGAAAGGCGCGATCACTGCGATTTACTTGAAGGACGCCACCGACCCGCGCTGGAAGGACGATCCGGGCTTCAAGCAATACGCGGCGTTCATGGACAAATACACGTCAGCCAAGGACATCGCCGACAACAACACGGCCTACGGCTTTTGTCTCGGCGCGACGCTGGTCCAGGTTCTCAAGCAATGCGGCAATGACCTGTCGCGCGAGAACGTCATGAAGCAGGCGGCGAACCTGAAGGACCTCGAACTGCCGATGCTGCTGCCGGGCATCAAGATCAACACCTCGCCCGACAATTACAGCCCGATCCGTCAGGAGGCGCTCGCCTCGTTCAACGGCGAGAGCTGGGAGCAGTTCGGCGAGCTTTACCAGGCCTGAGCGGCGCAAAAGCCGGCTCTACCCTCTCCCCATAGGGCGTTCCGAAGAACGCCCGTCTTTCGACGGGCTATGGCGGGAGAGGGGTCGGTCTCACCAGATGCGCGGCAGAATCGCGTCGAACGCCGGGTCGGCGGAAACGATCGGAATGTGGCGTCGCAGCGCGGATGCGGCCAGGAGGCGGTCGAGGGGATCGCGATGCGCCCAGTCCATGGTTCCCGCGATCAGACATGGGCGTCGAGCAGGAGCGCTGTCAGGATTGTCCCTCCCACGCCGCAAGTTCGTCTTCGTCCATGGCCGCGAAAAAGTCGGGTCCCTCCCCGAGGGCGCCGGGCTCGAGCACGCCGAGCTTGAACCGGCCTTGGGGAATGGGGACGAGGCGAACGACGGGCTTGTCGCCTTTCGCGATCACCACTTCCTCGCCGGAAAGGACCGCCTCGATCAGCCGCGAAAGCTGAGTCTTGGCTACGTCGACGGTTCCTTTTTGCATGAGAGCCTCTTTGGTAAATTAGCTGAGGCTTTAGCCTGCGCCCGTCAAGGCACGCCCTCTCAGCTCCACGCCTTGAGCGAACCGAAGCGCACGAATTTCTTGGCGAAATGGCGGTCCATGCGGGCGAGCACGTCGCGTAAGAAAGCGACGCCCTCGGCGAGATAGGGGCCTTTGTTGAGCATGACGCATTCCGCGCCCTGCGCCATGGCGGCGTCGGTCATTTCCGCCCGGCTCGCGACGCCGTCGCGCACGTAATTGTCGAGCACCTGCGTCGCCCACACGACCGGGGTATGGGCCGCCTCGCAGAGCCACAGGATTTCCTCCTGCATTTCGGTCAGGCGCGCGAAGCCCAGCTCGACCGCCAGATCGCCGCGCGCGATCATGACTGCCGTCGGGTTGTGCGAAGCGGCCTGGAGGATGAGGCGGGGCAGGTTCCGCACGGCGAGCGGCGTCTCGATCTTGAGCACGAGCCCGTGCGGCTCGCGCTTGGGCGCGCGCGCCTGCAAATGGTCCTGAAGGAGTTCGACGTCGTCGACCCGCTGGACGAAGGAAAAGCCGACGAGATCGGCGTGCTCGGCGATGAAGTCGAGGTCGCGGAAGTCCTTCGAGGTCAGGGGAGGCAGGTCGAGTTCGGTCGAGGGGAAGTTCACGCCCTTGCCGGGCTTGAGCCGCACGCCCTTTTCGCGCGCCGCGTAGACCTCGATCTCGGCCCGACCCGCGCTCTTCGCGACGACGCGCGCCGCGGCCTTGCCGTCGTCGATGAACACTTCCGTGCCGATCACGAGCTGGTCGACGAGCTCGGGAAAGTTGAGCGCAAACGCGATCGGCTCCTTCGCTTTCTCCTTCAGTTCGTCGACGAGGACGATCCGGTCGCCGCGGTTGAGCCGCGTCTTCGGCGGCGCCTTGACGCGCTGGATCCGGCACTTCGGCCCGGCGATGTCCATGAGCACCTTGCACGGGCGCTCGAGTTGCGACGACGCCTCGCGAACATGCGCAACCATGCGCCCCCAGGCGTCGACGTCGTCGTGCGCGCAATTGATGCGGGCGCAATCCATGCCGGCTGCGACGAGATTGTCGACGAACTCCGGCTGAGTTGCCGCCTCCGGAGGGAGCGTCGCCATGACGCGCACGCGCGGCGCGCCTTTCGGCCGCTTGCCGAACATCCGGTCGGCCTCCGCCTCGAGTTCGGAGGCGCCCGGGCGCGCGATCGCGGAGGCGGGGTAGGAGGCGCTGGCGTCCCCGTTCAGCCGGCGCAAAGTGACGACCAAGGCGTCGAGCGCGGGCATGACCTTCGCTTCGCTGCGGCCGAGCGAGGAAAGGCCGCGCGCTGCAAGCCGGTATTGCAAGTCGGTCAGATCATGATTGCGAAGCGCGATGTAGTGGGAAAGGTTCAGCGTGCGGGAAGCGGCCCTGTCCGTCGGAACGCCCCATTCGCTCCTCAGCTCCGCGCCTCTCTTTTCAACGTCCTGGCGAAGCTCCTGCACTTCCTTCAGAAGGGCGCGCAGCTCATCGACCTCTTTACCACTCTTCGTAGGCATGATCGGCCTTGTCGCATGCTCGACCGTTCGCTGGAAGCGTCGATTCGTCATGCTTGACCGGTGTTTGACGCGCAAATATGACGCCTGTGCAACAATTGCGCGCGCAAGAACCTTTTGGCGGCGAGCCTGGCTCTTTAAGCGTTACGCCTTCACGGACACCTTCTTCTTCCGCTTCGCCAGCGTCCGCAGGCGCAGCGCGTTGAGCTTGATGAAGCCGGCCGCGTCGTTGTGGTCATAAGCCGCCGCGCCCTCCTCGAAGGTGACGAGGTCCTGGTCGTAGAGCGAATAGGGGCTGTCACGGCCGATGACATAGACGCCGCCCTTGTAGAGTTTTAGCCGCACCCGGCCGGCGACGAACTCCTGGCTGTTGTCGATCAGGGTCTGCAGGAGTTCGCGCTCGGGCGCGAACCAGAAGCCGTTGTAGATGAGCTCGGCGTATTTCGGCATCAGCTCGTCCTTGAGATGCGCCGCGCCGCGGTCGAGCGTGATCGATTCGATCGCGCGGTGAGCCGCGATGAGGATCGTGCCGCCGGGCGTCTCGTACATGCCGCGCGACTTCATGCCGACGTAGCGGTTCTCGACCAGATCGAGCCGCCCGACGCCATTGTCGTGGCCCAACTTGTTGAGCGCGGCGAGCAGAGTTGCGGGCGACATCGCCTTGCCGTCGACGGCGCAGGCATCGCCCTTCTCGAACGCGATCTCGATCACCGTCGGCTTGTCGGGCGCGGATTCGGGATCGACCGTGCGCGAATAGACGTAATGCGGCGTCTCCTCGGCGGGATCTTCCAGAACCTTGCCCTCCGAGGAGACGTGCAGGAGGTTGGCGTCGGTCGAGAACGGCGCTTCGCCGCGCTTGTCCTTGGCGATCGGAATCTGATGCTGTTCGGCGAAGGCGATGAGCGCCGTGCGCGAGGGGAAGCTCCATTCGCGCCAGGGCGCGATGATCCTGATGTCGGGGTCGAGCGCATAGGCCGAGAGCTCGAAGCGCACCTGATCGTTGCCCTTGCCGGTCGCCCCGTGGGCGATGGCGTCCGCGCCCACTTTTTGCGCGATCTCGACGAGCCGCTTGGCGATCAAGGGCCGCGCGATCGAGGTGCCGAGCAGATACTGGCCCTCGTATTGCGCATTGGCGCGGAACATCGGGAACACATAGTCGCGCACGAACTCCTCGCGCATGTCCTCGATGAAGATATCCTCGGGGCGGACGCCGAGCATTTCCGCCTTCTTCCGCGCGGGCTCAAGCTCCTCGCCCTGACCGAGATCGGCGGTGAAGGTCACGACCTCCGCGCCATATTCCGTCTGCAGCCACTTGAGGATGATGGAGGTGTCGAGCCCGCCCGAATAGGCGAGGACGACGCGCTTGACCTTGAATTTTGGGCTCGGCATGGCTCACACGACTTTGGGCGGCTGGCCCGGAAAACGTCGACCGGACTTATAGAACCGCCCGCGAGCCGCGCAACCCGCGGGCCGCGGCTCGCGCGCACATCCTTTCGTCGCCCGCGGGCTAGACCTGCCGCCCTCCGGCAAGGTCGAGCGCGGCGATGATGTCCTCGACCTCGGCCTCCGGCGTCTCGCCGGCGTCGACTGTGACAATTCCTTCGTCCGGCCGCGGCTCCTCGAGCGTCTCGAACTGGCTCTTGAGGAGGGAGGCCGGCATATATTCGTGATGGCGCGCGGTCACACGGGCCTGGATCAGCGCCTCCGAGCCCTTGAGATAGACGAAGCGCACGTCGGGCCGCGCGGCGAGAATGCGGGCGCGATAGGCGCGCTTCAGCGCCGAGCACGTCAAGACGCCGGAGCGGCCGTGCTGGCCCCAGGCCTTCAGCTCCTCGCCGATCCGGTCGAGCCAGGGCGCCCGGTCCGCGTCGTCGAGCGCAATCCCCCGGCGCATCTTCTCGACATTGGCGGGCGGATGCAGGCTGTCGCCCTCGGCGAAGGTCCAGCCGAGGCGCTTCACGAGGAGTTCCGCGACGGTCGTCTTGCCGCTGCCGGAGACGCCCATGACGACGACGGCGCGGCCGAGAAAATGCGGCGCTGCGATCCCGCTCATCGGCGCCTCACGCCGGCAAGGGTTCGGCCGCTTCGCCTTCCGGCTCGGGGATCGGCTCGATCCGGCCGAGCACCACGACGAAGAAGAAGATGCCGATCAGGAGGACGACGCCCGCCACGAGAAAGGCGAGCGAGAACGAATTTGTCGCCCCCACCACGAACCCGGTCACCGCGGGGGCTATCGCCCCCATGAGATTGTTGAAGAAGTTCATGACCCCGCCGATCGTCCCGGTGCCGCCCCGCGGCGCGATCAGGGATGGGATCGACCAGCCGACCGGGGCGGCCGCCGCTAGGCCGCTCAACGCGATCGAGATCCAGAAGATCGCCCAGCCCGGGCTCTTCGTCATGGTCGCCCCGAACACCGCAAGACCGAGAACCATCCCGGTCACGAGCACCGTCTTGCGCACTCTCGTCTCGTCATAGCCGCGCGCGAGCATGGCGTCGATCAGCCAGCCGCCGACGACGAGGTCCGAGATGGTGGCGAACATCCAGGGAATAGCGGCGTAGCCCGCCGACTTGATGATGCTCATGTGCATCTCCGAAACCAGATAGCCAGGCAGCCAGGTGAGGAAGAGATAGAACGAATAGCCGTAGGCGGCGAAACCAATGGTGAGCCCCCAGACTTTGCGGTTGCGCAAGAGATAGCCCAACATTCCGAAGGGACTGGCCGCGGATTCGCCCTCGGGCGTCGCCCCGCCCCGGACGATATAGGCGCGCTCGGCCGGGCCGAGCTTCGGGTCGACGCTCGGATCGCGGTAGATGATCCAGTAGGCGAGGAAGTAGGCGAAGCTCAGGATCGCGGTCAGGCCGAAACCCCAGCGCCAGCCGAACCAGACGACGGCGAGCGCCACCAGCGGAACCCCGATCACGTTGGAGAACTTCGCCGCTGCGTCGAAGATCGCCGTCGCCGTCGCCCGCTCGCCGCGCGGGAACCAGTAGCCGGTCGCCTTGGAATTGGCGGGAAAGGCCGGCGCCTCGGCGACGCCGAGCAGCACCCGCGCCGCGAAAATCGTACCGAATCCGCTGGCGAAGGCGACGGCGCCAGACGCTACGCCCCAGAGAAAGGCGCCGATCCGGCTGACGCTCATCACGCCGAACCGGTCGAGCACCATGCCGACCGGCACCTGAAGAACGGCGTAGGACCAGAAGAAGGCGCTGAAAAGAAACCCGACCTCGACCGGCGTGAGGCCGAATTCCCGCTGAGCTGCGGAGCCGCGACCGAGATGTTCACGCGGTCGAAATAGTTGATCAGAATTCCGACGCCGAGCAACACGCCGATCGTCCATCGGCGCCGTCCGACCTCATTTGTCTCCCCCATCGCATGTCTCCCGCGCTTGGCGGCCGCAGGAACGGACACGCCGCTGCCCGCGCATCGTTTTCTCGGGCGCATGGCGCCAGTATAATCCTCGGGCTTGGGAATTGGCGCGCAAAAATCATCGTGTGAAACGCCAGAATTCAAGACCTCTTGTCGCCTGCGGAACGCCTACGCAACCGGTTTCCCGAGCCCGCTGGCGCGGGTCGGGACGCCTGCCCGCGGACGCAACGCCGCCTCGACGATGTCGGCTGCATTCCGGCCTTTCCAGCGCGGCCCGCCGTTCTCCGCCTCGCCCGTCAGTTCGTCGGGGTCTCGTGCAACTGAGTCCGCCCCCGTTGGCCAGATAAGCCGCCGCGCGATCTCGATCACGATCAGCGTCGCAAGGCCGCCGAGCAGCACGTCGGAGAGGTAATGGCCGCCGAACGCCATGCGCAGGACGCTTGCGCCGATCCCAAAGGCGAAGGCGGCGACGATTGCGGGCGTGCGCCAGGGCGGGGGCACGACGCTCGCGGGCGCGACCATCCAGAAGCCGGTCGCCGCCTCGCCCGAGACGAACGAGCAGTTCTTCTTGCAGGCGCCATTGTCCTCATACCAGGGCCGGAACGGGCTCGGTCCGTTGAACTCCTGCGTCTGATACGGCCGTGGGCGATGCCAGTGGTCTTTCAGGCCCAGATTGATGATGAGGCCCGGGCCTATGACCATGGTCGCGATGAGAAAGATCATCGCCCTTCCGCTCGGCGCCCAGCGCACCGCGACGCCGCGGCGCTTCATGAGCCAAAGCCCCGCGTAGGCGACGAGCACGACGAACGGCGTGACGCGGAAAAAATCGCGGCCGAAGCGCTCGAGAGCGTCTCGCCCGATGAAGCCCCCGCCGTCGTAAAAGACATGCGCGACGACGAGATCGAGGCGCGGCCAAATGGCGAATACGGCCAGCATCAGCGCCGTCAGCGCGACATAGACAACGAGCGCCTTGTTCATCAAGCTTTCAGAACACCCGGTAGGTCTTGCCGGTCTCGAGGCCCTCGATGCTGCGGCTGAAGGCGCGCGCGGCGCGGGCGACCGGCACGGGATCGAAGCCGCGGAAGAACGGCCCGTATTCGTCAATCGACTCCTCGAACATCCCGGGGCTTACAACGTTGATGCGAATGCCGCGCGGCATTTCGATCGCCGCCGCCATGACGAACCCCTCGAGCGCGCCGCCGACCATGCTGCCGGACGAACCGCCGGCGATTGGCGCATCCGAGAGCACCCCGGTGATGAGGGTGATCGACCCGCCGTCGTTGAGATGGTCGCGCGCGGCGAGCGCCAGATTGACCTGCCCCATCAGTTTGTGGGCGAGGCCGAGCCCATAGGACGATTCCGCGATCGGAGCCGGCTTGAATTCCGAAAGCGGAAGGAAATTGAACACGCCGGCCGCGCAGGCGACCGCGTCGAGCCTGCCCGCGGCCTTCAGGCCTGCAACGATGCTTGCGGGGTCGGCGATGTCGATGCGGATGTCGCCCGACTTCGATCCGGCGGGGATGATCTCGTGTCGTGGCGAAAGCTCCGCCACGATCGCCTTGCCGAGCACGCCGCTCGCGCCGATGACGAGAATGCGAAGACGTTGCGACATGGATTGCCCCGGTCCAGGAAGGATTTGCGGCGATACGCGCCGCACGGACTCGCAAACTAACGGCTCGCGGGCCGGCGCGCCAGTTCGAGAAGCGTTCGCCTTCCGGTTGCCTCGCTGCGGGCCCGGTTTATAGTCGGCCCCGAGCGTCGCGGAGACATCCCATGTACCGGCTCGACGACAAACTCGCGCGCATTCGCGCGGGCGGCTACAAGCGCACGGATTTCATCATCGCCGACGCGAAGGACCCCGACATGGGGCCCGGCCTGCACGCGGTCGGCCACGTGCGCCAGAAGGACGGGTCGGCGCCGCGCCTGCGCACGCTTGAGGAGTTCCTCGAATTGATCGAGGCGATCGTGCGCCAGAACGTCGTCGACATCATGCTGACCTCGGTCAGCAACCTGGAGCGGCTCGCCAAGCGCAACGCCTTCGCGGGATCGAACGTCAAGCCTGCGATCCGCGCCAACGACACGACCGACATCTGGCGCCATCGCGGCGCGCGCCATCATCTTAAGGCCTCGCGGCCGTTTCGCAGCGCCTCCCTCGCCCATGTGCGGCCGCTGACCGACCTCGGCCTCTACTCGATCACCTTCACCAACGACGTCGACGCCGACATCGCTTCCCTCGAAGCGTTCCGCGAGTTCCGCGCCGATGCGGCGGCGCACGGGATGTCCTATTTCCTCGAAGTGTTCAACCCGAACGTCGAGTGCGGCCTCGCCGACGCCGAGATGGCGGAGTTCGTCAACGATTCGATCGTGCGCTGCCTCGCGGGCCTGACGGAGGCCGAGCGTCCGCGCTTTCTCAAGATCGTCTACAACGGGCCGAAGGCGCTCGAAGAGCTCGCGACTTTCGATCCGGGCCTTGTTGTGGGCGTGCTTGGCGGCGGCGCGGGCACGACGCGCGACTGTTTCGAGCTCATCTGTCAGGCGCAGAAATACGGCGCGCGCGTCGCCTTGTTCGGACGCAAGATCAATCGCGCCGAATCGCCGCTCGACGTGGTGCGCCTGATGCGGGCGGTCTCCGACGGCGCCCTGACCCCGCTCGAGGCCGTCGAGGACTACCACGAGGCCCTGCGCAAGAAGGGCATTGCGCCGATCCGTGATTTTGCCGACGACAGCGCAATCACCGAATTGGTCCTGAAACAGGCCTAAAGATGAGCGCGCGGCGCGGGGTGTTGTCGGCCGGAACGCTGTGCGTCGATTTCAACAAGTCGATCGCGCGCTGGCCGCGCGAGGACACGACGAACGAAGTTCTCGAAGTCGATCGTCAGGGCGGCGGGTCGGGCTTCAACATGTCGATCGACCTGAGGCGGCTCGACCCGGCCTTTCCGGTCGAAGCGATGGGCGTCGTCGGCGACGACGATCTCGGCAGGTTCCTTATCGGCCAGTGCGACGCGCACGGGGTCAGGCGCGAGGCGGTCAAGGCGCTGCCGGGCAGGGCGACGATGAGCGTCGACGCCTTCAACGTGCGCGAGAGCGGACGGCGCACGCATTTCTTCCACCAGGGCGTCGCGGCCGAGATGACGCCTGACCATTTCGACTTCTCTTCGATAAGCGCGCGCATCCTGCATCTCGGGCTGCCGGGCGCGCACAAGGCGATGGACCGGCGGTGGGGCGAGCACGCGAACGGTTGGGTCGCGGTCTTGCGCAAAGCGCGCGCGGCCGGGCTCGAGATGAACCTCGAGATGATGACGACCAGCGCCGAGCGGCTCGCTGAACTCGGCCGCCCGTGCCTGCCGCATCTCGATACGCTGATCGTCAACGATTTCGAGATCGGCGCCCTCGCCGGGCGCGAAACCCGCCGCACGGACGGGACGGCGCATGTCGGCGCCATTGAGCGCGCGGTCGACGATGTGCTTGCGCTGGGCGCGATGCGTTGGGTCGTCGCGCATTTCCCGCAAGGCGCGGTCGCAGGCGGGCGCGACGGGACGCGCGTCGCGATGGGGTCGGTCGCCATGCCCGCGGACGCGGTCGCGGGCGCGAACGGCGCGGGCGACGCTTTCGCCGCCGGCATGCTCTACGCCCTGCACGAGAACTGGCCGGTCGCGGACGCCCTGCGGCTCGCACACGCATCGGCTGCGGCATCCATGCGCGCGGTTTCGACAACCGCGGGGGTCTCGCCCATCGCCGAATGTCTCAAGCTCGCGGAAAAATGGGGCATGAGACCGCTCGACGCTTGACTTGCCTCTCGCTGGCGTGAGAGCGCCCTCCTTCCCCCGAACGGAGGCATTCTCGCGCGTGTTTCCCCATCGCCTCATTTCCGTGCGTCACGGCGAGACGCCATACAATGCCGCGAACCGCTTGCAGGGCCAGCGCGACATCCCGCTGAGCCCGCGCGGGCGCGAACAGGCGAGCGCAGTCGGGCGCGTCTTGCGCGCTCACTTCGGCGCCGAGATCGACCGGCTCGAGGCGAGCGACGCCTTCGTCGCTTCCCCGCTCGTGCGAGCTGCCGAGACGATGGAGCTTGCGCGCGCCGCCATGGGCCTCGAGCCGAAACGCTACCGTCTCGATCCCGCGCTGATGGAGCTCAGTTTCGGCGCTTGGGAGGGCTTGACCTGGGCCGAGGTGAGAGCGCGCGACCTTAAGGGGTTCAAGGCCCGGCGCGCCGACAAGTGGAATTTCGCGCCGCCCGGCGGCGAAAGCTACGCAATGCTGGCCGAGCGGGTTCGCGGCTGGCTTACTCGACTGCCGACCGACGCGTTCATCGTCTCGCACGGCGGCGTCGCGCGGGCGCTTATGACCATTCTTGCGGGCGTGCCGGGGGAGATCGCCGCCGACGCGCCGATCGTGCAGGGTCGCGCGCTTTGTTTCGATAAGGGGCGCTACTGGTGGATCGATTGACGCGACGACCGCCGCTCGCGCGCGAACCCAAGATATCGCGCGCGACGACGCTGCTCCTCGCTGCGGCCTGCGGGCTCATTGTCGCCAACATGTATTACGCGCAACCGCTGATCGGTCCGATCGCGGAAGCGCTCGGCCTTGCGCCTCAAGCGGCCGGGCTCATCGTCACCATGTCGCAGATCGGCTATGGCGCGGGGCTCGTCTTTGTCGTGCCGCTTGCCGATCTTATCGAGAACCGCCGTCTCGTCCTCGTTTGCGTCGCGCTCTGCGCGGTCGCGCTTGCGGGCGCGGCCGTCGCGGGCAGGGCTGCGACGTTCCTCGCTTCGGCGGGCGCGATCGGACTGGGCTCGGTCGCGGTGCAGATCCTTGTTCCGCTCGCAGCCCATCTCGCGCCCGAAGCCACGCGGGGGCGGGTGCTCGGCGCAGTGACGAGCGGCCTCATGATCGGCATCATGGCGGCGCGGCCGGTCTCGAGTTTCATCGCCTCGGAGAGTTCGTGGCGCGTGGTCTTCGCGGCGTCGACTGCGGCGATGGCCGCGCTCGGGTTTCTGCTTTCGCGGGCGCTGCCGGTCCGCGCGCCGCAGGTTCGCATGAGCTATGGCGCGCTTCTCGGCTCGATGGCGCGGCTCGCGGCGACGACGCCGATCCTGAGATTGCGCGCCTTCTATCAGGCGTGTCTTTTTTTCGCCTTCAGCCTCTTCTGGACGACGACGCCGCTCCTCCTGACGGGGCCGGACTATCGCCTGACCCAGAGGGGCGTCGCCCTGTTCGCGCTCGCAGGCGTCTCGGGCGCGATTGCGACCCCGATCGCCGGGCGCCTTGCCGACCGCGGCCTGACCGGCCCCGCAACCTGCGCCTCGATCCTCCTGGTCGCCGCCGGATTCATCGGCACGATGGCGACGCGGCAGGGCTCGACGCTCGCGCTCGCCCTGCTCGTTGTGGGCGCGGTCTCCGTCGATTTCGGCGTGCAGGGCAATGTCGTCCTCGGCTTTCGGGCGATCTTTTCGCTCGCGCCCGAAGCGCGCGGGCGGCTCAATGGCGTTTATATGGCGACCTTCTTCACTGCCGGCGCGCTGGGCTCCGCTATCGGCGCCTGGGCCTACGCGCATGGCGGCTGGGCGCTTGCGAGCCGCATTGGACTCGCGTTTCCGCTGATTGCGCTCGCCCGCTTCCTGTTCCGCGCGGCGACGCGGCGAGGGTAGGCGGATCGGCGAGGTTCGCGCCCGCGGTCACACCTTGCCGTCGTCCAGGCGGTTTCCGGCGTGATCGCGCAGTTCCTCGCTCTCGGTCCCTTTTTCGTCCAGCCCGCGAGCCTTGTCATGCTGGCTCTTGTCGCGGTTCGAGAGCACGCCGGCATCCGGGATCTTCTCGGCCTCGACATCGGTCATGGCGCCCGTCCCCGCGTGCTTGCCGTGCGCGCCCGGTCCCATTTTCTTGCGACTCGCCTTGGCCATCGCCTCTACCTGTCTCACTGTTGCCGGAGTGAGAACCGGCGTCGCCGGGCGAAGTTCCTTCGGCTGTCGATGCTGGTCGCGCGCGTGCGCTTGCCTGACGCGCGTTCTTTGTGGCGAAAGCAGTGGGGAGTCGAGCCGGGCGCCCGTTCCTCTGGACCCCAAAGAAAAGAGGCCGCGCAAAAGCGGCCTCCGGTGGTCATGAGATTTGTCGACTTACGCGATCGCCGCCACGCCTCTGCGCGACGCGCGATAGCCGGCAAGGCCGAGCCCGGCGAAGCCGATCATCAACATCGCCCATGTTGAGGGCTCCGGAATACCGCCGACGCTGCCGTTGGGCGTCCCGGCCAGAAGAAGATAGGAGCCGCCGAACTCGACGTACCCGATCTGCGCCATCGAATCCACTATCCCACGAAACTCGAACGCATTGAACGCGCCCGGGGTCGATATCGGCGCAAGGGTCGCCAAATCGAAGCTTGCGATGAGAGTTCCCCCGGCAGTGAAGGTCGATATCGTCGGGTCGGTCCACCAGGCTTGTTCGCCAAGCGGAACGGCATAGTTCCAATAGGCGCCGAAGGTGGAAACCGGGGTCGAGAAGGTCAAAGTGTCGTAACCGCCGCCTGAATCGACGCCGATGTAGGTCGCGTTGCCCCCGAAGGTGCCGTTACCATTGAGGCCGTAATCGCCCTGTCCGATCACCGAGCCCATTCCCGAATTACCATTTGGGTTGCCGCTGCCGCCGGGTCCCGGGCTCGCCGTGAAGGTTATGCCGCCTGGCAAGGAGACTGGGCCGTTCGTAAAATTGTAGTTGCCGTTGGCAAAAGCCGAAAGATCGATCTTCGGCCAAGTATAACCCGTCGGAGAAGTTACAAGGATCTCGGCTGCGGCTGCCCCCGATATCGCATTGATTCCGATAAAGCTTGCCAGAACTGCCGATCTCATCGTTGCAGACAATTGAATGCTCATAGCTCTCCCCTTTCCAATTCAAAATTCTGCGTCGCCCCGGCCGCGAGGAGGTGCACGATGTACACAATAGCAGATCAGAGGAAGTCTGCAACCGTTGAGTGGCTGCGCTGTCGACATTCTGAAGAGAACTGCGCTGTCATCGGCCCAGGACGCGCCGTCCTCAACGTAAGCGAGGCGTCGATGCCCAAGTTGAGCTCCAAAAACCCAACGAAACTTTGGGAGAATGCATAATTGCGCGACGCAAACCCTTCGAGGATCGCGTCTGTCCGCGGTGGCGCCCGCCGACAGAAATAGCCCAAGGTGCGCCAACGAGAAAGTTTGAGATTGGCCTCGGGCGGTGAACTAGATTTGTGATCGGTTGAATTCGATCGCTAGTTGTGAACGGCGAGGAGCCGGCCGCGGCGCCGCGGCCGCGCCCGCCGGCAGCGTCGGCCTCGCTGCCCGGGGCGGCAACACCTGCGCCTGCAGATCCGAAGCCCGCCCCAGTAGGGTGCTTGAAAAGGGCGGCGGCAGGGGCGACATTCAAGCCCTGCCGCCCTGCACGAGGAGGTTGCCGCCCATGCCCAACAAGCTTGAACAGTTGCGCGCCATGACGACCGTCGTCGCCGACACTGGCGACATGGAGTCCATCCGCGCCTTCCGCCCGACCGACGCGACCACCAATCCTTCCCTCATCCTCAAGGCTTCCGAGATGCCGGCCTATGCGAGGCTGGTCGAAGAGGCCATCCTTTGGGGACGCCGGCAGGGCGCGGTCGTCGGGGACGTCACCGATCGCGTCGCCATCAACTTCGGCGCCGAACTGACCAGGATCGTTCCCGGCCGCGTGTCGACAGAGGTCGACGCCGACCTGTCGTTCGACACCGAAGGAACGGTCGCCAAAGCGAAGAGGCTCATTGGGCTTTACGAGGAGCGCGGGATCCACCGCGACCGCATTCTCATCAAGGTGGCTTCGACCTGGGAGGGCTTCCAGGCCGTGCGGCGCCTTCAGGACGAAGGCATCGACTGCAACATGACGCTGATCTTTTCGCTCGCCCAGGCGATCGCGGCGTCGGACGCGAAGGCGTTTCTCATCTCGCCCTTCGTGGGACGCATCTTCGACTGGCACGTGAAGGCGGGCGGCGGGCCCTACGACGGCGACTCCGATCCCGGCGTGCAGTCGGTGCGGGCGATCTACGCCTATTTCAAGTCGTACGGGATCAAGACCGTGGTGATGGGCGCATCGTTCCGCAACACGGCCGAGATCGAGGCGCTCGCCGGCTGCGACCGGCTGACGATTTCGCCGCATCTTCTGGAGACGCTATCCAAGGAAGAGGGGCCGTTGCCCCGGCGCCTCGATCCCGAACATCCGGGCCTCGCTCCTCCGCGCGTCATGATGGACGAGAAGCGCTTCCGCTGGATGCTCAACGAGGATCAGATGGCGACGGAGAAGCTATCCGACGGCATCCGCCTCTTCTACCACGACCTTTCGGCGCTGCGGACGATGGTCGAGCAGCGGCTCACGGCTGCGGCGTGACAGCCTCGCGCCGTCATTGCGAGCGTGGGCCAAGCAGTCCGTTCGAACGCCGAACGCGATTCTCGCCGCAGCGCTTCGCGATGACGAGTGCTGCGGCGTCGTGACGGCGCCGCCAGCGGACCTTGCGCAAACGGCCGCCGGATCGCCGCTCGAAGTCCTGCGCGTCTTTCTGCGCCTCGGCCTGACCAGCTTCGGCGGGCCGATCGCGCATCTCGGCTATTTCCGCAACGAGTTCGTGGCGCGGCGCGGCTGGCTTGACGAGCGCACATTCGCCGACCGGCTTGCGCTGTGCCAGTTCCTGCCGGGCCCGGCGAGCAGCCAAGTTGGATTTGCAATCGGGCTCATGCGCGCCGGTTATCCAGGCGCGCTCGCGGCCTGGGCTGGCTTCACTCTGCCGTCCGCGATCGCCATGACCCTCGTCGCCTATGGCGCGGGCGCGCTTCAAGGACCCGTGGGCGAGAGCCTGCTGCACGGGCTGAAGCTGGTCGCGGTCGCCGTGGTCGCCCAGGCGGTGCTCGGCATGGCGCGCACGCTCGCGCCCGACAAGCCGCGCGCCGCGATCGCGATCTTCGCTCTCGCGCTTATGGCGTTCGCGCCGGGAAGCCTGAGCCAGATCGGCGCCATCGTCGCGGGAGCGCTCGCCGGACTCGTCCTTTGCCGAAGCCAGTCCCTCAACGGGTCGGCGGGGGACGCCGCTCCAGCCGTGATCTCGCGGAAAGTCGGTCTCGCATTCCTGACGGTCTTTTTCGCGCTCATGGCCCTCTCCATGCTCCCGGCGCGCGAGAGCGCGCTCGCTTTTCTGGCCGCGATCTATCGCTCGGGCGCGCTCGTGTTCGGCGGCGGCCATGTGGTGCTGCCGCTGCTGCAGGGCGCGGTCGTCGCGCCGGGCTTTGTCTCCCAGAACGCGTTTCTCGCGGGCTACGGGGCGGCGCAGGCGATGCCTGGGCCGCTCTTCACGTTCGCGGCCTTTCTCGGCGCGGCCACGAGCGCGCCACCCGGCGGCGTGTCTGGAGCGGCGCTCGCGCTTATCGCGCTCTTCGCGCCGGGCCTTCTCGTCCTCATGGGCGCCTTGCCGTTCTGGGACGGCCTGCGCGCCCGGCCAGGCGCGCGCGCCGCGATGGCGGGCGTCAACGCCGCAGTCGTTGGCCTGCTGGGGTCCGCGCTCTACAATCCGGTGTGGACGAGCGCGGTCTTAAATCCGGCGGACTTTGCGATCGCAGCCGCAGGGTTCGCGGCGCTCGTGGTCTGGCGCGCGCCCCCGCTGGTCGTGGTGATCCTCACCGCCGCCGTGGGCGTAATCTTGGGCGCGGCCGGCTGAGGGCGGCGGACGGCGAGCGACGCGCCGCCCTCGATGTCCTCGGCCTCGAACGTCCATCCGTCCCTGCTGTTCATCGTCGCCGCGTGGGCTGAGACCATCCGCCGGATCGAGTCCCTGACGCCGACTTCGCCCGTCACGTCGAACCGCATGCCGCCGTCGATTGGCGTGCTCGCGACGTTGGCGAAGAGCGTCACGTTGTTCATGTCGACGAGATGTCGTCTAAGGGCGTCGATGTCGACCTTCGACCAGTCCGTTTTCGGGTCCGCCATGAGGATCGCGACGACCTCCTGAATGGCGGCGAAGGCGCTCTCGCCGGGCTCTTTCGGCCCGCCGACGTTGCGGGCGGGGACGGGGTCCCGGCGCGGTTTCCATCATTTCCATATGGCGGCTCGGTGAAGCCATGTTGCAGCGCTGGCTGCGCCAGCGCTACCGACGGGGCCAGACAGGCGAGCAGGAAAAAAATGCGGTTGAACATTGATTTCCTTTCAACAGAACGCCTTGCCACAATGCGGTCGTCTCGCACATACAGGGCCCACCTGCATGTTCTGCCGCGGGATCATGCTTCACCTTGGGCAAATGGACCGCAAGAGGCTTGTGGGTCGTGACCTTTCCGCCGCAGGGGATCGAAGAAGGCGAATTCGATCGCATCGAAGCGGCAGTCCGCGAAACGGAGCGCGGCCGCTGGTTCCTCGACGAATTCGCGCGCAGGGTGCGCGCCTCGGAAACCGCAAGCCTCCAGAGCGCGATTGAACGTCTTGAAAGGCGGGCCGCGTCACTTCAGGCGGGAGACGATCAGACGCGTCATCACATCCAGCGGGTCATTTCCCTGCTCGCCGCGTTGGTCGACCACCTGAACGCGCACAAGGCGGACGCGCCATTTCATCGCGCCGAACCCGCTGGGCTCCCGCCTGTCGCGGGCGACCCAGAGTGGCGCCTCAGGGCCTTCGCCTCCGTGGACGCGCTAAGCGTCGCCGACAAGCTCAAGCTGTTTCGTTAGGCGCCCGCGACGCCTCGGCCGGCAGCCCTCGATGTTCTCGAGGAACTGCCGCGCGCTTTCCTTCCAGGTGAAGCGCATGGAATATTCGCGCGCCGCCTCGCGCGGGATCACTAAAGCTTTGAGGCACGCGGCGCGAAGGTCCTCGTCGAGGACGCCGGCCTCGGGCCCGACGACGTCGATCGGGCCCGGAACAGGGAAAGCCGCGACCGGCAGGCCGCTGGCCATTGCTTCGATCAGGACGATGCCGAACGTATCGGTGCGGGACGGGAAGACGAACACGTCCGCGCTTGCATAGACGTCCGCCAGCGCTTCGCCGTGCCGCGCGCCGATGAAATGCGCCCGTTGATAGCGACGCTCGAGCGCCGCGCGCGCGGGGCCGTCGCCGACGATGACGATCGAGCCCGGCAGATCGAGCTCCAACAGGGCCTCGAGATTCTTTTCGACCGCGACCCGTCCGACCGAAAGGAAGATCGGTCGCGGCAGATCGAGAACGGCTTGAGCACGTGGCCGGAACAGCGTGTGGTTGACGCCGCGCGACCAGAGCCGCACCCGCTCGAAGCCGCGGCGGGTGAGATCCGCGGCGATCGTCGCCGTTGGGGCCATGACCGCGGCCGAGGGCGCATGGAAGTAGCGCAGGCCCGCATAGGTCAGCCGCTCTGGCACCCCTGTCCGCGCCCGGATATATTCCGGGAAACGTGTGTGGTAACTCGTGGTGAAGAGCCGCTTGTTCTTCAGGCAATAGTGGCGCGTCCACCAGCCGATCGGTCCTTCCGTCGCAATATGGATGTGGTCAGGCTCGATGTCCTCGATGCGCCGGCTGACGCCGCGCGGCGACACGAGGGCGACCTTGATGTCCGGATAGGTTGGCAGTGGCGCGGTCCACATGCCTTGTGGGGTCAGGAAATCGAATTTCGCGCCGAATTCGCTCGCCGCTTGCGTCATCCGCTCGAGGGTCGACACCACGCCGTTGACTTGCGGCCGCCAGGCGTCGGTCGCAATGAGAATGCGCATCAGGCCGCTTCCGCTCGGGCCTCTTCCCGGTCATCCTCGACGTGCGGCTCAACCTCGGCCGGCGCAGGAACGACCAGCGCCCTCGGCCACCGCAGCACCTCAAGCTGGCCGTCCTGATGCTCGACCACGAGCGAGCAGGATTCGACGAAGTCGCCGGTGTTGACGTAGGTCACGCCGTCCATCTCGCGGATGATCGGATGATGGATATGCCCGCAGACGACCCCGTCGACGCCCCGGCGCTTCGCTTCGCCGGCGAGCTCCTTCTCGAACGAACCGATGAAATTGACCGCGTTCTTGACCTTGAGCTTCGCCCAGGCCGAGAACGACCAGTAGGGCAGGCCGAGCGCGCGGCGGGCGGCGTTGAAATGCGTGTTAACGAACAGCGCCGTCGTGTAGGCCCAGTCGCCGAAATAGGCGAGCCATTTCGAATGCCGGACTACGACATCGAACTCGTCGCCGTGGATGATGAGGTAGCGCTTGCCGTCGGCGGCGATGTGGATCGCCTGGCGCTTGATCTCGATGCCGCCGAATGACAGGCCGAAGAACTGCCGCGCGAACTCGTCGTGGTTGCCGGGAACGAACACCATCCGCGCCCCGCGCCGAACCTTGCGCAGGAGTTTCTGCACCACGTCGTTGTGTGCCTGGGGCCAATACCAGCCGTTGCTCAGGCGCCAGCCGTCGATGATGTCGCCGACGAGGTAGATCGTGTCCGCCTCGACGTGCCGGAGCATGTCGAGAATGAGATAGGCTTGGCAACCGCGCGTCCCCAGATGAAGATCCGAGAGGAACAGCGTGCGGTAGCGATGGGTCCCAAGTTGTTTGGACACGCCAGCCCCTTGCGTTCAAAAGTTAAACGTCCAGTCTCTGCGCAGATTCTCGTGTCGCTTCGATGACGCACTGAGACGTTTGCCGTTATAAGTCGCCGCCTGAGTCCTGTCGAGACAACGGGAGGTGGGAATTGGACCTCGGAATTGCCGGCCGCAAGGCGATCGTGTGCGCCTCGAGCAAGGGTCTGGGACGCGCCTGCGCGCAAAGCCTCGCCGAGGCGGGCTGCGATCTCGTCGTCAACGGCCGCAACAAGGATGAAGTCGCGGCCACGGCGAAGGAATTGCGTGCGGCGACCGGCGTCGCGGTTCACGAAGTCCCCGGCGATCTCGACGACGCCCAAACGCGCGCGGCGCTGATCGCCACCTGCCCCGAGGCCGATATTCTGGTCAATAACAACGGCGGCCCGCCATTCAAAGGCTTCGCCACGTTGACCCGCGAGGACATCCTCAAGGGAATCGAATCGAACATGCTGACGCCGATCGCGCTCGTTCAGGCGCTGCTGCCTGGCATGGTGGGCCGGAAGTTCGGGCGAATCATCAACATCACCTCGGGCTCCGTCCGGGCGCCGATCGCCGGGCTCGACGTTTCGTCGGGCGCGCGGGCGGGGCTGACGGCGTTCCTCGCGGCGGCGGCGCGCGCGCATGTTCGCGACAACGTGACGATCAATTCGATCCAGCCCGGCAGCTTCGACACCGATCGCCTGCGCTCGGGGCTGGAGCGCGCGGCGGCGCAGCGCGGCGTTCCGATCGAGACCGCGCGTGAGGACGCCGCGGCGCGAAATCCGGCTCACCGCTTCGGCGACCCGGCCGAACTGGGGGCGCTTTGCGCCTTCCTGGCGAGTGCGAAGGCGGGCTTCATTTCCGGCCAGAACATCCTGATCGACGGCGGCGCGTTTCCGGGCGCGTTTTGAGCGCCGCAATCACCGCGCTGGCGGTCCTCTGTGGCGGTTCTGTCCGGGAAGTTTAATTGACGCTTTTTCGCGGGCCATGATATTTTGGTACGCTGCTCCTCCGGCGGCTTGGCGGGAGCGGGCAGCCTGACGGCGATGCCGCACCAGAAATGAAGGAACGAGATCATGACATGGTCCACTCCTGAAATTCGCGAAGTCTGCGTGGGCATGGAAGTGACGAGCTACCTGTCCGCGGTCATGTGAGAGGACGCCGCCTGCTTCGAAGCGGGCGGCGTTGATTGGACGGTTCGATCGCAGAGCGTTGCCCGCATGCGCTTTGGCGCTCAGTGCGGGATCATTGCCGGAAACACGAACTGCTGCAGTGCGACCAGGACGCCGAGCGCGAGCGTCAGGATGATGCTGTGCCAGAAGGTTCGCGCGAACACGACGCCCTCGCGCCCGCGCAGATCCGTGACCGCGACGCCGGTCGCGATATTCTGCGGCGAGATCATCTTGCCCATCACGCCGCCCGACGAGTTGGCCGCCGCGAACAGAACGGGGTTGAGATCGAGCTGCTTCGCCGCCACGACTTGAAGGTTGCCGAACAGCGCATTGCCGGACGTGTCGCTCCCGGACAGGAACACCGCGATCCAGCCAAGGAATGGCGACAGAAAGACGAACAGATGTCCGACTGAGGACGCGCCGAGGCCAAGCGTGTAGGCCATGCCGGAATAGTTCATGACATAGGCGAGGCTGATGATAAAGCACACCGTCACTATGGCGAGCCAGGCTTGCCGGATCGTGTGGCCGATGCAGGTCAGAAACGCCGGGGGGTTCATCCGCACGACAAAGGCGGTGATGATCGCGGCCAGAAGAATGGCCGTTCCCGTGGCCAAAGGCTGGAAAACCCAGACCGCGGCATAGGGTTTGTCGTGGTAAAGCGTGATCGAGATCGCCTTGTCGAGGCCTGGCCAGGCGATCGACTGCTGACCGAACGCGAAGATCTTGAGCGACGTCCAGAGAATGACGACCGCCGTCACGATGAGCCAAGGCAGCCAGCCCTGCCAGGCCGCGACTTCGGAGTGCACGCGGTGGGCCGGATCGGCCTTTGTGCGCACTTCGAATTCCGGGTCACGCGCCGGTTTCCAGACCTGCAGGAAGAGCAGCGTCACGATCAGCGAACCGAGCGAGGACAGGACGTCCGTCAGCGTATAGTCGATGAAGTTCGAGGTGACGAACTGGGCGAGCGCGAAGGAACCGCCGGCGACCAACAAGACCGGCCAGAGCGCGGCGAGCGAGCGCAGGCCGCCGTAGAGCGTCATCACATAGAACGGCAGGAGGAGGGCGATGAAGGGCAATTGCCGCCCGATCATTGCGCCGAGAACGTTGGAGGGCAGCGAGGTCACGGCCCCGAGCACCGTCACCGGCACGCCGAGCGCCCCGAACGCGACCGGCGCCGTATTGAACATCAGCACGAATACGATCGCTTCTAGCGCGGGGAAGCCTACGAGAATCAAGAGCGACGCCGTGATCGCGATCGGCGTGCCGAAGCCGGCGATGCCTTCGAGGAGCGCGCCGAAGCAGAAGCCGATGACGACCAGGACCACACGGCGGTCGTTGGGCAGATGGTTCAAGACCCAGGCGCGAAAGGCGTCGAACCGCCCGGACTCGACGGCGACGTTGTAGAGCAGGAGCGCGTTGACGACGATCCACATCACCGGCCAGAGCGCAAACACGACGCCGTTGAGGACGGAGTTGATTGCGAGATGGGTTGGAAAGTCCCAAACCGCGATCGCGATGATAAGCGCAACGACAAGCCCGGCGAGCGAGGCCTGCCAGGCGGGGCGCCTCACGACGCCGAGCAGCACGAGCACAACCGCGACCGGCAGCGCCGCGACGAGGAACGAAAGCGGCAGGCTGCCTGCGACGGGTGTCAGCAACTGGTGAAACATTTCCCCAAATCATCCTTAATTCAGGCCTGAAGCGGCTGCCCAGGCGGAACCCCATGCGCCTATGCGGCGCGGGCTCATTGCGCCCGAATCTTTGCGGCGTCGTGGGCCGCGAGATTTTCGATGTCCGGCTGCGAAAGATCCCAGGAATCCCCTCGCGTTTCCTCAGCGAAATTGTTTTTGAGCGGACTGAAGATCCAACGTTCCGGCCGCCAACGCTCTCGCGTCCTGAAGCTTCGGACGGGTTGTATTTCATCCGCTGCGACTTGCAGTCGCGACTGGCATTTTAGCGGCGCGCCGCGAATTTGCCTATATTAAAATCGGCGAGCGCCAACTTTCTTCGGGAAACGAGCTGACGGTCTCGATATTGTTGACGCCGTTCGCCCGGCGGCCCGCCTCACTCTAAGCGGACGCCATTCTCAAGGGGATCAGCCTCAAGATCGGCGCGACGTTCAAGGGACGTGGCGATGCTGTGGCGGGAGCATCAGGGGCGTAGAATTCGTTTCCTGATTACGCGGCAACGTCAGCCAGTTTTAGCAAGCGGTAAGGCATCGGGAGGGTCCTCAGCGCAACGAATGCGAGGCGGGGGGTCATGGTTTCGAGCTCGTATCGGCGATTGAATTGATATTCGAACTCCGCGAGATATCGAGGGACGTGTTTTTCTCCTACGGCTCGGTAGGTCCCGACGAGGGCGGCTTTGATATTGCCCAATGCGGTATTGACCCATTTGAAAGCAGGGGTGCGAACCGCTTGCTTGCCGCTTCCGGTCTTTATTGAGGTGTGCAGGCATCCGGCTTGGGTGACGGCGGCGAAGCACGCCAGGCCGTCGGAGACGATATTGGCGCCGGGCCTGAGCGCGGTGCTTGCGAGTTTTCGGATCGCAAAGCTGCTGAAGGCTTTGACAGGCCGAAGGATGATTTGATCTGGCTTGCCGTCGTCGGTTGTCGCGACCGCAGCGACGAACGGCGTCTTGCCTGTTGCGCCGCGCCCGCGGCGGCCGGACCGGGCGCCGCCGATATAGGCGTCGTCCATCTGGACGTTGCCTTTCAAGCGTTTGCTCGCGTTACGCTCCAACATGACTTGAGCGAGCTTGTGCTTCATCATCCAAGCAGCCGTCTGGGTGACGCCAAGGCGTCGACCGAGTTCGATACTGGAAATGCCCTTCTTTGATTGCGTGACCAGGTAGATCGTCTTGAACCAGATGCGCAGCGGCAGCTTGCTCGAAGCGAAGATCGTTCCCGCTTTGACAGAGGTCTGCTTGCGACACGCGTTACACTGGAATAAACGCCGCGCGCCGCGCGTGACGACGCAGTGATCAGCGCCCTTGCACCCGGGACATTCGAACCCGTTCGGCCACCGCCATTTGACGAGCGCCGCATGACATTGCTCTTCGGTTCCGTAAATCTCCGCGAAACGAGCCTCGCTGAGGCCTTTCTGAAACTGAACCTGATTGCGCGCCATCAGAGAACCCCTGCGAAAACAACATGTTCATGTTCCGTTCTACTGAACGTCTGAAGCTGACGCAAGCGCGTAATCAGGATTCGTTTTGCTTCCGAGACGAGAGAAGTCTGAAAATACGAACGGTTTCGTTCGATATTCCGGACGGATTCGACTACACTCGCGCCCGAAAGAATTGGGCGTTGCAGATGGGCGTTGAAGGCAAGGACAGGGCGAAAGTGCTCGAGGCGGGCGCGGCCTCGCTGTCGAACCAGCTTGGGGTTGCGGTCCAGCGGCTACGGAAGAGTTACGGCCTCTCCCTGGCGGATCTTTCGACCGGGTCCGGGGTCGCCAAATCGATCATCTCGCAGATCGAGCGCAACGAAACCAACCCGACGCTCGCGACCATTTGGCGACTCGCGCATGCGCTCGACGTTTCGATCGTGTCGATGTTGCAGGGCGGCGAGGACGGCCCGTTCATCGAACACCTGCGCCCGGGAACAACGCCGATCTTCGTGTCCGACGACGGCCTGTGCCGTCTTGCGGTCATCGGCTGGCTGAAAACCGTCGACTGGCTGCAATGGTACGATTTCCAGGCCGATCCCGGCGGGGTACTCGAATCCGCCGCGCACGCGCGCGGTTCGATCGAATGTCTCTCGGCGCTCGAGGGCGAACTCGAAGTGGACGTTGGCGGCGCGATCGAGATCGTCGGCGCGGGCGAAACCCTTCGCTATCGCTGCGACAGGCCGCACCGCATCCGCAATCTCGGTCAGCGGCCTGCCCACGCGACGATGGTCAACATCCTCAAGGCGGCGAAGATGGATTGAGGGCGGCCGTGAACTGTGAACGGGGCCGCCCTCGATCGCTCAATTCGCGTTTGCTTCTTCCGTGCCGACAGTGATGTACCACGGCTGGGAGGGGATGCCGTTGGCGACCACCTCGAGCGTGCTATTGCCTCGCTCGTTCGTCTTCGGCACGTCGAATTTGGTCGAAACGATCCGCGCGCCGGTCGCCACGCCCATCGAGCTGAAGTCGTGCGTTGTCGCGTAGGTCACGTGTCCGGTCGTTGAATTGGTGATGCGCACCAACGGATAGTTGGTGGAGACCTGGAATTCGTCGCCGAATGCGTTCGCCTGCGACAGGCCATTGAGCTGCGTGCCGAAGATCTCATAAGAGCCCCCGACCGCGACGTGAAGCTAAAGCGGAGCCCGAATCCGAAGCGGACTGAATTCGAAGGCGCCTTTCCTGAACGTAGCCTCGAGCACCGCCCCTGGTTAAATTGACCGGCAGTGGCTCAGGCCGAGCCCGATCCGGCGCCGTCGAGCCGCTCGTTCCGGCCCCGCTGGACATGCTGGTTAGGGAAGGATGGGCGATCAAGATGACGGCGAGGTTTATCGGCGACGGGCTCTCGCACACGTGGCGGAATCCCCGTCGCCGTCACTCCGTCGCGCTCGTTTAGGAAGTCCCGGATCAGCGCGGCCCCAGACCGCCGCGCTGCCCAACCCCTTGCTACCCGGACGGACCGCGCCGCGAAGCTCAGTCCTTACTTAACGCTACTTAACGCCCCCCCTGGCACTACAGTGATGGGCAGCGGCAGGGAAGGGATGCCGTTGGCGACCACCTCGAGCTTGCTCTCGCCCGTCTCGAGATCTGTGGGCACGTCGAACCAGGTTGAAACGATGGCGGCGCCGGTCGCCACGCCCATCGTGCTGAAGTCGTGCGTGGTCGCGTAGCTCACGTCGCCGGTCGCGTTGTTGGTGATGCGCACCAGCGGAAAGTTGGTGGCGACCTGGAATTCGTCGCCGAACGCATTCGCCTGCGAGAGGCCATTGAACTGCCTGCCGAAGATCTGGTACGTCCCGCCTGGATTGACGTTGTTCGAGTAGAGGAAGCTCGTGATCGTCGGCCTCCACACGTTCAAAAACGTGCCCGTGGACTTGTAGATGAAGTTGAGGTTCAGCATTACCTCGCCGGTCGGCAAGAGCAGCAGGCTGGGTTGATTGTTACACATAGACCCCGCGGGTTCGGGGATGAGCGACTTGCCGTCGAACTCGTAGAGCCTCCAGATGCTGGTCTGCGGGCACGGGGTCGCCGGGGTCGTCGCCTCGGGGGCGAAGCTGGGAGCGGCGGATCCGGCGGCTGCGGCGGCTTCGGGCGCGAGGCGGCCCTTGGCCTTGCCGTTGATGCCGCGGATGCTCGCATAGCGATCGTTGGCGCGTTTGAGCTTGTCGTTGGTGATTCCGGGCGGGTTGGTTTGGACCAAGACATTCCCGTTCGGCAGCAGGCTGGACCAGGTATCGCCCGCGCCCTCGCCCCCCAGGGCCCCATGTGCGGGGAGGTCTGGGCCGGCCGTCCAGGAATTGGTCTTTATGTCGTAGACCGCGGTGTGGGCGATCGGCTGATAGGTCACGCAAGCATTCGGATCGGTGGGCGGACCCTCAAGGGTGCATGCCGCGCCGCTGTTGAACACGGTGCCGTTCGGCCGGAGGATCGCCGGGCCGATCTCGCCGGGCGGGTGATAGACCCTCATGCCGTTGTCGTAAATGATGTTCTTTGCCCCGTTCGTATCCGTGGCAGGCAGTTTGACCGGCGTCTTCCCCGCGTCCGCCCACCGCGTTTTGGATGGATCGGCGTTGGGAATGAACCGTTGGGCATAGGGAAAATCGGTCATGTTCACCGTCAAGACCGATCCGTCCGGCAGCAGGGTAAGGCCTTCCTCGGCGAAGATATCATCTTTGGCGAAGCTGGAGACGTTGGTCCAGGTGAGGGTCTTAGGGTCGAGCTCGGCCATAGCCGTGCTAAACTTCTCCCCGAGCAACAGATGCCCGTTGCGAAGGAGCGCCCACGGCGAGTCGCCGATGAAATCCCAATCACCAGCGGTATTGAAAGGCGGCGCGATCATTGTCCAGGTATCCGCGTTCGGATCGTAGATCGCCATCTGGTTGGTGAACGAGAAGGTAAGGGTGTTGTTTGACAGCAGCGAATACTCCCCGCCAATCAAAAGCACCCGCCCGTCTGGCAGGACGCCGCCTGAGGTGGCGTAGGGAATGTAGTTCGGCGGCAGGGCTGCGGCGGGAGAAAGGGTGCCGTTCACGTAGCTGCCTTTGCTGTCAGGCTTGAAGCGGTAGAAATCCTGCAGCAAGCCGCCCTGGAAGAGGAGGCTGCCATCGGTCAGCAGAAACCCATAGATGACGCCGTCGATTGGAACATTCGTCACCGGCGTGACGGTCCCGGCCATTGCTCCAAGCGACGTCCCCGCAAGGAGCGCCGCGGCAAGAATCAGGCTTTTTCTGAACATCTTTGTCTCCTCCCATCGTGACGCGCACCGTCACACGCCGCGGACTGACAAAAGTCCGCGATGCAACTTCAATGCTCTCGTTCGGAACCCGGACTCGACTGCAAAATGTCTTCTGAAGTCCGCAATCTATGCAGAAAAAGTCGCAATTGGCAACATAAATTTCTTTGCAATCTTCGTGTCAACTGTGGTTTACAATGACAAGCGAAAGCGAATCCGGGAAGATATTGCTCATGAACAAAGGCTTGAGCGGAGTTACGATCAGATGCGGCGCCGGAATTGCGGGGTAACGGGGCGGAATGAAGATCCGCTGACCCCCTCCGATCCACGCGCAGGGCCGACATTCCCGCTTGCCTTTCCGCCGGAGACGACCGCGACTCGCGCCGTCGCCGATTCCGGCCTGCTTTGTCCCCGGTTTCTCCGCCTCGTCCCGGATCGGCGCAGACGCGCCTGGGCGGGGAAGGGAGCGATTGACGATCGAGCAACGCTAACAGGACCTCGGCCACGCTTTTTGCGAAGATTGGACTCGCTTTCCCCGCAAATCCGAGTCCCGAATCGGGGGCTCCAATTCGTACCCGGTTTGTTGTTGACCTGATCACCATCGGCCCGGCCGAACCGTGGGGGGCCCCTGTGGATAGCTGTGGATAGCGCCCGCCTCGACAGCGGCCCGCACTTCGCTATAAGTGCCGGAAAATTCCTGCGTTTGCTGGAGCGCCTGGTGTCCGTTGCTCCTTCCGTGACCCCCAAGATCGCCGACGACGGGATCGTCCTGGCGCTGGACGGTGCGTGGGTCGTCGCGGCCGGACGGGCGATGGAGGCGGCCGCGGCCTCGATCGTGTCCGCCGTGGGCGGCGCGAGGAGGGCGATCATCGACCTCGCCGCGGTCGACCGGATGGACACGGCCGGCGCGTGGTTGATCGACCGCGCGCGCGCCGAACTGAACGGCGCCGGCGTCGCGGCCGACTACCGAGGCGCGACCCCCCAGCATGCGCTCCTGATCAAGGAGGCCGGCTTTCGGCCGGTCGAGCCGCCGAAAGCCGGCCGCTACTCGCACATGCTCACGCTCATGGCGGCGGTCGGCGAGACGGTCTACACCTCCGGCGCCGATTTGATCGACACGATCGACTATCTCGGCGAGGTCGTCGTGATGGTGGGCCGGCTTCTCCTGCGTCCATGGCGCTGGCGCTGGACCTCGATGGTGCACCACCTCGAGATGTACTCGCTCCGCAGCGTGCCGATCATCCTCTTGATCAACTTCCTGGTCGGCGCGATCGTCACGCAGCAAGGGATTTACCAGCTCGCGCGCTTCGGCGCCTCGCCCTACGCGGTCAACCTGGTCGGCGTTCTGGGCTTGCGCGAGCTCGGCGTCTTGATGACCTCGATCATGATCGCCGGCCGGACGGGCTCGGCGATCACGGCGGAAATCGGTTCGATGAACATGCGCGAGGAGATCGACGCGCTTCGGGTGATGGCGCTCGATCCGCTCGAGGTCCTCGTGATCCCGCGCCTCGTGGCGTTGATCATAGCCCTTCCGGTCTTGACCTTCCTCGCGGACATGGCGGAGCTCGCGGGCGGCCTCATGGTCAGCTGGCTCTACGCCGGCATGTCGCCGGTCGTGTTCATCGCGCGCCTGCAGGGCGCGATCCTGACCGAGACTTTCGCAGTCGGGCTCATCAAGGCGCCCTTCATGGCGGTCATGATCGGCCTCATCGCGGCAACCGAGGGGATGGAGGTCCGGGGCTCGGCCGAATCGCTCGGACGGTGCGTCACCGCCTCGGTGGTCAAGTCCATCTTCATGGTGATCGTCATGGACGGCGTATTCGCAATGTTCTTCACGGCGGTGGACTATTGAGACGGCCAACGCTCGTCGATACGAAACGCGACGTGGTCATCAGCGTCCGGGGCCTCAAGGTCGGTTTCGGCGACCGGCTCGTCATGAACGGGCTCGACCTCGACCTTTATCGCGGCGAAGTGCTTGGCTTCGTCGGCGCGTCGGGTGCGGGAAAGTCGGTTCTGACCCGAACGATCCTGGGGCTCCTGCCGAAGCGGGCCGGAACGATCGAGGTGTTCGGCTATGACATCGACAAGCTCGGCCCGCAGGAGCGCCTCCTCATCGGCGAGCGCTGGGGCGTCCTGTTTCAGGAAGGCGCGCTGTTCTCGAGCCTCACCGTCCGCCAGAACATCCAGACTCCGATGCGCGAACATCTGACCCTGTCTCAGGACACGCTGGACGGGCTGGCGGCGCAGAAGCTCACGCTGGTCGGCTTGCCGCCGGACACGGCCGACAAGTTCCCTTCCGAATTGTCGGGCGGCATGACGAAGCGCGTCTCGCTCGCCCGCGCCCTCGCGCTCGACCCGGAAATCGTCTTTCTCGACGAGCCAACCTCGGGGCTCGATCCGATTTCCGCCGGCGACTTCGACGATCTCATCGGCACGCTGCAGGAGACTCTGGGGCTCACCGTCTTCATGGTCACGCACGACCTCGACAGCCTCTACGCCATTTGCGACCGGGTCGCGGTGCTCGGCCACGGCGAGGTCACGGCGGTCGGTCCGATTGACGAACTGCTCTTATCCGACGATCCTTGGATCAGATCCTATTTTCACGGCAAGAGAGGCGTGGTTCGCGCCGGGGCGGCCGAAACGCGGCGCAGCGAGCGCGTCGCAGACCATCGGGTCGAAGACGCGAGGCGCTGAACGGCATGGAGACGCGAGCCAATTTTGTCCTGATCGGCGCGTTCACGCTGGCGGCAGTGGTGGGCGTCTTTCTGTTCATCATGTGGATTGCCGGCTACGGCTCGACCGGCACGCACAGGCGCTTCCAGGTCGTATTCATCGGCTCCGTCGCCGGCCTGTCGAACGGCGCCAACGTGTTGTTCAACGGCATCAAGGTGGGCGAAGTCACCCATCTCACCTTCTCCAAGAGCGACCCGCACCAGGTGGTCGCCGACATCGACGTGACAGCGGACGCGCCGATCGACAGGAACACGAGCGCGCGGCTCGAGACGCAGGGGCTCACCGGGGCCGCGGCGGTCGCGCTCATCGGCGGGGCGAAGGTCGGCCGGGAGCTCACCGGCGAGAATGGCCAACCGCCCGTCATTTATGCCCAGCCGTCGACGTCGCTGCAAGACATCCTGGACAGCGTGCAGGGCCTCTCCGGGAGAGCCAACTCGCTCCTAGACCAGGCCAACAGCATCCTTGCGGACAATTCCGGGGAGATCCATTCGACGATCGACAATCTCAACGTGTTCTCGAAGGCGCTGAGCGACAACGCGTCTGGCGTCGACTCGGCGCTCAAGGGTCTGGCCGATCTCGGCAAGACGATCCAGCCGCTGGCGACGCGCCTGCAAAGCCTGTCGGACGACGCGGACCGGCTGGTCAAGGCGATCGACACGAACAAGGTGCGCACCATCGTCGGCAATCTCGAGAGCCTGTCCGGCAAGGCGGACTCCGTGCTCGGCCGGGCGGACAAGCTGATCGCGGAGAATGCTGAGGACGTGCGCACGACGATGTCGAGCGTCAGCGCATTCTCGAAGACCTTGAACGCCAATTCGGCGAACGTGGACGCGGCGCTGAAGGGCTTCGGAGACTTCGGCAAGCGGATCGAGCCGCTGGGTCAGCATCTTCAGGCGATGTCGGAGGACGCCGACAAAGTCATCAAGGCGATCGACCCGGAGAAGGTGCGCAGCTTGGTCGACAATGCGCAGACTTTCAGTCAGGCGATTTCCGCGAGCTCGGGCGACTATCGGACGGTCATGCGCAACGGGGCGACGCTCGTCACGCAACTCAATGACACCTCAAAGCAATTTAGCGAGGCGATCGCCGCGGCCCAGGGCGTCCTCAAGGCGGTCGATCCAAACAAGGTTTCCGGCATCGTCGACTCGATCAGCGACGTCGCGACGACGGTGCGCGAGAACCGCGGCAACATCGACGCTACGATCAAGAACGCGACCGAACTTACCGCGAAGCTCAACGAATTGGCCGACAAGGTCGATGGGCTGATGACCAGCCTGCAAGGCTTCGTCGGCGCGCCGGGAACGAAGGGCGCGCTCGCACAGGTGAGCGAAGCGGCGCAGTCGATCAAGAAGCTCGCCGACGACGTCGACGTGCGGGTGAAGGAAATCTCCGTCGGCCTCACCCGCTTCAGCAGTTCGGGCCTGCGCCAGTACGAGGCGTTGGCCGTGCAGGGCCAGCGCGTGCTCGACGACATCGACCGCACCGTCCGTTCGTTCGAGCGCAATCCGAGTCAAATCATCTGGGGAGCGAAGCCTTCGTTGCCGGAATATCGCGGCGGTCAGTAGATGAGGGACGGCCGGGGGGCATTCCGAAGCGCTGTGAGGGCCGGCGCCGTCGCCGCGCTCGCGCTCGCGCTCGCCGCCTGCGCCAGCGGGGCGCCGCTGACGATCTATGACCTGACGGCGGCGCGGCCGCCGAAGGCGCGCCCCTTACGCGCGCAGATCCGCATCGCCGATCCGGTCGCGACGCTCGACCTCGACGCCGATCGCATTCTTGTGCGGGACGGTCTCATGCTCGAGCTTCTGCCCGGAGGACGCTGGCCGCAGCAGCTCTCGTCGCTGTTTCGGGCGCGCCTCGTCGAGACCTTCCAGAACGCCGGGCTTACGCGCTACCTCGCCGGCGACGGGGCGGTCGCCGACTACGAGCTCGACCTCGACATTCGCGCATTCGAGCTGGACGCGGCGACGTCGCAAGTGCATGTCGACGTCGCTGCGCGCATCGTTGCGCTCGCAAGCGGGCGGGTCGCCGACGTGCAGATTTTCACGACACGCGAGCCGGTCGCTTCGACCGATCCCGCCGCGGTCGTCGCCGCGCTCGATCAGGCGTCGGCGACGGTCATGGAGCGGATCGTCGCGTTCGTCGCGCGGCGCCTCTAATGCGTCAATTCGCCGCGCGCTGTGTCGCCTGCCCGGCCTGGAGGCGGGGCTCAATCTTGTATGATCGCATCTGATCGGCTAGGGCGATCGCATGGCCTTAGCCCCAGTTGAGGTGGAACACATGATTGCGGACGATCTCGCATCCGAAACGCTGTTCGATTCGGTCGTCCACCACGGCGTCGACTCGATCCTCGCCGGGACCGTGTTCGAAAAGCCCTATCCGCATCTCATCTTCGAAAAGTTCTTCGCCGACGACGTTTATCGGCGGCTGATCGAGAACTGGCCCGACCTCGACCGCTACGTCGATCTGAACGGGGCGCGCACGCGCAAGCAGTACACGCTCTGGGACCGGCGGGTCGAGGCGGGCGATCCGGAGCGCACCGCGATGTGGCGCGCGGTCTCGGACGCGCTGTCGGCGGCGGAAATCCAGGCGGCGCTCAGCGAGCGCCTGCGCAAAGGTCTCGAGATCCGCTCAAAAGGGAGCGGCGAAGGCTGGCCGGTGCCGATGTATCCGCAGCCCGTCCTCTACGCCGACTTCGACGGCTACATGATCAAGCCGCACCCCGACACCCGGCGCAAGGTGCTGACGGTGCTGATCTACATGCCTGAGGACGAGAGCCAGCGCGAGCTCGGCACATCGGTCTACAAGATCTCGCCGATGGGCGTGTTCGCCTGGAAGTCGTACGGGCTCGTCAAGGAAAAGACCGCCCCCTTCCTGCCCAACACCGGCTTCGCCTTCGTCGTCATCCACCCCGCGCACAGCCTCCTGCATACGAGCTGGCACGGACGCGATACGATTTCGCTCGACAACGCGAAGCCGCGGATGACGATCCTCAACACCTATTACGCCAAGCCGCCGAAGGACGGCGAGGTCGAGAGCGAGTACCGCTAAGGATCCCGTGCAGGAAACCGTCTCAGAGTGTCGCGACTTCAACCCGGCGCCTCAGATTTCGCCGCTTCCGCCCCTTCCGCGTCCGCAAGGGGACACGACAGGACCGTGAACCGCACCCCGTCCGCGGCTTCGAGCGAAAAGCTGTCCCCTCCGCCCTCCGTCACGTCGACGACGATCCGGTAGGGCGCCCAATAGGCGGACTGCGCCGCGCCGACATAGAAGGGGCAGCCTTCGATCTCGCCGAGGAGAACATCCTCGGCGCCCGGGCGGAAGTCGGTCCGCCTGAAGCACATGGGCGCGCTGCCCTCGCAGCATCCGCCCGACAGATGGAAGATCAGCGGTCCATGCTCCGCCTTGAGCGAGCGGACCAACGCGAGAGCGGCGGGCGCGAAGACGACCCGGTCGGTCATGCTTTCCCTCCTGGAGCTGGCGAGGCAAGAGCGGCGGCTTTCGCCGCCGCTCTTTCGACCGCCGAGGCGGGAGACCTTTGCCTCAGGGGCCGGTTGCGCGCTTTCAGAACAGTCCGAGCGCGTTTTCGCTGTAGCTGACGAGCAGGTTCTTCGTCTGCTGGTAGTGCTCGAGCATCATCTTGTGGGTCTCGCGACCGAAGCCCGAGGCCTTGTAGCCGCCGAACGCCGCATGGGCCGGGTAGACGTGGTAGCAGTTCGTCCACACGCGGCCGGCCTGGATGGCGCGGCCGACGCGATAGGCGGTGCGGCCGTCACGCGACCAGACGCCCGCGCCGAGGCCGTAGATGGTGTCGTTGGCGATTTCGATCGCCTCCTCCATGGTCTTGAACTTCGTGACGGACAGGACCGGCCCGAAGATCTCCTCCTGGAAGATGCGCATCTTGTTGTGGCCGACGAACACGGTCGGTTTCACGTAGAAGCCGTTCTTGAGCGCGCCGCCCGGATGGGCGCGCTCGCCGCCCGTCATGCACTTCGCGCCTTCCTTCTTGCCGATTTCGATGTAGTTCAGGATCTTGTCGAGCTGGCCCTTGGAGCATTGCGCGCCCATCTGGGTCGCCGGGTCGAGCGGATCGCCGACCTTGATCTTGGCGACGCGGGCGACCGCCTTCTCCATGAACCTGTCGAACATCGACTCCTGCACCAGCGCGCGCGACGGACACGTGCACACCTCGCCTTTGTTGAACGCGAACAGCGTGAACCCCTCCAACGCCTTGTCGAGGAACGCGTCGTCGCGATCCATGACGTCAGCGAAGAAGATGTTGGGCGACTTGCCGCCGAGCTCCAAGGTCATCGGGATGATCGTCTCGGCCGCGTATTGCATGATCTGCCGGCCGGTCGTGGTTTCGCCGGTGAAGGCGATCTTGGCGATGCGCGGGCTGCGCGCGAGCGGCGCGCCGACCTCAGATCCGTGGCCGAACACGACGTTCAATACGCCTGGCGGCAGGACGTCGCCCATGACATCCATGAGCACGGCGAGGCTCATCGGCGTGTCGGACGCCGGCTTGATCACGACGCAGTTGCCCGCGGCGAGCGCCGGCGCAAGCTTCCACGCGGCCATGAGCAACGGGAAGTTCCAGGGAATAATCTGACCCACGACGCCGAACGGCTCGTGGAAGTGATAGGCGACCGTGTCGTGGTCGATTTCGCCGATCGATCCCTCTTCCGCTCGGATGCAGCCGGCGAAATAGCGGAAGTGATCGGCGGCCAGCGGCACGTCCGCGTTCATCGTCTCGCGGATCGGCTTGCCGTTGTCGCGCGTCTCGACTCGCGCCAGGAGTTCGAGATTGTCCTCGATCCGATCGGCGACCTTGTTGAGCAGTCGCGCCCGCTCGGCCTCGGAGGTCAGCGCCCATTTGACCTTGGCCGCGTGCGCGGCGTCCAAGGCGCGCTCGACGTCCTCGGCGTCCGACCTCGCCACTTCGCACAGCGTCGATCCGTCGATCGGGCTCTTGTCGGTGAAATAGCGCCCTTTGACCGGCGGCTTCCACTCGCCGCCTATGAAGTTGTCGTACCGGGTCCTGAGACCGCTTTCGGCCAACTTCGACTTTTCAATTCTTTCGAGCATCTTATCCTCCTGACTCGAACACCTCTTCTGTTCCACAAGTCGCATCGGCTAGCACGGGCGCGGGCCGCACGATTTGGCGCAGGTCAATTCCCGCGCGTTTTTTTGCTGTGGTCGGTGAACGATGGGGGCGCGTTCGTGTGTCGTAGGGATCTGCCGCCGTCTTGGGCGGGCTTGGGCGGGGCGGGCAGCGAGCGGCTCGGCTCAGGCCGCCGCGCTGCGCTCCTCGATGAACTCGGCCGCAAGCGCCGCCGGCATTGGCGCCGCGAAAAGCCAGCCCTGCCCGCTCGCGCAGCCGCCCAGCTTCAATTCGTCGAGCTGCTCCTGGCGCTCGATGCCTTCCGCGACGCAGGTCAGGTCGAGCCGCCGCGCCATGTCGACGATCGCGCGCGTCAGGCTCGCGATTTTCGGGTCCTGGCAGACCCGGTCGATGAAGCTCTTGTCGATCTTGATCCTGTCGAGCGCCAGATCGCGAACCTGGGCGAGGCTGGAATAGCCGGCGCCGAAATCGTCGAGCGCGACGCGCGCACCTGTGGCGCGAAGCGTTTCGATGGTCGCGCGGGCGGCTGCGAGATTCTTCATGATCGCGGTTTCGGTGACTTCGATCTCGAACCGCGACGGCGGGAAGCCGACGTCCCTGAGCGTCGCCACGATCTCTTCCCCGGCATCCGGCTTCGACAGCTGCTCGGGCGAAAGATTGAAGGAGAGCGTGACGTCGTCCGGCCAGCGCGCGGCCGCGGTCGCGGCCTTGCGCAAGAGGTCGCGCGAGAGCCGTTCGATCAGTCCGAGCTGTTCCGCGACTGGGATGAACGCCGACGGCGGAATGGACCCGAGCCGCGGGTCGTCCCAGCGGGCCAGCGCCTCGCAGCCGCTGACTCGGCCGGTTTCGAGGTCGACGATCGGCTGGAAATAGACCGCGATCGCGTTGTCCGCGACGGCCCGGTGCAGCGCCTGCTCGAGCTTTGCGCGCTCCATCGCGGCCGCTTCGTCGATGGCGTCGAAAACGCCGACGTGGCCGGGCCTGCGCGCCTTGGTCCGGTAGAGCGCGAGGTCGGCGAGACGGACAAGCTGGTCGGCTTCTTCTGCCGAGGCGGGGAAGAGCGAAAAGCCGAGCGTGCAACTGAGATGAACGCTGAGTTGATCGACGATGAAAGGCGTGGCGAACGCCTCACGCAGAACATGCCCGAGCGCGAGCGCTTCGTCCGGCCCCGCGACGCCGTCGCAGAGGACCGCAAATTCGTCGCCGCCCATTCTTGCGACCTGCCCGCGGCCTTTCGTGGCTGCGCCAAGGCGGCGCGCAACCTCCCTCAGAATCTCGTCGCCGACCGGATGGCCGTGGATGTCGTTGATCGGCTTGAACCCGTCGAGGTCGAGGAGGCCGACCGCGAACGGGCCCGCGTCCAGCCGGGCCGCTTCGACGCGGGCGACAAGGAGCGCCTGAAACCAGCGTCGGTTCGGCAGGCCCGTCAGGTAATCGGTGTAGGCGATGGCGGTCGCAGCCTTCTCCGCGTCCTGGGCCGCGCGGCGCTCTTCGTCGATGAGGAAGCGGGAGCGGACGATGTCGGCGAAGGCGCGGTAATTCTCGCTCAGCATCACGATGATGAGTGAGGAGACAACGAGGAGCAGCGCGGCCAGCCCGAACGTCAGGTCGTCGCGCGCAAGGAGGAGCGCGACCATGAGCGGCGCGCTGGAGGCGAAAATGACGAGCACCGCCGCGTGAGCGAGGCGGATCAGACAGAACGCGCTTGCGGCGGCGGTGATCCAGACCGCGAACAGAAGCAGGAGCCTCGGGAGCACGTCGGCCTCCGGCAGGGCAGCCGCCGCGGTCAGCGAAAAGCCGAACGTCAACACCGGCCCGACAGCGGTTGCAAAGCGGATGTCGCGCCGCATGAAGGCTGCGCTGCGGCTTTCGGCGAGGTTGCGGCCCTTGAACCAATAGCCGATGCGAAACATCACGAGAATCAGGAGCGAGCCCGGGATGGCCACCGTGGTAAGCGGAGAACCGGTCTTGCGCAAGGCGAAGAACAGCGTCGCCGCCGCCGCGCTCACGACGCCATAGAGATAGGGGGCGAATCGAACCAGCGACCGGTATTGTTCGCTGAGGAGGACGTCGTCGAAATCCAAGTTGCAGGAAGAATCCGGGTCGCGGCGAGAATCAACGCCATCGGGGTCGCGAGCGCAGTGCGCGCCCTCGCGCTCGGAATCGCAAGGCGCAAGTTGAGATAATGGCATGCCGTGATCCGCAATGGAAACCCTGGAGATCGTGCTCGGGAATGGGGCCAGCCTAAACAGGCGGGCGTGGCCGTTACGTTAACTCGCGGCCCAATCTTTATGCAATCGTTAGGTTGTGGTTAATCCGGGCTTGCCGTTGGTCACGTCCGGCCGCGATTTTTTCCTACAGTGCAGTATTTTGCATGCCGAGCCAAGTCCGGTAGTCTTGGGAAGGAGGCGCTTGAAGCATGACAGACTATGTCGATCCGACCAAGAAGACCTTCGCCGAATTCCGCGCGAACGACCGGGCGGGACCGATCCACATGCTCAACCTCGTGCGGTTGCGCGGGCGCGCCGCCTATCCGGACGGACGCGTCGCGACGGGCGCCGAGGCCTATGCGGCTTATGGACGCGAGAGCCTGCCGGTGTTTCAGCGCCTCGGCGGCGCGATCGTCTGGCGGGGCAGGTTCGAACTGATGCTGATCGGCCCTGCTCAGGAGCGCTGGGACCTCTGCTTTATTGCACAGTACCCGAGCGTTGCGGCCTTCGTCGAGATGATCCGCGATCCCGTCTATCGCGAGGCGGTTAAGCACCGGCAGGCGGCGGTCGAGGATTCGCGCCTTATCCGGCTCGCGCCGGGCGCGACGGGGGTTGGGTTTGGCTGAGCTCCGCGGCGACATCTGAGCGCCGCGAGGCCGGCTCGCCCCGCGGCTCGGGCGCCGGCGGACGGTGGATCGCGACGCCCGCCATCACGAGCAGCACGCCGAGCGTATCCTTAAGGCTGGGAATTTGCGCGAGGACGACGATCCCGACCAAGGTCGCGGTCGCCGGCAGCAAGGCCAACATCAGCGCGAAGCTCGCGCGCGGCAGCCGCGACATTGCGAGTTGATCGCTGACGTACGGGATCACGGATGAACAGATTCCGACGCCGACGCCGGCGAGCACAAGCGTCGGGCTGCCGAACGCGCGCAAAGCCTGCGCGCATCCGATCGGCATGATGAACAGGAAGGCGATCGACATGGCCGCGCCCAGGCGTTCGACGCCGCCGCTCGCGCCCGCTTCGGATATCTTGTGCCCGAGCACGATGTAGCCAACGAACAACGCGCCATTGAGAAAGGCCCAGGAGAGCCCGATCAGATCGCTCGACCATCGAACGCCGATCAACAGAAAAACGCCGAGAATCGCCAATCCGAGCGCCGCCAGATTGCGCGCGCTGCGCACGCCATAAAGCGCGACGCCAATCGTTCCGACGAATTCGATCGCGGCGACCAGGCTCATCGGCAACCGATCGAGCGCGAGATAGAACGCGGTGTTCATGACTGCGAGACAGGCGCCGAGACCGATCAGCAATCGGCGCGTTTGCCAATCGGCGTTGGCGAGCGTCCGCCAGGGCGCCGTCCATGGCGCAAAGATCGCCGCGGCGGTCGCGATCCGCATCCAGGCGACGCCGAGCACGCCGATCGACGGAAACAGCAGAACTGCGAACGACGGGCCGAGATAGTGGAATACCGCGCTGACTACGAACCAAGCATGCGGCGGCACCAAGTTTGCGGCGTTGGTGAACGTCAGCCGAGGCGGGGCCATGTCGCTCTCCTTAATTTTCAGTATGAGAGCTAAACAGCCCGTTGTATATGAGCGTTAAGAGGCACAATCGCAAAAAGCATGCGCAATTGAAAGCAAATATCCATGAAACGGCTTCGAAACGGAAACGCGAGTCGCGACGATGTCGACGTTCGCATTCTCGCGGCTTTGGCGAGGGATGCGCGGATGAGCGTCGCCGAATTGGCGAGATCGGTCGGCCTCTCCCCGCCGAGCGCGGCCGAAAGGATCAAGCGGTTGGAGGAGGCCGGCGTGATCGAGGGCTACACGGTGTCGATTGATCCGCGAGCGCTCGGTTTTTCGATCGCCGCCTGGTTGCGCGTTCGTCCCGTGCCGGGTGAGCTCAATATGGTCGCGGACATTTTGCGGACGTTGCCCGAAATCGTCGAATGCGACCGCGTGACGGGCGAGGATTGCTTCGTGGCTCGGGCGCATCTCAGGTCGATCGAGGACCTGGAGAGGTTGATCGATCGGATCATCCCTCACGCGATGACGACGACCTCGATCATCCAATCCACGCTCGTCAAACGACGCCCCCCGCCGATCGTTTCGAGCATAGACGGGCGCTAACGAGCGACGAGGCGCCCCGGCAGGCTTGGAGTGAGCCGGAAACCCCGGCTGATCCCGCTCAGGCCGGAAACAGCCGGGTCCGGGGCCGGGCGAGACTTACGGCTTGTTGGCCCCGCCGGGCGTCACGGGCTGCGAACCGCCGGTCGAGTTCGGGCCGGGGGTCGCGCCGGCGCTGTTGCTGTTGCTCATGGCGTCCGTGTTGTGGTGCGCGTTGCTGGCGGAATTCGCGCCCTGGGTCTCCTCGGTGATGGCGGTCACCGAGTCCGGATTGATGACCATCATGACCAGATTGCCCTGGGAATCCTTCGCGCGCACGAGGAACGACGAGGGCATGATCGTGATGTCCTTAAAGCCCGCCTTGCCCAAGTCGTCGCGCAACTTCTGGCTGATGCGCATGTTCGTCGGGTTGTTCATCGAGCTCTGGACGGGGGTCATCTTGCTCTTGGTTTCGTTATTGGCGCCTTTGGTCGGACCGCTTCCAGCGTCGTTGGTTGATGTCGCGCCGGTCGTCGGACCGCTGCCGGCGTCGCCCGGGGCCGCAATCGCGGGCGCAGCGAGCCCGCCCGCCAGCACGAATGCGCAGGCGATTCTAGTAAGGGAAGTCATTTTCGGGGTCTCCTCGAAGCATCGCCTCCCAGCACCGAAGCAACTCCGCCCTCGGACTGCCGTTCCTGTCGAAAGGAAAAAAGCTGGCGATCGGAAGCTCTGCCCGCGGGGCTGGCATCAATGGGTTCGCCACCCGCGGGATCCGGAAAATGCGCGCTAGGGCTCCATCCGGATTCCCCGGCTCAAATATCTGGGCGCCCTCCAAAAATTTTGCAACTTTTTCTTTTCGGAAAGGCTGTACACACAGTATAATCGTTCCGAATCACAGAACGCAACGGAAGGCAGCCATGATCGATGCGGGAATTGGGGTAGGGACCGAGGCCGAGGCGCGGGAGGACGCGGTTCAGGCGATGCACGAACGGGCGATGCGCGGCGCATCGATTCTGAGGCGGCTCTCCGCCGGCTCGACGCTGGCCGAGATCGCGCATGAGGAGGGGCTGTCGCACGCCTGCGCGCGCGAACTCGTGGCCGAAGCCGTGGCCCTCAGCGGGTTCGACCCTTGAGCCGAGAGACCGCGGGCCCGTGACGCAACCGCCGGCGCCTCCGCCGCCCTCGACGCGGGCGGCTTAGAGCGCGGCGCGCTTACTCCTCGTCCAGGTCCTCGAACGCCCCGCGGTCGACGCCATTGCCGATCAGTATCTCGCGTTTTCCCGCATGGTTCGGCGGGCTGACGACGCCCTCCTTCTCCATCCGCTCGACGAGCGAGGCCGCCTTGTTGTAGCCGACTGACAGGCGGCGCTGGATGTAGCTGGTCGACACCTTGCGGTCGCGCAGCACGATATTGACGGCGCGGTCGTAGTAGTCCGCCGATTCCTCCTCGTCCATGGAGCCCGGCGAGGGCAGCGGATCGTCGCCGTCCGGCTCGTCCTCCTCGGTGATGGCGTTGAGGTATTCGGGCTGGCCCTGCTTCTTCAGGTGCGCGACGACCTTCTCGACCTCCGCGTCCGAGACGAACGGCCCGTGCACGCGAGAGATGCGCCCGCCGCCCGCCATGTAGAGCATGTCGCCCTGGCCCAGGAGCTGCTCCGCCCCCTGCTCGCCCAGGATCGTGCGGCTGTCGATCTTGCTCGTCACCTGGAACGAGACGCGGGTCGGGAAGTTCGCCTTGATCGTGCCGGTGATGACGTCTACCGACGGCCGCTGCGTCGCCATGATGAGGTGGATGCCGGCGGCGCGCGCCATCTGGGCCAGCCGCTGGATCGCGCCCTCGATGTCCTTGCCCGCGACCATCATGAGGTCGGCCATTTCGTCGACGACGACCACGATGTAGGGCAGCTCTTCGAGCGCGAGCTCCTCGTGCTCATAGATCGCCTCGCCCGTCTCCCGGTCGAAGCCGGTCTGCACGGTGCGGGTCAGGCTCTCGCCCTTGGCGAGCGCTTCGGCGACGCGGGCGTTGAAGCCGTCGACGCTGCGCACGCCGACCTTCGACATCTTCTTGTAGCGGTCCTCCATTTCGCGCACCGCCCATTTGAGCGCGACGACCGCCTTCTTGGGATCGGTGACGACGGGCGAAAGCAGATGCGGGATGCCGTCGTAGGCCGAAAGCTCGAGCATCTTCGGGTCGACCATGATGAGCCGGCACTGCTCGGGCCTCATGCGATAGAGGAGCGAGAGGATCATCGTGTTGATCGCGACCGACTTGCCCGAGCCGGTCGTGCCCGCGACCAGAAGATGGGGCATGCGCGCGAGGTCGACGATCACCGGCTCGCCGCCGATCGTCTTGCCGAGCGCGATCGCGAGCCGGTGCTTCGACTTCTCGAAGTCCTCGCTCGCCAGAAGTTCGCGAAGATAGACCATCTCGCGGCGCTGGTTCGGCAGTTCGATGCCGATGGCGTTGCGGCCCTGCACGACGGCCACTCGGGCGGACACGGCCGACATCGAACGGGCGATGTCGTCCGCGAGCCCGATGACGCGCGAGGACTTGATGCCGGGCGCCGGCTCGAGTTCGTAGAGCGCGACGACCGGGCCGGGGCGGACGTTGATGATCTCGCCCTTGACGCCAAAATCGTCGAGCACGCCCTCGAGGAGGCGCGCATTCTGTTCGAGCGAGTCGTGCGAAATCTTGGCGCCGTTGGGTTTCTTCGGCTCGGTCAGCATCGTGATCGAAGGCATCGTCCATTCGCCGCGCGGCCCGAAGGCGAATTTCAGTTGCGCGTCGCTGACCGCGCGCGCGCCTGGCTTTAGGGGGCCCGCGGGCGCGCCCACGCGCGGCGAGCCGGAAGCGCCAGACGTGGACGCCGCTTCCGGCGCCCCTTTCGCGCGAGGCGCATAGTCCGAAGGCTTGGTCAGGGGATCGTCGTCGGCGTTCAGCCTCAGCCACGGCGGGCGCGTGTCCGCTCCCGCGTTTCCCGGCGCAGGCGCGGTCTTGAGGTAGGACCTCGGCCGGCGGCGGACCGTGCGCCTCAGCGCCGCCTTCATCGTCAGAAACGCATGGATGACGGCGCCGATCGAAATCATGCCGAAGCTCGGTTCGTCCTCCGCCTCGTCGTCGTCCAGCCGGTCCTGCGCCCGGCTGCGGCCGCTTTTGTCGCCCTTCGTCCCCGCGTCGTCGTCGTGCGGGCGATGGGCGAAGCCGACGCCCGCGGCGCCCGTGAGGGTCAGGATCGCGACCGCGGCGAACGCCGTCCCGGCCGCGCCGATACCCCAGCCGGAAAGGAACTTCCGCGGAAGCGCGAGAATGAGGTCACCGACCACGCCGCCCAGTCCGGTCGGCAACGGCCAGCTTCCCGGCGCAGGCAGGAAAGACGCGAGCGCCGCCGCCGCGGCGACGCCTGCGAGATAGAGGCTGGCTTTGAGGCGGGGGTGTTCGAGCCGGCGCTCGGTCAGGAGGCGCCAGCCCCAGAAAGCCGGCGGGGCGAGCGCGGCGATGCAGGCTAATCCCAGCATCTGCATGACGATGTCGGCGGCCATCGCGCCGGGCGCACCGAGGAGATTGTGAACCGGCGCGTTGGTGGCGTGATTGAGGCTCGGGTCCGCCACCGACCAGGTCATGAGCGCGAGGCCGAGGCCGCCCACGCCCGCGAGGGTGGCGAGCCCCAGCAGTTCCGCCGCGCGACGTTTTGGAAACTCGCGCACCGACGCCGGCAAATGGTCGAACACCGAGAACGTCGTCGTACGCATCGCTGACCTGCCGGCTTCAGCGGAGGCCCGTCGGCGCGCCGCTTTCCTTCAGACCCTATGCGGGTCGAGTTAATGCGCGCCTAACCTTAACGCGCCCCCGCGGCGCCCTTGCAATTTGTAGGCGCTGGAGCCGAGGTCGATTAACCTCGGCCGACGCGGGTCAGCGACCGCGTAAACAAAAGGCCCCGCGCAAAAAAATGGACGCCTGAAGAGGCGTCCAAGGTCCGCGGGAGGAACCAAAACCCGGCGGCCGAAGCCGCCGGGGCGATGCTTATTGGACCACTTCGCCATGCAGGGCGAGGTCGAGGCCGTCGCGCTCGACTTCGTCGGAGACGCGCAGGCCGACGAACGCCTTGACGACGAACAGGATGATGGTCGTGACGATCGCGTCGTAGACCACGACCGTGATGATGCCGATGCACTGGTTGATCACCTGGCCGGGATTTCCCTCGATGAGGCCGGCGGTGCCGCCATATTGCTGGATCGCGAACACGCCTGTCAGAAGCGCGCCGATCGCGCCACCGACGCCATGGACGCCGAAGCAGTCGAGCGCGTCGTCATAGCCGAACATGTGCTTGAGGCCGGTCGCGCCCCAGTAGCAGCCGACGCCGCAGGCGACGCCGATCGCCATCGCGCCGATCGGACCGACGAAGCCGGACGCAGGCGTAATGGCGACGAGGCCGGCGACTGCGCCCGAGGCGATGCCGATGACGGTCGGCTTGCCGCGGTGGATCCACTCGACGAACATCCACGTCAAGGCCGCGACGGCGGTCGCGATCTGCGTGACGGTCATCGCCATGCCGGCCTGCACGCCCGCGCTGACGGCGGAGCCCGCGTTGAAGCCGAACCAGCCGACCCACAGCAGGGATGCGCCGATGAAGGTCAGGACCATGTTGTGGCCGGGCCCCGTGTCGCGACGCTTGCCGAGCATGATCGCAGCAACCAGACCGGCGACGCCCGCGTCAATATGCACGACCGTGCCGCCGGCGAAGTCGAGAACCTTGACCCAGGCGTCGGGATTGCTCGAGTTGAAGACGCCGTCGGGTCCCCACAGCCAGTGGGCGACCGGGGCGTAGACGAAGATCGCCCACAGGCCCATGAACCACAGCATGGCCGAGAACTTCATGCGTTCCGCATAGGCGCCGGCGATGAGCGCAGGCGTGATGATCGCGAAGGTCATCTGGAAGCACATGTAGACGGTCTCGGGGATCGTCGGCGCGAGCGAGTTCGGATTGCCGATGCCGCCGTTGTTGATGTCGCTGAGGATGCCCTGCAGGAATGCGCGACTCAATCCGCCGACGAACGGCGTGCCGCCGGTGAAGGCCAACGAGTAGGTGATGATGGCGTACACCACGGTGACGAGACAGGTGATGGCGAAGCTGGTCATCACCGTGTCGCCGACGTTCTTCTTGCGCACCATGCCGCCGTAGAAGAGGCCGAGACCCGGGATCGTCATCATCAGGACGAGGGCGACCGAGGTCAGCATCCACGCGGTGTCGCCGCCGCTCGGAGTGCAGTTCGTCAGGACGGCGGGCACGGCGGCGTATTTGTCGGTTTCGGCGACGGCGCCAGCGCAGGCCGGGATCGCCGGAGGCGCGGGTTTCGCGGCAGGCTTGGCTTCCGCAGGCGCAGCCGCCGCGGGGGCGGCGGGCGCAGCCGCGGGCGCTTCGGTCGCCGGGGCGGCGTTCTGCGCGTAGGTCGCGACCGGCGCCGCGAGGCCGACGAAGGCGGCTATCGCGAGGGCCGGAGCGAGCCCGGAAAATATTCGTGTCAGTTTCATTGTCGAGGATCTCCGATCTGGAAAGGGAAGGGGCGCGTTTAGTTTAGAGCGCGTCTTTGTCCTTCTCGCCCGTGCGGATCCGCACCGCTGAGCTGAGGTCGTAGACGAAGATCTTGCCGTCGCCGATTTGGCCGGTGCGCGCGGCGGCGACGATCGTGTCGACGACCTTGTCGGCGATATCGGCGTTGACCGCGACTTCGATTTTGAGCTTGGGCAGGAAACTCACCGCATATTCCGCGCCGCGATAGATTTCCGTGTGGCCTTTCTGCCGGCCGTATCCCTTGACCTCCGTTACCGTGAGGCCGTGCACGCCGATGGCGGTCAGCGCGTCGCGAACCTCCTCGAGCTTGAACGGCTTTATGATCGCCATTACAATTTTCATTGGCATCGCCCCAATTTTCCGCGTCACGGCTGTCACGACCGCGCCGCTCTAGTGCGGTGAAGTCGGAGCGCCTGGACGCCCCGCCGTGGGCGTGCCTTACAAGCCGCGTGCCATCGGCCCCGGCGGCGGCGAGCGCCCTGAAAACGCCTTGGTTTTCGCTTGCCGGCGCTTGACCCTGCGGAAAGCTTCTCTCGGCGGTCAGCAATTGCCTACGAAATGGGCGCCCAAATCTTGACCTAATCCGACTATGCGTCGCGGCGCTGCCGCATCAGGCCTTCCTGCGTGACGCTGGCGATCAAGGCGCCGTCGCGCGCGTAGAGGAGCCCGCGCACGAGGCCGGTCGCGTTCATCGCGTTTGGGCTGTCCTGGACATAGAGGAGCCATTCGTCGGCTCGCGCGGGGCGATGGAACCACATCGCGTGATCGAGGCTCGCGATCTGGATGCGGTTGTCGTAGATCGAGTGCCCATGCGCCCCGAGCGCCGTCTCGAGCAGGAACATGTCCGAGAGGTAGAGAAGCGCCGCGCGATGCAGGGCCGGCTCGTCGGGCAGGCGCTCCCCGATCCGGGTCCAGATCGTCTGACGCGGCTCGCGCGAGATCCCCGACGTATATCGGTCGAGATCGGTGGGACGGAAATCGATCGGCCAGATCGTGTCGAGCATGCCTTTCATGCGATAGCGCGCGGGACCCTCGAGGAGTTCGATCGCGAGCCTCGGGTCCGGGCAGTCCTCGGGCTTCAGCGCGGACGGCGCCGGCTGGGCGTGATCGAAGCCGGTCTCCTGCTCGTGGAACGAGGCCGTCATGAGGAAGATCGCCGCGCCGTTTTGCCGGGCGACCACGCGCCGGGTGGTAAAGCTGCGGCCGTCCCTCACGCGCTCGACTTCGAACAGGATCGGCTCGCGCGGATCGCCGCCGAGCAGAAAATAGGCGTGCAGCGAGTGGGGCACGCGCGAGCCGACCGTCCGTTCCGCGGCGACGAGCGCCTGCGCGAGCACCTGGCCGCCGTAGACGCGCTTCCAGCCGTTGTGCGGCGAATGGCCGACAAAGCGATCCTCGCCGGAGGGCGCGAGATTGAACAGCGCCACAAGTTCTTCAGCCGTCATAACGTTGGTCGCCCCGATCCGCGTCCCGATCTAGGGATGGACGCGGACTTTCGTCAATCGTAAGAGAGCAGCGCCCGAAACTCCATTGGCGACCCATGAACCAGGCCATGCCAAGCCTCACCATCGTGCGACACGGCGAGACGGAATGGAGCGCCCTGGGCCGGCACACCGGCCGGAGGACCGACATCCCCCTGACCGCCCAGGGCGAGCGAAAGGCGCTCGAGCTCAAGGATTGCTTAGCGCTTTCCGAGTTCGCGAAAGTCTGGACCAGTCCGCTCAAGCGGGCAAGGCGGACCTGCGAACTGGCCGGCTTCGGCGCGCGCACTGAAGTTGATGCCGATCTGGTCGAGTGGGACTACGGCGATTACGAGGGCCGCAAGTCGGCCGACATCCGCGCCGAACGCTCCGGTTGGAACCTCTTTCGTGACGGATGTCCGAACGGAGAAACCGCCGCCGAGGTCGGCGCCCGCGCCGATCGCGCAATCACGCGCATTCGCGCCGTCGAAGGGCGAACGATCGTGTTTTCGAGCGGGCATATCTTGAGGGTGCTCGCTGCGCGCTGGCTCGGCCTCGCGCCGTCGGCCGGGGCGCTCTTCAAGCTCGATACCGCCAGCATAAGCGTGCTTGCTTACGAACATTCGAGGGATGACCCGGCGATCGCCCTCTGGAACGAGACCGCGGACGGCGGCTTCCGATGAACGCCGCGAGCGCGACCACATTCCTCGTCGACGTCGACAACACGCTCCTGGATAACGACGCCGTCCAGGAGGACATCCAGCGGCATCTGGCCGCTTCGTACGGGTCCGAAGCCCGCGACCGCTACTGGGCCATCCTCGAGCAACTGATGCAGGACCTCGGCTATCGCGACTATCTCGGCGCATTGCAGAAGTACCGCGCGGAGCATCCGACGCATGTCGAGCTTCTCGCCATGTCCTCGTTTCTTGTCGATTATCCGTTCGCCGAGCGCCTCTATCCGCACGCGCTCGCTGCGCTCGCACATTTGCGGCGCCTGGGGCCGACTGTCATCCTGTCGGACGGAGACGTCGTCTTCCAGCCGAGGAAGGTCGAACGGTCGGGCATCGCCGCGAAGGTCGACGGCGCCGTGCTCATTTATATCCACAAGGAGCTCGCGCTCGCCGACGTCGAGCGCCGCTATCCGTCGCGCCGCTACGTGCTGATCGACGACAAGCCGCGCATTCTCAGCGCCGTCAAGCAATCCTGGGGCGCGCGGGTCACGACCATCCTCGTTCGGCAGGGCCAATACGCCAGCGACGGAAAAGCGCTCGCGCCGTTCGGGCCCGCGGACCTCTCGATCGCCCACGTCTCGGATCTCATCGACATGGCGCCCTCGATCCTCCTGAACGACCCGCTCAAAACGGCGTCAGGCGCGTGACGGCCGCGAGAGTTTGGTAGTGTCTCAGTTTGGAAACCGAACGTTTTGCTTGGCGCAATTCTCGAGTCCCGGCAAGGGCATGACTCAAGTATTACGAGCGCGTTAACAGTCTTTAATATTCGGGGATAAGCGACGGGGCAAGCAAACGCGTCTCTTGCGCACCAACCGCCTCGGACAAGGGTCATCCCGCCCATGAAGTAAGAACGGTCTCTAACTAATCCTAACGCTGGCGACTGTTTCAAATTGCAAGACACAGGTCAAGCTCGAACTGCGGATATTTCAGGAAATCTTGACGTCGGCCTATGAAACGAAAGGTAGCGGAATTTGCGTGGGGGCCGGACGATGCTCGATCACGCGTAGAACTGAATGCTCAGTCCTCAGGCCATCCCGAGCCTGAGTTTGCACCGATCTCACTTCACAAATAAGAACATCTCCCTTTGCAAACCTCACTAGGTTCTTATCAACTCTGTCTATAAAATCTTGATCCTCTATGGTAGCGGTAATTACATTCTGGCCGTCAAATAAGCGCCACTTGTTTCCTTCTTGAAACGCAAGACTACGGATTGACAATGCAACCCTGCGCGTATCGTCAACAACGACACTGGGCGCAGGTTCTTCCAAAGTAGCCGGTCTACGATCAGCTTTGGTCAAGACAAGCGATGGAGAGCTTTTCGAGACGCCTTCCGGTCTAAATTCAACTCTATTAACGTTATCTGCCTCAACAGAAGTTAGTAACTCTGATACCGCCTTATTCACAGCAATATCTTGATACAACCGCATAACCTCAAGCGACACCAATAGCGTTTTGCCGTCCACCTCTAATGAAAAGGTTCCTGCGCTTGCCTTTGAAATACTCGTAGGCTTCTTCCCATCAAGCCATCTATATAGCCCAAACAGGCCACCGACTGCCGCTAATGGAGTAACTCCGAATAAACCAAGCCACTCAAGCAGCGCTTTCGCATGTTGCGCGCCAGATCCGTCGATCAGAGCCGTTAGGGTATCCCATGCTGTGGGTACAGCCTGCAAAAGTACTTCAAACGACCCCGCCGAAATCGCTTTCGCTTCGATCTTTATTGGTTGCTTTTCGCCGTACACCGCAATATTCGCGGCGTCTATTAACTTCCCTAGCGAAAGAAGTGCGGGAGCTAGATCACGAACATCTATGCGGCCCTCTTCAACACCGGGGCCGTTGAATAAAACAAAAAATGATGCGTTGTCAGTCACCGCCAGCGCGATCCAGCAGCTTTTTGGCGATAGCCGATCCTTCCTCTTTCGTCAGCTTCTTCGCGCGCGCTTCGGCGCCAGCGTTCCCAGACCGTACTTTGCCCGAAGACTCTTTCAATTTCTCCTCGATCTCTCCGGTCGCGATCTTCGCGACCATAACTGCAGCGCCGATCGCATCGGCCGGGCGCTTATGACCCTGCAGTCCTCTTGGCATCGCCGTTTCCCGTAGCTGGAGCGATCGCTTCTTCCGACGACCTTGATTTTGTCAATAGCATGGTAGAGAAACCGTGTCTACAGAAATTCAGAAATCGGAAGAATAATGTTGCAGCGCCACAAACTGAGGCACTACCAGGAGCGCTTCGGGCTTGCGCCACTTCGCCGCGGGGTTCACTGTTTCGTCAGAAACGCCAACCACTCTGCCAGTAAGGGCGCACAGGACCGGTTCGGCCGATCCGAGTTCGGACCCCCTTTGCAACGAAATTAGGACCGTCGCGTTCAAGGTCGGGAGGGATAAGCCATGCAACTCGGGATGATCGGACTGGGGCGAATGGGCGCGAACATGGTTCGCCGGCTCATGCGCGGCGGGCATGAGTGCGTCGTGTTCGACGTGTCGCCGAAGGCGGTGCAGGATCTTGCCGACAATGGCGCCAAGGGCGCGAGGTCGCTTCAGGAGTTCACGGCGCAACTTGCAAAGCCGCGCGCTGTCTGGATGATGGTGCCGGCCGCGGTCGTGGACCGGACGATCGCCGACCTTGAGCCGCATCTCGATCCGGGCGACGTTATCATCGACGGAGGCAATTCCTATTACATCGACGACATCCGCCGCGCGAAAGCGCTGGCCGACAAGGGCCTGCACTATGTCGACGTCGGGACCAGCGGCGGCGTCTGGGGGCTCGAGCGCGGCTATTGCATGATGATCGGCGGCGAGACGGGGGCGGTCGCCCGTCTCGATCCGGTGTTCGCCACCCTCGCGCCCGGACCGGGCGCCATCAGCCCGACCCCCGGTCGCGCCACGGGCAAGGGAACCGCGGAGCAGGGCTATCTCCATTGCGGGCCGAACGGCGCCGGGCACTTCGTCAAGATGGTGCACAACGGCATCGAATACGGGCTCATGGCCGCCTATGCCGAGGGGCTCGCCATCCTGCGCGCTGCCGACATCGGCAAGCGGCCGGATGCGGTCGACGCGGAGACGACGCCTTTGCGCGATCCGGAGCATTACCAGTACGAGCTCAACCTGCCCGACATCGCGGAAGTGTGGCGGCGCGGCAGCGTGATCGCGTCCTGGCTGCTCGACCTCACGGCGACTTCGCTGGCCGCCGACCCTGCCCTCGCCAAATACACGGGCCGGGTGTCGGATTCCGGCGAAGGCCGTTGGACGATCAAGGCCGCGATCGACGAAGCGGTGCCCGCGCCCGTGCTCACGACCGCGCTCTACGAGCGCTTCAGCTCACGCGGCGAAGCGGACTTTCAGGACAAGGTGCTCTCCGCCATGCGGTACGAATTCGGCGGCCATCTCGAAAAGAGCGCAAAGTGACGCCCGACCCTGGTGGCCCGCTTCAGCCAAATTGGAGGCGTTCTCCTTCCCCCCTTGTGGGGGAAGGCAGGGATGGGGGGTCGCGCCCAATCTGGGGAATAAAGGGGCCTCGCCCATCACGACGATAGGCTGCATTACCCCCCTCCCTAACCCTCCCCCACAAGAGGGGGAGGGAATGTCGCTGCCCTTCGATCTTGCTGAAGCGGCCACTAGACCATGGATTCCTCAATCATGACCGATCAACCCTCCGACGCTCTCGTCTTCTTCGGCGCGACCGGGGATCTGGCGTACAAGAAGATCTTCCCGGCGCTTCAGGCGATGATCAAACGCGGTACGCTGGAGACGCCGATCATCGGCGTGGCGAAGGCCGGCTGGACGCTCGACCAGCTTCGCGCCCGCGCCCGCGACAGCCTGGAGAAGCACGGCGGGCTGGACGCGGCGGCTTTCGACAAGCTTCTGAAACTGCTCGGCTACATCGACGGGGACTACGGCGATCCGGCGACCTTCAAGGCGCTGCGGCGCGAGCTCGGGCCGGCGGCGCGCCCCGCCCATTATCTCGCCATTCCGCCGTCATTGTTCGAGACCGTGGTCGAACAGATCGCCGCGTCCGGCTGCGGCAAGGACGCGCGCGTGATCCTGGAAAAGCCGTTCGGCCACGATCTCGCGTCCGCGCATGAGCTCAACGCGATCCTGCACGCGCGATTCGACGAGAACGACATTTTTCGCATTGACCACTACCTCGGCAAGCGTCCCGTCGAGAACATCGTCTTCTTCCGCTTCACCAACGCCTTCATCGACTCGTTTTGGAACCGGATGTTCATCGAAAGCGTCCAGATCACGATGGCCGAGAATTTCGGCGTCGAGGGGCGCGGCTCGTTCTACGACCAGACCGGCGCGGTGCGCGACGTCATTCAGAACCATCTCTTCCAGGTGCTTGCGAATCTGGCGATGGAGGCGCCCGCTCGGGTCGACGCCGAGTTGATGCGCGACGAAAAGGCGAAAGTCCTGAAGTCGATTCCTTCGATCGGGGAGAAGGACATCGTCCGCGGCAGGTTCCGAGGCTATCTGGATGAGCCCGGGGTTGCGCGAAACTCAACCACGGAAACCTTCGCCGCCGTCCGGATCGAAATCGATTCGTGGCGGTGGCAGGGGGTTCCCTTTTACATCCGGGCGGGAAAAAGCCTCCCCGTCACCTGCACCGAAGTGATGGCGCGCCTGCGGCGCGCGCCGAAGCTCTACCCTCAGAGCCACGACGAACCCGACCATCTCCGCTTCCGCATCGGCCCGGGCATGGTGATCGCGGTCGGCGCGAACGTTATGGACGAGGCGGAGAAGTCGATCGGTCAGCGCACCGAGCTCAGGTTCCGCGATCAGCCCGGTCACGACGGCATGGACGCCTACGAACGCATCTTAAGCGATGCGATGCGGGGCGACCGCACGCTGTTCGCCCGACAGGACTATGTCGAGGAGGCCTGGCGGATTGTCGATCGCGTGCTCAAGGCGAACACGCCTCTTTTCGACTACGAACCGGGAAAGTGGGGCCCGAAAGAAAGCGACGCGCTCGCCCCGCCGGGTGGGTGGAGCAATCCGGTTGTCCGCGGGCGGTGAGGCTTTGAGGCGCGCAATTTGGCGGAGCGCCTGAGGAGGGGAGGCCAGCCGGAGCAACAATCGAGCTCTGTTGTAGCTTTGGCTGTGGGTAGGGCGTTCCTTTCGGTTTTTTCGTCAGGACCGGGCTTTCACCCGGTAAAGCCCGGTCCTGAGGGATCGCCGACCGACCGCCTCGACCCTTCGCTGCCCTTCCAGATCGGACCTGTGAACGGGCGCTGAGCGCAAGAAAGGGGTCGTCGGCTGAAGGCGTCGGCTGCGCGATCAGGGGCTCGTTGCGGCCTTGGCCCCTGGAGAGTGCGTCGAAGTCAAGGCTCCCGACATGGGCGCGACGCGATTTGGCGGCCGCCTGGCGTTTCGAGGTGGCGACGCTTAGGGCCTTCAGGGGCTCGATCCGGCCGTCGGCGACTTATATCTCTTTGACTTCACATGTTTTTCGCAGGATAGATCTTGAAATCTGAAAATATAGATGGTCTACTACAATTTCGGTTATGGGATGGCCATGAAGGCCGCCGACTTGTCGCCCGGCCAGACCTGTGCATAGTGGCCATAATCAAGAATCCAGGACGCCCGGTCCGGCGATGCGGGCCGGGGTGACCCAGGGAGGGTACCATGCGAGCTTTGGCCCTGTTCCTAGTCGTGGGTGTGCTGAGCACGACGGGCGCGGCGCATGCCCAGTACAAAGCCTGGGTGCTGTCCAAGTTCGACGACACGCCCGAGGGCCTGACCGTTGACAAGGACGGCAACTACTACACAGCGCTGTTCCACACCGGCAAGATCATGAAGGTGACGCCCGATGGCCAACAGGAGCTGATTGCCACGATCCCGCCGGACAGCAACGCGTACCATGGTGCCACCGTCGGCGTCGAGCTTGATAATAAAGGGAACCTGTACGTCGCCTACAAGCAGGATTCGCCGATGTACGAGGCGAACAACCTGGGCGACCAGTTCCATGCCGCCTGCCGCGACGTCAAGGTGACCGCCTCGGGCGTGTACAAGATCGAGTTGGCCACCAAGAAGGTGACGGCGCTTGCCACCAAGGCAGACGGTTGGCCATTCTGCTTTCCCGACGACGTCGATATCGACGACCAGGGCAACGTCTACATGACCGACCTGACCTATGCTGGCATCTGGAAGATTTCGCCTGACGGCAAGAAGGTCGACCTGTGGTCGGCCGACCCGTTGCTGAACTGGTCGTCGCAGCCCTATTCCGGCTTCCCGCTAGGCGTCAATGACCTTGCGATCGCACCCGACGGCAAGAGCATCTATGCCGTCACCGACGGCGACCCGATGCTGGTGAAGGTGCCGATCAATGCCGACGGCACCGCCGGCAAGGCCACGGTCGTGGCGCGTGGCTTTACGCCGTTCGACGGCATTGCGTTCGATGACAAGGCTAACATCTACGTATCGGAAATTCTACGCAGCGAACTTTGGGTATTGTCGCCGGACGGAAGCAAGCGGGCGCTGGTCGCCAACAAAAAGATGGCGCCGCTGGACAACAACACCAGCCTTGCCTGGTACAAGGGCACCATCTGCACCGCTAATCTCGGCTTCGCCCATCAGAAGCCGGAGCAAGCGGACAAGACCATCGTCTGCATCCGCGGCTACGACATGCCATAGGCGGAAGCCCGGCGGCTCGCTGCCAGGACGGATGCGCCCGACCGCGGCCACCCGTGCCCGTCCGGCCCCGCAGGCCATGCCGGGAGTGAAAGCTTGGTGACGGCAAACTGAACGACCTGGTCAATAGGAACCAGTGGGCAAGTCGAACGTGCGGCTAGCGGCGGAAGCGGCTATCCGTTCGAAGGCGCGGCCGGTCGTGGTCGTGACCGGGTATAAGCGCGCCGCGCGGTCGAGGCGGCGCTGGCGGTCCTCGACGTTGTCGGCTGCGCGTTGCAGGTGGCGCGTGTGGCCGAGGCGTCCGAGCGCGCGTTCCTGCTTCAATGGGCGGATATGTTGGGCGGCGGGGAGCGATGATCGCCGTGCTCTCCGCCCTTTCGCGACATTCCCGTTTGGGTGCAAGTGTTAGACTTTGACCAACCCCGCCAACGGCGAACGCGATAAGAAGCCAACAACCTCTTGCTGAAAACCAGAAAATGTGGCAGTGTGGCCTGTCGGTGCTTCAGCGCGACCAGCGCCGGGGCGACCCGTCAGACGCCGGATGTGGCTTGGGCCCGAGAGTTGTGAATTTGGATGGAAAGGACGCGGGAAATTTTTTGGGAGAGTCGGCCCGTAACCGGAGAGTCGCTCGTAACCCATTGAAAAGTCCCGATTCGCCAAAGGAAATGCAAGGAAATACAAGGTTAATTCCTTGCATTTTCCTTGCATTTGGTTTGGTCTGGCTTGGATTCAGCTTGGTTTGGCTTGGTTTTCCTTGGAGGCGTAGCCGCGCGGTTGGCGCTGCAGCCAGGATCGATGACCCAGCCACGCGGCCGTCAGGCGGAGGCAGCGAATATTGCGCTGCACAATTTTTGACGCGGCTGGCGCCAATGCAGGCACGGCAAAAGACGCTCCCGCCTCTTCTGCTCCCGTAGCTGGAGGTCGTTTCCCCGCCTGGCGCGACAATCGTCGCGCGCGCGTCCTTTCCGAGCCGAAAGAGGTTCTTCACCTGTACGGATTGATCCAGAAAGTATTGACGAACAGCCGGAACAGGCCGTCGGCGTATTGAACGAGAATTAGGCAGGTTGCTTGCTTAAGGCGCCGGACATTTGCGCGCGACGAAATCGCGATTTCGTGGCACCATCCCAGCATTGAGGCCTATCGGTCCCTTTGCAGCGTCGAAGGGACGCGTGGAGCGAACCAGTGACCCTTATAGCGCCTCCGGCGAAGGTCGCCGGGTCGGCAACGATTCTCCGCAGGCGCCGGCCATCGCCTGAAATGGCGCTCTTGGGTCTTTACGAGATTTCCAAGATCCTGAATGGGGCCGCCCGACTCGACCGGCGCTGGTCAGCGTCGTCAATGTCCTGACCAGCTTCCTCGACATGCGCCTCGGCATGATCGTGATTCTCGACGCAGACGGCGAACCGGAAATCGTCGCGACTGCGGGCTGGGCGAGCGAAGCGAAAGGCAGGCCTATCGAGACCCTGCCGCACGCGGTGATCGACCGGCTGGTCGCCACATCGACCCCGATCGTCATCGAGGATATCGCCGAGGACCCGTTGTTCGCCAAAGCCGCCGAGCTGATCGCGAGCCGGCTAGAGGGCCGCGTCTCCTTCCTGGGCGTTCCTATCAAGAGCGGCGACAGGGTGGTCGGCACTCTGTCGATCGACCGCGTTTGGGACGAAGAGAACGCCGCTGGCTTCGACGACGATCTCAGCTTTTTGAAGATGGTCGCCAATCTGGTGGGCCAGACCGTGCGGCTGCACCGGATGCTGTCGGCCGAGCGCAAGCGCTTTCTCGATGAGCGGCGAACGCTCGAGAAGGCGCTCGACAGCCAACTCGCCGAGACGCGAGCCCCGATCCCGAAGATGGGCGGCATCGTCGGCGACAGCGCGGCGATCCGCAAGGTGATGGAGACGATCGGGGTGGTCGCGAAGTCGAACACGACGATCCTCTTGCGGGGCGAGAGCGGCACGGGGAAAGAACTGTTCGCCCGGGCGATCCATGATCTCTCGCCGCGCAAGGCGAAGGCGTTCATCAAGCTCAACTGCGCCGCCCTGCCGGAAAGCGTTCTCGAGTCCGAATTGTTCGGCCACGAGAAGGGCGCCTTCACCGGCGCGGTCGGTCAGCGGGCCGGGCGCTTCGAGCTTGCGCATGGCGGGACGTTGCTGCTCGACGAGATCGGCGAGATTTCCGCAAGTTTCCAGGCCAAGCTTCTGCGCGTTCTGCAGGAGGGCGAATTCGAACGCGTCGGCGGGACGCGGACCCTCAAAGTGGACGTCCGGCTCGTTTGCGCGACCAACAAGAACTTGGAGCAGGCGGTCGCCAAAGGCGAATTCCGCGCCGATCTCTATTATCGCATCAACGTCATTCCGGTGTTCCTGCCGCCGCTGCGCGATCGGCCCGGCGACATCGCGCTCCTCGCCCGCGCCTTCGTCGATCGCTTCAACGCCGAGTACGGGCGGAAGCTTTCGATCGCTCCGAGCGCTATGGACATATTGAAGCGCTGCTATTTCCCCGGCAACGTGCGTGAACTCGAGAATTGCGTCCGTCGCGCGGCGACGCTCACGCGCGGCGACGTCGTCGCACGGGATAACCTCTCCTGCACAGTCGGCGAATGCCTCTCGTCGCAATTGTGGACCGGAGGCGGACGCGGCGCCGCCTTCCCGGACCCGATCGCCGAGCTCGCCAGCGGCCGCGCCCATCGCGGCGCCCGTATACGAGAAGTCGCATGCGCCGGCGCCGCCAGCGCCTGTCTCGCCGTTGGACGAGACCGCGGCAAAAGCCTGCGAGCACGCCGAGGCCGGCGACTGCCCGGCGATCGCCTCGCGCCTGACCGAAAAGGAGCGGCTCCTGGACGCGATGGAGCGTTCCGGCTGGGTGCAGGCGAAGGCCGCGCGAATCCTCGGCATCACGCCGCGCCAGATCGGCTACGCCCTACGAAAATACCGCATTGAGATGAAACACTTCTGAGAGCCCGCGCGCCATTTGCGAGTTGCGGGATCGAGGGCTGTCATCCTTTGCCGCGCTGGCGCCACAGCAAGGCCCGGCCGGCGAAAGCGCCATTACTTATGCCCACGAGAGTCTGAGACGATCCGTCGTCTTGACTTATGCCCGCCGCGCTCGCGAAAAGAGCGGCTTGCGGCGAAGCGGTTCGCCGTCACGCGAATCAGGGGTAGCGATGGGTATCGAGCGCGAGATCAGGCCGGCGACCAAAGCCGACGGCGTCCCGGGGGCGCCGGAGAAAGATTCGCTCGCCCCAATTCCCGCTTCCGCCGCTTCGCCTCCCGCCTCCATCATCGTCTCGGCGCCCTTGCCGACGCGCCGGACGACGGCGCGGCGCGCGCCTGAGCCGGAAGAACCGCCGCGGTTCGAGGTCCCTTCGCCCCGGCACGATCCCGACGCGATTCGGCGCGCCTTCGAAACCGGGGACTACCCGTACAAGTCGAAGGTCACCGAAGCCCACTACATCGAGCGCATGCTGCCCTTGCAGGCGGAGCTTCTGAAGGCGCAGAACTGGGTCAAGGAGACGGGCGAAAAGATCATCGTCCTGTTCGAGGGGCGCGACGCCGCCGGCAAGGGCGGCACGATCAAGCGCTTCATGGAGCACTTGAACCCGCGCGGCGCGCGCATCGTCGCGCTCGAAAAGCCGAACGAGCGCGAGCGGACGCAATGGTATTTTCAGCGCTACATCAACCACCTGCCGGCCGCGGGCGAAATGGTGTTCTTGGACCGGTCCTGGTACAACCGCGCCGGCGTCGAGCGCGTCATGGGCTTCTGCAAGCCCAACGAATACCTCGAATTCATGCGCCAGTGCCCGGAACTCGAGCGCATGCTCGTGCGCTCGGGGATACGCCTGTTCAAATACTGGTTCTCGGTGACGCGCGAGGAGCAGCGCCGCCGCTTCGCTGCGCGCGAGGTCGATCCCTTGAAGCAGTGGAAGCTGTCGCCGATCGACAGGGCCTCGCTCGACAAGTGGAACGATTACACCGATGCAAAAGAGGCGATGTTCTTCAACACCGACACAGCCGACGCGCCCTGGACGATCGTGAAGTCAGACGACAAGAAGCGCGCCCGCATCAATTGCATGCAGCACTTCCTGGCGGCGCTGCCCTATCCGAGCAAGAACCGCCACGTCGTCGTCGGCCCCGACCCGCTCATCGTCGGCTCGTCGTCGCTCGTCATCGGCGCGTCGGAGAACATCCTCGAGACGACGACGCACCCGGCGAAGCGGCGGAAGTGAGAGGGCCGTCTCGCGCCGGATTTGGATTTTCTTGGACGAGCGGCATTTTCGAGCGCCGAGGGCGCTAAAACGGGGTTGGAAAAGCTTGGATTTCCTTGGATTCTCTCGTCCGAATCGAGCCTTTTCAATGGGTTACAAGGGATTTACGCGAAAGTTTTTTCTCTGCCCTCCTCGCCTCTGAAGGAGCGTCGCCGCAAGCCGCCGGTCCCCACGAGCGCGTCGATTTTAGCGCCATCCGGATAGCCATTAGGCTCAGACTTGCGTCCTTCGCCGCTTGCCGCCGGACGCAAACTTCCGGCGACAAAAGGAACCCTACCACGTAATTCTCTTTTTCCAAAGAAAATGTCGATGGGGCGCCGGCTGAACCCCGTTTGGCCGCCGCGCTCCGCCATGCCACAGTGGCGGCGTGGCCATGACGCGGGCGGCGTACGATGGCGGACGTCAAGCTATTTCTCTCCTGCGTGTCGAATGAGTTCGGCGCCTATCGCGAGACCCTGCGCCAGGCGCTGACGCGGCCGAACGTCGAGATCAAGAAACAGGAGGATTTCAAGAATCTCGGCGGCGATACGCTCGCCATGCTCGAGGACTATATCGAGCGCTGCGATGCGGTCGTCCATTTTGTCGGCGACATGGCGGGCTCGACCCCGGCGGCGACCAGCGTCGACGATCTTCTCGGGCGACGGCCAAAACTCACAGCGCGGCTCGCGGACAAGGGCATGACCCGCGAGGCGCTCGGGCGCCTCACCTATACGCAATGGGAGGCGTGGCTGGCGATAGGCTTCAACGAATACGGCGCCAGGAAGAACCTCGTCATCGTCGCGCCGGCCGACGGCGTGGAGCGCGACGCGAAATTCGCGCCGACCGACGCTACCCGCGCCTCGCAAGCCGAGCACCTGCGCCGTCTGCGGGCAATCGACCAGCACCCCACGCCGTTCACGAGCGCCGACAATCTTGTTGCGCAGGTTCTCGCCTCGGCTGTCATAAACACACTGATCGCCGCTGGTACGCCGCCGAAGACAAAGCCCCGCGACCTTCCGCTCGTCTCGCTCGGCGGGCTGTTCGCTGGCCGCGAGGCAGCGCTCGAAGACCTGAGCACGGCGCTTCTCACCGCGAAGGGCGGCGCGGTCGCGCTGCATGGGCTTGGCGGGGTGGGCAAGACGCGGCTTGCGATCGAATATGGATGGGCGCGCGAGGCCGACTATTCGGCGCTCATGTTCGTGAGCGCGAGCGACGCGGCGAGCCTGAACGCCGGCCTCGCCGCCCTCGCCGGCCCGGAGATTCTGGACCTGCCGGAGAAAGAGGCGCGCGACGACGCGACAAAGATCGCCGCGGCTTTGCGCTGGTTAGAGGTCAACCCGACCTGGCTGATGATCCTCGACAATGTCGACGACGGCGCGGCCGTCGCCGCGGTGAGCCAGCTCCTGCCGCGGCTGAAGGGCGGGCATATGATCGTCACCGCGCGGGCGGCGAATTTCCCTCCGGCCATCCGCAAGCTCGAACTCCAGGCGCTCGGCGAGGACGCCGCGACGCAATTTTTGCTCGACCGGACGGAGAACGATCGCAGCAAGGCTCCCGACGACGCGGCGCTGGCGCGGAAGCTGGCGCGCGAGCTTGGCGGCCTCGCCCTCGGGCTGGAACAGGCGGGCGCCCATATCGCGGTCGAGCATATCGGCTTCGCCGGCTATCTGGCGCTGTGGAACGCGGCGCGCGACGCGGCGCTCCGCTGGTCCGATCCGGTCGTGACCGGCTCGGAAAAGACCCTTGCGACGGTCTGGACGACATCGGTTGCGCGGCTCACCCCCGAAAGCCGCCGCCTGCTCGACCGGCTCGCGTATCTCGCGCCCGATCCGATCCCCAATTCGCTCCTCGACGTCGCGGTTCCAGGCGAAGCGGCGAGCGCCGGTGCGACCTCCGCCCGCGCCGGCCTCTACGCCTATTCGCTCATCACCCGCGTCAGGGGGGAGGACGGCGGCTCGCCGGGCTTCGTCGTTCATCGCCTCGTGCAGGACTTCGCCCGCCGCGCAATGGGCGAGGAGCGCAGGTCGCAGGCGCTGCGCGAGGCGCTGGAATGGATCAACGCGGCCTTCGTCGGCGATTCCGACGACGTGCGGAACTGGCCAACCCTCGATCCGCTCGCGCCGCATGCGCTCGCGGTCGCGCGCAACGCGGACGCGGCGGAGATTGCGGAGCCGACCGCGCGGCTGTTCAACGAACTCGGCGCTCTATTCTATGCGAAAGCGGATTACGCCGAGGCCGAGCCGCTCTGTCGCTGCGCGCTCGTGATCGTCGAGGCGAGCTACGGCCCGGATCACCCCCAGGTGGCGATCCGTCTCAACAATCTCGCGGGGCTGCTTCAGGCCACGAATTGTCCCACCGAGGCCGAGCCCCTGATGCGCCGCGCGCTGGCAATCGATGAAAAGAGCTATGGCCCAGATCATCCCCATGTGGCGAGGCACCTCAACAATCTCGGGGCACTGCTTCAGGCCACGAACCGCCTCGCCGAGGCCGAGGCGCTGATGCGCCGCGCGCTCGCGATCGACGAGAAAAGCTACAGCCCCGATCATCCCAATGTGGCGATCCGCCTCAACAATCTCGCGCGGCTGCTTCAGGACACAAACCGCCTCGCCGAGGCCGAGCCGCAGATGCGCCGCGCACTTACGATCGACGAAAAGAGCTATGGCGCAGATCATCCCAATGTGGCGAGGGACCTAAACAATCTCGCGGGGCTGCTTCAGGCCACGAATCGTCCCACCGAGGCCGAGCCCCTGATGCGCCGCGCGCTGGCAATCGATGAAAAGAGCTATGGCCCAGATCATCCCCATGTGGCGAGGCACCTCAACAATCTCGGGGCACTGCTTCAGGCCACGAACCGCCTCGCCGAGGCCGAGGCGCTGATGCGCCGCGCGCTCGCGATCGACGAGAAAAGCTACAGCCCCGATCATCCCAATGTGGCGATCCGCCTCAACAATCTCGCGCGGCTGCTTCAGGACACAAACCGCCTCGCCGAGGCCGAGCCGCAGATGCGCCGCGCACTTACGATCGACGAAAAGAGCTATGGCGCAGATCATCCCAATGTGGCGAGGGACCTAAACAATCTCGCGGGGCTGCTTCAGGCCACGAACCGCCTCGCCGAGGCCGAGCCGCCGATGCGCCGCGCGCTGGCGATCGACGAGAAGAGCTACGGCCCGGATCATCCCAATGTGGCGATCCGCCTCAACAATATCGCGCTACTGCTTCAAGCCACGAATCGCCTCGCCGAGGCCGAGCCCCTGATGCGCCGCGCGCTCGCCATCGACGAGAAGAGCTGTGGGTCCGATCACCCCAATGTGGCAAGGGACCTCAACAATCTCGCGGCGCTGCTTCAGGCCACGAACCGGCTCGCCGAGGCCGAGCCGCTGATGCGTCGCGCGCTCGCGATCGACGAAAAGAGCTACGGCCCGGATCATCCCAATGTGGCGATCCGCCTCAACAATCTCGCGCAGCTGCTTCAGGCCACGAACCGCCTCGCCGAGGCCGAGCCGCTGATGCGTCGCGCGCTCGCGATCGACGAAAAGAGCTACGGGCCCGATGATCCCAACGTGGCGAGAGACCTCAGCAATCTCGCGCAGCTGCTTCAAGACACAAACCGCCTCGGCGAGGCCGAGCCGCTGATGCGTCGCGCGCTCGCGATCGACGAAAAGAGCTACGGCCCGGATCATCCCAATGTGGCGATCCGCCTCAACAATCTCGCGCAGCTGCTTCAGGCCACGAACCGGCTCGCCGAGGCCGAGCCGCTGATGCGTCGCGCGCTCGCGATCGACGAGAAGAGCTACGGCCCGGATCATCCCGATGTGGCGATCCGCCTCAACAATCTCGCGCAGCTGCTCAAGGCCACGAACCGCCTCGCCGAGGCAGAGCCGTTGTATAGGCGCGCGCTCGCGATTGTCGAAAGGAGCTATGGCCCCGATCATCCCCACGGGGCGAGGGTCATCAACAATCTCGCGGGGCTGCTTCAGGCTACGAACCGCCTCGCCGAGGCCGAACCGCTGATGCGTCGTGCGCTCGCGATCGACGAGAAGAGCCACGGCCCGGATCATCCCAATGTGGCGACTGACCTCAACAATGTCGCGCTGCTGCTTCACGACACGAACCGCCTCGCCGAGGCCGGGCCGCTGATGCGCCGGGCGCTGGCGATTTTCGCGGCAAGCCTCGGGCCTAACCATCCCAACACGGCGACCGCGCGCAAAAACCTCGCCTCGCTGGAGGCTGCGATCGGCAAGCGCGGGTGAGCGCGGGCCGCTCGTGTGCAAGAGGGTTGGGGTCGCACCGCGGAGCAGGTCGCCATGTTGCGCACGCGACCCTCATCCGGCCGACTTCGTCGGCCACCTTCTCCCTCGAGAGAGAAGGGGTGCCGCAGCGCACGATACGCTAAGTGGCCATCGCCTCCTCGTAGGTCGTGACCTCGAAGCGCTGCAGCGGCGCGTTGCCGAAGGCGGTCGAGAGGGCGACGTCGGCGGCGTCGCGACCGCGCGCCATGACGACGCGGCCGATGCGGGGCATGTTGTGTCGCGCATCGAACGAATACCATTTTCCGTTCAGAAAAACCTCGAACCAGGCGGAAAAGTCCATCGGCGCCGGGTCCGGCGGGACGCCGATGTCGCCGAGGTAGCCCGTGCAATAACGCGCCGGCACGTTCATCGCCCTGCACAACGCGACCGCGAGATGGGCGAAGTCGCGGCAGACGCCGACGCCCTCCCGAAGCCCATCGGAGGCGGTGCGGCGCGGGTTGGCCGCAGCGTAGTCGAAGCGGATGCGGCTATGCGCGAAATCGCAGATCGCCTGGACGAGCCTGGCGCCGCCGCCGATTCCCTTGAACTGCGTCCAGGCGAAATCGCTGAGATTGTCGCTGTCGCAATAGCGGCTCGCGAGCAGGAAGACGAGCGTTTCGCTCGGCAATTCCCTGACTGGCGTCAGCGGCGCGTCCGGCGGCGTCTCGTCCGGCAGGCCGCTGTCGCGGATGGTGAAGTCGCTCATGAAGGTCACGTGTCCGGGCGGGGCTTCGACCCGCGTCACGCGGTTGCCGAAGAGATCGATATAGGAGTCCATCGGCAGGTTAGGCGTCGAGCGCACGACGTCCGGCGTCAACAGATCCGCCTCGCGCGACGGATGAACGTTGAGCTGCAACAGCATCGGCGTCACGACGGCGCAATGGAAGGAAATCGTATAGCCTGCGCGTATGATCATTTTGAAGCTCCCCGACCGCCTCACGAGGTCTCTTCGGGTAGAACGCGCTCGAGCGACTTCGGTTGCGTCACTTCGACGGAGACTTCCATGCCCGATTCATCCTCCAGGCTGCCGAAGTACGTTCCAGTCAGCGGCGCGGCCTGAGCAGGATCGCGCGCGACTGCGACGCGAATAAGGTCCTTGCCGCCGATGAGACCATTGGTCGGGTCGAACTCGACCCAGCCCGCGCCCGGCAGATAGACTTGGCACCAGGCATGCGTCGCCCCCGCGCCGCGCCGGACGTCCTCGTCCTCGTCCCTTGGCACATAGACGTAGCCGGAGACGAAGCGCGCGGCGATGCCGAGCGCGCGGGCCGCCTCCATCATCAGAACCGCAAAGTCGCGGCAGCTGCCGCGGCGCAAATCGAGCGTGAGCCGCGGCGGATGCACGCCGGACTCCTCCCGGCGCTCGTAGGAGAAGCTCTCCTTGATCGCGTAGGTCATGGTCATGAGCAGGTGGCTCGTCTGCGTATTCCCCTTCGTGCTGAGAAACTGACGCACCCAGCGGTCGAGCTCTCCGCCCGGGTCGCTGTAGAGACGCTCGATCGAGCGGGAGATGTCGGGCAACTCCTCGGGCAGATAGGAAAACGGATATTCCCGCGCGCGCGGATCGATCTCGCCGCCCGGGGAATTGTCCGGCGTCCGCTCGACCGTGAAGCGGTTCTCGACGCTGAGCTGCTTAGAGGCGCCCGAGAACGAGGCCAGGGCGACGCAATTGTCGAACGGATCGTAGAGCCAGCGCATCCGCGCCGGCCGGGGGTCGATCGCAAGCTCGGACGAGACGAGGCGCTGGTCGTACCCGTCGCGCGGCCGCATCATCATGCGGTGCTCGCCGAATTCCACGGGGCGCGCGTAGCGGTAGGTCGTCACGTGACGCACGTTCAGTATGGTCGTGTCGCGCTGCAATTCTTCTCGCTCGCCCGGAAGCTGTTCCCTTCACCATAAGGTGGGCCGACGCGGAGCGCGAGACAAGCGGCAAAATCCGGGCGAAGCCGGTGTTCGACACCGCATCAAGGCTCGCTGCGGTTCCGTCACGGGATCCGACGGTCGCAGTCCTTGACACCGTTTGAGAGGGGAAACAGGGTGCTGCATGTCCGACCTTGTCAACGCGCTTGCGAATTCGCTTCCCGATGTTGTGATCTTAACTCTCTCGGCGATTGCGTTCGGCCTGATCGGCGGCGGCGTCGCCGTTCTTTCCAATCGGTTCTGGTTTCGACGCTGGCCGCAACACAGCTCGTTCGAGGACAAGCTCGCCCACACCGCGCATACGAGCCTGCTCGGCTTCTCCGCTTCGTTCTCGCCCTCCTGATTACGAACGGATTCTCGAACCTCGCGAAAACCGAAAGGAACGCGAGACGGGAAGCGACCCTTATCCATCGCCTTGGGCGCGAACTGGAGGCCCTTGGCCCCTCGGCTCACGACGCCAAGCAGGCTCTTGTCGCCTACAGTCGGAATGTCGTGCAGGACGAATGGTCGCGCTTGGCCCGGCTGCCGAATTCGCTGTCGCCCCTCGTTCAAAAGAACCTTGACGATCTTTGGGACGATATCCGCGCCCTCCAGCGCGGATGAGGCTTGCGCTCGCGGGCCGCGAGCCTCACCCCTCGACGTCGGTGTCGGGGCGGTCTCCGCCTGGCGAGATTTCGTCGTGCCAGCGGCCCTCCCTGTCCTCCCATTCGATGCTCGTCGTTTCGCGCCCGACCCGCTGCTCGCCGGCGGCCCGCTCGGCGGCTTTGCGGGCGAGGTCGTGGCTTGGATAGGTCTCGGAGATGACGTCGCCGACCCGGTAGGCCCAGCCGCCGTCATGCTCGACAATCTCGTAGGTGATCCTGCTCATGGGACGCGCGTCTCCTTCGCCGTCCGGCCATTCTAACGCACGAGGCGGCGAAAAGTCTTTACGGGCATCCCAGCCCCGCTTTGCCGCCGATGGTAAACCGGTTGAGCGAGACGCGCCACGAGCCCGAGGCGATCCGCGCTGAGGTGGGCGCGTCGACCTGGCCGCAGACCCTGATCTCGTCGATCTTGATGTCGCCGATGAGACCGGTCGCCATGAAGTCGACCGGTTCGGACGTCTTTTCGCGCGCCATGAGTTCGGCGTAGGGAGAGAGCCCGTGCTTGATCAATCTCACCGTGATCTCGCCGTCCACGGGGGCCGCCCCGGGCTTCAAGCCGCGCGCCTTTCCCGGCGTCACCTCTCCATTGGCGATTGTCACGGGAAACGTGACCTCCTGGCCGGGGCGCAACTCGACGCTTGGCCCGAGGTCCTGAGCAGAGGCCGCACGCCATGCGGCGGCGCACCCTGCACAGGCGACAAGGACGAGGGCCGAGCGGGGAGGGAAAGTTCGGGGCATGCAAACTCTGGGATTGCTGGACGCGCCGACTTTACCGCGCCGGGCGGCGGAGCGCCATTTCCAGGCGTGTTTCCCATTCTATCAAGGCGTTACGGCGCCATTTCCGGGCGAAATGGCCGAAGTGACGCTATTTGAGCCTGCGCCCGTCCGGGCCCTGGACGCTCACGGCGAATTGGACGCCGGCGCGGACGCTTTGCGAAACGGTGCAGAATTCCTCGAATTGCGCCAGAGCCCGGTCCAGATGGGGGAGTTCATCCGGAGGCGCGCCGAGGGCGATGTCGACCTGGATGTGGGTCACCCGCAACCTCTTGTTCTCGTTGCGGCCGGTTTCGCAGGTCGCCGTCGCGGTCAGCCGTCCGGGATCTCCCTTGAACTTGTTGACCGCGAAGACAAGGCTCGAGCACAGGCAATTGGCGACCGCGGCGCCCAGGAACTGCTCTGGCGAAGGCCCCGCGCCCTCGCCGAGCGGCGGGGGCTCGTCGCTCGCCGTCTGCTGGACGCCCGGTCCGAAGTCGATGAGAAACCGGTACCTGTCCTCGCGGGTCACGGTGACGCAGATCTTCTCGCTCATGAGACGACGCCTTTCGGCCGATCTCGTCGAGACGGCTTGCAGCCGGGCCGAGCGCCTGAAGCCAAGCGCGAGCGTGGCTTTTGAAGCCTTGTTTGTCAAAGCGGCGCGCTCGCCGGAGCCGGAGGTCTCTTGCGCTCGACCGACGTAATCAGCCGCAACGGGTGCGGCGCGCGCTTCACTTCTCCCGCGCCAACCGGACGATCTCGGCCCGGAGCTGCTCGGCGGTTACGCCCGCGATCGGAATTCGCGGGAAGCCGGTGACAAAATAAAGCACTTCGTCGGGGAAATCGGTCGGATCCAGCTGGAAGACAAGGAAGGGCTTCTTGAGGTCGCCGGCGACGTAGATTTCGCGGATCACATGATCCGAGGCAAAGGCGCTTTGCGAACCCATCAGGGCGACCAGTTTCGACGTGCGGATGGCGCCGACGATCGCCCCAGCGTAGCGCTGGACGCCTGAAGGCTCGCGGTCGATCCAAACCGGATAGCCCATCGCCTCGAGCTTCTGCACGAGCTCCTCTACGACTCTTCCGTCCTTGTGGCTGTAGGAGACGAACACCTGCCAGCCGCCGGCGGGGTGTGGATCATGCGGCGGCGGCTCCGCGACCCGCGCCGGCGCGGGCATAGGCGGCCGGCGCGACCGGATCGCCCAGAGCCAGACCGCCGCAGCGCCGGCAAGGGCGCCCGCCGTGAGCCCGAGAAGGAGCGGCGCCCAATCCCGGAGCGACGCCTGTGAAGGCGCGGCTTCGGGCTGAGGCGGGGGAGCGGGAGCTCGAGTCTCCGGGTTCGATCCCAAGGGCGGACCGGCCTCCGGAAGGGGGGAACGATGCGCGTGCGGGAGCGATTCGGCGTGGTAGTTGGGGCGCGCCGGCGGTGCGGCGCTTTTGTTGAGCAGGGACCAACTCAGCCAGCCGACCGCGAGCGCGGCGAGGACCGCGAATCCCGCGAGGACGACGGGAAGTCCGACGCCCGGGCGGGACGCGCGCATGGCGGGCTGCGACGGCGCGGCCATTTCGGGCGAAACGGTTGGACGCGCCGCGCTCCGCTCGACGACAGCCTTGACGCGGCCGACAAGCGCGGCCGGCTCCTCGCCGACGGGAACGAGAGGGATGTCCCTGAGGCCCGTTGGCAGCGGCGCATCGTCGAGCGCGGCGAGCACGAGACGTTCGGACGACCAGGCCTTCATGACCTGGCGCATCTCCTGCTGCACCCACTGCGACTCGGCCGCGGCCGCAGACCAGAGGACGACGACACATTTGGCCGTCTCGAATGCGGCCTCGATCTGCCCCGCATCGGCTCCAGGCGTCATCAGGCGGTCGTTGGAAAGCGTCAAGCCCGCCTGGAGAAGCGCGTCGATGACTCGCCTTGCGCGGTCTCGGTCGACGCTGGCGTAGTTGATGAAGACGTCGCTCATCGCGTGCGGCTCCCCAAAGGCGCTTGGACGGCGCCCGCCCTCTTCTAGCAGCCGCTCGCGCCGGCGCCGGTCGCCCAATTGTTGGCGGCCTCGCTGTTTGCTGCTTTTGGCGCGCCCGCCAGGGCGCTGGTGCTGCCGCTCGTCATGATGACGTTGCCTGCGAAGGTCGCGGGCGTCGCGCATTCCCGGGCCGGCCCAAACGCGCCGAGTGAGGCCCCGGTGTTATCGACAAAGTTATTGAGGATGCTGATCGGCCCTTTGTAGCTGCCCCAAGCCAAAGTCATCGCGAAATTGCCAAAACTATTGAGAAATTGCAGCTTGGCGACGTCTCTGCTGTTCCACGCGTTCGTCGAGCCGAAAAGGGCGAACTCCGTCCCGGGGGGAATTGGCTGCGGTCCGCTCACCGTATAAACCCCGAACCTGCTTGGCGCTCCGCTGACCTGGCCGATGATTGTCGTCCCGGGGGCGACATTCCTGCCGCCGCCGTTGCCCCAGATGACGTCGCCGACGTGGATGGTCCCGCTCTTGACAGAGGTCACGTTCAGAATGGTCTCCGGCGTTCCCTCGAGGGTCGCTGTCGCCTTGAAGTTCTCCGCGGGCCAGGAGGCCTGGTTCAGCGATACGGCGGTCGAGTTGTTCGCGAAGGGGCACCAGCCGCTTGCAGCGTTGATGCCGCATTGAGTTGTCCACGTCCCGCCGACGCCACGATTGGCGTTGGTATTGCGGAACAGGAACATGTTGCCCCCGTTGATCTGCATCCCCGGCGCGAGCGGGCCGCCGGAAAGCCTGGTGACGGTGAAGACGCCATTGACGAGATGGCCCGAAGCCATGGCGACCCCGCGCGGGCCGCCGCCGACCGTATTCTGCACGAGCACGTCGTTCATGATGACGACCGGGCCCGACACGACGGTCGGCGCGCTGATTGGATAGATCAGGGTTTCGCCGACGTTGGCCGTGGCTTGGCCATTAAACCAGACGTTGTAAGCGTCGGTCAGGGAGTTGAGCGCCCCGGTGTAGGCCTCGCCGTGGCCCGCGGCGCCCTCGGCATGGATGCCGTCGGTATAATTGAACTCCCACACGAGGTCGGGATTGACGCGGCTGATGCCGCCATAGGCCGCGACGTGAGCGGGGGAATGCAGGAAGACGTTATAGCGCACCCTGATCGGAGCGGCCGAACTCATGGCGAGCCAGTAGTTCGCGCCCGTACCCGTTCCGGCCGGGTCAAGCCCATTGCCGTCGAACTGGTTCTGAGTGACAGCGCCGCTGCCGCCCGTCTGCCACGCGTCATAAACCATGCCGCTCGCAAACCCGCCAACGAAGGAAGCCTGCGTCGTGCAGGCCGGATCGTCCATGGCGAAGTGACTGTTCTCGATTCGCCACTTGGCTTTGAAATGCGGACGGATCTGAAAAAACACGCACTTGTGGCCAAACCTGCTGGCGAAATCGAGACCATTGACAGTCACGTCGATTGTCGGCTCGATTCCGCATTCGAGATAAGGCGCTTGCGGGGAAAAATGCGCGCCCGAGGCGTGGTAGGCGCAATTGGCCGGAACCGCAACCGCCGGGTCCGCCATTTTTGCGACCGGCGTGTAAGGGCCGATCGGGTAGTCAACGCCGGCTACGTTCCATAAGGGGTGGCAATTCTTGCTTGTCGCGGGACAGCCGGTGTTGCCGTTCTTGTTGCCCCAGGTCTGGCCCGACTGCTGCGCGTAACCCGAAAAGAAATTCGGGTTGGTGAACGTCCCGCCACCGGGCGCGGGGCAGCCGTCGCCGAGGCCGGAGCCGAACGGACATTCAGCCGCTTGCGCTCCCGTCGCCGTGGAGAAAGGCTCAAAAGCCAGCAACAAGAGGCATGCAGCCAATACAGCCTTACGTGTAGATCGCGCCCCCGAACAGCTCGCCGCGAGTGGCGCGCGGATCCTAGTGCCGCGAGACGAATCTTCGAAATTCTTTTGACAGTACCTGTGCGTCAGTTCGATGGGCCCCTTCGCTCCCCGGCAACGGAGTGTCTTTCGCCGTTGCCGCCGCTGACGCCAGCTTCGGGGACGATAACCACGCCGATCCCGAAAACGCCTTGATCGGCTCGATCCACGATTTCCTCGACCACAAATCTCCCTTTGATTTCGTTCCAAAATCGGGACACGTCAATGTCCTTGTCAAAGCGATTTTCAAGAATGTCGTGGAGCCCGATCAGGCCGCCGGGGCGAACCAGCGGGCCGTAGAGCCAGAAGTCATGGCTAACGCCTTCATACGAGTGATCCCCGTCGATGAACAGAACGTCTATTTTTCGATTGCTAAGACTTGCCTCGAGCTGGGTCCGCGTTTGCAAATCATGGGAATTCGCGCGTATGAAATGAACAGTTTTCCCGGCGCCAATCAGTTTGCGGAAGAAGTCCTGCTTCCAGAGCGGATATCCTCCGCCATAAAGGCCGCCTGGCAAGTCAATGCTGATCAATGTTGCGGCGTGGTCGGACGCTCTGGACAGAAGGAAGAACGTTCCGCCTTTGGCTGTCCCAATTTCGACAACAACCTTAGGCTTGGCGACCGAAACGCGCTGAATCCAGCGAGCAAGCTCGTTTGGGCTTTGAATTGGGGCCAAAACGCGTCCGAATCCGTTTAGGACCACGTCGACGAGTTCGGCATAATTTTTCCCTCGGGTCGCATCCTGGAATCCGGCCAACGCTGTTCGGGAATGGACGAAATCTCGAACGTTTTTTCCCACGTTCCAGGTGCGCTGCATGACTTCGACGAGAGGCTGAGCCCGTCCGGCCCGACGGAGTTCCTTCACGTATCGTCGCAGACCCAGAAGTTCTGATGCGGCGGCCATCGCCCCAATCCTCGATATAAAAAAGAGCCGAGAACTATTCTGCACTGTAAATTAAGAGTAGCGCCTCACCTGTACTGTGTCAATGCGAGAGAGACCGCAGAGGAGACGAACTCGACGCGTGATTGCCAGCGTTACTCGATCAATTTGGCGACGAAGCGACCGCTGTCAGGCCAGACGTGGGCGTCGAAAGCTAAATCCCAACCTGAAGCGCGCGCGGGACGTCCGTCATCGAATCCGGCGGTGGCGGAGCGCGCGCGACGCGCGCTGACCTGAGTTATTCGGTCGCCCCGCTATCGGGGAGACCGCCGAGCTTATCGAGAATTGGCCAGGTCAGCGGGGTCTGCGGAGCTTTGCCGCGGAATGCCTCGAGAAGCGCCTTCCTCTTCTCGCCAAACGAACCCGGCGCCTCGATCATATAGGCGTCATAGATCTGTTCGAACTTCACCAACCCGTCAGGAACCGGCGCGCCGGACTTCGCGAGATCGATTAACTCATTGACGTAACGCATCAGCAACATTGTCAAACACCTGTTCTCGCCAACGGGTCGGGAAAGAGACTATAGTCGCATCGCGCCGGCAGGAAACCGGAGCGAGGTCTTCTCTTAAGGGCGTGGCGAACAGCGAGCCACGCGTCCCCTGCATGGCTGCCATGAGCGTGCTGAGGCGCCGCTCCGCATCAAACGTTTGGCGACGGCCGCAGGAAAGCCAAGCTCGCTCTCGTCCGCCTGGTTAACTCGTGTCCTCTACGGTCGTCCGCCAAGACAAGTTTGAGCCCCACCACCCTATAAATGACACTTGCTGAGGCTGGGTTGCACAAGCTATCGGGGCGGGCGCCGCGGTTTGACGCGCTTTCTCGCATCGGAGCGCTTGCCATGGAGCATCCATGAAAATCGCAGTTTACGGCCTTGGATACGTCGGCCTGACCGGGGCGATCTGCCTTGCGAGCGAGGGCCATGATCTCATCGGCGTCGACGTGAGCGACGACAAGGTTCGCAAGGTCGCCCGCGGCGCGTCGCCGATCAAAGAGCCTGGCCTCGACAAGATGCTGACTGTGGCGCTTGCGGAAAGGCGGCTTCATTGCACCACCGATCCCGTCGAGCCGGTCCGTTCCTGCGATATGGCGATTGTTTGCGTCGGAACGCCGAGCGCTCCCGACGGCGCGCACAACATGCGCGACATCGCGGTAGTGACGCGCCAGATCGCCAACGCTGTGCAATCGTTGAACCGCAAAGAGAAGCTGACGGTCGTCTACCGCAGCACCATTCGACCCGGCACGGTCGATGGGCTGATCCTGCCGATCTTCAAGTCCGCGCTCGGCGAGGCGCATGACATCATCGAGATCGTCTACAACCCCGAATTCCTTCGAGAGGCGACTGCGGTCCACGACTTCTTCAATCCGCCGAAGATCGTCGTGGGGACGCACGACGGGGCGCCGTCGGCGCGGGTTGAGGAAATGAACAAGAACCTCAACGCGCCGACCTTCACCGTGGGCTTTCGCGAAGCCGAGTTCACCAAATTCGTCGACAACAGCTTCCACGCGTTGAAGGTCGCCTACGCGAACGAGATCGGCCGGATGTGCGTCGCTCTCGGCATCGACGCCAAGGTTGTGCACGGGATCTTCGTCTCGGACACGAAGCTCAACATTTCTCCCCACTACCTGCGCCCCGGCGGACCTTTCGGCGGGTCGTGCCTGCCGAAGGACGTCAGGGCGCTCCAATACCTTTCGAACGACGTCGGCGCCAATACGCATGTCATCGACGCCTTGATGCGCTCGAACGAGGCGCACAAGCATTTCCTCTTCACGCGCGCGGTCAACGGCCTCAAAGCCGGCGCGAAGGTCTTGATGCTCGGCTTGGCGTTCAAGTCCGACACCGACGATCTGCGCGAGAGCCCGAACATCGATCTGGCGCGAAAGTTCATTCGGGCGGGCTATTCCTTGTCGATCTACGATCCGTCGTTGAAGCCGGAGCACCTGATCGGCCAGAACCTGGGCTACGCCTTTTCGCATCTTCCCGGGCTTCCCGACCTCCTGGTCACTAGGGAGATCGCCGAGAGCGACGGGTTCGATCTCGTCGTCGACACGAACGGGACCTCGCGCACCGTATCGCTCAAGTGCGCCAACGTCATGGATTTTCATGCGTTGTGAGGAGCGGGCGCAGCTGACCGCTCCGTTTCGGGTTCAGGCGGCGCGCAATCACGACGCGCTGCGTGCAAGCGCGTGGAGCAAAACATGACGGAACATGTGCAACTGCCGACGCGCTACGATAGGACCGCGCTCACCGGCAAACGGATCCTGATCATTGTCGAGAACTTGCCGGTGCCGTTCGACCGGCGTGTTTGGCAGGAGGCGCTGGCGCTCGTCAGCGCGGGCGCCGAGGTTTCGGTCATCTGCCCAATAGGCAAGGGGTATGAAGCCGCTCATGAGGTGATCGAAGGCGTCAACATTTATCGCCATGCGCTGCCTCCGGACGGCGATTCAGCGGTCGGCTACCTCAAGGAATACGCAAGCGCGCTCTTCTATGAATTTCGGCTCGCATGGCGCGTCTATTTCGGCCGCGGCTTCGACGCCATCCACGCCTGCAATCCGCCCGACCTGATCTTCCTCGTCGCATTGCCGTTCAAGTTGCTCGGCAAGAAGTTCGTCTTCGATCATCACGATATCAATCCTGAGCTTTACGAAGCGAAATTCGATCGCCGCGGCTTCCTCTGGCGTCTCCTGGTCCTCGCCGAGCGGCTGACCTTCTTCTTCGCCGACATCGTGATCGCGACCAACGAGAGCTACCGCAATATCGCGATCAAACGCGGCCACAAGCCGCCCGGCCGCGTGTTCGTCGTGCGCAGCGGGCCGGATTTGCGCCGCGTGCAGCTGATGCCCGTCGATCCGCGGTGGAAGAACGGCCGACGATACCTCGTAGGCTTCGTCGGCGTGATCGGCGGTCAGGAGGGCATCGATCTTTTGCTTCAATCGGTCAAATATCTCGTCCATGACTTGGGACGCGCCGACATCCAGTTCGTATTGGTCGGCGACGGCCCAAACCGGAAGCGAATGGAGGCCTTGTCGGTCAAGATGGGGCTCTCCGAGTTCGTGACCTTTCTCGGCCGCGCGCCGGACGAACAGCTGTTTTCGGTGCTTTCCTCGGCAGACGTTTGCGTCAATCCGGACCGCGTCAATCCGATGAACAACCTTTCAACCATGAACAAAATTCTCGAATATATGGCGATGAAGAAGCCGATCGTTCAATACGACGTCATCGAAGGACGCGTTTCGGCCGAGGAGGCGTCGGCATACGCCAAGCCGAACGACCCGATCGATTTCGCCCAAAAAATCGTCGACCTTCTCTGCGATCCGGAACGACGCAAGCGGGCGGGCGGGATCGGCCGCAGCCGCATCGAAAACGAGCTCTCTTGGGCGCACCAGGTCCCGAAGCTGATCGAGGCCTATCGGACGCTGTTCACGCGATAGCTGTTCGGCTCCTCCAGTACGCGAAGCCCGCAAGAGGCCGGCCGCGATCGGCTCACATCGCGGACAAGAGCCCTGCGTTCAGACACGCGAGGAACCCGCTCAGATCGTCGGTCACGAAATCAGCCGCCGCAGCCGTGCTCGGGGGCACCTGGCGATCATGCGACTCCCGGTGATCGGCCTGGCCGGGCTTCGCTGTGACGAGGGTCGTCGTCATGCCGCGCGCTTTGGGAACGACGAGGTTCTTGGCGACGTCCTCGAACATCGCGGCGCACCTGGGATCAACGCCGAACCGCGCAAAAAACGCTTCGTAGGCCGCCTCGGCGGGCTTCGGCATCAAGCGCGCGGCGATGATGTCGAAAGCGTCTTCGAACAGGCCGTCCAGGCCGAGCTGGCGCGTGGTCAGGATCGCGTGACTGCGGGACCCATTGGTGAAAATCAGCTTCCGCCCGGGTAGTTGCGCGACCTCCCGCGCCAGCATCGGGTTTGGCTTCAAGACCGTCCGGTCGATATCGTGGACGAACTCCAGGAAGCGGTCCGCCACCTCGATATTGTCCTCGATGAGCCCGCGGAGGGTCGTGCCGTGCCGCGCATAATAGTGCTGGTGCAGGGCGCGGGCCGAGTAGCCGTCGAGACCAAAGAGGTCGATCAGAAACAGCGTGATGCGCTCGTCGATCTTCGGCCAGATGCCGCTATCGGGCGGATAGAGCGTGTTGTCGAGGTCGAAAACCCATGTCGTCACATGGCCAAACCGGGCGCGCAGCTCGTCGTCCGGCGGCAAGCGAAAAGCCGAAGGTGTGATTAGCGGCGACATGAACCTGCTTGCAACACGGGGAACGGGTCCTGACGATTGCCTGCCAATGTTTCAGCCTAACGACGATGGGGCAAAGGTTCTAGCAAATTCACAATAGGGGGTCGAAACGGCCTTAAGACTGTTCCAGCGCCCGCGCGACGGCTTTGCGCATCACGTTCGAGAATCCCGCATCGCCAACCTCCCCGGGCGACACCCAGAAATGGGCCTCGGGCGCGGCGCCCTCGAAGGCGCCGGCGTAGACTGTCAGCTTGAGCGCGAAATGGGTGAAGGCCTGCTCGACTGAGCCGGGCAGCCGGCGCCAGAGCGCCGAAACGGGCGCCCCGGTCGACCAGGCGCCGCCCGGCCCTTCGTTGGTCCAGGGCGTGCCCGGCAGTTCGATCGTCGCGGCCAGGAGTCCGCCCGGCGGTCGACGGCGGGCTAGGAAGGCGCCGTCCGAGCGGCTTGCGAAAAAGACTGCGCCTTCTCTTTTCGGCTTGGGCTGAACCGGTCGCGGGCGCGGGTAAGCCTCCGGCGCGTCGCAACGGCGGGCCTCGCAGTCGTCCGCGAGCGGACACATCGGGCAGTCGGGATTGCGCGGACGGCAGATCGCGGCGCCGATGTCCATCAGCGCCTGGGCGAAATCGCCAGGCCGGCCGGCAGGCGCGAGGGCGCGCGCGGCAAATGCGATTTCGTCTCGCGCCTCGGCGGCAGGCCTGTCCAGCGCGATGAGACGCGCCAGGATCCGGGCTATGTTTCCATCGACCGGAGCCGCCTGACGGCCGAAGGCAATGGCGGCGATCGCCGCTGCGGTGTAGGCGCCGACGCCGGGAAGGGCGCGCAGCTCCGCTTCGTCGTCAGGGAAGGCCCCGCCTCTTCGGGCGACCTCCTTGGCGCAGGCGTGCAGGTTTCGCGCGCGCGAATAGTAGCCGAGGCCGGCGAAGGCGCCGATCACCGCCTCGGCAGGCGCGGCGGCGAGATCCTCGACACGCGGCCATTTCGCGACAAATTTCTGGAAGTAGGGCGTCGCCGCCTGCGCCGTCGTCTGCTGGAGGAGCACTTCCGACAGCCAGACGCGATACGGATCGGGCGCTTCTCCAGGCCCGGCGCGCCATGCGAGCGTGCGGCGATTGACATCCCACCAGCGAAGCGTCCGCGCGACGAGCGCCTTTCTCTTTGCTTGCGAGTCGAGGACGCTTACATTGCGGCTCATGCGCTTGACCCTGCCCAAACCGAGGCGACCATGAAGGCTCCGCGCCGCGGCGCCAAGCTCCTGGCCGAGTTCGTGCCCGCGATCGTCGAGGACGCGCTGGCGGCGCGCGGAATGAGCGAGGCGAGCCTCGTCGCCGACTGGCCAGCAATCGTCGGCGAGACGATCGCGCGCTACGCGCGGCCGATCCAGTTGCTGTGGCCGCCGCGCGCTCCCAAACAGGACCCCGAGGCGCGGATCGCCCCCGCGACGCTGGTGCTTCGGGTCGAGGGCGCCTTTGCGCTCGAGGCGCAGCACAACGCCGCGGTCATCGTCACCCGAGTCAATGCCCATCTTGGCTGGCGCTGCGTCGACAAGATCGCCTTCCGCCAGGGTCCGTTGTCGCAAAAGGCGAAGCGCCCGCCGGCGCCGGCCCCGAGCCCGGAAGCGGAGGCCGAAGCCAAGAACGCGGCGCGCAGAATCGAGGACGATGATCTGCGCGAAGGCTTGACGCGCCTGGGGGCGCGCGCAATCGACCGTTCGGAGCGCCTGCGCGCCGCAGCGCTCGCCCTTAAAGGAGAGTGACGGCTTGACTTTCCGCCATCCGCTCGCCGGGCGCGCGGTCGCACGCATGAACGGCGCGGGCAACAGGATTCTCGTTCTGGATCTGCGCGGCTCGGGCGTCCTGCCGGACGCGGACGACGCGCGCGCCATTCATCGGGCGCCCGGGCTCGCTTACGACCAGATGATGGTGCTTGCCGACGCGCGGACCCATGGAACAGCGGCCTATGTCCTGATCTACAACAACGACGGCACGCTGGCGGGCGCCTGCGGCAACGGTGCGCGCTGCGTCGCCGACCGGCTCTGCCGCGAGCTCGGCGCCGATCACGTCACGGTCGAGACCGAAGCCGGGTTGATCGCATGCGAACGGTTGGGTCCCTGGACCTACCGGGTCGACATGGGCGCGCCGCGGTTTAAGTGGCAGGCGATCCCGCTCGCCCGCGCGGTCGAGGACACAACGCGGGTCGAGCTGACTTGGCCCGCGGGCGATCCCTGCGCGGAGCTCGGACCGCCGTCGGCCGTGAACATGGGCAATCCGCATGCCGTGTTCTTCGTGCCCGACCTCGGCCGCATCGATGCGGCGCGCCTCGGCCCCGAGATCGAAGTCCACCCGATGTTTCCCGAGAAGGCCAATGTGACCTTCGCCCAGATCACCGCGCGCGACGCCGTCACGGCCCTGGTGTGGGAGCGCGGCGTGGGGCTGACGCTCGCCTGCGGCTCCGCCGCCTGCGCGACGCTGGTGGCGGCCTCGCGTCTCGGTCTCATGGACCGGAACGGGACGGTGCCCCTCCCGGGCGGCGACCTCGTCATCGAATGGCGCGCCTCGGACGATCACGTGCTCATGACCGGGCCGGTCGAATTCGAGAGCGCGTTCGTCCTCGACCCCGCGCTGTTCGAAGCGGTCCTGTGATCGCGGATGAGGCCGAGGTCGCCGCGCCGCGAAAGCTCGGCGGGCGGGTCGACGCGGTCGACTGCGCGCGCGGCCTGGCCCTCATCGGCATGGCCGTCTTTCACCTGACGTGGGACCTCGCCGACTTTCGTCTCGTCTCGCCGGCGCTGCCGTTCTCCCTGCCCATGCGCTTCTTCTCGCATGGCGTCGCGAGCCTCTTTCTGGCGCTGGTCGGCGTGTCGCTCGCGCTCGCCCACCGCAACAAGCTGAACCTGCCGGCCTTCTGGCGTCGGCTCGCCGTGGTCATGGGCGCCGCGGCCCTGGTGACCGTCGCCAGCTCCATCTTCGCGCCGGGCGAGACGATCTGGTTCGGCATCCTCCACTGCATCGCGGTCGCGAGCCTTTTGGCCCTGCCGTTCGTCGAGGCCCCAGCCTCAGCGAGCCTCATCGTCGGGATCGCGGCGATCGCCCTTCCGGTTTTCGTCCATTCGAAGCTGTTCGATCCCCCCGCGCTTCTCTGGCTCGGACTGGGCGAAGCCTTGCCGAACACGGTCGACTGGCGCCCGCTCATGCCCTGGGCGGGGGTGGTCTTTCTCGGCTTGGCGGCGGCGCGCGCGCCGGGCGCGCTGAAAGCCTCGACGTCGCCCGCGCGCTGGCGGGCAAACTCGTCCGCGGCGCGCGCGGTTTGCTTCGCCGGACGGCACAGCCTCGCGGTCTATTTGATTCATCAGCCGATTCTGATCGGGTTGGTCGCGGCGGCGGCGCAGTCGGGCTTGCTCGCGACACTTCCCGCGCCGAAGCCCGACTACAACGCCTTTCTGTCGGCCTGCACGCGAACCTGCGAAGCGAAGGGCAGGACGGCGGAGGACTGCGAGACGTCCTGCCGATGCGTGGCGGACGCCGTTGGCGTCTCCGGCGAGGCTGAGCGCCTTGCGACAGGCGCGCTCGACGCGGCCGCCAAGGCCGATCTCAAGCGCATGGTCGACGCCTGCATGGGCCGGTGACCTGCCGGGCAGGACGACGGCGCAGCGCGCGGGGCAACGTCGTCATTCCGACTCCTGCTTGACCTGAGCCAGCAATCCAGCAGAACGCGCGCGCCCCGGGTCGAGAGGGGTTCGCGCCGCCTGCAAGGTCTGTTCGTGAAGCAGGATTTTCAGTAGCTTAGGCGCCACTTTGTGCAACTTTTGCGAGTCTCGCGCCTCGACTGAGCAGCGGCGCCGGTGCAGCAGACAAAACGCATGGCAGACAAGTATATATTCTTGCTCAACATCACAAGAGACTTCCACCCGTCGGGGCTTCAGTTCCCCGTTCCTCTAATCCTCTAAGCGACCATCAATTCCGTTTTTTCGAAAGAGAGCGTTGCAGACCGTTCGCCGGCTTTCAGCGCCGAGCGCAAATTGTGCGCCAAAAGACCGTGCGCGACAATAGCGTAAAGCCCGGCCAGAAGCGGCTGATCCGCGCCGCGCATCGCCTGCTCGGCGCGCGCCCAGACGCAGGTCCCTACGTTGCGCTCGAAGTCGCGCACCAACTTCGCCACGAACCCGCCGCGCGAGACGCCGCGGTTCGCCGCCTCCGCGGCAACGACCGTCGAGAGATCGCCGCCGATAGAAATCAATGCCGCTTCCGCCACCTTTGCGTTGGAGCACGTCCGCAAGACTTCACGCAAATCCAATGGAAAACTCCTCCTGAACAATACCAGCGCCGCAATCAACAGGGGTTGGACGGACGCAAGAACCCGCATCGGGGCGTCCGTTCCATTCTCGCTTCGCTTCTTGAAGGCCTGATGACGACAATCCCCAGGTCCTCAAGCGCTCGAGCGCGTGGGCATTCTCTTTTTTTGGAAAAGATTGCGCGCCCGCAATAAGGGAAACCACGTAGCGCTGTCCTGTTCCCCCGTGACCTAACCCTCAAGCTTCGCTAAAAGAGGGAAGGGGAACTGCGGCGTCATGGGGGATGGTTTGCGCATGGACGGCGCCGACGTCGATCACATCTGGGTCATCAGTTCGACAACCGATGCGGCCGGGCGCTGCACCCACATCGATGAGCAGTGGCTCGCCTACACGGGCCAAACCAAGGCCGACGCGCTCGGGTCCGGGTGGTTCAACGCGATCCATACCCACGACCGGCCCAAGGCGATCGAGACCATGCGCGCCGTCTGGGAAGAGCGCTCGACGCTTCGAACCGAATTCCGGGTGCGGCGCATCGACGGGTCCTATCGCTGGACGTTGATGGTCGGTTCGCCGCGTTTCGACAGCGCAGGCGCATTTATTGGCTACATCGGCACGATCATCGACATCCACGAGCGACGCGCGATCGAGGAGGCGCTGCGCCAGCGGGAGGAGAAGCTGAGCCTTGCCCACGAGCGTCTGACCGCCACGCTGCGGTCCTCTCCGGTCACGGTGTTCGAGCAGGACCGCGACCTCCGCTATCTCTGGATCTTGAATCCGACGCTCGCCCGTCGCGCCGAAGACATCGTCGGCAGGACCGAGCACGAGTTCTTCGAACGTCCGGAGGACGCCGCGGCTCTCGCCGCGATCAAGCGACGCGTGATCGAAACGGGCGCTGCTGCGCGCGAAGAGGCGGCGATCATGAGCAACGGCGCGATACGCTGGTTTGATCTCAGCATCGAACCGCGCCGGTCGGGCGAGGCGATTGTCGGCGTCCTCTGCACCGCGACGGACATCACCGAACGCAAGCAGGCCGAGGGGGCGCTCAGGGAAGCGGACCGGCGCAAGGACGAATTCCTCGCGATCCTCGGGCACGAATTGCGCAACCCGCTGGGGCCGATCCATAACGGCATCGAACTCCTACGCAAGACGCGGCAAGCGGCTGCGCCCACGCCCGAGCGCGCGCTGATCGACATGATGCGGCGACAGACAGCCCATCTCGTCCGCCTGGTCGACGATCTTCTGGAGCTCTCGCGCATCAACCGCGGAATCATAGAACTGCGCAAAGAAAGGACCGACCTCGGCTCTATCCTCCGCGACGCTTTGGAGATGAGTAGACCGCATATCGATCATAAACGGCACCGCGTCGAGAAGCGGGTCGCTTCGGCGCCGCTGATCGTCATCGGCGATCCGACGCGCCTCGCTCAGGTCGTCACGAACCTTGTCAACAACGCTGCAAAATTTACCGCTCCCGGCGGCCTGATCGAGATCACCGCAGAGCGCGAGGGCGAAGAAGCCGTCATCGGGGTCGGCGACAACGGCGCCGGGATCGCGCGCGACAGGTTGCCGCGCGTGTTCGAACTGTTCTCGCATGCGGGCGGCGGCGACAGGGGCGCCGAGGGCGGCCTTGGCGTCGGTCTCGGGCTGTCGAAGAAGCTCGTCGAACTGCACGGCGGCGCAATCGACGCGCAAAGTCCGGGTCCGGGCAAGGGCAGCAGATTCGTCGTGCGTCTGCCGCTTGCGCCTTCGCAACCGCCCGCGGCCCATCGGTCGATCGAACCGCCGCCGGCGCCGAAGCCCCTGCGGCTCCTCGTCGTCGACGACAACCAGGATGTGGCCGACAGCCTGGCGATGCTAATGGAGAGCCTGATGGCGGAGGTGCGCGTGGCCTACGACGGCGCGTCGGGGATTGAGGTCGCGGCCGAGTTCCAGCCGTCGATCGCCTTCATTGACGTTCGCATGCCGCGCATGGACGGGTACGAAACGGCGCGGCGCCTGCGCGCGAGGCTCGGCGACGCGACGCCCATGCTGGTCGCGCTGACCGGACTGGGACAGGATTCGGATCGCCAACAGTCGCGTGAGAACGGGTTCGACGTCCATCTGACGAAGCCCGTGTCCATGGACGCGCTGCAGAATCTCCTGCGACGCGCGGGCGGGTAGGGCGCTCACACCTTCCTTCTGCGCGACTTGGCGAAGGTGTCGAAGGCGACCGCCAGCACGATGATGACGCCGATGATGATCTGCTGGATGTAGGAGGAGACGTTCATCAGGACGAGGCCGTTCAGGAGCACGCCGATCAGAATTGTGCCGACGACGGTGCCGAAGATCGTGCCCGACCCGCCGAAGAGGCTCGTGCCGCCGATCACGACCGAGGCGATGACCGTCAGCTCGTAGCCCGTGCCGGCGACCGCTTCGGCCGAATTGAGCCGCGCCGCGAGCACGAACGCGCTCAAGCCCGCGAAGAAGCCCATGATCACATAGACGCTCGCGATGACCCGGTTGACGTTGAGGCCGGAGAGCCGCGCGGCCTCCGGGTTGCCCCCGACCGCATAGACCTGGCGGCCATAGCGGGTGTACCGCAGTACGATGTGCGCGAGCACGGCGGCGGAAAGAAAAATGATGACCGGGATCGGCGCCGGGCCGATCTTGCCCTGCCCCCACCAGGTGAAGGAGGGTTCGAAGCCGGAAATCGGCCCGCCGGCGGCGAACAGGAGCGCCGCGCCGCGAAAGGCGGACATGCCGCCCAAGGTCACGACGAACGGCGGAACCTTCAGGCGCGTAATCGCAAGCCCCTGGAGATAGCCGCACGCGAGCCCGACTGCGATCGCCGCGAGCGCAGCGAGCCCCCAGCCGTAGCCGACGCCACCCTCGCCGACCGTGAAGCGGTTCTCCATGCCGCCCTTGGCGACGGCGGCGGCGACGAGCCCTGCGAAAGCGAGCAGCGAGCCGACCGAAAGGTCGATGCCGGCGGTGAGGATGACGAAGGTCATGCCGACCGCGAGCAGGCCGGTGATCGACACCTGCCGCATCACGTTGAACAGATTGATCTCGGAAAGAAAGCGCGGCTGCATGACGGCGAAGAGCAGCATCAGGCCAATGAGAAAAATCGTCGGGGCGAAGCGCGCGACAAAGCCGAAGACATCGAAGCCTCTGCCTTCGCTTGCTTCCGCCAATCTCGCTTCCGCCATCATGCGCCTCGTTGAGCAAACGCGGGCGCGCCGCTCGCGCCTTCGTGGGCCGTCATCATCGTCATGAGAATTTCCTGGGTCGCCTGGTCACGGGCGATTTCGCCGGTGACGCGGCCCTCGCGCATCGTCACGATGCGGTCGCAGACGGCGAGGATTTCCGGCAGTTCCGACGAGATGACGATGACGGCGATGCCGGACTTCGCCATGTCGATCAGGAGATTGTGCACCTCGACCTTGGAGCCGATGTCTATGCCGCGGGTCGGCTCGTCGACGATGAGGATCTTGGGCCTCAGCGCAAGCCAGCGCGCGAGCACCACCTTCTGCTGATTGCCGCCGGAGAGATTGCCCGCCTGCTGGTCGGGGCTCGCCATGCGGATCATGAGGAGGCGGCGGAACTCGTCGATCAGCCTGTCCTCGCGCCGCTCGTCGATAAACCAGCCGCGGCTGACCTGATCTTGCGCCGCGATCGTGATGTTGGTGCGGATCGCGAGCCTGAGGAAGAGGGCCTGCTTCTTGCGGTCCTCGGGCACGAGGCCGATGCCGTGCGACATGGCGTCGCGCGGGCCGGCAAAGCTGACTGGCTTGCCGTCGATGCGGATCGCGCCCGAGTTGAATTTGTCGGCGGCGAAGATCGCCCGCGCGGTCTCGGTTCGGCCGGCGCCTACGAGTTCGGCGAGCCCGAGAATCTCGCCGTGGTGCGCGCGGAGCGACACGTCGACGAGCTCGATCGCATGCGGATCGCGCGCGTTGCGCCGGCGGGTCAGGCCCTCGACCTCGAGCGCGACAGACCCATGCGCCGGGATCGGCCGTTCGCCGTAGAGCGCGCCGACATCGCGCCCGACCATCATGCGGATGATCGCGTCGACATTGGTGTCGGCGACCCGCCCCGAGCCGACGTAATGGCCGTCGCGCAAGACGGTGTAGCGGTCGCAGAGCCGAAAGACCTCCTCCAGCCGGTGGGTGACGAAAATAACCGACAGTCCCTCGGACTTCAGCGTCTCGATGATGCGAGCAAGATTGACGACCTCCGCTTCGCTCAAGGCCGATGTCGGCTCGTCCATGACGATCAGCCGCGAGCGCATCGAGAGAGCGCGCGCGATCTCGACCAGCTGCTGCTCGGCGACGGAGAGATCGCGCACCGGCGTCATCGGGTCGCGCTTGAGACCGATCCGGTTGGTGATCGCGCGCGTCTCCTCGGCGAGGCGGCGCCAGCTCACGAACAGCCTGGAGCCCGGCTCGCGGCCGATGAACACGTTTTCGGCGATCGTCATGTCGGGCGCGAGCGTGAATTCCTGATAGATCGTGACGATCCCGGCGCGCTGCGCGTCGTGAGGCGACGCGAACGCCGCCGGCTCGCCGAAGAGTTCGATGGTTCCCCGATCCGCCGCGTGCGCGCCGGACAGGATTTTCAGGAGCGTCGACTTGCCCGCGCCGTTCTCGCCAAGGAGCGCGTGAATCTCGGCTCGCGCGATTTCGAGATGCACGTTCTCGAGCGCCCGCACGCCGGGAAAGCGCTTGCTGATCCCAGTCATCCTGAGGATCGGGAGATCGCGCGCGTCAGTCGGCGAAGTCTGCTCGCTCGGCATCCTTGGTTCTCCACGCCCTCTCCCGGCGCTTTTCGGAAGAGGGCGTTTCGTCTATCGGCGCGCTACTTCACCTCGCCGAGGCGCTCGGCCAGGCTGAGGTTGTCCTTGGTGATGGCGACCGGCGTTAAGAGCGTGATCTGCTGCGCGGGCTTCTTGCCGCTCTTGATGAAGTCCGCAAGCATGTCGACGCCCGTCGCGCTCTGCTTGCCGGGGAACTGCTCGATGGTCGCGGTGATCTCGCCGTCGCGGATCTTGCCGAGCGTCTCGGGCAGCGCGTCGAAGCCGATGATGACGACGCCTTTGAGGTTGCGCGACTTGACCGCTTCGAGTGCGCCGAGCGCCATGTCGTCGTTGGCGGCGACGATGACTTGGGGCGGGCTCGACATGCCGGCGAGCGCCGCCTCGGTGACCGAGAGGCCCTTGGCGCGGTCGAAGCCGGCGGTCTGCTCGAACACGATCTTGTACTTGTCCTTCGCCTGGTCGAGCACGTTGTGCAGGCCCTTGTTGCGGTCAATCGCGGGGCTTGCGCCGGACTGTCCCTGAAGATTGATGATCGTCGCGCCGTTCGGGAACAGCTTCTCGACGAGTTCGCCCTGCGCTTCGCCCCCCTTGACGTTGTCGGCGCCGACATGACCGAGGATGCCGGTGACGGAGGGCACGCGGCGGTCGACGGTCACGACCGGCACTTTGGCGTCGATCGCCTCCTGAAGCGCCGGCGCCATGGCGTCCACCTCGTTGGGCGAGAGCACGATGCCCTTGACGCCCTTGGTCAGCGCCGCCTCGATGTCGGCGGTCTGCTTGGGCGAGGAGACCTGACCGTCGCTTTCGATCGCTTCGAGACCGTCCTTCGCCGCCTCGGCCTTGAAGGCGTTCATCATGTGGACGAAGAACGGAAAGGTCAGGCCGGGAACCGACACGAGGATGGTCGGCTTGTCGTCGGCGAAGGCGGGCGCGGAGAGCGCCATGGCGAGCAGGCTCGCGGTTACGACACGGCGGGTGAAACGCATGGATGAAACCTCCCTGGAGCCGGCCTGACATGTTAGCTGGCCGCGCGGCACCATGTCCGAAATCGGGCACGCCGACAAGGGCGACCCTCACCTCAACTCCTCTCCCAGCGGGGAGAGCCGGTTCACGCCACCTCGATCAAGGTCGCGCTCGCGGGACTGCTTTCGAAAAGGCTTTGACCGCGCTAGGTTAGCGAGGCGTCCAGTGGGTCCAAGCCCTGCCGGGCGCCGTTGGGGAACGACGGAGGATTCCGCATGCCGCGATTTCAAAACATTCTGGAGACGGTCGGGCACACCCCGGTCGTGCGGATCAACCGCCTCGCCCCTGACGGAGTCAATCTCTATGTGAAAATCGAGGCCTTCAACCCGTTGGGCTCGGTCAAGGACCGCCTGGCGCTAGGCGTCATCGAAGCAGCGGAGCAATCCGGGGAGCTCAAGCCCGGCCAAACGGTGATTGAGGCGACGAGCGGCAACACCGGCATCGGCCTCGCCATGGTCTGCGCCGCGAAGGGCTATCCGCTCGTTCTGACGATGGCCGAGACCTTCAGCATCGAACGGCGGCGATTGATGCGCTTTCTCGGCGCGAAAGTCGTCATCACGCCGGCCGCCGAGCGCGCGGTCGGAATGGTCAAGAGGACGATCGAACTGGCGCAGACCCATGGCTGGTTCATGACGCGTCAGTTCGAGAACGAAGCCAATCCGGATTTCCATTCCGGCACCACCGCGCGCGAAATCGTCGACGATTTCGCCGGCGACAGGCTCGACTTTTGGGTGACCGGCTACGGCACCGGCGGCACACTTAAAGGCGTCGGCCGCGTTTTGAGGAGGGAGCGCACCGATACGAAGATCATCGTCTGCGAGCCGGCCGACGCGCCGCTGATCGAATTGGGGATCGAGCAGAAGCGTTTGGCCGACGGGGTCGCCAGCCGCCCCACATCCGAGTTTCAAGCCTCACCCGATGCAGGGCTGGACGCCTGATTTCATTCCGAAGCTGACCGGCGACGCCGTGGAGATGAAGCTGATCGATCGGGTCCTGCCAATCTCAGGCGCCGACGCCATTCGCTGCAGCAAGGAGCTCGCGACGAAGGAGGGCATTTTCGTCGGCATAACTTCGGGGGGAACTTTTGCCGGCGCGCTCAAGATCGCGGCGGAGGCCCCAAAAGGCGCCAACATTCTCTGCATGCTGCCCGATACCGGCGAGCGCTATCTCAGCACGCCGCTGTTCGCCGACGTTCCTGTCGACATGACCGAGGAGGAGCTTGCGATCTTGCGGTCCATCCCGGCCACGCAACCCGGCGCCTGACCTCGGCTTAGCAATCGGTGGGTGGCGGGTTCACGCCATCTCGATCGCCATCGCGGTCGCTTCGCCGCCGCCGATGCAGAGCGAGGCGACGCCGCGTTTGCCGCTCCGCGCCCGCAGCGCGCCGATCAAGGTCACGAGAATCCGCGCGCCGGACGCGCCGATCGGGTGGCCGAGCGCGCAGGCGCCGCCCTTCACGTTGACCTTCTCGTGGGGAAGCGAAAGATCGCGCATCGCCGCCATTGCGACGACCGCGAAGGCCTCGTTGATCTCGAACAAGTCGACGGAATCCTTGTCCCAGTCCGTCTTGTCGAGGAGCTTGCGAAGCGCCCCGATCGGCGCCGTCGGGAATTTGCTGGGCTCCGCGGCATGCGTGGAATGTGCGATCACGATCGCGAGCGGCTTCGCCCCGCGCTTCTCGGCTTCGCTCAAGCGCATCATGACGAGCGCCGCGGCGCCGTCGGAGATCGAGCTCGAATTGGCGGCCGTCACCGTGCCGCCCTCGCGGAAAGCGGCTTTGAGCGTCGGGATCTTTTCCGGCCGCGCCTTCGGCGGCTGCTCGTCGGTCGAAACGACCGTCTCGGACTTGCCCGAATTGACCTTGACGTCGGCGATCTCCCACTTGAACGCGCCGCTCTTGATCGCCGTGTTGGCGCGCTCGAGGGAGGTCAGCGCATAGGCGTCCTGCTGCTCACGCGTGAACTGATAGTCTTGCGCGCAGTCCTCGGCGAAGGTTCCCATCAGGCGCCCCTTGTCGTAGGCGTCCTCGAGGCCGTCGAGGAACATGTGGTCGATCGTGCGCCCGTGGCCCATGCGGTAACCATTGCGCGCGCGGTCGAGCAGATAGGGCGCGTTGCTCATGCTCTCCATGCCGCCCGCGACGACGACGTCCGCCGACCCCGCGCGCAAAAGGTCGGTCGCGACCATCGCCGCCTTCATGCCGGACCCGCACATCTTGTTGATGGTGGTTGAGCCCGCGGCGAGCGGCAGCCCGGCGCCGATCGCGGCCTGACGCGCAGGCGCCTGCCCCTGGCCCGCCGGCAGGACGCAGCCCATGAGGATTTCGTCGACGGCGTCGGGCGCGACGCCGGCCCGTTCGACCGCCGCCGACATCGCGCGCGCGCCGAGCGCAGGCGCGGCGACATCCTTGAAATCGCCGAGGAAGCCGCCCATCGGCGTGCGCGCCGCGCCGACGATGACGATGGGGTCTCTTGTGGTCATGGGGTTCTCGTCCTTGAATTCAGTTATCCGCGGCGCGAATTGCGGGCTGAGCCGCGCCACATGCTCATGTAAGGACTGTCGCCGCCGTGCGGAATGGCTCGACGCCAATCTGGCTCGCTTCCCTAACGAACATGTCGCGCGCCTGTCGCGCCCCATGTAAACTGAGCGCCCCATGACCCTCTCCAGCCAAGAAGTTGAGCGCTACGCCCGCCAGATCGTGCTGCACGGCGTCGGCGGCCCCGGCCAGAACAAGCTGAAAGCCGCGCGGGTTCTGGTCGTCGGGGCGGGCGGCCTGGGGTCGCCGGCGCTGCAATACCTGGCCGGCGCCGGCGTCGGGACGATCGGCGTCGTCGACGACGACGCGGTCGCGCTCTCGAACCTCCACCGGCAGGTCATCCACCGCACGGGCGACGTCGGAAGACCAAAGACGGCGAGCGCGGCGGAGGCGATTTTTCGCCTCAATCCGTATGTCGCCGTCGATGAGATCGCCATGAGGCTCGACGAGAGCAACGCCCGCGCGCTCGTCGCGCGGTTCGACGTCGCGCTCGACGGCTCGGACAATTTCGCGACCCGCTACGCGCTCTCGGACGCCTGCTACTACGAGCGCCGCCCGCTCATAACCGCCGCGCTCGGCGAATTCGACGGCACACTGACGACGCTGAAACCCTACGAGACCGGCCCGGACGGCAGCCCGAATCCGACCTACCGCTGCCTCTTCCCCGAGGCGCCGGAGCCGGGAACGGTCCCGACCTGCGCGGAAGCAGGCGTGCTCGGCGCGCTCGGCGGCGTGCTCGGCTCGCTGATGGCGTTGGAGGCGATTCGCGAGATCGTCGGCGGCTTTGGCGACGGCGACACGGGTTTCGTTGGCAGGCTCCTCATGATCGACGCGCGCGCCATGCGCTTCGAGACTTTGCGCTACGCTTGGGACGAGGCCAATCCGCTGAGCGGAACGCGCGCCCTGAGCGAGCGCCTCGCGCGCGAAGCCTGAAGCAGTCGCACGTCCAAGGAAAGCATTAGGATTTTCGTGATCCCCTGACGCCTTGGGCTTTCAGGGGCGATTTAGGCATGCGGGGCGCAATTCGGGCGGCGATCTTCGTAGCGGCGTGCGCGGCGCCGGCCGTCGCCCTCGCTGGCAACGACGGGCTCGCAATTCTCGGACTGGAAGATGCCGCGCCTCCGCTCCCTGAGGGCGTGCACGGCGGACTGTTCGGGCTTCTCGCGTCGCGGGCGGCGACCGCCGAAAGCCAGCCGCCGGTCGCCGCGCCTGCCGCGGCGCCATCGCCAGTGGAGCCTCCGCCCCAAACCGCGGCGCTCGCTCCGCAGACGAATCCCGAGCCGCAGGGCGAGCCGGAGGCGAGGTTCAGACGGCAGGAGGTCGACTATGCCGGGCCCGAGGCGCCGGGGACGATCATCATCGACACGCCGGACAAGTTCCTGTTTCTCGTCGAACCGAACGGCCGCGCGACCCGCTATGGCGTCGGAGTCGGGCGGCCCGGCTTTGAATGGTCGGGCGTGAAGCGCGTCACGCGGAAGGCGGAATGGCCGGGCTGGACGCCCCCCGCGCAGATGCTACTGCGCCGACCCGACTTGCCGCAGCACATGGGCGGAGGTCCCGGAAATCCGCTGGGCGCGCGGGCGCTCTATCTCGGCTCGTCGCTCTACCGAATCCACGGCACCAACGAGCCGTCGACGATCGGCAAGAACGTCTCGTCAGGCTGCATCCGCATGCTGAACGACGACGTCATCGATCTCTACAATCGCGTGCCGGTCGGCGCGAAAGTGATCGTCATGTGACGGAAAAAAGCGCCGCCCTCGCCCTCTCTCACAAAGGGGGGGGGAGGACGGGGGCTTCAATCGTCAGACGTCGTCATAGCCGCCGCCCGAGGGATCGTCGAAGGACGAATCGTCGAACGACGAGTTGTCGATATAGCCGGCGTCGTCCGGCGCGCTGGGCTCTATCTGGCCGGGGTCGAGGCCCTGATCCGGCGCCGTCTCATAGATATTGGTGATGTTCTCGCTGCCGCCGCCGGGCAAGCCCCCGCCGCCGAAGCCGCCGCCCAACAGACCGCCGCCGCCCGAATGGCCGCCGAAGAGGCCGCCGAGCAGATTGCCGAGCGCGACGCCGCCCGCGACGCCCGCCGCAGTCGATGCGGCGTTCTGCAGGAAGCCTCCTCCGCCGCCGCCCGCCGGCGCTCCCCACGGTCCGCGCTGGGGCGCGTAAGGAGAAGGCGGCGGCGCCTGCGGCTGAGGCGGCGGCTCATAAGCCTGCCCCGGCGCCCCTTGAGGTCCGCGCTGATAGGAGGACGCGTCGTAATTCTGCCGGGGCGGCGTCGAGGGCGCGCCGCCGCCGAAAATCGTCTTTCCGAGATTGCCGAGGAAGCTGCCCTGCTGCTCATGCTGCTCGGCCGCCTGACGCGCCTGAGCCTCGAGCTCGGCCACCCTCTGCGCCGCGGCTTCCAGGGCATGCTGCTGCACGAGCACGGTCTGCGCGAGCACATAAGGCGCATGGGGCGCGGCGTGCACGGCGTCGTTGATGAAGGCCTCGGCCTGCGAATCGCGCTGGTTGGCGCCTGCCGCATTGATTCGCTCGAACAGGCCAGCGAGCATCTGGCGTTCTTCGGGGGTCATGTCACTCTCCGATTCCGGCCTAATCGGCCGCGCCGAGCATATGGCGAGCAGCTGCGGCCAATCCAAGACGGCGCGGATGCGATTTTCGACGCGGGCCGCCGTCGGGCGGGCACGTCGCGCCTGCGACGACTTCGCGGCTTTACTCAGTGAGACCGATCGTCTAGGCCATGCCCGCAATAAGCCCCGGCCCAGCTTATTGTCGCTGGCGCCGGGGTTTCTCGCTTTGCGGAACTTGGGGAGAACAAGCTTTCGATGGCGAATGTCGTCGTTGTCGGCGCCCAATGGGGCGACGAGGGGAAGGGTAAGATCGTCGACTGGCTCTCCGTCGGCGCAGACATCGTCGTGCGCTTCCAGGGCGGTCACAACGCCGGCCATACGCTCGTGATCGACGGCAAAGTGTTCAAGCTCGCGCTCCTGCCCTCGGGCATCGTGCGCCCCGGCAAGCTTGCGGTGATCGGCAACGGCGTCGTGCTCGACCCTTGTCACTTGGTCGAGGAAATCGAGAAAGTGCGCGGCCAGGGCGTCGAGATCACGCCTGCCAACCTGAAGATCGCCGAAAATGTGCCGTTGATTCTGTCCCTGCATCGGGAGCTCGACGCGCACCGCGAATTGGGTCAGGACGGCGGGACGAAGATCGGCACGACCAAGCGCGGCATCGGGCCGGCTTATGAGGACAAGGTGGCGCGACGGGCGATTCGGCTCATGGACCTCGCCGAACCCGACACGCTGAGCGACAAGATCGCGCGCCTGCTGTCTCATCACGGCCCGCTCTGCAGAGGCCTTGGGCTGCCGCCGCCGAGCGCGACCGCCATCCGCGAGGAGCTCCTCGCCGTCGCGCCGAAGATCCTGCCCTTCATGGCGCCGACCTTCGAGCTCCTCGATCGCGAGCGGCGGGCGGGCAAGCGCATCCTGTTCGAGGGCGCGCAGGGGGCGCTGCTCGACATCGATCACGGCACTTATCCGTTCGTGACGTCGTCCAACACGGTCGCCGCCAACGCGGCCACGGGCTCCGGCATGGGTCCGGGCGCGATCGGATACGTGCTCGGCATCGTCAAGGCCTATGTCACCCGGGTCGGCGCGGGCCCGTTCCCGACCGAGCAGGACAACGACGTCGGGCGACGGATCGGCAGCTGCGGCAATGAATTCGGCACCAACACCGGCCGCCCGCGCCGCTGCGGCTGGTTCGACGCCGTGCTCGCGCGGCAGGCGGTGCGCACCTGCGGCATCGACGGCCTCGCGCTCACCAAGCTTGACATTCTGGACGGGTTCGAAACAATCCAGGTTGCAACCGGCTACCGGCTGGACGGCAAGGAAATCGACTATCTGCCGGCCTCCCAGTCCGCCCAGGCGCGGATTGAACCGGTCTACGAAACGATCGAAGGCTGGAAGGGCGTGACCAGCAAAGCTCGATCCTGGGCCGACCTGCCCGCGCAGGCGATAAAATATGTGCGACGGATCGAGGAGCTGGTCGGCGCCCCCGTTGCTCTCCTGTCGACCAGCCCGGAGCGCGACGACACGATTCTTGTACACGATCCGTTTCGGGACTAAGGGACACATCGCTTTTTCGAAAGAGCGAGCGAGCAAATCTTGAATGGCTGATTATCAATCGCTGCTCACCCGCGCCGTCGCGAATTTGCCGAGCGCGAGCGCGCCGGCGGCGCGTCAGGCGATTTATGACCGGGCGCGCAAGGCGCTCCTGACCCAGCTCAGGACGCTGCGCCCCCCGCTCCCCGAGAGCGACATCGCGCGCGAGGAAAGCGCGCTCGACAAGGCGATCGCGATGGTGGAGGAGAAATTCGCCTCGCCGGAGCAAGCCCTGGTCGGAGAGGAAGTCACGCAGGACGCAGCCGCCTCGCCCGCTGCGCCGCCCGGCCCGCCGGCGCCGTCGCCGCCTACGTACCAGCCGCGCAGCCGCCCGGTTGTGCCTCCCGCGGCTCCGGGGCCGGCGCAGCCGGAAGCGGCCGTCCGTCCGACCGGAGGGCAGCCCGTCGCCGCGGGGGCGCAAGCCGCGCGGGTTCATTTTACGCCTGCGCGCCCGTCTGGGCCGCCTGACAGCGTGGCGCAATCGAAGCCAGCCGCACAAAAGTCGGACGCGCCGGCGCAGCCCCGTCCCGCAACGGTCCGCCAGACCGCCCCCGCGGCCGGGGCGCAACAGCCGTCCGCGCCGGTTTCAGGGAGGCCGGCGCCTGCCGCTCGCGCCCCGGCCCCGGCTTCGCCGCGAGGCCCTGTACCCGCCCCGCCTCCGGTTCACGTCTCGCCGCCCGCCAATGCGGGGCCAAACGCTAGCGCAGCGGCGCCGCCCGTGGTCGCCGCGAAGGCGGAGGGCGCGCCGCAGGCGCCGGCCAATCTGGCCAAGGTCGTTCCTGCAGCGCCCCCAGACGGCGCCGCCGGCGCCGTTCCCGTGATCGTCGCGAGCCGCGCCGACAATCCGCCTGGAGTGGATGCGCCCGAGGTCCCGATCGACGACGACCGGATCGGCCCCGCCGCGCGGCTTGAGCCCGAAGGCCAGCGCCCGGTTGCGCCCATGCCGCCCGCGGACGAAAAGCAGAGGTCCTGGCCTTGGCTTGCGGTCGCGGCTGTTCTCGTCGGCGCCGTCCTTGCCGTCGCGGTCGCCGCGATCCTGATGCGGCAGAAGCCGCAGGACCTCGCCATCGCCCCGCCGCCCGAACAGCACGAGGAAGCGCCCGCCAAGATCGCGCAGCGCGCCCAGCCGTCGCCGGCGCAGCCCTCCCCGGCGCCCGCGCCGGCCGACGTGAAACCGGGGCCGGCGACCGAGCCCCAGAGCGCCCAGCCGCCCGCGCAAGCCGGGCAGGAGGCTCAGCAGCCGCCGGCTCCCGCGGAGGCGCAGAACCCCAATGCGCTGCCCAGTTCCGCGCGCGCCGCGATGCTGATCGCCTCGGCCGACAATCCGCAGAAGCCGGTCGTTAATCTCGGTTCGACGGTCTGGTCGACGATCCCGGCCGCGCCCGGACAGCCGGCCACGGTCGCGGTGAAGGCGGACGCCGACATTCCCGACCTCAAGATGCACGCCAGCATGACCTTGAGGAAGAACACCGATCCGACCCTGCAGGCGACGCATACGATCGATCTCAAATTCACTTTCGCCGAAGGCGCCCCGATCACGGGCTTCAAGGACGTCGGGCTTCCGCAAATGCGCAAGCTCGATTCGACCGCCTCCGAGGCCCTGACCAGCGTCAAGGTGAAGATCAGCGACGACTATTTCCTCATCGCGCTCGCCAAGAACGATCAGGACACCGCCCGCAATCTCGACCTTATGCAGACGCGCGCCTGGTTCGACTTCCCGCTTTTGCTCAACGACAACCGCATCGCCAAGCTCGTCTTCCAGAAATCGGCGGACGGCGAGGCGATGCTGGAGAAGGCGTTCGACGCGTGGAAGTGAGGAAGGCTTACGCCTTCGCGTTGAACACCCGGCTCGACACGAAATAGCCGTCCTCGATCGCGCCGAAGGCGACCGGCGTTCCGAAGCACGAGGCCCAAGCGGGGCCTTCCGCCGGCGCAGCGCCTCGCAAGAGCAGCGGCTGTCCCCGGCGGAGGATCGCAGCGCCATTGCGGTCGACTGGGAGGAGCTGGAGCTCCGCCAGGGCCGCCTCAAGGGGCAGCACCGCGCGCGCCATGAGTTCGGCGTCGTCCGGCAGGCGGTCGAGCGGCACCGCCGCTTCGGCCGCGAAGGGCCCGACCCGCGTGCGCCTGAGCTCGATCACGTGGCCATAGCAGCCGAGCGCGCGGCCGAGGTCGCGGGCGAGCGCGCGCACATAGGCGCCCTTGCCGCATTCGGCCTCGAGGGTTGCAGAGTCCGCGTCGGCGGACATGAGCTCGAGCCGGTAGACGCGAATGGCGCGCGGCGCGATCTCGAAAGTCTCGCCGTCGCGCGCCAGGTCGTAGGCGCGGGCGCCGTCGATCTTCACGGCGGAAAAGGTCGGCGGCGTCTGCTCGATCAGGCCGACGAACCGCGGCAGGCAGGACGCGATGTCGGCCGGAGCGGGCCGCTTGTCGGAGCGCGCGACGATCTCGCCTTCGGCATCGTCGGTCGCGCTCTCCTCGCCCCAGCGCACGCGGAAGCGGTACGCCTTCGCGCCCTCCTGGACGATCGGCACGGTCTTCGTCGCCTCGCCGAAGGCGATCGGCAGCACGCCTGAGGCGAGCGGATCCAGCGTGCCCGCGTGCCCCGCCTTCTTGGCGTTGAACAGGAACTTCAGCCTTCCGACCGCCTGCGTCGAAGTAATGCCGATCGGCTTGTCGAGGTTGACCCAGCCGTTGACTTCGACCCGCGTCGAGCGCTTTTGCGGCGACTTTGGCGGACGCGGGGTCCGTGACTCGCGCTCGGCCGGCGGGGCGTGTTCGCCTGCCCGACCCGTCATGGCTCGCGCTCGTCGGGCTTGGGGGCCGTAAGGTCGCGCGCGACTTCCGGCGACTTCAGGAGCGCGTCGATCCGGGCCTGCGCGTCGAAACTCGAATCGAGCGCGAAGCGCAGCTCGGGCGCGAATTTGAGGTTGATCTTGTGCGCGACGAGCGTGCGCAGCTCTTTCTTGTGGCGGTTCAGCGCGTCAATCGTCGCCGCCGCCGCCCGTCCGCCGAGCGGCATCACCGACACGGTCGCGAGTTTGAGGTCCGGGGACATCCGTACCGACGGGATCGTCACCGGATGATGCTCGAGCGTGTCGTCGAGCACGTCGCCGCGGGCAAGAGCCTCGGCAAGCGCGTGGCGGATGAGTTCGCCCACGCGCTCGACGCGATGGGTCGGGGTGTGGAGCTTGGGGGAAGAGCGGGACATTTGACCGATCTCGCGCCTGGCGCGAAGGGAACTTGAGATGGGCGGAGTTAAAATGAGCTTGGCGCGCGGCCGCGGTTCAGATCGACCCGAGCCGCACTGACAAGCCCGGCAGCGCGGCGAAGGTCAGCGCTTCGTCCGGGCCGCGTTCCACGATCGAGCGCCAGCCGCCTTTCTCGGGCCCCGCGTGGATGAAGGCGCGCCGGCGTTCGGCGTCGATCACCCAAAGCTCGTTCACGCCGTGCCGGGCGTAGAGCCGCGCCTTGAGACCCCGATCATAGGCGAGGCTCGTCAGCGCGACTTCGATCGCAAGCAGGATGTCCGAGCCCTTCACCGCCTCGAGCTTGACGCCGCGCGGATAGACGACGAGGTCCGGATCGACGAAAGTGTTGGGGCTCAGGTAGATCGTGGTCTCGACTCCCATCCACAGATGGTCGGGCAGCGCCCGAACCACGCCGATGTTGAGCGCGGACTTGATCAGTTCGTGGAGATGAGTCTTCGCCTGCATCGGCACGATCTCGCCTTCGATCAGCTCGAAATCTTCGTCTTCCGAAATGATCCCGGCGTCCTGCATGCGCAGGATCTCGGCCACCGTGAAGGAACGGCGGTCGAAACCCTCCGCGGCGCGCGTCACATTGGCCCTCATGGCTGCCGCCCCGTCCGCCGCAGCTAGAGCGTGCGGCGGATCTCCTCGACGTTGTAGCACTCGATCACATCGCCCACACGCATGTCCTGATAGTTCTCGAACGCCATGCCGCATTCCTGGCCGGACTGCACCTGCGCGACCTCGTCCTTGAAGCGCTTGAGCGTCGAGAGCTTGCCTTCGTGGACGACGACGTTGTCGCGAATGAGCCGCACATGCGCCCCGCGCTGGACGACGCCGTCGGTGACGCGGCAGCCGGCAACGGCGCCGACCTTCGAGATGTGGAAGATCTCGAGGATCTGGGCATTGCCGAGCATCGTCTCACGCAGCGTCGGCGCAAGCATCCCCGAAAGGGCCGCCTTCACGTCATCCACGAGATTGTAGATGATGTTGTAATAGCGGATCTCGATGCCGGAGTGCTCGGCGAGGTCGCGCGCCTCCTTGTGCGCGCGCACGTTGAAGCCGACGATGACAGCCTTCGAGGCTTCCGCCAGCGCCACGTCGGATTCGGTGACGCCACCGACGCCGCCATGAATGACGCGGGCGACCACCTCGTCGTTGCCGAGCTTCTCGACCGCCGCCGTGATCGCCTCGACCGATCCCTGCACGTCACCCTTCACGACGATGGGCAATTCCTTGCGGCCGGTCGCCTTGAGGTTGCTCATCATGTCGGACAGCGAGGTCCGCACCGCCGGCCCGCGCGCCGCCGCCTTCTCGCGCTTCTGGCGCTCGCGGTATTCGGTGATTTCTCGCGCGCGCGCTTCCGTCTCGACGATGGCGACGCGGTCGCCCGCTTCCGGCGCGCCGTCGAAGCCGAGCACCTCGACCGGCATCGACGGGCCAGCGGCGTCGACCGTCTGCCCCTTGTCGTTCAAAAGCGCGCGGACGCGGCCCCAATGCGAGCCCGCAACCACCAATTGACCGACGCGCAGCGTTCCGCGCTGAACCAGAACAGTCGCGACCGGACCGCGCCCGCGGTCGAGCCGCGCCTCGATGACCGTGCCTTCGGCGCTGCGCTCCGGGTCCGCGACGAGGTCGAGCAACTCCGCCTGCAGGGCGATCGCTTCGAGCAGCTTGTCGAGGTTGGTGTGCTTGGTCGCCGAAACTTCGACCGCGAGCGTGTCGCCGCCGAACGACTCGACCTGCACGTCGTACTGCAGGAGCTCCTGCATCACGCGCTGCGGGTTTGCTTCGGGTTTGTCGATCTTGTTGATGGCGACGATGATCGGCGCCTTCGCCGCCTTGGCGTGGCGGATCGCCTCGATCGTCTGCGGCATGACGCCGTCGTCGGCCGCCACGACCAGGACCACGATGTCGGTGACCTTCGCGCCGCGCGCGCGCATGGCGGTGAACGCGGCGTGGCCCGGCGTGTCGATGAAGGTGATCGCCTCGCCGCCCGGCGCGACGACCTGGTAGGCGCCGATGTGCTGCGTGATGCCGCCGGCTTCGCCCGCGACAACATTGGCGTGGCGGATCGCGTCGAGCAGCGACGTCTTGCCGTGGTCGACGTGGCCCATGATCGTGACGATCGGCGGACGCGGAACGGACGCGCCTTCCTCGTCGGGCCGGTCGAACAGGCCCTCCTCGACGTCCGACTCGGCGACGCGCTTGACCCGATGCCCCATTTCCTCGGCGATGAGCTCAGCGGTGTCGGCGTCGAGCACGTCGGTCAGCGTCACCATGCGGCCCTGGCGCATCAAGAGCTTGATGACGTCGACCGCGCGCTCCGACATGCGGCTCGCGAGTTCCTGGATGGTGATCGCCTCCGGCAGCACGATTTCGCGCGCAATCTTTTCCTTGTGATCCTGAGCGCCGTGCCCTTTGAGCCGCTGCGTGCGGCGGCGGAAGGACGCGACGGAGCGCATGCGCTCCTCCTCGATCGCGGTCGCGTTGGAGACGGTCAGGCGTCCGCGGTTGCGCTGCTCGGCGCCGCGGCTTGGGCGCGGCGTCGGCACGAGGACCTTCTGCGGGACCAGGGGAGTCAACCCGGGCCGACGCGCCACGCGGGCCGCGGCGTCCTCGTCCGGGACGGCGGTTCGCGCCGCAAGCGGCGCGACGGGCGCATTCGGAGCGCCCGGCTTGCGCAGCACCGACTGCGAAGGCGCAGGCTCGCCGCCGGCGAGGCGGCGGCGGGCCTCCTCCTCCGACTGGCGCTTGACGTTGGCTTCCTGCGCCCGGCGAAGCTCTTCCTCGCGTTTGCGGGCTTCGGCCGCCTCGCGCTCCGAGCGCTCTCGCGCTTCGCGCTCGCGCCGGACCTCGGCCTCCGCCTCCTGACGGCGACGGTCCTCTTCCTCGCGCGCCCGCGCGTCGATGAGCGCGCGAGCGCGCGCCTCGCGCTGCTCGGCGCTCAGGGTCGGGAGCACGACGCCGGTCTTCGGCGGCGGCGGCGCGGTCGGCTTGGCTGGAGCGACCCCGGTCGCGGCTCTCGGCGCAAGCGAAATCGTCGGCTTCGCGGGCGGCGGCGCGCCCGGCGCAGGCTGTCCCGGCGGCGCTTCGCCCGGTCCGAGCACGCGGCGCTTCACCTTCTCGACGACGACCGCCTTGCTGCGCCCATGCGAAAAGCTCTGCCTGACGGTGCCCTGCTCGACCGGACGTTTCAGGTGCAAGGTCGCCTTCGGCGGCGCCGCGGTCGCTGGCTTGTCGGTATTGTTCGTTTCGTTCATTCCGATTCCTAATCGCTTGGCCTTTCGGCCGATTCTACCGGCTGGCCAAGCGTCGCGGCGCCCTCGACCGGCGCGCCGCCGTTGCTTGAGTTGATGGTCGCGTCCGCTTCGCTGGCGCGATAACGGCGCAGACGCTCCGCCCTTGCGAGAAAGGCAGAGCCCGCCGCTCCAGATTTGAGGGCAGCATGTATCACATTTGCCTTCCCCAATGCCAAATCCAATTGACGCGAAGAGAAGAGATTTATGCGCGCTATTGTTCCTGCGCCCTCTCCGAGTTTAGCCCTGAGCGCCTGCGCGCGCTTGGCGACGCCGTCGGGCGCGCCGTCGCTCGCCTCGATCAACGCCGCGACGGCGCCATTTGCGATCGCCTCATCGACCTTGAAGGCGCCGGCGACGACGAGGCGCGCCTTGTTGGCCAGCGACAGGGCCTGCAGGGCGTCGCGCTCGAGCAGCGCGTCGACCGTGTCGGCAAGCTCGGCCGGCGCCTCCGCCTTGGCGCGAAAGGCGCGCGCGAAAGCGCCCTTGGCCGCCGCGCGCCGGACAGCCTCGCGGCTGAGCCGCGTCCAGACCCCGCGTCCCGGCAGCTTTCTGCGAACGTCGGGAACGACGGCGCCGTCGGGGCCGAGCGCAAAACGCAGCATCGTCTCGGGCGCGCCCTTGGCCCCCGTCGCGATGCAGGTCCGCTCCGGCCCGCCCTCATCACAATCCGCTTTGGTCCGCAACGGATCGATCCTATCCTCGATCAGGCGCCGTGGCCTTCTTCAGCTGGCGCTTCCGCCTCGGGCGCGGGCGCGTCGATCCAGCCGGCGCGCACGCGAGCGTCGAGGATCATGGCGTCGGCCTGCGCGCGCGAGACATCGAAGCCGGCGAGATAGCCGGGCTTGACGGCGTCGCCGTCGCTCCAGCCGACGAGGTCGTCGCTTGCGCAGTCGGCGAGGTCCTCGAGCGTCTTTACGCCGTTCTCGCCGAGCTTGACCAGCATTTGCGAGGTCATGCCCTCGATCTCCTTGAGTTCGTCGGCGACGCCGAGCGCCTTCCGCTGGTCGTCGAACTCCGCCTCGACCCTGGCGAGATGGTTTTGGGCGCGCGTCTGGAGTTCCTGCGCCGTCTCGGCGTCGAAGCCTTCGATTGAGGCTAGTTCGCGCGGTTCGACGTAGGCGATTTCCTCGACCGTGCGGAAGCCCTCGGACGCGAGAAGCTGCGCGACCGTCTCGTCGACGTCGAGAGCGTCCATGAAGGCGCTGGTGCGCTCGGCGAACTCCTTCTGGCGGCGCTCGGACTCCTCGGCCTCCGTCAGGATGTCGATATCCCATCCAGTGAGCTGCGAGGCGAGGCGCACGTTCTGCCCGCGCCGGCCGATCGCGAGCGAAAGCTGGTCATCGGGCACGACCACCTCGATGCGGGTCGAATCCTCGTCGAGCACGACCTTCATGACCTCGGCCGGCTGCAGCGCGTTGACGATGAAAGTCGCCGGGTCCGGCGACCACGGAATAATGTCGATCTTTTCCCCCTGCAGCTCGTTGACGACCGCCTGCACGCGCGAGCCGCGCATCCCGACGCAGGCGCCGACCGGATCGATCGAGGAATTGTTCGACGTGACGGCGATCTTTGCGCGCGAGCCGGGGTCGCGGGCGACCGACTTCACCTCGACGATGCCGTCGTAGATCTCCGGCACTTCCTGCGCGAACAGCTTGGTGGTGAATTGCGGATGGGTGCGCGACAGGAAGATCTGCGGGCCGCGCGCCTCGCGCCGCACATCGTAGACATAGGCGCGAATGCGGTCGCCGGGGCGGAACATCTCGCGCGGAATCAATTCGTCGCGACGCACGACCGCTTCGCCGCCAGCCCCGCCGAGGTCGGCGACCACGTTGCCGTATTCGACGCGCTTGACCTGGCCGTTGATGATCTCGCCGATCCGGTCCTTGAACACCTCGTACTGCTTGTCGCGCTCGGCCTCGCGGATCTTCTGTACGAGCACCTGCTTCGAGGCCTGCGCCGGGATGCGGCCGTACTCGAACGGGGGCAGCGATTCGGCGATCCAGTCGCCGATCTGGGCGGACGGGTTCTTCTTATGCGCTTCCGCGAGCGTGATCTGCGTCGCCTCGTTCTCGACCTGATCGACGACGAGCAGGAGGCGGGAGAAGCGGATTTCGCCGGTCTTCGGATTGATCTCCGCCCGGACCTCCGTCTCCTGGCCGTAGCGCGAGCGCGCAGCCTTCTGCATCGCGTCCTCCATCGAGGCGAGCACGATCGATCGATCGATCGACTTTTCGCGCGCGACGGCGTCGACGATCTGCAAAAGCTCAAGTCTGTTGGCGCTAACGGCCATCTTCAGTCTCCTTCATGTGGCCCGAGCGGCTCGTGGGCCGCGCCGCGGGCCGCGGCGTTGGGTTTCGATTTTTTGTCGCCTTTGGCGTGAGGCCTCGCGCCTGCTGCGGCTTTGCGCGCGGCGGGGCGACGGGCTTCCTTGAGCGCCGCCTTCTCGCGCCGGAGCGCGGCGCGAATGAGATCGTCGCTCAGGACGAGCCGCGCCTCCGACATTGCGCGGACCGGCAGATCGAATCTCAATTCGGTCTTGTCGTCGGAGATGACGACGATGCGCGCAGCGGGGCCGTCGGGACCAGGCGCGACCGCCTCGATCCGGCCGCGGAAGCGCTTGCGGCGGTTGATTGGGGCCGCCATTTCGATGCGCGCCTCGTGACCGATCGCGCGCACGAAATCCGATTCCCGCACCAGCGGCCGGTCGATGCCGGGCGAAGACACCTCGAGCCGGTAGGCCTGCGTCATGATGTCCTCGACGTCGAACACAGGCGAGAGCGCGGTGCTGGCGTTCTCGCAATCGTCGATCGTCATCGTCCCGTCCGGGCGCTCGGCCATGACCTGCACGGTTGCGCCGGCGGCCGCGGAGATCCTGACACGCACGAGCCGGAGGCCGAAATCCTTAAGGACCGGCGCGGCGATGCGGGCGATGCGCAGCGCCGGGCCGGCGTCCTCGATGAGACGCGGTTCGTCCAGCCCGTCGGCGGGCGCTGGGTCATGAGATTCAGTCGGTTCGGCCATTCGACCTTGCGGCAATAAAAAAGAGCGGGTCCCGGCCGGGCCCCACTCTCAAACGCTCCCTTCATCAACTTGACGATGGGCTATGAGGTGTTGTTGAGCGCCATATAGTACATGCCCCCTGACTGCGCAAGGAGAAAGCGCCGATTGCGCCAGACTTTCGCGCGCTCAGGGTGCGCGAGAGGGGCGGCTACCGCCCTCTGGCGTTGCCGGTCTGCGGTCCCGACGCGCCGCCGAGTTCGAGCGGCGCGTTGTCCTGCGGTTCGGGCGCCGCGACGACCGCTGGCGGCCTGGGCTTGCGCTTCTTCGGCGCCGGCGGGGCCGGGGTCTGCGTCTCGGGAGACGGATTCGGCGCATTGGCGTCGGTCGCGTCCGCGCCCGAATCCGGATTGTCGCCCGCGTCCGTCGTCGAGGCCTCGACCTTCGGCGCCTCGTGGATGACCGTCGTGCCGCCTTTGCAGTCCTTCAGCCAGACGTCATAGATCGGGTGCTCGACGCCGTGCAGGCCGGGGCTGTCGGCGAACATCCAGCCGGAAAAGATGCGCTTGAACTTTTTCTGCTCGTCGACCTCGTCGATCTGGGCGAACGCGTCCGTCTGAGGCGCCTCGGTCGGCGGGCGCGAATAGCAGACGCGGGGCGTGATCTGCAGCGTGCCGAACTGCACCGTCTCGTTGATCGCGACGTCGAAGGTGATGATGCGGCCGGTGATCTTGTCGAGCCCGTTGAAGACGACGGTCGGATGGCTGATCTTGTCCGCGTGCGCCGGGGCGGTGAAGCCAATCAGAGCCAGCGCGCAGGCGAGCGGCGCTCCGCGTCTCGTAGCGGCGCTTCTTCTGCGCCTTACGAGCGCGGCGGGGAATGGACACATGGGGGACGGGGTCTGCCGGTCAAGCGCGGCGGAAAGAAGGCGGGCTCACCCGCCAGGCGTCCAGGCTTCGTAGTCTCCGGCCGTCGGTTGACGGGGCCCGGGGCGAAGCGTCGACCCCTTGGGGACGATCGCGAGCGGCGTCCCGGTCGGGTTCCCCATATGCGGCAGCTCCCATGGATGGGGCTTATAGTCTTCCTCGGTCGGCGGCTTGTCGACGGTGTGATGCAGCCAGCCGTTCCAGCCCGGAGGCGTCATCGAGGCCTCGGAAATCCCGTTGTAGATGACCCAGCGCCGCTCGAAGCCGAGCGCCGGGTCGATCGCGCCGCCCTTCGAACGATAATAGGCGTTGCCGAACTGGTCGTGGCCGACAAGCTCGCCGTGGAGGCGCGTGTAGAACAGCGTGTTGAGCGTCGCGCCGTTCCACCAGGTGAAGAACCGCAGGAGAAATTCTTTCATTCGCCGAAAGCTGCTTGGGTCTCAAAAGGCCGCTTGGGGGAGCTCCAAGCGCGCGGGACTATGGCGAGGCGGTCCGCCCGTGTCCAGTCGAACTTTTGCGTGGGAGAACCTATCGGCGCCCCTCTTGCGCGGCGCCGCCGACTCGGTTGAACCTGTCGATCACCGGTCGCGTTAACCGAAAATTATACAATTTTTTCCACAATATGTTGTGGATGTGGGTCGATAGCGTCACTATATGTTGACGAAGGTGTCACGGAGTCGTAATCTGAGAAGTCGGTCGTGAAGGCTCGGGCTCGAGACCGGTCGGGACGCGTCAAGACATGAGTGGCGGGGTTGGGCGGGTTTGGGCGCCGGATTCGCAACGATAAGCCGAGAGGGTCGGCAGGAACGCGGGCGATGGACCTAGCGTTCGCTGAAACACGGGAAATGGGCGGTCCTGAAGGGGCGGATCGGCCCGCAACATGGGGTCAAGAGCGATGCGAATTGAGCGGTGTTACACACAATCGGGCGTTTCGCCCTACGACCTGATCGCCTTCACCACGACCAGGAGCGAGATCCGCAATCCGGACGGCTCGGTCGTGTTCGCGCTCGACAACATCGAGGTCCCGGCCGCGTGGAGCCAGGTCGCGGCCGACGTGCTGGCGCAGAAATATTTCCGCAAGGCGGGCGTGCCAGCGCGCCTCAGACATGTGGAGGAGAACGGCGTGCCGTCGTTCCTGTGGCGCTCCGTTCCGGACGAGGCGGCGCTCGAGCATCTGCCCAAGAACGAGCACTATGTCTCTGAAATTTCAGCGAAACAGGTGTTCGACCGGCTGGCCGGCGCCTGGGCCTATTGGGGCTGGAAGGCCGGCTATTTCGATGGGGAAGAGGACGCGCGCACCTACTTCGACGAGATGCGCTTCATGCTCGCGCGCCAGATCGCCGCGCCCAATTCGCCGCAATGGTTCAACACCGGCCTCCACTGGGCCTATGGCGTCGACGGGCCGAGCCAGGGCCATTATTACGTCGACTTCGAGACCGGCAAGCTCGTGAAATCGAAGTCGGCCTACGAGCATCCCCAGCCGCACGCCTGCTTCATTCAGTCGGTCGCCGACGACCTCGTCAACGAGGGCGGCATCATGGACCTCTGGGTGCGCGAGGCGCGCCTGTTCAAATACGGCTCCGGAACGGGGTCGAATTTCTCCGCACTGCGCGGCGAAAACGAGAAGCTCTCGGGCGGCGGCCGCTCGTCCGGCCTCATGTCGTTCCTGAAGATCGGCGACCGGGCGGCGGGCGCGATCAAGTCGGGCGGCACCACGCGGCGCGCGGCGAAAATGGTGGTCGTCGACGTCGACCACCCCGACATCGAATCCTACATCGACTGGAAGGTGAAGGAGGAGCAGAAGGTCGCGGCGCTCGCCGCCGGCTCCAAGGTCGTCAAGCGCCGACTCAAGGCGATCCTGAAAGCCTGCGTCAATTGCGAGGGCTCGGGCGACGACTGCTTCAACGTCGAGAAGAACCCGGCGCTGAAACGCGAGGTGAAGGCCGCGCGCAAGGACGACGTGCCCGACGGCATGATCAACCGCATCATCCAGTACGCCCGCCAGGGCTACACGACCCTCAACTTCGACACCTACGACACCGACTGGGAGTTGGAGGCCTATCTCACCGTCTCGGGCCAGAACTCGAACAATTCCGTGCGCGTCACCGACGCCTTCCTGCATGCGGTCGAGACGGACGGCGACTGGAGCCTCACTTGGCGGCTCGACGGCAGGACCGCGAAGACGGTCAAGGCCCGCGACCTTTGGGAGAAGATCGGCTACGCCGCCTGGGCCTCCGCCGATCCCGGCGTCCAGTACCACACGACCATCAACGACTGGCACACCTGCCCGGCGTCGGGGCCGATCCGCGCCTCCAATCCGTGCTCGGAATACATGTTCCTCGACGACACGGCGTGCAATCTGGCCTCGCTCAACCTCCTGCAGTTCCTGAACACAGAGACGCATCGCTTTGATATTGCGTCTTATGAGCACGCCGTCCGCCTCTGGACGCTGACGCTCGAAATCTCGGTCGCGATGGCGCAGTTCCCCTCGAAGGAGATCGCCCGCCTTTCCTACGACTACCGCACTCTGGGCCTCGGCTACGCCAACATCGGCGGGCTCCTGATGTCCTGCGGCATCCCTTATGACAGCGACGAGGGCCGCGCGATTTGCGGCGCGCTTTCGGCCATCCTGACCGGCCGCGCCTATGCGACCTCGGCCGAGATGGCTGCGAAAAGCGGCGCCTTCCCTGGCCATGAACCCAACGCGGACGCCATGCTGCGCGTCATCCGCAACCACAAGCGCGCGGCCGACGGCGAGGTTTCCGGCTACGAGCAGCTTTCGGTCGCCCCGACCCCCCTCGACCACGAGTTGCTGAAGAAAGCGGGCGCGATGTGGACGGGCCTCTCGGAGGCTGCCCGCGCCGCCTGGAGCGCGGCGCTCGCGCTCGGTGAGGCGCATGGCTACCGCAACGCGCAGGTCTCCGTCGTCGCGCCGACCGGCACGATCGGCCTCGTCATGGACTGCGACACGACCGGCATCGAGCCCGACTTCGCCCTCGTCAAGTTCAAGAAGCTCGCGGGCGGCGGCTATTTCAAGATCATCAACCGCGCCGTCCCCGACGCGCTCCGCGCGCTCGGCTACGACGAGAAGAAAATCGCGGACATGGTCGCCTACGCGGTCGGCCGCGCGACCCTCGCCAACGCGCCAGGCGTCAACCATTCCGCGCTTCGCGCCAAGGGCTTGCCCGAGGAGGCGATCGCCAAGGTCGAGGCGTCCTTACGCGGCGCGTTCGACATCCGCTTCGTCTTCAACAAGTGGACGCTTGGCGCTGAGACGCTGAGCGAGGCCCTGAAAATCCCGGCCGAACGCTATGAGGCGCCGGGCTTCGACTTGCTGACCGCGCTCGGCTTCTCGAGGCCAGAGATCGAGGCCGCCAACATTTATGCCTGCGGCGCCATGACCTTGGAGGGCGCTCCTCATCTGAAAATCGAACATTACGCCGTCTTCGACTGCGCCAATCCGTGCGGCCGCACGGGCAAGCGCTATCTCTCGGTCGAAAGCCACATCCGGATGATGGCGGCGGCGCAGCCGTTCATAACGGGCGCGATCTCGAAGACGATCAACATGCCCCACGACGCCACGGTCGAGGACTGCAAGGACGCCTACATGCTGAGCTGGCGCCTCGGCCTCAAAGCCAACGCCCTCTACCGCGACGGCTCGAAGCTTTCCCAGCCCTTGAACGCGCAATTGATCGAGAGCGACGACGAGGAAGAGGAGGCGCTGGAGACCCTGATCGCCGCCACGGCTCCCGCCCGCGCGGTCCAGATCGCCGAAAAGATCGTCGAGCGGGTGATCGAGCGGGTCGAGCGCACGCGCGAGCGGGAGAAGCTGCCCGATCGCCGCAAGGGCTACACCCAGAAGGCGGTCGTCGGCGGCCACAAGGTCTACCTGCGCACCGGCGAGTACCAGGACGGGCGCTTGGGCGAAATCTTCATCGACATGCACAAAGAGGGCGCGGCCTTCCGGTCACTCATGAACAATTTCGCCATCGCGATCTCGCTCGGGCTGCAATATGGCGTGCCGCTCGAGGAATATGTCGAGGCATTCACCTTCACCCGGTTCGAGCCGGCCGGGCTCGTGCAGGGGAACGATGCGATCAAGAACGCGACCTCGATCCTCGACTACATTTTCCGCGAGCTCGCCATCTCCTATCTCGGCCGCAACGACCTCGCCCATATCGCGCCGGAGGAGATCGGCAACACCGTGCTCGGCGGCGGGGTGGAGCAGGACAAGGCGCCCGGCGCGCCGTCCGGCATCCCTGCGACCTCGTCGGTCGTCTCGAGAGGCCTCGTGCGCTCCAAGACCGACAAGCTGATGCTTGCGCCGGGCTTTTTTGGCGGCGGAGCGCCGACGATGAAGCTCGTCGGCGGCTCGTCCGCGCAAGGGTCCGTGCAGGGCGCGACCGCGCTCAAAGGCGACCCGGCCGAACCCGCGCCCCTGACCCTCGGCGGTGCCGCCTTCTCAGCCCCCGAATCGGTCGCCGAGAAGCGGGCGGAGGCGCGGATGAAAGGCTACGTCGGCGAAGCCTGCCCCGAATGCGGCAACTTCACCATGGTGCGCAACGGCACGTGCCTGAAGTGCGACACCTGCGGGAGTACGACGGGGTGCAGCTGAGGGGGAAATCTTGTCTCTAAGCAGGAAACCGTCATGGCCGGGCTCGTCCCGGCCATGCACGCAACTACCGTCAACACGAATGAGCGACTCGCCCCCCGGGGGGCCTGGAATGGATATTTCGGCCAAGGCGGTTAGGTTCGACGAGGACTCGATGTGGGTCGAGCTTTTCGGACGGACGCACGATCGGCGTCCCTTACGCGTGGTTTCCGCGCCTGCTCAACGCCACCCGGCGGCAGCGCGAGGGCGTGGAGATCGGCCCGTTCGGGCTGCATTGGGACGAGATCGACGAGGACATTTCGGTTGCGGGCTTGCTCGCCGGGCGGCGGGACCAGACGTCAAAGCCTCCGGCCGAGCCCGCCAAGCGGCGGAAGCGGGCATGAAGGGGGATGTTGGCGAGGCCTGCCCCGAATGCGGCAACTTCACCATGGTCCGCAACGGCACCTGCCTCAAATGCGACACCTGCGGCGCGACGACGGGGTGCAGCTGAGGCGATGGGTTCTTCTAAGCAGCCAACAGCGCCCGCGGGCGCGCCATTATGGGTGAAAATGGTGGCGGGGGGGGGAAGACTGGTCCGAGCCTCGCTATTTTCATGGCAGAGATAATTGTCCCGAGGAGGGGACGGAAAAATGTCGTTGACGGGCGCCTATGTTCTTCCGGTGAATCGAATCCCGGATATGTTTCGCAAAATTCAAGATGGCCAAGCACCTGAACGAGTTACCTATCAGCTATTGAGAGATTGGGGTTTCTCATCGACAAATGATCGCGCATTTATCCCGCTCTTGAAGGCGCTTGGCTTTTTGACTGCGGATGGAGAACCAACTCAACGATACCTTGAGTACAGAGATCACTCGAAAGCGAAGCAAATACTTGGGCAGGCAATCCCGGAGGCCTACGGAGACGTTTTTCTCATCAAGGAACATCCAACAACTTCTGATCGCCAAGCAATAGAGGGCAAATTCAAGAGCTTTCACAACGCTAGCGATAACGTCGCTGGTTTAATGACGAAGACCTTCTTCGGTCTTCTTCCTTTGGCCGATTTGTCTGGAAAATCTACAAGCCGGATACCTGCTGAACAGCTATCCACTAAGGTACCTGAGCACGTATTTCCAAAGCAAGACGTTCCACAAAAAAACAATCCTAATCCAACCCTGCACTACAATATACAAATTCACCTTCCCGCGACTAAAGACGTGGAGGTTCTCAACGCAATCTTCAAGTCTCTAAAGGATCACCTTTTTGACTAGAGATGATGTAAGGAGCTTTGTATTTCGAGGTTTAATGTTCGAAGCAGAGGCCGAGAATTTTAGGCGAGCGGGCATTCAAATCGGGCCGCCGAGCGCAGCAGCAGAAGACAGTCTGTTGCGCGAAGCGATGGCGCCATTTGGAGTTATGCGGAGAAATCAGGCTTTAGAAATGGGACGTCTCTACGTCGTCTTGTTTTGCTTCGAAAACGAAATTCGCGATTTTATCCGAGACGCTCTTTTCGAGAAGGAGGGCACCAACTGACAAGAGAACTTACCTCGGAAAATCAAGGAATTCGTCGAAACGCGCAGAGACGCGGCGACAAGAGATTCATGGTTAGAGGGAGAAAAGTCTGACCTTTTGGGTTTCGTGGATTTCGGTCAGCTTGCTCAAATCGTGATTGAAAAGTGGGATCATTTCAAAGATATAATTCCGAGCCAACACTGGTTAAAGCAACGGATGGATGAAATGGAGAAAGCGAGGAATTTCATTGCGCACAATCGAATGCTACTACCGAGTGAGTTTCATAGACTGTATATGTATATTGCAGATTGGAATCATGTAATAGGTTTATGATGACACCGATTGTGAGATCACCGTGACGCGCCCACCGGGCCGCTGATCCGATAGGCCGGATCACGGTGACATTTACTTTAATCACCGATTACGGCGACGGCGCACTCAACCGCATGACTAGCCGCGTCAGTAGGGCCACCCTCAGCAGGCTGAGCCGTCGACCTCTTGCCGAGCTTCGTTTTCCGAGCCTTCAGCCCTGTCAAGGGCGCGCTGAAAGCGCGCCGCCTCCGGCGGGCTTCGCCCCTTGACAGGGCTGAAGGCTCGGAAGAGGTCTTTGCAAGAGGCCGGCGGCGGGGAGCGTCGCGGGCAGGGGCAATCATGGCGCTGATCAAGGCCTTCGAGGAGAAGCGAAGGGATCGCCAATCGATCCACGACGCGATCGACGCGACATACTCGGTGTTCGAGCGCGATGGGCGATCCTTCGTCCAGATCGACACTTACGGCCGCGCCGAACGCGAGGTCCCCGGCAAGGTCAGCCAGAGTCTTCAGTTCGACGAAAAATCCGCGCGCGAACTGTTTGACATCCTGAGGGACACGTTCGGTTTCCGCTGACCAGCCACCACTCGTCATCGCCGGGCTTGTCCGGCCCGTCCCGCGGTTACGGTGACGGCTTACTCAACCCCCAATCATCCGCATTCGACACGCGGCTCCGTCGTTTTGCTAGCAGGTCGAGCCGTCGACCTCTTGTCGAGTTTTGTTTCTTGCGCCTTCAGCCCTGTCAACGGCGCGCGATAACCGGCAGCGTCTCATTTTGAAATCAGCTGAAGCCAAATTGCAGCCGCCTGGCAGGTGGCCGAGATCGCGGCGAGGGCTGCGGCCCCCGCATTCAATCGGCTCTGCCAAGCAAGCGCGGTCCCCAGTGTCACCAACTCGTCGCTTGTTCCGTGTCCCCCGCCTGCGGTTTCAGACCCGTCCACATTCTCGGAATTATGAGTGTGCCAAGTCGTCACTTGAACAGAGAAGCTGCGCGGCGTTCTGACGAACGCCGCCCCGAGCCACAGGGCTGCGGCCATAAGCGCAAAGATCGCGCTCGCAATCTGGGCATAGATCATGAAGCTTTCTTACAAGGTACACGCGGTCCCCGGTTTCCTCGCCCGTTGCAGTGCGCATGACTTTGATGGCATTGGCGATCTTGTCGGCGGGGCGCTTCTCGCCTTCAGGGCCGGTCGGCGCTCCTGTCCGCCAACCGCGCGGCCCTGATGAGGGTCATAAGCTGGCGCCTTAAAGCCGGACCTTCGATCTGACGCGTGTCGTATCGATCGCGCCGAAGCGATCCAACGATTTCCGTGATCGTCGATACCTCTCCCGACCTGGCCAACTGAAAGGCGCGTTCCAAGGCGGTCATTCTGTGATCCATGGCGCCAAGCATAGCAGGCTTTCCGGGGCTGCGCGCCGACCCTATCGAACGCGAATCCAATGTCGAGCGCCTGCCGCACGGCCGGAAGGCGAAAGCGGGTCGAGAAAGCCAACCCAAGCTGGCCCTGCTGATATGAGCAATTCCGCCGCAGGCGCCAGACGCTGCCTCCTCCCGGGGCAGCGTCCAGCGCGCGCAAGCCGCGAAGGAACACATCCGGCAACCGCCGACCTAGCCTTCGCGAAAGCTTATACGAACAAATCCGAACCAACTCTCTTCACCGTCCGGCAACGCAGGCGCAATCAACTGCTTGCGCCGCGGACGTTTTCGAGAATCAGCCGACGCTTCTTAAGACGCGAAGCGAACGACGTGCGGGCCGACGACGCCGGCCTTCTCCATCGCGGTCTTCAGATCGGCTCCCCCAAGCCAAGCGCGCGCCTTCGCCACGTCCGCGACATCCTGAAGGATCAGGACATCGTTCGGGTCTTCGGCGCTCCGAAATACCTTGCCGTTTGTGATGCCCGCCGAACTACGGCTCTTTTCATGCTCGTCATAGCCCTTACGCCATGACGCGTAGTCCTTGACTTTATGGTGGATCGTCAGGTTTTCGGTCGAATGTTGCGTAGTCATCTTGGTTCTCCAAAAAATATAAAATATAAATTCGAATGTTTTATCATCCGAATTACTCTCAATATGTATGGCGTTTTTTGGGAATTACAAGCGCGATAGTCAACTTATTCGATCATTTTTCAAGATACTTCTAAGTGAAAGATCACTCACCCCCGCGAACGGCGGCCAGCGCGATGCTCGCGACAATTCCTTTCGAAAATCAGAATTTCGTGCTAATGTTCGCGAATGAGGCTATCCAGGGTCGTCTCCAACATGCCCGGCAGCGAGCCAACTTCGAGGTCCGGAATCGAGGATTCCGCAGGTGCCCACGCGCCTTATTTACGCTGGCGACTTGAGAAAACCCCATAAGAAATTTTTTTCGCGAAATTCCCCCATAACCCATTGAAAAGGCTCATTTCGGACGAGAGAATCCAAGGAAATCCAAGCTTTTCCAACCCCCCGTGGGCAAGGAAATCCAAGACAATCCAAGAAAATACAAGGGAATTCTAGGGAATCCAAATCCAGCGCGGCCGACGGAGCCCTACGCTTGGGAGGCGCCGTCGTTCAGGTCGTATGGACGAGCCGGGGGCGGGCGGGTTCGCTCAGCTGGTGGCGCAACTGCATCAACTGCTCGGCGAACGGGATGAAGAGTTGAAGATAGACGTACACCTGGTCCCGCGAGGGCGGATTGGCGCCGGACGGCTGGCCAAACTCTTTCCTCGCGAGGCGAATCAGCGACTGTATGATGTTCAAGTTGTTGTCCAATTCGTCGCTTACGGGTTGCGGCAATAGGCTGAGGATCGGCTTTACGGCATTTTGGAAAAGCGATATTTTTGCCCGAATATTCATTTGATCGCCGATGCGAGCGAAGTAATTACCATAAGTGCCGCTGCCTTTGGCGATGCGCAGCAGTCTTAAGAATTCGCTTTCCGCGGCAATGCTGAGCATGACGCAGGTTGACAAGAGACAGTCCATGTAGAACGCCGCGACCGCTTCTCGATAATAAACAATGGCCTCGGGAGATATGTCGGTCACTTCAGAACGCAGGGCTTTGACAAACCCGGCCTTGTTGTGGACGCGATAAGGACTTTGTTGGAGAGCGCATTCGCCAAAGCGGCTGAGCCGCAGCCATGGCCATCCGGGGTTTGCCGCGTTCGCGCCCAAGGTCACAATCCCTTGCCGGAAGAGGTCCCAGACAATGTCGAGAACCAGCTCCGCATCATTCGCGTTCAGTTGACTCGCCGAGCCGTGCGAAAAATGCTGGGTTCCCTGCGCGGGTGCGTCCTGCTTGTAAAGTTCAAGCGCAGTCTTTTCCAAGAGTTTGTCGAATTTGTCGACACCGTTATTGCTGGCGTCCAGCATGACGCTTATGACGATCTCACGCAATTCTTCGTAACTGTGCTCCGTATGATTCCAGTTCATTTCGAATCTCCCGCCCGGAAACTGCGATTCGGTCGGCCAGGTGGCCCTGCCGGCAGGCTCAGAGGTCAACCTTTTGCCAAGCTTTTCTCCGAGTCGCCGACGCTATAAGCGGGGCGGTATCATTGTATCCCGGTCGCGCTGCCGGATTCGGTTCGCATCGAGGATCAGGGGTCGACGAACACGCCGATTATCAATGGCGTCGAAACAAAAAGCGGCGAACTGAAGCTGCATCAAGTCCTGGAATTGGGCGATACCGAACTCACATTGGTGTCTGACGACTGACTTGGCGGTCCGATTTCCTAAGCAGCATGGCAAGCGGCTGGCAAAAGGCTTCACCAGGCGCTACGGCCTCAAGCGCCCGGTCTTCACGCGGCTACTCGAGAGCCGTCAGTTGTTCTTCGCGCCCGCAAAAACCCTCCCGGCGCGTGGCAGGAAGAGCGCCATCCATTGAAAATGGGAGCTACGTCCTGGGAATAGCTGACCTCGGCCTGGGCGGCGCAGGCATGACCAATTGGCGTCAGGACCGCTGATCCAGCGAGCGAAAGGCCGACTGCGACGACGCTTGCGAGCGTTACGTTCCCCCTGTTCACGGCGCGCTCCTTCAGGGCGATTGTGGACGAGAGACGATCAAAAGCTTGGATCCCGCCCTCTCTTCCCCCAATCTGCGGCCGATTCACAACGAGCCTCTACGCGCCGGCGGACAGGAGCGCCCAGTTTTCTCTCTCCCGTGCGCTCCTTGCGTTCAAACTCGGCTTTTGCTGCGAACCAGAACTCATCGCTTCGACCTTTCGGTCTGCCAGCACGGTCCCACAGCTCATAGGCGCGTTCGCGGATCATCCGTTCAATGGGATCCATGCTCCGTTCCTCCTCGACTGCAACTCGGCGCAGGCCCCCAATCCGACCGTCACAACGCGTTGGCTCAAGGCGAGCAATTCGGGAAGATTATTCGCTCCACTCAGGCGTGCGATAGCGCCCGCACTTCAAGAATATCGTGCTCCCGATTTGGCGGGTTTACCATGCGGCATATCGCCCCTTGCCGCCCGCGGCCTGTGATTGGATCGACGCCCTTTGCAGGCTTCGCCCCTTGCCAGGCGGGTGGTGGCGCAAAATCGAGCCATCGCCAGGATCACGGTTGCTTGCTGGCCCGATGAGGATTGCGCGATTGACGCGGTGCGAGAAACAATGTTTTCACTCGCGCGGCGCTAGTTCGCATCTCTCCCGAGCGGGAAAGTGGGCAGTTCTTGACGTCGTCAGGGCGGAAGCCCTCGCGGGCAGACGAGGTTCGAAGGATCGAAGGTTCATGACCGCCAAGACAAGCGCTCGCCTCAGCCTGTCGCAGTTCCTGGCCGTTGCGATCATCCAGTCGCGGCTAGCGCTCCTTGCCTCCCCGAAACTCCTCCGCGGCGTCGCGCCATTTGTCATATGGGGCGTGACCGCGATAACGCTGGGCTTGACCGTAGGATTTGTCGCGGTCGTCTTTCCTCCCACAGGGACTTTCGGCATTGTTTCGGTCGCTGGACTGGCGCTTCTCTGGGTAATGCCGGATTTCAGGATCGCTCCGATTACTAAAACTCGTTTTTTCTTCTTCCTTATGTTGATAGTATTTCTGTGTATCCCGAACTATTACACCGTGCAGGTCTCAGGTCTGCCGTGGATATCGCTGCGACGCATTTCCCTCTTCCCTCTGATCATGATCTTCTTGTTTGCACTGGCGATGTCCTCTTACGTCCGCCGCGATGTTGTGAGCGCCATCTCAGCGAATCGCTGGATGACGATCGGTATTATTGGCTTTCTTTTCATGATCATCGCGTCGTTCTCAACCTCGATCGACATTACGTCCAGCGTGTCCGGCGCCACCGACGCCCTTCTGTCGTGGTACGTGCCCTGGTTTGCGGCGATCTACGCCTTTCGGTCTGACGCGGATCTGTTGAAGTTCGGCAAAATTCTCGCGGTCTGCGCGGTCTTTGTGTGCGGGCTCGGCGTGGTCGATTTTTTCTCGCAGCGGCATATCGCGCTCGACGTAATGCCGCGATTCCTCGTGGATCGCTTGATGGTGGACAACCCGGCGTTCGCGCGCATGGTCACGACCTCGCCCTTCCGCAACGGCTACTACCGGGCGTCGTCTATTTACGATGTCTCCTTGTCGTTCGGAGAATTTGCAGGCATTGTCGCTCCGGTCGGGCTGTTCTACGCTGCGTTCTCGAGGAAATTCGCGGGCAAGGCTTTCGGTTACTTTATCGTCCTTCTGTGCTGGATCGCCGTGTTCGCGAGCGGCGCGCGTGGCGGTTACGTGAGCCTGTTCACCGGATCGGTCATCTTCGTCGCGCTGTGGTATGTCCGCGCGCAAAAGTTCAACCGCAACAGCATTGCGCCCGCGTTTGTGGCTGTTGTCGCCGCCATCGTCTTCTCGCTCGCGGTCGCAGCGACGATATTCTGGCCGCGGGTCCACAACATGGTTCTTGGCGGTGGGGAAGACGCCTCCAGCACGGACGCCCGCTTTGCCCAATGGGAGATGGCCAAGCCCCACATCATCGCCAATCCGATCACAGGCCACGGGTTCAATCTGGGCGGAGTGATCATCGACAACGGAACGATGGGGGAAGGTTTCACGATCGACAGCTACGTCATATCCTTGCTTGTCGAAACCGGCGTTCCAAGCCTGATATTCTTCGTCATGATTCTGGCCTCTGCGCTCCTCAGTTCCGGGAAAAGGTGCGTGAACGATCCCTCTGAAGCCGGCGCTTTCAACGGAGCGTTGGCGGCCATCGTCGTGGGCTTTGCGACCGACCGTTTGGTGTTGTCGCAGCACGAAAATCATACGCTGATGTTCGTGATCTTCGGCCTCGTCATGGTCAGCAACGAACTCTACAGCCGGGGAATAACAGAAAAACCCGCCATTCCCGTGCGATCGAAACTGCGCCGGGTCGGGACGCCCGCGGCTCCGCGGCCGCCCGCGAGTTGATCGTTGCCTACCCGTAATACCGGAAGTCATGGGGCCTGACCGACGTTCAGTCCATATGCGCATTCCGATGGAAGTGATGGTTTCCGGTTGGGCGGTGCCTTTGCGCGAAGCGCCGCAGGCGGCGTCGATGACGTCGTAGGTTTCGAAGACGAGATTTGAGCGCCAATTGGAGTGGCGTCGGAAGCTTTCTTGGATTGTCTTGGATTTCCTTGCCCACGGGGGTTGGAAAAGCTTGGATTTCCTTGGATTCTCTCGTCCGAATTGAGCCTTTTCAATGGGTTACACGGGATTTTCACGAAAAAAATTTCTCTTGTCCCTCCTCGTCCTTCAAGCCGCGCGGCGCCGAGGGCCTCGCCCCGAGCTTTCATGTCCGGAGAAGACGTTTCGCGGGTCATTCAGAAACCCTAGCACGCCTTTCCGCTTTCCGGAAGCAAATGTCGGGCGCTTATGGCGTTAGCTGTCGGAGGGTTGATCGTAGGTCAGTCTTTCGGGCTTCCCCGTCATGGCCGGGCTTGACCCGACCATCCACGAGAACACCGAGCTATCCGCATAAGATATTGAAACAGCAGCGAATACTGAACTAAGGCACCAGTGGCGGGCCGCCGCGTGGATGGCCGGGTCAAGCCCGGCCATGACGAAAAAACCGAAGGGGAACGCGCTACCTACAGCTAACGATATAAGAGCCCAATTATCCGGTGCTTTCGGGCATATTGGCCGTCCGCCGCTGGCCCGATCCGGCCCGCCCGTCATTTCGCGCCGCGCTTCGCAAGATGGTCCATTCTCACCGGGTCCCCATCCTTCGCCTGTCCCGACACGGTCAGCCAATATCTTTCGGCGAGCCCCAGCTTGCGGCGTACGACCTCTGTCAGTCGGTATCGGACGTACTTGTTCCTCAGGTGCGAAAGGGAAGCGACAGGACGGCGGCGGTCGACGTCTTCCTTGAAATCGATCCACGCGTCGCGCTCGCGCCAGTTTTCGACGGCATTTCTCATCACGAAGGCTGTGTGCTCATCAATAGTAGATCTGTACTTCGAGAAAATCCGCTCTATCCCCTCGGCGGCCCGCTTGTAATTCGCAGTCGTATGGGTGTGCGTTGATTTCTTGCCGCTTTTCTGACCGGCCCACATTGTGTAAACATATCCCGGATTCGCAATCACTTTTAATTTGCCGCCGCAGCAAAGGTTTTCAAGATAAAATAAATAATCTTCACCATACCTTACCGTCTCATCGTACCGCAAATTGCTTTGCTCAAGGAAAGATCTTCTAAGGATAGGCTTGTAGAGCGCCGGGGCAATGACTTTTCGGCCTTTTCTTTCGATCAGAAACTCAATCAGATTAATGTACGTGTCGCTCAATGGCAGCAGAATTCCCGTCTCTGCCTGCAGCCCATCGTCGAAGCATATGACGTTGTCCGCGACGATTGTCTCATCCTGCGCATGCGCGAGGAGCTCGGACAAGCGTCCTGGCCTCCACATGTCGTCCGCGTCAATGAGAGCGACCCATTCGCCCGAGGCCTCCCGCAACCCGACATTCCGCGCGGTCGCGGGCCCGGAGTTCCTGTTCAAAGAGAAGACCTTTATCCTTCGATCCCTCGAAGCATACTGTCTCGCGAGCGCCGGAGTCGCATCCTTCGAACAATCGTCGATGATCAAGAGCTCCCAATTCTGGCAGTCTTGTGCGATAACCGAGTTGACTGCGCGACACAGCGACCGTTCCGCCTGATAGGCTGGAAGAATGACGGACACCAAGTCTTGCGGCTTGGATGCGCGCTGTTGATCTGTCAACGCCATTGCCTCTCCCGAACTTCAAGCGGGGTCCACATCTAGAGCCACAACGACTCGCTACAGACCAGAACCGCGACGGCCGGCCGCGATCGATTTTTGGATTACTGCGAGCTTCGTGCGAGCGAAGTGAGGCGACAGCTTGTCGCCGGACGCAGCTTTCCAAGTCGATCTCAAGCCCCGAATCGTGCGACGCAAGGTGGAATACTGATGGCGCTGGTTGGCCGCGCTCTCGGGAATGTTGGCGCGAAGGTTGAACTGGCGCCGCAGGTCGGCAAGATAAGCGTCATCGAAGGTCAGGATTGCACCTGCGTCGGTCAGCACTTTGTCCCACTCGCCGCGGGAAAATGCGCCGCCCGCCTCCACTCGGCCGTAGCGCAGAACCTGGCCAAGAAGATCCCTAGTCGTCGGAACTTTTGGCAAGCTGCGCTCAAGGTGAACTGGTGAGAAATTCAAGTCCTCGATAATGTACCATCCGCCAGGTTTCAAAAGGGGAAAGAACTTTAGCAGCGTCAACTGCTGATGGTAAGCGGCATGCGATCCGTCATCGACAATGAGGTCGAAACTCAAGCCGGAATCCGACAGGCTTCTTCGGATCTCAGTCAGACGCTCGGGGTCTCCGCAATCGGCTTGATGAAAACAAAACCACTCCGTCTGAAACCGGGAGCAATCGGATATGTCCATGCCGTGAACCACGGCGTTCGGGAACGACCTGTGCCACATCTGAACCGACGGGACGTCGTCGACGGTCCTCGATGCAGGAAAACCGGCCTCCGGGCCGCCCATCGCGAGCCCTATCTCCATGAGACTCGTTACTTGGTCGCGCGAAGTGCCGAAGAGCGCATCGTAGATAAGCGTGTAGCCATGCGCGAGCCCGACAGAAGTTCCCTTGTCGGTCCCTAGCTCGTTGGCCAATTCAGTAAGACTGCGCTTGGCAATAGACATAACACGACATTGCCGGTCCGGCTGCGGCCCTGTCAACCCATCGTCCAACATTCTATCCATGTCGGGGGAACTCGGTTCCAGCGTAAGTTTTGGTGGGAGAACAACTTTCGCTACTTGCAACCCAACCAGCCAGCCCGGAAACGAGCGAAGACCCTCACCCCGCCGTCGAGACGATGTCCGCGGCCAACTCATCGAGGAAGCGATAAGCGTCCTGTTCAAGGTATTCAGGCATATGCGAGCGTCGAGCCCAGCCGGCCTGCGGCGCGGCCTCGAATTGCGCGCAGGCCTTGGCGAGAGCGTCCGCGAGCGTCTGTGGCGCAATGTCCGGCAGCGTGACGATGTTGTCGTGTGCCGTGCTGAGGTCCTTGCAGAAATAGCCGTTCGTCAGCGTCCTCACCCCGAAATGCGCCATTTCGAGCGGCGGATAGCTCGGATGGGGCGACGACATCAGGGAAATGCCGATCGCGGTCAATCTCAGCCGCTCCGCATATCTCTCGATCGGGAGTTTGCCGAGCGACCGCATCTTGCGGCCGTCCCCGATCGTCACGGGACGATGGCGGGCGCCGGCGGAAGAGACGGTCCAATCGGAGAATTCCGGATACCGCTCCGCCCAGTCGCGCAGTCCAAGAACGATTGCCGGAAAGCAATTCCGCGGGATCGACGGGCGACCATAGACCAGGATCCGCTTTTCCTTTTCCGCGGGGCCGGCCTCCAGGAACGGCCTCATCGCGGCGGCGAGCCGCGGCTCGAACACGTACTCGCGTTCGAAGCCGTGGCCCTGCGCGTGGAAGTACGTATGCAACTGGCTGCTGTTGAACACGCCCCACACCCGGTCCTTCAATTCGAAGGCCGCGCGCGCGAACAAATGCGTCGAGGAAAATGGGTAGAACCCAGGTTCGTACTCCTGGATCAGGTAGATGAGAGGCCTTTGCTCGCCGCCGAACGTCTCGCGCTGCTGGCGGATCATGGGCACGATATTCAGGGCGGTCCACCAGTTGAAGGCCACGAAAAGATCGTTGGCCCCAATTTCGACCGGTTCGACATCGCTGGTGCGGGGACGAAGCTCGATCGAACTGGGATCGATGCCGACCCGGCGGGCCCATTTCTCAAGAAGCCCGCGATCGATCGCGCGATCAAAGTCGTCCAGGAGAATGCGAAGCTGAGCGCCGGTTCGGCGCCCGCATTCCAGAAAGATCTCAAGCCCGGTCGCGATGCCGCCGAACACCTTTTCTGGCGCGAGCGTCGGAATGACCAGCGACATCCGGAGGGCCCCGCGGGACACCCGCCGCATCTCATAGGGGTGCAGGACGGTTTCCTCGAGGGCGGGCGGCGCGAGGCGGGCGCGCAGGCTGATGAACGCCGACCGGGCGGAGCGCGGCGCGGTGCGCTTGATAAGTTCCCTGATCGAGGCCATCGGCGCCACTCCTTCGTCCTTTTCACGGCGCGCTGCTCGCTTCCAATCGTCATAACGCCTGCAACTCAGTTGTATCGATCGCCGACCAGTTCAGACTTCCACCGATTTCGTGGCGGCGTCTCCCGCTGCGGCCCGGTCTCCCGAAACCAATAATTTGCCCGGAAAGGCGGAGCGAAAGTGCGGCAACGCGTATCGCGCTGCATATAGCGCGAATATGGCGAAGCAGCCGATCAATGTCATGAAGCTTGCGATCGGCTGATCTCCGACAGAGGTCGTAAAACTGAGCGCGATCGCTCCCCCCACGACGGCGAGGCTGAACGTCGCCGAGCCGATCCAGTCCTGCAGGGCGCGGCGGAAGTGGCCGAGCGTCACGAACAGGATGGCGCCGAGTCCGACGGCCTCTCCTAGCAGGCGACCGGCAAAAACCGATTCGAAAGTGTTGAATATCAGAATGAGCGCAAGTTCGAACAGAAGCGCGCTCGTTGAGCAAAGGTTCGCCACGGCCAATCGGCGGGTCCGCCCCTCGTGCGTGAGCATCGAGGTGAATGGATCGCCGCGAACGATTCGGAAAAAACAGGCGACCGCCAGGAGCGCGACCGCCTCGCGCGACAAATGGAACTGGCGGCCAAACACCAACGGAACCACGACGTTCATAAGCGTCACGATACCGAGAGCATAGAGTCCCGCGGCAATTGGAACGGCGCGAGCGGCAAACCTGACGCGCGCCTCGTAGACGCCGTTGGTCAGATGACTCGCATTGTAAAGCGCGGCGAGCAGGAAGGTGCCCGTAAGGCGCGAGAGCATGCCCATCGGAACATAAGCCGCGATCGTCGCGACGGCGTAGACGCCGAGCGCCGGAAGTCCGAGAAGAGCGCCGACGATGAACCGATCGCCCTGAGCGGTCGCCGCAAGCCCCATGCCGTTGAACATCAACGGGTAGCCGAACCGGAATGCCTGGATGAGGAGCGGCGACCTAATCTTGAGCCGGTAGGGCGTGTCCGCCAGACTGTGGCTCGCCGTGATCTGCGCGATCGATTGAACGATGATCGAGGCGAGAAAGGCGACGTGGCTTCGTGTGATCAGGAGTCCCGCAAGAAGCGTCGTGAGTTCCTGCGGCGTAGGCGATCCCGCTGACCTTCAACTGCACGCCGTAACGGTAATCCCGCTCAGCGACCCGCGGCGCGAGATGGTCGAAGGAGCGGATGAAGATGACGAGTCCGAGCAGTGAAAAATCGAGCCAGTTCTCGCTCAGAGAAAGACCCCGCGCGATCAGGGGACCGGCCGCGACCGCCAAACTGCCCACCACAACGCCGCGCAGCACGGACAAAGTGTGCGCGCTCGCCAGCGCTTCTTCGTATTTTTCGCGACGCACCGAGAACAGGAACCGGTAGATCGCAAAATCGGTCATCTGCTCGAACGTGCTCAATGTCGCGGTGAGCGCGGACACGAAGCCCAGTTCCCGAAGCGGGAGCGCCCGGCTCAGGATCATCATCCTGACGAACGGCAGGGTGGATTCGAGCACCGTGAGGGAGAAGAGCGAATATCCCTTGGCGAGAAACGCCATCATGGCGGCGACTTTCCCTCGGTCGGAACCGCGCGCGGACAGGAACGCCGCGCCCCGGTTTCGAAGCGCCGCCATCGTTCGTCGGCGCTTGCGCCTATGCGCCCGTTTGGACCGGACTTGCGGTGGATCCGTGGCGGATTTAACTGTCGTCTCCGACAGCGCAATCTACGCTTTGCCCGATTCGAGGAGAGAGGAAAGGCAATTGACCGCCGGCTCCTCGGAAAGGGAGCGGAACGACCGACGCGCTCGTACGCCAATGCATCGTCATGGCGCCCCCTTTTCGCGTAAGTAGATGGGCGAGAGGCTTAACGCTCCGCCCGCACAACAAAGACGCCAACACCCCTACCAAAATACTCATACTGTGATCGAGTTGTGAATTCAAGTTTATAGAAGCGACGAAATCTGTAGGACAGAACAGCGCCCAACGGAGGTCTCGAAGCTCGTGCGCTGTTACTTGAAGTCGCTTCAGGAAGCCGCTGCCGACTACACTTGGCCAGCATGATCCAAGGTCGAACTCGAAATAGGATCAGCTTGGCGTTTGCTTAGCCCATGGCGCATGCCACAGACGGGGCGAAGCGACGGATTCTCGGGGAGCGGCCCCGGGCGCGCGCGCCCGTCCGGCTCACGCCGGGCTCAGCCTGCGCTGGGAGAATCGCGGAACCGAACGTCTGGAAGCGTCGATGACGCCCAGGAGCGGGGCGGAACTGGCGAATTCCAGATCGTTGGGCAAGCGCACCCGCCGGTCCGTCATCTCGGCAATCATCGCGAGGATCAGCCCCAGCGTCAGGCCTGCGCCGACGCCGACGGGGACAACGACCATCGGTTTCGGGAAGGACGGGGCGATGGGAGGCTGGGCCTTGTCGAGAACCGCGATATCGGCGAACGTCAGCTTGCTCTGCAGCTTTGCCTGGGCCGCCATTTTTTCCTGCGTGTTGAGCTGGTCCATGCGGAAAGCAACGTCGCGCTCCAGATCAATCAGCCGATCGCGCTGCGCTTGCGCGGCGATGAGGGCTTTCTGAGCTTCCGCCTGCGCCGTCTCGAGCGCGGTGATCTGCTGTTTGACCGTGGCGATGCGATCTTTGAGGTGCTCCCGCATCCTCGCCGTCGCTTCGGCGATCTGCCTGCGGAGCGCCGCGATGTTGGCCGTCTCGGCGACGATTTTCGGATTGTTCGCGCCGAGCGTGGTCTTCACAAACTCGACCGCTGTCTGCGCCTCGGTCAGCTTCACCTTGAGGCCGTTGACGAGTTGCAGATCCGGATCGGACGGGTCGATGGACAGATCGGTCGCGCCGCTGGCGAGGCGTGTCTCGAGCGAGGTCAAAGCGGCCTTGTTGTTGGTCAAGTCCTGCGTAATCGACATGAGCGTGCTGGCTTGGGTGTCGGTTCCGGATCCGGTCGGCGCCACCACGTTCGTCTTCTTCTGAAAGGATTCCAAGACTGCGCGCGCGTTCTCCAGTTCCTTGCGCACCTCGTCGAGCTGGGGAGCGAACCAGCGCGCCGTCTGATCGCCGGTCGCAGCCTTCATGGCGATCGTGCCGTCGATCGTCGCGGCGAGAAAGGCGTTCGCAATCAGCGCCGCCTGGTTCGGGTCACCGGATTTGTACTTGATCGACAAGACGTTGGTGCCGAATATGAATTTGGGGTCGACGCTCTTGGCGAGGCCCGCCGCCATCCAATCGTCTATGTTTTCCCGTCCGAACGACTCAGAGGCCCTGTACAGCGCTTGCACCCGCGGATTGGCGGTCAGATTGAGCCGCCTGACGACGTCAAGCGCGACGCGGTCGCTTCGCACAAGCTCAATCATGTTTCCCTGCATCAGGCTGATCGCCGACGCGCTGCTCTGGCCCGCCTCCGCGACGGGATCGAGGCCGCCGGGGTCGATGCTGGCGGTGGCCACCGCATCGTATCGGCCTGGAACAAAGTACAAGATGCCCAATGCGACGAACGTCGAAAACAAAAACGTCAGCGCGATGATCCACCCGCGACGCCACAAAATCAGCAATATCTGGCCAACCGACACCGTGCGAATCTCCTGCTGGCAAAGCGCTGCGCCGTAGCATTTAGCGCGCTCGCGAACCTAATAATGCATCCTGCGTCCGACTACAATTCTCCAACTGGCTGCCAATTCAGGCTCGGTTGGAAGTAACCTTGACGGCGAGCCTGACCCCCCGGGGACAGCGAAATCGACACTCTCAGGCGCGGCGACCCCTCAAGGGAGCAACGCGTTTACGGCCCTCTGTTCGCCTCGAGACCGGCGATCGCCTTCGCCAGCCTGTCGCTGGCGATCATCGCGCCCGCATGGTTGAAATGCACCCAGTTCATGTAGAGCTCGTCTCGTTGCGCCATATCGCCTTCGCTCAGCACCTGACCGAACTGCTCGAGAAAGGCGCGGTCGGCGACTTCTTCCGAACCATTGAATGTGGGCAGAAAGACGAACAACAGTCTTGCCCCGTGCAACTTCGCCAGGCGTGCGATCTCTCGAACATAGACATGATCGTCGCCCTCATTGAACAGCGACAGTGCGCGGGCCGCGATGCTGGTTTTCTCCGGCAGGTGCGCCTCGGCCAACAAGACGTTGCGTGGGATCACCCGATCCATGTCGAGGGTTCTGCCGTTTACGGTGAAGGTGGAGGTGAAGTCGCTGCGGGTTCTCGCATAGTCTTGCGGGTCGAAGGTCTTGGTCAGGCCGGCCAAGCCGGGGAAGAGCCACGCTCCGAACAGCTTCGCTTCCCGGTAAGGGAGGTAGGCGAGGTCGTAAAAATAGTCATGCAGGAGCGGCTGCGGCGGCGAAACGATCGCGCTCGTCGGAGCAAAATATTTGAACGCCGGATGACCGTAAGGAAAGGGGGCGTCGTCGATCCCGACGATAATCAATTTCGGAGACTTTGTTTTGTAGAGTTCGGCGACGATCGCCCAGTTGGCGTTGCGTCCGTCGGCGACCAGGGAAAAATTGGCCACATTGGCGGGTTCTCCCAGTTCCGACAGCCGCTGCTCGATGCGCGCCGCACTGAGCCCGTTTAGCGTCTTAGAGGGTCCGACGATTGCGATGTCGACCGGGCGAGGGTCGAAGTGAATCCGCTCGTAGGTCCAGCGCAGCGTTTCGTAGTCCGTGCCGTCGAGAAGCTGCCATCGTTGATAGGCGCTGGCTGGAAGCCAGCAGACGCCGACGGCAAAAGTGCAGGCGAAGCCGAGGACCGCCATCGTCTTGCGGAACGCCTTCAGTCCAGTCATCCGTCGTCTCCAAAGCTTGCTGCGACGAGTGAGAGCCTGTCTCGCTGATCCGTTCGGACCGCCGCGTCAGAAGTTGAAATAAAGGAAGACCGCTTGTCCCCGCTCAATGAACGCGACGCCAAAGAAGAGAACAGCGCCAGAAAGCATGAGGCCCAAGGTTGTCGGACGCCAGCTCCACGAAATAATCGGCAGCGCGACGCCGTTCCATTCTCGCCAATTATACGCAGGGTTGAAACGGGACATGATTTGCTGCGTGTTCGGAAACAGAGCGACAATCAACGCGCATGCGACGAGCGACGCAGCCAAGCCCCAATTCAAACTCTCGACGTTTGCTGCCGCCCGCCCCAGTCCGACCATGCCGGTCCAAACTGCGGCCGCGGCGGCCACGGTTTTTGCCCGGAACATGACGTTGGCGAAAATGATGGCTAGGAGCGTCAAGACGCGCGCCAAAATGCGTCGCCCGAGCCTCGGCTCCGGCAGCTTCAACTTCGCCTTGCGAAGCTTGCGTTGCAGCCGCGCGCGATGTTCGCGCCAAATCTCGAAGCTGCTGACGTAGACCGAATGCATCACGCCCCAAATCACGAAGGTCCAGCCGGCGCCGTGCCAGACGCCGGAGATGATGAAGGTCAAGAAGGTCGGAAGCGCGACGCTGATGGCGAACGCGCTCCAACCGCTCAACTCGAGGCGCCAGGTCCCGCGGATCAAGAACAAGGACAGCGGCTGAAAAATGTAGCCGTAGAGCATCCGTTGCAATGTCATATGCCAGCGCCGCCAATAATCGGCGATGTTGGCGGCGCGAAGCGGCGAATGGAAATTCAGCGGAAGTTTGACTCCAAACATACGGCCAAGGCCGATCGCCATGTCCGAATATCCGGAAAAGTCAAAATAGAGTTGAAACGTGTACGCCAGCGCGGCAGCCCAACCGGCTACGAAACCGATCGACTGCTTGCTGTCGGCCAGCGCATATAGCGGATCGGAGTAGCCGCTCAGCGTGTCGGCGATGACCGTCTTCTTGAACATTCCGATCGCCAGGATGACCAATCCGACGAGGATGTTTCGCCAGATCAGCTTTCCGAACAGCGGCCCCTGCAGTTGCGGAACAACCTCTTTGTAGTGGACGATCGGTCCAGAGATAAGCTGAGGAAAGAAGGAAGCAAACAGCGTGAAATCGAGCACGCTCATCGGCCGCGCCTCGCCGCGCGCGGAGTTGACCAGATAGGCGATCTTCTGGAACGTGTAGAAGGAAATCGCCAGCGGCAGGATGATGTGGTCCAGCTGCCAATGGGTTCCCGCGACCGCATTCACATTGTCAACAAAAAAATTCGCGTATTTGAACCACCCGAGCATTGCGATGTCGACGACCAAACCGAGGGTCAACCAAGCCTTTGCGCTTCGATTCCGGTCAGTGGCGACGGCGTGCTGGATTTGGTCTCCGACAGCGAAGTTGAAGGCGATCGAAAACAAGAGAAGCCAGAGGTAGATCGGTCGCCAATAGGCGTAGAAGGCGAGAGAGAGAAGGGCGAGGGTCAGCTTCGCGAGCGTTGGGGTGCGCCTGCGCCCGGCCGCATAGGTGAGGACCAGCGCAAGTGGAAGAAAGCCGAAGATAAAAGGATACGAGTTGAAAAGCACTCAGCCGGCCTTCGCGGCGATCCGCGCCGTCCCGTCGTTCATGCTGGAACCGCTTCCTTGTCCAAAACCCGATCGTCGATGCGCATCTCGAGTTTCGGCGCGATGAAGTCGTCCAGCGAAAGGCGCCACAGAGCGGCGTCGCCGACTCGATCGGCCGGTGAAAACCCCAGCTTCTCATAATGATCGGCGACCATGCCGTTCTTCGGCGACGGAATGTACTTGCCGACGAGCTCCTTCGCCCCGGCTCGGCGGGCGGTCTGGGCCAGGTGGGCGAGGCACGCCTCCTCGACCCGCCGCCCCAGGACGCGGCAACTCATGAGCCAGGTGTCGATTTCCCACACCGACCCCTTCTTGTCCGCAATCAGGACGCCGATGATCCCGTTGTCGCCGAAACGGTCGACGAGGCGCACCTGCACAACGTGCCGCGACGGATCCTCGATCGCCGCCGCCAATTCGCTTTCCGAATATCGGCGGGTGGTCAGATTGAATTGGTTGGACTTGTTAATAAGCTGCGCGACCCGCGGCCTCGCCACTTCGTCGACAAGGCCGATCGTGCAGACCATGTCGAGCGACGCCAGATAGGCGCCGATGTCGCCGCTCGCGTCGAGGGCGGCCGCCCGCTGAGCGTTCGCCTGGTAGTAATTCGCGCGCTCCCGGTCCTCCTTCGAGAACCCGACAGCCTCGAAGTAGCCGGCCGCCGCCAGCGCGCGCGGGTAGAGGGCGGGATCGTCCGGCAGTTCGGGGACGCCAACTAGGGGAAGCTCCCTGCGCACCTGCATCCGCTCGGCGGGGTTGTCGTCGAGAAAGACGAGCGCGTCGACGCCGATGTTCAGCGCCGCGGCGATCGCCTTCAGATTGGACGCCTTGTCGGTCCAGTTGGCTTGAAAGACCGCGATATGGTCCTCGCGCAACAGCATGTCCGGATGTTCCCGGAAAGGGAGACGCGCGTTGTCCTCTTCGTTCTTGCTGCAAACCGCCAGAACGACTCCGCGCGCTCGAAGCTCGAGCGCCATCTTCTGGACGGCGAGAAACGCCTCGCCCGACGCCGATCCCTGGCCGAGCAGAATGCCAGAGAGCCCGTCGTCGCCGATCACGCCGCCCCAAAGCGTGTTGTCGAGGTCGAGCACCAGACATTTGCGCGAAAGTCCTCGCGTCGCGGCCAGCGCGCGGGCGACAACATCGCCATAGACCGGCAGATGCGAGGGCGAGAAGCTGATCTTCGAGGCGTGCCAGTGCCGCGGATCGTCCCAGATCTCCAGCCCGACCGTCGTCGCGAGCCGCGCGATGTCAACGAGCACGACGCTGCCGCCGGCGGCCCAGTCGGCGATGCGCCGGTTGAGCGATTCGATCATCGCGAACGGCGATCCCACTTCGACGCGATCGAAGCTTCCAAACAACGGTTCGAGCGGGGGAACGAGCGTCTGAACGAAAATCGCCGACGAGATGTGAGGCCGAAGGTTCTCGGCGATCTGTTGCAACTGGCGGAACGCCCGTTCGACCTTCTCTTCCGCCTCCTCGCGCGAAGACGCGGCCTGGACAAGACCCAAGACCCGCGCGTCGCTGACGATCAGCGCCATGTCGAGGCCGGCCGCGCGCACAGGGCTCGACGGGTCCACTGCGTCAAGCAAGGCGCGGTTGAACTCGCCGACGAACGTGTCGATCAACAGCCGATGGCGAAGCCCGGATCCCGCAATGGCCGGAGCGAGCAGGGAGAGCGTGCCGTCGCCGATGAGGCCGAGCTTCAGAGACGTGAGCGGCGGCGCGGCGCCGTCGGCCGCGAATACCTTAGCAAGCCGCGCGAGCTTGACCAACTGATTCTCGTCCAGCGCATGGGTCGCGAGACGGACCATGCGCATTGCGACATCACTGCGCCGCTCGGCGCCGAGATCCCGCTGCAGGGCCCGCAATTGGTCCCGGAAGTCGTCAGGCGCGGTCTCCAGCCAATCCATCGATTTCAACATCGGCATTCCCCCGCCGTCGTTGAAGTTACGCAGCCTTTGCTTCGACCAATGCGACGAGATCGCCGAGGCGCTTGAGCTGCTCGATCTCGGAGTTCTTGAATTTGACGTTGAATTTCCGCTCGATCGCAACCATCAGCCGAATATGGCTGAGGCTGTCCCATTCCTCGATGTCCTTGGCGGTTGTGTTGGCGTTGACGCTCCCCTTTTCGAGGTCGATATCGAAAACGTCATTAATGATCGCTCTGATCTCATCGAGAATCGTGTCGGCGGTCATTTTCCGTCGGGCTCCCGTCGAGTTGAATAAAGCGGCGGGGAAGCGTTTGGCTTACGCAAGGTCAGAAATCAAGGCCCCACATTTGTTCGCGCTTGCCGAGGAACTTCAGTTCTCCGCTGCGGTTCCCGTCCTGGCTTCGCCCGTCTGGGGCGCCGATCGCGAACAAAAGATAGCGTAAAGCGTCTCGATCATCTGCTTCGCGCCCTCATTGGACAAGGCGTAGAAGATCGTCTGCGACTCGCGCCGCGTGGACACGAGCTGATCCGCGCGAAGCCTGGCAAGATGCTGCGACATGGCTGACATGCTGAGACCGACTGCCTGGTGCAAGGCCGTAACGGTCTGCTCGCCTTTCAACAGCTCGCACAGGATCATCAGCCGGGGCCTGCTGGCCATCGCCTTCAAGAGCCGCTCGGCGGCGCCGGCCTTTAGTTGCAGGTCTTCTAAATTCATGCTTGCTTATTTAGCATATTCGCATATATGAGGTCAAGCCACTCCCAAGAGCCTGTCCATGCGCGCTGCTTTGTTCGTCACGATCACGTTGTTTGGCCTTCAGGCCGCGCTCGCCGAGCAGGGCTTCGTCGCGCACACGAGCGACGTCGTCGATCGAAAGGCGGTCATCGCGACGGTTGAGCCGGTGCATCAGCTCGTTGCGCGCGCGCGGATCGGCGGAACCATCGCATCGCTGACGGTCAAGGAAGGCGACACGGTTCTGGCGGGCGCAGAGATCGCGGTCGTGACGGACGAGAAACTCGCGCTGCAAATGCAGGCGCTCGATGCGCGCATCGCCTCCCAGCAGTCCCAGCGCGACCAGGCGAAGACGGACTACGATCGCATCGCCGAACTCGCCAAGCGCGGCGTCAGCGCCCAGACCCAGCTCGACCAGGCGAAGACCAATCTCGAGGTCGCCGAGCGCAACCTCACGGCCATGCGCAGCGACCGGGACGTCGTCGCGCAACAGGCGAGCGAGGGCGCCGTGCTCGCCCCCGGCGCCGGCCGGGTCCTGACCGTTCCGGTCTCGGTCGGTCGCGTCGTTTTGCCGGGGGAGACGATCGCGACCCTCGCCGAAGACCAATACATCCTGCGCCTGCAATTGCCGGAGCGGCACGCCCGCTTCCTGCGAGCGGGCGACACCGTGCGGATCGCCGCTCGCGGCCTTGAGGATCAGGGTCAGGCCAATGCGCGCCAGGGACGCGTGCGTATCGTCTATCCCGAGATTGAGGGCGGGCGCGTGATCGCCGACGTTGATGTCTCCGGCCTCGGCGACTATTTCGTCGGCGAGCGCACCCGCGTTTACATCGACACCGGTAAGCGGCGCACGATCATCATTCCGGCGTCGTACGTCTACCGTCGGGCAGGCGTGAATTATGTGCGTCTCGCGAACGGTGACGAGATCGTAGTTCAGCCCGGCGAAACGCGCGATGACGGCGGCGTCATGAGCGTCGAAATCCTCGCCGGCCTCAAGGACGGCGACACGCTGGCGGCGCCATGAAACTCGGTCTTTCCGGCGTCCTGACACGCACCTTCATCAATTCGCCGCTGACGCCGCTCCTTCTTTTGGCGGCTCTGGTCGCCGGCGCAATCGCCGTCGCGTCGCTGCCGCGCGAAGAAGAGCCGCAGATCAGCGTGCCCATGGTCGACATCATCGTCACCGCCAACGGCTACAAGGCGGACGAGGCGGTCGAACTCGTGACCCGCCCGCTCGAGGACATCATCAAGGGCATCGACGGCGTCGAGCACGTCTATTCGCAGACCGAGGACGATCGCGTCGTGGTGACGGCGCGTTTCCTCGTCGGCACAGACCAGGACACCGCGGTCCTGCGCGTGCATGAGAAGATTCGCGCGGCCATCGGCAACATCCCGAAAGGCATTCCCGAGCCTCTGATTGTCGGGCGCGGCATCAACGACGTCGCCATCCTCGTCCTCACGCTGTCGGCCAATGCGGACAAGGCGGGGGAGTGGACCAGCAACGGACTCGAGCAGGTCGCCGAGGAGCTCCAGCACGAACTGACCAAGGTCGACGGCGTCGGCTCGACCTACATCGTTGGCGGCGCGCCGAGCGAAATCCGAGTCGAACCCGACCCCGAGCGCCTGGCGCTCTATGGCGTGACGCTCGCCCAGGTGACCGACAAGCTCGCCAACGCCAACCGCTCCTTCCTTGCGGGCGCTTTCCGCAATAACGGCAAAGCCGTCCCCGTGGTCGCCGGACAGACGCTGCAGGGCGTTCCCGACATCGGGCTTCTGCTTCTGACCACGCGCGACGGCCGCCCGGTCTATGTGAAGGATATCGCCGACGTGGACGTCGGCGCGACGGAGGTCGATCAGCGCGCCTGGACGATGACGCGCAATGCGAGCGGCGCGCTGGAGCGCCGGCCGGCGGTCAGCCTCGCCGTCGCCAAGCGCAAGGGCGCCAATGCGGTCGTTGTCGCCGAGGAGACGCTGAAGCGCCTCGAAACGATCAAGGGCCGCATTGTCCCCGCGGGCCTGGAGGTCTCGGTCACGCGCAACTATGGTGAGACTGCGAACGACAAGGCGAACGAGCTCCTGTTCCATCTGGCGCTCGCAACCGTCTCGATCGTCATCCTCATCACGGCGACGATCGGCTGGCGCGAAGGCGTCGTGGTGTTGATCATCATTCCGACCACGATCCTTCTGACGCTGTTCGCCTCCTGGATGATGGGCTATACGATCAATCGCGTCAGCCTGTTCGCGCTCATCTTCTCGATCGGCATTCTCGTCGACGACGCGATTGTGGTCGTGGAAAACATCGTCCGGCGCTGGTCGATGCGTGGGTCGCGCAGTCTCGTCGATACCGCGGTCGAGGCGGTCGCCGAGGTCGGCAATCCGACCATCGTCGCCACGCTCGCGATCATCGCGGCGTTGTTGCCGATGATGTTCGTGAGCGGGCTCATGGGGCCCTACATGAGCCCCATTCCCGCCAACGCTTCGCTCGCGATGCTGTTCTCGTTCTTTGTGGCGGTCACGGTGACGCCCTGGCTGCTCATGCGTTTAGCAAGCCGGCGCTTCGAGGCCATGCCCGCCCGAAGCGGCGACCATCGCCACGATGTCGGCGCCATGGGGCGCTTCTACATCCGCATCGCCAAGCCCCTGCTCAAGGGCCGCGTCCGCTCCAAGGTTTTCCTCATCTCGGTTGGGCTCGCGACGCTCGCCGTCTGCGCGCTCTTCGGCACGAAAGACGTTGTCGTGAAGCTCCTGCCTTTCGACAACAAGTCGGAAATCCAGGTCATCGTCGACCTGCCGAAAGGGACCTCGCTCGAAGGGACGGATCGAGTGCTCATGGCGGCGGCGACGAGGCTCAAGGACCTCCCCGAGCTGACGTCGATCCAAAGCTATGCCGGAACGGCCGCGCCGTTCAATTTCAATGGCCTCGTGCGCCACTATTATCTCCGCGCCAACCCGGGGCAGGGCGATCTCTCGGTCAATCTGAAGCCGAAGGGCGACCGCTCGCGCGAGAGCCACGCGATCGCGCTCGACATCCGCAGGCGGCTGGCGAACGTAAGTTTGCCACCGCACGGCTCGATCAAGGTCGTCGAAGTTCCGCCGGGCCCGCCCGTGCTATCGACGCTGCTCGCCGAAATCTATGGACCCGACGCGGCGACCCGCCGCGAGGTGGCGGCGAAAGTCCGAAAGGCCTTCGAGTCGGTCGATTTCATCGTCGACGTCGACGACAGCTTCGGCGTGCCATCGGAGCGCCTGCGTTTCGCCATCGACCAGGAGGCGCTCGAGTTCCACGGCGTTCAGGAGCAGGCCGTCTATGATACGATCGCCGCGCTCGTCGGCGGAACGAAGGTCGGGTATTCCCAGCGCGGCAGCGGTCTGAAGCCGATCGCCATCAATGTCGCGCTGCCGCGCAGCGGTTTGACGCTTGATGAGCGGGTGCTCTCGACGCCGCTGCCTGCCGGCGGGACGGCGCGGCAAGGCGCCAACGTCGAACTCGGCGACGTCGTCACCCTGAAGCGCGAGGTCTCGTCCTATCCGATCTTCCGCCACAATGGGCGCTTCGCGGAAATGGTGAGCGGGGACCTGGCCGGCCGGTTCGAGGCGCCGATTTACGGCATGCTGGCGGTCAACGACAAGATCGCCGGCATGGACTGGGACGCTACGGGCAAGCCCGATATTGCGCTTCACGGCCAGCCTCTCGACGAGTCGAGGCCGACCTTGCTTTGGGACGGCGAGTGGGAGGTGACCTATGTCACTTTCCGCGACATGGGCGCAGCCTTCGTCGTCGCGATTCTCGGTATTTACCTGCTGGTCGTCGCGCAATTCGGGTCTTTCCTGCTGCCGCTCGTGGTGCTGACGCCGGTGCCGCTGACGTCGATCGGCATTGTTTTGGGCCATTGGGCGCTCGGGGCGCCGTTCACGGCGACCTCGATGATCGGCTTCATCGCCCTCGCCGGCATCATCGTGCGCAACTCGATCCTGCTGGTCGACTTCATCAGGACGCGGCGCGCCGAAGGCATGGCGTTGCGACCGGCCCTGATCGAAGCGGGCGCGACCCGCTTCAAGCCGATCTTCCTGACGGCGGCCGCGGCGATGATCGGGGCGGCTTTCATCCTGACAGACCCGATCTTTCAGGGCCTCGCGATTTCGCTCGTCTTCGGCCTGGCGTCCTCGACGGCGCTCACGCTGCTCGTCATTCCGGCGATCTACGTGTGGCTCAGGGACGATGAGCGTCCGCGGAAGGCCAGCGCCTGAGACGAAGCGTCGCAATCGCCCGGCGACAGGACGATGGAAAGCGCGCGGCGGGGTCTGTATGCTCGTAGCTTAGGGTAGGGCGCTTGCTTGCGCCTGAGTAAGCCGCGACAGGCGCGGGATGGCGTTCGTGCACGAGATGGCGCTGACCGAAAGCATCGTCGAAATCGCGGTCGAGGCGGCGAAGATGCAGGGCGCTCGGAAAGTGACGCGGGTTTTCGTCGACGTCGGCGCTTTGAGCCACGTGGAGCCGGAGGCGCTGCAATTCTGCTTCGCCGCCGTCTCGGCTGGAACCTTGGCCGAGGGCGCGTCGCTCGAGATCGAGCGCGTTCCGGGCGCGGGCTGGTGCGCGGATTGCGAAAAGTCCGTCGCGCTCGCCGAGCGGTTCAGCCCCTGCCCAAAGTGCGGGGGCTACGCGGTCCGGATGACGGCGGGCGACGAGCTCAAGGTCCGGGAAATGGAGATCGCCTGATGTGCGGCGTATGCGGATGTGGCCAGGCCGAGATCGTCCTCGAAAAGGGCAGGGCAGGGGACGCCCACGCGGACACATATGTCCACGATCACGGCGATGGGACCGGGCCGCATAGCCATCCACATCACGATCATGCACACGCTGATGCGCAGGAGCACGGCGACGCTCTCGCCGTGCACGCGCCCGGCGTGAGCGAGGCGCGGATGGTCAAGATCGAGCAGGACATCCTGTCGAAAAACGACGCCTATGCCCGCGACAACCGACGCGCGTTTTCCGCCCAGCGCCTGTTCGCGCTCAACGTCGTCTCGAGCCCCGGCTCTGGCAAGACGTGCCTCCTCGTCAAGGCAATCGAAGCGCTGAAGAGCAGGCTGCCGGTCGCCGTCATCGAAGGCGATCAGCAAACCTCGAATGACGCTGAGCGCATTCGGGCGACAGGCGCGAACGCGATCCAGATCAACACCGGGAAGGGCTGCCATCTGGACGCGCACATGGTCGGACATGCGCTGGAGACCTTGCGCCCAGAGGCGGGTGGGGTTCTTTTCATCGAGAACGTTGGCAATCTCGTGTGCCCTGCTGGATTCGACCTTGGCGAGGCGCGCCGGGTCGTGGTGCTTTCGGTCACCGAAGGCGAGGACAAGCCGCTCAAATATCCGGACATGTTCGCGACCGCCGACCTGATGCTCTTGAACAAGGCGGACCTGCTGCCGCACCTTGATTTCGACGTCGGCCAGTGTCTCGCCAACGCCTTGCGGATCAACCCAAACCTGCAGACGCTGACTGTCTCGGCCAAGACGGGCGAAGGCCTGCCCGCCTTCATCGCCTGGATCGAAGCGACCGCCGCGCGGCACGCGGCCGCTGTGGCGCGGGCATGAGCATGGGCGCGCCCGCCGCGTCGCGTCCGGCTGAGAAGCGTCTGCGGCTCAGGGTGCGCGGGTCGGTGCAGGGGGTCGGCTTCCGGCCCTTCGCCTATGGGCTTGCGTCGCGCTTTAAGCTTAGCGGCTTCGTGCGCAACGACGCGGATGGCGTCCTGATCGAGGTCGAGGGCGTGCGCGCGGATTCGTTCCTGGCGGAACTGAAAGACATGGCGCCGCCGCTCTCGCGCATCGACTCGGTCGAGGTCGGCGAGATCGCGCCGATCGGCGGAGAGGGCTTCGTCATCGATGCGACGCGCCAAGGCAAATCGACCACGCGCATCGGCGCGGACGCCGCAACCTGCGAAGCCTGCCTCGAAGAACTGTTCGACGCCTCGAGCCGGTTCTTCGGCTACCCGCTCATCAACTGCACGCATTGCGGACCGCGCTATACGCTCACGCGCGCGTTGCCCTATGATCGCGCGCAGACCTCGATGGCGCAGTTCCCGATGTGCGCGGAATGCGCCCGGGACTACGCCGATCCCTCGAACCGGCGGTTCCACGCCGAGCCGATCGCCTGCCCACGATGCGGGCCGAAGCTCAATGTGGCGATCGCCGCCGTCGCCGCCGCGCTGCGCTGCGGCGGGATCGTGGCGCTAAAAGGTCTCGGCGGCTTCCACCTCCTCTGCGACGCGCGCGACGAAACCGCGGTCGCGCGGCTGCGCCAACGCAAGGCGCGTGACGCCAAGCCGTTTGCGGTGATGGTCGCCAATCTCGCGAGCGCCGAGCGCCTCGCCGAAATCGGGCCGGCCGAGCGAGACTTGCTCGTCCATCGCGCGCGGCCGATCGTGCTTGCGCGAAGCCGAGGCGTCGTCGCTCCGAGCGTCGCGCCGAGGCTCAGGGATATCGGCCTCATGCTGGCCTACACGCCGTTGCACTGGCTCGTCTTGCATGCGCTCGGCGGTTCGGCTGATTTTCGCTCCTGGCGCGGCGCGCCGAACGATCTGGCGCTCGTCGCAACGAGCGCCAATCTTGGCGGCGAGCCGCTGGTCGCGTCCGACGAGGACGCGCGCGAACGCTTGGCCGGGATCGCCGACCTCATCGTGACGCACGAACGCGAGATCGTTGTGAGAGCCGACGATTCGGTGCTGCGCGTCCTTGACGGCGCGCCCGCCTATCTGCGCCGCGCGCGGGGCTTCGTGCCCGACCCGATCGATTTGGGCATAGAGGGCCCGTGCGTCATCGCAGCCGGCACCGATCTCAAGAACACGGTGACGATTACGCGCGGCCGCGAGGCCTTCGTCTCGCAACACATCGGCGACCTCGATGATCGCGAGACGATCCGCTTCCGCGAGGAAACGATCCGGCATCTGACGGCGATCCTCGAGGTCGAGCCGCAATGCGCGGCATGCGATCTGCACCCGGATTTCGTCTCTACCCGGTCCGCCGAAGTCTCCGGGCTGCCGGTGATCGCCGTGCAGCACCATGTCGCGCATATTGCTGCGGTCGCCGCCGAGAAGCGGTGGACTGGGCATGTGCTCGGCGTCGCGCTGGATGGATATGGTTACGGCGCCGACGGCGGCCCTTGGGGTGGCGAACTGATCGCGCTGAACGGCGCAAGCTGGACCCGCGTCGGCTGGCTCGAGCCGTTGGCTCTGCCCGGCGGGGACAAGGCGTCGCGCGAGCCGTGGCGCATGGGCGTCGCGATGCTGCACAGGCTCGGCCGGCTCGATGAAGCTGCGTGGAGGTTCCCCGAAACGCCGGATGCGGCGCGTCTCGCAGAGGCATTCACACGCGGCGCGCGCTTCGCCAGAACGACCAGCATGGGCCGCGTGTTCGACGCGGCCGCGGCGTTCGCCGGCGTCTGCCTCGTCCAGCATTATGAGGGACAGGCGGCTATGGAGCTCGAAGCCCTCGTCGAGACGCCGCGTGTGATCCCCGACGGCTGGCGGATCGCGGACGGGCGCCTTGATCTCGCTCCGATGATGGAGGCGATTCTGAGCTTGGGGCTCGAAGCCCGCGAGGCGGCCGAAGCGTTCCACGGCACGCTAATTGCGGCGCTCGCCGAATGGATTGGGCTCGAGGCGGCGAGACGTGGCGCAGCGCGCGTCGCGCTCGGCGGCGGGTGCCTGATGAACCGGGTGCTGGCCGAGGGGCTGATGGGCGCATTGCGGGCGCGCGGGCTCGATCCGACGCTGCCGCGCGAGGTCCCCGCCAACGACGGCGGCGTCTCGTTCGGCCAGGCAGCCTTCGCGCTAGTGCGTGCCCAAGCCGGCGGCAAATGGATGGAGGAATAGCCTATGTGTCTCGCAATCCCGGTGGAGGTGCGCGAAATCCTTCCAGATGACATGGCGAAGGTCAGCCTCGACGGCGTGATCAAGGTCATCTCGACCGCGCTCGTTGACGACGTGCAGGTCGGCGACTACGTGGTGCTGCATGTCGGCTACGCACTGGCCAAGATCGATCCGGAGGAGGCGCAAAAAACGATCGACCTTCTGAAGGCCGTGGGCGCGGCGGCGTGAAGGGACACTGACCATGAAATACGTGGACGAATATCGCGATGGCGCGCTCGCCCGCTCGATCGCCGACGGGATCGCCCGTGAAGCGCGGCCAGAGCGAACGTATCGGTTGATGGAGTTTTGCGGCGGCCACACGCATGCGATCTCGCGCTACGGGCTCGAGGACCTCTTGCCCGCGAATGTCCGCATGATTCACGGACCCGGCTGCCCAGTCTGCGTTCTGCCGATGGCGAGGGTCGACATGGCGATCGCATGCGCGCGCTTGCCCAGCGTCACGCTCTGCGCCTACGGCGATCTCATGCGCGTTCCCGGCTCCAGCGGATCGAGCCTCATCAAGGCCAAGGCGGAAGGCGCCGACATCCGCATGGTCTATTCGACCTTGGATGCGATCCGCATCGCCGAGGCTGAGCCAAGCCGCGAGGTCGTCTTCTTTGCGATTGGCTTCGAGACGACGACGCCGCCGACGGCGATGGCGATCCGCGCCGCCGGGAAGAAGGGGCTGAGGAATTTCTCGATCCTGTGCAATCACGTGATGACGCCTCCGGCGATGCGCGCGATCCTGGACGGCGCGAGCGACGGCGACGCGTCGCCGGTCCTCATCGAAGGCTTCGTCGGCCCCGCCCATGTCAGCACGGTCATTGGTACGCGTCCCTACGAGCCGTTCGCGAGCGATTACGGAAAGCCGGTGGTGATCGCCGGCTTCGAGCCGCTCGACGTCGCCCAGGCGATCTTCATGCTGATCCGGCAGATCAACGAAGGCCGCGCCGAGGTCGAGAACCAATACATCCGCGCGGTCACGCGCGACGGCAATGTCAGGGCGCAAGCCGAAGTCGCGGCCATTTTCGAGACCCGGGAGTCGTTCGAGTGGCGCGGGCTCGGCTGGCTGCCGCGAAGCGCATTGCAGCTCCGGCCCGAGTTCATAAGGTATGACGCCGAACAGCGCTTCGGCCTCACGCCCAAGCCCGCGAAGGACAATCCGGCCTGCGAGTGCGGCGAGATCCTGCGCGGCGCCAAGGCGCCCCGCGACTGCAAATTGTTCGGGACGCTGTGCACGCCCGACACGCCGATGGGCTCGTGCATGGTTTCTCCCGAAGGCGCCTGCTCGGCCCACTGGACCTACGGGCGCTTCCGGGAGAACGCTCGGCGTCAGCAAGCCAAGGAAGTCGCTTGAGCGTCGCGAGGCCGATCCGCCGCAAGCTCGACATCAGACATGGCCGCGTCGATCTTTCTCACGGCGCCGGCGGTCGCGCGATGGGACAGCTGATCGAGGAGATTTTCCTTGCCGCCTTCGACAACGACTGGCTGCGGGCCGGCAACGACCAGTCCGCCTTCGATGTGTCGGCCGGACGCATGGTGATGACGACGGACGCCTATGTCGTCTCGCCGATCTTCTTTCCCGGCGGCGACATCGGCTCGCTCGCCGTCAACGGCACGATCAACGATGTCGCGATGGCGGGCGCGCGGCCGCTCTATCTGTCGGCGAGCTTCGTCATCGAGGAGGGCTTCCCGCTCGCCGATCTCAAGCGAGTCGCGGCGAGCATGGGCGACGCCGCGCGCAAAGCCGGAGCGCCGATCATCACCGGCGACACCAAGGTCGTCGAGCGCGGCAAGGCGGACAAGGTGTTCATCTCGACGACAGGCGTTGGGATCGCGCCCCCGGGGCTCGTGCTGTCGAGCGACGCCGCGCGGCCGGGCGACGTCGTCATCCTGTCGGGAACGATCGGCGACCACGGCGTCGCGGTCATGTCGAAGCGGGAGAACCTCGAATTCGAAACCGAGATCCTCTCCGACACCGCCGCGCTGCATGGTCTTGTCGCGGACATGGTGAGGGCGGCCGGCGGCGCGCTGCGCGTCATGCGGGACCCGACGCGCGGTGGGCTGGCGGCGACGCTCAACGAGATCGCGCATCAGTCCTGCGTCGGCTTTTCGATCGAGGAAGCCGCGATTCCGGTTCGCGCCGAAGTGGTGGCGGCGTGCGAGTTTCTCGGCCTTGACCCGCTCAATGTCGCAAACGAAGGCAAGCTCGTGGCGATCGTTGCGCCCGAGGCCGCATCGGCGCTTCTCTCCGCCATGCAAGCGCACCCGTTGGGCGCAAACGCGGCCGTGATCGGCGGCGTCATCGCGGATCCAAATCGCTTCGTCGAAATGAGGACGGCCTTCGGCGGAGGGCGCATCGTCGACTGGCTCGCCGGGGAACAGCTTCCGCGCATCTGTTAGGGTGCAAGCGGGGGCGGGAGCGAAGCCGGATCACGCCGCCGCTTGCCTCATTTCTTCGTCGCGTCCTTCTGCGTTTCGGGCTTTTCAGGTTCGCCGGCCGGTTTCTCAGCGCTTTGGGCTTCGCCACCCGGCTTTTCGCCGCTCTGCGCTTCGCCAGCCGCCGGCTCACCGGCCACGGGAGCAGGGGTGGGCGTCGGCGTCGCCATGATGCGCGCGTAATCGCCTTCGTATTTGGCGTTTGCGAGCGCGGCATTGAAGGTTTCCTGCCCGTTTTTCTTGGCGAGGTCGTTGCGCAGATCGCGCTTGGCGAGGAAATCGGACTCCTCGGGCGTGAGAGGCTTATCCTCGACCGAGCCGACCTTGAAGAAGCTGGCGCTGGTCCTCGAGCGGATGAAGAAGATGTCGTCAGGCTTTCTCGCCTCGAGTGGTTTCAGCATCTGCTCGGGCATGGTCGCGCTGTCGAGCGTGGCCGGCCCCCGGCTGTACTTGATGCCGAGTTCGTTCATCTTCGCTTCGACCTGATCTAGCGACTTGAAATCCTTAACGGATGCGGCGAGCTGCTCCATGTCCTTCTGCGGGACGAAGGTGATCTGCTCGATCTGGAACAGCTGGCGCTTGGCGAACTGATCGGGATGGGCTTGGATGTACGCGTCGATCTCGCTCTTCGAGAGTGCGCTGAACTTCGACTGAAGTTCGCGCTGCGCGTATGCGCTCGCGAGGATTTGCTCGCGAGCGCGCAGGAGGTCGAGATGGACAGTCGGCTCACGGTCGAGCTTGGCCGCGAGCGCCTGCTGGACGAGATACTTGCGCTCGATGATCCGGCTCAAAGCGGCCTTGACAACCTCGTCGCTGCGTTTGTCGGAAGGCACGTTCGCAAGGCGGAGCTCGTTGTCGAGCTCTTGCTGCGTCACATCGTCCGGGCCGACATGCGCAATGACCTGCCCGACGGCGGCCTGCGTCTCCTGCTTCTTGCCGCATCCGATGAGCGCCAGCGTAGCTCCCAAGGCGAGAACCGTTGCGGCGATGCGCCAGCCCCCTTTTGAAAAACCACAAATACGCAGCAATATTCTTCTCCCAGGTTGGTCGGGTCGCGCTTGTCCTCGCGACGTCTGGCGTAGGCTCCGCTATACGGCCCTTTCGACAATTTTGCTAACGAAGCCTTTTCGGCAATCCGAATGGGATTGAAAGCCGGTTGATCTGTATCAAGCGGTCCAACGACCGCCCGTACTAAGCGCTCCCTGGGCTAGGCCGTCGGCTTTATGAAGTCCTTATGCCGGGCGGGGCGAATCGCAATCGATAACTTATATCCCCCGGCCTTACCAAGCCAGCGAGCAAGGAGGCGCGCATGCTCGATCTTGTGTTCGTTGTGCTCGGATCTGCGTTGATCTCGCTGATGGGGTGGTACGCGATGGCGTTGCGCCAACTTTGAAGGGACGCCCGCCATGAGTGAACCGATCATTGGGCTGATCGTGGCTGTAGGACTCGGCCTCTATCTGCTCTACGCCTTGATCCGGCCTGAAAAATTCTAACCCGAGGATATTGCGATGACGCTCATAGGCTGGTCGCAGATTGCGCTGGTGCTCGCCCTTGTTGTGGCGTGCTCCGTACCGCTCAGCGCCTTTGTGGCGCGCGTGTACGCCGGCGACAGAACCTTTCTGAGCCCAGTGCTGGGGCCGGTCGAGCGCGCCTTCTATCGGCTGGCGGGCGTCGATCCCGCGCGGGAGCAGGACTGGTACGGCTATGCGATCGCCATGGTCGTCTTTTCCGTCGCCGGTTTCCTGTCGCTCTATGCCTTGCAGCGGTTGCAGAATTTCCTGCCGCTCAATCCGCGCGGCTTCGACGCCGTGCCGCCCGATCTCGCGTTCAACACCTCGGACAGCTTCATCACCAACACCAACTGGCAGAACTATTCCGGCGAGACCACGATGAGCCATCTGACCCAGATGCTCGGCCTCACCGTGCACAATTTCCTGTCAGCGGCGACAGGTCTGGCGATGGCTTTCGCGCTTGTGCGCGGGTTCGCCCGCTCCTCCGCAACGACGGTCGGTAACTTCTGGGTCGATCTGACCCGCGTCACGCTCTACATCTTGTTGCCGATATCGGTGGTTTTCGCCTTCGTCCTCGTGGCGCTCGGCGTCCCTCAGACGCTCGCCGGCGCCGTCGACGCGACCACGCTCGAAGGGGCGAAGCAGACCATTTCGATCGGGCCGGTCGCGAGCCAGGAGATCATCAAGGAGCTCGGCACCAACGGCGGCGGCTTCTTCAACGCCAATTCGTCGCACCCGTTCGAGAACCCGAACGCCTGGTCCAACATCTTGGAGATTTGGGCGCTCCTTCTCATCCCCGTCGCCTCCGTTCTCGCTTTCGGACGCATCGTCGGCGACATCCGCCAGGGTCGGGCGATCCTGGCGGCGATGGGCGTTTTTCTCATCGTCGGGATCATCGTCGTCTACTGGTCCGAGTCTTCGGGCAATCCCATCCTGACCGGACTCGGGGTCGGCCCTTCGATGGGCAATTTCGAGGGCAAGGAGCTCCGCTTCGGCCAAGCGCTGTCGGCCTTGTTCATCACCGGCACGACCGGCACCAGCACCGGCGCTGTCAATGCGATGATCGACTCTTTCACTCCGCTCGCCGGCATGGTCCCGATGTTCAACCTGCTCGCCGGCTGCATCTGGCCGGGTGGCGTCGGCGCCGGACTCTATGGCTTCCTCGTGGTCGCGATCATCGCGGTGTTCGTCGCGGGTTTGATGGTCGGCCGCACGCCCGAATATCTCGGCAAGAAGATCGAGGTGCGGGAGATGAAGTTCGCGATGCTCGCGGTGCTCATTTATCCGCTGATCGTGCTCGGCTTCACGGGCGCCTCCGTGCTGCTCAAGACCGCGCTCGACAGCCTCGGCAACAGCGGCCCGCACGGGCTTTCCGAAATCATCTATCTCTTCGCCTCGAGCAACGCCAACAACGGCTCGGCTTTTGCCGGGATCAACGGCAATACGCTCTGGTTCAACACGACGGGTGGCCTAGCCATGCTGCTCGGACGCTTCGCCTATGTCATCCCGGTGCTGGCGCTCGCCGGCTCGCTGGCGGCGAAGAAGAAGGTGCCGGCCTCGGCTGGCACCTTCCCGACCGATGGGCCGCTGTTCGTCGGGCTGCTGGTCGGCGTCATCGTCATTCTCTACCTCCTGCAATATTTCCCGGCCCTGTCGCTCGGGCCCGTCGTCGAGCACTACCTGATGCTCGGCGGGAAGACCTTCTGATTGGAGTTTCGACAGATGTCGTCCAAGAAGACACAACCGCAGAGCCTGTTCGACGGCAAGATAATCGGCGCCGCCGCGGTCGACGCCCTGCGCAAGCTCGACCCGCGCGCGCTGGCCAAAAATCCGGTCATCTTCGTGACTGAGGTTGTTTCGGCCGTGGTGACGGTCCTTTTCATCCGCGACCTCATCACGCAGAACGGCACGGCGGCGTTCTCCGGCCAGATCGCCGCCTGGCTCTGGTTCACCGTGCTGTTCGCCAATTTCGCCGAGGCGGTGGCGGAAGGCCGCGGCAAGGCCCAGGCCGACACGTTGCGGCGGACGCGCATCGACACGCCTGCCAGGCGTTATGTCGATCCCGAAGACCTGAATGGCCCTGTCAAGGGCGTTAACGCGCTCGACCTTCGCCTCGGCGACGTCGTCCTGGTCGAGGCGGGTGAGATCATCCCCGGGGACGGCGATATCATCGAAGGGGTCGCCTCGGTCAACGAATCCGCGATCACCGGCGAATCGGCGCCCGTCATTCGCGAATCGGGCGGCGATCGCTCGGCCGTCACCGGCGGGACGACTGTTCTCTCCGACTTCATCAAGGTCAAGATCACGGCTTCGCCGGGCTCGACCTTCCTCGATCGCATGATTGCGCTGGTCGAAGGCGCGGAGCGGCAGAAGACGCCGAACGAGCTGGCGCTGTCGATCTTGCTGTCAGGGCTGACCATCATCTTCCTGATTGTTTGCGTGACGCTCTGGCCGATCGCGAAATATTCGGGGACCGATCTCTCGGCGACCGTTCTGATCGCGCTCCTGGTCTGCCTCATTCCGACGACCATCGGCGGTCTTCTGTCGGCGATCGGCATCGCCGGCATGGATCGGCTGATCCGCTTCAACGTCATCGCCACCTCGGGGCCGCGCGGTCGAGGCGGCGGGCGACGTCGACACCCTGCTCCTCGACAAGACCGGCACGATCACTTTCGGCAACCGTATGGCGACCGAGTTCCTCCCGGTGCGAGGCGTCCGAGTCGAAGATCTCGCCGCAGCGGCACTCGCCTCCAGTCTTTCTGACGAGACGCCGGAAGGCCGCTCGATCGTCGCGCTCGCCAAGGGCGAGTACCAGCTTGCCGAGCCGACGCACGATCCGGCTCATACCGCCGTCATTCCCTTCACCGCGCAGACCCGCATTTCGGGCGTCGACATTGGTGGCCGCTCGGTCCGCAAGGGCGCAATCGATTCGATCCTGCGCTATCTGAAGACGGCGCTCGACAAGACGCCGCCGGAGTTCCGGCAGGCGGTCGAGCGGGTGGCGATGTCCGGCGGCACGCCGCTCGCCGTCGCCGATCGGGGCGCGCTGCTTGGCGTCGTGCACCTGAAGGACGTCGTGAAGCCCGGCATCAAAGAGCGTTTCGCGGCGTTGCGCGCGATGGGCATCCGCACGGTGATGGTGACGGGCGACAACCCGGTCACCGCCGCGGCGATCGCCTCGGAGGCGGGCGTCGACGACTTTCTCGCGGAGGCGACGCCGGAGGACAAGCTCACCTACATCCGCAAGGAGCAATTCGGCGGCCGGCTGATCGCGATGTGCGGCGACGGCACCAATGACGCGCCGGCGCTCGCGCAGGCCGACGTCGGCGTCGCCATGCAGACCGGCACCCAGGCCGCGCGCGAGGCGGGCAACATGGTCGACCTCGACTCGAATCCGACCAAGCTCATTGAGATCGTCGAGATCGGCAAGCAGCTCCTGATGACCCGCGGCTCGCTGACGACGTTCTCGATCGCCAACGACGTCGCCAAATATTTCGCGATTCTTCCGGCGATGTTCGTGACGACGTATCCGGCGCTGAACGCTCTGAACGTGATGCAACTCGCCTCGTCACAATCCGCGATTCTGTCGGCCGTCATCTTCAACGCGCTCATCATCATCGCGCTCATTCCGCTCGCGCTGAAGGGCGTCGCCTACCGCCCGGTCGGCGCGGCGGCGCTGCTCAGGCGCAACCTCATCATCTACGGCCTCGGTGGGCTCATTCTGCCATTCATCGGCATCAAGGCGATCGACCTCGTCGTCGCCGCCTTGCACCTGGCGTAAATTCAAGGGGGTCCTTTCCATGATCCAGCACCTGCGTCCCGCGATCGTCCTGCTCGCGCTGTTCTCCGCGCTGACCGGCCTCGTCTATCCGTTGGCGGTGACCGGAATCGCGCAGATCGCGCTGCCCTGGCAGGCGAACGGCAGCCTCATCGAGAAGAACGGCGCCGTCGTCGGCTCGGCGCTGATCGGGCAGAACTTCAAGACCGACCGCTATTTCCATCCGCACCCGTCGGCGACCAATGAGCCGGACCCCAAAGATCCGTCGAAGACGATCGATGACCCGTACAACGCCGCGAACTCGTCCGGCTCCAATCTCGGTCCGACCTCGAAGACGCTCGTCGACCGGGTGAAGGCGGGCGTGGAGGCGTGGCGCTCGATGGCGGGTCCCGGACCGGTGCCGGCGGACGCCGTCACGACGTCGGCCTCGGGCCTCGATCCGGACGTCTCGCCTGAGACCGCGCTCGCGCAAGTTCCCTCCGTCGCCAAGGCGCGCGGCCTTGACGAGGGCCAGGTGCGGCTCCTCGTTCAGGGAGCGATCGAGAAGCCGGTCTTTGGCCTGATCGGCGAGCCTCGGGTCAATATTTTACAGCTGAATTTGGCGCTGGATGGGTTAAAATCATCGTGACAAACGATGAGCGCCGATGGCCCAACCGAGCCGACCCGACGACGTACGCCCGAATCCGGACGCGCTTCTGGCGGCCTTCCGCAGGGAGAGCGCCGGTCGGCTGAAAGTCTTTCTCGGCGCGGCGCCCGGCGTCGGCAAGACCTACGCGATGCTGCAGGGAGCGCGCCGCCTCAAGGAGGAGGGCGTCGACGTCGTCGTCGGCCTCGTTGAAACGCACGGGCGCGCTGAGACCAGCGCGCTTGTCGAGGGCCTCGAGGTGCTCCCGCGTCGCATGGTCGAGTATCGCGGCCGGACGATCGCGGAATTCGACATCGACGCCGCTTTGGCGCGCAATCCCAAGCTGATCGTCGTCGACGAACTTGCGCACACGAACGCTCCCGAGAGCCGCCATCCCAAGCGCTGGCAGGACGTGCAGGAACTTCTGGCCGCCGGCATCGACGTCTGGACCGCGCTCAACATCCAGCATCTCGAAAGCCTCGCCGACGTGGTTTCGCGCATTTCCGGCGTCGTGGTGCGCGAAACCGTGCCGGACCGCGTGCTGCAAGAGGCGACGGACGTCGTTCTCGTGGACATCACGCCGGACGAACTCATCCAGCGCCTGCACGAGGGCAAGGTCTACGTGCCCGAGACGGCTCGCCGCGCGACCCAGAACTTCTTCACAGCCGGCAATCTGACGGCGCTGCGCGAGCTTGCGCTCCGGCGCACCGCCGACCGGGTCGACGATCAGATGCTCGACTATCTGCGGCAAAAAGCGATCGAGGGTCCGTGGGCCGCGTCGGAGCGGCTGCTTGCCTGCGTCGGCGCGGACGAAGTCTCCGAGCGCGTGGTGCGGCGCGCCGCCCAGCTCGCGACCGGCCTCAACGCCCCGTGGACGGCGGTCTATGTCGAACGTATCGGTCAGGAGGTCGACGTCAGGAAGGCGAACCAGATCGCCAAGACCTTCAGTTTGGCGGAGCGGCTCGGCGGCGACACGATGCGGCTTCAGGGCAACGACTATCCCACCGAGATTCTGCGGCTGGCGCGGCGCGAGAACGCGACCCAGATCGTGCTCGGCCAGTCGCATGCTGGACTGCTCGGCCGTGTCCTCGGCCGTTCGCTGCCCGATGCGATCCTGCAGAGCGCCGGATCGATCGAGATCCACGTCGTACCGTATGAGGAGCCGCCGCGTCGCCTTTGGCTGCGCCCCAAATTGGAGTTCAGCTCGCGCGGCCTTGGCGTCGAGATTGCAGCGGCGCTCTTCTCCGTCGCTTGCGCGGTCGTTGTCGGCGAAGCGCTGACCGCCCTACTGCGGCTCCCCAATCTGTCAATGATATTCCTGGCGGCGGTGTTGTTCAGCGCCGCTAGGTTCGGCACCCGCGCCGCGGTGATCGCCTCATTCGCCTCGTTCGTCGCCTACAATTTCTTCTTCATCCAGCCGGTCTACACTTTTACGGTCGCTCAGCCGCAGGAACTGTTCGCGCTTCTGATTTTCCTCGTCGTCGCGGTGCTGACCGGGTCCTTAACCGGACGCGTGCGCGATCAGCGCGAAAGCGTGATCGCGAACGCGGAAGCCACGCAGTCCCTCTTTGATTATTCGCGAAAGCTTTCGGGCGCCTCCAGCGCCGACGACGTGCTCTGGGCCGCGGCCGCCCATCTGCACGCCACGCTCGGCGGACAGATCGTGCTGTTGGCGGCGGAAGGCGACGACCTGCAAGTGCGCGCCGCCTGGCCGCCCGACGCGCAGCTCGACGCCGCTGCGATCACCGCCGCCCGCTGGGCGCAGCAGAAGAACGAGCCGGCGGGTTGGGGGACCGGCACGCTGCCCAGCGTCGGCTATCAGTTCCGTCCGCTGGTCACAGGCCGCGGGCCGATCGCCGTCTGCGGATTCGAACCGCTTGCCCCCGACCAGCCGATCACGGCGGAAGACGAGCGGGCGCTGACGGCGATCCTCGACCAGACCGCGATCGCGCTCGACCGGGCGCTCCTCGCGCTGGAAGCGGTCAAGGCCGCCACGATGCAGGAGAATGAGAAGGTTCGCGACGCGCTGCTCGATTCCCTCTCGCATGATCTGCGCACGCCCCTTTCCGCCATCGCCGGCGCGGCGACGTCGCTGCGGTCGCTCGGGGACAAAATGAGCCCTGAGGAGCGGCTCGAACTCCTGTCCTCGATCGAGGAGGAGACGGCGCGGCTTTCGCGCTTCGTCGCCAACCTTCTCGACATGTCGCGGATCGAAGCCGGCGGCCTCAAGGTGAAGCGCGAACTGGTCGCCGTCGGCGACGTCGTGCAAGGCGCGGTCGAACGCAGCCGCAAGGCGTTCCCCAAACAGCCTGTGCGGGTAAGCATCGCTCCGGATCTGCCCTTCGTACGCGGCGACGACAAGCTGCTCGAGCAGGTGTTGTTCAACCTGCTCGACAACGCCCACAAATATGCGGGCGACAGCGGCGCGATCATTCACGCCCGCAAGGAGGGCGGGGACGTCGTGCTCAGCGTCACCGACGAGGGCCCGGGCGTGAAGCCCACCGACCTCGATCGCATCTTCGAGAAATTCTATCGCGGCGGACGCGCCGACGGACGCAAGGCCGGCACCGGCCTTGGACTCTCGATCTGCCGCGGCCTCGTCGAGGCCATGGGCGGGACGATCGTTGCGCAAAGCCCGGCCGTGCGCCGGCGGGGAACCCGCATCGTCATTCGCCTGCCCAGCGCCCAGCCGACCCAAATTGAAATGAGGGCCGCGTCGTGAAGGGCCCCCGCGTTCTCGTCGTCGACGACGAGCCGCAGATCCAGAAGTTCCTGAGCGTCGCCCTGACCGCGGCGGGCTACGATGTCGTGACGACGGAGACGGGCGCGCAGGCCTTGCGTCTGGCGGTCACCGCGGCGCCCGATCTCATCGTCCTCGATCTCGGCTTGCCCGACCGCGACGGAAAGGATGTCTTGCGTGAAATCCGGCAGTTCTCGCAGACGCCGGTCATCATCCTGTCGGCGCGCGATCGGGAGGCTGAGAAGATCGAGGCGCTCGATCTCGGCGCGGACGACTACGTAGAGAAGCCTTTCGGGATCGGCGAACTGACGGCGCGGCTGCGCGCGGCGCTGCGTCACAAGGCGGGCGAAGCGCATCCCGCCGAGCGTACCGAGATCGACGGAGTTGTGATGGAGTTCGACAAGCGCCTCGTCACGCGCGGCGGGGAGCCGATCAAGCTGACGCCGAAGGAATACGATCTGCTCGCCATTCTCTTCCGCAACGCCGGCCGGGTCGTCACGCACCGCCAGATCCTGACGGCGGTCTGGGGACCGGCGCACGCCGAAGACACGCAATATCTTCGCGTTTTCATCGGTCAGCTGCGCGCTAAGATCGAGCGCGATCCGACGGCGCCGAAAATTGTGAAGACCGAACCGGGCGTCGGCTATCGCGCTGCCGAGGCCTGAGGCGCCCACAGCTCGCTAGCCTTAATCCTGATCATTTGTTCGGCGCCGGCGCATATCGAAGCGGCGCCGCCGCGGAGCCATCCCCACAAAAATGGGGTGGCACGCTCGTTGCGACTCACGCCGAGGCTCCTCGAGGGGCCGCAGCAATGGCCCTGTCTGATAGGGCCCACTCGACGAGGTCATCCATGTCCTTGATAAAAGGTATCCTTTCGCGCGTAGCCGGCGCAATGATCGGCGGAGCGCTTGCGCTCGGCGCGACCAGCGCCATGGCCGCCGACGACACGATCAAGATTGGCATACTTCACTCGCTCTCGGGCACGATGGCGATCAGCGAGACCACGCTCAAAGACGTGATGCTGATGCTGATCGACGAGCAGAACAAGAAGGGCGGCCTGCTCGGCAAAAAACTCGAGCCCGTCGTCGTCGACCCCGCGTCGAACTGGCCCTTGTTCGCCGAAAAGGCCAAGGAGCTCATCGAGAAGGACAAGGTCGCGGTCGTGTTCGGCTGCTGGACCTCGGTGTCGCGCAAGTCGGTGTTGCCGGTGTTCAAGGAGCTCGACAGCATCCTCTTCTATCCGGTGCAGTACGAGGGCGAAGAGTCCGAGCGCAATGTCTTCTATACCGGCGCGGCCCCCAACCAGCAGGCGATCCCCGCGGTCGACTACCTCATGAGCGAGGACGGCGGCTCGGTCAAGCGCTGGGTGCTCGAAGGCACCGACTACGTCTATCCACGGACGACCAACAAGATCCTTGAAGCCTACCTCAAGTCGAAGGGCGTCAAGGACGAAGACATCATGATCAACTACACGCCGTTCGGCTTCTCCGATTGGCAGACCGAAGTGTCGAAGATCAAGGCCTTCGGCTCGGCGGGCAAGAAGACCGCGGTCGTGTCGACAATCAACGGCGACGCCAACGTGCCCTTCTACAAGGAGCTCGGCAACCAAGGCGTCAAAGCGACCGACATCCCCGTTGTTGCGTTCTCGGTCGGCGAAGAGGAGCTCGCCGGCCTCGATACGAAGCCGCTCGTCGGCCATCTCGCCGCCTGGAACTATTTCGAATCGATCGACACGCCGGCCAACAAGGAGTTCATCGACAAGTGGCATGAGTTCACCAAGAAGCCGAAGCGCACCACCAACGACCCGATGGAGGCGCATTACATCGGCTTCAACATGTGGGTGAAGGCGGTCGAGAAGGCGGGCACGACGGATCCCGACAAGGTGATCGACGCGATGATCGGCGTCGCGGTGCCAAACCTGACCGGCGGAATTGCGACGATGATGCCGAACCACCACATCACCAAGCCCGTGTACATCGGGGAGATCCAGGCCGACGGCCAGCTCAACACGGTCTGGCAGACCCCGGGAACCGTCGTCGCTCAGGAATGGTCGCCATACCTCGAAGGTTCGCGCGACCTGATCGCTGATTGGCGCAAGCCGATGTCGTGCGGCAACTTCAACGTCAAGACCGGCAAATGCGGCGGGTAGTCCCCATAACTCCTCACCCCGGCCCTCTCCCGTGAGCGGGAGAGGGAGCGCGAATCCCTTCTCCCGCTTGCGGGAGAAGGTGGCGCGAAACGCAGGATGAGGGCTGCGACAACCATTGAAAGTTGAGCCCAGCTCGATGTCGAGCGCCTCTTGCTTCGCAAGTTTGACCCTCGCGAGATTCGCGCGCATGGCCGCTTTCGCCGCCCTCGCGCTTTTCGCCTGCCTCATCTTCAGCGGCGCCGCGCGCGCCGACGCGCTCGACGACACGCTCGCCAGGTTCCTCAACGACAAATTTCCGCAGACCGAGAAGGCGGTGGCGGAGCTTGCGGCGCAGGCGCCGCCGCAGGCCGCCGCCATTCTCGATGCGCTCAGCGACAACCGCCTCATGGTCGACCCGGCCGACCACATCGTCGCCTATAAGACAGCGGCCGGAACAATCCTCAACGCGAAGACCGGCGCGACGATCGCCGACGCCGCCGCCTTCAAGAAGGTGCGCGTCAACAACGCGCTGCGCGTCGCGATCCAGGGCGCCATGGGGGCGCTGACCCTCGCCAATCCCGATCCGGAGAGGCGCATGGCGGCGGCGGAGGACGTCTTCAGGACGCGCGACGCGAAGGCCCTGCCAGCGCTCGAGGCGCAGCTCGCCAAGGAAAGCGATCCACGCGTCGCCGACGCGCTGAAGCTCGCGCGCGCCGCGATCTTCGCGACGAGCGGCTCGGCCTCCGCGCAGAACCGCCTTGAAGCGATCCAGATTCTCCAAGCCCGAGGCGACCAGGACGCGCAGAGCCTGATCGACCAGATCGCCCAGACGGCGACTGATCCGCAGGTCAAGAGCGCGGCCGCCACGGCGCTGTCTTCGATCCATACGCGGCTTATGATGTGGAACGCGGCGCAGAACCTCTGGTACGGGCTTTCGGCCTCATCCGTCCTGCTGCTCGCCGCGATCGGGCTCGCGATCACTTTCGGCGTCATGGGCGTCATCAATATGGCGCACGGCGAGATGGTGATGCTCGGCGCCTATGCGACATATGTCGTGCAGACGGTTCTGCCGCCCTCGCTGCAGAACTGGTCGCTCGCCTTTGCGATCCCGCTCGCCTTTGTCGTCGCGGCGTTCGTCGGCGTCGCCATCGAGCGCCTTATCATCCGCTACCTCTATACGCGGCCGCTCGAGACGCTGCTCGCGACCTGGGGCGTCTCCCTGATCCTGCAACAGACGGTCCGCAGCATCTTCGGCGCGAACAACCGGCTGGTCAGCAATCCCCCGTTCATGTCCGGCGCCTTCCATCTCGGCGGGCTCGAGATCACGACCAACCGGCTTTGGATCATCGTCTTGGCGATCGTCGTCTTCGTCGCGCTGCAGCTTGTGCTGCGCGCGACCCCCTTCGGCCTGCAGATGCGCGCGGTGACGCAGAACCGGCGGATGGCGGCGGCGATGGGCATTTCGACCGCCAGGATCGACATGCTCGCCTTCGCGCTCGGCTCGGGCGTGGCGGGCGTCGCGGGCGTCGCGCTGTCGCAGATCGACAACGTGTCGCCCAATCTCGGCCAGGGCTACATCATCGACAGCTTCATGGTCGTCGTGTTCGGCGGCGTCGGCAATCTGTGGGGCACGGCGCTCGGCGCGCTGACGCTCGGGATCGCGAACAAGATCCTCGAGCCGATCATCGGCGCGGTCCAGGGCCAGATCGTGCTGCTCATCGTCATCATCCTCTTCATCCAGAAGCGGCCGCGCGGACTGTTCGCGCTCAAGGGCCGGGCGGTGGAAGCATGAGCGCGCAGCTCGACCGGATCGGCATGGGCTTCGTCGTCGTCCTCGCGATCGCCGCGGTCCTCGTGCCCCTGCTTTCGCTGGCGACGCCCGCCAGTTCCGCGTTCAACATCCCGCCCTATCTCGTGCAGCTTCTCGGCAAGTACCTTTGTTACGCCATCCTCGCCGTCGCGCTCGATCTCGTCTGGGGCTATTGCGGCATCCTGTCGCTCGGTCACGGCGCGTTCTTCGCCCTCGGCGGCTATGCGATGGGCATGTATCTCATGCGCCAGATCGGCGCGCGGGGCGTTTACGCGAACCCGATCCTGCCCGATTTCATGGTGTTTTTGAACTGGAAGGAGCTGCCGGTCGCGTGGTGGGGATTCAACTGGTTTCCCTACGCGATGCTGATGGTCGTGCTCGTTCCCGGCCTGCTGGCGCTCGCCTTCGGCTGGTTCGCGTTCCGCTCGCGCGTGACCGGCGTCTATCTCTCGATCATCACCCAGGCGATGACGTTTGCGCTGTTCAAGGAATTCTTCCGCAACGACTTCGGCTTCGGCGGCAACAACGGCCTCACCGACTTCAAGGACCTGCTTGGGTTCTCGCTTCAATCGGCCGCGACCAAGGCCGCGCTCTTTTCCGCGAGCGCCATCGCGCTCATCCTCGCCTATTGGGTCGCCCGCCTGATCATCGGGTCGAAATACGGCAAGGCGCTGACCGCCGTGCGCGACGCCGAGAGCCGCATGCGCTTCATCGGCTACCGGGTCGAGAACTACAAGCTCTTCGCCTTCGTGGTCTCCGCGGTCATGGCCGGGATTGCCGGCGCGCTCTACGTGCCGCAGGTCGGCATCATCAACCCGAGCGAATTCGCCCCCGCCAATTCGATCGAAGCGGCGATCTGGGTCGCGGTCGGCGGCCGCGGCACGATCGTCGGCGCGGCGATCGGCGCCATCGCCGTCAATTTCGCCAAGACCTACTTCACCGGCGCCTTTCCGGAATACTGGCTCTACGGCCTCGGCCTCCTCTTCGTGCTTGTGACCCTGTTCCTGCCCAAGGGGCTGCTCGGGCTCGCGCTCCGACCGCCGCGCGAGAAGCCGCGCGCGGAGGCGCCCGCGATCGCCCTCGAGGAAGGCGCCGACCCATGACCCTGGCCGAAGTCGACAATCCGACGCTCACCTCGTCGCTGCTCTACCTCGACGGCATCAGCGTTTCGTTTGACGGCTTCAAGGCGCTGCGTGGACTGTCGCTCGTGCTCGCGCCCGGCGAGATGCGCGCGATCATCGGGCCGAACGGCGCGGGCAAGACGACCATGATGGACGTCATCACTGGCAAGACCCGGCCGGACGAGGGCGACGTCATGTTCGATGGCAAGTACGACCTGACGAAGCTCGACGAAGCTGAGATTGCGACGCTCGGAGTGGGGCGCAAGTTTCAGAAGCCGACGGTGTTCGAGAACCACACGGTCGAGGACAACCTCCTGCTCGCGACCAAGGCCCCGCGCGGCGTCTTCGCGACGCTGTTCGGCCGCGACGACAGGGCCGTGCGCCAGACGATCGATCGGATTCTCGCGACGACCCGGCTCGGCGACCATCGCGCCCGCGTCGCGGGCTCGCTCTCGCACGGGCAGAAGCAATGGCTCGAGATCGGCATGCTGCTCGCGCAGGACCCGAAGCTTCTGCTTGTCGACGAGCCGGTCGCCGGCATGACCGACGCCGAGACGGCGGCGACCGCTGAACTCCTTCGCGCCATCGCGCGTGATCATTCGGTCGTCGTCGTCGAGCACGACATGGCTTTCGTCCGAGAGCTCGGCGTCAAGGTCACGGTGCTGCACGAAGGCTCGGTGCTCGCGGACGGATCGCTCGATCAGGTCAGCGCCGATCCGCGCGTCGTCGAAGTCTATCTCGGGCGGTGACAGTGTTCTGCTGCGGCGCCGCCCCCTCCACCACGCTTCGCATGGTCCCCCTCCCCCGCTTCGCAGGGGAGGATGGCGCTAATCCTCCCTTGCCGCGAAGCGGCGGGGGAGGGGGACCGGCCGAAGGCCGGTGGAGGGGGGGCGCGCGTTCAGGCTTCGGCGAGCAGCCACTTACCGGGATCGTCCTTTCATGGATCGCCTCATGCTGAGCGTCGAACGCATCGATCTCTTCTACGGCGCGGCGCAGGCTCTGCGCGCGGTGTCGCTGAAGGCCGAGATCGGCCGGATCCTGACCGTGCTGGGCAGGAACGGGGTCGGAAAATCGTCGCTCCTGCGCGCCGTCGTCGGCCAGCACATGGTGGCGAGCGGCGCGATCCGCTGGAACGACGAAGATATGACGAAGCTGCCGAGCCACATGCGCGCGCGCCGCGGCTTCGGCTACGTGCCGCAGGGGCGCGAGATCTTTCCGCTGCTCACCGTGCGCGAGAACCTGATGACGGGCTTCGCCGGCCTCCCGCGCGACGAGCGCGTCGTCGACGACGAGATCTTCTCGTTGTTCCCCGTGCTGAACGACATGCTCGGCCGGCGCGGCGGGGATCTTTCCGGCGGGCAGCAACAGCAGCTCGCCATTGCGCGCGCGCTCGTGACGAAGCCGAAACTCCTGATCCTCGACGAGCCGACCGAGGGCATCCAGCCCTCGATCATCAAGGACATCGGCCGCGCGCTCGTCCATCTGCGTCAGAGGGGCGGCATGGCGATCCTGGTGGTCGAGCAATATTTCGAATGGGCGCGCGACATCGCCGATGATTATGCCGTCATGGACCGCGGCGCGATCGTGCTCGCGGGAACGCGGGCCGAGATGGACGAGACCGCGGTCAGGGGGCGGATGACGGTGTGAGGGGAGGCGTGATCGGGCGTAGCCGCCTTTGCCTAGGGGGTTGCGCGGCAGTTTAGCGTCGTCCGTATTCGCAGTGGCAGGGGCGCGTGGTGCCGCGGCAGGGATCGCGCGTTGTAGTCGCGCAACTCCATTAATCGTGTCAATATTGCTGGACGGCGGGGGGTATTGGTCGATACAAAGGGTGGATTCGCAAGAAGTTTTTCCGGAGTAAATATTTCCGATCTGCGGTCCCCAACATGGATGCCTTGCAGCCATCAGCGAAGTACGCGGTCGTCGTGGTCCATGGGGTGGGGGCCACGCGTGCCGGCGAGATGCTTCGGCAGTTCGTGGGCGACCTCGGCGGCCCTATTGGTGACATCGCCTTTGGCGGAGACACGTTCAAACACGCAACTCTCAACGATCATGACTACATATCCGATGCTTACGAGCTTTATTGGGCCGACCTGAAGCCTCAGATCCGAGGGCCGCTGAGCTTGGCGGGCTTCTTCTTCAAGATGATCCTGGCGCTGGCCCAGATAGGTGCCGAAGGCCGGCGGGGGGCCGATACCGGCGCGAACAGGCCAAGCCACACTGGCAGGCTTCTGAAAAATCTGCTTTTTGGGATCGTGCTGGCTGCGCCGGCGCTATTCTTCACCTTTCTGCACATCTTCGCCCTGTCCGGATGGCTACGGGCTGTCGGCCTCCTCCTGGCCGTTGGGCCGGTCCTCGCGGTTGCTTGGTCCCTCCGCAGCTTGGACAAAAGTGTCTGGATCGGCGTGATCTTGATTCCAACCTTCGCCATCGTCGCGATCCTCGCAAGCGCCTTTGGTATGCTCGGCGCATCGGGAGACCCACACTCGGCAGTTTATGCAGCTTGGATCATCGGCCTAATTCAGACGGGCGCGCTTATACTCGTTACGATCGCCACGATTGAAACAGCGGCGCGTAGCACTTGGAATTGGATTAACTCTAATAAGACGGATCTCACGAAAAAGATCCGTCTCACGGCTTTTGTCGTTCGGGCCACGGCCTTAGGTCTCCCATTCGCGCTGATCGGAGGCGGAGGCGGGGCAGTGCTTTGGACGATCAATCTCGCGCTGTACAGTAAGCACCTACACCTCACCGATGACGCCGCGTATGCTGTATGGACCACTGCCTACGCCTCAGCACTTCCTTACGACCTGGCTTTCATGGAGTTTGTGCTTGGCAGCGCCACTGCTTCTTTTGGACTCTTTGTTTCGCTCGGTCTTTCGCTATTTTTTGCGCGCCTAACGTTTTCCAAGTCAAATGCCAAAAAGCCGCCCCTCGGAGAGTTCCTGCGAGTCTGGCTCAGGTCATCGCTGTTTCTATTTGTTGGGCTGTCGGGCCTTGTCGGCACCGCCTACATCGCGAACCTGTTTTTCTTCCCAAAACAGCAGATTTATCACGCGCTGCCCTGGCTCGTGCCTCTAGCGCGACTGAACGTGTTTGAGATTTATGCCGCGTCGAGTATGCGGCTGCTTGGTTTTCTGCCGTCGACGGTGGGGCCCCTGCGCCTCGGGCTGCGGATCGCGGCCGACGTCGTATTTTACATTGTCCCGGAGAACGGCAGCAAACTTGCCATGGCGGAGCGTGCTCAACGGCGTTTTAGGGAACTCATGGTTGGGCTTGGCCAACAATTCAAGGACCGGATACTGATCATCGCGTATAGCCAAGGTACAATGATTGCGGCAAACGCCCTGCCAGTGACGGAAAGTGGTCAGATAACATTCATTACAGCCGGCTCTCCGATCCAGACTCTATACGGAGATTTTCTCGGCATCGTGGACAGCCTCGCTCTGCCCACGTGGAAGAATTTTTATCGCGTGAGCGATTTTGTCGGCGGGCCCATTCCCGAGGCGCTGAATACGTGTGTGGTCGGCAATTTCGAGCAGAATCACATGAATTATCTGAGCGAGCCAGAACTGCGCGACGCCATTGCTGCGAGTGTCGGGCGGCAGTCGCAATGATCTCAGCCTCGCAGGGCCCGCCGCCATGACGAATTCGCTTCCCTCGGTTATAGCGGCGATCTTTCCAGCGGTCAGCAACAGCAGCTCGCCATCGCCCGGGCGCTCGTGACGAAGCCGAAACTCCTCATCCTCGACGAGCCGACCGAGGGCATCCAGCCCTCGATCATCAAGGACATCGGCTGCGCGCTCGTCCATCTGCGCCAGAGGGGCGGCATGGCGATCCTGGTGGTCGAGCAATACTTCGAATGGGCGCGCCACATCGCCGACGACTATGCGGTGATGGACCGCGGCGCGATCGTGCTCTCCGGAACCCGCGCCGAGACGGATGAGGCCGAGGTGCGGGGGCGGATGACGGTGTGAGGGCAGGGGTCGCCAGCACGCGAATGTTCGACTAGCCGCGCTCGCCTCGATGCCCTTCGTCTGGGAAGGATCTCAGCCCCGCGATTGATATGGATATTGGAACTCAGCGACTGCGTAACCGGTCGACAAGGGCGCGCGCCTTGCCAAGTTGCGCCTGGAAAATATCAGCGCGCTCGTCGTGGCCGCCCGATCGCAAGGCGTGAACGGCCTCACTGATTTGTGCAAGAGCCTGTTCGGCTGTGCCTGCATCGCTCTTGCGGTCGGCGATCACCAACAGGACGAGGCCTTGGCCGCCCACGTTCAGCGCCCAACGGGCCGGATCGCGTTCGCGGGTCACCTCCTGAATCACCGGACGGTAAGCCTCGACCGCCTCGTCCAAATGCTCGGTTCCGCTTTCCCGCGCGCCGAGCAGCGCCAGGGCTTTGGCGAGATTGGTCTGAGTCGCCTCCCACTTGAGCGGAACCCGCTCGCGCGTTCGCTCCTCGAGCGCTGAGCGAAAAGCCACGACCGCTTCGCCGAGCCGCGCCGTCCCGCCCTCGCGCTCGCCGAGCGCCGCAAGCGCAATGCCGAGATTGTTTTCCGCCTGCGCCCAGTCAAGCGGAACGCGCTCGCGCGTGTATTCGCCGAGCGTCGCTTTGTAAGCAGCGACCGCCTCCTCGAGCCGCGCCGTTCCGGGCTCCCGCGCGCCGACCGCGACAAGCGCATTGCCGAGATTGTTCTGCGTCGCCGCCCATTGGACCGGCGCCCGTTCGCGGGTCCATTCCTTGAGCGCTGCACGAAACGCCCCGACCGCCTCCTCGAGCCGCGCCGTCCCGTTCTCCCGCTCGCCCAGTGCTTCGAGCGCATTGCCCAGATTATTCTCGGTCGTCGCCCAGTCGGCAGGAAGGCGATCGTGCGGCCTCGCCTCGAGCGCCGCACGAAGCGCCGCCACGGCCTCCTCAAGCCGAGCTGTTCCGCTCTCTCGCGCGCCCAGCGTTTCGAGCGCGGCGCCGAGACTGTTTTCGGTGGTCGCCCAGTCAAACGGCGTCCGGTCGCGCGTTCGCTCCTGAAGCGCCGCGTGGTAGGCCGCGACTGCATCCTGAAGCCGCGCCGTCCCACTCTCACGCTCACCAAGCTTGAACAGCGCGTCGCCGAGATCGTGCTGCGCTGCCGCCCAATCGAGCGGAGCCTTCTCGCGCGAAATTAGCGTTGCAATCCGCTTGCGGAGGTCGATGGCGGCCGCCAAGACGCGATTATCGCCGCCCTCGTCCCCTTTTCGAAAAAGGGCGTCGGCCTGTTCCTGAAGGCGAAGTATCCGCCTGTCTGCGTCGACGCCGCTGTAATCGCCTTTCAGGTCCGAGAATTGAAGAAACGCCGTCCACAGCGCTGCGATCACCACAATGGCCCCCGCGCCCCACCAGGCGGCGCGCTGGCTCCCTTCCGCGCTGGAGAAGGTTCGAAATCCGAACACTCGCGTTCACTCCGGGATGGCATTCGATTTAAGATCCGCGAAGTCGCGGTTAGCGCGGATCGCCGCCAAATTCCGCTGTCAATCGCCCAGGGGGACCGTTCGCTCGGCCTCAACAAATACCGCGGCGACAGAAATCTGCAATGAATGTTCGATCAGCTCCGTTCCCTCGCAAGCCGAGCGCGGAAATCGGCGGAGCGACAATGAGGAGCAGACCGTTGGCGGGAGCGCAGGCAAGAACTGTGCGCAGGCTTCTGATTAAGGTCGCCCTGGGCTTTGCCGTTCTCAGCCTTGCGTCCTTGTCGCTCGGATTGCTCGCCTCTTCGCCGGGGCGCCTGTCGCTCTGGCTGGCTGTTCGAGCCTGCGTCATAGATTTCAAGCTGAACTCGGTCTCCGTTTCCCTGCCTCAAAGTCGATTTGACCGGCGGAGAAGAGCGAGGATACGTCGTTCTGCGCGCTCCTCTTGGTCCATCCGACACGATCTTGTCGCCGACCCGTCGAGTCGTTGGACTTGAGGACCCGTGGCTGAGGTCGCGCGAGGCGCCAAACTATTTTGCGGCCGCCTGGCGCGCACGGCCGCTTGTTGAGGGCCACGGGGGCAAGCCGCCTGAACCCGATGCATTCGCGCTCGCGGCCAATTCCGCTCTGATGCGGAGCCAGGAACAGTTTCACATTCACCTCGGCTGCCTCGCGCCCGCGCTTCAGCGATGGCTGCCTATGGTGGCGCCAAAGCTACCGCTCGGAGCCTGGACGAGGGTCGACATCCGGATCGCGGGCGCGGCATTCTGGGGACTGCGGATCGAGCGGGCGGACCTGTCGGACGTCGACCCGCTTCGGCTCGCAGCCGAGGGCCTTGGCGACAAAATTCGAAACTTGACCCGATTGACGATTGTTGTCGCAGGAGTCCGCGTCGACGACCGCGACGAGTCCATCATCCTCGCGTCATATTCCAGCGCGTCCGGAATGCTGAGCGAAGCCTCCGCCGAAAGTATGCTCGATCCGGACTGTTCAGACAGGTCACGCTTGACCGGCGGGGGATGACGCGTTGCAACAGAACCCTTGACGCGGTCAGAACGGCTGACCCGGATTTGTGGTATTTGCATACTGCCGAAGCCCGTCGAATCGCGCTATTGTGCAATGCTTTGTTGCGGGCGATCGTCTTGGAAGCGAGGCGTCCGCAACGAGGCCCGCACGATGGGAGGAACGATGGTCGAGATCTTCTCGCAGCGGGGCGGCCCGCGCCCGCAGGACGCTCGTCTCAAGGTGTTTCTCGATCAGAATCGCGCCACGATCGTGAAGATGGCCGATCACCTGACGCAAGGGAGCTATTCGGCCAGGAAGGCGGCGAAGACGGATGCGCCGCCGCCGTCGAGCGGACAAACCGTATACGTGATGGGAGAATCGGCGTCAGCTTCGCCCGAGGTCCGTCCATGCGTGCGGGCGACCCTCAACGGGCGGGTCGTTGTCGTCGACGACAATTCTGGGCGGCAGCTGTGGCATCTCGGTCAGATCCGGCGTGCGGACGGCGAACTGAACTTTCTTCTCGCCAGCGCGCGAAACGGCTTCCCGGCTCCCGCGCCTGACGAATTGCTCACACAGCTGGACGATCTCGATCGCGCGTTGCTGGCGCCGGACGGCGCAGAAGACGCGCTCGTCGCCGAGATCGCGTCCAGACTCGGGTTCGAATAGGGCTTGGAGACGCGCGGGAAGGCTGGGGTGGGAAGGCCGCGACACACACGACAAATTGGGGGGCGAGCGACGGAAACTCATCGTTTCGATCAATGGAGCGCCCCATGATGTCCACTGCACCGGCCGGAGCGTCCTCGGCCGGGGTCGGGTACTTGCCGTACGATGAAGGTCAGACGATGGACGCCTGGGCCGACCTGCTCGAAGGAAGGCCGTCGAACCTGGCGCGCCAACCGGTCCGATCGCTCATCCAGAATTCGTGGCGAAGAAGTCTCGAAGGCGGCATTGACGCGGGCGGCTCCGCGGCCCCGATCGATGCGGATCGCGCCCGAATCGACAGCCTGCTTCGTAAGAACGCCGACCTGATCGCCGCGGCTCGGCCCTGCTTCGCCTCGGTGTCGAAGCTGATCCAAGGCACCGGCGCCATGATCGTGCTGACCGACCGCGACGGCGTCATGCTCGAGGCGCTTGGCGACAAGGCGACGCTCCATGCCGCCGCCGACATCCACCTTTCCGTCGGAGGCATGTGGGCCGAAGCTTCGGTCGGCACGAATGGCATTGGGACCGCGCTCGCGACCGGGGAAGCGGTGTTCGTCCACGCGGCCGATCCTCGAAGGCCCTCTGACCGACTTGACCAAGGCGGAGGGCAGCGCCTTTCCCGACGCGCTCTTGCGCGCGTGCCATTTCAATCCGCTCCGGCTGGACGGCGAGATCCGCGGCGCGGCCCTTGTCTTTCCCTTCAGCGCCTCCGCCGCGCGGCCCGCTCGCAAGGCCTCTCCCGGGACCCGGATCGACAGAGCCGCAGACGCGATCGTCGGCGAATGCCCGGCCTTGCAGGCCGCGATCGACACGGCCCGCCGGGTCGCTCGGTCCGGACCGGAGATCGCCTTCTTGATCGAGGGCGAGACGGGCGTCGGGAAGGAGCTGTTCGCGCGTCTCGTTCATGCCGAGAGTGAGCGCAGGCAGGCTCCCTTCGTCGCCCTGAACTGCGGCGCGATCACGCGGGAACTGTTCGGCGACGAGATCTTCGGCCATGTCGGCGGCGCCTTCACGAGCTCGACCAAGGAAGGCAAGGCCGGGGTCTTCGAGCTCGCCAACGGCGGCGTGCTCAGCCTCGACGAGATCGGCGAGATGCCGCTCGACATTCAGCCCTTCCTGCTCAGGGTCCTCGAGGAGCGGGTGGTGCGTCGGATCGGAGACACGCGCGACCGCCCCGTGGATGTCCGCCTGATCGCCTCGACCAACTGAGACCTGCGCGGCGAGGTCGCGGCCGGACGGTTCCGCAGCGACCTCTTTTACCGCATCGGCATGGTGTCGATCCGCGTCCCGCCGCTGCGCGACCGGCAGGAGGACATCCTGCTCCTGATCGCCTACTACAACGAGAAGCTGTCCGTGCAGACGGGCCGGCCGCTGCTCGAATTCAGCGGCGAGGCTGAGGACGCTCTCAAGGTCTATCGCTGGCCGGGCAATGTGCGCGAATTGAGAAACCTGGTGGCGCGCCTCAGCCTCTTGGCGAGGAGCCCGCTCGTCCGGCTCGACGACCTGCCCGAGGAAGTCCTCGGGGACGAGCGGCCGCCGGCGCGCTGCCGGTCGACAAGAGCCGACCATCGCCTCAGAGTCTCGAGGAGGTCGAGCGCGAGGCGGTGATGGAAGCCCTTGTCGCCGAGCGCGGCAACCTGACCCGGGCGGTGCAGAGGCTCGGGATCTCGCGGCCGACACTATACCGCAAAACGCATCTGTACGGTATTCACGCAGAGCGCAACTTCAGCTGAGGTCCGACCCGCAAGGCAACGTCAGGGCGCCAAGCCAGACCAAGCTGAATCCAAGCCAGACCAAACCAAATGCAAGGAAAATGCAAGGAATTAACCTTGCGTTTCCTTGCATTTCCTTTGGCGAATCAAGACTTTTCAATGGGTTACGCGGGACTTGGCCGAAAAATTCTCAAGGCCGTATGAGCTTAAACACAGTGTGGAACAGTAGGGGGAACGAGCCCCCGATTTGGCTTTCCTTGGATGAGCCCCTTTTGACCGCGAAAACAGCGCAAAAGAGGGGTTGGAAAAGCTTGGATTTCCGTGGATTCTCTCGTCAGAGTCGAACCTTTTCAATAGGTTGCAAGGGATTTCCGCGAAAATTTTTTCTCTTCCCCTTCCTCGCCCTCGAAGCCGCGCCGGCTTCGAGCCTTGGCCCCAAAGCTTCAGGGTTCGGAGAAGACGCTTCGCGGGTCATTCAGAAACCATAGCACACCCTTCGACTTTTCGGAAGCAAATGTCGGGCTCTTATAGCGTTAGTTGTTGGTTTGGGTCAGATTGGCGCGGCGTGGGTGAGGGTTTGATTCGATGAGGGGGGAGGATTTCTCGGTCTGGCTTTGCGGCGTCGCGCGCTTGAGCGCGGACCAGCGCCGGAAAGCGCTTGCGGCGCTGGCGAACCTGGACGGCGGTCGGCACGGCTCGGCGCCGAAAGCGGCGTCGGAGACGGCGGCGAACGGCGGGACGGGCAAAGGCGCCGAAGGCGCAAAGCGTCGTCGCCCGGACGCTTTGGGAACGAGCGGCCATGAGCGGGTGGAAAGCCAGGGGTGTCCGCATTGCGCGGGGCGCGAGGTCATCGCCTGGGGCCGCTCCGGTGGACTTTCGCGGTTCCGCTGCAGGGGTTGCGGACGCACCTTCAACGCGCTGACCAAAACGCCGATGGCGCATCTGCGCAAAAGAGAGCGCTGGCTCGACCACGCCCGGGCGATGATCGACGGCAAAAGCCTGTCCAAGACCGCAGAGCTTTGCGGCATGCATCCGACGACGGCCTTTCGCTGGCGTCACCGGTTTCTGGCTTCGCCTGCGGCCGACAAGCCCCGAACGCTGACCGGAATTGTCGAGGCGGACGAGACCTTCATCCTCGAATCCTGCAAGGGCCGGTGGTCCGCTCTGTCGCGTTAAGGCGCAAGCGCGGCGGGTCGGCCCGGCGTCCGGGAACCTATCAGGACAACATTCCCGTTCTGGTGGCCCGCGACCGGAAGGGGGCGACTTTCGACGCCGTCTTGCCTTAAGGCCGACAGCGCTTCGATCGGCGCGGCGCTGGCTGGCGTTGTCACATGCGAAAACCACCTGGTCGGCGACGGAGGCCGGGCGATCGCCGCCTTCGCCCGCAAAGCCAAAATACCTTTTCATGCCGCGCCCTCGCCGGGAAAACCGACCCCGGAGGCGCCCCACCTGCACATCAACAACGTCAACGCCTACCACAGCCGCCTCAAGCAATGGCTCAGCCGTTTCAACGGCGTCGCCACCAAGAACCTGCCAAACGATCTCGGCTGGCGACGCGCGCTCGAAGCCTGGGCCGACCAAACCACTCCACAAAACTGGATCAAAAGCGCCATCGGAAATGGGCCATACCAACAACTAACGCTATAAGAGCCAAATGTCGGGCTCTTATAGCGTTGGCTGCGGGGAGGGGCGTTCCTTTCGGTTTTTTCGTCAGGACGGGGCCTTTCCCCGGTAAAACCCGGTCCTGAGGGATCGCCGACCGACCGCTTTCGACCCTCACCCGCCATCCACGATCTCGCGGTGCACTTCTGCAATGCGCAAGAAGCGGGCGTCCCGGGCTGCGCGGCGAAGCGGTCAATAGATTTTGTGGGGTGCGCCGGGCTGAAGCTCTTCTGAAGCTCCGCAACCTCTCAGTTGTGCCGAACAGAGAATCCCTCAATTCGTGGAGGGTGTTCCACCAAGCTGAGATCTCCGTCTGTAGCACCCCAAATTTGCGGATTGCACTAGGACCGAGAATCTTAGATGTGAAGTTCAACGAATCGCAACAGAGATTCGGTTAGTTTGTGGAGCTGGCCCACGGAGCCGAGAATCTACGCCGGCAATGTTGAAAACAATAATGAGGGGGATCTAGTGCGACACTCTATAGAAACAGCCGCAGGCTGTACTTTTTGCTTGCGCTCTAAATTTGACGGCCGCCATCTCCTACGTCCAAAACTACGGTCGCCTTTACCGCGCTCCATCCATATTACATCTGCCCGACCGGCAGTGACAGCAATGCAGAGACCTCTCCGAGCGCAGAGGCGTCGTTCAGACACCTTGTTACGCAAGGATTGACGATCAATTCGGGGCATTGCTTCACGGGCTGGAGGTTTGGATGAGAATTTATAACGGGATGTTTGCCGCGGCGACGGCTCCCTTGTCGCTGCCCAGTTTGGCGACAGGTCCAGGAGCGGCTGCATCATGGGCTGCCGGCGTGAGCTTTGCGACGACAGGCCGATACGTCGCGCGTCTTATCGAAATCAATGTCTTTGCCATGTTACTGGCTTTGATTGCGCTCCCAGCGCCGACCCGCGCCCAGACCATCACGATCAGCTCCGTGACAGCGACCCCGGCCACCGTCCAGCCCGGACAAACGGTCGTTTTCACGACCACGATGACCGCCAATCAGAACGCCTCGAATTATATTGTCGATTTTGTGTTGAGTCCCGCCTCCACTTCCACAAAGATCACGCAAAAGGCATTCGGAGTAACTTTTCAGGCGGGCGTGCCCTTGACCGAAGTCTATAGCTGGACCGTGCCCGCCGGCACAAGTCCCGGAGACTACTGGCTGACTGCCAGCGTATCTACCCCGAAGTGGAAGCGCTTGGCCTGGAATCGCACGGACCTTACCATTACGGCCGCTAGCGTGGCAGCGGCGCCGACGAATTCCCAGCCGCCGGTGGTCAGCGGCACAGCCCAGGTCGGCCAGGTCCTCGCGTCAACGACCGGAACCTGGACGGGCGCAACTTCCTTCGCATATCAGTGGGCTGGGAATGGGGCATCGATCGCGGGCGCGACGGCGGCGTCGTACACCCCTGTTTCAAGCGATGCCGGGCACACGCTGACAGCCACAGTTACGGCGACCGGATCTTCGGGCGCGACGGCGTCAGCGACCAGCGCCCCGACGGTGCCCATTGTGGCGGCCAGTTCGCAACCTGGCGGATCGGTTTCGTTCGTCGCTCTCCACACCTATTACATTTCGCCGACCGGTTCGGACAGCAACTCGGGGACTTCGCCCAGCTCGCCGTGGGCCTCGACGAACCATTCAGGCATCGTTTGCGGCGACGTCATCATTGCCGCGACCGGGGCTTACAATTCAGCGAATTTCGATTCTTACAATGCCGGCAGCAGCGTTTGGGGGACCGTGGCGTCATGCCCGTCAACCAGCGGCGGCATCGATGGGACGGGCGGCGTCTATACCGCGACGCTTCTCTGCGCCACGGCGTTCGGCTGCACGATCAACGCCACCACCGCGGACGGCATCAATATCGACAAGTCCAATTGGGCGGTGGAAGGCTTCGTTGCCTACAATGCCTCCGTAGAATGCTTCGGCGCAATTCCGCTGACCTCCAGCTATACAATTAATTATGTTGCATTTATTAATGATATTGGGCATGACTGCGGACTTGCGGCCTTGTATGACGGCGGCTACCACGCCGCGACCAATGGCGTAGACGAATTCGCCTTTGTCGGCGACATCGCCTTCAACGGGGCGCAATCTAGCATGGAATGCGGCAGCGGCCTTTCGATCAATACCCCATCGAACGTGGACGCGCTGGCAGGGACGCACGTCTTTGCCTCGCAGAACTTCTCGTACGGCAACATCGACGGGGTGTGCGGCCCGAACTCGAATTTCGCCGGCGGGTTCACGACCGCGGCCGGCAATTATAGCGCCGGGGCGAGTTCGATCACGGTCGCCTCGGTCTCGGGCTGGGGTGCCCATTGGCCGATCGCCGCGCTCTATAATTGGGGGATGCCTACCCCGGCCATCCCGATCGGAACGCTCGTCAGCTCCGTCTCCGGGACGACGGTCGGTCTGGATCACGCCCTCGTTTCCCCAGGGGTGTCCTCGGGCCAGAATTTGGCGATCGGGACCACCACGGACGGCCAGGGCCTTATTTTTGATAGTTGGGCCGCGAATGGTTACACCGGACAGACGGCGGTCGAGAACAACGTCTTCTGGGGCAATGGCAGCGCCGGCTTCACGATGTTCTGCGGCGGTACCTGCGCCACCGCGCTCAAGGTCTACATAGCGAACAACACGATCTACGGCAACGACCACGACTATAAGCGCGATGGCCCCGGCTCGGGCATGTATATCAACGACGCCACGGGCATCGGCACGTTCTCGATCACGAACAACCTCGTTCAAGCCGACGTCATCAAGCCGCTGGGCTCCACAACCTACTCGGCCTGGAACGGGACGACCGGCGTAGGCGCGGTCGGGACCGGCCAGCCGGTCATCGCGGCGCAGCTCGGCCAGCCCGGCTACACCGTCAGCGGCAACTATTTCAAGTCCGCCGCGGGCGCGTCCTGCCCAGTCTACGCCGCCTGCGACAGCGGTAACAACATCGGCGAGTACAATGGCGCGAATTATGCCTCCGGCAACACGCTCGGCGCCGCGCCAGGCTTTGCGAGCCCCACGAGCCTGCCGACGACGGCTCCGAACTGCACCGGACACGCAACGACGGTCGACTGCATGAATGCCGGCTACAACGTCTACGCCAACATAACGCCGAGCACCGCGCCGACCAGCAAAGGCTACCAGCCGCCCTCAACAACCTGTACGCCCGACGCGCTTTACCCGACGTGGCTCAAGGGCATCGTCTATCTGCAATGGAGCGGCTCGGCGCTGACCGAGAACGCCGGGCTCGTCAACAAGCCGTGCGGTCTGTAGAATTTATTTCGACCTGCGATCCCTGGATCACAAGCGTGCGCTGCGAGGAATGATGCCCTCGCAGCGCATCTGGCGCCCTCGCATCGCGCCGTCGAGGACGAGGTAAGGAGAGGGCGAGCCACGCGCTCGCCACCAGCCCTAGCGCTCCATCCAACACAATGCAGAGCCCTCCTTCTCGGAACCCTGCTTTAACGTCATCGGATCGACAGCAAGAGGTTGTCTTCGAGCAAGGGCGCCCCTTCGGAGAAAGGTGGCATCCACACCTCTGCGACGTGGCCCTTTCGCGATATTCCCGTTCGGGCGCCAGTGTTAGACTTTCACCAAACCTGCCAACGGCTAACGCGATAAGCGCGACAAGCAGGGTCAAGGCCGGCCGAGTTTTTCCGCGCCGCCGCCCCGGGTTGGGCCCTCGGTCGGGTCTTCGGCCTCGGTGAAGTCGCCGACCAGCGTCTCCGTAGTGCAGGATCAGTGTCGCGACCGAGGCGGCGTTGGCGAGCGCCGTCGTGGTCACGCGGACCGGATCAACCACGCCAGCCTGGAACATGTCCTGAAAATAGCCGACCGCCGCATTGTAGCCGGTTCCCTTGGGCGTCTGGCCGGTTTCCGCGACAATGGTGCCCCCGTCCGCGCCGGCGTTCGTGACGATGCGCCATAAGGGGCGGCGAACGGCCGACTGCACCAGGCGCGCGCCCGCTGCGACGTCGGGCTTGGCGTTGGCGATGACCTCTTCCAGCGAAGGCGCGATATGGGCGAGCGCGGCGCCGCCTCCCGCCACGACCCCATCTTCGGCGGCGGCGCGAACCGCGTTGAGCGCGTCCTCGATGAGCTGCGCGGTTCGCTTCTGCTCGACCGGCGTCACGCCCCCGGCATAGAGGATGGCGGTTCCGCCGGACAGTTTGGCGAGCCGCTCGCGCAGCTTGTCCTGCTCGATGTTCGGGGGCGCGTTCTCGTAGAGGCGCTGGACCTGGGCGCGGCGCGCTCTGATCGCCGCGGGATCGCCTTCGCCCTGAATGATCGCGGTCAGGCTCGCGGTCGTCTTCACCCTGAGCGCGCCGCCGAGCTCGTCCTCGGTGACGTCCTCCACCCGTCCGCCGAGGTCGCGGGCGATCACGCGGCCGCCGGTGAGGATCGCCATGTCCTCGAGCAGGGCCTTGCGCCAATGCCCGTATTCCGGTGGATGGACGATCAGGTAGCGCCCGGCGGCGCCGTCGCTGAGTAGGCTCGCCACGACCTCGGGCGAAACTTCCTCCGCGACGACGAGCAGGGGTCGCCCGACGCTGGCTGCGATCGAGCGCGCGCTTTTAAGCGACGCCGGCTCCCCGATCTTGAGATCGGTCATGAGAATCAGGGGATTTTTTCGAGAACCGCGGTCATCGTCTCCTGGTCGGTGACCATGTGGTGCGACAGGTACCCGCGGTCGAAGGACATGCCTTCGACAACGTCGAGCGTCGTTTCCGTCGTTACGCTGAATTCGGTGGTGATGACGCCCTTGTCGCCGACTTTTGTGAAAGCCTTGGCGACAAGAGCGCCGAGCGCCGGGTCGGTCGCGGCGACCGTCGCCACCGAAGTCAGCGTCGCCTCGTCGGTCGCCGGCCGCGCCGTCGCCTTGAGGCTGGCCAGCACGCTGGACACCGCGAGATCGATTCCACGGCAAAGGTCGATCGCCTTCGCGCCGCGATCGAGCGCTTCCGCGCCGCCCTGCACGAGCGCGTTCGCCAGAACGATGGCGGTGGTGGTGCCGTCGCCGGCGACCGCGTTGGTCTGCATCGAGACCTCGCGCACCACCTGCGCGCCCGTGTTCTCGAAGCGCTCCGGCAGCTCGATCTCGGTGGCGATCGACACGCCGTCGCGGGTGATGATCGGCGTTCCGGTCGGGCGGTCGATCATGGCGTTCATGCCTTTCGGTCCGAGCGTGGGCTCGACCGCGGCGGCGAGCCGCGCGACGCCTTGCGCAAGCGCGCGCCGGGCGGCGGAAGTGTGAATCAGGATCTTGGGCATGACGTCTCCCTTGCCCTCTCGCGAGGGTCTTGTCCGGTCGGCGGGTCGTGTCGCCCGACGTCAGCGTTGCGCGGACACGGATTTGCCTGCGCCGCGCGTCGAACTGTCAGCGATGAAATCGGTCAGCGTGAGCTCGTCGGAGCTTGCCGGCTTCTCCCAGTAGCGCGTTTGTTTCAGGCCGCGGCAAAGCGCGCCGTTGAACTCCATGTTGATGCGCACGGCCCGCAACGCGGCGAGGTACGCCGAAAGCTCGGACGCTTGCAGCGGCGTGCCATTCCAGGCGACGAAAGCCGGCGAGCCGGCGCAGAAATGGGAAAAGCGCGCCCGCATCGCATCGCGGTAGCGCGCGAGGCGGACGGTGAGCTCCGGTCCGACATTGGCTCGATCGAGCGCCGCGCAATCGAGCGCCAGAATGTCGTCGTCAGCCCAGCCCGCGTCGCGAAGCCCGAGGAAGGCCGCCTCCTGCCGCTTCTGAAAGGCCTTCTCCAGGAACTTCCGGCGAAGCGCGGACAGGTCCTGATCGGGCGACAGGGAGTCGAAAATCTCCTGGAAGCGCTTGCCGGCCGCAACGCCCTTGTTCACCTCGTCGGCAAACAGATGGTCATGCAGGGTGATGCGGAAGCGCGGGCGCCACGACAGGGATTCGAGCGCCTCACGGACGCCGTCCAGCATTAGGAACGCGAAGTTCGGCGAGCACCAATAGGTGGGCAGGCGGAAATCGAGCTCGACCGATCCGTCGTCGCCGATTTCGATCCGCTCGACGAAGCCCATCTCGGTGATAGGCTCGTCGAGCTCGGGGTCCTCAACCCGGGCGAGGACGCGCCACGCTTCCGCCGCGCGACTCGCGCTGATGCTGGACGGCTCCATGATCTTTCACTCCGCGGCGAGAGCGACGGGAGTGTTCGCGAGCGCCGCCTTCTTCTTGGCGATATCGAGGTTGTATAGCCGGGCGGCGTTGAGGCCGAGGATCTTTTGCTTCACCTCGTGGTTCAGGTCGACGCCTCGTTCCTTGCGGAGATCCTCGGGAGGCTGGAACGCCCAGAATTTCTCGACCAGCCAGCGGGGAGTCCAGATTGCATAGTCGGAGCCGAACAGGATCTTGTCGGGCCCGATCCAGAACAGGAGCTCCGCGATCACTTCCGCGAAATAGCGCGGACGGGCGTGGATGAAGGGCAGCGCCACGGCTAGGCCGCCGTACACGTTGGTTTCCTGCGTTGCGATCCAGCAGAAGTCGTCGAGCCGGGGGAGGCCGCAGTGCTCGATGATCCAGTTCAGGCCCTGGAAGTCGGTCGCTGCGTAATCGACGTCATGAACGTCGAACGCGTCCTTGTTCAGCGGGATGATCGTCGGCCCTTTATGGACGTGGATGTTCTTGATGCCGAGCTTCTCGCAGAGCTCGAAGCAGCGATAGGCGTCAGGGTCGTTCAGCCGCCAGCCCTTGGACGCGCCGTTCCATTCGGCGGTGTACATCTTCACGCCTTTGATGTCGTAAGTCTCCTTCATGTAGTGGATGTATTCGAGCGCCTTCTCGCCGTCGCGGGGATCGAACGCGCCATTGACGATGAAGCGCTCCGGATACCGCCCGGCGACTTCCGAATTGCGCTCGATGGTGTTGAAGCCGTTCTTGTAGAAGTCGCGGAGGTAGGTCGACTGCATGATCGCCACGTCGTCCGGCCCGTCGACGAACAGGTCGTGATAGAGGTCGTCGGGCTTGTATTTCTCGAACTTGGCCTTGTCCCATTAGCTGCTCCTTCGGGCTCAGATTGGCGTGGTAGGCGTAGAAGCACTCGATGAATTGCTTGCCATGAATGTTGCTTTGGTTCTCGGGGCTGCCGTCCCAGAAATGGGTGTGGCCGTCGACCACGAAGATTTCCTTGCCCTCCGGCGTCTTGAACATCTCACTCTCCTAACGTTCGGAAATTTGCGCGGGCGGCGGAGCGCGCCGCCCGGCATCAATGTGCGTAGCGACAACCGGCCTAGATGTACTCAAACACTTCCTCCATGTTGCCGAGCAGAACGACGGTGTTGTCATCGACGCGGACCATGCGTCCGTAATGCGTCGAAGTGTTGACCTCGAAGATCGCGGCCGTCATCTCGCGGCCGAGAAATTCCGAGATTTCATCCATCTTGAAGATCAGCTTGCCCTCGCAGTCGATGCGGATGAGCGCCGGCTGGTAGGTGACAGTGACGCCGGGCTTCTGGCTCATCAACTCGGCGATGGCGCGCGCCTCGACCGAGTCGTTCATGGTGACGCCGCACTGGTGCGAGATCGTATCCTTGAATTCGATCTCCTTCATCGCCTTGAAGATGTTGTGGTGATGCGCTTGCGGCGCCGTAGGTGTGGCTGCGGTCATTGTTCCGTTCTCCGTTATTGTTCCATCTATTGCTTGAGGCCGAGTTCGCTGAGGATCTGACCCAAGCGCTCGTGCGACTTCGTGCGCGCGTCCTGGAACGAGACCGGCTTCGAGTGAGGCTTCGACCACAAGGGCTGGAGATTCTCTGCGGCCTTCTCGGCAAGCTCGCTGTGTTTCGCCAACCAGCGCTGGAACAGCTCACGATTGTGCTCGCTGTGGTGCGGGTCGTTCGCGAGCAGATAGATCAGGTCGATCGTGTTGGCGAGGTTGCGTTCGTAATCCGCCTCCGCCGCGGCGATGACGGACGGGGTCATCGAATCCTTGTTCGCGGCCGCGACCGGTATGAAGAAGCCTGAGCGAACCAGCTCGCCGACCAGCGGCTCGAACACGACGTTGATCGCGAAATACTGCTCGAGGTAGTCGGTCGCGCCCATGATCGCTTCGACCGCGTGGCGGACGCCCTGCCACGTGGGATCTTCGACCCAAGCCTTCTTGCCGGCGTCGTCGTTCCAGCCCGGGATGTCGAGCCCGATCTCCGCAAGATAAAGCGTCAGGTCCTGCGCCAGCCGCAGCTTGTACGACGAGTTGGTTAGCGTCGCGTTGTTGATCATCTGCGTGTAGCCGTAGCGCTGCGCCTGCATCAGCGACGTGCCGAGACCGAATTCCGCGTGCTTGCAAGCGCCGAGATCGTGCTGGAGGATGCCGATCCACGCCTTGTCGAAAGCCTTCGCGATGCCGGCTTTACGGCCGTTCGCGATGACGCCCTGCACCATGGTCTCGATCTTCGACTGGCGCTGGTAGTGCGTGCGCTCCCACTCCTGGTCGGGCGCGCGGAAAGCGTGCCAGTTCGAGCTCCTGGCCGCAGTCGTGTCCTTGACATAGGCGCCCTTGCCGTCGGCGAAGCTGATGATCCAGTTCTGGATCAGGTAGCGCTCCGGGTCGGGCTGCACGTCGACGGTGACGTCTTCGTAGTGCGTAGCGCGCTGGCCTCGGGGCTCGAAGTAGCGGAACCGGCGACTGTTGGAATCGGCGAAGGTCGCGGCGCCCGCCGCGCCGGAACCGACTGAACTCGAAGTAGCGACCATGATTTTCAACTCCCTTTGCTTTTGCTTTGGTTGCTTTGGCAGGCTCCCTGCGCTGACCCCGTCAGTGGGAGGACGAGGCGCTGGTGGAGGTCGTGAAACGGTCGAAGAACACGCGCTCGGATTCGAACCCGTTCATGAACAGAACGGGCTGCAGCGCGTCGATCATGGGCGGCGGCCCGCAGGCGTAGACATCGCCCTGGCCGTCGATGGCGAGCTCTTTCAGTCTGGCGTCGACGCACTCGTGGACAAAGCCGCGCTCGCCCTTCCAGCTCGCGTCGCCGTCGGCGTGCGACAGCACGGGGACGAACTCGATTTCCGGATGCGCCTCGCTCAGCCCTTCGATCTCGTCGAGATAGAAGAGATCGTCGCGCGTGCGCGCTCCGTAAAAGAAATGGACCGGCCGCTTCTCGCCGCTCGCCAGATGATCGTGCAGAATCGACCACAGGGGCGACATGCCCGAGCCGGCGCCGACGAGGATCATGGGTCCGTCTCGGTTTTCGCGTCGGAAGCAGGCGCCGTAGGGGCCGACGAGCGAGACTTCGGCTCCGATCTTGATTCCTCCGGAATCGAGCTCGCCGGAGAATTTTCCTTGCGGGTATTTTTTGATGATGAACTCGAGTTTTTCGGTTTGGAGCGGCGGATTTGCCATGGAAAACGACCGCGTAATCGTCTCCCCCGCTTCGGTCGTGACGGTGGTGTCGACATATTGCCCCGCCCAAAACTTGATTGGGGACTCGAGTTCGATCTCGACGTTGCGGATGTCATGGGTGAGGCTCGCGATGCGCGCCACGCGGCCCTTGAACGTCTTCACCGCGATCGCGCGGGCCAGGAGCTCCTCGTCGTAGTTGAGGAGCTCGACCTCGATGTCGGAATAAGCGCGCGCCCGGCACAGCAGGATGTGGCCACTGTCCTTCTCGCTGTCGTTGAGCGCGAAAGTCGAATAGCGGAGCATGTCGACTTCGCCGTCGGTCAGGATGCACTTGCATGCCGAACACTGGCCTTCCTTGCATCCATGCGGCAGCGCGATGCCTTGGCGGAACGCGCCGGCGAGCACCGTTTCGCCGTGCTCGACTTCAAATTCGACTCCAACAGGCTCCAACCGAACCTTGTACGCATTCATATCCGGGCGCCTTTTTGCTCGACGCGGACGAAAAGTCCGTCCTCACCCACGGCCGGCAGGCCGCAGTCGTCGCAAGCAGAGGGTCTGATGATCGGGCGGGATGCGCGGCGGCGAATGACCGCCGCGCCGCTTCGTTCAGTTGCAGGGTTGATGGTGAAGCCTGCGCGATATTCGGCGATGTGCTTCTCGCGATCCGCAGGCGACATCTCACGCAGCAGAGTCAGCGGCGAGAGGAGCGTGTTGCCCCGCACGTCGTCGAGCGTCCACATGTCCTTGTCGTTGAACCGCAGGTGAGGCTGCGGCACGAGCGTCTTGCCGTCGGAGCGTACGAAGTTGAGGTCCTTGATCGCGTCGGCGAGGTCCCAGCCGTGATACACCGTCTCCCACTCGCGCTTGCCGCTGAAGCGGCCCATCGCCGGAGTCGGGCGGCCCTGGTATTCGTCGGCGAAGCCTTCGACAGCGGTCCAGCGGTCGAGTTCGTGGGCGAAGGTGTGGAGCTTGCCGTCGATCTCGTCCACCACCATGTCCTCACGGATCAGGCAGGGCACGAGACACGACCAGCAGCGGTGCGGATAAACATAGCCGACGTCTTGATTGAAGGTGATGACCTTCTGGCCGCGGCGGCTGAGCTTGTCGTACCACTTCCAGAACTCGCCGAACTGGGCGTACCAGCCCGGGTACTTATGCTCGAACCATTCGAAGTCGGCGTCGCGCTGCGCCTCGATGCGCCAGAAGTTCACCGGCCAGCCGACCGCGAAGAACTGCGCGACCTTGTGGACGTAGAACTTCTTGGTGATGCGGTTCCAGGCTTCGTGAACGTCGTCGTGGTGTACCTTCACGCCGTACTTCTCGAGCGGCAGCATGTAGGTGCGATAGTAATCCTCGAAGATCCAGCGGTGCCACATCTCCGCGTAGAACTCCTTGTCTTTGTCGCGGTTGGTGGTGCGCGTATTCGATGAACGTGCCGATCGCCGCGTCGACGATGGCATGGTTCTGCCAGAAGGCGTAGCGCAGGTCGCGCTCGAGCAGGAGATGGTTCTCCGGCTCCTTGAGCGCGGCCATCAGCAGCGAGTGGCCGTTACCGACATGACGGCTCTCGTCCGACTGGACCGAGAGGAACACCGTCGGCAGAGCGTAGTCGCCGTTGCGGGCGGCCTCCGACGGCATGGCGACGAAGAGCGTGTTGGTGAACGCCGTCTCGGCCACGACCGTCAGATACATGCAGGCGGAGGTCATCGTGTCGCCGGTGATGAATCCCTCGCCGAACTGGCGCCCGATCGTGGTCGCGTAGCACTTGCCGAAGGCTTCCTCAGTGATGTCGAAGCCGGCCGGGTCGATGTAGTTCTCCATGTACCACTTCTTCAGATTCATCTGAATCGTGGAGTGGCGGAACACGTCGACCATCTGCATGGTGAAGCCGGTGCGGAGATCCTCGCCGGGCGCAAGACGGGCCACCATCGCCATCGACCGCGCCGCCGAGATCTCGGGGAACGGTATGATCGCAAGGAAAAGCTTCATCCACTCGACCCAGCGCGGCTCGACATTGCGGAACATGTCGCCGCGCAGCGCCGCATCGAGCGCGCCGTAGACACGGTTGTCCTTCTCTTCCTGCATCGGGAAATAGGAGCGCAGGACCTGCTTCATCGGGTCGCGCGGCGCCTTGGTGATCTTGTAGTCCGTCGGGAAGGTCATCGCCTCCTGGACGTAGCTCGGGTTCCATCCAAGGTCGGCGATCTTCTTCGTCGCTTCGCCGACCGATATGCCGCGCTGCGATGTTATCTTGTTAAGAGTAAGGGTGGACATTTCGATCTCCTTGTCCGCGCGGCTCGTGAGGCGCCGCGGTCGGGATTTCCTGATCGCCGGGCCGGAGCGCCTAAGCCTCGGCGCCAGCTCATGCGCATGTCGAACTCGGCAAAGGTATCGGAGAGGGAGTCCTTGACGGTCGAAGCGACCCTTAGACGTCCTTCCTGATCCTTCGTTCTTCCTGCGACGCGCAAGCGCCCGCATTTGTTGTGACCAGGGTAAGCAGCAAGGGCCGTGCCAAGCATTTGTTTGACAAATTCTCGCGCCGCCGTAGCGCCTCGGGTTACGACTGTAACGATTATTTGCAGCTGTAAGTTTGACGCTGCGGCGAGACGTTACACCTGACGCGCCGACAAAGCGCAGGGGAGGTTGCTTTGACACAACATTGCCTGAGTTCGCGTCGATCAACGCGAGAGGAACCCAGAGACATCCCTCGGGAGGACGGGAGTGCCGGTGAACTCCCCGGAGCGCCAGGGCCGGCCGAGCGCCGCGACGACGTCGCGGACGCGCTCTTCGCGCTGATGCCGCGCGACGCTGTGTTCGCGCTGCGCCTGCTCAGCGAAAGCCGGAGCCGCCTCTTCGAACATTTCCAGCGCTTCATCCTCGCGGAGCTGGCGAGGACCGGCGCAACGCCTGAAACGCATGCGATGCTGGCGGCTTTCGCGGAGACGCATGCGCTGACGCTGCGCGACTTTGTGGTCTCGGGCGTCGAGCTGGCGCATCAATTCGGCATCGCGGAGATCGAAAAACTCACGGACGATTCGAGCGGCCTTCTGCGGGTCGACGTATGGGATCGCGTGAAGGCTCACGTGGCCGCAGCCGAAGCGCAGTTCCAGCGCCAGGCGCCGGCGTTGCGGGCTGAGCTCGACGCCTATCTCGCGCCGGGCGCAACGTCGCGGGAACCGCGATGATCGCGGCTCAGTGGCTGATTCCGCCGGGCCCGAAGCGAGAATGGCGCGCGCATCCTCGCGCAGCGCCCTGTGGACTTGAGCGAGAATGGCGGAAACGTCTTCGGGAGGTAGCGTCTCGAAGCGCGCGCGCAAAGCCGCAGCCGCGTCAGGCTCGGGCGACGAGGCCGCAAGACGCGCGGCGGACGCGCAAGGGTGGTCTTGCCCGAGGCGTTCCGTTGCGGCTTTCGCGAGCGCGTCGAGGAAGGTTGCGCCCATCTCGTCGATCATCGTCTTTGCTCCGTGGTGTTCCTTGGCCGCCTAACGCCGGAGACGTGCAATGACCGCGCCCGACCGATCGCTCGCCGACCTGCTCGCCCGCCGGCTGCAGCTGGTCATGCAGCTCTCCCAGGCGTCATCCGTCATGCAAAGACTGCAGCAGCGGCGCGCCGGGGCCGAAATGGACGCCATGCGCTGCGAGCTCGGCTTGGGCGGCGGAGGCGGAGGAAGTGGCGCAAGAATTGCTCGAAGCGAGGCGTCGCATCGCGGACGCCGACCGCGGCATGGAGCAGTGCGAAGCCGAGATCGCCGACGCCGAGCTGAGCCTCGCCGAGACGGATCGCGAGATCGAGGCGTCTGCGGGACGATGAGCGCGCCGCGCAGAGGAGGAGCGAAATGAATTGTCAGGCGCCGGACGCCTTCCCGCTGTTCGACCTCCTCGCGGCGATGGGCCGTTCGTGCGCCCGTCGTCGGGCTGTGCTTCAACACATCCCGGACGCGGCTCGCGGCTGCGCTGGCCGACGGCGCCGTCGCGCTCATAGACTGCGCCGATCCGGAGCCGCCGGAAAGCCGGATCGCAATTGACGATTCGGGGCGGCGGACGATTGCGCCCCGGCGCGTCGCGCTGCGCCCCGCTCAGATCGTCTCCGCCGTCGCGTCGGGGTCGCCTCAAGCCGCGCGCGGCCCAGACGACGCAATCCTGATCGCCTATCCGGACGCCAGCCTATGGCGGTTAAGCCCGAGCGGCGAGATGGCTGCCCTGGCGAAGGCGGCGGAAGGCCCGCTCTTGGCGATCGACCGGTGCGACGCGACAGCAACGACGGCGGTCGTCACAGCCGAGGGAATCGAGTTGAGGCCCGACGCTCGGAACCCGGTCCGGGCGAAGGCGCCAGGCGGCGTTCGCACGGCCGCGCTTTCGCCGGATGGCAAGACGATCGCGTTTGGATGCAGTGAGACGCTCGAGCTGGCGCCGGCCGCGTCGCCCGCAGACGTCGCGAGGCGGTTCGAAAGTCCTGCTCCTCTCCGCGGACTCTTTTGGCGTCCCGACAGCGCGTTTCTCGCGGCGGCCGGGGAGGTCGGAGGGTTTGCTCTCATCGAGCTTCGCTCACAGCGCTTCGGATTTGTCGGCGGATTTCCGACGCCGTCGCGCTCGATCGCCTGGAGCGCGCCCGCAAACGCGGTCGTTGCTTCCGGCGCGTTCCGGATCGCGGCTTGGGATCTCGATCATCCGCCTTTTGACGGCGATCGCTCGGGCGCGCTCGAAACCGGGCGCACGGGTCTCATGGCTGTCGAGCTCGTCGCGGCCCATCCGGCGCGCAAGCTTGTCGCGGCGGCTTATGGGAACGGGCAGATCGTGATCGCGCAACCCGGCGCGCGGGACGAACTGGCGCTCAAGATCGCGGGGCCAACGCCGACCGCCCTCGTCTGGTCGTCCGATGGGAAGATGCTTGCGATCGCGGATTCCGGCGCCGTGTCGCTTGTCACGTTGCCGGACGCGCTTTTCAAATCATGACGACAGAGAGGAAACGAACATGCCGCCGGACGCCGCGCCGATCACGGACGAACAGCAGAGCAAGGACAAATTCTTTGAAGAGCTCGGCAAAATCGCGGACGAGATGACCGCGGCCCATGGCAAGGAATTCGCGATGGGCGCGCTGGTTCTCGCAGCTCGCTGGCTGGCCGAGAACAAGCTTGGGGCCGGCCCAGCGAAGCGGTCGGCGGGATAGAGGCGCGCCCTCGTTTCGCTCAGGAGCGATCGGCGAGAAGACACGCGGTCCGCAGGACCGACGCAAGATTGAGGCCGGCGTCGTCTGCGTCATGCAGCAGCTCGGAGGCTTCCGCATGAAGGATCTCGATGAGTTTGGCCATCGACACGCCTTCGCCTTTCGCGAGATCGTCGAGGGCGCGCCAGAACGAGCCTTCGAGCCGAAGGCTCGTCGAATGGCCGGCGAGGCGGATCGATCGGCTCACGGGGCGAAAGTCGTCGGCGTTCCTGTTCGCCAGGAGTTTACACATGGGCAGTCCTCGAACGCAGGCGCCGCGCCGCCTCCCGCCGAGCGCCGGAGCTCGGGGATGAGCGCGACTGCGCCGCTGCGCGCGCGGCGCGGCGGCGGTTTGATGGCGATCCGGCGCCGCTCAGGGCACAAGCACGGCGCGGCCGTGGATCTTGCCATTGTGCAGGTCGTGCAGGGCGTCGTTCGCAGCGGAGAGCTTGTACTCCTTTGTGGTGAGTTCGATCAGCCCGCGGTCGGCGAGCGCCATCAGCTCCACGAGTTCGGCCCACGTGCCCACGAGATTGCCGATGATGTTGCGCTCCGTGATGACCATGTCCACGGTTGGGATGCGGATGTCTTCGCCGTAGCCGACCACGTGATAACTGCCCATCGGGCGCGTCATCTTCAGGCCCTTGGCCGTCGTGCCTTTCTCGCCGACGAAGTCGATGACGGCCTCGGCCCCTTGGCCGTCGGTCATCTCGAGCACCGCTTCCACTTCGTTGCCGTCGGCCTTCACGAGCTTGTGCGCGCCCAGCTTCTTGGCGAGCTCGAGGGAAGCGTCCGACTTGTCGACAACGATGATATCGGCGGCGGACATGGCGCGCAGGCACTGGATGCCGATGTGCCCAGTCCGCCGGCGCCGATCATAACGCATGTCTCGCCGGGGTTCAGTTGCCGCGCCGCTTTTTTCACCGCCCGATACGCCGTGAGCCCAGCGTCGGAGTAAGGGGCGACCTCCTTCGGCGCGAGCGTCTTCGGCAGGGGGACGATGTTGCGCTCAGAGGTGCAGAGATATTCGGCGTAGCCGCCGTTCGAGTCGAGCCCCGGAAACTTGCCCGGTCCGTGCATGTCGAAGCCGCGGCGGCATGCGAGGCAGGTCCCACCGGTCACCTTGGGATGCACGATCACCGGATCGCCAACCTTGATTCCCTCGACCTCCTTGCCGACCGCCTCGACCCAGCCCGCGTTCTCGTGGCCCATGATGAGCGGCAGGAGTGTCTCGCCGGTCGGGTCGGTGAACGGACGCCACACACCCTCGATGATGTGAAGATCGGTGCGGCACACGCCGGCGCCGCCGATGCGGACGATGACGTCTGTCGATTTCCCGATCTTCGGATCGAGGACCGTCTCCTCGCCGACCCATTGCTTCGCCGTCAAAGGGTCGTCGTATTTTCTCAAAACTTGGGCCTTCACGGGCGATCCTCCTTAAGCGGGCGTTTATCGGCTTCTGTGCCGCCCATCGTTCCGCAAGCTCGGCGCCGCGCAAGACCTCCAATGAATTCAAGGCGCGGCCGAATCTGCAGCGTCAAGATCTTGAACGCCAGGCTCGGGGACATGTCCAGAAACTGGACGCTGGGGCATCCTGTCAGCAAGCCCAGGTCACCGCTATGCAACCATTGAGCCCACTGGATCGCGCGCGCTTCGCTCTCGAACGCGGTCAGCGCATTCCCGAAGCCGCGCTTCCTTCGCCGATCGCCGAAAGCTGGCTGCGCTGTCTCGACTTCGGTCTGGACCCGAACACCGCTTCATCGGACGTCGTAACCCCCTTTGCGGAGGTCGCGCGCAAGCGCGCCGATCTTGGCGCGCTGCGCAGTCTTGCTTTGGCCGAGATGCAGGCGCTGCACGCTCAGATCGCCGGCTCGAATTTCATGATCGCCTTTGCGGACGCGACTGGCGTCGTGCTCGACACGCTCAGCGACCAAATCTTCGCCGACAGCGAGCCCGGTCGAAAAATCATTCCAGGCAGCGTGTGGAACGAGCGGGCGCGCGGCACCAACGCGCTCGGCCTCGCCGCAGCGACCGGAGCGCCTGCCGCGGTCTACGGCCGCGAGCATTTCTACGCCTCTCATGGCGCGCTGAGCTGCATGGCCGCCCCGATCGTCGATCCGCGCGGCGCTCTGGTCGGCCTCATCGACGCCTCCTGCGCCAACGAGGCGCGCCAGCAGCACACGCATGCGCTCGTGCGGATGGCCGCCGTGCAGATCGAGAACAGTCTCATCTTTCAGGATCGCAGAGAGAGTTTCATCCTCGCCTTTCATCCCCGGCAGGAATTCCTCGACACGCTGTCCGCCGGCCTTCTGGCGACGTCGGGCGACGGCGAGATCGTTTCGATGAACCGGGCCGGCGCGGCTCTGCTCGCGGGCCTTCCGGCGAGGAGCGGCGTGAATTTCGCGGCGCTGTTCGACCGCCGGATCGGCGAGACGCTGTCGGAAATGCTGCGGGGAGGAACCGTGCGGATTCGGGACCGCGCTGGCAGCGGCGTCTTCATGGCCTGCCGGCAGATCGGACGCGAGCCCGCGCCCCGGCCGACACGCGCTCAGAAGTCCGTCACGATCGAGCGGCCGCAGGCGAAATTCGTCTGCGACGATCCGCGCGTCGCGGCGAGCCTCAGCGATCTCGGGGCGGCCCTCGCCTTGCGCATGCCGGTGCATATCTCGGGCGAGACGGGCGTCGGCAAGGAGCGTATGGCGCGGCATGTCCATGAGACGTCCGGCCGGCGCGGCCCGTTTGTCGCAGTCAATTGCGGGGCGGTGCCCGAAGGGCTGTTCGTAGCAGAGCTGTTCGGGCACGAACGCGGCGCCTTCACTAATGCACGTAGCGAAGGCGCGCCCGGCCTTGCGCGCGAAGCCGACGGCGGCACCCTGTTTCTCGACGAGGTTTCGGACATTCCCCCAGCCGCCCAGACGGCTTCTCCGCTTTATGGACGACGGAGAGATCCGCGCCGTCGGAGGGCGCGCGAGCGCGCGCATCGACGTGCAGATCGTATCGGCGACGAACCGTCCTTTGGCTGATCTCGTCGCAGCGCGGCAGTTCCGGGCGGATCTTATGCATCGTCTCGACGGCTTCCCGATCGAGCTGCCTCCATTTCGCGGAGATCGTTCGCCGTCTTGTCGCCGATCTCGCGCCTCAGGCCGCCATCACCGACGCCGCCGTCGCCAAACTGGCTGCTCGCCCCTGGCCCGGCAACATCCGCGAGTTGCGCTATGCGTTGCAGAGAGCCCTGCTGCACCGCGGGATGGCGTTCATCGATGAGGAGTTGTTTGAGGAGGACGCTTCAGCCCAGGCAGAGCGCGCCTGCCCGTCATGCCGCGCCTCTCCACTCGACCGCCGATTCTGCGAGGAGATCGAGGCGGCACACCGGTTGAGCGCCGGCAATGTTGCGGAGACTGCGCGACGCTTGGGTCTGTCGCGCACGACCGTGTACAAGCACTTGCAGCGATAGGCGGCGAAGCGCTTCTTCCGAAAGGGCGTTGTCATGCGGGATTCGTCTGATCCCTTCGGTTGAGTGGGTTTTGGCCGCGAGGCGAAGTTTGCCTTTTCGGCGACCTGCGGTTGATCGATGATGTGTTGCCGGCATCGGTCGGCGAGAACGGCGTCGACGTCGGCGAGCGTTTCGAAGCAACGGTTGGCGATCGGTTCGTCGACGAGCGGCCAAAGAGGTTCGGCGGGCTGAAGCTCCGGAATGTAGGGCGGCAGAAAGACCAGCCGCACGCCCGCAGGAACCGCGAGCCCTGCTTCGCCATGCCATCCGGCGTTGTCGAGGACGAGAATGATGCGGCGCTGTTTTCCCACCCCCGGTCTCGGCGAAGTTGGCCAGCAGCCTTTCGAAGAACGGCTTGCTGACGCCGTCGGACAGACACCAGACCGTTTCGCCGCCCGTCGGCTGGACGAAAGCGGTGACATAGAGCCATTCGTAGCGATGATGACCGAGCGCCAGAGGCCGCTCGCCGATGGGCGCCCAGACGCGGCGGCGCACCGGCTTCAGGCCGAGGCGATACTCGTCGGTTGCCCAGACCTCGACGGGTTGGCCCGGATGCTCCCGCGCTTCTTCGGCGGCGACTTCCGAGAGCTTTCCTAAGAAACATCCGCCCGGGCGGTATCGAGCCCCGCCTCACGCAGGACAAATCCCAGCGACTTCGCGCGACGTTGAAGATTTTTCAAAACACGCTGTTTGTAGCGATCTTCGTAGTATGTGGCGCCGGGATCGGCGTAGGCCATGCCGTGCCGAAGCGTGTTGTAGAACAGAACCGCGATCTTGCGCGCGGTGGCGGTGATCGCCTTCGCCTTGCCCACCCGCGCCGATAACCGGCGGTAGAACGCGCCCAGCGCAGTGTCGGTTCGCCCCACCGTGCCGGCGGCAAGGCGCAACAACGACGCGGCCCGATTGCTGGTGCGTCGCGTTTTCGACGACAGCACCTTGCCTCCGGAAATCTTGTTGTGCGGCGCGAGCGCCAGCCATGACGTGAAGTGCTTCGCTGTCGGCCAGGCCGCCAGGTTGGTCCCACACTCTCCGACCAGCTTCAGCGCCAGATACGGCCCCAGGCCATTGATCTGGGTCAGGTCCACGCCGAGGATCGCATGGAGCGCGCCGCGAGCGTCGAAGGCCGGCGCATTGGGCTGGTGTGTCCTTTGCCTGACGGGCAGAAGCTTGCTCGCGGGTGGTGGAGCGTTCTTCTTCAGCCGCTTCAGGATCGCTTCGATCTGCTCGTCGCAGGCCGTCACCTTGGTCTGATAAACTTCGTACAGTTCCAGCGCCTGGGTCAGGGCGAAGATGTGCTCCTCACGGTAGTTGCCAACCAGCGCCTGACAAACCATCTCCACCGACGCATGACACCGCCGATCACGATGGGAGGCCAGAACATTCGGATCGCGCTCACCGGCCACCATCGCCCTGATGATGGTCATGCCAGTTACGCCGGTGATATCGGACACGACATGGTGCAGCTGAAGGTTCATCTGCATCAGCGCCTTCTGCATGTGCTGAATATGCGCCGCCGCGTAATCGAGCAGCCGCTCCCTCTGCCGGAGGTAGGTGCGCAGCCCGGCAATTTCAGCCTGGGGCCGGAAGCTGGCGCGCAGCAGTCCGTATTCGTGCAGGCGTTGCAGCCATTGCGCGTCGCTGACGTCGGTCTTCCGCCCAGGCACATGCTTCGCGTCCCGCGCGTTGACCACCATCACCTCGAACCCGCGCTGTTCCAGGATTTCGAAGACCGGGATCCAGTAAACTCCGGTCAATTCCATCACGACCGTCCTGATGCCGCACTGGGCGAACCAGTCGGACAGCCGGTGAAGGTCATCGGTGAAGGTCTGGAACGTTCGGACCGGTTCCTTGTCGCGATCCGGGCCGACAGCCGCGACATGCATGGCGGCGCCGATATCGATCGCGGCCGCCGCCGGATGAACCGGGGATAGACCCCGCGACTTGCGGGACCGCTTCGTTTGAGACATGCCGTGAACCCTCCTGCCTGAGGAAGCCAAAGAGGGCTGGGCCACGGAGAAACATCAATTTCCTAATCGGGATCGCCTGAAGACGTCACCACTCGCAAGTCCGCAACAGCCCATGGGCCACGTTTTTTTACGGGGTCTGGTCCACCAAAAACTTTCCGGCCGCTCCCCTCCGGTTCACGATAGCGCAACTCGTTTCCACCGCCACAGGCGGGCCGCCGACCCGAGCCCGTTTTTTAAAAGCCGCCTACTCTTCGGCGGTCGCCGCCCACGGTTTGACCAGCGCAGCTTCTTCAAGGTTTCCCACCCGTGCGTCGCATGCACATGCTCAAGTCCAAGACGAGCCGCGATCTAGCGCGCGACCTTCGGCCCGCTCCACTGGCCCCCGTCATCCGGTGGGCTGCGCGGACGCTCGCGCAAGGCCTCGAGGTCGTCGTTCGACAGAAGCGTCCGGGCGCCGCGGTTGCCGCGCTGCAGATCGCCAAGCGCGCCTGCGCCATGGCGCGCATACGCTCGGCCAGCTTGCTCACCCAGCGCTCGGAAATCGCCGTGACCTCCGCCGTCTCCCCGACCGTGCGGCCCTTCGCGAGAAGCCAGATCACCTGAAAATGCGTCCGCTCGACAACCGTCTCGGCCGCCCGAAACCGAGCCTCAAGTTCGGCCGTCGATAGATGAACAACCGCTCCTGTCATGATCCCCTCCGAATCATGACAGCCAACGCTATCCGCTCAAGCCCCTCCGGGAATCCCGCACCGAATTTTTCAGCCGAATTCCGTATCATTGGCGATCATCGCGCGCTCAAGCGGTAGCGAAAAAATTCAGTTGACATACTTAGTAAGCCGTGAGTTACTAAACAAACGACGAAGCGCTTTACAGATCGCGGCCAACGCGAGGGTTTAGTGGCGGCCGGCAGTGTCTGGCCAAAAGAGGAGGAGCGAACGATGAGGATGAGTAGGACGACTCTATCCCTGCTGGGCGTCGCAGGGACGTTGGCGCTAATTCTAGGAACTGCGTCCTCGGCGCAGGCTCAAGGCAAGTCGCTCACGATGTGCTGGGCCGCGTGGGACCCGGCGAATGCGCTGGTCGAACTTGACAAGGATTTCACCAAGCTCACCGGCATCGAAATGAAGCACGAGTTCGTCCCCTGGACGAGCTACGCGGACCACTTCATCAACCTGCTCAACTCGCACAGCAGCGAATGCGACCTGATCATCGGCGACAGCCAATGGATCGGAGGCGCGGCGGAGAACAAGTGGTACGTGAAGCTCAACGATTTCTTCGACAAGAACAAGATCTCAATGGACACGTTCTTGCCCGCGACCGTCGTCGGATATGCGGAGTGGCCCAAGAACACTCCGAACTACTGGGGGTTGCCCGCGATGGCCGACGCGGTCGGCTGGACGTATCGCAAAGACTGGTTCGCCAAGCCGGAGCTCCGGGCCGAGTTCAAGGCGAAGTATAATCGCGAACTCAAGCCCCCCAAGACCTGGGACGAGTTGATTGAAGTCTCGAAATTCTTCACGGGCAAGGAAATCGACGGGAAGAAGGTGTACGGGTCGTATATTTTCACCGAGCGAGGCTCGGAAGGCATCACGATGGGCGTCACCAACGCGATGTACAACTACGGCTTCGACTACATGGACCCGAACAAGCCCTACCACATGACAGGTATCGTCAACTCCGCCGGCGCCGCCAAGGGCATGGATGTCTACAAGGAGTTGTTCACCTGCTGCCAGCCGCCGGGCCTGACGAACGCGTACATGCAGGAAGGTCTTGACGCCTTCAAATCCGGCGAGGTGGCGATGCAGATGAACTGGTACGCGTTCTTCCCGGGCCTTGCCAAGGACCCGAACGTCGGCGGAGACAAGATCGGCTTCTTCATGAATCCCGCGGGTCCGGCCGGCCAGTTCAGCCAACTCGGCGGCCAGGGCCTTTCGGTCGTCGCGGCTTCGAAAGATGTCGACGATTCGCTGCTGTACGTGAAGTGGTTCGCGCAACCCGAGGTTCAACAGAAGTGGACAGATCTTGGCGGCGCCTCGGCCTCCAAGGCTGTTCTGCTGTCGGACGCCTATAAGAAGAGCGCACCCTACGCTCCTTCGTTCGTCGAAACGATGGGAATCGTGAAGGACTTTTGGGCGGAACCCCTGTATGTCCCGCTTTTGCTCGACATGCAGAATCGGGTCCATGACTACATTGTCGCTAACAAAGGCACATCCCAACAGGCGCTCGACGCGCTGGTCAAGGACTGGAAGAAAGTCTTCAAACAGGAAGGCAAAGATCCGTCGTAATCGGGCGCGCGGCTCCCCTCGTCGAAAGCCCAATCTCTCCCTCGGCGCCGAGCGGCCGGGGGAGACCTGATGACGCCCGAGCGGACGAATGAACGGAACGAACGTCACCCCAACGCTGATCGACAGCATGGCCATGCGAACGGCCGCGCCGATCGCCAGACGCGTGCGCGGCCTGTCGGACCGGTCGATCGCCTGGCTCTTCATCCTCCCAACAATGGCACTGCTGCTCGCAATCAACATATTTCCGTTGATCTGGGCGATTCGGCTCTCGTTCACCGGCTTCATGGCCAACCTACCGGCCCAAGCCCGCTACATCGGCGTTGATAACTACGTCGACATTCTCACCGACGAGGACATCTGGGCGAACTTCCAGATCACCGCGCATTTCGTGTTCTGGACGATTGTGCTGCAAGTTCTGATCGGCCTGGGTCTCGCGTTGCTCATCAACCAAAAGTTCCGCGGCCATAGCTTCTGGACGACCGTCATCCTGCTGCCGATGATGTTGTCCCCGGCGGTCGTGGGCAACTTCTGGACCTTGCTGTTCCAGCCGCAGATCGGGCCGTTCAACTACTTGATCGGGTTTTTCACCGGCATTGCGCCGAGTTCGTTCACAATGATCGGAAGCGTCGCCTTGGCGCCCTGGACGATCGTGCTGGTCAACACCTGGATGTGGACGCCCTACGTAATGCTGATTTGCCTGGCCGGGCTGCGCTCCATTCCCGACTACATCTACGAGGCGGCCGAGGTGGATCGCGCGTCGCCCCTGAGGCAATTCTGGTCGATCACTCTGCCAATGGTCCTCCCCTTCCTGATGCTTGCCGTGCTTTTCCAGGCGATCCAGTCGTTCGTAATGTTCGACATGGTCAATCTCCTCACGTCCGGCGGACCGGGATCGACCACCGAACTGGTCTCGATCACGCTGAAGCGCGCCGCGTTCGAAAAATGGGAGACCGGCTATGCCTCGGCCCTCGCCGTGATCCTCTTCGTCACGTTATTCGGCGCCGCGAACGTCTACGTGAGGGCGCTCAACTGGGTGAAGCAGCAATGAGCGTCGTTCCGTCGCCGCGCCAATTCTCCGAGCCCTCTCCGCTCGCGCGGCGGCTCGCCGCGGTGGTTGTCGTCCTTTACGCGGTGGTCGCAATTCTGCCGCTGGCTTGGATCGGGGCGACCGCCTTCAAGTCGCAGGCGGACGCGATCGCTTATCCCCCAAAGGTGCTGTTCAGGCCGACGCTCGAGGGATTCGTCGATCTGTTCACGGTGCAAACGCATCAGTCGCACGATTTCATCGCCAAGCTGCCGCCGCCCCAGACATGGTACGAGAAGATCGCCCGCGACCGCGACATGGTGATCGCCGGTCCGTCGCGGGTCGTCGAGCGCTTCCTCAATTCGCTGATCATCGGCTTCGGCTCGACGATTCTCGCGACTTTCCTCGGCACTCTGGCGGCTTACGCGTTTTCGCGCTTTCGCGTGCCGTTGGCCGACGACCTGCTTTTTTTCATCCTGTCGACGCGCATGATGCCGCCGATCGCGGTCGCGGTCCCAATTTACATGATGTATCGCTGGCTTGGCCTCTACGACACGCGAATTGGCATGATCCTGCTCTACACAGCGGTGAACGTGTCGCTGGCGGTCTGGCTGCTCAAGGGTTTCATCGACGAGATCCCGCGGGAGTACGAAGAGGCCGCCCTGGTCGACGGCTACACGCGGCTGCAGGCCTTTCGGAAGGTAGTGCTGCCACAGGCGATGACTGGAATCGCGGCGACCGCGATCTTCTGCCTGATTTTCTCCTGGAACGAATATGCGTTCAATCTCCTGTTGACGAGCTCGGACGCGCAAACCATGCCGCCCTTCATCCCGTTCATCATCGGCGAAGGAGGCCAGAACTGGCCGGCGGTCGCAGCCGGCACGACGCTGTTTCTGTTGCCGATCGTCATTTTCACAATCGCTCTGAGGAAGCACCTGTTGCGCGGGATCACGTTCGGGGCGGTGCGCAAATGAACGAGCGGCCGAGCATGAAGCCGATGGGATCGACGCGCTGGTTCCGGCGGGGGCCCTGGGAGAACGGGGCGATGAGCGTCATTGGCCTTGGCATTCTGATGCTGACACAGCCCTTCTCGCTCGATCTCTACACGTACTCGTTCGTCACGATCCTCGGCGGCACGCTCGGGTTCGTCGTCGTCAGCCACTTTCCGCAGTGAGGCGTCGTCATGGCGGAGATTCGCGTCGAGCGGCTGCATAAGGAATTCCAAGGCTTCGTCGCCGTGCAAAATTCGAGCTTCGTGATCGAAGATCGGTCGTTTTTCGTGATGTTGGGACCGTCCGGATGCGGCAAGACGACGACGCTGCGCATGATCGCCGGCCTTGAGCTGCCCACAGACGGCCGCATTCTGCTTGACGGCAAGGACGTAACGTTCAAGCGCGCTTCGGAGCGCGACATCGCCTTCGTCTTCCAGCTCTTCGCGCTTTACCCGCACATGAACGTGCGGCGAAACATCGCCTTTCCGCTCGTTTCGATGGGGATGAAGCGCGCCGACGTCAAGACGCGGGTCGAGGAAGCCGCTCGCATCCTGCGCATCACCGAACTGCTCGACCGCCCAGTGTCCGGCCTGTCCGGCGGCGACCGTCAGCGCGTCGCGCTCGGGCGCGCCATCGTGCGCCGGCCCATGGCGTTCATGATGGACGAACCGCTCGGCGCGCTTGATTCGGAGTTGCGCGCTGTCATGTGCGGCGAATTGCGCGGGTTGCACGACCGGCTGAAAGCAACGACCGTCTATGTGACGCACGACCAGACCGAGGCGATGTCGCTCGGCGACAAAATCGCGGTCATGAGCCATGGCGTGATCGAACAGTTGGGCACGCCCCGGGAAGTCTATGACCGACCGGCCTCCGTTTTCGTGGCCGACTTCATCGGCTCGCCGCCTATGAACCTGCTGAGATTCAACGACTCGCTGGAGCCGGGCCGGGGCAGCGTTCGCGTCGGCCAAGCGGAGATCAGCATTCCGGCCCCGCGCGAGGCCCTGACAAGGCGTGACCTGATCCTTGGGGTGCGCCCCGAACACGTGCGCCTGAGCGACGGCGCCCGGCTGCGGGGCGAAGTTTTCGGGACGGAATATCTCGGCACCACTCAGATCGTCACGATAACGACCGCACATGGTCTGGCCAAAGCGCGAATCGCCGCCAATGTCAAAGTCTCCATCGGGGATTCGGTCGGGCTCGAATTCCGGTCCGACCGCATCTCGCTGTTCGACGGCGGCGCCGGCCACGCCATTCGCACCGCGCTTCATGATCACACACCAGCGATGGAACACGCCGATGTCTGAGGTCGCGCTCGACGGGGTGTCGAAACGCTTCGGCGCGACGCATGTGGTGTCCGATCTTTCGCTGACCATCGAGAATGGCGCGTTCGTCGTATTGCTTGGGCCGACCGGGGCCGGCAAGACCACCACGTTGCGCTTGGTCGCGGGCCTCGAGCGGCCGGATGCGGGACGAATCCGCATCGCCGGACGGGATGTCACACGCGACTCGCCGGCACAACGCGACGTCGCCTTCGTGTTCCAGCAATATTCGCTCTATCCGCATCTGTCGGTGTTCGACAATTTGGCCTTTCCGCTGCGCTCGGCTGCGAGGCCAACTCCGGAGCCGACGATTCGCCAGAAGGTGAACGAAGTCGCGACGCTGCTGCGCATCTCCGACAAGCTGGATCAGCGGGTCACGAAACTGTCCGGCGGACAAATGCAGCGCGTGGCCATTGGCCGCGCGTTGGTCCGCTCGCCGTCCATCTACCTTATGGACGAGCCGCTATCGTCATTGGACGCAAAGCTGCGCGCCGAATTGCGCATCGAGTTGAAGCGCATTCAAAGCGAACTCGGCGCGACGATCCTTTATGTCACCCACGACCAGACGGAGGCGATGACCCTGGGCAGCCGGGTCGGCGTCATCGAAAACGGCCGGTTGGTGCAGGTCGGCACGCCACGGCAAGTTTACGAAGATCCCTCGAATATCTATGTCGCCGCACGTTTGGGCAGCCCGCCGATCAACCTGGCGCCCCGCTCCGTGTTCCCTGAGATTGCGATGCCGGATAGCGCAGCGACGGTCGGGGTGCGCACCGAGCACGCGCACATCCGCAAGGCCAACGGCAAGCGGGCCTCCGGCCGGGTGACCTGGGTCGAGCACCTCGGCGATCAGGACCATTTGCACGTCAAACTTGGCGAACATGATTTCGTCACCCTTGCCGACCCCGACTCCGGGCTGGAACCAGGCGACGAAGTGGCGATCGCGCTGACCGATCCGCTGTTCTTCGACGTCGCGGGCGAAAGGGTGCGGATATGACGCCGGCGCTTCTCCGCCGACTGATTCTGACCGTGGCCGACGAGGTGATCGCCCATGCGGACGAACTCACCGAACTCGATCAGGCGGTCGGCGACGGCGATCATGGCATCAATATGAAGCGCGGTTTCGAGGCCGTGCGGGCCGACGCCGGAGCGACGGCGCAGAAACCGCTGCCAGATGCGCTCAAAGCAATCGGCACGCAGCTCGTGATGAAGGTGGGCGGCGCCTCGGGACCGCTTTTCGGGACGCTGTTCCTGGCGCTCAGCAAGGAGATCGCCCCAGATGCCTCCAATCTTTCTGCTGCATTTGCCAGCGCCGTAGAGGCGGTCAAGTCGCGCGGCAAGTCGCAGCCCGGGCAGAAGACCATGCTTGACGTTTTGGCGCCGGTGCAGATGGCCCTCGCGGAAGGCGGCGCCGGCCTGTCCGCCCGACTGCCGATAGTGGCCGCCAACGCCGCGGACGCCACAATCCCCATGTTGGCCACTCGCGGCCGCGCGTCGTTCCTAGGGGAGCGCTCAATCGGGCATATGGACCCCGGCGCCCGCTCGTCGGCCTTGATCGTCGCGTCGGTGTGCCGGGCATTGGAGGGCTAAGCATTGGCTAATGTCGGGATCGTTATCGTGTCGCACTCACCCAAGATTGCCGAGGGAGCTGCCGACATGGTGCGCCAAATGGTGGGTGACAGCGTCAATTTAGCCTACACCGGCGGCGATCCGGGCGGTGGCCTTGGAACAGCGGTGGCTTCGATCCGGGAAGCGATCGATTGCGCGTGGTCAGAGGCAGGCGTCGCCATTCTGGTGGATCTGGGCGGCGCCGAGACGAATAGCGAAATGGCGGTGGAAATGCTCGATGCGGAGCGGCGCGGCCGGGTGGTGGTTTGCAACGCGCCGATCGTCGAGGGCGCTGTGATGGCGGCTACCGAGGCGTCCGGCGGTTCGCCGCTGGAGACCGTCCGGCGTACGGCCGAGGAACTTTCTCCACAATGAAGGACCCGGCGATGAAAGACCACACCGCGACCGAGCAAGCGACCGACCGTGCGGAACTCGTCAATGCGGTTGGATTGCATGCGCGGCCGTCGGTCAAGCTGACGCAGCTCGCCAAGACGTTCGAATGCCGCGTCGAAATCGCGCTGTCGGCTGACGGGCCATGGGTGGACGCAAAGAGTCCGGTGAAGGTCATGCGGGTGAAGGCGTCGCGCGGCGCCGTTTTGCACGTGCGTACGTCCGGCCCGGGCGCGGGGGCGGCGGCCGATGCGCTGATGGCCCTGGTTCGCGGCGGCTTCGGCGACCAAACCAATCAGCCGGCAGATCTGACACATGGCTGAGCTTCGCCTGTTTGGCCGCAGCGCGGCGCCGGGAGTGGCGAAAGGCGTGGTGGCCGTCCTGGATGGGGCCAGGCGGCCGCGGCGCAAGGCCGCCGGCACTCAAGCCGAGGAGGCCCTGGCGCTTCAACGAGCGCTGTCGCAAGCGCTGGCCGAAGTCGAGGCTCTGGCAGGAAAGGCGACTGGCGAGGCCGCCGATATGCTCGGCTTTCAAGTCGCGATGCTGTCCGATGAGGAACTGGTCCGCCCGGCGCGGGAAAGGGTTGGAGCGGGAGAGTCCGCCGCCGCCGCCTGGGAGGCAGCGATGGAGGTCGAAATCGCCGGCTACCGTGACGCCGGGGACCATCATTTCTCGGCCCGCACGGCCGATCTCGAAGATATCCGCGACCGGGTGCTCGGCCATCTGGAGCCGGGAGCCGCCAGCGCCGTCATTCCCGACGGTTCCGTGGTTGTGGCGGCCGACCTCCCGATCTCACGCTTTCTCGCAATCGACTGGGCGCAGGGGGGCGCGATCCTACTGACGCAGGGCAGTCCGACCAGCCATGTCGCCATGCTGGCGCGGGCGCGCGGCGTGCCGATGGTCGTGTGGCTCGACGGCGCCGCCGACGCCATGGCCGGCCGGGAGGCCCTTGTTGATGCGGCGACGGGCGAGGTGGTGCTCGACCCGACTGAGGCCACCCAGGCAGTCTTTGCAGCCAGGGCTGACCGCGAAAAGACGGCAAGCGCGGCGAGCGCCGCATTTCGTGTGCGCCCCGCGGTCACCAAAGATGGGACCAGGATCGCCCTAAACCTCAACGCCAGTTCCGCTGACGAACTTGAAGGACTCGATCCCGCGATTTGCGACGGGATCGGCCTGGTTCGCACGGAGATCCTGTTTCATGGACCCGGGGCCCTGCCGGACGAGGATGCGCAGTACCAAGCCTATCGCCGCATCGTCGCCTGGGCCGACGGCAGGCCTGTCACCATTCGCACTTTGGACGCTGGCGGCGACAAGCCGATCCGGGGCGTGACCGTGGATGGCGAAAGCAATCCATTCCTCGGCTTGCGCGGCATTCGTCTTTCTTTGCGCCGTCCGGCCCTATTCCAGATCCAACTGCGCGCCTTAGCGCGCGCAGCGGCGCACGGCGACTTGCGCATCATGCTGCCGATGGTGACAGTCCCAGCCGAGCTCGAGGCCGGGCGCAAACTGCTGGGCGAGGTTCTTGCCAGCCTAGCGCATGACAATATGCCTGCCGGTCGCCCCAAGCTCGGCATCATGATCGAGGTTCCGGCCGCCGCGATCGCGGTAGACCAGTTCGACGCCGATTTCTTTTCGATCGGCTCCAACGACTTGACGCAATACGTGACCGCTGCCGGCCGAGACATCGGAACCGTGGCCGATCTCGCCGACCCGCTGAACCCCGCGGTGCTTCGACTGATCGCATCGGTCGCCCGGCATGGACGGGACACTGGTCGTGAGGTCAGTCTTTGCGGAGACGCGGGCGGCGACCCCAGGGTGATCGGCGCGTTGCTGCGCGCCGGACTACGCTCGCTGTCTGTCGCGCCGGCGTCCGTCGGCGCCGCCAAGCGGACAATCGCCGCAACAGATTTGCGCGATGCCGCACCATGAACGACGCCGCTCCCAGCGCGACCGCCGCGGACTACAAGCGCCTGCTGCAGCAGGTGTGCGACAACCGCCCTTCCGGTACGCGTGGGCGGCTCGCCGTCGCGCTGGGCACCAACAGGTCTTTCGTGTCGCAGCTGGTGAATCCGGTCTATGCGATGCCGATCCCGGCCCAGCATCTGGAGACCATTTTTGAGGTTTGCCACTTCTCGCCGGCCGAACGGGAGGCGTTTCTGGCTGCCTACGACCGGGCGCATCCGGGCCGCCGCGACGCTGGTGAGCCATCGGCGGGAGTGCGCGTGATCAGCCTCACCGTGCCCGATTTGGGGAATGCGCGACGAAACCAGGCGGTCGACGCCATGATGGCCGAATGCGCGCGCCAGTTGGCGCGCGTGGTGGCCGCGCTGAAGGATTGAATCCGGCGGCCTGGAACGTCGGGCTAAAATGGAGGGCGGCGGGATGAAGCGGCTAATGAACGGAGTCGAGACGATGCTCGACGAAAGCCTTGATGGCTTCGCCGCCGCGCACGCCGACATCATCGAACTGGGGGCCGAGCGGAAATTCGTCCGCCGAAGGGCCTTAACCCAGGGCAAGGTCGCGCTGATTTCCGGCGGCGGCGCCGGCCATGAACCCCTGCATGTCGGTTTCGTAGGCTTCGGAATGCTGGACGCGGCCTGTCCCGGCCAAGTGTTTACCTCGCCAACGCCCGACCAGATGGTCGCAGCCATTGAGGCGGTCGACACCGGCGCAGGCTGCCTGTTGATCGTCAAGAACTACGAAGGCGACGTTATGAACTTTGAGATGGCGGGCGAACTCGCCGTCGCCGGCGACCGGAAAGTGGAAACGGTGGTGACGAACGACGACGTCGCGGTTCCCAGTTCGACCTGGTCGACCGGAAGGCGCGGCGTCGGCGGCACCCTGGTTGTTGAGAAGATCGTCGGCGCGGCCGCCGAGCAGTCGATGGCGCTCGAGGACTTGCGGGACCTTGGCCGAGAGGTGAACGAACGCACGCGCTCGTTTGGGATCGCGTTGACTCCGTGCACCGTGCCGGCGGCTGGCAAGCCCACGTTCTTGCTCGGCCCCGATGAAATGGAAGTCGGGGTCGGCATCCACGGCGAGCCCGGCCGTCGGCGCAGCAAGTTAGGCTCCGCCGACGCGATTGCGGAAGAGATGCTGAGCGCGATTCTCGGCGATCTCGCGCCACGCGCGGGCAGTGAATGTCTGCTGCTCGTCAACGGCTTCGGCGGCACGCCGCTCATGGAGCTCTATCTGATGGTCAACGCGGCCCGACGCATTCTCGCGGGCCGCGGCGTGGTGGTGACCCGCCACCTGACAGGTTCGCTGGTCACATCCCTCGACATGGCTGGCTGCTCGATGACGGTCACTTTGTTCGACGAGCGGCTGACCAGGCTGTGGGACGCTCCGGTCAAGACTGCCGCTTTGTCCTGGTAGTCCTTGGGTTTCTTGAGAATACCGTTTATATCTCATGCGGACGTGGAATGACATGCGCTGATGCCACTCCGCCAACGGCCTTTGCCGCTGCCGCTCCTGCTTCTACCGCGGCTTGGCGACGACGGCACCACGCACGGCGATAGCCCTGTAGCCTCCGCCGGCCACTGGCGAGTCACGAGTTCAACATTTGCCGCCTTCACCATTGCATCTGCCGCTTCGGTGGCCGCGACTAGAGTAATACCCCCATGCTACTTCAAGTTTGCGACGCCCGCCTCCTCCGGCGCGGATGGAAGTGCAGCAAAGCGCCAACTGCGGACATCGAACCCAGGATTTCGCAGAATGTCGACGCCCTTCCGCAGGAATTCATTTCGATGATGGACGAAAGATCGGCTCCCAACGCTCATCGGGCGGGTTGTCAATAAGGGTGCGGCAGCGTTTTCGGAACAACGCCGCCGGTGGGTCATCTGGAAAGCGGGAAAAACTGGTCTCAGCTCGAGAGAAATCGTGGACTCGCCAGGCCTGCAACCCTTCCGCATAGGCCTGAGCCCGCTCCCGCTGAGCCTCGGATTCTTCGCTGCGGCGGCCCAATGGTTCGAATACCGTGACCGGACCGGAACGCCCTCGCACGCGGATCGTGTCGATCTCGCGCCAAACAAAGGTAGCGCCCGTTGCCATGACGACAGACTCGGTGGCCAGTATCGACGTTCCGAAGCTCGTATTCACCTGTTCAAGACGCGAGGCGAGGTTCACGTTATCGCCAAAAGCCGTATAGTTGAAACGGCGACGTGAGCCGATGTTTCCTATCAGCGCTTCGCCTGTATTCAGGCCGATGCGGTGTTGAACAGGCAGAGCGTGCTCGCAATTGAAGGCGTCGAGTTTGCGCTGACAGTCAAGCGCCGCTGTGACGGCCTCGATCGCATGCTCAGAGGAGCGTACCGGAGCGCCAAATATCGCAACGATGGCGTCGCCGACATATTTGTCGACAAATCCGCCGGCTCCCTCGATCGCTTCGCTCATCGAAGTCAAATAGTCGTTCATCAGCGAAACGATCTCTCCAGGGGTCATGGCCTCGGAAAGAGTCGAGAACCCGACGACGTCGGAGAAAAACATCGTGACTTCACGGGTTTCGCCACCAAGCGTCGGCAGCGCGCCGGAAGACGTCATGCGTTCGATGACGTTCGGCGCAAGGTAGAGGCCGAATGCGCGACGAAGGAAACGCTTTTCCCGATCCGTGACGCCGAGGCGTAACGCAACCGCGGCGCCCAGGGCGGCGGCGCCGGACAAGATCGGTTCAAGCAATGGCGGCGCAAGAAAATGCTGAAACGCGTATGTCGCTGAAGCGAGCCACGCCATGACGGCTATCGCGCCGCCGACGGCCGTAGCCAGCGCCCCAAACGCCAGTGCGGCAATCCCGATCGTCTCCGCCGCAACGAATGAGATCGCGAGCGTCGTCCGGGGCGCCATCTCGCGCAGGACCTCGCGTCGGATCAAATTGTCGACCGCCATTGCCTGCAAGTAGACGCCGCTCGTAGCGCGGCGTTGCGGGGCCTTGGCTGGCGCCTGCGAAGCGCAACGCTCGGCTTCCTGCGGAAGCGGCGGATTAGCGAAGCGTTTGGAGGTAAGGATTTGATCCGCGTTCGCGACATCCGATCCAAGGACGACCACCTTGTCGGCAAATTGACGACGAAAGAAGTCCTTGTCGTTCTTGTCGAGGCACGCTCGCAGGTCGGCAAACGAATACGACGGAATATCGTTCGATCCGCCTGAAAATGCGATGGCTATTGTATTGTCAACAATCGAGGGGACGGGTTCGCCCGCGATGCTCACCCCGTCGGCGTCTACCGTCGGGCTAGCGCCCTGCGCGCGCGACGCGAGTTCGAGCGCCATTGAGGGCACGAATCGGTCATTGACCGAAAAGACGAGCGGAACTCGACGAACGACGTCATCGACGTCCGTGTGGATATTCAGCAGTCGCAGATTGGCGCGACCTCCAACTGCGAGCCTCTGTCCCGCCGTCGGCTGGATCAATTGGCTTCCGCTTTCGGTCTCCCCCAACACAATCTTGCCTGCGCGCCCGCCTGAGGCGAGGGCGCGCAAATACTCACGGTCGAAGCCGTGCAGCTTGTCGCCAACAGTGTCGCCGCCAAAGCGAATTTGAGAGTCTTCAACGGAACTGGCGAATACGACGTCGAAGCCGACGACCCGGGCGCCTCCCTCAATCGCTGCGGAAACCACGCGTCCGATGTCGCCCGTCCAAGTGAGAGTCGGGGATCCTTCGAATGGCGTAGTCGAATAGGTCTCCTCGTCGAGAGCGATGACGGCCGTCGACGATACGCGGGGTGGGCGTCGCTCGCCGAAGGCGCACCATCGAAGAGTTGTCAGGGCGTCCAATGACCATCCGCGGACCGGATTGGCCGCAGGAAGCGAAACAACGAGCCCGGCGGCGAGCGCGAGCAACGACATCGCCAGCACCTCGAACTTTCCGGGCGTCCTCATCAGGATCGGCAAAGGGTTCATGGCGCAGGCGGAAACGCGATGAGTCGACCCAGCTTAGGCGTCGAACCCGGCGCGGCTTCGCGGTCGATGCGGAACATCACCTGCCGATCGCCGGAAGTCGCGACATAGACTGCGCCAGGAATAAGCGAGCGATCGTGACTTGCGTAATCGTAGAACCTACGTTCGCCGCTGCTGACGAGCGGCAGTGTCTCCCGATCGCGAAAGTCGCCGAACCGGGTTATGACAACATCGTTCTTTCCGTCGCCTACAATCAAAGGGGAAGCGCCGTGAAGGACGAGTTGATTCTTCGCCGCCGCAAGAATTCGATTCCTCAGTTCTGTTCCGCCTCGCTGCACGAAACCCGCTGCGCGTTCAGCTTGAGGTTCGGTGAGAGCGATCCTTCCGGCGTCGCATTCGACAGGATGACGTTCGACGGACCCGCCTGACACTTCGCTTCGCTCGGTTCCCACTGTGACGGCGCCGCCGACGATCCGTTCGTGGAGGCAAGAGGAGAAATAGTCGATCTCGATCCATCCGCTGGATCCAAGCTCAAGTCGGCGGCCCTGCTCCAGATAGTCCATCAACGCGACACCTGGGACCTTCGCGTCGACATCCTCGACGAGGGCGACTGGCGGCGCGGCGTGGGTCACGCCAGCACCAATCAGAGCGGAGGTCGGGCAAGCGGCGAACCCAAGAGCGAGCGCCAAGCGTCTGATCCTGGACAAGAGCGTTCCTCAAACCCGTTCGAAAATACTCGTGCTTCGTTTCCTGGTTCGCAACGCCCCTGAGACCCGCTCAAGTCCCGCCGCCATCGCCGATCAGCGTGAACGGCGCCCAAAACAGGGGATGAGCATAAGTGTAGCTTGTTTGCCCTTTCGCGGTGACCGCGCCTGGACCGTCGAGCAACGCCATCATCGACTGACGCAAGGCCTCGCTGCGCGAAAGACCGGGGTCGGCGGCTTGGCGTCTGAAAAGATCGCTCGTCAGTTCGCGCGCAGACGCGGAGTGGACCGACCAATTGGTTACAAGCAGGGCTCGCGTTCCCGCATAAAAGAATGCGCCGCCAAGTCCGGAGGCCGCCTCGGCGCCGGCGCCCGCCCCCGCGCCGGTGTTGCAAGCCGACAGAACCACCCAATCGGCGTCGAGCCTAAGCGCGAGGATCTTGTCCACGGTCAGGAGACCATCGCCTTCGCCGCCCGAGACCTCGGGCGCGGTCAGAGCCAGAGCCGGCTGAGCCAGTCCGTCGAGATCGCCGGGGATTAACCCGTGGGTCGCAAATGCGACGACCCGATAGCGCGTGAGATCAAGGCTTTTGACGACTTTCTCGCTGGCCTCCTTGCCAAGAAAAAGCGACTTGGCCGGGTCTACGTTGAGCGCGCGAGCCATCGCTGTCAGTTCCTCACGCGTATCGGGAAGGCGCGGCAGCATCGCCAACTCTGCCTTGTCGACGTTTTCAGTTTGAGGCGCGGCGCGCAGTTTCAGCGGCCGGCCGCGCGTGAGGTCGAACTCGCCTTCCGTTGCGGACTCGGAGGCGTCGGCGATCTGCGCAGACTCGCCCTCGGCGAGCGCGGCCTGGTCGCGGCTGAAGTAGGGATCGCCGAAACCGATGAAGCTCTCTCGGTTGGGCGATCCCGGCGGCAAGGATCTCAGCGTCAGGAACGCGGCCGCAGAGGGAACCACGGTGACGTTATGCGAACGCGCAAGCCAGGGAACGTCGCGATAGCCGGCAAACAAGGGCTGCGCCTGCAAATCCACTTGCACGTTCGCCGTGGGCAGAAGCCCCAACGGCAACTCTCCCAGCGCGCCATTCGTGACGACCACGAGTTTCCTGGCGTCTTTCCAACCGCTTTCGACCGGCGCCAGCAGCGCCGCGTAAAGCTCGTAGGCCTCGCCGACGTTGAATGGCGGGATTTGGTCGACCGTACTGGCGTCGGGCTCCAAGGCTTTGCGCAGATCGTCCACTTTAGCCTGGAGGTCGCTTGCCTTCATGGGAATCCGCACAAACGCCACCGCGCCTTCTTTCGGCGTCGCCCAGACAAAGCTTGCAGTCCGCCCGAAATAGAAGGACAGCAGGGCTTCGCCCGGACGCAAGGCCGCCTTGACGTCGGCAAGCGAAGGCGATTTGGGGTTGATCAAAGAGGCGTAGGCAGGGAAGCGCTTGTTGATTTCGCGAACGGTGGTCTCGCGCTTTGCACGCAGGTCGGAGATCAAGGCCGACGTGGCCCTCACGTCCTGGTCTCGTTGCCCATCTGGCGGCAGCGAAAGCAGATTGTTGAGCGCGCCCAGGGAAGCTCCGATCTCTTTGGCCAGGTCCTGCTCGTCGCGAACCAAACCTGCGAGGCCGGGATCCGTGACCGACAATCGTGCGCTGGCGTCAGCGAGCGAATGGCCGACGGCGTGGCCGCGTATCGCGTCCGAGAGCGCGAAGGTCACCTGCGCGACGTCATTGGGGTCCCTGGCCTGGTCCACGAGCGCGTTGAAATAGGCTTCGACGATTCTTTGCAGGCGCGCTTGCTTGGCCGCCACAACCGTCTCGTCGTCGTCGGCGTTTTCCCGCGCGGCGGACATCATGATCGGAATCGAGGTCTGAAACTCGCGCAATGCGTCCGCTTCTCGCCCGGATCGCTTATAGCCGATCGCGAGCAGCCCGTGAGCGAGCGCCGCATCGAAACTGTTCGCACCCTTGCGCGCGCTCTGGCGCTTCACCAGTTCCGCGGCCGCCGCGACGCCAGCTTCGACTTGTCCCGCCGCATATAACGCCGCGACGCGCGACCCGCTCAGTTTGTAGCTCTCCTTTCGCGGCGGCGACCAGTTCTCGATCGCCCGATCCAACTGTACGTAGACGGTTTGCGCCTCCTTCCCCTTTCCTTGCAACACGAGGATGTTGCCGAGGTTGGCGAGAATGGTCGCCCGTTCCGGCGCATCTTCGGCGATGCCCAAAGTATCCAGGGTTTCCAGCGCCACCCCCGCAAGCGCTTCCGCCTCGCCGTAGCGACCCTCCTCCGACACGATCCAAGCGAGGCCAACTATGAACGCAGGCGTCGCCGGACTGTAGCGGCCCTGTTGATCGAGGATATTGAGCAAGGCCTTTCGGGCGAGCGATTCGGCCTCGCTCAGCCGTCCCTGTTTGGCCACCGTTCGCGCCACCGACAGCAAGCTTGTTTCGGCGGCCTGCAAGAGTTGCTCGCGGGGCGGCTGATACTCATAATTCGGCAGGTCGTTCACGGAAGCGCGGCGGAATGCCTCTGCGCGCCGATAGAGGGCTTCCGCCTGCGCATACCGGCCGTGCGCCTCCAGCGTCAAAGCGGCTACGCCCGCGGCGTCGGCTTCAAAGGACTGGCCGTAGATCTCGTAGGTCCTGCGCCACTTGGGATTGGGACTGCCGCGCGCCTCCTGGACCAAGGCTTCGACGAGACGCGCGTAGGCTTCACCCTGGCTGATTTCGCCGGATGAAAGCGCGGATCGCGACAGATTCGCCAGCGCGTTGATCATGGCGCCGCGCTTGTTCTCGGCGGCGGCGGCGCTGGCGAGCGCGTCAAAGGTCTCAGCTTCCTTCTTCGCGTCGCCGAGTGCGCGGTAACGCAGTCCAATAAACTGCATCACACGCGTAATTCGCAGAAATTCACCGCTTTTTTTGGCCGCGTCGAGGGCTTTCTGTCCGTCGTCCAGAGCATCCTGCTCGCGGCCAAGCAGCGCTCTTGCCGCGCCGCGATCGTAATAGAACTGGGCAAGCGCGGCGACGGTCGCGCTGACGGGCGGAGACGCTTCGGCCAATGTCTTGCGCGCAGCGATCTTTGCCGGGTCGGGTTTCTCTCGTTCAAGGATCGCGTTGATGTCCGCGGTAGTGCGAGGCGGCGCCACGTAGGAGGGCCTTATCGCCACAGCGCCGCTCGGCGGCGGAGGCGCCGATTCCAGTTTTGGCGCTGCCGGTGCCGCCTTGCCAGCGGCTTCTTTTTGCTCTTCTCGCAACACGCAGGCTTTCACGAAAGGAATGCCGACCGCCTGGCGGCACTGCTCGTGCAGCGTCTCGCGATCGCCTTTGCCTCGCCGGCTCTGCATGCATGCAATCATGGTCGGACGCGCGGCCTCGCGGCACGCATCGACAATTTGTTCGTGGGTCGCAGGGGCAGCCGGGCCGACCACGTTGAGAAGGACGGTTGCGCCTATCCAAGGGGCGGCTAATTTCCCCCAAGTCCAACGCTTGCGCATGGCTACTCTCCCCGCTGTCGTGGGCGTGCCGGGCAGGGTCAACTCTAGCGAGGGGGATGTCTGCCAGCAATGTCGCGGAAAACTCTAGTTTGGTTGCCGAACGCTATGCCGGGATTGGAGATCTCATCGGCGTTTCCAGATGACAAGCACGACGACCAGATCGATGCCCTGGGCAATGTCGCCGCGTAGCGAAGGCGGGTGATTTACGAGGTGCGCCGCCGCGGGCTCAATCCGGTCGCGTAGTGCTGCAACGCGCAATCGCGCGATCAGGAGTTCTACGACAGGCGACGATGGCGCCAAGCCTCACGCGAAATCGGGAACGTGGTGGGCTGACAAGGGGATAGCCTCGCCCTTGTTTTGCGTCCCCTTGCGCGGTCTTCCTTCATCTAGGTGTGGAGCCTCAACAGGTTGTCCTTGGAAAGGACAAGTCGGCTGATGGGGGGCTTGGCGTCCAGGCTGCCATGGGGTCTATGCCAATTGTATCGATGGAGCCATCGGGGCAGCTCGGCGGTGCGTTCGTCTGAGCTGTTGTAGGCCTGCGCATAGGCCCATTCCCGTAGGCTGGTCTGGATGAAGCGTTCGGCCTTTCCGTTCGTTTTGGGCGTGTAAGGCTTGGTTCTGATGTGCTTGAGGCCAAGCTTCTTGCACGCCTGCGCGAAGGCTCGCGAGCGATAGCACGATCCGTTGTCAGTCATGACGCGCTCGACCTTGACGCCGAGGCTTGCGTAATGGGCCACCGCCGCCGCAAGGAAGGCGATTGCGCTGGATTTTCTTTCGTCCTTCATGACCTGACTAAAGGCGATGCGGGATGCATCGTCGATGCAGACGTGGACAAACTCCCAGCCAATGCCGAGGTGGCGGTTGACCGCGCCTGTTCGCCGCCCCGTGATCCGGTGTCCCACCGAGCCGATCCGGCCGAGTTTCTTGATATCGATATGGATGAGCTCGCCAGGCGTCGCGCGCTCATAGCGCCGGATCGGCTCGGCCGGCTCCAGGGACGAGAGCCGGTTAAGCCCGAGCCGCCGCAGGATCCGGCTGACCGTCGCCGCCGAAACGCCGACCTCGGCGGCGATCTGCTTGCCAGGATGGCGCTGCCTGCGCAAAGCCTCGACCGCCGCGCATGTGGCCGGCGGCGTTTGGCTTGGCGATGAAAGGGGCCTTGACGAGCGGTCGTGCAAACCGTCGACGCCTTCGGCGCGGAAGCGCCGGACCCATTTCGCGACAGTCTTGGGCGTGGTGTTGAACTGGCGCGCGGCGGCCGCTTTGGACAGCCCGCAGTCCAACACGGCGCGAACCATCATCTCTCGACCTTTCGGCGTCAAAGGCGCATTCTTGTGCGTGTCCATTCGGTCCCCCGCGAATCACTGAGGTTTTGGCGACATCAGCCTTCACGGCCAAAACCGAATGGACAACCTCCTGAAAGCTCACATCTAGGCGACCCGTTCCTCGGCTCCGTTCGACCTCATCGCAGCTGAAACTATGGGCCGCATCTGCCGCGGCTTCGGGCTCGATCAGCTCGATGTCGACATGATCATCCGGCGCTGCTAGGCCCGCCACTGGCCGGCCGCGGGGTCCTCCGAGACCGGTGAGACGTTCGCGAGGAGGGCAGGGCGCGGCGTCGGACGGATAGCAGACGGACCTGCCAGGGACGGCAAGCCGTTAAGGCGGTCCGCAGGGACTGCCGAGCCGGATTTTATCTAGATGTATCCAATGAGGGCGATCTACGCCCAAGATACTGCGAAAAATCGCGGTTTTGGATACGATGCTTGACATATGGATACAGAATGGCACAATCGGCCAACAAGCAGCCCCGGCCCGATGCGAGCCAGGCGGCCTTAAGCGTGGAGCGGGAGGATGTCACAAGGGCGGGCGGCAAGCCGTTCGCGCAAGCCGAGCCAGACCTTTGCGGTGCTCGCGATGTGCGCCGTGCTGGTCGTCGTCTTCAGCGTCGCACTGAAGGGTTTCTTGACCGTCGGCAATCTGCTGGCGCTCGCCCGCAACATCTCGATCCTCGGCACGCTGGCGTTGGGGATGGCGATCGTCGTCATCGGCCGCGGCCTCGATCTGTCGCAAGTGGCCTCGCTCGCGGTTTCGACCGCATTCGCGATCATCATCATGAACGCCGGCTACCCGACCGCCGCCGCGCTTTTCGTCGGCCTTCTGATCGCGATCGCAATCGGAGTCCTCAACGGATTCCTGATTTCGGTCGTCGAGATGCCGCCGCTGCTGACGACGCTCGCGTCGTCACTCGCCGTGCTCGGGATCACGCGCTCGACGGCGGTGCAGCACTATGTCGTTTACCTCTCCAAGGGCCACGACGCGTTCCTGCAGATCGGCGGCAACATCTCCGGCGGCGTCCCGATTCCAATCCTCATTTTCGCCGGTGTGGCCGTGCTTGTGCATCTCTTTTTGTCACGCACGGTGCTGGGGCGTTTCATCTACGCCCACGGCGACAATCCCGACGCCGCGCGGCTCACCGGTCTGCCGACCCGCCCGCTGACCATGCTCGAATATGCGCTCTGCTCGGCGATCGGCTACGTCGGCGGCGTCATCATGATCGCCGAAACGGCGCTGATGCATCTGCAGGTCGCCGAGTTGACGCTGATTTTCGACGTGATCATGGTCGTGGTGCTTGGCGGCGTAAGCCTCGTCGGAGGTCGCGGCAATGTGCTGAGTGTGGTGGCCGGAACGCTGCTGATCGGCGTGCTGCTCAACGCCATGACGATCATGGACATGGACGTGCAGACTCAGAACATCATCAAGGGCGTCGTGCTGCTGATCGCCATCGTGCTCGATTCCTATCTGCATCCGCGCGACGAGGAGACCTCGAAGCAGGGCGACTGAGACGTGCCTGCCGACGGGGCCCCCTTAGAATTCGGGACCGGAAAGGACCGGAAGTTTGACACGGGAGGAAAGTATGAGTGGATCTTTGAGTTTGAGGAAGGGAGTGCAATGGGGCCTCGTCGCGTCGATCGCGGCGATGGCGGCGGTCGTTGCGACCCCGTCGTGGTCGGCCGAGGCGCGCGAGGCGTTGCGCGCCCAGTTCGACAAGGACCTGAAGGGGAAGACGGTCGCCTGGGCGCCGGTGTGGCTCGGCGTGCTCGAGTCCGAATGGACCCGGGTGATGAAGGACCGCTTCGACGACTACGGCATCAAGCTTGAAGTGCGTGACGCAAACTTCAAGTCCGACGTGCAGCTTCAAGCGGTCAGCGAACTCATCAACGAGCATCCCGATGTGCTGATCGTGCAAAATCCCAACGTGACGCTCCTCGCCAGGGAGCTGAAGCGGGCGATGGAGGCGGGCATATACGTCGTTCAGGTCAACATGGCGTCCAACACGTTGACGGACGCCTACGTCGGCGTCGACGCCAAAAACATGGGGCGCCGGCTCGCGCGCGCCATCATTCAGGACTGCGGCGGAGGCAAGGGTTCCGGCGAGGTCTCGATTCTGGAGGGCGAGGCGACCGCCGCCTATTCGCTCGACATGAAGAACGGCGCCCTCGAGGTCTTCAAGACCGATCCCTCGATCAAGGTCGTCTCGTCGCAACCGACGAGCTGGGACGCCAACAAGGCGGGCGAGATCACCGCGACCGTTCTCCAGCAGCATCCGGATCTCTGCGCCATCCTCAGCGTCTGGGGTCCGCAGGCGGCCGGCGCCGCCCAGGCCATCAAGACCGCGGGCAAGAGCGACAAGACCAAGATTTTCGTGGCGAGCGACGGTCAGCCGGCGGATTGCGATTTGCTCGAACGAGGCGACTTCTATCGCAACCTCTCGTATCGCGCCGATACGCAGGGCCAGTCGATCGTCGACGCGGTGATCGGGCTCCTGCAGAACGGCGACAAGCCGGGCGCCAAGCGCATCGCGTACTACACGGTGCCTGCCTGGGTGAAGAGCAAGGACGATCGGAGGTACTGCTTCACGGTTCCCAAGGACGCGAAGTAGCCGTCTCGCCTCTGGTGCGCCGCCTGTCGTTGGTCGGCGATCCGATCGCAGAAGCGCGCGGCGGGACGCTTGAGCTCGCTCGCGCCAAGCGGCTGCGACTGGTGCGGCGCGGGCAAAGTCGTGCGCCTCCCAGCGACAAGGGGGATTGGACTCTCGTTAGATGAACAGCCTGAAGCGATTTTGGCATCGCAATTCGCCGCAGCTGTTTCTCGGCGAATTGCTCGAGAAGCGGTGGATGGAGCCGATCATTCCGTTCACCCTGACGATCGCGGTTTTTCTGGCCTTCGCGCTTATCATCCCGAACTTCGCCAAATGGGGCAGTCTTCAGCAGCTCATGCTCAATTTCGCGGAGCAGGGGCTGGTGGCGATCGCCATGGCGTTTTCCGTGCTGTCGGGCGGCATCGACCTCTCGGTCGGCTCCGTCTTTGCGATGGCGAATTTTCTCGCGCTCTATTTTTTCCAGATTCTCGGTTGGCCCTTGCCGGCCATGATCGTGGCGGTGCTCGCCTTCGGCGCGGCGGCCGGCGCGGTCAATGGGGGCATGATCGCCTACGGCAAAACGCGCCCGTTCCTGACCACGCTCGTCGTCCTGATCATCGTGCGCGCAGCCTACAACAAGCTCACCGCCGCCTACACCGACGAACTTGCGAGCATCAACAGCGACAGCTCCGTCTGGGACTATATGGGCTCGGGAACGATCTTCGGGGTTCCGACCAACATGGCGGCGCTGATCGTCGTCGGAATCGCCACCCACTTCTTCCTCACTCGAGTTCGGCCCGGCATTCACATCATGGCGGTCGGCTCGAGCCGCAAGGCGGCGCGCCACGCCGGCGTGAACGTCAAGCGCGCCCTGTTCTCGGCCTATGTCATCGCGGGCGCCCTATCGGCGCTCGCCGGTATTTTCTACGCCGCCCGGCAAAACAGTTCCGGCACCGACACCGGGGTCGGATGGGAGATCAATGCCCTGGCCGCCGTCGTTCTGGGAGGGATCAGCCTTGCCGGGGGCCGCGGAACAATCGCCCGCGCGCTGATGGGCGCGGCGATCATCTTCATGCTGATCAGCGGACTGGTTGAGACCGGCACGTCAGGCAATCTGACGACGGCGGTCATCGGCGTGATCCTGCTCGTCGCGGTCGGCTTCAATGTCAAGTGGGTCAAGAACCGCGGCAAGGTCCTGCAGAAGATCTATGTCGTGCCTAGCTGGGTGGACTTCGAGCCGCCGCCCTCGATTGCGCGCGACAGCCGCTCGCCCTTCGCCGAAAACGATCGCCTACGCGACGCCGAGCCGATCGGCCTCGACCGGATCGAGGGGCCGGAGGACATCATCCTCGATCGCCGCGACAATCTCTACGCCGTCACCCGCAATGGCTCGATCATGCGGTTCAACGCGCCGGACTATGGCGTTCGGGAAGAATTCGCGCGCATCGGCGGTCGTCCGCTCGGCCTTGCGTTCGATCGGGACGAGAATCTGATCGTCTGCATCGCAGGCATGGGCGTCTACGGGGTGAAGCCCGACCGCACGGTGTTCAAGGTCACCGATCGGACCAACCGCACCCGCACCCGGCTCAAGGACGATTCGCGCCTCTACCTCGCCGATGATCTCGACATCGCGCCCGACGGCAAGATCTATTTCAGCGAGGCGACCACGCGCTACGAACTGACTGACTGGGCGCTCGACGGCTTCGAGGGGCGCGGCAACGGCCGCCTCATCTGCCACGATCCGAAGACCGGGACGACGAAGACCGTCCTCAAGAACCTGACTTTCCCGAACGGCGTCTGCATCTCGCACGACGGCAAATCCGTGCTCTTTGCGAGCACCTGGCTCTGCCGGGTCTATCGCTATTGGATCGCCACCGAAAAGGCGGGAACTTGCGAGGTGCTGATCGACAATCTGCCCGGCTATTGCGACAACATCAATCGCGCCTCGGACGGGAAATACTGGCTCGCCTTCGTCGGGCTGCGCTCGCCCGTCTACGACCTCGCCATGGCGAATCCTGGCTTCCGCATCCGTATGGTGAAGCGAATTCCGCCGGACGAATGGCTGTGCCCCGGAATCAATTACGGCTGCATCATCAAGTTCGACGACAATGGCGCGGTCAGCGAGTCCCTTTGGGATCCGGGCGGCAAGTCCCATCCCACGATTACGTCGGTGCGCGAACATAAGGGGCATCTCTATATCGGCGGCCTCGAGAACAATCGCATCGGCCGCATCCCGCTGCCGAACGCCGATCCGAACTGGCAGGGCTGGAACGCCTATTGGGGAGGGGCGCGGTAATGTCCCTCGTCGGAGATCTCGTCGACCGCCTTCTGTTTCCCAACCGGGAGATTCATGTCATTCCGGTGCTCGACGGGCCGTTTTCGCCGAACTCGAGGCTCGATCAGTCTCGCCAACTGGGCGCGGACATCGAGCGCCCCGACGACTTCGCAATCGGACCTGACGGCGCGCTCTATGTGTCGAGCGCCGATGCGGTCCTGCGCTGCACGGGCGCCGACTTTTCTCAGCGCAAGCCCTTCGCCCGTCTTCCCGGCGCCGTCGGGGGTCTCGCCTGGACCTCCGACGGCCGCCTGCTCGCCTGCGTGTCCGGCCGCGGCCTTTGCGCGCTGTCGGCGAGCGGCGAGATCGCCGGATGGCTGACGGAGGCCGCCGGAGCACCGCTCGCCTGCCCCACATCCGTAGCCGTCGCGCCCGACGGGGCGATCTATGTCTGCGACGGCTCCCGCCACAATGCGCCGGAGGATTGGCTGGCGGATCTGATGCAAAACCGCCCCGGCTCCGGGCGCCTCGTCGGATGCGACGCTAAACTCAGCGCCGCCCGGGTCTGCGCCGACGGTCTCTCCTGGCCGTCCGGCGCCGTCGTATCGCATGACGGCGGCGAGGTCTGGGTTTGCGAATCCTGGACGCACCGCCTGTCGGCGTTCTCGCGCGCAAGCGGCAAGCGCAGGATGATCGTCAAGAATTACGCCGGATATCCCGCGCGCGTCGCGCGCGGCGCGGCGGGCGACTATTGGATGGCGTTCTTCGGCGTCCGCACGCAGCTGACCGAATTCGTTCTTCAGGAGCGGGAGTTTTGCGAGGCGATGATTAAGACGGTGCCGCGGGAACTCTGGATCGGCCCGACGCTCGACGGCCGGTTCAACTATCGCGAACCGACGCAGATCGGACGGATCAAGAAGCTCGGCATCCAGAAGCCGTGGGCGCCGCCGCGCTCCTATGGTCTCGTTGCCCGTCTCGACGCAGACGGCGAGGCGATCGAGAGCCTGCACAGCCGTGTCGACGGCCGCATTCACGGCGTGACCTCCGTGCGTCCCGTGGGGTCGCGGGTGATCGCGGCCTCGAAGGGGCGCAATTGCCTCGTCGAACTTCCGATCTCGAGGCCGGACGTCAAGCAAGGATAACCAGCGATGCAACCCCAATCGGGAGCAACCCGGCCGCCGCTGCTTCAGATCGTCAAGGGCAGCAAGGTCTACGGCGGTCTGCACGCCATAGAAGGCGTCGATTTCGAACTGCGCGCCGGCGAGATTCATGCGCTCCTGGGAGAGAACGGCGCGGGCAAGTCGACCCTCTGCAAGGCCATCGCCGGAGCGATCACGCTGACGTCGGGCGAATACTACATCAACGGATGCAGGGTCGAGTTTCGCTCTCCCGAGGAAGCGCTGCATGGCGGCGTCGCCATGGTCTATCAGGAATCCAGCCTCGTCCCCTCGATGACCGTCGCTCAGAACCTCGAGCTCGGAATGGAGAAGCTCGTCACGGTCTACAGCAAGATCAACATCTCGGCGACCCAGTCGCTGCAGTCGATGAACTTCAACGTCGACCCGCTGACTCTGGTCGAAACTCTCGGCACCGCCAAGCGGCAGATGGTCGAGATCGTTCGCGCGGTGCGGCATCGGGCGCAGGTCTTCATTTTCGATGAACCGACCGCCTCGCTCACGCCCGAAGAGACGCAGCACCTCTTCCATCTGCTCAATACGCTGAAGGAGCGCGGCGCGGCAATCATCTTCATTTCGCATGCGCTCGAGGAGGCGCTCAACGTCGCCGACCGCATTACCGTTCTGCGCGATGGGCGCCTCGTCAACACCTCGCCCGCCAACGCCGTCACGAGGGATGCGCTGGTGCGCATGATGATCGGGCGCGACATCTCGGCCAAGCAATATGCGACGCATGGCGCAGACCCGGATGGCCATGAGATCACGACCGGACGCGGCGATAAAGTGCTGTCGGTGGAGAACGTGACGATGGGAACTGTGGTGAAGAACATGTCATTCTCCGTCTTCGCCGGCGAGGTCGTCGGCATGTTCGGTCTGGTCGGCGCCGGCCGGACCGAAATCGCTCAGATCATCTGCGGGGCGCGCAAGCGCAATTTCTTCCGCGGCGGCATGATCTACCTGCGCGACAAGCCGGTGCGCTATCGCGTGCCGCGGCAGGCGATTCGCGACGGAATCGCCTACATCACCGAGGATCGGAAGGTCGATGGATTCTTTGAAACAATGACGGTCGACCAGAATATCTTCCTCGGCTTCCTGTCGTCGCCCCGCGTCTTGCGCTTTTTCTATTCGCGCCAGGAAATGAAGCGGATCGCCGAACAGTGGATCAAGGCGCTGTCGATCTCGGCGCTGAAAAGGTCGCTGAAGATCGTCGAATATTCCGGCGGCAACCAGCAGAAGGTCGTCGTCGCGAAGTCGCTGGCGCAGGAACCCTCGATCGTCATTTTCGACGAGCCGACGCGAGGCGTCGACGTCAGCGCGATCCCGCAAATCCACGCCGCCATCCGCAGGCTCGCGGCCGAGAACAAAGCCGTAATCGTCATATCCTCCTACCTGCCGGAAATCCTCGCGATCTCGGACCGCGTGCTCGTCGCGCGCGGCGGCCGCGTCGTCGAAGAGATGTCCGCGCGCGAGGCCACCGAGAACAAGATCATGTACGCGGCGATCCACTGATCGGCGCAAAGCAGGAGAATGCCGAGACCGAGGGCGCATAGAGATGCAACGAAGACCGTCCCAGCCTGAAGCGAAGCGCCGTCCGCGAGGCGAAGCGCCGACGAATCCGCGCGGCGTCCCTTGGGGCGACCGAGGCGCCGCATGACGAGCGCTCCCTCTCTGACGGAAGAAGATGGCCGTCTCCTCAGCGCCAGGATCGCCGACGAGATCCGCAGGGCCTTGCTCAGCGGTGAGATGCGGCCCGGAACGCGCGTCCGTCAGGAGCTGCTTGCAGCCAAATACGGCGCGAGCCGTATTCCGGTCCGCGAGGCGCTGAAGCAGCTCGAGAACGAAGGCCTTGTGGTCCTGGCCCCGAACCGCGGCGCCTGGATCGCCGACGTCAACTCGGAAGAGTTGATCGAAGTCTACAAGATTCGTGAAGTCGTGGAGCCTCTGGCGATCTTCGAGAGCGTTCCGCACATGACCGATGCCGATATCGCCTCGCTCGCGGCGACAGTGCGCGAACTGGAGCAGGTGGCGACGGTCGAGGAGTACATCCAGCTCGACCGGGAATTCCATCTGAGAACCTATAGTCGGGCCAGGATGCCGCTTCTCCGCTCGATGGTCGAACGCTTCTGGAACAGCACGCAGCATTTTCGCCGTCAGTTCGTCAAGGAATTGCTTGCCAGGGACGGGCTGCCTTTTTCCGATCCGCATCACAACCTGTTGATGGACGCGATCCGCGCGCGCGACGCGGAAGCCGCAGCCAGCTTCGTCTATCTGCACATTCGAAGGACGCGGCTGCAGATCCAGGCGATGGATCCGGGGCCGCAGGCGCGTGCGCGCGGATCGGCGGACAGGGACAGGCGGCCCGCGCGGTCGGCGCTGCGGTTGCGCGATATCGGCGCGTGAGCGCCGGGTCTTGTTTGTTGTGGAGGGCCATGAAGTGAGGCCATTCGAGAAAGTCGGCGTCGTCGGCGCGGGCATGATGGGGTCGGAAATCGCGCTGATGTTCGCGCTGGCCGGCCATCCGACTATCCTTTCGGATCAGGAGCGCGCTCAAGCCGACCACGCGCTGGACCGCTTGCGCGGAGTGATCGAACGCGGGATCGCGCGAGGCTTCTGGAGCGCCGATGAGGCCGAGGTGGCGCGACGAAATCTGAAGGCCGTGAACGGGCTCGACGATCATGCCGACCGCGACCTCGTGATTGAAGCCGTTTTCGAAAGCGCGGAGTTGAAGCGAAGCGTCTTTAAGCGCCTCGATGCGCTCCTTCAGCCGTCGGCCGGGCTGACCTCCAACACCTCGTCGATTTCGATTTCTTCATTGAGCGCCGCCCTGAGCGGCGACCGCCGGCGACGCTTTGTCGGAACGCATTTCTTCTCGCCGGTGTCGCGGATGCGGCTCGTCGAGGTTGTCTCCTCGATGGATACGGACGCAGCCTTCGCCGATCAGGTGTCCGAAACCCTAACCGCGATCGGCAAGACGGCCATTCGAGTCAAGGACGTGGTCGGCTTCGCCGTCAACAGGCTCTTGCATGCGCTGGTGATCGAGTTGATCCGCCTGGTCGAGGAGGGGGTGTGTTCGCCGGCCGACATTGACGTCGCCTGCAAGCTCGGCCTCGGACACCCGATCGGTCCGTTCGAGCTTCTCGACAATACGGCGAATTCGCTGTCGCAGAGCGTGCACGAAATCCTCTACGAGGCTTATGGCGAGCGCTTCCTGCCGCGGCCACTGCTGCGGCAGATGGTGGATGCCGGCTACGATGGACGCAAAGCGGGTCGCGGGTGGTATCGTTACGACAAGGACGGCAAGCGGCTATGAACGACCGCGCAGCGGCGAGCGACGCCCTCGTTCTAAGCGCGTATGAGAAGGCGGCGCAGCGGCGTCCGTGGACGGCTCTTTACGAGCCCGCCATCGCCGCGCCGCCATTGGCTCTAGGGACAGCCCTGGACCTCTTTCGCGCCGCCCCCCGGGACGCGCCGGCGGTCTGGTATTTCGACGGCGTTCTCGACTATGCGGCCGTGGACCGCCTGAGCGACTGTCTCGCGGCCTCATGGGCGGCGGGCGGCGTCTCGCGAGGCGATCGGGTCGCCGTCATCTTGCAGAACGCGCCCCAGTTCATCGTCGCGGTCGTCGCGGCCTGGAAGCTTGCCGCGATTCCCGTCACCCTCAACCCGATGTACCGCGAGCCAGAGCTCAGACGGCTGTTTTCGGATTGCGCTCCGCGCGCCGTGCTCTGCCACGACGACCATTGGGCGACCGTCCTCGCGGCGGCCCGCGGGCTGGTCGATCCCGAACTCGTCCAGTGGACGTCGGCGCGCGCGTTCCAGGGCCGCGACGACGATCGCGCGCTCCCGCCGCCGGCCGGCGCGCCCGAGACGCACATTCTCTCGGCCATCCTGACGGCGGCGGCAGGCTCTGCACAGCAACGCGCCGTTTCCGCCGACGACGTCGCGCTCCTCCTGTACACGTCGGGAACGACCGGAGTTCCGAAGGCTGCGATGCTGACCCACCGCAATCTGGTCCACAACGCGCTGATCTGTCGCGACGCCTTTGCGCTTGTCGCGCAGTCGAAGATTTTCGGCGTCGCGCCGCTCTTCCATGTGACCGGGTTCGAAATCCAGATGGTCGCGGCCTTCGCAGCGGGCGCTTCGCTTGTCCTGACCTACCGGTTCCAACCTTCCGTCGTCCTCGACGCCTTGCTCGAACATCGGCCGACCTTCATCATCGGCGCGATCACCGCCTTTATTGCGCTGATGAATTGGCCGGAGGCCACCGGCGAGCACTTTGCGAGCTTCGATCGCCTTTATTCGGGCGGCGCGCCCATCGCTCCGGCGGTCATCGACGCTTTTGCACGGCGCTTCGGACGGTCGATTCGAAGTTCGTACGGAATGACCGAACTCACGGCGCCCAGCCACCTTGCGCCGGCGAAAGGTCCGATACCGGTCGACCCGCAATCGGGCGCCCTCTCGATCGGCATACCCACGCGCGGCGTCGATGTGATCGTCGTCGACGACAATCGCCGACCGCTCGGTCCGGGCGAGCATGGCGAACTCGTTGTGCGGGGCGCGAACGTGATGGCCGGCTATTGGGACAAACCCGCCGAAACGGCGGAAGTGCTGACGCAAGGGTGGATGCACACCGGCGACATCGGTTTCTTCGACGCCGCCGGATGGTTCTATCTGGTCGACCGCAAGAAGGACATGATTTCAGCCTCCGGCTTCAAGGTGTGGCCGAGGGAGGTGGAGGACGTGCTCTACGCCTTTCCCGGCGTGCGCGAAGCCGCGGTGGTGGGCGTCGCGGACGCATATCGAGGCGAGACTGTCGTCGCCTTCGTTTCGGCCGAGCCGGGCGCCGAACTCGACGTCGGCCAAATGTCGCGCTTTTGTCGCGAGAGGCTCGCCGCATACAAGTGCCCGACGCAGATAAGCGTCGTGGCCGACCTGCCGAAAACCGCGACGGGCAAGATCACCCGCAACGTGCTGAAGGACAATGCAAAGGGCCCGGGGCTTCCCGACGGCTAATGATGGACTTGCGCCCGCCCGCGAACGAAGCGCGGGCGCCGGCGAGCGGTCGAGCCGAGCAACTCGATCGCCGGATCGGAGATAGGGAGAACGTCGAGTGGATATCAGCCAGAGCGCGAGGAGCGCCGAATTCAGCAGGCGGATTCTCGATTTCATGGCCGCGCACATCTATCCGAACGAGCGGCGCTTCTATCAGGAGGCCGAGCGCCTCGGTCCCTGGGCGGCGCTTCCTTTAGTCGAGGAGCTCAAGCCGCTCGCCCGGTCCGCGGGCTTGTGGAACTTGTTCCTGCCGGCCGCGGAGGGCGGCCTGACCAATCTCGAATACGCCCCTTTGTGCGAAATCATGGGGCGTTCGCATCTCGCGCCGGAAGTGTTCAACTGCAATGCTCCCGATACCGGCAACATGGAGACGATCCTGCGCTACGGCACGCAAGCGCAGAAGGAAACATGGCTGAAGCCGTTGCTCGCCGGAGAAATCCGTTCGGCCTTCGCCATGACCGAGCCGGACGTCGCCTCGTCCGACGCGACCAACATCGGCAGCCTCATCGTCCGCGACGGCGACGACTACGTGATCAACGGCCGTAAGTGGTACACAACGGGGGCCACCGACCCGCGTTGCAAGATCATCATCTTCATGGGGCAAACCGATCCGGACGGCGCAGACCGTTATCGCCGTCAGTCGATGGTGCTGGTGCCGAAGGATACGCCGGGGGTGCGAGTTGTGCGGTCGCTCCCCGTGCTCGGCTTCTACGGCGTGCCCGACAGGGCAGCGGAGGTCGTCTTCGACAACGTTCGCGTTCCGGTCGGAAACATCCTGCTCGGCGAGGGGCGCGGATTCGAGATCGCACAGGGACGGCTTGGACCGGGCCGCATTCACCATTGCATGCGCCTGATCGGCCTCAGCGAACGCGTGCTCGAGCGCATGTGCCGCAGGGCCGAGCAGCGCGTCGCCTTCGGCCGAACGCTCGCCGAGCGGACGGTCACGCTGGAGCGGATCGCCGAGGCGCGGATCATGATCGAACAGGCGCGCCTCCTCACCCTCAAGGCGGCGTTCATGATGGACACGGTCGGCAACAAGGCCGCCCGGCAGGAAATCGCGATGATCAAGGTGGTCGCGCCAAACATGGCCCAGCAGATCATCGACTGGGCGATTCAGGCGTTCGGCGGCGGAGGCACCTCGAACGACCATTTCCTTGCCGCCGCGTTCGCAACGGCCCGCCTCCTGCGTCTGGCGGACGGGCCGGACGAAGTCCACCGCAATCAGATCGGTCGCCTCGAGATTCGGCGCTATCAGAACACCGACCCTGCGCGCACGGGCGGCGAGGGACGTCCGCTGTCGCACGAGGAGGCGGAAGCCTGGTCGCGGGGCGGGCTGTGGCCGAGGCCTCGAGACTTGGTTCCGCAGTGATGGCGACCTTCGACGTCAGGGCGCTCGAACGGTTCCTGTCTGGCGCCGTCGCCGGCTTTCGCGGGCCGCTAACGATCGCGCGCTTTGGCGGCGGCCAATCCAACCCGACCTTTCTCCTGAAAGGCGGCGGCAAGTCTTACGTCCTGCGCAAGAAGCCCGAAGGGCCGCTTCTGCCTTCCGCGCATGCGATCGAGCGCGAGCACCGCGTCATGTCAGCACTCAAGGGCAGCGGCGTCCCGACGCCTGCGACCCTGTGCCTGTGCGAGGACGCGACGATCCTCGGCACTCCGTTCTTCATGATGGAGCATGTCGAAGGCCGCATCTTCTGGGACCCGACTCTGCCCGGCCTGAGCCCGGCCGAACGCGCCGCGATCTACGACGACATCAACAGGGTCATTGCCCGCCTGCACGGACTCGACGTGGCCGCGGTCGGCCTGTCCGATTACGGCCGTCCGGGTCACTACCTCGAGCGGCAGATCGGGCGGTGGAGCAAGCAGTACCTGGCTTCGCAAACGCACGTGATCGAACCAATGCTGCGCCTCATCGAATGGCTGCCCAGGCATCTTCCGCCGCCCAGCGCGACGGGTCTCGTGCATGGCGATCTTCGCGTCGACAACATGATCATTCATCCCAGGGAGCCGCGAGTAGTCGCGCTCCTCGACTGGGAGCTCTCGACCCTTGGCGATCCGCTGGCCGACTTCGGCTACCACATGTTGACCTGGATTCTGCACGCCGACGAGTTTCGCGGCATGGCCGGCGCGGACCTTGCCGCCCTCGGTATACCCGGGGCGCTAGACTATCTGAAGCGCTACGCGGAACGGCGAGGCCTCGGCGCGATCGATCCCGCATTGTGGGACTATTGCCTCGTCTACAATCTTTTCAGGCTGGCCGCGATTTTGCAGGGGATCGCCAAACGCGTCGAGGAAGGCAATGCCGCCGCGGCCGACGCTAGGGAAACCGGAGCGCGCGCAGGGAAGATTGCAACGCTCGCGTGGCGCACAGCGGTTGAGCGTCTCGGCGCTGCATGATGGCTCCGCGCTCGGCGCATCCAGCGAAAAATGGTTTGTGCAATTCCATCGACCGTCGATGGTTCTCAGGAAGTGGGACCCCCAAACGGCCCCGCGCCTCGTGACGGCATGCGCCATTTCCCCGCGAAATGCTCAGGCCACCTGATCGCTGGCCGAGCGGATGTTTGTCGACATCCGCCGTCAGACTAATGGGCGGCTCGCGACGGGTCTGAGTTGGTAGGTCGACTGTGGGTGCGCGGCCGCGACGTCCGTTACCGAAAGATTGAGGCGTCGCGGGCCTGCACGCCAACATGGAAAATCGACAGCCCGCCGTGCGGAGGTCAGGCGACGAAGCTCTGGCGCAGCTCTCGCTTGAGGACCTTGCCGTTTGCGTTGCGCGGCAGCGTGACCTCGAGCCGGTGGAAAGCCTCCGGGACCTTGTAGTCGGACAGTACGTTGGCGCAGTGGCGCGTGAGCTCCGAGTTCTCGACATCACGTCGGAGCACGACAAAGGCGTGAACGCGCTCGCCAAGCACCGGGCAGGGTTTCGCTACGACTGCGGCCTCGACGACGGCAGGATGGGTGAGCAAGACATTCTCGACCTCGGAGGCGAATATCTTGAAGCCACCGCGGTTGATCACGTCCTTGATGCGATCGATGATCCGCAGGTAGCCGTCCTCGTCCATGATCCCGAGATCGCCCGATTTCCAATAACCGGCCCTGAATTCCCTCTCCGTGGCCTCCAGATTGTTGAAGTAGCCCGGCACGACCATCGGGCCGCTGATGTAGAGCTCGCCGGGCGCGCCATAGGGGACCTCCACGCCCGAGGCGTCCATCACGGCGATGTGGCCGCACGGAACGGTCAGGCCGATACAATTCCTCCTCGCCACCTCTTGGTCTGGCGGCATGAAGACCGCCGGCGATGTGGTCTCGGTCGACCCGTAGCAGTTGATAAGCTTCAGGCGAGGCAGTTTTTCTGCGATTTGCTCCAGCGTGACCTCGGGCATAATCGCTCCACCGTAGCCGCAAACTCGCCAGGCCGAGAGGTCCGCGGCTTCGAAATTCGGCGCGAGCAGACAGAGATTGAACATCGCCGGCACGATCAGCGTGTAGGTGATGCGATGGCGCGCGGCGAGATCGACAAAATCGGCAGCCTTGAAGACGGGCATGATCACGAGCGTTCCACCGCAATGGACCATTGCGTCGACGAGCGCTATCAGGCCGGTGACGTGGCTCATCGGAACCGCGAGCAGGGCGCGGTCCTCCTCCTTCAGCTCCATCACCCACTCATAATGGAGGACGGAGTGGACGATGCCGAGATGCGTCAGCATCGCCCCCTTCGGACGCCCGGTGGTGCCGGAGGTGTAAAGGATCGTCGCGGTCTCCTCCTCGTCGACCTCCTTGACCCGCGAGACCGGCGCGGGGTGAAGAAGATCGGCGAGCGGCGAGCCGCTGTCGCGACGCAGCGCAAGCGCGCGCTCGAGGTCCGGCAGGCCGTCCGCGCTCGGAATGCGGTTGGAGAGATCGTGCTCATAGACCACGACTTTAGCGCCGCAGTCCTCGAGGATGTACCGGTTCTCCGCGAGTTGATGGCGGATGTTAAGTGGAACGGACACTGCGCCGAGCCGCGCGGCGGCGAACATCACGACGACGAATTCGACGCTGCTGTCGAGCGCCATCGCAACCCGGTCGCCTTTTTCGACGCCGAGAGCCTTGAGGCCTCCCGCGACCCGGCCGACAAGAGCGTCGAGCTCGGCGTAGGTGACGCTCTCGTCCTTGCAGATCAGCGCGACGCCTTGCGGGCGCCGCGCCGCGGCCTTCGACAACAGCTCATGGACGCTCTTCGGACGCTCGACGAAGCAGCGGACGATCCGGCTACCGTAGTGCACCTCGTACCGCGTCGGAGGGACCGGTCTTCGTTTGAACCAACTGTCCATGCTTCCTCTCAGAGGAACAGTCGATGGCTGCGCGAGGACACGCGGCTCAATGGATCGCCGCATACATGATCTTCTCCTCGGTCGCTTCCAGCGCCGAGAATTCCTCGACGACCTTGCCTTGCCGCGATACCAAGATTTGGTCAGAGAGCGCCATGATCTCAGGCAGATAAGACGAGATGACGACCACTGCCTTGCCCTCGTCGGCGAGCCGGTTGATGAACTCGTGAATCTCGACGATGGCGCCGACGTCGACGCCGCGCGTCGGCTCGTCGAAGATGATCATGTCGGGCTCCTGAACAAGCGACTTCGCGATCACGACCTTCTGCTGGTTGCCGCCCGATAGTTCGACCACCCTCGACTCGTCTCCGATCGCGCGCACCTTCAGCTTCTTGACCCACTCCCTGCCGACCGTATTGGCCTCCCGCCGCGACAGAAGCATCCGTCCATTCGGGAACTTGGACATGAGGCCGAGGTAAACGTTGCGCCCGATCGAAGCCGTCTCGAAGAAGCCCTCGACCTTGCGGTCCTCGGTCACGTAGGCGACGCCGGCACGCACCGCACGCGCGGGCACGCGGAAGCGCACTGGCTGGTCGCGCAGAAAAATCTCGCCGCCGTAGAAGAAGTCCCGCTTGAGTACGCCCGCGACGATCTTGAACGTTTCCGTCCGGCCCGCGCCGACGAGCCCGAACACACCGGTGATTTGCCCGGCGAAGACGGAAAACGAGTTGTTCTTGACCATTGGCGCCATCTTGAGGTTCTGCACCGTGAGCACTCTGGCGCCGGCTTTCCGAACGATCGTCTTGCGCCGACCGTAGAGCGTATGGGAGAGATCCCGCCCGACCATCGCCTGGACGATACGAGCGCGGTCGAACCTCGAAGCGTCGTCGGTGACGACTTTCCTCGCATCACGCAGGACGGTGATGCGGTCGGCAAGCAACAGCGCCTCTTCAAGCGCGTGCGAGATGAACACGATCGACACGCCCCGCTTCCTGAGGTCGCGCACGAGGTCGAAAAAGTACTTCTTCTCCTCCGGGGTGAGGCTCGCCGTCGGCTCGTCGAAGATGATCACTTTCGCGTTGTGGAGCACGGCGCGAGCGATCTCGACCATCTGCTTCTTGGCTGCGCCGAGAGCGCTTACAGTCGCGGTCGGGGCCACGTCGAAATTCAGCGACTGCAGGAACTGTTGCGCGGCGATGTAGATGCCACGCAGGCGATTGTAGAACCGCTCCTGGCCGAGGAAGAGGTTCTGCGCCACGGTCATGGTCGGCACGAGGCTGTTCTCTTGGAACACCATGGCGACGCCAAGTTGGCGCGCCTCCAGCGGCGACTTCGGTGAAACCTCGGTCCCGTCGACAGTCATCGTTCCCGAAGTCAGGACGACGACGCCGGACATAACCTTGGTCAGCGTCGATTTGCCCGCGCCGTTCTCTCCGACGAGCGCATGGATTTCTCCTCGCCTTAAATCGAAGTCGACCTTGTCGATCGCCGGAATGCCGGCGTAGAGCTTGGTCGCCTTGCTCAGAGAGAGAATGATGTCGTCGCTCATGCCCCGAATTCCTTGTCGAGCGGGGCGATAGGCAGTTTCAGGACCCGTCCCGGCCCCTTGGCGATCATGATGAGGTGGCCGTTGACCTCGATCGCGGAGACAATGCCGTGGTTTTCGCCGTCGACGCGGCTGTGCAGCGAATAGCGGGGCGCGCCGTCGGCGCCGAGGCGGATGACGAGGCCATAAGACCTCGGCGGCGCCCAGGGCTTGATCACGCCCATCGTCTTGATATGTGCGCCCTGCATTGGCTCCTTGAACGAGTTGCCCGAGCGCAGGCGGGGAGCAATCCAATACCGGGGCTCGATATCCGCCATCATCCGCCTGCGGAAAGCTGGCTCGCGCAGCACGAACTCGACAAGCAGGGTGCGCGCGGCGAAGGCGGTCAGCCAATAGCCGCCGGACGGTACGGGCGAGAGCCGCGAAGGATAGACTGGCAAGTGGGGCAGCGCGATCTTCGGAGTTCCATCGCACCCGACCGCGATAAGCCGATGGCGCCAACTCTCGCTGACGAGTGCGCCCCCGCTCGCTGCGCAACAGCCGAAGGTATAGCCAAGGCCAGTTGCAAGCGCCTTGGACGATCCAGTCACCGGATCAAGCTGGAGGACCCTGCCGCTGCGCCCGCTCTCCATAAGGTCCCACGCCCATTCGTCGACGCCGCGCGTCGTCGATCCGTCGGTCGCGATCACCATGCCGTCGGACCCAGGCGCGAGGGCGTTGACGGCATTGAGGCCGGCGGCAAAGATAGCGTGCGGCTTCGGCGCCGACGGCTCAGCGTAGACGCGAACCTCACGCCCGGCGAGGGCCACTGCGAGGCCGCCATCCGGCAGGGCGGCGAGCGCCGAGATCGGCTGCTCGAACGTCCGCACTTCCCTCGCGCCGTCTTCTAGCTGCAAGAGCCGAGGTCCATCCGCCAAATAGACTGACCGCCCGTCGCTCGCCAGGTCCTCGGGGGCCGCGCACTCGAGCAGAATCTCCGCCTCCTCGAGCTTCTGATTCGGCTTCAGCGCGCCGTCGAACGAGGGCACGGCGATGGTGGCGTCTCCGCGCCCGAGGAACCGATTGGTGAACTCGCGGATCGCGCCGATCACGACAGCCGCCCCCAGCGCTTCTCGTACTGGACGAAATTGGGATCGGCGCCATCGAGCTTATAGCGCCCAATGCGATTGTTGGAGATGCCGCCAAGGTAGAGATAGCCGCGATGCTCTCGCATAGACGTGATCATCGGGTGATTGACGCCCTTGAGGTCCCAGTACGACTCTAGGATTTCGCCTCGCTCGTTGAACTTCACCACGCAGCCGGTGTTGATGTTCGGGAAGAGCCACTCGTCGACCGGAACGCGCTTGGCCATCCGCGTTCGGAAGCCCGGCATGCGCCACGCGAGATCGAGCGCGGGACTTCGCATGCCGACCAGCGCCAGCCAGTAATTGCCGTCGGACGCCAGATTGATGTTGTCGGGATAGCCAGGGAGGTTGTCCATGACCACCGCGACGCGACCCTTCTTCGGCCCCTCGAACCAATAGCGCTTGATCGAGCAGCCGAACGTTTCGGCGAACAGGATCGACTGCCCGTCGCTCGCGACGCAGACGCCGTTCGGGAATTTCAGCCCGCGCACCGCGGTGTGCGTCTTGCCGGTGTTCGCGTCGTAGCAGATGATCCGCCCGTTGCCACGCGCCTCAAGCCCGTCCACCGGCCATTCGTCCATCTCATAGCGGATCGTCGCCTCCGAGAAGAAGATCCGACCGTCGTTGGCGATGTCGAGGTCATCGGCGAGTCTCAGGCGGCTGTCGTCATTGACCGAACGCAGGCTGCGATTCGTCTCGTCGGTCGCCTTCTCCACCTTCCCGCCTGGGGCAATGCGATAGAGGCCCATGCCGCCGATGCAGACGTAGAGGTTGTCGCCGCGGTCGAAAGCCATGCCGAGCGGCTGGCCTCCGATATGGGCGAAGACCTCCATCCGCTGGTAGTCGGGCGCGAAGAAGCGGATCACGTCGCCATGGCGCGAGCCGGCGTAGAGATTGTCGTCGCGGTCGAGAATGACGTCCTCGGGCGCTTCGATCCTGCCGAGCCCAATCAATTCTACGTCGCGCAGCTTGTCGTTCTGCTCGAACGGCCCGCCCCTTCCGATGTCGGTGGTCGGCGGGGGCGGCAGATCGTGATATGTCGGGCTGACGTAAACCTTGCTGATGATGCGCGCCCGGTTCTTCTGCCAGCGGATGTCGATCATAGCCGCGACGAGAAGGATGCTCGCCAGCGCCATGCGATTGATCCCGCCGCGGGCGTTCATCGTCGTCAGCCCGTTGATGATGAGGAGCACGATGAGCGTGCCGACCGCCGATTTCGTCACCGACCCCTTGCCGCCGCCGAGCGTGATGCCGCCGAGCACTGTCGCCGTCAGCACGATCACCTCGAGCCCGACGCCGATGTCGCCGCCGACTGTGCCAAGGCGCGCGGCGAAGAAGAGCGCCCCGACCGCGGTCAGCGCCCCACATGCGACGTAACAAAGAGCGATCGTGCGCCGGACCGCGATGCCCGAATTGTAGGCGGAGCGGCGCGAGCCGCCGATCGCTGTGATGTGCCAGCCGGGCCTGAGCCGCGTCAGAAAAACGTGTCCGAAAATCGCGATCGCAAGATAGGCGATCGCGACGCTCGGCGCCCCAAATACGTCACCCCCGCCGATGAAGTTCCAGGACGGGAAATCGGGGAACGCGGAGGCGATCTGGTTTGAATAGCGCTGGATCAGGAGATCGAAGGCCGACCGATAGATGATGAGCGTGATGAGGGTCGTGATGAAGGCCCTCAGCCTCAAATAGCCGATGAGAAGGCCGTTAACCGCGCCCAGAAGCGCGCCGCAAGTCACCGTCGCGGCGATCACTGCGATAACCGGCCAACCAAGGATGTCGAGGGTGAAGAGCGCGCAGAAATCGGTCAGCGCGAACATCGAGCCGACCGAGAGATCGATGCCGCCAACGATGACGACGAGCGCCTCGCCAAGCGCGATAAATCCGATCTCGCCGGCTTCCCTCCCCGTGTCTGCGAGACGCGTCGGCGACAGAAAATTGTCGATCACCCGGCTCAAAGCGAAGCCGACGATCAGCAACACGATGACCGGAATCGCCGTCTCGGTCCATCGCTTGGACAGGATCTCGCCGAGCAGGTGATCCGGCCAATACCGGTAGCGCCAACGGGTAAGGGTTTCGCGCATCGAGGACCGGGCGGTTGGATCAGGATTCAGCCAAAGTAAGGCGAACGCCCGAGGCGAAGCCCGAACGTTCGCCATGCCAAGCAAGGCTATTTCTTGAGGTCGTCCAGGTTCCAGCACGCAACCTCGGAGCCGGCGTTCTCCTTGGTGATCGGGATCAGCGTCGTATAAGAGGATCCCTTCACCGAGCCAGGCTTCACGCCCGACGACAGGAGGTACTTGATTAGCGCCGCCATCTGCGCCGCTTGCGTCGGCACGTCATAGCTGAGATCGAGGTCGAAGGCGCCGGACTTCACAGGTTCGCACGCCCCCCTGCGCTCGCCGCCGCCGGAAGTGGCGAGAAACACCTTGCCGGTCAGCCCCGCTTCCTTGATCGCGGCAGCGGTGCCGATGTCCATGCCGTCCCAGAAGCCGACGATGCCGCAGAGGTCCGGATTCTGCTTCAGCACTGTCTGGGTGATCGCCTTGGCCTTCGCCGCGTCCCAGTCGGCCGCCTGGCTCGAGACGACCTTGATCTCCGGATGCTTGGCGAGCACGTTCTCGACGCCCTTTAGCGTATAGGCGGACGCAGCCGCGGACAGCGCCCCCTGCACGACGGCGATCTTATTCGACTTGCCCTCGCAAGCCTTTACGACAGCTTCCGCGTCCTTCTCGCCGATATCGATCCAGTCCGCGCCGACGAAGCCGGAGCTGCGATAGACCGAGCCCATGTTGATCTGGATGACGTAGATGCCTTCGTTCTCCGCGCGCTGCAGGAGCTTTGCGTAAGTCTGCACGTCGGGATTGTGAGCGATGATGACGGCCGGCTTCTCAGAGAGCAGCGAAGTGACGGCCTGCGCTCCGGCGTTCGTGTCCCAGTTGGGATCACGGAGCTCGAATTTGACGCCATAGGGCTCCAGCTCCTTTTTCAGACCGCCATACCATCCCTGGGCCAAGTCGAAGCTCATAGCGACCGGCACGTAGGCCACTGTCTTGCCGGCGAGCGCTTCCTTGAACTGTTTCTGGAACGGCTCGTCGAGCCCCTTCTGGGCAAGAGCCGGGGCGCTCCCCGCCGTCACTCCCAGCGCCAACAGCATCGCGGTCGCGATTCGATTGAACGTCATCGTTTCCTCCTTGGTTTGCCTTCGCTTGCTAAATATCGCCCTGCTGCGCAGTCTCCTCGTTGCGCGGGTTCACGAACGAATCGGTAATGACCGCGAGCAGCAGCACCGCGCCTTTGATCAGGTTCTGCCCGGCGTAAGGAACGTCCATGATCGTCATGCCGTTCAGCATCGTTCCGATCAACAGCGTGCCGATGATCACGTTCAGGACCCCGCCGCGACCTCCGGATAATCCGATGCCCCCGAGCACGACGACAAGAATCACGTCGTAGATGAGGGTCGAGTTGAAGACGCGCGTCGGCATCGAATTGACGGACGCGGCCATGACGAGGCCGGCGAAGCAACCGATCAGCGAGGCCAGCACATATTGCAGAACGATTATGGGTCGCGTCGGTATGCCGGTGACGCGCGCGGCGTTCGGGTTGTCACCTATCGCATAAACATACGCTCCCCAGCGGGTATGACGCAGGAACAGCGCCACGATTACACCGGCGACGGCGAACATCACTATCGGCGTCGGCACGCCGAGAATCGAGCCCTGGCCCAGCCGCTGGAAGCCTTCCATTCCAACGCTCCACTGCACTGTGTCGAGATTGAAGAGGAAGGCCTGTCCCAACCCCGCGACAAAAATGCCCGTTGCCAGAGTGGCGAAGAGCGAGGGCACGTCCGCGTAGGCGATCAGCCAGCCGTTGACCAACCCGAAGCCGATCGTAAACAGAAGCGCAGTCACGATCGAGCCGCCGAGTGAGTGGCCGTCCTGCACCATTTGCAGCACGAGCCCGGGAGGCACGGCGAGTGCGGCGATGAGCGAAATGTCGATGCCCCGCCCCAGGACCACGATTGCCATGGCGAGGCCGAGAATGCCGAGCACTGCCACGTTCTGCAGCAGCGTCAGCATATTGTCGGCCGTGAAGAACCCCGGCAGGAACACCGAGAGCGCGACGAAAAGGACGGCGAAGACAATGAGGACAATCTCCTGCTGTCCGGCTCGTAAGCGTTTCATCCCTTGTCCTTCGTGGTATCGTTCGTGGCGGATTTCCTTGTTTCGTTCAGGGCGGTGGGCGCTTCCGGCCGTGGCCACAAACGGCCACGCGACCAGGCCTCGGCTTCATGATGATAGGCAGGAGAGTCCAGGGACCGAGCCGTTCGGCCTCCCGGTAGAAGCGCCGCTCGTTCGGATAGATGTGCTCGGCCACGAAGTCGCCGAGGCGGCCGGCGAGCTCCTGACTTCGCGCGCTCTGGGTTAGATCCACGTTCGCCTCCCCTGCCGGTCCCTCCTCGCGCTCATGACGCCGCCCTCGCGGCCGCGGGGTTCGCACTCAAGAGCGCGGCCTCCACGAGGCCCGTCACCGCCGCGATGTAGGTCTCAATCGAGGTTCCTCGCTTGCGGTACTTGGCGCGGTTCACATACCAATCCTGCAACAAAGGCTTGATCAGCGAGGCGGTGAGTCCGGTATCGTCGGCGACGAAGTCGCCGGTCGCAGCGCCGCGCGCGATCACCTCGGCGAAAATCCTCTCAGTTGCCGCCTCGGCGTCGGTCGCGATCTTGCGCTCGGCCGGCGGAAAGGACTTCGCCTCCATGAACGCGAAGACGAACCAGGGATGCATGGCCTCCGAAAGCCGGATGTGCGTGTCAATCATCCACGCGAGATGCGCGCGAGGATTGCCTTTGAGATGCTCGGGCGGCGCGCTCAGAACCTCGACAGCGGTGGTCGTGACCTCCCGGAGGATCATCGACAGGAGCATGACCTTGTTGTCGATGTACGAGTAGAGCCCGCCCATGCTCAGGTTGGAGGCCTTGGCGAGGTCACGCAGGCTCGTTGCATGGAAGCCCTGCGTGTTGGAGAGCTTCAGCGTCGCTTCGATAATGCGGGCGAGATTGGGGACCGCGACATCGGCTTTGCGAACGCGGACGATGTCTCTGTGCCGCTCCAGGATGCGCGTGTAAAGCGCTTCCGTCGTCACCGCGGCCGTCCACGGCCTCTGACGCGCGATTTGCACGCCTTCTCCCATTGATCGCCGCCTCCCGCAAAAGGGGGCCGCTGTCACGCCAGCATGGCAGACAATGCGGCGGGAAGAAAGGGGGAGAAGCAAGAAATATGAGCGAGCGCTCGCTCGATTATGGAGCGCTGACGCCGCCGGCGTCTGAGAGAGCGCTAAGCGTGATTGAGCGCGAGTTGCATTTCTGGATCGAGCCGATCGTTCCTGGCGCCAACTTGGCCGGTCCGTCAGCCAGGTCTGGGTGAATCACGTAGCCGGCAAACTCGCTGAGTGGGTTGTCAGAGTAACGGTAGGTCATCTACGCATGGCGCAGCACACCCAGACCCAAGCGACCATTAGGCCGCGAGGCGCGCCACTTGGCAATGCGGCAGAGCGTCTCTGCTTGTAGACTTGGCGGGTAGACTTGGCGGGCGACGACATGGCGCTTCGGACTGAAATGGTTGTAGACCTCGGGAACTGAGCTGAATTTTTGCAGTGTTTTCATGCTTCGAAACCGCCGCATGGCCCGTTCTCGTCGTCGACGCGGCTGATGCGAATTCTCCGCGCGATTGTTGAGTTGAAGGCGAGCTTCCGATGATCAGCATTGCCGATCTCTTTCATAACCGCGAAATAAGAGCATGGTCCGTTCGTAACGACGGTCCGCAGTCGGCCATAACTCTTCTCTCGGCTGTTTGAGAAACTTCAAAGCCGCGGTCTTGTCCCGCTTCGCAGTGACGACCGATTCCAAAACCTCGCCTTCATGTTCGACGGCGCGCCGGAGATAGCAGAGCTTGCCGTTGCCCTTCACGAACGCCTCATCCAACTGTCAACGCCACTCAGAAACCCGCCCATCTGCGCTTACCCGCCTCTTTCGGATCTCGGCAGCAAACTTCAGGTCAAACTGGATCCACCAAAACCGGACCGTCTTATGGCTAATGTCGATCCCGCGCTCGACCAGGAAATCCTCGACGTTGGGCAAGGACAGCGGGTACTTCACGGTACATGATCCCGACCAGACGGGTCACCTCTGGGTTGAAATATCGGAAAGGGTCGCAACGACGACCGCCGCGGACACGATGCGAGGTGCGCTCGTCGATTCGAACCACCGTTCTAATCTGGAACGGTGGCGCTGGCGTAACAGACTGAAATCACTGGCGCGCCCGAAGAGATTCGAACTCCTGACCCCCAGATTCGTAGTTTGTCCATAGATCCGTACCGAGACTATCCGCTTGTACTCTGGACCCCTACGTCGTCAATTATTCCGTTGTTATTAATTGCGTTTCGGTGGCTCTGGCGTAGAATGGCGAACCATGGCCCCCAAACTCGTAAACCTGCAACCGCCGTTCTAACACCGTTCTAACACTATGCAGCACTCCGGATTTTCGTTCTCGGATCGAGCGATCGGCAGTCGTCGTCGGCCTTGCGCGGCAGGTGATCGAGGGCGTTGCGCAGGAAGTGGACGTAGCAGCGCTGGAAGGCGGCTTCGGCGAGGACCTCGGGGACGGCTGCACGAAGGCCTGCGTGATCGTCGGCGACGACGAACTCGACGCCATGGAGGCCGCGCCGGCGCAACTTGACGAGGAAATCCTTCCACGAGGAGCGGCTTTCGCGGTTGGCCATCTCGACGGCCAGGATCTGACGGCGCCCGTCCCAATCGATCCCGATGGCGATCAGCACGGCCTGGCTCATCACCACGCCGCCCTCGCGCACCTTCTCGTAGCGGGCGTCGAGGATGAGGTAGGGGAAGGGCTCGGCGAGGGGGCGCTTGGCAAAGGCGTCGAGGCTTTCGTCCAGGCGCTTGTTAATGGCGGAGATGGCGGAGGCCGAGAAGGCGTGGCCGCACAGCTCCTCGGTGATCGTCTTGACCTTGCGGGTCGAGACGCCCTGCACGTACATCTCCGCCAGCGTCGACACGAGCGCCTGCTCGGAGCGCTGGTGGCCCCCCGGATCAAAGTCCGGGGGTCGGTCGAGAACCGGCCGTCCCGGTCCTGCGGCACGCGCAACTCGAGCTTGCCGACCCGCGTGATCAGGGTGCGCGAGTAATAGCCGGAGCGGTAGCCGAGCCGAGCGGCCGTTCGCTCGCCTTTCTCGGCCCCGAGCGCGTCGGTCATCTCGGCTTCCAGCATCTCCTGCATCACCGCGCGAACGATCTCGCGCAAGCCATCCGGGCTTCCGGCGAAAAGCTCGTTGACGGCGGCGATCGCAGGCTTGGCTTCAGTCTTGGTCATGGCGGCGGTTCTCCAAAGAGAATCAGGTGACTTGGACATCGCCAAGCCTGCCATGACCGCCTCGCGCCCCTCAGGGCTTTTGCTGAACCTTCAACACACTACTGGCGATTAAGAAGGCTCGCAGGGAGCAATTAGATTTTCGCCGGCGTGTCCTGCACGTGCCCAAGCCCAAGGGTGGAGAGGAAAGAGCATTCGACATTCCGCTTTCTCGGCCCATGATCCGCTGCCTGATCCGCGTTCTACGCTCCGGGCAGTCGCTCTATCCTAACCAAGCGACCGAATGGATATTTCCCGCCGACAGCAAGAGCGGACATTTGGCGGAGCACAAGGAAAACCGCGACGAGCTCTCAAAATGGGGCAATGACCTGAGGCAGACATTTCGAACAATTGCGCAAACCGCGGGTGTGCCCGAACTGGATGTGCACTTGCTCATGAACCATTCAATTCCGGGAGTGAACGCGGGCTACATCACCCGCAACAAGTTGCTGCGCGACCATCTTCGAATCCAGCAGGAAGCGATTTCGCGAAAAATGATCGACGCCGCACGCGGTGTCAAACAGAACGAGGGCCAAGCGTCGGCTCTTTGGATCGGCATGCCCAGTCGGAAGCTCGCAGCGAGCATGTAAGCGACGCGAATGCGACGGTTATGACATCAAGAGAGTAGGGGTCGTGCGCTCGTAAGGCTTGGTGCATTTGCGGATTTCGACGAAGCCGCCCGGGCATTCCGATTTGATGTCGCCCAGTGTTCCGACATGATGTCGCCCGGGTCTGGCGCCGCACTGGCTGACGGTTCTTTGCATTCTGTTGCGGGCGCGGTCATCACAATCCGCTCGCGCTCGCTAGTCCCGCAGGGCAACCGCGGCTACTTTCTCTCGCAACCTCTCCTTGAGGTCCTTTTTCAAAATTTTTCCTGTTGGCCCGAGGGGAAACGTGTCGAAGAATTCAATGCGCCGAGGGACCTTGTACGAAGAAAGTCTCTCTTTGCAGAACGATAGCAGCATTTCTTCCGTTAACTCGGCACCTGGCTGAGCCACTATGCAACCCACCACAAGCTCGCCCTTCAAAGCGTCAGGGGTGGCAACCACCGCTGAGAGACTTACCAATGGGTGGGAGCTTAGAACGGCTTCCACCTCCGCCGGGAAAATGTTCGAACCACCCGTTATGATGACATCCTTCTTGCGATCCAGAACGTAAAGGAACCCTTCCTCGTCGAGCTTTCCGATGTCCCCGCTTCGCCAGCCCTCGGCGGTGAAGGCGGCGGCCGTTGCCTCTTGATCCTGCCAATATCCCGCGCCAACCGAATCGCCGGACACACAGATCTCGCCTGGCTCCCCGACAGGCAATGGATTACCCTCAACATCCAGAATCTGAATGGTCACGCTGCCGATGGCGACGCCTACGGAACCGGGTTTGCGCAAACCGGTAGGCGCCTCGGTGGTGCAGATCCCGCAAAGTTCGCTGGCGCCGTAGCCATTCAGCAAGGGTACGCCAAATGTAGACTCGAACTCCGCGAGTACATGGGGCGGAAACGGCCCGCCGCCCGCCATGCACAGTCGCAAACTTTCGAGATTATGCCAATCGGGGCGGTACGCTTGCAGGAGATAAGCAAACATCGTGGGGGTTCCGGCGAAGAACGTCGCACTATGTTCGGTCATCAATGACAGGACTTTATTCAAGTCCCACCGTTCGATCAGGATCATCGTGCCCGCGGCGTAAAGGCATCCGTTGAGCATAACAGTTGCGCCGAAATTGTTGAACAACGGCACCACACACATGAACCGTTCCCGCGTCCAGCGTAGCTTCTGATGCGATTGCGTGTCGCGAAGGGCGTGATAGATCGAACGATGAGTTTGCATTGCGCCCTTCGGCATTCCGGTGGTGCCGGACGTAAAGAAAATTGCCGCCACGGCCTCTGGGTCAACGTCCACCGGCTCGAAATTGTCTAGCCACTTCGGCAATTCGCTTTCCAACGAAAGACCCCATGGCGGCGCCTCTCCGTCGGCGACAAGGACATGCCTCAGGTCTGGCAACGAAGCTCGCGCAGCCTCTACGGTCGAGAGCGACGCCCATTTGCAAACTAAGACGGGCATTTGGGTGCTTCGTCCCAGCCGCTCCAACTCCTGAGGTTTGTAGGCCGCGCTGATCGGTACGGCGATGGCGCCGAGTTTTTGGCAAGCGTGGTAACCGATGGCAATCTCCGGACAACTCGGCAAGTAAAGGCCAACCGGCATCCCTTTCTCCACGCCAAGGCTGCGCAGGAGGCCGGCGAGCCGCGCAGCCTGGCGGTTGAAGTCACCATACGTGATGGTGCGACCCTCAAACATGATGAAGGGCTTGTCCGGAAACCACCGCGCGGTTGTCTCGAGCATTGCTCCGAGGGTCTGCATGTCGTTCCTCCTTTTTGCGAAAGCTACATCCCCACAGGCGCCATCAAGTCTCAACTGAAGTTAGCGCTGCTTTACCCGGGGCCAGCAAGTCAGCGCTCCCGACCTATGCGAACGCCGCCAACTGGCCGGACGAGGCCGATGCGAGCTGTCATGGCTCGTATTTTCTCACCCAGGCGAGAATGTGTGTCCCGACGCCTACCAGCACATCATCTTGGTTCTTGATCTCGATCTCGGCGGTGGCGCGGCGTCGCGCCGGGTCGATTGCGACGATCCGGTAGTCAACGGTAATCGTGTCGCCCAGAAAGACCGGCGCAGTGAAGCGAATGCGATCATATCCCAGCGAGATGGCGGTCTCCTCTGAGCACGACGCGCGCGTGCGGCCCGCGACGATACCAGCCGTGGTCGACATGAAGCCAACCAGCAACGCGCCGTGAGCTTGCAACCGTCCAAAGCGCGAACGCTCCATATAGGCTCTGTCCACGTGATTGGGGGCGAAATCGCCCGTGATGCCGGCGAATAGATACACGTCGGTTTCGCTCACAGTCTTGGTGAACCGCGCGCTCTCGCCGACACTGACCTGGAATCCTGTCATCTCCGCTCCCATTTATCGGCGACCAGTGGCGCCTGTTTTCGGCGCATGCCGCTTCGTACCAATCGGATCAAATGTCGCTGTGGGACGAGTTGACGGCGCGTCTCACGCCACGGCGTCCCATGACGAAAATCTAAACTCGGACGACAAAAAAAGCAATGCATTGACATTATTTTAAATATGGCATACCATTGATATAAGTGCGGGCGACAAAGTCGCAGAGCGCGAGACCGTGCGAACAGGGAGATCATTGAGATGCCGACTCGAACTCGAATTTGTGCGATCGCCGTGGGCCTGCTTCTATCGATCGGATCAGGCCAGGCCGAGACACACATTAAGATCGGGGTCCTGAACGACCGCTCCGGCGCTTACGCCGACTTGGCGGGCGCAGGCTCTGTCATCGCGGCCCAGATGGCGGTGAAGGACTTCAACAGGCGGCCCAGATGGCGGTGAAGGACTTCAACGGCACATCGAAGGGGATGACGGTCGAGATTCTGTCGGCGGACCACCAGAACAAGCCGGACATCGCCGCTGGCATCGTCAGGTCGTGGATCGACCAGGACGGCGTTGACGTCATCGCCGACGTACCAGGCTCGGCAATTGCGTTGGCGGTCAGCGACATCGTCAAACAAAAGAATCGAATCCAACTGAATTCCGGGGCCGGCACGGCCGACCTGACCGGCTCCAAATGTTCGCCCAATACTGTCCACTGGACTTACGACACCTGGGCGCTCGCGCACGGGACGGGAAGCGCCATGGTAAAGCTGGGTGGTGACACTTGGTTCTTCATCGCCGCCGACTATGCCTTCGGCCAAGCCATGCAACGGGATACAACCGCGGTCGTGGAAGCGGCCGGCGGCAAGGTGCTGGGCTCGGTCAGACACCCTATCACGACCAGTGACTTTTCGTCTTACCTGCTTCAGGCGCAAGCGTCTGGCGCCAAGGTCATCGGGCTGGCGAACGGCGGCGGCAACCTGATCGACGCGGTCAAGCAGGCCTCGGAGTTCCATATCGTGCAGGGCGGACAGTCGCTCGCGAGCCTCGTCGCGTTCATTACCGATATCCACGCGCTCGGTCTCGAGACGGCGCAGGGGCTGGTTCTGACCGAAGCGTTTTATTGGGATCGGAACGACGAAAGCCGCACCTGGTCTAAACGCTTTGCCGAAGCCTTCGGCGGCAAGATGCCGACTCAGGTCCAAGCCGGCGTCTATTCGTCGATCATGCATTACCTCAAGGCCGTTGAAGCCGCCGGCACGAAGGACGCGACCGTGGTCATGGCCAAGATGCGGGAAATGCCGATCGACGATCCACTCTTCGGCAAAGGCGAGATTCGCATAGACGGTCGCGCCGTGCATGACATGTACCTGTTTCGTGTGAAGTCTCCGGCGCAATCCAAGGGCGAATGGGATGTCTACGACACCCTCGCGACAATCCCCGCCAGCGAGGCGTTCCGTCCTTTGGCCGCTGGCGGCTGTCCGCTATTGAAGTGACTGGCGCCGCCATCGGAGCGAAAGTAGCGAGATCAAAGGCAGCATTGGCATGGCGACATTGTTGCAACGAGGACCGGGAACGCGCGCGAAGCCACCGCGGGGTCGATTGCGTGACGCGCACGAACCCGGCTTCAACCAATCTGTTCAGGGGAGCCTCGGCTTGGCCCAAACCACACAGAAGGATGCCGACATAGGCATGGCGGACAAGAAATCAAAAATGGATCCGAAGCGATTCGAGGTCGCAAACCGCATATTCTTCCGGCTTTATCAGGCGCAAAACCTGGTTCATAAGAATGGCACGCGGTTCATGATTGAACTGGGAAGCACGACTCAGCAATGGGCCGTGCTCGGCGCGCTGGCGCGGCCGCCCGTGCGCGATGCGGGGATGACAGTCAAGGACTTGATCGAATACTTGTTGCTCAGTCGGCAGAACCTGACCGCCGTCATCGATCGGTTGGAAGAACGGGGATGGATCAAACGCGTCAAGGACAGTGACGACGGACGCAGCCGACGCATCAAGCTGACCAAGCAGGGCAACCAGATCTGGGCGCGCATGCTGCCCATCATCGACGACTTCTATTCAGCCGCCTTAGCGGGTCTGGACGACAAGGAGCGGGCCGAACTCTACCGCCTGCTCAACAAGTTGAAAGAAACGCTCGGCGACGTTTGACGCGCAGGACGACGGTTAGGGTAGCGCCCTCTCGCACTCGACCTACCAAAGACCGTCCGATGCGGCGAGCCGATCTGGATGGCAAGGATCGCCGCCGAAGGTAAGAGCGTCATGCTTCGTGCCTGTTCGAGCGCGATAAACATGTCGGACGCGCGTTCAGAAGAACGCCTGAAGGCCCGTCTGCGCGCGGCCGAGGATCAGCGCGTGAACGTCATGAGCGCCTTCGTAAGTGTTGACGGTTTCCAAGTTCGCAGCGTGACGCATTACGTGATATTCGATCTGGATGCCGTTGCCGCCGTGCATGTCGCGAGCGACGCGCGCGATGTCGAGCGCCTTGCCACAATTGTTGCGTTTGACGAGCGAGACCATTTCCGGCGCCATCCGGCCTTCATCAAACAAACGTCCGACGCGGAGCGAGGCCTGCAATCCCAACGCGATTTCAGTCTGCATGTCCGCAAGCTTCTTTTGCACCAATTGGGTCGCGGCGAGCGGCCGACCGAATTGCTTGCGCTCCAATGTGTAATTGCGCGCGCGCAACCAGCAATCCTCGGCCGCGCCCATCGCGCCCCAGGAAATGCCATAGCGCGCTCGGTTGAGGCAGCCAAAGGGGCCCGAAAGGCCCGACACGCCCGGCAGCAAATTCTCCTCGGGCACGATCACGAAATCCATCACGATTTCGCCGGTGATCGAGGCGCGCAGGCTGAGCTTGCCTCCGATCTTGGGCGCTGAAAGTCCCTTCATTCCCTTCTCGAGAATGAAGCCGCGAATCGCGCCGTCGTGAGCGACCGACTTTGCCCATACGATGAAGATGTCGGCGATCGGCGACTTGGAGATCCACATTTTTGAGCCCGTAAGGCGATAGCCATCGGCGACCTTTTCGGCGCGGGTCTTCATGCCGCCGGGATCAGAGCCCGCATCCGATTCGGTCAGACCGAAACAGCCAACGTATTCGCCCGTCGCGAGCTTGGGCAGATACTTTCTCTTCTGAGCCGGCGCGCCATAGGCCTCGATGGGATACATCACGAGCGAGGATTGCACGCTCATCATCGAGCGGTAGCCGGAATCGATCCGCTCGACTTCGCGCGAGACCAGCCCGTAGGAGACATAGCCGGCGCCCGCGCCGCTAAATTCTTCCGCGACAGTCACGCCGAGAAGGCCGAGCGCGCCCATTTCGGTGAAAATGGCGCGGTCGGTATGTTCGTTCAAATAAGCGTCGACAATGCGCGGAGCGAGCTTCTCCTGCCCATAGCCCCGCGCAGTGTCACGGATCATCCGTTCGTCTTCATTCAGCTGGTCATCCAGCAGGAAAGGGTCGTCCCATTGAAAGGCGGCGCCTTTCGAGGTCTTCATCGGATCAGCCATTTGGCGGGCTCCAGAATTGGGAACGAAACGGGGCGAACGCGTAAGGTCTCCTCGCCAGCCCGCTCACTTCCCGAATTTGCGGAAATTGGGTTTGCGCTTTTCGCGGAAGGCGATGCCCCCCTCCTTGGATTCGTCGGTGTCGTAGTAGAGGCTCAGCGCCTGCATCCCCATGCTGGATATGCCGCGAATGCTTTCGGTGTCGGCGTTGAACGAACGCTTGGCCAGAGCGATGGCCGTGGGGCTGCGCTCGGTCAATTCGGCGCACCAACGATCAACTTCCGCGTCGAGTTCGTCATACGGCACGACCGCGTTGACGAGGCCCATCTGCAAGGCTTCGGCGGCGGTGTAGCGTTTGTTAAGATACCAGATCTCGCGCGCCTTCTTCTCGCCGACGACGCGCGCGAGATAGGCAGTGCCGAAGCCGGGATCGACCGAGCCGACCTTGGGACCGACCTGAGCGAATTGCGCTTTGTCGGACGCGATTGTGAGATCGCACAATGTCGCTAACACATTGCCGCCGCCGATCGCGAAGCCGTTGACGCGAGCGATGACGGGCTTGGGTACATCGCGGATCAGGCTCTGCAATTCGTCGATCGGCAGGCCGATCGTGCCGCGGCCGTCGTATTGCCCGTCGTGGGCGCCCTGATCGCCGCCAGTGCAGAACGCCTTGTCGCCCGCACCGGTGAGTACGATGACGGCGATCTTGCGATCCCAACCCGCGCGCTGGAACGCACTGATCAGTTCATCGACTGTCTGGCCACGAAACGCGTTGTAGCTCGCCGGCCGATTGATTGTGATCCGCGCGACGCCGACCGGCCGAACTTCGTACAGGATGTCTTGATAGGTCGTCATGGAATACCCTTTCTTAGGTGGCATGGTTTTAGAGAAGCGAGCCGTGAGCGGCGCGTTCCGCTAATCGGTTGGTTTCTTCAACGCGTCGCGAAGTCTGAATTTTTGGACCTTGCCGCTCGGCGTGCGGGGAAGTTCCTCAAGAATTTCCATCCGCTCCGGGATATATTGCGGCGTCAGCTTTTGCGCCTTGAGAAAGGCCGTCATCCCTTCGAACGTGAGAGACGCGCCCGGCTTCAGGGTCACGAAGGCGCAGGCGCGCTCGCCCAGCCGTGGATCGGGATAGCCCACGATGGCGACCGTCGCTACGGCGGGATGCTTGAACAACAGGCCCTCGACCTCGACGACCGGAATGTTTTCGCCGCCGCGAATGACGATGTCTTTCAGTCGGCCCGCGATGCGGATGTAGCCGTCTTCATCCATGCGCGCGATATCGCCGGTGTCGAACCAGCCCTCCGGCGAAATGTTGGCGAGCCCCGGACGCTTGAGATAGCCCACGAAATTGGAGCAGCCGCGAACCTGCAGGGCGCCGTCGTCGCCGCGGGGCGCGACCGCGCCCGAGGCGTCGATGACGCGCACCTCCATGCCGGGCAGCGCGACGCCATCGGTCGAGGTGACTTTTTCCTCCGGGTCTTCCGGACGGGTCGTCGTTACGGCGCCATTTTCCGACATGCCCCAACCGGAAACGATCGCGGCGCCGAGCACGCTTCTGGCCTTGGTCACTAGCGCGCGCGGAATCGGCGCGCCCGCGGAGACGAAAACACGCAGCGTCGGCGTGACGACGCCGGCTTTTTCCACGTGGTCGGTGAGGTCCGACAGGAACGGCGTCGCTCCCATGGTGAAGGTGGCGCCCTCCTGACGTATCTGGCGCGCCATCTCGCCGGCGTCGAAAATATCTTGCAGGACCGCGCTCGCCCCCAGCATCGCGGGCAACACGAGGCCGTACATGAAGCCAAGTTGATGCGCCATCGGCGAGGGCATGTGAATCACGTCCGACGAGGTCAAGCGCAACCGTTCCGCGAAGGGAACGAGGTTGGCCAGCATCGTGTTCGAGGTGTGCATGACCCCCTTGGGCTCGCCCGTCGTACCGCTGGTGTAGAGCAGCTGGATCACCGCGTCGGGGGACAGACGCCGGGACTTCAATCGCGACAAGTCCGCGCCGGAAACCTCTTCGCTCAAGAGGGAGTCGAACGCCTCGTCGCCCTTGCCGCCGATCACGAGGACGTGTTTCAGCGTGGGAAGATCGGCGCTCACCGCGCGGGCGATGGCGGCGCGATCCACGCCGCGAAACTCGGCGAGAACCACGAGGACCTTGCTTTCGGCGAAACCGAGCATGTACGAAAGTTCGCGCTCCCGGAAAATGATCATCAGCGGATTGCTGACCGCGCCCAGCTTCAGGCACGCCAGATGGAGGACGCTGAACTCCCACCAATTGGGCAATTGGAACGAAACGACATCGCCCTCTCCCACGCCGCGCCGGCTCAGGCCAATCGCGACGACGTCGGAGAGCCGATCGAGTTCGCGATAGGTCAGCCGGGTTTCGACGCCCGTCTCGCTCCGCCGAGCGACGATCGCCGTCTTTTCGGGAGCGGCGGCGAGATCGCGCGAGACATGATCGAGCAGCGTTTCGTCTCGCCAAGCGCCGGCGGAGATCATGGCAACCCTGCGAGCTATGAATTCCCTGTCCTGAGCCATGGTTCCTCCCTTGCGTCGGCGCCGATCGACCTTCTTTGCGGTCTTCGCCGGAATCGCTCCCTTATGAATGGTGACCACCCGCCGGCGGGAATGCATATCAATGCATTGCTTCATGTCATCTAGTCGCCGAAGAGAGAAATGTCAAGCCATTGATCTATTATTTCTGACCGGGGGCCGGGCGCCCGCCCGAAAGGGGTCGGCGGGACTCCTGTTTGGCTCGATCCGGAATTATTTATAACAATGCCTTGACTTATGTCGCGATATATAGCAAAGCATTGTCATATCGCGCGGCAGCGATCGCGGCGCGAGGCTCGTTCCAGGAGGAAATCATGCGAGGATTGCAGGGCAAGACGGTCATCGTTACGGGCGGCGGCGGCGGCGGCGTCGGCGGCGCGACGTGTCGGAGGTTCGCCGCGGAGGGGGCCAAGGTCGCCGTGTTCGATATCGCCGCGTCGGCTGCCGAGGCGACGGTCGCGACGATCGCGGAGCGAGGCGGAGCCGCCAAGGCTTTCGTTTGCGACATTGTCGATCACGAAGCGGTGCTGGCCGCAGTGGAAGCCGCGCGCGCCGCTTTCGGCCCGATCGACATCCTGGTGAACAACGCGGGCTGGGACATTTTCCGTCCCTTTCTGAAGACCACGCCGGCGGAGTGGCAACGCCTGATCGCCATCAATCTCACCGGGGCTTTGAACCTGCACTACGCGGTGTTGCCGGAAATGGCGCAGCGCCGCTCGGGTCGAGTCATCAACATCGCATCCGACGCGGCGCGGGTTGGCTCCTCCGGCGAGGCGGTCTACGCCGCCTGCAAGGCGGGCCTGGTCGGACTGACCAAAACCTTGGCCCGCGAGCATGCCCGCGACGGGATCACGCTCAACGTCGTGTGTCCGGGCCCGACGGAAACGGCGCTGTTCGGCGACTTCCTCACCGCCTCCAGCAATCCGGAAAAGCTGCAAGACGCGTTTCGCCGCTCAATTCCACTCGGACGTCTGGGCTCGCCCGAGGATCTTCCGGGCGCGATCCTGTTTTGCGAGCGACGACGCTGCCTTCATTACCGGGCAGGTCATCAGCGTTTCCGGCGGCTTGACGATGGCCGGGTAAACGGGAGATCTCAATGAGCTGCGGATTGACAGATGAACAGGTCGCCTTTCAAGAGACGGCGACGCGCTTCGCGCGGCAGAAGATCGCGCCGGCGTATCAGCTGCGAGAGAAGGACGCCAAGATCGACCAAGCTTTGGTGCATGAAATGGGCGCTTTGGGGCTCATCGCTCCGGAGCTTCCCGAGGAGTTCGGCGGCCTCGGCGCGCCGAGCCTCACCACCGGGTTGATCGCCGAAGCTATCGGCTACGCCGATATCAATGTCGCCTATCTGCAAATCCTCGCGTCGCTGAACGGTAAGATCATCGCCACCCACGCGTCGAAGGATCTCGCGCATCAATGGCTGCCTAAGATGATCGCCGGCGAGGCGATCGTGGCCATCGCCCTTACCGAACCGCGCGGCGGATCGGACGCCGCCAACCTCGCGTTGTCGGCCCGCCGCGACGGCGACCGCTACATTTTGAAAGGTGAGAAATCCTCGATCAGTATGGCCGATCAGGCCGACGCGGTCGTCGTCTTCGCTCGCACCGGACGCCCCGAGGACGGCGCACGAGGCGTCAGCGCCTTCCTGGTTCCGATGAACACGTCGGGAGTTTCAACCCTGCGTTTCACCGATCTCGGCAGCAAGGCGATCGGCCGCAGCTCGATCTTCTTCGACGATGTCGTCGTTCCCGTTTCCCACCGCATCGCCGACGAGGGCGCGGGTTTTGTCCAGGTCATGCAGGGGTTCGACTTCAGCCGCGCCCTGATTGGACTGCAAGTGTTGGGATCGGCGCAGGCCTCGCTGGACGAAAGCTGGACCTATATCCAGGAGCGCAAGGCCTTCGGCGCGCCCTTGTCGAAGAACCAGGGCGTGACGTTCCCGCTCTCCGAGGGGGAGACCGCGGTCGCGGCGGCGCGTCAGCTTTGCTTGCACACGCTCGGTCTGCGCGACGCTGGCAAGCCGCACACGGCCGAAGCCGCCATGTGCAAATATCTCGCGCCGAAAACGGCGGTGGAGGTGATCCACCAATGCCTGCTCACACATGGCCATTACGGATGGTCGATGGACCTGCCCCATCAACAGCGACTGCGCGACGTCATGGGTTTGGAGATTGGCGACGGCACGGCGCAGATCATGAAAATGATCATCGCTCGCGACAAGCTCGCCGCCGCCAAGAAATAGTCGGACCGCATCGAAAGGGCGGGCGATCTAACGATTCCGCTCCCGGTTTTCCGGAGAATGCTCGTGACAGACGCCGTTATTGTCGCCACCGCTCGCGCGCCCATCGGTCGCGCCTATCGCGGCGCTTTCGGCCGCCCGTGTCACAATCGCGGCGTTGAGCCGCGCCGAATTGGCTATCGCGGACGTGGAAGAAGTCGTGATGGGATCGACTATCCCGAAGGCGCAATCGGCGGCATTGTCGCGCGTCATGCGTTGCCGCTACGGGCCGGCTCGCAATTGCCTCCGTCAGGGTTGGCCGACCTCGCATGCGAACGCTTGACTCACGCGGCACGGTGACGTCCTACCAAATGAGGGCGTCCGCTTGCATCAAGATGAAAAAAATTGGGAGGACGAGAGAATGCAATTCTACCTCAACGGCTACACGCCCGGTGATCCCGACATACATGCGGCCGCCCCCGGCGCCGTGGCGCGCCCGGTGGCCCTGCCCGACGCCACAGACGTTCTCATCGTCGGCGCCGGCCCGGCCGGGATGCTGCTGGCAGCGCAGCTCTCGGCCTTCCCCGGCATCGCGACACGCATCGTCGAGCGTCGCGAGGGTCCTCTGCAGGTCGGTCAAGCGGACGGGGTCGCCTGCCGCACGGTCGAGATGTTCGACGCCTTCGGCCTGAGCGGGAAACTCATCCGCGAAGCCTACTGGGTCAACGAGACGGTCTTCTGGCGTCCGTCGCCCGAAGATCGATCGAAGATCGTCCGAACCGGGCGCGTGCAGGATACAGCCGACGGCCTGTCCGAATTTCCGCACGTGATCGTCAATCAAGCGCGCCTGCTGGGCTACCTCGAAGACTACATGCACAGATCGCCCTCGCGGCTTGTCCCCGATTACGGCTGGGAGTTCGTGGCCCTGACGGTCGAGCCCGCGGGCGATTACCCTGTGATTGTCACGCTGGAGAATGCGACGACCCGGGCGGCGAAGAAGGTCCGCGCGAAATATGTTGTCGGATGCGATGGCGCGCGCAGCCGCGTGCGGGACCCAATCGGCGCCGTGCCGCGTGGCGACTTCGCCAACCACGCCTGGGGCGTCGTCGACATGCTCGCCGTCACCGACTTCCCAGACATCAGGCTGAAGGGGCGATACAATCGGCGGACGAAGGGAACATCCTGCTCATCCCGCGTGAGGGTGGCTACTTGGTGCGGCTCTATGTCGATCTCGGCGAGATCGACCCGGCGAACCGCGAGACGCTCCGGCTCATCACGCAGGAACAGGTCATCCAGACCGCGCAACGCGTGCTTCGCCCGTACACGCTCGACGTGCGGAACGTGGTCTGGTTCGCCGTCTATCAGGTGGGCCAGCGCGTCACTGACCGTTTTGACGACGTCACGGCAGACGAAACAGGGTCCCGCCTGCCGCGCGTGTTCATTGCCGGCGATGCGTGCCACACGCACAGCGCCAAGGCCGGCCAGGGCATGAACGTATCCATGCAGGACACGTACAACCTCGGCTGGAAACTCGCCTCCGTCCTCGAAGGGCGCGCCAGGCCGGACCTGCTTCGCACCTACACAGTCGAGCGTCACGCGATCGCGCAGGGCCTCATCGACTTCGACAAGGAATGGTCGAAGATCATGGCCTCGCCGCCCAAGAATCCAGACCACCCGGAACTCGGGGGCGTCGATCCCGCGGAACTTCAGGCCTATTTCGTGATGTCGGGCCGCTACACGGCCGGCGTCGGGACGCATTACCCGCCGGCGACCTATCTGACCGCCGACGCGACGCACCAAGCGTGTGCCAAAGGCTTCACGATTGGCACGCGCTTCCATTCGGCGCGCGTCGTGCGCCTCGCCGACGCCAAGCCGGTGCAACTCGGCCACGCGGCTCGGGCCGACGGAGCGTGGCGCATCTACGCCTTTGCCGATGCGAGCGCAAAAAGGCTGCGCGCGCTCACGGATCACCTCGCGCGATCGGAGCGGTCGCCGATCCGGCGGTTCACCCCGCACGGGGCAGATATCGACAGCGTCATCGACGTGCGCGGGATCTTCCAGCAGGGGCATCGCGACCTCAAGGTCGAGGAGCTGCCGTCGATGCTCGTGCCGACCAAAGGCCGGTTCGGGTTGGTCGCCTATGAGAAGGCCTACACGCCCGACCTCAAGAACGGCCCGGATATCTTCGACCTGCGCGGCATCGACCGCGATAGGGGAGCGATGATCGTCGTCCGTCCTGACCAGCACGTCGCGAATGTGCTGCCGCTCGACGCATACGACGCGCTCGCCGACTTCTTCGGGCAGTTCATGCTCGACCAGCACTGAGCCTTATGCGGCGCAGAAAACCACGCCGCAACGCCTGACCCGACATAATGGTTTGGAGGAAACGAACAATGGCTGAAGCGTTGAGCGCTGTCGCGATCGCAGAGTCTGCTCGTGAAGCGAAACAGGTGCGAACAGTCGTCTGGGTGATGAGCCTCGCGCTCGTTGGATTGCTGTTCGACGGCTACGACCTCGTCGTCTATGGCGCCTGCGTGTCAACATTCCTGCGCGACCCGACACAGCTCGGCCAGGTGACCCCGGCGATCGCCGGCCAGCTGGGCAGCTATGCTCTTTTCGGCGTCCTTGTCGGAGCGCTCCTGGCCGGGTCGGTTGGCGACATCCTCGGGCGCCGCAAGGTAATGCTGTTCGCTTATGCATGGTTCTCGATCGGCATGGCGGCCACCGCGCTGACAAGCTCGGTGGCGGTATTCGGCGCAACGCGCTTCCTGACCGGCATCGGCGTCGGCGCGCTCGTGGCTACCACGGCCGCGGTTGTGTCCGAGTTCGCGCCGAAGGGCAGGAAGAACCTATTCAACGCGATCGTCTATTCGGGCGTTCCAGCTGGCAGCCTGATGGCCGCGGCCCTGGCGATCGTTCTCATGAGCACGATCGGCTGGCGCGGTCTCTTCATGATCGGCGCACTGCCGATTGTCACGCTTTTCCCGCTTGCCTACTTCAAGATGCCGGAATTGGTGGTGTGGCTCGCTGCACGGGGCCGCATCGCCGAAGCGCGGGCGCTGGCAGAGCGGACAGGTATCGAAATGCCCAAGGCCGCCCCGCAATTAGCCAAATCCTTGTCAGACCCGATCGATGGCAAGGCGAGCTGGGCCGGTCTGTTCACCTCTTACCCGCTTGCAACGTTCCTGCTTGGGCTGATGAGCGCCACGGGCCTCATGCTGGTCTATTCGTTGAACACCTGGCTTCCCGAATTGATGCTGAGAGCCGGATTCAACGCTCGGGGCTCGCTTTCCTTTCTGATGGTGCTCAACGGCGGCGCGGTGGTGGGCGCTCTCATGGGCTCTAGGGTCGCCGACCGCTTTGGGGCGAAGCTGGTGGTCGCCGCGTGCTTCGCCCTTGGCGCCGTCGCCATCTTGCTCCTGACCGCAGGCTTCCCGCTCGGTGTGCTCGGGGTAGTCCCTTTGCTCAAGCTCCGCTTTCGCAGCACAGAAGTAACGCTTTCAACTGCAGATATGGGAGCTCCCGTGGTAAGAGGAGCGCCCTGCACTTTTGTAAGCGGTGAAGCGTTTTCAAAGGGTTAGGCACCAAAACTGTACCTTTTTTGCCGCGGCCGGCTGTCCGGGCTGAGAGGCAAGGAATGGAAAGCCCAGCGCAAGGATTTGAAAGCCAAAGCGCAAGGAAATGAAACCCCCGCACAAGGAAATTAAATTCAGACACAAGGAAATGAAAATAGAGAACTCTATATTTTTCAATAAGTTATGGCAGATTCTGGCGCCCAGCGCGCCATTAACCTTAACTTTTTGCGGCTCTCGGTGATTGAAGCGCTCCCTCTTCAGTCGTGAGGCCACGATACCACAGAATTCGGATTTACGGAAGCAATAGTCGACTCCAGTCGTCGATGGTCGCGGGTTACCCTCGGCTGCTGGCGATCATGGTTAGCTGGACCTTCATCGCGGATTCCTTTGGCGCCGTCCTTCCGAGCCTTGGCCGTCCGGCCCTTGAGCGGCCCCGGGCTGCGATGAAATGCCACGCGGCATGGACACTTCCGCGAAAGTCTCTATTTTGGCCAGGCGTCGGCCGCGCGCCGGATAGCCAAAAAATATGAATACCGGGGAGGAACAATCAGGATGCCAGGCAAGAGCCAAGGATTCCTGCTGCCTTCGGAGATTCGCGACGTCCCGGGGACCGAGGGCTGGGAGTTGATGTATCCCTACTTCACCCGGTTCCGGCCGGAAGACGACAAGGTCTTCTGGTTCTACAACGCCATGCATTTCCCCGAGCCGATGCCGGCGTTCGATGTTTTGACCGCGGAAATCCCTTATCAGGCCCTCGGCGCCGACCACGCTCGGCATCGACCACCGCATCGTCAACGGCCGCATCTACATCACCGCCTATCCGGTAACCGAGCCAAAGGAGATCCAGCGGCGCCTATCGATCTTCCAGGAGCGCGCGGGCCACTATTTCCAGAACTGGAACAAGCTCTACGAGGAGTGGAAAGGCCGGATGCTCGCGCTGATCAAGGAGGTCGAGGACATCACGGTCCCCCCGCTGCCCGAGTTCGACGACATCGAGGTCGTGACCAAAGCGCGGGGCATCGCCCAGAACCATTACATCCGCGAGAACTATCATCGCTGCGTCGAGGCGTTCTCGAAGATGTGGCACCACCACTTCGAGTTCCTGGTGCTGGGCTACGGCGCCTATCTCGTGTTCTTCGAGTTCTGCAAGAAGGCGTTCCCCGAAATCTCCGACCAGACGGTCGCGCGGATGGTCGCGGGCATCGACGTCTTCATGTTCCGCCCGGACGGGGAGCTGAAGAAGCTTGCGCAGCTCGCGGTCGACCTCAAGGTCGACGGCAAGTTCGGCGACGGCTCCAATCCGGCAGATACGCTCGCTGCGCTTGGACAAATGGGCGAGCGAGGCAAGGCTTGGCTCGAGGCGCTCGAAAAGACCCGCCACCCTTGGTTCCTCATGTCAACCGGCGACGGCTTTTATCATCACCACCGCAGCTGGAACGACGATCTCTCCGTCCCGTTCTCGGCGATCGCGCGCTACATCGACATGATCAACAAGGGCCAGTCGATCGAAAGGCCGACAGAGCGGCTCAAGGCCGAGCGAGAGCGGATCATCGCGGAATACCGCGCGCTCCTGGCCTCAGACGAGGAGCGCGGCGCGTTCGACCAGATGCTCGGGCTTTGTCATCTCGTGTTCCCCTTCGTCGAGGACCACAAGTTCTATTGCGAGCACTGGTTCACCACAATCTGGTTCAACAAGCTGCGGGAGTTTGGAGCGCTGCTCGCGCGATGGGGAGTCATCGCGGACGCCGAGGATTTCTTTCATCTCCATCATATGGAGGCCGATCTCGCGCTTCAGGAAGTGAGCCTCGCCTGGGCCTCGGGCGGGGTCCCCGCCGGCCGCGGATACTGGAAGCCGATCCTCAAGGAGCGCAAACGGATCTGGGAAAAGCTGAAGGACTGGTCGCCGCCGCCTGCCCTCGGCCCGATTCCTGACGACATCGCCGATCCCGCGCTGCAGATGCTATGGGGGATCACCTCCGAGACGATTTCAGCCTGGGCGCGCAAGCCCGACGCGGCCAACGAGCACGAACTGCACGGTTTCGCCGCTTCGCCCGGCGTGGCGGAGGGCGTCGCGCGGGTGTTGAAGAGCGCCAACGACATCGGCCTCATGCTGGAGGGCGAGATCCTCGTCTGCCCGGTCACCAACCCGAGTTGGGGCCCGGTGTTCGGGAAGATCAAGGCGACCGTCTCCAACATCGGCGGCACCATGTCGCACGCCGCCATCGTTGCGCGCGAATATGGCATGCCGGCAGTGGTCGGAACTGGCGGTGCCACGAAGCGCATCAAGACGGGTCAGCGCGTCCGGGTCGACGGCAACACCGGCGTCGTCACCATCCTCGGCTGAGAGAGAAAGGGCATGTCCGGCCCGGCTCTTTCGCTCGCATTCAGCGAGATCGGCATCGGCGATCGTCCGGCGGTCGGGGGCAAGGGAGCGAGCCTCGGCGAATTGTTGCGGGCCGGGATTTGCGTGCCGCAGGGGTTTGTCATCACGACCGCGGCGTTCGAACGCTTCATTGTCGCCATCGATCCCGAGGGTTCGATCCGACGCGCGATCGAAGGGTTGGCGGCCGGCGACTTGCTCGCGATCTCGAAGGTCGCCGAAGCAATCCGGGAGCGCATCGTCCAGGCTCCGGTCCCGGACGATCTGGCGAGGGCGATCGTTCAAGGATACGCGGAGCTTTGCAGCGGAATGGCGGAGGATCAGCCGGTCGCCATCCGCTCGTCGGCCACCAGCGAGGACAGCAGTGAGGCGAGCTTCGCCGGGCTCCAGGACACGTATCTCTGGATCCGCGGCAGCGAGGGCGTGCTGCACGCTGTTCGCAACTGCTGGGCGAGCCTCTACAGCGCCGAGTCGGTCAGTTATCGCCTCCGGTTCAAATTGCCGGAAGAAGGCCTGGCGATGGGCGTGGTTGTGCAGCGGATGGTCAACTCGCGCTGTTCGGGCGTTATGTTCACCCGCAGTCCGCTGACCGGCGACCGCTCGGTGATTGTGATCGAAACGAGCTGGGGTCTCGGCTCCGCGATCGTCAGCGGCATCGTGACGCCGGACAAATACGTGATAAGCAAGGTGACGGGCGAGGTGGTCAAACGCGCCGTGTCGCACAAGACCGTCCAGCATGTCCCCGATTTCGCCGCGGGCGGCGTGCGCGAAATCGCCGTGCCCGACGATCGCCGGGACGAGCCATGCCTGAGCGAGGAGCAACTCGGGGAGCTGGCGCGGATCGGCAAACTCGTCGAGGCGCATTACGGCTGCCCGCAGGACATCGAATGGGCCTTCGCGCCCGACGTCGGCGGCGGGGAGAGCCTTTTCCTTCTGCAGAGCCGCCCTGAAACGATCTGGGCGAACAAGGAAGCCAAGCCCGCGGCGACTCCAAAACCGACCGCTTTTGCGCATGTCTTCGATCTCTTCGGCGGGGCGAAGACGTGAATCTGACAAACGCGGATGTCGAAGAGATCATCCGGATTCTGGAACTCGTCATTTTACGACGAGCTTCGTCTCAAGACGGAGGCGTTCGACCTCACGCTGCGCCGTTCGGATGCCGGCTGGACCGAGGAGCGGCGCACGCTGACGGAGCCGCGCAGGGTCGGGGTCGAGAGCGGGCCGGTCGCGAAACCTCAAGCCGCGAAGACTGCCGCGCCCGGCGGCGCGGAAACAGCGAATGCGAGCGTTGTCAGGGTGCCGATGGTCGGCACGTTCTATCGCGCGCCGAAGCCGGGCGCACCGCCCTTCGTCGACGTCGGCTCGAAAGTCGGCGAGCATACCGTCGTCGGCATCATTGAGGTGATGAAGCTGATGAACTCGATCAGCGCCGGCGCTTTGGGAACGGTGACGGAGATCTGCGTGAGTGACGGCGAACTGGTCGAAGCCGGCCAAGTCCTGATGCGCTTGCAGTCGGCCGCGGCATGACCATTCGAAGGATCCTGATCGCGAACCGCGGCGAGATCGCCGTTCGCATCATCCGCACCTGCCGCGACCTCGGCATCGAGACTGTTCTCGCGGCGTCGGAGGCGGATCTCGACGCCGTTCCCGCGCGTCTGGCCGACCGTACGATCTGCGTCGGGGCGCCGCAGTCGAGCGTCAGCTATTTGAATGTCGAGGCAGTTGTTTCGGCGGCGGTCATGGCTGAGGCCGACGCCATTCATCCGGGGTATGGCTTTCTCTCGGAGAACGTTCGTCTGGCCCGCTCCGCGCGCGAGCACGGCCTAATCTTCATCGGCCCGACCGACGCCAACCTCGAGGCGGTCGGCGATAAGCTTCGCGCTCGCGCGCATGCCGTCGACGCCGGGCTGCCGCTGGCGCCGGGCGGCGCGATCGATTCGCCCAATGAGGCCGCGGCTCTCGCCGGGACGATCGGCTGGCCGGTCCTGGTCAAGGCGGTCGGCGGCGGAGGCGGGCGGGGCCTCAAGCTCGTGACCGAACCCTCCCGCCTTTTCGAGGCCGTTGAACTTGCGATGGCCGAGGCCGGTTCGGCCTTCGCCGACTCGCGCGTTTATCTCGAGCGCTTCGTGGCCTCGGGCCGGCATGTTGAGGTGCAGATCATCGGCGACGGCGAGAGCGTCATTCATGTCGGCGATCGCGACTGTTCGGTGCAGCGGCGCTACCAGAAGCTGATCGAAGAGGCGCCGGCGCCCGATCTCCCCGACCACATCCGCGAGACGATGCGCGAGGCCGCCGTCGCCTTCGGCCGGCAACTCAACTACCTCGGTCTTGGAACGGTTGAGTTCCTTTACGATCGCGAGCGGGAGGCCTTCTACTTTCTGGAAATGAACGCCCGCATCCAGGTCGAGCACCCGGTCACCGAGGCGATCACCGGCCTCGACCTGGTGGCCGAGCAGATCGCGATCGCCGAGGGCCGGAAGCTCCGCCTGCGCCCTGACGACATTCGCTTTGACGGCTGCGCCATCGAATGCCGGCTCAATGCGGAGGATTGGACTGAGGATTTCCGCCCGTCGCCTGGAATCGTCGAGACCGCCCGTTTTCCCGCAGGGCCAGGCGTCCGCGTCGACACACACATCGACGCCGGATCGCGGATATCCCCCTTCTATGATTCGCTGATGGCCAAGATCATCGTCCGCGGCGAGGACAGAAAGGCCGCGATCGGGCGCCTGCGATCCGCCCTGGCCGTCTGCGACGTCAGTGGAGTCAAAACCAACCGCGACATGCACCGAGCGCTGCTCGCCGACGGCGAATTCGCCGAGGGGGGGGTCGACACTGCGTATTTCGCTCGCTTTCTAAATTCGCATGGACGCGGCGGCGCGATCGGCCCCGCGGCGTGCCCGGGGCCGGCATGACGAGCATCCGGCTGGTCGACGTGTCGATCCGCGATGGCAACCAGAGCCTCTGGGGCGCGACCGGCCTCAACACGCCGCAGTGCCTCCAGATTGCTCCGGTGATGAACCGGGTCGGTTTCCGCGCGATCGACTTCATCGCCAGCACGCACATGGGCGTCGCGGTCAAATACTACCGCGAGGATCCATGGGAGCGCATTCGCCTTATGCGCCGGGCGGTCCCCGATACGCCGTTGCAGTTCATCGGGACGGGTTTCCGCTTCATTTCGTGGGAGACGCTCGATCCAGAGGGGATGCGGCTCGTCTACCGCTGCCTTGTCCGCAATGGGGTCTCCCGTTTCATCGTGCTCGATCCCATGCACGATCTCGACGCGATGCTGGCGACCGCCAGGATCATCCGCGAGGAGGGCGGGGACGAGATCGTCGGCGCGCTGACCTATACCCTCAGCGACGCGCATGACGACGCCTTCTACGCGGCCCTCGCGGCCGACCTCGCCCGGTCCCCGAACCTCGATCGCATTTACGTCAAAGACCCGGCGGGCCTCCTTGCTGCCGACCGCGCACGGACCTTGATTCCGGCGATCCAGGCCGCGAAGGGCAGGCTACCGCTCGAGCTGCATTCGCACTGCACGATCGGCCTGGCCCCCTACGTCTATACGGTCGCCGCCGATCTCGGCGTCGACGTTCTGCATGTCGGGGTCGGGCCGCTCGGCGGCGGCACGTCGCTGCCGTCGGCCGCGCAAACCGTAGCGAACCTCAGGGAGCTCGGCCATAGCGTCGAGGTCGACGATGAGGCGCTCCGGCGCATGAGCGACTATCTGGAGCGTCTCGCCCGAGCGGAAGGCCTTCCGTTCGGGCAGGCGCGCGAGTTCGATGCGCGGTTCTTCCATCATCAGGTCGCAGGCGGGGTGATGACCACGACCAAGCGGCAGCTCGACGAGGTCAAGCTCGGCCATCTGATGCCTCGGGTGATGATCGAGGTCGACCGCGTTCGTGCGGAGCTTGGCTATCCAATCATGGTGACGCCGTTTCCGCAGATCGTCTGCACCCAGGCGATGTTCAACGTGATGGGCGAGGAGCGCTACACCACCGTCCCCGACCAGGTGATCCGCTATGTGCTAGGCCGCTTCGGACGGCCAGCGCGGCCGGTGGACGCGAACGTGATGGAACGCATTCTCGCGCGCCCCCGCGCCGACGAAATCCGCAGGGAACCGCCGCCGCCCTCCCTCGCCGAACTGCGACGGCGCTTCCCGCCCAATCTCTCCGACGAGGAATTCCTGTTGCGGGCGACCATGCCCGGCGATCAGGTCGATGCGATCAAGGCTGCCGGGCCCGCCCGGCGGCGCTATAACCCAGACGCCCGGCCGGTCGTCAAGCTGGTTAGCGAGCTCGCGCGTCGGGCAGAGATGTCGCGCGTCGTGGTCGACAAGCCCAGCTTCCATCTCGAGCTTTCGACCGCGAGCGCCCCTCGGGAAAGGACATTGGAGAGAGCTACGACGCAACAGACCTCCGGGCCCGTTCCGGCTCACCGATCCGATTGACGAAGCCGGTGCGACACAGGGTAACACTCGGTTCCCCGATGTCGGCCCCCAGAGCACGAAAAAACATGGCGACAGGGGGCGTTCGGGGGCGCTAACATCAGAATGGAATTCGGGAGGGGACCAAGACGGAGCTTCATGCTTCGCGTTCCGCGTCTCCCCCAACATCGGGAGGAAGACATGGACAAGAAACAATCAGGGCCCCAGACGGAGGCGGATCCCCTCGCGGTCACGCGGCGCGACTTCGTCAAGACGGCGGGATATGGCGCCGGCGCACTGGCGATGGCCGGGCCGTTCACTCTCGCGGATCCTGCGCGAGCCGCGGATGCGACCCTCAAGGTCGGGTTCGTGAGCCCGCTGACCGGCCCGCTGGCAGGGTTCGGCGAGACCGATCCCTACATCCTGACGCAGGTCCGCAAGGCGCTGGAAAAGGGCGTTGCGATTGGCGGAAAGACATACGGCGTCGAGATCATCAGCAAGGACACGCAGTCGGATCCCGTGCGCTCCGGACAGCTCGCCAAGGAGCTTATCGAAAGCGACAAGGTCGACATGATGCTGTCGACCTCGACTCCGGAAGTCGTCAACCCTGTCGCGGACGCATGCGAGGCGGCGGGCGTTCCCAGCCTTTCGACCGTCATGCCGTGGGAGGCGTTCTATTTCGGCCGCGGCGCGAAGCCGGGGCAGCCGTCGCCGTTCAAGTGGAGCTATCTCTTCAGCTTCGGCGCCCACGACTTCTTCAACTGCTATGTCTCGCAGTGGAACGGGCCGGTGAAGACCAACAAGAAAGTCGCCGTTCTCTATCCCAACGACGCGGACGGCAATGGGATCCGCGAGCATCTCGCTCCGGCCCTGGCGAAAGCGGGCTTCACTATCGTCGATCCCGGCGGCTACGAAGACGGCACGACCGACTTTTCGTCGCAGATCGCCAAGTTCAAGGCCGAGAACTGCGAAATCTTCAACACGTTCCCGATCCCGCCCGACTTCGCCACCTTCTGGCGACAAGCCGCGCAGCAGGGCTACACCAAGATGGTGAAGATCGCGCAGATCGCCAAGACAGGCCTCTTCCCGTCACAGGTCGAGGCGCTCGGCTCTCTCGGCCCGGGACTGGCCAGCGCCTGCTACTGGCATAAGGACTTCCCCTATAAGTCGCCTCTCACCGGACGAGCCTCCAACGAAATCGCCGAAGGCTACGAGAAGACGACCGGCAAGCAATGGACACAACAGCTTGGCGCGACCATGTCGTTGTTCGACGCAGGGGTGGCGGCGCTGCAGACGAGCGGGAATCCGACCGACAAGGCGGGCGTCGCTAAGGCGCTGAGCACGCTGAAAACCCCAACGACGGTCGGTCCGATCGATTTCACCAAGGGACCGGTGCCGAATTGCTTCAACACGCCGATCATCGGCACGCAGTGGATCAAGGCAAAGCCGGGCAGCAAGTTCAAACTCGACTTGGTCATCACCGAGAACGCCAACGATAAGAACGTTCCGGTCCAGGCCCAACTGCGCCCCTATAACGGTTGAGCCCTCACGTGTCGCCGCAAGGAACAGGCGCCATCCTCGACGGCACCGGCGTCACCAAGCGGTTCGGCGCGCTGACGGTTCTCGATCAGGTGAACTTTTCCGTCGGGGCCGACGAAGCGGTCGGCATCGTCGGTCCCAACGGTGCCGGAAAAACCACGTTGTTGAGCGTGCTCGCCGGCGGACTGCCCGCTTCCGGCGGCACGGTGCATTTTCGCGGCGCCAATATCACGGGGGCGGACGCCTCCGACCGAAGTCGCCTCGGCATCGCCAAGACGCATCAGGTGCCGAGGCCTTTCGGCGGCATGACCGTTTTCGAAAACGTCTATGTCGCCGCGACGGCGGGCGGAAAACTCCGCGGCGCCAAAGCCTATCGAAATTGCGTGGACTCGCTTGAACTCTGCGACATGCTTGCGGCGGCCAATCGGCGCGCCGAGACGCTAGGCCTTCTCGATCGCAAGCGCCTGGAGCTCGCTCGCGTGCTGGCGACCGATCCCGTGGTCGTGCTGCTCGACGAAATCGGCGGCGGGCTTACCGACGAGGAAACCGACCAGCTTGTCGGGACGATCCGCGAGATGCGGAGGCGCGGCATGGCGATCGTCTGGATCGAGCACATCGTCCACGTTCTCCTGCAAGTGGTCGAGCGGCTGGTCTGCATGGTCTCCGGCCGCATCATCGCGGATGGAGATCCCCGGACGGTGATGTCCGACGCGGCGGTCGTTGACGCCTATCTGGGAAGCGGCGCGACGTGAGCCTGCTCGCGGTCGACCGGCTCGACGTACGCCACGGCCTCCTGCAAGCCGTGCGCGAGGTCTCGTTCGCGGTCGGCGAGGGTGAGATCGTGGCGCTGGTCGGGGCCAATGGGGCGGGCAAGTCGACGCTCTTGCGCGCCATCGCCGGCGCGCACGCGCCCGCCTCCGGCGTCATCGTGTTCGACGGAACCGATGTCACGGCCCTGCGGGCGCACAGACGCGTTGCGCAGGGCATCGCGTTGGCGCCCGAGGGGCGCCGCCTGTTCGGCGGCATGACGGTGCAGGAAAATCTTCAGGTCGCGATGCGGGTTGGCCGCCGCGGATACTGGTCGCTGGATAGGGTGATGGAGCTTTTCCCCATGCTGCGCGCGCGCAAGGACGCGCTGACGGGGAATCTCTCGGGCGGCGAGCGGCAGGCGGCGGCGATCGGCCGCGCGCTGATGACCAATCCGCGCCTGATCCTGCTCGACGAAGTCTCGCTCGGACTCGCGCCCGTGGTCATCGAGCAACTCTACCGGTCGATGCGGTCGCTGCTCGCGGGCGGAGCGACGCTCGTCCTGGTGGAACAGGAGCTCAGCCGCGCGCTCAGCGTCGCGACGCGGGTGATGTGCATGCTCGAGGGCCGGATCGTCCTCGACAGTCCCGCCGCGGCGGTGACGCGCGACCAGATCGTCGACGCTTATTTCGGCCTCCATCGGGCCGGGACCATCGCGCGAGGGCGCGCATGAGCGTCGTCAATCTCATCGTGCAAGGCGTCCTGCTCGGCGGCTATTACGCGCTTCTCGCCTGCGGTCTTTCGCTGATGTTCGGCGTGATGCGCATCATCAATCTTGCGCACGGCGACCTCGCGATCCTGTCGGCTTTCCTTGTCTTCTCGATTTCGGATTATACCGGCATCTCGCCGTTCCTCGCGCTGCTCGCGGTCCTGCCGATCATGGCTGCGGTCGGATGGCTCCTGCAGCGCGGGATCCTGGAGCGCAGCCTGCGCTCGGGCATGCTCGTGCCGCTGCTGGCGACCTTTGGCCTGTCCATCGCAGTACAGAATATGCTGTTTGAAGCCTATGGAGCCGATACGCGCTCTCTCGGCGACATGATCGGTGACCTTGCTTTCGACAGCCTCGAAGTCACCAGCCAGCTCACTGTCAGCTATATTGGGGCGCTGATTTTTGTGCTGGCGGTCGTCCTCCTTGGCGGCCTTTCCCTGTTTCTCAAACGCACCTCGCTCGGCCGGGCGATCCGGGCGACGGCTGAGGACCCGGACACGGCCGAACTCGTCGGCGTCAATGCGCGCGCCGTTTATGCGATCGCGGCCGCCATAGCGGTCGCGACAGTCGCCATCGCCGGCACGATGCTCGCGATGCGCGCCACGTTCGATCCATATTCCGGCCCGATGCAGCTCATTTTCGCTTTCGAGGCGGTGGTGATCGGCGGGATCGGATCGCTGTGGGGGACGCTGATCGGGGGGATCGTCCTTGGTCTCGCTCAGTCGATCGGCGCCGCGCTCGATCCGAAGTGGTTTCTTCTCGCGGGGCATCTGACGTTCCTCGCAGTGCTCGGCCTCAGGATTTTCCGGGAATGGACGCGCTCGCGCGGCGGCCTTCGCTCCTCGCTCGGACTTGGCGGATGAGCGGCGCGCCGACATTCGCGGTCGAGCGGTGGACCCGCGAATTGGCGGCGTTCGGCGTTGCGGTCGCGATCATCGTCGTCGCGCTGGCGGTCACGCCGCTGATCGGCAGCGCGAACGTCGTCGACAAGCTGACGACGCTCTTCGTCTACGTCATTCTGGCTTCGATGTGGAATGCGCTCGCCGGCTATGCCGGCCTTGTTTCGGTCGGGCAGCAGGCCTTTTTCGGTATCGGCGCCTATTTCGCGATCCAGCTCTCCGTCCACGGATTTCCGGCCTACCCGTCCCTGATCGCGGGGGCCGTTGGCGCGGCCGTTTTGGCGGTCCCGATCTCCTTCTTCATGCTGAGGCTGCGCGGCGGGGAGTTCTCGATCGGCATGTGGGTGTTGGCCGAAGCGCTCCACCTCCTTGTCAACCAGGATCCTCTGATCCAGGGCGAGACCGGCACGTCGATGATCTCGCTCAACGCCTTCACCCATGAGCAGCGTCTTGCGACCAATTACTGGCTCGCGCTCGCCTCGATGCTCCTGCTGCTCAGGGCGATCTTCGTGCTCTTGCGCAGCCCGTTCGGCGCGTCGATCCAGGCCATACGCGACGACGAGGAGGCGGCAGCCTCGGTCGGCGTCAGGGTCCAGGCCGCCAAGCGAACGGTCTTTGTCCTGGCGGCCTTCGGTTGTGCGCTGGCCGGCGTCCTTTGGCTCGCGACCTCCGTCACCTTTCAGCCGAAGACCAATTTCGGGGTGCAGTGGACCGCTTACATGATCCTGATGGCGCTGGTCGGTGGTCTTGGCACGTTCGAGGGGCCGATCCTTGGGGCGGTCTTGTTCTTCGTTCTGCAAAACGAGTTCGGCGAGAACGGCGTCTGGTACATGGCGGGATTGGGCATTGTCGCCATTCTCTTCGCGCTGTTCCTGCCGCGCGGCCTCTGGGGCGAGATCGAAAGCCGCTTTGGCATTCGTCTCCTGCCGGTCGGTTACCGGTTGCGCCTGCCGGCTGGCCATGGGCGAAAGTCCGACGAACCCATGGGGCTGGGCGGCTAACTGCGCCGCGCGCGAACGTGTTCGAACACAATCGAGGGAGGATTTCGCGTCATGAGAATTCGAGCCGCGGTAACCCGCGCGCCGGCCGCGCCGATGTCGCTGGAAATGGTCGATCTCGCCGAGCCGCGCGACGACGAGATCCTGGTCAGGCTCGTCGCGACCGGCGTCTGTCACACCGACCTGGCGATGCGCGACCAGGCCTTTCCGGTGCCCCAACCGATCGTCCTCGGACACGAGGGCGCAGGAATTGTGGTCAAGGCGGGGCGCTTCGCCAGCGGCGTCTCGCCAGGCGATCATGTCGTGATGTCGTACAATTCCTGCGGCCATTGCCCTAGCTGCCGCGACGACGAAGCGGGCTACTGCCACGACTTCTTCGGCTATAACTTTGCGGGCCTCAGGCCCGACGGGACGAGCCCGATCTCGAACGGCGGCGAGGTCATCCATGGCAACTTCTTCGGCCAGTCGTCGTTCGCGAGCTACGCGCTCTGCCATCCGCGCAATGTCGTCAAGGTGCGTAAGGACGCCCCGCTGCACCTGCTCGGGCCGCTCGCCTGCGGCGTGCAGACCGGCGCCGGGACGATCATCAATGCGCTCAAGGTTGGCGTCGGCGATTTGCTTGCAGTGTTCGGCGCCGGTTCGGTCGGCCTGAGCGCCGTCTTGGCGGCGAAGGTGGTCGGCGCGACGACTGTCGTTGCGGTCGATCTCAACCCGGAGCGTCTTGCGCTTGCCCGCGAACTCGGCGCGACGCATATGATAGACGGCGCCGATCCGGACCTTGTCGCGCGGGTCGCCGAGGCGACCGGCGGCGGTGCGACCTTCTCCTTCGACACAACGGGAGCGCCCGCGGTCATCCGCAAGGCGGTCGACAGCCTTGCCCTGCGCGGCGAATGCGGCACCGTCGGCGCCGCTCCGCTCGGGACCGAAGTGACGCTCGACCTGATGGGCCTGATGACGGCGGGCCGCAAGTTTCGCGGCATCGTCGAGGGTGACGCAACCCCGCAGGTCTTCATCCCCGTTCTGATCGAACTCTTCATGCAGGGCCGCTTCCCCTTCGACAAGCTCGTCACCTTCTATCCCTTTGACAGGATCAACGACGCGCTGCACGATTCCGAAACGGGGAAAGTCGTCAAGCCTATCCTGCGCATGCCCGACGATGAGAAGCAAAGGACGGCGCCGTGAGCCTGATCGATCTCAAAGGAAAAGTCGCCCTGATCACCGGCGCAGCCGGGGGTATCGGCGCCGAGACCGCGCGTCTCCTCGCCGAGCACGGCGCGGCGGTCGTGCTCGGTGACGTCACGGACGAGAAGGGACGACAAACCGCCGCCGACAAGGCCGCGGGGCACCTCGCTAGTTACGCCCATCAGGACGTCGTCGACGAAGCGCAGTGGGCGGCCGCGGTTGGCCATGCGGTTGCGACGTTCGGCGGCCTCGACATCCTCGTCAACAACGCGGCGATCGAGGAGGCGGCGCATCTCGCGGATCTCGACATCGCGCGAGCGCGTCGTCTCATCGACATCAACGTCAACGGCGTGCTGCTCGGCCACAAGTACGCGGCGCGCACAATGCGTCCTGGCGGCGCAGCCGGACGCGGTGGCTCGATTATCAACTTGTCGTCCGTCGCCGGCCTTATCGGCACGGCCGGGCTCGGCGCCTACAGCGCTTCAAAAGGCGGCGTGCGACTCCTGACCAAGGCTGCCGCTGTCGAGTTTGGCGTGCTCGGCTACGGCATCAGGGTCAATTCGATCCATCCCGGCTACGTCGAGACCGACATGGGCCGCAATCTGATCGGCGAATTCGTCAAATTCGGCATGCTGCCAAGCGAAGCGACCGCGCACGCCGACATGGCCAACGCTTATCCGCTCGGCCGCACCGGCGTGCCCGCGGACATCGCACGCGCCGCGCTGTTTCTGGCTTCCGATCTGTCCGGCTGGATGACCGGCGCGGAGATCGTCGTCGACGGCGGCATGACGGTCAGCTGAACGCCGTGGCTGACCCGATCGATCTTTCCGCTCGCGAGGCCGTCGCGCATATCCGCGATGGCGCGATGAAGGCCGAGGCCTTCGCGGCGCGCCTCATCGAGCGGCAGCGCGCGCTTGAGGGGCTCAATGCAATCGCCTGGATGGACGAGGATCGCCTACTCGAGGAGGCTCGCGGCGTCGACAAGGCGCGGCTGCGCGGGGCGCGGCTCGGGCCGCTCGGCGCGCTCCCCGTCGCAGTCAAGGACAATATCGACACCGTCGGCTTCCCGACCTCCGCCGGAACTGCGACTATGAAGTCCTTCATGCCGCAGGCCGACGCGCCCGTTGCAGCGACGCTCTGGCGCGCGGGCGCGCTCTTGTTCGGCAAAGCCAACATGCATGAGCTCGCGGGCGGCGGCACATCTTCCAACCCCGTCTTCGGCTTCGTCCGCAATCCCCACGATCCGGCCCGCACCCCGGGAGGCTCGAGCGGCGGAACCGCGGCCGCGCTCGCGGCGCGAATAGTTGCGGCGGGACTCGGGTCGGACACAGCAGGCTCGGTGCGCATTCCCTCGGCGTTTTGCGGAACTTCGGCGCTGCGCCCCTCGTTCGCGGGCGTCCGCAAACTCTATTCGGACGAGGGTGTCGTGCCGCTGGCGCTCGATCTGGATACGATCGGCCCGATGGCGCGAACAGTCGACGGCGTCGCGCCCCTGCACGAGGCGATTGCGGGCGAGACGATCCCAAAGATCGAGCTCAGGGGAGTGCGTGTCGGCCTGCCGCGCGGCCATCATTGGGAGGGGTTGGACGACGACGTGCCGAAAGTGGCGGATGGGGCGACGGTTCGTCTGCGCGACGCGGGGGCGATCCTAATCGACGTCGATGTGTCCGATTTCGCCCCCGCGGCTTGGCGCGTATTCGAGATCTTGCTGATCAATGGCTTCAAGGGCGATCTGGCAATCCACTTCGCCCGTCATGGGCTGCACCTCGACGCCGCGGAAGTGATCGCGCGCATCGCGAGCCGGGACACCCGGCGGCTTTTCGACAGAGCGCGCGACGCCGCCTTCCCACCGGAAGTGGTCGCCGCAGCGCGGACCCGCCAACGCGAAGCCGTTCGGGCGCAATACGCCGAGATCTTTAGCGCCCACCGGCTCGACGCAATCGCCTTTCCGATCGAGCCCTTGACCGCGCCGGTCATCCCGGCGAGCGGAGATGAGTTCGAGGACGAGGTCGTGGTCGGCGGAAAGTCCGTCAGCAAAGTCGGCGTGCTGATCCGCAACACCGCCATGACTTGCGCGATCGGGGCGCCCGGCGTCAGCATCCCCGTTGGTCTTACGGACTCCGGCTTGCCGGTGGGACTGGAGCTCGACGGTCTTGCAGGCGGCGACGCTGCTCTGCTTGGATTGGCGGTCGCGGCCGAGGCCGCGCTCGGCGCGACGCCGCCTCCGGCGACGGAAGCCATTCTGAGGGGATTGCGGCGTGCGGCCGGCGGAGGCGTCCGATGATCGCCGCGAGCCGCGTTCTCTCGGAGGATTGAGACCATGAGAGCTTACGAGCTCAGGGAAGCCACCGGCATCGAGGGCGTCATCCTCAACCCGGATCGGCCGACGCCTGAGGCGGGGCCCGGAGAGATTCTCGTTCGCGTCCGCGCGGCCTCGCTCAACTATCGCGATCTCATGATCGCGAGGGGGGTCTATCGCAGCGGCGCCGGACCGAAGGTGATCCCTCTGTCGGATGGCGCTGGCGATGTTGTGGCCATCGGGCCGGGCGTCACGCGGTTCAAAGTCGGTGACCGCGTCGCCGCCGCATTCTTTCCGGGTTGGCTCGGGGGAGCGCCGTCGGCCGAGGCCATCTCCCGCGCCCTCGGCGGCTCGGTCGACGGCATGCTCGCAGAGACTGTCGTCCTGCACGAGACGGGCGCGATCGCGATTCCCGAACACATGAGCTTCGAGGAGGGAGCGACACTGCCGTGCGCGGGTCTCACCGCCTGGAACGCCGTCGCCGAGATGGCGACCGTGCGCGCGGGAGAGACCGTGCTGCTGCTGGGAACTGGCGGCGTGTCGCTGTTCGCCCTGCAATTCGCCAAGCTGCAGGGCGCGCGCGCCATCCTCACCTCGAGCGCCAACGACAAGCTCGCACTAGCCAAGAGCCTCGGCGCGGATCAGACCATCAACTACCGGGAAACGCCGGAGTGGCATAAAAAGGTCGCAGAGCTGACCGGGGGACGCGGCGTTGATCTCGTGGTCGAGGTCGGCGGCGCCGCCACGCTCGAGCGCTCGATCCGTTCGACGCGGGTTGGCGGCGCCATCGCGTTAATCGGCGTCGTGGGGGGAACCGGGCAGATCGACCCGAGGCTGCTGATGTCCCGGGCGGCGCGGCTGCAAGGGATCTTCGTCGGCTCGCTGGAAATGTTCGCTGCGATGAACGCGGCGCTGACCCAGGCGAAGCTGCGGCCTGTGATCGATCGGGTCTTTCCTTTCGAGGAGGCGCGCGAGGCCTACGCGTATTTGGATTCGGGCAGGCACATCGGCAAGATCGTCATTGCCGTCTGACCGGGCAGAGGCAGGAGTCTCAACAACGACGGTTTCGCAATGGTCCAGGAAAGCGACTTGCTGTGGACGCCCAGCGCCAAATGGGCCGCCAACGCCAACATCACGAAATTCATACGATGGCTCGAAGAGCGGCGCGGACTCTCGTTTGCGGGCTACGAGTTGCTCTGGCGATGGTCTGTGAGCGAGACCGAAGCGTTCTGGGGCGCGCTCTGGGACTATTTCGACATCAAATCCTCGGTCCCTTACGAGCGCGTGCTTGCATCGGGCGCGATGCCCGGCGCGAGATGGTTTCCCGGCGTCAGACTCAACTACGCCGAACATGTCCTGCGCTGCGAACGGCCAGGCGCCGACGCGCTGCTGTTCGTCTACGAAGATGCAACGCCGGCCGGTGTCCTCTGGGACGATTTCGCAGGCGCCGTGCGCATTGTGGCGACGCGACTGCGCGCGCTTGGCGTTAAGCCAGGCGATCGCGTCGTCGCCTACGCGCCGAACATTCCCGAGACCATGATCGCCATGCTTGCGACCGCCGCGATCGGCGCCGTCTGGACCGGCTGTTCGCCCGATTTCGGTTCGCGCGGCGTTCTCGATCGTCTCGCCCAACTCCGGTCCAAGGCGCTCTTTTGCGTCGGCGGCTATCGATACGGCGGGAAGCATTTCGACCGTCGCGAGGAACTACGCGGCATCGTCGAGGGCTTGAGCGGACTCGAACTCGTAATCGACATGTCCCGCCCTGGCCCGCAAGGCGAACTCGATCTGCCGGCGGGTACTCTGAGGTGGGAGAGCCTCCTCGATCACGCACCGGTCCCTGGAGACGATTTCTCCTTCGAGCAGGTTCCGTTCGATCATCCGCTCTGGATCCTCTTTTCGTCTGGCACGACAGGGCTGCCAAAGCCGATCGTGCACGGTCACGGGGGCATCATTCTGGAGGCGTTGAAGACGCTACAATTCCATGTGGACATTCATCCGGGAGAGCGGGCGTTCTTCTACACCACGACCGGCTGGATGATGTGGAACGTCGTTGTGAGCATGCTGATGACCGGCGCCTGCCCGGTTCTCTACGACGGCCATCCAGCCTACCCCGAAGTTGACGCGCTGTGGCGGATCGCGGACCGGTGCGGCGTGTCCTTTTTCGGCGCCAGCCCGAGCTACGTCGAGATCATGCGGAAGGCCGGGGTCGTTCCCAAGGCGCGATACGCGCTGTCGAATCTGCGCGCGATCATGCCGGCGGGCTCGCCGGTTTTGCCGGACTGCACCGCCTGGTTTTATGACAACGTCAAGTCGGACCTGTGGGTGGCGACCGGCAGCGGCGGCACCGACGTCTGTTCCGGTCTGGTCGGCGGCGTTCCGACGCTGCCGGTCTATGCCGGAGAAATCCTGGCTCGCCAACTCGGCGTGGCGGCGGAGGCGTTCGACGACAACGGTGTCAGTGTCATTGACCAAGTCGGCGAACTCGTCATCACCAAACCCTTGCCCTCGATGCCGGTGTCATTCTGGGGAGATGAAACGGGCGAGCGGTATCGGGCCGCCTATTTCGAGATGTTTCCGGGCGTATGGCGGCACGGCGATCTCATTCGCATCAATGCGCGCGGCGGCTGCTTCGTGCTGGGCCGCTCCGACGCGTCGCTCAACCGTCATGGGGTTCGCATTGGCACGGCGGAAATCTATGGCGCGCTCGAGGGGATCGAGGCGATCGCCGACAGTCTCATCGTCAATCTCGATCTGCCGGGCGGGCGTTTTTTCATGCCGCTCTTCGTCAAGCTCAAGTCAGGGTTTGAACTTGACGATGCCCTGCGGCGGCGGATCGCGGATACCCTCAGACGTGAATACAGTCCTCGCCACGTTCCCGACCGCATCATCGAGGTCGCGGAACTTCCCTACACCCTGACCGGCAAGAAAATGGAGGTGCCGGTGCGCCGAATCCTGATGGGCGCGTCGCCAGATGCGGTCCTGAACCGCAATGCAATGGCCAATCCGGCGACGCTCGAGGCGTTCGTCGCTTACGCCGCAAGCCAGAGCGACTATTCTTTGGCGCCCTCGGCCCGCTGAGGCGCGGGCGAAAGGCCGAGACGGCGCTCGACCTCGGCGTACATGGCGGCTGCTCGCGTGATGTCGAACCAGACTGCGTCAAGACCCGCACGTCGAGCGCCCTCGACATTGCGCTTCTGGTCGTCGACGAACACCACATTCTCCGGTTCCGCGCCCAGCGCTTCACAGCCTAATACGTAGGCTTGCGGGTCCGGCTTCAGGATACCCGTGTGCGTCGCGTCCACGATCGAGTCCATCAGCTGCAGGATGTCGAGCGTCTCCATCTCTTCGCGGCCGTGAAAGAGTTCGAGCTCGTTCGAAAGGACGCCGACGCGCAGTCCCGCGGCTTTCGCGCGGCGGACCGTGGCCAGCGCCTCAGGCCGCACATGCACATTGGGGTCGGGACCGCCGGCGCGAACGATGAGCGTCGCCATATCCCAGCGCTCGCCTTTCAGGCGCCCGACCTCCGCCGCCCGGATCGCCCAGTAGTCGCGTTCGCTGATCTTGCCCGCGAGCATGTCGGTCCAAAGCCGATCGCCGGCGGGATCGAACGGGCCGCGCCATGTCAGCGTGCCCGGCGCGAGCCCGATGTTCGTCTCGGTATGGGCATGGCGTTCAAACAGGGTGATCGAGATGACGCCGCCGAAGTCGAGCAGCAGGACCTTGGGCGAGTTGGCGCGGTGCACGTACGTCATTCCTGAGCCAAAGCAATTCTCATACGTTCCTCGCTGTGGCTTTGTCGCGCGAACGTTAGCGCGTTTCCGATCGGTGGGTAAGATGGCGCGTGATGATCTCGGTTGCCCGCCAGCTGGTTCCCCCGGCGATCATCCGGCACGCTGTTCCGCTCTATATGGATGTCGCGACGCGGAAGATCTGTTCGCTGAACGCGGCCGAACGTCTTCTGCAAATTGGATGGTCAACGTTTGCCGAGTTTCGATAGACTCAGACCAGAATGCAGCCTGAAAGCGGGCCGTGCAGACAAGGGAATCGGGTTGGGACAGCAATGAAGAAACAGCAGGCGCCGCTCGCCGGGTCATTCGATCAGGCCGTCGTCAAGAGTCAGGTCACAGACGAAAGGCTTGTCGCGAAGCGGCGCGAACAGATCGTTTCTGCCGCAATCGAGTTGTTTTCCGAACAGGGCTATTACCTTACGACCGTGCTGGACATCGCGCGCAAGGCCGGAGTCAGCGCCGGGCTGATTTACCAGTATGCGCAGACGAAGGAAGACGTCCTCCTGCTTTCGCTGGTGACCGTACTCAACTCTTACAAGCAGGAGATCCCGCGCTCGGTGAGAGCAACCGACGACCCAATACAGGCGTTGTGGACATCCCTCGACGCCTATTGCCGCGTAGTCGACCGACGCCGCAGCGCGGCGGTGCTCGCCTATCGCTCGACCAAGTCGCTGCCGCGCCCTCAACGCGAAATCATCAAGCGGCTCGAACTCGAAACCAATGAATACCTCGCCGATCGTCTGCGCGACTGCGTTTCCGCGGGGCTGTTCCGCGAAATCAACGTTGATCTCGTAACCTATCAACTCGTGCTCTATGCACACGCCTGGGCTTTGAAGCATTGGCGGCTCAGCGCGATCACCACCATCGACGGCTATATCGAGCAGGGCTTTGACTTTTTCGTCCACGCGATGGCGACGCCAAGAGGCTTGGTAGACTACGGCCGGTTCCTTTCCGCCCGCCCTCGGAAATCCGCGAGGCTCAAGGGGAAGCGAAAGGCGGGCAGGGCCGGCAAATAATTGTCATGCGGGCCTCTGCCAACGCAGATGGCCCGGTTCCTAAGCGTCGAGGCCGGGGTCAAAGGGAGCCGCCGATCTCACGACGAAAGATGTGGCCGATAAAGACGCGGACGCACAGGTCACGCCACCGACGGAGCGGCGCGACAGATCGCCGCGGATCGGAACCTTGACGGCGACCCCGGTCTGATATCTGTTGAACTGAATGAACCGTCATTCAACATCGCCGATGTTCAAGACCCGTTTCACCGGTGCGAGGTTGGAGCTCACGATGGCTCGGGCGCCCGTGAACGCCATAAACCGCGACTGGATCGACGGTTTCGAGGGCATCCTCGACAACCTGGCCGGACAGCCAGACATCGCCGTGCTGCTGATCCGCTCCTCAGAGCGAATTTTTTCCGCCGGCGCGGACCTCAAACTGATGCGGGATTGCTTTTCGACCGAAGACGGACCCGATCGCATGATCGAAACGGTCCGCCTCATGCAGCGCCTGTACGATCGCATCGAGTCCCTGCCCCAGGTGGTCGTTGCGGAGATCGCCGGCGCGGCGCAGGGCGGCGGGTTCGAATTGGCGCTCGCCTGCGATTTGCGGATTGCAGCCGACGACGCTCGGCTAGGGCTGCCAGAGGCCCGTCTTGGCCTCCTGCCCGGCGCAGGCGGCACCCAACGGCTGTCGCGGCTTGCTGGTCCCGGCGTTGCGCGCCGCCTGATCCTGACGGCCGAGGTCGTCACCGGCGCACAGGCGCGCGACCTGGGACTGGTTGAATGGGCTGTGCCGGCCGACCAATTGAGCGCGTTTGCCGAGAGCGTCGTTGTGCGCATCGCGGCTCTGTCACCGGCGGCGTTGGCCGCGTGCAAGCATTGTTTCAGCGCAGCCGACGCCGACCTGGGCAAGGGCATGCTCATCGAGCTCCTGGAAACCCACAAACTGTTCAACGCCACCAACACTCGAAAGCGAGTGAGGGATTTTCTCGACAGGTGAGGATTGCCACATGAGACTCGAAGGGAAAACCGTGGTCGTGACCGGAGCAGCGTCCGGGATCGGGCGTGCGACGGCGGAGATGCTGGCGCGTGCGGGCGCTAGCGTCGTTCTCGCCGACCTTTCAGCGGAGAAGGGGGAGGAGGAAGCCAGGCGACTGCGCGACGCTGAGCTGAAGGCCACGTTTGCCTGGATCGACGTCAGCTCGGATCACGCGATCGCCGAATTTGCGAAGACAGTGCTGAGCCGGGGCGAAGTTCATGTGCTGGCCAACGTCGCCGGTTACGGAAAGGGACAGGCGTTCGTCGACAACGATCCGGAGTTCTGGGAGCGCGTGGTCGACATCAATCTGATGGGGCCGATCAAACTCACGCGGGCGCTCCTGGGGCCGATGATCGAGCGAAAATCGGGCAAGATCATCAATGTGGCTAGCGACGCCGGTCGCGTCGGCAGTTCCGGCGAGACTGTCTATTCAGGTGCGAAAGGCGGCCTCATCGCCTTCAGTAAGGGGCTGGCGCGCGAGATGGCCCGCTACTCCATCAATGTGAATTGCGTGTGCCCCGGGCCAACGGAAACGCCGATGCTGATGGCGCTGCCGGAGAACCATCTCGAAGCGTTCCGGCGCGCAATTCCACTTCGGCGATTCGCGCAACCAGCGGAGATCGCCAGCGCAATCCTGTTCTTCGCCAGCGACCACTCGAATTACATCACTGGCCAGACGCTGAGCGTGTCTGGTGGCTTGTCCATGGTTTGAACCAAAATGGGTATCCCCTTCACTGCCCCTGAGGGACGTGGTACGCCTGTCTGGTGGACACCACTCGACACCCGGTCGCTGGACTTGATTACCCGCGCACGTTTCAGGCGATGGACGAACGCTTCCGTGACGACGCGGCCTGCCGCGAGTACATCCGTCGTTTGCGCTGGCCTCAGGGATTTACCTGCCCCCATTGCGGAGAGGCGGGGGAGCCATGGGTGATGGCAGGGGGATGGCTGCGGTGTCGGGCCTGCCGCAAACAGACATCGCTGACCGCCGGGACGATCTTCGAGGGTGCCCGTAAGCCGTTGCGGATGTGGTTTCTGGCGATGTGGTTCGTCACCAGCCAGAAGAATGGGGTCAGTGCGCTCGGCCTCCAGAGGGAATTGGGGCTTGGCAGCTACGAAACTGCCTGGACCTGGCTGCACAAACTGCGCCGCGCCATGGTCCGGCCGGGCCGGGACCTGCTGTCTGGTGCGATCGAGGTTGATGAAACCTATGTTGGTGGCCCGGAACAGGGTACGCGAGGCCGAGAAACCGAGAGCAAGGCCATCGTCGCCATAGCAGTCGAGAAGAACGGCCGGGGGCTTGGCCGCATCCGCCTTCAGCAGATCGGAGATGTCTCGACAGACAGCCTGCTTCCCTTCGTCCAAGGCGCTGTGAAGCGCGGGGCGATGGTTCACACCGACGGCTGGAGGGGTTGTGCCGGACTGGCGGCGGCCGGTTACCAGCATCAGGTCACGGTCCTCAGCGGCGGCTCCGACCCGGCGCACGAAGTCATGCCGCGCGTCCACCTCGTCGCCTCGCTGCTCAAGCGATGGCTGATCGGTACTCACCAAGGTGGCGTCCAGCATCAACATCTCGACTACTACCTCGACGAATTCACCTTCCGCTTCAATCGCCGCAGATCAAAGGCCCGCGGGCTGCTCTTTCATCGCCTCGCCCAACAAGCCCTCGCCGTTGGACCCGCGCCCTACAACGCCATCGTCAAGCCACCGGGTTCCAGCGACTCTCGGACAACGGGGCAATGAAGGGGATACCCAATTGAACCGAAATAAACATGAGGAGACGAACGTGCAGACATTCAAGGCTGCCGCATATGAGGCGACGCATTTTCAGTGGGAGGTTTCCGGCAAGGTCGGAACGATCACGCTGAACCGCCCGGAACGGAAGAATCCGCTGACCTTCGAGAGCTACGCGGAACTCCGCGATCTGTTTCGAAGCCTTGTCTTCGCCGGCGATGTGAAAGCCATTGTCGTCACCGGCGCCGGCGGGAATTTCTGTTCCGGAGGCGATGTGCACGAGATCATCGGACCGCTGGTGCGGATGCAGGAGGCCGGCGACATGCAGGGGCTTCTCGCCTTCACGCGCATGACCGGCGACCTGGTCAAGGCGATGCGCCATTGCCCGCAGCCGATCATCGCGGCGGTTGACGGAATTTGCGCCGGCGCGGGCGCCATCGTCGCGATGGCCTCCGACATGCGGATCGGCACGCCGCGCGCCAAGACAGCCTTTCTGTTTGTGCGCGTGGGCCTTGCGGGCGCCGACATGGGCGCCTGCGCGATTCTGCCGCGCATCATCGGCCAGGGCCGCGCCTCTGAGCTGCTTTACACTGGACGCACAATGACCGCGGAGGAGGCGGACAAATGGGGCTTCTTCAACCGCGTCACAACGCCGGAGCAGGTGCTGGCGGACGCCCAGGCGCTGGCGAATGAGCTCGCCGACGGACCGACGTTCGGCCACGCAATGACCAAGACGTGCCTCCATCAGGAATGGGCGCTGGACGTCGATTCCGCGATCGAAGCCGAGGCGCAAGCGCAGGCGATCTGCATGCAGACCAAAGACTACGGCCGCGCGTATCGCGCTTTCGTCGCCAAGGTGAAGCCGGTCTTCGAGGGAAATTGATGGCCGACCGCACCTTCCTCTCCTGGCCGTTCCTGGAGCCACAGCATCGGGACCTGTACGATCGCGTCGACGCTTGGGCTGGCGCCAGCTTGGCGGCCTTGGACGGCGCCGACGAGTCTAGCGCCGGCGCGGCGGCGATCGTTCGTCGCCTGGTCGCGGCCATGGGCGAGGCGGGCTTTCTCGCGACAGCCGTCGGCGGCCGCGATGGCGCGCTGCACGGGCCGCTGGACGCGCGCAGCCTCTGCATTTGCCGGGAGGTGCTGGCGCGCCACGCGGGTTTGGCCGACTTCAGCTTTGCCATGCAGGGCCTCGGCAGCGGTCCGATCAGCCTGTTCGGCACCGACCAGCAGAAGGCGCGCTGGCTGCCCGGGGTCGCGCAGGGAGACGTGATCTCGGGCTTCGCCCTGTCGGAGGCTGAGGCAGGCTCCGACGTTTCCGCGCTCGCAATGCGGGCTAAGCCGGACGGCGCCCAGTGGCGCCTCGATGGCGCGAAGACATGGATATCGAATGCCGGCATCGCCAAGCTGTACGTCGTCTTCGCGCGCACGGGCGAAGACCCGGGCGCCAAGGGCCTTTCGGCCTTCATCGTGGAAGCCGATGCGCCAGGGTTCTCGGTCTCGAAAGTGATCGACTTGATCGCGCCGCACCCGATCGGCGCGCTCGCGTTCGACGGCGTGAAAGTCTCCCGCGCCGATATGCTCGGCGCGCCGGGCGACGGCTTCCGCATCGCCATGGCCACGCTCGATGTCTTCCGCCCGACCGTCGGCGCGGCCGCCCTCGGTTTCGCGCGCCGCGCGCTTGACGAGGCAGTGCGACACGCCCGGACGCGCAAGCTGTTCGGTCAGCCGCTGTCTGATCTCCCACTCACCCGCGCCAAGCTCGCCGACATGGCGCTCGCCATCGACGCCGCGGCTCTGCTGATCTACCGCGCCGCCTGGACCAAGGACGTCACACGCGCCCGTATCAGCCGCGAATTGAGCATGGCGAAACTCTTCGCGACCGAGGAGGCGCAGAAGGCGATCGATTCCGCTGTGCAGATTTTCGGCGGCCTCGGCGTCACGCACGGCCATATCGCCGAGAGACTTTACCGCGAGATCCGGGCGCTGCGGATCTATGAGGGCGCGAGCGAAGTCCAAAAAATGATCATTGCGACCCGTGTTCTCGCAGACGCCCAGACCTGAACGCACCGAGGAGGAGCGACTTTGCCTGATCAGTCCGCGATGAAAGCTGCCAATCTGTTCGACCTGAGCGGCGAAGTCGCGCTCGTCACTGGCGCCTCGTCCGGATTCGGCGAACGCTTCGCCCGCGTCCTCGCGGCCATCGGCGCGAAGGTCGTCCTTGTCGCCAGGCGCAAGAAGCGCCTCGCCGCAATCGCCGCCGAGATCGCGGTGGCCGGCGGCGAGTCGGAAGGGTTCGAAGCTGACGTCACGAACGAAACCCAGATGCGCCACGCCTTCGACGCGGCCGCGGATCGCTTCGGCACGGTGACGATCTGCGTCAACAACGCTGGCATTTCGCGACCAGGCCGCCTTATCGACGGAGACAAGGCAGCGTGGTCTGAAACTATGGCTGTCAATCTCGACGCCGTCCGATCAGTAGGCGTGCTCGCCGCGCAGGGAATGGCTGCAGCCGGTAGGCGCGGCGCGATCGTGAATATTGCCTCGATCGCCTCATTCGGCGTCGGGCGGAGCATCGCCAGTTACGCCGTGTCAAAGGCGGCCGTCATGCAACTCACCAAGGTTATGGGATTCGAGTTCGCCAGGCATCACATCCGCGCAAATGCGATTGCGCCCGGATATTTCGTCACCGAACTGAACGACAGCTGGCTGACGGGCGAGGGTGCGAGCCTGGCGAACCACGTGCCGATGCGCCGCTTCGGGCAGGAGGGCGACCTCGACGGCGTCCTGTTGCTGCTCGCTGCTCCCAAGGCGGGCGCCTATATTACCGGCGCGACTTTTGTCGTCGACGGCGGCCACATGCTCCAGATCAGTGGCGTCTGATGGCAAAGGAACGGTCATCCCGCTGGAGCCTGAGGCGACTGTCGCAAAGCCGTTCTCATGCATCGGCGCGGCCCGTTGCGCGGCAGCGCGCCAGTCAAACGGGAGATGGCCTATTGCGCACGCCCAGCTGTCCGCCGTCTCGGCTTTGTCTCGGTTGCGGCGGTGGTCCAGGCACGCCGCGCGACCAGCTTCAGCATGGTCGAGATGGTGATCGAGCGCAGCGTCGCAGCGGACTGCGTGTCAAGCTCGGTCAGCACGAACCGCAGTCCCTGTGCGATCTCCTGGCCAGTAGACTGCGGCGGCAGTTCGTCGGCATCAGCGCTGACATCTTCGAAGAGCTGAATCACGTCCATCAAGGTCAGCCGTTTGGCGTCGCCGGCGAAGCGAAAGCCGCCGCCGGCGCCGCGCACCGAATCGACCAATCCGCCGCGTCTGAGGTCGCGCAGCACCTTGGCCAAGTGGTGGGCGGAAACCCCATATTTTTCAGCGATCTCGACGGCCGTCAGTTGGCGCGCGGGATCAAGGGCGAGTTCCAGCACCGCGTAGAGTGCGATGGCGGTGGCCTTCTGCAACCTCATGTGAGCGGCCTCGCGCGCTCCAGAATGGGCATGGGGGAGTCAGTCAAGCCGCATCTCCAATTCGATGAAAGGCCCGGCCATCATTCCCTGGCTTCGGAAGAAGGAATGGATCAGGGTGTTGTCGGGTGCCACCATCGTGCGGACGCGATCGACGCCAGCGGCCCGGAAGCTCTCGCAGACCGCGTTGAAGAGACGCGAGCCGAGACCATGAAGGCGTTGCCGGGCCTGGACCTGAACGGCAAAGATCCAGCCGCTGGGCGAGGAGCCAAACTCCCACGCGCGGACCTCGCCAATGATGAAGCCGCCAATGCAGCCCGCATTCTCGGCGACCAGGAATATCCTCGAGTCGCCCGGCCGCGCCCCATAGCGCTCGAACATGTCATGCCAGTAGCCGGGCTTGATGAGGCCGGTAACCTCCTTGTCGAGCGCGATCACCCCCGGCACGTCCGCCAAGGTGGCGGACCGAATTGGCAGGAGCTCGTTGGGGCCCGTCCGGTTGGTCTTTGTCATTCGGTTCACCATTCGCAATCCAGCGCCACCTTCCGTCGGAATTTGGCCGCGCCGCGGCGGGTCAGCGTTCAGCGGCGGGAGCGGACTTCGACGCCGCATCCCGCGGCTTCGACGTCCCAATCCGGCATTAGATCACCATTTTGCGCCGATGCCCAGACTCTTCGCGGCGCTCGCACGCCACAGACCGAAACGGGGACGTGATGAAGGATAACTCAATCGCCATCGAGTTCGAGTCCGGCCGGCAGCCGCCTGTGTTTCGCACCCCGATTCAACTCCGCCGCGGCCTTTATCGATCGTCACCTGGTCGAGGGGCGCAGCGCGAAGATCGCAATCCGGACCGTCGAGGAGGAGTTAAGCTACGCCGTCCTGGCCGAACGCGTCGCGAGATGCGGCAATGCGCTGCTCGGCCTCGGCATGCCGCGCGGGAGCCGGCTCCTGATGGCGGTGCTTGACGAGCGCGCGTTCTTCTATCTGTTCTGGGGGGCAATCAAAGCCGGATCGTCCCCGTGCCTCTCAATACGCTGCTTCGCGCCGTCGACTATGCCTACTTCATCGAGGATTCGGAGTGTGCGGGCATCGCCTTCTCTCCCGAGCTGGCGGTCGAGATCGAGGCCGCGCTCGGCGGGGCGCGCCACCGCCCGAACGTCGTGCTCCGCACATCGGGTGAGGGGCCTTCATTGCCGGCGACCATGGGCGCGGCGGCTTCCGAGCTCGAACCGGCGGCGGCGGGATCCGAGGATGATTGTTATTGGCTCTATTCGTCCGGCTCGACTGGCCGGCCGAAGGGCGTGGTGCACTCGCACCGCACGCTGGCGCTGACGGGCCAGCATTACGCCGTGGAGACCCTTGGCGCGGTGGCCGATGACGTATTTTTCTCGGCGGCGAAGTTGTTCTTCTCCTACGGCTTAGGCAATGCGATGAGCTTCCCGCTGTGGACCGGCGGAACTTCGGTATTGATGCCGGATCGGCCGACGCCGGAAAGCACCTTCGCCGCTATCGAACGCTTCCGGCCAACTTTGTTCTTCGGCGTGCCGACTCTCTTTGCCCGCCAGATAGCCGAACTGCCGCAACGGCGTCCGAATCTGTCTTCGGTGCGCGCCTGCGTTTCGGCCGGCGAAGCGCTGCCGGCGCGCATTCTCGAAACCTGGCGTCAACTCACCGGGATCGACATCCTCGACGGGGTCGGCTCGACCGAGGCGGGCCACATCTACATCGCAAACCGGCCGGGCGATGTGACGCCAGGAGCCAGCGGCAGACCCGTATGGGGCTATCAGGCGAAGGTTGTGAATGACGAAGGCGCCGAACTGCCGCACGGCGCGCCCGGACGTCTGTTCCTCCGCGGCGAGTTTATCGCCAAGTCGTATTGGCGCAACCCGAAGCCGATCGTGGTCGATGGCTGGTTTGACACTGGCGATATCTACTGCGTCAGCGCGGACGGCGCGTACTCCTATTGCGGCCGTAGTAGCGACATGCTGAAGGTAGGCGGCATCTGGTGTTCGCCGATCGAGATCGAGGCGGCGCTGATCGAACATCCATACGTGTTGGAAGCCGCGGTGGTCGGGCGCGAGGACGCGGACGGGCTGGTCAAGCCGGAGGCGTGGATCGTGCCCAAGCAGGCCGAGCGCGAAGTTCCGGATGGGATCGAGGCGGATCTGGTACGCCACTGCAAGGCGCTGCTGGCCCCCTACAAGTATCCGCGCTGGGTGCGCTTCGTGTCGGAATTGCCAAAAACCGCGACAGGCAAAATCCAGCGGTTCGCCTTGCGCCAGCGGCTCGAGCCGGCGTCCGGCGCCAAGCGGCCGTCGGCGCCGCGCCGATATGAAAATCATGCGGGAGGCGCCTGATGAAATCGATACTGACGTTGACCGTCAATGGGCGTGCGCGAGAGGAGATGGTTCCCGATGGCATGCTGCTGCTGGACTTCCTGCGCGAGAAGCTGGGGCTGACTGGCTCCAAACAGGGCTGTGACGGCGGCGAATGCGGCGCCTGCACCGTGCTGGTGGACGATCAGCCGCGCCTCGCTTGTTCCACCCTGGCGGTGCAAATGCAGGGCCGGCGGGTCGAGACCATCGAGGGCCTGGCGAAGGGCGGCCGCCTGAGCCGGCTGCAACAGCAGTTCCATGAGAAGCTTGGCGCCCAGTGCGGCTTTTGCACCCCGGGCATGATCATGGCGGCCGAAGCGCTGCTGCGCCGCGATCCCAATCCCAGCCGCGATAGGATCAAGGCGGCGCTGGCCGGCAATCTCTGCCGTTGCACCGGCTATGTGAAGATCATCGATTCGGTCGAAGCCGCTGCTCTGGAGGCGACGCGATGAGCGTCCAGACGCTGAAGAAGAACGGCATCGGTTCGGTCGGCGTGCGCACCCCGCTGATCGACGGCGTTGAAAAAGTCACTGGCAAGGCGCGATTCACCGCCGATCTGCCCGCGCCCGGCGCGCTCTGCGGCCGGGTCTTGCGCTCACCCGTGCCTCATGCCCGCATCGTGTCCATCGATACCTCGGCGGCCGAGGCGCTTGAGGGTGTTGCGGCGGTGTGTACGGGGGCGGACTGCAAGGTCCGGTTCGGCGTGCTGCCGATCACCGAGAACGAATTTCCGTTGGCCCGCGAAAAGGTTCGTTATCGCGGCGACCCGGTGGCGGCCGTGGCGGCGATCGACGAGGCCACCGCTGCAGCGGTGATCAAGCTGATCCGCGTCGAATACGAAAAGCTGCCGGCCTATTTCGACGCCCGCAAGGCGATGGCGCCCGGCGCCGAACCCATCCACGCAGAAAAGCCCAACAACATCCTCCGCGAGGTCCACAGCGAGTTTGGCGATGCCGAGGCCGGGTTCCGCGCGGCCGATCTGGTGCGGGAGAGAACCTATCATTTTGCCGAGGTCAACCACGTCCATATCGAGCCCAACGCCACCCTGGCCGAATACGATGCCGAACGGGACCGCCTGACCGTCCACACAACGACTCAGGTTCCCTATTACGTCCTCCTCAATGTGGCGAAATGCCTCGAGATGGAGGAGGCGCAGGTCCGGGTGATCAAACCCTTCGTGGGCGGCGGCTTTGGCGCCCGGACGGAATGCCTGCACTTTGAGATCATCGCCGCTTTGCTGGCCCGCAAGGCGCGCGGCGCCGTGCGCCTTCCGCAGACCCGGGAAGAAACCTTCATCGCCCATCGAGGCCGCCCGGAAACCGACGTGACGGTCAAGCTGGGCATGACCAGGGACGGAAAGCTGACCGCCTGCCACCTTCAGGCCACGCAGCGCGGCGGAGCTTATGCGAGTTACGGCGTCATATCCATCCTCTACACCGGGGCTCTGCTGCACGGGATCTACGACATCCCTGCGATCAAGCACGACGGCTGGCGAGTCTACACCAATACCCCGCCTTGCGGCGCGCAACGCGGCCACGGCACCGTCGACCCGCGCGCCGCGTTCGAGGCGCTGATGAACGAGATGGCCGCCGAGCTCGGCCTCGACCCGTTCGCCGTCCGGCGGATCAATCTGCTGCCCGCCGTCCCTTACACGACGGCCTACGCCCAGAGGGTGATGAGTTACGGGCTGCCCGACTGTCTGGACGCGGTGATGAAGGCCTCGGGCTGGGCCGAGCGGCGCGGCAACATGCCGAAAGGTCGCGGGCTGGGCCTCGCGTGCTCGCACTTCGTCTCCGGAACGACAACGCCCAAGCACTGGACGGGCGAACCACACGCCATCGTCAACCTCCGAGTGGATTTCGATGGCGGCGTCACGGTGCTGACCGGCGCTGCCGACATCGGCCAGGGGTCCAACACCATGGTGGCGCAGATGGTGGCCCAGGTCATGGGGGTGAACTGGAGCCGGCTCCGGGTCATTTCCGCCGACAGCGCGCTCACCCCCAAGGATAACGGTTCCTATTCCTCACGGGTCACGTTCATGGTCGGCAACGCTGCGATCGAGGCCGCAACAAAATTGAAGAGCATCCTGATTGCGGCGGCGGCCCGGAAGCTCGACGCCAACCCCGAAAGCGTCGACTGCGATGGCGAAATCTTTCGGGTCGCCGGCCAGGACCCGGGCCTGTCCTTCTCCGAGGTGGTCAAGGCGGCGCTGGTCGACACCGGCCCGATCACCGTCCAGGGCGCCTTTACAAGTCCTGCGGAATTCATGGGCGACAAGAAGGTCCGGGGGAGCGCCATCGGGGCCACCATGGGCTTCTGCTACGCCGCGCAGGTCGTCGAATGCTCGGTCGATGAAGTGACCGCCAAGGTCACCGCGCACAAGGTGTGGGTGGCGGTGGACGTCGGGCGCGCCATCAATCCCTTGGCGGTCGAGGGCCAGATCCAGGGCGGGGTGTGGATGGGCATGGGCCAAGCGATGTCGGAGGAAACCCGCTTCGACCAGGGCCGCATGATGCACGCCAATATTCTAGATTACCGCGTTCCAACGATGGCGGAAAGTCCGGATATTGAGGTGTTCATCGTTGAGAGCATCGACCCCAACGGACCGTTCGGCGCCAAAGAGGCCAGCGAAGGCATGCTCGCCGGCTTCCTGCCGGCGGTGATGGATGCGCTCCACGAGGCTACGGGGATTCGCCCCTACGCCCTGCCGCTGACCCCGGAACGTGTCGCAGAGTTGCTGGACGCCAAGGGGGGAGTTGGGTCATGAACCTCCTGCCGGATTTTCGCTATCACCGTCCGGCTACCCTCGATGAGGCGGTGCGGCTCAAGGCCGGCTCTGCGGCGACGCGCTTCGTGGCCGGCGGCACCGATCTTCTGGTCAATCTCCGACGTGGCCTGGGCGAGCCGTCTGACCTCATCGACCTGACGGCTGTCGCCGGTCTGGCGGACATCCGTCGGGAGTGGGATTCGCTGTGGCTGGGCGCGGGAGTGACTCTGGCCGAACTCGCCCGCCATCCCGAAGTCCTCGCCCTCTACCCGGCTCTGGCCGAGGCGGCGCTTTCAGTGGCCGGTCCCACTCACCAGGCGGCGGCGACCTTGGGCGGCAATCTCTGCCAGGACACCCGCTGCATCTTCTATAACCAGAGCGAATGGTGGCGCGCGGCCAACAGCTATTGTCTCAAGCACAATGGCGACAAATGCCATGTCGTGCCCAAGAGCGACCGTTGCTACGCCACCTATCATGGCGACGTCGCTCCGGTGCTGATCGTGTTGGACGGCGACGCGGTTGTGGCCGGTCCGGACAGCGTCCGCCGCGCCAAAATGACCGCCTTCTTCCGCGAGGACGGCGGCGCGCATGTGAATCTGGCCGCCAACGAGGCGCTAGCGGCGGTGGTGTTGCCGCCGCAGGGAGGGCGCCGCGCAGCCTACGCCAAGGCGCGCATTCGCGACGCCATCGACTTTCCGCTGGCCGGGGTCGCGGTGGCGCTCAGGCGCGAACGGAACGTCATCGCTGAACTCAGGGTGGCGATCACCGGCACGAATTCGGCGCCGCTGGATGTTTCCACCGGCGACCTGATCGGGCGGGCCTGGGATAGCGACGCCGCTACACTCCTTGCGAAGAACCTGCGCAAGCGGGCCAACGTGCTGCTCACCACGGTCGTCGGCGCGATATACCGCCGACGGGCGATGCAGGGCTTGGCCCGGCGGCTCGTGGATACGCTGTGGGAGGGCGGATGACGGCGGACTGCGGCGGCGCCGCGTCCGGCGCGCCGCATGACCACGGCGTGAGGCAAACGAGGAACTATCTGATGCAAAACCACATCGTCCGCTCGTTGCACGACGACCACATCGCCACGATGGCGCTGCTGGCGCAGTTGGAGGCGCTGCTCGGGAGGCGCGGACAGGCCGCGGACCCCCCAGCGCTGCGCCGCCTGTGGCGGCGTTTCTACGCGAGTTGGCGCGCGCCGTGGAGTTGGAACTCGGGCCGCATTTCGCGTTCGAGGAGTTGCACCTGTTTCCGTTTCTGGCCGAAGCGGGGGCGGAGGAGATGGCGGTGCTGCTGACGCAGGAGCACGCAGAGCTGCTGCCGCGCGCGCGGCGGCTCGCCGAACTTGCTCGGCAGGGACTGGGGCATACCTTAGACCCCGCGCGCTGGGCGGAGTTCCAAGCCGTCGGAGCGGCGCTCGCCGGGCCCCTCGCTGCGCATGTGGAGAAAGAAGAGATGGGCATGCTGCCGGCGCTCGAAGCTGCGCTCGACGCGGAGACGGACGGCAGGTTCGCCATGGAATACGCTGGGCTGCGCTGAGCGCGAGACCCCGACGACAGGAAAGGGGAGGTGAGATGACTGGCATCCCAACAGTGGGCGATGTCGCCGCGCAGGCGGACTCGGTGCGCATCCGTCCGCTTGAACGCGACGACCTCGACGCCGTGGTGGCGGTCGACCAGAATGTGTCGGGGCGCGGCCGGCGAGGCTTTTTCGCCCGCCGTCTCGATCACGCAAGACGCGATCCGGCCGCTTTCGTCGGGCTCGCCGCCGAGCTTGATCGCCGTTTCGCCGGCTTCGTCTTCGCCCGCATGGAGGAAGGGGAGTTTGGCGCGACCGCGCTCGAGGCCTCGCTCGATGCAATCGCTGTCGACCCTGCGTTCGCTGGGAGGCGGGGCTTGGGCCGCGCCCTGCTCGACCGCCTGACCACCGAATTGCAGGCGCGCCGAATTGCCGAGCTTGCGACCCAGGTCGATTGGACTGACCACCGCCTCATCGGCTTCTTCTCCCGCACCGGTTTCGTTCTTGCGCCCCGCGTCGTTCTGGAGCGCAGAGCGGAGGAGGAGCCGGCGGAGGACGATGGGCTCGAATCGCTGCCACGCGACCGCCTGTGGGTGCGATCAATGAAGCCGGACGATTTGCCGGCGCTGGTGGCGATCGACCGGCGCATCACAGGGCATGACCGCCCCGCCTATTACGCCCGCAAGATGGACGAGGTCTTCACCGAATCGGCAGTGCGGATGTCGTTGGTGGCCGAGATCGACCAGCATCCAGCCGGCTTCATCATGGCGCGAGTGGATTTCGGCGAGTTTGGCGCCACCGAGCCCGAAGCGGTGATGGACACGATCGGCGTCGATCCGCGGCACGACCGCGAAGGCGTGGCGACGGCGCTCATGTCGCAGCTCTCGGCCAACCTCGGGGCGCTGCGCGCCGAATCGCTGCGCACCGAGGTCGACTGGAACAGGTTCGGCCTGCTCGGCTTCCTCGATCGGATGGGGTTCCGTCCCCATCGTCGTCTCGCCCTCCGGCTCCGCTTGAACTGAGATCGGCGGACAAAACAATCGGGGGAAACGGTCATGATGGCGCAAGAGGTTTCAGCTTTGAACGCGTTCTTCAGTCCAAAAAGCGTCGCGGTCGTGGGCGCGTCCTCGGATCCCAAAAAGCCCGGACACACTGCGCTGCGCAACATGATCGCCATGGGCTACAAGGGGAGAATCTTCCCCGTTAATCCGCGAGAGCCGGCCATCCTCGATCTGCCTTGCTACAAGAACGTCCTCGACATCCCCGAGCCGGTCGAAACGTGCCTCTTGATGGTTTCGTCCGATCTGGCCCTTAAGGTGGCGAAAGAGCTGGCTGAGAGAAAACGCCGCTTCAACGATGTCGCGGCGGTGGTGTGCATGTCGGCCGGTTTCGGCGAGCTTAACACCTCCGAGGGGACCAGGCGTGAACGGGAGCTGGTCGAAACCTTGCGATCCGCCGGCGTCCGCATGGTCGGCCCGAATTGCGTCGGCGTGATGAACACAGTCAGCCGGTTCAACACCAACTTCGATATTGGCGCCTACCCGAGCGGCGGCATCAGCATCATCACCCAGAGCGGCGCCTTCGGCAACGCCTTCTTGTTCGCCTCCGGCGCCAGCGGCCGCGCCGGATTGAACAAGTTCGTCTCCGTTGGAAATATGGCCGATGTGCAGATCGCCGAGCTCTTGAGGTTCCTCAAGGACGACGAGACCACCCGGGTCATCGGCATCTATCTGGAAGGCCTGGCTGATCCGCGCGGCTTTTTCGAAGCCGCCCGCGAGGTCGCCGCGCTGAAGCCGATCGTGGTTCTGAAGAGCGGCCGAAGCGAGCTTGGTTCGACCGCCGCGCTCTCTCACACGGGCGCGATCGCCGGCGCTGACGCCATCTACGACGGCGCGTTCCGCCAGTTCGGACTGATGCGCGCCGGGAGCGTCGCGGAGTTCTACGAAACGCTGAGAATGTTCTCGAAACAGCCGATCCCGGCCGGAAACCGCGTAGCCGTGCTGACCCACATGGGCGGACCCGGCACGATGTGCATCGACGGGCTCTCGACGTTCTCCAATCTCAAGATGGCGTCGTTCACCCGCGAAACGGAAGCAGGATTGAGGGGCGTGCTGCCTTCGGCCGCCAATATCGGCCATCCGCCCGGCTATATCGACATGACCGCGACCAATTCCGAGGTTCTGCACAATCAGGTGCTGACGCTTCTGTTCAAGGACCCGAACGTGGATGCGGTCATCCAGATCCTGGGTCCCAGCCTGTTCCATGATCAGCCGCGGCTCGCCGAGGAGGTTGCGCACGCCTATCATTCCCAAGGCGGCGCCAAGAAGCCGCTGCTCAACGTCCTGATGTTCGGCGATTTCGCCGATGAGTTGCGGCGGGGCCTGGAGGACGCGAGCCTGCCGACCTTTGACTATCCGGATACGGTCGCCCGCGGCGCCGCGAATCTCGCGTCTTATGCGGCCATGCGGGCGACAACTGCGAAGGCGCCCGACATCGCCCGGTCGGGCGGCGCCGAAGAGCCTGCCGCGCAATTGATCCTGCGCGCGGCCGAGGAGGGCCGCGTCAGTCTACTCGAGCCCGAGGCCTACGCGGTCTGCCGCCAATACGACATCCGCGTACCGCCTTTCAAACCGGTCGAGACGCTTGAAGATGCGGTTGAGGCGGCAAACCGGATCGGGTATCCGGTCGTGCTCAAAGTGGTGTCGGCGCAGATCCTGCACAAATCGGACATCGGCGGCGTGATGCTCGGCGTCAGCTCCGAGGACGCAGTGAAACAGTCCTATGCGCGGCTTATTGAGAACGTCAGGAAGGCGGCGCCGGGCATTCACAACCCGAGCGTGCTCGTCCAGAAGATGATGCCCCCGACGACGGAGCTCGTACTGGGAGTGATCCGGGACAGGCTTTTCGGTCCAGTGGTCATGTTCGGCCTCGGGGGAATTTACGTCGAAGTGCTCAAACGCGTCGGATTCCTGCTGGCGCCGTTTGGACTCGAACAGGCGCGGAAGTTGATTCACGACACGCTTCCCGCTCCATTGATCACCGGGGCGCGCGGCAGGAACGCAATGAACGTCGACGCCATTGCGGGGACGCTCGTCTCCCTCGGCCGCCTCCTCGCGGAACAGTCGCAGATCGATCAGGTGGATCTGAACCCCTGCCTGGCGCTGGACGATTTGTGCGTGGCTGTCGATGCGAGGATTATTCTTTCGAAGCGGTAGACGCCGGCTCGCTTGGGCGGGCCGCCAGCGCCCGTAGCGTCTCTATCAGACGACGGCGCGTCCGTGTGAAGGCATGCTCCGTTTGCATAGCGCCAATGCCGCCTGGCTCCCGGACCGACCGCGCGCGGCGCAACCCGGCTCAAGGTTTCGCTTCCCCGCGCGACGAAGTTCGCGTCACTCCGAATTGACGGGGGGATCGGGATCCTCGTTCCAGCCTGGGTCGTCGGCAGCGAATTTCGCCAGCCATTGATCCACCCATGCCACGTGATCGCGCTCGTCCACGGCCATTTCCCTAGCAAAGGCCGCGATTGCGGGATCGGTCGCGGCTTCGGCGATGGCTTCGTAGTACGTCTTCGCGCGCTCCTCGTTGAAGCGCGCCAGCCCAAGCGCCTGGCGCGGCGTCATGAGATAGTGGAGGCGCTGGAAGTCAGTTGCTTCCGGGCCGTCGGGGCCGGTCCAGCTGAAGGTCGCCGGCCGGCCCGCGACCAGCGCGTCTCCTGCGCGGCGTGCAATCTCGTCGCGATGCTCGGCTTCGATCGACGCCATCTTCCGGAAGATCGCGGCGATCTCCTTGTTGTTGTGCACCTCCATCTGATCGGCAAGAAGGGTGTAGCGCTCGGCGGCTTCCACCTCGATGGCGAGCGCTTGCGCGAAAAATTCGGAAACGCTGTCGAATTTCGGAGGCTCAACAGGCGGCGGAGCGTTGGTCATATCGCGAACTCGCTTTCGAGATGGGAGGGGTCCAGGTGAGCCACCGGTTCGGGCTGATACGGTTGGCGCTTACCGCGATAAAGAACGCCGACGTTGAACCCGTCATCGGTCATGAGGCGGCGCGCGGCGCGGGCGGGATCATCCGTCTCCGGCACGATTGCGTTATGTACCAGATTTTTCCAGCCCTTCTGCTGGTCTTCCCGGAAGGTGACGCACGGGCTCAGGATCTGCACGAAGGAGAAGCCCGGAGTTCGAATCGCCTCGACGACCAGCTTCGCGCAGCCGCCGATGTCGCCGGAAAAGCCGCGCGCGATAAAATTCGCGCCCGAAGCCAGCGCAATCACAAGCGGGTGGAAAGGGCTCAGTCCGGTGCCGCCCGGCGCGATCGCCGTGTCCCAGTCCGGCTCTGTCGTCGGCGACGGCTGACCCTTCGTCATGCCATAGATCCGGTTGTCCATGACGATATAGGTCAGATCGATATTGCGCCGGCAGGCGTGCAGGAAGTGGTTGCCTCCGATCGAAAACCCGTCGCCGTCCCCGCTGGCCACGAGGACCGTCAGATCGGGACGGGCGACTTTCAAGCCGGAAGCCAGGGCCAGCGCGCGGCCGTGAACGCCGTGAAATCCGTAGCAGTTGGTGTAGGCCGGGATGCGCGACGAACAGCCTATCCCCGACACCACCGCGACCTGTTCGGGCGGCAGAGCGAGTTCAGCCAGCGCCCGCTGGAAGGCGAGCAGCACGGAATGGTCGCCGCAACCGGGGCACCAGACGGGTTTGACCGAGGATTTGTAATCTCCGGGTTTAAATTGCTTGGGCTCTGCGGGGATCATATTCATGCGTGCGCCCCTTTCTGAATGTGGGCAAAGGCCTCGCCCGGCCGGATCGGCAGGGGGCCGGGAGAATGGATCGGCACGACGTCGTCGGGCAGGTCATAATGAGCGCGCAGAAAACGCCAGAACTGTCCGGCGTGGTTCTGTTCGACCACGAGAACGCGTTTGACGCCTTCGAGCGCCGCCGCCAGCCGTGCGGGTTGCGCCGGCGTAATCAGCCGCAGCGCGATCAGTTTCACCCCGAGGCCGCCGGCGCGGGCGTCGGCGACGGCTTCGCGCAACGGTTCGCTCGACGAGCCCCAGGTCACGACAGCGAGTTCGCCTTCGCCGTCAATCTCGGCCCAGTGCTCGCCGAAGTCGAATGCGTCCAGCTTGCGCTGGCGTTTGTCCAGTTGGCCGACATGATCCTTGGCCTGGCTCGAAGGCGTACCGCGCGCATTGTGCGTCAAGCCGTCCGCAGTGTATTGGCCGCCGGGACAGCCCGGAATCGCCATCGGCGAAACGCCGGATTCGGTCGGGATATAGCGCTCGTAGCCTTCGGCCGGCCCATCGAGCACCAGGCGTTTGGCGGCGAAAACGACATCGTCCGGCCGGTCGATGACGACCCTGGCCTGCCCCAGCGACTGGTCGGACAGCATGATGACCGGCGTCTGCAGCGTCTCCGCCAGATGCACCGACCATTGCGCGGTCAAGAGACAATCGGCTACCGAGAGGGGCGCGGTCACGACGTGCGGCGCATCGCCGTGCAGTCCGTAGACCGCGATGTTGAGATCGCTTTGCTCGGACTTCGTCGCAATTCCGGTCGAAGGCCCCGAGCGCATGACGTCGACGACGACAAGGGGAATTTCGGAGGCGACGGCGAGGCCAAGGGATTCAATCATCAATGACAGGCCGGGGCCCGCCGTCGCGGTCAGAGACGGCTTGCCGCCGTAGCTCGCGCCGATGATCATGTTGATCGAGGCGAGTTCGTCTTCGGCCTGCATCAGCACGCCGCCGCATTGCGGCAAAGCATGCGCCATCCATTCGAGGAACTCCGTCGCTGGCGTGATCGGATACCCGCCGACGAATTTGACGCCGCCCTTCAACGCGCCGAATCCGGTCGCCTCGTTGCCTGTCATCGACCAACGGCGCTGGGGCGGCTCACTTGGCAGAACAAGCCTAGGAACGGCCACCTCTGGCGCCGCTCCGGCGCCGATCAGAACCGCCTTGTCGCTGGCTTCCAGCGCCTCGGGTTTCTTGCGGCCAATTGACGCAGCCACTGCCGCGATGATCGCGGCCTCGGGCAGGCCAATGAGTTGGGCCAGCACTCCGAGCGCGACCATCGAAATGCGCCCGCCGGCGACGCTCTTGGCAAGCTTCGCCAGCGGCACAAGAGCGACCGCCGCGCCACACTCCTTCAGAAAGGCCGGCATTTCGCCCGCCGCCGGATCGGCGATGATCAGGCTGGCGCCGTCCAGAGGCAGTTCGGCGGCGAAACGCTGAACGTTTTCAAAGTCCAGCGCGAGCAGGATGTCGAACCGGTCGCCAGGCGACTGCACGGGTTTCGAGGACAGGCGGATCATCGCCGCCGCCTCTCCGCCGCGAATCTGCGGACCGGTCGAGCGCGTCATCAGGCCGTAGAGCCCGCAATTCGTGGCTGCATCGAGCAGGGTCTGCCCGGCGGTCATCACGCCGGCGCCGCCCGATCCGGTCAGCGCGATCGAAAGTGAGGTCGAAGAGAGTGGTGTCGTCATGTCCGTCGTCCTTGCATCTGTGCGTCCTCCGGTAAATCAGGCTTGCTTATTCGGTATTCTCGTACTAGTTTACCACTCTAGCAGCAACGAGGCAACCGGGCGGTAGTCTGCCGCAGCAAAAAAGAGGGAACGCGAATGACGAAGGGCATCGCGGCGCATCGATGGGTGATGACAGCGCCAGATCAGCCGATGAATCGCGAAGCAATCGACATCGCGCCAGCTGATGGCGAGGTCGTCATCGCGATCGCCGGTTGCGGGGTCTGCCATACCGATCTCGGCTATTTCTTCGACGGCGTGCGCACCAATCATCCTCTGGCGCTGACTCTTGGCCACGAGATTTCCGGGCGGGTCGTCGCCGCGGGCCAGGGCGCGGAAGCCTCGCTCGGTCGAGCAGTGATCATCCCCGCCGTCCTGCCCTGCGGCGAATGCGACGCATGCAAGCGGGGTCGGCCGAATATCTGCCGCAAGCAGAAGATGCTCGGCAACGACATTCACGGGGGCTTCGCCTCGCATGTCGTCGTGCCGGCGCGGGGTCTCTGCCCTGTGGATGAGGAGCGGCTCGCCTTGCGTGGTCTGTCGCTCGCCGATGTGAGCGTCGTCGCCGACGCGGTGACGACGCCGTATCAGGCTGTGGTTCGCGCAGGGGTGACGCAAGGATCCGTTGCGATCGTCGTCGGCGTCGGCGGCGTCGGTGGATATTCGGCGCAGATCGCGAAGGCTTTCGGCGCCACGGTCATCGCCATCGACGTCGATCCGGCAAAACTCGCCGCCATCGGCGAGCATGGGGCCGGCCTGACGCTGAACGCCCGCGAGCACGACCTCAAGAGCCTGAAAGCCAGGATCAGCGAATTTTGCAAAGCGAGCGGTCTCCCCTTGACCGAATGGACGATCTTTGAATGTTCCGGTTCCGCGGCCGGCCAGACCGCTGCGTTCGGACTTCTGACCCATGGCGCAACGCTCTGCGTCGTCGGCTTCACGATGGAGCGTGTCGAGCTTCGCCTGTCCAATCTTATGGCTTTCGATGCGCGCGCGCTCGGAAATTGGGGTTGCCCGCCGGAACTCTATCCGGCCGCGCTCGCACTCGTTCTCGACGGCAAGATCAATCTTCGAGCTTTCATAGAGCAGCGACCGCTCGACGACATCAACGCGGTCTTCGAGCAGGCGCATGCGCACAAGCTCGCCCGCCGCGCCATTCTCATTCCCCAGCAGTAACGGGAGGTCTTCGGATGTCCGCTCTTGTCGATCACGATGTCGTCGCATTCGAGCCCGTCGCCGGCGTCGTTTATGAAAAGCACCCGGCGCGCGGCCTCGACGGCCAGCCCGTTTCGGGGCTGTTCAACGCCTGGATCTGGCTTGACAATCCCAGCCAGTTCAATTCGTACACGACAGATATGGTCAAGGGCGTCATTCGCGCGTTCCGCGCCGCCTCGAATGCGCGCGACGTGGTCGCGGTGGTCTTTACCGGCGTGGGCGACAAGGCGTTCTGCACCGGCGGAAACACCAAGGAATATGCTGAATATTACGCCGGCAATCCGCAGGAATACCGGCAGTATATGCGCCTGTTCAACGATATGGTGTCGGCGATCCTCGGCTGCGACAAGCCGGTGATCGCGCGCGTCAACGGCATGCGCGTCGGCGGCGGGCAGGAAATTGGCATGGCCTGCGATTTCACCATCGCCCAGGACCTCGCGCGCTTCGGCCAGGCGGGCCCCAAGCATGGCTCGGCCGCCATCGGCGGGGCGACGGACTTCCTTCCGCTGATGGTGGGCGCTGAACGTGCGATGGAGTCCGGAACCCTGTGCGAACCGTGGTCGGCGCACAAGGCCTATCGTCTCGGCGCCATTCTCGACATCGCCCCGGCGTTGAAGGTCGATGGCGCTTTCGTTCCCAATCCGCTGGTGGAGACGCAACGCTACCTCGACGAATTCGGCTGCATCGTGCACGGCGAACCCCTGACGGGCGCCCCCTTGGCGGCGGGCAAGGCGCTGATGGCGCGCGGCGTCGTCGATCTGTCGTTGCTTGACGCCAAGGTCGAAGACCTGTGCGCCAAGCTGATGGCCACTTTCCCCGAGTGCCTGACCAAGAGCTTCGAGGAGTTGCGCAAGCCGAAAATCGACGCTTGGAATCGCAACAAGGAAAACAGCCGAGCCTGGCTCGCCCTCAACATGCTGGCCGAGGCCCGCACGGGGTTCCGCGCCTTCAACGAGGGCCCGAAGCACGATCGCGAGATTGATTTTGTCGCGCTTCGCCAGCGACTCGCCGGGGGCGAGCCGTGGAGCGAGGCGATGATCGAGGAATTGATCCCGAAGGCGGGGGGACGCAAAGCGTGAGCGGCCCACTGAAAGTTTGGATCGATCGCAGCGGACGCCTGCTTCGCTTGCGGCTCGATCGTCCCAAGGCGAATATTCTCGATGCGGCGCTCGTCGGCGCGCTCGAAGGGGCCTTCGTCCAGCAAGGGGGCGCTTCAGAATTGCGCGCCGTCCTGATCGACGCCAGCGGCGCACATTTCAGCTTCGGCGCCTCGATCGAGGAGCACCTTCCCGAGCGATGCGCCGCAATGCTCGCGGGCTTTCACCGACTGGTCCTCCGACTGTTCGCTTCGCCCGTTCCGGTCCTGGTTGCGGTCCGCGGCCAGTGCCTCGGCGGCGGTCTCGAACTCGCGAGCGCCGGTCATCTCCTGTTCGCTGCGCCGGACGCAAAATTCGGCCAGCCGGAGATCCAGATCGGCGTGTTCGCGCCGGCGGCGTCCTGTTTGCTGCCGGAACGCATCGGGCTCGCGGCGGCCGAGGATCTCCTGCTTTCCGGACGTTCGATCGGCGCCGACGAGGCTTGCGCAATGGGCCTGGTGACGGAAATCGCCGACGATCCTGAAGCGGCGGCGCTCGGTTACTTCGATCGGCATCTGGCGCCGAAGAGCGCAAGTTCGCTGCGCTTCGCCACACGCGCCGTCCGGCAGGGAACGATCGAAAAAGTTTCGGCCAAGCTCGCCGCCGTCGAGACGATGTACTTGCAAGACTTGATGGCGACCCAAGACGCCGTTGAGGGCCTTTCCGCATTCATCGAAAAACGCCCTGCTCGTTGGAAGGATCTCTGACATGCTCGATGTGCCAAAATCCGCGACCTCCGCAATCGTCCAGCGTTGCGAGGATCTTTTCCATGATCTGACTTTCCAGTCGGCCCGGGCCTGGAAGGCGGCGCAGCCAGGGCGCAAAGTGGTCGGCTACATGCCCTACTATGTGCCGCGCGAGATCATTCACGCCGCCGGCGCGTTGCCGCTTGGGATTCTCGGCGGCGGCGATCAGCTCGAAGTCATTCACGGCGACGCCTTTTACCAGTCCTATATCTGCCGCATTCCGCGCTCGACCATCGAACTGGGCGTGTCGGGCCGTCTCGATTTTGTCGATGGCATGCTCTTCCCATCGATCTGCGACGTCATTCGCAATCTGTCGGGAATGTGGAAATTGATGTTTCCGAAGCAGGGCGCGCGCTATGTCGACCTGCCACAGAATTTCGAGGACGAAGTCGGCGGCGAGTTCTACCGCAGCGAGCTGAACGAGATTCGCGAGTGGCTGGCTCAGATCACGGGAAAGCCGGTCGCCGACGAATCCATCCGCGCCTCGATCGCGCTTTTCAACGAGAATCGGCGGCTGGTTCGCGAGGCCTATGCGCTGCGAGCGAAAGAGCCCTGGAACATTCCGTCCTCCGAGCTCTATCTCCTTTTGCGCGCGGGCCTGGTCCTGCCGGTGGAGGATCACAGCCAGCTGGTCCGCGACTATCTTCAATCAGTGCGCCAGCAGCAGAGACCGATCAAGGACAGTGCGCGCGTCGTCCTCTCCGGCGTCTTCTGCGAGCAGCCGCCGCTCAACCTGATCAAGTCAATCGAACTTTCGGGCTGCTACATCGTCGACGACGACTTCATGCTCGTCACGCGCTGGGAAAAATCGGACGTTGCGATCGAGGGCGATCCCATCGCCAATCTCGCGCATTCCTACCTGCACAATTCCTATTCCACGTCGCCCAAATACGAGCCGGATCAGTCGAGGAAAGGCATGTATCTCGTCGACAGCGTACGCCAGAACCACGCAGAAGGCGTCATCTTCGCCATGCCGAGCTTCTGCGATCCGGCCCTGCTCGAGCGGCCAATGTTGCAAAGCGTGCTGAAACAGCATGGCGTGCCCCAGATCGCTTTCAAATACGCCGAGAACTCCGGCCAGATGCAACCGATCCGAGAGCAAGCTGGAACCTTCGCCAACTCGATCAAACTGTGGAGCGGAGCATGACCATTATCACCGGACCCAAGACGAAGCCCGCCGACGTCGTCAAAGACGCCTCGATGACGAAACAGAAGGAGATGATGGGTCGGCACTATGACCGCCTGTCCGAAGCGCCGGAGCGGGGCGAGAAAGTCGCCGCGACCTTCGTTCCCGGCAATCTCAACGAATTGTTGATGTGCTTCAACTTCGTCAACAATCTCCCAGAGGTCAACGCAATCCAGAACGGGTTGCGCAAGGTCAGCGGCAGCTACGTCATGGAGGCCGAAAAACTCGGTCACTCCGAGGACGTATGCACGTATGTGAAATCCGACCTCGGCATGATGGCCAAGGGCAATATCGGACCCAATGGGCGAAAGCTGCCCGACCCGGACGTGCTGCTGCTGTCCTACACCGGCTGCTTCACATTCATGAAATGGTTCGAGCTGCTGCGCCAGCAATACAATTGCGAAACGATCATGTTCCATACGCCCTACATGGCGGACGGAAAGATTACCAAGGACATGGTCCACTACATGGTGAAGCAACTCAAGCAGGATGTCATCCCGAAGCTAGAGAAGGTGTCGGGCGTCAAATTCGATATCGACCGTCTCCGCGAATACCTGCGCAAATCCGCCAAGGCCGAGGACGATCTCGTTTGGGTGCTGCAAAGCGCGAAGACCAAGCCCGCGCCGATCGACGCCTATTTCGGCGGCATCTATTACATCGGGCCGATTTTCGGCGCCTTCCGCGGCACCGACGACGCGATCGACTACTATCGCTTTTTGCGCGACGAGGTGGAGGAGCGCGTAGCGCAAGGCAAAGGGCCGGTGACGCCGGACGGCGACATGGGAAAAGAGCGCTATCGCCTGGTCGTCGAAGGACCGCCAAACTATACTCATTTCCGCCAGTTCTGGAAGATGTTCTACGACGAGGGCGCCGTGATCGTCGCCTCGAGCTACACCAAGGTCGGCGGCTGCTACGATTTCGGATTCCGGCACGACCCCGATAATCCGCTTGAGTTGCTCGCCGAATATTGCCTGACCGTCTACACCAACCGAAACCTGCCGATGCGTGTCGACATGCTGGAGAATTATGTCAACGAATACGAGGCGGACGGGCTTCTGATCAATTCGATCAAGAGCTGCAACAGTTTCTCGGCGGGCCAGTTGCTGATCATGCGGGAAGTCGAAAAGCGCACGGGCAAACCGGCGGCTTTCATCGAGACCGATCTCGTCGATCCCCGGTATTTCTCGGCCGCCAACATCAAGAACCGCCTCGAAAGCTATTTCCAGATGATCGAGCAGAAGCGCGCCGGCCTGCGCGGCGCCGCCTAAGGAGAAACCATGCGCACTTTCATTGGCATCGACCTCGGCTCGACCACCACGAAAGCCGTGCTGCTCGACGACAACCAGGACGTCATCGGACGAGGAATCACGAATTCACGTTCAAACTACGGCACGGCCGCGCGCGTCGCGAGCGAGGAGGCGCGCATCGACGGACGCTTCACTCTATTTCGCCGGGCGTTGAGTTCGGGTGAGGCGAACGGCGAACGCGTCCAGGAATTCCTGGGCGCGCTCGAACGAAATTTTCGCCTCGTTCAGTTCCTCGAACAGCTGAGCGATCTTGAAGAGACCTGCATCGGACAATTGCGGACCGAAAGGTTTGCGAAAGTGGCCGCGAAGATGGGCGAGGCGCTGAGAGAAGTGTTCGACCGCCTTAAGGCCGAAGCGCCGGAACTCTACGCGCCGGGAGCGAAACGCAAGTCGGACTTCTTTCGCGACATCGCCGGCTCACGCTTTCACGTTCATGCGGAGGTGGTCGCCCGCGAGGCTAATGCGCCGCATGACATTCTCTTGAACGCCTATGACAAGTCGATCATCGAAGTCGAGAACCGGCCGCCGGCGGGCGACATGAGCGACAAGTTCCGTCGCGCCATGGCCCGCGTCCTCGAAATTGATCCCCACCTCATCGACGGGTCGAATAACGTTCCCGGCACGATCGAGGAGACGCTCGGCATCGAGCTTGAGGAAACCTATCTCGTCGGCACGGGGTATGGGCGGGTCACACTACCCTTCTCGAAGGAGCATATCCGCTCGGAGATTCTCTGCCACGGGCTCGGCGCGCATATGATGTATCCGAAGACCCGCACGGTGCTCGATATCGGCGGGCAGGACACCAAAGGCATCCAGATCGACGACGCCGGCATCGTCGAGAACTTCCAGATGAACGATCGCTGTGCGGCGGGTTGTGGACGCTATCTCGGCTATATCGCCGACGAGATGAATATGGGGTTGCACGAACTCGGCCCCCTGGCGATGAAATCGAACCGGCCGGCGCGCATCAATTCGACCTGCACCGTCTTTGCGGGCGCTGAATTGCGCGATCGACTGTCGCTGGGAGAAAAGCGCGAGGACATTCTTGCCGGTCTTCACCGGGCGATCATTCTGCGTGCGATCTCGATCATCTCCCGCTCGGGCGGCGTAACCGACGAGTTCACCTTCACGGGCGGCGTCGCCAAGAATGAGGCGGCGGTTCGCGAACTGCGCAAACTGATCATGGAAAACTACGGCGAAGTCACGATCAACATCAATCCGGACTCCATCTATACCGGCGCCCTCGGCGCGTCCGAATTCGCCCGCCGCGCTGTCGCTTCCTGAACGAGGAGACTTTCATGCCGATCACAGCAGGGATTGATGTCGGAACCGGGGCCGTCAAGGTCGTCGTGTTCAATGTCGAGGGCGGCGAGGAAACTTGCCTGGCCAAGCGTGTCGATCGCTTGCGCCAGCGCGATCCGTTGACCCTGGCGACACAGATCTACGATGAAGTGTTGGCGTCGGCCGGCCTTTCGCGCCGCGACGTCGCCTACTGCGCGACCACAGGCGAGGGCGAGGCGCTTCATTTCCACACCGGCCATTTCTATTCGATGACGACCCATGCCCGCGGAGCGATCTACCTGCGCCCGGATTGCCGGGCTGCGCTCGACACCGGGGCGCTGCACGGCCGCGCCATTCGCATGGATCAACGCGGCAAGGTGCTCAACTACAAGATGACGAGCCAGTGCGCGTCCGGCTCTGGCCAATTCCTGGAAAACATCGCGCGCTATCTGGGCATCGCCCAGGACGAGATCGGCGTCCTGTCGAAGCAGGCCGACAATCCGGAGAAGGTCTCCGGCATCTGCGCCGTGCTGGCCGAAACCGACGTGATCAACATGGTTTCGCGCGGCATTACGGCGCCAAATATTCTCAAGGGCATTCACGACTCGATGGCCGATCGGCTGGCCAAGCTGTTGAAGTTGATTGGAGGACTCGATGGCGTCATCCAAATGACCGGCGGCCTCGCGCTCGACCCCGGTCTTGTCGAGTCAATGAAGGAGGCAATGGTTCGCGAAAAGGTCGCCGCGCCGATCGAGACCCATGCCGACGCAATTTTCGCCGGCGCCGTCGGCGCAGCCCTGTGGGGCGCGTTCCGGCACGAAAAGCTCGCGCGCCTCGCCGAGCAGGCCGACGCAGCTTGAGGCGTGAGAAATAGGAGACCTCGATATGGCCCTCATGATCAATGAAGATTGCACCGCATGCGACGCGTGCCGCCCGGTGTGTCCGAACGAGGCGATCTCGGCGGGCGAGTTCATTTTCGTCATCGATGCTTTGCGTTGCACCGAATGCGTCGGGGCGACCGATGAGCCGCAATGCAAGCTCGTTTGTCCGGCGCAGTGCATCGTCGCCAATCCGGATTGGCCGGAAACGCGCGAGGAACTGCAGGAAAAATACCAGCAGCTTCATTCCTGAGCCCGGCTCCGTCCGCAACAGCGGATCTCGCGGCGCCTCCCCCGGATCGGGCCGGCCGAGCGATCCGGCATTGCCTCCCCGACCGCCGGCGACTCGAGGACGTCAGGTTCCGCCTCGACGCATCTCGCGAGCGGGCGGCGCAGGCATCCGCTCGGCGCCCTTGTAGGAACGACGTCATGCAGAATGCCCACCCGAAAGTCTATTCGATCGACGGTGTGACGCCAGTCATACATCCCGGCGCTTTCGTCCATCCCGAGGCGGTTCTGATCGGCGACGTCATTGTCGAGGAAGGCTGCTATGTCGGGCCCTGCGCATCGCTTCGCGGCGATTTCGGCCGGATCATCGTGCGGCGGGGGTCCAACGTGCAGGACAATTGCACGTTGCATAGCCTGCCCGGCTTCAGTTCGATCATCGGGGCGGAGGGCCACATCGGGCACGGCGCGATCGTTCACAGCGCGCAACTCGGGCCCAATGTCCTTGTCGGGATGAACGCCGTCGTCATGGATCATGCGAAGATCGGGGATTCGGCGATGATCGGGGCGATGAGCTTCGTGAAGGCGGGGGCTGAAATTCCCGCCCGTCATCTGGCGGCCGGCGTGCCCGCACGCATTTTGCGGGAGCTTTCGGCGGATGAGCTCGCGCTGAAAATCGAGGGCACCAGGAAATACCAGGAGTTGGCTCGCCGCTGCCTGGCGTCGTTGAGGCCGGCGGAGCCACTCACCCATTCCAAGGCTTCGCCTCGCATTCCACGGTAGCGGAGACCGGGGCGCCATCACGGCGCCGGCTGCCTACTGGCGCTCTGGATGCGCGGTAGCCTAAAAAAGACGCCGAAAGGCTTTATCACGCCTTGGTCAGCGCGGACTTGCTATAAATTCGTGGGAGGAGCCGGTGCGCAGTCGAGAAAGTCGTCGTCCCACGCGGAGGAGGCCAGCCGTTCCTGCATAGCTCGGCGGAGGAATGGCGAAAGCTGATCGCCATCGGCCCTGTCGGCGCGCTCAATCTTCATCATGCCGAATCATGCCGAGCCGCCGGGATGGCCGAGCGGCTCGGGGCGGGTCGCCCGCATCGCATCGGATGCGACCCGGGTCGGATCCTCCGTCGAAGCGGACTACGCCTCCTGCAAGGCGGGACTGGTCACGATTCTCTTCCGCGCCAGCGACGACGCAGCCTTCAGCACGGGGCAGTTTCTCAGCGTCCCCTGCGACCTCACGATGGCCGGATAGGGGCGTCTCATGTCGAGCCTCAGTGAGGACCTGCGCGCATTTGCCGAAACGGTTCGCCGCTTCGCGCGCGAGAAAATCGCGCCGACTATCAGAGGCGCGAACAGGAGGGCCGCGTCGATCGCGCGCTGGTTCGCGAGATGGGCGCTCTCGGCCTCATCGCGCCAGAGAGTTGCGTGAGGACCTTGGCGGCCCGGGAGTTCCTTGCCTGACGAGCGGCCTGATCGCCGAGGCGATCGGCTATGCCGACGTCAATGTCGCCCATATCCAGATCCTCGGCTCCCTCAACGGCAAGATCATCGCAACCCACGCCTCGCGGGCGCAGGCGTCGGAATGGATACCGACGATCGTCTCCGGCGAGTCGATCGTCGCGATCGGACTGACCGAGCCGCGCGGAGGATCGGATCCGGCCAATCTCGCTCTGTCGGCGCGACGCGGCGCGACGCGGATCGCTATATCCTGAAAGGCGAGAGATCCTCGATCAGCATGGCGGATCAAACCGATGCGGTCGTCGTGTTCGCGCGAACCTGGTCGCCTTCGGACGCCGCGCGCGGCGTCACCGCCTTTCTCGTGGCGATGATGGCCGAGGGCGTCTCGACCGCGCGGATCAACGATCTCGGCAGCAACGCCGCCGACCCCGACATTGCGCGAGACCCCGGCTTCGAACGCCGGATTTCGCATGGATTGAACACGTTCGGCCTCGCGTGCCGGGCTGGGCTCAAGCGTTTCGCGCCGGGTCATCCAGAAAGACTCAAATCGATGTCAGTTCGATTCGCTGCGCCGGCCTATCCCGGCGACACGATTCGCATCGAACTGTTCGCGACGACGGAAGGAGTGCGTTTTCGCGCGCGCCTTGGAGCGAGGCCGTTTGGTCTTGGACCGAGGAGAGATTCAGCTTGCATGAGCGCGATCGACCTTGCGCAGTCTCGGAAGCGTAGAGGTCGTGGCCTCGCCAGCGATAGCGAACGCGCCAAGCGTTTGACCCCCTGCTCGGGATGTGAATCGGCGCGGCGTTTGCCCCAATTGGCCGCGCGGTCCCGCGGTAATGACGGCCACGCTATGCAGTCAGCCACCGGACCGCTCAGTTCAATACAGTGATGCAAGTTCCGCGGCTGGGCGGCGACGCGGTCGCACCCCGGCCGCGTTACGGACGTGCGCACCTATAGGCTTTCAGTGTGTCTGCTGGCGCTCATGGCGACGACCTCGCACTCGGGCCCTCTCGCGACAGGAAGGAACGCGCACAAATGTAGACGCAGGTCACTCCGCATTGGCATTTCAGTGCCAGGCGCACAGCGCGCAAGACCGCGAGCGTAGAGGCAAGCCCCAGCACTGGATCGCTCGCTCCGACGGAGTCGATCCCCGGCCTAAGGGCCTGATGCGAAATAACCGCTTTAGCCGATGCCGCGCTCGCGCGAACTGGAATGGCATGGGGTTGCGGGCGCGAACCAGCCCCATGGCTGGGAGAGAGTTAGTATCCGCGGGCGCTCTGTTGCTTGAGCTTCTTAATTCTATGGCGTTGGTAAAGGTCGATCTCTCGGGACAGCGGCGTATTACGATGAAATCCGAGGTGTGTTATTGAGACTAGATTGGCGTTCTGGGTTTGTGGGCCGCCGATATCGAGGCAGCAGATTATGCCTCCTTCGTCTCCAGTATAAAATACGTCGATTACGTTGCACCTTTCCGGAATAGTCATCTCCGGAGACTTTTCCGCCAACAATCGGATGAGGCTTTGTGGGAGCCTCGCTTCGATTGGAACGACTGTCTTCAGTTTTTCCAAGAGGAAGTTGGTTTTCTTAGAGTCTGTCCGGAAACATCATGTGGGATTGCATAGTTTTCGCAGCATGAGGCGGATGGAAGCGAGGCGGAGGAACGCGAGCGCCTTGCGGTTGAGGCATTCCCAGTCCTTGGCCAGCCGTCGGCAGCGGCCGAGCCAGGCAAAGGTGCGTTCGCCGATCCAGCGCTTGGGCAGGACGACGAAGGCCTTGGCCTGATCCGATCGCTTGACGATCTCGACCTTCACGCGCGCCAGAGTTCGTCCGATGGCGGTCTGAAATTGCGGCCCTCGATAGCCGCCGTCGGCAAAGAGCCTGGTCAGGAACGGAAAGGCGCCGAACAAGGTCGCCATCAGCGCGGCGCCGCCGTCGCGGTCCTGGATGTCGGCGGCGTGGACGATCGCATGCATCAACAGGCCCTGCGTATCGACGAGGATGTGGCGCTTTTTGCCCATGATTTTCTTGCCGGCGTCGTAACCCGCCGGATCGATGCAGGTCCCCCTTTTTCCGCGCTCTTGACGCTCTGGCTGTCGATGATCGCGGCGGTCGGGCTCGCCTCGCGAGCGGCCGCTTCGCGACACTTCACGTAGAGCGCGTCGTGGATGCGATCGAGCGTGCCGTCCCAACTCCAGCGATCGAAGTAATCGTAAAGCGTCGAACGCGGCGGCAGGTCCTTCGGCACGGCGCGCCATTGGCAGCCGGTGCTCAGGACATACATCAGGCCGTTGACGACCTCGCGCTCATCGACATGACGTCGGTTGCCGCCGCGCTTGGCCGGTGGAATGAACGGCTCGACATGCGCCCATTCCGCGTCGGTCAGATCGCTCGGATAGCGCAGCCGACTGCGGTCGTAGCGAGCGCGATTTTCGTTGGTCCACATCAGCGACCCCCCAAGCGATTCGGGCCGCCTTCCTTAAATCATAAGCGATTCCAACGATTCGTTAAGTTCCCGGACGGGCTCTCAAGATCGTCGATCATCAATAGTCCTTGGCTAGACGAGGTCCGTATTTTGAGAGGGACGGGCTGGGTTGCATCGAACTATGTTTGGCGGAAATCGGGGAAATCGTGTAATTCCACTCGCCGTGGAAGCTGTCATGCTCAAGGTTGATGGAGGCCATTTCCCTATCGGAGACCTTTATGCCTTTAGGATACTTGTTTTCGTCGAGGCAGCAGTGGACGTTGAGGCCCGTTCGGGTCCTGGTTGAGCCGATCAGTTGGATGATGACCTGATGACTGATAAGCGGCTTGGCGCGCCAATTTTGAGTAATGAACGCGAACAGCTTGTGCTCGATACGGTTCCACTTGCTGGTGCCGGGGGGATGGTGAGCGACAGTGATGGCAAGGCCGGTCTCGTTGGCGAAGACCTGAAGCTCACGCTTCCATAGTCGGACACGAGCCCCATTGCTGCCCCCGCAATCCGCAGTGATCAAAAGACTGGTTGCACCGAGATAACGCTTCTGCCCCAAGGCGCGCCACCAGCGGCGGATGCTCTCGACCGCAAAAGCAGCCGTGTCGTGATCTATGCCGAGATTTACCCAGCCCGTATTCGTCGCAAGATCGTAAACGCCATAGGGCGCAACCTTGCCGAGTTGAGGGATTTGGAAATCGTGAACCCGCACCGCTTGCGGCCTTCCCTTCGGCCGTAGCTCGCGTCCGCCATTCTTGAAGTCGCCGACCAGCTCTTTTTTCTTGGTGTCGACGGAGATCGCTGGCTGGCTCGTGCTTTGGAAGTCTTTGATCTTCTGGTTGATGTGTTCGAATTGGGCGTCGCGATCCGGATGCCTCGCCCCCTCAAGGGTTTTCTTGTTGGCCTGAAGGCTGAACCCCAGGTCCCGGAGCAAGCGGCCGACCAATTTTTGACTGGCCGTATAGCCGCGATCAGCCAACGCCCGGACGAGGTGGCGCTGACTCTTGCTCACCCAGAGCAGCGCCGCTTCGGGATCGCCACGGATCGCAGATTGCACAAGGTCTCCAAGCGCCTCCACGAGGCCAGCCTCTGTCTCGGTCTTTGGCTTGCGACCGCCGCCGGGACGACGGATGCGGCCGATCAGCGGGCCATGTGCGTTCCGCAAATCCGAGAGGCCGCGCCCGATCGTGCTACGCGCAATGCCGGTGGCCTCGTAGACAGCAGCCAAGCCGCCACGCCCTGCGGTTTGAGCCTCGTTCGCCGCGAACAGGCGACGAGAACGTTCGTTTAGATGGAGAGAAACTCCCTCATACCGCATCCTGATGGCGGCAACGTCCATCATCTTCGTCGAACTCGATCTCATCGAGCAAAAGAATCATACCCTGCCCATCCCGTCCAGAGCCGGCCAGAAAATAAGCGCCGCGCCGCCAGATCGATTCAGATATTTTGTCTCAGGCCCTTTAGGACACCCCGCACAATAAGTGCTACGGTTCAGGGTGGCCTGGGCTTGATCGTGTAGTTCCATTCAGGATGGAACTGATCGCCGGTGATGTCGAGGCGCTTCATCGCGGCATTGCTGACTTTGATGCCCTTTTGATAGCGGCGCGTGTCGAGCGCGCTTTCGACCTTGAGCCCGGCGTTGGTGGTGGTTGCGCCGATCAACTCGACCACGGCAAGACGATCCGTGAGCGGTCGGCCGCGCCAGTTCTGCGTGATGTGGCAGAACAGGCGGTGCTCGATCTTGTTCCACTTCGATGTGCCTGGCGGATAGTGGTGGACGTGGATCGCAAGCCCGGTCTCGTCGGCGAGCTTTTGCAGTTCGAGTTTCCAGAGCCGCACGCGCGCCCCATTCGAGCCGCCGCAGTCCGCCGTGATCGTCAGTTCTCGCGCCTGCGGATAGCGCTGTCGTCCCATGCGTTCGAGCCAGCAGCGGATCGACGCCACGGCAAACTCGGCGGTGTCGCTGGTGATCCCGACGCTGACGAAACCGGCATTGGCGGTCACATCATACACCCCATAAGGCACGACCTTGCCGAGCTTCTTGTCCTCGAAGTCGTGCACGTTCACGCGCCGCGGATCGCCTTTCGGACGATAGTCGGTTCCGCCGTTCTTGAAGTTGCCGAGCAACTCCTTCTTCTTCGTATCGACGGAGATGACGGGCTGTTGGCGGGCCTGCGCCGCAACGACTTTCGCGTTGATGTGTTCGAACTGGGCGTTGCGGTCGGGATGGTGCGAACCTTCATCCGCCTTGCGATTGGACTGGCGCGAGAACCCGAGCTTCGCCAACTCCGCGCCGACCGTATCGGCGCTGATCGGATGTCCCATCTCGGTCAGCGCTGCCGCGAGCTTCGCCATGCTTTTCGACACCCAGATCAGGGACCGCGTGGGATCGCCCAATGTCGCCGGTTCGACCAGCCGCTTGAGCGCGGGGACGAGCCCCGGGTCGGCTCGCGATACCGACCGACGCCCGCCTCCGGCACGGCGAACCCGCCCCTTCGCAAGCGGCTCGCCGTCGAGGTCGTCTTCGCCGCGATTGATCGTCGAACGAGCAAGCCCGGTAACCTTCGAGACCAGCGCGAGACCGCCGCGACCGGCGCTCCGGACCTCCGCCGCCGCAAACAACCGCCGACCACGCTCGTCAAGCCGCGCCCCGACCGTCTCCCATCGCAGCCGAATCGCCGCCTCGTCGATCATGCGATCGAACTACGCCTCTTCGCCACAGCCCGGAATCGCCGACACCTGAGTCATTCCGACGCACGACGACCCGTCGCGATTCAGTTATTGTCCGAAGTGACCTAAGCCGGAGGAGCCAGTGGTGGGCCCCGGTCCGAATGGACCCGACCCCACCCTGAAGCAGGCGTGGGAGCGCTATCGTGATGGGCATATGAAGCGAAAGGTAAGAAGCGGCGGCACGATCGAGAACTACAGGGACCATGTCGAACGGCTGATGTCAGTTTGGCTCGATGTTCCCCTGTCCATGCTTGGGCTCCAGCCTGAGTTGGTGAGAACTCGGCACGAAAAGCTCAGCGAAGAGAACGGAACCTATATCGCGAACGGCTGCATGCGTACGTTACGCGCCATCTACAATCACGCTCGCAAAGCCGCACGGGGCCTTCCTCCAGACAACCCCGTTTCAGCGGTTGATTGGAATTTGGAACGTCGGCGCGACACTGCGCTCGGGCTTACCGATTTGGGCGGTTGGTTCAACGAACTGGCAGCGCTCAAAAACCCGGTGCGGCGGGAGTTTCATCTTTTTCTGCTGCTCTCGGGTCATCGCCCGGAGGCGATCAAGAAGGCTCGCAGGGAGCATTTAGATTTTCGCCGGCGTGTCTTGCACGTGCCCAAGCCTAAGTGTGGAGAGGCAAGAGCATTCGACATTCCGCTTTCTCGGCCCATGATCCGCTGCCTGATCCGCGTTCTACGTTTAGGGCAATCGCTCTATCCTAACCAAGCGACCGAATGGATATTTCCCGCCGACAGCAAGAGCGGACATTTGGCCGAACACAAGGAAAACCGCGATGAGCTCTCCAAATGGGGCAATGACCTTAGGCAGACATTTCGAACAAATTGGGTATCCCCTTCATTGCCCCGTTGTCCGGGAGTCGCTGGAACCCGGTGGCTTGACGATGGCGTTGTAGGGCGCGGGTCCAACGGCGAGGGCTTGTTGGGCGAGGCGATGAAAGAGCAGCCCGCGGGCCTTTGATCTGCGGCGATTGAAGCGGAAGGTGAATTCGTCGAGGTAGTAGTCGAGATGTTGATGCTGGACGCCACCTTGATGAGTACCGATCAGCCATCGCTTGAGCAGCGAGGCGACGAGGTGGACGCGCGGCATGACTTCGTGCGCCGGGTCGGAGCCGCCGCTGAGGACCGTGACCTGATGCTGGTAACCGGCCCCGCCGCCAGTCCGGCATAACCCCTCCAGCCGTCGGTGTGAACCATCGCCCCGCGCTTCACAGCGCCTTGGACGAAGGGAAGCAGGCTGTCTGTCGAGACATCTCCGATCTGCTGAAGGCGGATGCGGCCAAACCCCCGGCCGTTCTTCTCGACTGCTATGGCGACGATGGCCTTGCTCTCGGTTTCTCGGCCTCGCGTACCCTGTTCCGGGCCACCAACATAGGTTTCATCAACCTCGATCGCACCAGACAGCAGGTCCCGGCCCGGCCGGACCATGGCGCGGCGCAGTTTGTGCAGCCAGGTCCAGGCAGTTTCGTAGCTGCCAAGCCCCAATTCCCTCTGGAGGCCGAGCGCACTGACCCCATTCTTCTGGCTGGTGACGAACCACATCGCCAGAAACCACATCCGCAACGGCTTACGGGCACCCTCGAAGATCGTCCCGGCGGTCAGCGATGTCTGTTTGCGGCAGGCCCGACACCGCAGCCATCCCCCTGCCATCACCCATGGCTCCCCCGCCTCTCCGCAATGGGGGCAGGTGAATCCCTGAGGCCAGCGCAAACGACGGATGTACTCGCGGCAGGCCGCGTCGTCACGGAAGCGTTCGTCCATCGCCTGAAACGTGCGCGGGTAATCAAGTCCAGCGACCGGGTGTCGAGTGGTGTCCACCAGACAGGCGTACCACGTCCCTCAGGGGCAGTGAAGGGGATACCAATTTCGAACAATTGCGCAAACCGCAGGTGTGCCCGAGCTGGACGTGCACTTGCCAATGAACCATTCAATTCCAGGAGTGAACGCCGGCTACATCACCCGCAACAAGCTGCTGCGCGACCATCTTCGATTCCAGCAGGAAGCGGTTTCGCGAAAAATGATGGACGCCGCGCGAGGCGCCAAACAGATCGAGGGGGAGGCGTCTGCTGTTTGGATCGGGATGCCCAGTCGGAAGCTCGCAGCACGCGTGTAGCCGCCGTGAATGCGACGGTTGTGGCATGAAGATCAGGAGTTGCCTGGGCTCGCAAGGCTTGGTGGGGTGTCTGGAAGAGCTATTTGGGACTGGCTTGGGGAGCCATCGTCCTCCTAAGGTATACACGGGCGATAAGCTAAAGCACGCCTTGAGAAAGAAGGGGCGACTGGACCATCGTAATCGTCAAGCTAGAACGTCGCGGAACGTCCTCGCGCGGCGCCGGGTCGTCGAAGGAACCTTCGCTTGGCTCGGTCGCTGCCGTCGCCTGGCCAAAGACTTCGCGGCGAACGCTCGAAAGCGCACTGGCGTGGCTCCACGGTGCCAACATCGGCCTCTTGACCCGCAAGCTGGCAAGAGGTTGAACTTCGAGGCAGACTCTTAAAATACACCCGATACGACTATCGTGCACGGAATGGGCAAAACATAAGCGTAGGATACCCTCCGGGACCAATGTGGGAGGACGACATGCGTCGACCATTTATATGTGCGGTGTTCTTTGGAAGTGTGATTTTCACAACGCTAGCGAATGCAGGCAGAGTCGCCACAAGCTGCCCTTGAAGCTTGGGGAGCGTGGGCTGAGGTCTACGAAAAAGCTTATCGCCAGTTGAAAACGCTCCGGTTCCTCCATCAGACCTTGGATTAAATCGAAGATAAGATTTCAGACAAGATCGATTCATATACGAAGCCGGAAAACGTTGCTCTGGACTTGGCAATTAAGAAATTTTTCCCGCTCTTGGCGAGCGTTCTTGAGTTTGCGGACGGGCCGGTCGTACTTATCGTCGCGGGGATAGTATCGCCGTCACCCCTCGCAACCCCAATACAAGAGCTGAACGCGACAAATCAGGACCTTGGGTCACATGTCCCTAAAGGTATTTCCCGTGATGTCGTCCGATTGGAACATGAACTATAGTGAGACTGTCAAGGATGCATTCCAAGGCACGCAGATTACGAAACCCTAGTTTTCGTACCCATCGATTGGATCCAGCAAATGCTAAGGTGGAGCCATGAACGAACTCTTCTATGGTCTTGCATGTGCTTGACTCGAATCCAGCACGCGCGGCGCGGTATTGTCTCAACCCGGTATTACTTTGCCGACTGGCTTCCGCACTTTGGTTTTTGTGATGCGGAAAAATCGCCGATCGACACCGTCTTGGCTTGTAGCTTGCAGCAGCGCAAACTGCGTTCCGTCGTTTTGTCGGGCCGCGCCCTCATTCCGGACATCGAGAACGCCCGCATACAAACTCGGCCCAGAAGGAGGCCCACAGAAGGAGGCAAACTGTCACTCCGCCAAGCTTTATCCCGACGATCCGGTGGCTAGAACGTTTGCAATTTCGTCCTCCGTTGTGTCAGCTCACATCACAAGATGCGTCCGTTGGATTGTCCCGCTATTTCCCAAGCTTCTCAATTATCTTTCCGATCATACCGAGTACTGCTGGAGATATAGTACTATTCTGATCATTTTTACAAATATTTTAATACGTCTACCATTTGTTTTCTGCCATAGGGGTCGGAGAACAAATCGTCACCGACATCAATTATATCGTATATTTTCTTAAAGTCGCTTAGAGGTAGCTCACAGACGGATGTCTTGGGCTGAGTGTAGCAGCTCACATGAGTCTTGAACGCAAAGTCTTACCAGTACTTTCTTGTTCGTCAGTCCCAAGATGGGCGCGATTTATCTTACGTGTTTCTGTTATTACTACTGAATGCGACCATCAATTGTCTTCTAGCGGTCCCGGAATAACGAATATGCAGGTCCAACTGCATACGCCTCGCAGGCGGTGTATCAAGCCACGTGCTGAAGAGTTGAAGTCTTTCGACGACCAATCGGAATAGAGTGCCGGATTTCCATCGCCCGCTATAGCGATTTCTTCTTGCGACGGCAGGCCGTTGCTGCTCTTGTGGCGAATCAGTTCGACGAGCATATTCGGTTGGACGCCGTTCTTATTGTCATCCGGATAGGCGGACGGACCATCAACGACCACCCCGATTTCTGTCCAACCGTTGGCGCGCGGTTGACAAGTTGCGGTCGCCCTGCGCCCGGGCAGGGGCTTCACCCATTCAGTGACAGGTGTCGAGACGCGGAGACGAACGGGCTCCGAACCTTCAGGTGGCACGTCATCTTCTCGCGCATTGGGTTGATAGCGGACTAGTCCCAATCTGACTCGGGGAAACGCCAACGGTCCGGTTCTCAGCGCAACATCGAAGTACCAGAGTTCCACCATCGGATCGAACCGAGGTTCGAATGCCTGAAGCGCGACAGAAAGATAGGCGTTTGGGGTCTTATCCGAGGAATTGGCTGCAGCGTTCGATGGGCCCCCTAAATCCTTTTCGCCAGTTGCTTCTGTCGAGGCCCAATCTTCGCCGGTAACCGGAATCGGCATGAAGGCCCGCGGAACGCGCAGGCCGTCTTCTGATATGACAAGTGCGACGAATCAATTAATGGGCCGGTCGGAAATTTGTCTGCCGGCACACTACCCCCGTAAGAGGGTCTGCGCCCCAACGGGACACGTACGAGCCGCCCGGGCCCAAATCCTCGTCAAAAAATTCTGGGCCTTCGGTTGTGATTGGATCAGGGGGGAAAAAAGCCTTTCCCTTTTTCGTTACTGTCGACGCCGCGTGCAAAAAGCCCCGGCGGCCAAAGCACGAGCGCGATCATCTCGCCCTCACCCGAACTCAGAAAAGGACGTGCTTGCCAGATCGTCAGGAACGCTTGTTTGTTCAATACCGACCGTGAACGCCCCGTTTACGCCAGTCAATAAAGGCAACTGCCTCCGCGATAGCGCGACACTGACGTGATCGATCGTTGGCGGTGACGGGCGTGTAGTGGCAGGCAACCACAGATCAAACGGCGGAAGTGGATTCCACTCTTCAATTTCTTTTTCGTTTGAATTCCGTGCTGCAGTATTTTTTCGTTACGCTGCGGTTAATTCCAACTTTAGGAAGTGCCGACGCTTCCGTAGGCGGGGGAGGGAGCAAGCCGGCGTGACGATTTATCGGGACGGCTCGGAGCCAAAGGCGCCGCGCTCCCGTTCCAGTGAACGCGGCCGGCAGCGCGGCGCGAAGCGCATCTCCGAATTGGCGTTCGGCGCCCCAGGCGCCGGCCATCAGCGATTCCAGCGAATAAGATCGAATGCCAGCGCGCCCATCCACCGGCAAGGGCAATCCGTCCAGCTTTAGCACAACCACGTTCTTCCGCTCGAAATCGACGCGACGATCACTGTCTATTTTAAAGCCGAACGGCTTAGTCGCTTCTGGCTCAATCCCTTTCCAGTCATTCGCCAAACGCTGGTCCTGTGTTCTCCCTGTTTCGGGGTCTAGCGCTTCGCCGAACGCTGCTGCGCAGTGCGCCTCGATGATCAGGCCGCTCGTGCTGGCCGGATCGAAATATATATCGCCCCCAAACAAGACGCTGGTTGCACCCTCCTGTGTGCTGCCGAATCCCCAATCGGAGATTTGCGTGCTGTTCAGGAAGTCGGCAGGCGACTCTCCGTCCAAACTCGCATCTGGAACTTCAGAGCCCCCGACCGGCGCGCTGGCAATGGTTCCCGGGTCCGGCGCGCCTTTTCCAGCCGGGGTGCCGCCACTGAATACTCGCCGGGTGAGAGCGAGCCGCGGGCCGAGCGCGGGCTTCGGAATTAAGCTGTTATCGACGGCGTGCGTCACGCGCAGCGTCAATGGGCCCGCAAGCGCGGAGATCGGACGCATAAGAAGTTCGCGATGCGTCAAACCTGCAAGCATCAGTAGGCTGCGGAGCGGTGGCGGTTCCAGGCCACCAGCGCCGACGCAGGCCTCCTTTGCAGCGTTACTGCGGTCAATTGGAGGAAGTTGAGTGCCTAGACTACATGTTCGCCTGAGATAGGGCGACCCGTCTCACAGTATGCAGGCTTGTCGAGGGTTGCGCCGGGCTTTCCGGCGCCGAGCCTCATGCATAGGAGACGGGTCTTGGACGAATTTATCACATACGTGGGCCTTGACGTGCACAAGGATACGATCGCGGTGGCGCTTGCGGAGGCGGGCGCACACAAGGACGTGCGCGAGTATGGCAAGATCGCGAACACAGCGACGGCCTTGAACGCTCTGGCGGCGAAGCTGTCGCGCGCTGGAAGCGAGCTACGGTTCTGTTATGAGGCCGGCCCTTGCGGCTATGGCATTCAACGGCAGTTGACCCTGGCTGGGCATGGTTGCGTTGTCGTTGCTCCGTCGTTGATCCCACGCAAGCCGGGAGATCGGATCAAGACCGACCGGCGGGATGCGATCAACCTGGCCAAGCTGCATCGCGCCGGTGAACTGACCGCTGTGTGGATTCCTGATCAGGCTCATGAGGCGATCCGCGATCTTGTGCGCGCGCGTCTTGCGGCCGTGCGCAGTCTGCGCCAGGCCCGTCAGCAGCTCTCTGGCTTTCTCCTGCGTCATGGCCGTCACTACAATCGGCCGGCGTGGACGTTGATGCATCGTCGCTGGATGGCCGGACTGAGATTCGAGCAAGCGGCGCATCACATCGTGCTGGAAGACTGCATCGCCGCCGTCGAGGCGGCGACGGCGCGGCGAGATCGTCTGGAAGCGCATATCGAGGGCAGCGCTGCCGGATTGGTCGCTGGCCCCGGTGGTGCGCGCCCTGCAAGCGCTGCGCGGGATGGCTCTGGTCGCGGCGGCGACGGTGATCGCCGAACTCGGCGACATCACCCGCTTCGCCAATCCCCGTCAACTCATGGCGTATCTCGGTCTGGTTCCGTCCGAGCGCTCCAGCGGCGCCACACGACGCCAAGGCGGCATCACGAAAGCCGGGAATGGCGCGGCCCGGCGAATGCTGATCGAGGCGGCCTGGAGTTATCGGTTCCCGGCGCGCATCAGCCGGGAGCAGCTGTTGCGCCAGGAGGGTCTGGCAAAGCCGATCCGCGACACCGCGTGGAAGGCCCAAGAAAGGCTGTGTCGGCGCTATCGCAAGCTTGCCCGGGCAGGAAAATCACCCACTGTGGTCACGACCGCGATCGCTCGAGCTGTAGTAGCTGGCACTTGATCTGACGGTCAGCGTCGGGAGATGGGTCGGCTCTGCCTGTCAGATGTGATCAGGCTGCGATCATTTTCTCCTTCGCAAGGGGCGTCGCGTCAAGGAAGGTCTGCATTGGCGTCTTGCCGAAGCACCATCGCCCCTGATGCGGCCTTTCCTCGTTGTAGCTCTGGACCCAGGAATCGAGATCGCCCTGGAGTTCGGCGATCGATCCGTAGATCTTCTTGCGGAAGGCGACGCGATAGAACTCGTCGAGCACCGTCTTGTGGAAGCGCTCGACGATGCCATTGGTTTGCGGGCTCTTGGTCTTGGTGCGCGAATGGTCGATATCCTCGAGCGCCAGATAAAGCTCGTATTCGTGGCGCTCGGGGTTGCCGCAATATTCCGTGCCACGATCGGTCAGCACGCGGCACAGCCTCACCTCCCTCGCATCATAGAACGGCACGACGCGATCGTTGACGAGATCGGCCGCGGTGATGGGCGTCTTGCGATCATAGAGCTTGGCGAAGGCGACCTTGGCGTAGGTGTCGATGAAGGTCTGCTGGTAGATGCGGCCAACCCCCTTCATGTTGCCGACGTAGAACGTATCCTGGGCGCCGCAATAGCCCGGACATTCGCTCTCGAACTCGCCATGCGCCTCCTTTTCGCTCTTGGCCTTCTCCAGCGCGGCCAGCTGGCTTTCGGTCAGAACCAGGCCTTCCTGGGCGACCTTGGCTTCGAGCGCCTTGAGCCGTTTCTTCATGGTTTCAAGATCATGACGCTGCCAGACGCCGCGAACGCCGGCCGGAGAAATAGAGTGGCCGAGTTTGCGAAGCTCGTTGGCGATACGGATTTGGCCATAAGCCGGCTGGTCCAGCGAAAGCTCGACGATGATCGCCTCGACCTCGGGCGGCGTGCGGTTCTTCAGGATCGGCTTTCGCCGCGTCAGTTCCTGCAGCGCCAATTCGCCCCCGGCGTCGTAAAGTTCCTTGAAACGATAAAAGCTGTCGCGGCTATAGCCCATCATCTTGCAGGCCTGGCTGACGTTGCCGAGCTGCTTGGCCAACTCCAGCAACCCAACCTTGGCGCGGATAATCTTCTGTTCCTTGGTCATCGTAGGTGTCCTCTCGAAACGCCGAGGCCAGGCGCTGCGAACCCCGACCACTCCGCGCCCGGCCTCGGCTTCCGCCTCAGCTATGACACCAACTGTCAGATTAAGTCTTAACTACTGCGCTCGAGAACTGGCGGGCTTTGCCTGGGCGATCGCCAAGCACGTTCAGATCGCCGGCGCTTGATGCGCTGAGATCGACAGCGGACCTCACGAAAAGGAGGTCATCGCCGACAACGCATCTATCCAAAGCTGAGCAAGGCTGGAGGCACGGTCACGGCCAGGAGAACCCTCGCGTCCACTATCAGCCGGATATTTTCCGACGCTGGCCGCTAGACAGAGGAAGCTCCGCGACGCATCACCGGTCCGGCGGTATCCAACCCGCGCATCATCTAACGCCTGGTCCTCGGTGGAGCATACCGGATAGACAGGATTTGAACAGGATTTGAGGGTGTCGTAATGTGATGGGCAGCATGGATGCGCTCGACGAGGTCGGCCACAACCGCTCCGCCAGTAAGCGCGGCATCAACGAAGTCCCGCGCTCGCGGCCATATCGGTGGCGGCGTGTCCCAGGCTAGTGGCTCACGTCATTGCGTTTGACGGCATTGTCTGAATCTGTGCTGTCGCGATCTGAGAGCCCGTCCGGGAACTTAACGAATCGTTGGAATCGCTTATGATTTAAGGAAGGCGGCCCGAATCGCTTGGGGGGTCGCTGATGTGGACCAACGAAAATCGCGCTCGCTACGACCGCAGTCGGCTGCGCTATCCGAGCGATCTGACCGACGCGGAATGGGCGCATGTCGAGCCGTTCATTCCACCGGCCAAGCGCGGCGGCAACCGACGTCATGTCGATGAGCGCGAGGTCGTCAACGGCCTGATGTATGTCCTGAGCACCGGCTGCCAATGGCGCGCCGTGCCGAAGGACCTGCCGCCGCGTTCGACGCTTTACGATTACTTCGATCGCTGGAGTTGGGACGGCACGCTCGATCGCATCCACGACGCGCTCTACGTGAAGTGTCGCGAAGCGGCCGCTCGCGAGGCGAGCCCGACCGCCGCGATCATCGACAGCCAGAGCGTCAAGAGCGCGGAAAAAGGGGGACCTGCATCGATCCGGCGGGTTACGACGCCGGCAAGAAAATCATGGGCAAAAAGCGCCACATCCTCGTCGATACGCAGGGCCTGTTGATGCATGCGATCGTCCACGCCGCCGACATCCAGGACCGCGACGGCGGCGCGGCGCTGATGGCGACCTTGTTCGGCGCCTTTCCGTTCCTGACCAGGCTCTTTGCCGACGGCGGCTATCGAGGGCCGCAATTTCAGACCGCCATCGGACGAACTCTGGCGCGCGTGAAGGTCGAGATCGTCAAGCGATCGGATCAGGCCAAGGCCTTCGTCGTCCTGCCCAAGCGCTGGATCGGCGAACGCACCTTTGCCTGGCTCGGCCGCTGCCGACGGCTGGCCAAGGACTGGGAATGCCTCAACCGCAAGGCGCTCGCGTTCCTCCGCCTCGCTTCCATCCGCCTCATGCTGCGAAAACTATGCAATCCCACATGATGTTTCCGGACAGACTCTGAGCGATGGAGATGATTCGTGGCGAGCAAAGAGATTGCCGTCAAGAAATACGTGGTCAGGCTGAGCGCGGAGGAACGTGCTCGGCTCGATGAGTTTATCCGCAAGGGCAAGCGCGCCGGGCATTTGTTGACGAAAGCGCGCATTCTGTTGAAAGCGGACGTGTCGGAGGCTGGCGGCGGATGGAGCGACAGCCGAATCGCCGAGGCGCTGGACACCAGCATCGCGACGGTCGAGCGGACGCGGCGGCAACTCGTCGAGGAAGGCTTCGAAGCCGTCCTGACCCGCAAGGACAATCCCAATTCCGCCCCGCGGCGGATTTTCGACGGCGCCGCGGAAGCCAAGCTGATCGCTTTGGCTTGCGGGCCGGCCCCGGCGGGCCGCGCCAGATGGACCCTGCGTCTTTTGGAGGAGAAGGTCGTCGAACTGCAGATCGTCGAGAGCGCCAGCGACAACACGATCGGGCGGACGCTCAAAAAAACATTCTCAAGCCCCATCTCAAGCAGCAATGGGTGATCGCGCCCGAGGCCAGCGCGGCCTTTGTCGCCAACATGGAGGACGTGCTGGAAGTCTACCAGAGGCCGCATGATCCCATGCGCCCCCTCGTATGCCTCGACGAAACGTCGAAGCAGCTCATCATCGAGACGCGCGCGCCGGTCGCCGCCAAGCCGGGACAACCGGCGCGGCGCGACTACGAATACGAACGCAATGGCGTGGCCAATCTGTTCATGATGTTCGCGCCGCTGGAAGGCTGGCGCTGCGTGAAAGTCACCGACCGCCGCGCGGCCGTCGATTACGCCCACGTGCTCAAGGATTTGTCCGACATGTATTTTCCCGATGCGGACAAGATCGTTCTGGTTCAGGACAATCTCAGCACGCACACGACGGCGTCGCTCTACCAAGCCTTTCCCGCCGCCGAAGCGCGTCGCCTCGTCGAACGGTTCGAATGGCATTATACGCCCAAGCACGGAAGCTGGCTCGACATGGCCGAATCCGAACTCGCCGTCCTCTCAACCCAGTGCCTCGACCGACGCATCCCGAACAAGCCGGAACTGACCCAGGAAGTCGCCGCCTGGGAACAACGCCGCAACAAACATCACGCCAAGGCCGACTGGCAATTCACAACCGCCGACGCCCGCGTCAAACTCGCCAGGCTATACCCTCAGTTCGCGTGACTCGGGCCACTAGTTCGTCGTTTCCAAAGTTCGAATCATATCAAGCGGCGTTGTCGAGTTTATAGGACCAAGTATGGACGACAGGGTGTCGGTTGAACTCGTCCATTGCGGCGATGATGCGCTCCTTGAGTTCCTGTTTCGATGCGACTCGGATGTGGCGCAGGACGGAGCGGGCAAGCTTGGAAAAGAAGCCCTCGACGAGATTGAGCCAGGAGCCGTGCTTGGGCGTGAAAGTGAATTCGAAGCGGCCGGCGGGCTGCTCGGCGAGCCAAGCTTTGGTTTCCCTGGAAATGTGCGCGGAATGATTGTCGAGGATCAGCTTGATCGCCGTGTGGGCTGGATAGGCGGCGTCGAGAAGCTGGAGAAATTCGATGAATTCGCGGCTGCGGTGGCGATCCTTGACCAGAGCGTGAACCGCGCCGGTGAGCAGGTCGATGCCGGCCAGCAAGCTGACCGTGCCGTGGCGTTTATATTCATGATCGCGCGCGAAGGTCGCGTGCGCGCCGGGCTCGGGCGGCAGATCCGGGGCGGTCGTGGCGATCGCCTGGATGCCGGGTTTTTCGTCATAGGAGACGATCGCCACCGCGTCGCTCGGCTTCTTCTTCGATGCGGCCGCGGTCTCTTTAATGATCTTGACCTCGCGGTAGACGCACAGAACTTCCGCCATCTTGGCTTTGAACTCGGGGTCGCGGCGTTCCAGGTAGTAGCGCACCTTGTGCGGCTTGACCTCTTGCTCATTGAGTATCTTGCACAAAGTGCCCTGAACCAGCTTGCCAAGGCAGGCGTGCCCTTCGGCTGGTCCGTGCTCGCGCGCGTGACGAGCCAGAAGCCGCGTCGTCCACAATTCGTGCGGATAGCCCAAGTCCTTCGCCTTGCGGCAGGCCAGAGAGACCAGCCACATCCTGGCCTCGGCAGTGATCGTCGGCTCCTTGCCCGGCCGGGGACGATCGTCGAGCGCCGCCATTGGACCATAGGCCAGCGCCCGCTCAACGCAGCGCTGGACCGTCTGATGATGCACCCCCAAAGCTTGACCCACCGCAAAGAACGAGGGGTCTTTCCGGTAAGCCAACAGCATTCGCGCTCGCTCGACCCGGCTCGCCGGCTCCGTTCGCGAGCGTGCTATCGAAACAAGCCTCGCCAAATCCTCTTCTCCGATCGACAACTCAATCGCTCGTCGCCGTGCCGTCATGATCTTCGAATCTCGTCTCGCGAATCAAAAGATCAGCCTACAGGCCGGCAAAGACCAAATGAATCCCTCACAAAAGATCGGTTTCATCGAATCGATGAACTAGTTCGTCCAGCAACGCTTTGGCTTCCTTCAAGTCGAGCGTGTCGAAGCCCTCGGTGAACCAGTGGTAGATGGACGCAAGGAGCTCGTGGGCCTCTGTGCGCCGGTCCTGATCGCGCCAGAGGCCGAATGCGGAGAAATGACTGGCTTTCGGTCCGAAAGCGAGCATGTATGTGGACGTCCGCAACCGCTATGGCGCGGCGGGCAAACCCTCAGCCCCGGCGATCGCGCCGATTCGGGGCTCGCGTCGGTGAGGGGCCTGGATTGGCTTGGCCCCAATCGAAGACGCGAAGGGTTTGTCCATGTCCATCAAACTCACCGATACGCAGCTCGTCATCCTAAGCTCTGCAGCCCAGCGCAAGGATCGCTGCCTCGTTGCCCCGCCGACGCTGAAGGGCGGCGCGGCGCAGAGGGTCGCAAATAAGCTGATCTCCTCTGGTCTCGTAAAAGAGGTCAAGGCGAAGACCGACGTCCCAGTCTGGCGGCGCGACCAGGAATCAGGGGCGCCCTACGCGCTCAAGCTCTCAGCGGCCGGGGCGAAAGCGATCGTAGCCGACGAAGGCGTCGAGCCTGAGAATGCGGATAACGAAGGCGGAGCGCTCGAGAACCACAGTCAGCTAGGTTGACTTCCCGCGACAAGCGCCCCCTTGTAGCCAAAGGAGAATTGGGACTGGCGAGCGCGTCGAGCACCATGCGGCCACGCTCCAACGTGAATGCCAGCGCCGCCGCGGCTTGCGGCGTCGGCAAAATCACGCTGGTTGTTTCGTTGGTATTGCATGTGAGCGCCTGAACTAGGCGCTCCCAAATTGTGTTTGTTGTCTCTAGCCGCGGTGGCGCGTTCATCATGCGGCTCCAAAACCTGTCGACGCGCTCAGTGATTGGGTGATCCGAAGTCCACATGATCTCGGCGTCGACGAGCTTTGCGCGATCCCTCAACTGGGTGAGGCCCGCGGCTGCGCTCTCTTTCGAAAGACCTGAGGCGGCAACGACGCGGACTTTTGTCTTCATGCTGTAAGCGCCATTCGGCGTGAAATACTTTTTCATAATCTCGGACGGCCAGCAGCGGAGATTGACCATCGAGTCTGAAGACGGCGGTTCGGCGCCCGGCCTCGCAATCTCGGACGTTGGGCGCATTACCAGGGTCATGCGCGCGTATTCGACGCCGTCGTGCAGGGTCGATCCGTCAGCCACAATGCGGCTGGAAACCGATACGAGTGTTCGTGCCTTCTTCTCCTCGTCGTCGTCCCCATCCTTCGGGATAGCGTGAGCCGGTGGTTCTGCGACTGGGAGGTCCGTCATGCCGAAAATCTCGGATAGAATCGCGGGTCGAATTGCGCTTCGAAAGCTGACCAGGAATTTGCGGGACTCACGCTTTCAGTATTCAAAGTCGCCACTTGGTCTATCGGAAAGCAATTCGGAGTAAATCCCCCGGGCGCTGCCCGCTGAACGCGGTACCCGGGCATGAGTTGTCGGCGGCTTGCTGCCCGCCGCCGCCGAACCCTGCCTGCATCGTGCGAGCAACGCGGATTGTGTAGTGCACCTTCGCAAATCCGACCGAAAACGTAAATGTAAGCTGGGCCTCTCCCTGGACAGAGCTATCGCCGTCGCGCTTGTATAGCCGCAATGTGAAGGAAGCACTTATGCCAAAACATGCAATATGGGCGGCGAAGCCAGCCGAGAACAGAGCAGCGAAGGTACAGCCTAACCCATCCTTGCGCGCATAGGCGCCGGTCGTGACATAGGCCGTGCCCTGCAGCGGGCCGTAGCCGATCGAGCCAATTCCCCCAAACTCGAAGCTCGCCTCGAACGACTCAATACCGTGAGGACTGGCTTCGATTCCCATGAAGCCGGAGCCACCGTAAATGCCGGCAGAAATCATAAACGGGGCGTCAAGCGAGCCAAGCGCGGCGCGCAATCGTGCACTGCCGTTGTTGAACGGAAGAACCACGGCACCAGCAACGTGAATATTCGTGAAGGTTACGCCAAGAGTGATGACCGGGCGACTGGCGAGGGAAAGTCGGACGATTCTTTGCCGTAGACACCGGAATTATTGGGGCGGCCTACGAAAATGGCAGAGTTTGGCGTACCAAGCGCTTCCAGGACGTTGATAAACTCAACGAAGCTTTAGCGAAGGACGAGATCCTGCCAAAGGCAGTTGCAAGGTCTTGGCTAGCTGTTCCGTTTCTGGGCCCTCAGGATCAGGTAGTTCTGATTCTCTATGCCGATTGTCTTCAACTAAATTTCTTTGCTGACGATGCGCGGGCAAAGCGCATCGTAGCCATGAGCAAGGGGTTTTGTCGTCTTCTTGATTGGCTGCAGCGAGATCCGTTTGAGAATCTGCGCAATTTTCCGCTTCAGAAGGGCGAGCCGGTTCGAGGAGCCGGCGGCTTGTACAACTGTCAGGAAAGCGTTGACGGTATCGGTCCACCCAGGTTTGCGGAGGTTCCCTCGTTCAACTACGAAGCCGCAGCAGCATAGGTGGATGGGCTAGGGTGGGTGACCTGATGCCCTTGCCGAAACCTCGCACTGCCGCACACTGCGGAAGGCGGCGTGCGGAACTCGCCAGCACTGTATCGCTCGCTTCGTATCCGGACCTGAAACCGCCGTTCTAAACACCGTTCTAACGATCTATCTAGAACGGCGGTCGCTAGCGTAACATATTGAAATGACTGGCGCGCCCGAAGAGATTCGAACTCCTGACCCCCAGATTCGTAGTCTGGTGCTCTATCCAGCTGAGCTACGGGCGCGCAAAACTCCTGGCGGGCGTCGAGCCCGCTGCTGGCGGAAAGCGGGCGTCTAACTGCTTTTGCGGGCCGAGGCAAGCGCTAATCACTCGCCGATCACTCCGCCCGCGACTGGCTGATCCAGCGTATCACCGGTCCCCATTCAAGCCGGCTTGCAAAGGCAGTTCGCCGCCGCTAATCGCTTCACCCGAAGTGGTCGCCGCCCCGCCAATCGCCCTTGTCAACGCTCGTCTGATCGACCCGGACCGGGACACGGACACCCGTGGCGGACTTCTCACGGCAAATGGAGTCATCGCGGCCGTCGGCCCCGCCGTCACCCGCGACCAGGCGCCGCGCGAGGCGCGCATCGTCGATTGCGAGGGTGACGTCGTCGCGCCCGGGCTTGTCGACATGCGCGCGTTCGTGGGCGAGCCCGGCGCCGAGCACCGCGAGACCATCGCCAGCGCCAGCGCCGCGGCGGCCGCGGGCGGCGTCACGAGCCTGGTCATGCGGCCGGACACCAACCCGCCGGTCGACGATCCGGCGGTGGTCGATTTCATTCTGCGCCGCGCGCGGGACGACGCGAAGATCCGAATTTTTCCTTCCGCCGCTCTGACCAAGGGGCTGGCCGGCCGTGAGATCGCCGAGATCGGCCTGCTCGCCGAGGCGGGCGCGGTCGCCTTTTCAGACGGCGCGCGTTCCGTGGCGAACGCTCAGACCATGCGGCGCGCGATGACGTATGCGCGCGACTTCGACGCGCTTGTTGCGCCGGTCTGCGAAGACGAGTTGTTGCGCGGGGAGGGGGTGATGGCGGAGGGCCTTCGGGCGAGCTGGCTCGGGCTTCCCGGCGTCCCGCGCGAGGCCGAAACGATCGCGCTCGAGCGCGATCTGCGACTCGTCGCATTGACGGGCGCCCGCTATCACGCGGCGCTCGTCTCGAACCGGCTTTCGCTCGAGGCTATCGCGCGTGCGCGCGACGCGGGCCTGACCGCTACCTGCGGCGTTTCGATAAATAACCTGACGCTGAATGAACTCGACGTCGGCGACTACCGCACTTTTCTGAAACTGAGCCCGTCGCTGCGCGCCGAGGATGAGCGCAACGCTCTGGTCGACGCGCTGGCGTCCGGCCTCATCGATGTGATCTCTTCCGACCACGACCCGCAGGATGTCGAGACCAAACGTCTGCCGTTCGCTGAAGCCGCGGCGGGTGCGATCGGCATAGAGACCATGCTGTCGGCGAGTTTGCGGCTTGTCGCGGGGACCCGGATCAGCCTGCCGCGCTTGCTGCGCGCCATGACGGTCCGCCCGGCCGAAATCCTGAAGCTGCCGGTGGGCCGGCTCGCGGTCGGCGCGCCCGCGGACGTCATCCGTTTCGACCCGGACGAGCCCTACGTGCTTGATCCGGCACAACTGCATTCGCGCTGCCGGAACACGCCTTTCGACGCAGCTCGCCTCGAAGGCCGGATCAAACTGACCTTGGTTGCCGGACGCATCGCGCACGAATACTCTGAGCCAAAGGCGTAGCCGGCGGAGCTTGGAGCGCGAATGGTCGGGATTTCCTATGGAGCAGCCCTGGCGCTTGCGCTCGGCTATCTCCTCGGCTCGATCCCGTTCGGCTTGCTGTTGACGAGGCTCGCCGGCGCGGGAGATTTGCGCTCCATCGGCTCGGGCAACATCGGCGCAACCAACGTTCTCAGAACCGGCCGCAAGGGGCTTGCCGCCGCAACCCTGGCGCTCGACGCCCTGAAGGCGACCCTCGCCGTTGTCCTCGCCTCCTTTATCTTCGGACCCGCATCCGGGTTGGCGGCGGCGGCCGGCGCGGTGCTTGGTCATCTCTATCCGGTGTGGCTCAGGTTCCGGGGCGGCAAGGGAGTCGCGACCTATCTGGGCGGCCTGATCGGGATCGCCTGGCCGGCGGCGCTCGCTTTCGCCGTCGTTTGGCTCTTGGTCGCCGCGCTCACGCGCTATTCGTCAGCTGCGGCGCTCGCAGCGACTGTCGTCTCGCCGCTCGTCGTGCTCGCGATCGGGCTCGAGGCTGCGGCTTACGTTTTCGGCATCCTTTCCGCGCTGATCTGGTTCAAGCACGGCGCCAACATTGGCCGGCTCCTGAACGGAGCTGAGCCGAAGATCGGGCGGGGATAAGGCCATGGCGAAGAAGGCGCGGGCGCCCCGTCTGACCGACGAACAGCGCTTCGACTGGCTCCGACTGATCCGTTCCGAGAACGTCGGCCCGCGCACGTTTCGCGCGCTGCTCAACAACTGCGGTGGCGCCCGCGCGGCGCTGGAGGCGCTACCGGAAATCGCGCGTCGCGGCGGCGCCGCCCGCCCGATACGGGTGGCCTCTGTCGAGGAGATCGAGCGCGAACTCGCGCTTGCGCGGAAGATGGGTGTGCGATTCGCCGCACTGGGGGAGCCCGAATATCCGCCGCTCCTGCGCCAGATCGATTCGGCCCCGCCCGTTCTCGCCTTCGCCGGACGGGAGGAAGCTTTGCAGCAGCCCGCGGTCGCGATTGTGGGATCGCGCAACGCCTCCGCGGCCGGGCTCACCTTCGCCGACCGCCTTGCGCGCGGGCTTGGGCAGGCAGGCTACGTGGTCGTGTCCGGCCTCGCGCGCGGGATCGATCAACGGGCGCACGCCGCGACGCTCGAGACAGGCGCCGTCGGCGTCCTTGCCGGCGGACACGCGAAACCGTATCCGTGCGAAGCCGTGCCGCTGATCGCGCGGATCATCGAAGCCGGGGCCGTCCTGTCCGAAATGCCGATCGAATGGGAGCCGCGCGGACGGGACTTCCCGCGGAGAAATCGGATCGTCTCGGGGCTCGCTCTGGGCACCGTGGTCATCGAAGCGGCGCGCGGCTCCGGCTCGCTCATCACTGCAAAATTCGCGCTCGATCAAAATCGCCAGGTGTTCGCGGTCCCGGGCTCTCCACTTGATCCGCGCGCCGAAGGAACGAACGACCTCCTGAAGCAGGGGGCGACGATCTGCACGAACGCCGAGGACGTCATCGGCGCGCTCGCGCCGACGCGCCCCAGCGACTTGTTCGCCTCGTTGGAGGAACATGGCGAAGAGGGCATGCCGCTTTGGGGAGAACAAGCTTTCCTCGGGGTCGATCCGGAAGCGACGCCGCGCACCCGGCCGGGCGACGAGTTCGACGATGCGGGCGGGCCGACCTACGTCGTCAGCGACCGGGCAAGCGCCGCGCGCGAGCGGATCATCGCCATGCTGAGCCCGTCGCCGATTACGCTCGACGATCTGGCGCGGGCAGCCGACGCCTCAGCGCGCGATGTCCGTGTCGCGCTGATGGAGCTTGAGTTGGCCGGTCGCGTCGAGTTTTCCGGCGGCGACCGTGTAGCGCTCCGAAGCGAGCGCGGATAACGCCGGCGATCCGGAACGGTTGGGCCGTCAGTCGAACGATTTGTCGTCTTCGCCAAAGCCGGACGCCTGGGGGAAATTGTCTTCCGGCGGCTTATCCCCGGCGTCCGCTGCTCGCTCCGGCGCGCTGGTCCGAACGATGACTTCGCTTTCTGCCTTGGCCATCCCCAGAAAATAGGCAAGCAGATCGAGACGCGCCGCGATCGCCATCGCCTCAAGCTGCGTAGTCATGTCTGCAACGTAGCGAGCGACGTCAAGCGCCTCTGGAACAGCCGCCCGATCCGGCGCCGCCCGCTTTGCCGCGGCAGGCGCGCCGAAGCCTTTGGCCGGTCGCCCTTGGGCTGTGCTCCTTCGTCTCGGGAAACCGCTGTCGCCGGCCATAAGCAAAGACAATCCGCGAAAAGAACGATTACCAACGCGCCGCTAGCCGCTCGAGCTCGGGGCTATTCGGCTTGCCGAGGGCGCACGATTCGGGCCCAGGCCCTCGTTTCCACTTATTAAACGCTGACTTCCTTTCGAAAGACAAGCGCATGCGCAACAAAATTATGAATAACCTATGAACCATTTCGGGGCTTCATCTCTAGCCGCGCCAAGCGATCGAGCGCTCCTTGCAGGATGTAGGCCGCCGCCAACTTGTCGACGACCTGGGCGCGGCGCGCTCGCGACACGTCGCTCGCAATCAAGGCTCGAGTCACGACCGCAGTCGAAAAACGTTCGTCCCAATAGGCAATTGGCAAGTCGATGAGCTGGGACAAGTTCCGGCCGAAGGCTCGCGTCGACTGAGCGCGTGGACCGCCTCGACCCTCGAGATCGAGCGGCATGCCGAGAATGACGCCCACGATCTCGAATTCGGCGAAGATTGCGATCAGCGCGTCAGCGTCCTTTCGGAATTCGGCCCGCGTCAGCGTCTTCAAGGGCGAAGCGAGTCGTCGCTCGACGTCCGAGATGGCGAGGCCAATGGTCTTCGACCCGAGATCGATTCCCGCGAGACGCCCCTTTCGCGGGAGGCGTCCTGCGAGGTCTTCGATGGCGAGAGGGCGTTTCACGTACGAAGCCGCTAACATGCGGCCCTAGCCAAGTCGAACCTGCGCTTGACGCCCATGCGCTCGCGCCGAATTGCCCAGCGGCGTTTGCAAGCGAAATATCGGCGATGTATAGGGCGCGCTGCGTTTTGTGCAAAGCTTAGGAGCAAGGAGATGCCCGTCGAACTCGCCGATGTTCGCCGCATCGCGCATCTTGCGCGGATCGGGGTGAGCGAAGCGGAGACGCCGCATCTGCAAGACGAAATCAATGCGATCCTCAAGTTCGTCGAGGCCCTTGAGGCGGTCGACATCGAGGGCGTCGAGCCGATGACGTCCGTGATCCCGATGCGCCTGCCGATGCGAGACGATGTCGTAACCGACGGCGAGATCGTCGACAAGGTGCTCGCCAACGCGCCTCTGACCGAGGACGGCTTCTTCCTGGTGCCGAAAGTGATCGAGTGATCTCCCTCTTTCGGGGCCTTATTTCCAAGGACGAGATTTGACCGACCTCACGGATCTGACGCTCGCGGAGGCGCGCGATCGGCTGAAATCGCGGGCGATTTCGAGCGTCGAAATCACGCAAGCCCATCTCGAGGCGATCCAACGCGCGACAAAGCTCAACGCCTATGTCGTGATGACGGCCGAGCGGGCCCTGCGGATGGCGGAAGCGAGCGATGCGCGTCTTGCTAAAGACGGGGGTGGCCCCATCGAGGGGCTGCCGATCGGCGTCAAGGACCTCTACGCGACCGAGGGCGTGCACACGCAAGCCTGTAGCCATATCCTGGACGGTTTCAAGCCGCCTTACGAGTTGACCGTCACCGCCAATCTATGGCGCGACGGCGCGGTCATGCTCGGCAAGCTGAACATGGACGAGTTCGCCATGGGCTCGTCGAACGAGACGTCGTACTACGGTCCGGTCGCCTCGCCCTGGCTCCCGCCGAACTGGAGCCGCGAGAAGGCGCGGGCCGCGCTTGGCGAGGGCAAGCGCGGCCTGTTGACGCCTGGCGGCTCCTCGGGCGGTTCGTCCGCAGCCGTCGCCGCCCGCCTCTGTCTCGCGGCGACCGCGAGCGACACCGGCGGCTCGATCCGCCAGCCGGCGGCGTTCACCGGCATCGTTGGGATCAAGCCGACGTACGGCCGCTGCTCTCGTTGGGGCATGGTGGCCTTCGCGTCGTCGCTCGATCAGGCGGGACCGCTCGCACGTACGGTGCGCGACGCTGCAATCATGCTGCGCTCGATGGCCGGGCCCGACCCGAAGGACTCGACCTGTTCGCCCGCGCCCGTTCCGGATTACGAGGCCGCCGTCGGTCGTTCGATCAAGGGTCTTACGGTCGGCGTGCCGAAAGAATATCGCCTCGAAGGCATGAACCCCGAGATCGAAACGCTGTGGGCGAAGGGCGCGGAATGGCTTCGCGCGGCGGGCGCCAAACTCGTCGACGTCAGCTTGCCCAACACGCGACATGCGTTGCCTGCATATTATATTGTCGCGCCGGCGGAAGCCTCGAGCAACCTCGCCCGCTATGACGGCGTGCGCTACGGCCTCAGGGCCCCCGCCGCCGACATCGTCGATCTCTACGAAAAGACCCGGGCGGAGGGCTTCGGCGCAGAGGTGCGGCGGCGGCTGATGATCGGCGCCTACGTGCTTTCGGCCGGCTACTACGACGCCTATTACCTGCGCGCGCAGAAAATTCGCACGCTGATCAGGCGCGATTTCGAGCGCGCGTTCGCTGACGGCATCGACGCGATTCTGACCCCGGCGACGCCGTCGGCCGCGTTCGGCATCGGCGAGAAAGGCTCGGAGGATCCGGTGGAGATGTATCTAAACGACGTCTTTACGGTGACGGTCAATATGGCCGGGTTGCCCGGCCTCGTCGCTCCAGCTGGCCTTTCCAGCGAAGGACTGCCGCTCGGCCTTCAGCTGATCGGCCGTCCCTTCGACGAGGAGACGCTGTTCACCCTCGGCGAGGCGATCGAGCAATCCGCCGGGCGCATGAAGCTTCCCGAGGCATGGTGGGCGTAGCCCCCGTTTTTTCGCGAGGTGACAAAAATGGCGACGGCGGCAGCGGACGCCAAACTCATCAAAGGCGCGACGGGCGATTGGGAGATTATCGTGGGCCTCGAGGTCCACGCACAGGTGACATCGCGCGCCAAGCTCTTTTCCGGAGCCTCGACGGCTTTCGGCGGCGAGCCCAATTCGCACGTGTCGCTGGTCGATGCGGCGATGCCCGGCATGCTCCCCGTGATCAACCGCGGATGCGTCGCGCAGGCGGTCCGCACAGGCCTCGGCCTCAAGGCGAAGATCAATCATCGCTCGACCTTCGACCGCAAGAACTACTTCTATCCCGACCTGCCGCAGGGGTACCAGATCTCGCAGTACAAGAGCCCGATCGTCGGCGAAGGCGAAATCCAGGTCGACCTGTCGCCGGATCGCTCGATCCGGGTCGGCATCGAGAGGCTTCATCTCGAGCAGGACGCCGGCAAGTCTCTGCATGATCAGTCGCCCACGATGAGCTTCGTCGATCTCAACCGCTCGGGCGTGGCGCTCATGGAGATCGTCTCGAAGCCGGACCTGCGATCCGCCGAGGAAGCCAAGGCGTACGTCGGCAAGCTGCGCACGATCCTGCGCTACATCGGCTCCTGCGACGGCGACATGGAGAAGGGCAACCTGCGCGCGGACGTCAACGTCTCGGTGCGCCGGCCAGGGGCGCCGCTCGGCACCCGCTGCGAGATCAAGAACGTCAACTCGATCCGCTTCATCGGCCAGGCGATCGACGCGGAAGCCCGACGCCAGATCGCGATCATCGAGGACGGCGGCGTCATCGATCAGGAAACGCGTCTCTTCGATCCTGCACGCGGCGAAACGCGCTCGATGCGCTCCAAGGAGGAGGCGCACGACTACCGCTATTTCCCCGACCCCGATCTCTTGCCGCTCGAGCTCGACCCCGAGTATGTCGACGCGCTCGCCGCCTATCTCCCGGAGCTGCCGGACGCGAAGAAGGCGCGCTTCATTTCCGACTACGGCCTCTCGGGCTATGACGCGTCGGTTCTCGTCGCAGAGAAGGAGACGGCCGACTATTTCGAGAGCGCGGTCAGACACGGCGACGCCAAGCGAGACGCCAAAGCCGTGGCCAACTGGCTTATGGGAGACCTGGCCGCGCAGGCGAATGCGAAAGGCGTCGCCATCGCGGATGCGGGCTTGAGCGCCGCGTCGCTCGCGACCCTCGTCGATCTCATCGGCGAGGGCGTGATCTCCGGCAAGATCGCGAAGGAGCTCATCGTCATGCTGCTCGGCGAGGAGCGCGGCGCCGATCCGCGCGCGCTAGTCGAGGCGCGCGGCCTGCGCCAGGTGACGGATGCGGGCGCAATCGAGTCGGCCGTCGACGCTGTCCTTGCGGCCAATGCCGAGAAGGCTGAACAGGCGAGAGCCAAGCCTGGAATGCTCGGCTGGTTTGTCGGCCAGGTGATGAAGGCCACCGGCGGTAAAGCCAATCCTCAAGCGGTCAGCGACGTGCTGAAGCGACGACTCGGCCTCTGACGAAGAGCGATTCGCGTTCGCGAATCAGACTGATTCGCAGCGCGACTCGTGCGCGAACGCGGCCTCCGCCACGTCATCGAATCAAAAATGCAATGATGCAGTCGAAGAAAAATTCGATTGCGACATACGTGTTCCTTGTTTCGATTCGACACGTGCAAGCGTCCGTTTTTTCTCGCAGATCGATAGGAAGCGCGATCATTGAGCGCCTTCCAGCGAAGAAGGACGCCGGCTCCAATACCCTGCGGCGATTCTCGCAAAGGCGCAGAAATACTGGGCTATGCGAGAATTGCAGCATCAGAGGGACAAGTAGCGGCCGATGCTTTGCGGGACTGGCGCGCGCGTCGGCCGAGGCGCGGAACTTGTTTGATGCGCAGCCTGTCGCTTCGCTTCCGAACGCGATGAGCGCGCGCGATAATTCGATAGTCACGCTGTCTCGCGCATGCATCGGACGTGTCGAACGCTTGCGTGGAAACAAAACGATTGTACGTTCGGTTGTGCTCCTGCAAGTGCGCGAAGCGCATTGAAATCGCAGGGTGATCGAGAGGGACGCAACACATGGCGAAAGCTGCTGCGAAGAAGACGGCGAAGAAATCCGCCGCCAAGAAAAGGCCCGGAAAGAAGGCCGCTGCGAAGAAGACTGCGCGTAAGGTTGTCGCGAAGAAAGCCGCTCGCAAAGGAGCGGTGAAGAAGGCCAGCGCCAAGAAGTCCGCCACAAAGAGAACCGCCGCGAAGAAGGGTCCCGCGAAGAAGGGCGCCAGGAAAGCCGCGGTCAAGCGCGCTCCCGTGAAGCGCAGGAAAGCGACCCCGTCCGCCGCTCCGTCCTCGTCAGAGACGCCGCCGGCAACGTGACCGCCGTGCGCTTGGCGCACAGGCTGATCAGGCGCGGCTCAAGTGCGGACTCGCCGAGCCTGATCGGCCTTTGTCGTCGTCGGCATCAAGACCTCGTGAGCAGAAGGAGTCCGAAGGCGCATTAGACGTTGACCGGCTTGCCAACGGGCCGCAAGAAGCGCAGGTTTTGCGATATCGGCGCCTCAAGCTTGAGCGGAGTGAAACCCGCCGTCCGCTTGGGCGTCGCGGTCTTCCCAAGCGAGCATGCGCATGACGCAAACCAAGAAGCCCATTGATCTCTACTATTGGCCGACTCCAAACGGGTGGAAAGTTTCCATCATGCTGGAGGAGTGCGGTCTACCTTATGCACTGCACGGAGTCGACATCGGCGCGGGCCAGCAGTTCGAGCCGGCTTTCCTGGCCATCGCGCCGAACAACCGCATGCCCGCGATCGTCGATCCGGACGGGCCGGACGGCGCGCCAATTTCGGTGTTCGAGTCGGGCGCGATCCTGCAATATCTTGCGGCGAAGACGGGGCGCTTCGGCGGCGAGACGCCGCGCGAGCGCGTGGCGGTGAGCGAGTGGCTGTTCTGGCAGATGGGCGGTCTCGGACCGATGGCGGGGCAGGCCAACCATTTCCGGGTCTATGCGAGCGAAAAGATTCCCTATGCAATCGACCGCTACACCGACGAGGTGAACCGGCTGTTCGGGGTGATGAACCGCCGGCTCGCCGACCACGAATATCTCGCCGGTCCCTATTCGATCGCCGACATGGCCTGCGTCGGCTGGACAAAGGGCTGGAAGCGCTACGGACAGGAAATCTCGGACTTCCCAAATCTGGCCCGCTGGCTCGACGCCGTCCTCGCGCGCCCTGCGGTTCAGCGCGGACTCGCGCTCGACATTCCCGGCCGCCAGCAGCACGACCTTTCGAAGGACGAGGAGGCCCGCAAGATTCTGTTCGGCCAGCGCGCGCGCTAGGCCCGGCGAGTCCGGCGCTTGCAATGGGCGTAGGCGTCGGGCATATGTCGGCTTCGTGCGTAATGCGTTCGGAGACGTGGCCGAGAGGCTGAAGGCGGCGGTTTGCTAAACCGTTATAGGGTTGTAAAGCCCTATCCAGGGTTCGAATCCCTGCGTCTCCGCCAGTTGCCTGATTTCACTCAGTAATTCATTCTTTGGCCCTGTCCGCCCGGAACGCCGTTCAGGCGGCGTGATCCCGCGCATTTGGATTCTTGATCGTCTGGATCGCCTCGAAGCCCTCGAACTCGGGATGGCCGAGATAGAGCGGCTTGTTGGCGCCGGCGTCGCGATGCGCCGCGCGAAAATGTTCGGACTGCGTCCAGGCGGTGAAGGCGTCTTTACTCGCCCAGACCGTGTGCGACGAATAGAGCACGTGATCGTCGCGCTCGGGCCCGCGCAAGAGATGGAACTCGAGGAACCCGGGCACGCGGTCGAGATGGGTGTCGCGCGAGAGCCACACGTGTTCGAACGCGCTCTCGGCGCCCTTGATGACCTTGAAGCGATTCATGGCGATATACATGGCGATTTCCTTTTGAGATCGGGCGGCGCCCGCGCACGTGAACTTGATGCTCAGACCATCCCAGATCACCATGCCGGGATCCGGGCCGGAGTTCAAAAAGTAGTGTCCATCGTCTGTGGAGCGTTGCCAAGGCGCACGGGGCGCCTGCCAGGCGCCTGCCGTAGAGATGGCTGACGCCTCGGCCATCTTGACCGCCGGATAGAACGGCGTGAAGCGGGTGGCGGTCGCCGGCGCGCGCCGAGACCCTTGCCTTTGGCCGTCGTCGTGATGGACCTGCCTGATCGGCTCGACCAGCAGGCGCATCTCTGTCTTCGTCTCGGTCGCGGCCTGCCAGTCCGGCCGCTTCCTCGACAGCGTTAACTCCGCCTTATTTCGCATTCGGCAGGCTTTCGTGCATGTCGCTTGCCGCGCCGTTCGCCGTTCGCTCTCGAAGCGGAGAGATGTCCGATGCCCGCATTTCCGGGCTGATCATCGCGCTGATCGCCGTCCTCACATTCGCACTGTCGATCTACCGGGCGAGCGTACTTCGGGACGGGGACACCTGGTCGCATCTGGTCATCGGCGATTGGATCATGGCGCACGGCGCCGTTCCGCGCGTCGACATCTTCAGCCATTCCATGCCCGGCGCGCCTTGGACAGCCCACGAGTGGCTTGCCGAAGTTTTGTTGGCGCTCGCCTTCCGCGGCGGAAGCTGGAGCGGCGTCGTTCTCTTGACCGGGCTCGCCGCGGCCGGCGCGGCTCTGATCCTCGGGCTGAGGGTCGCCCGCTTCCTCGATGGCGCGGCGCTCGGCGCGACGGTCTTGCTCGGCGTTGGTCTCTGGACGCCGAGCCTGCTCGCCCGGCCGCACATTCTCGCGCTGCCTTTCGCGGCCGCGTGGGCGGCTGGCCTGCTCGAGGCCCGCGACCGCGGTCGCACGCCGCCGCTCTGGCTCTCGCTACTGATGATCGTCTGGTCGAACCTGCACGGCGGCTTCGTATTCGGCCTTGCGCTCGTAGGGCCATTCGCTCTCGAAGCGCTCCTCGAAGCCCCGCGCGGCGCGCGCGTCGCAACGATGCGTGGGTGGCTCTTATTCGCTGTGGCGGCGACGGCGGCTTCGCTCGTCAACCCGTACGGGTTCGAGGCGCTGGTGTTTCCATTCCGGCTCATGGGCGTCGAGAACCTGTCGCGCATCAGCGAATGGCAGGCTGAGGATTTCAGCCATGTTGGCCCGCTGGAGATTGCGCTTCTCGCGCTCATCGTCTTTGCCCTCATGAAGCCGATGGCCGTGCCGCCGGTCCGCACGGCGCTCGTGGCGGCGCTGCTTGCGATGGCGCTCCAGCATGCGCGCCATGCGCAACTGCTTGGGCTCATTGCGCCGATGCTGCTGGCGAAGCCGATGGCCAAGGCGATCGGCGCCGCGCCGTCGGGCGATGCTTGGCGGCGAGCGGCGCGAGCAGCGCTGGCCGTGAGTTGCGCCGGCGTGGTTGGGCTGGGGTTCCTGCGCCTCGCCGAGCCGGTTGAGCGCGTCGACGGGACCGCCGCGCCGATCTCCGCGCTCAAGGCCGTTCCGCCTGATCTTAAGCAAAAACCTGTGCTCAACGACTACAGCTTCGGCGGCTATCTGATCTGGTCGCACGTGCGGCCCTTCATCGATGGCCGCGCCGACATGTACGGCGGCGCGATGCTCGGCCTCTATCGCAAGCTCTCCGCCGGCGATCCGGCGACGGTGGAGGAGACACTGACGCGCTATCACATCGCCTGGACGATCTTCGCGCCGGACGCCGGGATCGTTGCAACGCTCGACCGCGAGCCCGGTTGGCGCCGCATTTACGCCGACCCCTTCGCCGTCGTACACGCGCGCGACGACGCCGAAGCCGGGCCTATCGGCCTCAGAGGCGAACAGAAACGATAAGCCCGCGGCATGGCGGACGCTACTGGGTCTTCTTTCCTGGCGCGACGCTCGCCGTCGGCTTGCGCGCGGGCGCAGCGCTCGGGGTCGGTTTCACGAGCGCCGCGGTAGGCGAGGGCGGGATCTTGGCCGCGCTCGAGGAACGCGGAGGCGGCTCGACGGCCTTCGCCTCCGGGAAGCTCCAGGCGCCGTTCAGGACCTCTGCGCGGGGGCGGTAGAGCCGCACCGTGTAGCTCCAGTCGGGCGGCGTCGGCAGGCAATTGGGGACCTTTCCATCGCAGCCGCCGAACTGCACCGTGACGGACCCGTCCGGGTTCGCCTTGGCGGCGACGCTGTTGACGCTATAGGCGTGCTGTGGATTCGCTTCAAAAAAGCCCCTGTCGTTGTAGACGCTGATCGACCAGAAGCCGTCGACCGGCGCGTCCTTGAGGTCAATCCGGTAGACGGTCCAGCCGTCGTTGCGCTCGGGCGTCACGTCCATGACGCGCGCGTCCGCGTCGGGAAGGCCGCCCCAGGCGACGCCGGTTCCGATCAGGCGCCGCACCGGATCGACCTTGCCTCTCGACCCGAACATGCCTCTGGCGTCGGGCAGCGTCTCGGCGAGAACGCGCAGACCCGTGCGCACGTCGACCTGGCTCACGGCGTCCCAGTTGGGAATCCGGAAGGCGCCTGGGCCGCCCGGCTGATCGACCTTGACGGCGTCCTGCAACGCGTCGACGGCTTCGACGTCCTTCGGATCGTCGGCATTGACGTAGATGCGAAGCGCGGCGAGCAGGTAGCGCGTTCCGAGGCGGTCCTTGCTCAAGACATGGCGCCCGGAACCGTAGACGACTTCGGCCGTGTAGCCGTCCTCGTCGACCACCTGCATGGAAATGAAGCGCGCGCCCGCTTCCGGCAGCGTGATCGTCACGGGGCCCGCCTCGAGATCGAACACGGCGTCGGACGTGAACGTGTCGCGGTCCGCCCGGGGGGCGAACTGCCTGTCGGGAGGAGCGGCTTTCCGCTGATGCCGGAATTTGGCAAGTCCGGCGTCCTTGACGACGGCGCTGAGATGAAGGTCCGATTCGGCGCGCGGAAAATTGTCCGGCGTGACGGGAACGAGAGGGCCCGGCGCGCCGGAGCCGATTCCAGCCGCCGCCGCGGCGCTGGTCAGGATTGCTGTCGCGGCGAGAAAGACAACAAGCCTCATGTCCGTCTCCCGATTTCGCGTTGTCGAAGCGGCGTTCCCCGCGCGTATATTGGCTGGACATGGCGGGAATGGGAACTGGGGATGACGACCGCGCGTAAGACGACGCTGAAGTTGGCAAACGAGGCGAAAACGCGCGCCTATTGGAAGCGAACGGACTCGACGGCCCTTCGATTGTCGGCCGGGCGCCTGGCCGAGCCTGGGATGACCGATTGACGGCGACATTTTCTTCCGAAAAGTCGAAAGTCGTGCTAAGGTTTCTGAATGACCCGCGAAACGTCTGCTCCTCACCTAAGCTCAGGCTCATCCGGAGCGAAGCCCTCGGCGCCGCGCGGCCTTGAGGACGAGGAGGAGAAGAGAAAAAATTTTTCGCAGAAATCCCTTGTAACCCATTGAAAAGGCTCGATTTCGGACGAGAGAATCCAAGGGAATCCAAGGGGGGCATTATATAAAGTCGCGGACACTAGGTAGTGTATTGTGGCTTTTTCGCGGCAACCTGAAGTTGCATTCTTCTGAAAATGAAAATGTCGCTTCTGAAAATGAAAATAACTGCGCGCCCCTCTCACTCGCATTCGCATTGCTCAGAAAATGTCGAAGCCGCGTTCCGTTTCTATACGCTCAAAGCAAAAGCACGTTCGCTGAAGAGAAAATCGTCTATACAGTATAGAAGTTTCTGTCCTAGACTATCTCGCCGCTGTTACTCTGATTGCTTGTGGCGATAGGCTATACCATCACTATATCCCCGTCATGCGGGATTTCGGAATCCGCGTCTCCGCCACCCTCAGCGGGTCCGCCAGCGCGGTCAGGCGCGCGAGGCTTGGCATTCGCCCCTCCGCCAGCATGGGCGCGATCGGACGCCCCTCCGCCAGCCTCAGCGGGCCCGCCAGCGTGGTCAGGCGCACGAGGCTTGGCATTCACCCCTCCGCCAGCATGAGCGCGATCGGACGCCCCTCCGCCAGCCTCAGCGGGTCCGCCAGCGTGGTCAGGCGCTCGAGGCTCGGCATTCGCCCCTCCGCCAGCATGAGCGCGATCGGCCGCGTCTCCGCCAGCGCTCACAAGGCCGCCAGCGTGGTCAGGCGCTCGAGGCTCGGCATTCGCCCCTCCGCCACCCTCAGCGGGTCCGCCAGCGTGGTCAGGCGCACGAGGCTTGGCATTCGCCCCTCCGCCAGCATGAGCGCGATCGGACGCCCCTCCGCCAGCCTCAGCGGGTCCGCCAGCGTGGGCAGGCGCTCGAGGCTCGGCATTCGCCCCTCCGCCAGCATGAGCGCGATTGGCCGCGTCTCCGCCAGCCTCAGCGGGTCCGCCAGCGTGGTCAGGCGCTCGAGGCTCGGCATTCGCCCGTCCGCCAGCGTGAGCGCGATCGGACGCCCCTCCGCCAGCCTCAGCGGGTCCGCCAGCGTGGTCAGGCGCTCGAGGCTCGGCATTCGCCCCTCCGCCAGCATGAGCGCGATCGGCCGCGTCTCCGCCAGCCTCAGCGGGTCCGCCAGCGTGGTCAGGCGCTCGAGGCTCGGCATTCGCCCCTCCGCCAGCATGAGCGCGATCGGCCGCGTCTCCGCCAGCGCTCACAAGGCCGCCAGCGCGGTCAGGCGCTCGAGGCGCGGCATTCGCCGCTCCGCCAGCATGAGCGCGATCGGCCGCGTCTCCGCCAGCGCTCACAAGGCCGCCAGCGTGGTCAGGCGCTCGAGGCTCGGCATTCGCCCCTCCGCCAGCATGAGCGCGACCGGCCGCGTCTCCGCCAGCCTCAGCGGGTCCGCCAGCGCGTCCAGGCGCACGAGGCATTCGCCCGTAGCGAACATCAATCGTCATTGCCAAATCGAATCCTGATTACGCGGCAACGTCAGCCAGTTTTAGCAAGCGGTAAGGCATCGGGAGGGTCCTCAGCGCAACGAATGCGAGGCGGGGGATCATGGTTTCGAGCTCGTATCGGCGATTGAATTGATATTCGAACTCCGCGAGATATCGAGGGACGTGTTTTTCTCCTACGGCTCGGTAGGTCCCGACGAGGGCGGCTTTGATATTGCCCAATGCGGTATTGACCCATTTGAAAGCAGGGGTGCGAACCGCTTGCTTGCCGCTTCCGGTCTTTATTGAGGTGTGCAGGCATCCGGCTTGGGTGACGGCGGCGAAGCACGCCAGGCCGTCGGAGACGATATTGGCGCCGGGCCTGAGCGCGGTGCTTGCGAGTTTTCGGATCGCAAAGCTGCTGAAGGCTTTGACAGGCCGAAGGATGATTTGATCTGGCTTGCCGTCGTCGGTTGTCGCGACCGCAGCGACGAACGGCGTCTTGCCTGTTGCGCCGCGCCCGCAGCGGCCGGACCGGGCGCCGCCGATATAGGCGTCGTCCATCTGGACGTTGCCTTTCAAGCGTTTGCTCGCGTTACGCTCCAACATGACTTGAGCGAGCTTGTGCTTCATCATCCAAGCAGCCGTCTGGGTGACGCCAAGGCGTCGACCGAGTTCGATACTGGAAATGCCCTTCTTTGATTGCGTGACCAGGTAGATCGTCTTGAACCAGATGCGCAGCGGCAGCTTGCTCGAAGCGAAGATCGTTCCCGCTTTGACAGAGGTCTGCTTGCGACACGCGTTACACTGGAATAAACGCCGCGCGCCGCGCGTGACGACGCAGTGATCAGCGCCCTTGCACCCGGGACATTCGAACCCGTTCGGCCACCGCCATTTGACCAGCGCCGCATGACATTGCTCTTCGGTTCCGTAAATCTCCGCGAAACGAGCCTCGCTGAGGCCTTTCTGAAACTGAACCTGATTGCGCGCCATCAGAGAACCCCTGCGAAAACAACATGTTCATGTTCCGTTCTACTGAACGTCTGAAGCTGACGCAAGCGCGTAATCAGGAATTGAATTGAAGGCCGCCGCGCTCAGTTCGACAACCCTTCGGCAATCCCGCGACGCGGCTACGGGACGGGACACTATGAGGCAATGCATTGTCGCGTCGTCTCAATGCCCACCGCCGCGTCTCAATGCGCGCCACGACGCCTCAACAAGCGCCAGACCCCTGCATTGCCTCGCCCGCGCACACGTCGCCTTTCCAATTCGCGCAATGATCCGCGCAATGAATTCGCGCAATCCAATTTGCTGCGCCCTCGATATCGCGTGAGGGAAGCGAGGCGGAATGCCGCGCCGCCTAGTTCGGAGGCAATGCATTGTCGCGCAGCCTGAATGCGCGCAGCCTGAATGCCCTCGCGTCTCAATGCCCGCCGCCGCGTCTCAATGCGCGCCACGACGCCTCAATAAGCGCCGTACCCCGCGTGAGGCAATGCATTGCCGCGCCGTCTCAATGTACGCTGCGCCGTCTCAATGTGCGCCGTCGCGCTGAATGTTTGCTGCGCCGTCTCAATGCCCGCCGCCCGCCGCGCCGGACCAATGCATTGTCCGCCAGTCCTCATAGTGAGCTTGTCGAGCTATCACTTCGCCTTCGGGGATTGTCGAAGGGCGTGCAATTCCCTGGGCAATGATCCGGGCAATGAATTCGCGCAATCCAATTCGCGGCTTCCTCAATATTGCGCGCGGGAAGCGGGGGCGGACTGAGGCGTGCTGATTTCCGAGGAATGCCGCGCCTTTATTGCGCTGTGCGAAGCGAAGCCATGATCGCGGCAGATTGCCGTTCTTTCGCTCCCGCAATTCGGCGTCGCGGAATGCCCGCCAATAGGACGCGGCGGCCCTGCTTTCAATGATCATGATTTCGGCGACGCTTCGCGCCGTATTCAATTTGATATCCCATTGCTCAAAATCGCGCTGGCGTGTTTCGTCGTCCGGCGCGGTCGCATTCAATTCCGCTTCGATCTTGGCGCAGACGATTTTTCCCGCGAGCCCGCCGGGATTGGCGGCGCATTGCGCGCGCACAATTGCCGCTTCGATGGCGCGCATTCGCGTCATCGTATTCGTCTTCGTTTCGATGTCGATAGGATTGCGCGCGGCAATGGAGTGCGGCAATGGGCGGGCGGCAAGCATTGCGTGAGGCTTTGCGGTATTTAGTTTTGTGTTCGCCATTTGTCGATTACCTCCCTTCGCAGAGATTAGATCGATTATCGGACCACGGATCAACGTCGCGCGCAAAGTTTCGTTTCCGTGATTATAGACAATATCGCCGATTTGCGCGTTAGAGCAGTTTTGCGCCAGTTATTGCCTTCCTCAATCTGGCCACAAGTCAATTATCGTTTGCCGCGCGAGCTTAAGGTTTGCGTACAAAGTTGACGGGTTGCGTTCTAAACGACAGACATTCCGGCAAGGGCATAAATTTTCGACTTGTTTTCCTACCAGCAGAGGTGTATAGAGGAGGTCAGGGAGCATTTTGACAAGATTATTTCGAACGTCGGGGATTTCATATGAGCTTGACCGTCGAGGGTATCGGGGCGCGTCCGCGCCCCAAGGAAAAAAAGTCCGCTAGCGTCAGAACCGTCAATATCTGGACGGACAAAGGGGTGGTCGCCGCGCTCAAAGAGGCCGCCGAGCACCACAAGTCGCCTCTCAGCACTTACGCGAAGCGCATTCTCAGGAATGTTGTCGCCGAGGATTTGACGAAGGATTTCGGCGCGCCGGGTCCTATATCGAGACGGCGCGTCATACGCCGACTAGATTGTTTGATCGTGATGGGCGTCGAAAGCGATTTTCTCGCGCGCATTGACGAAGTCGCGCGGCGGCGCGGCCTCAACCGTTCTGCTTATATTGAAGACGTTCTGAGGACGGCGCTGTCGTCTTCCGGCTTCCTGCGCCTCGATTGCGCCTTGTATACCGAAGGCGAGCGCTCCCGATAAACGAAAAGCCCCGCTCGCGTTAGCAGCGCGGCGGGGCTCGAAAAAGACTGTCGACCAAAACAGCCATTGCCATCAATTCATTTACGAGGACAAATCGATGTACGGTTCTTTCAATAGCATTGTGTCCGACTATTCGCAAGAGCTTTGCCGGGCGTGCGCTATACTAATCGAGCGCGAAGCCGCCCAATCCAATGTCGAACGCGGTCGCAATTCAGTCGTCCCGACCGACGAATACGACGGCGCGTCCCGCCGCCCGTCGATAATCAACGCCGAACCATTCTTGATTGCCAACGCGGCAATCATCGAAACGCTTGCGCCAATCGAGCAAAGCGTCGACACCTTCAATCCCGGCGAGACTGTTCAAGCGCTTGCGGCTCTCAGCCCGGCCAAGCGCGCCCGCGCGGCGATGGCGTTGGAACGCAAATACGCCAACGCGGCAAAAGCTTATCCCACGATATGCTCGCGACCGCAGGCTTGCCATCGACCCCGATCGGAGGCGCACCAAGGCGCGCGTCTTGGCCGCTTCCCGTGCCAAGCCCCGCGCCAAGCGGGCGCAACCTGTTCACGTCTCGCGCGGCTCGCGCTCCCGCGACGATGTCGGCGGCTCCGGCTCGGGCGGCTCCGGCTCTAACGACGGAGGCTCTAGCGGCGGCGAAGACGACGCCGCCGCACTGCTTCGCGCGCACCGCGCCTATTACGCAAAGCTCCGTAGCGACCCCGTTTGCATAGTCGCTTCGCCGTTCTTTCACCGCGGCTTGTTGCCGAAGCTCGATCAGCCTTTTGGCCCGCTCTTTCGGTCAATCTCAAACCCATGGCGTCGCGATCTTGCGAAGGCTCTTCGTCGCCATCGGCGTGGCGCGGGACAATATCTTGTCAGGGACGTTCGGCAGACGCTGTTCGAGTGGTCCCAATGGACAGAGATAAGCGACGTCGCCGCCTATCTCGCTAATCGCAGGCGTTGGGCGCTCTCCGCACAGCGCACTCCTCGAAACGGGGAGTAACCGCCGTGACCTCCCATTTCTCGACAGCCGCCAGCGTCAATGCGTTTTTTAGCTCTCCGCCGCGCCCGCCGTCCGAAACCATCGAAACGATTGTCCTTCAGGTTCTTGCCACACCGACGAAGGTGGGCGGGATTTTCACGCGGTTCATCGTTGATAATCCGCGCTTCGGAACCGTGACGACTTTTGACGATGTCGACGTTAGGGCGGGAGACTTGGTCCGCTTTACTGGCACGGTATCCGATTACAAAGGTTCACCGCAACTTGGCGTTGACGCTGATGATGTGAAAATTCTAATGGAAGACCACGTCGCGCCCCAAGAACTGGCAAGGCTTCGCAACGTTATGCGACACGCCAAGCCTTTCCATTTCGAGAGCACGCTGTCGAACTTCTACATTCAGTCGCGCCATTCGAACGCGTCGGAAGTCGTGATCGGGCTCTATGCGCAGCAACGCGAGAGCGTCAAAAATTTCGACTTCGTTCGCGTGCATGGCACAAACGCGAACGCGATCGAATTGACTTCGTCGCTTCGGTTCGGCGCGGGAGTTGTTTTCGCCGAACAATGGGGAAAGAGGACCGTTCGGATTTTCGAGCCTACGAGTGTCGAGATTGTTCCTTTTGAACCAAAGCTCTCGCCGAAAATCGACGGGCTTGACAGCGCGACTTGCGCAAGGCTCGCGAAATGCCTCGGCGACGATTACGCGCGACAGATTGCAGAAGACCCGTCCGCATTAAAGGCGTTTCGCTTTTCGTCCGAAAAAGCACAGTTGGTGAAGGACGCGGCGATTGCGGAAACAAAAGCGCGCGCTCGCGAAAAGCGGACAGATAAGGTGGCGTTCAAAGCATTGCTCGCGGCGGGGCTGTCGAGAGCCAAAGCCCGGGACATCGTTGGCGCGTCGAATGCCGATTTGAAGGACGAACCTTTCCAGCCCCGTCTATTCCGGTTCGCTGTCTTTCAAGACCGGCGATCGTTTCGCGGCGGTCCACAGTCCCGAAGCCTGGGCTATTGAACGCGATCGGGCAAAAATCGTCGCGACGCTTCGAAAGCTTGCCGAAGATGGCGACACGCTCATAAGCCGCGACGTCCTTATCCGCGAGACATGGAAGAACTTCGCTCTTGACGCTTCGGCCTTCGACGTCACCATAAACGCCCTCATTGAGCGCGAAACGGTTGAAACGTTCGAAGCGGAAAAAACAGTCTATTACGCGTGGTCCGCGATACTGAAGGCCGAACGGACGATTGCTCAGTTTCTTCGCGACGCGCCGCCGAGTTCGGCTCTCACGAAGAAACAATCAAAAATCATCGAAACCGCGCTTGAACACGCGGACAAGCTCACAGGGCGCGAAGGGCTGAAGCTTGACGAAGCCCAGAAAGACGCCGTGCGCGCGATCTTTCAAAACCGGGTTTCAATCATCGCGGGGCCGCCCGGCTCCGGAAAGACGACGGTTATAGCCGTCGCTCATGCAATCGCGCGCACGCTCATGTCGGACAAGACGCCAGCGCGCGGCGTGGCGCTCGCGGGACGCGCTGCGGCGACGTTGGCGGACGCGGCGTCCATTCCCTTCGAAGGTGGCTCCGTAGAATTTCCCGCGACGACCATTCACCGCGCTTTTGGCGTAGGCGTCGGCGATAACGGCGAACAACGGCTTGAAGGTTCAAAATCCATCTCATGTGGGCTTTTGGTTCTAGACGAAACGAGCATGGTCGACGCGCGCATGCTCGCGTTGATCTTGGAGCGGAGCGAATTTCGTCACCTTGCGCTTGTCGGCGACCCGGATCAATTGCCGCCAATCGGGGCGGGCGCACCGTTCGCCGATTTCATCGCGCAAGGGTTGGCTCCGGTCACGCGCCTTGCGGGAAACTATCGCGCGGAGACGCGCGGAGTTCATGCGCTCACGACGACTGTAAAAACGCTCGCGCAGGACATCTCGCCTCCCTCTCTCTCAGGCTTTGCGAAACTTGGCGGCTTTGCATTCCGCGACGTCGCGCGGGATCAACGGGCGAAATTCGTCGGCGACCTTTGGGCCGATTTTATCCGGCGCGGCGTGTCGCCGCATGAAGTCGCCATCTTGTATCCGAAACAGGCTGGCGAAGACGGGTTGCGGAAACTGAACGCCAGCGTTCGCGCCGCGCTCGCCCGGTCGAGCCCGATCGAAGCGGGCGACTTGTTGCTAGTGACCGAAAACAATTATCGGGCGCAAAGCCCCGATGGTCGGGAAATTACGATTATGAACGGGGAGCGCTGCGAAGTCGTCGCTGTCGGGCGCGACTTTATAGACCTTCGCTTTCCCGCGTCACGGGTCGAAGACGAACGGATTGCGCGCGTCCTTCACGAAGGCGTCGCAATGCCCGAAGGTTTCGCTTTCGGCTACGCTATGAGCGTCCACAAGGCGCAAGGTTCGCAGTTTCAACATGTCATCGTCGTCACTGCGGCGGCCGATCGTTTCGTGCAACGCCCGTCGCTTTACACCGCGATAAGCCGCGCCAGACAGTCCCTAACCATCGTCGGCGATGAAGACGAGTTTTGGTCCGCTGCGATCAAAGACGCGCCGCGCCGCGTCACGCTTCTTTCCATGTTCGGTTTGAACGGAGACTAACGAAATGTCCCGCAAGCGTTTACTCGAAACCGTCTCTGTTTCCGCGGTTCGTCGCCTTTCGCCCGCCGAGAACGTGAAGGCCGGTTATTCGGCAAAGGCGGAGCGCTACGCGAGGAAAGGTGCGCGCCTCGGAAAGAGCACGGCGACAATTTCAAAGCGCCAATTCCTGAAGAGGCAGACTGCGGAGCGCGAAGGGCTTGCAAAAGCCGTCTCACTCGAAAAGGCCGCAAAAGCGCGGCGTGTCGGCGAGTTTCGGTACGCCAACGCCGCGAGCGAAGCGCAAGCCGGAAAGCAGCGCGAAACGAACGATATGAAGCGGACGTTGCGCCGCTTGCCGGACGTGAAGTCTGTATCGGACCTCAAAGGCAATCACTATCGCGTGAAAAATGCGGAGCGGCGCTTTTTGGATTTCGTCGCGCGTAAAGAGGCTGGCGAGACGGTCCCTATCCATGAGTTCAAAGCCATGATGGACGTCGGGAGCGAGATTAAATATCCGCGCCTCGCCGAATTGAGACGGTCGCCGATCACGCGGCCAACCTCTTAACCGTCCGTATAGCCGCCCGCCACCTGTCTAAAGGCGTTTGCCGATGTCCGATCTTGAAACCCTCCAAAGCGCGTTGCGCGCGGCGAAGACTTATAGCCGCTCCGAATTTTATCAAGAACAAGACCGGAAGGACGGACGGCGCGTCCGCCAGTCCTTCCGGCCCGGCGAGCTCGCAATCTGGCGTTCGCGCCTTTTGGAGACGCAAGACGAAATTGACGAACGCATGAGGGCGGGGAGCCTTTCCTCCGAATATCGCGACGCCGAAGCCGTGCGGGAGTTCGCGCCCGCGCCGCTCACAATGCGGTTTCGCGAGCCGTCGAACGGAGAAAATTCCGGTATTATGGCGCAAACACCACAAGCGGTTTAACGCGCGCGACACGATGTTACGGGAGGAAACCTTGAGTTAGGAGGCGCGCCGTGCGCGCGTTCGCGGCATTGGCCGCGCTGTTATCCTTGGTAATCGTCGGACCCATTATGGGTGGGGCATTGGCCCAAAACTCCATTGAATGGGACGATCAAAATGGAGCAGAACAAGAGCCAATGCGGTTTGCCGAAAATGTCTTGGTAATCGATGCGGCCGTGTACGGTTGCTCTAAGGTCCCCATGTTGGAGAGCCGTGAGAATATCTTGAGTAACGGGAATTGGGTTGCCGGTTGCGTCATTAACGGGGCTCACTTGCATCATGGTCGTAGCGTTGGGAGCTATAAAGGCATTTTTGATTTTGGCGAATTTATCGTAAGTAAAGTCCGTTTCGTTGCCCTTGGCGATATCCTGTCCAACTGTGATAATCTCGACGTGCAGAGCGGGTGTTTTGCCCGTATTTTTAAGATCAACTTCAACTTCGAACATTTGTCCAATCGTCGGAATGCGTGGCGTGGGAGTAATGTTTATTACGCCGAGCCAAGCGCGTTGATCGAGCTTCAACGCTGCATCCGCCTCCGTCAGTTGCTTGGTCGCATTTTCGTGGGAATCTACCAAGGTCCAATAGAAAATCAGATCAGCGCCTCCGGTGAAAATCACAGTGAGGATAAGCAATCCTATCGTAATTATCTCACGACGTGCACGCTGATCATCGTCTCGTTGCTCCTGACCTTGAGTGCTTTCAAGAGCATCAGCTATGCGGTCTATCGAAACAAGGTGCTTTTCGTGCTTTTCGCGCTCCTGCTTCAGACGGGCGCAGTTGCGGCGGTTCTGTATGTAATTGGGTTTTTTACCCCATTCCCACATTAAGCAATCGCTATACTTCTTCCAGCCGCAAGTGATCCTTTCCGATTGCGACCAAGCTCGCAAGGAAAAAATGCGCGCTCATCGTGGCCCTCGCCAGCTTATTTGCGATGCTCGCTTTTGTCTCGTTGAAGCCGTGTTCCTTGAGCCGTTCGGCTAGCTCATCGTATGTGACTTCCGCTCGTTTCAGTTCCGCCTTTAGGTGCCTGGCGGCTCGTTCCGCCCATTCCTGTTCGCTCTTTGCGTATGCCATCTGGCCCTCGTTCTCAAATTCGAGCGCAGGTTATCATATACGATAATTTCTTATTGACAATGATATCGTATGCGGTAGAATGTTCTCATATCCGGGAACATTCGCCATGTCGCAGCACTTCCTCCTTTCGCCTTCTGCCAAGAGCCTTACGCTCGCTCAAGTCTTCCACATGTCGGAGCCCGAAGCGGAAGCGACGTTCGCCAAGGTCCGCTGGCCCGAGACAAACGGCCAGCCCGTCTGCCCCGCCTGCGGCGGCCTGAATGCCTATGACTGCCGCCGCCCCAATAGCGCGCCGCGCTTCCGTTGCCGCGCCTGCAAGTGCGACTTCTCGATTACCTCGGGAACGCTGTTTGCCAGCCACAAGCTGCCACTCCGCGCCTATCTCGCGGCCATCGCGATCTTCTGCAACGAGGTCAAAGGAAAGGCTGCCCTCGCGCTCTCGCGCGATCTTGGCGTTTCCTACAAGTGCGCCTTCGTCCTAGAGCACAAGCTCCGCGAGGCGATGGCAGAGGAAATGAAGGGCCGCACCCTCGGCGGCGAAGGCAAGGTTGCTGAGGTCGATGGCGGCTATTTCGGCGGTTACGTAAAGCCTCGCAACCTCGCCGCAAACCGCGTCGATCGCCGCTTGGCGCAGAACCAAAACGGCAAGCGTAAGGTCGTCGTCATCGTGCGCGAGCGCGATGGCAACTCAGTTCCGGCCGTATTCCGTACTGAGGGGCAGGCGCAATCGTGGATCAAGAAGCGCCTTCTCAAGGGGACCATTCTGAACGCCGACGAAGCCGCCTCATGGGACGGCCTGCATGGCGCGTTCGAAATGAAGCGGATCAACCATCAAGAGGCATACAGCTTCGACGGCGCTTGCACGAATTTTGCCGAGGAATACTTCAGCCGCGTTCGACGTGCGGAGATCGGCCATCATCACCACATCGCTGGCGCGTATTTGCTCCGCTACGCGCAAGAGGCGTCATGGCGCGAGGATCATCGTCGCCTGTCCAATGGCGATCAGACTTTCAGCGTCGCCGGACTCGCCATGCACAAGCGAACGTCGCCGGATTTCGTCGGCTACTGGCAGAGGCATTTGTCAGTGTGACGCGACGGACGGACGCTGCCTAGGCGAGGAAAGGCCGTGCACGGGATGGCTAGCGCGCTTGCGGCCATTAAAAAAATTCTTGACAGGAGGGGCCGGAAATGGAAAGGATACCAAATGGAGATATTATGGAGTCTTGGCGGATTTTGTGGGGCTGGAGCCGCAGACAATGGAACTTCGCATGCAGGTGGACGACGACTTCATCGAGTCTCTACGGCGTAAATTGGATTTGCCACGCACAACCGATATTGTGAGAGAAGCTCTGACGATTCTAAACTGGGCTGTCCAAGAACGGGAACGAAATCGGGTCATTTTATCCGCAGATCCAAGCGGACAGAGTGTCGAGCGGTTAGCTATGCCAGTTCTCGACAGACTCGCTCGGTGATAAGGAGATAGAGGACGGTTCGCGCGCCTTTTTTGGCGTGCCTTGACGCACCTAACCTGTCGGTCTTATTATGCCCGTGATGTTGAGGCGAATTGCTCACGGGAGAACCGCCCCTGTCCGAGGACCGCGACAATCAGCCATTCAAGCCTAAGCCTGCCCCCACAAAGCCATTTTCTCCAATACAAATACCTCCCGAACCGAAGCCACGAACGCCCGATCCCGCACCGGTTCGAGAGCTTCAGCGGTAGGAAAGCCGCATGGATTTTCCAACCTTTGCAACAAAAATAGTTGAGGCGGTTGCATGGCCGGGGGTGGTGCTCACGTTACTGTGGTGGCTTCGTCCACACTTTGAAGTTTTGGTAAAGCGTTTGGAAGAGGTGAGCGTAGGCGTTGCGAAAGCGAAATTCGTGAAGCAGGCCATTGAAAGAGCGCACCCTGTTTCACCCAAGCTCGCGCCAATCATCGGGGAAATGAACGTTACAGAGGGTCCAGACACGGTCACCATTAGCTCGACAGCTTCCAAACCGCCGTCTCCCGCTCACCCTCCTTAGCGACCGAGCCGCGCACTTTCCACAGATAAAGCAGACTGGACCGCACCCGGCTTTTCATTCCCTTGGCCGCGTCCTCGCCAAAGTTGAGGTCCGCTACAACGGCGTCCACGATTTCGAGCGTTGCCATAGGCCGGTCGGCCCGCCGCATGGCGTCGAGGATCACACGGTTGAGCTTGCCAGCCCCGAACAGCTTGACGCGCTTGTAGGGCCGCTTCGCCTTGATAGCCTTCGGGTTGCCGTCTGGATCGAACAGCGAAAGCGTCGCGTCCAGATGGCCCAGCATTTCGCGGAGATGGCGCATCCGGCGCTCGCACTCGCGAAGCTGGCCATCGAGTTCCGCGCGGCGCTCGCGCAAGGCGTGAAGGGCGTACCGATTGCCGTTGTCGTCCATGCCCTAAAATGTAGGGCCGCCGCCTGTAGATTTCTTGTGGCGTTTGCGCCATAATACCGTTCGACAGCCATGAATCGCCGCCGTTGCGGATCGTGAGCCGCGCCTGCAGACAATCGACCTCACCGTCAGAGGCGAAACGGGACGCGGCCAGGCGAAGCTGATCGGGCGCCGGTTCATCCTCGGCGTCGTACACGACCAGAAGATCTCCGCGCGCAGACGACAAGGCAATATTCAAGGCGCGCGGCTTCGTCGAAGGCTGGCCCGGAGGCGCGACGATGATGTCGTAGCGCGCGGGCAGCCGCAATCTCATCAACTGAGACAGAGTTTCGCGATCTCTCTCCTCGACGACGATTTTGATGTCGAGCTTGCTCTTCGGGTAGTCGAGAGCATCGAAAGCCCTGACAAGATTCCGGACGATGTTGGCCTCGCGATAAACGGCGGCGACGATGGTGTACGTCGGCAGTTCGTCGTCGGAAAGCGTGCGCGGCCTGAGTTTCGCGTTGTCCGCCGTGGCGGCCATCGACCGCATCATGATGGTCGCGGAAAACAAGAGCCAAAGCGCGGCCGTGACGAGCGCATTGAACGCCACGAGGCTGGCGGCTGAAGCGGCCGCTGCGGACGCCGCAAACAGCCCGGCCGCCACTACTTGACCGCCGTTCATGCCGCGTCTTGCGGACATTTCGCCAGGCAGGCGACCCAGCGCCTCGTCGAGGATCGCGTGCGCCCCTCGCATCCGCATGAGCGATGCGAACCGCTGGGGCGAGGTCACCGCGAAGCTCTCGGGATTGAGCCGTCCCGACTCGGTCATTTCAATCAGTCGCGGAACGGCTTCGGCGTCGGGCGCGATCACCGCTCTCGCGCCGCGGTCCAACGCCTCGAGCGGCGCGACCCCGCATCTCAGGCTCTTCGAAGCATCGAAGGTCTTGGCGAACAAAGGCGCCCCAGAATAGTAGCGGCAGCCGAGGTATTGCGCCAGGTCGCGATAATAGTGCTCTTCCTCGATGATTCCTTCCCGCAACAGGGCGTCCAGCGGCCGAACGCCGCCGGGAGCGCCAAAAGCGGCGGCCAGCTGTTCCTGCGAGACCCCGCGTTGCGCGATGAAGCCCAGTTCCGGCGGCAGGGAGTGCGGGTGGTCCGCCACGGCCTCGGCGCGCCGCGACGCCCGCGCAAACGCACGATTCGGTGACGATCCGGTCGCGAAACGAGGTCCCGAACTCTGTCCTTGTGGTATCCCAGCCACCGCGCTACGCCTTGCCAGTTCATGGTCGTCAATGCGACCATGAGGCGGACATGCGTGTTTAGACGCACTTCCCTATGTAAACAGCAAAAACATCGCCTTGTCATGGGAACGACGTTGCTATTCAGGTTTTTTTTCAAAACAACTTGGGTAGTACTATTCGGCTTACTTTGGGTTGCGCAAGTTGTCGCGGACCCGGCGCCGCAAGCCGCGCCGAGCTTCTGGGATCCCGGCTTGCGTCTCGAGCGGCCGGATCTGGCCGGCGTTCGCGCCATCCGGTTCCTGACCGACGACGACTATCCGCCGATGAATTTCGCTCTCGCGGACGGGACGCTGCTCGGGTTCAACGTCGAGATCGCCCGCGCGATCTGCGAGGAATTGGGACTCGGCTGCACCATCCAGGCGCGGCCGTGGGACACGTTGATCGACGCCCTTGAAGCCGGCAAGGGCGACGCCGTCATCGCATCGATCGCGACGACGAGCGCGATGCGCGAGAAGGTGGATTTCTCGCAGCCCTACTACCAGACCCCGGCGCGATTCATCGTGCGCAAGGGCGTCCTTCCACCGGACGCAAATGTCGGCGCGGCCCTCGGCAAGCCGATCGGCGTGGTCGGCGGGTCGTCGCACGAAGCCTATCTGAAGGCGTTCTTCCCGACCGCCAAAACCAAGGCCTATGCCGACAACTCCGCTCTCCAGGCGGCCCTGCGGACGAGCGAAATCGACGCCGCGTTCGCCGACGGCCTGACCTTCGCCGTGTGGCTCAACGGCGAATCTTCCGCAAACTGCTGCGCTTTCCTTGGGGGGCCCTATTGCGAGAGCCGTTTCTTCGGCGAGGGCGTCGGGATCGCGGTCCGGCGAGAGGACGCCCCGTTGCGGCGCGCGCTGAACTGGGCGCTCGCGCGTTTGGCGGCGCGAGGCGTCTATGCGGAAATCTACCTGAAATATTTCCCGATCGGGTTCTACTGAGCCGCGGGCCGCAACGCCGCCCCCGCGCTGGCTGCGTGAGGGCCGGACGCGCCCGCTCTCTCGTCAGCGCGAATAGAATTCGATGACGAGGTTCGGCTCCATGTGCGTCGGATAGGGCACTTCGGTGAGGCTCGGAATGCGGGTCATCTTGGCCGTGCCCTTTGCGTGGTCGACCTCGACATAGTCAGGCACGTCGCGCTCGGCGAGCGCGGCCGCCTCCATGACCAAGGCAAGCTGCCGGGAGGACTCCTTGATCTCGACGAGGTCGCCGACCTTCACCTGATAGGAGGCGATGTTGACGCGTCGGCCGTTGACCTTGATGTGGCCGTGGTTGATGAACTGGCGCGCGGCGAACACGGTCGGCACGAATTTGGCGCGATAGATCACGGCATCGAGCCGACGCTCGAGCAGGCCGATAAGGTTGGCGCTCGAGTCGCCCCTCAGGCGCAGCGCCTCGACGTAATATTTGTGGAACTGGCGTTCGGAGATGTTGCCGTAATAGCCCTTGACCTTCTGCTTCGCCTTGAGCTGGGTGCCGAAGTCGGTCGCCTTGCCCTTGCGCCGCTGGCCATGCTGGCCCGGCCCGTATTCACGCTTGTTGGAGGGGCTGCGCGGGCGGCCCCAGATGTTCTCGCCCATGCGGCGATCGATTTTGTACTTCGCTTCTGCGCGCTTCGTCATCGCGGTTCCTCTTTAATAAGTGCGATTCGTTTCAACGAGGAACGCGCCCTCCTTGAGCGCCCTTTCGGGCGCCGACAGGCTTCCGCCGAGCAAGGGGGAAGCCGCGGGTGCGTCAAACGACGAGCGCGCCCTCGGATAAGAGCGCGCTCGTGGAGCGGCTTCCTATGGGATCATGCGGAGGCTGTCAATCGGCGCCTGTCCTCGCACGTCCTCGCCTCGCGCGGCATGGACGGCCTGTCGCAATGCGCGTATGTTCCAAGAGACCAAGCAGAGTCGAATCGAAGAGCGCGCAGCATGGGGAGACCTGCCGCCTCCAATTTGTCCAATGCGCCGCCTTTAAGACGAACCGCGGATCTGGCGCACTGTGGTCGGAGCGTATCGAATAAAGGATTCCAAACCTAGGACTGGAGCCTCCGCATGAAGGTGTTCGACGCGCTGAAAGCGAACCGGCAGGTTCTTGCGACTTGCATTCCCGAAGAATTGATCGTGTCGGTCTGCATGCGGCTGAGCTCGCTCAATATCGGCGCCTTCCCGGTCTGCGACGCCCAAGGGGCGCTGGTCGGGATCATCTCGGAGCGCGACGTGGTGCGCGCCTTCGCCAAGGACGCCGCCGGGCTGGTCACCCGGCACGTTCGCGACCTGATGACGCGCGACGTTGTGACCTGCACGCGCGATACGACGATGGTCGAGGCGGAGAAGCTCATGCACAAGCACCGCATTCGCCATATGCCGGTCATGGACGGCGCCAAGCTCGTCGGCATGCTCTCGATCCGGGACATCATGGTGTGGCGGTGGCAGGAATCGCGCGACGAGGTCAATGTGCTGCGCGACGCGATGATCGCGACCCGGAACCGCTGACGAATAGCTCCACGGGCCTCCGGACGGTGGCAGGGCTTTAGCGCGCCTTCAGCTTCTCCATCAGCTCCCGGTGGCCCTCGGGGATCGGAAATGGCCGGTTGGTCTGCCGGTCGACGTAGACATGGGTGAAGCGCCCGGCGGCGGCGGCGCTCGCCGCGCCCGCCCTGAACAAGCCGAGGCGATAACGCACCGAGGTGCGGCCGAGATGCTCGACCGCGACGCCGACCTCGACCGCTTCGGGATAGGCAAGGCTGGCATAGTAGCGGCAGCTCGTTTCGACGACAAAGCCGACGATCGGGCTCTCCGCGAGATCGAGAAGCCCCGCCTCGATCAGGATCGCATTCACCGCGGAATTGAACAGGGAGTAGGAGACGACATTGTTGAGATGGCCGTAGGCGTCGTTGTCGCTCCAGCGCGTCGCGTAAGGCACGAAACGGACGAAGGCCGTCCTTTCGGGCGGCCCTCTACGGTCAGGATCGGCCGCCATCGGCTTAAGGCCCGCGGGGTCAGGCGTGACGCAATCGTTCGACGGCGCCCCAGGCGGCGCGGACGAGCGCACAGGCGAGCAGCGTCTTGACGACGCTCGCGAGCGCGAAAGGTGCGACGCCGAGCGCGAACGCCTTGGCCGGCCCGATAAGGACTGCGAGCCAGGCGAAGCCGAGGGTGAAGATCAGCGCGTGGCCGAGCGTCATCGCGGCGATGAGGCCTGGCCATGAGCGGTCCCAGCCGCGTTCGGCGAGCCAGCCGACCAGCGCCGCGGCGACGAAAAAGCCAGCAAGGTACCCGCCGGTCGGCCCGGCCATATAGGCGGGTCCCGCGACGGCGCCGGCGAAGACCGGCAGGCCCAGCAAGCCCTCGGCCAAATAGAGCGCGACGGTCGCCGCCGCGAGGCGCGCGCCGAAGGCCGCCCCGACGACCAGCACGACCAGCGTCTGCAGAGTCATCGGCACGGGATAGAAGGGAACCTGGACCTTGGCCGAGAGCGTAAGCGCGAGCGCGGCCCCGACCGCGAGCGCCGCGTTGCGCGCGAGGCGCGAAGCCCGCTGCTCAGGCCACACGGTCGCGGCAAGCGTCGCATCGAGGGGGTCGGTCATGCAGTCTCCGGAAAATGTCGCCCGAAAGTTTTCGGCCGTCCTTCGCGCCTTATCCGCGCCGGTCTATCATGACAAGGCGAGGCGGACGAAGGGGCAAACCCATGAGCAGTTGCAATGGCTGACGAGCGCGAACCCGATCTTTTCGCCGGCGCGCGGCAGCCGCCGCCGCGCGCCTTGACCAGGCTCACTCCGTACGTTAGGCGCCTCGTCGCGCCGAACGCTTCGCCCTTCACCTTCAACGGCACCTGCACCTATATCGTTGGAGACGGCGCGGTCGCGGTGGTCGATCCGGGCCCGGCTGACGACCCGCATCTTGCCGCAATCCTGGCGGCGACCGAGGGCGAACGGATCGAGACGATCCTGGTCACCCACACCCACCGCGACCACAGCGCCGGCGCGAAGGCGCTCAGAGAGGCGACGGGCGCGCGCATCCTCGGCGCCGCCCCGTTCGCGCCCAAGGGCGACGGGAGCGAGGGTCTCGACGCGTCGCACGACCGGACTTATGCGCCCGACATCGTGCTGGCCGACGGCGAGCGGTTTCATGGGGTGGGCTTCAGCGTGGAGGCCGTCGCCACGCCCGGCCATTGCGCGAACCACCTGTGCTTCGCGCTGATCGAGGAGAATGCGCTCTTTTCCGGCGACCACGTGATGGCCTGGTCGACCTCGGTGGTGGCGCCCCCAGACGGGTCGATGGGCGCCTACATGGCCTCGCTCGACAAGCTGCGCGGACGCGGGGAGCGAACCTACTGGCCCGGCCACGGCGGGCCCGTCACGGAGCCGCAACGCTACCTGCGCGCCCTCGTCGTTCACCGCCGCCAGCGCGAGGCCGCGATCTTGGCCGTGCTTGCGGACGGCCCTCAGACCATCCCCGACATCGTCGCGAAGGTCTATGTCGGACTCGACCCCTCGCTCGCCCGGGCCGCTGGCATGTCCACGCGCGCCCATCTCGAGGATCTGGTCGAGCGTGGGCGGGTGTCCGTCGAAGGGACAGGCGCGGGCGGGCAGCGCTTTCGCCGCGCCTGAAGCCTCAAGGGTCCGCGTGAAGCGCCGGCGAACAGGCGGCCTCGGCCATGCTCAGCGCTGGGGCGCCTCCTCCTTCACCGCCTCGATGAATTTGCGCAGGCGGCGGGCGTTGGCCCCGAAATCGTGCCGCCCGACCCGCGACACCGACCGCAAGTCGATTGCGGTCTCAGTCGCGCCCGGTCGGATGCGGATCGCGATGTCGCTTGGAAAGCCGAAGAAGAGCGTCCGGTCCGTCGCCTCGATCAGCGCCGAACCGTCGCCCGCGAGGTTCGGCGGCTCCGAATCGACGACGCGCCAGCCGAGGTCGTTCGCAACGCCGAGGGCGAGCTCATAGGCCGCACTCGAGTCCATCTCGACCATGATCGTCTCGATGTCCGGGTAGGCCGCGCGCTGCGCGGCGCGCGTCGCCTCGTCGGTCGGAGGCGGCTCGGCCCCCGCCCGCGCCTCGCGCGCCTTGGCCGAAAGCAGAAACGGCGGCGGCGACTTGAGGTCGGTCGAGACGTCGGCGATCGGCGGCAGCGCGAAGGCGACCGCCGCCAGGTAGACGGGGTAGGCCATCAGCGCCGCGGCGAGGGCGAAGCCGAACGCGGCCTCACCCGCGCCCCGCAGGCCATCGCGCCAGATCACGACGCCGGCCGAGGCGCCGATCAGGACGGCCAGCGCCGCCACGACTACGCCCGCGCCGAAGACGGTCAGCGCTGCGGACGGATCGGTCGCGTGGGCGCGAGAGAGGCCGATCGCCACGGCGGATATCGCAAGGGCGAAGATCGCGAGCCGTCTCGACCAGACGGCCAGGCGGGATACCGGCTCGGCGACAATCAGGCGGCGCAAGGCGCCGCCGTCGTTTTCAGGCTATTTCGCGCCCGCGCCGCCCGAGCCGCCCGCGGCGAAGCCGTTGCGGGCCGAGATCTGGTTGCCGGTTTCCTCGAAGGTCTTCGGATCGTCGCCAAGCTGCACCGTCGGCATGCATTCGGGGTTGCAGGAATAGGATATGCGCGAGGTTCCGTTCTGCAAGACCACAACTGTTTTAGCCGGAATGACGCGCAGTTGCACCTCCTTGAGGACTGCGCCGTCGGGGTCGATCGCGATCAGGTTCGTCTGTCCGTATCCCTTGCCGGTGATGACCATCGACCCGCTGCTCTTCAGCATCGTCACGTCGGCGATCATCGGGTTGCCGATGATGAGCGTCGCGGCGCCGGGGGAAGCCGTTCGACCTTGGCCTGGTCGAGCGTGACCGCGACCACGTCGGTCCCTGCGCGCGCGGGCGTCGACCCGGACGCGATCACGAATGCGGCGGCGAGCCAGAAGCGGGACGACATGACACAAGCCTCGTTACGCGACAAACAAGGCCAATATCGCGCGTCAATGGTGAAGGAAGCCTCAACATCTGGTCGGCTTCCTCAAAGTCATGCCGCCGGGAAAATCGCCGCGCCTTCGTCGGCCGAGCCGACCGCGCCGCGGAAAACGCTGAACAATTCGCGCCCCACGCCGATATGGGAGGCCGACAGGTCGGCCTCCGCGTGCGTCCGGCGCGACCAGACGTCGGCGGCGACCTCGACCTCGAGCCGGCCGGCGGGCGCGTCGAGACGGATCACGTCGCCGTTGCGGATCTTGGCGATCGCGCCGCCCGCCGCGGCCTCGGGCGTCACATGGATCGCCGAGGGAACCTTGCCGGAGGCACCCGAGAGACGGCCGTCGGTGACGAGCGCGACCCGGTGCCCGCGGTCCTGCAGAACGCCCAAGGGAGGCATCAGCTTGTGCAGCTCCGGCATGCCGATGGCCTTCGGTCCCTGGAAGCGCAGGACCGCGACGAAGTCACGGTTCAGTTCGCCGGCGCGGAAGGCCGCATGCAGCTCTTCCTGGCTGTGGAACACACGCGCCGGCGCCTCGATCACGTGCCGCTCCGGCGCGACCGCCGAGGTCTTGATGACGGCCCTTCCGAGCGGCCCCTCGAGAACACGCAGGCCCCCCGTCGGCTGGAACGGTTCGGCCGCGCCGCGCAAGACCGAAGCGTCGCCTGAATTGTCGGCCGCCGCGACCCAGGCGACCGAACCGTCGGCCGCGAGCCGAGGCTCGACCGCGTAGTCGCCGAGCCGCTCGCCCCAGACGGCGCGCGCGTCGGCATGCAGAAGCCCGGCGCCGATCAGTTCGCGGATGAGAAAGCCCATGCCGCCCGCCGCATGGAAATGGTTCACGTCCGCCTTGCCGTTCGGATAGATGCGGGTCATGAGCGGGGTTACGTCGGCAAGGTCGGCGAAATCCTCCCACCTGAGCGAAATACCCGCGGCGGCGGCCATCGCGATCAGATGGATGGTGTGATTGGTCGAGCCGCCGGTCGCGTGAAGCCCAACGACGCCGTTGACGACCGCCCTTTCGTCGATGACGTGGCCGATTGGCGTGAACTCGTTGCCGAGCGCGGTCATCTCCAAGGCCCGCTTGACGCCGAGCATGGTCAAGGCGTCGCGCAGCGGCGTGTTCGGATTGACGAAGGACGCGCCCGGCAGGTGCAGGCCCATGATCTCCATCATCATCTGGTTGGTGTTGGCGGTGCCGTAGAACGTGCAGGTGCCGGGCCCGTGATAGGCTTGCGCCTCGGCCGCGAGCAGGTCGGCGCGAGTGGCCTTGCCCTCGGCGTAGAGCTGGCGGATCTTCGACTTTTCCTCGTTGGGGAGGCCGGACGGCATCGGCCCAGCGGGCAGGAAGACCGCCGGCAGATGCCCGAACGAGAGTGCGCCGATGAGAAGGCCGGGCACGATCTTGTCGCAGATGCCGAGATAGACGGCCGCATCGAACATGGCGTGCGACAAGGCGACGGCGGTCGAGAGCGCGATCACGTCGCGCGAGAAGAGCGAGAGCTCCATGCCGCTTTCGCCCTGGGTCACGCCGTCGCACATGGCCGGAACCCCGCCCGCGACCTGGGCCGAGCCGCCGGCCGCGCGCGCGGCCGCCTTGATGAGATCGGGAAAGCGCGCGTAGGGCTGATGGGCGGACAACATGTCGTTGTAGGCGGTGACGATTGCGAGATTGGGTCCCGACCCGTCGCGCAAAGCCTCCTTGTCGCCCGCGCCACAAGCGGCGAAGCCGTGGGCGAAATTGGCGCAGCCGAGCCGCTTGCGGGCTGGGCATTTCGCGGCGGCCGCGTCGATGCGCTCAAGATAGGCTTGGCGGGACGGACGGCTGCGTTCGACAATCCGTTCGGTGACTTCACCGACGCGAGCGTGAAGTTCGGTCGTCATGCGCTTGGCCTCCTTCGAATGACCCTGTCGTTCATGGCGTCGGGACCGCCTGCTCTGCGAGAGGCCGAGCCCGGGTCAAAAACCGGCCTGCTCGTGGACGATCTTGGTGAACCGCCTGCGCTCGTCCTGCGTCAGGTTCGCGGTGGCGACGTCGAGGCTCTCGTCCGTAAGCCCTCCGGCTTTGGCGAAGGCGTTCCAGGCGGCCGCCTTGGCGAGGTCGCGGTTCAAAACGCGGCCGGCGACGTAAAGATGCGCGATCCGGTTCTGGGCGATCGGATTGCCCTTCGCCGCAGCGATCTGCAATATCTTCACCGCGCCGGCTTCGTCCTTCGGCACGCCCTCGCCGTTGAACAGCATGATCGCATATTCGACCTCGCCCGCGACGATGCCGCCGTCGGAGGCGCGTTTGAGCCAATGGGCCCCCTCCGTAATGTCCTGCGGCATGCCTTTGCCTTCGCGCAGCATCACCCCGTAGGAATAGGCGCCGTCATCGTCGCCTGCGTTCGCCGAGCGCAGGAAATACTGGGCGGCCTTGGCGAAATCGGCCTTATGACCGTTGCTCGCGTCGAGCGCCATGACGCCGAGATTGTAGAGCGCGGCGGGCTGATTCTTGGCCGCGGCGCGCTCGAACTGCTCCTTCGCTTGAGCGATATCCTTCGGCACGCCGTTGGCCCCCTGGAGAAGCAGCGCGCCGAGTTCGTAGGCCGCCTCGGGATCGCCGAGGTTGCTCGCGAGGCGGTACCAGCGCGAGGCCTCGAAGTCGTTGCGCCCAACCGCGGCGCCGTCGTGATAGATGGCGCCGATCAGCGTCATCGCCGCCGCGTCCTTGGGGTTGTCCTCGATGCGGCGCTCGGCCTCTGCAAGCGCTGTGATGAAGGCGCCGCGCTGATAGGCGCCGAACGCGATGTCGGGCGGCCTTCCATCCGCGCGCGGCGGCAGCGGAGGCGGCGCTTGCGCCGGGGCGCCGATCTCCGCGAGACCGCCCAACGGTTGAGGAGCGCTGGGAGCGAGGGGCGATTGCGCCGAAGCAGCGCTTGCGAGCGCGCATAAGAAGACGACGGCGAGGGCGAGGCGCGTCATCGCGGCTCCTCCGCAACCTCCGAGAGCAGAGCCTGAACTTTGCGCGCGGCGTCCGCAGGCGAAGGCGCGCTCCAGATGGCTCCATCGAGCGCGACGAAATCGGCGCCCGCCCGCGCCAGCTGGCCGGCCGCTTCGATCGATTCGGCATATGCGACGCATGGCGTTTCGAAAATCTCGGCCCACCAGCCAACCCTTTCGATGAGCAGTTCGAGCGCCATCGCGGGCCTTCCGCCATATGGTTCTCCGAACATGACGTAGTCCGCGCCCTTTTCGCCGGCCGTCATCGCGTCGTCGCGCGTGCGCAGCGCGCCCGCGCCGACGATCCGCTCGGGCTTCAGACTTTCGAGGGCTGCGTCCAGCGCCTCGCCGGCGCCCGCGACATGAACGCCGTCGGCGCCGAGCCGGGCGGCAAGCCGCGCGTCGTTCTCCAATATGAGGGCGCAGTCGGCCGCAACCGCAGTCTTCAGAAGCGGCGAAACGATCGCCTTCGCCTCGCCCTCCGAACCCGGCGACAGCCGCACCAAGGCGCTGGCGACCGGCCTTGCGGCGAAAGCCTCGTGAAAAAGCGCCGCGAAAGCGGCGCCGTCCGCCCGGGAGAGGTTGGGCGTCACAAGGAAAATCGAGCAATGCGGACTGGGCGGAGGCATGGGGCGAAGCATTTCGGACTGGCCTATCTGGCCGACCAATGCGGCCAAACAGGGGGCGAAGCAACCCTCGTTTTCCTCCGGTTCGCCGCTAATTCGAGAAGGCTGCGCGCAAGCGTTCGTGCTGCAAGGCGACCTCGCAACGGCGCCCCGACAGCCCGGGCGCCCGCGCCAGAGCAAGGCTCTGGTCCATGTGGATCACCCGCTCCTGCAAGCGCAGCGAACGACGGCTCAAGTCGCGCAGCGTCGACGGCAATTTTTCGAACACATCGGGCGCACAAGCGAGATCCTGAAGCGAAAGTTTCACGCGGTGGCGCTCGGCGAGCGCCTGGTTCGGCGTCAGTTCGCCCTCGTTGACGGCGCGCTGCAGGAGAAGCCATGAGGCGACCTGCATCAGTCGCGTCGTCAGCCGCATGCTCTCGGTCGCGTAGGCGAGCGCAGCCGGACGCGACAAGGCTCGGGAATCCGCACGTCCCGGGCCGTCGAGATAGGCTGCGGCCTTTTCGACCAGCGCCATCCCCTCGGCAAACAGATCCCTGAAGGCGCGCGACGCGGCGAGACGATGGATGAAGGGCACCGTCGCCGGCGCGCGGGCGACGCCGCCGTAACCCCGCTTCGATCCCTCGAACTGGCGACTCATAGGCTAACCCCCGTCCTGTATCGGCGCAGCCAAGCGGCCACTCGCGCATCCGGGAAGACGCCACGCAATTATAATGCGCGCGCGGCCAGTCCGCGCGTTTACCGCAGAATAACGCTAACGCGGATGCCTCTGCCGCCGCAATGACAAAAAAAGCCGCCCGATGAGGCGGCTTTAAGTTTCGTGAAGTCGGAGGAGTTGAGCAGAACGGGCAGCGGGCTCGTCCAGAACCCAGCAAGAACGGGTCAGTGCGATTCATAATCCGTAATCGTTAATCGCGCCTTTCGCTAACCCCAGCTGTCGCAAATTGAACGCGGCCTACGAAAAATGGGACTCGACCCGGACTGGTATTCTCCGCTGTTTCAGACCTTATTCGGAGAGCTCGGTGTTCTCGTCGATGGCCGGTCAAGCTCGGCCATGACGGGGAAAACCCGAAGACCCAGGTTGTCGGCGACCCTCAGGGCCGAACCGCCTACTCCGCCGGCGTGACGATGGTCGAAAGCGCGGCGTCGCGGACTCCGCTCACCTGGACGTCGAGCGGGCGGGCGGGCAGGTCGAACTTCACGCTCTTGCGCGCGCCTTCGCAGTCCTTCGCGCCCGAGAACCCCCTCGGATGGAGGAAGGCGCCGTTGTCGACGACGTCGACCCAGGCCTCCGAGCCGACGGTGATTTTGTACATTCCCGGCTTCGCCGGCGCGGCAAGCATGAAATGCCCGGCGTAGGACTGCGGAAACCTGGGCGCGCGTTCGGGGGCGAGCGGCAGGCCGGCGTCGGACAGCGGCGCGAGTTTCAGCGTGGCGGCGACGTTATAAGCGAGGGCGCCGCCGTTGGCGACCGCCGGCTTTGTTGCGCTGAGCAGCGCCGCGCGCTCATGATCGAGCGGCCACTTGAAGCCTCCGCAGCCGGTCGGCTCGTCAGCGGCGGCGATCCCCGGCGCCGCCGCAGCCAGCGCGAAGCCGACGAGCCATAGTCGTCTCATTCCGACGTGACCGTCGCCGGCGCCGCGCTCTTCAGTTCGTCGGGCTTGGCCCCGTGCAGGAGACGGACCGCCGCCTGCAATTGCGTGTCCTTGTCCTTTTCCGGGGGCACGTAGGCGTCGGAGCCCTTCTCCTCCTCGGTCCCGTTCTTGAGGTGGCCGGTCAGGGAGGCCTCGCCGAGGCTCGACACCTTGCCCTTGAGGTCGTCGGGAATGTTCTCGAGCACGACGATGTCGGGCTCGATCCCCCTCGCCTGGATCGAGCGGCCGGACGGCGTGTAGTATCGCGCCGTCGTCAATTTGAGCGCGCCATTGTCGCCGAGCGGCAGGATCGTTTGCACCGAGCCCTTGCCGAACGAGCGCGTGCCGATCAGCGTGCCCCGCTTCAGGTCCTGCAGCGCGCCGGACACGATTTCCGAGGCCGAGGCCGAGCCGCCGTTGATCAGGACGACGAGCGGCTTGCCCTGCGAAAGATTGACGCCGGGGCGCGCCGTGTAGCGCTGCTCCTGATCGGCGTTGCGGCCGCGCGTCGAGACGATCTCGCCGTTGTCGACGAACGAATTCGTGATTTCGACCGCCTGGTTCAAAAGGCCGCCGGGATTGTTGCGCAGGTCGAGGATATAGCCCTTGAGCTTCGACGAGCCGGGGTCGGCGCGGAAATGGTCGAAGGCCTTGCGCACCCCGTCGTAGGCTTCCTGATTGAACTGGGTGACCCGGATGTAGCCGATGTCCCCGCCCTCGACGTGCGCGCGGACCGACTGCACGTGGATGATTTCACGGACGATCGTATATTCCTTGAGGTCCTTGTGCGCGCCGCGCTCGATCGTCAGCCTCACGGTCGACTTGGCCGGTCCGCGCATCTTGTCGACGGCCTCCTTGAGGCTGAGGCCCTTGACCGGCGTGTCGTCGATCCGGGTGACGAGATCGCCGGACATGAGGCCGGCGCGCGCGGCCGGAGTGTCGTCGATCGGGCTCACGACCTTGACGAGCCCATCCTCCATCATGACCTCGAGCCCAAGACCGCCGAATTCCTCGCCCTTCATGCTGGTCTGGAAATCCTGCAGCGCCTTGGCGTCGAAATAGGTCGAATGCGGATCAAGCGAGGCGAGCATGCCGTCGATCGCGCCCTTGATCATTTTGTCGTCGTCGGGCTTCTCGGCGTAATTGTCGCGCACCTTGTTGAAGATGTCCGCGAAGAGCGCCAGCCGGTCGTTGGCGCTCGCTGCGGCCGCGTGCATGGCGCCCTGGGAGGCGCCCGCGAGCGCTACGCCCGCCATGACCCCGACCGCGAGGTAGGAGAAACCTTTCTTCATCGAATCGCTCGTTCCTTGAAGTCGGTTCGGGCTGATCAATTGGGCTTGGCGCCGGCGTCGGACGGGGGAGCGGCCGGCGCAGGGCTGTCGGACTTGGCCGCGTCCTTCGCCGCCTCCGGCTTCGGCGCGACGTCCGCCTTCGCCGAGGTCGTCTCGGCGGGCTTGATCCCGTGCTCCAGGAAGTCGACGGCGGCCGTCAGTTGCTTGTCGTTCTTCTCGTCCGGCGGAACATAAGCCTGCGAGGCCGACGTATCCTCACTGCCGTTGGCGAGGTGACCTTTGAGCGAAGCCTCGCCCTTCATGTCGTCCTTGCCCTTGAGATCGTCGGGCACGTCCTCGAGGACCTTGAAGTCCGGCTCGATGCCCTTGGCCTGGATGGACCGGCCCGACGGCGTGTAGTAGCGCGCGGTCGTCAGCCGCAACGCGCCCTCCTGGCCGAGCGGCATAATGGTCTGCACCGAGCCTTTACCGAAAGAGCGCGTGCCGATGAGCGTCGCGCGCTTGTGGTCCTGCAGCGCGCCGGAAACGATCTCCGACGCCGACGCCGAGCCGCCGTTGATCAGGACGACGAGCGGCTTGCCGCCAGACAGATCGCCGCCGGGCTTCGCGTCAAATCGCTGGGTTTCGTCGGGCGTGCGTCCGCGGGTCGATACGATCTCGCCCTTGTCGACGAAAGAATTGACGACATCGATCGACTGATCGAGCAGCCCGCCGGGATTGTTGCGCAGGTCAAGAATGTAGCCCTTGAACTTGTCGGCGGGGATCTCGCCGTGCAGCTTCTCCATGGCGGCCTTCAATCCGTCCGCCGTCTGTTCGGTAAACTGCGTGATGCGGATGTAGCCGATATCGCCGTCCTCGACACGCGATCGCACGGACTGCACTCTGATCAGGTCGCGGACGATGGTGAAGTCCTTCACATCTTTCTTGGGCCCGCGCACGACCTTCAGCTTGACCGGCGAATTGATCGCGCCGCGCATTTTCTCGACCGCCTGGTCGAGGGTGAGCCCCTGCGTCGGCGTGTCGTCAATCGCCGTGATGATATCGCCGGACAGGATGCCGGCCTTGGCCGCAGGCGTGTCGTCGATCGGGGTGACGACCTTGATGATGCCGTCCTCCTGCGTCACCTCGATGCCAAGTCCGCCAAACTCGCCCTTAGTCTGGACCTGCATGTCCTTGAAGGCTTTCGCGTCCATGTAGCTCGAGTGCGGGTCGAGCGAGGCGAGCATGCCGTTGATGGCTGCTTCGATGAGCTTCGCCTCGTCGGGCTTTTCGACATAATCGTTGCGGATCTTGTCGAACACATCGCCGAACAGATTGAGCTGGCGGTAGGTGTCGGCCGCCGCCGCATAGGCCGATGGGCTGACATAAAGAAGCGCTTGCGGCGCAGCGACCGTCGCTGCGGCTCCCAGAACGACTCCCAGACCCAGGTATCCTGCTTTCCGATTCATCCGCGCGCCTTTTCCATGTCTGCCTTTGCCCACCACGGCCCCGGATCGATCGCCGTTCCGTCCTTACGCAATTCGATATAGAGAACGGGCTGAGCGGCGCCAACTGCGGCGGCCGCCGCCATCCGGACAGACCCGTCGCCCATAACCCCGACGGGCTCTCCAGTCAAAACGAACTCACCGGGCACTACGTTGATACGATCCATCCCCGCAAGCAAGATATAGTAGCCCCCGCCCGCGTTGATGATCAAGAGTTGACCATAGGACCGATACGGCCCGGAAAACAGGATTGAGCCGTCCGCGGGCGCCGAAACCGCCGCGCCGGCGAGAGTCTCGACCGAAACGCCATGTTCCGTTCCCCCGAACGCGTCGGGAGCGCCGAAGCGTTTTAGGATCGTTCCTGCGACGGGAAGCGGCATGCGTCCCTTGAGGTCGGCGAAGGCGACCTCCGGCTTGAGGCGCACGGGCGCTCCGCCCTGAGCGGCTCCGGCCTTCGCCTCGATGTCGCGGGCAGCCTGGGCGGCCTCCGCCTTGCGGCGGTTTTCCTCGGCGTCGAGTTTTGCAATCAGATCCTTGAGCGAGCTTGCCTGTCGCGCGAGCTCATCCGCGCGTTGCTGCTGAAAGCCCAGCGCGTCCTCCGCAGAGGAAAGCGACTTCTGACGCGCGTCGACAAGCGCGGCAAGTCGAGTTCGATCAATTTCTAGTGAAGCGCGCCTTTGGGTCAGCTCATCCCGCTCGCGGGCGATCGAGGTCCGAGTCTTGGCCAGGGAATCGACGTCGTGAGAAAGGGCTTCGGTCTCCACCTTGAGGCCGGCGATCGTCTCTTTAAGCAGCGAGGCCGCGCGCACAGCCTCGGCCATATCATGGGCCCGGACGAGAATCGCCGGAGGCGGGTGGACGCCCATGCGCTCGACCGCCGCCAGCACCTCGACGATTGCCGCGCGCCGCTTCTCGAGCGAACGATCGATCTCGGCCGCCTCGGCGTTGAGACTGACCAGTTTCTCGTTGGCCGACGAAACTCCGCGCTCGGCGTCCTGCACCTTGCCGGTCGTCTCAATGAGCGCTGCGGAAAGACGCGCCCGATCCGCGCGAATGGATTCGATTTCCGACTCGATCGCGCGACGCTGCTCGTCCGCCGCGCGAATGGTGTCTTCCACGCCGCGCAGCTCCGTCTCTTTTTCGGAGCGCTGCTGCTCGGACGGCGGAGCCGTCGGAACGGCGGGGTCGGCCAGCGCGTCCATCGGCCAGGCGAAAGCCGCGCCGAGCGCGGCGGCGCCGAGCCCGAATCGCATTCCCACGCCTCTCCTGACAAACATCGCGCGTCCCAAATCATCAAATCTGGCCAATATCACGGCGGTCAAGAGCGATGGTAAGGATGGCCGGAAAGAATGGAAACCGAGCGATAGAGCTGTTCGCTCGCCATCACACGCACAAGCTGGTGCGGCCAGGTCATCGCCCCGAAGCCGATGACGCGGTCGGCCTTCTCGCGCAGCGAAGGCTCAAGGCCGTCAGGCCCGCCGAGGACGACGGCGTAGACCGGACGCGACGCGTCGCGCGCCCGCCCGATGTCGGCGGCCCAGTCCTCGCTGGTCAAAAACGATCCGCGTTCGTCCAGCGCCACGACGACGGCGCCTGCGGGAACGGCGGCGAGAATTGCAGCAGCTTCATCGCCGCGCCGGTCTTCGGCGCGTCGCGCAGGGGATTCGCCGATTTCGCGCAGATCGACGCCGGCGATGCCGATGGCGCGCGCGCGCTCAGCCAGCCGCTTGAAATAGCGCTCGAAGAGTTCCCGCTCTGGTCCGGCCTTGAGCCGTCCGACGCAGATGAGCGCGATGCGCATCCCTCGGCGGTCTGCTCAGCCTTTGGACGCCTCTCCGGGACGGTCGGCGCTCCACATCTTCTCGAGATTGTAGAACTGGCGGACGTCGGGACGGAAGATGTGGACGATCGCGTCGCGCGCGTCGAGCAGGACCCAGTCGCAAAGGGGCAGGCCCTCGACTCTCGGCGACGCGAAGCCGGCGTCGCGGCAAGCCTTGATGACCCGGTCGGCGATCGCGCCGACATGGGTGCTCGAGCGCCCGGAGGCGATGATCATTCGATCGGCAAGCGTCGTTTTGCCTGCAAGCTCGATCGAGACGATATCCTCCGCCTTGGCGTCCTCAAGACCGTTAACGATGATTTGCGAAAGAAAATCGGCGGTTAAGCCATGGATCGGTTCGCGCGCCTTGCGCGCCGCATCCGGGTGAGGCGAGAGTGTCAGTGTCGCGTTCCTCTCGGCGCGGGATCGATTCGCCTAACGCCTTGACCAAGAAGATTAGGCGTCGGCCAGGGCATTTCAAGCCTCAAAAGGGTTCATCAGGGCTCCTATTCGGGGCTTGACGGCAACATTTGGTGCTTACAGCGTTGGCTGTGGGTCGCGCATTCCCTTCGGTTTTTCGCCATGGCCGTCTCCGGACTTGATCCTAGACTTGATCCGGGAATTGATCAGGTAAAGCCCGGCCCCGAGAGATCGCCACTGACCGCCTTCTGAAGGGTTTCAGACGCCGGCCCTTTCGGACGGTCGTGCGAGACGCGGGGGCCGGCGTTTGAAAGCCTCGTAAGGAGGAAACCGCGGGGAGGAAGGGCGCTGTTTGACCGAGCGCGGCCTATGGGGATTTGAGGATCGCGGTCGGATCGCCGATTTGGGGGCGGTGGCGGAAGGCGGTCGGTTTCATCGTCGGGAGCCGAGACGACGGGCTTCTTGTCGGGCGCGGATGAGGGCGACGGGGATGGGCTCGGCGGCTGGAGAGCCTGTGCGGACGTCGGGAGGACGTCGCGTTCCTGCTCCGGCGTGCGGCTGGAGGCGAGGGGAAGCGGCGCTGCGAGGCGGGACGCGCGGCGTCGGTCATGACGTGTCGATCCTGATCCGGCTTGGGGAAGGCGATCGCGCGGGGCGCGGCCCTTCGAACGTCTCGACAATGATCATCCGGCCGCCGCAGCAGGGGCAGCGCCGCGCCGGCGAAACGGCTTCGGCCTGGCCGTCGGTCTCGGCGTGCGAGCCCTCGGGTGCAGCCTCGGGCGCGGCGAGCGCCTGGCGGACGCGCTCGATGTTGCTGGCTCGGACCGCGCCGGCGAAGAGGCCGTAGTGATGATGTGGACGGCCTCACCCGAACGGCATCAAGTGCCAAGGCGTGACCGGTGCAGGTCGCGGATAGGGAAGCCGTCCATGAAGACCTTTATCAGGATTGGGATCGACCTGGCGAAGAACTTTTTCCAGGTGCATGCAATCGAGCGCGAGGGTGCGCCTGCGGTTACGCGCAAATTGAGCCGAGGTAAGGTGCTTGCTTTCTTCGCCCAAGCGGCGCCCTGCCGCGTCGGGATGGAGGCTTGTGGATCGTCCCATTACTGGGCGCGGGAGATCCGGGCGTTGGGGCACGAAGTGGTCTTGATTCCTCCTGCTTACACGAAACCCTACGTCAAGCGCGGCAAGAACGATGCGAACGACGCGGCTGCGATCTGCGAGGCCATGTCGCGGCCCGAGATGCGGTTCGTGCCGATCAAGAGCGCGGATCAGCAAGCCGTGCTGATGCTGCACAAGACTCGGGAATTGCTGGTCAAGCAGCGAACCATGACCGTCAATGCGCTGCGCGGTCATCTCTCGGAGTTCGGCTTGATCGCGCCCAAGGGCATCCACCGGGTCAAGGAATTGTTGGCGCTCGCGCAAGCCGACGAGACCCTTCCCGAAGAGGCCAAGCAAGCAACCGCGATGCTGGCTTCGCACAGCGACGGCCTCGACGAAAAGATCGACGATCTGGAGAAGACGATCGCCCGGGCGAGCGGCAAGAACCAAACGAGCCGGTTGCTGGACGAGATCCCCGCCTTCGGCCCGCTGATCGCATCAGCGATGGTCGCTTTCAATCCCGATCCCAGCGTCTTCAGGTCGGGAAGCGATTTCAGCGCGTCTCTGGGCATTACTCCGAGCCAGCACTCGAGCGGCGGCAAGGACAAGCTCGGCGCTATCACCAAAAAGGGTAACCGGTATTTGCGCAAGATGCTGGTCGTGGGATGCACGTCGGTTTTGCGCGTGGCCCATAAATACAAAGGCGCCCTGGCCGAATGGATCGTCGCCATGAGGGCCAGGAAGCCCGAGCGCGTCGTCGCCGTCGCCCTGGCCAACAAGCTGGCCAGAATCGCCTGGGCGATGATGTCGACCGGCGAAGCCTTCCGAACCGAACTTTACACGAAGGCCTGACGACAAAGAGCTCTCCAAGATAGACGTTTCAGTTTCGAAGAGATTGGCAAGCGCAACGACGTGATGAACGACACGGTCGCAACGAAAGCCCAGGACACCCTGACATCCGCCACGAGCCCCGAGCTCGCCGTAGTGATAGGGACCAGGACTGTCGAATATCATCAGGGCCAGCGGTCCTATACCGCACCAACAGGCCGGACATATGACCGCAGCCGACCAAAGCGATCAGAGCGTCGAAAACCACTTGCCAAGAGGCCGTCCACATATGTCGGATGCGGTGGAAGCCGCTCGGCAGCACGTGCAGGAGAAAGCGGCGGATGAACTCGTGGGCCGCGAGCGTCATGGTCTTGAACCGGTCGCGGCCTTCGACCCGATAGTCCTTCCACTTGAATGTGACGCCCTTGTCGTCCAGCTCCATGAGCCTGGAGTTCGAGATCGCGACGCGGTGGGTGTAGCGGGCGAGATAGGCGAGCACGGCCTTCGGCCCGGCGAACGGCCTCTTGGCATAGACGATCCATTCCGATCGGCGCAGCGGCGCGAGGACGGCGTCGAAGGCGGCTTTGTCGGCGAGCCGCGCGAGGTCGCCGAGGAAGACGAGGCGTCCGGCCGCATGCAGGGCTGCGAGCCCTTCGAGGAAGAGCCGGCGGAAGAGACGCGACAGCATCCGCACGGGCAGGAAGAAGCCGGGCTTGCAGGCGATCCAGCGCGATCCGTCCAGCGACAGGCCGCCGCCGGGAACGATGACGTGGACGTGCGGATGGTGGGTCAGCGCCGAGCCCCAGGTGTGCAGTACGGCGGTCAGGCCGATGCGCGCGCCCAGATGCTTCGGGTCGGCCGCGATCGTGGTCAGCGTCTGGGCGGCGGTCCTGAACAGGAGGTCGTAGACGGGGGACTTGTTCTGGAACGCGACGGCGCCGATCGACGCCGGCAGGGTGAAGACGACGTGGTAATAGGGAACAGGCAGGAGTTCGGCCTCGCGGTCTTCGAGCCATTCCCTCGCCGCGGCCGCCTGGCACTTCGGGCAGTGGCGATTGCGGCAGGAATTGTAGGAGATCCGTTCGTGCGCACAGTCCTCGCAGCGCTCGACGTGTCCGCCGAGCGCGGCTGTGCGACAGGTCTCGATCGCCGACATGACCTTCAACTGGTCGAGGCTCACGTGACCGGCGTTGGCCATTCGCCAGGCCGCCCCGTGGGCGCGAAAGACGTCGGCGACCTCCAGGTGGTGACCCGGTGGCCGCGCCATGCGGCCGCGGTCAGTCGGCCGGCTTTCGCTTCGCCAGGTTGACGCCGAGCCGCTCGAGCGGGCTCTTGACGTCGCGGATCGTGTTGACCGCGACCTGGGTGTAGAGCGCGGTCGTCTCGAGCTTGGCGTGGCCGAGCAACACCTGGATCACGCGAATATCGACGTCCTGCTCGAGCAGATGGGTGGCGAAGCTGTGCCGCAGCGTATGCGGCGACACGCGCTTGGATATCCCCGCCAGGGTCTTGGCGGCGGTGACGGCGCGATTGAGCTGACGGGCGGTGATCGGGTTGACCGGGTTTTGGCCGGGGAACAGCCAGGCCCGCGGCCGCGCCGCCTTCCACCATGCGCGCAACAGTTCGAGCAGTTGCGGCGACAGCATCACATAACGGTCCCGCTGCCCTTTGCCCTGCTCGACCCGAAGCGTCATGCGCTGGCTGTCGATGTCGGACACCTTCAGGTGCGCGACCTCGGACACGCGCAGGCCCGCGCCGTAGGCGACGCTGAGCGCGGCCTTGTACTTCAGGCCCGGCGCGGCTTCGAGCAGGAGCGCGACCTCTTCCTGGCTGAGCACGACCGGCGCCCTGCGCGGCTTGTTCACGATCGTCAGAGGACGAACGAGGTCTGGCCGTTCGAGCGTCACGGTGAAGAAGAACCGAAGCGCGGTGACGGCGGCGTTGATCGAACCTGGGCTGATCTGCTGCTGCGCCAGATGCAACTGAAAGCGGCGAAGGTCCTCCTTCGTCGCCGTATCGGGCGACCGGCCCAGGAAGGCCGTAAAGGTCCTGACGTGCCGGACGTAGTCCTTCTGCACCTTCTCCTTGAACCGACGCGCCGTCATGTCGTCGATCATGCGCTGACGCAGCGGGTTGATGGGCTTGTCGGACATCGCGAAAGCTCCTGTCCCCCATGGGGTTGAACCCCATGATTCTGAGACAGTCCTGGCCTCGTCCGACCCAGCTTCCCGCGCTGCCCTCGCCGCAGCTACCGCGCGAGCGGTTTAGTCCCAACGTCGATTGCGGGCGTTCCACTGGCGACGAATTGTAGGGGCGCTTCCCGCCCTTTCGCGACATTCCCGTTCGGACTTTGACCGCTACGACCACCCTGCCAACACATAACGCTATAAGCCCCCAACATTTGCTTCCGAAAAGCCGAAAGGCGTGCTAGGGTTTCTGCATGACCGCAAAATGGCTTCTCCTCACCCAGGTTCGAGCAGTCTCGTCCCACGGCGAAGCGGCGCCGCGCGGCCTCGAGGACGAGGACGGGACTAGAAATTTTTTTTTGCGGAAATCCCTTGTAACCCATTGAAAAGGCTCGATTCGGACGAGAGAATCCAAGGAAATCCAAGCTTTTCCAACCCCCGTGGGTAAGGAAATCCAAGACAATCCAAGAAAATACAAGAAAATACAAGGAAATCCAAATCCGGCGCATGGGCCCGCCTCCGACGCCGCTCAGGCGCCAATACAGGTTCGGATTGTTATTGGGACGGACCGCGACTCAGCCGACGGTCTTGAGGGGAGTCTCGGCCTGCCGAGGCCAGTCGTACGCGCGATCGAAGCCGAACCATCGCTCCAGCTCCGGATCGTCCAACGGAAGGTCGTGGAACGCGCTCGATAGATAGGGACTCGCGCGATCGCGCTGCCATTCCTGAGGAAACAGCGCGATTTCCTGACGGTTGATCGCCGGCCGGCAGGCAGAGTTGCCGCTCAGCGCGCCCATGAGCGCGGCGGGAAGATCGCGCCCGGCGCCCAGCGGAAGATGAGCGGTCTGGGTCGCGCGCGGGTTGATCTCGATCAGGTGCGGGCGCCCGCTCTCGTCGATGACGAAATCGAGACCGTGAATGCCCGAGAGCTGGAAGTGGGCGCTGACCGAGCGCGCCGTGGCGACCATCGCCTCGCCATCGACGACGCGGACCACGGTCGACCGACCAAAGGGACTCGCAGACTGAAGCGTCTCGACCGCGATGCAGGCGAGGAGTTCGCCCTTCCAGCAGGCAATCGCGACATTCGCCGGCCGGCCAGGGACATAGGCCTGGACGGTCACGGCGGCCTTCCCGCGGGGAGCGTTCAATGCCTCGACGTCCCGCTCGAAAACGAAGCGCTTGACGCCCCTCAGCGCGCTTTGACGCAATCTCATGCTGAGAAATGCAGACGCAAGTTGTGATTCGCGGCGGATCCGAATGACGTCCCGCCCGCCCCAACTGCCGTCAAGCTTCAGAACGGCCGGCAGCCCGTTTCGTCGCGCCCAATCTCTGAGACCGGCGACGCTGGCGATCGCGTCCGTGCGCGGAACTCTAACGTCGGGCAACGTCCGAATCTTGCCGAGCGTCGCTCTCCGGCTCACCACGCCCTCCGCCGCACCCAGTCCGATCGAGGTTTCGATCAACCCCGCAAGGTCGGCGTCTCCAGACGCGCGCAGACGGCTCAGATGACTGACAATGCGGTCGTCGCATGGAATGACGATGTCGGGCTGATGCGTCGCGATCGCCTGTCTCAGGCTCTCGACCGGCGCGCGGGGAAGGTAAATGGATGAACCGCCGTGAGCGCGCGTCTCATGCACCGGATGCTCGGCGAGGGCGACGACGCTGACTTCGAAGCCCACGTCGCGAAAGGCTCGACAGAGGCGCGCAACGTTCGGCCAGAGCAGCGAGCCGGCCACAAGGACTTTGGTCACAGCGGCCGATCTTCCGCGGGGGCGCCAAGAGCCATCGGGACCACGGATGTCTTTGCGGACGCAGACTGCGCCCTGGCAAGCGCGCGCGTCAGCCGTCGCGCGACGTAGCGCGCGCCGAACGTGAAGCGCATCATCGGGCCGAAGCTCACCGCCGCTGCGGGACCGATGAAGTAAAGCCCGGGCGCCGACGATTCGAAGCTGGCCGACAGGACCGGCGCGCCGCGGAATGTCACGATTTCCGCTTGCAGCGAGGAAGACAGAAAATCGAGGCGGCCGACCGCCGTTTGGAACCCGGTCGCAGCGATCACGTGATCGACCAAGAGCTGTTCGGCCCGGCCGTCTTTGTGCTTGAGCGAGAGAGCGACTTGCCCGTTCTCGACCTCGGCCCCGACGAGCTCGCGATCATAGAGGACCGGCAAGCGGCCGATCACTTTCTCCTTCATGACGCCGGCTGCCGACGGACCGAGATGCCGGCGCACGAACTCGAACCGGAGGCGTTGAGGCAAGGCGTGGAAGACGAGCGGCGCGTCGGTGCAGAAGCGGGAGCGCAAACCCGGTCCCAGACCGGACGAAGGATGGCGAATGCGGCTCCACAGCGAGCGTCGCCCCCCGCCGCGCGCCACGCCGGAAAACTTCAGGCTGGAGCGACGCGTCGCCAAGTGGACGTCGCAGCCTTGCTCGGCGAGGAGGCCGGCTAGGTCGATCGCCGAGGCGCCCTGCCGATGACGGCGACCCGCGCGCCTGCAAACGGCGAAAGGTCATGGTGATCGAAGCTGTGAGAGACGTACGGCTTCCCGACGCGGTTCAAGCAGTCAGGAATGGATCGGAAATGGCCAATCCCGATTGCGGCCACCACGCGCCGCGCGCGCGACGTGTCGCCATTTTCGAGTTCGAGGACGAATCCCTCTGCGTCACGACGAACGGCGGCGACGTGGGCCTCCTGCAGCTCGGGAACGCAGCGCTTCTGAAACGCAACGCCGTAGTCGCAAAACGTGCTGAGCGCCACGGGTTCCGATTCGCTGTACGGAATTGACCGCTCGGCGCAAAAACGGGCCAGAGTGTAGAAGTCTCCGGGGTCGGCGAGGTTGGAGGCGAATGGGTCGGATTTCAGCAACATGCCCTTCGGCATGTGTCGGAGCCAACTGTCCATCGGTCGCCCGTAGATCCGCGTCGTGACCCCCGCCGCCGAGAGGTAAGCGGCTAGCGACAAGCCGTACGGGCCCGCGCCGATAATGGCGACTTCCGCCGAACAGTCCATCGACGCCCCTGCCCATGTTCCCCAGATTCATCAAGGACCCGGTGAACTACGTGTGTCAACACCCTTTTTGCAACCCAAATGGCAGATCATCGCAAGCCTGCCGTGTGGGCGGATTTGAACAGTGTGGAATTGACGGCCGGTTAACACGCGCTTCTTCGGCGCTTCTGATAATGTTAACACGCGCTAACTCGCGGTTCTGAGAATATTGTCGTCCGACCTGCGATGCCTCCAATGCAACTCGTCATGACGTATTGCTCCGCAGCAGAATTGCGACACCCAGCCGACGCAGGTCGCGAGCGACATCAGTTCAGAGTCCGCTCGCATCAGCAACGGTAGGCCGAGATTCTCATTGAGGATCGATCCGTCGATGGTTTGCAGCAATCGGCGAGGCTGACGTTGATCGTTTCACGGAAGCCTTAAGGAGTGCGTGCGCGGAACAGGAGAATCTTCGCACCTCATCAGGGCGCACGACAGCCGGCCGTAAACTGCCGCCGATTCTCGCATGGCGCCGCAATCAAACCGCATTCGCGGCGCTATGAGAATGAACGTTCATTCTCAAGGCCGTGCGACCATCTCGCTGACCAACAATTCCCCCGCCCGTCGCGCCTCGGACGCTGAGCGCCGCGAGAGAATTCTTGCGGCGGCCGAGCTTGCCTTCGCGACGCACGGCTTCCACGCCGCCACCATGCAGCATGTGGCGGAAGCCGCAGGGATGAGCGCCGGCAACCTCTACCGCACGTTTCCCTCGAAAGAGGCGATCGTCGAGGGCATCTGCGCGCGCGATCAGCAGGAGCGCATCGCAAATTTCGCTCATATTGCAGACTCGGACAGCATTTTCGCGGCTTTCGAAGCGGGCTTGCGCGAGCATATCGCGCTGCGGTCGCGGCAGAAGGCCACGCTGATCGTCGAGATTTGGGCGGAGGCCCAGCGAAACTCCGCGGTCGCGGCGATGTCGCGTTCGGTCGACGCCGACGTCCTGAAGCAGATCGAGCTCATGATCGCGGTCGCCAAGGATCGCGGCGAGGCGGATCCGTCGGTCGATTCGGCGTTCGTCGCCCGCTTTATCTTCACCTATGTCGGCGGCCTGCTGAAACGGCTGGCGCTCGAGCCCGACTTCGACGCCGAAGCGGAAGCCGCGCAGGCGTTCGCCCTGTTCAAATCCTTGTGCCAGGGCGCCTTCGCCCCGAACCGACTGGAGCCTTCGCGATGAGCCGCATTGTCAGGCCGGTCGCCGTCCTCTTCGCCATCGTCTGCGGCGCCTGGGGCTATGCCCTGCTCCAGCCCTGCGCTCTTCCGGTCGAGCGAGCGCGCGCGCTCGGCCTGCCGGTCGGGGCCCTCGACTGCGCCGTCCGGGCCGCCGAGGCCGCCGAGCAGCCTCCCGCTCCGCCCCCGCCCGCCGTCAGCGTCGCGCCTGTCGCGAGGCGCCAATTCGTCGAGCGCCTGTTCGTTTCGGGGACGCTCGTTCCGCGCGAGGAGGCACAGGTTGCGGCGCGCATCGACGGACTTTCAATCGTCGAGCTCGACGCCGAGGACGGCGACTGGGTGAAAGCCGGCCAGGTGCTCGCCCGCCTGGACCGGACCCAGCTCGACGCATTGCTCGCCGAGAACGACGCCGCCATCAAGCGCGCGGACGCCGCGATCGAACAGGCGCGCAGCGTGATTGCCCAGTCGCAAGCGCAGGTGAAATGGACGAGCGACGATTACGTACGCGCTGAGAAGCTCGCCGGCGGCGTGATGTCCTTATCCACCATCGAGCAGCGCGAAATCGCCTTCAAGACCGCGCAGGCGCAGCTCGCAGCCTCCAACAACGCGCTGAGCGTCGCCGAGGCCGACCGCAAGGCGCGTGACGCGGAGCGGCAGGAATTGCTCGTGCGAATCGACCGGACGGAAGTGAAGGCGCCTGGGTCGGGGCTCGTCAGCCGGCGCTCTGCCAAGCTCGGAGCGACCGCGTCAAGCGCCGGCGAGCCCTTGTTCCGCATCATCGCCGATGGGGCGATCGATCTCGAGGCCGATGCGCCGGAACAGTCGCTGGCGCGCTTCGCCAACGGCATGCCGGCGACGATTTGTCTGCCCGGCGTCGCCGACCCGGTTCGCGGCCGCGTGCGGCTCATTTCCGAGGAGGTCGACAAGGCGAGCCGCACCGGCAAGGTGCGCATCGCGCTCGATGACGTGTCGCACGCCCATATCGGCGCCTTCGCTTCGGGCGAAGTCGAACTCGTGCGGCGTGACGGCTTGAGCGCGCCCGCCGCCTCGCTTCGTCGCGACGGCGATATGGCGCGCCTCTACGTGGTGGAAGATGGGCGCGTCGAGGAGCGGCGCGTGACCCCCGGCATCGTCGAGGGCGATGAGGTGGAGATCAAGGACGGCCTGACCGAGGGCGAAAGCGTGGTGGCGCGCGCCGCGGCCTTCCTGAGGTCCGGCGACCGCGTGCGCGCGATGCCGGAAGCAACCGCCGCTGGCGGTTAGGAAAGCTTCGCCGATGCGCCTCAACGTCTCCGCCTGGTCGATCCGCCGCCCGATTCCTGCGGTGGTGGCGTTCGCCGTCCTGACCATCCTCGGCCTCGTGAGCTTCCGCACGATGTCGATCACCCGCTTCCCGAACATCGACATCCCGATCGTGCGGGTGTTGATCACGCAATCGGGCGCGGCGCCGTCGGAACTCGAATCGCAGGTGACAAAAAAGGTAGAGGACGCGGTCGCGAGCGTCAACGGCGTCTGGCATATCGCCTCGACCGTCACCGACGGCTCGTCCTCGACGATCGTGCAGTTCAACGTCGGCTCGGTCGACATCGACCGCGCGCTCAACGACGTGAAGGACCAGATCTCCAAGATCCGCAGCGACCTGCCGCGGACCATCGACGAGCCGGTCGTGAGCCGCGTCGACGTCGAGGGCCTGCCGATCGTCACCTACGCCGCTTCGGCGCCGGGCATGTCGGTCGAGCAATTGTCCTGGTTCATCGACGACTCCGTCGCGCGCGAATTGCAGAGCATCCGCGGCGTAGGCGACGTCACGCGCTTCGGCGGCGTCGACCGCGAGATCCGCGTCTCGCTCGATCCCGAGAAGCTGCTCGCGCTCGGCGTCACCGCCGCCGCCGTCAACGAGCAGGTGCGCGCCGACAACGTCGACGTCGGCGGCGGGCGCGGCGAAATCGCGGGCCAGGAGCAGGCGATCCGCACGCTCGCCGGCGCGCGCCGCGTCGCCGATCTGGCCGCGCTGCCGATCGCCCTGCCGGGCGGACGCAAGGTAAGGCTCGACGAACTCGGGACGGTCGTCGACGGGGCGGCGGAGCCGCGCACCTTCACGCGGCTCTTCGACCAGCCGATCGTCGCCTTCGCGGTCACGCGCGCCAAGGGCGCGAGCGACGTGACTGTCGATCAGGCGATCGCGAAGCGGCTTGCGAGGATCCGGGCGGACCATCCCGAAGTGACCTTCACCAAGGTCGATACGCAGGTCGACAACGAGCTCGGCAATTATCACTCGACCATGGAGACCCTGATCGAGGGCGCGCTGCTGGCGGTCGTCGTCGTGTTCGTCTTCCTGCGCGACCTACGCGCGACCATCGTCACCGCGGTTGCGCTTCCGCTCTCCGTCATCCCGACATTCTGGGCGATGGACGCGATCGGCTTCTCGCTCAATCTCGTCAGCCTGCTCGCGATCACGCTGGTCACGGGCATTCTCGTCGACGACGCAATCGTCGAGATCGAGAACATCGTGCGTCATATGCGCATGGGCAAGTCCGCCTGGCGCGCCTCGCTCGAGGCGGCGGACGAGATCGGCCTCGCGGTCATCGCCATATCGCTGTCGATCGCGGCGATTTTCTCGCCGGTCAGCTTCATGGGCGGCATCGCGGGCCAATATTTCCGCCAGTTCGGCCTGACGGTCGCGATCGCCGTCATGTTCTCGCTCTTCGTCGCCCGCTTCGTCACGCCGGTGATCGCCGCCTATTTCCCGCGCGCGCCGCGCGACGAGACCCATGTCGACGGGGCGGTCATGCAGGGCTACACGCGGCTCGTGCGCGCGTCCGTCCGCCACCGTTGGATCACGCTCTTCATCGGCGCGCTCATCTTCGCCGCCTCGCTCTGGTCGACGCGGCTCCTGCCCTCAGGGTTCATCCCGGCCGACGACGTCGGACGCGTCCTGCTCGCGGTCGAACTCCCGCCAGGCTCGCGGCTCGATGACACCGACCGCGCGACGCGCGCGATCTCGGAGAAGTTGCGCGCCATGCCGGAGGTGCGGTCGGCGCTCATTTTCGGTGGGCAGATCCTCGGCGGAAGCGCCGAGCCTCGCAAGGCGACCTTCGTCATCAATTTCGTCCACAGGTCCGAACGCAAGGCGACGCAAAAGGAGTTGCAGACGCGGATCGCCGCGACGATCGCCGATCAGCCCGACATCCGCTTCTGGTTCATGAAGGACAACGGCCAGCGCGACATCCAGCTCATCGTCGCCGGTCCCGACATCGACGTCATCAACGACACTGCGAACCAGATCGCGAGCGAGATGCGCTCGATCCCGATCATCGAGAATCCGATGTCGACCGCTGAGCTCGAGCGGCCGGAACTTCGGATCGAGCCGAAGCGGCAGGTCGCGGCCGATCTCGGCGTCTCCACCGAGGCGCTCAGCGAGACGATCCGCGTCGCGACGCTCGGCGACATCGACGCCAATCTCGCCAAGTTCAACGCCGGCGACCGTCTGATTCCGATCCGCGTCCAGCTCGACGAGGGCGCGCGCTCGCGCATGGGGCTCCTGCAGGACTTGCGCGTGCCGACCGCGGGCGGAGGCTCGACGCCGCTCGCGGTGGTGGCGGACTTCTCGATCAGCCACGGGCCGACCGCGATCAACCGCTACGACCGCACGCGGCGCGTGACGATCGAGGGGGATCTGCAAGGCGACACGGCGCTCGGCGATGCGGTCAAGGCGATTCATGATCTGCCGACGGCCAGAAACCTGCCGCCAGGCGTCGAGATCCGCGAGACGGGCGACGTCGAGGTGATGAGCGAGGTCTTCGCCTCCTTCGCGGCGGCGATGGGCGCGGGTCTCATGATCGTCTACGGGCTGCTCGTGCTCTTGTTCGGCAGCTTCCTGCAGCCGATCACCATTCTGGTCTCACTGCCGCTCTCGATCGGCGGGGCGATCATCGCGCTCCTTATCACCCACAAGGCTCTGTCGATGCCGGTCGTCATCGGCATCCTGATGCTGATGGGCATCGTCACCAAGAACGCCATCATGCTGGTCGACTTCGCGGTCGAGGAGGTCGGTCGCGGAACGCCGCGCCTCGATGCGCTCGTCGAGGCGGGTCGCAAGCGCGCAAGGCCGATCGTGATGACGACGATCGCGATGGCGGCCGGCATGTTCCCTTCGGCTCTCGGCCTCGGCGACGGCGGCGGCTTCCGCTCGCCGATGGCGATCGCGGTCATCGGCGGCCTCGTCATGTCGACGCTGCTCTCGCTCGTCTTCGTGCCGGCCGTCTTTACGATGGACGACGTCGGCCGGATCTCGTGGCGCCTCTTCAGCCGGCTGTTCGGCCGGCCAGACGAAGAAGCGCCCAAAGCGCGCGGGGCCGGCGGCTCGGCCGGAGGCGCTGGCGGCGCGGGACGCTGCAGTCCCGGCGGAGTAGGCCCGCGCCTCGCCGCTTGGTTCAGCCAAGCACGGCTTCAGGAGCCGACGTTCTCGGATCGGTTCCCCGCGCCGACGACCTGGACCCGTGCTTTCGCGGCGATGAGAGCCGGCGCTCGCGCGAGCGCGCCAGCCGATTTAATCGCCGGTTCGATCACGAGTTCCATCACCCCATGCGGGTCATGCGCGAAGCCCGAGGCGCCGTATTTGAGTCTGGGCGACCGCGCGGGGGGCATGAACAGGCTCCCCGCGATCCAGTCCCACAGCGCGAGGCTCGCTCCCATGTTGCAGTTGAAATGCTTCGGGTCGGCCGAGTGATGCAACTGGTGGTGCGCGGGGCTCATGAAAAGGCGGCCCCAGGCGCCCGTGAATGGAATCCAGATCTGCGTATGCTGGAGCTGCGCCGTCAGATAGATGTAGAAAATCATGAGGACGTTGTCGTCGAAGAGGAGGAACGATGTCGTCCGTCTCCCGAGCGCATAGGTCGCGGCGCCGCCGATGACGCCGATGAAGAGCGCGAGCGTATTCGCGAGAATGAGCGAATCCAGCGGATGGACGCGGAAGTTGACGAGCGGCGTCAGCACCTCGGCCGAGTGGTGCGTCTTGTGCAGTTCCCACAATGCGGGAATGCGGTGCTTCAGCGTGTGGTCGACGAAGAACCCGAGGTCGTAAGCGAGAAAGAGCGCGAGCGTGCGCGCACCCATGAGCGCGAAGCCGGACGCCTCGGGGCTGCGCTCGCCCAAGTGGCGCGTGAGGAAACCGACGACGACGTCGTTGATCCATGAGGTCGAGACGACCGCCCAGCCGATGACCGCGCCGAGCATTATGAGGCTCATGACGCAATAGGCGAGATCGGCGAGCGTGGAGCGGTGGGTGAGGACGCGGCGCGAGAAGACCGCCCGCGCGAGCGTCTTCATCCTCACCGGCCGACCGCGCCGCATGCGGGCGTAGGCGAGCCAGGCGAAGGCGAAGAGAACCGTGACGGAGAGCGAGTAGAGCGAGCAGATCGACGCCGGGTTCAGGAAAGTCGCGGCGACCGGCCGCAGTGGCGAAATGAGCGTCTCGGCGAGCGTCATCGGAGGGGTCTTCATGGGCTCTCGGACCCCGGCCGAAGTGACGGGAGCCGTTTCCCGAAAGGCTAGAGCCCAGGGCTTAAGGATTGATGGCGGCGATCCGAACACGCCGCGCTTTTGTAGACGCGCGGGTTCGGAGGTCATGCCAAGGGGAGACCTGGCACGACTCTTGCGTGAAAATCGGGGCGCGCTCGGCGCGGTTCGGCGGACCCGGACCGACCAACGTTCCACGTCGCTCGAAAAGCAACGGCCGCGAGCGCAGTCAATAGATACAATCCTAGGAGGTGGTACGAACGGGATCGTAGCCGGCGTCTCGGCGCCATGATACAATTTAGAGTTGCATATGCGGGGTGATTCGAAGGCGTGACAAAGGCGCCGGGCCTTGGGGGCAGATTGTTCTGTCCAGAGTATGGAGCGTAAATCAGGCGTTCTGTAACCAAGCCTGGGATTACGAGTGTAGCATCATTGTGAGAACGAGACGAATAACTCTAAGGGCCGACTAAAGGGGGGCTTTCATGTCCGGATACGCTATTGTGGTTCTGATCTGCTCGACTGCACTGTCGCACGCCGACTGCCAGCCGAAAACTGCGATCGACGTTGTGCGGGGGCCTCAAGTCGATAATGTAGTCATGTGCTCATTGAATGCGCAGATGATGATGGCGCGCACCGATCTCGTGCAGGGGGACAACCTGTACATGAAGGTGATGTGCACGCCGACCAAGACGGCTGAGGAGTGGATGGCCGAGATCGACGCGCGCAAGGCGGCGGTGCAATAAACCTCCGGCGACGGCTCACCCTGTCTCCGCTGCGGCGGCGAACGCGGCATTGATGATTTTCGCCTGGGCCGGGTCGATCGCGAGCTTGGCGGCGAAGCCGTCGCGCCGCGCGGCGAGCGCTTCCGCGCGCAGCCCCTCAAGGTCGGGTATGCCAGCGAAGGTCGTGTCGATCGCGACGACGCTGGCCGCCGCCGCGGCGATCAATGACATGTCGCGCGCAAGTCGCAGCGGTCCTGCATAAACGCCGGCGCCGTCGCGCGCCCGGTCCGCCCCAAGATCGGCGCAGATGGCCTCGGCATCCCAGGCGAGGCCGGCGAGGCGCGCGCTCGCCCCGGGCAGAGAGCAGAGCGCCAGCAAGCCCCGCGCCGAATCGGCGACCGCGACGATGCGCGTCGCGCCGTCCTTAAGGCCGCAGGAAGCCTCCCGCACCGCGAGCTTGGTCGAGAGCCGCTGGATGCATGCGGCGCCCCGGCATTTTGGCAGGAGGATCGCGAAAGGCGCGTAAGCCATGACTGCGTCGAGATCGGCGTCGGTCTCGCCGCTGTCGAGCGGGCTGATCCTCGCCATAAGCGCTGGCTGTTTCTCTCGAGGCGCCGCCGCCTTGAGGATTCGCGCGGCGGTCGCGCGCGCGGCGGCTCTCGCGCTGTCCATGATGTCGAGATCGATCACGACGGCGTCCGCTTCGCTCGTCAGCGCCGCAGCGAGCCTTCCTTCGTCGTCGCCCGGGGCGACGAGCAGCGAACGCATGTCCATTTGCCGTCAGGCCGAGAGGATCTCGGGGCCGCGGCGGCGCATGAAGGCGGTGCGGCGGCATTCGGCGACCAGCGTTCCGTCCTGCTTGTATGCGCGGTGATGGAATTGGACCAGCCCGGCGTCGGGGCGCGACTTCGAGGCGCGCACCGAAACCACTTCCGTCTCGGCGCGAACTGTGTCGCCCTCGAAGAGGGGCGCGGGGAAGGCGACGTCGCTCATGCCGAGGTTGGCGATGGTCGTGCCAAGAGTTGTGTCATTCACGGAAATTCCGATCATGAGCCCCAGCGTGAAGAGCGAATTCATCAGGGGACGCCCCCACTCGGTTTCGGTCGCGCAGAAATGCGCGTCGATGTGCAGCGGCTGCGGGTTCAGGGTCATGTTGGAGAACAGCATGTTGTCCATCTGCGTGACCGTGCGCGTCAGGCGATGGCGGAACGTCTGCCCTAAGGAAAAGTCCTCGAAATAGAGGCCACCGCGGGGATGGGGGGCGGGCGCGTTCATTTTTTTCCTCCCAACTGCCGATAGGGGAATTAAGTCGTCCTTTACCATGATCCGACAGAAATCAATCATGTCCCAAAGACGCCCGGAGCGCTCGTGACCCACCTTGCGACCGTGAACCCTTGTCCCGTAATAGCGCCCTCCTTCGTGCAAAAGTTCTTCGCCTGGGCGCGCTGCGCTGAAGAGGGCGAACGGGGGAATGCGGCGAGCGCGCTCGCCCGCGCCTATCTGCACAGCGCTCTCACGCTCTCACAACGCGACGACGTCCTGCTCGCGATGACCGCGCTGCTCGATGATCGCTGCCCGAGCGTGCGCCGGGCGCTGAGCGAAGCGCTGGCCAGCGCAAGCGACGCGCCGCGCCATCTCGTCGTCGCGCTCGCGAACGATAGCTCGGAGGTCGCAGCGCCCCTGCTCCTGCGCTCGCCGCTGCTTAGCGATGCGGAGCTCGTCGAATGTGTCGCGGCCGGCGACGCCGTCGCCCAATGCGCGATCGCGCGCCGTCACGGTCTCGGCGCAGGTCCGGCCGAGGCGCTGGCGGAGACGGGCAGGCGCGAGGCGGCGCTTGCGCTCGTCGGCAACCTCGACACGCGTCTGGCGCGAGCCGTGTTGCGCCGTGTGTACGAGCGTTTCGGCGCGGATGCGGCGATTGGCGAAGCCATGCTGGCGCGCCCCGATCTGCCAGCGAGCCTCAAAGCCGAGCTCGCGATCGTGACGGCGAGGGCGCTGTGCGACGCAGCGGTCGCGAGAGGGCGCCTCAGCCGCGAGCGCGCCGAACGCGCCGCCATCGACGCGCGCGACGCGGCGGTCGCCTGGATCGCCGCCTCCTGCTGCGGCAGGGAACAGGGGGAGCTGGTGCGCGCGCTGCGCGAGCGCGGCGCGCTGACGATGGCGCTGCTCCTGCGCTCGCTCTTGAGCGGCGAACGCGCGCTGTTCGCGGCGGCGCTCGCTGAACTCGGGGACACCACGCATGCGCGTGCGTCGGCCTTCGCGCGCGATCCGCGCAGCGAAGGCTTCGCCGCGCTGATGCTCAAGGCCGGGACGCCGCCGCACGCGCTGATTGCTTTCCGCGCCGCGCTGGAGGCGCTCGATGCGTACGAAGCCGCGGAAGGGGACGGGCTGAAGCTGCCGCTGATCGAGGCGACGATCGCTGCCTGCGAAGCGCGCCGCGATCCGGCGCTCGCGTCCATCCAGTCGCTGTTGTGGCGGTTGGCCGCGGAGGCGGCTCGGACGATTGCGCGGGAATCCGCTCACGAGGCGACAAACGAGAGGTCGCCTCTACCGCCGAGCCTCGATTTCTCGCCCGCCAACGACGAAAGCGCGGCGCCGCTCGTGACGGCCCATCGCTCCGCGCCCGAACCATGGTCCGCCGCGCCGCCAGTCGGCGGCGTCGGGCCGGAATTGCGCTTGGACGCCTTCTCGTTCCGCGTCGAGACGCCTTCCGGGTTGAAACCGGCCTGCGCGGCCGCCTGACCGACGTTACGCCGCCGGCGTCTCGCGCATCGCCTCTCGCGCCTGATCCATCGCGCGCCGCATGAGCGCGACGTCCTGCGCCCCCGGCACGGCGAGCCGGCCGGCGAATACGAAGAAAGGTACGCCCGCGACGCCGATCGCCTGAGCCTCCGCGATCTCGCGGCGCACCGCATCCTTGTCGGCGTCCTCGGCCAGGAGCTTCTCGACGACGCCAGCGTCGAGTCCGCTGTCCCGCGCAATGTCCGTGAGAACGACGCGGTCGCCTATGTCGCGCCCCTCCATGAAATAAGCCTCAAACAGGCGGTCGACGACCTCGTCCTGCTTGCCTGCGCTTTGCGCCCAGCGGATGAGCCGGTGCGCGTCAAGCGTATTGGGCGCGCGCTTGATCCTGTCGAAAGCGAACGCAAGGCCGACTTCCGCGCCGAGCCGCACAAGATTGTCGTGGATCGCCTGCAGCCGGTCGCTCTTGCCGAATTTCTTCGTCATATATTCCCTCCGGTCGAGACCGCCTTCGGGAATCGTAGGATCAAGTTGATACGGGCGCCAGCGCACGGCTATGGGCCGTCGTTCCTCTGCGAGCGCGCTCTCCAGCCGCTTCTTCCCGAGATAGCACCATGGACAGACGATGTCGCTCACGACGTCGATGGTCAGCACTTCATCCGCGCCGGTCATTTTGCTCTCCCATGTTCGCCGTGGTGCGCGCGCGCTGCGCCGCAGACTCGACGCGAAGGCCGCCCCAGGACCCCGAGCTCACATAAACCTCGGGCGGGCCGCTGGATGCGTTCCTCAAAGTTGGGCCCGGCGAGTCTCCCGCGCAAGAGAGGATGAGCGAGGCGATCCGGCCGTCGCTGATAAGACCTGCCGTCTCGAGCATCGGCGTGAGCATCTCCGGGACGACGAGATGGACCGGCTCCGCGCCTTCCACCGCCGCGAGAAAAGCGCGCGCGTCGAACGGCGCGTGGAAGGTCAGGCGGGCGCCCGCGACCAGAGCCGCGAGCGGTCCAGCGGCGAGCCCGGCGGCGCTGGCGCAGGAGAGCGTGGACAGAATGGCGTCGCCCCGCGCGATGCGGGCGTGGGAGACGATCGCGCCGGCCGCGTCGATGAGCTCACCCTCGTCGAAGCGCGCAAACGGGCTGCCGCGCGGCTCGATGACGCGGATTTGCGCCAGCGCGCTGCGCGACTCGAAAATGGTTTCGCTCTCTCGCACGCCGTCCAGGGCCAAGACGCCGGACATCCTGCCGCCGTGCGAAGCGACCAGTGCGATGCGCTCCTGGTCGACGGCGACGCTGCACATGACATCGCCGATCGGAATGCCAGCGAATTGCGTCGGTCCGGCGAGAATCGACGCCTCCGCCGCCGCGACGGCCGAGTCGAGCTCGCGCGCGTCGATCTCCGGGGGCGCGAGGGACACCACGAGGCCCGCCCTTAGAGCGCCGACGAGCGAAGCGAACGATTGCGCGGTCGGCGCTGCGATCAGAACCGCGGCGTCTCCGAGCCGCGCCATCGCTTCGCGCCATCGCGCGGCGTGGTGGTCGGCGAGCGCGTCGAGCTGCATGAAGCTCAACCGTTCGGGCGACATTGCGCCGCCCGGTTGGACGCGCGCCGCCTCGCGCAGCAACACGTCGATTGTCGCGTCCCAGCGTCCGAAGAGCCCCGAGCTCACGGCTCGCGCCTCCACCACGCGGCGAGATCGACGCCGAACAGCGGCGTCTTTTCGGGCCGGCCGAGCTTGCTCGAATAGGCGATCCACTGCTCCGGCGCATAATAGAGCGGAACGATATAGAAACCTGAGATCAGCACCCGATCGAGCGCGCGGACCGCCGCCACGAAATCCTCGTTGCTGTCCGCCGCCAAGAGCGCGGCAATCATCGCGTCGACCGCGGGCGAGGCGACGCCGGCGATGTTGTAGGCGCCCTCCGCATTGGCCGAGCCGGAGCCCCAGCGGCTCCGCTCTTCGTTGCCCGGCGAAGGCGAGGCGGTCCACGTGCCGAGCATCATGTCGAAGTCGAAGCTGGCGCGCCGGCGCTGGAACTGGACCTCGTCGACGAGCCGGACGTTCGCCGTTACGCCGATGCGGGCGAGATTGCGCGCGTAAGCGAGCGCGAGGCGCTCCTCCTCGCGGTTCTTCACGGTGATCTCGAAGACGAGCGGCGTCCCATGCTCATCGACGAGTCGCTCGTCTTTCAGCGAGTAGCCGGCGCGCTTGAGCCCGTCGATCGCCTGACGAGCGATCGTCCGGTCGCGTCCGCTGCCGTCGGAAACGGGCGCACGCCAACGGCCCTCCATCACGTCGTCCCGCACCGCGCCGGGGAACGGCGCAAGCAGCGCGCGCTCGCGCGCCGAGGCGGGTCGGCCGATCGACGACAACTCGCTGTCGTCGAAAAACCCTTCCGACCGCACGTAGGCGCCAGCATAGAGATTGGCGTTGATCCATTCGAAATCGAACATCGAGGCGAGCGCCTCGCGCACGCGGACGTCGGCGAACGGCTGCCTGCGCGTGTTGAAAGCGAAGCCCGAGACCCCCTTGGGCAGTCCGTTCGGGATCGCGGCTTTGACGATCCGCCCGCCCTTCGCCGCGGGAAAATTGTACTCCGACCGCCAGCGGGTGACGTCGTCCTCGACCCGATAGTCGATCAGTCCCGCCTTGAAGGCCTCGAACATCGCCGTCGCGTCGCGGAAATAGTCGATTCGAATCTGATCGAAATTGTAGAGGCCGCGCGATACCGGAAGGTCGCGTCCCCAGTAGTTGGGGTCGCGTTTGAGAACGAGCCGCTCGCCCGGCTTCACCTCCGCGACGCGGTACGGTCCCGAGGCGACCGGGATCGCAAGCGTCTGATCCTCGAAATGCTCGGCGTCCGTGTGGAGGCGCGACAGCACCGGCATCATCGCGAGCGTGAGCGGCAATTCGCGATCGTCGGCGCCCGAGAGATCGAAACGCACGGTCCAGTCGTCAGGTGCGTCGACGCTTCGGACGAGGGCGTAGGCCGCGCGCTGCTGCGGCCGCCCCTTGGCCTTGAGAAGGTTGAAGGTAAAGAGGACGTCGGCGGAGGTGATCGGCGAGCCGTCGGAGAAATGCGCCGCGCGGTCGAGATGAAAGACGAGCTTGTCGCGCGCCTCGTCCGTCTCCAGGCTCTTGGCGATCAGGCCGTAGAGAGTGAACGGCTCATCGGCCGAGCGCACCATGAGCGACTGGTACACATTGCCTATGAGCCCTTGTGCGGTCGACAAGGCTTTGACGTTGTAGGGATTCAAGCTGTCGAACGCACCGAGAAAGGCGAGGTTGAGCCGGCCGCCCTTCGGCGCGTGCGGGTCGGCGCAAGGCAGATTAGCGAAGTTCGGCGGCAGCGCGGGCCGCCCGTGCATGGCGATCGCCCCGACAGGCTCGCCGATCCCGCCGCGCGCGGCGGAGGCGGCGATCAGCAGAGCCGCGAGCAGCGCAAAACGAATTGCTGTAGCAATCATCAGGTTTTCTTAGCACCCGCAAATGCGCCGGTTCTGGGCCGCCCGGGCTTTTTTAGGCCTTGGCTTGTCCGTTCTCCGCATGAGGCGTCGAGGTCGGACAGGCGATGGCGGTCGGCTTCGCTGAAATCGCTCTTGGCGAAAATGCTATTGGCGAAAATGCTATTGGATTGTCACGCCGAATATGGAAAGAGGGCGCGCGTCGGAGAGCCGCCCGCCCGACCGGCGCGCCATATTGTCGCCAGACGGGTCGCCGATGCGGGCGCCGGGAGGCGCCGTAGGGGGCGGCGGCGATAGAGAGAATCATTGGCTTCACGCCTGAAAGGACAATTGATGAGTTTCCATGTCACGCGCGCGGGCGCAGCGGCGTTCGCTCTGAGCCTGGCGCTCGGCGCAGGCCATGCTCTCGCGCAGAACGCGCCGGCAAAGCCGGCCGCGCCCGGCGCCCAGCCGACCGCGCCTCAGGTCCCCTCGAAGGTCGACCTCGTTTCGCCCGAGCCCCAGTGGGCGAAGTTCTGCGCCAAGGACCAGGTCACGGGCAAGGACGCGTGCGCAGTCATGCGCGATTTCGGTCCGTCCGCCGACCAGCCGCCGGTCATGAGCGTCAATGTGTTCGAGCTTGTGGGCGAGGATAAGCGGAAGCTCCGGTTCATGCTGCCGACCGGCACGCTCCTGAGGCCGGGGTTCCGGGTCATCATCGACAAGAGCGAACCGATCGAAGGCAAGTACGAATTGTGCTCCCAGAACGCCTGCATGTCGGAGATCGAAATCGGCGCGAGCACGCTTGCGAGCATGAAGAAGGGCCAGACGATGAGCGTCGTCATGCGCATTCCCGGAGGCGATGCGGCCGGCCGCGAGTTGACGCTTAACGTTCCCCTCAAGGATTTCGGCCCGGCGTTCGACGGCAAGCCGACCGATCCGAAGCTGCTCGAACAGCAGCGGCAGCAACTGCAGCAGCAGTTGCAGAAGAAGGCTGAGGAGCAGCGCAAGATGCTCGAGCAGCAGCAGGGCGCCGCCGCCCCGGCCGCAGGCGCCCCAGCCCCCGCCCCCGCTGCTCCTGCTCCCGCCGCGCCGAAGCAGTAAGGCGACGCGCCGTCCGTCTCGGGCGGAAGAGACCGACGAGCCGTGGCGAAAGACGGCTTTGAGCAAAAGAAGAAAAGCGCGTCGCGGATCGCTCCGCACGCGCCTTCTGCCCTTGGGCCTGGATCCGTCGTCTTAGCTCGCGAGCGTCTTCGCCCGAATGCGATATCTTCCTTCGGGCGTCCGCTCGAACGCTTCGCTGATCTGGGGATGGCGCACCGGATCTCCGGATTCGTCAGGCAGAAGATTCTGCTCCGAGACATAGGCGATGTACTGACTGTCCGCATTCTCGGCGAAGAGATGATAGAACGGTTGGTCTTTGGAGGGGCGGATCTCCGCCGGAATCGAACGCCACCATTCTTCGGTGTTGTTGAAAGTCGGGTCGACGTCAAAAATGACGCCGCGGAATGGATAGATGCGGTGCTTGACCACCTGACCGATGTCGAATTTGGCTGTGCGCGAGGTCATAATTCAGACTTAAACTGACCCGCGCGCTCGCGTCAATTCGTCGAAATCGCCACACCCTCAAAACTGATAAATTGCCGCGTACTCAGCGTCTTTTGCCGCAACCTGCTTGGCGAGTTCGACAATGACGCGCGCCTGTTTCCAGGTCGCGTCGTCCTGCATCTTGCCCTCGATCATCACTGCGCCCGAGCCATCCGGCATGGCGGCGAGGATCTTGCGGGCGAAGGCGACTTCCGCAGGGTCGGGCGAGAACACCTTCTTCGCAATCGCGATCTGGCTCGGATGCAAAGTCCACGCCCCCGCGCAGCCGAGCAGAAAGGCGTTGCGGAACTGCGCCTCGCAAGCCGCGGGATCGGAAAAATCGCCGAACGGCCCGTAGAACGGTTTGATCCCGTGTCCCGCGCAGGCGTCGACCATGCGCGCGATCGTATAGTGCCACGGGTCCTGCTGCGCGCTCGCGCGTGGGGCGCCGGGTTCGGCCGCGTCGGCCAGCACCCTATAGTCGGGATGGCCGCCGCCGACACGGGTCGTTTTCATCGCGCGCGAGGCGGCGAGATCGGCGGGTCCAAGGCTCATTCCGTGCATGCGGGGCGAGGCCGCCGCGATGGCGTCGACGTTGTTGACGCCCTGGGCGGTCTCGAGGATCGCGTGCACGAGGATCGGTCGCTTCAGGCCGTGCCGCGCCTCGAGCAGCGCGAGATACTGGTCCACGAAATGGATGTCCCAGTCGCCCTCGACCTTGGGGATCATGACGACGTCGAGCTTGTCGCCGATCTCGCCGACGAGCCGGGTCATATCGTCGAGGAACCAGGGCGAGTTCAGCGCATTGACCCGCACCCATAAACCTGTCGGGCCGAAATCGGTCGCCTTCGCCATCGCAATGAGGCCGTCGCGCGCGGCGGTCTTGGCTTCGACCGGAATCGCGTCCTCGAGATTGCCGAGCACGACGTCGACCTGGCCTGCGAGCTCGCCCGCCTTCGCCCGCACTTTCTCGTTGTGGGGCGGGACGAAATGAATCATGCGCTCGAGCCGGGACGGAAGTTCGAGATAGGGGCGCGGCGCGCCGATGGCGAGCGGCTCGAAGATCTTGCGGGGCGATTTCATGGGGCGCTGGCCTCGGTTGCCTCAAGGTTCGCCCAGAGGCATAGGGCCATTTCGCAGGCGCCGCAATTCCACGCCGGAACGAGAGGAGGCCGGCGCAAGCGTGTCTGCCGCCCCTTGCGAACAAACAGCGAAACATGGTTGCGTCGTCTCATGTCGCTCGCCCCGATTCGCACGAGCGCCGCCGTCGAGCTCAACGGTGCGCAACAGCTCGCGGTCGAGCACGGGATCGGCGGCGCCGAAGGCCCCGGACCGTTGCTCGTCATCGCCGGCGCCGGATCGGGCAAGACGGCGATGCTCGCACACCGGGTCGCGGCGCTGATCCTAGCCGGCGCCGACCCGAAGCGCATCATGCTCGCGACTTTCTCGCGCCGCGCGGCGGCGGAGCTTGGCCGGCGGGTCGAGCGGTTGCTCGCGCGGCGGCTTGCGCCGGAGGCTGCGGCCGCTTCGACCCCCGCCTATTCCGGCACGTTCCATGCCATCGGGGCGCGGCTCCTGCGCGAATATGCGGCGCGGCTCGGCCTCGATCCGCAATTCACGATCCACGACCGCGAGGACTCGGCGGATCTCATGAACTGGACGCGGCACGAAGCGGGGCTCTCCGAGACAAAGGAGCGCTTTCCGACCAAGGCGACCTGCCTTGCGATCTATTCGCGCGTTGTCAACGCACGCGGGCGGCTCGGCGAGACGCTCGGCAAATGGTTTCCGTGGACGGCCGCGCACGAGGACGCCTTGCGCGCGCTGTTTGCCGCTTATGTCGAGGCCAAGCAGCGTCAGAACGTGCTCGATTACGACGACCTCCTGCTTTACTTCGCGCAGATGCTGACCGAGCCCGGGATCGCGGCCGAGGTCGCCGGCCGCTTCGATCACCTGCTCGTCGACGAATACCAGGACACCAATGCGCTCCAGGGCGAGATCGTTCTGGCCTTGAGGCCGCTGGGAAAAGGTCTGACCGTCGTCGGCGACGACGCGCAGTCGATCTATTCCTTCCGGGCGGCTACGGTGCGCAACATTCTCGATTTTCCGAAGAGCTTCGATCCGCCTGCGCGCGTCGTCACCCTCGATCGCAACTATCGCTCGACCGAGCCCATCCTCTCCGCCGCCAACGCGGTCATCGCGCTTGCGCCCGAGCGGTACGCGAAGGATCTCTGGTCCGACCGGCGCCATGGGAGCCTGCCGGCGCTGGTCGCGGTCGCGGAGGAGGCCGATCAGGCGCGCTACGTCGCGGCGCGCGCGCTCGCCAATCGCGAGGCAGGGGCGGCGCTGAAGTCCCAAGCCGTGCTCTTCCGCGCTTCGCACCACAGCGCCGCGCTCGAGCTCGAACTCACGCGGCGCAACATTCCGTTCGTCAAATTCGGCGGCCTCAAACTCCTCGACGCCGCGCACGTGAAGGACGCGCTGGCGCTCATGCGCTTTGCCGAGAACCCGCGCGACCGCATCGCCGGCTTTCGCGTGGCCCAGCTTCTGCCGGGCGTCGGCCCGAAGATCGCCGAGACCATCGTCGGGGCGGCGGCGGAGGACGACGGCTTTGTCGCGATGTCGGCTTTATCTCTGCCGGCAAGGGGGCGCGCGGGCTTCTCCGCTTTCGCCGGGCTGATGCGCCGCCTGGCGTCGCGCGCGGCGCCCTGGCCGGGCGAGCTCGCCGACGCCGTTGCTTGGCTCTCGCCGCAGCTCAAGACGCGCTATGACGACGCGTCCGCGCGGATCGGCGATCTCGAGGCGCTCGAGCGCATCGCCGCCTCGTTCACCTCGCGTGAGCGCTTCCTGAGCGAACTGACCCTCGATCCGCCCGATGCGACCAGCGAAGAAGCGGGCCCGCCGTTGCGCGACGAGGACTATCTCATCCTGTCGACGATCCATTCGGCCAAAGGGCAGGAGTGGCGCTCGGTGTTCGTCTTGAACTGCGTCGACGGCTGCATCCCGTCCGACCTTGCGACCGGTTCCTCGGAGGAGATCGAGGAGGAGCGGCGCTTGCTCTATGTCGCGATGACCCGCGCCCGCGACGAACTCGCGCTGATCATCCCGCAGCGATTTTATGTTCACGGCCAACCGAAGAACGGCGACCGCAGCGTCTTCGCGAGCCGCACGCGTTTCATCCCGCCGCCGCTCTTGAAGCACTTCGACCGGCAGACCTGGCCGCTCGCGGAGGCCGAGCCGCGGCGCTCGGCGGCTGACGGGCCCCGCGTGGACCTCGCGGCGCGGATGCGGGCGATGTGGCGGTAAAGCCCGCGTCTGCCCGGTCGCCGTCTTTGGGTCGGCCTCGGGCCCCGCGGCGATCATGACGACCTCGAAGGCGTCGCCGTCGTCGAAACGTAACACGATGCGCCATGGAACCATTGACGCGGATCGCCTCAAAGCCGGACCGGTCGCTGCTCAACTTGTGCAGGCCGACGCTGCGCAAGCGCGATAGATCGTCCAACCTTCGCGCCGCGTCGAGCGCTGTGAGGCGGCCGTAGCGCAAGACCTTCGATGGGTTAGCCTGGAGGCGAAGGCGCGGCGCGGCGGAGTAGCGGCTCTTGCACGCGCGACCCTTGCCAAGTTGCTCGAGCCCGCTGCCGCTTCTAGAGCGGTATCCGAACGCACTGAATCGGCGGGCTTCCCGAGGGCCTGGAGGACCTTGCCGACATCTTGAAATCGTCGCCTGCGAACATGATACAACTTGATCGGATTCCGCTCTAACGTTGCGCCCCGGTTCGCGCTGCGGGCCTTGACGCGAGAGGGGCCCATGGACGCCGAGTTTGCCGCCGCAGCCGACGCGATCCTGAACCAGGCGACATCGGGCGAGCGCAACGTTCCCGGCGTTGTGGCGATGATGAGCGACCGGGACGGCGGCCTCTATGAGCGCGCGGCCGGCGTGCGGCGCCTCGGCGAACACGCGGCGATGACGACCGACAGCGTGTTTGCGCTCTTTTCCTGCACCAAGTCCATCACGGGAACCGCCGTCCTGCAGCTCGTCGAGGAGGGCCGGCTCGATCTCGACGCGCCGGCGAAACTTTACGCGCCTCACATCGGCGCCCTCAAGGTGCTCGAAGGCTTTGACGATCAGGGCGCGCCAAGACTGCGGCCGCCGAAGCGCGACGTCACGACGCGCATGCTGATGCTGCACACCGCGGGCTTCGGCTACGACTATTTCAATGCGGCGCTGAAGCGGCTGGCTCAAGAGCACGGCCAGCCCGACCCGCGGCTCGGAACCAAACGCGGGCTCATGGCGCCGCTCCTGTTCGATCCGGGCGAGCAATGGGAATATGGCCTCAGCGTCGACTGGTGCGGTCAGGTCGTCGAAGGAATTGTCGGCGAGCGCCTCGACGCCGTCCTGAAAGCGCGGGTATTCGATCCGCTCGGCATGACGGATACGGGGTTCGCGCTCTCGGCGGCGATGCGGGCGCGGCGGGCTTCCATGCACCGTCGCGACAAGACGGGCGCGCTGGCGCCGATGGCGTTTGAACTTCCCGAGACTCCGGAAGTCTTCATGGGCGGCGGCGCGCTGTTCGGCTCCGCCCCCGATTACATGCGCTTCCTGCGGATGTGGCTGAGCGACGGCGCGGGTGGGAACGGGCGGGTTCTGAAGCCGGAGACGGTCGCGATGGCCGCGCGCGACAACCTCGACGGCATGAAGATCAAGCGCTTGCCCGGCGTCAACCGCGCCGTCACCAACGAGGCGGAATTCTTCCCCGGCCTCAGCAAGTCCTGGGGCCTGACCTTCATGATCAACGACGAGGACGCGCCGACCGGGCGTCCCGCCGGCTCGATCGGCTGGGCGGGCCTCGCCAATCTCTATTACTGGATCGACCGCAGGAACGGCGTCGCCGGCTTCTGGGCGTCGCAGCTTTTCCCCTTCATGGACCCGGTGTCGTTCAATGGGTTCCTGGCGTTCGAGACGGCGGTCTACGAGGCGTTGCGCCGCGAGCGTTAGACCCCCGGCGGCAGTCATCCACAAGGTCTGCCCCAGGGGAATCGGGTGAAGGAAATTATGCGGCGATGAGTTTGGCGAGATAGTCGTCATCCCAAGCGGCGGTTTTGAGGGCGAGGCGGACGGAGTCTCGGCCCTTGGCCTTGCGGGCGAGGTTGACGGCCATGTGTTTGAGGGTGACGACGTTCTCGGGGGCGTTGTCGGTTCGGATGCGGCACTCGTCGTCGCGGAAGGTCATGTCCATGACCCAGTGCAGGCCGTTCTCGATCGCCCAATGGTCGCGCGCCATCGGTCCCAGGCGGTCGGCGCGCCGTGACGACGATGTCAGATAATAGCGGGTCTCGCGTTCGGTCTTGGCGCCGATCTCTCGCGTGCTGTCGACGATGACGAGGCCCTTGAGGCCTGGCCATTCGTGTCGCTGTTGCAGCCAGGCGACGTCGTGGATCACGGTGACGCGGCGCGTCTCGATGCGGCCGTGGTCGCCGTCGACGGTTTCATCGACGCTGACCTGCGTATCGGCGAAACCCCTTGCTTTCTGCTCGTTGGCGAACAATTCGACATCGTTGCGCAACGTCCCCTGGTTGCCCTTCAGCGCCAGAATGTAATCGGCCTTCTTGTCGATGATCTTCTGGGCGATGTCGCGCTGACAGCCGATCGCGTCGATGGTGACGACGGCGCCTTCGATCGACAGCATGTCGAGGAGGGCCGGAATGGCGACGATCTCGTTAGCCTTCTCGCCGACCTTGGCCTGCGCCAGCACCAGGCGTTGGCGGGCGGCGAAGGCGGACACCATGTGGATGGCGTCCTTGGCTCCTTTGTTGCCCGAGCGCCGGGAGGTCTTGCCGTCGATGGCGATGAGTTCGACCGGCGTCTTCATCAGCGCGCCGACCCAAGCCACGAAGCACCGCCGGAACGCCTGAGCGTCGAGCGTGGCGAAAATGTCGCCGAGGTGATCGTGGCTCGGCGTGCCGTTGACGAAGGGGAGGAAGCGCCGCAGCAAGGCGAGCTTCCTCTGGCCGAAACGCGCGATGTCGGTGAAGCCCTCCGCGCCGGCCAGAACCGCCAGCAGAGACAAGAGCAGGATCTCGTCGAGCCGATAGGCCACCTTTCCTGGCTGCCGATGGTCTGGCATATCATTGAAATGAATCAGGAAAACTGTTGTCTCAAAACCCGCCGCCGCCATCGCCTCCGAAGCGTCCACCGTCGTCCTCCCGCCAACCGAATCAGCGGAGATCGACAGATTCAGCACTTTGCGCGTTTGTCACCAACTTCTTCACCCGATCGCCCTGAGGTCTGCCCGCCCTCGACTTTACGCAGCCCTCCGCCAAAGGCGACAATACCGCGATTTGTTTCGGCTCAGCCACGGAGACGCCTGTGTCGCCGCGCCAATATGTGTGGGCGAGGGTGAAGGCTCTGACGCCTGAGGAAAAGGCGGAGATCGCTTCGCTGTGCAACCGGCTCATCGCGGACGTGCTGAAGCCGAAATACCTGCCCGAAATCCGCCCGACGCGGTTCAACTATCCGGTCGATCTCTTTGGCAGGCAGCGTGGAAGCAAGTTCAGCTTCCTCGTCCGCTTCCGGTCCGGCTTCCCCGACAACGAGGGGGAGGAATTCGACGCGCCTTTCGCCCGCCTCGACCATGTGGAGGAATGTGTCGACGAGACCCGGTTCGACGTGATGTGGCGGCGGCACACGGGGCAATATTGGCCGCTGCATCGCTCGGTCCCACTGGCGGAAGCGCTGCGGCTGGTCGAAACCGAACCGCATCTCAGGCCCCCGTTTTGACGACGGATCCGAACCCCCGCTTCGACGTCGCAGCGCTCAAAGGGCGCGCGGGAGAGACGGTTTTCGCGCGCGGTCAAGCCTACCATCGCGATGGCCATGTCCTCATCCTCGCCGTCGAAAGCCACCGTGTGCTGGCCGAAGTGCAAGGCTCGGAAGACTACCGCGTCGAGCTGACCGGTCGCGGCGCCAGCATCGCCGGCCGATGCACGTGCCCAGCCTTCGAGGATCGGGGTTTTTGCAAGCATATGGTCGCAACCGCGCTCGCAGCCAACGCCGAGCGCGACGACGGCGACGGGCAGCAGCGCGTCTGCCCGCTCGACCGGATCCGCGAACATCTGAAGAGCAAGGACGCCGCGGAGCTTGTCCAGTTGATCGTCAGCCTGGCGGAGGAAGATTCGGCCCTCTTCGCCAGGCTTGACTTGGCGGCTTCAGCGCTCGGCGCGGACGACAGGACGCTCAAGGCGCGACTGAAGACGGCGATCGACCGGGCGTCGCGGACCAGGGGTTACGTCGAATATAAAGATGCGCGCGAATGGGCCAAAGGAGTGGATGACTGGCTGGACTCGATTGACGACCTCGCCTCCGGGCCACGCGCGAGCGTCGCCCTCGAGGTCGCGGAGCACGCGATCGACCGGATCGAAGAGGCTCTTAACGAAGTCGACGATTCCGATGGCTCGGGCGGCGAGTTGCTCGGTCGGGCAGTCGCGATCCACGTCGCCGCGGCCGAAGCGGCGAAGCCTGATCCGGTCTCATTCGCCCGCAGCCTGTTCGCCCGCGAACTGGAGAGCGACTACGGCGCGTTCGACGGCGCGGCCATGCGTTACGCCAACGCGCTCGGCGAGCCGGGGCTCGCGGAATACAAGCGTCTTGCCACAGAGGCGTGGAACGGCCTTCCGACGCTGCACGCTGGGAGCGCGCGCGGCGAAAATCACGACAGCTACCGCAGGCTCATGGGCGTTCTTGACTTTTTGGCCGACCGCGACGGCGACATCACGGCGCGGATCGCGTTGCGCGCCAAGGATCTGTCCTCGGCCTGGAGCTATCTCAGGCTCGCGGAATTCTGCCGCGGCGTGGGGCGCGATGACGAAGCCTTGCGCTGGGCCGAGGAGGGACTCTGGGCGTTCGAGGATGGCGCGCCGGATGAAAGGCTCATTGATTTCGCCGTGGGAATGCTGAACAAAGCGGGGCGGACGAGGGAGGCCGAGGCGCACGCGTGGCGCGCCTTCGAGAAGGCTCCCGGCCTCGAGCGGTATCGCAAGCTCCGCGATCTTGTCGGGCAGCCGGCGCTTCAGCGTGCGCTCGCGATGCTCTCTGCGCGCCTCGCGAAGGAACAGGCGACCCTGCGGCTTTCAACCGCGGACACGCTCATTGGCATCCTTATGGCTGAACAATTCTATGAGGCGGCCTGGGAGGCTGTCCGCCGGCATGGGGCATCGATGGGCGTCAGGGAGAGCCTCGCCAGAGAATCCGCGATCACGCACCCGCGAGAAGCGCTCGAGGTCTTCACGCAACGGGTCGACCGGCTCGCAACGCTCGGGGGAAACCGGGACTATGCGGAAGCCGCGAACCTGGTCGAGCGCATGGGCGCGTTGCGGGCAGCTCCGGAGCACGCGGCCTATCTCGCGGAGCTCAAGGCGCGGTTCGCGCGCAAGCGCAATTTCATGAAGCTGCTGGCCTGACGCGGCGGGCGGCATCTCCATCATCGCAATCGGCCGCCGCCGCTCATCCGGCGTGTGCGCGCGCTTCGGACTCGCGCAGATCCTTCTTCGAGATCTTGCCGACCGGAGTCTTCGGCAGTTCGTTGCGGATTTCCAAGGCCCCGATCATCTCGTGCTTGCCGAGCCGGTCCTTGAGGAATTCCTTCAAGTCGTCGAGCGTGAGCGGCGGCGCGCCGGTTTTCAGCTTGACGAAGGCCTTCGGCGTTTCTCCGCGATAGGCGTCGGGCACGCCGATGACGCTGACCTCCTCGACCGACGGGTGCTGATAAACTGCCTCCTCGATGTTGCGCGGATAGACGTTGAAGCCGCCGCACAGCAGCATGTCCTTGGTGCGGTCGACGATGAATACGTAGCCGTCCGCGTCCATGACGCCGACGTCGCCGGTGCGGAAGAAGCCGTCCGCCGTCATCGCGTTGGCGGTCTCCTCCGGCTTCTTCCAGTAGCCCTTCATGATGTTTGGGCCCTTGACGCAGATTTCGCCGCGCTCGCCGAGAGCCACCTCGCGGCTCGGATCGACGACGTCGACGAGCTTCATCTGCGTGCCGGGGTAGGGGACGCCGCAAGAACCCGGCTTGGCTGGTCCTTCGCGCGGCGTGAACGTGCCGATCGGCGAGGTCTCGGTCATGCCCCAGCCTTCCCCCAGCATGCGGCCGACCACGCTTTCCCATCGCTCCTTCACCGCGAGCGGCAGCGGAGCGCCCCCCGACGCGCACAAGCGGAGCGACGAGAAATCCATCTTCTCGACGTCCGGCAGGGCGAGAATCGCGACGTGCATCGTCGGGACGCCGAGATAGACCGTAATCCTTTTCAGCGCGATGTCTCTCGCCGCGGCGACGGCGTCGAATTGCGGGTGAAGGATAAGCCCGGCTCCGAGGCGGAAGCCGAGCAGCATGACGACCGTTAGCGAATAGATATGAAACAGCGGGAGGACGCAGAGGAAGCGCTCCTCGCCTTCCCGCAGCGCGTCCGGCCCGCCGCTCGTCAGCACTTCCCGGTAGAGCGAGCAGGCCGCCGTTAGGTTCGCGTGCGTCAGCATCGCGCCTTTGGGCGAGCCGGTCGTGCCCCCGGTGTACTGGATGACGGCGATCGCCTCTGTCGGATCGCCGAGGGCATGGACGCTAAAGCGCCCGTCGTTGTCGAGGAGATCGCGGAAGGCGATGCGGCTTTGGTCGTGCGTCACGTGCGCCAGCATTCCGCCCGCCGTCATGTGCGCCTTGACCGGCCCGGGCGCCGCAGCCCACTCGGTGAACTCGCCAACGATCAGCGTCTTGAGCCGCGTCGACGCCAGAAGCTTTTCCGCCTGGGGATAGAGGGAGGCGAGGTCGAGCGTGACCAGAATGTCGGTCTCGCTGTCCTCGATCTTGAGCTCGAGCGTGCGCAAGGCGTCGAGCGGGGAATAATTGACGATCGTTCCGCCCGCCTTCAAGACGCCGAAGAAGGCGATGACGAAGTGCGGCGTGTTGGGCATGTAGATGCCGACATGTACGCCGGGCCCGACGCCGAGCTTTTGGAATCCCGCGGCGGCGCGGTTGGCGAGCGCCTCCAACTCGGAGTAGGCGATCCTCTTGTTCATGAACTCGAGCGCGGGAAGCGGCCCGAACCGCCGGGCGGCGGTGTCGAGGACGCTTTCCACGGATGAAATCTCGAGCGGCGCATCAAAGCGCACGCCTTCCGGATAAGACTTGACCCAAAGTGGAGCGTTCATCGGCCCTCGCGTTCTCTGGCGTTCGTGATTTCCCCGGCGCGGGGGCCGCGCCAGGCATTCCAGGAGATGGCCCTTGCGACGACAAAACGTCAACCCTTGTCCCCGTCGGCGCTTGCGTTTCCGTCAAGAGCGTTGTCGATATGGTTCTCGGCGTCGAGCGCCTTGCTTCTCTCGTCATGACGGGAATGAATCGGCTTGATTTCATCCCGCGTTAGGCCCGAAAAAGCGGGCCAGTCGCAGAGGGCGAGAGTCCGCGCTTGCCGTTGAGAATGTCGGCGACCCGACCGGATTGGCGTCCCGCAACGCCAGCGCGAGCCCGCCGATGTCGCATGCCCTTGAACAAATCAAGAACATTTTCTTGGAGAAAGCAGGTCCCTGTGCTAATGTGGTTTTTATCTGCCGAGATTTGCGGCGCCGGAGACCGAGCACGACCGACGACGAAGGCGCTCAGCCCATGCCGACTTCAAGCTCGAGTATGGGCGATGAAACGCGCCGCCGCGCTCGACCGTTATTCATGGCTTCGAGGGCGATTGCGCCTGGCCCTTGGGGCTTAGGACCGCAAACGTCTTGGCCGCGCCGCCTCCGCCGCACGACCTGACCCACGCCGCCTGCGCCCGCGCCTAACGCTCGCGACAAAAGTTGCACAATTTGGCGCCCAAGCCGTTGAAATCGCTCGCGCGCCTCTCGACTTTGTCGGGATTCAGACAGCCTGGGGCGGCGAATTCCTTGGGTTTTGATTTGTTTCGGCTTGGTTTGGCTTGACGAACGTTTGGCCTCCAGGCCCTGAATGGCCCAAATCGCACCAGGAAACGCAAGAAAAACAAAGGGAAATCCGAGGAACAGCAGATCGAAATCGCGCCCTCGGCCCCCGATTCGCGCGGACCGGCGTCTCTTTCCAGAGACGGTTTCCGCGAAACCGGACGAGCTCGTCGTAAACGCGTCGAACCGCCTTGTGACCTTCGGAGTTCCGGCGCCTTGGACCAAGGCGCCGCCACGGCATGCATTAGATTGCGAAATTATTTTATTGTATTTGTAAATGATACCCGCTTTCCTGCGCGACGGCCGAGCGTGGGCTGGGGTCGATGCGGATGCGCGTGGGCGGGGTCTTCGGTGAAACGGCAAAGCGACTTGGCGTTTCGCTGATCGCGGCGATGAGCCTTGCCGGCGTCGCCCACGCGGCCCCGCCCTCGCAAAAGGGACAGGTTGCGCCGCCCAACTGCTTCAACAGTCTCTATGACTACCTGAGTTCGTCGGCGAGCGACTGCCCGCTGACCTACGCCGGCCTCACGCTCTATGCGACGATCGACGTCGGCTATGGCTTCGAGACCAATGGCGCGCCGTTCAACCGCTCGTTTGGCCCGGGGGACGCCTATCTCATTTCCAAGGCCACAAGCGGCCCCCGGTGGCTCCTGTCGCCCAACGCGCTGAGTTCGTCCGTCCTGGGCGTCAAGATGAGCGAGCCGATTGCGGGGGGCTGGTCGCTGGTCGGCGACTTCGAGTTCGGCTTCGATCCCTATTCGCTGCAGCTCTCCGACAGCCCGCGCTCGCTTGCCGCGAACAACGGCCTTCCGCTCGCGCGCCAGAGCGCGAACGGAGATTCGAGCCGCGCCGGCCAGATCGACAATTCGCAAGGCTATATCGGCTTCGCGAACCCGATCTACGGCACGGCCGTGTTCGGCCGCGTGAACACGCTGGCCCTTGACGCAATCATCAGCTACGACCCGATGACCGCCTCCAACGCCTTCTCGCCCTTGGGCTGGTCCGGCTCGTTCGCCGGCTTCGGCGACACGGAAGTCGCCCGCAGCAACACCGCCTTCAAATACCGATGGCAAGGCAATAACGTCCGTCTGGCGGGACTCGTCCAGGCCGGAGGTTACGACCAGGGGAACGGCTCGTCGTCGGACGCGCAAGGGCAGATCGGCGCCGACTTCGGCCCGCTTTCGATGGACGCCATCGTCGGGTGGGCGACGGACGCCGTGTCGCTCGGCAATTACACGGCGCTGCCGAAGGGCTATTCCCAGGACGATCTGAAGGCGACGCTTTCGAATAACGCCGGCCTGATGCTGGTCGCAAAATATGCGATCGGACCGGCGCATGTCTACGGCGGCTACGAGCGCTATCGGCTCTCGGATCCCAGCAGCATCTACCCGAGCGGCTTTAAGAGCCTCGGTGGCTTCAACGTGCTGCCCGGCGCGATCACGTACAACGCCTACGCCATCGACAAATTCATGAATGTCGTCTGGACGGGCGTCAAATACGCGGTCACGAGCCAGCTCGATGTGACCGGCGCGTTCTACTACGAGGCCCAGAACGATTATTCCGCGAAGGCCTGCACGGGAACTGGCGTACACATCAGCAGCAACTCCTGCGCCGGATCGCTCGACGCGCTGTCGTTCCTGATCGACTACCGGCCATTGAAACGGCTCGACCTTTACGCTGGCGTGATGGTCTCGAACGTTTTTGGCGGCATGGCGAGCGGCTATGTCCGCCCGCAGAACGTCGATCCGACGTTCGGCCTGCGGGTCAAGTTCTAAAAGGCGCCAGCGCTTTCAGTGCGAGAACAGGACCGGCGCGGTCATGTGCGCCAGGATGTGGCGGGTGCCCGCGCCATGGCCAAACAGCACATGCGCGCCGGAATCGAAAGCGCCGATCGCCAAGAGGTCGGCCGCGTGGTCTGAGATGGCGCTGAGCAGCGTGTCCATCACGTTGATCTCGTCGACCACAAAATGCTGGTAGCGCGCGGCGATCTTGTGCGCTGCGAGGTTGGCGATGAGGAGGTCCGCGAATTCGTCGCGCTCCTCGTTTTTGCGCGCAACCTCGACGACGAGCGCGTCGCAACCGGTCGCGAGGAGCGGCATGGCGTCTGACACGGCCCGCGCCGCGCCGCGCGAACTGTGCCAGGCGAAGAGCGGCCGCGCGCCGACGTCCGCGTAGGTTCCAACATAGGGCACGACGAGCACGGGGCGGCCGCTCTCGACGATCACCTGCTCAGGCAGTTTCGCGGGGACGGGCGCGCCGTCCTCGGTTTGTCCGAGAATGACCAGATCGAAGGTGCGGGCGATCGCAACGAAGCGGTGCGCGATCTCGCTGTCGCTGCCGCGATTGGTGTCCATGAACGAAGCGCTTTCGCTGAGCGTCCCGGCCGCGGCGGCGAAAGCCTGGCGAGCCGCCTCGACCGCCTCCGTGTAACGCGGGCTCGGCCAGGTCGAGACCGTCCCGACCGTGTAGGCCTTCGCCTCCTCGGCGAACAGCGCGGTGAGCCGTGCTCCGGCCCGCTCGGCGATGCGGACGGCCAGCGCGAGGCGCGCGGCGGCGCGGGGCGTCGAGTTGACATGCACCAGAATGTTTGCGAGAATCATCGCCGCTTCCTCCCCGATCCTTGGCCTTGGACCATAGCGAAAGCGGCAGATCGGATCAACGAACGCTCGGAAAACCGCGGGCCGGTTGCGGCATCTCGCCGCGCGCCCGAATATTTCGCTTCACAGGTGAGCTGCGGTCAATGCCTCTTCAGGTTCGGCGAACGACTGGCGGTATGCACGCTGCTCCCGGTATGCACGGCGCTCCCGGAATGCACGGTGCTCGCGGAACGCGCGGCGCTCGCCGTCGTGGCGGAAGTCCTGTTCATGGTCACGGTCGGGTGCTCGACGTGGACGCTTCCGGTTAGAGTGCGCGGGTTGATCCCATGCGCGGCCGAGCCGCGTGCGCCGACATGCACCGTCGGGTTGGTCGTCGTCGGGCACGACGACGGGCTCGCCGTTCCGACCGAGCCGGAGACCGCGTGAGCAGCGGCGGAGTGAACCCCGGTGCTGGCGGAAGCGGAATGGACGCCGGTGTTCTGATAAGAGGAAATCCCCCCGCATGCCGCAAGCGCCGGACCTGACGCGCCAATCGCGCCCAATGCGAGCAGCGAGGCGAGCAGAGCGGCGCTCGATGTTGCGGGACGTTCGAAACTCGAGCGGTTGCCTTTCATCTTTCCCTCCTCCCCCGCTCCGACGGGCAGGCTAAGCGGCGTGGGATCAAGACACGTCGATGTCCACGAAGGTTTATGATATTCTGCGAAGCAAACCTATGCAACTCGGGCGCGCGATCCTAAAGCCCCGCTCACGCATCGCCGATCGCAAGACCGATCTTGCCGAACTGGCGGCCGGACTCGAGCCGGTCGAGCGCGGAGTGGAGGTCACGCAGCGCGAAGACCTCGTCGATGTGCGGTTTCAGTCGCTTGTCGGCGACGAAGTCAAGCATTGCGGCGAATTCCGCACGCGTGCCGAGCGTCGAGCCGAAGATCTGCAATTGCCGGATGAAGAGCCGGCGCAGGTCGGCGGAGGGGTCGTCGCCGGTCGTCGCGCCGCAGGTCACGAGCCGGCCACCGCGCACGAGCGCGCGCACCGCCGCCGGCCAGACGGCCTTGCCGACGTTCTCAAGGACGACGTCGACGCCGCGGCCGTCGGTCAACTCCATCACGCGTTTCGCGACGTCGCCTCCCGCATCATGGATCGTCTTTTTGGCGCCGAACGCCCGGGCGCGCTCGAGTTTTGCTGCGTCGCGCGAGGTGACGAGCGCTCGCGCGCCGATCGCGCTCACGATCTGCGTCGCGGCGAGCGAAACCGAGCCGCCGACGCCGAAGATGAGCGCCGTCTCGCCGGGCTGGACCCGCGCCTTCGTCTCGATCATGCGCCAGGCCGTGAGCCATGCGACGCTGAGCGAGGCGGCCTGAAAGAAGTCGAGCCCATCGGGCTTGCGCAAGGCGTTCGCCTCGGGCGCTGAGACGAACCCCGCGAAGGTTCCGTCGATCTGCTCGCCGAAGATGCGCGCCTTGAGGCAGAGAACGTCCTCTCCCTTGCGGCAGAACTCGCAGGTTCCGCAAGTCTGCGCCGGGTAAAGGACGACCGGATCGCCGGCGCAGAACGTCGAACCGTCGTCGGCCTCGTCGACGACGCCGGTGCCGTCGAGCCCGAGGATGATCGGCAGCCGATGGGTGACCCCGGCGCCGCTGTCGCGCATGTAAAGATCGACGCGATTGAGGCCGCCCGCCGCCATGCGGACCCGCACCTCGCCGGGTTTGCGCGGCGGGACCGGCAATTCGTCAAGCCGCAGGACCTCATTGCCGCCGTGGCCGTGAATGCGCGCCGCGAGCATGGTCTTCATCGTTCCGCCATCTCGCTGATCTTGGCGCAGAACCTCATGACCGCGGCGAGCGTCGCCTCCGGCTGGTCGAGGTGCGGGGAGTGACGGCAGTCGTCGAGGACGAGGCTCTCGACCGGCGCTGGCGTGCGCGCTTCGATCGCGCGGATTTGCGCGATCGTTCCATATTGGTCGTCCGCCCCTTGAATCATGAGCGCGGGAACGCGCCAGCGGTCAACGAATTCTTCGATGTTCCAGGTCTTGAAGCCCGGACCGAGCCAGGCGCCGTTCCAGCCCAGAAACGCGCTGTCCACATGCGCATGGTATCGCGCGAGTTTCGCGCGAAGCTCGCCCGTTTCGTAAGCGCGCCTGGCCTCGAGGATCGAGGTTAAGCCCGGCGGTTCGGTGAAGACGTGCGGCGCCATGAGCACGAGGCCAAGCACACGCTCGTCGTCCGCATGCTGGCCGGCATAGATCGCCGAAATCGAGGCGCCGTCGCTGTGCCCGAGCAGGATTCCGCGCTTCAAACCGATGGCGTCGAGAACTTCGGGCAGGCTGAACTCAGCCTCTTGCGTCATGTAGTCGAGCGGGCGCGGCAGATCGACCGGGTCGGACCGGCCGTAGCCGGCGCGGGAGTAGACGAAGACGCCCCAGCCGGTCGCCGCGGCGAGCTTTTCCGGAAAGTCGCGCCACAGCGCGACGCAGCCGAGGCCTTCGTGCAGCATGACGATCGTCGGCGCGGCATCCGGCGGCGGCCCGTAGGCGACCGCCTCGAGCCTCTTGCCGTCGGCGACGATCGCGCCGACGCCGCCGTCGGCCCAGGAGAAGGCTTTCATGACGTGGCCGTCGTCGGAGAGACTGACGGGAAATTCCACCTGCGCTCATCCTGTGGCGCTCTTGCGAAGCAAGAGCCTCGAAGGATGCTCCAGAGGGCGCTTGCGGCGCGGCCGGCGCCTCCTGGAGCGCCCTTCGAGGCCGCTTCGCGGCGCCTCAGGGCGAGGCCGGGGAATTGCCGGACTGACATCAAGCCTCGGCGCCGATCTTCAGAGCGCGGATCGCGTTCTCCTTGAGGATCAGGTCGTACACCTCGGGCTTGAAGCCGGCCTCGCGGAAATCCTTGATCCAGCGGTCCGGCGCGATCAGTGGAAAATCCGAGCCGAACAGCATCTTCGTCTTGAGCTGACCGTTCGCGTATTGCACGAGCTGCGGCGGAAAGTATTTCGGGCTCCAGCCGGAGAGGTCGATATAGACGTTCGGCTTGTGCAGGCAGACCGACAGCGCCTCGTCCTGCCAAGGCCAGGACGGGTGGGCGATGATGATCGTCATGTCCGGAAAATCGACCGCGACGTCGTCGATGTGGATCGGGTTCGAGTATTTGAGCCGCATGCCGCCGCCGCCGCGCATGCCCGTGCCAATGCCGGAATGGCCGCTGTGGAAGACGGCGGGCAGCCTGTGCTCGGCGATCAACTCATAGAGGTCGTAGGCCATGCGGTCGTTGGGGAAGAAGCCCTGCACGGTCGGATGGAACTTGAAGCCCTTGATGATTCCGGCCTCGATGAGGGCGCGCGCCTCCCGCACGCCCATCTTTCCCTTGTGTGGGTCGATCGACGCGAATGCGATCATCATGTCGGAGTTCGCGGCGGCAGCCTCGGCGACTTCCTCGTTGGGGATGCGCCGGGCGCCGATCTCGAACTCGCTGTCGACGGTGAACATGACGAGGCCGATCTTGCGCTCGCGATAATAGGCAACCGTCTCGGCGATGGTCGGCCGCTTGCCCGCCTTGAAATATTTGTTCGCCGCCTCCCCGTAGGGCTGCCAGAACGCGTCGGCCGGCTGCCGGCAGGAGACCTCCGCGTGGGTGTGGACGTCGATGGCGACGAGATCGCTGACCTTCATGGGGATCCGAGCTCCGTTAGCTCATGCGCGGGCAGAATTGTGCGGGCGGAGGGCGTTTCTGCGTAAAGCTCTTCGACCATTTCGGCGCGATGCGCCAGCACCGCGCGCTGGTTGATCGAGCCCTTGTCGGTGAGTTCGCCCGTGTCGAGCGACGGCGGTTCGTCCATGAGAATGATGCGGGCGAAGCGCCCCGAGCTGCCGGCCGCCGCCTTGTTGAACGCGGCGATGAGCCCGGCGAATTTGTCGCGCACGCGTCCGCACGCAAGCACGTCGGCCGCGCTGGCGTCCGCGGCCAATCCGGCGAGCTCGCAGCAGGCCGCGAGATTGGGAACGACGAGGGCCGCCGCATCGTCGCGGTCGTGTCCGGCGACGACCAGGTCCGTCACATAGGGCGCGCTATCGGCGATGAACTTGAGCCGCAAGGGGCCGACGCTGACCCAGGTGCCGGTCGCGAGCTTGAAGTCTTCCGCCACGCGGCCATCGAAGACGAAGCCGCGTTCGGGATCTCTGTCGTCGAAGAAGCGCAACGCGTCGCCGAGCTTGTAATAGCCGTCCTCGTCGAAGGCGGCCTCGGTCAATTCCGGCTGGCGCCAGTAGCCCGGCGTGATGCTTGGGCTCTTCAGCCGCGCCTCGAACTTGTCGCCGTTCGGCACGAGCTTCACCTCGACGCCGGGATTGGGAATGCCGACGACGCCGGGCTCGCACGCGCGCTCCGTCACGCTGATGGCGGATGGACCCGTCTCTGTCGAGCCGAGCGAGGTCAGAATCGGAACGGCTTCGCCGATCGTCTCGCGCCCCAGCCGCTCGAGTTCCTCGCGCACGTGCGGGGGCAGCGCCGCGCCCGCGTAGACGAACGATTGCAGTTTGGCGAACAGGCTTTTCCGCAGTCCTTCGTCGGCCTGGAGGTAGGGCATGAGCATCTCGAAGCCCTTGGGCACGTTGTAATAGACGGTCGGCGAAATTTCCCGCAGGTTTCGCACGGTCTCTTCGATCGCGCGCGGCAGCGGCTTGCCCGCGTCAATATAATACGAGCCGCCGTTGGCGAGCACGAGATTGAAATTGTTGTTGCCGCCGAACGTGTGGCTCCAGGGCAGCCAATCGATCAGCACCGGCGGCTCGGCGGCGTAGCTTGGATTCAAGCCCTGAAGCATCGCCTGATTCGAGGTCATCATGCGATGGGTGTTGATGACGCCCTTGGGCGCGCCGGTCGACCCCGAGGTGAACAGGAGCTTGGCGATCGTGTCGGGCCCGACCTTCGCCTGAGCAGCGTCGACCTCCGGGCCGGCCGGTTTGGCGAGAAAGGCCGAGAGAGTGGTCGATGGCCGCGAGGCAGGCGGGTTCACGCCCGCGACGATCTCCGCATCCTTCGGCGCGGTGGCCTCGATCGCCGCCGCAAAGGGCGCGCCGTCGCCGACGAAGATCAGGCCCGGCGTGAGGACGCCGAGGATCGCCTTGAGCTTGGCGAAATCCTTGGCGACCAGCGAATAGGGCGGCGAGACGGGCGCGTAGGGAACCCCCGCAATCATCGCGCCGAGCCCGATCAGCGCGTGATCGACGCTGTTGCCGGAGAGGATCGCGACCGGCCGGTCGACCGAGAGTTTTCGGTCGATCAGCGCTTGCGCGACGCGGCGCGCCGCATCGCGCGCTTCAGCGTAGGTCACCTTCCGCCAAGCTTCGCCCTGTCGCTCGGCGAGGAAGACGCGGGTCGGCGCGACCTTCGCCCAATGGTCGAGCCAGTCGGTCACCGCGTCCGGATAGGGCTTGAGCGGATGAGGCGAGCGCACGAGCATCGCACCGTCCGCGCGGCGCTCGACCGTCACGTCCGGCGGACCGAAGGTCAGCTTCATCCGCGTCATTCTCTCCTCCCCCGACGTCGCCGCCGTTTCGTGCGCGTTTCCGCCCGCCGGTCTAGGCCGCGATCGCTCAGCCTTTTTTCCATGCCGTGCAAATTAAGAATCTTCCTCGGCCATGAGAAGCCTCTTGTCGAGCCCGTAGACGGCGGAGGCGTGATGATTGTTTGCGATCGCCGCGATAGCAAGGTCCCACGGCCTCAAATCTCCGCATGAACGTCACGACGCCCATCTCGCGGCTGACCTTTGTGATCAGGAAATCACGGGCGCCCATGGAAAACGAAGGAGCGCCGTAATTTCATTTTTCAATCGAGACGCCTTGCCGTAAGAACGCGGGCCGGCGGCGCTAGGGCTCGTCATGAGCCGGCGAAACCGGCAGGGGGCCGGCGCGGGGGCAGATGTGAATGACATTGTGGAGCCGGCGATTGTTTGGCCGCGTGCGCCGTCAGCGTCGTCGAGGCGGTTCTCCTCAATACTGGCGATAGTACTGATCACCACGTCGCTGGCCGCCTGCGCCTCCCGCCCGGAGAGCGGGTATCTCAGCCCGGTAGCCCTGGTCCCTCCGGGCGCCGTCGACCATACGATCCTTGTCGCGACGACGCGCGAGCGCGATCCGCGCCCCGGCACGCTGTTCAACGGCGAGCGATCGAGCGCGAGCGACTACGCCGAGATCACGGTGTCGGTCCCCCCGACCCACAAACAAGGCGAGATCGAATGGCCGAGAACGCCGCCCGGCGACCCGAACGCCGATTTCGTCGCGCGCGACGAAAAATATCTCGACGGCGACAAGGCGTTCGTTCAGGCGCTGAACGCAGAGCTTGCCCTGCGGCCGCCGGGCAAGCGAAAGGTGGTCCTCTTCGTTCACGGCTTCAATACGATGTTCGCCGAGGGGCTCTACCGCGAGGCTCAGTTCGTCCACGACGCGAAAGCCCCGGGCGTCCCGGTGCTGTTCACCTGGGCGTCGCAAGGAAAAGCCACCGGCTATCTTTACGACCTCAACAGCGCCACCGCGGCGCGCGACGAACTCGAGCATACGATCCGTCTGGCGCTCGACAGCAACGCCGAACAGGTCAACGTGCTCGCCCACTCGATGGGCAATTGGGTCACGGTCGAGGCGTTCCGGCAGATCAAGATGTCCGGCCGCCTCGATCACGCTAACAAGCTGGGCTATATCGTTCTGGCGGCGCCCGACATCGACATTGATGTGTTCGAGTTGCAACTGCGCCGCTTCGGCAAACTCCAGCGGCCGTTCTATGTCGTGCTTTCCAGGGACGACAAGGCGCTGTGGCTTTCGCGAACCATCGCCGGAGGGGTGAGCCGGGTCGGCGACGACCCCCGCGTTGGCCAGCTGGCTGAGCTCGGCGCGACGGTGATCGACCTGACGGACGTCAAGGCCGACGATCCCACCAACCACGACAAGTTCGCACAGCTTGCCGCCGTCGCGCCGGAGCTGCGGGGCGTTCTCGCCAAAGGGATCGCCTCGAATCCCCGCGCGACCGACCTGAGCGAGACAGCAGCGGCAGGCGGCGGCCTGGGCGCGGTCGTCGCCTTGCCGATCACGCTGCTCGGCGCGCCGATCAGGATCATCGCCAACCAGTAGCTCCCGCTTATGCGGGGCTCGAAGGAAGACCGACCAGGAATCCATGTCGGCAGGACGCCCCCGGCGGTTGCACGAGAGCAGGCGGATTTCGGCTCAGCCTTGTCGCGTGACCTTCGCCGCGCGCTTTTCGAGAAAGTCCTTCAGCCGCTTTTGCGCCTCTGGGCTGAGCTCGGCGATCGAGGCCATCAGCGACTCGGTCAGGAGCCCGCTCGCGGGATCGCTCTCGAAGATGCGGGGCAGCGCGTGAAGGACGGCGAAATTGGTCGTCGCCGTATTGGAGGCGGCTTTGGCCGCGAGCTCGAGCGCCTTTTCGAGCCCCTTGCCGTCCTCGACCAGATATTGCGTGATCCCCGCCGCGTGACCCTCCTCGGCGCTGAGCGTCCGCCCGGTCAGCATCATGTCCATGACCCGCGCGACGCCGACGAGGCGCGCGATCCTGACCGAACCGCCGCCGCCCAGGAAAATGCCGCGCTGCCCCTCGGGCAAGCCGTAATAGGTCGAGCGCTCGGCGACGCGGATGTGGGTCGCGGCGGCGAGCTCCAGCCCCCCGCCCACCACCGCGCCGTGCATGGCGGTCACGACCGGAACGCGACCGAACTGGATCGCCTCGAACGCGCGGTGCCACATGCGCGAATGCAGCACGCCTTCGAGCGGATCATGGGCTTCGGCGACTTCCGACAGGTCGAGCCCGGCGGAAAAATGCGCGCCCTCGCCGGTCATCACCACGGCGCCGACGTCTTTGGGCAGGCGCGTGAAGAACGTCTCGAGTTCCAGCACGGTCACGTCGTCGAGCGCGTTGCGCTTTTCCGAGCGGGCGAGACGCAGGTGCGCGACCGCTCCGCGCCGCGTCGCCCTGAGCGAGGCGGGCAGATCGATGCCGATCGGCTGTTCGGCGGCCTCGAGCGTCATGCTTCCTCACGTCCCGCGCCGGATACAGCGCCATCGTTCGCTATCAATAATAATTGTTATTGAGCATAGCAATCGGACGGGAGGTGCGGCTCCCGCGCTTTATCTGCGGAAGGTGCGCGGCTCCGTCGTCAAGGACGGTGAGCGCGAGACGGCGATGTGGCGGCTGGCGTCAAACCGGGACTCTGGAGGCGAAATCGGATAGATGAGGCATTGGGACCGAATCAACGATTGAGCGCTTAGGAACTCCATGAAACCGGCGGCTTACTTGCTTTTGATGAATTCCTTAACGCGCATTCCCCCGTCCAAACAACAATTTAAGGAAATAAAAGGCGCGCTCGGACCTCATACGGCTTCCTTGATGGCATGGGGGACTGGGGCCGCGATCGGCCTTATCAGCGTTGAACCTGCGGCCAAGACCCTTAACCTAGTTCGGTCCATTGTTGGCGACGGATGGCAAATTACCGTGCTTCAGATTGGCTATGATCAAGCTGCGTTTGGGACGAACGCTCAAAATGATTTCTTGACTCATATGCAGTGGCTTCAAGTGAAGAAGACGTAACAACGCTCATTCTGTGGTAAAATAGTTCGCTGATCGGTGGCGGCCGACCGCCAAAAAATGGAAGGGGTAAGGCTGAAGGATATCTAAGGGCCTGATGCGAAATAACCGCTTTAGCCGATGCCGCGCTCGCGCGAACTGGATGGCATGGGGTTGCGGGCGCGAACCAGCCCCATGGCTGGGAGAGAGTTAGTATCCGCGGGCGCTCTGTTGCTTGAGCTTCTTAATTCTATGGCGTTGGTAAAGGTCGATCTCTCGGGACAGCGGCGTATTACGATGAAATCCGAGGTGTGTTATTGAGACTAGATTGGCGTTCTGGGTTTGTGGGCCGCCGATATCGAGGCAGCAGATTATGCCTCCTTCGTCTCCAGTATAAAATACGTCGATTACGTTGCACCTTTCCGGAATAGTCATCTCCGGAGACTTTTCCGCCAACAATCGGATGAGGCTTTGTGGGAGCCTCGCTTCGATTGGAACGACTGTCTTCAGTTTTTCCAAGAGGAAGTTGGTTTTCTCAAGATCGTCGATCATCAATAGTCCTTGGCTAGACGAGGTCCGTATTTTGAGAGGGACGGGCTGGGTTGCATCGAACTATGTTTGGCGGAAATCGGGGAAATCGTGTAATTCCACTCGCCGTGGAAGCTGTCATGCTCAAGGTTGATGGAGGCCATTTCCCTATCGGAGACCTTTATGCCTTTAGGATACTTGTTTTCGTCGAGGCAGCAGTGGACGTTGAGGCCCGTTCGGGTCCTGGTTGAGCCGATCAGTTGGATGATGACCTGATGACTGATAAGCGGCTTGGCGCGCCAATTTTGAGTAATGAACGCGAACAGCTTGTGCTCGATACGGTTCCACTTGCTGGTGCCGGGGGGGATGGTGAGCGACAGTGATGGCAAGGCCGGTCTCGTTGGCGAAGACCTGAAGCTCACGCTTCCATAGTCGGACACGAGCCCCATTGCTGCCCCCGCAATCCGCAGTGATCAAAAGACTGGTTGCACCGAGATAACGCTTCTGCCCCAAGGCGCGCCACCAGCGGCGGATGCTCTCGACCGCAAAAGCAGCCGTGTCGTGATCTATGCCGAGATTTACCCAGCCCGTATTCGTCGCAAGATCGTAAACGCCATAGGGCGCAACCTTGCCGAGTTGAGGGATTTGGAAATCGTGAACCCGCACCGCTTGCGGCCTTCCCTTCGGCCGTAGCTCGCGTCCGCCATTCTTGAAGTCGCCGACCAGCTCTTTTTTCTTGGTGTCGACGGAGATCGCTGGCTGGCTCGTGCTTTGGAAGTCTTTGATCTTCTGGTTGATGTGTTCGAATTGGGCGTCGCGATCCGGATGCCTCGCCCCCTCAAGGGTTTTCTTGTTGGCCTGAAGGCTGAACCCCAGGTCCCGGAGCAAGCGGCCGACCAATTTTTGACTGGCCGTATAGCCGCGATCAGCCAACGCCCGGACGAGGTGGCGCTGACTCTTGCTCACCCAGAGCAGCGCCGCTTCGGGATCGCCACGGATCGCAGATTGCACAAGGTCTCCAAGCGCCTCCACGAGGCCAGCCTCTGTCTCGGTCTTTGGCTTGCGACCGCCGCCGGGACGACGGATGCGGCCGATCAGCGGGCCATGTGCGTTCCGCAAATCCGAGAGGCCGCGCCCGATCGTGCTACGCGCAATGCCGGTGGCCTCGTAGACAGCAGCCAAGCCGCCACGCCCTGCGGTTTGAGCCTCGTTCGCCGCGAACAGGCGACGAGAACGTTCGTTTAGATGGAGAGAAACTCCCTCATACCGCATCCTGATGGCGGCAACGTCTATCATCTTCGTCGACTCGATCTCATCGAGCAAAAGAATCATACCCTGCCCATCCCGTCCAGAGCCGGCCAGAAAATAAGCGCCGCGCCGCCAGATCGATTCAGATATTTTGTCTCAGGCCCTAAGGGCGGCGAGTTGCCAGGGCACGTAATCTACAATGAAGCTTCTTAAGCCGTCTGCTAATTAAAACTATAGTTGCGGACGCGACAGAAAACGTAAGTCCGGCAAACGCAAGGATTGGCCCAAAGAGCCCGTCCGGGAACTTAACGAATTGTTGGAATCGCTTATGATTTAAGGAAGGCGGCCCGAATCGCTTGGGGGGGTCGCTGATGTGGACCAACGAAAATCGCGCTCGCTACGACCGCAGTCGGCTGCGCTATCCGAGCGATCTGACCGACGCGGAATGGGCGCATGTCGAGCCGTTCATTCCACCGGCCAAGCGCGGCGGCAACCGACGTCATGTCGATGAGCGCGAGGTCGTCAACGGCCTGATGTATGTCCTGAGCACCGGCTGCCAATGGCGCGCCGTGCCGAAGGACCTGCCGCCGCGTTCGACGCTTTACGATTACTTCGATCGCTGGAGTTGGGACGGCACGCTCGATCGCATCCACGACGCGCTCTACGTGAAGTGTCGCGAAGCGGCCGCTCGCGAGGCGAGCCCGACCGCCGCGATCATCGACAGCCAGAGCGTCAAGAGCGCGGAAAAAGGGGGACCTGCATCGATCCGGCGGGTTACGACGCCGGCAAGAAAATCATGGGCAAAAAGCGCCACATCCTCGTCGATACGCAGGGCCTGTTGATGCATGCGATCGTCCACGCCGCCGACATCCAGGACCGCGACGGCGGCGCGGCGCTGATGGCGACCTTGTTCGGCGCCTTTCCGTTCCTGACCAGGCTCTTTGCCGACGGCGGCTATCGAGGGCCGCAATTTCAGACCGCCATCGGACGAACTCTGGCGCGCGTGAAGGTCGAGATCGTCAAGCGATCGGATCAGGCCAAGGCCTTCGTCGTCCTGCCCAAGCGCTGGATCGGCGAACGCACCTTTGCCTGGCTCGGCCGCTGCCGACGGCTGGCCAAGGACTGGGAATGCCTCAACCGCAAGGCGCTCGCGTTCCTCCGCCTCGCTTCCATCCGCCTCATGCTGCGAAAACTATGCAATCCCACATGATGTTTCCGGACAGACTCTAAGGAATGTAGATGTTGTGGGGTTGGCCATTTCCCACGTGGGAACTTATTGTAAAAGTGTCCCTCTGGTTAGCTGTCGGCGCTGGCGTCGTGACGGCCGTTTCTGCATTTGTGTCTGGATATGTAGGGTACGAACTGACAGATGCCGTCCAAAGAGCATCCGATGAAAGAGTGGCGGAGCTAAACAAAGAGATAGCGCGTCTGTCTGCGGATGCCGAGGCCTCGCGCGCCATGATCGCCGACGCGGACGCGCGAGCACTAGAAGCACAAGCCCAACTCGCGAAGTTTAAGGCTCCCCGGTCAATGAAGCGCGACCAGCAAACGCGAATAGCCGAAAAGATATCGGCGTTTAAGGGAACGCGGTTCGATATCGCCGTTATCCCCGGCGATCCGGAAGCCGCTACGTTTCTCGGCCAAGTTTCCGCTACGCTGCAATCTGCTGGATGGGAATGGATCGAATGGGCACATCCAGGCGGGCGACTCACGTTCACGTATACTTGGCCGGGCCTTCCAAATGTTGGCCAGATGGGGGGATTTGGAATTGACGTGATTGTCCATTCCGACCACCGTTTGGAGTTTGAAAATGCCGCAAAAGCGTTATCTGACGCCTTAGCCGCTGAGCACTTTTCCGATGGACAAGTCCATGAAGCCGTGCCTGCGCAGAGCATCCCCAACAGCGATACGATCCATATCGTGATAGGAAAAAAGCCACAATAATTGACAAGCGCGCCTAGCGCCGCCGCGATCACTTATCGGCTCCTTTCGGAGCGAAATATCGTGTCGCGGTCGCAGAATGGCTTGTGGCGGATGCGCCAGTGTTTCACGAAGCTCGTGACAATTTCTTTCGAAAATCAGAATTTCGTGCTAAGGTTCGCGAATGAGAAGATCCAAGGTCGTCTGGAACAGCCCGGCCGTGAGCCGACTTCGAGGTCCCGAGTTGAGAGTTTCGCAGATGTCCCGTCCGCCTTATTTAGGACACCAACTGGGGAAAATCCGATAAGAAATTTTTTTCTTCTGATAATGCCTCATAACCCATTGAAAAGGCTCATTTCGGACGAGAGAATCCAAGGAAATCCAAGGAAATCCAAGGCCGGTTTCGCGGCGTTTTGAAAGGGTTTTCGGCGCTTTCCAAGCAAATCCAAATGGCGCCAAAAAGACGCAATCTGAGTCGCTTCGTGATCGGTTGGTTCGCGGGATGGCTCGCGAGACGAAGGCAGGTCAGCGATTCATAGCGTCGATTCGATCGTGGCCGCAGCGGTTCGCGAGCTCGCGTTTGGCACGATCAGAATGAGACGCGCTTCACACCGCCCCGATGCGCATGAGGTCGTGGAAGTGCACGATGCCGACGACGGCGCCCTTCTCCACGACCAGCAGCGCCGAAATCTTGTGGCTGATGCTTTCGAGCGCCTCGGCCACCAGCGCGTCGGGGGCGATGGTGCGCGGCCTGCGGGTCATGATGCCGGCGACCGGCGTTTCGAGTGAGAAATCGGCCCTAAGGTGGCGTCGGAGGTCGCCGTCGGTCACGATGCCGACGAGCCTGTCGCCGTCGAAGGCCGCGACGCAGCCGAACCCCTTGCTCGACATCTCGACGATCGCGTCGGCCATGCGCGCCGTCGCGGCGATGCGGGGAATCCGGTCGCCTGTGTGCATCACGTCGCGGACGTGCCGAAGCGTCGCGCCGAGCTTGCCGCCCGGATGCAGCGCCCGGAAGTCGTGCGCCGTAAATCCGCGGCCTTCGAGAAGGGCGATCGCCAGCGCGTCGCCGAGGACGAGTTGCATCGTCGTCGAGGTCGTCGGCGCAAGGCCGTTGGGGCAGGCCTCCTGCGCGTTCGGCATCGTCAGGCACACATCCGCCTCGCGGCCGAGCGCGCTGTCGGCGTTCGCGGTCATGGCGATGAGTGGGATAGCGTAGCGCTTGGCGAATGTTACGATCGCCGCGAGCTCGATCGTTTCGCCGGACCAGGAGATCGCCAGCACCACGTCGCCGTTCTGCACCATGCCGAGGTCGCCGTGACTGGCTTCCGCCGGATGAACGAAGGACGCCGGCTGCCCGGTCGAAGCCAGGGTCGCGGCGATCTTGCGGCCGATGTGGCCCGACTTGCCCATGCCGCTGACGATGACGCGGCCGCTCGCCGCCGCGATCCGCTCGACAGCCTGAGAGAAGGCGGACCCGAGGCCCCCCTCGCTCGTCACACGGATCGCCCGCTCCAGCGCTTCGAGGCCGCCTCGCTCATTCTCGATCGTTCGGATCGCCGAATGGACGGCGCTGGTCGGTTCCTGAATCATGACGCTCTTTAGCAGCGCGCCGGCCCGCTTGAAACCCGCCGCCTGGCCCAACGGTCTACTTGCCCTGGCTGACGAAGCCGAATTTGCGCAATTCCTCCTTGAGGCCCGGCGCGAGGTCCTGCCGATCGAGGGCGAAGGCGATGTTGGCCGAGAGAAAGCCCAGCCGGGAGCCGCAATCGTAGGTGTGCCCGTCGAAGCGGACGCCATGAAAGCTTTGCGTGCGCGCGAGCTGGATCATGCCGTCGGTCAACTGAACTTCGCCGCCTGCGCCCTTTTCGACGAGTTCGAGAATCTGGAAGATTTCCGGCTGCAGGATGTAACGGCCGGAGATGATGAGATTGGACGGCGCCTTTTCCGGCTTCGGCTTCTCCACCATGCCGGTGATCTCGAACGAGTGCCCGTCGTCGGCGCCCACCGCCACGACGCCGTACTGATGCGTTTCGGCGGGCGTGACTTCCTCGACCGCGATCACATTGCCGCCATAGCGGTCGTAGGCCTCGACGCATTGGGCGAGGCAGCGGCCGCCGCGCGGCCCGTCCTTCGTCACCATGTCGGGCAGCAGCACGGCGAAAGGCTCGTCGCCGACGATCGTCCGCGCGCACCAGACAGCGTGACCGAGGCCGAGCGGAGCCTGCTGGCGGGTGAAACTGGTCGCGCCCGCCGCCGGAAGGTCGGCCATCAGGGCCGCATACTCGACCGCCTTGCCGCGCCGTTTCAGCGTGTCCTCAAGCTCGTAGGAGGAATTGAAATGGTCCTCGATGACCCCCTTGTTGCGGCCGGTGACGAAGATGAAATGCTCGATTCCCGCCTCGCGGGCCTCGTCGACGACGTGCTGAAGGATCGGGCGGTCGACCACGGTCAGCATTTCCTTGGGGATCGCCTTGGTCGCCGGCAAGAACCGCGTGCCGAGACCGGCGACGGGAAGAACGGCTTTGCGAATTGGTTTCTTCATTGTCGAGCAGTCCTCATCCGGTACGAAGGAACGGCGTTGGATTGGGTCCCCGCGAATTTGTTAGGGCTTACCAGCTAGTTCGCGGCCGATCCATGCGGCATCTGAAAGACTGCGGCTCGCGGCTGAACGAGGAAGGTGGGCGGCATGAGCGTTCTGGTGACCGGCGGCGCCGGCTATATCGGCGGCCACATGACGCTGGGGCTCATCGACAAGGGCGAATCCGTCGTCGTCCTCGACAATCTCTCGACAGGCTTCGACTGGGCGGTCCCCGACGGCGCAAAGCTCGTCGTCGGAGACACTGGCGACGCGGAGCTTGTGCGTCGGCTGATCGAAGAACATGAAATCGACGCCATCGCGCATTTCGCCGCCAGGATTGTCGTGCCCGAGTCCGTCGCCGATCCGCTCGGCTACTACCTCAACAACGCATCGAAGGCGCGCACCCTGATCGAGACTGCGATCAATGGTGGCGTCAAGACCTTCATTTTTTCCTCCACCGCCGCCGTCTATGGCGAAACCTCGTCGGAGCCTGTGTCGGAGGAGGCGCCGCTTGAGCCGATCTCGCCCTACGGCCGCTCGAAGCTCATGGTCGAGTGGATGCTCGAGGACGTGGCCCGGGCTTGCGATTTCCGCTACGTCGCGCTGCGCTATTTCAATGTCGCCGGTGCGGACCCCCAAGGCCGCCTCGGCCAGTCGACGCCGAACGCGACCCACCTCATTAAGCGGGGGGTGCGAACGGCGCTCGGGATCTATCCGGCCATGGAAATCTTCGGCCAGGACTATCCGACGCGCGACGGGACATGCGTGCGCGACTACATTCAGGTGACTGACCTTATCGACGCGCACATGGCGGCGCTGGCCTATCTGCGCGCCGGCGGCGAAAGCCTTGTCTGCAACTGCGGCTACGGCCATGGCCAGACGGTCCGGGAAGTCGTCGATGTGGTGAAGCGCGTCTCCGGCGTCGATTTCAAGGTCGTCATGTCGCCGCGGCGCGCCGGCGACCCGGCCGCCATCGTCGCCCGCGCGGATCTGGCGAAATCCGTCCTCGGCTGGAAACCGACGCGGGACAATCTCGACGAGATCGTGCGTCAGGCGCTCGACTGGGAACGGCGCCTGCACAATCGCGGGCCCGGCGCAAAACCATAAGCTTCGGGCAGCTTTTTCAGCTTTACAACCGGCGCGCGAACCGGTTGATTGGCGGTCAAAGCAGGGGGAGCGCATGCGTTCGGGCAATCGGCGAGGATGAGCACGGACGACATCCTCGTCACGGAGGACCTCAGCAAAAGCTTTGGCGACTTCCGCGCGGTCAGCGACGTTTCGTTGCGCGTCCGGCGTGGATCGATCCACGCGTTGATCGGCCCGAACGGCGCAGGCAAGACGACCTGCTTCAACATGCTGACTAAATTCATCGCGCCGACTGCGGGTCGCATCACGTTCAACGGCCGCGACATAACCGCCATGCGGCCCGCCGACGTCGCGCGTCTCGGCCTCGTGCGCTCGTTCCAGATCTCGGCGGTCTTCCCTCATCTGACGGCGCTTGAAAACGTCCGCATTGCATTGCAGCGCAAGCGCGGCGACTCGTTCGATTTCTGGCGGTCGAAAACGGCGCTGGAGCACCTCAACAGCCGCGCGCTCGAACTCCTGGACAATGTCGGGCTTTCGGCCTTCGCCTATTTCAAGGCCGGGGAGATTTCGTACGGGCGCAAGCGAGCGCTCGAACTCGCGACCACGCTCGCGGTCGAACCGGAGATGATGCTGCTCGACGAGCCGATGGCCGGCATGGGCCACGAGGATATCGACCGCATCGCGGCGCTCATCCTGCGCGTATCGGCGAATCGGACGATCCTGATGGTCGAGCACAACCTGCAGGTCGTCGCCAATCTCTCGCATCACATCACGGTGCTGACGCGCGGGCGGATCCTGGCCGAGGGGGACTATCGCACGGTGTCGGAGAACGCAGAGGTGCGGGAGGCTTACATGGGGGCCGGACATGCCTGACGCGGCGCTCGCAGCGAGGCCGGCTGCCGCGGCGGCGGCCCTCCTCGCGGTCAAAGGCCTGCAGGCCTGGTACAACGAATCGCATATTCTGCACGGAGTCGATCTCGACGTGCGCGAAGGCGAGGTCGTCACTCTGCTCGGCCGGAACGGTGCCGGCAAGACGACGACGCTCAAGGCGATCATGGGGATAGTCGGCAAGCGCACGGGCACGGTCGTATTCAATGGGCGGGAACTCATCAATCTCTCGATCGATCGGATCGCCCGCCTCGGCGTCGCGATCTGCCCTGAGGAGCGCGCGATCTTCGCGAGCCTCACGGTCAAGGAAAACCTGTTTCTGCCGCCTGAGATCGCCAGGACGGGCGCGATGAGCGTCGAGCGGATCTTTGCACTCTTTCCAAATTTGCAGGAGCGGCTTTCGAGCGGCGGAGGCAAGCTCTCAGGCGGCGAGCAGCAGATGCTCGCCATCGCGCGCATCCTGCGCACCGGGGCGCGCTTCCTCATGCTCGACGAGCCGACGGAGGGGCTGGCGCCCGTGATCATCCAGCAGATCGGCCGAACGATCGCCGAACTCAAGCGCGAGGGCTTCACGATCCTGCTCGTCGAGCAGAACTTCCGCTTCGCCTCGACCGTCGCCGACCGATTTTTCGTCATGGAGCATGGCCGGATCATCGACGCCTTCCCGAACTCCGAGCTTCCGCGCAAGATGGACATGCTGCACGAGGCGCTGGGGGTATGATGACGCCATTGGCTGGACCGACCGCCCTCACCCCGTGCCCCTCTCCCCGAGGGAGAGGGGGGAACGCGCCTTCTCCCTCTGGGAGAAGGCGGCCCGAAGGGCCGGATGAGGGTGTGGGAGAGCGCCCGTGAGCATCTTCGGCCACGTCATCAGCTGGCCCCAGCTCTACGGACAGCTCCTGATCGGGCTCATCAACGGCTCGTTCTACGCGTTGCTGAGCCTCGGTCTCGCCGTCATTTTCGGCATGCTGACCATCGTCAATTTCGCCCACGGCGCCTTCTACATGATGGGCGCCTTCGCGGCCTATTTCCTCCTGAAATACGCCGGCCTCGACTACTGGTGGGCGCTCATTCTGTCGCCGCTCATCATTGGAGCGATCGGCGCCGTCGTCGAACGGCTGTTCCTCAAGCGGCTCGCGGGCTTCGATCCGCTCTACAGCCTGCTCCTGACGTTCGGCCTCGCGCTGATCTTCCAGGGCCTGTTTCAGAACTATTTCGGCGCCTCCGGCATGCCATATGCGATCCCCAAGCAGCTCAACGGCGCCTATAATCTCGGCTTCATGTTCCTGCCCGTCTATCGCGGCTGGGTGATTCTGGCGTCGATCGTCGTATGCTTCGGGACCTGGCTCGTGATCGAGAAGACGAAGCTCGGCGCCTATTTGCGAGCCGCGACCGAGAACCCGACCATGGTCCGCGCCTTCGGCATCAACGTGCCGCGCATGGTCACACTGACCTATGGGTTCGGGGTTGCGCTCGCCGCTTTGGCAGGCGTGCTTGCCGCGCCGATCAACCAGGTCCGGCCGGGCATGGGGGCCGATATCATCGCTGTCGTGTTCGCGGTGGTGGTGATTGGGGGCATGGGATCGATCTTGGGCTCAATCCTGACCGGGTTCGTGCTTGGCGTCATCGAGGGCCTGACCAAGGTCTTCTACCCGGAAGCTTCGAACACCGTCGTCTTCGTGATCATGGCGATCGTTCTCCTCATTCGGCCGGCGGGACTGTTCGGAAGGGTCACGTGAGCAAGAGCCTCGAAGCTTCAGCCGTCGCCGCCGACGTGACCGAACGCGACCGTCGCGTCAACGCAATCGCCTTCGCCGTGATGGTCGCGCTGATCGCGATCGCCCCCTTCGTCGCCTATCCGTTCTTCGTCATGCAGGCGCTCTGCTTCGCGCTGTTCGCCTGCGCCTTCAACCTCTTGATCGGCTACGTCAACCTGCTTTCCCTCGGCCACGCGATGTTCCTCGGCCTCGCGAGCTACGTCTGCGCCCACGCGGCGAAGGTGTGGGGCCTCGAGCCGGTTTCGGCGATCCTGCTCGGCGTCCTGGCCTCGGCCGCGCTCGGATTCATAACCGGAGCGCTCTCCATCCGTTCGAGCGGCATCTACTTCGCGATGATCACGGTGGCGTTCTCGCAGATGGTCTATTTCTTCTGCGTCGAAGCGCCCTTCACCCATGGCGAGGACGGCATTCAGGCGGTTCCGCAGGGCCGCGCGCTGGGCCTCTTCGACCTGTCGAACCAGTGGATTCTCTACGTCTTCGTCGCGCTCATCTTCCTGTTCGGCTTTCTCGCCGTCCAACGCATCGTCAACTCGCCTTTCGGCGAGATTCTGAAGGCGATTCGCGAGAACGAGCCGCGGGCGGTCTCGCTCGGCTATCGCGCGATGCAATACAAACTCGCGGCCTTTGTGTTGTCCGCGGCGATCGCAGGACTCGCCGGCGCGACCAAGGCGATCGTGGCGCAGAACGCCTCGCTGACCGACGTCGCTTTCGCCATGTCCGGCGAGGTCGTGCTGATGACCCTCGTCGGCGGCATGGGCACGTTCTACGGGCCGGTCGTCGGCGCGTTGATCGTGGTCGCGATGCAGAACTATCTCGCCCAGTTCGGCGAATGGGTCACCGTCATCCAGGGCGTCGTCTTCGTCGCCTGCGTGCTGGCGTTTCGGCGCGGGATCGTCGGCGAACTCGCCGCGAGGGCGAAGATTTCGCTTTAAGCGGGACGTGACCCACGCAGGTTTCGCCTTTCGCCGGGCTGGAAACGAATATACGATGGGTGGAGCTGCATCGCGGCTAGCCCGGCCGCGGGGCGAGGCTTGCGGAGAAGCAGATTGGGCCGTTTGCAAAAATTTTGTTGCGATCGGAATTATCGACCGGACAAGCGTTAAGGGGGGATTTGGGCGCCATGTCAGACTTGCCTAGCTGCTTCGTGGTCATGGGTTTTGGGAAAAAAATCGACCTTGCGACCGGCCGGGAGCTCGACCTCGACAAGAGCTACAAGAATATCATCAAGCCGGCCGTCACGGCGGCGGGGTACGATTGCATCAGGGCGGACGAAATCCAGCATTCGGGCGTCATTGACGTGCCCATGTATGATCTGCTGTTCGGGGCCGATCTGGTTGTCGCTGATCTATCAACTGCGAACCTGAACGCCGTCTTCGAACTCGGGGTGCGCCACGCGCTGAAGCCTCGGACCACGATCATCATGGCCGAGAACAAGTTCAACATCCCGTTCGACGCGAGCCACATCGTCGTGCGCCGCTACGAACATCTGGGGCCGGACATCGGCTTCGACGAAGCGATGCGGATGCAAAAAGAACTGGTCGATTTGATCAAGGCTCTCAAGGGGGGCGAAGCCGTCGACAGTCCTGTTTACATAACAATGCAAGATCTTCGGATGCCCACCCGCCCCGCCCGACCGTCCATGGGCTTGGCCGCTGCGGCGGCCCAGACGACATCGGGTGAGGATAGCTATGCGGCGAAGCTACAAACCGCGCGCGACGCGATGGACGACGGCTCGTTCGGGTTTGCGAAGAAACTCCTCCAAGGCATTTATCAGGACCAAACCGCTCTTGGAGCGGATGGAAAGCCGAAGCCAGCCCGACCCTACGTGATACAGCAGCTCGCGCTTGCGACGTACAAGGCCGGAGAGGCCAAGGTGAAGACTGATGGACCCGACCAGGCATTGGCGGGCTACGCCGAAGCGGAGACGCTGCTTCGGCAGCTCGATGTCGAAACGACCACCGATCCCGAGACGCTCGGCTTATGGAGCGCGATCCATAAGCGCAGGGCCGAAATGGCGACACGGTCGCCAGAGGAGAAAAAACAGGACCTCGACGAGGCGATTCGGGCCGCCGAGCGCGGGTTTATCATCAAGCGAGACTACTACAACGGAACAAATCTGGCCTACCTGCTGAACTTCAGGGCGTCGCTGTCGTCGGGCGACGACCAAATCGCGGACAACGTTTGGGCAGATCGCGTCCGGCGTGAGGTCGTGGGCATCACGGTTCAGCGCCTGGCGACCCTGCAGGCGAACAGTTCCGCGGACGAGGGAACGACGCTCAGGGACGAAAGATATTGGATGGCGGCCACCCACGCCGAATCGCTGATCGCGCTTGGCGACAAATCCGGTGAAGACGAGATGCAGAAGGTCCTCGCCAGCGCGCCCGCCCCTTGGATGGCCGAGAGCACGAAGAACCAGCTTGATCGCCTCCGAGGTCGGCTGGCGACAGCGCGTTCATGATCAAGGCGAGGGCCCGCCGGCGGCCGCGAGTTGAATCTGATTAGCGGGCCCGCTCCCAGCGGCCGTCTTCCCCTTCCCGCCAATAGCTCAGCGCGTGTCCCTCGTCCTTGAGGCGCTTCCATTGGCGGCGCGCCGAGGCGATCGCCTCCTCGTCCCGCCCGTCGAACAAGAGAATCACCGGATCGAACGCGGCGTCCGAAGGGTCCGGCTCTGCCCCGGACAATAAGACCAGCGACGTCGCCGCGTTGGGGTTTTCAACTTTCGCCGTCAGGAAGATCGGCTGCGACATGGGGTCGCCGTCGCCCGCCGCGCCATGCGGCAGGAAGCTCGCGTCATCGTAAGTCCAGAGCCGATCGTTGAGGGCGGCGACCATTTCGTCCGATGGCGCCCGGACGATGACGCGCCTCCCGTCCTCCCGGGCGCGTTCGAGGAGGCTAGGGAGCGCCTGGTCGACCCGGCGGCGCTCGAGATGATGGAAGCGAAACTCGCCCATGCGTTCTCGCGCTATTCCGCCGCGGGACCCACGATAACGAAGGTCCGGTCCGAATCGGTCGCCATCAGCCCGAGGCTGACCCCTCCCGGCACGTGCTCCTCGGTCTTGCCCGCAATATAGACGTCGCCTCGCTGGCGCGAAGCGTCCAGATATTCGCGCGCGTCGGCGTTCAAGCCGCGCAGCACGCCATGGCTCTTGCCTGCGTCCCATCCCAGGGCCGCACGCACGGCGGCCGCCTGAAAGCGCTCGAAATTCGTCGTCGTGCGAGCGTTGGCGGGCTCGCCGATGCGCGCCTCGAAACGCAGCAGTTCGTCGCCGCGGCAGCTCAAAGTCGCGTCGACGTCGACCTTGGTCGTGATGTCGAACACATTGGCGTCGGAACGCGTCCGCGACACGACGATGGCGCGCGAAAATTCGACCCCCATGTCGCTCGCGCCGGTGCGCAGCGCGGCGGAAAAGGCGTCGCAGCCCGCGATCGCCCACGCAGGATCGGCGGTCGCGCCCCATGTTGCGAGCGCGAGCGCCAAGATGGACCCCAGCCGCATCCTAAATCTCCCCACCCTCGTTCCTGATCGCGCTTTCTAGTCTTCGTAGGAGTCGGCGATGAGACGGTCCAACAAGCGCACCCCCCAACCCGAGCCCCAGGAGGGATTGATGTCCGACGATGGCGAACCCATGGCGGTTCCCGCCACGTCGATATGCGCCCACGGCGTATCCTTAATGAAGCGTTGCACGAACTGCGCGGCGGTTATCGAGCCGCCGTGCCGGCCCCCCGTGTTCTTCATGTCCGCGAATTTGGAATCGATCAGTTTGTCGTAGGCTTGTCCCAACGGCATGCGCCAGACTTTTTCGCCGGTGGCGTCGCCTGCGGCGATCAGCCGCTGCGCGAGTTCGTCGTTGTTTGAGAACAGGCCCGCCATTTCCTGCCCGAGGGCGACCATGATCGCGCCGGTGAGCGTCGCCAGATCGATGATCGCGCGCGGCGCAAAGGTCTGCTGGGCGTACCAAAGCGCGTCCGCGAGCACGAGGCGCCCTTCAGCGTCGGTGTTGATGATTTCGATCGTCTGGCCGGACATCGACGTAAGAATGTCGCCCGGCCGGATGGCGTCCCCGTCGGGCATGTTCTCGACGAGGCCGATCACGCCGACAGCGTTGACCTTGGCTTTCCGCGTCGCCAGGGCGTGCATGAGGCCGACGGCGCAGGCCGCGCCGCCCATGTCTCCCTTCATGTCCTCCATCCCGGCCGACGGCTTGATCGAGATTCCGCCTGAATCGAAACAAACGCCCTTCCCCACGATGGCGAGCGGCTTCGTCCGTTTCGAGCGTGCGCCGTTCCAGCGCATGGTTACGAGGCGGCTGTCCCGCGCGGACCCGCGTCCCACGCCGAGAAGCGCGTTCATGCCCAGCTTCCCCATCGCCTTCCCGTCAAGAACGTTCACCTCGACGCCGAGCTTCTCCAACCCCTTGGCGCGTTCAGCGAACTCGGCCGGAAAGAGCACATTCGGCGGCTCGTTGACGAGATTGCGCGCGAGTTCCACGCCTTCGGCGACCGCCATTCGCTCCTGCCACGCCGTGCGAGCGGTCCCTGCGTGGCTCGAGCCGATCATGAACTCAGGCGGCTCCCGATTGTCCTCCTCCGGCTCCTTCTTGCGGGTCTTATACTTGTCGAATCGATAGCCCCGCAGGCGGAGGCCGAGCGCGAAATCGGCCGCGGCAGCGCCGTCCCACGTTCCCGTCGGCGCCTCGAACGCAACCTCGACTTTCTGCGCGCCCGGCAGTTTGCCAAACGTGAACCCGCCAAGCATGACGAAATCGATCGGAGCATTGTCCTTGCCGGGAGCGACGCCGATCACGACCAGTCGGGAGGCGTTGAGGTTCGCCGGCACCAGGATATCGAGCGCCGTCTTCTGCGCGCCCTTGAAGCCGGCCGCTTTGGCGGCCGTCCGGATCAATAGTTCGTGATCGCCGAACTGAGCAGTCACCGCGGGCGCCGGCTTCATATCCGCGCCAACGAACACGACGAGGACTCCTCCTTTTGGCGCGGAGAGGGAACCAAAGGCGATCTTGATGGCTCCGCTCATGTCCAACTTGTCCCTAATGTGCGCATTTCGTGCTCGAATTGCCCGAACCCGGGCGCCCGAAACCAGACGGCGAGATATCGGGACCTTTCGATTGCGCGTCAATAAGTCGCCTCGTTTGACCGACATGAAAACGTGCGTCTCGGATATGCATTCCGACGGAGCCCCGTGGCTTGCAGCGGCAGATGCTCCGCGATAGGCGCTCGCGGCGTAGGGCGGCAACGGGGATTCGCGTTTCCATGTGGCAGCAGTGATTCGACTTGAGCGTTATGTGCTAAGAACCGCAGCGACGGCCTTTCTGACAGGCCTTGTCGTGCTGACCGGCGTGATCTGGATCACACAGGCGCTGCGCCAAATTGATCTGCTTACGAGCAAGGGTCAGACAATTCTGATTTTCTTGGTGATGACCGGGCTTGCCTTGCCATCGCTCGTGGCGATCATTGCGCCCGTCGCGCTTTTCGCCGGCACTCTCTATACGCTGAACAAGCTAAACGGCGACAGCGAACTCGTGGTCATGGCGGCCGCCGGCGTTTCGCCGGGACGTCTGCTACGGCCGCTTGCGCTCTTGTCAGCCGCCGTGTTCGCGATCGTAGCCGTAATCTACATCCAAGTGTTGCCGTGGAGCTTCGCGAGGATCGAGAACCTGACGACCTTCATCCGCGCCGATTTCATCTCGAACTTCGCCCGCCCCGGATCTTTCTCCGACCTTGAGCTGGGCTTCGTGTTTCACTATCGCGAGCGCACCCCGGATGGAGCGCTGCGAGGCGTATTCATGCAAGACCGGCGAGATCCGGCCCACGTCTCGACCTATATAGCGGAGGCGGGCAAGACAGTCGAAAAGGACGGCGCGAGCTACCTCCAACTGACCAAGGGAGTTCTGCTGCGGCCGCAATCCGCGGGCGATTCGGCGATCGTCACCTTCGACGACTACACCATCGATCTGTCGCAATTCATGCGCGCCATCAGCGCGATCAAGCGCCCGCGGGAGCGGACAACCGTGGAGTTGATGACGCCGAGCGCCAAGGATCGCTCCGATCCAGCGCTTGCCGGGCACATTCGCAGCGAGCTTCTGGATCGACTGGCGAGCCCGCTCTACGCGCTGGTCGCCGGGCTTATTGCATTCGCGGCGCTTGGCGAGGCGCGCACGACCCGTCAGGGACGTGGCATCGCCATAGGCGGCGCCATTCTCGCTTTCATCGGGATCCGCGGACTTGGGATCGCGGCGACCACTCTGACCGTCGGCGATCCGTCGGCTGCGACCTTCGTCTGGGGCATTCCGCTCGCCGCGACTTTGGGCGCTCTTGCTGTCATCTTTCGTCGGACGATTTTCGTGTTTTCCCTTCGAAGCGCCGGGGCGCGTCCTGCATGATGGGCAGGACGCTTTCGCTTTATCTTGCGAGTCGATTCACGCGTACTGTAATTGCCGCGTTTTTGTTTGTGTTCTTCCTGATTTACGCTGTCGACCTGGTTGAGATGCTTCGTCGCTCTGGCGACGCCGCGAAGGCGACCGGGCCGCTGATGGCCTTTCTTTCCTTCCTCAGAACGCCGACAGTGGCCGAACAAGCGCTTCCTTTCGCGGTCCTATTCGGCGCGATGATCGCGTTCCTCAACCTGTCCCGCAAACTGGAGTTGGTCGTCGCCCGCGCCGCCGGGGTGTCGGTCTGGCAGATCCTAACGCCGCCGCTCGTCGTCATTGTCGCAATCGGCGTCTTGTCGGTCGTCGCCTACAATCCGGCCTCAACGGCGATGAAACAGCGGTCCGACGCAATCGAGAACGACGTCTTCGGCGGCCGTTCCAATCCATGGGGAGACCTGTGGCTCCGGCAGAAAAGCGTTGATGGTCAGGCGATTATTCACGCCGGGGGCAAGGAGGCCGACGGCACGACGCTGAGCCGCATCGAAGTCTATAACTTCGACGACAAGGGAAACTTCGTCGAGCGCGTAGACGCAGCGACCGGCCAATTGCGGGACGGGTATTGGCGCTTGCGCGACGCGAAGATCGTGACACCAGGGTTTGAGACGCTGCCGGTCTCGACCTATCTCCTCGCGACGAGCCTTACTCGGCAAGAGGTCGCCCAAGCCTTTGTGGCGCCCGAGACGGTCTCGTTCTGGAGTTTGCCGGGCCTCGCCGAACAGACCGCTCGCGCGGGGCTTGACCCGACAGCATATCGGCTTCGCTACCAAGAACTTCTCGCGCGTCCGTTAACACTTGCGGCGATGGTTCTAATTGCCGCATGCTTTTCATTAAGATTCTTCCGAATGGGCGGCGTCGAGTTCATGGTTTCCGGTGGCGTCGCGGCCGGGTTCGTGCTTTATGTCGCGACCAAAGTGATCAACGATCTCGGCGAGGCGGGCTTTATCAGCGCGTCCGTGGCGGGTTGGTCGCCTGGGCTCGTCGGGTGTTTGTTTGGCGTTTACGTACTGCTGCAACAAGAGGATGGTTGATGGGGCCCGCCCTCAGCTCTTCCTTTGAGCGCGCACCAAGACCAACGCGTTCCCCGAGGCCTGGCGTGTTGGTCTTCGGCTGGGCGGCGTTCGTCTCGCTGATCCTTTGGGTCAACCTGACCGACCCCGCTGTGGCGGCGCAGGCCTCGCCAACGCAACCTGCGCAGGCGTCGAAGACGGCGGACAAGCTCGTCATCGACGCCGACCAACTTGTGTACGACAAGGACAAGGACACGGTTTCGGCGGTAGGCTCCGTCCAGCTTTTCTACCAGGGCCGTGTTCTTCAGGCTGATCGCGTCGTCTACAACCGCGCGACCAAGCGTGTCTACGCCGAAGGGCACGCCAAGATGACCGACGAGCACGGCGATGTCGTCTATGGCAGCCGCTTCGAACTCAGCGACAATTTTCGCGAAGGCTTCATCGACAGCGTGCAGGTGCTGACGTCCGACAAGACACGCTTCACCTCGCCGCGGGTCGAGCGTTCGAACGGCGACGTGACTGTGCTTGAGAAAGGCGCCTATACCGCCTGCGAACCCTGTAAGGACCATCCGGAGCGGCCCCCATTCTGGCAGGTTCGCGCGGCCAGCATTATCGAGAACCAGGAGACCCACACGGTCTATTTCGAGAATGCGCAACTCCTTTTCTGGGGGGTTCCCGTTTTCTGGATGCCCTATTTTTCGTCGCCGGATTCGACCGTCAACAAGCAAACCGGGATCCTGGCGCCGCAATTCGTCACGGGGACAAACCTCGGCTACGGCTTCAGCTTGCCGTATTTCATAAATCTTGCCCCGAGTTACGACCTTACGCTCATCCCCACCTATCTTTCGAAACAGGGGCTCCTGGGAGAGGTCGACTGGCGCCAGCGGCTCGAAAACGGCATCTACAGCGTGCGGATGACGGGCATCGACGAGCAGCAGCCGAACGTTTTTGCCTCGTACCCATACGGGGCGGGCGATCAGCGCCTGCGCGGCTCTATCGAAACGAGAGGAAACTTCTTCCTCAATGAATATTGGCAGTTCGGCTGGAACGCGACTTGGCTCTCGGACAAGTTCTTCGCCAACGATTACAAACTCCAGGGTATCGACTTCAGCAATTACTATTTCCAGGATGTGGTCTCTTCGGTCTATCTGCGCGGTCAAGCGGATCATAGCTTCTTCGACCTGAGCGCCTATCATTTCGAAGGGACCACTCCGAACGACGACAATCGGACGCTGCCCATCGCCGCTCCCGTGTTCGACTACAACCGAGTTTTTGCGCTTCCTCCAGATCGCACCAACGGAATCGGCGGAGAGGCGACGCTCGACATCAACGTCGCCAACATTAACCGCACCAATGCTGCGTTTCAGTCCACCGGACTCGAAACTTTCGATAACGCCTACCATCTTTACAACGTGTGCGAGACCGTGGTCGGCAATAAATACGTCAACACCTACTATCCCGGCGCATGCATGCTGCGAGGCATCGCCGGGGATTACACACGCGCCTCGGGCCAAGGGTTGTGGCAACGCAGCTACATAGATACGATCGGCGAGGTCTGGAAGCCTTTCGCCTTCGCACGCCTCGACGGGGAAGCGACTGAGCTCAACGAGACCGGATCGATCACCTATGCAAGTTCGATCGGAACGAGCACGGTCGCCAATTCGAGCCAAGCGGCGTTCTTCTCCGGGGGCGACCAGGGCTCCTTCGCGCGCGGCATGGCGGGTGTCGGTTTGGAATATAACTATCCCTTCTCATCGACATCGTCTTGGGGAACGCAAACGATTACGCCGATCGGGCAGTTGATCGTGCGCCCCAGCGAGGTGATCCCCAGCATCCAACCGAACGAAGACGCGCAAAGCCTCGTTTTTGACGAAACGAACTTGTTCGCTTGGAACAAGTTCTCTGGTTATGATCGTATCGAAGGCGGAACGAGGGTCAACTACGGACTCCAGTACGCCGCAAACTTCGCAAACGGCGGGCACGCGAACGTCGTGGCCGGGCAATCGATCCAGGTCGCCGGACAAAATTCCTACACGCTGTACGATGTCGCCAACACCGGACAGGATTCCGGCCTCAACAAGACGTTCTCCAATTACGTCGCAGGCGAGACGCTGCAGCCGACTTCCGCTCCCATTTCTCTGATCAGCAAGCAACAGTTCGACAGTTCGACTTTCCAGCTTGACCGTTTCGATGCGATCGGCAAAGCGACCATCTTGGGGCTTACGGGCAGCGTCGACTATGCCCTCTACGCCGCACAGCCGGCGCTCGGCTGGGAATATCCGCGCGAAGGCCTGACGGGGAACGCTTCTTACAAGTTCCTCGATCGCTGGTCGGTTGACGGATCGCTCGTCCTCGACATGTCGCGGCACTATTACGACACCGCCGGTCAGTCGACTTCGATCTTCTACCCGGTCGGTTATTCGCTTGGTTTCGGCTACAAGGACGATTGCACTACGCTGACCGTCAGGTATTCGTCCAGTCTCAGCGCGCCGGCGGCTTATCCGGTTTATGCCGGCGGACCGGTGATCTACAATCCCGCGGTTCGCAACCAGACGCTGATGTTTTCACTCGTCCTGCGCACGCTGGGCGACGTCAAGGCGAATGTCGGCCTCTGACGGCCTTGAACCTAACGCGGCGACGCCTTTTCCATGTCGGACGAAATGCTGCCGCTGGCAATGACGATGGGGGATCCGGCCGGAATCGGCCCTGAGCTCGCATTGTCGGCTTGGCGCCAGCGCAAGCCGGGCGATTCGACGTTCTTCGTCTATGCGGTGCCGGCTCATCTCTCCGCCGTCGCAAAACGGATCGGCTTCGACGCGCCGATCATCGAAACTCAAGCCGGACTGGCCGCCGGCGTGATCGACAAAGGATTGCCGGTCGTCCCGCTCGAGAATCCAGTCAATGCGGAGCCTGGTCGGCCCGACGCTCGCAACGCCGCGGCGACCATCGAATCGATCGCACGCGCAGTTGACGCCGCGCGCAAGGGTGAAGCGCGCGCCGTCGTGACCAACCCGATCGCAAAGTCCCTACTCTACCAGTCCGGCTTCCGCTTCCCCGGACACACTGAGTATCTCGGCGAATTGGCGAAGGGTTGGGGCGAGCCAGCCTTTCCCGTCATGATGATCTGGTCCGAGACGCTCGCCGTCGTGCCGATCACGATCCACATCCCTCTTGCCGAGGCGGCGAAGGCCCTGAGTTCAGAACTCATCGTCAGGACGGCGCGCGTCGTCGACCGCGACTTGCGCGCGCGTTTTGTCATAGCCCGGCCGCGTCTCGCCTTGGCGGGACTCAATCCGCATGCAGGGGAGGGGGGAGCGATGGGCCAGGAGGAAATTACGATCATCACTCCCGCCATCGAAATCCTGAAGGCGGAGGGGATCGACGCCGTGGGCCCGTTGCCTGCGGACACGATGTTCCATCCAAGAGCGCGGGCGCGCTACGACGTCGCGCTGACGATGTATCACGATCAGGGGTTGATCCCCGTGAAAACGCTCGCCTTCGACGAGGGCGTGAACGTCACCCTCGGGCTTCCCTTCGTGCGCACCTCGCCCGACCACGGCACGGCGTTCGACATCGCCGGCAAGGGTAGCGCCAACCCATCGAGCCTGATTGCCGCGTTGAAGCTCGCGGACCGCCTCACGCGATGACGCTCGCGGCGGATGGACTGCCGCCGCTGCGCGAGGTCGTGGCGCGTCATGGGCTCGACGCCCGTAAGTCGCTCGGCCAGAACTTCCTTTTCGATCTCAACCTGACGGCGAAAATCGCCCGCGCCGCGGGTCCGCTTGCCACTGTGGTGGTCGTCGAGATTGGTTCCGGGCCCGGCGGCCTTACCCGCGCGCTTCTGTCGGAAGGCGCGAAGAAGGTGATCGCCGTCGAACGCGACGTACGCGCCTTGCCGGCGCTCGAGGAGATCGGCGCGCGCTGGCCCGGTCGCCTTGAGGTCGTCGCAGGCGACGCTTTGACGGTCGCGCCCGAGACGCTGATCGCCAAAGCTGAAGGCGCCCCGATCCGGATCTGCGCCAACCTCCCCTACAATGTCGCAACCCCGCTCCTGATCGGCTGGCTGGAGGCCGAACCCTGGCCGCCGTTCTTCGATCGCCTGACGCTCATGTTCCAGCGCGAGGTCGCGCTGCGCATCGTCGCAACGCCGGCCGAGCGCGCCGACTACGGCCGTCTCGGCGTGCTGGCCGGGTGGCGCGCCCGGCCGCGCCTCCTGTTCGACGTGCCGCCCGCCGCCTTCACCCCGCCGCCCAAGGTCACGTCCAGCGTCGTCGAACTCGTTCCCCGCGCAGAGCCCGACCCCTGCGACGCGCGAATCTTGTCCGCCGCAACTGAGGCCGCATTCGGTCAGCGGCGCAAGATGCTGCGCCAGTCCCTCAAACGCTTCGCCGCTTCGTGCGGCCTCGACCTCTCCGCGCTCCTCGCCGAGGCGAAGCTTGACCCGACGATGCGGGCGGAGGAGGTCGACGTGGCCGGCTTCGCGCGCCTCGCGCGTGCGGCGGCGCCATCGAACGGCGCGCGCCCCTCAAAAGGGGTTGATTAAAACGTCGCGCTGGCCCGTAATCCGGATCGGCGTCGGTTGAGGATTATTCCGTGTTTGAAAACACGCCGTTGGCGAGACGACAGTGGACGGGGCTGGACGATGAGCACCTTGCCAGCATTGGATTCGTCAATTTCGCCTGGAATGCGCTCGAACGAAAGTTCGCCGCGCTGGTTTGGGTCACCGCGGGGTGGACGCAGGACGTCGGCGAACTTGTGATCGCCAGTATAGGCAACGTCTCTCTGGTGACACTCTTCATCAATCTCCTGAAGCAGGAACTCAAAGGGAGAGAGGATCGCCGGATTTGGGACCAGGGCGCACAAACGGGGGTACTTTTCGATGAGATTCGCGCCGCCCGCAACGACATGATCCACAGCTTCTTCTTTTGCGACCCTACGACCGGAGTTGAAGGCTATTTCAAAGGTTTTGCCAGGAAGAACAAGGCGGGACAGGCGGAGCTCAGAACGGTCGCAATGGCGAAAAGCGACATTGACGACATGTGTTTGGCCATCTCTGACTGCTTCGAGTCGATTGACGATCTGACATTGAAAATCTGGTTTCGACGCCGCTTCCGCAGGGCCTCGGCGCATGCGTATGAGCAGGCGGTTCACGGCTGGCAGGACCCGCCGTTCGACATCAAGCGGCTGCGGATTTATCCGGCGAAACGCTTGCAAGCCGCAGGCGCGCCTGAAGCTCCACAACCTTCCCCGCAATCCTTGCGGGCTGGACGCCGGAAAGCTCAGCTTCCGGGCGCAAGAGACGAGAGGAATTGAACGCTCTTGTGGACGTCTCCGAACATCTCGGCGAGACGGAGCCTTTGCACGGGGACAGCGCTCACGCAGCCGACGAACGCGCCTGAATCTCCTCCGTCGCCCTCACAGCGTCATCTGGGTCTGCAGGGTCAGAGCGATCAGCTTTCCCTCTGCGGTCTCGACCCGCGTCTGCCAGACCTGCGTCCGGCGCCCACGATGGACAAGCGCGCAGCGGCCGACGAGCGTTGCCCCCGATGGCGCGCCGGCGATGAAATTCGTCTTGCTCTCCAGCGTGGTCGTACCCTTGGCGTCGGCGGGAAGATTGACGAAGGAGGCCGCGCCGCCGAGGGTGTCTGCGAAGCTCATGATCGCCCCGCCGTGTGCGAAGCCTCCGAGCGTGCAAAGCTCGGGGCGCACCACCATGCGCCCCGTTACGGCGTCGGGTTCAGCGCTGACATATTCGACGCCCAGGAGTTCCGCGAACGGCAGCGGATTGGCCTTGATGCGATCCATTAAGGACATGAGAGCGTTCCTCTTTCCCAGGCGAGCATGGGGCGCGCCCGGCGACGATCAGCCGCTGAGCGCTTGGGCGCGAGCGCCGCGCCCGCCCGTCGTTTTACGAAATCCTGACCTCGTTTCCGAGCGCCGCCCATTGCTATAAAGCGCGCCATGCGCCCCTCGCTTCTCGACCCGCTGTTCGCTCCGGCCGGATCGCTGCCGGGGATCGGACCGAAGAACGCGAAACTGTTCGACCGGCTCTTGGACAGGCCGCAAGGCGCGCGCGTCCTGGACGTCTTGTTCCATCTGCCCTACGCCACGCTCGATCGTCGCTCGCGGCCGAAGATTTGCGACGCCGTTCCCGACACGATCGTCACCATCGAGGCGCGGGTCACCGAGCATCACGAGCCGCCAAGCGTGCGGTCGCGCGCGCCATTCAAGGTGCTCATCGAGGACGACACGGGCGATGTGGAGCTCGTCTTCTTCCTCGCCAACCACGCATGGGTGCGTTCGCGCTTGCCGATCGGGGCGACGCGCTGGATCTCCGGCAAGCTCGAGCTTTGGGACGGGCGGCGGCAGATCGTCCATCCCGACCGCGTTCTCGATGCGGACGAGTTCGCCCGGCTGCCCGCCGTCGAGCCTGTCTATGGCCTGACCGAGGGGCTCTTTCAGCGAACCGTGGCGCGCGCCGCCGAGGGCGCGCTGAAGCGCCTTCCCCGCCTGCCCGAATGGATCGGCGCGGATACGCTCGACCGGCTGAGGCTGCCGGGTTTCGCAGATGCGCTTGCCGCCCTGCACCGCCCCTCAGCGCCCGAGGACGTCGATCCCGCCGGAACTGCTGTCACTCGGCTCGCCTATGACGAACTTCTGGCGAACCAGCTTGCGCTCTTGCTTGTGCGTGCGCGGATGCGCGCGGCCTCGGGCCGAGCCCATGTCGCCGAAGGCGCGTTGGGCCGACGTCTCGAGGCGGCGCTGCCGTTTTCGCTGACTGACGCGCAGCGCCGGGCGATCGGCGAAATTCGCGCCGATCTCAGGGCTGAGAAGCGCATGATCCGCCTCCTGCAGGGCGACGTCGGCTCGGGCAAGACCGTCGTCGCGCTCCTCGCGATGGCGGAGGTCGTCGAGGCTGGACGGCAGGCGGCGATGATGGCGCCGACCGAGGTTCTCGCCCGCCAGCACTACGAACGCATGGCCCCGCTTGCGGAAAAGGCGGGCCTGCGCATGGCGCTTTTGACCGGCCGCGACAAGGTCTCGGAGCGGCGCGCCACGCTCGCGGCGCTCGCCCAGCGCGAGATCGACATCGCGGTCGGAACCCACGCGCTCTTTCAGGAGAGCGTCGTCTTCGCCGATCTCGGCCTCGCGGTCGTCGACGAGCAGCATCGCTTCGGCGTCAGGCAGCGGCTCGCCCTCGCCTCCAAGGGCGAGAGCGTCGATCTTCTGGTGATGACCGCGACCCCGATCCCGCGCTCGCTGGTGCTCGCCTATTTCGGCGACATGGACGTTTCGGTCCTGCGCGAGAAACCGCCCGGACGGCAGCCGGTCGACACCCGCGTGACCCCGATCGAACGGCTGGACGAAGTGGTCGCGGGCCTGTCGCGCGCCTTGAGCGCTGGCGCGCGCGTTTACTGGATCTGCCCGCTGGTCGAAGAGAGTGAGACGCTCGACGTGGCCGCGGCGGAGGAGCGCGCGGAAGCCTTGAGGGCGATCTTCGGCGACGCCGTCGGCGCGGTCCACGGGAGGATGGCCGGCCCTGAAAAGGACGCGGCGATGGAGCGTTTCAAGCTCGGCGAGACGAGGATCCTGGTGGCGACGACGGTCGTCGAAGTCGGCGTCGATGTGCCCGAGGCGACGATCATGATCGTCGAGCATGCCGAACGTTTCGGCCTCGCCCAACTCCACCAATTGCGCGGGCGCGTGGGACGGGGCGCCGGCCGTTCCAATTGCCTTTTGTTGTACCAGGGACCGCTCAGCGAGACGGCGCGGACCAGGCTCGAGACCTTGCGCGCGACGGAAGACGGCTTTCGCATCGCCGAGGAGGATCTACGGCTGCGCGGCGAAGGCGACGTGCTCGGCGCGCGACAGGCGGGCGCGCCCGGATTCCGCTTCGCGCGGCTCGAGGTCCACGGCGGCTTGCTGGTCCAGGCGCGCGCGGAAGCGGCCGCGGCGATTACGCGCAGCGAAAGGCTGGCGGGCGAGGCGAACGCGGGCCTGAGGCTTCTGCTCTACCTCTTCGAGCGAGACGAGGCGGCGAAGATGATCGAAGCGGGCTGAAGCCAGGGTGGCGCGGACGCGCGCATGTCTCGCGCCGCCGCAGTCGCCCGAAAATGGCGCTCGCGTGCTTATCCGGCCAAAAGGCCGCTTCCGTCGCTACTCCGCCGCCTCGCGCAACGCGCGATAGCGTGTGAGCTGCGCCCGCAAAGGGGCGGGCTTCAGGGGCTTATTGAGAATGACGATGTCGGCGCGCGCCGCCGCGCCGCGCACCTCGGGGCTGCGGTCGGCGGTGGCGAGAATCGCCGGCAGGTCGCGGCCCAGGTCCTTCCGCAGCGCCTTGATCACCTCGATCCCGTCGCCTTCGTCGAGATGATAATCCGCGATGACGACGTCGGGCGCTCCGAAGCCGGCGAGGGTTTTGCGCGCCTCGGCGAGGCCGTGCGCGGTCGCGACCGCGCAACCCCAGCGGCTCATGAGCAAGCGCATGCCTTCGAGCACGCGCGGTTCGTTGTCGATCGCGAGAATCTTGAGCCCCACGAGCGGTTCGCCGCCGATGGGCCTTAGCGCGCTCGCTTCATCGGCGCGTTCTTGCGTCGGGGTCCCGATGGGCGCGGTCACGGAAAAGACCGATCCCTTGCTCGGCCGCGAAGTGAGGCCCAAGGGATGCCCGAGCACGCGGCAAAGGCGCTCGACGATCGAGAGGCCGAGGCCGAGCCCGCGCGCGATGCGCGCCCCCGCATCGAGCCGCTGGAACTCCTGGAACACCGTCCGCTGCTGCTCAGCCGGGATGCCGAGCCCCGTGTCCCAGACTTCGATCCGCAGAGCCTCGCCCGATCGCCGGCAGCCGACCAGCACGCGGCCGCGAAGCGTATATTTGAGCGCGTTCGAGACAAGATTCTGCAGGAGCCGGCGCATCAGGCGCCGGTCGGTGCGGATCGCGAGCTTCGTCGAAACGAAGCGCATGTCCAGACCCTTCGCCTTGGCGATCGGCGCGAATTCGACCTCGAGCATGCGCATGAGGTCGGCGACCGGCACGTCCGAGATTTCCGGCTTCGTCGCGCCGGCGTCGAGGCGCGAAATGTCGAGCAGCGCGCCTAGGATCTCTTCGACCGCTTCCAGCGAGATGTCGACGTTGCGGGCGAGATCGGCGCGCTCCTCGCGGCCCAGGTGGCTCGCGCTTTCGCGCAGCGAGCTTGCGTAGAGCCGTGCCGCGTTGAGCGGCTGGAGAATGTCGTGGCTCGCCGCGGCGAGGAAACGCGTCTTGGAGAGATTGGCTTCCTCGGCGACGGTCTTGGCGCGGGCGAGCTCGTCGTTCAGGCGCAGGAGCTCCGCGGTGCGCTGCTCGACCCGCTCTTCCAGAAGTTCGTTCGCGGCCTCCAGCGCCTCTTCGGTCTGAACCGTCTGCGTTACGTCGGTATAGGTCGTGACGATGCCCCCGTCCGGCAGGCGCGCCGACCGGATCTCGAGCACACGGTGGGTCGAGAAGAGCCGCAGTCTGGTCGGCTGATCGTCGTAAAGGAGCGAGGCGACCCGCTCGGCGACGAAATCCTCGGAGTTGCCGGGGCCATATACGCCGCGCGAGGCGTTGAAGCGCACAATCTCGTCGAGGCCGACGCCATGGCGCAGCATCGCGGGCGGCAGGTCGAAGAGGTCGGCGAACTCGCGGTTCCAGGCGGTCAGCGCGAGATTGGAATCGAACACCGAGATGCCCTGGCGCGCGTGGTCGAGCGCGTGCTGCAACTGATCCCGGCTCGACAGAATCGCCGCGGACGCTTCGTCGATGAGCTTGAGCGCGGACTGGCCCGAGACCGCGCGGGGCTTCAGAAGAAGCGAGAGCACTTGCCGGGAAGTCGACGCGCCGATGGCGGGCGACAGCAGGAATTCCGCGTGGCGGATGAGCTGCGCGCTCGCCTCCTGCCGAGGATCGTACTCGAGGCCGCTCTCGCGCATGAAGGCGGAAAAGGCGCGGCGCGCCCGCGCGGCGCCGAGATAGCGCGCAACCGCCGCTTCGAGTTCGCCCGCGGTCGTCGAGGAGCGCCAGAGACGAAACGCCTGCGGCTTGCCTCCCACTCCCGCGAAGGCGTTCGCCTGCGTCCGTTCGAGCGCGCTGGGCTGCCGGATAAGCGAAAAGGCGATGAAAGCCAGTACGTTCGCCAGGAGCGAAAGGACGGCGCCGCCAACCAATCCGTTCGGAGCGAAGGCGACCAGCGCGCCCGGGCTCAGCCAGCCGATCGCCAGCGGCCCGTGCGCCAAATAGGCGGTCACCGCCGGGTGCGGTCCAATTGAGGGCAAGAGCAGGAGATAGGCCCACGCGAGCGAGCCGACGGTCATTCCGGCAATCGCGCCGCGCGCGGTGCCGCGCCGCCAGAACAACCCGCCGAGGAAGGCCGGCGCGATCTGCGCGACGGCGGCGAACGACAGGAGCCCGATCGAAACAAGCGCCGTCTCGGTGGTCGCGCGCTCGTAGACGAAGCCCAGAGCAAGGACCCCGACGATCGCCACCCGGCGAACCCACAAAACGAGCGCGCCGATGCCGCCTTCGCTCCCCGCCTGCGCGGCCCGTCCGCGCAGGAGGAGAGGCATCACGAGGTCGTTGGAAATGGTGATCGCGAGCGCAAGGCTGTCGAGGACGACCATGCCGGTCGCCGCCGACAATCCGCCGATCATGGTCACGAGCGCCACCCCGCGGGCGCCCGCCGCGAGCGGCAGCGCGAGAACGGTCAGGTCGCGGTCGATCCCGCCGCTCGGGAACATCTTCAGCCCCGCGATGGCGAGCGGCGCGACGAACAGGTTGATCAGAACGAGATAGACGGGGAACAGCCACGCGGCCGTGCGAATGTCGCGCTGATCGTGGTTTTCGACGACCGCCACATGGAATTGCCGCGGCAGGAGCACGATCGCGAAGGCGGAGAGGAGCGTGGTGACGCCCCAGACCACGGGATCGGGCGGGGTCTGGATCACCGCAGCGATCTTCGGGTTCGCCTCGGCGGACTGCGTCAGGTCGACAATGCCGCCGTTCAGACCCCAGACGACGAAGGCGCCGACCCCAAGAAAGGCGGTGAGCTTGACAATCGCTTCGACCGCGATCGCCAGGATGAGGCCGTTCTGCTTCTCCTTCGGGTTGATGCGGCGCGTGCCGAAGGCGATCGCGAAAGCCGCGAGCACGAGCGAGATCGCGAGCGCAAACGAGGCCGAGGGCCTATCCGGCGTTAGCCGCGCAGTGTCGAGCGAGGCGATGACCGTCAGCAGCGTCGTCGAGACCGCCTTGAGCTGCAACGCGACGTAAGGCGCGGAGCCAACGAGGGCGATCAGCGCCGCGACCGCCGCCACGGCTGGGGACTTGCCGTAGCGCGCGGAGACGAAGTCGGCGACGGTCGTCAGGTTCTGGCTGCGCGCCAAGCCCGCGATGCGCCCGACGAAGGGCGCGCCGAGGCCGATGACAAGGATCGGCCCGATGTAGATCGGCAGGAAGTCGAGCCCGTGCTCGGAGGCGAGGCCGACGGAGCCGTAATAGGTCCAGGACGTGCAGTAGACGGCGAGGCTCAGCGCATAGATGACGGCGCGCGGGCGGCCCGCGATGAAGCGCCGGCCTCCGCGGTCGCCCCACCAGGCGATCAGGAACAGGAAGAGGACGTAGCCGATCGCGGTAAGAAAGACCGTCGTGCCGTTCATCGCGCCTAGCGTTCAGCCTTGGCTTTTTTTCTTCAGCGACACTACGGGCAGAAGGCGGGCTTTGACAATCGGCGACGTTGACCGACCGGCCCGGAGTAAAGGGGCACGTCGCCTACCGCCAGGGGTGGGCGGCGGCCTTTTTCCTCTCGTGCGCCTCGATCGCCGGCGCTTCGATGAGCGTCAGCCCGATGTCGTCCAGGCCTTCGATCAGGCGCTGCTTGCGGAACGGGTCGACCTCGAACTTGACCACGCCCCCATCCGGTCCGCGAATCTCCTGCGCCGGCAGGTCGACGGTCAAGGTCGCGTTGGCGCCGCGCTCGGCGTCGTCCATCAGCTTGGCCAGGTCCTCGCGCGACACCTTGACCGGCAGAATGCCGTTCTTGAAGCAGTTGTTGTAAAAAATGTCGGCGAAATCGGTCGCGATGACGCAGCGCACGCCGAAGTCGAGCAGCGCCCAGGGCGCGTGCTCGCGCGACGAGCCGCAGCCGAAATTGTCGCCCGCGACGATGATCGCCGCCTTTCGGTAGGCGGGCTTGTTGAGCACGAAATCCGGGTTTTCCGAGCCGTCCTCCCGGTAGCGCATCTCGGCGAACAGTCCCGCGCCGAAACCGGTGCGCTTGATCGTCTTCAGGTACTGCTTCGGGATGATCATGTCCGTGTCGATATTGTCGATCGGCAACGGCGCAGCCACCCCGGTCAGTTTCGTGAATTTTTCCATCTTCCTGGCGCGTCTCGCGTGGGGCGCCGGGGGCGGACCGGCGTTATTCGCAAAAGGCTCTAGCAAACCTCGCATCATCCGGCAAACGGTCAGAGGTAGCGCTCAAGCTCCTTAGCCGTCTCTTCCGGCGGCCGCTCGACGTTGAGCGCTTCGACGAAGCCGCCGGACTTGTTCATGAGATAGACGACCGAACTGTGGTCCATCGAATAGCTGCCGTCCGATTCGACCTTCCCCTTGCGGGCGTAGACCCGATAAGCCTTTTCGACTGCGCCGATCGCCTGCGGGCTGCCGGAAAGGCCGATGATGTGGTGGTCGAAACTGCTCACATAATCCTGCATGACCGCCGACGTATCGCGCTCCGGATCGACCGTGATGAAAAGCGCGGGGACGGCCTTGTCGCCCATCTTCGCCAGAACGTCGGATATGTGCGCGAGCTCGGTCGGACAGACGTCCGGGCAGTGCGTGTAGCCGAAATAGACCAGGAACGGCCGGCCGCGCAGCGTTTCGTTGCTGATTGTCTTGCCGGCGCCGTCCTCAAGCGCGAACGGACCGCCGATCAGAGAACCGTTCGAGGCCTGCGGCGCCCATGCGAGCCAGACCCCGGCCAGCGCCAGGACGCCGATCGCCGCCATCGCCGCGATGCGGATCGAGAAGGCTCGGGGGTGCGGCTCAGTCTTCTGATCTTTCGATGGCATTTTGGCTCCCGTCCAACACGGCGCTTCCTAGCGCTGAAGACGGAAAATCTCCAGCGCGCGCTTGAAGCCACGGCGCGATAGGCATTCGCTATTGACCCTGGCATGGCCGGGCGCCACCAATACGGCAAGGAGCGGGCGTTATGGTGTTACGACAGCTCGAATATCTGGTTGCGCTCGCGCGGGAGAAGCACTTCGGCCGCGCGGCGGATGCCTGTCATGTCTCGCAGCCGACTTTGTCGGCCGCCATACGCCAGCTCGAGGAGGACCTCGGCGCGCCGATCGTAGAACGCGGCCATCGTTACGTCGGTCTTACGCCGCAGGGGCGGCTTGCGCTCGAACACGCCCACCGCATTCTCGCCGAGACAGAAAACTTGCGGCGCGATCTCGAGGAGATCGACAAAGGCCTCAAGGGCCGGTTGCGAATCGGCGCCATTCCGACCGCGCTGCCGATCGTCTCGCAGCTGACCGGTCCCTTCTATGCGAAGTATCCGGGCGTGACGGTCACGGTCCTCTCCCTGAACAGCCAAGAGATCGATCGGGGAATCGAGGAGTTCGAACTCGACGTCGGTCTGACCTATCTCGACGGCGAGCCGATCGAGCGCGTCAAGACGAAGCCAATCTGCGTCGAGGAATACATGTTCCTCACGCCGGAGGCAGGCGATTTCGGCCGCCGCGCACAAGTCGGCTGGAGCGAGGCCGCGGACGCGCCGCTGTGCCTCCTGACGCTGGACATGCAGAACCGCCGCATCATCGACGGCGTGTTCCGCTCCGTCGGCGCGCAGCCGGTCCCGGCCGTGGAGACCAACTCGATCTTCAACCTGGTTTCGCACGTCAGCGCGGGCAAATGGTCGGCGATCGTCCCCCGCCAGCTTTTGCGGTTCTTCGGCGTGCCGCGCGGAACGCGGGCGCTTGAACTCGTGGAGCCGACTGCGCGCCGCACGATCGGACTCGTCATGAGCGACCGCGAGCCGCCGTCGCCACTTGCGCGTAATCTGTTCGCCATGCAGTGGCCCGCCGATATCGCGGCGTTGATCGAACCTCCCTATCAACCGGCTCAATAGGCGATTTCTATCATACCTTCCGAACGTTCAATTTGCGGCGTCGTCCGCCTGGGCGCATCATAAAAACTTCTTCCGGAGGATCGCCATGGCCGCCAGAGCGGCGTTCGATGTGGAACTCGCGCAGGAAATAATCGACCGCAAGCGCTCGACGCCCGGCGCGGCGTTGCCGATTCTGCACGATCTCCAGGACCAGTTCGGCTATATCGACGCTGCCGCCATCGGCCTGATGGCGGATGCGCTCAACATTACTAGGGCGGAAGCTCTCGGCGTCGTCAGCTTCTATCACGATTTCCGGCGCACGTCCCTCGAAGGACGGGTCATGAAACTCTGCCGCGCCGAATCCTGCCAGTCGATGGGCTGCGAAGACTTGGTCAAGCATCTCGAAACCCGCCACGGCGTTACGGTTGATGACCCGGAGCCGAGCGGCGACCTTCATGTCGAGACCGTTTACTGCCTCGGCAATTGCGCGCTCTCACCCGCGGGGCTCATCGACGGCGAGCCGATTGGCCGGCTGAACCGGGATGCGATCGACGCCATTGTCGCGGGCGCGAAAGGAAAAGCGCAATGAGCGCGCTCATCTTTGTGCCCTGCGATTCCTCCACGCTCTCCGTCGGCGCCGAGGCCGTCGCGCAGGCGTTCGCCCGCGAGGCCCGCAACCGGAACATCGACGTCAAGATCGTGCGCACCGGGTCGCGGGGCCTTTTCTGGCTGGAGCCGCTTGTCGAAGTCGAGACGAGCCAAGGCCGCCAGGGCTACGGGCCTGTCGCGCCTGAGGACGCCGCGTCGCTCTTCGAAGCCGGAATCCTGACGGGCGGCGCACACGCGAAATCGCTCGGGTCGGTCGAGGCCATCCCCTACCTTGCCCGCCAGCAGCGGCTCGTCTTCGCCCGCTGCGGCGTGACCGACCCGCTCTCGGTCGAGGACTACCGTCGCCACGGCGGGCTGACGGGGCTCGAGCGGGCGCTTGAGTTCGGCCCCACGGCGACTGTGGACCAAGTTTTGGCTTCCGGCCTTCGCGGGCGGGGCGGCGCTGGCTTCCCAACCGGAATCAAATGGCGCACGGCCGCCGCGGCCGCGTCGGATCGCAAATACGTCATTTGCAACGCCGATGAGGGCGACAGCGGCACGTTCGCCGACCGGATGCTGATGGAGGGCGACCCGTTCCTCCTGATCGAGGGCATGGCGATCGCCGCCGTCTCGGTCGGCGCGACGATGGGCTACATCTACATCCGTTCCGAGTATCCGCACGCCTTCGCGACATTCTCGCGCGCAATCGAGGGCGCAAGGGCGTCGGGGCTGCTCGGCCCGAACCTCCTCGGTTCGGGGCGCGCCTTCGACCTTGAGGCGCGCCTCGGGGCGGGCGCCTACATCTGCGGCGAGGAGACGTCGCTCCTTGACAGCCTCGAAGGGAAGCGCGGCCAGGTGCGGGCGAAGCCGCCGCTCCCGGCGATCTCTGGGCTCTTCGGCAAGCCGAGCGTCATCAACAACGTGCTGAGCTTCGCTTCGGTCCCGTGGATCCTGGAGCACGGCGGAAAAGCCTACGCCGAATATGGCGTCGGGCGTTCGCTCGGATCGCAGCCGTTCCAACTCGCGGGCAACATCCGTCATGGCGGCCTCATCGAACTTGCGTTCGGCGTCACGATCCGCGAACTAGTCGAAGGCTTTGGCGGCGGAACGCGCTCGGGCCGGCCGATACGCGCCGTACAGGTCGGCGGGCCGCTCGGCGCCTATTTTTCTGAGAGACTGCTCGACACGCCGCTCGACTACGAAGCCATGCTCGCCGCCGGGGGCATGCTCGGCCATGGCGGGATCGTGGTCTTCGACGACACCGTCAACATGGCGCGCCAGGCGCGGTTCGCCTTTGAGTTCTGCGCGAAGGAAAGCTGCGGCAAGTGCACCCCCTGCCGCATCGGCTCGACGCGCGGCGCCGAGACGGTCGACAAGATCGTCGCCGGCGTCGACCGCCAAAAGAACGTCGAACTTTTGCGCGATCTTTGCGAGGTCCTGACAGACGGCTCGCTCTGCGCGCTCGGCGGGCTGACGCCGATGCCCGTCCTCAGCGCTCTTGATCATTTCAGCGAGGATTTCGCTAAGGCGCCTGAGCGCGCCGCGGCGGAGTAGGAGATAAAACTCATGGCGCTCTTGCAGGAACTCGACACCGGCACGCCGATCCGCACCGGCGCTCCGAGCGTGGCCCTGACGATCGATGGGCGCAAGGTCAGCGTGCCGCCGGGAACGTCGGTCATGGCCGCCGCGGCGTTGATCGACAATCCGATCCCCAAACTCTGCGCGACCGACAACCTCGAGGCGTTTGGCTCCTGCCGCCTTTGCCTGGTTGAAATCGAAGGCCGAAAAGGGACGCCCGCCTCCTGCACCACCCCGGCGGAAGAGGGGATGGTGGTCCACACCCGGACGCCGAGGCTCAAGAGGCTGCGGCGCGGTGTGATGGAGCTCTACGCCTCCGATCACCCGCGCGATCGCCTGACCTCCAGCGCCAATGGCGATTGCGAATTGCAGGCGCAGGCGGGGATCGTCGGCCTGCGCGAAGTACGGTACGGCTATGGCGGCGCCAATCATCTCGATGCGCCGATCGACGCCTCCAATCCCTATTTCACCTTCGACCCCTCCGCTTGCATCGTCTGCTCGCGCTGCGTGCGCGCTTGCGAGGAGGTGCAGGGCACCTTCGCGCTGACGGTCCTGGGCCGTGGTTTCGATTCAAAAGTGGCGACCGGCGGCGCCGATTTCCTGTCGTCCGAATGCGTGTCCTGCGGCGCCTGCGTGCAGGCCTGCCCGACCTCGGCTCTGAACGAAAAGTCGGTGATCGAAATGGGAACGCCGGAGCGCACGGTGGTGACGACCTGCGCTTATTGCGGCGTCGGCTGCTCCTTCAAGGCGGAGATGAAGGGCGACGAATTGGTGCGCATGGTTCCCCACAAGGCCGGCAAGGCCAACGAGGGCCATTCCTGCGTCAAGGGCCGCTTCGCTTACGGCTACGCGACCCATAAGGACCGCATCCTGAAGCCGATGATCCGGGAGCGGATCGAGGATCCCTGGCGGGAAGTCTCATGGGACGAGGCCATCGGCCATGCTGCGAGCGAGTTCAAGCGCATTCAGGCGAAATACGGACGCGACTCGATCGGGGCGATCACTTCCTCGCGCTGTACGAACGAGGAGGTGTTCATCATCCAGAGGCTCGTCCGCGCCGGCTTCGGCAACAACAATGTCGACACCTGCGCGCGCGTCTGCCATTCGCCGACCGGCTTCGGCCTCTCGCGGACCTTCGGGACGTCCGCCGGCACGCAGGACTTCAAGTCGGTTGACAAGTCCGACGTCGTGATCGTGATCGGCGCCAATCCGACCGACGCGCATCCGGTGTTCGCCTCGCGCCTCAAGAGGCGCCTGCGCGAGGGCGCGCGGCTCATCGTCATCGACCCCCGCCGCATCGATCTGGTCCGCAGCCCGCACGTTCAGGCCGATTATCATCTGGCGCTGAGGCCGGGAACGAACGTCGCCGTTTTGAACGCGTTGGCGCATGTCGTCGTGACCGAGGGCCTCGTCAACGAGACTTTCGTCCGCGAGCGCTGCGATCCAGCCAACTTCGAATCCTGGGCGCGCTTCGTCGCCGAGGATCGCCATTCGCCGAAGGCCGTCGCCTCCGCGACGGGCGTCGATCCCGAGGAGCTGCGCAAGGCCGCACGTCTCTACGCGACTGGCGGGAACGGCGCGATCTACTACGGCCTCGGCGTCACCGAGCACGCGCAGGGCTCGACCGCCGTGATGGGGATCGCCAACCTCGCCATGGCGACCGGCAACATCGGCCGCGAAGGCGTCGGGGTGAACCCCCTGCGCGGTCAGAACAACGTGCAAGGCTCGTGCGACATGGGCTCGTTCCCGCACGAGTACTCGGGTTATCGCCACGTGTCGAACGACGCGACGCGCGAGATCTTCGAGCGGATGTGGGGCGTGCCGCTGAGAAAAGAGCCGGGCTTGCGCATTCCCAACATGATGGACGAGGCGATCGACGGCGCGTTCAAGGGCCTCTACCTGCAGGGCGAGGACATCGCGCAGTCCGACCCCGACACGAGGCACATCACCGCGGGATTGCGCGCGATGGAATGCGTCATCGTGCAGGATCTCTTCCTCAACGAGTCCGCGCGCTTCGCCCATATTTTCCTGCCCGGCGCATCCTTCCTCGAGAAGGACGGCACGTTCACCAATGCTGAGCGGCGCATCAGCCGGGTGCGCAAAGCGATCGAGCCGCTCGCGGGCAAAGCGGACTGGGAAACGACGATCGCGCTCGCGAACGCCATGGGCGTGCCGATGCATTATGCGCATCCAAGCGAGATCATGGACGAGATCGCGGCGACCACGCCGACCTTCAAGGGCGTTTCCTACGCGCGCCTCGATGAGCTCGGCTCGATCCAGTGGCCCTGCAACGATCAGGCCCCGACCGGAACGCCGGTCATGCACGTCGAGCGTTTCGTACGCGGCAAGGGTCAGTTCATGCTGACCGAATACGTAGCCACGGAGGAGCGTGTCGGACCGCGCTTCCCGCTGCTCCTGACGACGGGCCGCATCCTGTCGCAATACAATGTCGGGGCCCAGACCCGGCGCACCGAAAACAGCGTTTGGCACGAGGAGGACGTGCTCGAGATCCATCCGTTCGACGCGGAGAGTCGCGGCGTGCGCGACGGCGACCTTGTCGCCTTGCAGAGCCGCACCGGCGAGATTGCGCTTCACGCCAGGGTCAGCGAGCGGATGCAGCCGGGCGTCGTCTATACGACATTTCATCATGCGGTGACGGGCGCCAATGTCGTGACGACCGACAATTCGGATTGGGCCACCAACTGTCCAGAATACAAAGTGACGGCGGTGCAAGTGCGGCGCACCAATCATCTGTCGGACTGGCAGATGCGCGATCAGGAAGAGGCGATCAGCTTGCGCCGCATCGAGAAGGCGCGGCCTTATGCGGCCGAGTGAGGGCGCGGCGTCCGTCGAGGTCGAAGCGCGCCCGTTTTCCTACGAGTTGGGCGCAGTCGGCCCGGTTGTGACGCGCGCGATCGCGGTCGAGGCGCCGATCCAGATCGCAATCGGGGGCTCCCCCTTCGCCATCATGATGGCGACGCCTCAGGACCTCGAGGACTTCGCCTATGGCTTCGCGCTCAGCGAAGGGATCGCGGAGCGCGTCGAGGACATTCGCGGCGTCAAGATCGAGAGGGTCGAGGAGGGGTGCCGCGCCGCAATCGCGCTCACCGCCAGGAAGCTGCAAGCGCATCTCGCGCGCAAGCGCGCGATCAGCGGGCGCACCGGCTGCGGTCTCTGCGGCATCGAGGACTTCGACCAGATGCCCTCGCCGCGGCCGCCACGCGAGCCTGCGCCGCCGGTCGAGCCCAAGGCGATCGGCGCGGCGCTCGCCGAACTCGAGCGCCGCCAGCCCTTGAACGCGCTGACTCGGGCTGTCCACGCCGCGGCCTGGTCTGGGCGCGACGGCCGGATTTCGCTCGTTCGCGAGGATGTCGGGCGGCACAATGCGCTCGACAAGGCGATCGGCGCGCTCTGGCGCGCCGGCGTCAAGGCCGACGAGGGCTTTTTCGTCATCACCAGCCGCTGCTCGTTTGAAATGGTGGTCAAGACTGCGATTTTCGGAGCGCGGACGCTGGTTTCGGTCTCCGCTCCGACATCGCTCGCGCTTGAACGGGCGCGCGCCTTTGGCGTAACGGTGATCGCCGTCGCTCGCGCCGACAAAGCGCTCAGCTTTGAGGCGGCGCGGGTGGAGGCGAGCGGAGGGATGGCGGCGTGACGACCGGCAAGATCGACAAACTCGTTCGCATGGCCAACCAGATCGGCGATTTCTACGCCGCGATGCCCGAGAAGGAAGCGACCGAGGGGGCCGCGTCGCATCTGCGCCTCTATTGGACCCCGAAAATGATCGACGAAATCGTCGCTTTCGCAAACGAGGGCCGCGCCGGCCTCAACCCTACCGCCTCGCACGCGATCGATGTGCTGAAGCGCGCCGCGCGCGGCTGAAGCCCGCGCCTTTGCGATGCTCCGGTGGCGCCGGCCAGACCTCAAGCGCCTGTTCATCGGGCAGCATATCGTCAACGGCGTCAGCGTCGCCGTTGGGGTCATCGCGGTGGCCATCGGCGCGTCAGCCATCTTGGGCTTCGCCGCCGGGCAGCCCGCAACGCTCGGCGCGATTGCGGCGAGCATTTCCGATCTGCCGGCGCCCTGGCGTGAGAAGGCGCGTACGCTCGGTTTCGGTTTCGCGCTGGCTCTGATGGCGACTTCGGCGACCCAGCTCGCTCTGCCCTGGCCGCCTGTGGCGCTCGTCACGATCGCCGCGATTGCGTTCGCTGGCGGCATCGTCACGGGGCTCGGCCGCTGGGCCGTCGCGGTCGGGATGCAGGCGTTGGTCCCGATGGTGTTCGTGCTCGGCTTTCCGCGCGAGACCTATCCGATGGCGTTGCGCATTGAAGCGCTGTTCGCCGCGGGCGGCCTCGCCTATATCGCCATCGCGCTTGTTGCGACCGTCATCACCGACGCGAGCGCGCGCCGGCTGGTCGCGAGCGAGTCCATTCGCGAGTTCTCGATCTATCTGCGCACCGTCGCCGCCATCTTCAATCCCGACACCGATCTCGAGGCGGCCTATGGCGCGGCGATCCGGCAGCAGGCGGCGCTAGCCGAACAATTGCAGGCCGCGCGCGCGTTGCTCCTCGACCGCGCCCGCCGCGGTTCGGAAAGCCTCCGGCTTTCGGCGACGATCGGCGTCCTGCTCGACGCCTTCGACGCGCTTGTCGCCGCCCAGTGCGAGGTGGCGCTCGTTCGCCAGGCGCCTGAGGGAGCGCAACTCTTGAAGCACGCCCGCGCGGCGCTGCGCGTCGGCGCGACCGATCTCGAACATTTGAGCCTCGAATTGCTGGCGACCGGCCATCCCACGCTGCCGCCGGATCACGAGCTTGCCGCGGACGCGCTCAAGCGCGAAGCCGCGCGGCTCGAAGCCGACGACGGCGTCGATCCAAAGGCGCGGGCTGCGCTCGCGGCGACGACGAGACGCCTCGTGCTGGCGCTCGGGCATGTTCGCCGGCTGGAGAAAACGCTGTCGGACGACAGGGAGGCGGAGGCCACGATCGGCAGCGTCGATCTCGCCGCGTTCATTCCACGACGATCCTACTCGCTGAAGGCGCTGGGCGTCCATTTGACCTTCGCCTCGCCAGTGCTGCGCTACTCGGTGCGGCTGGCGCTCGCGATGATGGCGGGCGCCATTGTCGCGCAGGCGCTCGGCGATGCGGGGCACGGCAATTGGGTGCTCTTGACGATTGCCGTCATCATGCGGGCGGGCTACGGGCTGACGAAAAAGCGCCGCGACGACCGTGTGATCGGCACACTGATTGGCTGCCTCGCCGCGGTCGCTGCGGTCGCCTATGTTCCAGCGCGTGCTCTTGTCGCCGTGCAGGGGCTTTCGGTCGGTCTCACGCATGCGTTCGCCCGCCTCAACTATCGGCTTGCCGCGACCGGCGCGTCGGTGACGGCGCTCGTCTCTCTGCATCTCGTCGAACCTTCGCTGCCGGCGCCGGTCCTTGCGCGACTTGCCGACACCTTGATCGGGGCGGCCATCGCGCATCTCTTCAGCTATGTCTGGCCGTCGTGGGAGTTTTCCGAGGCGCCGAGCGTCGCGAGGCGCCTGCAGGCGCGGCTCGCCGCCTTCGCGGGCGTTGCGCTCCGTCCCGACGCGCCCGACCAGGACTATCGGCTCGCGCGCAGGAACATGATCGAGGCGCTTGCCGCGCTATCGGATTCCGCCGGACGCATGAGCATCGAGCCGACCGCGACGCGCAAGGGCCTCGACGAGATGGCGGCGCTCCTGATGGCGGCGCATGGACTTGTCGCACGGCTTTCGGCGGCGCGGCTCGACGCGCGGACCGGCGTCGCGCCGGCCCCCGATCCGGCGATTCGCGACTGGCTTCAGGCGTTCCTCGCCCCAAAGCCGGGTGAAGCCGAAGCAAAAGCGCCGACGCCGCCCGGACCGCTTGCCGCCGCCGCGCTCGCCGTGGTCGACGCGGCCAAACGCTACCAGAGCGAAGCGCAGATCGAGGCGGGCCCGCTGTAGGCGACGCTTGGCGCGCCTTGCTCGCTTAAGGCGTCAGTCGACCTTCGCGAGGCGCGGCCGGCCCCAGCATCGGCCCGCGTCCGCATCCCATCACATCTGCGTGAAATCGGCAACCCGAGAGGGACGCCGCGCGATGGCCCGCGACCGACGTGGGCCGTGCCCACCCTGGCGAAAGATTGGGCGCCTGATCGTCGCTGTCCGCCCCGAGCGGCTCGCCGGCTCAGCGCTTGCGCGGCGCCGATAAACCGCATCCCAAGCCTCCGAAAACTCTCGACCCGCTGCGATGAAAGCGCGGCAGCCGCGATAGGGGGCCAGCTCTTTTTCGGATTGCTGTCGGACCGTACAGAGACGCATAAAAAAGCCGATGTCCGGCGTTACACGCAAAGGAACTCTGCGCGACGCGAGATCGTTCAGGGCGTGGGCTGGGTTTTCAGGCGGAGGATGACCTTCATGGCTAACGTCGAGTTCAGATATGCGCCCGGGCAAACGGTTCGATACTTGGACGCGTCGCCGATGATATCGGCGCTGCGCTTCCAACCCAGCGATTTCGAATATGCGCATGGCTGGCTGCGCCATGTGCCGAGCCGGCATCGCTTTCAGTTCGACAGGCTGGGGCGGGTGACCATCGACGCAATGTGCGGGTGCGCGGCGATGTCGATCAAGCCGGAGCAGACCGAGGAACTGGTGTCGATGTTCAAGACGTGGCGCCAGGACTATTGGCTCCCTCTCGAGACCAACCGCGAGTTCGGCTCGCATTTCCGTAAGCCGAATGCGTGGGTGCGGCTGTTCCGGGACGTGCGCATGGCCTTCAGGCGCTTCCTGCGCCACGAGGATCCAGTGGCGGTTCCGGTCGAGGGCATTGGCGCGGCGTCGGCGACGCCAGCGGAATAGACTTGAGACTTCGACTGCGCTGAAATTCGAGCTCGGCCGTACCCTGCTCGCCCTGAGTTTCGGGCGGGACGGCCTTCTTTTTTCCTTCGCCAACTTTCGCCTGCGAGAGGGTTAGACGATCCCCGACGACGAACCTGCGACCGCGGGACGCTCTTTCGCCTTGTGCTCCCGATACTTCGAGGCGCGATAGACCGCGACGGGATCGATCGCGCCGCCGCTGCGCCGGCGGGCCTCGGCGAGGATCGGCGATACGTCGGTCACAAAGGCCGCCTTGAAGATGCGGTGGGCGTGCATGACGTCATTCGCCTCCTGAGCCGCTTCCAGCCCAGCGCGGTCGACGATAAGCGCCTGGGCGTAGGCCCGCTCGACCTCGATCACCGAGGCCATCAGGCTTTCGATCGGATCGGTCACGTTGTGCGATTGGTCGAGCATGTAGGCCGGGTGGAAACCGCGCGCGCCACGCAAGCTTGCGTCCACGAGTTCGTTGAAGATGCGGAAGAGACGAAACGGGTCGATCGAGCCTGTGTCGAGATCGTCGTCGCCGTATTTTGAATCGTTGAAGTGGAAGCCGGCGAGCCGGCCGACCCGGATGAGCCGGGCGACGATCTGCTCGATGTTGACGTTCGGCGCATGGTGGCCGAGGTCGACAAGGCAGAAAGCCTTCGGCCCCAGCGCCTGAGCCGCCATGAGGCTCGATCCCCAGTCGGAAATGACCGTCGAATAGAACGCCGGCTCGTAGAGCTTGTGCTCGAGAAACACGCGCCAGTCGGGCGGCAGGCGTCCGTAGATCTCGGCGAGCGACTCGAGATACCAGTCGAACACGCGGTTCAGGTTCGACTGCCCTGGAAAATTGGAGCCGTCGGCGATCCACACCGTCAGCGCCTTCGAGCCCAGCTTCTCGCCGATCTCGATGCACTCGAGGTTGTGCGCCACCGCCTGATCGCGCACGGCTCTGTGGCTGTGGGTCAGCGAGCCGAATTTATAGGAAAGCTTCTGATCGGGCTGATCCTGGAACGTGTTGGAGTTGACCGCGTCGAAGCCGACGCCGAGCGCCTGCGCGCGCTCCTTGAGCTCGCCATAGTCGCTGACCTTGTCCCAGGGAAAATGCGGCGATGAGGTCGGCGTCGCCCGGGTCAGCTGATGGATGGTCGCGCAATCCTCGAGCTTGTCGAACACGTCGCGCGGTTCGCCGGGGCCTGGGAAGCGCGCGAAGCGCGTGCCCCCCGTGCCGACGCCCCAAGTCGGGATGGCGACGGCGAAGGCTGCGACCTTGGCGACGATCGCCTCGATATCGACGCCCGTGCGCCTGAGGCGGCGGCCGAGGGCCTCATAATCCTCCGTCTCCACGGCGGCGAGTTTGGCGTTCTCCTCGCCGATCAGCGCGTCAGGAATGCGATAGGACATGGGCCGTCCCTCCCGGCGTATCAATGGAGCTTCGCGCCTACCGCGTGAAGCTGACCGCGTTGCCCGCGTCGACATTGAGAATGTTGCCGGTGCTCTTGGCCGAGAGGTCCGAGGCGAAGAAGTAAACCGCCTCGGCGATGTCCTCCGGGAAGACCGACAGCTTCAGGAGCGAGCGCTGGCGGTAGACCTCCTCAAGCTCGGACTCGGCAACTTTGTTCGAGGCCGCGCGTTGCGCGCGCCATTCCCCCTGCCAGATCTTCGAGCCCCGCAATACGGCGTCCGGGTTCACCGTGTTGGCGCGGATGTGGAAAGGCGCGCCTTCGAGCGCAATGCAGCGCGCGAGATGCACTTCGGCCGCCTTCGCGGTGCAATAGGCCGAAGCGCCGGGCGAGGCCGCGAGCGCGTTCTTCGAGGCGATGAAAACGATGCTGCCGCCGAGACCCTGATCCTTCATGATTCGGTAGCCCTCGCGCGCGGCGAGGAAATAACCGGTGGCGAGAATCGCGATGTTGCGATTCCAAAGCTCGATCGAGGTGTCCTCGAACGGGGAAGCCGACGCGATGCCGGCGTTGGCGACGACGATGTCGATCCCGCCGAAGCCGAGAATCGCGTCGCGGAAGGCGGCCTCGACCGCCTTTTCGTCCGTCACGTCCGCGAGCGCAGCCCTAACCGCGTCCTTGCCGAATTTCTGTGCGAAATCCGCGATCGCCTGGTCGAGGCTTGTCTTGTCGACGTCGGCCAGGACGACGCAGGCGCCTTCGCCAATGAGGCTTTGCGCGATCGCTTGCCCGATGCCGCCCGCGCCGCCGGTCACCAGAGCGACGCGGCCCGCGAGGGATTTCGGCTTTGGCATGCGCTGAAGCTTCGCCTCTTCGAGAAGCCAGTATTCGATGTCGAACGCCTCCTGCTCGGCGAGCCCCACATACTTGCTGACGCTCGAGGCGCCGCGCATGACATTGATCGCGTTGACGTAGAATTCCGAGGCGATGCGGGCGGTGGCCTTGTCCTTGGCGAACGACAGCATGCCGACGCCGGGTGCGAGGTAGATCACGGCGTTGGGATCGCGCATCGGTGGCGAGTTCGGCCGCTTGCAGCGGTCGTAATAGGCGGCATACTCGGCGCGATAATCGGCGAGGCTCTTCTCCAGCGAAGCCAGAACCGCGTCGAGATTGTTCGCCGCCGGGTCGAAGGGCAGCACGAGCGGGCGGATCTTGGTGCGCAGGAAATGATCGGGGCACGAGGTGCCGAGCGCCGCGAGCGATTTCAGGTTGCGCGATTTGACGAATTCCATGACCTCCGGCGCATCGGTGAAGTGCCCGATCTTGCGTTCGCCTGAGGAAATGCCTTTGCGGATCGCCGGCATGAGCTTTGCTGCGACCGCGCGCCGCGCCTCGGGCGCAAGCGGCTTGACGCTCGCGCCTCCGAAAGCCTCGCCCTTCGCGTTCGCCGCAAGCCAGGCGGACGCCTTGTTGATGATCGCAAGCGTCGTCTGATAGCAGGCCTTCGACGTCGGCCCCCAGGTGAAGAGGCCATGGCCGCCGAGCACGACGCCCTTGAGGTTCGGGTTCGCCTCGGCCATGGCGCCGAGCTTGAGGCCGAGATCGAAGCCGGGCCGCTGCCAGGCCAGGAAGCCGAGCTCGCCGCCGAAGATTTTCTTCGTCAGCTCCTCCGCGTTTTCGCTCGCCGCGATGGCGATGACCGCGTCCGCATGAACGTGATCGACGTGCGCGTGCGGCACGAAGCCGTGCAGCGGCGTATCGATCGAGGTCGCGCGCGGATTGAGGTTAAAGGTGCAGTGGTTGAACAGGGCCACCATCTCGTCCTCGTGCGCGAGGCCGCGATAGGCCGATTTCAGGTTGAGAAGCTTATCGAGATAGAGGGTCGAAAAGCCACCGAGCTTCATCGAGCCGATGTCGCCGCCGGAGCCCTTGACCCACAAGACCTTGACCGGCGCGCCGGTCAAGGGATCGGCGTCCATGAGCTTCGCCGAGGTATTGCCGCCGCCGAAATTGGTGATGCGCAGGTCGCTGCCGAGTAGGTTCGAGCGATAGAGAAGGAGCCCGGGTTCATCGAGTTTGGCGGCGTGGGCATCGTCCCACAAATCCGGCAAAGGCTGGTCGAGGCGGGAAGCGTGGCCGCTCATGGGGCGTTCCTCATGACGATCGATTTTGAGCGATCGTTATCCAAACGATCACGCACTGTCAAGTTTCTTGCGTGGTTTTTCGCTGCAATGAGCAAAAATGATTGAACGTGATTGACAGCGCGCGGATCCAATGGCACGCTGACCCTCAACGACAAGCTGAACCGAGGAAGCGGCCAGGGCCCATGCGCGAGCGACAGCGCGCCGAAATCGTCCGAAATCTGCTGGCCGAGCGGGGCTTCCTCTCGATCAACGATATCATGGCCGCGACCGGCGTTTCCGCCGCCTCGGCGCGACGCGACGCGGGGCGCTTGGCCGACGCCGGCTACGCCGAGCGTCTGCACGGCGGCATCCAGGCGATCGGCGACGCTTTCTCGAGGTCGATGGCGCGGCCGCTCGCGACCCGCTCCTTCGACGCCAGCCGCACGATCAACATTGACGCCAAGCGCGCCATCGCCCGCAAGGCGGTGGAAATGTGCGCGCCCGGCGACGTCGTCATCATCAACGGCGGCACGACGACGTTCCAGATGTCGGAGTTCCTGCGCGACACGCGGCTCAATATCCTGACCAATTCCTACCCGCTGGCCGAGTTCCTCATCCACGAGACACAGAACCGCGTGGCGCTCCCGGGCGGCGAGGTCTATCGCGACCAGAAGCTGATCGTCGCGCCGTTCGACGACGACGCCATCCAGCATTATTCGGCCCGGCTCATGTTCATGAGCGCGATCTCGATCGGGCCGCTCGGCGTGATCGAGGGCGACGCCTTGATCGCCCGCGCCGAAACGAAGCTCCTGAGGCGCGCCGACAGGCTCGTGGTGCTGGCCGACGCGTCCAAGTTCGCCGCGCGCGGGAGCCTGGTCGTCTGCCCGCTTGTGCGTATTCACGCGCTCATCACCGACTCGGCCGCGCCGCCCGAGGCGCTCGCCATGCTGAAGGAGGCGGGCGTGCACACGATTGTCGTCGAGCCCGAGGCGAATTCGACGGTGGCGGCATGAACATTGCGGCGACGGCCCCGCTCCTGCAGGCGCGCGACATCGAGAAGGTCTTCCCCGGCGTCCGGGCGCTCTCCGGCGTGTCGTTCGAGGTGACGGCGTGCGAAGTCCATGCGCTGCTCGGCGAGAACGGGGCAGGCAAGTCGACGCTGATCAAGATCCTGTCCGGCGTCTATCAGCCCGATAGCGGCGCGATCCTGATTGACGGCCGCGCGGTCCGTTTCTCCACGCCCGAGGACGCCAAGCGCGCCGGCGTGGCGACGATCTATCAGGAGCTCCTGCTCTTTCCCGAGCTCACTGTCGCGGAGAACATCTTCCTCGGCCACGCGCCGCGCGCCGGCGGGGGCCGGATCGACTGGCGCGAGATGCGGGCCAAGACCGAGGCGCTGCTCGCCTCGCTCGAGATCGACGACATCGGACCCGACCAGATCGTCGGCGCGCTGTCGGTGGGCCACCGGCAGCGGGTGGAAATCCTGCGCGCGCTGTCGCACGACGCGCGCATCCTGATCATGGACGAGCCGACCGCGTCGCTGACCGAGATCGACGTCACGCGGCTCTTCGACATCGTCCGGCGCCTGAAAGGCCGCGGCGTCGGCGTCGTCTACATCAGCCATCGACTCGACGAGATCTTCGCGATCGCCGACCGCGTCACGGTGCTGCGCGACGGCGCCTATGTCGGCTGGCGCCCGGTGGCCGACACGACTTCAGCCGAGCTCGTGCAGTTGATGGTCGGCCGGCGGATCGACAATCTCTTTCCCAAGACCGTCGCGCGGATCGGCGCGCCGGTGCTCGAGGCGCGCGACATCGTGCGCCGGCCGATGACGAAGAGCGTCAGCCTCACGGTGCGGGCGGGCGAGATCGTCGGCCTCGCCGGCCTCGTCGGCTCGGGGCGCAGCGAGTTCGCTCAGACCATCTTCGGCATCACCCCGGCCGAGTCCGGCGAGATCCGGCTCCTGGGCGAGAGCATTACCATCGATTCGCCCGAGATCGCGCGCGCCAGGGGAATCGCCTATGTGCCGGAGGACCGCGGCGTCCAGGGCCTGGTGCGGCCGATGAGCGTGCTGCACAATTTCTCGCTGGCGGCGCTCGGCTCGCTCTCGCGCTTGGGCTTCATCGACCGAGGCGCCGAGCGTCGCATGGCCGAACAGGGCGTCCAGCGCTTCAGCGTCAAGACGAGCTCGGTCGACGAGATCGCCGGCCGCCTGTCCGGCGGCAACCAGCAGAAGATCGTTTTGGGAAAATGGCTCGCCAACAACCCGAAGCTGCTCATCCTCGACGAGCCGACGCGCGGCATCGACGTCGGCGCCAAGGCCGAGATCCACCGCCTCATGAGCGAGCTCGCCGGAACGGGCGTCGCGATCCTGATGATTTCGAGCGAGCTGCCGGAGGTGCTCGGCATGAGCGACCGGGTGCTCGTCATGCGCGAAGGGCGGCTCGTCGCCGAGTTCGACCGCGCGCACGCCACCTCCGAGACGGTAGGCGCGGCGATGATGGGCGGAGAGGCGAACCTGGAGAAGGCGGCGTGAGCGCGACGGCGGTTGCAGGCGCAGCGAGCGCCCGCATGGGCGGCCTCAGGCGCTTCGCCTCGCAGGAGGCCCTGCTCGCCGTCGCTGTCATCGGCCTCGCGATCGTGGTCGGATTCGTCAATCCGCGCTTCCTCGCCTACCGTAACGTCGCCGACATTTTGCTCGGCAACGCCTATATCGCCATCGCCGCGATCGGCATGTCGATGGTGATCATTTCGGGCAACATCGACATTTCGGTCGGTTCGCTGATCGGCGTGTTGGCGACGATTAGCGGCTCGCTCGCGGTCGCAGGCGCGCCGATCATCGTCGCCTGGCTCGCGCCGCTCATCCTCGGCGTCCTGGTCATGGCGGCGCAGGGCGCCGTCGTCGCCTATCTGCGCATCCCGGCCATCGTCGTCACGCTCGGCATGATGTCGATCCTCAAGGGCGGCCTCATCAGCGTCACCGGCGGCAGATGGATCACCGACCTGCCGCTGAGCTTCCATCTCGCCGATCTCACCGTCCTCGGCGCGCCGATGCCGGTCGTCATCATGGTGCTCGCGACCGCGGCCGCGGCGCTGTGGATGCGCTATTCGCCGCGCGGCCGGGCGATCTACGCGACCGGCGGCAACGCCGAGGCGGCGAGGCTTTGCGGCGTCAATCCCCAGCGGACGGTGGTCATGGTGTTCGCGCTGCACGGCCTCTTCGCCGGCATCGCGACGCTCGTCTATGCGACCCAGCTTCGCGTCATCCAGTCGAACACTCCGGCCGGTCTCGAGCTCACGGTCATCACCGCCTCTGTCGTCGGCGGCGTCAGCATCCTGGGCGGCGTCGGAACAGTCGTCGGCTCGACGCTCGCCGCCATCCTGATCGCCGAGATCACGAGCGCGCTCGTCTTCATCAACGTCTCGCCCTACTGGACGGACGCGCTGCGCGGCGGGCTCATCCTCGCAACCGTCATCGCCGACATCTTGCGCCGTCAGCGACGCGCGGCCCGCGGGTGGAAGAAATGAGCGCCGCCGTCGACAAGACTCCCGCCCGCAAGCTGCCGCGCCGGCTCGCGCGGCACGAGACGCTGCTCGCCGTCATCCTCGTCGTCGCGCTGATCGGGCTCGGCTTTCTCAACGAGCGCTTTCTCACCCTCGACAACCTCCTCAATCAAGGTCGGCTGATGACGGAAATCGGCCTCATCGCCGTGCCGATGACCTTCGTCATCATCACCGGCGGCATCGATCTTTCGGTCGGCGCGATTGTCGGCCTGTGCGCGGTCATGCTCGGCTATTCATGGAAGACCTTCGGATTCCCGCTGCCGCTGGCGATCGTCTTTTCGCTGTTCGTCGGCTCCCTCGCCGGCTTCGTCAACGGTTTCGTCATCACCCGCATCAAGGTGCCGCCGCTCATCATGACGATCGCCACGCTCGCGCTTTACCGGGGCCTTGCCGAAGGCGTGAGCCAGGCGCATTCGGTGCGCGGTTATCCCGACTGGTTCTACTTTTTGGGCCAGGGCAGCGTCCTCGGCGTGCCGACCCAGCTTCTGGTCCTCATCGTACTCGTCGTCGTCGCCGGCGTCGCGCTCGACCGCACCACCTTCGGTCGCACGCTCTACGCCATCGGCGCGAACGAGACGGCGGCGCGCTTCTCGGCTCTCAACGTCGATCGGACCAAGCTCATCGTCTACACCCTTTCCGGGCTCGCCTCGGCGCTGGCCGCCTTCGTGCTCGTCTCGCGTGTGACGACGACGCGGATGGACATGGGGCTCGGCTATGAGCTCGACGTGATCGCCGCAGTGGTTCTCGGCGGCGCCAGCATCTTCGGCGGCTCCGGCACGATCTGGGGCACGGCGATCGGGCTCGCGATGATTCAGCTCCTGAAGAACGGTCTGGCGTTGACGGGGGTCAAGGGGGACGCGACAATCGTCGTCATCGGCGCGGCGCTCATTCTATCGGTGCTGGTCGCAAGCTCGCTGCAGCGCCGGCGGGACTAAAGATATCGAAGGGTCAGCCGCGATCCGCGCGGCGAAGCAGGGAAGGAAGCGATAATGCAATCGAGATATCTTCTGACCACGGCGGCGGCCATCGCGCTGGCGGCATGGTCGACCGGCGCGAGCGCGGCGGCAAAATGGGACGGCGCCGACGATCTGCCGACGAGCCCGCTCGCCTGCGGGGCCGAGGCGGCCGCGGCGCCTGCGTCGAAGCCGTACGACGGCGGCCAGCCGACCAATCCGCCGAACCTGGCGGGCAAGGAGATCACGCTCGTCGACGTGCCGAAGCTGATCGGCATCGGCTATTTCAACGCGACTACCAAAGGCGAGCAGGAGGCGGCCAAGGAGCTCGGCAACGTCAAGGTGACGACTGATGGGCCGACCGAGGCCAAGATCGACGAGCAGATCAAGTTCATCGACAATTACATCACGCGGGGCGTCAATGGCGTCCTGTTCGCCGCCAACGATCCGGTCGCGATCGCGCCGGTCCTGAAGAAGGCGCTGTCGAAGGGCATTCACGTCGTCGGCTACGACGCCAACTCGACGCCGGACGCGCGCGAATGGTTCGTCAATCAGGCCGAGTTCAACGGCATCGGCAAGGCGATGATGGATTCCATGGCCAAGGAGGCCGGCGAGGACGCCAGCTTCGCCATCGTCACGTCGACCTTCACCACGCCGAACCAGGCGCGCTGGATCGCCGAAATGCAGGCCTACACCGAAAAGTGCCATCCGAAGATGAAGTGGCTCGAGACGGTCGAGGCGCAGGAGGACAACAACCTCTCCTTCAACCAGGCGACCACGCTCATCAACAAATACGGCGACAAGCTGAAGGGCCTGTTCGGCATGACCTCGGTTGCGACGCCGGCGTCCGCCGAAGCGGTCTCCAAGGCGGGCCTCTGCGGCAAGGTCGCAGTCGTCGGCCTCGCCACGCCGAACGCGATGAAGCCGTACGTCCACGCCAATTGCGTCAAGTCGGTGGTCTTATGGAACCCGATCGACCTCGGCTACGCCGCGGTCTATGTGATGCGCGCGGACGTGGACGGCAAGCTCAAGCCTGGCGCGGCCTCGGTCGAGGCGGGCAAGCTCGGCAAGCTCAACGTCGTCAACGGCAGCGAAATCCTGCTTGGACCACCCTTCATCTACACGAAGGAGAACATCGACAAGTTCGACTTCTAGAGTACGATGAATTCGTGTTGAACGAACGCCGTCATTGCGCGAAGCGTGAGCGACGAAGCAACCATGGGCCGTAGGCGCCCGACGTTGCCCTGAGGGGAGGGAAGGCTTTCGCCTCCCCTTCCCACGAACCGTACGGGCGGTTTTACCGCATATGGCTCTCCAGTCGGTGTTTTCCTCATCGGGAGAGTCTCGCCTGCCGCCAGGCTGTCTTAAAAGCGTGAACAGCCCGTCGAGCGTGTTCGGTCATCGGGGTCAGGGCAGCAACGAGGCCGTTTCTCTTGCTTGCGGAGCATCAGCTCGCTCGACGCGGCCTGTTCCTTGAGAGGCGCTGGGGCCGGCAATCTGATTGGCCGCGCCCAAGAGCCTCAGAGCCGCACAGGCGGCGCCGTAGCCGTTGTCGATATTGCAAGCCACAAGGCCCGGCGCGCAGCTTGCGAGCATGGCGTTGAGGGCGGTGCGGCCGCCCTCGGCCGCGCCATATCCGACCGAGGTTGGGACGCAGATTATCGCTCCTCCCGCCAGGCCGCCAAGAACGCTGGCTATCGCGGCGTCCATGCCGGCGACGACGATGATGATCGGGTGAGCCCGTATCTCGTCGATTCTCTCGGTCAAGCGCCACAGTCCAGCAACGCCGATATCGGCGATCAAGGTCGCTTCGTGTCCGTAATATCGAAGGGTCCGCCAGACTTCGCGCGCAACGGACATGTCGGAAGTCCCGGCGGCGACGATGACCACTTCGCCTCTTCGTTGTATTGGCCGCGGCTCGCCAAAGAACGCGGTTCGCGAGACGGCGCAATAGTCGGTCGCGGCGTCGCATGCGGCAGACAGCGCGTGGAGCTTTTCGGTCGACAGCCGCGTCAGCAGCAGACGGGCTTGGCGGAGCGCCGCTTCATCGAGAATTGCGGCGATCTGATCCGGCGCCTTGCCCTCGCAAAAAACCGCCTCTTCGAGACCAATTCTGGCGTAGCGCTCGAAATCCTGCTTGACGTCAGAGCTCACGACGGCGCGCCAACGAAGGCGCTTCCCACGCGGTACGGCGCGAAAGATAGACTCACCGACGGGTCTGACGAAGCCATTGCGCCGCGGATCAAGCGCCTCAGTTCCGCTTCGCCCGCCGACGCCCGCTCCAAGGCTTCGCTGTCAAGCTCGATGACGAAACCAGTCGCCCGGATGCGGCAGCGCACCGTTCGCGGCTGCAATGCGCTCGCGACCAGCCTCTCCACCTGATGGATGACCTGAAGGGTCGCCGGCTCGATCGGGATCGCAGTCTCCACCCGGCTCGAGAGGCAAGGAGACGCGGGCAATTCTGCGAGATCGCCGAGGCCGAGCGATCGCGCCAGCGTTCGCACCCCGGATTTTCCGATTCCCGCCTCGACATAAGGGTGGCGCACGTCGAACCGCCGCGCCGCATCGAGGCCCGGGCGATATTCGCCAAGGTCGTCGCGATTGGTCCCGGAGGCAATTGTTCCGCTGATCCGGTTCGCGATCGCCGAGTACAGGCTCTGCTTGCAATAGAAGCATCGGTTCACCGGATTGCGGCGATAGTCAGGATTATCGAATTCGCCCGCGTCGAGCACATGCAGACGCCACCCCTCGCGCTCGGCCAGTTCTCGCACGCGCGCGGTCGCCTCGGCAGGAACCGCCGGCGAGACGGCATGGACCATCGTCGCGGCGCTCGGCGCGGCCACGCGATGAGTGAGCGCCGCCAAGGTCATGCTGTCGACTCCGCCGCTGACCGCGATCGAAACGGGACCCAGATTGCGTACAATATCCGCCAGATCATCGACGGGCTGCCTCATGGTTTCTCCTTGACGCCCTGCATTTCCACCGACCTGCGAAGGTTCTCGCGCGCGAGCCTGCCCGGCACGTCAGCCAGATCGTCGGCCTCGGCTTTCGCGCGTACGCCGCTTGGCCTGCGTGCGATTTTTATTCTGACCGGGCGCTCGCCGACTTTGACGACGCCCGGTTCGCGGGAGAGCATTTTTCGGCGCTCCAAACGATGCCTCAGTCCGATCGTCGTCGTTTCATCAAAGCACGCCGAGGCCGCCTCGTCGACAATTGCGGGATCGGTCAACAGTCGAACCGACGTAAGCAATCTGCCCTTCTTGCCGAACGCGGGCGTTTGGAGCACGTCATAAACGCCATTCATGGCGCGTAGCCGATCAAGCGCCAAGGCGAGGTCTTCGGCGGATTGGTCGTCGACTTCGAACTCAATGATCGCCACGTCCCCGGTTGTCGGCCGATCGCTTGGGGTCGCTTCGAATCGTAGGACTCGCACGCAATTGCTTATGCCTTTCAGTTTGCGCGACCCGAAGCCGAAGCCTGATCCGGCGAGACGTCGGGCCGACTCGATCCGGGCATTGTCGCGAACGAGATAGCGAAGGATGGCTGCGCCGGTCGGCGTCACTCGCTCACCGCCGATCCCGTCGTCGACGGTCTCGAAGCCTTCGAGGAGCAGCGCCGTGGCTGGCGCAGGGACGGGGAGGACGCCATGCGCGGTCAGAACGCGGCCCGTGCCCAGCGGAACGGGGCTGACAGTCCAATTCGAGGCGCCGGTTGCTTCAATGAGATGAGCGGCGACGACGATGTCAGCGGCCGAGTCCCAGGCGCCGACTTCGTGAAAGGAAACCTCCTCCAGGGCGCACCCGTGTACGCGCGCTTCTGCTTCCGCGAGCAATCGAAAGATCCCGATCGCATGTCGCTTGATCGCGGGCGCGAGATCGGAACGCTCCAATTCGTTCCGGATCCATCGCCAATCCACGTGGCTATGCGCGTGATCGGGATGTGCCGCCCGCCCATCATGCTCGTTTTCGCGGGCGACGATGAAACGACGTCCGACGAGGAGTCCATCGTCGTGCTTCTGCACATGACAGGAGACGCCGTTGAGCAGCCGACCGCTGCGCCTCAGCGTCTCTTCAATTCCCGACTCGAGATCCGGCATGAGATCGATAAGCGCGGCGACGAACATATCACCCGCCAAGCCGCCGATCAGGTCGAGATGAAGGTCGAGCTTGGGCGGAGCGCGGCGCACGGCGAGGTCAGACCGCGTGGTAGGGAACGACATAGGGTCCCTCGGGAATCACGGCCACGGCGGGATCGTGAGATCGCTCGATGCTGGCCGCGACGGCAGAATTGAGGTCCGAGACGATGTGCACGCCGGTAATCGCCTGATCCGAAGCGGTTAAGCCGGATGTGTAGAGTTCGACGCGGCCAAGCCGAAGCGATTTGAGCTGCATTTCCGTCTGCCATTCGTCGACCTCCGCCAGGGTTTTGGCGGTCAATGTCGCCAGAAATCGTTCCTCACCGAGTGCGACGAGGCGCGTCTGCGCCTCGCGGAACTCCGGCGAGCCGAACCCTTCCGAACATTCCGAGGCGATGATCAGCGTCCCTCCCGGCTCGAGAATGGCAAGCGGGGTCACCATGCCTTTGATCGTCTGATAGTACGTCTTGTCGAGCGGGTAGCCGGCCGACGACGTCACCACGGTCGAAAACCTCCGCGGCACGCCGACATGGGTCGCCCTGCTGACAAATTCGACTGCCGCGGCGTGGCTGGCGACAATCTCGCCGAAGCTCACGAACACCAGATTTCGCTCCTCGTCGACCACGGTGTTCAGGCCAAAGACGTCGCCGAGCAAGCGGATGATCTCGAGTTGCTCCTCGTGCAAAGGATTGCCGACGAGGTTGCATTGCACGGCAAGCGGATCCTCCATGAATCGCGCGGAGTGGAAGGTGCGGATTGTTTCATGGTGAGCGACGCCCGGCGCCACGACTTTTCTTCCGCCGGACCAACCAGCCATGAAATGCGGCTCAACCAGGCCCGTCGCGATTTTGAGGTCGGCTTCGACAAAGAGTCGATTGAGCTTGACCGGCGTCCCGCGCGTCCGCGTGCGCCCGAGATTGGCATGCTGAGCTTCGTCTCGCGCGTCGTGGTTTTCCACGCTGACATTCTCGAGCACCCATGGATCGCCCACGAGTTCCGCCAGTTCGTCGCCGAGATTCGGCCGATGCAGGCCGGTGGCGACAAGCACGGAGATCGCGTCGCGCGGAATGCCGCCGTCGATCAGGCCCTCGATCATCGGCCGCAGGAAGAGCCCGTTGGGCACAGGGCGGGTGATGTCGCAAATCAAGATGCAGGCGCTGCGCCGGCCCTTCGCCAGGTCATGCAGGGATGGAGCAGCGATCGGATTGGCGAGCGCGGCGCGTATCGCTGCTGCCGGGTCGGGGAGTTTCGCGAGCGACCCCTTGCGCACGAGCGTCACGTCGGCCGTCGCCGGCAAGCGAAGCCCGATGCGGCCGCGTCCGTAAAGAAGGGAACAGTCTTCGGCGTGGTTCATGCTGCTCCTCCCAAGTGTTTGGCGTCAACATGACGAATGGCGGCGAGTTCGCCCTCACGAGACCTGGGCAGAGCCAGTCTGCATCAGACAGTGCGCCGACACCAGAGCGGAGAATTCACCTCAAACCCCGGCTAGCCGGGGTCTTGGGAGGTTGAAGAAGACTCGAGGGGCGTCGGCGAGGGTTCTGGCGAGGTCGGTGGCGAAGCGCAGGAGGGTCTGGCGGGCGTGGCGGACGACCTTTCCCACCGAGTTGAGGACGAGGAAGCGCAGTCGCTTGGGTCTGGCCTCGCGCAAATCCTCGGGTAAGCCGACGCGCTTGAACGCGGATAGAAGATTGTACAGGAGCGCGTTGAGCCGCAGCCAGGCGGCGTTGGCGCCGAACTTCTGGCTCGGCAGCGCCCACCCGGCGAGTTCGTTCATCAGCACGTCGTGGGCGTGCTCGATCGTTCCCGCTTTGCCGCGATGCCAGCTGATGATGTCGAGGCCGCTGCCGCCCTTGGGATCGGAGCGATTGGTGACGATGCAGAAGTGTCTGACGCCTTCCTCCGAGCCCAGCAAATCGCCTTGGGCGGGACGAACGCGAAGCGCCAGATAGCGGCGCGGCGTGACCTGGTCCTTCTTGTACACCCCGTCGTCGGGAAGGTAGTTGACCTCCGCCCATTCGCGCACGCGGCCCGCTTCCACGTCCGCAGGCTTCCAATGATCGTTCGGCAGCGCCAGGATCGCCTGCTTCAACGGAGCGCTCATGTCGGCGCTGATGGCGTAGGCGATGGCGCGCTCGTCCATGAAGGTCATGGCTTCGTGCTCATAAACAGCGCTGTCGCCGCGAACATAGATTTTGTCGGAGGTTCCCGGCAGCGCCGCCACCGCCTTCTCGATCATCCGCGCATTGCCGCAGCCCGCCGGCGCGTTGCCGTCGCGGAACTCGTCGGCGACGATGACGTCCTGCTCCGCCCACAAGGCCAGAACCGGCTGGTAGCCGCGTTCGCCTTCGAACGTGTGTTTGGCGCTGCGCTTGCTCGAAGCGATCACCGTCGCGTCGATGTCGAGCGTCGCCGACCGCACCGGCTTGCGGCATTGCAGATCGAGGATCAGCTCGCGATTGGCGGCGGCCAAGCCCAGGAGCGGCGCGCTTTCCGAAGGCACGGTCGACTTGCCCTCATGCAAAAGCGGCAGATCGTCCTCATGAAAGCCGGTCAAAAAGTCGCGCGCCGTTTGGGCCGCCGGCAGCTCGTAGCCAAGCAGCCCAGCCAGCGCCGCGTCCTGTCGGAGACGATCGAGGTCCTCGCAGCACTCGCCCCCGGCCGCCCACAGCGCCAGCAGGCTCTCCACCATCTGCGACGACGACAGTCCGCGCTTGCGCGTCTTCACCTTCACCCAATTGTCGATCATCGCCGCCGCTCCGGTCTGGCGGAACGCCTCAATCAGGCTTGGAACGCCAGCCCGCGGCGTGACCAAACTCGTCTCCAGCGCATCGTCAATCTCGAAACCCAGCCGCTCCCCAGCCATCACGCGTCCCTTCCACCCATTGGGTGAAAGCTACCTGAGTCGCGCCTAATCTCAGAACAAAAACAGAATCAGACACTTCTCTTCTTCACCGCACTGCCCATCCATTCAGCCGGCGGAGTGTGAGGATTCACACCTCGAGCCATTGCTTGCGCACTTCGGTCGCGGCTTTGAGCGCCGCCGGGGTGCCCTCGTAGACGATCCTTCCGTGGCCCATGACATAGAGCCTGTCGCTGATTTTGAGCGCGATCGTGAGCTTCTGCTCGACCAGCAGAATGGCGACGCTCCGGCTGGCGATTTCCTCGAGCAGGCCGCCGACGTGCTCGACCATCATCGGCGACAGGCCCTCGGTCGGCTCGTCGATCATGATGAGGTCAGGATTGCCCATCAGCGTCCGGCACGTCGCCAGCATCTTCTGCTCGCCGCCGGAGAGGACGCCGGCCGGCGTGTCCGCCCGTTCCTCCAACCGCGGGAAAAGGCGGAACATGTCGCTCATCGTCCAGGAAATGCCGCGGGCGCCCGGCTTTTCGCCGAGCAGGAGGTTCTGCCGCACGGTCAGACCGGGGAAGATGTCCCGCGTTTCCGGGACATAACCGAGGCCCCGCCGAGCCGATTGATGCGGCTTGAGGCCGACGATCTCCTCGCCTTTGAAGCGGATCGAGCCTTTGGGCTGCACATCGCCCATGATCGCCTTGATCGTCGTCGAACGGCCAACGCCGTTTCGGCCGAGGAGGCTCACGATTTCGCCTTCGCCGATGCGGAACGTGACGCCTTGCAGGATGTGGCTCTTGCCATAATAGGCGTGGAGATCGTCGACTTCGAGCAGCGGCGTCGCCATCAGGCGCTCGCCTGCCCGAGATAGGCTTCGCGCACCTGATCGTTTTCCCGGATGCGGTCCGGGGTGTCGCTCGCGATGATCTGCCCGTAGACCAGCACCGAGATTCGATCGGCCAGATTGAACACGACGCCCATGTCGTGCTCCACCATGACCAGCGTCTTGCCCTCCGTCACCTGGCGGATCAGCGCGACGGCCTCATCGGACTCGCCCGCATTCATCCCCGCAGTTGGTTCATCGAGCATCACTACGCTGGCGCCTCCGCCGATGGTGACGCCGATTTCCAGCGACCGCTGCTCGGAGTAGCTGAGAACCCCCGCCTGAACGTCGCGGCGCGCGGTCAGGCCGATGCGCTCCATCAGCCAGTCGGTCTTCTCGCGGACATCGCGCAATCGGTCCAGCGGCGTCCAGAATGCGTATTTGTGTCCGAGCGACCACAGCGTGGCGCAGCGCAAATTCTCGTAGACCGACATCCTGGGAAAGATATTGGTGATCTGGAAGCTGCGCGCGAGGCCACGGCGATAGATCTCATAGGGCCGCAGGCCGTCGATGCGTTCGCCGTTGAGGCGCACCTCGCCGGAAGTGGGCGCGAGCCGTCCGCTGATCAGATGAAACAGCGTCGACTTGCCGGCGCCGTTCGGTCCTATGATCGCGTGACGCTCGCCGGCCGCGACTTCGAGCGAAACGCCGCGGATGATGTTCGTGAGCCCGAAGCTCTTGTGAAGGTCGATCAGTGAGAGGGCGACGCCCATGCCTGGCTCCTCGCCCTCAAACTGATGTTTACGAAGCCCCAGGCGTCGGTGACTTTCGGCCAGATGAACCAGGTGGCGCCGACGCCGCCGCAGAAAAGGACGACCGCGATCGCCCACGGAGGGGGCGAGCTTGCGTCGACCGCGAAGCCGAAAAGGCGCATGACGGATCCTTCGCTCCGCGCCAACGTAAGCTCATGGTTGGCCAGTTCGATCAGCATTACAGCGCCGGCAAAGGCGGCGGCCAAGGCCGGCGCAACCATCGCATAGGCCGGCGCGAGGCGCCAGAGTTCGCGGTGGATCACCGCGTCCCGATGAAGCATCAGCCATCCTGCGACGCCGCCGGGAGCGAAGCTGACGAAGCCAATGAACATGAGGCCGAAATAAAGCTGCCAGGCGTTGGTGACATCGGAGAGAGTGACCTGCAGGAACGTGACCAAAATTGCGCCGATGATCGGGCCGGCGAAATATCCGACGCCCCCGATATACGCCATCAACAGCACAAGGCCCGATTGCTGTGCGCCGAGCTGTTGCGCATTCATGATCTCGAAGTTGATGGCTGCCAGTCCGCCGGCGACGCCGGCAAAGAAGGCCGAAATGCTGAATGCGATAAAGCGGATGGTCTGCGCCGAATATCCGATGTATTCGACCCGCTCGCCGTTTTCGCGAACCGCATTGCACATCCGGCCGAAGGGCGTGCGCGTCAAGGCGTACATCGCGGCAATGCATAGGAAGCACCAGACCGCGACGAGGTAATAGACTTCGATATCCGGACCGAATTTGTGCCCGAAGAACGGCGCCAGTTTGGTGCGATTGGTGGTGATGCCCTCCTCGCCGCCAAAAAATGAGCGCAGGATGTACGAACTCGAGGAAACGAGCTCGCCCAGCCCCAACGAAATCATGGAAAAGACCAGTCCGGCCCGCTTCGTCGACACGACGCCGAAGAGCAATCCGAAAGCGAGCCCCGCCGCGCCCCCGACGAGCGGAATGACGACGACCGGCACGCCGAGCTTTGCATGGATGAAGGCGTTCATCGCATGAATGGCGACGAACCCGCCGAGGCCGAAATAAATCGCATGGCCAAACGACAGGAGCCCCGTTTGGCCCAAGAGCATGTTGAAGGAGAGGGCGAAGATGATCATCTCGCCCATGACGGACATCATCGTCAGCGCCGACCCCGACGAAAAGATGAGCGGAGCGCCGACGAACAGCGTCGCAAGCGCCAGCCACGGCCCGAGAGCGCGCACGGGCGGCGTCACGACTCGCGCGTTCCGATGAGGCCGGTCGGCCGAAAGATCAGGACAGTCACGAGAAGAAGATAGGGGATCACGGGCGCAAGCTGCGCGACCGTCACCTGCCAGAGGTCGCCGAGCAAGGGCGGCGCGATCGGACCAAAGAGTGCCGAGAGCGAGAAATTCATCGCCACGGCAAAGGTCTGCACCAATCCTATGATAAGCGACCCGACAAAGGCGCCGGTGAGCGAACCGAGGCCGCCGACAACGATGACAACAAAAAGAATGGGCCCAAGCATGGCCGCCATGGACGGCTGCGTCACCAGGGCGGGGCCGGCGATGACGCCCGCCAATCCGGCTAGCGCCGAACCGGCCCCGAACACGACCATGAACAGGCGCGGCACGTTATGCCCCAGCATAGCGACCATATCCGGATGCGTCAGCGCCGCCTGAATGATCAGGCCGACACGCGTTCTCGTCAGCACAAGGAGCAGCGCCGCGAACATACCCAGGGCGGTCAAGAGCATGAACATTCGATAGGCCGGATAGGACGTATCGAGGAGGCGAAAGGCGACAAAGTCGAGCGAAGGCGGCACATGGTAATCGACGGGCAATTTGCCCCAGATCATTTGCACGACCTCTTCGATGACGAACGCCAGGCCGAAGGTGAACAGCAGCTCGGAGACATGGCCCAGTCGGTGCAGCCGCCGCAACCCGTAACGTTCGACGAGGGCGCCGATCGCCCCCACGCAAATCGGAGCGACCACAAATCCAGACCAGAAGCCGAAATGGCGACTGATCTCGAACCCGAAATAAGCGCCGAGCATGTAGAAGCTCGCATGCGCGAAATTCAGCACTCCCATCATGCTGAAGACGAGGGTCAGCCCGCTCGCCAGCATGAAGAGCAGCATCCCGTATAGGATGCCGTTCAGCGTCGAGAACGTGATGATCTCAAGCATCTTAACGCTGACCCTCGAGAAATTGGCGCGATTCCCGCGCCGCCGCGCGTTGCCGGCCCGAGCGATCCCCGCGCCGGCCGCCTCGTCTCAGGGCCGCTCCATTTTGCAGGTCGTCGGCAGGACCGTGTCGTCCGCCTTGACGGCGCCGACCAGCTTCCAGCCCCAGCCGGTGCCCTCCTCGTCGAACTTGGCGCCGGGGTCCAGGACGCCGAAGCTGCTGATGTAGATGGGCTGGAAGAATTGGTGGTCGTCCTTGCGCATGAAGCCGTCGCCGCCGTCGAAGACCTCGACCTTCATGCCCTCGAGCTTCTCGGCGATCGCTTTCGCGTCGGTCGACTTGGCCTCGTCCGCCGCCGTCTTCAGCATCCGCATTTCGTTGACTGCGCGCGGATAGAACAGCGAGACGCCCTCTTTGGCCCGGAACGCGGCCTCCCATTTCTGCGCCTCCGGGGTGGCGGCGTTGGGAACGCCTTCGGTGATCGCGAAGACGTGGTGCGACAGGCCGGTCTCTTTGATCGCCGTCGGGCCGCCGGCGCCGCCGGCGTAATAGGTGTACCAGTTCGCCTGCAGGCCGGCGTCGGCGGCGGCCTTCAGGAGGAGCGCGATGTCCTGGCCCCAATTGCCGGTGATGACGCTATCGGCGCCCGAGGCCTTGATCTTGGCGATGTAGGGCGAGAAATCGGTGACCTTCAGCAGGGGATGGAATTCATCGCCGACGATCTCGATGTCGGGCCGCTTCTCCTTCAGCATGGCCCGCGCCGCCTGCTCCACCGCATGGCCGAACGAATAGTCCTGGTCGATCAGATAGACCTTCTTGATGTTCGGCTGCCCCTTCATGAAGGTCGTCAGCGCCGACATCTTGATGTCGGAATTCGCATCCCAGCGGAAGTGCCAGAACGAGCACTTGGCGTTGGTCAAGACCGGATCGACCGCCGCGTAATTGAGATAAAGGATCTCCTTGCCCGGATTGCGGTCGTTGTATTTCGACACCCAGTCCGTCAGCGCGGCGGCGACCGACGAACCATTGCCCTGGGTGATGATGCGGACGCCGTCATCGGCGGCCTTCTGCGCCTGAATCAGGCTCTCCTGCGGATTGGTCTTGTTGTCGAGCGGGACGATCTCGATCTTCTCGCCGTTGAGGCCGCCGGCCGCGTTGAGCTCGTCCGCGAGATATTGGAATGTCTTCAGGCCGACTTCGCCAATCGAAGCGCCGCCGCCCGAAAGGGGATCGATATAGGCGATTTTGACTGTGTCACCCGCGAGCGCGGGAGCAACCAACAGGCTCGCGCTGAGCGCGAAGCCGACCGTCTTCAAGTTCATGACGTCCTCCCTTGCTAGCCTTAAGCGACGTTGGCCGATTTCGTTAGCAGCGACAATGGTCTTAGGCGCTCTCGTATTGGCCCCAAAGGGACTGAGCGAACCGGATGTTAATGCATGAGCGGCCTCGGCGTAACCCATTACGCGCCTCAAATCGTCGTCGCTTCACGTCGTCGCAAGTCATTCGCCTTTTGGTTGGCAGCGCCACGTATATTGGGGGACTCTTCGAGATACGTTGTATCCGATAAAATATATCGAGTTTCCGGTTGCGCCTCTCCCAATTCTCCCCTAGCAATTACGCAATCCGCATTACGCAATTGGTCTCTGAGCATGTGACGCTGTTTGTGCTCTGGGGCTCGTAACGTCGTAAAGACCGCAGCGTGACGGTCGGATCGGACAGGGAGCGAAGCATGTTCACTCTGCAGGTCAACGGCCAGACGCAGACATTCGACGGCGACCCGTCGATGCCGCTGCTCTGGTATCTTCGAGACGAACTCGGGCTCACGGGAACGAAATTCGGTTGCGGGGTGGGGGCCTGCGGGACCTGCACGGTCCATATCGACGGCGAGGCCCGCAGGTCCTGCCTCATGGCGATCAGCGACGTCAAAGGCAAGACGATCGTCACAATCGAAGGCCTCGATCCTGAAGGGAATCACCCGCTTCAGAAGGCGTGGCGCGCACTCAACGTGCCGCAATGCGGCTATTGTCAGGCTGGCCAGATCATGCAGGCCGCGGCGCTTCTCAAGCAGACCCCGCATCCCACGGACGCCGACATCGATGGCACGATGTACGGCAACATCTGTCGCTGTGGGACCTACCAGCGCATTCGCGCCGCCATCAAGCAAGCTGCGGGAGCGTGACATGACCAAGCACATTCGTGACATTGCCCCATCGGGCATCGAGAACGTCAGCCGCCGTGGTGTCTTGAAGGGCATCCTTTCAACGACCGGCCTGGTGCTTGCAGTAAGCGTGTTGCCGAAAGGTCCGGCGCTGGCCGCCGACGCCCCCAAATGGGGGGCGGCCGGCATGCCGCACGGCACGGTGAACAATCCTCTCGCCTTCGTGTCGATTGCGCCCGACGGAACCGTGTCGATCGTCTGCCATCGCTCCGAGATGGGGCAGGGCGTGCGCACCGGCATGCCTTTGATCGTCGCCGATGAACTTGAAGCCGACTGGTCCAGAGTGAAGGTCGTCCAAGCGACCGGCGACGAGGTGAAATACGGCAACCAGGACACGGACGGTTCACGTTCGACCCGCCATTTCATCGAACCAATGCGCCAGGTCGGCGCCGCCGCCCGCATGATGCTGGAGGCCGCCGCCGCGAAGCGTTGGGGCGTTCCAGTCTCCGACGTGGAAGCGAAGAATCACGAGGTTATTCAGAAGTCCACCGGGGTGAAGCTCGGATATGGAGAGCTCGCTGTCGACGCCAGCAAGATGGACGTCCCGACCGGCATCAGCCAGGAGAAAATGGGCGCCCCGACGCCCGGCAGCCTGCGTCTCAAGGATCCTTCGCAGTTCCGTTACATCGGCAAGGAAGGGACCAATATCGTCGACGGCTTCGACATCACGACGGGCCGCGCCAAATACGGCCAGGACATCCGCCTGCCCGGCATGAAGTACGCGGTCATCGCTCGACCGCCGGTCATGGGCGGGAAGGTCGCCTCCTTCGACGCCACGGATGCGAAGAAGGTTCCCGGTGTCGTTCAAATCGTCGAGATCCCGGCGCCCTCTTATCCTATGCAATTCCAGCCGTCAGGGGGCATCGCCGTTGTCGCCGACAACACCTGGGCCGCGATCCAGGGCCGCAAAGCGCTGAAGGTAGTGTGGGATGACGGCCCGCACGCGACCTACGACTCTGCGACCTACCGCACGGCGCTCGAAACGACCGCCCGCCAACCGGGCAAGGTCGTGCGCAGCGAAGGCGATTTCGCCGGCGCTCTGGCGGGCGCGGACAAAAAGGTCGAGGGCGAATATTACATCCCGCACCTCGCGCATGCGACCATGGAGCCGCCCGCCGCGACTTGCCGAATTGTCGACGGCAAGGCTGAAGTCTGGACAAGCGTGCAAAGCCCGCAGGCCGCGCATGATTTGGTCGCCAAATACTTGGGACTCCCTGGCGAGAACGTCACGGTCAACGTGACGCTTTTGGGTGGAGGTTTTGGACGAAGATCGAAGCCGGACTTTGCGGTCGAGGCGGCGCTGGTGTCGAAAGGCGTCGGCGGGGCGCCGGTGAAGGTCGTTTGGACCCGTGAGGACGACATCCACAACGGCTTCTACCACACAGTGTCGGCGGAGCGCCTCGAGGCGGGGCTCGACAAGGACGGCAAGGTCATCGCTTGGCGCCACAACAGCGTCGCGCCGACGATTCTTTCGCTCTTCGCACCCGATCCCAAGCACGAGATGCCGCTCGAGCAGGGAATGGGCCTCGTCGACATGCCCTTCGATATCAAGAATATCAGCATCGAGAACGGCGAGGCCGAGGCGCACACCAAGATCGGATGGTACCGCTCGGTCTCGAATATTCCGCACGCGTTCGCCATCCAGTCCTTCGCCGCCGAATTGGCCGCGGCGGCCGGCAAGGATCAAAAAACGTTCGTCCTTGATCTCATAGGTCCTCCGCGCATCGTCGATGTCCAGAAGACAGTGAAGGACTTCTGGGACTACGGCGAGAACCCCGAAGTCTATCCGATCGATACCGGGCGGTTGCGCGGGGTCGTCGAGCTCGCCACTGAGAAAGCCGGGTGGGGCCGCAAGATGCCGCCGGGCCATGGCCTTGGTCTCGCCGTCCACCGCAGTTTCGTGACCTATGTCGCAACCGTCGTCGAAGCGGCCGTGGACGACAAGGGCAACGTCACCGTGCCGAGGGTCGACGTCGCCGTCGACTGCGGCCCGACCGTCAATCCGGATCGGGTCCGCTCACAAATGGAGGGAGCGGTGATCATGGGCTTGGGGTTGGCCATGATGACCGAAATCTCATTCAAGGACGGCAAGGTCCAGCAGAGCAACTTCGACAACTACCAGGTGTTGCGCATCAGCGACGCGCCCCGCGAGACACATGTGCATATTGTGCCGCATGGCTTCGATGTGCGGCTGGGCGGGGTGGGCGAACCGGGCGTGCCGCCGGTCGCCCCGGCGCTCCTCAATGCGGTCTACGCCGCAAACGGCAAGCGTATACGCTCGCTGCCGCTCGGCCAGCAGGCCGGGGTCTAACGCGCCGCGAGAGGCGGGCCGGGGTTAGTCCGGCCCGCGCCATCTCTGGAAGCGGCTTGGCCGCGAACTTCGAATGCCTTTTCGAGCGGTAGGATTTCAGCGCTGAATTTTTCGATGAGTGCCGAGAGCCGACCGACCGCCGAAGACTGGACAACAGCCGTTCAGTTTGAATAGACTTTAGCCTGAACGGGGAGGGGAACGAAAAGGATGCGCGAGCAAACGTCCGGTCCAGTTTGCCCGCGCCGCGCGGTGCTGCAGGCGGCACTCGCTCTGGCGACCGGGGCGGTCTTGCCGGCGCGCGCTGAGGATGATCCTACATCGGCGCCGCCGCAGCCGGGCGATCGTCTCATTTATCTCGTCGGGCCCAAGAAGGACCAGCCCGCTCGCGCGGATGATTTGGAGCTTGGTGGCCCGCAGGTCCAAGCCTATCCGGCCGATCCCAAGGGCCTCGTGCGCGACGGCTCTCCGCTCAATCTCGTCGTTTTGGTGCGCGTTGGCAATGACGGCCTCGACGAGCAAACTCGCAAGCTTTCGGTCGACGGCGTGGTCGCCTATTCCGCGATATGCACGCACCAAGCCTGTCCGGTAAACCAATGGTCGAACGAAAAGAAGGCCATGGTCTGCTCATGCCATGGCTCGACCTATGATCCGAAGAACAGCGCGAAAGTGATTTTCGGACCGGCGCCGCTGCCGTTGGCTGGGCTGCCGCTGAGAAGCGAGAACGGCCTCTTGATCGTGGCCGGCGGATTTAACGGTCCAGTCGGCAGGCAATCGAATTAATGATGTCGAGCGTCCGCTGACACTAGCGTTCAAAGTAATTACGGCTAGTTAACCAGGGAGGAGAGCATGAATAAGCTGCATATTGGTACAAGCTTGGCGGCGCTGTTGGTGACGGGTATACTCGGCACAGCGGCCTATGGCGCCGACTACACGCCGGTCACCGACGCGCGTCTCCAGAACCCTGAGCCGCAAAACTGGCTGATGACACGGGGTAACTACCAAGGCTGGAGCTACAGCCCGCTCAACCAGATCAACACCTCAAACGTCAAGAACCTGGTCCCGGTGTGGAGCGTTTCGACCGGGGTCGATTCCGGCCATGAGGCGCCGCCGATCGTCAACAACGGCGTCATGTTCGTCGCCACTCCTTATAGCCAGGTGTTGGCGCTGGACGCCGCTACCGGCGAGTTCCTGTGGCGCTACAAGCGCAAGCTGCCTCCGGGCTTTGCCGCGCTGCATAACACCAGCCGCGGTGTCGCGCTTTACGGAGACAAGGTCTTCCTTCCCTCGCTGGACGCTGTCCTGGTGGCTTTGGACGCGAAGACCGGCAAGGTCGCCTGGGAGGCGAAGGTCGCGGACTGGAAAGACGGCTACTACATGACGATGGCGCCCCTGATTGTGAAGGGCAAGGTGCTGGTCGGTGTGGCGGGCGGCGAGTTCGGCGTGCGCGGCTTCGTCGAAGCGTTCGACGCCGATACTGGAAAGTCGGCATGGAAGAGCTACACCATTCCGGCGCCGGGCGAACCAGGCAGTGAGACTTGGGAGAAGCCGGACACCTGGAAGACCGGCGGCGCGTCCACCTGGATGACCGGCAACTACGATCCGGCCACCAACACGGTCTATTGGGGCACCGGCAACGGGTCGCCCTGGTTCGGAGATCAGCGGCCTGGCGACAACCTCTATACATCCTCGACGGTTGCGCTCGACGGCGACACCGGCAAGATCAAAGGGCACTTCCAGTACCAGCAGAACGAGTCATGGGACTGGGACGCGATGAATGCGCCGATGCTGGTGGATTTCCAGAGGGGCGGCGCCAAGAACGGTTTGCTGACGCCGCAGCGCAACGGCTACATCTACTGGCTCGGCCGAAACGCCGACGGCAGCATTTCCTACCTCGACTCCGAGGCCTACGTTCCGCAGGACGTCTTCAAGAGCATCGACCCGAAGACCGGCCGACCGGACGTCGACCTCGCCCACAAGCCGGGAACCGGCAAGGCCGCGAAGTTCTGCCCCGGCCTGTGGGGCGGCAAGGACTGGCCGTACGCCTCCTACGATCCAAGCACGGGCATGCTCTACATTCCGAGCAACGAAAATCACTGCAACGATCTCGAAGGCAAGGTCGAGCAGCGCATCCCAGGCCAGTGGTGGACCGGCGTCGCGATCCCCGACTTCCACTTCACGGTCGATACGAAGGCGGGTTTCTTCGGCGAGTTGCAGGCCTATGACGTCGAGACCGGCAAGCGAAAGTGGCGGGATCTGTACTCGAGCTCGATGAACTGGGGTTCGCCGCTGACCACCGCCGGCGGCCTGCTGTTCGCTGGCGGCACCAACGATAGAATGTTCCGCGCCTACGACGCCAAGACCGGCGAGGAACTTTGGCACTTCCGCACCAACTCAGGCGTCATCGCCCCGCCGTCGACCTTCGAGGTCAACGGCGTGCAGTATGTCGCGGTCGAGTTTGGCTACGGCGTCGATGCAGCGTTCCAGCAGACCTTGATGGCCGACCTGGTCGGTTGGAACCCGGACGTGCCGCAGGGCGGGGTCGTCTGGGTGTTCGCCGTTCAGAAGTGAACGCTGCCGCGCCGACGCCATCGTAGGCGTCGCTGGGCCGGCCGCCAGAATCGGCGGCCGGCCGCCGCGTACGAAAAACTGTCACTCAATCTTCGGGAATTTCACCATGCTCCGTGCTCAAACAGCGACCATGGCGCGTCGCGCCTCGGCCCTGATTGCAGCGACGCTGATAACCTTGGGCGCCGGCGTGCAGGTCGTCGCTGAGGAGCCGTCTGCGTATGTCGTCGAAGTCAGCGATGTCACCGCCAAGGTTGGCGATCCCGCCGTCATGCACGCGACCCTCAGGGTCCGCGACGGCTACCGAATTCTCAAACACTACAACAATCGGGTGATCGAATTGTCTTCGTTCGATGACGGCGTCGCCTTCGAACGCAAGATGGTGCCCGCGACGTTGGATGAAGACGCACTCGTCTTCGAGGTCCCCCTACGGGCCACCAAGCCCGGGAAGCATCCGATCAATGGGGTTTTTCGCGTCGGTTACATTCACGGAACCGATGACTTGTACATGGTGTCGCTGCGCCTGATAGCCAATGTCACCGGAACCGAGTAGTTCGGGCACCTCACGAATTCGGGCTTATCGTTGTTGGCGTCGACGGCTGGCGAAGATGCTGGCCATCTTGATCCGCAGCCCCTTGCGGGCGCCTGCGATCAGCCCCACGCCAATCCCCTGACGCGAGGAACGATATGAGAAACCCTTATGTCCGTTCTTTTCTATTCCTGCTGGTCGGCCTTGTCGTGACCCCGGCCCTCGCGGCAGCGGCGGACGTCACCGAGCAGGAATTGATGCAGGCGGCGACCGAGCTTGGGCGGCAGTATGACGCGAATTACAACGACAAGAATGCGGCGGCGATGGCGGCTCTCTACGCCGCGGACGGCGTGTTCGTCACGCCGTCCGGTGCCATCGTGCGCGGACGCGAAGCGCTCAAGGCCTACTATGCGAGCCGCTTCGCCGCTGGCGCACAGGGCCACGCGATCAAAGTCCTCGAAGTCCATGTTCAGGGCGACGGCGGTTATGGCCTTGCCCACTTCTCCGTCAAAGCCTCGGCGAACGGCGGCCTTCACGAGGTCGGCGGCAACCTCATCGCGGTCTATCAACGCGGCCCCGACGGGTGGCGCATGCGCCTCGTCGAAGCGAGCATGACGGAGCCGGCCAAATAGCCCAATCGCAACGGGTTTGGCGAAGACTTGGCAGGTGAGTTGACGCGCCGATCATCGCCGCGGCCGCTAGTCCTCGCTCCGCTCAGCCTCACCGCGGCCCGTGTCGCGTCGGTCCCGCTAACTCCCTCGCACTTGCTTTGGCCGGCGCTGCGGCCAGAATGGGCCACGGAATGACGACCGGAGGAAGACCGCGCCGCTGCCAGATGCGCGCATTCCTTGCCGTTGAATTCGTTCCTGAAGGGGTTCGACTTTGCCGAAATTCGCCGCCAATCTCTCGATGATGTTCACCGAACACGATTTCCTCGATCGCTTCGATGCGGCGGCGGAGGCGGGTTTTCAGTCGGTTGAGTTTCTGTTTCCCTATGATCATCGGCCCGAGACGATCGCCGAACGCCTGCGCAGAAACGACCTTGAGCCGGCCCTCTTCAACCTCCCGCCTGGCGATTGGCAGGCCGGAGAGCGCGGAATAGCGGCGCTGCCAGGCCGGTTTGAGGAATTCAAGTCGGGGGTCGAACGCGCACTCGACTATGTCTGGGCGACCGGCTCCAAGCGGGTTCACATGTTGTCCGGCAATGCCTCTCGCGCCGACGTCGACGCGAGAGCGAGCTATCGATGCGCGATCCGTCACGCCGCGCCGATATTGGCGGAGCGCGGCGTGGATCTGCTGCTCGAGCCGATCAACTCCCGCAACATGCCCGCTTATTTTCTCAACGATTTCGGATATGCGGCTGCCCTTATCGCGGATCTGGCGCTGCCCAATCTCAAGCTGCAGTTCGACGTGTATCACAGACAGATCATGCATGGCGACGTAACGATGGCGTTCCGCGCACTGCAGCCTATCGTCGGCCATGTTCAGATCGCCTCTGTGCCCTCGCGCAACGAGCCCGACGGCGAAGAACTCAATTATCCCTATCTGTTCGCCGAATTCGATCGGCTGGCTTACGACGGCTTTGTCGGCTGTGAATATAACCCGCGCGCAGCGACGCTCGAGGGGCTCGGCTGGTTCAAGCCTTATCGGAGACTCTGATGTCGCTCATGCTCGGAGCCATCGCCGATGATTACACCGGCGCCTCCGATCTTGCCAACACGCTTACGCGCAACGGCCTTTCGACGATCCAGACGATCGGTGTTCCGACCTCTGACTTTACCGTGGCGGACGTCGAGGCGGCGGTGGTCGCGCTCAAGATCCGCTCAATCGCCGCGATCGAAGCGGTCGAAGCCGCCTCAGCCGCTTATGACTGGCTCGCCGCGCGCGGCGCGCATCACATCATGTACAAGATTTGCTCCACTTTCGACTCCACCGACGCCGGCAACATCGGGCCCGTCACCGACACGTTGCGCGCCCGCGCTGGCGCCGGCGCGGCGCTGGTGACGCCCGCTTTTCCCGAGACCGGGCGCACCGTCTACCGCGGCTATCTGTTCGTCGGGGATGTTCCTTTGCACGAGAGCCCGCTCAAGGATCATCCGCTCAACCCGATGCGCGACTCCAATCTCGTGCGCGTCCTCAAGCGTCAGTCGCGCGCGTCCGTCGGCCTCATCGATCTTGCGACCGTCGTGCGCGGCGCTGACGCGATTACCGAAAGGTTGAAGGCCTTGGAAAAGCAGGGGTGCGGCGCCGCCATCGTCGACTCGGTGTTCGAGCGCGATCTCGAGGCGGTCGGCGAAGCCGCCGCGCGGGGCCGCATCTCGACGGGCGCATCGGGTCTGGGGCTGGGCCTTGCCCGGGCGCTCGGGCGCAACGCGACTGCCGGCGCCGCCGCGCTCGAGCCGGTCGGCGGGCTCGCGGCGATCCTGGCCGGCAGTTGCTCGCAGGCGACCCTCGAACAGATCGCCGCGGCCGAACCCGACATGCCGGTGCTGCGGCTGGATCCGGAACGACTGATTGACGGAGCGGAGGTCGGTCGCGCGCTCGCCTGGGCGCAAGAGAGGCTCAGCGCGGGGCCCGCGCTTATCGCGTCGAGCGCCGAGCCCGAGCGCGTCGCCGCGCTGCAGACGCGCTTCGGCCGCGACGCGTCGGGCCATTCGATCGAGCGCGCGCTCGCTGAAATAGCGGCGGGCCTCGTCGAGCGTGGCGTGCGTCGACTGATCGTCGCGGGCGGCGAGACTTCGGGCGCCGTCGTCGACCGTCTCGGCGTCGCGGCGTTCCGCCTGGGGCCTGAGATTGCGCCGGGCGTGCCGTTGATGCGCACGGTCGGCCGGACCGGCGGCGACCTGCAGATGGCCCTGAAATCCGGCAATTTCGGCGGTCCCGATTTTTTTGCGCACGCGCTCGCGATGATGCGCTGACGGGGCATGAGCATGGGCGCAGAGACGCACGCGCGCGACGAGATCTGCGAGGTCGGCCTTTCCTTGTTCTCGCGCGGCCTCACCTTCGGCTCGACGGGCAACATCAGCGTGCGTCTCTCCGACGGAGGTTGGCTGATGACGCCGACCAACGCGTCGCTTGGCCGTCTTGACCCGGCGGCGCTGTCGAAATTCGACGCGAGCGGCCGCTTCGTTTCCGGCGATCCCGCCACCAAGGAAGCGTTTCTGCACTTCTGCATGTATGGCCAACGGTCGGACGCGCACGCCGTGGTGCACCTGCATTCTACTCATTCGGTCGCAGTGAGCCTGCTTGCGGACGTCGATCCTGGCGACGTTTTGCCGCCGCTTACAGCCTACTTCGTGATGCGTGTCGGCCGATTGCCGCTCGCTCCCTACTTCCCGCCGGGGGACCAGAGCCTCGCCAAGGCGGTCGAGGCGCTCGCGGGCGATCACCATGCGGTGCTGCTCGCAAACCATGGGCCTGTCGTCGCCGGCACGTCGCTCGCCAATGCGCAGTACGCGATGGAGGAGCTGGAGGAGACGGCCAAGCTGTTTCTAATGCTGCGCAATCAACCTGCTCGGCCGCTCACGGCCGAGCAGGTCGAGGACCTGCGCCGCCGCTACAATTTGCGCTGAAAGCGCAAGCTTGACAAAGCCGGCCGCGACTGGTCTGGTTACCGTACCAGAAGAACAGTTCGGCAAGGGACGGAAACGTGGCGTCGCGTCTCAGACCGCAGAGCCTCATCGCTCAGGCGCCGTACTTGAGGGCCGACGTCGCGCGGCGCACGGTTCGCGAGCGCATCAGCGACAAACTCGCCTCGCTCATCGCCTCCGGCATTCTGCATGTCGGCGACGAACTGCCAAGCGAGCGGGAGCTCGCCTCGCTATTCGCCGTGAGTTGCGAGAGCGTGCGGGGCGCAATCCAGACGCTGTCGGCGCAGGGCGTCGTCGAAGTCAGCCAGGGCGCCCGCACCCGCGTCGTCAGCCAGAAAATCGACACGCTGAAGATCGGCGTCACCAGCCCCAGCGCGATCAACAGCTACGATCTCGAATCCGTGCACCATGCACGTCTCCTGATCGAGCGCGCCGTCGTCGCGGAGGCCGCCGCGCGCATCGACGACGCGACGCTCGCTCGGCTCGCGCAGTCGCTCGCGATCCAGAAGCACACGATGCGCGACCCCTTGCATTTCCTGATTTGCGACCGCGAATTCCACCTCGCGATCTATCGCAGTTCCCGCAATCCGTTGCTCGCCGACTTCGTCATCGACCTCTACACCTTCATGCTTGATCATCGTCGCATCGCCGTCTCGCAGCCGGGCGCAATCGAGAAGAGCTATCGCGATCATGTCGCCATCTACGACGCGCTCTGCGCCCGTGATCCCGAGGCTGTCGTTGCGGCGTTCGGACGCCACATCGACCGCATTTACACCACGACTGTCGAAGTGCTGGTCAGCATGCCGAAGGAGAAGAAAACAGGATAGCCGTTTTTGCACAGGGTCGCGCAAAGAATGCGGTCAGGAGTTCACGGCCGGGAGGTCCGGCCATAGGGAGGAAGAAGATAATGAACCGTCGCCATCTCGTATCCGCGGTCGCTGCGCTCGCCGTCGCCGCCGGCTTCGCTTTCGCCGCTCCCGCGCGCGCGGACATGAAAGAAATCGTCTATCTCACGCCGGGTCTCGATTTGCCGTTCTGGCGCTATCTGTCCAAGGGCATCGAGTCCGTGGCGAAAAAGGAAGGCTATTCCTACACCGCGCTCGATTCGCACAATAGCGCGGAGACGCAGCTCAAGAACGCGCAGGACGCCATCGCGCGCGGCGTCGCGGGCATCGCGATCTCGCCGACCGACAGCTCGACAGCGCCGAGCGTGCTCGCGCTCGCGGCGCGTGCGAAAATCCCGGTCGTCGTCGCCGACATCGGCACCAACAGCGGCGAATATGTCTCCTTCATCATCTCTGACAACAAGGAGGGCGCGCATGGCGTTGGCGTCGCGCTCGCTGAGGCGCTGAAGGAAAAGGGATGGACGGACGGTTCGATCGGTCTCGTCACGATATCGCAGGCGCGCAAGAACGGTCAGGCGCGCACGGCCGGCTTTCGCGACGCGATGAAAGAGGCCGGCATCACCAAGGAGGCGGGCCTGCAGCAGATGCAGTCCTACACCGCCGACGAGACGTTCAAGTTCACGCAGGACATGCTGACCGCCAATCCGAACATGCGCGGCATGTTCATCCAGACCGACCAGCCGACATTGGGCGCGCTGCGGGCAATCAAGGCGGCTCACCGCGAGGGCACGCTGCTCGTCGCCGCCTTCGACGGCATCCCCGATTTTGTCGATCTGCTCAAGAAAGGCGAGATCGTCGCGTCGGGCATGCAGCAGCCCTATCTTATGGGCGTCAAGTCGGGCGAGGCGCTGATAACCGCGCTCAAGGGCGGCAAGCCGGACAAGGAGATCCTGGTGCCGATCGTGATTGCGACCAGCAAGAACATCGATCAGATCCTGCCGACCATCAAACAGACGGTGTTCGCCAACGAATTGCCCTGATTGAACGGGCCGGCGCACGGGCGCCGGCCCTCCTGCCCGTGAAGAGAGCGATGACCGAGGCGGGGACAATTCTCTTGGAGGCGCGCGAGATCTCCAAGAGCTTCGCGCAAACCCGCGCTCTCTCGGGCGCGAGCTTGCGTCTTTGTGCGGGCGCGACGCATGCGTTGCTCGGCGCGAACGGCGCCGGCAAGTCGACGCTCTCGCGGGTGATCTCCGGCCACATCAATCGCGACAGCGGCGAGATCCTCTATCGCGGCCGCCCGCTCGACGCGCGTTCGCCGCGCGAGGCGCTCGATGCGGGGATTGCGATGGTGATGCAGGAGACGAGCCTCGCGCCCGATCTCTCTGTCATCGAAAACATCTTCCTTCCCGCGCTTCGCCAACCGGGTCGCCTGTCGCGTCAAGCGATGCGAAGGCGCGCGGGAGACATCCTCGCCGATCTCGGCCAGGAGCGGTCGCTTTCGCTTGACGCCGAGGCGCGCGACCTTTCGGCTGCGCAGCGCCAGCTCGTCGAGATCGCCAAGGCGCTCGCGCTCAACGCCAACCTGATCATCTTCGACGAGCCGACCGCATCGCTAAGCCCGAGCGAGGTCGAGCGGCTTTTCGACGTGATCTCGCGGCTCGAGACCGCCAATTGCGCGGTCGTGTTGGTCTCGCATCGGCTCGAGGAAGTGTTCGCAATCTCGGACGAGATCACCGTCATGCGCGAAGGTCGTACGGTCGCCGCGTCGCGCCCGACCGCAAGCCTCAATCAGGCGGAGCTCGTGCGCCTGATGGTCGGACGCGACCTCGGGACGATCTACGCCACGTCCCCAGCCGCCGGCGCGGCGCGCAGCGAGCCGGTGCTGTCGGTCAGGAACCTCGGCGCGACGCCGGCGGTCCGCGACGTCTCATTCGATTTGCACCGCGGCGAAATCCTTGGTCTCGGAGGTCTCGTCGGGGCAGGGCGTTCCGAGACGGTCGAGACCTTGTTCGGCCTTCGCCCGCGTTCGGCCGGTCAGGTGCGGCTCGAGGGCAAACCATTTTCGCCGCGAAGTCCGGCTCAGGCGATTCGCGCTGGACTCGGCTTCGTCGCCGAGGATCGGCGCCGACAGTCGATCGTGCCGGATCTCTCTGTCCGGGAAAACCTGTTGCTCGGCCATCTCGGCGCGCATCGCGGCTTCGGCCTCGGCTATCGAACGGTCGACCGCAAGATCGACGAACTGATGGCGCGGCTCGAGCTTTCTCCCGATAAACTCGCAGACGCCAGTCTCCTCAACTTTTCCGGCGGCATGCAGCAGAAGATCATCATCGCGCGCTGGCTGCTCCTGGAGCCAAAAGTGCTGATCCTCGACGAGCCGACCAAGGGCGTCGACATCGGCACGCGTGCGTCCATTTACGCGATCCTGCGCGACATCGTGGCTGCGGGCGCGGCCATCCTCGTGATTTCTTCCGAGTTCGAGGAACTGCTTGGTCTCGCCGACCGCGTGATCGTCATGAGCGACGGCGCCTCGATCGCCGACGTGCCGAGTTCGTATCTCGATGAGGAAAAGCTGACGTTGCTTGCCGCGCCGCGCAGCTCGATGGAGCGCAACCGCCGCGTCCTGCAGGAACTTGCGACCGAGCAGAACGGCGCGGCGTTCTGGGCTATTCTGGATCAGGAGCGCCTCTTCTGCCTTAATGCGGCGACCGCCAATGCGAGAGCCGACCCGGCGCTTGAGGCCGGCGCCACGCCGCGCTTCGAGGACACGCCAATCGCGGCGGCCTTGCGCGCCCGCTCGCAGGATTTCGTTCTCGATCGCGCGAGCGGCCTGCGAAGTCTTCTCGTCGACGTGAAAAGCCATCGCGGTCACGAATTGGGGTCGATCGGACTGGTCATCGGCCCCGACCGACCGGCCCCGCCGGCCGAGGCGATGCGCGCGACGATCCTCGACCGTTTCCGCGGGGCCATATGAGAGGATGCCCGAAAGCATGAACCTGCCGACCCCTCTCTCAGCCTCCGACGATCGCCCGCGGCGTCGGGCCTGGAGCGTCAGATCGGCGCCGCTCGAACTGCGCATGCTCGCGCTCGCTTTCGTCATCGCGATCGCGCTGTCGCTGCTGTCGCCGTATTTCCTCAAAACCAACAATCTGCTCAACCTGCTCGATCAGTCCGTTGTCGTCGGCATCGTCGCCATCGGCATGACCTTCGTGATCCTGACCGGCGGCATTGACCTCTCTGTCGGTTCGCTCGTGGGTCTGACCGGGGTCATCCTCGGGTTGTCGCTGCATCATGTCCCGATTCCCGTCGCCATTCTCTTCGCCGTGCTGTCGGGCGCGGCGATCGGCCTGTTTTCGGGCTTCCTCATCGCCTATTTCGACCTCGCGGCTTTCGTGATCACGCTCGGGGTCATGGCGATCGGCCGCAGCCTCGCCTACATCTTCTCAGGCCAGACCTCGATCTCCGACATCCCCCCCGCGCTTAACGATCTGGTTTACACCACCGTCTTTGGCGTCCAGACGAACGTGCTCACGCTGCTGACGCTCTATGCGCTGGCCTGGGGCTATCTCACCTACACCAAGGGCGGACGCACCATCTACGCCGTCGGCTCCAACCGGGAAGCGGCGCGAACCGCCGGGCTCGACGTGCTGTTCTACAGCGTGCTGCCTTATGTCGTATCGGGCGCGCTTTCTGCGATAGCGGCGACGCTGATGTCGGCGCAGATCCTGTCGATCGATCCGCTCGCGGGCACTGGGCTCGAGCTCGACGCGATCGCGGCGGTCGTGATCGGCGGCGCGAGCCTCTACGGCGGGCGCGGAACCATCATCGGCACGCTGATCGGCGTGCTCATCATGGTCATGATCCGCAACGGGCTCAACCTGCTCGGCGTGTCGCCGTTTTGGCAGGGCTCGGCGATCGGCGCCATCATCATCGCCGCGGTGCTGGCCGAGCGTCTCTTGAGCCCGCGCTCACGGCGGTAATCGCCGAGAATGGGGAGGAACGCATGTCCGAAGCGCTGACGCGAGACGTTCGCCTCTACGAAACCGACGAGCCGGTGACGCCGCCGCAAAGCGATATGTGAGCGGATTCGAAGGCCCGCTTACGCCGCCGATTTTCCTGAGCTCATCGCCGATAAGCGCTGTGCGCAGGCGGTGCGCCTGTCAATTGAGGACGGCGGAAGAGGACTTCTGCTATTCTCCGCCCGCCATTCGCGAGCGGGCGTGCTTCGCGAGCGTATAATAGCGGCGGGGGACTTATGAAAATCGCCATGATAGGCGCAGGTTATGTGGGGCTCGTCTCCGGCGCCTGCTTCGCGGATTTCGGCCACGAGGTGGCCTGTGTCGACGCCGACGCCGCCAAGATCAAGAACCTCAACGCGGGCCGCATTCCGATTTATGAGCCCGGCCTCAGCGAGCTCGTCGCGGCCAATGTTGCGGCCGGCCGTCTCTCGTTCACGACGAATCTCGCCGCGGCGGTCGCGCCGGCGGACGTCGTGTTCATAGCAGTCGGGACGCCGTCGAGGCGCGGAGACGGCCACGCCGATCTGCGTTACGTCTATGACGCGGCGCGCGAGACCGCCGCCGAGATTCGCGACTACAAGGTGATCGTGATCAAATCGACGGTGCCGGTCGGAACCGGCGACGCGGTTGAGGAGATCCTTCTCCAATCGAAGCCGCCCTCGCTGTTCTCGGTCGTCTCCAACCCGGAGTTCCTGCGCGAGGGCGCGGCTATTGAAGACTTCAAGCGCCCGGACCGTGTTGTGGTTGGAGCGCCCGACGACCGGTCGCGAGCGGTCATGGAAAGAGTCTATCGTCCGCTGTCGCTCAACCGCGCGCCAATGCTTTTCACCGACCGTCGCAGTTCCGAGATCATCAAGTACGCCTCGAACGCGTTCCTCGCCACCAAGATCACGTTCATCAACGAGATGGCCGACTTGTGCGAGCGCGCGGGCGCGGACGTTCAGCAGGTCGCGCGCGGCGTCGGTCTCGACCGTCGGATCGGCGCGAAGTTCCTGCACGCCGGCCCAGGCTATGGCGGATCGTGCTTCCCGAAGGACCTCACGGCCTTGATCAAGAGCGGCAGCGACTTCGACGTGCCGCTGCGGATCGCGCAAACCGTCTCGCTGGTGAACGACGAGCGCAAGCGCGCGATGGGGCGCAGGGTCATCAAGGCGTGCGGCGGGAACGTGAAGAATTGGCTGATTGCTGTTTTGGGGCTCGCATTCAAGCCGAACACCGACGACATGCGGAGGCGCCGTCGATCGCGATCATCCAGGTCCTCTTGGACGCCGGCGCAAGCGTGCGCGTCTATGACCCGCAGGCGATGGCCAACGCCCGCGAAGTCATCGAAGGCGTCGAATACGCGCCCGACGCTTATGCTTGCATCCAAGGCGCCGACGCCATGGTCCTGGTCACCGAATGGGACATGTTCCGCGCCCTCGACACCGCGAAGATGAAGGCGCTGCTCAAGCAACCGACCGTCGTCGATCTTCGAAACGTCTACAGGCCCGAGGAGATGCTGCAGGCGGGAATAACCTATGTCAGCATTGGCCGCTGATGGACATGAATTCGGGGATAAGCGACGATGGCTCAGGCCGACCTTAACGGGCGCACCGTCCTCGTGACGGGAGCGGCGGGCTTCATCGGCTTTCATCTGGCGAAGCGGCTCATCGCGGAAGGCGCCCGCGTCGTCGGCGTCGACAACATGAACGCCTATTATGACGTCTCGCTCAAGGAGGCGCGCGTCCGCGAGCTCGCGAAGTCGCAGGAGTTCGTCTTCGAGCGACGCGACATCGTTGAGGGCGACGCGATTCTTTCCCTGTTCGCAAGCGAGCAGCCGGAATACGTCGTGCATCTCGCCGCGCAAGCCGGGGTCCGCTACTCGCTCGTCAACCCGCGCGCCTATGTCAGCTCCAATGTCGACGGCTTCCTGTCGATCCTCGAGGCGTGCCGCGCTCATCCCGTGAAGCACCTGATCTACGCTTCGTCCAGCTCGGTTTACGGCGCCAACGCCAAGGTTCCCTTCCACGAGGACGACCCTGTCCTCGCGCCCGTTTCGCTCTACGCGGCGACCAAGCGCGCCAACGAACTCATGGCGGAAACCTACGCCCATCTTTTCGCGATCCCCGCCTCGGGGCTCCGGTTCTTCACCGTTTACGGCCCCTGGGGCCGGCCCGACATGGCTTACTTCTCCTTCACTAAAGCGTGTTTCGAGGGGCGCCCGATCGACGTCTTCAACCATGGCCGAATGCGACGCGACTTTACCTATGTCGACGATGTGGTCGAAGCGGTGTCCAGACTTCTCGACAAGGCGCCGAAAAGCGCGGCGCAAATGCTCGACCTTAAGATCAGGAATCCGCACCTGATCTACAACGTCGGCAATCACACGCCGGTCGAGCTTTCGGAATTCATCGCGACGATCGAGGCGGCGGTCGGGCGCAAGCTCGAGCGGCGCGACGTGCCGATGCAGCCGGGCGACGTCCCGACGACATTCGCTGACGTCGAGCGGCTCGCGCGCGTGACCGGCTTCGCGCCGCGAACCTCTCTCGCCGATGGCGTTAAGCGCTTTGTCGCGTGGTATGGGGACTACTACAAACGGTGAGGGACGGCGCGCGCCGGACCCATCAATCGCCCGATGGACCCCGCGCATCATCAATTCTTGCCGCGCGCCCGCGCGACGAGCGCCGCCTCCCCGGAAAAGCGCATTTGGAACCCCGGCGCATCGCGTTGCCTATCCGCGCCGGCAAATCTATACTGTGGGTTTCAATGACCCCCTCCCCGCCCGTCTTCGCCCAGCGCCATCTGCTTGGCATCGAGCATCTGTCGCGGCTGGAGATCGAGGCGCTGCTCGACCTTTCGGACGAAGCAGTCGCCATTTCGCGCCAGGTCGAGAAGAAGCGATCGACCTTGCGCGGCCGCACCCAGATCAACCTTTTCTTCGAGGCCTCGACCCGCACGCAGTCGTCGTTCGAGCTTGCGGGAAAAAGGCTCGGGGCGGACGTCATGAACATGGCGGTCGGCGCGTCCAGCGTCAAAAAAGGCGAGACGCTGATCGACACCGCAATGACCTTGAACGCAATGCGGCCCGACATCCTCGTCGTCCGCCATCATGCGGCGGGCGCCGTGTCGTTTCTGGCGCGGAAAGTCGACTGCTCGGTCATAAACGCCGGCGATGGCGCGCACGAGCACCCGACCCAGGCGCTTCTCGACGCCTTGACCATCCGGCGCAATCTCGGCCGTATCGAGGGCCTCACCGTCGCCATCTGCGGCGACATTCTTCATTCGCGCGTCGCGCGCTCGAACATTCTCCTGCTCAGCAAGCTCGGCGCCTATGTGCGCGTGGTCGGACCCTCGACGCTCTTGCCAGCGGGCGTCGAGAACATGGGAGTAGAGGTCCGCCGCGACATGCGCTCAGGCCTCAAGGACGCCGACATCGTCATGATGCTGCGCCTGCAGCGCGAGCGGATGACCGGCGCGTTCGTGCCGAGCACGAAGGAGTATTTCCGCTATTTCGGCCTGGACCAGGAGAAGCTTTCCTGGGCGAAGCCGGGCGCCCTGGTCATGCATCCGGGGCCGATGAACCGCGGCGTCGAGATCGACACGCTGATCGCCGACGGCCCGCAGTCGCTTATCCGCGAACAGGTCGAGATGGGCGTCGCCGTGCGGATGGCCGTGCTCGAGGCGCTCGCCCGCAACTTGCCGAACGGTTGATCGCAGCCGAACGCGAACGGCCTATCGCGCGCCGGAGGCCAATTGCAGTAGGGCGCTGATCAGTCGCGTCAACTTCGACTGAGGAGGAGGGGCTGCGACGCTGCTGAGTTCATCCGCTTCCTCGCTCGACGGGAAAGCTTGGCCGATCGAGTTCGGCGCGTCGGCCTTCGCGCCGTCCGGGCGGGCAAGGCTGCTGAAATCCGCGCCAGAAGCCGCCGGGTCGGACGACGCGACTTCGGGTGAAACGCCCCTCTCTCCCCCCGGAGCGCCGCTCAAAGGGGACGGCAGATCGCCGGTATTGGCTTCGATTGACCCGAATTGATTGGATTCGTCCTCGCCCAAGCAACAGTTCAGCGAATCCGTTGGCGCCGATATTGCACGTGCATTCGGCGCTGCTCCAATAGGCCTGGTTTCGGCTGAGCCTGTTCTGGATAAGGCCAAAACGATAAGTCCCGCCACAGCCGCGCTTGCTACAGTCGTCCTGATGGCCATCATTGGTGATCCTCTATCAAGACTGGCATGTCGATCAGCTTAACTCGGCTTATCGATAAGGTCAAATAAGGTAAAACTACGATAGGTTTATGACCGCGCGGTGAGTTGCATTTCACCATTTCGCACGGCGTGGTTGTTGCAACTTCGATGCTGTATGCTCAATGTTATAGGTTCTATGCGCAATGTGCAAAAGAACATCGATCTTCCAAACGCAAACCTGACGCCCGACGAAACGACAGTCCTTGGGGACGACGTCGGCCTCGAAAACGAGCCGGCGCGGCCGTTAGATGGCGAATTGGCTGCTCAACTGCGGCGCGGTCACAAAAATCCTGCGATCATCTGCAGTTCATCCGCGCCCCGCGGCGTGAGGCGAACCATGTCCAGGGCCAGTCTCAGCCATCCCTGGCTGGTCGCGTATTGCAGCGCCGCATTAAAGTCGGCAATCCGGCCCATATTGAGACCGAGAAAGGCCGATCTGACGTCCGCGATTTTCATCGACTGTCGCGCTCTGAGTTGCTTCGCCTGAAAAATGGAGATGAGAGCTCGCGCATAGTCCTCGTCGGCCGGCAGACAGGCCATAGGCCGTGCTCCCCTGACGAGTGGGTTGTCGTCGCAGCCGCGAAACCCACCGAATCGGCTCCTCAAGCTTAACCGCGCGCCGCTGATGGCGCTCGGGCGCCTTGTCCCACAATGAGGAAACATCGTGACGGATTGAGGGCGTCGTTGCTTGCTCCTGAGCCTCGACTTCGCGCGGGCTTCATGCGTAAATCGCGGCCGGGGAGGACGGCATGACCCATGAACCGGCGGCCGAGACGACGTACGAGGAGGCGATCGCGAAGTTCAGCCGCGACGCGTTGGCCGCGACGCTCGCGGGCGATCTGACGCAAGGCCTCAACGCTTGCGTCGAGTGCTGCGACCGGCACGCGGCGCCAGGCCGCGTCGCGCTCCGCTGGCGAAGCCACGACGGGCGGCAAGGGGAGCTCGCCTTCGACGAATTGCGCGAGCGGTCGGCTCGGTTCGCCAACCTTCTTGCAAAAGCGGGCGTTGCGCCAGGCGAGGCAGTAGCGGGCCTCATGCCCCGCGTCCCGGACCTCCTGACCGTGATCTTGGGAACGTGGCGGGCCGGAGCTGTCTACCAGCCCCTCTTTACGGCCTTCGGCCCGAAGGCGATCGAAAGTCGCCTCGCGATGAGCGGCGCGAAGCTTGTTGTCACCGACGCGGCGAACCGGCCGAAGCTCGATGAGGTCGTGAACGCGCCGCCGATTGCCGTGACGGGCGCTGGGCAAAGCAGCGATGTGGATCTGACAGCCGAACTCGAGCGGGCGAGCGCCGTGTTCGAGCCGGTCATGCGTAAGGCCACGGACGGGTTCCTGATGATGTCGACCTCCGGCACGACGGGCGCGCCGAAAGGCGTGCTCGTGCCGCTCGAGGCGCTGATGACGTTTCGCGTCTACATGACCGACGCTGTCGATCTGAGGCCGGACGATTCGTTCTGGAACATTGCCGATCCCGGCTGGGCCTACGGACTCTATTACGCGGTGACCGGCCCGCTCATGCTGGGCCACGCCACGACCTTCTATGACGGGCCTTTCACCGTCGAAAGCGCCTATCGGATGATCGCCGACTACCGCATCACCAATCTCGCCGGCGCGCCGACCGCGTTCCGCCTCCTGATGGCGGCCGGCGACGAGGCGGCGAAGGCGATCAAGGGCCAGTTGCGCGTCGTCTCCTCGGCCGGCGAGCCGCTCAATCCCGAGGTGATCCACTGGTTCGAGAGCGCGCTCGGCGCGCCGATCCGCGACCATTACGGGCAGACGGAGCTCGGCATGGTGGTCAACAACCATCATCGGCTGAAGCACGACGTCCATCCCGGATCGGCCGGCCTGCCGATGCCGGGTCACCGGGTCGTCGTGCTCGATCCGCAAGGACGCGAACTCGGCCCCGGGACGCCCGGCGAACTCGCAATCGACATGACCCGATCGCCGCTGCACTTCTTCCGCGGATATCATCAGCAGCCGACGCCGGCGATCTCAGGCGGCTACTATCGAACGGGGGACAATGCGCGCCAGGAGTCGGACGGGCGGTTCACCTTCATCGGCCGCAATGATGACGTCATCACGTCGGCCGGCTATCGGATCGGGCCGTTCGAGGTCGAGAGCGCGCTCATCGAGCATCCGGCGGTCGCCGAAGCGGCCGTGGTCGGCAAGCCGGACCCGGAGCGGACGGGAAATCGTCAAGGCGTTCGTGGTTCTGCGTCAGGGTTGGGTTGAGAGCGATGCGCTCGCCGAAGACCTGCGCCGGCACGTTCGCGCGCGCCTGTCGGCTCACGCCTATCCGCGCGAGATCGCCTTCCTTCCGGCGCTGCCGAAAACGGCGAGCGGCAAGATCCAGCGCTTCCTGCTGCGCGACAAAGAGAAGCGCGAGGCGGGCCATGCGCGAAACTGAAGGCGCGCGGGCTTTGGCCAAAACGAGAGGGCGGCATGCTTGATTCGCTTGGACAGGTCCTTCCCCACGCGGCGCGCGCCTTCGGCGACAGGACGGCGCTTGTCATCGATGGACGGAGCTTCAGTTTCCGCGAGCTCGACGACTTGTCCGACGCGCTCGCCGCGAGCCTGGTCCGCATGGGGATCAGGGCCGGCGACCGCGTGACGCTCTACGCGCCCAATTCCTGGGAGTGGATCGTCAGCTACTACGGCGCCTTGAAAGCCGGCGCGGTCATCAATCCGGTCAACGTGATGCTGACCCCGGCCGAGGTCGCCTACGTCACGAAGGACTGCGGAGCGAGCGCGCTCATCGGCAGTCCGGACAAGATCAAGCCGGCTCTCGAGGCCGGAGTGACCGACCTCAAGGCGATCGTCTTCGGGGATCAGGCTGTCGCCGGCGCGACGCCGTTCGACGAAATGGTCGCAACGCGGCAAGCCTTCGAGCCGGTCGCGGTCAAGCCCGAGGCCTTGTCGACAATCGGCTACACGTCGGGCACGACCGGGTATCCCAAGGGGGCGATGCAGTCCCATCGCGCCGTGATCCTCAACGGCGCCATGACCGCGCAGATGCATCTGAAGACGCCGCTCGACACGGTCGTCACCGCCCTTCCGTGCCCGCACGTCTACGGCAATGTCGTCTTCAATGGCGCGATGATGTACGGCCTCAAGCTCGTGCTGCACTCCCGCTTCGACGCAGGCGAGATCCTGACCAGCATCGCCACCCACAACGCGACGATGTTCGAGGGCGTGCCGACGATGTACATGTACCTGCTTGTCCATCCCGACTTCGACGCCTTCGCGCTCGCCTCCCTCAGCCGCTGCACGGTCGGCGGACAGACTATGCCGGTCGCCAAGATGGAGGAGGTCGAGCGCCGCTTCGCCTGCCCGCTGATCGAATTATGGGGCATGACCGAGCTCGCCGGGCTCGGCACGACCTTCCCCTCCTACGGCCCGCACAAGCTCGGCTCGACCGGCATCTCGCTCCCCCATTGCGAGGCCCGCATCGCCGACTCCGCCGACGCCTCGAACACCATGCCGCGCGGCGAGGTCGGCGAACTCATGATGCGGGGCCCGATCGTGATGCAGGGATATTACGGGAACGAGAAGGCGACGCGCGAGGCGATCGAGCCCGACGGCTGGCTGCACACGGGCGACCTTGCGACCATGGACGAGGACGGCGCCATCTTCATCGTCGATCGCAAGAAGGACATGATCAACACCGGCGGATTCAAGGTCTTCCCGGCCGAGATCGAGCGCGTGATCGCGGCCCACCCGTCCGTCGCGATGGTCGCCGTCGGCGCGCAGCCGGACGAAATGAAAGGCGAGATCGCCAAGGCCTATGTCGTCTTGAAGCCCGGCGCGGCGGCCGACGCCGTGGGCATTCTGGCGCTCTGCCGCGCCGATCTCGCCGCCTACAAGGCGCCGCGCGCCATCCAGTTCGTCACCGACCTGCCCAAGACCTCGACCGGCAAGATCATGCGGCGCGAACTACGCAAACTCGACGCGTGAGCCTTTCTGTCATTCGATTGCGGACGTTCAAGCAGTTCAGAGTCGGTCGAGAAATGGAAGTAATTTAGAAAAACACAGGCAATTTCAATCACTTATGGCGAGGTGGCAGGAGAGGCGAGACTCGAACTCGCAACCCCCGGTTTTGGAGACCGGTGCTCTGCCAATTGAGCTACACTCCTAGCGAGGCCCCTTGTGCCGCAACGCGCGGCGCGATGCAAGCGGCGCGGCGACCGCTGGAACCGGCATCCTCGCCCGCGAAAGCCGCGCGAAACCCGACGAACGCCGTGAGGTCGCCGAGGTCCGCCGCCGTTCGCCCTTTCGAACAGCCTCGTGTTGATTGGACCTTATTATCCCGCGCTGGGCTGTCTACATGCACGCTCGAGCCAGGGGAGAAGCCGTGACCGACATCAGCAAAGCCGGAACTTTCAAGCTTGGCGATCGCATCATAAAGCGCCTCGGCTACGGCGCGATGCAGCTCGCTGGACCAGGCGTGTTTGGACCGCCGAAGGATCGCGACGCCGCGATCGCAGTGCTGCGCGAGGCGGTCGCCAGCGGGGTCGATCATATCGACACCAGCGACTATTACGGCCCGCACGTCACGAATCAGCTGATCCGCGAGGCGCTGCATCCCTATCCCGACGATCTCGTCATCGTGACCAAGATCGGCGCCCGGCGCGGCGAGGACGCTTCGTGGAATCGGGCGATGGCGCCCGCGGAGCTTACGAGCGCGGTTCACGACAATCTCCGCAACCTCGGCGTCGACGCGCTCGACGTCGTCAATCTGCGCTTCATGTTCGACGTCCATGGGCCCGCCGAGGGCCCGATCGAGGCCCCGCTCGCGACCCTTGCGAAGCTTCAAGGCCAGGGGCTCGTCCGCCATATCGGGCTCAGCAACGTGACGTCCAAGCAGATCGCCGAAGGACGCGCCATCGCCGAGATCGTCTGCGTGCAGAACCAGTACAATGTCGCGCACCGCGACGACGACGCGCTGATCGACGATCTCGCCCGCGCCGGCACGGCTTACGTGCCGTTCTTCCCGCTCGGCGGCTTCACGCCGTTGCAGTCGACAGCGCTCAACGATGTCGCCAGACGGATCGGCGCGACGCCGATGCAGACGGCGCTGGCCTGGCTCCTCAGGTGCGCGCCCAACATCTTGCACATTCCCGGCACCTCATCACTGGAACATCTGCGGGAGAACCTGGCCGCGGCGAACCTCGTGCTGCCGAGCGACGCGGCGGCCGTGCTGGATGAGATCGCGCCCGCGAAAGCTTGACTTCGCTTGAGGCTGCCGCCAGTTTCCCGCGCCCGCCGCGGGGTCGCGCGGCTTTCGCCCAAGGTCGGAATGCGCAGCTATCTCAGCTTTGAAACCGCGGTCGCCGATATCGACGCCCGCCTCGACGAGTTGCGCGCAATTGCGGAAACGGGCGACTCGCCCGCGATCGCGGAAGAAATCGCCAAGCTCGAGGCCAAGTGCGAGAAGGCGCTCGCCGACCTCTACGCCAATCTGACCCCCTGGCAGAAGACCCTGGTGGCGCGCGTGCAGGACCGGCCACGCTTGTCCGACTATCTGAAATCGCTCATCACCGATTTCACGCCGCTCGCGGGCGACCGCTACTTCGGCGAGGACGAGGCGATCGTGGGCGGCCTCGGCTGGTTCGAGGGACAATCGGTCTGCATCCTTGGGCAGGAGAAGGGCCGCGACACCGACAGCCGCCTCAGGCACAATTTCGGCATGGCGCGCCCGGAAGGATACCGGAAGGCGGTGCGGCTCATGCAGCTCGCCGACCGCTTCGACCTGCCGGTGATCGCGCTCGTCGACACCCCCGGCGCCTTTCCCGGGGTCGATGCGGAAGAGCGCGGCCAGGCCGAGGCGATCGCGCGCTCGACCGACGCGTGCCTCATGCTCGGTGTGCCCAATGTGGCGGTCATCATCGGCGAGGGCGGCTCAGGCGGCGCGATCGCCATCGCCACCGCCAATAAGGTCATGATGCTCGAGCACGCGATTTACACCGTCGCCTCCCCCGAGGCCGCCGCCTCGATCCTGTGGCGGGACTCCTCCAAGGCCCAGGACGCAGCGACCAGCATGAAGATCACCGCGCAGGACCTCATCAAGTTCGGCGTCATCGACGGGATCATTCCCGAGCCCGTCGGCGGCGCGCATCGCGATCCTGCGGCCGCTATCGCCGCCACCGGCCAGGCGATCAGCGAGGCGCTGAAGTCGCTCGCGAACATGAGCCGCGATCAATTGCGCGAGGCGCGGGCGGAGAAGTATCTCGAGATCGGATCGAAGGCGTAAGTCGCGGACTCCAGCCGCTACCGGTAGCTCGTCCAGATCGTCTTGAAGTCCATGTATTTGTCGATTGCGTGCGGCGAGCGGTCGCGGCCGAAGCCGGACTGTTTGAAACCGCCGAACGGCGTCGCGAGGGACGAGCGGTCGTAGGTGTTGACCCAGACGGTGCCCGCGCGGATCGCGCGCGCGAGCCGGTGCGCGGCGCCCATGTCGGCCGTCCACACGGCGGCCGCGAGACCGTAGATCGTGTCGTTGGCGAGCTTGACCGCCTCGGCCTCCGTCTCGAACGGAATCACGACGACGACCGGGCCGAAGATTTCCTCCTGCGCGATCCGCATGCCGTTGGCTGCGTCGTCGAGAATGGTCGGCTGGACATAGAAGCCTCCGCTCTCGGCGAACGCCCGCTTGCCGCCATGCGCGATCCGGGCGCCCTCCTTGACCCCAAGCTCGATGTAGCCGAGCACGCGCTGCATCTGGCGCTCTTCGACCATCGCGCCGAGCTGCGCGCCGGCGTCGAACGGATGGCCGAGCGGAATCTGGGCCTCTTGCACATCAGCGATCTTCTTCACGAGCGCTGCACGGATCGAGGCGTGCGCCAGCACGCGCGAGCCGGCGTGACATGTCTCGCCCTGGTTATAGTAGATGCCCCAGGCGATCGCCTCGGCCGCGGCGTCGAGGTCGGCGTCGGGCATCACCACATGCGGCGACTTGCCGCCGCATTCGAGCGCGACGCGCTTCATATTGCTTTGGCCGGCATAGACCATCATGAGCTTGCCGACTTCGGTCGAGCCGGTAAAGGCGATCATGTCGACGTCGGCGTGGAGCGCAAGCGGTTTGCCGGCCTTTTCGCCGAAGCCCGGCACGACGTTGAGCACGCCGTCGGGCAGCCCAGCCTCCTTGGCGAGCCGGCCGAGAACGAGCGAGCCGAGCGGCGATTGCTCCGCGGGCTTCAAGATGACCGAATTGCCGGCGATGAGCGCAGGCCCGAGCTTCCAGGCCGCGATGATGAGCGGATAGTTCCACGGCACGATCGCGCCGACAACGCCGAGCGGCTCCTTCCGCACCATCGCGACGTCGCGCGCGCCAAGCGGCGCAACCTCGTCGAAGAGCTTGTCGGCGAACTCGGCGTAATACTGGATGCAGTCGGCGCAGAAAGGCACGTCGACCGAGAGCGAATTGCCGATGACTTTGCCGACGTCGAGTGTCTCGAGGAGCGCGATCTCCTCGGCGTTCTCGCGGATGAGCTCGGCGAAGCGCAAGAGCACGGTCTTCTTGTGCAGAGGATCTGCGTTGCGCCATATTCCGCTCTCGAAGGCCATGCGCGCCGACTTGACCGCACGGTCGATGTCCGCCGCCCCGCAGTCGGCGATATGCGCGAAGACCTTGCCGTCGATCGGCGATATCTTTGCGAAGGTCGCGCCGTCGAGCGCGCTCACATAGGTGCCGCCGATGAAGGCGCGGCCCTCGATCTTGAGGGCGGCCGCGCGGGCGATCCAGCCTTCGCGGGTGTTGGGACGGTCGAGCATTCGATGACAGCCTTTTTTGCGCGCGAGACGCGATGAGAACATCCTACATCGCTTTGTTTTGTTCGCACCAAAACAGGATTTTCCTTATGACTGGATGCCTCCTCGGCATGCGCACGAAGGTTGATTGGCTTCAATACAGAGTTTAGCGGAGCGCCAAGCCTAACCTCGAGGAGGAATTGGTGAACCCGTTGGAGGGCAGGGACTCGCTGCCCTGCTCGGCGGCTTGTCCGGGCCGCTTATATCCTGGGCCGCGGCACAGGAGCGGCGAAAACACGCCTAACTCTAATTCGGCCCCGCACTGGACATTTATCGATCGCCAGAGGGCGACTCAATCGATAGAATTGACAAGGGTCAATTCGCCATCAAAACGGCGCGCTAGCTTTCGAAAATGTTTGAAAGCATACGATGTAAGGGCTGATGGATAAGAGTTGGATCATCGTCGTCGTGGCGGCATTGGCGGCCGCAATTGTCTTCGCCGTCAACCGATACCGGCAAACTCGGGCCAGACGACCGATCATGGAACTCCTGAACGCCTACTTCCGCGGAGAGGCGTCGCTTGATCAGGTGGCCCGGCGGGCTCGAGAAGTGGCGCCGCGTCATTTCACCAGCGGCGACGAATTCCAGTCTTTGACTGTCGCTGCCTTTCAAAGCGCCGCTGAGGCGAAGCTCGCTCATAAGCCGCATTCCATGAAGGACGAGAGCGAATTGCTGCATTTGCTGGCGGCCCTGAAGAACGAGTTCGGACTGCCTGATCGCTATAAGCTCGAAGAGCGACCCGGGCGCGAATGATCGACCCGCGTTTGCCCCCGCGCCGCCGGCGCGCCCTCCCATTCCGTCCCGTCCGCTAAGTAAGCGCCCGCTCCTCGCAAATAGACAGTCTGCGTCTGACTCGAATCCCCGAACGCAGTTTTTTGACCAACCGTCGAGCGGCCGGTTAGAGTCGCCCATGCGACCGGTTCCAGATGCGTGGAGACGAAGCGATGAGCGGCGCGACTCTGACCAGCCAGACGGAATGGAAAGCGCTCCAGGCGCACTACAGCCAGGTGAAGGACCTCCACTTGAAGGACCTGTTCGCTGACGATCCCGGGCGCGCGGAGCGCTTCGGCGTCGAAGCGGCGGGCCTCTTCCTCGATTATTCCAAGAACCGGATCACCGACGAGACCCTCCGGCTTCTCCTCGACCTCGCTCGCGCCTCAGGCGTCGCCGCAAGGCGCGACGCCATGTTCGCGGGCGAAAAGATCAACGTCAGCGAAAACCGCGCCGTCCTGCATGTGGCGCTGCGGGCGACGCGCGACGAGCGCATTCTCGTCGACGGCAGGAACGTCGTGCCCGAGGTTCACGAGGTTCTCGACCGCATGGCCGCCTTCTCCGAAAAGGTGCGATCCGGCGCCTGGACCGGGCACAGCGGCAAACGGATTCGCAACGTCGTCAATATCGGCATAGGCGGCTCGTATCTCGGACCCGAGATGGCCTATCGCGCGCTGAGGGAGTTTCGCGATCCCGCCATCGACGTCCGCTTTGTCGCCAATGTCGACGGCGCGGACTTTGCGCGCGCGACGCACGGCCTTGATCCGCACGAGACGCTGTTCGTCATCGCCTCGAAGACCTTCACGACGCTCGAGACGATGACCAACGCGGGGGCGGCGCGCCGGTGGATCGTCGACGCGATCGGGACCGAGGACGGCGTCGCGCGGCACTTCGTCGCCCTGTCGACGAACGCGGAGGCGGTGGGCAAGTTCGGCATCGACACGGCCAACATGTTCGGCTTCTGGGATTGGGTCGGCGGCCGCTATTCGATGGATTCCGCCATCGGCCTCTCGACCATGATCGCGGTCGGGCCGGAAAACTTCCGCGCCATGCTGGCCGGCTTCCACGACATGGACGAGCATTTCCGCACGTCCCCGGCCGAGCGCAACATGCCGATGCTGATGGGGCTCCTGACCGTCTGGCACAACAACTTCTTCGGCATGGAGACGGTCGCGATCCTGCCTTACGCGGCCGACCTCGCCCGCTTTCCCGCCTACCTGCAGCAGCTTGAGATGGAGAGCAACGGCAAGCACGTCGATCTTAACGGGCGGCATGTCGATGCGCAGACCGGACCGATCATCTGGGGCGAGCCGGGCACGGACGGACAGCATTCGTTCTACCAGCTGATCCATCAGGGCACGAAGCTCATTCCGTGCGACCTGATCGGCATCTGCCGTCCGATGAGCCCGCTTGCCCATCAGCACGACCTCCTGATGGCGAACCTCTTCGCGCAAGCCGAAGCGCTTGCGTTCGGCAAGAGCGCCGAGGAGCTCGCGGCGGAAGGCTCGAATCCTCAGCAGACGCCGTTCCGCGTGTGCGAGGGCAACCGTCCGACCAACGTCATCCTGGCGGAGCGGCTGACCCCCCATGCGCTCGGCGCGCTCGTCGCCCTCTACGAGCACAACGTGTTCACGCAGGGCGCGATCTGGAACATCGACTCGTTCGATCAATGGGGCGTGGAGCTCGGCAAGGTCCTCGCGGGCCGCATAATCCCGGAGCTTGCAACCGGGCCGGAGCCCGCGCTGAGCCATGACAGTTCCACCAACGCGTTGATCCGGCGCTACCGGCGCCTGCGCGACTCCGCACAGCCGAGAGGATCCTGAGCCATGCCCGACAAGACCGCCATCACATCGCCCGACGGCACCCTCGCCGAGGCGATCGTCTATGAGGACGCAGCCGCCCTTGTCGCGGGCGCGGCCGAGTTCATCTCAGCGGAAGCCGTGGAAGCCGTCGCGCGGCGCGGCGTGTTCACGATCGCGCTCTCCGGCGGCGCCACCCCGAAGCCGGTCTATGAGCGCCTGGCGAGCGACGATCGCATCCATTGGGCGCGCGTACACGTCTTCTTCGGCGACGAGCGCTGCGTGCCGCCGGAGGATTTGCGCAGCAACTACCATATGGCGCTGACGGCGCTCCTCGAGCGCATCGCGATCCCGCCGGAAAACGTTCATCGCATGCGCGGCGAAGACCCGCCCGACGCCGCGGCGGAGGCCTACGCCCGCGAAATGGCGACCATTCTGGGAGAGGGCGGCCCACTCGACCTCGTGCTGCTCGGCCTTGGCGACAATGGGCACACGGCGTCGCTGTTTCCGGGGCTTGCCGTCGTCACCGAAGAGAAGCGCTGGGTCATGGCCGCTTATGTCGAGGCTGTCGGCATGTCGCGCCTGACGCTGACGCCGCCCGCGATCAACGCCGCGCGTCGCGTCGCTTTCCTCGTATCGGGCGCCGACAAGGCGGAGGTCGTGCAGCGCGTGTTGCAGGGTCCGCGCGAGCCGATCGTACTGCCGGCGCAGGTCGTCCGTCCGACGGAGCGACCCGCGCTATGGCTCCTCGACGCCGGCGCCGCGGCGCGATTGACGCTGTCCGCGTGAGGATGGCCGCCCGCCGCCTTTGAAGGGGGAAGCGACGATGGCGGAGGCGCCCGGTTGGCCTGGAATTCGGCCGCGATGGACATCGAGCGCGAAGAGCGGCGTCGGCACGGCGCTCTCGGATACGAGCCGCGTCTGGTTCACGATCAGCCACGGCATTCTCAACGAGGTTTACTACCCTCGGGTCGATCAGGCCTGCATCCGCGACCTCGGCCTCATCGTCACGGACGGCGACAGCTTCTTCGCCGAGGAAAAGCGCGACTGCGAGTTTGCCGTGGAGTTGCTTGAAGACGGCGTTCCGGCGTTCCTGTTGACGAGCACGCATGTCGGGGGACGCTTCCTCATCGTGAAGCGGGTGATCGCCGATCCGCGCAGCGATTCGGTGTTGATGGAGATCCGTCTCGATGATCTCGGAAAGCCCGGCCTTCGCGTGTTCGCGCTGCTCGCTCCGCATCTGGTCAACGGCGGCTCGCACAACACGGCCTGGCGCGGCGAGTACAAGGGCGAGTGCATGCTGTTCGCGTCAGGAGACGGCTCCTATCTCGCCATGGCGGCCAACCTGCCGTTCCTCTCGACGTCGGTCGGCTTTGTCGGCGTCTCCGACGGCTGGCAGCAGCTCTCGCATCATCGCACGCTGACCGACCAGTATGACAGCGCGACCGATGGCAATGTCGCGCTGACCGGAGAACTGGCGGCCGGCGCCGACGGCGTCTCGGCGCTCGCGCTGGGATTTGGGCGCACGCCGTCCGAGGCGGCGTTCCACGCGCGGAAATCCCTGCAGACGCCGTTCGACACGATCCTAAACGACTACGTGGTCGGCTGGCGTTCATGGCAGGCCGGCTTGCGCACGATGGAGCGGCGCGCGGGCGGGCACAACATGTATCGCGTCAGCACGGCGATCCTGCGCAGCCACCAGGCGCCCACGTTTCCCGGCGGCGTCATCGCAAGCCTTTCGATTCCGTGGGGGTTCAGCAAGGGCGACGACGACCTCGGCGGTTATCACCTCGTCTGGCCGCGAGACCTCTGCGAAACGGCGGGCGCGCTCATGGCCTGCGGCGAGGAAACTGGCGTGCGCAGCATCTTGCGTTACCTCCGGGCGACGCAGGAAGCCGACGGGTGCTGGCCGCAAAACTGCTGGCTCGACGGTTCGCATTATTGGGGCGGCGTCCAGCTCGACGAATGCGCGTTCCCGGTGCTGCTCCTCGACATGGCCTTGCGGGAGGGCGCGCTCAAGCGCCCCAACCTCCCGGAATATTGGCCGATGGTGGAGCGCGCCGCTGGTTTCGTCCTGCGCAACGGCCCGCGAACCAAGCAGGACCGATGGGAGGAGAACGCGGGATACACGCCCTTCACGATCGGGGTCGCAATCGCCGCTCTGCTTGCGGCGGCCGAGATCGCCGAAGCCCTGGACGTCGACGACCTGCCGTCCCTCTTCCGCGACACCGCCGACGCCTGGAACGAGCAGATCGAAGACTGGGTCTATGTCGAGGACACGGCGCTGGCGCGCGAGTCGGGCGTCGCCGGCTATTATATCCGGATCGCGCCGGAATCGCCGCTGACGGGAGGCCCCGACGTGCACGGCGAGGTGCAGGTGCGCAACCACGAGGCGGGCGTCGGCGCGATCTCCGCGGACGGGCTCGTCAGCACCGACGCGCTCGCGCTTGTGCGGTTTGGCCTGCGCGCCCCGGACGATCCGCACGTCTTGAATACGGTCAAGGTCGTCGACCGGCTTCTGAAGGTCGATCTGCCGCAGGGGCCCGGCTGGCGGCGCTACAATCTCGACGGCTACGGGGAAAAGGAGGACGGGCGGCCGTTCGACGGCGTTGGCGTCGGGCGCGTCTGGCCGCTGCTTGCGGGCGAGCGCGCGCATTATGCGCTCGCGGCTGGGCGCAAGGCCGAGGCGGGGGCGCTTCTTCAGACGATCGAGGCGCAGACCAGCCCCGGCGGACTGATCCCCGAGCAGGTGTGGGACGGGCCGCCGATCGCTTCAAGAGAGTTGGCGCCAGGCGAGCCGTCCGGCTCGGCGATGCCGCTCGTGTGGGCGCATGCGGAATATGTGAAGCTCCTGCGCTCGCTCGCGGACGGCGCGGTGTTCGACATGCCGCCGCACACCGTGCGCCGCTACATTCACGGCAGGCAGCGCGCGCGCGTCCGGCCGTGGCGGCCGGATTGCCCTGTGGCGAAAATCCCGGCCGGCGTCGACCTGCGCCTCGATCTTCCGCAAGCTTCAATCGTCCGCTTCACCCGCGACGGGTGGATGACTGAGGCCGACGTCGCGACGCGAGCCACGGGCCTCGGGCTGTTCCTGGCCGAGATCTCGACCAAAGGCATGACGGCCGGGCAGAGCGTCGTCTTCACATGGCGCGACGCGGCCGCCGGCGCGTGGGCCGGCGTCAATCACGAGGTCGTGATCGCGCCTTAGCCGCGAAAATCAAACGCCCACTGTTCGAAGAGTTGAATGGGGCGAAAAGTGGACATCGAAAACAACCGACATCGGCTGGCGAGTTGTCGTCGCGCGGTCGCCGCACTGTTATTTTTTGTTCACGTAATTGTTAACGCCAGCCTCTACGACCTCTTGGTCAACTCTTGAATAAAGGGAGAACCCAATGAGGACTAGATTGGAACGAAGCGCTTCTGCCGTGGCGCTGGCCCTTGCTGCGAGCGCCTGCTGCGGGGCGGCCATGGGCGCGCCGCTTAACCGTCACGTGCTGCTCATCAGCGTCGACGGCATGCATGCGCTGGTTTTTGCGAATTGCTCCGGCGCGGCCCGGGGGCGCGGTCACCTGCCCGACGCTGGCGAACCTCGCAAAGGCGGGCTTCGTCGATACCCAGGCGTCCATCTCGAAGCCCTCCGACTCGTTCCCGGGTCTGACCGCGCTTGCGACCGGCGGCAGTTCGAAGTCGACTGGCGCCTTCTATGACGTGAGCTACGACCGCGCACTGTCTCCGCCCGCCGCAACGACTCCCTATGGCATTCCCGGCGGTCCAGACCTCTGCCCGAAAGTGATCGGCACGCAGGTCGGCTTCGACGAGGAAATCGACGCCGACTACACCCGTCTCGACGCCGGCGGCGGCATCAATGCAGACTATCTGCCGCGCGATCCGAAGAACGGCTGCGTCCCCGTCTACCCGCACAATTTCATCCGCGTGAACACGGTGTTCGAGGTTGTTCACGACGCCGGCGGCTACACCGCCTGGTCGGACAAGCATCAGTCCTACGAACTCACCAAAGGCATGAGCGGCTTGGGGGTCGACGACTTCTATGCGCCCGAAATCAATTCGATCCCCAGTCCCGCTGCCCCAGGTCAAGAGCATGAAGTGCAGCCCGCTGCCGGATCAGACCGCAGTATCGAACACCAACTCCTGGACGGACAGTTTCAAGAACATCAAGTGCTACGACACCCTCAAGGTTGAAGCGATCATCAACGAGATCCACGGATTGGACCATGGCGGCCAATTTAGCGAGCCGGTCCCCAACCTGCTCGGCATGAACTTCCAGGCGGTCAGCGTCGGCGAGAAGCTCGTCGAGGCGTCGGTCTCGACGACCGGCGGCTACAAGGATTCCGTCGGCACGCCGAGCCCGGCGCTAGAGGACGAAATCAAGTTCGTGGACTCCTCCATCGCGGCCATGGTCGCCGCGTTGAAGGCGAAGGGCCTCATCAATATGACGACGATCATCATCACCGCCAAGCATGGCCAGTCGCCGATCGATCCAAAACGGGTGCTGCGCATCCCCGCCGACGACTCCTCCAAGGCGCCGCCCTCGGCGATCCTCGGCTCCAGCCTGGTGCAGGCGCTCGAAGACGACGTCGGCTTGTTGTGGCTCAAGGACCACACCCCGTACGGCCTCTCGCTCGCGCTTGCCGCGTTGCAGAACAACGCCGCGAAGATTGGCGCGGACGGCGGCGAATTCTACTCGGGCGCGAGCCTGGGCCTGATGTTCGACGTGTCGCATCAGGATTCGCGCACGCCAGACATCATCGTCGCGCCAAACGTCGGCGTCATCTATACCGGAGGAAAGAAGAAAGTGGCCGAGCACGGCGGCTTCGCGCATGACGACACCAACGTCATCATGCTCGTCTCGAACCCCAGCTACTCGGCGCACTCGATCAACGCGATCGTCCAGACGGCGCAGGTGGCGCCGACGATCCTGAGCATCCTCGGCCTCAACCCGCAGGCCCTGATCGCGGTGCAGAACGAAGGAACCACGGTTCTTCCCGGCTTCTGATCCGGGCGGCGTATTCATGAAGATGGCCGTTCAGGTCATCTTCAGCGCAAGGTCGCCGACCGCCCCGCGAACGGGAAGGACGGCGGCCATTAAACGGCTCGAGCACGAGGCCGCGCCTATCCGGATTCTACAGGTCCATCGAAATCGTCCCGCCAGTCGAGAAGGTCGTAGGGTTCGGCGCCTGCGTCCTTGAGGCGGAACACGACTTCCGCGTGAACGCGCCGGCCGTTGTCGAACTCAACGTCGACGTCGGCGCGGAACGCCTTTGACCTGTCTGCGCTGGCGCGACCTTTCGCCGGACCGAGAAGCTCCAGAAGCGCCCGCCCGTCGCCCGGATTGTTCGCGCGCGCCTCCAGAACCGCGCCAAGGATCTCATTCGTCATGCCCGGCAACGCGGAGAGGACCATTGGATCGGCGCTGGCGACGTCGATTGCGGACCGGCCGCTGTACACCGTGACAAACGGCAGAACCCGCTCGACCACAGGCTCTGGAATTCCGGGCAGAAGACTGAGCTCCAGCGCATCGTCGAACGGCGCCTGACGCGGCGGATAACCGACGCGTTGTTCGGAGTAAAGCTTCGCCTCCTTGGAGAGGCCGTTGGCGTCTGCCTTGGTGCGCCAGCCAATGACCCGGTCTGCGAAAGCTCGCGCGTGCGTCACGTCGACGCCGCGGCGGCGAAGAGCCCAGCCAAGAGGTCCGCCGGAGCGGCGTTGAGGTCGACGCGCGCCGCCTCTGAGCGAAAGCGAACCGTAACGGACGTGCGCCCGACGCGGAGGTCGAAGGCGCCGAGCGATGGCCGGGCGAGTTCGGAAACAGCGAGCTCTCGGAAGGCCGTCATCTCGACCCCGGCGCGAATCGAGGCCTCCGCCTGCACGCGGTCGTCCGCCACATGCGACCCGGCGGCGGAGTTGACCACATAGACCGAATCGATCGACGCAAGCGTCGCGAGAGCCGCTAGAATCCAGAGGACCGCGACGAGCACGAATCCCGAATCGGCATGGCGATTGGATTTGGCGGCGGACGTCGTCGCCGCGGCTCTCATTGCTGCGACCCAGCCGGGGGCGGCGCCGAGGTCGTCGCCTGGGACGCGTTGGCCTGCGCTTCGAGCCGGGGGACGCCCTGTGTCGTCACCCTTATGCGAACCGCTGTCGAGGCATCGAGCATGCGATTTCCGACGGTGCTACGGACGGTTATCCGCACGGCGTCCGGCAAGCGCTCGCGGTTCTTCCAGCTCTCGATCCAAACGCGATCCGGCCCGGCGTAAGCGAACGAAATGCGAAACGGCGCCCGAACGAGCGCGACGGCGTTGCTGAAGCCAAAGACTTCGGCCGACCCTCTTGGCGCTGTCGGCGTGAAAGGCGCGCTCGTGCGGACGAGCGCAAGGCCGCGGCCGTCCTCCGTTTCGGCCAGGCGCACGACCTCGAGATGAGGGTAGGCGTTCGGGCCGATCGCCGATCGCACGAAGATCAGCGTCGAGGCGTCGCCTTCGAAGAGCGGCGCCGGCGCGGCTGCCGAAGGCGTCACATACTTTGCCGCAGATATGTCCGCAATGAGCCGTTCAAGACCGAGCCCCAACAAATCCGAGCGCTCGAGACCGATGAGGCCCCGCCCCCAGTTGGGAAGCCACTCCCTTGTCACCGAAGATAGCGCCACGAGGATCGTCGCCGTCAGCGCCACTGCCGCCAACGCCTCGATCAGCGAGAAGCCAGCCGAGGAGCGAGCAACGACAGCGTCGCGCTTTGCACGGCTCATTCCGCAGGCTCGCTCGCGCCGCCGGATCGCGCCGATCTCACTTGTCGCGCCGACACGATGCAACTCAGCCTCGCGTGTTGCGCGATTCATGGCCGCCGACGGAGGCCTTAAGTCCTGCTTTAGGGCAGGTGCGCGAATCGCCGTCCCGGGCGGCGCGTCGGTCGCCGATGAGGGTGTCCGAACGCTTGCCTCTTGTCGCAGGTTGTCGACCGCATTTGACCGCCGTATGACGGCCCCGCGACTGTCGACCGGGGCTCTAGTGCTTCGTTCGCAGTGAGGGGCGTGACCGCTCGGAGCCACGGCTGGCTCCGCGAATGCATTTCCATCAGGAGGAAGCATCCTAACTCGGATTCTGATTTTCAAAAACAAATTGTTGTCGAGGAAGCCGTTTGTCGACGAATATCGCGGAGGCATAATCGGTAGGCCGGGGACGACAATGCGGACGATGCGGGTCACCGGCTGCGGCAACTGGTAAATACGGGCGCGTCACCGTAACCAACATTAAATTCAATTAATCTGTGGGTTGATGGAAGGCGAATTTTTGCGTTGGCCCGCCCAAAAGCCAAGGTATTCGGAACCCGATGGTTCAACGAGCGTCGGGCTCGAGCATCGGGCTCGCGCCATCCCTCTAGCTATTTGAAAAGGCGACAAAAATAACAGCCGTCGGCGGAACTCGCCGACGGCTGTAGCCCCTACATTCCCCCGACTGACGTGCCCAGTGCCGCAGCGCGGCACAGGAGGTGATGCCGCTTCCCCGCAAGCTGCATCATCGCCTAACATTAACTCTAGTTAATGTGGAAAAGCATGTAAAGCGAAATTTTTGTCTCGGCCCAAACTCCGTCCACGAGTGTTTTGTCCGCGCGATTGAAGGCCGGCGGCGCCCCCTCGGGATTGTCGGGGCTTCCAGTGACACTTCCTTAATTGCCGATTGCGGGCTGATGCGGGCCATAGACGGGCGTTCGAGAGTTTCGCTAAGGCTTGGCCGAAAGGGAAATGAAGCAAGTGTCCCCGTAAAACCTGGTAAAACCTGTCAATATGGCGTTTTATCTTGTGCCCTTCTCAGATTGGGCACGAAGGTTCAATGAAAGCCCTTAAGTTAGGCAGCCCGAGAGATCAGGGGATAGGAATGAAAGATACCGAGGTGAGGGGAATTGTGCTGCAAAAGTTCTACGAAGTCCGGCATGACCCCGCGGGCGTGCTCCAGCTTCCTGCCTTGGCCGAGCTTTCCCCAGCCAACGAAATGCAGGTCGCGAATGTGTGTGACCAACTCGCACAGAACGGTTTAATTGAGTGGAAGGCACTACGAAGTATGGGAGGCTCAATTGGTGGCATTGGCAAGATAACTGCGAGAGGCGTTGATGTAATTGAGGGAACAATAAAATCGTCTTTGGCCATAACAATGCGTCATCACAATGTCACAATAACACGTTCCGCGCACGTCCAAATTGGCAATGGCAATATCCAAGTTAGGGACGTAACGATAGATAAACTGTCTGCAGCGATCGACCACTCAAACTTGTCTGAGACTGAAAAAGCTGAGGCGAGGTCCCTCCTGGAAAAATTGACTAACAGTTCATTATGGTCAATACTAAGTTCATTCTTCCCAACGTGAGGAAAAAAGCACGTCATGGAATGCTATTTCGAGGCACTGTTTATGACATCGCCAGAGGGACTACTGAGGAGGTGCCCGTTCTTTGAGCAGCTCTTGCAGTACGTCTCGCAAAAAGCGCCATAAACGATCACGTAGCTGAGTAACTCTGCTAAGGTGATCTTGCAAATCCACAATGCGTACGGACTTTACGGTGACACGTACTTATTTGAACATATTGTTTTCATCACAGGCGATCGCCCGTCACCGTAACCGTAATGCCTACTGAGTTCCGTGTTGCTTCTTCAACTTCTTCGTGCGGTGTTTCTGGTAATCGAATACCGCGGCGGCGAATGGGAGCGAGCGGCGCAGGCGCAGGTGCGTGAGGGAGACGACCAGCACCCGGGCGCCGTCCTCGGGTTCGATGTGGCAGAGGATGCCCCCTTCGTCGCCGGAGTAAGAGACGCCAGTCACAATCTGACGCGGTTTGAGGTCGAATGGTGGCGTCGAGGCGCGAAGCTGGGCCATCAGCGGCGGCGTCAATTCGACCTCGAATGGCGCGGACGCTTTCAACTGCGCGATCAGGTCGCGCGTCTTTTCCCATTTGTCGAGCATGGCGATGCTGGAATGCCCCTTCCCTTTGCCGAACGCCCCCCTTGCCCCGCCCACGCCGCGGCGGCTTCCGCGTGCGCCTCCCTTCTCCCTTCGGGAGAAGGGCCGGGGATGAGGGGACCATGCCGTCATCGTCTTTAGTGCGAACGCGTCAAACGCAGGGTTCCCTCATCCGGCGCTCCGCGCCACCTTCTCCCGGTGGGAGAAGGGGATCCCATCGGCCACCGCCCGCCCCCCTACTCCGCCGCCTCCGCGCGCGCCGCGGCGTGGGCGTGCTTGCGCTCCTCGAGGTGCTTAGCCTTGGCGCCCGCCAGCCGGGCGGCGTCGGAGAGCTGGTACATCTCCTGATGGTCGTAATCGTCGGAAATCCGCAGCGCCTCGTCGGTGTAATTCTTCGCGTTCGGGTCCTTGAGCACGCCTCGCATGAACCACCAGATCTTCGCCAGCTTCACCGCCGCGCGCCCATGGATCGAGAGCAGCCCCCAGACATATTTCGGATAGAAGACGAACGGGTTTTCGATCCGAAGGGTCGGGCGGCGGTCGCGTCGCACCTTCCGCCGGATGAGACCGGCCTCGAGCGGATAGATGTGGTAGAGCGTGCTCGCCGCCCAGAAGGTGACCAGCAGGAACGCCACCGTGTCGACCCGCGGGCCGCCGGCGGCGGCGCGGCGGATCACCGTCTTCATGTGATCGTCGGTGTAATAGGTGCGGAACGCCGTGTGATAGAGCTCCTGCCACTCGGCGCGCGTCATGCGCGGATGGTCGCAGACCACATGCTCGAGGTCGAACTTGTTGAGGTCGGGGTCGATGTCCACCCCCGCCGCGACCGCCTTGGCGTGGTCCTCGCAGCCGGGCAGCGGCGTCAGGCACGAGTACTGCAGGATATCGACCGGCAGCTCGCGCTTGATGATCTCGATCCGGCGGACGACCGACTCCGGCGTGTCGTTGGGGAAGCCGATGATGTAGCCGCAATAGGTGATGCAGCGGTGCTTGCGCCACTCGAGCAGAAGCTCGCGGTAGTCGGCGATGTGGTTCTGCTTCTTCTTCGCGGCGATGAGGTTGTCCGGGTCGATGTTCTCGAGGCCGATGAACACGCGCTTGACGCCCGCCGCCGCCGCCTTCTCGATGAAGCGCGGAATCTTGTGGCACGTGGTGTCGACCTGGATGACGAAGCGCGAGTTGAGCCCCTCCTGCCTCAGCTGGATCAGCCGGTCGAAGATCGCCTCCCAGTTGCGGTTGCGCGCCAGATTATCGTCGGTGATGAAGAAATAGCGCACGCCGTTGGCTTGGTTCGAGCGGACGATCGCTTCGATGTCGTCGGCGGTGCGGTAGCGGGACTTGCGCCCCTGCACGTTGATGATGGTGCAGAACGAGCAGAGGAACGGGCAGCCGCGCCCCGCGTCGAAGCTCGAGATCATGCTGATCGTGTTTTTCACGTTTTCGCGCGGCATGAGCGGGTGCGTCGCCCCGTCGAGGTTCGGCAGGTCGTCGAGGTAATTGTAGACCGGCTGGAGCCGCCCGGCCGCGGCGTCGCGCAGCACGTCGGCAAACCGGCCCTCGGCCTCGCCGGCGAACAGCGAAATGCCGAGATCGAGCGCCTCTTTAAGGGAATCCGGCGTTTCCTTGAGCATCGCCAGACAGCCCGAGACATGGAAGCCGCCGATACAGACGGGGACCCCGGCCGCCCTCATCGGCCTCGCGCAGTCCATCACGCGCGGGAACTGGTTCGACTGCACGCCGACGAAGCCGACCAGGCCGAAACCGCCATTGTCCTTGATCTGGCGCGCGATCCGATCCGGACGGACGCGGGTGTTGGTCTCGTCGATGGCGAAGATCTCGATATCGACGTCGTCGCCGAGGGCGGCGTTCTCCATGGCGTTCTTCGCGATGCCGTAGAGGCAGGCGAGCGAGTTGGACGGCAGCGCCGACTTCATCCATTGGATGACGTAACCGTCGTCGTCGTAGTGCGACGGTTTGATCAGAAAAAGCAGAAATCTACGGCGTTTTGCGTCCTCGGACATCGGCTCTGGCTCCCGCTGTCGAATTGCCCGCCCCCTAATGACCAGCTCGAAGGGCGAGCGTTAGCAGCCTTTGGCGCGCCACACAATCGCCAAGACGCGGCCGCCAGCGCCTAAATTGTCCACAATTGCTTAGGGCGCCGAAGCTCAGCTGACCGCGTCGAGAACCTCGGCGAACCCTTGCCGCCAGGATGGATGCGCCGGCGTCCAGCCCAATTCCCGCCGCGCCTTGACGTTCGAGCCCGCCCTGTTTTCGGTCATCATTGCGACCATATGCTCGCCGGCCGCGATCCGCGCCAGCCAGCGGGGAATGCGCCATGGCGGCTTGGCCCCCACCATCCCTGCGAGCGCCGGCAGCCATTCGCGAACCGGCGCGGGTTCGTCGTCGACGACGTTGTAAAGCCCGGGCGCCCCCTTTTCGACAGCGAGCGCGGTCGCCGCGGCCGCATCGTCGACATGCAAGAACGACCACCAGCCGCCCCCGTCGCCGATCAGCGGGATGCGCCGGCGCCGGAGCTGATCGACGAACGGCCCATCGAACAGTCCGGATCCCGGTCCGTAAAAAGCGCCGTAGCGCAGGACGACGCCCTCGAAGGCCGGCGCGCCTGCGACCGCGCTTTCGAGATGGCGGATGGCGTCGAGCGAATTGCGCAATAGGGCTATGCACTTGACTCAAGTTACATCAATTGGTGGGGGTCGTTTGGAATTGCCTACCGCCGAGGAGCTCTTTTGCAGGAACCGGGTTGAGATCGACGGCTTACTGCATTAGCCGCAGGAACAGCAGGCCACGCGACCCCGATGTTCTGCGATTGAAGCGGAAGGTGTACTCATCGAGCAGACCGTGCGAAAACTCCGCGACACATTCAGCGCGGCCAGTTTTTCGAGGCCTACGACTACGCGCGGCGGAAAAAATCGCGAAAATCGGTTCCCTTCGCGACCATACGGAACCTCGCATTGAGTTTTCGCACGGTCTGCGAGGTAATAGTCGAGGTGCGTGGCGCTAACCGCTCCTTGGTGCGTGCCCAGCAGCCATCGCTTCAATAGCGACGCCATCCGGTTGGCCAGTGGCAGCAGGTTCTCGCCCACCTCGGCGCTGGAGCGGGCGATCTGGCGCCGATACCCCAGCCGATCCAGCCCGCCGTAACCCCTCCAATTGTCTGTCCGTACCTGGCTGCCGAGTTCGATGGCGGCGGCGATCGCCGGCTCTAGACTGCTGGCCGAAGCGTCGGCCACGCGCGTCAGCCGGATGCGGCCGATCCCTTTGGCCGCCTGTTGTGCGGCAATCATGACCAGCACTTTGCCCTGCGCCCCGCGCCCTCGCTTGCCGGATCTCGGCCCGCCGATGAAAATCTCATCGACTTCGACAACACCTTGCAGCCGGTCGCGTCCGGGGCGAACCATCGCCCGGCGCAACTTGTGCAGCAAATTCCACGCCGTGCGATAGCTCCCCAGACCCGACACCCGCTGCAGGCCCAGGGCGCTGGCCCCGCCTTTCTGGCTGGTCACGTGCCAGAGCGCCTCAAACCACAGCCGCAACGGCAAATGCGTGTCCGCGAACAACGTTCCCGCGGTCACCGAGGTCTGCCGACCGCACCCCTGACAGTGACGCAAGCCCCGCGCCGTGACCCAATGATCCGGCTCGCTGCATATCGGGCAGCGGAACCCTTCCGGCCAACGCAGCTTGGCGAGATAGTCGCGGCACGCTGCATCGTCCGCAAACCAATCGCGGAACTCCAGCACCGTGCGTGGATATTCTCCCATCAGCCAGCCACAACAAATTGTGTCACTTGAGTTAAGTGCATAGCCCTATTGCGCAATTCACGCGGCGGCGCCGGATCGAGAGGGTCTTCTTCCGTCTTCACCGGTCCGCCCGTCCGCGCGTAGGGCCAGCCACAAAAGCTTTGTGCGATCACGCGCCGCGCGCCGGCCTCCTTTGCAGCGCCGAGAAGATGGTCGAGGCCCTCGGTTCGCAGTCGGTTGGTCACGGCGAAGGCGCGGTCGAAATGGGTGAGATCGCTGGCGTTCGTGAGCGCGGTCATCTCGTGGACGACGACCTCCGGCCCGGCTTCCATGACCGCGGCGCGCACTGCGGAGGCGTCGAAGGCATCGGCGACCATCGGCGTCGCGCCGGCTTCTCTCAGCGTGTCAACCTTGGAGACTGAGCGCGTGAGGCCCGTCACCCCATGTCCCGCCGCAACGAGGCGGGAAACGAGACGGCTTCCGACCGCTCCGGTCGCGCCAGCAATCATTACGCGCATGGGGTCATGGCTCCCTTCGGCGATCCTTCAGGAACGCTCGCGCGAATCAGCCGGTTCCCCGGCTCTTCTTGCGCTGAGAGGCTCGCGCGCCTAATTGAGGCCGGATTTTTGCCCGCGGACCCCCCATGAGACAAGACGTGTTGCAAACCCTTCTGGCCGAGGGCCGGCCGCTTCTGGCGGACGGCGCTACCGGCACCAATCTGTTCGCGATGGGGCTCATCTCTGGCGAAACTCCGGAGCGCTGGAACGTCGACCATTCCGATCGGATTGAGGGGCTGCATCGCGCGTTCGTCGGGGCGGGCGCCGACATCATCCTGACGAACAGTTTCGGGGGAAACCGGCGCCGGCTCGCGCTGCATGGGCTCGAGGCCCGAGCGCATGAGCTCAATCGCCTCGCCGCCCGGCGCGCGCGGGCGATCGCCGACCAGGCGGGCCGGCTGATTGTGGTCGCCGGCTCGGTCGGGCCGACGGGCGACCTTCTCGCTCCTTTGGGTCCGCTCGGCGAGGACGAGGCGGTCGAAGTCTTCATCGAGCAGATCAAGGGGCTTCGCGATGGCGGCGCCGACGTCGTCTGGATCGAAACCATGTCGGCGCCGGACGAAATCCGCGCCGCGGCGACAGCAGCGACAAGGGTTGGCATGCCTTATGCGGTCACGGCGAGCTTCGACACCGCCGGCCGCACGATGATGGGCGTCGCGCCAGCGGCTCTCGGCGCGCTGGTCGACGATTTCGACGCGAAACCGCTCGCCTACGGCGCGAACTGCGGGGTCGGGGCGTCCGATCTTCTCGTCGCCATCCTGGCGATGAGCGCGGCCGACCCGAACGCGGCGCTGATCGCCAAGGCGAACGCGGGCGTGCCGCAGTGGCATGGGAGCGAAATCCATTATTCCGGCACGCCGGAACTGATGGAGGTCTATGCGGGGCTCGCGGTTGATTGCGGGGCGCGCATCATTGGCGGCTGCTGCGGCAACACGCCGGCGCATGTCGCGGCGATGCGCCGCGGTCTCGACTCGCATGAGGCCCGCGCGCGCCCGAGCGTTGAGGCGATCGTCGCCGCCCTCGGCCCCCTCGTCGCGCCCCCAGCCGTGGAGACGGGCGCCCGGACGCGGCGGCGGCGCGAGCGCGCATGAATGCAAGGGCCAAGCGCCGCGCCTCCCGCGGGGCAGTCGATCCGGAACAGGAGGCGCCGGAGGAAGCCCGGCGTCCCGCGCTCTTCATGCCGTCCGGGCCGATGGTCTTCGACGTCGACGCGGCGGGCGCCGGGGAACGGCTCGACCGGTTCCTGGGTCGCGCGTCGGCCGAGCGCCGCATCGCGCTTTCGCGGACGCGCCTCAAGGCGCTGATCGAGGCGGGCGAAGTGCGCGTCGACGGGGCCGCCGTGCGCGATGCTTCGAGACGCCTGACGCCGGGCGAAAGGATCGCCTTCGAGGCGCCGCCTCCGCAAGACTCTCCGCTTGTCGGCGAGGACCTGCCGCTCGACGTCGTTTACGAGGACGAGCACCTGATCGTCATCGACAAGCCGGCCGGCCTCGTGGTCCATCCGGCGCCGGGCCACACGGCGGGCACGCTCGTCAACGCCCTCATCCGGCACTGCGGCGACAGCCTTTCGGGGATTGGCGGCGTGAAACGCCCGGGCATCGTCCACCGGCTCGACAAGGACACATCCGGGCTGCTCGTCGTCGCCAAGACGGACGCCGCCCACCGCGGGCTTGCAGAGCTTTTCGCCGACCATGGGCGCACTGGCTCGCTCGAGCGTGAATATCTTGCGCTGGTCTGGGGCAGTTTCTACATAAGCGCCGGAAAGGTGGACGCCGCCATCGCTCGCCATCCCCGCGCCCGAGACAGGATGGCGGTCGCGACGGACGAGCGGGGGCGCTACGCGGTGACCCACTGGCGGCTCGAGGAGGCGCTCGGCCCAGCGAGCCTCGTCTCATGCCGGCTCGAGACCGGACGCACTCATCAGATACGTGTTCACATGGCTTCGATCGCCCACCCGCTCCTGGGTGATTCGGTGTATGGGGCCGGCTTCAAAACCAAGGCGTCGCAACTCGGCGATGGAGCAAAAGCGGCCCTGGCGGCGTTGGGGCGGCAAGCGCTTCACGCCAGGGCGCTGGCTTTCGAGCACCCGATCACCGGCGAGAGCTTGTCATTCCAAAGCGAGCCGCCGAGGGATTTCTTGCGTCTCGTCAATGCATTACGCGCTGAGAAATCGCGGTGAAACAAACACGCCGCTAACGCGAAATTGATCTGGAGCCGGCTCGGCTTCGTTTCGTGGTCATGGGCGTGGCCCTTATTCGGCCACGCTTTCTGGACCACAATATAGTCATCCGGCCATAGCGCCGAAGGAGACGGCCAGGAACCGGGCTCCCATTGGAGGGTCAAAATGGCCGCATCGCTTCCTGTCATTGCGGGAGAATCGGGGCTCGCCCGCTATTTGCAGGAGATCAAGCGGTTTCCCATGCTGGAGCCGCAAGAGGAATACATGCTCGCCAAGCGCTGGCGAGAGCATAACGATCGCGAAGCCGCCCACAAGCTTGTGACGTCGCACCTCAGGCTCGTCGCCAAGATCGCGATGGGTTACCGCGGCTACGGCCTGCCGATCGGCGAGGTCATTTCCGAAGGCAACGTCGGGCTGATGCAGGCGGTCAAGCGGTTTGAGCCGGACAAGGGCTTCAAGCTGGCGACCTATGCGATGTGGTGGATCCGCGCTTCGATCCAGGAATATATCCTCAGGTCCTGGTCGCTGGTCAAAATGGGCACGACCGCCAGCCAGAAAAAGCTGTTCTTCAATTTGCGCAAGGCAAAAAGCCGGATATCCGCGCTCGACGAGGGCGACCTGCGCGACGATCAAGTCGAGTCCATTTCGAAGCGCCTCGGCGTCGCCAAGCAGGACGTGGTCGACATGAACCGCCGGCTCGGCGGCGACGCCTCGCTGAACGCGCCCCTGCGCGAGGACGGCGAAGGCGAGTGGCAGGACTGGCTGGTCGACGACAGCGCCGACCAGGAGGCGCAGCTCGCCGACCGCGAGGAGTCGGACACGCGGCTCGGCGCCCTGAAGGGCGCGCTTTCGGTCCTCAATCCGCGCGAGCGGCGCATCTTCGAGGCGCGCCGACTGACGGACGACCCGATCACGCTCGAGGAGCTGTCCACCGAATTCGGCGTATCGCGCGAACGCGTGCGTCAGATCGAAGTGCGCGCCTTCGAGAAGGTTCAGGCGGCGGTGAAGGCCGGCGTCGCCAGAGCCCAATTGCCGAAGGGCGCCGCGCAGGCGTTGCCGGCACGCTGAATTGAGCGGGAGGAACGTCCGCGCTTCCATCGGGTCCGAGTTGACGCGAGCTTAAACCGGAATTGAGATAGAGTGGCGCGCGTCGTCATCCGAACCCGAAAAAGGTTTTCCCATGTCAGCGAGTTCATTCCGCGGCCTGTTGGGGTGCGCCCCCTTGCTCGCGGCGGCGCTCGGCGCTTGGCCCGCGCTCGCGGGGGACAAGCCGGCGACGCCCGAAGGGGCGCAGGATTTGCGCGCCCTTTTTTCGCGGTTCCTGCCCGCCGCCGCGGCCGGAGCGCCGGCCTTCCTGACCGTCAAGCCGGAGGGCGTGGATTATCTCGTCTCCGTCGAACTCGGCGCGTTGAACGGGATCATCAAGGCCGCCGGCGCGCCGGCGTCTTATGAACCCGCGACTCTGGTCTACAGGCTCATCGAGCAGGACGACGGCAAATGGCGGGTCGTCCAGGACTCGTTTCCGCCGATCGTTTCGCACGCCGGCGACGTGACAAGCAGCGTCGAGATCGCCAATTACCGGCAGACGCTCCTCATCGACCCAGCGCTTGCCTGGTGGTTGAGCGGGTCGGCGAGCGCGGACAGGGGCGCTCTCTCGATCCGATCGCCGAAGCTGGACGAGACCTTCGATTTCGGCGCCGTCAAGGGCGATTACGCAACGACCGTCCAGCCCGACGGCGCCGTCTCGACGGCGGTGAAGGACGAGATCGACGACATTGCGGCCAAGATTACCGCCGGCGGAATGGACAATGCGAGTTCGACGAGCTTCCGGCTCGATAAGGCCGCGGTCAACATCGGGGCGGACGGGTTGAAGTCGCGCAAGGCGTTCGACCTCTTAAGCCTCGTCGCCGCGCACAGGGATGACCTCCCCCAGCATGAGGCGGAGTTGAAAGCCTTGCTCAAGGACCTCGCCGGCCCGGGCTTGAAGATCGTCGAAGGCGCGGAAGCCTCGAAAGCGATCATTGCTTCGCCTTACGGCGCGATTGCGCTCTCCCAGTTCCGGGCGGCGGTCGGGGTCGCCAACGCCGGTCCGCAGAGCGCGATCGACCTGACCCTCGCGGCCGAAGGTCTTAGCCTGCCGGTCGGGCTCGCGCCTCCCGGGGCGGCCGACCTCACCCCCTCGAAGATCGATCTGACGATGACCTTGAAGGGAATCGACATCGCCGCCGCGGCCAATGAGGCGATCGCCGACATGCATCTCGGCGGGGACGGCCCGCCCATCTCGAACGAGGACTCGACGAAGGTCGTTGCCGCGCTCTTGAGCGCCGGACCGCTTCGGATCGAACTCGCGCCGTCGCACGTGGTCGCGCCGGCGATCGACGCCGACCTTCAGGGCGCCGTGCGCTACGCCGTGGGCAAGGCCTCGGGCTCGATGACGATCCGCATGCGCAACTTCGACAAGACCATGGCCGCCCTCAAGGGTCTGGGCCCGGACGTCGAGCGGCAGGCGATCCCGGCGGTCGCGATGGCGAAGGGCCTCGCCAAGACCGAGAGCGATGGCAGCCTGAGCTGGGTCGTCGAACTCGGCCAGGACCGGTCGATCAAGGTCAACGGCATTCCCTTGGGAAAGGCGCCGAACTAAGCTAAGCTTCGAAACTGCTGGCGCTGCAAGAGAGGATTGAACTCTCGACGCGGTGACGTCGCTATAGGCTCTCGCCGGGCCCCCGCATCGCCGTGAGCAGCCGACGCGGCTTAGCCGAGCGAGCGGATGATTTCGCGGTAGGCGGTCTCCGGGAACGCCTTCAGCGTTTTCGTGCGCACGAAGCCGAGGCCCGCGAGCTGCAGCGCGTAACGGGCCATGACGGCGTCGTCCGGCGCCTCGCAGATTCCGACAAAGTCGAACTCGCCCATCACCATGTAAAACTGCTTCATCTCGCCGCCCATGTCGGCCAGTAGCTTCTTGGCGGCGTCGAGCCGGCGCGGCGAATCCTTGGCGGCCTTGATGCCAGCGTCGGTCAGATTGAAAAGCGCGATGTACGTGGTCATTGTTTTCCTCCCGTTATGATCGCGGCGCGTCGTCACTTGCTTAATTTCATTCGCTCATTCAACCGCCCGCAAGGCGCCGGACTAGCCCCCGCTCGCCCCAAGCCGAGCGAGCCGCAGGATCACGTCGCTGTACCTCTCACCCGGCCTGCGCATGGTCTTGAGCCGAGCGGCGACGGCCGCCTCGACGGTGGACGAGGCAAGTCCGCCCTGGCGCTATACCGGCATGAGCGGTCCACCGTCGGGCAGCGTCGAGTATATAGCTTCATAGGCGGCGGGCGCGATGGCGAGGCGGCTCATTGCGGGAAAAAAGCCTTGCGCTTTTTCGTGGTGACTATTGGTGGCTCAATTCGGCCGGCGATCCGACGAGGTGTCGTAAGTCCTTGAAACGATGGTGCTGCAAGAGAGGATTGAACTCTCGACCTCTCCCTTACCAAGGGAGTGCTCTACCACTGAGCTACTGCAGCGTCTTCAAGCGGGAATTCCGCCGAAAAGGGCGACGGGCTTGTGCCATAGGCGCCGCTCCAAGGCAAGCACAGCCCGCCGATCCTTACGAGCATCGACCTGCGACAGCGCGAACTTCCATTCCGGTCTCGACGCGACGAGGCGAACGCGGCTGCGCCGCGCCGGCCGAACGGCAGCGCCTTCACATCCACGCTCCAGCGGCGTGCGCGAGCTGGGCGCCGACTTCGTAATAGGCTTCCCTCACCGCAGGCAGCGCCGGCGCGTCGGGCTCAGTGAGCGGAAGCGGCATGTCCTGTTCCGCAATCCGTCCCAGAATGTGATCCGCGACGACGCGCCCGCAGACAGTGCCCGGGCCGATGCCGCGGCCGTTGTAGCCGCAGACGGCGATGACGTTCTCGGCCAGGCGATGAAAGCGCGGCAGCGCGTCGTTCGTCATGCCGATCATGCCGTACCACTGCGACTCGAACGCGGTCGCGCCGATGCGCGGGAAGATCTTCCTGAGCGCGCGCTTCGCCCAGGCGCGATGCACCGCGAGCCCTGTTCCGCGCAGCGCGCCGATGCTGCCGAACACCATCCGCCCCGCGCGATCGAAGCGGAACGAGCTTAAGATCGTCTTCGTGTCCCAGCAGCCCTCGCGCGCCGGAAGGATCGAGGCCTGAAGATCAGCGCTCAAGGGGGGCGTGGCGAAGTTGAAGTACGGCAGGAGAATCTGCTCGTGCCGCCCCTGCGGCCAGGGCGAGGCGTCATAGGCGTCGGTCGCGACCACGACCCAGTCGGCGACGACGGAGCCTTCGCCCGCTTGCAGCGTCCACTTTGCGCCCGTCCGTTTCGCCGCGCGCACGGGGGCTTGCGTGTGGATCGCCGCCCCGGCCGCGATGGCGGCGGAAGCGAGCCCGCGCGCATAAGCGAGCGGTTGGATCGTGCCCGCGCGCATGTCGAGTAGGGAGCCCGCATAGACATCCGAGCCGATGCGTTTGGCCGTCTCCTCTGCGGACAGCGCCCGGACCGGCGCGCCGCGCTCGCCCCATTGCCGCGCGCGCTCCGCAATCTCCGCCGAGCCCGCCGCGCCGACGGCGCAATGCAGCGTGCCGTTATGCACGGGATCGCAGTCGATCTTGTGTTTTTCAATTGTGTCCCACACCACGGCCGGCGCGCCGCCGAGCAGAGCGAGTGCCCGCTCGCCATAGTCGGCGCCCAGAGCCTTCGGAAACTCGCGCGGCATCACCCACATGCCGGCGTTGACGAGGCCGACGTTGCGGCCCGCGCCGCCGAAGCCGATCTCGACCGCCTCGAGCGCCACGACTTTACCGCCCGCTTGCGCGAGCCGCAGCGCCGCGGAGAGGCCCGTATAGCCGCAGCCGACGACCGCGACGTCGGCCTTGACCTGACCCTTGAGCGGCGTCGTCGCTGGCGCGGGCGGCGCGGTCTTCTCCCAAAGGCCATGCGAAAGGGGATCGTTCAGCATTTGGGACGCGGGCTCCTTTCGCTTGGGCTCGCCGCCACGATAGGCCGGCCTCCCGGCGCTTTCCACCGGCAGCCTCGACGCCTCCGCAAAGCCTGCCTATAGATCGCGAGACCACCGCGCGAACGCGGCCCTTCGAGAGCATTTGCGATGACCTCCTATCACGGCCCGAGCCTTGGTCCCTTCCAGTGGGACGACCCCCTGCTCCTCGAAAGCCAATTGACCGAAGACGAGCGGATGATCCGCGACACGGCGCGGGAGTTTGCCGAGAAGGAGCTCAAGCCCCGGGTCGAGCGCGCCTATCTCGAGGAGAAGACCGATCCGGCGCTCTTCCGTCTCATGGGCGACAAGGGGCTCCTCGGCTTGACCTTGCCGGAGGAGTTCGGCTGCGCCAACGCCGGCTATGTCTCCTACGGCCTCGTCGCGCGCGAGATCGAGCGGATCGATTCCGGCTATCGCTCGATGATGAGCGTGCAGAGTTCGCTCGTCATGTATCCGATCTACGCCTATGGCGACGACGCGCAGCGGCGCAAATACCTGCCGGGCCTCGCGCGCGGCGACATGATCGGCTGCTTCGGACTGACCGAGCCGGACGCCGGCTCCGATCCGGGCGGCATGAAGACGAGGGCCGACAGGAGCGGCAAGGGCTATCGTCTGACCGGCTCGAAGATGTGGATCAGCAACGCGCCGATCGCCGACGTGTTCGTGGTCTGGGCGAAGTCGGCGGCGCACGATGGGCAGATTCGCGGCTTCGTTCTCGAAAAGGGCATGAACGGCTTGAGCGCGCCCAAGATCGACGGCAAGCTCTCCTTGCGCGCCTCGATCACCGGCGAAATCGTCATGGACAGCGTCGAGGTTTCGGAAGAGGCGCTTTTGCCGAACGTGGCGGGGCTCAAGGGTCCGTTCGGTTGCCTCAACCGCGCGCGCTACGGCATCGCCTGGGGCGCCATGGGCGCGGCGGAGGACTGCTGGACGCGCGCGCGCCAATATGGCCTCGACCGCAAGCAGTTCGGCAAGCCGCTCGCCGCGACCCAGCTCTTCCAGAAGAAGCTCGCGGACATGCAGACCAAGATCGCGCTCGGGCTTCAGGCGGCGTTGCGCGTCGGGCGGCTCATGGACGAAGGCCGCGCGGCGCCCGAGATGATCTCGCTCATCAAACGCAACAATTGCGGCGAGGCGCTCGACATCGCGCGCGCGGCGCGCGACATGCACGGAGGCAACGGCATCCAGATCGAGTACCAGGTGATGCGCCATCTCGCCAATCTCGAGACCGTCAACACCTACGAAGGCACGCACGACGTCCATGCGCTCATTCTGGGACGCGCGCAGACGGGCCTGCAGGCGTTCTTCTAAAGCCTGATGAGCGCCCTTTCCGGCGTGCGCGTCGTCGAACTTGCGCGCATTCTCGCAGGCCCCTGGATCGGGCAGACGCTGGCCGATCTCGGCGCCGACGTCGTCAAGGTCGAGAGCCCAGAGGGCGACGACACGCGAAAGTGGGGCCCGCCGTTCCTGGACACGGAGGGCGAGCGGGCGGCGGCCTATTTCCATGGCTGCAATCGCGGCAAGCGTTCGATCGTCGCCGACTTTACGACCGAGCGCGGCCGGGAGATCGTGCGGCGGCTCGCGGCGCGCGCCGACGTTCTGATCGAGAATTTCAAGGTCGGGGGGCTGAAGAAATTCGGCCTCGACTACGCATCACTCAGGCATGTCAATCCCCGCCTCATCTATTGCTCGCTGACCGGCTTCGGCCAGACGGGCCCTTACGCCGAGCGGGCCGGCTATGATTTCCTCATCCAGGGCATGTCCGGCTACATGGACATCACCGGCGATCCGGAAGGCGAGCCGCAGAAAGTCGGCGTCGCCGTCTGCGACCTCTTCACCGGGCTCTATGGCGTGATCGCGATCGAGGCGGCGCTGATCGCGCGCGAGCGGACCGGGCGGGGACAAGAGATCGACCTTGCGCTCCTGGACACGATGGGGGCGATGCTCGCCAACCAGGCGATGAACTATCTCGCCTCGGGCGTCTCGCCGCGCCGGATGGGGAACGCGCATCCCAACATCGCACCTTATGAGACATTTCCCGTCGCCGACGGCTATGTGATCGTGGCGGTCGGCAACGACGCGCAGTTCGGCCGCCTCTGCGCCGTGCTCGGCCTCGACAGGCTCGCCGGGCAAGAGCGCTTCGCGACCAACGCGGCGCGGGTCGCAAACCGCGCCGACTTGACTCGCGAACTCGCGGCCAAAACCGGCCTCCGAAAGCGCGACGAATTCATGGCGGCGCTCGAAAAGGCCGTCGTTCCGGCCGGGCCGATCAACACGGTCGCCGATCTGTTCGCCGACCCGCAGTTCGTCGCCCGCGGCATGCGCATTGATCCTCAAGGGACGCCGGGCGTGCGCGCGCCGATCGTCATGAGCGAAAGCCCGCTCGTCCTCGACCGCCGCTCGCCGCGGCTCGACGAGCACCGGGCCGAGATCCTCAGCGAGATCGGGCTCGAATGAGGCGACCTCGGCTTGACGGCGATCCGCGGGGGGCGGCAAATCGGGAGCTGGCAACGAGGGCCTCGATGAGCTCGATTCGGAACGTTTGCGTCTATTGCGGATCGAGCATGGGGAACGACCCGCGCTTCACTGACGCGGCGGAAGCGCTCGGGCGAGCGTTGGCCGCCGCGGGAATCGGGCTCGTCTATGGCGGCGGCGGCGACGGCCTGATGGGCCGTCTGGCCCGCGCCACCCTCGCGGCGGGAGGCTACGTGACCGGGATTATCCCCACCTTTCTCGTGCGCAAGGAGCATGCGCTGACCGAGGCGCAGGAGATGCTCGTCGTCGACAACATGCACGAGCGCAAGCAGGCGATGTTCGATCGCGCCGACGCCTTCGTCGCCTTGCCCGGGGGCATCGGCACGCTCGAGGAACTGGTCGAGCAGATGACTTGGGCGCAGCTCGAGCGTCATGCGAAGCCCGTCCTCCTCGCCAATATCTATGGCTTCTGGCGCCCGTTGCTCGCCCTCTTCGCGCATATGAACAGCGAGGGCTTCATCCGCGACGGCTTCGCGCTTCGCTATCTCGTCGCCGAGAAGATAGAGGACGTCGTACCCATGCTGCGCGCCGCCGAACGGCGCTCGGCCGAGCGCGAGCCTCAGGGCGCCGTCTCCCCTCGCAACATGTAGTGGCGAGGCGCCGCAAGGGCGGCGGGTCTTTGAATTCTCGGGTTTTCTCTCGCCATCGTGGCGCCATCGTCGCAAGCGCAAGCTCGCGCCGAGAATGTCGGAGGAGATGAATGACGAGACCGACCTTGGCCGGGGCGCTGGCCACGGCGCTGTGCGGCCTTATTGCGGCGCCGGGGCTGGCGCAGAACGCTGCGCCGACGGCGGCTGCGTCCACGAAGCTCAGGCCCAAGACGCCGGAGGCCGCGCCCACGGTCACGGTCATGGTGACGAACTCGCGCAAGACCGATCTCGTCCAGCTGCAGGCGGCCGAGAACGGCTCGGCAAACTGGAAGAAGGTCCTGGGCGCGGTGAAAGCCGGCAAACAGGCGTCGGCTAAACTGCCGCGCGGCTTCAATTGTCGCGTCGACCTGCACGGGACCTTTGCCGACGGTCAGTCGATGGATGCGTCCGACGTCGATGTCTGCGCGCAAAAGACGCTCAACCTGACCGACTAAGAGCCTGACCCGAAAGCCTGCGCCCTCGTCCTGAGGCGCCGCGAAGCGGCCTCGAAGGACGTTCCAGAGGGCGCTGTTCGGCGCCTCCTGGAGCATCCTTCGAGGCCTTTTGCGTGCCGCAAAAGGCGCCTCAGGATGAGACGTTGTTTTTGAAACAGGCTCTAACTAAAGCGCGCTGCGACAAAAATGGGAACCGGTTTTTCGCGAAAAGCGCGCGAGGTCAAAGATATAGAGCTCTCGGCGATTCGACCGAATTGCCGAGAGCTCTCGTCTAGACGGCGTAGTATATCTAAAGCGCGGGCGCCCTCTCGGGCTAGAGGGCGTCGCGCTTTACTTCTGGCCGAAGAGTTCGGCCACGTATTCCCAGTTGATGAGGTGATCGACCACGGCCTTCAAGTAGTCGGGCCGCCGGTTGCGGTAATCGATGTAGTAGGAGTGCTCCCAGACGTCGACGCCGAGGATCGGCTTGCCGCCGTGCACGAGCGGGTTCTCGCCGTTCTGCGTCTTGGTCGCCTGAACCTTGCCGTCCTTCAGGGTGAGCCAGCACCAGCCGGAGCCGAACTGGGTCACGCCCGCCTGAATGAGGTCTTCCTTGGCCTTGTCGACCGAGCCGAACGAGTCCTTCAGCGCCTTCTCGACTTCTCCCGGGATCTTGGCGCTCGCGTGCGGCTTCATCCATTTCCAGAAGTGGATATGGTTGTAATGCTGGCCGGCGTTATTGAAAACGGCCGCGTTCTTGCCGAACGAGCCCTTGACGATCTCCTCGAGCGACTTTCCTTCCCATTCGGTGCCCTTGAGCGCAGCATTGCCATTGTTGACATAAGCCAGATGATGCTTGTCGTGATGGAATTCCAACGTTTCGCGCGACATATAGGGGCCGAGCGCGTCGTAGGCGTAGGGCAGATCGGGCAGCGTGAAACTCATTGGCTGGCTCCTTTTGGTGAGATTGACGGGGAAACCTTGGAAGCGGCAGGTCAATACACCCTGTCGAAGGCGAATTTTAGCCGCGCCTCGTCGCCGTCGCAACTCCTTGACACGGGCCGGAACCGGGCGGAACGGCGCCGGAACGCGGTGACGCGAACCCGTGGCGCAGGTGGGCGCGTTCGCCTAAGGACACCCCGCACAATAAGTGCTACGGTTCAGGGTGGCCTGGGCTTGATCGTGTAGTTCCATTCAGGATGGAACTGATCGCCGGTGATGTCGAGGCGCTTCATCGCGGCATTGCTGACTTTGATGCCCTTTTGATAGCGGCGCGTGTCGAGCGCGCTTTCGACCTTGAGCCCGGCGTTGGTGGTGGTTGCGCCGATCAACTCGACCACGGCAAGACGATCCGTGAGCGGTCGGCCGCGCCAGTTCTGCGTGATGTGGCAGAACAGGCGGTGCTCGATCTTGTTCCACTTCGATGTGCCTGGCGGATAGTGGTGGACGTGGATCGCAAGCCCGGTCTCGTCGGCGAGCTTTTGCAGTTCGAGTTTCCAGAGCCGCACGCGCGCCCCATTCGAGCCGCCGCAGTCCGCCGTGATCGTCAGTTCTCGCGCCTGCGGATAGCGCTGTCGTCCCATGCGTTCGAGCCAGCAGCGGATCGACGCCACGGCAAACTCGGCGGTGTCGCTGGTGATCCCGACGCTGACGAAACCGGCATTGGCGGTCACATCATACACCCCATAAGGCACGACCTTGCCGAGCTTCTTGTCCTCGAAGTCGTGCACGTTCACGCGCCGCGGATCGCCTTTCGGACGATAGTCGGTTCCGCCGTTCTTGAAGTTGCCGAGCAACTCCTTCTTCTTCGTATCGACGGAGATGACGGGCTGTTGGCGGGCCTGCGCCGCAACGACTTTCGCGTTGATGTGTTCGAACTGGGCGTTGCGGTCGGGATGGTGCGAACCTTCATCCGCCTTGCGATTGGACTGGCGCGAGAACCCGAGCTTCGCCAACTCCGCGCCGACCGTATCGGCGCTGATCGGATGTCCCATCTCGGTCAGCGCTGCCGCGAGCTTCGCCATGCTTTTCGACACCCAGATCAGGGACCGCGTGGGATCGCCCAATGTCGCCGGTTCGACCAGCCGCTTGAGCGCGGGGACGAGCCCGGGTCGGCTCGCGATACCGACCGACGCCCGCCTCCGGCACGGCGAACCCGCCCCTTCGCAAGCGGCTCGCCGTCGAGGTCGTCTTCGCCGCGATTGATCGTCGAACGAGCAAGCCCGGTAACCTTCGAGACCAGCGCGAGACCGCCGCGACCGGCGCTCCGGACCTCCGCCGCCGCAAACAACCGCCGACCACGCTCGTCAAGCCGCGCCCCGACCGTCTCCCATCGCAGCCGAATCGCCGCCTCGTCGATCATGCGATCGAACTACGCCTCTTCGCCACAGCCCGGAATCCCCGACACCTAAGTCATTCCGACGCACGACGACCCGTCGCGATTCAGTTATTGTCCGAAGTGACCTAAAGCTGCTTGGGGAAGAAAAGATCAGCCTGGTCAGGGTCGATCGGCTCGTCGGCTGGAAGCAACTCGGCTCCACCGATGTCGATCGTGTCGCCGAGATGTTGGTAGGTGTCGTCAATGCCGTCCGAAGGACCCATGACAAGGGTGCGCGCGGCACCTCCCAAGACCACCTGCTCAGGCTCGCCGGAAGCTAGCTTTTCCTTGAATTGCTCGATGTCGCGGAGGACCGAATTGGCTGATCGGCGGCGCGCGAAGAGGACGTAACGATCCGAAACGGTCAAAATGTCGCGCTCGGCTGGCGGCACTGGCTCCGTGGGAGCGAGCGGGCGGACATCGGGTAGATAGCGTCCATCGGGATCGAGCTGACTGCCGCAGATTTTCAAGAGTGGTTCGAACGTATCCGGGCGAACGGCGAAACGCCTTCGCTGTCGGCCCCCTCGATGGTGCGCAGGCAGCGTTTGGCGGCATCTTCCGCCAAGGCCAGTCTTTCAGCGGCAAGTTTTTCGAAGGCGCGAAGCTCAACGCGCGCAGCCGTCGAACGCGGTCGAATGGTGATGGCAGCATCCGTCTGGTCGGCAATTTCAACTTCGACGGACCGCTCGATCATAGGGAGATCGATCGACTCCTCGGGTCGGCTCCAGCGTGCCAGCCCGAGGCCCCAGATGAGCTCAACGGACTCATGTCCGCCGGACTGCAAAAGCCGCTGAGCGATCTCGAACAAGCGTTGATAGACGGCAATTGAGCGGCGGCGCGGTTTTTCGTTTTCAGACCATTCGAGCCAAGCTTTCGTGCAGTAAACTTCGAGCTTGGTGCGAAGCGCAGCTCGGTCCTCAAGACGAAGCATGACGTCGAAATAGCGGCCGGGCGGCTCGTCTTTGGCCGGGCCTTTAATGGAGGGGATGCAGTCCGCAGACCGCGCTTCGCCACTCGTAACCATTTTGTTCATATCGTCTTCAGGAACCCGAAGGTGTCGGACCTCCTGGATCACGGGGGGTTTCGTGGGATCGTTGGAAACTTCGATCCATTGCCGACAGTCTTCTGGCACCGCTGGAGGTTGCGTCCTTTGGAGGCGAGCTACCCCGAGCCAGATTGGTCCGTCGGCATCGCTGAAGTCGGCAGATATCCCGGGAAGGCCGGCGATTTCGTGTTGATGGAGAATGAATTGAGAGCCGTCCACGAGCTTGTGCTGTACAAGCCGAGTTGCAGGACGTTCATCGAGTTTGACGAGCGCTTCGACATAGTCGAGCAGCCCATCGAGTTGTTTGGCGGCAATCTTATCTTCGCTACTCAATTCTGGGGACACGATGTGACGTTCTCGCAGTTACAGCATTAGGAAATGTGGAAAAGCCAGCTATGGCGTCAGTTTGCGCCAATGGCATTAGTCTGAAAAGCCCCTTTTACGAGGGCCGTATGTCGTTGACCTGTCCCGCTAAGTTGCTCCTTGCGAGATAGTAACATATGTGTTACTATGGCCCATGCTCGAACTGCGCTATTACCTCGCCAGTGACGGGGGGAGCCCGTTCGAAGATTGGTTCGCCGGACTGGATAGTGCGGCGGCGGCGAAGGTGGCCATAGCGCTGGCGCGGCTCGGACAGGGAAATTTGTCCAATGTCAAAGCGGTGGGAGAAGGTGTCCTCGAATTCCGGATCAATTGGGGACCGGGCTATCGGGTTTATTTCGGGCGCGATGGCGAGGTGCTGGTGATCCTGCTGACGGGCGGGACCAAGCAGCGCCAGCAACGCGATATTGAAACGGCGAAGGCAAGTTGGGCGGATTACAAGGGGCGACGGCCGCGCTTGCGATGATGGAGAGAGAGATGGCATTGACCAAGAGCTTCAAGGAACTGGTGCAACGTCGCGTGGCGAGCGATGCCGCTTTCGCAGAGAACCTGCTCCGCGAAGCGATCGACACCATGCTGACCGGCGATGTCCAAACCGGCAAGTCGGTGCTGCGTGACTATATCAAGGCGACGGTCGGTTTCGAAAAACTCGGCGAGGCGACGGACACGCCAGCCAAAAGTCTGATCCGCATGTTCAGCCCGCGCGGCAATCCGCAAGCGCGCAATCTTTTCGGCGTGATCGGCTATCTTCAAAAACAAGCTGGCATCGAGCTCCATGTGACGCCGGAGCCGCGCTAAGGTCACTTCGGACAATAACTGAATCGCGACGGGTCGTCGTGCGTCGGAATGACTCAGGTGTCGGGGATTCCGGGCTGTGGCGAAGAGGCGTAGTTCGATCGCATGATCGACGAGGCGGCGATTCGGCTGCGATGGGAGACGGTCGGGGCGCGGCTTGACGAGCGTGGTCGGCGGTTGTTTGCGGCGGCGGAGGTCCGGAGCGCCGGTCGCGGCGGTCTCGCGCTGGTCTCGAAGGTTACCGGGCTTGCTCGTTCGACGATCAATCGCGGCGAAGACGACCTCGACGGCGAGCCGCTTGCGAAGGGGCGGGTTCGCCGTGCCGGAGGCGGGCGTCGGTCGGTATCGCGAGCCGACCCGGGCTCGTCCCCGCGCTCAAGCGGCTGGTCGAACCGGCGACATTGGGCGATCCCACGCGGTCCCTGATCTGGGTGTCGAAAAGCATGGCGAAGCTCGCGGCAGCGCTGACCGAGATGGGACATCCGATCAGCGCCGATACGGTCGGCGCGGAGTTGGCGAAGCTCGGGTTCTCGCGCCAGTCCAATCGCAAGGCGGATGAAGGTTCGCACCATCCCGACCGCAACGCCCAGTTCGAACACATCAACGCGAAAGTCGTTGCGGCGCAGGCCCGCCAACAGCCCGTCATCTCCGTCGATACGAAGAAGAAGGAGTTGCTCGGCAACTTCAAGAACGGCGGAACCGACTATCGTCCGAAAGGCGATCCGCGGCGCGTGAACGTGCACGACTTCGAGGACAAGAAGCTCGGCAAGGTCGTGCCTTATGGGGTGTATGATGTGACCGCCAATGCCGGTTTCGTCAGCGTCGGGATCACCAGCGACACCGCCGAGTTTGCCGTGGCGTCGATCCGCTGCTGGCTCGAACGCATGGGACGACAGCGCTATCCGCAGGCGCGAGAACTGACGATCACGGCGGACTGCGGCGGCTCGAATGGGGCGCGCGTGCGGCTCTGGAAACTCGAACTGCAAAAGCTCGCCGACGAGACCGGGCTTGCGATCCACGTCCACCACTATCCGCCAGGCACATCGAAGTGGAACAAGATCGAGCACCGCCTGTTCTGCCACATCACGCAGAACTGGCGCGGCCGACCGCTCACGGATCGTCTTGCCGTGGTCGAGTTGATCGGCGCAACCACCACCAACGCCGGGCTCAAGGTCGAAAGCGCGCTCGACACGCGCCGCTATCAAAAGGGCATCAAAGTCAGCAATGCCGCGATGAAGCGCCTCGACATCACCGGCGATCAGTTCCATCCTGAATGGAACTACACGATCAAGCCCAGGCCACCCTGAACCGTAGCACTTATTGTGCGGGGTGTCCTTAAAGTCCTCATTTCATGTCTTCCTTTCAAGTCTTGATCAGCCAGCGATCTCCAAGCGTCAGAAAACCGCCGCGGGCGAGTGCCTGGGCCTCACCCACTCGACCGAGGGGATCGAGCGCCTCGCCGCAGCGACGGTTCGGCTGCCGTATTAGACAGTTTGTGTCGACATCGCCGGGTCGGCGCCTCGACACCGTCTTTCGGCGACCGCGCCGCCACTTGAACTGGACCCCATTCGTGGGACCACGAGGGGTTGAATTTAAGGTGTGATCTCGCCTGCCCTTGTCCTTCAAGAATCAAGCCGCTTCTGGCTGCTTCTGCTGTGGGTATGTGGGCAACGCGTTTGCGTTGTCCAAGCGAAGCGGCATATCCACAGCCCTCGCCGCCGCCTCGATTTTGTCCATGCCGGCGCGCCACACCGCCATCGGCATCTGGTTGTTCATCGCCTGGTGAGGGCGCCGAAAATTGTAGAGGTTCATCCAGGAACTGATGCCGGACCGCGCCTCGCAGCCATCGGCGTAGGCTTTCAGATGCACTTCTTCATACTTGATCGAGCGCCACAGCCGTTCGATGAAAATGTTGTCCATGAAGCGGCCGCGTCCGTCCATCGAAATCACGACGCCGGCCGTCACAAGCTTGCTGGTGAAAGCCTCGGCGGTGAAAGTGGAGCCCTGATCGGTATTGAAAATCCGCGGCTTTCCGAACCGAATCAGCGCCTCCTCCAGCGCCGCCGCGCAGAAGCTCGCATCGTTGGTGTTCGACAGCCGCCATGCCAGAACCGCCCGGCTGGCCCAGTCGATGATCGCCACCAGATAGAGGAAGCCGCACGCCATCGGGATGTAGGTCACGTCGGCCGCCCACACGTGGTTCGGCTCGACAATCTTCAGGCCGCGCAGCAGGTAGGGGTATATCTTGTGCCCGGGCGCGGCTTTGCTCGTGCCGGGGCGCGGAACCAGCGCCTCGATCCCCATCACCCGCATCAGCCGCCGCACTCGCTTGCGGTTGACCCCGCGGCCTTCCTTGTTGAGTTCGAAGGTTATTCGCCGCGAGCCGTAGAACGGAAGTTCGAGATGCAGTTCGTCGATGCGGCGCATCACCGCCAGATCGTCCGCCTCGGCGACGGGCTTGGGGCGGTAGACCCCCGAGCGCGCCACGCCCACAAGCGCGCATTGGCGGCGCACCGACAGGTCCTTGCCAGGCCGTTCGACCATCGCTCTTCGATCGGGCGCGCTCATCGCCCTGGCCTCCTGGCCAAGAAATCCCGTTCGACCGTCAGTTGGCCGATCTTGGCGTAGAGCTTGGCCGTCTCGCGCTCGCGCTCCTCCTCGCCATCCCCCGAACCGCTCGCCCCTCGCGCGAAAAGGCTCACCGCATTGTCGAGAACCTGCTTCTTCCAGGCATAAATCTGGTTCGGATGCACCCCGTGCCGCTTCGCCAGTTCCAGAACCGTCGCATCCTCGCGCAGCGCCTCAACCGCAATCTTCGCCTTGAACGCCGCATCAAACTTCTTGCGTGACTTCGTCATTCCTCGCTCCATCGGTTGCGACAGAGCAGGACATTTCACACCTTAGCCAATGGTCCTAAATCCGGGGTCCAGCTCAACTGTGGCAGTCCGCACGTCAGTTAGTTCAGTTGTCGATGCAGCCCCTATTGCATTGGTCGCGGTCGCGGGACAGCCCGTCGGTGTTGTCATTGGACTTCAGCGCCGGAGCCGCCCGGACGGTCCCGATCTGCAGGACCAAAGCTGTTGCAGCGGGATTGAACCATCCGGGGACGGCGTGATGCTGGTGGATCCGGTGCTTGTGAACCGGGTTCACGCTTTCCGAGGCGTTGGCGACGATTGGTGCAGGCAAAGCAACGCAAAGTGCGAGCATAACACTTGTCACGAGTCTCATCTGATCCTCCTTAAAATAGGATGTATTCCCTAGCGCATCTCGGCTCAGTGCCGAGATATCGGACCTGGAAAATGGCGGCGCCGCGCTACAGAAGAATTTCAGCTTTCAGGATTCGCGTTACGTTCGTAACCGCTCCCTGCCCTGTGTCTCTGAGGAAAAAACGCGTGCGGCGAAGGACGCCAATTTCTGGACCCGGAGAGGTTGGGGCCAAGCCGAGAGCGTCCTTCAATGATCCGGAATTGCGTTACTCTCGTAGCGCGCCGTTCGCACGCAGGGAGCGCGCAAGGATCGCAGCAAGTTCGCTATTGGCGACAGGTCGACGCAGGACTTCGACAATTCCGGCCTGCGCAAGCGCGTCGATGCTAATCTCGTATGTCGAAACGATGGCGAGCAGCACCGGACATCCCGGCGAAATCCCGTGCAGAACGCGCGCCAGATCGAGCCCGTCCAACGCGGGCGGGGCGTGGCTGATCAGCATGACGTCGAACCGGCCCGGCGCTGCACGACATGTGGCGATCGCGTCATCCGCGCGTTCGAACCCGACCGGCTCGTATCCGAGCGCGGCCAGCATCTCCTCGTCCCGCAGCCGCCGTTCCCGTTCGCCTTGGACCACCAGCACCGTCTCGCCGCGGCCGAGCGGCAGCGCCGATGGATCGAGCGTCGCGGTCTCGGCCAACACCGCTGCGGGCAGCCACGCCTCGAACCGGCTCCCGCGCCCGGGACTGCTCCGCACATTCATCGCTCCGTCATGGTCACGAACGATCTCCAGCACGGTTGCGAGGCCCAATCCGGTTCCCGCCGAGCGGGTCGTGAAGAACGGCTCCGGACACCGGGCGAGCTTTGGGCAATCTGCTGCATTCCTACTCCCTGGCCAGCATGATAAAATCGCGACGCGTTTGTCGTCGAGTTGGGAGGACGCATGGGCGCACGTCTCATCATAGTCTCCAACCGCGTTGCGGTTCCCGATTCGCCCGGCACGCCGTTCGCGGGCGGGATGGCGGTTGCGGCGAAAGCGGCGTTGAAGAATCGCAAAGGAATGTGGGTCGGCTGGAGCGGGAAAGTCGCGGACGAGCCGGTCGAAACGCCGCAGGCAATCGACGTCAACAAGGTCGCCTACGTTCTCATCGATCTATCGAAAACCGACGTCCAGGAATATTACAACGGCCTCACCAACAGCGTGCTATGGCCCATTCTTCACTACCGGGTGGACTTGCAAGAATACTCCCGCGCCGACGCGAGCGCGTACATGCGCGTCAATCGCATGTTCGCCGACCGACTGAGCGCGTTGCTCAACGAGGACGACGTCATCTGGGTGCACGATTATCATCTGATGCTGCTGGGGCGGGAGCTGCGCATGCGCGGCCACCGCAACAGAATTGGTTTTTTCCTCCACACGCCTTGCGCTCCGCCGGACATCCTGCAGACCCTGCCTCAGCATAAGGAAATTCTCGGCGGCCTGACCTACTACGATCTCGTCGGCTTCCAGACCGAAAACGACCGCGATAATTTCGCCCATTACCTGACGGCTCTCGGCGCCGCCCAGGTTCGCGGCGGCGCGTACGAGTTCGAGGGCCGAAAAGTGCGGCTCGGCGCTTTCCCGGTCAGCATCGAGACCAAGACGTATATACGCCTTGCGCGCAACGCCGGACGCTCGGCGCTTGTGGCCCTGGTCCGGGAGAGCCTCGGCGGCAGCCGCCTCGTGTTGGGCGTCGACCGGCTCGATTATTCGATGGGCATTCCGCAGCGGGTGAAGGCGTTCGAACGATTTCTCGAGAACAATCCTGAGTGGCACGGGAAAGTGACGCTGCTGCAGATCACGCCGAAGAGCCGTACCGAGGTCGAGCAATACGGCGAGATCGAAGCCGAGGTGACGTGCCTCATCGGCAAAGTCAACGGCCGATTCGGCGACGCGGCCTGGACGCCGATCCGCTACGTCAACTGTTCCTATTCGCGCACGGTTTTGGCCGGTCTTTACCGCGCCGCCGACGTCGCGATGGTGACGCCTTTGCGGGACGGAATGAACCTTGTCGCCAAGGAATATCTGGCGGCGCAGGATCCGGAAGACCCGGGAGTGCTGGTGCTGTCCCAATTCGCGGGCGCGGCGAAGGAGCTCGACCGCGCGCTGATCGTCAATCCGCACGAGACCGACGCGGTCGCCTTGGCGCTCAAACGCGCTTTGGAGATGCCGCTCGCCGAGCGGCGCGAACGCTATGCGCCGATGCTCGCCCATCTGCTCGAAAATGACATCAGGAAGTGGGCGGAAGACTATCTCTCCATGCTCGTCGATGGCCCACCGCCGCGCAGTCTGCTGTCAAGCATACGCGCGCTGTTCGGCGTGTCGTCGGAACATGCGCCCTTCGCGATTCGGTGAGCCGCGGGCGATCTGTGGCACTAATACCAATTCCCGTTGATCAGGACCTGTGAGCCCATTTGCGTAGTCCGATGGACATGACGCGCCAAGGTTGGCTTCTGAGCTTGTTCCAGGCGTCGCAGCAGTGATCGACGATGTCGTCGTGGTCGAAGAAGATCCGGTTCGACAGCCAATTGTCGCGCATGAACTCCCAGATGTTCTCGACTGGATTGAGTTCGGGACATTTGGCCGGGAGCGGCAAGAGCGTGAGATTGCCCGGAACGTCGAGCCTTGCGGACGTATGCCATCCTGCCTTGTCGAGCATGAGGACGGCGTGGCGACCGGGCGCGACATCCTTGGAGATTTCGTCCAGATGCAACTGCATCGTCTCGATGTTGCACTTGAGCAGGATCAGGCCGACCGCCTTGCCTTCCCTGGGGCAGATCGCGCCGAAGATATAGGTCGAGGCGGTGCGCTGATCGCTGGGCGCTGAGGGCCGCGTTCCGCGCCTGGCCCACCGGCGGGTGATCTTGTTCTTCTGGCCAACGCGCGCCTCATCGGCGAACCAGATCTCTATGGCGTCGGCATCGAGGCCCTTCTCGCGCGCGATCTCCTCCAGGCGCGCGGGGAGGCTTTTTTAAAAGCCTCGATCGCGTTCGCCGCTTGGGCATGATGCTTGGGCCGCGCCGTCAGCTTGCTATGATCCATGGCCCGCAACTCCCGGCTCATGGTCTGGGTGGAGACGACGACGCGGTATTCCTCGAACATCCATTGGCAGAGGTCGACAAGCCGCCAGCGCACGACGCCATGCACGGCGGGGATCGGACCGTCTTCGATCATGCGAGCCGGCGCCGCGCGGCGCTCGGCCGTCAGGCGCGGCGTCTGCCCCGGCGCCTTGCCGGCGATGAGCCCGGACGGACCGTGGGCGTTGAACTTGAGAACCCAATCTCGAACGATCTGAAGCGTCACGCCGCCGATCTTCGCCGCTTCCGTCCGTGTCGATCCATCGTAGATCGCCGCCAGCGCCAGAAGTCGTCGCGCCTGACCGCTATCCTTCGACTTCTTCGCCTCGCGACGCGCGACGGCGGCATCAAAATCTTCTCGAAGCAGGATCGGCATGGCGAACTCCATTCGTTCGCAACCCCGAGTCAAATCTGATCCGGGAATCCCCCGTCCGAGTCAGCATCAGCGAGAATTGGTATAACATCAGAGTTGGGTCACTCCGTGGGGCCGACAAATGCGTATCAGAAACACGACATCCGGCGCAGATTCCTTCGCTTGTGGCTCGTAGCTTCGGCATTTGGCGATGGACCCCAACGAGGCCGATAATGTGACGAGCGGCCGGCTACTCGATCCCGACGAAGCGCGACGCCGTCTCGAAAGCCGACTTGGGCCGTTGCACGCGCGGCTGCGTCTCGGCATCGAGCGCGAGCACGAGGCACAGGCTTTCGGCCAAGGGCTCAACTTCTTGCACCTAGAGAATTTGCCCCTGATGCAGGCGGTGATCGAGATAGGGCTGCGCGTGACAGGGACCTATTGGCGAGGCCGGGCAAACGCGGGCAAGGTGAAGCTGAGGCGCAACACTGTGCATCTGGCAAATCTGCCAAGTGCTTTCGATGGCTTCACCATCCTGCATCTGAGCGATCTGCATGCCGATCTAAGCGGTCCCGCAATGCAGCGCGTCGCTGAACTCGCGCGCGACCTTGACTACGATCTTTGCGTGCTGACGGGTGATTATCGCGGGCGCACCCACGGCGATTGCGAGCCCTGCCTCGAAATCGTGGCGCACCTGCGTGAAGCGCTTCGCGGCGACGTCTATGGAGTGCTCGGCAACCACGATTCGATTGCCATGGTTCCTGACCTCGAAGCGTTTGGCATTCGCATGCTGCTCAACGAGTGCGTCGCCATACGCTGCGGCCCAGCTTCGATCTATCTCGCGGGGGTGGACGACGCGCATTTCTACCGCGCAGACAACATCGAAAAAGCGGCGGCGGATATTCCACATGGTTATGTCTCCGTCCTGCTCTCGCACACTCCGGAAATCTACCGGCAGGCCGCCCACGCCGGTTTTGACCTGATGCTGAGCGGACATACGCATGGTGGGCAGATTTGCTTGCCCGGCGGGGTTCCGATCCTGCTTGAAGCCGATCTGCCGCGCGCTTTCGGCGCTGGCGCATGGCGCCATGCGGGCATGGCTGGCTATACCTCAGTCGGGGCGGGGTCTTCGATCGTTCCAGTGCGCTTTAACAATCGGCCGGAGATCACCCTACACCAACTTGTGCGCAGTGCGCGTTAGTAGGGCCGATCCCGTAAGCCGACGGCGTAGAAGAGACGCGACATCGCCAGCACTCCGACGGAGAACACCAAGACGATCGCGATTACGTCGCGAGGACCAAGCGGCAGGTAAACGCTACAGGCGACTGCGGGAAACAGCGATTCGGGAACCTGATCGAGGCCAAGCGACATGCTGCTCGCCTCGAGCGCCAATCGCCGTTTGACGAAGGAAGAGAGGCAATCGCCCGCCATGGCGAAAGCACCGGTGAGCGCACCCGCCTGCCAAGGGAGATCGATGAGGACTGCGGCGCAGGCCGTCAGAACGACAGCTGCGACGAGGCCGCGCCAAGTCTTGGAACGACCGAGTAGAGGATGACCGTCGCGCAACACAATCCCCCCATCGATCGGGCGTGCAAAGCGCGTTCCCAGCAGTCGCGCGAACAGGACCGGCGCCCCGTTAGCAGCGCTGATAAGGATTAGGCTCCGAAGAATTATTAGGGCGTGACCTGACTCCATTCTACCTCCCGCGACGGAACGCAATATGCCCGCCTGTGACCTCGGTAGGCCCCTCTGCGTTGTTTTTATCTGATTGGTGAGCCCCCCGATCTGCGGCGGTTCGGCGCTCGGGGTTTTAAGAGCCAATAACAGCGGGGCCTTTGTTCCGATCGCTATGGAGAGTTCAGCCGTACCAAGACGACGCAGTGGACGACAGCAATGCGTAGAGATCCTATGGGGCGAGTCGCGCCGCCTGATACGGTTCGGCTTTGGCACCGTGACAGGAGAACGGCCGATGCTCCAGGAGAATGAAGGAACAATATCGACGCAAGATCAGCCGACCCGCAGCGACATCTTCGTCTCAGTTGAAATGAGCCGATCAAAGTGTGTGGTTGGCATCCACACGCCGCTAGCTGACAAGATCGCGCTGCATACGATGGCCTGCGGCGACGTGGAAGCCCTGCTGGCGTTGATCGATCGAGCGCGGGCGAAGCTGGTCGTCAGCGGGTTTAATTCGCCGGCCGCGATGATCTGCTACGAAGCGGGATACGAAGGCTTCTGGCTCTACCGCCGTCTTATCGCGCTCGGTATCCGCGTCGTGGTGATCGATCCGGCAAGCCTGTTGGTCGATCGCCGTGCCAAGCGCGCCGTGTGAGGCAGCCAACCTGTGGCGCGGGTCAGTTCCTCGAGCGCTGCGCCCTTGTCGGTCGAGAGCATCCCGAGGATTCGATCGAGCTTCGAGCCGGCCCGGGGCGGGCTCCAGGATGGTTCGCTTGCGCCGACGAGGTCCTGATACGTTCGACTTTCCTGAGCCGCGTCCTCCTCTGGCATCGGAGCGTCGGAACGAGCACGTGATGCCCGACGTGCTGGCCGATCGCCGGGCGATGGCGCGCTCACAGTCGCGCCGACCGATTCCGATGCAATCTTTACGTGGGCCTCGACCGCATTCGCCCCGGCGGCAGTGAGCTTGAGCGCATATGCCTGTTCGGTCGCCTCGTCTCGACGCCAGATCGGCGCCCCAGTCTTTGCTTTGACTTCCTTGGCCAGCCCTGCTGCGGTTTACGAAACCAGCCCTCCAGCCGGCGGCGGAAATCCGAGTCGAAATTGCTGATTTTCGATGGAGAAGATCCCAAGTTCACGAGCGCATCGCCAAGAGCATCAGGGTTTGAATCCCCTCAGCTCCACCAAGTAGTCCGCGCGAGCGACGGTAGTTTCCCCGGTTCCACAATCCTGCGACATTATAAAGCGTTAGCGTGGCCGAGTACGGTCTGCGGCGGCTATTTGGCGGGGTCGTCCGGCTTTTGTGCCGGAATGCGGCTCGGAGTCTCTGGCCGCAAAATTCCGTTTCCCAAAAGCGCGCTGGTTGGGCCGAGCGAGGCGACCATCCTGACGGCGGCGCCGATGTCGGATTGAGACTCGCGGGCCGCGGGTGATGGGTTGAGCCGATCGGTTTTCGATCAACTCTACGCGGGCGCCGCGAGACCGAGCGCGGACCACTGATCCGACCAAGCCATCGGAAGGTCCATCAGGCGCTTGACGCCAAAGCCGCGAGGCAACCGTCCGTCGATCGCCGCCTTGACGAGGGCCGGAGAAAGGAAGGCGAGCGACATCGTCATCCGGATCGAGCGTTCGGTCTTCTTCTCGCGGGCAGCGATGGACTCGATCGTGTGGCTCGAATTTGTCGTCAGTTCGTCAAGCCAGCGATGGGCGTCGCGGAGGGCATCGATGAGAACCGCGCGCGCTTTGGTTCGCATCGGGCGCACCACAGCGGGTTGCTCGCCTTCCCCCTGAATGATCTCGCGCCGTCGATAGGGGGACGGCGGCGTCCAGGGAATCACCAGGACGCGATCCGGAGCGTCTCTGGTCATCCCTTCGGCCAACTGAATCTCCAATGTCGTGCGACGGATCGTGACGCGCCCGACGGCCGCACGCGGGTCGAGGTCGAAGGCGCGGGACGACGAGGCGCTCGCGGCGGCGTCGATGCTGATAGCGGCGACCTCGGGACTGGGATGTCTGGAGACTCGCTGAATGCTCTGCCTTCCGCTCGAAGGCTCCAGATGATCCGAGGGCGCGGCGCCTCGCAGCGCCTCGACGACCCGTCGTTCGATCTCCATCGCCGGGACGCGACTGAGTGACCCCGCATCTTGCTGGCGACCCTGTAAGATCGCCTGCGAGACATAGTAGCGGTATCGACGTCCGCTCTTGGTCGCGTGGCTCGGGCTCATCCGGTTGCCGCGATCGTCAAAGAGCTTGCCGGCAAGGAGGGCGTCGGAGTCTTGACGCGAGCCTGCTCTGTGCTGGGCATGCTCCGCGAGCAAGCGTTGGACTCGCTCCCAGGTCTCATGATCGACAATCGGGTCATGAAGGCCTTCGTGAACCTGGTCCTTGTGGGTCAGCCGCCCGACATAGATCGGATTCGACAGGATCTTGTAGAGATGCCCTCGACTGATCAGCCCGCCGCCCGTCATCTTGCCTCTGCCGTCGGTTCGAATGGGCAGCCGGATGTTCTCCTCGTCCAGAGCAGCCTTAAGCCGCACGACGCTTCCGATCTCGAGATAGCGTCGAAAGAGATCGCGCACGAACGCGGCATGCTCTTCGACGACATGGAGCGCCCGGCTCTCGACCCGGTAGCCGAGCGCAACCACGCCGCCCATCCAGATGCCCTTCTTCTTGGAGGCGGCGATCTTGTCCCGGATGCGTTCGCCTGTGACTTCCCGCTCGAACTGGGCGAACGACAGGAGGACGTTTAATGTCAGCCGCCCCATGCTGGTCGTGGTGTTGAACGCCTGGGTAACCGAGACGAAGGACACCTGATGCTCGTCGAAGAGCTCGACCAGCTTGGCGAAGTCGGCGAGCGATCGGGTCAGCCGGTCGACCTTGTAGACGACGATGACGTCGATCCGTCTCGCGCGAACGGCATCCCGCAGCCTCATGAGAGCGGGCCTGTCCATTGACCCGCCGGAGAAGCCGCCGTCATCGTAGCGGTCCCGCATCAGCCTCCAGCCTTCGTGGGCCTGGCTCTTGATGTAGGCCTCTGATGCTTCCCGCTGGTTGTCGAGCGAGTTGAACTCCTGCTCCAAACCGTGCTCCGTCGAGACGCGGGTATAGACGGCGCAGCGCAAGCTCGCCTTGGGATTCGCGGGCTTCATGACGCAGCCGCCGTGTCGTTGCGACGGCGTCCTCGGTCATGCGAGACCTCGCTCCCCGCAGCTGAAGCGATCGCATCGCTTGGTAAAGAGCAGCGATGACCGACCTGTTTGCTTGCCGTAGGTCCGTCCGACGCGACATCCGGCCTGGCGGTCGCCTTGCTCACCAGCCCGCGGCGCGCTTGCGCAGCGCGGGCGGACGTCGCCGTTCGCAAGCCGAAGAAGCGGTGGCCGTTCCAGGCTGTGCCGGTCATCGCCTTGGCGATCTGCGAAAGGCTGGCATAGGACGTGCCGTTCCAGGCGAAGCCCTTTTCCAGGACCGTCACCCTTTCCAACTTGCCCTTCCACTCGCGGACCAACAGCGCTCCCGCTCTGAGAGTGGTCCCTTCCCGGGTCGAGGGGATGCGGGCTTCAAACGGACCGCTTTCGGCGGAGTCGAAAGTTCGGCCTTTCAGTTGGCGAATGACGCGCAGCGTCGCTTTGTCGGGACCGCCGAGTGCGGCGACCTGGATCTGATACGCCAAGACTTCTCAGGAGCAGCCAACGCGGCAAATGGGTGGGAGGGGTCCCGCCCAAATGATTGCGCCATTGCAGTCGAAGCCCATTTGCGTCGAGATCGGCGAGGCCGGCGATCACGTGCTCGACCGACCCTGCGTTGTCCGATCGCGGCGCCGACGGCGGCGATGTCTCGCCGACGTCTCCCGAAAGTCGGCGCATCGCCATCAGGCCGCTCGACGCGCTTTGGGCTTCGCCTCGCGACGCTTCTTCTTCGAGAGCGACGCGACGTCGGCCTGCGCTACGTCGGAGTGGGCGGCTGCGCTGCCTTCGGCGGCAGGACCCCTTTCGACACGATAGATCGATCCGCGCTCTTTGTCAGACCGATCGATTGCCGTCGCGAAGCCGCGCTTGCGCAGGCCGGTCAGCGCTGCGCGTGTCGTGAAAGCCACCCCGTCACTTCGATCAATTCGTTAATCGTCGCGCCGCGATCCCTTTGAAGCAGTTCGACGACCTCCGCCAGCTTCGTCCCGCCTCGCGGAGAGGATGAGCGCCGGGGCGCAGTCCCGTTCTCTCCCGCCGATGAAGGATCAGAGGCCGAATGCTCCTGTGATGACGAGCGCGCCGGCTCGACGTCCTCTCGCAAGTCGCCGTCGTCGGCGACATGTGCGGGTTCCGCGCTCTCGTCGATCGCGGTCGCCTTCGCCCCTGCGGCGGTCAGTTTCAGCGCATAGGACAGCCCGGCCTCGTCATCGCGCCGCCAGACAGGCGCTCCGGCCTTCGCCCTGATCTCCTTTACGAGGCCGGCGCCGATCAGTTTGCTAGCGATCTTTTGCGCCGCAGCGACTTTCAGGTTCGGCGCGGCGACAATACAACGATCGTTGCGCTGCGCAGCGGCGCTCAGCATCATGAGCTGCGTGTCGGTGAGCTTGATGGACATGGATAGACCCTTCGCGTCTTGATGGGGCCGGCCAATCCAGGCCCCTCACTGACACGAGCCCCGGTTCAGCGCGAACGCCGGAGCATAGGGTCAACCGTGCGGCTCCTTCCGCCCGGCTGTCGTCTCTACACACGCTCTCTTTCGAACCGAACGCCAGTCCTTTCTCGGCGTTCGAGCGGGTGGGTTAATGAATTTGGCAATGCGCTCCTGGCTCGTTCGGATCATCGAGCCGCAATCATCGCGCCGACACGTCCGCCACTACCCCGTTTGCCCCCTCCTCTTCGCGCGCCCGCGCTCACCGCCGGATCGACAAGTCAGATCAGACTACGAATTTGGGGGTCAGGAGTTCGAATCTCTTCGCGCGCGCCAATCAAATCAAAGGCTTCGGGGCGGGTTTCCGAAGGACGATACGAGAGCAAAATTGCCGGGGTATGCAATGGGGTAACGCGCGGCGAGAGTGGTCAAATGGTGAGCGATTCGGAACTCGGCAAACGCGAGAAAGAACGCGAGCACCTCGCTTTGTTTCTGGACGCCTACGAAGCCGCCACCGGCGAGTCATTCCCCGAGCTGTACGACAGCGAGAGACGCCGCGGCGATTCGGGACCGCAAAATGGTGGCGGGCTGGGGTGAGGCTCAGGAGAAGCGGCTAAACGTCGGCCTTTTCAACGTTCGAAAATCTTGCGGCCGGACAGACGTCCCCATATGCTCGACGCTGCCCAAGGGCGCGCCGCTCATGCCCGTGCAGCGTTAGGGCGGCAATGCCTCATCCACGTCGAGACGGCCGTCGCCGACGCCTGCGGGCCATGCGCCAGCCTGCGGAGAGCTATAGCGACGTGATCCCGCGACTCGCTCAGCTTGAGGCGGGCGGGGAGCTCGTGGTCAAAATCAAACGTTTGGTACCCGACGGAATGGCTGGAGTGCGCACAGTGGATCCTGCATCCCACCCTCTGTCCGAACACCGGCTCGCTTTGGGTCACCAGTCTGCGGGCGCGGATCACGTTCTGAGTCGCGGCATAGAATACGCCTGAGGAAAGGAATGCGGCGAGAATGGCGTGTCGGCGTCCGGGCGGTCGCCTGCAACCGCGGTTTTAGGTTGTCTTAACCAGATCGCCTCGCCGTTGGCGACATGTTGGGCGTAATCGCAAGCTGCGTCGTCAGCTGGAAGCGATAGAACGCCTCGAATATGTACTGGTCCCTCAGAGCCCGTCCGGGAACTTAACGAATTGTTGGAATCGCTTATGATTTAAGGAAGGCGGCCCGAATCGCTTGGGGGGGTCGCTGATGTGGACCAACGAAAATCGCGCTCGCTACGACCGCAGTCGGCTGCGCTATCCGAGCGATCTGACCGACGCGGAATGGGCGCATGTCGAGCCGTTCATTCCACCGGCCAAGCGCGGCGGCAACCGACGTCATGTCGATGAGCGCGAGGTCGTCAACGGCCTGATGTATGTCCTGAGCACCGGCTGCCAATGGCGCGCCGTGCCGAAGGACCTGCCGCCGCGTTCGACGCTTTACGATTACTTCGATCGCTGGAGTTGGGACGGCACGCTCGATCGCATCCACGACGCGCTCTACGTGAAGTGTCGCGAAGCGGCCGCTCGCGAGGCGAGCCCGACCGCCGCGATCATCGACAGCCAGAGCGTCAAGAGCGCGGAAAAAGGGGGACCTGCATCGATCCGGCGGGTTACGACGCCGGCAAGAAAATCATGGGCAAAAAGCGCCACATCCTCGTCGATACGCAGGGCCTGTTGATGCATGCGATCGTCCACGCCGCCGACATCCAGGACCGCGACGGCGGCGCGGCGCTGATGGCGACCTTGTTCGGCGCCTTTCCGTTCCTGACCAGGCTCTTTGCCGACGGCGGCTATCGAGGGCCGCAATTTCAGACCGCCATCGGACGAACTCTGGCGCGCGTGAAGGTCGAGATCGTCAAGCGATCGGATCAGGCCAAGGCCTTCGTCGTCCTGCCCAAGCGCTGGATCGGCGAACGCACCTTTGCCTGGCTCGGCCGCTGCCGACGGCTGGCCAAGGACTGGGAATGCCTCAACCGCAAGGCGCTCGCGTTCCTCCGCCTCGCTTCCATCCGCCTCATGCTGCGAAAACTATGCAATCCCACATGATGTTTCCGGACAGACTCTCAGGTTCGGGTTCGCGGGTTGCGCCCCTCACGGTGAGAAAAGACGAGCGCGGGTTGATGTCGATCAATGCGCAAGACGCCTGAGCGTCTAAAGGTCGCAAAACTAAGAAGCGGTGCCAACGCCGTCGGGCAGAAACGGGGAGGCGCAAGCACCTAGAAGCGAAAGGAAACGCCATGGCGACCTATGTCACGCTGATCAATTTCACCGAACAGGGCGTCAAGAACGTCAAGGACACAGCCAATCGCGCGAGCCATTACAAGGAGCTCGCTGCAAAACTTGGCTGCACGATGAAGGACATCTGGTGGACGCAGGGACAATACGACGTCGTCTCGATCATCGAAGCGCCGGACGACGCCGCGGCGACCGCGCTGGCGATGAGCGTCGGGAAGCTCGGCTATATTCGCACGCAAACCCTGCGCGCCTACTCGGCGGCGGAGCTCGCGCCGATCATGGACAAAGTCGTTTAGGACGACGGGCGGGCGGATTGCCGAAGGCATGAAGGGGGCGGGCGCTACGCCCGCCCCCCGTTCGGGTTCTGCGGGGGGGGCTTCGGCATGGATGGCCTCGCCGACCTTGCCCCCGCCGGGCGGCGCTTTTCCCATTTCGCCGACCTCCTGGACGCCGAGGAGGGGCAAGGGGAGGCCATGGCCATTATCTTGGCCGATACCCCGTCAACGTCTGTTAATAGGTTGGCAGCCCTGACGTTTCCCCTTCGGTGAACATCGAACGCGCCCCTCGGCGACGTCTTCTCGTCAGTTGTGGGGCCTAGCTACTTGGAGAAAAACTACGAGTTGACCAATGCATGCCTTAGCGAGTTTGCGCAGCTCGCAACGGAGGACTTGGGTACCGCTTGCTAACAGCCTTCCAGCGTAGGGCAACAGTCAAGACTTTTTGCTCCGCGACCCGCCCTTAATGGCATCGATGGGTTAGGAGGTGCCGAAACCATATGGAAGAAGGCCCGCTTCCTGTCCACCTGTTCCGGTCCACGGACGCGATCTGCAACGGCAGCTTTACTGAAGGGTTTCAGACGCCGGCCCTTTCGGACGGTCGTGCGAGACGCGGGGGCCGGCGTTTGAAAGCCTCGTAAGGAGGAAACCGCGGGGAGGAAGGGCGCTGTTTGACCGAGCGCGGCCTATGGGGATTTGAGGATCGCGGTCGGATCGCCGATTTGGGGGCGGTGGCGGAAGGCGGTCGGTTTCATCGTCGGGAGCCGAGACGACGGGCTTCTTGTCGGGCGCGGATGAGGGCGACGGGGATGGGCTCGGCGGCTGGAGAGCCTGTGCGGACGTCGGGAGGACGTCACGTTCCTGCTCCGGCGTGCGGCTGGAGGCGAGGGGAAGCGGCGCTGCGAGGCGGGACGCGCGGCGTCGGTCATGACGTGTCGATCCTGATCCGGCTTGGGGAAGGCGATCGCGCGGGGCGCGGCCCTTCGAACGTCTCGACAATGATCATCCGGCCGCCGCAGCAGGGGCAGCGCCGCGCCGGCGAAACGGCTTCGGCCTGGCCGTCGGTCTCGGCGTGCGAGCCCTCGGGTGCAGCCTCGGGCGCGGCGAGCGCCTGGCGGACGCGCTCGATGTTGCTGGCTCGGACCGCGCCGGCGAAGAGGCCGTAGTGATGATGTGGACGGCCTCACCCGAACGGCATCAAGTGCCAAGGCGTGACCGGTGCAGGTCGCGGATAGGGAAGCCGTCCATGAAGACCTTTATCAGGATTGGGATCGACCTGGCGAAGAACTTTTTCCAGGTGCATGCAATCGAGCGCGAGGGTGCGCCTGCGGTTACGCGCAAATTGAGCCGAGGTAAGGTGCTTGCTTTCTTCGCCCAAGCGGCGCCCTGCCGCGTCGGGATGGAGGCTTGTGGATCGTCCCATTACTGGGCGCGGGAGATCCGGGCGTTGGGGCACGAAGTGGTCTTGATTCCTCCTGCTTACACGAAACCCTACGTCAAGCGCGGCAAGAACGATGCGAACGACGCGGCTGCGATCTGCGAGGCCATGTCGCGGCCCGAGATGCGGTTCGTGCCGATCAAGAGCGCGGATCAGCAAGCCGTGCTGATGCTGCACAAGACTCGGGAATTGCTGGTCAAGCAGCGAACCATGACCGTCAATGCGCTGCGCGGTCATCTCTCGGAGTTCGGCTTGATCGCGCCCAAGGGCATCCACCGGGTCAAGGAATTGCTGGCGCTCGCGCAAGCCGACGAGACCCTTCCCGAAGAGGCCAAGCAAGCAACCGCGATGCTGGCTTCGCACAGCGACGGCCTCGACGAAAAGATCGACGATCTGGAGAAGACGATCGCCCGGGCGAGCGGCAAGAACCAGACGAGCCGGTTGCTGGACGAGATCCCCGCCTTCGGCCCGCTGATCGCATCAGCGATGGTCGCTTTCAATCCCGATCCCAGCGTCTTCAGGTCGGGAAGCGATTTCAGCGCGTCTCTGGGCATTACTCCGAGCCAGCACTCGAGCGGCGGCAAGGACAAGCTCGGCGCTATCACCAAAAAGGGTAACCGGTATTTGCGCAAGATGCTGGTCGTGGGATGCACGTCGGTTTTGCGCGTGGCCCATAAATACAAAGGCGCCCTGGCCGAATGGATCGTCGCCATGAGGGCCAGGAAGCCCGAGCGCGTCGTCGCCGTCGCCCTGGCCAACAAGCTGGCCAGAATCGCCTGGGCGATGATGTCGACCGGCGAAGCCTTCCGAACCGAACTTTACACGAAGGCCTGACGACAAAGAGCTCTCCAAGATAGACGTTTCAGTTTCGAAGAGATTGGCAAGCGCAACGACGTGATGAACGACACGGTCGCAACGAAAGCCCAGGACACCCTGACATCCGCCACGAGCCCCGAGCTCGCCGTAGTGATAGGGACCAGGACTGTCGAATATCATCAGGGCCAGCGGTCCTATACCGCACCAACAGGCCGGACATATGACCGCAGCCGACCAAAGCGATCAGAGCGTCGAAAACCACTTGCCAAGAGGCCGTCCACATATGTCGGATGCGGTGGAAGCCGCTCGGCAGCACGTGCAGGAGAAAGCGGCGGATGAACTCGTGGGCCGCGAGCGTCATGGTCTTGAACCGGTCGCGGCCTTCGACCCGATAGTCCTTCCACTTGAATGTGACGCCCTTGTCGTCCAGCTCCATGAGCCTGGAGTTCGAGATCGCGACGCGGTGGGTGTAGCGGGCGAGATAGGCGAGCACGGCCTTCGGCCCGGCGAACGGCCTCTTGGCATAGACGATCCATTCCGATCGGCGCAGCGGCGCGAGGACGGCGTCGAAGGCGGCTTTGTCGGCGAGCCGCGCGAGGTCGCCGAGGAAGACGAGGCGTCCGGCCGCATGCAGGGCTGCGAGCCCTTCGAGGAAGAGCCGGCGGAAGAGACGCGACAGCATCCGCACGGGCAGGAAGAAGCCGGGCTTGCAGGCGATCCAGCGCGATCCGTCCAGCGACAGGCCGCCGCCGGGAACGATGACGTGGACGTGCGGATGGTGGGTCAGCGCCGAGCCCCAGGTGTGCAGTACGGCGGTCAGGCCGATGCGCGCGCCCAGATGCTTCGGGTCGGCCGCGATCGTGGTCAGCGTCTGGGCGGCGGTCCTGAACAGGAGGTCGTAGACGGGGGACTTGTTCTGGAACGCGACGGCGCCGATCGACGCCGGCAGGGTGAAGACGACGTGGTAATAGGGAACCGGCAGGAGTTCGGCCTCGCGGTCTTCGAGCCATTCCCTCGCCGCGGCCGCCTGGCACTTCGGGCAGTGGCGATTGCGGCAGGAATTGTAGGAGATCCGTTCGTGCGCACAGTCCTCGCAGCGCTCGACGTGTCCGCCGAGCGCGGCTGTGCGACAGGTCTCGATCGCCGACATGACCTTCAACTGGTCGAGGCTCACGTGACCGGCGTTGGCCATTCGCCACGCCGCCCCGTGGGCGCGAAAGACGTCGGCGACCTCCAGGTGGTGACCCGGTGGCCGCGCCATGCGGCCGCGGTCAGTCGGCCGGCTTTCGCTTCGCCAGGTTGACGCCGAGCCGCTCGAGCGGGCTCTTGACGTCGCGGATCGTGTTGACCGCGACCTGGGTGTAGAGCGCGGTCGTCTCGAGCTTGGCGTGGCCGAGCAACACCTGGATCACCCGAATGTCGACGTCCTGCTCGAGCAGATGGGTGGCGAAGCTGTGCCGCAGCGTATGCGGCGACACGCGCTTGGAGATGCCGGCCAGGTCTTTGGCGGCGGTGACGGCGCGATTGAGCTGACGGGCGGTGATCGGGTTGACCGGGTTTTGGCCGGGGAACAGCCAGGCCCGCGGCCGCGCCGCCTTCCACCATGCGCGCAACAGTTCGAGCAGTTGCGGCGACAGCATCACATAACGGTCCCGCTGCCCTTTGCCCTGCTCGACCCGAAGCGTCATGCGCTGGCTGTCGATGTCGGACACCTTCAGGTGCGCGACCTCGGACACGCGCAGGCCCGCGCCGTAGGCGACGCTGAGCGCGGCCTTGTACTTCAGGCCCGGCGCGGCTTCGAGCAGGAGCGCGACCTCTTCCTGGCTGAGCACGACCGGCGCCCTGCGCGGCTTGTTCACGATCGTCAGAGGACGAACGAGGTCTGGCCGTTCGAGCGTCACGGTGAAGAAGAACCGAAGCGCGGTGACGGCGGCGTTGATCGAACCTGGGCTGATCTGCTGCTGCGCCAGATGCAACTGAAAGCGGCGAAGGTCCTCCTTCGTCGCCGTATCGGGCGACCGGCCCAGGAAGGCCGTAAAGGTCCTGACGTGCCGGACGTAGTCCTTCTGCACCTTCTCCTTGAACCGACGCGCCGTCATGTCGTCGATCATGCGCTGACGCAGCGGGTTGATGGGCTTGTCGGACATCGCGAAAGCTCCTGTCTCCCATGGGGTTGAACCCCATGATTCTGAGACAGTCCTGGCCTCGTCCGACCCAGCTTCCCGCGCTGCCCTCGCCGCAGCTACCGCGCGAGCGGTTTAGTCCCTACGTCGATTCGCGACGTTCCCTGGGCGACGACCGTAGGCCCGCTTCCCGCCCTTGGACTTGTATGGGGCGATTGCTGTCAAGGGTGGCGATAGCGAGCATCTCCTTGTTCGATTGGCCCGCGACATCTCCTCGTCCCGACCTGACTTTCCTTCGGACACTGCGCGCAGTGGCCGTCAAGGGTGGCCGAAGGCCATCGCGGAGCGACTTGCCTTGAGGGGCCCGAGCACAGCGTCAAGCTTCCTCAGTCGGGCGACACGGGTGTGTCCCGCTCGTTCAGTTCAGTTTCGACAGCGGCGACGATACCGAGGGGAGCTCGCCATTGGGCGCGCGTCGCGCGTCACGAACTTGTATTCGGCCGACCACGAAGGTCGCACCATGATGCAGTCATGCGCATCGGCGGCAAAGCTCCGAGGGGCGGGCCCATTCTAAACCGCGGCGCGAAGGCCATAGTCCATGTCGGGTTGCCGCCGCCTCGGGCCGTCGTCTACAGGTCGGGCACCGTCGTGACGCTCGCCTGCAGCAACTCCGTTGTGGCTACGCTGCCGGGCGAAGCAGCAGACCTTCCGGCGCTTCGCCGGTCGTGGCGAGCCGCCACAGCGCGATGAGGAGCTTGCGCGCGAGCGCGACGATCATTGTCTTGCGCACGCCCCGCCGTGAGTCCGACGTTCGCCTCCGATACCATGCGCTGAGCGGGCTGCCCTTCTGGTGCACCAGATGACCCCAGGCGAGTTCGATCATCCCGCGGCGCACCCGAGCGTTGCCTGCTTTGGCGAGTCCCCGCTCGCGCCGTCTTTGCCCGCTCTCGTCTGGAGCTCCGGTGAGCCCGGCATAGCGCGCCAGTGCCCTACGGTCCCGGATCTCCCGCGAGAACACCTCCTGGATAAGCATGTCCGCGGACTCGACGCCGACGCCGACCACGCGTGTAAGGACATGCGCCGACGCATGGCGTGGCTCGTCTGGCGTCTTCGCCAGACGCTCGGTGCGGGTCTTCTCGATCTCCTTGATCTACTGCTTGACGAAGCGCAGGCGGTCCAGGTCGCGCCGCATCTCGGCCAACGTGTTCGTAGGTATGGCGACGCCCTCCGGCGTGCGCAGGGCTTCAAGCTGGCTTGGCGCCCGAGCGAGATTGGGCCGGAAGCCGCGAATGCCGAGCCGGGCGAGATTGGCCTTCAGGCGGTTGACGATGCGTGTGCGCTCTCCGACCAGGACCTGACGCTCGCGGCTGGGTCGTCTCGCATCCTCGTCCTCGAGCGCGGGGATGGCCGCCATGCTGCAATGCTTCGGTTCGCCGCGCAGCCAGCCGAGGAAGGCGCGCTTGAGGAGCTCTGTGTCGAGCCGATCCGTCTTCACCCTTCGGTGCTCGCGCGACACCGGGACGCTCGACGGGTGGATCACATAGGCTTCGATGGATTGGGAACGCAGCCAGCGCGCCAGCCAGAAGCCATCGCGGCCTGCCTCGTAGGCAACGGCGATCCGGTCGATCGCGTGGCCGCGCTTCGCCGCTTCGTTGCGCCAGCGATGCAGAAGCTGTAGCAGCGCGTCGCGGTCTGGGCTAAGTTTCTTCAAGGGATAGCGATCGAGTCCCGGCACGATGCCCGCGACCAGCCAACTCGACTGGCCCATCTCGACCACGGCGATCAATGTCGCGTCTTGCTCGAGCGCGACGACGCATTTGCTCAAGTCGTTCTGCTTTGACATAGGGGCGCTCCATCGTTTGGTTGCCGCGACGAAGGCGCCAACGCCCGCCGCGCGCCCATAGAATCTAAACCGCTCGCGCGGTAGCTGCGGCGAGGGCAGCGCGGGAAGCTGGGTCGGACGAGGCCAGGACTGTCTCAGAATCATGGGGTTCAACCCCATGGGAGACAGGAGCTTTCGCGATGTCCGACAAGCCCATCAACCCGCTGCGTCAGCGCTTGATCGATGATCTGACGGCGCGCCGCTACGGCGAGAAAGTGCAGAAGGTGCAGTAGTTAAGACTTAATCTGACAGTTGGTGTCATAGCTGAGGCGGAAGCCGAGGCCGGGCGCGGAGTGGTCGGGGTTCGCAGCGCCTGGCCTCGGCGTTTCGAGAGGACACCTACGATGACCAAGGAACAGAAGATTATCCGCGCCAAGGTTGGGTTGCTGGAGTTGGCCAAGCAGCTCGGCAACGTCAGCCAGGCCTGCAAAATGATGGGCTATAGCCGCGACAGCTTTTATCGTTTCAAGGAACTTTACGACGCCGGGGGCGAATTGGCGCTGCAGGAACTGACGCGGCGAAAGCCGATCCTGAAGAACCGCACGCCGCCCGAGGTCGAGGCGATCATCGTCGAGCTTTCGCTGGACCAGCCGGCTTATGGCCAAATCCGTATCGCCAACGAGCTTCGCAAACTCGGCCACTCTATTTCTCCGGCCGGCGTTCGCGGCGTCTGGCAGCGTCATGATCTTGAAACCATGAAGAAACGGCTCAAGGCGCTCGAAGCCAAGGTCGCCCAGGAAGGCCTGGTTCTGACCGAAAGCCAGCTGGCCGCGCTGGAGAAGGCCAAGAGCGAAAAGGAGGCGCATGGCGAGTTCGAGAGCGAATGTCCGGGCTATTGCGGCGCCCAGGATACGTTCTACGTCGGCAACATGAAGGGGGTTGGCCGCATCTACCAGCAGACCTTCATCGACACCTACGCCAAGGTCGCCTCATCGCCCTCAGCGAGAAGGGCGTCACCTTCAAGTGGAAGGACTATCGGGTCGACGGCCGCGACCGGCTCAAGACCATGACGCTCGACGCCGGCGAGTTCATCCGCCGCTTTCTCCTGCACGTGCTGCCGAGCGGCTTTCACCGCATCCGACACTACGGCCTCTTCGCCGGCGCGCTCCGGGCGGACAACATCGAGCGCGCTCGGCAATTGCTCGCGGCGGCGACCCAGGCACAGCGGCTCGTCGAGATTGAGCGCGGACAGGAACCGATGTCTCCAACGGGACTCGGTGGTGCAGGCCGCCTTGCAACGTTCCGCGGCCTTTGCGACCGTCTCGCCCAGCGATCAGCGGCGGCGTCTGGTCAGGCCAGCGACCTCTTGATGCACGCCGGCCGACGGCGTCCTGGTTAGCGGGTTGAATATCTTCCTGCAGGTCGCGCAGCGGTACCGAGGCTTGGCCGCCAGTCTGGCCCAGCCGCGCAGGTCATCCCCACCCGCAGTGCGGACGTCCAAAGCGCGCAATCCGACCCCGCCCGACCTGCGACAACAGCTCTTCCTCAGGCGAGGCATTTGTCCGCCTTCGCGACCCCCACCCGGCGGCTTGTCGTGGACACGCAGCCGGTTGTGTGATCTAGATCACAGCGCCCCTCCCGCAGATGTGTGATAAAATCTGGGTGCCGCGATCCGAGCTCCGGGGGCGCGACATGCATATCGATGATGCGCGCGATGATGTCGCGCCCGCGCGGTTGATTATCGCGTCGGAGGTTAGGTTTATACGTGAAAGTCTAGCGGAAATCTTGCGGCGCAACCCCGCCGTGGTGGTGGTGAGCCATGCCCAAAGCAGCGAGGAGATTCTGAGCCTGAGCCACGAACTGCGGCCCGATATGGTGCTCCTGGACGCGGCGGTTCGCGACGGGATCGCCCTGGCGCGCCATTTGGGAGAGACGATGGCGAAGCCGCGGGTCGTGGTCTTCGCCGTGAGCGAGTTGGTTGAATCAGTTGTCGAATGGGCCGAGGCTGGCGTCGCCGGGTTCATTCCCAGTAGCGCGGCCTTGGCCGACCTGAATACGCTCTTGACCGACATCGAGGCAGGCCGGCAGGCCTGCTCGGCATTGTTGTCCGCGGGCCTGATTCGGCACATTGCTGCGGCGGCCGGGCCTGACGGACAGAAATCCTCGCTCGCGAAGCTAACGCGGCGCGAGCTTGAGATCGTCAGTCTGATCAGAGCGGGGCTCAGCAACAAGGAAATCTCCAGACGTCTCAACATCGGGGTGGCGACGACGAAATCCCACGTTCACAATGTCCTGAACAAGTTGAACCTGAAGCGGCGAGGCCAGGCCGCGAATTGGAGGCGGACGCCGGATTTTTAATGGCCGATCAATCCTCTCTCCACCTTCGGAATAATATCGGCGCGCGCCCGCCGGGGCGATAATGCAGCGCCTTATAGTCCCGAGCGGGAAACGAGAGTGGCAGCTTTTCGGATGCTTGTGGTGGCGCTGTCCCCGTTCCTGCGGGAACTAGTGACAGGCGTGCTGGCGCCGGAAATCCCCGTCGACGTGGTGGAGGCGCTCGCCAGTCGAGAGCACCTGGCGGCGAGGATCCGCGAATACGCGCCCGATATCGTGCTGCTCGGCCTCGGCGAAAGCGAAGTCGAGGCCGTGGATCCGCTGCTGTTGAAGGCGAGTTCGCTGGCCCGGATCCTAGCGCTCACGCGCAACGGACAATCCGCCCGGCTGTATGAATCGCCAGGTCGACGCGAGATTCTGTCCGATCTGTCCGTAGCCTCGCTCAAAGAGGCGTTGAGAGCCTCCCTGACGCGGGGTTCGGATTAACCTGGGCTTCGGGGCGCCTGCGAGCAATGGACAAGAGCCATCGCGGCAGACGGCGCGGCCTCGGCGCCGCCTCCTGCCAACTCAGGCCCCCCGGACCTCGCCGCCCGTCTGGTCCGTCCAACCCAAGCCCGGAGGCGCCGGCGATGGACAAAGCAGCGGCTCGGACGCCAGCCCTCCGTTTCCGGCGCTTCGCAAGGATCTAGATCCAGTAGCCGGATGGTTTCGATCTCAGGTCCCTCCTTTATTCGATCCAAAGATGGATAGCGGCCGGGAGAGATTGCCCAGTAGTGTTGCCGCAGTAATGAGCTCCGTCAAAGTGACGAATGGAAGCGCCGGTCGGCGCCTATGGGGTCTATAGGCCGGCCGAGTGAGGTTACATGCAGCCCGCCCCCATCCGTGTTTCCGCTAGCCCGCCTCCCGGAACTTTCCCGGCGGATCCGGGCGCCGAGCAACCGCGGACAATGGAAAGGGAGCTGACGCATGCCGTCGCCCGCTTTGGCTAACCTAGCGTCTATATGGAGGAGCAGCCGATCGCCGTCACAACGTCAATCAATTCTTCGGCAATGGCGGCCAACAGGTCTACATCGTTCTCATCACCTGAGATCGGTCATTGCCTGCCGCTGCCGGCGCCCGGCTTGGACGGGACATTTGGCAGTGGACTAGAAGCGACGCAGGGAAGTCAGCCGTGACAACATTAGCGCACAAGCTAACCGATATTGTGGTTAAAGCGTATTTTCCTGCCCCCTCGTCGCTTGAGGAACAGATCGTCACCGGTGGAACTGGCGTGCTGACGTTTAGCGATTTTGGCGGGCAAATCCATTATCATTTTAGGTTAGATGGCGGAAACATTGTCAACAAACCGCGAATGGGAGACGTTGTTACGGTAAGCGGTAAAGACCAGGACAACAAACTCTTAGTTGTGGGGCCGCTGCATTGCCATGACGATGGGACGCCGGCTCGATTTCATGGTCCTGCACCGGCTCAGAATTAGCTTTGTTTCGAACTAAACGACGTTAACTGCATTATTCCATGACTACAAAGGTCTCGATAGATCTAAAGCGAGCGCGCGTCGCAGATCGCGTCGATGCGTAGGTCCGTTCTTAAGGAGAGAATGCTGTGGCCACACCCCCGAAGTCTATGGAACCCGCGGCGGTCGACCCGGTGTCCGCGCCGGCGCCGGTTCCTGCCGCGTTAGCGCCGGCAGCCGAAGGGGCTCCGGCGGATCCTGCGCCTGCCGCTGCGCCTGCAGAGCATGCCGCCGCGGTCGTGGCAGCGCCAAGCGGAGCACCTGCTGTCGGCGCGCAGCCAACCCCAGCTGCGGCCGGTGGAGCAGTCGCTCCCAGCACGCAGCCAACCCCAGCTGCGACAGGCGGAGCAGCCGCTCCCGGCGCGCAGCCAACCCCAGCTGCGCCTATGGCGCCGACTTACAGCGCCGCGGCGAGTCATCCGATTTCATTCGTTGACCCAGCGACCGGGCTTCAGCTTAGCGTGCCGCTCTCGAAAATATCATTCACGAATGGGCGGCCCAACTTTCCCGACACCATTCTTGACCCCAGGAAGGACGGCAAAGTCGTGTCGGCCGGCGAAAAAGACCCGTTAGGGATTTGGATTAGGCACCTTGTACAGAAGCGGGTGATCGTTCCCGGCTCTAGGATTAAGGCAAGAGCAGCGTCAGCAAGCGCACCAGCGCCAGCAGGCGCGCCATCGGCAGCGCCGGCGCCAACCGGCGCACCAGCTCCAACCGGCGCACCAGCGCCAACGGCAACCGGCGCACCCGCGACAGCTGCTTCGCCTCCTTGAGCCAAACGGGAATATCGAAGTTGCGCGGAATAAAAGCCATGGCGGTTAAAGACACGTCCGCAGGCCGAAGCGTCGACGAATGAATTGAGAATTCGAGGAGCAACCATGCCTGTCACTACATCCTATCCTGGAATCTATATTGAGGAGCTACCGGGCCCGCCGCCCACGATCGCGGCCGCGCCCACGTCGGTCACGGTCTTCGTCGGTTACACCCATCCGTATAAGACTACGCAATTCACGGCTGCCGTGCCTGGCACCGCTGCCGTGCGGATCACGACTGCCGTGCAGATATTCAGCTACACGGCCTACACGCAGGCTTTCGGCGACATTTATTCCAACTCGGCGCTTGACGCAGAGACCGCGTACGCCGTTCAGCAGTTTTTCCTCAACGGCGGCACGGGGTTGAATGCTTACGTAGTAGGGCTTCAGGCAGCGGATTTCGCGGGTTGGAGCCCGCCAGTGCTTCCAGCCCCCCTGTCTCCGCAACCCGTGCCCGCCCAGAATTTTAGACCATCTCTGGGGACACCCCCAGGTGGCGGACCGAAAGGAACTCTCCAGTTTAGCGGGACTGACGCTGTCATCTTCTCAGGCCTCGAACCGATCGACCCCCAGAATTACCCTATGACTGTGACGGTGACCAATTTTATCAGGTCCACGTCGAGCGCCCAACTGGACACATTTGATGTCACGATCACTTACGGTTCGACCCCCTACGGTTCGCTCACGTCCGGTACGACAACGGAGACGTTTCGGCGAGTGTCGCTCTTCCCCTCCACAACACTGGCGACCGGTCCGAAGGCGGGCCAGCTGATCCCAAACCCCAACTTCATCGAGACGCGCATGAACGGCAATTCACAGCTTATTTGGGTCTCAACTCCTACTCCGCAGACGCCCTACAATGTGTTTCCGGCTGGGCAGCAGCTGATTCAAGTGAGTGTTGACCCGGCGCTGAACAGTGCCGGCAATCCCGCCGAAGAGGTGCTGAACGCAGATGACTTTGCCCCAGCGTTCGCTGCCAACGGTCCCATCGACAAGATCCCAATATTCAACTTGATGGTCATACCCGGCGTGACCGATGTCGGCGTCATGGGCCAAGCAACCGCGTTTTGTCAGGACAAGCGAGCCTTTCTGATCTGCGATCCTCCCTCGCAATACAGCGCCGATGGGACGACCCCTCCGGGAAGCTCCACAATCCAGGATTATATCAATTCAGGCCAAGCCCCCCTAAACATCAACGCCGCGCTCTATTTCCCGTGGCTCACGCTTCCCGTGATAGACCCGGTAACCGGCAACAACGTCCTCGCGCCGCCAAGCGGGACCGTCGCCGGCATCTTCGCCCGCATCGACGGAACTCGAGGCGTTTGGAAAGCCCCAGCAGGGCTCGAGACCACGACAACGAATGTGGTCGGCGTCGTACCAAGCGGCGTCCTTACGGATAACCAGCAAGGAGTCCTGAATCCGCTTGGCGTCAACTGCCTGCGGACATTCCAGGGCTCCGGCACGGTGGTGTTCGGTGCGCGCACGACAACCACTGCGGACCAATCCTTTCAGCAGTGGAGATACGTGCCGGTCCGCCGCATGGCGCTGTTCATCGAGCAATCGCTTTACGCCGCTCTCGGTTGGGTCGTTTTCGAACCCAACGACACGCCACTATGGACCGCGATCACCACGAGCGTTAACGCATTCATGTTGACGTTGTTTCACCAGGGCGCCTTTCAGGGGACGACGGCGAGCGAAGCATTCCAAGTGGTCTGCGACGCGACGACCACGACTCAGACCGACATCAACAACGGGATCGTGAATATCCTTGTCGGGTTCGCACCGCTCAAACCTGCGGAGTTCGTCGTGATTCAGATCCAGCAGCTTGCCGGTCAGTCGCAGTCCTGAGGAGAGAGGCCCGTGGGAAAGCCGTTTTCTGTCAACACTAATCGATTCGATCCGTACAAAAACTATAAGTTCCTTGTGTATTTCGGTACGTCCACAAGTCCTGCCGCTGGCGTCAGCAAGGTGAGCGGCATTAAGCGATCGTCCGACGTGATCGAATACAAGGAAGGCGGAAACGCACTCATTCGGAAAGGGCTCGGGCGGACCAAATACGAACCGATTACGCTTGAACGCGGGGTTACATTCGACGCCGACTTCGAGACCTGGGCCAACGCGGCGCAGGTACTAAACCAGGGCGCGCCTTCCCAATCACTGGCGAACCTACGGCAGGAGGTACGTATCGAGTTGGTGAACGAGGAGGGTCAATCTGTACACCGTTACATTGTGCACAATTGCTGGGTGTCTGAATTCCAGGCCCTGTCGGATCTCGACGCTGGCGGCAACGCCATCGCCATCGAGCATGTCAAGATGGAGAACGAAGGCTGGGAGAGAGACACATCGCTCACCGAAGTGAAGGAGACATAGCAAATGGGGCGGTTCCGCCTGCCGGTGAGCGGTCTTGACGCAATGTTCCGACAAACGACCGGGGCGGAAGACATCATGCTCGTCGAGGAAACGACCCTCGATCTTCGTCTCGCGCTGGCTTTGGTCAATGCGGTCGCGCGACTTCCTAATGGGGAACCAGTGCCGTGGACATCCGTCCCGATTACCGACCTCGACGCGGCCCTACTCGCGATGCGGCGCTGTTTCATCGGCGACAAGGTGAACACAAGCGTGGTCTGCTCGACCGCGAGGCCGACGGCCTCGCGAAGCGTAGGCGGGCCGGCGGCCGTCTCGCGCGAGGCAGGGTGCCCGGCGCGGATCGACATCGCATTTCGCGTCAGCGATTACCTTGCCCACCATGCGCCGAGCGTCCCGCGCGGACTCTCGCCGGACGACGATCCCGGTTGGTTCCGCCTCAGCGGCGGGAACGTGGCGGGTCGGGTCGTCTCCTGCGCCGATCAGCTGGCGATCGAGGGGCGGCCCGATTGGGAACACGAGCTGGTGCGCCGATGCGTCCGGCCGGAGACTGCCCCGACACGGCTCCGCCGCAAGTTGGAATTGGCGATGGCGAAGCTCGCGCCGAACTTGTACGACGTCCTCAACGGGAGATGCCCCGAATGCGGGGCATCCGTTCAGATCGTCTTCGACCCTCTGCGCTACGTGCTGGCCGAGCTGCGCGAGCGAGCGATGTTCGTCTACCAGGAAGTGCACCTGATCGCGGCCCGCTACCGGTGGTCGGAGGCTGACATCCTGGCGTTGCCGCGTTCGAGGCGAGCGCGCTACGCCGAATTCGTTCATGAAGCCGGCGCAGGAGGATAGCGTGGCGGCTTCATCGTATTTCGCGGCGTTTGCGCGCCGAGTGCAAGACACCTCGCCGGTCCTCATGCCTCCGCGTATACCTATACGAGGATGGGAGGGCAATTGGCCGGCCGAGTTCGCGCCTGTCGCCGCTGCGCCGCCCGAGGTAGCCGAGTCCGCCGAGCCGGTGAGGCGCCCGCCGGGCTCCGCAGCGGCGTCCGCCGCGGAGCGTCGAGCAGCCGCCAACAGGCCGGAATTGCCCGCGCCTGACCCGCGAGAACTGGCCGACAGCCCGAAGGAAGGCGCGCCGCGGCCTAGGCGCGCCGCGCCGATCGTACGCCTCGCGGCGCAAACGGATTCTGCGGCTGCCGCCGATCCTACGTCGCCCAGCGTTCGCAAGGAGACGCCGGCGGCGAGCCCGACGTCGGTCTCGGTTTCCTGGGTGACGCCGGCGCCGCTCCCGTCATGGCCGGATGCGCAGGGATCCCAGCCGGCGCTCCCAAAGGCGGCGCCCGCTGGGACTCGACCCGATCCCATCGATCCCTCGCCCCATGCTTCTGTGAAGCCACCGCCTCGGACGACGCTCGATCGACCGAATCCGCCGGAGACTAAGGCGGCGACCCGGGATATTTCATACTTCCCCGTTCGTCTTGGCCCGGTCCCTGACACAAACCCCTCACGCGGCAAATCGACGGTGGTGGCGCAATCTCCGACGCAGCCGCGGCGCGCTGACACCGCCAACGCCCTTGCTGAGCCGGCACCGCTGCGGCTTGCAGTCCGTGCGGCCCCGTCGTCCGATGCGAGCATCGTCCGGCAGCCCGCGACACAGTCGCCGCGACTTTCTCCGTCACCATTGTTCGCGCCGGCCCTGCGCGCGGCATTGGAATGGGTTGTTCAGCCGTCGGCCAAGGCGCAAGCGACGGAATTGACGATCGAAGTCGCAGAGCGCTCGGTTGCTGTCGCGCCACAATCGGCGACGTCGGACGCGCCCGTCGTTCCGAACACCCGGGCCATGCCAGGATTGGCCAGCCAGTCGGAATGGGACATTGAGCGAAGATCAATATCCGCCGGTCGTCTGCGGGGAGACCATCGGGAAATCCATATTGGGTCCATCGAGGTTCGGATCGAATCGCCGCCGCCGAAAGACACGCCCTCCCCGCTGCAGCCGCCGATCCAAATGGCGGCGCCCGAACGGCTCGCGACCGTTCGCGGTCTTGCGCGGGGGTTCACGACACCCCTCGGTCTCAGACAAGGGTGAGCCGCGCTGGAACGGGGGCCGAAGAGGCGTTGAAAAATGGACGACATCAGAATCGACCGACTGTCTTTGAAAGTGTCCGGACTGACCGAGGCGCAGGGCCGCCACCTGGCGATGTTGATTACCGCCGGCTTGGCCGCTGCGCGCGGCGGGCCGGATGCTGCGACCGCGCAACCGGCGCAACGCGACGATCTCACACACTCTTCGACGGAACATCTCAGCCAGCTTTCCGGTCGCGCGGTTTCCGAGGTGCTGCGGCAAATCGACAGATCGACGTGAACGGAGCGGCCAGCATCCGGAAAGGCGGCATCCGATGTCGGGTACCTATATGCGGGGCGCGCTGGTGGAGTTCATGCCGACAGTGCTCGTCCCGTGGCCGAATGTCATCATATTTCAGTACAACCCAGAGACAGTCACACACACCTGGTCACAACCGGCGCCAGCGGGCGTCCAAGGCAACCCGCTTGCGGTCAAGGGCATGCCTGGCGAGTCCTTCTCGTTCACCCTCGTGATGGACGCCAACGATCAGATTGGCCAAGGCAATCCGCTCGCGGTGGCCAGCGGCATCTATTCGCGGCTCGCTGCGCTCGAGATGTTGCTTTATCCGTCGGGTGCGGGGGGTCTATCCGGGCTGCTTGGACAAGTGACCGCGGGCGCTGCGTCCGCCGCGTCGGCGATCGGCGGAAGTTCCTCCGGCGCAAGCGTCCCCGTCCCGTTGTCCGTGGTGCCGACAGTCCTGTTCATCTGGGGGCCAGGGCGAATCGTGCCGGTCCGGGTCACAGGGCTCACAATCAACGAGAAGATCTACGACACGCTGCTCAATCCGACCCATGCGGAGGCCCAGGTCCAACTGCGTGTTCTCACGCCGGAGGAACTCTCCAACGTCACGGGCCCTCTCGCATCGCTCGCCGACGCCGCCTACGCTTACTCGCAGGGGCTTCGTCAGGCGCTCGCGCTCGCCAACCTCGCCAACGCAGTCGAATCGGTCATTGGAATGATTCCGTGAGGCGCCTCCATGTTCTTTCCTGGCAGCCGATATCAGAAATTGGGCACCTACACTTTCACGACGGCGTCGGGCGCCATCGTGACGGCGACCAACTTGCCCCTGCCGGCGAGCGTTCCCCTACTCGGGTACTATCCGCGACAGCAGGGCCAGCGGCTGGATCTCATCGCGAACAACTACCTTTCGGATCCAACCGCCTTCTGGCGATTGTGCGACGCCAATGGATCCGTCGTGCCGGACGCGCTGCCGAGTCATAACCTGATCGGTATTCCTGGCAAAGGAAGCTGAGCAAATGGCTCATAGCTACCAAATCCTGAACGGCGGAAGCCCTGTCGATGCGAGTCTCTACGGCGCGTTGACCTCTGTGGAAGTGGAGGAGAACGCCGATCTTCCCGGCGCGATCCAGCTCAATCTCGCGATCGCGGCCGATGGATCGGGCGACCTCACCTACGTCAATGATCAAAACTTCGTTCCGTACGCCAATCTGGCGGTGGTGGTTACGGCGGATGGGCAAGCGCCCGAGTGCATCTTCGACGGGTACGTCCTCTCTCACAAGCTTCATCTGGATCGCGGCCTAACCTCATCCACGCTCGAGGTTTGGGGTCAGGACTCCTCCTGGCTGATGAACCTGACCGAGACCACCAAGGAATGGGCCGATATGACCGATGTCTCGGTCGCCAGCACGGTTTTCGGGGACTATGGCGTGACGCCGGCGCCCGACAACGAAGAGGACAGCGACGACACCGCAACGCATACGGAGTCCGGCCACACTCTGATGCAGCGGGCGTCGGACATCCAGTTTCTGCGTCAGCTCGCGCGCCGAAACGGCAAGCTCTGCCGGGTGTTCTGTGGAGCGCAGGCAGGCCAACGGATCGGCTATTTCGCGAAGCCCGATCTGACGTCGGCCCCCACGATAACGCTCACGCTCAACGATCCCGCGCAGACCATGCTGGCGGAACTGGACATCGAATGGGACGTGACGCGGCCATCGGAGGTGCTGGCCGGGCAGGATCTCTTTACCAGCGACACGCCGGCCAGCGCGGACGTCACCGACTCAGGGCTGGCTCTTCTTGCGAGCCGGAGTCCCGCCACGTTCGCCGGCCGGACGATGACGGCGATTCTGACGACGACCGTCGACGACCAGGACGAATTGCAGTTGCGGGCGGCCTCGCTCTTGCGGGAGGGCGGGTTCTTCGTTCGCTGCACTGGAAAGGTCGACCTGTCGGCGCTCGGCCTGGTGCTTCGCGTCGGCGCCGTCGTCGCCGTCGCCGGCATTGGGAGCGTCCACTCGGGCAATTATTACGTTTGGAGCGTTCATCACACCATCAAGCAAGATTCGTACGAAATGGCTTTCGTATTGGTGCGAAACGCGGTCGGGGCGGCTCCCGCCTCCGCAACCGGGCTGCCGGGCGGGCTTGGGTAGCGCCATGAACGAACAAACCCTCCTCGATGTGCTGGACCGCATCCGCGGTCGTTTCTACGGCAAGTATCGGGGGACCGTCACCGACGTGGAGCAACCCGGTCGGGGTCGGATCAAGGCGACGGTGCCTGCCGTGCTCGGCGATCAGCCGACGGGCTGGTGTGATCCGTGCGTTCCTTACGCCGGCAACAACGTCGGAATCGCATTCTTGCCGGCCGTCGGCGCCGGAGTGTGGATCGAGTTCGAGGGCGGAGACGTGTCTTACCCGATCTGGAGCGGGTGTTATTGGCGGGACGGCGAGATCCCGTCCGATGTGGCGCCGGGCGCTATGGTGATCCAGACGGCCTCCGGCCATCAGATCGTCCTCGACGACAACGAATCCTCCCTGAAGATCACGGACGCCAACGGCAACAGCGTCTCGCTCGACGGGTCCGGCATCACGTTTCAGGCGGCCAATGGCGGCGGTAGCGTGGCGCTCACGGACTCGGAGGTGAATGTCAACAACGGAAACCTCGAAGTCGAGGTCGCATGATGGCGCAATTCCTCACCACGGCCAGCGTTCTGCAATGCCCGCACGGCGGCGTGGTGACCGCGATCACCACCAACACCGCGACGCAGGTCGCCGGCAATTTCGTCGTCCGCTCCTCCGATACGTTCATGATCGCCGGATGCGCCTTCACTATTCCGCCGGCCACCCCAAGCCCCTGCATGACCGTGCAGTGGGTCACCTCGGCGCTCACGAATACGGTCATGAGTGACAGCGTATTGACCGAGGACAGCGTAGGCCTGTGCCTGGCCGCGGATGAGGCGCCGCAGGGTCCCGTCATCATCAGTTCCACACAGCCGCTGGTGAGCGGGGTTTAGGGAGGGAGGGTCGTGCATGGTGGGCATGGTGCAAAGGCGGGACTACGCGTTCCCGTTCCGCCTCGACATTCAGTCGCGCCAAGCTTCACAGGCGAGTTCCTACCAGCAGCATGTCGAGGACATGATCACGCAGATCCTGCTGACAGCGCCTGGCGAGCGGATCGACCTCCCGACGTTCGGTTGCGGCGTGCGCAAGCTGTTGTTCGCCCCGAATTCGGACGCCCTTGCGGCGACCGCGCAGGTCATGATCCAGCAGGCGCTGAATCAGTGGCTTAGCGACCAGATCAACGTCACAAAAGTCAGCGTCACGCCCCCGGAGGATACGCCCGATCAAAGCCAGCTCCTCGTCCTGATCCAATACACGCTCATCGAGACGCAGTCCACGCAGGGGCTGGAGATCCTCGTCCAATGAACGCAACGAAGGATCGAAGGCAAAAACTGCTTGATCAGTCCCCCGTGTTGCTGAACGGGATTGATTGCGTCGTCGTCGCCAACCCGGCGGGGACGGCGATCACAGTCCACTTCCTGACTTCAGCGCCGCTCGCCGGGACGGTCACGGAGGCGACGATCACGGGCGGTCAGGCGATCCCTTCCGTCGCGGTGACGTCGAAGCATTGGTCGAGAGACGCCGGACATCGGCCGTTGCTTAGGCTGAATTTGGCGGCCACGGGCGACTCCTCCCGTTACACTTTGTCGCTGAAAAGCCCCGTGCTGGACCCCTATTTCAGCTCCGTTCCGTTCTCGTTCTTGGCGGGCGAGCGAACGACGCTCGACTGCCGGGTCAAGCCGGCCGTCGCGCAAACGCAGCCGCCGTCGGTCCCTCCCATCGACTATCTGGCCAAGGATTTTCTAAGCTTCCGCAAAGCGCTCTCCGATTTCTCGACCTTGAAATATCCGGCCTGGGAGGAGCGCTCGGAAGCCGACTTCGGCGTGATGTTCATGGAAGGGTTAAGCGCGCTCGGCGACGACCTCAGCTATCAGCAGGACCGGGTCGCGGCGGAAGCCTATCTCGCCACCACGACGGAACGGTTGAGCGTCGTGCGCCACGCGCGACTCGTCGACTATGAGCCGAGGCCGGCCCTGGCGGCGAGCGTGACGCTCCAGTTCACGGTGTATTCGAGCGTGACCGGCATCCCTTCGGGACTTGCGGTGAGCGCCGCCGGCCCCGACGGCTCCCCGATCTACTTCGAAACCGGCGCCGGGCTCACGGACACACAAACTTACCGCGCGAGCGAGAAGTGGAACTCGATCGGTCCCTACTGGTGGGATTCCTCGTCGCAGGTTCTGCAGCCCGGCTCTACCGAGATGTGGGTTTGTCAGCAATCCCTCGGCTTCATGCGCGGCGACTCTTTACTTTTGGACACGAAGTCAGGGAACGTCGAGCAGCCGAATATCCGGGAAATCGTTCAGCTCGCGTCGGCGGACGATCAAGTCGACCAGCTGTATAATGAAAACATCACTCACCTGGTGTTCCAGAGCCCGCTCTCCAAACAGCACGATCTGTCTGTCACCAAGGTCAGGGGCAATCTGGTGCCTGCGACCCAGGGTTTGCGTCACAGCGAATCTTTCGCGATTTCGACTGGGCCGCCCGGCGTACCGCTTGCCGTCGAAAGGACTGGCCCAAACCAGACGACGCAGTATCTTTATACCTTGGGCAACGCACCGCTGACTTGGCTCGCGGCCAGCAGCGGCTCCCTCGGGCAGGCGCCGGAAATCGTGCTGACCCAACAGCCTGCTGCGGCGAACGGCGCCGGCTCGACCTGGTCGTGGAGCCAATCCCTCCTCGACGCGGCAGCCTTCGCGTCGAGCTTCACTATCGACCCCATCCGATACACCCAACTGCCTCCGGAGCTCTCGGGCGGCAGCGACCAACTCGACTACGACGGGAGCAACGGCGACACGCTGCGTTTCGGCTTTGGCGACTTCGGAGGAATCCCGGCCGCGGGTTCCGTCTTCTCTGTGCTCTACCGCGCGGGCGGCGGCGAAGGCGACGTAGCCGCGGATTCCATAACGACGATCGATCCGACCGCGCCCGTGGCTCAGTTCGCGAGCGCGGTCACCAACCCCCTGCCCGCAGCGGGCGGAGCCGACGCGGAGCCAATCGCCACCGTCGTTCGGCTGGCGCCCTACGCGTACCGGTCCACGAAGTACAGCGCGCTGCTTCCCGCGGACTACGCCAGCGCCGCGGAGTCCCTTCCCTGGGTCGCGCGCGCCGGATGCACGGTCCGCCACACCGGCAGTTGGCTCACCGCATTCACGACCGCCGAAGCTGTCGCCGCCGAATACCCGACGGACGGCGAGATCCGCCAACTGACTGCGCTCCTCGACCGCTATCGGATGGCCGGCAGCGAGTCGTACGTTCTTCCGCCGACCTTCGTGTCGCTCGACCTCGATATCACCATCGCCGCGAGGCCGGACGCCGTCAACCGCAACGTGGCGACGGCGGTCCTCCAGGCGCTGGGAACCCAGGTCCTCGCGAACGGGAACGCGGAATTCTTCGCGCACGGCAATTTCACGTTCGGCCAACCGCTCGAGCGAAGCGCTCTGGAGGCGGCGATCCAGGGCGCCCAAGGCGTGGCGGGGGTGTCGAGTATCCGCTGGCGCCGGAGCGGGTCGACCGCGGCACCCATCGAAATGACGGACGAGGTGCAGGTCGGCGTCGACGAGATCATCCGAGTGGACAACAATCCGGCGAGCCCCGGAGCGGGCTCGATCTCGGTCGTCGTTACAGGTGGCAAATGAGCCACGCCTCCGCTCCCGCCTTCCCGGTTGTCATCTCCAACCCTCCGGGACTCAGCGCGATCAACTATCGCGTGGGCGACTACACGTCGTTCCGGGACAAGCTGTTGCAGAATCTTCCGGGCGAAGTCGAGTTGAAGGGATGGCGCCCTGCCGACGACGGCGGCGACCTCGCCCTACAGCTCCTCGAATGGTGGGCGTACGTCGCCGATATCCTCACGTTCTACAACGAGCGGATCGCCAACAGGTCCTACCTCGGCACGGCGGTCCTGCAGACCCTCGCACAGACTCCCCCGGCGGCCGGGAGCTCCGGCGCCGCGGGCCTTCCCGACGATCCGACGCTGATCGCGCAGGTCGCGGGCTTCCGAACGAGCCCGGGCCTCGCCGCGACCGGGCAGATCGCCGTGCTCGTCAATTCGAAGACGTCCATATCGCTTCCGCCGCTCTTCGCGGTGCAAAGCAAACCGGGGCCCGGGCAGCAGCCGCAAGTGTTCGAGGCGGCGAATTCCGCCGATACTTATTCGCCGACGGATTCCGGCGGGGCTGTCCCTGTCGATCTCTCCTGTCCCACCGTCTTCTCGGCGACCGGCGTGACGACCATCGGCAATCCCGACTTCGTGTCGGCCCCGGCCGGACCCCTGTTGAAGGGGTCGATAACCAGCATCAAGGCCGGCGACTTGACGGTGGTGGCTCAGATCGCGCCGCCGCTCTCGAACGCGTCCAGCTTCGCCGTGACTGTTGAAACCGTGACGACCGAGACCGACCCCCGCGGGCGGACTAACACGCGGCTCGCTTTCGGATCGTTCGTCCTGCCGTCGTCGTTCGTCGCGGATGTTTCGCCGGACGTAACCAGTTGCCAGGCGCTGCGCAGCATTCAGTCAGCTCCGACTTATGCGTTCGACAACACGTCCGACGGCGCCGCCCAGACCGCGCCCGCCGTGAGCGGACTGACGCCGGGCGTCGGCCCGACGGGCGTGCACCTCGCGTCGCTTGTCCGTGACATCGCCGTCGGTGACCTCATCGTGCTTGGGGTGGTCGACACGGCGGCTGCGTCGCCGGCCGCAGTCACCTACGTCACGGCGGGCGTGATCGATTATCAGGAGACCATCTGGTACGCGAATGCATCCAATCCAGCGACCGCACCGCAGACGCCTCCGGTGACGCCGGAGAACGTGGTCCCCATCCCTATTCCTCACACGTTCCTCACGCTCGAGGCCAACGTGCTGGCGAACAACGTCGGATCGACGCAAACCGTCGCGCGGGTCTGGTACGGCTTCCATATGGTCAGCGCGTTGCTCGACGAAATGCCATCGGCCAAGGTCACGGCGAGCGGCATCGCGAACTACATTGTGCAACCCGCCGGAGCGCCGAACACGACCGCGACGAACGGCGCGGTCGTCCTGATCGAGGGCGCAGACGGACTTGGCGCGACGGCGACGCTGACCTCGCCGCCGCCGGAGGCCCCCGCCTCCATCGGGCTTGCGTCTTCGGACGTTGCGACCCTCACGCTCCCGCTCCGCCTTCTCTACAACGTCGTCAACGTGACGGCCGGCAAGACCGTGACCAATGAGGTGCTCGGCAACGGGGACGCCACCGTCGCTTCCCAGTCGTTCACTCTGCAAAAGTCGCCGCTGACCTATCTCAAGAGCGCCGATCCGAGCTCCCCGACCAGCACGCTCACGGTCATGGTCGACAATGTCGCGTGGACGGAGACGCCGAACTTCAACAACCAGGCGTCGGACGCGAAGGTCTTCGTGACCCAACAGGACAAGAACCAGAACACGACGGTGACGTTCGGCGACGGGATCAAAGGCGCGCGGCTGGCCACCGGCACCGGCAATGTCACGGCCACCTACCGCTTCGGAAGCGGCCCGGGCGACCCGAGCCTCGGCGGCCCCGCCCCGACGACGCTGGTGACAATTCTCACGCCCTATCCGGGTCTCGGGTCCGTCCGCAATCCCGTGCCGATGACCGGAGGCGCCGCCCCGAGCACGCCGGCCCAAGTGCAGCAGAGCGCGCCCAGCTCGGCGCTCGCGCTCGGGCGCGCGATTTCCGCGTCCGACTACGAGGCGATCGCCGGTCAGGCGCCGTCGGTCACACGGGCGCGCGCCCGCGTCGCATGGGATCCGAAAGGACGGCGATCCGTCCTCACGGTCTCCGTCGGCGGCGGCCCCGACGCCGTCGCCGAGACGCAGGCGGCGCTCGCGACGGCTGCCGATCCCAATCGGCAAGTCCTGGTCGGTCCCGCAACGGAGGTGGATTTGCAGCTCTCGCTCGTCGTCTCCTACGACCCGAGCGTCGACCCGTCGGACGTGCAGAGCGGCGTGGTCGCCGCGCTCGCCGATCCGGTCGCCGGACTTTTCTCCGCCTCGCAGAGCCAGATCGGGGAGCCGCTCTACGACAGTCAGATTTACGCCGCATGCCAGAAGGTCGCCGGCGTGCGCGCGGTGCGCGGACTGATCATCCGCAACGTCACCAACCTCGCTCCACAGGATTTTGCCGCCGCCCCCCTCCTGACCGGCGTCGTGCACGCGCCCGGGGCGGACAGCTTCTTTGCGCTCGCGCCGTCCGCCGTCGACGTCACCCTGGAGACCGGCAATGGTTGACGCAGGCGACGGCTACCAGGCGTATTATGCCGGCAAGCTTTGGAGCTTGCTCCCGCAGATCTACCAGACGTCCGATACGACGAATGCGTTCGACCCGTCCGACCCCAATCCTCCGAACGGCCCGCTTCGCGAACTGGTCAACAGGATTAGCGCAACGGCCGCAACGCTGCGCCGCAGCATCGATCGCATGTGGGAAGATCAGTCGATCGAAAGCTGCGACGACTGGGTCATCCCGTACATCGGCGCGCAAGTCGCCGCGAATCTGGTCTCCAGTCTGGACGCAAGGAGCCGGCGGCTCGCGGTGTTCAAAACAATCTATTACCGCCAGCGAAAGGGCACGCTCCCGATCCTTGAGCAGATTGCCGCCGAAACCACGGGCTGGGACGTGCGTGTGGTTGAGTTGTACCGGCGCATGGGCCGCGCCCATCATGGACTCGACCCGGCGTTCAAGTCGCCGCTCGAGCGCAGCGCTGGGCTGATCGGCGCAAACACCGGTACGCCGGCGGGAGGCTATGCCGACCTTCGCAATGATTACGGCGCAAGCCGTGCCCGCACGGCGTTCGACGAGTTCTCATACACGGCGGATGTCCGGCTGGGGCAAGGAAAGAGGGGTTGGTACAACATCCCGCAACTCGGAATCTTCCTGTGGCCGCTTCAAAGCGTGATGGTGGGGGGCGTCACTCCGGTGGCTGCGGCCGGCGTCGACAATGTTTACACCTTCGATCCGACAGGCCGCGACATTCAGCTGTTCGCGTCCCCTGCCGCGGCGTCAAATTCAAGCTGGACCCCGCGGCCGGAATACGACCTTCCGGCGCCGATCGACAGGCGCCTGCTCAGGGCCGCCCTGTCGAAGCTGTACCCGAGCTCAATCGCTCTTTATCAGGGGGTGCCTAGTGCGCCCACTCTGGCGCCGCTGGATCAAGTCACCGCGGATTCGCGGGACGCGAGCCGTTACGTGATCGATCCTGCGCGCGGCCGGATCTCGGCGCCTGCCGGCGCCTCCCTGCAATCCGTCAGCTACCGCTACGGCTTTTCCTCCACACTCGGCGCGGGCGGTTACGACCGCCGCGAGCCGGGGACGGCGTCGCCGTCGGTTCCGCCGGTGCTTCCGACGGTGACCGGAGGCGGAGGCGGCATCGTCGTCGCCTCCAGCGGAACCGTGGAAATCGGGGATTCCGCCACTTACGCCGGCGCCCCGAACTATGCGATCGCCGGCTCCAACAGTCTGGTCTTGCAGGCGTCCAACGGGCAGCGGCCGCTTGTGCGGTTTACAAGCCCCACGGAATGGAGATTTACCGGAAGCCCGGTCAACGGGGTCGCGAGCAACCTCCTGCTTGACGGCCTGTTCGTCAGCGGCGCGGACATCGTTCTCGACGGCGCTTTCGAGCAGGTCACCCTGTCGACATGCACGCTCGATCCCGGCGCATGGCGAAAGAGGGCGCCGCAGCGCGCCATAGACGGCAGGCCGCTCGTCCCCACTCGGCTCCGCATCCATGGGACGGTTCGCCACCTCACGATCGATCGTTGCATTCTGGGCCCTGTCGCGACGTCCGGCGACGCCGCCGTGGAACGCGTCACGATCACGAACAGCATCCTTCAGGTCGTCGCGCCGACAGATGCGATCGCGATCACGACCGGCGTGACAAGGATCTGTGGATGCTCGCTGCTCGGAAGGGCAAGATTTCACCAAGTTGAAGCCAGCAATTCTCTGTTCCACGGCGTGGTCCTTGTCGCAGATCAGCAACAGGGGTGCCTGCGATTCAGCGCCTGGACTCGCGGCAGCGCCATGCCAAAGCAATATAAATGCGTAGAGCTGGAATCAGAATATGAATTGTTCTCTTCGACCCGGTTCGGCGATTCAGATTATGCGCGGCTCTTGTCCTCGATCGATCCTTCCATCGTGACCGGCGCAGAAGACGGCTCCGAAATGGGGGTGTTCTCGCGAGACAAGAACCCGGTGAAGGAACAGGGCCTCTTATTGCAGTATCAGGAATACATGCCGGTCGGGCTTAATCCAGTGCTTATTTACATGAGGTGAAGAAGTCCGCGTACGGCTCGCCGCGCGCGAAAGGGGACGGTCATGGGAAGCGATCGAGCACGCGACACGTATAGCGAGGCCCGCCAGTACCGTCGGGTCGTGCCGCAGCAGGGACGGGTCGTTCTCGAGGCGGATTCGAACGAGGCCCAGGTCATTGCCGCGGAAGCGATGCGCGAGGAAGCGCTCGACGTCATCGGCCCGCATGGGGTGCCTCGGGATCGCGACAGCGGCGAACAGGGGCGTGGATATTGCATCCACGATTTGAACCGCGAGACCCGTGACTTTCGTATTGGCTGGGGTTCCCTGTACGCCGGCGGTTGGAACGTGCGACAGCACGATCCGGCGCTCACCTATGGAGACCAGCCAGACTGGATCGACGGACCGGCGCCCCCCCTCACCCAGGTTCAGGCCTCGATGTCCGAAAAGGAGATTGTGTACCTCCGCCTGCGCGAGCAGGAGGTGAGCGCCGTCGAGGATCCCACTCTCATCGAACCTGCCCTCGGCGGACCGGATACAACTCAGCGAATCCGTATCCTGCGCCGGGTGGGCCGAGCGGCGATCCCTGCGTCGGACCAGTCGGTCCGGCAGCGTTCGACGTTCCAGAGCATCGACTGGGGGAATCCTGGGATCGTGCTCGCCCCGGATCAGGTCACCCTTCGTCGCACGACTCATCTGTCCGTTAGTTTCGACCCGACAAACCAGGCTTACGTCGGACCCGAAAACCAAATGATCCGAGTGCAGGGCGGGATGAGGGAAAGCGCCAGCTCCACCGTCGCGACCCGGCTTCTCTGGGCGTATGACAACGCTTCATCGCTCTACGGCGCTCAAATTCCGGATCCCGCCAATCTCGCGGTCATCGAGCTGATCAACACGCCTGCCGACACCAAGCGCCAGCCGAGAAGCAAGCAGTATGCCGAGGTGCTTCTGGCCGCCGCGGATCTCTGTGACGGGGCGTACGCAGCTGCGTCAACGGGCGTGTTGCTTCAGGTGTCGCAGGGATACGATCCGAAAACCCGCACGATTGGCCTGCAAGCCCCGTTGCCGGCCGCCTACGCCGAGCGAACGCCCTTGTTCGTGCGCATCTGGGAGAACAGCATCGACGTTTCAGCAGCCTTTGGCGCCGCCGCAGCCCTCGTCGACGCAAACGGCAACGCCACCGGATTGCAAGTGGAGCTGACGGACGAGACAAACGGTGTCGCTTCAGTCGAGGCGGGCGACTTCTGGAGCTTCGCGGTTCGCCCATCGACGCCCACAACCCTCTACCCCGCGCGGTATTTCCGACCCCAGCGGCCCGACGGTCCGCGCGAGTGGGCGTGCCCGCTGGCCCTGATCGACTGGAACCGCCGGCGCGTTCTCGACTGCCGGCGTTCCTTCACCAGTCTTTCCGCACTCTCCGGGAGCAGAGGCTGCTGTGCGCTCACCCTCGGGGTCGAGGATCTGAAAAGAAAGCCTCTTGTCGAGTGGATCGAGGGCTTCGAGCGATCGGAACAAGCGATCACAGTTTGCCTGAAGCCGGGCTGCTACGTGCTCGACGAACCTATTGTATTGGGCAGAGAGCACGCGAACGTGACAATCGAAGCGTGCGGCGGGCCGGCTGAATTCGTAGCGGCGGAGCACGCTCGGGCGAATTTTGGCAATGGGCTCCTCCAACTCTACGAAGCGGACCGAGTTACGCTTCGGGGTCTGCGTTTTGTGCTCCCTGAAGCCTCTTTCCGCGAAACGGTGGCTGAACAACTGTCCGGTTTCGATCCGGAAAGCAGGGCGGCCAGACACGCCATCTTTCGGATGCTCGGGTCCATTCGCCTCTCGATCGGCCTGCAGATCGGCGCCTGCGCCAACCTGACAGTCGAAGGTTGCACATTCGTTTTTCAACCCGGCCATGAGCGCCGCCGCCGGAGCTTCTACGGCGGCGGCATCGTCGCCACAGGCAGCATCAGGGGCCTTAAGGTCGGCAATTGCGTCTTCCGATCGGAGCACGCTCCGAGGGACGACGAACCGCACCTCCGGTTCGGCTATCTGCATGCTCCCCCGGCTGAAGAGGAGAGGGTCTTGCTCGCCTACGCGGCGGCGGATCAGCATGGCCACGTCTTCATGCACCCGGAGTTCGCCGGTTACTCCACGACTCTCGCCGAAGCATCGTTCTGTCAGAACACTTTTGACGGGTTGACTGCGGCGGCGCTGGTCTTCGGCCACATAGGTCAATTGAAAATCGCCGAGAACCGAGTCCGCGACTGCTACGGCGGTTTCTGGCTGTTTGCATCGAACAGAGCGCCATTCGAACCGGAAGGTCATGAGGACCACAGGGAAATTCTGGTCGGCCTGCTGGAGGATCCCAACGTCTACTGGGCTTTGGCGCTCGCCCGTTGCCTGCATCGTCTGTCGACGTTCCAAACCGAGGACGTCGCGCGCGCGAGGTTCGGCCTGCACGTCCATGACAACGCGATGGAGGTCGCGGGCGCAGCGATCATTGGCTGGTACGCCGGCGGCGACGACGGCGCTTCCGTCATCGTCAACGCCAATCGATTGACCAGCGCAATGAGAGCGCTCCCGACCGGCGCGATCGTGACCGCGCCTTATGCGAGCCTGACCGGGAACGTACTCGTCAACTTCGCGGAAGGCGAGGAAGGACACGCTGCGGCGTTCGTCATCAGCCATGGTAGGATCCCCTGCCTCTTCGCGGCGAGCGGCAACGTGCATAAAGGCGTAATGCTCCTCCCTCGGCGGGGCGTCTTGGACGAAACCGCTGAGGATTTCTCCGAACCGCCTCGCGACCCCGAAACGCATCGGGAAGCTTCGCGTCCGCGGCCGGAGCGTCCCCCCCCTCGACCTCGCACGAGGAGAAAGTGAACCCCAAGAAGCAGGAGGTTCAGTTGAAGTCGATTGTTTTCCCACTTGCGCAGAGCTGAACGGCGGCGGCGATGAGCAACTACAAGGCAATTGCGGTCGTCACCGCCGCGCTTCGCAACCGGCTGGCCGCTGTGTGCAATGGGGCGCTGTCGGCCGCCACGGTCACGACGCTTCGTCCTGACATGGCGGGGGCAGAGCTACCCACAGTGGGAGTAAACATCTTCCTCTATCAGGTCACGCCCAACTCTGCCCTGCGCAACGCCGATTTGCCGACGCGAAGGGGCGATGGGACCACTATCAAGCATCCTACAGCGGCCATCGACCTTCATTATCTGCTCAGTTTTTACGGGCACGACCAAAACTTCGAGACCCAAATCCTCCTCGGCTCCGTTGTCGGCAACCTCCATTCGGACCCCTCGCTGAGCCGCAATGAACTCGAGCAAGTCTTCAGCGCGAGCGCGTTGGGACTCCCGGGCGCGGGAGGCGTTGCTGCGCAAGGCGACCAAACCATCGCCGAGCTCACGACGCCGAACCAAGCTGCGTTGTTCGACCCCTCCGGGCTGGCCGACGCCGTCGATCTCGTGCGTTTCACGCCAACTGAATTGTCGCTCGAGGAGCTCTCCAAGCTCTGGTCCGTTTTTCTTGATACGCCCTACGTGCTCTCGACCGTGTACCAAGCAGGTCCTATCCTCATTGAGGACGCAAGCGAACCTGTCGCAGCGCGGGCGCTGCCCGCGATGTCGCCACGGGTCCACGCGCGTCCGTTCGGGGCTGTAGTTCCGGTGATCGAGCAGGTCTATCCCACGGTGACGGGTCCCGGCACGCCGATTACTTCCGACTCGTCTACGCTTGCAATTGTGGGCGCCTTCTTTACCGGGGCCAGCTACAGCACAAATGTAATCATTGACGGCACGGGGATCCCCGTGCCAACGCCAGCCGCATCAGCGCCCCAGCAACTCCGGCAGACGATTCCAAACGTACCGATGCCGATGGCGCTCCAGATCGGCGCACACAATATCCAGGTCACGCAACAGCTCACGGCTCCTGCGAATGCCAGCGGCCCGCGGCCGCCAATCGTATCCAATGTGGCCGGGTTCGTCCTTCAGCCCAAAATATCGAGCATTCTGTCGTCAAGTGCGACTCGCGACATCTCAGTGGCGATCGAGCCCGCCGTCAATGCGCAGCAGACCGTGCAACTACTCCTGAACTTGCAGAGCCCGCCTTCGCCATCCACTGGCGCGTCGAATGCCTCGGGCGCCTACGTGTTGGAGGCTGCGGCGCCCCAGGCGGACGGCTCCTACTTGTTTCCAACCACGGGCCTGATTGACCGCGACCTCCCCAGCGGAAAATACGATCTTCCGAGCGGCACATACCTCGCCCGCATCCAAGTCGACGGGATCGAAAGCCCGCTTACGTTCGTTCCGCCTCCGAAGCCCGGCGCCGTGGCTTCCGGTCCGACCGGGTTCACCGGCCCGACGGTGACTTTCTCATGAATATCGCGGCGTCTAGAACTGGCGTCGGCGCCGCCGCGGCTTGGCTGGAGGCAAATAAACGTTATCTCATGAACGCGCTTGCGGTGATTCGGGGTTATCTTGAACAACGCGGCGCCCATCTCCCGAATGTCAACGGCGCGCCCGGCGACGCGGCGGCGCCCTCCGCGCAAGCCGATGCCTTGCGATTCACGGCGGCCCCGCCGGCGATTGATGCGATCGCCATCGCTTTCGGTCTATCGCCCTTCGAGCGCGATGTTCTTCTCCTGTGTGCCGGCGTCGAGCTGGACACCGGCTTCGCCGCGAGCTGCGCGACGGCCCAAGGCGATCCGAGGCAAAGCCATCCGACATTCGCCTTGGCCCTCTCCGTTCTGCCCGGCGCGCATTGGAGCGCCCTCTCTCCGACCGCCCCGCTGCGCCGTTTCCGCCTCATTGAAGTCGGCGCCGGCAATACCCTGACAGGCAGCCCTCTGCGCATCGACGAACGTGTGCTGCACCACATCGCGGGGGAGCCGCATCTTGACGAGCGCCTCGCCGGCCTTGTCGATCCGGCGCCGATGGCTCCCGCCGCGCTCGTTCCCACCCACCGTGCGATCGCGTCGCGGATTGCTTCTGTCTGGAGACGCGCCTCGTCCTGGGATTCGGCTCCGATTGTGCAGCTTTCGGGTCCGGACGGCGATGGCAAGCGCGCCGTCGCCGCAGCCGCCTGTGCGGAGATCGGCGCGTGCCTCTATGCTTTGCCGGCTCAGCTCATCGGCGGCGGTCTGGAAGAGCTCACTCTGGCGCGGCTGCTCACCCGCGAGGCAAAGCTTGGCGGCTCGGCGCTTCTCCTCGACTGCGACGACCTCGATAGCTCCGACGTCGCTCGCTGCGCCCTTATCCCGCGATTGGTCGACCGCATCGCCGCGCCGCTGATCGTGACGTCCCGGGAGCGCGGCAGGATCGCGCGTCGGCCAGCCGTGCTCTACGACGTCGCCAAGCCTACCCCTGCAGAACAGCGCGCGCTCTGGGCGGCGGCTCTTGGCGACGCGGGACTCCGGTCCCAGTTCGCTCCTTCGGCGGCGCCCCAGGCGGCGGCGCCTGTCGTGACCAAGACGATCGAGCTCCTGGTTTCGCAGTTCGACATGGGCGCCGCGGCGATCGATGCGGCCTGCTTAGCCGCGCTTGCCGAGCCCGATGCCGAGGCCGACCCCGGCCGAGCGCTCTGGGATGCCTGCCGCTCCCACGCCCGACCCCGACTCGACGATCTCGCCCAGCGGATTGACGTCGCCGCGGGCTGGGACGACCTGGTGCTGCCGGACGTGCAGCGGAACGTGTTGCTCGAGATCGCCGTCCACGTGCGGCAACGGGCAAAGGTCTACGACACGTGGGGTTTTGCATCGAAGGGAGCCCGCGGCCTCGGCGTGAGCGCGCTTTTCGCGGGCGTGAGCGGAACGGGCAAGACCATGGCCGCCGAGGTCCTCGCCGGGGCGCTGCGGCTGGACCTTTATCGGATCGACCTCAGCCGCGTGGTGAGCAAATATATCGGCGAAACGGAAAAGAACCTGCGGCGCGTTTTCGATGCGGCCGAGGAAGCGGCGGCGATCCTGCTGTTTGACGAGGCGGACGCCATCTTCGGCAAGCGAAGCGAAGTCAAGGACAGCCACGACCGCTACGCCAACATCGAGGTGAGCTACCTGTTGCAGCGGATGGAGGCCTATCGGGGCCTGGCGATCCTGACGACCAACATGAAGAACGCGCTCGACAATGCGTTCCTGAGGCGGATCCGCTTCGTCGTGCAATTCCCCTATCCGGAGGCGGCGCAGCGGTCGGAGATCTGGCGCCGCGCGTTCCCGGCTGGCACGCCGACCGAGGGGCTCGACCTGCCAAAACTGGCGCGGCTGAATGTGGCGGGCGGCAGCATCCGCAATATCGCAATCAACGCCGCGTTTCTGGCGGCGGAGGCTGGGAGGCCGGTCCGGATGGCGGAAGTGATGCGGGCGGCGCGTAGCGAGTACGGCAAGATGGAGCGGCCGATGACGCGGGAACTGGAGGAGTAGGCCATGCCCAAGGCGGCCACTCAGGCGCGGACGTCCGGGTCGAGTGCGGCGGCGGCGCGCCGATCTCCGGACAGGCTCGCATCGCGGCCGTTTGCGGCGCCACGGGAGCAGGCGAGAGAACCCCGGGAGACGGAGAGCGGGGAGGGGAACAGCGTCGCGACGTTTCCGGCGTTCAGTTTCGGCAGGCTTTTGATCCAGCCCAAGTTGGCCGTCGGTCGGACCGACGATCCGCTGGAGCATGAGGCGGATCGCGTCGCAGACCAGGTCATGCGCATGCCGGATCCGGCGTTGTCCATCAACGCGGCGCCGCTGCAGATTTCTCGCAAATGCGCGGCGTGCGAGAAGGAGGATGAGGACAAAGAAAAACTGCAGATGAAACCAGCCCCTGCGGCGAAGCCGCAAACCGGCGAGGCGCCCAGCATCGTGCACAATGTCCTTCGCTCGCCTGGGCAGCCGCTCGATGCCGCATCCCGCGCCTATTTCGAACCGCGCTTCGGCCATGACTTCTCGGGCGTCCGCGTCCATACGGACGGCCGAGCCGCCAAGTCAGCCGGTTCGATCGGCGCGTCGGCTTACACGGCCGGCTCGAACATCGCGTTCGCGGAGGGACGGTATAGCCCCGCCACCCCCTCGGGGCGACAATTGCTGGCGCATGAGTTGACGCACGTCGTCCAGCAGCGCGCTCTGTCTCCGACCGCCGCATTTTCCGAAGCCGCCTTCGTCCAGCGTTTCGTTGGCGCCGACGTGCTATCCAGTACGGTCACCCAGGCCATGGCGGAGGCCATGACCGACGACGACCTGATGCAACAGATACAGCTGCTGCGCAGTCATTTGCAGGACCAGCCCGATGACGCGGGCGCTGCGGAAAACCTCAAGACACTGGAAGATGTAGTTCGAAGCCGGCAGGCCGCGGCGCAAGCGCCTGCCGCGCCGGCGCCAACCCCAGCAGCGCCAGCCGAAGCAACGCCGGCGGAGGCAGCGCCTGCTGCAGAAACGCCGGCCGAAGCACCACCAACCGCAGCGACGCCAACCGAGGCACCGCCGCCCGAAGTAACGCCAGCCGAAGCACCGCCAGTCGAAGCCACGTCAGCCGAAGCACCGCCGGCCGAAGCACCGCCGGCCGCGGCTCCGCCGGTGACGTCTGCGTCCGCGCCCGAGTTGCAGACAACCGATCCAAACGCCGCGAAGCCCGCGCCTATCGGCGGCGTCGATGTTCTGTCTTCAACCGTCACCCAGGCCGCGGCTGAGGCCATGACCGACGACGAGTTAACTCGACAGATACAGCTGCTGCGCAGCCATTTGCAGGACCAACCGGACGATGCCGGCGCGAGGGAAAACCTCGTGACACTCGAGGGCGTCGTCAGCAGCCGACAGACGTCTGACCAGCAACCCGACAGCAAGGCCGGTACTTCTCCCCCTGCTCCAGGAGATAATTCGACCATAACGCAATTCCTCACCGTGTTTGGAAAGGTCGGCGATCATTTCGGTCCGGAGGTCGCCGCCAAGCTGAAGCAGATAGATGTGGGCGAGCTGATTGCGTTTACGGCAGGGTTCGTCCTGCTGGAGGACACGCCGCTCGGGTGGGCCGCCATGCTTGCGGGCGCGGCGATGATCGGAAAGGAGATTTCGGCGGTCATCGATGACGTGAGTGCGTTCATTAAAATCACGCTTGATCCAAATGGCGATCTTGATGACGCAGCAGCGCACCTTGTGGATGCAATGGCAAGGGTTGCAATCGATGCATTGATTATTTGGCTGACCCACAAGGGTACTGGCGCGGTCAAGGGCGCGATCAAACCTTTTACGGAGCCGCCGCCTGGCTTCGCCGACGTGCTGCTGTCGGATGGGACCATAGTCCGGGTTCCCGCCGAAAAGATTCCAGATAACGCGTTGCTGTCTAAGGGCTCCGGTAAAAGTGGGGAGAGCGGAGAAGGTGAGGAAACCGGTCGCCCGGAGAAAATGAGCAATCCCAACAAAGGAAATTTAGATAAGTGGCTGACCGTACTTAAAATTCCCAAGAACTATCGTCAAGCTTTTGGAGAATATCTAGATAAAATTCATGATGATGGCGAGATATGGGATATAATAGAGCGACCGGCGGAAGAACGTACTGTAGATCATCCTCATTTGGAGGATATGACTAGACAAGAGAGGGCACGATTGGTTAAGAGTTTTTGGGAGTCAAATCCATATGAAAATGAATAGTTTGATTAGGCCGCCGTGGTGGTGACTTGTGGCCGGTAACTTCTCTGTATGGGCAATCCGTCGGCTGTATCGCGCAGAATTCAAAGTCACGCCGGGCTCGACATCCAGAAGCTGGCGCGCCTCAATGTCGCGGGAGGGAATATCTGCAATATCGCGGTCAATGCGGCGATTCTAGCGGCCGAGGCGGGTCGACCGCTCCGCATGGCCGAAATCATGGTCGTCGCGCGGAGCGAGTACGCAAAGCTGGAGCGGCCGATGACGCGCAAACTCGAGGAGTGATCTCGTCATGGGGAAGGCGGCGACCGTAGCCCGGCCCGCAGGGCCGACGACGAGGACGAACCAGGCGACCGGTTTGCTGGCATCGCGTGGGTTCGCGCCGCCGCGCGCGCCCGAGGCGGAACGGCGAGAACAGGCGCTGCGGACATCGAAAAGCGCGACGGCTGGCCCGTCGTTCAGCTTCGGCACACTGCCGATCCAGGCGAAGCTCGTTGTCGGCGCAGTCGACGATCCGCTCGAGCGCGAGGCGGGTGCCGTCGCCGACCACGTGATGCGGATGCCGGACCCGGCTTTGTCTATCGGCGTGGCGCCGCTGCAGATTTCTCGCAAATGCGAGGCCTGCGAGAAGGAGGACGAGGACGAAGAAAAGCTGCAGATGAAGCCGGCCAGCGGGTCACTGCCGCAAACCAGCGAGCCGCCCGCGATCGTGCATACCGTCCTGCGCTCGCCCGGACGGCCGCTTGACGCGACCTCCCGCGCCTATTTCGAGCCGCGCTTCGCGCACGACTTCTCGGGCGTCCGCGTGCATACGGACGGCCGAGCCGCCGAGTCGGCGAGATCAATCGGGGCGTCCGCTTACACGGCCGGCTCGAACATTGCGTTCGCGGCTGGGCGCTTTAGCCCCGCCACGTCTTCTGGGCGACGCTTGCTGGCGCATGAGTTGACGCATGTCGTCCAGCAGCGCGCTCTAAATCCGGGCGGCGCATTTCCCGAGGCGGCCATCATTCAACGCGACGTCGATTCAGACTTTTATAAGCAGGGATATCAGGACGGTTTGGCCGGCAAGGAAGCGCAACCGGCGTTGGTGTGGGACCAAGCCGCCCTCGACGATTACAATGCGGGTTATGCGAAAGGCCACAGCGAGTTCATCCAGCAGCAGCCGTCAGGGGAGAGTGCGGTGGGACTGTGGCCCCAGCGCAAACGACCCCCTCGCCGGCACCTGCGCCCGCCGCGCCCCAGCCCTCACCAGACGTCTCGCAACCGGTCCAGCAAACCGACCCTCAGCCCGCCCAGGCGGACGGAGGCGCCGCGCCGGCGCCTGCTGCGCCGGCGCAGGCTCAACAAGGTTTCGATCCCAATTCCTTTGCTTATAAGCAAGGTTACGACGACGCCAAGAACGGCCTACCCTCGCAACCGGCGGCGCCCCTGAACGAAGACGCCATCGCTGATTACAATGCGGGGTATGCGGAAGGCAGCGCGCCTGGTCCGGCCGTAGCGCCGGCGCCCCCAACCGACGCCTCGCAACCAGCCGACGGTCAGGGGGCCGCGCCCGGCGCCGGCGGCGCACCTGCGGCTGCGACCCCGGAAGATCCAGCGTCTCGGGATCGGCAGGTCGCGTGCGTCGTGCGCTTAGGCGGCTGCCCATCCAGCCGCGACGGTGGACTGCCTTCTACCGACGACATTCAAGGCTACAATCAGCAGTGCAAAGAAAAGGAGGGAACCCAGTATACCGGACCGGATATCACGCCGACCGAGGATGAATGCAAGAACCCGCCGAAAGAGCCGCTCACGACGGGCGAAAAGATCTTAATCGGGGCTTTCTTGGTGGCTGCCGCAGGGGTGGGTATAGCAGCGGCCATCGCAGCCGCGCCGGTGGTCATAGCGGCTGTAGAAGGCGTTGCTGTCGTCGCCTCGGAGGCGACCTTAAGTGCCTCCTTATATGCCTACAGTGCCTTCGGCCTAGGTAATGCGATTGTCGTCAACGAAATCGGGCTATTCGCCGCAGGAATGTTACTCGCCTGCGAAGGGGACGTGGTCGGGCTTTTGAAAGCTTGTGCTGCCGATCCTCTTCAATGCGCCCCAATTCTAGCAGAGGTTTATATCCTACACGTCAACATCTCAGTGGCGAATGGACCAGCACGACCGGCGAACGTTCCTGTTAGACTGCTTCCTCCTGAGGAGCAGGACGTTAACACGCAGCAAATCAAGGTTAAGACTGCAGGACCCCCGCAGTTCGTAGAATCAGAGGAGGGTGCACCCGCTTCAACGCCAGCCGCGGCCGGCGCATCGCAAGGCAAGCCCACAGCGGGACAACAAGGCGAAATTGAACAGGAAGGTCCTGCACCGGGAGCAACGGCGAAACCAGGCGCGCCGCAAGGTGGTGAAGACGTGGCGCCACCCCAAGCAAAAGCATTGAGAGAAGAAGGCCTGACAGCCAGCGAGAAAGAGCAACTGGCGCAGTTGCGCAAGCAACCAGGATTTACCGAAGCTGACACGAATCTCATCGGCATTCTAATTGATGATGAAACCGGCGCGCAATATCCGGTAACAGCCGGTGAGCATGGTGGTCCAGCAGCCGGAATTCATGAGAGTCCTTAAGGGCAAGGGCAGCGGATACACTTCTTACACGCAAACGCACGTCGAGGGCCACGCGGGCGACATTATGAGAGAACAAGGGATCAAGAAGGCAACTCTGCTTATTCCGATACCCCCCTGCCAAGCGTGCGACGCCAGTGATGAATACGCGAAGCTCAGGGCGACGCCAAACATCTCCGCTATGATTCCCAAAGACTCCAGACTAACGGTGGTTTTCGATGACAGTGCCAGCACTTACTGGTATGCGCCTGGAGGTCATGTCCCGCAGGGTGGAAAGGGCCCCCCCTGATGGCGCAAATCGTCCGACGGCGGTGAAAAGCGTGTCGAAACACCGCACGCCCATCCTTCTGCCTTGTGCGCTCGCGCGCTCGCGCAAAAGCGGCCTTTTCGACGGTCCGCATCACCGGATCGCGTCGCACTTGCGCGGGCGGCACTTAGAAATTTTTTAACACTGGCTTCGTTTGTGCTATACGAGCGGACGTGGTTACGAAGGGCTCGCCTCGAGGATCTAAAGCCGTCTCCGGGCTTGGGCCGGCGCAGCCGTTTGCAAATTCTCTTTCGGACCGAAAAACGAGTCCGGAGCCCATCCCTGCCGTTGCATAAATATTTACCTAATTAAAAGTGTTAATAACGCACTTGCAATGATCATTTATAGGCCGGGTCAAGCGAAGTTGCAGAAACAGGCGCCCATGCCTCTGCATCCTTGCACGGGCGTCAAAAGTGTGGAGGAGCGTACCATGTCAGCGACAGACGAGTTGTGGGGAACGTTTGCAGTCGATGATCACCTTCGTCCAGGAGCGTTCATCGCCGAAATCCTGCTTTTCGACCGGCTGGTGATTCCGCAGCCTCACAAGGACGACGCGGATCAGTATCGGGAGTGGGTCGAAGCAGGGTGGCGGCCTGACGAACTCGGCAGGATCATCAAAAAGCTCGGAAAGCTCGCGGTGCCCGTCACCTGGGGCGAAGAGCTAAGGGCGAAGTGGCAGAACCAGTATGGAGCCCTGTCCCCCGCGGACCGCGCGTGCCTTCGCGCCGCGATGGCGCAAGGGAGCGCATTCGATTTCGACAACATTCGCTCGAGCAAGGACTCGGCTGCCAAATGGCTCACACGCTTTGTCCTCGTCAATAAGATAAACCACTTTGTCGAGGATCCCCGCAACGATTCGACCGATGAGGCCCTGCTCAAGACCATAAGGGAGCTGGACATCGACCCCGCCGCTGATATCGATGTCGTTGTCGGGTACGGAACCTATGCAAAGTTCTCCGAAGAAGTAAAAATCGACGTCGCGGCGCCCATCGCAGAAACGATCGATAAAACAGCCCTGCTCTTCCGGTGGGACTTTGTTGTGCCCGAGGAGGAGAGCAACATAACCGGCGAAAAATACCTCGATACGGCAATCGATCTGAGTCAGCATGACGAGTTCCGCGCCAGCCGTCGTGAGTTCCATGAGTGGCGCCGGAAACTCATTGCCAAGAACGTCAGTGGCGAGAGGGCTCGCAGCGAGATGAATCGGTGCCTCAAGGTCTACAACGAGATCGCGCGTAAGAAATTGGCGAGCGAACGGCGGCGGACAGCGCTGATAGCGGCCGCGACGACGGCTCCTCTCGTCGACGTTCTGGTCCCGGGCACTGGTATCGGTACGGCGACTAGCGTCGCGCTCGGAGTTGGCGCGCTGCTTGCGGATCGGTTCCTGCCCGCTCCGCAAATTGGCTCTCGCGAAAAATTCGTGGCGCTGGTCCACGACAGCCGCGAGGCCTTTGGATGGATGGGCCCTTAATCACGTTCGGGCCGGCCTTGACGCAATCGTACCCGAGCGCGGCGTCTTGCTAGTCTCAAGTATAGGACGTGTTCGCGCCAATTCAGCCCCTGACCGCATGCCGGCCCCGATTAGAGCTCCAAGAACGGGTATGACGGCAGCGGCAGGTCCAACAGTACCAAGCACTGCCACGGATGGGTGGGTTTCGGCGTGCAATTTTGACCCCGCATTGCCTCATCAAGAATGTTACTGAATAAGTTCTCGCCAATGACTGGGGCAGCGTCACCGAATCAGGCCGGTGGCGCCGATGGCGAGACAGATCAGCATGGGCGCACGGCGCGAGGTGGTGTGGGCGGTGGCGGAGCGCTACGGCGCGGCGGGACGGCGTGAGAAGGGGCGCATTCTCGATGAGCTTTGCGCCACAATGGGCTGGCATCGCAAGCATGCGGTGCGCGCGCTTGGGCGACACGGGACGGGGAAGCCGGCCGGGCCGGAGGAACGGACCTCTGGCAGGCGCAAGTACGATGCAACGATCAAAGACGCGGTGACGGCGCTGTGGGAAGCGTCGGATCGGGTATGCAGTAAGCGGCTCGTAGTGATGATCCCAGCTTTGGCGCCAGCGCTTGAGCGGCATGGCCGGCTGAAACTCGACGCGGGCGATCGAGAACGAGTTTTCGCGATCAGTGCTGCGACGATTGACCGAATGCTCGGTCCGACGAAGCTCGTGGCGGCCGGCGGCCGTCGTCGCCGCATGGGCTTCTATTCGGCGATCCGTCGCGAAGTGCCGATCCGGACATTCAATGACTGGAAGGAGCCGCCGCCTGGTTTTTGCGAGGTCGACATGGTCGCCCACGGGGGCACATCGGTCGCGGGCTCGTTCATCCAGACCCTCACGATGGTGGATGTTGCCACGGGCTGGACCGAGTGCATGCCGCTTGTCACCCGCGACGGCAGCCTCGTTGTCGAGGCGATCAAACGCGCACAGAGCTTGTTCCCTTGGCTGTTGCGCGGCGTCGACTTCGACAACGACAGCGCCTTCATGAACGAGGTCGTCGTACCGTGGTGCCGCAACCAGAAGCTCGAGGTCACCCGATCGCGCGCCTACAAGAAGAACGACCAGGCCTTCGTCGAGCAGAAGAATGGCGCAGTAGTCCGGCCTCTGATCGGATACGGCCGGTTCGACGGCGTCGAGACTGCCCGTGTGATGGCCTGCCTCTATGCGGCGGCACGGCTCTACGTGAACTTCTTCCAGCCATCGTTCAAGCTGGCCGAGAAGCGACGGGAAGGCGCCAAGGTGATCAAGCGTTATCATGATCCGTCGACGCCTTACGAGCGGGCACTGGCGCATCAAGAGGTCCCAAAGGCCGTGAAGCGGAGGCTACGCGAGCAATACCGGACCCTTGATCCGGTAATGCTGCTGGCCGAGATCCGAGCCGCGCAGGAGGAACTGGGCAACCGCGTCGACCGTCGGGGTGTCAACGGCGCGTTGACACTGCCGGCGGCCTCACCATTGCCCGACGCTGGCAACTTGCGAAGGCACTCGGTAAGGCGACCGAGGCCGCCGAGCCGCGCGCGACTCACCGCAAGCCGAAGCGGCGTTACACGAAGCGGGTTCGCATGCCGTCCAAGCTTGATCGGCATCTGGCCACGATCGAGACCTGGCTGGCCGCCGAGCCTCAGCTGACCGCGCTCGCGATCGTCGGCCGTCTGGCCGAGCGCGATCCTCAGACGTTCGGCCCCAAGCAGCATTCGATTGTGCAGCGGCTGTTGCAGGCGCTCCGGACAAGAGCGGCAGAGAAACTTCTCGTCAGCACTGGGCTAAGCATCAACATGCCCGGGCCTGTGGGCGGGTCGGGCCCTTCATAGCCCGAGCCGCCCACAGGCCCTCTTCTCAAGCAAGCCTCTACAGCGAAAGACAACGTTCCCTTGCCTCCGGTCTGGTAACATTTGCAGATGAGGCAATGCGGGGGGTCAGTTTTGTGAGCCGATTGACACGTATGGGATTGAAACGCCAGGAATTGCCAGTATCCCCGCAGCGGCAGATGCACCCATGAATGCTCCATCGACATCGACCAAAACCGACCCCCACCATCGAGCTCTTCGTTTTGGTCCGTCATTTGTCTCCGTTGGCGAGTCCTTCGGGGCGCCTGCCTCCAATTTAACGGTATTCTCTGCACTATCGCTGGCTATGCCGGTGATTGCTTTGGCAAGTGAACTGCTATCGGCGCTACGTCGAACCTCATTGCGGATGGCATTTAGCTGGTTCAACGCTTGCACCAGCGTTACCAGGCTCTCCGCATGATTTTTTCGAACAACAGTTTCGATCACCTTTGTCATCGGGGACATATCGCTTGAGTTGAGCGCTTTACTTGCGATCAACTTAGCGGCAGCTTCGATCAAATACGCTTCAAGCTTTTCCTCAGATGGGTTTTCCCCAATTGGGTATTCGTGAGCGAGCTTTTCTACAATATACCGGTGAAGATCACCGGCGAACTCGTCTATCCCGTTTGGTTGCGATTGCTGGATTAAGTGCGGTGGCGGTTCTTTTTGCACGTCCGGCGACACACGAACCAGTCGGTTTAATTGCTGCTCCACAGCTTCAATAACGCTAGCCTTCAATCGGTCATAATCTTCATCTGTTATCGATTTGTTATCTCTCAGTTCCGCAAAAGACTTCAGTACTTGTGCTAATTGAATCGGATCCTCTGTCATCTTTGTTGGTTCCATTATCGACCTCCGCCTCCACTTTACGTCGCTCGGCGGCCTGATCGGCGCCGCAGATCGATCTGTCTTCCCAAGTTAGCGCAGGAGAAGTCTTGAGGCCACGTCAGCGGCAAGAAAGAAGATTACTAAAATAGCGTGCGAACACGCAATCCCTGAGCCGCCGATCCGCGGACCCGAAACCTCCGCTGATTGGGACGCATCTGGCGGCTCGGGCAGCAATCGCGATCGACGACCATCACATCAACCACAGCGTTCTCGCCGCCAACCAGGCGATCCCGCAGCACGAACAAACTCGCGGTTTGCGAAGGGACCCGGGACCCGAGCACCATGCGCGGAACAAGGTGACATGAGCGAGATCGAGGACGCCGAGAGCGATTTCGGCTCAAGGATGTCGTATGGCGACTACCTCAAGCTCTCCGAACTGCTCGGCGTGCAAACGCCGCTGACCGATGCGCATGACGAACTTCTGTTCATCATCCAGCATCAGACGAGCGAATTGTGGATGAAGCTCGCCATCCGCGAGATACGCGCGGCTTCCACGCTCATCCGCGCAGACGACGTCCAGCCGGCCTTCAAGCTGCTCGCCCGCGTCGCGCGGATCTTCGAGCAGCTCAACAGCGCGTGGGACGTCCTGCGCACGATGACGCCAAGCGACTATTCCGAGTTTCGCGACCGGCTGGGCCAGTCCTCGGGATTCCAGTCCTGGCAATATCGTGCGATCGAGTTCCTCGCCGGCAATCGCAACCTCGCGATGCTGAGGCCGCACGAGCATCGCCCGGAGATCGTCGCGGAACTCAACGCGATCCTGGCCGAGCCGAGCCTCTATCAGGAGGCGATCCTGTTGTTGCGCCGGCGGGGGCTCGACGTGGGCGACGCCGCGCGGCGCGCCGAGGCGGCCGAGCCGCACGTCGAATGCGAGGCGCTGACAAGCGCCTGGGCCGAGGTCTACCGCGATCCCGGCCACCACTGGGACCTTTACGAGCTCGCGGAAAAGCTTGTCGACTTCGAGGACTATCTCCGGCGCTGGCGCTTCAACCATGTCACGACGGTCGAGCGCATCATCGGCCTCAAGCGCGGAACGGGCGGCACTTCGGGCGTCGGCTACCTCAAGCGCATGCTGGAAATCGAACTCTTTCCAGAGCTCTGGCGCGTGCGCACGCGGATGTGAGTGTCTGTTTTAAAAGTCATGGACCTCATGCTGAGGCGCCCCTTGCGAAGCAAAGGACCTCGAAGGATGCTGGCGCTCGCGATGCCGCCTGCGCCAACTGGATCGTCCCTTCGCTTCCGCTCAGGGCAGGCTCTTCGAGGCCTCTTCGCGGCGCCTCAGACCCTATGGGGCGGCGGGGTCGAGAGGTTAAGATTGGATTGCCAACCATCCAGCCTCGGAGGCCCAAGATGACGGATCTCGTTTGCCCGGTGACGCGCCCGCCGTGAGTGAGTAATGCCACGGTGCATATCGCCTCGGAACTCAGCAAAGCCGATTGGTTCGGCTTACGACTGCTACGCCAACCCCTGCGGTGGCCCCGGCGTTTTTTGGGCGCAGAAGGGGTACGCACGGCCTGTCTGATCTATCTAAGTCTACGACAATGAAGATTATTTAATTCACTTATATGGCTATGCACTTGACTCAAGTTCGATCAACTGGTTGTGCCGGGGACAGGGGATCTGCCGCCTCGGATTTCTTTCGCGGGGAGCGGACCGAGATCGACGGCTTGCTGCATCAACCTCAGGAACAGCAGTCCGCGCGATCCCGATGTTCGGCGATTGAAGCGGAAGGTGTACTCATCCAGGTAATAGTCGATGTGTGTGACACTGACGGCTCCCTGGTGCGTCCCGAGCAGCCATCGCTTCAGCAGCGACGCGACGCGGTTGGCCAGCGGCAACAGGTTTTCGCCCACGTCCGCGCTGGCGCGGGCGATTTCGCGGCGATAGCCCAGCCGGTCGAGTCCGTTGTAACCCCTCCAGTCGTCCGTGCGCACTTGGCTGCCAGGCTCAACCGAGGCGGTGATCGCCGCCTCCAGGCTCTTGGCTGAAGCGTCGGGCACGCGCGCCAGCCGGATGCGACCGATCCCCTTGGCCGCCTGTTGAGCTGCGACCACCACCAATACCTTGCCTTGCGCTCCGCGCCCACGCTTGCCCGGTTTCGGGCCGCCGATGAAAATCTCGTCGACTTCGACCATGCCTTGCAGCCGCTCACGACCGAGACGAACCATCGCCCGACGCAATTTGTGCAGCAATGTCCACGCCGTGCGGTAGCTCCCCAGCCCCAACACCCGCTGCAGGCCCAGAGCGCTGGTCCCGCCTTTCTGGCTGGTCACGTGCCAGAGCGCTTCGAACCACACGCGCAAGGGCAAATGGGTGTCCGCGAACAGGCTTCCCGCCGTCGCCGACGTCTGTCGGTCGCACCGACGGCAGTGACGCAAGCCTCGCGCCGTCACCCAATGATCCGCCGTGCCGCATATCGGACAGCGGAAGCCTTCCGGCCACCGCAGCCGCGCGACATAGTCAAGGCACGCTGCTTCGTCTACGAACCAAGCGCGAAACTCCAGCACCGTGCGGGGATAATCAGCCACGGCCGAACCACAACAGCTTGGGCCACTTGAGTCAAGTGCATAGCCCTATTCACTTATTATTCCTGGTGGAGCTGAGGGGATTCGAACCTCTGATCTCCGCGGCGCAGGCGGCCGCTCACCGGAGGGCGGCGCCGCGCCCGGCTCTGCAAGGCGGAATAGAGAAGCCCGGCGGTCGCACCGGCGCTTGCTTCCGCCCAACGCTATGTTTCCCACCAGTCCGGCCATCGGACCTTTCCAGGCGTCCGCGTCGCGGCGACGACAGTTGCCTGCTGCTTTGCATTTAGCCGCCGGTCGCCAAGCCTGTCGAGCGCGCGCTGGACAAGCCATGGCTCGAGCTTGATTTGGGCGTGAGGTTGGAAGGGATAGAGCTTCTCCGCCATTTTTAGTAATCGAAGCGCATGGTTGGGATTGTCGGGCGAAACGATGCTCCTAACAATTGTTAGATCGTCCCTGGGATCGAGGTCGGGGTCGTGCTTGCGCCGAAAGGCCTGGATCTCCTCCAGTCGTTCCTGCGCCACTTCGTTACCGTCCAACGCCTTCTTCCGGAGGTAGAGAAGGAAGGCCTCTTCAGCTGTCACTGGGCGCGCCCCGAGGCCGTCCTTGATCGTAACCTTGCGGTCTAGGATCCTTGCGTAGGGCAAGCCTTTGTCTTTGCGTTTAGGCCGACCTTTCGGGTTGCCGCTAACGCCAGCGGGATAGCGCGTCGACCGCGGGGGACTCTTGTAGCCGACGACATCGTCGCCCTCAGGCATGGTGAAGAGAGCTCCTCGGCCATTTCACGGCGTCGCCATCAAGAGTGCATCCCCGGATGAGGTGCAGGTCCGAACTTGACAGTTCTTCGAAGCTTCGACGCCTCAGGGCCGCCTCCACCGCCCAGCGTTCGAGGCGCAAATGTGCGTTTCGGCTATCACCTGCATTCGCACCCGCCGTCCTTGAAGCAATGCCCAGGATTTCCAGCGCATCCAGCGCATTCTCAGGGTCTACCTGTTCGTGTCGACTCTTGATTCGCGGCGGTCGAAGCGCACGGCTCTTGAATCGGAGTTTCTCGCGCTCGAGGATCATCTTGACGATTTTCTTTCCGGCGCGACGGCCGCCAGTGATCGCGCGCTGATAGGTCTTGATCAGCATGGCGTCCTCGAGCGGCAGCTCGCTGACGCTCTCCGCCTCATGAACCGTGAGCATTTCGTCGAGAATCGCGAACGGCGACGGCGCTGGCGGTTTGGGTTTGCGCGGACGCCCCTTCGGATTGCCGCTCTGCCCCCTCTTGAAACGCGTTGACGCCGAGCGAGCGCCCGGAATAGGGCGCTTCGTCATATCCCGTTCGCGGACTCCTGCCGCGCTTCCTCGCCGGTGATCATCTCCCAGCGTTCGATTGCAACGTCGACATAAGCTGGGTCGATGTCGACCCCTCGAAAGCGTCGCCGGCTGCGCTCGCAAGCAATCAGCGTTGTGCCAGAGCCGAGGAAGATATCGAGGACAAGATCGCCGCGCTTCGTGACGTCCTGCAGGGCGTCCCCGACAAGCGCAGTCGGCTTGACCGTCGGGTGCAAAATCAAATCTTCGCGGCGGCTGCCAACAAAGGAGTTCACCGAGGCGTAGTCCCAGACATTGGTGCGATTTCGGCCGTGCTTCCCGAGCTCGACCATGTTGAAATGCGGCGCTGCGCCGACGCGATAGACGAAAATCAGTTCGTGCTTCGAACGGTAGAGCGAGCCCATCCCAGCGTTCGACTTGTTCCAGAAGCAGAGATTGAGGAGGTCGCCATAGACCCGCTTGCCGACGGCGGCGACGTCGTCCATGTGCCGCCAATCCATGCAAACGAAGTGGACGGCGCCATCGCGCGAGACGCGAGCGCAAGCGCCGAGGGCTTCGGAAAGAAAAACTCGGAACGCTTCGGCCGTCATCTCTCCGGAAGCCATAGCGAACTCGCGATGCCGCCCTCTCGAGTTCGCGTGGCCGCTAATCCGGACGTTGTAGGGCGGATCCAGGAAGGCCGCATCGATCACAGCATCGTCGGCAATGACCTTGCGAAGGAAGTCGAGGTCGCGACCATCGCCGCAACCAACGCGATGCTGGCCACAAGTCCAGATATCGCCGAGACGGGTGCGGGGCTGGGCTGGAACGGCGGGAATCGTCTCGTCGTTCGGATCTCCCTTTGAGGCCAGCAGCACATCGATCTCGCCGGTCGAAAATCCCGTGACCGAAAGATCGAAACCGATCTCGAGGTCGGCAAGCTCCTTAAGCTCCAATTTTAGGAGGTCCACATCCCAGCCTGCGTTGAGCGCAATCTTATTGTCGGCCAGACGCAACGCGCGTCTTTGTGCTTCGTCGAGATGTGGGAGCGTTATCGTCGGCGCCGAGTCGAGGCCAATCGACTTGGCCGCCAGCAGCCGGCCATGCCCGGCGATTAGGACGCCATCAATATCGATGAGCAGCGGATTGGCGAATCCAAACTGGCGAATGGAAGCGGCGATTTCGGCGACCTGTTTCTTCGAATGCGTTCGCGCGTTTCGCGGTTCCGGCTTAATGCTGTTCGTCGGGCGATAGACGACGGTCAGGTTCAAGACCGGCAATGCAGGCTTTCCGTCGCTCATGACAAATACTAGCGTCCCGGATTTGCCGGGTCAGAGCGGCCGACGAAGCCGGAAGACGCAAATGGCTTAGATCCAAGCGCCGTCACGTCGTTTTCGCAATACGCAAGGAGAGCTAGTCATGGATGAGAACAGAGTCGCCGGTTCGATCGAGGAAATCAAAGGCGCCGCGAAAGTGGCCATCGGCGACGCCAAGTTGCAGAGCGACGGTGAGGCCGACAAGGTCGTCGGCAAGATTCAGAATGGTGCTAGCGGGCTGAGCGACGCGGTGCGCGACGCGGAAGCCATGAAGTCCGCGGGCCTCCTCTATTCTCCTGGGCGGCGGCTACTACGCGCATAGTCCGCGACCCTGATCTGCGGCGACGAGCGGTTTCGCTATTGAGGATGGCAAGTGCCTGAAACGGACGCCGCATCATCGATCCTTCCGATCCATATAGTGGAGACCATCCAGTCGATTTGCGGTCCTACCGCGCAGCAACCCTCGATCTCGGTATCGACCACCTGCACGACCGCGGGCGCCGCCTTGAACGGGCGGGGCATTGCCACGGCGCGCGGGGGCCGGTGGGAGGCTCAGACCGTCGCGAACGTGCTTAGCCCGCATTTCTCAAACTGAGTAGCGCAATCATCGATCCTTCCGATCCATATAGTGGAGACCATCCAGTCGATTTGCGGTCCTACCGCGCAGCAACCCTCGATCTCGGTATCGACCACCTGCACGACCGCGGGCGCCGCCTTGAACGGGCGGGGCATTGCCACGGCGCGCGGGGGCCGGTGGGAGGCTCGGACCGTCGCGAACGTGATTAGGCGCGTTGGGTAGGTCGCTATGGCGTGCTTCGAGCCGAACTCATCAGCCCGACGGCCACAATGTGTCAAATAGATCCTTCAATTCGCAGGATGCGCTATCGAATTTCAGGGCTACGTCTTCAACTTCTGCCGCAGGCCATTCGGTAGCCGGATGACGACCGCCACGATAACTGAGTTGCTGAGGCGCAGACCTCTGATGGAAATGTGGAGCCGCTACGTCTGCAACGCTGCCGCGTCGAACGTCATTCCGATCAGGGCGTGAAGCGCATAACACTCAATCCAAACGACGACAACGACGCTCAATTTTACTCACCAAAGTGTCTTCTTCCATCTTGCTGCCCAATGCATGAGAAAACATTTGTACGTCACCAAAATGCAAGCTCAACATTCGCACAGGACCCGTCCAATCATCGGCTGCAATCCCATAGAACACTGCATTCAAATCCTTCTGCCAAATCAATATCCACTTTTCGATTTTCTGTCCGTCCAGCGGATATTTTCCCTCCGGTTTATAGGCAACCGAAAGTAGCTCTTGTCCGGTGTCGAAAGTAAAAGTGTAAAGACCACGGTAATCCTTATCTACTCACTCCCGACATTCCATCTTCCGCACAACTGCAAGCCCTTCGTTTACGGAGAGGCAACTTACAATTACTCCAATTAGAACGGCTAAAACTCGACGCACTCTTCCCTCCTATTCGCGCGGCGCAGACATGGGCGCAAGGCGGATATGCAGTCGGGCGAACCTTGTCGGGCGGGACGGGGCAAGCAGGTCGGGAAGGCGTGAAATTTCCCCGATACCCTGCGGCCGAATCCGTCGCGGCCGTTTTCTGGCCAAACGCCGCCCGATTTGCGGGGCTGTCAGCCGACGGAGGCGGGAAGCGGACAGGCCGTCTGTCGAACTTCGCGCAGGACACGCTGGCGTTGGCTGGCTTTGGCGACGGTCTGCACGGGAACATCGCTGAATTTCCCGGTTTTGACCTCTCCGCGAACCCCGCCCGGCGACGGCAGAGCGGCTCCCTTCGAACATCCTTCCGCCGCCCGGTAGGGCCTTGTGGCCGGACTTCCGCAGTCCGACGTCAAAAGGCCCAGACCCGAGCGAGAGATACAGCGATGTCATCCTGCGGTTGGCCAAGGCGGATCGCAAGTGAGTGCGTTAGAACGCTCAATCTAGATCGGTGTCAGCTTCGATGTGGAGGTCGTCATGCGGACTTTCGAGTCGAAACCGTTTCCCCTCGCGCACGAGGTCGCCGGTCACCATGATTCGCTCTCGCTTCTCGAATGCCCTTATTAGCGTGCCGCGCGTCTGGTCATCGACCTTTGCGAATTGCATGACTACGCGCCTTGGCGCTCCATTGAGGATGGCCTCAAGAGTCTCGACCTCACCAAGGTGACGATCCCTGTCTACGAGCTTGCGTCGCGCGAGGACCATATCGCGCCGGCGCAGTCAGTGTTCACCGGAGCGAAGTGTTTCGGCGGTCCAGTGCGCTACGTGATGGCGGGCTCGGGCCATATCGCGGGCGTCGTCAATCCTCCGGCCAAGCCAAAGGATCAGTTCTGGAGCGACGGCCCGCCCAAGGGTGATTTCGCATCCTGGGTCGCGGCGGCCAAGGAGACGCCGGGCTCCTGGTGGCCCGACGGGGCGCAATGGGTCACTAAGCAGGCACCCGAGACAGTCCCCGCCCGAAAGCCGGGCGAAGGCATGCTCAAGGCTATTGGCGACGCGCCGGGCGACTATGTGCGGGTGAAGGCGTAGTTTGAAGACAGCATCGACTTGCGAGGCCAAATATGTCGACGGCGGCGACGCGACCAAGATCTCTTGCCTCGCTGAGCATCGCCAAAACGCCTTCTCCCGGCGTCGCGTATCGGGAGTAGGTAATTTCCGAGTCTTGCGGCCATTTGGCCGCAGGTTACCGTCGAGGGTCGAAACCGGCCCTCATTCTTGAAGGATATCCAGCCATGGCCAACCCGACCGTTGAGAACATCGCCAAAACCAATACCGACGCGCTAGCCAAGAGCAGCCAGGCCGCAGAGACGATCATGAAGGGCAGCAGCGAGGCTCTAACCGAAAGCGGCAACGCCTCGAGAGCAGCTGTTCAGGAGTTGACCAAGGCGTATCAGGAATTGGCGACAAAGAACGTCAAGAATCTGACCGCTGCGTTACAGGCGCTTTCCGCCGTGAAGAACCCGGCGGAGTTCATAGAATTGCAGCAGAAGCTGATCAAGGACGGCGTCGAAGCCGCTGTCAGCGATAGCCGCCACATAGCCCAATTGACCACAGCCGTGTTCACTGCCGCTTTCGCTCCAGTGAAAAAGCAGATCGAAGCGGTGCAGAAGACCGCACAGACCTAGGTCCGGACCCTCGCCCTTCGGAAGGCGCAACAGAGAAGTACGATGACAAAGGGAACGGCAGGTTTGCCCATCCGCGAGATGTCCGGCGAAGCTTCGCCGGAGGATCGGGGACTGCGGGCCGGCATTTGAGTTTAGACGCACGACGCCTCAGGCGCGGCGACAACAGGAGGAAACGATATGTTCCAGCAAGCATTAGACACGATATCCAAGCAGGTGGTCATCCGGCCGAGCTACGGCAACTTCATTGGAGGAAAGTTCGTAGCTCCCGTGGAAGGCCGCTATTTCGACGATCCAAGCCCAATCACCGGCGCGAAGTTGTGTGAGGTCGCGCGTTCATCCGCGGCCGACATCGAGCTCGCGCTCGACGCCGCCCACAAGGCAAAGGACGACTGGGGCAAGACGCCGGTCGCCGACCGATCCCTTCTTCTCAACAAGATCGCCGACAAGATGGCGGCCAACCTCGATCTGCTCGCGCTCGTCGAGACGCTCGACAACGGCAAGCCGATCCGTGAGACGACCTATGCCGACCTGCCACTATGCGTCGACCATTGGCGCTATTACGCCGGCGTCGTGCGCGCGCAGGAAGGTGGAATTTCCGAGATCGACCACGACACCGTCGCCTATCATTTCCATGAGCCGCTGGGCGTCGTCGGCCAGATCATTCCCTGGAACTTCCCGCTGCTGATGGCGGTGTGGAAGCTCGCGCCTGCTCTCGCGGCCGGCAATTGCGTCGTGTTGAAACCAGCCGAACAGACCCCTCTCAGCATTCTCGTGCTCGCCGAACTCATCGCTGACATCCTGCCGCCGGGCGTACTCAACATCGTCAACGGCTTTGGCCTCGAAGCGGGCAAGCCGCTCGCCCAGAGCAAGCGCGTCGCCAAGATCGCCTTCACCGGCGAGACGACGACGGGCCGGCTGATTATGCAATACGCCAGCGAGAACATCATCCCGGTCACGCTGGAGCTTGGCGGCAAATCGCCGAACATTTTCTTTGCCGACGTGATGGACGCGGACGACGAGTTTTTCGACAAGGCGCTCGAAGGCTTCGCGATGTTCGCGCTCAATCAGGGCGAGGTCTGCACCTGTCCGAGCCGGGCGCTGGTGCAAGAATCGATCTATGACAAGTTCATGGAGCGCGCCGTCGCCCGCGTGAAGAAGATCAAGCAGGGCCATCCGCTCGACATGACCACCATGATCGGCGCGCAGGCCTCCTCCGACCAGCTCGAGAAGATCCTGTCTTACTTCGACATCGGCAAGCAGGAAGGCGCCGAGGCGCTCACCGGCGGCAAGCGGGCGCACCTGGAGGGAGAGTTGGCCGGCGGCTACTACGTCGAGCCGACGATTCTGGCCGGCAACAACAAGATGCGAGTCTTCCAGGAAGAGATCTTCGGGCCGGTCGTTTCGGTCACGAAGTTCAAGGACGAGGCGGATGCGCTCTCGATTGCAAATGACACGCTCTACGGCCTCGGCGCTGGCGTCTGGTCGCGCAACGGTAATACGGCGTATCGCATGGGCCGAGCGATCCAGGCCGGCCGCGTCTGGACCAATTGCTTCCACGCCTATCCCGCGCATGCGGCGTTCGGCGGGTACAAGGCCTCCGGCATCGGTCGCGAGACGCACTTGATGATGCTCGATCACTATCAGCAGACCAAGAATCTCTTGGTCAGCTATTCCACCAAGGCGCTCGGTTTCTTCTGAGCCTCTTCGAATGCACGGGCGCGAACCGCAGTTCGCGCCCGTTGTCACTCTCACGTCGGATAGGAAGAGATTTATGGTCCCGAGGGTTCTCCTCACGGAAAAGGCCGCCGCACTCATCGCTCGTCTGAGGGCGCAGCACGGTCCGCTGATGTTCCATCAGTCTGGCGGCTGCTGCGATGGCTCAACGCCCATGTGCTTCAGAGCGGGCGAGTTCCGCGTTGGCGCGCAGGACGTCCTCCTCGGCGAAATCGCCAGCTGCGAATTCTACATTGGCGCAGCACAGTTCGAATACTGGCAACATACTCAACTCATCATTGACGTTGTTCCCGGACGAGGCGCTGGGTTCACACTTGAAGCGCCTGAGGGCGTTCGTTTTCTGACCCGCAGTCGCGTATTCAGTGACGAGGAGGTTGCTGAACTGGCATCTGCGGGACCGCCGGCGCGAGCGGCTTGAGAGTGACTGAAGACCCAGGGAGACATATTCGACAGGGCGACTTGAGCAGGCGTCGCATTGGAGCCGAGACGTAACGGGCGCGGAAAGACCCCGGCGCGCGCGTGGCGTTCGCTTTGGCTGCGGCGTCCTGCTTGTCGAGCATCACGCGGACCTGATCTTCGACATCTGCGGCCGCGTCACCGTGCTGAATCTCGGCCGCAAACTTGCCGCTGGAACGCCCTCCGAGATCCGCGTACACTGGGAGGTCGTCAGTGCCTACCTCGGCGGCCGATCCCCTGCTCGACATCGCCGGCCTGCATGCCGGCTACGGCAAGATCGGCGTGCTGCACGGTGTCGATCTCCGTGTCGGCCGTGCCGAGATCGTCGCACTCCTCGGCCCCAACGGCGCGGGCAAGACGACGCTGCTGCGCGCCGTCTCCGGCCTGCTGCCGACGACCGCCGGCACGGTCACGTTCAGCGGGCGAAACATGTGCGATGCCGGCCCGCGCGCAGCGGTGCGCGCCGGGCTCGCGCACGTGATCGAGGGCCACCGCATCTTCACGCAGCTCTCCGTCACCGACAACCTCCTACTTGCCGCCTACGATCTGCCGCGCGGCGAGCGCTCGGCGCGCATGGACGAGGCGCTCGGCTTATTTCCCGAGATCGCCGCCAAGCGACATGACCGCGGCGGCGCGCTGAGCGGCGGACAGCAGCAGATGCTCGCCGTCGCGCAGGGCCTGGTGCGCCGCCCGCGCCTCTTGATGCTCGACGAGCCGTCCGCCGGCCTTTCCCCACTGCTCGTCGACCGCGTGCTTTCCGTCGCCGCGCGGCTACGCGAGACCGAAGCCTCTGTGCTGCTGGTCGAACAGCTGATCGAGAAGGCGCTCGCGCTCGCCAACCGGGTCTATGCTCTGGCGCGCGGCCGCATCGTGCTGGCCGCGCCGACGTCCAAGCCCGACTTGCCGCACCGGCTCGAGCGCGCCTATTTTGGTCACGACGTCCCCACCGCCCTGCATCGTTGAGGCCGCCATGAGGATCGTTGCGATCGAGACCCATCTGATCCGCGTGCCCTGCGACATCGGGGCGGCCCCGACCGCCTTCCTCGGCGTCGCCTGGTCGAGCCTCGATACGCTGCTGGTGCGCGTCGTCACCGACCAGGGGCTCGATGGCTGGGGCGAAGGCTTCGGTCACGCCTGCTGCCCAGCGACGCGCATCGTCGTCGATACGCAGCTCGCTCCGGCCGTGCTCGGCGAGGACGCGCGCGACATTCGCGGCCTGATGGCGCGCCTCGCCCAGCGCCTGCACCTGTTCGGCCGCAACGGCCCGCACGTCTATGCGCTGTCGGCCCTGGACGTCGCGCTCTGGGATATCGCGGGCAAAGCGGCGAACCTGCCGCTCTGGCGGCTGCTCGGCGGCGCCCCGCTCGGCGCGCTCCCCGCCTATGCGAGCCTGCTGCGCTACAGCGCCCCCGCTGACGTCGCCAAGGCCTGCGCGCGTGCTCTCGACCAAGGCTACCGCGCCGTGAAGCTGCACGAGATCGATGTGCCGCAGACCAGGGCAGCACGCGATGCCCTCGGGCCGAACGTTTCGCTGATGCTCGACGTCAACTGTCCCTGGAGCGTCGACAGCGCGATCGACATGGCCCGTCGGCTACAGGACTGCGATCTGGCGTGGTTGGAAGAGCCAGTCTGGCCGCCGGAGGATCATGCGGGTCTTGCCCGTGTCCGCCGCGAGGGCGGCGTGCGGGTCGCGGCCGGCGAGAACGCGTCGAGCCTGTTCGAGGTCCGGGCAATGCTGGACGCCAGAGCCGTCGACATCATCCAGCCGAGCGTGGCCAAGATCGGCGGCATCACCGAAGTCATGAAAATTACCGCCGTCGCGGAGGCAATCGGCGTTCGGCTCGTGCCGCACTGCGCGTATTTCGGACCTGGTTTTCTGGCTTCACTGCATCTGGCGGCCGCATTGGCGCCGGCAGCACCATTCGAGCGGTTGTTTGTCGATCTGGAAGCGAGTCCCTATCACGATCTTGTCGAAGCTAAGAGCGGGCGTGTCACCGTTCCCGACGCCCCTGGCCTGGGTCGCGATCCCGATCTCGACATCCTTCGCCGCTATGCACTCTCGGCGCCGACCATTCTGCGCGCCTGACGGGGACAGTCCATGAAGATCACCCGCTTACGCACTGTTGTCGTCGATCTGCCGATCAAACCGCCCATCATAAGCGCCATCTTCGCCATTCACTCGACGAGTTGCATCCTGTGCTTTCTGGAAACCGACCAGGGACTTGTCGGCGAAGGACTGGTGCACGCGATCAATGGGCTGCGCGTGAAGGTCCTGTACGAAATGGTGCGCAGCCTGGAGCCGCTGGTTTTGGGGCTCGACCCAACGCTCGGCGGCAGCGTCAACGCGCGGGCGTGGAAGGAGCTGAATTTCCTTGGTTATGAGGGCGTGACGATCCAGGCAATGGCCGGGATCGACATGGCGTTGTGGGATCTGCGCGGCAAGGCGGCCGAACTCAATGTCAGCCGGCTCATCGGTGCTGTGCGTCAGGAGGTGCCGCTATATGCCAGCGGCGGCTTATGGCTCTCCTCCTCGATCGACGAATTGCAGCGCGAAGCCGCGGACTTCGTCGCCGCAGGGTTCCGGGCCATGAAGACACGCGTTGCACCAGGAAAGCCGGAGGCGATGGTCGCCCGTGTCCGCGCCGTGCGCGAGGCGATTGGCCCGGACGTCGGCCTGATGGTCGACGCCAATCAACAGCTGAGCGTGCCGGAGGCCATCCACCTCGGCCGAATGCTGGAGCCCCTCAACCTCACCTGGTTCGAGGAGCCAGTGATCTGCCACAATCACGAGGGCGAGGCAGCCATTGCGAAGGCGCTCGACACACCGATCGCCAGTGGGGAGACGGTGCACACCCATCGCGGTATTCTGAGCATGTTGCAGGCCCGCGCGGCCGACATCCTCATGCCGGATGTTCAGCGGATGGGAGGGCCCACCGAGTTCCTCAAAGCCGGCGCGTTGTGCGAGGCTTTCAACACGCCGATCTCGTCGCATCTCTTCCCGGAAGTGAGCCTGCCTCTGCTCGCCGCCTTACCGAACGCGCTCTACCTTGAATACATGCCCTGGTTCGAGCCGCTTTACGGACAGAGGCTCGTGCTGGATGGACAGGGCCAAGCGGTTGTTCCAATCACGCCGGGCTGGGGCGCAAGCTTTGATCCAGCCGCTATCGCTCGCAAAAGAGTGGCGTGAGCGGGTCATCGCTCAAATCCTTTCGAGTCAGTTTCGAACACCTCGATGCGAAGGCCGTCATTTGACCACCGCCATAGTGCGGACAGATCTCACTCATCGGAAATGCAACTCGGTAATAGTGGCGCTTGTTCCCGCCCACCGAGCTGGGATGCTCTCTCTCTGAGAGCAGACCGCTGCCGGCCGTTCCGGGTTGGTCATGATCTCGGTCAGCGTCTCGATCGCCTTGGGCGCGTGCGAGCGCGCTAACTCGGCGACGTCTCGCGCTTCTTTCGGCCGCCCGCCAGGGTTGCCCGTTCTGTGCCAAGCCCGAGCGCGATGCCGCTCAGACTGTCGACAGCAGAGTCGGCAGCGCAAGACGCTGCCGTCACCCCTTCGACGATCGCGGCCGCGGCCCGTGCCGCGATGGACGGCGCCAAGCCATTGCCAATGACGCGCTATAAACTGGGTCTCCTCGAAGGACTGGTCCTAGACCTTTTGGAACAATGTTCAATCTGATTGCGGTCTACGCAGTTTGATTACCTCGCCCGCGGAATAAGCGCGCGACCGTGCAGAAAGGACTGGCGTTCCCTTCGAAACAGAGCGTGTATGTGGACGACCGCGGGGTCGAGAATGACCGGCGGACACCCCTTCGCCCCGTCGATCGCATCGATCCGGGGCTCGTCCTGGTGAGGGGCCGGATAGGCCGAGCTCCCAGACACGAAGGGTAAAACCATGTCCATCAAACTCACCGACACGCAGTTCCTGATGCTCAGCGCCGCCGCGCAGCGCAAGGACCGCTACATCGCGCTCCGCCAAGTCTGAAGGGCGCCGCAGCCCAGAAGACCGCAGCGAAGTTGGTCGCCGTGGGACTGGCCAAGGAGATCAAAGCAGGACAGCGCTCCCACGTTTGGCGGCGCGACGAAGCGACTGGGCGGGCTTACGCGCTGAAGTTGACCGCCGCTGGGTTGAAGGCAATCAGGGTCGAAGAAGCAGTAGCCGTTGAAGCTGCCGCCGAGATCTCGCCGACCGCTCCCGGTGAAAGCCCGAAGAACATCCCGGAACATGACGCAAGCGCGGATGACGTTGCGCCGCCAACCGCAATTGCCGCGCCGCGTGAAGGCTCAAAACTCGCGGCGGTTGTTAGCCTACTGCGGCGCGAGCGCGGCGCGACGATCGACCAGCTGGCCGCCGCAATGGGCTGGCTTCCCCATACCACCCGCGCCGCGCTTACACGCCTGCGCAAGCGGGGTTTTGGGATTGAACGGCGCGAGGAGAAGGGCGAGCGCGCTGGCGCTTATGTCATCGTCGATGGCCCGAACGCAGCGCAAGGGTGAAAGCGTCATGCGCAGGACATTGCGCTCGGGTCCGATAGGCACTCCGCCGCGACCTCACGCAGAACCGGCAGCGGCGCCCGTCTCGGACGAGACCCATACGATCGGCACGGGCCTCGAAGCGGAACTCGTCGAGCTGGAGCGTCTTTCTCTCGACGACCTGCGCCTTCGCTGGAGGAACCATTGGGGCCGGCTCGCGCCGGCCCATCTCTCCCGCGGCCTTCTCTTACGCGTCATGGCCTATCGCCTTCAGGCCGAGGCGTTCGGCGACCTTGATCGGAAAACCATTCGGATGCTGGAGCGATTGGCGGATGATGCGGCGGACAAATCGGCTGCCAACGGGTCATCTAAGCCCGGCTCCGATGAGCACGCGGAATTGAAGGTCTCGTCGGTTCGAGCGGCCTACGAGCCGCATCCAAGAAGAAGGGGTTTTGGGTCGGCGGCGTGGTCCCTTTGGGCTACGAGGTCAAGGACCGCAAGCTGATCGTCAATGATGAGGAAGCGGCGACGGTGCGATTGATCTTCTCGCGCTATCTCGACCTTGGATCGTTGTCGGCGTTGCAGCGGGACTTGCGCGAGCGGGGTATCGTCACCCGGAGGCGAACACTTTCCTCAGGGCGCGCAATCGGCGGCCGGGCTCTCACCAATGGGCCGCTGGCCCACATGCTGCGCAACCGAATGTACGTCGGTGAGATCAACCATCGGGACAAGAGCTATCCCGGCGAGCACGCGCCGATCATCGACCCAGACTGTTCGAAGCGGTTCAGACCAAGCTGACCGAAAATCGTCAGGGGCGACGCCTGCGGCGTCAAAGCTCCAACGCTCTGCTCATGGGCAAGCTGTTCGATGATCGGGGCAACCCGATGACGCCGACCTACGCCATCAAGAAGGGGGTGCGCTACCGCTATTATGTCTCTTCCGTTCTGAACCAGGGTCGGAAGGACGAAGCCGGATCGCTCCCGCGGGTCGCGGCGGAAGCTGTCAGCGACTCATCCTCGACGCCATCGGCGCCCTGCCGCTGGCTAAGCAAATTGAGACGCTACCCGGCTCGCCATCGGCCGAGTTGCTGAGTCCTGGCCGCGACGCCGACGCTGCCGCTGCCGAAGACGCCGAGATACTTGCCGCCGCTGTCGACAAAATCACCCTTGGTTCTCGGTCGATCGAAATCCGGCTCCTCGAAGTTTCTGACCGCCCCGCCAAGGTGATCTCGATCCCATGGTCGCCGCAAGCCTTCCGACGCAAGCGCGAGGTGATCCAGCCGTCGAGCGAATTGGCCAACGGGGCGAGGCCGATCCGGGCTGAAGCGAGAAGGAAACTCCTATCCGCCATCGCCAAGGGGCGACGATGGCTCGACGAAATGATTTCCGGCAAGCTCAAAGGCATTGAGGCGATCGCCGCCCGCGAAGGCACCAGTGAACGATCGGCCCGCATGGGACTTTCCCTCGCCTTCCTCGCTCCGGACATCGTCCAGGCGGCAGTCGACGGAACCCTTCCACGCGGCCTCGGCGTTTCGCGTCTGATGGACATGCCGCCGAGTTGGGCCGATCAGCGGCAGGCTCTTGGAATCGCGCCAAACCATTGAGCGCAAGCTCGACGCGTCGGCTGGCGGCATGTCGACCGGCAGCCAGCGATTGTGACGGCAGTCGTGCGTCCCGCATGTCGCGAGTTTGATCTCCTCAGCGCCCCGATTGAGACCCGACGACAAGCTGCCACGACCGGCCCGAAATCGAACCAGGCTCCGCCATACCCGAACCGGTCTCTCCGAAACGCTAGGCAACTTTCCGCGGAAACGGAAGTTTGCACCCAGAGACCGGAGGCGGGTGCCGCCGCCGCAAGGCCGAAAATCTCAGTCTCTATGGGACTCCTTGTGCACTCCCCGTGCACAAGCGCCGGATATGTCGAGGATATCCAGAGAGACAGAAAATCGTTCAATATCAGGTGGTCGCTTGGTGGAGCTGAGGGGATTCAAACCCTGATGCTCTTGGCGATGCGCTCGTGAACTTGGGATCTTCTCCATCGAAAATCAGCAATTTCGACTCGGATTTCCGCCGCCGGCTGGAGGGCTGGTTTCGTAAACCGCAGCAGGGCTGGCCAAGGAAGTCAAAGCAAAGACTGGGGCGCCGATCTGGCGTCGAGACGAGGCGACCGAACAGGCATATGCGCTCAAGCTCACTGCCGCCGGGGCGAATGCGGTCGAGGCCCACGTAAAGATTGCATCGGAATCGGTCGGCGCGACTGTGAGCGCGCCATCGCCCGGCGATCGGCCAGCACGTCGGGCATCACGTGCTCGTTCCGACGCTCCGATGCCAGAGGAGGACGCGGCTCAGGAAAGTCGAACGTATCAGGACCTCGTCGGCGCAAGCGAACCATCCTGGAGCCCGCCCCGGGCCGGCTCGAAGCTCGATCGAATCCTCGGGATGCTCTCGACCGACAAGGGCGCAGCGCTCGAGGAACTGACCCGCGCCACAGGTTGGCTGCCTCACACGGCGCGCTTGGCACGGCGATCGACCAACAGGCTTGCCGGATCGATCACCACGACGCGGATACCGAGCGCGATAAGACGGCGGTAGAGCCAGAAGCCTTCGTATCCCGCTTCGTAGCAGATCATCGCGGCCGGCGAATTAAACCCGCTGACGACCAGCTTCGCCCGCGCTCGATCGATCAACGCCAGCAGGGCTTCCACGTCGCCGCAGGCCATCGTATGCAGCGCGATCTTGTCAGCTAGCGGCGTGTGGATGCCAACCACACACTTTGATCGGCTCATTTCAACTGAGACGAAGATGTCGCTGCGGGTCGGCTGATCTTGCGTCGATATTGTTCCTTCATTCTCCTGGAGCATCGGCCGTTCTCCTGTCACGGTGCCAAAGCCGAACCGTATCAGGCGGCGCGACTCGCCCCATAGGATCTCTACGCATTGCTGTCGTCCACTGCGTCGTCTTGGTACGGCTGAACTCTCCATAGCGATCGGAACAAAGGCCCCGCTGTTATTGGCTCTTAAAACCCCGAGCGCCGAACCGCCGCAGATCGGGGGGCTCACCAATCAGATAAAAACAACGCAGAGGGGCCTACCGAGGTCACAGGCGGGCATATTGCGTTCCGTCGCGGGAGGTAGAATGGAGTCAGGTCACGCCCTAATAATTCTTCGGAGCCTAATCCTTATCAGCGCTGCTAACGGGGCGCCGGTCCTGTTCGCGCGACTGCTGGGAACGCGCTTTGCACGCCCGATCGATGGGGGGATTGTGTTGCGCGACGGTCATCCTCTACTCGGTCGTTCCAAGACTTGGCGCGGCCTCGTCGCAGCTGTCGTTCTGACGGCCTGCGCCGCAGTCCTCATCGATCTCCCTTGGCAGGCGGGTGCGCTCACCGGTGCTTTCGCCATGGCGGGCGATTGCCTCTCTTCCTTCGTCAAACGGCGATTGGCGCTCGAGGCGAGCAGCATGTCGCTTGGCCTCGATCAGGTTCCCGAATCGCTGTTTCCCGCAGTCGCCTGTAGCGTTTACCTGCCGCTTGGTCCTCGCGACGTAATCGCGATCGTCTTGGTGTTCTCCGTCGGAGTGCTGGCGATGTCGCGTCTCTTCTACGCCGTCGGCTTACGGGATCGGCCCTACTAACGCGCACTGCGCACAAGTTGGTGTAGGGTGATCTCCGGCCGATTGTTAAAGCGCACTGGAACGATCGAAGACCCCGCCCCGACTGAGGTATAGCCAGCCATGCCCGCATGGCGCCATGCGCCAGCGCCGAAAGCGCGCGGCAGATCGGCTTCAAGCAGGATCGGAACCCCGCCGGGCAAGCAAATCTGCCCACCATGCGTATGTCCGCTCAGCATCAGGTCAAAACCGGCGTGGGCGGCCTGCCGGTAGATTTCCGGAGTGTGCGAGAGCAGGACGGAGACATAACCATGTGGAATATCCGCCGCCGCTTTTTCGATGTTGTCTGCGCGGTAGAAATGCGCGTCGTCCACCCCCGCGAGATAGATCGAAGCTGGGCCGCAGCGTATGGCGACGCACTCGTTGAGCAGCATGCGAATGCCAAACGCTTCGAGGTCAGGAACCATGGCAATCGAATCGTGGTTGCCGAGCACTCCATAGACGTCGCCGCGAAGCGCTTCACGCAGGTGCGCCACGATTTCGAGGCAGGGCTCGCAATCGCCGTGGGTGCGCCCGCGATAATCACCCGTCAGCACGCAAAGATCGTAGTCAAGGTCGCGCGCGAGTTCAGCGACGCGCTGCATTGCGGGACCGCTTAGATCGGCATGCAGATCGCTCAGATGCAGGATGGTGAAGCCATCGAAAGCACTTGGCAGATTTGCCAGATGCACAGTGTTGCGCCTCAGCTTCACCTTGCCCGCGTTTGCCCGGCCTCGCCAATAGGTCCCTGTCACGCGCAGCCCTATCTCGATCACCGCCTGCATCAGGGGCAAATTCTCTAGGTGCAAGAAGTTGAGCCCTTGGCCGAAAGCCTGTGCCTCGTGCTCGCGCTCGATGCCGAGACGCAGCCGCGCGTGCAACGGCCCAAGTCGGCTTTCGAGACGGCGTCGCGCTTCGTCGGGATCGAGTAGCCGGCCGCTCGTCACATTATCGGCCTCGTTGGGGTCCATCGCCAAATGCCGAAGCTACGAGCCACAAGCGAAGGAATCTGCGCCGGATGTCGTGTTTCTGATACGCATTTGTCGGCCCCACGGAGTGACCCAACTCTGATGTTATACCAATTCTCGCTGATGCTGACTCGGACGGGGGATTCCCGGATCAGATTTGACTCGGGGTTGCGAACGAATGGAGTTCGCCATGCCGATCCTGCTTCGAGAAGATTTTGATGCCGCCGTCGCGCGTCGCGAGGCGAAGAAGTCGAAGGATAGCGGTCAGGCGCGACGACTTCTGGCGCTGGCGGCGATCTACGATGGATCGACACGGACGGAAGCGGCGAAGATCGGCGGCGTGACGCTTCAGATCGTTCGAGATTGGGTTCTCAAGTTCAACGCCCACGGTCCGTCCGGGCTCATCGCCGGCAAGGCGCCGGGGCAGACGCCGCGCCTGACGGCCGAGCGCCGCGCGGCGCCGGCTCGCATGATCGAAGACGGTCCGATCCCCGCCGTGCATGGCGTCGTGCGCTGGCGGCTTGTCGACCTCTGCCAATGGATGTTCGAGGAATACCGCGTCGTCGTCTCCACCCAGACCATGAGCCGGGAGTTGCGGGCCATGGATCATAGCAAGCTGACGGCGCGGCCCAAGCATCATGCCCAAGCGGCGAACGCGATCGAGGCTTTTAAAAAAGCCTCCCCGCGCGCCTGGAGGAGATCGCGCGCGAGAAGGGCCTCGATGCCGACGCCATAGAGATCTGGTTCGCCGATGAGGCGCGCGTTGGCCAGAAGAACAAGATCACCCGCCGGTGGGCCAGGCGCGGAACGCGGCCCTCAGCGCCCAGCGATCAGCGCACCGCCTCGACCTATATCCTTCGGCGCGATCTGCCCCAGGGAAGGCAAGGCGGTCGGCCTGATCCTGCTCAAGTGCAACATCGAGACGATGCAGTTGCATCTGGACGAAATCTCCAAGGATGTCGCGCCCGGTCGCCACGCCGTCCTCATGCTCGACAAGGCAGGATGGCATACGTCCGCAAGGCTCGACGTTCCGGGCAATCTCACGCTCTTGCCGCTCCCGGCCAAATGTCCCGAACTCAATCCAGTCGAGAACATCTGGGAGTTCATGCGCGACAATTGGCTGTCGAACCGGATCTTCTTCGACCACGACGACATCGTCGATCACTGCTGCGACGCCTGGAACAAGCTCAGAAGCCAACCTTGGCGCGTCATGTCCATCGGACTACGCAAATGGGCTCACAGGTCCTGATCAACGGGAATTGGTATTAGTGCCACAGATCGCCCGCGGCTCACCGAATCGCGAAGGGCGCATGTTCCGACGACACGCCGAACAGCGCGCGTATGCTTGACAGCAGACTGCGCGGCGGTGGGCCATCGACGAGCATGGAGAGATAGTCTTCCGCCCACTTCCTGATGTCATTTTCGAGCAGATGGGCGAGCATCGGCGCATAGCGTTCGCGCCGCTCGGCGAGCGGCATCTCCAAAGCGCGTTTGAGCGCCAAGGCGACCGCGTCGGTCTCGTGCGGATTGACGATCAGCGCGCGGTCGAGCTCCTTCGCCGCGCCCGCGAATTGGGACAGCACCAGCACTCCCGGGTCTTCCGGATCCTGCGCCGCCAGATATTCCTTGGCGACAAGGTTCATTCCGTCCCGCAAAGGCGTCACCATCGCGACGTCGGCGGCGCGGTAAAGACCGGCCAAAACCGTGCGCGAATAGGAACAGTTGACGTAGCGGATCGGCGTCCAGGCCGCGTCGCCGAATTGGCCGTTGACTTTGCCGATGAGGCACGTCACCTCGGCTTCGATCTCGCCGTATTGCTCGACCTCGGTACGGCTCTTCGGCGTGATCTGCAGCAGCGTCACTTTCCCGTGCCACTCAGGATTGTTCTCGAGAAATCGTTCGAACGCCTTCACCCGCTGCGGAATGCCCATCGAATAATCGAGCCGGTCGACGCCCAACACGAGGCGGCTGCCGCCGAGGCTCTCCCGGACCAGGGCCACAAGCGCCGAGCGTCCGGCGTTGCGCGCAAGGCGTATATACGTCTTGGTCTCGATGCTGACCGGGAAAGCGCCGAGCCGCACTTTTCGGCCCTCGAACTCGTACGCGCCGCCGCGAACCTGGGCGGCGCCGAGAGCCGTCAGGTAATGGGCGAAATTATCGCGGTCGTTTTCGGTCTGGAAGCCGACGAGATCGTAGTAGGTCAGGCCGCCGAGAATTTCCTTATGCTGAGGCAGGGTCTGCAGGATGTCCGGCGGAGCGCAAGGCGTGTGGAGGAAAAAACCAATTCTGTTGCGGTGGCCGCGCATGCGCAGCTCCCGCCCCAGCAGCATCAGATGATAATCGTGCACCCAGATGACGTCGTCCTCGTTGAGCAACGCGCTCAGTCGGTCGGCGAACATGCGATTGACGCGCATGTACGCGCTCGCGTCGGCGCGGGAGTATTCTTGCAAGTCCACCCGGTAGTGAAGAATGGGCCATAGCACGCTGTTGGTGAGGCCGTTGTAATATTCCTGGACGTCGGTTTTCGATAGATCGATGAGAACGTAGGCGACCTTGTTGACGTCGATTGCCTGCGGCGTTTCGACCGGCTCGTCCGCGACTTTCCCGCTCCAGCCGACCCACATTCCTTTGCGATTCTTCAACGCCGCTTTCGCCGCAACCGCCATCCCGCCCGCGAACGGCGTGCCGGGCGAATCGGGAACCGCAACGCGGTTGGAGACTATGATGAGACGTGCGCCCATGCGTCCTCCCAACTCGACGACAAACGCGTCGCGATTTTATCATGCTGGCCAGGGAGTAGGAATGCAGCAGATTGCCCAAAGCTCGCCCGGTGTCCGGAGCCGTTCTTCACGACCCGCTCGGCGGGAACCGGATTGGGCCTCGCAACCGTGCTGGAGATCGTTCGTGACCATGACGGAGCGATGAATGTGCGGAGCAGTCCCGGGCGCGGGAGCCGGTTCGAGGCGTGGCTGCCCGCAGCGGTGTTGGCCGAGACCGCGACGCTCGATCCATCGGCGCTGCCGCTCGGCCGCGGCGAGACGGTGCTGGTGGTCCAAGGCGAACGGGAACGGCGGCTGCGGGACGAGGAGATGCTGGCCGCGCTCGGATACGAGCCGGTCGGGTTCGAACGCGCGGATGACGCGATCGCCACATGTCGTGCAGCGCCGGGCCGGTTCGACGTCATGCTGATCAGCCACGCCCCGCCCGCGTTGGACGGGCTCGATCTGGCGCGCGTTCTGCACGGGATTTCGCCGGGATGTCCGGTGCTGCTCGCCATCGTTTCGACATACGAGATTAGCATCGACGCGCTTGCGCAGGCCGGAATTGTCGAAGTCCTGCGTCGACCTGTCGCCAATAGCGAACTTGCTGCGATCCTTGCGCGCTCCCTGCGTGCGAACGGCGCGCTACGAGAGTAACGCAATTCCGGATCATTGAAGGACGCTCTCGGCTTGGCCCCAACCTCTCCGGGTCCAGAAATTGGCGTCCTTCGCCGCACGCGTTTTTTCCTCAGAGACACAGGGCAGGGAGCGGTTACGAACGTAACGCGAATCCTGAAAGCTGAAATTCTTCTGTAGCGCGGCGCCGCCATTTTCCAGGTCCGATATCTCGGCACTGAGCCGAGATGCGCTAGGGAATACATCCTATTTTAAGGAGGATCAGATGAGACTCGTGACAAGTGTTATGCTCGCACTTTGCGTTGCTTTGCCTGCACCAATCGTCGCCAACGCCTCGGAAAGCGTGAACCCGGTTCACAAGCACCGGATCCACCAGCATCACGCCGTCCCCGGATGGTTCAATCCCGCTGCAACAGCTTTGGTCCTGCAGATCGGGACCGTCCGGGCGGCTCCGGCGCTGAAGTCCAATGACAACACCGACGGGCTGTCCCGCGACCGCGACCAATGCAATAGGGGCTGCATCGACAACTGAACTAACTGACGTGCGGACTGCCACAGTGGCGGCGCGGTCGCCGAAAGACGGTGTCGAGGCGCCGACCCGGCGATGTCGACACAAACTGTCTAATACGGCAGCCGAACCGTCGCTGCGGCGAGGCGCTCGATCCCCTCGGTCGAGTGGGTGAGGCCCAGGCACTCGCCCGCGGCGGTTTTCTGACGCTTGGAGATCGCTGGCTGATCAAGACTTGAAAGGAAGACATGAAATGAGGACTTTAAGGACACCCCGCACAATAAGTGCTACGGTTCAGGGTGGCCTGGGCTTGATCGTGTAGTTCCATTCAGGATGGAACTGATCGCCGGTGATGTCGAGGCGCTTCATCGCGGCATTGCTGACTTTGATGCCCTTTTGATAGCGGCGCGTGTCGAGCGCGCTTTCGACCTTGAGCCCGGCGTTGGTGGTGGTTGCGCCGATCAACTCGACCACGGCAAGACGATCCGTGAGCGGTCGGCCGCGCCAGTTCTGCGTGATGTGGCAGAACAGGCGGTGCTCGATCTTGTTCCACTTCGATGTGCCTGGCGGATAGTGGTGGACGTGGATCGCAAGCCCGGTCTCGTCGGCGAGCTTTTGCAGTTCGAGTTTCCAGAGCCGCACGCGCGCCCCATTCGAGCCGCCGCAGTCCGCCGTGATCGTCAGTTCTCGCGCCTGCGGATAGCGCTGTCGTCCCATGCGTTCGAGCCAGCAGCGGATCGACGCCACGGCAAACTCGGCGGTGTCGCTGGTGATCCCGACGCTGACGAAACCGGCATTGGCGGTCACATCATACACCCCATAAGGCACGACCTTGCCGAGCTTCTTGTCCTCGAAGTCGTGCACGTTCACGCGCCGCGGATCGCCTTTCGGACGATAGTCGGTTCCGCCGTTCTTGAAGTTGCCGAGCAACTCCTTCTTCTTCGTATCGACGGAGATGACGGGCTGTTGGCGGGCCTGCGCCGCAACGACTTTCGCGTTGATGTGTTCGAACTGGGCGTTGCGGTCGGGATGGTGCGAACCTTCATCCGCCTTGCGATTGGACTGGCGCGAGAACCCGAGCTTCGCCAACTCCGCGCCGACCGTATCGGCGCTGATCGGATGTCCCATCTCGGTCAGCGCTGCCGCGAGCTTCGCCATGCTTTTCGACACCCAGATCAGGGACCGCGTGGGATCGCCCAATGTCGCCGGTTCGACCAGCCGCTTGAGCGCGGGGACGAGCCCCGGGTCGGCTCGCGATACCGACCGACGCCCGCCTCCGGCACGGCGAACCCGCCCCTTCGCAAGCGGCTCGCCGTCGAGGTCGTCTTCGCCGCGATTGATCGTCGAACGAGCAAGCCCGGTAACCTTCGAGACCAGCGCGAGACCGCCGCGACCGGCGCTCCGGACCTCCGCCGCCGCAAACAACCGCCGACCACGCTCGTCAAGCCGCGCCCCGACCGTCTCCCATCGCAGCCGAATCGCCGCCTCGTCGATCATGCGATCGAACTACGCCTCTTCGCCACATCCCGGAATCCCCAACACCTAAGTCATTCCGACGCACGACGACCCGTCGCGATTCAGTTATTGTCCGAAGTGACCTTAGGGTCGAACTCGCCCGTTCGCAGAGCCGTCGGTGAGCGACGCTATTTGCGCAATAGGTCATCCAGCTCGTGGTCGTGGCGGTGCTGAAATCACCCAGCACTCCTATAAGCTGGTGAGCGATGGCGAAGGCCTCTCGCAACGCGTCGAAAATCCGTTTCGTCCCTCCCCCGAGAAGACAGGCGTCCAATAGCCCTCGCCCAACTGGACGCGTCCGCAATCGCGCTGATCGGGCGTCCAAAACGTCTATATTGACTTTTGAACGTCTTCGACTCATAAGCCGAGACATTGTGGACACACAGCCTAAGGGTTCGCACGATGGTTCAGCCAGCGCACAAGGGCCTTCTGGTCGGATATGCCCGCACCTCTACCGCTGACTCGGAAGCTGGGCTTCATGCCCAGGTCCGGGACCTCCAAGCGGCTGGCTGCACCAAAATATTTCAAGAGCGGGTCTCGTCGATCGCCCAACGTGCGGAGCTTGAGCGCGCCTTGGACTACGTGCGAGGCCGGGACACGCTTGTCGTCACCAAGGTCGATCGATTGGCTCGTTCGACGGTGGGCTTGTGGGAGATCGTAAAGCGGCTTGAGGCTGTCGAGGATGGCGGGGCTGGCCTTCGCGTTCTCAACCTCGGCGGTGAGACCGTTGACACCAAGAGCGCGACTGGGAAGCTCATTCTCACCATCTTCGCCGGCTTCGCCCAGTTCGAACGCGAGATGATGCTTGAGCGTCAGCGAGAGGGGATCGCAAAGGCGAGGGCAGAGAACCGATACTTGGGGCGGAGGCCCTCAGCTCGGCTAAAGGCGGACGAGGCGGTGAAGCTCTTCAAGGCGGGTCGGACCGTGACGCAGATCGCGAACGCCCTCGGTATCGGACGTGGGAGCGTCTATAGGGCGCTTGAAACCTGCGGCATAAAGCAAGCGACAAGCGCGGCGTCTGCCGACCGTGGCAGATGACCGGAGTCGACGTGAGGACTTGTATGGGGCGATTGCTGTCAAGGGTGGCGATAGCGAGCATCTCCTTGTTCGATTGGCCCGCGACATCTCCTCGTCCCGACCTGACTTTCCTTCGGACACTGCGCGCAGTGGCCGTCAAGGGTGGCCGAAGGCCATCGCGGAGCGACTTGCCTTGAGGGGCCCGAGCACAGCGTCAAGCTTCCTCAGTCGGGCGACACGGGTGTGTCCCGCTCGTTCAGTTCAGTTTCGACAGCGGCGACGATACCGAGGGGAGCTCGCCATTGGGCGCGCGTCGCGCGTCACGAACTTGTATTCGGCCGACCACGAAGGTCGCACCATGATGCAGTCATGCGCATCGGCGGCAAAGCTCCGAGGGGCGGGCCCATTCTAAACCGCGGCGCGAAGGCCATAGTCCATGTCGGGTTGCCGCCGCCTCGGGCCGTCGTCTACAGGTCGGGCACCGTCGTGACGCTCGCCTGCAGCAACTCCGTTGTGGCTACGCTGCCGGGCGAAGCAGCAGACCTTCCGGCGCTTCGCCGGTCGTGGCGAGCCGCCACAGCGCGATGAGGAGCTTGCGCGCGAGCGCGACGATCATTGTCTTGCGCACGCCCCGCCGTGAGTCCGACGTTCGCCTCCGATACCATGCGCTGAGCGGGCTGCCCTTCTGGTGCACCAGATGACCCCAGGCGAGTTCGATCATCCCGCGGCGCACCCGAGCGTTGCCTGCTTTGGCAAGTCCCCGCTCGCGCCGTCTTTGCCCGCTCTCGTCTGGAGCTCCGGTGAGCCCGGCATAGCGCGCCAGTGCCCTACGGTCCCGGATCTCCCGCGAGAACACCTCCTGGATAAGCATGTCCGCGGACTCGACGCCGACGCCGACCACGCGTGTAAGGACATGCGCCGACGCATGGCGTGGCTCGTCTGGCGTCTTCGCCAGACGCTCGGTGCGGGTCTTCTCGATCTCCTTGATCTACTGCTTGACGAAGCGCAGGCGGTCCAGGTCGCGCCGCATCTCGGCCAACGTGTTCGTAGGTATGGCGACGCCCTCCGGCGTGCGCAGGGCTTCAAGCTGGCTTGGCGCCCGAGCGAGATTGGGCCGGAAGCCGCGAATGCCGAGCCGGGCGAGATTGGCCTTCAGGCGGTTGACGATGCGTGTGCGCTCTCCGACCAGGACCTGACGCTCGCGGCTGGGTCGTCTCGCATCCTCGTCCTCGAGCGCGGGGATGGCCGCTATGCTGCAATGCTTCGGTTCGCCGCGCAGCCAGCCGAGGAAGGCGCGCTTGAGGAGCTCTGTGTCGAGCCGATCCGTCTTCACCCTTCGGTGCTCGCGCGACACCGGGACGCTCGACGGGTGGATCACATAGGCTTCGATGGATTGGGAACGCAGCCAGCGCGCCAGCCAGAAGCCATCGCGGCCTGCCTCGTAGGCAACGGCGATCCGGTCGATCGCGTGGCCGCGCTTCGCCGCTTCGTTGCGCCAGCGATGCAGAAGCTGCAGCAGCGCGTCGCGGTCTGGGCTAAGTTTCTTCAAGGGATAGCGATCGAGTCCCGGCACGATGCCCGCGACCAGCCAACTCGACTGGCCCATCTCGACCACGGCGATCAATGTCGCGTCTTGCTCGAGCGCGACGACGCATTTGCTCAAGTCGTTCTGCTTTGACATAGGGGCGCTCCATCGTTTGGTTGCCGCGACGAAGGCGCCAACGCCCGCCGCGCGCCCATAGAATCTAAACCGCTCGCGCGGTAGCTGCGGCGAGGGCAGCGCGGGAAGCTGGGTCGGACGAGGCCAGGACTGTCTCAGAATCATGGGGTTCAACCCCATGGGAGACAGGAGCTTTCGCGATGTCCGACAAGCCCATCAACCCGCTGCGTCAGCGCATGATCGACGACATGACGGCGCGTCGGTTCAAGGAGAAGGTGCAGAAGGACTACGTCCGGCACGTCAGGACCTTTACGGCCTTCCTGGGCCGGTCGCCCGATACGGCGACGAAGGAGGACCTTCGCCGCTTTCAGTTGCATCTGGCGCAGCAGCAGATCAGCCCAGGTTCGATCAACGCCGCCGTCACCGCGCTTCGGTTCTTCTTCACCGTGACGCTCGAACGGCCAGACCTCGTTCGTCCTCTGACGATCGTGAACAAGCCGCGCAGGGCGCCGGTCGTGCTCAGCCAGGAAGAGGTCGCGCTCCTGCTCGAAGCCGCGCCGGGCCTGAAGTACAAGGCCGCGCTCAGCGTCGCCTACGGCGCGGGCCTGCGCGTGTCCGAGGTCGCGCACCTGAAGGTGTCCGACATCGACAGCCAGCGCATGACGCTTCGGGTCGAGCAGGGCAAAGGGCAGCGGGACCGTTATGTGATGCTGTCGCCGCAACTGCTCGAACTGTTGCGCGCATGGTGGAAGGCGGCGCGGCCGCGGGCCTGGCTGTTCCCCGGCCAAAACCCGGTCAACCCGATCACCGCCCGTCAGCTCAATCGCGCCGTCACCGCCGCCAAAGACCTGGCCGGCATCTCCAAGCGCGTGTCACCGCATACGCTGCGGCACAGCTTCGCCACCCATCTGCTCGAACAGGACGTCGACATTCGCGTGATCCAGGTGTTGCTCGGCCACGCCAAGCTCGAGACGACCGCGCTCTACACCCAGGTCGCGGTCAACACGATCCGCGACGTCAAGAGCCCGCTCGAGCGGCTCGGCGTCAACCTGGCGAAGCGAAAGCCGGCCGACTGACCGCGGCCGCATGGCGCGGCCACCGGGTCACCACCTGGAGGTCGCCGACGTCTTTCGCGCCCACGGGGCGGCGTGGCGAATGGCCAACGCCGGTCACGTGAGCCTCGACCAGTTGAAGGTCATGTCGGCGATCGAGACCTGTCGCACAGCCGCGCTCGGCGGACACGTCGAGCGCTGCGAGGACTGTGCGCACGAACGGATCTCCTACAATTCCTGCCGCAATCGCCACTGCCCGAAGTGCCAGGCGGCCGCGGCGAGGGAATGGCTCGAAGACCGCGAGGCCGAACTCCTGCCGGTTCCCTATTACCACGTCGTCTTCACCCTGCCGGCGTCGATCGGCGCCGTCGCGTTCCAGAACAAGTCCCCCGTCTACGACCTCCTGTTCAGGACCGCCGCCCAGACGCTGACCACGATCGCGGCCGACCCGAAGCATCTGGGCGCGCGCATCGGCCTGACCGCCGTACTGCACACCTGGGGCTCGGCGCTGACCCACCATCCGCACGTCCACGTCATCGTTCCCGGCGGCGGCCTGTCGCTGGACGGATCGCGCTGGATCGCCTGCAAGCCCGGCTTCTTCCTGCCCGTGCGGATGCTGTCGCGTCTCTTCCGCCGGCTCTTCCTCGAAGGGCTCGCAGCCCTGCATGCGGCCGGACGCCTCGTCTTCCTCGGCGACCTCGCGCGGCTCGCCGACAAAGCCGCCTTCGACGCCGTCCTCGCGCCGCTGCGCCGATCGGAATGGATCGTCTATGCCAAGAGGCCGTTCGCCGGGCCGAAGGCCGTGCTCGCCTATCTCGCCCGCTACACCCACCGCGTCGCGATCTCGAACTCCAGGCTCATGGAGCTGGACGACAAGGGCGTCACATTCAAGTGGAAGGACTATCGGGTCGAAGGCCGCGACCGGTTCAAGACCATGACGCTCGCGGCCCACGAGTTCATCCGCCGCTTTCTCCTGCACGTGCTGCCGAGCGGCTTCCACCGCATCCGACATATGTGGACGGCCTCTTGGCAAGTGGTTTTCGACGCTCTGATCGCTTTGGTCGGCTGCGGTCATATGTCCGGCCTGTTGGTGCGGTATAGGACCGCTGGCCCTGATGATATTCGACAGTCCTGGTCCCTATCACTACGGCGAGCTCGGGGCTCGTGGCGGATGTCAGGGTGTCCTGGGCTTTCGTTGCGACCGTGTCGTTCATCACGTCGTTGCGCTTGCCAATCTCTTCGAAACTGAAACGTCTATCTTGGAGAGCTCTTTGTCGTCAGGCCTTCGTGTAAAGTTCGGTTCGGAAGGCTTCGCCGGTCGACATCATCGCCCAGGCGATTCTGGCCAGCTTGTTGGCCAGGGCGACGGCGACGACGCGCTCGGGCTTCCTGGCCCTCATGGCGACGATCCATTCGGCCAGGGCGCCTTTGTATTTATGGGCCACGCGCAAAACCGACGTGCATCCCACGACCAGCATCTTGCGCAAATACTGGTTACCCTTTTTGGTGATAGCGCCGAGCTTGTCCTTGCCGCCGCTCGAGTGCTGGCTCGGAGTAATGCCCAGAGACGCGCTGAAATCGCTTCCCGACCTGAAGACGCTGGGATCGGGATTGAAAGCGACCATCGCTGATGCGATCAGCGGGCCGAAGGCGGGGATCTCGTCCAGCAACCGGCTCGTTTGGTTCTTGCCGCTCGCCCGGGCGATCGTCTTCTCCAGATCGTCGATCTTTTCGTCGAGGCCGTCGCTGTGCGAAGCCAGCATCGCGGTTGCTTGCTTGGCCTCTTCGGGAAGGGTCTCGTCGGCTTGCGCGAGCGCCAGCAATTCCTTGACCCGGTGGATGCCCTTGGGCGCGATCAAGCCGAACTCCGAGAGATGACCGCGCAGCGCATTGACGGTCATGGTTCGCTGCTTGACCAGCAATTCCCGAGTCTTGTGCAGCATCAGCACGGCTTGCTGATCCGCGCTCTTGATCGGCACGAACCGCATCTCGGGCCGCGACATGGCCTCGCAGATCGCAGCCGCGTCGTTCGCATCGTTCTTGCCGCGCTTGACGTAGGGTTTCGTGTAAGCAGGAGGAATCAAGACCACTTCGTGCCCCAACGCCCGGATCTCCCGCGCCCAGTAATGGGACGATCCACAAGCCTCCATCCCGACGCGGCAGGGCGCCGCTTGGGCGAAGAAAGCAAGCACCTTACCTCGGCTCAATTTGCGCGTAACCGCAGGCGCACCCTCGCGCTCGATTGCATGCACCTGGAAAAAGTTCTTCGCCAGGTCGATCCCAATCCTGATAAAGGTCTTCATGGACGGCTTCCCTATCCGCGACCTGCACCGGTCACGCCTTGGCACTTGATGCCGTTCGGGTGAGGCCGTCCACATCATCACTACGGCCTCTTCGCCGGCGCGGTCCGAGCCAGCAACATCGAGCGCGTCCGCCAGGCGCTCGCCGCGCCCGAGGCTGCACCCGAGGGCTCGCACGCCGAGACCGACGGCCAGGCCGAAGCCGTTTCGCCGGCGCGGCGCTGCCCCTGCTGCGGCGGCCGGATGATCATTGTCGAGACGTTCGAAGGGCCGCGCCCCGCGCGATCGCCTTCCCCAAGCCGGATCAGGATCGACACGTCATGACCGACGCCGCGCGTCCCGCCTCGCAGCGCCGCTTCCCCTCGCCTCCAGCCGCACGCCGGAGCAGGAACGCGACGTCCTCCCGACGTCCGCACAGGCTCTCCAGCCGCCGAGCCCATCCCCGTCGCCCTCATCCGCGCCCGACAAGAAGCCCGTCGTCTCGGCTCCCGACGATGAAACCGACCGCCTTCCGCCACCGCCCCCAAATCGGCGATCCGACCGCGATCCTCAAATCCCCATAGGCCGCGCTCGGTCAAACAGCGCCCTTCCTCCCCGCGGTTTCCTCCTTACGAGGCTTTCAAACGCCGGCCCCCGCGTCTCGCACGACCGTCCGAAAGGGCCGGCGTCTGAAACCCTTCAGTGAAGCAGACGTTGCGAATCGAGGCGAGAGACATCACACAAGGGGGACTTTTGTCATTCGACTTCGTCACTTGGTCTTGTCACAATTGCGCACTGGCCTCAACGTTGTGGACAAGGGCTAGCGCCTCTGCGATCTCCGGAAATTCCTGCGTTGGCGCATAACCTTCCAGCGCAGGGCCGAGCACGGCGTGCGCGTCGGCCTCGCGGCCGGTCGTGCAATAAAGTTTCGCCAGCGAGAGCGCGGCGCGCAGTTCGAAGCTGCGGGCCCTCTGGCGTTGGGCGATGGCGATGGCGGCAAGGAAGGCGAATTCGGCGCGGGCAGGGTCGGCGCGGTTTTTCTCGAGGAGGATGGCGCCGCGAGTGCGTTGGATCTCCGCGTCGAACCACCGTTGTCCCGTACGATCGAAGTCCTCGAGCGCTTTCTCGAGCGTGGCCAGAGCGGCTTCTGTCTCGCCGTTTCGCGCTTCCGCCTCCGCAAGTGCGGTCATGACGAGCGGCTGAAAGGCGCCGACACCATCGTGTTGAAGCAGTGCGGCGGCTCGGCGCATATTCAGGAGACCCATTTCCGGCGAGCCGGATCGCAGTTCGACCCAGGCTTCCAGGAAGACGCCGAAAGCGACCCAAAGGGCAATCCCGTGCTCGTGCGCGACGCGGGAAAGCGCTTGGGCCAGGGGCGCGGCGCGGTCGACATTCCGGCCGATAATCTCGAACATCACACTGTGCATGAGCCCGTATGTCGAGGTCGCGAGGTGTCCCAACGCGGCGATGCGCGTTGCCGTCATGTCGGCAAGCTCTCGCGCGCGATCGACCTCCCCGAGCGGCCAAAGCACGATCGCCAAATAGACCATCGCGGAAACGCCGACGTCCTGGCCGAAGCGAAAGGCGAGATCGCGGTCTCGTTCTGGATCAAAAATCGCCATGGCCTGTTCGAGGTGCGAGCGGGCCTCGATGAAATTTCCGACAAACCATTGCGTCACGCCGTAGGCCCGATGAGCCACGCCTGCCTCCGGAGAACTGGGTCGCGACTCGACATCGCGCAGGAATGCCTGCGCAGGCTCACGCATCGCGGTTAGGTCGCCGTGCACATAGCCTCCCGCCCAGAGCCCGTAATTGGCCGAGAAGCGCGCATAAATGTCCTCGGCGCCTGCGCCCAGTTGGTGCGCGCGCGTGAAGGCTTCGACGGTTTCGGGGGTGCCATGGCCGTGTGCGGCGATCATCGCGTTTCCATAAGACACCTGAAGCCGGAGGTGCTTGCCGGTCTTTTTCTCTCCCGCGCCCGCCGATGCCTCCGTCATTTCGATCGCCTTGCCGAGATGAGCGATCGCTTCCTTGAACGCCGAGCGGCGCAAGGCGAGGTCTCCGGCCTTGCCCCAATATTCGATCGCAGGCATGGTCAGATCCGCCTGGGTGAAGTGGTGTGCGAGGAGCTCCGGCTCGGCCTCGACGACGTCGGGGAATTGTTCGCGCAGGATTTCCGCGATGCGCCGATGCAGGACCTGCCGGCGGCTCTTCAACAGGCTCCCGTACGCGGTGTCCTGTACGAGCGCGTGTTTGAAGCTATAGCGTGCGTCGGGCGGCGCGCCGTGGCGGAACACGAGTTCCGAGTCCTCCAATTGCGCGAGCGAGGCGCGCAAAGTTGTTTCGTCGCGGCCGACGACGGCATGCAGCAGCGGGTAGGAGAATTCGCGCCCGATCGCGGCGCCGATCTGCGCGATCTCTTTCACCGCCGCGAGTTGGTCGAGACGCGCCATCAGTGAATCCTGCAGCGTCGAGGGAATCGCGAGCGGCGGCAGCGGTCCGTCGAGGCGGAAGCGGTCGGCCTCCTCGACCAGCAGGCCCGATTCGAGCACGCTCTTGGTCAGCTCCTCGACGAACAGCGGCGCGCCGTCGGTTTTGGCGATGATTTGCTCCAGCACCTCGGCGGGCAGTTTGCGCCCGCCCGTAACGCGCTCGACCAGCATCTCCGCTTCGGGGCGGTCGAGACGGCTAAGGGCGATCGTCGCGACATCGGGCAAGCCCTCCCACGGGGCCTCGAATTCAGGGCGGTAAGTGATCAGGAGCAGAACGCGCAATCGCCGTGCCCGCTCGATCACGAGATCGAGCACTTCGAGAGAGGTGGCGTCGGCCCAATGCGCGTCTTCGAACAGCATCAGCACCGGCTGTTTTCCCGCGAGACCCTCCATCTGGTCGAGCAAAGCCGAAAGCGTCAGCCGGCGCTGTTGCGCCGGCGAAAGGTTCAGCACTGGGTAACGGCTTCCCGTCGGGATCGACAGCATCGAAGCGATCAGCGGCGCAACCTCGTTCGTGCGGTGGGTCGCGAGCCCGAGCACGGTCTCCAACTTGTCGAGCTTAACTTCGGGATTTTCCTGCGGAGCGATGTCGGCGGCACGCTCGAGCTGCTGCACAAAGGGATAGAGCGCGCTGTCGCGATGGTAGGGGGAGCACTGGTAGCGCAACCGATTGTGCGGCGTCTCCGCCACCTGCTCGGCGAGCCAGGCGGACAGGCACGACTTGCCGATGCCCGCTTCGCCCGAGATCAGCACGACCTGGCCGTGTCCAGCCCAGGCGCGACGCTGGCGCGCGATGAGGTCGGCGCTCTCGACCTCGCGCCCAACGAAACCCGGGAGCCGCGTCGCATGTGCCGCCTCGAAACGGCTCTCGCTCGCTGAAACCCCAAGCGCGGCGAAAGCCTCTACCGGCTCGGCGAGGCCCTTGACGGAGTGGCGGCCCAGGTCCCTCAGACGAAACCGGTCGGCAACGAGCCGGCGCGTCGACGCCGAGACCACGACGTCGCCGGCGTCGGCGAGGCCCTGCAGCCGCGCGGCTAGATTGGGCGTGTCGCCGACGACCGCCTGTTCTTGCGCCGCTCCCTGGCCCACGAGATCGCCGGCGACGACGAGGCCTGTCGCGATCCCGACCCGCACGGCGAGTTTTTCGCGCGCGCAGGTCTGCAAGCATGCCACGGCTTCAGCGATTTCCAGAGCCGCGTGGACCGCCCGCGCCGCGTCGTCCTCATGCGCGCGGGGAAAGCCGAAGTAGGCCAGGATCCCATCGCCAAAGAATTTCCTGATTACGCGCTTGCGTCAGCTTCAGACGTTCAGTAGAACGGAACATGAACATGTTGTTTTCGCAGGGGTTCTCTGATGGCGCGCAATCAGGTTCAGTTTCAGAAAGGCCTCAGCGAGGCTCGTTTCGCCGAGATTTACGGAACCGAAGAGCAATGTCATGCGGCGCTGGTCAAATGGCGGTGGCCGAACGGGTTCGAATGTCCTGGGTGCAAGGGCGCTGATCACTGCGTCGTCACGCGCGGCGCGCGGCGTTTATTCCAGTGTAACGCGTGTCGCAAGCAGACCTCTGTCAAAGCGGGAACGATCTTCGCTTCGAGCAAGCTGCCGCTGCGCATCTGGTTCAAGACGATCTACCTGGTCACGCAATCAAAGAAGGGCATTTCCAGTATCGAACTCGGTCGACGCCTTGGCGTCACCCAGACGGCTGCTTGGATGATGAAGCACAAGCTCGCTCAAGTCATGTTGGAGCGTAACGCGAGCAAACGCTTGAAAGGCAACGTCCAGATGGACGACGCCTATATCGGCGGCGCCCGGTCCGGCCGCCGCGGGCGCGGCGCAACAGGCAAGACGCCGTTCGTCGCTGCGGTCGCGACAACCGACGACGGCAAGCCAGATCAAATCATCCTTCGGCCTGTCAAAGCCTTCAGCAGCTTTGCGATCCGAAAACTCGCAAGCACCGCGCTCAGGCCCGGCGCCAATATCGTCTCCGACGGCCTGGCGTGCTTCGCCGCCGTCACCCAAGCCGGATGCCTGCACACCTCAATAAAGACCGGAAGCGGCAAGCAAGCGGTTCGCACCCCTGCTTTCAAATGGGTCAATACCGCATTGGGCAATATCAAAGCCGCCCTCGTCGGGACCTACCGAGCCGTAGGAGAAAAACACGTCCCTCGATATCTCGCGGAGTTCGAATATCGATTCAATCGCCGATACGAGCTCGAAACCATGATCCCCCGCCTCGCATTCGTTGCGCTGAGGACCCTCCCGATGCCTTACCGCTTGCTAAAACTGGCTGACGTTGCCGCGTAATCAGGAAGAATTTTGCGACAAAGCCGTCATAGCGCGCCAAAACGCCCGAGCAGGCGTCCTGATAGGCGTGGATGACCTGGCGCATGTCCTCGGGATCGAGCCGCGCCGACAGCGCGGTCGAGCCGACGAGGTCGCAGAACACGACGGTGAGCTGCCGCCGATCGGCGGCGTCGGCGAGCGCGGCCGACGGAGCGTTCAGCGCATCGATCGCGGAAATGATCTTGCGCCGATGGCCGACGGAGACGACGCCCAGATCCTTCAGGTCATCAACCGTCAGCTCCGGCAGCACCGTTTCGTCGATGTCGTCTTCACGAAATAGCGTTTCATACTGCCCAAGACCAAGGTCCCGCAGCCAGACCCCGACATCCATCCTTGATTCCTCAGACCGGCGTCGTCGATGATGGTCTCACGCGGCCGCAGTGTCCATAGCGTCGGGTCAGTATGAAGCCGTGGCGTCGATTTGGCCCGTTTGCCACCGCGGCTGCGTACGACCCTTTTTGCGCATTCGTTCCGTACCGGGACCGGACCAAGAACGGCACCAAGGGGTCGATCTGACCCGTTCCCCACGCTGCCATTGGAAGGCAGCCCTCCCGTCCACTAGCCTGCATTTCTCACACCGTGGTCGCCGAGGGCCAGTCGTTAGCGCGCGAGGGCGGTCTGGCATGAGTTGATCGTCAGAAGGGCGTCTTGACGAGCATTTGCGGGCGCGCGGCGGCGGCCGCTTGGAATTTGCGGCGCTCTATCATCGCCGTGCCTCCCCTACGCCAGGGCCTCGATCGCAGCCTCGCTTATCGGCCGCTGGTCACGCATCGACCTTCTCCCGCCGGCGCGTCACCAGCCGCTTGGCCAGCATGGTCAGGCCCCGCAGCGGAATGCCGATCCATGTCGGACGGTTGCCCGCCTCGTAGCCGATCTCGTAGGCCGCCTTCTCGATCAGGAAGAGCTCGATCAGCGCCTTCGCGTACCGAATATTGGGAACCGATTTGTGCTCGGCCGCCGCCGCCGCTTTTCGATAGCCTTCGAGAAAACTGGCCGAAGCCGCGGTTACGAAGTGCGCCAGCAGCTCGTCACGGCGCTCCACGGTCGGCAGGCCCGCAGGCGCGGGCTCGCGGGCGATCGTCGCGGCGGCATAATCGAACGATCGCAGGAGACCCGCCACGTCGCGCAGCGGACTGCCCTTGGCCCGTCGTTCGGCCAGCGACTTTGATGGCTCGCCCTCGAAGTCGATCAGGATCGCATCGTCTCCCGCGACAAGGATCTGGCCGAGATGGAAATCCCCATGGACGCGGGTTCTCAGCGTCCCGACCCCGGCCTCAGCCAGCTCCCGGATCTTGTCGCCGAGCGGGTCGCGCATCGCGATCAATTCCTTCGCGGCCGCTGGTTCGGCGTCGCCTTGCCAAGCGGTGAAGTTTTGAAGGGTCTGCACCGCCCGATCGAGCTCCTGGCAGGCCGCCTTCGCCCAAACCTTTGTTTCGTCCGCCTCCACCCGCTCGGGCATGAATGCGGGATCGTCCGTTGGCTTCGCCAGCACCGCGTGCAGCTCGCCAAGGCGCTTCCCCATCACCGCAGCGAACGACTGGTAGGTGGCGATCGCCTCCCGTCCCGCGTCGAGGTCGGCCTCGGCGAATGCCGCCGCGTGAATGCCGAGCCGGACTTTGTCGAGCGTCCACTGCCAGGCGTCACCCTGGTTGCGTACGAACCGCTCGGCGATGATGAGCGTCTGGGGCGTGCCGTCGGCGTCCACGCGCACCATCTCGCCGAACAGGGCCGGGCTGTTGGCATAGCCGTGCTCGGTGAGATACCGAGTCATTTCGGTTTGCGGATGCCGCCCGACCTGGACCCGCCTGATGATCTTTACGACAGCAATGTCGCCGAGGATCAGCGAGGTGTTGGACTGTTCGGCCGAAAGCCGGCGGATCTCCGTGTCCGGCGGCACGGTCGGAATCTCCTGGCTCGTTGCGAGCCAGCGCACTTCGCCCTCCGAGAGCTTTTCCACGCGTCCCGCCGCCAGGCTCGCCAAGACCGCCGCCGGCAGGGCGTCGACAGCAAAGCCGTCCGTGAGAAACCCCATCCGCCGGTGCCGGCGCACGCGCGCCAACGCAAGCTGCTGCACGATCGCCGACGGCTTCTCATCGTCCCAGACAATGCCGGCGGGAATGAAGTAGTGGTCCTGCCGGCCATCCATCGCGACTCCGAACTCGAAGAGCACGAAGAAGTCCCTGGAGCGCCCGCGCATCACGTCTGCGCGCGCGATGCTGATTGAGCGGATCGCGCGGTCCTTTGCCGCAAACCAGCGCCGCAGCGCGAGATAGGGGGGGAGAATCTCCTGCTCGATGACGCGCCTTGGCTCGGACGCCAGCAGCTCGCCGATCTCGTTGCGCATCACCAGCGTCACAAGTTCGGGCAGCGCCTCGGACGGCGGCACGCGCCATGCGGGCATAGCCTTATTCTTTGCCAGACTGAACCAGTAGAAAGCATGGTTCGGCAGCGTCAGCAGATAGCGGGTCTGCTCGATCGGCAGGAACACTGAGCCGCTCAGCAGATCGACCGGCGTTCTTCCCGCAAATTGCGCGAGATCGAGCTCCACCGCCTGCGCCATGCGCGAGAGGTTGCAGACGCAGAGAATCGTCTCCTCGCTGTCCTCCGATTCGAATTCCCTAAGAAAAACGAGAATTTTTCTGTTGTCTGGGGTCAGCAAACGGAGCCTGCCCCGGCCGAAGGCGCGGTGGCGCTGCCTGACTGCAAGCATCCGACGCATCCAGTTCAAAAGCGAATGCGGGTTGCTCGCTTGCGCCTCGACGTTCACCGCCTGGTAGCCATAGACCGGGTCCATGATCGGCGGCAGCACGAGGCGCGCCGGATCGGCTCGCGAGAAGCCGCCATTGCGATCAAAGGACCATTGCATCGGCGTGCGCACCCCGTCGCGGTCGCCGAGAAAGATGTTGTCCCCCATCCCGATCTCGTCGCCGTAGTAGATAACCGGCGTTCCCGGCATCGAGAGCAGGAGGGCGTTCATCAGCTCGATCAGCCGCCTGTCACGCTCAAGCAGCGGCGCAAGCCGGCGGCGGATGCCGAGATTGAGCCGCGCCCGCCGGTCCGCGGCATAGGTTTCCCAAAGATAATCGCGCTCGGCGTCGGTCACCATCTCGAGCGTCAGCTCGTCGTGGTTGCGCAGGAAGATCGCCCATTGGCACACATCCGGAATTTCCGGCGTCTGACGCAGGATGTCGGTGATCGGGAACCGATCCTCCTGGGCGATCGCCATGTACATCCGCGGCATCAGCGGAAAGTGGAACGCCATATGGCACTCGTTGCCGGCGCCGAAATACTCCTTCACGTCCTCCGGCCACTGGTTCGCCTCAGCGAGCAGCATGCAGCCCGGCGCGGCCTTGTCGAGCGCGGCGCGGATGCGCTTGATGACGGCGTGCGTTTCGGGGAGGTTCTCGCAGTCCGTTCCTTCGCGCTCGACCAGGTACGGAACGGCGTCGAGCCGGAATCCATCCACGCCGAGATCGAGCCAGAAGCGCATCGCGCCGAGCACCGACAGGAGCACGCGGGGATTGTCGAAGTTGAGATCCGGCTGGTGCGAATAGAACCGGTGCCAAAAATAGGCGCCGGCCACAGGATCGAAACTCCAGTTCGATTTTTCCGTGTCGGTGAAGATGATCCGCGCATCGGGATAGCTGCGGTCGTCGTCGGCCCAGACATAGAACCTGCGAAACGCGGATCCGGGCTTGGAGCGGCGCGCCCGCTGGAACCACGGGTGCTGGTCGGAGGTGTGGTTGACGACAAGCTCCGTGATCACCCGAAGACCGCGCGCATGCGCCGCGGCGATGAACCGGCGCATGTCCTGGATCGTGCCGTATTCGGGATGCACGTCGAGGTAGTCGGAGATGTCGTAGCCGTCGTCGCGCCGCGGCGAGGGATAGAAGGGCAGGAGCCAGACCGCGGTCGCCCCCAACGCGGCGATGTAGTCGAGCTTCTCGGTCAGCCCGGGAAGGTCGCCGACGCCGTCGTTGTTCGAATCGAAGAACGACTTCACGTGCACCTGGTAGACGACCGCATCCTTGTACCAGAGCGGTTCGGAGGCCAGCGGCCGGGCCGCGCGGCTGCGCCGGGTCATGGCGCCTGCCCGTAGCGGCGCCCGCCTGGGTTGTCCAGCCGCCAGATGGCGAAGGGGAGATCGCTGGGATCGAGCCGCACCCGCTGGCGCTTGCCGTGAAAGATCAGCGAATGCGCGCGCATTAGGTCCTCCGCCCCGATCGCTGCCTCGTCCGGCAGGCCGAAACGCCAGAACGGAATCTCGAGATCCGTTTCGATGGCCCGCCGGGGATCAAGGTTGACGGCGACCAGCAGCGTATTGCGCCCGTCGGGAGTGCTCTTCGCATAATAGAGCACTGCATCGTCGAAAGCGTTCAGGAACTCGAGGCCGCGATGGCTGTGCAGCGCCGGATTGGCGCGGCGGATCTGGTTCAGCCGGCTGATCTCGGCCCTGATATTGCCGGGCCGGTCCCAGTCCCAGGCGCGGATCTCGTATTTCTCGGAATCGTCGTACTCCTCCCGCCCGCGCAGCGCGCGGAACTCGCAAAGCTCGAAGCCGTTGTACATCCCCCAGAGCCCCGAGAGCGTGCAGGCGAGCGCGGCGCGGATCAGGAACGCCGGCCGTCCGCCGGTCTGGAGAAAGAAGGGATTGATGTCCGGCGTGTTGACGAAGAGATGCGGGCGGAAGAAATCCGACACCGGCTCATTGGCAAGCTCCGTGAAGTACGAGGTGAGCTCATATTTGGTGTTGCGCCAGGTGAAATACGTATACGATTGCGAGAATCCGACCTTCGCCAGCCGGTACATCATCGTCGGCCGCGTGAACGCCTCGGCAAGAAAGATCACGTCCGGATCGCGCGCACGGATATCGTCGAGCAGCCACTCCCAAAACGGCAGAGGCTTGGTGTGTGGATTGTCTACCCGGAAGATGCGCACCCCCTGCTCGATCCAGAAACGCACGACATCCCGCAGCGCCTCCCAGAGCGCCGGCGCGACGCCCGGCGCGTAGAACGCGACGTTCACGATGTCCTCATATTTCTTCGGCGGGTTCTCCGCATATCGGATCGTCCCGTCGGGCCGCCACTCGAACCACTCCGGATGCTGCGTGACCCACGGGTGGTCCGGTGCGCACTGGATCGCGAAATCAAGCGCAATCTCGATCCCCTGCCCGGATGCGGCGTCGCAGAGCCGGCGGAAGTCCTCGAGCGTGCCGAGCGCCGGATGGATCGCGTCATGTCCCCCTTCGTCCGAGCCGATCGCATAGGGGCTGCCCGGATCCTCCGGCAGCGCCGCCAGCGCGTTGTTCCGCCCCTTGCGATGGATCCGGCCGATCGGATGGATCGGCGGGAAATAGAGCACGTCGAAGCCCATCGCCCGGATCGCCGGCAGCCGCGCCATCACATCGGCAAACGTGCCTTGGCGGTCCGGATCGCCGCTCTGGCTGCGCGGGAAGATCTCGTACCAGCTCGCGAATCCGGCCGCCGGCCGCTCCGCCTCGAGCGGCATCGCCGGCTCGAGCCGCACCAGAAAAGGTCGCACCGCGTCAGCGCGCATCCACGTCGCCGTCTCGGGGTTCGTGATCAGCCGCAGCCGTTCTTCCGGCTCGACCGCCTTCAGTGTCGCGCAAAGCGCGGCGATCGGCCCGTTGGGCTTGCCCGCCGCCGCTAGCAGCGCCATCGCCTCGTCGATTTCGAGCCCCACGGCTGCCCCGGCCGCCCGCTTCTTGGCGATGTCCTCGAGCAGGCTGGCGAAGACGTCGTGCCAGGCCTCGACGGTGAAGAAATAGCGCCCGACGCGCTCCAGCGGGAACGGGGCCGCATAACGGTCGTTGCCGAGTTCCGCCATCGGCATCCGCTCCCACCCGATCTCCGTGTCGGCCGGCCGCCAGAGGAGATCGGCGGCGAGCTTGCCGTGCCCGTCGCTGATGAAGTCGGCTTCGATTCGCGCCGTCTCGCCGGCGATGCCCTTGGCCGCGAACCTGCCGCCCTCGATGACCGGCCGGACCGCCTCGATCGCGATCCTCGGCCGAGTCGCGGCGCGCTCGGCTCCGGCGCTGGGAGCGGGACGGCGGATCGGCTTCGCCGGCGCGAAGCGGAACGCACGAGCCTCGGCGGGGCCCATTTCGAAGGTCCCCCCGGCCGCGATCGGCCCGTGGGCAGGCTCGGCCTCGTCGAGCGGAACCAGGGTCCCGCCGGCGCCCCCGATCCCAGGCAACACCACCTCCGCGGGGAGCGCGCTCGCCTCGTCAGGGTTCGGGTTCAACGCCAGCACGAGCCGAGGCGCCGCCCTGCTGCCGCGCGCGAGCACCGTGACCTCCGCCCCCGGAGCCGAGACCAGCCGCGCCGGGGGCCCGGCGAAGAGCTCGGGCTGCTCCCGCCGGCGCGCGTTGACGGCGGCGACCTCCGCCTCGAAGCCAGCCTCGAACCCGAGGGGCATCATCCAGAGAGGCGCGTAATGGGCCGCGAGCATCAGCGCACGCCGCCTCGCGCGCTCCGTCGCCGGGCGCGGTCCGGACGGCGGCTCCGAGAGCGCGATCACCTCGCCGAGCGCTTCGACGCGCGCCGCGTCCTCGTCGATCCACGCCGCGCGAAGATCCCACCAGCAGGATGAGGAGGCCGCGGCGTCGAAGCCGCATTGCGCGAGCTCGGCGACCGCCGCGGGCGCCGCCCCGTAGGTGAAGGCAAGGAACAGGGTCCCCGGATATCGGCCACGCACCTCCGCGGTCAGCTGCTTCCATGAATTGGGCGGCCTCTCGTGCGCGGCCTCGCAGCAAAAGCCGACGACGCCGGCCTCGAGCCAGGGTTCGAGCTCCCCGGCCGGCAGGTCAAGAAGAACGCCGAGCCCGCCTGCCGCGGCGCGTTCGACGTCGCCCGGGCGGCCTCCCGCCAGCGCAACCGCATCGAACCCGAGCGCGTGCGCTCGCGCCAATGATGCGTCAGTCGGCAGCTCGCGCGGACTGATACGGGCTATGTTTCTATATCGCAACATCGCAACATCATATCGTCTCAATAATGCACCGGAAAATGGCTCCGGACCGCGTCCTGTCCAATCGGTCCAACGGCCGCCCCAATCCGCTTTCGACTGTCGATATCGCCCACAGGCGGCGCGAGCACCCCCTCCAATGGCCGCAAGTAATCATGCAAACGATTTGGCGACCTTAAGTTTTTTCATGAAACGTTCAAGTCCCGAAGCCCTTGTCCTTGGCCGCCTGCGCGCTCTCATGGCCGATCCCGTCGAATTCATGAATGCGATCTCGAATGGGGAACGCGATGCGCCAATGCAGAAGAGGTCGAGGGACGCGGCGGCAGCGCTCTCCGCGCGTTGGGAACATCTGCCGACCGAGACGCAGCACGATTTGGCGAGGCATTGTCATGTCTGGACGTCGCCCGCCGATCAAGGGCTATTTTCAGCGTTGCGCAGATCGTGGGTGCGGTCATGTCTTCCGCCTTTCTGTGCGGAGAATAGGATCCGCTGGCCCTGATGTTGTCCGCTGATCCGTTGCCCTCATCACGTTGGCGCGCTTGACTGCGCAGACAATGCCACGGGCTTCTGGATCAATCCGCTTTCCTGCGCATCACCTGTTTGTCACCCTCGATTTTCTGTGCCGCCGGCTCTTTAGCGAGCCTCGGCCGCGAACTCTACCGACGCGTCTTACGCCGGAAATTCCCGATAGACCGTCTTGCCGCGCAGGATCGCGAAGGCGATGCGCGCCATCTTGTTGGCGAGCGCCACCGCGACGAGCTTGAACGGTTTCTTCTCGATTAGCTTCTTGGCCCACATCCGCAGTGGGTCGGTATGGGGCTTACGGTGAAATAGCACCGCATGCGCGCCCACGACGAGCAACTTGCGCAAGTTCCGATTGCCCATCTTCGAAATGCGCCCGAGCTTCTGCTTGCCGCCTGAGGAGTTCTGTTTTGGCGTCAGCCCGAGAAAAGCGGCGAACTCGCGCGGGCCGGCGAAACTGGACGCATCCTGAATGGTCGCCGCCATCGCCGAGGCGGTGATGGGGCCGAAGCCGGGGATGCTCATCAGACGGCGCGCCGTTTCATCCTTCTGCGCAAGCTTTGCGATGGTGCGCTCAAGCCGCGCGATCGCGTCGTCGAGATTCCGCAATTGCACCACGAGCGGCGCCAACGCCTCGCACACTTCAAACGGGATTGTCTCGTCGCAGGCCTCGATCAGCTCGGCCAGTTCGCGGGCGTGTCTGGGCCCCTGCGCCGCGATGACGCCGACCTCGGTCAAGTGGCCGCGCAAGCCGTTCAGCAATTGCGTTCGTTGAGAAACCAACATCTCGCGCGTCTTGTGACGCATCAACGCCGCCTGGTTCTCCAGCGAGCGCACGCCGACAAACCGCATCGAAGGCCGCGTCACCGCCTCGCAGATCGCCGCGGCATCCGCCGCGTCGTTCTTCTGCCGGCGGATATACGGCTTCACGTAGGCCGGAGGCATCATGCGTGCCTCATGGCCGAGCGTGATCAGCTCGCGCGCCCAATGATGCGCCGATCCGCTCGCCTCGAGCCCAACCAGGCAAGGCGGCAGCGAAGCGAAGAACTCCAGCAGCTGATTGCGCCTGATCGCTTTGGCGATAACAACGCGCCCCAAAGCATCAACGCCATGGACTTGAAAAACGTGCTTGGCCAGATCGAGCCCAACGGTCGTCACAGAGGACAAATCGATGATAGGCTTTCCCACGGACGTCGCTCCTTCAGATGTTGCTTCAACGATAACCATCTTGGCACCACTCTTACATTGAGCCAGATGCCGCGCGGGCGACGTCCACACCATCACATTGCCACGCGGCGAGCGCGAAGAGTCGGCGGCTCAGGAAATTGTCAGGCCGCTGAGACTGCGGTCCGCCACGTGGTCATCGCCGCAGCGCGAAGGGCGCGGTGCGTTTGGGCCGAGGTGAGATGGCGTTGGACGTTGAAAGTGTTGTAGACGGCGGCGTGCGTGGAAAGAAACTTCTGGGCTGAACCTGGGCTCTTGAACCGCTGCATCTTGCGCTCCCGCCGCCGCGTCGGCTGATGCGAATTCTCAGCTCTGTTGTTCTGTGTGCCTTGGCAAGGCGCATCGTTCTCCCCGGTGGAAATCCGGGCCGGCAAACTCTCGCTCCAGCCGGAAGCGATCGGAGCGGATCAGGAGGCGACGAATGATCTGAAGCACTTCGATAGAAAGGCCCCGTAGGGGGTCAGCGGACCGTGCGGGCCGCAACGTGAGTGAACATTGAGCAGGCCTCGAAAGAGCCAATGTGGGAGCCGACCCGCCAGAATAACGGGGAAGGTCGCTGTCGTCGGTGAAGCGAGCGAGATACGCAGCCGACGATTCCACCGGGGTAATGATGGCAGCACGCAGGAACATGAATGGTGCGCAACAAGGGAAGTCTGCGATCGTGGTGGGGAACGACAATTCCAGGCCAACGGCGAACCCGTGAGGGCCAGCGCCGGCGGACGCAGATGGCGGATGGGTTCGTACTACCGTTGAGGCCGGGTAACGTCGGCGGAGGGAAGGAGCCCTGACCCGACCCAAGCGAGGGAAGGGCTGACAGCTCGGCGATTGACGATGAGTTTACGAACGCCGTGTGAAACGGTTGAGAAGCTGCAGACCTCGCTGCAGACGAAAGCTAAGGCTGAACCAGCCTTCCGCTTCTACGCCCTTTGGGACAAGGTCTGTCGCAAGGATGTCCTGCTTGAAGCCTATCGCCGTTGTCGCGCGAATGCGGGGGCGTCGGGGGTTGATAGCGAGACGTTCGAACGGATCGACACCCATGGCGTTGAGCGCTGGCTGGAAACGCTGTGGGAGGAGCTGACTTCGGGAAAGTATGTCCCCAAGCCCCTCCTGCGGGTGTGGATACCGAAGAGCAACGGAGGCCAACGGCCTCTCGGCATTCCGACGTCTTGCGCATAAAGCACCTCATGCAGCTTGGGTTGGGAATGTGCGATTCAAGTGGTTCGATTTGGCGACCCGGTCGCGCAGGCGTTGGTCGGTGTCGTCATCGATCGTAATCGCATAGGGCGTGGCTTGTTTGCGTTTCTGGGCGCGGACGAGGCCGCATTGGATCCAGTAGTAGACCACACCCCAGCTGACGCCATATCGCGCGCCTACCTGGCCGACGGTTAGGGCGCCGGCTGGAGCTGTCGGAGCAGGGATGCGGTGTTTGAACCGTATCCATCTGATCATATCCACGGTGAGGGCCTTTCCCGTTGAGCTCTTACGGCCTTCGGCGGTCATGAGGGCGGCGATTTCGTCGTCGTGATGATCGGCGGCCAGGGTGCGAACGCGCGCGACGAACTCCGCCCCATAGCGAATGGCGTCGGCTCGGTTCGGCGGCAAGGTGACCTCGATGGTTTCCGTCTCGCCGCCTTGCCAGCGTACGTGCAGGTTGATGACCCTGGGCGCCCGCCCCTTTGAGACTGTGATGTCGCGCACCAGCAGGCGCAGGATGCGCTTGCGATCCTTGGACGTGGTGGTGGCAGCCGCCCACAGTCGCGGAAAGTCTTGCGCCAGTTGAAGGATTTGTCGTTTCTGCTCCGCGGTGACGGCGCGCAGGGTCTGGCGCTCGAAGTTGGCCAGTTCGACTTCGAGATCGCGCAGACGCTGCATGGCCTCGTTCCAGCGCTGCTCGAGGGTTGCGGCGATCAGGCGGTTGTCCGGATCGACGGCGTCATAGCGCCGCTCGGCGAGGTCGACTTCATATTGAGCCCGTTCGATCCGCATCCTCCATTGCGCGCCGATCGCACGATCTCGCTCCTCCAGGGTGGTCAGCGCGGCCAGGGCGAGTTCGAGCCTGAGCGGGGTGATGGCGCCGGCCACTCGCTCGGCGAACACGCGGTCGATCGGTCCGGCGGGCAGGTGCAGATGGCAACCTTCGAACCCATCTCGACGCCTCGAGGTGCATTCATAGATCGGATAAACGCCGCCGTTCCCCGTGTATCGAGCACTCACCCTGCGCCCGCAGGTCCCGCAGACGAGCATGCCCTGCAGGAGGCAAAGGCCCTCTCTGGCCGGCCCGGGCAACACCTCGGCGTTGGTTCGATTGGCGCTGAGGCGGACGCCATTGGCGGTGAACTGATCCCCGTCGATGTAAGCTTGATGATGGTCTGGGATCATCACGCGCCAAGCTTCTTGGCGTACGGCGCGACTTGACGGTGATCTCGCCGGTCGGCGCGATCTCTTTGGACGATTGATAGCGCCCGAACACGTAGACGCCGGCGTAGGAGGGATTGAGCAGCATGCTGGTCACACGGGAGTGGATCAGCGGCCCCCAGACAAGCTTTCCGTCCCACGCGCCGCCATAGGAGCGTCGCGGAAAACGCAACCCGAGCTCGTTGAAGCGCCGAACCACGCCAAATGCTGAACCCGTCTGCTGGAACAGGGAGAAGATCATGCGCACCGCGCCCTGCACCTCCTGGTCGGGGTCGAGCACGATCTTGTCGCCTTCGAAGACGAAGCCGACGGGCAAGGGAAAGTGCAACTCGCCCTTGGCCGCCTTGTTCAGTTTACCGCCATGGAGGCGCGCGCGAATGATATGCAGCTCCGCCTGAGCGAAAGCGCCTTTCATGCCGAGGACCAGAGAGTCGTTGAACTCGGCGGGATCGTAGCAACCGTCCTCGTCGATCACTAGGGTGTTGGTGATCGCGCAAAGTTCCAGAAGCCGATGCCAGTCCTGGTTCGAACGCGCCAGGCGCGAGGCCTCCAACGAGAAAATCGCGCCGACATGGGCCCATGGCCACGTCGCCGACCAGGATCTTGAAGTCGGCGCGGTTGGTGGCGGAGGATCCGGACTGGCCCAGATCGCCGTCCAGAACCCGGATCTGATCCTGGCGCCAGCCGAAGGCTCGAGCCTTGTTCATCAGATTGTACTGACGCTCGGTGCTCTCCTGGTTGAACCGAACCTGACCCGGAGTCGACTGCCGGATGTAGACGCAGGCCTGTCGCGTCAGGTGACTTGGGTTGATCTTCGAGGTCGTCAGGGTCATCGCGCTTCTCCTCCGCAACGGGCGGCGGGGCGGCGTCGAGATAGGCCGTGACCATGTCGGCAAGAATGGCGCCCGCCTGGGTCAAGTCGAACTGGACGGGCGCGAGATCCATGGCGATCTATCCAAGCTCCTCGTGGCGTCGCAGAAGCTCTGTGTTGATGGCGCAGATCTCGTCGAGCGCATCGCGTAAGGCGTGCAAGTTGCTGATGAACTGAGCGGCGCGCGCAACGTCGGCGTTACGCACGTAATCCCTGTGGGGCCGCCCGCTGGGCTGACTGACTGAGAGATAATACTTGGGTCCGTGGCCCGGGCCGTCGACACAGCGGCAGTTGGGCCGGCCGCAGCGTTTGTAGGCTTGGCTCAGCGTCCCCCGCATCACCTGCTCGGTCGGCGGCATGTCCTGCGCCAGCTGGCGGCGGCGTTCGCGCAAGGCGGAGGTGGAAATGTTCTTGAGAATCATCGGATTGCTTCGAAAGGCCGTCCGAGAGAATCAGAGGTCGAGTCATCGGTCAACCCCTTCGTCACCGAGCTTCAGCCAAGCCACCAGTTCAGCGAGCTGAACCAGGCCAAACGCGTCGACAAGGAGAGACTCGCGCCCGGGCGACGGCGAAGCGCCAGGCGGCGCCCAGTCCGTCCAATTGCTCAGCATGGCGAACGTGCCGCGCTCCGGGTGGCGGAGGCTCAGTGATTCCTGTCCGGACAGCCGACGGACCTTCAAGACTTCAAAGGTTTGGCCGCGTAGACGATGAAACGGATGGGTTACGGTCGCGAAACCCAAAGAGCGATTAGTGTGGAGTGCAGTTCGATGGGTGTGTGCCGTGCATCCGGGATCGGGTGGTTCAGATGGCGGCGGTGCTGGTCATTGGTCCCATCTTTGAGGTGGACCTGCTGCCCCAGCAGCATGGATTCCGTCCCGGGTTGGATGCCAAGATGGCTCTCCGACGGGTCTACTGGCACGTGACGCAGCACGGGCGGCGTGAGGTCGTGGACGCGGACTTGCGCGACTACTTCAACTCAATTCCGCACGCGCCGTTGATGCGAAGTCTGAGCCGCCGCATCGCCGATGGGCGTATACTCCACGTCATCAAACGCTGGCTTACAGCGCCGGTGGTGGAGGTCATCGACGGGCGGTCGGTGCAGACCGCCGAAGCGCGAAGGACGAAGCGGGGAACCCCGCAGGGCGGAGTGATTTCGCCGCTGCTGGCAAACTGCTACTTTCGGCGCTTCCTGCTAGCCTGGCACGACCATGGCCATCGGGACCGACTCGATGCCCACGTCGTCAACTACGCCGACGACTTCGTCATCTGCTGCCGACCTGGCAACGCGCCGGCGGCGATGGCGCGGATGGCGACGTTGATGACGCGGCTTGGGTTGGAGGTGAACGCCAAGAAGACCAGGATCGCCCGACTGCCTGAGGAATCATTCGATTTTCTCGGGTATACGGTCGGTCGCTTCCACGGCAAAAACGGGCGCCCGTATATCGGCACTCGGCCGTCGCGGAAGTCAGTGAAGAGCCTGCTCGGACGCATCCACCAACGGACGACGCGCCAGTGGTATGCGGATGACCCTAAAAGCACGGTTGCGCGCATCAGCAGCATGTTACGCGGTTGGTGCGGCTACTTTGACCAGGGGCCGGTCATCACGATCTACGACCTCATCCACAGGTACACCGAGCGACGAATCCGTCGCTGGTTGCTACGGCGATCGGGACGCAAAGGCACCGGGTTCGGCCAGATCCCGGACGAGTATCTCTATGAGACGCTCGGCCTCTACACCGTCCCGCGAAACCGCAGCGACCTGCCAAGAGCGAAGATTTGACGGGACGGGAGAAAGCCGGATGCGGGAAATCCGCACGTCCGGTTTGATGAGCGGCGACTGGAAACGGAGCCACGGTCCGAACTAAGGCACCGGCAATGTGCGAAAGCTGCCGGCGAACAGCCACTCCTCGGGACCTACAGCCACTGCGCCAGTCGTCGACTCTACTCCATCGCCCGCCCTCATGGCGCCGTTCGATCCCAAGATCCCGGACCGCGGCGCTGTATGATCGCAAATCATCCGCGACCAATCGCTCAGGAACGAAGGCATACTTCTTCAAGAGCTTGCGCATCAGTTTCAGCGCCGCGTGCTTGTTGCGCTTGGACTGGACCAGCACATCCAGAACCTCACCCTCGGCGTCGACGGCGCGCCACAGGAAAACCATGCGCCCATCGATTTTCAGGTAGACCTCGTCAAGATGCCAGATCGAATGCGGTCTGGGACGGCGCTTTCGCAATTCCGCTGCAATGATCGGTCCGAAATGATTCACCCAGCGTCGGACTGTTTCGTAAGAAATTACAATTCCGCGCTCCGCGAGCAATTCCTCGACGTCACGAAAGCTAAGCGTGAACCGGAGATAGAGCCAGATCGCCTGGTGAATGATCTCCGGGGGGAACCGATATCCGGAGTAGCTGATTTTCGTCATGCTCTTTGGCTACCAAGCCGCCGACGACGTGACAACGCCGCGGCGCGTCCGGTGCCGATGACGTAGGCGCCGGCCTCACGTGCCAGCTGGGTTACCATCGAACCGACTACGCCGGCCGCGCCGTGCGCGAGGACGCTCTGCCCCGCGCGGAGACGGCCGTGCTCGAACAGTCCCTGCCATGCGGTCAGGCCCGGCATCGGCAGGCTCGCGCCCACCGTGAAGTCGACGTGGCCCGGAAGCGGCGCGAGGTTGCGCGCCTCGACTGCCACATACTCGGCCAGGGTGCCGTCGCGAGTCCAGTCCGTGAGGCCGAACACCCGCTGTCCGACCGACAGAGTTCGAACGCAAAGCGCTTGAATGGAGAAAATCGTCGCCGGCGCAGTGATCATACGATCGTTTCGTTTCACGAAACGAACAACATACCCTCGTGCACCGATATATGATGGAATAATCGCGCCATCCACTTAAATAGGTAGCGGGTTCAACGTTGCGAATTGCAATGAATTTCCGCGCAAGGGAGAGCTCTTCATGCTACGCAATCGAGACGAGGCGGACAGTCTGCTGAAGCAGGCGTTCGCTGAGGGCGTTAGCTGGCCACTCGAGCGCCCGTCACTCAGGGCGCTCTCGGATCTGGGCCTTAGCGCCGCCCAGATTGCGCGATATTTCTCCGTCGATCCCGTTGCCGTTCAAGCGTTGCTTGATCACAAAAGTTGATCAGGCCGAGGAGATTTCGTCGCCGAATGCGGTTCTGGCGAAAAAGCAAGAATGTGCCGCGGCCTGAGATGCGCAAAAAGGATCAGATCGTGTCCGAAGGGACCATACGGTCGAGACGGACATTTTTCGCCGGGCCGACGGCCGCTGCGGCGTCATACGTCAAGTGACCAGCGCCACTTCGGCTGATGGATACCCCCCACGGGCAAACGCAAACTCGACAATAGACACCTGAGGCGCACGCGATGGCGTATACGATCGAAGTGAACGGCTTGCAGCGAACCGTCGATGTCGGCGAGGACACTCCCCTTCTCTGGGTGCTGCGCGACGAACTTGATTTGAAGGGCAGCAAGTTCGGGTGTGGCGTCGGACTCTGCGGGGCTTGCACCGTCCATCTCGGCGGCGAGGCGACGCGTTCCTGCCTGACGCCAATCTCGGCCGTCGGCGGGGCTGCCGTCTCGACCATCGAGGGGATGGCCTCCAATCCGGTTGGACGGTCGCTGCAAGCCGCCTGGATGGAGCTCGACGTACCCCAGTGCGGTTACTGTCAGGCGGGCCAAATCATGTCGGCGGCCGCGCTCCTGTCTAAGAACCCGCATCCCAGCGATCATGAGATCGACGCAGCGATGAGCGGCAACGTCTGTCGCTGCTGCACATATTTGCGCATCCGCGCCGCAATTAAGAAAGCAGCGGCCGGGCAGTCGGCCCATGCAGAGGCTAAATGATCATGACGACCATGACCACGCCAGGCTCGAGAAGCAGCGTCACTCCTGCGTCAATGTCTCCGACCCCCTCTCGCCGCTCATTCCTGAAGGCCAGCGCCGCGGCCGGAGGGGGACTGTTGTTGCAAGCGATCCTACCATCGCTAGGGAACGTCTCGATGGCGGAATCGCCCGACGTCGCTGCGGGCGAGGCCGGGACCGTCAACGCCTACATCCGCATTGCGCCCGACGGCGTCGTGACGATCATGTCGAAGAATCCGGAGATCGGCCAGGGCATCAAGACGGCGCTGCCGATGGTGATCGCCGAGGAACTCGACGTCGAATGGAAGAACGTGCGCATCGAACAGGCTCCGCTCGACCCCGAAAAATTCGGCCGGCAATTCGCAGGCGGGAGCATGGCGACGCCGCTCAACTACGATCCATTGCGCCGCGTCGGCGCCGCCGGGCGGCAAATGCTCATCGCTGCCGCTGCGCAAAGCTGGGACGTCCCTCCGTCGGAATGCAACGCCGAGGCGGGCGTGGTGTATCATCAAAACAGCGGGCGTTCGCTCGGCTATGGCCAACTGGCGTCAAGAGCCGCGACGTTGCCGGCGCCTGATCTTGCGAGCGTGAAGCTCAAGGACCCCAAGAGCTTCAGGATTATCGGCCAACCGACGCCCGGCGTCGACAACGCCAAGATCGTGACCGGCCAACCCCTTTTCGGCATCGATGTCGTCGTGCCCGACATGCTCTATGCCGTCTTCCAGAAGTGTCCAGTCTTCGGCGGAACTGTGAGGAGCGCCAATATCGACGCTGTCAAGGCGCTGCCTGGCGTGCGCGACGCGTTCGTCGTGAGCGCGCGCGAGGCGAACCCAAGCGGCGATCCGCAGGGCGTCAGCGACGGGGTCGCGATCGTCGCCACGAGCTGGTGGGCCGCAAGCAGAGCGCGCGAGAAGCTCGAGATTGCCTGGGATGCAGGCCCGACGGCAGCTCAGAGCAGCGAGCTGTTTGCACAGAATGCGGCCAGTCTCGGCCGCGAGGCGCCAACAGTCTATCTGCGTCGCGACGGCGATGTCGCATCCGCGCTTCAAGGGGCCACGCACGTAATCGAAGCGGTTTACTCCTATCCGTTCCTCGCGCACATCAGTCTCGAGCCGCAAAATTGCACAGCGCATTTCGCCGACGGCAAGGTCGTGCTCTGGGCGCCGACGCAAATCCCGGGACCGGGCGCCAAGCTGGTTGCAGCGACCTTGGGCATTCCCGAGCGCGACGTCACGGTCAACATGACGCGGATAGGTGGCGGCTTCGGAAGGCGTCTGCGCAACGATTTCATGGCCGAGGCCTCTTGGATCTCGAAGCGCGCCGGCGCGCCGGTCAAGCTGCTCTGGAACCGCGCGGACGATATTCAGCACGATTTCTATCGGCCTGCAGGCTTCCACTTTTTCCGTGGCGGCCTCGACGGGGCGGGCTCCCTTGTCGCACTCAGCGATCATTTCGTGACGTTCAGCAGGAACGGCGAACCTGCAAACTCAGCCACAATGGACGCCAACGAATTCCCGGCGCAGCTTGTCCCGCATCTCGAATACGGCCAGTCGATGATGGAGCTGGGCGTGCCCACCGGGCCATTACGCGCGCCGCGATCCAACGGGCTCGGCTTCGTGTTTCAATCCTTCATTGATGAGCTTGCGCATCAGGCCGGCAAAGATCCTGTGGCGTTTCGCCTCGCCTTGCTCGGCGTGCCGCGTGTGCTGATCAACTCTTCGGGCAAGCCCGACGCACTGCGCGACTTCAACACAGCGCGTATGCGCGACGTCCTCGTCCGAGTAGCGGAAGTGTCCGACTGGGCGCATCGTAGCGAGCTTCCCCCGCGCACCGGCAAAGGCGTCGCCTTCTACTTCAGCCATTTCGGCTATTTTGCCGAGGTGGTGCAAGCCACCGTGGCGAATTCAGGTGAGGTCAAGATTGATCATGTCTGGGTCGTTGGCGATGTCGGCAGCCAGATCGTCAATCCCAGCGGCGCCGAAAATCAAGTTCAGGGTGCCGCGCTCGACGGGCTCGGCGCCGCGCTCGGCCAAGCGATCACAATCGATCGTGGCCGCGTCGTGCAGGCTAATTTCGACAGCGTAAAACCGCTGCGCATGAATCAGGCCCCGCCTGTGGATGTGCATTTCCTCGTCACAGACAATCCACCGACGGGCCTCGGCGAGCCGGCTCTCCCGCCGGTGATTCCCGCGCTGTGCAACGCCATTTTCGCTGCTACCGGCAAGCGCATCCGTGACTTGCCCATCGAAAGCGCGGTGTTGAAAGCTTAGAGCCGGTGTCGGAGCGGTAGGAATAGAACAGGTGTATGAAAACCTGGTGCGCCCCAGCTCAATGCGCCCGGGCGGGCTCAAATCCGCGACGTCGAGCGGGCCGAGCCGGCGTGATGCACGAATGGCCGCGAGAGACGAGGCGTGAGACCGCGAATGTCCACAATGAAAGCCCTCCGGTTTGAAAAATATGGGCCATCATCGGTACTCTCGATCGAAGGAATTCAAGACGGGAGAAGCGCTTGTCGGGCGTTGTCACACGTCGCGGCTCGCCACGTCTGGAACGCTTTGTCTCTGAGGAGTCGGAGCGTGTTGCGGGACGTGAGATGGCGCTGGACGTTGAAGGTGTTGTGAACGGCGGCGTGAACGGACAGGAATTGTTGGGCTGATCCAGGCGATTTGAATCGCTGCATCTTGCGTTCGCGTCGTCGCGTCGGCTGATGCGAATTCTCAGCCCGATTGTTCGTGCGCAGGCCCTGCTCATGGCGAGCCGACAATCCCATCTCCGACATGGCCGCGCCATAAAAGCGTAGTCCGTCGGTCACCAGCACATCGGGCGCGAAGCCTTATTTCTTTAGGAGCTTGCGCATCAGTTTCACGGCTGTTCTTCGGCGCCGTCTGCCCGCAACGGCGCGCCGCGGCCGCCCTTGTCATGCCGACCGCCAACGCCGAGGTCATGTCGCTGCACCTGGCCGAGATCGCCCGCAACGTCGCGCCGGGAGCGCATGCGGCGCTCGTGCTCGACGGCGCCGGCTATCACATCGCCGAGGACCTCAAGGTTCCTCCCAACATCACCCTCGTCCCCCTGCCGCGCTATGCGCCAGAACTCAATCCGATGGAGAACGTCTGGGAATATCTGCGCGGCAACAAGCTCGCCATCACCGTCTTCGACAGCTACCACGAAATTAGTCCGTATTTCTCATAGGAGGGGCTTGGCCTTTCGCGGCCCGACGATGATTGCGCAGAGGCCGTGGCGAGGATGAGCGGATCCCTGGCGCGGTTTGCGCGGATGGGGTCGGTCTTTTGGGGGTCTCCGGTGGGCTGTGGGTTGGATTGCCGCGTTTTTTCGGCGTCGCGGCGACGCGTCAGGCGGTTGTGACGAGGCGGGCGGCAACGAGGCGCCATTCGTCGGCGTAGGGACAGGCTGAGGCGAGCGCGAATTTGACGCGCCGCGCGCTGACGCGGACGAGACCTGCGAGCTTGAGGAGCTTGAGCCGGATCGTGCCGCAAGTGGCCTCAGCGAACTGGGTGTGGGCAAGACCGATGCGCCTGACAGCGCACAGGAGCACATAGGCGAACGAGGCGAGCCAGAGCCTGAGCTGGTTGGCGCACATGGTGGCGGTCGAGGTTCGGTCGCCGAACAGGTCGCCTTGGCATTCCTTGATCCGGTTCTCCATCTCGCCGCGGGCGCAGTAGACCTTCTCATAGAGAAAGCGGGCGCTCGTCTCGGCCTTGCTCAACGAGGTGACGATGAAGCGCGGATTAGCCTCGCCCTTTGTCCATTCCGCCTTGGCGACGACCCGACGCCGGCGCGACCAGCTGTCGAGCGTCGCATAGCGGAAAGTCCTTGAAGCGGCGGGCGGGCTTGCCGGTCGCGGACGCCTCCGCCTCGGCCTGCAGGAGTTCGACGCTGATCTCTTGGACCAGCCGCGCATTGCGGGCGAGCCCGAATACGAAGCCCACCTGGTTCTGTTCGCACCACGCCATCAGCGCCTCGCGGGCGAAACCAGAGTCGGCGCGCAGTAGGATGCGCGTTCGCGGCCAACGCCTCCGAATCTGCGCGACGATGTGCGCGACTTCCTCGACCGATCCGGCGCTGGCGTCGATGTTCGACGGCCTGAGCTTGGCCGCCAAGAGATGCCGGCCGCAGAACACGTAAAGAGGCAGGTAGCAGTAGCAATCATAGTAGCCGTGGAAGAAGCGGCCTTCCTGATGGCCGTGCAGCGGGTCGTCCGTGGCGTCGAGGTCGAGGATGATCTCTTTGGGCGGCCGGTCGTGCGCCTCGAGGAACAGGTCGACGAACAGGGCCTCGATCGCCGCCGGGTCGTGGCTGATCTTCTTGTAGCGGGTGGCGATCTCGCGCGAGAGTTCCAGCCGGTTCAGCGTCGATTTGCCCGCCACCGGCGCGCAATCCTCGCGGCTAGCTTCGAGCTTGCCCGCCAGCACCGCCATCAGCGGGTCATGACGAAGCTCGTCGTGATCGTTCAGGTCCTCATAGCCGAGCGCGATGCCGAACATGCGCTGCCCGATGAGCGTGGCGACGGAGTGCTCGACGAGCCTCGGGTCTCTCGCGTCACGGAAACATCGCGCAATCCGTCGAACCAGGTCCAGACGTTGCTCGGCGGCGCCCAACAGCAGGCCGCCCGCATCGGACGTCAGCGCGCCGCCGTCGAACTCCGCCACAACAAACCGACCTTCCACCCGTCCAAACATGCTCCGTTCTGCGCTACACTCCGTCTGCATCGGGCCGCCTCTCCAAATCAGCGCAAGTCGTTCTCGCAAAACAACTTTTGCCTGATTCGGCGACCCGATGCGCTACTCAGTTTGAGAAATGCGGGTTAGCGCCTCATGTACATGACTCAACAACGTGCGAACGAAATACAGCGTCCCTGCGTTTTTCCTTGATAGTTTTTTCACATCGTCCGTCGCACTCCATTCGTCGACGGAGTTACTTACGATTGATAGATCGTTATTGCATAGCATCAGTCTAATCAGGACCGACGCCAGTTCTTGCTGCGATGCTATCTTACGGGCCGTGACTACCCAAGTGGCGCTCCGTCCCATAACACCTCCTCGTGGAGGTGTATAATAACTTGTCCATGAACGACGACGAACCACTCCTACCAAGCGACCTTGATCCGGCAAAGCTCTTGCCCCGCACCGTCCAATTCCAGCCGGACGATCCGAACGCGATCAGGCTTCCGAGGCACTACTATATCGGCGACCGTGCCGAACCCCAGACTGTGGACAACAACGAATGACATGCAAACGCATGCTATAGTTATCTCATTACCTGTATGACCTTCCCCAAAGCCGAGCAGAACAAACACCGCAAAGCCTTTATTTCCTGCTCGGGCTCCAGAAGGCTGGCTTTCGATTCGTCGCCGCCGACATGCCCGAGGCCAACGAGCTGGTCGTCGGCATCATGGCGGTGATCGCCCAGGCCGAGAGGAAGATGATCTCGACACGCACCACCCGGAGATCAAGCGGCTCGGCTGTCCAACCGGCGCAGCCCATCTACAGGGGCAGGGCTTCAACGAACTCGCCGTGCAGGCTCTCAAAGAACGCGCAGACGAGCGGGCGGTAGGTCTGGCGTGGACGATCGGCGCCTTGAAGGCCGAAGGCCTCGCTTCGGCCAACGCTATCGCTGGCGCGCTCAATGCTCGCGGCTATGCGACGCCCCGAGGCGGCCGGTGGACGGCCAGGAGCGTTCTGAACGTTCAGGCTCGGATCGGCAGATGAGGGATGAGGTTGACATCGAGGCGGGGCGCGCTGTTCAGCGGGTGTTATGGCGTCGTTTCCTTTCAGTTGCCTACAGCAAATCCGCCAGCGAGCAGCACCATCAGAACCAAGAACAGCAACATGGTCTTGGAATAGGTGACGGCCAGCACCTGCTGGAGGATGAGCGATCCCCAGCCCACGTAGCCATTGGTGTGGATGCCGATGATCAGAGCCGAAATGAGCGCGGTCGGCGTGGTCACAGCGAATATAGGGCGCCAGATGAGATACGTTCCAACCGTATCCATGAAAGCGGCGTTGTTGCCCGCTCGAACGGCCTCAGCCAATCTCTGCTGCTCCTCGTCGAGGCGGGTCATCTCAGCCCCCACCGGTTTCCATTTCTGCTGGTCCCGCTTTTTCCTTCCTGCTGACCAGCTTGATGCCCGCCGCCGCCCAGCGCGCGTCGGGCGTGTCGTACATTTTGGAGCGCGCCTTGATGCCGTTGATCTGCGCGTCTTCCTCTTTGGTGATGACAGCGACCTTGTAGTACGCGTCGATAAGGTCACTTCGGACAATAACTGAATCGCGACGGGTCGTCGGGCGTCGGAATGACTCAGGTGTTGGGGATTCCGGGATGTGGCGAAGAGGCGTAGTTCGATCGCATGATCGACGAGGCGGCGATTCGGCTGCGATGGGAGACGGTCGGGGCGCGGCTTGACGAGCGTGGTCGGCGGTTGTTTGCGGCGGCGGAGGTCCGGAGCGCCGGTCGCGGCGGTCTCGCGCTGGTCTCGAAGGTTACCGGGCTTGCTCGTTCGACGATCAATCGCGGCGAAGACGACCTCGACGGCGAGCCGCTTGCGAAGGGGCGGGTTCGCCGTGCCGGAGGCGGGCGTCGGTCGGTATCGCGAGCCGACCCGGGGCTCGTCCCCGCGCTCAAGCGGCTGGTCGAACCGGCGACATTGGGCGATCCCACGCGGTCCCTGATCTGGGTGTCGAAAAGCATGGCGAAGCTCGCGGCAGCGCTGACCGAGATGGGACATCCGATCAGCGCCGATACGGTCGGCGCGGAGTTGGCGAAGCTCGGGTTCTCGCGCCAGTCCAATCGCAAGGCGGATGAAGGTTCGCACCATCCCGACCGCAACGCCCAGTTCGAACACATCAACGCGAAAGTCGTTGCGGCGCAGGCCCGCCAACAGCCCGTCATCTCCGTCGATACGAAGAAGAAGGAGTTGCTCGGCAACTTCAAGAACGGCGGAACCGACTATCGTCCGAAAGGCGATCCGCGGCGCGTGAACGTGCACGACTTCGAGGACAAGAAGCTCGGCAAGGTCGTGCCTTATGGGGTGTATGATGTGACCGCCAATGCCGGTTTCGTCAGCGTCGGGATCACCAGCGACACCGCCGAGTTTGCCGTGGCGTCGATCCGCTGCTGGCTCGAACGCATGGGACGACAGCGCTATCCGCAGGCGCGAGAACTGACGATCACGGCGGACTGCGGCGGCTCGAATGGGGCGCGCGTGCGGCTCTGGAAACTCGAACTGCAAAAGCTCGCCGACGAGACCGGGCTTGCGATCCACGTCCACCACTATCCGCCAGGCACATCGAAGTGGAACAAGATCGAGCACCGCCTGTTCTGCCACATCACGCAGAACTGGCGCGGCCGACCGCTCACGGATCGTCTTGCCGTGGTCGAGTTGATCGGCGCAACCACCACCAACGCCGGGCTCAAGGTCGAAAGCGCGCTCGACACGCGCCGCTATCAAAAGGGCATCAAAGTCAGCAATGCCGCGATGAAGCGCCTCGACATCACCGGATCAGTTCCATCCTGAATGGAACTACACGATCAAGCCCAGGCCACCCTGAACCGTAGCACTTATTGTGCGGGGTGTCCTTAGCTAGCTGTGGAGCCTCAACAGGTTGTCCTTGGAAAGGGCAAGTCGGCTGATGGGGGGCTTGGCGTCCAGGCTGCCATGGGGTCTATGCCAATTGTATCGATGGAGCCATCGGGGCAGCTCGGCGGTGCGTTCGTCTGAGCTGTTGTAGGCCTGCGCATAGGCCCATTCCCGTAGGCTGGTCTGGATGAAGCGTTCGGCCTTTCCGTTCGTTTTGGGCGTGTAAGGCTTGGTTCTGATGTGCTTGAGGCCAAGCTTCTTGCACGCCTGCGCGAAGGCTCGCGAGCGATAGCACGATCCGTTGTCAGTCATGACGCGCTCGACCTTGACGCCGAGGCTTGCGTAATGGGCCACCGCCGCCGCAAGGAAGGCGATTGCGCTGGATTTTCTTTCGTCCTTCATGACCTGACTAAAGGCGATGCGGGATGCATCGTCGATGCAGACGTGGACAAACTCCCAGCCAATGCCGAGGTGGCGGTTGACCGCGCCTGTTCGCCGCCCCGTGATCCGGTGTCCCACCGAGCCGATCCGGCCGAGTTTCTTGATATCGATATGGATGAGCTCGCCAGGCGTCGCGCGCTCATAGCGCCGGATCGGCTCGGCCGGCTCCAGGGACGAGAGCCGGTTAAGCCCGAGCCGCCGCAGGATCCGGCTGACCGTCGCCGCCGAAACGCCGACCTCGGCGGCGATCTGCTTGCCAGGATGGCGCTGCCTGCGCAAAGCCTCGACCGCCGCGCATGTGGCCGGCGGCGTTTGGCTTGGCGATGAAAGGGGCCTTGACGAGCGGTCGTGCAAACCGTCGACGCCTTCGGCGCGGAAGCGCCGGACCCATTTCGCGACAGTCTTGGGCGTGGTGTTGAACTGGCGCGCGGCGGCCGCTTTGGACAGCCCGCAGTCCAACACGGCGCGAACCATCATCTCTCGACCTTTCGGCGTCAAAGGCGCATTCTTGTGCGTGTCCATTCGGTCCCCCGCGAATCACTGAGGTTTTGGCGACATCAGCCTTCACGGCCAAAACCGAATGGACAACCTCCTGAAAGCTCACAGCTAGCCCGGCGCCATAAAACTACTTCGGCGCGCGCTTGGCGAGGATTCGCTGCAGCGTGCGCCGGTGCATGTTGAGCTGTCGGGCGGTTTCCGACACGTTCCGCTCGCAGGCTTCGTAGATCCGCTGGATGTGCTCCCAACGCACGCGGTCGGCCGACATCGGCGGGTCGTGCTCGGGCGGGCTGTCGAGCCGCCCGGCCATGAGCGCCTGGACGACGTCGTCGGCGTTGGCGGGCTTGGCGAGATAGTCGAACGCGCCGAGCTTGACCGCCATGACGGCGGTCGCGATGGCGCCGTAGCCGGTCAGCATCACGCCGCGCGCGTCAGCGCGTTTGGCTTTCAGGGCTCGCATGACGTCGAGGCCGCTGCCGTCGCCCAGGCGAAGGTCGATAACGGCGAAAGCGGGGGGCGCCGTCTCGATGGCCGCAAGCGCATCGGCGACGCTGATCGCGGTCCGCGCCGTGAAGCCGCGCAACGACATCGCGCGCGCGAGCCGCTCGCAAAACACCTTGTCGTCGTCGACGACCAGCAGGGACTTGTCGATCGTCTCCCTGCTGCTCTGGCCGTGACCCGTCGAGGGGGCCGATGAGTCTTTATCCATTCACGCCATTCGCCAAACGCGGGCCCCCAATTCCGATTTTACAGGCTAATCGTTTGCGCGTCGACCCTGCTCATAGGCCGCGCGGGGCCATTGGACGGTGACGACCGCGCCCGATTCGGGCGCCGCGGCGTTGGCGAACTCGACCGTCGCGCGCGAACGTTCTAGCAGCGACCTTGCGATGAAGAGGCCGAGGCCGAGCCCGCCGCCCGCTTCTTCGTTGCGGCGCGCCCGTTCGCGCTGAGAGAGATAGGGCTCGCCGGCGCGGGCGAGGATATTCGGAGGAAAGCCGGGCCCGTCGTCCGCGATGACGATCTTGACCGTCGATTTGGTCCAGGAGGTGCGAATCGCGACCGTCTTCTCGGCGAAGCTGACCGCATTCTCGATCAGATTGCCGAGGCCATAAAGAACGCCCGGGTTTCGAACGCATTTCGGCGGTGGGCTAGCCCCTTCGCCCTCGACCGCAATGGCGACCCCCATTAGACGATGGTGCGCGGCGGCGATTTCGGCAAGCTCGACCGGGCTCGAAATGTCCATCTGCTGGCCGGGAAGACCGGACCGCGAGGACAGTTTGCCGAGGATTTCCCTGCAGCGCACGACCGACTGCTCGAGCAGACGCAGATCCTCGGCGAAGCCCTCGCTCGGCGGCGGCTGCGCCGCCATTTCGCGCACGACGAGCGACACGGTCGCGAGCGGGGTCCCCAATTCGTGCGCCGCCGCGGCCGCCAGGCCGTCGATCTGGGACAGGTGCTGCGCGCGGGCGAGAACGAGGTCCGCCTCCATCAACGCGCTGTAGGTCTGCCGCGCCTCGTCGGCGACGCGATAGGCGTAAAGCGCGACGAAGGCCCCGCTGATCGCAAGCGCCGCCCACCGCGCGACCACGTACATCGGCGGCAGGATCAGGTCCTCGCCGCCGAACCACGGCAGCGGCAGACTGAAGCGCAGAAGACCCGTCGCGCAGGCGAGCGCGAGGCCGAGCAGGCCCATCGCCTTGCCCAGCGACAACGACGTGGCCGCGATGGTCACCGGCGCCAGGAACAGGACGACGAAGGGATTGGCGACGCCTCCGGTCAGAAAGAGAAGCCCCGCAAGCTGAAGGATGTCGTAGCTAAGAAGGATGGTCGCGCCCCGCTCGCTCAACTGCGTGCTCAAGGGGAACCGCCAGCGAAGCGCAAGATTGAGGAGCGCCGACGCGGCGACAAAGCCCAAGCACCCGATCACGGGAAGCCTGAGCCCGAAGGCGAAGTCGGCGAGGAGGATCGTCGCCGTCTGCCCCGCGACGGCGAGCCATCTCAGTCCGATAAGGGTATTGAGTCGAAGTCGGCGCGCTTGGCGCCCAACGCCCTCTTGCTCTGTTACAAACACCGGGTTCGGACTGCGCTTGCTTCTACGGGACACTCCCCCTCATTCAATCTTTTCGTTGGGGTACGCGCCCCAGAGTTTCACCTGCTGGATATAGCCTTTGAATCCGTCGCCGTCGACCAGGCACCAGGAGCCGTCGCAATGGCGAATGTTGACGATGACGCCGGACTGCAGCGTCGCGGCGATATCGGAGCTTTCGCCTGGACGCGCGTAGATCTTCGAAACCTCGGCCCTCTTCGTCGGCGTGACGAGGGCCGTGCGCCGGCCGGAGAGGAGCGAATGCAGGACCCAGCCCTCCACGCCCTCCGAATCGCGGATCCGGCGCCAGATTTCGAACTCCGCGGTGATCTCGACCGGAAGGCCTGCGCGCTCATAGACCCACTTGGTCGCGTGGTCCTTCGACGGACCCTCGCGCAGATTGACGCGGTCGGTCTTGAGGCTGGCGAACCTCGGCAGGGGCAGCTTCGTGACCGAGCCGACCGGGTCGGCGAAGCCGAGCGACGGCGCCAGCGCCAGCAATGAGAGCAGCGCGAGCGCCGAGCGGGCGAGCGGGCGCTTCAGGGTCGGTCGCTGCATGATGTTCCTCGCGGATTGCTCGACGGCCCCCCGGCCATCCTTGTCTTTGCCTGCTCTTCTGGTAGAGAGGCCGGCGCGCGGGCGGGTCGGCGAGCCGAGGGCCGGACGGCGCGCAAACATTTGCGGCGCGTGTCGTTAATGAGGCGTAAACTGCTTGAAAATGTGGACGCAAATGGTCGAAATGGGAGGTGCGGCGTCTGAGCCGCGCGGGCGAAGAGGGCGGCGCTCATGACCAGGAAGAAACCCTTAGTGGTGGTGACGCGCCAGCTTCCCGAGTTCGTCGAGACGCGCATGCGCGAATTGTTCGACGCCCGCCTCAACTTGGAAGACAAGCCGATGTCCCAGGCCGAGATCGTCGAGGCGATGCGCGAGGCCGACGTGCTGGTGCCCACCATCACCGACCACATCAACGCCGCGATGATCGCCCAGGCGGGCGAGCAGATGAGGCTTATCGCCAATTTCGGCAACGGCGTCGACCACATCGACGTGACCAGCGCGCTCCGGCGCGGCATCACCGTCACCAATACGCCCGGCGTCCTGACCGAGGACACCGCGGACATGACGATGGCGCTGATCCTCTCGACCGCGCGCCGGCTCGTCGAGGGTTCGCAGATCATTCCCGAGGGGCGGTGGGCCGGCTGGACCCCGACATGGATGCTCGGGCGCCGCATCAGCGGCAAACGGCTCGGTATCGTCGGCATGGGCCACATCGGCCAGGCGCTCGCGCGGCGCGCCCGCGCCTTCGGCATGTCGATCCACTACCACAATCGTCGCCGCGTCGCTCCGCAGATCGAGGAGTCGCTCGAGGCCACCTATTGGGATTCGCTCGATCAGATGCTCGCGCGGATGGACTTCGTGTCGATCAACTGCCCCCATACCCCCGGCACCTATCACCTCTTATCGGCCCGTCGCCTGAAATATCTTCGCCCCGACGCCATCCTCATCAACACCGCGCGCGGCGAGATCGTCGACGAAAACGCGCTTGTCCGGATGCTGGAATTGGGCGAACTCGCCAACGCCGGGCTCGATGTGTTCGAGCACGCGCCGGCGGTCAACGAGAAGCTGATTGCGCTCGCGAAAGCCGGCAAGGTGACGCTCCTGCCGCATATGGGCTCGGCCACCCACGAGGGCCGCGCCGACATGGGCGAGAAGGTCATCATCAACATCCGCACTTTCGCCGACGGCCACCGCCCGCCCGACCGCGTCCTGCCGAGCATGCTTTGAGGTTCAGGCGACCTCGTCCTGAGGAGCGACGCCGAAGGCGGCGCGTCTCGAAGGACGCCCCATAGCATGACGAAGGCGGCGAATTCCTCCCGGCCAGAATCTGACGTTTGGCGCCCTGCCTATGTAGCTCTCATTTCGTAAGCAACCATACCTACGAGGCCGCCAACCCTTACTTCGGGCTGAAATTACGTGAAATAACGGTGATACATGGAAATTACGGGGAGGAAATTACGAATTACGGAATTACGCGAATTACGGGAATTACGGGGAATTACGGTGACACATGCATGAATTACGGTGACACATGCATGATTGCCAGTTCTGAAAGTGCACGACTCCCCATCACCATCGCCCGTTTCCATGGGCGAGCAAGCGCGGCAAAACTACAAAGGAGCATGTGTCACCGTAAATCCCCACCGTAAATCCGCTGTTCGAGGCAACGTGAGCGCAGCGCGGTTAAGACCGTCCTAATCCGTCGCGCCCCGGCGTCTTATGCCGACCCGGCGGCCCTCCATGCTTACCATTTGCTTACCGTGAGCCTTGCCCACGCTTGGCCGGCGAAAGATCGAAGGCCCGGCAATCGCCATGAAATGGAAAATATGTATGTGTCATCGTAATCCCCCCGTAATCCGCGTAATCCGGTCCTCAGACCGATGCAGGAAGCAGTTTCTCGTTTCGAGCTACGGACGGCGAGCCGCCCGTCCATCGCCTGAAAGCGTGATTGAAAGAGGTCGACCCCTCGTAGCCGAGCAGCCACGCGATTTGCGAAAGCGACAAGCCTGCTTCCTTTAGGTATTCCAGCGCGAGGCTTTGGCGCAACTGATCCACAACCTGCTCGTAAGTTGTGCCCTCCTCGGCTAGCTTGCGCGCGAGCGTTCGCTCGCTGAGGCCCAATGTCCTGGCGACTTTTTGTTTCCCCGCCTTGCCGTGAGGGAGCAGCTTTTGAGCCTCGTTCTCGACCGCGGCTCGTAGCGTCCCGATCGCCGTGTTGCGCTTTTTTGCCGCCTCGTCGCAAATGGGCTGGAGCGTCCCGAGCAAGTACCGATCTTCGGTGATTAGCGGGAGGGCCAGCGTCTCCTGCGAGAATGTGAATTGATCGCGTGAAGCGCCAAACTCGACCGGGCAGCGGAAGAACCGCTGGAAGGACCGCAGCCCGGAGTTGCGTCCGTGGATGAAGCTCACGCTCGTCGGATGGATATTCCGACCCGTGATCTCTCGTACCGCCTTAATCGTCAGGGCGACGCCAAATTCGGTTGCTTGCTTGGCGCTGTACCTGGAAAGGCCAACGAAGCCTGTCTCGGTGACCACCCCCTCCGGCGCACGCACGAGCTTGACGTGCAACGCTTCGTTGACAATGCGGCTGTAGCGCGCAAAGAGCGCCAGCGCCTCGCCGACGTCATTGGCGGCGGACATAACATAGAACAGCAACCCCGCTTCGCGCGGATTTGCCTCTTCGGCCAGGTGAAGTCCGAAAGCGCTGTCGTCCATCACCTCCGCCGCATATTCAAAAAGCCTGAACTGCGACGCGGCCGGGATGCGATGCTGCCGAGTATCAAAGTCGCGCTCCGAGAGGCCGGCGCGTCGAAGCTGCGGCGCTATTGCCATTTCGTGTCTCTTCAGGACCGCAATTGCGAGCCTCGCGCCGAAGCCCGTTACGGTCGGCAGAGCCTGTCCGATCCCTTCCTCGGCCACGTCCATGCGCCCGGCGGCAAAGCTTGGCCCGATCTATCAGCCGATTGGCCCGAAATCGCAAGACGCCAAACGCCCGGTCTGCGATCAACATGATTGGGGGCGACACGGAACGGCGGCCGTCTCAACGCCGCCGGGGCCGGGGACAGACGCTCGCAGGCTGTAACGGTCTGCGGGCGTTTTATTGCGTGTTCGAAGGGTTTTGCGGCGCAATGATCCATCTGACGGGTTCCGAAATGAGCTGTCCGGCCCTGGAGCGTCTGATCGGCCGCCCAGAGAGCGCCGGCAGTCAGATAATTATCAGCAACGTGCATTTTGCAGCACTGCGACGGCGGGCGGCGGCGGCTATGGCCGTCGCGATGACGAAAGGAGACGTTGAGGGGGTTCTGGCCGCGTTACGCCGGTTGGGCGTGCGGCCGGCGACGACTACGGCGTCTGCGTTCCGCAAGTGAAAAGTCTTGCAGTTCATTAAACTCGCGTTGTGCTTGCGACAGAACGAGCACTGGCACGCGCCGAGCACCTGTTGGTGTGGCGGCCGGTCGGACGCCAGCTCTACGCGAATAGCGCCACAGTGACACTGGCCCTTGAAGAGCACGCGCGCCCCTCGTCTTCATTAGGCGGCCCCGCAAAAGCAAGCGGAGACGCAGCCAATTCCGTCAATGATCGTCCGCTTCAGCGTATGGCGCAATCGCCGAAGATCACCCTGATCCGGTCCACTTCGAATAAGGCCGGGACGACAATTGCTTGCTGAAAATCAGAAAGTCTGCTACGCTCCTCCCATGAGACGATTCTGCGCCGCGCACGAAAGGGTTTGTCCGTCCCACCTCCGGAGCCCTCTTGCTCGGAACGGGGGAGATGAAAATTTTTTCCTGATTACGCGCTTGCGTCAGCTTCAGACGTTCAGTAGAACGGAACATGAACATGTTGTTTTCGCAGGGGTTCTCTGATGGCGCGCAATCAGGTTCAGTTTCAGAAAGGCCTCAGCGAGGCTCGTTTCGCGGAGATTTACGGAACCGAAGAGCAATGTCATGCGGCGCTGGTCAAATGGCGGTGGCCGAACGGGTTCGAATGTCCCGGGTGCAAGGGCGCTGATCACTGCGTCGTCACGCGCGGCGCGCGGCGTTTATTCCAGTGTAACGCGTGTCGCAAGCAGACCTCTGTCAAAGCGGGAACGATCTTCGCTTCGAGCAAGCTGCCGCTGCGCATCTGGTTCAAGACGATCTACCTGGTCACGCAATCAAAGAAGGGCATTTCCAGTATCGAACTCGGTCGACGCCTTGGCGTCACCCAGACGGCTGCTTGGATGATGAAGCACAAGCTCGCTCAAGTCATGTTGGAGCGTAACGCGAGCAAACGCTTGAAAGGCAACGTCCAGATGGACGACGCCTATATCGGCGGCGCCCGGTCCGGCCGCCGCGGGCGCGGCGCAACAGGCAAGACGCCGTTCGTCGCTGCGGTCGCGACAACCGACGACGGCAAGCCAGATCAAATCATCCTTCGGCCTGTCAAAGCCTTCAGCAGCTTTGCGATCCGAAAACTCGCAAGCACCGCGCTCAGGCCCGGCGCCAATATCGTCTCCGACGGCCTGGCGTGCTTCGCCGCCGTCACCCAAGCCGGATGCCTGCACACCTCAAAAAAGACCGGAAGCGGCAAGCAAGCGGTTCGCACCCCTGCTTTCAAATGGGTCAATACCGCATTGGGCAATATCAAAGCCGCCCTCGTCGGGACCTACCGAGCCGTAGGAGAAAAACACGTCCCTCGATATCTCGCGGAGTTCGAATATCGATTCAATCGCCGATACGAGCTCGAAACCATGATCCCCCGCCTCGCATTCGTTGCGCTGAGGACCCTCCCGATGCCTTACCGCTTGCTAAAACTGGCTGACGTTGCCGCGTAATCAGGAATTTTTTTTCGGAAAATCGCCCGTAACCCATTGAAAAGGCTCGATTCGGACGAGAGAATCCAAGGAAATCCAAGCTTTTCCAACCCCCATTGAGGGCAAAATTCGAGGCCAAAACGCGACAATCCAAGAGTTTCCAAACGAACCGATCCGCTGGGACCGGGCTCACCCCGCGGCGAAGCTGCGCGGCGCCGGGCTGATCACGACCGCGGCGTTGTTGTCGATCTCCATGACGGCAAGGCCCCGTTCGTTCGTCCCTTCCGCGCGGAAGCGGAACACGCCGTCGGCGCCGTTGAAGCCCGAAACGCTGGTCAGCGCCCGCTGGCCAAACCGATCGGGCGGCGGATTGCGCGCGAGCGCCGCCGCGAGCGTCACCGAGTCGTAGGCGAGCGTCGCCAATCGCGTCGGCTCGCTGTTGAACTTGGCCTTGTAGCGCTGCGCCAGCGCGTTGTAGCCGGCGTTGTCCGGCGCCGAGAACCAGGCGCCCTGCATCTGCGGCAGCCGCAACACGCGCGCGTCGTTCCAGACGCCCGTTCCCAAAAGCTGCGTCTTGACCCCGCTTCCCGCAAGCGCAGACGCCACCGCGGGCATGCCTTCGGCCTGCTCCGGAATGAAGAGCGCGTCGAACTGGCCTGCGACGGCGGAGACTTGGCCCGCCGCGCTCTGGGGCTGGCCCGGCGCATAGCGCGCGATGACGACGACCGGCGCGTTGAGCCGTCCCGCCGTCTCCTGAAACTGCGCCAGCGCGATATTGCCGTAATCGCTCTGCGGCGCCATGACCGCGAAGGTCTTCTTGCCGCGCGAGACGGCGAACTGAACGATGCGATCGACGTAGCCTTCGATCAGGAACGACAGGAGATAGACGTTGGGCGAGGCGACGCTGGCGTCGGTGGAAAAGCCGATGATCGGCCTGCCGGCGCCCTTGGCGACGGAGGCGGCCTGGCGCACGTCGTTGGCGTAGACGGGGCCGAGCAGGAGTTCGGCGCCGGCACCGACTTCCGCCTGCGCGGCCTGGCCCGCGCCTTCGGGGGTCGATCGATCGTCCTCAATCATCAACGTGATGTAGGGGCTTGCGAACTCGTCGACCGCGAGCTCAGCCGAATTGCGCATCGATACGCCGACCGGGCTCGGGGCGCCGTTCTGGGTCAAGGGCAGGATAAGGCCCACTCGGACCGGCCCGGTTCCCAAGACCTCGCCGACCGGCGGCCCGGACGGGATCGCGGCCGGAGACGGGGCCATGGACCCGCTCAAGGCCGCGCCGGGAAAGTCGACCGCGGTCGAATTGCAGCCCGCGACCGTCAACGCAAGGCCGCCGCCGATGAGCGCGCGCCGGCTAAATTGCGCTCGGCCCGCGGGCGACCCACCGTCATTTCCCATCATCATCTCCCTGACGCCGCAGCGAACATGGAAATTATAGCCCCGCCCGCGGCCTTTTGCTCGCCCGTCGGTCAAAGGCGACAGAGGCCGAGGCGTCCGCTGTCCACGGAAATTGTGGCATTTTCACCTGCGCGAGCCTATGTGGTCCGTGGTCGCGGTTTGCAGCGGCGCCAACCCCGGGTCAGCCGCATAACCATCATGAAGGCAATCTCCGCAGAGCCTGGGACGACCCGCCCGCATCGCAGCTTTCTTGTCCATGGCGCGCTCGTTCCCGCCCCTTCGCTCGCGCCAGGCCTTTACGTCGTCTCGACGCCGATCGGCAACCTCGCGGACGTGACCCTGCGGGCGCTGGCGATTCTGGCGGGCGCTGACGCGATTCTGGCCGAGGACACCCGCGTCTCCCGAACCTTGCTTTCGCGCTACGGGATTGAGACGCCGCTTACCCCCTACCACGAGCACAACGCGGCCGAGGTCCGGCCGATCGCGCTGCGCCGAATTGCCGAGGGCGAGGCGCTGGCGCTCATATCCGACGCGGGGACGCCGATGATTTCCGATCCCGGCTTCAAGCTCGTCGCCGAGGCGATCGCCTCCCGCCTCTTCATCACGGCGGCGCCCGGCGCCTCGGCCGCCTTGACCGCGCTCTCAGTCGCCGGTCTTCCCACCGACCGCTTCTTTTTCGAAGGCTTTTTGCCGCCGAAGAGCGCGGCCCGGCGCGAGCGCATCAATGCGCTTGCCGGCGTGCCCGGCACGCTCATCTTCTACGAATCTCCGAGCCGCCTGGCCGAGACGCTGGCGGATCTCGCGCTCGAACTGGGGCCGCGGCCGGCGGCGGTCGCCCGCGAATTGACCAAGCTGCACGAGGAGGTCCGGCGCGGCGCGCTGGACGCGCTTGCCGCGGCATACGCAGCCGGGGAGCCGCCAAGGGGGGAAATCGTCATTGTCGTCGGCGGGCGGCAGGCGAGGGAGCCGATTTCCGAAAGCGCGCTCGATGAGGACATTCGCGCTGCGCTGCGAACCCTCTCGGTCAGGGACGCGGCGGCGGCCATGGCGGCCAAGCACGGCCTGCCGCGCCGCCAGGTCTACGCACGCGCGCTCGCGCTCGCCGGAGACCATAACGAGCATCGAGGATGAGGTAGGCTTGGCAGGGAGCGCCTGGCGAAAGACCAGCGTTTTCGCCTGCCATCCGACCTTTTTTGTGATACGCTGTAAACATGGACCGCGACGCGATCACAGCCCGCTTGCGGGCGAGCGAGGCCGAGCTCCGCGCGCGAGGCGTGGCGCATGCCGCCCTGTTCGGGTCTCGCGCGCCCGGCGACAATCGCCCGGACAGCGACATTGACATCATGATCGACACCGAGCCGGGTTCCATCGATGACGTGTACGCCTACACGGGTCTAAAGCTCTTTGTCGCCGGCCTGTTCGACGGTCCAGTTGATGTGATCGACCGCGAAGGTCTCAAGTCTTACGTCCGCCCTGCGGCGACCGCTGACGCGCTGTATGCCCTCTAGCGCTTCCGATCCGGTTCGCTGGCAGTGAGCGCGCCTCGCCCCGCGGACGTTCGCGCCCGACGCCGGGTCGCCCATCTCTTTGGCCTCAAGGCCGAGACGATTGCGGCGATTTGGCTCACCCTCAAGGGTTACTCGATTCTCGAGCGGCGTTACGGTGTTTCCGGCGGCGAAATCGATCTTATCGTCAGGCGGGGCAGCGTCATCGCGTTTGTCGAAGTGAAGGCGCGCGACGACATCGAGGCGGCGATCGCATCGATCAGCGCCACGAAGCAACGCCGAATCGCGCGCGCCGCTCGCGTCTGGCTCTCGCGCAACCAATGGGCCGCCCGCCAGACGCTTCGCGGCGACGCCGTTTTCATCGCTCCCTGGCGCCTTCCCCGCCACGCGCCGTCCGCGTATAGGCTGATGATCGACTGACCCATCCGCCGATTCATGAAGCTTCTACGGGATCGCTCATGCCCCTGACTGTCGCCGTGCAGATGGATCCGATCGACCGCATCCGGATCGCCGGCGACTCCACGTTTGCGCTGCTCCTGGAGGCTCAGGCGCGCGGCCATCGCCTCTTGCACTATACGCCGGATCGGCTGCGGCTCACGGGCTCGCGCGTCGAAGCCATGGCCGAGCCGCTGACGGTCAAGGACGTCGAGGGCGATCACGCCCGCCTCGGCGATCCCCGGCTCGTCGACCTCTCCGTTGTCGACGTCGTGCTTCTGCGGCAGGACCCGACGCCTTTCGATCTCGCTTACCTGGCGACGACGTATCTGCTCGAGCGCATCCATCCAAAGACGCTCGTCGTCAACGATCCGCGCGGCGTCCGCGACTCGCCGGAGAAGCTGTTCGTGATGGATTTTCCCGAGCTGATGCCGCCGACCCTGATCGCCCGCGACCGGGCGGCCATCGAGGCCTTTCGAGCCGAGCACGGGGAAGTGGTGATGAAGCCGCTTTACGGCGCCGGCGGCGCGGCGGTTTTCAAGATCGGCGCCCAGGACCCGAATTTCGGCTCGCTGTTCGACCTCTTCAGCGTCACCTTCCGCGAGCCCTGGGTGATCCAGAAGTTCCTGCCGGCGGTGACGCAGGGCGACAAGCGGATCATCCTCGTCGACGGCGTGGTCATGGGCGCCGTCAACCGGGTGCCGGTCGGCGACGACATCCGCTCCAACATGGTCCGGGGCGGCGCTGCGAAGGAGACGGAGCTCACTGAGCGCGAGCGCGAGATCTGCGCGACGATCGGGCCGGAACTGAAGCGGCGCGGCCTCGTTTTCGTCGGGATCGACGTGATCGACGGCCATCTGACGGAGATCAACGTCACCTCGCCGACCGGCATACGCGTAATAAAGAGATTCGGCGGTCCTGATCTGGCGGTCGCGATCTGGGACGCAATCGAAGCGCGGCTCAGCGCCGGCTGACGCTATTCTGCGCCGCCGATCCTTGCGGACGGCGGGGGGAAGGGGAATATTCCACCGATGTCAGTCGCCCACGCCCCGGCGGTCGAACGCCGCGCCCGCCAGCCGCGCGCCGCGACCTCGCCCCACAAGGGCCTCGACCGAGCAAGCCTTTCCGGCCAGATTTCAGAGCTCGAACGTCGCCATTCCGGCGACCCGGGAGAGTTCAGACGGGCGGCGATCGCCCGCTTGCAGGCGGCGCTTGCGGAGGGACGCGCAGAGGCGCGCAAGGCGCTGGAGGACGGTGGAACCGGGCGAGGCTGCGCGGAGGCCTTGAGCGCCCAGATCGACGACCTCTTGCGGGTCGCGCTCGATATGGCGCGCTGGCTCAGCCCCGGTCCCGGCCCCGCGGTATTGCCGACGATCGTCGCGGTCGGGGGTTATGGGCGAGGCATGCTGGCGCCGGGTTCGGACATCGATCTCCTGTTCCTGTTGCCGGACAAGCCGACGCCGGCCGTCGAAAAGATCGTCGAGACCCTGCTTTACGTGCTCTGGGACCTCAAGCAGAAGGTCGGCCACGCGACCCGAACGGTCGATGAGTGTCTCAAGCAGGCGCGCGCCGACATGACGATCCGCACCACGCTCATCGAGGCGCGGCTCGTCACCGGCGACAAGGCTTTGTTCGAGACGTTGCAAGCGCGCTTCGACAAGGAGATCGTCGCCAGGACCGCGCACGAATTCGTCGCAGCCAAATTGGCCGAGCGGGAGCAACGCGTGAGGCGCGCGGGCGCTTCCCGCTATCTCGTCGAGCCGAACGTGAAGGAGGGCAAGGGCGGCCTGCGCGATCTCAACACCCTGTTCTGGATCTCGAAATACGTCTATCGCGTGCGCAACGCCCACGAGCTGGTGGCCGCGGGCCTGTTCTCCCCCGCTGAATTCGCGCTGTTCCGCCGCTGCGAGGAGTTCCTGTGGTCCGTGCGTTGCCGCTTGCATTTTCTCGCGGGCCGCCCCGAGGAGCGCCTCAGCTTCGACTTCCAGCGGCCGATCGCGCGCCAACTCGGCTATTCGACGCGAGCGGCCCAGGCGGATGTCGAGCGCTTCATGAAGCACTATTTCCTGGTCGCCAAGGACGTCGGCGATCTGACCGCGATCGTGTGCGCGGCGCTCGAAGCGCGACAGACCAAGCCGACGCCGGTGTTCGACAGGTTCATCGGCCGGCTTCGTCGCCGCCGCACCCGCGTGATCGCCGATGCGAAAGATTTCAAGGTCGAGGCCGATCGAATCAACGTCGTCCGAAGCGACGCTTTCGAGCGCGACCCGGTCAATTTGATCCGCCTGTTCTGGATCGCCGACCGGTCCAACCTGCTGATCCATCCGGACGCCACGCGGCTCGTGACCCAATCGCTCAAACGTATCAACGCCGCCCTCAGAGAGGACCCCGAGGCGAATCGGCTGTTCCTTGAGATTTTGACCTCGCGTCACGCGCCGGAAACGACGCTGAGGCGAATGAACGAGGCCGGGGTGCTCGGACGGTTCATCCCCGAATTCGGCCGCGTCGTCGGGATGATGCAATTCTCGATGTACCACCACTATACGGTCGACGAACACCTGCTGCGCACCGTCGGCGCACTCAGCGCCATCGACGCCGGCCGCCTCAAGGAAGATCATCCGCTCACGAGCGAGATCATCCACAAGATCACCCATCGCACCGAGCTATATCTGGCGGCGTTCCTGCACGACATCGCCAAGGGCCGGCCGACCAACCATTCGCTCGAGGGGGCGGAGGTCGCCCGCAAGCTTGGCCCGCGCCTCGGCCTGTCGCCTGCGAACACCGAACGCGTCGCGTGGCTCATCGAGCGGCATCTGACCATGTCCAACATGGCGCAAGGGCGAGACCTGTCCGATCCCCGCACGGCGGAGTCCTTGGCGGCGATCGTGCAGACGCAGGAGCGCCTCAAAATGCTGATGGCGCTGACCGTCTCCGACATTCGCGCCGTGGGTCCGGGCGTGTGGAACGGATGGAAGGGCCAGCTCTTGCGCACCCTTTACTGGGAGACGGAAGTGGTCCTGGGCGGCGGCCATTCCGCGGTCGACCGCAAGGCGCGCGTCCAGGCGGCCCAGGAGGCCTTGCGCAAGGCGTTGCCGGGATGGTCCGACCCGGAGTTCGACGCCTACGCGCTGCGCCACTATCCCGCCTACTGGCTCAAGGTGGAGCCGGCTCGCCAGGTCGCCCACGCCAAGCTCCTTCACGCGATGGCCGCCGACACGCGCTCGCTCGCGACGGAAGTGACGACCGACGCCTTTCACGGCGTCACCGCCGTGACGGTGGTCGCGCCGGACCACCCGAGGTTGCTGACCGGCATCGCTGGGGCTTGCGCGGCCGCCGGCGGCAATATCGTCGATGCGCAGATCTTTACGACGACCGACGGCCTCGCGCTTGACACGATCTTCGTCTCCCGGGCGTTCGAACTCGACAATGACGAACTGCGCCGAGGGCAGCGCATCGCCACGAACATCGAACGGACGTTGCGTGGCGAGGTGCGATTTGCGGAGATCGAGCCGCAAAAGGAGATGCGCGACGTGCGCCGGCAAGCCTTCGCGATCGAGCCGGAGGTCATGATCGACAACAGCCTTTCCCGTCGCTACACGGTCGTGGAGGTGTCGGGGCTCGACCGGACGGGCCTTCTTCGCGATCTGACGGCCTCGCTTTCGAGCCTCAATCTCAACATAGGCTCGGCCCATATTGTGACGTTTGGCGAAAAGGCGGTCGACTCGTTTTATGTCACCGATCTCACTGGCCAAAAGATCAACTCGGCGGCCAAGCAGGCCGCTATCAAGCGGCGGCTGCTTGCGGATTTCGTCTCCAGCGAGGGCCCTTCGAAATAGGATCGCGCCCGCCCGCGCTTGATTTTTGTTCCGCCACCCCTGATATCCGTCGAAAAATCAAACCGGGGCTTATGACACATGACTGACGCGAACGCCGAACGGGGCGCAGGCTCGCCCGCGCCCGACGATGAGGCCGCCGAGCGCCAACCCGCCGAGCGCGACGCTTTTGCGGTGATCGATGCGCTGAACGCCGAGAACGGCCAGTTGAAGGACCGCGTGCTCAGGACGCTGGCGGAGATGGAGAATCTGCGCCGCCGCACCGAGCGCGAAGTCTCCGACGCCAAGACCTACGGGGTCACGAGTTTCGCGCGCGATATGCTGACCGTCGTCGACAATCTGGCGCGGGCGCTCGAGCATTTGCCCGCTGATGCGCGCGCCGCCGCCGACCCGCAGATCCAGTCCGTGATCGAGGGCGTCGAACTGACAGCGCGCGATCTGGAAGCCGCCCTCGGACGGCATGGTGTCAGAAAGCTCGATCCCAAGGGCCAGAAGTTCGACCCGAATTTCCATCAGGCGATTTTCGAGGCGCCCGACGAGACGCTTCCCGCGGGAACGGTCTCCCAGGTGGTGCAGAGCGGTTGGACCATCGGCGACCGGGTTTTGCGGCCGGCAATGGTCGGCGTGTCGAAGGGCGGACCGAGGCAAGCGCCCAAGGAGGAGCAGGCGTCCCAGGAGTGACCCGTCAGGTCGTGAGCGTCAGGTCGGGCGTGTCACGCGGCGCAACGTCAGGTTGATGCGGCCTCCCTCGGCGAGCAGGGTCGAGGCTCCTGGAAGAATCCGATCGACGCCGTGAAATGCCATCCGCGCCGGGCCGCCCAGAACCAATGCGTCCCCCGACGCAAGGCGGAAGGAGCGGGTCGCGTCGCCTCGCTTCAGGCCCCCCAGCCGAAACAACGCCGTGTCGCCCAGGGACAGGGACACGACCGGCGCTGAAATCTCCTGTTCGTCGCTGTCCTGGTGCAGCCCCATGCGTGCCTTCATGTCATAGACGTTGATGAGGCAGGCCTCTGGCGGCGGCCCGTCCGGGGCCAGCGTCGCCCATGCCTCCATCAACCGCGCCGGCATGGCCGGCCAGGGACGGCCTGTCTCGGGGTGGGCCGGCTGATAGCGGTAGCCGCATTCGTCCGACACCCAGCCGAGCGGACCGCAATTGCTCATCATGACGGAGAAGGGCTTGCCGGTGCGCGGCATGCGCGGACGATAGAGGGGCGCCTCGACAAGGATCGCGCGGACCTCGTCCCGTAGCGTCTCCTGCTCGGTTCGGCTGAGGAAGCCGGGGACATAAACGACGCCGGGAACGACGCGGACCGCGCCGGACGAGCTGCTCAGCAACCTCTTCTCGCCTTCCCTTGACCCCGAGCGCATCGTATAGGGTGCGCCAATTTCACACCCATTCGCGCGGAAGCGCGCGGTCTTCCCGAGGCGATGTATGGCCGGTCATAGTCAGTTCAAGAACATCATGCACAAGAAGGGCAAGCAGGATGCGATCCGCTCCAAGCTCTTCTCGAAACTCGCCCGCGAAATCACGGTCGCCGCGAAGCTCGGGCTGCCCGATCCGGCGATGAACGCGCGCCTGCGCGCAGCCGTCCTAGCCGCCCGGGCGGAGAACATGCCCAAGGACAACATCGAGCGCGCCATCAAGAAGGCCTCCGCCGGGGAAGGCGAGAACTATGACGAGGTCCGCTACGAGGGCTATGCGCCCGGCGGCGTCGCCGTCATCGTCGAGGCGCTGACCGACAACCGCAATCGCACCGCTGGCGAAGTCCGCTCCTATTTCGCCAAGGCCGGCGGCTCGCTGGCGGAGACCGGCGCGGTGTCCTTCATGTTCGACCGGGTAGGGCTCATCGTCTACGACCGCAAGGTCGCCGACGACGACGCGATGCTCGAGGCCGCGATCGAGGCGGGCGCCGACGACGTCGCGTCAGACCCCGAGGAGCATGAGATCATCACCTCGGTCGAGGAGCTCGCAGACGCCCAGAAGGCGCTCGAAGCCAAATTCGGCGAGCCGCGCAAGGCGTCTCTCGTCTGGCGCCCTCAGAACACGATCGCCGTCGACGACGAGGCGGGAGAGAAGATTCTGCGCCTCATCGGCCAGCTCGAAGACAATGACGACGTCCAGAACGTCACCGCCAACTTCGAGATTTCCGAGGCGCTCGTCGCCAGGATGGAGGCGTGACGGGCCGCGAGGGCTTCAGTACCAGCGGCAGACGCGGCCATGCCAGGTCCACCAGCAACGCCGCCAGGGGTGATGATACGGGCGCCAATAGTAGTGCCGATACCAGGGGCGCCAATAGTGGCGCCGATACCAGGGGCGCCAGCCCCAATTCGGATGCCATCGGCCCCACCGATCCCACCAGACCTGTTGGATATCCCCCGTCACGACCGGCTGCGCCAGCGAGGGAGAGGAAAGCGTGAACGCCGGCGACGGACTGGACGAAGCGACCAACATCAAGGCGCCTGCGACGGCGGCGAGCGCGCCTCTCGGAACAAGACGAGCACCCATGTTGTCCTCAATGAGCCCCAAAGCTCCGCCATAAAACGCGCGGGAGCCTGAACCGGGTTTATCAACAGGCATATCCCGTACTTGCTGAGTATCTCGCTTCCATTTATTGCTCGATCTGCTTTCCGAAAGGCAATGCATCCATAAACGCTTCCATGCGCGCTATATCTAACGTGCCTTCGTTCGACACAGGCAGTCGAATCTCACTCTTCAGCATCCTCTCGAGATGCCATTTTCGGCCATAGCTAAATCGATACTTCTCTAGTCTAATAACAGTCGCAATGAAGAGCCCAACCTTGGCGCTCATCTCAAATTTCGGATACAATACGTTAACGTCATCGGAACACCTATACGGGACCGGTTGGTAAAACGCGTCTGCAACGCCTGCTCCATTATAGATTACCGTCAAAGTTCCTCCGGAGTGCTGAGCGTTTTGCGAAACGTATGCTGTTACACCATTATTGCTATCGATTGCGCCGACAAATGGAATATTTCCTTCACGCATATTTGCCCTGGTAAGCCTTTTGCCTTTTTTGATATCGAAGAGATCACCGAGTACGTAAGCTCTCCAGTCTAGGCCAGCACCATCGAAGTCCGCAACCATAACATCCCTTGGCCGACAGACATTCCAAGCGGCGTAATTGCTAACAGCATCCGCAAATGACTTGGCCGGTATTAGATGATAGTCTGTTTCCATATATGCTTCCGCGCACCACTCATCCTCATCAGAGACCGGTTGAAGAACGCTCTCTCCAGGGTGGACTTCGCGGTTACGGAACATTTCAACCCAATGGTCTCTAATCGCGGGCCACTTATTCTCTAAGTCCACTCGCCCCCTGTGCTTTGTTTTAGTGAAACCATCATCCATCCAGTAACCAAACCACGTTTTCTTATTGCTAGTTGCGTGAGGCGCATGAGCCGTAAATACCATTGCGCACGTTATTACACCGACCGGATAGAATAACTCGTCGGGTAGGGACATAACGGCTTCAAGGAGACTCCAATCAAGCCACGTTGCTTGATCCGTTTTCTTTGATCTTCTGTTTCAGCGGTCTTCATCATCTGATGCATAGCGGAAATTAGAAAACCTCCAGTACCCGCACATATATCTAGAACCGTGCTGTCTTTATGAACGTTGGCAAGCAAAGCAAATAGTTCGGTTACATGCCGAGGGGTCAGTACAATTCCGAGTGCCTTTTTGTCACCCCCGGTGTACCGTAGAAACTCTCCATAAAACCGCCCAACAACATCAAAATCGTGGTAAACGCTTATAAAGGGCCAAACTTTTTGATTAAGTCGATTTATAAGCTCGTGAAGCACCCCTTTGGGATACGCTGTAGTTGACTTGCCCAATTCGGGATGAACAGCAATGCTTGAATAAGGCTGAGTCATATTATCTTTCTTTGCTTGAGGAAGATTTGCCTTATTGATCTCATGTTGTATTGTCTTCATCCAAGCTTGCTGTAATTCCTCCGGACATTCCTCTCCATATGAGACAGCGAATGGCTTATTTCTGAGAGCAATCAATGTACCACTGACTAATAACGGCTTCTCAGACTCTGTTAACTTAGCGTGATCGCGCATGAATTCATGAAGGTCGCGAGCGAACGCCATGAGCTCATCAAACCTAAGGTTTTGAATTGTGGGATCAAAGGTGGCATTTTCGATATAGTCGCTCCATGCGATAACAGAAGTTAACTGAGTGCCACCTTTTGCATTTAATACTTTCGGACGGTCGGCTGCCTTGGTGTGCGAGTAGGTCGAAATCTTGACCGCTAGCTTTAAATCTCCGCTGACGGCGAGTGCGATCACGTTAAATTCTTTTGCCAGGCTCTTGGCATAATGAAGGACTCCATCAATTGCATATTTTTGTACCCGCTTCGCCCTTACCTCAGCTGTTTCAATTAGTGCGTCACCTGAGAGCAACGCGTCAATGGATCCGCTGGCGTGGTCTTTCGTATCAGCCTTACATTCAACAATAATCAAGAAATCTGGAGTGCTGGGGGAGCTGATTATAAATTCTGGAGCGCCTGATCCGCCTTTACCTGACTTGCTGGACAGTTTAAGTAAGCGCTTTACAGCGTCGATATTGCTCTTTTGCTCTTCGATTTGAATGTCATTATAATTATCGTAATAGTGTAGCCGTTGAAGCTCTTCTCGAACAAATTGTTCAGTGATCTTTTCGTTTTTCATTGAAATAATGCTCCCACTTGAGTCGATACGATAGCTATGAATGTCCGAACTGTCAAAGTGGTGCAGCATCGAGGAATTTTTTTGAGAAGCCGCGCATAGGAATTGTGCCGGCCGGATGAGATGCGCGGAGCGACGAGATCGCGGGGTCGGGTCGGCCGACCGCGGCGCCAACATGCAGCGCGATAATTGCTCGCAACAAATTCTTTCCTGATTACGCGCTTGCGTCAGCTTCAGACGTTCAGTAGAACGGAACATGAACATGTTGTTTTCGCAGGGGTTCTCTGATGGCGCGCAATCAGGTTCAGTTTCAGAAAGGCCTCAGCGAGGCTCGTTTCGCGGAGATTTACGGAACCGAAGAGCAATGTCATGCGGCGCTGGTCAAATGGCGGTGGCCGAACGGGTTCGAATGTCCCGGGTGCAAGGGCGCTGATCACTGCGTCGTCACGCGCGGCGCGCGGCGTTTATTCCAGTGTAACGCGTGTCGCAAGCAGACCTCTGTCAAAGCGGGAACGATCTTCGCTTCGAGCAAGCTGCCGCTGCGCATCTGGTTCAAGACGATCTACCTGGTCACGCAATCAAAGAAGGGCATTTCCAGTATCGAACTCGGTCGACGCCTTGGCGTCACCCAGACGGCTGCTTGGATGATGAAGCACAAGCTCGCTCAAGTCATGTTGGAGCGTAACGCGAGCAAACGCTTGAAAGGCAACGTCCAGATGGACGACGCCTATATCGGCGGCGCCCGGTCCGGCCGCCGCGGGCGCGGCGCAACAGGCAAGACGCCGTTCGTCGCTGCGGTCGCGACAACCGACGACGGCAAGCCAGATCAAATCATCCTTCGGCCTGTCAAAGCCTTCAGCAGCTTTGCGATCCGAAAACTCGCAAGCACCGCGCTCAGGCCCGGCGCCAATATCGTCTCCGACGGCCTGGCGTGCTTCGCCGCCGTCACCCAAGCCGGATGCCTGCACACCTCAAAAAAGACCGGAAGCGGCAAGCAAGCGGTTCGCACCCCTGCTTTCAAATGGGTCAATACCGCATTGGGCAATATCAAAGCCGCCCTCGTCGGGACCTACCGAGCCGTAGGAGAAAAACACGTCCCTCGATATCTCGCGGAGTTCGAATATCGATTCAATCGCCGATACGAGCTCGAAACCATGATCCCCCGCCTCGCATTCGTTGCGCTGAGGACCCTCCCGATGCCTTACCGCTTGCTAAAACTGGCTGACGTTGCCGCGTAATCAGGAATTCTTTTTGAAAAACAGAATTCGTGCTACCTTGCGAACTGGCCGGATCGAGATCGTGGCGGCGCCGATCGTGGGGTCTTCTCGGCGGCGAAGGATAGGCGATGCTTATTTGTCAAGGCGATAACGTGGAAGGGCGGCGCCGGCAAAGGCGCGAAAAGCAACAAAACTAGGGAGTGGGCGAGGTGTTTAGCGTGCGCAAATGGGCTTGGATTTTTTTTGCTCTTAACCCATTGAAAAGTCCCGATTCGCCAAAGGAAATGCAAGGAAATACAAGGTTAATTCCTTGCATTTTCCTTGCATTTGGTTTGGTCTGGCTTGGATTTAGCTTGGTTTGGCTTGGTTTGGCTTGGAGGAATTGGCCTCAAGTCGGCCTTTGGACGCCGCTCCATAGCCACGACAGACGTTAAAGAACACAATGGAAGCGTTCTTTGGCCGGCTTGAGGTCGCCTGTCGGCGGTGCGGTCAAGTCCGGCTGGGCGCCGGCAGCGAATGCGCGGCGCTTCCGGTCTCGGCGGAACCGCGCGTCGCCCGCCGGCGCGGATCGCCGTAGATCAGCCGCCGCCATCCCCTGCGATGGAACGGCTGCCACTCGCCCTCCGGCTGGGCGAGCCGGTCGGCGATCGCATAGAGGACCGCGGGATGCGCCCCGAGCCCCAGATGGCTCAACTCGACCACGATGTTCTCGGCCAGAGCTCGCCGGCTCTCCACGCAGCAGCGCCAGGAGACGACGCCGTCGGTCGGGCTCCAGATCGAGGTCGTCGGCACGGGCGGCGGGGCGCGCAAGGGCCCGTGAAAATCGTGCGACCCGATGCGATGGCCGCTGGCGAACTCGTAAAGGCGCCAGGCGTTGGTCTCGCGCGGATGGCCGGTGAACGGCGAACCCAGAGTGATGACGAGACGCACCATCTCCGGGGACTGCTTGGCGAGTTCGCGCGCATAAAGCCCGCCGAGGCTCCAACCGACGATGCTGACGGCGCGTCCGTGCTCCGCGTAGAGGTTGCGCAGCCGGTCGTGCGCGTGCTCCATGACGCCTTCCCGCAGTCCGAGATTGAGACCCTGCCCCCAGCCGACGGCGGCGAATCCGCGTGAGCGCAGGAAGCGGCGCAGAAGGCCCGTGCTGCCGTCGCCCGCGGCCAGCCCAGGAAGCACAAGAACCGGGCCCCCATCGCCTCTCGCGGCCGCGCTCCACAGCGGGCGCACGGCGACCGCCGCGTAATGCTCCCACAACGCGCGGATCTCGAGCAATTGTAGCAACAGTCCCGGCGCGGCTTCAGGATGTCGGCTTGCGCCGGCGCTCATTCGACGTTCCCCAAAATCTTCACGTGAGTGTAGTTCGTCGCCAATGCCGGTCAAGTCCGCCTGAGCCAGATCTAGTGCGAAACTCGTGGTCGTGAATGTCTGTTCCTTGCGTGCGCCGTGAAAGGCGGCGCTTTCCAGTGGGTGAGAGGCCCACCCGGCGAACGCTCCAGCCGGAAGCAACCGGAGCAGTCATGGAGGTGACGAAATGGCTGAAGCCTTCGGTATAGCGCGTCACGTATAGGTGACGGCGCGAGTGTGCGGGCCGCAACCCGAGTGAACGCCGAGCAAGCCTCGAAAAGGACGATGTGCAGGCCGACCCGACCGCAATTTCGGGGAAGGCTGATACGGCTGGGTGAGACGAGCGAAGACGACGCCCAGTCGCTGCACCGGGGTACTGGCGGCGGCACGTACAGGAAGGAAAGCGCGCGCAACACGGGAAGCCCATGGGCGTGGTTAGGGATGATCAACCGGACGCCCGCGAGGGAGAGGCCGGGCGCTCATGGGTGGCGGAGAGGTTCGTAGTACCGAGGAAGCCGGGTAACGCCGGGGGGAGGGAAGGGACCTCAGTTCAGGACAGACGCAAGACGTAGTGAAGGACCTGGAGATTGGGCAACCTATCAACTCCGGACAGCGTTCAGAAACTGCAGACGGCGTTGCACGCGAAAGCGAAGGCTGAACCCGGCTACCGCTTCTACGCCCTCTACGACAAGATCAGCCGCGAGGACATTCTGGCGCACGCCTACGCCCAGTGCCGCTCCAACAAGGGCGCGCCGGGCGTGGACCGTCAGGACTTCGAGGCCGTCGAGGCGTACGGGGTCGAGCGATGGCTGGGCGAACTGGCGCTTGCGCTCAGGCAGGAGACTTACCGACCGGACCCAATCAGACGCGTTTTCATACCGAAGGCCAACGGCAAACTCAGGCCGCTGGGCATCTCAACCTTGCGGGATCGGGTCTGCATGCTAGCCGCGATGCTGGTGCTGGAGCCGATCTTCGAGGCCGACCTTCCCTCGGAACTCTATGCCTACCGCCCCGGGCGCAACGCCCAGCAGGCGGTGGTCGAGGTGGAGGAGCTGCTGTTTCGTGGCCACCCGGAAGTCGTGGACGCGGACCTCGCGGACTACTACGGGAGCATTCCCCATGCCGAGCTCTTGAAGTCGGTTGCGCGTCGCATCGTCGATCGGCGCGTGCTTCATCTGATCAGGATGTGGCTGGATTGTCCCGTGGAAGAAACCGACGATCGAGGTCGGAGGACACGTACGACCGAGGCGCGGGACAAGCGGCGCGGCATTCCGCAGGGCTCGCCGATCTCACCCTTGCTGGCGAACATTTACATGCGCCGGTTCGTGCTGGGATGGAAGATGTTCGGGCTGGAGCGAAGCCTCGGCACGCGGCTCGTGACCTACGCCGACGACCTCGTGATCCTGTGCAGAAGGGGCAAGGCCGAAGAAGCCTTGCAGCGACTGCGGGAAATTATGGGCAAGCTGAAGCTGACGGTGAACGAGGAGAAGACGCGCATCTGCAAGGTGCCGGAAGGAGAGTTTGACTTTCTGGGATACACGTTCGGCAGGATGTACTCGGCGAAGACCGGTCAGGCTCGTATCGGCTACCGGCCATCAAAGAAGAACATTCAGCGCGCGGTCGAGAAAGTCCACGCGCTGACCGAGCGATCATGCACATGGCAAGAGACCACAACGCTGGTGGGCAAAGTGAACCGCACGCTGCGCGGATGGGCGAACTACTTTTCGGTAGGCGCCTTCAGCAAGGCGTATCGGGCGCTCGATGCTTACGCGGCGATGCGGTTGCGCCGGTGGTTGCGCTTCAAGCACAAAGTCAGGCGACGAAGGGGCGGGAGCTATCCACTCTCGCACCTCTACGGGCACTTCGGGCTCGTTCGTCTGACCCGGCTTGGGCACGACGTGCCGTGGACGAAGGCGTGAGGTCTTGTCCGAGAGCCGGATGCAGGAAATCTGCCTGTCCGGTTCGATGAGGGGGGTGTGGAAACGGAGCCATGGTCAAGCCACTGAGGCACCGCCAGACGAAAGGGGCGGCCAACCGATATGCTCGACCTACAGCCACCGCGCCACACTCCTACTCTACGCCGGAAGGGGCAAGCGCGATTGACGGCGGGTCGAGAGGCGCTCGCCTTTGGCGCTTGGCGTGCGAAAGGCTCTTCCAGCCTTTGACGCGAGCGCCTCGCCGTCGCGCGCCCGCACGAGCCCCGCGCCGGCTCAGCAATTGCTGTACTGCTTTTCCCCTATGTAATTGCCAGCCCGGTCATATTTCAGCATGTGGATCACGCAGCCGCCCTCAAGGGCCCGATCGTCGGCCGGAGCCATGGCTGGAACGGGGACCGGCGCAGGGACGCCGATCACGACCGGCGCTGCGCTGGCGACCTGCGGCGCCCCGAGAAAGCCGCCTCCCCACGGGGGAAATCCGCCGTAGGCGGCGCCATTCCAGGCTGAGACGTTGCGGCGCCAGCCGTTCCCGGCCCGCGCCCAACGGTTTTCGCGTGGGCCCCGAAATGGCCGGTCAAAGCCGGACCGGCCGCCTAAGCGTCCCGCGCCGAATTTGCCGGCGGGATGGGAAGGCGCGAACATGGGATGGCAAAAGGCAGGCGCGAGCCCAAGCGAAACGAACAGCGACGCCGCAACGCACGTGCGGGCCGCCCTCTCAATGAGGGAACGAGACATCTCACGATCTCCAGCGCCGCAGCGCGACCTTAGCGCGAATCCGGCGCCAGAGTCGATGCGCGCTGGGGAAGGTGGTCGCCGCTCGCCGTCGCGTGAGGACGACAGCACCAAGGCGTAGCGCTAGAGGCGCGCCAAGCACTGCTCGAGCCCCTGCCGCACCTCGCGTCGGCTTGCGTCGCTCATGGCGCATTAGAGTACAAACGCGCGATCAGGGGATGATGACGCGACGACATCCTGCGCGCCGCCGGAGGCGCACCCGATCGCTCGCCGAATAATTCGCGCGCCCGCGTGTTCCTTAGGCTCCACGTTTCGACGGGAAAGGGTACGGCGATGCACGGCTCGTTGGAGTTATTTCGCGGATCAGGCCGAAAGGTCACAGCTGCGCTATCTTGCAGCATACTCGCCCTCGGCTTAGCGCTCGCCGCCCCGGCGGCCATCGCAGCAGGCGCGGGCGGAGGGGGCGGGGGCGGTGGAGGGGGCGGTGGCGGCGGAGCGCTGGCGGAGGGGCCGGAGGAGGAGGTGGTGGAGCAGGGGGCGGGGGCGGAGGCGGAGGTGGTGGGGCGCGCAGATCCAGGACGACCTCACCACGTGCAATCCCGGCCAGGTGTGGGACCGGAAGCGACGTCTGCCTCCAGAGGCGCAGCGGCATTCTTCCGGACTCGGAGCTCACCGAATACGCCTACGCGCTGGCGAAGGCCGACCGCTTCCAGGAGGCGATCGACGTGCTCGACACGCTCGACAATCCCAACACCCCGCGCGCCCTTAATTATCGCGGTTACGCGACCCGCAAGCTCGGCCGCACCGACGGGGATCGGCTATTACCTGAAGTCCGTAGCGCTCGATCCCGCTTACCCGCAGGTGCGCGAGTATTTGGGCGAGGCTTATGTGATCGAGGGCAAGTTCGATCTCGCCAAGGATCAGCTGGCGACGATCGAGAAGATCTGCGGCTCGAAGGAGTGCGAGTATTATGGCGAGCTCGCAAAAGCGCTGACGGACGCGAAAGCCCTGTAGCCCATGTCGAAACCGGTCGCGCGGGAAGCGCCGTCGGGGGAAAGCGGTGGGCTCAAGGCTGCGAGACGCGACCGGCAAGATTCACGCGACGCGAACCACGCAAGCTCGCCCTGCGATCCTTTCCCCGGCCCGGCCAGGAAGGCGCTAGCCGAGCGGAAACGCGGCCTCGACGACATAAGGTCCGCCGCCCACGCTGTCGCGCGCCGAGAAGAGAACGAAGCGTTGCGCGGCGAAGGCATCGACCGAGAGTCCGCCGCGGGAGGCGAGATAGTCGGCGACTTGCGCCGGCCCGACGCCGCGCAGCCGCGCGAGCGTCACATGCGGCGTGTACTTGCGCGTCTCCGGCGGGAGTCCGATGCGTCTCAAGCGCCGCTCCTGCTCGGCCTGGAGGTCCATGAGCGCCGGGTCCGGCTTCACCTTCGCGACGATCGAGCGCGGTTTGTCGCCGCCGAACCAGCTCAGCGCTTCGAAGCGCACGGAAGCGGGCGGCCGGCGGATCTCGTCGAGCGTCTCGGCGACGTAACGCGCGGTGCGTGCGTCGACGTCGCCGATGAAGCGCAGCGTGATGTGGTAGTCCTCGGGCTCGATCCAATGCGCGCCGACGACGCCGCCGCGCGCCAAGGCGATCGCCTCGGCGACGCGCAAGGGCAGTTCCAGACCTGTGAACAGACGCGGCATTGCCATCCCGAGCTTTGCAGACCCGGCGACGATAGTTGCCGAATTGCGGGCGGTCACCCGCCAGCGTCAATCGCTACTGCGCAGTTTTGATTTGCTGAAAGCCTGTCCCAGACGTCGAGTTGGACCGCGGGCCCCCCAACCCGATACGTTTGCCGCAGTTCGCGCGTTGCGGGACGAAGCATAGGCTCAGTGTCCGCTGTCGTCGGCGCCGCGGCAAGCTTCGAACAGGAACCAGGTCCGCCGCTCGGTCTCGTCAATCCAGACTTCGAGGAGGCTCGCTGAGGCGACGTCGCCGTTGTCGTCGCAAAGCTCGTGCGTCTTGCGCTGGGAAGCGGCGAACGCCTTGTTGTCGTCGGCAAGCTCGCTCAGCATCGCGAGCGGGCCCACGAACGCGACGTCGTTGTCCTTGACCGATTGCAGCTTGCCGATGTGGCCGATCGAGTGCAGCGTGGTCTGGCCGAGCTTGCGCACACGCTCGGCGAGCGGATCGATCATCTCGAAAATCTGCGTCCCCTGCTCGTCGAGCAGGAGGTGATAGTCGCGGAAATGCGGCCCGCTCATGTGCCAGTGAAAGTTCTTGGTCTTGACGTAAAGGGCGAAGGCGTCGGCGGCGAGCCCGTTCAGCGCTCCCGCAATCGCCTTGACCCCGTTCTCCGAAAGATCCGTCGGCGTCGCCAACGCGTTTCTGCCCTTGTCGTCGTGCTTGTTCATGGGAGTTCCTCTGCTTCAAGTTGAGGCCTGCCGGAACGGCCGAGGTCACGCTGGGTTTGGCGGCGGGGCTCCCCTAGCATCCCAATGCGGCCGCATTTCGCCTGGGGCCCCATTGCGCCGGCCAGCGCCGCCATTAGGCCCGAAGGCCCTACCCCCGCTCCTTCGAGATGAATTGCCGGAACCGTTCCGAGGTCGCGCCGGAGAAGAGCGCGTCCGGCTCGCCCTCGGCCTCCACCAGGCCCTGATGCAGAAACATGACACGGGTCGACACGTCGCGGGCGAAGCCCATCTCGTGGGTGACGACCAGCATCGTGCGGCCCTCCTCGGCCAGCGCCCGCATCACGCGCAGGACCTCGCCGACCAGCTCGGGATCAAGCGCGGAGGTCGGCTCGTCGAACAGCATCACCTTCGGCCGCATGGCGAGCGCGCGGGCGATCGCCGCGCGCTGCTGCTGGCCGCCCGAGAGGTGGGCGGGATAATAATTCCACTTGTCGTCGATGCCGACTTTCTGAAGCAGCGCGCGCGCTTCCTCGACACATTCGGCGCGCGCACGCTTCTGCACATGCACCGGCGCCTCAATCAGGTTTTCGAGCACCGTCAGATGCGACCACAAGTTGAAGCTCTGGAACACCATGCCGAGTTCGGAGCGGATGCGATCGACCTGGCGGCGGTCGGCGGCCTCGGCCAGACCGTCGCCGCGCTTGCGCATCTTGATCACCTCGCCCGCGACCGTGACGACGCCCTCGTCGGGCGTCTCCAAAAGATTGATGCAGCGCAGGAAGGTGCTCTTGCCCGATCCCGACGAGCCGAGGATCGAGATCACGTCGCCGTCGTTGGCGGTGAGCGAGACGCCCTTCAAGACTTCCAGCGAGCCGAAGCGCTTGCGCATGTCCTTGACGGTGAGGGCGGGCGTCTCGGCAGGCATGGCTTCCCTTCAGCTCGGCCGCGGGCGCAGGTGCGGCGAGACGTAGCGCTCCAGCGCCAGGAACGCGGCGCCGAGGATGTAGTTGACCACGAAATAGATCGCGCCGGCGATGAGGAGTGGGGTGTAGGTGACGAGCGTGTCGTTACGGATCTTGAGCGCGACGCTCAAGACGTCCCAGAGGGTGATGAGGGACACGAGCGCGGTCGCCTTCACCATCGAGATCATCTCGGTCGAATAGGCCGGCAGCGCGTGCCTCAGCGCGATCGGAAAGATCACGCGTCGGAACAGCAGCGGGCCCGACATGCCGCAGGCGCGGGCCGCCTCGACCTGTCCCGGCGGCACGGCGAGCAGAGCGCCGCGAAAAATCTCCGTCTGATAGCCCGCAGTGCAGAGGCCCAGCGACAGAACCGCGCAGATGAACGCGTCGCGCAGCAACGGCCAGACGAAGCTCGCTCGCACGGCGGGCAGCGATGCCAGGCCGTAGTAGACGATGAAGAGCTGGATCAGGAGCGGCGTGCCGCGAAAGATCGCGACATAGGCGCGGGCGAACCATTCGAACGGCTTCACGCCGCTCACCCGCATCCAGGTGACGCCCGCCGCGACGAACCCGCCGAGCACGACCGACAGGAACCAGACCGAGAGCGTCAGCGGCAGCGCGCTGATGAGCCGGACGAAGGACTTGGCGATGAAGTCGAAGTCCATCGGCGCCTACCCCGCCGCGCGGCGCATGCCGCGGGTCGCGCGCGCTTCCGCGACGTCGAAGAGACGCGTCGTCGCCAGCGTCATCACGAGATAGAGCGCCGCGCCGCCGAGATAGAAGGCGAAGGGCCGGTGGGTCGAGCCCGCGCCGACCTGGCTGATCCGCATGAGCTCCGTCAGCCCCGTGACCGAGATGAGCGAGGAGTCCTTCAGCGCCACCTGCCACAGATTGCCGAGGCCCGGCAGCGCGAAGCGCAGAACCTGAGGCAGGATGATGCGGCGGAACATCAGCGCGCGGTTCATGCCGACGCTGACCGCGGCCTCGAGCTCGCCTTTCAAGATCGCCAGATAGGCCGCGCGGAACACTTCCGCCTGATAGGCGCCGGAGATGACGCCGACCGCAAGCGCGCCTGCGGCGAAGGAGGGCACGCCGACGAAGCCCTCGTGTCCGACGAGTTGGGCCGCTTCGGTCAAGAGCGTCGAGGTGCCGAAATAGACGAAATAGACGATGAGCAGTTCCGGCAATCCGCGGAACAGAGCCGCGTAGGCCTGCCCCACGGCGCCCGCAAGACGATGTCCCGAGAGCCGCGACCAGGCGATGAGCCCGCCGATCGCCGCGCCGACGAGGAGGCCGACCGCCGAGACCAGCAGCGTCATGGCGGCGCCTTCCAGAAGCGCCAAGCCCCAGCCGCCCTCGCCGAAGCCGAAGATTGCGAGGTTGTCCACGGGGGAGCCCCAGACGAGACGCGCCGCTTTCAGCCCAAAGCGGCGCGTCTCAGTTCCTTATCGGGGCGTCACGATTGGGGCGTCATGTCGATCTTGAACCACTTCTCCGAAAGCTTCTTCACCGTTCCGTCGGCGATCGCCGCCGCGAGAGCCTTGTCGAACTTGGCGGTCAGGTCCGAATCGCTCTTGCGGAGTCCCATGCCCTCGCCGACGCCGAACACGCCGCCGATGAGTTTCGGACCGACGATGCCGAGGTCCTTGGCGTCGGGCTTCGACGCGGTCGCCATGTTGGTCGGAAGATCGTCGAGCGAGGCGTCGATCCGGCCGGACTTGAGGTCGAGGTCGCGGTCGTCGGTGGTCTTGTATTCTTTGACGGTAGCGACGTCCTTCAGGTACTGGTTCGCGAAATTGGCGTGCGTCGTCGAGACCTGGACGCCGAGCGTCTTGCCCTTGAGCGCGGCCTGGACGCCCTTGATCGCGACGTCGCCTTCCTTCGGATCCTTGTCGAGATTGATGAGCTTGCCGGCGTCGGGCGCCTTGGCGAGCGGGCTGTCCTTCGGCGCGAGGAAGGAGCCGGGCGAGGCGGCGTAGGGCTTCGAGAAGTCGATCTCCTTCTCGCGGTCGGGGGTGATCGACATGCCGTCCATGATCACGTCGAACTTGCCGGCTTTCAGGCCCGGGATCATGCCGTCCCAGTCCTGCGCGATGATCTTGCATTCGAGTCCAGCGCGCTCGCAGAGATCCATCGCCAGATCGGGCTCGAAGCCCACGATCTTGCCGCTCGAATCCGTGAGGTTCCACGGCTCGTACGCGCCCTCCATGCCGATGACGACGGTCTTCCAGTCCTTGGCGTGCGCGGCTGGCGCAAGCGCCAGGGCGGCGGCGAGCGACGCGCCGACGATAAAGGATTGCGCGAATTTCGAGTCCATCTGCCTCTCCCGGCGGTTGCGTTCATCCTCATAGCCCCCGGGGGACCCGCGGGTTAAAGAAGTCATACAGGCCGCAGGCGCGCTTGTGAACGGAAGGCGATGCTCAAATTATGGTCCGCGGATGCTTCGCCTCAAGCCGCCGCTTTGATCGACGCCGCGACTTTCTCCATGATCTCGCCGATTTGCGCTTCGCTGATGATCAGCGGCGGGGTCAGCTCGATCGTATCACCGGAAATGCGTAGCATGATTCCGGCCTCGTGGAACGAATGCTCGAGCACATGGTAGCCGCGTAAGGTCGGGCTGCCGGCGATCGGCGCGAGGTCGATCGCGGCGGTGAGACCCACGCAGCGGATGTCGACGACGTTCGGCAGACCTTTCAGGCCCATGATCGCGTCGCACCAATTCGGCTCGAGCGCCTTCGCCCGCTCGAACAGGCGCTCGTCACGATAGACGTCGAGCGCCGCCAGCGCCGCCGCGCAGGCCAGCGGATGGCCCGAATAGGTGTAGCCATGGAAGAGCTCGATCGCGTGTTCAGGGCCAGCCATGAATGCGTCGTAGATCCCCTTGCGCACGATCACGCCGCCCAGCGGAACGGCGCCCGACGTGACGCCCTTGGCGAAGGTGATCATGTCGGGAACGACCCCGTAGCGCTCAGCGGCGAAGGCGTGGCCCAGCCGGCCGAAGCCGGTGATGACCTCGTCGAAGATGAGCAGGACGCCGTATTTGTCGCAGATCGCGCGCAGGCGCTCGAGATAGCCCTTCGGCGCCGGAAGGACGCCAGTCGAGCCCGCCATCGGCTCGACGATGACCGCGGCGATGGTCGAGGCGTCGTGCAGGCCGACGATTCCTTCCAGCGCGTCGGCGAGATGCCCCCCCCACTCCGGCTCGCCTTTGGTGAAGGCCTGATGCTCGCGGCTGTAGGTCGCCGGGAGATGGTCGACGCCGGCGAGCAGCATGCCGAAGAATTTCCGGTTGTTGACCATGCCGCCGACCGAAATGCCGCCGAAGCCGACGCCGTGATAGCCGCGTTCGCGGCCGATCAGGCGCTGGCGCGAGCCCTGCCCCCGCACGTTGTGATAGGCGAGGGCGATTTTCAACGCCGTGTCCGCCGCCTCCGACCCGGAGTTGCAGAAAAACACATGATCGAGGTCGGCCGGCGCCAGTTCGGCCAAGCGAGAGGCGAGCGCGAAGGCCTGCGGATGAGCGAACTGGAACGTCGGCGTGAAATCGAGCTCGGCGGCCTGGCGCTGGATCGCGGCGACAATTGGCGCGCGGTTGTGGCCGGCGTTGCAGCACCATAGCGCCGCCGCCGCGTCGAGGATCTCGTGGCCCTCCGGCGTGAAGTAATGCATGTCCTTCGAGCGCGCAATGAGGCGCGGTCGCTTCTTGAAGGCGCGGTTCGGCGTGAACGGCATCCAGAGCGCCGCCAGATCGTTGGGGACGTCGGTCCGGGCGACGTGACTTGGGCTGACGGTGGTCATGCGGGCTCCTGGGCGACGTTCGCTTTTCTTGAGAACGATGCCAGCCGGGTCCCATCTTGTCCAGTTTGTGGGCCGAAGCGCGAAGTTTCCGGCGCCTGCGCCCCCTTAAAGCGCCCTGTCGACGGTCCGAGGCGGCCTGCGACACGGCCCTCGAGACGGCGGGGCCACGACTGATTCCATCCGATCCGGCGCCCGTCATGAGGAACGCGGACTACCACACTTATGTCAGGTTACAATTTGGTACAACCTTCCTAATGTAACTTTAGGTTGTATTAACCATGAGCGTGCAGCCATAGGGGGTTATGATGGCGATGATGATAGGGATGGTCGCCGCCGCATTGTTCCATTGGCGCGGTCGAGCTACGCGACGAACGGGAACGGCACATAAGGCGACGATGACGGCCGCAAGCGGTTTCAAGCGCCTGGCTGCGTTCTTGGGCTCGGCCCTTGGCGGCGCCGCGACGATGCAGCCGGTCAGGATCCCGTGTCACCGGGGCGATCTTTCACGATTGCGTCATGTTACAATTCATCACAATTCGTTTGTTGCGAGGCGAAACCATAGGTTGCACCAATAAGGCTTGGCAGCCGTAGGGGGCTACGATGGCAGGGATTGCGACAGCACATAGACGTCGAAACTATTCAACCCAAGATATCACGTCGGACACCGCCCGGCCAATAGGTCTTTGCCACGAGATCCAACCGATCTCGCCAAGTCTTACCTTGCGACATCGATGCTGCAAGCCCACGGGCTGCCGCGAATAAACTCGGACCTATTTGGCCGAGTGCGCTTTGAAGTTAGGGATACTGGCGGGCATCCCTTACAAATAGACGGAGTAGATGCGGATATTTTGAACTGTCACCGCAAAGAGAGAGGGGCGGGGTCATGTGGACTGAGGAGACAATCGAGGCCTTGAGAAGGCTGGCGTCCGAAGGAAGGAGCGCCAGCGTAATCGCCGCGGCGCTCGGCGCGACGTCGCGCAACGCCGTGATCGGCAAGGCGAATCGGATCGGGATCAAGCTCAACGGCGGCGGCAACAGCGCCGCGCCGCGCAAGCCGCGGGAATGCGCCGGACGGCCGCGGCTCGTGGCGGTCCCCCGCGCCGAGCCGTCGCCGCGCAAGCGGACCCACGTCCCCGCCCTTCCGCGGGAACGCGAATTGAGGCCGCAATGGATCTTTGCTCAGGCGGAGGTCGGGGAGATGCGCAGGATTGGGCTCGAGGAAATCCGCGAGGTCAGCTGCAGATGGCCGCTCGGCGATCCGATGGGGGAGGATTTCGCATATTGCGGGCTTCAGGTCGCGGCGGGCCGCTCGTATTGCGCCGGCCATTGCCGGATGGCCTATCGGCCGCCGACCGTCCGGCCCGAAGGGAAGGCGGCGTGAAGGGCGAAACGTCCCGCGAACGCCGCGACAAGATCGGTTTCGCTTTCGAGGACCCATCGCGGTTTCGGAGCAAGCCTCAAGTTCAAATAGCGCGCGCCGGTTCATCAGCCCTTAAAGTCTCCAATGGAAAGAAGCCGTTTCAGGTCCGAGTCGTCCGTCAAAGAGTAGGAGTTCAGTCGTGTCGAACGCGTCCGTCTGCGCACCCCCATTCGGAACCGCCATGGTCGGCGGCGCCATCGCCGTCGCAATCCTAGATCTTCTCGTTAAGAAGAAGGTCCTCACCATCGACGACGTCCAGCGCGCCCTCAAGACCGCTCAGGGCTCCCTTATCAACTCCCCCGCCGTCAACGGCTCCATGGACGGGGCGAGAATCATCGGTGAGATCACCGCAGAATTCACGATGAGATAGCGCAAGGCTCGACCGGCCAGTCGTCAACCGCGGCGTTGGGCCGCCGCCGCAATCCGCGGACGTTGATCCTTGAGCGCCGCGGACTTAAGGACGAGCTTGGGGCCTTCGCGACGGCGCAATGAGCCCCGCCGCGAGCGTCGGCGCGAGGCGGCGCAAGGCTTCGATCTTGGGAAGCGACGAAGGGGAGGAATTGATGGCCGACTTCGGCGCCTACCAGAACGAGATCTACCTCGCCGGCTTGAGCGGCCGCCTGCCCCCGTTTCCGATCCGGTTCGAGGACCTGGAGGCGAAAGCGCATGCGGCGATGCCGGCGAGCCTCGTCTCCTACGTGGCCGGCGGCTGCGGCGACGAACGCACGCAGGACGCCAACGTCTCCGCGTTCGACAAATGGGGCCTGCCGCCGCGGATGTTCGTTGGCGCCGTTCAGCGCGATCTGTCGATCGAGCTTTTCGGCATGAAGCTGCCGACGCCGTTGTTCATGAGCCCGATCGGCGTGATCGGCCTTTGCGCGCCAGATGGCCATGGCGACCTCGCCACGGCGCGAGCCGCCGCGTTGACCGGCGTGCCGATGGTCGCCTCGACGCTTGCGGCCGATCCGCTCGAAGCCGTGGCGGCCGAGTTCAAGGATACGCCTGGATTCTTCCAGCTCTACACCCCGACCGATCGGGAACTCGCGGCGAGCCTGGTGCAGCGGGCCGGGCGGGCCGGGTTCAAAGCGATCGTGGTGACGCTGGACACGTGGATGCTCGGATGGCGGCCTCGTGATCTCGCGACCGCCAACTTTCCGCAACTGCGCGGCCTTTGCCTCGAGAATTATTTTACCGACCCGCGCTTTGTCGCGCTTCTCGGAAAACCGCCGCATGAGGACCTGCGCGCCGCGGTGATGAAAGTGCTGGCGCTTTTTGGCAATCCGCTGACCTGGAACGACCTGCCGTGGCTGCGCTCGCTCACCAAACTCCCCCTGATCATGAAAGGCATTTGTCATCCCGACGACGCGCGGCGCGCGATCGACGGCGGCGTCGACGGCGTCTATTGCTCCAATCACGGCGGCCGCCAGGCCAACGGTGGCATCCCAGCCCTCGACATGCTGCCCGCGGTGGTGAAAGCCGCGGGCGCGGTTCCGGTCCTGTTCGATTCCGGCGTGCGCACCGGCATGCATGTCGTCAAAGCTCTGGCGATGGGGGCGGCGGCGGTCGGCGTCGGCCGCCCCTACGCTTACGGGCTGGCGCTCGGCGGAACGCAAGGAATTGTCCACGTGCTGCGTTCACTCCTGGCCGAAGCCGACCTCTACATGGCGGTCGACGGCTATCCGACCCGCGCCGATCTCAAGCCGGACGTGTTGCGACGAATCGAACGCTGACCCTGCGCTCCGGGGTTTCGCTCATGCCTCCCGCGGAAACCTTTTCCCGCGTCCTCGAATTAGAGAGCGAGAAGGAGCCTCGCAATGGGTATCGGCAAATTGAAGAAGGGCGATCTCGTTGGCTGGCGTTCGGGCGGCGGAAAGACCGCCGGGCGCATGGTGCGGAAGCTGACCGCGCCCCTCAAGATCAAAGGAAAGGCGGCCGTCGCGGAATTGGCGAAGCCGGGCAAGCTCTCCGCGCATAGGGTCCGCATCTCGAGGCCGGTCGGATGACCGCCAAAACCGGCGTCATCCCGCCGCCGGAAGTCGCGCGCGAAGCGCAGAAGGGCCTCGAGCTGCGAGAGAAATTCCATCGCGGCGGAACCTCGGTCGGGCTCCGCCATGCGCGCCAGCTCGCCGAGCGCCATCCCGTCTCGATCCGGGACATTGCGGCGATAAGCGAATTTTTCGCCCGCCATGCGGCCGATGGGACCGCGGATTTGCGCGAGGAGGACAATCCGTCCGCCGCCCATATCGCCTGGCTCATGTGGGGCGGCGATCCGGGACGGGAATGGGCCAACAGGATGAAGGCCAAGGTGGAGCGCATCCGATAGAGGATCGCCCGCCCCGCGCAGTTGTGACAGCATGGAGGGCGGAGAACCACGGCCAAGCGGGATCAGCGCTTTGATTTTCAGCCAAATTGGTATCCCCTTCACTGCCCCTGAGGGACGTGGTACGCCTGTCTGGTGGACACCACTCGACACCCGGTCGCTGGACTTGATTACCCGCGCACGTTTCAGGCGATGGACGAACGCTTCCGTGACGACGCGGCCTGCCGCGAGTACATCCGTCGTTTGCGCTGGCCTCAGGGATTTACCTGCCCCCATTGCGGAGAGGCGGGGGAGCCATGGGTGATGGCAGGGGGATGGCTGCGGTGTCGGGCCTGCCGCAAACAGACATCGCTGACCGCCGGGACGATCTTCGAGGGTGCCCGTAAGCCGTTGCGGATGTGGTTTCTGGCGATGTGGTTCGTCACCAGCCAGAAGAATGGGGTCAGTGCGCTCGGCCTCCAGAGGGAATTGGGGCTTGGCAGCTACGAAACTGCCTGGACCTGGCTGCACAAACTGCGCCGCGCCATGGTCCGGCCGGGCCGGGACCTGCTGTCTGGTGCGATCGAGGTTGATGAAACCTATGTTGGTGGCCCGGAACAGGGTACGCGAGGCCGAGAAACCGAGAGCAAGGCCATCGTCGCCATAGCAGTCGAGAAGAACGGCCGGGGGTTTGGCCGCATCCGCCTTCAGCAGATCGGAGATGTCTCGACAGACAGCCTGCTTCCCTTCGTCCAAGGCGCTGTGAAGCGCGGGGCGATGGTTCACACCGACGGCTGGAGGGGTTATGCCGGACTGGCGGCGGGGCCGGTTACCAGCATCAGGTCACGGTCCTCAGCGGCGGCTCCGACCCGGCGCACGAAGTCATGCCGCGCGTCCACCTCGTCGCCTCGCTGCTCAAGCGATGGCTGATCGGTACTCACCAAGGTGGCGTCCAGCATCAACATCTCGACTACTACCTCGACGAATTCACCTTCCGCTTCAATCGCCGCAGATCAAAGGCCCGCGGGCTGCTCTTTCATCGCCTCGCCCAACAAGCCCTCGCCGTTGGACCCGCGCCCTACAACGCCATCGTCAAGCCACCGGGTTCCAGCGACTCCCGGACAACGGGGCAATGAAGGGGATACCAAATTTCAGCCATTAGACGCGGCGTCTTTCGCGCCGGAACCGATTCCCGGTCTCTCAACCCGCGGCGGGTCGCCCGCAAAGCCGCAAGCCGCGAGCGTCCCGAGCATATGCGGCGGCGCGGGCGCCTCGACTTCGACCGGCGGTTTCGTCTTCGCGAGCGGGACCACGATTTTCCGCGCGAGCAACTGGAGCGGCAGGTCGGACGGCGCCCCGTAGATTGCGTCGCAGAGAATTGGCCAGCCCAAGGCCGCGCAATGGACGCGCAACTGGTGCGTCCGGCCCGTTCGCGGCTCGAGCTCGACCCAGGCGATCGGTTCACCGCGCCAGTGGCCGCGACCCCTGACGCGCCACAGCGTCAGCGCCGGCTGCCCGTTCGGATCGACCTTCATCCACCAGCCACGCCGGTCGTCGAGTTGGCCGAGGGCAAGGTCGATTTCGCCGCTCTCCGCCCCGGGCGAGCCGGCGACGATCGCCCAATAGGTCTTGGCGATCTTGCCCTGTTTGAAGAGGAGCCCCAATTTCTCCAAAGCCTTGTGGTGTCGTCCGAGCACGAGGCACCCGGCGGTGTCGCGGTCGAGCCGGTGCGCCAGCGCGGGGCTTCGCGGCAAGCCGAAACGCAGCGCCTCAAAATCGTCCTCGAGGCTCGCCCCGCCCTTCGGCCCCCGATGGACGGGAATCCCTGCGGGCTTGTCGAGGACGAGCATCAGGCCGTCGCGGTAGATGAGCCGCGCTCTTGTTTCTTCGGGCGTCATGGGAACATAGGTAGCCGAGCAGCGCCGCGCTGCGATAGGGGCGGGGCAAAAGAAGGATGATTCGTTGAGCCCAGAGGCCGAGAAACACGACGGCGAGAAGAAAGCGAAACCGGGCCTCATCCGCCGCTGGTTCGGCGGCGGCGCAAGCCCGCTCGAAGTCGAGCCGGCGCCGGCCGCCCCGCAGGCGCCCGCGTTTGCGCCCGAGCCGCAACCCGCGGTCGCGGCGCCCGTTCCGCCCAAGCGAAGCTGGTTCCAGCGGCTTAAGAGCGGGCTCGCGCTATCTTCGACCAGCATCGGACGCGGCATCGCCGACATCATCACCAAGCGCAAGCTCGACGCCGACTCGCTCGACGATCTCGAGGACGTGCTCATTCAGGCCGATCTGGGTCTTGCGACCGCGACCCGCATCCGCGAGGCGATCGCGCGCGGGCGCTACGAGAAGGGCGTGGACGCTGAGGCGGTCAAAGCGATCCTGGCCGACGAGGTCGAACGCGCGCTCGCGCCCGTCGCCAAGCCCATCGAACTCGACCCGGAAAAGCGCCCGTTCGTCATTCTCGTGGTCGGAGTCAACGGATCCGGCAAGACGACGACGATCGGCAAGCTCGCGGCCACGTTCAGAGGCCAGGGCAAGACGGTCGTGCTCGCCGCAGGCGATACGTTCCGGGCCGCGGCGATCGAGCAATTGCGCGTCTGGGCGCGGCGCACCTTCTCCGATCTGGTCGAGCGCGACCAGGGCGCAGACGCGGCGGGCCTCGCTTACGATGCGCTCATGCGCGCCCGCGAACTCAACGCCGACGTCGTGCTCATGGACACGGCGGGACGTCTGCAGAACCGGGCCGAGCTCATGAGCGAACTCGAAAAGATCGTGCGCGTTATGAAGAAGGTCGACCCCGAGGCGCCGCATGCAGTGCTCCTCGTGCTCGACGCCACCGTCGGGCAGAACGCAATGAACCAGGTCGAGATTTTCGGCCGCACCGCCGGCGTCACCGGCCTCGTCATGACCAAGCTCGACGGCACCGCGCGCGGCGGCATTCTCGTCGCCATCGCCGACAAATTCGCCCTGCCGGTTCATTTCATCGGGGTCGGAGAAGGCGTCGAAGACCTCGAGCCGTTCGCAGCGCGCGATTTCGCCGAGGCGATCGCAGGCATCGAGCGGGCGGAGGCGCCGCAATGACGGGAACCAACGTGACCGAAGCCGCCGCCCCTCCGCGCAAGGCGCTGAACCCGATCGTCAAGCTCCTGCTCGAGCTTGGGCCGCTCGCCCTCTTCTTCGCGGTCTACTCGAAGCTCGGCATTTTCGCCGCGACCGCCGTGCTCATGGCGGGCGTCGTCGTGACGCTGGGCGTCTCTTACGCGATGCTCAGGCGCGTGCCGATCATGCCGCTGGTGACGGCCGTAATCGTCATGATCTTCGGCTCGCTGACGCTCTTTTTCCATGACGAGACCCTGATCAAGATCAAGCCGACCGCGCTTTATCTCCTGTTCGGCCTGGCGCTCTTCGTGGGCCTCGCGCTGAAGAAGCCCTTGCTCAAGATCCTGTTCGACGGCGCGCTGCACGTGACCGAGGAAGGCTGGCGCATACTCACCTGGCGCTGGGGCTTCTTCTTCCTTGCGCTCGCGGTCCTGAACGAGATCGTCTGGCGGACGCAGACGACGGACCTCTGGGTCAAGTTCAAGACCTTCGGCTTCCTGCCGCTGACCCTTCTGTTCGCGCTCGCACAGACGCCTCTCATCATGCGCACCGAGACCAAGGAAAAGGAGACGGGGGACGAGCTTTAGAACGGACTCGCACGAGCGCGGCTCAAGCACTGTCCCGCGCCCATAGGGCTCGGTCGCAGGCCTCCTTTTCTCGGACGGCGGTCAATCCTCGCGCTTGAACAAATCCCGTATTGAATAGAGTATTCGCTTGCGCTCCAAGACCGCTCGGAAGGCGGCGGAGACGGGAGGAGGGCAAGTTGCCGTCCAACATCAAGTTGCGGTTCAACATCTCGGATCGCTTGCGGTGGTCCAGGCGCTTCGGTTTCGCTGCGTTGATCGCCTTCGCCCTCTGCCTCGCTCTGAATTTGGCGGCGCGGATGACGCCGCCTTCGGCGGGGGATCAAACGTGTACGAAGGAGATCCTGCCCGCATCAGTTTCGAAGGAGCCGGCCAGCGCGGACCGTGAGGGCGTCTTGCGGATTGTGTACGTGCGGGATCGCGAATACTGGATCGGCCAGCCTGTCTGCGTCGTCGTGGCCGGGGTCAGCCTGGCGGAAAAGCAACTTTCCGACGACGCCGAGAGCAAGAACAGGACCCTGAAAACCGCTACGGCGGACGCCGCCGCGGCGAAGGTCAAGCTCGATGAGGCCGAGAAGGCCCTGGAAGCGGCTCAGAAGGCAAAAACCGATCCGCCGTCGAGCGACGTCCAGGACGCCCTCGCATCTGTCGCGGCGGCAAAGGACGCCCTGAAAGCGGCGACAGACTCCGAGTCCCAGGCGCAGGCCGACTTTCAGACCGCCCGCGACAAGCTGGCCGACGGCCCGCCGACTGTCGAGCTCACACCTTTTCTGAACAACTTCCGGGCGGACAGTGCAAAGACCAAAGTGCCCGCGACCGAGCAGCTTCTGGCGGTTCCGTTCGATTTCGGGTCGTCCGCGGACGCATCAGGTCCGGTCGCCGCATTCTGGCGAAATGTGCTCAGCGGAGGGACAGACAATTGGAGCGGGAAGAAGACCTTCGCGCTCGGTTTGACGCGAAAGGACTCCGGGATTTCGGAATTGCAGTCTCCCCCCCTGATATCCTTTCGCATCTACGACTGGTTGACGCTGATGGTGGGCGCCGCGACCATCGTTTTCACGGCGGCAAGCATCGCCTTGCTGGCAAGCTGCACAACCCTCCTGCGCGACAACAATCAACTCATCGCTCAGTCCGACATCGATCAGGCGGAACAGAATTATAAGAACCTCCTGGCGGACACAAAGGCCAAGTTTAAAACCGATGATGAAAAGAAGGAGTTGGACAAGAAGGTTCGCGACGTCAAGCGCAGATACGAGTATTTGCGAGACAATAAGGACGGCCCAATCGGCACGTGGAGCCTGGGACGGACCCAGATGGCGTTATGGATGTTGATCGTCCTGGCAGGATTTCTGTTTTTTTGGATCGGCCTTGGCGAATATCAAAATGTGATCAACGGTTCGATCCTGACGTTGCTTGGTCTAAACAGCGCAACGGGACTTCTGGCTATCAGCGTGGCCGGGAGCAAGAACGCGACTGCCGCATCGAGATCCTTTCTTCTGGACATCCTGAATGACGGAAGCGGTCCGCAACTGCAACGCGTTCAAGTCGTCATTTGGACCATCGTGCTCGCGGTCGTGTTCCTATGGAGCGTCTTTTACAATTTCACGTTTGTGCAGTTTGATACGTATTTACTGCTGCTGATCGGGATCGCCCAGGCGACCTACATCGGCTTCAAACCGGGCGAGGCGGCCAAGGCGCCCCAGGCGTCGGACATCGCGCCCGACTCAGCGGTGGCGGGGGATTTAACGCCATACACGATCGAGGGGTCCAATCTAACGGGCGTCGATAAGGTCGAGTTTTTGGACGCAAACGGGAAAATTACCCCAGCCGAGGGACTGTCGAAGACCGAAAACGAAATAACGTTCACTCTGACGCTTGCCGAAAGTGGCGAATATACCGTGCAGTTCACGTCGGGCGGCGCAGAACCGACGAAGATTCCTGGCAAGGTGACGATCAAACCTAAGGGCGACAGGAAGGACGACGGCGGCGCGACAGGCTCCGGCGACGAGCCGGGCGCCGGGAAGACGGGCGGCAGTGAAGGCCCGAAAACGGGCGGGTGATGGCGAGCTTTCGCGATGGCGGCTGTCGGGCCCCGGAGATGGGCTATGGCGCGCGCTTTACATTAATCAGAAGTTATGCTATGGCACGTTCTGTACATCGGAATACATACATCATGCATGCGTTGATCAGCCCATTCCATGGCCGGGCCCTCATGGGGACCGGGAGCGCCTCGAACAGCGGAGGCCGGTTCTCTCCAGTTCCGGAATCCGCTTTTTTTATTTTTGCCGCTATTCCCTCGTAACCCACTGAAAAGTCTCGAAACGGACGAGAGAATCCAAGGAAATCCAAGGAAATCCAAATTTAAGCAAGCGAAAAACCTCAATGAAATCAAAGACCCTAATTTTGGCTTGTTTGTGATCTTGGTATCTGGGGGAGTTTGCCAAGGAAATCCAAATTAAGCGGCGAACGGCATAGCCGAACTTGCAATGCGAGCATGCAAGCGGCCGCGTTGGATGGCCGTCGACGGCCGTCGCTTTAGAGAAAGGCGACAGTCGCGCACGCCAGCGCCAGCGCCTGAACCCCACACGCGATGCGGTACAGTCTCAATGCGCGGCGGACATCGGTGGCGTTCGCCGCGCGCCGCCCGCGTCCCATGAACGCATCCTCGACAAGCGTTCGCCCATAGATGCGCGGGCCGGCGAGCTTTAGGCCGAGCGCGCCCGCCATCGCCGCCTCCGGCCAGCCGGCGTTGGGCGAGCGGTGGTGTGAGGCGTCGCGCCGGACGGCCGTGATCGCGTCGCGCGCCGACGCGCCAGGCAAGAGGGCGGCCGCGATCACGAGCCAGAGGGCAGCGAGGCGCGAGGCGGGCAGGTTGACGAGGTCGTCGAGCCGCGCCGCCGCCCAGCCGAAGGCGGCGTAACGCTCGTCCTCGTGGCCGATCATGCTGTCGGCGGTGTTGGCGGCCTTGTAGAGCGCGCCGCCCGTGAGCCCCCCAAGCGCGATCCAGAAGATCGGCGCGACGACGCCGTCTGAGAAATTCTCGGCCAGGCTCTCGATCGCCGCCCGCGCGACCCCCGCCTCGTCGAGGACGTCGGGATTGCGGCCGACGATCATCGCGACCGCCCGTCGTCCTTCGTCAAGGCTCCGGTCAAGGCCATGCGCCACGGCGCGCACATGGTCTGCCAGACTGCGCTCAGCCGGCAGGCTCGCGGCCAGAAGCGCAAGCACGGCGAAGCCGAATGCGCCGTGCGGCGTAAGCAGCCTGGTCGCGGTTTCCGCCAGGAGTCCGATCGGCAGCAGATACAAGGCGAGAGCCATCGGGCCGGACGCGCGCCGCGCCGCGAAGCTCGAGCCGACGCGGTTGAGCCGCGCCTCGAGCCATGCGAGCCAGGCGCCCATCCACGTGACGGGATGGCCGATCATCCGATAGAGAGGCGCCGGATAACCGGCCAGCGCCTCGAGCGCGAGAGCCGCGAGCGAGAGCGGCAGAGATTGCGAAAGGGACACGTGCGGTATGGCGGGGCAAGCGCGGTTGGTCGAACGGAATGACGATGACGCCCTTGCCTATCACGGCGGCGCACTCGACGTCGCCCGTCGGCTTGCGCCCAACGCCCCGAAGCCCTGGATCGATCTCTCGACCGGCGTCAATCCGCACGCCTATCCGCTGCCCGACATCCCACCCGAAGCCTGGACGCGGCTCCCGGAGCGCTCGGCGCTCGCCGAGCTGGAACGAACCGCCGCCGCGCGTTATGGCGCGAAGCCCGAAGCCGTCGTCGCTGGCCCCGGCTCGCAGGCGCTGATGCAGACGCTCGCGCATCTCGCGCCGAAAGGCGTCGCCGCAACCTTGGCGCCCACCTACGGGGGTCATGCCGAGGCCTTCGGTGTCGCGGGGACGCCTGTTTTGGAGACGGCTTCGCTCGACGCGCTCGCGCAATGCGATGTCGCGATCGTGGTCAACCCCAACAATCCGGACGGCCGCGTCACGAGGCGCGCCGAGCTCCTCGACCTGCATGAGCGCCTCGCACGGCGCGGCGGCTGGGTGATCGTCGACGAGGCCTTCGCCGATTTTGACGGGGCGGACGAGCGCCTCGCGCCGTCCCTGCCGGGAGCGGGAACCGTCGTGCTCCGTTCTTTCGGCAAGACCTACGGACTGCCGGGCCTTCGTCTCGGCTTCGCTGTGGCCTCGCCCGACATCGCCGGGCCGCTCCGCGCTGCGCTCGGCCCCTGGCCGGTCAGCGGACCCGCAATCGCTACGGGCACGCGAGCGCTTGGCGATCCGGATTGGATGGCGCCGATGGGCGCGCGGCTCGCCAAGGACGCCGCACGGCTCGACGCGCTGCTGAGAGGCAATGGCTGGCGCATTCTCGGCGGGACGCGGCTTTTCCGGCTCGCGGCCATGGCCGATGCGGAGAGCGCATTCCGCAGTCTGCTCTCGGCCGGAATCCTCGCCCGACCTTTCGCGGGCGCGTCCGACCGCCTTCGATTCGGCATGCCACATGAGGAGGCTCATTGGCGCCGTCTCGAGCGCGCCCTTGCGGGCTGATTCCCCGCTTTCCGCTACTGTCCACAGGTCAGGCTTGCGTTTCCCCGCGCCCAGCGGGACAAACTTGCATGGCGATTCGCGATCCTCGCGTTTTTACGATTCCGCCCGGCGCTCCCTTCCTGCCGACCCTCGCTCATGCGCTCATCGATGGCGAACTGATCGACGGCTTTCCCGGCGCCGGCGGTCCACTCGCGCTGGCGAGCGCGACGATCTATGTGCCCACCCAGCGCGCCGCCTCCGCGCTCGCGGACGCGCTTCTCAAGGCGAGCGGCGGGAAAAGCCTTCTCCTGCCGCGCATCGCCCCGCTCGGCGCCTTCGAACCCGATGAGACGGATACGTTTTTCGCGCCTGCTGAAGACGCGCCGCTTCCAGGGCCGCCGCCTGCGGTCGGAGACCTCGCGCGCCGCCATGCTCTTGCCGAACTCGTGCGAGCGTGGGGTCAGGCGTTGCGCGGCGCGATCCGCACCGTCGACGCGACCGGCAGACTTGTCGTGGACCATCAGGAGCCGGCCCTCGTCGCCTCGACCCCTGCGCAGGCCTACGCGCTTGCGGCCGATCTCGCGGCTCTGATCGACGACATGATCATCGAGGGCGTCGATTGGCGAAGGCTCGAAACGCTCGCGCCCGAGGCGTATGACCCGTACTGGCGCATCACGCTCGATTTTCTCAAGATCGCCTTTGCCCATTGGCCGCATTGGCTCGAAGAGCGCGGTCTCGTCGATCGTGCCAAGCGGATCTCGCTTCTCATCCGGGCCGAGATCGGGCGGCTCCAGGCCGGCGCTGAGCGCGGTCCGACCATCATCGCCGGTTCGACCGGCGCCAATCGCGCCACCGCCGATCTCATTGCGGCGGTTGCGCGTAGCGCGCAGGGGGCTGTGGTGTTGCCCGGCCTCGATCTTGCGCTCGACGATCGCGCCTGGGCGATGGTCGGCGGGAGCGAGGCCGCACAGGGGCTGGCAAGCCATCCGCAGGCACTCCTGCACCGGCTGATCAGCCTGATCGGCGTCGGGCGAGAAGACATCAGATCGCTCGGGGCGCAGACGCCGGCGCTCTCTGCGCGCGCAGCCTTCCTCAGCGAAGCGCTTCGTCCGGCCGATTCGACCGACCGCTGGCGCGAGCGCGACGCGGCTTTGTCCGCGGCCTCGGTCGCGGCAGCGCTCGAAGACGTCTCGATCATCGTCGCCGACAACGAGACCGAGGAGGGCCTCGCGCTGGCCATCGCGATGCGCGAAGTCCTGGAGACGCCAGGCAAGACCGCGGCGTTGGTCACGCCCGATCCGTCGGTCGCGCGCCGGGTGTCGGCGGAACTCGCGCGATGGGGCGTCGAGGTCGAGGATTCGGCCGGGCGAACGCTCGGCGAGAGCGAGGCCGGGGCGCTGGCGCGGCTCCTCATCAAAGCCTCGATCGACCTCACGCCGCTTTCGGCGCAAGCACTGCTCGCTCATCCCGCCGTCCGGCTTGGCCGCGCTCAGGAGCAATTCGAGCGAGACGCACGGGGGGTCGAATTGGGGGTTTTCCGAGCCGCTCCGCTCAGCTCCCTCGGCGATCTCGACAAAGCCTTCGCCGCGGCTCGGGTTGGGGCTGAGGACCGGCGCGCGCATCCCTCCGTCCGCGCAATCGGCAAGGAGGCGCGTGCAGCCGCCGAAGCGCTCGTGCGCGACCTCGCGTCGGCTCTCGCGCCTTTGCGGTCTTCGCCTCCGCGTGCGCCGTTGCGCGTCCGTCTGACCGCGCATCGCGACGCTCTGGCCGCGCTTTTGGCCGCGCCTGAGATGGAGGCGTCGCAGCCGCACGGGTTTGACGCGTTGGTCGAACTCCTGGACGAGTGGAGCGAAGCGGCGGGCGAAAGCTTCTCCTGCACGCTCGCCGAGTACGCGGGCCTCCTTGACAATGCGCTGGCCTCGGTGCGCTGCCCTTCAAAAAGAATTGGCCATCCGCGGCTAAAGATTCTGGGTCTTCTCGAGGCGCGCCTTCTTTCGTTCGACCGCGTGCTGCTGGCGGGCCTCGACGAAAAGACCTGGCCACCTGCGGTCGAGACCGATGCCTTTCTTAACCGGCCGATGCGGGCCGAGCTTGGACTCTCGCCGCCAGAGCGTCGGATCGGCCAGACAGCGCACGATTTTCTGGCCGCCATGGGCGCGCGCGAGGCCATCATCAGCCGCTCGAGGAAGCGGGATGGCGAGCCGACGGTCGCCTCGCGTCTTCTGCAGCGAATTGGCGCAGCGGCCGGCCCTGGCGCTGGGGCGTTCAAGGCCGCAGAGCGCCGGGGCGAGATCTATCTGAAGTACGCCCGGGCGCTCGACCAGCCCGCGAGCATCGCGCCCGTGAGACGGCCCGAGCCGCGACCGCCCGTCGAGCTGCGCCCGCGGTCGCTCAGCGTCACTCGGGTCGAGACGCTCCGGCGCGATCCTTACGCCCTCTATGCCGAGCGCATTCTCAAGCTTCAACCGCTGGACCCGATCGAGCGCGAGTTGGAGGCGCGGGAGGCGGGCGTGGCCTGGCACGCGGCCCTGCAGGAGTTTTCCGAGCGCTATCCCACCGGCGCGCTGCCGCCCGACGCGCGCGCGGTTCTCGTCACTCTTGCTCGGGCGCGCTTTGCGCTCTTGCTTGAGGATCCCGCCTTCAAGGGAGTCAACTGGCCCAACATCGAAAAGGCGATCGATTTCTTTCTCGCCTTCGAACGTGAACATCGCAAGGAGGTCGCCCGCGTGTGGGTCGAGCGACCGGGTGAGATTGTCTTTCCGTTGAGCAACGGCATGCCGTTCAAACTGACGGCGCGCGCCGACCGCATCGACGCTATGCGCTCAGACGGCGCGACGATCATCGACTACAAGAGCGGCGAGCCTCCCAGCCCCAAGGAGGTGAAGGCTGGCTTCGCTCCCCAACTGACGCTCGAGGCCGCGATCCTGGCGCGAGGCGGATTCGAAGACCTCGGCCGGATGACCGCCTCGCATGCGCTCTATCTCAAACTCGGCGGCCGCGACGGCGGCAAGGAAAGGTCGGTTGCGGGCAAGGACGACCTGGCGGACCTCGCCGAAAAGCACCTGAGCGAGCTCAAGGCGCTGCTCGACCAGTTCGTCGATGAAGATACGCCCTATCTTTCGCGTCCATTTCCGAAATTCGCTAGCCGCTTTTCGAACTACGACCATTTGGCGCGCGTCAAGGAGTGGTCGGCGACATCCGGGGACCCGGGAGAGACGTCGTGAATCGCCCTCTGGCAGTCCCGGACCTTCTGCGCGAATTGCAGCGAAAAGCCTCTGACCCTTGCGCCTCCGCATGGGTCTCGGCGAACGCAGGCAGCGGCAAGACGCATGTGCTCACTCAGCGGGTCCTGCGACTGCTGCTGAACGGGACGCCCCCGGCCCAGATTCTCTGCCTCACGTTCACCAAAGCCGCCGCGGCGAACATGGCGAGCCGCGTATTCAAGACCTTGGCCGAATGGACTGCCCTCGACGACGAAGCGTTAGCCGCAGCCGTCCTCGACTCCGGCGCCAACGCCCCTGGTGCGCAAGATCTGACGTTCGCGCGCCAACTGTTCGCACGCACAATCGAGACGCCCGGGGGCCTCAAGATTCAGACGTTGCACGCCTTCTGCGAGCGTCTCCTTAAGCTTTTTCCGTTCGAGGCCAACGTTCCCGCGCGCTTCAAGGTGATCGACGAGCGCGAGGCGGAAGCCGTGATGGAAGAGGCGCGCGACTGCGCCATCGTCGCCGCCGAAGCTTCCGCAGCCGAGGCGAAGGCGCTCGCGTTCGCGGCGCGCGAGGCGGGCGCTTTCAGGTTCAACGAGTTGCTGGGCGAGGCGCCCGGTTTCGTCGAGACCTTCGAAGCCTTCGATGACGAGGTCAGCTACGCCGGCGCGTTGCGCCTCCGCCTCGGCCTTGCGCCGGGCGTGACGGTCGCAAGCGTTGAAGCCGAAATGCTCGGCGGCGACGTCGGCCGTAAGCGGCGCGAGGCCTGGGCGCAGGCGCTCGATCGCGGCAAGGACCAGGATCGCGAGATTGCCGAAAAATTGCGCGCCGCCGACGCCGACAGCGCCGCCGAGGACCGGATCGAAGCGCTGCTCGACGCGTTCTTCACGAAAAAGAATGAAAGCCTAGGCGCCGGCGATCCACGCGGCGGAGAAGACGGCTGCGTGACGACAAAACGATTGCGCTTGGATCGCTCTGACCTCGCGGCTGAGCTGCGCCGCGAGCAGCAGCGCCTCGCCGCGCTGCGCGACCGTTTGCGCGCGGCCCAGACGGTGGAGCGAAGCGAGGCGCTGTTCGCGGTCGCTAAGGCGGTTCTAACCGCCTTCGCCGAGGCGAAGGCCAGCCGCGGTCAACTCGACTTCGACGACCAGATCGCCCGCGCCCTGGCGCTGGTGACGCGTTCGAGCGCGGCCTGGATCATGCACAAGCTCGACTACGGGCTCGACCATCTGCTGATCGACGAGGCGCAGGACACATCCGCCGTGCAATGGCGCATCCTCGTCGCGCTCACTGCCGAATTCTTCTCAGGCGCTGGGGCCCGCAACAAGGAACGCACGGTTTTCGCAGTCGGCGATGAGAAGCAGTCGATCTTTTCTTTTCAGGGCGCGGCGCCCGAAAAATTTGCCGAGATGCGACGCTTTTTCGAGAAGCGCCATCGGGAGGCGGGCCTCGCCTTCCAGGCGACGCCGCTCAACTTCTCCTTCCGGTCGTCGCAGACCATTCTGGACGCCGTCGACATGGTGTTCCGGCCGGACGAGGTCTGGGCCGGAGTGGCCGCGCCGGGCGAGCCTCCGCCGGCGCACCACGCCGTCCGCCGGGAGATGAAGGGCGTCGTCGAACTGTGGCCGCCCATAATCCCCGCCAAGTCGGCGGAGCCGGACGATTGGCGGATGCCGCTCGACTTGCCGGAGCGCAACGACCCAGCGGTGTTGCTCGCCGCCCGCATCGCAACGACGATCAAGCAATGGCTCGCGCCGGATTCTCGCGAGCGCGTCGCTGATGCGAAGAGCGGACTGCCGCGGCGCATCCGCGAGGGCGACGTGATGATCCTCGTTCGCAGCCGCAACGCCTTCTTCGAGGCGATGATCCGGGCGCTGAAGGATCGCAACGTCCAGGTCGCGGGCGCTGATCGCCTCAAGCTGCACGATCATATCGCAGTCCTGGACCTTGTCGCCGCTGGTCGCGCGGCGCTGATGCCTGACGATGATCTCACCCTCGCCTGTGTGCTGAAGTCTCCGTTGATCGGCCTTCAGGAGAATGACCTATTCCTGCTCGCATCGAAGCGTCGCGGATCGTTGGCGGACGCGCTCTCGGCTTCGCACGAGCCTCTCGCGGTCAAGGCTGCGCGACGGCTCACGCTTTGGCGCGAGCTGGCGAAGACGCTATCGCCCTACGCCTTCTATGCGCGGCTATTGGGAGACGAGGGCGGCCGGAAGGCTTTGCTTGGACGGCTTGGGCCGGATGCGGCGGAACCGATCGATGAGTTCCTCACGCTGGCGCTGAACCACGAGCGGCGCGAGGCGCCGTCGCTCACCTGCTTCCTCGCCGAGGTCGAGGCGAACGACGCTCCGATCAAGCGAGACATGGAGGGCGAAAGCGCGGGCGTGCGCGTCCTTACCGTCCACGCCAGCAAAGGCCTGGAGGCGCCGATCGTCTTTCTGCCCGACACGTGCGGCGCGCCAGACGGGCGGCACGATCCCAAACTATTGCCCCTACGCGGCTCGCGAACAAACGATCCTCTCCTCTTCGCCTGGAGCCGAAGGGCGGCCGAGGATTGTGAAGCGTTGGCCGCCGCCCGCGGGGACTGGCGCACTGCGGAGGCCGGCGAACACCGGCGCCTCCTCTATGTCGCTATGACCCGCGCAGCACAGCGGCTCATTGTCGCCGGATACGAAACGTCCACGGGACGCAAGGACGGCTGCTGGTACGACATCGTCCGTCTCGGTCTCGCGGGCCGGACGACCCCAGCCGCGGCGCCGTGGAAAGGCGACGAAGAGATTCAGCGTTACGGCGAAGGACTCGTTGCGGACGAGAGCGGCGAAACGCCGCAGGCGGCGCCTGCCGAAGCTTTGCCGGGCTGGCTCTCCGCAGATGCGGCGGACGAAAATGCGGCGCCCCCGCTGAGGCCGTCGCGAGCGGGACTTCAGCGCGATGGCGGGCGCGAGCGCGTGATCGAGGGGCGACTTGCTCACGCTTTGCTGCAGATGCTGCCCGAAGTCGCGCCTGAGCGCCGCGCTGCGGCGGCCAAGGCCTATCTGGACGCCCACGGCGGCGGCCTGGCGCGCACGGGCCGAGAGGCGCTTGCGGACAAGATCCTCACCGCGATCGGGGCGCCCGCGCTCGCGCCGCTGTTCGGCCCTGGATCGCGCGGCGAGGTCGCGCTGACGGGCGTATTGCAGCGTCCGGGTCGGCCCGACGTGACTTACAGCGGACGGCTCGACCGGCTGCTCGTGAAAGATTCAGCCGTGTCGATCGTCGATTTCAAGCTTGGGGCGGCGCCTGCCCACGCCGCGTCGGCCCATGTCGCTCAACTTGCAGTGTATCGCGCGGCATTGCAGCCGATTTATCCAAGGCTGCCGGTTGACGCTGCGCTGGTCTATCTCGACGGGCCGACGCTCGAGCGCGTTGACGACGCCAACCTTGATGCAGCGCTTGACGCTCTCTAGGCTTGGGCGATTCGCGCTCCGGAGCGACGGTCAAGGAGGATTGGACCTTGCCTTGAAGAGGTCGCATTTCGACGGCAGATTCGTCACGTCATGAGAAGGGGAACAATTCGGGCGGGCGCCCAAATCAAGAGTGTGGCGGTTTGAGAAGCGGGCGGCGGAGAAGGCCCCTGTTGTTGCGAGCTTGCGGGGCTGCGGCGCTGACATGCGGAATTGTACTTTCGTTTGAGCCCGTTACTGCCGAGGCGACGCTGCGTGCGCCGCGGGGTATGGTTGCCTACTCGCATCCTGTCATCCACAACGGCAAGCGGATCCTCTGGCATGGAGCGTGGCGCGGCACAATCGGGCGCCAAACGGCCCGACGGTCGCCATCGAAGCCCGCAATCGCTCCGACTCCTGCGCCGCCATCTGTGGCCGCAGCCGCCAATCCCGCGCCACAGTCGCGGCCCCTTAAGCCTTTCTCGATACTCGCCGATCCCGATGATCTGACCGCGAGCCGCATGGGGCGGGACTTCGCTGCAATCATGAGCGACAAGGGCGCGTCCGGGCGCGCGATCGTTGGTTCGACCTCGCCAAATGGATTGGCCAAAGTAGCCCGGACCGACATGGCGGACTTCGCAATTGTCGCGCTCGACAGCGCGATTCTCCGCGCAAAGAGCGACCCAAACTGGATAAAGCGGACCCCCCTTGTGGCGGCTTTGGCTCCCGAAACCATGGAAGTCGTCGCGCCGCGCGAGGTCAAGTCGGTTTCGGATCTTCGGGGCAAGAACGTGAGCCTCGGAGATCCCGACAGCACCACCGCCACCAGCGCAAGACTGCTGTTTTCGCGACTCGGAGTCTCTGTCAACGCGGTTTACGAGCCGCTGACTGAAGGACTCGCCGCCTTGTCGGCGGGCAATCGTAGCGCCGTGGTGGTTCTTGGCGCGAAAGAAGCACGTGCGCTCGACGATTTCGGTGACGACAAAAAATATCATGTGGTCGCGATCCCTTGGTCGAGCGCGCTGGAGACCGTCTACGCGCCGGCGCGGGTTCCCTCCGCCGAGCGCCCAAACCTTGTCGCGGCCGGCGACGCGGTCGAAACCGTCGCGGAGCCGATGGCGCTGGTCGGGCTTGACGCCGCGCCCGGTTCGCCGAGAGCGGATTTGCTCGGACGGCTGACGCAGCTTTTCTTCGAAAGCTACGACGCCTTCTTGAGCGACAACCGCGATCCGCATTGGCGCGACATCAATCTCGCCGCCGACGCGCCGTTGGAGGACGCGGCATGGCCTCGCATCGGGACGGCCCAGGCATGGCTTGATGAACGTAAGACCTCAGCCGACGCGTCACTGGACGCGTTTCGCGCGTCGGCACAAACCGCGGCGGACGCCAGCGGGGGCCCCAAAGCCGAAGATTCTGATCGGCTTTACGACAGCCTCACCCGCTGGCGCAGCCTGATGCAATAGAGGAGGACGCGCTCTGCCTATTCTGTGGAAAGTCCTCGCGGGACTGACGGCTGGAGTTTGCGCTGGGCTCCTCGTCATCGCCTTCTGGCCGCGCATCGAACCGTCCGCAGCGATGACCAAAGCGGTCGTCGAGCAGCCGGTGTTTGTCGCGCAGATTGCGCCGCCTGCGCAAAAGCCGGCGCGGACGGCCCATGCAATCGCCAAGGAGGCGCTAAGGAAACTTGCGACCGCGCTCCGTACGCCGACGGCGGACGCCGAGCCAATCGCGTCGCTCTCGATCCCGATCGGCGATGCGCGCCGGCTCTGCGCGGAAGGTTTGATAGCGTTCGCCAAGGGCGATATCGCGAGAGCGCGCGCGTTTTTGCAGCGGGCGGCGGAAGCCGGGGACGCTCGGGCGCTGATGGCGCTCGGCGACACGTACGATCCGATCACGCTGACGCGGCTTGGAGCGGTCGGAATCAAGGGCGACGAGAGCGCCGCCCGCAACTACTACTCCCGCGCGCTGGCCGCAGGCGTCGGCGGAGCGCGGGAGCGCATCGCAGCCCTGGCGGCCAGGTAGGGCTCGCAAGTGAGTTCGCAAAGCGCCGCTTGAGCGCAAGGCCCATGCGCCGGCGCGGGCATCACACCAGCGCGATCCGCGGCGACGGGGCGGCGGCGCGCACGTTCTCGTCCGTGTGGCTTTCGAACTTCTTGAAATTGTCGCGGAACATCTGCACGAGCCGACCTGCGTTTTCGGCGAATTCGCCCTTGTTGCGCCAGGTCCTGACCGGATCGAGGATGTGCGGTTCGACCCCTGGCACATGCTCCGGCACGGCAAGTCCGAAATGCGGATCGGTGCGGAAGGCCGCCTTGTGCAGCGAGCCGTCCAGCGCAGCCGCCAACAATCGGCGCGTCACTCGGATTGGCATCCGCCGCCCGATCCCGACCTTGCCGCCTGTCCAGCCGGTATTGACCAGCCAGCAATCGACATGGTGACGCGCGACAAGATCGCGCAACAAGTTGCCATAGACGGTGGGATGCAGCGGCATGAAGGGAGCGCCGAAGCAGGTCGAGAAGGTCGCTTGAGGGTCGGTCACCCCCTTTTCGGTCCCGGCGACCTTTGCTGTGTATCCGCTGAGGAAGTGATACATCGCCTGCGACGGATCAAGCTTTGCGATGGGCGGCAGGACGCCGAATGCGTCGCAGGTGAGCATGATTACGTTCTTCGGCTGTCCCCCGCGACCGGTCGTCGAGGCGTTGGCGATGAAGTGCAGCGGATAGGCGATCCTCGTGTTCTCGGTCTTCGAATTGTCGTCGAAGTCGGGAATCCTGAGTTCGGGGTCCAGGACCACGTTCTCCATCACCGTTCCGAAGCGCTCCGTGGTCGAATAGATCTCCGGCTCGGCCTCGCGCGACAACTTGATTGCTTTGGCGTAGCAGCCGCCCTCGAAATTGAACACGCCGCTCTTGCCCCAGCCATGCTCGTCGTCGCCGATCAGGGTGCGGTGCGGATCGGCCGATAGCGTCGTCTTGCCCGTGCCGGACAGCCCGAAGAAGATTGCCGTGTCGCCGTCCTTACCGGTGTTGGCCGAGCAATGCATCGGCATGACGTGCAGCGGCGGCAGGACGTAATTGAGATAGGTGAACACAGACTTCTTCATCTCGCCGGCGTAGCTCGAACCGCCGATCAGGATGATCTTGCGAGTAAAGTCGCAGGCGATCACCGTCTCGCTACGCACGCCGTGGCGATTCGGGTCCGCTCGGAAAGATGGCAGATCGACGATCGTCAAATCGGGGACAAATGTCGGCAAATCCTCGGCCGGGGGACGAATCAGCAGGTTGCGGATGAACAGCGAGTGCCAGGCGTACTCCGTGAAGACGCGCGCCTTGACACGGAGAGCCGGTTCGGCGCCCCGTAAAGGTCCTGCGCGAACAGCGATTTGCCTTCGGCATGAGCCCGGAAGTCGGCGATGAGGGCGTCGAAATGTTCAACCGACATCGGGTTGTTGTTGTCCCACCAGACGATCGGATCGGTGTTCGCGTCGCGGACGACGAATTTGTCCTTGGGGCTCCGGCCGGTGTGAGCGCCAGTGTCCGCAACGAGCGGTCCGTGCTCGGCGATATGGGCCTCATGCCGCTGCAAGGCGTGCTCATAGAGCTGCGGCGCGCGAAGATTCCAGTGAACGCCCGCCAGGCCGGCGAAACCGAACTTCTCCGCGCCGTGGTTCAGGTTGCGTGAGCCGATTTCCATCATTGCGGTCCCTCCCAAAAAAGCGGGCGTCGCTTCAAGCGCAGCCTGCGCCCTCATAAACAAACGCCGCCCGTGTTACTCTGCGCTCACATCTCAAGCAACCGGCAAATGGGGCTTTTCGACGAAGGTCCTAGGGCCTGTCCTCAGTTGAGTTGGATGACAGCGGCGACGAGGCGGATTGCGTCGCGGAAGTTTCTCGCGAGCTTATCGTAGCGTATCGCTATCGCACGAAATGGCTCTTATAGCGTTAGTTGTTGGTTTGGGTCAGATTGGCGCGGCGTGGGTGAGGGTTTGATTCGATGAGGGCGGAGGATTTCTCGGTCTGGCTTTGCGGCGTCGCGCGCTTGAGCGCGGACCAGCGCCGGAAAGCGCTTGCGGCACTGGCGAACCTGGACGGCGGTCGGCACGGCTCGGCGCCGAAAGCGGCGTCGGAGACGGCGGCGAACGGCGGGACGGGCAAAGGCGCTGAAGGCGCAAAGCGTCGTCGCCCGGACGCTTTGGGAACGAGCGGCCATGAGCGGGTGGAAAGCCAGGGGTGTCCGCATTGCGCGGGGCGCGAGGTCATCGCCTGGGGCCGCTCCGGTGGACTTTCGCGGTTCCGCTGCAGGGGTTGCGGACGCACCTTCAACGCGCTGACCAAAACGCCGATGGCGCATCTGCGCAAAAGAGAGCGCTGGCTCGACCACGCCCGGGCGATGATCGACGGCAAAAGCCTGTCCAAGACCGCAGAGCTTTGCGGCATGCATCCGACGACGGCCTTTCGCTGGCGTCACCGGTTTCTGGCTTCGCCTGCGGCCGACAAGCCCCGAACGCTGACCGGAATTGTCGAGGCGGACGAGACCTTCATCCTCGAATCCTGCAAGGGCCGGTGGTCCGCTCTGTCGCGTTAAGGCGCAAGCGCGGCGGGTCGGCCCGGCGTCCGGGAACCTATCAGGACAACATTCCCGTTCTGGTGGCCCGCGACCGGAAGGGGGCGACTTTCGACGCCGTCTTGCCTTAAGGCCGACAGCGCTTCGATCGGCGCGGCGCTGGCTGGCGTTGTCACATGCGAAAACCACCTGGTCGGCGACGGAGGCCGGGCGATCGCCGCCTTCGCCCGCAAAGCCAAAATACCTTTTCATGCCGCGCCCTCGCCGGGAAAACCGACCCCGGAGGCGCCCCACCTGCACATCAACAACGTCAACGCCTACCACAGCCGCCTCAAGCAATGGCTCAGCCGTTTCAACGGCGTCGCCACCAAGAACCTGCCAAACGATCTCGGCTGGCGACGCGCGCTCGAAGCCTGGGCCGACCAAACCACTCCACAAAACTGGATCAAAAGCGCCATCGGAAATGGGCCATACCAACAACTAACGCTATAAGAGCCCCGACAATTGCTTGAGTTTTCCGAAGAGACGCTCGATCAGGTTGCGCTCCTTGTAGAGAATGAAGTCGCATTCCCTTTGTCTTTGCGATTGCTCCTTGGCGGAATGACGACGGCGATTCGCGCGTCGCGCAGCCGTTTGATCAGGGCGTCTGCATGTGATCCTCCTTTGTTCACTCCGGAGGGCGCTCGGCCGCCCCTTCGGCCTCTCGATCTCCCGGTCCGGGAAATGAAATTTTGGGGCAGAGACTGGCGTGCGGTTTCCGGCGCAAAGCGCGGGAGAACCGTCGGAATTCGGTTCGCAGACCGACATCCGCCTCGCTAACCGACCGAATTGCGATGGTTTCTGTCTACCCGGAAGCCGCGGTTTGCCGGGGACTGCCTGGTGGCGGACGCAGTCCTGACGAACCGGTCTGCGCGCCGGCAAATTCCCGTTGACAGGGAAAAGAATTGGGAATTTTCCGCGTTCGCGCCCTTTCGCGTGGTCGCATAGCTTAAATCGGCCCGCTTTTCCTGACGTTTGTCGAGCGCTTCGGTTCGTATGAAAATCGGGAATTCTTGCTCAACGAAACGGGAATCTGTGAGCATTGACGGGAAAAAAAAGCGCCTGTCCGACCGCCACGGCGCGAAACGCGGCCAGCGCGCGAGACAGACGCGAGTGGCGGGCGCGCATGAGCGCAGGGTTGCCAACATCAATCGCAGTGGCGAGCCCAACCCCAGCCTGCGACAAAGGTTGATCAGGTCTATATCTTGGTATCAACTCCAGCTTGACATCTATTTGTTGATTCGGCGCATGCCGGCGCCTCGAGGACGTTCGCTATGGCCAAACGAAAGGTTTCTGAAGCGCTGACGGTGCGCGACGTCGCTCGCGCTGTCGCTGGGGGCGAGCCGCCGGAATGGCTCGTCATCCATTTTCGCCATTGGGCGCCGGCGATCATGATCCAGCGCTCGATTGCGGCTATGGCTTTCACGCGTGCGGATGCGCGAGAGCGCCTCACAAACATCGACCGCGCTGCGGAGATCCTCATCTCCGCGGTCGCCTATGCGCCGTCGCGCGAGCTTCTCGAACGGACAGATCTAGGCGCTATCCCTGAGGCCGGCGAGCTCGTGCTGGCGCTCAGAGGAGTTCAGAGTAGGGCGCTGTCCGCTCTAGAGTTGCCAGGCCTCATGACGGCGGACGCAACGGCGCCGAGGGGTCGGGGTCGGGTTCGGCCGGAAGGGGCGACGCACCCTAAAGTTATGGTCGCCGGGATGATCGCGCTTGCCTGGGAAGATATTCGGGGTCGGCGCCCTGGTCCGCGGAATGCCGGGGCCTGCGAGGCTGCGGACCTTCTCTGGCGGTATACGACCGGTATCATCGAAAAGGTGCGCTTGGACAAAAGGCTGGGCTTGAATGAGCAGGCGGCGCGGGGGAATGACCGCCTGACCCAATGGCGGCGCCACTTCGAGGCGGCGCTCGCCGAGGCGCCAATCCTGGGCTCGAACCACAAGGAGTATATGCGTCATTTGCGCGAAGCCAGGGCGCAAGAGACAAGGATTTGCGAAGGTCGGGCTGTCCGACCGGCTGAAAGGCCCCTGCAAAAAGAGAATTGACTTTAGGTCCATTCCGCGGGGCGCGCCTTCGTCCAAATCTGCTGGGTAAGCCGGCGTTCGTCGGCGAGTTGGCCATGGGCCGGCTTTCGGAGCAGTTGGGGCGACGCGAGAATGGGCAGCGGCGAGCGCAAAGGGCCGGATGGCGAATACGAAATCGGCAGGGGTCGGCCGCCGAAGGCGTTTCGCTGGAAGAAGGGGCAGAGCGGCAATCCCCATCGCAAGCTGCGCCGGCCGACGAAGGACGCCGAGCTGATCGAGCGGCTGTTTCGTCCCACGTTCGCCGTGATCGAGGGCGGCGAGAAGGTCCGCAAGACCGGATTCGAAATCATCTTCGCGCTGCTGATGGCGAGCGCCGGCGACCGCCGGGCGGCGAAGACGCGCGACCGCTACCAGCGGTTCGCCTTCGCTCACCTAGACTACATGTTCGCCTGAGATAGGGCGACCCGTCTCACAGTATGCAGGCTTGTCGAGGGTTGCGCCGGGGCTTTCCGGCGCCGAGCCTCATGCATAGGAGACGGGTCTTGGACGAATTTATCACATACGTGGGCCTTGACGTGCACAAGGATACGATCGCGGTGGCGCTTGCGGAGGCGGGCGCACACAAGGACGTGCGCGAGTATGGCAAGATCGCGAACACAGCGACGGCCTTGAACGCTCTGGCGGCGAAGCTGTCGCGCGCTGGAAGCGAGCTACGGTTCTGTTATGAGGCCGGCCCTTGCGGCTATGGCATTCAACGGCAGTTGACCCTGGCTGGGCATGGTTGCGTTGTCGTTGCTCCGTCGTTGATCCCACGCAAGCCGGGAGATCGGATCAAGACCGACCGGCGGGATGCGATCAACCTGGCCAAGCTGCATCGCGCCGGTGAACTGACCGCTGTGTGGATTCCTGATCAGGCTCATGAGGCGATCCGCGATCTTGTGCGCGCGCGTCTTGCGGCCGTGCGCAGTCTGCGCCAGGCCCGTCAGCAGCTCTCTGGCTTTCTCCTGCGTCATGGCCGTCACTACAATCGGCCGGCGTGGACGTTGATGCATCGTCGCTGGATGGCCGGACTGAGATTCGAGCAAGCGGCGCATCACATCGTGCTGGAAGACTGCATCGCCGCCGTCGAGGCGGCGACGGCGCGGCGAGATCGTCTGGAAGCGCATATCGAGGCAGCGCTGCCGGATTGGTCGCTGGCCCCGGTGGTGCGCGCCCTGCAAGCGCTGCGCGGGATGGCTCTGGTCGCGGCGGCGACGGTGATCGCCGAACTCGGCGACATCACCCGCTTCGCCAATCCCCGTCAACTCATGGCGTATCTCGGTCTGGTTCCGTCCGAGCGCTCCAGCGGCGCCACACGACGCCAAGGCGGCATCACGAAAGCCGGGAATGGCGCGGCCCGGCGAATGCTGATCGAGGCGGCCTGGAGTTATCGGTTCCCGGCGCGCATCAGCCGGGAGCAGCTGTTGCGCCAGGAGGGTCTGGCAAAGCCGATCCGCGACACCGCGTGGAAGGCCCAAGAAAGGCTGTGTCGGCGCTATCGCAAGCTTGCCCGGGCAGGAAAATCACCCAACGATCCAGCGCGTGCTCAAAAAAACGCTCTCCAGCCGCACCGCCGCAAATACTGGGTCATCCCGCCCAAGGCCAGCGGCGCGTTGGTAGCGGCGATGGAAGACGTACTGTCGGTTTACACGCGGGCGCGCGACCCGGACCGCCCGGTGGTTTGTCTGGACGAGACCTCCAAGCAACCCTCCAAGCAACTCATCGCCGAAACGCGCGCGCCAGTCGCGTTGCGCCCGGGGCTTCCGGCCCGGGTCGACTACGAATACGCGCGCAACGGAGTGGCCAACCTCTTCATGATGTTCGCGCCGCTCGAAGGCTGGCGCCACGTCAAGGTCACCGACCGCCGAACAGCCGTCGATTACGCCCATGTTCTGAAAGACCTGGCCGACGTCCACTTCGCACAAGCCGAAACGATCGTCCTCATCCAGGACAATCTCAACACGCACGCCGCTGCCTCGCTCTACGAAGCCTTTCCCGCCGCCGAGGCCCGGCGTCTGGTCGAACGCTTCGAATGGCATTACACGCCCGCGACGGGTCGTCGTGCGTCGGAATGACTCAGGTGTCGGGGATTCCGGGATGTGGCGAAGAGGCGTAGTTCGATCGCATGATCGACGAGGCGGCGATTCGGCTGCGATGGGAGACGGTCGGGGCGCGGCTTGACGAGCGTGGTCGGCGGTTGTTTGCGGCGGCGGAGGTCCGGAGCGCCGGTCGCGGCGGTCTCGCGCTGGTCTCGAAGGTTACCGGGCTTGCTCGTTCGACGATCAATCGCGGCGAAGACGACCTCGACGGCGAGCCGCTTGCGAAGGGGCGGGTTCGCCGTGCCGGAGGCGGGCGTCGGTCGGTATCGCGAGCCGACCCGGGGCTCGTCCCCGCGCTCAAGCGGCTGGTTGAACCGGCGACATTGGGCGATCCCACGCGGTCCCTGATCTGGGTGTCGAAAAGCATGGCGAAGCTCGCGGCAGCGCTGACCGAGATGGGACATCCGATCAGCGCCGATACGGTCGGCGCGGAGTTGGCGAAGCTCGGGTTCTCGCGCCAGTCCAATCGCAAGGCGGATGAAGGCTCGCACCATCCCGACCGCAACGCCCAGTTCGAACACATCAACGCGAAAGTCGTTGCGGCGCAGGCCCGCCAACAGCCCGTCATCTCCGTCGATACGAAGAAGAAGGAGTTGCTCGGCAACTTCAAGAACGGCGGAACCGACTATCGTCCGAAAGGCGATCCGCGGCGCGTGAACGTGCACGACTTCGAGGACAAGAAGCTCGGCAAGGTCGTGCCTTATGGGGTGTATGATGTGACCGCCAATGCCGGTTTCGTCAGCGTCGGGATCACCAGCGACACCGCCGAGTTTGCCGTGGCGTCGATCCGCTGCTGGCTCGAACGCATGGGACGACAGCGCTATCCGCAGGCGCGAGAACTGACGATCACGGCGGACTGCGGCGGCTCGAATGGGGCGCGCGTGCGGCTCTGGAAACTCGAACTGCAAAAGCTCGCCGACGAGACCGGGCTTGCGATCCACGTCCACCACTATCCGCCAGGCACATCGAAGTGGAACAAGATCGAGCACCGCCTGTTCTGCCACATCACGCAGAACTGGCGCGGCCGACCGCTCACGGATCGTCTTGCCGTGGTCGAGTTGATCGGCGCAACCACTACCAACGCCGGGCTCAAGGTCGAAAGCGCGCTCGACACGCGCCGCTATCAAAAGGGCATCAAAGTCAGCAATGCCGCGATGAAGCGCCTCGACATCACCGGCGATCAGTTCCATCCTGAATGGAACTACACGATCAAGCCCAGGCCACCCTGAACCGTAGCACTTATTGTGCGGGGTGTCCTTAGCCGCGCCTCGTCGCCGTCGCAACTCCTTGACACGGGCCGGAACCGGGCGGAACGGCGCCGGAACGCGGTGACGCGAACCCGTGGCGCAGGTGGGCGCGTTCGCCTAACTTCGAACCGGAGAGCTTAAGGAGGGCGCGATGTTCAAACATATTCTTATCCCCACCGACGGGTCCGATCTCTCGCGCAAGGCCGTCCTTTACGGCGTTCGGCTCGCGAAGGAATGCGGCGCGAAGGTGACGGGCTTGACGCTCAGCGAGCCCTATCACGTCGCCTCGATGGACGCCGTTCTCGTCTCTGTCGGCGAGGATGACTATGAGGAGCAGTCGCGCCGCATGTCCGATCAGGCGTTGGAGCAGGTGAAGATGGCGGCCGACGCCGCGGGCGTGTCCTGCGACACGATCCGCGAAGTCCACGATCAGCCTTATCGCGCAATCATCGACGCGGCCCATGCGAAGGGCTGCGACCTCATCGTGATGGCCTCGCACGGAAGGCGCGGCTTTTCCGCGCTTCTCCTCGGCAGCGAAACGTCGAAGGTCCTGACCCACTCGACCATTCCGGTGCTCGTCTACCGTTGATCGAATTTAAGCCTTCCCCTCAATTCTCGTGCGTGCTTTCGAACGGCGAGTGGGCGATGATGGCTCCGAGATTCTTGACGACGAGGTCGATATTGCCGGGGAACTTGACCGGGACGGTCGCCTTCATCGCCGCATTCAGTTCCTCCGAGGCTGCCTGCTTTTCATCGGGGCTCACGGAAGGATCGGCTTCCAGTTCCGCCAGTTGCCGTTTCAGGACCGCATCCGCCCCGACGTAGGCGCCAGTCGTGGGATCGATCCCCTCGAGCACGAGGGCAATGTTGCGCGAGATCACGTTGTAGTCGTCGAGGCTGTCGAAGTTGTGTCGGCGCAGGATCGCCTCGACGTCCGAGCGTGACTTCGCTCCGGGCATTTCGGGGCGGTCCTCCGGCAATCGAACGATCACCCGCTCCAGGTCCTGCTGTGCGGCGATGTAGTCGCTGACTTCGTCAGCGGTGAGTTGGATCTGGATCACCTCCGAATCCTGCGTTTGCGCGGCCGCCATTCGCGGAGCTGTCATCGCTCCCGCGATGAGACAAAAAGCGACGGCCGCGAGAAGACGGCTTAGCCTCATTCCTCCCTCCTGCCGCCCGCTTAAATCCCCGACTTCAATCGATCCTTTCGACCCGCAGCAACGACCCGCCCTCGACTGCGACGACCCTGACCTTGGCGCCCGTCGGACAGTCCGCGCCGGCGACCCGCCACGAGCTGTCGCCGACCCGTATCCGGCCATAGCCGTGAACGATCGCTTCGTCGAGAAAGAAATCCGCGCCGACCATCGCATGCGCCCGGCTCTGCGGAAGCAGGCCGGGCTTTGCGTCGAGCGATCCGTAGACGCGCCGGCCGACGAAAATGAGCGCAACCACCAGGACGCCGAACAGCGTCAGCTGAGCGGTAAAGCCGATCGGAACGAAATAGGCGACGACCCCGACGATCGCAGCCGCGGCGCCGATCCAGACGAAAAAGGCGCCCGGCGTCAACGCTTCCACGGCGCAGAGAGCAAGCCCGCTGACAAGCCACGCGAACGCGCCGAGGTGCTCGGAAAAAAGAACGCGCAGCAACGACCGCTCCTAGCTCGCGCCCGGGTTCACGGCCGATTCGCCGCCCTGGCCGCCCGCAGGCGCGTCGGGGACGACGCGGGCGGATCTGCGCGCACTGAGCGCCGCCTCGCTCGCGCCCGTTTCGCGGAGCGCGGAGATGGCGATCTGGCCGATTCCGCCCAGCGTTCCGGCGAGCGAGGCGAACTCCATCGGCATGATGAACACCTTCTGGTTCGGCGATTGGGCAAGCGCCTGCAGCGCGCGCACGTATTTGTCGGCAATGAGATAGTTGATCGCGGCCGGATCGCCAGACGCGGTCGCTTCGCTGACGAGGCGCGTCGCCGTCGCCTCCGCCTGGGCGGTGCGCTCCCGCGCTTCGGCTGCGCGAAAGGCGGCCTCCCGCCGTCCCTCGGCCTCGAGCACGACCGCAGCCTTGCGCCCCTCGGCGCGGGTGATGTCGGACTGGCGCATGCCTTCGGCCTCCAGAATGACGGCGCGCTTCTCGCGCTCGGCCTTCATTTGCCGCGCCATCGCGTCGATGAGGTCCTTCGGCGGCTCGATGTTCTTGATCTCGATGCGCGTGACTTTGAGTCCCCAGGGCTGGGAGGCGGCGTCGATCACGGTCAGGAGCCGGACGTTGATCTCGTCGCGCCGCGAGAGCAGCTGGTCGAGATCCATCGAGCCCATGACGGTGCGCACGTTGGTCATCACGAGATTGAGGAGGGCCACGTGGAGGTCGGCGACCTCATAGGACGCGCGACGCACGTCAAGCACCTGATAGAAGGCGACGCCGTCGACCGAAACCGTCGCGTTGTCCTTGGTGATGATCTCCTGCCGCGGCACGTCGACCACCTGCTCCATCACATTGAGCTTGCGGCCCACTGAGTTGATATAGGGAACGATGAGGCCGAGCCCCGGCGTCAGCGTCTTGTAATACCTGCCGAAGCGCTCGACCGTATAATTATAGCCCTGCGGCACCTGCCGCACGCCCATCAGCGCCGTCACGGCGATGAAGGCGACGATAAGCAAGGCGAAAACACTGACCCCTTCGAGCATGAACCGATCTCCGTCGCGCGCTAAAGCGGCGACCAATCGAGCGCCGTACGCCCGAGTCACTCGATGAGCTCGAGGCCGACGCCGTCCGCGTTCAGACGTCTGCCCGCCCCGCTCGCATCCTCGACCCGGTCGAGCCGCAGCATCGCCAGCGCCTCGCGGCCGGACGAGGAGCCCAGGGTTCCGACCGCAAGCTCTCCGTCGAGGACCGGCGTCCCCGGCGGCGGAGCGTCGGCCGAGACCTTGACCCGAACGACGCGCTTGCGCGCCGTGCCGCGATGTTTCATGCGCGACACCACTTCCTGACCGACAAAGCAGCCTTTTTCGAAATCGACTCCGTGCAGGAGATCGAGATTCGCGTCGTGCGGGAACGCGTCGCCATAGGCGAAATCCGTGCCGCCCTTCGGCGCCGCCGCGGCGATGCGCAACGCCTCGTAGTCGCGCTTGTGCTCCTCGCCGACCGCGGCCGCTTTCGCGCGCGGCAGGATCGCGCGCCAGCCGAGGCGGGGATCGCGCGGATCGCGATAGAGCGCAGCGCCAGGTTCGTTCTCCGGCTCCTCGCCCCAAGCGGCGACGACCGCATGGTCCGCGCTCTCATCGGCAATCGAGACCTTGGCGCGCAGCTTGTAGAAACCGAGCCGCCGGGCGAGATCGGCCGCCTGCTCCGCCGCGCAGTCGAGCAGGAAGGCGGGCTCGCCCGCCAGGCGCACGACGAGCATGTCGAACAGAATCTTCCCCTGCGGCGACAGAAGCGCGGCGTAGCGCACCTCGCCCGCTTGAAGCCGCTCGACGTCGTTGGTCAGCAGACCCTGGAGAAAGCGCGTCGCGTCCTCCCCGGAAACCCGGACTATTCCGCGATCGTCGAGCAGCGCTGCGTTCTTCGTCATGGCGGTCCCCGGTCGAGCTTGCTAAGGCTCGTCTCTAAGTTAGGCGGCTTTCTCGCTCGCGCAAGGAAAGACGATGGCGCAGACTTTCGATCTCGTTCTAAGGCGCGGAACCGTCGTCAACCAGGACGGCGCGGCTGAGCGAGACATCGGGGTCAGCGACGGACGGATCGCGGCGATCGGCGACTTGAGCGCCGCTTCGGCAGGCGAGACGATCGATTGCAAGGGTCTGCATATTCTCCCCGGCGTCATCGATAGCCAAGTGCATTTCCGCGAACCGGGCCTCGTCCACAAGGAGGATCTCGAGACCGGCTCGCGCGCGGCCGCGCTCGGCGGCGTGACCGCGGTGTTCGAGATGCCCAACACCGATCCGGCCACCACGACCGCTGAGGCGCTCGCCGACAAACTCAAGCGCGCGAAGGGCCGCATGCATTGCGACTTCGCCTTCTGGGTCGGCGGGACGCACGAGAACGTCGCGGACCTGCCCGAGCTCGAGCGACTGCCGGGCGCGGCCGGAATCAAGGTGTTCATGGGATCCTCGACAGGGAAACTGCTCGTCGCGGACGATTCCGGCGTGCTCGCGATCCTGAAGAAAATCCGCCGCCGCGCCGCCTTCCACAGCGAGGACGAGGCGCGGCTCAACGAGCGGAAACCCTTACGCGCGCCCGGCGACCCATCATCCCATCCCGTCTGGCGCGACGAGATCGCGTCGCTGAAGGCGACCCAGCGCCTGATCCGGCTCGCGCGCGAGGCGTGCGCGCAAGTGCATGTGCTGCACGTCTCGACCCGCGAGGAGATGGAATTCCTGGCCAGCGCGAAGGACATCGCGACCTGCGAGGCGACGCCGCATCACCTCACCCTCAGCGTCGAGGATTATCAGCGGTTAGGCACCAAGATGCAGATGAATCCGCCGGTGCGGAGCGCCGAGCATCGCGAAGGGATTTGGCGGGGCCTCAGACAGGGCGTCGTCGACGTCATCGGCTCCGATCACGCCCCCCACACGCTCGAAGAGAAGGCGAAGCCTTATCCCGACAGTCCGTCCGGCATGACCGGCGTGCAGACGCTCGTTCCGATCATGCTCGATCACGTCAACGCGGGCCGGCTGACCTTGCAGCGCCTCATCGATCTGACGAGCGCCGGGCCGCAGCGCATTTTCGGCGTCGTCCGCAAGGGTCGCATCGCAGCGGGCTATGACGCGGATTTCACTATCGTCGACATGAAGCGGGTCGAGACGATCCGCGATTCCTCGATCGCCTCCCGTTCACAATGGACGCCCTACGACGGCAAGACCGTGACCGGCTGGCCAGTCGGCGCGATCGTGCGCGGCCGCCGGGTGATGTGGGAGGGCGAATTGACCGCGCCGGCGACAGGCGAAGCGGTGAGGTTTGAGTGGGCTCGCGCCCACCCGCTTACGCTTTCGGCGCGTCGAGGGCGCGCAGGAAGTCGATGAGCGGCCGGACGTTCGCCCCGAGTTTTTCCGCGGCCTCGCGCCATTCGTCCGTGTCCACTGGCATGTCCCGCCCTTGTAGGAACGTCTCCCACAGCGCATTCGCCGCCGTCGCCATCTGCCGCCGCCACGAATTCTGCGCGTCGGGCGTCCCGGGCGGCAGCGGAGGCGGTTCAATGGCGGACGCGGGCGCCCCGCCGGCGAGCGTGATCGATGCGTCGGGCGGCGTGAACGAAAAACTGCCAGTGGGCTCGGGCAGCGCGGCGGCGGGCGGCTGGGCCTGCTCGACATGGCGCAACCCCTCATTAACCTCACGCTCGAACCAGCGCGGCGTGTTGTCCGCGACCGCCCCGAAAAAGCCCCTGGCCGCGTCGAGCGGGAACGGCTGCGACCAGTTCCCGGCGCCGACCGCCTCGTTGTGTCGCTGCACGAGGTCGTAGAAGGCGTTGAGGGCGAACTGGTTGGCGATCACGCTTTTCAGCCGGCTGGCGAAGCCCTCGGGCAGCATGGGGGCGTCGGCGAGAAACATCGCGTGCAGGATGCGGATTTGATCGTTAGCGAGCAGAATATTGCCCACCCCCGCGGTCTTTGGCAGGTCGTCGAGATAATACTCCAGCGCCTCGCCGTATTCCGGCCGCGCGTTGTAGCGCCCGTCGCGCAACGCCTTGAGCAGCCGCTCGCCGCCGATCCGGCAGGCCTCCAGTGCGTGGCGATGATCCTCCTCGCTGGAAAAGTGCGGATAGAAGGGCAGGTTCTGCGCCCCGGCGACGGCGGCGACGCGTTGCGAGGCGGTCCAAGCATAAGCGAAGGGCGCGTCGAGACCTGACAGCGCTTCGGGAAGCTCGCCGGGCCGCGCGGGCTCAGGCACCGTCGGCAGATGCGCCTTGATCCAGGCGTTCGCCGCGGCAGGGCCTTTGTCCCATACGTCGAGTGGAACGCTGGCGAAGACGAGTTCGTAGGCCTCGCTGCGCGAACCGCCGCGAAGGCGTTCTTCGTACCAGTCGATCCAGACGCCCCAGTCCTCGTTCCTGGGCAGCGCAAATTTAAGCTTAGACCAGGCAACCAAAGCCCAGTTTGGGATTCCCATGGACCAAAGCGGCTGGACTGCCCGAGATTTATTGCTTGTTCTTTCCAATGCCTCTGCGTCGGCTCGAACCTCATGCCAGGCGGCTGTTGCGTCGGAGGAGTTGGCGGCGGCGTGAACGGCAATTGCTTGGGCGGCGAACTCAGCGGCGGCGCCGGCGTCTGCAGCCGTGACTGCGGCGGCGTCGGAGGCAAGGGCTGTTTCGGAGGCGAAGGTGTTGGCGGCGGCGTATGCCGCGGCGGCCCCGAGGGCAGCGGCGCTGGCCGCTAAAGCGCTGGCAAAGGCTGTGTCCCTGACTCCGCTGGCGGCGTGGCCTGCGGCAGTCAAAGCGGCCTGTGTGCCTGCGACGAACGAAGGGCGAAATTCATCGTCGCGACTCTGATAGTTAGCTCCGAACCACGACATTGCGGTCGCGCGCAAAATTCCGCTTTTCCGAGTTGCTCTTGAGTTGTCGCACGAGCGGCCAAAGGCACCGCGCGCAACGCGGCCCGTGCCGCGATAGCCATCGAGGCTTCGGGCGTTTGGCCAAGCAGCCAACGTTCCAGCGACTCTCGATCCCTTATCGGGCCAGGTTTTGTTGCGGGGTCCGGCCGCAACGGCAGATGATCGTGTATCCATTCGTTCGCCGCCGCCGGACCTTTGTCCCATTCTTCCTCGGGCACGGTCGCGAATACGAGTTCGTAATCCTCGCCGCGTGTGCCGCCGCGCAAGCGCTGTTCGTACCAGTCGATCCAGACGACCCAATTTTCATCCCCTGGCAACGCCGCTTGAAGACTGTCTACCGCAGGTCGTACCCATCTTGGCTCGGGTTGCTGCCAGAGAGGAGCTTCCAAGTGCGCGCGGACACCATCTCGTTGCACCGACACAATATCCGAGCGAATTTGGTTCCATGCGTCGGCCTCCGCGTCCGAAGCACTAAGGTCTGCGGACACGAACGCATCGACGAACGCACGCACAGCCGCGGTTGCGACGCCCGCAGCGTGGGGATTTGCGGCGGCGGCCGCAGCAGCGGAGTTGGCTGCCGCGGAAGTCGCAAACATAGCAGCTCTGGCCACTTCGGCTGCGACAATGGCAACAATAGACGAATCGGCGGCGGCGCCGGCCGCGTTGCGAGCCGACAAAATAAGGGTTCGGTGTGGATCCTGTACAGAGGCGCGGGCTGACGCAAGCGCGCGAAAAATCGCTCCGGCTAGATGAGTTAATTCTCGCTGTTGCTGCGGGCCAACTCCCTTTCGCGCGATGCGAGCGGCTAAAGGCATAGCGCGCAACGCCGCTCGCACAGCGATCGCGATCGCGACTTCGCGGCTTTGCCCTTTCAGCCACGCCTCAAGCGACTCGCTATCCTTTATCTCCGCCTTGGGGCGCTGCTGCGCTTCAACTGGTCGCAGTGGCAAATTTTGACGTATCCAGGCGTTGGCCGCCGCGGGGCCCATGTCCCAGTCTTCTTTTGGCACGTTTACGAACACATGCTCGTAGTCGTCGCCGCGCCAGCGGCCCTCGAGCCGATCGTCATACCATCCAATCCAGACACGCCAATCGTGATCCCGAGGGAGATAGGATTGAAGGCGAAGCCATCCATCATTCGCCCATGCTGGCACCCGGCCCTTCCAAAGCGGAAGCCGTGCAAAGGCGGTCGCCCCCATGTTCCAGGCGTCCACCGTGTCGGAACGGATGGACTCCCAAACTGCTGCTGGACGCGATAGTGTTTCTACTAAGTCGACGCGGTCCGAGCGCACCGCGTTCGACATCGCTTCGACGGCATGGCTTACTGCCTGGACCGCAAAGGCAACCGCGTCCGCGGCAACATTCGAGCTGGCGGATCGGACGGCCGACGCCGCAGCTCTCGTAACGCCGGCCGCGACGGGAGAGTGTATCGAGGCCGCCAGGACATCGGCGGCCTCGGCAGCCTCTGGCCATGCCCTCAAGACGTCCAGGTTAGGGGGGACGAACCCGCTGAATTGGGCCAGCGATGCCGCGCGGAAGATGGCGCTGACCACGAGTTCTCCGTCAGACTTCGAAAGTCCGCTGGGCTGATGTGGCGGGTCAAAAAGCAAGATGGGTAAGGCCCGCAACACCGCTCGCGCCGCGAGCTTCGCCGCCACACGGTTACCCCCTGCCGTCATCCAAGATTTGAGTGACGCCAAATCCGTGATGTCCATCGTTGAGCTGCTGCGCGGTGGCTGGCCGGATTGTGGCGCGAGGCCTTCGTTCGTCGTTCGATGCATGGGCTGAGATAGAGGCGATCTGCCGGGGGACGACGCTGTATTGTTTCGCTTCGGGATGTTGCTGGAAATCTCCGCGATCTCGTTCGCTGCCTCGTTCATGAGCCGGTAGCGTTCGTTGATCGAGTAATCTGAGAACGGCTTGCCGTCGCTGGGGCGCAGATTTTTGTCGCGCACGAGGTCGAGGGCGATCTTCGGCGTCGGCGTCAGGACCAGCGGATAGAAGTGGACGACCTCGCCCCTCGCTTGTCGCTCACGGATGATCGCGATCTCCTTGTCGACGACATAGTCGGACGACAGCGAATGGCGCGAGACGAGCAGGATGAAGACGTCGCATGCGCTGAGCTTCTGCTCGATCTCCCGCTCCCAGTCGACGCCGCCGGGCATCAGCCGGTCGATCCAGAGGTCGACCGCGCCGTGCTTGATCGCCGGCCGCAGATAGCCGGTCACAAACGACAGCCATTTGACCTCGCCCTCGGCCGGCTTCTCCGGCTCGTCGGCGTGGGCGTAGCTTATGAAGATGATCGGCTTATAGGGCTGGGTCGGCATGGAGCGCGGCATCCGTGGGTCTTCCAGCTTGCGCCCGGATTTCCGCAAGTCAAGGCGGGGCTCAGGAGAGCGACAGCCTTTGGGGATCGTGGGCCTACTTCGCAATCCCCAGGAACACGGCGAGCCGCCGCTCGACCTCGATCATGGCGTCCCGGTCCACTCGCCCGATCGTCTTGCCGATCTTCGTCCGCACGAGCGTCATCGCCTTGTCGATCATGATCTGAGACGGGCGGCCGAGGCCATTGTCCGCGTTGGGCGCGAGGTCAAGGCGCAACAACGGCGCGTCGATGAGCGCGCTCGACACGAGCAGCACCGTGACCGTGGCGTGGTCGGAGAATGCATCCGCCTGCACGATCAGCGCCGGGCGGGGCTTGCCGAAGTCACCCTGAACCGCCACCGTCACGAGGTCCCCGCGTCTCACTCCGCCGAGCTTTCGAGGTCATTGAGCGCGGCGTCGAGAAAGGCTTGAAGCTCCGCGTCGGCCAGGTCGGCGGCGGCGGCGATTTGCGCCTGACGGCGGCACTCCTCCGCGAAACCGGGACGGCGCGTGTCAGGAACCCAGATCTGCACCGGCCGCAACCCCCTCGCGCGCAAAGCCGTGCGGCGCTTGCGGACCCGGGCGGCGGTGGAGGAGGACATGAGGCTCATTCCTTTCGATCCCGTTACATGTAACAGAGCGCCGCTGCGGCGTCCAGCCGAAGCCGCGAGCCGAAGGCTGACCCCTTGCCAATGCAGCTTTAAAAAAGCGCTCCGGAGTCTTGCGGAAAATCAGAATTCACGTTACAGTTCGCGCATGATGATCCCAGTCATGGACCAGTGCACATGCAAATCGCGCCGCCGGTCCGCAAGCGATTTCAATGAGTTGCAGAATTGGACCGCGGGATTTCGCGCGATTTCAGGCGGTCGCCAAGCTTTTCCAAATTGGCGCTCCCGATCGCCGATCATTATACTGTAACAAGAAGTATAATATGCCTCACCGCTTCGGGTAGCGCTCGCTCAAGAGCTCGAACAGCGCGCGGGCCGCTTGGATTTCCCCTCCAACCGGCCCATGCGCGCGCGCCTTCGGGTTCCAGGCGTAGACGTCGAAATGCGCCCATGCCTTGGCCTTCTCGACGAAGCGCTTCAGGAACAGCGCGGCGGTGATCGAGCCGGCCATGCCGGCCCCCGTGCCCGAATTGCTGACGTCGCCGACCGTCCCGTCGATCATCGTGTCGTAGGGGCGCCAGAGCGGCATGCGCCAGACGGGGTCGCGCGCCTTCGCCGCATGCCGTGCGATCGCGGCGGCGAGCGCCTCGTCGTCCGTATAGAAGGGCGGCAGGTCGGGGCCGAGCGCGACGCGGGCCGCGCCCGTGAGGGTCGCGAAGTCGAGCATGAGCTCGGGCGCGTCCTCGTCCGCAAGCGCGAGCGCATCGGCGAGGATGAGCCGCCCCTCGGCGTCGGTGTTGCCGATCTCGACCGACAAGCCCTTGCGGCTCACGATCACGTCGCCCGGCCGCATCGCCGAGCCCGAGATCGCGTTCTCGACGATCGGGATGAGGACGCGCAGGCTGACGTCGAGGCCCGTCTCCATGACAAGCCGCGCCAGGGTCAGCGCGGTCGCCGCGCCGCCCATGTCCTTCTTCATGAGTTCCATGCCCGAGGCCGGCTTGATGTCGAGCCCGCCGCTGTCGAAGGTGACGCCCTTGCCAACGAGCGTCACCCTCGGCGCGCCCTCGCGGCCAAAGCGAAAGTCGACGAGCCGCGGGGCTTCGGCGGACGCCCGCCCGACCGCGTGGATCAAGGGAAGGTTGGCGCCGATAAGGTCGTCGCCCCGCGTGACGGTGACATCCGCGCCGAAGCTTTCGGCGAGCTTGGCCGCCGCCTCCTCCAAGGCCTTGGGGCCCAGCGCGTTGGCCGGCGCGTTGATGAGGTCGCGGCCGAAGGCGACCGCGTCGGCGATGCGCGCGATCCGAGGCCCATCGACGCCCTCCGGCGCGACGAGGCGCGGCTTCGGGCCGGAATCGGGCTTGAAGCGGGCGTAGCGGTAGGACGCGAGCAGGAAGCCGAGCGCGGCGAGGTCCGCGTCCGCGGGGAGATTGGCGAAGCGGTAGACGCCTTCAGGGAGCGAGGTCGCAAGCTTGCCCGCAGCGAGCGGATCGCGCAAGGGCGCGGCGTCGGCGTCGACGCCGAACAGGACGCCCGCGAGCGCGCCCCCCGATCCGGGAAGGAGCTGCAGCGATCCCGCCTTCGGCTTAAATCCGCAGCGCTCGGCGAAGGCCGCCGCGTCCTCGCCGATCGACGCCTTCACGCGCTCCCAGGATTCGGCGCTCGCGAACCAGATCGGAACGGCGTCAGGCGCAGACGGGGCGAAGGCGAGCAAGGGCCGATCTCCATGAAATCGCGCTTGGGGCTTATCACGGGATCGGCTCGCTTGGCAGTCATGTCGGCGACGGAGTTAGGGGCCGCGCCCCCGAAGGCGTCTAAGCGACGGCATGGCCGCTCGTGACCCAAAGCGTGCAATTGTCCGCGGCGAGCTGCTTCATCGTCTCAGTGAAGTTCATCGCGAGGCCGCCGCTATAGGCGGTGTTCCACGGATTCTGGATCGTAAGCGTCCCCGTTGCGGCGTTGACGCCGGTGACCATGTACATGTGGTCGCCGACCAGATTGCCGTTCGAGGCGTAGGGCGTCGACATCAGGACCTCCTCGCCCGAGCTAAAGCTCGAGGCGAGGTTGGACAGAATGGAGCCGAGCGCGCTCGCGGACGTGAAAGGACTGAGCGTTTGCGCCTGCTCCGGCTGGTCGGTGATCATCGTCAGGGCGGAGCCGTTGCCGGCGGTGATGCCGGCGTAGGAGTTGGATGCGCTGTTGAGCGCCATGCCGTGGGGCGCGTTCGTCTGCGCGTTCAATTGAGCATAGGCTTTCTCGACCAGCGCCGCCCAGTCGTCTTTCGTGCCGTTGGCGAACTCGAGAGTTGATCCGTTGGCCCAGCGGTAGCCCGTCATGACCGGCAGCTCGGAATTGACCGTGACGTAGTCCGCCTTGCCGTTGACGTAGAAGCGGACGCTGTAGGTCCCGTTGCCGTTGCTCGAGATCATGTTCTCGATCGCGGAGGGGTCCTTCAGCGCGACCTCGCCCAAGGACGACAGGAAATAGCAGTCGCCGAGATAACCCTGGCTGATGTCCTGATAGGTGGGGGCGCCGCTCGGTCCGTAGAGCGGCAAGGTCGAGTTCTTGTAGGTCGGATTGAGGTTCGCCTGTCCAACCGAGGCGAGGCTGAGGCTGGGTAGGTTCGTGCCCAGAAACCACTCGCCGATCAGTTCGTCGGCCTGCGTCTGGCTGGACGTCGCGCTCAAGTTTCCGAGACGCACAGCGGTAGACGCCCCTCCGTTCCAGGTCGCATTGGCGGAATTGCCGTCGATGACGTCGTCGGCGATCTGCTGCACATAGGGCGTGACGCTGATGCCGCCGGCAACGTTCAATTCGGAAGCGAGTGTCTCGAGCGTGGTGAATTTCGAGGCGTTCATGCCGCCAGTCGCCGCATCCTCGAGGATCGACAGGACCGAATTGTAACTGAGCGAGCCGCCTTGCAGGTCCTTCGCGACATCGGCGGCGATGCAGGAGTTTGCAAGTTTTGTCACCGGCGACGGGGTTGTCGTGCTCGAAGAGGAAGTTGTGGCCATGGGGTTGCTCGCCTGCGAGATCGGGTCGGTTCGCGGCTCAAGCCGCCCCCTTATCAAGGAACGCCCCTCGGCCGTCTGCGCCATCTTCGCTGCCGTGTTTTGAAGGTCGATGACCCGAATTGCTAAATATGCGTGGCGTCTCTTTATTTTGGCCGTTTTTCGGACAAATGAAGCTTCGGGGGCCGCATCGGGCGCCGACAACAGTTCGTGGCTTGACTTGGACCGCGCCTTGGCGCCCGTAAGCCCTGGCGCAATTCGAAAGCAGGCGCGTGCGGCTCTCTGGGGCCAGGGCGCGCAGCGTTGAGGAGAATCTTTTGTCCGAGATCAGCGAGAAAGCGAAGGTTCGTCTGCTCGGCGGCGGCTCAGCAGAGAAGCCATCGCCGGCTGCTTCCAAGCCTCCCTCGCAAGTCGCGCCGGCGGCGGACGCAGGTTCTGCGCCGCCCGCCGCGAAGCAGGCGAAACCGATCTTCCTCGCGGACAGCGCCGACGGGGCTGACGCCCTGGACGCGACTGTCGCCATTCAGCCGCTGGCGCAGCTCTGCCTGATGGCGCATGTCCAGACACCCTTCCTCGCTGCAATCACGGGCCCGAGCGGCGCCGGCAAGTCCTTCGCGCTTAACCGCCTGGCGCAGGCAATTGAGCGAGGCGCCGGTTCGCCAGGCACGCTCGCTCGGGTGGTGGTCGCCCGAGTTGATGCTGCGGAAGGCTCCGAGGCGCCGGTCGCCATCGCGAGCGCCGCCTATGTCGCGCTGGACCGCGAACCCGGCGGCGTCGATTATTCCGCGCTGCTCGACGAGTTGGCGCACGCCGGCGGCGATCCGTTGCGTGCGGCGAAAGCCGCGTCCGATCGCCATGACGAAATCGTTCGGAAACTCGAGGCGGAACGGATGCAGAGCGACGAAGTCGAGGCGCGTCGCGCGCGGCTCGCTGATGCGCTGCTGTTCGAGACGCCTGGCTCGCGCGTCGACGTGTTTGCGCGCGCCCGTCGCGCGGCGATCGACGCCCGTCTGCGCCGATTCGACCTCACCGGACCGGATGCCGCGGCGAGCTATCGCGACCTCGTGCGCGATATGGCGAGTTTGGGCACAGGAGGACGCGTAGGCGTCGCCCTGCGCACCGTTTGGGCCTACGGCAGCCAGCGGCGTCTGCTTTTTTGGGCGATCGTCGCATTCCTGGTCGGGCTCGGCGTCAATGTGCTGCACGGCGAAGCCGCAATGACGGCGATCCGTGGACTGTCGGCGCCGGTCGCCGACTGGATCGCGTCGCATGGCGACTGGCTCGAAAGAGCGGCCGAAGTTCTTTACGCGCTGGCGGCTCTTGCGCTTGTTCTCAACCTTTGGCGGGCGCTGAGCTTCGCGACGCTCCTCTTCCGCGGAGCGAGCCTCCTCAACTATGATGTCCGCGACCGCCGCCGCGATCTCGAGGCCCGCGCGGCGCGGCTCAACCAAAGGGTCGCAGCGCTGTCCGCCGACGCCGAGGCCGCAGCCAGGCATGCCGAAGCGGCCGCCCGACGGGCGGGCGGCAAGGCCCAAGTCCGGGCGCCGGGTCCCGACTTTCTTGAAACGCGCCAAAACCCAGGGTCGGCGGCTCGCGCCTTTCTTGCCGCATTGAGCGAGCGGATCGCGCAAGGACATTCGGCTGGAGCGCCGGATCGACTGGTCTTCGTCATCGACAATCTGGACTTGCTCGCGCCGGGCGCCGCGATCAACTGGATCGGGTCGGCTCACAGCGTGCTTGGGCCCGGCTCGGTCGGAATTCTTGCCTTGGACCCGTCGCGGCTCGTCGACCCGCTTGGCGGCCAGCGCGAGGCGCGCCGCCGCCTCGACAAGTGGCTGCAGATGGTCGTCAATCTGCCTGGACGTTTTGGAGTCGATGGCGAGCGTCTCGTCGCGCGTTTGCTTTCGACCGAGGGCCAGGCGAACTCGGCTGCAGTTGACGAAAAAGTCGCGACGGCGCTCGCCGAGCCGTTTTCGGAAACCGAAGCGGCGCTCCTCACGGCGCTCGCCCCGCTCGCCGCGCAGTCCCCTCGCGACGCAAAGCGCTTCCTCAACGCCTATCGGCTGGCGCGCTGTTCGGCCGCGCCGCGCGCTGTAATGGCGCTGATGCAGGCGGCGGCCTTCGCTGACGACGAGGCGCGCGCCGCCATGGGCCAGGCCTTGACGAGCGGGTCGGGCGATCTCCGCGTCGAAGGCCCGGATGTTCTGGCCAATGCGGTGAAAAGCGCGCGCGCCGCCAACAATGGGCCGATCTCGATTGCGGATGCGCGCGAAGCGGATACGGTCGCCCGCCGGTACGCGCTTTCACTCTGACGCGAGCGGCGGCGCGGGAAAAGGCGCCGCCGAATCCGCCGCGGCGTCGGGAAGCTTCGACTGGCTCCAACCGCCGCCGAGCGCAACGATTAGATTCACGGCGTCGGCCTGGATCTGAGCCTGAGTCGCCAGAAGCGCCTCTTCCACCACCAGCTGCTGCTGTTCGGCGGTGACGACCGTGGTGTAGGCCTGCGTTCCGGCCTGATATTCGTTGAGCGCGATCTGGGTGGCCTGCCGCGAAATGCGCACGTCCTCCGCCTCCACTTTCGCCTCTTTCACGAGGATGCGGATGCCGGCGAGATTGTCTTCGACTTGCTGAATTGCGGTCAGCACGGTCTGGCGATACGTGGCGACTTCCGATTTGTAGATCTCGCGCGTCGCCTCGACCTGGGCGCCAGTGAGGCCGCCATTGAAGATCGGCTGGGCGAGCGAAGCGCCGAACGACCACACCGGATTGGCCGGCCCGAACTCGGCGGCGAACGGATTGCCGGAATAGCCGAAGAGCCCCGACAGGCTGACATCTGGAAAATATCCCGCGAACGCGACGCCGATATTGGCGTTGGCCTGACGCATATTCTCCTCCGCCACGGCCACGTCCGGCCTTCGCTCGAGCAGAGAGGACGGCAGACGCACCGGAATCGTGGGTACGCGGGTCGCAAGCGCGCCGTGCGCAATGGATAGCCCCGCCGGAGGACGGCCCATCAGGACAGCGATCGCGTGCTCGCTTTGCGCCCGCGCCACGCCGGCGCCAATGAGTTGGGCCTGCGCGTTCAATACCTGCGCCTGCGCGGTTATGACATCGGACTTTGCGGCGGTTCCCGCGTTGTACTGGTTCTGCGTGATCGTAAGGGACCGCTTGTAATCCTCGACAGTCCTCGTGAGCAGGGTCTCGAGCGAGTTGGCCTGCCGCAGCGTCACATAGGCGAGCGCGAGTTCCGACTGTGCGGCGAGCAGGGCGTTGGCGAGATTGGCGGCCACGCTCTCCGCGCCCGCCTGCTGCGCTTCGATCTCGCGCCTGACGAGGCCCCAGACGTCGAGCATCCATTGTCCGCTCGCCTCAGCGGTGAGAGTGGTGGTCTTCGGCGAACTGCGGACAGCCGAAGCACTGCCGTTGACGGTCGGATAGAGCCCGGCGCGCGACTCGTTGATGAGCGCGAGCGCCTCGCGATAATTGGCCTCGTCCGCCCTGACGGTCTGGTTGGAGACGGCCACCGCGCCTTCGAGCCGGCTCAGCTCCGGATCGTGAAAGACGCTCCACCAGTCGCCTTTCGGTTCGCTTGCTCGCGGGGCCGCCACCTTCCACCCCGCGATCTCCTTGTATTGCGGCGACACGATCGCTGCGGCGCGCTCGAAGTCCGGGCCGACCGGGGCGCAGCCGCCGAGCGAGATTGCGGCCGCGAAGCCTGCGGCCAGCGATCCAACGGGGCCCGCTACCGCGCGCGCGCAAGCGGAGCCGGATTGATGCGCAAGTAATATCGATTCCACAATCGCCCCAGCCACTTCCCGAAGCGATCAAGATAGATGAAAACGACCGGGGTCGTATAGAGCGTCAAGATCTGACTGACGATCAAGCCGCCAACGATCGTGATCCCGAGCGGATGGCGCAGTTCGGAGCCTTCGCCGGTTCCGAACGCCAGGGGCAGAGCGCCAAAAATCGCCGCGCAAGTGGTCATCATGATCGGCCGAAAGCGCAAGAGGCACGCCTGCTCGATCGCCTCCCGCGTGTCGAGCCCCTGACGCTCCGCCTCCAGGGCGAAATCGACCATCATGATCGCATTCTTCTTCACAATGCCGATCAGCAGCAGCACCCCGATCGCCGCGATCACAGTGAACTGCGTGTTGAACAGCCAGAGCGCGAGCGCCGCTCCGACGCTGGCGGAGAACAGCGTCGAGAGAATCGTGATCGGATGGATGAGGCTCTCGTAGAGAATGCCGAGCACGATGTAGATCGTTACAAGCGCCGCGCCGAAAAGAAGCGGCATGTTCGACTGAGACTGCTGGTAAGTGGCTGCGGTCCCCGCGAAAGCGCCGCGCACCGTCGACGGCATCCCGATGCGCTCGATCGTCTTCTCGATCTCCGCTTTCGCCTCGCTCAGCGCATGGCCTTGAGCCAGATTGAATGAGATTGTCGAGGCTGCGAACAGTCCCTGATGGTTGACGCTGAGCGGCGTATGACCGGGCGTGAATTTCGCGAAGGCCGAGAGTGGGACCATCGTCTCGAGCGAGGTCGAGACGGCGGCGCCGGCCGACGCGGACATGTGCCCGCTCACCGCCAGCGAGTTGGTCGCGAGATTGCGCGCCGAATCCGCGGCGATCGTCGCCGCGGTGCTGGCCGCGCCGGTCGTCGACTTGAACAATCCGGCCGCTATGCCGGTCTGCTGCGTGCCCGTGGGATTGGCGCCCGAGGTCGAGACATAGAGGTCGTCAAGCGTGCGCGGGTCCTGCCCGTAATGCGGCGCGACCTCCATGACGACATGATATTGGTTCTGTGCGCTGTAGATGACCGACACCTGACGCTGCCCGAAGGCGTCGTAAAGCGTGTTGTCGATAGCGTTGAGGGTCAGCCCCAGACGCATCGCCGTAGCTCGATCTATCTCAACGTCGGTCTCGAGTGCGCCCTGCTGCTGATCCGAATTGACGTCCTTGAGGATGTCGCTGTTCATCAGCGCCTGCTGCAGCTTCGCCGCCCATTTATAGAGTTCCGACGGATCGTCGGAGAGCAAGGTGTACTGGTAGGCCGCGCTGCTCTGCCGCCCCCCGGTTCGCAGATCGGAACCGGCGAACATGAACAGGCGCGCGCCTGCGACTTGCGCCTTGTCGCGAAGTCGGCTTACGACCGCGTCGGCAGTGACTTTGCGCTCCGCATAGGGCTTGAGCGACATAAAGGCGAAGCCGACATTCGTCTGCCGCCCCCCCGTGAAGCCGACAACGCTCGCGACCGCGGGATCGTTCCGAACGATCGTCAGCAATTGCTCGAACTTTGCCTTCATCGACTGGAACGAGATGCTTTGATCTGCTTCGATTCCGCCAAGAATGAGCCCCGTGTCCTGAACCGGAAAGAGCCCATAAGCCGTTTCGTAGCGGAACATGTAGTAGTTGAGCCCGATCGTCGCCAAGAGCGTAAGCATGACGGCGCCGGGGTGGCGCAAGGCGACGCGCAGCGTTCTTCGGTAAAAGCTCAGCGTCGCGTCGAACACGCGCTCCGTCGCGCGATAGAGGCGCCCGTGCCGTGCGATGCGCTCGCGCGGCAAAATGAGCGCGCACATCATCGGCGTCGTCGTGAGCGACACGACGAGTGAGATCATCACCGCGACCGACAGTGTAAGGGCGAATTCATTGAAAAGACGTCCAACGATCCCGCCGAAGAAGATCAGCGGCGCAAACACCGCGATCAGCGACAGGCTGATCGATAGCACGGTGAAGCCGACTTCGTTCGCCCCCCTGATGGCGGCCTCAACGCGCGGCATGCCCTGTTCGAGATAGCGCGAGATGTTCTCGAGCACGACGATCGCGTCGTCGACCACGAAGCCGGTGGAGATGGTCAGCGCCATCAGCGAGAGATTATCGAGGCTGAAGCCGAGCAGATACATCACGCCGAACGAGCCGATGATCGAGGTTGGCACTGCGACGCTCGGGATCGCAGCCGCGCGCACGCTTCGCAAGAAAGCGAACACCACGAGGATCACCAGCGCGACCGCGACCATCAGCGTCTTCTGGGTGTCGCCCAGGGATTGGCGAATTGTCTTAGACCGGTCCATCGCGACCGTCAGGTTGACGTCGCCCGGCAGGGAGGCGGCGAGGCGGGGCAGTTCCGCCTTCACATTGTCGACGGCGGTGATGATGTTCGCGCCGGGCTGGCGCGACAGCACGACCACGATGCCGGGCCTTCCGTCTACAAGACCCGCGTTGCGCAGATCCTCGACCGAATCGACGACCTCGGCCACGTCGGACAGTTTGACCGCGGCGCCCTTGCGATAGGCGATGACGAGATCGCGGTATTGCGCCGCCTTCGTCGCCTGATCGTTGGCGTAGATCTGGTAATGGGCGCTGTCGTTCTCGATCGCGCCTTTGGGGCTGTTGGCGTTGGCCGAGGCGAGCGCCGCCCGAATGTCCTCGAGGCTGATGCCGTAATGGAAGATCGCGGTGGGGTTGATTTCGACGCGCACCGCGGGAAGCGCGGAGCCCCAGACGTCGACCTCGCCGATGCCGGGAAGCTGCGACAGGCGCTGCTGCAGGATGTTGGAGGCCAGGTCGTAGAGCTGGCCCGCGGTATGCGTCGACGAGGTCAACGCGATGATCATGATCGGCGCGTCGGCCGGATTGACCTTATGGTAGGTCGGATTCTGGCGCAGGCTGGTCGGCAGGTCGACGCGCGCGGCGACGATCGCCGCCTGAACGTCGCGAGCGGCGCCGTCGATGTTGCGGTCGAGGCCGAACTGCAGTGTGATGCGAGTCGAGCCGAGGGTGCTCTGCGACGTCATTTCGTTGACGTCGGCGATCTGGCCGAGGTGGCGTTCGAGCGGCGCGGCGACCGTGGTCGCCATCGTGTCGGGGTTCGCGCCGGGCATATGCGCCTGAACGGAGATGATCGGAAAATCGACCTGCGGCAGGGGCGAGACCGGAAGTTGCGAATAGCCGAGGAGGCCGGCGAAGATGATGCCGATGGTCAGCAGCGTCGTCGCCACAGGCCTCCGAATAAAGAGCTCGGAGAAGCGGTTGTTCACGACGGCTCCGCCGCGAGAGCCGCGTCGGTCGCGCCGAGGCCGAAGCGCTCGCCAAGCCTCTCGAAGAACAGATAAATGACCGGCGTCGTGTAGAGCGTCAGCACCTGGCTGAACGCGAGGCCGCCGACGATCGCGAGCCCCAGCGGATGGCGAAGCTCGGATCCGACGCCCGTGCCGAGCATTAGCGGAAGCGCGCCGAAGATCGCCGCGACCGTCGTCATCAGGATCGGCCGCAGACGCAACAGGCACGCCTGATAGATCGCTTCGCGCGCCGGCAAGCCCTGCTGCCGCTGGGCCTCCAGCGCAAAGTCGATCATCATGATCGCGTTCTTCTTGACGATGCCAATGAGCAGCACAATGCCAATGACGCCGATGATGTCGAGACCTGCCCCGGCGGCGTTCAGGGTCAGGAGCGCGCCGATGCCGGCGGAAGGCAATGTGGTGAGAATCGTGATCGGATGGATGAAGCTCTCGTAGAGCACGCCAAGCACGATATACATCGTCGCGATCGCCGCCCCGAGTAGAAACACCTCGTTCGACAGCGCGGACTGGAAGGCCTGCGCTGCGCCCTGGTAGCTGACCGCGAAGCTCTGTGGCAGATTGATGTCGGCAAGGCCCGCGTTGATCGCCGCGACAGCCTCCCCCAGCGACGCGCCCGGCGCGAGGTTGAACGAGACCGTCGTCACGGGAAACTGCTTCAGGTGAGAGATCTGCAACGGCGACGTCTTCACGACGAAATTTGCGACCGAACTCAGCGGGGTTTGGCTCGAGGTCGAGGCCGCCGACGGCAGATAAAGGGAATTCAGCGAGTTCGAGCGAGCGCGCCATCTTCGGATCGATGTCGAGAATGACCCGGTACTGGTTGCTCTGGGTGAAGATCGTCGAGATGATGCGCTGTCCATAGGCGTCGTAAAGCGCGTTGTCGACGATCGCGGGTGTGATGCCGAAGCGCGCCGCCTCGGCCCGATCAAGATCAACCGTCACCGATCGTCCGTTCGGCTGGAGATCGCTGGCGACATCGACGATTGAGGGAATCTTGGCGAGCCGCTGCAGCACCTTGGGCGTCCAGTCCTGCAGCGTCGCCAGATCCTGATTTTCGAGCGTGAACTGATACTGGGTGGCGCTGACCGCCGTGTCGATCGAAAGGTCCTGCACCGGTTGCATGAAGAGCGAGATGCCGGCTACGGCTGCGGTCTCCCGCCCCAGACGCCTGATGATCTCGCTCGCCGTAGACTTGCGCTCGGAATGACGCTTCAGATTTATGAGAAAGCGCCCCGAGTTCAGCGTGATGTTCGAGCCGTCGACGCCAATGAACGAGGAGAGGCTTTCGACGTCCGGATCGGCGAGGATCACCCTGGCGAGCGCCTGCTGGTGGGCCGCCATCTGGTCGAACGAAATATCCTCCGCCGCCTGTGTCACGCCCTGGATGACGCCGGTGTCCTGAACGGGAAAGAAGCCCTTCGGGATCGTCACGTAGAGATAACCGGTCAGCAGGAAAGTGCCGAGGGCGACAATAAGCGTGATCGCCTGATGATCGAGCACCACGCGCAGGGTCGACGCATAGAACCGCGTCAACGCTTGGAAAAGCCGGCCGCCGCTCGCCTCGTGCCCGCCGCTCGGGCGCAGGAGCTTGGAACAGAGCATTGGCACAAGCGTCAGCGAGACGAAGGCCGAGATGACGATGGTCGCGGCAAGCGTAATCGCGAATTCATGGAAGAGCCGCCCCACGACGTCGCCCATGAAGAGCAGCGGGATCAGCACGGCGATGAGCGAAACGGTCAGCGAAATGATGGTGAAGCCGATCTGCGCCGAGCCTTTGACCGCGGCGTCATAGGGGCTGTCGCCTGCCTCAAGGTAGCGCGCGATGTTCTCGATCACGACGATCGCGTCGTCGACGACAAAACCGGTGGCGACGGTCAACGCCATCAGCGACAGATTGTCGAGGCTGAAGCCGAACTGGTACATGATCGCGAGCGCGCCGACGAGCGAGAGCGGCACCGACAGGCTCGGAATGATCGTCGCCGGAATGTTGCGCAGGAAGAGGAAGATCACCAGCACGACAAGCCCGACGGCGAGCGTCAGCTCGAACTCGACGTCGCGAACCGAAGAGCGGATGGTCGTCGTACGGTCGGTGAGCGGCTTGACCGTGACTCCCGCCGGCAGGCTCTGGCTCAAGCTCGGCAGCACCGCTTTGATCTCGTCAACAACCTGGATGACGTTGGCGCCTGGCTGACGCTGGATGTTGACGATGAGCGCCGGCGTCGTGTCCATCCACGCCGAAAGCCGGCTGTTCTCCGGGCCGATCTCGACGGTCGCCACGTCCGAAAGGAGGATCGGCGCGCCGTTGCGGTAGGCGACGACTGACTTGAGATAGTCCTTCGGATCGCGGATCTGGTCATTGGCGTTGATCGTCGAAGATTGCGCCGGTCCGTCGAAATTGCCCTTTGGGGTGTTGACATTGAGGTTGCTGATGGTCGTGCGCAGATCGTCGAGGCTGACGCCATAGGCCGCGAGCGCGAGTGGATTGGCGTGGATGCGCACTGCGGGTCGATGGCCGCCGGAGATGGACACGAGCCCCACTCCGGGAAGCTGTGACAGTTTCGGCGCGAGGCGGCTCTCGATGATGTCCTCGACGTCCGTCAGCTTCATCGAATCCGACGCGACGCCGAGCGTCAGGATCGGCGCGTCGGCAGGATTGACCTTGGAATAGATCGGCGGCGCGGGCAGGTCGGCGGGCAGCAGGTTGCCCGCGGCGTTTATCGCCGCCTGCACTTCCTGCTCGGCGATATCGAGGCCGATGTCGAGGCCGAAGCGCAAGGTGATGACCGACGACCCCGCGGAGCTGGCCGACATCATCTGGTTGAGGCTCGCCATCTGGCCGAACTGGCGTTCGAGCGGCGCTGTGACGGCCGAGGTCATCACCTCCGGACTCGCGCCCGGATAGAAGGTCTGAACCTGAATGGTCGGGTAATCGACCTCCGGCAACGCGGAGAGCGGCAGGAAGCGATAGGCCGCGAGCCCGACGAGCAGAATCGCGATCATCATGAGGCTTGTCGCGACGGGTCTATCGATGAAAATGCGGGACGGGTTCACCCACGCCTCTCAAGAGTCCGGGCGCTCATTGCGCCGCTGCGCCCTGCGCAGGCGCCCCGCCCGGCGCCGCTGAACCTTCCCGCCGATGGCGATGGCCATGGGCCTGCGCGTCGCCGCCTGCGCCTCCGTCGCCGTAGAAATGACGCTGCGCCGCGAGGTTTTGGTCCGCCCCTTGATTCCCTTCCGCAGTCGCGGTCTCAGCCACTGTGACCTTGGCGCCGTCGCGCAGCCGGTCGACTCCATCGATCACGACCCTGTCGCCCGCCGCCACCCCGGACGTTATCGTCGTCCGCTGCGCGTCGCTCGGCCCCGTGTCGACGTCGCGCTTGGAAACCGTCGAATTGTCGTTGAGCAGATAAACGAAGTTGCCGGAAGGCCCGATCTGCACGGCAGCGTTCGGCGCGAGCGCTACGCCGGTCATTGTGTCGACCAGCAGCCGGACATTCACGAACTGCTGCGGGAAAAGGACGCTCTTCGAATTGTCGAAGGTCGCCCGCATCTTGATCGTGCCGGTGGTCACGTCGACCTGGCTGTCGTATGTGGTCAGTGTCCCGGTCGCGAGTTCGTTGACGTTGGCGCGGTCGAACACCGTCACCTTCAGTTTGGCGCCGGAATTGAGCCGCGCCGCGATGCGGGGCAGATTGTCCTCGGGCGTCGGGAATATGACGCTGATTGGATCGATCTGGGTGATGACCACGATGCCGTTGGCGTCGGAGGGTTGCAAATAGTTGCCCGGATCCTCGGCCCTGAGGCCCACCCGGCCGGTGACCGGGGAAACAATATGGGTATAATTGAGATTGAGCGTGGCGGTCTGCACCTGCGCCTGATCGGTCAGGATCGCTGCTCTGTCCTGCGAGACCAGAGCCTCCTGGTCCGCGACCTGCTGCTTCGATATCGAGTCCTGCCTGGCTAGCGCTTCATAGCGGGCGAGATCGCTCTGGGCCTGGCCGAGCAGAGCCTGATCCTTGGCCAACTGCCCCTGCGCCTGCCCGAGCGCGGCCTGATAAGGCCGGGGGTCGATCTGTGCGAGGAAGTCGCCCTTCTTGACCGTCTGACCTTCCTCGAACCCGACTTCCTGCAGGGTTCCCGCTATCTGGGTGCGGATGGTCACCGTCTCGAACGGGGTCACTGTTCCCAGCGCGTCGATCGTGATCGGCATGTCGCCAAGCGTTACGGGCGCGACGCGCACGGTTTGCGGCGGCGGCCCCGACCGGGCCGGATTATTCGCGTTGGTCGTGGTTTCTCCGTGCTCGAATCTTTGCCACGCGAACACCGCCGCCGCGGCGAGGGCAGCTATGAGCGCGATTCTGCCGAGGAGGTTGCGGCGGCGCGGCGCCTGCGGGGGCGACGGCGGGGCCTGCGGCTCAACTTGCGGCTGGGGCGCAGTCCGAGCGGTGGGGGTCGCGCGCTCCGCGGCTTGGGGCTTGAAGACTTCATTCATGATCGAACTCGGCTAAGCTCTCGATTCGCACGGGAAAACCCGTCTGACAAATCACGCCCTCGTGTGCGAGTTGGCGGCGTTCTGACCTACGCGCCATTCGCGGTAGAACAAGGTATTGCAATCCTAATGGCCTTGCGGCATAAGCGCGCGTCCGGCAGCGACGCCGAGCACGGGATGCGGGTGTAGCTCAGGGGTAGAGCACAACCTTGCCAAGGTTGGGGTCGAGGGTTCGAATCCCTTCGCCCGCTCCAAATTTCCTAAATAATTCCAGTTTGTTAAGAAAAGGCTGCCGCAACGCGGCCTTTTTCGTTTGAGGCTCTGGCCCCACGCGGCGTCCACCATGCAGAAAGGGTTTCGCCCCGCGCAACGGAAGACACCATCGATCTCCGGAACGGACCGGTCTCGACAATCTTGGCCAATCCGGCGCTTTGGTCGGATCAAGGCGGTCGTCACGTCCCCAATGCGTTGGCTGATGCCCAATGGTCAAAGCCTGTCACGGTCAGAGGCGCCGCACGCGGTTGGTCTGACAAAGCCCCGCAATGGTCCGAGCGCAACTGCCTTTTCGCCCCAACCGTGAACGAAAACTGCGTCGCGGCGCGGCTAGAAATCGCTTGCCAGACCTTTGACTTCCCAATCGCCGTAACGGACGGGGTCCAGGCCGCCGCGGCCATTGAGTTCGGGCGGACGCGCTGGCGGAGAGGCGCGCCGAGCCTCGGCTTCGGCGAGCGCCCTCAGCGCCGCCGGCGGCATGGCGTGCAGCGGCTTTTCGGCCGTATCGGCAGGCTCGTCGACCGGAATCGGTTTCTTGGTTTTGTTCATCGGCTCCGCCTCACGCAGCGATCACTCAAAATTGGTTCAGGGTGAGGCTCTTTCAAGGTTAGACTGATTTAGGGAGAGAGAACGCGTTCGTAAATGCGAAACGTGCGCGTGTGGCGCGCTGGCAGTCTGCGGACGCTGTTCAAGGCGATCGCGTTCGTTTCGAGCATCCAACTATACTCGATTTCCTCAACGCCGGCCTTACGTGCGTCTTCGATCGAACGGGCCACGAGCCCGCTGACCGCGTAAGCGCCAACCTTCGTATTGCGCCATTTCCTCGCGACGCCCGTGATCGGCGCGCGCGTCATGCGCGTGCCGCGCGCGTGGATGCGCCAGAGGAGGCGCGCGAGACCGAACGGCCAAAGCCTGCCGTCGAGGCCACGCAGCGCTTCGTTCGCGTCAGGAATCTGCGCGGCGAGCGCGACGTCTTCCCCGTTGAAGGTCGCAATGCGGATCCAGTCGGGACGGCAGACCGGCAACGTCAGGCGGCTGATGAGCTTTGCCTCCTCCTCGCCGATCGGCGTAGCCCAGGCGTTATCCGCCCAGGCGTCGTTGTAGAGCGCAAGCACGCGCTGGAAATCGCGGCTCCAGTTCCGGATCGAGAGCGAATGGAATTCAAGACGGGGCGCGCCGAGGGCCTTTGCGACGCGCGCCACGCGCTCGGGAAGATTGGATTCGGCGACCCGGCAGACATATGCCATCAGGTCCATCGCCTTCGCATAGCCGAGCGCTTCGATATGCCGGGCGTAGTAAGCTGGGGCATGGTTCGTCCGGACGACATGCGGTTCGTCGAACCCGTGAACCAGAAGGCCGCTTTCGTGATTGATCGTGAGGCTGAACGGGCCGCGAGCAATCCGCATGCCGCGCTCCTTTAGAAATTGCTCGGCCGCTCCGAACAGCCCGGCGAATACCGCTGGGTCGTCGATCGCCTCGATGAAGCCGAAGAACCCGCACCCGTCCTGAAACTTGGCGATGTGCGTTCGTTCGACAGTGGCGACGATCCGCCCGATCGGCTCGCCGCTGCGAAATGCGACAAACGGCTGAATGTCGTTCTCGTGCGTGAACGGGGTGCGTCGCGGATTGAAGATCATCCGGATCTCTTCGTGAACCGGCTCGATCCAGCGCGGATTGGCGAACTCCGCGCGTCGCGCCGCCGCGATGAACGATTCGATCCCGCGCCGATCGACGACGGGAACGATCTTCAATTCGCTCATTCAGCCCGCGTCCGCGCGAGCTACGGCGGTCGACGACGATGCGTGCTGGAATTCCTCCGCAACGAGGCGGACCGCGGTTTCGATCTGTTCGGTCGAATGCTCTGAGCTTAAGAAAAAACGGAGTCGCGCGAGGCGCTCGGGGATCGCCGGATGAATGATAGGCTGCACGTTGACGCCCCGGTCAAACAGCCGCTGGCTAAGCGCGACCGCGCGCAACGAACTGCCTGTGATGATGGGGACGATCGCCTCGCCGATGCTGGCGCCGATGTCGAGACCGGCGCCGCGCGCGGCTTCGGCGAAACGCCGCGCGTTCGCCTTGAGCTTGGCCACGCGCTCGGGCTCCGCGCGCAGGAGGCCGATGGCGGCCAGCGCCGCCGCGGCGATCGCAGGCGGCATGGCGACGCTGTAAACGAATCCGCCGGCCGACGTCTTCAGGTATTCGACGAGAGCGTCCGAACCGACGATGTATCCCCCGCAGGCGGCGAGCGTCTTCGACAAGGTCCCCATCCAGACGTCGATGCGGCCCGGATCGACGCCGAAATGCTCGAACACCCCGGAGCCGCGCTCGCCCAGGACGCCGAGGCCGTGCGCATCGTCGATCATGAGCCAGGCCTCATGACGATCCTTGATGTCGATCAGGGCCGGAAGGTCGCAGACGTCGCCGTCCATGCTGTAGAGGCCTTCCGCGACGATGAGGACGCGCTCGTACTGCCCGCGGATCGCTGCAAGGGTCGCGGCCAGGCTGACCATATCGTCATGCGGAAAGATGCGCCGCGCTGACCCAGCGAGGACGGCGCCCATGACGATGCTGTTGTGGGCGAGCGCGTCATGCAGCACGAGATCGCGCGGACCCATGAGGGCGCCGATCGTGGTCACGTTCGCGGCGTGCCCGCTGACATAGGTCACGCAACCGCTCAGTCCGTAATGGCTGGCGAGAGCCGCTTCCAGCGCGCGATGCACCGGACGCTCGCCCGCTACGAGCCTGCTTGCAGAGGCCGAGACGCCATAGCGGTCGATCGCTTCATGCGCGGCCGCCCGCACCGCGGGACTCCGGTTCAATCCGAGATAGTCGTAGGACGAGAAGTTGATGAGCTCATGGCCGTCGATGACGGTCGTTGCGCTCGCCTCGCCCTCATGAACAAGGAAATAGGGATCGCGCAATCCCATGGCCGAAGCCGCGGACCGGAGAAGCCGCTGCTCGGCATAGCCGGGGAGGGTCTTGAAATCGAGCCGGCGCGATGGCTCGGCGAGAACCCCGTTTCCCGCTGCGCCCTCATCCTTGCGGGCGCGGCTCTTGACCATCCGGTCCAATAACTGGCGATCGGCTTCCGTCAGTCGACGCACAAAGACCATTCCCCGCTACGTTGCCGCCGCCGAAGCAGAGGGCGCTTTTTTCGCTTGCTTCAAAGCAACTCTTAAGGACCTGGCGTTCAGCCGTCCAGCGGAGCCCGCGCACGATTTCGATCCAGGCGGCGCCAAAGGCGTTCAGCCGTAGTGGATGTGATCGCGCGCCTTGTCCATCATCGGCAGAAATATGCTGAGCAAAATGAGGCCGATGATGAGCGGGTAGGCGACGTTGTAGTGCGTTTGAACGGCGTCGCCGAAAAAGCCGTTTCGGATCATTTCAAAGCAATGGATCATCGGCATCCACCAGGCCAGCCTCTGGGCCGAATCTGGCAGCCAGTCGACCATGAACAGGAATCCGCTGATCGGCAAAAGCAGGTACTGGATCGGTTGTATGAACCGCTCGGCGGTTTCGTAGAGCTCGGTCAAGACGGCGATCGCGGCCGCCACTCCCATCGCGAGCAGGCCCATCGCACACCAGCCGCAGAGCACGTATCCGTAATCGCGTATGGGGTCGAGCGCCCCGAGAAAGATCAAAGCCGCGTAGTTGACGGCAAAGGCGAAACTGCACCCGATGAATTCCAGGCCCATCGTCGTCATGAAGGCGTCGAGAATCGTGACCTTGCGGTGAAACAGCATCCCGACGTTTCGCCTCAACAAGAAGATGCTCTTGTTGGTGAGGTGCCGCCACAGCGTGAGCGGCATGTACCCCGACAGGACAAGCGCCACGAGCGAAACTCCATGCTCCCGATGGTCCTGGATGAGCCATCTGAGGCCTATCACGCCGGCACACAGGATCATCGGCTCGAGCACCAGCCAAAGGAATCCGATGTTGTTGCGCCCGTAACGCATCATGAGCTCTCGAATCATGAGCGCGTAGAGCACGCGCGCCTGGATCGCGAGGGCGCGAAAAAAGCGGCCGGCCGCCGGTGTTTCGATCGCGTCGGTCGGGCTCATCGAGCTCATTCGTTCAGAAGCATCGGTTGAGCAATCCTCCTAGATCGTGGCGTAGATGGCTTCCGCCAGACTGAGATCTTCGAACACGCGGCCGCGCCCGTCTTTGAGCACCAGCGCCTTATTGCAGTATTCCTTGACGAAATCGATGCTGTGGATGGCGACGATCATCGCGCAATTCTTGCGGTTCTGAAACAGCTCGTCATGACACTTCTGCTGGAACCGCCGGTCGCCGACCAGGATCACCTCGTCGATCAACAGGCATTCGAATTGAATTGCGAGCGACAGCGCGAAGCCGAGCCGCATCCGCATGCCGCTCGAATAGTATTTCATCTGAACGTTGAGCTGCCGCCCGAGCTCGGTGAAATCGGCGACGTATTCGAACGTGTCCTTCATCGGCGCGTTGTAAAGTCGCGCGATGAAGCGGACGTTGTCGGCGCCCGTCAGCTCGCCTTCGAACCCGCCGGTGAAGGCGAGCGGCCAGGACATGCTGAGGCCGCGCTTAATCCGTCCCGCGGTCGGGCGCTGAAGGCCGGACAGAATCTGAATGAGCGTCGTCTTGCCCGCGCCGTTTCGTCCCAGGATCGCAAGTCGCTCGCCCATCGCGACGCTGAACGAGACGCCGTCGAGCACGCGCCGCCGCCCGCCGCCGTCGAGGTGGAACTCCTTGACCACGTCGACGGCGTCGACCGTTCTGCGCGGGATCAACGCGGGCGTCGGCGCCTCGGGCTCTGACCTGCGGTCCCGCGCGCGCAAGATCGCCTGAGCGGTTTCTGCCATCGTCAAGCCCCGTGCGCGAGCGTGTCCGTGATCAACTTGCCGAGCACGCGCCAGATCATGAAGGCGATGGCGAAGGTCGCGAGCGTCCAGGCTGTGCGGTAGGGATAGGTCGGATAGTCGGGCAGGCTGGCGCTGGTGATCGGCTCGACGAAGACGCGCTGGCGCTCAGCGTCGACGCGGGCGCTCTCGAGCGCGGCGAGCGCGGAGGTGAAGGCCTGCTCGGCGAAGGTCTGGTTGAGAACGAGCCGCTCGTATTCGGCCACCTGCGGCGCAAGCGAATCGCTTCCTCCGGCGAGCTTCTTGCGCTCGACGGCGATCTGCCCCTGCAACGCGTCGATCTTCCGCTTGAGCGCCGCGACCTGCGGGCTCCCGGGTGTTTCCTTCTCCGTGTCGGTCAGGGTCGCGTTGATTTCCGCCATCGTCAGCGACAGCGACGCGATCGTGCCGAACGTCGCTAGCGACGCCTGCGCCGGGTCGATGGTCCGCATGCGGTTGCGGAAATCCGTCACCGCGTCGAGCCCTTCGCGAGCGCGCGCTTTCGCGGCGTCCACCTCCGTCAGCGCCGTTTCGATGGCGTCGGCGCCCGAGCGCTGGTTGAGGCCATTGATGAGCGCTTCCGACCGCTGCACGAGCGCGTTCGCGATCCGTTGCGCGTCCGCCGGACGGAACGCCTGGACCTTGAGCGTCGCAACGCCCGTGGTGCGTTCGTACGCGACGGAGACAAACCTCAGGTAGTGTTTGAACAAGCGCTCCGCGCTCGGCCGGAAAAGGAGCGGCGGGTAGCGCCAGAGGAAATCCGCCTCCGGGCGCTGGAACGCCCCCATCAACCCGGCGTTGTCGATCAGGTAGTTCATGGCGTCGCGCGACTCGATGAACCCCTGGACGATGTAGGCGTCGTCCGACGAGCGAACGATCGATGTGCCTTGCATGAGGCTGCTGATCTGGCCGGACACGCTGGTCGCCGGGCTGCGGACGACGAACTCGACCTCCGACTCGTATCGGTCGGCCGCCACAGCGAAGAAGTAGATTGAGCTCACGATCGTCGGCAGGGCGACCATCAGGAGAAACAGCGCTCTGTGCCGAAGAACGGTGGCGAGCTTGCCCGTGAACGTGGGCTCGGACGGGGCTGCGATCGCATCGACGCCCGCGCGGAGTCGCACGAGCTCGATGCGCTGAGCGGTCACTATGCCCTGATCCTGTCGCACGTAAAGCTCAAGTCCGCGTCGCTCTGCGTCTTAGCAGAAGCGCCGCCGCTTCGAAAGGTCAGGCGGGCCAGCGGCGGCCTCTATGGCGCAGGGGAAGCTCCAATGTTAGGTTGGGGCGATGCTGAATACTGAAGAAAAGCCCGCACTGGGGATTGAAACGCTTCAGTCTCGAGACCAGCCCGGGTTTCTGTCGCTCTTGCGCCAGCGGTCCCTGACGCTACGAAAGCCTCAGGCCGCTCAGGTGTTGAGCCTCTTACGAAGGTCGCGCTGGCGCTCCTACGCCTTTGTCCTTCTCGGAATGCTGCCGACGGTTCTCGTCGGCGCCTATCTCGTGGGATTCGCGCAAGACAGATATGTTTCGGTGGCGAACTTCGTCGTCCGCACGGCCACGAAACCCACCGGATCGACGGGCCTCGGCGCTTTGCTCCAGATGGTTGGGTTCTCGCGATCGGACGACGACGTCTTTTCGGTTCAGGACTTTCTGAAATCGCGCGAGGCGGTCGAACGCCTCGGCGCCAAGCTGCCGCTACGCGACTTCTTCGCCCATTCCGGCCGCGACTTCGTCATGTCCTATCCCTCGCTGCTTTACGGGGGCACGAGAGAACAATTCTTCAGATACATGCAGAATTTCATCGACGTCACGTACAGCAGCACGACAGGAATCACGACCCTGACCGTCGAGGCCTTCCGGCCCGAAGACGCCTACACGATGGCGTCCGCCTTGCTCGATCTGGCCGAGGAGAAGGTGAACGAACTCAACGGACGCATTCGCAGCGACGCCATCCGGGTGGCCGAAGGGGAAGTGCAGCGCTCGGAAGCGCGTCTGTCCGATGCGATGGTGCATCTGACGTCGTTTCGCAATCGCGAAATGATGATCGACCCGGCGAAAAGCTCCGTCATTCTCGCCGAGCTCATCGGCCGCCTCGGCGAGGACCTCGCCCAAACGCAGTCGCTCGCTGTGGAAAAGGAAATCGGCTCCCCGAACGATCCGGGATTGCAGGCGCTGCGCCAGCGGGCGGCCGCGCTGCAAAACCAGATTCAGGCCGAGCGGGGCGAGATCGGCAACGATTCGACCGGCCTCGCGGACAAGCTCGCCGGCTACGAGCGCCTGACGATGGAGCGCGACTTCGCCAAGGCCGCGCTGACGAGATCGCTCGACGCGCTCGACGCGGCGCGAGCCGAGGCGAGACGCCAGCAACTCTTTCTCGAGCGCATCGTCAGTCCGCATTTGGCCGACTATCCCATGAAGCCCGCGAGCTTGTGGACCTTCTTCACCGTCTTCACGCTGAACGCGATCGCAGTCATGGTCGTCTGGCTGTTGCGGACCGGCCTGCAAGAACATGCGCAGATCAGCGAGTATTGACCCTGCGAAGCGCGCAACGGCGGGGGCTCGATGACAGCCAGCGTCCTATACGACGGGCACAATCTGACGCTCGAGAATTCGACCGGAATCGGCACCTATGCGCGCACTTTGGCCGCGATCGCCGCCAACATCGGGCTCAAGCCTGAAATTCTGCTCGGCGGCAACGCGTCGATCGACAAGCGGGACCCGCAGCTCAGCGAAGTGACCCTGTTCGATGCGCTGACCGCGCTGAAGCCGTCGCCCAAAGTGAAGTTCGAACGCGCTCTGGCCGGCTTCGTCGGCAAGCCTTTGGGGATCAGGACGGCGGAATTCTCGCGCGTCGGCGCCGTCCACGACGCATCCGGCGCCGGCCTCGACGGCTTCGCAAGGATGCATGTCGCCGCCAGCCTGTTCGAGTTCGCAAATTCGCACTTCAAGCGCTACGGGACGCGCGCGGAGGTCAGGCTCGCAACTCCGCCGTCGCTCTTCCATCTGACTTTTCCGACGCCTTTGCGAACCCGGGGCTGCCCAAACATCTACACGATCCACGACATCGTCCCCTTGCGGCTGCCGCAGACGACCCTGGACGACAAGAAGATTTTCCTGAATCTCGTCCGGCGCCTCTGCCGCAAGGCAGATCACATCGTGACCGTGTCCGAGTTCTCGCGCAAGGACATCATCAGTTTCGTCGGCATCCCGGAAGACAGGATCACCAACACCTATCAGAGCGTGTATCTGCCCGAGTTGATCATGGCCAAAAGCGACGACGCCGTCGCCGATGAGGTTTCCAGATCGTTTGGCCTGGACTATCGCAGCTACTACATGTTTTACGGCGCGATCGAACCGAAGAAGAACATTTCGCGCCTGATCGACGCCTATGCCGCGTCCGGCAGCGCATTTCCCCTGATCATCGTCGGCGCATTGGGGTGGCAATACGAGGCCGAGATCGAAAAACTGAAGGATGACCGGTTCCTGTACTATCAGCGCCAGGCGGACCGCATCGTGCCGAACCGGCGCGTCTGGAGAATTCCCTATCTGCCGTTCTCGCAACTGATGACGTTGGTCAAGGGCGCGCGCGGGGTTCTGTTTCCTTCGCTTTACGAGGGCTTCGGATTGCCGGTGCTCGAGGCCATGACGCTCGGCACGCCGGTGATAACGTCGAACGTCGCCGCGCTGCCGGAGGTGAGCGCGGGAGCCGCGGCGCTTGTCGACCCGACCGACGTCGATGCGATCACCAAGGCCATTCGCGCCTTCGACCACGACGACGGGCTCCGCCAGGAGCTCGCGCTCAGAGGGCGAAAGCGCGCCGCGTTCTTCGAGCCCGCGGCTTACCAGGATCGCGTCGCCAACCTCTATGCGAAGCTCGGCGTCCAGCCGGCGTCGAGAGGCTGAGGCATGCAGGCTGCGTCCGCGCCGTCGCCCAGCGCGCCAAGGCCGATCGTCTTCGACCTGACCCACCTCGTTTCGCGGCTTCCCACCCTGTCCTCGACCGGCATCGATCGCGTCGATCTCGCTTACGCGACGCATTTCGCGGGCGAAGGCCGGATGGCGGCGGCGCTGCATTATGGCTTGCGCCGGCCCCATCTCATGTCCGTCGATACGGCGCGAAAGTTCGTGCGTGTGTCGCAAGGCTTATGGCGCCAGGAAGGCGACGCCGAGCCGAGCGAGACCTTCTGCGCCGCGCTTGAGTGGCTCGCCGCGCCGCCGAGCCGGCGAGTTCCAAAGCCTCCCCCGAGCGCAGCCGTCGCGAATCGCGCGCGCGGGGCGCGGCGTCTGCATCATCTCATCGGAAGACTGACGCATGAGAGGTCGCTCGCTGTTTCCGACGGAGCGATTTATCTCAACGTCGCGCAGCACCTCTTCGAGCGCCCGGTCTTCTTTCGCTGGCTGAAACAGCGGCCGGATTTGTGCAACGTGTTCATGATCCATGATTTGCTGTCGATCGATTATCCCGAGTATTTCCCCGCCGCGAACCTCGACCTCTTCCGCCGGCGTCTCACGACGGCGTTCCTCAACGCCGACGTCTTCATCGTCTCGACGAATGCGGTGAAGGCGCGGCTTGAAGAAGAGCTGCGCCGCCAGGCCGCGCGCCTTCGCCCGATCCACGTGCAGCCGTTCCCATCGCCGCTCGAGGGCGAGGCGCGCCCGTCAAGCGCGGGGGCGCCCTGGCGCGGACATCCCTACTTCGTCATGTTCGGGACGATCGAGCCGCGCAAGAATCATCTGCTCCTCCTGCACGTGTGGCGGAAGCTCATCGCCCGCGACGCTGACTCGCCCCGTCTCGTCATCGTCGGGCGGCGCGGTTGGGAGAACGAGCAGGTCGCCGACATCCTCGATCGCAGCGTCGCTCTCAGGTCGCATGTCCTGGAGATCGAAGCCCTCATGTCCGCTAGCCTGATCGATCTTTTGCTCGGCGCGCGCGCCCTTCTCATGCCGTCGTTCGACGAAGGCTACGGGCTTCCGCTGGTCGAGGCGCTGTCGCTCGGCACGCCGGTCGTGGCGTCGGACATCCCCGTTTTCCATGAGGTGACGCAGGAACGGGCGACTTTTCTGTCGCCGCTCGACGGGCCTGGCTGGGGCGAGACAGTCATCCGCTTGACCGGCGACGCCGGATTCGCCGCCGAGAAGCGCGCTCAGGCTCGGATGTTCAAGCCGCCGACCTGGGCCGGCTACTTTCGCGATCTCGATGCGTTTCTCACCTCTCTTTGAACGCCGGAGAGAAACGGCCGATTCAGCTCCGCACGCGTCGCATCATGGTCTCGGTGAGAACCTCGTATCCGTGCGCGCTCAGGTGGATATTGTCCTCCTGATAGCAGGCGTATGCGCCCTCGCGCCTTTGGCGAAGCAGGTCGTCCGCCTCCACGAATTCATGTGGGAATCGGCTGCGGATGAGACCGTTCGCGTTGCGACGGTCGCGGTCGCGAAACTCGAGGTTCTCGCCGCAGGGCGGGATGGCGACGACATGCGTGCGCGCGCCCGGGGCGATGCGCGCGATTTCCCGGACGACCGCCGCGACCCCGGCTTCGATGCCCCGCGGCGTGTCGTCGGCGCCAAGGTTATTCGTCCCGGCCAACAGGATGACGTCGCGCGCCTGTACGCTCGCGTCTGCGAGCTCGGAGAGGCGCCACAGAATGTGCTGAGTCTTGTCGGCGGCGACGCCGAGATTGCAGACGGCGAACGATCCCCAGCGTTCCGGCGGCCAATAGTGGACGTAAGAATCTCCGATCAGCAGGAGATCGATCGGCGCCCTAGGCGCGTCGCGCAGCAAATCCAGGTGGCGAAGCCACGAATGGACGAACGGCGGCGGCGCGGGCGTCGTCGTCACCAGGATGTCCACCGGCAGCGCGCGGCCGCTTCCATATGAATACCCCTGAGGCCGCGCGCGAACGCCGATGCGGTCGCGCGCCCGGCGAATCATTGCGTTCAGCGGCCCCAGGCCGTTGTGCGCCACGTTGCAGACGTTGGCCATGACCGTCGATACGCGAATCCTGTTGGTAAGTTGAGCGACGCGATCGCCATAGATGTGCGCGTCCGGATGAGTCTCGACCAGGCGGCGCGCGGCATGGAGCGCTGCTTCGTAATCGCCGCTGAGCTCGTACATTTCGCTGATGCTGTGGAGCAGCACGGGATTGGTCGGCTGCTCCTTCAGCGCTTGCCGGAAAAGGGCTTCGGACTCTTCGTACGCGCCGTTCTGGGCCAGGACTCTCGCGTATCTGATTTGGTAGCCGACGTCGTGGGGCGCAAGCGACAGCGCGCGTTGCGCGAGCGCCGCCCGGGTGTTCGGATTGCGCGCGCGCTCGGAGAGCACGCCCCAGAACTGCGGCGTCTGCTTGCGCCTCGCGTGCGCCTTTGCTTTCAAGCCCGGGATGTCGACCCGTTCCTGGACGACGCTGAGAGCGAACTCGCCGAGGAGCCCCGCTTCTGCAAGGAACCCCGTCACCGGATGGCCGCCGTGAGGGATCGCCAATTCGATCAGCGCCGTCTTTTCCCTGAAAAGCTCGACATGGCGCCGGTCAAGATCGAACGGATCGTAAGAGACATAGGCGAGCGGGGCGAAGCTGTGGTCGGTCTTCCGCTCCGCGACGAATCTGATCCGCTTTGCGTCCCCGCTCCAACGACGTTCGAACGGGACAATGCTCTTGTCGATCGAGAATTGCGGCGAGAGCGCGATCGCGGCCTTGGCGCCCACGAGGGCGCCGAAACGGATGGCGGCGTAGCCGCCCATGCTGGAGCCGTAGGCATAGACGCGCCGGTAATTCGACGCGATCGCCGCCACGGCCCGGCAGATCTCGAAAATGTCGTCGTGCTGATACCAGTCGTTGGCGCGGGCGATGACGTGGATCGCGTCGACGCGATTCTCATCGAAGAAGCGTTCCCCGAAGCCCGGCCGGTCGAGCGTCCTGAGATCGGAATAGGAATCGAAGGTGACGACGCAGACGCTCGAATCGAAACCCGTCACGGCGCGCACGACGAAATCGCCGTTGCGGAAGACGTCGAACGGCATGAAGCTCAATCTTTAAGCCTTTACCTTCCGCCGAGGCGCTTGATGCGACTCTGCATCGCTCGGCCTTCGGGCGTGCGGACGCCCTCTGCTTCCGGGATCGCCTCGCGCGTGAATTCGACGTTGCCGAGCGCAATCTGCCCCTCGATCGCGCCGCGATCGCTTCGCACCCGCACTTCCACAGCCTTCGCCGCGTCCTCATGCGCAAATCCGAACGCGGCGTGGTAGACGCCCCTGTCTTCCGGAACCATCGTCGCGATCGCAAGCAGGCTCTGGCCGGCGAACACTTCCACGGAAAAGGGCGTTCGCTTCGCTCCCTCGGAGAAGCCCACCATCATTCGCGCTCTCCAGGAACCGGCCGGCAAATAAAAGTACGGGCCGTAGTACAGAATTCGCGCCGCCCCGGTCAATTCGGCGACCAGAGTCGCGGGCGTATCCGGACGATCGCCGGACAGGAAAGCGTCGATCGGCCACACGATCGGCCCCGCGTTCTCGCGGAAGCTCATCTCGAGGAGCGGCGCGAGGACGCCGCCGATCATCGCGACTTCCTTGGCCGAGAAGCGCGTCTCAGCCTCCCCCGGCGCGGCGTAGCCGGGCGCGCACGCTTTGAGCGACGATTCGAGATCCGCCTCCTTTCCCTTGGGCCCCAGACGTTTCGTATGCAGCGCCTCGCGTTGTGCGGAAGTCAGTTCGATCCGGAAATGCTCGAGGACGGCATCGATGACTTCCGAGACCGGGGCGGCGACGAGACGATGCAGGATCAGGAGCCGCGGGTGGTCGATCAGCCCGGCGTAGCTCGCAGCCGCGGCCGTCTGCTGGCGGAGCGCCTCGACCACGCTGACGCTCGCAGCCTCGCGAAGGCAGCGAACGCTTTCGACCGGATCGTCGAGACAGAGCAGGATAGGGGCGGTCTTATTGGCGCATTCGGCGAGAAGCGAGGCGCTCGGGTAGTGCGACAGATAGATCAGCGCGCCGCGGTCGCCTCCCGGCTCGAGCTTATCCTGACGGTCGATGATCCGGATCGCCGCCCGTTCCGGAACGAGATCGCAGACGTCGCGCAGAAGGTCGAACGCCCAGGCCGACAGGACGCCGGGCGGGCCGAGGGCAATGGCGTCGCGCGGATCGCCGGGCATCGTTCCGTCAGCTTGCAGGGCAAATCGTCGAGCCCAGCTTGTACCGGGCGGCGTTCGCGCGCAACAGGGCACGCCAAGGGAGCGCCGCCATCGAGGCGGCGCGGCAGGGGCTAAGAGATAGCTTCAGGTCTGCGGTTGCGGCTCGAGGCCGCCGGCTTCCGGCCCGAGCGGGCGCGGCTGGCCGGTCGAGGGCACGGCGGCGCGCGGAGCGGCCGGCGGCTCGCGGTCGGAGGCCGACTCGCGCACCGGGCGCACCCCTTGCAGGATCCCGACGATCTCGTCGCCCGTCAGCGTCTCGAACTCCATCAGCCCTTGGGCGAGCGTCTCGAGATCGGCCCGACGCTCCGTCAGGATGCGGGTCGCTGTGTCGTGAGCTTCCTGCACGAGACGCCGGACTTCCTGGTCGATCGTCTCGGCCGTCGCTTCCGAAATATTCTGCTGGCGGCCGAGCGAGTAGCCGAGGAACACCTCGTCCTGGTTCTCGCCGTACATGACGGTGCCGAGCTTGTCGGAGAAGCCGAGACGGGTCACCATCGCGCGCGCGATCTTCGTCACCTGCTGGATGTCGCCGGCGGCGCCCGAGGTCACTTTCTCCCTGCCGAACACCAATTCCTCGGCGACCCTGCCGCCCATCGACATGGCGAGCATGGCGATGAGCTGCTCGTAGCTCTGCGAAATCTGGTCGCGCTCCGGCAGCGACTGAACCATTCCAAGCGCACGTCCGCGCGGGATGATCGTCGCCTTGTGAATGGGCGTCGAGGCCGGCATCGACACGGACACGAGCGCATGGCCCGCCTCGTGATAGGCGGTGAGGCGCTTCTCCTCTTCCGTCATGATCAGCGTGCGCCGCTCGGCGCCCATCATGATCTTGTCGCGCGAGTCTTCGAACTCCTGCCTCGTCACGACCCGCTTGCCGCGCCGAGCCGCAAGCAGCGCCGCTTCGTTGACCAGGTTCATGAGGTCCGCGCCCGAGAAGCCCGGCGTGCCGCGCGAGACGACCTTGAGGTCGACGTCGGGCGCGAGCGGAACCTTGCGCACATGGACGCGGAGGATCTTCTCGCGGCCGATGAAATCGGGATTGGAGATGACGATCTGCCGGTCGAAGCGGCCGGGACGCAGAAGCGCCGGGTCGAGCACGTCCGGGCGGTTGGTCGCGGCGATGATGATGATGCCTTCGTTCTGCTCGAAGCCGTCCATCTCGACCAAGAGCTGGTTGAGGGTCTGCTCGCGCTCGTCGTTGCCGCCGCCAAGGCCCGCGCCGCGATGGCGGCCGACCGCGTCGATCTCGTCGATGAAGATGATGCAGGGCGCGTTCTTCTTGGCCTGCTCGAACATGTCGCGTACGCGGCTTGCGCCGACGCCGACGAACATTTCGACGAAGTCCGAGCCCGAAATGGTGAAAAACGGCACGTTGGCCTCGCCCGCGACCGCGCGCGCGGTCAAGGTCTTGCCGGTGCCGGGAGGGCCGACCAGCAGCACGCCGCGCGGGATGCGCCCGCCGAGCTTCTGGAACTTCTGCGGGTCGCGCAGGAATTCCACGATCTCCTGAAGATCTTCCTTCGCCTCGTCCACGCCGGCGACGTCCTCGAAGGTGACGCGGCCCTGCGCCTCGGTCAAAAGCTTCGCCTTCGACTTGCCGAAGCCCATCGCCTTGCCAGCGCCGCCCTGCATCTGGCGGGTCATATAGACCCAGAGGCCGAGGAACAAGAGAACCGGCAGCACGCTCGAGACGATCGTCAGGAGCCAGTTGTTGCCATCGGAAGGCGGCTTGGCGGTGATCGTGACGTCCTTCTTATAGAGCGTCTGGATCAGAGTCGGGTCGTTTGGCGCATAGGTCTGGAAGGACCGTCCGTCCTTCATGTGCCCGGAAATCTCGGGGCCGGCGACCGTGACGTCGCGGACGTTGCCCGCGTCGGCGTCAGTCAAGAGCTGGCTGAACGTGATTTCGCTGGACGGAGCCTTTTGGCCGGGGCTCTGAAACAGAGTGACCAGCGCCAGGACCAGGAGGAAAATGATCACCCACAGGGCGAAATTTCGATAATTCGCGTTCATCGCATTCCCGTCAGGGAGGGCCCGGGGAAGATGTCCAGCGTCTGCCGGTCCTGTCCTGCCAAACCATTTAAGCGCCGCAGACCGAATTGCCAAGAGAACCCGCCGATAGGCCAGCGCGTTCCTCAAATCAAAGTGAAGTTCATAATTGCAACCGTTCGGCGGCGAGCACGCCTCATCGTCATGTTCGACCGAACAAAAATCAAGCAGTTTTCTCTTCTGCGAGCGATAATTCTTGCGTCATCGCGCGGCGCATCAGAAATTTTTGCGCCTTTCCGGTGACGGTCATGGGAAAGGACTCGACGAACCGAACGTAACGCGGAACTTTATAGTGCGCGATCGAGGCGCGGCAAAACGCGACGACTTCGTTCTCGTTCAACGAAGCTCCTTCACGCTTGCGTATCCAAACGCAGAGCTCCTCCCCATAACGATGGTCCGGAACACCGAAGGCCTGAACGTCGGCGACTGCTGGGTGCGTATACAGGAATTCCTCGATCTCGCGCGGGTAAATATTCTCTCCGCCGCGGATGATCATGTCCTTCAGCCGTCCGACGATGTTGCAGTAGCCGTCGACGTCGATAGTGGCCAGGTCCCCGGTATGCATGAACCGAGCCTGGTCGATCGCTGCGGCGGTCGCGACCGGATCGTCCCAGTAGCCGCGCATGACGCTGTAGCCACGGGTCAGGAGCTCGCCCGGCACGCCCGGCGGCACGACACGGCCGCTTTCGTCGACGATTTTCACCTCGATGTGCGGCTGGATGCGCCCGACCGTCGACACGCGCCGCTCGATCGGGTCGTCATGGGCGCTCTGGAAGCTGACCGGGCTCGTCTCGGTCATCCCGTAGGCGATCGTCACCTCGCGCATATGCATGCGGTCGATCACCCGCCGCATAACTTCGACCGGGCAGGGGGAGCCCGCCATAATGCCGGTGCGGAGGGTTTTCAGATCGAAGCGGCCGAATTCGGGATGGTCGAGCATGGCGATGAACATCGTCGGCACGCCGTGCAATCCGGTGCAACCCTCGGCTTGAACCGCCTCCAGGGTCGCGACCGGATCGAACCCCTCGGCCGGACTAACCATGCAGGCGCCGTGCGTTACGCAGGCGAGGTTGCCAAGCACCATTCCGAAGCAGTGATAATAGGGCACGGGGATGCACAGCCGGTCGGCCGGCGTGAGGCGCATCGCCTCGCCGATGAAAAAGCCGTTGTTGACAATGTTATGGTGGGTGAGAGTCGCGCCCTTGGGCGCGCCGGTCGTGCCGGACGTGAACTGGATGTTGATGGCGTCGTCGAACTGCAGGCTCGCGCCGAATTCGGCAAGCGCCTTGCGCTCCGCATCGGTCGCAGGCGCCGCGACGTCGTCGAAATTGAGCATGGCCCCGGTCGTCTCAGCGCCTAGCCGGATGACGATCTCGAGCTTCGGCAGACCCTTGGACCTGAGCTTGCCCGGTTCGGCCGCGTCGATCTCCGGCGCGCTCGCCCGGAGCGAGGCGAAGTAATCGTTGTTCTTGTGGCCGGGGCTCAGGATCAGCGCCCGGCAGCCCGATTTCTTTATCGCATAGTCGAACTCGTGCGCGCGATAGGCGGGATTGATGTTGACGAGGATGAGCCCCGCGAGCGCCGTGCCGAACTGGGCCAGCACCCATTCGCTGTTGTTCGCCGACCAGATGCCGATGCGCTCGCCTTTCTCGAGCCCGAGCCTACGCAGGCCGATCGCTAGGTCCTCCGACCGGCGAAGGAGATCGGTGTAGGTCCAGCGCACGTCCGGATGCCGGGTGACGAGAGCCGGGCGGTCAGGTCCTTCTGCCACGATGCGGCGAAGAAGCGCCCCGATGGTCTCGCCGATGAGCGGCGTCGAGCTCGCGCCGTGAACATAGGATTGCGTCAGCGGGACCATGGCGTTTCGCTCCCGTTCGGTTTCGCGACCGGCTCTCGTGTCAGCCGGCTTCTTTCAAACGCTCGATATCACAATTCGCGCAAGAAGACGGCGGGCTTTTGTCCAAGGATGCGCCAGGCGCCGATCATGCCGAGGAGAACCGTGAAGGCGAGGCCGCCGCCCGCGGCGGCCAGCGCCGACGTCCAGTCGAAGGCGAAGTCGGTCTGCATGATCCGCTTGACGACGAGGAAGGCGATCAACGTTCCCGCGCCGACCCCGAACGCCGCGGTCGCCGCTCCGAGAATCGCATATTCCGTCAGGAACATCGCTGTCAGCCGCGTCCGCGTCGCCCCGAGGATCTTGAGGATCGTCGCGTCGGCGAGGCGCGCCCGGCGATTGGCTGCGAGCGCGCCCGCGAGCACGAGAACGGACGTCAGGAGGGCGACCCCGGTTGCGGCGCGGATCGCCAGCGCGAGCTTCGCGACCAGCGTCTCGACCGCCTCGAGGGCGTCGCGGACCCGGATGCTGGCGACGTCCGGGAAGTCGTGCGCCGCCGCGCGCAGGAGCGCGATCTCCTTGTCCGGGCCGTCTGCGGCCGGCAGGGCGGCCGAGACAAGTTCGCTGAACGGCGCGCCCTTGAACGTGTCGGGCGAATAGACCAGCACGAAATTGATCGCGTAGCTGCGCCAGTTGACCTTTCTCAAGTTGGCGACCTTCGCCGCAATGTCGCGTCCGAGCACGTTGACGACGACCTCGTCGCCGACCTTGAGGCCGAGGCCCTCCGCCACCTGCTTTTCCATGGAAACGAGCGGCGGACCGGAATAGTCGCTCGGCCACCACGCGCCGGCCACGACCTCGGAGCCTTCCGGAGGCTTGGCGGCGAAGGTCACGCCCCGGTCGCCTTCGAGCGTCCAGGCGACGTCGTCGCGCGCCTTGACCACTTCGACCGGCGTGCCGGCGAGCTTCACAAAGCGGCCCCGCATCATCGGAACCTCGCTGACCTTGACGCTGGGCGCCTGACGCTTGAGGAAATCGACAAACCGCGTCGCGTCGCTCCCGCGCACATCGAGAAAGAAGAAGCTTGGCGTCACGCCCGGCTCGCTCTGCCGAAGCTCGGCGCGCATGTTGAAGTCGATCAGCGACAGCGCGACGAGCGCCGCGAGCCCCAGTCCGAGCGAAAGCACCACCGACGGCGTCAGCGCGCCCGGTCGGTGGATCGCCGCCAGCGCCATGCGCAATTCGACGAACCGCGAAGCCGGCGCACGGCGCGCGGCCAAGGCGATGCCGAGAGCGACGAGTCTCAGGACGAGAAACGCGGCGAGCGTCGCGCCCGCAACCGCAAGCGCGATCGTCCGCTGCGGACTGGTCGCGATCGCAAGCAAAACGAGCGCCGCGCCCGCGCCTGCGGCTGCGGCGAGATAGCGGGCGCGCGGCCAGCCCTGCCGCTCCTCGGCAAGGTCGCGGATGAGGGTCGTGACCGGCAGGTCGTGCGCCCGTCCGAGCGGCGGAATGGAGAAGGCGAGCGCTGTGAGCAGCCCATAGGCGAGGCCGAGCGCGACGACGGCCGGATCGATCGCCGGCGCGAGCGGGATCGGAATGAGGTCGGCGAATAGCCAGTTGACGATGAACGGGATCGCCGCGCCGAGCGCTGCGCCTGCGACCGCGCCGACGAGGGCGACGACGAGAAATTCGGCGAGCGCCAGCAGAACAACGCTCGTTCTCGTGGCGCCGATCGCCTTCAGGATCGCGAGCGAGGCGCGCTTGCGCTCGACGAAGCCCTGCGCCGCGTTGGCGACGCCGACGCCGCCGACGACCAGCGACAAAAGGCCGGCGAGCGTCAGGAATTCGGCGAACCGATCGAGGTCGCGCGTGAAATCCGGATTGACGTTGAGCCGCGATCGCACCTCCCAGCCGGCCTGCGGGAAGGTTCGTTTCGCGGCGGCGATGAGCCCCTGCACGGTCGCTTCGTCCGGCGCGCCGTTCGCGCCGCCCATGATCACCCGGGTCGTCCAGCGCACGAGCGATCCGGGCTGGATGAGGCCCGTGGCATTGAGCGCGGCTTGCGAGATCAGGACGCGCGGGCCCAGCCCGACGCCGACCGCAAGTCGGTCCGGTTCGCTCAAGAGGATCGCGCGCAGGATGAATTTCGCCTGCCCCAGCCGGAAAACGTCGCCGACCTTGAGGTTGAGCCGCGCGAGCAGCGCTTCCTCGGCAACCGCGCCGTATCCGCCATCCTTCTCGCCCAGCGCCTCCGCCATCGTGATCGGCGGATCGAACCGGGCCTCGCCGATCCTGGGCCATGACGGCTCGACCGCCTTGACTTCGACCAGGGCCGCGTCTCCCCCATCCGTCCGCGCCATGGCGCGCATCGTGGCGATGGTCGAGAGCGAACCGTAGCGCTCGAGAAATGCCTGCTCGTCCGGCGCGAGCCGGCGGTGGATGAGCGAGAACGAAGCATCGCCGCCGAGAATGACGCGGCCCTCCCGCCCGAGCCCGTCGTCAAGCGCCCGCGCGAGGCTTTCGACGCCGACAATCGCCGCGACGCCGAGCGCAATGCAGATCAGGAAAATGCGCAGGCCCGCGAGGCCGCCGCGCAGGTCGCGGAACGCGAAGCGCGCGATCGGCGCTCGCCCGGACGCCTTGGCGATTCCCGCGAGGGCGTTCATGCGGAGACGGGCGCCGGAGCGTTCTCGATCTTGCCCGAACGCATGCCGATCACCCGGTCGCAACGCGCCGCGAGCGCCGGATCATGGGTCACGAGCGCGAGTGTCGCGCCCCGGCGCGTCCTGAGGTCGAAGATGAGCTCCATGATCGCCCGACCCGTCGCCTCGTCGAGGTTGCCGGTCGGCTCGTCCGCGATCAGGAGCGAGGGCCGCGGACACATCGCCCGGGCGAGCGCGACGCGCTGCTGCTCGCCGCCGGAAAGCTGCGTCGGATAGTGGCCCATCCGGTCGGCGAGCCCTACCTGCTTGAGTTCGTCGCGGGCGCGCGCGAGCGCGTCGGGAGCGCCAGCGAGCTCGAGCGGCGCCGCGACATTCTCCAACGCTGTCATGGTCGGAATGAGGTGAAACGACTGGAAAACGATGCCGATCCTCGCGCCCCGGAACCGGGCGAGGGCGTCCTCGTTGAGTGCGCCGAGCTTCACGCCGTCGACCTCGACTTCGCCTTTTTCCGGACGCTCGAGTCCGGCCATGATCATGAGGAGCGTGGATTTGCCCGAGCCAGACGCCCCGACTATGCCGACCGCCTCGCCTTGCATGATTGTCAGACCGACGTCACGCAAGATATGGACGCGCGCGGCGCCTCGGCCGAGGCTTAGATCGACGCCGCGCATCGCGACTGCGGGAAAGCTCATCGTGTCGGGATTCCTGAAGGCCGGGCCGCCCTCATATGGGCATTGGCGCGCCCTCGTCCAGGCGCTGGCGCTCGCGGCCCTCTTTTGCCAAAGCGTCCACGGCGAAGTTTTGGCGCGCACGGTGCGTCTCGTCGTCCTCGGCGACAGCCTGACTGCCGGATTGGGCCTGCCGCCCGGCAAGGCCTTTCCCGACGAGCTCCAGGCGGCGCTCCGCGCCAAGGGCCTCGACGTCGACGTCATCAACGCCGGCGTCTCGGGCGACACCGCCGAAGGCGGCCTCGCCCGCTACGATTGGTCCGTGTCCCACAACGCCGACGCGCTCATCGTCGAACTCGGCGCCAACGACATGCTGCGCGGCCTGCCTCCCGACAGGACGAAGAAGGCGCTGGGCGCAATTCTCGACAAGGCCAAAGCCGCCCATGTGCCTACCTTGATCGCCGGAATGCGCGCGGCGCCCAATCTCGGCCGGGAATACGATCAGGCGTTCGATGCGATCTACCCCGAACTCGCCAAGGAATCCGGCGCGATCCTCTATCCGTTCTTTCTCGACGGCGTCGCAGGCGATCCGAAGCTGAACCAGCCGGACGGCCTGCATCCGACTGCGGCGGGCGTCGCCGTGATCGTGAGCCGGATCCTGCCCTCGGTGGAGGAGCTTCTGGAGCATGCGAAGCCATGAGCTTTTGCGCATGGACGCGTTTGATCGGAATCAAAGCGTTGAGTTCAGGGGCAGATAGGGTAACTCCGTTTCTGTGAGGTCTTTCGGGCGCCGGCATGCCAACCTGGCCAATCCTGCTAAGCCTTTTCCCGGCCGCCTTTAAGCATCCCGCGTTTATCCTGATATGGACTGCGAACACAGTCGCCCTCGTCGGCATCGCCATGTTCGACGCCGGAGCGGGATGGCTGATGAGCCGGCTCGATGCCGATCCGCTGATTGTGTCGCTCGTACAGACCGCGGCGATGCTGCCAATGTTTCTCTTGACGCTACCTGCAGGGGCAATCGCCGATGTGGTCAATTCAAGACGGCTCCTCATAGCCAATTCCATCTTTATCGCTGCGCTGATCGCATCGTTTGCGACGATCGTCGCGGCGAAGCTGGCGACACCCGCTTCCCTGCTGGCGACAATCTTTGTTCTGAGCGGCGCATGGGCCCTCAATGCGCCGGCATGGCTATCGATCATCCCTTCTTTGACCCCCCGAGCAGACCTGGAGTTTGCCGTCGCCGCAAATGGGATTGGTTACTACGTCAGCCGCGCGGTGGGACCAGCACTTGCGGGCTTCGTGATCACCCACTACGGCATGCCTGCGCTGTTCTGGCTCTTCAGCGGCGCAAACGTCGCCGCCGTCCTGGCCTTGCTTGCGTGGAGACAACCGCCGCCGCAGTCCGGCAACAGGCTGCCGCCCGAGCGCATCGGCGGCGCGGTTTATGTCGGGCTTCGGCATGCCTTACATAACCGACATTTGCGCTCGACTCTGGTTCGCGCCTTGGCGATCTATCCTTTCGCGAGCGCATACTGGGCCCTATTGCCGCTGATCGCGCGCCATGCACTCGGCAAATCAGAATTCTACGGCGCCATGCTGGCAGTGATCGCGCTCGGCGCCATCTCCGGCTCCTTGACGCTCGCGTTCCTCAAGAGAAAGCTTGGTCCCGATCGCGTCGTCGCTCTTGGCACAGTCGGGACGTCCGCGGCCCTTGTTTTCTTTGGCGGCTCACATCGCCAAGATGTCCTGCTCGCAACGTGTTTTGTCGCCGGACTCGGTTGGATTGTCGTACTGACGACCCTTTACGTGTCGGCTCAGGAGGCCTTGCCCGCCTGGGTGCGCGCCCGGGGCTTGGCGGTTCTCCTCACGGTCGTCTTCGGCTCAGTGTCGGCGGGGAGCGCGGTTTGGGGTCAGATTGCGAGCGCGGCAGGCCTATCAACCGCGCTATTCGTCGCGGCGACCGGCGCGATGATTGCGATCCCACTCACCTGGCGTTGGAAGTTGCAGACGGCTGGGGGCAGGGATCTCAGCCCCGCGTTGCATTGGCGGCGGCTCAATCTCACGCGAACGCTCGATCACGCCGAAGGCCCGGTGCTGGTCACGCTGGACTACTCCGTTGCTCCCGGCCAACGAGCGGCGTTTCTCGAAGCCATTGAAGAAATCGGGCACGAGCGCAAGCGCGACGGCGCTGATACATGGGGCTTTTACGAAGACGTCGAACAGGAGGGGCGCTTCCTGGAGATCTTCACCGTCGGATCCTGGCTGGAACTCAGGCGGCTGCGCGAGCGGGTTACTGGAGCCGATCGCGAGATTGAGGAGAGAGTCTCGGCGATGCTGACGAGGCCGCGCCGGCACCGGGTCCATATCGCTCCGCCGCGCCCGGACGTCCGCGCATAAGCCTACCGCAGTTCGCGCAGCCGCGCGCAGGGCTGGACCGGGAACGTGCAAAATTGCCCCGAGGGCAGGGCGCGTCCGTCCGGCATGGCGTAGCTCACCTGACTCACGTGGACGTTGGTCATCACCACGCGGACGTCGCAGGGCCAGGGCGGTGTGATCGCGGCGAAACTGAGACCGAGCGCCCAAGGCGGGGTGTCGGTCGCCGTGGCCCCGATCGGGTAGGTCCAGATTTCGGTCCCTTCGCCTTGCGCATGGCGGCTTATGGGCGCGCCGAGACAGGCGAGCACGTCCTTTTTCGAGAGACCGATCATCGTCTGTTGGGCGATCGGGTCGACGTCGGGGCCTATGTTGTTGCATGCGCAAAGCGTAAGCGCGACGAGTAAGGCAAGCCAGATCGCAATGCGTTTGCTCAAACTTCACCCCCGGAGCCGTCGCCGCTCGCTGCGCCATCAATGCAGGATAGACAGATTCACCTACGCATGGCGATTTGACAATCTGGCCTTCATTGGGTCCGCTTGGTCTGGCGCACGATCAAGCGCCGGACTCCGAACCGGAGGGAGCCGACCGATGACGATCAAACCGAAGGAGCTTCGCGTAACGATCGCTTTGACGCTTGCCGCGCTCGGGTGGGGCGCAGCTCAGGCCGCGGAGGTGTTCACGCTCTCCTCCACAACCTTCAAGGACGGCGAGCTTTTCGCAAAGAAAGTCGGCGACGTCCCCGCCCGCGGACCGAATTGCAAGGGCGACAACGTTTCGCCGGAGTTGTCGTGGAGCAATCCGCCGGGGGACACGAGAAGCTTCGCCTTCACCGTGTTCGACGTCGACGGCGGCGTTGGGGCGGGGTTCGTGCATTGGGTCGCTTATGGCATTGCGCCCGAGGTGACCTCGTTCGCCGAAGGCGAGATCAGCCGCCCGAGCGACAAATACGTGGGCGGAGTGAGCGGCAAGAAACTCGCGTTTTTCGGCGGTCCGTGCCCGCCGCCCGGAACGCCGCACCATTATGTCTTCCTGATCGTCGCAACCGACCTCGACCCGAAGGACTTGCCGCCAGGGCTGACTTACGCGGAGCTGCAGGAGAAGCTGAAAGGCCATCGCAAAGCCGAGTCGAGTCTCGTCGGAACCTACGTCAACCCTTACCCGTGAGCCTCGTTCTTAGCGCTCGAAGATCGCGATCCGCGTATCGCCGTAGATCCGCTCGTCGATCAGGGCGAGCCCGTCCGGCGCGGCGATGTCCGCCCTGGCCGCCTCCTCGACGACGCAGAGCGCTTCTCTCTCGAGCCAGCCGCCCGCGACGAGCGCGGCGAGCGCCGGCGCGGCCAACCCCTGCCCATAGGGCGGGTCAAGAAAGGCGAGCGCGAACGGACCGCCGGCCGGCGCCGAGCCGAGCTTCGTCGCGTCGGCGCGCCAGATGCGGCTCACGCCGCCTAAGCCCAGCGCCGCGACATTGGCGCGAATGAGCGCGCGCGCCTCCGCCCCGTTGTCGACGAGCAGCGCGAACCGCGCGCCGCGCGACAGCGCCTCGATCGCGAGCGCCCCCGATCCCGCGAAAAGGTCGACGACCCGCGCGCCCTGGACATGGCCGGGATAGCGATGCTCGAGGATGTCGAAGATCGCCTCGCGCAGGCGCTCCGAAGTTGGGCGGATCGCTTGATAAGCGGGCGCGGCGAGCGCGCGGGCCTTCAGGCGGCCGCCGACGATCCGCATGGAGACTTACGGCTTTCGCGGCGGGCGCCGCGAACCTCTCCCCGGACCTTTCGCCGGTCCCTTGGGCGGCGGGCGGCCAGAACGCCCGGGCGAGGCCGGCGCGGCGCGGCGCGGCCCGCTCTCGCTTTTGCCGCGACGCTCGCCCTGCGAACGGTCGAACTTGCGTTCGCGCGGCGGGCCGGAGGGCCGGTCGGAACGGGCCGGCCGCTCGCGCGACGAGCCGGGCGAATTTCGGTCCGATCGCGGCCCGCCGCGGGCGCGCTTCGCCCGTCGCTCGGCCCCTGGCTCGCCCTCAGGCCGCTCGAACCGGCGTTCGCGGGGACCGCCGCGCGCTTCCGCTCGCGCGCCGCGCGGCTTGAACTCGGAGCGCGCCCCCCTCTCCGCGTGCTCCGATCGCGGCGGCCGTTCTCGTCCCTGGCCGTCGCGCGCCTGTTTCACCTCGGAGGGATTCGAGCGTCTCGGGCGCTCGGCGGCCTCGCGGCCGGGCTCGAAAGTCCGCCCATGCCGCCCGCCCGCCTGCGGTCGACCCTTTTTTCGGGGCGGTCCCGTCTCGCTCGCGGCGCGCTTGCGAGCCTCCTCGCCCGTGGGCGAGATGCGCTCGACGGCGATCGTCCGCCCTTTGCGGTCATGGGTGGCGCTGCGCTCGATGCGCCTGCGCGGGCCGGCCTGGTCGGCCGCGATTTCCGCGCGCAGGGCCGAAACGTGCTTGCGGCGGCGCTCGGGCGCCGACGGCGCCGGCGGACTCCTGCGCTGCGGCGCCTCCTCCCGCGTGGGACCGCGCCCTCCTCTCCGCCCGACATGCGGAGCGTTGCGAACCGAGTTGCGTTCGCGCGAGGGGCCTGCTCTTCGCTCGCGTCGCTCCTCGCGCGGCTCCGCAGGGGGCGGCGTGTGGTCGAGGATCGGCGCGTCGAAGTCGGCGCCCGCTTCCTTCGCGAGTTTCCCGCCGAGTTGGTCGCGCAGCACGCGCGTGCGCACCTCCGCGATCTCGCCCTCGGCCAGATCGCCCAGTTCGAACGGGCCGAACGAGATGCGGATAAGCCGGTTGACCGCGAGCCCCAGGTGTTCGAGCACCTTCTTGATCTCGCGGTTCTTGCCCTCGCGCAGGCCCATGGTGATCCAGACGTTGGAGCCCTGCTCGCGATCGAGCTTCGCCTCGATGCCGGCGTAGTCGATCCCGTCGAGCGTGACGCCCTCGCTCAAGCCGTCGAGCTTCGCCTGATCGACCGTCCCATGCGCGCGCACCCGGTAGCGCCTGAGCCATCCCGTCGCCGGCAGTTCGAGCACGCGCGCGAGCCCGCCGTCGTTGGTGAGGAGCATGAGGCCCTCGGTGTTGATGTCGAGACGGCCGACCGCGACGAGCCGCGGCAGGTCCTCCGGCAACGCCGCGAAGATGGTCGGCCGCCCTTCCGGATCGCGCGCCGTGGTGACGAGCCCCTTGGCCTTATGAAACAGGAAGAGCCGCGTGCGTTCGGGCGCGGCGAGCGGCTTGCCGTCGACCCGGACATCGTCGGATTCGATGACGTTGTAGGCGGGGCGCTCGAGAATCTTGCCGTTCACGCTGACGCGGCCGGCGACGATCCATGCCTCCGCGTCGCGGCGTGAGCATAGCCCTGCGCGTGCGATCACCTTGGCGATGCGGCTTCCCTCGCGCGACGGCCGATTCGGTTGGATCTCGTCGCTCATGCTCTTCTGTAGCGTCCGGGCGTCATTGCCATTGGCGGGCGCTTGTCCTAAGCCCGAACTTCGCGGCCGCCAAATGAAAAACGCTTGGCGCCGCGCTGAAGACGCAACGCGCTTTAGGAATTTCTCGGCGTGTCGAACAGCGGCGACATCGGCGATCCGATGAGCCTCGCCTTCGCCGAGGCGCGAGCCGCGGCGGCGCGAGACGAGGCGCCGATCGGCGCGGCGATCGTCCGCGATGGCGCGGTCATCGCGCGCGCCGGCAACCGCACCCGCGAACTCGCCGACCCGACCGCTCACGCCGAACTTCTCGCCATCCGCGAGGCTGCGGCGGCGATCGGCTCCGAGCGGCTCATCGGCTGCGATCTCTATGTAACGCTCGAACCCTGCGCCATGTGCGCGGGCGCGATCTCTCACGCCCGCATCCGCCGGCTCTACTACGCCGCCCCCGATCCCAAGGGCGGCGCGGTCGACCATGGGCCGCGCTTCTTCAATCAGCCGACGTGCCACCACGCGCCGGAGGTCTACGGGGGAATCCGCGAGCGCGAGGCGGCGGAAATGCTCAGCGCCTTTTTCGCGGCGAAGCGCTAAAGGACTGCGTTCGGGTTGCCAAAGCCTTGCGCGGCGTGAGACGATCCGGCCGAGATTGAAGCCGCCTTGAGGGAGGAGTCCGATGTCCCCGCCGCCGTTCCGAGCCGACCATGTCGGCAGCTATCTTCGCCCCGAGCGCTTGAGGGACGCGCGCGACAAATTCGCCGCCGGCAACCTTGCCGCCAGCGAGTTGCACGCGATCGAGGACGAGTGCATCCGCGAGGTCGTGCGCGCTGAGGAGAACGTCGGCCTCAAGGGGATCACCGACGGCGAGTTCCGCCGCACCTATTTCCATGTCGACTTCCTCGAACGCCTCGAAGGCGTCGAGACGCGCTACGGCGAATTCGTCGCCACCTTCCGCAAGAACAACGGCACGGAGGTCGGCTTCAAGCCGCCGACCATGCACGTCGGCAGCAAGGTCAAATGGGTCGGCCCGATCCAGGGGCCGGACTTCGAGTTCCTGAAGTCGGCGACGACCCGCACGCCGAAGGTCTGCATCCCGGCGCCGTCGATGCTGCATTTCCGCGGCGGCCGCGAGGCGATCAGCGAGGCGGTCTACCCGCGCCTCGAGGAGTTTTACGACGACCTGACCGCCGCCTATCGCGCCGAGGTCGACGACCTTGCGTCGCGCGGGCTCCGCTATCTGCAGTTCGACGACACGAACCTCGCTTATCTCTGTGATCCCGACATCCGCGCCCGCACCAAGGCGCGCGGCGACGATCCGGACGCGCTGACCCGGCTCTATTGCCAGCTCGTCAACGAATCGATCCGCGACCGGCCGCGCGACATGACGATCTGCGTCCATCTCTGCCGCGGCAACTTCAAGAGCGCGTGGGTCGCGAAGGGAGGCTACGAGCCGGTCGCCGAAATCCTTCTCAACGAGATGAAGATCGACGGCTTCTTCCTCGAATACGATGACGAGCGCTCGGGCGATTTCGCCCCGCTCCGATTCGCGCCGAAGAGCGCGACCATCGTGCTCGGCCTCATGAGCTCGAAACGCGCCATCGCCGAGCCGAAGGACGAAGTGAAGCGGCGCATCGAAGAGGCGACGAAATACGTGCCCCTCGAGCAATGCTGCTTGAGCCATCAGTGCGGATTCTCATCGACCGCGCACGGCAACGATCTCTCCGAGGCCGATCAATGGATCAAGCTCGCCCGACTCGTCGAGATCGCCGAGGAGGTCTGGGGCGGGGCGTGAGGGTCGAATCCTCCCCTGCGAAGCGGGGGAGGGGGACCGCGCGCAAGCGCGGTGGAGGGGGCAACCGTCAAGGAATGTCCTGATGAGAGCGCAATGGAGCACCATCGCCCGGGCCCGCCAACTTCGGCGCGAGCTTTCTCCGCCCGAAGCCCGCCTCTGGAGCCGCTTGCGCGCGCGAACGCCGAACCTGCCGGCTTTTCGCCGCCAGCACCCGATCGGACCCTGTGTACTCGATTTCTATTGCGCCAAGGCGCGGCTTGCCATCGAGATCGACGGAATCGCTCACGATATGGGCGACAGACCCGAGCGCGATCTGCGGCGAAACGGCTGGCTCGAAGCGCAAGGAATAACGGTCGTCCGGATACCCGCCAGTGAGTTGGCGCTCGATTTCGACGAGACGGCGGACGCGGTGATGCGCATGGCGATCGGCATGATCGAAGCCGCCGCCCCCACCACCGCCCTTCGGCGGTCCCCCTCCCCCGCGAAGCAGGGGAGGATGCGCGGCCGAATGAGTGCCCTTGAATATGCTCTCCAAGCTCGCCTGGTTCGAAACCGACAAGTGCTTCATCGACGGGCGCTGGGTCGCCCCCAAGTCCGGCGAGCGATTGCCGCTCGAAGACCCGTCGCGTGGGGTTGAGATCGGCGTGATCGCGCGTGGCAAAAGCGCCGATGTCGACGCAGCGGTCGCCTCCGCCGAGCGCGCGCTCGCAGGCGAGTGGGGCCGGCTGACCGCGACCGAGCGCGGCCGGCTGCTCGCGCGGCTCGGCGTGCTCATCAGGGCGCGCGTCGAAGACCTGGCGCGGATCGAGGCGATCGACGTCGGCAAGCCGGTCACGCAAGGCCGCGCCGACGCGCTCGCGATGGCGCGCTACATGGAGTTCTACGCCGGCGCCGCCGACAAGGTGATGGGCGAGACGATTCCCTACCTCAGCGGCTACACGGTCTACACCTTGCGCGAGCCGCACGGCGTCACCGGCCATATCGTGCCTTGGAACTATCCGATGCAGATCGCCGGCCGCACGATCGGCGCGGCGCTCGCCATGGGCAACGCCTGCGTGCTCAAGCCCGCGGAAGAAGCGTGCCTGACCTCGCTCGCGCTCGCCGATCTCGCGCGCGAGGCGGGCTTTCCCGCTGGCGTCCTCAATGTCGTGCCGGGCCTCGGCGAGGAGGCGGGCGCGGCGCTGGCGGAGCACCCTGGCGTCCGGCATCTTTCCTTCACCGGCTCGGTTACGGTTGGCGCGCTGGTGCAGGCGGCGGCCGCGCGCCACGTCGCCCCCGTGACGCTCGAACTCGGCGGGAAATCGCCGCAGATCGTCTTCGCCGACGCCGATCTCGAACGCGCGCTGCCCTTTCTCGTCAACGCCGGGATCCAGAACGCCGGGCAGACCTGCTCGGCCGCATCGCGCATCCTGATCGAGCGTTCGCGCTATGCCGAAGTCGTCGAGCGCATGGCCGCGCGCTACCGGGCCTTGCGGGTCGGTCCTGCCGACGCCGACCTCGACGTCGGGCCGCTGATCTCGGCGCGGCAGAAGGAGATTGTCTCGCGCTTCATCAAGGAGGGCGCCGATCTGACCGTCGCGGCTCAGGGCGTCGTCGTCGCCGAAGCGCCGGTCGGGGGCCATTATGTCGCCCCGACCTTGTTCGCCAACGTCAAGCGCGATCATCGTCTGGCGCAGGAGGAGATTTTCGGCCCCGTCCAGGTCGCGATTCCCTTCGACGACGAGGCCGACGCCGTCGCCATCGCCAATGGGACCGGCTATGGTCTGGTGGCGGGCGTGTGGACGGCCGACGGCGGCCGGCAGATGCGGCTCGCCAGGGCGTTGCGTTCCGGCCAGGTGTTCATCAACAATTATGGCGCGGGCGGCGGCGTCGAATTGCCGTTCGGTGGCGTCGGCAAGTCGGGGCACGGGCGCGAGAAAGGCTTCGAGGCGCTCTACGGCTTCTCGACGCTGAAGACGGTTGCGGCCTGGCACGGCTGATTGCGCTCGCCGCGGGCGTTTTTGGACGCGGTCGCCGACCGCGTCGGCCGCGCATGGGGCCGAGCGCGGGCCAGAGGAGGGGGCTGATTTTGCGGATGCGCGCTCTGATCGCTTGCCTGACCGCGCTCGCCCTCCTGGCTGCTTGCGCGCTGGCGCCGGAGTTCAAGACCTTCTACCTGTCGCATAAAGAATGGCGCGGAACGGCGCTGTCGCAGCGCGGGCGGCTCGTGGTCGCCGACGCCGTGGCCGGCGCCGCGCCGCGCATGGTGACCTTGATCGTGATCGGCGGCGTCATCGGTTTGCCTACAGACCCGGCGCGCCGAATCCCAATTCTCGATCAGCGCGCGGCGGCTGTCGCAAGCGAGCTCGAGCGTGACGGGATCGCCGCCGCCGACATTGGCCTTGACCGGCGGGCGATCGCCATCGGCGCCGACCGCGAGCCGCCGATGCCGCTGCTCGTCAGGCGGATGGTGATCATCGTGTATTATTATTAGGGGAAAGCCACGTGAGCCGCATCGTCGTCGTCCTCAACGGCCCCAATCTCAACCTGCTCGGCGAGCGTGAGCCCGAGATTTACGGCCGCGAAACGCTGGCCGACGTCGAAGCGGACTGCCGCCGCGTCGGCGCCGAGCTCGGGCTCGAAATCGAGTTCCATCAGAGCAACCGCGAATATGAGATCATCGACTGGATTCATGGGGCCCGCGAGCGCGCCGCCGGCATCGTCATCAATCCTGCCGCCTTCACCCATACGTCGGTCGCGGTCCGCGACGCGCTCCACGCCTTCGAAGGGCCGATCATCGAGGTGCATATTTCCAACGTCCACAAGCGCGAGGACTTCCGCCATCACTCCTACGTGTCGGGCGTCGCCTCGGGAATCATCGTCGGCTGCGGCACTGAGGGCTACACGCTGGCGCTCATGCGGATCGCGACGCTGATCGGCGAGGGAAAAGGCTGATTTGTCATTCCCGCGCATGCGGGAATCTGGACTGACGCGCCGGCGACCGCGATGCGCCCTCACTCCACGATCGCCAGCGCGAAGCCGTCCCACCCCTTGGCGCCGACCGTCTGGATGGCGGTTGCTTCAAGGCGCGGCTCGCGCGCCATCATCTCGAACATGCGGCGCGTGCCAACGACGTCAGTGTCCTTGCTTGACGCGTCGGCGATCCGACCGTCTCGCACGACATTGTCGACAATGATCACGGTCCCCGGCCGCGACAGTCGCAGCGCCCAGCTGAGGTAGTTTGCGTTGTTGGATTTGTCGGCGTCGATGAAGACGAAATCGAACGGTCCGAGCCCTTCCGCCTCGATCTTCGGGAGCGTGTCCAGCGCAGGGCCGACACGCAGGTCGACTCTGTCGGCAAGCCCGGCGCGGGCGACGTTGGCCCGCGCGACCGCCGCATGTTTCTCGTCCGCCTCGAGCGTCACGATGAGGCCGTCGCGCGGCAGGGCGCGAGCGATCCAGATCGTGGAATAGCCGCCGAGCGCGCCGATCTCGAGGGCCTTGCGCGCGCCGGCGAGCCGCGCCATGAGATGCAGCAGCTTGCCCTGCGGAGGCGAGACGTCGATCTGCGGCAGGCCCGCGGCGTCGTTGGCGGCCAGCGCCGCTTCGAGGACGCTGTCCCGTCCGATGATCGTGTCGCTGAAATAGGCGTCCACCGCGCTCCATCGCTTCTGGCTCACCGCGTCAGCCCTCCTTCCCCGCCACCCCGGCCTCGGCGAACGTCGCCATGCCGTCGTGGCAGGCGACGGCCGCCTTGACGACAGCGACCGCGAGCGCCGCGCCGGAACCCTCGCCGAGCCGCATGTCGAGATCGAGGAGCGGCCTCTTGCCGAGCCGCTTCAGGACCTCGCCATGCGCGCGTTCGGACGAGACGTGGCCCGCGAGGCAATGATCGAGCGCAGTTTTGTCCAGCGCGTGCAGCACCGCCGCCGCCGAGCAGACGACGAAGCCGTCGAGCAGAACCGGCGTGCGCTGGAGGCGCGCGGCGAGGATCGCGCCGGCCATGGCGGCGATCTCCCGCCCGCCGAGCCGGGCCAGCGCTTCGAGCGGATCGGAGAGATGCGCCTTGTGGCGCGCAACCGCCCGCTTGACCGCGTCCGCCTTGCGCTTCAAGCCCGCTTCGTCGACGCCGGTGCCGCGGCCGACCCAATGCTCCGGCTCGCCGCCGTAGAGGGCATGGTAGATCGCCGCCGCCGCGGTCGTGTTGCCGATGCCCATTTCGCCGAGCGCCAAGAGGTCCGGCCCGGGGGCGAGCGCCTCCATGCCGAAGGCGATCGTTCCCGCGCAGGTCCGCTCGTCCATGGCTGCCTCTTGCGTGATGTCGCCGGTCGGCTTCTCCAGCGCGAGCTCGTAGACCTTGAGCGAGATGTCGAACGCCTTGCAGATCTGGTTGATCGCCGCGCCGCCCGAGGTGAAATTCGCGACCATGGCCTGCGTCACCGACTGCGGAAAGGGCGAGACGCCCTGCGCGACGACCCCGTGATTGCCGGCAAACACCGCGACCAGCGGATGATCGACATGCGGCCGCGCCGAGCCCTGCCAACCCGCCATGAAGGCGGAAATTTCCTCGAGCCGCCCGAGCGAACCGGCGGGTTTCGTGAGTTGCCCCTCGCGCTCGCGCGCCCCGGCGATGGCGGCTTCGTCCGCCTTCGGCATTTTGAGGATGAGCGCGCGAATGTCGTCGAAGGGGCGGGGGGCGTTCATGGAAGGGTCTCTCGCGTGATGAAGCGCCCCGCCTATAGTCGAAATTCGGCCGAAGGGGAAAAGGCGGTTCGCTTGCCGCAGGCTGCCGGAGGCCCTCAGAGCGGCCTTGGCCGAAGTCGGCGAGAAAGGCGGTTGATCTCTCGCGAGCGAGCCATTATCAGTTCAATTCAGGCGCCTCGGAGGCGGCCGCGACCGCGTCGAACTGCATTCCGTGGGCATTCGCCGCGGAGTGCGTGGAAGACGCATCGTCGACCCACCTCGGGGGCGCGTGACGGATTTGCTGAGAGAGGACAGGGACGGCCTTTCCGGCCATCGCTGGCTGAAGCCGCTGCGGTGCGGGGGCGTGGTGTGTCGCCCTGGCGGGGTGCATCGGTTTCGCCCAAGGCCAGCGATGCGCGGGCGTAGTTCAATGGTAGAACGGAAGCTTCCCAAGCTTCATACGAGGGTTCGATTCCCTTCGCCCGCTCCAATCACACCGACGGCTTGCGATTGAAGTCTGGGAGTGCGCCGGCGGAACGCCGGTCGCCGACGGGCAAGAGTTCGAGGCCGTCGATCGCCGCGCTCCGCTCGTCCTCCGTTCGTTTCAATGAACGCTCCAGTTCCTCAGTGCTGGCTCTGCTGCTGCCCATCAGCACCACCCCGCCGATTGCGAGCGCGATGCCGACGATCATCCGGACCGGCGTGAAGTCGAGCACGCCAAGCATGAGGCAGACAAGCAACGCCGGTCCGATCACGGCTGAGGCTCGACCGGCCCGCATGAGCCTGCGGCTGCGGGCGATTGCGTCACGTAGCTCGTCGATTTGAAGCTCGAGCCGCTCGATCTCTTCCATGCCCGTCGCGAATCCGGTTTGAACATTGGGTTCTCACGCCGCATATGGGTTCTGCGGATCAGGGATTCACGGGGCCGTCCCCTCGCGGACCGGCCTCGCCTCATGACGGGAAAGGGCGAAAGATGGGCAATTTGTTCAGCGAATTCAGGCTGCGCGACGTCACGTTCGCCAACCGCATCGGCGTATCCCCGATGTGCCAATATTCCTGCGAGGACGGTTTCGCCAACGATTGGCATTTCGCCCACCTTTCCGCCCGCGCGGTCGGCGGCGCGGCCCTGGTCTTCACCGAAGCGGCGGCGGTTTCGCCCGAAGGGCGGATCTCGCCGGAGGACCTCGGCGTCTGGAGCGACAAACATTTCGAGCCCCTGGAGCGGATCGCCCGCTTCATCAAGGGCGAGGGCGCCGTGCCCGGCGTTCAACTCGCCCACGCCGGCCGAAAGGCGAGCGTCTATCGGCCCTGGTCGGGGCAGGGCAGCGTTGCCGAGGCGCAAGGCGGATGGCGGACCGTCGCGCCGAGCCCGATTTCGTTCGGCAAGGGCTACGCGACGCCGGAGGAACTGAGCGTCGAGCGCATTCAGGCGCTGCAGCAGGCGTTCGCGACCGCGGCGAAACGCGCCTACGACGCCGGATTCCGCACGATCGAAGTTCACGCCGCGCACGGCTATCTCGTCCACCAATTTCTCTCCCCGCTCAGCAACCGCCGCACCGACGCCTATGGCGGCTCGTTCGACAACCGCACCCGCTTTCTGCGCGATTGCGTGACGTCGATCCGAGGCGTCCTGCCCGATCACTGTCCGCTCATCGTCCGCATTTCCGCGACCGACTGGACGGACGGCGGCTGGGACCTCGAGCAGACGATCGAGCTTTCACGGCGCCTGAAGGATCTCGGCGTCGACGCCATCGACTGCTCGTCGGGCGGAAATGTCGAGAACGCCAAGATTCCCGTCGGCCCCGGCTATCAGGTCCCGTTCTCGCAGCGCGTTCGCCGGGATGCGGGGATTGCGACCGCCGCCGTCGGCATGATCACCGACCCGGCCCAGGCGGATCAGATCGTTCGCAACGGCGAGGCCGATATCGTGCTGCTCGCGCGCGAACTCTTGCGCGATCCCTATTGGCCGCTGCGCGCCGCGCGCGAACTGGGGCAGGCCATGTCCTGGCCGGCGCAATATCTGCGCGCCGCGCCGCGCGATGCGCCGGAACGAATGGCCGCGCACGAGTTCGACTGACGCCGCGGCGCCTTCGCTCGCGCATTCATTCCTGCCCGCGGCGCAGGTGGCGCAGGCCGTCGGCGCCGGCGACGATGACGTCATGGGCGAGACCCAGGAAGAGGCCGTGGCCCACCACGCCGGCGCGCGGCGAGAGCCTCGCTGCGAGCGCGGCGGGGTCGGCGATCGGGCCGAAGCGGCAGTCGAGGACGAAATTGTCCTGATCGGTCCGCACTGGCGACCCGTCCGGGCCGAGCCGCAGCTCGGGTTTGGCGCCGAGCGAGGCGATGTAGCGCGCTTGCGAGCGCCAGCCATAAGCCAGGACCTCAACCGGGACCGCCCAGCGCGTTCCGAGCTGCGGCGACAGCTTGCTTTCATCGACCGCGATGATTTCGCGTGCGCTCGCCTCGGCGACGATCTTTTCGCGCAGCATCGCGCCCCCGCCTCCCTTGATCAGGTTGAGCTTCGGATCGACCTCGTCGGCGCCGTCGATCGTGAGGTCGATTGTTTTGGGCATGTCTTCGGCAAGCATGGGGATGCCCAACGCCTCCGCCTCCTTCCAGACGGCGATCGAGGTCGCATAGCCGATGACGTCATGCAGAATTTTCTCGCGCAGGAGATCGGCGATGCGGCGCGTGGCGAAGATGGCGGTCGAGCCTGTGCCGAGCCCGACGATCATGCCGCTGCGAACGAAGCCGACCGCGTGCTCGGCCGCCTTCTGCTTAAAGGTCTCTTGCGTGGCGCTCATTTTTCGCAGAACCCCTCGGAACTGGCGGCGCTTCAAGCCCTCATGAACGCGGCGAAAACGTCCTTGTAGTCGGGATGCCAGCGCGACAGCGCCGGCCGGTTGTCGATGATGTCATGCGCCGCCCATTCGATTCGACGCGCGTCGATTTCCCGCGTCACTTCGTTGTCCGGGCACAGGATATAGAAGTCGCCCGCGGCCATGGCGTCGACGAGGAAATCCGCGACCTGGTCCGGAGTCCAGGCGGCCGCGGGCTTCGGCCGGTCCATGGCCGCAGCGATGCCGGTGAAGGTGAATCCGGGGATCAGAAGATGGGCGGTGACCTGGCAGCCATCGATGTTGCGAAGTTCATGCGCGAGCGCTTCGGTCGCCACCTTCACGCCCGCTTTGGACACGTTGTAGGCCGCGTCCCCAGGCGGACATGTGATGCCCTGCTTCGAACCCGTGTTGACGATCGCCGCGGGCGTCCCCTGTCCGATCATCGCGGGGGCGAACGCCTGCATCCCATTGACGACGCCCCAGAGATTGACCTCGATGACGCGCCGCCATTTCGCGGGATCGCCAAGCACGCCGCCCCCGCCGCCGATCCCTGCGTTGTTCATGAGAACGGCGACGTCGCCGAACGCGTCGAACGCGTCGCCCTTCAGGCGTTCGACGTCCCCAGCATGGCTGACGTCGATCACGGAGGAAAGAACGTCCTGCGGCCGCCCGGTCAGATCCGAAAGCTTGTCGTGAGCCGCCCGCAGCGCATCAGCGTTCGCGTCGGCCAGGAAGACTCTCATGCCGAGGCGTGCGAACTTGGTCGCAGCGGCGAAACCGATGCCGCCGGCGGCGCCGGTGATGACTGCCGCTCGGCCTGCGACGAGGGCCGGGTGATTGGCCATAAGAGTGCGCCCTCCTCCTCAATTCGAACGCCGATAACGAAGACCGCGTTTCGATGCATCTTGGCGTCCCTTTCGCATCCCGTCGAGAGGCGCCGGACGACACAAAGCAGATCGGCAAGAAGACCGGCAAAGCAGACTGGGAAGCGGATCAGGTCGCGCGCCGCGCCAGAGACGGCAGGCGGGGCCGGCCCCCGATGATCCATGTGTTGAGCCGGTCGAGGTAGATATAGACGATCGGCGTCGTGTAGAGCGTCAGCCACTGGGACACGAGCAGACCGCCGACGATCGCGATCCCGAGCGGCCTGCGCAGCTCCGCGCCCGCGCCGGTTTCGAGGGCGAGCGGCAGGGCCACGATAAACGCGGAGAACGTGGTCATCATGATCGGGCGGAAGCGCTGCAGGCAGGCGTGGTGAACCGCGTCGGCCGGGCTCATATGCCCCTCCCGCTCGGCGACCAGGGCGAAATCGATCATCATGATCGCGTTCTTCTTGACGATGCCGATCAACAGGAGGACGCCGATGAGCGCGATCAGGGTCAGATCATGGCGTGTCGCGATCAGGATCAGGAGCGCGCCCACTCCGGCCGCAGGCAGGGCGGAGAGAATGGTGACTGGGTGGATGAAGCTCTCGTAGAGCATGCCCATGATGATGTAGATCACCACGATCGCCGCCATGACCAGGAGCGGCATGGTGACGAGCGAAGCCTGGAACGCCTGCGCCGTGCCCTCGAACTGCCCGACCAGGGTCGCCGGCGCGCCGAGGCTCGCCCTCGCCGCGGTGATGGCGTCGACCGCCTGACTCAGCGATGCGCCTTTCGCCAGGTTGAACGACAGCGTCACTGACGGAAAGACGCCCTGATGGTCGATGGTCAGCGGCTCGACCTTGCGCGTCTCGTGCGTGACCGCTGACAGCGGGACCTGCCCGCCCGTCGCTTTCGTGACGTAGATGCTCGACAGGGCCTCTGGCCCGGATTGAAATTTCCTCGCGACCTCGAGGATCACATACGCCTGTTGGGTCGGCAAATAGATATTCGCGATCTGCGCCTGCCCGAAGGCGTCCTGGAGCGCCGCGGTGATGCTGGTGATCGGCACATTGAGGCTCGAAGCCCGATCCCGATCGACCTCGACGACGACATGGGGCGAGTGGATCTGCTGGTCCGAGGCGACGTCGGACAGGATTTTCATGCCCTCGAGCTTTGCGAGCAAAATCGGGGCCCAGTGATTGAGCTCGTCCGTGCTCGTGTCGGTCAGCGTATACTGGTATTCCGCCTGCTCGAGCCGGCCGCCGATTCTGATGTCCGGCACGGACTGCATGTAGAACTTAACGCCAACCACCTTGGCGAGCTCGGGCCTGAGCCGCGCCATAACCTCCTGCACCGACGGCCGCTGTTTGAACGGCTTCAGCTGGGCGAACATGCGCGCCGTGCTCTCGCTGGGGTTGCCTCCGGTCGCGCCGGCGAAGCCGACGATGCCTGCGACGGCAGGATCCTTGAGGATGATGGCGGCACATTCATTCTCGATTTTCGACATCGCGTCGAAGGAGGTGTCCTCGCGCGCCTGCGCCACGCCGATAAAGATGCCGGTGTCCTGTTCGGGTAAGAACCCCTTCGGGATCACGACGTAAAGGAACACCGTTCCGGCCATCAGCGCGACGGTGACGAGCAGCATCAGAAACTCGTGCCGCAGGGCCCAGATGAGCCCTCGGTCATACAGGTCGCGCATGCGGTCGAAACCGCGCTCGAGCCAGCGGCTGACGCGGCCCTGCTCGCCGCTCTCGCGGGTCAAAAACTGCGCGCACATCATCGGCGTCAGGGTCAGCGACACGAAGCCGGAGATGAATATCGCGAGAATCGTCACCATTCCGAATTCGTGGAAAAGCAGTCCGACAACGCCCGACATGAAGAGGACCGGAATAAAGACCGCCGCCAGCGACAGCGTGATGGAGAGAATGGTGAAGCCGATCTCGCCCGCGCCGTCGAGGGCGGCTTGCAGGGGCGGCTTCCCCGCCTCGATATGGCGGACGATGTTCTCGATCATCACGATCGCGTCGTCGACAAGGAACCCGATGGCGATCGTGAGCGCCATGAGCGACAGATTGTCGATGCTGTAGCTGAGCAGATACATCCCCGCGAATGTCGCGACGATCACGATCGGCAAGGTGATGCTCGGGATCACGGTCGCCCAGAACTTGCGCAGGAAAAGGAAGATCACCATGACGACGAGCGCCATCGCCAGCCCGAGAGTGAACTCGACGTCCGAGACGGAGGCGCGGATCGAGAGGGAGCGGTCGGCGACGAGCTCGACGTGCACCGTGTGCGGGATCGACCTTTCGAGCTCAGGCATCATCGCCTTGACCTTGTCGACGACATCGAGCGTGTTGGCGCCGGGCGCCTTGAAGACCAACAGAACCTCGGCCCGCTTGGTCCCGAACCAGGCGCCGGTGCGGGGCTTTTGCGGCCCGTCGACCACGGTCGCGATGTCCTTGAGCTCGACCGGCGCGCCGTTGCTGTAGGCCACGATCACCTTGCGGAACTGGGCGGCGTTGGTCAGCTGCTGATTGACGTCGAGCGGAAACTGCAAGTGGCGGCCTTCGAGATTGCCCGTCGGCTGGAGAGCGCTCTCGCTGGTCAGCGCGGCGCTGACCTGCGCGAACCCCAGTCCTTTCGCCGCGAGCGCGTCGGGATTGAGTCGCACCTGCACGGCCGGCTCAGCCTGCCCGGCGATGACCACCTGGCCGACGCCGCTCACCCGCGAGAGCGACTGGCCGATAAGGATGTTCGCGTACTGATCGAGCTCCTGGACCGGATAGGCGTCGGAATGAACCGCGTAGATGAGAATCGGCGCGTTGGCCGGATTGGCCACCCTGTAGGTCGGCGGGGTCGGAAAATTCTTGGGCAGTAAAGCGCTCGCAGCCTGGATCGCCTGCTCCACGTATCCGGCATCGGCAGTGATGCTTGTGCTCAAGTCGAACTGCAGCGTGATCGATGTCGAGCCGAGCCCGCTGGTCGAGGTCATCGAGGCGAGCCCGGGAATAGCGGTGAACTGGTCTTCGAGCGGCGTCGCCACGGTCGAGGCCATCACGGTGGGGCTCGCGCCCGGGAGCTGGGCCGACACCGAGATTGTCGGGAACTCGACGTTGGGCAACGCAGCGACCGGCAAGAGGTTGAAGCAGACCGCGCCGAAAGCGAAGAGTCCCGCCGTCATCAGCGCGGTCGCGATCGGGCGGCGGATGAAGACTTCCGAAATGTTCATGGCGCCGCGCTCGCGGTCGGCGCCGCGCTCGCGGTCGCCTTGGGCGGTTCGATCGCGACCTTCACGCCATTGGCGAGATTGTACTGCCCGTTGATGACGACGCGCTCGCCCGGCGAGACGCCTTTCGTAAACACGGCCAACCCATTCTGGTGGGCGACAACCAGCACGGGCACGCGATGGGCGACATTGTCGGCCGAGAGCGTGTAGACGTAGTCGCCCTGGGGACCCGACATGACGCTCCCGACGGGAGCGGTGAGGGCGTTCTCGCGCACCCCGACCACAAGGTCGACGGTGACGAACGCCCCCGGCCAGAGCGCTTCATTGTCGTTGTGGAATGTCGCGTAGAGGGCGACGGTGCCGGTCGTCGTGACGACCTGATTGTTGATGAAGGTGAGCTTTCCTTCGCCGAAGGTCTTCCCTTCCTGGGACAGGGCGCGCACATCGAGCGGCGCCTTGGCCTGGGCGGCGCGGACCTCGTCCAGCTGGCTTTGCGGGATCGGGAAGGTGACGTAGATCGGCGAGATCTGGGTGATGGTGACCAGCGTTTCCGCGCCCCCGGCTCCCGCGCCCCCAGCTCCCGCGGCCGCGGCTCCCGTGGCTCCCGCGCCCGAGGTTCCCGCGCCCGTGGCTGCCCCGCCGGCCTGCACGTAGTTGCCCGGATCGACCAGCATTTCGCCGGTCAGCCCGGCGGCGGGCGCGTCGATGTGGGCGTAGTCGAGATTGAGCTTGGCGGTATCGACGTTGGCCTCATCGAGCTTCACAGTGCCCTCATCCTGCTGGACGACGTAGGCTTGGTCCTCCGCCTGCTGGCTGGCGATCGAGTTTTCCTTCACGAGTTTTTGATATCGGGCGAGGTCGGTCCTGTGCTCGGCGAGCAGGGCCTGGTTGTGCGCGAGCTGCGCCTGGGCCTGATCGAGCGCCGCCTGATACGGGCGGGGATCGATGAGAAACAGCGGATCGCCCTTCTTCACCATCTGTCCCTGGGTAAAGAAGGCCTGCATGATCTGACCGTTGACGCGGGACTGGATGTTGACGGTCTCGATCGGCTGAACCGTGCCAAGCGCCTGGATGATTATGGGAACATCCTTGCGGACGACTGTGGCCACCTCGACCGGAACAGCGGCCTCGGCGGGCCGCTGCGCTTCTGCGACGCTGGGCGACCGACGCCAGCCGTAGTCAGCCGCCGCGGCGGCGGCGAGAGCGACAATAGCCAAAACAAGCGCCGACCGTGGTCGAACGCGCATCTCCCTCCTCGCTTTTCCGGGTGGAAGGCGACCGCCCGAGCCGCGCGGGCCAGTTCGCCGCCGACCCGCCCTCGCATCCCGCCCTCGCATAACGCGGCGAGGCCCACGCGGGTTTCGCGTGGGCCCCGAACCCCGTCAACTTAGCAACTTGGCCCGTGTCGTCGCGTTCACGCCTTGGGGAACGCGAAGGCGATGAAACGGTCGCCGTTGGCGGTCTGGACGCGCATCAACACGGCCTTGCCGCCATCTTGTCGCGCGGCGGAGATGTCGGCCTTCACGTCGCTCGGCGTCGACACGGGCTTGCCGCCGACATCGAGGATCACGTCGCCGGCCTGGAGCCCCTTCGAGGCCGCTTCGCCGTTCGGATCGACGCCGACGATGGCGACGCCCTTGCTGTTCTTACCTTCCGCATGCGACGCCGGAGCAAGCCGCAGCCCCAGCGCCGGGGCGCCCTCGTTCTGAGGGGTCTCCGCGCTCGCGAGCGTGGCCGTCTTCTGCTGCGCGAGCGTTGCTTCGGCCGTCTTCTCGGCGCCGTTGCGCAGGTAGGACAACTGGACCCTGTCGCCGGGCTTCATCGAGCCGATTTGCACGGTCAGCTCCCCGGCGTCCTTGATCGGCTTGCCGTTCACCGCGGTGATCACGTCGCCCGGCTTCAGGCCCGCTTCGGCCGCCGGCGTTCCTGGCATGGTTTGGTCGACAATCGCTCCCGTGGCCGACTTGAGCCCAAGGCCTTCTGCGATGTCGGCGGTCACCGGCTGGATCTCCACACCGAGATAGCCGCGTTCGACGACGCCGCCATGCTCGAGCTCGGTGATCACCTTGTCGACCGTGGTCGCCGGGATGTCGAAGCCGATGCCGACGCTGCCGCCGGACGGAGAATAGATCGCGGTGTTCACGCCAACGACCTGACCTTGCATGTTGAACGTCGGCCCGCCGGAGTTGCCCTTGTTGATCGGCGCGTCGATCTGCAGGAATTGGTCATAGGGTCCATCGCCGATGTCCCGCCCCTTGGCGGAAATGATGCCGGCGGTCACGGTGCCGCCAAGCCCGTAGGGGTTGCCGATCGCCACGACCCAGTCGCCGATCTTCGGCTGCTCGGTGGCGAAGGACACATACGGATAATCGCCCGGCTGTTCGACCTTGAGGAGCGCGAGATCGGTCTTCGGATCGGTTCCGATCACCTTGGCGTCAAGAACCTTGCCGTCGTCCATCGTGATGGTCACTGACTTGGAATTCTGCACGACGTGATTGTTGGTGACGATATAGCCGTCGGACGAAACAAAGAAACCGGATCCTTCGCCGATGATCGGGCCTGGCGGGCTCGCGCCCAGGCCATCCTGCCCTCCGAACTGTCTGAAGAACTGCTGGATTTGCGGCGGCAGGTTGCTGGACGTGTCTTTCACGATCTTGACTTTGACCGAGACGACCGCCGGCTTGACCCGCGCGATCAGCGACGCGAACGACGGCATCGGCTGCGCTTGCAGGTCGGACGTCACGACGGGGGCGGCCGTCGCGGGATGCGGAGCCGTCAAGGCGCCTTCGCCGAGCGCTCCCGCCGCGATCAGCGACAGGGCGGCTGCGGAGGCCAGAATGCGATTGCGGTTGCGACGAGGATTGGTGAGATTGAGCTGGGTCATTGGTCCTTTCCCGTTTTGTTGAATCTCCTCCGTGGCCGCTTCTAAGCGGTCGATGCAGGCCAGAAAATGCGCCAGCGCGCCTATCCGGCCTTTGACCGCGGCATTAAGATTTTTCCATGCCTCTGAGCGGAGCGCCCCCTCAGCGGGTGACGCGCGACTAAGGTGTGCAAAGATTTTGGCGCCCGTGCGACGGGTTTTTGTCGAAAGCAGCCCGCGCCGCTTCTGTCCAGGGGGAGGTGAGCCCGCTCAAGCTCACGTCGCCCTGCTGCGCCTCCGGGAAGACATCCACCAGTAGAGGACGAGGAGCGCAATCAGGGCGACGCCGATCAAGAGCAAGAGCAGCGCGGCCTGCTCGACCCAGGCGACGATCGGCACCGCGACAGCAAGAAAAGCGCCTGTCAGGCACAGCTTCCAGGAGCGCAGATTGAGGCCGGAGACGAAAAGCCCGAGCGCGATCAGCGTAAGCTGCATGAGGCCGGTCGCATTGGAATTGAGTACGGCCCGGGCGTCGGCGACGGAGATCAGATACATCGCGATCAGCACCGCCGCCCATTGGAGGACCTGTATCACCGCCATCGCGAGCCGCTCTCCGCCCGGCGCGCGCCGCCACCCGGCGCCGATGCAGATGACGGCGTAAACCGGGGTCAGGACAGCCCAGTACTTTGTCGTCGAGTTGGGGGCGATGCTGGTCCAGCTGATCCCAACGAGGCCGAGAACGATAATCGCCACATACGGAAGATCGTCCAGGAGTCCCATCCAGGCGCGCCGCGGGGGCGTCTCGGTGATTGCTGGCTGGGGCTCGGCGGCCATGTCGTCTCTTTCGTCGTGCGGCGACGCGTCGATTGGGCCGCCGCGCCGGGTGCGAGCCGCCGCGCGCCCTCGAAGCCCTTAGGAGGCTTTCGGCGGCTCCGCCGGCGCGGGAGCCGCGAGCGCCGCCTTCAGCGCCTCTTCCTTGGCATGATCGAAGGAGGTGCGGATCACGGTACCGCCGACGCCCTTCAGGTCCTCGAGAACCTTGTCCGTCGTCATCTTGCGGATGAGAAGGAAGAGGCCCGCCGTTCCAGGCGTCAGCGCGGCCTGCGCGTCCCGGCGCATCTGGTCGTCATTGATACCGACATCGGTCAGGGCGCCGCCGAGCGCGCCGGAGGCCGCTCCGACCGCCGCGCCCACCACGGGCATAAGGAAGATCCAGCCGATCAGCGTGCCCCACAACGCGCCCGAGACCGCGCCGGTGGCGGTCGTGTTCACGAGCTGGTTCAGGTGCACGCGGCCGTGCTCGTCGCGGGTTGCGATCACCGCGTCCTCGACGTTGATCAGATACTCGCGCTGCATGTCGAGCACCTTGTTTCTGACCTCTTCGGCCTTCGCTTCGCTGTCGAACACAATGAAAACGAGATCGCTCATCGGACTTCCCCTCCAATCGGCCGAACGCGCCGGCAGAGCCCTATAGCAATTCCCCCAGCGTCGCGCTACGCGGCCCGCCGGATCGCACGCGCGGGCGCGGTCGAAGGGACGAAGGGTCAGCTTCGGATCGCGACGATGAAGAGGCGCGGATAGGCGAACAGCACCTTGCCGTCCGACTGCGCCGGATAGGCCTTGCGGAGTCCTTCGCGGTAGCGGGCGAGGAACGCGCAGCGCTCGTCGTCCGTGAGCCTCTCGAGAAACGGCTGCAAGGTCGAGCCCTCGAACCAATCGGAGATCCCCTCGGGCCCGTCGAGGGCGTGGACGTAAGTCGTCATCCAGAGGTCGATCCGCGCCGAGAGCGGACGCAGCCACTCGTAATAGTCTTCGAAGTCGGCGATCAGCGGCTGGGTCTTGGCGACCGGCACGAGCCGCGACGACCAGGGTCCCTCGGCTGCGACCATGCGCATGAGGGCATGCGAGGATTCGCGGGCGGTCGAGGGCATCTGCGCCGCGATCGCGCCGCCGGGGGCGAGCATCGCCGCGAGGCGAGGGAAAAGCCTGTGGTGGTCGGGCAGGAAGTGCAGCGCCGAATTGCTGAAGATGAGGTCGGGGCGCTCCTCGGGCGTCCAGTCAGCGATGTCCTGCTTCACGAATTGGGCGTTCGGCGCGCGCGCCCGCGCGTGAGCGATCATCGCCTCGGACGTGTCCAGCCCGGTGATCGCGGCAGGGGGGAAGCGGCGTGACAGGAGCTCGGCGCTGTTGCCCGGCCCGCAGCCCAGATCGTAGATTACGCGCGCGGAGGCGAGCGGCACGCGCGAAAGAAGATCGCGTGCGGCGACCATCCGCTCGCCCTCGAACTTCATGTAGAGGCTGGGGTTCCAATCGCTCTGCGGCGGTTGGACGGGGGCGAGCGAATTCATGGCGGGCGACCGTCTAAATGAGCTGGGCTGATATTAGTCTACTTATCGAGTTGACGAAAGCCACGATAGCCGTCTCAGATGACGCCCTCTTTTCTCAATTCATCGGCCAGCGCGGCGGCGCTGCGATAGAGATGCGCGCGCAGACCTGCGGAGAGTGCGCCCTCGACGTTTTTTCCGCTGTCGTCGACGAACAGCGTTTCGTTCGGCGCCGCGCCTAGTCGCGCGAGGCAGCCGAGATAGGCCTCCGGGGCCGGCTTACGGGCGCGAAATTCCGCCGAAACGTAGATATGCTCGCCGAAGACCGCCTGAAGCTCCGGAAAGACGCCAGCGATCGTGCGCTTGACCATCAGATTGTTGTTGGTCAGGACGGCGACCCGGGGCTTGCGGCCGACCGAGGCGGCAAGCGCAAGCGTCTCCGGCATCGGCGTCACCGCCGCCCGCAGCGCCGCCGCCCAGTCCCGCGCAGGCAATGCGCATCCGAGGCGTTCTCCGAAGCCCCTGAGGTAGGCGTCGGCGTCCATATCGCCGCAATCGCCGAGATCCTCGTAGCCCGATCCCCAGATCGCCTGGTCGACGAAGGCGGGCGACCTTCCGCAGACGCGGGCGAGATGCTCAACGCGCGCCTGCCGGTGGTAACGGCAGAGCACATCGTTCATGTCGAAGAGAACAGTCGAGATCATCGGCTTGTCGCGAGAAGCAAGAGACGCGCCGGCGCCGCCGTGTAATCTGGTCGGCTGTCAACAATCGTTGGCGTAGTCTGCATTGTGATGCGCGTCACAGCGTCGCTGGACGAGGCATGATCTAACCTCGCCCGCCTGGTAAGGGCGTCTCCTTGCAAGGAGTCCCGATTGAATACGTCATGAGGGGTGCATCGTTATGGAGACCGTGATGAACGGGATCGAGAAGCACGCGGCATACTACCGCGGATATCTGACCGACGATCGCAGCCTGATCCCGCTGACGATCGTGCTCGCCACGATTGTCGCTCTCTGGCTGCTTGTGTATCTCGTCAGCGCCGTGGGGCCCCACCCCAAGCCGCAAACCGTGCGGTTTGTGCACAATCCCACCTATACGGTGACGACAGGCGCCGTCCCGCGATGACGCGCGGGGCGGTGGCTGGCCGCGGCTCACGAATATTCCACATATTTCATCTGGTTAACAAATCGGGTCTCGACATTTGGCGCTCATCGCGTTGGGTTGGCAGGACTGGTCGTAACGACCTTTCGTGTTTTCCGCGTCATGGCCGGGCTTGACCCGGCCATCCCCGAGAACACCACGCGCTCCGATAAGACACGGAAATCAGCGGATGCTGAACTCAGGCATTAATGGCGCGGCGCCGCGTGGATGGCCGGGACGAGCCCGGCCATGACAAAAAACAGAAAGGAATGCGCGCACCAACAGCCAACGCTATAAGCGCCCGACATTTGCTTCCGAAAAATCGAATGGCGTGCTAAGGTTTCTGAATGACCCGCGAAACGTCTTTTCCGGATACATGAAAGCTCGGAGCCCGACTCGGGGCCAAGCTCGAAAGGGCGCCGCGGATCGAGCAGGAGGGGGAGAGGAAAAATTTTCGCGAAAATCCCTTGTAACCCATTGAAAAGGCTCGTTTCGGACGAGAGAATCCAAGGAAATCCAAGCTTTTCCAACCCCGCGTGGGCAAGGAAATCCAAGACAATCCAAGAAAATACAAGGAAATCCTAGGGAATCCAAGTCCAGCGCGGCCCGCCTCGGGACTCGCCCCTGAACCGGACGGCATCCCGACGCATGGCCTCAACGCATAGCCCTGGCTCAAACCGTAATTGACATCCGAATGCGCAGGATGGGGCTGAGCGTCGATCAAACTGTATGATTGCTGGTATGATGCTATCCGCCCGCCACCTTTTAGCGCGCCACGGAAACCGGCATGAAGTTGCGATCCCTTCTGTTCGTCCCCGGCGATTCCGAACGCAAGTTCGAGCGCGCGAGAACCTGCGGCGCCGATGCGCTGATCCTGGACCTCGAGGATTCGGTCGCGCCCGCGCAGAAAGCGTCGGCGCGCGCGTTCGCGGCGGCGCTGATCGCCCGCGAAGACAAGCGCGCCTGGTCGCTCTTCGTCCGCGTCAATGCGCTCGACACGGGCCTCGCGCTCGACGACATGAGCGCGATCGTTCGGCCCGGCCTCGACGCGCTCCTCGTCCCCAAGGCGAACAGCGCCGCCGACCTCGAACGGATCGGGCATTATCTCGACGCTTTCGAGCGCGGAGCGGGAATGCCGCTGGGGTCGGTCAAGCTCGCGGTCGTTGCGACCGAGACACCGAACGCGATGTTCGCGCTCGGCTCCTATGCGCCTGCGCATCCACGCCTTCTCGCGCTGACATGGGGCGCGGAGGATCTGTCCGCGGCGCTCGGCGCGACAAACAACAAAGAGGCGGATGGCGCGTGGACCTTTCCCTATCAGGTCGCGAGGGCTCAGTGCCTGTTCGCCGCCGCGGCCGCGGATGTCGCGCCGATCGACACGGTGTTCGTTGATTTTCGCGATCCTGACGCGCTCGAGCGCGACTGCCGGCGCTCCCGGCGCGACGGTTTCGTCGGCCGCCTGGCCATTCACCCCGATCAGGTCGCTCCGATCAATCGCGGCTACGCGCGGTCCGAGGCCGAGATCGAGCACGCGCGCAAAATCGTGGCGGCGTTCGAGGCCAATCCCGGCGCTGGGACTCTGGGGGTCGACGGCAAGATGGTCGACATCCCGCATTTGAAGGCGGCGCGCAGGACGCTCACCTCGGTCTGACGCAGAGCCTGCCTCTGGCGATCGGGAATGGCTTCAATGCGTCATCATGACCGGCGCGCCGACGGCGACGCGGTCGAAGAGATCGATCACGTCCTCATCGTACATGCGGATGCAGCCGTAAGAGGCGGCCGTGCCGACCGAGGCGCGCATCGCTCTCGTCGTCCCGTGAATTGCGATCTCGTCGCGGTCAAGCGTTATCGCCCGCGCGCCCATTGGGTTGTGCGCGGACCCGCCGGGGATGACATCCGGCAGTCCGGGATGGTCGCGCCTGACGGAGTCGGGCGGCGACCATGCAGGCTCGACGAATTTCGCCTCCACATGCGCTGGACCGATCCATTCCTTGCCGGGCTTCGCGACCGCGACGCGATAGGCAATGGCTGTGCGCGAATTGAGGATGAGGTAAAGCTTCCGCTCCGACTGGCTGATAACGATCGAGCCGGAAGGATACCCGGACTCATAGCCCACGAGCCGCCCCGCGGCGGCGGGCGCCGCTGCGCCCGCGCAAAGCAGTCCCAAAGCCGCCGCGACCGCCGCCCGTGCGCGCATGGCCGAAGTCCTTGAAGCCCTTCAACGGGCTCAAAGACTATCATCGTCGCCAAGCGACGCGCATCCACTATCCGGGATTGCGGTAAACGCGGGCGAGCCCCGTCTCCGGCCTAGCCGCGGTTCGATCGGGCTTAAGCGTCAACCGGGATTTTGCGCGCGCCGTTCGGCTTGCCCGCGCCGTTGGTCTTGCCCGCGCCGTTGGTCTTGCCGGCGCCGTTCGACTTTGCGGGCTTGGCCATCTTGTCGATCATGGCGATGAAGTCGCGAACGCGCGGCGCGATTTCCCTGCGGAAGCGCGACCCGTTGAAGACGCCGTAGTGGCCGACTTCCAACTGGAGATGGTACAGCTTTCGCCCCTCGGGAATGTTGACGCAGAGGTCGACGGCGGCCTGGGTCTGGCCAACCCCGGAAATGTCGTCTTTCTCGCCCTCGACGGCCAACAGGCCGCAATTGCGGATCGCCGTCAGGTCGACCCGCTGTCCGCGATGCGTCATCTCGCCCTTCGGAAGGGCGTGGCGAACGAACACGGTCTCGACGGTCTGCATGTAATATTCGGCGGTCAGGTCCATCACCGCCAGATATTCGTCGTAGAAGTCGCGGTGCTTTTCGGCCGAGTCGCCGTCGCCCTTCACCAGATGATTGAACATGTTGAGATGGGCGTTGACGTGCCGGTCGAGATTCATCGCCATGAATCCCGAAAGCTGCAGAAACCCTGGGTACACCAGCCGTCCGAAGCCCGGATAGGGGAACGGCACGGTGTGCAGACAATTACGGCGGAACCATTCGACGCCGCGCTTCTCGGCAAGCTTATTGACCTCGGTTGGGCTGCGCCGCGCGTCGATCGGTCCGCCCATCAGGGTCATGCTCGCCGGCGCGTCGGGATCGCGGTTGGCCTCCATCAGGGCGACCGCCGCGATCAGCGGGACCGATGGCTGGCAAACGCCCAGCGTGTGCGCCCCCGGCCCCAAATGGTGCAGCATCTCGCGCACATAGTCGATGTAGTCGTCGAGATCGAAAGACCCCGCTGCGAGCGGAACCATCCGAGCGTCCGCCCAGTCGGTGATATAGACGTCGTAGTGGGGCAGAAACGCTTCCACCGTGCCGCGAAGCAGCGTCGCGTAGTGGCCGGACATCGGCGCAACGATCAGGAGCTTCGGCTGTTCGTCGCTATGCGGAAAATCGGGCCGGGCGAAGCGAAGGAGATTGCAGAACGGCCGGCTCCAGACCACGTCCTCGAGGACCGAATACGTGACGCCGTCGACCTCCATCTCGTCAAGTCCGAAGGTCGGCTTGCCGTAGCGGCGCGTGATCCGCTCGAACAGCTCCGCGCCGGCGGAGATGTTCTTGCCAAAATACGTGCCCGAAAGCGGGTTCCACGGATTGCGGAAAACAAAATGCGCGGCGTCCGACACCGCCCTAACCGGGACCAGGGCCGCATGAGCCATCTCGTAGAATTCATAGGAGTAGCTTCGAAACATGGGAAGCGTCCAACAATCGGTCTTGTGGCGGTCGATCGTGCGTAACATGTCACTATACCGAGCAATTGCTCATTATTCAATCAATCCTAAAGACTAATGTCGCGTCGACGCGTCAAGCCGACGGCGCGCTTAGAGTCTGTCCGGAAACATCATGTGGGATTGCATAGTTTTCGCAGCATGAGGCGGATGGAAGCGAGGCGGAGGAACGCGAGCGCCTTGCGGTTGAGGCATTCCCAGTCCTTGGCCAGCCGTCGGCAGCGGCCGAGCCAGGCAAAGGTGCGTTCGCCGATCCAGCGCTTGGGCAGGACGACGAAGGCCTTGGCCTGATCCGATCGCTTGACGATCTCGACCTTCACGCGCGCCAGAGTTCGTCCGATGGCGGTCTGAAATTGCGGCCCTCGATAGCCGCCGTCGGCAAAGAGCCTGGTCAGGAACGGAAAGGCGCCGAACAAGGTCGCCATCAGCGCCGCGCCGCCGTCGCGGTCCTGGATGTCGGCGGCGTGGACGATCGCATGCATCAACAGGCCCTGCGTATCGACGAGGATGTGGCGCTTTTTGCCCATGATTTTCTTGCCGGCGTCGTAACCCGCCGGATCGATGCAGGTCCCCCTTTTTCCGCGCTCTTGACGCTCTGGCTGTCGATGATCGCGGCGGTCGGGCTCGCCTCGCGAGCGGCCGCTTCGCGACACTTCACGTAGAGCGCGTCGTGGATGCGATCGAGCGTGCCGTCCCAACTCCAGCGATCGAAGTAATCGTAAAGCGTCGAACGCGGCGGCAGGTCCTTCGGCACGGCGCGCCATTGGCAGCCGGTGCTCAGGACATACATCAGGCCGTTGACGACCTCGCGCTCATCGACATGACGTCGGTTGCCGCCGCGCTTGGCCGGTGGAATGAACGGCTCGACATGCGCCCATTCCGCGTCGGTCAGATCGCTCGGATAGCGCAGCCGACTGCGGTCGTAGCGAGCGCGATTTTCGTTGGTCCACATCAGCGACCCCCCCAAGCGATTCGGGCCGCCTTCCTTGAATCATAAGCGATTCCAACAATTCGTTAAGTTCCCGGACGGGCTCTTAGTGAGGGACGCGGACCGGAGGAGCATTTCCGGGAGGCGCAAATTAACGCGCGGCAACGCCTTTTGTTGCCCGTGAAAAGCAATTTGATGTCGGGAAAGGGCTCTTGTCGCCCGCCAGCGGGTCATTGAGCCCGCGCGCCTTATCCCCAGAATAATGCGTCAGCGCCTAATCCGCGGCACCGACGCTCGTGATGGGCCAAGCCCGCGCCACTCGTTCAGACCTTGGCCTGCGCCTTCAATGGCACGCCCGCTTCGGCCAGCAGCGCCGCGAGTTCGCCCGACTGGAACATCTCGCGTGTGATGTCGCACCCGCCGACGAATTCACCCTTGACGTAAAGCTGTGGAATCGTTGGCCAGTTCGCGTATTCCTTGACGCCCTGGCGGATTTCGTCGTCCTCGAGAACATTGACGCCGTGAACCGGCGCGCCGAGATAGTCGAGAATCTGGATCACCTGGCCGGAAAACCCGCATTGCGGAAATTGGGGCGTGCCCTTCATAAATAGCACAACCGGGTTTTCCGAAATCACCTTCTCGATACGTTCGCGAGCATTTCCCATAGCGCTGGTCCTTTCCGGAGCGGAGAGTCAAGGTCCCGCCCGTTTACCATGTGAAGATATAGAGCCGGAAAAAGCGCGCCGCCAGTCCGGGCGTCATCAAAAATCCGGTCATCCGCCAGTCGCGCTCATATGGCGCCGAACCGCCGGCGCCGCGGCGCGCGCGATGACGAAGTCGTGCCCCTTGGGCTTGCGCGCGATCGCCGCGCGAATCGCCTCGATCAGCGGCTCGTCGGCTTCCGAGCGTCGCAATGGCTCGCGCAAGTCGGCGGCGTCCTCCTGACCGAGGCACATATAGAGCGTGCCGGTGCAGGTGACCCGAACGCGATTGCAGCTCTCGCAGAAATTGTGCGTCAGCGGCGTAATGAAGCCGAGACGCCCGCCCGTTTCGCTCACGTCGTAATACCGCGCCGGTCCGCCGGTGGCGTAGGCCGAGGGCGTCAGCGTGAGCGAGCGCTCGAGGTCGGCGCGCAGTTCTGTCAGCGGCATGAACTGATCCGCCCGATCACGCTCCATCGCGCCAAGCGGCATCACTTCGATGAAGGTCAGGTCGAAGCCGCGCGCGTGCGCCCACTCGACCAGGCTCAGCGCCTCGCAGTCGTTAAATCCCTTGAGCGCCACTGCGTTTAGCTTGATCTTGAGGCCGGCCGCGACCGCGGCGTCGATCCCCTTGAGGACGACGCCGAGATCCCCCCAGCGCGTCACGGCGCGGAACTTGTCCGGGTCCCGCGTATCGAGCGAAACGTTGATGCGCTTGACGCCGCAGTGTGCGAGTTCGCGCGCAAACCGAGCAAGCTGCGAACCGTTGGTCGTCAGCGTTATTTCATCGAGCGCGCCGCTTTCAAGGTGGCGCGAGAGGCTGCGGAACAGCGACATGACGTTTCGCCTGACGAGCGGCTCGCCGCCGGTGATGCGAAGCTTGCGCGCGCCAAGGCCGATGAAGGCCGAGCACAGCCTGTCCAGCTCCTCGAGCGACAGAACGTCTCGCTTGGGCAGGAAGTTCATGTCCTCCGACATGCAGTAGACGCAGCGATAGTCGCAGCGGTCGGTGACAGACACCCGCACATAGGCGATGGTCCGGCCGAACGGGTCGACGAGCGGAGGCGCGGAGAAGGGCGAAAGCGCGTTCATCGACATCAACATAGGCGCGCAACTGCCCGAAAGGAAGGCGCCCGCCGCCATGGGAATGGGGGGCGGGCGCGGAAAGTTTCCGATGGTCTAACGAGTGACGATGACCCGCGCGCCGACCCGGGCGCGGCCATAGAGGTCGATCACGTCGTCGTTGGTCATGCGGATGCAGCCGGACGAGACCGCTTGGCCGATGGTGTCAGGTTCGTTGGAGCCGTGGATGCGGAAGAGCGTGCCGGCGATATACATCGCGCGGGCGCCGAGCGGGTTGTCGATGCCGCCTGCCATGTGGCGGGGCAGATCGGGACGGCGCCTCAGCATCTGCGCCGGCGGCGTCCAGTCCGGCCATTCGCGCTTATAGGCGATATGGCTTGCGCCCGCCCAGGTGAAGCCGGGGCGTCCGACGCCGACGCCGTATCGCAGCGCCTGATGATCGGGCAGGACCAGGTATAACCGCCGCTCGCCCGTGCGGATGATGATGGTGCCGGGCGCTTCCCTGCCGTCGAAGACGACGGTCTCGCGCGCAATCGGCGAGGCGACCGGCTGCAACTGCGAATCCAGAGTGTTGGCGAAGACGTGCGCCGTGCCGGCGCTGAACAAAAAGCCCGCCAGAAGGGCGACGCGGACAAGAGTGCGGCGCATGGGTTCCCCCTTAAAGACATTCCCCGAACACACGACGAACGCAGATGGGGACGCCGCAGTTCCCGCCGCGCCACGGGCGTTCGTCGTGGAATTATGGCAAATCGGGGGCGGGATGCAACGCTTGCCCGCGCAGACCGGCGCGAAAATTGGCGGTTGCAGTTAAATTTGCCGCATTCCGGCCCGAAGGACTGCTCACATTTTCGTGAATTCTTAGCCAATTCTTGCATCGAGCGAAAGGCGGTTGCCGTGACCCGCCCCGTCCCGCGGCGCCCATTTGGCCCTAAAGGCGGCGGCCGGCCTGATCGAACAGGTGAAGGTCCTGCGCCGGCGCCGACAGCGTCACGGTTTCGCCCGGGGCCGGCGTGTCGCGGCCGCGAACCTCGGCCACCATCAGTTTGTCGTCCGCTCGGCGGATATGCGCGAAGGACGCTTCGCCGAGTTGCTCGACAAGCTCGACCTGACCAGTCGTGGAGAAGTCGCTGGCCGCCCCCACGACGAGATGCTCGGGCCGCACGCCGATCGTGAGCTTTGCGCCAGGCGTCAGCGTTCCGGCCGGCAGGACGATCGGCGCGATCGACGCGCCCTTGGCGTGCGCCCCCCTGCCGTCCACGCGCTCGATGACGGCAGGAAAGAAATTCATCGCCGGCGAGCCGATGAAACCCGCCACGAACAGATTCGCCGGCGCGTAGTAAAGGTCGAGCGGCTTGCCGACCTGCTCGACGCGTCCGGCATTCATCACGACGATGCGGTCGGCGAGCGTCATCGCTTCGATCTGGTCGTGCGTGACATAAACGATCGTCGCGCGGAGCAGGCGGTGCAGCCGCGCGATCTCGACGCGCGTCGATACGCGCAGCGCCGCGTCGAGGTTCGAGAGCGGCTCGTCGAACAGGAAAACGTCGGGCTCTCGCACGATGGCGCGGCCGATCGCGACACGCTGTCGCTGTCCGCCGGAGAGATCCCGTGGATAGCGCCCGAACAGCTCCTCGAGCCGAAGCATGCGTGCGGCCTCGGCCACGCGCTTGTCGCGCTCGGCGGGGGCGACGCCAGTGAACTTGAGCCCGAACGTCATGTTCTTGCGCACGTCCATGTGCGGGTAGAGCGCATAGGACTGAAACACCATCGCGATCCTGCGCTCGGCGGGGGCGAGCGCGTTGACAAGCCGGTTGGCGATGAAAATGTCGCCCGAAGTCGGCGCGTCGAGCCCGGCGATCATGCGCAGAAGCGTCGACTTGCCGCAGCCGGACGGGCCGACCAGCACGACGAATTCGCCGTCCTCAATCCTAAGGTCGATGTCGCTCAAGACGCGCGACGCGCCGTAGCTTTTCTGGAGTTTGTCGATGTGGAGCCCGGCCATGAACCAGCGCCTACTTGACCGCGCCAGCGGTGAGGCCGCTGATCAATTGCCGCGAGAAGATCACGTAGATCGCCACGACCGGCAGAATCGCCATCGACAGCGCGGCGAGCACCGAGTTCCAGTCGGTGATGTACTGGCCGAGGAACTGCTGCACGCCAAGCGTGATGGTGTGAGTCGAGTCGGATGACGTGAGGATCAGCGGGAACCACAGGTCGTTCCAGATCGGCACGATGGTGAACACGGCGACCGTCGCGATCGCGGGACGCAGGAGCGGCGCGATCACCTCGAAGAAGATGCGCGTCTCCGGCACGCCGTCGCAGCGGGCGGCGTCGCGCAGGTCCTTCGGAATCTGCTGCACGAATTCGCTGAGGATGAAGATCGACATCGGCAGCCCCTGCGCCACATAGACGAGGATCAGCGCGGTCAACGTGTCGTTGAGGCCGGCCTCGCGCATCATGGTCAGGATCGCGACCGATCCCAGCCGGATCGGCACCATGATCCCGATCGAAAGGAACAGCGCCAGCGCCGTCGAGCCGCGGAACTTGTATTCGGTGAGCGCCCAGGCCGCCATCGCGCCGAACAAGAGCACGAGAAACATGCTGACGAGCGTGACGATCAGCGAATTGGCGAAATATGTGCCGATCAGCGAGGCCTTGAACACCTTGGCGTAGCCGATCAGCGAAAAGGTGGTCGCGTTGGGCGGAGCGAGCGGCGCGCCGAAGATGGCGTTGCGCGCCTTGAACGAGTTCATCACGACGAGCAGGATCGGCCCGAGCGCGAGCGCGCTGTAGGCGATCAGGATGACGTGGACGCCGAGAGTTTCCGCGCGCTGCTTGAGCATCGAGCCCTCTAGAACGCATAGCGCCGCATGCGGCGCTGGACGATGAACAAGTAGAGGCAGACGCCGACGAGGATGATGAAGAACATCACCGTCGCCACCGCCGCGCCCATGGTCGGATTGCCGAGCTGAAGCTGGTTGCCGAAAAAGGTGCGGTAGAAGAAGGTGCCGAGAATGTCGGAGGCGAAATTCGGCCCGGCGAGCGCGCCCTTGACCGCATAGATAAGGTCGAAGGCATTGAAATTGCCCACGAAGGTGAGGATCGACACGAGGCCGATGGTCGGCAGCACAAGCGGCAGCTTGATGTGCAGGAAGATGCGCAAATGTCCGAGGCCGTCGACGCGCGCGGCATCGACGAGCTCGTCGGGGATGTTGAGCAGCGCGGCATAGATCAGCATCAGCGGGATGCCGACGAACTGCCAGACGGAAATGAGCGCGAGGGTGATGAGCGCCGTCGACGGCAGGCCTAGCCACGGCGCAAACCAGCTTCCCAGTCCCACCGCCTTGAGCGCGCCCTCGGCCACGCCCCACAAAGGCGAAAGAATGAGGTTCCAGGAAAAGCCGACGATGACCACCGAGAGCATGGTCGGCAGGAAAATGATCGTGCGATAGAGGCTCTTCAGCTTCAGCCCAGGCAGGCTGAGCAGGCCCGCAAGCGCGATGCCGATCGGGTTCTGGACAGCCATGTGCACGGCGAAGAAGATCAAATTGTTCTTCGCCGCGTTCCAGAACGGCTTCGACCAGATCGCGTCGGTCAAGAGCGTGACGAAGTTCGCCAAGCCGACGAAATGATAGGCGCCGGCGCTGTCAGTCGTATAGGTCGAGAGGCCCATGGTCGCGATCAGCGGATAGATCGAGAAGAGCGTATAGATCGCCACCGCCGGCCCAAGGAACAGCGCCATCAGCGCAAGGAATCGCCCGCGCGGCATCGAAGCGACGACTTGGGACAATGGTTCGGCCATCGTTCGTTCCGTGTGGCGCCGCCCTCATCCGGCGCTGCGCGCCACCTTCTCCCGTGATCCCCGGGTCAAGCCCGGGGAGGAGAGGGGGCGCGCCCTTCTCCCGCCTTGCGGGAGAAGGTGGCGGCGAAACCGCCGGATGAGGGTTTAGCCGTCACTTGCCGGGATGGTACCACTTGTCGAGGCCGTCCTGCAGACGTTTGCCGGCGGCTTCCGGCGTCATCGTGCCGTTGATCACCTGCGCGGAGACGTTCCAGAGTTCGTTCTCGAGGTTCGGCGTGCCGCGCGACAGGATCTGGTAGGAATTGCGGATCGTCGACTTGCAGTCCTTGCGCCAGCCGACCATCTCGGCCGCGAGCGGGTCCTTGATCGTGACCTGCGCCTTGCTCAGCGGGAAGAAGCCCGGCAGGGCGTTGGCGTAGATTTCCGCGAATTCCGGCGTTGTCAGCCATTCGAGGAACTTCTTCGCGTCCTCCTTGTCCTTCGACGCCGAATTGACCCCCATGGCGATGTCGACATGGTCGGAGATGTAGCATTGGGTCTGGCCGGCGGGCAGCGGCGGCGGAAACGCGCCGATCGGGAACTGAGCGTCTTTGCGGAAGGTCGAGATGTCCCACGAGCCGGCCGGATAGATCGCCGCCTTGCCGAGCGAGAACAGGTTCTGGCTGTCGGGATATTTCTGCGCCTGGAAGCCATTGCCCATATAGGGCGCCCAGGAGGCGAGCTCCTTGAACACGGCGATGTATTGCGGATCGGTGAACTTCTCCTTGCCGGCGATCAGGGCGAGACGCCCGCTCTCCCCGTTCCAGTAATCGGGCCCGATGTTCTGGAAGCCCATGGTCGCGGCTTCCCACTGGTCCGCAGTGCCCATGTCGATCGGCGTGTAGGTCCCGTCCTTCTTGAGCTTGTCGAGGATCTCGTGGAACTCCGCCATGGTCTTCGGCGGCTTGGCGCCGATCTTCTTGAAGGCGTCCTCGTTATACATGAAGCCGTGAATGACCGAGGCCATAGGCACACAGAAAGTCGTCTTGCCGTCGTCGGTCGACCAGGCGACCTTGGCGATCTCGGAGAAATTATCCATCCCCTTGAGGTCGTTGACGCTATCGAGCTGGTGCTTCTTGAATAGCGCAAGCGAAGCGTCAAACGGTCGGCAAGTGATCAGGTCGCCCGCCGTGCCGCCGTCGAGCCGAGCATTGAGGGCGGCGTTGTATTCCGTGGGCGCGGTGGGCGAGAACTCGACCTTGATGTCGGGATAGCGTTTTTCGAAGGCGGGGATGATCTTCGAGTTCCAGATGTCGGCGTCGTCGTTGCGCCAGCTCTCGATCTTGAGCGACCCGGCCTGAGCCGCCGCGAGCCCGGACATGAGCGCCATCATGGCGACGCCGGCGCACATCGATGCAATACCCGTTCTCATACTACCCTCCTGATCAGACGGGCTTCATGCCCGCTCTCTTGACCTTCGCGCGCGCCCGAAGGCGCGCCAGAACCAAGCCGATGTCGCCCCCGCATTCGGAGAGAAGCACGGCCGCCGCCTCCGCGTCGAGACCGCCCGCGGCGATTGCGATCGCAGCTGGAACCCGATTGCGGGCCGCGCTGCGCGCGCCTGTCCGGCAAGCAAGGCGAAAAGCAGAGAATCCCGGCGCTCCTCGGCGGTCTGTGCGGATCGGCGTCCGGCCTCAGACGTCAATCGCTGCTCCTCCCTCGATCCATATGCTAGTTGCGGCCCTCTATGGGCCAAGTGTATACCTCTTGTCTAGAGGTCCGCGAAGCCGGAGACGGGGATGGAGGGGCGCCGGACAATCAGGGCCGAACGCGCGCCGCTGTTCGCGAGCGTCGGCGAGGCCCTGAAAGAGGAGATCGCCAACGGACGCTTCGCGCAGGCCGATGTCCTGCCGGGCGAGCGGGAGCTCGCGCAAATCATGGACGTTTCGCGCACCACGCTGAGGCGCGCCATCGCCGGTCTCGTCGACGAGGGCGTTCTAGTCCACCGCCACGGCGCGGGAACTTTTGTGCGCCGCAGTCCGCCGCATGTCGAGCAACCGCTTTCGCGCCTGACCAGCTTCACCGAGGATATGCGGCTGCGCGGCCTCACGGCTTCGTCGCGCGTGATCGAGCGCGGGACGTTCCTGCCGACGCCGGAGGAATTGATGATGCTCGACATCAGTCTTGGCGAAACGGTCTTTCGCCTTGCGCGGCTTCGGCTCGCCGACGGCGTGCCGATGGCGATCGAGCGGGCGACCGTGCCGCTGCGCTTTCTCGGCGGGGCTAAACCTGTGGGCGACTCGCTCTACGCCACGCTTGCGGCTTCAGGCTTTCGGCCCGTGCGGGCGCTGCAGCGGCTGCGCGCCGTGGTGATCGGCGCGGCGGAGGCGGCGCTGCTCGAGATCCCGGAAGGCTCGCCTGCTCTCGACATTCACCGGATCGCCTATGTCGCCGACGGTCGTAGGGTCGAGTTCACGCGCTCCTTTTATCGCTCGGACACCTATGACTTCGTCGCCGAATTGATGCTGGCGCCGAGCGCCCGCGCGCGTCTTGAAGGAGCGGCGCGATGAGCAAGACTTTGATGGCGGCGGAGATTGCCGAGGCGGGCGCAGCCCTGCGCCGTCAGCTTGCTATGAACGAGCGCGCAACCGCCGAGTTCGCGGCCCGCTTGAGAGCGGGCAGGCATGCCTTCGTCACCACAATCGCACGGGGAAGCTCGGACCATGCGGCCCTGTTTTTGAAGCATGTGATCGAGATCAAGCTCGGCCTCGCCTGCGCATCGCTCGGCCCGTCGATCGCCTCGCTCTATCGCGTGGTTCTCAATCTCGAGGGCGCCGTCGCGATCGCGATCTCCCAGTCGGGGACGAGCCCCGATATCGTCGCCATGCAGGCCGCAGCCAAGGAAAGCGGCGCCGTGACGGTTGCGCTCGTCAACGACGCGGAGTTGCAACTCGCGCTCGAAGCCGAGGCGCTCATTCCCCTGCATGCGGGCGAGGAGCGTTCCGTCGCCGCCACCAAGTCGATGATCGCCTCGCTCGTCGCCGGCGCATCGCTTGTCGCGCGCTGGAGCGAAGACGCGACGCTGGCGAGCGCGCTCGATCGCTTGCCGTCGATCCTCGACGCCGAGCATGACCCCGCGCCCGAGGAGGCCTTCGAGATGCTCACGTCTGCCCGCTCGCTCTTCGTGATCGGGCGCGGCGCGACCTTGGCCATCGCCGCCGAAGCGGCGCTGAAACTCAAGGAGACGTCGGCGATCCACGCGGAGGCCTTTTCCTCCGCCGAGGTGCTGCACGGCCCCGCCGGGATCATCGAGCCAGGGTTTCCGGTTCTCGGTTTCGCCCCCTTGGACGCCGCGCGGGGCGGATTCTTCGAGACCGTGCAAAGGCTCGCCTCCTTCGGCGCCGCCCCGCTCATCGTCGATATCGATCCGCACCCGCGTTGGCCGACCCTCGTTGCGCCCGACGGTGGGCATCCGCTGACGACGCCGATCGCCGCGCTGCACGCCTTTTATCGCCTGGCCGAGGCGACCGCCCGCCGACGCGGCCGCGATCCCGACCAACCGCCCCATCTCATCAAGGTGACGCGGACGGTTTAGAGGCAATCGCCCGAATAAGGTTGGCTTCATGCGGCTTCGATATGCGCGCCCCGCATGATATGCTTCGAGAACGAGCGCGTCCAAAGCGGGAGGACGAAATGGCTTACAAGGACATTCTGGTCTACCTCGATCCGACGAGCGAATTGGTCGAGCGGCTCCGTTTTGCGGTCGATCTCGCGAAGACGCATGGGGGTCGGCTCATCGGCGTCGACGTCAGCGCGGCGGCGGCCGAACGCGCCGAGGTGACGCGCCAGATTTTCAACGACGCGACGCGCGAAGCTGGCGTCCGGAGCACGTTCGTGCCGGCCGAGAAGCCCGGCGAGGGCGAGGCCTTCACCCATTGCGTCGACCTCATGATCGGGCCGGCCCCGAGCGGCGCGGCGCGGGATGCGGTGCGGCGCGGCGCGCTCGACCGCGCGCTCATCGAGTCCGGCGCGCCGATGCTGATCCTGCCCCCCGAATGGACGGGCGGGCCGGTCGGCCAGAACGTCGTCATCGCCTGGAACGGCGGGCGCGAGGCGCTTCGCGCCGTGCATGACGCCATGCCCTTCCTCGAGAAGGCGCGCAAAGTGACCGTCTTCGCCTTCTCTTCGCGTCCGAGTGACCTGCGCGCTTCGGCCGTTATGCTGGTCAACCATCTCGAGGCGCACGGCGTCTCGTCGCATATCTCCGACTGGACCAACACCGGGGACTTGAGCGCGATCGAGGCCTTGTTCGCGAGCCTCGACACACAGGACGCCGATCTCATCGTCGCCGGCGCTTTCGGCCATTCACGGCTCTACGAGGGCCTGTTCGGCGGCGTGAGCATCGACCTCATGCGCCAGCAGTCCCTGCCAGTGCTGATGTCGCATTAGCTGGCGGGCGTCGCTACAAGGGCGGCGCGCCTGTTTGTCGCTTCGAGCGCGATCCTGTGGCGCGTCGCGCCAAGAAGAAAACCGCGCCGAGCGCCGACGGTGGCGCTTGCGAGGAGGGGGGCGCGTTGGTCGTACGCTGGCGCCGCGCGATGCAAGCGTCGCTTGTTGCGGCCGCTGCGACATGCGCTCTCGCGCCCGCGCTCGCTCAGGATGACGAGGCGCCCGCAAGCGGCCAGGCGACGGCGCCCGCTAATCCCTTTTACACGCTCGACACCAAGAATTTGTTCGGCTTCCTCGAGGGGGCCGACGTGGGCGAGAAGGGCGACCGGTCGGTGGAGTTCGAGACCAACGCTGCGTCCGGCAAGCCGCAGGGTCTCTACGATTCGATCGAACAGGAATTCATTTTTGAAAGCACCCTGACCGATTCACTCGGGCTCGAACTCGGCGCACACGCGCTTGGCCAGGACGTGCAAGGCGTCGCGGGCCTGCCCGATTTCGCCGGGGTTAGTTTCCTGGGCCTGTCGGTCGAACTGCGCTACGCCGTCATCCACCGCAGCGCGGTTTGGCCGATACAGGTGACTTTGACGGCAGAACCTGAGTGGAACGCCGTCGGTGAGGCCGGACAGAGCGCCGTCGATTTCAACACGACGTTTCGCGCCATTGCGGATGTGATCTCTCCCGACCGGCGTCTCTACGGCGCAGTCAATGTCGTCTATGCGCCGGACGGCTCGCGTCTCGCCGGTCAACCGTGGCAGGATTCGGCGATCGTCGGCGCCTCCGCCGCAGTCTCCTATCGCGTGACCCCGCCGCTGATGTTCGGCGCCGAGGCGGACTACGACCGCGCCTATGGAGGCCTGGGCTTGCAGAATTTCCACGGACAGGCGGTCTATCTCGGCCCGACGTTCCACTATCAGATCAATGAGAAGATCGATCTCTCGGCCGCGTTCCTGACTCAGGCGGCGACGGGCGTGCTCGACCTCGGCGACTTTCCGCGCCGGCTGGCGAAGCTGAGGCTCGAAGTCGATTTCTGAAGCCACTATCGTTGACGACGGCACGCGGGCTGTCCGGGGCCGGGACGATTATGATTTTGCCGCCTCTCTTCGTTCCGCTTTGCTCTACTCAAAGCACGAGGACGGCGAGCAGGGGATTAACTGACGGCGAGTTTGCGGGCGCATGCGGCTCGCGCCTGTCTGTTGCGTCAAATTCGTTGACCGCCGGCGGGGCGCCCGGAGGCGCCCGCGCTCATCGATCGGTTACTTCTTCACGAGCGGGCAGGTCGAGTTGGCGAGTTTACCAAACGCCTCGTCGCCCTTCATCGTCTTCAGGACCTTGTAGAAGTCCCAGTCGCCCTTCGATTCCGACGGCTTCTTGACCTCGACGATGTACATGTCGTGCTCCAGGAGCCCGTCCGGGCGGATGTAGGCGCCGTGGACGAAGACGTCGTTGATCTTCATCTTATGGAGCTCGTCCATGACCTTGTCGGATTCCGTCGTGCCGGCGGCCTTCACCGCGTTCAGATAGGTCAGCGTCGCCGAGTAGAACGCAGCCTGCGGGAACGTCGGCTCGCGCTTCACCTTGTCGTAGAAACGTTTGGCGAAAGCGCGCGACTGGTCGTCGAGGTCCCAGTACCAGGCGGTCGTCAGCACAAGGCCCTGCGCGATGTCGAGGCCGACCGCATGAACGTCGGAAATGAACACGAGCAAGGCCGCCGGCCTCATCGTCTTGGTCAGACCGAATTCGGCCGCCGCCTTGAGCGAGTTCGAGGTGTCCGCGCCGGCGTTGGCGAGGCCGAGCACTTGCGCGCCGGACCCTTGAGCCTGCAACAGATAAGAAGCAAAGTCCGACGTGCCGAGCGGAACGCGAACGTCGCCGACGACTGTACCGCCGCCGGCCTTGACGACGTCGGCCGCCCCCTTCTCGAGCTGCGTCCCGAATGCGTAATCCGCAGTCAGGAAGAACCAGCTCTTGCCGCCCTGCTCGAGGATGGTCTTTGCGGTGCCGTTGGCGAGCGCGGTCGTGTCATAGCCGTAATGGATCGTATAGGGCGTGCAGTCCTTGCCGGTCAGCGAGGCCCCGGCGGCGCCGATCGCAAAGAACGGGATCTTCTTTTCCTTTGCTGCGGACGAGATCGCCAGGCTGACGCCGGTGTTGGAGCCGCCGAGTTGCATCGTCAGCCCGTCGGTGTCGGCCCATTCACGAAATTTCTGCTGGCCGAGGTCAGGCTTGTTCTGGTGGTCGCCTGTCAGGACTTCGATCGGCTGCCCGAGGACCGAGCCGCCGAAGTCGGCGATCGCCATCTTAATCGCCTCGACGCCGCCGGCGCCGATGACGTCGGCATACGGTCCCGACATGTCGTCGAGGTCGCCGATGACGACTTTGTTGGAGGCGGCCTGAGCCGCCCCGGCCGCTAAAGTCGCGCAAAGCGCGCCCGCGAAGAGCAACTTGTGTTTGAGCGGTATCATGTGGGTTCCTCCCTGTTCGCCGAGTGCAATCCGCAAAAGATTCGGACTTATTGAAGACGCCGGTAGCCGCATGAACAGGTATCGCCCGCCGCGGCGGCGCAGGCAAGAAGCCGCGGGGCGCTTGAACTCGGCTGTCGGCGGCCTTGGTTGCGCGCCGCAAGCGGCCCAGCATAAGCTTTGCCCCAAAGCTTGTCCCGAGGAAGCGCCATGCCACAAGCCGCCAAAGCGCGCACGCCGAGCGCCGATGTTCCGGTTTCGGCAATCGATCCGTTTTCGCTCGACTTCCTGCGTGATCCGCATTCCGCCCATGCGGCTTTGCGCGAGGCGGGACCGGTCGTCTGGCTCGAGACTTACGGTGTCTTCGCCGCCGCGCGCCACGCCGAGGTCCGGGAAATCCTCGCCGATCCGGCGACCTTCTGTTCGAGCCGGGGCGTCGGCTTGAGCGATTTTGCGCGCGAGACGCCGTGGCGGCCGCCGAGCCTCGTGCTCGAGCGCGATCCGCCCGAGCACGATCGGGCGCGCGCCGTGCTCAACCGCGCGCTCTCCGCGACGGTGATGCGGGCTTTGCGCGCGCGTTTCGCCGAGGCGGCGGACAAGCTCGCCGGCGAACTCGCGCGAAAGGGCCGCTTCGACGCGATCGCCGATTGCGCCGAGGTCTATCCGATGATGGTTCTGCCCGACGCGGTCGGCCTGTCGAAAGAGGGCCGCGAACACCTCCTGGCGTATGCCGCGACGGTGTTCAACATGTTCGGGCCCGACAACGACCTCAGACGCGCCGCGCTTGCCCAGATGGCGCCGCACGTCGCGTGGATCGCGTCGCAATGCAAGCGCGAGTCCCTGTCGGACGACGGCATCGGCGCCATGATCCACGCCGCGGCTGATGCGGGCGAGGTGACAAGGCAGGAGGCGGAGCTGCTTGTGCGCTCGCTGCTCACCGCCGGGTTCGACACGACGGTGCAGGGCGTCGGCGCGGCGATGCGCTGCCTCGCCGACAATCCGGACCAGTTCGCCGCGCTTCGCGCCGACACTACAAAAGCGCGCGCCGCCTTCGAGGAGGCGCTGCGGCTCGAATCGCCGGTGCAGACTTTCTTCCGCACCACGACGCGCGAGGCGACGCTTGCGGGCGTGACGATCCCGGAGGGCGCGAAAGTGCTGATGCTGCTCGGCGCCGCCAACCGCGACCCGCGCAAGTGGCCAGAGCCCGACCGCTATCTCATCGACCGCTCGACCACGGGCCACGTGGCGTTCGGCGCCGGCGTTCACATGTGCGTCGGCCAACTCCTGGCCCGGCTCGAAGGGGAGACGCTGCTCTCGGCGCTCGCGCGAGCCTTCGCGACGCTCGAGCCCGACGGGACGCCGGAGCCCCTCATCAACAACACGCTCAGAGGCTGGGTGCGGATGCCCGTGAAGGCGACGGCCGCGTGATCGGGCCGGCGGTCACTTCGCCTCGTCGTACTTGATGTAGGCGAAGCGCTGGTCCCCGGTCGGGGTTCCCTCGAGCGCTCCGCCCTCGAGGCCCGGACGCCACGAGACGACCTCCTCGATCTTGCGCGCGAGCTCGAAGTCCTTGTCGGTGACGCCCTTGGCCGTATGCGTCGTCAGCTTCACTTCGAACCAGGCATACGAGGCGGCCAGGTCGGGGTGATGCCAGGCGGCCTCCGCGAGGTGGCCGACAGCGTTGATTCCCATCAACGTGCCTTTCCAGCTCGCCGTGCGATATTTGCGCCGGATCCAGCCGTTCTCGTATCGCCAATGCGGCAATTCGCGGCCGAGCCGCTCCTCGATCTCCGCCGGCTCGTACACGCGCTCCTTCGTGTTCGTGGTCATGGGCGCTGCTCCGATCAATGCCAATTGCGCGGGAAAACCGGTCCCGCGCATCTCCTGGCTAATCTATCAAAGAACGAGCGATCGTACGAGCGCGCGTTCATCGCCCCCCTCCGAAGGGCCGAACGAGGCCGCGCCTAAAAACAGCATAGGCCCCGACGCGGATTCCGCGGAGCGGGGCCTTGTCTCGCCACATGCGAGACTGTCTGTGATGGTGCAGATGATATCCGACGAGCTTCGCGCTTGGCCTTCGCGTTCTGCCCTCGGGCGCATAATCTTCATATTGTCGGAGCGCCCTTCCGCTCTGGCATTTTGAGCGGCGACGGCGCTTTGACCCCGCTCACTCCGGGGTCAGGCTTTCGTGTCCGGTGGCGTCATTCCCACCTCGACTTTCCACCGCCCGGGATCTTCGGGGGCGGCCTCCGAGTCGCCCCTTAGGCCGAAGCCTTCATGACGACTGGATGACATTTTTCGCCCGAACGTCGCGCATGTCAAATGAAATCTGACTCATCCACATGGCCACGGCATGCGGCGAAATGCGGCGCCTATCCGCCCGCCGCTTCGACCGCAGCGATCGCCGTCATATTGACGATGCCGCGCGCGGTCACGGTCGGCGTCAGCACGTGCGCGGGCTTGGCGGGGCCGATCAGGATCGGTCCGACTGGCAGCGCGTCGGCGATGACGCGGGTCAATTGCAGCGCGGTGCTTCCGGCGTCGAGATTCGGGAAGATCAGCACGTTCGCCTGCCCCTGAATGCGCGAGCTTGCGACCACGCGCTGGCGCGCGGCGAGCGACAGCGCGGCGTCGGCCTGCATCTCGCCGTCGACTTCGAGATCGGGCGCACGGTCCTCCAGGATCCGCAAAGCTTCGCGCATTTTCTGTGCGGAAGGGGTGTCGGCCGAGCCAAAGTCGGAGTGCGAGATCAGCGCGATCTTCGGCTCGATGCCGAACCGCCGCACGTGATGGGCGCAGGCGATCGCCGTATCGGCGATCTCTTCGGCGCTCGGATCGTAGCGCACATGCGTGTCGGCGAGGAAATAGACGCCCGCCTGCGCGATCACGAGCGACAAAGCCGAGAAATCCTTCGCGCCGGGCGCGAGGCCGATGATGTCGCGAATATGGTCGAGCCGCGAGGCGAAACGTCCTTCGAGGCCGCAGATCAGCGCGTCGACCTCGCCGCGATGCAGCGCGAGCGCGCCAATGACGCTGGGCGAGGTGCGCACGACCGTGCGGGCGACATCCGGCGTCACGCCCTTGCGTCCGGCGACCTTGAGGTAGGTCGCGACATAGTCGCGATAGCGCGGATCGCTGCGTGGATCGATGATCTCGAAATCGACGCCGGGGTTGATCGTCAGGCCGAAGCGCTTGATGCGGTCCTTCATCACTTCGGGCCGCCCGATCAGGACCGGGCGCGCGATGCGCTCCTCGAGCACGACTTGCGTCGCGCGCAACACCCGCTCGTCCTCGCCCTCGGAGTAGATGACGCGCTTCCTCGCCGCGCGCGCCTTGGCGAACAAGGGCTTCATCATGAAGCCGGAGCGGAAGACGAAGCGGTTGAGCTGATCGGCGTACGCGTCGAAGTCGGCGATCGGCAGCCGCGCGACGCCGCTCTCCATCGCCGCGTGCGCGACCGCCGGCGCGATGCGCAGCATGAGCCGCGGGTCGAACGGGCTCGGGATGAGCGAGGTCTTGCCGAACAGCGGCGACTCGCCTTCATAGGCGCGCGCCACGACCTCGGACGGCGTCTCGCGCGCCAGCGCCGCGATCGCTGCGACCGCGGCTTTCTTCATCGCCTCGTTGATCTCCCTCGCCCCGACGTCGAGCGCGCCGCGGAAAATGTAGGGGAAGCAGAGGACGTTGTTGACCTGGTTCGGATAGTCGGAGCGTCCGGTGCAGATCATCGCGTCCGGCCGCGCTTGCAGGGCAAGCTCGGGCATGATCTCGGGCGTCGGATTTGCGAGCGCCATCACCAGGGGATCCGGCGCCATGCGGATCAGCATATCGGGTTTCAGGACGCCGCCGGCCGAGAGGCCGACGAAGATGTCGGCCCCTTCGATCACGTCGCTCAGGGTGCGCGCGCTCGTCTCCTGCGCATAGACCGCCTTCCAGCGATCCATGAGCTTTTCGCGGCCCTTGTAGACCACGCCCTCGATGTCGCAGACGACGATGTTTTCGCGCTTCGCGCCGAGCGAGACGAGCAGGTTGAGCGACGCGAGCGCCGCCGCGCCCGCGCCCGAGCAGACGATCCTGACCTTGTCGATCGCCTTGCCGGTCAGTTCGAGCGCGTTCGTCACTGCGGCCGAGACGATGATCGCGGTGCCGTGCTGATCGTCGTGGAAGACCGGAATGCCCATGCGGGCCTTCGCCTTCTCCTCGACCTCGAAACATTCGGGACCCTTGATGTCCTCGAGATTGATCCCGCCGAAGGTCGGCTCGAGCGCGACGATGATGTCGACGAGCTTGTCGACGTTCGTCTCAGCGACCTCGACGTCGAACACGTCGATGCCGGCGAACTTCTTGAAGAGGACCGCCTTGCCCTCCATCACGGGCTTCGCCGCGAGCGGGCCGATCGCCCCCAAGCCGAGCACGGCCGTGCCGTTCGTTAGAACGGCGACGAGGTTCTGGCGCGCGGTGTAATTCGCTGCGCACGCGGGATCGGCCGCGATCGCCTGGCAGGGAAAGGCCACGCCGGGCGAATAGGCGAGCGCAAGGTCGCGCTGGTTGGCGAGCGGCTTGGTCGCGACGACCTCGAGTTTGCCGGGCCGCGGTTCGCTGTGGAAATGCAGGGCGTCCGATTTCAGATCGGCGGCGGCGCCCTCGCCCATTGCAGTCTCCTTGGGTCCCTGAACAACAAGGACTGTTGCCGCATTCGGCCGGAACGGACAAGAGGCGCGCGCATAAAGTCAGACGCCGCAAGGCGCCGCCCGCCGCCGATCTTTCCCTCAGCCCGGGCTGGGTCCTAGTCCTTGCGCGAATCGTCGAACGCCGGCGGCGGGACCTCCGCTTCGGCCGACGGGGCCACTCCCGCCTCCGCCGACGGGGGCGCCGCCGCTTCCGCCGGCTGGGCGGCCGCTTGCTGCGGCTGGGCCGGCGCGGTCCGCCCGGTGAGGAACGCCTCCCACTGCTCGCGTGTGCCGGCGAAGGCGTCGCGATCGACCCGGGTCCGGACGCCGGCCACCGCGCCGTCCGACTGGTACTGCCAGAACCGCCACGGCCGGAGCCCGTATTTGACCGACGGATGATACTTGGTCGAGCGCACCCAGATCGGATAGTTCATGAACGCGCCGTCGGACAGGATCGCCTCGTAAAAGTCGACCGTCGTGTAGATGATCGGTCGCTTGCCGTAGTGGCGCTCCATCTCGTCGAGCATGACCTGCATCTCGGCGATCGCGGCTTCTTGCGTCAGATGTCGGTGGCAGGTCTTGGAGGTTGGCGTCGCCTCGACGTCGAGCACGGGCGGCAGCGCGTCGTCCTCGACCGGCGCGTTACGCTCGAAGTTGCCGATCTCCTCGAGCGGCGGCCGGCACCAGTAGACGAAATGGTAGGCCCCGTGGGGAATGCCGGCCTCCTTGGCGCCCGTCCAGTTGGCCTGGAAGCGGTCGTCGGCGTTGTCCCCGCCTTCGGTCGCCTTGATCCAGGCGAATTTGACGCCGCTGTTCGCGACCGCGTTCCAGTCGATCTCGCCCTGAAACTTGGAGACGTCGATGCCGTGGATCGGATAGTCCTTCGCCCTCGGGTAGTTCTGGCCGACGACGTCCAACGGGCCGGCGCCGCCGCCGCAGCCCGAAAGGCAACCGCAAAGGACTGTCGCAAGCGCAAGCGCGACGCCCCCCAAGGCGCGCGAAAACAACATTCTCTCGTCCCCCATGATCAGCCTGTCGTCGTCCTCCGCCCGCTGCTTTCCGCGGATCGAGGCTCGAGGGTCCCCAAAAGCAGCAAACTAGAGCGATCCGGCAAACGCTCCGTTAACGCCCCCTAGACCCCGCCGGGCTTGACCTCGAACGCTGCGGATAGCAAGGAAGCTGCCGTTTCACCCAGGGCGCAGGAATTGTCAATGCGGATCGCGGCGGCGCTCGTTGCGCTGATCATCGGCGCAAACGCCGCGATGGGCGGCGAATGCGGGCCCGACAAGCTCGGCACGGCCCGCGTCGCTAAGGTCGGGACGGAGGGCGGCCTCGAAGTCGGCTTGAAGACCTATCCGCGGACGATCCCGCTTGCCGACCACGAGGTGATCCTCACCTTCGACGACGGTCCCGACGCGGTCAACACGCCAAAGATTCTCGACGCGCTGGCCGCGGAGTGCGTTCATACGACCTTCTTCGAGATCGGCCGCAACGCCGCGAGCCTGCCTGAGATCGCCCGGCGCGAGGTCCTGGACGGGCACACCGTCGCGCATCACACGTGGTCGCACCCCCAGCCGACCCTGCGCTACTTGCCTGGCGGCGACGCCGCCGCGCGCGCCGACATTCTCAAGGGCATGATTGCGGTCGAGAAGGCGGCCTACGGACGGGACTTCAGCGGCGCCGAGCCGAAGGAGCCGAAGGATCTCAAGCTCGAGGCGCCGTTCTTCCGCTTCCCCGGCTTCGCCGACACGCAAGACCTGCGCGAGTGGTTCGCCGCCAACAATGTCGGGATTTTTGGCGTCGACCTGTGGGCCTCCGACTGGATCAGGATGACGCCGGAGGAGGAGCTCAAGCTCATCATGAGCCGGCTGGCGAAGAACGGCCATAAGGGCATGCTGCTCATGCACGACAATCATCCCTGGACGGCGGAAATGATCCCGATGCTGCTCAAGGAACTCAAGGCCGAGGGCTACCGGGTCGTGCACATGGTCGCCGGCCCAGGCAATGGCCCAACCGTCCCGGCGCCCCCCGGCTGGAGGTCGGAGACAGAGCGCGTCATCGGCGCGCTGAGGCCGCGGCTCGACAAGTCGGTCGGGAGGATCGTGGACGGGCCGATCCCGGTGAAGCCCGCGCCGACGGAGTAGGGCCCCCTCATTCCGCGAATCGGCAAAGAGCCCTTCAGCGCGCCTCCAGCGACGGCAAATTCAGGTGCTGTTCCAACCGGCGAACCCGCTCCTCGAGTTCGCTGATGATGAGCCGCTTCCGACCACAGCGGAATGATACTCGATCACCGCCCGGCGAAGGCCGACAATCTGCTCGCGAGTGTCCTTTTGCATTGTCAGCATGTCGGACGCGACGTCCGCCCGCAGGGAATGGAGATCGGACTTGGTCGCCATCTCCCGGCGCTGGGCTTGCATTTCCGTTTTCAGCGTCTTGATTTCGCCCTTGATATCGCCGATGTCTCCGCGCAGATGCTCGATGACGATATTTTCGGGTTGCTCGGCCACGAGGTTCCTTCAAGTTTCAAGCGACTCAAGTTTCAAGCGACTGAAGCCCAAGTCTCAATAGAGCTTGCGTTTTATAGGGGATTGCGCCGACCGCAATATCCCAATGGGCGTCCGCGCTGTCCCGGCCTCGTCCTCGCTCATCACGCGCGTAGCCGACGACGTCGGCCGCGGGAATCGCGGCGAGGCGGCGGGCGGCGGTCATTGCTCGGGCACTCCGGCCTTGCGCAGGCCGTCGAGAATGGGCTCAAGCTGGGCCAGATACGTCGGGTCGTCGCTAAACGCCGTCCAGGCGGCGCGGGCGCGCGAGACGGAGAAGGCCGGGTTGAGCGCGAGACCGCCCTTGACGGCGGAGCGCGCCTCGTCCGCTCGACCAAGCTGCGCGAGGGCGACGGCCAACACAAAATATGTTACCGGATTATTTCGGTTGGCCTCGATCGCCCGCCGAGACCACGCGACCGCTTGCTCGTAACTGCCGAGGCGGTTTTTAGCCGCGCCCGCGATCCCCATCCAAACGTAAGACAGCGTATCGCGCGGGCTGAGGCGCAGGGCCTCGAGAATGTGGGCCTCGGTTTCTTCGGCGAGGCCGACAAACATCTTACCTAGTCCGATAGTGGAATGGGCGCTGGCGAGATTTCGATCCAGCGCCAACGCGTGTTCTGATTCGGCGATGCCCTCCGCCGCGCGCTTGGTGTGTATCTCGACAAATCCCAACAACATATGTGCGCGCGTATGGTCCGGGACCGACGACAAGGCCTTGGTCAATTTCGCTTCGGCCGCCGCGTAGGCCGCCATCGGATCGGCCACAAATAGAAGTGTGCCGGCGACCGCGTCCGCGCGCGCCGATCCAACGAGCGCGTCGACATTGCCGGGATCGGCGGCAAGCGCGCGATCGAAAAAGCTGCGCGCTTGCGCAACATTATCAGGGGTCAGACCCTTATTGAGCCAAGCCAAACCCTGAAAATAGAGGTCCATCGAGTCGGGGTTCGGGGCCTGTTCCGCCCGTCGCGCCTCGGCGGCGGCGAGTTCGGTGTTCAGCGCGCCTGCCAGACGCGCTACGATTTCATCCTGCATGTCGAAGAGATCGGCGAGCGGCTTGTCGAACCGCTCGGCCCAGAGATGATTGCCCGTTTCGGCGTCGATGAGCTGCACGTTGACGCGCGTGCGGGCACCGGCGCGCTGCACGCTGCCTTCGAGGACATAGCGGACGTTCAACTCGCGCCCGATCGTCTTCACGTCGAGCGGCTTGCCTTTGTAAGTGAACGCCGTATTGCGTGCGATCACGAAGGCGCCCCGAATGCGCGAAAGATCGGTTGTCAGGCTCTCCGTGACCCCGTCGACGAAATGCTCCTGCTCCGCGCCGCCGCCGAGATTGGCGAAGGGCAGGACAACGATCGAGAGGCGCGACGGCGTGGATTTTTCAGGCGCTGGGGTCGGCGCGGGCTTCGCTGCTGCCGGCGTGCCGACGTCGAGCGAATACACCCGGATCGGCTCGACGATGTTCTTGAGTTGGGTCGGGCCGAGATCGGCGACCTCCAGATCGAGCCGCCCCTTGACTTGCCAGTAGGCCTGCTCGGAAAGACAGATCGCGCCGGGCTTTGCGATGCCCTCCAGGCGCGCGGCGATGTTGACGCCGTCGCCCATCAGATCGCCGTCGGCCTCCTCGACCACGTCGCCGAGATGAACGCCCATCCGGAATTCGATGCGACGCTCGGGCGGCAGGCCGGCGTTGCGCTCGACCATGCCGTTCTGCACTTCGATCGCGCAGCGCACCGCGTCGACTACGCTGCGGAACTCGATGAGGCTGCCGTCGCCGGTGCGCTTGACGATGCGCCCGCGATGCGCGGCGATGGCCGGATCAATGAGGTCGCTCCGAAGGCCCCGAAGACGAGCAAGGGTCCTGTCCTCGTCGGCGCCCGCGAGCCGGGTATAGCCGACCACGTCGGCAACCAGGATCGCCGCGATCTTCCGGGTCTCGGACATGGCGCGTCCTCAAGCGTCATGCAAAATAGCACGATTATTCGCAAAAGCCGTGCGTTTATTCAACGAGGGCGACCGAACTGAAGGCGGACGCCTCGGCGCCAACGGCCCCTCAAGGATCACGCATCAAGCTTGCGCGATTCGCGCCGCATGATCTTGCCGGTTGAGGTCTTGCCCTACAGCCCGAGGTCGCTCAGCGATGGGCAGTCGTCCGGCCGGCGCCCGAGCGGCCAGTGGTATTTTCGCTCGCTCTCGCGGATCGGAGCGTCGTTGATGCTGGCGATGCGGCGACGCATCAGGCCGCGCTCATCGAACTCCCACATCTCGTTACCGTAGGAACGGAACCAATTGCCGCTATCGTCATGCCATTCATAGGCGAAGCGAACCGCGATGCGGTTTTCGCGGAACCCCCCACAGCTCCTTGATCAGGCGGTAGTCGAGCTCGCGATTCCATTTCCGCGTCAGGAACGCGACGATCGCGTCGCGGCCCTGAAGAAACTCGGTCCGGTTCCGCCAGTCGCTGTCGGGCGTATAGGCGAGCACCACCCGCTCCGGGTCGCGGCTGTTCCACGCGTCCTCGGCAAGGCGAACCTTCTGGACGGCGGCCTCGACCGTGGCGAACGGCGGCAGCGGCGGACGTTCGGCGTTCATCGGTCACCTTCTCATGAGCGAGCTTCGCTCGCAATGCTATATTAAACAATCAATGTTTGTTGTTTGCTAGGCCGCCAACCCGCCGTCATGGCGAGAGCGGCCCACACAGCGCCCGCGCGTTCGGCGTCCAACGGCCGAAGCCGCTCGCGATCATGTTGCGAATGACGGCGCAGACATAGGTTCGCTCGGCCGCCGGATTGTCGGGGCCGGCGTTGTAGCGGGCGACCGCCAGCGTCCATGTGCCGACCTCGGCCTTCAGCGCCTTGAGGAAGTTCGCCGCGTAGTCGACGTTCGCCGCCGGATCGAACATGGCGGCGAGCGAGGCGAAATGGCCGCCGTGATAGCGGTGGTTGATCTGCATGCAGCCGATGTCGATGAGCCGCGCGCCCTGAGCCTTGGCCGCCGCGAACCGCGCCATCGCCTCAGCCAGCGTGGCCGAGCGCACCTCGCGCCCGTCGACGTTCATGTCGTACGGCCCGAGTTCGCCCCTGTGACCGGTCTCGGTCAGGCCGACCGAATAAAGGACGTTCAAGGGAACGCCGCTCTCCGCCGCCGCGCGCGTCATCTCGCGCTCGCAGGCGAAGGAGCCGGCCTCCGCGCTCGCGACGCTAGAAGCCGCGAGAAGCGCCGCGCCGATCGCCGCGCGTATCATGCTGACCCTCCTGCCCTCGCATGCCCCCGCCGCCGTCGCTCTCCTTCGCGTTCGCCGCCGCATCGGCGGAGCCGGTCTGCTGGATGACGAGGGAGCCGAGCGGCTGGCCGATCGCCGCGAGGCGCGCGGCGATCGCGTCGCGCGCGCCTTCGATCGCACCGGCGGTCTGGGCGCTCCCGGCGCGAATGACCACCGAAAGCCGTTCGCCTGCAAGCCGCATGGTCATGGAGACGTTGTCGAGGCCGCCCGGCGCGAGATCGAGCTCGATCTCCTTGACGGGAGACGCCACCGGCGCTGAAGACGCGGCGGGCGCTCTCACACGCAGGCTTGCCTCCGGGCCTTGCGCCGCCGACGCGGTCTGAAGCGACACAGTCTGAACTGACACAGTCTGAAGAGACGCGGCCGGGGCCGGTGCCGTCGAGCCGGGCGCCAGCGGGACGCTCGAGGCGCCGGCGTTGTCGCCGGAGGGGCGTCTATTGTCGGACGGTTCGCCGCTCGCAGGCGCCCAGCGCTCGCCGTCGGACCGGCTCGAAGCTGTGGGGCCCGCGCTGTGAACAGCCGCCGCTGCGCCCGTCGGCTTGCGCGTGGCGGTCGCGGAATCCGCTGTCGCCGGCGTGCGTGCGGTCGGGTTCGCCGATCTTGCGGCGACGTCCGGCTTCTGCGCGGACAGCGCGCGCGAGGCGGCGGGGTTCGACGCGTTCGCTTGTGCGAGCCGTATGTCAGGCAGGGTCGCGCCCTCGCTCGCCACCGCGGATGCGGCAAGCGACAGAGCCTCGCCCGACCCTCCGGGCAGAACCTCCGGGGAAGCGTCGGGCCCACTCGCAGCCGAGCCCGCCGGCGCCTGCGCTGGCGAGGCGCCCGGTGGGCCCGCGCGGCGCTCCACCGCGCCCGCGAAGTTGTTTTGCGCGCCGGCGGCTTGCGAAGATGGCGGCGGCTGCGCAGCGGGTCCATACGTCGGAAATAGAGCCGGAGAGGCGCCGGTGTAGATGGCGCTCGGCAGAAACGTGCGCTCCGCGACCAGCCTCGCCACGGGCGCCGCGACCGGCGCCGCGCCGGCCGCGACGTCGCCTTCGGTTTGCGCAGTTGTCGTCGGGGCGCTCGCTAAACGAGCCGCGCCGTCGGACTCCTGAAGAATCGCCTTGGCGGCCGACAAGGGCGCCGCCGCAAAGATCAGAGACGACCCGCCCTTGAGCACCGTGTCGTTTTGCGGCTGCGCCTCCGGCGGCGCCTTCTTGCGCGCATCCTCCGGCGTCTGGCTTTGCTCCGCCGGCCCGCCGGGCGTCGCCTTCGCGACGGCGCGGGGCAGCGCGTCGACGATGGCCGCGAAGTCCGAACCGCCGTGCGGTCCCACGCGGGCAGGGGTCGCGGCGTGCGTGACCGCAGGCGCATGCGCCGGAGGCGGAGCGACTGCTGTCATGGCGCGGCCCCCTCGGCGAACCCCGCCGTCCGCTTCAGCGCCTCTTCGGCCTTGACGATCGTGAGCGCTGAGCCTTCCGGCTTCTCCTTGCTAGACGCGTCGCTCTGTGCTTCGACGACGCCAGGGCTGGGCGGCGTGCGCAATTGCCCCGCGACGCTGCGAACGGAAGCGAGCAGCCCCGCGTCCGATCTGTCGAGCTCGGAGGCCGAGAGCCCGGCGAGGTCGGAGGCCGCCGCGTCGTATCCATCGGACAGAATGCGGCCCGCATCGAGGTAGAGACGGGCGCGGTCTGCTTCTGGGCTGCCCGGACGCGCGCTTTTCAGCGCCTCGTTCGCCGCCGCCGAAGCGGCGTCGAACCGTCCGTTGACGACCGCCGCCTTGGCGATGTTCAGGAGGAAGGCGCGCCGGCTGTCGGCCGGCAGCTCGGCTGCGGCGCCCGACAGGAGCAGGTAGTTGGCCGGCTCGTCGGCGAGTCCGTAGCGCGCGATCAGCCACGCCAGCTCGCGAAAGAAGTCCTGCGCGTAGAGCGAGGCTGGATAGCGCGTCGCATACTGCCGCGTCAGCATCGCGACGCGAGGCGCGTCTCCGGATTCCGCCACGACCGCGATTTCCCGCCGCAGCGCGGCCTCTTCCACGAGCGTGCCGGGCGCAACCAGCCGGGCCCAGTCGAGCAGCGATATTGCGGTCTTCGGATCCCGCTTCGTCTCCAGCACGGAGCGCGCGAAGGCGACCTGGCCGGCAAGGCGCGCGTCGAGCTCATCGAGGTCGATTTTGGCGAAAGCCTCAACCGCGTCCGCTTCGTGGTTCGTGATATAGGCGAGCGCGCCGCGGGCGAGCGGACGCTCCGATTCGAGCAGGGCGTCGCTCTTCAGGAGCGGCCCGACGTCGCCGATGGCGCCGCCGCTCAGCACATAGATCACGAGCGAATCGACTTCCCCACGCTTCTTCCAGGTTTCCGGCTTGGCGGCCGCGATCGCCGCGCCCATCGCCCGCAACTGCTTGAGCTGCTCGGGATATGCCGTCTTGTCGCCCTGGGCCATGCGGATCTGGATACGCTGCAACTCGTCGGTCAGGTCGGAGAGCCTGGCCGGCTCGGCCTCATGGGGTTCGGCGCGCGCCCCGCTGGACGAGGCGAGCGCGAGCGCCGCGATTCCTAGGCCCATGCGCGTCCAGGGCCTCACGGCTTCGCCTCGCGCAGGAGAATCTCAATCCGGCGGTTTTCGGCCGCGAGCGGATGGGCGGGATCCTTGAGCCGGTGGTCGGCAAAGCCCTCGATCCGTTCGAATCGCTTTTCTGGCAGTCCGGCGCGGTTCAGCATGTAATAAGCCATTTGCGCGCGCGCCGAGGACAGGCGCCAGTTGTCGTAGGTGGCGGATCGATAGGGATGGGCGTCGGTGTGCCCGCGGACGACGATCTCGCCGGGCATGGTTTCGAGGCTCATCGCGATCGCATCCATCATCCGCAGCACGCGCCGCTGCGGCTCCGCGGAACCGATTGCGAACATGGAAAAACTCTGGCGGTCAGTGAGGCTGATGAGGATGCCCTCGTCGGTCGCCTGAACCTCGAGCGACGGTCCCGGGACCGACTGCGCCTCGGGACCGAGCCGCATTTTGAGGTCCTCGAGCAGACGAGCCGCTTCCTGGCCGCGCGCCTCGAGCTCGTCGGTCGCCGGCTTGGCGTCCAGCACGACCGGCTTTGCATCGGGGGGCCGAGACGATTCGCTCGTTGGGCGTCCCGGCGAGGCGGCGTCCGGCGTCTTTTCGCTGAGTCCCTGCGGCGGCTCCTTCCGCGGCTGGGCAGTCTGCCCCTCGGGCGCGGCCGGATCTGTCTTCGTTTGCGGCTGCTCGCCGGCCGAGGGAGCCGGGGATTCGCCCGGATTGGCAGGCGCGACGTTCACAGCCCTGTCGCTTCCCAGCGGGCGAAAAGGATCACGCAGCGCCTCGTCTGCGCTAGGCCCGACTTCACCGAACCCCTTGAGCGCGGCGGAGGGGTCGATCCTCGGCCCCGGCGGCGGAGCGCCGGCGATCTTGTCGAGGCTGGCGCGCGGGTCGCTGAACAATTCCTCTTCGGACATGGTCGGATTGGGCTTGGCCGGATCGGGCGGCGTCGCCGGCTCGGATTTCGCCTCGCGCTTCTGTTTCGGGTCGTTGGCGGCGCTCGAGGATGAGGCTTCTCGGGCCGATCCGCCCGGAACCTCGACCAGATCGGTCTGCTGTCTCTCGGTCTTGGGGGCGCCGGATTGCTCGCCGGGCGCATTGGAATTCTGTTCCGGGGCGCCGTGAATGCCCTTCTGCGCCTTGGCCGGCTCCTCGACCTTCACCGGGTTGAAGTAGCGGGCGATCAGTGTCTTTGTATTCTTGTCGGTCGCGCTGATGATCCAAAGCACGAGGAAGAAGGCCATCAACGCCGTCATGAAATCGGCAAGAGCGATCTTCCACGCCCCGCCGTGGTGGTGCTCCTCCTCCGAGGACGCGCGTCGCCTGACAATGACGATTTCGGCGTGAGGCTCGCCCATCGGCTCCCCTCAGGCCTCGAGCGAGCCAAGCAGCTCTGCCCAGGGCTTAAGTTCGGTTGCAATCCGCGTCGCATTCAACTCGACGACCGCTTCGACCCCGCCATCCTCGATGTAGTCGACCTCAACCGGAAGATCGCCGATCCGCTCGCGCAACAGGCTCAGAACTCGCTCCGGGCCGCGAATCGTGATGAGACCGGGAGTGGCGCTCGCCGTCAGTCGGGCAATGCTCTGGCAGAGTTCGTCCGCGACATACTTCACGAGTTCCTTGACCAGGAAAGGCGCGAGAATGCGCGTGACGGCGGCGCCGACATTGTCCTCGACCTGCGCAAAGCAGGTTCGGATCGACGCTTCGAGCTGGGCATATTCGTTGAGCTGGAACTCAGGGCGCTCCATGACGGCTTGCTCCTGCGCGGCCGCGCGTTCGGCCGCGAGCCGTTCCTCCGCCTCGGCCCGTCCCTCGGCGAAGCCCTCCTCGCGGCCACGCGCGTGCGCCTCGGCGAGCCTCAGCGCGATCTCCTGGGCCTTGACCGTTTCGCGCGCGAGGAGCGAAGCTTTTGGGCTCGAATCGATTGGAACGGTCTTCCGATCTCCCCAAGGCGAACGTTGCGCGTGCTCGTCCTGCAGCTCCGCCGGCTTGGGGGCCCAGTCGATGACGGGCAACGACCGCTGCTCCGCGCCATGAGGGTTCTGCAGGCTGCGCGGCCGAAATGGCGACGTCTCACGGCGAGGCGACGCCTTCTCGCCCGGAACGCGTCCAATATGGTCGAGATAGTCCGCGATCGGTACGGGTTTCATCCATTCGCTCCCTGACGGATCCATTGTTTGATGATGGTGACGGCTTGATTCTCATCAAATTCGATGAGCTTGATGAGCTTGCGCTCCGGTCCTTTGTCGCGTTGCGCGAGGAGCGTTTCCAAAAATTCGTCGCGCTCGGGGTCCGCCTCGATCAGGAAGTTCCGGCTCGCCGCAACGCCAAGCGCCGGGCCTGCCTCAGCCGAGGCGGCAAGCGCTGTCCCGCCCGAAGAAGCCGCCGGGGCCAGCAGCATCCTCAGGCCAGGCCTCAGACCGAACCACACCAACATCGCGGCGACGAGCACAAGCGCTCCCGCGTTGGCGATTGAACCCGTCTGCCGGGCGACGACCTCCACGAGCGAAGGGCCGGCGGCCGGTTCGAGATCGTTCGCCGAATCGACGAAATCGACGACGGAAATTTTGACGACGTCGCCGCGTTGCTTGTCGAGCCCGGCCGCGGAGGAAACCAGCTGCTCGATTTCCTTGATCTGAGCCGCAACCGCCTCCGGCGAGGCTTTGTCTCCGAGGGAAGCGGCGAGCGCGGCCCGGTTGATCAGCACCGCCACCGACAGATTCTGGATCGCAAACCCGGCGCTCGTCGTCTGGATGGACTTCGACGACACCTCGTAATTCGTGAGCTCCTCACGCTTCTGCGTCTGGTCGTTCGATTGCTTCTGTTCGGAGCCCGCGCCGTTCGTCCGCGGAAGATTGGCCGCTACGCCGGCGGCCTGAGTGCCGGCAGCGTTTTGCGAACTCTGCTGCTCCTTGGTCACGCGCACTGAGCGTTCGACACGCTGGTCGGGATTGTAGATCGTCTCGCTCGTCTGCGTCTTGTCGGCGTTGAGCCGCGCGGCGACCGAGATCTGGAAATTGCGCGCGCTGAGATAGGGCGTCAGCGTGCGCGCGACGCCTTCGCGGATCCCTTGCGACACTTCCTTCTCCAGCGCGAGAAGATTGTCGGGAGACTTCTCGATCGAATCGGTCCCCGAAGCGAGAAGGCGCCCGTCAACGTTGAGCACGGTGACGTCATCGATCTTCATGCCGGGCACCGCTGCGGCCACGAGGTGACGGATCGCGAAGCCTGTTGTGCGGTCGTCCCCGCCATCGGTCCGAATGACCACGGATGCCGATGGAGGTTGGCGCTCGCGCCGGAAGGAGCCCTCGTCCGCGAGCACGATGTGCACGCGCGCCGCCTTGATGGAGCGCATCATCTGGATCGTCCGGGCGAGTTCGCCTTCGAGCGCCCGCAAGCGGGTGACGTCCTGCATGAAGGACGTCAGACCGAGCGAGCCCAGCTTGTCGAAGAGCTCGTTTCCGACTGCGCCACCGCGCGGCAGGCCCTTTTCCGCGAGGATCATGCGCGCGGTCGCCGCCTGTCCCGCGGATGTCAGGACCACGGTGCTCTCGGCGTTGACGTCGAAGGGGATTCCGGCCTCGCGCAACGCGGCGCCTATGGCCGCGATGTCGTCGCGGTCGAGACCGGAATACAGCGTCTCCATGGCGGGCCGGCTCAAATACCAGCCGGCGATCCCGGTCATTGCGAAGACCGCGACCCCGATCAACGCCAACGCAGCCAGACGCCGGACGCCCAACCCTTGCAGGTTCGTCCAAAGACGTTCGGTTTGCGCTAGAAGATTGGTCGGCAAGCTCAAGTCCGCATCATCGCTTTTCCAGCATGGTGGTGAGCGGAGCTTGCGCCGGGATTGCGGATCGCTTCTCCAAGCTTTCGAGTTTCGATCGCCGATTAACTCGGCATTAGCGGGGATCCGCTAGTCTCTGTCATGCCCGAGACGATGAAGGCCACACGCACACGCCTCGGGCGCAACACGACGATTAGGCTTCTCGACGAAGTCTAAGGGCATGCTAGCCATCGCGTCGTCTCGGTGCGAATCCGAAATGTCACCTGAATCCTTGTGAACATTTTCGACGGGAGCACCCTATGAGTTCCATTCTCAACAACTCCGCTGCTTTGAGCGCCCTTCAGGCGTTGCAGATGACGCAGCAATCGCTGGCGACAGTGCAGAACCAGGTTTCGACTGGACTATCTGTCGCGAGCGCGGCCGATAATTCGTCGTACTGGTCCATCTCCGCTCAGCTCAACCAGGACAACGGCATCGTGACGGCGTCCAACACCGCATTGACCGAGGGCCAGTCGGTTATGTCGACCGCGACGTCGGCGATCAACTCGGTCATCACGACGCTGAACTCGATGGCGACCGCCCTGACCCAGGCGCAGAATCCCGGCGCCAACCTCATCGCCATCAACACGTCGCTCGTTTCTCTTGGCTCTCAGCTCACGGACGCCGTCAGCAACGCTTCGTTCAACGGCGAGAATATCCTGAACGGCTCAATCACGACGACCGTTCCTAAAGGCGCCGGCACAACGCCGGGGGTGTCCTTTGTGTCCGGCTACCAGGCGACCGACATCGGCGGGACGGTTCAGACGATCAACATGGCGACCCAGTCTCTTTACACGACTGGCACTGCTGGCGGCGCCGCGACAGACCTCCTAATCCAGACTGTAGCTGCGGCCGCCGTTCCTACCGCCGACGCCACCAACACCAATATCGGCAATCCTCTCGACCTGACTAACTTCACTGCCGGAACCACCACCGCCGCGCCGGGGACAATAACATCCGCCGCAAACTCCGCCGTCTATCTTGCGGCTGTCAATCAGGCGCTCACTGCCGTCACGAACTATTCGGCGACGATCGGCGCCACCCAGGACCGGATGACCGCGGCGTCCACCTTCAACACCGCCTTGTCGACGAACTACTCGAACGGCGTGGCTGGCCTCGTGGACGCGAACATGAACACTGCGTCGACCCAGTTGCAGGCGCTGCAGACGCAGGAGCAGCTCGGCATCCAGTCGCTGTCGATCGCCAACCAGAACGCGCAGCTCATCCTGAAGCTGTTCGGCTAAGCGAGATTCCCCGCGCGCCGCTTCCTTTCCCCGGTAAAGCACTTCCCAAAGGCGCGCGGGGAAACCCAAAAACTTGGACAAGAAGGAAACGCGCCGGCCTGCCTTCACGCGGCGCCGGCGCAACTCATGCTCGCGTTGCTACTTCTCGATGCAATATCCAAGGAAGCGCTTGGAATCGATCGGATCGAATCCCAACCGATGCTTCAATTTCTTGCGCAGCTTGCTGATGTGGCTCTCGATGACGTTTTCGTCGACGTTCTCGTCAAACAAACCATAGACGGCATTGAAGATCTGCGTCTTGCTCACCCGGCGCCCACGACATCGCAGCAGGAATTCGAGAATACGCCGCTCACGGCGCGGAAGCGGAAATGGTTCGCCGTTCACTTCCGGCTCGCGCCCGTCGAAGTAAACGCACAATTCGCCCACCGTGACGTGCCCCTTCTCTCCGAACACCCGCCGGTTGATCGCCCCCACTCGCGCCAAAATCTCGCGCACATGCACCGGTTTTCGCACCACGTCGTCCACACCGGCCGCGAACAAACCCAATGTGTCGTCAAGCGATGGACGTTCCTTGAGGCAGAGCACTGGCGCGTTGGACCGCTCGCGAATGAGACGCGAGAGCGTTTCGCGCTCGCCGCAGTCCCCAATTAAAAATGCCTCCACCGCGTGCATGTCCGCGTCGCTGATTTTGCCGATCCACTCCCGAAAATCGGAGGACTCGATGCCAGCTGAGGATACGCCTTCGCGATCAAGACCTGTCGCGTAGCCGCCGGCCACGATGTCACGATCGTCGACAATGATGTACATGCTTCGGCTCCGAAAGGTACGTCTAGCGAGTTGCAACGCACTCAACGCGAAGGCATGTCTGCACGTCTCGAATTGATCACTGAACTTGTAGCAATTTAGTTTTTATACAGCTTAAATACAGACTGGATATTGCCGGTATATTCAGAATGACAAATCTCTTCATTTGACAGGGTACTGGACATACGAGAAGCTACCGGAGTATCCAATCTCAATGAAGACGGCTTATGTTTCTATGTATTCTGCAAATGGTTAACGCGATCCTAAAACTGCGCCGGGGAACGCATAGCCAGCGCAATTCGCACGCGGTTCCCCTCCTCGACGGAATCAAACGCGAGGATTGGCGGGCCGGTCCAGACAAGGCGCGCGAACTCGGCGCCCTCCTTGCGGATCGTGGCGAGGTCGCCTATTGGGTCGTTCCTCCTGGGGGCGAGGCAGGCGCGAATCGCTTCAGAGAAGAGCGCGGCGACTTGCGCGAGCGCATGCGCCTGCGTTCCGCGAAGCTCCTCGACGCGACTTACCGATTCGTGTGCGAATGCCGAATCTCCGATCGGTCCCTCAACGGCCTGAGGCTCATCCTCACGCGCAATGTTCGATTGCCGTGGCGTATGGCCGTTCACGTCGACGAAACCAGCGAAATCCGCGGTGTAAGGGTCATTTGGCGGCGCGGACTCGTGGTCGGCATCCGGTTGCGTGAACGCGTGCCCGCGGGAGCAATCAAACCGTGGGATCGGTACGCTTTGCGTGAGCGATACTACGGGATTCTCGATTGAGGCTGCTCAGCATAGCTCTTCTCTTCAACGAGCTCGGAATCGAACAGAATATTGATCCTGCGTTTGAGCGCGGCCCGCTCGTCGTTGTTGACGTAAACCGAGCGCGCCAGCGCGATGAAGCGCGAGCCGAAATCACCGTCGCGCTCACAAACCCTAATTTCGTCCTCGACCTCCCAAAGTCGGACGTTGACCGAGGCAAGCTTGTCGGCAAGCGCGTCGACAATCGCGCCGACGATGCCGGCCTCGCTCGCTCGGGCTTCAAGCGCCTCCAGCTCGCGACGCAGATTGCCAAGCTTCCGTTCGTCCGTAATGCGTTGGGTTTTGATGCGCAAAATGGTGATCTTGTCGATGAGTTCGCCGACCGAGCAGGGCGCTACGATCAATCGGCTTGAGCGGCGCTCGGCTAGCATTCGAGTGAGTTCGCGCGCCATGTCCTCGAACACATCGCTCCAGACGCCGCGCCGCGTTTGCCGAAAGAGACGCATGCTTGGATACCATGGCGAGTTGCTTCGATCTCTCATCCATCGCCATTCGGCGTCGCTCTTCAGCGCGACCCAGACGGGCCGCCCCAGAGCGCCCGCGAGGTGCGCAATCGAAGTGTCGCAAGTGATGACGAGATCAAGAGCCGCCATGGCAGCAGCAGTGTCGACGAAGGCGTCCGGGCCCGAGTCGAATTCCGGTCCTAATGTCTCGACGGTCATCGAATGCACCGCGTCGGCGAGTTGCTGCTCCCCGAAACCCTTTTGCAGCGAGATGAGCCGCACCCGTTCGATCTGGGCCAGCGGAGCGAACGACGCGAGCGGGATGGAGCGGGCGCGATCGGCCTCTGGGTGCGGATTGCCCTGCCAAACCACGCCAACTTTGAACCCGCCGTCGCCGATACGTTTGGCCCATTTTTCCTGCAACGCCGACTCCGGGGCCAGATAAGGGACGAGAGCCGGTATGGTTTCAAGCCGCGTCTTGAATGCGTGCGGAAGACTGCTGATTGCGATCTGCGAGTTGAACGTTTCCCTTTTCGGCGGCTCGTCGAGAAATCGCCCCCCAACCGTGGCTGAAAGGAGGCGACGCAATCGGGGTGGGCAAACAAACGTCGTCACAACCCCGGCTTCCGCCATGAGGGGCAGATAGCGGACGAACTGGATGGTGTCGCCGAGCCCATGATCGTTCAGCACGAGTACCCGCTCGCCCAGCTTGCCGGGACCTCGCCAGGTCGGAAATTGCGCTCCGAGCGCCTCCGCGAGGGATCTTCCTTGAAGCCAGCGCGCCTCGTATCCCTCGAAGCCGCGCTCGAAGTCTCCCAGCGTGAGGAGCAGGCACCCCTTGCCCGCGACCGCCTCGCGGCTGCCGAGCGCTTCTGCCGTTTCGAATGCCGCCAACGCCTCGTCGAATTGGCCGAGATTGCGCAAAGCGAGCGCTTCGCCGCAGAACGCGGCGGCGTAATCGGGCCGCGCATTTCGCGCTCGGCGATACGCGTCGAGCGCCTCCTCCATACGGTCGAGTTTCAGGAGCGCGTTGCCAAGATTGACGGCGGCTTCCGCGAAATGAGGACGCAGAGCAAGCGCCCGATGCGCCGCTTCGACCCCGTCCTCGAGGTGTCCGAGCTCGCGCAGCGCGCCCGCCAGGCTGCACCAGGCGTCGGCCTCGTCCGGCGCGAGCTCCGCCGCCATTTCGAAAGCGGCGCGCGCTTCGGCGAAGCGCCGGAGATTGAACAGCAGCTTGCCGGAGTTGAGATGCGCGACTACGAGGGAAGGATCGAGGCTCACGGCACGTCGATAAAAGCGCAGCGCGGTCTCCGACCTTCCGCACTCGCTGAGCATGTAGCCGCCCATCGCCAGCGCATCGGCGAAATCCGGACGGCGACGCAAAAACTCGTCCAGGCGCGAGATCGCTTCGCCTCGCCGGCCTTCGCGCCAGAAGGCGCAGGCGGCGGCGTAGAGCGCATCGGGGTCTGGCAGAGCGTGCGCAACGCTGTGCTGCGGTTCGGAACGGCACATGGCGAGAGCCTCAGGGTCAACGCTTGCGCGAACCTGTCGTGGCGCTCGGCGACTCCTTAACCCCCGAGCGTGAACTGCTGCAGTCTTGACATGAGCGCGGTTGAGAACATGGGCGTCGTCGAACCAGTGAATGCTTGCAGCGATTGGCTGATCGCGGCGCCGTCCGAATTGATCACGCTCGCCAGCACCGCCGATGCGCTCGAACCCGAATTGTCCGACGACACGGTCAGCGTCGTCGTCGCGCCGGAGCCCGGTCCGTAGGTCAGATCGTACATAGCCGTAAAGCGCTCAGTCAGCTGCTGCAGCTTCTTCGGGTCCTGCAGATCGGAGATAGGCATCAGCTTGGACAGCGTCTGCGCCTGCGTGCCGATGTTGCTCGCGCTGGTGGCCGGCGAAAGGCCGAAGATCGTTTGGGCGACTTCCAGAAGGTTCTGATCGGCCAGTATGCCGTATTCATTCGTGACCGTGGGCGCCACACGCTGAAAATAGAGCGCAAGCTGCACGCCAACGTCCTGGGCGCCTTGATCGCTTTCGAGCTGCTGCTCGACGTAATCGCTTGTCGTCGTCTTGACAGCGCTCGCGGAAGACACGGAAGCGGCCCCTTGGCCGACGAAGTCGAACGCCGCAGCGAAGGCCCTCCAGCGCGAGTCGGTCAATGTGTTGGCGAGGCTCTTAGGATTGGAGACGCCTCCCTGCAGAACTTGGGTGATCAACGCGGTGGCGTTGATCTTGTCGCCAAGGCCGTAGGCGTCGAGTGCATAAGACAGGAGCCGATAGTTGCCGACAAAATCGGTAATCGACGTCACCTTGCCGATGTTCGCTTGGTAATACGCCGTCGCGGTTTTCACGGCCGGCTCGGCAGCGGTCATCGCTTGATAGCGCGTGAGATTCTGCGCGACAGCCAAATAGGCGGAGGTAGTCGTGGTCATGGCGCTCGGATGTTGGCCAATGTTTGCTGGAGCCTACGGGCGAATGGCTTCGCGCGGGTTAATTCCGGTCGACCCGGCAGTGACGCAGAGTCAGTCTCTGCCGCAGTCGGAGCCGAGGCCAGCTTCAGCGATCAGTTCCTTGTCGCGCGCGGTTTCTCCAGGACGCCCGGCGAGCGCCCTGGCGAGCGCCGCGACTGAATCATGGCGCTGGAACTCCGCGAGCAGCGCGCGTTCGGCCTCGTCATCCTCGAGGAGGCGACGGACTCCGGACGCGGCCCTCTCGGTCTTGCGTTTGAAGGTGCTTCGCATCGACGGCGCTCGCTCGAGTTCGAATCTTGGCGCCTTGAACCCTGCCATGAGTCAATGTCTGCGACGCGTGACGAATTGTGACAAAGCGCCACAAGTTAGCCCTTCCGTATCGTCAATATGACACGAGCGACGCGACAGCGTCCTCGACCCAGCGACGGCCCGCAACGGCCAGCGCATTCGAGCGCGCGAGCAAAGATACGATCATTGCCGGAAGGGGCGGGAGGCCGTTGTCGGCGCAAGCGTTCAATCCCTGCGGCGCCGAGCCCTCGATCATCGGCGTCACGCCAAGTCCGGCCTCCGCTGCGGCGGCGAGCACGCCGAAGTCCGCGCTCGTGCAAACGATTTCGAATTTGCGTCCGCGCGTTCGGAGCGCAGCTATCGCCGCCTCGTGCAAAGGCGAGCCTCGCAGCGGAATCACAAGCGGCAGCGGAGATCTTTGCGCCAGCGAAGCGTCCGTGCCGAACCAGCGCAGGGGCGCGCGCCAGTGCTGCGCCTCGGACGATTCGCCCTCGGCTCCGAGTACGACCGCCACGTCGAGGGCATTCTGCTGGAACGCGGCGGCAAGCGACTCCGACGTGTTGACGAGCACGTTGAACCCGACCCCGGTGCCGGCGTCAGAGCACAATCGACCCAGGCTAGGCGCGAGGCATTCGGCGAACTCACTTGTCATGCCGATTCGCAGCACAGCGTCCGGCAATCTGCGGCGCGAGGCTTCATCGAGCATGTCGTCGTGCAGGCGAAGCAGACGCTTGCCATAGTCGAAGCAGACGGCGCCGACAGCGGTGAGTTCGAATCGCGCGGCTTTTTCGAACAGCGGCGCTTCCACGAGTTCCTCGAGGCGCTTCACTTGCAAACTGATCGTCGGCTGTGATCGGCCCAGTTCTTCGGCCGCGCGGGTAAAGCCTCGGGCCTCGACGACAGCGACGAAGGCTCTGAGGACGTCTATGGGAATGCTGCGCATGAGACCGGCGATTCGACCCTACCTCTTGGACACCACGGCCTTTTACACGGTTTTGCCGCAGTTCATAGCCAACCCAAACGCAACTATGAAGCCATTGCAGGTGCGCGCGCCGTAGGGGAGACGGGCGCGCGCCGACGCAACTTCGCAGCTCATTCTTCGCTTAAACTTCGCTATGGCGCCGTCTCGATGTCGACAGTCTTGTGGAAGCAGCCGTTTGAGTGTCCCGTTTGCTACGCTAGTCATTGCCGGTAATGCCCCTGCATCGAAATGCGCACATCCATCGAGCTGACCACGTTTTAGAATATTCATCGATCTGACCTAACGTCAATTATTGACAGCAAACTGCTGTGTGCCAAAATTCGACACATTCCAAGCGAATTGCCCGTGGCGGATTCAGGAACTGTTTAGGACGAACGATGCGAATTCTGGTTCTTGGTGAGGGCGGACCCGACTTGGCGGCGATCGAAAACGCCTTGCGGCTGGGGAAGGTCGAACTGATCAGGGCGGCCGAACCGCGAACCGAATCGGCGGATGGGCGGCGGTTCGCCTTCGCCGGTTACGTCCTCGACGCGGCCACGCGCGACCTCATCAGTTCTTCCGGGCGCCGCGTGGAACTCACGTCGTCCGAGTTCGATCTCCTGATGGCGTTTCTCGCCCGCCCAGGCCAGCCGCAATCGCGGTCGGCGCTCATGAGCGCGCTCAGAGGACGCGACTGGACCTATTTCGACCGGTCGATCGATACGCTCGTCGCACGGCTTCGCAGGAAGATTGACATCGAGGTCGATCGGCCGCTGATCCGTTCGGTCCGCGGCGTCGGCTATGTGTTATGCGCGAACGTTTCGCTCACGCCGCCTGCCGATCAGCCGACCGGCGCTTGATCACAAGTGAGCAGTCCTCCACGTCGAGAAGCAAGCGGGTTGTCCACGGGCGCCGCGAGATCCGGCGCGTCCACGCGCGGCGCCCGCCTCAATGCCGCCCACAGGTTTTCGACGTCGCGCGCTGCTACGCCATCAACGATGATCATAGCCCGGGTCGAGCGATCGACGTCCGGCCAGCCGACAAGCGTGCGCGATGCATTAAAGACATGCTGCACACCGTAGCAAAGCTCCGGCGCACGGAGCAGCCGGTTGATCAGCGTCGTCTTGTCCGCGACGAGAAATCCGGTGACGATATGGAAGGCGATCAGTTGACGCTCGCTCATTCGCTCCGCGGAAGTTGACGGTTCGCGAGTGCGGCTGCTATTGCTATGTGAGGCGACATATAAGCCTTTGTATTTACGCGAGAACTGGCGCCGATGACGGTCCGCTTTCACCACAGGGACCTGCCCACCGACTGGATTTCCGGCGATGCGGTCGCCATCGACACCGAGACTTTGGGTCTGGCGATCGGCCGGGACCGACTATGCGTCGTGCAGCTTTCGCGCGGCGACGGCGACGCGGAGGTGGTGCAAATCGCGCCCGGACAGAAGAGCGCGCCCAACCTCGAAAAGCTGATTGCCGACCCTGACGTCGTCAAACTGTTCCATTTCGGCCGCTTCGACATGGGCATGCTCTGCCATGCCTTCGGCGTCATGGCAGGGCCAGTATATTGCACCAAGATCGCCTCAAAGCTCGCGCGCACCTACACCGACCGTCATGGATTGAAGGACCTGACCCGCGAACTGCTCGGCGTGGAAATTTCCAAACAGCAGCAATCCTCCGACTGGGGCGCGGAGAGCCTAACGGAGGCGCAGCTCGCCTACGCGGCGTCTGACGTCTTGCATTTGCACGCCCTGCGGGAGAAGCTTGACGCGATGCTGTCGCGTGAGGCGCGCGACGGCCTCGCTCGCGCGGCTTTCGCCTATCTGCCCGAGCGCGTTCGGCTCGATCTCGCCGGCTTTCAGGAAATGGACGTCTTCTCGCACGGCTACCCGTGAGCGCCTGTTCCGGCGATCGCCGCCTTTTGCATGGCGACGAGCTGGCGGATGCCGGCGCGCGCGAGCGCCATCATTTTGAGCAGCTCTTCCTCGCTGAAGGGCGCGCCTTCCGCCGAGCCCTGCACTTCGACAAGGCCGCCCGATCCGGTCATCACGAAATTTGCATCCGTTTCCGCCGTGGAATCTTCCGCATAGTCGAGGTCGATCACCGCTTCGCCGCCCACGACGCCGCAGGATATGGCCGCGACATGATCCTTCAGCGGAAGGTCGCGCAGGATCGAGCGTTCCGTCATCCAATTCAGACAGTCGCGCAGCGCGATCCACGCCCCGGTGATCGAGGCGGTGCGCGTGCCTCCGTCCGCCTGCAGCACATCGCAGTCGATCGTAATCTGACGTTCGCCGAGCCGCGGCAGATCGACGACGGCGCGAAGCGAGCGCCCGATCAATCGCTGGATTTCCTGCGTGCGCCCGGACACGCGGCCGGTCGAGGATTCGCGTTTGGTGCGGGTCGAGGTCGCTCGCGGCAGCATGGCGTATTCGGCGGTCACCCATCCCCGCCCCTGCCCGCGAAGCCACGGTGGCGGCTTGTCCTCGAGCGAGGCTGCGCAAAGCACATGCGTATCGCCGCAGCGTACCAGGCAGGAGCCCTCCGCGTAACGCGCGACGCCACGCTCGAAGCTGACCTTACGCAGTTCATCGGCGGCGCGTTTGGACGGACGCATGGGCGGACCTCCCTGTTGACAGGGACCCGCTTTAGCGACGGCCGGACCTCATGGCAAACTGCGCAGCGCTGCGTTGACCGCAGACGCCCGCGTCTCTAGGGTCCGCGCCAATTCCGAAACGCCTGAGTCATGACGCCGTCCGCCGCCGATCCTTCGCTCGACCCCGCCAGATCCTTTCAGGCGCTGATCCTGACGCTGCAAACGTTCTGGGCGCGTCAGGGCTGCGTCATCTTGCAGCCCTACGACATGGAGGTCGGCGCAGGCACGTTTCATCCGGCGACGACTTTGCGCTCACTCGGCCCCAAGCCGTGGAAGGCGGCTTATGTGCAGCCCTCGCGCCGTCCGAAAGACGGGCGCTACGGCGAGAACCCGAACCGCCTGCAGCACTACTACCAGTATCAGGTGATCCTGAAGCCCTCGCCGGAAAACCTTCAGGATCTCTACCTCGACTCACTTAAGAGCATCGGCGTCAACACGGCGCTGCACGACGTGCGCTTTGTCGAGGACGACTGGGAGAGCCCGACCCTCGGCGCTTGGGGCCTCGGGTGGGAATGCTGGTGCGACGGCATGGAAGTATCGCAATTCACCTACTTCCAGCAGGTCGCGGGGTTCGAATGCGCGCCGGTCTCGGGGGAGCTAACCTACGGTCTCGAGCGCCTCGCGATGTACGTCCAGGGGGTCGACAGCATCTACGACATCAATTTCAACGGACGCGAGGGGACTGAGCGCGTCACCTACGGCGACGTCTTCAAGCAGGCGGAGGAGGAATACTCCCGCTTCAACTTCGAGTACGCCGACACTGCGATTCTTTTTCAGCACTTCAAGGACGCCGAGGCCGAGTGCCGCGCGCTGCTCGAACGCGGCTCATCCGGCGAGCGACATCTCATGGCCCTGCCAGCCTACGACCAGTGCATCAAGGCGAGCCACGTCTTCAATCTGCTCGATGCGCGCGGCGTGATCTCCGTGACCGAGCGCCAGAGCTACATCCTGCGCGTGCGCGAGCTCGCCAAGGCGTGCGGCGCGGCTTGGCTCAAGACGGCGGGGGGCGGGGCGGGATAGCCCTCATCCGGCGCTTCGCGCCACCCTCTCCCCGCAAACCCGTCGAGAGACAAGTCGCTGTCGACGCCGACTGCGGGAGAGGAGGCGGGGGTGAGGGACCGGCGCACAGCAATTCTTTGAACTTTCAGGCTCGTTGATATGCCCGACCTTCTTCTCGAACTCTTCAGTGAAGAAATTCCAGCCCGCATGCAACGCCAGGCGGCGGACGATCTGAAGCGCCTCGTCACCAATGCGCTCGTCGACCGCAATTTGCCGTATGAGGGCGCGCATGTCTTCGTCACCCCGCGACGTCTGACCCTGAACGTCGTCGGCCTGACCGCTCGGCAGCCAACTCTGCGCGAGGAGCGCAAGGGTCCGCGCGTCGGCGCCCCGGATGCGGCGATCCAGGGATTCTTGAAGAGCGCCGGTCTCGCGCGGATCGAAGACGCGACGATCGAGAGGGACCCCAAGAAGGGTGAATTCTATGTGGCGGTGATCGAAAAGCCTGGCCGCTCGACGAAAGACGCGGCCGCAGAGATCGTCCCCGCGATCATCCGCGCCTTCCCCTGGCCGAAGTCGATGCGTTGGGGCGCGGCCTCGACAAAGCCCGACGCACTGCGCTGGGTCCGACCGCTTCGCGGAATTGTCTGCACACTCGCAACGCCGCATGACATCGCCGAGATCGTGCCCTTCGCCGTCGACGGCATCGCGGCGGGCGACACGACCTGGGGCCATCGTTTCATGGCGCCGGCGCCGATCGCCGTGCGCCGGTATCACGACTACGCGGAAGCCCTGCTCAAAGCCAAAGTCGTGCTCGACGCCGACCGGCGCAAGGCGATCATCCTCGCCGACGCGATGAGCCTCGCCTTCGCGCAAGGCCTCGAGCTTGTCGAAGACGACGACCTCCTCGAAGAGGTCGCGGGCCTCGTCGAATGGCCGGTCGCGCTCCTGGCCGAATTCGACGCGACCTTCCTCGACATCCCGCCCGAAGTGATCCGCGCCAGCATACGCGCCAACCAGAAGTGCTTCGTCCTCCGGGACGCAGGCGGCAAGCTCGCCAACAAGTTTGTCCTCGTTTCGAACCTCGTCGCGACCGACGGCGGCGCGGCGATCGCCGAAGGCAACGCGCGCGTCGTGCGGGCGCGGCTCTCGGACGCGCGCCATTTCTGGACGACCGATCTGCACGACCTTCCCGACTACAAGGACATGGCCGATAAGCCGCTCGACCAAAGGCTCGCCAAGCTCGAGGCGCTCGGCATCGTCTTTCACGAGAAGCTCGGCACGCAGGCCGAACGGATCGAGCGGATCGAGCAGCTTGGACGCGAGCTCGCCCCGCACGTGGGCGCGGACGTCGAACTCGCTGCGCGCGCGGCGCGGCTCGCCAAGGCCGATCTCGTGACCGAGATGGTCGGCGAGTTTCCCGAGCTGCAAGGCCTCATGGGCCGCTACTACGCGACCGCGCAGGGGGAGGAGCCGAGCGTCGCCAACGCCATCGAGGAGCATTACAAGCCGCAGGGGCCGAACGATCGCATGCCCGATGCGCCGGTGTCGATCGCCGTCGCGCTCGCCGACAAGCTCGACACTTTGGGCGCTTTCTGGGCGATCGACGAAAAGCCGACCGGCAGCAAGGATCCATTCGCCCTCAGGCGCGCCGCGCTCGGCGTCATCCGCATCGTGCTCGAGAACGGCATCAGGCTACCGCTGACGCCGCCGCTCAACGCCGCGATCTGGGGCGCGTTGCTCGACATCGAGTTCGCCCGCGAGGACGAGGCGGGATCGATCGTCCAGTCGCTGGAGAAACGCGGCTTCCCGAAAGGCCCCGAACTCGACGAGGTCGTCGGAGCCGTTTCGCGCGCGTCGCGGCGCGCGCAGGTTCCCGACGATGCGCGGCTCCGGGACACGACCGCGAGCCTCCTCGCCTTTTTCGCCGACCGCCTCAAAGTCTATCTGCGCGACAAGGGCGCGCGGTACGACCTCATCGACGCGGTGTTCGCCCTCCCGGGCCAGGACGATCTCCTCACGATCGTCTGGCGCGTCGAAGCCTTGGGACGACTGCTCGACACAGAGGACGGCAAAAACCTGCTCGTCGGCTACCGTCGCGCCGCCAATATTCTGCGCGCGGAGGAGAAAAAGGACGGCGCCCACGCGTTCGCGGGTCCGCACGATCCGGCGGCGCTCGTCCTGCCCGCGGAAAAGAATCTCGCCGACGCCCTGGCGGCGGCAGGAGCTGCCGCTCGCGAGCGTGTGGGTCGCGAGGACTTCGAAGGCGCGATGCGGGCGCTGGCCGCGCTTCGTGCGCCAGTCGACGCCTTCTTCCTCGATGTGACCGTCAACGCCGACGATCCGGCGCTCCGCCTCAACCGGCTGCGGCTGCTCGGCGAGTTGCGCGATGCGGTGCACGCCGTCGCGGATTTCTCGAAAGTCGCCGGATAGCGGACGGTCTCATTTGCTCGTGGGCGGACAGGCTACGTCTTTGCTCTGTTCTTCGACTCGACGTCATTGCCAGCGAAGCGATCGCGGTACGGACGCGCTTCACCGCGCGCCCCTCCGCACGGAACTGTACGAGCGGCTTTCCCGCATACCGCTCCCACCTCGGGAGTTTGAGGCGAAACGGTCGCTGGGCCGGGGGTGAAGGACTCGGTGCGTGCAAGCTCGTTTTCAAACGCCGGAAGGACGGCTTCCGTTTTCGTGGCGCCGCGGATCGACGCCAGTTTGGCCGCCAATTGGTCGACCCGTTGATCGTGGGTCTGAAGCATGACGCATTGAACGTGAGTTCATGCCATGAATGCCGCAAGTCCTCCTTCGCCTTCCGTTGGCCCCGATCCCGTGCGAAAGTTCCGGCTTGTCGCACTTTCGAGGTCGTCATGGCCCTCCCTCCGTCCCGCGAGACTCCCGTCTGGCTCATCACCGGCTGCTCGACCGGCTTCGGCCGGCACTTGGCGAAAATCCTCGTCGAGCGCGGCTATCGGGTCGTCGCGACGGCGCGCGATCCGGAAGCCGTTGCCGATATTGTCGGCGGGAATGCAGAAACCGCGCTGGCGCTGAAGCTCGACGTCACCCGGCAGGCGGACATCGATGCGGCGGTCGAGGCGGCGCGGCGAAAGTTCGGCCGCGTCGACGTGCTGGTCAACAATGCAGGCTATGGTTACCTGGCCGCGATCGAGGAGGGCGATGACGCCGACATCCGCGCGATGTTCGAGACAAACTTCTTCGGCGTCGCCGCGCTGACTCGCGCCGTCCTGCCCGTCATGCGCGCGGAAAAATCGGGCGTGATCGTCAATATTTCGTCGATGGGCGGCTTCATCGGCTTTCCTGGCTCCGGCTATTACGCGGCGACCAAGTTCGCCGTCGAGGGCCTGTCCGAATCGCTCTCCAAGGAGGTCGCTCCGTTCGGGATCAAGGTCATCATCGTGGAGCCCGGCCCGTTCCGCACCGATTGGGCCGGCCGATCGTTGAAAGTCCCCAAGCGCGCCATGGAAGCTTATGCGGAGACGGCTGTCGCCCGCCGGCGCCAGGTCCAGGGCTATAGCGGAACGCAGCCGGGCGATCCGGTGCGCGCGTCGGAGGCCATCATCGCGACGGTCGAGCAGCGGAACCCGCCGCTGCGGCTCCCCCTAGGCAGCTTCGCCTACGACGCTATGGGCGCGGAACTCGAGACGCTTCGCAAGGAATATTCGGCGGGCGAGGCGGTGGCGCGGAGCGCGGACTATCCGACGGGCGCCTGACCGGCGGTCTGGCGCTTAACGAGGTCCTGATGGCCGATCCATTCAACCTCCAGCGCTTCGTGGAGGTGCAAGCGCCCGTCTTTGCCGAGGTCTGCGCGGAGCTTCGGGCAGGCCGGAAGGAGAGCCACTGGATGTGGTTCGTCTTTCCGCAGATCGCCGGGCTCGGCCAGAGCCCGACGTCGATTTTCTACGCCATCTCCTCGATCGACGAGGCGAAGGCCTATCAGGCGCATGCGGTCCTTGGCCCGAGGCTTAGGGAATGCGCGAAGCTGGCGCTCGAGGCGGAGGGGCGCACTGCGCGACAAATCTTCGGGGCCATCGATGAGATGAAGTTCCACTCCTCGATGACGCTATTCGCGAGGGCCTCTGCGGAGGAAGGCGTCTTCGAACAATGCCTCGATAAGTATTTCGGCGGCGCGCCTGACCCTGCGACGCTCGCAAGACTTTAGCAAAGGTCAAGCCCCAAAACCCTCTATAGCAGGGCAAACGGCTGCAATCGCTTATCTTTTTTTGGATCATTCAAGAAATTTCGCGGATTGGTGCTACGGGCTCGCCGAGCTTCGGGAGAAGCGGGTCAGGATGATGCAATGGTGGGCGGATCGGCTCGACGCCGTAAAGCCGGACAGTCGGTGACCAGATCTGGGTACTGGAGCATCGCTCACCTAGGCAGGAAATCCGCGAGAAACTCCGACACCGGCTCGACGCCGGACACGATCAGATGGTCGCGGGCTCGGGTGCAGGCGACGTAGAGCAGATGCCGTTCGGTGTTGTAGACCTCTTCGAGTTCGGAATCGTCTGCGACGGTTTCGATGCGTTCCTGCTGCGGCAGGATTTCATCGTCGCAGGCCATGACCGCGACCGCTCGGAATTCGAGACCTTTGGCGAGATGCATCGGACTGACCGCGATCATTCCAGGCGCCGCTTCGCTCTCGCCAGATAGCATTGCTGCGGAGGCGCCGGCCGCCTTCGCCGCCGCCCTCGCGCGATCAAGCTCCGCATCGGATCGGACGAAAACGCCGATCTCTTCCAGTCGAGTTCCCTCCTTGATCCGCTCTGCAATCCACGCGCCGATTGCGTTCGACTCGTCCGACACGCTCTTAAACGTGCGAACCGCCGGCGGCGGTCCGTTGAAGACCGATATTGTGCCTTTGCGGCCTTCATCATTGCCGTCCACATCAGAAATCGCCGTCGGCAAGAGCCGGTCGGCCTGGGTGCGAATCTGATGCGAGGTGCGGTAGTTGAACTCGAAGCGTTGAGGAACGGCCGCGGATGTCGATGCCAAGCGACTTCCAGGAAAACGGCGTCTGAAAAATGCGCTGGCCGAGATCGCCCGCGAAAAACAGTGCGTTCGGTCTTCCTGCGCCGAGCGCAGCGAGAAATCTCGCTTCGGCCACGCCAAGATCCTGCGCTTCATCCACCACGGCGAAGTCGTAGGGACATGCCCCCGCCGCCGCCATGGCGACGCTGATCCGGTCGAACATGTCTGAGATTGTCGTTTCGCCGCGCGCGGCAATTTCGTCGCGCACGGCCTGAAACAGCGGCCATAGCGCATCGCGCTGACCGGCGCTGATGCGCGCCTTGCGGCCCAGACGCGTCACCTTGGCGTAGTCCTCCTTGCTGCGAACCAGCCAGGGCTCGATGACGTCGGACCACTCGCTGATGAGGAACTGAAGCGAGAACTTGCCGCTGCGCTGCTTCGCGGCCTCGGCGATCAGCGCGCGGACGGTCTCCGGGGCGACAAGCTTCAGCCCGCCGAACAACGCCGCGTAGAGATCGCGTCCGACGCGGCCGATCGCCCTGACGACGATCCGGGCGGCCGCGTCCGGCTCGCCCGAAACGAGCGTCTTCAGCTTGCCTTCGAGAGCATGGGCCAGCGCGTCGGAGAAGGTCGTCAGCAAGACCGTTGACGACGGGTTCTTCCGCGCGAGATGAACCGCGCGATGCAGAGCCACGACCCTCTTGCCCGTCCCGGCCGAACCGGAAACGCGCGCCGGCCCGGAGAAATCGCGCGCCACGAGCGCGGCTTGTGACGGGTGGAGGAAGACCGCCCATTTCTCCCAAGGCTCGTCCAACGCGCGCCGCAGCGCCTCGACATCGCCGAGAATGCGAAACCGGCGCAAGGCGTCGGGATGGGCGAAGGGGTCGGCCTCCGCCGGCGCGGGCTTCGGCGCCTCCGGCTTCTCGCCGACCGCGAGTTTGATCAACGCTTCCTGCGCCTCCTGCGGGAGATGGGCGATCACGTCGAACAGCGTGTCCTCGTCCGCCGCTCGCACATCATCGACCCATTCCGCCGGCACGCCGAAGGCCATCAGCTCGAACTTCCGCAAATTGCCGAAAAGCTTCGGCTTTGTGGGCTGAGAAGGAGTTCTTCAGCGCAGGCGCGACGATCTCCTCGACGCGCTCGCGGACTTCGACAAGTTGCATCGCTCCGGTCGTCGGATGTCGTTCGAGCTTGCGCCGTTCGGCCCAGCGATAAGCGTCGTCGTGGTGGCCGACATAGGCGAGCAAGAGGCTGGCAGGCGTGCGATGCACGATGATCCGGAGATCGGCATTGACGCGCACCGACCAGAAATTCGCGTCCTTCGCGCGGTCGACCTTGTGGAACGACATGCCGAGCGCCGACGGGTCAACCTGCAAGTCGAACGCCGTCGTCTTCGCCGCCTTCTGTTCCTGCGACGCAAGGCGAGTGAGACTGTCGGTGAAGGTGTCGGCGATGAGGAAGGTCATCCGGACCTATCCCTTGAACACATTGTCCCGATGCCAGCGCAAGAACATCGGATGGGGCGCTTGATCGGGGCGCGTGGGCGCAATCAGCCGGCGATCGCGGTTGAGCATGCTCATCATCGGATCGGGAACCTTGCCCTTGGCAATGAGAAGCTCGTGATCGTCGGCGATCGAGATCAGGCCGCGGTCGAACATCCAATGGGCTGTGCCGCAGAGCGCGAGACCATTGCGCAGCGAGTCGGGACCGGAGGCGGCGACGGGGCGGATGTGAGCGGCCTGGACTTCGCTGCGGCCGCCGCCGTTGATGATCTTGAGGCCCGTGAAGGCGCAGGTGTCGTTGTAGGCGGCCTTGATCGAGCCGGAGAAAGCGGCCTCCCGGAAGGGGCGAGCGACGAGGCGCTCGACAATCGGCCGCTCGAAGGTCGCCGGGGGCTCTGAGAATCCGCCAAGCGGCTCGAGTTCCGGCGACATCGCCGGCCTTTCCTCGCCGAGGACCGCTGCGAAGCCGGCGCGGAGGATGTCTTCGTATTCGGCATCGGGCAGAGCACGGACGGCGCGGCCGAAGGCGCCCTTGTTGGTCGCGCCGTCGTCGCGCTGGAGGCCGCTTTCGAAATAGCGCCAACCCTCGCGGAAAGGGATGGCGCGCGGGAATTCCAGGTAGGAATCGATCAGGGCGTAGAAGTGGTCGGGACGCGCTCGGTCGGGGGCCACGTCGGCGATGCGCGCGGTGGCGAAGTAGGCCTGCCGGCCGCCGGTGCTGGAGAGATCGCCGCTCGCACGGCGAGGTTCATAGTACACGACGAAGTCGCCCTTCGCCGCCTCGACCTGCCGGAGGTAGGTGCGCGGAAAATGATACCGCTCCTCGGGCAGGTCGTCGTAGGTCGGATCGACCTTAGTGGTGAGGATGGCTTTGACCATTTGCCGCAGAAGCAAGCTTCTCTACGATCCTGATCATTTCCTTTTCGATTTGATCGCTTTCCCTGCCAAAATGAGCCTTTCGATGATCGTCCGCGCATAGGGCTATCACATTCGTCGGCCGATCCGCGCCATCATTGGCTAAGGCTATAATGTGATGCGCTTCCAGGTACCGCGTGTCGTCATTGCATATAAAACCGGGTTTTCCGCAAAGTTCGCAAATCCCGTTGGCTCTGGCCAAAACAGCTTCTCGAACTCTAAAATCTCTCTTGTACCTTTGCGCAACACCCAGCGCTTTAACTGGATGGTCGCTTCCCAAGTCGTCAATGGCGTCGTCGTCGTTACTGGTATCCAACTTGTCTCCGGACAACAACTCTCTAAATAGTGGTTCGTACTTTCCAGGAACCGGATTCATGCTTTGACCGTTGGCGAAGAAACGCCGAAATTCCTCGGGATCAAACCAAGACTGATCGTTTATAGAGGGCTGCGTCGAATTAACTAACGACACCTTCAGTAACAGCTTACGCTTATTTTTTTCTGGATCATTCCTAATACCTGAGACTCTGAATAGACCTTCTAAGTAATAACCTGGGTTTGGTTTTTCTGTTGATATAATATACAATTCGTCTCCTTTGCGGACGTTATTTCTGGCTGTATAGTAGTACTTTCCACTAAACTGACCGTTTTTTCGTCTGCTATGAATCGCAAAAAGCGGTATCATTTTGTTTGCTCCTGCCGGATAAACGCACCGATCGGAATCTCACCCCACCGAAAAAACCTTCATCACCTCGTCCCCGAGGTGGTTGATCGCCTTCACCGCGATCCGCCCCGACCTTGGTTTCTCGAAGGGCCGGGAGGTGTCGGAGTAGAGGCTGGACCAGGCTTCCTCGTCGATCTGGGCCTTGAGGGTCGTCTTCAGCGCCTTGTAAGGATCGTTGGCGCCGAGGAAGTAGGCGTGGCGGACGAAGAAGCTTTCTTCGTTGTAGTCGTCGTCGAGCATCCAGAGGGCGATGCCGTCGGTGCCTTCGCACACGACCTCGCCGGTCTGCGGCTTGAACACGTCGACGCCGAACACCTGCAACTGCAACCGGCCGTCCTTCAGCGTTTCGATGCGGATGTCAGGCTCGCCGAAGATGACGAAGAGGTTGCCCGCGCCCGTCGCCTTGAGATCGGCGCCCATGTGGAGGTCGGGGGTCATGCGGGCCTTGAGCACCGGCACGCGGCCGAGCTTGTCGAACTCGGCGGAATGGGCGTCGTAGTTGAAGGCGCAGGCGATCAGCACGTCGAGGCCGGCGTCGCCCGCCTCGCGCGCGGCGGCGACGAGATCGGGACGCGAGACGGTGCCGAACTCGGGGCCGACGAAGATTCCGGCGCGCTTCGCCTTGTCGCCCTCCATGAATTCGCCGACGGCGCAGATGTAGCGGCCCGGCCAGCCGGCGAGGCTCGTGAACGTGATCCGGTCTTCCTTGTGCGCCTGCTGGACGCCGGCCGCTTTCAGGTTTTCGAGGATCATCTGGGCGAAGTCGTCGATCGCCTCGTCGCGGCCGACGCCATTGGGCTTTCGCTTGTCCTCGGCGGCCTCCAGCGTGTCGATCAGTTCGTCGTCCCAGTCGACGGCGAGGGTGCGATGCGGCGACAGGCTCTCGACGGTGAAGGGGCCGGCGACGCGGATGCGGGAATTGTCGACGTAGGGCTTATCGTAGAGATATTCGAACTCGGCCTTCGCGGCGATCGAGGCGTCGATCGCCCTCTGCCGCGCGATCCGCGCCTCCCACCAGCGGGCGTGCAGCGTTTTCGCCCCGTCCGACCACTTAGCGTCGGCCTCGGGCGGGACTTCCCATTCCTGCCACTCCGGCAGCCCCCTCGCCCCGCTTGCGGGGAGAGGGTCGGCGTGAGGGGCAGCGCCCACTCCTGATAGGTCGCGCCGCCCCTCATCCGGCGGCTGCGCCGCCACCTTCTCCCCGCCCACGGGGACAAGGGAGCGGCCGAGCACGACGTTGAGCTTCTCGCGGAACGGCTCAAGCGTCTCCTGCCACTTCTCCCAGATCACGTCGATCTCGGCGTTGTTGGCGATGCTCTTCAGCGTGATATGCGGCACGCGCTCATAGACGAAGCCAAGGCGGATATCGCCATGCGTCGCGTTTGTCTTCGGCGGCGTCCGGGTGACTTCGGCCTCTTTGCGTTGACCTTCAGAACTGTCGGTGAGGAGATAATAGGGATAGCGCGCGCCCATCAGCCGCGAGCGCGCCAACGCGACGACGACGCGGCTGGTGTCGATAGTGATCCAGCGCCGGCCCCATTGCTCGGCGACGTATGCGGTCGTGCCGGAGCCGCAGGTCGGATCGAGCACGAGGTCGCCGGGGTCTGTGGTCATCAGGATGCAGCGCTCAATGACCTTCGACGACGTCTCGACCACATAACGCTTGTCGGAGGCGAAGCCCGCGATACCAGTGTCCGACCAGACATCGCCCTCAGGAAATGCAGCAAAATCGTCGAAATATCGAACATAATATAGGCCGGTAGATGTTGCGCTAAGCCGGCCGCTATTCTTCAGCCGAGTCATGCCCTGCTGATTGGTCTTCCACCTCACCTTTTCCGACGGACGAAGGGTTCTGCCCTCAAACTCAACCGGGAACCACGATGCGGCTCCCTCCCCTTTGTCACGACCGACGCTTTGGCTCGTCAGATTATCGATCCGGTACACACGTCCATCGTTCGGTATTGGAGCAGTTCCTGCGATCTCCTCCGGAGTTAGCGGACGTACCATCAGATCCGGCGATCTGATGCGACGGTAAGCGCTCCCACCGGCACCTCCGACCTGCTTCAACGTCAACGGAACCCTAAACTTAAGTCGGTGGCGGTCCCGCGCATAAAACAGCAAGAGATCATAAGCCCCGGCCAAATATTCCGATGTAGCACCCGCAGTTTTGGAGAAAATTATCTGAGAAATGTAATTCTCGTCGCCAAACACCTCGTCCATCACCGCCCTGACGCGATGCACATTCTCATCACCGATTTGCACGAAGATGCTGCCGCCTTCGCTCAATAGGTCGCGCGCGAGGGTCAGCCGATCTCGCAAGTAAGACAGGTACGAGTGAATTCCGTCTCGCCACGTGTCGCGAAACGCGCGGACCTGCTCCGGCTCGCGGGTGACGTGATCTTTCGCCCCGTCCTTTACGTCTCGCGACGTCGTCGACCATTGGAAGTTTGAGTTGAATTTGATGCCGTATGGCGGGTCGATGTAGATACACTGGACCTTACCGCGCAGGCCTTCGCGCTCGGCGAGGCTCGCCATCACCGAGAGCGAGTCGCCGACGATCATCCGGTTCGACCAGTGCTGGTCGTGCTGGTAGAATTCCGTCTTGGCTTCGAGATCGAGCCCGTTGAAATCGGCGAAGAGATCGGGCGCAGCCTCCGCCTTTTCCTTGGCCCGCTCCATCGACTGGCGCCTCAGGTCGTCGATCAGAACCTTCGGGTGCACCTTCTCCTGGATGTAGAGCGGCGGCGCGCTGGCGATCAGGTCGGAAGCGTCCTGCTCGTCCTTGCCGCGCCAGACGAGCTGCGGATCGAGATCGCGATTGCGCCGCTCGTAGGCGACCCGCAGCGCCTCCTTGTCCTCCTGGCGCATGACGGACTCGAACTCCGCCGTCGGAATATTCTTCCGCTTCGCCTCGGCATGTTTGAGCGCGTCGACCTCAATCGGCTTTTTGGCCATCACCGAACTCTGTCAGGTTGAAAGTCTTCGAGAACAGTTGTGATCAGACGCGCCGCGTCGTTAACCCGACCGATCACTTCAGCGGAAAGAGTTGATAGATATGCAGGAAGCCAATCATGAATGTCGGTGAACTCGGGCGCGCGGCCCCGGCGCATAAGTTCCCAATCCACGATCCTCTCGGCTTGGAGGTCAGTTATCCCTGCTTCTCGCAATAACCTCTGGATTTCAGCAACTACGGTTCCGAACTCTGCCCTTTCAAGACGAGAATAATAGTCGAGGAAGGGATCTCTGCCGATCGGACTGGAGCGCGCCTTCGCGCCCTTTGCGGCAAAAGAGTCATAGACCGTCCAGTCTGTTGGCGCGACAAACCAGAGCAACTTTGAAACTGTCGAACGCGGGTGCTTTTCGTTGTCGATCCGCGCCGCAGCGTCCTCACACAGTCGCGCCCGGTCAAGCAGTGTCCGACCAGCCATCTTACTTGCAATCTGGTTCACTATTGCCGCGACGCCGGTTTTGTCCTTAGGCAGCGTGCGGGTGACTGAATACCAGCGGGCAATGCGCTCAACGTTGCCGCGATCCAACATACCTCCCGCCCGCTCAATTCGGTTCCGCTCAATCTCATCGAAGAACTTTGAGAACCAATAGGCTTTGGCGAGCGCTGCGCGCGCGCCCGACACGGCTTCTTCGTCGGCATCTGTCATTTCGGCGAGGCCTTCAGAACGGCTTCGATTAAGGCGCTGAAGCCGGCCTCGATCTCGTAAACCCCGGTGAACTCCGCAAAGGCCCAGCGCCCAAACTTGCCGAGATTGTTGACGCCTGGAACCCAGTAAGATCGCATCGCGTTGGCCTTGTCCTTGGCGTTCTCGCCGCGGAAGCCTTTGATCTCGACGATGAGGTTCAGCGGCTCGGCCTGCCCGTCGTCCATGCGTAAGATGAAATCCGGGAGATAGCGCCGTGGGGTCGAGCCCATGAGATAGGGCACTTCAAGCCCCAAATTCTGGTTCTTCACGTAAGCGCGGATCTTGGGATGCGCCTCTGCGACGCGGCAGAACTCGGCCTCCCAATCGCTGTCGCAGACAACCCAGTTGACGTGGCACTTGCGCGGATCGGTCTGCCAGCGCGTCTCTTTGGAGGTCGTGAAGTTCACGTAGGACGTCGAGCCGGTCGGATTGTAGGCGTCGAGGATCGCCTTCACCGGCCGTTCGCCGGAGAGGCTTTCGGTGATCGCCGCCTTGATGCGCTCGCAAGCCATGTCGGCCAGCTCGCGATAGCAGAGCTGCGCCGGCGAAGTTCCGCCCGTGCATCTGAGGTAGCCGCCCTCCATCCATTGCCGCGTGATGCGCTTAAGCTGACCGAACAGGTGGAGCTTCGGCTGATCGCCGGGATCGCGATACTTGTTGTAGAGGAGATGGCGGGTGAGGTGGAACAGCACCGTCGACTGCCGCATGTCCTTGAGATGCTCAAGTGTGAGATCCACGCCCTCGCCGATGATGCCCTGGTTATGAGTTCTCGTCGCGCCGACGCGTTCCGGCGTTAGCTCCAGGACAAAGTCCGGACCGAACTTCGCGTCCAGCCGTTCTTCCGGCAATTCCACCCGATAGCCCTCGACCCGAGGAAATAGAATTTCCACGGCGTCGCGATCGGGACGGACCGCTTGCACGCGGACTGTTTCGCGCGGCTTGCCGACCGGCGCGATGACTGGCCTGGCGGCGAAATCAAACGGGATGCCCAGAATATCGGCGTATTCGACGTTGAAGAGGCTCTCGTCATTGAGATCGTAGGATTGCCGGCGAAGGCCGCGGCCGACGACCTGCTCGCAAAGGAGCTGCGTGCCGAACGCCCGCACGCCGAGAATGTGGGTGACGGTGTTGGCGTCCCAGCCTTCGGTCAGCATCGAAACGGACACGACGCAGCGGATCTGCTCGCCGAGCTTGCCGACCTTGCCGACGGTGTTCATGACCTCGCGCAAAAGGGTCGCGTCGTCGATGCTGTCGCCGGCGGTCGCATCGCGCGTGCGCTCGATGATGTCGCGCCGGAATTGCTCGATCTCGGTCTCCGCCATGGCGCGGAAATCCTTGTCGAGCGCCGCGCCCGACTCGAGCTGGGCGCTGTCGATGAGGATCGCGTTCGGCCTCGGATAGGGGTTGCCGAGCTCGTCAAAGTTCCGGAACAGCGCAAGGCGGCCGTTTTCGAGCTACGTCGTGCCGTCGTCGTTCTCGCGCATAAAGCCCGAGATTATTTGTAGACAAGCTCCGAGGTCGAGGTGTTGTTGCAGACGACGATGAAGACCGGAGGCACGGCGATCTTCTCGTCCCGCCAGGCGTTGAAGGTCTTCTCGTAGTGGCCGTAGAGCGCGTCGAGCGCGGTCAGCAACTCGACCGGCAGGCTCAGCGGGTCCAGCGCTTTGCCGCCAGCGCCCCTCCCCTTCTTCGGCATCTTCTTGCCGATCGTCTCCCAGAGATTCCGGAACTTCGGCGCGTCGCCGCCGGGGATGTTGTCGGCGACCGGCACGCGAGGTAGCTTCACGATGCCGCATTCGATGGCGTCCATGAGAGAGAAATCGCTCATCGTCCAGGGGAAGAGCGTCCCCTCGCGATAGCCCGAGCCGCGCAGGAAGAAGGGCGTGGCAGATAGATCGTAGACGAGCGAAATCCCGAGCTTGCGCTTGACGACCTCGAGCCCGGAGATCCACATCCGGGCGGCCTCGTTGTTCTCCTTGGCCTCGTCCTTTTCCTCGCCCTTGAGGTCGGCCTCGGTCTCGCCTTCCGCGTCCTGAACCCGTTCGCGGTAGCAATGGTGCGCCTCGTCGTTGAGAACGACGATGGTCTTGAGCCCCATGAGTTCCGGCATGACGCGCTGAAGCATCTGCCCTTCGGTTTCGAGCGTCTGGAGCTTTTCGCCCGCCAGCCCTCGATAGCGTTTCGCGTGCCTTTGGCGACCTCCAGCCGATCGCGCAGCTTGAACGCGTGGTAGTTGGTGATGATGATCTTGGCCTTGTCGATCTCGCCGAGCAGGTCGGGCGGGACGATCTCACGATGGCGGAAATAACTCTCCGGGTCGTTCGGCTTGAGCACGCGGAGGCGGTCGCGAATCGTGATGCCGGGCGCGACGACGAGGAAACCGCGCGAAACCGTCTTGCTGCCGGGATGGCGCGCTGCGTTGATCGTCTGCCAGGCGACGATCATCGCCATGACCGTGGTTTTGCCTGCGCCGGTCGCGAGCTTGAGCGCGAGGCGCAGCAGTTCCGGGTTCGCCTCCGCGTTCGCGTTCCGGATGTGATCCCAGAACTTGCCAAAGCGCGCGCCCATTTTCGGCGCGACTTCCGTGAGCCAGATCGCCGTTTCGACTGCCTCGACCTGGCAGAAGAAGGGCTGGACGCCCTGAAACCCGTCGCTGCGCCAATGTTTCAGGAGCCGAGCCGTTTCCGGCGTGACGAGCCACTGCTCCGAGTTACGCAGGTTTCGCCACGTCTCGACGTAGGTCCGGAGCTCGTTGATGATCGGGGTGGGGTTGTACTCCTGCTCGTTCGACGAGAGGTCGTCGCCGGCGTCGAAGGTCATCGCCATCTGGTTCGCCGATTTGCGACGCTTCTTGGGCTTCGGAACCGGCGTGATCAGCTCGGACCGACGCCGGGCCTCAATGAGGCGGTTGGTCGGCTGCCCTTCAGCGTCAAGCTCCCAGTGCCGACCCGGGTAGCGATACGGCGAATTCAAGATCGGCCGTTCGAAAAACTCATTCGACAAAGCGATTTCCCCTAACCCATCATTCCGCAGTTCGGGGACGCAGGAAAGCGGTTTCTTTGGCCGTTCAAAAAGAAGCTTAAGCGCGAGCCAACACGTTGCGGACGCTCATTGCGTGCCATTTGCCTCCGCGAGGAGTGACAACGCCGCGCGCATTGAGCGCTTCGGCGATTGCTCGGAGCGTGGTCGCGCCGGATTTCCTGATTTCGGCGATGACCGGCAGAACGTTGCCCGCCGCGCGATCGGCCTCCACCTTGATCGCTGCGACCGCTGCACCCTGCGCGGCCTCGATATGAGGATTTCCGAGCTTCACGCCCTTCGCTTTCGCCGCCGCCAGGGACGCCTTCGTGCGCACAGCGATCAACGCGCGCTCTTTCTCTGCGAGCGCGGCGTAGAGGTGCAAGACAAACGGATCGACGTCGGGCGCCAACTCCGCGACGACGAAGGGAACGCGGTGCGCCATCAAGCCAGAAATGAAATGCACGTCGCGTGACAGCCGATCGAGCTTGGCGACAGCAACCGGGCAGCGCAGCGCTCGCGCCTTGGCGAGCGCCGCCGCCAACTGCGGGCGACGGTCGAGCGCGTCGCTTCCCTTGCCCGTTTCCACTTCGACGAACTCCGCGACGATCTCGAAATCCTCGCTGGCCGCGAACCGCGACAGCGCTTCCCGCTGCGCTTGGATGCCAAGGCCGGAGCGGCCTTGTTGGCTTGTGCTGACCCGGAGATAGGCGACGATCGGTTTCATGAGCGCCTCGAAAGCCTGTATAAAACTAATACACTCATTTTAATTTTATACAAGCCCAAGCGAGAACGAGATTCGGTCGGAATGCCCGGAGTCGACGTACAGCGGTCATTCGGGATCGCGACTATCTACGTAACTGTCGTCGGTGCAAAACGTGATCAACTTTGGCTTGATTGCTTTCGAGATGGCCAAGTTGGGCTGAGAGGACGGAACGGGCCAAACAGCAACGTTTGAGTCACGGACGGATCGCACTGCATCGACGCCACGAAGCCGCCGATTGTTGGCCCGCTGCACGGAATGATCGCAAAGCTAGCATTGCGTTCCTGACGTATGGTTCGGGGAGCCCCTTCATGTAATTGACCTTACCATGTTAGCAATACTCACAACAATTGGAGACACTCATTAGTTCGATCTGTACAAGGTTGCTCCGTTAACTGGCAATTAACACTTGTCATTCAATAAAAATTGGAGTTGTGGCTGCGGCGCCTTCTGTAGGGAAAAAAGATGAGAGTGCTTCTCGCGCGTTCCACAGAATTCGTGGCGATGAGGTGCGCCCGGCGGAATACGCTGTTAACATCGCCCATATAAATATTTGCAAATAGATGAACGAATTCACGAAACCCTTAGAACTGCGCGGAGGATCGCCAAAGACGATGGCGATCGTGATCATTGCGCGACACACCCTGACGAGAACCTGTATCTTTAGCATCCTCAGGCGGGAGTATCCTGAATTCGATCTCTGCGAGATGGCGACAACCGCGGAACTCGGCAGCGCATCCGGAAGGGAAGCGCGGCTGATCGTGCTCGATATTGAGGACAAACCCGTCTCTGATCCATTTGTCGAAGATCAATTTGTGGCTCTGGGAAGCTTTTTTCCGTACGCGCCCGTTGCACTCCTATCTGCTCGCGATGATGAGGCTTCGGCAGCGATGCGGCGGGGAGTCCGGGGCTTTTTTCCGCCCTCGATCCCGATTGAGGTCGCTGTCGCGGGCTTGCGGCTTGTTCTCGCAGGGGGCGTCTACCGGCCACTGCCGATCGACACAGGACCAAATGAATCTCCATGTTCTGAAACTATCAGGGCGTCCGACGGAACTCACGAGCCGTCGGTAATCCCCGGCGTGGTTGCCGTCGAGACGGATACGACGCAGCACACGATGATCGACCTTACACCCCGCGAGAGGAATGTGCTCGCGGCGCTGGAGCTCGGTCTACCTAATAAGTTGATCGCCGCCAGGCTCAACCTTTCTGAGAACACCGTCAAAATGCACATGCGGCATATCATGCAGAAGTGTTCCGCTCGCAACCGGACCGAAGCGGTTATCTTTTGCAGCGGACGGTCGTTACGGACTGACGGGTACGGGCGCACGCGCGCGTCTTCGTCTTCATGAGGTTGCGCGGCTGCCGGCCCTTGGCCGCGGCTCAATGTTCGCGGAATGCGCTGCTGAAGCTGTCGAGCAAAGGCCGCAGCGCGTAAAGGGCCACGGTACTGCTCCCAGTCTTGATGAACGCTTGAGTCGGCATGCCCGGGATGATTCGCATCCCATTGATCTCGGCGGCCCGCTCGTCCAGCACGTGGATCTTGGCGGCGTAAAAGGGTTCTTCCGTCCGCTTGTCAAGAAGCCGGTCGGCAGAGACGAGGGTGACGACACCCTTGAGCGACGGGATCCGCCTCTGATTGTAAGCCAGGATGTGCACGTCCGCGTTCAGTCCTGGGCGGACCACGTCCATGTCCTCGGGCTTTACCCGCGCGGTGACGATGAGGGTGTCGTGCAGGGGAACGAGATCCAAAAGGGCCTCGCCGGCGCCGATCACGCCGCCCAGCGTGTGGACCCGCAGGTCGGTCACGACGCCGTCCTCGGGCGCTTTGACCTCCGTTCGCGAGAGCCGGTCCTCGGCCGCCCGCATTTGCTCGCGCAACTGAAAGATCTGGTTTTGAGTCTCGCGCAGCGACTGCGCAATCTCGTTTTGCCGGTCGCTTTCCAGTTTCATAAGGGTGGCCTGAGATTCGCTGATGACCTGCGCGGCGCGCGAGATCTGCGCGGCGGTCTCCCCTTGCCGCCCGTCGATGTCGGCCATCTCCCGTTCGAGGCTCAAGAGCCGTGGGCGCCGTTCGAGCCCCTTGTCGAGCAGAATTTGAACCGACGCCACCTCCTCGCGGACGATCTCGGCTCGCTTTGCAGCCGCGACTTGCTGCGCCTTGAGCCCAGCGATCTCCTGCTCGACCTCCGAGATTCTATCCCGAGTCACGGCCGCCTGCGACTGCAAGACTTGTCGACGAGTTTCGAACAAGCTCTGCTGACCGGCTAGGATGGTCGCGACCGATGGATTCTTTTTTCGCTCCGTTTCAAGCTCGCCCGGAAATGACACTTGCTCGTCTCCGTGCTGTTCCGACAGTAGCCGCGCCTCTTGCGCCTTCCCGTCCCAGAATTGACCGCGAAGGGCCTCGAGTTCGGCGCGGGCCTTGGTTTCGTCGAGCTTTATCAATGTTTGTCCGGCACGGACGAGGTCGCCATCCGCGACCAGAATTTTCCCGATGATGCCGCCCTCGAGATGTTGAATGGTTTTTCGGCTCAATTCTGCCTCCACAGCGCCGAAAGCAATTGCCGCGCTTTCCAGGGGAGCGAAAGTCGCCCACGCCGCGGACCCCAGGATCAAGCCGAAAACCAGGATATTGCCTGTCCAGGCAATCCCGCGAAGCCGGGCGGAGGGCGAGGGCTCCGCACTTACCGAGCACCACGGAAGCGGTTGAGCCGAGGCATGCCCGAGTGGAGTTCTCACGACTTCGCATCCTCGCTTTGCGCGGAAAGATCGCGAACCTTTTTCCTGCGGAGCGGAGCCAAGCGCGCGCCCGGCGGCGGGGAGCCGGCGGCTCCCGGCCGATCAGACGGATTCTCGCGAGAAGCAGGGCGCTGAGGCGACCCAACCTGAGGCGGGCTTACATACCTCTCGAAGATTTCTTTGCTGTCGCCGAAGGCTTGGAGGGCGCCGCTCTGCATGATGGCGATCTTGTTCGCCGCGGCCAGGATACCCACCCGGTGAGTGATGATGATCACCGTGGTTTTCGCGGCCTTCATCTGCTCAACGGCCTCGTTGAGCGCGCGCTCGCCGAGGTAGTCGAGACTGGCGTTCGGTTCGTCGAGAACGACCAGGCTCGGGCCGCCAAACAAGGCCCGCGCCAGCCCGAGGCGCTGGCGAAACGCTCGCAACATGCCCGAGCCGCCATTGGAAACCATTGTGTCGTATCCCTGCGGCAAGCTCATGATCGTGTCGTGCACTCCGGCCAGCTTTGCCGCTTCGATCACTTTCTGCGGCTCGGCATCGTCGAGCCGTGAAATAATCTCCTTGATCGTGTCGCCAATGATATCAATCTCCTGCGGCAAGTATCCGAGGTGTCGACTGCCGTGGGAGTCGCGCAAAACCGAAACATCAATGCTGCCGAGCAGGACACGACCAGCGGTCGGCGCCGAAATCCCAGCAATGATGCGGCCGAGGGTGGATTTGCCTGAACCCGATGGACCAATGATACCGAGACATTCACCAGGGGCGACGCGGAACGAAACGCCGTTCAATAAGCGGCAGGGGGAGTCGGGCAGCGCGACGCTGACGCTGTCGACAGTGAGCGCGCCTTCCGGTTTGTCCAACGGGGTCGCGTCGTCCGTTGCGGGAGGAGCGACGGTAGCGAGGAGGCCGCTTAGCCGTTGGTAGACGCCCAAGACCGTCGCGAACGCCTTCCAGCCTGCAATGGCGCCCTCGATGGGCGCCAGCGCGCGGCCGAACAGCAAGGTCGTTGCAAAGATAATGGCCGGGCTCCGGTTGTGTTCGAGGACCAGCCACGCTGCCAGGCCCATGACCAGAACCTGCGCCAGCGCCCGTATCGGCTTGCCGATGAGCATGACGATCTCATTGCGCCGCTGGGCCGTCTTATGCGAGTTCCTTGCGGCTTGAGCGGACTGGTCGACCAGACGCGCTGCGGCGTCGAGCATACCGATGGCCCTGATCAGCCGGACGTTTCCGACAGCCAAGCAGAGCCGGCTATAAGTCTTCGTCAATGCGGCGCCGGACTGAGCCAGCGGGACCTTGGTGAAGAATTCGCCCGCCAAAGCAAGGCCGAACAGGAACAGCGCGCTTCCCGCCCCCATTGCCCCCAATAGCGGATGCATGAGGAATAGAACGGCGAGGAAGAGGGGCGCCCAGAGGACGTCGAACAGCATCGGGCACGCGCCGGACTCAACGAACTGACGCAGGGCCGTGAGGTCACGATACGCCTCCGACGCACGCGCCGGGTCTGCTCGAAGCGCGTAGTCGAAGCAGGCGGATAGCACCGCCGGACGAAGGCGATCTTCGAGCCATCCTCCGATCCGGCCCAAGGCGGCGCGGCGCAACGCATCAAGCAGTCCGCCGACCACGACAATCAACGCGACAATAATGGTGAGCATAAGGAGCGTGTCGGCGCTCCGGCTAGACAACACGCGATCGTAGATCTGAAGCAGGTAGATGGAAGGGGCGAAGAGCAGTAAATTGTAGCCGCAGCTGTAGGCAAAAACGAGACCGAGCGACCCTGCGCAGGCCCAAAGCGCCGCCTGCAAAGGCGTCTGCAGCGGCGTGTTTTTTCGCCCGAGGGACGGCATCAGCGATTTGGTCACTGCGAACACTTGATGTTTTCACGTCCGACCCCGACCTTCGCGCTCGGCGGTCGACCGAACTTGGCGATGAGTCCAGAACCGGCGGCGCCTTGGCCGCCGGTTCCCTTGGACGGACTCAGGCAAAATCAGACATGCGAGGTCAGATCTATCGTAACGTCCCCGCCCCACGCCGCGTTGCCATCGCCGCCGTTTCCGCCGATGCCCGCCATGACATTCTGCATCGGCTGAGCGTCGATGGCGTACGTTGTGGTCGACGACGCATGGTCGTGCACTCCGGCGTGGTGGACGTCTTGGACATTGCCTCCCGTATCGGTCGATGCATGGAAGGTGACATTCGCATTGGTGCTGATAGCGCCAGTGTTGCTGCCGGCTCCGCCGTTGCCAGCGCTATTGCCCCCGGTCTCGATATTATGGAACGAGATCACATCGGAAGCGCTTGGATATCCCTTTGACATTTGACCCTCCGTTGCTTTGGGCGTTTTGCTTTGACCTTGGCCCGCCTCAACCCCATGGTTGTGGCGGCTAACCCTAGGTTAACATCGACTTAATCGCCTAGACCCCAAAACTGACGTCATCCGATTCGGAGTCGCATACACTCGAATGGATTATGAGCCTCGCATCTATCGGGATGGAGGGGATGCTGGCCACGGTGCAATGGGACGCTCGTCACAACGGGAAGCAGAAGCGCCTGGGCGCTTGTCAGCTGACGGGCGCTCAGCCCTCGCCACCGGGCGGCCAGCTGGAATTGTTCTAAACCGCGTGGCTAAGCAGGTGGTGATCCGCCAGAGGCTGCAGAGCGATGTCTCCGCCCAACGCAAGGTTGCCGTGACCGCCTTCGCCCCCGACGCCAGCGATCTGAATTGCGCTCTGATCAAAGTGGACGTTGTTGCTCTGGTCAGCGTTGGCCGTGAAATCGGATCCCGCCACCGCAATGTTGACGGGGGCGTAGATCGCAACACTGACGTCGACGATGCTGCCGGAGAAATGGCCGGCGCCACCGTCGCCGGCGCTGTTCGCGCCAGTCATGATCACGTCGGAGCCGATCAAACCGTGGCCGGACCCTTGCCCAACTCCGAAGGCGGATATGTCCCCCCCTATCGCCGCGTTGCCGTTCCCGCCCTGACCCCCGACGCCGGCCATTTGAATGCCGGTCTGATTGAAATCGACGTTGTTGCTTTGGTCAGCGCTGGCTGTGGAATTGGATCCCGCCACCGCGATATTGATCGGGTCATAAACCGCGATCAACTCATGGACGAGGCTGCCGAAAAAAGAGCCATCTCCGCCGTTGCCGGCGCTGTTGGCGCCGCTCGCGATCACGTTGGAGCCGACCATACCGTGGTCGGACCCCTCGCCGGCGGAAGCGGATATGTGCCCGCCGATTGACGCGTTGCCGTTCCCACCCCCTCCGCCTACGCCGGCGATCTGCGTGGCGCCTTGATTGAAATCCACATTGTTCGTTTGGCTGGCGTAGGCGCTGGAACCGGATCCGGCCACCGCGATGTTGATCGGGTCATAGACGGCGATCGAGTCATGGATGAGGCTGCCGGAAAAGAACCCGTCTCCGCCATTACCGGCGCTGTTGCCGCCGCTCGCGATCAGGTCGGAGCCGACCATTCCGTGGTCGGACGCCTGGCCAACCGCGAAGGCGGATATGTCCCCGCCCTTCGCCGCGTTGGAGTTCCCGCCCTCTCCGCCTACGCCGGCGATCTGAGTGGCGGCCTGACCCAAATGAACAGTGTTCGTTTGATTGGCGCTCGAAGTGGCGTGATAGCCTCCGACCGCAACGTCGACCGGGTTGTACAGCGCGGTGTTTGCGTCGACCGCTGCACCTGCGAAGTGGCCGTCACCACCGTTGCCGGCGCCGTTGCCGCCGCTCGCAACAATGTCGGAGCCGATCGATCCGTGGACGCCGATGTTCCCCCCGAACGCGAAATTCTGGCTCCCGCCGTCGCCTCCGGCGCCGGCTATCTGGGTCGCCGTCTGGTGAAAAAACGCGGTGTTCGTTTGATGGCTGTCGGCTGTGGCGTTGACGCCCGCCTCCGCCAAGCTCAGCGGCTTGAAGGTCGCATTGCTGTCGTTCAGCAGGCTCCCGTTCCCGCCGTTGCCGGCGCTGTTGTCACCCGTGTGGAGCAAGAAAAGCGGAAGCGAGCCTGTGGAAAGCCATGACGGGATCGACGGGATGCCTCCACCGGAGCCGGTTCGGTCCAGGCTGAGTCCGCCCCACATATGCTGAAGCTCCATTGCCGCCTTCCCTCACCGCAGTCGCTGCGCTTCTCGCCGGCTAAATCGAAGTCTTGTCACAACGGCAAAGAATGACATGCCCGCAAGCCAACAGCCGAGTCGTCAATTCAGATACCAACCTTTCGGACGATAGACATGATTACGGCTACGCCCTTTTGGGCGTGGGCCTCGCGAAGTCGGACAGCATTGTCGCCCATGTCGAGGGCTCGGCTGTGCCCGCACTGCCAAACTTAGGTTCTGTTGGCCCCGCCGAGACCCAGCCCGGTCCCCGGCATTTTCTATGTAGTGCCGTGCCAAGCCTGGCGTACGATTCGAACTTCTGCCCAGGATCGATTTGAGCCATCGCCGAAACACCGCTATTTGCGCTATGCGGCCGTTGGGGGCGTGCACCGGATTCGTGGTTGCGGCGCGGGATCGATCATAATGGCCTCCCAGTCCTCTCCAACTGGTCGGCAATTTGTCGTAGCAGCTCCGGAGCCATTCCCCCTTTGGGGGAACTGTCGGGCTTAGCGAGGCCGCGTATGATTTCAGCTTGCCGAGAGCGCTGAATTTCCCCGTAACTGGAGAAGGTGGTCAAGCAATTCTCATGACCGAGATTTTGCGACCAAGCCTTGAACTGTTCCGCGTCGAGCTTCAATTCATACGCCAATTGGACAAGCGTGTTCCGCAACGAATGCGGATTGAAATATGGCAGGCCCGCAACCGTGCAGGCTTCGCGGAACATCGCCCGAACGGGGTTCGCATTCGCCCAATGCGCCCGATCGAGGCCGACAGCGCGATAGTCGAGATTGTCGTCATGCGCGGTCTTGGATTTCGGAAACAGCGGGTCCTCCGGACCAAAGCCCTTTTGCTCGCGAAGGAAGCTGACCCAATCGACGAAAATCTTGCGGAAATCGTCGCCGACCGGGAAGAACCAAGTCATGAAAGTCTTTGCGCGCTTCGTTCGAACCTGACGGGCGTCCTGTTCGATCAATTCGTTCTCGACGTCAATATGCTTCAGCTTGAAGGAGACGATTGCCCGATCTCGCGCTCCGGAGAGAAGCGCGAAGGCGATCAGCGCCCGGTTTCGCTGTTGGATCTCTGTCGCCACCGGGATGGCTTCGATCATCGCCCGAACCTGATCGACCGTTGGGCACGGCTTGTATCGGCGGGCCGTGGCGACGCGCGAAAGATTGTCCGGCGCGTTAAAATACTCGACGTCATCGGTATCGATTCGCGAGCGATAGCCGCGCCGTTGTGCGAGCCACAAAAAGAAAACCTTCAGCGCCGCAAGCGTCGAATGGATGGTCGAGGCCGACAAGGGCTCGCCGGTTCGCTCATTGCGGGTTGCGCCCAGGTGCGCCTTGAACCCGCGCGCCTGTTCGATGTGGAATTTCTTGAAGTCCCGATGTTTGGTATACTCTTCGAACCGATCGCCTTCGCGGCGCCATCGATTGAAGCGTCATCTCGCCCTTTCACGTCCTTGAGATAGTGCATGTAGCGGTGCTTCACGCGCTCGTTCGCGGCGTTGAATTTCGTCATTCTCGTTCGTCCTGTTTGAAGGCAGCATTTGAGAGAGGCTCAGCGCTATCGCCTATGCGTCGCTCCGCTGACGGAAACGCAACGTCGAGGCCGCCTCGCATAAGCTCGATCGAGCCGAGGTTCACCGCGCGGTAGATCATCCCGTCGCATGTCGGACAGATGCCGCACAGCAGCCCACGCAAGGAGGTGCGCGGGCGGTACTCGGCCATGTCGAGCGCTGGCCGTCGAGGCGCCCGGCAGCGCAAGCAGTAGAATTCGCCCGGCCGACATTTCTGTTTGATCGGTTCGCGTGCCCGCAGAAAGGCACGAAGGTCTAGACCGCGGATGAGGAGGGGACGCTCGGCGTCCGTCGTGGGCAGGCCAGCCGCGATCCATCGGCTCACGGTATGCTTGTGCACGCCGAGAACCTCGGCCCCGGCGCTTATCGTGTAGCTATGACGGATTTTGACGCGGCGACCGTTAGGTCGCCTCGCCATCCTAGCGGAACTCGGCAATAAGGGCGCGAATGTCGTCGACGCGCCAAGCGGTAATCCCTTTGCCAAGCTTCACCGGCGCGGGAAAACGACCCGACTTTACGCCGGCCCACCATGTCGATTTGGCGACTGGAATGGGGCCTGCCGGGCCAAGAAGGTGAAGGCGTAGGCTTGCTGGAAAAGAGGTTGGGATGCACCCTGCCTGAATGACAACAGGAAGGCGGGCTTTCGGTTGGCGCCGATGGCTCCCAGGGAGCATCCCGATGCAGAGACTATCCGCGCCTCCGCACGCGCGAGGAGCTTCGCGCCCTGATGAACGGAGATTTGGGGACGGCGGACGGACGCAGCGACCTGGTCCGCCTTGCGCTTCGGCTGATTGTCGAAGAAGCGCTGGAGGGCGAGGTCGCCGACGCGCTTGGCCGCGAGCGTTACGAGCGCGGCGAGGGCGAGAGGGCCGGCTACCGATGAGATGAAGTTCCACTCGTCGATGACGCTGTTCGCGAGGGCCGCCCCGGAAGAAGGCGTTTTCGAGCAATGCCTCGATAAGTATTTCGGCGGCGCGCCTGACCCTGCGACGCTCGCAAGACTTTAGGCGCACACGGAAATTTAATCTACCACGACGGCGACGGGCCGTTCTCAAAGCAAGACGCGATACTTCCGCAACAGCTTCGCGGCCGTAGCTCGCCTTTACGGCTTGTCCCGCTGGTTTGATCCAGATCAATGACCTGCCGGCTGCGGGCAACGATAAGGAGACGGCAAGAGGGTTCGGTTTGTTCTCTCGTTCACCTTTGGGAAGGGGATGAGAGGGCATCCCACGAATCTCGGGTAAATGTGCCCGACGCGAGGGCGGTTCCACGCGTCCGAGGCGCGGGAAGAACGAGGCGCGCAATGCAAGACATGCTTCGCACGGATCGGAGTGGCGGCCTGCTGGCGGAGCGGGCCGAGAGCGCCAAAGCGAAAGCGCAGATCGAGCGTGTGCTCGAACGCGCCGCACCGGCGCATTCCGCCCCACTCGCCTCCCCACCGCGGGCGGGCTGCGAGCCCACTGACTTCGGAACCCTTGATCGGCTGTCCCGCGCCATGCTCGCTCGCGCGACAGAAGGGATCTCGCCCAGCGCGGTCGCGGAGACTTGGGCCGATTGGGGGGCGCACCTTGCTGCGGCGCCGGGCAAGCGCCTCGAGCTCATGCAGCGGGCGGCAATCACCATGGCGCGGTTCGGCCAGTGGTTGCCCGACGCAGTCCGGAACGACGGGCGCGCTCCGCCCTTCGAGCCTGCGGCAGGCGACAGGCGATTTGCCGACCCGGCTTGGTCGGATTGGCCGTTCAACGTCGTTGAGCAAGGTTTTCTTGCCACGGAAGCATGGTGGCGGGAAGCGACGAGCCACATTCCCGGCCTCGCGCACAGCCGCGAGGCTGAAGTCAGCTTCATGACTTCCTCGCTCGTCGACGGCTTCTCACCGAGCAATATCCCGTGGTTGAATCCGGTGAGCAGAGCCAAGACCGTTAAAGAGGGCGGGCTCAACCTCCTCCGCGGCGCGGCCAACTGGCTTGACGACCTTGATCGCCTCGTTTCTCGCAAGCCGCCTGCCGGGGCGGAAAAGTTCGAAGTCGGCCAGCACGTGGCGATTACGCCGGGGAAGGTCGTCTATCGCAACGACCTGATGGAGCTGATCCAGTATGAGCCCGCGACCGGCAAGGTCTACGCTGAACCGATCCTGATCATCCCAGCCTGGATCATGAAATATTACATTCTCGATCTCGAGCCGCAGAGTTCGCTGGTCCGCTGGCTGGTCGAGCGCGGCCACACGGTCTTTACGGTGTCGTGGAAGAACCCGGACGCGCGCGATCGCAACGTGGGTCTAGACGACTATCGCCGGCTCGGCGTGATGGCGGCTCTCGACGTGGTTTCCGCCCTCATCCAGGGTCGCAAGGTCCACGTCTGCGGCTATTGCCTCGGCGGCACGATCCTGGCGATCGCTGCCGCGACGATGGCGCGTGACGGCGACAACCGCATCGCGAGCCTTACGCTGCTCGCCGCGCAGACTGATTTCGCCGAGGCCGGCGAGATCATGCTGTTCCTCAACGAGGAAGAGGTGATGCTGCTCGACGACCTCATGTGGGACCAGGGTTATCTGGAGAGCCATCGCATGTCCGGCGCCTTCCAGGCGCTGCGCTCCGACGAGCTCATCTGGGGCAAATTCATCCGCGAGTATGTTCTCGGCGACCGGGACGAGCTGACGGCGCTGATGGCTTGGAACGCCGACCAGACGCGCATGCCCGCCCGGATGCATAGCGAGTACCTGCACGGGCTCTATCTTGAAAACCGCCTGTCATCTGGACGCTACGCAGTTGAGGGCCGGGTGATCGCGTTGCGCGACATCCGCGCGCCAATCTTCGCGGTCGGCATGGTGCGCGACCACATCGCGCCCTGGCGTTCGGTCTACAAAGTGAACTTGTTCACAGAGACCGACGTGACCTTCGCGCTCGCGTCCGGCGGTCATAACGTCGGCATCGTCAATCCTCCGTCGCAGGGCCGCGGCTCGTTCCAGCTGATGAACCGCGGCTCAAACGATCGCTATTTAGAACCCGACAAGTGGGCCGCAGCCGCCCCGCATTACGAAGGATCATGGTGGCCGGCATGGGAGGAATGGATCAGGGCGTCGGGCTCGAAGGATGAGGTCGATCCACCGCACGTGGGCGGTGTTGAGCAAGGGTTACCGGTGCTGTGCGATGCGCCGGGCATTTACGTGCATGGGTGAAGAGAAAGCGTGGATTCGTGAGAGGGCGGAGGATGAAATGGACATCAAGGGCAAGGTGATCGTGGTTACGGGCGCGGCCCAGGGCCTGGGTCAGAAAATGGCGGAGGTTCTTTCAGCAGAAGGCGCTAACCTTGGGCTGGTGGACGTCGATCAGGCGGCGCTGACGGAGACCGTCAATCTCTGCTCCAAACAGGGAGTCAAGGTCAAAGGCTACGGAGCCGACGTGGCGGATGAGCAGGCGGTCGTCGCGCTCTTCAATGACATCGACAGGGACTTCGGAGGCATAGACGGGCTCATCAACAACGCGGGCATCGCCAAGGACAGCCTTTTGGTGAAGGTCCACGAAGGCAAGGTTGTCGGAAAAATGTCCGTTGATGATTTCAAGAAGGTCATCGCCATCGACCTGGGCGGCGTCTTTCTCTGCGCGCGCGAGGCCGCCCAGCACATGATCGACGGCGGGCGGCACGGCGTGATTGTCAACATTTCGAGCATCTCGCGCGAAGGCAATGTCGGCCAAACCAACTACTCCGCCGCGAAAGCAGGCGTCAGCGCCATGACGGTGACCTGGTCGAAGGAGCTTGCGCACCACCATATCCGCGTTGCCGGCATTGCGCCGGGCTATTGCGATACGCGCATGATGGCCACCGTGCCGCCGAAAATCCTCGAGCGGATCATTTCGACAATCCCAGTGGAGCGGCTCGCGGAGCCGGCCGACGTCGCCGATGCTGCGCTGTTCATTCTCCGCAACGATTACTTCGACGGACGCGTGCTCGAAATGGACGGCGGGCTTCGAATTTAGATCAAATGCTGTTTTTTGAAGTTTTCAGACGAGTTCGGACGTCTGCAACGTCAATTGGTGCCCAGGAAAGGACTCGAACCTTCACGGCTTGCACCGCTGGTACCTGAAACCAGTGCGTCTACCAATTCCGCCACCTGGGCACGGCGCGCTTCTTAGGAGCGCTGGCGGCCGAATGTCAATGACAAGCGCGCCCGCGAGCCTCAAGCCCTTTCCATCGCCAGAGCGACGCCCTGGCCGACGCCGACGCACATGGAGGCGAGCGCATATCGGGCGCGCCTGCGCTCGAGTTCAAGCGCGGCCGCCCCGGCGATGCGGGCGCCTGACATGCCGAGCGGGTGGCCGAGGGCGATCGCCCCGCCGTTCGGATTGACGTGCTCGCCGTCGTCCGGCAGCCCGAGGCCGCGCAGGCACGCGAGCGCCTGCGATGCGAACGCCTCGTTGAGCTCGACGACGTCGAAGCTCGTGGGCTGGAGGCCGAGCCGCTCGCAGAGTTTCCTGACCGCCGGGATCGGTCCGACGCCCATCACGCGCGGCGCGACGCCCGCGGTCGCGTAGCCGAGGATGCGGGCGATCGGCTTGAGCCCAAGGGCCTCGGCCGCCTTGGACGAGGCGACAATCAGGGCCGCCGCCCCGTCGTTGACGCCCGATGCGTTGCCCGCGGTCACGCTGCCGTCCGGGCGCACGATCCCGCGCAGCCTCTTCAGCGCCTCGAGCGTCGCATCCGGCCGCGGATGCTCGTCCGTGGCGACGCGGCTCATGGCGCCCTTCCGGTCCTTGATCTCGACTGCGACGATCTCGCGGTCGAACGCGCCCTTCGCCCGCGCGGCGGCGGCGCGATGCTGCGAACGGAGCGCGAAGGTGTCCTGGTCCTCGCGCGAAACCTGGAAGTCGTCGGCGACGTTCTGCGCCGTCTCGGGCATCGAATCGACGCTGTATTGCTTCTTCATCAGCGGATTGACGAACCGCCAGCCGATCGTCGTGTCGAACGCCTCGGCGGAACGCTGAAAGGCGGTCTCGGCCTTGCCCATGACGAAGGGCGCCCGCGTCATCGACTCGGCGCCGCCGGCGATTGCGAGCCCGATCTCGCCCGCCTTGATCGCGCGCGCCGCCGCCGCGACCGCGTCCATGCCCGAGGCGCAGAGCCGGTTCACCGTGGCGCCCGGCACGGAATCCGGCAGTCCGGCGAGCAGCAGCCCCATGCGCGCGAGATTGCGGTTGTCCTCGCCCGCCTGATTGGCGCAGCCGAGAAGGACCTCCTCGACCGCGTCGGCAAGACCAGGATGGCGGCGCAGGAGCTCGCGGATGGGGATGGCCGCAAGGTCGTCCGTGCGCACGCTCGCGAGCGCGCCCGCGTAGCGTCCGATCGGCGTGCGGACATAGTCGCAGATGAAGGCTTCGGTCATTGCAGATGTCTCACGCGGCCATGCGCCGGACCGGCGCGATGCGGAACCGGTTGGCGACGAAAGCGGCGTCCGTCAAGGTCGCGTTGCCGGCCGGATTTCCGCCGGTGACGTGGTAGTCGGAGAAGGCTGCGGACTGGTTGACGAAGATGTTGCCGATCAGGTTGATCGAGAGCGCGACATTGGCGCGCGCGAACGCCTCCTCGGCGGCTTCCGCGACGCGGTCGCTCATGGTGTAGAGCGCCGCGGTGATCGCGCCGCGCTCGCGGATCGTGCTTTCGGCGCGCACGAGCGAGTTGGCGCTCGAATTGGTCGCGACGACGAAGGAGATCGGCCCGAACCGCTCCTCGCGATAGGCCGCCTGGTTGCCGGCGTCGACCGCGATGATGAGCGGAGTTGCGCTCCGCGCCACGCCGTCGACCGGCGTCGAGGCGCGCACGACCCGGCCGAGAGACGCGGCTTCCTCGACGCGCTTCAAGGTCGCGTCGCCCTGAATGGCGCCGAGCACGCTCGCGGCGCGCGCCGGATCGCCGATGAGACGATCGACGGCGCCGGCGATTCCTTTGGCGACTTCGTCAAAGCTCTTGTGGCCCTCGTCGGTCTCGACGCCCCGCCGCGACACGAAAATGTTCTGCGGCGCGGTGCACATCTGGCCGGAATAGAGCGACAGCGAAAAGGCGATATTGTCGCACATGCCGCGGAAGTTCCGGGTCGAATTGATGACGATGGCGTTGACGCCAGCCTCCTCGGTATAGACGAGCTTGTCGTGCAATGACTGGCGCAGCCACGACCCGAAGGCCGGGCCGCCGGTGAAGTCGACGATCTTCACCGCGGGATGCTGCACGAGCTCCTTCGCGATCGGCGCAGAAGGTGCGTCCGCCGCGACGAGCACGACATTGGGATCGAAGCCCGCTTCGATCAGCGCCTCGCGCAAGGTCCTGACGGTGATCGCGGCGGGCATGATCGCGGCCGGGTGCGGCTTGACGATGACGGTGTTGCCGGTCGCGAGACTCGCGAAGAGGCCCGGATAGAGATTCCAGGTCGGAAAGGTCGCGCAGCCGATGGCGACGGCGACGCCGCGCGGCACGATGCGGAAGCGCTTTTCCAGGCGCAGCGGTTCGCCCTTGCCTTGCGGCTTCTCCCACTGCGCCTCGCGCGGCGCGCGGTTCATTTCGGCGACAGCGTAGGCGACCGCCTCGAGCCCGCGGTCCTGCGCGTGCGGCCCGCCTGCCTGAAACGCCATGCCCCACGACTGGCCGGAGGTGTGCTGAACGGCGTCGGCGATCAGGAAGCTCTGCTTGTTGAGCCGCGCGAGCGCTTCGAGGAGCACGCCCGCCCGCGCCTCGACCGAGGCGCGTCCCCAAGCCTCGCCTGCCTTGACGCTCGCCGCGACGAGAGCCTCGACAGAAGCCGCCGGGTACGTGACCTTCAGAGGCTTGCCGTAAGGCGAGCTTTCCGCGCCGACCAGGCGTTCGGACGGGTGCTTGTCGTCGAATGGGAATGGCTTGCCGAGAAGCGCCTCGAAGGCGGCGTCGCCCTCGGCCTTGGCGGTCTCACCGTACACCTTGGGCGAGGCCGATTCCGGATAGGCGCTGAAGAAGGCGCGGGCGCCGATCGCTTCGATCGCCCGCTTCAGAAGCGCCTCGTGACGGGCATAGAAATCCGGCATGCCTCTCCTCCCGCGACCACGCTTGACCGCCCTTGCCGCCTTGTCTAGGGTTTTATTATTGACCAATCGGTCGGTCAATATAATGGCCGCATAACCGCCGCATGACGGCGAGATTCGGGAGGACGCCATGGCCGCTGAGCCGCAGTCATCATCTCAACCGGTTCTCCTGGAAGCGCTCGAAGGCGGCGTGCTGACGCTGACCCTGAACCGGCCCGAACGAATGAACGCGTTCAATATCGCCCTGCACGATGCGCTCGCGGACGCGCTCAAGCGCGCGGCGGCGAACGACGAGTGCCGCGTGGTTCTGCTGACAGGCGCCGGCAAGGGCTTCTGCGCCGGTCAGGATCTTGCCGATCGCGTGATGGCGCCGGGCGAGGCCAGGCCCGATCTCGGCGAGACGATCGACCAGCGCTACAATCCCCTGATCCGCACGCTCAGGAAGCTGCCGAAGCCGATCGTCTGCGCGGTCAATGGCGCGGCGGCCGGCGCGGGCGCCAATGTCGCGCTCGCCTGCGACATCGTGCTTGCGGCGCGCTCGGCCAAGTTCCTGCAGGCCTTTGCGCGCATTGGCCTCGTGCCGGACTCGGGCGGAACCTGGGTGCTGCCGCGGCTCGTTGGCGAAGCGCGCGCGCGCGCCCTGATGTTGCTCGCCGATCCGATCGGGGCGGAACAGGCGGAAGCCTGGGGCATGATCTACCGCGCCGTCGACGACGATCAGCTGATGGGCGTCGCGCGTGAGATGGCCGAGCGGCTGGCTGCGGGCCCGACCCACGCCTACGGCCTGATGAAGCGCGCTTTCGCGGCGTCGTCCACGAACAGCCTCGACGCACAACTCGATCTCGAGCGCGACCTTCAGCGCGAAGCGGGCGCGGCGGACGAATATGTCGAAGGCGTGCGAGCGTTTCTCGAGAAGCGGCCGGCGATTTTCCGGGCGAACAAGGCCAGCGCATGACGCCCGAGGAGATCGCGCGAAAATCCGCCGACCTCCTCTGGGCGGAAGACCACACGGCCAAGGAGCATGGCATCCGCATCGACTCGGTCGGCCCGGGCCGGGCGTCGCTGTCGATGATTGTGACCAAGGCGATGACCAACGGCCACGGCGTCGGGCACGGCGGCTTCATCTTCCTGCTTGCCGACACGGCCTTCGCCTACGCCTGCAACAGCTACAACCAGCGCTGCGTCGCGCAGCATTGCTCGATCACGTACCTCAAGCCGGCCCAGCAGAGATCGCGGCTGACGGCGCATGCGCGCGAGGTGCAGCGCGTCGACCGCAGCGGCATCTACGACGTCAGCGTCGCCGATGAGGCGGGCGTTGCGATCGCCGAGTTCCGTGGGTTCAGCCGGACGGCGCCGGGCTCCTTCTTCTGACGCCGGTTTGCCCACAAGGATAAGACCATGCTCGATCTTGCGCCGAAGAGAAGCGACCTCGATCGGATCGAGATCGCCTCGCGCGACGAAATCGCCGCCCTGCAGCTCGCCCGCCTGAAGCGGACGCTGCGGCGCGCTTACGACAGCGTCCCGCACTATCGCGCCAAATTCGACGCCGCGGGCGTGCGGCCCGAAGACTGCCGGACCCTCGACGATCTCCCGAAATTTCCCTTCACCACGAAGAACGATCTTCGCGACAACTACCCTTTCGGCATGATCGCGACGCCGCATGAGAAAATCGCGCGCATCCATGCGTCTTCGGGCACGACCGGCAAGCCAACCGTCGTCGCCTACACCAAAGCCGACATCGACGTCTGGACCGACGTGATGGCGCGCTCGATTCGCGCCGCGGGTGGACGACCGGGCATGAAGGTTCACGTCGCCTACGGTTACGGGCTCTTCACCGGAGGCTTGGGCGCGCATTACGGGGCGGAGCGGCTAGGATGCGCGGTCATTCCCGTCTCGGGCGGCATGACCGAGCGGCAGGTGCAGCTCATCCACGACTTCAGGCCCGAGATCGTGATGGTGACGCCGTCTTACATGCTGGCCATCCTCGACGAATTCCGAAGGCAGGGCGTCGACCCGCGCGACTGCAGCCTGCAAGTCGGCATTTTCGGCGCCGAGCCGTGGACGAACGCCATGCGCGCGGAAATCGAACAGAGTTTCGATATGCACGCAGTCGACATCTACGGCCTCTCGGAAGTCATCGGGCCGGGCGTCGCTTCAGAGTGCGTCGAGACGAAGGACGGGCCGCACATCTGGGAGGATCACTTCTACCCGGAAGTGATCGACCCCGAGACCGGCGCCGTTCTGCCCGAGGGCGAAATGGGCGAGCTCGTCTTCACCTCGCTCACCAAGGAGGCGATGCCGATCGTCCGCTACCGCACGCGCGACCTTACGCGGCTCCTGCCCGGCACGGCGCGCACGATGCGCCGGATGGAAAAGATCACCGGCCGGTCGGACGACATGATCATCCTGCGCGGCGTCAATGTGTTCCCCTCGCAGATCGAAGAGCAGATCCTGAAGTGCTTGGTCCTCTCCCCGCATTTTCAGATCGAACTCGCGCGCCACGAACGCCTCGACGCGATGACGGTCATCGTGGAGGCGCGTCGCGAGGCGGCGGACGAAGCGCAGAGGGAACTCGGCGCGCACGAACTCGCTCATCACGTGAAGTCATTGCTCGGGATCTCGGTCGGCGTTCGCGTTGTCGATCCCGGCGCGGTCGAACGCTCGCAAGGCAAGGCGAAGCGGGTCGTCGACCTGCGCGCGAAATCTTAAAACAATCCCATGGCCCGGACGCGCGCCCTGGACTACGACGACAAGCGCAAGGCGTTGCTCGACGTCGCGGCGCGTTTGTTCGCCGCGCGTGGCTTCGACCGCACCTCGATCGCGGAAATCGCCAGGAAAGCGCACGTCTCCAAGGCGCTGCTCTATCATTACTATCCGAGCAAGGACGAGCTGCTCTACGACATCATTCATCGGCATCTCGCCGACCTCGCCGGACAGCTCGCCGCCGCCGAGGACCTGTCGGCTTCGCCCGAGCAGCATCTCCTCGGCCTCGTGCGCGCGACGCTCCTCGCCTATCGCGACGCCGACGCGATGCACAAGGTTCAGCTCAACGAGCTCGACAAGCTCGACGCGGAGCGACAGCGAAAGCTTCGCTCCGTCGAGCGGGCGATCGTCGCGACGATGGCGCGCGCGGTGAAACGGCTCAATCACAGTCTCCTCGAACGCGATGGCGCGCTGCTCAAGCCCGCGACAATGTCGCTGTTCGGCATCCTCAACTGGACCTACCTCTGGTTCCGTGAGGACGGGCCCTTGAGCCGGGAGGACTATGCGAGGTTCGTGACGCGGCTATACGTCGAGGGGGCGGCGCGGCTGACGCGCGACCGGCCCAAGTCGGGCGTCAATCCTGGTCGCGATGCGCTGTTGTCCGGTTGATAGCTGGCAAACCCTATCCGACTTTCCGCGCCTATTGACAGTCAGTTCCTGGGCGTGATCCCTTCACCCCGCCTATGGAACTTCGTCTCTGACTTCGGCATCCCAGCAAGGGCTCGGAAGCGCGTGTCGCCGCCCAATTGAGCTATCTACCGTTGCGATCTGCAACATCTGCCAACGTCGACTCCAGCCATATGGCGAGTTGTCGAACCCGCCGGCGGGCATTGGCGACGCACAAGGTGACAAAGCCCGCATAATGTAGGAACCTCTCCTGCTGCCCAAGGTTTTGTCTCGATAGGATTTCGGCAATGCCTGACAAAGAATTTGACCCGGTGGAATGGGAATTGGTTCGCGCCGACATCGCGATGGAGAAGGCGCGTCTGAAGGCCAACGGCGATTGGTCCAAGTGGGAAGAGTTCCAAGCGCAGACAAACTCCAGATTTGTAGCTCATGCCAGATCCGCGGAAAGGATGGCGGGGACAGCACGGCGCGGGCGCCCCGCCACTGAGGACGAACGCATCGCATGGTGGTTCGCGGTCCGAACGCACGACCTATCGTTCCTGCCGTCGCCGCCTCGACGACCGCGGCGTTTTGGCTGGCCGTTTCGCTGAAAGCGGCCTCATCGCCACAAAGCGCGATCAGTTAAAAAGGCTCCGCCGGCTTCAACCTTCAGGGGACGTGCAACTTTTCGAGATCGGCGATCAACCCCGGCCCGGTCGGTTTCCATCCCAGCCTTCTGCGCGTTTGCTCGCTCGAGGCGGGCATGTCGTGTCCGGCAAACATGGCGAGCCAGCCGAAAAAGGCTTGAGACTCTTGCGGGGCGATGGATTTGACCGGCAGGTTCAAGCGCCGGCCAATAGCTTCCGCAATGTCGCGCATCGGCACGCCCTCTTCCGCAACCGCGTGATACTTTGCATTCGGCTCAGCCTTTTCGATCGCCAGCTTGTAGAGGCGAGCTACGTCGAGAACGTACGCTGCCGGCCAGCGGTTGAGCCCGTCCCCGATATACGCGCACGCTCCCTTTTCGCGATACATCTGGATCAAAGGGGTGATGAGGCCCTGCTTGGCCGTGTCGTGAACCTGGGGAAGGCGCATGACCGAAGCGCGGACGCCCTTCAGCGATAGAGCCGCCTGCTCCGAAACACGGGGGAATGGGAAATTCGGCGGCACAACGTTGTCTTCGGTCGCAATTTGGCCCGGCCCGGCCAATCCCGCTGTCCCCGCTGTAACGATTAGGGGCCTATCGGAGCCAGCAAGAACAGAACCCAAAGCTTCAAGGGCACGGCGGTCGATCTCACAACTCTCGACAAAATTCGACCAATCGTGAACGAAGGCCAGGTGAATGACGGCATCCGAAGCAGCCGCGCCTTTACGCAGGCTTTCAAGGTCTTCAAGCGAGCCACGGTGAACATCCGCGCCAACAGCGGCGCAGGAGATTGCCCCTTCATCCGAACGAGCCATGCCGAGGACTTTATGTCCGGCCGCGATCAGTTCCTTGACGACGGGAGCGCCTATGAATCCGGTTGCGCCGGTGACGAAAACACGCATGAGAAAAACCTCCATTTTTTCGCTGGAGACAAATGTCGGCGCAAGGGCTATTCTGGTAAAGTAGTTAGTTCATCATAGTAAAATCGCTAACAGGATGAGCGTGCATCTTGCCGCCGAGAACCTGCTCGGGAGCTATCTGCGGGACCGTCGCACCAAGCTCGACCCGGCCGCTCTCGGCTTTCCCCCGGAGCGTCGCCGCACGCCTGGCTTGCGCCGCGAGGAGGTGGCGCAGCGGGCCAACATCAGCCCGACCTGGTACACATGGCTCGAACAGGGCCGCGGCGGCGCGCCCTCGGCAGACGTGCTCGATCGGATCGCGCGCGGGCTCATGCTGACGGATGTCGAGCGAGAGCACCTTTTCCTGCTGGGCCTCGGCCGCCCGCCCGAAGCGCGCTACCGGAAGAACGACGGCGTCACGCCACGCCTGCAGCGCGTGCTCGATGCGTTGGACCCGAGCCGGCCGTGATCAGGACGGCAATATGGGATGTCGTCGCCTGGAACCGGGCGGCGACCGTGATGCTGATGGACTATGGATCGCTGCCGCCGGATGAGCGCAACGTCCTGCGCTTCATCTTCCTCGACCCGCGCGCCCGCGCTGCGCAATACGACTGGGAAAGTGTGGCGCGCTTTGTCTTGGGCGCGTTCCGCGTGGACGTCGCCCGCGCGGGAGCCGCGGCGGAAGTGGAGCCTCTCATCGATGAGCTCTCCCGGCTCAGCCCAGAGTTCAGAGCGATGTGGCGCGACAACGATGTTGACGCCGCCCACGGCGAGGCCGTCAAGCACATACGTCACCCGGTTCTCGGCTCGCTCGCGTTCGAATATTCGGCCTTTTCGGTCGACGGCCGGACGGACCTCAGCATGGTGGTCTACAATCCGGCGACGGCTGAGGACGCCGAACGGATCAAGTCATTGCTTCGCTAAAGGCTTGCCTAAAGCGGAATTGCGCCGATACGGTCGGACCGGCGCGGCGCATCACGCCGCGTCGAAGTCGAGCTTGACCTTGGGTGTCAGCGGCCGCGACTGGCAGGCGAGCCGGTATCCGGCCTCGAGCTCCCACGGCTCCAGCGAATAATTGACGTCCATCGCCACTTCGCCCTCGAGAACCTTGCAGCGGCAGGTGCAGCACATGCCGCCGCGGCACGAATGCGGGATCTCGAAACCCTGCTCGTGCGCCGCCTCGATGATGAGCCGGCCCGGCTCGACCTCGATGCGATGGGCGCCCCCGTCGAGAATGCACTCCACCTGGATGAGGCCCTCATGCGCCGCCTTCGCCGGCGCTGGACGCGGGGCGGGCGCGGGCGCGCCGTCCGTCGTGAACAGCTCGGCCTTGATCCGCTTGGGCTCGACCCCGCAGGCGATCAGCGCCTTGCGTCCGTCCTCGATCATGCCGAAGGGGCCGCACAGGAAATAGCCGTCGACATCGTTCGGCGGAACGATCGTCTTTGCGAGGAGCGCGATCCGCTCGCCGTCGATGCGGCCGTTCAGAATGTCGATCTCCTGCGATTCGCGCGACAGCACATGGAAGACCGCGAGGCGGCCGAGATATCGGTCCTTCAATTCGTCGAGCGCCTGGCGGAACATGATGCTCGACGTCGTGCGGTTGCCATAGACGAGGGTCGCGCGCGCCTCCGGGTTTGCCGCGAGCATGGAGCGGATGATGGAGATGACGGGCGTGATCCCCGAGCCCGCGGCGAAGAACACGTAATGGCGCCCGGCGCCGATGTCGGCGGTGAAGCGGCCCTCGGGCGCGGCGACCTCGATGCGCTGGCCCTTTTGCAGCGCGTCGTTGACGAAGCTCGAGAAGCGACCGCCCGCGACTTTTTTGACCGCGATCCTGAGCTCGCCTTCGTCGGCGCCGGAGCAGATCGAATAGGAGCGGCGACATTCCTCGCCGTAGATCATCGCGTGCACCGTCAGGTATTGGCCGGGCTGAAAGGCGAACGCTTCGCGCAGCTCATCCGGCACGGCGAAGGCGAGGGACACGCTGTCCGGCGTCTCCTGACGGCGGTCGGCGATTTCGAGCGAGTGGAAGCGGCTCAAGAAAACGCCCTCAAATGCACTTGAAATGATCGAACGGCTCGCGACAGGCGCGGCAACGCCAGAGCGCCTTGCAGGCGGTCGAGCCGAACTCGGAGACGCGCTCGGTATACTTCGAGCCGCAGCGCGGACAAGCGACGTCGGCGGACGGCTCGAACAGCGCGCGTTTTCCCGATCCTCGCTCAGGCGGCGAGATGCCGTAGGCGCGCAATTTCTCGCGCGCGGCGTCGCTCATGCGATCGGTCGTCCAGGCCGGCGCGTTGGTGAGGACCACGCGCACGTCCTCAAAACCATCCTTCGCCAGCTCGGTCTCGATGCCGAGCGCGATGACGCCCATGGCCGGACAGCCCGAATAGGTCGGCAGAATGGAGACTGTCACGCGCCCGTCGTCGCTGACCCCGACCTCGTGCAGGATGCCGAGATCCTCGATCGTGAGAACCGGCACTTCGGGATCGGTCACGCGCGCAGCCGCGGCGCGAGCAGCGTCGCATCGAAGGGCGAGATCGGGAGCGAGCGTACTCACCAGCGCGCGTCCGGATAGGCGCGCTGCAGGAACTGCATTTGCGCCAGGATGTGGCCGAGGTGTTCGCTGTGGCGCCCGCCTTTTCCTCCGCGCTGGCCGTAACGCTCTACCGGCCGCTTGAGAGTCGCGCGGTCGAGAACGTCGTCGATCGCGACGTCGAAGTCGGCGCGCAAGCTCGAGGGATCGACGCCGAACCCTGTTGCTGCGACTTCGCGGTCGAGATCGTCGGCCTCGAGCAGTTCCGGGACATAGGGCCAGAGGTCGTCGAGCGCGGCTTGCGCCTTGTCGTGGCTCTCGGCCGTGCCGTCGCCGAGGCGGATCATCCATTCGCCGGCGTGGCGCAAATGATAGGCCATCTCGCGCGCAGAGCGGACGGCGATGCCCGCGGTCTCCGCGTCGTTCGACGACGCCAGCCTCTCGTAAAGCGGCGCGGCGTAGGCGGAAAAAATGAGATGGCGCGCCATCGTGTCGGCGAAATTGCCGTTCGGCTGCTCGACGAGGAGCGGGTTGAGGTAGTCCGGCTCCGAGCGCCGGTAAGCGATCGCCGTCTCATCGCGAGCGCCGCCTTCAAGCTCGCTGGCGCGCGCATAGAGGGCCCGCGTCTGGCCGATCAGGTCGAGGCTCAGGTTCGCGAGCGCGATGTCCTCTTCGAGCGTCGGCGCGCGCGACAGCCATTCGGTCATGCGATGGCCGAGGATCAGCGTCGCATCGCCGAGACGGATCAGCCACGCGGCGCGGGGATCGGCGGAGGCCATTGTCATCGTCGCGCTCACATATTGCCGACTTCGTCCGGCACTTCGTAGAAGGTCGGATGCCGATAGATTTTCGACGCCGTCGGCTCGAACATCATGTCCTTCTCGCTCGGGTCCGAGGCGACGATCGCGGACGAGGGGACGATCCAGATCGACAGCGTCTCGCCGCGACGGGTGTAGACGTCGCGCGCGGCCTGCAGCGCCATTTTGGCGTCATGAGCGTGCAGCGATCCGACGTGACGATGCGCGAGGCCGTTGCGCGGCCGGATGAACACTTCCCATAGCGGCGTCGCGGGTTCGCTCATGATCGTCTCCGGGAGGGGCAGGGCTCACGCCGCGCGCTCGATCGTTGCGCGCTGCTTGGCGGCATAGGCGGCCGCCGCCTCGCGCACCCACGCGCCGTCCGCTTCCGTCTGTCGGCGATGCTTCATGCGCTGACGGTTGCAGGGCCCGTCGCCGGCGAGCACGCGCCTGAACTCGTCCCAGTCGATGGACCCATGCTCCCAGTGGCCGGTCGTCTCGTTGAAGCTAAGGTTCGGATCGGGGATCGTGAGGCCGAGGTAATGCGCCTGCGGCACGGTGGCGTCGAGAAATTTCTGCCTCAAGCCGTCGTTGGAGAAGCGCTTGATCTTCCACTTCATCGACAGCTCGGAATGAGTGCTCAGCGAATTGTGCGGGCCGAACATCATCAGCGACGGCCACCAGAAGCGGTTCAGCGCGTCCTGCGCCATTTCGCGCTGCGCGGGCGTGCCGCGGCACATCGCGACCATGATGTCGTAGCCCTGCCGCTGGTGGAACGACTCCTCCTTGCAGATGAGGATCATCGCGCGCGCATAAGGCCCATAGCTGCAGCGGCAGAGCGGAATCTGGTTCATGATCGCGGCGCCGTCGACGAGCCAGCCGACCGCGCCCATGTCGGCGTAGTTGAGCGTCGGATAGTTGAAGATCGACGAGTACTTGGCGCGGCCGGAGAGAAGCTCATCGTAAAGCGTCTCGCGCGAGACGCCGAGCGTCTCTGCGGCGGCGTAGAGATAAAGCCCGTGGCCGGCCTCGTCCTGGATCTTGGCGAGGAGCTGCGCCTTGCGCTTGAGGGTCGGCGCGCGCGTCACCCAATTGCCCTCCGGCTGCATGCCGATGATCTCGGAATGCGCGTGCTGGGAAATCTGCCGGATCAGCGTGCGCCGGTACTGCTCCGGCATCCAGTCGTTCGGCTCGATCTTCTCTTCGGCGTCGATGCGCGCCTGAAACGCAGCGAGCTTCGCCGGGTCTTCGGCCGCGACCGGACCGATGTCCTTCGCGTTCAGCGCTTGAGCGTACATGGCGTTTCCCGAGGCGGCGTTGCGCCGCGGACTGCGGCCTTGTCGAGCCCCAAATTATGCATCATTTTTTACCTAGGTCAACAAAAAAATGTAACACATTGTCGCACCCTGTCGCACCCCCCTTGTCCCCGAGCCCGGCGGCGTTCCGGCGTCCTCGTTCTAAAACCGCCGCCAAGCGTTCGAACGCGGCGGCAGCGGGCCATAGGCCGAGGCGGCATTGGCGTCGAGCCAGGCTTCCGAGGCGCGGAAGAGCGCGCGCCAGATTGCGGCGGCGGTCTCCCGCGCCGCGATTCCCGGCCAATCTTCGGCCAGATAGAGGGCCGGGATCAGCGGGTCGCGCAGGACAGTCCGGCGGAAGCAATGAATCACGAAGACGCGCAAGGCGACCGCCTCGAGCCCAATGAGCTTGCGCCCGGCGCTGAAAGTTTCGCGCATGGGCGCAAACGCGGCGGTGAACCGCTGGTAATCCTCCCTAAGCGCGCCAAGGTCGAAAGCGCGTTCGACGAGGAGGCGAGCCTCGGCGGCGGGGAGCGGTTCGGCCTTGAGCCGGATGGCGCGGCCCGTCTCGGGCGGGTCCTCGCCGGCGGGCAGGAGATAGACGTGGCCGCCGAGGTCGGCGGCGCCGCGGCGGCGAAGCGCGGCGCGCAGCTGCGCTTGTTCCGGCTTCATGAGGCCGCCGTCGAGATAGATGCGCCAAGAGCAGGGATCCTCAGGATGCCGCGCGGCGTAGATCCGGTGGGCGGCGGCTTCAGACTCGGCGAGCGCGATCGGCGTCAGGGAATAAAAGCTCAAGCGGCCGACCTTCTGGCGCGTCACCCAGCCGTTGCTGGCGAGGCGCGACATCGCCGTGCGCGTGACGCCCGGATCGACGCCGAAGGCGCCGAGCACGTCGCCGATCGTCGCCATCCCGACTTCGCCGCCGCGCGGCACGATGCAGTCGCCGAGAAAACTGACCGCAAGCGACCACGCGCGCAGGGCGCCGCCCGTGCGCGCCACGACATCGGCCAGCGTGTCGTCGCCGGGGCTTCGGCCATGCGTGTCGGCTAGGTCGCGGTGCGCCATCGCCGCCCAATCGCACCATTCTGGCGGGTTGTCACGGCGGGCGCGGGAGGACGCGAAAAAGCGACCCCGCAACAGGTCGGCGGGGCGGCTCGCTATTCAGAATATAGGAACGCGGCTCAGTTCGAGCCGGCGTCCGAGGCCGGTTGGCTCTGGGCCGTCTGCTGCGTGGTCGACTGGTTCGACGCCGTCGTGCCGTAGTTGCACGCGAGCGCAGGCGCCACGATCGCCGCCAGCCCGCAACCGATCAAAAGTCCGATAAGCTTCGAGCGCATGGGAATGCCCTCCACTTCGCTTCAGGGAGGTCGAGCATAGCAGCATGAGTGCGTCGCGGGAAGCGGTCGTTTGCGCAAAGGCGGGAGGCAGTCGGCGGGGAGGGGCCCGGCCGCAAGGCAGGTCGCCTCAATGCCGCCGACCTCTCGATCAATTGACATCATTGCCCTGCGCCTCCCCGCATCGTTATGGTGGGGCCATTGGCAGCGCGGGCGGCGCGGAGGAGCATTTGTCGGCGAACGATAGAGAAGCGGCCGGCAAGGGCTGGGCGCTCGTTACCGGCGCATCCGCGGGGATCGGCCGCGAACTCGCGAAGGCGTTCGCCGCGCGCCACTATGATGTGATCCTCGCGGCGCGCAGCGAGGATGCGCTTGCGGCGCTGGCGAAGGAGCTTGTGACGGCTCACGCCGTCAGGGCGAAGACGATGCCGGTCGACCTCAGCCTGCCCGGCGCGGCGGAGGCGATGGTCGAAGCCCTCGCCGGGGCCGGCGTCGCGATCGAGATTCTGGTCAACAACGCCGGGGTTCTCTTCGAAGGGGACTTCACGAGCATCGCGCTCGACGACCATCTGCGGCTTCTGCAGATCAACGTCGTGGCGCTGACGTCGCTGACCTGGCTGATCCTTCCCGCGATGCTCGCGCGCCGGCGCGGGCGCATTCTCAATGTCGCTTCGACCGCTGCCTTCGTGGCCGTCCCGCGGCTCGCGGCTTACGCCGCCGCCAAGGCCTATGTCCTGTCGTTGACCGAGGCGATCTCGGAGGAACTCAAGGGGACCGGCGTCACCGCGACGGCGCTCTGCCCCGGCTTCACCGACACGGGCATGGTGCGCGGTTCGCGACTGGCCAAATCCGTGCCTTCGGCCATGATCATGTCGCCGAAGGAGGTGGCCGCGCTGGGTTGCGCCGCCTGCCTCGAAGGCAAAACGCTCTCGATTCCCGGCATCGTAAATCGCGCATTAACGGGCGGCGCGCAACTACTGCCGCGCAGCCTCGTGCGCACGCTCGGCGGAATGATGATCGGCGGGGACAAGCGGGCGAGCGTCCGGCGCGGCGGCGCCAGCGTATCCGGCAGAGAGGCCAAGCAATGACGGCGGTCCAGGCGAACGGCATCACCATCGAATACGCCGAGAGCGGCCCGTCCGACGGGCCGGTCATTCTGCTCATCATGGGCCTCGGCATGCAGCTGATCGCCTGGCCCGAGTTGTTCTGCAATGGACTGACGGCGCGCGGATTTCGCGTCGTCCGCTTCGACAATCGCGACGCGGGCTTGTCGACCCGCATGCCGTCCACCGGCTCGCTCGCCTTGACGAGCATGATGGCGAGGGCGGTCCTCGGCCTGCCGGTCCGTCCGCCCTATACGCTCGACGACATGGCGCGCGACACCGTGGGTCTCATGGACGCGCTCGGGATCGGGGAAGCGCATATCGTCGGCGTTTCGATGGGCGGCATGATCGCGCAGATCATCGCCATCGAGCACCCGGAGCGGGTCAGGAGCCTGACCTCGATCATGTCGACCACTGGCAACCGCGCTCTGCCCGGACCGAGAGCCAAAGTGATGCGCGCGCTGCTTCGCCCGCGCCCGCGCGACAAGGCGGTCGCCGTCCGGCGCGGCATGAAGCTCTTCCGTCTCATCGGCGGTTCCGGCTATCCGCCGACCGCCGCCGAGCTTCGCGCCAGGGTCGAGAGCGCGGTGCGCCGCAGCTACCGGCCGGGCGGCATCGCGCGCCAGCTCGTCGCCATTCAGACCGCGCCGAGCCGGGCGCGAAAACTTCGCCGCGTTCGTGCCCCGACCCTCATCCTGCACGGGACGGACGATCCGCTCGTGCCGCTAGCGGCGGGCGAGGATACCGCCGCCAACATCCCCGGCGCCCGCTTGCGCATCATTCCGGGCATGGGCCACTTTTTGCCCGAGGCGCTCATTCCGCGCCTTGTCGAAGACATCGCCGCGCACTGCGAAAGCGCCGAAGCTGAAGCGCAGGCGCCAAGGCGCGCGGCTGGAGGTTCGCCATGAAACGCCTCTCCGCGCTCGACGCGCTCTTCCTCTATCTGGAGTCGCCCGAGACGCCGATGCATGTCGCGAGCCTCACGATCTTCAAACCAGCATCGCCGAGCGACGACCTCTTCGCACGCTTTCGCGAACATACCGCGGCGCGGCTCGATCTCCTGCCCTCGTATCGCCGCCGGCTCGAGCCGACGCCGCTCGGCATCGACCATCCCGCGTGGGTGATCGAGGACAAGCTCGACCTCGACTATCACATCCGCCACGAGGCGCTGCCGAAGCCCGGCGGAATGGCCGAATTGCGGGCGCTTGTCGCGCAGATCCACGGCGCGCCCCTCGACCGCGCCCGCCCATTATGGGAATACCATTTCATCGAGGGCCTCGAGGACGGGGCCTTCGCCGTCTATGTCAAGGTCCACCATAGCGCGATGGATGGGATGGCGGGCATGGCGACGCTCGGCGTCGTCTATGACCTGGCGCCCGAAGCAGGGCGCGAAACCCTGCCGCAGCGGATCGTTCCGCCGGACGTCGAGCCGTCGGATTTCATCGAGCTCACGAGCACGGCTCTGGGCGATTTCATTCGCCAGGGCTGGCGCGCGGTCACGTCGCTGCCGGGCGTCGCCCGGGCCCTGTCGAAGGCGGCGCCGCACCTCGCGCGCGACGCGCGCTTCCTCTATCGCTATGTCAGGGACATGCCGCGCACGCCGTTCAACGCGGCGATCTCCGCCCATCGCGTCTACGCGACCTCGTCGCTGCCGCTGAGCCATGTGAAGGCCCTGGCGAAGTCGCGCGGCGTCACCATCAACGACGTCGTGCTAGCACTCTGCGCGGGCGGTCTGCGGCGCTACCTCGCCCTGCATGCAGCGCTCCCGGCAAAGCCGCTGACGGCGGGGGTGCCGGCCTCGTTACGGCCGTTCGGCGACGCCAAGCTCAACAACCAGGTAGTGTTCACGCTTTCGCGTCTGCCGACCGACGTCGCCGAGCCGTTGCCGCGTCTCGCGGCCGCGCACGCCGCGGCGGACGAAGCGAAGAATCTGTTCGCCGACGTTCGCGATCTCCTGACGACGGACGTCTCGATCCTCGGGGCGCCGCTCGTCGTGACGGCGCTGGCGCGGCTGTGGGCCGGGGCGCGGGCGGCGAACTACCTCTGGCCCTCTTTCAACGTCATCGTCTCGAACGTGCCCGGACCGAGGGAGCCGTTCTATTGCGTCGGCGCGCCTGCGACGCATTATTTCCCGGCGTCGATTCCGTTCCACGGCTGCGCGCTCAACATCACGGTGCAAAGCTATCTCGATCAGCTCGATTTCGGCCTCATCGCGTGCAGCGAGACGGTGCCGGACGCACAGCGGATCGCCGACTTCATCGCCGAGGATTTTCAGGCGATGCAAAAAGCCGACGCAGAGGCGCAGGCGATCGAGACCATCACCGTCGCGCCGAAGCCCGGGGCGATCGAAGCGGGCAAGCGGGTCCATCTCGCCGATTTCGAAGCGGAGCAGCCCAAGGGGGACGCCGAAAAGGTAAGCCCGCTCACGCTGAACATCGAGGCTTTGAGCGCGGCGACCGAGGACTTGCTGCGCAAGCTTAATCGGCAGTCCGAGCCGGCCGCCGCGCCGAAGCCGGCGGCCGCGAAGCCGGTCGCGTCGGCGGCAAAGGCGTCCCGGTCGAAGAGCCGCCAGCCCGCCCCCGCGCGCAAGACGCCGGCCGGCGGCAGCGAAGGACGGGCGCGCAAGACCGTCGGCCGGACGCACGCCGCCGCCCGCCGCAAGCCCGCGCCGCGCGCTCCGGAGAGCTAAAGCATAATGAATTCCGTGTCGAACTGACGCCGTCATCGCGAGGAGCGAAACGACGCGGCGATCCAGAGCCACCGCTGCAGCCCGACGTTCCCCTGGATTGCTTCGCTTCGCTCGCAATGATGAGGTGGACGGCCCCGCCCAACCGGCATCAAGTGCCAAAAGGTGGTCGCTGGAGCGCGACAAACGGGGAGGCCGTCCATGGAAGAGTTTATCAGAATTGGCGTCGATTTGAGCAAGAGCCATTTCCAGATTCATGCGCTCACCGGGAACTCCACGATCCAGCGCAAGCTGAGTTGTGCGAAGATGCGGGCGTTCTTTGCCCCGCTCGCCCCCTGCCGCGTCGGCATGGAGGCTTGCGGTTCGGCCCATTACTGGGCCCGCGAGCTTGCCGCGATGGGGCACGAGGTCGTGCTGATGCCGCCGGCCTACATTAAGCCCTATGTCAAACGGGGCAAGAACGATGCGCTCGACGCAGCGGCGATCTGCGAGGCGCTGTCGCGCCCTGATATGAGATTCGTGCCGATCAAGAGCGCAGATCAGCAAGCTGTGTTGATGCTTCACAAAACCCGCGAGTTGCTGGTCAAGCAGCGGACGATGAGCGTCAATGCGCTACGCGGCCATCTGGCGGAGTTCGGCCTCGTCGTCGCGAAGGGCATCGGTCGGGTCGGCGAGTTGCTCGAGCTGGCCGACAACGACATGTCTTTGCCGGAAGAGGCAAGAGAGATGGTGAAGTTGCTGGCCTCGCATATTGAAGGGCTCGATCGATCGATCGACGCGGCGGAGAAAAAGATCGCCGCGGCCAACAGGCGAAGCGACACGGGCCGGCTGCTCGATGCGGTTCCCGGCGTCGGCCCGTTGATCGCCTCAGTGATCGCCGCCAGCGTTCCCGATCCGGGCGTGTTCAAGTCGGGACGCGACTTCGCGGCTTGGCTGGGGCTGACGCCAAGGCAGAACTCGACCGGCGGCAAGGCGAAGCTCGGCGCCATCACCAAGCAAGGCAATCGATACATTCGCAAGATGCTGGTTGTAGGCTGCACGTCGGCGCTGCGCGTCGCCGGCAAACGCAAAGGCGCCCTCGCCGACTGGATCGCCGCGTTGCGGGCCAGAAAGCCCGAGCGCCTCGTCGCAGTGGCGCTCGCCAACAAGCTGGCGAGAATCTGCTGGGCGATCATGACGACCGGCGAAGTTTTCCGCCAGGAGATCTTCGCCAGAACGTAGAACAGCAACAGGAAAGAGTTTTCCTTTCAAATTTGGCGAGCGCAACGACACGTGATGAACGACAGGGTCGCCACCGAAAGCCAAGGACACCCCGCCTCCCGTCATGAGCAAAAGCTCGACGCGATGATCAGGGACCAAGGCCGTCGGACTTCATCAGGGCCAGCGGCCGCCGCGCCGCATCAAAAGGCCGGACATATGACGGCAGCCGACCAAACAGTTCAAAGCGTCAAAAATGCTTCGGCCTGTTCATCGAACCAACACACCAAGTCCGTTCGTGCAATTTTCAATCGGTTTTGCGCCGACGCTTGAAAAGCCAGTATGCGCCTACGCCAATCGCCAAAAAAGGAAGCCCTGCGGCTGCAAGAGGACCGGGAGCTGGCCGGTCATGATCGCAATTCCCGTGTGCATTGCACGCCGAGCCGGGCGAGGCGGCAAAGGTCACGGAACCGAGCAAGATGGCGGCGCAGAAGAATGCAGCGGTGATTTTTGACATGACGCGACCCCCAAAATTTGACCGACGCCAAAATACCACTTTCACAACCTCATGTTTGCATAGTCAACGCTCCGAGTTTAGTGTCTTTTTGGGTCCTTGGCGGCTCGCCAGCTTTGGCAGTTTTGCATTCGGTTTTCGAGAAGTTGACAGAGAATGTAAATGTCCGGTGAGATCTTGTCAGGGCAGGCCCGGGTTGGCGGGACCGCGGCGCTTCCGATCGTTGGGGGTCTGCTCCGTCGTGAGTTCTTGGCGGGGTTGCTCATTCTCGGCTGCGTGAACGGCTTCACCTCAAGAATAATTGAGGCGGTCAATAGAGATGGATGGGCAGACGCCCTGTTTAACACATTCGATATTAGTGTTATCGTCCTGGTTTCAAGTTGTGTCGGTGTGTTTCTTGTTCTTCTGGATCAATCCGACCAAACAAACGTCACGGATTTGGCGGTTGGGGTCGCATACGTGCTGTTGGTTGCGCTTCCCATAAGCGATCTGAGCTGGGTCGCTGTCGCTGCATTGTCCATCTACGTGCTCGCCTCCACAAAGGGCGTCTCGACTCGGCAAGGGGCTGTTATCCTTCTCGCCACGACCATCCCGATGTTTTGGAGTGGCTTGTTATTCAGATTTTTCGCAAATCCGATTTTGAACGCAGACGCGTCTTTGGTGAGTTGGGTATTGGGCACTGGCCGTGCGGGCAATATAGTTGAACTTCCTGACCACTCGGGTCACTTGGTTATATTTGGCCCATGCTCTTCGCTGGCGAACGTTTCTCTCGGAATCTTATGCTGGGTTACCGTTTCCGAATTGGCGGGGCGCAAAAGGTCGCCATATGATATTTTTTGGTGCCTCTTCGCATCGGCCGCCGTGATTGCCGTCAATGTCGCTCGCATGGCGCTGATGGGAGTCAGCGAATCGCTTTACAAGACAGTTCATGGTAATTTCGGGGCTGCACTAACAAGTTTGATTATTACAGTCGTTACAATCTCCATCTGCGTGTTCGGGGCAAGGCGTGAATTGTTCCCGCGCATTTAAATGGGCGATCGCTGTGCTTATTTTGCTTACGGTCGGCTGGAAAATGGCCGTTCCGACCGAGGGCGCAACGGATTTGAATGAGGACCTGATTGCGCTGTTCAAGGTCAACAATTTCAGTATCCTGCAAGCTGACCAGGTCACACAGGACGGAGGTGCGGCGGATGTTCCCATCATCCAGGTGAAAAGCGACTCGTGCGCCTTTCGTGTTGCTGCGCTAAGTTTTGACGGTTCGAACCGGCAATTCGTCGAAAGACGTCTGGCTGGCGCCGGCCGGCGCTTTGTCGTTTTTCAAGGGAAGGTCTATCCCGAGCAGCCAATTTTCCTGACGGTCACGAACTATTTGTGGTCGAGGTTCCTGACACGATTAGGACTGGGTCGCCGAATAGCGCCGCCGATCGCGATAGCGTCAGACGCTTCATGCAATGCCGAGCTTTTGCCTTGGGCGGAGCTGCGTTGGTGAAAGCTGAAATCGTTGAGCTGCCCGGGTCCGCCCCGGCCCGCCCCCGGCCGTCGGCGCGAAGCTCGCCACAATTCCTGTCGACAATTGCTTCCGGAAATCAGAATTTTGTGCTAGTGTTCACGAATGAGGATATCCAAGGCCGCCTCCCACATGCCCAGCCGTCAGCCGACTTCGTGGTCCGCAATGGAGGTCCGGCAGATATCCGCCCACCTTATTTCGGATGAAAACTTGGAAAAGTCCGATGAGAAATTTTTTCCGCGAAATTCCCCCATAACCCATTGAAAAGGCTCGATTCGGACGAGAGAATCCAAGGAAATCCAAGCTTTTCCAACCCCGCGCGGGCAAGGAAATCCAAGACAATCCAAGAAAATACAAAGGAATCCTAGGGAATCCGAATCCGGCCCCGGCGAGCCTAACAACGAGACAACATTGTTATAGCCTCACGCAATCGCGGCGTTGACCAGATTGCGGAACAGCACGCGGAAGTGCTCGCGGTTCTCCGGCGTCTGGACCATGAGGACCGCGAACATGGAATTGCTGGGCGAGATCCAGAACGCGGTGCCCATCATGCCGCCCCAGAAGAACTCGCCGACGCGGCCCGCCGTCGGCGCCTTTCCCGAGTCCGTGCGCACCGCAAAGCCCAGACCGAAGCTGTGGCCCGGCCATAACAGGGCGTGGCTCTTGTCGGTCTTGGCGTCGAGGTGGTCGCTCGCCATGAAGGCGAGGGTCTCGCGGCCGAGAATGCGCACGCCACCGAGCGCGCCGCCGTTCATCAGCATCGCGGCGAAGCTTGTATAGTCGGCGAGCGTCGACATGAGGCCGCCGCCGCCGGCTTCGAATTTGGGCGGCGCCGTCGCGTTGCACGAGTCGACGCCCGCTGCAACCATGAAAACGAACGAGAACGGGTCCGCGCGCCGGGCGAGCTTCGACTCCGGCGTGAAGAACGCGGTGTCGGACATGCCGAGCGGCTCGAAGATGCGCCTCCGCAAAACCTCGCTTAAAGGCGCCCCTTCGACGACCTCGACGACCCGCCCGAGGACGTCGGTCGACGTGCCGTACTCCCAGACCTCGCCCGGCTGATGCATGAGCGGAAGCGCGGCGATCGCCTCCACGTTCTCGGCCAGCGTCCGCTCGGGTTTCAGGACCTCGGCCCTTTTGGTCATTTTCTGGATCGGACCGACCCCGGTGAACCCATAAGTCAGGCCGGAGGTGTGGCGCATCAGGTCCTGCACCGTGATCGGCCGCTTCGGGGCGACGAGATCGAGCTTGTCGCCGTTGGCGACGCCGACCTTGACGTTGGCGAAGGCGGGGATCGTGTTCGACACGGGATCGATGATCGAGAGCCGGCCCTCTTCGACGAGCATCATCGCGGCGACCGTCACGATCGGCTTCGTCATCGAATAGATGCGGAAGATCGCGTCGGCGCGCATCTCCGGCCCACCCGGGCGCAAGGCGCCGACGCACTGCCGGTAGGCGATCTTGCCGTGGCGGGCGATCAGCATCGAGACGCCCGGCGCCTTCTTCTCATCGACCTCGCGCGCCATGACGGCGGTGATCCGCTCGAGCCGTTCCGGGATGAGGTCCACGCTTTCGGCCGGGGCGTAAGGGAGGACGAAGGAACTCATCGGCGTCTCACGGGCGTTGGATCAAGGCGGCCTCATGAACATACTCGAGCGCGGCAGGCAAGCTCGCCTAAGCTGGACATGGCGCGCCCCGATGCGTGACAACGGCCCCATGAGCCTCTTCGACGACGCCGCCCCAAGAGCCGAGCCGCCGCCGGCGCCGCTCGCCGAGCGGCTGCGGCCGAGGTCGCTCGCGGAAGTCTCGGGCCAGGAGCATCTGACGGGACCGGACGGCGCGCTGACGCGGCTCCTCGAATCGCCGACCCTCGGCTCGATGATCTTCTGGGGGCCGCCAGGCAGCGGCAAGACGACGGTCGCGCGGCTGATCGGCGCGTCGCGGCAGGACGCTTTCGTGCAGGTCTCGGCGATCCATTCCGGGGTCGCGGAGCTCAAGAAGATCTTCGACGCCGCACGCGCCCGGCGCGGGCAAGGGAAGGGCACGCTGCTCTTCGTCGATGAGATCCATCGCTTCAACCGGGCGCAGCAGGACTCGTTCTTGCCCGTGATGGAGGACGGCGCCGTGACGCTGATCGGCGCAACGACCCAGAATCCGTCGTTCGAGCTGAACGCCGCGCTCCTCTCCCGCGCGCGCGTCCTTATCTTTCGTCCGCTGACGGGGCAAGCGCTCGAGGCGCTCATCGAGCGCGCCGAACGGCTCGTGGAAAAGCCGCTGCCGCTCGACCCCCAGGCCCGCGAGGCGCTGATCGGCATGGCCGACGGCGACGGCCGGGCGATCCTGACGCTCGCCGAGGAGGCATGGCGCGCCGCGCGGCCCGGCGAGACCCTCGATACCGAGCGCCTGGTCGAGGTCGTGCAGCGGCGCGCGCCGATCTACGACAAGGCGCAGGACGGCCATTACAATCTGATCTCGGCCCTGCACAAATGCGTGCGCGGCTCCGATCCGGACGCGGCGCTCTACTATCTCGCGCGCATGTTCGACGCCGGCGAGGACCCGCTCTTCATCGCCCGGCGCGTCGTCCGCATGGCCTCCGAGGACATCGGCCTCGCCGACCCTCAGGCGCTCGCCGTCGCCAACGCCGCCAAGGACGCATACGACTTTCTCGGCAGCCCCGAGGGCGAGCTCGCGATCGCCGAGGCGGTCGCTTATGTGGCGACCGCGCCGAAGTCGAACGCAATCTACAAGGCCTTCGGCGCGGCGCAGGCGCTCGCCAAGGCGCACGGCTCGCTGACGCCGCCCAAGACCATTCTCAACGCGCCGACGCGGCTCATGAAACGCGAAGGCTACGGAGCCGATTACGAGTACGATCACGATGCCCCCGACGCCTTCAGCGGCCAGAATTACTGGCCCGACGCGCTCGGCCGCCATGTCCTCTACGAGCCGGTCGAGCGCGGCTTCGAGCGCGAGCTCAAGAAAAGGCTCGAGTACTGGGCGCGGCTGCGCAAGGAGCGGGAAGGCGAAGCCTGAAGCCCGGCCTGCGGGCGCTGCGGCGCTTCGCGCGCTTGTCACAGCCGAAGCGATTTGTTAGACGGGCCGCCTTCGGTTCGGACCCTCAACGGTCCGAAGCTGCTCCCGTGCGGTCATGGCGGAATTGGTAGACGCGCTAGCTTGAGGTGCTAGTTCTTTAACCGGAGTGGAGGTTCGAGTCCTCTTGACCGCACCACTACAATGTGAAACCGTTGGTGGCTCAAATAGTTGAGCTAATACAGGGCCTTCCGAGCGTCGCCCCCCTACAAAGGGCGCTACAAAATGGCAGCTTGGATGACGACCCTACGACGCGCACGAAACGGCGACTGGTTCTCCCGAAAGCGCATCCCCGAGGACATCAGGGAAGCCTATCATTCGGCCTTCAAGGTCCGGCAGGAGGAACGCTTCCGGGTCCCCGGATCGTTGCCAAGCGAGCGCGCCAAGCAGACGTTCAGGGATTGGGACGCGGAGATCACCTCCCGCTTCGAGGGGCTCAGAACAAAGGCCAGAGGTGAAGGCGAGACGCTGACGCAACGACAGGTCCGCGCGCTCACCGGAGATTGGTATCTCTGGTTCGTCGCCCAGCACGAGGAGGAACCGGGCCAGCCCGAGGATTGGGACATCGTGGTTGAGACCTACGAGACCTCGCTCACGAAGTTCAACCGAGCCGACGATGACGAGAGCCCACGGACCCCGGTTGAGCGCCGCTCAGTTCACCGCGCGCTAGAGCGGCTGGGCGACATCGAAGCCTTCCTCAACGAGCGGGGCATGATGCTGACCGAGGACACAAGGGGCAGCTTTCTGGACGCCGTCGAGGATGAGTTCGTCCCTGCTCTGGCCCTGCTACGGCGGCGCGCTGGGGGTGACTACACGCGAGACGACGGGCCACAGAAGTTTCCCACGTCGGTCGCTCCCCAAGGAGGGCCTGCGCTGGAGAGCAACGAACCGAGGACACCGCCACAGGGCATCAAGCCTTCCGGCCTGACGGTCTGGGGCTTGTTCGAGGCGTGGGTCACGGCGAAGAAGCCAGCCTCCTCCACGGTCAATCGCTGGCGTTCTGTGTTCTCCTCGTTGCGGGAGAGCTTCGGAGAACGTGACCTCGCAACCATCACCCCTGAAGAGGCCCAAGGGTGGCTTGACGGACTTCGCACAGAGGACCGGTCGGCCCGTGTCATTCACGACGTTTGGCTCTCGGCTTCCAAGACGGTTTTCAAGTGGGCAGCGGGGCGGAAGATGCTGACCACCAGCCCCTTCGCTGATGCCGCGGTTGATCTGCCAAAGAACCCGACGAAACTGCGGGAGAGGGAGTTCAACGAGGACGAATGCAGGACCATCCTCAGGGCAACGCTGGAGCCCTCCCCGAGGCGGATGGACCGGCACAACGCCGACGCCAGAAGGTGGGTCCCGTGGCTCTGCGCCTACACCGGAGCCCGCCCCGGAGAGATGACGCAGCTTCGCGCCGAGGACGTGAAGCAGCACAAGGACGGGTTCTGGATAGCCCGTCTCACCCCCGAGGCCGGGGCCGTGAAGGGGAACAAGGCAAGGGAAGTCCCGCTGCATCAGCATCTCATCGAGCAGGGGTTCGTCTCCTTCGCCCAGTCGAGGCGCAAGGGGCCGCTGTTCTATGACCCTCAGGGCAGGCGGAAGACTGGAGAAGGTGACCTCACCAACCCAACCCGGCCCCCTTGGGTGAAGCAGCGGGACAAGCTGGCGGAATGGGTGCGATCCCTTGGCGTGACAGACCCCGGCATCAGCCCCAACCATGCGTGGCGGCACACGTTCAAACGAAGGGCCGCAAGGGCCGGCATCGAGCGGCGCATTAGGTTCGGCATGTGTGGGCACTCATCGAAGGAGGAGGGGGACAACTACGAGACGCCCACCGTCGAGGACTTGGCCGCCGAGATTGGGAAGTTCCCCACATATCGGATTTAGGGCACCATCCCGCGAAGGGGCCGCGTCAGTCCGCCGTCTCCCCCGCGTCCCAGAGCGCCGCCGAGGGGAGCTTCTCGACGCCCTCGGCGGGCCGGTGGATGTTCTCAACGCGAAACTGCGGGGGGTGTTCGGGCGGGTGCTGCCCGACCATCGGGACGGAAGGCTTTATTTCCGGTTTCCTGGATGGGACAGACGGTGCCGTGTCGTTGGTCTTTGCGTGGCCGACAGCGGAGGCCGTGCACGCATGAGGATGGAAAAGCCTACCCTCGGTCCTGTAGTTTCCACCCGTGTGCGCCGACAAGGACCTCCGCACTTCCAAGTTCAAGGTGAAGGGGACGTCACGTCGTGGCCAACTGCTTGGTCAAAACGGCGCTGTATCGACGCCAATACCGGTCCCATCCCGGGTTATATCCAGGGTCCGCTTTGAGAAGATCGATTTGATGTCCGGGAGAGACTTTATTGATCAGCGCTCCTAAGCACACCGCTGCCCACAAAAAATCGGGGACGCCTGCCTCCCATGCAACGGCTGTCGCCCACGAAAGTCCCTCGAAATTATCCGGCTGCTCCCGCAGAAATGTATCGGCAAAAGGCTTCCCGCCGAACTTTTCGCGGTAAGGCTCACTTTTGCTTACCATCGCCTGCACTCTCGCGGAGTATGCTGTTATTCGCGCCTTCTCAAACATTTCGATTTGGCCCTAGAATTTTGGGGGAGGAGAGGATGAGGACAAGGAACCCCATCGCCGAGGACCTCCGGACCACCAAGTTCAAAGCCCCGGGTGGTTCGGCCGAAGAGGGGCTGGGGGTCGTGCACGCGAAGGGGCACGGGCGGGAGGGTCATAGCGCCGCTCTTAGCGACCCCTGGGGGGCGTCACTGCTTGTTGGCCGGAATCGACACCGACGGCCCCGGGCTCCGCAGCTTTCAGATCATCGGGGTCGAAGTTCGCCCTCTTTAAGTTCGCACCATCGAACCACATGCACCTAACCCCGAACGTGCCGGAGTGCCCTACGGTCATAGGTTGACCCCCAGCAGACCGTGCGGAAACTGCTTGCGCCCACGGCTTTGCGCACTCGGGCGGCGACGGACGGGGGTTTCGACTTTTTTCGGGTGCGACAAGGCCTGTGTCGATCCTGTGGCCGCCCATGTCGGCTCTTTAGGCGCGGATTGGGTACGCCGCTCACCCCCGAACCGCCGCTACCATCGGCTCGACGCCGATGACATTGAGGGCGCGGCGCAAGTTGTAGACGAGCGCGGTCAGGCTAAACTCGGCGCGCACGTTTTCGAGGCTGCGCATCAGGAACGCGCCCTGATACATCCATTGCTTGATGCTGCCGAAGGGATGCTCGACGACCTCGCGGCGACGGTCGAGAATGTGCGGCCTCGCTTTGAGGCGTTCGGCCATGCGATCGAGCACGTCCTCATTTTCGAGACGGGACACCGAGCGAACGTCGTTTGTGCATCGCGCGCGCAGCGGACAAACGCGACAGGCCTTCGGGGCGCCGTAATCGATCTTCTCGAGATCGCGCAGCCGGCCGCGGCGGATCGGCGTCAGCAACTGCCCGGCCGGGCAGACGTAGGCGTCGCGCCCAGCATCGTATCGGAACTCGTCCTTGCGGAAGAAACCCTTGCGCACCGACGATCCTCGTTGAGGCTTGGGGACATGAGGAATGCAGCCGGCCTTCTCGCAGGCCTCGATGTCCTCGACTTTGAAGTAGCCACGATCGGCGACGACGTCGATCGTTTCGACCCCGAGAATTTCGCGGGCCGGCTCGGCGGTCTGCGTCAGCAGTCCCATGTCGACGACCTGGTTGGTCACTGCCTGCTCGACGATCATCTTGTTCTTCGCGTCGACCGCGACCTGCGCGTTGTAGCCCACACCGATCTTCGTATGCGCGGCCATGGCGCGGCTGTCGGGATCGGTCAGCGAGATCTGGTCCTCGCCGGTCCGGTCAAGCTGGGCCAGCATCGCCTCGTAACGGCCGCGCTTCTTGCGCAAGGCCTCGATCTTCTCGGCGAGATTTTTCGTGCGCGCCCCACCGGCCGACGCGCCGTCTTCGATGTCGCTCGCGTCGAGCCGCGCGAGATAATCGTTCAGCCTCTCATCGGCGGCGCGGATGAACTCGCGCAACGAAGTGCGGGTGAAGTTGCGATCCTTGTTGTTGACCGCCTTGATGCGAGTTCCATCGACGGCGAGCAACTCGCGGCCGTAAAGGTCGAGCCGTCGACACAGCAGGACGAACTGACGAAACACGGCGCGGAACGCCGCGCGATTGTCGCGTCGAAAGTCGGCGATGGTCTTGAAGTCGGGCCTGAGGCTGCGCAGAAGCCAGATGACCTCGATGTTGCGATGGGCTTCGCGCTCCAGCCGCCGGCTCGATCGGACCCGGTTCAGATAGCCGTAGATATAGAGCTTCAACAGGTCGCCGGGCGCATACCCCGGACGCCCCGTCGCCTTCGCCGTCACTCGCGCGAACCCCGCCGCCGCGAGGTCCAGCCCGTCAACGAAGGCGTCGATGAACCGAACCGGATTTCCAGCGTCCACGTAATCGTCCACCGCCTCCGGCAGCAACAGGAGCTGGTCGCGCTCGAATCCGGCAATGTGAGTCATGCGCGATTCTAGCCCGCGCGCCGATTCGAAGGAATCCGCTCACGCCGACTTTTCGCACGGTCTGCCAGATTTTAGCTGCACCACAGCCCCTTTTGCCCATGCCATCATTTGCTCCTTGCTGACGCCGCCCCCTTCATCCTGGGCAGTCTTATCACGCTCGCCTTGACGCCTCCTATCGCCTGCCTCAGCCCACCTGAGCGCCGCAGGCGTCGCTTGCGGGCAATGCGCGGCTGAACGGGTCGATTATCCGAGGCCCGGAAGCGCGCCCCGCTGGGCCTCCATCGAGCAAACCACAGGAGCGCTTAGGGGGACCCGTTTTGTTTTATGCCGCGCTAGTGAGAGGGTTCTGATCGATGGGCCGCAGCGGTTCCCCCGCCAGGGGGTCGCGAGTGGCAGTTCGGGGCGTGAGGGTGCGCTAGGGCCTGCGTCGCCGAGCGCGAGGCTGCCGGCTGAATGGCGCTGACGCGTAGCCAGGGGGGGCGGGATGGCGGGTCGTGGAGGGCCGCCATCAGTTCGCTTTTGTATCGGCCTCGCAAGCCTCGGTGTCGCCAAGGATGGCCCTTCCTCGAAACGGCCGCCAGCGACGGGACGGTTGCGCGGGAAATGAGCGCCAGTGGCTGGCACGTCGGGAACACTCGCCGTTAGGACCCGTCGTGTTATCGCTGTCAACTGAGCCCGACGCGGACGGTGCTGATGACCTGGGGAAAGCCGGTACCGGATGGACGGGCCTCCGTAACCTTGTCCCTTGTCGCGTTCGGCTCACTGCCTCGCAAGCCCCGACTGTGTCGCCAAGGACGGCGCAGCTTGCGAGCACAAGCCGTTTGCGTCCGCCGCTACCACCACAAGCCCGCGCCATCGGCTTATCCGAAAGCCCTGCTTTTGCCCCATAACGCCCTTGATTTCATTGCGGTATTAGCGGATGCTGTAGGCACCAAGATCGAGTTGGTGCCGATTTCCACGCCATGTATTTCCGCAAAAAGACCTTGGGCTGGTGCTCCGCGATGCCCTCGCGCCGATTCTGGACGATCTGAAGATAGGCGCGACCCTTGCGACAGCGCGCAAACGCCTAATCTACGCCAAATCCCAGTAATGTAGTGCCACGGCGTCGGCGCAACGCGCTTTTGCGCTTGATATCAATGGCTTGGTTTCAGCAACTGTCGAAGATCAGTTTAAGCGTGACGGGGCGCACCCACCGAGCCGGACCGGGCCGCGGACCTCGGACAGGGTTTGCGCGCCATCTCGGGGCATGATGACGTGAGCCTTTGCGAACAAGGGAGCAGAGTACATGGGAACGAAGCAGGAACGCAAGTGGCGTTGGGTGTCGGCGAGCCGCCAGCCGCAGGATCACCTCGCTGTAGCTCTCTCCTCGCCCCCGAAGCGCGGTTAGCCTCGCCATCGTCCTCTGATCGAGGATTAGCAGGTATTCCCGCTGGGGGCGGGATGGGGATCGTATCGTCGTACAGGGCGGCTACGATGGCCTTTTACGGGGATCGACCGTGCCCCGAATTGTGATAGGGTGTTTCGGCACAGGTACCGCGAACTCTTTCAAAAAGGACCAGCGAAAGGCGTTCCACGCAGCGAGAATATTTTCGCGTTCTTGCTTCCTTACGGCGGGGCTTACATTTTGGAAGCCAATAGCTTCTAACGATCTGCGCATGTCATGCAGTGGTTCAAACGGATAGAGTCCTATTGTGCTTTCGTTCTCTCCAACATTCCGATACACAGCGCGCATAGTGTCGATCGCAATCGATATTGACCGGTGAGCTTTCCCGAAGTCGGTCTGAGTCGGATTTTGCTGATGTGTATAGTCGATAAGGTCTGCCCTTGCTGTAATGCACACATGCCAAAGCTCGCGAAGCCACGTTAGGAAAGTTTGTCTTCGCTGGAAACAGTACGCGAGATAGGCCGCTGCGATCGCCACCACCAAGTTAACAAAGTCCTTCAGGTAATCGTGAAACGTCGGCCAAAAAAAGGCAATGACTATTAATGTGATGAGCACGAAGATCACGATTAGAACATTCAGAAGAAGCTTCTCCCGGGTCATAACAGTCTCCCGTCATCTTAACGCGGCTTGTACGCGTCTCGAGTAGTATCCCCGTAAGAGCCCGCCGATCGAAGTCCATGTGATAGGAATTAATTGCACTTAACGAGTATCCTCCGTGCAATGCCGAACTTCAAGCGCGGAGTCCAACCTTCACCCTTTGGGTCGGTTTCCTCCCCACTCGTCGGGCTGATGCCATCTCGTGGGGCTAAGGCAAAGTCCCCCTGTATCTTGCCTCGAAAAGGAGTGCTTGACGGGGTCGGAGTAGGGTCACTTCTTGGCCGAGCCGTGCCTAGAATGTTGGCTGAGCGGTTCCTCGCAATGGTGCAATAACTCACCTGTCTCTTCGTCTTTGACGGTTTCGCTATACAAGTCGCCGAACCCGGCCCGCTTCATGACCCGTTCTTTTAACGCAAACTTTCCGGGATGCCCGCGCTGCGGTTCGGTACCAATAAAAAAGCGGTGAAACCAGCCGCGCTTGCCGCCCTTGCCTTCTTCCCTAGCTTCCCCCTCAACTGAAACCCTTGATCGGGTGTGAATATCTACGTTCACTTCGTGCTGCTTGGCCATCCTAACGCCTCGGTCGCAGGTTCGCGCCCTGCCTACTGCAACCATCCCGTCCGAAGGTACACACGATTTCCCGACACAAAAATCTGAGAGGGTTTCGACATTCGCAGCGCGGCTCGTCCCCCCGGTGGGCGCGTTCGGTCTGGCGTTCGGTCGGCGCGCGGTCACCCTTCGGTCGCGGGCAGCGTCCAGCGGGGAGCCGAGGGGCCACCACGAGAACAGCATGAGGGCACCCGCCTCGCCTAGCCTCTGCGGAGTCGCTTAGGACGGTAGTTTCATCGTCGGGCTACAATGGGTAGCGGGCATCCTCAAGAAGTCCGCCACCGGCGACACCGCAGCACGGGAAATGGCTGTCTGGAGCATGGGCAGTAGACTAAGCCAGACAGCACCTTAGATGGTCTACTTCCCGCGATTGTTTAGCCGCTTCCTCGACCGCGAGGCCATCCGCCCGGAGGCCATACAGAAAACCCCTCGCGAAACGCCCTCGGAAAGAGCCCGGAAAAGCAGGAGGTCGAGGTCCGTTCCCGAGGGGACTGACCATGAAAGCCAAGAGCGCAGCCAGCCGCACTGTCGCCATCTACAGCCGCGTCTCGACAGACCGGCAGACTACAGAGAACCAAGAGCGCGAACTTCAAGCCATCGCCGACCGAATGGGCTGGACCGTGGTCGAGGTCTATCGTGACCAAGGCATCAGCGGAGCCAAGTCCCGCAAAGACCGGCCCGCGTTCGATGCGCTGTGGAAGGACGCAGCCCGACGACGGTTCGACGTTGTCATGGCGTGGTCCGTGGATCGCCTTTGGCAGAAGCCTACAGGACCTCGTCGCCTTCCTCACTGACGTTCATGGCTACGGCCTGGACCTGTTCCTGCATCAGCAAGGCGTGGACACCACGACGTCGGGTGGCAAGGCCCTATTCCAGATGATGGGAGTTTTTGCAGAGTTTGAAAGGTCAATGATCCAAGAGCGCGTCAAGTCCGGGCTGGAGCGCGCAAGGGCGCAGGGCAAGGCGCTGGGCAGGCCACCAATCGACCCTGAGAAGGAGGAAGCCATCAGGGCGGACCTGCGGGCAGGGCGGGCAGGGATTGTGAAGCTCGCGCGCCTGCATGGCGTGGGCGTGGGGACCGTACAGCGAATCAAGGCGGCGCTGGCGGGCTGATGAGCGACAATACGGAAATCGTTCCTGCGACCCTTGGAGACTCACTGGCGGCCTTGAGGGCGTTCTGGCTATCACCCTAGCCGGGAACCGGCCGAGGCCCGTACTGAGTCATCTGTGAGTTGCGTGTGGGCTATGCTAACGACGGGTGGAGGTGACGCTTGGCGGACATCTTCGTCAGCTACACGAGCAGCGACCGGGAATGGGCGCAGTGGATTGCGCTCGAACTCGAAAAGCTCGGCCATGTTGCGCACGTCCACGAGTGGGAGATCAAGGGCGGCGACGACATCTACGCCTGGATGGTAAAGCGGCACGATGCCGCGGACCACGTGCTCTGCGTTTTCTCCGACGAGTATCTGCGCGCGCCGTTCTCGACGCTGGAGCGAAATGCGGCGTTCTGGCGTATGGCGAAGGACAAGCCAGGGTTCGTGCTTGTCGTTGTGGTCAAGCCTTGCACCCTGCCGAATTTGGCGGACCACTATCGCCGCTGCGTGCTCTTCGGCATACCGAAGGACGCCGCGCAGCTACGCCTTCGTCAGTTCATTGAAGCGCCGGTCAAACCGGAGTCGGTCCCGTTTCCGGGCAAGTTGTTTGCCGTCTCGAACATTCCGATCCGCGTGCCCGAGCATTTCCTAGGCCGAGACGATGCGCTCGCGGAGATCGGCGCAGCGCTGAAACGCGGCAAGGGACGGGTCGCGATCACAACGCTCCACGGCATGCGCGGGGTGGGCAAGACTGTCCTCGCGGCGGCCTACGCCGACCGCCATAGAGCGGACTATCGTGCAATGTGGTGGGTCCGCGCCGAGACGCCTGACACGATGCGCGCCGATTTGGTATCGCTCGGCGTGCGCCTCGGGTGGGTTGCCGCCGACGAGAAGGAGGAGCCGGCGCTGGTGGTGGTTCGGGAGCGACTGCGCCACGAGGGCGAGGGCCTCCTGTTGATATACGACAACGCTATCAGCACGGGCGAGGTGGAACCCTGGTTGCCGCTCGGGGGGGTCGCCCATGTGCTGGCGACCTCGAATGCTCCGGACTGGGGCGAAATTGCTGTTCCTGTCGAAATCAAGGCCTGGCCGGTGGAGGTCGGGGCGGACTATCTCTTAGGTCGGACGGGGCGTGACAGGGAGCGGATGGGAGCGGAGGCGCTGTCAAACGCGCTCGGCGGCCTGCCGCTCGCGTGCGAGCAGGCAGCAGCGTACTGCGGGCGAACCGGCATCGCGCTCGGCGACTACTGCAAACGCTTCGATGACGCGCCCGCACGGATGCTCGATACCGAGAAAGACGCTCCGGTAAGGTATCATGATCGTCGAACCGTCGCGAAGACTTTCGCCCTCGCAATCGAAGAGGCCGCGAAGCTGCATCCCGCGGCCGAGCAGCTGATCACCTATGCGGCGATGCTCGCGCCAGATGCCATTCCGCTGCTCCTGTTCTCTCAGGCGCGGGAGAAGTTCGGTGAGCCACTTGCGTCGCAACTCGCCAGCGGCGGCCTGGACGAAGCAATAGCGGCGCTGCGCGCATTCGCGCTCGTCGATCGCGAGACGATCCCCGATGAGCGTGATCCGTCGGTGATGACGGAGACGATCCGGCTGCATCGTCTGGTGCGCATTGCAGCGGCGGCTCGGCGACAGGCGAAGGAGCCCGAGGCGGCTCGGCGGGTTCTCGTCGAGGCGATGGCGGCAGTCTATCCGCGGGATGTGTACGAGAACCCGAACGCCTGGCCGCACGCGCGGCGGCTCGACGCGGTCGCGCTCGATTTGGTCGGCGGTCCGCACAAACCGTCAGCGGGCGCGGAAACGGCAACAAGTTTTCTCTTGGATCAGCTCGCCAGCTATAGGCAAGAGGCGCTCGCCGCCTATGTGGCAGCCCAGCCGCTCTTCGAGCGGGCTCTCGCGATCCGCGAAAAGGTGCTCGGCTTGGAACATCCCGACACTGCCACGAGCCTGAGGAACCTTGCCGTCCTGCGTCACGTGCGAGGCGACCTCGGCGGGGCGCGGCCGCTCTTTGAGCGGGCGCTCGCGATCTACGAGAAGACCCTCGGTGCGAAGCATCCCGAGACAGCCACGACACTCAACAACCTCGGCACCCTGCTTGTGGCCCAGGACGACCTCGACGGCGCGCGGCCGATCTTCGAGCGGGCTCTCGCGATCCGCGAAAAGGTGCTCGGCTTGGAACATCCCGACACCGCCACGAGCCTCAGCAGCGTCGCCGGTCTGCTTAAGGACCAAGGCGATCTCAAAGGTGCGGGGCGGCTCCACAAACGGGCGCTCGCGATTCGCGAGAAGACGCTTGGCCCCGAGCATCCCTCGACCGCCACGAGCCTCAACAACCTTGCCCTTCTGCTACGGGACCAGGGTGACCTCAAGGGCGCGCGGCCGCTCTTTGAGCGGGCGCTCTCGATCGTCGAGAAAACGCTCGCCCCTGAGCATCCCAGGATCGCCGGGAGCCTAAGCAACCTCGCCGGCGTGCTTCAGGCTCAGGGTGACCTCGGCGGTGCGCGGTTGCTCTTCGAGCGGGCGCTGGCGATCCGCGAGAAGGCACTTGGTCCCGAACATCTCTTGACCGCGATAGGCTTCAACAACCTCGCCGGTGTACTTTGGGTCCAGGGCGATCTCGCCGGCGCTCGGCCGCTCTACGAGCGGGCGCTCGCAATCTTCGAGAACGCGCTTGGCCGGGAGCATCCCGCGAGCGCTGCGAGCCGCAACAACCTTGCCCGCCTGCTTCGGGCCCAAGGCAACCTTTAAAGGCATCCGCGAGAAGGCGCTCAGGCCTTTTCATCCCGACACTATTGACACGGCGACAATCTAGCCAGCTTGCGCGCTGCTGATGGAGAACTTTCACGGCTGATGGGCACCCAGAAACGCATCAATCGCGTTATTGCTGGCGACTGCGGAGGCGCAGGCGGAGGCCACGCGAGAGGCGCAGAAGGCCGGCATAAGGCAAGCGAGCCCCCCACCGCTACCGCGGCCGCAAGCCGTCCTTCGACCGCGCCCAGCTCGGCATCATCTGGGACCTGCTCAGTCAGGACGCCAGCCCGACCGCCATCGCGGAGGCAGCGAGGGTCTCGCGGCAAGTCGTCTACCGGATTCAGGAAGATCCGGCGAAGGCCGAGGCGATGTTGCACGAGTGGAGATTGTAGCAGGTTGATTGGGGCTTGACCGCGAGGCTCTGCCAGCTATCCGCCTTCGCAATCCACTGGCCGCCGATACCGGTTGGTCCACAGGGGCCGGGCGGGCGGCACCCTTAAGAAGAGGCTGGGGGAAGAAGAACCTCGGCCGCCAGCTATCCAGGCCCGCAAATATATGCGTCATGAATACGTTGACCATCCATGTGGATAGCCGATCTTGTCTCCGCTGCGCGAGTCGCGAGCTACGCTGGAGACCATTCGATGACTGTAACGATCACGACAATTGACGGTCGCGAGGACCTCGTCCTCACTCTCGAACGAGTTGAGCGTCTAGCCAACGATGGAATATTTGACCGGGACCAAGCAGACACCATGCGAGCCACCATCGAATACTACGGACACATCCTGGCAATGGACGAAATGGGGTTGGTTTACGTCCGCCGACCGTCACTGACGCAGATCGGCCCCGAGGAGACAGGTCCGTTGAGCGGCTGGCCGGCCCCCGGGGCCTGCTAGCTGCTTGTGGAGCCTCAACAGGTTGTCCTTGGAAAGGGCAAGTCGGCTGATGGGGGGCTTGGCGTCCAGGCTGCCATGGGGTCTATGCCAATTGTATCGATGGAGCCATCGGGGCAGCTCGGCGGTGCGTTCGTCTGAGCTGTTGTAGGCCTGCGCATAGGCCCATTCCCGTAGGCTGGTCTGGATGAAGCGTTCGGCCTTTCCGTTCGTTTTGGGCGTGTAAGGCTTGGTTCTGATGTGCTTGAGGCCAAGCTTCTTGCACGCCTGCGCGAAGGCTCGCGAGCGATAGCACGATCCGTTGTCAGTCATGACGCGCTCGACCTTGACGCCGAGGCTTGCGTAATGGGCCACCGCCGCCGCAAGGAAGGCGATTGCGCTGGATTTTCTTTCGTCCTTCATGACCTGACTAAAGGCGATGCGGGATGCATCGTCGATGCAGACGTGGACAAACTCCCAGCCAATGCCGAGGTGGCGGTTGACCGCGCCTGTTCGCCGCCCCGTGATCCGGTGTCCCACCGAGCCGATCCGGCCGAGTTTCTTGATATCGATATGGATGAGCTCGCCAGGCGTCGCGCGCTCATAGCGCCGGATCGGCTCGGCCGGCTCCAGGGACGAGAGCCGGTTAAGCCCGAGCCGCCGCAGGATCCGGCTGACCGTCGCCGCCGAAACGCCGACCTCGGCGGCGATCTGCTTGCCAGGATGGCGCTGCCTGCGCAAAGCCTCGACCGCCGCGCATGTGGCCGGCGGCGTTTGGCTTGGCGATGAAAGGGGCCTTGACGAGCGGTCGTGCAAACCGTCGACGCCTTCGGCGCGGAAGCGCCGGACCCATTTCGCGACAGTCTTGGGCGTGGTGTTGAACTGGCGCGCGGCGGCCGCTTTGGACAGCCCGCAGTCCAACACGGCGCGAACCATCATCTCTCGACCTTTCGGCGTCAAAGGCGCATTCTTGTGCGTGTCCATTCGGTCCCCCGCGAATCACTGAGGTTTTGGCGACATCAGCCTTCACGGCCAAAACCGAATGGACAACCTCCTGAAAGCTCACAGCTAGGCCCCAAAAGGACCCCTCGGCAACAGCTTCGGCCTGCTCCAAGGTCTCCGCCTTCACCTGCCGGAACGCTTGCTCCCCCTCGGCCAATCTGGCGTGCCCAACACGAGCCGGACAGAAGGCTTGACCAAAGCCAGCGAATGTTCCACTTTCGTTCTCATGGAAGTCGAGACATTAGGCATGGCGCGAAGCCTTGGCTGGAAGGTGCACATGCGGTGCGCCGATGGCTATCGCGAGGGCACAAAGTCAATCCGGCGATGCGTCTATCGGAAGCAACTCGACCTCGACACTCTGGTTTGCACGCGAGGACCGAACTTCCCGCTCTCGCGCCTGGAGTCTCGGCTCATGTGTCCGGCTTGCGGAAGTCACAGCATAGCGGTCGTGTTCGAGCCGCCGAGCAATAGTCAGGTCCAGAGAAGGTAGGTTGAAACTCACTTCGTCGGCTTCCACTCGCGCGCCAACGCTGCGCCTCGGCGATCTGAGCGGGCGCGCTACGACAAAAAAGCCGTAAACGAGTTGTATGTATAACGATGGGCGTGCGGAGCCGCTTAGAACCCTGAGGCCGACGCGCGTCGAGGGACAATAACAGAGTAAGGGGAGCGGATCGACAACAAGGATGTTGCCAAGGAGGCGCATCATGTACGGCAAAGTGATTTTTCACCGTCGGCCCGACCCGTCCTTGAATGCTGCAGAAGTGAGCTTTCCCCTGGCGTCGGGCGCGAGATGGCGACTGGCCGAGGGGCGTGTCGCAATCGTCCGATTGGTGGTTAAGGTGCGACATCAGCAATGGGTGCGCGCTGAGTTGGCCAAGGCTTATCGCCCACCCACGCTGCTCGAAGATAATCCGACTTCCGGGTGATCGTCAGCGACGCACCTTTGGGCATCCAGACTCCCATCCTCGACGCGATCCAAGGGCACGCTGTGTTTCGGCGTGCAATTTTGACCCCCTAGCCGGGGGGATCGGCGTCCAAAATTGACCCCCTAGTTTTCGCTCTGTTCGGCTGCCCGCGTTTGTGTGACGCGGGCGGTGGGGGATGCTGGTTGTGGAGACGATCGCCCGGATACGGCGCGAGCATTTATCCAGGGGCAAGTCGATCAAGGAGATCGCCCGCGATCTGAAGATATCGCGCAATACTGTTCGGAAGATTCTACGCTCGGGCGAGACATCTTTTTCCTACGAGCGAGAGGTCCAGCCACGCCCGAAGTTGGGACGCTGGAAGGCCGACATCGATCGGATGTTGACGAAGAATGCCGACGCGCCAGCGCGCGAACGTCTGACGCTGATCCGGCTATTCGAGGAGTTGCGGGCGCTGGGCTATGAAGGCGGCTACGACGCCGTCCGACGCTACGCCAAGATCTGGAGCCGCGAGCACTCGAGCCAGTCGGCTACCGCCTACGTTCCGTTGTCGTTTGCGCAGGGCGAGGCCTACCAGTTCGACTGGAGCCACGAGATCGTCGTGATGAGCGGCGTGACAACGACCTTGAAGGTCGCGCATGTCCGCCTCTGCCACAGCCGAATGATGTTCGTACGCGCCTATCCGCGCGAGACCCAGGAAATGGTGTTCGACGCGCACGATCGGGCGTTTGCGTTCTTCAAGGGCGCCTGCACGCGCGGCATCTACGACAACATGAAGACGGCGGTCGACACGATCTTCGTCGGCAAGGATCGGCAATACAATCGCCGCTTCCTGCAAATGTGTTCGCACCATCTCGTCGACCCTGTCGCCTGCACGCCGGCGTCAGGCTGGGAGAAAGGCCAGGTGGAGAACCAGGTCGGCCTTGTTCGTGAGCGCTTCTTCACGCCACGGCTGCGGTTCAAGACGTACGATGAGTTGAACGCCTGGCTCATGGACAGGTGCATCGCCTACGCCAAGGCCCACCCGCACCCCGAACGCCCCGAGCAGACCGTATGGGAGGTCTTCGAGGAAGAGCGGCCCAAGCTCATCGCTTATCGCGGTCGCTTCGACGGGTTCCATGCGCAACAAGCCTCGGTGTCGAAGACGTGCCTGGTGCGGTTCGACAACAACAAATACTCGGTCAGCGCCAGCGCAGTCGGTCGTCCAGTCGAGGTCCATGCCTACGCCGATCGCATCGTCGTCCGCCAGGATGGGCGTATCGTCGCAGAGCATCCCCGCAACTACGGTCGCGGCGAGACAGTCTACGATCCCTGGCACTATGTTCCGGTCCTGGCCCGCAAGCCTGGAGCCCTGCGCAACGGCGCTCCGTTCAAGGATTGGGTGCTGCCGGCGGCGCTCGAGCGGGTTCGACGCAAGCTCGCCGAATCCGATGATGGCGACCGCCAGATGGTCGCCATCCTGGCCACCGTGCTCACCGATGGATTGCCGGCGGTGGAAGCCGCCTGCGCTCAGGCGATGTCAGAGGGCGTCCATTCGTCCGACGTGATCATCAACATCCTCGCGCGCCAACGCGATCCTGGACCTGTTGCGCCCATCTTCACCCCGGATGCGCTGAGGCTCCGACATGCGCCGGTCGCTGACTGCGCGAGATACGACCAGCTCAGGAGGGCATGACCATGGAGAGAACCGAAGTCCTCGAAATGATGGGCGAACTGAAGCTCTATGGGATGAAAAGCGCATACGACGAGACGCTCGCCACCGCGCTCAAGCGCAAGCATGAGCCCCAGCAACTGGTCGGCGATCTGCTCAAGGCCGAGATATCGGAGAAGCAGGCGCGTTCGATCCGATACCAGCTCACGACCGCCAAGCTGCCGCTCGCCAAGGATGTGAACGACTTTGCGTTCAAAGACACGCTGATCAATGAGAACCTGGTGCGCGATCTTGCCAGCGGTGTGTTCGTTGCTCAGCAACGCAACGTCGTCCTGGTTGGCGGAACCGGCGCCGGCAAGACCCACCTGGCGATCGCGATCGCACGAAGCTGTATCCGCGCCGGATCGCGAGGCCGCTTTTTCAACACCGTCGATCTCGTCAACCGGCTAGAAGCCGAGGGTCGATCTGGCCGTCAAGGGCGGCTCGCCGATTATCTCACGCGGCTCGACTTCATCGTTCTCGACGAGCTCGGCTATCTTCCGTTCGCGCAGTCCGGCGGCCAGCTCCTGTTCCACTTGATCAGCCGTCTCTACGAACGCACGTCGATCATCGTCACAACAAATCTCGCCTTCGGTGAATGGCCCAGCGTCTTTGGCGACCCAAAGATGACCACCGCGCTCCTGGATCGTCTCACGCATCACTGTGACATCGTCGAGACCGGCAACGAGAGTTGGCGCTTCAAGAACCGCGCCTGAGCTCTAGATCGTTCCTCACCCCCCCGCGCTCGCCCCGGCTGCGCAACCCCGACCAGCTCCGCCGGGGCAAGCGCTGCCGTCAGTGCGACATCAGGGGGGTCAATTTTGCACGCCGATCGGGGGTCAGTTTTGTGAGCCGATTGACACTTGCACGCGCAAAACCGCTTCTCGATCACGCGTCAGCTCGCCTACAGCATGGACGAGACGCGCCGCGCGCTGGACCTTTGCCTGTTCATCAACGGCTTGCCTATCGCTACCTTCGAGCTGAAGAACAGTCTCACCAAGCAGACGGTGGCGGATGCCGTCGAGCAGTACCGGCGAGATCGCGATCCGCGCGAACGGCTGTTTGAGTTCGGCCGCTGCGTGGTGCACTTCGCGGTGGACGACAGCGAGGTGCAGATGTGTACCGAGCTGCGCGGCAAGGGTTCGTGGTTCCTGCCTTTCAACAAGGGCTACAATGACGGCGCGGGCAACCCGCCGAACGCACAAGGCCTGAAGACGGACTACCTGTGGAAAGAGGTTCTCACTCGGGCTGGGCTGACCAACATATTGGAAAACTACGCCCAGATTGTCGAGGAGAAGGACCCGCGCACGGGGAGAAAGAAGCGCAAACAGGTGTGGCCGCGCTACCACCAACTCGGGGTGGTGCGGCAGGCGCTGGCCGATGTCCGCGCCCAGGGTGCGGGGAAGCGCTACCTGATCCAGCACTCGGCGGGCAGCGGCAAGTCGAACTCCATCGCGTGGCTTGCGCATCAGCTTATCGGCTTGAAGCGAGGCGGCGATCCCCGCGAAACCGGAGGTGTTCGACTCGGTGATAGTGGTCACCGACCGACGACTGCTTGACCATCAGATACAGACCACGATCAAGCAGTTCATGCAGGTGGGCGCGACTGTAGGCCACGCTGAGCACTCGGGCGACCTGCGCAGGTTCATTGAGCAGGGCAAGAAGATCATCGTCTCGACGGTGCAGAAGTTCCCCTACATCCTCGACGAGATCGCCAACGAGGGCGGCAAGAACTTTGCCATCGTCATCGACGAAGCGCATTCGAGCCAGGGCGGCAAGACATCGGCGGCGATGAGCCAGGTGCTGGGCGCGCCCGCGGAAGACGAAGACGCGGAATTTGACGCCGAGGACACGGTGAATGCCGCGCTCGAAAAGCGCATGGCGACGCGCAAGATGCTAGCCAACGCCAGCTACTTCGCCTTCACGGCCACACCGAAGAACAAGACGCTGGAGATGTTCGGCGAGCCGCTGCCGCCTGACGCGGAAGGACGCATCAAGCATCGACCCTTCCACAGCTACACTATGAAGCAGGCGATTGAGGAACGCTTCATCCTTGACGTGCTGAAGGCCTACACGCCGGTGGACAGCTACTACAAGCTGATCAAGAAGACCGACGACGACCCGGAGTTCGACACCAAGAAGGCGAAGAAAAAGCTGCGCCGCTACGTTGAGAGCCATGACCATGCGATCCGGCTCAAGGCCGAGATCATGGTGGACCATTTCCACGAGCAGGTGGTGGCAGCGAGGAAGATCGGAGGGCAGGCGCGGGCGATGGTGACCACGAGCGGCATCGAGCGGGCGACCCAATATTTCCACGCCTTCAAGACGTATCTCGTGGAGCGCAAAAGCCCGTACCAGGCGATTGTCGCCTTCTCGGGCGAGCACGAGTACGGCGATGCGAAGGTGAGCGAGGCATCGCTCAACGGGTTTTCGAGCAGTGACATCGCCGACAAGATTCAAACTGACCCGTACCGCTTCCTGATTTGCGCCGACAAGTTCCAGACCGGCTACGACGAGCCGCTGCTGCACTCGATGTATGTGGATAAGCCGCTCTCGGGCATCAAGGCGGTGCAAACCTTGTCGCGGCTTAACCGCGCGCATCCGCAGAAGCACGACTGCTTCGTACTCGACTTCCAGAACAACAGCGAGGCGATCACCTTCGCTTTCCAGGACTACTATCGCACGACGCTTTTGGCCGAGGAGACCGATCCCAATAAGTTGCACGACCTGAAGGCGGCGCTCGATGCGGCTCAGGTTTACTCGCCACATCAGTTACAGCAGGTGGTTGAGTTGTTCCTCGGTGGCGCGGACCGCGACAAGCTCGATCCGATCCTCGATGCCTGCGTCGCAGTCTACGTGGAGCGCCTCGGCGAGGACGGTCAGGTCGAGTTCAAAGGCAGGGCGAAGGTGTTCTGCCGGACCTATAGCTTCCTCGCATCAGTCATCCCGTACAGCAACGCCGATTGGGAGAGGCTCTCGATCTTCCTTGACCTACTCACGCCCAAGTTGCCGGCACCGAATGAGGAAGACCTCGCCAACGGCATCCTCGAAGCGATCGACATGGACAGCTACCGCGTCGAGAAGAAGGCGGTGATGAAGATCGCTCTGGCGGACAAGGATGCCGAGATCGAACCGGTTCCAACGGATGCCGCTGGCCATAAGCCCGAGCCCCAGATGGATCGGCTCAGCAACATCCTCAAGACGTTTAATGAACAGTTTGGCACGTTGTTCACTGACACCGACCGGGTGGCCAAAAGGATCCGCGATGATATCGCGCCCAAGGTCGCCGCGGACGCGGCGTACCAAAACGCGAGGGAGAACACGCCACACACCGCGAGGATGGCGCACGACGAAGCACTGGCTAAGGTGATGCAGCACCTACTGAAGGACGACACGCAGGTTTATAAGCAATTCGTCGAGAACGAGTTGTTCAAACGGTTTGTCGGCGATATGGTTTTTGAGTTGACCAGAGAGCCGCCGGTGCCTTCGTAAACTGCTCGCACCACGGCGGAGTCGCGCATTGGGACTAAGGTTGGTGTCGGAATGGCTTCGCCGCGCGCTTGCCATCAGCACCCACAGCGGCAGACAGGACAAGGCGCTCGGATGGCGATGGACGCCGACTTCATCCCCTCACGCAATCCTGTTCAGATTATGTCTCCGGGCGTGGTGTAGCTGACGGGTCGACCCCTTGACAGCGCCACCACCTAAAATGACGGCCCTGACCAATGAGGGCCGCTCCAGTTAGACTCGGGGCGGCTTTTACTGTGCCGGGCGACAGCCGATTTTCCAGCGGCGCGCGGTGGGCTCCCGCTAATCCTGATCCACTTTGATTGGCGGATAGTCCTGCTCCCTGATTGTCGCCCCATCCCACACTTCGCATCTTGTTGGGCGAAGCTGAACCCCTTCTCCGAACTGTGCCGTGAGCGTCTCGTCCACCGTGAATGAGAAGCGTCCTTGCTCGTTCAATGAGACGGCCTTCAACTTCGAACGCCAGTTCAGGATGGGGTATAGTTGCCCGTCCGCTGCGAGGCGGTCTGGCGGTCCAATGAGCGTCCCTCTGAGGTAGCGAACCATCTTCAGTGGGCCCCTTGGCTCATCGTAAGGAGGCCCGATCGCCCGCTCTAGCAATCCGGGGGCGATGCCGGCTGTCTCCAGTATGGCGCGTCTCAAGTATGTGGCCGTTCTAACGAGCACTTCGCGGGCTGGTTTGTGAATGTCGCCGAAGTCGGAGTAGCCGTGCTCGAACGCGTCGCTGGCCTCCCTAGCTTTCCTCGCGCAGTTCAAGTCCCGGTGAAAGATGAGCCGTCGCCTCGCTTCGTGCTCGACCTCTTTTCCGACATTTGCCCTTGCGGAGATGCGTAGGTTCCAATCGGCTACAAGCTCGTCCAGAGATCGTCCTGACCTACGCATGTGTGCGCGAAGAACGGCCTTTGTAACCGCTTCGACGCCCATGTAGAGGTGAGCAATACATGTGATTTCCCGGCCAGGCCCCCACGAGCGCAGTGCTTCAACATATTGCATGGTGGCACGACAAAGTCGCTGCTGATCTTTGTGTCCTGCAAGCGCCGCCACAACCGCGCTCACTAACTCAACATCGATGGGGCGGCCCGGAACTGCATCGATGGGCGGGTCTGGGACGAATGATTGAAGGAAGTCGTGCTCGCTGGCCTCCGGAGTTACATCGAAAACCAGTTCTGGCTCGAGTTGTCCCATGTCGGCGTTTGCTGCGAGACCGATCATACTAGCGAATAACAAGGCCGTGTTGCCAAGCTGTGCGCCCGCTTCATTCAAGTTTCGGGCTGGCCCCCGAGCCTCTACCCAGAAGTTCTTCGGAACCGGCACCTCAACGCCGTCTTCATATGTGGTACCGAAAGTCAGGTGAAATAGCTCTCCCTCAACTGTTTTGTAATTCATCTCATACGAGGTGCCGGGGTAGAAAACCGCGCTCGCGCGGGTGCGCGCCACCATTACGTACTGACCCATCCAACGCTCCGACAGTGCCAAGCTGGATGATTATCACACCTATCCCTCTCGTCACCGGGGGTGACGCGCCGAACTTGCGCAGGGCTACAAAAGCCGCTACAAAGTCCCCTGTCAGCGACCTCGGCTAGCCCTGTGTTTTCAATGGTTTAATGTGGTCAAAAGGGAGTCCTCTTGACCGCACCAATCCCATAAATCGTTCAAATTGCGTGGCCCTTGACGGCGCCGTCAGCGCGAAGCGAAATACGCCCGCCATCCCCCGTACGCGGAAATGTCGGGGGCGGACTTGACCGCCTCCGCCTCGACCAGAAAGCCTTTGACGCTTGCCCCGTCCGAAAGGCGGACGGCGCCGATTCCGAGCGGCGCGGGGATCTTGTCGACGAAAACGCCGAAGGCCGACGGGTCGAGCGTCCAGACTTCGACTTTGATCGCGGTGCCCGCGCCGTCGGCGACCCGGAGCATGCCCGGCTTCGGCGGCTGGGTCTGAAGCGCGAACAGGCGGTAATCCTTCGTCGTCTCGGTCTCGCGCACGAATGCGGCGCCGAGTTCGAGAAGCTCGCGGTTGAGCGGCAGGCCGGCGAGATGCGCGCCGGCCACCGCAAGCGCGATGCGGCCGCCCGGCGGCTGAACCGCGATCGTCGGGGCGGCGGGCGCTAGCATTCCCGTCGCCCCCATCGGCGCGCCGGAGCGGGCCTGGATCGTCGCCGCAAAGCCGGCCAGGAGGCCGTCCGCGCCGGCCGGTCCGATGAGGGTCACGCTCGCGGGCAAGCCGTCGCCGCGTACGCCAGAAGGCGTTGCGAAGGCGGAGAGGTCGAGGAGGTTGACGAAATTCGTGTACGTCCCGAGCCGGGAATTGAGGCGCACCGGATCCGCCTCGACCTCGGCGATCGTGTAGGGACGGGGAATAGTCGGGACCATCATCACGTCGAAGTCCGACCACGCGCGCTGCGTTCGCCGCCTGCGGTCGGCAAGCTTGTAGAAGGCCTCGAAAGTCGCGACCGCATCGAATTTGCGGGCGCCCTCGATGATCGTGCGGGTGACGGGATGAAACGCCTCGGGATGGGCCTCGATGAGCGGCTTTGTCGCGGCGTAACGTTCGGCGACCCATGGGCCTTCATAGAGAAGCCGCGCGACCTCGGCGAAAGGCTCGAAATCGAATTCGACGACGCGGGCGCCGAGCGCCTCGACGCTCGCGACATCGCCCGCGAAAGCCGCCTTCGCCTCTGTGTCGTCGAAGAACTCGAGCTGACCGGCCCTCGGGATCCCGATCCTAAGTCCCGCGGGAACGCCTGACAGGGCGGGACGCGGAAAGTTGCGCGAATAGGCGTCGCTCTCGTCGTAACCAAAAGCCGCGCGATAGACGGCGAACGCGTCCTCGACGTCGAGCGCGAAAATCGAGACCGTGTCGAGCGTGCGACATGCGGGGACCACGCCGGACGTCGAAAGCGCGCCGAGCGACGGCTTCAACCCGACGATCCCGTTGAGCGCGGCCGGCGCGCGCCCCGACCCTGCCGTGTCGGTGCCGAGCGAAAAGGGGACAAGCCCGGCCCCGACCGCGGTCGCCGAGCCCGAGCTCGAGCCTCCTGGGATGAGATCGGGGCGCAATGCGTTGCGCGGAACGCCGTAGGGCGAGCGCACGCCGACGAGGCCGGTCGCGAACTGGTCGAGGTTGGTCTTGCCGATGACGATCGCGCCCGCGCGCTCGAGCCGCTCGACCACGAACGCCGATTTTTCGGGCAGATACGAGAACGCAGGGCAGCCGGCGGTTGTCGGCAGACCGGCGACGTCGATGTTGTCTTTCACGACGAACGGAACGCCGAAGAGCGGCATGCCGTCGCGTCTCTCCTCCTGCAGGCGTTGGGCGAGCGCGAGGGCGTCGGACTTCGGGCGAAGCGCGATGAAAAGCGCAGGGTCGTCATGCCGGACGATCCGCTCGTAGGTTTCCTCGATCGTCGACTGAACCGTCTTTCCCCCTGCATATGCGGCCATGAGCTTAGCGATCGTGTCCGTCATCAGGTTTTAAGCTCCCTTGGCCTAGTGGCCCCAGCCCAGCCGCCGTCGCTGCAGAATGCAAGAGCCGCGCAAACTGACCGGCGCGGCTGGCCGCTCAGAGTTGACATTGCAGACCGGGGAAAAGCTAGGCGAGCCTCGCCCAAGTTTGAGGCTCGGCGCCGAAAGATAAGGCGCGCAATCCGACGGGGTCGCGTCAAAACCGAACGGCACGCTCTTTGCGGAAAGAGGCTTCGCACCTGGCGCGTTGTGAGCGTCGCCGTTTCGAGTATGGGGTCGCCCGTAATGTCAACAAACGAATTCTCTCGCCGCACGCTCCTCAAGACGGCCGCCATCGGAATGGCCGGCGCAACGCTGAACCTCGGCGCCGCTCAGCGCGCCTTCGCCGCCAAAGATCTTACGGTCGGCGTCGTCTATGTCGGCGCGCGCGACGACTTCGGCTGGAACCAGGCGCATGCCGTCGCCATCAAGGCGCTGAAAGAGGTGCCGGGGGTCAAGGTCGTCGAGGAAGAGAACGTGCCTGAGACCGACGCGGTCTCGAAGTCGATGGAATTGATGATCAATCTCGACGGCGCAGGGCTCATTCTGGCGACCTCGTTCGGTTATTACAAACCCTTCGTCGTCGACCTCGCCAAGAAATATCCGGACGTCGAATTCCGCCACGCGGCGCCGCTGTGGAACAAGGCCACCGACCCGAAAAACGCGGGCTCCTATTTCGGCTACCTCAATCAAGCGCACTATGTCGACGGCGTCGCGGCGGGCTTGTCGACCAAGACGAACAAGCTCGGCTTCGTCGCGGCCAAGCCGATCGCCAGCGTCTTGAGCAACATCAATTCGTTCATGCTCGGCGCGCGATCGGTCAATCCGAACGCGACCGTGCGGGTGATCTTTACCGGCGACTGGTCGATGCCGGTGCGCGAAGCGGAGTCCGCCAACGCGCTCGTCGACGCCGGCTGCGACGTCATCACCTGCCACGTCGACGGGCCGAAGGTCGTGATCGAGACGGCGGAGAAGCGCGGCGTGAAGAGCTGCGGCCATAACGCCAGCCAGGCGCCGCTTGCGCCGAAGGGCTTCATCACCGGCGCCGAATACAAGTGGATCACGATCTACAAGGGCTACGCGACGGATCTGGCGGCGGGCAAGACGCTGCCCAACTTCTTGGCCGGCGGATACGAGCACGACTATGTCCAGAACACCCCGTTCGGCGCCGGCGCGTCGCCCGAAGGGCAGAAGGCCGCGCTCGCCGCGATCGCCGGCTTGAAGGCGGGCAAGCCGATCTATGTCGGGCCGCTCAAGGACAACAAGACCGGCAAGGTGGTGATCGACAAGACCTACGACAATCTCGATCCTTACCTCGACAAGATGGACTACCTCATCGAGGGCGTCGTCGGATCGACGACCTGAAGCTGGAGCGATTCGCCCCATGTCGGACGCGCCCCTGGCGACCGAGGCCCCGCGCGACGTGATCGCCGCGTCGGGCGCTACGCGGTCCGACTTCGCGGTTCGGCTGCGCGCCAACTCGGAATATGTCGTTATTCCGCTGTTGGCGCTCGCCATCGCCGCGGCTCTGTTCGCACTCTTTCTCATCGCGATCGGCAAGTCGCCGGCCGACTTCGTCTCCTATGTCTGGCGTGGGGGCTTTGGCACGTCGTTTTCGCTGCAGAACACGCTGCAGCGTTCGGCGCCCCTGATTCTGACCGCGCTTGCGGTGGCGATCCCCGCTCGCATCGGGTTGATCATGATCGGCGGCGAGGGCGCGCTCGTGCTCGGCGGTTTCGCCTCGGCGGCGCTCGCCATTCCGATGATCGGTCACGTGCCCCCCATGCCGACGCTCATCGTCATGGGGCTTTTTGCCATGGCCGTTGGCGGCTTCTGGGTCGGCATCGCCGGTTATCTTCGCTACGCGCGTGGCGTCAACGAGACGATCTCATCCCTGCTGCTGACCTATATCGGCATTGCGATCATGAACTTCTTCGTCGAGGGCGCGCTGCGCGACCTCACCGATCCGAACAAGCCTTCGACCAAGCCGCTCGGAAAGGCCTATATGATCGGCACGATTCCCGGCACCGAGGTGCACTGGGGACTCGTGTTCGGCCTCGCGCTCTGCGTGGTGCTCTATTTCCTGATGTCTCGCACGACCTTCGGCTTTGCCGCGCGGGTGACGGGGGGCAATTTTCGCGCCGCGCTGGCGCAGGGGCTGCCGGTCGGGCGGCTGATCGTCACCTGCTCGGCGATCGCCGGCGCCTGCGCTGGGCTCGCCGGCTTCTTCGAAGTGGCCGCGATTCAGGGCCGCGCCAACGCTTCGCTCGCCGCCGGCTACGGGTTCACCGGCATCCTCGTGTCGTTCCTCGCCCGCCATAACCCGCTCGTCATTCCCGTGGTGGCGATCCTGTTCGGCGGTCTCGTCGCCTCGGGCGGGCTCATCCAGCGGCGCATGGACCTGCCGGACGCGACCGTCCTCGTGCTGCAGGGCCTCATCTTCGTCGTTCTGCTGACGTCGGAAACGCTGTACGGGCGCTTCTCGATCTTCAAGCCGCCGGGCGAAAAGGATCGCACATGAACGCCGCTGTCCTGACCGTGCTCATCGCCATGCTCGGCGGCGCGATCCGCGTGTCGACGCCGTTCATGTTCGTGGCCCTCGGCGAATGCCTGACCGAGAAATCGGGGCGCGTGAACCTCGGGCTCGAAGGAACGCTGGTGCTCGGGGCGATGGTGGCCTATGCGGCGTCGTACCACACCGGATCGCCCTGGATCGGGGTCCTGGCCGCCGGCGTGGCGGGCTCGTGTCTCGGCGCGATCCACGGAACGATCTGCGGCCTGCCGCGGGTCAACGACGTCGCGGTCGGCATTTCGATGATGCTGTTCGGCACCGGGGTCGCGTTCTTCTTCGGCAAGCCCTACATCCAGCCCGAGGCGCCGAGGCTCGCCTCGATCCCGCTCGGCTTCTGGAGCGCGAGCCCGAACCTGAAGAGCGCGCTGCAGGTCAATCCGCTGTTCTTCGTCGGCATCCTGATCGCAATCGCGCTCGCCTGGTCGCTGCGCAACACCCGCTGGGGCCTCGTCGTGCGCACCGTCGGCGACAGCGCCGCGGCGGCGCTCGCCATGGGCATCTCGGTCAACTGGGTGCGCTTCCTGACGACGACGGTCGGCGGGTTTCTCGCCGGCGTCGGCGGCGCATTCCTGTCGCTCTCCTATCCCGGCTCCTGGAACCAGGGCCTGTCCTCGGGGCAGGGCCTGATGGCGGTCGCGCTCGTCATCTTCGCCCGCTGGAATCCTTTGCGCTGCGTCGCCGCGGCGCTCCTCTTCGGCGGCGCAGGCGCGATCGGTCCTTCGCTCCAATCGATCGGCATCACGCAGGGTTACTACTTCTTCAACGCCGCGCCCTACATCCTGACCCTCGCCATCATGATCGCAACCTCGAGCGCCAAGCACTCGGCGCGCGACATGCCGGGCGAACTGTCGATGGCCAAATAGGGAGCGCGGACATGCCGACCTTCGCCGCCAACCCTTACCCTTGGCCGTGGAACGGCGACTGGCGGCCGGAAAACACCGCTATCATCGTCATCGACATGCAGACCGACTTCTGCGGCAAGGGCGGCTATGTCGACGCGATGGGCTACGATCTCTCGCTCACCCGCGCGCCGATCGAGCCGATCCGGGCGCTGCTCGAAGCCGCTCGCGCCAAGGGCTATCACGTCATTCACACCCGCGAGGGCCACCGGCCCGATCTCGTCGACCTGCCGGACAACAAGCGCTGGCGCTCGCAGCGCATCGGTGCCGGCATCGGCGACAAGGGCCCATGCGGCCGAATCCTCGTGCGCGGCGAGCCGGGCTGGGAAATCATTGACGAGCTTCGGCCGCTTGCCGGCGAGCCGATCATCGACAAGCCCGGCAAAGGTTCGTTCTGCGCCACCGACCTCGAGCTGATCTTGCGCACGCGCGGCATCGACAATCTCGTTCTGACCGGCATCACAACGGACGTCTGCGTGCATACGACCATGCGCGAGGCCAACGATCGCGGCTTCGAGTGCCTGTTGCTCGAGGACTGCTGCGCCGCGACGGACCCCGGCAATCATGCGGCGGCGATCAAGATGGTCACGATGCAGGGAGGCGTGTTTGGCGCGATCGGTTCATCGAAGCCGTTCATCGAGGCGCTGCCGTGAGTGAGGTTCGTGCGCCCTCGCTCGAAACGATCGGCATGAGCAAGTCGTTCGGCGTGCTGCGCGCGCTGCACGACGTGTCGGTTCAGATTCCGGCGGGATCGTTTCACGCCCTGCTCGGCGAGAACGGGGCCGGCAAGTCGACGCTGGTCAAGTGCATCATGGGCTTCTACACGCCCGACCGCGGGCAACTCCTGATCGACGGAACTGAAGTGACCGTTCGCAACCCGCGCGATGCGCAGGCGCTCGGCGTCGGCATGGTCTATCAGCATTTCACCCTGGTGCCGGCGTTGACGGCGGCGGAGAACCTCGTCGTCAGTCGGGCCGACGCGCCGGCCTTCATCGACTGGCGGAAGGAGCGTAGGACGCTGGACGCCTTTCTCGACCGCATGCCGTTTCGCGTCCCGCTCGACAAGCCGGTTTCGTCAATGGCCGCCGGCGAGAAGCAGAAGCTCGAAATCCTGAAGCTGCTCTATCTCGACCAGCGCTTTCTCATTCTCGACGAGCCGACCTCCGTTCTGACGCCCGGCGAGGCCGACGAAATCCTCGGCCTGTTGCGCGATATGGCGCACCGCCGCGAAATCACGGTCGCGATGATCAGCCACAAGTTCCGTGAGGTCGAAGCTTTTTGCGACGACTTCACGGTGTTGAGACGCGGGGTCCGGGTCGGCGGCGGCAAGGTCGGCGCGGTTTCGACGCGCGAGATGGCGGCGATGATGATCGGGGATGCGGTGGTGCGGCCCTCTGCGGCGCGCGTCGCCGCGCCGAAGAGCGGAACGACGCTCGAGATCGCCGGCCTCTATGCCCAAAACGACGAGGGACGAGACGCCGTTTCCGGTTTCGATCTCAAGGTGCAGGCGGGCGAGATCGTCGGCGTCGCGGGCGTCTCGGGCAACGGCCAGAGCGAGCTCGTCGAGGCCTTGTCCGGACAGCGTCCGATCAAGCTCGGGCAGGTGCTGGTGCACGACATGGACTTCGAGCCGACGCGCGACCATTTCGACAAGTTCAAGATCTTCGGCCTGCCCGAGGAGCCGCTCAAGAACGCGTCCGTGCCGACCATGTCGGTCGCGGAAAACATGGCCTTCCGGCGATTCGACAAGGCGCCGATGACGCGGCTCGGCTTCTGGCTGTCGCGCGAGCCGATGCGAGTCGTCGCGCGCGACCTCATCGGCCGCTACAACGTGAAGACCCCGTCGACTGAGACGCAGATCCGGGATCTTTCCGGCGGCAACGTGCAGCGGGCGATTCTGGCGCGCGAGCTCTCTGGCGATGTCGACGTGCTCATTGTCGCCAATCCCTGCTTCGGACTCGACTTCGCGTCCGTCGCGGACATCCGCGCGCAGATCATGGAGCAGCGCAATCGCGGCGCGGCGGTGCTGCTTGTGTCGGAAGATCTCGATGAAATCCTCGAGCTCTCGGACCGCATCGCCGTCATGTCCGGAGGGAGGGTCGCCTATCTGACCGAGGCGGCCGGCGCCGACCGCACGACAATCGGACGCCACATGGCCGGGCATTGACCCATGATCGAGGTCGTCGGCTGGACCGCGCCGCCCGTCGTGTCTAAACAACCGGTCGCATGACGAAAGACCTTTTCGACCCCGAGGCGATGGTCGATGCAATGGCGCCGCTGCTCGGGCTCGCTCTGACGCCGGAATCGCGGGCGCAAACGATCCTTCACCTGCGAATTGCGACTGAGCAGGCGGAGTTGCTGCTTGCGGCGGCGATCGACGACTGCGAAGAGCCGGCGCCTGTGTTCGTCGCATGATGTCTGAACTCCTCGACGGGCCGGCCGAGGCGATCGCCAAGGCGGTGAGGGACGGCGCGACGACCGCGCGTGAGGTCACGGACGCCGCGCTTCACCGCATCGAGGCGCGAAACGGAGCGCTCGGAGCATTTACCGACGTGACGGCAACGCGGGCGCTTGCCAAGGCCGATGCGATCGACGCCGCCCGCAAGCGGGGGGAAGCTCTCGGGCCGCTCGCCGGCGCGCCCTTCGCGGTCAAGAACCTCTTCGACATCAAGGGACTCCCGACGCGCGCCGGCTCGAAGATTAATCGCGAGCAGCCGCCTGCCGCCCGGGACGCGACGCTTATTTCGCATCTCGAAGGCGCGGGCGCGGTCATGGTCGGGGCGCTCAACATGGGCGAATACGCCTACGACTTCACCGGCCAGAATTCGCACGACGGCCCCTCGCGCAATCCACACGATCTCGAACACATGACTGGCGGATCTTCCGGCGGCTCAGCCGCTGCGGTGGCGGGCGGCCTCGTGCCGATCGCGCTCGGGTCCGACACCAACGGCTCCATTCGCGCGCCGAGCTCGTTCTGTGGCCTGTTCGGCCTCAAGCCGACCTATGGCCGCCTGTCGCGCGCCGGTGCGTTCCCTTTTGTGGCGAGCCTGGATCACGTCGGCCCGTTCGCGCGCGCAGTCCGCGACCTTGCTTTGTCTTATGACGCGATGCTCGGGCGAGACGACGCCGACCCCGCGCAGGCCAACGTTCCCGCCGCCCCGGCGACGCCGCTGCTCGAAGACGGGATTCGGGGTTTGCGCATCGCGAGGCTCGGCGGCTATTTCGCCCGTTCGGCTGAGCAATGCGCCTTCGCGGCCGTCGATACGATCGCGCATGCGCTCAAAGCCACGCGCGTTGTCGAATTCGCGGAGGCCGCGCGGGCGCGCGCCGCCGCCTATCTCATCACCATGGTCGAGGGGGCGGCGCTGCATCTCGAGCGCCTCCGCACGCGCGCTCATGATTTCGATCCCGACGTTCGCGACCGGCTGATCGCCGGCGCCATGCTGCCGGGCGCCTGGGTTGCTCAGGCGCAGAAATTCCGGCGGCAGTTCCGCGACGAGGCCCTAGCGCTCTTTCGCGAGGTCGACATCCTGCTCGCGCCAGGGACGCCGTGCCGCGCCCCGAAGCTCGGCCAGAAGACTTTTGTCCTCGACGGAAAGGAGATGTTGGTGCGGCCCAATATCGGGATCTTCACCCAGCCGATCTCGTTCATCGGCTTGCCGGTGGTCGCGGCGCCGGTATGGACGGAAGGCGAGAAATTGCCAATCGGGGTGCAGATCATCGCGCCGCCGTGGCGGGAGGATCTGGCGCTGCGCGTGGCTCGCACGCTGGAGCGGGACGGCGTCGTTGGCGCTCGGGTCGCTTCGTTCGTATCGTGAGCCGACCGATGCCGGAGCAGTCCGAGTCTCGATGGGCGGCGCGCAACGGCGCGAAGGCGATCGTCCGAACCCGCGTTTGGATCGGCCTTGTCGAGAGGGGCGTCAACGTTGGCCCGGCGTTCGACCGCATCCCCATCTTCATCGGCGCGGACGCCGCCGCGCTCCGCCAGTCGCTCGAAAGCCGGAAAGGCGCGCAATGACGATCGACGATCCCGCGACGCGCGCCGAGGTCGAAGCCGCGTTCGCGGACTATGAGCGGGCGCTTGTGTCGAACGACGTCGACGCCCTCGATCGGTTCTTTCTCCCGAGCGAGCGAGCAATACGCTACGGGGTCGGCGAAAATCTCTACGGCTACGAGGCAATCAGGGCGTTTCGCGCGGCCCGCTCGCCAGCGGGGCTCGCGCGCAGGCTGGAGAAGACGGAGATCGTGGCTTACGGGCGGGATTGCGCGATCGCCGCGACGCTGTTTCGGCGCGAAAACGCGCCGGGCAAGGTCGGCAGGCAGATGCAGACCTGGGTGCGCTTCCCCGAGGGCTGGCGCATCGTCGCCGCCCATATCAGCGTCATCGACGAGCCATGAGCCTACTGGCCCCCTCCACCGCCCTCCGGGCGGTCCCCCTCCCCCGCTTTGCGGGTGAGGAAAGCGGCCGGCGAGCGCCATCCTCCCTGCGAAGCGGGGGAGGGGGACCATGCGAAGCATGGTGGAGGGGGCCGCGCCCGCAAGCTTCTGCGAAAGATGGGTGAATATCGAAGACCATGAGCACGGTGCTTAGCGGCGTCATCGTTCTGCCGACAGACAGCGGGCCGGCCGGAGCGCCGGTCGACGTCGCGATCGAAGGCGGCCGCATCGCAGCGATTGCGCCGGCCGTCGCACAGCCGAAACGGCGCCTCCTCGCCATGCCGGCGCTCGTCAACGCGCATGACCATTGTCGTCCGCTGTCGCCGACCTCGTTCGGCGCCGCGGGCAAGCCGCTCGAAACGTGGCTCCTGCGCCTTGCGGCGATGCCGCCGATCGACCCCTATCTCGGCGCGGTCGCGGCCTTTGCGCGGGCGGCGCGAGCCGGCGCGGGGTCCGTCATGGCGCATTACACCCGCTTTCACGGGCCCATGCCGCCGGTCGAGGAAGCGCGCGCGGTCGCCCGCGCCGCGGCGGACGTCGGTCTACGCGCGACGTTCGCCGTCTCCATGCGCGATCGCAATCCGCTCGTGTACAGCCGCGATGAAAGTCTGTTGGCGAAGCTGCCTCGAAGCGCGCGCGCGACAGTCGAAGCGCAGTTCATGGGCCCCATGCCGAGCGCCGACGAGCAGGTCGCGCGCGTCGAGGCGATCGCCGCCGCGGTCGAAAGTCCGGCCTTTTCCGTGCAATTCGGGCCGAACGGGCCGCAGTGGTGCTCCGACGCGCTCCTCGCGGCCATCGCCGAACGGTCCCGCGCGACCGGCCGTCGGGTTCACATGCATCTCTTGGAGACGAAGTATCAGCGCGCGTTCGCCGACCGCGCCTATCCCGAGGGCGTCGTTCGGCGCCTCGACGCGCTGGGCCTGCTCTCGCCCCGCCTCACGCTCGCCCATTGCGTCTACGCGCGCGAGCACGAACTCGACGCCATCGCCGCCGCTGGCGCGGTCATCGCTGCCAACCCGAGCTCGAACCTTCACCTCAGGAGCGGCGTCGCGCCGATCTCCGAGGCGATCCGGCGCGGCTGCCGGGTCGCGCTCGGGGTCGACGCTTCCGCCTTCGACGAGGACGACGACATCTTGCGCGAGATGCGCCTCGGCCACTTCCTGCATGGCGGCTGGGGCTTCGACGACGTCGTTGAGCGCGGCGACTGGCTCCGACGCATTGTCGCCGACGGGCGTTTCGCCAACGGCGCGCCCAGCGACGGATCGCTCAAGGTGGGAGAGCCGGCGGATATTCTCGTGCTCGATCTCGATGCGCTCGACCGTGATGCGATCACACACGTCGAGCCGATCGACTTCGTGTTTGCGCGCGCAACTGCCGCCCATGTCACACGGCTGATCGTCGCTGGGCGCGAGATCGTGCATGACGGACGTCCAACCGGCGTCGATCTCGCCGCGACGGAGGCGGCGCTGCGCGCCGAGTATCGCGACAAGATCGGCTCGCGCGCGCTCTTCCTCGAAGCATGGCCGGATCTCGAGCCAGCCGCCGTCGAACATTATCGCGGCGGGCTCGGCTGCTGCTGAGAAGCAAGGAGTTTTTGAGACATGGCGAGGGCGTTGCCCATCATCGATCTGGGGCGCCTGTCCGATGACGGCGCATCGCTTGCGGAAGTCGCTGCCTCGATCGGCGCAGCCTGCCGCGACATCGGCTTCTTCTACGTGGTCGATCACGGCGTCAGCCCGGACCTGATGGAGGAGGCGTTCGCGCAATCGCGGCGGTCCTTCGCGCTTCCGCTGCCGGAAAAGCAGGCGATCGCGATCGAGAAGATCGGCGGCAACCGGGGATATTCCGGCCTTCTCCATGAAGCGCTCGACCCGGCGCGCGGAGCGGACCGAAAGGAGGCCTTCAACGTCGGCTTTGAGCTTGCGCCGGACGATCCCGAACTCCTTGCCGGCAAACCCTTCCGCGCGCTCAATGCATGGCCGAACGTTCCGGGATTCCGCGACACGCTGCTCGCCTATTATGACGCCTGCGCCGCGCTCGGCGCGCGCATCCACCGCGCCTTCGCCGCCGATCTCAAAATCGAACCCGACTACTTCGACGGCAAGTTCGATCGTCCGATGGCGACGCTGCGGCTTCTGCGCTGCCCCGCGGCCGCGGACGCCTCGGAGAGTGAGATCGGCGCGGGCGTGCACTCGGACTATGGCAATCTGACGTTGCTGGCGACCGACGACATCGGCGGCCTCGAAGTGCGCACCCGGGCGGGGACATGGATCGAAGCGCCGCCTGTTCCGGGCGCTTTCGTCGTCAACATCGGCGATTGCCTGATGCGCTGGACGAACGACGTCTACGTTTCCACGCCCCATCGCGTCGTCAGCCCAAGCGGGCGCGAGCGCTACTCGATCGCCTTCTTCTTCGACCCCAACCCGGACGCCGAAGTCGCGACGATCGCATCTTGCGTGCCTGCGGGCGAGCGCGCGCGCTACGCCCCCGTCCTCGCCGCCGACTATCTGAAGCTCCGGCTCGACGCCAGCAAGCCAGCAGCGCTTTCCACGGAGATTTGACAGTCCGTGCGGATGGTCGAATAGAGGCGCGATGCTCACCCTCGCATCGCGGCCATGATAGCGTCGCCCGTGTTCGCGCTCGGCACGCGCGGCTCGCCGCTGGCGCTGGCGCAGGCCAACGAGACCCGCCGGCGTCTGTCGGAGGCCCATGGCTGGGAGATCGAGCGGATCGCGCTTAAGGTCATCCGCACGAGCGGCGACAAGATCCAGGACCGACCGCTTGCCGAGGCCGGCGGCAAGGGGCTGTTCACCAAGGAGATCGACGTCGCCCTGCTGGCGGGCGAGATCGACGGCGCGGTTCATTCGGCCAAGGACCTGCCGACCCTGCTGCCGGAAGGGGTGACGCTTGCGGGCTTTCTGCCGCGCGAAGACGTGCGCGACGTCCTTGTCTCCTCATTCGCCGATACGATTGAAGGGCTGCCGCATGGGGCGACCTTCGGCGCCGCCTCGCTGCGCCGTCAGGCGCAGGCCTTGCGGTTGCGGCCTGACCTCAAGCTCGAGCTCCTGCGCGGCAATGTCGAAACCCGATTGCGCAAGGCCGAGTCGGGCGCGGTCGGCGCGACCCTCCTGGCGATGGCGGGGTTGAAGCGGCTGGGCCTCGCGCACCGCGTCGGCGCGGCGCTCGATCTCGAGGCGTTCCTGCCAGCTCCCGGCCAGGGCGCGATCGCATTGACCGCGCGCAGCGGCGACGTGTGCGCGCTTCAGGCGCTCGCGGCGGTCTCCGACCGCGACACATTTGTCGCGGTTGCGGCGGAGCGCGCCTTTCTCGCCGAGCTCGAAGGCTCATGCCGGACCCCGATCGCCGCGCTCGCCCATGCCTCGGAGGGTCGCATCCGATTCAAGGGCGAGGTCTTGCGGACCGACGGCTCCGAGAGCTTTCCGATCGAGGCCGAAAGCGCGCATGACGATGCGGAGCGGATGGGCCGCGAGGCGGGCCGCGAACTCGCCGCGCGCCTGCCCGAAGGCGTGCTCGTGAAAGGCGGCTGACGCTGAAGGGCCGCCCCGAGCAGCGCTTCCCCACCCTTCGTCAGGCGGCCTGATTCGGGCGCCAAAAAGGCGCCAGGGCATTTTTTCCGCCCGATGGCGCTGCCGGCAATCCTCAATAACTGATAGTCTCGCGGACGAACTCCAACCCTCGGGAGGAACATCATGAACGCCTATGGAGGACCGAGCGCCGCGGTTCCGTCGCTCAAGGACGAAGTCAGCGAGGCTGAGTGGGGGATGCGCGTCGATCTCGCCGCCGCGTATCGGCTGATTGCCCATTACGGTTGGGACGATCTCGTCTTCACGCACATTTCCGCCCGCGTCCCGGGCGGCGACCATCACTTCCTCATCAACCCTTATGGGATGCTGTTCGAGGAGGTGACGGCCTCGAGCCTGGTCAAGATCGATCTTAGCGGCGCCAAGGTGATGGAGAGCCCGTTCGACATCAACCCGGCCGGTTTCGTGATCCATTCGGCGATCCACGGCGCGCGTGAGGACGCGACTTGCGTAATGCACCTGCACACGAGCGCCGGCGTCGCGGTCGCCTGTCAGAGGGACGGGCTGTTGCCGATCTCGCAGCAGTCGCTGTTCGTGCTTTCGAGCCTCTCGTATCATGGCTACGAGGGCGTCGCCCTCAACGACGCCGAAAAGCCGCGACTCGTCGCCGATCTGGGAAAAAGCACGTTCCTCATCCTGCCGAACCATGGCCTCCTGACGGTTGGAGACTCGATCCCCAACGCCTTCCTCGCCATGTACACGCTCGAACGCGCCTGCGAGATCCAGGTGAAGGCCCAGTCGGGCGGGGGCGAACTGATCCCGATCCCGAAGCCGGTCCTCGAGGGCGCCCGCGCCCAATCGAAGCAGGTCACTCGGGGCCTCGGCGGCCAACTCGCGTGGCCGGCGCTTCTGCGAAAATTGGACCGGCTGGACCCGAGCTATCGGTCGTAGCGATAAAGCGTGCCTCGCTTCGCGCAATGACAGGGGCGCGTCACGGGGGATCAGGCGTCGAGGCGCTCGGCGCCCGCCGCCTGACGTCCCGGCGAGGTGCAAAGTCGACAGACGCGGGAGCGATTTCAGCGGCTTGGGTGCCACGTCGTGCAACCTCTGACGCAAGCGTCGTTAAGCGCGGGGCCAGGCGCAAGCGCCGGTTGAAGCCATGATCACGGTCGAGCGCGGCGAGTAGGGACCGCCCGTTGGCCAATTCCCCTAATTGAATAACGACAATTCCGCTCTCGCGAGTGATTCTCATAGTATTTGGCTCCCGATCACGCAAGGGAGACGCCATTTACCTACGCTATCCCCTTGGCAATTTGGCCGATCCATTCTTGCAGACGAAGTTGACATGCGGGTCACTTTCACAAAAAGAGCGTAATTCGCGTGACATATTCCCGTGCCACAATGGTGTCTCCCAGAGTTCGATAAGGTGGGTCGTTTATACCTTTTTGATCTACATCCAATGAGAGGAGAACGCAAATGGAACGAGTATTGATGTTCCGCGGCAGCGCTCTCGCGCTGCTTACCTCCGCCGGCCTTCTCGTGGGCGGCCCGGCGCACGCGATCGTCTATCAAACACTGAATAACCCGAGCGACCTCAGCTTCAATCAGTTGCTTGGCATCAACGACAGCGGCACGATCGCCGGCTATTTTGGCGATGGGACCGTCGTGCCCAACAATGGTTACACAGTGACCGTTCCGTCCAACGTTTTCACGCCGGAAAATTTCACCGGCGCCGCGCAGACCCAGGTCACCGGCATCAACAATATGGGCACGACAGTCGGCTTCTGGGTCGATGGGGCGACCGGCAATAATAATGGATTCTTCAAAGAAGGTGCCACCTTCACGACAATCGACAACCCGCTCGGTCCCACGTTCAATCAATTGCTCGGCGTGAATAACAGCAATGTGGCCGCAGGCTTCTATAACGATAGTGGTGGGGTTGCGCATGGATACATCGTCAATCTCGCCGCGATGACGTTTACGCCGGTTATCCTTCCGGCGAGCTTTGATGCAGGGCCCGTGACGGCCACCGGCATCAATAATGCTGGAGACATCTCGGGCTTCTACACCGACACCGTGACTGGCGCTACCCTCGGCTTCCTCGATGTTGGCGGGACTTTCTATTCAGTGAACGACCCGAACGGCACGAACACGATGATATTCGGCCTGAACAATAAAGACGAGGCGGTGGGCAGTTTCGTAAATGCCACTGGCGAAACAGAAGGGTTTGTGTACAACTGGTCTGCGAATAGCTGGCTGACCATTTCCGACCCCTCGGCCTCGGCGACCGCGGCTTTCGGCGTCGACGGCACGATCGTCAACGGCATCAACGACAAGGGCCAACTGGTCGGCTTCTATTCGGATGGGATGAACGTCAACGGAATGCTCGCGACGATCCCCGAGCCGTCCACTTGGGCCATGCTGCTCCTCGGCTTCGCCGGGCTCGGCTTTGCCGGGTATCGCAAGACCCGGCGGAACATTGCCCTGGCCGCCGTGTGACGAAGCGCTGTGTGACGTCCATCACTGACAGGGCGCTCGACATGTGCGCAGGTTTAGCGAGAATTATCTGGGTTTAGTCCGAAGTATCGCGACGAAAGAGAGCGCCGCGGCGGTTTCTTTTCATTTTTCGAATCCCGAAAGCCCACTGCCGAATGGGCCAAACGTTGCGCGCTCCTGCTTTCCGCCCTGCGCCAATCGGTCGCGTGGAACTGCGCCGTTTGTCCACTGGACAAGGCGGCGTTTGGCGGATAGCGAAATGGCAAGGGTTTGGCGCGCAGGATAGGCAGTGACCCAAAAAGGGCAGTCGAATGGACTACGAGCGGCGCTTTGAGGATGCGATCGATCGTCTGAAGGCGGAAGAGCGATATCGCACCTTCGCCAATCTCGAACGCGACGCGCGGCGCTTCCCGATGGCGATGTGGCGCCCCGTGGGCGAAGAGGACAGTCCGCGCGAAGTCACCGTCTGGTGCTCCAACGACTATCTCGGCATGGGCGGCCACCCGGACGTGATCGAGGCCTCGGTCCGCGCCGTGCGTGCGCATGGCGCCGGCGCCGGCGGGACTCGAAATATTTCCGGCACGCACCACCCGATCGTGCAGCTCGAGGCCGAGCTCGCCGACCTGCACGGCAAGAAGGCCGCGCTTGTCTTCACCTCGGGCTGGGTCTCCAATCTCGCCGCCATTTCGACCATCGCGAGCCTTTTGCCGAACTGCCTCATCTTGTCCGACGCGCTCAATCACAACTCGATGATCGAAGGCGTGCGGCGCTCGGGTTGCGACAAGAAAATTTGGCGCCACAACGACGTCGCGCATCTCGAGGAGCTGCTCGCGGCCGAGCCGATCGACCGTTGCAAGCTCGTCGTGTTCGAGAGCCTTTATTCGATGGACGGCGACATCGCGCCGATCGCCGAGATCGTCGCGCTGGCCGAGAGATACAATGCGCTGACCTATATCGACGAAGTCCACGCGGTCGGCCTCTACGGCGCGCGCGGCGGGGGCTTGAGCGAGCGCGAGAAGATCGCCGACCGCATCGACATCATCGAGGGCACGCTCGCCAAGGGCTTCGGCTCGCTCGGCGGCTATATCGCCGCGAGCGCGGCGATCGTCGACGCGGTGCGCAGCTATGCCCCATCCTTCATCTTCACCTCGACCCTGCCACCGAGCGTCGCCGCCAGCGCTGCGGTGGCCGTGCGGCACCTGAAGCGCTCGAATGCGGAGCGCGAGCGCCATCAGCACATGGCCAAGCTCGTCAAGCACGCCTTGCGCGCAGCCGGCCTGCCCGTGATGGACAACCCGTCTCACATCGTGCCGGTGTTCGTGGGCGATGCGGAGAAATGCCGCGCCGCGAGCAAGCTCTTGCTCGACCGTCACGCGATCTACATCCAGCCGATCAATTACCCGACGGTCGCCAAGGGAACCGAGCGCCTGCGCATTACGCCGACGCCGGCGCACAACGAGGCGCAGGTTGCGGAACTCGTGGAGTCGCTTGTCGACGTTTGGAAGACGCTCGGCCTCCGCTTCGAGGAGGCGAAGGTCATCCCGCTGTTCCGCGCCTCCGCGAGCGAGGATGCCCACTGCGTCTATCCCGAAATGAAGCGCGCGGCGGAATAGCGCCGCTTGCCCCGACGCCGGCGTTCGCGCTAGGCGTCTTGAATGCAATACGCCCTCGTTCCGGCCTTCTCCCGGAAGCGGGAGATGGGCGCGTCATTTCTACCGCAAAGCGCCGTCGACGTCCGATGCGGGAGAAGGCGGCGCGAAGCGCCCCTGAATGAGGGCTTCGGGCGATGACTTTGGCGTCCGCCATACGCAAGCCCTTGCTCGCCGCGCTCGCAGGGGAGCGCCAGCGGACGCCGCCGATCTGGCTCATGCGCCAGGCGGGCCGCTATCTGCCGGAGTATCTGGAGATCCGCGCCCGCGCCGCGAGCTTTCTCGACTTCTGCTACACCCCGGCGCTCGCGGTCGAAGCCACGTTGCAGCCAATCCGCCGCTTTGGCTTCGACGCGGCGATTCTCTTTTCCGACATTCTGGTGGTGCCCGACGCGCTCGGCCAAAGGGTCAGCTTCGAATCCGGCGAAGGCCCGCGCCTCGATCCGATCGAAGACGCAAGCGGGCTAGCGCGCCTGAAGGACGAGCCGGACTGGGCGAGGCTCGCGTCGGTGTTCGAGACGCTCGATCGGGTGAAGACTGCGCTTCCGAATGACGTCGCGCTGATCGGTTTTTGCGGCGCGCCCTGGACGGTCGCGAGCTACATGATCGCGGGGCGCGGCACGCCGGACCAGGCGCCTGCGCGGCTTTTCGCGTATCGTGAGCCAAAGCTGTTCGGCGCGCTGATCGATCGTCTTGTCGAGGCCTCGGCCGCGTATCTTGCGCGACAGGTCGAAGCGGGCGCCGAGGCGTTGCAAATTTTCGATTCCTGGGCCGGCGTCCTGCCGCCGGCCGAGTTCGAGCGCTGGTGCGTCAAGCCAGTCGCGGCGCTTCTCGCCAAGGTCCGCGCGAATGCGCCGCAGGCGCCGATCATCGTCTTTCCACGCGGCGCGGCGACGCAGCTCATGAAGTTCGCCGAGATGAAGGGCGCGTCGGCGATCGGTCTTGACACCAGCGTCGAGCCGCGCGTCGCCGCGGCGGCGCTGCCGGAGACGCTTGCGCTGCAAGGAAACCTCGATCCTCTGGCGCTGGTTGCGGGAGGGGCGTCGCTCGACGAGGGGATCGAGCGCGTCCTCGAGGGCTTTGAAGCGCGCGCCCACATCTTCAATCTCGGCCATGGCATTCTGCCGGAAACCCCAGTCGCGCATGTCGAGCGGCTCGTTGAGCGGGTGCGCGGTCAATGAGCGACCCGACCGGGGATCCGCGCCTCGCCCGGGCGCGCGACTGGTTCGAGATGCTGCAGACGAAAGTGATTGCGGCGATGGAGGCGCTCGAGCGCGAGTTTCCCGGCGTTGACGCCGAGCGTGCACCCGGCCGTTTCGCGATCGAGCCCTGGCAGCGCACCGACGCGAGCGGCGCGCCCGGCGGCGGGGGACGGATGGCGATGCTGCGCGGGCGCCTGTTCGAGAAGATGGGCGCGCATTGCTCGACGGTCCATGGTGCCTTCCCGAAGGAATTCGCCGATCAGATCCCGGGCGCGGCGGACGACCCGCGCTTCTGGGCGGCCGGCGTCTCGGTCATCGCCCATCCGTGGAGCCCGCACGTGCCGACCGTGCACATGAACACCCGGCTCGTGCGCACGACAAAAACATGGTTCGGCGGCGGCGCCGACCTGACCCCGACGCTCGATCGGCGACGCAAGCCCGACGATCCCGACGCGGTCGCGTTCCACGCGGCGATGCGCGCGGCCTGCGAGCGCCATCCGACCGTCGCCGACGCGGAACGCTTCCGCGCGTGGTGCGATGAATATTTCTTCCTCAAGCACCGCAACGAGCCGCGCGGAATCGGGGGCATATTCTTCGACGGGCTCAACAGCGGGCAGGATGCAGAAAATTCACGTTTCGAAGCCGATTTCGACTTCGTGCGCGACGTCGGCGAGAGCTTCATCGCCATCTATTGCGAAATCGTGCGCCGGAATGCGATAATGCCGTGGAGCGAGGCTGACCGCGCCGAGCAGCTCGTGCGCCGCGGCCGATATGTAGAATTCAATCTGCTGTACGATCGTGGCACGATCTTCGGGCTGAAGACCGGAGGCAATATCGCATCCATTCTCTCCTCGATGCCGCCCGAAGCGCGCTGGCCTTGAACTGGGGGGCGAACCTCAGGAGCAGCACATGATGAATGCCGCACAATCCGGACGCTTCCGCATCGGCGGCGCGTTCGACGTCAATCGTCTCGGCTTCGGCGCCATGCGGATCGTTGGCCGTGGGATCTGGGGTCCTCCCCCGGATCGCCCGGAGGTGTTGCGCACCCTGCGCCGGCTTCCCGATCTCGGCGTCGATTTCATCGACACCGCCGACGCTTACGGACCTGACTTTTCCGAGGCGCTGATCCACGAGGCGCTTCATCCGTATGGCGCGATACACATCGCGACCAAGGGCGGCCTCGCGCGCACCGGCCCCGATGTCTGGATTCCGCTTGGCCGACCCGAATATCTCATCCAGCAGGCGCATAAGAGCCGCTGGCGGCTCGGCGTCGACACGATCGACCTCTGGCAATTGCACCGCATCGATCCCAAGGTGCCGGCGAACGAGCAGTTCGACGCGATCAAGTCCCTGATCAAGGACGGCGTTATCCGCTGCGCGGGGCTGTCTGAAGTGAGCGTCGCGGAGATCGAGGCGGCGGCGAAGTTCTTTCCCGTTGCGACGGTGCAGAATCGCTACAACCTCAGCGACCGGGCGAGCGAGACGGCGCTCGACCATTGCGAGAAGAAGGGGATCGGGTTCATCCCCTGGTTCCCGCTCAGCGCCGGGGAGCTCACCCGCGAGGGCTCGGACTTGGACGCGATCGCGCGCAGGCACAAGGCGACGCCCGGACAGATCGCGCTCGCCTGGCTCCTCAAGCGCAGCCCTGTGATGCTGCCCATTCCCGGCACTGGCAAGGTCGCGCATCTGGAGGAGAATGTCGGCGCAGCGGCGATCAAGCTCACGGACGAAGAGTTCGCGACGCTCGACCGGACGGGCCGAGCCGCCGCCTGATGGCACAAGTCCTCGCGGGGCCATTTCGAGCGCGCCGCCAACAAAAAAAAGGCCGCCCCATGGAGACGGCCTTTCTCAGACCTCCGACTCAGCTTCGCAGGACGGCACAGGCGCCGCCGACGGCCTGGATGCGGTCGCAGAGGCGCTTGGCTTCGCCGCCGGTCTGCGCCGGCAGGCGCACACGATAGAAGGGCCGCCAGCCCCGGCTCCGCAGGACTGAGCCGAGGACGAAGGGCTGCATGTCGCCGATCACGCTCGCGTAATCGTGCCGGGCGCGGGCGAACGCGCGCAAGGCCGAATCCTTGGAGAAGCTCGCGGAAATCTGCACGCCCCAGGGCGCGAACAGGCCTGAGACGATCGGCGAGGACGCGAGCCCGCCCCGAGCGACGCGCAGCTTGGCTATCGACGTCAGGCAAGGCTCAGCGGGGTCGGGCGAAGCCGAAGCGGGAGGCTTGTCCCCACGCCATTCCTCGATGTCGCGCCCTGTGATGGCGAGGACATAGTCTTGCGTTTCGATCGGCATGAAACCGTGGCCGTCGAGCCAGTTCGAAAGCGCGTTGGGTCCGGCGTTGTAGGCGGCCGCGGCGAGGCCGAGATTGCCGAAACGCCGCGCGAGGTCGGCGATGAGCTTGGCCGAAGCGGGAATTGCGGTCGCCGGGTCAAACGGATCGGCGAGGCCGCGTTCGGACGCCGTGCCCGGCATGAACTGGGCGACGCCCATGGCGCCCATCGGACTGACCGCGTGCGGCTGGAACGCGCTCTCTCGCCAGATGAGGCGGGTGAAGAAGTTGACCGGCAGGCCCTCGGTCCTGGCCGAGGTCTCGACGATTCCGCATAATGTCGCGAGCGCATTGTCGGTCGCCGGTTGAGGCTCGTTCGCGCGCGCGCAAACGACTGACGTCGCCATGCACGCCACAAGAATGAGCACGGCGCTCCATCGACAGCCGGAGGCTCGCGAAACGTCGAACGCGATCATCTTGCCGCCTCGTCCTTGCTTGGGATCGCTCGCAAACTTCCGATCCGGGGCCGCCGCGTCAAGCCGCATGGAGGTCGCGCCGCCGCTCGTCTAAAGCAGAACTATGAGGGCTGAAAACGCGGTGCTATTAGGATCGCTGCGTCGTTCGCTCGCCTTTCGTTCCATTAAGGAAAATCCCCGCGATGTCCAAAATCAAGGTCAAGAATCCGGTTGTCGAACTCGACGGCGACGAGATGACGCGCATCATCTGGCAGCTCATCCGCGACAAGCTCATTCATCCCTATCTCGACGTCGAACTGCAATACTTCGACCTGTCGATCGAGCATCGCGACGCGACCAACGATCAGGTGACGGTCGACGCGGCCCACGCGATCATGGCCAGCGGCGTCGGCGTCAAATGCGCCACGATCACGCCAGACGAGGCGCGGGTGAAGGAATTCCATCTCAAGGAGATGTGGAAGAGCCCGAATGGCACAATCCGCAACATTCTTGGCGGCGTCATTTTCCGCGAGCCGATCATCTGCAAGAACGTGCCGCGTCTCGTTCCGAGCTGGACCCAGCCGATCGTGGTCGGCCGTCACGCCTATGGCGACCAGTATCGCGCGACCGACTTCAAGGTCCCAGGGAAGGGGCGCCTCACGATCAAGTTCGAGGGCGACGACGGCCAGGTGATCGAGAAGGAAGTGTTCAAGTTCCCCGGCGCCGGCGTTGCGATGGCGATGTACAATCTTGACGACTCGATCCGTGATTTCGCGCGCGCCTCGCTGAACTACGGCATCATGCGCAAGTACCCGGTCTATCTCTCGACCAAGAACACGATTCTCAAGGCTTATGACGGTCGGTTCAAGGACATCTTCCAGGACGTCTACGAATCCGAATTCAAGTCGAAGTTCGCGAGCCTCGGCATCACTTACGAGCACAGGCTGATCGACGACATGGTCGCCTCGGCGCTCAAGTGGTCGGGCGGCTACGTTTGGGCGTGCAAGAACTACGACGGCGACGTGCAATCCGACACGGTCGCGCAAGGCTATGGGTCGCTCGGCCTGATGACCAGCGTGCTCATGACGCCCGACGGGCAGACGGTCGAGGCCGAGGCGGCGCACGGCACGGTCACGCGCCACTATCGCGAGCACCAGAAGGGCCGCGAGACGTCGACCAACTCGATCGCCTCGATCTTCGCCTGGACGCGCGGCCTCTCCCATCGCGCCAAGCTCGACGGCAACGAAAAGCTCGCGAAATTTGCCGGGACGCTCGAGAGGGTCTGCGTCGAGACGGTCGAGGCCGGGTACATGACGAAGGACCTGGCCCTCCTCATCGGGCCGGAGCAGAAGTGGCTCTCGACCTCGGCCTTCCTCGACAAGGTCGACGAGAATCTCAAGAAGGCGATGGCGGCGTGATCCCGGCCGGCTCCCCGCTCGCCGCGCTGCAGCTTAGCCGTCGGCCGGAGGGCGCTCCCTCAGGCCAGCTCCTCGCACACGAGGCTGATCCAATGGCCTGCGCCGAGCGTCATGAACGCGTCGTAAAAACATGGTCCCGCCTGTGGACGTCCATTGGGCCAGTGGCGTCTCATACTTTGGCGAGACTTGTGCCTCCGGAGGCCAGTTATTCTCTGCATGAAAGGGTCAGTGCTTCGCGAGTTCGGCCAGCTTTGCACGAACCGCCTTGAGCGACTCCTCTAGCTTTGACCCGTCGGGTCCTCCGGCTTGTGCCATATCAGGTCTTCCGCCCCCTCCTTTACCGCCGAGCGCCTCTGCACCCGCCCGAACGAGATCAATGGCGCTAATTCGGCTAACGAAATCCGGAGTGACCGAGACGACCAAGCTGGCTTTGCCGTCAGGGCTTGAGTTTGCAATCGCCACAACGCCGGAGGTTAGTCTTGTCTTCGCCTCGTCAGCCAAAGGTTTCAGATCCTTTGCATCGAGGCCTTGAACAGTCAAAAACTTTACCGGGATTCCGGCTACGCTTGGTTCGCCCCCGGTTTGCGCTATTGCCGAGGGCACAGAACCAGGTCTTCCCTGCCACACTGGCTCAGGGGGGATGTCATTGCGCCAGGGGGGCGTTGCGACCGTTGTGCCACTCTCGCCCGCTAACGCCAGCCTGCGCCTCGCCTCGGCGAGTTCGCGCTCGAGCTTGCGCTTGTCGTCGATCAGCGCCTCGAGGCGGTCGGGGGCTTCCTCTGGCGGAGAGCGCAGGAGGGCGGTGAGTTGGGCGTAGGCCTTCGAATCGGCGGTCAGACGATGGCGCGCCTCGTCGCGGGTCTTGGCCTCGATCCGCCGGACGCCGGCGGCGACCGCGCTTTCGCCGACGATCGAGATGAGACCGATGTCGCCGGTGCGGCTGACATGGGTGCCGCCGCAGAGCTCGGTCGAATAGGCGCGCTCGTGGGTGGCGTCGTCCTCGATCACCCCCATGCTGACGACGCGGACCTCGTCGCCGTATTTTTCGCCGAACAGGGCGCGCGCGCCGACGTTGCGAGCGTCGTCGAGGCTCATGAGCCGGGTCGTGACCTCGGCGTTCTCGAGCACGACCCTGTTGGCGATGTCTTCGACTGCGGAAAGCTCCTCGGGAGTGACTGGCTTTGGATGGGCGAAATCGAAACGCAGCCGGTCGGGCGAGACCAGCGAGCCCTTCTGCGCCACGTGATCGCCGAGCACGAGGCGCAAGGCCTCGTGCAGGATGTGGGTTGCGGAATGGTTCGCGCGCGTCGCCGAGCGGGCGGCGTGATCGACCGCAAGCTCGACCGCCATGCCGACGCGCGCCGTCCCCTCGATGATCGATACGTCGTGCACGACGAGGTCGCCGAGTTTCTTTCGCGTGTCGGTGACGGCGGCCTGGAAACCGGCGGCGGAGATTTCGCCGACGTCGCCGACCTGGCCGCCGGCCTCGCCGTAGAACGGCGTCTGATTGAGAATGAGCGAGCCCTTCTCCCCGGCCTCGAGAATGTCGCCTTCCGCGCCGTCCTTGACGATCGCGCGCACCACGCCTTCCGCAGTCTCCGTTTCGTAGCCGAGAAAGTCTGTTGCGCCCACCCGCTCGCGCAAGGCGTACCAGACCGTCTCGGTGGCCGCCTCGCCCGAACCCGCCCAAGCGCGGCGCGCTTCGGCGCGCTGGCGCTCCATCGCGGCGTTGAAACCCGCGACGTCGACCGAAAGTCCGCGCGCGCGCAGGGCGTCTTGGGTCAGATCGAGCGGAAAGCCGTAGGTGTCATAGAGCTTGAAGGCGGTCTCGCCGGAGAGGACGCCGCCGGTGCCAAGCGTCCGCGTCTCGTCCTCGAGAATGGCGAGGCCGCGCGCCAGCGTCGTCCGAAAGCGCGCCTCCTCCAGTTTGAGGGTCTCGGAGATGAGCGCCTCGGCGCGCACGAGCTCCGGATACGCCTGGCCCATCTCGCGGACGAGCACGGTTACAAGGCGCCACATCAGCGGATCGCGCGCTCCGAGAATCTGCGCGTGGCGCATCGCGCGCCGCATGATGCGGCGAAGCACATAGCCGCGGCCCTCGTTCGAGGGCAGGACGCCGTCGGCGACGAGGAAGGCCGAGGCGCGCAGATGGTCGGCGATGACGCGATGCGAGGCGCGCTGCGGGCCGTCCGGATCGACGGCGGTCATGTCGGCGCTCGCCCGGATGAGCGCGCGGAAGAGATCGATGTCGTAATTGTCATGCACGCCCTGGAGAACGGCGGCGATGCGCTCGAGGCCCATGCCCGTATCGATCGACGGGCGCGGCAGATTGATCCGCTCGCCGCCCGGCAAGGTCTCGAATTGCATGAAGACGAGATTCCAGATCTCGATGAAGCGGTCGCCGTCGGCGTCGGGCGAGCCGGGGGGGCCGCCCGGGATGTGATCGCCATGATCGTAGAAGATTTCCGAGCACGGACCGCACGGGCCGGTGTCGCCCATCGCCCAGAAATTGTCGCTTGTGGCGATGCGGATGATGCGCTCGTCGGGCAAGCCGGAGATTTTCTTCCACAAATTGAAGGCGTCGTCGTCGTTGTAGTAGACGGTGACGGTGAGGCGGCTCGCGGGCAGTCCGAACTCGCGCGTCAGCAATCCCCAGGCGAATTCGATCGCGCGGTCCTTGAAATAGTCGCCGAAAGAGAAGTTGCCGAGCATTTCGAAGAACGTGTGGTGACGGGCGGTATAGCCGACATTGTCGAGATCGTTGTGCTTGCCGCCCGCCCGCACGCACTTCTGCGCGGTGGCGGCGCGAACGTACGGGCGCTTCTCGACCCCGGTGAACACGTTCTTGAACTGCACCATTCCGGCGTTGGTGAACATGAGCGTCGGATCGTTGCGCGGCACGAGCGAACTCGACGGGACGACCTCATGCCCGTTCCTGGCGAAGAACCGCAGGAAGTTCGACCGAATCTCGTTGACGCCGCTCATGAACACATTGCCTCGGGCCGCGATTTTCCCACGCGCGCTTTCTAGAGCAAGGCCGCGGAAAGCGCCAACCGCGTCGCTTGAAAAGCGTGCGGTCTTCGCGCCCGCCTCCGGCCAACTTGCGCGCGAGGAAAAAGTTGCGTTGAGGCTGACGCCCGCAGTCGCTGCGAAAATGACCGAGAGCCATCAGCGCGGGACGGAAGGATCAGGATATAAGGGCCGCTTCGGCGAGTTAAATCCCGTTTCGCTATGCGACCGATTCTCTTGCAGGAGACGCCAGAGCCCGTCCTCACGGCTTGTCGGCGGGCAACTGTCGGTCGCAAGGATGCTTGGCTAAATTCAAGGATGCTTTGGGTGAATTCAAAGATACTTGCGTGAATTCAAAAAACGGCGCGCGAGGGCGGCGGATGCTCACAGCCGCCCTCGCGCGCCCATGACGCGCGATCGGCAAGCTCCCTGGCGGATGGGCGGGCCCCTTTGGGAGGCTGGGACGCGAGGGCTTCGCCCGAAGGAGGGTCAGCCTTCGGCGTCGGTCTCGTCCGACGGACCCGCGTTTTCGAGAATGCGCTCGGCGATGAGGCCGGCGTTCTCGCGGATGGCGCGCTCGATTCTGTCCGCCATTTCCGGATTGGTCTTCAGATACGCCTTGGCGTTCTCGCGGCCCTGGCCGAGCCGAACGCTGTCAAAGGAGAACCACGCGCCCGACTTCTCCACGACGCCGGCCTTGACGCCGAGGTCGACGAGTTCGCCGGCCTTCGAGACGCCCTCGCCGTACATGATGTCGAACTCGACCTGCTTGAACGGCGGGGCGACCTTGTTCTTGACGACCTTGACGCGGGTCTGGTTGCCGACGACCTGGTCGCGATCCTTGATTGCGCCGATGCGCCGGATATCGAGGCGCACGGAGGCGTAGAACTTCAGCGCATTGCCGCCTGTCGTCGTCTCGGGCGAGCCGTACATGACGCCGATCTTCATGCGAATCTGGTTGATGAAGATCACCATCGTATTCGAGCGCGAGATCGAGGAGGTGAGCTTGCGCAGGGCCTGGCTCATCAGCCGCGCCTGCAGACCCGGCTGGGAGTCGCCCATCTCGCCCTCGATTTCGGCCCGCGGCGTCAACGCCGCAACGGAATCGATGACCAGGACGTCGATCGCGCCTGAGCGCACGAGCGTGTCGGTGATTTCGAGCGCCTGCTCCCCGGTGTCGGGCTGGGAGATCAGGAGGTCGTTGAGGTTGACGCCAAGCTTGCGCGCATAAACCGGATCGAGCGCGTGTTCGGCGTCGACGAAGGCGCAGACGCCGCCGCGCTTTTGCGCCTCCGCGATCACATGCAGGGTCAGCGTAGTCTTACCTGAGGATTCCGGGCCATAAATCTCGACGACGCGTCCGCGCGGCAGACCGCCGACGCCGAGCGCGATGTCGAGCCCCAGGGATCCGGTCGACACCGTCTCGATCTCGGCCGCCGGCTGGTTCTTGCCAAGCCGCATGATCGAGCCTTTGCCGAAGGCGCGTTCAATCTGAGACAGAGCGGCGTCGAGCGCCTTGGTCTTGTCCACACTAGTCCCTTCCACCACGCGAAGAACTGGTTGTGTCATCGTTGTCATCCTTGTCTCACGGGCGGGGTCCGATCCGCAACAACAGCTTTACGCGCCCCGTTGCCCGGCAATATGTGCACGGTTTGTTCTCACGCGCAAGTTCTTTTTTTGTTCTTGTCGGGGTATAGGGAATGGGGATTTTGAGCACTGTTCTGACCACATTAATGCAGTAACATCATGGATAATATGAAGATGAACGTCGTGGGATAACAATGTCCGCGACGACCCGGCGGACGAGTCAAATCGACGCCCGGCGGGGACAGCCGCAATGCGCAAAGAGGGGCATTCATCAACGGCGCGGCGAACGGGTCAAACCGACCCGTTGCTTTCTTTCCCGATCAGCCCCAGGAAGCGCCACCAAACCGGCGTAAAGTTGAAGAATTGATGCAGATCAATTTTACATAACCGAATTTGAGTCATAATTACTTAGTTTGGCAGACATAGTTGGCCGGTGATGCTTGTGGGTTTGTGGGTGCAGCTAGGGTGTCGAGTCAACTCGCACAAGCAGAACCTGAGAAGGTTCGCCGTAGGAATTGTGCTAGGCTCGATTCTTTTTTTTTCTCCAAATGCATTGTCGGGTCCATCGTCTAATCAAACAGCTGATCCGTCGAACAATCTCGCGATCGATCACCTAGTGCCATTTCTCGCAGAGCAACGAGCTCTCTTGGCTGACTATGGATTGGTGCCCATCATAGTCCCGCATGGCCAACAAGTGGGAGATTTGTTTCGCGCTGATTCGTGGCTGTTGGTGGCCCGGGCGGAGGACTGCTTTCCTGGCTTGAGTGCGAACGTGCGGCGGTCACCAGGAGCGCTGCCCACGGTGTCGGGTCACAGCGCACGCGGTCTGAGTGCAGCCTTAGGGATTTCCAGTGTCGCAGAAGTGAGTCTCGGCGCCATTGGCGAACACAACTGGGAATTATCCTTTGCTGACGTAGAGATAACGTCGGCGTCAGTTTTGCAGCTTCGGGCGCTACTGCGGACCGATGAGCCAGAATGTGCGGCCATAAAGCCAGCGTTAGAAGCGTCATTAATGCCGGGGGGAGCTCCAGTCGTAGTGCCTCCACAATCCTTGGTAATAGGGACGCTATATGAGGCAAAGAGAGTTCTGCGTATTTCTCTTTCGGATGAGAAAACGGCTCAGGCAGAGCTCAGTGTCTTTGACGACTTATTACACAAATTTGGTTTGACAGCTTCCACGAAAATCGGCGGCGGGGGCTCAAGCAGCGGAGCCTCTACGATAAGCATCACTGGAGATAGACCCGTTCCCGTAGCGTTTGGACCTGCCTTCGTGATCAGGCTGCCAGATCCAAGCCTCAGTTACGAATCCCCTCCTTTGGCCACGTCTGAAGAATTCGATAGAAATGACCCCGAGCATCGTGAAGATCTAATGCGGTTGCTGAAATTTCCAGCGAATTAGCGATAGTTAACATGCAGATCTCAAGCAGCACACGTCGGCAAGCCGGTCTTTCCGATCCGACGCCGCGTATCCAAACAAACTCTTTGCCTTCGACGGGGGTCGTGGTGGCGATCATCTTTCTCGTTCTGAGTTTATTGTCTGTAGGCTCCGGCGGCTCTGCTGTATTAGGTCCCGAGTACTTTCCGCAAGGGCTGGTGCTTGACGAGAAGGAGAGTGCTGCAGTAACCAAGAGATTCACGGAAGTTCTCGCAGATTTACATGAGGAAGCTAAGGACGACGCGCGTCTGACCGAGCTTCTGGATCGCGTAGTGATAAACCTAAATAAAAAGCTATTTTATCCTAATCCGAACGCTTCTGCCAGCTTGAGGGCAGGACATCCTGTCATTCAGATCGATGCTGCTCTCGTGCTTCACATTCAACATCATGCAGATTGGGGAGGTATTTTCCTCTCGGGGTTACAACAAGCGCGCCCAGTTCTGCACGATGCTGCATTCAGATACGCCTTCGAGGTTGCGGAGGCCGTGGGGGCCGGCGCTCCACTGCCAGAGTTCTCGATAAATCTTCAGTCGGTAAGTTCGTCACCCGCGGTCGCCCTAGGGTGGCGTGAACTGGCTAGTGATGTTGAAGATACGGGCGTAGCCTGGACAGTGCTCCATGAGCTTGGTCACCACTGGCTCGGTCATACGAGTACGCCGCCCGCCTCCCGCGAGCAGAGTCGTGATCGAGAGTTTGCTGCGGATCATTTTGCATTCGAGCAAATGCGATCTCTCGGCTACAGCTTGGAGCCCTTGAAAGCTCTCCTTATGGCTTTTGTAGTTGAGGAAGATGCCATAGAAAAAGCACTACAACTGAGTGGTCACCCCCGGATTGAAGCGGAGTCCACGCATCCGACTTTCCGGCATCGGCTTGAGGCATTGCAAACCTTTGCTCCTTTGAGAGAGGCTCCTAAATTCCCGGTGTGGGATATTTGCTATTTAGGCCAAGGCCCATCTGGTTCTCCGGAGGTACAGCACATAATTTTGCCATCTGACCGCGAAAATAAGATGCTGTTCTTAGCCGCGATTGGTCCTTTAGAACACATTGGGTTAGCCTATTTGGAATGGCCAGAGCATGGAGTGCGAATATATGCTAGAGTAAATAACTACAGACAAGAGCTAACAATAGAGGATCCGGACCGTTATTACCCAACGATTTCGATTAAAACGGTTGATCAGAACAGTCACGCTGAAGTTTGGGTAGCCTATGCATTTCACCGAAATATTGGTTTGAGGCATATCCAATTGAAGGGTATGCTGTCAGAGACACATATCAGCCTCGCCGAGCTTCAGGCATCTGCAAACGAGAACGGGTTCCTCAATATCAACGAAAATATTTTAGGTGATATTTTGCTTGCTCAAAGAGTAACGCACTTACAATTATCTCTCTCTGAGCTACAGCGCGGTGTGTATCGTGACTACGTCACCGGGCGAACTAGTCAAGATGAAGAAAATTCTGCTATTGCAACCAATGTCCATAGGTACGAAAATGAACTTATTAATCTCCTTGGTCTTGATCGATACAACAGTTATCGAGTTGCGCTTGATGCGGTCCTGCGACAACTGGCTCCCCAAGACAGCATGCATTTGTTTCACGAGATTGGCCACTAAAACCTGGAGCCAAATTGTGCGCATCGCTCAATTCGACGTCGCGGTCGTCCAATCACGTGCTCTGTCTGGCCACCGGCCTCAGCGCACGTGCTTTAATGGGCGGGAGCTCTTCCGCTGAGGCCGATAGGATCGGCCACGGTTTGGAAGAGGAGAACCATGACATGGACTATTTTGCTGGCCTCGATATCTCGATGGACGAGACCCACGTCTGCGTCGTCGATCGCGAAGGCGTTGTCGTTCACCAGATGTTTCACGGGTTGAGCCAACTCGGTCTGCCCGTGGTCTGCGTTGAGAGCCGGCAGGCCTACCAGGCGCTCAAGTCGCTCGCCACCCACAAGACCGATCGCAACGACGCGCGAGGTCTGGCGCATTTAGCACGCACCGGGTTCTTTAAGCCCGTACATGTGAAGTCGCTATCAGCTCACGCTCTCCGTTCGCTGATCATCGCGCGCAAGAAACTGGTCGGGCAGCGGGTGACCTTGGAAAATCAGATCCGAGGTTTGGCGGTCGTGTTCGGGATCCGACTGCCTCGCGCGCTCACCGCAGCCTTCGTCGATCAGGCTCTCAAAGCAAGTAAGGGGGTTGCTGGCCTCTCTGCCGCCATGCGGGGTCTGATTGCGGCGCGAACCGCAGTGATGACGGCGGTCGCAACGATCGATGCGGACATGAGAGTATGACCAGGGCTTCGGCGGCCTGTCGCCGGCTGATGACCATCCCAGGCGTAGGCCAGTTGACGGCTCTCGCCTTTGTGGCTGCGATCGACGATCCCTCGCGCATCCGCCGATCCCGAGACGTCGGCGCCTACCTGGGCTTGGTCCCCCGGCGATATCAGTCGGGCGAGGTCGACTACGTCGGCAGCATATCGAAATGCGGTGACCGGCGGGTGCGAACCCTCCTGTACGAGGCCGCCAGACGCGCTATAAGGGCCAGCTCAAGCTTAAGGACTGGGCCTTCGCGATCGCCAAGCGATCAACGATGCGCAAAGCGAAGGTCGCTCTGGCTCGTCGTCTCGCAATCATCATGCACGCGATGCTGCGCGACAGAACGGAGTTCGCGTTCGATTAAAGGCCCGGCAGACCCCAAGACAGGAGGCCGAATCCAGCTCCCAAGAGGAGCGACGCCCTAGGGAGGGAGCAGACGACGGCGCCAATTCTGTTCCTGCGGCCAACCCCCGGCCAACTGCGATTTCAACCGAGCCGCCCTGCACCCAGCTTACCCCATCAAGTGCCGAACGAGCACGCAGAGAACGCGGCACCCGAAAGCGTCGACACCGGAAGAGCCTTCCGCCCTTGACCCATTAGAGAACAGATCGACGCGGCTGTTCGCTTCTAGCAAATGGTGGTCATTCGTTCTGCGAACGAACGGCTGCGATTTTGACCAACAAATCCCTCGAAGGCGTTCTCTTCCCCTCAATCACCTTCCCCAAATTCGCCACATCCACCTTCAACAGCTTCGCCAGGGCCGCCGGCCCGACCTTTTCTCGCTTAGCGCTTAGCCAAGCCACTGCCGCCGTAGCCTCCTTGTCGCGCGCCTTCCGTCGCTTATCGATCCGCTCGGCTGCACTCGCTATGCGCATCAAATCTTCATCGGGCGTCTCCTTGTTATCGTGAACCTCATTGATCGTCCTCATCGCGATCCGAGCCTCCCGCATCAGCTCCCGCTTTCGGACCGACTTGATCCGCGCGATCATGAGCTCGCGGTCAAGCGACGACGATGGATAGGTCAGGACGGTGTCCTGATCCTCGGCCCGCGCCTCGTCCTCCTCCCACCCGTCGCTCTCCTTGCCGATGTCCTCGATGGTGTCGGCGAAGATATGCCGACGTCGGAGGACGCCCTCCTCGTTCCACCCGCCGCCTAGAAACTTGTATTCCGGCTGACGATGGTAGTCCCGGAGCACGTCGGCGACCGTTCGGAGCCATTTCGTCGGTACCGGTGCAAGGGTCTCGGAATTGCGGTCGAATATGCGCTTGAGCGCCTTATCGATGTCCTTCTCATAGGGCGCTACTGGACGAATGTTTTCAGTCTTTGGCTCCCATTCGTGCGTTGGGTCCTCTGTCGTCAGGTCTTCCTGGCGACGGGCAAAGAACGTTAGCAGGAAATTGAACGGCTTCACCTGCTCGGCGTAAGCCCTGCCTTCGTTGTAGCGCTTGAACCAATCGAGTACTGCGGGTCGTGTTGCGCCGTACCGGCTGCGCGCCGGCTTCGTCATTTCGCGGCGGAACGCGTAATCGACTTCCCGAGGCTTGTCGCTGAGCGCTGCGGTTATGATTTGCTTCCAAACATCCTCTTCCCAAGGCCTGACGCCGCTGCCTCGTTCGTCGCGACTTTCTTCTTCGTCGCCGTATGGGGCCGCGTAATGACCGAGGCCGTGCGCCGACGCTTTGCGGATGATCGGCTTCCCGTGGGTGTCCAAATTGAAGAGGGCGTAACGCTTGGCCGAGATGGCGAAGCAGAACAGCGGCTCCAAGCCCTTCCCGCGCAAATAGTTTTGGTCTTCCATTTCAAGGATTGAAACAGCACCCTTCTTCGGATCGGCTTCGTACGGGTTAAGTGGCTCGAACCATCGGCAAATGTCCCGCACGCAACTAACGAACTCGGCGAACGGGAGCTTGTCGGTGTTGGCGAAGGCCATGCTGTCTGTGTCGCAGAAGGCCCAATTCAGTCCGTGCTCGAATGCAAGCCGCTCGGTTAGCGCCAGCATGAGCCGCGCCGCGCCGGTGATCAGCGTCGCAAGCAAGGGGTGATAGTACCTGCCAGGCCGTTCGTGCTTGGCGGTCTCGACGATGCGTCGTCCCCGTGAGGTGAAGATCGGCATCTGCGCGCCTGCGTCGTCGCCGTCTTCGACATTGAGCTCAATAAAGATGCCGTAACTCGTCGCGTTCGCTAGGATCTTCAGCGCCAGTTGGTTCATGTCCAGGTTCTTTGCGTCCTGGCTGTGCGGATCGTGGCGCTGAGCCTCTTTGAGATCAGCCTTGACGCGTCGACGGAGCTCGATCACCCGCTTGTAAAAGTCATCCCTGTAAGGATCGACCCGGTATGTCCGGTTTCCGGCGATCTCGACGGCCCTCAAACTCGGCTGTGGAGGCTTTGCCGAGAAGCGGGTCGCGCGAACGACTTTCGGGGCCTTACCGGTCAAGAGCTTCGAAGCCACGCAGTCAGCGAGCGTGAACCATAGCGGGCGATCCGCCGAGAGGTAGTTCACGCCGATGTTCGGCATATCCGCGGACTTGGTTTCCTCTTTAATCCGCGTTGCGTAGCGAGCGCGCACCGGAAAGATGTCGGCGTCCGGCAAGACCTGTACGAGCGATGTGAGCCGTCGCCAGGTCGCGGCGTTCTGAAGGTCGGCAAGTTGCACGCTATCGAGAAACGCCTGCGTCTCGGCGGTCACGTCTTCCTCGTCGATGCCTTGCGCAATGACGAAGCTCCAGAGGCCCATCAGCGTGCAGACCGTGGGGTACATCGAGGCGAAGTCGCAATAGACCGCCGGAACGACCGTTCGGCGGATATGGACCTCCGCGCGACCGCCGAAATACGAGCTCATGATCGCGCCGAGGGTCGTGGGTTCAAAGTCCTTCTGGACCTCGCGCCATGGCCGGACGCCCATCTCCTTGAGATACGCCTTGCCGAGGCTCGCCTCGGAATAAATGCCCTGGGGAGCCGTCATCCTGAGGCGGTGCCGTTTGAACCTGCGAACGAGCTCTTCGAAACACTGGCGTGTCGTCTCGGTGTCGTTCACAGCATAATCGATGAATTCGGCGTCGATGGGCCGCGCAAAGTCCGTGAACTCACCCTTGTGCAGGACTCCCAGATGTTTCGAAAGACTCTTCAAGCTGTGTGACTTGCTCGTCAGCGCAGCTGCAAGCGTCCTCACGTCGAGAAAGTTTCCCCGCTGGAAATGCGCCCGCTCGCCGCGGCGGCGCTGGCTACGCGCTGCCTCCTGTTGCGCAGGCTTTGCGAATTTGATGAACGACGAGCGGCTGTTGCGATGCTTGATCCGAAGCCAGGGTTGGTCGTCGAACGGCGAAAGCTGGAAGGTGAAGCCTCCGACCATCGATCGATCCGCATCTTTCAACAGCGCGCCACCTTCGATTTCCTTCGACGTACGCGGAGGCCGTGAGACCCGAGCCGCCGCGTGGCGCATCGCGAGCCGGGAGAGATCGAACGGCAGATTGAACCCGACGACCAGCCCTCCCGCTTTGAAAGCGGTCGGAAGGAACCGCTTGTGGACGAAGTCATGAAGGCTCAATGGTTCGACGCAGCCGTGTTTCGGCGCTTCCGCCTTCAACGTCTCGAGCTCCGCAGGCGTCACCATGCCATAAAACAGACCCTTTTCGCGGATTTTGCCTTTTTGCAGGAGCTGGTACGTCCCGAACCGAAGCTGCTGGGCCTCGTCGGGCGTCGTCTCCGTATCGAACACCAGCACAAATTCTGGGGCGGTCGGTCCCTTCGGTCGCGATTCCTTGTCTTTCGTCTCGGCGTAGACCCTCAAAAGAATCGGACGCCGCTCCGGTGCGGGAACGGCTTCCGTGCACGCGTCAAGGGAGTTTGAGTTCGGCCCCATAACCCTGCCTGGCGAGCTCGATCAGGTATTCGCCGAAGCGCCTGAGTGTCTCGCACATTAGCTCAAAATATTCCGCGACCGACAAGAGCCAGCGGCCGATGACCTCCAACGCGTTGCGGGGGTTGTCGGTCGGCGGCGGTTCCTCGCGCTGGAGTTCATTGCGTTTGTGATGGCATGGCAGGCACAGAGGCCAGACTAGATCCCCGTGCTTGCGGCCGACGATGTGATCGTCCTCCTTGCCCGCGGCTAGGTCGCTTCCGCACCCGACGCAGAACTCGTTGTGGACGCCAGTCAGGCGCTCCTTCTTGTTCTTCACCGCCGCACGGTGAAGGTCGCGGTCTAACGGCGTCATGATGCGATCCTTTCGCCAATCCGATAGAGTTCCGGGATCACGGCCTCGTCGCGGTGATCGAGTTCGTAGAGGGTGTTTTCATCGAGTTCGAACGGGTGAAACTTCCCGTCGACGTCGCGGACACCCTTGCCGGCGAAGGGAGCGAGGAAATCGGCGTCGCCCGTCCGCAGAAACTGCTTCACCGACTGCATGTAGCGGCCCGCTTCCGACGTCTCGTCTAAACTCATCGTCGGCGTGACGACGCGCCCGTCCGAGTAGAAGGGAAATTGCCGTGTCCGCCGGTCGATGATCGTCCATTTTCGGTTGCCGTGCCGGGCTTCCGTTTGCTCCTTGACGTAAGCGCGCAGCCGCTCCTGGCTCACGTGATAGTGCGATGCCGCGTCGCGAAGCGAACGCCCGCGACGCATCAACTTGAGTGCCAGCTCCTCCCGGCTTCCTGGATCGATTGCGCGTCCCGTCGCCGGCTTCTGTCGCTCCCCCGCCCTCGGGTGACCTCGCGCCGCCGAGCGGCTCAATCCTTTCTGGGCTCCCCGCGCGGCGCGACGCGCATATTCCTGTCTGTAGTCTCTCTGTCGCTTGGCCATCGTGCCTCTCCGCTTGCGAGCGGAGCGCGGGTGCCCGCGCCGATAGGCGTGGACAGTTTGGCCTGATCATTCCTGGCCTCATGAGCCGCTCGCTGTTTTGAACGATTCGCGGGATTGCGAATTGTTGCCGCGAGGGTCGCGCGCGCCTAAACAGCAAAAACGGCTTTCGACGCCGAGTTGTAACAGTCTCGGCGCGATTGGCGCTCGGAGGGGCGGTGCTAACCGAACACGAGGTGCTGGACGGACTGGCGGCCGCGGGGCTTCCGACGTCGCGGACCCGTTTCGAGAACTGGCGCGAACGTGGGCTCATCGTGCCATGCGGTACGCGCGAAGGGCTGGGGCAGGGAAAGGGACGGCGAGCCCACCTTTACCCAGACGGCACCGCTGAGCAGGCAATCGAAATTGCACGACTGCGAGAGCAGAACCTCGACCTCGACGAGATCGGGTGGCGGCTCTGGCTGGTGGGATACGAAGTCGGTCGGCGTTATTGGTTCGACGTGTTTGACGTTTCAGCCAAGGAGTTCGACGAGGCCGCGACGCTCCTTCGGCAGTCACTCGATGCGGATGAAGGCGACGCGAACTCAATTGAGAAAATCGCCGAACAGGCTTACCGCGTGGAGACCTCCAACCAGCTTTTCAAGCATATTCGGAAATCACTAGGGCCGGACCGTCTCGCAACAATGATCCTTCACCTAGCGAGCATGGTGACAGGGCAATTTGTTTCAGCGTCCACGCGACGAGACCCGGACGACAAGGAACGGCAAGCTGACTTGCGCACCATGGACCTTGCGCTTGGTCTCGCACATGCCAGGAGCGACACAGTCAACGGGGGTAAGCCCATCATCAGCGGCAAGCTCGTCGACAGGGGCGACTATTCGCCCACTCTTCGAGCGACATTCGAGCCTCTCGCTGAGACCAAATTGTCAGAGTTCTTGAGAGCTGTTGACCCGGAGCGCCTTCGCAAGGTCGCGCAGTCGTGGATCGAATTGACCAAGTCAATCGCAGCGGCGTCGCCGGAGCTCGACCGCGCGTTTGCAAAAGATGCGTTTGGACTGGGACGGGCCGCGATGCTGGCGCGCAACAATCGAAATCGGCAGGCGGGTATGGCCTTGCTTTGGACTCTCATTCAGGAAAGAAGCCGCGAGCAATTTCATGATCTGAGTGAAATGGCCCGATTGTTTTCGGCGGCGGCCACTGTGGCAAAATCCCTTCCAAGTGCCGACAGCGTCTCCGGGAATGTTCGAAGGCCTGAATTTCGGCGAACGGCTCCGAGGAGGCCGGTGAAATAATTCGACAATTGTCGCTTTCCAATGCTTGTGAAAAAGCTCGCGCAGCAATTGCAATTGGAATAAACTGAAATTGGGGAATATAGCGCAATTCGGGGCGCGCATGAAATTGAAAGCGGCGCAAAATCAGGGGTTTGCTACGCCTCCTGTCCAAAAGCCAACCAATGCTTGGGCGGCCCGGTGCGAGATGTGGCGTGGTCGTGTCGAGAGGGCTTCCGAGCGGCGCACCAAACGCGCCAAGCCTCAAGTTGCATTGATCCTCGCCGGCCACGGCATCTCACTCCGCATTCATGGCGGCGCGCTCGAAATCCAGAATGGGCTCACCCATTACCCGCAATCGCGGGAGACCTATTTGTTTTTTACCCGCGATCACGATTTGCCCGAGCGAATAATTCTTTTGGACGGCAGCGGCAGCGTTTCCTTTGACGTCTTATCGTGGCTTGCCGAGCAAAAGGTCAGCCTGATCCGAATTGATTGGAAAGGCGATATCGTTTGCGTCGCCGGCGCGTCGGGATATTCGGCCAATCCTTTTCGTGTGCAATGGCAATTGGAAACCCACGGAAATCCGGGCCTTCGAATGGAGTATTGCCGTTCGATCATTACCCGGAAAATCGAGGCGAGCATTATCACGCTCGAAAAATCAATTCGCCGCTCTGACAAATGGGAGCGGGCAATGACCGCTGCCTACGGCGCGCTTTCGCGGCTTGATGGAAAATCGCCCGCAACAATTACTGAATTGCGAGCCTTGGAGGCTAATTGCGCGGCCGCTTATTTTCGAGCATGGCAGAGAATGCCGATCAAATGGCGCGGAACGACCCGCAGACCAATCCCCGACAATTGGCATTCGATCGAACAGCGGTCATCGCCATTTCATCTAGCCGGCAATCGCAACGCCGCGCACCCGGTCAATGCGATATTGAATTACGCCTATGCGGTTCTCGAAAGCGAAATTCGCATCGAAGCCATTTCCGAGGGCTATGACCCTACGATTGGGATTATGCACGAGGGCCGGGACGGCTCGTCGAAATTCATTTTCGATTTAATGGAGCCGGAACGGCCGAAGGTCGACCGTGGGGTGCTGGATTTCGTCAAAGGCACGGTTTTCGATCCGGCGGATTTCACTATTCGGAGCGATGGCGTTTGCCGGCTCAATCCGGAAATGGCGCGGTATATGGCTGGATTGGTGGCGCAGGCTTAGGAGAAGTATGAGCGACGTCACAGACAAGGCGTCCAAACATAAATTCGATCGGTAAAGAAACAGGAAAAATACACAGGGAGGCTACCCATGGATCCAATTACAACCGCCGTCGTCGCCGCCTTGCCCGGATTGGCCGCCAATGTGGTGTCCTCCGCAGTAAAGGACGCCTACGCGGGATTGAAGTCGCTTATCGTGCGCAAGTTTGGCGCGACCAGCGCAGTGGCGAAATCGGTCGAGGATCTTGAGGCAAACCCAAACTCGCAAGGTCGGGCGATGGTGCTTTCCGAGCAAGTCGGTGAGGCTAAAGCTACTTCCGATGCAGACATCATGGCCGCTGTCAGCAAGCTCGTTGAGGTGCTTGCAAAGGAGAGAGCCACGGGAACTTCCAATGTGCATATCCAGGCGACGATGTCCGGCGGCGTCGCCGGCCTTGTCGGCGCTCAGAACGCGTCAATCGGATCGATGAACGTCGGCTCGCCAAGCCCAACCGACAAGAAGTGATCGAATAGTTTAGCTGATCGGACGGCGACATGATTACGAAAAAGATCTTCTTAGCCTCCTCCGTCGAACTCAAAGAGGACCGCAAGGAGTTCGAGATTTTTATCGGTCGGAAAAACAAGGAATGGGTCGACAAGGGTGTCTTCCTTGACCTCGTCATTTGGGAGGATTTCCTCGACGCGATGTCTCAAACGCGTCTACAGGATGAATACGACAAGGCGATTCATGACTGCGATATCTTTGTGATGTTGTTTTGGACGAAAGTGGGTCAGTACACTGAGGAAGAGTTCGAGACCGCGTTTGGGCAATTCAAAACCACGAACAAGCCTTTCATCTTCACCTATTTCAAGGATGCGGAGATCAGCGTCGCCAGTGCCAATAAGAAGGATTTGATGAGCCTATGGGCGTTCCAGGAGAAGCTGAGCGCATTAGGGCACTTCTACACGGTGTACAAAAACATCGATGAATTGAAGCTCAAGTTCAATCAGCAGCTCGACAAGCTGGCCACCAACGGGTTTGTCGAGTTCAAACCGGATAAAGATGCCGCCGCTCCTCCAAGTGTCCAAATCAATACGACGGTGACTGGCGGCGTTGTTGGCGTCGCCGGGGCGCAGAACGTCCACATAGGTTCGATGAAGATCACTCCGTGTGAGCCGAAGGAGAAGAGCTGACCGAACGCCCAAGGGGAATTGCCCAGTATGAGTGAGACCTCGATCAACGTAACGGTAAGCGGCGGGCTCTCCGCGGTCACGGGTGCAAGATATGTTCACATCGAGAACCTGACCCAATACGCCTCTCCGCCAAGGGAACCCGAAAGAGACTTCGGTCCGGTCCCACGTTGCCCATATCCCGGCCTTGCCTATTTCGCCCCTCAAGATGCTGATCGCTTTTTCGGTCGGGAAGTCGCGATCCAAGCCCTCGTTGCCGCTGTCGCTAAACGCAGCTTCACGGCAGTCGTTGGAGCCTCTGGCACCGGCAAATCATCCATCGTGCTCGCAGGCCTCGCGCCCCGGCTCGAAACTAAAGGGGGCTGGCGCTCCACCTATTTCCGGATCGGAACGGAGCCAGACAAGAACCCATTCGCGGCGTTGGCCCGTGCGCTGGAGCCTCTGACAGGACAGCGAGGTCTCGTCGATAAGCTGGAGGAGGTGCAGAAGCTCGCCGAGAAGCTCGCGGCCGGCTCGATCAATCTGACTAATGTCGTCGCGCAATGCCGCGCCGCGAACCCCGGCAAGCGCATCCTCCTCATCGCAGACCAGTTCGAGGAGGTCTTCACGCTTGTCCCTGATGAGGCCTTGCGCAACCGCTTCATCGACGAACTCATTGCGACGTTCCCCGATCCCACCCTGGGCGCGACGCCCGATGTTTCTCTCGTGCTGACGTTGCGCGCCGACTTCTACAATGCAGCACTTCGCTATCGTCCGCTTGCCGACAGGCTTCAGGATCACGTTGAAAACCTGGGGCCGATGACGCGCGACGAGCTGCGCGAAGCGATTGTGAAGCCGGCTGAAGCTGTGCACGTCGGGTTCGAGCCAGGTCTCGTTGACACTATTCTAGACGACGTCGAGAAACGTCCGGGCAGCTTGCCTCTTCTGCAATTTGCATTGCGTGAAATGTGGGGGCAGCTCAAAACGCCCCTGATGACGCGCGCCGATTATGACGCAATTGGAGGGGTCGAGGGCGCGCTGGCGAAGCGCGCGCAAACCATTTTTGAAGAGGCGACCAAGTGCGAGACCGACGGTACGACCGTCGCACTATTCCGCCGACTTTTCACCCGCCTCGTGACGCTCAGTGAGGGTGCAGAGGACACTCGTCGCATTGTAGGGCGCGACGAGCTGGGCCCGGACGCTTGGGCGCTCGCGCAGAAACTCGCCGATGAGGCTAACCGACTTGTGGTTACCGCTGCGTCTACGCCTGGGAAAGAGACAGCTGAGGTTGTGCACGAGGCGCTCATTCGCGGCTGGCCTACGCTCGTGGACTGGGTGAACCGAGACCGGGCCTTTCAATCTTGGCTAAGGCAGCTCAGGCCGCGCGTCGAGGAATGGCGCGCAAATCTCTCTGACGAAGGCACACTATTGCGAGGCGGGCCGCTGGCAGTGGCTGAGGAATGGATCGCGCGTCGGGGAAGCGAGCTTAGCGAAGAAGAAAGAGCGTTTGTTGCTAGAGGAGTTGAGCTGCGAGATGCTGAGGTGAGACGGGCCGAAGAAGAGTTGAAGCGTGAGCAAAAACAGCTAGCCGAACTACAACGTCAGCGTGCAAATCAGCTTGGCGCGCTCGCGCATGTTCAACTTGAGCGCGGCAACTTGGAAGCGGCATTGCGCTTTGCGGCAAAGGGTGTCCGGGACGACGTCACTTTGCGGCCTGAGCCGCTTGCAGGGACCCGATCAATGGCTGCCTTAGCAAGGGCCGCCTGGGTCTCGAATTGGCACCTAATCATAGCGGGCGACGAAGGTCTCTCATCCGCAGCATACAGCTCCGACGGATCGCGCATAGTCACGGCGGCCGTTGATGGCACCGCGCGCATATATTCTGCGGCGACCGGCGTGGAGATTGGTCTACTGCGTGGCCACGAAGACCGGGTGAATTGCGTTGTCTACAGCCCCGACGGGTTATACATCGCCACGGCGTCTGAGGACACAAGCTTACGCATCTGGGATGCTGCAATGGCGAGGGAGCTCGCAGTCCTCCGCAACCATCGTGGCGCGGTCAACTCCGTTGCGTTTAGCTCCGATGGCTTACGCATCGTCACTACGTCGGATGATAGAACTGCGCGCGTATGGGATGCCGCTACGATGAGGGAGATCGCGATCCTGCGCGGACACGATGGTGCGGTGAATTATGGGGCGTTTAGCCCCGACGGATCTAGCATTGTTACAGCATCTGACGACAAGAGTGTGCGTGTTTGGGACGCGACGACGGCGAAGGAGGTCGCCGTCCTGCGTGGTCACGAGGGCGCGGTGAGATGCGCCATGTTCAACTTTAAAGGATCGCACATCACGACGGCGTCACAGGATAAGACCGCAAGGATCTGGAATGCTACGGAAGGCAGTGAGATCGCCGTGTTGCGCGGGCACGGTCAGGTTGTGACATACGCGTCCTTTAGACCCGATGGGTCGCGTGTCGTCACAGCCTCACTTGACGGAACCGCGCGCATCTGGGTCGTTGCATCCTCTATGGAAGTTGCGTTGCTGCGCGGTCACGGTGCTGCCGTGAACTCAGCGGTGTTTAGCCAAGACGGGTCGCGTGTCCTAACTTCATCTTTGGATGGGTCCGCGCGCATCTGGGCCGCGGCAACTGCTTCCGAGTTTGCAGTCCTGCGCGGCCATACGAGCATAGTAAATTCCGCCGTGTTTAGCCCCGAGGGGTCGCGGGTACTCACTGCATCTGATGACCGGACTGCGTGCGTCTGGGATGCTAGGGCCGCTCAAGTGATCTTCGTGCTTCGCGGCCACAAGGGCTCCGTGCATTTCGCAGCATTTAACTCCGACGGATCCCGCATTATCACAGCGTCCGGCGACGGTACGGCGCGCGTTTGGGATGCCTCAAATGCTCGAAGCACCAGGGTCTTGCGGGGACACGATTTGTCTGTCGTTTTTGCCGCATTTAGTATCGACGGGGCGCGCATCGTAACTGCATCCGACGACAAAACCGCGCGCACTTGGGATGGTACAACGGGAAAAGAGATTAGCGTCCTTCGTGGTCATGAGCTAGCATTGACTTGCGCTGCGTTTAGCCCTGACAGATTACGCGTCGTTACGGCTTCGTATGACACAACTGCACGCATCTGGAACGCGGAGACCGCCACGCAGATAGCCCACCTCCGGGGCCACGGGGGTGCTGTGAACTCCGTCGCTTTCAGCGCCGATGGATCACGTGTTGTGACGGCGTGTGATGACAAGACCGTACGCATCTGGGACGCGGCAAGCGCGACGGAGATAGTGGTCCTGCGCGGTCATGAGGATTGGGTGAAGAGCGCCGCATTCAGCGCCGATGGATTGCGCGTCGTGACAGCATCCGATGACAAGACCGCGCGCGTCTGGGACGTTACGACCGGGACTGAGATAGCAGTGCTGCGCGGCCACCGCGCGTCAGTGAAATCTGCGACGCTCAGCCCTGATAACTCACGTATCCTCACGAGCTCTGACGACAGGACCGCAAGGGTCTGGGATGTACGCCTCGCCACGATGCCGGCCAAAGCTCTTCTTAACGAAGTCTGTGGGCGCCTCTTGTTTGGCATCGGCACGATGACACGTGATGAAATGCGCCAGGCCGGCTATCCGGATAGCGAGCCATTGATTGACGTTTGCGTGAGCGTTGGCGAGGCGAGGTCCTAGCGTGTCGGAACATGCCTCAATCAGGGCGGCAGTCAGCGGCGGGGCGGTTGGGGTAGCAGGCGCGCAGGAAGTGCGCATCGGCAGTCAGACCTTCATAAGCAACTTCTATAGCGCAGCGCCCGCACCGGAGGCTGCAAAGCCGAACGGCCCTATCCCTCCTTGTCCTTACCCCGGACTAGCTTTCTTTGGGCCAAGTGACGCCTCTCGCTTCTTCGGTCGCGACCAAGCCACTGATGCGCTTGTCGACGCTGTCGCAAAACGGAGCTTCACCGCACTTGTAGGAGCATCCGGAAGCGGCAAATCGTCCGTCGTTCTTGCTGGCCTCGCGCCCCGGCTCGAAACTAAAGGCGGCTGGCGCTCAAGCTATTTCCGTATTGGAACCGAACCCGACAAGAACCCGTTCGCCGCGTTGGCTCGTGCCCTTTCGCCGATGCTCGGAGACGGAGACGTCGTAGATCGAATGACGCGAGCCCAGAAGCTCGCCAACAGTTTGGCCAACGGCGAAATTTCTCTTGTTTATGTCATTGGACAATGTCGCGCGGCGAACCCCGGCAAACGTATTCTCCTCATTGCCGACCAGTTCGAGGAGGTGTTCACGCTCGTCAGGGATGAAACGGAACGCAGCCTTTTTATCGATGCGCTCATTGCGGCGTTTCCCGATCCGGCACAGGACTCCACGCCGGACGTTTGTCTAGTACTGACGCTGCGCGCCGACTTTTACAATGCGGCCTTACGCAATCGTCCGCTTGCCGACAGACTTCAGGATCACGTTGCGAACCTAGGGCCGATGACGCGCGACGAGTTGCGCGAAGCGATTGTCAAGCCTGCCGAGCAGCTGCAGCCGTCTGTTACCTTTGAGCCTGGTTTGGCTGGAACCATCCTTGATGACGTCGAAAGGCGTCCGGGGTCGTTGCCGCTTCTGCAGTTTGCCCTGCGCGAGATGTGGGGTCGGCTGAAGACGCCGCTGATGACGCGCTCGGACTACGACGCCATCGGTGGAGTTGAGGGCGCGCTGGCGAAGCGCGCCCAGGCTATCTTCGATGCCGCGACAGATCAGGGTAGGGATGAGGCGAACGCCACTCTTTTCCGTCGCCTGTTCACCCGCCTCGTGACACTCGGTGAAAGTGCAGAGGATACACGCCGCATCGCGAGACGTGACGAGTTGGACCCGGATGCCTGGGCACTAGCTCAGAGGCTAGCCGACGAGGACAACCGTCTCGTCGTGACTGCGGCCTCATCACCCGGGAAAGAGACCGTGGAGGTCGTTCACGAGGCGCTCATCCGTAATTGGCCAGCGCTAGTGGAATGGGTCAATCGTGACCGCGCATTCATCTCCTGGCGCAATCAGCTGAAGCCCCGCTTGGATGAGTGGTGCACCAATCCAATAGACGAGGGCACGCTTTTGCGCGGCGGACCGCTCGCGGTCGCGGAGGATTGGGTAGGCCGGCGAGGAAGCGAGCTTACTGCCGAAGAGAAAGACTTTGTTGCGAGAGGTGTCGCCCTGAGGGACGAGGAAAAACAGCGGGCGCAGGAAGAGCTACGGCGGGAGCAAGCCAGAATAGTTGAGCTGCAACGTCAGCGTGCGAACCTCTTTGCTGCACTCTCTGGTACAGAACTCCAACGTGGTAACCTGGACGCAGCTTTGCGACTTGCTTCGAAAGGTGTTCGGGATGATCTCGCATCTCAGTCAGAAGCAGTCGTGGGCACCCGATCCATGGCCTCGATGGCGTCCGCGGTGTCACAAGCGCAATGGCGGGTCGCTTTTAGGGTGGGAGAGGCATCGGCGAACTCCGCCGCGTTCAGCCCCGACGGGTCGCGCATCGTCACGGCGTCATCGGACCAGACCGCCCGCATCTGGGACGCCGCGACCGGCAAGGAGATCGTCGTCCTCAGAGGCCATGACGACAGCGTGATCTCCGCCGCGTTCAGCCCCGACGGGTCGCGCATCGTCACGGCGTCTGATGACCAGATCGTCCGCATTTGGGATGCCGCGACCGGCAAGGAGATCGTCGTCCTCAGAGGCCATGATAATCAGGTGATCTCCGCCGCGTTCAGCCCCGACGGGTCGCGGATCGTCACGGCGTCAGGGGACAAGACCGCCCGCATCTGGGACGCCGCGACCGGCAAGGAGATCGTCGTCCTCAGAGGCCATGACGGTTTGGTGTTGTCCGCCGCGTTCAGCCCCGACGGGTCGCGCATCGTCACGGCGTCATGGGACCAGACCGCCCGCATCTGGGACGCCGCGACCGGCAAGGAGATCGTCGTCCTCAGAGGCCATGACCGCTTTGTGATGTCCGCCGCGTTCAGCCCCGACGGGTCGCGCATCGTCACGGCGTCATGGGACAAGACCGCCCGCATCTGGGACGCCGCGACCGGCAAGGAGATCGTCGTCCTCAGAGGCCATGACGACAGGGTGAGCTCCGCCGCGTTCAGCCCGGACGGGTCGCGCATCGTCACGGCGTCACGGGACAAGACCGCTCGCATCTGGGACGCCGCGACTGGCAAGGAGATCGTCGTCCGCAGAGGCCATCACGGCGCGGTGTTCTCCGCAGCGTTCAGCCCGGACGGGTCGCGCATCGTCACGGCGTCTTCTGACAAGACCGTCCGCATCTGGGACGCCGCGACCGGCAAGGAGATCTTCGTCCTCAGAGGCCATGACGACATCGTGATCTCCGCCGCGTTCAGCCCCGACGGGTCGCACATCGTCACGGCGTCACGGGACAAGACCGCCCGCATCTGGGACGCCGCGACCGGCAAGGAGATCATCGTCCTCGGAGGTCATAACGACGGGGTGAGCTCCGCCGCGTTCAGCCGCGACAGGTCGCGCATCGTCGCGGCGTCAGGGGACAAGACCGCCCGCATCTGGGACGCCGCGACCGGCAAGGAGATCGTCGTCCTCAGAGGCCATGACGGTTTGGTGTTGTCCGCCGCGTTCAGCCCCGACGGGTCGCGGATCGTCACGGCGTCATGGGACATGACCGCCCGCATCTGGGACGCCGCGACCGGCAAGGAGTTCGTCGTCCTCGGAGGCCATCACGGCACGGTGTTCTCCGCAGCGTTCAGCCCGGACGGGTCGCGCATCGTCACGGCGTCATCGGACCAGACCGCCCGCATCTGGGACGCCGCGACCGGCAAGGAGATCGTCGTCCTCAGAGGCCATGACGACAGCGTGATCTCCGCCGCGTTCAGCCCCGACGGGTCGCGCATCGTCACGGCGTCTTCTGACAAAACCGCCCGCATCTGGGACGCCGCGACCGGCAAGGAGATCGTCGTCCTCAGAGGCCATGACGACAGGGTGAGCTCCGCCGCGTTCAGCGCCGACGGGTCGCGCATCGTCACGGCGTCTGATGACAAGACCGCTCGCATCTGGGACGCCGCGACCGGGAAGGAGATCGTCGTCCTCAGAGGCCATGACGACGGGGTGAGCTCCGCAGCGTTCAGCCCCGACGGGTCGCGCATCGTCACGGCGTCTGATGACAAGACCGCTCGCATCTGGGACGTTCATTTCGCCACGATGCCCGCCAAAGCCTTGCTCGAGGAAGTGTGCCAACACCGTCTTGTAGGCTTCAGCACGATGACCCGGGATGAAATGCGCCTGGCGGGCTATTCGGATAGCGAACCGCTGATCAATGTGTGTGCGGCTGGAGCACGATAGAAGCCAAAAACCTAATCACAAGCGCGGCGGGACTGTGCGGTCAAAACCGTGCTCAAATTCTCCATTCCCTATACCCCTTTTTGTTCTTGTCGAGCCTGAGTTAATCAGTCATGAATTCCCCGAGAGAACAAAGTCGCGCTGCGGCTTAAGGCCGAGAGAGGCGGCGTCTTCCCGTGCCGCACATGCCGCCCCGCTTCGTGCTAGAGAGGCGTGCGATTCAAGGAGCTTGCATGATTTCGGGATCGATTGCGCTTGCGTTTGCGGCCGCCTTCGCGGGCGCCGCCGTCTATGTCAACTGGGTCGAGCAGCCGGCCCGCATGGGGCTGGACGAGGAGGCGCTGCTCAGCGAGTGGGCGCCGAGCGACAGCCGGGGCGTGGCGCTGCTGGCGGCCTTCGCGCTGGCGGCGGCGATCGCCGGTTTCATCGCCTATTTCGAATCAGACGACGTGCGCTGGGTCTTTGGCGCTCTGATCATCATTGCGACCTGGCCATACGCATTCTTTGTGATGGCGCCGCTCAACAACCAGATCCTGTCGCTGCGCGGTCAGGACGTCGGGGCCGCGACGGCGCTGGTGCGCCAGTGGGGGCTGATCGAATCGGGGTTCGCGGCGATCGGGGTCATTGCGGTCGCCGTGTTCCTGTGGGCGCTTTGACCGAAGGCGCTTCAGCCCCGTGGACCCGCGACGTCCGCGACGCCTTGCGCTTTTTCACCCGGCTGCCGATCGCGGGCGGCGACAGTGCCCAGCTCGACATTCGCCGGATCGCCTGGGCGGCGCCGGTCGCGGGCGCGATTGTCGGCCTTATCGGCGCTGGCGTGCTTGCCGCCGCGTCGCTGCTCGGCCTGCCGCATGTCATCCGGGGGGGCCTCGCCACGGCGGCTATCGTCGCGGCGACCGGCGCCTTGCACGAGGACGGCCTGGCCGACGTCGCGGACGGGTTCGGCGGCGGGACGACGCGCGAGCGCAAGCTCGCGATCATGCGCGACAGCCGCATCGGCGCCTACGGGGCGATTGCGGTTTCGTTTGGCCTCATCCTCCGCGTCGGCGCGCTGGCGTCGGCGACGCGGGCCGGCTTCTTCGCCGCCGCCTCAGCGCTCATCCTTGTTTCGGCCCTCTCACGCGCGGGCGCGCTCATGCCGCTCGCGGCGCTCGACCCGGCTCGGGCGGACGGAGCGGGCGCGTCGGCTGGGCGGCTCGATGCCTTTGCGTTCGCCGCCGCGTCCGGCATGGCCCTCGCCATCACGCTTGTTGTTGGCCTTTCGACCGTGGGCGCCGGGCGCGCGCTCATGAGCGCGGCCGGGGGTGCGCTCGGCGCGGCGACGATGACGGCGCTGGCGTCACGGCAGATCGGCGGCCAGACCGGCGACGTCGCCGGCGCAGCGCAGCAATGGGCGGAGATCGGCGCCTGGTGCGGCCTTCTCATTGGGCAATCCGCTGCCTAGATGTGGGCCCATGTCCGCCTCCGAGATTATGACGCCCTGCGTGAAGGTTTGCGTGGTCGATCCGATATCGGCGCTCTGCGTCGGCTGCGGCCGCACTCTCGCAGAAATCGCCGCGTGGGGCGGCATGAGCGAGCCGGAGCGGGCGACGATCATGGCCGGGCTTAGCGAGCGCTTGCATGGATCACGCTCCAGGATCGAGCGCGGCGGGCGCGTCAGCGATCGTGAGCGGGCCCGCTGATGCGCCTTTTTGCGCCTCTCGCGATCCTCGGCGCCGCGCTCGCCGCGCTCGTGCTGACGCCTGCGGGGACGCCGATCTTCGGCCTCGACCATCGCCAGTTCGTCGGCGCTGCGGCCTTGGTCGCGTTCCTTGTCTACATTCTCGGTTGGACGCGGTCCGCCGACGTCGCGCGCGTGGTCGGGTCGGTCACGGTCTGGGCGGCGTTGATCGTCGGGCTGACCGGCGTCTACGCCTATCGCTACGAAGCGGGCGACTTCTTCGGGCGGGTCGCCTCGGAACTCCTGCCCTCCGAGCCCCAGGTCGGGGCGGGCGGCGAAGTGATCGTCAATCGCCGGTTCAGCGGCGAGTTCGCCGTCGCTGCGCGAGTGAATGGCGCGCGTGTGACCTTCATTTTCGACACCGGCGCCTCCGTCGTCGTTCTGACGGCGGCCGACGCCAGGCGCGCCGGCGTCAATACCGCTGGCCTCGCATTCGATGTGCCCGTCATGACGGCGAACGGATCGGCGCTCGCGGCCGGGGTCCGGCTCGATGAGATCGCGGTCGGGCCAATTGTGATGCGCAACGTCAGCGCGCTGGTCGCCAAGCCCGGCGCCCTGGAAGAGAGCCTGCTCGGCATGAGCTTTCTGGAGAAGCTGAAGAGCTACACGGTCGAGCGCGGCCGGCTGATCCTGACCGCGCGCTAGAGTCGTCAGAATCCAACACTTGGCATCCTGCCGGACCGGCGAACGGACGGCCGGAACCGACCCAACTGCGACGTCCACGGCCGCGGTCTGCAACGGCCGCTCTACTGAAGGGTTTCAGACGCCGGCCCTTTCGGACGGTCGTGCGAGACGCGGGGGCCGGCGTTTGAAAGCCTCGTAAGGAGGAAACCGCGGGGAGGAAGGGCGCTGTTTGACCGAGCGCGGCCTATGGGGATTTGAGGATCGCGGTCGGATCGCCGATTTGGGGGCGGTGGCGGAAGGCGGTCGGTTTCATCGTCGGGAGCCGAGACGACGGGCTTCTTGTCGGGCGCGGATGAGGGCGACGGGGATGGGCTCGGCGGCTGGAGAGCCTGTGCGGACGTCGGGAGGACGTCGCGTTCCTGCTCCGGCGTGCGGCTGGAGGCGAGGGGAAGCGGCGCTGCGAGGCGGGACGCGCGGCGTCGGTCATGACGTGTCGATCCTGATCCGGCTTGGGGAAGGCGATCGCGCGGGGCGCGGCCCTTCGAACGTCTCGACAATGATCATCCGGCCGCCGCAGCAGGGGCAGCGCCGCGCAGGCGAGACGTCTTCAGCCCGACTGTCGGCCTCGCGCGAAGGCTGGGGCGCATTCTCTGCCGCGGCGAGCAGTTGTCGGGCGCGCTCGATGTTATCCGCCCGCACCGCGCCGGCGAAGAGGCCGTAGTGATGATGTGGACGGCCTCACCCGAACGGCATCAAGTGCCAAGGCGTGACCGGTGCAGGTCGCGGATAGGGAAGCCGTCCATGAAGACCTTTATCAGGATTGGGATCGACCTGGCGAAGAACTTTTTCCAGGTGCATGCAATCGAGCGCGAGGGTGCGCCTGCGGTTACGCGCAAATTGAGCCGAGGTAAGGTGCTTGCTTTCTTCGCCCAAGCGGCGCCCTGCCGCGTCGGGATGGAGGCTTGTGGATCGTCCCATTACTGGGCGCGGGAGATCCGGGCGTTGGGGCACGAAGTGGTCTTGATTCCTCCTGCTTACACGAAACCCTACGTCAAGCGCGGCAAGAACGATGCGAACGACGCGGCTGCGATCTGCGAGGCCATGTCGCGGCCCGAGATGCGGTTCGTGCCGATCAAGAGCGCGGATCAGCAAGCCGTGCTGATGCTGCACAAGACTCGGGAATTGCTGGTCAAGCAGCGAACCATGACCGTCAATGCGCTGCGCGGTCATCTCTCGGAGTTCGGCTTGATCGCGCCCAAGGGCATCCACCGGGTCAAGGAATTGCTGGCGCTCGCGCAAGCCGACGAGACCCTTCCCGAAGAGGCCAAGCAAGCAACCGCGATGCTGGCTTCGCACAGCGACGGCCTCGACGAAAAGATCGACGATCTGGAGAAGACGATCGCCCGGGCGAGCGGCAAGAACCAAACGAGCCGGTTGCTGGACGAGATCCCCGCCTTCGGCCCGCTGATCGCATCAGCGATGGTCGCTTTCAATCCCGATCCCAGCGTCTTCAGGTCGGGAAGCGATTTCAGCGCGTCTCTGGGCATTACTCCGAGCCAGCACTCGAGCGGCGGCAAGGACAAGCTCGGCGCTATCACCAAAAAGGGTAACCGGTATTTGCGCAAGATGCTGGTCGTGGGATGCACGTCGGTTTTGCGCGTGGCCCATAAATACAAAGGCGCCCTGGCCGAATGGATCGTCGCCATGAGGGCCAGGAAGCCCGAGCGCGTCGTCGCCGTCGCCCTGGCCAACAAGCTGGCCAGAATCGCCTGGGCGATGATGTCGACCGGCGAAGCCTTCCGAACCGAACTTTACACGAAGGCCTGACGACAAAGAGCTCTCCAAGATAGACGTTTCAGTTTCGAAGAGATTGGCAAGCGCAACGACGTGATGAACGACACGGTCGCAACGAAAGCCCAGGACACCCTGACATCCGCCACGAGCCCCGAGCTCGCCGTAGTGATAGGGACCAGGACTGTCGAATATCATCAGGGCCAGCGGTCCTATACCGCACCAACAGGCCGGACATATGACCGCAGCCGACCAAAGCGATCAGAGCGTCGAAAACCACTTGCCAAGAGGCCGTCCACATATGTCGGATGCGGTGGAAGCCGCTCGGCAGCACGTGCAGGAGAAAGCGGCGGATGAACTCGTGGGCCGCGAGCGTCATGGTCTTGAACCGGTCGCGGCCTTCGACCCGATAGTCCTTCCACTTGAATGTGACGCCCTTGTCGTCCAGCTCCATGAGCCTGGAGTTCGAGATCGCGACGCGGTGGGTGTAGCGGGCGAGATAGGCGAGCACGGCCTTCGGCCCGGCGAACGGCCTCTTGGCATAGACGATCCATTCCGATCGGCGCAGCGGCGCGAGGACGGCGTCGAAGGCGGCTTTGTCGGCGAGCCGCGCGAGGTCGCCGAGGAAGACGAGGCGTCCGGCCGCATGCAGGGCTGCGAGCCCTTCGAGGAAGAGCCGGCGGAAGAGACGCGACAGCATCCGCACGGGCAGGAAGAAGCCGGGCTTGCAGGCGATCCAGCGCGATCCGTCCAGCGACAGGCCGCCGCCGGGAACGATGACGTGGACGTGCGGATGGTGGGTCAGCGCCGAGCCCCAGGTGTGCAGTACGGCGGTCAGGCCGATGCGCGCGCCCAGATGCTTCGGGTCGGCCGCGATCGTGGTCAGCGTCTGGGCGGCGGTCCTGAACAGGAGGTCGTAGACGGGGGACTTGTTCTGGAACGCGACGGCGCCGATCGACGCCGGCAGGGTGAAGACGACGTGGTAATAGGGAACAGGCAGGAGTTCGGCCTCGCGGTCTTCGAGCCATTCCCTCGCCGCGGCCGCCTGGCACTTCGGGCAGTGGCGATTGCGGCAGGAATTGTAGGAGATCCGTTCGTGCGCACAGTCCTCGCAGCGCTCGACGTGTCCGCCGAGCGCGGCTGTGCGACAGGTCTCGATCGCCGACATGACCTTCAACTGGTCGAGGCTCACGTGACCGGCGTTGGCCATTCGCCACGCCGCCCCGTGGGCGCGAAAGACGTCGGCGACCTCCAGGTGGTGACCCGGTGGCCGCGCCATGCGGCCGCGGTCAGTCGGCCGGCTTTCGCTTCGCCAGGTTGACGCCGAGCCGCTCGAGCGGGCTCTTGACGTCGCGGATCGTGTTGACCGCGACCTGGGTGTAGAGCGCGGTCGTCTCGAGCTTGGCGTGGCCGAGCAACACCTGGATCACGCGAATATCGACGTCCTGCTCGAGCAGATGGGTGGCGAAGCTGTGCCGCAGCGTATGCGGCGACACGCGCTTGGAGATGCCGGCCAGGTCTTTGGCGGCGGTGACGGCGCGATTGAGCTGACGGGCGGTGATCGGGTTGACCGGGTTTTGGCCGGGGAACAGCCAGGCCCGCGGCCGCGCCGCCTTCCACCATGCGCGCAACAGTTCGAGCAGTTGCGGCGACAGCATCACATAACGGTCCCGCTGCCCTTTGCCCTGCTCGACCCGAAGCGTCATGCGCTGGCTGTCGATGTCGGACACCTTCAGGTGCGCGACCTCGGACACGCGCAGGCCCGCGCCGTAGGCGACGCTGAGCGCGGCCTTGTACTTCAGGCCCGGCGCGGCTTCGAGCAGGAGCGCGACCTCTTCCTGGCTGAGCACGACCGGCGCCCTGCGCGGCTTGTTCACGATCGTCAGAGGACGAACGAGGTCTGGCCGTTCGAGCGTCACGGTGAAGAAGAACCGAAGCGCGGTGACGGCGGCGTTGATCGAACCTGGGCTGATCTGCTGCTGTGCAGTAGTTAAGACTTAATCTGACAGTTGGTGTCATAGCTGAGGCGGAAGCCGAGGCCGGGCGCGGAGTGGTCGGGGTTCGCAGCGTTTCGAGAGGACACCTACGATGACCAAGGAACAGAAGATTATCCGCGCCAAGGTTGGGTTGCTGGAGTTGGCCAAGCAGCTCGGCAACGTCAGCCAGGCCTGCAAGATGATGGGCTATAGCCGCGACAGCTTTTATCGTTTCAAGGAACTTTACGACGCCGGGGGCGAATTGGCGCTGCAGGAACTGACGCGGCGAAAGCCGATCCTGAAGAACCGCACGCCGCCCGAGGTCGAGGCGATCATCGTCGAGCTTTCGCTGGACCAGCCGGCTTATGGCCAAATCCGTATCGCCAACGAGCTTCGCAAACTCGGCCACTCTATTTCTCCGGCCGGCGTTCGCGGCGTCTGGCAGCGTCATGATCTTGAAACCATGAAGAAACGGCTCAAGGCGCTCGAAGCCAAGGTCGCCCAGGAAGGCCTGGTTCTGACCGAAAGCCAGCTGGCCGCGCTGGAGAAGGCCAAGAGCGAAAAGGAGGCGCATGGCGAGTTCGAGAGCGAATGTCCGGGCTATTGCGGCGCCCAGGATACGTTCTACGTCGGCAACATGAAGGGGGTTGGCCGCATCTACCAGCAGACCTTCATCGACACCTACGCCAAGGTCGCCTTCGCCAAGCTCTATGATCGCAAGACGCCCATCACCGCGGCCGATCTCGTCAACGATCGCGTCGTGCCGTTCTATGATGCGAGGGAGGTGAGGCTGTGCCGCGTGCTGACCGATCGTGGCACGGAATATTGCGGCAACCCCGAGCGCCACGAATACGAGCTTTATCTGGCGCTCGAGGATATCGACCATTCGCGCACCAAGACCAAGAGCCCGCAAACCAATGGCATCGTCGAGCGCTTCCACAAGACGGTGCTCGACGAGTTCTATCGCGTCGCCTTCCGCAAGAAGATCTACGGATCGATCGCCGAACTCCAGGGCGATCTCGATTCCTGGGTCCAGAGCTACAACGAGGAAAGGCCGCATCAGGGGCGATGGTGCTTCGGCAAGACGCCAATGCAGACCTTCCTTGACGCGACGCCCCTTGCGAAGGAGAAAATGATCGCAGCCTGATCATATCTGACAGGCAGAGCCGACCCATCTCCCGACGCTGACCGTCAGATCAAGTGCCAGCTACTACAGCTGCTGCGCCAGATGCAACTGAAAGCGGCGAAGGTCCTCCTTCGTCGCCGTATCGGGCGACCGGCCCAGGAAGGCCGTAAAGGTCCTGACGTGCCGGACGTAGTCCTTCTGCACCTTCTCCTTGAACCGACGCGCCGTCATGTCGTCGATCATGCGCTGACGCAGCGGGTTGATGGGCTTGTCGGACATCGCGAAAGCTCCTGTCTCCCATGGGGTTGAACCCCATGATTCTGAGACAGTCCTGGCCTCGTCCGACCCAGCTTCCCGCGCTGCCCTCGCCGCAGCTACCGCGCGAGCGGTTTAGTCCTGACGTCGAATCCGGCCGTCCCCTTCGCGCAAATGCCGGACGTTCCCACGACAGGGCGGCGAACCGGTCACATCAACCCACATTTGTCGCGAGCGAGTCATTTTCACAGAAGCGGGAGCCAACTCCGTGTTGCGCCTGACACCTCTCAATAGAGTGACGCGCGGCAAGCTAATTAGGGGTGGCGTTCATCGAACGCGCCGCGGTCACCGCGACGGCGGCCACCCCAGCGCCCGTTCCAAACGAAGTAAGGCCGGAGCGAGCGAGACCCAACTCCGACCTTACTTTCAGAGGGTCATCGCGACTGCCTTCCTCCCGAAGACTTTTGGCCGTGGCCCGCTCTGACGTCGCCACCATCGCAGATTGCAGCGTGCGCGCATTGATCTGTGTCAACCGGCCGAGACCTTTGCACGGTCACTTCGGCTTCCACCCCCGCGCCAGCCGCTGCGCCTCAGCGATCTGAGCGGGCGTCATCATCGGCGGCCGGCGAAATGCGAATGCCCTCCTCATTTCTGCATATCGACGGGCATAACCGCAAGCGCCATCCTCGCGCGACCTTGCACGCTTCGGTTGCCGGGGGATCCGAATGCGAGGTCGCGCCCCGCGCCCTTCTCCCAGGGCGCGGGGCGCGCTGCCGTCGCGTTTTGTGATGACCGCGCGGCGGCCCACCCCTATTCGAGATCGGCGGCCAGACGGGTCGTTACGCCCTGCGGCCCTAGAAAGGACTTCTCGAAACCGCGTGGCAAGCGGTTCACCGACTTGGCCCACTGCTTCGCCACCGCACTTACGAAAAACGGCCTCGGTCAAGTTGGCTCCGAAATGGCGAATGCAGGGGGTTGCGTTCTAACAATCGAAAGCCGGTCCGCGGTATCAAGCACATAGCGTACAGCGCGGGCTAACCATTTGCTTCAGCGAGCGGCACTCCGACCTTCTGGGAGCGAAAGGTGGGGGGGACCATCCCGCTCACTGGAGTGCCGCCGTCGCGTTCGTGGTGACCGCGACGGCGGCCACCCGCTATTCGAGATCGGCGGAGCCTGAGTGGGGTTACGCGGTCTTGGCCGCCGTTATCGGGCACAACGATGTTCCGTGGAGGCAGGCCGACGCGCAACCTGGATCCATGGCCGATTTATGGCCGGTTTCATGCTCGGTCATTTTCAGTGCTCCGCCCTAGTCGCTCAGGACCCACACGACGAACAACGATGGAGCTTGGGTCGGTCTCCCCGCGACATCGCCATTCCAAGAGCGAGCAATTCTGGATCGTGGAATCGGGTTGCGCGACTCTTTTGTTGGGAGCCGAGGGTTGAGGACTGTAACCGTTAATTCTTATATGACCCAAGATAGCCGAGCAAATGGCGGCTCAATAAATATTAACGGTAAAATTCTGGTAACTGTCCTGGTGAATAGGAAGAGTATTCACTTTCCAGTATGTGGGTGTTGGAGCGCATGGATAGACGTTATTGGACTCGGGGCAACTCGCGTTTGGTTTGCACCCGAACGGGCCTGCGGTATATTGATCCAGCGCGAAAGTTGGGTTGGTTACGGTGAACGGAACGTCGGCGCCGGTCAACGATGTCCCGTCGCTGATCTGAGCGTAGATGTATCCCCACGTATTCGACAGCGCTGGACCGTAAACCGTTGCGCATTGGTTCTGGTTGAGATGCCACCAGCCTGTGTTCCTCCAAGCTGTGTAGTACGTCGGTGGGTAGACCTCCGACCAGCTGGTGCAATAGCCTGCAAATTCTGCCCGTTCGGGCTCGAAATTGATGGTCGTGATGTTTGGTTCGTAATACGCATAGGTAACATACATGTCCGCGCCGTTCGCCTTCGTGTTACAAATTCTGAACCACGCAGACGCATGAGATTTGGGGAGGATCAAGGCGCTGAGCGCTAAAGCCATCGCGAGCTTGTTCATAGGACAAACTCCGTTCTCATCGATTATTTAGACTCCACCCGCATCGTGTGGGTATCTGCGGTGTCGGGTATCAGGACGTAGGGTTGGATGTCGACGGCGTGCGTGGGTACCAGGCTGCGACGCGTCAGCGGCGGGGGGGGGCCGCCCCGATTTGATTCTCCATTCTAAATCTTGACATCCGTCCTCTCTGGCGTTGGCGTCTGCGCCGCAGCCATAGGCACCGCAGCCAAGCAAACGGCGGTCACGACCAAGCACATCGCTATACTGCTAGGAACGTGAAGCATCTTCTCCTCCTTAATCACTGAAGGAACGTGATGCGAACTTTGCTCCGGGGGCGCCCCACGCACCCAATCGGCTTTCGAGATGGCTTTGCAGAGCAGTCAAAATCCAAGGCTCCGCCATCCAATTTCAGACACTGGAAAGAGGCCTGTGTCAATGCCCGAGATGGACACCCATGGATATTGCCTTCCCGTCACCGCGGCGGGTCGACGTCCGCATGGAACCTTTCGAGGCCTGATCGCGCTTCACTCGCGGTTGCGGCCCGCGCGGACCGCTCAGCCGCCACCGATGAAACACATTAAACAGTTTCTTGCGCGCTCAACCAACCCGGCCAGCCGGCTGATCCGCACTCAGGCGCGACTCGCCCTTGGTGTCGGCCGTCGCTCAAAGCCGACAGAACCGAGCGGGAGCCTAGCGGCTATCGCCTCGAAAGGCGGTGGGCGTGATGGCGATGCGGATCACAGTTGCAGCTCATGGCTGCGGTCCTCCTTCTCGCCCTTCGCCACAATGCGGAGCGCATTGTCGGGCAGAGGTCGCTGCAGCTCGAGCGCCTCGATCGTCTCCGCCTCAGATGGCGGCGCGTCGCGAAGCGGACCGGGCATCGGGTCGGGCTCGATACTGCGACGCGCTACGGCGGGCCCGCTCATCGTGGCGGCAGGATACCAAGTGTTGGATTCTGATCGCTAGGACCGACCGACGGACGGCCGGAATCGCTGCCCATTCGAGCTTGTTAAATCGCTCGGCCAGGCTTACCGTCTAGGGGCGCCATGCCAGCAGTCCGGTTGCCGCGCGCATCTCGTTCGACCGACCTGATCACCCAGGCGGGGCGCACAAGCGAACGTCAAGCAGGTTCACCACGGGAGGTCATACCATGCGAGCGCTGTTCATCCGTGCCGTGCCGGCCGTATTCATTGTGCCGCTGCTTGCCGCACCAGGGGTGGCTCAGGAGCGCTGCAAGTGGTCGTCCGACGGCGGCTCCGGTAACGTAACGTCGTACCCACAACAGCTTAATATCGACGTCGGAGACGCGCCCGGCCATATCGTCGGCGTGTTTGAGATTCATAGCGTAGCCGGGTCGAACGCCAAGCCGAATTGCGAGGGCCTGAAGGATAAGGAGAGCTGGACTCACGGGTATCGGGATTACCGAGACCGCAATGGCCACACTTGGGGATACACAGTGACGATCCTCGAAAACGGTGAGAAAATCTATCAGGAATATTCCGGGACGACTGAGACCACAGCCGCCGCTGACGGATCGACAAAGACCACGACTGACTCAGTCGCGACCTGGACCGGCGGCACCGGCCGCTATCAGACAGTTCGCGGCATCGAACGCGACCATGTCGCCGTCGATTGGGCGAAGGGCGAGTCGAAACCCACAGGCATTCACACCTCCGCGGACGGCGAATACTGGTTCGAGAAATAGCCGGCCAGAGTGCCAGAGCCGATGTCATGCTCGGCTGAGCTGATGTCAGTTGGCCGGGCCGGCGCGACCGGCTCGGCACTTGCACTGATCCCGACCCGGACTTGCCATATCGGCGCCTACTGAGGCAACGGCGCGGAACCCGGCCTCAATGGGATCATCGGGTCACACGGCAGGATCCGGGGCAAAAAGGTCCGCTCTCCGCCCTTTCGCGACATTCCCGTTCGGGTACGAAGTTTAGACTTTGACAACGGCGTCGACGGCTGGCTGATGGGGGATTCCCTCGACATTTGCTTCCGAAAGTCGAAATGTGTGCTAAGGTTTCTGCATGGCCGCAAAAAATCTTCTCCGATCCAAGCTCGGGGCCAGGCTCGCCCGGCGCGAAGCCCTCGGCGCCGCCTCGAGGACGAGGAGGGGAAGAGAAAAAATTTTTTCCGGGAAATCCCTTGTAACCCATTGAAAAGGCTCGATTCGGACGAGAGAATCCAAGGAAATCCAAACTTTTCCAACTCCTCTCCGGCGGCATTTCGCGCGGCAAAACGGGGTCATCCAAGGAAATCCAAATCCGGTGCCCGCCCGCCTCCAACGCTTGGTGCATTGAACAACTATAACAAGTAATTTACATCGAAGTGCGCAAATGGGCTGAACGTCGGTCAGGCCCCATGACTCCCGGTATAAGCGCTCAGGGGCAGGCTTGCTCAGCGAGGGCGGTCCGCCCTTCCGTCTCGGCTAGCGCAAACGTGACCGGAGCCCCTTGCGCCGCGCCGCCGGCCGCCGAGCTGTCGGGTTGAGAGGCGACGAGCTCGCCATCCCGCAGCAAGGCGCACAAGCGGTCGCGCGGTATCGCCGCGCGCGCCGGCGCTGATGCGGAGCCCTTCCATTGCATTGGCGCCCCGCCTGCCCCCGTCAACCTCAACGTCCAGCCAACGGCCGGCGCATCGACCGGCCTCATCGCACTCGCGTCGCGCGTCGCAAGCTCCGCTTCGACGACGTTTCCGCCGCGCCGGTAGGCGAGCGTCAGTTCGAGCGCGACGCCGCGCCCGCCGGCCGATGTGGCGAGCGGCTCCGCAACTCGGGCCTTGACGACGTCGGGCGCGGGCGGGTCGCCTTCGAACGCATGCCCGTTCAGGCCATTGGCGCCGCTCGTCACGATCGGCTGGGCGGCGTCGAGGGCGAGCGTCGCCAGACGCGATTGCCGGATTTCGCCCAAGCTCAGCCAGCGGATGCTGGCGGCGGGCGTCTTCCTGAGGAGCGCCATCACCGGCTCCCCGATCCCCATCGCAGTCAGATAGCCATGGACAGCCGCGTCCTCCGGGCCCTGCTCGTAGACTTTCTTGACGGTCGCGAGATGCTCCGAGCCCTCGACCTCCTTGATCAGGGTCGTGACCTCATGGACGCCGACGAGGGGCAAGGGACCGACAAGCCGCTCGACGCCCCCCGCCAGGACCAGCGGGCAGGCCGAGGCGCAGGACGCTCCGGCGGCGGCCGCTTCCCCCTTCGCATTCTGGCAGGACGGCGCGCGCTCCGAACAGTTGGCGATGAGGGTGCGCGCGACCGCGACGGCCAGTCCCTTCTCGCGGATGATGAAGCCCATGACCATCGCGTCGCCCAGCGAACCGCCGTGCGACGAGATGAGGATAGGAAGGCGGCGGCCCTTGAGGTCCGCGATCGCCTTGTCGAAGGCCTTGGCCGAGCCCGGCATGATCCGCCCCTCGGCCGAAATCCATTCGGGGCAGTTGGGCTGGCAAGCGGGGTCCGAGCTCGTGACGCGGACGATCCGCATCGGCGGATCGCCGCGCGGCTTCGGCGGCAGCTTGAGATCGGCGAGGCCGTCTGAATTCGGCGTCACAAAGCCGACGAGCGCAAGGACGACGGGTAGGAACGTCCGAGCGCGTTCGTCGCGTCGCTTCGCCGCTGACGGTCCTGATCGCTTCATAAAGCTGACGATCATGCCCGTCTTGCGCAAACTGTCCAGAGCGCGGGCGATAGGCGCTCAAGCCCGACCAAAAAAGCCCCGCCGCCGGCAAGGCGGCTCGTCGCGCTGAAGCTCTGGATGGGACGGACCTTAAGCCGTCTCCATGATGGGGGCGCCTGTCCTCGACCGGCGATATCCGGCGAGGCCGAGAGCGGCGAAACCGACCAGGATCAAGCCCCAGGTCGAGGGTTCGGGCGCGGCGAGGAAAGCTTCGCCGCCGGGGTTGCCCAGGCCGGTGACGATCGGAGTGAGAACGCCCCCGGTTGCGCCGATGGTCTGAGCGGTGACCGCGTCGAAGGCGCCGATAAAGCCGAGCGTGCCGGCCGAGTTCTGGGCGGCGGAGTAGCCCCAGTTGGGATTGAAGTCGCCGGTGATCTTATAGACGGCGTTGGTGGTCTTGTCCGCGACCAGGAGGGACATCGTGGACGTGCCGCCGAACGCGGTGTCGTCCACCATGGCGTTGCTGAGCTGCAAGGCGTCGACCGTCTGGCTCGGTTGGCCGAGATTGCTCACAAACACGAGTTCGCCGTCGCCCTGGCTGGTCAGGACGGCGCGGCCGTCCACAGTCTGAGACAGGCTGTCCGGGTCCTGCAGGTTCAGGGTCACGGTCGTGTTGTTGTTGAGCAGCGTGGCGGTGGCGTCGCCCATGAGCGCCGGCGTTGTCGTGACTGAGCCTCCACTCACCGTCGCCGAAACAATGGCCGGATCGGTATTGGGATTCTTGCCTGGATTCGAGGCGCTGATGAAAGCATTGACGCCCTGGAAAAGAACGTCGTCGAAGCCGCCGCCGTTGGCGTTGTTGGGCCCTGGGTTGACGGAGGTGAGCGAGATCGGCGCCGACTTCGCGAGCGTGCCGGGCGTGATGAGGACGAGATTGGCGTTCGCGTCCTCGTTCTGCAAGGCCCAGATCTGATTGGTCGCGGCGTCATAGCGCAGTCCGTCATTATGACCGGTGATTGTGGTGGAGTTCAGCAACTGGCCCGACCTGCTGAATTCCACGATTGTGCTCACCGCGCCGCCGCTGCCGTCCGGGGCGCCGCCGTTGCCGTAGCCGACATAGACGTCATTGCCGATGACCATGACGGAATCCGCCGCGCTGGTGCCCGTGGGGCCGGAGGCGAAGAGGCTGATCGAGTAACCGTTGGCCGCGACCGGATCGGCGTGAGCCGCTCCAGCGCTTGCCGCTAGCGCAGTCACGACGGCGAGCAAGGAAACCATGTGCTGGGAATTCATGATGAGTTCCTCCTATGATGGCGTGCGCCCCGACCCGAAGCCAAGGATAGTTCTGCATTGTCTCAGGGGTGCGACGGCAAATCGGCGCGAGCCGCGACAGGATGATCGCGAGCGAAGGCGGGGTGAGCCTCAATGGTAACAGAACGCCGTCAGGTTCAGGCGTGCGCGGCTTCGCCCCGCAGGCGCTGGTATTCGAACGCCACCAGATTCGGCCCGTGCGCCCGCTCGAGCCGGCGAACGATGAAATGGCCGCGAGCAAGCGTTTGGAAATGCTCGGCGAAGACGGCGTTGACCGCGGCGCCGCCGAGCGCGCCCAGGATCGGCGCGGCCTGCGCGGCGATCTTTTCGCTGACGACCACGCCGAAGCGCGCTGCGATCTGCGAAACGAGGCGCACGACGACCGGCGCCGATTGCGCGCCGACGCCCTCGGTCGCGACGAAGCGCGCGCTGTCGCTGACGGATTTGGCGAGCGCGGCGCGGACGGCGAAATAGCCGCTTTCGAACGCCGCTTCTTCCTCTTCCTTGCCGCCGAGAGCGAAGACTTCGATGCAGGCGAGCGCGGCGTTCGGCGCGCTCAGATCCTCGCCTTCTTCGCGCGCGATTTCGGCGATGGAGCGCAACAGAATCGTGGTCGAGAGCGGCAATTCGACCGGCAGCGCCGCAAGCCCGAACGCGCCGCCGACCGCGCCCGATGCCGCGGCCGCGAGCGCGTGGGCGCGATTGGCCGGCTTTGCCGAGCGCCTGAAGTCGATCGTGCGAAGCGCGAGCTTCAGCGCGCCGCGAAGCGCCGTCTCGCTCGCGTGCGCCACCATGCGCCGCGCCGACAGAGGCAAGCTTCCGCCGAGGGCGCCGATCGGACGTCCGATTGCGTCCGTCAGGCGCCTGGCGAAGTTCGTCCCCTCGAGGCAGGCGATCGCGCGCCGCAAGTCCTCGGTCTCTTCCTGGGTCAGCCGTCCCGGCATAACCTCGATTGTCGACATGACGCCCTCGGGCTCGAGCTGGCGCATCAAACGCCCGCGCGACGCAAATATAGCGCGGAAAGACCGCCGGCCAAGGGCCCCTGGCGTCGCCTCAGAGGAGGGTGATGACGGCGAGGCTGATCGCGCCCGCCGCCGCGCAATAGTAGGCGAAAGGCGTCAGGGACTCGAACTCGTTCTTGTGGAAATAGCGCATGAGAAAAACGATGCTCGCGTAGGCTACGATTCCGGCGACGACGCCGGAAAGGACCGCCATCGGCCCCAGGGTCGCGCCTTGCTTCAAGAGCTTCGGCGCCTCGTAGACATTGGCGGCCAGAATGATCGGCGTCCCCATCAGGAACGAGAAGCGCGCCGACTCCTCGTGGCGCAAGCCGGCGACGACGCCCGCCACGATCGTTATGCCGGAGCGCGAAATGCCGGGAATCAGCGCAAAGCATTGCGCGACGCCGACCGCGAGCGCGCCTTTCCAGTTGAGCTGGTCGAGCTTGCCGATCGACTCGCCGCCGATCCGGTCGCCGAAATAGAGCACGAGCCCGTTGACGATGAGAAAAACCGCGGCGATCGTCGGCGTTGCGAAGGCGTCGCCGATGATCTTGCGGAACACCGAGCCGACCAGCACCGCCGGGATCGTCGCCAGGACGACATAGAAGAACACGCGACGATCCGCCGCGGAGCGCGCGCCCGACAGCCCCAAGAGCGACAGGGCGAAATTGAACCAGTCGCGCCAAAAGTAGATGAGGAGCGCGATCGCTGTGCCCAGGTGCATGACGACAAGATATGCGAGCCAGTCCGGCGCCCTGAGGTCGACTCCCCAGTTCAAGAGGCGCGGCAGGATAACCGCATGGCCGAGGCTGCTGATCGGAAAAAGCTCCGTCACGCCCTGCAGCACGGCCATGACGATCGCCTGGATTGCGGTCACCGACGAACCTCGCCAATCATGAAGACATTACGCCGGACAGCGGCGATCATGGGCCGTTTGATGCGGCGCCTTCCAAGAGCTATGCCTTTCGCGGCCTTCAGCAGGTCGCGCGCCCGCACTTGTGGACCGAATCGATCTTGTCCTTGAGCTGATCGTAACCGACCGCCCCGACGACCACATCCTGTCCGACGACGAACGTCGGCGTGCCGTTGATCTGCAGCGCGTCGGCGAGCTTCATGGTCTCGTCAAGCCCGGTTTTGATGTCGGGGTTCTCCATGTCCTTGGCGAGCCTGTCCATGTCCAGCCCGAGCTCCTTGGCGACGGCGAGCGCCTCAGCCTTGCCGACCGGCCCGTGGGTCGCGAGCAGTTTCGAATGGAAGGCCCAGAACCTGTCGCCGGGCAATTGGTTGCGCGCCGCGCTTGCGACCTTCGCGGCCTCGACCGAGCCCGGTCCAAGCACCGGGAAGTCCTTCAAGACCAGCTTGAGGTTCGAATCGTCCTTGATTAGCTTGGCGATGTCGGGCAGCGCGCCCTTGCAGTAGTGGCAATTGTAGTCGAAGAATTCGACCAGCGTCGCCGTGGCCTTCGGGTTGCCGATCGTCGCCTGGTATTTCGAGCTGAAGAGGGGGCCGGCCTCGGTCGCGACGACCTTCTGCCGTTCCTCGTCCGCCGTCGCCTTGTCCTTCCTGTCGAGCGCTTCGATCGCCTCGCGCAGAACATCGGGATTCTTGACGAGATAGTCGTGAATGAATGCGCCGAGCTCCTGCTTCTGCGCCGGGGTGAACTCGTCACCGCGGGCGGGGAGGGCGGCGCAAAAGGCGGCGCCGGCGAGGGCGGCGGCGAAGCCGAGGGCGGCTGTCAGTCTCATGGAACAACTCCGTTTGCGGCGCGCACGGGCGGCCCCACGCGGGCCAGGATCGGATCGCCGGTCTTTAGCGCGACGATTGCGACATTGTCAGGTCCGATCGGCCTTCTAGCGGATTTCCGGGAGCGTGTCTTCTCGCGCGAGCGAACTGAACCGGGTGACCTCGGCGTCGAACTGCAGCTCGATCGTGCCCGTCGGTCCGTGGCGCTGCTTGCCGATGATCACCTCCGCCCGGCCATGTGCGCTCTCCATTTGCGTCATCCAGGCGATGTGCTCCTCGGTGCCGGGGCGCGGCTCCTTGTTCTTGAGGTAATACTCCTCGCGGAAGACGAACAGCACCACGTCGGCGTCCTGTTCGATCGAGCCGGATTCGCGCAGGTCCGAGAGCTGGGGGCGCTTGTCGTCGCGCTGCTCGACCTGACGCGACAGCTGCGACAAGGCGAGGATCGGCACGGCGAGCTCCTTCGCCAGCGCCTTCAGCCCCGTCGTGATTTCGGTCAGTTCCTGAACCCGGCTATCGCTGCGCGCCTTCGAGCCGGAGAGGAGCTGCAGATAATCGACGACGATGAGGTCGAGCCCCTTCTGGCGCTTCAGCCGCCGTGCGCGGGCCGTGAGCTGGGCGATCGAAATGCCGCCGGTCTGGTCGATGTAGAACGGGATCTGCTGCATCTCGGTGACCGCGTCCGCGACCCGGCGGAAATCGCTCTCGGCGATGTCGCCGCGACGGATCCTGTTGGAGGCGACGCCCGACTGCTCGGCGATGATGCGCGTCGCCAATTGCTCGGCCGACATTTCGAGCGAGAAGAAGCCGACGACGCCGCCGTTCGCGGTCTCCAGCGTCCCGTCGGCGCGCGTCCGGCTCTGATAGACCTTGGCGATGTTGAAGGCGATGTTGGTGGCGAGCGCCGTCTTGCCCATGCCGGGACGGCCGGCGAGAATGACGAGGTCGGAGGCCTGCAAGCCGCCCATGTAACGGTCGAGATCGGTGAGGCCGGTCGCGATGCCGGAGAGCGACCCTTCGCGCTCATAGGCTCTTGCCGCCATGTCGACGGCGATCTTGAGCGCATCGGAAAAGCGCTGGAAACCGCCGTCGTAGCGGCCGGTCTCGGCGATCTGATAGAGGCGCCGCTCCGCCTCCTCGATCTGGTCGCGCGGGCTCGAATCGACCGGCGCGTCAAAGGCGACGTTGACGACGTCCTCGCCGATCGAGATGAGCTCGCGGCGCAAGGCGAGATCGTAAATGCTGCGCCCGTAGTCATAGGCGTTGATGACGGTCGTCGCCTCGCTCGCGAGCCGCGCAAGGTATTGCGGCACGGTGACGCCGCCGAGATCGTGCTCGCCGAGAAAGGTCTTCAGCGTGACGGGCGTCGCGAGCTTGCCGGCGCGAATCATCGAGCCGGCGATCTCGAAGATGCGGCGATGGATTTCCTCGACGAAATGCTCGCTTTTCAAAAAATCCGAGACGCGGTCGAAGGCGTCGTTGTTGATGAGGAGTGCGCCGAGCAGCGCCTGCTCGGCCTCGAGATTGTGCGGCGGCGTGCGGTAGGCTCGCTCCGACGGCTGCGCCGTTTGGCGTTGCGCGAATTGCTCGATGGTCGCCATGGGTTTGCGGCGCGTCTTTCGTCATTGGAGGATGAAACGCGGACGCTAGTGACGCGAATCGCAGCCCATCATGCGACGCGCCAGCCCAGCGCGACAAGACTCGCGCGCAAGGCCGTCGTCCTCTTTGTGACAGGCGCTTCGATCCCGCAGGCTGTCTAGCGCGATTTGCCCGCCTCCCCAACGGCGGGAGTGACGGCGCCCGCAATTGTCCCCGCTATACACTTTGTTCACGAGCGTGGTGGACGGAGCTTGATTGTGACAGTGGAAAAGGCCGTCCCAGTCGCGTCTCGACAACGCCGCGAGTCGCCGCTCAATTCCAACCGCAGATGCGCTTCTTTGCTTCCGCGTATTCGCGCTTGAGGCGCGCGACGAGTTCCGCGGCCGGGTGCACCGCCTTGACGGCGCCGATGCCCTGGCCGCTGCCCCAGATGTCGCGCCAGACCTTCGCGTCCGAGGCGCCGCGCGAGCTGAAGTTCATCGTTTTCGCATCGCCTTGCGGCAAGTTGTCGGGGTCGAGGCCCGCATTGACGATCGAGGGCTTGAGATAGTTGCCGAAGATGCCGGTGAAGAGGCTCGAGCCGACGATCGCCGACGCGTCGCCTTCGACGATCGCCTGCTTGTAGGCCTCGTTCGCGCGCGCTTCCTCCGTCGCGATGAAGGCCGAGCCGATGTAGGCGAGATCGGCGCCCATCGCCTGCGCGGCGAGAATCGCCCGTCCCGTGGCGATCGCGCCCGAGAGCAAGAGCGGACCGTCGAACCATGCCCGGATGTCGTGGATCAGCGCGAAGGGCGACAGCGATCCGGCGTGACCGCCGGCGCCTGCGGCGACCGCGATCAGTCCGTCCGCGCCCTTCTCGACCGCTTTGCGGGCGAAACGGTCGTTGATGATGTCGTGCAGCGTGATCCCCCCGTAGCCATGCACTGCGGCGTTGACGTCCTCTCGCGCGCCGAGCGAGGTGATGACGATCGGCGCCTTCCACTTGACGGTCAGGCCCATGTCCTCTTCGAGGCGCGCGTTCGACTTGTGCACGATCTGGTTGACGGCGAACGGCGCGGCGGGCTTCTTGGGGTGAGCGCGGTCGTGCGCCGCGAGCGCTTCGGTGATCTCGTGCAGCCACTCGTCGAGCTGCGAGATCGGCCGCGCGTTGAGCGCAGGGAACGCGCCGACAATTCCCGCTTTGCATTGCGCGATGACGAGCGCCGGGTGCGAGATGATGAAGAGCGGCGCGCCGACGACGGGCAGCTCGAGTTTATCTCTGAGAATGTTCGGCAGCGCCATTGGGCTCCCCAAGGGATTTCGTTCACATATAAACCGATGTGCGGTCCCCCGGCAAGGCGAGGCGCTCAAGTCGGCTTGGTAAGCCATTCGCAGACGTGCCTTCCCTTATCCCCGCGGGCAAGAACCCCCGCCAGCCAGGGCAGGGCCAGGCGCGCCTCGTCGTAGAGCGTGTGCGGCGGGTTGACGACGAGAAGCCCCGCGCGTGACAGCGGCTGCTGGCCGTGCGCGCCGATCGGCCCAGAGCCGACGTCGATCTCGAGCCGCAGAATGTTCGGCGCGCCGAGCGCGGCGACGGAATTGAGGAACCGCGCGTCGGCCGCGATCTCCCGGATCGGCCGCCACGCGGCATAGACGCCGGCCGGCCATTTGCGGATCGCGCGTTCGAGCGCGCGCTCGACGGCTTCGCCCTCGTCGGACGCCTCGTACGACGGGTCGATCAGAACGAGGCCGCGACGCTCTTTTGGCGGAACATAGGCGTTGAGCGCCACATAGCCGTCCGTGCCGACGATGCTGAGACGCGCGTCCCGTCCGAGCGCGGCGATCAGCTTGTCGCGCTCCTCGGGGTGCGCCTCGCAGAGCGCGATGCGGTCCTGCGGGCGCATGAGCGCCTGCGCGATGGCCGGCGAGCCGGGGTAGGACAAGGGCATGCCCGACGCGTCGTGCGGGCCAATGGCCTCGAGATAAGGCGCGATGAGACGCGCGATCGGCGCTGGGGGCGACGCTGTGAGGAGCCGCGCGACTCCCTCCCTCCACTCCGGCGAGCGCGTCGCCTCGATGCTCGTTAGATCGTAGCGGCCTGCGCCGGCGTGGGTGTCGATGAAGCGGAACGGCGCGGGCTTCTGCTTGAGATGAACGAGGATGCGCGCGAGGACGAGGTGCTTCATGACGTCGGCGAAATTGCCGGCGTGGAACCCACGGCGGTAGTTCATCTCGGCGGCCTGGCCGGCCAGCGCGGGAGCTCCAAGCTCGTCAGCGCAAAGGCGCGATGGCGATCGAACGGCGGTGGCACGTGTGCCCGGCGACCTTGGGGCAGTTCACGAAGGCCTTGAGGTCCCTTGAAAGGCAAAAGCGCACGTCGACGAGCTCGCCTCGCGCGCAGGTGACGGCCATGTTCTCGGGGCTGAGATTGGCGTTCGCCGCGATGAACGCCTGCTCGATGTCTCTGGGCGAGACCTGCCGCCGCTCGTGCGGAGACTTGAACATCGCCGGGATATTGAGCTGGTCGCGAACGTAGCGGACGTCGGCGAAGTAATCCGCCGCGCTCAAGCCCGTGCAAGTTCCGTGCTTCGCATACTCGTGCTCGGCGAGATTGTCGGAAGGATAGAGACCGCTCGCCGCGGCGAGATCGGCGGGCGACACGGCTTTGCTGGAATCGCAGTCCGCCGGATCCGCGCTCGCGCGGTTGTCGGGCCAGAGACCGTGGACCACGAAACCGTCGCCGACGCCCGTCGCGCATTGCTGGGGCGACTTCTCCTCTCCGCCGAGGTCGCAGAAGCCTGGCGACCAGGAGAGGGTCATCACATAGAAGTCGAACGGCGCCGTCGCGGCCGGCGGCAGGTTCTGCGCCGTCCCGGCGACCGTCAGGCCGAGAAGCGCCACGGCGCTCGCGACGAATGTGCGCAGGCGCCGCGTCATCATGAGGGCCAATCCTGATCGCTGGCTTCAGTAGCGAGCCTTAACAGCATACAATTCGCCGACCGCCTTGTACTCGCCGATCCATCGTTCGAGGATCGGACGCAGCACCAGGCAATCGGGAGCGTAAGCGCGCATGCGATCGAGACCGACGACGCACCACTCCACGCCCCAGTAGATTCCAAGGATGCCCTCATTCGCCGTGACCGTATAGACGACCGTTCGCAGCTTCGTTCGGTCGGGCAAGCCTGTGCGAGGATCGACCATCGCGGCGCGTGCTACGCAATAGCGCCGGGGAATGTAGGAGAGTCCGTTGGAGCGAAAGCCGATTTCGCGCATCAGCCCGAGCCCCCCGATCGCATGCACGCCGCCCCAGTAAGTATTCTCGGTTTCGGCGAACCGATTCATGATCGTGTACAGGACCCACGAGTCCTCGCATTTGGGCAGGTCGCCGAAGAAGGGCGCCCAACGCGCTTCCGACGGAGTTTCGTACAGCGTTATGTCCGCGGGACCACTCTGGGCCCGGGCCAGCGACAGCGAGCCGAGAAGCGCCAGCAAAACCACGATCGTGCGAACCATGTCTGATCGCCCCCTCTTTAACGACGGACACGGGGGAGCGGGCCGACCTCAAGGCCGCTCGCCATCCCTGTCCTAAAGACAATGCGGCCCAGCGGACGGCAAATCAAGGGCGGGCCACGCATCTTGCGAAATCGCGCCGCCTGTCGCGGGCGCCCAGGCGGCTCAGTTCAGACGATCCTTCAGGCCAGTGATTTCGCGCGAGACGAGATCGGCGCCGCCGGTCTGCATCTGGTCACGCAGCACGACCTCCGCGGCCTTCGCGGCCCGGTCGGCCGCGGCGGCGCGCACGTCGGCGGCGGCCTGGGCCTCCGCGAAAGCGATCTTCGCCTCGGCCTGCCTGGTCCGCCGGGCGATGAACTCGTTCAGGCGTTCCGCGGCGTCCTTGGCGAGCTCTTCGGCCTGGGCGCGGGCCCCGGCCATGATCGCCGCGGCGTTGGCCTCGGCCTCGGCGCTTTTCTTCTCGAAGCTCGCCATGAGCGCGGTCGCCTCCTCGCGCAGCTTCGCGGCCTCATCGAGTTCGGCCTGGATCGCCTGGCCGCGCGCGTCGAGTCCCTTCAGGACGGCGCGGTGCGCGCCGAAGTAGATCAGGATGCCGACGAAGGTCAGAAAACCGAGAAGAACGAAGAATTCGGGGTCGAGTCCCATCGCGCGTCTCCCGTTACGGCTTGACCGAGTCGACAGCTGCGGCGACGGCAGCCGGATCGGGGGGCCGCCCGCCGAGGCGTTCGACGATTGCGCCGGCGGCATCGCGGGCGATATCGGAGACATTGGTCATCGCCTGGGCGCGGGTCGCATCGATCTGCCGCTCGGCGGCGGCGAGTCGTTCGGCAAGCTGGCCTTCCAGGGCCTTGCGCTTGGCTTCCGCTTCGGCGGAGGCGCGATCACGCGCGGCCTGCGCGAGGGCTTGAGCCTTTGCGCGCGCGTCGGCGAGCATCGTTTCGTGCGCCGCCGCGGCGGCGTCCGCCTTCTGCTGCATCGCGGTCGCGTCGTCGAGGTCGCGCGCGATGCGCGCCCTCCGGTTCTCGATCACCTTGCCGATCTGCGGCAGCGCGCGCGTCGACATGTACCAGTAGAGGAACCCGAACGCGATGAAGAACCAGACCAACTGCGCCGGAAACGTGCTGGAGTCGAAAGGCGGGAAAGCCGTGTTGCCTCCGCCCTCGTGACCGACTTCCGTCTGTGTTGTCGCCGACTGAGCCATCGCGGGACCTTCAGGAACGATGAGCCGTCTCTAAAGCGCCTTAGACGGCGAACAAGAGCAGGAAGGAGATCAGCAGCGCGAAGATGCCGAGCGCCTCCGTCACCGCGAAGCCGAAGATCAGGCGGCCGAACTGGCCGTCGACCGCGGACGGATTGCGCAACGCGCCGTTTAGGAACTGCCCGAACAGCGTACCGACGCCGATGCCGGCCGCGCCGGTCCCGATGGCGGCGAGACCCGCGCCGACGTACTTGGCGGCGATGGCGAGTTCATGCGGTTCCATTCGGTGCTCCTATGAATTTCCTGAAGATCATACAGCGTGGGATCGGAAGTCAGTGACCGCCGGGGTGAAGCGCGTCGTTGAGATACATGCAGGTCAACATGGCGAACACGTATGCCTGCAGGAACGCGACGAGCAATTCGAGGGCGTCCATCCCGACCGTCATGGCGAAGGGCAGGACCGCGAAGACTTTCATGGCGGCGCCGGCGCCGAGTAGCATGATGACGAAGCTGCCGAACACGTAGAGCGTGATGTGCCCGGCCAGCATGTTGGCGAAAAGACGGACCGAGTGGCTGACCGGGCGCGACAGAAAGGAGACCACCTCGATCGCTACGACGAGCGGCAGGATATAGATCGGCACGCCGGGAGGAACGAACACGCCGAAGAAGTGCGTTCCGTGCTCCTTGATCCCGATGATCACGACGGTCAGGAAGACGAGGAGGGCGAGGGCCGCGGTGATGACGATCTGGCTCGTCACCGTATACGAATAGGGGATGAAGCCCAAGAGGTTGCAGATCAGAATGAAGAAGAAGATGCTGAAGACGAAGGGAAAAAATCGCATTCCGGCTTCGCCCGTAGCGGATCGGATCATGCCGGCGGTGAATTCGTAGGCCATCTCGCCGAGCGCCTGCATCCGGCTTGGCACGCCGGAGCCCCCTCTCGCCGCGACCGCCGCCATGAGACAGGCCAGCGCGACCGCGAGCAGCATGAAGAGGCCTGAATTGGTCAGCGAGATATCAAAGCCCGCGATGTGGATCGGGACGAGCGGATGAATGGAGAACTGCTCGGTCGGATGGATCGTCGGCCCTGATTCGGTCGCCACTTCGCCTAATCCTCGTCGTCGTCCGCCACGTTCGGGCCGGTTTGCTCTGCCCCCGGAGCCGAGCGCCGCACGTCTTTATCTGCGGCTTTCGCGGGAGACAAGGGCGAATTGTGTCCAGAAGCCACGCCTTTCGGCGAAGTCAGGCGGATCACGTTCCAGACCCCCGCAGCGACCCCGAGCATGAAAAACACGATGAGAAACGCCGGGTTCGTGTGCAGGAGCTTGTCGAGGCCCCAGCCGATCGCCGCGCCGACAAGGATCGCGGAAATGAACTCGCTGCCGGCGCGCATGGCCAGCGACATCGCCGATCCCGTGTCGTTGGACCGCGACGGGGCGGGCGCGGGCGCAGGGGGCGGCTGCGGGGTCCGCGCTTTCAGGTCGCCCGACAGCTTTTTGAGCCGCGCGCGAAGGGCGGCGTCCTCGTCGTCGCCGGAGTCCGAAGTCATGGGCCTAACCCTTGCTTTCGAGCGGAAGACTTGGTCGAAGAAATGGCGCCTCGAGTCAAATTGTGAACGAAGGAGCGGCTAAGAATTGTCAGGAGCAAAGCCGCCGTGGCGGCCCGCGCCGCCCGCGAAACGCGCTGACCCTGCGCTCGCCTCGCCGCTGGCGATCGTCGCCAGGCCGCGCGCGACCTCGTTGGCGATCGCCGCCGGCCGGTCGAGGCCCCACTGCTCGAGCGCCGACAGGCGGTCGTTGCGCATCGCGGCTTGCGGGAATCCGCAGAGCGTCCGCGCCAGCGCCAGCGCCCGCGCGAGCGCCGAGCCATCCTCCGTCAGTTCGTTGACGAGGCCGATCCGGAGCGCCTCGTCGGCGCCGACCGCGCGGCCTGTCAGGATCAGTTCGAGCGCGCGCGCCTCACCGACGATGCGCGGCAGGCGGATCGTGCCCATGTCGATGAGCGGCACGCCGAAGCGGCGGTTGAAGAAGCCGAACACCGCCGAGCGCGCCGCGATCCTCATGTCGCACCAGAGCGCGAGCTCCATGCCGCCTGCGACCGCCGGCCCCTCGACCGCCGCGATCGCCGGCTTTCCAAGCATGAGCCGCGTCGGGCCCATCGGCGCGAAATCGCCGTCCGGCTCGACCGGGCGCGTCTCGCCCTCGGCCAGCGCCTTGAGGTCGGCGCCGGCGCAGAACGCGCCGCCGGCGCCCGTCAAGACGGCGACGTCCGAGCTTTCATCGGCGTCGAAGCGCTTGAACGCCTCGTACAGCGCCCGCGCGGTTGCAAGATCGACTGCGTTGCGCCGCTCGGGCCGCTCGATCGTCACGATGGCGACCCGGCCTTTGACCCGGACTGAAATCGGTTTCATTGGCTTCCCGGTTCTATCGACGCTGCGCCAACCAGGCGCTCAGCTTGACCCCCCGCGCCCGGTCGGGCAAGGCAGGCGCCGTTTGGCTTTGGACGGCATTCGCAATCGTGAGCGCGGCGCGCAAGACTCGGGCTATGACCATTGGCGCTCTTGCGGCTATCGCCCATCGTCCGCGCCTCATCGCCGGAGCGGCGCTGATGGTCGTCGCCTATTTTCTCGTTCCGGCCGGTTTTCGCGAGGCGACGCGCCTGCTGATCGCCTGGAACGTCGGCGCCTGGGCCTTTCTGGTCATGATCGTCGTCATGGTTTCGGACCCGAAACGGGATGCGCGCGTCCAGGCGAGGCCGGAAGACGAGAACCAGTGGGTGTTGGTCCTCCTCGGGATTTTCGCCTCCTGCGCGGCGCTGGCGGCGATCATCTGGGAGCTCGGCCCCGTCAAGGAGATGGCGGGCCTCGCCAAGGCGGGACATCTGGCGCTGGTGGGCGCGACAGTCCTCAGCGCCTGGACCTTCCTGCAGGTGATGTTCGCCTTGCACTACGCGGGCGTCTATTTCGCGCCCCTGTCGGGCGGAGTCCACGGCGGCCTCGAGTTTCCAGGCGGCGCTCAGCCGAACTGGACGGAATTTTTCTACCAGGCCTTCGTCATCGGCTGCACCTTCGCCTCCTCCGACGTCAACGTCACCTCGAAGCGGATGCGGCGGATCGTCGTGATCCAGGGGGTGGTCGGGTTCTTCTTCAACGCCATCATTCTGGCGCTCACCATCAACATCACCGCGAATCTCTTCTAGAGGATCGCGTCGCAAATGGAACCGCAATGACCGAAATCGACGCTCAAAACCGCGTCCGCGCCGCGCTGCCGCGCGGGCTCGTCGACCGCAACGCCGCCGACATTGCGGCGGCCGAAGCGATGATGGCGAAGATCCGCGACGTCTATCGGCTCTACGGCTTCGAGGCGGTCGAGACGCCGTTCATCGAGTACACCGATGCGCTCGGCAAGTTTTTGCCCGACCAGGACCGGCCGAACGAGGGCGTGTTCTCGTTCAAGGACGACGACGAGCAGTGGCTCTCGCTGCGCTACGACCTGACCGCGCCGCTCGCCCGCTACTTCGCCGAGAACTACGACAGGCTGCCGAAGCCCTATCGCAGCTATCGCGCGGGCTGGGTGTTCCGCAACGAGAAGCCGGGACCGGGGCGCTACCGGCAGTTCATGCAATTCGACGCCGACACGGTCGGCTCGGCCTCGCCTGCCGCGGATGCGGAAATGTGCATGATGGCGGCCGACTGCCTCGAAGAGCTGGGGCTAAAAGCGCAATACGTCATCAAGGTCAACAACCGCAAGGTGCTCGACGGGGTGATGGAGGCGATCGGGCTCGGCGGGCCGGAGAACGCCGGCCGCCGGCTCGTTGTGATGCGCGCGATCGATAAGTTCGACCGGCTCGGCCCTGCGGGAGTGCGCGCGCTATTGGGCGCCGGGCGAAAGGACGAGAGCGGCGATTTCACACCAGGGGCGGGACTGGACGTCGCCCAAGCGGACAATGTTCTTCGATTCCTTGGATTCTCTTCCGAGGTCCACAGGGGCTACGAATCGGACCCGCTCTTGCAAAGCGCGAGTACGAATTCTGAACGCCTGGACTGGCTTGAGAAGCATGTGGAGCTGGGGCCGACTGGCGCGGAAGGTCTCAATGAACTCCGAGGCATTGCGGACCTCGTGCGCGCGGCTGGATACGGCGAAGACCGTGTTCTGATCGACCGATCCGTCGTGCGTGGGCTCGAGTATTACACCGGCCCAGTTTTCGAAGCGGAGCTGACCTTCGACACGCCGGGCGAAGACGGCAAGCCAATCCGCTTCGGCTCGGTCGGCGGCGGCGGGCGCTATGACGGCCTCGTCGCGCGCTTCCGCCCCGAACCGGTCCCGGCGACCGGCTTTTCCATCGGCGTCTCGCGGCTCCTCGCGGCGCTGCACGCAATCAAGAGCCCGATCGTCGCCGCGGCAGAGGCGCCGGGCCCGGTCGTGGTGCTCGCCCTCGACCGCGACGAAAAATCGATGGCGAATTACCAGCGCCTCGTCGCATCGCTGCGCGCGGCAGGAGTCGCGGCCGAACTCTATCTGGGCTCGGGCGGCATGAACGCGCAGCTCAAATACGCCGACAAGCGCATGAGCCGCGTCGCCGTCATCCAGGGCTCGAACGAGCGGGACGCGCCGGGCGGCCCGCAGGTCACGATCCGCGACCTCAGGCTCGGCGCGGATCTCGCCAAGGCGACCAAGGACCGCGCCGACTATCTGGAGCTCCGCCAGCGCGCCCAGTTCTCAGTTCCCGAGGCCGAACTTGTCCGGCGCGTGCGCGAAGTGCTGGGCCGGGAGTAGCGCATCGTCGCGGCGCCCTCCACGAAGCCGAATTGCCTCGACTCGCCCGCGAGCGTAAAGCCTGTAGCCGATGAAAAGACCTGCGGATGGGGGCCGAATGAGCGCGGCCAAGTGCGAGACGGCGCCCAATCACGCGCGCCGTTTCGGCAAGGCGCGCGAGGCGCGCGCGACCTCGATCCTCGAAGACTACACTGAGCTCATCGCGGATCTGCACGCCGCCAACGGCGAAGCGCGCATAACCGACATCGCCAATCATCTCGGCGTCGCCCATCCGACCGCGAGCAAGACGATCGCCCGCCTCAAACGCGAGGGGCTCGCCGTCTCGCGGCTCTATCGCGGCGTGTTCCTGACGCAAGCCGGAGAGGCGATGGCCGAGCGCTCGCGCCGGCGCCATCGCCTCGTCGTCGACCTCCTCATCGCGATCGGCGCGCCTCGCGAAGCGGCGGAAGCCGACGCCGAGGGCATCGAACATTACGTTTCCCAGGCGACGCTCAACGCCTTCGCCGCGTTCCTGAAGACGCGGGGATGACGGGCCGCGCCGGCCAAGGGCAAAGGCGGTCGATGGCGTCGGCCTTCTCTCAGGCGCCTTACTTTGCCGGCTTGTCCGTTCCGTGCCGCTTGACCCATTCAGCCCGCTCGTAGTCCTCGAACGCAGCGATCATGGCGCGGTAGGTCGTTTCGGCGACGGCGGGGTCGAGCCCTTGGCGCTCCGCTTCCGCCCGCACGCGCGCGATGATCGAGTCGACGCGAGCCGGGTCGCTGACGGCGGCTGGGTCCTTCTTGAAGCGCCCGGCTTCAGCGACGTATTTCCCCCGCTCGGCCATGAGGCCGATGATGGCGCGGTCGATGCGGTCGATGTTCAGCCGCACCTCGGCGAGCATCGCGCAGCATTTGCCGCCCTCGACCGAAGGGCTGCCCCAATAGGCCGGATTGTTCGCGCCGTCGGCGCGGGCGGCGCCTGCGGCGAGGAGCGCGAGGGCGGGGACGGCTTTCCTGATCATGGGCGCGTCTTCAGGAGCGAGAGAAACATTGAGATAGGGCAAGGCCGCTGGGCCGGCAAATCTTTCTGCAACATGTTGCTGCGGCCGCGCTCGAGCGCCGCAACCGAGAACCCAGGCAAACGCCAAAGAGGGATGTTCTTTGCGGCCTTTGGCGCTATGAATGCCAATCCGCGCCAAATACGCGCGGAACCCCCGGGAGGAATTCGCTCATGAAAAAAGCTCTTGCTGTTGTTTTCGCTGGCGCCCTGCTTGGGTCATCGTCGCTTGCTGCGTTCGCGGTCGAATTGAGCTACGCGGCCAAGTCCGCGTCCTCCGCAGACGCCGTGTGGGCGAAAGTCGGAGATTTTTGCGGCATCGGGCATTGGCTTCCGGGAGTGACTTGCGCCTTGTCCGCGGACGGCAAGACACGAACGCTCACGACCACCGAGGGCGCCGTCGTCGTCGAACAATTGGAAGCTCGTGACGACGCGGCGCGATCTTATTCTTACACCATCATCAGCGGCCCGCTTCCGGTCGCCAACTACCACTCGACGATTTCCGTGCAATCGGCCGGCGCAGGCTCGGCAATTGTCTGGATCGGCAAATACGACGCCAAGGGCGCAAGCGACGCTGACGCCAAGAAGGTCATTGACGGCATCTACAAGGCAGGCGTCGACAATCTTGCGAAATAGCGAGTCCGGCTTGCGAAATAGCGAGTCCGGCGTTCCCGCCCTTGACTTAAGTCTCGTCTTTCGCGCCCCATAGGCTCCGATGAGGTTCGATGAGGGACGACGGGCGTTCCTGACCTGGGCCGGCGGCGCGGCCGCCGCCTTGGCCGCCGGCTCCGCGCGCGCCCGCGTCCCGGTCCCCTATGACTGGAACGCCTCGCCCCCGCGCGAGAGCCGCGACACCTTCGTCGCCTGGATGGTGAAGAACCGCGGCGAGGATCCGAAATTCCTCGGTCAGCGCTGGGACCGGCTGCAGCAGCTCATCGCCCATCACGACGTCTGGGACGAGGCCGACCTTCGCGCGTTTCTCATGACGCCGCGCGAAGACTTCGTGACGGCGGAGAACCTCGACCGCGCCTACGAATGGCATCACCTGAATATCGGCTTCGGCGTGACGATCACGGGTCCCCACACCGTCGCCCGGATGACGAATACGCTCATGGTCAGGCGCGCCGACCGGGTGCTCGAGATCGGCACCGGCTCCGGCTACCAGTCGGCCTATCTCTCGAACCTGACGCCGAACGTGTTCTCGATCGAGATCATCCCGCCTCTGGCCAAGCGCACGCGCGCGCTCTACGACCGGCTGATCGCGGAGGGCTACAGCGAATATCGCGCGATCCGCACCCGCAACGCCGACGGCTATTACGGCTGGGAGGAGGCCGCGCCGTTCGATAAGATCATCGTCACCTGCGGCATCGACCACATCCCGCCGCCGCTCTTGCAGCAACTGACGCCGGATGGGATCATCGTCATTCCGGTCGGACCGCCCGGCGCGCAGCACGTGATCAAGGCGGTCAAGCGGCGCGCGCCCGACGGGAGCGTCTCCGTCGCGCGCTCCGACATCTACGGCGGGGCGATCATTCCGTTCGTGCCGTTCACCGGATCGCACGCGTCCTGAGCGCAAGGCCTTAGAACTTCGCCCGGTCCTGCAAGGCCCAGCCTTGCGCCGCGAGATTGGTCCTGGCGAGCGGCGTCGCGGTTCCGCTGATGACGAGCGTCTTCGCAGTCGCGCCGTCGCGCCGCGCCTCCGCCGTCATCGCCTCGATCGAGCGAGCCGTCTCCGGCGTCCAGGACAGGATGTCGATCGGATAGACGCCGACGATCGCGCCATCCGCCGTCTGGCAGAGTGGAAAGCGCAGGCTGTCGTTGCGGACGAAGGCGACGATGGATCTGTGGCTCTTCTGCCAGGCCGCGGTCAGTTCGACCCGGCGGCGCACGAAGAAGGCGGTCGCGCGGCTGTCGGCGGCGGCCGCGCCCCGCACCATGGCGTCGAGGTCCTTCGCGGCGCCGATGCTCCCGAGCGCCGCGACCATGGCGGTTATGTCGACCGGCGTGTAGTTGCGGTTGGCGAAGAGACTGTCCGCGGTCGCGCCGTCGACCCCGAGCCGTGCAAGCTTGTCGCGGTTCATGTCCATGAGCTGGGCGTCATCGTAATCGTCGATGTTTTCGCCGAGTTCGCCGACGGTCGAGGTGTTCGATACGACTAGGCCCGCCACGCCGGGCACGGCCGACATCGCACCCGAAACCGCGAGATGGCCGGCGGTGGCGGCGCCCGCGAGTTCGTTCAGCCGGTAGGCGAGGGGTTGGAAATCCGTGTAGGGGTCGACGCCGAGCCCGGTTGCTATCAACCGCTCCTCTTTCGCCTCGCCGGTGAGGCTCGCGACCGTGTCATCGCGAGACTTCCCCATATTGTTGAAGCCGGAGCGGATGTCGCCGACGAACTGGCCGACGCCGGCGACCGTGTTCTGGGTCGTGTCGACCGGATTGACGATCATATGCCCCGCGAAGACTACGGGTGCCATGCCTGCCTTCAGGAGAGCCTGCCCGAAAGACTTGGTCGTGTTGGTCTCATCGAGCGCATGGAGGGCCTGGAGCTCCTTGACACGCGCCGCCATCAGCTGGTCCCCGACCGTATCGAAGTCGCCCCAACGCGTGTGCAGCGTATAGTGGCGCAGCATACCGTCCGAGGAAACCGGACTCATGACGACATAGTTCGATCCGGCCGATGCGACCCCGAGGACCGCGGTCGGGTCGTACGAGGGGGTCTTTTCGAATTGTCCGGCCGCCGCGCCGGTCCCCGCGGCTAGCAGAGTCAGGACGCCGACGAGCGCCACGCGCGTCGCCGGCGAAAATTGGATCCGCTCCACGGGACTTCCGCCCTGCTTCATCTCTCAGGCGGAAGCGTCGCTAGTTTTGCGCGAAAGCGCAAATATGGCGCCTTCAGCTCGACCCGATCAGAATGCCCGCCGCGAGCACGAGCGCCCCGCCGATCATCACCTTGGCGGCGGCCGACACCGGCGGCACGTCCATGTAGCGCCACTGGATCCAGGAGATGGTCAAGAGCTCGACGACGACCACGCAAATGGCGACGATCGTCGCGGTATAGAAATTCGGGATGAGGTAGGGCAGGGTGTGGCCGATGCCGCCGCCGAAGGTCATGAGCCCGCAGACAAGGCCGCGCAGGAGCGGCGCCCCGCGGCCCGAAAGCTTGCCGTCGTCCGACAGCGCCTCGGCGAAGCCCATCGAAATGCCGGCTCCGACCGAGGCGGCGATACCGACCACGAAGGCGTTCCAGGGATTATGGGTTGCGAACGCCGCCGCGAACACCGGGGCGAGCGTCGACACCGAGCCGTCCATCAGGCCGACGAGGCCGGGCTGGATGATCTGCAGGACGAAGCGCCGGCGCTCGAGCTCCTCTTCCGAGTGGCGGGCGCCGGGGGTCAGCACCTCCTCTTCCAACACCGCCACCCGGTGGTCGTGCCGGTCCTCCACCTCGGCGAGGTCGCCGAGCAGCTTGCGAATCGAGGCGTCGGCGGCGCGCGTGATCGCCTGCCGGTAGAAGCGCCCCGCCGCGCGCTCCATGTCGTGGGCGCGGGCTCGAACCGCCTCGAGATTGAGCGGGCGAATCTGCCAGATCGGCTTCTGCGGGATATAGCCGTGGATGTCCTGGCGGCGAATGAGGGGAATGTGCTCGCCAAACTTGGACGCGAAGGTGTCGATCAGCCTGCGGCGATGTTCGTTCTCTTCGCCCGCCATTTCGGTGAACACTTTCGCGCTCGCCGGGTAGTTCTCAAGGAGGCCGTCGGCGAAATCCGCATAGATGCGGCTGTCCTCCTCCTCGTTGCTGATGGCGAGGGCAAGCATTTCGCGCTCGGACAGGTCGTCGAAATCGCGCATGGCTGCGTCCTTAACCTCGGCGACGCGGAGTTCTGTTGTAAATTCAGGAGCAGGCCCGCCCGCCCGCGCGCTGTTCGATCGTTGGCCCCGATGGAAGCGGCGTTTTTAGATGAGCGCCCTCGCCGGGGTCAAGACGTCGCGCCAATCACAGCGCTATGATTAAAGCCTCGCACCTAATCGCACTATTGAACGAAGGTTTGGCGCGCGCCTACATTGGTGTCGCGCTAAAGCATGGGCAGCATGACTCGATGATCATCCGATTGGCGGGTCTAGCGCGTGCGCGTCCCACACTGACCGCGTTCTGAAGGAAGCCTGACAGAGGATCAGCCCGCTCCACAGTGCGGGCGCGGCGGACGTTGGGCGGACCAGGGCGCGGCGGCGCGCCTTGCCATCCTCGTTTGCCTGCTCTAGACGGAAAAATGCTTGCGATTCCGCGGATTCGCGGGCGCGAGACCATATTGCCTCGCAAGTCGGCGGCCCCTTGGCTCAGGTTCCCTCACTCGATCGTTTCAACCGCATCGTCGTCAAGGTCGGCTCCTCGCTTCTCGTCGATTCGGCGCGCGGCGCGGTGAAGAAGGCCTGGCTCGAGGCGCTGGTCGAGGACGTCGCGAGCCTTCATGCGCGCGGAGCCAGCGTGCTCGTCGTGTCCTCGGGAGCGATTGCGCTCGGACGAACGGTCGCGGGCCTGCCGAAGGGCGCGTTGAAGCTCGAGGACAGTCAGGCGTCCGCGGCGGTCGGGCAGATCGCGCTCTCGAGCGCCTGGTCGCAGGCGCTCCACGCGCATGAGATCGTCGCGGGCCAGGTGCTCCTCACTCTGCACGACACCGAGGAGCGGCGCCGCTACCTCAACGCCCGCGCGACGCTCGCCCGTTTGATTGCGATGCGCGCGATCCCCATCATCAACGAGAACGACACGGTCGCGACCAGCGAAATCCGCTACGGCGACAACGACCGGCTGGCCGCGCGCGTGGCGACCATGGCGAGCGCCGACCTGCTGATCCTGCTGTCGGACGTCGCCGGTCTCTACGACGCGCCGCCGTCCCGCAACGCCCATGCCAAGCTCCTCCCCGTCATCGAGCGCGTGACGGCGGAGATCGAGGCGATGGCGGGCGGGGCGGCTTCGGAACTGTCGCGCGGGGGCATGCGCACCAAGATCGAAGCCGCGCGGATCGCGACCTCCGCCGGCGCCCACATGGTCATCGCGGACGGACGCATCGCGCATCCGATCGCACGCGTCGCGGAGGGCGGCCGCTGCACCTGGTTCCTGACGCCCTCGAATCCGATTGCGGCGCGCAAGATCTGGATCGGCGGCTCGCTCGAACTCAAGGGCGCCGTGTTCGTCGACGCCGGCGCAGCCGCCGCGCTCGCGGGCGGCAAGAGCCTCTTGCCGGCCGGGGTCACGCGCGTCGAGGGCGTCTTCTCGCGCGGCGACTGCGTCGCCATTCGCGACGAGCGCGGGGCCGAGATCGGGCGGGGCCTCATCGCCTACGACGCCCTGCATGCCGAGCGCATCCGCGGCCGCAACTCTCGCGATACCGCCCATATCCTGGGGATTGCGGGACGCGCCGAGATGATCCACCGCGACGACATGGCGCTCGCGGACCGGTGACGCCCGGCCTTGGCTTCGGATCGCCTCCCCTGCATAAGTCCGCCATGGCGTTCAGCGTCAAAAAGCTTCAGCGCCGCGCGCTCGCCGCCGTCGCAAGGTCGCGGGTCCGGCTGCGCGCGACCGAACTGGGGCTCGTGGCGGTTGCGATCGCGATCGGCGCGCTGGCCGGCTTGTGCGTCAGCCTCATGACGTCGATCGTCAACTTCGCGCATACCGTCATTTTTGGCATCCCCTTCGACGTCCACCTCAGCGCGGCCGAGCGTGTGCCTCCGCTCTCGGCCTTCGCGGCGCCCATGCTGTCGGGTCTTGCGCTTGGAGCGATCGACGCCTGGCGCGCGAAAAAGAAACTGCCGCCCGCGGTCGATCCTGTCGAAGCCAATGCGTTGCGCGGCGGACGGATGTCGCTCGGCGAAAGCGCCCTCGTCGCCCTGCAGACCGTCATGTCCAACGGCGCAGGCGCGTCGGTCGGGCTCGAGGCCGGGTATGCGCAGATCGGCGCCGGCATCGCCTCGAAGCTGGGACTGGACCTGCACCTGCGCAGACAGGATCTGCGCATGCTGGTCGGCTGCGGAGCGGGCGGCGCGATCGCGGCGGCGTTCGGCGCGCCGCTGACCGGCGCCTTCTACGCGTTCGAACTCATCATCGGCGCCTATTCGCTGGCAAACGCGGGGCCGGTCTTCGCCGCCTGCCTCGTGGCTGTGCTGACCACCAAGGCCATCATCGGCTCCCCTTACGTGATCACTGCGCCGGAGGTGTCGCCGCTCTACGCGGTTGACTATATCGCGCTCGTTGGCCTCGGCCTCGTCGCAGCTGCGCTCGGCGTCGGCGCCATGCGCGCCGCGGCGCTTATCGAGAGAGCGTTCCGCTTCGCCGTTCGCTCGCGCGTCGTGCGGCCGGTCGTCGGCGGATTGATGCTAGGCGCGATGGCCCTTTACACGCCGCAAGTGCTCGGCGCCGGACACGGCGCGGTCGGCCTCGACTTTTATTGGCCGCTCGCCGCGCAGGAGCTCGTCATCCTCATTTCGCTGAAGCTGTTTGCGAGCCTCGTCTCGCTGGCGTCCGGTTTTCGCGGCGGCCTGTTCTTCGCCTCGCTGTTCGTCGGGTCGCTGCTCGGCAAGCTCTATGCGGTCGCGTTCGGCTACTACTTTCCCTCGCTTGAACTCGACACGACGGCCTGCGTGCTCGTCGGCATGGGGGCGCTCAGCACCGCGATCGTCGGCGGACCGTTGACGATGACCTTTCTCGTGCTCGAGAGCACAGGCAATCTCGGCATCGCCGGCGGCGCGCTCGCGGCCTCGATCGCGACCACGCTCGCGGTGCGCGCCACCTTCGGCTATTCGTTCACCACCTGGCGCCTGCATTTGCGGGGCGAGACTGTCCGTGGCGGTCAGGACATCGGCTGGCTCAGGGACTTGACCGTCGCCAAGATGATGATCCCTTCGCCCCGCGTCTTTCCGGCTGAGGAGACCGTCCGGGCGTTCTGCGAGGCCTATCCGCTCGGCAGCGCCAATGTCGTGGTCGCCGTGGGGGAGGACGGGCGCTACCACGGCCTCATCCATGTTCCCGAAGCGCATGCGCTCGCGCTGAACGAGGGCGACGAGGGCGGTCAGGTCGGCCTCGTTGCGCGACTGCCCGCGACGGTCCTGCACCCCGACGACAACATTCGCGAGGCGCTCGATCTTTTCGGCGCAGCGCAGACCGATACGCTCGCGGTCACGGCGCGCGGGACAGGCCACGTGCTCGGCACGCTCGGCGAAGCCTTCGCGGCCCGCCGCTACGCGCAGGAGACGGACGGCGCGATGAAGGGCGTGCTCGGCGGCGGATAGGCGCCCGCCCCGCTTCTCATGGCTTCAGTTGACGCCGCAAGCGGCGCGCCAGCGGCGATAGACGTAATAGGCAAAGGCCGCGGCCAACTATCCGGCGACGGCCCAGTCGAAGCGCTGGAAAAGGCGTTGCACGGTGGGATTGGCGTTCCACGCCTTGCCGAGCCGAAACCCGAGGTAAGCAAGAGCAAAACACCACGGGCACGACCCGACGAACGTATAGATCTGAAATCGTGCGAACGGCATGTGCGATATGCCGGCGGGCAGCGAAATGAACGTCCGCACGATCGGCAGTAGCCGCGCAATGAACACCGATGCGCTTCCATAACGCGCGAAAAACTGGTCGACGCGGTCGAGTTCGCGACGATCCATAAGCACGTAGGCGCCCCATCGCAGGGCTGCGGCGCGGCCGCCATAGCCGCCCGCCAGATAGGCCGCGGTGGAGCCGAGACTGCAGCCGACGGCGCCGGCGATCGCCGCACCAATCAGGCTGAACCGGCCCGTTGACGCCAAGTAGCCTGCGAACGGCATGATAATCTCCGAGGGCAATGGAATACAAGCCGACTCCAACGCCATGAGGCCGACTACGCCAGCGTAACCGAGCGTCGAAATCGTGGTCACGAGCCAGGAAAAGACGGCGCCGGTCATCGCTCAACAATGCGCAGGCGGCATTCAAGGTTTCCTCAGGCGCCCCGACGCGGAACATCCTCGGCGAAATGACGTTTGCGGTGGGACATCCGTCCGGACCTGTTCCGCGTCGATGCTTGAAAGCCGAGCCCCGTGAGCGAATGCCGAGAATTGAACATGTCGTCGTCCTCATGCTCGAGAACCGTTCCTTCGACAATCTGCTCGGGCAGCTCTATCCAAAAAGCGAGCAATTCGACGGGCTCGACCTGACGGAGACCAATCCGTGGCACAGGTCCGACGGCGCCGTCGAAGAGATCCGGGCCTGGAGCAGCGCGGGAGCTGAGCCGCCCCGCCTTCCCGACCTCGATCCGGGCGAGCTCTTCGACGATTTCACCATGCAGATTTTTGGATTGGGAGCTCCCGCCGAAGGCCGCCCGACCATGACGGGGTTCGTCGACAATTACATGCGGCAGCCGGCGTCGCGGAGCGATCTCAATCCCAAGGGCGTGGCTCCGCATCCCAAGGCCATCATGCACCAATTCGCGCCCGCGCAGGTTCCGGTCATGAGCCAATTGGCGCGGGCCTTTGGCGTTTCCGATCGCTGGCATGCCTCCGCGCCTTGCGAGACCTGGCCCAACCGCTATTTCGCGCATGCCGGAACGGCCGGCGGCTACGTCAACAACGAACGCTCGCACTTTCCCTACCGCTGGCCGCGATTCCTCCCGACAATCTTCCGCCGCATCGACGAGCGCGGCTACGACTGGAAGGTCTACTTCCACGACCTGCCGCAGGCGGCGACCCTGATTGAGCTGTGGCCAAAAATTCCGACCCGCTTCTGCCTGTACGAGGCTGAATTCCAGCGCCACGCCATGAGCGGCAGGCTGCCGAACTACAGCTTCATCGAACCGCGCTATTATCCGAGCCGATCCGAGCAGGCGCTTCCCAGCGATCAGCACCCGCCCCATCACGTTCAGCATGGCGAAGAGCTCATTGCGAGCGTCTACAATGCGGTTCGCGCCGCGCCGACCTGGGAACGAACCCTGCTCATCATCATCTATGACGAGCACGGCGGCTGCTTCGACCACGCGCCGCCGCCGGCGGCGGTTTCGCCGGGCGGCCCCTTACCCGGACGGATTCCGGTTCCGGCCCTCATCATCTCGCCATACATCAAGCCGGGAAGCATAGTCCGGCCGCCGCCCGCGCCAGGTGTCGAAGCGGCCGCTCCGTTCGATCACTGCTCGATCCAGGCGACCTTGCACAAGCTCTTCGATCTTGGGCCGCCGTTGACCCCGCGCGTCGCCGCGTCGCCGGACTTGTTGTCGGCGCTGACGCTCGCAGCGCCGGAGAACGGCACCCCCGAATCGATTTTCGTCGAGAAACAGCAAGCGTCCGCGGAGGAAGTCCGAGCCTACGCCCGCCACCCCCGCAACCGGCACCAGGCGATTCTGCGCAGTCCGGCGCACCTTTTGCCGGGGACCGCCGCACGCATCGTCGGGCAAACCCGCAGACTGGGCGCCGCATTCTTTCGCTCGCGGCGGGCGCCGACCTGAAGAAAGCGCCAGCTAACGGGCGCGACTTGCGGCAGGCGAGCGCAAACGGCAGAGTCCATCCGATGATCGCATGGGACGCATGGGATCGGCGCCGTTCGGGACGAGGGGTCGAGGACGTTGAGGCTATTGGTTCGTTGGCTTCGCCGCCTCGCCGTTCTTCTCATCGGCGTCGTCAGCGTCTGGTTCATCGTCTTCGTCGTCTTCAGGGTCGCCGATCGGCGATTGCCGTGGATTCTCGCGCTGAGCGCGACCTACGCGATCGCAGCCTACGTGATCCTTCCGCGCGTCGTGCGGATGAGCCTCAAGGTCCTGCAGCGAAAGAGCGTGCCGAGCTTCACGCTCACCGGCGACGGATTCCCGGGCGACCCGGTCAATCTCGTGCTGATCGGCGACTTCAAGACGCTGAGAGCGGCCTTCGCGGCGGCGGGCTGGATCGAAGCGGACCCGCTCGGCCTCAAAAGCTCATGGGGAATGGTCGTCGCGTTCGTTCTCAATCGGCCCTATCCGGCCGCGCCGTTCAGCACCCTCTATCTCTTCGGACGCGGTCAGGACATCGGCTTTCAGAAGGCGATCGACGGCAGTCCGCGCAAGCGCCATCACGTCCGCTTCTGGGCCTTGAGCCCCGAGCGCGCCGAGGAGACCGTGAACACGCCCGAGTTCTGGCTCAACACGGACCGGCCGCCCTTCAACGCGACGGCGCTCTGGATCGGCGCGGGGACGCGCGACACGGGTTTCTCGCTCACGAGACTCACGTTCCAGGTCACGCACGCGACCGACGGCGACGCCGACGCCGAACGCGATTTCATTCTCGCGGAGCTCAAGCGCTCCGGCGTTATTGCGGAAGTACGGTGGCATAGGGAGGGCGAGCGCCTGAACCTGGGACGCGTCAACCATTATGTCGCAGACAGCGAAGTCCCCGTGGCGCGGCTGGCCTGAGAGGCGATGAGTTCCTGAACCGCCGACGACTTCCGACGGGTTGGCCGCCGGGCGCGCGACTTACTCCCAACGCCCGGGCCCCGTCCGCCGCATCGTGACGACGTCGATCCGCCCGCGCGGCGGGCCGATCCACCCGGACATGACCCAGCTCGTGAGGCTGACGACGATCGAGGCGAGGATCGCGGGCCACAGACCGGTCACGACGAAGCCTTTCAGGAAGTACCCGACGAGCTCGATCATCAGCCCATTGATGACGAGCAGGAAGAGGCCCAGCGTCAGAAGCGTGATCGGAAAGGTGAGGATCACCAGGACCGGCCGCACGAAGGCGTTGATGATGCCCAAGAGGAGCGCCGCCGCGACCAGGCTCTCGGTCGAACGAAACTCGATCCCCGGAACGATCTGCGAGGCGAGCCAAAGGCCAATGCCCACGACGACCGCGCGAATGAGAAATCCGGTCATAGTCACACCTGATGTTGGCCAATATCTAGGAAGCGAACGCTCGGGCGCCTAGTGGCCTGCGGGCGGCGCGGAAAAAGACCATCTCGCGGCGGTCTTTCTTCGATCGAACGAAGACTTGTGAGTTTGCGGCCAGGCGTGGCATGGTCCTGGCGTCGGAGATGACGCACGGCTTTGAATCGAAGCATCGGTTTGGGAGAACGTGGTTGCCGCAAAGAGACCCGGCGCTTACGAACTGCAAAGATCGGCTTCAGGACGTTGCCGAAGGCCAATCGGCAGGCGAATTGGAACATCAATCGCAACGCGGCGCGATCCCACGCCCTCGGGGTCGATGCGTCCGCGTTCTCGCCGCCGTGATTCTCGGCGCCCTGGCGACGGCATGCAACGGCTCCAAGAACGCCTACGTCCCGCCGCCGCCGCCGAAAGTCGTGGTGGCGCAGCCCCTGCAGCAGCCCGCGACCCTTTATATCGAGCTGACGGGCAACACGACGGCGATCAACTCGGTGGATCTCGTCGCCCGCGTCCAGGGCTATCTCGAATTGATCGACTACAAGGACGGCGCGTTCGTATCCAAGGGGACGCAGCTGTTCGGCATCGAGCGCGACACCTATCAGCAGCAGCTGGACCAGGCGAATGCGGCGCTCGCCGCCAACGAGGCGACGCTGGAATACAATAAGGCCGAATTTCAGCGGCAATCGACGCTCGGCCGGCAGGACTTCGCGAGCCAGGCCACGGTGCAGCAATGGAAGGCCAATCAGGACTCGGCGGCGGCGCAGGTCTTGAGCGCCAAGGCCCAGATCGAATTGGCCAAGATCAACCTCGGCTACACGAACGTGCTCGCGCCCTTCGACGGGGTCGTCACCAACCATCTCGTCGATACCGGAACGCTGGTCGGCTACTCCGGCCCGACCAAGCTCGCAACCATCGTCCAGACCGACCCGATGTACGTCTATTTCAATATGAGCGAGCCACAGGTCCTGACGATCAAGGAGAACAACGCCAAGGCCGGCCTCCCGTTCAGGACGACGGACCTTGGCGCCATCCCGGTCGAGATCGGCCTGCAGGGGGAGGAAGGCTATCCTCACACGGGACACATGGACTACGCCTCGCCGCAGGTCGACCAGTCGACCGGTACGCTGACCGTGCGCGCGATCTTCGACAACAAGGACCACACGCTCCTGCCTGGCCTCTTCGTGCGCGTCAGAACGCCGGTCGCGCACCAGAACAAGGCGATCCTCACGCGAAACGACGCTATCGGAACGAGCCAGGAGGGGAGCTACGTGCTGGTTGTCGGCCCCGACAACGTCGTTCAGCGCAAGATCGTGAAAACCGGAGACCGTCAGGGTCAGCTCCGGATCATCGAGTCCGGGCTCGATCCTTCCGACTGGGTCGTGACCGAGGGCGTTCAGCGCGCCTTTCCCGGGGCCAAGGTCGAGCCGCAGCGAACCGAGCTGACCGCAAACGCGGCCGATTCTTCCGGCGCCGGCAAGCCCGGCGCTCAGGATCCGGCGGCCAAATGACGTCGCAAGAGACCGATCCACCCGGACCGACGCCGCATCAGGCTCTGGGGCGAGCCGGCGCGATCTCGCGCTTCTTCATCGAGAGGCCGGTGCTCGCCAACGTGATCGCGTTGGTCGTCGTGCTCATCGGCCTCGTCGCGCTCATCCAACTTCCGAGTTCGCAATATCCCAACGTCGTGCCGCCGACCGTGCAGGTCACGACGCGCTATCCCGGCGCCAGCGCGCGCACCCTCGTCGACTCCGTCGCCCTGCCGATCGAGCAGCAGGTCAACGGCGTCGAGAACATGCTCTACATGCAGTCGACGAGCGCGGACGACGGCACCTACACCTTGGCCGTCACCTTCGCCATCGGCACGAATCCCGATTTGGCGCAGGTCCTCGTGCAGAACCGGGTGTCCATCGCCTTTTCATCGCTGCCGCAGGAAGTCCAGCTCCAGGGCATCACGACCAAGAAGCAGTCGACCTCGATTCTCGAATTCGTCAATCTGAGTTCTCCCGACAGCCGCTTCGACAGCCTGTTCCTGTCGAACTACGCCGTGATCAACGTCCAGGACGAGCTTCGTCGCCTCAATGGAGTGGGCGACGTGACGGTGCTCGGCGCCGGGCAGTACGCGATGCGCATCTGGCTCAACCCGGACCTGCTTCAGGCGCGGGGTCTGACGCCGCAGGATGTGATCAGCATCATCCAGCAGCAGAGCCAGGAGGTCACCGCCGGGCAGGTCGGCGCGCCGCCCGCGCCGAAAGGCCAGGATTTTCAATACACGCTGAACCTCGTCGGCCGCCTGGACGACCCGGCCCAGTTCGAGAACATCATCGTCAAGGTCGATTCGGCGGCGAACGGCGGACGGATCACACGAATCCGCGACATCGGCCGCGTCGAGCTCGGCGCTCAGACCTACAGCGAATTGTTCAACCTCGACGGCCGGCCGGCCGCCGGAATCGCCGTCTCGCTTCTGCCGGAGGCCAACGCGATTGCGGTCTCCAACGAGGTGAAGGCGAAAATGGACGAGCTCGCCAAGAGCTTCCCCAAGGGCCTCGTCTACGGCATCCCCTACGACACGACGAAATTCGTGCGGGCCGCGATCTTCGAAGTTTATCGCACGCTGATCGAAGCGGCCATTCTGGTCTTGATCGTCATTCTCGTCTTCCTGCAGGACTGGCGCGCGATGCTGGTTCCGGCCACGACCGTGCCGGTGACGCTCATCGGCGCGTTCGCCGCCATGGCGGCCCTGGGCTTCTCGGTCAATCTGCCGACGCTGTTCGCCCTTGTGCTCGCGATCGGGATCGTGGTCGACGACGCGATCGTCATCGTCGAAGGCGTCTCGCGCTATGTCGAGCAAAGGATCCCCGGCCGCGAGGCGGCGGGCCGGGCGATGGACGATCTCACCGGCCCGGTCCTCGGCATCACGCTGGTCTTGATGTCGGTCTTCATTCCCGCCGCTTTCGTGCCGGGGCTCACAGGCCAGCTTTACCGGCAGTTCGCGCTGGTCATCGCCGCCACGGCCTTCATCAGCGCCATCAACGCGCTGACCTTGAAGCCGACGCAGTCCGCGCTGTGGCTGAGGCCCCCGAAGCCGCCCGCAGAGCGCAACCTGTTCACCCGCGGCTTCGACAGGGTCTACGGCGCGGTGGAGGGCGGATACGCGAGGCTCATGGGCGCGATGACCCGCCACGCCGGCGCCATGGTCGTCCTCGCGCTCGCGCTGGTCGGAGTCGCCGTCTTTGGGCTGACGCGGGTGCCGACGGCGTTCCTGCCGACCGAGGACCAGGGCTATCTGATCGTCCCCGTGCAACTGCCCGACGGCGCCTCGAAAGAGCGCACCGACGCGGTCATGCAGAAAATCTCGACCCTCGCCGGCAAAATCCCCGGCGTCGAGCATGTGGTCACCGTCAGCGGCATCTCCATCCTCGACAACCGCGCGAGCCTCGCCAACGCCGGCGTCGCCTTCGTCGTCCTCAAGGATTGGGACGTGCGCCTCAAGCAGCCGGGGCAGGACGCCCGCTCGATCGGGTTGCGCCTCAACGGCGCCCTGCAAGGCGTGCCGGAAGCGATCGCGTTTGCGCTTCCCCCGCCGCCAATTCAGGGCATCGGCAACGTCGGCGGCTTCACGATGCAGGTCGAGCTCAAGAACGGCAATTTCGACTACGCCCTGCTTCAGAGCCTGACCAACGCCCTCGTCGCCGACGGCAACGCCCAGTCTTCGCTTCAGAGGGTCGCCACGACATTCCGATCGGGCGCGCCGCAGTTCTTCGTCAAGGTCGACCGGATCAAGGCAGAGAGGATTGGGGTGACGGTCGGCCAGGTGTTCGCCGCCCTTTCGGGCTATGTCGGAGCGGGCTATGTGGCCGAATTCAATAAGTTCGGACACGTCTTCCAAATCTATACCCAGGCCCTGCCGGGCTTCCGCGCCACCGCCGACGACATCCGCAACCTCAAGGTCAAGGCGGGCGACGGAACCATGACGCAGATCGGCACCGTGGTCGAGGTCACCGAGGTCCAGGGCCCGCCGCTGATCAGCCTCTATGATCTCTATCCGTCGTCCACCGTCGTCGGCAGCGCGGCGCCCGGCTTTTCCTCGGGCCAGGCGCTCGACATCATGGACCAGATCGGCGCTCAGGCCCTGCCGACCGGAACGGGCTACGAATGGACCGCGATGTCGTACCAGGAAAAGTTAGTCGGCAACCAGATCTATTACGTCTTCGGCTTCGCGCTGCTGCTCGTGTATTTCGTGCTTGCCGGCCAGTACGAGAGCTGGATTCTGCCGCTCGCCGTGATCCTCGGCGTGCCGCTGGCCCTGCTCGGTACCGTCGCCGCGCTGAACTACCTGGGCGCCACCAACGTCGCCGCCAGCCAGAGCGGCGTCGCCGCCACCAATCTCTACACCCAGATCGGCCTCATCCTCCTGATCGCGCTCGGCGCCAAGAACGCGATCCTGATCGTCGAATACGCGCGCCAGAGGCGAGCCGAAGGCATGGACATCGCCAAGGCCGCCGTTGAGGGCGCGCGGCTCAGGTTCCGGCCGATCATCATGACCTCGTTCGCCTTCATCCTCGGCGTCCTGCCGCTGGTTCTCGCCACCGGCGCCGGCGCCTCGGCGCGCATATCGATCGGCATCGCAGTCTTCTACGGCATGATCGCCTCGACCTGCCTGGTCGTGGTGTTCGTTCCCTCGTTCTATGTGGTGATGCAGCGCATCGAGGAGCGCCGCACGCGCCGCGCGCCGAAGGCGGCGCCATCGGGACCGCCGGACGGTCATGCCTCGCCGGCCGCCTGATGGACCCGAATAGGCTTGAAGTTTGACCTCGGAGGCAGCGCATGACTGATCCCGCCAACCATCCGGTCGCCACCGTCGCGGCGGAGGCGCCGGCCCGGGCCAAGGCGTCGAACTACCCGGAGCCTTTCGCCTCGCGCATGATGTTGCGCCAGAAGCGGCCGCTCGGCGACCTGTTCGGGCTCAAGAATTTCGGCGTCAATCTGACCCGCATCGCGCCGGGCGGGGCCTCGGCGCTGCGCCACGCGCATACGAAGCAGGACGAATTCATCTACATCCTCGAGGGCAGGCCGACGCTCGTCACCGACGCTGGCCGAATGCCGCTCGAGCCCGGCATGTGCGCGGGGTTCAAGGGCGGGACGGGCGACGCCCATCACCTCGTCAACGAGACGGACGAGGACGTTGTCTATCTCGAAGCCGGCGACCGCCTCCCGGGCGACAGCGCGACCTATCCCGACGACGACATCGTCGCCGAGGCCGTCGACGGCAAGTGGCGCTTCACCCACAAGGACGGGAACCCGTACTGAGACGGGATCCCGCGATCGACAGCGAACGCCGCCGAATTGGCCGGTCCGCCGCGAACCCGAGCGAGTTCGCGCGCAGGGCGCGCTATCCGGGCTTGACAGGCGCCGCCTGTCGGGTCGAATCTCGGAAGTAACAACTCGGGAGGATCTGATGTTGACTCGACGAGGGTTCGCCGCCTGCGCGCTTTGCGCCGTCACGGGTTTCCTAGCGACCGGCGCCGAAGCGCAGAACGCGCCCGCCGGGCTGAAGCGCACCATCATCACACGCACCGACGGCCCCATGGACGGCTACGAGACCGTCGACGTCCGCGTCGATCTCGACGCGGGGACGTTGGTCGCGCGCCACACCCATCCGGGGATCGAGTCCAGCTATGTCGTCGAAGGCCAGTTGGAACTGAGCGTCGACGGTGTCGGAACGCGGACCTTCAATGCAGGGGATGGATTCCAGGTTCCCACGCGCGTGCCTCATAGCGGGAAGAACGGCGACAAGCCCACGATTATCGCGATTACCTATGTCGTCGAAAAGGGCAAACCGCTCGTCTCGCCGGCTTGAAGCCGCCCCTACTTGAAGACCAACCCCCCTTGACCCTTCCGGTCGCCGAAGCGGGGGCAACGCCGATCGGTTGACGTATCGGAACCGCTCTGGGGGGCGCCATCGGATCGACCGGCAAGGATGCGGCGCGGCGGGCGCAGGCGTGGGAATTCAATCCGCTGGGTACAAGGCGCGTCCCATCATGATCAGGATATTGTCTTTGGCAATCGGACTGGCGCTGTCGTTGATTGTTCCCGGCGCGTCCGGCCAAGAGAGCCAGACTTCACAAACACCCTCGCAGAAGGCTCAATCGAAAGAGGTGTGCAGGTCGAGGTGCGAAGCGCAGTATGCCGAGTATAAGTGCACGGAAGGAGTCGCCCCGATGCACAGTCCCTGTGAATTATTCAATCAATGCTTGAGCGATTGCGACTGATCACGCTTTACCCGTCACAGTAATGGGCAAGCCTTCAGCTAGCCGCCCGCCTCCTCGAACTCCGCTCTGCCGATTTTGCTGTCCGAAGCGCCGCTGAGCATTTCCGCGACGCCCTCGGCGGTGATCGGCTTGCTGAAATGATAGCCCTGGATTTCATCGCAATCGTGCTGGCGAAGGAATGCGATTTGATCCTCGTTTTCGACGCCTTCGGCGATGACTTTGAGATTGAGCTGTTGACCCAGCGAGATCACCGCGCTGGCCACGGCGCGGTCGTTCTCATTGCTTGGGAGGTCCTGGATGAATGATCTGTCGATCTTCAGCCGGGCGACTGGAAACGTCTTCAGCGCGCTCAAGCTCGAATAGCCGGTGCCGAAATCGTCGATCGAAAGCTGAACGCCGAGGGTTTGCAGGCATTTCATCGTCGCGACCGCCTGTTCGACATCCTGCATGATGAGGCTTTCGGTCAATTCGAGCTCGAGATACTGGGCCTCCAGGCGGCTCGCCCGCAACGCGTCGACGACGCGCGCGATCAAAGTCTTTTCCCTGAATTGTCGGGCCGATACGTTCACCGAAACGGTCATGGACGGCAGGCCGGCGTCCTGCCAGGTCTTGTTTTGCCGGCACGCCTCGTGCAGCGCCCAATCGCCGATCGGCACGATCAGTCCCGTCTCCTCGGCCGTCGGGATGAACATCGCCGGCGCCACCATGCCATGGGTCGGATGCTTCCAGCGGATCAACGCCTCGACCCCGAAGACGCGCCCCGACCGGAGGTCCACTTGCGGCTGGTAGAGGAGGACGAACTCGGAACGAGCGATGGCCCGTCTCAATTCCTCCTGTTGCACGAACTTTTCGCGGACCTTGGTGTTCAGCTCGGGCTTGTAGAACTGGAAGCTGTCGCGACCGATATCCTTGGCGCGATACATCGCCGCGTCGGCGTTGGCGAGCAGAGTGTCGGCGTCGGCCCCGTCGGCGGGATAGTTCGCGATCCCGATGCTGCAGGTGACCGTCAATTCATGTCCGCCAAGACGAATGGGCTCGGCGACCGCCGCCGCCAGTTTCCGCATCATGGCCGAGATCAAGTCGACGCTGTCGGGCTGGTCGAGAAAGAGAACGACGAATTCATCGCCGCCGAGTCTCACAACCGTATCGGTCGCGCGCACGCAATCGACCATCCGGCGGGCGACCGTCTTCAGGAGTTCGTCTCCGGCGTTATGGCCGAGGCTGTCGTTGATCACCTTGAAATTGTCGAGATCGATGAACGCCACCGTCGCCGACCGTCTGTATCGCTCCGCATAGAGGAGGACTTGCGAAAGGCGGTCCTTGAGCAGGGCGCGATTGGGGAGCCCCGTCAGGGCGTCGTGGTTGGCCATGAACTGAATCCGGTCTTCGGCCTCCCTGCGCTCGATGGCGATGCCGGCGAGGCGTGTCGCAATAACGATGAGCCCCGTCTCGACCTGGGTCGGGAGGCGAGCCGTCGCAGAATAGAAGGCGACCACGCCGAGGACGGCGCCGTCATACGACAGGATGGGGTTCGACCAGCATGAGCGAAGGCCGTGGGCGGCGGCGAGCGGGCGGAAATCCGCCCAGAGCGGATCATCCAGGACATCCGCGACGATGACCGGCTGCCGCTCCTGCGCGGCCGCGCCGCAAGGCCCAACGCCGGGGCCGATGCGCACGCCGTCGATGGCGCCGGTGAATGTCTCCGCCAGGCTCGGGGCGGCAGCGCGCCGCAAGCAGAGCCCGGCCTTGTCCAGGAGCAAGACGGCGCCGGATATCCCGATCAGCAGCGACTCGACGTGGCGCATGAGATGGTCGAGCACCTCCGCCAGCGGAGCGCTCCTCGCGATCATCTCGAGGATTCGCGCTTGTCCGTCGCGGAGGGCGTCCGCCATCCGGCGCTGGGTGATGTCGCGGGAGATGCCGACAACGCCGATGACCTCGCTCCGGTTGTTGCGCAAGGGAACCTTGGTCGTGAGGACCCATGTCCTCTGGCCCGAGGCGCCGAGGACGCATTCCTCCGTGTCGATCAAGGGCTGGCCGGAGCGAACGATCGCCTGTTCCTGGGCGAAGAATCTGGCTGCGACGTCCGGGGGATGGAGCTGGAAGTCGGTTTTGCCGATCAGGTCGGCGGGCTTCGCAAAGCCGTGTTTGGACGCGGTGAACTTGTTGCAGATGACGAAGCGGCTGTCGGCGTCTTTGACCCAGAGCTTGTCGGGCAGCGAGTTCGATCAGGGCTTGCAGGGAAAGGCGGTCGTCGGCCGCGGCCCGCCCGGCTTTCAGTTCGGTGATGTCGCGGGAGATGCCGACAACGCCGACGACCTCGTTCCGGTTGTTGCGCAACGGAACCTTGGTCGTGAGGATCCATGTCCTCTCGCCCGAGTCGCCAAAGACGCATTCCTCTTTGTCGATCAAGGGTTGCCCGGAGCGAATGATCGCCTGTTCGTCGGCGAAGAATTTGTTGGCGATGTCGGGGGAAAGAAGCTCGAGGTCGGTCTTGCCGATTATTTCGGCGGGCGCCGCGAAGCCCATGCGGGACGCCGTCACCTTGTTGCAGATGACGAAGCGGCTGTCGGCGTCCTTGACCCAAAGGTTGTAGGGCAGGAGGTCGATCAGGGCTTGCAGCGAAAGGACCTCGTCCGCCGCCGCGCGCCCGGCCTTCACCTCGGTGATGTCTCGGGAGAAGCCGACCAGGCCATAGATTTCATTCCGTTCGTTGCGCAATGGCGTCTTCGTCGTCAAGATCCACTTCTTGTCGCCGGATGAATTGACGATCAACTCCTCCTTTTCGATCATCGGTTCTCCGGTGCGCAGAATCGTCAGTTCCGCATCGCGAAACCCACGCGCGCGTTCCGCAGGATGGATATCGAAGTCGGTCAGGCCGATCATGTCGGCTGGGTTCGCCACACCGCTATCGGACGCCAGGGCCATGTTGGCGATGACGAAGCGGCTCTCCGTATCCTTGACCCACAGATAATCGGGCGTCTGGTCGATCAGGGCTTGCAGCGACAAGTACTGGTTCTCGATTGGGCATGCGGCCTCGAAGCCCGCGATCCCGGCGTGAATGGGCCCCCACCCCCCGTCCGGCGTCGATCCGCTGCGGACTTGAGCGGCCTGCCCGCGCGCCATCGGGCAAGCGGAATTGAGGTCGGTTATGTCGTCGTGAGCGGCCAGCCATCCGCCGTCGGGCGTCGGCCACTGGCAGATTTGAATGGTCCGCCCGTCGGCGATCCTGCCGGTCCAGGTTCCCGGCGCAGCTTGCGCGCGGGTCGCGCGCGCCTGCGCGAAAAAGGCGTCGACGGCGGACGGGGCGGTCCCGGCGGCGATGCGCAGGGCCATGATTTCAGAAAGGGTCGCGCCCGGAAGCACCCGCTCCGGCGCGATGCGGTAGATCTCGCAGTAGCGGCGATTGCGCAGGATGAGCCGCTCGTCGGCGTCGAAAAAGCAAACGCCCTGTGGGATATTGTCGATCGCCGTCTCGTAGCGCGACACCAGCGCTTCGAGCATTGCGATCCGCTCTTGAAGGTCGCGCTCGTGGACTTCGTCGAAGGCCGGCGCTCCCGCGCCCGCGGTTTTGATCTGCCCTTGGGACGCGGCGGCGACCTTCCGATTCGGGTTTGTGGGCACGCCTGCTCCGCAGCCATAACGATCGGCGCAAGCCCGATTTTTTTGGTTTGCGCCGAAGAATTAGCGCAGGTTAGCCAACACGTGCTAATTGTATATGAAGCAATTGCTCGTCCTGATTGTATTTCCCGCTGCCGAATTGCGACTCTATGTCGCGCGGCGCCGATGATTGCGCCCGTCAGACCGGTGGCGGGTGGCCTGACACGTGTGGCGTGACCGGAGCGCCGCCGATGGAGACAAACTGGCGCTTATTGCGTTGGCTGTGGGTGGTCGTGTTCAGTTTGAAATCCAATGGGCTTGACGCGCCGTCGCTCGGCTCCATGTCCGTTGGTATGCTAGCGCGAAGCATGGAGGGTCAGATGGCGACCTATAGAGAAGCGCTCACGCAAAAGCTCGCAGAGTTGGAAGCGCAATTGAACGACATGGGTGGATTCGTCGGCTTCATTGGCGGGGCTGGCGCCGTCAGGGATGACTCGGAAGAGTTGATCAGACGTCTGAAAGAGGAAATCGCAGACATTAAATCTGAGTTGGAAGAGATGGATGACGATGCCTAGAGGCCCGCGATAGGCGAAGCGACAAACGCGCTCTTATCACGTTAGCCGTTGGCAGGGTTGGTCGAAGTCTAACACTTCCACCTGAACGGGAATGTCGCGAAAGAGCGGAGAGCGATCATTCGAAGCCGACACTATCGACGGCAGGAACGCGCACAGGAGCGGCCATTCGCTGACGGCTTGGCGAACGGGTCAATCGACCCTTTCCGACATTCGGGCGATAAAGACCCGCATGGGCTATTGCCGCGTCGCGGTACGCAGCTGTCGGGCGCCGCCCAGCCACGGGCAGCCTGAGCGGAGAGCCCCCGACCGGGTGAGCATGTCGTTTACCGCCGGGGGGAGGGGGATTGTTTTCGTGGCGACAAGCGGTAGGATCGGCGCCTGTATCAATCAATAATCTACGTCCGATCTTCGGGAGGAAAATATGTAGTAGCTGGCACTTGATCTGACGGTCAGCGTCGGGAGATGGGTCGGCTCTGCCTGTCAGATATGATCAGGCTGCGATCATTTTCTCCTTCGCAAGGGGCGTCGCGTCAAGGAAGGTCTGCATTGGCGTCTTGCCGAAGCACCATCGCCCCTGATGCGGCCTTTCCTCGTTGTAGCTCTGGACCCAGGAATCGAGATCGCCCTGGAGTTCGGCGATCGATCCGTAGATCTTCTTGCGGAAGGCGACGCGATAGAACTCGTCGAGCACCGTCTTGTGGAAGCGCTCGACGATGCCATTGGTTTGCGGGCTCTTGGTCTTGGTGCGCGAATGGTCGATATCCTCGAGCGCCAGATAAAGCTCGTATTCGTGGCGCTCGGGGTTGCCGCAATATTCCGTGCCACGATCGGTCAGCACGCGGCACAGCCTCACCTCCCTCGCATCATAGAACGGCACGACGCGATCGTTGACGAGATCGGCCGCGGTGATGGGCGTCTTGCGATCATAGAGCTTGGCGAAGGCGACCTTGGCGTAGGTGTCGATGAAGGTCTGCTGGTAGATGCGGCCAACCCCCTTCATGTTGCCGACGTAGAACGTATCCTGGGCGCCGCAATAGCCCGGACATTCGCTCTCGAACTCGCCATGCGCCTCCTTTTCGCTCTTGGCCTTCTCCAGCGCGGCCAGCTGGCTTTCGGTCAGAACCAGGCCTTCCTGGGCGACCTTGGCTTCGAGCGCCTTGAGCCGTTTCTTCATGGTTTCAAGATCATGACGCTGCCAGACGCCGCGAACGCCGGCCGGAGAAATAGAGTGGCCGAGTTTGCGAAGCTCGTTGGCGATACGGATTTGGCCATAAGCCGGCTGGTCCAGCGAAAGCTCGACGATGATCGCCTCGACCTCGGGCGGCGTGCGGTTCTTCAGGATCGGCTTTCGCCGCGTCAGTTCCTGCAGCGCCAATTCGCCCCCGGCGTCGTAAAGTTCCTTGAAACGATAAAAGCTGTCGCGGCTATAGCCCATCATCTTGCAGGCCTGGCTGACGTTGCCGAGCTGCTTGGCCAACTCCAGCAACCCAACCTTGGCGCGGATAATCTTCTGTTCCTTGGTCATCGTAGGTGTCCTCTCGAAACGCCGAGGCCAGGCGCTGCGAACCCCGACCACTCCGCGCCCGGCCTCGGCTTCCGCCTCAGCTATGACACCAACTGTCAGATTAAGTCTTAACTACTGCAGTTGATCGAACCTGGGCTGATCTGCTGCTGCGCCAGATGCAACTGAAAGCGGCGAAGGTCCTCCTTCGTCGCCGTATCGGGCGACCGGCCCAGGAAGGCCGTAAAGGTCCTGACGTGCCGGACGTAGTCCTTCTGCACCTTCTCCTTGAACCGACGCGCCGTCATGTCGTCGATCATGCGCTGACGCAGCGGGTTGATGGGCTTGTCGGACATCGCGAAAGCTCCTGTCTCCCATGGGGTTGAACCCCATGATTCTGAGACAGTCCTGGCCTCGTCCGACCCAGCTTCCCGCGCTGCCCTCGCCGCAGCTACCGCGCGAGCGGTTTAAATTCTATGGGCGCGCGGCGGGCGTGGGCGCCTTCGTCGCGGCAACCAAACGATGGAGCGCCCCTATGTCAAAGCAGAACGACTTGAGCAAATGCGTCGTCGCGCTCGAGCAAGACGCGACATTGATCGCCGTGGTCGAGATGGGCCAGTCGAGTTGGCTGGTCGCGGGCATCGTGCCGGGACTCGATCGCTATCCCTTGAAGAAACTTAGCCCAGACCGCGACGCGCTGCTGCAGCTTCTGCATCGCTGGCGCAACGAAGCGGCGAAGCGCGGCCACGCGATCGACCGGATCGCCGTTGCCTACGAGGCAGGCCGCGATGGCTTCTGGCTGGCGCGCTGGCTGCGTTCCCAATCCATCGAAGCCTATGTGATCCACCCGTCGAGCGTCCCGGTGTCGCGCGAGCACCGAAGGGTGAAGACGGATCGGCTCGACACAGAGCTCCTCAAGCGCGCCTTCCTCGGCTGGCTGCGCGGCGAACCGAAGCATTGCAGCATGGCGGCCATCCCCGCGCTCGAGGACGAGGATGCGAGACGACCCAGCCGCGAGCGTCAGGTCCTGGTCGGAGAGCGCACACGCATCGTCAACCGCCTGAAGGCCAATCTCGCCCGGCTCGGCATTCGCGGCTTCCGGCCCAATCTCGCTCGGGCGCCAAGCCAGCTTGAAGCCCTGCGCACGCCGGAGGGCGTCGCCATACCTACGAACACGTTGGCCGAGATGCGGCGCGACCTGGACCGCCTGCGCTTCGTCAAGCAGCAGATCAAGGAGATCGAGAAGACCCGCACCGAGCGTCTGGCGAAGACGCCAGACGAGCCACGCCATGCGTCGGCGCATGTCCTTACACGCGTGGTCGGCGTCGGCGTCGAGTCCGCGGACATGCTTATCCAGGAGGTGTTCTCGCGGGAGATCCGGGACCGTAGGGCACTGGCGCGCTATGCCGGGCTCACCGGAGCTCCAGACGAGAGCGGGCAAAGACGGCGCGAGCGGGGACTCGCCAAAGCAGGCAACGCTCGGGTGCGCCGCGGGATGATCGAACTCGCCTGGGGTCATCTGGTGCACCAGAAGGGCAGCCCGCTCAGCGCATGGTATCGGAGGCGAACGTCGGACTCACGGCGGGGCGTGCGCAAGACAATGATCGTCGCGCTCGCGCGCAAGCTCCTCATCGCGCTGTGGCGGCTCGCCACGACCGGCGAAGCGCCGGAAGGTCTGCTGCTTCGCCCGGCAGCGTAGCCACAACGGAGTTGCTGCAGGCGAGCGTCACGACGGTGCCCGACCTGTAGACGACGGCCCGAGGCGGCGGCAACCCGACATGGACTATGGCCTTCGCGCCGCGGTTTAGAATGGGCCCGCCCCTCGGAGCTTTGCCGCCGATGCGCATGACTGCATCATGGTGCGACCTTCGTGGTCGGCCGAATACAAGTTCGTGACGCGCGACGCGCGCCCAATGGCGAGCTCCCCTCGGTATCGTCGCCGCTGTCGAAACTGAACTGAACGAGCGGGACACACCCGTGTCGCCCGACTGAGGAAGCTTGACGCTGTGCTCGGGCCCCTCAAGGCAAGTCGCTCCGCGATGGCCTTCGGCCACCCTTGACGGCCACTGCGCGCAGTGTCCGAAGGAAAGTCAGGTCGGGACGAGGAGATGTCGCGGGCCAATCGAACAAGGAGATGCTCGCTATCGCCACCCTTGACAGCAATCGCCCCATACAAGTCCATACGTCAATTCGCGACGTTCATTCGCTCGCGGCGAACTTCCGCTCAGGGTCGTTGGGACTAAACCGCTCGCGCGGTAGCTGCGGCGAGGGCAGCGCGGGAAGCTGGGTCGGACGAGGCCAGGACTGTCTCAGAATCATGGGGTTCAACCCCATGGGAGACAGGAGCTTTCGCGATGTCCGACAAGCCCATCAACCCGCTGCGTCAGCGCATGATCGACGACATGACGGCGCGTCGGTTCAAGGAGAAGGTGCAGAAGGACTACGTCCGGCACGTCAGGACCTTTACGGCCTTCCTGGGCCGGTCGCCCGATACGGCGACGAAGGAGGACCTTCGCCGCTTTCAGTTGCATCTGGCGCAGCAGCAGATCAGCCCAGGTTCGATCAACGCCGCCGTCACCGCGCTTCGGTTCTTCTTCACCGTGACGCTCGAACGGCCAGACCTCGTTCGTCCTCTGACGATCGTGAACAAGCCGCGCAGGGCGCCGGTCGTGCTCAGCCAGGAAGAGGTCGCGCTCCTGCTCGAAGCCGCGCCGGGCCTGAAGTACAAGGCCGCGCTCAGCGTCGCCTACGGCGCGGGCCTGCGCGTGTCCGAGGTCGCGCACCTGAAGGTGTCCGACATCGACAGCCAGCGCATGACGCTTCGGGTCGAGCAGGGCAAAGGGCAGCGGGACCGTTATGTGATGCTGTCGCCGCAACTGCTCGAACTGTTGCGCGCATGGTGGCATGCGGCGCGGCCGCGGGCCTGGCTGTTCCCCGGCCAAAACCCGGTCAACCCGATCACCGCCCGTCAGCTCAATCGCGCCGTCACCGCCGCCAAAGACCTGGCCGGCATCTCCAAGCGCGTGTCACCGCATACGCTGCGGCACAGCTTCGCCACCCATCTGCTCGAACAGGACGTCGACATTCGGGTGATCCAGGTGTTGCTCGGCCACGCCAAGCTCGAGACGACCGCGCTCTACACCCAGGTCGCGGTCAACACGATCCGCGACGTCAAGAGCCCGCTCGAGCGGCTCGGCGTCAACCTGGCGAAGCGAAAGCCGGCCGACTGACCGCGGCCGCATGGCGCGGCCACCGGGTCACCACCTGGAGGTCGCCGACGTCTTTCGCGCCCACGGGGCGGCGTGGCGAATGGCCAACGCCGGTCACGTGAGCCTCGACCAGTTGAAGGTCATGTCGGCGATCGAGACCTGTCGCACAGCCGCGCTCGGCGGACACGTCGAGCGCTGCGAGGACTGTGCGCACGAACGGATCTCCTACAATTCCTGCCGCAATCGCCACTGCCCGAAGTGCCAGGCGGCCGCGGCGAGGGAATGGCTCGAAGACCGCGAGGCCGAACTCCTGCCGGTTCCCTATTACCACGTCGTCTTCACCCTGCCGGCGTCGATCGGCGCCGTCGCGTTCCAGAACAAGTCCCCCGTCTACGACCTCCTGTTCAGGACCGCCGCCCAGACGCTGACCACGATCGCGGCCGACCCGAAGCATCTGGGCGCGCGCATCGGCCTGACCGCCGTACTGCACACCTGGGGCTCGGCGCTGACCCACCATCCGCACGTCCACGTCATCGTTCCCGGCGGCGGCCTGTCGCTGGACGGATCGCGCTGGATCGCCTGCAAGCCCGGCTTCTTCCTGCCCGTGCGGATGCTGTCGCGTCTCTTCCGCCGGCTCTTCCTCGAAGGGCTCGCAGCCCTGCATGCGGCCGGACGCCTCGTCTTCCTCGGCGACCTCGCGCGGCTCGCCGACAAAGCCGCCTTCGACGCCGTCCTCGCGCCGCTGCGCCGATCGGAATGGATCGTCTATGCCAAGAGGCCGTTCGCCGGGCCGAAGGCCGTGCTCGCCTATCTCGCCCGCTACACCCACCGCGTCGCGATCTCGAACTCCAGGCTCATGGAGCTGGACGACAAGGGCGTCACATTCAAGTGGAAGGACTATCGGGTCGAAGGCCGCGACCGGTTCAAGACCATGACGCTCGCGGCCCACGAGTTCATCCGCCGCTTTCTCCTGCACGTGCTGCCGAGCGGCTTCCACCGCATCCGACATATGTGGACGGCCTCTTGGCAAGTGGTTTTCGACGCTCTGATCGCTTTGGTCGGCTGCGGTCATATGTCCGGCCTGTTGGTGCGGTATAGGACCGCTGGCCCTGATGATATTCGACAGTCCTGGTCCCTATCACTACGGCGAGCTCGGGGCTCGTGGCGGATGTCAGGGTGTCCTGGGCTTTCGTTGCGACCGTGTCGTTCATCACGTCGTTGCGCTTGCCAATCTCTTCGAAACTGAAACGTCTATCTTGGAGAGCTCTTTGTCGTCAGGCCTTCGTGTAAAGTTCGGTTCGGAAGGCTTCGCCGGTCGACATCATCGCCCAGGCGATTCTGGCCAGCTTGTTGGCCAGGGCGACGGCGACGACGCGCTCGGGCTTCCTGGCCCTCATGGCGACGATCCATTCGGCCAGGGCGCCTTTGTATTTATGGGCCACGCGCAAAACCGACGTGCATCCCACGACCAGCATCTTGCGCAAATACCGGTTACCCTTTTTGGTGATAGCGCCGAGCTTGTCCTTGCCGCCGCTCGAGTGCTGGCTCGGAGTAATGCCCAGAGACGCGCTGAAATCGCTTCCCGACCTGAAGACGCTGGGATCGGGATTGAAAGCGACCATCGCTGATGCGATCAGCGGGCCGAAGGCGGGGATCTCGTCCAGCAACCGGCTCGTTTGGTTCTTGCCGCTCGCCCGGGCGATCGTCTTCTCCAGATCGTCGATCTTTTCGTCGAGGCCGTCGCTGTGCGAAGCCAGCATCGCGGTTGCTTGCTTGGCCTCTTCGGGAAGGGTCTCGTCGGCTTGCGCGAGCGCCAGCAATTCCTTGACCCGGTGGATGCCCTTGGGCGCGATCAAGCCGAACTCCGAGAGATGACCGCGCAGCGCATTGACGGTCATGGTTCGCTGCTTGACCAGCAATTCCCGAGTCTTGTGCAGCATCAGCACGGCTTGCTGATCCGCGCTCTTGATCGGCACGAACCGCATCTCGGGCCGCGACATGGCCTCGCAGATCGCAGCCGCGTCGTTCGCATCGTTCTTGCCGCGCTTGACGTAGGGTTTCGTGTAAGCAGGAGGAATCAAGACCACTTCGTGCCCCAACGCCCGGATCTCCCGCGCCCAGTAATGGGACGATCCACAAGCCTCCATCCCGACGCGGCAGGGCGCCGCTTGGGCGAAGAAAGCAAGCACCTTACCTCGGCTCAATTTGCGCGTAACCGCAGGCGCACCCTCGCGCTCGATTGCATGCACCTGGAAAAAGTTCTTCGCCAGGTCGATCCCAATCCTGATAAAGGTCTTCATGGACGGCTTCCCTATCCGCGACCTGCACCGGTCACGCCTTGGCACTTGATGCCGTTCGGGTGAGGCCGTCCACATCATCACTACGGCCTCTTCGCCGGCGCGGTCCGAGCCAGCAACATCGAGCGCGTCCGCCAGGCGCTCGCCGCGCCCGAGGCTGCACCCGAGGGCTCGCACGCCGAGACCGACGGCCAGGCCGAAGCCGTTTCGCCGGCGCGGCGCTGCCCCTGCTGCGGCGGCCGGATGATCATTGTCGAGACGTTCGAAGGGCCGCGCCCCGCGCGATCGCCTTCCCCAAGCCGGATCAGGATCGACACGTCATGACCGACGCCGCGCGTCCCGCCTCGCAGCGCCGCTTCCCCTCGCCTCCAGCCGCACGCCGGAGCAGGAACGCGACGTCCTCCCGACGTCCGCACAGGCTCTCCAGCCGCCGAGCCCATCCCCGTCGCCCTCATCCGCGCCCGACAAGAAGCCCGTCGTCTCGGCTCCCGACGATGAAACCGACCGCCTTCCGCCACCGCCCCCAAATCGGCGATCCGACCGCGATCCTCAAATCCCCATAGGCCGCGCTCGGTCAAACAGCGCCCTTCCTCCCCGCGGTTTCCTCCTTACGAGGCTTTCAAACGCCGGCCCCCGCGTCTCGCACGACCGTCCGAAAGGGCCGGCGTCTGAAACCCTTCAGAAGGCGGTCGGTCGGCGATCCTCAGGAATCGGGCTTTACCGGGTAAAAGCCCGGCTCTGACGAAAAACCGAAAGGGACGCCCTACCCACAGCCAACACTAAAGAGCCGACAAACGATTGACTAAAGAGCCGACAAACGATTGCTGAAAATCAGAATCTGTGGTACGTTAGGAGAGTCGTCGGCTTGGATGCGCTCGCGCGCGGGGCTGGCGACAGCCGAGGAAAGGGCCAGAGAAAATTTTTGGCGTTCGTCGCCCGTAACCCATTGAAAAGGCTCGATTCGAACGAGAGGATCCAAGGAAATCCAAGAAGAATCCAAGGAAATCCAAGAGTATTTTTCCTTGGATTTCCTTGGATTCTTCTTGGATTTGCTTGGACTTGCTTGGACTTGCTTGGATTTCCTTGGGACCCGGCTCGGCGTTTGGCCGCGCGGCCTTACCGGGCGAGGCTGGCGATGTAGGCCCCGAGGTCTTTGGCTTCGTCCCGGCTGAGTTGCATGTCGGGCATCTTCGGGTGCGGGTCCATCAGGAACTGCGCGACCTTGTCCGCGCTGAAGCTGGGCAGCTTGGCCACAGTGGCGAAGGCCGGGACGTTGTCGGCGCCCTTCGCCTGGTCGGCCGAGACGATGTGGCAGGCCGCGCACCACCGCTTCGCCAGCTGTTCGCCGTGGGAGGCGTCGGCCGGGGCCGCCGCGGCGCAACTCGCTGCGGCCGCGAAAGACGCGAGGCCCATGCCGTAAAGCGTCAGGCGAGGACGATGGCGGATGAAGCGGGGTCGGCGAATCAAGCTCCTCATGACGAAGACGGCTCCTTTGGTTAAGCAGCGCCCGCTGGCGCGTTTTCGAATCCGGTCGTTTACGGCAGACTAGGGCGGCGCCCGACCCGGGGCAAAGCGGCCAGTTGTCGCGGCAAACAAAAAGGGCGGCTCCTGGGAGCCGCCCCTTTCGTCGCCTCGAGCCCCAAGCCTCAGACGGAATAGTACATGTCGAACTCGACCGGGTGCGGGGTCATCTCGAAGCGCTGGACCTCGGCCATCTTCAGTTCGATGTAGCTGTCGATGAAGTCGTCGTCGAACACGTCGCCGGCCTTGAGGAAGGCGCGGTCCTTGTCGAGATTGCCGAGCGCCTCGCGCAGCGAGCCGCAGACGGTCGGGATCTTCTTCAGTTCCTTCGGCGGCAGGTCGTAGAGATCCTTGTCCATCGCGGCGCCGGGATCGACCTTGTTCTTGATGCCGTCGAGGCCGGCCATCAGCATCGCCGCGAACGCCAGATAGGGGTTGGCGACCGGATCGGGGAAGCGCACTTCCACGCGCTTGGCCTTCGGATTGGACGTCCATGGGATTCGGCAGGCGGCCGAGCGGTTGCGCACGGAATAGGCGAGCAGCACGGGCGCCTCGAAGCCGGGGACGAGCCGCTTGTAGCTGTTCGTCGCGGGGTTGGTGAAGCCGTTCAGCGCTTTGGCGTGCTTGATGACGCCGCCGATGTACCAGAGGCATTCCTGGCTGAGGTCGGCGTAGAGGTTGCCGGCCATCACCGGCTTGCCGGCCTTCCAGATCGACTGATGGACATGCATGCCCGAGCCGTTGTCGCCGTAGACGGGCTTCGGCATGAAGGTCGCCGTCTTGCCGTAGCTCTGCGCGACCATGTGGATGCAGTATTTGTAGATCTGCATATTGTCGGCCATCGTCACGAGGGGGCCGAACTTGAGGCCGAGCTCGTGCTGGGCGGAGGCGACCTCATGGTGGTGCTTCTCGACGATCGCGCCCATCTGCGCCATCGCCGCCAGCATCTCGCCGCGCATGTCCTGCGCCGAATCCTGCGGCGGCACGGGGAAGTAGCCGGCCTTGGTGCGCACGCGGTGGCCGAGGTTGCCGCCTTCGTAAGCCGTGTCGGTATTGGTCGGCAATTCGGTCGAGTTCGAGCTGGAAACCGGTGTTGTAGGGATCGGTCGCGAAGCGAACGTCGTCGAACACGAAGAACTCGGCTTCGGGGCCAAAGTAAGCCGTGTCGCCGACGCCGGTCGACTTGAGGTAGGCCTCGGCCTTCTTGGCGATGCCCCGAGGGTCACGGTTATAGGGCTGGCCGCTCGCGGGATCGAGAATGTCGCAATTCATGACCATGGTCGAGGCGGCGAAGAATGGATCCATGCAGGCCGAGCTCGGGTCGGGCATCAGCGTCATGTCGGACTCGTTGATCGCCCGCCAGCCGGAGATCGAAGAGCCGTCGAACATGAGGCCGTCCGCGAACGCGTCTTCGTTGACCAGCCCCTGATCGAAGGTCACGTGTTGCCACTTGCCGCGCGGATCGGTGAAACGCAGGTCGACATATTTGACGTCATTGTCCTTGATCGCCTTAAGGACGTCCTTGGCGGTCTTCATAGTTTGCCTTTCCTTACAAGATTGACGTTTTTGTTCCCCTCCCGCCGTGGGAACCGGCGGGCAGCCCTTTGAAATTTTTCCCGTTAGACCGCGTCGGCGCCCGTCTCTCCCGTGCGGATGCGGATGGCTTCCTCGACGTGAGATACAAATATCTTGCCATCGCCGATGCGCCCGGTCTGAGCCGCGGTGCGTATCGCCTCGATCGCGGCGGCGAGGATTTCGTCCGCGACGACGACCTCGATCTTCACTTTCGGCAGGAAATCGACGACGTACTCCGCCCCGCGATACAGTTCCGTGTGCCCTTTTTGGCGCCCGAAGCCCTTCGCCTCGACGACTGTAATTCCCTGGATTCCTGCCTCTTGAAGCGCTTCCTTCACCTCGTCGAGCTTGAAAGGCTTAATGATCGCCTCGATTTTTTTCATTGCGGCGAAACTCCTGTCCCGGCATTTCGCGGCTCCCTTTGTCCCCGCCAGCCAGCGTTGCGGTCGCGCTCTTAGCACCGGATCGAGGATCGCGCTATGGGGCCAATGAGCCCGACAGGCTCCTCAGTCGGGCGCGCGACGTCGCCTAAACTCTGTGCCGATTGCCGCAGCATTAGGCAAATGGCGGTCAGACGGTCGGGCCCCACTCGCCCGAGCCGAATATCCGCCAGCTCATGAGGCCCGCTTTGGCGACCACGACCCGCCCCGACTTGGCGAGTTTCACAAGATGCGCAAAAACACGCGGCTGCCGCCAAGCCATCGGCTTCTCGATTGCGCAGACCGCCCGGTACTCGTCGCTGTCCGGGTCCACCATCAGGATTGTGCCGAGAAGGTCCGGCCTGAAGTGCCGAGGAAGGTCACGGCTCATCAGCCATTCGCACTCGAAATCGCGACAAACGCCGGGCCGGTCGGCGTAGATTGCGCAGCCTTTGGAGAGGCGGCAATTCGAACATAAGGGGCCGGCGGGTTTCGCGAGTTCCGCGATCTCCAATGCGGAGCAACACATTGTGCAACTTCCGCACGTTTTGCCAGGCGCGGCGACCATCTTGTCTTCCCCGTCGGTCAACTCGCGATTTCGACTCGCTCCGGTGAGATGCGTCCCTACCATCATTTGAAAAGCGATCAAGTGCCGCGGCTTGAAAGGCGGTTGGCTTATGTCGCGGAAATCCCGCATGCATTCTGCCTGCCCCATTCGACGTTTGATGCATGTGACCGTCTCTTGACAGCAGTGGTCAACCCGTGTCTTTCCCCGCCCGAAAGCGGGGTGTTGCATGAAAACGGCCTTGGTTTTTCCGGGTCAAGGCTCACAGGCCGTCGGCATGGGCAAGGAACTCGCCAAGCAATTCCAGATCGCCCGCGAGGTCTTCGAACGAGTCGACGATGCGCTGTCGCAAAAACTGTCGCGCCTGATGTTTGAGGGCCCCGAAGCCGAGCTGACGTTGACCACGAACGCTCAGCCTGCGCTTATGGCCGCGAGCATAGCCGCCCTCCGGGCGCTCGAGGCCGAAACCGGGTTTGTGGCGGCCGAAGACGCAGCTTATGTCGCCGGTCATTCGCTCGGGGAATACTCGGCCCTGTGCGGCGCCGGCGCGCTCAGCCTGGAGGATACCGCCCGACTTCTTCGCCTTCGCGGCGAAGCGATGCAAAAGGCGGTTCCCGTTGGCGAAGGCGCGATGGCGGCCATTCTCGGCCTTGACTTCGGGATGGCGATCAAGATTGCGACCCAAGCCGCAAGCGACTTCTACCTCGAAGGCGCCGTGTGCCAGGCGGCAAACGACAATGGCGGCGGCCAGGCCGTCATTTCCGGAACCAAGGACGCTGTCGAGCGAGCGATCGAACTCGCCAAGCTTGCCGGCGCAAAGCGGACGCTCATGCTGCCCGTTTCCGCCCCTTTCCACTGCGCGCTGATGCAGCCGGCGGCTCTCGCCATGAAGACGGCGCTAACGAATGTCGCCATTGCACAGCCGGAACCGCCGCTGGTCTCGAATGTTGTGGCCTCGGTCGTCATAGATCCCGAAGAGATCAGGCGCGGGCTGGTTGAACAGATCACCGCGACCGTGCGCTGGCGTGAGAGCGTCGTCTACATGGCAAAGCATGGCGTAATGCGGTTTATTGAGCTGGGTTCGGGGAAAGTCCTCTCCGGACTCATCAAGCGAATTGCGGAAGGGACGACGTCATTAAACATTGGTTCGCCCGCCGACGTTGCGGCCTTCAAGGCCGCTGCCGAACATTGAACTCATCCAGAGGGCAGAAGACTTGTTCGATCTGACGGGCAAGACAGCCCTGGTTACCGGCGCGTCCGGCGCTCTGGGCGGCGCAATCGCCCGCGCGCTCCATGCGCAAGGCGCCACGGTCGCCCTGTCGGGCACCCGCCGCGATGCGCTTGACGCATTGGCGCAGGACTTGAAGAAGCGCGTTCACGTCGCGCCTTGCGATCTTTCGGAGTCCGCTTCTGTCGAGAAGCTTATCCCAGCCGCGGAGGCCGCCTTGGGATCGGTCGATGTCCTCGTGAACAATGCCGGTGTGACGCGGGACAATTTTCTGGTGCGCATGAAGGACGCAGATTGGGACCTTGTGCTGGCGATCAACCTGACGGCGGCGTTTCGTCTTTCGCGCGCCGCGCTCAAGGGCATGATGAAACGCCGCTTCGGACGAATCATCAACATTACGTCCGTCGTCGGCGTCCGTGGCAATCAGGGCCAGAGCAACTATGCCGCCGCGAAGGCTGGAATGATCGGAATGTCGAAGGCCCTAGCCTTGGAAGTCGCATCCCGCGCAATAACGGTCAACTGCATAGCGCCTGGATTTATTACGAGTCCAATGACCGACGCGCTCACCGACAAGCAACGCGATGTGATCCTTGCGTCCGTCCCCGCCGGCCATCTTGGCGCCGCGGCCGACATCGCCGCGGCCGCAGTTTATCTGGCGAGCGCGGAAGCTTCTTATGTGACGGGTCAGACGCTGCATGTGAACGGTGGAATGGCAATGATTTGAGGGAGTTGTGCCTTGACCTCGGGGTTGGGTACAGACGCTCGCGGCCCTCTCGCTTTGGCGAAAAAGATATGCTATCGACCTCGTTGGTCGCCGGGCGCCTCATGGCGCGCCGGGGAGGAATTTCGAGCGTCGGCGTCAACAAAACCCGTACGAAACTCGAGCCGCCTCGCGAGCGCGGCGCGGACGTCTGAATGATTGACGTCCCGAACGGGACTCGATTATCAACTAAGGCGGGTGGCAAGCCCGGCGCATAGGAAAAATAATATGAGCGATATCGCAGAGCGCGTGAAGAAAATCGTCGTGGAGCACTTAGGCGTCGAGCCGGACAAGGTCGTCGACAGCGCGAACTTTATCGACGATCTCGGCGCGGATTCGCTCGACACTGTGGAACTGGTTATGGCTTTTGAGGAAGAATTTGGCGTTGAGATTCCAGACGATCAAGCGGAGACGATCGTCACCGTCGGGGATGCTGTGAAGTTTCTCGAGAAAGCTTCGGCAAAATAGCGGCCGTCCTGGGCGAGGCTTGTCGCATAGCTCGATCACGGATGTTGCTTCAGACTTCAGCGCGAGGGCCGGCGGTTCCGTCCGGCCCTCGTTGCTTTTTCACCCCGGCGGTCGTGGGCTGCGCTAGAGGTATTTGAGCAGGGATGGAACGCATGAGGCGGGTCGTCGTCACGGGTCTCGGCATGGTCAGTCCGCTGGCGTGCGGGGTCGAAGCGACCTGGCGCCGGCTCCTTGCGGGCGAGTCGGGGGTGGCCAGGGTCGAGAATTTCGACGTCTCGGATTTGCCCTGTCAGATCGCGGCGCAGATCCCGCGGGGGGCAGGCCCCGATTCGTTCAATCCCGACGACTGGATGGAGCCGAAGGAACAGCGCCGGGTCGACGACTTCATCATTTACGGGATGAGCGCGGCGACGCAGGCCTTACGGCACGCCGGTTGGGCGCCGAAGACCTATGAGGAGGAAATCGAGAGCGGGGTCTTGTTCGGTTCGGGAATAGGTGGGCTCGGCGGGATCTATGACGCCTCGATCACGCTCCACGAAAAGGGCCCGCGGCGCATTTCTCCATTCTTCATTCCGGGCAGATTGATAAATCTGGTGAGCGGTCAGGTTTCAATCGCCCACCGTCTGAAGGGTCCCAACCATGCTGTCGTGACGGCCTGCTCGACGGGCGCTCATGCGATTGGCGATGCGGGCCGGATGATTGCGCTCGGAGACGCAAACGTGATGGTGGCCGGGGGAACGGAGTCTGCGGTCAACCGGCTCTCGCTCGCCGGCTTTTGCGCCTGCCGGGCGCTTTCGACCGGTTTCAACGAACGGCCGAAACAAGCGTCCCGCCCGTATGATCGCGATCGCGACGGCTTTGTCATGGGCGAGGGCGCGGGTTGCGTCGTGCTCGAGGAACTCGAACACGCCACAGCGCGCGGGGCGCATATCTACGCGGAACTGGCAGGATACGGTCTATCGGGCGATGCGTACCACATCACGTCTCCGGCCCCGGACGGAGACGGCGCCTTCCGATCCATGAGCATGGCGCTGAAGAGGGCCGGCGCCTCCGCCTCCGAGATCGACTACGTCAATGCGCATGGCACTTCGACGCCCGTCGGCGACGAAATCGAACTGCACGCTGTAGAACGGCTGCTCGGGAACAGCGCGGCGAAGACGACGATGTCTTCGACGAAATCCGCGATCGGGCATCTCCTGGGAGCAGCTGGAGCGGTCGAAGCAATCTTCTCGATCCTGGCAATTCGCGACCAGGTCGCGCCCCCGACGCTGAACCTCGATAATCCATCGGTGGCGACGGCGATTGATCTTGCGCCGCATACGGCCCGCAAACGGGCGATCCAGGCCGCGCTGTCGAACTCCTTCGGTTTCGGCGGCACAAACGCCACGCTGCTCTTTCGTCCTCATGCTTGAGGGGGCGCGGCAATTCGGTGTTCCGCTCAAGAGCCGGGTCGTATAGAGTTGCGCAAGGTTGCGGCAAACGCGAGCGGACGCATTCAGCCCCGCGCGCGGTTGTTTCGGTATGACCGGCGGCAAGGATGTGGAGGCCGTTGAGCGCATGAACGGACAGGGCGACTCGGACGACGATCGGGACAGACCGGCGCGCGTCAGCCTGTTCGGCCGTCCTCACAAGCAATCGCCCGCGCTCGGCGACCCTCACCAGCCAAAAGGCCCGAAGAGACCACGCCGGTCGACGCTTTCGATTGTGAGCGGCTTCCTCACCTTCGTGTTGCTGGGCGCGTTCATCGTTGTCGGCGCCGTTGGGTGGTTGATGGTCGAGTCGCGCCGGCCTGGTCCTCTTGCGACCGACAAGATCGTGAACATCGTCCGCGAGGACGACGGCGGCAGCATTGCCGACCAGCTCGAGCGCGCAGGCGTTATCAATAGCGCGACCTGGTTCAGCGCGCTCACTCTGCTCGATGGCAACCGCAGCACGCTGAAGCGAGGCGAATACGCCTTCAAAGCCGGCGTCAGCATGAACGAGATCGAGAGCCAACTCGCCGCTCATCACGTCGTGCAGCACAAGCTCACCATTCCCGAGGGACTGACCAGCGATCAGATCGTCGAGCGGCTTCGCGACGATGACGTGCTCGTCGGCGATATCAGGGAGCCGCCCCGCGAGGGCTCCCTCATGCCCGACACCTATTACTTCGAGCGCGGTGACACTCGCCAATCCATCCTGTCGCGCATGGCGAAAACGCAGGCGAAGGTGGTGGAGGAAATCTGGAGGAAGAGGGCGCCGGACCTTCCCATCAAATCGCCCGGCGAGATGGTCACTTTGGCCTCGATCGTCGAGAAAGAGACCGGAAAAGCGGATGAGCGCCCCCGTGTCGCCGGCGTGTTCGTCAACCGGCTGCAAAAGCACATGAGGCTCGAATCCGATCCCACGATCGTCTATGGCCTGGTGTTCGGAAAGGGCACCCTCGGCCACTCGATCACCAGAGCGGAGCTGAACCAGGCGACGCCGTACAACACCTATATTATTGACGGCCTTCCTCCCGGGCCGATCTCCAACCCCGGCAAGGCGGCGCTCGAAGCCGTCGCCAATCCTGTCCGAAGCCGGGACCTTTATTTCGTGGCCGACGGGACAGGCGGCCATGTTTTCGCGGACACGCTCGATCAGCACCTGAAGAACGTGGCCCGCTGGCGCCAGATCGAAAAGGACGCCAAGGACAGGCTCGCGCCGGACATTACGCCGCAGCAGGCCTCCCCTGCGATCCGTGGCGCGATCGAGCCTGTCAATCCCGACTCGTTTGGCGCTCTCGTCCCGCCGGCGTCGCAGGCGGCGTCAGCCGCCGTCCTCGCTCGCCTCGCCAAGATCGGAGCGAGTCGGAAGGCGATGGACGCGGCGATTGCCTCCCTCGCGCCTGAGGCTCAGGGCATGAAGTCGATCGAGGATCTAGGAGCGGTCGTCGCGGGAGTGAACGATAGTCCGCCCGAAGGTCAGGCGTTCGGTGACGCAGGCGCGCCTTTGGAAGATTTGGGCGGCGTCGATTCAACGCCCCTCTCTCCCGCGATGCTCGCAGACCAGAGGGCGCGCGAAGCAAAATACGGGACGCCGGAGGCTGCCGCCGTTGTGGTCGGCGCCAATGCCGCGCGGGGCGCCCCTCTGCCTCCGACGGCGTCGGGACGGCCGCGCATCTACGACGCATCGGAAGGCACGCGGCTCGATCCCTTGCTCAACAAGACCTACGACCTGAGCTACGCGAAGGTCGTGCCGACCTTGCAATGAGCGTTTCGCCGGCCGCAAGTCACCGGGACAATTCGTCCGCGAGATTCTGAAGAAAGCCGAGGCACGCGATGAGCTGGGATTCGTCCACGAACTCGTCCGGCTTATGCGCCTGATCGATCGAACCTGGACCGCATACGACAGTTGGCAGGCCGGCGGCCTGGAAATGGCCGGACTCGGTGGCGAACGAAACGGCGATTGTCCGGTTGGATCGCGTCAGTTTGAGCGCCAGCGTTTGAGCCGTCGAGCCGGGCTCGGCGGTGAGCGGGGGGACATCGGCTTCAAGCTCGGTTACGATCGACGGCCCGGTGACGAAGCGGGTGAGGCGGGGCAGGGCGACCGAGTCGACATAGGCCTGAACCTTCGTGAGCGCGGATGCGGTGGCCACTCCGGGCAGGCCGCGAAACTCCCAGTGAAAGGCGCATTCGCGCGCGAGGATGTTCCTCGCCGTGCCGCCCTGGATCATGCCCACGTGCAGCGTCGAATAGGGCGGCGTGAAACGTGGATCGAGGGGGCCGTCTTCGTAGTCCCGTGCGAGCCTGCCGATCTCGCTGACGATGTCGGCGGCCGCGGCGACGGCGTTGGCGCCGAGCGCGGGCAAGGCGGAATGGGCTTCATGGCCGGTCACGAGCGTCCGCATCGTCGCGATGCTTTTGTGCGCGTCGGCAACCTGCATCATGGTCGGCTCGCCGACGATGACCGCGGCGGGCTTCGGCTCTTCACGGCCGAGCCAGGCGATCACGTCGAGCGAGCCGAGGCATGTGGTTTCCTCGTCGTAGCTGAAGACGATGTGGATCGGCCGCTTCAAGGGCGCAGCCTTGAACGCGGGCGCCATCGCCAGCACGCTGGCGTCAAAGCCCTTCATGTCGCAGGCGCCGCGGCCGTAGAGCCGTCCCTGAGCCTCGCGCAGGGCGAAGGGGAGGCCGGACCAGGATTGGCCATCGACCGGAACGACGTCGGTATGGCCTGAAAGCATGACGCCGCCGTCGACGCGCGGCCCGATCGTTGCGAGGATCGCCGCCTTGTCGCCGGCCAAATTGGGCGCCCGGCGGACGGCGACGCCATGCGAGATGAGATAGGCCTCGACAAAGTCGATGACCGGCAAGTTCGACGCGTGGCTGACGCTGTCGAAGCCGATCAGCTTCGCCAGAAGCGCTTTTGCGTCGGCGAGACGTTCGGCGCTCATCAAAACGAGCTCCTGCTACGGCTGGGCGATTCGGGCGCGGAAGGCGGCGACAAAGACAGTGGACGCGCCGCGCCTTCGCGCTAAAATGAAGGCCCCATGTACATGACGGTCACACATCAGGTCAAAGTCACCGTCGAGCCGATCTTCGAGCCAGATCGGTCCGATCCGGACGAGGGGCGATTTTTCTGGCGCTACGTCATTGAGATCGCCAATCTCGGCGACAAACCTGTGACGCTCATGGAGCGCCACTGGCGCATCACCGACGGCGACGGTCGCCAGCAGGACGTGCGCGGTCCGGGTGTGGTCGGCGAGCAGCCGACGATCGAGCCGGGAAAGGCCTTTCGCTACGCTTCGGGCTGCCCGCTGACGACGCCGAGCGGGTTGATGGTCGGTGAATATCGGATGCTCGCTAGCGACGGAGAGAGCTTCGACGTCGCAATCCCGGCCTTTTCCCTCGATTCGCCGCACGGCAAACGCGTCTTGAACTAGGGCGCGACGCGCGGGCTGAGAGCCTGTTTCAAAAACAACATCTCCATCCTGAGGCGTCTTTTGCGATCAGCAAAAGGCCTCGAAGGATGCTCCAGGAGGCGACGAACAGCGCCCTCTGGAACGTCCCTTCGCTTCGCTCAGGGCAGGCTCTTCGAGGCCTCTTTGCGGCGCCTCAGGACGGGCACAGGCTTTTGGGTCAGGCTCAAAGCGGAGCGCAAGTTTGCGGCGGCCATTCGAAGGCTTGACGCCAGCGTTGCAACATGTTCTTTGTGATATTCAGAATATATGCTATAGATATTTTCTTAAGGAAGAAATTTCGGAGACGGCCCGATGGCGGCAAATCCTGAACCTTCGACGCCTGCGTCCGGGCTCGACCCCGGCGGGGCGCAGGACCTCGTCGCGCCCCTGCGCCACGAGGAGCGAGAGGCGATTTTGGGCCGTCTCGACGCCTGGATCGAGGAGCGCGAACGGCTGATCGCCGAAATCGACCGGCGGATCGAGGAGCGATTCGCCAAGCCGCCCCGGTCTCAACTCGAGTCCGAGGCCGAACCGGTCGCGTGGACGTGAGCCCGGGCTGCGGACGCAGCGACACAAGACCGCGAAGCGGCCCCCGTCCGTTCGTCAGGCGTGGGGGCGGGCCCGTTCGTCAGGCTCATGGGCGCGTCTGGACGCCGCGCTCGCGTCGCGGCTCGGCCCCTTCCGGGCGCCGGTTGGGAGCGCGACCAGATCCGGCCCCCGCCCGTGACCGCTATCCGCCGATGCGGGAAAAGATGTCGCGCAAGGGGGCGCCGCCCCAGGCGGAGGTGACGAAGTCCATGTGGTTGACGCTGCCTGCGTCGACGAAGGCGATCTCGCCCGGCGACAGGGACGCAGGCAGGCCGTCCTGGACGCGCAGGCCCGCCTGCTCGAGCTCCGCCCTGACCGCGAGGTTGCCCTCGCGCGACGAGGTCGAATAGGCGCTGACGAAGAAGGCGTCGCGACCCGGGCCCTCGACCCAGCGCACGAACTTGTCGCGTTCGCCGTAGAGCGCATCGAGGAGGACGACCCCCCTGACGCGGCCCGCCTCGCCCCCGACCGCTAGCGAGTAGACCGCCGGCAGATAGCCGCCACTGTAGGCGACGATGACGACCGGCATGCGCCGGAACGCAGCGCGCGCGCTCGGATAGAAGGCGCCGAGCTTTCCTTCCGCCTCGTTGAGGAAGGCCGCGAACCCGCCCGGCGACCAGAATTTGCCGGCGCTCGAATTGGGCGCGTCGACCGCGAGCTGCGGCGCCACGAGGACGGCGTTGAGGCCCGAGTTCGGCGAGCTGGCGCACGATCTGCTGGCGCGCGACCACGTCACGGTCGAGGGTCGCCGAATTGCCGTGGAAGAAGACGATGATGACGCCGGGCCGGTTCGGGTTGAAATTCTGCGGCGCTGCGAGCAGCACCGTCCGGTCGTTGTAGGTCTGGTCCTCCCAGAGAAGGCCGCCGCGTGGGCTCGAGTGCGCGAGCCGGCCGTTTTCGTCGACGTCGAGAAACGGCCGCGACTTACCGCTCTCCTGATAGTTCGGAATGAGGCCGTGATAGGGGAAGGCCGAGTTCTGGAAGGCGGCGAACTCGACAGTCGCGCCATCGACGGAAGAGACGCCCGGCTGCCCGCCCGGCGCGGGGGGCGCCCGGTCGGGGGAGCCGCGCAGCTCGCCAGCAGGAGCGCCGCGCCCACGCTTAAGGCCGCCGGCGACGTTCGCAAGAGGAATGGACCCCGCATCGCCCGATCCTTAACAATCCGCAGGCCGCCTCGAAAGACCTTTTTCATGCGCGCCTCACTGGGCTGTGAATAGGGCCGGCGGCCATGAATCCGACGCGAGAGCCGGGCAAAGCGCGCGATGGTTAACGGTCTGTTGAGGCGGCGCGGCCGACAATGGACGAGGGAGATTTGAGGGAGCGTCCAATGCGTTGGAGTCTCGTGCTGATCCTCGCGGCCGTCGCCTGCGGCGGCGCGCCGGCACTCGCGCAGGACAAGGGAACGCTCGAGCCGAAGCCGCTGCCTCCGCTCGCCAATCCGGCCGACCTGAACCTTCCGGCAAAGCAGGTGTTCGGCCGCGTCATGACGCCGATCGAGGCCAGGACCCGCTCGATCGGCTACTATTGGCGCGGCTGCCTCGTCGGCGCGAAGGCGCTGCCGGTCGACGGCGAGTCGTGGCAGGTTGTGCGGCTCTCGCGCAACCGCATGTGGGGCAACCCGGCGATGATCAGCTTCCTCGAGCGCTTCTCGCGCAAGGCGAAGGCGGAAGGCGTCTGGAACGGCATCCTGGTCGGCGACATCTCGCAGCCGCGCGGCGGACCGATGCTGACGGGCCACGCCTCGCATCAGGTCGGCCTCGACGCCGACGTCTGGCTGACGCCGATGCCCGGTCATACGCTGAGCCGCGAAGAGCGGGAGGAGATGTCCGCGGTCAACATGGTGACCGAAGACGGGCTCTCGGTCGACAGGTCGCACTGGTCGGAGGCCCAGGCGGGGATCATAAAGGCCGCCGCGGAGGAGCCCGGGGTCGACCGCATCTTCGTCAACGCGGCGATCAAGAAGGCCTTGTGCGAGACCCATAAGGGGGAGCCCTGGATGAACCGGGTGCGCGCCTATTGGGGCCACAACTATCACTTCCATATCCGCATCAAATGCCCCGCGGGCGAGGCGACTTGCGAGCCCCAGGACCCCCTGCCGCCCGGCGATGGCTGCGACAAGTCGCTCGCCTGGTGGTTCACCCCCGAGGTGCTGCATCCGGGCCCGAGCAAGCCGAGGCCGCCGATCACCATGGCGCAGCTCCCGCCCGAGTGCCGGACGGTCGTCCTGGAGAAATAGCGCTCAGACGCCCTCGGAGCCGTGATCGGGCGTTGCGCGCGTTCTATGGCCGAAACGGTCGGCGAGCGCGAGCAGCACAGTCGAGACAACGAAGGCCAGATGAATGCCGACCAGCCAGTAAAGCTGCCGATCGCTCTCGTGCGCGACGTCCATGAAGCCCTCGAGCAGCTTGATCGCCGAAATGGCGACAATCGAGGCCATCAGCTTAAGCTTCAGTTCGCCGAAATCGATTTCGCCGATCCAATGCGGCCGTCCGTCGTTCTCCCGCATGACGACGGGCGCGACGAAATTGGTGTAGCCGGAGAGAAAGACGATCACGACGAGCGAGGCCGTCAGCGTCAAGTCGACGATTCCCAGTTCAGATAGAAGGACCGCCTCGTCATCGAGAGTCGGAAGCATCGTCAGGAGCTGGTAGAGGTGCAGGGCTCCCTTGCCGAGCAGAGCAACGAGGCTGATCGCGAGCGCGAGATACAGTGGAGTCAGCAGGAATCGACCCGCGAACAGCACCCGTTCGAACGCGTCTTTGATCATCGACCACCCGCGCAATTGCTGGCGTCAGGCCGAATTAGGCGCCTGCGCCTGATTGGATGAAAGCGTTCCGCCGCGCTCACGCTTGGCGTAGCACCCGTCCCGCGACCGCGTCGAGCTTCTTGACGAATTCCGGATCGCGGGCGTCCGCATGCGTTATAATGGCGTATTCGAGCGCGCGGTCGGACCCTATCGGACACGGCTCGTGATCGGCCGGAAAATCGGCCAGCACGCGCGCGACGAGCGCGCCCGCCTTGTCCGCGTTTTCGGCCATGACTTTCACGACCCCGGCGACGTCGACCGCGTCATGCTCCTCGTGCCAGCAATCGTAGTCCGTCACCATGGCCACGGTTGCGTAGGAAATTTCCGCCTCGCGCGCGAGCTTTGCCTCGGTCGCCCCCGTCATCCCGATTACGTCGGCGCCGCGCGCCTGATAGCCGAGCGATTCGAAGAGCGAGGAAAATTGCGGACCTTCGATGCAGACATACGCGCCGCCATCGCGGCAGGGAATGCCCTCCGCCTCGGCCGCATCCAGGAGGCGACGGCGCAACAGGGGCGCGACCGGATGGGCCATTGAGACATGCGCCACGCAGCCCGCGCCGAAGAAGCTCGACTGACGCAGGCAGGTCCGGTCCTCGAACTGGTCGATCATCACGAATACGCCGGGATAGAGCTCGCGGTGGAAGGAGCCGCAGGCGGAAAGCGATATGATGTCGGTGACGCCGACGCGCTTGAGCGCGTCGATATTGGCGCGATAGTTGATGCTCGAAGGCGAAAACCGGTGGCCGCGGCCGTGGCGTGCGAGAAACACGGCCTCCGTATCGCCGATGCGGCCGAACCGGAGCGAGTCCGAAGGATCGCCCCACGGCGTCGGGACCGCCTTCTCTCGAATATCCTTGAGGCCGGGCAGATGGTAGACGCCCGAGCCGCCGATCACCCCGACTATCGCTTTCGCCATCCCCGTCGCTCTCTGCTTTACCGCGTTTGTCTGGCGCTGTCCCAATCCCCAGATCAGGTCGAGCGGCCAGCCTCGGGACTGATCGCCGGCTTCAGTGCGCCGTCTCCCAGACCCGCTTCTTCGTGAAATAGAGGAGCCCCGCCAGCACGAAAAGGAAGATCATCGCCCTCAAACCGATCTTCTTTCGCTCGTCGAGGTTGGGTTCCGACGCCCAGTTGAGAAAGGCCGCGATGTCCTTCGCGTAGTTCTTCAAAGTCGGGGCCGTGCCGTCGGTGTATTTGACCGCGCCGTCCGTGATCGGCTGCGGCATGGCGATCTTGTGGCCGGGATAATAGAGGTTCCACTGCGGATCGTCAGGCTTCGTGTAGCCATTGAGAATGGCGTCGATATAGTCCGCGCCGATCTCCTGGTACTCAAGCCCGGGCAGCGCGTCGAAGACGAACCAGGGGAACCCGCGCTCGTATTTGCGCGCCTTAGCAAGCAGGTTCATGTCCGGCGGCGCCTTGCCGAAGACGGCGGCGGCCGCCTGGTCGTTAGGATACGCGTCTGGCCGGGGAATGATATCCGCCGGCGTGCCGGGACGCTTGAAGATCTCGCCCTTGTCGTTCGGCTCGGCGTTGGTGACCTGGTATGTCGCGGCGAGCGTTTTTACCTGACCCTCGGTGAAGTCAGGGCCGCCCGGCTGCGCGAGCGTGCGGAACGGAATGCTGAGGGCGTGGCAGTTGCTGCACACCTCCCTGTAGACTTGGAACCCGCGCTGCAGCTGCGCCGGGTCGTACGTGCCGAACATGCCGGCGAAGCTCCATTCCTGGCGCGGCGGTTTCGGCTGTTCGTTTTCCTCCTGCGCCAGCGCAATTCCAGCCGCAACAGAGAGCGCGATCGCAGTTGAGGCAAGAGCGGCGATATTGAAGCGGATCATCGAAATCTTCCCTTGAGACGTCGCCGTTCTACTCCGCCGGCGCCGCAGCCGGCTTTCTGGCCAGCACGGCGTCTGCGATCGAAGCCGGAATGGGCTTCGTCTTTTCGGTGAAGCTGAGCAAAGGCATGATCACCAGGAAGAAGCCGAAATAGCCCGCTGTGAGGAACCTTGCGATCAGGGTGAGGCCCGCGGTCGGCTCCTGTGAGCCGAGGTAGCCGAGGCCGATGCAGATGGCGACGAACACCCAGTAGAAGAAGCGATAGGTCGGACGGTACTTCGCCGACTTGACCGGAGACCGGTCGAGCCAGGGCAGGAACGCAAGGACTATGATCGACGCGAACAGCGCGATCACGCCAAGGAGCTTGTTCGGGATCGCCCGAAGGATCGCGTAGAACGGCAGGAGATACCATTCCGGCACGACGTGCGAGGGCGTCATCAACGGGTTGGCGACGACGGAGTTATCCGCATCGAGCAGATAATTGGGAATATAGAAGATGAGCCACGCGTAAAGGATGAGCCAGATCGAGAGCGCGAAAACGTCCTTGATCGTGGCGTAGGGGGTGAAGGCGACCGTGTCGCGATCGACGTTCTTTACCTCGACTCCGTCGGGATTGTTCTGCCCCGTAACATGCAAAGCCCAGACATGCAGGCCGACGAACGCGACGATGACGAACGGCAGAAGGTAATGCAGCGAATAAAAGCGATTCAGGGTCGGGTCCCCGACCGCGTAGCCGCCCCACAGCCAGTGGGTGATTGCCGTTCCGACAAGAGGAATCGCGGACAGGAGGTTGGTGATGACGGTTGCTCCGGCGAGGCTCATCGAGCCCCAGGGCAGCACGTATCCCAGGAAAGCTGTGGCGGCCATGAGGAAATAAATCACCACGCCAATGATCCAGAGCAGCTCGCGTGGCGCCTTGAACGAGCCGTAATAAAGGCCGCGCAGCATATGGATGTAGCAGGCGAGGAAGAACAGCGAGGCGCCGTTCGTGTGCATATACCGGATGAGCCAGCCGTAGTTCACGTCCCGCATGATCTGATTGATAGAGGCGAAGGCCTCCGTCGCCGACGGCACGTAGTGCATGGCGAGGATGACGCCCGTGACGATCTGGGCCACGAGCATGAACGACAGGATCGCGCCGAAGGTCCACATGTAATTGAGGTTGCTTGGCACCGGATAGGCGACGAACGATGAGTGGACGAGCCCCATCAGAGGCAGGCGCGATTCGAACCAGCGCCCGATCGCGCTTTTGGGAACGTAGATCGTGGGACCGCTCATGACGTGGATCTCTGATTGGCGTTGGCCGAACGAAACATGAAAGCAGCAGTTGGCGACCGGATTGACGTCAGCCGATCTTCACCCTCGTGTCGGTGAGGAAGACGCGGTGCGGTGGCGGATGAACACCGGGCCGCCACGCCGCTTAACGGTGACGATCTGCCCCGCGGGGATCGCTCCAATGTCCACCTCGGTCGAGGCGAGCGCCAGCGTCGACGCGTCCGGATTCATCTGGTCGACGAGGGGCCATCCGACCGCCGCCACGGCCACGGCTCCGACCGCGCCGGCGGTCAGGAAAAGAAAGTCCCGGCGGGCGGGCGCTTGCGTTTTGAGCGCCTGTGTCGCTGTCGCGCTGGTCATTCAAACCCCAAGCTGCTTCAATAAAAGACCACAGCCGGCCCTGCCTCCGGTTGTGGCCGCTTTCCTTGCCTCACCTAGCTTCGCTGACGCCGCTCCTTAAAGCGAGACTTCTCGCGCAATCGGCGCCGCGTCGGTATTCGACGCGGCTTTTCGCATTGATCGTTTTCGATGTCCATAGGCCGGCTGTCGCAGCCCTGCGTATTTGGTCGCGTTCTCAGGGCTTTCGGAGGATCGCGCGCTCCAGCAAAATGCGGCGGCCATGACTCAGTCTCCCGCGCCGCTCACGCTCGCGCTTTATGAGCCCGACATCGCCCAGAATGCCGGGGCCATGATGCGCACTTGCGCTTGTCTCGGCGTCGACGCGGCGGTCATCGAGCCGGCGGGCTTTCGCTTGGGAGACAATCGATTCCGCCGCGCGGGCATGGACTATCTGAGCGCCGTCCGGATCCAAAGTCACGAGTCCTGGGCCAAGTTCGAAAACTGGCGGGCCGAGGCCGGTCGTCGCCTCGTCCTCCTGACCACGAAGGGCGACGAATGTCTGTGGGATTTCGCCTTCCAGGCGGATGACGTCATCCTCGTGGGTCGTGAATCGGCAGGCGTGCCTCAATTCGTTCGCGCAGCCGCCGACGCAGCGGTGCGTATTCCGATCGAGCCGCCGCTCCGCTCGCTGAACGTTGGCGTTGCGGCTGCAATTGCAATGGTCGAGGCCCTGCGCCGGATTGGACGGCTGCCCGGGGTCGACGCCCGCTCCTGAACATAGGCGCATCCTGCAGCGAGGGCGTGACATTGAAGCGCGGTTGCGCGATGCTCCTTGAGCCAGCCGGGGACGCACGGCGGAGGAAACAATGGGCGAAGGTGAAACGGTGCGCGTTTTGATCGCGGACGATCACCCGTTGGTGGTCGGCGGTCTCAAGGAGGCTGTGCTCGCCGCGGCTCCCGGCGCGGAGATATCCGTAGCGCACGACTTCGATAGCATGGCCTTGGCGCTCGAGCAGACGCCGGACACCGATCTCGTGCTTCTCGATCTGACAATGCCGGGCGTCCGCGGATTTTCCGGTCTCCTGTTCCTGCGCTCGGAGCGCCCCTCGACTCCCGTAATCGTCATCTCCGGCAACGAGGACCGCGCCGTGATCCGTCACTGCCTGGAGTTCGGCGCGGCGGGCTTCATTCCCAAGTCCAATTCGCTCGAGACGATGCGGGAGGCGATCATGCAGGTTCTCGACGGGGGGCGTTGGACGCCGCCCGACTTCGATCCGAACGCCCAGCCAAACCGCGAGTCGAGCGCGCTTGCGCGCCGTCTCGCTTCGCTCACACCCCAGCAGATCCGGGTCTTGATGATGCTGTCACAGGGCCTGCTCAACAAGCAGATCGCCTACGAGCTCAGTGTTTCGGAAGCGACGGTGAAGGCCCACGTTTCCGCGATCCTGCAAAAGCTCGGGGTCGAGAGCCGGACCCAAGCGGTCATTCTGGCGACGAAGATCGAATCGGCGCAGGAACTGTCGGTCGCCTCGTAAGCGGCGGCTTTCTCCGCCGCCTCCTGATCCAATGCCAACGCGTTCGTCGGCGACTTGGGCGCTCCTCGGCGGAGCGCCCAATAAGGTCAAGCCTTGTCGCGGTTCTGCCTGTTGCCGATCAGTTCGCCGACGACGGCTGGATCGGCCAGCGTCGAAGTGTCGCCGAGGGCGCCGTATTCGTTCTCCGCGATCTTGCGCAGAATGCGCCGCATGATCTTGCCCGAACGCGTCTTCGGCAGGCCGGGCGCAAACTGAATGAGGTCGGGCGAGGCGATCGGCCCGATCTCCTTGCGCACCCATGCGACCAGCTCCTTGCGCAGCTCCTCGGTCGGCTCGATCCCGCCCATCAATGTCACATAGGCGTAGATGCCCTGACCCTTGAGGTCGTGCGGGTAGCCGACAACGGCCGCTTCCGACACCTTCGCATGCGCGACGAGCGCACTCTCCACTTCCGCCGTTCCCATGCGGTGGCCCGAGACGTTGATGACGTCGTCGACGCGGCCCGTGATCCAATAATAGCCGTCAGCGTCGCGGCGGGCGCCATCGCCGGTGAAGTACTTGCCCGGGTAGGCGGCAAAATAGGTGTTCACGAAGCGTGTGTGGTCGCCGTAGACGGTGCGCGACTGCCCCGGCCAGGAGTTGGCGATGACGAGATTGCCCTCGCACGGCCCCTCCTGCACAGCGCCGGCGGCGTCGACGATTTCGGGGATCACGCCGAAAAACGGCCGCGTCGCCGAGCCGGGCTTGAGCTTCGTGGCGCCAGGCAACGGCGTGATGAGGATTCCCCCGGTTTCCGTCTGCCACCATGTGTCGACGATCGGGCAGCGGCGCTCGCCCACGACCCGGTGATACCACTCCCAGGCTTCGGGGTTGATGGGCTCGCCGACGGTGCCGAGCAGTCGCAGAGATGCGCGGCTCGTCTTCTTCACCGGCTCCTCGCCGGCGCCCATCAGCGAGCGGATCGCGGTCGGAGCGGTATAGATGATGTTGACTTTATGCTTGTCGACGACTTCCCAGAACCGGCTCATCGACGGATAGTTCGGAATGCCCTCGAACATCAGGGTGGTCGCCCCGTTGGCGAGCGGGCCGTAGACGATGTAGCTGTGGCCGGTCACCCAGCCGACGTCGGCGGTGCACCAGTAGATGTCGCCCTCGTGATAGTCGAAGACATACTGGTGTGTCATTGCGGTGAAGACGAGATATCCGCCGGTCGTGTGGAGGACGCCCTTGGGCGTGCCGGTCGAGCCCGATGTGTAGAGGATGAACAGCGGATCCTCAGCGTTCATCGGCTCGGGCGGGCAATGGGCGGTCACCGCCTCGAAAGCCTCATGCAGCCAGACGTCGCGTCCGGCCTTCCAGTCAACCTCGCCTCCGGTGCGCTTGATGACGATCATGGTCGTGACGCCGCCCGCTTTTTCCGCGGCGACATCGGCATTGGCTTTCAGCGGCACCTTGCGGCCGCCCCGCAGACCTTCATCGGCGGTAATGACGACTTCCGACTTGGCGTCGGCGATGCGGCCCGCGAGCGCTTCGGCCGAGAAGCCGCCGAACACGACCGAATGGATGGCCCCGATCCGCGCGCAGGCGAGCATCGCATAGGCCGTCTCGGGAATCATCGGCAGATAGATGGTGACCCGGTCGCCCTTTTTGACGCCACGGCCCTTCAGCACGTTGGCGAAATGACCGACCTGATCGGCGAGCTCGGCATAGGTTATGTGTTTGGACTCTGATGGATCATCGCCTTCCCAAATGATCGCGGTCTGATTAGCGCGCCTGGGGAGATGACGATCGATGCAATTGTGAGCGACGTTGGTGACGCCGTCCTCGAACCACTTGATCGAAACGTTGTGGGCGTCGAACGAGGTGTTCTTCACCTTCGTGTAGGGCGTCGACCAGTCGATGCGCTTGCCCTGCTCGCCCCAGAACCCCTGCGGATCGCTGAGCGAACGCTTGTACATCTCCTCGTACTTGGCCTCGTTCACCCAAGCGCGCTTCGCCCATTCCGCTGGAACGTCATAAACCTTGTCGGACACGGGGATCCTCCCAAGCAGTCACGCGAGCCATCCGCCCGCCTTCGATTAGATCATAGCGCTTATGCCCAAGGCGAGGATGTCGGACAAGCCGGCCTCGGTGATGCTTTGGTCTTAACCCTTCCGTAAGGTGCGCTGTCCAGGCGGCTAAAGCCCGCCCATCTTGCAGACGAACGTCCATTCCGCATCGGTCACCGGCTGGACGGAAAGCCGCGAATTGGTGACGAGCGCCATTTTGGCGAGCCGTTTATCGTCTTTCACCTCTTCGAGCGTCACCGGCCTCGGCAAAGGGCGGACGGCCCGGATGTCGACCATGCCGAACTTGCCCGTTACGTCAGTCGGGTCGGGCCGGTAGGCCTTGCTGACTTCGACGATTCCGACGATCGCTTTGCCCTCGTTGGAATGGTAAAAGAAGCCCTGATCGCCGACCTTCATCGCCTGCATGTTGAGCTTGGCCGAGTGGTTGCGCACCCCGCTCCAATCCGTGCCCGCCGCGCCGCATCGGGTCAGCTTTTCGAAAGACCACGCAGCCGGCTCGCTTTTGAACAGCCAATGCGCCATCGCCGTCGCCTTACGTGAGTGTTTGACCGACCGCGGGTCGCCAGGGTCTTACGCTGACGTTTTCGAACAGGCCCGCGGCCGAGTAGGGGTCCTTCGCCAGAAGGGCCAGAATGTCGTCCGCGCTCTCCCCCTCGAAGATGATCATGGAGCCAATCGGCGTCTGGTGATCAGGTCCCAGCAGCGCGCCGCCGAGCTTCACTCGCGCGCCGAGTCCGTTCAGGTAGGCGAGATGCGCGGGCCGGTTCTCTTTCCGCTTGTCGAGGCTATGCGGCTTATCGACGCAAGTGGCGACGAACAGCATGGGGAAAGCTCCTCAAGCCCCGAGGCTTACGCGAAGCGGCCGGAAAAGCAAGGTAGACGCAAGCTCATTCCTCGCCTTTTTGCGGCCTTCCGAGGAGTGCTTCGACCGCGTGCGTCACGTCGAGCGAGCCCTCGATGAGCGCCTCCACGCAATTGGCGATCGGCATGTCGACGCCGCGGCCGCGCGCCATTTCGGTAAGCGCCAAAGCGGTAAGGGCTCCCTCCGCGAGCCGTCCTTCGCCTGCCTTTTCGACGCTTTGACCATGGCCGAGCGCGAGCCCGAACGAATAATTGCGCGATTGCGCCGACGAGCAGGTCAGCACCAGGTCGCCCAGTCCCGAAAGGCCCATCAGGGTCGAACCGCGCGCGCCAAACGCCTCGCCGAAACGGCGCAACTCGGTGAAGCCGCGCGCGATCAGCGCTGCGACCGCGCTTGCGCCCAAGCCCCGTCCGGCCGCAACTCCGCACGCGATCGCGAGCACGTTCTTGGCGGCCCCGCCGATCTCGACCCCTCGCACGTCAGTCGTATGGTAGAGCCTGAGACCCGGCCCGTGCAGCAGCCGGCAGAGGGAGCGGGCGAGTTGGTCGTCGGCGGAAGCCAGCGTCACCGCAGTCGGCAGGCCGGCCGCCACGTCGGCGGCGAAGGACGGCCCGGACAGAATCGCGGCGGCGTGGTTCGGCGCAACCTGCGACAAAATCTCCGCCATGAATGCGTGCGTGCCGCGTTCGATCCCCTTGGCGCAGGTCACCAGGGGAGCCGATCCCGGCAACAAGCCGATCCGGGTAGCCGCCGCTCGCGTCGCCTGAGCCGGCGCCGCGATCAGGATGGCGTCGCATTCCGCCAGGCGCTGGAGGTCCGCGGTGACGGAGACGGTCGTGGCGAGACCGACGCCCGGCAACTTGGGGCTGCGCCGCGTTCTTTCCAGGTCGCGCATGCGCTCGGGGTCGCGCCCGCAGAGGACGACGCCCCGACCCGCAACCGCCGCGGCGTTGGCGAGCGCGATGCCCCATGCGCCCGCGCCGGCGACGCCGACCACTGCATCAGATTTCATGGGGTCCCGCCCGCATCGGCGCCTCCCTCGCGAGCCTTGAGGCATGCAGCCATGTCCGCCTTCAAAGCAAGCCCTGGGTCCGATGGTCCTAGCCAAACAGCCCCGTTCGGCCTAGGTATGGAGTTGGCGATGAGCAAGGGCGCCCCCAAAACCGCGCGGGCTCTTTGAGGATTTTGAGACCGATGCCCGAGATCGACCTTCCGACTGTCATTTTTGCGCTCGTCGCGCTGTTCGTCGCTTTCAAGCTGCGGTCCGTGCTCGGCATGCGCAGCGATTCGCAGCGTCCGACGGGCGGCCTTCTCGCTCCGTTGCGCCGCGCGCCCGGGCCGGCGCCGACGGTGGCTCCGACGGATGCGCCCGCTGTGACGACAGCCGCCGCGCCTCCCGCCGCCGATCACTGGAAGGGCTTGGCCGAACCGGATGCCTTCAGCGGCCTTGATGCGATCGCGGGCGCGGACAAGGGCTTCGATGCTCAGGAATTTCTCTCCGGAGCGCGCGCCGCCTACGACATGGTCATACACGCCTTCGCGGTGGGCGATGTCGCGACGCTGCGCGGCCTGATCGCGCCGGAGCCCTTCGCCAACTTCGAGAAGGCAATTCGCGCCCGCGCCGATTCAGGCCACGTGATGACAACGACGGTCGTCTCGATCGACGACGCCAGGGTCGCCGGCGCGCAGCTCAACGGATCGGCCGCCCAGATCAGCGTGCGCTTCGCGAGCAAGCTCGCGTCTGTGACCCGGGATAGGGCAGGGGCCGTCGTCGAGGGCTCGGCCACGGAGGTCGCGGACCACGTCGATCTTTGGACCTTCGGGCGCGACGTGCGCTCGCGCGATCCGAACTGGCTGCTCACGGCGACCCAGTCGGAACGCTGACCTTTGTCGGCGGCTGCGCCGCTCCGAGTCGAACCGCTCCGTTTCGACGACCTCGAGGGATTCGCGGCCGACGATCATCTGGCGGCCTTCCACTGCTTCGTCCGCTCGGCAAAGACGATCGTCGCGGGAGCGCTTGGCGCTCGCCTCGCCCGCCCACCCTCCGCCGCGTTGATCGCCGCGGCCGGCGCCGCGCTGAGGTCCGACGCGGCGGACGCGCGGGGCTTCTTCGAGGCCTGGTTCCGGCCCTGCCGCGTCATCCCCGAGCCACAGGGGACGGGCTTCCTGACGGGCTATTACGAACCCTGCGTCGCTGGCGCTCGGCATGAGACGGACGGCTTCCGCTGGCCGATCCTGGCGCGCCCGGCGGACCTCGTGTCCTTCACGCCCGGCGCGGCGCCGGCGGGCTTTCCGGAGTCTGTCACCGGCGCGCGCCGCCAAGCCGACGGCTCGCTCGGGCCCTACGGCGACCGCGAGGCGATCGAGCGCGCGCGGCAGGGACCCATCGTCTGGGTCCGCGACGCGGTCGAGGCTTTTCTCATCCATGTGCAGGGCTCGGCCCAGATCGAGCTTCAAGACGGGCGGCGGGTCCGGCTCGCCTATGATGGCCGCAACGGCCTGCCCTATACGTCGATCGGACGGATCCTGATCGAGGAGGGCCAGATCGCGGAGCCCGAGATGTCGCTTGCCCGCCTCAAGGGGTGGCTGCGCGCGGCGGGCGTGAGCGAGGGCGAGCCGGGCCTTAAGCTCATGCGGCGCAACCGCTCGTTTGTCTTCTTCCAACTCGTCGAGGGTTTCGATCCGGCGCTTGGGCCCGTGGCGGGCGCTGGTGTCGCGCTGACGGCCTTGCGCTCGATCGCCGTCGACCGCACGCTCTGGAGCTACGGCATGCCGTTCTGGATCGAGGCGGACCTGCCGTGGGCGGATGAGAGGCCGCGCCCGTTCCGTCGCCTGATGATCGCCCAGGATACGGGCTCGGCGATTGTCGGACCCGCCCGCGCCGACCTATTCTTCGGCAGCGGCGATGCGGCGGGCGCGCGCGCCGGCGCCATTCGCCATCCCGCGGCCTTCGCCGCGCTTCTGCCCGTCGGAGACGAGCCGTGAAGGAGGGCGAGCCGTCTCACCGCCATCGCCTGAGGCGCCTCAGCGACGAGGAGATCGCGCTCTGGACCGAGGTCGCGCGCAGCGTCTCGCGCCGCCGCGGCGCAAGCCTGCCGATCCCTTCGAAGCCGGTCGCGCAAGAGGCTCAGGCCGTCGGCCAAGCTCCCGCGCCGGCGCCCGAGACCGCCCCCACGAAACCCCGGGCGCTCCCGCTTGCGCCGATCGAGCGGCGGCTCAAGCGCGAGCTCTCGCGCGGACGGGCTATGATCGACGGTGCGCTCGACCTGCACGGGATGAACCAGGCCGAGGCGCATCGGGCTCTGCGCGGCTTTCTCCGCCATTCGCAGGCGCGCGGCGCGAGGCTCGTCATCGTCGTCACCGGCAAGGGCGGGCCGCTCGACCACCCGCCGGCCTGGGGCCAGGAACGCGGGGTCTTGCGCCGGCTCGCGCCCCATTGGCTGCGCGAGCCCGACCTGCGCTCGGTCGTGCTCGGCTTCGAGGAGGCGGGCCGCGGCCACGGCGGATCGGGCGCGCTCTACGTTCGGCTCAGACGGGGATGAGGCGGCTCGCTTTCCGGAAATCGCAGACCATAACCGGACTAACGCACCACAGCGAACATCAGGCAGGCCCTTCCCCCCGATCAGTTTCGGTACTTGTCTGTCGAGTGCCTCAGCGAACAGAGGAGGCGTTTCATGGAGCCCTCCTTCGGTTGCCGGATGGGGGATCAGGCTGCTGCCTGTGAGCGGCGGAGCCATTCGTCGAAGCCGATGCGGCCGAGGCTCGCCTCGCCCAACGGCACGAGCGAGCGTTCCTCGACCCGGCCGCCCCAGTATCGGGCTTCGGGGTCGCGCACGACCTCACGCGGATCGCCGACCGCCTTCAGATAGCGGGCAATGAATTCGTTGAACGGCGCTTGTTCCGGGCCGGCGATCTCGACGATGCCGTTTCGTGGTGCGGCGAGCGCCACCTCGGCGACGATAGCAGAAACGTCGTCCGCCGCAATGGGCTGGAACAGGACGGGCGGAAGCCTGACTATGTTGCCATCCGCACTTGAAGCGGCGATTCCGCCGAGGAATTCCAGGAACTGGGTCGAGCGGATGATGGTGTAGGGGATGCCGGAGGTCTTGATCAGTTCCTCTTGTGCGACCTTGGCGCGAAAATAGCCGTTGTCTGTCCGGTCGATTCCGACGATTGATAGCGCGACGTGGCGCCGGACGCCCGCTGCGGCCTCCGCCGGGAGAAGATTGCGCCCGGAAGTCTCGAAGAATTCAAGCACCGCCGTGTCTTCAAATGAGGGCGAATTGGCGAGGTCGATCACCACTTGTGCCCCGGCCATGGCCTCTTTGAGCCCCTCGCCGGTGATGCTGTTGATGCCGCCTTTGGGCGAGCCGGCGACGACCTCATGGCCGCCCTGGCGCAGAATGGCGACGGTCTTCGTGCCGATCAGGCCGGTGCCGCCGATGACGACGATCTTCATGGTTTACCCTCCATCGTCGATGACTGGAGACCCTTGAATGGTTCGAATGCAAGCGCCCAAACAGAAGGCAAAACCCGTAAGGAGAAAACACCAAGGCGTCCCTGCTGAACGCGCCGCTCGCCGGGCCGCTCACGACGTTGAGCACGTCAAAACCGACAGCAACGCGGATTTCGCGTATTTGTTCCGCCCGCTAAGGTGACCGGAGGCTAACTATCAGGCGAAAGATCTAACTTTTGGGCGCTGATCCGGCGCCTCGAAGAAGAAGGGAATCCACACGTCGATAATCTTGGCGCTGTCGACTGGGCATCTCGCCATCAGTCGCGCCGCTGTCGCGACCCCGGCCGCCGGCTGACGCCTAAAGCAACCCCGGCGGTGGAACAAACCCGCCGAACTGCCGCTCGACGAGCCGCGCGAAGGCGAGCGTCGTGCGGTCTTCGTATTCGGGGCCGACGATTTGCGCGCCGATCGGCAGGCCGTCCGCGACCGCAATCGGGACGACGGTCGCCGGCAGGCCGCAGATCGTCGCCGGATCGGCCCAGACAAGGAGATGAAGATAGGGAAATTCGTTGCCGTCGATGACGATCTTCCGGTTGGTCTGAGGCTCCGTACGATCATGGGGAAAGGCGGGCGTTGCGGCCGGCGGGCAGACGACAACGTCGAAGTTTTGGAACAGGGCGCGCCATTGCTGCTTCAGCCCCTGGCGCGCGAAATCGGCCCGGAGCCAATCCCGGTGGCTCATGAGCGCCCCGCGCATGAGTTCTGCGACGAGGCTCTGGTCGGTGGGGGGAATTTTCTCCGCGGCGCTCCGCATTTCCTCGAATTGGTCGTCTGGCATTCCCGCCGACAGGAAGGCGTTCAGGAGCTTGACGTACAGTTTTGCGGACGCCGCGAGATCGGGAAGAAGCGGCGTCGCGTGTTTGACGTCGGCGCCGGCGGCGAGAAGCCCTTTCGACAGACGGTCGAGCGAAGAACCAACCCCCGCTGAGGTTGGCAAGAGAGGATGTTCGGCGATGACGAGAACGCGGAAATCCGAGAGTTTCTCGCCCCGCGCCGGCGGCAGGGCGAGACGATAGGCGCGCCCGTCCGCCGCCTCGTCCGGGCCGGCGACGAGATCGAGCGCGAGCACCAGGTCGTCGACCGAGCGGGCCATCGGGCCGATGACGGCCAGATGCCTCCCCGCCCAGGCGGGGACGCCAGGCGGAACATGACCGCGCGACGCCACGAGGTCAAACGTCGGCTTGTGGGCGCAAACTCCGCAGAAATGCGCCGGAACGCGCAGCGAGCCGCCGATGTCTGAGCCAAGCGACAGGGGCCCGAACCCGGCTGCCAGCGCCGCGGATGACCCGCCCGAAGAGCCGCCGGGCGAGCGCGTCCTGTCCCACGGATTGTTCGTCGTCCCATAAATGTCGTTGTAGCTCTGCCAGTCGCCGAGCCCGAGGGGCACGTTGGTCTTGCCGAGAACGATCGCGCCGGCAGCCTTGAGGCGGGCCACGGCGAGCGCGTCTTCCTGCGGGACGAAGTCCTTGAAGGCGGGAATGCCCCAGGTCGTCGGCAGCCCGGCGACGTTGTAGGATTCCTTGACCGTCACCGGCACGCCGAGAAGCGGCAGGCGCTCGCCGCGCGAGATGGCCGCATCCGCCGCCTTTGCAGCTTCGCGGGCGCGCGCGAAATCGCGCACGACCACGGCGTTGAGGTCTCCGTCGAGCGCCTCGATCCGCGCAATGAATTGATCAGTCAGTTCGAGCGCGGAAACCTGCCTCTCCTGCAGGGAGCGGGCGAGCTCGGCCGCGGTGCGGTAGGCCCATTGCGCGGCGGGGCGCGAAGCGGATTCGGTCATCAATGGGCGCCTTTGCTGAGAAGCTTCGGAGAGTCGAGAAAAGCCCTTGCCAGAATACCGCCGGGAGAAATCGCCGCAATTCGCCTTTTCGTTTATCGGGGAAAAACTATCGTCAAGCGGGTGGCGTCCAGGGGCCACAGCGGACGCCAACTCGAATATACTGGCCTTATAGTCCGCGCAGCAGGCGACCGCTTCGAGTCGGCTCGCGCGACCGCCGACGCGCAAGGGGGGAAGGTCATGGGCGACCCGGAAGTCACCAACTGGTTCGGCGACGTGGTCTCGCATCCGAAAGTCATCGTCGACGCCAACTCGGTCGACGACATCGTCGCGGTGATGAAAGATCCGGCCAGATATCCGGCGCCGGTGCGAGCGGTCGGCTCCAACCACTCGACCTCGCCCTGCGGCGTCGCGGAAGGCGGCACGCTCATCCGGATGAAAATGAACCGCATCCTCGCCATCGGGCAGGATACGATCACGGTCGAAGCGGGCGCGCGGCACATCGACATGGCGCGCGAACTCGAGAGCCGCAATCTGCAGTTCTACGTCAACACCGAGATCGGCAGCCTGACGGCGGGCAGCGCCGCCTGCGCCGGCACCAAGGACGCTTCGTTCGACAGCGAATTCGGCCAGGTCGGCTCTTACGTGATTGGCGTGAAGCTCGTGCTGCCGAACGGCGACCTTCTCGAAGTCACCGAAGCGCAGCCGGACCTCATGCAGAAAGTGCGGTCGAGCTACGGCTTGTTCGGCATCGTCACCGAAGTGACCTACCGGGTCCGCCCTCTGACCCCGATGGCGGTCTATCACGAGACCTTCACTTCGGCCGAGTTCTTGACGAAGCTCGATTCGCTCAAAGCGCGCGGCGAGTCGATGTTCTGGTACGCCTTCCCGTTCGCGGACAGGATCACCGTCGAATTCCGCCACCACAATCCGGGCGCCAGCGGCAACCCGAACCGTTCGGCCTGGATCCTGCGCAACTACTTGTGGGGCACGGCGGGACCCCGCTTCGGCCACGACATCGAGGCGAGCATTCCGATCCCCGCGCTCCGCTACGAGGTGATCGACGGCTTCGGCGCCATCCTCCGCTTCAAGCTCGAGAACCTGGTGCGAGCGGATTACACCCTGCCGCCCGACCAGATCATCGACTATCCGCCCGTCTCCAACGACAGCCGCTACACATTCAGCCTGTTCGCGTTCCCGGAAGCGCAGTTCGCGGCGATCTTTTCCGACTTCCTCGGCTTCGTGCGCGACTATCATGACCGGGTCGGCTACCGGTCCAATCTGGCGTATGTCGGCTACCGCATCGCGCAGGATCAGAAGGCGCTATTCTCCTATTCCTACGACGGGCCGGTCATGACGATCGACCCGGTGTCGACCGCCAATTCGGGCTGGAAGCCCTTCCTCGACGCCTACAACCAGTTCTGCAGCGACCGCGGCGGCACGCCGTTGTTCAACCAGACTTATGGTCTCACTCCGGCGATCGTGCGGAAGGCGTACGGCGACCGGCTGACGGCCTTCGCCGAAGCGCGCAAGCAGTTCGATCCCGGCGACCGCCTGCTGAACGACTATTTCCGCACGCTGCTCGGCTGACCGTATGGAGGGCGCCGGCCACCTTTCCTCACACCCGTAGAGAGAGGGCTTTCCGTGAGCGCTTTCCTGGGCTCGTAAGCCGGCGCTACGCGCGTTGACTTACCCAGTTTTAATTCAACGGACATCGCCGGATCATGTCTGCGCCCCGAAAGAGCAATGTTGTCCTCCTACAGTTCTGGCAGATTGCCGCTGGCGGTCTCAACTCCGCGGCATAACGCCACAAGGAGGTCACATCGTGAAAGGCTTAGCCGGAGCGGTCGGTCTGACCGCATTTCTATTGGGCGCCACGGCGCTCGCGAGCGGCGCTCTTGCCGCTTCCACCAACGAAAGCACGCAACCGCATTCTCTTTCCGTGACCGAGTCGCCGTTCGGGACGATGCCGGACGGCCAGGCGGTTCAGATGTATCGCCTGGAGAACAACAACGGCATGGAGGTGAACGTCATCACCTATGGCGGCGCAGTCCAGTCGATCATGGTTCCCGACAAGAACGGCAAGATGGCGGACGTGGCGCTCGGCTTCGACAACCTCAAGGACTATCTCCATACCGACACCTACTTCGGAGCGCTGATCGGCCGGTATGGCAATCGCATCGCCAAGGGCGAGTTCACGCTCGACGGCAAGACGTACCATCTGCCGATCAACAACGGCCCCAACAGCCTGCACGGCGGCACGAAGGGCTTCGACAAGCAGGTATGGGCAGCCTCCAAGATCGAGACGCCCAACGCCGTCGGGGTCGAACTGACCTTGTTCTCGCCGGATGGCCAGATGGGCTACCCGGGCGATCTCGCCGTCACCGTCCGCTACATGCTCGACAACAGCAACGACCTGCGCATCCACTATTCGGCGGTCACCGACAAGCCGACCGTCCTCAACCTCACCAACCACACCTACTTCAACCTCGCCGGCGCCGGAAACGGCACGGTGCTCGACCAGGTCGCGATGATCAACGCCGACAAGATCACCCCTGTCGACGATACGCTCATCCCGACCGGCAAAATGATGGACGTGGCCGGGACTGATCTCGGCTTCACGACGCCGACTGCGATCGGCGCCCACATCCACGCCGATAACCAGCAGCTCAAATACGCCGAGCCCAAACAGGGCGGCTATGACTTCAACTACGTGCTCAACAATCCCGGCGACCTCAACGCGCTGGCCGCGAGCGTGACCGATCCGAAATCCGGACGGACCATCGAGATGTACACGGATGAGCCCGGCGTCCAGTTCTACACCTCGAACTTTCTCAACGACGTGAAGGGCAAGGACGGGAAGACCTACCAGCACTGGGGCGCCTTCACGCTCGAGGCGCAGCACTTCCCGGATTCGCCCAATCAGCCGAGCTTCCCGTCGACCGAACTGAAGCCCGGTCAGAAGTATAGCCAGACCACGATCTACAAGTTCCTGCCGACGAACCTGCCGTCATGAGTAGCCGCGGCTCCCGAAGGGATTCGTAGCCCTTCGGGGGCGTTCCGCAGTTAACAGTGTTTCCCTAGAGGAGACCGCGGCGGCTTGAGTTCGGGCGCCCTGCTCGCGCTCGCCGCAGTCGGCGGGAACGAGTCCGCCTTCGCGGCGGCCGAGTCAGGCGGGCTGCCGAAGCATCCGGAGTGGAAATTCGTCTTCGTCAACCATGTCACGACCAATCCGTTCTTCGTGCCGACGCAATACGGCATCGCCGACGGCTGCACTTACCAGTGGACCGGGTCGGAGACATCGGTCGCCTCCCAGATGGTGAACGCTATGGACGCGGCGATCACCGCGAAGGCGGACGGCATCGCCGTCTCGCTGGTCGACCTGCACGCCTTCAACGAGCCCACCAAGAGGGCGCTCGAAGCGGGGATCCCGGTGTTTTCGTACAACGCGGACGCGAAGGGCAACGATCGCCTCGCCTATATCGGGCAGGACCTCTATGCCTCCGGTCAGGCGCTCGGCCGTCGCATCGTCGAGCTGGTGGGCGAGGGCCACGTCGTCGGCTTCATCGCGACGCCAGGGCAGCTCAACATCCAGCCGCGTCTCGACGGCGCCAAGGAGGCGATCAAGGCCTCGGGCAAGAACATCGTCCTCGACGAGGTCGCAACCGGGCCGACGGTCAACGAGGAGGTCTCGCGCGTCGACGCCTATTACGTCGGACACAAGGACATCAAGGGCATGTTCGCGGTTGACGCGGGCAGCACGATGTCGGTCGGCAAAGCGATGGAGAAGTATGGGCTGCACGCCAAAGGCGTTCGCGCCGGCGGCTTCGATCTGCTTCCCCAGACGCTCGACGCCATCGCCAAGGGCGATCTCGACTTCACCATCGACCAGCAGCCCTACCTGCAGGGCTTCTACACCATCATGGAAATGGCGATGTTCAAGTTCTCCGGCGGCTTGACCGGTCCTGCCGAAATCAACACGGGACTGAAGTTCGTCACCAAGGACAATGTCGAGCCCTACCGGTCGACCAAGAGCCGTTACGAGGGCAACTCGTCGGTCGAAGCCGTGATTCCCCGATCGGGCCCGATCACGGCCTGACAAGGGACTCCTGCGATGCGGGACGGTGTGCAACAGACTGACGGCGCTTCCGTCCCGCATATCGTGAAAGGAGGACACTCGGGCCTGCTGCGCCGGGCAGGCGAGATGCTGCTGCGCTGGCGCGAGGCGAGCATCCTGCTCGCCGGCGTCATGCTCGCCGCCTATTTCCAGTCGACCAATCCAGCCTTCCTCTCGCTCTCCAACATCGAAAATCTGATCGACTACACGGCGACCACCTCAATCATTGCGGCAGGCGAGGTCATGGTGCTCGTCTGCGGAGAGCTCGATCTGTCCGTGGGGATGGTCTATGCGCTGACCCCCTTCATCATGCACTTCGCGGTTTCGGCCGGCCTGCCGGCGGGCGCGGCGATTGTCCTGGCCTTGGCGGCGGCGGGCCTCGTCGGGCTGTTCAACGGGGCGGTCACCACGCTTCTCAGCGTGCCGGCTTTCGTGACTACGCTCGGCACGATGTTCCTCATCAACGGCTTGACCTTGACGATCTCTGGCGGCTTTCCGGTCGAGCCCCAGGCGGCCGCCGCCTTCACCGCCGCCTTTGGCGGGTCGCCGTGGGCGAGGCTCGGCTGGGCCCTGGCGATCGCGGTCGTCTTGCAGTTCGTCCTGAACCGCACCCGCTTCGGGCTGCACACGATCGCCACCGGCGGCAACCTCGTCGCCGCAGCGGAAGTCGGAATCAAGGTGGCCAGCATCAAGGTCCGCAATTTCGTGGTGTGCGCCATGCTCGGCGGCTTCGCGGGGATCATCGACGCCTTTCGCATCGGTTCGATCGACCCGCTCGCGGGCGGCGCCGAGATCACCTTTGCCGCCATCGCGGCCGCAGTGATCGGCGGCACGCTCTTGACCGGCGGCTCCGGCACCGTGATCGGCGCCCTCGTCGGCGCGCTGGTGCTGGGGATCCTCAAGGACGGCTTCACCCTCTCTGGAGTGAGCGCCTTCACGTTCGACATGATCCTCGGCGGAGCCATCCTCCTGACCATGGCGGTCAATGTCCGTCTGACCCTGTGGCGCGACCGAGGAGGAGGATGATGGCGGCGCCGGTCGGACCAGAGGTGCTGCGGGCCGAGCACGTCGAGAAATCCTTCGGGCGGATCGCCGCGCTGAGGGACGTCAACCTGCGGCTTTGTCGTGGCGAGGTCTTGGGACTTCTGGGTGACAACGGCGCCGGCAAGTCGACCTTGATGAAGATCTTCACCGGCTACTACCAGCCGAGCGCCGGGCAGCTCTACTTCGACGGCAGGCCCGTGCAGTTCCGCTCGGTCGCCCATGCGCGCTCGCTCGGCATCGAGGCGGTCTATCAGGACCTGGCGCTGGTCAACGAGCTCAACGTCTACCGCAACATGTTTCTTCAGCGCGAGCCAGTCTTCGGCGGCGCGCTGGGGATTCTCGACGAGCCGCAGATGCGCCGCCGGGCGATCGAGATGCTCGAGCGCATGCGGGTCAGGGTACCCTCGGTCGATGTCGACGTCGCCAAGCTGTCGGGTGGACAGCGCCAGGCCGTCGCCATCGCGCGCTCCGTCTACCAGAAGGCGAAGGTGCTCCTGCTCGACGAACCAACCGCCGCAATGGGCGCAAAGGAATTGGCGCTGATCCTCGACCTCATTCAACGGCTGAAAGAAGGCGGCGACATCGCGATGATCATCATCGCCCACAATTACGCGCAGATCTTCGACGTGTGCGATCGGATCAATCTCGTCGAAGCCGGCGTGATCGCGTTCGACAAGCCGACCTCCGAAACCTCCGTCCAGGAGCTGACCGACCGGGTCGTCCGAGAGTACCGCTCGGCGCGCGAGGTCGTGCGGCGCCAGGGGCCTTAACGGAGTCCGGCCGCGACCCTCGCGGTTTTCGGGGGCGCCAAGGACGCTCGGGCGATTGACCTCGCCCGCGGCCGATGCGAGGAGGGCGCTCGCATGGGGCTAAAGAGGGCGTGCATGAGCGGCAAGGTCGATGTCGTGGGCTTGGGCAATTCGCTGGTCGACATTCTGGCCTATGCGGACGACGCCTATCTCGAAAAGCAGGAGATGCTGAAGGGGGCGATGACCTTGATCGACGAGGACCGCGCCGAGGCGCTCTACGCCGCGCGCGTCGATCCACGCGTGATCTCGGGCGGCTCTGCCGCCAACACGATCGTCGGCGTCGCCTCGTTCGGCGTCACGGCCGCCTATATCGGCAAGGTCAAGCGCGATGCCTTAGGGGGAGCCTTCATCTCCGACATCCGCTCGACGGGGGTCAAGTTCGACACGCATCCGGCCGAGCACGGGCCCGCGACCGGGCGCTGCTTCGTCTATGTGACGCCGGACGGCGAGCGCACGATGAACACCTATCTCGGCGCGAGCAGCTATCTGTCGCCGCCCGACGTGGACGAGAAGCTCGTGCGGGCGGCGAAGCTCGTCTATCTCGAGGGCTACATGTGGGACCGGCCGGCGGCGAAATCCGCGTTCCAGAAGGCGGGCAAGATCGGCCGCGAAGCGGGCGCGCGCGTTGCGCTGACGCTCTCGGATTCGTTCTGCGTCGACCGGTTCCGCGGTGAGTTCATCGACCTCATGCGCTCAAAGACCGTCGACACGATCTTCGCCAACACCGACGAGATCCTCTCGCTCTACGAGACGCCGCATTTCGAGGAGGCGCTCGACGCGCTCCGGACCGAACACGTGCTCGGCGTCGTCACGCGCTCGGAGAAGGGCTGCGTCATCGTCGAGGGCGACGCGACCTGGGAGGCGCCGGCTTACCCGATCGAGAAGCTCGTCGATACGACCGGCGCGGGCGACATGTTCGCGGCCGGCTTTCTCGCTGGCCTTGCGCGCGGGCTCGACATGGTGACGTGCGGGCGGCTCGGTGCCTTGGCGGCCGCCGAAATCATCCAGCACCTCGGGGCGCGCCCGAACGCGTCGCTGAAGGCGCTGGCGCAGGGGAAGGGGATCGCCGTTTAAGTCGAGGCGATCGCCTACGAAGCGTGACGCCCGCAACGAATGGTGCCAGTGTAAACAAATTTTATGACAAAACGACTATAGAATTATGACGCGGAAGCAAATGGCAGGATAGCCGTTTGCTTGAAATCCACAAAAAGGCATCAGTGTCACAATTCTGAGCGACGCACGACATTCCCTCGCCTTAGTCTAGCTTCGCCGGCGCTCAATGCCGGCAATGCGACGCATATTTTCCCCCAATCCCAAGGAGAACAATACATGCGCACAGGGGCATTCGACAGGCGGTTGCGATATGGCGCGATCGTGAGCGCGGCGATACTGTCGCTCTTCACGGCGCAGTCAGGCTTCGCGGCTCCGCCCGGCAGCGGCGACAACAACACCAAGACGCCGATCAAGCACGTCATCATCATCATCGGTGAGAACCGCACGTTCGATCATGTCTTTGCGACATACAAGCCGGTCGACTGGCACGAGAGGGTCTTCAATCTTCTCTCGGAGGGCATCGTCAAGGCCGATGGCTCCCCGGGTCCGAACTATAACAAGGCCCGGCAGTATTCAGCGACAGACATGGACGAATACCAGCTCGCCCCGGCGAAGACGCCATACACGACCCTGCCCCCGGCCATGGTCGGCGGACCGAGCACGCCCTATGGCTGCCAGTTGCTCGGCATCACCACCGGCACAAGCTGCGACACCACGGTCAACGAGCAGAAGATCGCGCAATACGAAACCGCGATCGACCCAACCTACCTCAAATACCTGCTGACGGGGGGCACCGGACAGCCTTCGCATCAGCTGGACATTCGCATCCAGTACGACGGACAGGGCCCGACGACTCTGCCCCCCGGCCCGTTCCAGCTGACCTCGGCGAAAATGCCGTACGACGCCTACGCGGCAAGCCCGGTTCACCGCCTCTTCCAGATGTGGCAGCAGCTCGACTGCTCGGCCGGCGAGGTCGTGGGCGAGCGGACCAAGGGGTGCGCCCACGACTTGTTTCCGTGGGTCGAAGTGACGGTCGGCGCCGGCTCCAACGGCAAGGCGCAACCCGCGGACTTCACCAACGAAACGACTGGCGAAGGCTCGACATCGATGAGCTTCTTCAACATGCAGGCGGGCGACGCCCCCTACCTGAAGTCGCTCGCGGACAAGTACACCATGAGCGACAATTATCATCAGGCGGTCAACGGCGGCACCGGCGCCAACCACATCATGCTCGGCACAGGCGACGCGGACTGGTTCAGCGACGGCAAGGGCAATCCGCGGACCCCTCCCGACAACGGCGTTGATCCGGCGATGCCGGGGACGCCGCTCGTCGGCCATACGACCGCTCTCTCGGAAATCGAAAATCCGAACCCGCAGCCAGGAACCAACAACTACTACATCGAGGACGGCTACGGCGGCGGATCGGGTAGCCCGGCGGCCAAGTCGCCGAACGCGAACTACGGCGGCGGCAGCTACGTCAACTGCGCCGACATCTCCCAACCCGGCGTCGGAGCGGTGACGGAGTTCCTTCAAGCCTACAACGTTCCGACGCGCTGCGAGGACGACCACTATTATCTGGTCAACAACTACAACCCGGGCTACTTCGGCGACGGCTCCAACGCCTACACCGACACGAACCCCAACAACTACGTCTATACGATCCCGCCGTCCTCCGTCCCGACGATCGGCGACGAACTGTCGAGCAGGAACATCTCCTGGGCCTATTTCGGCGACCAGTTCAATCAGTATCTTACCGACAAGTATCAGTTGAAATTTCCCCCGGCGGGGGACGATGGTTATTGTAATATCTGCAACTGGGCGCAGTACGCGACCTCGATCATGACGAACACGGGCGCGCGAGACGAGCATCTGAAGGATACGACTGACTTTTACGCCGACGTCGCCAAAGGAGAATTGCCCGCCGTCTCCTATATCAAGCCCGGCGGCCTGGTGGATGGCCATCCCTCTTCGTCGAAGCTTAATCTCTTCGAAGGGTTCGTGAAGAAAGTCGTCGACGGGGTCAAGGGCAACGCGAGCCTCTGGTCCAACACGGCGATCTTCGTCACCTTCGACGAAGGCGGCGGCTACTACGACTTAGGCTACGTGCAGGCGCTTGACTTCTTCGGCGACGGCACCCGGATCCCGATGATCGTCGTCTCGAAGTACAGCACGGGCGGACACATCTCGCACACCTATACCGATCACGTCTCGACACTGAAGTTCATCGAGGCAAACTGGGGTCTCCACCCGATCACGGCGCGCAGCCGCGACAATCTGCCCGACCCGGTCATGGAGGGCTCGAACCCCTACGTTCCGGCCAACCAGCCGGCGATCGGCGACATGATGGACATGTTCAACTTCAAGCAGCCATAACGGAACGAGCCTGAGAGGCCCGAGGACGATCGAGACCTCGCGGGCCCTCGCATCCACGAAGCAGCGGGGCCGCCAAATCGCGGCCCCGTTCGCGTTTTCATTTTCAACAACAGCCGCCCCCCGCCGCTCCCTCACGCGCTCTTACGCGCGGAGGAAGAGCGCGCCGTTCGCCGGGATCGTGATCGCGGCCGACTGCGCGAAGCCGTCGAGCGGCGGGCCGTTCGCATAGACCGCGCCGTCGTTGCCGATCGCCGCCGGATTGGGAAAGCTGTCGTAGACGTCGCTGTTGAAGAGCTCGATCCACTTGCCCCCGCGCGGCAGGCCAATGCCGTAGCCGTGCTTCGGCTGTTCGTCGAAGCTCACGACCGCGACGACGTCCTGACCCGGCCCGCCGTCCGCGACCCAGCGATGGATCACAATCACCCGGTCGAAGTCGTTGACGCGGGACACGCGCACACCTTCCGCGGACAGGGCCGGCTGCGCTCGCCTCAGCGCAATCAGGTCGCTCATGAAGCGGAGATAGTCGTCCGTCACGGTCTCGGTCTTGAGCGCGTCCCAGGAGATGAGATGGCCCGGATGGTCCTTCTCATCGTCGCACCAGAGCTTATCCTCGAGGATCTCCTGGCCCATGAACAGCGCCGGGATTCCGGGCGCGGCGAAGAGGAGCGCCGCGGCGGCGCGGCAGCGGCTGCGGGCGTACCAGGATTGCCGGTCGGCCGGATCGGCCAGCATCGCGACGCGGGCCGCTCCGTCATGCCCGAAATACGTCAGGTCCTGGTTTTCGAGACATTGCACGAGGCGCCACGTCGCGTTGTAGCCGAACGGCGGGTAAAGCGCGCTTGCGACAGGGTCGAGCTGAAGCTGAGCGCTCTCTCCGCCAGCCGCTTGCGTCAGGAGGCCGCGCACTCCGTCACGGAAGGCGTCGCCGAGCGCCGCGTCGAAGCCAAGCCCGGCGGGCGCCGGCGTCACCGGAAAGGCGCGGTCCCAATCCCAGTATTCGGCGATCTGGATCGCGGATGGCCGGATGAAGCGCACCGTGCCCGTCATGTCCTGGCAGAGCTCGACGCCCGCCGGCCGATTGTTCGAGATGACCCTCACTTCGTCGTAGCGGATGCCGTCGATCCGGTACTCCTTCAGGAAAGCCGACGCGTTGTCGATCAGGAACTGCCTGACGTTCGCGTTCCAATAGGCGAACACCAGGCCGCCCGCCCAGCCTTCGTCGGTGAAGTAGAGGCTCATGTTCTGATCGCCGTTGGTGAAGCGATCGAAGAAATAGAGGCTCTGCGGGTCGAAGCCGCCGCCGGCGTGGTTGTAGACGAGGTCGAAGACGACGGCGATCCCGTGCAGGTGCGCGAGATCGACGAGGCACTTGAGCTGATTGACGCCCGGCCGGAGCTGATCGAGCGTCAGCGGCGGCGCGCCGAATTCGGCGAGCGTCGCGTTGATCTTGCCGAGACGCCAGGCGAGATCCGCGTCGCCGCCGACCTGATAGAGTTGCTCGGGCGAGAAGTAATCGACGCCGTTATAGCCTTCGCTGAACTGCGTCTCGTATTCCTGGATCGGCAGGAGCTGGATGGCGTTGATGCCGAGGTCGCGGAGGTACTCGAGCCGCATCGCGACGTCGAGAAAGCGCCCGCCGCGCGCCGCGCGCACGTCCGCGCCGGTCGCATCCACCGCCCACCACGTGCCCACATGCAGTTGGTAGATGACGAGCTTGCTGAAGTCCGGCGGCGCCCAGGTTGCGTCATGCCAAGGATAGGCCGCCGGATCGCGCAGGATGCAGTAGGAGGCGGGGAAGGCGGGCGTCAGCGTCAATTCGCGCGCGTAAGGGTCGCGCTTCGGCCCCTGCGAGGCTATGCCATCGACCCAGAACATGTATTCGAGGCCGGGGCCTGCGCCGGCGAGGAATCCGGCCCATGTTCCATCTCCGAGCGGGGTCAAGCGGGCGTCGGCGCCGGGCGTCCAGCCGGCAGTCGCGGACAAAGCGAGCGCTTCGCCAGTCAGGAGATAGACGTTGCGCGCGCGCGGCGCCCAGGTGCGAAAGGTCGCGCCGCCGGGGATCAGGTTCGCGCCCATAGGCGTGGCGCTGTCGACGAGTTCGAATTGCACGCTCATCCGGATTCGCCTCCGCGCCGCGGCGGTAAGGAGCCGCGTTTGAGTTTCGGCCGCGAGGCGAAAGCGGTCAAGATCGCGGGCGCAATGGGACAGCCGGATTTGGGGTCACGGGCGCCCATTCGAGCGGCGATGCCTGGGCCGATCCCGCCCATGTCAGAAGCTCTCGCTGGGGACTTGCCGCGGTTCGCGGCGTTTGCATTCGACTTTGCGCCAAATTCTTGTTGCGTCGAAAATGGCGACGTGTAGGCTCTGCTAACTGATAATGAATATATCGAGGGAGGATTCAGTATGTCATTGATAAACAGACCGTTTTTCTTCACTCAAGTGCGCAGGACGCTGTTTGCCGGCAATCTGACCCAGTCCCAGGTCGACGGATTCAACGCGATCCTTGATGGTTGGGAAGCGAAGTACGCCACCGAGGACGACCGCTGGCTCGCCTACGCTCTGGCCACGACCTATCATGAGACCGATCAGAAGATGCAGCCGATCGAGGAATATGGCAAAGGGCGGCATTTGCCTTACGGGAAGCCCGATCCGACGACCGGCCAGGTCTATTACGGGCGCGGCTTTGTCCAACTGACCTGGGAACGGAATTACAAGTCAATGTCCGAGCTCCTCAAGGTCGATATGGTTCATCATCCTGAACTGGCGCTCAAACTCGACAACGCGACGAACATCATGTTCATCGGCATGATCAAAGGGCTGTTCACGGGTAAATCGCTGGGCAATTACTTCAAGGGCAAGACCGAAGACTGGGTTAACGCCCGCCGAATCATAAACGGGCTCGACAAGGCGCGCGCCATCGCAGTGTATGGCCAGCACTTTTACTCGGCTCTCAGTTACACGACGTCCTGATCTTCGGAGACGGCCCGGCATGAGCGCCGGGACGACGCCCGCCAGGCCGTGGAAACGCTGGGCCGTCGGCTTCGCGCCAGCGGCAGTCGCGCTCTGCCTCGCGCTCTCCGCGCGGCCCACGCAGGCGCTCGCCGAACGCCGTTGCGGATGGTTGGAGAATCCAACCCCCGGCAATCTGTGGCTCAAGGACGCTAGCGGATTTTGGACGATTTCGACGCAAGGCGGGCCACCCGCCGAAGGCGCGGACCGGCTGCCGACTCCGAGCCCGGATCGTTTCGTCGCCACCAACGGGCACTACGGCTATTCGTGCGCCTGCCTGGACGGCGCCTTCGATCCTGCGTCGTCAACGGTCACGCGCATCGATGACGCGAACGTTGAGCCGCTGTCGGTCTGTCGCGACGACCGCCGCTTGCCGCCGCCCTGAAGCGGTCGGCAAGTGGCGGACGCGAAGCTCACGGCCATTACCGCGTGGCGCCGCCCGCCTTCTTCCAGGCCGCCATGCCGCCCTCGATGTGTCGCGCCGAGGTCAGCCCTTTGTCCTGAGCGGCCTGCACCGCCATCGCGGAGCGCTCGCCGAACGCGCAGTAAAATACGATCGTCTTGCCGGACTGCGCGAGTTCGTGGATGAGGCCGCCTTTGCCGATATTGTCGAGAAGGTCGGCGTACGGCGCATGCAGCGAGCCTGGAATGGCACCCTGCCGCTCGCGCTCGCTTCTTTCGCGCAGGTCGATCAGCGCCACGTCCGCTCGCCCGCCGAGCGCTTTCGCCTCGGCGGGGGAGTAAGCCCAGCCGCGACGCGCAATCTCCTCCTGGTGCAGACCCTGGTGAATGTTCGCAGGCACCGCGACGTCCATCATCTTGGGATTGGGCAGGTGCAGGTTCGCCATCAGCGCGGCGTATTCGTCGGCGTCGCGGACCTTCAGGCGCGGATTGAAGCGCTTCTCCTCGCCGATGGTGCTGACCGTGTCGCCCTTGTAATCATGCGCGGGAAAGACGAGCGTCTCGTCCGGCAGGCGCATCAGGCGCTGCAGGCTCTCGTATTGCGCGCGCGAGTCGCCGTTCTGGAAATCGGTGCGGCCGGTGCCGCGGATCAGGAGCGTGTCGCCGGTGAAGACGCGGTCGCCGAAATAGAAGCTGTAGGAATCGTCGGTGTGACCGGGCGTATAGATGACGTCGAGGCTCAGGCCCTCGACGCTCAGGCTGTCGCCGTCGGCGATGCGCATCGAGACGACGTCGACCTTGCTCTCTTCGCCCATGACCGTCACGCAATGCGTGCGGTCGCGCAGCGCCCCGAGGCCGGTGATGTGGTCGGCGTGCAGATGGGTGTCGACCGCCTTCACGAGCCTGAGGTCGAGCTCCTCCATCAGCTTCAGGTAGCGGTCGACCTTCTCCAGGACGGGATCGATGATGAGCGCCTCGCCGCCGCGTCGGCTGGCGAGGACGTAGCTGTAGGTGCTCGAAACGCAGTCGAACAATTGCCGGAAGATCATAGGGCCCTCCCCGCGGACGCGCGAGTTCTAGACGTTCTTGGCCTCCGTGTTTTATCGCGCCGTGGCGCGCTAAACGTCTTCAATCACCTCGTAGTGCTGCACGCTCTCATCGAAATCGATGAGCGCAGCAATCGCGCCGGGGTCGACCATCGCCTTCGCGATATCACTTCCGGCGAACTCCTGGATTGCGCCGACCGTGTGCCAACGTGTGAGAACCAAGAATTCGACCTTGTCCCCGGCCTGACGTTTGCTGAGCTGCGCCCCCAGAAATCCCGGAATCCGCGCCAATTCCGGGAGGACGTTCGCGCGAAAGTGGGTCGGGTAGGCCTCGGCTTTCGTTCGGCTTGCGCGTCCGCGCCACTCGCGAAGAATCATCGAGAGTCCCACCAGCATGCCGCGCCGCTCGGGAAAGCGCTTGTTTGGGCAAGCGCCCGGACGATTAGGTCGGCTGCTTCGTGTACCGCATATAGGGCTTGGGCGCGCGCCAGCCCTCCGGGAACAAGGTCTTGGCCTCGTCATCCGTGACCGAGCCCGAGATGATGACGTCCTCGCCCTGCTTCCAGTTCACGGGCGTCGAAACCTTGTATTTCGCGGTCAGCTGCAACGAGTTGAGCACGCGCAGGATCTCGTCGAAGTTGCGGCCCGTGGACATCGGATAGGTCAGCATCAGCTTGATCTTCTTGTCGGGGCCGATGGCGAAGACCGAGCGCACGGTCTGGTTCGTCGCGGGCGTGCGGCCCTCGGAGGTTCCAAACTCCTCGGCCGGCAGCATGTCGTAAAGCTTCGACACCTTGAGATCGCTGTCGCCAATGATCGGATAGTTGACCTTGGCGCCCTGTGTCTCCTCAATGTCGGTCAGCCAGCGCGAATGGCTGTCGCTCGGATCGACGCTGAGCCCGATCAGTTTGGCGCTGCGTTTGGCAAAGTCCGGCTCGATCTTGGCCATGTAGCCGAGCTCGGTGGTGCAGACCGGCGTGAAGTCCTTCGGATGGGAGAAGAGGATCGCCCAGTGATCGCCGATCCAGTCGTGGAAGTCGATCGGTCCATGCGTTGTCTGTGCGGTGAAGTTGGGCGCGGTGTCGTTGATGCGAAGGGCCATGGATGACTCCGTTCTAATGCGATCCATGTTTTCCCGACCACTGGTCGCGGAACCGACGATCCGTCGCGGCGGTGACAAATCTTATATAAACACTCGAGGCCACACGCCTTGCTGACGTCGGCCGGAACAATGGCGTGAACATGTTACATCAGGATTTCAGTGTGGGGAAATCGCGTTACAACGGCAACGCATCGCGCCGAGCCTCAGCCGCGAGAGAGGCGGGCGCCGATCGATCCGTTGTTGGAAAACGAACCTCGCTCAGGCCTTCTCGCCCTTGCGCTCGGCGAGAAAGCTCTTGAAGTCCCCCATTGAGGCGAACTTGAATGTTCCCTCGCCCGTTTCGGCCTCGATCGAGCCGTCGTTGAAGATCATGTAGCTTGCGCCGCCCGCGGAGTAGCGGCCGACCAGCGTCGGCGGATCTTCCGGGGCTGCGATCGCGTGCTCCATTTCGGCCGGCGCCTGAAGATGCTCGGCGGGGCTTTCGCTTGGCCTCGCTTCGGCGTCTTCCGCGAGCGGGGCCGGGACGCTCTCCGGTTCGCCAATGTCCGCCGGCTCCAGTTCGACCGCCGGCGCCTCGAGCGTCTCCTCCGCCGGAGGCGGCGGGGCATAGCCGCCGTTCGCCGGTCCGTTTTGCTGCCGCACGAGCGCCGCCAGCGCGTTGATCCGGCGGGCGAGAACGCCGAGCGCGAGGGTTACGATCGCCAAGGCGACCGAGACGGCCCCGGCGAAAGCGTAGAGAAGCCCCTCGCTGGTCGGCAGGAGGTCGAGGCTCATGTAAACGCCGGCAAGTCCGGCGACGAGCAGGATGAAACTGAGGGCAAAAACCAGAATCGCCATGAGGCCTTTAACTTTTACATCATGTCGGAAGCGCGGCGAGGCCGCTTGGCCTCAACGAGGCCTCAATGGGGATCGCGCGCACCAAAAATCGCGCTGCCGACGCGGATGTAAGTCGCGCCGAGCTGCACCGCAAGCGGCCAGTCGGCGCTCATGCCCATCGACAGTTCCCGAACGCCGTTGCGCTTGGCGATGACGCCGAGCAGGGCGAAATGGGGCGAGGCCTGTTCGTGCGCCGGCGGGATCGCCATCAGCCCGTCGATCTTAAGGCCGTATTTGTCGCGGCAGAGCGCGAGGAACGCGTCCGAGTCCTCCGGCAGAACCCCGGCCTTCTGCGGCTCCGCGCCGGTATTGACCTCGACGAAGAGCCGCGGATGCCTCCCCAGTCGCTGGATTTCGCGGGCGAGCGCGGCGGCGATCTTTTCCCGGTCGATGGTCTCGATGACGTCGAAATTCTCGATCGCCTCCTTTGCCTTGTTGCTCTGGAGGGGGCCGATCAGGTGAAGCTCGATCGTCTTGCCGATCAGGCCCGCGCGGGCGCGCAAGTCGCGCCACTTGGGGATCGCCTCCTGCACCCGGTTCTCGCCGAACCGCGTCTGGCCCCCGGTCGCAATGGTCGGCCAGACCTCGTCGGCGGAAAAGGTCTTCGTGACGGCGACGAGCTTGATTTCCTCCGGATCGCGGTCGCAGTCGCGCGCGCGCCGCGCGATCGCAGCGCGCAAATCCTCGAGGCGCTGCGTTGCGCCCAATGGATCGTCGGGGCGGGCGAGGTCGGTCAATGTCGTCTCCTCGAAGCGTGACGGCGCCTGCCAGGCAATTGGGCGCATGCACGAGCTTGACGCCAAATACCCGTTCCCCTATAGACCCGCCACCCGAATGAGTGCCGGATCGACCGGCGGGACGTCTCCTGACCGAGGCGGCCCGCTTTATCGTTTGTCGGGCTCCCGCTGTCGCTTCATTTCGTTGATAAGGATCGTCTCTCGATGTCACGCCGCTGCGAGCTGACGGGCAAGGCCGTTCAATCCGGCAACAAGGTCAGCCATTCCAATCGCAAGACGCGCACGCGCTTCTTGCCGAACCTCGTCCATGTCACGCTTATCTCGGAAGCGCTCGAGCGCGCGGTGCGCCTGCGGGTCAGCGCCGCGGCGCTGCGTTCGGTCGAGCATCGCGGCGGGCTCGACAACTTTCTCGCCAAGGCGAACGACGCCGATCTCTCGGACGGCGCCGCCGCGCTGAAGCGCCAGATCGAAAAGAAGCGCGCCGAAACGGAAGCCAAGGCCGAGGCGGCGTAAAGCGCACTTTAAGTCAGGTTTGCTTCGCCGGCGTTCGGGCGAGCGCCGCCGCCTCGCGTGCGAGCTTTTCGACGGCGGCGTAGTCGCCGCGCGCCAAAGCGTCCTTCGGCATCATCCATGACCCGCCGACGCAGGCGACGTTGGGCAATTTGAGATAATCCGCCGCCTTGCCGAGATCGATCCCCCCGGTCGGACAGAAGCGCAAGTCGGGCAGGGGCGCGGCCAGCGAGCCGAGCAGCCTTGCGCCGCCAGCCGCTTCGGCGGGGAAAAATTTCAGCGAGCGGAAGCCGAGTTCGCGCAGCGCCATCGCCTCGGAAGCAGTGGCGCAGCCCGGCAGGAATGGCGCGGGCGCGGCCGCCGCGGCCTTGGCGAGCGCGGGGGTCGCGCCGGGACTGACGAGAAAGCGCGCGCCCGCGGCGACGGCCTCTTCGATCTGCGCGACCTCGACGATGGTGCCGGCGCCGACGACCGCGTCGGGAACATGCCGCGCGATGGCCGCGATCGCGAGGAGTGCGCTCGGCGTGCGGAGCGTGACCTCGATCGCGTACAGGCCCCCGGCGACCAGCGCTTTGGCCTGTTCGAGGCCGTCTTCGACGCTATGCACCGTCAGGACCGGGATCACCGGCGCAAGCGCCATGATCGATGCCGTCTCGCCGTCGCGGGAATAAAGCGTCATCGTTTGCTCCGGGCATCGCGCGCGCCGAGAGGCGCGCGGCATGGCCTCGCCTTAGCACGCAAAGCCCTCGCCCGCGAGGCTCGCGCATCGGTTCGAATCCGCTACGGCGCCCCATCATGACAGGAGAGGACTCAAGCGGACCAGAGCGGACACGAGAGGCCTGGAGCGGACCCTGTTCCTTTGAGCGGTGTTCTGTCCCTCCATTTCGCAGAAGCCCAAACGGGATGAAGGCCTTCGGACCTGGTGGCGGAGCAAGTAAAGTGAGCACGCCAAGCCTCGCGCGCCGAGCGCCTTAACCCAGACCGACAAGTGCGCGCAGCGCCGCCGGGGCGCGGACGATCAAGCCACCGTAGGCGAGTTCGACGACCAAGCGCGCCTTGAGTTGCTGCAGCATCATGCCGACGGAATTGCGCGAGAGATTGGCCGCGCCGGCGACGTCCGTTTGCGTGACCGGAACCTCGACCGACTGTTTGTCTTTGGGGCCGGTCGCCCCGCCACGGCCCGGATACGAGGCTTCAGATGATCGACATCGTCACTGATATCCTACTGGAAGATCACCTCAATTGTGGGTCGAAGTCCTACCTACGCCTTCACGGTCAAACAGGTCCGGTCACTGACTACGCCATTTTGTGTTCACGACTGGATGCTCGCCACCTTGCAAACGCGTCGCTGTGGCTGGCGGCTCAAAGGGCGATTGGCGGCATTAGTCGGTTAGGTGGATCGCGTTTCGAGGAAAAGGTGACAGCCGACGCGATCATCCTCGACGTGATAGGTGCGGCGGATGGATTGGAGACTCACTTCCACGCAATTGAGCGAGTGCCAGGTGATTCACACTTGGGTCCGTTTCATTATCGACCAATCCGCTTTTGTCGCTATCTACAACCCCGTTCCGCCGATCATCTTCTCTTGGCGTTTGATGCATTTATTCTTGGCAAACTGCAGGGTATCTGTCCAGAATTTGGCATTCTATTTTGTGGACCTACGTATAGGCGAATCCGTGTGGCCCTTCGGACTCCTCTCAATTCTTTAGCCGCCGCTTTAACAAGATTGCGAGCACAGAGCGCCAGCGATCGTGAACCACCCCTCGTGTTGAACCGTCATTGCGATGCCTGTGAGTTCAAGCAGCTTTGCCGGGATAAGGCCGTCGAGGCGGACAACCTTACTCTCTTGAAGGGCATGACATCGAAGGAGTTGGCACATCAGAATTCGCAGGGTATCTTCTCGGTCAAACAGCTTTCGTACACGTTCCGCCCGAGACGGCCGTCGAAGCGGCAAAGACAACAGTTCCACCACAATTTTGCGCTCCAGGCGCTCGCGCTTCGCGAGAAGAAGGTCCATGTGCTCGGTCAGCCAACCCTGAAACTTCCGCGAACTCAAGTGTATTTGGATATAGAGGGGGTGCCCGACAGGGGGGTTTATTATCTCATCGGCGCGCTCATCGTGACAGATCAATTACAACAGTACCATTGCTTTTGGGCTGACGATGAGAATGATCAGGTAGCGATCTTCGCGCGGTTCGCCGCCCTGTTGGCGGAAGTGTCTGACTGGAGCTTGTTTCACTACGGCAACTATGAGGTAAAGGCGCTTCGCCGAATGCTATCACGTTTGCCTCAAACTTGTCAGGAGACGCTCAGGGCAATTTTGGCGAATTGTGTAAATGTCCTTTCCATCGTTTCCTCGCACGTTTATTTCCCCACAACTTCCAATGGCCTGAAGGACGTCGCAGGCTTCTTGGGATTCCGTTGGACCAGCGCCGAGGCGTCCGGGCTCAAAAGCGTGGTCTGGCGTGAGCAATGGGAGGAAGCACGCGAAGAGGGGCTGAAAGAGAAATTAACGGAATACAACAGGAATGATTGTCTAGCGTTGCGGTGGGTGACCGAGTTTATTGCGTCCATCGCAGCCCGGGAGGCAATAGATCAGTCCGGGCAGTCCAGTTCGGATTCTATCATTTACGCTGGAAGGATCCAGTCAGGAGTGAGTCGCAAATGCAAATTCGGTAGGACGGAGTTCTGTCTACCCGACTTCGAATTTGTGAACGAGTGTGCCTACTTCGATTACCAGCGGGACAAGGTCAACGTTCGCAGCGGCAAACGCTCCAATTCGACAAAACCGCGTCCCGCGCGGAGGCGGCCGCTTCGGGCCAAGGCCAACAAGTACATTGAAATTCGTTGCAAGCGATGTCCTCACTGCAACAACAAACGAATATCTGAAGTCCGGGTGCTGTCGACGCGCAAGATTGATATGAGGTTCTCCGGCGGCGGGGTCAAGAAATGGGTAACCGTCTATTCCTCCTGCACTTACCACTGCGCCAATTGCGGGGAAACATTTATCCCGCCAGAATACCCACAAACCGTTACGCAATATGGCAATGCTTTAGAAAACTGGGTCGTCTATCAGAATGTAGCCCTCGGTCAGAATATACTCAAAGTGAAACAGTGTCTTAAAGAGGTGTTTAAGTTAGACATTTCCCAGCCTACCATATACCGCTTCAAGGCTGCGGTAGCAAACCGTTACAAGTCGACGAATATTTCGATTATCGAAAATCTACTTCATGGACCGAGTTTGAGCATTGACGAGACAGAAGTTCGTCTCCGCAAGGAGAAAGCGCATGTGTGGGTTTTTGCAGGTATAAGCGGAGCGTATTACGAGTACCGGGAGACTCGAAATGGCCAATTCCTAAGAGTCTGTCCGGAAACATCATGTGGGATTGCATAGTTTTCGCAGCATGAGGCGGATGGAAGCGAGGCGGAGGAACGCGAGCGCCTTGCGGTTGAGGCATTCCCAGTCCTTGGCCAGCCGTCGGCAGCGGCCGAGCCAGGCAAAGGTGCGTTCGCCGATCCAGCGCTTGGGCAGGACGACGAAGGCCTTGGCCTGATCCGATCGCTTGACGATCTCGACCTTCACGCGCGCCAGAGTTCGTCCGATGGCGGTCTGAAATTGCGGCCCTCGATAGCCGCCGTCGGCAAAGAGCCTGGTCAGGAACGGAAAGGCGCCGAACAAGGTCGCCATCAGCGCCGCGCCGCCGTCGCGGTCCTGGATGTCGGCGGCGTGGACGATCGCATGCATCAACAGGCCCTGCGTATCGACGAGGATGTGGCGCTTTTTGCCCATGATTTTCTTGCCGGCGTCGTAACCCGCCGGATCGATGCAGGTCCCCCTTTTTCCGCGCTCTTGACGCTCTGGCTGTCGATGATCGCGGCGGTCGGGCTCGCCTCGCGAGCGGCCGCTTCGCGACACTTCACGTAGAGCGCGTCGTGGATGCGATCGAGCGTGCCGTCCCAACTCCAGCGATCGAAGTAATCGTAAAGCGTCGAACGCGGCGGCAGGTCCTTCGGCACGGCGCGCCATTGGCAGCCGGTGCTCAGGACATACATCAGGCCGTTGACGACCTCGCGCTCATCGACATGACGTCGGTTGCCGCCGCGCTTGGCCGGTGGAATGAACGGCTCGACATGCGCCCATTCCGCGTCGGTCAGATCGCTCGGATAGCGCAGCCGACTGCGGTCGTAGCGAGCGCGATTTTCGTTGGTCCACATCAGCGACCCCCCCAAGCGATTCGGGCCGCCTTCCTTGAAATCATAAGCGATTCCAACAATTCGTTAAGTTCCCGGACGGGCTCTGAGGTTAGGAGCGCAATTTGGGCGGTCGTTAGCCGGCTAGAGTTCGCCTTTTCATATTCAAACTGGTCACGTGCAAGCTGTATCTTGGCCAGCTCAATTTCCTTGTTGGCCTCAACCTGAAATCGGGTTGCTTCGGACGGCTCGGGAGCGTCAGTCATAGGAGCGTCGCGTCTTGCATCGGACTAATCCAGCATTGCAGCTTCTAAACGGAATGCAAGCATGCACTAAGCTCCGAAAGATCAAGAAGTTCACAAGGGTGGCGCAGACCCTTAACGGCCGCGTCTGTGTCGTCGCAATGGCCGTGAACGCGGGTCGTCCTGCCCGCAGCGCCTACGCCCGGTTTCTGATTTCTGCGCCCCGCACCGGACCGATTGAGAAGGGCGGCAAAGGGTCCGAAACCGGTTGGCGTGATTGAGCTTTGACTCTACGTCGCGTTCACGCTCTCGAAACGGACGGCAGATAGCGGCGGCGTTTCTGCCCGTCGGCCAACGCCGGCTTCCCGCCCAATTGAGGCGTCCAAGGCCGGGATCTGCAACGGCAGGTTTACTGAAGGGTTTCAGACGCCGGCCCTTTCGGACGGTCGTGCGAGACGCGGGGGCCGGCGTTTGAAACCCTTCAGTATGGACTAAACCGCTCGCGCGGTAGCTGCAGCGAGGGCAGCGCGGGAAGCTGGGTCGGACGAGGCCAGGACTGTCTCAGAATCATGGGGTTCAACCCCATGGGAGACAGGAGCTTTCGCGATGTCCGACAAGCCCATCAACCCGCTGCGTCAGCGCATGATCGACGACATGACGGCGCGTCGGTTCAAGGAGAAGGTGCAGAAGGACTACGTCCGGCACGTCAGGACCTTTACGGCCTTCCTGGGCCGGTCGCCCGATACGGCGACGAAGGAGGACCTTCGCCGCTTTCAGTTGCATCTGGCGCAGCAGCAGATCAGCCCAGGTTCGATCAACGCCGCCGTCACCGCGCTTCGGTTCTTCTTCACCGTGACGCTCGAACGGCCAGACCTCGTTCGTCCTCTGACGATCGTGAACAAGCCGCGCAGGGCGCCGGTCGTGCTCAGCCAGGAAGAGGTCGCGCTCCTGCTCGAAGCCGCGCCGGGCCTGAAGTACAAGGCCGCGCTCAGCGTCGCCTACGGCGCGGGCCTGCGCGTGTCCGAGGTCGCGCACCTGAAGGTGTCCGACATCGACAGCCAGCGCATGACGCTTCGGGTCGAGCAGGGCAAAGGGCAGCGGGATCGCTATGTGATGCTGTCGCCGCAACTGCTCGAACTGTTGCGCGCATGGTGGAAGGCGGCGCGGCCGCGGGCCTGGCTGTTCCCCGGCCAAAACCCGGTCAACCCGATCACCGCCCGTCAGCTCAATCGCGCCGTCACCGCCGCCAAAGACCTGGCCGGCATCTCCAAGCGCGTGTCGCCGCATACGCTGCGGCACAGCTTCGCCACCCATCTGCTCGAGCAGGACGTCGACATTCGCGTGATCCAGGTGTTGCTCGGCCACGCCAAGCTCGAGACGACCGCGCTCTACACCCAGGTCGCGGTCAACACGATCCGCGACGTCAAGAGCCCGCTCGAGCGGCTCGGCGTCAACCTGGCGAAGCGAAAGCCGGCCGACTGACCGCGGCCGCATGGCGCGGCCACCGGGTCACCACCTGGAGGTCGCCGACGTCTTTCGCGCCCACGGGGCGGCGTGGCGAATGGCCAACGCCGGTCACGTGAGCCTCGACCAGTTGAAGGTCATGTCGGCGATCGAGACCTGTCGCACAGCCGCGCTCGGCGGACACGTCGAGCGCTGCGAGGACTGTGCGCACGAACGGATCTCCTACAATTCCTGCCGCAATCGCCACTGCCCGAAGTGCCAGGCGGCCGCGGCGAGGGAATGGCTCGAAGACCGCGAGGCCGAACTCCTGCCGGTTCCCTATTACCACGTCGTCTTCACCCTGCCGGCGTCGATCGGCGCCGTCGCGTTCCAGAACAAGTCCCCCGTCTACGACCTCCTGTTCAGGACCGCCGCCCAGACGCTGACCACGATCGCGGCCGACCCGAAGCATCTGGGCGCGCGCATCGGCCTGACCGCCGTACTGCACACCTGGGGCTCGGCGCTGACCCACCATCCGCACGTCCACGTCATCGTTCCCGGCGGCGGCCTGTCGCTGGACGGATCGCGCTGGATCGCCTGCAAGCCCGGCTTCTTCCTGCCCGTGCGGATGCTGTCGCGTCTCTTCCGCCGGCTCTTCCTCGAAGGGCTCGCAGCCCTGCATGCGGCCGGACGCCTCGTCTTCCTCGGCGACCTCGCGCGGCTCGCCGACAAAGCCGCCTTCGACGCCGTCCTCGCGCCGCTGCGCCGATCGGAATGGATCGTCTATGCCAAGAGGCCGTTCGCCGGGCCGAAGGCCGTGCTCGCCTATCTCGCCCGCTACACTCACCGCGTCGCGATCTCGAACTCCAGGCTCATGGAGCTGGACGACAAGGGCGTCACATTCAAGTGGAAGGACTATCGGGTCGAAGGCCGCGACCGGTTCAAGACCATGACGCTCGCGGCCCACGAGTTCATCCGCCGCTTTCTCCTGCACGTGCTGCCGAGCGGCTTCCACCGCATCCGACACTACGGCCTCTTCGCCGGCGCGGTCCGAGCCAGCAACATCGAGCGCGTCCGCCAGGCGCTCGCCGCGCCCGAGGCTGCACCCGAGGGCTCGCACGCCGAGACCGACGGCCAGGCCGAAGCCGTTTCGCCGGCGCGGCGCTGCCCCTGCTGCGGCGGCCGGATGATCATTGTCGAGACGTTCGAAGGGCCGCGCCCCGCGCGATCGCCTTCCCCAAGCCGGATCAGGATCGACACGTCATGACCGACGCCGCGCGTCCCGCCTCGCAGCGCCGCTTCCCCTCGCCTCCAGCCGCACGCCGGAGCAGGAACGCGACGTCCTCCCGACGTCCGCACAGGCTCTCCAGCCGCCGAGCCCATCCCCGTCGCCCTCATCCGCGCCCGACAAGAAGCCCGTCGTCTCGGCTCCCGACGATGAAACCGACCGCCTTCCGCCACCGCCCCCAAATCGGCGATCCGACCGCGATCCTCAAATCCCCATAGGCCGCGCTCGGTCAAACAGCGCCCTTCCTCCCCGCGGTTTCCTCCTTACGAGGCTTTCAAACGCCGGCCCCCGCGTCTCGCACGACCGTCCGAAAGGGCCGGCGTCTGAAACCCTTCAGTAGGGACTAAACCGCTCGCGCGGTAGCTGCAGCGAGGGCAGCGCGGGAAGCTGGGTCGGACGAGGCCAGGACTGTCTCAGAATCATGGGGTTCAACCCCATGGGAGACAGGAGCTTTCGCGATGTCCGACAAGCCCATCAACCCGCTGCGTCAGCGCATGATCGACGACATGACGGCGCGTCGGTTCAAGGAGAAGGTGCAGAAGGACTACGTCCGGCACGTCAGGACCTTTACGGCCTTCCTGGGCCGGTCGCCCGATACGGCGACGAAGGAGGACCTTCGCCGCTTTCAGTTGCATCTGGCGCAGCAGCAGATCAGCCCAGGTTCGATCAACGCCGCCGTCACCGCGCTTCGGTTCTTCTTCACCGTGACGCTCGAACGGCCAGACCTCGTTCGTCCTCTGACGATCGTGAACAAGCCGCGCAGGGCGCCGGTCGTGCTCAGCCAGGAAGAGGTCGCGCTCCTGCTCGAAGCCGCGCCGGGCCTGAAGTACAAGGCCGCGCTCAGCGTCGCCTACGGCGCGGGCCTGCGCGTGTCCGAGGTCGCGCACCTGAAGGTGTCCGACATCGACAGCCAGCGCATGACGCTTCGGGTCGAGCAGGGCAAAGGGCAGCGGGATCGCTATGTGATGCTGTCGCCGCAACTGCTCGAACTGTTGCGCGCATGGTGGAAGGCGGCGCGGCCGCGGGCCTGGCTGTTCCCCGGCCAAAACCCGGTCAACCCGATCACCGCCCGTCAGCTCAATCGCGCCGTCACCGCCGCCAAAGACCTGGCCGGCATCTCCAAGCGCGTGTCACCGCATACGCTGCGGCACAGCTTCGCCACCCATCTGCTCGAGCAGGACGTCGACATTCGCGTGATCCAGGTGTTGCTCGGCCACGCCAAGCTCGAGACGACCGCGCTCTACACCCAGGTCGCGGTCAACACGATCCGCGACGTCAAGAGCCCGCTCGAGCGGCTCGGCGTCAACCTGGCGAAGCGAAAGCCGGCCGACTGACCGCGGCCGCATGGCGCGGCCACCGGGTCACCACCTGGAGGTCGCCGACGTCTTTCGCGCCCACGGGGCGGCGTGGCGAATGGCCAACGCCGGTCACGTGAGCCTCGACCAGTTGAAGGTCATGTCGGCGATCGAGACCTGTCGCACAGCCGCGCTCGGCGGACACGTCGAGCGCTGCGAGGACTGTGCGCACGAACGGATCTCCTACAATTCCTGCCGCAATCGCCACTGCCCGAAGTGCCAGGCGGCCGCGGCGAGGGAATGGCTCGAAGACCGCGAGGCCGAACTCCTGCCTGTTCCCTATTACCACGTCGTCTTCACCCTGCCGGCGTCGATCGGCGCCGTCGCGTTCCAGAACAAGTCCCCCGTCTACGACCTCCTGTTCAGGACCGCCGCCCAGACGCTGACCACGATCGCGGCCGACCCGAAGCATCTGGGCGCGCGCATCGGCCTGACCGCCGTACTGCACACCTGGGGCTCGGCGCTGACCCACCATCCGCACGTCCACGTCATCGTTCCCGGCGGCGGCCTGTCGCTGGACGGATCGCGCTGGATCGCCTGCAAGCCCGGCTTCTTCCTGCCCGTGCGGATGCTGTCGCGTCTCTTCCGCCGGCTCTTCCTCGAAGGGCTCGCAGCCCTGCATGCGGCCGGACGCCTCGTCTTCCTCGGCGACCTCGCGCGGCTCGCCGACAAAGCCGCCTTCGACGCCGTCCTCGCGCCGCTGCGCCGATCGGAATGGATCGTCTATGCCAAGAGGCCGTTCGCCGGGCCGAAGGCCGTGCTCGCCTATCTCGCCCGCTACACTCACCGCGTCGCGATCTCGAACTCCAGGCTCATGGAGCTGGACGACAAGGGCGTCACATTCAAGTGGAAGGACTATCGGGTCGAAGGCCGCGACCGGTTCAAGACCATGACGCTCGCGGCCCACGAGTTCATCCGCCGCTTTCTCCTGCACGTGCTGCCGAGCGGCTTCCACCGCATCCGACACTACGGCCTCTTCGCCGGCGCGGTCCGAGCCAGCAACATCGAGCGCGTCCGCCAGGCGCTCGCCGCGCCCGAGGCTGCACCCGAGGGCTCGCACGCCGAGACCGACGGCCAGGCCGAAGCCGTTTCGCCGGCGCGGCGCTGCCCCTGCTGCGGCGGCCGGATGATCATTGTCGAGACGTTCGAAGGGCCGCGCCCCGCGCGATCGCCTTCCCCAAGCCGGATCAGGATCGACACGTCATGACCGACGCCGCGCGTCCCGCCTCGCAGCGCCGCTTCCCCTCGCCTCCAGCCGCACGCCGGAGCAGGAACGCGACGTCCTCCCGACGTCCGCACAGGCTCTCCAGCCGCCGAGCCCATCCCCGTCGCCCTCATCCGCGCCCGACAAGAAGCCCGTCGTCTCGGCTCCCGACGATGAAACCGACCGCCTTCCGCCACCGCCCCCAAATCGGCGATCCGACCGCGATCCTCAAATCCCCATAGGCCGCGCTCGGTCAAACAGCGCCCTTCCTCCCCGCGGTTTCCTCCTTACGAGGCTTTCAAACGCCGGCCCCCGCGTCTCGCACGACCGTCCGAAAGGGCCGGCGTCTGAAACCCTTCAGTATTGCGGACATCGCAGACCACGGTCTTGGACGCCTCAATTGGGCGGAAAGGTGCTGTAGGGCCAACGGCAGCAAGTGGCGGTATAGCCGGCGTCCATGCCCGACGCCTAGGTGTATGTTCCACAGGAGCGGACATCCACATACCCTGAGTGAGTGCCGCGGATCATAACTGGCGAGTTGCAAGACCGCGATGTTATTTTGGGCCGCCTCGGAAGAACCGGCCGTCAAGTAGCCGGCCGACAAGGAAAGTCGATAGGGCGCGAACCTTGAATGGCGCGTTGCAAGGCCTGCGCGCCTTTCGACCGTTAGGTCAAAGCACCCGCCGGCGTTCGCCGCCATTCGACCGCCGCGAGCGCCGCCATCACGACGGCGAAGCCAAAGAGTCCGACAACAATCATCCACTCCACCGATCCGTCGTGCTGGTCCGGATCCCAGCCCGACAGGAACTCGATCCAGTCGGGGAAGACCGGCGTGATGACGGCCAGCACGCCGGCCATCGCGGCGAGGCCCGCTTCGACCCAAAAGAGACGGCGAAAACTTCTTCGCATGGCAGAGCTCCCCGCAATGTCGACCGCGCCCGCATTCCAGCGCGAGGCGCGCTCATTTCGTCAGCGATCCTCGTCCTCGTCGTCGTCGTCGCAGCACGGGTAGCCTTGACGGCAGGACGAATGCCGGTCGCAACAGTTCTTGCGGCAGTCGTCGCAATCCTCCTTGCCGCAGCCGTCTTTGCAGCCGCACTCCCAGATCGTGTAGGCGAGGACTTCGACGATCCTGACCGGCGTCGCCGGGTCGTCGCTCTCGATCACCAGCTCGCAGGGGCGAGGGCACTTCTCGGTCGCATGATACTGGATCACGACCGGCAGGCACGAGCTCGGGCGCAGCTTCGCCGGGAACGGGTTGTGCAAGAGCTTCCAGTGGCGGCTCTTGCGCTTGAAATGCACGCTGGTCACGTTGAGCGCGCAGTCGCCGACGTTGCAGACCGAGAGGGTGCGGTCCGCGCAGCAGCAGGCGTTGACCCCGCCGAAGGTGGTCGAGCCCGCGATCGCGAGCTTGCCCGGAGGCGCTTCGCCCGAGACGTCGACGCTGATCGGGCTCGCGGGATCGTTGCTCGCAACCGTGATGGTCGCGGCCTTGGCGCCGAAATTCGCGGGCTGGAACCGGATCGGCACGGGCAGGGCGTCGCCCGGTCCGACCGTGATCGGGTACGAGATCGCCTCGGGCGCGAGGAAATCGGCGGAACTCGACGTGATCGCGCTGATCGAGAGCGCGCACCGGCCGCTGTTGGTGACGACTAGAGGCTCGTCCCTGAAGGAGCCGACGCAGACGTCGCCAAAGCTCCCGGTATTGGCGATGATGAGGTTCGCCTTGGGGGCGGGCGCATTGCCGGACACGGCGACGACGGTCGGGCTGGCCGGGTCGTCGCTGAGGATGGTGATCGCGCCCGCCGCTCCGCCGAAAGCGGACGGCTCAAAGCGCACGACCACGTCGATCGACCCGCCGGGGCTGACCACGATCGGGAAGGAAAGCACGCTCGGCGCGAGGAAATGGGGCGACCCGACGATGCCGAAGATCGTCAGCGGGCAGGTCCCGGAATTGTTGATTGTCAGAAGTTCGTCGGCGAAGGAGCCGAGGCAGACGTTGGCGAAGGCGCCGCTGTCGGCGATCGCGGCGACGAGCCGTCCCGTTCCCTTTTCGCCGGTCGCGGCGACGTCGACGACGGGCGCGGTCGGGTCGTTGCTCGAGATGCGAATGATCGCGGCTTCGGGGACGCCGGCGACCGACGGGGTGAAACTGACGGTGAAGGTCACCTCGTCGGTCGGGTCGATCGTGATCGGGGTCGCCGGCGTCGGCAGGACGGCGAAGTCGCTCGAACCGATGAGCACCTGGACGTTGGAGACGACGAGGTTCGCGACGCCGGCGTTGTAGACCGCGATTGTCAGGTACTGCGGGCCGGCGCAGACCGTCCCGAACGCGAGACCATGCTCGAGCCCGACCGCGATCGCCGGACCGGCGGGCGGGCCGAACTTGAAGACGCCGCGGCCGTAGGTCGACGCGACGAGGACGCCAGCGAGCGGATTGAACACGAGGTCCGAGACCTCGACCCGGGGAAAATGCAGATCGTCGAGTATCGACCAGGACTGGCCGCCGTCGAGCGAGCGCAGGACGCCGAAATCGGTGCCGGCGTAGATAGCCGTCGGCACGACGGTTCCGTCCAGCGCGATCGCATTGAACGGCAGGTCGAGCGACTCGTTGACGGCGGGGACTGTCGGAGAAACAACCGTCGGAGATATGTCGGTCCACGCAGAGCCGCCGATTGTGGTCCGAAAGACGTGGCCGGACGCGGCCCCAACGGCGGCGCCGCTGAAGCCGCCGAGCACCGCGTAGATCACCGTCGGGTCGACGGGATCGAATTTCGCCCTGGCGACGCTTCGTCCCGGCAGGTTGCGGGTGATGTTGGTGAAGGCCGCGCCGGTGGTCGCCAGCGCGTTGGTCGAGACGAACACCTGCGCGCCGACCGCGATCACGACATTGTTGCCGTTGGCCGGCGCCACGTTGACGTCGCCGGCGCCGGCGAACGAGCCGATGATGCGCCAGGTTCCGCCGCTGTTCTGGCTTTGCCACAGGTTCTGGCTGCCACTGACGTAGACGACGCCGCCGTTGCTGGGATCGGTGGCGACGGGGGCGAGATAGCAGCCGGCGTCGGTCGCGGTGGTCCAGGGCGTGATGCCGCCGCCGCCGTAGGTCTGGCCGTCATTGGTCGAAAGAAAAACTTCGGTGCACGGCGCCGGCGACCAGAAGCCGCTGCTGCAATAGACCTGGCCGGCGATCTGGCCGTCGTAGGCCGCGTCCCAGCCGTCGCCGCCGTTGGCGCCGACCCATCCCAGCGGGGTCGCGGCGCCGGCGGTGGTCTCGACCTCGTTGTCCTGCAAGGCGCCGACAATGACGCTCGCGGTCGCGTCGGGCTTGACGTCGATGTTGTAGAAGAGGCCGGTCTGCAGTCCGCCCTTGTTCAGCGGGGGCCAGGTCGCGCCGTTGTCGAGAGAATGGTTGATCCCGCCATCCGTACCGACGAACACGATCGTCGGGGTCGGGCTCGGCTGCGGCGCGAAACCCCAGGCGTGCGTGTCCGCGTGGATGCCGGTCAGCGTGGTGAACGTGGTGCCGGAATTGGTCGATCGGGCCTGGCCGACGCAGCCGAAATAGATGATGTCGTTGGCGCCGTCGCCGGGCGAGGCCGGGTCGACCGCCATGTGGAAGCTGTAGCCGCCCTGGGTTCGGGTCGGCATGCTGGTTGCGGCGCGCTGGGTCCACGTCGCGCCCTGGTTGGTGCTGAGGAACAGGCCGATGGGGTCGTTCACCCCCGCGCCGGTGCCCTCGAGCGTAGCGTAGAGGACCTGGACGCCGCCGGGGTTCGGCGTCGCTGTCGGGGGCGCCAGCGCGACGATGGTCTTGTTGAAGCCGTGCGGCGGGGGGCCGATCGCGGCGGCGACGACCGGCGTGGCGCCGGTCAGGATCGCGCTCCAGCTCGCGCCGCCGTCGGCGGAGCTGAAGACTCCGCGGCCCGAAACGCCCGCATACAGGATCCGGGAGCCGGCGGGCGATGTCGGGTCGAGCACGAGCGAACGCACGTCGCCGCCGGAATTGGCGCCGAACGTCCAGTTCTGGCCGCCGTCGCCGGAGATCCAGACGCCATTGCTCGCAGCGCAATAGACGGTGCTGGGGGTCGCGGGGTCGACGATGATGACGTTGATGTTGTTGTTCAGGAACGTCGACAGCGCATTGCCGTTGTTGCTGGCTGGAAAGCCGGCGCCGAGCTGGACCCAGCTCGCCCCCCCGTCCAGGGACTTGAACATTCCCGGCGCCGGGTCGGGCGCGTTGAAGAACGTCGGATTGGCGTCGCCGAGCAGATTGCGTTGGCTGGTCCCCGCATAGATGACGTCGGTGTTGGTCGGATCGATCGCAACCCCGCCCGGTTCTCCGACGCCGATGGCGAGTTGCCGATCGAACAGCGGAGTCCACGAAAGGCCGCCATCCCGGGACCGCCACACGCCGCCAGCGGTGGTCCCGATGTAGATGGTGTTCGAATTGCTGGGATTGACCGCGATCGCGGTCACCATGCCGTTGTCGGCGCCGGATCCTTCCGCGATCGGGCTCGGGCCGACCGGCGCCCAGACCGTGCCGTTCAGGCTCATGGTCTGTCCTTTCCGGGAGAGTTGTCGCCGGGGGGCTGCGCCGTTCCGAGGTCGGTCGTCGTGACGTCGATCGCGCCCGGCAGTCGTCGCCATTGCGCGAGCGCTCGCCTGTAAGCCTCCGCGGTCGCCGGCGCGCTGCCGAGCCACCGCGCCGTGCGAATCTTCATGAACGCCGGAAAGTCCCGGCCGCGCGGATTAGGATGTCGGCGCTCGCCGTCACCGCCGTCGTCGCGATCACGGTCGCGATCGCGGCCATCCCGGGGTCCACGGCGCCTTGGTCCGTTGGCCATCGCAACCTCCCATGACGACCGGCTTTGACGAGTCCTTGGGGCAGGTCAAAACGCAGCGCTAAAAACTCTTATCAGCGACGTAAATTCTGACTTGACCGCTTGGGCAAAAGACGGTGGCTGGCGGCTCGCCGAGGTTTTGTGAAACAGTGAGGCTAAATGTCGGCGCAATAATGGCGGTTGCTTTCCCGCGCAGGTTGGCTTTTGCCGCATTGAACCGCTTCTGACCTCAGCCGAGACGAACCGCACACCCTATCTCTCTCGGGCGGCCGGATTGACTTACCGGTTTCTTTCGCCGTGGCATAACCGCCCGCTGTTGAGCAGGCTCCCGTCCGCCTGGAGGCCGGCTGTGGCGCCCCTTCAGGGTCCGACCGGCAAGGGCCAGCAAGTGGATCGAATTGCGCGTCCAGGTCGGCACTGCCACTTGTGTTCGTCTGTCGCGTTCCGCGTACGGCAGCTTTCTGAGGGTCTCCGTGCTTTCCGGACTGATCGGGAAGGGCGGCAACGGGTCGATTTGACCCGTTCGCCACGCCGACTGTGACCGACCGCTACTTGCGCACAGCGGACGGCCGGAGTTGACGTATGGACTTGTATGGGGCGATTGCTGTCAAGGGTGGCGATAGCGAGCATCTCCTTGTTCGATTGGCCCGCGACATCTCCTCGTCCCGACCTGACTTTCCTTCGGACGCTGCGCGCAGTGGCCGTCAAGGGTGGCCGAAGGCCATCGCGGAGCGACTTGCCTTGAGGGGCCCGAGCACAGCGTCAAGCTTCCTCAGTCGGGCGACACGGGTGTGTCCCGCTCGTTCAGTTCAGTTTCGACAGCGGCGACGATACCGAGGGGAGCTCGCCATTGGGCGCGCGTCGCGCGTCACGAACTTGTATTCGGCCGACCACGAAGGTCGCACCATGATGCAGTCATGCGCATCGGCGGCAAAGCTCCGAGGGGCGGGCCCATTCTAAACCGCGGCGCGAAGGCCATAGTCCATGTCGGGTTGCCGCCGCCTCGGGCCGTCGTCTACAGGTCGGGCACCGTCGTGACGCTCGCCTGCAGCAACTCCGTTGTGGCTACGCTGCCGGGCGAAGCAGCAGACCTTCCGGCGCTTCGCCGGTCGTGGCGAGCCGCCACAGCGCGATGAGGAGCTTGCGCGCGAGCGCGACGATCATTGTCTTGCGCACGCCCCGCCGTGAGTCCGACGTTCGCCTCCGATACCATGCGCTGAGCGGGCTGCCCTTCTGGTGCACCAGATGACCCCAGGCGAGTTCGATCATCCCGCGGCGCACCCGAGCGTTGCCTGCTTTGGCGAGTCCCCGCTCGCGCCGTCTTTGCCCGCTCTCGTCTGGAGCTCCGGTGAGCCCGGCATAGCGCGCCAGTGCCCTACGGTCCCGGATCTCCCGCGAGAACACCTCCTGGATAAGCATGTCCGCGGACTCGACGCCGACGCCGACCACGCGTGTAAGGACATGCGCCGACGCATGGCGTGGCTCGTCTGGCGTCTTCGCCAGACGCTCGGTGCGGGTCTTCTCGATCTCCTTGATCTGCTGCTTGACGAAGCGCAGGCGGTCCAGGTCGCGCCGCATCTCGGCCAACGTGTTCGTAGGTATGGCGACGCCCTCCGGCGTGCGCAGGGCTTCAAGCTGGCTTGGCGCCCGAGCGAGATTGGGCCGGAAGCCGCGAATGCCGAGCCGGGCGAGATTGGCCTTCAGGCGGTTGACGATGCGTGTGCGCTCTCCGACCAGGACCTGACGCTCGCGGCTGGGTCGTCTCGCATCCTCGTCCTCGAGCGCGGGGATGGCCGCCATGCTGCAATGCTTCGGTTCGCCGCGCAGCCAGCCGAGGAAGGCGCGCTTGAGGAGCTCTGTGTCGAGCCGATCCGTCTTCACCCTTCGGTGCTCGCGCGACACCGGGACGCTCGACGGGTGGATCACATAGGCTTCGATGGATTGGGAACGCAGCCAGCGCGCCAGCCAGAAGCCATCGCGGCCTGCCTCGTAGGCAACGGCGATCCGGTCGATCGCGTGGCCGCGCTTCGCCGCTTCGTTGCGCCAGCGATGCAGAAGCTGCAGCAGCGCGTCGCGGTCTGGGCTAAGTTTCTTCAAGGGATAGCGATCGAGTCCCGGCACGATGCCCGCGACCAGCCAACTCGACTGGCCCATCTCGACCACGGCGATCAATGTCGCGTCTTGCTCGAGCGCGACGACGCATTTGCTCAAGTCGTTCTGCTTTGACATAGGGGCGCTCCATCGTTTGGTTGCCGCGACGAAGGCGCCCACGCCCGCCGCGCGCCCATAGAATTTAAACCGCTCGCGCGGTAGCTGCGGCGAGGGCAGCGCGGGAAGCTGGGTCGGACGAGGCCAGGACTGTCTCAGAATCATGGGGTTCAACCCCATGGGAGACAGGAGCTTTCGCGATGTCCGACAAGCCCATCAACCCGCTGCGTCAGCGCATGATCGACGACATGACGGCGCGTCGGTTCAAGGAGAAGGTGCAGAAGGACTACGTCCGGCACGTCAGGACCTTTACGGCCTTCCTGGGCCGGTCGCCCGATACGGCGACGAAGGAGGACCTTCGCCGCTTTCAGTTGCATCTGGCGCAGCAGCAGATCAGCCCAGGTTCGATCAACGCCGCCGTCACCGCGCTTCGGTTCTTCTTCACCGTGACGCTCGAACGGCCAGACCTCGTTCGTCCTCTGACGATCGTGAACAAGCCGCGCAGGGCGCCGGTCGTGCTCAGCCAGGAAGAGGTCGCGCTCCTGCTCGAAGCCGCGCCGGGCCTGAAGTACAAGGCCGCGCTCAGCGTCGCCTACGGCGCGGGCCTGCGCGTGTCCGAGGTCGCGCACCTGAAGGTGTCCGACATCGACAGCCAGCGCATGACGCTTCGGGTCGAGCAGGGCAAAGGGCAGCGGGACCGTTATGTGATGCTGTCGCCGCAACTGCTCGAACTGTTGCGCGCATGGTGGAAGGCGGCGCGGCCGCGGGCCTGGCTGTTCCCCGGCCAAAACCCGGTCAACCCGATCACCGCCCGTCAGCTCAATCGCGCCGTCACCGCCGCCAAGACCCTGGCGGGGATATCCAAGCGCGTGTCGCCGCATACGCTGCGGCACAGCTTCGCCACCCATCTGCTCGAGCAGGACGTCGATATTCGCGTGATCCAGGTGTTGCTCGGCCACGCCAAGCTCGAGACGACCGCGCTCTACACCCAGGTCGCGGTCAACACGATCCGCGACGTCAAGAGCCCGCTCGAGCGGCTCGGCGTCAACCTGGCGAAGCGAAAGCCGGCCGACTGACCGCGGCCGCATGGCGCGGCCACCGGGTCACCACCTGGAGGTCGCCGACGTCTTTCGCGCCCACGGGGCGGCGTGGCGAATGGCCAACGCCGGTCACGTGAGCCTCGACCAGTTGAAGGTCATGTCGGCGATCGAGACCTGTCGCACAGCCGCGCTCGGCGGACACGTCGAGCGCTGCGAGGACTGTGCGCACGAACGGATCTCCTACAATTCCTGCCGCAATCGCCACTGCCCGAAGTGCCAGGCGGCCGCGGCGAGGGAATGGCTCGAAGACCGCGAGGCCGAACTCCTGCCGGTTCCCTATTACCACGTCGTCTTCACCCTGCCGGCGTCGATCGGCGCCGTCGCGTTCCAGAACAAGTCCCCCGTCTACGACCTCCTGTTCAGGACCGCCGCCCAGACGCTGACCACGATCGCGGCCGACCCGAAGCATCTGGGCGCGCGCATCGGCCTGACCGCCGTACTGCACACCTGGGGCTCGGCGCTGACCCACCATCCGCACGTCCACGTCATCGTTCCCGGCGGCGGCCTGTCGCTGGACGGATCGCGCTGGATCGCCTGCAAGCCCGGCTTCTTCCTGCCCGTGCGGATGCTGTCGCGTCTCTTCCGCCGGCTCTTCCTCGAAGGGCTCGCAGCCCTGCATGCGGCCGGACGCCTCGTCTTCCTCGGCGACCTCGCGCGGCTCGCCGACAAAGCCGCCTTCGACGCCGTCCTCGCGCCGCTGCGCCGATCGGAATGGATCGTCTATGCCAAGAGGCCGTTCGCCGGGCCGAAGGCCGTGCTCGCCTATCTCGCCCGCTACACCCACCGCGTCGCGATCTCGAACTCCAGGCTCATGGAGCTGGACGACAAGGGCGTCACATTCAAGTGGAAGGACTATCGGGTCGAAGGCCGCGACCGGTTCAAGACCATGACGCTCGCGGCCCACGAGTTCATCCGCCGCTTTCTCCTGCACGTGCTGCCGAGCGGCTTCCACCGCATCCGACATATGTGGACGGCCTCTTCGCCGGCGCGGTCCGAGCCAGCAACATCGAGCGCGTCCGCCAGGCGCTCGCCGCGCCCGAGGCTGCACCCGAGGGCTCGCACGCCGAGACCGACGGCCAGGCCGAAGCCGTTTCGCCGGCGCGGCGCTGCCCCTGCTGCGGCGGCCGGATGATCATTGTCGAGACGTTCGAAGGGCCGCGCCCCGCGCGATCGCCTTCCCCAAGCCGGATCAGGATCGACACGTCATGACCGACGCCGCGCGTCCCGCCTCGCAGCGCCGCTTCCCCTCGCCTCCAGCCGCACGCCGGAGCAGGAACGCGACGTCCTCCCGACGTCCGCACAGGCTCTCCAGCCGCCGAGCCCATCCCCGTCGCCCTCATCCGCGCCCGACAAGAAGCCCGTCGTCTCGGCTCCCGACGATGAAACCGACCGCCTTCCGCCACCGCCCCCAAATCGGCGATCCGACCGCGATCCTCAAATCCCCATAGGCCGCGCTCGGTCAAACAGCGCCCTTCCTCCCCGCGGTTTCCTCCTTACGAGGCTTTCAAACGCCGGCCCCCGCGTCTCGCACGACCGTCCGAAAGGGCCGGCGTCTGAAACCCTTCAGTAGAGCGGACATTGCGGATCGCGACGGTGACCGCCGCAGTTGTGGTAAACCCATCGTTCAGGCAGCGCCGAAGTCTGGCCCCGCGGTGCCGTGTTGGATCAATCCCTCAGAAAAAGGCTGATCTCTTCGAAGAATTGATCGGAAGCTGGCTCGTGCTCCAGGAACAAATGGTTTCGGCCGGGCAAGGCGATAAAACGAGCACCAGGGATGCCGGCGGCCAGCTGGCGCCCGGCTTCGATTGGAACCATCTGGTCGTCCCGCACGTGCATGACGAGCGACGGCGCCTTCACTTTGGAGAGCAGATCTATGATATCGAAATCGTTGACGGTATCGAAATAGCGAACGGCGCACTCGGGAGAGGTCGTTTTCAGTTGCAGCTCGTTGAAAGTGTCCGCCTGCTCATGCGTTGCTCCCGGGATGAAAAGCCCTGTGAACATTTGCCGAAAGGTTGGATTGTCCGCACCCCATCCGAGCCGCATCAAGGTCGTCATCGCATCGCGTCTTTCTTTCTCGGCCGGAGTGCGCTTCTTTCCGCCAAGCGCGAACGCGCCGTACAGAATAAGGTGCGACACACGTTCGGGGCGCCGCACCGCATAGGCGACGGCCACGGCGCCGCCTTGGGATATCCCTAGGAGCGGGAACCGCTCGACGCCGGCCGCATCGACGACCGTCTCGAGGTCCGTCACCCAGGCGTCGAGCGAGAGCGTGTCAACATCCCAGTCGGACATGCCGTTGCCTCTCGCGTCGTAGCGAACCAGCGTATGCTCACGCGACAGCCCGCGAAGGACATGCCGCCAAATCGGGCTTTCCCAATCGTATTCTAGATGGTTCATCCAGTTTCCTGACTTCACCAATGACGGTCCGCTGCCTGAAATCGCGTAGGCGAGGCGTACTCCGTCCGGCGCCCGACAATATTTGATTGTCTGCGCGATGTTCGCGTCGTCGGGCGTATGGGCGTCGTCCGTTTTGTCGACATAATCGATTGCGAGTACCTCGACCGCTTTGGCGATGTTTTTCAGTTTTTGCAGACCGAGGGTTCGGAAACCGAAAGCAAGCTTTCCGCTGATCTGATCATAGACGGCCCGGGATATAGAGACGCCGCCGGGCTCGCAGATGCTCTCGAGCCGCGCCGCGATGTTGACCCCCTCGCCCAAAATATCGTCGCCGTCGATCAGCACGTCGCCTAGATGGACGCCGATGCGGTAGACGACCCGCCTCGCCTCAGGCGTATCGACGTTGCGCTCGACCATCATGTTCTGGATCGTAACCGCGCATTCGACGGCGGCGACAACGGAGGGAAACTCGAGCAACAGTCCGTCGCCCATGGTCTTGACGACCCGGCCGCCGAAACCCGCAACGATCGGAACCGCAGCCCGACGATGTTCGCGCACTGCCTTTGCTGTACCCGCCTCATCCTCGCCCATCAGACGGGAATAGCCGACAACGTCGATGGCCATGATTGCGGCGAGTTTCCGTGCTTCGCTCATGGTGTCCCTCACGCCCGGTCCGCATCGGCGTGAAAATCAATGTAGCATAACGGGAATCCCGCATCTCGCTATCCTGCGCTTCGGGCGCAACAGCTCCCGTAAGCACATCGGGAATGACCGTTATTTGCGCATTGCCGTCGTCTACTGCGTCGTCGTCGCACTGGCGGTGCGGCTGCAAACGCGCCATCGCGCACGCCGAAGCGCATTACCGATCGATGTTTCTGGCGGTACGCGCTGTTACCTCGCGGGGCGGCGAATTCGAATTACTCGATCAGACGTTCCGGTGCCGTCGGCTGGGCAGTTACGCGCCTACTTATATTGTTCGGTTTCAATCGGCCCCTGATCGAACAGCCGCACGAACTGGTCGCTAAGGCCATGATCACGGGTCTTGGCGGCGCGGCTCACCAGAAGGTCGCGAATCTGCCGCGCTCGCGTGCGATCCGCGGTCTGCGCGAACAGCAAATAGACGCCCCGAAACCGCGGGTCGTCTACGAGTTCGACCTGCAGCTTCTCGTCGATCTCGAACGCTCGCTTGGTCAGCACGTCCATCACTTTAGTCGTGCCGAAACCGCATTACTGTCGCCTGCGTGTCCGCCGTCTCGTTCATAGAATGCGGAACGATCAGGCGGAACTGCGCAAGCACGCCCTGCTCGTTCGCAAACTCGTCCGCCTTCAGCCAGTTGCGGTCCTCGCGCCGCAGCGCCACGGCTTTGCAAGCGAAGTCGAGGGTCGGAAAATCGCGGTCGTATATTGCGCGGTATTGATCGCATGCGAGCCGGAAGGCTTGGCCAATCATTTCGGATGGCTGCGGCGTCTGCCCGAGAGCGATAAGTTCGCTGCCATAGGTCAGGTCCATCGGGTTCGACAGGATCAGTTCGGCCACACGCCCCTCCTGCAGAACCGCTTCTGCTTTATGTTCGGCTTCGCTTTCCGGCGCGCGGTCCAGGGCCTTAGCGAGCAGGCGGTCGATTGCACGGTCATAATCAGCGCTTTTGAACACGCTCTCAGGGTCGTCGCGCGCCGGCCGGCTCTTGAGGAATTTTGTGATGTCCTCGCGCGCCAGCGGCAAAAGTTCGTAAGGCGTCGCGCGGGTCAGCGGCGAGCGGTCCCCCGCCGAGCCCCCCGATCGGCTGGGTCGCGATGATAAGGTTCGCGCGGCCGGCACGGCAGCCTAGTTGCGACCGAGTTCCCTGCTCAGCGCTGTATCAGCTGTCGCCGGTTGTTGAGAACGTTGGTTCGGCGATGGGCACGCTCAACCTGAGTGCCGACTTGGCGGACCATCGCCGGTATCGAGCGTGTGATTCACTTCCTCGAAGGCCTCGTCCGGCTCAAGCCTCGCCGAGAAGCAAGACCAATTGTAAGACCGATACCGTATGTGCGGACAGATATGCCAGTAATATAAAAGCATTAGGATAAAAAGTGGTCGGAGTGAGAAACGCCGGCCTTCCCGAGGAGTGTAAGGTGACTGTCGTCACCTGGGCCAAAGTCGGCCCGTAAATATTCCATCGGTTAGGCCGGTTTGGGTCATTTTCGACCGTGCCGGTCGACGGTGGTCTCGCCTGGTCCGCGCGCATGGCGTTGAGCCTGTCGAGCCACTCCCACTCCAGCCAGATAAGGCGCTGGCAGTTCGTGTCGGGTTGCGGCTCGAAGCCTACGCTGCCGACCGGGCCTGAGCGTGCGGGCATTATTCGAGCGGAGCGGGACGGCCGAGCCCAATCACGGCCGGCCCGCTATTGGGACGACGTTGCTCGGCTCGAAGTTGGCCAGCGGCGCGACCCGTCGGCTCGCGCTCTGCTCCAACGACCCCATCTGCGCTGAACATAGCGACGGCAGCGACGACTACCCTTTGCAAGGCGCGGCATGTCACGCTTGCCTATTGGTCCCCTAGACATCGTGCGAGTTGCGTAACACGCGATTGGATCGAGAACTATTGACGCACACTGTCCTCGGCGGTGGATTCCCTTTGCTAGTCTGACTCGCGGACAGATGTCCGCTCGGAGTTGTTATTCATAACCGTTCGGAAGGGCATGAGTTGGTTCGATCTTCAGCGCGATGAACCACTTCGAAGCGTGTCGAGTTTGTCAGCCCACCACTGCATCATTTTCACCCGTTCCTCCCAGAAGTCAGCGCGCGCATAGGCGCGACGGACGCTGTCGTTGTCGACATGGGCCAGTTGGCGTTCAATAGCGTCGGGGTTCCAGAGGCCGCTTTCGTTCAGCATCGACGACGCGGCCGAACGAAAGCCGTGGGCGGTCATTTCGTCTTGCTTGAAGCCAAGCCGGCGAAGGGCGGCGTTGATCGTGTTTTCGCTCATGCAGCGGGTCGCCGAACGCACTGACGGGAACAGCAAGCGGCCCTTTCCGGTGATCGCGTGAAGGTCGCGAAGGATGGCGACAGCGCGCGGAGCAAGCGGCACCCGATGAGGCCGGCGCATCTTCATCTTCTGGGCAGGTATGCTCCAGAGTGAGTCTTCGAGGTCGAAGTCGGCCCATTCCGCTGCGCGAAGCTCGCCGGGGCGCACGAATGTGAGAGCGAGCAATTCGAGGGCGGCGAGCGTTTCTGGCGAACCCTCGTAGGACGTTATAGACCGAAGTAGCGCACCGAACGCCTTCGGTTCGACGATCGCGGCGCGATGCTTCACGACGGGCGAGGCGAGCGCGCCCGCCAAAGCGCCGGTTGGGTCGCTATCGGCGCGTCCGGTCGCGACGGCATACCGAAAGACTTGCCCAATGGTCGCGCGAAGCCGCTTCGCCGACTCACGCTTCCCGCGCGTCTCGACAGTCCGGAGTACGGCAAGGATATCGGGCGCGCCGATTTCCTTGATTGGCCGAGCACCAAGGGTTGGCAGGGCGAAGCTGAGCAGCCATTCCGCCTTTGCGACGGTGGCCTTCGCCTTGCCTTCGCGCCGTTTCTTTTCCACCAATTCGCTCGCAATGGCTTCGAACGTATTTGCCAAGGAGTTGGCTTTTTCAATCTTGGCCTGCTTCTTCGCCTCGGATGGATCGAGGCCAGCCGCCAGCAACCTCTTGGCGTCTTGGCGTGCGGCGCGGGCCTCCTTCAATCCAATCGCGGGATAGACCCCGATCGCCAGAACCTTTTGTCCGCCCGCGAAGCGATACGCGAGACGCCAGCGCTTTGCGCCATCGGGCGTCACCCAGAGTTGAAGCCCACCACCGTCCGACAATTTGGTGATCTTTCCTTCGGCCTCTGCCGAGCGAACCGCGAGTTCTGTGAGCGACATGTTGGTATGCGCCTTGTTGGTACTTGCCCCGTACCAACGAATATACCAACTTTTTCGATGGATGCCAACGTACCTTTTTGGACGCCTACGGACGCCAAAACTAGAGGAATGACCACACCTTTCAGAGGTTTCAGGACGTTTAGGAACGTTCTTGAATTTTGATTTGGTGCCGGTTGAGGGACTCGAACCCCCGACCCACGGTTTACAAAACCGTTGCTCTACCAACTGAGCTAAACCGGCGGCAGCGGAGGAATTGGCTATCAGCGCGGGCCGCGCCACGCAAGGGCGGGGCGGCCTTCAACCGGCGGGAACCGTCGGCGTCCAGGGCCCGGCGACCGAGATCGCCTCGTCCATGCCTGGCCAGGGCGGCATGGTGATCGCGAGAAAGGCGAGAGGCGCGTCCGCTTCGGCGCGAAACTGAAACGCGGTTCCAAGCGGGATCGTGAGCGCCGTTCCCGGCCCGAGCGCCTCGATCCGTTCGACCGCATGCGCACGGCGCCAGAGTCTCCCGCGCCCCGCCAGCACGTACCAGATCTCCTCGACCGTCCGGTGCGTCACCGCGTGCGAAACGGCGCCCGCCGGCAACTCGAAATGCGCCATGCTCCCGCCGGGAAGGCTAAGCAGCAGGCGCACCGCCGTGCCGTCGGGCGCGGTCGCATCGGGGCGCGCAGCGAGAGACTTCGTTTTGTAATGGCGCCGTCATCCTCGCCCGCGGAGCAAGGCAAGCAGGAGAGGGCATCTGACAGCCCTCGACTGACCCACCCGAAACCCTATCAGCTTTTTCGCGTTGGCCCCAAGGCTCTCCCGACAGAGTGCTGCAAATGGGCCAAGCGGGCGTCGTCTGCAACCGCGTTGATGGTGGCGACGGCGCTGGGCGGTCGAGTCAGGCGCCTTCCGTAGAAGCGCGCAGCGCGATACAAATCTCCAGACCCTGTTGCGAGGATTCCGCTGACTACGGGTGGCGGGAAACGTCCGCCGTTGCTATGGGTTTCCCGGTCTTATTCAGATTGGAGAACGCGCAAGATGAGGCTTTCCGGAGCGGCGGCGATCGTGACAGGCGGAGGCTCGGGCCTCGGCCGCGCAACGGCGGAGGCGCTGGCGGCGAAGGGAGCGAAGGTCGGGGTCGTCGATCTCAATCCGGCCGCGGCGGAAGACGTCGCCAAGGCGATCGGCGGGCTGGCGCTTGTTTGCGACGTCGCGGACGACGCCTCGGCCAAGGCGGCGATCGCCAAGGCGGAAGCCGCGCACGGGGGCGCGCGCGTGCTCGTGAACTGCGCCGGCATCGGAACGCCGATCCGGATTGTCGGCAAGGAGGGCGAACCCGCGCCGCTCGGCGATTTCGAGAAGGTGATCCGGGTCAATCTCGTCGGCACCTTCAACATGATCCGCCTCGCCGCGGCCGCGATGGCCAGGCTCGAGCCGATCGAGGGCGAGCGCGGGGCGATCGTCTCGACCGCCTCGGTTGCGGCCTATGAGGGGCAGATCGGCCAGGCCGCCTATTCCGCCTCCAAGGGCGGCGTCGTCGCGATGACGCTGCCGATCGCCCGCGAGCTCGCGCGGATCGGCGTGCGGGTGAACACGATCGCGCCCGGCATCTTCATGACGCCGATGCTGGCGGGTTTGAGAGAGGATTTTCAGGCCTCGCTCGGCGCCTCGGTGCCGTTCCCCTCGCGTCTCGGCGCGCCGACGGAGTATGCGGCGCTCGCCGTCCACATCATCGAGAACGGCTACATCAACGGCGAGACGATCCGCATCGACGGCGCGCTTCGCATGGCGCCGCGCTGAGGCGTTAAAGTTCCCAAAGGAGGAAGCGACGATGACGGAGAGAGCTGGGCGGCTCGCGGGCAAGGCGGCGCTCATCACCGGCGCGGCCTCGGGCATCGGCCGCGCGACGGTTCATTTGTTTCACGCCGAGGGCGCGAAGATCGCAGCGACCGATCGCAACGAGGCGGCGCTGGCCGAGGTCAAGCCCTTCGCCGATCTCGTGCTGCCGCAGGACGTGACGGACGAAGCGCGCTGGCGCCAGATCGTCGACATCGCGGTCGCCGCGTTCGGGCGCATCGACATTCTCGTCAACTGCGCGGGCATTGCGCTCAAAGGCAACATCGAAACGGCGACGCTCGACGACTGGCGCAAGACGCATGCGGTCAATGTCGAGGGCACGTTCCTCGGCTGCCGAGAGGGGATCCGCGCGATGAAGGAGACGGGCGGCGGCTCGATCGTCAACCTCTCCTCGGTCGCAGGCGTCATCGGCGACGCGCAGTCGGCCGCCTATTGCGCGAGCAAAGGCGCCGTGCGGCTCCTGACCAAATCCGCAGCCCTCCATTGCGGACGCGCGGGCTACAACATCCGCCTCAACTCCGTCCACCCCTCCTTCGCCGACACGCCGATGGTGCAGGAGCTGATCGCGAGCTCGAAGAACCCCGAGCGCGTGCGGGAGGGCCTTATGCGCGCCGCCCCGATGGGGCGGATGGGCAAGGCCGAGGAGGTCGCCCAGACGATCCTCTTCCTTGCGAGCGACGAATCGTCCTTCACGACGGGCGCAGAGTTCATGGTCGACGGTGGCTTGACGGCACAGTGACGCGTCTCCCTCGCTCCTTGCGGGGAGGGGCCGGGGGCGCGCCAAGGCGAACGGATCATGCGTGAAGAGAACCATCGCGCGAAGGATTATCGACGGTAAAGCGTATGACACAGACACTGCAACTCGTGTAGCCACCGCAAGCTATGACCACGAGCTGTCGGACGCTTGGTGGTCCCTCTACCAGACAAGCGCCGGAGCATGGTTCGAAGTTGCCGCTGGGCATGATGGCGTGGTTGAAGAATTTCAGCCGCTCACAGACGGCGAGGCGCGTCGTTGGCTGGAGCGGCACGCAAATCGTCTCGTTGAAAGATACTTCGGGAAAGCGCCAGAGGCGTCCGCCGCGGACTACAAAGGGCTGCGCTTTTCCCGTCGAACACTTGTCGCCGCCATAGGAGTTCTTGAGCCCCTTACGCAGGCGAGGCTCACGCGCTTCCTATACAAACTCGGGCCCGATTTTCCGCGACTGGTCGGCGACGAATTTATCAGTCTGACCAAGCGGCTCAACAAACTCATCGGCGTCTATGACCAGCGGCCGGAACGGACGGTTGAAGGCGGCGATACGCTGCAGGATGTGATCGTAGAGGAAGCCGCTGCGTTGGTTCGAGATGATGTCCTGTGCTGGGGGGACGACGCACCAGAGTGGGTCTCCGATCAAAAGGAATTTTGTCGAACTCTTGGCGATGGATGGATTCGTCGTCACTGACGGAACTCTTCGCCGCTCTCTTCCCGAAGACGTGAATCTTCCCGCAGCTCAGAACGAACTCGACCAACTCCGCGCCAAGCACTCATTTGTCGTTCCAGCTGGGCACCTCAGGCAAGCCATTGAAGCTCATGCCGACGGACATTGGGCTTCGGCCAACAGTCAGATTCGAACCTTTCTTGACGCTCTTTTCGACGAGATTGCCGCGCGCCTCGATCCGAATACTGCGTCCTTGGGTAGCGGGCAGCCACGTCGCAGTCAGCTCGCGGCAAGAGGGTTTTTAAGCCGTTCCCTCAACGAGTGGGATGACGACGGTCGCGGTTTTATCAATGGCCTCTTTAAGCGTCTTAGTCCCCAAGGGTCACACCCCGGGCTCTCCGACGGAGAAGACAGCACGTTCCGACTTCATACCGTCCTTCTGACCGCTCGCTTGTTCTTGTCTCGTTTCGACAGCCAGGTGACCTTATGAATCCTTGATAACTGTGTCGACAGCCCTCGAAACCGCAGTCCCTGCTATCGGCGAGCGCGCTTCCTCTCGCTTCCTCAATTCTTTCACCGCGCAGATCAGGAACCCGCACACCCCCGCGCCTATACGCGCGCGGCGCCGCCTCACAAAAACATCCCCCGATCCCGCGCCACCGCCTTCGCCAGATGTTCCGCGACCGCGCGGATGCGCCCCAGTCCTCGCGTGTCCTCGTGCGTCACGAGCCAATAGGTCCGCGTCGCTCGGCGTTCGGGCAGTACCCGGACAAGGTCCTTGAAGCGGCGGGCGATGAAGTCGTGGATGACGCCGAGGCCGACGCCTGCGCGCAGCGCCTCGAGCTGCGTCACCGCGCTTGCGGATTCGAGGCTCGTCGGCGCGCCGTCGTAAAGTTCGCGCACGTAGTCGAGCGCGCTCGAAAAAGCGTGCTCCTCGACATAGCCGATGAGCCGATGACCTTTCAGCGCCTCGATGTCCGCAGGCGCGCCGTTGCGCTTCACGTAAGCGGCGCTCGCGTAGTCGCCGAGCGTATAGTCGGTCAGCTTGCGGGCGACGAAGCGGCCGGCTTCCGGCTTGTCGAGGCCGATCACCACGTCGACCTCGCGCCGCGCGAGCGGCGTCAGCTGCGGCAGCGGCATCAATTGCAGCCGCAACGCCGGATGGCGTTCGGCGAAGTCGCGTAAGGCCCCGGCGAGGTAGTAGGTCGAAAAGCCGTCCGGCGCGCCGATGCGCACGTCTCCGGTGAGTTCGAGGTCGACGCCCGAGATCTCGCCCTGCGCGTGCAGGAAGGCGCTTTCCATCTGCTCCGCCGCGCCCAAAAAACGCTCGCCCGCGGAGGTCAGCTTCGCCCCCGTCGTGCGCCGGTCGAAGAGTTTCGCCCCGAGCGCGGCCTCGAGCGCAGCGATCCGGCGGCTGACGGTCGCGTGGTCGAGTTTCAGCCGCTTGGCCGCGGCGACGAACTGACCTGCGCGGGCGACTGCGAGGAAGACCCTGACGTTGTCCCAATCCATTTATTCATATCCGGCAACTGACAGGAACCAAGATGTCATGCAAATCAGGCTCTTACTTGGAGACCAGCTCTCGCGCTGTCCGCTTTAGGTGGGCTGTGCACGCTAACCCAATTTTGTTGTAGGCTGACAGGTCGGATGCCCCTAACATCGGCCGGCCATCGCCTTCGCTTAGCACTGGCAACGAGTGATCAGGATGGTCTAGGTGCCGAGGAGCATACGGCAATATCGCATATTCATCGCTACGCCAGGTGGCCTGAGTGAAGAGCGCCAACGTTTCCGCAAGGTAGTGGAAAGATTCTCTCGCGGCTTTAGCGGAAGTTCGGATGTCGTCTTCGAGCCTGTCGGATGGGAAGAGACGATTGGAGGTGTTGGGCGGCCTCAAGCGGTAATAAATGAGGATTTAAAAAAGTGTGACTACGCTGTATTTGTATTGCACGATCGCTGGGGCACCCCGACCGAAGCAGAATACATATCAGGCTTCGAAGAAGAATGGGCGCTTGCTCAGGCACTCTATAATGACAATAAAATTAGGAATATTGCCATATATTTTAAGGAGGTAGATAATGCTAAACTGGCTGATCCAGGGAATCAGCTGAAGTCAGTATTGGCTTTCAAGAATAAAATAGAGATCGAAAAACGATATCTCTATAAGATATATGGCAGCGCAGATGAGTTCTCTGACTCAGTTGAGAGCAATCTTATCTGATGGTTGAAGGAGATAGAAGCAACGCCTGTACAGGATGACGAGAGCAAAAAAGATTTTGCCGCAACTATTTTTCCGACCTTCTACCCATCGAACTCTCATCGTAATCGAGATACTGGAACATCGGAACCATCGTTTGAGTATTGGATTTCCCAAGCTCAGCACCTCCTTGAGTCAAAGGATCCCAATCATTGTTATGTACAGTTTTGCGCCGCGAAAGCAGTCAACGCAAGTCAATCGGACACTGACTTTAGTCAAGCGACCAATATTTTGGGTATTACTCAACTTAATCTTGGCCAATCACAAGAGGCCGTCTCCTCGTTTTCTTGTATTGCAGAGCGCCTTTCGGCTTCCTCCGAGGCGAAGCATCACAATTGGATAGCAAAAGCGCTCCTCAACAGAGGGGCGGCCCTTGCTCGGCTTCGCCATCCGGGCGATGAGATCGCGACGTACGACGAGTTGTTGGATCGCTTTCATGGAGAGCAGCCCCTTAGGTTCGATGTTGCTGAGGCATTACTCAATAAGGGCAGTGCGTTGAGCCTGCTGGATCGAAACGAAGAAGCGGTCTTAGTATATAACGATCTGATTATGTCGTTTGGTGCAGCTCCCAAACTGCGAATGCGCGAACAAGTGGCTCGGGCACTTCTGGCCAAAGGGGTCGCCTTAGGAAAACGACATCGTGAGAGCGAGGAAATCGCTGTCTACGACGATTTGCTTTCGCGATTTGAGGGAGCGGTTGATTTATCCCTGCGTGAACCGTTCGGTAGGGCGCTGCTTGCTAAAGGGGCCGTCTTGATGCGACTCGGTCGTAGTAAAGAGGCTCTAAGTAGCTACAATTATTTATTAGCCAGGCTTGGGACGTCAAAAGAAATACTGCTGCAAGATGTCGTTGCGACGGCTTTGTCTAGCAAGGCAGCTGTTCTTAGCGAACTTGGGAGAAAGAAAGAGGCCTTAGCTCTTTACGATGACTTGTTGGTCAGGTTTGCAAGCGCAACCGAATTGCCGCTACGCGAGCTGTTGGTAACGTCACTACTTTGTAAGGGTAATACTCTTAGCGATCTAGGCCACATTGAGGAAGCGTTAGCGATCTACAATGATTTGAACATGCGATTTGGGGTAAACTCCGAACAGTTATTGCGCGAGCACGTCGCGCGAGCTCTTGTTAACAAGGGCACTGCTCTCGGCAAACTGCGGCGTCACGATGAAGAGATTGCTACCTACAAAAATGTACTGGCTCGCTTCGGCACAGCAAATGACCCGTCCATACGAGAACTAGTCGCAGTCGTTTCGTCTAGGCTAACCAAACGGGAATGGTATGTCTCCTACGCTTGGGGGGATGACCGCAGTCCGGAAGCGCGTAGTTATGAATTTATAGTGGACCAGCTTTGTGACGCGGCGGAGGAGCAGGGTCTGCGCGTTCTGCGAGACAAAGCAATACTGAATACAGGGGATAGAATTTCTGACTTCATGAGGCGCATCGGGCAGGGAGATCGCGTTTTCGTTATTTTGAGCGATAAATACCTTCGCTCACCGCACTGTATGTTTGAACTGAGCGAGGTCTGGCGGACCAGTCGTCAAGAGGGGAAAGAGTTCCTGGATCGAGTACGTGTCTATGCCCTCCCGGACGCCCAAGTGTTCACGCCGGTGGACTGGGCAAACTGGGCAGTGTACTGGAAGAAAGAGTACAAGCAACTGGAAGGCCTTGCACTTGAACACGGTTATGAAATCCTCGGAGAACTTGGATATCGCCGGTTGAGACAAATGCGCGGGTTTTACCAGCAAGCCGCCGATATTCTCGGCAATTTGGCAGATATCGTGCAGCCTCGCACGCTTCAGCAATTGAAGGAATATGGCTTTAGCGATCCACCAACGTAAAATATGGCTGAAGAGCTGCGGCATGTGCCGTAAACGATCCTAATCGGATCGCGGATAGTGTGGCCTTAGCACATTTTCGCACAGCCGTTGCGCGAACTCCGACATTGCTGTGCGCAAAGGCGTTATGCATAAAACGGGCAACCATGGATCAGCGCAGGGAGCGGAACATGATCGAGTACGGCCATTTCATCGGCGGCAAGCATGTCCCAGGCAAGTCGGGCCGCACCGCCGAAGTCTTCCAGCCGATGGACGGCACGGTGCGGGCGCATGTCGCGCTCGCCTCCAAGGACGATGTCCGCGCGGCGGTCGAGAACGCAAGGGCCGCGCAGCCGGCATGGGCCGCGATGAATCCTCAGCGCCGCGCCCGTGTCTTGATGAAGTTTCTCGATGTCATCGCCCAGAACAACGACGAGCTCGCCGAGATTCTCGCTCGCGAGCACGGCAAGACGATCGCCGACGCGAGGGGCGACATCCAGCGCGGGGTCGAAGTGGTCGAGTTCGCGCTCGGCGTCCCGCATCTGATGAAGGGCGAATATACCGACGGCGCCGGCCCGGGCATCGACCTCTATTCGATGCGCCAGCCGCTCGGCGTCGTCTCCGGCATCACGCCGTTCAACTTCCCGGCGATGATCCCGCTCTGGAAGCTCGCGCCGGCGATCGCCTGCGGCAACGCCTTCATCCTGAAGCCGTCCGAGCGCGATCCCGGCGTGCCGATGAAGCTCGGCGAACTCTTTGTCGAGGCCGGCGGCCCGCCCGGCATCCTCAACGTCGTCAACGGCGACAAGGAGGCGGTCGACGCCATCCTCGACGATCCCGTTATCCAGGCGATCGGCTTCGTCGGCTCGACGCCGATCGCGCATTACATCTATTCGCGCGGCACGGCGAGCGGCAAGCGCGTGCAATGCTTCGGCGGCGCGAAGAACCATATGGTCGTGATGCCCGACGCGGACATGGACCAGACGGTCGACGCGCTGATCGGCGCGGGCTACGGCTCGGCCGGCGAGCGCTGCATGGCGATCTCGGTCGCGGTGCCGGTCGGGCAGAGGACGGCGGACGAGCTCATGAAGCGCATGATTCCGCGCGTCGAGTCCTTGAAGATCGGGCCCTCGACCGACGCCTCGGCCGACTACGGCCCGCTCGTCACCAAGGCGGCGCTCGACAAGGTGCGCGGCTATGTCGATCTCGGCGTGAGCGAAGGCGCCAAGCTCGTCGTCGACGGACGCGGCTTCAAGATGCAGGGCTATGAGAACGGCTTCTACATGGGCGGCTGTCTCTTCGACAACGTGACGAAGGACATGCGCATCTATAAGGAAGAAATCTTCGGCCCGGTGCTCACGGTCGTGCGCGCGGAAAACTATTCGGAGGCGCTCGGTCTCTGCAACGACCACGAATACGGCAATGGCGTTGCGATCTTCACCCGCGACGGCGACGCGGCGCGCGACTTCGCGAGCCGGGTCAAGGTCGGCATGGTCGGCGTCAACGTGCCGATCCCGGTGCCGGTCGCCTACTACACCTTCGGCGGCTGGAAGCGCTCAGGCTTCGGCGACTTGAACCAGCATGGGCCCGATTCGATCCGCTTCTACACCCGCACCAAGACGGTGACCGCGCGCTGGCCGTCGGGCATCAAGGACGGCGCGCAGTTCAGCATCCCGACGATGAATTGATTCGGCAGACAGGAGGGCGGGGCAGGAGCTATTCTTCCCCGCCGTTCCTGGTAGGATGTCTACACGCAGGCTGCCGATGTCCGCCGCGCTGAAACAAATGACCGTCGACGAGTTCCTTCTCTGGGCCGAGGGGAAGGATGGCCGGTGGGAGCTGCATGACGGCGTCCCGGTGATGATGCACGACGGCGCCCCGGCGATGTCGCCGGAGCCGCTTGGACATGTGCGTGCGAAAGGCGAAGCCTTTGTTGCTCTGCGAAGCGCGCTCAAGGCCTCGGGAATAAGGGGCGAGGTTTTTCCAGGCGGCGCTGCGATCCACATTGACGCGCGGACGGTGTTCGAGCCTGATGTCTCGGTCGTGTGCGCACAGCGTCAGTCGGACAACGCGTTCGCGATCCAGAATCCCGTCATCGTCCTCGAGGTCCTGTCGCCCAGCACCGCCGCGATCGATCACGGGCCGAAGTTCAGCGGTTATTTCTCCCTGCCGAGCGTCCAGCACTATCTCATCCTCGACCCCGAGCGCCGCGTCGTCATCCATCACAAGCGTGGGGCTGACGCCATCGAGACGCGCGCGCTGTCGAGCGGCGTCGCGAAGCTCGACCCTCCCGGATTCGAGCTCGCGGTCGAGGCGCTGTTCCCGCCGGCCTGAGCCGCTCCCCGATCCCGCTAGCGTCTAGAACCGGAACAGCGGCACGCCCGGCCCGTCGAACCTGTTGGCGTCGAGCCGCTCGCGCCCGCGGTAGCCCGAGAACGACCCTTCGACGGGCGATGGCTGATTGAATGTGTCCACCACATAACCGTTGCGCGAGCCGACTGGCGCGCTCGTTCCGAGCGTGAGCCAGGATGGAGTTGATTTGCGCACCGTAATTTGGCGGCCCTCTTCGTTCGGCTTTGCGATTCCATGTTTCGCCCTCGCGTGGAGCGTGGACGCATGCGGCGTCTGAGCGTCCGCGACGGAGATCGCGAGCGCGAAGGCGGCCGCGAGGGCGCTGATGAGTTGAACCGAGCGAACCATGAATCCCAACCCTTTGCCCTCCCCGAGAATTTCGGCGAATGGCGCTTAGAGGATGACGTCTTTGCGGGCGCGCGAGCCGCATTGCCCCGTGCGGCGGCGAAAATCAAGCACGCTCAATCGAGCGACTTGCGGAACCTGAGGACGCTCAAGCCCAGGAGCGCGACGCCAAGCGCCGCCAACGCCAGCATCTGCGGCCACAATACGCTGAGGCCGACGCCCTTGAGGAACGTTCCGCGAATGATGACGAGATAGTAGGACATCGGGTTGATGGCGGAGAGCCACTGCATGAACACGGGCATGGTGAAGATGGGAAAGCTGAAGCCGGAGAGGATGAAGGCCGGGTTGATGACGAAGAAGTTGGTTGCGAAGGCTTGCTGCTGCGTGACGCAGATCGTCGAAATGAGCAGGCCGATCCCCAGCACGCTCAAGAGATAAAACGCCGTGCCAAGCAGGAGCACGAACGGATTGCCGACGAACGGAACCTGAAACCACAGCATCCCAGCAGCCGCGATCATGACGGTCAGCCCGAGGCCCACGCAGAAGAACGGGATCGTCTTGCCGAGAATGAATTCGAGCGGGCGGATCGGCGTCACCATGATCTGCTCGAGCGTGCCGACTTCGCGCTCCCGCACGACCGCGAACGCGGTGAGGCTGACGATCATGACGAACGACAGGGTTGCGATCACGCCGGGCACGAAGAACCACTGGCTGTTGTAGTCGACGTTGAACCAGGGCCGCTGCTCGAGCGTCACTGTCGGGGGCGGCGGCTGGGCGGCGTGCAACCGGCGCGCCAGGTCCTGCGCCATGCCCTGGGCGTAGGTCGAGACGATCTGGTTGACGTAGCCAAGCGCGATCAGCGCGGTGTTCGAGTTCGTTCCGTCGACGATGATCTGGGCAGGCGCCGAGGCGCCCTTGCGCAGCTCTTCGGCGAAGCCCGCCTGAATGACGATCGCGACCACCGCGTCGGCTCTGTCGATCGCCTTGCGAACCTCGTCCGGAGTCTTGGCGATCTTCACGATCTGGAAGCGCCCACTCGCCGCGAAGTGCGAGATGAGCTCGCGGCTTTCCTGGCTGTGGTCTTGATCGAGCACCGCGACCGACACGTGGTAGACTTCGAATGTCGCCGCATAGCCGAAGACGAGCATCTGGACGAGCGGCGGAATGACGAGCTGAAATCTCGCCGCCCGGTTCCGCTTGAGCTGGAGGAACTCCTTCACCACGAGACTGAGGATGCGGCCCCACATCGCCTCATCCCAACGTCTTGCGGAAGGCGCGCGCGGCGAGAGCGCCGATGATCACCGCGTAGAGGCTAAGCAGCGCGATCGGCGTAAGCAGGTCCGTAAGCCCGCTTCCCTTCAAAAACACCGACTTCAGGATCGAGAAGTAGTAGCGCGCAGGGACAAGGAAGGTCACGAGCTGGACCGCCGGCGGCATCTGTTCGATCGGAAAGGCGAAGCCGGAAAGCAGCGTCGTCGGCAGCAGCGTCACGACGAGGGCGATCTGGCTCGCGCCGACCTGGCTCCGGATGCTGGCGGAAATGAAATATCCGAGTCCGAGCACGACGACGAGGAAGAGCGCGGTCGTCACGAATAGGGTCGAGATCGCGCCGCGAAACGGCGTCTCGAACCAGAAGACCGCGATGACGAGGCAAAGCGCCGCATCCAAAAGCCCGATGAAGAAATAGGGCAGGATCTTCCCCACCATCAGCTCCATGCGGGTCACGGGCGTGGAGACGAGAACCTCCATCGTTCCGCGCTCCCACTCGCGCGAGATCGTGAGCGAGGTCAGCTGCGCGCCGACGAGCGCGAGGACCAGCGCGACCACGCCCGGCAGGATGAAGTCGCGGCTGACGAGATCCTCGTTGTACCACACGCGATATTGCGCGACGGCGGGAACGACCGGCGGCGGTTGGCCGCGAGCCTCCGTCCGCTCGAGCTGCACGTTGGCCGAGAAGGCCCCGACCACCCCCTGCGCGTAGCCGAGCGCAATCGTCGCCGTGTTGTCGTCGGTGGCGTCGAGAATCGCCTGCACCGAGGCGGAATTCGTCGCCGCGAGGTCTTCCGAGAAGTCGGGCGGCACGACGATGGCCATCTTGCATCGCCCGGCGTCAATCGCCCGCTTGAGGCTCTCATAGTCGCGCTCCGTCTCGACGACGCTGAAATATAGCGAGGCCTGGAACGCCTTCATCAAAGCCTCGCTCTCTTGGCTGCCTTCGCGGTCGAACACGCAGATCGTCACGTGCTTGATGTCGAGGTTCACGCCGTAGCCGAGCAGCGCCATTTGCATGAGCGGCATGAGCAGCACGACCATCAGGCTGCGCGGATCGCGCAGGACCTGAATGAACTCCTTCTTCGCGATCGCCTTGACGCGGCGGAGATTCATGGCGCGCCCCCGCGCGCGGCCGTCTCGCCGACGAGTTGCACGAACACGTCCTCGAGCGTCGCCTTGATCGGCTCGATGCGCGACCAGGACAGGTTGCGCTCCTTCAAGAGAGCTTCGATCGCCGGCAGATCGCGCCCCGCGTCGCCGACCACGATGTGGAGCGAGGAGCCGAACGGAGCGACGTCGCGCACCGCCGGCGCGCCTTCGAGCGCCTCCAGCATCGCACCCGGATCGCTTCCCTCGACGAGCAGAATTTCGCCGCGAATGGCGGTCCGCTTCAGTTCGCTGGGGCTTCCGAGCGCCGCCAGCCTGCCAGCATTGATGAGGGCGATGCGATTGCAGTATTCGGCCTCATCCATGTAGTGCGTCGTGATGACGATGCAGACGCCGTCGCCCGCGAGCGCGTAGATCAAGTCCCAGAAGCGGCGGCGCGACGCGGGATCGACGCCCGAAGTCGGTTCGTCGAGGAAGAGGATCGCCGGTTCGTGCAGGACCGCGCATCCCAAGGCGAGGCGCTGCTTCCATCCGCCCGAGAGGTCGGCGACGAGCGCGTCCTCACGGCCGGTGAGGCCCGCCATGTTGATGGCGAAATCGAGCCGCCCCTTCAGCTTGTCGCCCTTGACCCCGTAGACGCCGGCGAAAAAGCGCAGGTTCTCCATGACCGAAAGGTCGCCGTAGAGCGAGAATTTCTGCGACATGTAGCCGATCGACTCGCGCACCTTTTCGGGGTAGCGGGCGACGTCGATCCCCGCGACCTCCGCGCGGCCCGCGCTCGGCCGCAGGAGCCCGCACAAGATGCGGATCGTCGTCGATTTGCCCGCGCCGTTGGGGCCGAGGAACCCCATGATTTCGCCGCGGCGCGCCTCGAAACTCACTTCGTTTACGGCGACAAAATCGCCGAATCGCTTGGTCAGCCGGTCGGCGACGATCCGGATGTCGTCTCGAGACGCGTCGCTCATTGCGCCTCCTCGTCGGTCAGGAGCGAGACGAACAGGTCTTCGATCGAGGGGGCGATGCGCTCGATCTCGTCGAACGGCGCGTTCTTTTCACGCATCGCCGCTTCGAGTTCGCTCGTTCGCCGCGCCGCATCGTCCACGACCGCATGCACGGCGTCGCCCATGAGGATCGCGCCCTTGACGCCCTCGCGCCCGACGAGGGCGTCGCGCACTGCGCGCGCCTCATGCGAGGCGATGGCGAGGATCTGGCCCGGCATCAGCTTCTTCAGCGCGGTCGGCGTGTCGCAATAGAGCATACGCCCCTGGCGCAGGAGTCCGAGCCGCGTGCAGCGCTCCGCTTCGTCGAGGTAAGAGGTCGCGACGACGATGGCGACGCCTTCGCTGCGCAGCCCATAGAGGATGCGCCAGAAGTCGCGCCGCGACACCGGATCGACGCCGGCGGTCGGCTCGTCGAGCAGGAGCACTTTCGGCGCGTGGACGAGCGAGCAGGTCAGGCCGAGCTTCTGCTTCATGCCGCCGGACAATTGTCCGGCGCGGCGGCTGCGGAACGGCGACATGCCGGACGCCGCGAGCAGCCGGGTCGCGCGCTGGTCCCGATCGCGCCGGCTGACGCCGAACAGCTCGGCGAAGAACTCGATGTTCTCGTCGACCGTCAGGTCCTCATAGAGGCCGAAGCGCTGCGGCATGTAGCTGATGTGCGAGCGCGCCTGCTCGGGGTCGGCGACGACGTTCACGCCCTCGATCACGATGGCGCCCTCATCCGGAGACATGACCGCCGCCAGAAGACGCATGATCGTCGTCTTGCCGGCCCCGTCCGGCCCGACGAAGCCGAACACCTCTCCCTTCGCGCAATCGAGACTGACCCCGTCCACGGCCGGCACGCCGCCGAACCTTTTCGTCAGGTTGCGGACCTCGATTGCGGCCTTCGGCGTCTCGCTCATGACTGACCGGGGGCGCGCACCGGGATCTTTGCGTCGGCCGGCAGGCCCGGGACAAGTTCGTGCGACGGATTGTCGATGTCGATGCGGATGCGATAGACGAGCGTCACGCGCTCGGCGTGCGTCTCGACGCTCTTCGGCGTGAACTCCGCGGCTTCAGAGATGAAGGAGATGCGTCCGGGATATTGCTTGCCCGGATAGGAGTTGGTCGTGACGGTCACGGCTTCGCCGAGCCTGATCTTGCCGACGTCCGGCTCGTTGACATAGGCGCGCAGCCACACATGGTCGATGTCGGCGAGCGTCACGATCGCGGCGCCGGGCGAGACGACCTCGCCGAGCTCCGCCTGGCGGACCAGGATGACGCCGTCGAACGGCGCCGTCAGCGTCGTATAGCCGAGCACGATCTTCGCCAGTTCGACCGCCGCCCGCGCGCTGCCAATGTTGGCGATGGCGAGCGCGACGCTCTTGTCGGCCGAGGCTTCGAGCGCCTCATCGCGCGCGAGCGCCGCCCGCGATTGCTTGAGCGCGGTGTCGGCGACGTCGCGCGCGTCCGTCGTGCCCGCGCCTTTGGTCAAAAGGGTCTGCGCGCGACCGAACTCGAGCTCCTTCAGGGCGACGTCCGCTTCGTCGCTGATCACGGTCTTGCGTGTCGCGTCGACATTCTGTTCGGCGACGTCGAGCTGGCTCATCTGTGCATTGAGCGCGGCCTGGGCGATGACGATCTGCTGCTTGTAGTCAGAGTTGTCGACCCGGGCGATGACCGTGCCCGCCTTCACAGTCTGGCCCTCGTCGAAGGGCAGTTCGACGATCCGGGACTGAATGGTCTTGAAGCTGATCACGCTCTCGTGCGCTTCGATGTTGCCGGATACGACGATGTACCCCGGGTCCGATCCGCCTTCGATCCAGGGGATCAGCACGTCCTGGTAGCGATACGCAACGAGACCGCCCAACAGAATCAACGCCGCCGCCCCGATGAGAAATCGCCGCATTGACAACACAAAAACCTCAGCGCGCGGGAGGCGCGCGCCAATCGCAGCTGCGTTCAGGCGGAGCCGGCCGACGACCGTTACGCAATCCCAGAGATATCGCCCGAAGGTCGCGCGGCGTTTGACACAGGTCAAGCCATGAACCATCGTCATAGTGTCGCGGGGGGCGGGGCCCGCGCGAGGGGCGGCGGCCCGCCGCCAGCGCGCAAATGGGAGAGTCCAAGGCTGCCGATGTTCGCCCTCACGCCCGATCACATCGCCGTGCGCGACATGGCGAAGTCCTTCGCCGACGAGCGCATCGCGCCCTTCGCGCTTGAGTGGGACGAAAAGGAGCATTTTCCCGTCGACGTCCTGCGCGAGGCCGCCAAGCTCGGGATGGCGACCATCTATGTGCGCGAGGATCACGGCGGGAGCGGCATGACGCGGCTCGACGCAGCGCTCATCTTCGAGGCGCTGTCGACGGGCTGTCCCTCCATCGCCTCGTTCCTCTCGATCCACAACATGGTGGCGTGGGTGATTGACCGCTTCGGCTCGGCCGAACTGCAGAAGCGTTATCTGCCGCGACTGGCCAACATGGAAGTCGTCGCGAGCTATTGCCTGACCGAGCCCGGCGCGGGGTCGGACGCGGCGGCGCTGACGACGAAGGCGCGGCGCGACGGCGGCGACTACGTGCTCGACGGCGTGAAGCAGTTCATCTCGGGCGCCGGCGCGAGCGACGTCTATCTCGTCATGGCGCGCACGGGGGAGGGCGGTGCGAGCGGGGTCTCCGCGTTCATGGTCGACAAGGGCGCGCCGGGCTTGAGCTTCGGCGCCGCCGAGAAGAAGATGGGCTGGCGCGCGCAGCCGACGCGCCAAGTGATCCTGGAGGGCGCGCGCGTGCCCGCGGCCAACCTCGTCGGCGCGGAGGGCGACGGTTTCAAGATCGCGATGGCCGGACTCGACGGCGGGCGGCTCAACATCGGCGCCTGCTCGATCGGCGGCGGACAGGCTGCGCTCGACAAGGCGATCGCCTACATGCGTGAGCGCAAGGCGTTCGGCCGGCGCATCGCCGACTTCCAGGCGCTGCAGTTCCGCGTCGCCGACATCGCGACCTCGCTCGAGACCGCGCGCTCGATGCTGTGGCGCGCCGCGAGCGCGCTCGACGAGCGCTCGCCCGAAGCCACCCGGCTCTGCGCCATGGCCAAGCGCGTCGCCACCGACGCAGGCTTCGAGGCGGCCAATGACGCGCTGCAATTGTTCGGCGGCTACGGCTATCTCGCGGACTACGGCGTCGAAAAGCTGGTGCGCGACCTGCGCGTGCATCAAATTCTGGAGGGCACCAACGAGATCATGCGCGTGATCGTCGCGCGCGGCCTGATCGAGAACTGAAGGGAGGCCCGATCCTTCGTCCTGACGAGGCCCGTGAAGCGGGCGTCCCGAAGGACGCGGGATCGAGCCGCCATTCATCAAGCGCCGAGGAAAACGACCATGTCGAAAATCGCCTTTTTGGGACTCGGCAACATGGGGCTCCCGATGGCCGCAAACCTCGTCAAGGGCGGCCATTCGGTCGCGGGCTTCGACCTCGTCGAGGCGGCGAAGCAGGCGGGGGCGAGCGCCGGCGTGACGATCGCAGCAAGCGCGCGCGAGGCGGTCGCGCGCGCCGACGCGATCGTGACCATGCTGCCGGCCGGGCGTCACGTGCTCGCGAGCTGGGGCGAGTTCCTTCCCGCGGCGCCCCGCGGCAGCCTCGTCGTCGACTGTTCCACGATCGACGTGGACAGCGCCAAACGCGCCCACGAGACGGGCGCCGCGGCGGGCGTTCTCACGCTCGACGCCCCGGTGTCGGGCGGCGTCGGCGGGGCGACGGCCGGCACGCTTACCTTCATGTGCGGCGGCTCGCCCGAAGCCTTCGCCAAGGCGAAGCCGCTGCTCGAAGCCATGGGCAAGCGCATCGTTCATTGCGGCGGCGCGGGCGCGGGCCAAGCCGCCAAGATCTGCAACAACATGATTCTCGGCGCGACGATGATCGCCACCTGCGAGGCGTTCGCGCTGGCCGAGAAGCTCGGCCTCTCCGCGCAGGCGCTGTTCGACGTCGCCTCGACCTCGTCGGGCCAGTCCTGGTCGCTGACAAGCTACTGCCCGGTGCCCGGCCCAGTTCCAGCTTCGCCCGCAAACCGCGACTATAAGCCCGGCTTCGCCGCAAGCCTGATGCTCAAGGACCTGCGTCTTGCGCAAGCGGCCGCGGTGAGCGTCGGGGCGACAACGCCGCTCGGCGCCGAGGCGGCCCAGCTTTATGCCCTGTTCGTGGCCGCGGGCCACGGCGGCGACGACTTTTCGGCGATGATCAACTTCTTGCGAGGACTAGGCGGCCCTGCCTAGAAATGCAGGATAGGGTTTAAGTAAGTGGAGGGCTGCAGGCGGACGATCATGCGCCCTCCGTCAGAGGCGGGTCATGCGTGAGATCATTCGAAAGGCGATCGTCGCGACCGCGACGGCGCTTGCAATCGCGGGTGCGGTCATCTCGACTTCGGCGCCGGCGGAGGCGGCTTTTCGGTCTGGCGGGGGAGGCTTTCACGGCGGCGGCTTCGGTGGCGGCTGGCATGGCGGCGGATTTGGCGGCTGGCGCGGGGGTTACGGCGGCTGGCGCGGCGGCTACGGCGGCTGGCGCGGGGGCTACGGCGGCTGGCGCGGCTATGGTTACGGCTACCCCGGTTGGAGTTACGCCGGCTGGGGCCCCGCGAGCTGGGCCTGCCCCGGCTGGGGCTGGGGCTGGGGATGCGGCTGGGGACCTGGCTGGGGATGGGGTTGGGCGCCGGGCGTCTATGCCGGCGACACCGTTTACGGTTCAGGTTATGCCCCCGCTCCCGGCTGTTTGGTTCGCATGAGGGTCTGGACGGGTCCTGGCCGTCGTCACTATCTTGGCCGGCAGCTCGTCAACGTCTGCCAATAGGTGACGCTGGAGGTCGATGATTCCCGCCCAAAGACGATGCCCGCCGGGGAGCAGCGTCCTTCCGGGATATGGCGGCGCGATCGAACCGCGAGGGCGGACGCTTTCGGTCGATCAACTTTTGGTGAAGACGTCGCCTTTACTTATGAACGTGACCATCTACTCATGGGGAAAATGAACGTCTATTCATAGAGAGGCAAGAAGACTACGCTGGGCATCTTCATAAACCTATCATGGGCGCCGAGTCGCCGCATTTCGACCAAAGCTTGGCCGAACTGGGGTGAAAAGATTGCCAATGAAGCGTCGGGTGGCGCCGGGAGCCCGGGGCGGTTCAAAGCGGCCCGTCGGGCCGGGTGAGGTTGTTGGAGGGTGAGATGCGCAACGTGATTTCCAAGACGATTGTCGCGGGCGTGGCGGCGCTGTCGCTCGCGGCGTCCGCGTTGGCGACGGCCGAGCCGGCTCAGGCCCAGTGGCATGGCGGCGGGCACGTCGGCGGTTGGCATGGCGGCGGCTGGCATGGCGGCGGCTGGCGCGGGGGTTACGGCGGCTGGCGCGGCGGTTACGGCGGATGGCGCGGCGGCGGCTACTGGCATTCTGGTTATTGGAACGGCGGCAGATGGTACAATGGCTGGTGGGGCCCCGCGGTTGTCGCGGGGGCTTTGGCCGCCGGCGCAATCGCGACCTATCCCTACTGGGGCTATGGCGGCTACGGCTACGGCTACGGGGGCGGCGACCCCTGCTGGCAGGTCCGGCCGATCTATTCCGCCGCCGGCGTCTATCTCGGACAGCAGCCGGTCAACGTCTGCCAGTAAAGGCGACAATCAAGCGAACGGCCAAGGGCCTCGCGGAAGCGGGGCCCTTTTCATTTTGGCGAGGGCCAAAAGACGCCGCCCGTCATCGGCTTTGGAACGCCGGTGGTCGTCGGCAAGGACAAGGGGCGCCCGCGCGCGAGCGAAGCGCGAGATAGGCGAAGCACTGAGCCTCGAGCGCATCGCCGTCGTAGCCGATCGCCTCGACCGGCTCGACGCTCACGCCGAGCCGCTCGGCCAGCCTGCGCATGAGGAAGGGATTGCGGCGTCCGCCGCCGGTGACGAGCCAACGCCCCGGTCTTTCGGGAACGTGGCGGAGGGCCGCGGCGGTCGCTTCCACCGTGAAGGCCGCGAGCGTCGCCGCGCCGTCGGCGTCGTCGAGATCCTCCACCGCCGACGCGACGGCGGCGAAATGATTGCGGTCGAGCGACTTCGGCGGCGGCCGATCGAAATAGGGATCGTCCAACATCGCTTCAAGCGCACGCGCGTGGACGCGCCCTTGCGAGGCCAGTTCGCCGCCGGCGTCGTAGGCGACGCCCCGCCGGCGGATCAGGAAATCGTCGATCAGCGCGTTGGCGGGCCCCGTGTCGAAGGCGATGATCTCGCCATCCCGGCCGAGATAGGTGACGTTGCCGACCCCGCCCCAGTTGAGGACCATCATCGGACGCTCGAGTCCGCCGGCCATCGCGGCATGATAGATCGGCGTGAACGGCGCGCCCTCGCCGCCGGCCGCAACGTCGGCTGAGCGGAAGTCCGCGACGACGTCGATTTTGAGCGCGGCGGCGGCGCGGGCGCCGTTGCAGAGCTGGCGGGTCAGATGGGCCTTGGGCCGGTGCAGGATGGTCTGCCCGTGCATGCCCGTCAGCGCCACGCTCTCGCGTTTGACCGAATACCGGTCAAGAAACGCCTCGACCGCCGCGACATGGGCGTCCGTCACCGCGCGCTCGAGCTCGGCCTGCGGCTGTTCCGCTCTTGCGGGATCGGCGACGACCGCGCGCAGCGCCTCTGCCACGGCTTCCGGGTAGGGGAATGTCGCGCCGGGACCGGTCTCGATTCGCGCCTCGCCGTTGCTGCGAATGAGCGCAACGTCGATTCCGTCCATCGACGTGCCGCTGATGACGCCGAGGGCGGTCTGAAACGCCGGCTCGCTCATAGCGTTTCCTTCTGGCTCGCGCCGGGCGTCCACAGCACGTCGGCCTTGCCCCAATCGTTGGCGGCGCGCGCGGCCACGAACAGATAGTCGGACAGGCGGTTGATATAAGCCAGGACCGCTTCGCCCACCTCTTCGCCTTCGATCGCGGCCAGGGCGACGACGCTGCGCTCCGCGCGCCGGCAGACCGCCCGGGCGTGGTGCAGCGCCGCCGAGGCGGCCGTCCCGCCGGGCAGCACGAACGAGCGCAAAGGCTCGAGCCTGCCGTTCAAGGCGTCGATCGCGCGCTCGACCGCCTCGACCTGCGAAGGCGCAATCCGGAGCGCGGCGCCATTGCGCTCGTCCACAGGTCTCGGCAGGCAGAGGTCGGCGCCGAGGTCGAAGAGGTCGTTCTGGACCCGCGCGAGCGTCCGCTCGATCGCCAAGAGCGCCGGATCGTCGGAGCCGAAGGTCGCGAGCCGCGCGAACCCGATCGCGCAATTCGCTTCGTCGACGTCGCCCATGGCGGCGATGCGCGCATCATCCTTCGGCCGGCGCGAGCCATCGCCGAGGCCGGTCTCGCCGGCATCGCCGGTGCGCGTGTAGATCTTGTTCAGCCGAACCATGGGTCTTCCGGCGGGATTCGAACTCAAGACTATCCGATTCGGCGCTCGCGATCGCAAGCGCGAAGCCGAGGCCTTCGGGCGCGGTTCCGCTACGCCTGCTCGCCCCTCAGCCTCTCCGCCTTCATCGCCAGGAGTTCGGCGAACCGGACCTCGGCCGGCGCAATGATTTTCTCGTCCAGCGCGCCGATGAGCGCTTGAAGCGAAGAATAAGGGAGCGGCTCGAAAACCCAGTCGCGGCGGTTGACCCACAGGTCCTCGAGCGCGGCGAAAGGCTTCTCGCCCGCAGCGATGATCGGAATGAACGGGACCGTGCACTCCGGCACAGTCGCCTCAAGTTCGAACGGCGCCGATTTCGGGTTCGTGACATCGAGGATCACGAAGCGAGAAAGCCCGGCGAGCTTGCCGACGATCTCCGCGAACTGCTTCGTAACAGGCTTCGCAAAGCTGAAGGCGATCGGCAGGAAGCCGCGCTTGCGGAGTTCGTCCCGCAGCCGGTCCAGGATGACGATGCGCCCCTCGGCGAAACGCCCGAGCAGGAGCACGGCCTTGCGGCCGATCGTGTCGACAGCCTCGCGCACCTTCTCGTTGTGCAGCATGAGATGAACGAACTGCGCGACCTCGATATAGTCGACGGTGACCTCGGGTTCGTCGGGAGCGGTAACGACCAGACCCTGCTGTTTCGTATCCTCGTTGACCGCGACGTTCCAGGCGGACACGCCGTAGATGCGGCAGCGATCGAGATTGGCGTGCGTCAGGTCGGCTTTCACCAGGATCGCCTCGCGCAGGTTGGCGCCGCTGAGGTTCGCCCCGCTGAGCATCGCGCTGCTGAGGTTCGCCTCGACAAGGTTCGCCCCGCTGAGATTGGCGCGGAAGAGATGCGCCCGGCGCAGGTCGGCGCCGCCGAGCTCCGCGCCGCTGAGGTCGGCTTTGGATATGTCTGCGCGGGACAGGTTCGTCAGGCCGAGGTCCGCTTTAACGAGGTCCGCTTCGCTGAGGACCGCCTTAAAGAGGTCAGCGCCCCGGAGCCCGGCCTGGCGGAGGTTCGCGCGGCTGAAGTCCGCCAACTCGAGCTTTGCCCCGGTGAGGAACGCCGCGCTGAGGTCCGCCTCGATCAGGTCCGCCTCGGCGAGATTTACGCCGGCGAGGTCGGCCTTGCTGAGGTTCATTCCATTCAGATCGGCTCCGCTGAGGTCCGGAGGGTTCGGGCGCTCTCGCATCCTCCACATGTTCCAAGAATCGACGCCTTGCTTGAGGCGTTCGACGTGCTCCGGATTGGCCATGGGTTCGAAGTCCTTCAGTCGATCCGCCAATATAGGCCCGGTTGGCGCGTGGGATCGAGGCGCGCCACCCCTTCGCCCTTTGATCGTGTAAAAGTGCCGTTCGGATAAGGAGGGTCGATTGACTTACCAGATCTATCCGGCGCACGGACCTCGCTACCAGGAGACCTTTCCTACCCTGACGGCGCAGGACATGGAACGGCTGCGGCGCTATGGGAGCCCGCGCAAATATCGGGACGGCGAGAGGCTGTTCGAAACCGGAAAAGTGGCGCCGGGCATGTTCGTGGTCCTGTCGGGCGCCGTGGCGATCAACGAGCGCGACGGCCTCGGACATGTGACGCCGCTCGTCGAGCAGGCGGCAGGGCAAATCCTCGGGGAAGTCGGTCAGCTTTCCAGCCGCGCGTCGCTTGTCGACGCCACCGCGGAGGGCGACGTCGAGGCGCTTCTCATTCCGCTCGCGGGATTGCGGTCCATGCTGATCGCCGAGGCCGATCTCGGCGAGCGGATCATGCGCGCGCTCATTCTTCGGCGGACGGCGCTCCTCCAGGCGGGGACGGGCGGCGTGGTCCTGATCGGGCCGCCTGCCGCCGCGGACGTGATCCGGCTGCAGAACTTTCTCGCCAGGAACGGCTATCCGCAGCACCTTCTCGATCCGGCGACCGAGCCGGAAGCGAAAGAAGTGATCGCCCGCTACGCCGATATCGCCGGCGGGCTTCCATTGGCCGTCTGCCCCGACGGCGCCGTGCTCGGCAATCCGTCGGAAGCCGCTCTCGCCCGCCAGATCGGCATGACCGTCCCCTCGCGATCGAACTTCGTCTATGACGTCGCGGTCGTCGGCGCCGGCCCTGCGGGACTTTCGACCGCTGTTTACGCCGCGTCCGAAGGTCTGTCGGTCGCCGTCATCGACGCCCGCGCGTTCGGCGGCCAGGCCGGCGCCAGCGCGCGCATCGAGAACTATTTCGGCTTTCCAACCGGAATTTCCGGCCAGGCTCTGACCGCCCGCGCCTTCATCCAGGCGCAAAAATTCGGCGCGGACATCATGATTCCGAGGGAGGCGAAAACGCTCGACTGCGCGCGCACCGACGGCGCGGTAGCGCTCGAACTGGGCGAGGGCGACCGCATCCGCGCCCGCGCCGTCGTGATCGCGAGCGGCGCCCGTTATCGCCGGCCGGAGATCCCCGAGATCGCGCGCTTCGAGGGGCGCGGCGTCTGGTACTGGGCGTCGCCGATCGAAGCGCGCCTCTGCAAGGGCGAGGACGTCGTGCTTGTTGGCGGGGGAAACTCGGCGGGACAGGCGGCCGTGTTTCTTTCCGCTCACGCAGCGAAGGTGCGCATGCTGGTCAGAGGCCCGGGCCTCGCCGAGAGCATGTCGCGCTATCTGATCGATCGGATCGCGGCGACGGCGAACATCGAACTGATGACGGAAACGGAAATCGTTGCGCTCGCCGGCCCGCCCGTCGGGGGCGTCGAAACGGTGCGCTGGCGCAATCGTCGGTCGGGGGTCGAGACTGAAGCGCCGATCCGCAACGTCTTCCTCTTCATCGGCGCCGACCCGGCGACGGAGTGGCTTAAGGGTTGCGGGGTCGCGGTCGACAAGGCCGGCTTCGTGACGACCGGGGCGCAAGCGAACGGCGCGGCGCCGACTTCGCAACTCGAGGCGTCCGTGCCCGGCGTGTACGCGGTCGGCGACGTCCGCTCAGGCTCGGTCAAGCGCGTCGGAGGGGCGATCGGCGAAGGCGCGCAGGTCGTCGCTGCGATTCACGGGTTTCTTTCGCATTTCCCGGGCCCGCATCTCTAACGAAAGGCCACAGCCCCCATGTCGAAGACATGCACGCACCTCGGAACGATTCGTGAGGTTACTCCCAGCGCGCTCGGCTGCGAGGAGTGCCTGAAGATTGGCCAGGCCTGGGTTCACCTCAGGATTTGCCGCGCCTGCGGTCATGTCGGCTGCTGCGACGAATTGCCGGGCCGCCACGCGACCAAGCATTTTCACGCGACCGCCCACCCCATCATTGAGGGCTACGATCCGCCGGAAGGATGGGGATGGTGTTACGTCGACAAGGTCATGTTCGACCTCTCCGACCGCATGACGCCGCACAACGGCCCGATCCCACGGTATGTTTAGAGCACGATGAATTCCGTGCTGAACCAACGCCGTCATTGCGAGGAGCGTGAGCGACGAAGCAATCCAGCGGCCGTGAGGCGCCCGACGTTCCCCGGGATTGCTTCGCTTCGCGATGATGGGAATGAATCGACTTGAATTCATGCCGCTTTAGCGAGACCTACCGAAGCAGCTTGAACGGGTGCAGCGACCGGTCGCCTCGGCCCCCGCCGGGAGGCGCCACAGGATACAGAGCGGCTCGATCGCGCGCGCGGCCTCGACCGCGCCCATGTCCTCCGTATCCCAGTCGAACCGATCGCAGATGACCGCGACGCCGCCGAGTTGGATTGCAGGTGTCGATCACCCTCTCGCCGGCGAGCGCCCCTGGCGCCGACGAGCTTCAAGGCCTCGCCTCATCCGATCTTCGGCGCCGCGCGCGTTCGTCTGTGGGCCGCCAATCCCAGCCCCGCAAAGCCGAGCAGCATCATCGCCCAGGTCGAGGGTTCGGGGACGGTTGGGGGGGTGACGCCGGCGGCGACGTCGAGGATGAGCTGGTCGCCGACGGCCAAATTGTCCCCGGCCACGTTCACGGTTATCGAGTTCGTGGTCCACCTAAGGCCGGCGGGGGGCCCGGCGGGCGGGGCGACGGGTTGAAAGTCCGAGGAACTGCCGCTGCCCACCTTCACATTCGTGATGTCGGGCGCGCCTGTGAACGTGAAAACATAACCGCTGAAATACCCCGGCGTGCACCCCGCGGTGGGACAAAACAGCCCAGCGAGGTCGTTGGTGATCGTGATCTGGGTGTCGCCGACGGAGACAGTCGTCGCAGTCAGGGAGTCCTCAAGGTACGTCACCGGAACGGTCGGCAGCGGGGAATTGGTTGGGCCGCTCGGCCCGTTATAGTCGAGAATGTTGCAGTCGATGATCGTGCATTCTACTGGCGTGGCCGCAGGAGGAGGGTAAGGGAGGTCGAGATAGGAGGCTGTCTGAACCGTGGCTCCGTCCAACCCGGCGTATGCCGGAGCGCTGAGACCGCCAACCAGACCGAACAGCAAAAAACTCGCGACAGCGAACAGGATTTTCTCCGGCATGACATTCCCCCTTTGACCGAGCAAATCGTGTAACGACCGTATTGGCTGATAGTGTGCTTGGTCTGTCTCTTCAACACCGCCTATGGTCACCGTGCTTCCGTCAGGTTAGCTCACAACTCGTGGCTGGAATGTGACCGCAGTCACACGATAAGAGCTCTCGAGCCAATATAAGTACGCCGGCAGCGCCAAGCTGCCGCTATCGCAGCAGCTTGAACGCGTGCGGCGACCAGTCTCCTTTGCCGACGCCGGGAATGCACCACAGCATGCAGAGGGGCTCGATCGCGCGCGCCGCCTCGACCGCGCCCATGTCCTCCGCGTCCCAGCCGAACTGATCGCAGATCACGGCGACCGTCTTCTTCGCGTCCGCGTCGTCGCCGCAGATGAACATCGTCGGCCTGCCGCCGGCGAAATGCGGATTGATCATCTGGCCATTGCCGACCGAATTGAACGCCTTGACGAAATGCGCCGACGGATAGGCTTTTTGCAGCCGCTCCATCAGCGAATCCGTGTGGGTGGTGAAGAACGGCAGGACGCCATTGACCGGCTGGCCGCCGCCGATCGGATTGCAGACGTCGATCACGGTCTTGCCGTCGATCGCCTCCGCGCCCATCTGCTGCAAGGCCTCGAGCGCGACCTCGCCCGCGACCGCCAGCACGACGACGTCGCCGAAGGCCGCGGCGTCGGTGAAAGACTTGACCTGAGCGCCCGGGTTCTTCGCCGCCCATTCCCTGAGCTTCGCCGGATCGCGCGTGCCGATCGCGACCTCGTGGCCATGTTTCACGAACCCGGCGGCCAGGGTCTGCCCGACCACGCCTGAGCCGACGACGCCAACTTTCATATCCGCTCTCCTATTCGCTGCTGCACGAAGGGTTACCTATGGCCGGGTCCACAGGCGCGCAAGGTCAACGACGCCAGCCCTCGTCCGTCGGATTCCATGAAAGCCAACAAGGGTTCGCCCTATTCCTTCCGCCCCGCCGAACCTGACGACCTGCCGCGTCTGCGCCGCTGGCTCAGGACGCCCGAAGTCGCGCACTGGTGGGGCGATCCGCGACGCGAGTTTGACTTCTTGCGCACCGATCTCAATGAACCGCGCATGACGATGCTGATCGTCTCATTTCGCCGCCGCCCCTTCGCCTATGTGCAGCACTATGAGGTTCACGTCTGGCCGCAAGCCCATCTCGCGCGCCTGCCGCAGGGAGCGCGGGCGATCGACAGCTTCATCGGATTGCCGTCGATGATCGGCCGTGGTCATGGGCAGGCCTATCTGCGTCTCCTTGCCGAACGGCTTGCGGCCCTGGGAGCGCCCCTCGTCGCCCTCGACCCCGACGCCGTCAATCTCCGCGCCCGCCGCGCCTACGCCAAAGCCGGCTTTGTCGAATAAGCGCCGGTCTTAACCGAGGCCGGGCGCGTCGTGGTGATGATCTACGAACCCTCCCTGAACTAGGCTCGAGACGATCAAGGCGAAACGGCGCCGAGACGACATTTTCTTGGAGCTGGCCGCAATCGGCGGTACGATGCCAAAGTGAGGAGGGGGCGCTTCGCGGCGCTCCGGCTGGACGTTCGTACACGCCACTTACGTAAGAAAGGACGGTGCAGAAAAAATTCATTGCGCCGATCGCCTGTAACCCATTGAAAAGGCCCGATTCGGGCGAGAGAATCCAAGGAAATCCAAGAAAATCCAAGTGCCGAATCCAAGCCAATCCAAGCCAATCCAAGCCAATCCAAGCTGGTTCGGAACGATTTCCAAGCAATTCCAAATTGAGCCTTGGCGCTACTTCGCCTTGGCCTCGACCGGCTTCAGCGCCCCGACAATGCCCAGCGGCGCGAAATAGACGGCGAGCACGAAGGCGAGGCCGAGCCAGAGGAGCCAGCGGTCGGGATGGAAGAGCGCCGGCAGGAGGGGCAGGCCCGCGTCGGCGGCGGCGCGTGAGAGTGCACCCATCACGTCCTGCAGATAGCTCTCGGCGAACACGAAGAGGGCTGCGCCGATGATCGCGCCATAGAGCGAGCCCATGCCGCCGACCACGACCATGACCAGAACGTCGACCTGAATTGAAAAGGAGAGCGCCGTGTCGGGCCCGACGTAGCGCAGCCAGAGCGCGCTAAGAGCGCCCGCGAGCGTCGCGCCGAGCGCGGAAATGCAGGTCGCGAGGGTGCGGTGAAAGACGGTGCGATAGCCCAGCGCCTCGGCGCGGAACGGGTTCTCCCGGATCGCTTGCAGGACGCGGCCGAACGGCGAGTTCACGATCCGGAGCAGGACGAGGAAGGCCGCGGCGGCGACGAAGAAGACGAGATAATAGGCGACGAGCTTGCCGCTCGCCTGCACGCCGAAAACGGCATGGTCGAGCCATCTGAAGCCCGGCTGCAACGCGAGCGGAACCTTGAACGAGCGCCCGTCCTCGCCGCCGGTCAGCCACCACAGTTGCGAGGCGAGCACGTTGAAGGCGTAGGCGACCGCGAGCGTCACCATGGCGAAGAAGATCGACTGCACGCGCAGCGAGAAGAGGCCGATCGCCAGCGCCAGCGCCAGCGACAGCGCGAAGGCGACGACGAGGCCGGCGGCGATCGCCGTCCAGCTCGCGCCAAAACCGTAAAGCGCGAGCCCGACGCCATAGGCGCCGACGCCGAAGAACATCACATGCGCAAACGACACGATGCCCGCGTAGCCGATGAGCACGTCGTAGGAGGCCACGAGCAGGATCATCACGCAGGTCTTGGCCGCCGTGTTGATCACCTTGGCGCCGGGAAACAGGAACGGCGCGAGCAGAAGCGCAAGCACGATCAGCACGATCAGGATTTGCAGCGGCCGGCCGCGCGGCGGATCGCCCGAGAGCAGCGTCATCGTCCGCTCACCGGATAGAGCCCGCGCGGGCGCCACAAGAGAACGACGACCATCGCCAGAATGTTCGAGATCAGCGCGAGTTTCGGCGCTAGGAAGCCCGCGTAATTGGCGATCAGCGCGACGAGGATCGAAGCGATGAAGGAGCCGCCGACGGAGCCCAACCCCCCGATGATGATGACGATGAAGCAGAGCACCAGGAACTCTCCGCCGATCGCGCCATGCGCCTGGCCGCGATAGAGCGCCATCATCGCGCCGCCGAGGCCCGCCAGCGCCGAGCCCGCCATGAACACGCCGACGAACAGCCGGTCGATGCGATAGCCGAGCGCCTCGACCATCTCCCGGTTCTCGACGCCTGCGCGGATGAGGAGGCCGATCTTCGTGCGGTTCAAAACCAGCATTTCGCCGGCGAACACGGCGAGGCCGACCACCGTCGCCAGCACGCGATATTTCTCGATCGCGGCCTCCCCGAACACGAACGAGCCCTCGAACGTCTTCGGCAGGCTCAAGGGAATCTGGTCCGGGCCGAACAAGGCGTAGAGCAATTGTTCGGCGATGATCGAGCCGCCGATCGTCGCCAGGATCTGCCGCAGGTGCTGGCCATAGACCGGCTTGACGATGAGGCGTTCGAACACAAAGCCGAGGGCGCCGCAGACGAGCGCCGCCGCGATCACGGCGAGCGCGAAGACCGCGAGATTGAGCGCGACCGATTCCGCGCTCGACCAGCTCGAGAGCGGCAAGAGCACGAGCGTCGCGACATAGGCGCCGAGCGCGATGAAGGCGCCGTGGCCGAAATTCAAGACGTCCATCATGCCGAAGACGAGGGTGAGGCCGGACGCCATGGTGAAGATCATCATGCCCATCGCGATCCCCGCCGCGGTCAGGGTCACGAAGGTCGAGGACGAGCCGATGAAGGGCGCTGCGACGAGAGCGACGATGAGCGGGGTCAAGGCCGGCAGGATGTCCAGCTTGCGCCGCGGCAGGGCGGCGCCGACGTCGAGCGCGGTCATTGGTGCGAATCCAGGCTGAGGCCGAGCAGGCGGTTCTGCAACGGCTCGTCGGCGGCCAGGGCCGCCATTGCGCCGCGATGCACGATGCGTCCGTTGTCCATGACGCAAACTTCGTCGCCGACCTCGCGCGCGACGCGAAAATTCTGCTCGACCAGCACGATCGTCACCCCGGTCGCCTTGATTTCCTTGAGGCAGGCGATGAGCGCGCCCACGATCGCCGGGGAGAGCCCCTTGGTCGGCTCGTCGATGAGCAGGAGCTCGCGCGGCTCGACGATGGCGCGCGCGATCGACAGCATCTGCTTCTGCCCGCCCGAGAGCGCGCCCGCGCGCGCGAGCCAGAATTTCTTGAGCGCCGGAAAGAAGCCGAAGATCCAGCGGAGACGATCGTCGTCGAGCGGGCCTTCGCGCGCGCCGAGCACGAGGTTCTCCTTCACGGTGAGGTCGGAAAAGACCGCCATCGTCTCGGGCGCGTAGCCGACGCCGAGCCGCGCGATGTCGCTGGCGGCGAGCCGCTCGAGGGCCGCGCCTCCGAGCGCGATGCGCCCCTTCGAGGCGCGCCACAGCCCCATGATCGTGCGCAGAGCCGTCGTCTTGCCGGCGCCGTTCCTCCCTAAGAGCATCGTCGTCATGCCGGCCGGCGCGTCGAAGTCGACCCCCTGCAGAATGTGATAGCGCCCAATGTGGGTATGCACGCCCTCGAGCGTCAGCGCGGCGCTCATGCCGCCTTCTCCGGCGCGATCCCGAGATAGGCCTCCTGCACGACGGGCGACGCGATGACCGTCGCCGGATCGCCGTCGGCCGCGAGCTGGCCGTTGGTCAGAACGATGATGCGGTCGGCGAGCGAGCGCACCACGTCCATCTTGTGCTCGACGAGCAGGATCGTCTTCGACGTGTCGGTCTTGAGCCGCGCGATCAGGTCGAGCACCACCGGGACCTCGTCGACGCTCATGCCGGCCGTGGGCTCGTCGAACATGTAGATCTTCGGTTCGAGCGCCATCATCATCGCCACTTCGAGCTTGCGCTGGTCTCCGTGCGGCAGCGCCGAGGCGAGCATGTCGCGCTTGCCGACGAGCCCGACCGAATCGAGAACTGCATCGGCCCGGCGCACGAGATCCATGCTCTGGCGCCACGGCTGGCGCATGTCGTAGTGCGCGCCGGCGCGGGCCTGCACCGCGAGCCGCACATTCTCCGCGACGCTGAGGCGCGGAAAAAGGTTCGTGAGCTGGAAGGCGCGCCCGAGGCCAAGCCGCGTGCGCAGAGGCGCGCTTAGGGCCGTCACGTCCTGCCCGTCGATCAGGACCGCGCCGTCGGAGGCGCGCAATTGCCCCGACATCAGGTTGAAATAGGTGGTCTTGCCCGCGCCGTTCGGCCCGACGATGGCGGTGAGTTCGCCGGGCTGGAAGGCGCAGGAGACATGATCGACCGCGACGTGTCCGCCGAAGCGGATGGTGAGGCCGCGCGTCTCGAGCGACGGCGTCATCGCTTGTTGCGGATCGGGATGTCCATGTCCTCGATCGTGAGCTCGCGCGTGAGCTCGGGAATGCCCCAGGCGACGTTGGGATCGACCTTTATCTTGAAGGCGTACATCGACTGCAACGCCTGATGGTCCTCCTTGCGGAAGATCATCTTGCCCTTGGGCGTCTCGAACGACATGCCCTCCATGGCCGAGATGAGCTTCTCCGTGTCGGTCGATTTCGCCTTTTCGACCGCGTCGACCACCGCCATCGCCGCGGCGAAGCCGCCGCAGGTGAAAAAGTCGGGTGGGGCCTTGAAGCGCTTCTCATGCTCGGCGACCAGCCAGTCGTTGATCGGATTTTTCGGGATGCCGTAGTAGTAATAGGTCGCGCCCTCGAGACCGGGGAAACGCTTGTAAGCTACGAGCGCGGGCAGGATGTTGCCGCCGGTGGACAGTTCGATGCCGTAGCGGCCAGGATCGAGATCGGCAAGCTTGTCGAGCGGGTCGCCGCCGCCCGCCCAGATGATCCAGATGATCTTTTTGCCCTGCTTGTCCTTCAGCGCGTCGAACAGGCGCTGGGCGGGCGCGGTGAAGTCCGTCGTGTTCGTCGGCGCGTATTCCTCGGCGTCCAGCGTCGCGCCGGTCTTGGCGAGCGCCTCCTTGAAGGCCTTCACGCCGTCGCGGCCGAAGGCGTAGTCCTGCGCGAGCGTCGCAATATGTTCGCCCGGCTTGCCGATCGCGACCGCGTTGGAGATCGCGTCCTGCGAGGAATTGCGCGCGGTGCGGAAGATGTAGCGGTTCCACTTCGAGCCGGTGATTTCGTCGGCGACTGCGGGCTCCACCACGAGAATCTTCTTGTGCTCCTCGGCGACCGGCAACATTGCGATCGCCGCGGCGGACGAGGTCGTGCCGACCGCGATGTCGGCCCCGTCGTCCTCATAGGCCTCGGTGAGCGCGGTCCTGGCGAGGTCGGGCTTCGACTGGTCGTCCTTGGTGATGACGACGATCTTGCGCCCGTCGACCTCCATGGTCCCCTTGGTCGCGTATTCGAGCCCCATCATGAAGCCGGTCTCGGTCTGCTTGGCGTAGGCCTGCAAGGGGCCGGTCAAGCCCCGGATGAGGGCGATCTTGATGTCGTCGGCGTAAGCCGTCCCCGCCGAGGCGGCGAGCGCCGCGGCGAAGGCCAGCAGTTTGAGGCGAAAGGTCATGGGCGCTTCCCTGCTTCATTGGAGCCGCCAGACGTATATCGCCGTCCGGCCTGGATTTGTGGATAGCAGAGCTTAGCCTTGGGCGCGTGCGAGTGACAAGGCGGTCCCTGCATGGGGCGTTCGCGTGCGTCGGCCGAGGCTTGCGCGCCGCTACTCGCGCGCCTATAAGGCCGCCCTGGCCGGTTCCGTGTGCCAATGTCGGAGTGTAGCGCAGTCTGGTAGCGCACCTCGTTCGGGACGAGGGGGTCGGAGGTTCGAATCCTCTCACTCCGACCATTATTTTCCTAAGCAAATCAACGTATTAACGTATTGATGCCCTTCTTAGCGCTCGCAATTTGCACAGGTTCGCGCACAAGTTGCGTTGTGGTCAGACACCCAGTCCCTTGTGATGAGTTTCATTGCGACCAGCCCCCTCGGTGATTTCCTCATGCGGACACCCCACGAGAATTTCAACGACACTGATTTTGGACGGAACGTGGCGTCCCGGACGGGCCTGCAAGAATTGTTTACTATCAGTTATTTACCCAAAAGTGGGACTGCAAAACCTTCCATAGAACTGTAAGGCTTTTTTGGCAGAAGGGTCCCACTAAAAGTGTACTCTGTCCGGCGACACACACGTTCAGCGCGAGGGGATCGGTCAGGACGAGCAAAGGAGACGTCATCGCGCCTCCTTCTGTGTCCATCATTTATGAGAATGTTCGTGGGCGGTCGCGGTATGCTTGTGTGCCTGCTCGCTATGTTCGTGAGCAGCGTCGGCGTGCTCCTTCGCCTCTTTGTGCTCACCAAGATCATGATGGTGGGCGGCTTGATGATGATGATGAGCGGCAGCGTGGTGATGAGCGGCAGCCTGATGATGATGCTCACTTGCGGGATGCTTCGGGGACTTTGCCATGGCGTTATTCCTCCCAACCGGTCTTGGAAAACGGATGCCGGTTGTAGCTTAATATTTTCAACACTGTCCCGACGAAATTATGACGACCCCCTATTCCTCCACTGATGATGTTCGACTCCTGAGGCGAAAAGTGGTCTGCGGGACTACGATGTCAGCCCACTTTTTCTCGTTATCCGAGGGCGGAGCGACCTCACCAAGGCGTTGGATCAACTCTGATTGAGCCATCGGGCAAGCTGTACCCCCTGCGATCGAATGCCGCCGCATGAACGAGCGGATTGGACGGCAAGGTACGTCGGCGTCCGAGGTTCATTCGCCGCTCCTCGCTCTTTGTCTGCCAGTTCCAGTGCCTCTTCGGCATGATTTCGGCGGGCCGCCACCATAGGGTGAGCGATTCGTGCAAAGTGGCGTTGCAATCGGCCTTCGCGAATTTCGTCCCCGTACGTCCCATGATTTCATCCAATCTTGTAAGATCGACGAGTAGGCCCGCCAAGGCTGCCTCGCGCACCATCCATTCGAGCGCGAACTTTGATAGCCCGCTCTGTGCTTCTGGATAGCCGCCGCCGACGTCGCAGTGGACGCCCGGAAACCAAACCTGCTTTAGGTCTGTCGGACCGCTGCCCGCTGCTGGCGGATCAGGACGCCACAGGTTAGTGCGGAAGAACGCCCGGCGCTCGTCGATCGACACAGCGTGGCGTCCGATGGCGATATCTGGATCGTTCGCTGAATAGGGCAGCTTCAAGGGATTTTCGACCCATCCGACAGAATTGACGGTGTCCCAGACGCCGACGAAATGCGGTTTGCAGACGGTTCCGCGAAAGGTCGCGCGGAAGTCCTCGGCGAGAGCGAACGCTGCCCCGCTTTCCTGTCTGTTCGTCGCGTTCATCATTCGGATCGCGTAGGGGATTAGCGGCTCGTTGCCAGACGGTAGAAGCCCGTACATGTGGAGAAGCGATGCGACGGCGCGAACGGTATATGCACCGCGGCTGAATCCAAACATGTACAGATTATCGTCGGGATCGAATTGTTGCATGAGAAAGGCATAGGCATCGCGCACATCGCGTTCGAGGCCATAACCGAAAGCTAGGCCGAGAACCTTGGTCGCTCTTCGGGAGACGCTCGTCAACGCCCCGACGGCTTCCATCGTGCCTAAACCCGGATGATAGAAAGCGACCTGCCGCATCGGATCGTTATCCAGCACCCGAAACAACTTCAGAACGTTGGTGTGGTCCCTCGCGAACTCATTCGCCGTTCCATCGCAGCATACAACGACGTTCTTTGCCATCGCGAGCAAGTCCTCCCGCTTCAATTGACCAAAATTCGTTGGTCCTCATCTTCCGCGCGATCATCCACCCCGGAGTTGTGTTTTGCCCTAAAATCCACCCAAATCCTCTCCGTGGTGTCCCTAACGGCAAGAAGGTCTATGGCTTCCGCAGCCTCACTAAATTCCTCGTATGGACCATCCAGCCCAAAATCTGTAAGAGTAAAAAATAGCTCCTTAAAGTGATAGATGAAGATCATGTCAGAACCGGCTCCGGGATTATCACTTTCCCAAGAGTGCGTCCCCACTACCTGACCCTCCTCGATTACAGCATCCTGAAACGCCTTTACCCATTGTTCATCGAACCTTTCATCGGGTCTAGCAAGCCTGTTGAATAATGTACGATATGCAGCTTCATTGTCCATGACATTGCTCGTACGAAAGGCTTCAAAACAGTATATATAAATTATATATGTATCACAGGTTCGGGTCGAAATCAATTTATTTCTAATCATTTTCATTGTTGGACGGCGGACTAGGATTGCTCTCTACAACTGGAGATCGTTGTCATTGATATTTTGTCGTAGACCCACGTCCTGGTCAATAACTGTCTATGTGTTTTATCAAACGGCACTGAGTATCTTAGCCTCTACGCCTCAAGAGCATACACTTGTTCCTCACTCTTGAATGCTTCTACTACAACCAATTACCGATATATATTGCTTATATGCGCATGCGATCGGTCATAGTTGCTCTGCGCTCGCTCACGCCCTGCGCCGAGCTTCCTCGCCTATGGTCGCCGCTCGTCCGTCCTCCGCACGCACCATAGGCTATGAGCAAACGGCCTTAGCCCACCGCCCAACGTGTCTGGGAGCGCATCCAAGCTCTGTGATGGGCCAATGTGGCTCCTCGTATCACCCATGAACTCACGCAGACTGTGGCGCAACCATGCTGATCTACCAGCGCTTTTCGGGCTTTGGCGCTTGCTAATCGCTATTAAGTCAGCCTCCATGGGCGCGCAACTAGCTGATATTGTTGTGGTTTTGCACCTATTATGATGCCTTGTTAGGGCAATGCGCAAGATCAATGATCTATAGACGGTGGCTCTTCGAGCAATGACTGGCTGAAGCGTAGCGTCTGGCCAGTGGGCTGTCGATCCACGCCATGAGTTGATGAGGCGCATCATTGCTCGGTGGACTGTGGACTGTGGCCTTTCGACTGTGGCTTGGGCTCTCGTGACAGATTTGACCTGTTTGCCAGTGGTTCATGGGCGCTAGGCCGAACCTAAACGCGCCAAAGTTGAAAAATCTTAAATAAATCTACATTCTTACCTTGTTATGAATATATATGTCTCAATTTAGCTTTGGTGTACTCGTTTATTGATCTTCGGTTTAGCTTGCTGGCAAAGTATTACCCTCCCACGCTTGCGGGAAGCTGCTTCGGCTGTTGCTTTCCCGAGCGATTCATGCGGCTTATGCGGCGTCGTCACGAAATGACGAATCAACGCCATGACAGATATCATCAACGATCCGTTTTACAGCGCCAAAAGACGCCTGACGCGTGCAAGGAAACACGCCTCTGACCTTGAGGCTGCCTGTTCAGGCTACGTCGATAACCACCCCTACGAGATGATTGTCGAGCCAGGGGTGGATGGCCGCACAGAGGTGCACAAACTGAGGCTTGTCAATCCAATCCCACACGAAATTTCCGACATCGCTAGCGACGCCCTGGATAACTTGCGATCCGCTCTTTGACCACATGGCTTATGGAGCTGCCATCGCGAGTGGCGTTAAATCTCCCGAATTCGCCTACTTTCCTTTCAGCAATACAGCTGAGAATTGGGAGAATCGGGCGAAAGGTTTTTGCAAAGATGTCCCAGCTGACGTCACGGCGCTGTTTCGCTCTCTCAAGCCTTACAAAACTGGGAATGATGCTCTCTGGGCCTTGAACGAAATCAGAGGAGCCAACCAGCATGCTCTCTTGGTTCCTGTCGCCGGAGCGAATGTTAAGGTCGCAATGGGTGGAATGCTTCGCGCGCCAAAAGACGGAAGAGCAGCTTTCAATCCGCCTCTCTGGACGCCACAAACTTGGGATAGCTCTAAAAATGAAATGATAATTGCCGAGATCGATCCCGGTGGTGAGTTCAACTACAATTTCGAATTCACCCCGTTTATAGCGTTCGGCGACGTACCGGTGTTTCATGGAGAACCGGTCTTGGGAGTCTTCAGCCATCTCGCCAACGAAATCGCAGGCCTCGGCGAGGCTGTTGAAAACGAGTGCCGTAGGCTTGGGTTTATCAGTTGATGCCGGCGTTGATTCCCCATCATATCCTGCTTTACTGTGGGATTTTGAAACCTTTAGCGCTCTCCGAGGTCGCGGCATGAAGTTGATCATTGCCATTTTCCTTTTATGTTTCGCCACATTTCCCGTGAGCGCTGAGGATAAATGCGACGCTCTAAAGCCTACAAATGCTCAGGATGTAGATGAGGCTTTTAAAGGAAAGATGGAAGGGGAAATCAAGGGAGTTCTTAGTCGCCTTGCTGGTGGCGCTGCGAGTATTGATGGTGAATATACAAAATTGACTACCGACGAGCTAAAGAATTATCCAGAAAGCAATAAATTATATGTATGGCAGCGTATTATATATCTCGTTTGTATTAATCCGGATACTAAAATAGATGTCAATGAATTGCTCAAGTTGTATATGAATCCTCCTCGAAAAGCGAGCGAGCGGACCCCTGACGACGTTATTGATCGACTGTCCTTATTGCTCGATGAAGGAAGCACTATAAAGAAAACATTCGTTGATAATGGCGATACTGAATTATTAAAGAAACAAAAGTCCGATTGGGATCGTGAAGCCTATGACTACCTTAAATCATCGCTTGGTACGTCCTACGCTATTCAGTTTAAAAATGCTCACGGGAATCCAATGATGGGAATGTATAATGGTCGGAGTATCGAGGGAGGAGGAATTACTCAAGAGATTACAGGAAAGACAGATTTTTTTAATGGTCTAATCGCAGAGTTGCGCCGATAAGCTGATGAGTGATGAAACCCCAACCTTAACCAGCCTCGCCGATGAGGCTCATAGGCGAGCGCAGCATTATACCCCATCGCCAAAAACAGACCCCGTTAAGGGCGGCGCAATTGGGGCCGTTATTGCTGGGGTCGTAATCGGGGTATTTACCATCCACGCGGGGTTGGGTTCGGATGCCGTCCCGACGGCGGAGGGGTTCACTATAGTGATCGGATTTCTCGTTCCATTCGCCTATCTGAATTATCAGGAACGCCTGCACAATGCGGCATGGTATAAGGAGTTTGTTTCTTTGAAACAAGATCGCGATGCCGCGCGCAGTGGCCAGGAAAATGAGTCAACTGACTCAGTGACCACTAAGACTGGGCCGCGCATCTTAAATTTGATCGGGATCATCAGCAGACAGCACTCTAACGATCATATTATCCAATGCAATTCCATTATCCGCTTCAGTATTTCTCTGGGCTTCGGTTAGCTTGGCGAGGTGGGCAGGGTCGCTTGCTAGTTTCCGCAAGGCCGCTATGTTTGCCATATAATCGGGCCCAAAGCGACCACAAACCGCGATCAATTTTGACCTGAATGGGCGTTGTGGGTGCGACTTAGTATTCTCGGCTGGAGATGTCCCACGAGGAACGCCAGCGATACCTTTTGCTATTTCCGATCTGATATATAGCTCTATAGCTCCATATAGCGCAGTGGTGGCCATCGAAACAAAAACAAACGCTACAATAGCCCAGCCAACATACGGCAACACAGGATGACGACCCAAGCTCCAAAGCGCCAAGCGAGGGACCTGCCCTGCCCGATATGTGGGTTCAAAACCACCCCGCATCATGACGGGCGAATGCATCGGTCGCAGAAGACCAAAAAGCCATTCAGTGTCGAGGAGCTCATGGTAAGGGGTCTCTCGAAGGTTGGGTAGTTTCGTCCTTTGAAGAGCCGCCCCCCGAACTCATCGGATTGAACCAAACGATTGGCGATCCGGAAGGAACGTGTCATACAGTCTAAAACGGAGATAAGTGGCGGAGTGTTACGCCATCAGCACCTGATTTATGGGCAATAATAGTGGCCAGAAAAATGGTTGTTAGAAAATCAGAGGAAACAACGGGTGGGGCTGCAATGGAGTTCAAGCGATCTGAGAGGATTGCATTAAGACTACATCCAGAACTAAACGAAAAATTGGTTCAAGAATTAATAGCGGCCGATCCTTCTATTATTGGCCTCGGTGATTTAGTCCTTCGAGAGAAGGAACATATTCAACCACGAGCTGGTCATCACTGATTCACGTGGAAATCAAATTATTTCTGATCTTTTTCATAGAGGAATGCGAACTGAATGCTCTCTATGACTGGAGATGATAATATATCGTGAAGCCTGCGTCTTGCTCAACAACCGTTCTTGTGTTTTATCAGATGGCACTGGGTATCTTCCCCCCCCCCTTACGCTTCAAAGGCATACGTTAGTCCGTCACTCATTGGATGTTTCTATTGTCTACATGTCAGATATATTACTTATATGGACATGCGATCGGTCATAGTTGCTAAAGCAAAACTCAGCGATTATGGCCAAGACCAATGCCGAGAATCCCCGCCCTTCGCCGCAGCGCCCTCTCGGTACGTTTCATCTTCTTGGCGATCTCCGGAAGAGGCCTCCGCGCTTTCGAGTGCGCCTTGAGCTCGCGCACGTCCTCTTTGGTCCACGGAGTGCCATGGGCTGAGGTCTTCTTCTTCGGCACTGACTTTTGCTCCGAAAAGGCTCGATGCTGAGGGCAACACAAGTAGCGCGGTTGACGCACGCGAGCAAAAGAGCCCCGCGTGGAGGCCCGCCACAGGGCGGCGGAATCCCGCTAACGCTGTTTCATGAAGCCTTCGCCGATATCGATTGAACCATCGACTGGCTTGACCCGAGCGAGCCATTGTTCCACTTTCGTTCTCATAGAAGTCGCGACACTAGGAATGGCGCGAAGCCTCGGCTGGTAGCGGCGGCGGTCTCGCTGCGGTTTGCACGGTGGGCGCTCGGGCTGGTCCTGCAGACACGAGGACTCGGCTCGCCTCGTGGCCTGGAAAGATTCTGACCCCGGAATCGTCGCCGAAGTTATGGCGAGCGTCCTAGTGGATAGAATCAGACACTTTGAACCCCGGGCCGATCTGCGCAAGTGATTGAAATAGTTGATACTGCGCCGGACTCTTCCGATTGATTTTCCCCACTAGGAACACCTCCAGCAAGCGGCCTCACATTATGTGATCTAGATCACGGCGCGAATCTGGATGGATCGCTAATGCGATATCTTGTCGGAAAGCCAGAGCGGGCTCATTGTTTGTCTTGGTTTCTCTTATGAAGGTCGTAAGCCCCGTCGCCGGTAAGCGGGGGGAATTGTAATATTTAGATGTGCTGCGGTAGATGCTGCTTATAGGGAGGGTGCGGATGAGTGGATCGGCATTGACATTGAAACATATTTTTGTGAGTCACAAGTCTACCGATAGCGTACTGGCGCACTCAATCGTAAAAACATTGAAAAGTGAGATGGACAATGTTACTTTTTTCCTATCAGAAGAAATTGAAAAAGGGGACACGTGGCGCACTCGAATAGAGAGCGAGCTAAGAAGCACGGATTATCTCCTTCTGATTTATACTGATTCTACATACGATTGGAGCTGGTGTCTGTATGAGACGATATTATTCGATGAAGTTGTCAGCCGGTCAGACACGGAAAACCACAAACTATACTGTGTGCACTATCCCGGGACACCCCCGCCTGACCCATTACAAAAACTTCAAACGGTGGAATTGACGAATAAGGACTTAGCAACGTGGCTAGCCAATTTCTACAAAGCCACAGATCAGTCAGGCGCGTTCCGAAGTCTCGAAGCGACAGCCTTCGTAATTGGAGACATTATTCGCAAGAGTATGCCCAAGAAGAACGCGACCAACAATCTACGGCCATCGATTTAAGTTTACCCGGCCTGGATAGCGGGCGATAAAGAGACACCAAACTGGGGTCAGCTCGCCTCAATACCGCCAAAACTGCCCCTTGAACTGTCCAACGTCGAGACCGACGATATCTCTGCCCTGCTACTTGGGTTCAACCGCAGGCCTGATAGGATGAATATCGTCGACTTTCTTAAGCGACTTGACACCGAAGGGTCGGAGGCCAACCGGCCCTGGGTCTCTGGATTTCTCGAGTCTCTTCAGGCAACGCTCGAGGGGAGGATAGCCGACCAAAAAATAGTTTTCTTCAGATCAGTCAGCGGGGGTGTTTTGAGGCCAATCATCGAGTCAATTACTCGGTCGGAGGACGGAATTGATTGCACCTGCAGAGTGGTTTTTGTCGACGCATTCAGTGCTCCTCCTGTAGAGAACCCTTCGTCGCTTCAGCTGCTTGCGAACGGCCTTCGGCTCGCTGTCCGAACCCGTCTAGAGGTGCTGGACCGATATAAGGGGAAAATGGCCCGAGAGTGCGTCCGGATTAACGAGAGCCATGATCCCGCGGACGAGCTTGGCAAGCTCCATCCACTTGGTGGGCGGGTCCTAGAAATCCTTCGGACGATCGTGCTCGAGGCGGAGATGCAAGGCACCCGCATCAGAGAGCCCCCGCCCATTTTGTTCGACGGGCAGGCCCAGCGTCGCTACGAGGAGATACGCGACACTTTCGGGTCGTTGCTCACTGAGCTCAAGCAGGTGACATCCAGAGAGGATCAACAGCCGGAGGGAGCGTATCTTCAGACTGAGAAACTCTTGGAGGATCTGCAGAAAATCAACAAAGACTACATCGAGATAGCGGCACCGCAATTCTTGAGCATTCTCAATGCCCGCGTTGGTCTCTGAAGGCTGTTATGTGAATTCATTCGCAAATCTCTGAAAGCACCTCAACATTCGATTCTCAGCAAGTGAAGATCGTGCGATGGTAACTTTCTATATGCGAGTTCGCATCATGGGGCCACGACGGGGTGGTGCCCAATTCAATAAGTTGCAATTCAGTCAATTTCAGAGAGATGAAAAGTGGCCCCCAAACGGATCATTCTCTTACTCGACGGAACATGGAACGATCAGGATGTAGGTTTGGCGGACACGAACATCGTTAGGCTGCAACAGCTTATTGCCAAGAGCCTAGCTCAGGCTACCTCACCCCTGCCCAAGGTCGCTCTAAATACCGGCGACGCGCAACGAATTGTGCGGGGCTTCACTTCTGAGGGAGAGCGGGAAAATATCGTGTTCTATGAGCGTGGAGTGGGGACGGGAGCGTTTGATCGTTTCCGGGGAGGTATTTTCGGCGATGGTCTAGCCGGGAATGTCCGAAGGGCCTACAAATTTCTCTCCTACTGGTATGCGCCGAGAGATGAGATCTTCATATTCGGGTTTTCGCGAGGGGCATTCACGGCTAGATCGCTTGTTGGCTACATAGCCTCCGCCGGGTTGCTAAAGCGCGATTTATGCTCTCCCTCGAATGAGGCGGTCGCATGGAGCTTCTACCGAACTCCACCCAACGATCGTCTGCCAGGAATCTGGGCGGAACTCACGCCGAATGTTCACGATAGGGATAAGCTTCATATTGACTGTATCGGCGTTTTTGACACTGTCGGTGCGCTCGGTATTCCAGCAATCTCGTTTAGCATTGTAAACAGAGATTGGTTTTCTTTTCATGATGTCGACCTATCTTCGATTACACGGGTTAATTTGCATGCGCTTGCGGTTGATGAACATCGAGAACCATTTCAGGCTACGCTTTGGAGGAAGCCTAAGTTCAAACAATTCGTAAGCCACACAGAACAGGTATGGTTCGCGGGCGCTCACGCAGATATAGGTGGAAGTTATATCAATGAGGAAACTCGGGAGTCGGCACATCCCCTGTCACTTGACGACATTACGCTCGATTGGATGCTTAAGCGACTGAGGTTCTACTTTCGAGATTTCCCGGTAAATTCGCGCAACTGGAAAATGGTCGACGGTCGTTGGGCGACCGCGCAGCAGCATGAGGCGCGAAAGGCGTGGTACCGGCTAGAGCCTTTTTCGCTTCGTTCCATAGCCAACTACGCAGTCACTGACCTGCGTTTTCGCCAGCGCAATGTTTCTCGAGACAGACACGCTGAAGCGATTGGTGAGATGGTCCATATCTCGGTGCTCGAACGCCTTGGTAATGCGGTGCAGACCGATGAAAGCACAGGACCTTATGCGCCAAGGAACCTCTTGCAAGTCCTGGGGGTAGTTGAGGAGACATATAACTCTCACAGCGACGAACGGGGACTTAGGAATGGTCCTGACATTCAAATTGTCGATTGGTCTGGGGAGGTATTAGACCCCGAGCGCCCCGATCATCAGAAAAAAGTTCGTGAAATAGCAGCTAGCGCACGAAAGCGACTATGACTGGCAAGCACATGCCCACTTTGCGACTCAAACCAGCCCGGCGTCGTTGAGGATGCGATAGACCGAAGCCTACCTTTTCCGACTGATCTCGCGATATCCGTGGGCCGCTGATCGGCATTGAATTTTGCGATTGAACAATCGACCGGCTTGACCCGAGCGAGCCGTTGTTCCACTTTCGTTCTCATGGAAGTTGAGACACTGGGGATGGCGCGAAGCCTCGGCTGGAAGGTGCACATGAAGTGCACCGATGGCTGTGTTTCGGCGTGCAATTTTGACCCCCTAGCCGGGGGGATCGGCGTCCAAAATTGACCCCCTAGTTTTCGCTCTGTTCGGCTGCCCGCGTTTGTGTGACGCGGGCGGTGGGGGATGCTGGTTGTGGAGACGATCGCCCGGATACGGCGCGAGCATTTATCCAGGGGCAAGTCGATCAAGGAGATCGCCCGCGATCTGAAGATATCGCGCAATACTGTTCGGAAGATTCTACGCTCGGGCGAGACATCTTTTTCCTACGAGCGAGAGGTCCAGCCACGCCCGAAGTTGGGACGCTGGAAGGCCGACATCGATCGGATGTTGACGAAGAATGCCGACGCGCCAGCGCGCGAACGTCTGACGCTGATCCGGCTATTCGAGGAGTTGCGGGCGCTGGGCTATGAAGGCGGCTACGACGCCGTCCGACGCTACGCCAAGATCTGGAGCCGCGAGCACTCGAGCCAGTCGGCTACCGCCTACGTTCCGTTGTCGTTTGCGCAGGGCGAGGCCTACCAGTTCGACTGGAGCCACGAGATCGTCGTGATGAGCGGCGTGACAACGACCTTGAAGGTCGCGCATGTCCGCCTCTGCCACAGCCGAATGATGTTCGTACGCGCCTATCCGCGCGAGACCCAGGAAATGGTGTTCGACGCGCACGATCGGGCGTTTGCGTTCTTCAAGGGCGCCTGCACGCGCGGCATCTACGACAACATGAAGACGGCGGTCGACACGATCTTCGTCGGCAAGGATCGGCAATACAATCGCCGCTTCCTGCAAATGTGTTCGCACCATCTCGTCGACCCTGTCGCCTGCACGCCGGCGTCAGGCTGGGAGAAAGGCCAGGTGGAGAACCAGGTCGGCCTTGTTCGTGAGCGCTTCTTCACGCCACGGCTGCGGTTCAAGACGTACGATGAGTTGAACGCCTGGCTCATGGACAGGTGCATCGCCTACGCCAAGGCCCACCCGCACCCCGAACGCCCCGAGCAGACCGTATGGGAGGTCTTCGAGGAAGAGCGGCCCAAGCTCATCGCTTATCGCGGTCGCTTCGACGGGTTCCATGCGCAACAAGCCTCGGTGTCGAAGACGTGCCTGGTGCGGTTCGACAACAACAAATACTCGGTCAGCGCCAGCGCAGTCGGTCGTCCAGTCGAGGTCCATGCCTACGCCGATCGCATCGTCGTCCGCCAGGATGGGCGTATCGTCGCAGAGCATCCCCGCAACTACGGTCGCGGCGAGACAGTCTACGATCCCTGGCACTATGTTCCGGTCCTGGCCCGCAAGCCTGGAGCCCTGCGCAACGGCGCTCCGTTCAAGGATTGGGTGCTGCCGGCGGCGCTCGAGCGGGTTCGACGCAAGCTCGCCGAATCCGATGATGGCGACCGCCAGATGGTCGCCATCCTGGCCACCGTGCTCACCGATGGATTGCCGGCGGTGGAAGCCGCCTGCGCTCAGGCGATGTCAGAGGGCGTCCATTCGTCCGACGTGATCATCAACATCCTCGCGCGCCAACGCGATCCTGGACCTGTTGCGCCCATCTTCACCCCGGATGCGCTGAGGCTCCGACATGCGCCGGTCGCTGACTGCGCGAGATACGACCAGCTCAGGAGGGCATGACCATGGAGAGAACCGAAGTCCTCGAAATGATGGGCGAACTGAAGCTCTATGGGATGAAAAGCGCATACGACGAGACGCTCGCCACCGCGCTCAAGCGCAAGCATGAGCCCCAGCAACTGGTCGGCGATCTGCTCAAGGCCGAGATATCGGAGAAGCAGGCGCGTTCGATCCGATACCAGCTCACGACCGCCAAGCTGCCGCTCGCCAAGGATGTGAACGACTTTGCGTTCAAAGACACGCTGATCAATGAGAACCTGGTGCGCGATCTTGCCAGCGGTGTGTTCGTTGCTCAGCAACGCAACGTCGTCCTGGTTGGCGGAACCGGCGCCGGCAAGACCCACCTGGCGATCGCGATCGCACGAAGCTGTATCCGCGCCGGATCGCGAGGCCGCTTTTTCAACACCGTCGATCTCGTCAACCGGCTAGAAGCCGAGGGTCGATCTGGCCGTCAAGGGCGGCTCGCCGATTATCTCACGCGGCTCGACTTCATCGTTCTCGACGAGCTCGGCTATCTTCCGTTCGCGCAGTCCGGCGGCCAGCTCCTGTTCCACTTGATCAGCCGTCTCTACGAACGCACGTCGATCATCGTCACAACAAATCTCGCCTTCGGTGAATGGCCCAGCGTCTTTGGCGACCCAAAGATGACCACCGCGCTCCTGGATCGTCTCACGCATCACTGTGACATCGTCGAGACCGGCAACGAGAGTTGGCGCTTCAAGAACCGCGCCTGAGCTCTAGATCGTTCCTCACCCCCCCGCGCTCGCCCCGGCTGCGCAACCCCGACCAGCTCCGCCGGGGCAAGCGCTGCCGTCAGTGCGACATCAGGGGGGTCAATTTTGCACGCCGATCGGGGGTCAGTTTTGTGAGCCGATTGACAATCTAACTTATCGGCCGCGACGATCAACTTTTCGTCGCTCCTATCCAGAGGAATAGGCTGCCATTCGGGCTCGACAGTAGTGTCGGTAAATTCTGAGTCCACAATTCTAAGCTGATCGAAGGTCTTGTTTATTCTTTGAAGCGCGTCCCGCAGCCATTCAAGGTTATTTATCGTACGATATTTTGCGAATAGTAGTGGCTCGTTCTTGTAGCCGGTATCAAGCCAGTCTAATAGCCTATCAGTTGGTATATATACATTTGGACCAAATTCGTCACTGACAATTTCAATGTAACTACAACCTGCAAGAAGGCGAATCGCAGCTAAAAGCAATGGATCTTTTGTGAGGTAGTAACCAAGAAAATCGTTTTCTTCACCAATGGAAGAAAATAACGAGTTGAAGTCACTTCCAGTATAGCTCCTCAGTTTACCATGAGACATAGCCGCTAATATTGCTAACGCGTAATACTGAGGAGCCTTCTCAATAAAGTCGATCTTGTCCAAAACCCTCTCCCAGTAGCCGCGACGAATTGTTCGTTAGGCCCTCGCCGGCAGTGTCTAGTGCGCCGTTGGGTCGCTTACTGGTCTTCGAGTGGCAGCTTCAACACCCCGAACGCAAGCTCCTTTGGTCTCAGGCTCTCGCCCCGCGCATAAGCGGGCTAACCATCATCTCAAGGCCAACCTCGCCGATGGTCCACGGGCTGTAACCGCTCCCGGTCGCTCTCAACGTGCTTGACAGGCCAACCCCAGATGCACCCCCGCCGCAACGAGTGAAGGTCCGGATTGGTGTGCCGCGACGGCTGAGCGGGCGCGCGTCGCGCTATGCCTGCTTACGCCACACCGCGCGAAACCCGTCAACGCCGCTCCAGTCCCGCCGCCGCTCAAAACCAAGCCGACGCAGGGCTCTCCCGACGTCATCAGGATGAGCATTGCTGCACCGACGGCCCCTCAGTGAAGCCTGCAAAGCCGCAAGCGACAGCCCCTCGCGCCGCAATCAAGTCTCGGGCTCTGCCGCAACCGCCGTTCCTGGATTGCCGTTCAGCCCCATCTTGCGGCTTTGGAGTTTATTCATCCAGGCGTTCTCAGTTCGGATGATGTCTTCGTCGGTTTCGAACCCGGCTGAGACCTGGAGGATGCTGATCCGGTATTCGGAAGCGGCCAGACCTTTGAACGCGACCGCGTCCCCGCCCACTTTTGCGTGCTGCTGCCAACGGTCGAAAAAGCCACCCTGCCCGGAAGCTGAACCGACGTAATGTTCGTCACCGAGGTCAGGACGTAAACACCCTTAGCCTGGCTCAACTGTGTTCTCCACGCTGACGGCAGTTCGGCTAGCTGTGAGCTTTCAGGAGGTTGTCCATTCGGTTTTGGCCGTGAAGGCTGATGTCGCCAAAACCTCAGTGATTCGCGGGGGACCGAATGGACACGCACAAGAATGCGCCTTTGACGCCGAAAGGTCGAGAGATGATGGTTCGCGCCGTGTTGGACTGCGGGCTGTCCAAAGCGGCCGCCGCGCGCCAGTTCAACACCACGCCCAAGACTGTCGCGAAATGGGTCCGGCGCTTCCGCGCCGAAGGCGTCGACGGTTTGCACGACCGCTCGTCAAGGCCCCTTTCATCGCCAAGCCAAACGCCGCCGGCCACATGCGCGGCGGTCGAGGCTTTGCGCAGGCAGCGCCATCCTGGCAAGCAGATCGCCGCCGAGGTCGGCGTTTCGGCGGCGACGGTCAGCCGGATCCTGCGGCGGCTCGGGCTTAACCGGCTCTCGTCCCTGGAGCCGGCCGAGCCGATCCGGCGCTATGAGCGCGCGACGCCTGGCGAGCTCATCCATATCGATATCAAGAAACTCGGCCGGATCGGCTCGGTGGGACACCGGATCACGGGGCGGCGAACAGGCGCGGTCAACCGCCACCTCGGCATTGGCTGGGAGTTTGTCCACGTCTGCATCGACGATGCATCCCGCATCGCCTTTAGTCAGGTCATGAAGGACGAAAGAAAATCCAGCGCAATCGCCTTCCTTGCGGCGGCGGTGGCCCATTACGCAAGCCTCGGCGTCAAGGTCGAGCGCGTCATGACTGACAACGGATCGTGCTATCGCTCGCGAGCCTTCGCGCAGGCGTGCAAGAAGCTTGGCCTCAAGCACATCAGAACCAAGCCTTACACGCCCAAAACGAACGGAAAGGCCGAACGCTTCATCCAGACCAGCCTACGGGAATGGGCCTATGCGCAGGCCTACAACAGCTCAGACGAACGCACCGCCGAGCTGCCCCGATGGCTCCATCGATACAATTGGCATAGACCCCATGGCAGCCTGGACGCCAAGCCCCCCATCAGCCGACTTGCCCTTTCCAAGGACAACCTGTTGAGGCTCCACAGCTAGCTCACTCAGGCGACAGCCGAAGGTGAAATAGCCAGGGAACGGCTTGTCATCGGGATCGCGACCCAGTTCCAGCACTTTCTTGTCGTTTTTCGCGGCCAGTTGTACCCAAGCCAAGAACCCTTTCCCCCAATCGACGACGAGGCGACCGGCCATGTCCTTTAACCGATTGTCGCAACTTGTCGTGTACTTTATGATGCCAGGGCACGCGATGTTGGATGAGGGAAGAACGTCGGTCTCGTCGGACACGCCCATCCCATCTACTCGGTAGAGGCCGACAAACAGCGTCTGGCCCGCCGGGGTCCGGACGAAGGAAGCTAGGGTGTTCCCAACCTTAAAGACCTCACTGCTTTGGAGGCTCTGATAGCGCTCCAGCAACGCCAGGTCTCGTCGCCATAGGCTGTAGGGAGAAATCTTGCATTCGGGCCGATTGTCCTGGTGCCGAACCAGCCGTACGTCTTTGGGGTCGATGCCCTCGGCCTCAAGCACCATGTTGAACGTAATTGACATTCCCGATCCCTCCGCTCGTTCAAACCGTCGGGCTTCCACCAGACTGATGCGTGTGCGTTAGCGCCCGGAGCCGCCCAAGCGCACCCAATGTTCCCCAAGCCGACACTCTACTGTTGGTACAGGCGGTGGCAAAGCAATCTCGGCGCACCGCCCGTCGCGTGACGCCCTCGTCATAAGGTTAGGGCGTAGCGATAGTTCTCATCATCGGCGTCCGTGACCTTGCCGGAGCGCTTGCGTCGCTTCGCTTCAATCCCCGTGCGGAGGAGGCTCCCAATAACGATGGTACTGGCTGGTCGTGCTCCACACCCGCTTGCGCCGCCAGCGTAGCTCCAGGAGGACGGGGCTGATGTATTTGCCCTGTGTCTTGAGAGCCGCCTCGATCTCCAACATTGAAAACCGCCGGTCGCGGGAAACGGCTGGCAGACCTCGTTAGACGCCGCTTGCATCATGTGACCTTGCACCACACCGCGCGGAAGCCGTCAGCGTCCCGCCAGTTCCGCTGTCGTACAAAACCAAGCCGACGCAAAGCCCTCCCGATGTCACCAGGGTGAGCATTGCCTGGCGAACGGCCACGCAGGGATGTCTGCCAGGCTCGTCGTAAGCAGTCGGGTCAGGCGCATGCAGTCGGCCGGCGCGGCGGCACCCAGACGGTTGAAAACGACCCGAAGCGGCCCTTCGCGTCTAAAGCTTAAGAGAGCCGACGGTTAGGTCTTGCTGTGTGTCACTAAGAAACGTTAGGCTCGGCAAGGCCGCTCCCTATCCCATCTTTGGGTGGTGGATAGCGTGTTGGAAAAGGGCGTCGTCAACTAGGCTGGTTCACCCAGATAAATGCAATGCTCGTCAAAGATCAACCGCCGCAAGGTGACGTAAAGTTTGGAGAGCAGGGCCTCTCCGTTCCTCCAATTAGCTGGAAGAAGTTGACGGAAGAGCGCCAAAGCTATTGGCGTGAGGTGCCGAAATGGACATACTCCTGGCTTGTGTATTGGAGCCAGCAGTGGAGCTTTCTGAAAATTTTAGATGCTGCAGGAAAATTCGTTATTGTTGTTGCTGTTGCTCAGTGGTTCTTGGAGACGAGTAGTCGTCAAAGAGAGCGACACTATAAGGCCTGGGACACAATAAATTCGGCAAGGGGCGCGAGTGGCGACGGTGGAAGGCGTGATGCATTACAAGACCTTAGAGCCCGTCCGGGAACTTAACGAATTGTTGGAATCGCTTATGATTTTAAGGAAGGCGGCCCGAATCGCTTGGGGGGGTCGCTGATGTGGACCAACGAAAATCGCGCTCGCTACGACCGCAGTCGGCTGCGCTATCCGAGCGATCTGACCGACGCGGAATGGGCGCATGTCGAGCCGTTCATTCCACCGGCCAAGCGCGGCGGCAACCGACGTCATGTCGATGAGCGCGAGGTCGTCAACGGCCTGATGTATGTCCTGAGCACCGGCTGCCAATGGCGCGCCGTGCCGAAGGACCTGCCGCCGCGTTCGACGCTTTACGATTACTTCGATCGCTGGAGTTGGGACGGCACGCTCGATCGCATCCACGACGCGCTCTACGTGAAGTGTCGCGAAGCGGCCGCTCGCGAGGCGAGCCCGACCGCCGCGATCATCGACAGCCAGAGCGTCAAGAGCGCGGAAAAAGGGGGACCTGCATCGATCCGGCGGGTTACGACGCCGGCAAGAAAATCATGGGCAAAAAGCGCCACATCCTCGTCGATACGCAGGGCCTGTTGATGCATGCGATCGTCCACGCCGCCGACATCCAGGACCGCGACGGCGGCGCGGCGCTGATGGCGACCTTGTTCGGCGCCTTTCCGTTCCTGACCAGGCTCTTTGCCGACGGCGGCTATCGAGGGCCGCAATTTCAGACCGCCATCGGACGAACTCTGGCGCGCGTGAAGGTCGAGATCGTCAAGCGATCGGATCAGGCCAAGGCCTTCGTCGTCCTGCCCAAGCGCTGGATCGGCGAACGCACCTTTGCCTGGCTCGGCCGCTGCCGACGGCTGGCCAAGGACTGGGAATGCCTCAACCGCAAGGCGCTCGCGTTCCTCCGCCTCGCTTCCATCCGCCTCATGCTGCGAAAACTATGCAATCCCACATGATGTTTCCGGACAAACTCTTAATAGTGACCATGTATCTCTAGCAGATGCGCAGTTATCTCAAGCATATTTGATAGGAATTGGCTTAGAAGGGGCGGTCCTCGATGGCGCTGCGCTGAATGACACGAATTTAGTTAATGCAAGCCTTGCAAAGGCTAAACTAAATACTGCCGATCTGACGAACGCAAATTTAGCTAACTCTAATTTCAATAACGCAATACTGACTTTTGCCAGGCTAACGAATGCAAATTTGGTTGGAGCAAATTTGATTGGCGCAAATTTGTCAGGGGCAAATTTGACCGGTGCGAATTTGCTCAGAGCAAATCTATACAAAGCAAATCTCAGCGGTGCGATCGTCGATGGGGCAAAGTTTTGCCTTACCCTTATGCCGAACGCAAGCACTAATAATACCAACTGTCACCAAAAATGAAATAAGCAGCTCTTGTCGTATGCAAGCCCGAGGATATAATGTTTAGATTCCTGATAACGTGGCTATTTATTTGTTTGTCAACTTGTGTCTCGACTGACTCTAAGTCAGAAACGGATTATAACGTATGTATTGGCAATTCAAATGCTTGCCAGAATGGGGTGTGGTTCTCTTGCGGCACGTCGATCGAGCAGGCTGCTGAGGCCGTGTGCACCACGTCGACTACAAGTGGACAGACTAAAGGTCAGTACACGATAAAATTGAATTCTGTTAGAGCCGGGGGGCAATGCGGATATTCATTCTTTACGGTTACATGCAAGTAGCAAATGTCCGGCGCACGCAAAGAGGGCTCGAAGGTGCGCGAAATCAAGTAAGCGTAACGGGGACATTGAACGCCCGCTCTCCGCCCAATTGAGGCATCCAGGTCGGGGGCTGCTACGGCCGCTAAACGTCGATTGCGGGACTTCCATAGGCGACGGCGTAGGGTCGGTGTCCGCCCTTTTGCGACATCCCCGCTTGGGCACACTCGACGCCGATGCTCAGCTTCTGAAGCGATCGCACGGGCTTGACGGCTGAGCGGGCGCGCGTCGCCTCATCATCCGACCTTGTGCCACACCGCGCGAAACCCGTCAACGCCGCTCCAGTCCCGTCGTCGCTCAAACCCAAGCCGACGCAGGGCTCTCCCGACGTCACCAGGATGCGCATTGCCACGCCAACGGCCCCGCAGCGAGGCTTGAAGCGACGACAAAGACACCCCTTCGCGCTGAAGCTCGACAGGGATCGTCGCGAGCAGACGCTCCAGCCGATCTTCCAAGGGCGTCAGGCGCTCGCGAGCCGCATTTGTTACGGCGCGCGCTTTCTCTTCACGTTGCGCTTGTTGCTTGGCTTGTTGGGCTTCTGAGGCGGCCTGTATCGTCGATAGCCAGTGTTTCATGCACCCCTCCTGTTGTGATCGACATTCCTGCAGTCGCCGCTGCAGGGCAGGTGGGGCTGTTCAAGAGCTGTTTTCAGGTTTTTCTCTCACGGAGAAACATAAGAGAAAAATACCCAAAACAGCTCCGCATCTGCCCCACGTGCCCTGGGAGCCGCGACACCCTAAGCCTCGCCTGAACGCAGATTTCCTGCGCGTAGGTCCTTCGCGATCTGGGGGTCGATCCAGCCGCTGTTGTCTCTAATCAAGTAGTCAACCGCATCGAGCATTTCGCTATCCGCGCCGCGCTCCATTAGGAAGTCATGAATGCGGTTCAACTGCTGCTCGACCCATAGGCCCGTCTCAGCCTCTTCGATGTCTTGGAGGCTTGGGCCTCGCTTCTCGATCCCTTCAGGCTTCGGTTGTATGTGATTGCTCATGTCCTGCTCTCCTTCTCTCCTACGAAACAAAACGGGCTTCCTCCGCACAGCTAGGCGGCCTCATGGGCTGGCCGCCGTGCCGCCGACAACCTGCAGGCCCGCACCCAGCCCCCGTAGCCGCAAACCCTTAAACAGGCGGACGCCGTTGCTCTTCGCTGTGAGGAAGTTCCGTCCGTGTAGCTCCTCGACGAACCGCCGGTTTCGTAGCGTCGGCGCGTGCTCTCGCTCAGACCAAAACTTGTAGTCGTTGTAGGCCTCACTCCGGGGAATGGTCGCCTTTTCATCGGCGACGGTTCGTTCGTCCAGCCACTGCTGCATGAAGTCCATTTCGCTACGGTATGCCTTGGTCGCGCGCGTCACGGCGGCTGACGGCCTCAATCCGTCCTGCTGCCACTTGAAGCAGCCCTTGATCATCCATGCGAGTATGGCAGGGAGTTCTGGACGCAGTTTCTCTTCGCGAAAGTGCGGCTCTCTTTGGTCATCGGGAAGCTTGGCGTTGAAGCCAACGATGTTCAGCCTGCGCCAAATACCTTCGTCGGTGCCTTTCACGAACGGCCGGTGGTTCGTCATCAAGAGCACCTTATGGCTAGGATCGAAGACGAAGGGATCGCGATGCAGTTTCCTCGCAGGCACCGGTTCGTTTGAGGTGATTTCCTTCACCTGGGCTTCTGCAATAGCGCAGCCTTCGTCGGTTTCACTCACGATGACCAGTCGCTTGCCGTGCAGCGCAGCGACGTCTGGCGATGCAGCCCCTCTCTCGCCTTGCGACTGCAAGAGCAAGTCTCTGCGGCCCTTCGCGGCATAATCGCCGAGCGCCTCATAGAGCGTCATGGCGATCGTTGTCTTTCCATTCGCGCCGCCGCCGAAGAAGGCGAAAAGCTTCTCCTCCGAGACGAGCCCAGTCAGGATGTATCCCGCGATGTGTTGGAGATGTTCGATCGTCTCGCCGTCGCCTTCCATCGCCCATTCCAAAGTGGCGAGCCAGTTGGGACAGGCTGCATTCCGGTCGGGAACGATCCCTGTTGATTTGGTTATGAAGTCCTCGCGCCGGGGCATATGTGGCTTGCGGGCGCGCAGATCGAAGGTGAAGTCTTCGCAACCTAGCAGCCACGCGTCCGCGTCGAACTGCTTCGGCTCCACGCGTATGGTTGGCTCGCCTTTCGCCAAGTTGATCATTGCGTGCAGACGTTGCTCCTTCTGGGTGGCCAAAGCGTGTTTCCGCAGGGTCTGGCGAAGGTCTCCGTCTGGAAGCGTGGCGGCCCAGTTGAACATGTGTTCAGTCGCAAGCCGCGCTAGAGGCAGAAGCGCGGTGTCGGACCTGAGTTCCCATCGCTTCCCGTTCCAATGAGCCCACGTTCGCCATGCTTCGATGTACCGGATGTCCTCTCGGTACATCGCGACGAACAGGCGGCCGTTTCCGGCGTCGGTCTGCTTGAACTCGGTGGGGTCCACGACGGAGCCAGACAGCGCCGCCATCATCGTCGCTTCCATGTTTTGTAGAGCTAGAGCCATGTTGTTCATGATGCACCTTCCTGGCGGTCACGCCGCGCCATTCTCGAGTTGTGAGAAAACCATCGCGAGGCGAGCAGCACGCACCGCGGTGTCACCGGCGCCTGTGGTACGTAACGCCACAGAGGCGTCGCAGAGCAGCTTGCGCGCAGAGAACCCTCTACCTGTCGGCGATGCGCTCGCAGCCCATGCCACGGCTTCCTGAACGTCGTGTTCGCCGTTCACGTCGTCGTCGCCGACACAGGCATCGCGAAATGCTTGCGCAAGTGCCCCTTCATCGACGATGCCAAACGCGTCTCTTAGAAGCGCGCAAAACGCGAGCCGGCGAGCACGGTCATTTTGATAGGCGGGGTGCTGCGAGCGAAGTATGTTTGACGTGCCCACAATGCCGACGAACGCAGCGGCTGCGTCTGGCATCGGCGAGTTGGGCGCGATCAGCGGCGGGCGGTTCGTCGTGTCAACGCCGTTGGCGATCCGCGCGCTGTGTTCAATGACGGCCATCGGGACGAAAACCGTCGGCTCGCCGTGCAGGACGCCGTGACGCAGCGCGATCGGGTCGGTGCCCCTCTCAACGATCGGCGCGGCAGTGAAGATCAGCTTCGCCTTGTCGAAGGCGCTGAGATCGACAAATTTCGATCCCGTAAAAAACCACTTCCATGCTGCCGGAAGCACGGGCGCGTCCAACATGAAGAACAGATGGACGCGAATTTCGTCCAGCCACGAGGCGTGGCCCGACCGTCCGCTCAATTGCCAGACGCAGGTTGCGGGCTTGAACTCATTCGGTAGACAGTCGCGCGCGTAAGTCGCGAGGCCAGGCCCGTCGTCAAAATCGAGGGATGGCGGGCGCTGAAGCTTCTCGATGTCGAGAACGATCCAGGCGCGCGGAACCACGACAAGACCTGCCGGGAATGGCTCGCCGGTGTGCTCATCGACCCCCGCCGAACATCTGCGGCGCAGTCGGTTCACATTGACGCCCGGCGCGATCGCCTCTTTGACAAGCGCGACGCGAGGCCACTTTTCAATCACGTCGAGTACGAGGCAGATGTCTTCAACGGTTCCGACCGGGATTTCCTTGCCCTGAAACCACGTTGCGTTAGCCGCGGGCGCGACGCGCCCGTCAGTTCGCCAGATTTTTGCAAGCGACTTATTGGAGCCGGCGCGAAGCAATGTGATGTTGTGGGTCATCGGCCCGCCCTCCAAGCTTGGTCGGAACGAACGGAAACGGCATTTGCGTCCGTTTCGTCGGCGAAGACGTTTCCAAGGTTCAACTCGTCTTGCGCGCTCATTGCGAGGTCTCCCGATATTCAGGTGGGGTCGACAGGTGCAGAGCGTACTCAAACTCGACGTCGGAGAGAGGCGCGAGACCAATGGCGTCCTTGACGAGGGCGATGCAGGCGTCAAATTCGGCCACGCCAAAACCTGGTGTGACTGGAGCACCAGCAGCGACGAGCTGGCGGCCGAACGGCGCAGTAGCGAGGAAAAACAGCGCCACGCCGCGGTTGGATATTATGCGCTGGGCGAACGGCAATAAGCGGTCGAACCGCTGCTGTTTGTGCTCGGCAAGACGGCTTTTCTTCTTGAGGTTCGTGGGCGGATTGCAGTTCGAGGACATAGTAGGGGCTCCATTGGTTTGCTTCGACGTGACGCCGTCGCGTCACGATCGGGCTCATGGGTTTGAGGTTGAGTTGACGCTATTGTGCGACCGTCCGCGTCGGTAATGACGCAAGCCAGCGCCGCAAATCTTCGTCGAGGACGATGGTCCGGCGACCGATCTTGCGAGCCTTCAAGTGGCCAGACTTGATTGCCGCATAAAGGGAAGTCCGGCCACAGGTCGCATGACGCGAAGCACCTTCGACCGTGTGCGCGAGCGGAGTTGCGTTCGGAATTTGGGGGTCGGGACGGGTCATGGCCATTCTCCTGCGTCAGCGTTTCGATGACTGGGAGATAGGGCCGGACCACGAATTATAAAATAGTTGGGGGCTTTTTTCCGGACGTATTACAATTGTCCGGATATTCAGCTTCAGCTATTGACTTTTCGTAGAGTATGCGTTCCCGCTATTAACCAAAAATAGGATTTCGGCGGACATAAACTCGAATATTTTCGCGCACCCGCGTCTTTTGCGCTTTCGTTAAATTTTCTGGATTTTCCACTTTCCATCTTTCTGGGACAGGATCGAGCTTGCCGACTTCTTTGATGACGCTCTTTAGTATCACCGGTATGATTGTTTTCCGTGTATATCCGTGTTTTCCTTTTCCATAGGATCGCTCACAAATAGATATTTGCGTTTGTATATTAAATGCGATGATTGTCCCAATAACTCCTTTGCGTGCGGCGTTTGCGGGAGCTGTTTGCTGCTTCCTAAACGCCGTATTTAATACTCGCATAACGTCAGAATTGCCTGGATGGTAATAACCAATGGATAGAGCTGATATCGCGGCTTCGAGTGCGGCCGTTTGCTCCTGTTTATCGTCGATACTGAGGATGGTTGCGAGGCTTCTCTCAAATTTATTGGCGTGGTCTTCAAATACGCGTTGCTGCCCCTCAGGCAGTGCTGCTATGTCCCGCACCGCCTTGCACGTATCATCGAACAACAGCTTGGCGTAGCGAGCCATGTCAGTTAGCGATGGGTGATCGCGAAGTATCTGACTTTCAGTCGTTGTTTCGTCGGCCATCGGGCGCGTCCACGAGCAACATAGAATGCGGTAATGCGCTGTCGTCTTACTGCCTTATCCCTGCCTAAATGATCGCTCCTTTGACATTAACGCCGTCCAAACGCCGCGACGTTCGACCTATCGACGATGCCAAGCGCCGGCAGCGCGGCCCGAACCGTTTCGACGACGTAGCACGGCGACAGGTGCGTAATGGTGCTCAGTCACCCGCGTGTCGGCGTGGCCAAGCTGCTCAGCAATGACGCCCATGGGAACGCCGCGCATCGCCAGGGCGCTCGCATAGGTAGGGCGCAAGATATGGAGGGTTTAGGCGGGCACTAATCGCGGGCCGCACTCACCTTGTTTGGAAACGAATGACGTTGGGTGTGTCGCTAGGCTCACACCACGCGGCCCAGGCCTCCATGAGCGCCCGGCGCTTTTCGAGTGCATCGCTCCGCCGATAGGCTTGTTCAGCCTTGTCGCCGATTACATGCGCGAGCGCGGCCTCCGCCACTTCTCGGGCGAAGTGCGTTTCGTTGCCGGCCCAATCGCGGAAGGCACTACGAAAGCCGTGGACGGTCACACCCTCAACACTGAGCCGTGTCAAAACCTTGCAGACCGTGCGAAAAGTCGGCGTGAGCGGATTCCTTCGAATCGGCGCGCGGGCTAGAATCGCGCATGACTCACATTGCCGGATTCGAGCGCGACCAGCTCCTGTTGCTGCCGGAGGCGGTGGACGATTACGTGGACGCTGGAAATCCGGTTCGGTTCATCGACGCCTTCGTTGACGGGCTGGACCTCGCGGCGGCGGGGTTCGCGCGAGTGACGGCGAAGGCGACGGGGCGTCCGGGGTATGCGCCCGGCGACCTGTTGAAGCTCTATATCTACGGCTATCTGAACCGGGTCCGATCGAGCCGGCGGCTGGAGCGCGAAGCCCATCGCAACATCGAGGTCATCTGGCTTCTGCGCAGCCTCAGGCCCGACTTCAAGACCATCGCCGACTTTCGACGCGACAATCGCGCGGCGTTCCGCGCCGTGTTTCGTCAGTTCGTCCTGCTGTGTCGACGGCTCGACCTTTACGGCCGCGAGTTGCTCGCCGTCGATGGAACTCGCATCAAGGCGGTCAACAACAAGGATCGCAACTTCACCCGCACTTCGTTGCGCGAGTTCATCCGCGCCGCCGATGAGAGGCTGAACGATTATCTCGCGCGGCTCGACGCGAGCGACATCGAAGACGGCGCGTCGGCCGGTGGGGCGCGCACGAAAAATCTCGCCGAGAAGATCGAGGCCTTGCGCAAGAAGCGCGGCCGTTACGAGGCGATGCTGGCCCAGCTTGACCGGACCGGCGAGGACCAGATCTCGCTGACCGATCCCGACAGCCGCGCCATGGCCGCGCATACGAAGATCGGTGTGGGCTACAACGCGCAGGTCGCGGTCGACGCGAAGAACAAGATGATCGTCGAGCAGGCAGTGACCAACCAGGTCGTCGACATGGGACTGCTGACGCAGACCGCCGAGCCGGCCCGCGAAATTCTCGGGGTCGAAACGATCGACGTCGTCGCCGATCGTGGCTACTTCAAAGTCGAGGACATCGAGGCCTGCGAGAAGGCCGGCTGCATTCCTCATGTCCCCAAGCCTCAACGAGGATCGTCGGTGCGCAAGGGTTTCTTCCGCAAGGACGAGTTCCGATACGATGCTGGGCGCGACGCCTACGTCTGCCCGGCCGGGCAGTTGCTGACGCCGATCCGCCGCGGCCGGCTGCGCGATCTCGAGAAGATCGATTACGGCGCCCCGAAGGCCTGTCGCGTTTGTCCGCTGCGCGCGCGATGCACAAACGACGTTCGCTCGGTGTCCCGTCTCGAAAATGAGGACGTGCTCGATCGCATGGCCGAACGCCTCAAAGCGAGGCCGCACATTCTCGACCGTCGCCGCGAGGTCGTCGAGCATCCCTTCGGCAGCATCAAGCAATGGATGTATCAGGGCGCGTTCCTGATGCGCAGCCTCGAAAACGTGCGCGCCGAGTTTAGCCTGACCGCGCTCGTCTACAACTTGCGCCGCGCCCTCAATGTCATCGGCGTCGAGCCGATGGTAGCGGCGGTTCGGGGGTGAGCGGCGTACCCAATCCGCGCCTAAAGAGCCGACATGGGCGGCCACAGGATCGACACAGGCCTTGTCGCACCCGAAAAAAGTCGAAACCCCCGTCCGTCGCCGCCCGAGTGCGCAAAGCCGTGGGCGCAAGCAGTTTCCGCACGGTCTGCTTGGCCATTGCAACGTGGGAAAGAGGACGCGCGCCGCGCGGGCTCGGGAATACAAACGCACTCGTGCGTATTGGGGAAAGCCTTTCGAGGATGGCCAGCGCCCGGTCAGACAAAGGCACACGGTGTTCGCGGGCGGCCTTCATCCGGGTGGCTGGCACGGTCCAGACTTTGGCCGTCATGTCGATTTCAGCCCAGAGCGCGCCGAGAACCTCGCCGGTTCGCGTGGCCGTCAGAATGCAAAACTCAAGCGCGTAGGCAGCAATCGCGCCGTCTGCTCGGAGCCTAGCCATCAGCGCCGGGATGTCGGCGTAGGCTATCGCCGCATGATGGCCGCGCGTGAGCTTCTGGCGCTTGGGGAGCAGGTGCGAGAGGTGGCCGCGCCACCTCGCGGGGTTCTCTCCCGAACGATGGCCCTGCGCCTTGGCTGCATCGAGAACGGCCTCAATTCGGCCCCGCAGCCGGGAGGCGGTCTCAGGCTTCGCGGTCCATAACGGCTTCAGGACCGCGAGCACGGCTTCCGTGCCGATCTCATCGACGGGACGAGTCCGAAGTTCAGCCGCAGCCTCCATGAGGCTCCAGCGCCATTGTTCGCGGTGTTTCTCGTTGCGCCATTCATGCGCCTTCGCCTCAAGCAGCTCGTCGGCAATCTTGCCGAACGTCACCTTGTTGGCGTCGGCGCGTCTTGCCTCCCGCCGCACTTCGATCGGATTGCCCCCGGATCGAAGGATGTAGCGAGCCTTATCTCGGGCGGCGCGGGCATCCGCAAGCCCCACCCCTCCGTCAATTGAGCCCAACCCCATTTCGGGGCGGCGTCCGCGCCATGAGAACCGATACACCCATGTTCGCGTCAGAGTGGGAGAGACGCAAAGGTAGAGGCCACCACCATCCGGGTAGGTCCCCGGCCCAGCCGTCGCTGCCTTACGCGCCGTCAACCTTGAGTGCATCTCAGTCCCCCAACCAGTCCCCCATGATGAGCCGGACTTTAGCGAACGATCGCGGACGCCGCAAGAGGCCAGCGAAATTAAATGGTTGGATATCAATGTGTTTTTGAACGCGAGCGAAACCGGGCGGACGCTAGGTTACCGGACTCTCACTCCGACCATTTTCCCAAAAAATGAACCGACTTATCGTCGATCCGTCGACCTGGTCTTGTGTGGGCGCGAGCGCATGACGCTTGCAAAAGTCCGGTCGCATGGGAAGCGCGCGGCTTTCCAACGGCGCGCAAAAATCGGAGGATCGGCCGGCGTCCGAGCCTCGCACCCGGCGGTTCGGAAACGCCGCTTTGAGGATGATTCCGATGCGCCTTGCAATTCCAGCCGCGCTGGCTGCCCTCGTATGCCTCGCTGGGCCGGCCTTCGCCCTCGACAAGGTCAGGTTCGGCACCAACTGGCTCGCTGATCCCGCGGCCGGCGGCTTCTTCCAGGCGGTCGCCGATGGGACGTATGAGAAGTATGGGCTCGACGTCACGATCGTTCCCGGCGGCCCGCAGGCGAACGGCGGGCTTCTCCTCTTGTTCGGCAAGATCGAATTCTTCATGGGTGGCGACATGATCGGCAACCTGCTCTCGGCGGAGAGCAAGCTTCCCCTCGTCGCCGTCGCCGCCGACTTCCAGAAGAGCCCGCAAATCCTCATGTCGCATCCGGGAGTAGGGCTCGACAAATGGGAGGACCTGCCGAAGGCCAGCGCGGTCTATCTCGGCGCCGGCGCGGTCAACACCTTCTACGCCTGGCTCAGGCTCGCCTACGGCTTCAAGGACGAGAATGTCCGGCCGTATAACTTCAATTCCGCTCCATTCATCGCCAACAAGACCTCGATCCAGCAGGGCTACGTGACCGCCGAGCCTTATGAGATCGAGCGGCAGGGCGGCTTCAAGCCCAACGTCTTCCTTCTCTCCGACCACGGCTACACGACCTACTCGACGCTCATCGTCACCCGCAAGCAGATCGTCGAGAAGAATCCCGGCCTCGTGCAACGCTTCGTCGACGCCTCCGCGATCGGCTGGCGTCACTACCTCGACGGCGACAACTCCAAGGCCAACGCAATGATCCGGAAGGAGAACCCGGACATCACCGACGCGCAGATCGCCTTCTCCGTCGAGGAACTCAAGCGCCACGGAATTGTCGATTCGGCCGACGCGCTGACGCTTGGGATCGGCGCGATGACCGACGCGCGCTGGAAGGACTTCTTCGACAAGATGGTGAAGATCGGGATGGTCGACGCGGGCACCGACTATAAGTCGGCCTATACGTTGCAGTTCGTCGACAAGGGCGTGGGCGCCGACGTCAAGCCGAAGTGACGGCGCGGTTGGCGCCCCATGTCTCGCACATTGATCCTGATCGGTCTCATCATTGTGGCGGTCGGCCTCCTGTGGCCGTTGATCTCGCGCCTGGGCCTCGGCCGGCTCCCCGGCGACATCCTGGTTCAGCGCGACGGTTTCACCTTTTACGCGCCGATCACGACCGGCATTCTCCTGAGCATCGTCCTGTCTCTCATCGTATGGCTCCTGTCGCGATGACGACAGGTGCGGATCACGCCGCGCTCCGATCCGCGATCAGAAGCGCCGCGACGCCGATGACCGCTGACAACACGGACGCGACGAAGACTGCGATTTTCGCGGCTTCGAAATCGGCCTCTGCCGGGAACGCCTGGCCCGCAATGAACAAGGACATCGTGAAGCCGATGCCGGCGAGCGCGCCCGCGCCCGCGAGTTGCGCCCAGGAATATTCCGGCGGCTTGATGGCGACCCTGAGCCCGACCGCAAGCGCGGATGCGGCCATGATTCCGAGCGGCTTGCCGATCGCGAGCCCGACGACGATCGCCGCCAACAGGCGCTCCCGTCCGCCAAACGCGCCCGGCGTCAGCGCGACGCCCGCGTTGGCGAGCGCGAACATGGGAAGCACGAGATAGCTCGACCGCGCCCCGGCGTTCCTGAGCAAGCGGTCGGCCGGCGATTCGATTCGATCGTGGATCGCTTGGAGCGTTCGGAGCGCCGGCGTGGACGGCCCGCGCCGGAGGACCTCGCCGCCGCGCTCCGCTTCGGCGGTGAAAATCGCATTGGCCTGAGCCGTCAGCGCTTTCAGGTCGGGCGGCGGCCGTGTCGGAATGAAGAGCGCCAGAATGACGCCTGCGAGGGTCGGGTGCAGTCCGCTCGCGAGCACGCACGCCCACAAGGCGATCCCGACCGCGACATAAGGGAAGAGGACATAGACGTGAGATCGGTTGAGCAGCGCGAGCGCGCCAATCATGAGGACGGCCGGCGCCAGATAGCCGATGTGCAGTTCGCCCGAATAGAACGCCGCGACCGCCGCGATTGCGCCGAGATCGTCGACGATTGCGGCGGCCGTCAGGAAGATGCGCAGCTCCACGGGCACGCGCGTTCCCAGCATGGCGATCAGGGCGAGGGCGAAGGCGGTGTCGGTCGACATCACGACGCCCCAGCCGTGCGACCAGGGCCCATGCGGGATGATGAGGAGATAGAGAAGGGCAGGGGCGACCATGCCGCCGATTGCGCCCGCGACCGGCAGCGCGGCCGAACGCCAGCCGGTCAAGTGGCCGACGGTGAATTCACGCTTGATCTCGAGGCCCACGACCAGAAAGAACACGGTCAAGAGCCCGTCGTTGATCCAATGCAGCAACGCCATGCGGAAGCTGAGGCCATCGAATGCGAGGCCGAGATCCTGCTCCCAGAAAGCCGTGAACGCCGGTCCCAGCCCGATGTTCGTCAAGCCGATGGCGAGGACCGTCGCAAACAGGAGGAGCACGCCGGCGGACGGCCCCCAGCTTGCGAAATCGAGCGCGGCTGAGCGAACCCGGTGGCCCATGGTGTTGAGCATCGCGTCCGCGAACGCGCTCTCGTCCCACGGTCCGTCGTAGCGACGGCCGTTGATGAAGAAAGTCGGCGTGATGATGGCCCCGCTCGCCCGCGCGCTCTGTTCGTCCGCATCCACCCGGGCTTTTGCGCGCCGCAAGGCGTCATTGTCCTCCGAGCCCAGGTCGGGCGAGACGCCAAGGTCGTTCGCGACCGCAATCAGATCGTCCTCGGTCAGGACCTCCGATCGCGTCATCAACTTGACGTGCGCGGCCCAGAAGCGCTTGGGACTGTCGGCCAGCTCGACCAGTTCGGCGGCGCGGCGGGCAAGCTCGACGCCGACCAGCGGCCGATGCCGAAAAACGTAGCGAAGGCGTTCCTCGAACTGGTCGCGAACCTCGGCGATCCGCTCGTTGGCCGCACGACAGTACGGGCATGCGTAGCTCCCGTACTCGACGAGCGTCACGGCGGCGCTGGCCTGCCCAAGAGTGTGGTCGTACGTTTCGTCCACCGGGCGGTCGAGCCGGTTGCCCTGCGCTGTTTCAGACATGCAAGGTCTCCTGCATCCGCCCGGACGATGAAACGGGCGCCGCCGGGGCCAGTCTTGCAGCGGCGGGAAGATCGATCAATGCACGAGGGGCTTATGGGACGGCGGCGGCGCGATCACCCGCAATCTGCCCGCGCAGAAGAGCCGTCACACAACCGCAATCGAGCCGCTCCACAATATTGTCTAGTTTTCTTTCGACGCTGACGTCCCCAAAGTCTGAGGTCCGGGTCAGTTCGCCGGGGGGCTGTCGGCGGACTGCGGCGGCGCGGCGCAGGCCAGGTAAAGAACGACTCGTCCGGACGCCAGCGAACTCACCTGGCGAAATATGAAGGGGAGCAAGCGCAAGATGGGCCAGCCGTTTGTCGGTCAGGTGATCGCCGTCGGATTCAATTTTGCGCCCGCGGGCTGGGCTCTCTGTGACGGCTCGCTGCTTTCGATTGCTGATAACACCGCATTGTTCCAACTGATCGGCACGACCTTCGGCGGCAACGGCCAAACGACATTCGCCGTGCCCGACCTTCGCGGGCGCGCGGCGCTCGGAAGCGGTCAGGGGCCCGGGCTGCCGCCCTACGTCATAGGCGAGAGCGGCGGCGTCGAGTCCGTCGCGCTCACGGCGAACCAATTCGCCGCGCATACGCATGGGCTCGTCGGGGCGACGACAGCGACGACGCCGACGCCCGGCGCCGGGGTCGTTCTCGGCGCGCCTGACGCAGCGACGCCGATCTATGCCGCCGGCGGAGCGTCTACGACGCTCGCGGGCAGCGCGGTCTCTGCCGCCACGGGCGGCGGCCTCCCCCACGAGAATCGGCAGCCAACGACAACCATCAATTACATCATCAGCCTGTTCGGGGTTTTTCCCTCGCAGAACTGACGAGCCGAGGACAGCGAGGCAGGAGCGGACCCGATGCAACCCTTTGTCGGCCAGATCACGCTGTTCCCGTACAACTTTGCTCCATTGGGATGGGCTTTCTGCGCGGGCCAGCTGTTGCCCATCAACCAGTACACCGCGCTGTTCTCGCTCTTGGGTACGCAGTTCGGCGGCGACGGCCGGTCGAATTTCGGGCTGCCGGATCTACGCGGGCGTGCGCCGATCGGGCAAGGCCAGGGTCCGGGCCTGTCGTCCAGCATCATTGGGCAGATGCAAGGCGCGGAACAAGTGACGCTGACGACGGCGACGATTCCCCCCATTCGCACGGGCTACCGGCTTTCGCCGTCCCGGCGACGACGAACTCGCCGAATGGCGCCCTGCCTGCCGAGGGCCATGGGGGCGGGCGAGGAGGGTTTACCGTCAACACCTATACGGCGCCCGGCGCCGCGGCCAGCCTTGCGCCCGGCCAGGTCACGGCGGCGAGCGGCGGCGGCGCGCCCCACAACAACCTGCAGCCCTATCTGACGCTGAACTGGTGCATTGCGTTGCAGGGAATCTTCCCGCCTCGCGCCTGAAGACCGATTGAACTGTCGCGCACGCACGGCGCGGGATGGAGAATGCGACCATGGCTCAGCCATTCCTGGGTGAGATCGAAGCCTTCGCCTTTAATTTCGCGCCGAAGGGGTGGGCCCTATGCGCGGGACAACTCATGCCGATCAATCAGAACCAGGCGCTGTTCTCTCTCTTGGGAACCACGTTTGGCGGCGACGGACGGATCACTTTTGCGTTGCCCGATCTGCGCGGGCGGCTCGCGAATGGATTTGGTCAGGGACCAGGCCTTGCCGCCTACGACCTTGGACAGATGGGCGGCGAGGACGCGCATACCCTGACCCTGACGGAGATGCCGGCCGGCGGCCACACTCACGCCATCGCGGCGACCGCCAACGGCTCGACGGGCGGCACGAACGTGCCGGGCGGCGGCGTCACCCTGGGAAGCGGCTATTCGAGCGAAACGGGCTCGCCAGAGGTGAATATCTACGGCCCCGCGCCGACCGCTGCGATGGGGTCACTTTCCGCCGTCGGCGGGCAGCCGCACGAAAACCGCATGCCATTCCTTGCGCTCAACTATTGCATCGCGCTCCAGGGAATTTTCCCCTCGCGCAATTGACCCGCCTGAGGGCGAGATCGCGCTCAGTTGAACACGATCTGATAGTCCTGGTAAGCGCGCGACGGCGTGTGGATCGGGATGAGGTAGAGTTCGAAGCTTGCCATGTCCTCGAAGGTGAGGCGATGCACGCCTTCGCCCAAGATCGGCGCGGGCGAGCCGCGCAGGATGAGGCTGAAGGCGCGGGGTGCGCCCGGAGCGGCGGCGTCGCCTTCGTCGACCGATACGAGCGCAAGCTTGTGCCCGTGCGGCAGCGATACCGCCCGGCCGACGTAGGGCCGGAAAACGTCGGCGCTCAAGGCTTCGGTCATGATGTCCTTTCCTCAAAAATGACGAGCGTGAAAGAAATACGCCGCCATGTCGAGGGGCGTCGCGGAGGTCCGCGCACATGAGTTTGCAAAGCGAGGACGGCGGGTTGGCGTTGCGTCTCGCGCGCGACGACGAAGCCGACAGGGCCTTTCTCTATAGCCTGTTCGCCGCGAGCAGGTCCGCCGACATGATGGCGATGCCGATCGACGCCGCCGCGAAGGAGTTCCTGCTCAGGACCCAATATCGCTCGATGACCGAGACGTACCGGCGGGACTACCCCGGCGCACGATCGGAAATTGTCGAACTCGCAGGAGAACCGGTCGGGCGGCTGATCACGCACGTCGGCGATCGTTGCGTCACCTTTGTCGATATCGCGCTCCTACCGCACGCGCAGCGCCGCGGGCTGGCGACGCGCTTCATGGCGCTGGCGCTCGAAGAGCCCCGACGGCTCGGCCTGCCCGCGCGCGGCAATGTGCTCATGCGGAACGTCGCATCCTTAAGGCTCTGCGAGCGCGTCGGCTTCGTGCGGATCGGCCAGTCTCCGCCATTCGTGCAACTCGAATGGAGGCCTGCGCCATGAATTACGGTTGAAACGCGCGTCCGTTCACACTTCCGCAGCCGGCAGCGCGATCTGCGCCATCGTGCACGTGCGTGGCGGCTTGTCCGGGCGCCAGCGCAGGAACTTCGTCCCGTGGCGGAAGCGGCCCCCGGTCACGTGATCGAACCGCACCTCGGCCACGAGTTCCGGCCGCACCGGCTCCCATTCGCCGCTGCGCTCCGTGCTCCAGCGGCTCGGACCGCCGGGCGCCTTGCCAGTGAAGCCGGGCGGCTCGCGCAACGCCTCGAGCCTGGTCGTCAGCGCCTTGCGCTCGGAATCGGCGATCGTTGCGGTGAAGCCAACGTGATCGAGCCTGCCCTCGGCGTCGTAGAGGCCGAGCAGGAGCGAGCCGACCTCACGGCTATGGCTCTCGTAGCGAAAGCCGCCGACGACGCAATCGGCGGTCCTCAGCCGCTTGACCTTGATCATCGCCCGCTCGCCCGTTTCGTATGGCCCGTCGAGCCGTTTGGCGACGACTCCGTCTGTGCCGCTCATGCCTTCGAGCCATTCTCGCGCCTTGGCGAGTTCGCGCGTGCACGGCGTCACGATGAGCCGGCCCGGTCTCGTGGCCTTTTTGCCGAACGCCTCGAGCGCGCGACGGCGCTCCGCGAGCGGAGCGCCCGTCAGGATCACGCCGGCCGGCGACATCAGCATGTCGAACAGAACGAGCCGCGCCGGCGTTTCCGCGGCGAGCTTCCGGATGCGGCTTTCGGCCGGATGAAGCCGCATCTGCAAGGCGTCGAACGAGAGCCGCCCGCCGATCTCGATGACGAGCTCGCCGTCGACGACGAAGCGCGGAGAGGGCGCCTCGCGAAGGAGGTCGATGACTTCGGGAAAGTAGCGCCCGAGCGGCTTGCCCGAGCGGCCGCGCAAGTCCGCGCGCTCCTCCTGCCTGAAGGCGAGGCAGCGGAACCCGTCCCACTTCGGCTCGTACTGCCATGTTCCCGCATCGTCCGGCAAAGCCTCAGCCGAACGCGCCTCCATCACGCGCGTGTCGAGCGGCAGGCCGAAAGGCTCGTCGCGCATCGGAGATCGCGTCGAGGACGAAGGCTTGCCTTTCCGCATGGTCTCAAGCGCCGGACGCTTCGCGTTTCTCTTCGGCCTTGCGAAGGACCTCGCGTAGCGTCTCCACATGATCGCGGCTTTCCTGCGACCTCCGCTCGTAGGAATCGGCGGCGAAGCGCAACCCGTTGCGGCGCGCCTCCTCCGCCATCTTTTGCGTCAGCACCGCCCGCTCCTCGACGATGCGCAGCGCGATCCGGATCGCCTCGTCGACCGAACTTTCCTGTTCGCTCACGAGCGCCTCTGCGGTGTAGGCGTGGCCGACCTGGCAGCGGAACCTCAAGGGCGGAGACCGCCTCACCTGCGACAGCACGCCGTTGCACGCCGGACACGACAACGGCACCGGGTTGCCGAGGCGCGTCGCCTCGCCTGTTCCGGCCGGGCGCCCGAGCGCGATCTCGACCTCGAGCCGCACGTCGTCCGGGGGCGCCGGCGACGGCGCGGGCGCCTTGCGCGCCAGCATATTGAGCAGCGAACCGAGCTCCGCCATCGGCACGCGATAGTCGACGTCGCTCGCACGCAGCGCTTCCAACGGCATTTCGCGCGCGCTCGCCTCGGCCGGATTCTGCACGACGGTCACGCCGCCGCAGCGCTTGAGATCGGCGAGCCCCGCCGCGCCGTCGTTCAATATGCCGGTCAGGACGACGCCCACCGCGCTCGATCTGTAGCTCACGCCGACGGAACGGAACAGCGGGTCGATCGCCGGCCGCGCCAGGTTCTCGCGCGGGCCCCTACCCAGGCGGATGACTCCATCGGTGACGATGAGGTGATGGTCGGCCGCGGCGACGTAGGCATGGCCGCGCTCGAGCCTTTGCCCGTCCACAGCGGTCGTGACGGAAAATGGGCAGCTTTCGTCGAAAATGGCGGCAATCTGATTGCCGTCACGCGCGCCCACGTGAATGACGATGCAAATCGCCGCCGGGAGGTCCGCCGGCAACGTGGCGCAGAGTCGCCTGACCGCGCCGATCGCGCCCGCCGAGCCGCCGATTGCGATAATCCGTCGATCGTGCTCGTCCATGCCCCCGCTCCGCCGGCGCCCGACCTGCGGGACGTCTCAAGGAGTCCCGCAGGCCGGCGCGGCTTTGGATTAGGCCGCCTTCTTGTTGACGTTGGCGGTGGCGAGCTTCGTCAGGAGCTTGTCGGTCTTGATCTCCTCCTGAAGCGTCTCGTCGAGGAGCTTCACGGCTTCCTGCATGCCGAGTTCCTGGGCCCAGGTCTTCAGCGTGCCGTAGCGGGCGATCTCGTAGTGCTCGACGGTCTGGGCGGACGCGGCGAGCCCGGCGTCGAGGGCCTCCGCGCCCTTGAACTCGTCCATGATCTCCTTGGCCTCGTCGATGATGCCGAGGATCGCCTCGCAGGTCTTGCCGCGCGCAGGACGCCCCATGGCCTCAAAAATCTGGTTGAGGCGCTCGACCTGGTTTTCGGTCTCGTCCCGATGGGTCTCGAAAGCTTGCTTGAGCTCCGGCGCGGTCGCCTCCTTGGCCATCTTGGGCAGGGCGCGCAAAATTTGCTTCTCGGCGAAATAGATGTCCTTCAGCGTCTCGACGAACAGCTCCTCGAGGTTCGCTGTCTTGGTCCTGGGCATTGGGGCGCTCCTTTGGGTTTGGTGCAGGTGCGGGGGAGAACGGCCCCAGCGCGCGAATTGTTCCCGGAAAGGCGGGTTCTCGAGGCGGAGAGCCGCGCCCATCCTGTCCGCCATTGGGGTCGCGCCCGCGGTCCACGGAGCCGCAGTGGAGGGCCGAATGACTGCGCGGACTCGCGAGCCACCGGATTAGGGTTGCGCCAGATCGCGCGCCACGCGAAACCCGACATAAATGCTCTCTTCAAAAGTTGACGCAGGGAGCCTCGCTGCAGGCCGAATGTTTTTCTCCGGGCGCGTGTAGCTTCCTCCGCGGAGATAATGGCGCGGGCAGTCAGGTTCCACCCAGGCGGCGCCGTCCCAGGGGGTTCTCTGATAGTCGCCGTCGCCGCCGCCATTCACGCAATCCGCCACCCATTGCCAGACGTTCCCGGACATGTCGAAAAGGCCGAATTGGTTTGGCGGAAACGATCCGACCGGGGAGGCTTCGCGGTTGTCCCACGGACTACCGCAGCCGACGCAGTTCGCTTTCAGCGGCTGCTGCTTGAACACATCGCCCCAATAAAAACGCGTCGTGGAGCCCGCCCGGGCGGAGTATTCCCACTCGGTCTCGCTCAGAAGCCGGTATCGCTTGCCGGTCATCAGCGAAAGCCACGCCGCATAAGTTTGCGCGTCCACCCAACTGACGTTGACCACGGGTTCAGTTTGAGGGTCGGTGGGCTCATCGTGCTGCCGGCGCCATTTGGCGAAGAAATCGGAATTGATGCGGGCAAGACATCCACCGGTGTCGACGCAGGCCTTCCACTGAGCGAGCGTGACATCGTATTTCGCCACCGCAAACCAGTAGCCGATTTGCGCCAAATGCTTCTGCCACTCGTTCTGATAATCAATGTCGCGTTTATCCGTGCCCATCAAGAAGCTGCCCGGAGGAACGACGACCATTTCCGGGCAATCGCGCTCGCACTCGCGGAATGTCTCCCCGTCGCGCAGACCCTCCTCCGCTTTCAGGGTCAGCGCGAACCGATCAAAAAACCTCTCCTTGTAGGGCTTCATGACCGTAAACCAGTTCCACGCCTCGCGCACTCTCTCTTCGTTCAGGCGATACGTCAGCCCTCCAATCACTGCGACCGCTAGCAGCGAGCCGACCGCGAGGACCATGCGGGTGCGCTCGGCCGCGCAGCGTTCGGCTGCGGCGAGATTCTGCGCCGCCGCTGCGAGCTTCTCCGCATCCGCGAGCCTTCGCGCCTGTTCGTCGTCGCGCTCTCGCTGGCGCGCGCGCTCCCTGTCCAACTCGGCCTCATAGGCTTCGTCGGAAGCGGTGACGAAGGCCATTTCGATCGGCGACAGCCAACTCGGACGGTTTTTCGCCAATTCGCTGAACAACTCCCGCTCGGCGTGGGACGCCACATAGACCGGCTTCTTCTCGTCACGCGCTCCGACCCACTCCTGGGATCTCATGATCAGCCGATCGAGGCGGCGGACGTCGCGCGCGTCCTGCTTGAGGCGCCCCTGCAGCCAGGGCCATTGCGTGATCAACGCTTCATGCGCGATCTCAGCGCTCGAACTCGCTGATGACGACCAGCCTCCCATGCTCTTCGTCTGCAAGCCGGCGAAGGAGCGCCTGCCTCGGCGCGTCGAACTCTTCGAGCGCCGCGGTGCGCCGCGTCGCCCCGCCGGTGTCGCCGAGGCGAACGAGCCGAACGAAAATCGACTCGACCCGCGCCTGATCCTCGTCCGAAAGCCTCGTCGTCCGAACCTTCTCCGCCTCGCGCGCCAGCCCTCCGAGCACGCCGCCGACCGAATGATAGGCAGCGTTCAGATCGAGCTGCGTCGCCTTGTGCTCCCGCCAGGCCGCGCGGAGGGCCACCTGCAACAAAGGCAGGTCGCTTGGCTGGTCCGAGAGGTCGCGGCGGATCGCTTTCACGAGCGCCAACTGTCCGGCTTCGTCATTGTGTCCGGCGCGACGCAACGGCTCGCAGACGGCCTCGACGAGCCCTTCGTCCGATACCCGCTTGAGCCGCAGGATCGGATCGCCGCCGTCGGCTTGCAAACGCTCGAACAGGCTCGTTCCGTTCGCGCCCCTGACCGCTTCGCCGCCCACATCATTGATGTCGCTCAGGAGGTTGAAGTAGTCCGCCCGGATGGTCAGGAGGATCCGAACCCACTTGTCGCCGTCCGCAAGCGCCAGAAGAAGCTTGATGAACGCAGCGATGACCGAATCCGGGTTCGACGTGATCAGTTCCTCGAACTGATCGACGATCAAAAGCGTCACCGTCGTTTTCGCAGCCAGGTCGCATTGCAGCGCATAAGCCGTCTCGCTCGGATGAGCGAGGGTGATCCGGCTGCGCAGGCTTGCGCGCTCCTCCGGCGTTCGACCAAGCTTTTCCGCGGCCTCGGTGACGCCGAGCCGCAGTCCCTCTTCTGGATCTGCGCGCGGGCGCATCGTCACCACATGCCAAACTCGCTCGTCCGGCTCGTATCTCGCCGGGTCGGCGAGAGCCCCGCCGCGGAACGCCGGAACGAAGCCGGCCTCCGCGAGCGACGATTTTCCTGTGCCGCTGTCGGCGACGATCGCTACGATTTTGTGGCGATTGAATTTCGTGATAAGGTCCTCGACCTCCTCGTCGCGGCCGAAAAAACGGTCCGCCTCCTCCTCTCGCATCGAGCGCAGGCCGACAAAGGGCTCGTCGACCAGCCTGACCGCGGAATCCCATTCCGCGCTCAGAATGGCTTTCAGCAGCCTCTCGAATTGTTCGCTGTCGCCGAGTGGATCGTTAACACCCTGATAGAGCTTTACGAAGGGAGGCAGCGCGTTCAGGCCGCCACTTTGGGCCGCGAGAACAGGAATGAACAGGAAGCTCCTGTCCACGACCGCGCGCGACAGCGCGAGCCTCACTTCGGCGTCGACCCAGTTCATCACCCCCTGTGAGCCGACATAGACGATGAAGGCGGCCGCGTGTTCGTGGATCACGTCCTCGATCTGCTGCTGCCAATGCTCGCCGGGCCGCATGTCGTCTTTGTCGAACCAGACTTTCAGTCCCGCGGCGCGAGCGTCCGGCGCATTCATGAGCCGGCGCTTCAGTTCGCGCGCGCGATCCGTGTCGGCGCCGGAGTGACTGAGGAAAACAAGCAACGGGGAAGACCGATTCACGCGTCCTTTCACCCAACCCGCGCCAAGGATGCCACCCGCGCACGCGTGAGACAAGTCCCACGAGGGCAAGGAGAAATGGACAAGCTCGTCAGAGCGTCTCCCTCGTCGCTCACGCGGCCCTCTCCCGCAAAACCTTCGCCAGCGCGACGTAATCCGTCTTGCCGGATCCTAAGAGCGGGATCGCCTCGAGGACGGCGACCGAGGCGGGGAACATGATCTCGGACGCGCCCTTGATCTTGAGCCAGGTCTGAACCTCGACCCGCGTCGCGCCGGCGTGCGTCGTCGCGAGGATGATCCGCTCGCCCTTCTTCAGATCGGGCGCCGCGACCGCGGCGATCAGGTCCTCGGGCCACAGGCCCGAGATCAGGTCCTCGACGGCGCCGAGCGAGATCAGTTCGCCGCCGATCTTGGCGAAGCGCTTGGCGCGTCCCCTGATCGCGACGAAGCCCTCGCCGTCGATCGCCACGATGTCGCCGGTGTCGTGCCAGCCGCCGGGCGGCGGCTCGAGCTCGCCCGGATCGTCGGCGCGATAGTAGCCGATCATGACGTTCGGGCCCCGCACATGCAAGCGCCCGCCTTCGTCTATGCCGGGCACATGTTCGAGCTTGGCCTCGATGAACGGAAGAAGCTTGCCCACCGTGCCAGGCTTGTTGAACATCGCCGTATTGACCGCGACCACCGGCGAGCACTCGGTCACGCCGTAGCCCTCGAGGATCCTGAGGCCGAACTTCTCCATGTAGATCCGCCGCGTCTCGAGCTTCACCGGCTCCGCGCCCGCGATCACGTAGCGGAGCGAGCGGAAGTCGTAGGCGTTGGCGGAGCGCGCATAGCCTGCGAGGAACGTGTCGGTGCCGATCAGCACCGTCGCATTGGCGCCGTAGATGAGCTCGGGGATCTGCCGGTAGTGCAGGGGCGTCGGATAGAGATAGACCTTCATCGAGCGGATGAGGCCGAGCAGCAATCCGCCCGTGAGCCCGAAGGCGTGGAAGATCGGCAGCGGGTTGAACATGGTGTCGGTCAGCGTGAGATCGAAGCGCGCGTCGAGCTGGGCGACATTGGCGAGGATGTTGGCGTGCGACAGCACGACGCCCTTCGGCACGCCCTCGGAGCCTGAGGTGAAGAGCACGACCGCGGGGTCGTCCGGCGCGCGCTCGGCAAGCGAGCGCCCGGCGGTCAGCGCGGCGCGAAGCTTGTCCATCCGCGTCGCGCTCGCGCGCACGTCCTCGAGCCAGACGACGGGCGCGACCGTCTGGATTGCTTCGATGGCGTCTGAGAGGTTGCCCTTCTCGACGAAGGCGCGCGAGGTGAGCACGAGGCTCACCCTGGCGGTCTGGCACGCGGCGATGAGATTGTGCGCGCCCGAGGTGAAATTGAGCATCGCCGGCACGCGGCCCGCCGCCTGCAGCGCCATGAAGGTCACAGCCGAGCCGTTGGCGTTCGGCAGCATGACGCCGACGATCTCGCTGGGCGCGGACATTTCCGCAATCTTGCGCGCCAGCACGCCGACGCCGATGCGGAACATGCGCAAGCTCAAGCGCCCGCTGAGCGAGTCCTCGACCGCGACGCGCCTCAAGCCCCGCTCCTTCGCCGATTCCTCGAACGCCGCATGCAGCGTGCGGCGGATGTCGTAGGTGCGGAAAATGAGGTCCGACATCATGTCGTAGAGCGCGGCGCCCGCGGCGTGACGGCGCGCCCGGCCGCGCACTTCTCCCGGAATCCGGATGCGCTCCGGCGGCAGGAACGTGACCGTCATCTTCGGAAAGAGCCGCCTTCCGACCTGCGCCGCGCCGAGCCGGGAAGAGTATGTGCGTTCCGGTCCGACGAGCCGAACCGGGGTGATCAAGGCGTCGCTCTTGTCGGCAATGAGCGCGGCGCCGTCATAAACTTTCATGAGCGCGCCTGTGAAGGTGATGCGCCCTTCCGGGAAGATCACGAGACGCTTTCCGGACAGCACTTCGTGAATGAGCGCGCGCGCGGCGAGCGGTCGCGCCGGGTCGAGGGGACGCGCGTCGGCGAGCTTCAGGAACGGCTTGACCCACCAGCGTCGCGCGATGGCGTGGTCGATCGCGAACACCGGCGGCTCGTCCATGAGCGACAGGATGATCGGCGCGTCGAGGAACGAGACGTGATTGATCGCAATCACGCTGCGCGCGCCCGCCGGCGGCACATTTTCAATTCCCCTGACCTCGAGACGGAACAGGACGCGCCAGAGAACGCGCAACACGAAGGCGACGAAATTGGCGGGCAGGCGGCGGAATAGGTAGATCGCGACGGCGATGTTGGCGAAGCCGAGCACGATGAGCGTCATCGGTTCGCCAAGGCCCACGACCTGCAGAAGGATCATCGTGACGATCGTTCCGCCGACCATGCAGATGTAATTGAGGGCGTTGACGGCGCCGATGACGCGTGCGCGCCGGTCCTCACCGGCCCACGCCTGGATTGCCGCGAATATCGGCACGACGAACAGGCCCGCGGCGGCGGAAAAGAAAAAAATCTCGAGCGCGACCCGGACGCCGATCGCGCTCGCAAAGAACGCGCCGACCGGGACCTCGCGGGCGGCGGGCGCCATCGCGTCGGTGACCAGTCCCATGTCGATCGCGAGCGCGGCGAGGATGAGAAGGAGAAACGGCGCCGGCGCGAGCTCGATGCGTCCGTGCGACAGGACCGCCGCCATAAGCGAGCCGGCCGCGATGCCGAAGGCGAAGATGAGGTTGACGGCGATCTCGACGTCGAGCCCGCCGCCGACGCGCGCCTTGATGATGACGGGCACGAGCGAAAGCATGATCGCGCCGACCGTCCAGAACCAGCTCGTGGCGAGCGCGCCGACCCACTGGCGGTCGTCGGCGCGAACTTCGCTGATCACCTGCCAGGTCGAGGCAAGGACATTCCTGTGGACTTTGAGGCCGGGCGCGCCGACCCCAGTCGGCGGGATGAAGCGCGAGGCGCCGTAGCAGGCGAGCGCGACCACCATCAACTGCGCGACGACGCTCGCGCCCGAGCGGCCTTTCGCGGCGGCGAAGCCGCCGACGACGAGTCCGAGAATGATGGCCGCGAATGTTGCGCCTTCGACCAGCGCATTGCCCGAGACGAGCTCCTCGCGCCGCAAGTGATCGGGCAGGATGCCGTATTTGATCGGGCCGAACAGCGCCGCGATGCAGCCGAGGCCGAACAGCGCGACATAGAGCAGCGTCAGCGACGAAAAGATGAACCCGGCGGCGGCGATCATCTGCACCCCGATCTCCGCCAGCTTGAGGCGCCGCGCGATGAGCGCCTTGTCATGCGAATCCGCGATCTCGCCGCCGAGAGCCGACAGCGGGATCGCGGGCAGGACGAAAATCATCGTGGCGATGAGGATCTCGATGCTTCCGTGTTCGCCGCCGAAGCGGAACAGGATCAGCATCGCCAGCATGTTGCGGACGAAGTTGTCGTTGAAGGCCGAGAAGAACTGACACCAGAACAGCGGCGCGAAACGCCGCGATGTCATCAGGGTCCGGAACATTGGCGGCCTGGCGTCCAGGTGGAGGGCGCCGCAAGGACGCCCAATTCCCCTGGTTCGTCAAGCGCGCGATCGGGACTTTTTCGCGTCCGTTACTGGAGCATGTAGCGGATGCCGAAGAGAATCTGCTGCGAGACGTTGTTCTGGCGAACGGTCAGGCCGGTCGCGGGGGTGAGAAGCAGGCTCGACTGCCCGGCGTTGAGGTAGCGGTATCCGACGTCGAGCGAAGCGCTCGGGGTGAGCTGGAAGCTCATCCCCGCCGTCAACGCCCAGGCAAAATGGTAGGTCGTCGAATTGATCGAACGGTTCCAGTTCTGCTGGGCGAAGGCGATGGCCGGCTGCGGAACGAGAGCCTGGCCGGCCGAATTGACCCAGACGGACGGATAGCCGTACAGGTTGGAGAGATTGGCGACGTAGGGGGCGCCGTTCGCGGTCTCGACGAAATTCGCGCTGCCCTGCAGCGAGCTCGCGTTGACGCCAAGTCCTCCGCCGACATAGGGCGTGAACCCGCCGTAAGTTCCAAGGTCGACGTAGGCGTTGGCGAGGACCGTGTTGTTGTGCTGGTTGAGGTTGGTCGAGCCGGCGCAGGTGTTGGTTGGATCGTAGAGGAAGCCTAGCGGCGGGGCGACGCTGGGGTTGGGGACTGGCGTGAGGCCGTACGGGCAGATGGCGGCGATCGAGCGGTTCCGGTTGCGCGCTGTCCAGTAGTCCCAAGTCGCGTCGAAGCGCAGAAAACTGTTGAACCGGTAGCCAAAGCCGACGCCGCCGACGAATCCGGCGTCTGGCCCCGTGGATGAGTTCGAACCAAGCCAGGCGGTGGGCAGCGTCGGGAGGGTCACGACCGAGAGCGTCGGCGCGTTGCTGAACCCGACGCCGAGGTCGCCGCGCACGTACCAGTTCGTGCCGATCTCGACCGCGGTCGCCGCCTGCGAAGCCGGAAACGTCATGGGTGGCGCGGAGCCGAACAGGTCGGCGGCGGCGGCCGGCGCCGCTGCGGCGAGGCTCGCGAAAGCGGCGGCTCCGATCAGCTTCATCTTGTCGTCCCTGAATGCTGCGCACGCCGAGACTCAGGCGTTGCAGTCATCGTCGGCGGCGCGGCTTGAGCGGGGCTGGACGCGCGGTTGGAGACGATTGCCGCTTTAGGAACGGGCGAGCGCGAGGCCGAGCCCCACGATCGCGACGCCGATCAGCTGTCGGGCCGCGAGCGGCTTGGCTTCAGTGCCAAGAAGGCCGAAGCTGTCGATCAGCGCCGACGTGACCGCGATGACGGAAAAGAACAGAATGAACGTCTGCGTCGGGCCGAGCCTGGGGGCCACGAAAGCCAGGCCCGCAACGATGAACGCCCCCATCATCCCGCCGGCGACGACCTTCAGCCAATGCGCCTCGAGAAGGCCCGCCTCGGGAAGAGGGAGACGATAGATCGCGACCGCGACGAGGACGAGCGTCAGCGTGGAGACGGTCGCGGACATGGCGCCGACCCAGATCGCGCCGATGCCCGACCTAGCCGCCGCGCCGTTGGTCATGGCCTGCATGACCTGGAAGCAGCCGCACGCCATCGCAATGAGCCAGAACTGCATTCTCACGACGTCCTCTCCCGCAAGCTCAACGCGCCGTCGATGAACGGCTTCTCGGCGAGAAACGCCGACAGGCGGCGGGCGAAGTCTTTCCTTATTCGCGTGAGCGGCGGCCGCGTCCGACGCCATTGCGGCGCCTCCGGCGTCTTCGCCCAGTCGGCCCATGGGGAGGCGGCGAACCAGTCTCGATAGTCTTCCGCAAAGCGCGCTTCCCCGCGCCAAAGCGCGAGTTCCCATGGCTTCGGCGCGTTGACGAAATGCAGGACGATCGGCTCAATCGCCCGCTCGAGGTCGAGCAGGAAGAAATCGCCCATGAAATTCAAGCGCGGCGAGAGCGGCGCGAAGCGGCCATGCAGCGTCGCGTTGAGCGCATCCTGCTCCATGAACGGAAAGCGCTGAGGCTCATCGCGCAGCGCTCTCGTCACCCGCTCCGTCAGCTTCTCGGCCCGCCATGCGGCGCGGTCGATCGCCATCAGGCCGGCGTTGAAGTAGGGCGTGTCGAGCGCAAGCCCGAGCCTGCGACGCGACCGTTGAAATTGTCGCGCGAGCGCGTCGCCCTCGAAGTCCATGAGAAAGATCATGTCGTAGGCGGCGGCGAGCGGCATGCCCGCGAGGTCGAGGATTTCGAGGCGCGAGAGACCGGAGCGCACGATCAGCATGTCGGAATCAACGGTGACGATCCGCTCGATGGGAGAGGGGAGAATCTCGTCGAGAAAGAGGCGGCGGAAAACCGCGCGCGAGAAGCGCCCCTTGCCCGCGAGCTTCGAATCGAAGCGGGAGAAGTCGAGGGTTTTTAGCGTGATGCGCTCGCGCAAAGCGGCCGGCAGCTTGTCGAAGCCCGGCGCGACGTCGTCTGGCTCGCAGACGAGGAAGATTTCATGCGCCACGTCGGCCTCCGCCTCGATGAGCGAAGCGATCGCGCGCACGGCCGGTGGAAAAAAGGTCCGATCCGGCGTGAAGCAATAGGCCGCGCGCATCGTTCATTCTTCTCCGCGCCACGCCACGGGGGCGAAGCCTGTCGTCCGTGCTACACGCTCCGGCGGTCAAGGGCGAGACATGACCGGGACCCGAAGCTTGTGGCCAAGCGCGAGGCAATCCGGCTTGCCCCGCGCGCAAAAACCGGACATACCCGCAGCGCCTCCCGACCGTCCCCTCGGTCGTCGGTTCGGTCGTCCTCAACGGGAATGGAAACGATGACGAAATTGCATCAGGCGGTTCTTGCGGTGCTTGTTGTCGGCGGGATCTTCGCCAGCGTCGCGCCAGCGAACGCGATCGTCTATTGCAAGACCGCCGGCGTGCCGAGGGGCTGCGTGGCGCGCGCGCCTGCGACTGCGGCCGTCGTGCGCGCGCCTGCGACCAGGGCCGTCGTGCATGGGCCGGTGGTCTATTGCAAGCGCGTCGGCTATCCGAAGGGTTGCGTGGTGCGCTGAGCGAAGGCGCGCTCCCTCGCCGCCGGCCGCGGTGGTGGTCCTGAGGCCGGCGCCGCGCAGATATTTCAAGAACTCGATCGACTCTTAAGCGAGCGAGATCGTCATGCCGCTGAGGTCGATCGAGAAGCTGAAGCCGACCTGGCGGCCGTGAAGGTGCAGCACGACGCCGTTGGCGTTGGTGAGTTGCGCGACCTGCCTGCCCCCAGCTACCGACAAGCCCGCGCCGACGGCCGAGTAGACGCCCGCGATGTCGCCCGGCGCGTGGAGGTGCGTCGCCGTGCCGATCAGGTCCGTCGCCGACGCGCCGATCAAGGCGCCTGCGTTGATCCCGCCGATGGTCAGCGGATATTGGCGTCCCCCGAAGCTCAAAGTGCCGTTGCCGCCGGTCACGCCGATGATGAAGCCGGCGCTGGCGATGTGCAGGGATACCGCTCCGGTCGCGGCCTCGGCCGGCGACAGAAACGCTCCGGCGGCCAACGTGACGCCGGAAGCCATAAGCGCACGACGGGTGATGATGCTCATGTCAGTCTCCCTGTTGAGGTTGCAATCATGAAACCGCGTTTCCTCGCGGGCCGCGCCTTATTCGCCACGAAGCGCCCGGTCCGCACGGGGCGCGCCCGCACCTTACCGTGCGCCGCCAGCTTTTCGCTAGCCCGCGCCGCAATTCGGCGTCGAGGGATTGCCGTCGGGCATTGAACTAAACCTTATTCACCGCTGGAATCATCCATGTTCCGTCGAGGATCGACGGGTCGCTCTCGTCCGGCCAGTAGAGACGCATCATCAAGACGAACTTGCCTGCGGGCGCAGGGAGCCAGTTCGCCTCCTTGTCCGCGCCGGGCGAGTCATGCTGGACGTAAGGTCGGCCGATCCGTCGGCGTTGCGCTTGAGGTCCTGCCGCGCGCTGATCGAGTAGCGGTTGATCGGGTTGGCGACGAAGAAGAGTTTGGCGTTGTACATGGTGATCGACCAGAAGCCCTGCGTGGGCGGCAATTGGCCTTCGGGAAAGTGGACCACATATTTGTTGGCGCCGTCATATTCGCGTCCTTCGGCGTCCTTCGGCGAAGTCGGATAGACGGCGTCGCGCGGGGCCGGTGCGGGCGGATTGGTCTTCATCAGCTCGGCGAGCAGGGTGAAGTATTCGACCGTGTCCATGCGGTTCACCTGCTCGCGCACCGGCGTCTTCATGTCGATCTTGGGATCGACCACGCCGGGCGGCGGCGTATAGGGCTTGCCGTAGGAACTGAGCGGCACGAGCTTGATCTCATCCTGCAGCGCGTGGACGGCGGCGTAGTCCTCGGGCGTGCCGGTGCAATAGATGCGCCCGAGCAGCCAGACGAGGCTGGTCGGCGACTTAAACTCCTTGACGCCTGCGGGAAGCGGGCCCGACCATCCCGGCCCGGTGATGGCGTAGGTCTGAGCGGCCGTGCCGGTCGTGCGTTTGCCCGGAACCTGAAAGACGTCCGTCCAGCCGTCGAGCATCGGAAAGAGCGCGTAGCGATCCTTCATGTCGGGCAGGCTAAGGACCCATGGCTCCTTGCCGACATCGAAAAAAGCGATCGAATAAAGCGTGTCGGCGTTCGGCGCGGTCACGTCGGTGAATGTCGCGTCGGGATACTGGCGCAAGTTGATCACCTAGCCCATCGGACCGCGCGTGCCTTCAACCGCCGGCACGTTGGTGATGACTTTTCGAGTCATTTCCATCGTCACCAGCGGATAGCCGTAGATGTAGGCGTCAGTCGCGACGGCGAACTCGTCGATCCCCTCAAAGGGCACGAAGCCGTCCTCTGCCGCCGCGAAGGAGCTTAGGGCTGTCCCAGCCGCGAGGCTCAGGGCTCCGGTCGCAAGCTCACGTCTATTCATGCGCATCGTTTCTCTCCAACACAATTCGTACTCGATAAGAGCCGGGCGACTCCGGCGCAGCGGCCGCGGCTATGTTGTCGCAGGCGCTCAGTTGGCCTCCTGCTCTGTCAAGCTTGATCTCACGGAATTTCTGCTGCGTCAGCCGCGCGCGCCGGTCGGGCGTCGCCGGTCGGCCGTGGCGAGGGCGGCGTTCGCCGCGGGCGCCAACTCTGCGCCGCGGACGGCGGCCGCCAGTGTCGCCTTAGCGGTGGACACGAATAATTCACGTCTATTCATCGCTGTTGCCTTCAGAGAGCCAGTTCAATATTCGCCGGCGACGGAACGCTGACGCGGCGGGACGCGACCACGGATCACCTCCGCCGCCGGACAGATCGGCGATGCGGCCCGGTTGGTTGGCGTCCAGAGTTCGTGTCCGAAATCGGGCTTCTCAAGCTCGACCTCTGACGTGACGCTATGATGAATTGACTTGGCAAGTCTAATATCAGTATTGATATCTCTCGATAAGTAACCTGGATTGAAATGCACTCTATCCGCCAGATAAATGTCGTGAAGGCTCTTGCGCAGCACCGGCATTTCGGTCGGGGCGGCGCAGGCGCTCGGCGTGTCTCAACCCAATCTGACCCGCAGCCTCAGGCAAATCGAGGAACGCTTGGGCGTTCCGCTGTTCGATCGGCAAGGCGTCGCGCCCACGCTGTTCGGCGAGATCGTATTGCGCCACGGCGAGCGGGCCGTTGCCGATTTTCGTGAACTGAAGCGCGAGGTCGCTCTAGCCCAGGGGCTCGAGATCGGTGAACTGCGCATCGCGGCGGGCCCGTATCCCGCCGACATTTCGGGCGAGCGGGCCGTCGGCCTGCTATTGCAGAAGCACCAAAGAATTTTCGTCGAAATGTGAAGCGCAAACCCGCGCCTTGGCTCAGCCTCAACTACGGGTTCATCTTAAAGCGCGGCCGGACGCCGTCGCCCGCCGCAATAGCGTTCATGGACATCGTGCGCGCGATCGAGTTTGAAATCCCGCAATAGGCGGGGGTGTTTCGACAGAATGGTCGCCGCCGGGAGGCTGACGCCATAACGGCCCCGACATTTGGGCGCTTATAGCGTTAGACGTCATGTTCGCGGGCCAGCGCCGGTGGCCCGCGAACATGACGTCTAACGCTATAAGCGCCCAAAATTAACCTTTGACCGGACTGTGCTGTCTCAAGAGGTTTCCGGAAAACCGTTATTTTCTTGCCAAAATAGGCGGGATCCGTGCTTTCTGATTGTCCCTTGATGGGACACTGGATTAACACAAATATCACGCGTCGTATTAGTGCCTTGTTGGGTCGTGGAAAATTTGCCGCAGTTGCGTGACGCCCAACCACCTTGTCCCAACCGGCTCGCTGGGCTCCGGGCCGGGTTTCGATTTGGGAGTGGGAAACCAGAGCGCAAGGGTCGGCTGGAGACTCGAAAAAATGGCGCTGCAAGCCATTGAGACGATGCGATCCGCGCCTGGAACGTGGTCACCGGCGCGAGCAAGTCGCAGACGGACCACAGTCGGCGTCAAAAGTCCGAGCCGACCGGAGCGCCCGCGAGCCGGAGTTCCTAAAACTCCACCTCCAGCTCCTCGATCTCCTCCTTCTCGGCGAGCGCAGCTTCGCGCCATTCCTGGATCGCGGGCAGGTCCCACACGCGGTCCGCATAGGCCTTGAGTTCGCCGTCAAGCCTGACGCCGTAGGTGCGGAAGCGGCTGACCACCGGCGCATACATGGCGTCGGCCATGCAGATCTTGCCGAACAGAAACGGGCCGCCGTAGCCCTGGAGGCATTCGGCCCAAATGACGAGAATGCGGTCGATGTCGGCTTTTGCCTTCGACCAGATCTTGAAGTTGGGAAACTCGGCCTTGATGTTCATCGGCAGCGCCTGCCTGAGCGATACGAAGCCGGAATGCATCTCGCCGCAAATTGAGCGGCAATGCGCACGCATCGCCTGATCTTTAGGCAGAAGGCCCGCCTTGGGCGCAATTTCGTTCAGAAACTCGCCGATCGCCAGCGTGTCCCATACGCGCATGCCGTTGTAAGTCAGGCACGGCACGAGGATCGAGGGCGAAAGCAGCAAAATCTCCGCCCGGGCGTCGGCGTCGTTCGGCGCGACGGTCACTTCCTCGAACTCGATCTTGGCGAGCTTGGCCATCAGCCAGCCTCGCAGCGACCAGGACGAATAGTTCTTACTGCTGATCGACAGCGTCGTGCGTGACATTATTCCTACCGATTCTTGACGGTTCGCCGCCAGGGTTTCATTTTAGCTCGAAGCAAGCGATGTGCCAAAGACGAATCGCGGCCTTCTTGGCACATTGCTTGCTGTTTGTTGTTGGCTCAGGGCAGGCCGCGAATGATGTATGACGCTTATCAGAAAATGGCCGACGCCGGCGACCAGTTGCGCGCCCTCGCCGAAAACGCGCGCTCGATCCTGACCGCCTGGTCATCCAATCCCTTCGCGCCGCCGTGGCGGCGCATGGCCGCCTACTATGAACTCGTCGCGCTCGCGGGGTTCACCCACACGCGACCGGACTACGGCATCGACAGCATCGAAGTCCGAGACGAGGTGGTCCCGGTCGAAGAGAAGGGCGTTCTGTGGACGCCGTTCTGCCAGTTGCTGCATTTTCGGCGAGAGGGCGGGGCGAACGATCCGAAGATCCTGCTCGTTGCGCCGATGTCCGGCCATTTTGCGACGCTGCTGCGCGGGACCATCCGCACGCTCTTGCGGGATCATCAGGTCTTCATCACCGACTGGATCAATCCGCGCAACGTTCGGCTGGAGGACGGCAATTTCACGCTCCAGGACTATACCCAGCACCTGATCGACTTCGTCGGCTTCATCGGCGAGGACTGCCATATTGTGGCGGTCTGCCAGCCGACGGTCTCCGCTCTCGCCGCGACTGCGGTGCTCGCGCAGGATGACGCGGCGGTCCAGCCTGCGAGCCTGACCCTGATGGCGGGGCCGATCGACGCGCGAGTCGCGCCGACCAAGGTCAACGAGCTTGCGCAGGAAAAGCCGATCGAGTGGTTCCGCTCGAACATGATCGGCATCGTTCCGGATAAATTCGAGGGTGCCGGCCGACGCGTCTACCCCGGATTCCTGCAACTCTGCGCGTTCATGAGCATGAACGCGGAGCGCCACACCAAGTCTTTTGTCGATCTCTTTCACCACCGAGTTGCCGGAGATATCGAAAAGGCCGACGCCATCAGCGAATTCTACAAAGAGTATTTCGCGATCATGGACATGAGCGCGGACTTCTATCTTGAGACCGTCGAGCAGGTGTTTCAGCTCTGCCTGCTGCCACAATGCCTCATGAAGCACAAGGGGCGCAAGATCGAGCCTCGCGCGGTCAAGAAGACGTTTCTCTTGACGGTCGAGGGCGAGCGGGACGATATCTGCGCCGCCGGACAGACGCTTGCGGCGCAGGACCTCTGCTCGGGCTTGCGGCCGTATATGAAGACCCATCACCTGCAGGCCGGCGTCGGCCATTACGGCGTCTTCAACGGCAAGCGCTGGGAGACGCAGGTCTATCCGGTCCTGCGCAACCACATCCAGTCCAGCCGTTAGTTAGGCCCTCATCGGGCGCTTCGCGCCACCTTATCCCGCGAGCGGGAGAAGGGGTGCGCCCCGTCTCCGGCATGCGAGAGAGGGCCGGGGTGAGGAACCCTCGTCTCAGACAATTCAACCAGCGTCTCGCCGCGCTGCAACGCAATCAATAGGTCGGGAAACGCGGCTGCAAATCTTATCAGCAGTTCTCGCCGCCGCGTATTTGGCCATCGTATCCAGACAATTGCCGGCCCGCCCTTCGCGAGGGATTTGCGTTGCGCGAAATTCCTCGTCTTTCGTCGCGATGACCAAGTTCGCCCTTGCAGCATAGTCCCAAATGGCGTTGTCCGACGCGGTCGCCAAATTCAGATCGGCGACATGCGTGCAGTCGTGGCCCGCCGAAGCGATCCACCTCGTCAAGGCCGGAGGAAGTTGCGCGTCGACAAGGAACGAAGTCACGCGACGCGCAAGACAGGATGATCGCTCTGCCGCGCGGCATATTCGAGAGCAGCGGTAATATCGCCGTCTTCCAGCGCCGGGTAATCCTCAAGAATCTCCTGGCGCGTCGCGCCTGCGGCGAGCAGGTCGAGGACGTCCTTAACCCGGATCCGCAGCGAGCGGATACACGGGCGACCCCCGCATTGGCCGGGATCGACAGTGATGCGCTGAATTTCGCCCATGACGGAGCGCTTCCTTTAGCGTGAGAGTTCAAACTATTCTGTTTCGGGGCCCCGAGTAAAGTGGAGCAATGCGCGCGGACGAGACAAAGTAAGGACGGCACTATACGACAACTTTGTCACATCGACGTGGCGCCCAGCGCCGCTCGCTTTGGTGGGCGTCGCCGGACCGCGCCCGGCGGCTGGACGCGCAGTCATCCAGATCACCCCTTCATGAAAGGCGCGTGCAGGACGAGATCGGCCGCATTGAGGCGGTCTTTCGCGGTCCAGGACTGGTGCCAGTACGGGTAGATGAGCGGCGGCTGGCTCACTTTATCGAGCCGCGCGCGCTCCTCGTCCGTCAGCTTGACGTTGACGCAGGCGAGATTGTCGCGGAACTGCGCCTCCGTGCGGCCGCCGATGATGAGCGACGTCACCGTCGGGCGGCCGAGGAGCCAGGCGAGCGCGATCTGCGCCGCCGAGACGCCGTGCGCCTCGCCGATCGCCACGAGCTCATCGACGATGTTCCAGAGCGCGTTCTCGTCGCGCACCGGCGGCTCGGTCCATCCGGCGAACTGGCGCGTGCCTTCAGGCGCGGCCTTATTGCGCCGATGTTTGCCCGAGAGCAGCCCGCCCGCGAGCGGGCTCCAGACGAGGACGCCGAGCTTCTGGTCGAACGCGATCGGCAGGAGCTCGTATTCGGCCTCGCGCGCCTGCAGCGTGTAGTGAATCTGCTCGCAAACGAAGGGAATATGATGCTCCCGGCGCGCAACCTCCATCGCCTTCATCATATGCCAGCCGGAAAAGTTGGAGCAGCCGATATAGCGAACCTTCCCGGATCGGACGAGTGTATCCAGCGCCTCCATCGTTTCTTCGAGCGGCGTCAATCCGTCCCATTGGTGGAGCTGATATAGGTCGATGACGTCCGTGCGCAGACGCTTCAGGCTCGCCTCGCACTCGCGGATCAGGTGCAAGCGCGACGAGCCGCGATCGTTCGGCCCGTCGCCCATCGGGAAGCGCGCCTTGGTGGCGACCAGCATGCCGGCTTTGCGCTTTGCGCCCATTGCCTCGCCGATCATTTCCTCGGAACCACCGGCGGAATAAACGTCGGCCGTATCGATGAAATTGACACCCGCGTCGGCAACAATGTCGATGAGGCGCTTCACCTCCTCAAGCGAGACGTTGCCGACCTTGGCGAAGTTTCCCTTGCCGCCGAAGGTCATGGTGCCCATCGTCAGGACGGAAACCTTCAAACCCGAATCGCCCAACTGCCGATATTCCATGGCCCGCTCCTCTTCGATGCGATGAATGTGGGGAGCTAACATGTCAGCGCGACGACGCCAAGCGGGAAGCGGCGGGAGCAACGCCACCGAGGGGAACACGCTTGCCGATGAGGCGCGTTTATGGGCAAATTCGCGCCATTCGGTTTCCCCTTGCTTAGTTCAGGAGCCCTCCCCAGTGGCATTCGCTATCATTCGCCGCATCGCCGGCGCCGCTCTTCTTTGCGCCGTCGCGCTCGGCTCGCCGAACGCTCTTGCGGACGCCGCCCCGAAACCCGACGGGACCGTCGACATGGCCAAGGTTTTACAGCCTGGCCCGCTGCCGGAAATGGCGATGGGAAATCCTTCCGGAGTGCCGGTGATCGAGTATGGCTCGCTGACATGCCCGCATTGTGCGGCCTTCAGCAAGGAGACCTTTCCCGAACTGAAGAAGGACTACATCGACACCGGAAAAGTGCGCTTCATTTTTCGTGAATTTGCCCGCAACACTCTCGATGTGGCAGGCTTCGTTCTCGCGCGCTGCCTCGGCGACGACAAGGCGTTTGCGGCCAACGAACTTCTGTTCGCCGAACAGGACAAGTGGGCTTTCGTCGACAAACCGCTCGAACCCCTCATTGCGGCCATGCGTCCTGCCGGACTGACGGCGGATAAGGCCAAGGAGTGTCTGAACAATCAGAAGCTTGCCGACGCCATCGTAGCGATCACCAAACGCGCGAGCGACGAAGTCCATCTGACCGGCACGCCGACTTTTATCATCGACGGAAAAGTCTACGGCGGCGAACTGACCTTCGAGCAGTTGAAGGCCACCCTCGATCCGCTTGTGAAGAAGTAGAGCGTGCCCAGCTCTCACCAGACGAGATAGCGCCGTCCGGCGAGCGCGCCGACGCCGGCGCAGACGAGGGTCGCGATCGGATACCAGGTCGCGACGAAGAGCGGCGAGTTGTCCGGACAATGCGTGGCGTAAAGGAACGCCGCGATGCCGGCGGAGGCCGCGCCCGCGAGCGCGCCCGTCCAGCCCGGATGCTGCGGAGCGCCGGCGCGCATCGCGAAAATGAGCGCCGCGAGGATCGGGGCCGCCATCATCGGGATCATCGTCGTGCAGTACAGCATGTTCTGGCCGATGAGCCGCTGCAGCCACTGGTCGGAAGGCACGACCATGAGCTCAACCGCGACAGCCACCGCCAGCAGGATCAGCGGCGCGAACAGAAAGAGCGCAAGCGCGCCGGACCTCGCGTCTGGCCGAGCGAGCCGCCAGAGCAGCATGAGCGACGGCAGCGCGAGCGCGATCGCGTCGAGGAACTTCAGATTGAAGCGCACGGTCCTGAGAGCCGCCGCGAGATCCGGTCGCGGCCCGACAAACAGCGCATAGAGCGCGAGTGCGCCAACGATCCCGAGGGCCAGCGCGACAGCGAAGCGCCGCCCCATATCCACGGGCTCGGGGATGGGGTCAGCCGCAAGAGCTGCGATGAGCTCGGAGGTCTTCACGCAACCGACCTCCGCCAGGCGGCGCCCAGCGACTTCAGCGCGCGGTGCAGCGCGACGCGCACGGCGACCTCGCTCATCGAGAGGCGCGCCGCGGTCGCCGCAATTGACTGGCCGTCGAGCGAGATCGACTGCACGATGTCCCGCTGACGCGGGCTAAGCGCTTGCATCAGCCTTTTCGCGTCGCTCAGCGCGTGAGGGTCCTCTTCCTCCGGCGCGGCGAGAAAATTCTCGAAATCCTCGATCGGCTCGGAGCGCCGCGCGCCCCTTCGGCGCATCGCGTCGATGATCTTGTGTCGTGAGATCGCATTCACCCATGGGCCGAGCTTTTGGGCGGGGTCCCAGGTATGCCGCTTCAAATGGATCGCTAACAAAGTCTCTTGCACCGCATCCTCGACATCGGCGTCGCCAACCCTAGCCCGGGCGAACGCCGCTCGCGCCATCGCCCTCACAGACCGGGAGATTTCCTCCAAAAGGCGCCGGTAGACGCCCTCGTCGCCCGCAATCGCGGCCTCCATCATCTTTGACCAGGGATCGTCCGGGGGGCTTTCGGCCGCAGGGGCGCTCATTCGGCCTTCGTTCCGTTGGAGCTCGCGTTACAGGTCCGTGGCAATTATTTTCGGCGCGTGGGTTGGCGGCGCGTCACGTGTAACATGCCTTGTCGGAGCCGCGAAGACGTCGGCGACCCGCATCCACCCAACCCGGAGAATTGCCGTGACCACACCCCGCTCGCGCGTCCTGGAGCCCAAGTCCGTTGGCGTCGGGTTCAAGGCGGAGCATTTCGACGCCGTCATGGAGACGCGCCCGGACCTCGGCTTCTTCGAAGTCCACGCGGAAAACTACATGGGCGCCGGCGGGCCGCCGCATCGGCGCCTCGCGGCGATCAGCGAGCTTTATCCGCTTTCCGTGCACGGCGTCGGACTGTCGATCGGCTCGCCGGGACCGCTCGATCACGCGCATCTCACGCGACTCGCTCAAGTCGTCGAGCGCTATCAGCCCGCCCTCGTTTCCGAGCATCTGGCGTGGTCGACCCACGAGGGCGCGTTCCTCAACGATCTTCTGCCGCTGCCCTACACCGAAGAGACGCTGGCCCGCGTCTCCGAGCATATTGACACCGTCCAGAGCGCGCTCGGCCGGACGATCCTGCTCGAAAACCCGTCGACCTATGTTGCGTTCGCCGAGACGGCGTTCGCCGAGACGGAATTCCTGGCGGAAATCGTGCGGCGGACCGGCTGCGGCCTCCTGCTCGACGTCAACAACGTCTTCGTCAGCGCGACCAACCACGGCCGCGATCCCTTTCACTATCTCGCGGACTTCCCGCTTCGCGCGGTCGGCGAAATCCACCTTGCCGGTTACGCAGACGATCGCGATGACGCAGGCCTGCCGCTCCTCATCGACGCGCACGATTTGCCGGTCCGCGACGCCGTCTGGGCGCTCTACGCGGACGCGATGCGCCGGATGGGGCCGATCCCGACCCTCATCGAATGGGACAACGACGTGCCGGCCTGGCCGGCGCTCTTCGCCGAGGCGCGCCGCGCGGGGCGCGCGATGCGCGAGGCCGTCGAGCTCAGGTCGGAGCCGGTCGATGCCGTTTGAGACGACGATCGCCGCCTTCGCAGCCGCGCTCGCCGAGCCTGCGGCGCCCGCGCCGCCTCAAACGCGAGGCCGGCTCGCCGCGCCCGACGTGCGGCGCTTTTCGGTCTATCGCAACAACATCGCGGTCGGGCTTATCGGAGCTTTGGAGGCGCGATACCCGATCACGCGCCGAATTGTCGGGTCCGACGCGTTCCGAGCGCTGGCGCGCGCCTTTGTCAGAATCGAGAAGCCGCGCTCCCCGGTGATGATCGCCTACGGAAACCGCTTTCCCGACTTTCTGGCGGGCCAGGCCGGGCCACCCGATCTGCTATTTCTCGCCGAGGTCGCTCTGTTGGAGAACGCCTGGGTCGATTCCTACCACGCGGCGGAGGCGCCCATCGTTCCGGTGTCGGACCTGGCCGGTGTCGATCCGGCTGCGCTCGCCGGGGCGCGGGTCGAGTTTCACCCGGCTGCGCGGATCCTTTCCTTCGCTACGCCGGCCGCGTCGATCTGGGCGTCGCATCAGGGTGGCGCGGAACGCGCTACTCCGCCGCAGCAACCGGAAGATGTGCTCGTCACCCGTCCGGATGCAGACGTTATCGTTCGTATTCTGCCGCCGCAGGGCTACGGGTTCGTGAGCCGCCTTCGCGACGGAGTGACCTTGGCCGAGGCCGCTGGGACGCTGTCCGACGCTGAGGATTTCGGAACGCATGTCGTCGGCCTCCTCGAAGCCGGCGCAATCGCCGCAATCATCCCCGGAGACGGTTCATGAGATACTATCCCGCCTCGACCATCGAGCACGCCTTTGCCAATCCGATCGCCCGCTTCACGAATTGGCTCTTCGGACTGGTTCCGGCTTCGCTCGCCATGCTTGTCCTGCGCCTGACCCTGGCGCGGCCCTTCTTCGCCTCGGGGCTGACGCGATGGGACAGCTGGTTCACGCTCTCGTTCGGGACAAAAGTGCTGTTCTCCGACGAGTACAAGCTTCATCTCTTTGGCCAGGAAATCCCGTTCCCGCAGCCGGAACTTGTGGCGACGATGGCGAGCACGGCCGAGATTGTCCTGCCGATCCTGCTCGCCTTCGGCTTCCTGACGCGTTACGCCGCGCTTGGCCTCCTCTGCATGACCGCCGTCATCCAGCTCACCTATCCCGACGGATGGGCCAATTTCCATCTGCCGTGGGCCGCGATGGCGCTCGCGATTATGACCTTCGGCCCCGGCGCCATTTCGCTCGATCGTCTGCTCGGCCTCGACGGCTGGTTCGGATGGCGCCACAAGGGCTAAGTCCTAAGGGAAAGTGGCTGGCGCCAACCGTTGATCTCGCTTTGGGCGAATTTGCACGCATTTTCGTCCGTGCCGAAGCCAGCGGCGCCTTCATCGCTTCGGGTAGGCCGTGAAAACGTAATCTTTTGCCGCCACAATCGTGTGGCATGCAAACCCGCACTTTGCGTCATTCGCCTGCGGCGGCGAGTCATTTTCGTTGCCGGGCCTGAACGCATCGGACGCGGGGTCATACTCGAACTCGGCCCATCCCCACCCGCCGCTGTCCGCGAACCTCTTGCTGTCCTTCGCCATGAAGTCCACGTCATGCAAGGCGCCCGGCACCAGCGGCTCGCCAGGCTCGTCGTCAGCCTTCTTTGCGGTCCAATGGATCTTCGCCATCCTGGCGCCGTCGGGGAACGGCTTGCCATTGCCAGGAATGCCCGCCTTGTAGGCCTCGATCATCGCGGGATTGCCGAGGATCGTTTCGATCATATGCCCATTCTGACTGACGGCGACAGTCTGCCAGTCTTCGTACCCCCTGAACTCGGAGAAGGCGAGACCACCGGGCACTTGCAAGGCGTACTTGTCCTGCGCGGAAATGGCCCTGCTGCCCAAGACGGCGATCGACGTCGCAACAATCACAATTACCGGAATGCTTTTGCTGTCCATTTTCAACGCCTCCCTCTCGCTTGGTGGGGTGGATGCGGTTTTGGACGGACCTTGGCGCAGCGACGCAATTTCGAGGTCAGGGCGTGGAGGACATCTGCTGGACCCCACCGGGGCAGACTGTCCATCCGCCAAAGGATGCTCTCGCTAGCATCCAGTCAGAGAGCCTGAACCGACAGACAGTCACTCGAAAGGGAGCCCTCGTCAAGCGGCTTTGGCTCGGCGAAGTCGAGGCGGCATGGCTTCACGTGCGGCTGGGCCGAGCCAGCCGCACGTGACGGTTTCGCGACAAAATCTCCGCTTCGCGCTCTATTGACGGGCCTCATAAGGCGTGGCTTTAAGCGCTCGAAGACGCTCGGCGTCGATTGTTCCCGAAGGAGAAACGACGCCATGCCGCATTGGCCCCGCTATGGGCGCATCGACGGCCCAATCGTGATGATCGGCTTCGGGTCGATCGGCAAGGGGACCCTGCCGCTGATCGAACGCCATTTCGATTTCGACCAGGAACGCTTCGTCGTCATCGATCCGAACGACTCCGATCGCAAGCTCCTGGACGAGCGCGGCGTCCGCTTCGTCCATCTCGGCCTCACGCACGACAACTATCGCGACGTGCTCAAAAAATACCTGACCGCGGGCGAAGGCCAGGGCTTCTGCGTCAACCTCTCGGTTGACACGTCCTCGCTCGACATCATGCGCTTTTGCCGGAAGATCGGCGCGCTCTACGTCGACACCGTCGTCGAACCGTGGCCGGGCTTCTATTACGACAAGGCGCGCGGCAACGAGGCGCGCACGAATTACGCGTTGCGCGAGACGGTGATGGAGGAGCGACGCAAGAACCCGGGCGGCTCGACCGCGGTCTCATGCTGCGGCGCCAACCCCGGCATGGTCTCCTGGTTCGTCAAGCAGGCGCTCCTCAATCTCGGAACCGACCTCGGCGACAAGGGCGGCGAGCCGAAGTCGCGCGAGGAATGGGGGCGGCTCGCCCAGCGCCTCGGCGTCAAGGGGATGCACATCGCCGAGCGCGACACGCAGCGGTCAAAGAACTCGAAGCCGCGCAACGTGTTCGTCAACACCTGGTCGATCGAGGGCTTCTTGTCCGAGGGCATGCAGCCCGCCGAGCTCGGCTGGGGCACGCACGAGAAATGGGTGCCGCCGAACGCGGGCTTCCACAAGGAGGGCTGCGGCGCGGCGATCTACCTCAATCAGCCCGGCGCCAACACGCGCGTGCGCTCGTGGACGCCGACCGCGCGGGGGCAATTCGGCTTCCTCGTCACCCACAACGAGTCGATCTCGATCGCCGACTACTACACGGTCCGCGACGACAAGGGCGCGGCCGTCTACCGGCCGACCTGCCACTACGCCTATCACCCCTGCGACGACGCGGTCCTGTCGCTGCACGAGCTTTTCGGCCGCGCCGGCGAGATCCAGAAGGCCCACCACATCCTCGGCGAGGTCGAGATCGTCGATGGGATCGACGAGCTCGGCGTGCTCGTCTACGGGCATGGGCGCAACGCCTATTGGTACGGTTCGCAGCTTTCGGTCGAGGAGACGCGCGCGCTTGCGCCTTACCAGAACGCGACCGGCATGCAGGTGACGTCGGCGGTTCTCGCCGGCATGGTGTGGGCGCTGGAAAACCCGAACGCCGGCATCGTGGAGGCCGATGAGATGGACTTCCGTCGCTGCCTCGAAGTGCAGTCGCCCTATCTCGGCCCGATCGTCGGCGTGTACACGAATTGGACCCCGCTCGAGAACCGCCCAGGCCTCTTCCCCGAAGACATTGACGAGAGCGACCCGTGGCAGTTCCGCAACGTGCTGGTGCGGTAGAGGATGGATTTCGAGCCCGGCCCGGGCTACGAAAAGGCAAAGGCCGTTCGAGTCAGGACGACCTGGCAGGGTCAAGCCCAGCGTCGCGAACGTCGCGAGCCAAAGCCGCGAACATGCCTGCGACCAGGCGTCCGATTTCCGGCGCCATTTCATCCGGATTCATGCCCTCGAACGGCAACGCGCCGTCGACCCATAGCGTCGCGAATCCGTGAACCGCCGACCACGCGATGATGACCAGCGGCGCTGGGTCGCCGCGCGGCGCCGTTCCCTCGTCCTGGCAAGCCGAGACCGCGTCCCTCAGGAGTTGGAACGCGCGGAGACCTGACTCTGTCGGCCCGGATGAACTGGCGTCGCCATGGAACATCACGCGGAAATAGCCTGGATTAGAGATTGCAAAGCGCAAATAAGCGCGACCGAGCGCTTCCAGGCGAGCCCCGGCGCGGGTAGGCGCCGCATCGCGCTCCGCGATCAGCTCTTCACCCAATCGTCGGAATCCTTCGTCAGCGATAGCAACGAGGAGTTCCTCCCGGTTGGGGAAGTGATGGTAGGGCGCCCCGGAAGATACGCCGACGCGAGCCGCCAACTCGCGCAGGTTCAGCCCGTCGATCCCGCGTTTGGAGATTGTCTCAACTGCGGCCTCGATCAGCGCGCGCCTGAGACTTCCATGGTGATAGTTCTTGTTGGCCTTCGCGCGCATCGCCGAAAGTTAGCGCAACGGATATCGCGCAGCTAAACGGAGCTCGCTGTCGAGATCTGTGAGCCGCTTCAACTCTCGATGCCCGAGGCGATCGGCCGATCATCCCGGATGATTTGGACGCCGAGCACGGCCAGGACCACGCATCCGAAGGTGACGGAGAGCCCAATGACGGGGGGCGCATGCAACAGATTCGAGATATAGCCAAGGCCGCTGATCGCCGCTGCGGCGCCCACGGCTATGCCGAAATACGCAAGAGGCTTTGGCAATAGGGGCGAGCCGCTGTGGGAGTCGGCCCATAGAACCGCGATGAAGCCCGCGCCGTACGGCGCGTTTCCGGCGGCGAACAGGAAGTCGAACCACGCCTTGAACGCCAGGAAAGGCGCAGCGTCGGAGCCATTCGCCAAGGGCCAGAAGAGCGCCGCGGTCATGGAGTCGAACACCATTGCTGTCGCAACGCTGACCGCCATCAAGGCCCAGCCGGCGGAAGCCAGATCTGTCATTCGTCCTGGCCGACGGCGCGCCAAAACGATGCACGCGGCAAGCAGCAGACAATCCCCGCAGAACGCCCAGCCTCCAGCGAGCGCAAGCCTTTCCGAGCCAAAGGATAACGCGTCGGCGAGCGCTTGGGCTCGTTCGGCCGGCAAAGCTGGCAGGCCGAGCGCGGGCGTCAAACGAGCATAGAAGAGCGTCCCGGCAAAGAGCGCTGCTGCGCCACTGACCAACAGCAAGCCAGAGAATGTGTCCGCTGAGAACCGCGCGGTCCTCAACTTTGCATCCATCGCATCTGCGGCCATGGCGTCCGCCTCCGATAACGAGCGCCCCCGCGATCGATCTAAGCGTTGCTTAAATACGGTTGCCTGTCAAGGTCAAATGAATCCTGCGTCGATAGCGCTGGCCGGAGCATCCTGCCGTAGCGAGTGAGGCAGGGCGTCTCAAAAACGCGTCCTCTCGCAGCGAGCGAGGAGCCAACACCGCCGCTCGCGTCCTTCATGCTTTGGGTCCGCCTTCCCGCCGCCGCGCTGGTAGTAACGACGTTGGCGGCGCTGATATTTCGAGTTGCTCGTCTTGGCGCGCCAGATCCGAAACGCCAAAGGCTCGGACGGCATTCCGGCGAGCCATGCAGATTCGTGACGTCGTTCGTAGCGTTCTGCGGGCTCAGGAAGCCGGTCTCCCTTGGGGCAGCGAACAGGTCCGATTGCGCCGCGGCTTACGCACATTTCAAGCGCGACTTCTGGCTGACGATGAGTAATCCGAAGCGTAACCCGGCCGCCGGGAATAGGTCATCAACCGCCCGGCCGTCTCGTCGGCCTTGACCGACGCTGCGATCTCCTCGTCGATCGCCTCATCGAGCGCGCCGATCTGGCCGACGAGCGGACGCAGCGCGGCGCGCATGCAATCGGGATCACGATCTCGCAGTTGTCGTCGAAGCCGTTGGCGACCAGCCGCTTCAGCTCATAGGCGTGGCTCGTGCCCTTGCGGCGCGCGACGACGCCGATCTCGGCCATGTGCCCGCGCAAGCCGTTGAGAAGCGAGGTGCGCCCAGCCAAAAGCTCGCGCGCCCGGTGGCGCATTAGCGCGAGCTTGCGCGCTGCCACGATCTCGCCTTTCGCGTCGACGGCGTGAACCTGAAAAACTCGTTTCGCCAGATCCAGACCAACGTGCGTGACGGTCTGCGGTCCCAACGCCGCCGGCCGCCGACGCGGAATCCGCATGCTCGACAATCAGTCCGACGCCACGGCGGGCGACACGGAAACCCTGGCGGACTACTGGCCGTTCGCCCGCACCTTCTTCACGAAGTCGTCGACGGCGTCGACGACCTTCTTGTCCGGGTTGGCCTTGCAATAGACGATGACCTCGTGAATGCCTTCCTTGGCTCGGTCGATGTTGATGGAATGTCTCTTCAGATGACCGTTCCACCAGCCGCTGTACCATGTTCCAAGGAAATTGGCGTCCTCCTGGAAGGTATTGGCAAGCTGGGCGCAGGTCAACGCCCGCACGTCGAGGTAGCCTTTTGCGTCGGTGTAGGTCTTCAACTCGACCTGCGCCTGGGACGCCGAGACCGATGCAACGAGCGCCGCCGCGGCGAGAAGGCCTACGCGCAAATCGACCCGAGCGAGCGCATGAGATCGCGCGCCGATATTTCCTGTGTTTGAGGCAACCATGCTTTTCTCTCTTTTCTGATACCGAATTATGCGGGGCCGGCCGATCGTTCGGATCGCACCTGCTTCCCAGAGCCCTGCGCCACCTGAGGCCGGCTATTGTTCGTCGTTGACCTTGATGCCGGCTTCCTTGCGCATTTGCTTGATGTTGATGTCCATTGCGGTGATGACCTTCGTGCCCGGATGGGCTTTGCAATAGACGATGACGCGATGCTCCAGCTCCTTGGCGCGATCGACCTTCAGCTTGCTGAAGTTCGCCAACCCGTTGTACCAGCCGCTGTACCAAACCGTCATGAAGTCTGCGTCTTCCTGGAAGGTGCCGGCCAACTGCGCGCAGGTAAGCTTTTGAACGTCGAGATTGCCGTTCGCGTCGGCGTAGGTCTTCAATTCGACCTGGGCGTGCGCCGCGCTCGACGCCAGGACCAACGCCCCGGCAATGAGTCCTATCCTTTTCATCCTTGGTGTCTCCTGTCGCCTGTCTGAATCCTGCGTCATCCCGGATGCGCCGTCGCCGCATCGTTGACCCGCCGAATTCCGACCCTAGTGGCACGTCGAAGCCGAAGACTCAAGTTCGCGGATGTCATTGATGAGACGGCCGTCGTCGCCGGACTTGCGCTTACTGGCTTGATCGGCGAGGTTGAACCGCCCGCCGCCGGAAAGCGTGGTTGGGTCAACTGCCGAGTTGATCGCATGGGTTCGCGCAAAGTCATTGTCACCTGCGCCGTCACGGGCTCGATTCACACGCCGTCGATGTCGCCGCATCTGCCGGTGACCGCGGAGGAGATTGCCGAAGCCGCGATCGGCGCCGCGGCGGCGGGCGCAGCGATCGTGCACCTGCATGCGCGCGACCCGGCGGATGGCCGGCCCGACCAGTCGCCCGAGCGCTTCGCTGCGTTCCTCAAAGTCATCAAGCAACGCTCGAATTGCGTGGTCAACATCACGACCGGCGGAGCGTCGACGATGACTATCGAGGAACGGCTCAGGCCCGTCGCCTTGTTCAAGCCCGAAGTCGCCTCGCTCAACATGGGCTCGATGAACTTCGGCCTCTATCCCATGCTCGAGCGCTTCAAGGACTTCCGCCACGATTGGGAGCGGCCCTATCTCGAGAGTTCGAGGGACCGCATCTTCAAGAACACCTTCGCCGACATCGAGCGGATTCTCACGACCTGCGCCGACAATGGCACGCGCTTCGAGATAGAGTGCTACGACATCGGCCATCTCTATACGCTCGCGCATTTCGTCGACCGGGGCCTGGTCAGGCCGCCGTTCTTCGTCCAGAGCGTGTTCGGCATCCTCGGCGGGATCGGCCCGCATCCGGAGGACGTGATGCACATGCGCCGCACCGCCGACCGGCTGTTCGGGAGCGACTACCACTGGTCGGTCCTGGGCGCCGGGCGCAACCAGTTCGCGGTCGCCGCGCAGGCTGTGGCGCTCGGCGGCAACATTCGGGTCGGGCTCGAAGATTCGCTCTGGATCGGTCCCGGGCGCCTCGCGCAATCGAACGCCGACCAGGTCGCCAAGGCGCGCCGGCTGGTTGAAGAACTTGGGCTGGAACTGGCGACGCCGGATGAAGCGCGCGCCTCTCTGGGCCTGAAAGGCGGGGACCGCGTCGAGTTCTAGGCGTGAACGTCCAGGAGGTTAAGGCGGCGGGCGTGCCCCTCTTTATTGGATCCTTACGTCAAAGCTGCGCTTTCCCTCTCGAATGCTTATGGCGGCGACAACAAATATGCATGCGCAGGGACGATACGGAGTTTGATCGGATGCGCATGTTCCCTCCGGAAGCGAAGAACGGCGGGCAAGTCGGAGAACGCCAAGTCGGCGCTTCGGCGTTTTCTGCCTCGAGCGACCATGAGCCGCCCGCGCCTCTGGAAATGTTTGCCCGTCTCGGCGTGCTGCTCTTGGTCGCGCTCGGCTTCGGCTTGGCTGCGCAACTTCTGGTAGCCGCGTCCTATTGATGCGATGTCGCTTTTCCCTTCTTCCGAAGGCGATGGACTTACCAGCGGGGCGCCTATCCGGCGCCGCAGCAGAAAAAAAGAGACTGTAAGCAAACTCCGGATGGCGCCCGCGCGGCGCTCGACGATCCTCATCCGATAGTGTTGAATGCGTCTCGGCTGCACCCGAACGGGCGCATCGGGAGGAGCCGGAGCAATAGCGGACTTCGCGCGCGCCAAAGAACGCGCGGGCTACATCAATCGGGAGGATGCAAATGGTGAAAGTTGGCATCGGCGCCGCGGCGCTCGCCTGCCTCATGCTGTCGGGAGCGGCTCACGCTGAGGACAAGATCAAGGTCGGCGTGACTGCGACGCTCGAAGGCACGTACACGGTGCTTGGCGTCGACGGCATCGCCGGCCTCAACGCCGCGGAGAAAAAATATGGTACGAAGGTCGGCGGCAAGGAATTGGAATTCGTGATCGCCTCGACCGACGCGACGCCGGACTCGGCGGTCCGCGCGGTGCGCAAGCTGATCGATCAGGACCATGTGCAGATTCTGATCTCCCCGCTGTCCGGCGACGAGGGCATTGCGGTCAAGAACTTCTCGAGAACCCATCCGGAGCTGACCTTCATCAACGCGGCCTCAGGCGCGCAGGAGACCACGTTCCCCGACCCCTCGCCGAATTTCTTCCGCTGGAACATGGACGGGGCGCAGTGGCAGGTGGGTCTGGGCGACTACGCCTACAACCAGAAGGGCTATCGGAAGATCGCCACCGTCGGCGAGGACTATTCCTTCGTCTATACGCAAGTCATGGGCCTCGTGCTCGACTTCTGCCGTTTCGGCGGCCAGGTGACGAGTTGTCAGTGGGTGCCGCTCGGGACGAAGGATTTCGCTTCGACCATCGCGGCGCTGCCGGATGATGTCGATGCGATCTACCTCGGCCTCGGCGGCGCCGACGCCATCAATTTCCTCAACCAGTATCAGCAGGCCGGCGGCAAGGCCCACCTGCTCGGCGGCTCGATCATGGTCGACCAGACCGTACTATCGGCGAAGGGCGACGCGAAGCGGGCGATGATCGGCACGATCGCAGCCAGCGGCATGGCCGACACCTGGGACGATCCGCGCTGGAAGGCGTTCGTGAAGCTTTATCAGGAGGCCACTCCGGCCGATAAGCGTTTGCCGAGCCCGGGGTTGCTGGCGACCAATTATTACGGCGCCGCGATGGCGATGTACGAGGCCTTGAACAAGGTCAACGGCGATCTCAGCGACAATCAGTCGAAGTTCAAGGCGACGCTCGCTTCGTTGACGATCGACGCCCCGAACGGCAAGATCAGCCTCGATGAGGACCGGCAGGCGATCGGGACGAATTTTGTCACCGAGGTGGTCGAGGACAGCGGCGGCAACCTCGTCAGCAGGGTCGTCAAGGTCGTTCCCGACGTGCACCAGACGCTAGGCTACCCGAGAGACGTTTTCGTCAAGATCGGGCCGCCGAGCCGGACCAATCCGGAATGCAAGAAGTATTGAGGCGACCAATTCGGGGGCCGGGCGCGGGCGCGGGCGCGCGTCCGGTTCCCTCGCGGCCTGAGGTTGACGCCCGAAGCGGCGGCGGTCGCTTGCTTTCCGTCTCCGGGTGTTGAAGTCTATCGAGACGAAAAGGAGAAAGTCGGGGGAGGGATGTCATGAGCCGGGCGATCGCCGTCTTTCACGGCCGGTTTGGTCGCGCCACGCTTTATCAGCTCAATCGGCCGTTCAATGTCCACGCTCACCGCGAAGGACATCTGATTTTCCACGTCGGCGGTTCCGACGGCCAAATCGACGTCGACGGCAAGGCCTGTCCGGTCGCAAGCGAGTTTGTCGTGGCGGTGAGCCCTTGGGAACCGCACAATTTCGTCCCCTCCGACCTGGAAGCTGGCGCCCTGTTCCTGGTTTTCTACGTCAATTGCGAATGGTTTGCTCCCGGCGGCGCGAAGCTCTGCTTCGGCAACCCGCTGATCGCCCGCACGCCCAGCATTGATCGACAGGTCCGCCGCGCGGCCGCGATGATCTGCGCGGGCGAGCGCCTCGGCGAACTCGACGGCGAATGGCGCAGCCTGATCGACGCCTGCTATGAGGAATCGTGGCGACAGGTCGACGGACGCACCGAACGGCGCGCGCTCGATGGCGTTACCGACTTTCGTGTGCGCAGGTCTATTCGACTGATGGAGGAGGCGCCCGGCGCGGACATCGAGCTCGATGCTGTCGCGCGCGAATCGGGTCTGTCGCGCCCGCACTTTTACAAGCTCTTTCGCACCCAGACCGGCCTGACGCCGAACCTCTTTTTGAACACGATCTTGATGGAGCGGGCGTTGGACAAGCTCGTGTCCAGCGAGGTCCCTGTCGCGGAGATCGGATTTGACCTCGGCTTCTCGTCGCAAAGCGGCTTCACGAAGTTCTTCGCCGCCAATGTCGGCATGGCGCCGACGGACTACAGGCGGGCGGTCCATATTCTCTAGGGGTTGGCCTCTGGACGGCGGTGAAGCACGGAAAACATACTGACGATCAAATCCTCGGTCGAAAGCCCCGATAGATTGCCGACGTCGGAAACTTAACAACGAGCGGGCCCGCGAACAGGGGAGGGCGGTCGGAGGAATGCTGAATTGGTTCAAAGCGTTGGGGTCTGCAAGGCGCGGCATCGGGGCGCGGCCCATTTCCGCGCCCGCTTCGTTCGAGAGAACTGGCGCATGAACGACTTCATCGGACGCCATCCCGTCTGGTCTCTTGTCATCATCATCGCAGCGGTTGCTTTGATCTGGCTCGTCTTCGCGCCGTGGCCGCCCGGTTTCGAGGAGGTTTTCGGTAGGAAGAAGCTCTTTCTCAACGCGACCTTCAACGGGATCACGCTCGGCGGCCTCTACTTCCTGGTCGCAAGCGGATTCACGCTGATCTTCGGCCTCATGCGCAACGTCAATCTGGCGCACGGCTCGATTTACCTGCTCGGCGGCTATTTCGGCTACATGACGGTCGACGCGACCGGCTCCTGGCTCTTCAGCTTCGTCGTCGCCTTCGTCGTCGCCGCGCTGCTCGGGATCGTCCTTCAGGTCGCTGTCTTCCGTCGCATGGAGGGGCAGGATCTACGGCAGACGCTCGTCACGATCGGCATCTCGATCGTGCTTGCCGACTTGATGTTGTGGGCTTTCGGCGGAAACTCCTGGCAGATCCAGACGCCCGCCTGGCTGCGCGGACCGGTCGAGCTTCCTTTGATCACGGCCGTCAAGTCGTCGGGCGAGGCCGTCTATCTTTCCTACCCGATCGTGCGTCTTGTCATCTTCGCCGCGTCCGTCGTCATCGGTCTTGCGATATGGCTGGTTCTCAACCGCACACGCATCGGCATGATCGTGCGCGCCGGAGTCGATGATCGCGACATCCTGTCGGCGATGGGCGTGCGCATTCAGCTTGTGTTCGTGATCGTCTTTGCTTTCGGAGCAGGCCTTGCGGGTATGGCGGGCGTCGTCGGCGGCACATTCCAATCGCTTTCGCCGGGAGAGGACACCCGCTTTCTGCTCGCTTCGCTGATCGTCGTGATCGTCGGCGGCATGGGATCGATTCCAGGCGCGGCGTTGGGCGCCGTCATCATCGGCCTCGCCGAGCAGATTGGCCTGGCCTATTTCCCGACATACGCGATCGTATTGACGTTTCTCATCATGGTGCTCGTGCTGGCCGTGCGGCCGCAGGGCCTGCTCGTGGGACGCTAGGCGATGGCGCTGGCGGAGAGCGGGACCCGATCCGGCGCCGCGAATGCGGGGCTGACAGAGTGGATCCAGCGCATCCATTTGGTTGCGGCGCTCGCCGCGGTCGTCCTCGTCATCACGCCGGCGATCGCCAACGAATTCGTGCTATTTCAGATCTTCGCCTGGTCTTTCATCCTCGGCTCAATCGCGCTGAGCCTAATGTTTCTCGCCGGATACGGCGGCATGGTCAGTCTTGCGCAGATGACGATCGCTGGGTTCGCCGGCTACATGGTCGCGATCTTCGGCGTGCACGGCGTCCAGGGGATCAGCCTCGGCTGGCCGTGGTGGCTTGCCGTGCCGATGGCCCTCATTCTGGCGATGATTTTCGGCGCGATCATTGGCGCGCTCGCCGTTCGAACCGCCGGCATCTACACGATCATGATCACGCTGGCGATCGCGGCGGCGTTCTTCTATTTCACCAACGAGAATTATGCGATCTTCAACGGCCACACCGGCATCAACAGCATTCCGACGCCCCAGTTTCTGGCTGTCGACTGGCGCCAGCCCATTGCCTTCTACTACCTGTCGCTCGGGGTCGCGGCGCTATGCTGCTTTGCGGTCGCGTATGTCGCTCGCGCGCCCTTCGGACTGGCGCTCCAGGGCATTCGCGACAATCCGCGTCGCATGGCGGCGCTCGGATTTAACGTCAACGCGCATCGCGTGGCGGCCTATGTGTTCGCTGCGCTCATCGCGGGGCTAGGCGGCATCCTACTCGTGTGGAGCAACGGCGAGATCGCGCCCGGAACGGTTAGCGTCTCGGCGGCGATCGACATCCTCGTCATCGCGGTCGTCGGCGGGATCGGCAACCCGATCGGTCCCTTCATCGGCGCCTTGATCTACGCAGTCCTGAAAACCTTCGCCCTCGACATCCTGGTCAGCGTGGGTCTCGACGGCAATCGCTTCCGGCTCCTGATCGGCCTCGGGTTTCTCGCGATCGTTTTCTTCTCGCCGGACGGGGTGATCGGGCTTTGGGCGCGGTGGCGCGATCGCCGACAGGGCCATGCGCCTGCGCAAGGCGGCGGCCGTGGATAGCGTCGCGCAGCGTCTCTCCGCCGTCGGGGCCGGAAACGCCTTGGAGTTGCGCGGCGTGACGCGCTTGTTCGGCGCGCTCGCGGCGCTGATCGACGTCACCTTGACGGTCCGGTCCGGCGAGAGGCGCGCGGTGCTCGGCTCGAACGGCGCCGGCAAGACGACGCTCTTCAACTGCATCACCGGCGACTTCCTGCCCTCGTCCGGCACGATTCGTTTCTTCGGCGAGGACGTCACCTCGTTTCCGCCTCATGAGCGCGTTCGCCGCGGCCTCAGACGAACCTACCAGATTTCTGCCCTGTTTCCGGGCTTGAGCGTCCTCGACAACGTCTACCTCGCCTGTCGCGGCGTCACACGCGGCCGCTACGCGATGCTTCGGCCGGGCCGCAACGAAGCGCTCCTGCATGCCGCCGAAGACCTCGTGCAGGCGGTACATCTGACGCCCGTCAGATCGAGGCGGGTGGCGGAGCTCGCCTATGGACAACAGCGCCAGCTCGAGATCGCGCTTGCTCTCGCTGGCGCGCCGCGCTTCATCCTGTTCGACGAGCCAGCCGCCGGACTTTCGCCGACCGAACGCGCCGACCTCGTCGAAATCCTGTCCGCGCTTCCGAGCCATATCGGCTACATCGTCATCGAGCACGACATGGACGTCGCGCTTCGCGTCGTTGAAAGCGTGACGATGATGCACAACGGCCGGATCTTCAAGGAAGGAGCGCCGCAGGAGATCGAATCCGACCCGGAAGTTCAGGAGCTTTATCTCGGAGGTGGGCATGGCTGAACCGCGCCGCCCCGAGACGGCCGCGATGCTCCAGATCAGGGGGCTCAATGTCTATTACGGGCGCTCGCACGCGCTTCAGGGCGTCGATCTCACGCTCGAGCACGGCGTGCTTTCGCTTGTCGGCCGCAACGGCATGGGCAAGACGACGCTGTGCAAGACGATCATGGGCCTGACGCCCGCCTCGAGCGGGTCGGTGCGTATGCGGGGTCATGATCTCATAGGCTTGCCGCCGGCTCAGATCGCGCGCCACGGGATCGGCTACGTGCCGCAGGGACGCCGACTCTGGCGATCGCTGACGGTCGATGAGCATCTTCGCATGGTCGCAGCCGGCCGGCAGGGAGCATGGACGATCGAGCGCGTGTACGACGCGTTTCCGCGCCTCGCCGAACGCAAGGACAATGGCGGCGCGCAACTCTCCGGCGGCGAGCAGCAGATGCTGGCGATCGCGCGCGCGCTCGTGACCAATCCGCATCTTCTGATCATGGACGAGCCGACGGAGGGGCTCGCCCCGGTCATCGTCGCTCAGGTCGAAGAGATGCTGGTTCGCCTCGGCGCGGAGAGCGACATCGCCATTCTCGTCATCGAGCAGAATATCGGCGTCGCGACGTCGGTTTCCGACCATGTGGCGATCATGGTCAACGGCCGGATCAACCGCATCGTCGAGTCGCGGCGTCTCGCCGCGGACCGCGAACTCCAGCAGCGCCTGCTTGGCGTCGGGCGGCACAGCGAGGCTCAGCCGGAACCCGAGGCGCAGGCGACGCCGATCGCGGAGCGGCCGTCCCGGCGGCCGGTCGGCGCGCCGGTCAAGGTCTACGTCTCCAATCCGACGCCGCCGACGCGCTGGTCGCAGCCGGTCCCCAACGCGCGCATCGAGGCGAGCGCCCGCACGGCGTCAGTCGGCGCGACGCGCATCGAGGAAGCCGCCGAAAGACGGGCGCCGACGCTCGCGACGCAGTCCGGACCGCCTGTCGTGATTGTCGCCGGAACGCTCGACACCAAGGGGCCGGAATTGCGCTTCATCCGCGATCTCGTGGCGGCGAGCGGCCTGAGGACAAGGCTCCTCGACGTCTCGACCAGCGGCAAGCTCGCGACCTGCGACGTGACGGCGCAGGAGGTCGCGCTCAACCACGGGCGTGGAGGCTCCGCCGTCTTCGGCAGCGAGCGCGGGGCTTCGGTCGCCGCGATGGCGGAGGCTTTCGAGGCCTGGATCCGCCGCCAGGGCGACATCGCCGGGATCATCAGCGCGGGAGGATCGGGCGGCGCTTCGATTGTCGCGCCGGCCATGCGGGCGTTGCCGATCGGGACGCCCAAAGTGCTCGTCTCGTCGGTCGCCTCCGGCGATGTCGGCCGCTACGTCGGCCCGAGCGACATCACGATGATGTATTCGGTGACCGACGTGCAGGGCTTGAACCGCATCTCGCGGCAGGTGCTGGCGAACGGCGCGCAGGCGCTGATCGGCATGGTGAAGGCGCGGCTCGCCGAGCGGGAGGCGGCGCGCAACACGCGCAGCCCTGCCGGCCCGCCCGCGGTCGGCTTGACGATGTTCGGGGTCACGACCCCCTGCGTGCAGCAAATCGCGAAAGCGCTCGAGCCAGACTGGGAATGCCTCGTCTTCCACGCGACCGGAGTTGGCGGCCGTTCGATGGAGAAGCTCATCGATTCCGGACTGCTTGCGGGCGTCATCGACATCACGACGACCGAGATCGCCGACATGCTGATGGGCGGCGTGCTTGCCGCCGACGAGGATCGTTTCGGCGCGGTCATCCGCACGCGCATGCCCTACGTCGGCTCGGTCGGCGCGCTCGACATGGTGAATTTCGGCTCGCCCGAGACGGTGCCCGCCGCTTACAAAGGGCGCCTCTTGCATGCGCACAATCCGCAGGTGACTTTGATGCGCACGACGGCGGAGGAGAACGACCGGATGGGCCGCTGGATCGGCGAGCGCCTCAATCGCATGGATGGGCCGGTTCGCTTCCTCCTGCCCGAGCTCGGCGTCTCGGCGCTCGACGCCGTTGGCCAGGCCTTCCATGCCCCCGGCGCGGATGCCGCGCTCTTTCGCGCGCTCGAGGAGACGGTGCGGCAGACGGCGAACCGTCAGCTCATCCGCGTCCGGCGCCACATCAACGATCCCGAATTTTCCTCCGCAGCCGTCGCAGCGTTCCGGGCATTGCACGGACAGGCGGCCGGACGCAGACGGGCGGCGAGGTGACGATGCCTCGGTTCGAGCGCGGTGCGATCATGGAGAAGTTTCGCGCGATGGCGGCGCGCGGCGAGCCGATTGTCGGCGGCGGCGCTGGCGTCGGACTTTCCGCGAAATGCGAGGAGGCGGGCGGCGTCGACCTTATCGTCATCTACAATTCCGGGCGCTACCGCATGGCGGGCCGGGGTTCGCTGGCCGGGCTGCTCGCCTTTGGCGACGCCAACGCGATCGTCGTCGAAATGGCGGGAGAGGTGCTGCCGGTCGTCAAGCGCACGCCTGTTCTCGCGGGTGTCAACGGCACGGACCCGTTTCGCGACATGGACGTCTTTCTCGACGAGATCAAACGGCTCGGGTTCGCCGGCGTGCAGAACTTCCCGACGGTTGGCATCATCGACGGAATCTTCCGAGCGAATCTCGAGGAAACGGGCATGGGCTTCGCCCTCGAGGTCGAGATGATCGCGACTGCGCACGCGAAGGACCTGCTCACGACACCGTACGTCTTTTCGGAGAGCGAGGCTGAAGCGATGGCGCGCGCGGGCGCGGACATCATCGTCTGCCACCTCGGGCTGACGACGGGCGGCGCGATCGGCGCCGGTACGGCGAAGAAACTCGCAGACTGTCCGACGCTGATCGACGCCTGGGCCGCCGCGGCGCTGCGCGTGAGACCGGACATCCTCGTGCTCGCGCATGGCGGACCGATCGCTGAACCCGCGGACGCCGACTTCATCATGCGGGCCTGCAACGTCTGTCACGGCTTCTACGGCGCCTCGTCCATGGAGCGGCTGCCGATCGAGACCGCGCTTACCGAGCAAGTGCGAAATTTCAAAGCGATCGGGCGAAAACGATAACGACGCCATTCCGGGCCGCGTTGAAAAGACGCCGCCTGAAGGGAGGTTAGGGAGATGTCGGGATTTCTGATTGGAACGCTGATCCTCTGGCTGATCATCGCGATCATCGTCATCGTCGTGTTCGTTTATATCGTGAACTGGCTCTATCACCGCTCGTCGAAGGAAGTGTCGTTCGTGCGCACCGGCTTCCTCGGCGAGAAAGTGGTGATCGACGGCGGCGCGTTCGTGCTGCCCTTCATCCACGATTTCACCCCCGTCAACATGAATGTGCTGCCGATGCAGATCGTGCGCGAGAAGGGCGACGCGCTCATTACTCGCGACCGGATGCGCATCGACATCGAGGCTGACTTCTACGTTCGCGTGCAGCAGACGCGCGAGGCGGTCTCGATCGCCGCCGCCACGCTCGGCCGGCGCACGCTCGAGCCGGAGCGCTTGCATACATTGCTTTCGGGCAAGTTCGTATCCTCGCTGCGCTCGGTCGCTTCCGAAATGACGATGGAACAGATGCACGAGCAGCGCGGCGACTATGTTGCGCGCGTCAAGGCGGCCGCCGCCGAGGCGCTCGCGCAGAACGGCCTCGAACTGGAATCGGTCGCGATCACCGACCTCGACCAGACCGAGCTCGAGTTCTTCAACCCGTCCAACCGCTTCGACGCCGAGGGCCTCACACGCCTGATCGAAGATATCGAGGAGCGCCGCAAGCTGCGCAACGACATCGAACAGGATTCGATGATCAAGATCCGTACGCGCAACCTCGAGGCCGAGCGGCAGGCGCTCGACATCGAGCGGGACAGCGAGGCCGCTCGCTTGGCCCAGCAGCGCGACATCGAGGTCAGGCGCGCCGTGCAGCGGGCCGAGGTCACGCGTGAGCGCGCGCTGCGCGAGACCGAGGCCGAGCAGGCGCAGATCTCCGCTCGCGAGACGATCGAGAAGGCGCGGATCGCCAACGAGCAGGCGATCAACGAGGCGCGCATCGCCTCGGAGCGCGAGGTGCGTCAGAGGGAAATCGAGCGCACCCGCGCAGTCGAGGAGGTCGAGATCGCCGCGCGGGAAGAGATCGAGAAGGCGCGCATCCAGAACCAGCGCTCGGTCGACACGACCCGCATCGCCTCCGAGCGCGAAGTGCGTCAGAAGGAGATCGAGCGCACGCGGGCGATCGAAGAAGCGGAGATCCAGGCGCGCGAGACCGTCGAGAAGGCGCGCATCGCGCAGGAGCGCGCGGTCACCGAATCGCGCATCGTCAGCGACGAGGAAACGCGGCGGCGCGAGATCGAGCGGACGCGCGCGCTCGAAGAGGCGGAAATCGCCGCGCGCGAGGCGACCGAAAAGCTCCGCATCACGCAGATGACGACGATCAACGCCGAGCGCATCGCCTCGGACGAACGGACGCGCTCCCTGGAGATCCTGCGCACCCGCGCCATCGAAGAGGCGGAGATTGCGGCGCAGAAGGCGATCGAGGCCGCGAAGATCGCGCGCGAGCAGGCGCTGTCCGCCGACCGCATCGCCGCCGAACAGGCGACGCGCGCCTTGGAAATCGCCCGCAACCAGGCCTTGGAGGAGGCCGGCATCGGCGCGCGCGAGGCGACCGAGACGACGCGCATCGCTCAGGAGGAGCGCGTCCGCGCAGCCGAGATTGCGCGCAACCGCGCGATCGAGGAGGCCGACATCGCCGCGCGCGAGGCGATCGAGGCGGCGCGCATTTCGCAGGAGCGGACTGTCGCGCTGGTCCGCATCGAGAGCCAGCAGGAGACGCAGAATCAGGAGATCGTCCGCCGGCGCGCGATTGAGGAGGCGGAGATCGCGGCGCTCGAAGCGACGCGGACGGCGCGCATCGCTCAGGAGAAGCGGACTGCCGCCGAGACGATTGCCGCCGACGGCGAAACGCGGCGGCTCGAGATCGCCCGCAACGAAGCGTTGGAGAAGGCCGAGATCGACGCCCGCCAGATCGTCGAGCAGGCGCGCATCGGCCAGGATCGACGAATACAGGCTGATCGGATCGCGCGCGACGAGGAAATTCGCGCCCTCGAAATCGCCCGCAACAAGGCGGTGGACGAAGCCGAGATCAGGGCGCGCGAAGCGGTGGAAGCTGCGCGGATCGCCCAGGAAAAGGCGCTTGCGGCGGAGCGAATCCAATCCGAGCAGGCGACACGGGCGCTCGAAATCGCCCGGACCGAGGCGATCGAAGCGGCGGAGCTCAAGCGCCGCGACGCTGTCGAACGCCAGCGCATCGAGGTCGAGCTCGCGGTCGAGACCGACCGCATCGCATCGCAAAGGACGCGCGAGGTTTTGAGCATCGAGCAGAAGAAGGCGATCGAGATCGCCGACGAGGACCGCGTGATCGCGCTCTCGTCCAAGCGGACCGAGCGCGCCAACGCCGACCAGCAGGTGCGACAGGCGGAGATCGTCGCGAGGCAGAATGTCGAGAGAACCGACGTTCAGCGCGAGCAGGCGCTGGAGGCGGCGCGTCTGGAGCGGCGCCGATCCTTGGAGCAGCTCGAGATCGCGCGCGTCCAGGCGTTGCAGGAGGCCGAAATCGCGTCGCGCGAGGAGGTCGAGCGCGCGCGCATCGGCTCGGAGCGCGGCCTCGACGAAGCGCGCGTCGGGCGCGAGCGCGACCTCAGAAGAACTCGAGGTCGAACGGGAACGGATCGTCGAGAGCGCAATCATGGACAAGGCGATCGCCCTCTACCAGAAGTCGCTGGAAGAATCGGCGGCGCAGGCCGAGGCGGAGAACGCTCGCGCGCGAGCGGCCGAGGCCGAGGAGCGGGTCGCGACGGTTCGCGAACACGAGATCGCGCGAAGGCGCAAGACGGTCGAGGTCCTCATCGCCGAGAAGGAGGCTGAGGAGAAACGGATCGCGGCGGACGCCGAGCGCATCCGCGCGGCGGTCGAAGCGGAGGCGCAGAGGCTCCTGAACGAAGCGGAGAATGTGCTCACCGACTCGGCGCGTCAGTCGCTCTTCCGGCGCAAGCTCCTCGACCGGATCGAGGGCATCGTGCGCGAGAGCGTGCGGCCGATGGAGAAGATCGAGGGGATCCGCATTCTGCACGTCGACGGGCTCAACGGCGGCAACGGCGCCGGGAACGGGGGCCGCAGCGCAACGGACGAAGTGATCAACTCGGCGCTGCGCTATCGCGTCCAGGCGCCGCTCATCGATTCCATCCTCGCCGACATCGGCGTCGAGGGCGGAAGCCTCGCCAAGATGCCAGGGCTCATTCGCGAGGCGCGCGACATGCAGGGCATTCGCAAGGAGAGCGCGCCGAAGAAGGAGGCCGAGGGCGCCGCGCCCATGATCGGCCCTGGAGGCGCCGCGCCCATGATCGGCCCTGGAGGCGGCGCGCCCTCGGCCCCGAGCGGCGGATCGCCGCGCAAGAAGAGTTGAGGCGGAAATGGCGCGTGTCTTCGTCTCCAGCGTCGTCAATGCTCGCAGCGATCGGGTCTGGGCCCGGCTGCGCGACTTCAACGGTTTGCCGAATTGGCATCCCGCAATCGCCGAGAGCCGCATCGAAGGCGGGGAGCCCGCCGACAAGATCGGCTGCGTACGCGACTTCCGCCTGCGCAACGGCGACAGGATACGCGAGAAGCTGCTCGGGCTCTCCGACTACGACATGTTCTGCACATACTCGATTCTCGAATCGCCGATGGGCGTGGAGAATTATGTCGCGACCTTGCGATTGACCCCGGTCACCGACGGCGAGCGAACCTTCCTCGAATGGACGGCGGAGTTCGACTGCGCGGCGGAGCGCGAGGCGGAGCTCATCTCCAACATCGGCGGCGGCGTGTTTCAGGGCGGCTTCGACGCGTTGAAGCGCGCCTTCGGAGGTTGACGCAATGCCGCGCGTCGTCAAGAGCACGATCATCGATGCGCCGTGCGACCGGGTGTGGGAGGTCCTTCGCGACTTCAACGGCCACGATCGTTGGCATCCTGCGATCGCAAGGAGCACGATCGAGCGCGGCCAGAGCTCGGACAAGATCGGCTGTGTGCGCCGCTTCAAGCTCGCCGACGGCTCGGAGCTGCGCGAGCAGTTGCTTGCGCTGTCGGACCTCGAGCAGAGCTTCAGCTATTGTCTGCTCGACACGCCGATCCCTCTCTTCAACTATGTCGCCCACGTGCGGCTTCTGCCGGTGACGGACGGCGACCGGACCTTCTGGCACTGGGAATGCCGCTTCACGACGCGTACGGGCGAAGAGGCGCGCCTCGTCGACATGGTCGGTGAGCAGATCTACCAGGCCGGCTTCGAGTCGATCCGCAAACATTTCCGCGAGGCCGCATGATCGAGGTTGGCTCGTGGCCGTGACCGTCAAGACCTGCGCCACGCCCGCAGAAGCCGCGGCGGCGCTCGCCTCCGATCGCGGGGCGCGATACATCGCCGGCGGCACGCTCATCATGCGCTGGCTGAACGAGGGCGACGTCTCGATCACGACGCTGGTGCGCGTTGCGGACCGCGCGCTGGCGCAGATCCGGATCAGCGGCGCGCGCGTGACGCTCGGGGCGGAAGTCACGCTCGCGCAAATCCTGCGCGAGCGTGAGCTGGCTTTTCTGCATCCCGTCGTGCGTTCGATCGGCGGGCCCGCGGTGCGCACGATGGGCACGGTCGGCGGCAATCTGTTCGCCTATTCGCCGTTCGGCGACCTCGTGGTTGCGCTGCTCGCGCTGGACGCGACAGTTTCGATGCAGAGCGGATATGGCGCGCGCGAGACGCCGTTGGAGGAATTTCTCGCGAGCCGCGATCGCTCCGGCGCAGGCCTCGTGCTCAGCGTCGCGTTCGAGCGTCCGGCTGGCCCAGACGCTTTCCGTTACCGCAAGATTTCCCGCGTGAAGCCGAAGGGCGCGTCCGTCCTCTCCATCGCCGCCCGTCTGCCGAACATGGGCGGGCGCGTGTCGGGCGCGCGCATCGCTTATGGCGCCATGGCGCCGACGGCAATTCGAGCCAAGGCGGCCGAGCGCTCGCTCGAGGGCCGCACGCTGGACGCGACCGGCGTGGCGGCCGCGATTGCGGTCGCGGCCGAAGGGACATCGCCCGCGACCGACGCTCTCGCCAGCGCCTGGTATCGGCGCGAAGTGGTCGGCGTCCATCTGCGCCGCCTGTTGCTCGGCCTCGAGACTTAAAGAGAAGACGATGGCGAAGACCGCGCTGCAATTCACTCACAACGGCCGCGAAGTCGGAATCTTCGTCGACGGCGGCATGAACCTGCTCGCGGCGCTGCGCGATCTCGTCGGCGACCATTCGCCAAAGTTCGGCTGCGGACAGGGCGGCTGCGGCGCCTGCACGGTCCTCATCGACGGCGAGCCCGTGCTCTCCTGCGTGACGCTCGCCGAGAGCGTCGCCGGCAGAGCGATCGAGACCGCCGACGGCCTCAAGGCCGGGCCGGACCTTCATCCGCTGCAGGCGGCGTTCATGCAGAATTTCGCCGCGCAGTGCGGCTATTGCACGCCCGGCATGCTGATGGCGGCGAAGGCGCTGATCGAGCGCAATTCCTCGCCGACGCGGGGCGAGGTCGTCGAGGCGATCTCCGGCAACATCTGCCGCTGCACCGGTTACGAACCGATCATCAACGCCGTCCTCGCCGCCGCGGGACGCGGCGCGCGACGCGCCTGAGAGGCATGAACGATGCTGGAACTGCGCAAGGACATCTTCGCCGACGAGCGCGACGACAACCTGAACGAGATCGGCAAGCCGACCCAGCGTCAGGACATGCTCGGCCATGTCACGGCGACCTCGACCTTCTTCAACGACCACAATCTGCAAGGGATGCTGCACCTCAAGGTCTTGCGCAGCCCGCATTCGCATGCGCGCATCCGGCGCATCGATATCGGCGAGGCCGAGCGCCATCCCGGTGTCGAGCGGATCATTCGCGGCGCCGACGTGCCGCGCAACCTCAACACGCTCTTAAGCCTCATCAACTTCGGCAAGGACGACGAGCCCACGCTCGCGGTCGACAAGGTGCGCTACAAGGGCGAGCCGATCGTGGCCGTGGTCGCCGACAGCCACCGGGCCGCATTCGAAGCGCTCGCGACGATCCGCATCGACTATGACCCGCTGCCGGCCGTGTTCGACGTCGAGGAGGCGATGAAGCGCGGCGCGCCGGTCGTCAACGAGACCTATCCGCAGAATACGTTCATCTATCATGACATTTACGATCATCAGAAGCTGCGGTTCGGCGACGTCGAGCGCGGTTTTGCCGAGGCGGATCACATTCTCGAGCAGCGCTACCAGATGTCGCCGATTGAGCACGCCCCGACGGAGACGAACGGCTCGATCGCCGCGCCCGAGACCAACGGCCGCTATGTCGTCTACACTTCGACCCAGGCGCTCTTCTTCTCGCTCGACACCTGCGCCAAGATTCTCGACGTGCCGTCGAACAAGCTGCATTTTGTCGGCGGCACGGTCGGCGGCGGCTTCGGCGGCAAGGTCGACACCGTCACCGAGCCGCTCGCGATTCTCGGCGCGATGCTGACGGGACGGCCCGTGCGCTACGTGATCGGTCGCGAGGAGGAGATGCAATATTGCGCGCCGCGCGGCGCCGAGCGCATCTGGATCAAGGACGGCGTTTCGCGCGACGGCCGCATTCTTGCGCGCAAGTTTCGCTGCCTGTTCGACAGCGGCGCGTACACGCGTCTGTCGAGCTACGCCGCCGTCAAATGCGCCGCTCACCTTCCCGGACCGTATACGATCCCGAATGTTTACGCGGATGTCTATTGCGTCTTCACCAACCGCGTGCCGGCGACCGCGATGCGCGGCTTCGGCGTGACTGCGGTCGACTTCGCCATCGAATGCCAGATGGACAAGCTCGCCCATCTCGTCGGCATGGATCCGATGGAGTTCCGCATCCTCAACGCCCACCGCGACGGCGACATGAAGGCGCACCGGCGCGAGGCCAAGAACACCGCGCTGATCGAGTGCGTCCAAGTCGCGGCGGAGAAGGCGAACTGGCGGATCGGAGAGCAATACAAGCGCATGTCCTCGCGCAAGGATGGAGGCGGAGCGCGCGCCGCAGCGCCGCCAACGACGCGCGACGCGGCCGTCTCGCCGAGACCCATCGCAGCGCAGCGCACGACCTACGACCGGCCTGCGCCGCCCGAACCATTCCGACCAGCCGAGCCTCCGTCGCCTGCCCATGAGCCGCAATCCGCGCCATCGACGCACGGCGCGACGCGCTTCTCCTCGGTCTTCGGCAGGAGGCGATGATGGCGAAGCTTCGCGGACGCGGCATGGCCTCGATCAACTACCCGATCGGCATGAATCTCGGCGGCGATCCGAGTCAGGCGCTGGTTCATTCCAATCCGAGCGGCAAGTTCACTGTGTCGCTGTCCTCGATCGATCTCGGCCAGGGCATGAAGTCGGTGACGCGGCAGATTTGCGCCGAGACGCTCGGCGTTCCGGTCGAGGACGTCTACGTCGATACGGCCGATTCCGACACGGGGCCCCATTGCATGGGCAGCTTCGCCTCGCGCGGCACCCATCGCGTCGGCAACGCAGTTGCGGCGGCGGCGCGCGAGGCGCGCGCGGTCATGATGGAGGCGGCGGCCGAGGAGCTTGAGGTCAATGTCGCGGACCTCGAGACCGACGGGCGCGGCGCCATCCACGTGAAAGGCGCGCCGCACCGCTCGATCTCGACCAGGGAGGTCGCGATCGCGGCGCAATTTAAGCAGGGGCGCACGATCTCGGGCCGCGGCATCTTTCTCGTGCCGCTGTCGTCGGTCGATCCGGAGACGGGCGAAATGTCGCCGGCGACCTGCTACGCGCACGCCTGCCTCGTCGCCGAGGTCGAGGTTGACGACGAGACGGGCGAAGTGACGATGGTGCGGATGGACAGCGCCTACGAGCTCGGGCGGGCGTTGAACCCGCGTCTCGTCGAGCAGCAGCTTGTCGGCGGCGCATGGATGGGCGTCAGCCACGCGCTCTACGAGACGCCCGAGCCCTACTATCCCGACCCCGCGCACGGACCGCGCGACTTCGTCGAATATGTGATGCCGGGCCCAGGCGACATCTGCCCGCACGACATCGCGGTGCTCGAACGTCCTGCCGCGGATGGGCCGTTCGGCGCCAAAGGGCCCGGAGAAATGTGCGCCAATCCCGTCATGCCGGCGGTCGCCAATGCGATCTTCAACGCGGTCGGCGTGCGCGTCGACGAATTGCCGATCACGCCGGAAAAGGTGCTGAAAGCCATCAAGGCGCAGGGCGGCGCGCGCCCTCAGCCGCGGCGCTGAGGCCACATGGCGCCGCGGGGCAACATTGGCGGCATCGACAGTCCGGAGGGGCTGGAGAAGGCGCTGCGGGCCGCTTACTACCTCGCCGACGAGGGCCTTGCGACGGCCGCCTATCTGGCGCTCGCGCTCGGCAAGCCGCTCCTGCTCGAAGGCGCGCCCGGCGTCGGCAAGACCGAGGCCGCCAAGGCGATCGCCGCCGTGCTCGCGCGCCGGCTCATCCGCCTGCAGTGCTACGAAGGCGTCGACGCCTCCGCCGCGCTCTACGAATGGAATTATCCGCGCCAGATGTTGGCGATCCGCCAGGCGGGCGACCAGAGCATCGACATTTACGGCGAGCCGTTCCTGATCGAGCGGCCGATGCTGGCCGCGTTGCGTTCGCCCGATTCCTCCGTGCTCTTGATCGACGAGATCGACCGCTCGGACCAGGAATTCGAAGCCTTTCTGCTGGAGTTCCTGTCCGACTTCCAGATCTCGATCCCCGAGCGCGGCACCTTGCGCGCCGTCGAGCGGCCGATCGTCGTCCTGACCTCGAACCGGACGCGCGATCTGCATGAGGCGCTGCGCCGCCGCTGCGTCTACCACTGGATCGAATATCCGAGCCCGGAGCGCGAGGCGCGGATCGTGATGATGCGCGCGTCCAGCGTCGCCGAGCGGACGGCGCGCGCGGTTGTCGCCGCGGTCGGCAAGCTCAGGCGCGAACCGTTAAGCAAGGCGCCCGGCATCGCGGAGTCGGTCGACTGGGCCGAGGCGGCGACGCTTCTGAACCGCGGCGGCGCGCGCTGGCCGGACGCGTTCAAGCGCTCGATCGGCGTCGCGCTCAAGGACGAGGAAGACCTCGCCTATGTCTCGGGCCGGCTCGACGCCATCATCGCCGAGGCCGCGGCATGAGCGAAGCCGATTCGCTCCCGCGCGCCGTGCGCCCGTTGCTTGCCTTCGTCGCCGTCCTGCGGCTGAACGGCTTCCGCATTGCGCCCGAACAGACGACGGCGTTCCTCGAAGGCGTCTCGCTGCTTGGGCCGCGCGATATCGAGGATATCCGCCGCGCGGGACTGGCGACCCTGGCGCCGCCGCCCGAGCGACGTGCGGCCTACGATATGCTCTTTCGCATCCACTTCCTCGGTGAGGACGCGCCGGCGCTATCGGACGCCGAGGCGGAGCAGCCGGTCAAAGTGCAGGAGGATCGGCGCGGCGAGGACGAGGCGGCGCAAGCCGACGAGGTCAACCAGACCGGCGAGGCCGCGACCCGCGCCGAGGCGCTCGGCGAGCGTCGCTTCGGACCGTCCGGCCACGCCGACGCCCTCCGCCGCCTCGGCCGCGAGGCAAGCCGCCGTCTGCCGAAGCGCCGCAGCTACCGCCGCATGCGCGCGCGGCGCGGCGCCGTGATCGACCTGCGCCGGACTTTGCGCGACGCGGCGCGGAGCGACGGTGAAGTCATCAAGCTGTCGCGGCTCAGGCGCCGGCTTCGGCCGCGCAAGCTCCTCCTGCTCATCGACGTGTCCGGCTCGATGAAGACGTGCACCGAAGAGAACCTGCGCCTTGCGCATGCGCTGGCGCAAGCCGTGCCGCGCGTCGAAGTCTTCACCTTCGGCACGCGCTTGACGCGCGTCACGCGGCCGATGCGCATGAAGCGCCGCGAACAGGCGCTCGCCGCCGCGGCGGCGACCGTCAGCGACTTCGACGGCGGCACCCGCATCGGCGACGCGCTGCAGGCCTTCCTCGCCGTGCCGCGGTTCAGCGGCTATGCGCGCGGCGCCGCGACGCTGATCGTCTCGGACGGGCTCGAGCGCGGCGATCCGCTGGCGCTCGCCGACGCCGTCGCGAAGCTCTCGCGCCGCGCCTGGCGCCTGAGCTGGCTGACGCCGCTCGCGCGGGGTCCAAACTTCAAGCCGCAGACCGACGCCCTGATCGCCGTCTCCCGCTTCGTCGACGACATGGTCGACGGCGGCTCGACCCCGGCGATCGTCGATCATGTTCTGGCTCTGGCGCGAAAGAGGGCGGCATGATCCCGATCGTCGACGGCCATCATCACATCTGGCGCCAGGCCGACCTGCCGTGGCTCGTGGGGCCGATGCAGCCGCGCATATTCGGCCCCTACGAGCCGATCCGGCGCGACTATCCGATCGACGAATATCTTGCCGATATACGGGGTTCGGACGTCGTCAGGTCCGTTTACGTCCAGACCAACTGGCCGCGCGAGCGGTTCGAGGACGAGACCGCCTGGGTGCAGAAGACCGCGGAGGCGACCGGCTGGCCGCACGCCATCGTGGCCTACGCGGACTTTTCCGTCCCCGACCTGCGGCGCCAGCTCGATCGGCTCGCGCGCTATTCGCTCTTGCGTGGCGTCCGCATGCAACTTCACTGGCACGAGAACCCGCTTTACCGCTTCGCCGCGCGCGCTGATCTCGCGGCCGATCCAACGATCCGCCGCAACGTCGGCCATCTCGCCGACTATGGCTTCAGCTTCGATCTCCAGGTCTTCGCAAGGCAGATGGCCGACGCCGCCGATCTCGCCGAGGCCTGTCCGCGCGTGACGTTCGTGCTGCAGCACGCGGGCATGCTCGAAGACCTTTCGCGCGAGGGTAGGGCGGAGTGGCGCGCCGGCATGGTCCGGCTCGGGGTCTGCCCGAACGTCGTCTCCAAGCTCTCCGGGCTCGGCACGTTCATTCACCGTAACGACCCCGCGCACATCGCCGAAGTGATGCGCGACACGGTCGGCGTCTTCGGCGCCGACCGATGCCTGTTCGGTTCGAACTTCCCGATCGAAAAGCTCTGGACATCGTATCGCGCTCTCGCCGATGCCTACCGCGCGGCTGTGAGCTTGTTCGAGGAACGCGAACAGCAGGCGATCCTGCGCGACACGGCGATGCGCGTCTACCGCATCAAGTGATGAGCGCGCCCCGCGCGCTCGAACAAACAGGGAGGGACATCCATGCGGCTGGAAATCAAGATTCTCGACTACGGCGACATCGAGCTCGAGTCGAGCTTCCTCGTGCTCGGGCGCGATTGCGGCCGCACGCGCCGCGTGCCGGTCTTTGGATTTCTGATCCTGGGCGGCGACTATCCGGTCCTCGTCGACACCGGCTACCGCTCGAACCAGATCATGGAGACGCTCGGCATGCGCGGGCTCCAGTATCATGAGAACATGATCGAGAATCAGCTCATGAAGCACGGCGTCCGCATGGGCGACGTGCGCTTCGTCGCGCATACGCATCTGCACATCGATCACGCGGGCAAGGACGATCTCTTCCCCATGAACACGACCGCTGTGATCAATCGCCGCGAGCTCGAATTCTCGGTCTCTGGGATCATGCATCCGCAATATCCCGCGCCCGACATCAAGCACCTGATTGACCGCCTGCACACCAGGGGCGCGCTGCGCTTTCTCGACCTCGAAATCTCGGGTCCGATCGAACTTATCCCCGGCGTCTATTGCGAGGCGGCCGGCGCCCACACGGAAGGGTCGATGAACGTCCACGTCCACACCATCGAGGGGATCGCCACCATCTGCGGCGACGTGATCTACGACATCAACGACCAGATCGTCGAACCCTTCCGCCAGATCCATGAGTGGGAGCCGCAGACGACAGGCAATCATGCTGTGTCGAAGCGGGCCGAAAAGGGCGCGATCAAGAAGCTCCTCAGCAATGCGCGCTTTCTCCTGCCGGTCCACGACCGCCCGGCGAAGATCGAAGGCGGCGCCGTGGTCGCGCGCTTGCAGGATCAGGTTCCGGGCCCGACCGTGCAGACGGTGGCCAAGCGCAACTGGTTCCCGATGTAAGGCCAGCAACGAGGAAGCAGGCAATGACCCATGCGACTTTGCGCCCCGAGTTCGAGCAGCTGATCGACCCTTACGCGCCGGTCGGACAGGTCGGAACCGGCTTCACCTTCACCGAGGGGCCGATCTGGCATCCGGTCGATCACTATCTCCTCTTCTCCGATATGCCCGCCGACGTGCGGCGGCGGTGGGATCCGCGTCAGGGCGTCACGGAGGTCAAGCGTCCGTCGAACAAATGCAACGGCATGACTTACGACGCCGACCTCAATCTGATCGTCTGCGAACACGCGACCTCGTCGCTCATCCGCGAGCGCGCCGACGGGCGGCGCGAGGTCATCGCCACGCATTACGAGCGACAGGAGCTGAACAGCCCCAACGACGTCTGCGTGCGTTCCGACGGCTCGATCTATTTCTCCGACCCCTGGTACGGACGCATGCCGGTCTATGGCGTCGAGCGGCCGCGCCAGCTCGGGTTCCAGGGCGTCTACCGCGTGCCGCCCGGCGGCGGCGCGCCGCAGCTTCTCGTCGACCGCCATCTGTTCGATCAGCCGAACGGCCTCTGCTTCTCGCCGGACGAGCGGCTCATCTATGTCAACGACACGGCGCAGACGCTGATCCGCGTCTTCGACGTCGCCGCCGACGGCTCGCTCTCGAACGCGCGCATCTTCGCCTCCGGCATCCGCTCGTCACTCGAAGCGGGCGTCCCCGACGGCATGAAATGCGACGCCAATGGCAATGTCTGGGTCACAGCGCCTGGCGGGGTCTGGGTCTATGCGCCCAACGGCGATCTGATCGGCAAAGTGCGCGCGCCCGAACTCGTCGCCAATCTCGCCTGGGGCGGGCCGGACTTCCGCACGCTCTATTTGACGGCGACCCATTCGGTCTACAGCGTCGCGACCAAAGTCGGGCCGCGCCGCGAGCCCTACATGAATGCGACCAGCGGGGCGCATGCGTCGTCAGCGGCGCATGAGGCGCGCGCCGCGCCGGCTTCTTCGTCGCCGTCTCCCGCTCTCGCGCGCGACCTCATCCTCGATCCGCGCCGCTCGGCGCTCATCATTCAAGACTTGCAGAACGACGTCATCAGCGAGGGCGGTGCCTTCGCCGCGTCCGGTTCTCCCGCCCACGCGCGTTCGCAGAACGTGGTCGAGAACGTGCGCCGGCTCGCCGCGGCGGCGCGCGCGCGCGGCGTCGTCGTCATCCATGTCTGGTTCATCGTCGAGCCGGGCGCGCCGGGTCTGACCCTGAATGCGCCGCTGTTCGAGGGCGTCGCCGACAACAAGGCGATGGTGCGCGGCGGTTGGGGCGCGGCGCCGGTCAGCGGCCTCGAGCCGCAGGCCGGCGACTTCATCGTCGAGAAGATACGCATGAGCGCCTGGGAGGGCACGCGGCTCGAGACGATCCTGAAGAGCGCAGCGCGCGACATGATCATCGTCACCGGCGCCTGGACCAACATGTCGATCGAGCACACCGCGCGCACCGGCGCCGACAAGGGCTATTTCATGATCGTGCCCGAGGACTGCTGCTCGACCATGAACGCGGAATGGCACAGCGCGTCGATCAACTTCGCGTTGCAGAACGTCTCCGTCGTCACCAATGTCGACGCTGTGATCCGGGCGCTTGGCTGAGCGCCAAGCGATCGGCTCACGGCCACGCGCAGGCAGACATAACGATATGTATATATGTGAAAACATCCATGCCGCCTTCATACGTCGCCGCCCCCTGTCCGGCGCGTCCTCCTTGTCGGGGTGTAGCCGCGCTCGATTCGTTATCATGGCCTCGACGGGCTGCGCCTGCGCCCGCGCTTTGCGACGCTCGCGTCAGAAGTTGCACAATTTGGCGCCCAAGCCGTTGAAATCGCTCGCGCGCCTGTCGACTTTGCACGGGCGCCCGGACGGCGAGGCGGGCGACCGCCTCGATGCGTGATCCGTGACGCGCCCCGTCATTGCGTCCGCCGGTCGCCTCCAGCCCGAAGCCTCACCTGCAGGTCACGCGGGCAATGTCGAGGTTCACATGGCAGGCCTCGACCACAGTCTTGACCGCGTGCGTGAAGGCGGCGTCGCCCATGAGCTCCTTGTAGCTCGCCCCGGCCAACGCGGCTCGCGCCGCCGGCGAAATGTTCAAGACGAACACGACGACGTTGACCATGGTCAGCATGAACAACGCGGCGAGGATTTTGCGCGACATCGGTTCTTCCCCTCATCAGCCCACCCCCCAAGGGGCGCGACGTCAAGCCTACCACGGGGCTCGAGCGCTCGTCATTTGGCACCGCTCAGGAACGCGTGCCGCTCGCGGCCCTCCTCCGGACCCGCTGAGGGCGGCGCGTCGAGCGCCATCACGGGCGAGCCTGGTTCGCGGAACGAGGGCCAGTGCGGGAGACCCGGTCCGTTGGGATCGCCGGTCTTGACGAAGTTGACCCAGTAGCCCGAGGCGATTCTCGCGAGCTCGCGGTCCTTGTCGTCGACGAGCCAAGGAAACGCGTCGAGATTGTCGAATACGTAGAGGATTTCGCCCGCGTGAAAAGCGCCCGCGTCTCGGCTGTCGCGTTCGCCGAACCAGCCCTGCGGCGTCAGCGGCGCGCGGTCGAAGCGGAAGCGGAAGATGTCCGCTTCGCCGCGCCGTGTCTGCGCCTCGATCCAGGCCCAGGTCGAATGGATGATCGTAAGGTCGCCGCCGAGCGAACGCGCGGAAGCCTTGTCTTGCGCAGGCGTTCCCGCCGGATAATGCCGAAGCGCCTCCTCCGCCCGCTCGCGAAAGATCTCGCGCACGAGGTCGGCGTAAGGGCGCTTCGCGTTGTCGCCCTGCAGGAGCGTGAAGTTGAAGCCCTCGTCCTTGTTCCAACCGGCCATGAGCGGAACGTCGGACTGTTCGCCTCCAGCGAATATGTCCGCCGGAGTTTTCGGCAGGAAATAGCCGTCTACGATCGGCCGATAACCGAGGCCGGGCGCAGCGGCGAGAATCGCGTCAGCCGGGGCGGCGCGGAGCTCGGCGAGAGTTGTGGCTCCAACCTTGCGCATGAAAGCGAGACCGGCGGCCTCGGCCTTGTCGAGCGGCGCCGGCGCGCGGCTCGGGGTTGCGAACATGGCGCCGCTCTGTCCGATCGCGCGCGAGAAAAGGCCCTTGGCGAGCGGCGACGCCATGAGCGCGCTGACCGCCTCGGAGCCCGCAGATTCCCCGGCAATCGTCACCTTGTCCGGAGCGCCGCCGAAGGCCGCGATGTTGCGCTTCACCCATTTGAGCGCCGCGACGAGATCGAACATGCCGCAATTGCCGGAGGCGCGATGCTCGGATTCGGCGGTGAGTTCGGGGTGGGCGAGAAAGCCAAGCGCGTTGAGACGGTGGTTGACCGTCACGACGATGACGCCGCGCATCGCGAGGCGCGTTCCATCGTAACGCGGTTCCGAGCCCGACCCGACGACGAAGCCGCCGCCATGGATCCAGACCATGACGGGAAGCCGCCCGGGGCTCCCGGGCGCAGCCGCCGTCCAGACGTTGAGATAGAGGCAGTCCTCCGAAACACCGCAAAGGGTCGGATCGATGTCGTCGAACACGACGCCCTGAAGCGAATTCGGCCCGAACGCGTTCGCCGACCGAACGCCCTTCCACGGCTGGACGGGCTGGGGCGGCCGCCAACGCAATTCTCCGAAAGGCGGCGCGGCGTAAGGGATGCCCTTGTAGGCGCGAACGCCTTTCGCATCCGGCGCGGAAACCGCGAGCGCGCCGCTGGCGGTGGAAAGAGTGTTCGCCGTCATGCCTCGCCTCCGCTCGCTTCATGTGCGCGCTTCCTGCGCGCCGGCATCGCGTCGAACCCGGCAAAGCGCGCCTTCGACCCAAGCGCCTCTTCGATGCGCAAGCCCTCGTTCCATTTCGCCATGCGCTCGGACCGCGCGAAGGAGCCGACTTTGAGCTGCCCGGCGCCCCAACCGACCGCGAGGTGGACGATGGACACGTCTTCCGTCTCGCCTGATCGCGCCGAGACGATCGTTCCGAAGCCATGGCGGAGACCTTCTTCGAGAGCCGCCCTCGCAGCGCTGACCGTGCCCGCCTGATTGATCTTGATGAGGACGGCGTTGGCGCTCTGCAAGCTGGCCGCTTCGCGCACCCGCATCGCATTCGTGACGAGCAAGTCGTCGCCAATGACCTGAATGCGGTCGCCGACCGCGGCGAGGAAGCGCTGAAAGCCAATCGCATCGTCCTCGGCGAACGGGTCCTCGACCGAAACGATCGGGTAACGGGCGCTCCAGCTGATCAGCATCTCGGCGAGACCGTCTCGGTCGAGTTCGCGCTTCTCCAGGCCCAACCGATACCGCCCGCCGCGGCCGAATTCGGAAGCGGCGATATCGAGCGAGATCGCGACGTCCTCGCCTGGCGTGAGCCCGGCCCGCTCGGTGGCGAGCATCAGCGTATCGAGCGCCTCCTCGTTGCTTGCGAATGCAGGCCACCAGCCGCCTTCGTCGGCGACCCCCTGCAGAAGATCGCGCTCCGCCATGATTTGCCCGGCGGCGCGATAGACCTCCGCCGTCGCTTCCAGCGCCCCGGCGAAGGTCCTCGCTCTCGGCGCGACGACCATGAAATCTTGAACGTCCGTTCGCCGTCCGGCGTGAGCGCCACCGCCGAAAATCTGAATCTCGGGCAGGGGCATGATGGCCGGTCCGTCGCCAAGGAGATAACGCCACAGCGGCAGCCTTCGACTTGCCGCCGCCGCGTGGAGGACGGCGAGGGACACGGCGGTCAGGGCGTTGCCGCCAAGCCGGGCGAGAGTTTCCGTGCCGTCCAGCGCCACCAGTCTGCGATCGAGGCCGGCCTGATCGAAGGGATCGAGCCTGATGATCGCAGGCGCGATTTCCGTTCGGATCCCGGCGAGGGCGCCCTGCACGTCGAGGCCGCCGAGTCGCGCGCCGCCGTCGCGCTTCTCGATCGCCTCGCGGCTTCCACGCGAGGCGCCAGCGGGCGCCACTCCTCGTCCGACTGAGCCGTCGCTGAGGACCGCTTCCGCTTCGACGGTGGGGCGTCCGCGCGAGTCCCAGATGCGCCGCGCATGCAGCGACTGAATGACCGGATCGCTCATGCGGTCCGTTCCCAAGCTTTCGCGACGTCTCTCAGTTTCGTCACCGGCGCGGCGATCAGCGACATCGCGCAACGCCGCACCGCGTCGCGCTCTGTCTCGTGCGTCAAATATTCGACCGGCGATTTGCCGTCGACTCTGGCGAGAAACAAGGCCGGCAGCAGCGCCGCTGCGCGGGCCTCGAGGCCGTCCGCGGATTCCCAATCGACTCGAGCGAAGTATGTGCGCGCGAGCGCGAAATAGGCGGTCAAGTATCGCCCCTTGTCGGCGCCTGCGCGCGTGCCCTTAAGCATGAGATGGTTGAGGCAGAAGGCGAGGTCAAACGCGGGGTCCCCGAACCAGGCGCATTCCGCATCGAGAAAAACGGGCCCATGCGGGCCCTTCAGAATGTTCTTCGGGCTCACGTCGCCGTGCACGAGCGCGCGCTTCGTTGCGAGCGTCGTTCGCGCAAGGTCGTCGAAACGGCGCGCCAGCTCGGCATGCGCCCGGCCCGTCGCGCGCAGATAGGGCTCGATGCGGATCGCTTCGAACGTGTCGTCGTGGGCGAAATCCGTGCGCAATGTGGGCTCGGCGGCGCTGCGCGAATGGATAATTGCGAGGTCGCGCCCGACCGCGGCGGCGAACTCCAGATCGACGTGTCCCGCGAGAAGCTCGGTCTTCCACAATGGAAAGGTCTCGGGCGCCAGGTAAACCATGGCGAAAAGGCCGGCCTCCGCGTCCTCGCCCAGGACTTGCGGAACTGCGTGCGGGCGCCAGCGCGCGACCGCGCGCATCCATCCCGCCTCCGCCGCGTTGCGCTGAACGGGCGCCTCCCAGTGCGCGGCGACCTTGAGCCTCGGCAGCGCGCGCTTGACGCAGAAACGCCGCGCGTCGGTTTCCACGAGGCAAATGTCGGAAGAGACGCCGCCCGTCAGCGGCGTGATGCGAATGCTTTGCCCGGGCTCGACCAGGCCGAGGCGGGTCAGAGACTCGCTGAGATCCGTGGGCATGAGGACGTCAATAGGTCGCCCGGCCACCGGAAAGATCGAACACCGCGCCGGTCGAGAATGAGCATTCGCGACTGGCGAGCCATGAGATGAGTGAAGCCGCCTCCTCGACGGTTCCGAAGCGCTCCATGGGGATCTTCGAGCGCATATAGGCGATATGGGCCGGCGAAACCTGTTCGAGGATCGGTGTCTCGATGGTTGCGGGCGTGACCGCGTTGACGGCGACACCGTCTTTCGCGAGCTCCTTGCCGAGCGACTTGGTGAGGCCGATCACTGCGGCCTTCGCTGCGCTGTAGGCCGACGCATTGGGATTGCCCTCCTTGCCGGCGATCGAGGCAAGGTTGACAATGCGGCCGTAGCCGCGCGCCTTCATCAGCCGCGCGACGAAGCGGTTGCAGTAGAAGAGTCCATTGACGTCGATGTCGAACACCCGCTTCCACTCGTCGATCGGATAGTCGATCAGCGGCGCGTTCTGTCCTGCGACGCCGGCGGAGCAGACCAGCGCGTCGATCCGGCCCATCGTCGTATTCGCAGCGTTCGTCGCGCGTTCGACGTCCGCCGGGTCCACGACGTCGACGCGCTCAGCCCGGCTGTGCTCGCCGAGTTCGGCCGTCGCCGCTTTTAGCCGCGCGGGATCGACGTCCCAAAGCGTTACCGTTGCGCCCTCGGCGATCATGCGGCGCGCGACCGCGAGCCCGATGCCCGAGGCGCCGCCGGTCACGACGGCGGTCATCCCCTCGAAACGATTGCTGTCCGCCACTCGCGCCTCCCAATGCTCCGCTCAGCCTTTTCTCATCCAGGAAACACGGTCTCGCCGCCATCGACGCGAAGGACCTGCCCGCTTATAAATTTGCTCCTCGGACTCGCGAGGAAGGCGACCGCCTCGGCGATCTCGCCTGGCTCCGCATAGCGCACCAGCGATTTTTTTGACGAATCCATCATTTGCGGATCGACGACCCGCGTCGCCTCGAACCGCGCCGTCTTTGTCGCGCCGGGACTGACCGCATTGATGCGAACGCCTTCGGTCTGGACCGCCTTGGCGAGGCAGCGTGTGTAATGGATGACGGCGGCCTTGAGCGCCGCGTAGATGACCCCGTTCGTCACGCCGAAATGCGCCGCGGCGGAGCCGATGTTGATCACCGATCCGCTTCCCGCCTTCACCATCGGCGGCACGAACGCCTGACAGATAAGGATCGTGCCGTACAGGTTGTTCTCGGTCAGCGCCCTGATGTCTTCGAGCGGAATGCCGAGCGCGTCGTTCGGCTCGGGCTTGCCGCCCGAGGCGCCGATGTCTCCGCCGGCGCAGTTGACGAGGATCTCGACGCGGCCGAGCTTCGCCTCGATCTCCTCTTTCATTTTCGCAACCGCGGCCTTGTCGCCGACGTTGCCGCTGACCGCTGCAACCCTTCCGCCGTGGCGCGCGATCTCTTTTGCGATGGCGTCGAGATCAGGCGCCTCGCCGTACTTGGCCGGAGCCGTCCAAGACAGGTCGTGGATCGCAAGGTCCGCGCCGAGCTCGGCCAGACGCTCCGCCATGGCGCGCCCGAGCCCCCGGCCGGATCCGGTGACGAAGGCGATCTTGCCCTCGAGTTCCTTGGTCATGCCGCTCATTCCTTATCTCGTCATTTCGTCCCAAGTCCGATGGCGCGCATATTCGCGGCGCTCCTGCGGATCATTTCGAGTTCATAGCTCTCGATTGCGGCGTTCTCGCCGCGCTCCCACGGCGTGCGATAATCGGCCTCGTCAGGCAGACGATTGACCCGCGCAGCCGCGAGGCAGGCGGCAAGCTCCGGCGCAGTCTTGGGCGGGTAGCCGATCCACCACTGCGGCGTCAGCAGCCGTACGTGGCGGGCCTCGAGCGCCCCAGGCTCGAGCACTGCCGTAAGCTTGGAATGATGCTCGGCCAGCGCGTCGAGCATCGCGGCAAGGGGAACCGCGCCCTCGCCAATTGCGCACCGAACCAGGCGATAGCCTTCGTCCGTGAACTGCACACGATAATCCTTGAGATGGATGTGCCGGACATGAGGCGCGACCCGACGGACGAAGTCGAGCGGTGCCTCGGCCACCGGAAAGGTGTTGCCGGTGTCGAGGCAAATTCCTACGCCGCGCGTTTCGTCACAAAGAGCGACGAGCTCAGCGCTGCCAAAATCCTGATGATTTTCGATAGCAAGAACCCGGCCTTCATCAAAAGCGCGCGGCCCGCGATCGGAGAGTGAAGCTCGAACGCTGGCGACGAGCTCTGTCCATTTGTCGCCGAGCGCGTGGCGATCGCCGCAGAGCACCGTCGTCAGACCGTAGCGGATGATGCCGGCGTCGAGAATTCGAGCCGAGCGCAGCGCGCTTTCGAAAGGACCCATCATCAGGCCCGAGCTGACGACGGGCATCAGCCCAAGCGCGGCGAGCCGATCGCGAAGCGCGCGAAGCTCATCATCGCTCATCCCCCTCAGCCAAGGATCGAAGATTTCGAGCGCCTTCGCGCCGAGCTCGGTCGCGATCGCGATGAAACCTTCGAGGCCCGTTCCTTTTGGGTTGGCGCGCGGGCCTCCCGCGCCTTGCAGCCCAAGGCGGTACGTCAGACCGTACGGATTGAGGCCAAATGCGAATGCGCTCCCCCGCCGCTGCTCGTCCGTCTGCGCGCTAACGTTCATCGAAGCCCCGCGTCGACGGTCAAAGATTGCTTGGTGATCATGCGGCTGTCGTCTGCCGCAAGGAACAGCGCGGCGCGCGCGACCTCATCGCCGATGAGCGTCGCCTTGATCGATTGGCGCTGGACAATCGCCTCGACCGATCCCTCCGTCTTGTACCAAAGCTCGCGCTGCCGGTCGGTCATGACCGCACCCGGCTCAATCGCATTGACGCGGATGTTGTCGGCGCCGAAAGCCCGCGCAAGCGCGCGCGTGAGCCCCACGACGCCGGCCTTGGCCGTGGAGTAGGCGGGCATCTCGGACGCGCCCGCGCGCCACGCAATCGAAGAAAGATTGATGATCGAGCCGGATCCTAGTTCGCGCATCTGCGGATGGACCGCCTGCGCCGCGAAAAAATGGTGGCGCAGATTGACGTTCTGCGCGTGGTCCCAATACGCGACGCTGACTTCATCGATCGCGTGGCGCTCGTCGTTGGCGGCGTTGTTGACAAGAACGGAAATCGGCCCGAAGGACTCGCGCGCCTGGCCGATCGCCGCCTGAAGCGCCGGAATGTCGGTCACGTCGCATTTGAGGAAAAGCGCTTTCTCGCCCGCCCCCGCGAGTTCCTTCACGAGCGCGCCTCCCGCCTCGGCCTGCAAGTCGCAGAAGGCGACGCGTGCATGATTGCGCGCGAAGGCCCGCACTATGTCGGCGCCGATGCCGCTCGCGCCGCCGCTCACGAAAACGGTGCGGCCGGCAAGGCTCGGATAGGTCGCGAAAGTCAAGCGGCCGCCTGCGGAATGAAGGACTGGGTCTCAGGATCGAACAAGCACGCGTGACCCATGTCGATTCCAAGCGGCAGCAGTTCGCCAAGGCGCGGCGCATGGTCCGGGTCGAAGCGTCCTACGATCTCGCGATCGCCGATCTTCATGACCGCATGGGTCTCCGCGCCCGTCGGCTCGACCACCTCGACCGGCGCCTTGAGCAGCGCGAGCGTAGGCTTCTGCGCCTTCAAATTCTCGGTGTAGCGAAAGAGGTGTTCGGGACGCACGCCTAGCACAACCTTGCCGTCCGCGGGCCGCGAGGCGGGGGCCTGAGCGAGCGGCAGCGTCGCCGTCTCGCCGCCAGCAAGCGCGATCGCGACCGCGGTCGCGTTGCCGAGCTTCGCCAGCTCGCCCGGAATGAAATTCATTGACGGCGATCCCATGAAGCCAGCTACGAACATGTTGGCCGGGCGGTCGTACACGACCTGCGGTTCGTCGAACTGCTGGATCGAGCCGTGGTGCATCACGGCGATGCGCGAAGCGAGCGTCATCGCTTCGATCTGGTCATGCGTGACATAGATGGTCGTCTTGCCGACGCGCTGATGCAGCTTCTTGATTTCGGTGCGCATGTCGACGCGCAGCTTGGCGTCGAGATTGGAGAGCGGCTCGTCGAAAAGGAAAAGTTTGGGATCGCGCACCAGCGCTCGCCCCATCGCCACCCGCTGCCGCTGGCCGCCGGAAAGCTGCCCGGGTTTGCGGTTCAGGAGCGGCTCGATCTGGAGGAGCGCCGAGACGCGCTTCACCGCGGCGTCCTGCTCGGGCTTGGGAACGCGGCGGCTTTCCATGCCGAAGGTGATGTTCTGGCGCGCGGTCATCGTCGGATAGAGCGCGTAGGATTGGAACACCATCGCGATGTCGCGATCCTTCGGCGCGACGGAATTCACGAGCGTTCCGTCGATGCGGATCTCGCCTTCGCTGACGGTTTCCAGTCCGGCGATCATGGCCAGGAGCGTCGACTTGCCGCAGCCGGACGGGCCGACCAGCGCGACGAACTCCCCCTGGCGCGCCTCGAGATCGATGCCCTTGAGGACCTCGACCGGGCCGAAGCGTTTGTGCAGCCGCGAAATGCTCAGCGTCGCCATATTCGTCCGATCATTTGATCGCGCCCTGCGTCAGGCCGCGCACGAAGTATTTTCCGCCGAAGAAATAGATCAGCAGCGGAGGCACGGCGCCGATCAGCACGGCGCAGCTTGCGACATCGTAAGGGTGGGCGTTCATCTGGCTGGTTGACAGCGCGACCAAGGCCGCGGTGATCGGCTGCTGGGTCCCGCCGGTGAAGACGACGCCGAACAGAAATTCGTTCCAGATGCCGGTGAACTGCCAGATGACGGTGACGATGAGAATCGGCGGCGAGATCGGAAGGATGATCTTGTAGAAGATCCGCCAGAACCCCGCGCCGTCGATGCGGGCCGCCTTGATCAGGTCATCGGGGATGTTGACGTAATAGTTGCGGCAGAACAGCGTCGTGAACGAGAGGCCCTGGATCACGTGAACCACAATGAGACCGTAGATCGAGTTGGATAGGTGCAGGTGGCCGAGGACGTATGCCCAGGGCAAGAGCGCGATCTGGCCAGGCATGAAAACGCCGAGGATCATGCAGACGAACAACGTCTCCGATCCGGGGAAGCGCCACTTGGAGAGAACGTAGCCGCTGATCGCGCCGAGCAAGGTCGAAACGATGGTCGCCGGGATCGTCATGATCAGGGAATTGTAGAAATTGCGCTTGATGCCTTCGCAGGTGCCCGCGACGCAATAATGCGCCCAGGCTTCGGGCCAGGCCTTGAACGTCAGGCTGTGCGGCATCGCGATAAGACCGTTGCGCGTGATCTCCGGCAGTTCGCGGAACGAATTGGCGACGACGACGAACAGCGGCAGGAGATAGATCAGCGCGAACACGCCAAGGAAGGAATAAATTGCAAAGCGTCGCGCCGCGTAGCGAAGGCCTTCCGCGCGAGCGTTCGGATCGAATGCAACGGCGTAGGTCGCGTCAACCATGGGCCGCCACTCGGCGTGAACGCCAACCCGTCCAGAGCGCGTAGGGCACGAGCACCACCGCGAGCGCCGCCAGCATCATGATTGCCGCTGCGGCGCCGACCGCGATCTCCCCGCGCTGGAACATAAGGTCGTAGACGTAGTTCGCGGGGAAGGTGGTCGAGATCCCCGGTCCGCCCTTCGTCAGAGCGACAACAAGATCGAAGGTCTTGATCGCGAATTGCAGGAGAACGACGACGACCGCGACAAAGATCGGCGTGATCGATGGCAGGATCACTTTGCGGTAGATGCGCACGGGACCCGCGCCGTCGATCTGGGCAGCCTTGATCAGGTCGGGATCGACCGAGCGGAGGCCGGCGAGAAACAGGGCCATCGCGAAGCCGGAAGACTGCCAGATACCCGTCGCGATGATCGCATAGATCGCGGTGTGGCGGTTCGTGATCAGGCGGAAAGTGAAATCGTGCAAACCCAGGCTGCGCACGAGATATTCGATGCCGGCGTCCGGGCTGTAGAGCCAACTCCACACCGTACCGGTCACCACAAACGAGATCGCGAGCGGATAGAGAAAAATCGTTCGCCACACCGCTTCGCCACGCACCCGCTGATCAAGGGCGATTGCGAGAGCGAGGCCGACGGCTAGGGTCAGGACGACATAGAACGCGCTGAAATAGAAGAGATTGCCGTAGGCGATTTGCCAGCGCTCGTTCGACCAGAGATCGAAATAGGGCTTGAGGCCGACGAACTTGTAGGTCGGCAACATCGAGCTGTTGGACAGCGAGATATAGAGCGTCCACAACGAGAAGCCGAAGACATAGACGAGGCTCGCCAGCGCCGCCGGCGCGATCACCAGCCGCGGGGTCCAAGCCGCCAACATCTGGCGTCGGCGAGCGGTTGCATGGGCGGCGTCACTCGCGGTCAAGGCGTTCGACATGGCGACGTTCTATCGCATCCCAAGAAGGGCCGTCGCGCGACCGATGCGCCGCGCGACGGCGTTCGACTTGCCTACTTTTGCGCGTCCACGGCGTCCGCCATCGCGTTGGCGGCTTCTTCCGGGGTCATCTTGGGATTGTTCACGAAGGACGTGACGGTGTCCAAGATCGCGCCACGGTATTTCTGCAGGATGGTCATGTTGTGGGCCATCGAGCGCACCAGCGTGCCGTCGGCGATCGACTCCTGCAACGCCTTCTGAGAGAGCTGCTGGCAGGGGTTGAACCCTGTGAGATCGACGTCGAGGCGAGCGGGAATCGACCCCTTGGCCTGATTGAACACGGTCTGGAACTTTTTCGACATGATGAGTTGCGCGAGCAGCTTCTGCCCCGCGACGTAGTCAGGATCGCTCTGCTTGAAGAAGACGACCGAATCCGAATTGAGGATGAAGCCCGGCTTGCCCCAATCGGTCGGCGCCTGCGCGCACTTGTAGTCCGCCCCTTCTTTCAGGCCGGCGGCGGTGAAAATGCCGATCTGCCAGTCGCCCATGATCATGAAGACGGCTTGCCCTTTGGCGATCATGCTGGTGGCGGTGTTGTAATCCCGGCCGGCGATGCCCGGGTCCATGTATTTCGACACCATCAGGCGCATCTGTTTGAATGCCTTGACCATGCCGTCCGAGCGCATCGCCTTGGTGTCGCCTTCGACGAAGGCCTTGCGGAAGAGGCCGATGTCCTGACCGTAGACGACGACCTCGAAAGTCGTCGCATCCGTCCAGTCCTGGCTGAAATGTGCGAGACAAATGAGATGCGCCGCGATCGCCTTGTCGCAGTCGGCGTTGAACTCGTCCCAGTTCTTCGGCATCGACGTAATGCCCGCCTCTTTCATCGCCTTGGTGGAAGCCCAAAGCCAGTTGATGCGATGAATGTTCATGGGCGCGGCGACCCAATGGCCGCTGGGCTTCATCACAGGCAGAAGCTCGGGCGCGACGACCTTGTCCCAGTCTTCGGCCTTGGCGAGCTCATCGAGGTTGGCGGTTTGACCCGTCGCGTTCCACTCGGCGATTTCCGGCCCCTTGAGCTGCACCGCCGGCGGCGCGTTGCCCGCCACCACGTCGGCGCGCAGTTTCGCCAGCGTGTTGGCGGTGTGGCCCGCAATCGAGGTCTGTTCCCATTTGCCGCCGGCCGCCGTGAACATTTCGCCGAGCTTGGCGATCGCCGCCGCGTCCGAGCCCTCGGACCATTGACTGAGCAGGTTCGTTTTCGGCTCTGCCAGCGCGGCGCCGGCGAAGACACAGGAGATCAGCCCCGCCAGGGCCACGGTGCGCAACGCCATACTTTCCTCCCTCGTTTCCGCCCCGCCGCTGACGAAGAGACCGGAGAACGGGACCTCTATTTTTTCTATTTTGAAACAATTATGCTGTCAACGCGGTAAGGGCGGGCGCGAATGAACGAGGGCGGATTAAGAACGCTTCTCGCGGAGCATGACTTGGCGACGCCGGAGTTGCGGCTCGTTCGGTTCTTCAGCGAGCGCGGCGCTTCATCGGCGGCAGAGATCGCGCGCGCGACGGGTCTCGCCCGCTCGACGATCTCGATGGCGCTGGCCGAACTGAGGCGTTCCGGGCTTGTTGTGGAGTTTCCGCACGCGGAGTCCGCGCGAGGCGTCGGCCGCCCCGCGGCGACCTATGCGCTCAATCCGGAGGCCGGCACATGCGTAGGCCTGCACCTGGGTCTTGATGAGCTGCGGTTGCTTGTCGCCGACGTTTCCCATTCCATCATATGTGAAAATACGATTGCGCTCGGCCGCGACTATTCACCAGCTCTCGCGGCGGAGGCCGCGCGCGCCTCCTTGCGTGAAACATATGCGGTCAAGAGCCTGCCCCTTCACGCTCTCCTCGGCGTCGGCATCTCCGTCTCGGGACCGGTCCGACCGGACGGACGGGTTCAACGGGCGAGCGTCGTGCCGACCTGGGCCGGCGTGGACATCCGCGAGGCTTTCGAGCCCGCACTCGAGCGGCCGATCTTCGCCGACAACGAGAGCAACTGCGCCGCGATCGCCGAGATGACCTGGGGAGCGGCCGTCGGCTGCGAAGACTTCGTGCTGTTCAAGGTCGATGTCGGTGTCGGCGGCGCGATCGTCGTGGGCGGCCGGGTCTTGCGGGGCGTCGCCGGCGGGGCGGGCGAATTCGGCCACATGACGATCAATCCTGACGGCGAACTCTGCCGCTGCGGCAATCGCGGCTGCCTCGAGCTCTCAGGGAGTTTCATGAAGGCCCTCGAACTCGCATCCCGGTTGCACCGCCGACCGATCGACATTGATCAGCTCGTCGCCTTGGCCAAGAGCGGCGACGTCGGCGCGGCGCGGCTGATCGCCGACACGGCGACCCAGGCGGGCCGGGGCTTGGCGATGATCGGAGCGGCGCTCAATCCTCCCCTGTTCGTAATCGCCGGGCGGGGGGCGCTTGCCGGCGACCTCATCATGGCGCCGCTCATCGCGGCCTATGAAAAGCACACGCTGATCCGCCGCGACGATGTGCCGGATGCGATGCGCCCGAATTTCGTCGTCGGCCGCTTCACGGAAAATGACTCCCTCATGGGCGCGGTCGGTCTCGTGCTTCGGCATCACGGACGGTTGCGCTAAGGGCCGGCCGGCGCGACCCATCTCGTCCGCACGGGGATTTGACACCTCAACGGGCGTCGTCGACATTGAACGCCCGATCGACATGGATTTCTGTCTGCGCGGACGCCGCCGCAAGCGAGGAATGTTCCGAAAGGCCGGGGAAAGCGCCCATAAAAATCCAGATAAGGGAGTTCCGCATATGACGGTTATCGACAAAGTCTCCATGACCCGGCGCGACGCGCTGAAAGCGGGATTGGCCGCGGCCTCGGCATCGGCAGGCGTTCTCGGCGGCGTCCGCCTCGCCTTGGCCGAGGACACGCTGGCCGAGATCAAGAAGCGCGGCGTGCTCACGACCGCGACCGAGATGCAGTTCCCGCCTTTCGACATCTCCGACAACGGCGTCTACAAGGGGTTCGATCGCGATCTTATCGACGCCGTCGCCAAGGAGATGGGCGTCAAGGTCTCCTATCTCGATCTGCCGTGGACCAGCGTTCTGCCGGGGCTCGACGGCAAGAAGTTCGATCTCTGCATCGCGCCGGTGACGATCACCAAGGAGCGCATGAAGCGCTACGCCTTCACCGTACCGATCGCCGACGCGACCGCCGCCTTGATGAAGCGCGCCGATGACAAGAGCATCATGAAGCCGGACGACATCGCGGGAAAAACGGTCGGCGGACAGAAGGGGACGTCGCAGGTCGAGCAGCTCAAGGCGTTCGCCGCCAAGCTCAAGAAGCCGGTCGAAGTCAAGGAATACGTCGACAACAATCAATCCTACGCCGATCTTGCCGCGGGACGCATCGACGCTTCGGTGAACTCGCTGCCGAACCTCGCCTATGCGGCGCATGAGCGCTCGGACGCGTTTGCGGTCGTCATGCCGCCGTTCGGCCAGCCGACCTATTTCTCCTGGGTCGCGCGGCTCGACGACAAGTCGCTTGTCGATGCGATCAACGCCGCGATCCTCAAGGTCGAGGCCGACGGCGCGATGGCGAAGATGCAGAAGCAGTGGTTCGGCCAGACGATGGACCTGCCAAAGACCGTGCCCGAGCCGACGATCTGAATTCGTCGCCGATGAGGCGGGCCGGCCCCCTCCTTTGCGCGCCCGATGAAGCCTGAGGTCATCCTCCACTCGTTCGGCTACCTGACGCAGGCGGCAGCGGTCACGATCGGCGTCTCGTTCGCCGGCATCGTCATCGGCTTCGCGATCGGGGCGCTCGTCTGCGCGGCGCGTCTCTCGCGGCGCGATTGGCTGAAGCGGCTCGGCGCGGCTTATGTCAGCGTCTTTCGCGGCGTGCCGCTGCTCGTGCAACTGCTGTTCATCTATTATTTCCTGGCCGAGTTCGGCCTCGACGTGCCCGCGATCGTGGCGGCGGTCGGGGGACTCGCGCTCTCATCCGCCGCCTACCAGGCGGAAATCCTGCGCGGCGCGCTCAACGCCGTGCCGCGGGGACAGAGCGAGGCCGCGGTCGCGCTCGGCCTGACGAGCGTGGACATCTGGCGGCGTATCCTCATGCCGCAGGCTCTGCGCATCTCGATCCCGCCGCTCATCAACGAATTCATTCTTCTCTTGAAGGCGTCGTCGCTCGTGTCGGTCGTGGGCATTGCGGAATTGACGCGGGTCAGCATGAACATCGCCTCGATGACCTATCGGCCGTTGGAGGCTTATGTCGGCGGCGGGCTCTTCTACCTCGCGATCAACCTGGCGCTGGCCGGCTTCGGGGCGCTCGCCGAGCGTCGATTGGCCGCGGACGTGGCGCGATGAGCCTCGACGTCCTCTGGCGATACCTGCCCTCGCTCGTGAGCGGCTTCGGCGTGACGGTCTTCTGCTGGAGCGTGGGCGGCGCGCTCGGCATGATCCTGGGGTTCGCGATCGCGCTTCTGAACCGGCTGCGGATCGCCCCTTTGCGATGGGCCTTGCGCATCTTCATCGAGGTTTTCCGCGGCACGCCGTTCCTCATGCAACTCTTCCTCCTCTACGCCGCCGGGCCCTCGATCGGCTTGAGGCTCAGCGCGACGGCGGCCGGCGTGCTCGGCCTCGGCCTCTATTCGTCCGCCTATTTCGCCGAGATCTTTCGCGGCGGCTTCGCCGCGGTGCCGCGCGGCCAGATCGAAGCGGCGACCAGCGTCGGCATGACGCCGATCGACACGCTCCTGCGCGTCATGTTGCCGGCGGCGCTGATCGCCGCCGTGCCGGCGATAGTCAACATGTTGATCGTCCTCTCGAAGGAGACGGTCGTTCTCTCGATCATCACCGTGCCTGAGCTCATGTATCAGATGCAGACGATGGCGGCAGAGACCTTCACCGCCTTCGACGCGATCTTCGCCATGGCGGTCTTCTATTGGCTCCTGGTCGAAGTCGTCTCGCGCGTCGGCGCGCGCATGGAGGCGCGGGTCACCGCCTATCTCGCGCAGGAAGGAACGCGCGCGTGAGCGCGCCGATGATCGAGCTTACCGGCGTCGGCAAAAGCTTCGGCGCGCATGAAGTCCTGAAGGGCGTCGACCTGAAAGTGGCGCGCTCCGAGGTCGTCTGCCTCATCGGCCCGAGCGGGTCGGGCAAGAGCACGCTGCTCCGCTGCGTGAACTTCCTTGAACCGTATGATGTCGGCGACGTCCGCATCGACGGCCGGCTGATCGGCTACGAGGACATGCGGGACGGCGCGCGCCGTCCGATGGCCGCCCGCCAGTTGCGCGAGATGCGGCGCGAGATCGGCATGGTGTTCCAGCACTTCAACCTTTGGCCGCACATGACCGCGATCGGCAATGTCGCCGAGCCGTTGCGGCGGGTGCGCGGACTTTCCGTCAAGGAGGCGGCCGAGCGGGCGACCGCCATGCTGACGCGCGTCGGCCTCGGCGCAAAAGCACACGCCTATCCGTCGCATCTCTCGGGCGGCCAGCAACAGCGCGTGGCGATCGCGCGCGCGCTCGCGATGCAGCCGCGGCTCATGCTGTTCGACGAGCCGACGTCCGCGCTCGACCCCGAGCTTGTCGGCGAGGTCCTGGAGGTCATGCGCAGCCTCGCCGCCGAGGGCATGACCATGCTGATCGTCACCCACGAGATGGGCTTCGCGGCGCATGTCGCCGACCGCATCGCCTTCATCGACGAGGGCCGCATCATCGACGACGGGCCGCCCCGCCATGTCTTCCACCACAGCAAGGAGCCGCGCGTGCGCCAGTTCCTTCAGACCTATCACGAGCGGAACAGCTTCTGAGGCGCCGGATTTGGATTTCCTTGGAAAGGCGGCTTCTGACCGCGAAAAGCCCGCTTAAGTGGGGTTGGAAAAGCTTGGATTTCCTTGGATTCTCTCGTCCGAATCGAGCCTTTTCAATGGGTTACGAGCGTTTTCCGCAAAAAAATTTTCTCATGGGCCTTGCCACCTCAAGGGCGCGCGCGACCCCGAGGAGCCCGCCTGGGCAGTGCCCCTCGCGTCCATCCAGCAAACCTTTCGCATGTGGCCCTGACCCTCGCCGCATTGGCCGCCGTCCTGTCCGGGGCGCCGCCGCCGCAGCCGGACTTTTGTGAGCATAGCGCATATTCTGATTTTCCGCAATCTTTGGATCAAGATTTTATCAACCCAAAACAGCGGCATGGCCGGTCAGGCCCGCCCCCGACGAGAAAGCCGGGCTGTTTGACCGGATCGGTCCGCAACCCACAGCCGACGGCCTTGCCGCGTTAGACCGCCCTCGCTAGTGTGAATTGATTTGCCGGGCAATCGGCTCAAGTTTTTGCGCGTGGGTGCGGTCGATGGCCGAGGCAGCTGAGCAGGGCGACAATCCCAACATCTTTACTTTCCCGCAGCCGCGACGATCTCGCATTCGCGAGGCGGTTCTTTGCGGCCCTGGCGTCTGGGCTTGGCGTCATCATAGACCGGCGCAGTATTTCGGGGAGAGCGCCGTCTCGGCATACCCGTGCACGACGCCGGTATTTAGACTGAGCTTTCGTGAGAGATTATTATGTTGAAGCCGAGCGTATTCATTAGTTACAAGCGCAACCATCAACCGACTGCAGATGCTGTTGAGCATCTCGAAGCCGCGCTTCGGACCGCTGGTTTCGAGATCTTACGCGACGTTAACATAGAAGCCGGTAATCTTTGGTCCAATGACCTCTATCGGTGGCTTATCGAATGCTCAGCGGCGATTGCGATCGTAGGACCGGAGGCCGCCCAGTCCGAATGGTGCAGACGCGAGTGGTGGTTTCTGCGCGAGCGCCATAGGACGACTGGACTGCCGGTCATCCCTATCGCTGTGGGCGGTTCGCACGAGTCAGCGGGAATCCTCGACGAGTTTCAGGCGCTCAAAGTATCGGCAGGATTCGAAGGCGATCTGCTGCCGCGATTGAAGGGATTGCAAGCCGCCAAGCCGACGGCGGAAAACTATCTCGCCGCTCACCATGCCTGGCTCGGCTGGCAGTTCAACGACGCGCCACTCTGGGGTCGTGAACCGTTTGCGCTTCGAGATATCTATGCCGAAACCGATTGCGGGCGACTCAATTGGTCAGAGATCGTTGATGAGAAGCTTCGCCGCGATCCCTTCAAGGACAACGAGGAAAACGGCGGTCGGCGGAACTTAATCGACACGGTCATGGAGTTGTTTGCGGATCCGAAGTTTCGGGAGCTCGTGGTCGTCCAGGGACCCCCCGGCTGTGGAAAATCGGCGTTCACATTAAGACTCGCCAATGAGCTTTTGGCGCGCGGAATGCGGCCTATCCTGGTCCGCTTTCGCGACTTTCGGCTGACGACTTTCGGCCGCGCGGACGAGTTGATCGACGATGCGCTGCGCATCGGGCCGGTTGATGAGGAGCCGCCGCGTCCAGACCAACCGATCATCACCTCCGCGACGCTTGGCCGCGGCGAGAAACTGGGCGACGCCCCCGTCTCACAGTTGTTCTTTATACTCGACGGTTGGGACGAGGTCTCGCTTACCGGCAATACCAGCTATCAGGCGCAGCTCCAAAGTTGGCTGCCGCGCATTCGCGAGTTTTTCGTCGACCGTCCCGGGCCGGCGATTCGCCTTATTCTGACCGGCCGCCCCTCTGCCGAGGTGCGCAGCAGCGGCATCCTCAAGCGGGATACGCCCGTGCTGACAGTACGTCTGATGACGCCTGCCGCCCTCAGAGGGCTCGCTGGCGCAATCGAGAGCAATCTTCTCAAGGCGCCTGCTCTTGGCCGAAAGGCGTCCTGGTCCCTCGACCGCCGGCGATTGGAGGCGATCTTCGGCCGGTATGAAACTTGGTTTGCTGATCCTCACAAGACGCACGGCCAAAGCATGGAAGTCGTGGGTAGTCCGCTTCTGGCCTATCTGACGTTTCGCACGCTGGCCGATTGGCAGGGCGACCCAGCCCAGCTGATCGCGGAACCAACCGCGCTTTATAGGGTGCTGATCGACATCACCGTTGCGCATGCCGGCAAAGGGCGTGATGAGGGCCTGCAAGGCGTGCAAAGCGTTCATCGCGGCGGCGAGCCCCTTCGGCGCCTGCTTCACAAGGTCGCAAGCGTAATCAGTGTTTTAGGCCGCGAGGCGGTGTCGTTTGCTGAGCTTAGGAACAGACTTGAGGAGGATGACGACACGATCAAAACGTGGCTTTCAGACCAAGGTTTGCGAGGAATTGTTGATGAGGCAACTCGCGAAAGCGTACTGCATGAACTTGTGGTCAATTTCTATTTTAAGGGCGGCAATACGAGCATCGGTTGCGAGTTCCTGCACAAGAGCTTCCGCGAGTATCTGTTTGCCGAGGCGATTGTCGCGGTCCTGAAAGACCTCTCCAATGGCAAGTCCGGGCCGCTCGAAGCACCGAAAGTCGAGTATTGGCAGGATTTCGCCGACGGAACACCGCAATTCAAGGCAAGCCGTGCGCTGAGCCGGCTGCTTGCGCCGCAATGGCTTACGCGCGAGGTGCGCACGCATCTTCTTTGGTTGTTGGAAAGGGAAATCGAAGCCGAGCCGGAACGTTGGCGATGGGCATGTGACCTCTTGCTCGACATCTACATCTGGTGGGCGGAGGGCGTACATCTGCGGCCGCAACCCGTGCGAAAGCGGGGCACATCGGATTGGAGCCCGGCCTTCGTGAACGAGTTGTTGGAGTATTCGCTGCCGTTCGATCGCGCGACGCCCGCAGCGCCCATTCGCTCAATCGCTCTCGACGCCCACCTTGGCGACGCGCTCATGCAATTAACGGCCGCCGCGCACGCTTTCTTGGCGACGCGGGCGGACGTCGATCCGGATAAGGATGGTCTCAGGCCAAATTATCGGCGGCTGAGCGACGCCAAGCGTCGGTTTGCACCTGGCGGCAGTTATTTTCAACCGCTTTGCAACCGTATCAACGCAGCTGGCTACCGACCGACCGAAATGTTTCCCGCCGAAGCGCACCTTCCCGAGGTTGACCTTCGCCAGGATTACTGCCTTGGATTGTTATTCGCCAATGCAAATATGGTCAATTCCATTCTGAAGGATGCTAACCTCTTTCTCGCGACCCTCTTTGGCGCCGACCTTCGGGGCGCAAACCTTGAGGAGGCACACCTTACCCGCGCATTCCTTGAGCACGCAAACCTTGAGCGCGCGAACCTTGAGAAGGCAACCCTTAATGGCGCAACCCTACAGTTCGCAAACCTTCAAGGCGCAAACCTTGAGGATGCAACCCTTGAGGATGCAACCCTTGCTGATGCAACCCTTAAGGGAGCAAACCTTAAGGGCGCAACCCTTAAGAGCGCAACCCTTGAGGGCGCAAACCTTAAGGGCGCAACCCTTGAGGGCGCAAACCTTGAGGGCGCAAACCTTGAGGGCGCAAACCTTGAGGGCGCAAACCTTGAGGGCGCCCTTTTCGGTCCCAATGCCTTAGCCCCCGTGAGCCCCGAGGAGAGCAGCGGTAAACGGGGCCGCAAATCATTGAAAAGAACAATAAAACAGCGATAAGCTGAAATGCGTTACCCCTCCAGGCTCGGCAGATCGAGCCCCTTCTCCTTCGCGCAGGCGATCGCCAGCTCGTAGCCCGCATCCGCGTGGCGCATGACGCCGGTCGCGGGGTCGTTCCACAACACGCGCTCGATGCGGCGCGCGGCGTCCGGCGTGCCGTCGCAGACGATCACGACGCCGGCGTGCTGCGAGAAGCCCATGCCGACGCCGCCGCCGTGGTGGATCGAGACCCAGGTCGCGCCCGAGGCGCAGTTCAGGAGCGCGTTCAGGAGCGGCCAGTCGGAGACGGCGTCCGACCCGTCCATCATGGATTCGGTCTCGCGGTTGGGCGAGGCGACGGAGCCTGAATCGAGATGGTCGCGGCCGATGACGATCGGCGCCTTGACTTCGCCCTTCGCCACCATCTCGTTGAAGGCGAGGCCGAGGCGGTGGCGGTCGCCCAAGCCCACCCAGCAGATGCGCGCCGGCAGGCCCTGGAATTTGATGCGCTTGGCCGCCATGTCGAGCCAGTTCGCGAGATGGTTGTCGCCCGGCATCAGCTCCCTAACCTTGGCGTCGGTCTTATAGATGTCCTCCGGGTCGCCCGAGAGCGCCGCCCAGCGGAACGGACCGACGCCGCGACAGAAGAGCGGCCGGATGTAAGCCGGCACGAAGCCAGGAAAGTCGAACGCGTCCCTGACGCCCTCCTCGAACGCCATCTGACGGATGTTGTTGCCGTAGTCGACCGTCGGGACGCCGGCGTGAGCGTAATGCAGCATCGCGCGCACGTGCTCGGCCATCGAGGCTTTCGCGGCGCGCTCAACCGCCTTCGGGTCGCTCGCGCGGCGCTCGTCCCATTGCTCGAGCGTCCAGCCTTTCGGCAGGTAGCCATTGACGGGATCGTGCGCCGAGGTCTGGTCGGTGACGATGTCGGGCTTCACGCCGCGGCGCACGAGTTCGGGCATGACTTCCGCCGCGTTGCCGATGAGGCCGACCGACACGGGCTTGCGGGCGCTCGTCGCCTTCTCGATGATCGACAGCGCTTCGTCGATATCCTTCGCAGCGACGTCGAGATAGCCCGTGCGCAGGCGGAATTCGATGCTGGAGGGGCGGCATTCGACCGCCAGCAGCGACGCGCCGGCGAATGTCGCCGACAGGGGCTGCGCGCCGCCCATGCCGCCCAAGCCCGCCGTCAGAATCCACTTGCCGGAGAGATCGCCCGCGTAATGCTTGCGGCCCATCTCGACGAAGGTCTCGTAGGTTCCCTGCACGATGCCCTGCGAGCCGATATAGATCCAGGAGCCCGCGGTCATCTGGCCGTACATCATGAGCCCCTTGCGATCGAGCTCATTGAAGTGATCCCACGTCGCCCAATGCGGCACGAGGTTCGAGTTGGCGATCAGCACGCGCGGCGCGTCGGCGTGGGTGCGGAAGACGCCGACCGGCTTGCCCGATTGCACGAGCAGGGTCTCGTCGGCTTCGAGCCGGCGCAAGGTCGAAACGATGCGGTCGAACGCTTGCCAGTCGCGCGCCGCGCGCCCGATGCCGCCATAGACCACAAGCTCGCCCGGACGCTCGGCGACATCGGGGTCGAGATTGTTCATCAGCATGCGCAAAGGGGCCTCGGTCAGCCAGCTCCTGGCGCTGATCTCGGGCCCACGCGGCGCCCGAATGACGCGCATGTTGTCAAGGCGGGCGGACATGGTCATGGGACGGACCTCTTAAGGGAAATGCGCCATCTGGTCATTGCGGGGAGCCGTAGGGTCACGCCAGCATCCCCAGCATCGTCTCGAGCGCGCGGCGCAGCGTCGCGCGCGTCACATTCGCGCGCCCGGAGTTGATGGGCTGAGGCCAGTTGTCAGAGGAAGGCGCCTCGGGCTCGACCATGTAGGCGCGGCAGGCGAGTTCGAGCTGGATCGCTTCAAGCCCTTGCGCAGGCTTGCCGTAGACCCTCGTGATCCAGCCGCCTTTGAAGCGCCCGTCGACGACGAAGCTTTGCCCGCTGTCCGCGACATCGGCGCGGAGCGCCTCCCGGATCGGGGCGCTGCAACTCAGGCCCGAATTCGTGCCGAGATTGAAGACGGGAAGCTCGCCGTCGAAGAGACGCGGAACGCGCGAACGGATCGAATGCGCATCGAACAGCGCGACGCGTTGATAAAGCGCTCTGAGCCGCGCGATCTCGGCGCTGAGCGCCGCATGATACGGATCGAAGTAGCGCCGCCGGCGTTCCGCAATCTCCGCGTCGTCCGGCGCCTCGTTCCAGCGATACAGCGGCTCGCCGTCGAAGGTCGTCGTCGGGCAGAGCTCCGTGGTCGCCTCGCCGGGATAGAGCGATGCGCCGCTCGGGTCGCGATTGACGTCGATGATCGAGCGCGAGAGACGCGTGCGGACGACAGTGACGTCGAGCGCATCGAGAAAGTCGTAGAGGTCCTCGAGCCGCCAGTCCGTGTCCTTGCGCGCAAGCCAGGGATCGGCGAAGCGCCCGCCGAAATCCAGAAGATGCTCGCCCGCATGCGGAATGCTGACGATCAGCGGTCCAGCGCGGCTCTCGATCGTGAGCCAGTCGGGACGCTCGGTCATGGCGTCGCCTCCAGCCGCGGCAGCGCGGATTCGCCGGCGGCGTCGATGATTGCGCCCGTTCGCACGAGCCGCGCGGCCGCGACGATGTCGGGATGGAAATAGCGGTCGTCGTCGAGATGCGGAACCTCGCCACGCAGCCGCGCGCGCACGGCCTCGAGCGGGGCGCTCGAGCGTAGCGGCGCATGAAAGTCGCACCCTTGTGCGGCGGCGAGGAGTTCTATGCCGACGATCGCGAACGCGTTCTCGGCCATGGCCATGAGTTGCCGCGCGCCGTGCGCCGCCATCGAAACATGGTCCTCCTGATTGGCCGACGTCGGGATCGAATTGACACTTGCCGGGTAGGCGCGCTGCTTGTTCTCGGACGCGAGCGCCGCCGCCGTCACCTGCGGGATCATCAAGCCGGAGTTGAGGCCCGGCTTCGGCGTCAGGAACGCAGGCAGGCCGGAGAGCGCCGGATCGACCAAAAGCGCAATGCGCCGCTCGGCGAGCGAGCCGATCTCGCAGATTGCGATCGCGATCATGTCGGCGGCGAAGGCGACCGGCTCGGCGTGGAAGTTCCCGCCCGAGAGCGCGGCGTCGTCCTCGGCGAAGATTAGCGGATTGTCGGAAACGCCGTTCGCTTCCTCGCTCAGCGTCGCCGCGGCCTGGCGCAGAAGATCGAGACAGGCGCCCATCACCTGCGGCTGGCAGCGCAAGCAATAGGGGTCCTGCACGCGCGGGTCGCCGACGATATGCGATGCGCGAATGGCGCTCCCGGCGAGGAGCGTGCGCAAGGCGGCGGCCGTCTCGATCTGGCCGCGATGCCGGCGCAGCGCATGGATGCGCGGATCGAACGGCGTGTCCGAGCCGCGCGCCGCGTCGAGCGACAGCGTGCCGGTCACGAGCGCGGAGCGGATGAGCGTCTCCGCCTCGATGAGGCCCGCGAGCGCGTTGGCGGTCGAGAATTGCGTGCCGTTGAGGAGCGCGAGGCCCTCCTTCGGCTGAAGCTCGATCGGCGCCAGTCCGACTTGCCCCAGCGCCTCCGCCGCCGGCAGGATGCGTTCACGCACGCGCGCTTCGCCGACGCCGATCATCGCCGCCGCCAGATGCGCGAGCGGCGCAAGGTCGCCCGACGCGCCGGCCGAGCCTTGCGATGGGACGAGCGGCGTAACCTCGCGCGCAAGCATGGCCTCGATCAGTGCGAGCGTCTCGGGCCGCACGCCTGAGGCCCCTTGCGCGAGGCTCGCGAGCTTCAGGGCCATCATGAGCCGCGTCGTTGCGACCGACATAGGCTCGCCCACGCCGGCCGCGTGCGACAGCACGATGTTGCGCTGGAGCGCGGCGAGATCGGCCGCTTCGATCCGGACCGTCGAGAGCTTGCCGAAGCCGGTGTTGATCCCATAGATCGGCTCGCCGCGGGCGAGGATGCGTCGAACCGTCTCCGCGCTCGCCGCGACGCCCGCGCGATGGGCGGGATCGAGCGTGACCGGCGCTCCGCGCCAGATCTTTCGCCAGTCGTCGAGCGAGGCGGCGCCGGCGCGCAGGGTCACGGTCATTGGCCTCTCCAGACGCGCGCGTGCAGCGGATTGAAGCCGAGCCGATAGACGAGCTCGGCCGGGCGCTCGATGTCCCAGATGGCCAGGTCGGCCCATTTGCCGGCCTCCAACGTCCCTGTGTCTTCGCCCAGCCCGAGAGCTGTCGCCGCGTTGCGCATGACGCCGGCGAGGCACTCGTCCACGGTCAGCCCGAACAGCGTCGCGGCCATGTTGAGCGCGATGAGGATCGACGTCATCGGCGACGTGCCGGGATTCGAGTCGGTCGCGACCGCCATCGGCAGCCCATGCTTGCGCATCAGCGCGACCGGCGGCGCCTGCTTCTCCCGCAGCATGTAGAAGGCGCCTGGCAAGAGGACGGCGACGACGCCGGCCAGCGCCATCGCGGCGATCCCGTCCTCGTCCGCATATTCGAGATGGTCCGCGGACAGCGCGCCGAATTTCGCCGCGAGCGCCGCGCCGCCGCCGTTCGACAATTGGTCCGCGTGCAGCTTGACCCTGAGCCCAGCGCGCTGAGCCGCCTCGAACACGCGCGCGATCTCATGCGGCGTGAACGCGATGCGTTCGCAGAAGCCATCGACCGCGTCGGCGAGGCCCTCGGCGGCGAGCGCGGGGATCATGTCGTCGGCGACGCTTGCGATATAGGCTCCGCGGTCGCTCGAGAACTCGGGCGGCAGCGCATGCGCGCCGAGGAAGGTCGTGCGGACCGCAATCGGCCGCTCCTCCGCAAGCCGGCGCGCGACGGTGAGCGACTTGCGTTCGGCCCCGAGTTCAAGCCCATAGCCGGACTTGACCTCGACCGTCGTCACGCCCTCGGCGATCAGAGTGTCAAGCCGTTTCAGCGCCGTGCGAAGAAGCTCATCTTCGCTCGCGTCGCGCGTGGCGCGCACGGTCGAGAGAATGCCGCCTCCCTTTCGCGCGATGTCTTCGTAAGTCGCGCCCTGAAGCCGCATCTCGAATTCCCGCGCGCGATCGCCGCCATAGACGACATGCGTGTGGCAATCGATCAGACCCGGCGTGATCCAGCGACCTTCGCAATCGACGATGCGGGCGTGGTTGCGCCATGCGGAAGGCAGGTCGCGCTCAGGTCCTGCGAACGCTATGCGGCCGCCGCGCGCCGCAACCGCGCCCTGCTCGATTGCGCCAAGGCCATGCGCGCCGTGCGCGAGCGTCGCGAGCCGCGCGTTCAGCCAGATGGTGTTGACGTCGCTTGCTTGAGCCGGCTCGTTCATGTCGCCGTTTCGCTTCCTCCTCGACCAGTTTATTGCATAGTGTTTTCCTGTCGAAAACGGAAAAGCGCCGAGACGGAATGGGGAGCCCGCGTTGCCGATCGTTCACGCCATGACCGCGCTCACGGCCCACGGATGGAAGTCCGGCGTGAGGATGACGATCGAGGGCGGAAAAATCGTCGCAATCGAAGACGGCGTCGCGGCGCGCGAAGGCGACGAGCGGCATGCGATCGCGATTCCCGCGCTCGCGAACGTGCATAGTCATGCGTTCCAGCGCGCCATGGCAGGCCTTGCGGAGATCCGTGGCGAGGGCGCCGACACATTCTGGACCTGGCGCGAGGCGATGTACCGCTTCGCGCTCGCCATGTCGCCCGACGACGTCGAAGCAGTCGCGGCTCAGGTCTATGTCGAGATGCTGGAGGCGGGCTTCGCCGCGGTCGCCGAGTTCCATTATCTTCATCATGCGCCCGACGGCTCGGCCTACGCTTCGCTTGCCGAGATGGAGGGCCGGATCGTTGCGGCGGCGCGCGACGTCGGCGTCGGGCTCACGCTTTTGCCGGTTTTCTACGCGCACGCGACCTTCGGCGCCGCCGCGCCGAAGCCGGAGCAAAGGCGCTTCGTGACCGACGTCGCGACCTATGCGCGTCTCCTAGACGACTGCCGCGCCCTGATCGGCGCGGGCGGGCATGATGCGGTCGGCGTCGCGCCGCATTCGTTGCGCGCGGCGACGCCGAGGGAACTGGCCGAGGTGGTCGCGCTCGCGGGCGACGGGCCGATCCACATCCATGTCGCTGAGCAGATCAAGGAAGTCGAAGACTGCCTCGCCTGGTCGGGCGCGCGTCCGGTTCGATGGCTTCTCGATCACGCGAACGTCGATGATCGCTGGTGCCTTGTGCATGCGACGCACATGGATGAGGGGGAGATGCGCGGTGCGGCGCGCTCGCAGGCCATCGCAGGCCTTTGCCCGGTCACCGAGGCCAATCTCGGCGACGGGACGTTCGACATGGCCCTCTACATGCGCGAACGCGGGCGCTTTGGGGTCGGCACGGATTCGAACGTCAGCATCGGCGCGGCGGTGGAACTGCGCCAACTCGAATATGCTCAGCGCCTTGCGACGCGAACCCGCAACGTCTCGGCGCCGCCGGGCGGCTCGAGCGGCCGCGCGCTCCTCGACGCCGCGTGGCCGGGCGGGGCTCAGGCGCTGGAGCGCACCTCGGGGCGTCTTGCAGTCGGCGCGACGGCGGACATTCTCACCCTCCGCGCCGATCACCCGACGCTCGCGGGCAAGACGGGCGATGAGATCCTCGACGCGTGGATCTTCAGCGCCGGCAATGCGCTCGTGGATTGCGTCTGGAGCGGCGGGCGGAAAGTCGTCGCCGATGGGCGGCATGCGGCCAGAGAGCGCATCGCGTCGTGGTTCAAGGCGACAATGCGGAAGCTTAGCGCACGCTAAGGGCGGCGATGCGCCAAGGAACCCTTGCAGGCAATCGCAAGTTTGCATGCCGCCGCGGACTGAGCAGCGCGAGGCGCCGTTCCCGCATGCTCGGGGCGCGTCTGGCGCTGCGGCGAAATGGGCGGCGAGTTTGGCCCATGGAGCGTGCGATGGAGTCTCGAGGTCCCTGATCCACGCCGCGCGCTGCTATCGCCTGCAACTGCGCGAGTGCTTCAAGGAGGCGGTGGGATCGCGCCCTATCTCCCGCAAATACGCCCTCACGCAGCTTGCTCGCGTTCCATGCGCACCTCGGCTTCAAGGCTCTCAACGTCGCGAAATATCGAGGCGACGGCGAGTGTGCGTCCGCCGCGCTTGAAGCGGGCGAGACAATCCTTGCCGGTGATGCTTCCCTCGACCGTGAGTTCGTCCCATCGCTCGGCATGCCCGACGTAGTTGATCGGGATGTCGTAGTGTTGGCTCCAGAAGAACGGTGCGGCTGCGAATTGCTCGCGGCCGCCGAGCATGTTGAGCGCCGCGATTTGCCCCTGGCGCTCGGCGACGACCCAATGCTCGACGCGAATGGACTCGCCGATGTGCGAGTCAGGCCAGCGCGCGATGTCGCCGGCGGCGAAAACGCCGGGCGCCGTCGTTTCGAGATAGGCGTCGACGATGACGCCGCGATCCACCCTGAGGCCGGCGGATTCGGCAAGACCGACGCGCGGACGCACGCCGAGGCCCGCGACAATGAGGTCGGCCTCGATGACGCTCCCGTCCGACAGCCGGACCTGCTTGCCGTCGATCACGCTCGCGGTCATCTCAAGATGGAAGACCACGCCGTGTTCCTCATGCTGCGCTCGAACGAAGTCGCCGAATTCGGGGCCCAGAATGCGTTCCATCGGAGGTCGTTCCGGCGCCACGACATGGACTTCGATATTGCGCGCCCGCAACGAGGCCGCGACCTCGAGCCCGATGAAGCTCGCGCCCAATATCGCCGCGCGCCGCGCCGCCTTGGCTCGCTCGATGATGACTCGGCAGTCGTCGAGCGAGCGCAGCACGAGCACATCCGACGGCTTCGCGCCGGGAATGGACGGGCGAACCGGTTCGGCGCCGGTCGCAAGCAGGAGCCGATCGAAGGGGACCGTCTTGCCGTCGGCGAGCGCGACTTCGCGCGCCCCAAGATTGATGCCGGCGACGGCGGATCGGAGACGCAGATCGATGGCGTTGTCCGAATAGAAGCTGTCGGGCGAAAGCGGGACCCATTCCTCCGGCGCGCTACCAGCAAGATAGTCCTTGGATAGGCTGGGCCGATCGACGGGCGGAGCGTCGTCGCTGCTCAGCATGACGATTTCGCCCGCGTATTTCTGCCGCCGCAGCATCTCGGCGGCGGCGAACCCGGCGGCGCCCCCGCCGACGATCACAATGCGATTCGGCCCCCCTGACGCGCGGGGCTTCGCGCTTGGTCTCGCGCGCTTCTCCTGGACGAAGAGCTTTCCGTCGCGCTCGTCCACCCTCCACGTATCCAGCGGGCTGAAAGCAGGCGCGTGAAGCGCTTCACCGGTGCGGAGGTCGAAGCAGGCATGATGCCAGGGGCAGCGAACCGCGCCATCGACAATGAGCCCGTCGACCAGGGGCCCGTGATAGTGCGTGCAATGGGCGCCGACCGCGAATATGTCGCCGCCTTGGCGCGCGAGCATGACCGGCTCTCCGCGGACGTGGCCGACGAGCTTGCCGCCATCGGGGAGCTCGGCGAGCGACAGACCCTGCGACAGATCGGGGCCGTCGGGTGTGGCTTGATCGTCCGCCATTCCGCTCTCCTTTGACTTGTGATGGTTCCGCGAAATCGCAACGCTAGCCCGACTTGTTAACGAGCGACGCCCGGCTTTCGTTCCCGGACGGGTAGGCGCGCGGCCGGCGTGGAGGTCGCCCGCGGCGATCGGTCCTCGGCGTGGTCGGCGCGACGAACGCGATCGTCGCTGACGAGTTGAACAGGAGATAAGCATTCGAGCCCGATTCGCTCGCATTTTTGGCGGGAATTCGGCCTGGCGCCCACATTCTGGCCTTGCCAACCAGGATATCGTCGGTGAACTTTTCGCTTAGGAGGAGGATTTGCGCGATTCGAGTCGCGTCCGACGAGGGTCAGCAGCCTTATGAACCAGAGAGGCACACTGATGCTTGTTCGAATGTTGACGATTACCCTTCTTCTTGTCGCGAGCGCCGCGAATGCGCACGACGTGTGGTCCAATGGGCAGCCGGTGCCGGCTTGGGTCAAGGCGGCATGCTGCGGGCCGGAAGACGTTCACCATCTCCGGCCCGACCAGGTCCATCGCATTTCCGACGATTATTACGCCGTCGACGGATATTCCACGCCCATTCCGGCCAGCATCGCTTTGCCCAGCCAGGACGGCGACTACTGGATATTCTACGCCGACAACCAAAACGGACGGCAGTCCACGGTCTTCTGCTTCTTCGTGCCGATGAACTTTTGAGGCCTCACGCGGTTCGGATCGCGCGCCTCGCGGCGCCCGAGCCGGCCATGACGACGACCATGAGAAAGACGCCGCGCACGACCGACTGCCAGTAGGCGCTGAGGCTGATCCAGCCGAGGCCGTTCTCGAAGTTGAGCACGTTGAAGATGAGGCCGAGCAGAAGCACGCCGGCGAGCGTCGTCGCGACCGAGCCGACGCCGCCGGTGAGAAGCGTGCCGCCGACGACAACCGCCGCGATCGAGAACAGCTCCCAGCCTACGCCCTCGGCCGGCTGGCCGGCGCCGAACTGCGACGCGAGGATGACGCCGGCGAGGCTCGCGAACACGCCCGACTGGACATAGGTCCAGAACATCACCCGGTCGACCGGCAGGCCCATGAGGCGCGCGGCCTCCTCGTTGCCGCCGACCGCAAGCACATAGCGGCCGAAGCTCGTCAGGTTGAGGACGATCGAACCGTAGACGTAGGCGAATAGGGCGATCCAGGCCGGGACGGGGAAGCCGAGGAAATCGCCCTGTCCGAGCCAGGTGAAGTCGGTGTCGTAGGAGACGGAGACGGACTGGTTGTGCGCGAGCAGAAGGCCGGTCCCGCTCGCCATCAGCATGCCGGAGAGCGTCGCGATGAAGGGCAGGATCTTCATGCGCGTGACCATGAAGCCGTTGACGGCGCCGACGACGAGCCCGGTCGCCAGGCCGCCGATGAGCCCGGGCAAAAGGCCATAAGGCGAGAGCACGGCGGAGACGACGCTCGCGCAGGCGGCCGTCGTGCCGACGGAAAGATCAATGCCCGCGGTCATGATGACGAAGCACATGCCCAGGCTCGTCAGCGCGAACATGGAATTGTAGCGCAGCACGCTCAAGACGTTGTAGGCGCCGAGGAAATGGTCGTAGCGCAGCGCGCCGAACAGGATGAGGAGCACGAGCGCGATCAGGACGCGCTGCTGCGCCGCCCAGGCGAGGCGGCCCGGTCTCGCGGAAAGGGGGGCGCTCGCGGCTGGGGCGCTCACGTGCGCGCTCATGCGGATTTGCCGCGCTGCTGCGACCAGACTGCGCCCGCGATGATCGCGCCCTTGACGACGAGCGCGGCCGCATCGGGCACGCCGTTGGCGAGCAGCGTATAGCGGACGAGCTGGATCAGGAGCGCGCCGATCAGCGAGCCGACGACGCTCGCCTGTCCGCCGGTGAAGGGCGTGCCGCCGACCGCGACCGCGGCGATCGCGTCGAGCTCCATGCCGAGCCCGACCAGATTGGCGTCGCTCGACGAATTGATCGACACAACGACGAGGCCGGCGATCCCGGCGCAAAGCCCGCTGATCGCATAGACCCAACGCTTGACGCGATTGACTGGCACGCCCGAAAGGCGCGCGGCCTTCTCATTGCCGCCGACGGATAGAAGCTGGCGGCCGAACAGCGTCCGCCGCAAGGTCCACGCGGCTGCCGCGACGAGCGCCAGCATGATCACGACCTGGAACGGCACGCCGAAAATCCGCCCGAGGCCGATGAACTGGAACGTCGGGTTCTTGAACACCTGCAGATTGCCGTTGGTCAGGACCTGACCGATGCCGCGCCCCGCGATGAACATGACGAGCGTGCCGACGATCGGCTGCACTTGGAAGCGGGTGATGAACCAGCCGTTGAACGCGCCGAGCAACCCCGCAGCGGCGACGGGGACGACGAAGGCGAGGGCGTCGCCCATGAGCGGATTGGCCAGTCCGAACGGGCTTAAGAAAATGAGCGGCGCGAGCGCGCCCGCGATCGCCATCAGCGAGCCGACCGAGAGATCGATGCCGCCGGTCGCGATCACGAGGGTCATGCCGACCGAGACAATGACGATCGTCGCCACCTGCGTGAGATTGACGTTGAGGGTCTGGAAACTGGCGAAATTCGGCGTCACCGCGAAATTGACGGCGATGAGCACGATGAGCGCGGTCAAGGCCGCGTAGCGCCGGAAGAATCCCGCGACGTCGAGCGCTGCGCCCTTGCGGGCGAGGACCGGCGCGTTAGCCATTGCCGGCGCCCGTCGCGGCGGCGCCCTCGTGCGCCATCGCAGCCATGATCGCAGACGCGCTCGCCGCGGCGTGGGGCAGGTCGGCGACCGTCCGCCCGTCGCTGAGCACGAACACGCGATCCGCGCCCTCGACGATTTCCTCGAGCTCGGACGAGATCATGAGGACGCCGAGGCCCTGATCGGACAGTTCGCGAATGAGCGCCTGGATCTCGGCCTTGGCGCCAACGTCGATGCCGCGCGTCGGCTCGTCGAGGATGAGCAGCTTGGGATCGGTGCAGAGCCAACGCGCGAGCAGCACCTTCTGCTGGTTGCCGCCGGATAGCTCGCGGATCTTCTGCTCGACGCTGGACGCCTTGATCGCGAGTCGCTTCATGAACTTGTCGACGATGGCGCGCTGGCGCGCCTCGTCCACGACCCCCATCTGCGTGAGGCGCGGCAGGATGCCGAGGGTCATGTTCTCGCGCACCGACATGTCGGGCACGATGCCGTCCGCCTTGCGATCCTCGCTGCAATAGCCGACGCCGAGCGCGATCGCCTGCGACGGCTCCCGCGGCGTGACGTCCCGCCCCATGAGGCGGATCGTTCCGGCGTCGGGCGGATCGGCGCCGAAGATCGCGCGCGCCACCTCCGTCCGCCCCGACCCGAGGAGACCCGCGAGGCCGACGATCTGGCCGGCCCTCACCTCGACGCGCGCGTCGCGCACTTTGCGTCCGATTCTCAAGCCCTCGGCCGCGAGCACTTCGTTGCCCGCATGACCCGAGGTCGCGGAGAAGCCGGTCGCATGCGCGCGCACGGTTTCGAGGTCGCGCCCGAGCATCGCCGAGATCAGGTGCAGCTTGTCGATGTCGGCCATCGGGCTCGTTGCGACCGTGCGCCCGTCGCGCATGACGGTCACGCGGTCGCAGACCTGATAGAGCTCGTCGAGCCGGTGGCTGATGAAGATGACCGCGACGCCCTCGGCGCGCAACTGACGCATGACGTCGAACAAGACCGCGACCTCGCGCTCGTCGAGCGAGGAGGTCGGCTCGTCCATGATGACGAGCCGCGCCTTGAACGACACCGCGCGGGCGATGGCGACCATCTGCTGGATCGCCGTCGAGAAGTCCATGAGCGGCCGGCGCACGTCGATCTCGACGGCGAAGCGCCTGAGAAGCTCGGCCGCTTCCGCGTTCATCCGCCTCCAGTCGAGAAAGCCAAAGCGGCGGCGCTCGCGCCCGAGACAGATGTTCTCGGCGACCGAGCGGAACGGAACGAGGTTGATTTCCTGATAGATCGTGCTGATGCCGCCGCGCTGCGCCGCCTGGGGCGAGGCGAAGTCGATCGGCTCGCCGCCGAACACGATCGACCCTCCGTCGCGGCTGTAGGCGCCGGTCAGCACCTTGATGAGCGTCGATTTGCCCGCCCCGTTCTGGCCGACGAGCGCCATGATCTCGCCCGGCGCGACCTCGAGCGCGGCGGATGACAGCGCGTGCACGCCCTGGAAGCGCTTCACGATGTCGCGCATGGCGAGGAGCGGAGCGGTCATGCATGAACTTTCGGCTTCGGCGGGCGCGTAAGGGCTCGTCCGAAACAACGCCTCCCGCCGGCAGCAAAGCAGGCGGGAGGGGTTTCGGCAAGAGAGGCGTCTTCTTTGAGGTCCTCAGTAGGCGTTCGGCAACGCCTCCTTGGCGTTGCTGGCGTCATAGAAATTGTCGGGGTTGATGATCATCGGCGGAATCTTGTCGCCCGCGGCGTAGTTGTACATGATGTCGAACGCCGCCGGCCCGAAGCGAGGATTGCACTCGCAGGAGCAGCCGAGCTTGCCTTCCACGATCGCCTGAATGGCGTCCTTCTCGCCGTCGATCGAGACGACGAGGATGTCCTTGCCGGGGACCTTGCCGGCGGCCTCGATCGCGGCGATCGCGCCCAGCGCCATTTCGTCATTGTGCGCATAGACGATCGTCGCGTCGGGATGCGCCTGCAGCAGGGTCTCGGCGACTTGGCGGCCTTTGTCGCGCGCGAAATCGCCCGACTGGCTCGCGAGAATGACCATGTCCGGCGCCTTGGCCTTGATCGTCTCGTCGAAGCCCTTCTTGCGGTCGTTGGCGGGCGAGGCGCCGACCGAACCCTCGAGCTCGATGATCTTGCCCTTGCCGCCGGTCTGCTTGATCGTCCAGTCCGCGACCCTCTGGCCCTCGAGCACGAAATTCGAACCGATGAAGGCGAGGAAGTCGACGCCCGGCTTGGCGAGCGACGGATCAACGTTGCGGTCGATCAGGAGCACCGGGATGCCAGCCTTCTTAGCGTTCATGACCGCGGGGATCAGCGGCTTCTCTTCGCGCGGCGGCAGGAAGATGAAATCGACGCCCTGGGCGATCATGCTGTTGACGTCGGCGACCTGCTTGGCGGCGGAGCCGGCGGCGTCCGTATAGACGAGCTGGCAGCCGCGCTTGGCGGCCTCGGACTTCATGCTCGCGGTCTGCGCGAGGCGCCACGGGTTGTTGCTCTCGGTCTGGGCGAAGCCAACCTTGTACGTGTCCTTTTTCTTGAGCGGCGGAACCTGGCCGAATGCGGGGACGATCGTCAGCCCGGCGGCGGCGCCGACGCATCCGATAAGCACTTGTCTGCGATTGATCAGCATCGAGTTTCCTCCTTTAAAACGACCCGCGCGAGTTCGCGCGTCCCGACGGCTCTTTGACCGTTCACGTGCGGGGCGATGGGCGAAGATTCAGCCTGTTTGAACCCCGATCGGCGGGCATGATAATATCGCGCTAAAGCTTGTCAACGGCGAAGTCGAGAGCGGCGAATTCGGATTGCGTTTCAAAAACTTGATAAGCTAATAATATTTGCAGAACTGATCGAGGGAGCCAATGCGGGAGGGAAATGGCGCGCCTGTCGGTCCGCGCCGGGGGCGGATGAACGGCGGATTCTCCCCGCGCGGCGCGCCGCAGCGCCGGCCGACGATGATCGACGTCGCCAACGAAGCGCGCGTCTCGCAGACGACGGTTTCGCTCGTCTTGAACCACGCCGACGGCGCGCGGCTCTCGGCGGAGACGCGCGAGCGCGTCATCAAGGCCGCCGCGCGGCTCGGCTACCGGCCGGTCAGCCGGGGCGGCGCGCCCGCCGCTGCGTCCGCGTCCTCGATCGGCTTCGTCTGCGACGAACTCTCGACCGACCCATGGACGGCGATCGGCCTCGACGGCGTGCGCGAGAAGTCGTGGGAGCAGGGGCTGACGGTGACGGTGATGGCGACGCGGGGAGACGCGGACATGGAGGCCGCGGCGCTCGCGCAACTCGCCGTGCAGCCACTCGTCGGGCTCATCTACGCGACCATCAACACGCGCCTCATCGATCCGCCCGCCGCGCCGCCGCGCCTGCCGCTCGTGCTCTTGAATTGCCACGTCGCCAACGGCGCGCTCACGTCCGTCGTTCCGGGCGAGGTCGCCGGCGGCCACGCGGCGACCGACGTGCTCATTCGCGCAGGGCACAGGCGCATCGGCTATATCAACGGCGAAGCGAGCATGGAGGCGTCGCGCCATCGCCTGCGGGGCTATCGGCAGGCGCTCGCCACCGCCGACCTGCCGTTCGATCCCGATCTCGTTCGCGAGGGCAACTGGCAGCCGCTCTCGGGCTACGAGGCGACGCGGGCGCTGATGGCGCTTGCGTCTCCACCGACCGCGATCTTCTGCGCCAACGATATGATGGCGGTCGGATGCTACGAGGCCTTGCGCGAGATGGGCCTCAGGATTCCGGACGACGTCGCGGTGATGGGCTACGACGACCGCGAGATCGCCCAGCACCTGCATCCGCCGCTCTCGACCGTGCTCCTTCCGCATTTCGAGATGGGCTCGATCGCGGCCGAGCTGCTCCTCGACATGGCCGCAGGGTCGGTGACGCGCCCGCGGCAGATCAAGGTCGAATGCCCGATCGTGCGGCGGCGGTCGGCGTGACAGGGCTCTTTGCCCCGGTCACGGCTCCTTGTCGCCCGCCTTGCGCCAGACGAGGATCGCTGCGGCGAGGTCTTCGATCGAGGCGCCGACCGACTTGAAAAGCGTGATCTCGCCGTCCGACCGGCGGCCCTTGGCGCCGCGGCAGAGGGACGCGAGGTCGGCGACGACGTTGGTTCGCGTGATCACGCCGCTTGCAAGGCCGATGGCGACGTCTCCGCCCTCGACGCAGGCAGCCTCGGTGTCGACGAAGATGCGCGACCGCTTCAAGGCCGCATCGTCCGCTTCACGCATCTTCATGTTGAACGCGCCGACCAGGTCGAGATGCTGCCCGGCCTTAAGCCATGCGCCGGCGACGAGCGGCACGGGGGAGAGGGTCGCGCAGGAGACGACGTCGGCCTTCCCGATCGCGTCCTGCAAGTCTTCTTCCGCGCGGGCCGGAAAGCCCTGCGATCGAAGCGCGTCCGCCAGGCGGCGGGCGCCCTCGGGGCGATGGTTCCAGACCGAAATGGCTTTGTAGCCGCGCTCATTCGCATGAGCGCGCGCGAGGTGCGGCGCGAGCGCGCCCGCGCCCACGATCAGGAGCCGCTCGGCGCCGGCGCGCGCGAGGTGGCGGGCCGCGAGCGCGGAGGCGGCGGCGGTGCGCCAATGGGTGAGCCGCGTCCCGTCGAGCGCGGCGAGCGTCTCTCCGGTGCGGCCGGACTGCAGCACGTAGAGGCCGATGACCGCGGGCAGCCCGCGCGCGGAATTGCCGGGGAAGACGTTGACGATCTTGGCCCCGAGATAGAGGCCGGCGCGCGACGCGCTTTCCGTCCAGGCAGGCATCAGAAGGTGCGTCGCGGCCGGCTCGCCCGCCCGCTCGATCTCATGATGATGACGCATGGGCGCGATGAAGCCGCCGCGCATCGCCTCGCTCAGTTCGTCGATCAGCGACGGATAATCGAGAACGGCGTCGATCTCCTCGGCGGAGAAGAAGCGCATCGTAAGCGCTAGCCGCGGGGCAGGGCGGGAGGCGACGGCTGGGCGGCCTTCATGGCCTCCGCCTGTGCGCGCCACTTGTCCGCCTCGGCGCGATGTTGACGCATAGCGCGCCGATGGCGCCCCTGCGAAATCCAGGTCGCGGAGGCGCCCGCGACAATTCCGAGCATGGCGAAGACGATCATGACCGCAAACAGGGGCGCGGACAGCGAGAGCGCCGAATTCCCGAGCGAAGCGAAAGGATCGAAGGAGACGGTGACGTTCTCGCGGTTGGCGTAAGCGAACAGGAGGAGAACGATCGCGACGACGGCGATGACGACGAACTTGATAAAGCGAATCATGAGCCCTTTATCCGCCTCATCGCCTGCTCGGAATCGGCCGCCGTGGGCGGGACGCGCGCCATGCTAAATCTGCTCGGCCGATGCCCGATTGAGACGCTCGCGCATCTCCTTGCCGGTCTTGAAGAAGGGCGCGAGCTTCTCGGTCACCGGCACCCTGTCGCCGGTGCGCGGATTGCGGCCGGTGCGCGCCTGGCGCTGCTTGGTCGAGAACGCGCCGAAGCCGCGCAATTCGACGCGCTCTCCGCGCGCGAGCGCCTCCGTGATCTCGCCGAGAATCGCATCGATGATGTTCTCGATGTCGCGCTGATACAGGTGCGGATTGCGGGCGGCCATCCGCTGCACAAGTTCAGATTTGATCAAGGGAACGTCCCCAATCGAAATGCCCCGAGAGTTTTTCTTCCCGGCGCCCGTGTAGCCCTGAATCGACTGTCCATACAACCGTCGTAAAGAATTATGTTGGTTTTCCGGGCCGCGCCGCGGCGCCGACCTCAGGCCGACCGCTGGGCTTCATACTGGCCTGTCTTGCGGAAGCGCACAAGATACGTTGCGACGATTGCCTCCGCCGCCTGTGGCGCGAGGCCCAGTCCGCTGAGCGTCCGGCCTTCCGCCTCGGCCTTGTCGGAAACGACGTTGTCATGAGCCAGAAGGTCGATCTGGTCGCGGCTTGTCGTCAGGAGTTTTGGAAAGCGGCCGAATGTGGCTCGGCTCGCCAGCGAGGTCAGCGAGGCGATGAGACGCGAAGGGCCGAGCGGGACGCCGACGAGCTGACGGCGCCGTTCGACGGTTTGCAGGACGAGCTCGGCGGCTTGGCGCAGCGTCATCACCTGCGGCCCGCCGAGCTCGTATATTTCACCCGGCTTCGTCCCCCCGGAAAGCGCCGCCGCCGTCGCGCGGGCGACGTCGCCGACATAGACCGGCTGCAGGCGGGTCGCGCCGCCGCCGAACAAGGGAATGACCGGCATGAAGCGCGCGAGCGCGCCGAACCGGTTGAAGAAATCGTCCTCCGGCCCGAACACGACCGACGGGCGAAGGATCGTCGCGGCGGCGAAGGCCTCGAGCGTCGCAATCTCGCCGAGGCCCTTGCTCGCGATGTAGGGGAAAGGCGATTTCGAATCGGCCCCGATCCCGGAAACGTGGACATAAGAGCCGACGCTCGCAGCCTTGACCGCCCTCGCGACCGCGAGCGCGCCATCGACATGCACGGCATGATAGGTTTGCGCGCCGCTCTCGGCCTTCACGCCCGTCGCGTTGACGGCCATCTCCGCGCCTTCGAGCGCGGCCGCGATCGACGCCGGATAGCGCAGGTTGGCTTGCACGGCGTTAATCTGGCCGACGCCGCCGATCGGCTGCAGGAAGGCCGCGAGATCGGGCCGGCGCACCGCCACCCGCACCCGCCAGCCCTTTCGCGCGAGCGCCCGGACAATGTGGCGCCCGAGAAAGCCCGAGCCTCCGAACACCGTCGCCAAGCGGCTTTCTTCGAACGTGGCGTCAGCCATCGAGACGGTCTCCAGAGGCCTTGGATCGGAGCGCAACCCTTATGCGATGGGCGCTTCCCTGTACAGTCGCGAAAAAGGCTGACGTCTTGGGAGCGGGCTGAAGGATCAGGTGTTGACGCGTTTGCGCTCGGCGATCACCTGTTCCGCGGTCCGGCCCGTCAGTTCGGCGAGGTGATCGAACTTCGTCTCGAACGCGCCGACGCCCGACGTCGCGGACCGCAATTCGATGATGAGGTCGCCGATCTCAGCTTCGGGGATGAGCGCCCTCAGCGCCTCCCAGCCCTTCCATCCCTCGCGCGCCTCGAAGCCCAGGATCTGGCCGCGACGCGCGCTCACGAGCGCGCTTGCGCGCGCGAGCGCGTCAGACGGAACGTAGATCGTCACCGAAAGGATCGGCTCCAGAAGAACGGGCCGCGCCTTTGCCAGCGCGTCGTCGAGCGCGATCCGAGCCGCGGCGCGGAACGCCATGTCCGAGGAATCGACGGTGTGGTACGAGCCGTCGACCAGCGTGACCGAGACGTCGACGACGGGGAAGCCGAGCGGCCCGCGCGCGAGCGCGTCCTTCGCGCCGGCTTCGACGGACGAGAAATACTGCCTCGGCACCGACCCGCCATGCACGCGCTCGGCGAAAGCGAAGCCTTCGCCCCGGCCGCGCGGGCCGACCTCGACCACGACGTCGCCGAACTGCCCGTGGCCGCCCGACTGTTTCTTGTGGCGCCCGCGCACCGAGACGGCGTCGCGGATCGTCTCGCGATAGGCGACGGTCGGCTTCTGCGTGTGGATCGTGACGCCGAACCGGTCGGCGAGCCGCTCGGTCGTCACCCTGAGGTGCATCTCGCCCTGTCCGTAGAGCTTCATCTCGGACATTTCTGCGTCCTGCACGAACGAGAGCGCGCGATCCTCCTCGCAAAGCTTGGCGAGCGCGCTCGCGAGGCGCACCTCGTCCTTGCGGTCCTTGACGTGGATGGCGAAGGCCTGGGTCGCCGGCGGTGGCGAGGGCAGCTCGGCCGCGGCCGGCGCCGTCTTGCCGTCGGCGAAGCGATCGCCGGTGGCGAGGCTTTCGAGCCGGGCGAATGCGATGGTGTCGCCCTCCTCGGCGCGCGCGACCTTCGACTGCGTCGCGCCGATGAGCCGGGCGAGCCCGCCGATGCGCTCCTCGACTCCGTGCGAATTGACGACTGTCGCCCCGTCGGCGAATGTGCCGCGCAGGACGCGCGACAGCGACAATTTGCCGCCGTGGGCGGTGTGGATGGTGCGGATCACCTGCGCGAGCGCAGGGCCCTTGTCCTCGATCCCGAGGCGCTCGCGCGTGTGCGCGATCGCGGGCGACTCGTGGCGGACGGCCTTGAGAAGCCGCGTCACGCCGTGGCCCCCCGTCGCCGAACCCATCAACACCGGAACCACGTGGCCTTCGCGCAACTCGCGCGCGAGGTCGTCGAACACGAGGTCCTTCGGCGGGTCGATGTCGCCGATGAGCTGCTCCATGAGCGCATCGTCGTAGTCGGCGAGCTTCTCCAGCATCGAGTAGCGCGCCTGCTTTTCCTCAGGGATGACGCCAGCGGGCATCTCCACGACGGTCGAGGGCGCCGCCTCGCGATAGACGAAGGCCCGCTCGAGCGCGAGATCGACGAAGCCGGTCGCAACGCCGTTCTCCCACACGGGAAGCTGACGCAGGAGCAGGGGGGTGCGCGACGCCGGCTGGAGCATCTCCAACGTCTCGCGCAGGCCGCCGTTCGCCTGATCGATCTTGTTCAAGAAGAGAATGCGCGGAAGGCCAAGCTCCTCGAGCTCGCGCAGGATCACCTGCAGCGCCGGGATCTTGCGCGGGTCGGCCTCGCACACGACGATCGCCGCATCGGAGCTGGGGAGCGCGTAGCGCATGTCGTGGATGAACTCGATCGAGCCCGGGCAGTCGAAGAAAGTCAGCCGGTCGCCCATGTAGTCGACGCTGGCGACATTGGGCTCGACGCTCATGGCGTGGCCGCGCGCCTCTGAGCTCGAGTCGCCGACGCTCGTGCCCTCTCGCACCGAGCCCTGCCGGGCGAGCCCGCCGCCGCGCGCCAGTATCCCTTCAAGCAGACTGGTCTTTCCGCTCTGGAACGGCCCGACGATCGCGATGAGGCGGGGACCGGCGACGCGGTGCTCGTGGTTGGCTGCGGTCAAATCGCTCTCCCTCGAGGGCTTTCCAGGCCTAGCGAGCCCAGGCGACCGTTTTGTGATCATGACGCACGGCTGTCGCGCGTCCGTCGCGTTGCTGACATGGTCGCAAGAACCGGCGCGGCGCGCAAGACGGTCCGGCCTACGACAAAGAGACGAAGCCCGGGCATTTTGGCGCCTGTTGTCGCATTCGCCGGCCGATTGCTGTATGGGACCGCGCTTAAATTCGTAATCGACGGAGGTTCAGGGGTTGATGGTTCAAGGTCCGCCGGTGGACGCCCGGCGCATCGCGGCTCAGTTGGGCGACCGGTCGGTGGTGCTGGTCGGCATGATGGGGGCCGGCAAGTCCTCGGTCGGCAAACGGCTCGCCGCGCGGCTCGGCCTGCCGTTCGTCGACGCCGACGCCGAGATCGAGGCCGGCGCCCAGCTCACCATTCCCGAGATTTTCGAGCGCTTCGGCGAAACCTATTTTCGCGAGGGGGAGCGGAAGGTCATCGCCCGGCTTCTCGGCGGCGGCCCGCAGGTGCTGGCTGCCGGCGGCGGCGCATTCATGAACAAGACGACGCGCGACAATATTGCGGCCCACGGTGTCTCGATCTGGCTGAAGCCGGACGTTGAGGTCCTGCTCGCGCGCGTCCGCAAGAAGACCAATCGGCCGCTCCTCAAGACCGCCGATCCGGAAGGGACGCTGCGCCGCCTTCTCGAGGAGCGCTCGCCGACCTACGCCTTGGCCGACATCACCATCGAATTGCGCGAGGGTCCTCATGACATGGTGGTCGAGATGGCCCTTCGCCGCCTCGACGAGACGCTATCCGCCGCCGCCAAACCGAGCGCGACCGAACGGCGCAGGGTCGAGGTTCCGCTCGGGTCGCGCGCCTATTCGATCCTGATCGGGCCGGGCCTCATCGACGAGGCCGGGGCTGAAATCGCCAGGCTCGCACCTGGCGCCAAATGCGCGATCGTCAGCGACGCAAATGTCGCGCCCCTGTATCTCGGCCGGCTCACGGCGAGCCTCGACAAGGCCGGCTTGCGCTCGGCCCCGATCGTCTGTCCGCCAGGCGAAGCGACCAAGTCCTACGCCGAATTCGCGCGCGTCTCGGACGCGCTGATCGAAGCGCGCATCGAGCGGCGCGACGTCGTCGTGGCGCTCGGCGGCGGGGTCGTCGGCGACCTTGCCGGCTTCTGCGCCGCTTCGCTGCGCCGGGGCGTGCGCTTCGTCCAGATCCCGACAACGCTCCTCGCGCAGGTCGATTCGAGCGTCGGCGGCAAGACCGGCATCAATTCGCCGCATGGCAAGAACCTCGTCGGCGCCTTCCATCAGCCCTCGCTCGTCCTTGCCGATTCGAAGACCCTGGACACCTTGAGCGAACGCGAGTTTCGCACCGGCTATGCCGAGGTCGTCAAATACGGCCTCATCGGCGACCGCAACTTCTTCGAATTCCTGGAAGCGAAATGGCGCAACGTGTTCGCGGGCGGGCCGGCGCGCGCCCAGGCGATCGCGACGAGCTGCGCCGCCAAGGCGCGCATCGTCGTCGCCGACGAAACCGAGCAGGGCGAGCGCGCGCTCCTCAATCTGGGCCATACCTTCGGCCATGCGCTGGAGGCTCTGACCCATTACGACTCGAAACGCCTCGTTCACGGCGAAGGCGTGGCGATCGGCATAGCTGCCGCCTTCCGCTTTTCGCGCGAGCTCGGGCTTTGCTCCGGGCAGGACGCGACGCGGGTCGAGGCCCATCTCAGGGCCGTTGGCCTGCCGACGCACATCGGCGACGTTCCCGGCCTCGATGCTTGCGCCGAAGACATTCTCGAGGCCATGCGCCAGGACAAGAAGGTCGAGCGCGGGCGGCTGACTTTCATTCTCGCCAAAGGCGTAGGCGAGAGCTTCATCGCCCGCGACGTGGACGAAGCGAAAGCGCTCGCGTTTCTCAGGCGCGATCTGAAGCCGCCGTCGAATTGACCGTCCCGCCCTTGTGCCTTCCGGGCCGCAGCTGTGCTAAACTTGGGCCATGCCGATCAGTCTCGACATCGTCGTCATCGCCGTCAGCATCTTCGCTGCGGCCTTCTTCGCCGGCGCCGAAACCGCGCTGACGGCGGCCTCGCGGGCGCGCATGCACGCGCTCGAGATGGCGGGCGACAACCGGGCGAAGCTGGTGACGCGCCTCATCGGCATGCGCGGCCGTCTCATCAGCGCCATGCTGCTTGGCGGGCAGTTGGTCACGATCGGCTCGTCGGCCATCGCGACCAGCGTGTTGCTCGATCTCTATGGCGAACACGGAGTCTTGGCCGCGACCGTCATCATGACCGCGCTCATCGTCGTGTTCGGCGAGGTGATGCCGAAGACAATCGCCATCGCCTATCCCGATCGCGTATCGCTCCTGATCGCGCCGCTGGTCCTGTTTTTCGTGACGATTTTCGGCCCCGTCGTGAGCGCCGTCGAGGCGTTTGTGCGCGGCGTCCTGTGGCTTTGCGGGGTCTCGCTGGTCGAGACCGATCCCGCCGTGACGGGGCATGAGGAGCTTATGGGCGCGGTCGACATCCTGCACCGCGAAGGCGGCGTCGAGCGCGCCGAGCGCGACATGTTCGGCGGCCTGCTCGAACTGGCCGAAATCCCAGTGTCCGACGTGATGGTCCATCGCACCAAGATGCAGCTCATCGACGCCGATCTGCCGCCCGAAGAACTGGTGCGCGAAGTGATCGACTCGCCTTACACCCGGATGCCGCTCTGGCGCGGGGAGCCGGACAATATCGTGGGCGTCCTCCACGCCAAGGACCTTTTGCGCGCCTACGTCGCGGCGGGCGGCGACGCCAGCAAGCTCAATGTGAGCGAACTCATGCTCGAGCCCTGGTTCATTCCGGAATCGACGACGCTGCGCGATCAGTTGCAGGCTTTCCTGCGCCGCGGGACCCACTCGGCGCTGGTCGTCGACGAATACGGGGTCGTGCAGGGGATGGTGACGCTCGAGGACATCATCGAGGAAATCGTCGGCGACATCCGCGACGAGCACGACGTCGCGGTGCAGGGCGTGCGCAAGCAGCGCGACGGCTCCGTCGTCGTCGACGGCTCGGTGACGATCCGCGACCTGAACCGCTTGATGGACTGGAGCCTGCCCGACGAGGAGGCGGCGACCATCGCCGGCCTCGTCATTCACGAGGCGCGCGCCATTCCCGAGCCCCGGCAGACCTTCTCGTTTCATGGCTTTCGCTTCGAGGTGCTGCGCAGGCAGCGCAACCGCATCGCCGCCTTGAGGATCTCACCCCTCGAAGAGCCTCAGACGGGAACGCGGCTGGCCGACCAGGAAGGTGAGGCGGCGCCGCGCGATTGAGGCGGGAAAGGCGAGGCGGTTTCGCAGCGTAAGCGCCCTCCGTTTCCGTTGCCGCGCCGCATGACTTGCCTATATAAGCGCGAACGCAACCGGCGGGCGGGGCCCGCGAGAGGTTTTGATGTCCTGGAACAATCAAGGCGGCGGACCATGGCGCTCGCCAGGCCGCGGCCCATGGGGGCAGGGCCCGTCAGGTCCGCAGCCGACGGCCGATCTTGAGGAGATCATCCGGCGGGTCCAGGAGGCCCTGGGCAAGTTGACGCCCGGCGGCGGATCGGGCGGCGGCGCGGGAAAACCGGGACTGAACGGGCGGACGTTGGCGCTTCTCGTCCTCGCAGCCCTCCTGATCTGGTTCGCCTGGGGTACGTTCTACACGGTGCAACCGAACGAGGTCGGCATCAATCTCGTGCTCGGGCGCTACACCGGCAAGACGGCCGCGGGACTGAACACCAACTGGCCCTGGCCGATCGGCTCGGTGATCAAGGTGCCGGTGTGGGACCAGCAGATCACGGAAGTCGGCTACCGCAGCGTCGGCGCGAATGACGACATTCCCGAGGAAAGCCAGATGCTTACCGGCGACAAGAACATTGTCGATGTCCACTTCCGGGTGAGCTGGCAGATCGATCCGGCGAAGCCCGAGGAGTACGTGTTCAACATCCTGAGCCCGCGCGAGACGGTCAAGGCAGTGGCCGAAAGCGTCATGCGCGAGGTCGTTGGCCTGAAGACCATCGACGGCATCCTGACGACCGACCGCGCGTCGGTCGAGGCGGACGCACAGAAACGCATCCAGTACGTGCTCGACACCTACAAGGCCGGCGTCCTCGTCAAGCAGGTCCAGTTGCAGTCGGTCGACGCGCCGAGCCAGGTCCTTTCCGCCTACCGCGACGTGACCGCGGCGCAGCAGGACCAGCAGCGCGCGGTCAACGAAGCCGAAACCTACGCCAACAAGGTCGTGCCGGAAGCCGAGGGCGGCGCGGCCCGCATCCTCGCCGAAGCCAAGGCCTATCGTGAGCAGACGATCCTCGACGCCAAGGGGCAGACCCAGCGCTACAACCAGATTTACGATCAGTACAAGAAAGCGCCGGGCGTGACCCGGGAGCGCATGTATCTCGAGACGATGGAGAAGGTGCTCGGGCCGATGGACAAGACGATCGTCGACTCCAATTCCGCGAGCCCGCCCGTGCCCTATATCGCGCTCGAGCCGTTGCAGCCCAAGACGGGGAACGGCAAATGAGACGGCCCCTCAACGGCGTCATTCTCGCCATCCTCGCGATCGCGGCGATCATTCTCGCCTCGATGTCGATGTTCGTCGTCAATCCGACCGAGCAGGCGCTCGTGCTGCGCTTCGGCCAGCCGATCCGCGACCTTATCGGCGCGCCCGGCCTTTATTTCAAATGGCCGTTCATCGATGCGGTCGTTTATATCGATAAGCGCATCCTCGCGCTCGACAGCGAGCCGCAGGAAGTGCTGGTGTCGGACAACCAGCGACTCGAGGTCGACGCCTTCGTGCGCTACAAAATCGACGATCCGCTCCTTTTCTACCAATCGGTCTTCAACATACGCGGGGCGGACGCGCAGCTCGGCGGCATGCTGAACTCGGCGCTCCGGCGCACACTGTCGGAGGCGTCGATCACCGACATCGTGCGCGACAAGCGCGATGCGCTGATGGCCGACATCCGCGACCAGATGATCGCCGGGGCCAAGCGCTTCGGTCTCGCCGTCGTCGACGTGCGCATCAAGCGCGCCAATCTGCCGGCGGAGAACGCCGAGGCCGTGTTCCGCCGCATGCAGACCGAGCGGCAGCAGCGGGCTGCCTCCTATCGCGCGCAAGGCTCGCAGCAAAGCCAGCAGATCAAGGCCGAGGCTGACCGCAAGGTCACGGTCATCCTCGCGCAGGCCCAGCAGCAGTCCGAGCAGATCCGCGGCGAGGGCGACGGCGAGCGCAACCACATCTTCGCCGAGGCCTATGGCGCGGACCCGGAGTTCTTCGCCTTCTATCGTTCCATGCAGGCCTACCAGAACAGCTTCGCCAACGGCCGGACGCGCGCGCTCATCAGCCCGAAGTCGGATTTCTTCCATTACTTCTCGACGCCGACCCCGGCGCCGGAAGCCGCGGCTGCGCCGGCTAATCCGTCGGCGAAGGTCGAGTGACATGCGCGACTTCGGCGCCGCGATCGGGCTCGTCTTCGCCATCGAGGGCTTGCTGATGGCGGGCTTCACCGAGTCGATGCGCAAGCGCATGGCCGCGGCGGCATGCGAGGATCCGACGAAATTGCGCGGAGTCGGCCTCGGCGCTGCGCTGCTCGGCGTCGCGATCGTATGGGCGTCGCGCTCGCTTCTTTAAATGTCTTTCATCATCATGGTGGCGGGAGCGCCGCCGGACCCGTTTGAATTCGAGGAGGAGGACATGAACTCAGACATGCGAATAGCGACGGCGCCTCGGCGGGCATCCCCCGCGCTCGTCGTCATGATCGCGTCTGCGCTCGGCGGCCCGCCGCTCGCGCTTGCTTGCGCGACGCCGGCTTTCGCCCAGACGCACCCCACCAATCTCGCCGATCTCGTCGATTCGGTCGCGGAGGCGGTCGTAAACATCTCCGCGACCCAGACGGTCGAGGAGAATGGGGCCGCCACGCCCGATCTGCCGAAGGGCACGCCTTTCGACGACATGTTTGAGGAGTTCTTCAAACATCACGGGATCAACCCGCATCCGCGCGCCCATCAGGCGCAATCGCTCGGCTCCGGCTTCGTCGTCGACCCGAGCGGGATCGTCATCACCAACAATCACGTCGTCGGCGACGCCAACGACATCGTCGTCATCTTCACCGACGGCCGCAAGCTCAAGGCCAAGGTCGTCGGCAAGGATTCCAAGGTCGACGTCGCCGTGCTTAAGGTGGAAAGCGACAAGCCCCTGAAGACCGTCAAGTTCGGCGACAGCGACAAGATGCGGGTCGGCGACGGCGTGATGGCGGTCGGCAATCCATTCGGCCTCGGCGAGACGGTGACCGCCGGCATCATCTCGGCCCGCAACCGCAACATCGACAGCGGCCCCTACGACGACTTCCTGCAGACCGACGCCTCGATCAACAAGGGTAATTCGGGCGGGCCGCTGTTCAACCTGCAGGGCGAAGTGATCGGCATCAATACCGCGATCCTGTCGCCGTCGGGCGGTTCGATCGGCATCGGCTTTGCGACCCCGTCGGCGACGGTGATCCCGGTCATCGCGCAGCTCGAACAGTTCCATGAGACGCGCCGGGGGTGGCTCGGCGTTCGCATCCAGCCGGTCGACGACACCATCGCGGACAGCCTCGGCCTCGGGAGCGCGCGCGGCGCGCTCGTCGCCGGCATCGACGACAAGGGGCCCGCAAAGCCCGCGGGGCTGAAGGCCGGGGACGTCATCATCAAGTTCGACGGCAAGGACATCAAGGAGTCGCGCGACCTGCCGCGGCTCGTCGCCTCGTTGCCGGTCGGCAAGTCGGTCGAGGTCGTCGTCATCCGCGACGGCAAGGAGGTGACCAAGACCGTCACGCTCGGCCGGCTCGAGGACGGCGAAAAGACCGCTGCGCTCGAGAAGCAGGACACCGACGTCGAGCATCAGGATGCCGTGCAGAAGGCGCTCGGCATGGAATTCGCGGGCCTCACCGACGATGCGCGCAAGACCTTCAACATCAAGGACAGCATCAAGGGCGTGATCGTGACTTCGGTCGAGCCAGGCTCGCCCGCGGCGGAGCGCGGCCTGAAGCCCGGCGATGTGATCGAGGAGATCAATCACGAGAGCATCGAACATCCCGGCGACCTCGCCAAGGCGATCGAAAGCGCGAAGAAGGACGGCGGCAAGAAGCCGGCGCTGCTCTTGGTGGCGAACGGCGAAGGCGTGGTGCGCTTCGTCGCCGTGCCGCTCAACTGACAGAGGGGCGCAGGACGCGTGACCGACGAGACGACGGCGATCGACAACGCCCTTGCCGTCGCGCGCGGCGTGCTCAAGCGTGCACCGCTGTTCGACGGGCATAACGATCTGCCCTGGGTCATCCGGATCGACAAGGCCGCGCGCGGCGACGTCGTCGCCTACGCGCTCGACCGCGTGCACGAAAGCGCCGACACGGACATCCCGCGATTGCGCGAGGGCATGGTCGGGGCGCAGTTCTGGGCGGCGTTCCAGCCGACCAGCGTGGCCCATCCCGGGCGCACGACGCTCGAGCAGATCGACCTCATTCGCCGCATCGAGGAGGCGCATCCGGACGTGTTCCTGCCCGCGCGGCGCGCCTCCGACTATGCGAAGGCGAAGTCGCAAGGCAAGATCGCCTCGTTCATCGCGGTCGAAGGCGGCGTTGGGCTCGAGAACTCGCTGAGCCCGCTGCGCATCTGGCAAGCGGCCGGCGTGCGCCTCATGACGCTCTGCCATAACGAGAGCCTCGACTGGGTCAACTCGGCGACGGACGCGCCGCGCAACGGCGGCCTCAACGCTTTCGGCCGGGCGGTCGTCGGCGAACTGAACCGGCTCGGAATCCTCATCGATCTCGCGCACGCTTCGCACGAGGCGATGCGCAAGGCGCTTGACATAACGCAAGCGCCCGTCGCGCTGTCTCACTCCAACGCCTTTTCGCTTTGCGATCATCCGCGCAACGCGCCCGACGATGTGCTGAAACGGCTGAAGGCCAACGGCGGGATCGTCATGGCGACGTTCGTGCCCGGCTTCGTGTCGCAGCCCTTGCGCGACTGGCTGAGGCGCGGGCGCGACGCCTATGGCAAGGCCCCGCTCGCGCCGGACCCCAAGGCCCAACTCGCCGACCTCGAGACGAAGCACGGGACGGCACCCAAAGCGAGCCTCGTCGAGGTCGCCGATCATGTCGTGCGTCTTGCCGAGACGGCGGGCGTCGACCACGTCGGAATCGGCTCGGATTATTTTGGCGGCGCTTCGCCGGTCGGGCTCGAAAACGTGAGCCGCTTTCCGCACCTGTTCGCGGAATTGGTGCGGTGCGGCTTCTCCGAGCGCGATCTCGAGAAATTGTCGTCTATGAACCTGCTTCGAGTTTTGCGCCGGGTAGAACGGGTCGGGCAGGCGCTGCGCGAGAGGCGTGCCCCCGCGATCGGCCGGCTCGAGGACTATCCGGGGCCGTGAAACCCCACGGGGATAGTCTCGGCCGGATCGAGGGCGCGGGGTTTCTTGCCGATGCCGTTTCGGCTATGGTAGGATATTCTTATATACGAAAATGAGCTGATGTCGCCCATGCCGCCCGCGAAGACGATCGAACGAGAGGTTTCGGTCAATCCCGATCAGATGGCCGACAACGCCCGCGAAGCCAGCGAGTTTCTCAAGGCGCTGGCGCACGAGTCGCGGCTCTTGATTCTCTGCGAACTTCTCGGCGGCGAGAAATCCGTCGGTGAACTGGAGAAGTTCCTGGAGCGGCGTCAGTCGACGGTGTCGCAGCAACTGGCGCGCCTGCGGCTCGAGGGCCTCGTTGCGGCCAGACGCGACGGCAAGACGATCTATTACAGCATCGCCGACGAGAAGGTGCGCGCCGTGATCGGCGTCCTCTACAACACGTTCTGCGTCGCCAAGCCGCGCGCAGCGTAGAGGTTCCGTCTCCCGCCGGGAAGGCGCGCTTTCCCCAAACCTCCTCCGAAGGCCGCTGGCGCATGGAACGGACGCGCCTCTGCAAACGTTCGCCTGAAACCCTGTGCGCTGCGAATGGAGGACGCGATGACCAATTATGATCCCCGGCCCCGGCCCTTTGGCGGATTTGGAGCGGGCTGGATTATCATCGCCATCATCGTCATTGTGATCATCGGCTTCGGTTGGGGCGGATGGTACGGCGGCTGGTACGGAAATAGGCATGTGGCGAACGCGCCCGCGAACACCGCGAACGTGACCCACAACGCGACCAACGCCCACCCGACGCCTGCGCCGACCCCGAATAAGCCTTAAAAAACCGAGCCGGGCCGGCGAGCCTCTCGCCTCAGGCCCTGCGCAGTCCGCTTGCGCAGGCGCCGACGAACGCCAGCCCGGCGGCGGTCCAGAGCGCGATTGCGGTTGCGTGCTCCGGCGCGCGGCCGAAGGCCACCGCCATGAGCGCGGTCCCGAACGATTGCCCGATCAGCCGGCCGGACGATTGGAGTCCGGCGGCGCCGCCGCTGCGTTCGGGCGGCGCGCTGCCGATGATGAGCCGGTTGTTCGGCGACTGAAAGAAGCCGAACCCGAGGCCGCAGAGCGCGAGACGCCAGACGAACGACGTTGCGCTGGCGTCGCCGACGTTGAGCGCGACCAGGACGAGCCCCGTTCCCATGACGAGAAGGCCCGCGCTGCCGAGAAGGCCCGGGACGAACCGGTCGGCGAGCCGGCCGGCGACCGAAGCGATCAGCGCGGTCGCGACCGGCCAGGGCGTCATCAGGAGGCCAGTCGCAGCCTCGGACAGGCGCAAACTATCCTCGAAGAAGAAGGGCAGGGCGACGAGCGCAAGGCTCGCCGCGGCGAAGGACGAAATCGAGGTCGCGAGCGACAGCGTGAAGATCGGCCGGCGCAGGAGGTCGACCGGCAACAGCGGCGCGCTTTGCCGCAACTGCCGCCGGACGAAGAGGACGCCGAACGCGACGGCCGCGACCAGTTCCGCTGCGGGAAAGCCAAGGTTGCCGGTCTCGCCGATTCCATCGACCCCCATGATCAGGAGGCCGAAGGTCAGCGCATTGAGAATCACGCTCAATGGGTCGAGGCTGCGCCTGGCGCGGGGGGTTGAGGGCAGGTTTCGCGCCGCGAGGATGAGCGCGACGACGCCGATGGGAACGTTGACGAGAAAAAGCCATCGCCATGAGGCGACCGACAGGATGGCCGCCGCGACCGTCGGGCTGCCCGCCGAGCAGACCGCGACGACCACCGCCATGTTGCCGACGCCCTGGCCGAGCCGTGATTCCGGATAAATGAAGCGCACGAGCGCGATGTTGACGCTCATGATGCCGGCGGCACCCAGTCCCTGGACCAGCCGGGCGATCGTCAGGACGGTGAAGCTCGGGGCGAGCGAGCAAGCAAGGGAGGCCGCCGTGAACAAGGCGAGCCCCGGCCAGTAGACGCGGCGGTACCCGAGGCTGTCGCCGAGCGCCGAGAGCGGCAGCAGCGACACCGTGACCGCGAGCTGAAAGGCGTTGATGATCCAGACGGAAGCGGCGGGCGTGACGGCGAGCTCGCGCGCCATTGTCGGCAGCGCGACATTGACGATTGCGCCGTCGAGAACCGCCATAGCGACCGCCATGGCGAGGGTCGCGAACGCCAGAAGTCGCTGCGGATTGGGAAGGCCGTCGTGGGCCTCGGCGGCCGGGGATGCGCCAACATCGTTCAAATGGGGAGCTCGGGTTTTCGGTCTGGATGGGCGAACGCCGCCTCCCGATTAACGCGCCAATCGCCGGGTTGGAAGCGCGATCGAGGCTTCATTGCTCAAGTGAGCCGCGACGTCGGCGTCCGGAGTCCCGGGCGATTGACGAAAGCCGAAAGAAACGCGGCAGGACGTCGCGCGCCCAAGGAGCCCAATCGGCCGACGAATTGATCTGAATCACTGCTTCGCCGAGGGGCGCCACTAAAAGGGGAGCGATCGGCGTGGCCCGCTGAGCGACGCTACAAGCGCGGCGAAAGAGCCTTATGACCGAGACGAGAAAGCTCGCGGCGATTCTGGTCGCCGACATCGTCGGCTACAGCCGGCTGACGGGCGCTAACGAGGAACTCACGCTGGCGCGGCTGCGAACTTTGCGCAGCGACCTCATCGACCCGACAATCGCGATCCACAACGGGCGGGTCATCAAGCGGACCGGCGACGGCGCGTTCGTCGAATTTCGCAGCGTGGTCGAGGCCGTTCGCTGCGCCATGGAAGTGCGTAGCGGCTTGGCTGAGCGCAACGCCGGCCTGCCCGCCGACAAGCGTATCGAGGCTCGCGTCGGCATTCACTTGGGCGACGTCGTCGAGGAGACCGACGGCGACCTGATGGGCGACGGGGTCAACGTCGCGGCGCGGCTCGAGGGAATTTGCGAGCCGGGCTGCGTCTGTCTTTCGGCTGCGGCCTACGAGCAGGTTCGCGACAAACTGCACGTAACCTTTGTCGATCTTGGGGAGAAAAGTCTCAAGAACATCGAGCGGCCGGTGCGCGCGTACATGCTGAGGGCCGCCGAGGACGGAGCTGCCGGAAGGCAGGCGGCGACGCCTGCCTCAAGGCTGCGTCTGAGCGCGTTGCAATGGGCGGCGATTGCCGTGGCGTTCCTCGCCGTCCTGATCGCGGCCGGGTGGTTCGGGCCGCGCGTCTTCGCGCCGTCCCCTCCCCTTTCGCCCCCTGTCGCCTCAACGCAGGATAAGCTCGCTAGCGCGCCGCGCCTGTCGATTGTCGTTCTGCCGTTCGCAAACTTGAGCGGCGACCCCGAACAGGACTATTTCGCCGACGGCCTGAGCGACGACCTGACCACCGACCTCTCGAATCTCCCCGACAGTTTCGTCATCGCCCACACCACGGCATTGACCTACAAGGGCAAGGCGGTCGACGCCAAGGAGATCGGGCGCGAGCTCGGCGTGCGCTACGCCGTCGAAGGCAGCGTGCGGCGGGTCGGCGAGACGATCACGGTCAACGCCCAACTGATCTCGACCCAGACCGGCGCGCATGTCTGGGCCGACCGTTTCGAGGGCGACCGCGGCAAGCTCGGCGAATTGCAGGTCGAGGCGGTGGCGCGCATTGCCAACGCGCTCGGCGTACAGCTCCTTCAGGCGGAGAGTCTGCGGGCAATGCGGGAGCGGCCAACGAACCCCGACGCGGTCGATCTAACGATGCGCGGATGGACGACGCTTATCAAGAGCATAAGCCCCGGGAACATCAACGAAGCGATCGGCTACTTTGACCAGGCGTTGCGTCTGGACCCGGATCTCCCGCAAGCATTGATCGGCAAAGCGCAGGCCCGAATTATCAATCTTTACGCATTCCAAGTCGGCGATTGGACGGAAGTTCTTCGCGACGCCGAGCAAGCTGCCGATCGCGTCCTCGCCATGCGGCCCAATAAGGGGGCGCTCTCTATCAAGGCCCAGGTTTCATCGGGGAGAGGGCAATACGAGGCCACGCTCGCGAACTTGGACGCTGTCATTGCAATCGACCGGAACTTCGCTTCCGCCTATGCCGAAATGAGCCACACATTGATTATGTTGGGGCGCGCCGAGGAGGCCATCAAGCCGGTCGAACAGGCGCTGCGTCTCGATCCGCGTTCTCCCATCCGAAATATATGGGAATGGTACACGTGTGACGCCTACGCGCATCTGGCCCAGTGGGAAAAGGCGATCGAATGGTGCCAAAAGTCCATTGCGTCCAACCCCTCGCTGTTGTTCCCCTATATCGAGCTCGCCGCGGCCAATGGCTGGCTGGGACGCCCCTCGGAAGAGAGCGCCGCCGTGGCGGAACTCCATAAACTGAAGCCCGGCTTCACCGTGCAAGACTACCTTGCGCTGCCACACCCTGACAATGCGAAGTGGGAAAGCGAGGATAAACGCATCGTGGAAGGGCTGCGCAAGGGGCTGCCCGAGGGGCCGCCGAGGATGGGCGGGGGATACACGAATGTCATCGCCATCCCGGTGGACGATCCTGACACGAAGGCTATTGCTGGCGCGCTTTTCAGGCCCCAGGGCGCCGGTCCTTTCCCCGCCGTCATTTATCTGGGCTTCTGCGGCAGCTTCGCTTCTGGGGATGAGCGCGCAGTGCAAAAAACCTTGGTCGAACGTCTCCCCGCGAAAGGATTCGCGACCCTGATCGTCGATTCGTATACACCGCGCGGGCAAGGCAACGGCGTATGCGAGGAGGCGGATACGTCGGATTCGAACGGTCGTCACTATGCCTTGCGCGGCGCCGAAGACGCCTATGCGGCATTGAACGCCCTCGCGAAGTTGCCGGATATCGACCCAAAACGGGTTTTCCTGCTCGGCTATGGCCACGCGGGGAACTCGGCCATCCTCGCGACCGACTCGCACGCTGCCGCCAATCATCCCCTGACGTTCGCCGGCGCCATCAGTTATTGGCCCTGGTGCGGCTGGGGCGCCGATTTTCCCGTTCCGACCCTCGTGTTGATCGGTGAAAAGGATGATTGGAGCCCGCCTGGCCTTTGCACGGCCATAAAAGACAAACCCAATCTCGAAGTGGTGGTCTTACCCGGCGCAACGAGCAGTTTCGCCCTTCCCGGAGTGAGCGACCACTTGGGTCATCACACGGTCTACGACGAAAAGGCGACGCAGGACGCACAAGCGCGAACCGAAGCCTTCCTCGCCGCGCATATGAAGTGAGGGCAAATGTCGTCCGGCGCTTCGAGGTGGAAACGATCATGAGTGCGACCATCCTGGACAAATCGGCTCAGGCGGCGCCGGCTTCGGCATCCGCCCGTGCGCGCTCCCTAGGCCACCTCGCCCATGTCGACGCACTCCGCGTCGTCCTGATCATGCTGGTGGTCGCCCACCATTCGGTCGAGGCCTATGTCACGGCGCATCCCCCCGAAATCCCGCTGCCGGATCCGCCGCTCGTGCGAGCGTCGGTATTCCTTGGCGTCAACGCGGCCTTCTTCATGGGCCTCTTCTTCTTCCTTGCGGGCTACTTCACGCCGGGCGCTTTCGATCGCAAGGGCGCGGCCGCGTTCCTCCGCGATCGCGGCCGCCGGCTTGGGCTGCCACTGCTGTTCGGCACGTTCGCGATCGTGCCCATCATGGGCTGGGCCCATCTCGCCCTCAATCCGGCTGTACCGCCAGTCAGCTACTGGACCTATTTGACGAAGTACTTCCCGCCGCAGGGGCCCTTACACAGGTACTTCTTCGGGGACGTGCCGAAGCCGGGCTTCTGGCCCGAGCGGGAGTCTTGGCCTCCATTCAACTTCGGCCACCTTTGGTTTCTCGAGCATCTGCTGGTCTACGCCCTGCTTTACGCGGCGGTGCGCGCGGTCATCCCCGCGGATCGCGGATCGGCCGCCCGGAACCCGCCGACGCATGGCGCGATCGCCGCCTATGCAGTCCTGCTCGCTGCGGCGACGTTCGTCATCCGCATCTGGTATCCGCAGGATCGCTGGATCGGGTTTCTGGGCTTCATCCAGATGGAGCCGGCGCATATCCCGCAATACGCGAGCCTGTTCGTGATCGGCGTCCTCGCCGGTCCGAGGCGGTGGATCGAAACCATGCCGACGCGGCGCGGACTGGCGTGGCTCGCGGTCGGCGTCGGGCTCGCGGCCTTAGCCTACCTTTGGGCCGCCTTCGCCACGGTCCGCGGCCCCGAACTCCGGGAACTGGTTGATGTGCGCCTGGGAGGCCTTCCTCTGCGTCGGGTTTTGCGTCGGGCTGCCTGTCGCGTTCCGCGAGCTGGCGATCGGAACTGGCCAGGTGTGGCGCGTTCTCGCCGCCAATGTGCTTGCGGTGTATGTCTTCCACATGCCGATCGTCATGCTACTGCAATGGGCACTGATCGGGGCGCCGGGACCGAAAGGGCTGCGCCTCATCGTGACGGTGATCGGCGCGATCGTCGGCTCTTTCGCGTTCACCAACTTTGTGATCCTGCGCCTGCCTTATGCCCGACGCATTTTCTGAGCGATGGCGGCCACCGCGGCCGCCCGGGGCGATGATGGCGGTTGGTCGGCGATCCCTCAGGGCTCTACCCGGTGAAGCTCGGTCATTACCGAAAAAACCGAAATGAAAACACTACCCGCAGCCAATGCTATTTAAGAGCCAACAATCTCTTAGAGAAAATCAGAAATCGTGATACCTTTCCCAAATGGCGGGGATCGGGTATCATGCGGGTCAAAGACGGCCGAGGGCCGGGGAAAAGCGAGGGAAAGGGCCTAAGTGAAAAAATTTTCGGCCAACTCGCTCGTAACCCATTGAAAAGTCCCGATTTGCCAAAGGAAATGCAAGGAAATACAAGGTTAATTCCTTGCATTTCCCTTGCATTTGGTTTGGTCTGGCTTGGATTTAGCTTGGTTTGGCTTGTTTTAATTTGGCGGCTTTGGCCCTGACGGCGGTCTTTAGCCGCCTGGCCCTAGTCTATTTATCTAAACCATTTTGTATAAGTCGCGTCGAACTCGCCGTCCTCGACCGCCAGGTGCAGCCATTGGTCCACGAACGCCTTCAGGGCGCGGTCGGGCGCCATCCAGTAGGCCTTTTCGGCGAAGTCGAAGGGTTTGTCGGGGTGGATTGCGCACAATGCGCCCGGGTGGAGCTTCTCCTGGTAGCGGGTCTCGGACGCGTCCGTGATCATGACGTCGGCGTCGCCTTTGGCGAGTTCATCGAAGATCGTCAGATTGTCGGGATAAGTGACGATGTCGGCTGCGTGCAGATGGGCGCGGTCGAAGCGCTCGTTCGTCCCGCCGGGATTGACGATCACGCGCACGCCGGCGCGGTCGAGTTGGCGAGAGTCCGATACCTGTCCTGATCCGCGCAGCGGGCGATCGGCGTTTTCCCGTCGCGCAGATAGGGCGCCGAGAAGAAGCCCTTCTTCTGCCGGTCGAGCGTGACCGAGACGCCGCCCATCGCGATGTCGAAGCGGCCGTTTTCCATGTCGTGCGCGAGATTTGCCCAGGTCGTGGGCACGAACGCGACTGTCACGCCGAGCGCCCGGCCGAGCGAGCGCGCCATGTCGATGTCGAAGCCGGAATAGTCTCCGCTCGACCGGTCGAGCGCGGAAAACGGGCGGTAGTCGCCCGTCGTGCCGACGCGCAGGACGTGAGCCGAGAGGATCGAATCGAGCCGCGAGGGCTCGGCGTTGACGGGAGACGCGAGGGCCCAGACGAGGGCGAGAGTCGACATGAGCCCACCGGCGCGCATCCCGTGTCTGCTTGAGCTCACGGAAAGCCGGCGGGCTTGATTCGTTTCAGGCCGCCTTCAGAAGCCGCTCGACTTCATTGACGAGGTCGCGAAGGTGAAACGGCTTTGACAGGATCCGCGCGTCTTTCGGCGCGCTGTTGTCCGGGTTCAAGGCCACCGCCGCGAAGCCGGTGATGAACATGACCTTGATTTCGGGATCGAGTTCGGTTGCTCTCCGGGCCAGTTCGATTCCGTCCATTTCCGGCATGACGATGTCGGTCAGGAGCAATTCGAACGGCTCTTCGCGCAAGCGATTGTATGCAGACATGCCATTATCGAACGAGGCCACCGAATAGCCGGCGTTCTTCAGCGCCTTGACGAGGAAGCGACGCATGTCGTTGTCGTCCTCGGCTAGCAGGATCTTGGGTGAAATCTCGACCGGCGTACGCATTCCTCTCCCCTTTTGAGGCCTGCCTCTCCCCTTTTGAGGCTTGCAACCTTGCGGCGCCCCGGTAAAGATTCCTTGAAGTGGTTCGCGGGCGTGGTCCGCCCTATATCCTAAGCGTATGATAAACCCCAATCGCTGGCCAAGAGCAAGCGCGCCTTAGCGGCGGAGAGACGATGGACGATCTCGAGCGACAGGCGAAAGCGGACTTTCCGCGCCCGATCGAGACGGTCGAGCCGGTCCGGCTGGCCTCGCCGCTCGTCTTCAGTTCACCCCACTCGGGGTCGACTTATCCCGAACGGTTTCTCGCCGCCTCACGGCTCGATCCTCTGACGCTGCGCCGGTCGGAGGACGCTTTCGTCGACGAACTGTTCCTGCCATGCGTCGGGCTCGGCGCGCCTCTGCTGCGGGCGCTCTTTCCGCGCGCTTATCTCGACGTGAATCGCGAGCCCTACGAGCTCGATCCCCAGATCTTCTGCGGACCCCTTCCGGATTTCGCCAACACCCGCTCCTTGCGGGTCGCAGTCGGACTTGGCACGATTCCCCGGGTCGTCGGCGACGCGCAGGCGATTTACAAGCAGCCGATATCGGTGTCCGAGGGGCTCGGGCGCATCGAGAGCCTGTACAAGCCTTATCACGGCCGCTTGGAAGCCCTTCTCAGGCGCGCGAAAGGCCGCTTCGGCCTGGCGGTGCTTCTGGATTGCCATTCCATGCCGAGCAATGCGGCCGATGTCAGCGGGTTGGATGTCGTGCTCGGCGATCGATACGGCGCGAGCGCTTCGCCGCGCGTCGTCGAGATCCTGGAAAGCCGCCTGCGCGCCTCGGGCTACCGGGTTCGCCGCAACAAGCCCTTCGCCGGAGGTTTCATCACCGAGCATTTCGGCGCGCCGGCCGAGGGCGTCCATGCGGTTCAGATCGAGATCGCGAGGGCGCTTTATCTCGACGAGCGCGCCATCTCTCGGACCGGGAACTGGGCTGCCCTCCGCGAGGATATTCTGACCGCCGTCACGGCGCTCGCGCGAGAATTCGGAGGCGACCTCGGCTCGGGCCGCCTTGCGGCCGAATAGCGGTGACGTCGCTGAGCCGGACCTTCCTTCGGCGCCGCAGCACCGGAGCCTCGCTGCACGCGACGCTCGAAGGGAGCGGCCAAGTCTGCGAGGCGCAGCTGCCGCTCTGGGCGACGATCGCCGCCAGGCCGAGGGGTTCCAGGGGTCCAGACAAAAAAGGAGGCCGCCATGTCGCCACGGCGGCCTTCAGTCTAGGGAGGAAACGCCCAAGGAGGGCATATGCGGCAAGTCAATGCCGCACCGCAACAATATCGCCGTTGCCCGGCTCACTTGCAAGAGTTTTCTTCCTCCGATACGCCGCCTTCCGCTGAAAACGTTCATGCCGGAACCATGCGTGAGGGCTCGGTTAATCTTGGCTGGAGGATAAGCGTAATAAAAACAGGAGATTGCGGTCGTCGCAGCGCGAGCTCGCCCGTCCGCGCCCTCGTGATTGGGATGGCAGACATGCGACTGCCGCATAACTCTGAGGTGGATTTCTGACATGACCGCAGTCGATTTCGCGGCTTTCGTCGAGCGTTTGGCCCAGGTTTCGGGAGAGGTGATTCTCCCTTTCTTTCGCAGCGCCATCGGGGCGGAGGACAAGTCGAAGGGCGGCGTTTTCGACCCCGTGACCGAAGCGGACCGCGGCGCGGAGGCCGCCATGCGTCGGCTGATCGGACAGACTTTTCCCGCCCATGGCGTCATCGGGGAGGAATATGGGCAAGACCGGCCCGACGCCGAATACGTCTGGGTGCTCGACCCGATCGACGGCACAAAGAGCTTCATCTCGGGCATGCCCACCTGGGGGACCCTGATCGGCCTCATGCATCACGGCCGGCCGGTGTACGGCATGATGGCGCAACCCTTCACTCGCGAGCGGTTTTATGGGGACGGCGGGCGCGCGAAGCTGCGCACCCTTGCGCCGACCCGCGGCGATGCGCTTCCCGTCGAATGGATGACCCGGACCCTTCGCACGCGCGCCTGCGCCGCGATCAGCGAGGCGACCGTGATGACGACGAGCCCCATGCTCATCCGCGACGAATCCGATCGCGACGCCTATCTGCGCGTCGAGAGGAAGGCGCGTCTTCCCCGTTTTGGCGGCGATTGCTACGCCTACTGCGCGCTGGCGGCAGGCTTCGTCGACCTCGTCATCGAAACGAACTTGAAGCCGCATGACGTGATCGCGCTGACGCCGATCATCGAGGGAGCAGGGGGCGTCATTACGACCTGGGACGGCGAGGAGGTCGTCAACGGCGGGCGCATCCTGGCCGCCGGGGATCGACGCGTTTATGACGAGGCGCGTCGCTTGCTGGTCCCGCTATCCTGAGGCGAAGGGATCGAACGGACCCGGCGTGGGCGGCGGGCCGCGCCGCGGAGCGATCAGCGAAACCAGCGCCCCGGCGACGAAGGCGACGCCGGCGACGAACGCCGCGGTTTCGATGAGGCCTCGTCCTTCAATCGAAAGCGGCGAGGCGCCGAGCCGCGCGTATCCCGCTCCGAGCTCGACGGCCATGGCCGCGGTTACGGACGCCGGCCCTGCCCGCCCGATCGCCGCGAGGCCAAGGAGCGGCAGCGTCACCGCCAGCGACAGCGCGAGAGCGAGCGTCAGAGCGGCCTGCGGTTCGAGGAGCCCCCGGCTGTCAACCGCTGCGCAGGCGATCACGGCGACGAGTTGGGCTGCGCGCATCCGCGCCAGCCGCACGCTGGCGAGCGTTGGAAACGGCTTGCGCGGCGCCGCGAGCGCGAGGCCAAACGCGCGCGCTGTTCCATGGACGCCGACGCAGGCGAGGGTCAGCGCTGAGGCGAGCATAGCGGCGGCGGCGAGCGAAGCGACGACCGGGTTCGAGGCGTTGGGACCCGGGCCGATTGCGAAGGTCGAAACGCATATGCCTCCCGCGACCGCGAACCCCGTCAAGAGCACGGCGCCGCCAAAGCCGCTCTTGACCGCCGACCAAGCGTTGCGGCTAGCCATCGCCGCGGGCTCGAGCGCGAAGAAGCTCGCGATGGCAAGCAACGCGGCGGCTGCGGCGGCCTGCGAATACGGCGACGTCAGCGCGGCGGACATGGAGAAGGGCACAGCCGCCGCAGCGAGGGGCGCGCCCATTCCCCATGCCGACGCCGCGCCCACGATTGCGACGATCGCGATCGTCGCAGCGCCCGCCGCACCGCACCAGACCACGCCGGCAAGGCCTCCGGGGGTCACGCACATGGCGATGACGATCGCCACAATGGCCTCGCCCCACGCGCGGTTCGAGGCGACCAGCGGCGCGACCGCGGTGACGGCGGACCGATAGCCCGCGAACGCGGTCAACGCCGCGGTCGTCCAGACGGGCACGGTGAAGACGATCCGTAAGGGCGCGATCGGGAAACGGGTTGCGATGACGTCGCTCGGCCATGTCGCGCCGAACCTTCTCACGAGCGGCGCCAAACCGGCTGCGGCAAGCACGACGCCCGCGCCCCAGGCCAGAAAGGGCGGGTTCGGGGAGCGGCCGAACCCGGGGTCGAGGCTCAAGGTCATCCCGGCGGCCGCCGCGGCGACGGTCAGGGCGCCGTAGAACGGATGGAGCCCGCGCCTCGCGGCCAGGAAGGACGCGAGGTCAGCATTGTGGGCGCCCATCCCGATCGTTGCGAAGCCGACCAGCACGAGCACGGGCGCCGCTCCCCGGACGAGACCGTCCGGGGCGCCGACCCTGTCGAGCGCCAGAGTGGTCGCGACGGCGAGGCCGAAGGCCGCAACGGCGAAGATCGCCAATCCATCGGTTCGGGATGAGCGGGACGGCAGAAACATGAGGGCTTCCGGACGGACGGCGCCTTCGTCTAGCCGGATCCGGCGCGCCGGGCCAAGCGGATGGGTACGCGAGTCATAAACAACGTTCCATGCCAGTTTAATGCCAACCAAGCCAAACCAAGCCGAATCCAAGCCAGACCAAACCAAATGCAAGGAAAATGCAAGGAATTAACCTTGTATTTCCTTGCTTTCCTTTGGCGAATCGGGACTTTTCAATGGGTTACGCGGGGGTTACGCGCGAGTCGGGCATTTTTTTTCGCGCGGCCCATTTTTTAGCGACAGACATCCGTACAATTTGGCCCCCCGTCTCGGGCGCGGGCTCATTTTCCCTTGTCTCCTTGCTGTTGAACGCAATCCCCATCAGAAAGCCTATAGCACAGATTTTGCATTTCGGAAATGAATTGTCGTGGCAGCCACTGCAGCGGGTCGGCGCGCTTCCGCCGTTCCCGCCTTCCCGCGAGAGCGACGCTGGCGAATTCGACGAGGTCTACGTCGACGGCTTCGTTAAAAGATCGGGCGCGGCAAGCGATGACTGGCGGCCCGATGTGCCGCCCGAAGCGAATTCGCGTCCCCTAGCGCATGTGCATGCCGCCCCCGCCCATGTGGGCGCCGCCGAAGCCGCCCATGTGGGCGCCGCCGAAGCCGCCCATGTGGGCGCCGCCGAAGCCCATATGGCCGAAGTTTCCGGTGGCGAACCGCGCCCCTCCCCCATGGAAGCGGCCGCCGTAGCCGTAGCCGAAGCGGTGACCATAGCCGCCATAGCCGCCGTAGCCATAGTAGCCCGGGTAGCCGTAGCCAAATCCGTAGTCGCCGTAATACGGTCCGTAATAGCCGTAGTCCGCGCAGGCGCCGTACGGATATCCGCCATAGGGATATCCATAGGGGCCATAGCCGCAATTATAGGGATAGGCGGCCGCGGCGCCCAGTCCGATGATTGCGCCGGCGGCGGCCGCCGCGCCGGGGTTATAGCCATAGCCGTAGCCGTAGCGATGGCCATAGCGGTAGCCGTAGCGATGGCCATAGCCGTACGCGTAGCGATGGCCGTAGTGGCGCCCATAGGCATGCGCGACATGCCCGTGGAAACCGTGTGCGTAATGATGGACCGTCGCCGCAGTCGCGTCGGAGAGCGGCGTTACTGCGGCGAAAGCGCTGACGCCGAGCGCGATGGCCGAAACTCGAAGAGCGCCCTTTGTCATGGCGACCTCCCTTTCTGATGGGCGGCGCGCCGCGCCGCCGATTCGCCCCCTTGTACTTTGAGAGATAGTGCGGCGTGATCGATTCGCAAGCGTCGATCCAATAACGAATTCGGGCGTCCGCGCGTGGAGACAGTCCTTTTCGCCGGAGAACGTGTATTGGATAGTTGAAATAAAGTTTAAAATGAGGCGTTCTGGATCGGAAGTCGTACCCGCCTCACGCATCGTCTCAAGACCATTCCGCTTCCAAATAAGGAACGGGTTGACGGCCCGAGCGCGGGCGGGCGCGAAAGGGCGGACCGGAAGGTCCGCCCCGAGAGCCCGCGAGCGCGTCGCCGGAGTTGTTACGGCGGTTGTTACGGAACGTGCGCCCCGCCGCCACCATGCCCGCCAAAGCCGCCGCCGCCGATCGTAGGGGTATCAGTAGGCGTAGGGGTATCCATAGCCGTAGGCATAGCCGGGATAACCATAGTCATACCATCCCGTGCCGTAGTACCCGTAGGCGGGGCAATAGGCGCCCGGATAGGCGGCGCTCGGATAGCTGTAGGCGCAGTCATAACCGCCGAGAACGCCGCCGACGAGGCCGGCCGCGAGCGCGCCTGCGCCGCCGACAATGTCGGTTGCTGCCTGGCCGGCGCCCGCCACAACGTTGCCGGCCGCCGCTCCGGGTCCGTATCCGTATGCGTAACGCGGCCTGACCTCGCGGCGCACGACGATATGGTGACGCGCCGCGTAGTGACGCGCCTCGTAGTTGTGCGGCGTATAGCGGTGCGCGTAGTGATGTTCGGTCCGCACGTTGTGGCGGACCTCCTGGGCCGACGCGGGCCCCGCTGCGACCAGCGACGCCAGCGCCGTGCAGCCGAGCAGGGCGGCGGGCAGGCGAAGAATGTTGGACTTCATGGGTAACCTCCTTCTCGCGGCGTGTGCGCCGCAGTTGGCGCCCCCGGTTAATCGTTGAGATGGCTCCAGAACGCCGCAATCTAGCGCGAATCCTTGACCTTCGCAGCAGTGGCTCTCTTCGATTGCTTGTCCTCCGCCCCACCGCCCTCATGGGGATGCCTGGGCATCCGTCGGGCCCGCCCGGGGCAAGTCGAAACTTCACGTGGGCAGCAGTTGGAGACCACCGGCCCTGCAACCAACGACCGAGGAATTGAGATTGTTCCGGCACGGACGTGTCCGGACCCGCTCTCGCGAAGCCCTTGTCCCGCGACGTCCCGGAAAAGTTCCCCGGGCCCGAGGCTTGACGCGGCTTTTTCCGACGCCTATTTGAACGCCGTTAGCACTCGACCGTGTTGAGTGCTAACGAATGAACGCCGCCCGTCTGGGCGCTTCCGAGAGAGGAAAGCTTCACACATGAAATTCCGTCCCCTGCATGACCGCGTCGTCGTCCGTCGCCTCGAAGGCGAGGAGAAGACGAAGGGCGGCATCATCATTCCGGACACCGCCAAGGAGAAGCCGCAGGAAGGCGAAATTATCGCCGCCGGCCCTGGCGGCCGCGACGAAAGCGGCAAGCTCACTCCGCTCGACGTCAAGACCGGCGACAAGGTCTTGTTCGGCAAGTGGAGCGGCACCGAGGTCAAGATCGACGGCCTGGAGCTCCTGATCATGAAGGAGTCCGACATCATGGGCGTCATCGGCTGACGCCTCATCCTTCTTATCCGTATTCCCTTCATTTGGCCCTCTCATGGGGGCAGGAGATCTTAGACAATGGCTGCCAAAGACGTACGCTTTTCCTCCGACGCGCGCGAGAAGATGCTGCGCGGCGTCGACATCCTCGCCAACGCCGTCAAGGTGACTTTGGGCCCCAAGGGCCGCAACGTCATTCTTGACAAGTCGTTCGGCGCCCCCGCATCACCAAGGACGGCGTCACCGTCGCCAAGGAGATCGAGCTCGAGGACAAGTTCGAGAACATGGGCGCGCAGATGGTGCGCGAGGTCGCCTCGAAGACCAATGACACCGCCGGCGACGGCACGACGACCGCGACCGTTCTGGCGCAGGCGATCGTGCGCGAAGGCGCCAAGCTCGTCGCGGCCGGCATGAACCCGATGGACCTGAAGCGCGGCGTCGACCTTGCGGTCGCCGAGGCGGTCAAGGACATCGCCAAGCGCGCGAAGAAGATCAAGGACTCGGCCGAAGTCGCCCAGGTCGGCTCGATCGCCGCGAACGGCGACAAGTCGATCGGCAAGATGATCTCCGACGCCATGCAGAAGGTCGGCAACGAGGGCGTGATCACGGTCGAAGAGGCGAAAAGCCTCGAGACCGAGCTCGACGTCGTCGAGGGCATGCAGTTCGACCGCGGCTACCTCTCGCCCTACTTCATCACCAATCACGAGAAGATGGTCGCCGAGCTCGAGGACCCCTACATCCTCATCCACGAGAAGAAGCTCTCCTCGCTGCAGCCGATGCTGCCGGTGCTCGAGGCGGTCGTCCAAACCGGCAAGCCGCTCGTCATCATCGCCGAGGACATTGAGGGCGAGGCCTTGGCGACGCTGGTCGTCAACAAGCTGCGCGGCGGCCTCAAGGTCGCGGCGGTCAAGGCGCCGGGCTTCGGCGATCGCCGCAAGGCGATGCTCGAGGACATCGCAATCCTGACCGGCGGCACGATGATCGCCGAGGATCTCGGCATCAAGCTCGAGAACGTGAACCTTCAGATGCTCGGCAAGGCCAAGCGCGTGCGGATCGAGAAGGAGAACACGACAATCATCAACGGCGCTGGCAAGAAGTCCGACATCGAAGGCCGCGTGGCCCAGATCAAGGCGCAGATCGAGGAGACGACCTCCGACTACGACAAGGAGAAGCTGCAGGAGCGGCTCGCCAAGCTCGCGGGCGGCGTTGCAGTGATCCGCGTCGGCGGGGCGACCGAGATCGAGGTCAAGGAGAAGAAGGACCGCGTCGACGACGCGCTCAACGCCACCCGCGCCGCGGTCGAAGAGGGCATCGTCGCGGGCGGCGGCGTCGCGCTGCTGCGCGCCAAGGCCGCGGTCGCCAAGCTCAAGAGCGAGAACGCGGACGAGCAGGCCGGCATCAGCATCGTCTTGAAGGCGCTCGAATTGCCGATCCGGCAGATCGCGGAGAATGCCGGCGCCGAAGGCTCGATCGTGGTCGGCAAGGTCAGCGAGAACAAGTCGCAGACCTGGGGCTTCAACGCCCAGACCGAGGAATACGTCGACATGATCGAGGCCGGGATCGTCGATCCGGCCAAGGTCGTGCGCACCGCGCTGCAGGACTCGGCCTCGGTCGCCGGCCTCCTCATCACCACCGAGGCGATGGTCGCCGAAGTGCCGAAGGACAAGCCGTCCCCGGCGATGCCGGGCGGCGGCGGCATGGGCGGCATGGACTTCTAAGTCCTCCCCTCTCCCGCTTGGGGAGAGAGGTCGGGGGTGAGAGGCGGCGCAACCCTCATCCGGCCCCCCCGGATCTCAGTCCGGGGGGCGCGCCACCTTCTCCCGCCCGCATAGGGCGTTCGGAAGTACGCCCGTCCATCGACGGGCTATGCGGGAGAAGGGATTAAAGGGCGGCTTCGGCCGCCCTTTTTGTTTGCCTCAGGACGTTGACGTTGATATCAAGTTTCCTTTCGACACATGAGGGTTGGCGGTCGTCCCGCCCCGTTGTTCGCGACCCGGCGATTTTCAAACTGGGCGACTGGCTGCTCCGTTGGTTTCGTAGCCTGCGTTTGCGGTTAGAGTGATAAAACCGCGGCGAGCGTGACGCCTTCGACGGCGAAGATCGTCGAAGCATAAATACAGAGCGGAACCGCGGGCGTGCGGGAGGAAGCACATGGGCGACTTGATCACGCCTGACGAATTGCCCGTGTACGTCCCCGGAGAGCTGACGGTCGACAGCGCCCCGCTCGGCTGGCAGGGGGTGCGGGTTCGCGGCTGGCGTTACACGGCTCTCGACGTGCCGATCCCAGGCATGCGCGATTACATGATCGTCGCCTACAAGCATGGAGCGACGCAGATGAATCGCCGCTGCACTGGCGATTGGCGCAACGAGCGGGTCGCGCGAGGCTGCGTGTCGCTTCTCACGCACGCGGCTGAATCACATTGGCGCTGGGGCGAGGACATCGAGGTGACGCATGTCTATCTGTCGCCCGCGACGATGGCTGAGGTCGCTGCGGATGCCTATGATCGTCCCATCAAAGAAGTCGAGTTGCGCGACGTCTTGAGGGCCGACGATCCCGTTCTCGTCGGGATCGCTTCTTCTCTTGCGCAAGAGTTGCGGGCGGCCGGTCTCGGCGGGCGGCTTTATGTGGAGTTGCTCAGGAACCACGCCTGCGTCCACATCCTGCGGCACTACGCGAACGTCATCTTCCGGGAACCGAACCGTTCCGACGGGCTCTCCCACGCCCAATGCGGGCTCTTGAACCGGTATTTGGACGAAAACCTGGAACGGAACATATCATTGGCGGAGCTCGCCGGCGTCGTGCAGCTCAGCGTGTTTCACTTCACTCGCAAATTCCGCGCCGAATTCGGCTGCCCGCCCCATGCCTATGTCATGCGCAAGCGCATCGAGCGCGCCAAGGCGCAACTGGCCCGGCGGAACGTTCCCATCAAAGTCGTCGCGGCCAACAGCGGCTTCTCGGACCAGAGCCACATGACGCGGCTCTTTCAGCGCCTGCTCGGCGTGACGCCGGCCGAATACCGCAGGACGACGACCGGCTGACCTGTGCCCAGGCCGGGCTCACCCAAGCGCCGCAGCAAGTTTGAACAACGCGAAGCTTCGCTTCCGTTCAAGACGCAAACGGTCCGCCCGTGGTTTGTGACGAATTGTCGCACCGGATTGAAATCTCGGCCCGACGCTCACTCGAAGTCAAAACAAACGGGAGATGAAATGATGGCCGAAACCGCTACACTCGAAAGGACGACGGGCAGCTCCGAAACGCCCTTGAAGCTCGACGCAGCCGTGATCGGCGCCGGCGTCGCGGGTCTTTACCAGCTGCATCTTTTGCGCAGCCAGGGACTGGACGTGCGGGCGTTCGACGCCGCATCCGACGTCGGCGGAACCTGGTATTGGAACCGGTATCCCGGCGCCCGCTTCGACTCGGAAGGCTATATTTACCAGTATTTGTTTTCCGAGGACCTGTACAAGGGGTGGAGCTGGAGCGAGAAATTCCCCGGCCAACCGGAAATCGAGCGCTGGATGCACTATGTCGCCGACCGGCTCGACCTGCGCAAGGACATCGTATTCAACACGACGATCAGAAGCGCGCATTTCAACGAAGCGACGGAACGCTGGACGATTACGACCGACAATGGCCAGGTCATCGACGCTCAGTTCCTCATCACCTGCTGCGGCATGCTGTCCGCGCCGCTCACCTCCCTTTTTCAGGGACAGGAGACGTTCAAGGGGAAGCTGATCTATACCGCGCGGTGGCCGAAGGAGCCGGTCGATTTTACCGGCAAGCGGGTTGGGGTCGTCGGCATCGGCGCGACCGGCATCCAGGTCATCCAGACCATCGCCGACAAAGTCGGTGATCTGACCGTGTTCGTGCGAACGCCGCAATACGTGCTGCCGATGAAGAATCCAAAATACACGACGGCGGAGCAGGAAGCCTACAAGACGAAATTCGCCTGGTTCACCCAGCGCCTGCCGCACACCTTCACCGGCTTCGAACATGACTTCGAAAACGCCTGGTCCGAGTGTTCGCCCGAGCGGCGGCGCGAGATCCTGGAGGACATCTGGGAGGACGGCTCGCTCAAGCTGTGGCTCGCATCGTTCGCGGAATTGTTCTTCGACGAAGAGGTGAGCGAAGAGATCTCTGAATTCGTTCGCGAGAAGATGCGCGCACGGCTGAAGGACCCTCGGCTCTGCGACATCCTGATCCCGAAAGACTACGGCTTCGGAACCCACCGCGTGCCGCTGGAAGTCAATTTTCTGGAGACTTTCCTCCGGCCCAACGTCGAAGTCGTCAGCGTCAAGGAGAACCCGATCGAGCGGGTCACGCCGAACGGGCTGAAGCTCAAGGACGGCGCCGAGCATGCTTTTGACGTCTTGATCTTCGCCACTGGCTTCGACGCGGGAACGGGCGCGCTGACGCGCATCGACATCCGTGGACGCGACGGACGGTCGCTCAAGGAAGAGTGGGGTCGCGACATTCGCAGCACCATGGGGCTGCAGGTGCACGGCTACCCCAACCTGTTCACGACCGCAGCGCCGCTCGCGCCGTCGGCTGCGCTCTGCAACATGACCACCTGCCTGCAGCAGCAGGCGGAGTGGATCAGCAACTGCATCCGCTACTTGCGCGACCACAAGCTAAGCGTCTGCGAGCCGACCAGGGAGATGGAGGATCAGTGGATCGAGCACCACGAGGAGACCGCCGCTCCCACGCTCGTGGTCAAGACCAACTCGTGGTATATGGGGTCCAACGTCGAGGGCAAGCCGCGACGCCTGCTTTCGTATATCGGAGGCGTCGGTGCCTATCGGCAGAAATGCGACGCGGTCGCCGCCAGCGGCTACGCGGGCTTTGCGATGCGCGGAGCAACAACAGCAGAAGACGGGCCGCATTCAAAGCAGACCGGCAAGATCTCATCGACAACAGGCGCGCGACAAGCCGCCGAGGTTTACTAGCAAGGAGGAAACAGGATGGAAGACCTTAAATCGACAGCCGACTCGATCCTGAACCGTGTCGTGACGTCCGACCCGCGTGTCCCGGGCGTCGTCGCCATGGTGACCGACCGCCAGCGCAACATCTATGAAGGCGCCGCCGGCAAACGGCGATTGGATCGCGATGCGGATATGACGACGGACACCGTCTTCGCGATCTTCTCGACCACCAAAGCGCTCACAGGCACGGCGGCTCTGCAACTCGTCGAGGAAGGCAAGCTTGACCTCGACGCTCCCGCAAAGACCTACGCGCCCGACATCGGCACGCTTCAGGTGATCGAGGGCTTCAGCGAGAACGGCGAACCGCGTCTCCGTGCGCCCAAGCGCGATGTCACGACCCGCATGCTGCTCACGCATACCGCCGGCATGGGCTACGATTTCTTCAACGAGAAGTACAATCGCCTCGCCCAGGAGAAGGGGCAGCCGAGCGTCATCACGGGTTCCAAGAAGGCGCTGATGACGCCGCTCCTGTTCGACCCGGGCGACAAATGGGAATACGGCAGCAACATGGATTGGTGCGGCCAGGTCATCGAAGCCATCGCCGGCAAGCGGCTCGGCGAGGTCTTCGAGACCCGCATCTTCGAACCCCTCGGCATGCGCGACACCACATTCGAATTGACTGACGCTCTGCGCCAGCGGCTGGCCGGCATGCATGCCCGAAACGCCGATGGGTCCTTGGCGCCGATGGAGTTCGAGCTTCCGTCTCAGCCCGAGGTGCACATGGGCGGGCACGGGCTTTACAGCACCGTCGGCGACTATATGCGGTTCATCCGCATGTGGCTGAATGACGGCGCCGGCGAGCACGGCCGCGTGCTCAAGGCCGAGACGGTGCGCATGGCGGAGCAGAACCACCTCGGCGACAGAAAGGTCACGATGCTGCCGGGGGTGATCCCGTCGTTGTCCAACGACGCGGAGTTCTTCCCCGGGCTGTCGAAGTCATGGGCGCTGACCTTCATGGTCAATGACGAGGAGGCGCCGACCGGGCGGCCCGCCGGCGCGCTCGGCTGGGCCGGATTGGCGAACCTCTTCTATTGGATCGACCGCAAGAACGGCTACGGCGGTTTCTGGGCGACACAGATCCTGCCGTTCGGAGATCCGGTATCGTTCATGGGCTACATGGACTTTGAGACCGCGCTCTACAACAGCCTGCGTCACAGGCAGGCGGCCTGACGCTCGTTGAGGATCGGCCGCCTCGCTGAAAAGGGCGGCCGGTTCGGTCTTGGCGACGCAATCACGGGGCGGCCTCGGCCGCCCTTTCCGTTTTTCGCCGCTTCCAGTTGACCGATCAGCTCCCTGGTCGGCTCCGGATCGGTGATCGGGCGCGCGCCGCGGGTCAATTTGGACCCGCGCGTCGTCCGACATTGCCAACATTTCATTCGCGCGGCCGGCGGACCGCCCTTCTATTGCCCGCATCGGTCTGCTAGTGCGCCCGCTTCCGGTTTTCCGCCGCCAGGTATTCGCCCATGCGCATGTTGAGTCTCGCCGTTTTCGCTGCCGTCGCCCTGGTCGTCGGGGCATACGAGGAAGACAGCATGACGCTCCTGATCGGCGGCGCATCGGCCTTGGCCGCGCTCGCATCGCTGCCGGCGTGGAAGCTGTCGACGTTCTTGACGGTCCTTTGCGAACTCTTCGCGTTCGAGACGGTTCTGTTCGGCCTCCTGGATCTCATCGCCCTGCTCGGCTTCTGGCCGCACGCCTATGCGGAGTATGAGCTCCCGCGCTACCTGCCGCTCGCGACCGCGCTGTTCATTCTTGTCGTTTTCGGCGTGTCCCATTTTCGCCTGGTGCGCAAGATGATGACGATCGCTGATCCGTTCTTCGCCGCGCGGACGCCGATCTCGATCCACCCGCTGCCGGTCCGGCCGATCATTGTCAGGCAAGACCTCTACGCCCGCGTCAATGTCTTCTTTCTCATCCTCATCAATCAGTTTCAGGTCGCGCTCGCCCTGCGCTTCAACTTCTTCCAGAGGGATTTCGGCAACGCGATCCAGGTCGCGGACGAAGCCCATCGCATCGCGTTCTGGTATCAGCTCATGTTCGTCTTCGTGCCGCTCGCGACGATCGCGATCCTCGCCGGCATCCTCGAGTTCTTCGTCGCGTCGAATTTCGTGCTGCAATGGCGCCGCTGGATGACGGCCTCGTTCACGTCGCGCTGGCTCATGCACTCGATGCACTACAAGCTCGCGCTCAACGCCAACAACGACGATCGCGAGCAACCGACTTCGCAGAGCCTCGGCGGCTACACCACCGACAACCCGGATCAGCGCATCTCGCAGGACATCGGCGGATTCATAAACGGCAGCGGAACCGGCATCAATTCCGGCAACGTAGGCATATACAATTACACCATCCAGGCGATCGCCTCCGCGACCAACCTCGTGTCGTTCTCGATCATCCTCTGGGGAATTTCGCGGTCCATGGACGCGCCGATCTTTGGCTTCGTGATTCCCGGCTTCCTGTTCTGGGTCGCTGTCCTCTACGCGGCCGTCGCGACCGGCATAACGCAGCTTATCGGGCGCAGCCTGTCGCGACTCTATTTCCGCCAGCAAGCGGTCGAGGCGAACTTCCGCTTCGACCTCGCGCGCATCCGCGAATACAGCGAGCAGATTGCGTTGCTCAAGGGCGAGGACCGCGAAATCGATCGGGCGGGCAACGTGTTCGGCGACGTCGTGCGCACCATCCGGCGCATCATTCACGTGCGTACGTTTCTGATCGCCTTCAACCAATTCTACACGCAGATCTCCGTCATCATTCCCTATGTCGTCGTGGCGCCGTTCTATTACCTGAAAATCGTCGACTTCGGCCGTTTCAGCCAGTCGGCGGACGCGTTCGGCAACGTCAATGGCGCGATGAACTTCTTCGTCAACAACTACATTGGCCTCGCCGATTTCAGCGCCACGATCCAGCGCCTGACCTCATTCGAGGACGCATTCGCGCGGGCGAAGAGAGAAGAGAAGCGAGAGCCGCGCCTCAAGACCGCGGCCGGCAGCGGCCCGGTCCTGTCGCTGCCTGACGTCGACATCTCGCTCCCCGACGGACGCAAGCTCGCGCATGTCGGCGATCTCGTCCTCATCCCGCAGGAGTCGACCCTTGTCATCGGCCCCTCAGGCGTGGGCAAGTCGACGCTCTTCCGCGCGATCGCCGGCTTGTGGCCGTTCGGGTCGGGCGAAATTGAGCAGCCGGCCCACGCGAAGCTGATGTTGCTTCCGCAGCGGCCCTACATTCCGATCGGCCCGTTGCGCGAGGCGCTCGCCTATCCTGCCGCGAGCTCGACCTTTTCGGACGCCGACCTCAGCGATGCGCTTCTCAAAGTGGGGCTGCCCGCCCTGGCGGACCGGCTCGACGACAGCGACAACTGGCAGATGCATCTCTCGGGCGGCGAGCAGCAGCGGCTCGCCGTCGCGCGGGCGCTGCTCGCGGCGCCGGACTGGCTCTTCCTCGACGAATCGACCGCCTCGCTCGACGAGAAGAGCGAGGCCGACCTCTATCGCGCGATCGCCAAGTCGCTGCCAAAGACGACGCTGGTGTCGATCGGCCACCGCTCGACCCTGAGCGCGTTCCACAAGCGCCGCATTGTCTTCGAACCGGGTAAGGACGCGCCGGCGACGGTCGTCAGCGCGGCTTGAGCCGTCGTCAGAGCGAGCGGGCGAGCCGCATCGAGCCGCGCGGGCCTTTGATCACGAGGTCGCCGTTGACGAGGTCCCAGCTCGGGCTGCCGGTCAGACCGCTGAGGAAGCCGAATTCAACCGCCATGATTTGCTTGTCGCACTGCTTTTTCGTGAGCGCGAAAGGACCCACCATGAGGTGCTGGTCCTTGACCGGGTAGAGCGTGGCCGACCAGGAATTGCAGCCGGTGTAACCCGATCCCCGCAGAGCGCCGTCGATCTTGAGGCTGGCGTCCAGCCCCTCCGGAACTGGCTTGCCGTTGAGCTCGCGCAGCGACCAGGTCTGGTCGAGCGGGAAGTTCTTCTGCAGCGGCGGAAGCGGCTTAGGCGGACCCTGGTCTTCTTCAGACTGGGGACCGGAATGCCCGGCGAAAGCCGCGGGCGACAGGCAGAGCGCGACCGCGCACGCGGCCGTAGCCAACAGAGACTTCAACATGCGATTCGACACCCCTATGAATAAACGAAGGCGATGCGCGCCTCGAGCCGCGCTATATCCAGCGCCGCGCGATCGCGCAATTCGCGCCTATGGCCGCCGAGATTGAGCTTTTTGTGGCAAAGGCCGCATGCCCTTGAACGGCGGCCCTTTCTCCCCAAATAAATGCGTGCGGGGTCCAATGGAACCGCACGCGGATCAGGCGCCGCCATTCGGGGCGCCTCCCGTCATATCGCTCAAAAGGAGGATGTGAACATGCTGAACTACGATCTATCACCGTTCTATCGTTCCACCGTCGGATTTGATCGCCTGCTTTCGCTGCTCGACAAGGCGGTCGGCGCGGACCAGAACACACCCAGCTATCCACCCTATAACATTGAACGGATGGGCGAGAACGCCTATCGGATCACGCTCGCGGTCGCCGGTTTCGGCGAGAACGAGCTGTCGGTCGAGACGCGAGAGAGCACGCTGACCGTTCGCGGCTCGAAGGAGCCCGGCGCCAAGGGCGAGAAGCGCGACGTGCTCTACCAGGGCATCGCGGCCCGCGCGTTCGAGCGCCGGTTCCAGCTAGCCGACCACGTCGTCGTGACCGGCGCGACGAGCGAGAACGGCTTGCTCCATATCGACCTCGTTCGCGAGGTTCCGGAAGCGCAGAAGCCCCGCACGATCGCGATCAACGCTAAGAAGGCGATTGACGTCGAAGCGAAGAAAGCCGCGTAAAGCCGGCCGACAGGCAGTGTATCGAGGGCGTCCGAAAGGGCGCCCTTTTTATATGCGGGCTGTGAGGCTCGCAACTATAGTTACAAACCAGCGTTGTGTCTGAAAAGACCTATAGACCACATTCCGCAAAGGCCGGAAGACTATCGCCGCGTCCCACGTGATTCTTTGAACAACCATAGGAGTTAATGGTAAATCTCGTGAATCCGTGCTTCTGCAACTTCATGGTTGCAATTTGGCGCTTCCCGTGCTTACCTAACGTCGGCGGCGAAATCAGGCAATTCTGTTGCCTCCTGGGGACGGGGGACGCGTATCCGCAGCGCGGCTGATTTCGCCGCCCCCAGCGCGGGGAGCATGCGGCCGGGTTGATCCAAAGCGGACAGGTTTTCCGTCCGATCATGACTTAGGCGTTTGGATTCGCATTGCGGATCAATCAGCTTGAATGATGGGGGATCACAAAATGACGACAACCATTGAGTATGAGCCCATTGCTGGCGATCAGTATCCAACACCTGGTATCCTACCGGATCGGCCGGCGGAGGGCCGGAAGCGCGCCAAGGCGACGCATTCCCCTCGAAGCGCGGCGCCTTGCTTGGCAGCTGTAGTCCTGCTCGCCTGCAGTACGTTACAGGCTCAGTCAAAAGCTTTTCTAATCGATTCGTACTCCGCTAAAATCAATATGATGACGCCAGTTCCAGACATACAATTCTCGGTAACCTTTAACCAACCGCCCAATTTCGTCAATGTTGACGCTGGCGTTGACACTTGCGGTTGCCAAGTGGATGATTTCCAGATTTATACACTAGACTCTCTAATCCGCGGCCCGGAAATATATACCACCCACAACACAATTCGCATCCGAAGCTATGGACCGCCTCAACCGGGAGATTCTGCTTCCGGGGGGTGGGGTCCGATCATTGCCGCAGTTCCGTTCAACCTCAGCGGCGATACGATAACTTTTTCAGCTCCTTTTGATCTATTCAACAATAGTCCATTTTTTACTTATACAATACAAACAGATTACAATGGAGCAGCACAAGAATATGTTCAAGGGAGTACGGCGGCGCCCGAACCCGCGACGTGGGCGATGACGCTGCTCGGCTTTGCCGGCCTCGGTTATGCCGGTTACCGGAAATCGCGCAAAAGCGTTTCGTTCGCGGGATAAGCGGCGCTTGCCAAAATGCGAGCCACTGCCTCGAGGCAGCGCTTTTCGATGGCCAGCGCTGGTGTCGGACAAGCTTGCAGCGATTCGCGGGACAGGCTAGCAAACGCCCCGCAATCCGTGCTTTAGCGAGAATCGGCGCGCCAAGGTGACGCAACCGCGCGGGAGCCGTCCCCCTCCACTGGGCGTGGCCCTATTATGCGGATAGTCGCCGCTCCGACACGCGATACTTCCGCATCCAACAGGTCTTGGTCGGTTTTAGTCGAGAGGGTTGACGGGCACGTCGTTGACCTTCGGCTTGCCGGTCGACTTTGCGTCCGGTTTTGGCGCCGGAGCCGACGCCGGACGCGCGGGCGCGCCCTTCGGCTGAGTTTCAGCCATGGCCGGAGTCGGGGCTTGCGGCGTTTGCGTCGTTTGCGGGGCGGGAACTCGTGGCCGTCGGCGAACCTGGAGGCGCTGCGCCCGGAGGCGATTCGACGGTCGCCGGGGCGCCAGCGGGTTGTGCGGGCGGCGCCGTCGCCGTGCTTGTAGGCTTGGTTTCGGCGGGCTTGTGACTTGTGGATGCGGGCCGAGGCCGCACCCTCGGCCGCGTGTAGCTCTCCGGGGGCCCGGCGGGCTCGCGCGCGTCCGGCGGTCCGCCGTAAGCGAAATTACCAGGCCCGCCATTGTAGAACTCGCGCATCGGCGGGGGGCCAAGCGGCGGAGGGTAATCGAATTCGCCGCCCTCGACGACGAACCCGCCGGAGCCTGGCCTTGCATATCGCGGCCGGTAAACGAAGCGTTGCAGGATTGCGCCGCTCCACGCGTCGATCACCAGCCGCTCGTGGCCGGCGCGGCCGGCGTTGACGTCGGCCAGATAGACGGTCTCGCGGCGCTGAAGGGGACCGATCAGAACATAGCCGTCCGCCCGCAATCTCTCCACGATCTCACGCGGCGCCGCCGCGCCGATCGGGGGGAACCACTGCGCTCCGGCGGTCGAGACGCCGGCGAGGGCGGTGAAGGCGGCGAGCGCCGCGCGCGTTGCGAAGACGCGCATTTTCCCGTTCGGGCCGATCATGGTTCACATGCTCCTGGGAAAGCCCCGTTTCCGCTATGGCCCCGCGTCAGCATCTTCGACCGAAATGCGGCGCGTTTACGGCGCGCCTGCGGGGGCGTTCGCCGCGCGAGCGCACAACTTAAGGAGTTGATCGATTTCGCCTTGCGTGGTTTCGAACGACGTCACGAGACGCACCAAAGTCTCGCCCGGGCGAGGCGCGCGTTCGGGCGCGAGCGATCGGGTGCTCCAGTCATGCAGGCTCGCGCCGCCCGCGCGCCACGCGCGCACAACCTCGTTCGGCGCGACGACGAAGACCTCGTTCGCATGACGCTCCCAGGCGAGGCGGATCGGCGGCCTCACTGTCAGCGCTTGGGCCAGGCGCTGGGCCGCGTCGTTCGCGCGCTCGGCGAGGCGAAGCCACAAGCCTGCCTCGAGATAGGCCCCCATCTGCGCGCCGAGGAAGCGGCCCTTGGACAGCGTATGGCCGCCGCGCTTGCGCGAATAAGCGAGATTAGCCGCCCGCGCGGGATCGAAGAAGACGACCGCTTCGCACGCAAGAGCGCCGTTCTTGGTCGCGCCGAAAGAAAGCGCGTCGACGCCTGCGCGCCAGGTCATCTCGGCCGGCGAGACCCGAGTGGAGGCGATGGCATTGGCGAATCTCGCGCCGTCCATATGCACGCTAATTCCGGCGCGATGCGCGATCTCGGCGAGCTCCAGGATCTCGTCGACACGATAGAGCGTTCCCGCTTCCGTCGCCTGCGACAGCGACAGCGCGCCCGGCTGGCACGACTTCACGAGCCCGCGGGGAAAGCGCGCGAGCGTCTCTATGAGCGCCTCGGGCGCGATCTTTCCGCCCTCGCCCCCCATCCCGACCAGCTTGGCGCCGCCGGTGAAAAATTCCGGCGCGCCGCACTCGTCGTCGTGGATGTGCGCTTCCTCGTGACAGAACACGGCTTCCCAGGGCTTCGCCAGCGCTGCGAGCGCGAGCGCATTGGCTGCGGTTCCGGTCGCGACCAGGAAGGCCGCAACTCTCGTTTCGAAGATTTCGCTCAGAGCCGCTTCCGCCCGCGCGGTAAAGCCGTCGGCGCCGTAAGCCGGGGCGTTGACGCGCGAGGACGATGCAATCGCTTCGAGAATTTCCGGCACCACGCCGGCCCCGTTGTCGCTCGCAAAATTCATCGTCCAGCCTCGGTCAGCTTGCGGGCGAGGGCGCCCTCGGTTTTTGCATCCTGGCGCTTCTTGAGGCGCCCGCGTCAACCCGATTGAAAATTCGTGTCTTGCGTGCTTGTGTCCAGAAGTCATTTCTGGCATGGTCGCGAAATAGGACAGTTCTGCTGACCATTCTCTGCGAGCGAGCCCCTTCGGCGTCGCCTGCGAGCAGACAAACGGGCGAAGGCGTTGTCGTACCGAACGACGAAACCGGATCGAAAAAAATCCAACGCGTGAAGCCGCCCGGCTGCGCAGGGCGCAGCTCAGCCTTGTCCTTAGGATACGCCTTCAAAAATTGGAATGACAGTTGCTTAGAATGACAGTTGCTTAGGAAGAGCAACCGTCCGGGGAGCGGAGAGATGAACGCCAGGACCCAAAAGACGCTGAACGACATCCGCGGCGAGCGCGTCATCCCCGGCGCAGACCCGCTGGCCCCGCGCGCTCAAGGTCTCTACGACCCGTCGAAGGAGCACGATTCCTGCGGCGTCGGCTTCGTGGCCGACATGAAGAACCGCAAGTCGCACGACATCCTCGAGAAGGGTCTCGAAATCCTGGTCAATCTCGACCATCGAGGCGCCGTGGGCGCTGACCCGACGCTCGGCGACGGGTGCGGCGTCCTCACCCAGATCCCCCACGGATTTTTCGCGCCGGAATGCCTGAAGCTCGGCATTGCGCTCCCGGAACCGGGCCATTTCGCGATCGGGCAATTCTTCATGCCCTGCGACCCCGCGGCGCGGCGCCAGGTGCGCAAGATCGTCGAGGAGGTCGTCGCCGCAGAGGGTCAGACGGTTCTTGGCTGGCGCGACACGCCGGTCGACAATTCGGCGCTCGGGGAACGGGTGAAGGCGACCGAGCCGGTGATGCAGCAAATCTTCATCGGGCGAGCCGCCAATCTCGCGACCGACGACGATTTCGAGCGCCGGCTCTACATTATCCGCAAGGTCGTCTCCAATCGCGTCTACATGATCGGCGGGGCGCAGCTTGCGGAATATTACCCCGTATCGATGTCGGCGCGCACCATCGTCTACAAGGGCATGGTTCTCGTCCGTCAGCTTGCGCCCTACTACCGCGACCTTCTCGACCCGCGTTATGAGACGGCGCTGGCGCTCGTGCATCAGCGCTTCGCAACCAACACCTTCCCCTCCTGGCGCCTCGCGCATCCCTATCGGATGGTCGCCCACAACGGCGAGATCAATACGCTGCGCGGAAACGTCAACTGGATGGCGGCGCGCCAGGCGAGCGTGGATTCCGAGCTGTTCGGCAATGACATCTCGAAGCTCTGGCCGATCTCCTACGAAGGCCAGTCGGACACGGCCTGCTTCGACAACGCGCTCGAATTCCTGGTGCAGGGCGGCTACTCGCTCAGCCACGCGATGATGATGCTGATCCCGGAGGCTTGGGCCGGCAATCCGCTCATGGACGAGGAGCGGCGCGCGTTCTACGAGTACCACGCAGCCCTCATGGAGCCGTGGGACGGACCGGCGGCGGTCGCCTTCACCGACGGACGGCAGATCGGCGCGACGCTCGATCGCAACGGTCTGCGCCCAGCGCGCTACTTTGTCACCGACGACGATCTGGTCGTGCTCGCCTCCGAAATGGGCGTCCTGCCGGTGCCGGAGGAAAGGATCATCGCCAAGTGGCGGCTGCAGCCGGGCAAGATGCTGCTCGTCGATCTCAACGAGCATCGCATCGTGTCGGACGCCGAGATCAAGCAGACGCTGTCGCGCGCGCATCCCTACCATTCGTGGCTCGCCAAGACGCAGATCGTGCTCGAGGAATTGAACCCCGTCGAGCCGCGCGCTTCGCGCACGGACGTGTCGCTGCTCGACCGGCAGCAAGCGTTCGGCTACACGCAGGAGGACTTGGCCTACCTGCTGTCGCCGATGGCGACGACCGGGCAGGAGGCGGTGGGCTCGATGGGCACCGACACGCCGATTTCGGCGCTGTCGTCGAAGTCGAAGCTGCTCTACACCTATTTCAAGCAGAACTTCGCCCAGGTGACGAACCCGCCGATCGACCCGATCCGCGAGGAGCTCGTCATGAGCCTCGTCTCGTTCATCGGGCCGCGGCCGAACCTTCTCGATCTCGAAGGGACCGCGCGCCACAAGCGGCTCGAAGTGCGCCAGCCGATCCTGACCAACGAGGATCTCGAGAAGATTCGCTGCATCGGCCATTTCGAGGATTCGTTCGACACCAAGACGCTCGACATCACCTATGGGGTCGAGCGGGGCGCGACGGGCATGGACGAGGCGTTGAAGCGTCTGTGTGAGCGCGCGGAAGCCGCGGTGCACGGCCGCTACAACATCATCATCCTGTCCGACCGGATGGTCGGAGCGGACCGCGTCCCGATCCCCGCGCTGCTCGCGGTCGCCGCGGTGCATCACCATCTCATCCGCAAGGGCCTGCGCACCTCGGTGGGGCTCGTTGTCGAGACGGGCGAAGCGCGCGAGATTCACCATTTCGCGTGTCTCGCCGGCTACGGCGCCGAGGCGATCAATCCGTACCTCGCCTTCGAGACGCTGACCGCGATGGCCAAGGACTTGCTTGAGCCGATCAGCGGCTACGAAGTCGTCAAGCGCTTCATCAAGTCGGTTGACAAGGGCCTGCTCAAGGTCATGTCGAAGATGGGCATTTCGACCTACCAGTCCTATTGCGGCGCGCAGATCTTCGACGCCGTCGGCCTGTCGCGCGCGTTCGTCGACGAGTTCTTCTTCGGCACGGCCTCCTCGATCGAAGGCGCGGGGCTGGCCGAGATCGCGGCCGAGACCGTGCGCCGCCACGCCGACGCGTTCGGCGAGTCGCCGGTCTTGCGCACCTCGCTCGAGGTCGGCGGCGAATACGCCTATCGCATTCGTGGCGAAGCTCACAACTGGAACCCGCAGACGGTCTCGCTCCTGCAGCACGCGGTTCGCGGCAACGCGCGCGACCGTTTCACGGCCTTCTCCAAGACGCTCAACGAACAGAGCGAGCAGCTGCTCACGATCCGCGGCCTCTTCCTCATCAAGACGGCGGAAACCGAGGGCCGCGCGCCCGTGCCGCTCGACGAGGTCGAGCCGGCGGCGGAGATCGTCAAGCGCTTCTCGACCGGGGCGATGTCTTTTGGTTCGATCTCGCGCGAGGCGCATACGACGCTCGCGATTGCGATGAACCGCATCGGCGGCAAGTCGAACACGGGCGAAGGCGGCGAGGAGTTGGACCGCTTCAAGCGCATGGCGAACGGCGATTCGATGCGCAGCGCGATCAAGCAGGTCGCCTCGGGCCGGTTCGGGGTGACGACGGAATATCTCGTCAACTCCGACATGATGCAGATCAAGATGGCGCAGGGCGCGAAGCCCGGCGAGGGCGGGCAGTTGCCGGGCCACAAGGTCGATGCGATCATCGCCAAGGTGCGCCACTCGACGCAAGGCGTCGGGCTGATCTCGCCGCCGCCGCACCACGACATCTATTCGATCGAGGACCTGAAGCAGCTCGTTTACGATCTGAAGAACGTGAACCCCGAGGGGAAGGTCTCGGTCAAACTCGTCTCGGAGGTCGGCGTCGGCACGGTCGCCGCGGGCGTCGCCAAGTGCAAGGCGGACCACGTGACGATCTCCGGCTTCGAAGGCGGCACCGGCGCGTCTCCCCTGACTTCGATCAAGCACGCCGGCTCCCCGTGGGAGATCGGCCTCGCCGAGACGCATCAGACGCTGGTCATGAACGGCTTGCGCTCGCGAATCGCGGTGCAGGTCGACGGCGGCTTGCGGACGGGCCGCGATGTGGTGATCGGCGCGTTGCTCGGCGCCGACGAGTTCGGCTTCGCCACCGCGCCGCTCATTGCCGCTGGCTGCATCATGATGCGCAAGTGCCATCTGAACACCTGCCCCGTCGGGGTGGCGACGCAGGACCCGGTGTTGCGCAAGCGCTTCGCCGGCAAGCCGGAGCATGTCATCAACTTCTTCTTCTTCGTCGCCGAAGAAGTGCGGGAGCTGATGGCGGCGCTCGGCTTCCGCAAGTTCAACGAAATGATCGGGCAGAGCCAGTTGCTCGATAGGACTCGGCTTGTGGAGCACGCCAAGGCGCAGGGCCTCGATTTTTCCAAACTGTTCCACAAGCCGAAGCCCTGGCCAGGCGATACCATCTACCGCAGCATCGATCAGGATCACGGGCTCGAACAGGTGCTCGACCGCCGTCTCATCGCCGAGACGAAGGATGCGATCGAGCGCGGCAAGCACGTGCGCCTCGACCTTACGATCCGCAATTCGGACCGGTCCGCCGGCGCGATGCTCTCGGGAGAGATCGCCAAGCGCTATGGCCACGCCGGCTTGCGGGACGAGGCGATTCACATCAAGTTCAAGGGCACGGCCGGTCAGAGTTTCGGCGCGTTCCTGGCCAAGGGCGTGACGCTCGAGCTCGAGGGTGACGCCAACGACTACGTCGGCAAGGGCCTGTCCGGCGGCCGCATCGTCGTCTATCCGCCGCAGGAAGCGACGCAAATTAGGCCCGAGGAATTGATCATCGTCGGCAACACGGTGCTCTACGGCGCGATCGCGGGCGAGTGCTATTTCCGCGGCGTGGCCGGCGAGCGTTTCGGCGTTCGCAATTCCGGCGCGATTGCGGTGGTCGAGGGCGTCGGCGACCACGGCTGCGAATATATGACCGGCGGCATCGTCGTCGTCATCGGGGAGACCGGGCGCAATTTCGCGGCCGGAATGTCCGGCGGCATCGCCTACGTCCTCGACGAGGCCGGCACGTTCACGCAGCGCTGCAACATGGCGATGGTGGAGCTCGAGCCCGTCGCGGCGGAGGAAGAGGTGATGCTGCGCCACCTCCACTCGGGTGGCGACCTGCAGGCCCATGGCCGGGTGGACGTGATGAGCGACATGAGCCGCTTCGACGGCGAGCGCCTTCACCAGCTCATCGTCAATCACGCCCGCGCGACGAGTTCGGCTCGCGCCCGGCGCATCCTGGAGAACTGGGACGCCTACCTTCCCAAGTTCCGCAAGGTGATGCCGGTCGAGTACAGGCGCGCCTTGGCGGAGCTTGCGGCGCAGAACGGGCGGGCGATGCTCGCGGCCGGGGAGTAGAGACGCCTCGGCGGGGGCCTAGCGGCGGCGTCGGCGGCAATATATTCGGTTCCAAGGGGAAGACGGCTTCGCGCGTTCGCCCCCGTCCCGTCCCTTGGAGGGAGGGGGAAAGTGAGAGCATGGGCAAGGTGACGGGCTTTCTGGAGATCGATCGCACAGACCGGCGATACGCGCCGGCATCCGATCGGATCCGCCATTATCGCGAGTTTGTGCTGCCCTTGAGCGAAGAGGCGACGCGCAACCAGGCGGCGCGCTGCATGAACTGCGGCATCCCCTATTGCCATAACGGTTGCCCGGTCAACAATCAGATCCCCGACTGGAACGACCTCGCCTATCGCGGGGACTGGCAGGAGGCCGCGCGCAACCTGCTCTCGACCAACAACTTCCCCGAGTTCACCGGCCGTATCTGCCCCGCGCCCTGCGAAGCGTCCTGCACGCTCAATATCCAGGACGCGCCGGTGACGATCAAGACGATCGAATGCGCGATCATCGACCGCGCTTTTGCGGAAGGCTGGGTGAAGCCCGAACCGCCCGCGCGTAGAACCGGCAAGAAAGTCGCGGTCGTCGGCTCCGGGCCCGCGGGTCTCGCCTGCGCCCAGCAGCTCGCGCGCGCCGGACACGATGTTCATCTCTACGAGAAGCACGCCAAGGCGGGCGGCTTGCTGCGCTATGGCATTCCAGACTTCAAGATGGAGAAGCGGCACGTCGACCGCCGCGTCGAACAGATGACGGCCGAGGGCGTCGTCTTTCATTACAACGCGCATGTCGGCGTCACGGTCAGCGGGCAAAGCCTCGTCGAAGCGTATGACGCGATCGCGCTTGCGGGCGGCGCCGAGGCGTCGCGCGACCTGCCTGTGCCGGGCCGCGACCTTTCCGGCGTGCATTTCGCGATGGAGTTTCTGCCTCAGCAGAACCGGCGGGTGTCCAACGAGCCGGTAGGGACCAACGAGCCGATCCTCGCCAGCGGCAAGCACGTCGTGGTGATCGGTGGCGGCGATACCGGGTCCGACTGCATCGGCACGTCCATCCGCCAGGGCGCCGTCAAGGTGACCCAGCTAGAGATCATGCCGATGCCGCCGAAGGCGGAGGACAAACTGCTGACCTGGCCAAACTGGCCTTTGAAGCTGCGCACCTCGTCGAGCCATGAGGAGGGCGCCGAGCGCGACTTCGCCGTGACGACGACCGCGTTCGAGGGCGAGAACGGCGTCGTGACCGGCTTGAAGTGCACGCGCGTCGACGACAGGCTGAAGCCAATTCCCGGCACGGAATTCACGCTCAAGGCCGATCTTGTGCTGCTCGCGATGGGTTTCGTGTCGCCAGTCAAGGAGGGCCTCCTGACCGAGCTCAGCCTGACCCTCGACAAGCGAGGGAATGTCGCCGCGGACACCGTCCACTACGCTTCCTCTCGGGCGAAGGTCTATGCGTGCGGCGACATGCGGCGCGGGCAGTCGCTGGTCGTTTGGGCGATCCGCGAGGGACGCCAGTGCGCGGCGGCGATCGATGAGGCGCTGATGGGCGCGACGGTGCTGCCGAGGTAGGTGGCGACATTGGCCAGCCGACACGATCGGCGATCGCGTCGATGAGGACGCCCGCTTATTAACGACTTACGCGGTGATGCGTTCTTCGCTCGGCGAGGGCTCGCGCAGCACATAGCCGCGGCCCCAGACCGTCTCGATGTAATTGCGTCCGTTCGAGGCCATTGCGAGCTTCTTGCGCAGCTTGCAGATGAAGACGTCGATGATCTTGAGCTCCGGCTCGTCCATGCCGCCGTAAAGGTGGTTCAGGAACATTTCCTTGGTCAGCGTCGTGCCCTTGCGCAGCGAAAGCAGCTCCAGCATCTGATATTCCTTGCCGGTCAGATGCACCCGGGCGCCGTCGACTTCGACGGTCTTCTGATCGAGATTGACGAGGAGGTCGCCGGTGATGATGACCGACTGAGCGTGCCCCTTCGAGCGGCGGACGATCGCGTGGATGCGCGCGACGAGCTCGTCCTTGTGGAACGGCTTGGTCAGATAGTCGTCGGCGCCGTGGCCGAGGCCTTTAACCTTGTCCTCGATGCCGGCCATGCCGGACAGAATGAGGATCGGCGTCTTGATCTTGGTCACCCGAAGCGAGCGTAGCACTTCGTATCCGGACATGTCCGGCAGGTTCAAGTCCAAGAGGATGATGTCGTAGTCGTAGAGCTTGCCGAGATCGATCCCTTCCTCGCCAAGGTCCGTCACATAGATGTTGAAATTTTCCGATTTCAACATCAGTTCGATGCTTTGCGCGGTCGCTGCATCGTCCTCGATCAAAAGTACCCGCATTTCTAGGCTCCCCGCCTCGCCCTCTGTCCCGTGACCGCGGTGTCGTACGTCGCTTTCACGCCCAACCCTCCTGGCGCGCAGCCGGACTGAGACCGACTGATTCGAAATGAGAGTGACGAGCAATGGTTAACAAACCATGATTTCATTGTGCAAGCCCCGATCATCCGACGACACCATAAGATGTAACAAATTGTTTCTTTTAGGCTTATTCAGTGATGTTGTTCTTAAGCAAAAGATTAAGGGATGGACGCAAGCGATTCATCGGACTCGCGGTTTCGCGTTGGATGGATAGCGCTGGCGCGTTCGTGACATCTCGGAAAAATTTTGACTTTCGCATGGCCGCGATTGTTAACGAGACGCGTAAACGAAGCGCTAACGGGTCAATGAGAGGTCGAACGAAGGCATGATTTTTCTCCATCTCCTGTCGCCGGGCGCCGCCTCTCCAAACGTCATGAGGTAACAAAAGAGAAACCTTCGTCCCGCATTGTCTGCCGCGTCTCGTGGTCCGAAAAGGAATTGGAGGGCGGCCCCCGCCTTCCAGCTTGATTGTTGCATGGAGCGCCTGGAATGAAGTCGCGGGACACGCTTGTTCGCTTGAAGCGCTTTCAACTCGAGGAAAAGCGCCGCCGCGTGAGGCAGATCGAAATGATGCTCGCCGAGTTCACGCGCATGTCGACTGAACTCGATCGCGAGATCGCCAGCGAAGAGAAGCGGGCGGGCATCTCCGATCCGCACCACTTCGCCTATCCGACCTATGCGCGCGCCGCTTCCGTCCGGCGGGACAATTTGAAGAGCTCGATCACGGACCTCATGTCCCAGATCGACGAAGCGAAAGCCGCGCAGGAGGAGGCGCAGGCCGAACTCCTCAAGGTCGAAGCCCTCGAAGTCCGGGACAAGAATGACCGCGCGCCGGAGGCGTTCGCGCGCGCCTGACCGGACCGCTCTCCGTCGAAAAGGCCGATAGGCGATCCGCCGGGGCCGGGCGGACCATCCCGATCCGTTAGCTCATGCCCGCTCTTGGATGAGGTCGCGAGATCGCTTCCTTCGTCGCGTTGCGGCTGAAGCGGCGATGCTCTAAGGGAAGTCGCGCGCTGCGAGTTCGGCTGCCGCTTGCGGGGGAAGACGTGAGGCTCGTCAGAAGCGGCCGCCCCTCCGCAAGCCGGCTGTGGTTGGGGAAGATTCGATGCAGATTGGAGTGCCCGCCGAAACGGACCCCACGGAGACCCGCGTCTCGGCAACCCCCGAAACGGTCAAGAAGTTTATCGGCCTCGGCGCGGAGGTCGCGGTCGAGCGCGGCGCGGGCCTCAAGGCCGGCGTCATCGACGCGGATTATCAGTCGGCCGGCGCCCGGATCGTCGATCAGGATCAGGCGCTCGGCGCCGACATCGTCCTCAAGGTGCGGCGGCCGAGCGCGGCGGAGCTTGGCATGATGAAGCCCGGCGCGCTCGTCGTCGCGACCATGGATCCATACGGACACGAGGACGCGATCGGGGCGATGGCCAAGGCCGGCGTCTCCGCCTTCGCGATGGAGCTGCTGCCGCGCATCACCCGCGCGCAAGTCATGGACGTTTTGTCGAGCCAGGCCAATCTCGCCGGCTATCGCGCGGTGCTCGACGGCGCGTCCGAATACGGCCGCGCGCTCCCGATGATGATGACCCCGGCCGGCACCGTTCCCGCCGCGCGGCTCTTCGTCATGGGCGTCGGCGTCGCCGGCTTGCAGGCGATTGCGACCGGGCGGCGCCTCGGCGCGGTGGTCACCGCGACCGACGTCAGGCCCGCGACCAAGGAGCAGGTCGAGTCGCTCGGGGCGAAATTCGTCGCCGTCGAGGATGACGAATTCAAGCAGGCCGAGACCGCAGGCGGCTACGCCAAGGAAATGTCTGACGCCTACAAGGCGAAGCAGGCGGCGCTCATCGCCTCGCACATCGCCAAGCAGGACATCGTCGTGACGACCGCGCTGATCCCCGGCCGCCCGGCCCCGCGCCTCATCACTGCCGACATGGTGCGATCCATGCGCGCGGGATCGGTGATCGTCGACATCGCGGTCGAACGGGGCGGCAACTGCGAACTCGCCAGGGCGGGCGAACTCGTCATGAGCGACAACGGCGTGAAGATCGTCGGCAATTCCAGCGTTACGCGACTGGGCGCAACCGCCTCCGCGCTCTATGCGCGCAACCTCTACGCCTTTGTCGAGACCATGATCGACAAGGCGAGCAAGGCGCTCGCGGTCAACTGGGACGACGAACTCGTCAAGGCGACGTGCCTGACCCGCGACGGCGCGGTCGTTCATCCCAACTTCCAACCCAAATAGGCCAAAGGCGCGCCCGCGCCCGTAACGACCGGAGAGCCGGATGGACAATCTCGACGCCGCACTCGCGAAACTCAGAGCCGCCACCGACGCTGCGCAGGAGGCCGCGCGGGCCGTTCAGGCTTACGGCGACCACATCGCCGCCGCGGGTCACGCGGCTTCGGGCGGGGCGATCGACCCGTTCGTCTTCCGGCTGGCGATCTTCGCCCTCGCGGTCTTCGTCGGCTACTATGTCGTCTGGTCGGTGACGCCTGCGCTGCATACGCCGCTGATGTCCGAGACCAACGCCATCTCATCGGTCATCGTGGTCGGCGCGCTGCTCTCGGTCGGCGTCGCCGCGGTCGACAGCGGATCGATCTTCGCGCGCATCGTCGGCTTCATCGCGCTCACTCTCGCCTCGGTCAACATTTTCGGCGGTTTCTGGGTCACCGAGCGGATGCTCGCGATGTACAAGAAGAAGGGCTGAGGGACCCATGAACGCCAACCTCGCCGCCATCCTCTATCTTGTCGCCGGCATCCTGTTCATTCTGGCCTTGCGCGGCCTCTCCTCGCCCGCCTCCTCGCGCCAGGGCAACCGCTTCGGCATGATCGGCATGGCGATCGCCGTCCTGACCACGCTGGCGTTGAAGCCGCCGTCCGGCGCGATCTCCTGGCTGCTGATGGTTGTCGCAATTGCGATCGGCGGCAGCCTCGGCGTCTGGCGCGCCCGCACCATCAAGATGACGGCGATGCCGCAGCTCGTGGCGATGTTCCACTCGCTGGTCGGCCTCGCCGCGGTTCTGGTGGCGGCCGGCGCGCTTTACGCGCCCGAAGCTTTCGGCATCGCCGAGGGCATGCGCATCCATCCGGCCAGCATCATCGAAATGTCGCTCGGCCAAGCCATCGGCGCGATCACCTTCACCGGCTCGATCATCGCGTTCCTGAAGCTCGACGGGCGCATGTCGGGGGCGCCGATCCTCTTGCCGCAGCGCCACGTTATCAACGGCGGCCTCGGCGTCGCGCTGGTCGTCTTGATCGCATTCTTCTACGCGACGCAGTCGCCTGTCTTCTTCTGGATCATCGCGCTCATTGCGCTCGCGCTCGGCCTGTTGCTCATCATTCCAATCGGCGGCGCCGACATGCCGGTCGTCATCTCGATGCTGAACTCCTATTCCGGCTGGGCGGCGGCGGGCATCGGCTTCACCCTCGGCAATCTCGCGCTCATCATCACCGGCGCGCTCGTCGGCTCCTCTGGCGCGATCCTCTCCTACATCATGTGCAAGGGCATGAACCGATCCTTCGTCTCGGTCATCCTCGGCGGTTGGGGCGGAGAGGTCGCGGGGCCAGCGGGCGCGAAGGAGACGCGCCCGGTCAAACAGGGCTCGGCCGAGGATGCGGCCTACATGATGAAGAACGCCTCGAAGATCATCATCGTGCCCGGCTACGGCATGGCGGTCGCGCAGGCGCAGCACTCCCTGCGTGAGATGGCCGACCTCCTCAAGAAGGAGGGCGTCGAGATCAAATACGCGATCCATCCGGTCGCCGGCCGCATGCCGGGCCACATGAACGTGCTGCTCGCCGAAGCGAACGTGCCTTACGACGAAGTGTTCGAGCTCGAGGACATCAACAACGAGTTCGCCCAGGCCGACGTCGCCTATGTGATCGGCGCCAACGACGTCACCAACCCTGCCGCCAAGACCGACCCGAAGTCGCCGATCTACGGCATGCCCATCCTCGACGTCGAGAGGGCGAAGACTGTGCTTTTCGTCAAGCGCGGCATGGGCTCGGGCTACGCCGGCGTCGAGAACGAGCTTTTCTTCCGCGACAACACGCTGATGCTGTTCGGCGACGCCAAGAAGATGACGGATTCCATCGTCAAGGCGCTGCAGCACTGAGGGTCCACGCAATGGCGCGCGCCGGCTTCGCAAAGAGCGGGCTCGCGGCGCTGATCCTTGCGAGCCTCGCGCTCGGAACCGCCTTCGCGCAGGATCTTTCCGCCGGCCCCGGCGCGCATGACCGCTTCCGCTGGCCGATTCGCGGGACGATCCTACACGGGTTCAAGAGCGGCGAGAGCGACGGCATCGATATCGCGGCGGCGGTCGGCGAACCGGTGCACGCCGCCGCCGACGGCGACTGCATCTATGCCGGCGACGAACTGAAGACCTACGGCAAGCTCGTCGTGATCCGCCACGCCGACGGCTTCGCCACCGCCTACGCCGACAACAGCGAGATCGACGTCAAGGAAGGTGATAAGATCAGGCGCGGGCAGATCATCGCCAAATCCGGCGTCAGCGGCAATCTGCCGCATCTGCATTTCGAATTGCGCAAGGACGGCAAGCCCGTCGATCCGGTGAAATACCTGGCGCCGCTTTAGGCCGCGCCGTCGCCAGCACGGGCCGGCCGGGTGTCCAATTTCTGTGCGGCGGCGCGGTGCGCTCAACCCCGCAATGTTGACGTCGCCAAAGGCTATTTCAAAGGGTTAGGCGCCAAAGTCTGCAACTTCGCGAACTCGGGGAGCACTGCGAAATCCGTCACATCGCGTCGCCGTCTGCGCCAGATTTCACCTGCGCGAGATAATCTATGAGCTTTTTCGGCGCCGGCATCGGTTCGCAGACAAGCGGCCCGAGCGTCCACAGGATCAGCCCGTCGGCGCCGTGGTCGTGGGTCAGGAGCAGCGCCCCATCTCCGGGGGGGAGGCCGTCCGGAGTCGCCGGACTGACGACATAGACCCCTTGCAGGAAATGGAACTGCGCCGGCGTCAAGGGCGCAATTGACGTGTCCTTGCCCGCAGCCTTCTGCGCCTTTTCGAGGCTTGCGCAACGCGGGCCTTCCGCGGCGACGGCCGAAGACGCAAGGCATGCGAACGACAACAGCACGGCGGCTTTCATCATGGCGGCAACCTCATATCTACGTCGGCTTCGGAACGAAACTGGATCGTGTCGCCCGCGCACGTGCGCATCGCATGGCGCGTCTTCGCCAGTCGGATGCGTGGCGCTCGAAACAAGCAGAACAGCTTCCGGCGGCGGAACGGGTTCCAACCCGCCCAAAGATCCGCTCGGTGAACTCGGCGGCTTCTCATGCTGCCCTCCTCTGCGTCTCCGCCGTGCGGAACGCCTTGGCGCGCAACCCGCGACTGACAAGGCGAGCGACAAGAGCAGTGGCCGCCTGCCGAGCCCTGTCGCAGACTCCGGGATCGACGAAGAGCGTCGCGCGGCCATGTCATCCGCCCTTCGACGAGGGACTGATCATCACGGCTGAGAGCGCGATGCCGGCGAGAAAGCCGAGTGTGAAGATCAAAGTAGCGCCAACCATTCGCGCTCTTCCTTCTCCGTGCACAATAGAAGATCGGCATCCTTCTTCGGAACGTGATCGAGCGGTTCTGCTCGCTGTTCGTCGTCGTCCTCTATTCCCGCAGAATGTAGCACTGCGCATCCTGCTAAGCTCGGTGACAATGGTCGCGCGCGTCTAACTCTATGGATGCTAAAATGGCATGATGGTGCAAGCATGCTAATACTTTGGTTTAGGCGACAGGCGGGCGATGGCGAGTTGGCTCTCGCCAATTGCATGTGAAAGGAGCAGGCCGCCTCCTTTTCGACAGATCAGATCGACGTTGACGGAAAGAGAGCACGACGAGCTGGCCCATCCGACCGATCGGAAACCCGTGTTCGGGCATGAACGCAAAACCTCTTGTCGATCGATCGCTGACGCGATGATGGCACAGCGGCGCCTGAGCCCTCCACCCGGGCGATGATGTTGCTCGGCTTCGCTGGCCTCGGAGTTGCCGGATATCGCAAGGCAAGAGGCGGACGGGCGGCCTCGCATCGCCTCTTGATCGATACTTGGTAAAAAGCCGCGCAGACGCCGCTTCACACCTTCGGCACAGCCATCCCGCGCTTCACCGCCTCGCGGGCCCCGATCGCAGTCATCCAGCGATTGACGGACGGCATCGCCTCGATGCTCTCTCCGAGCACCGGGCCCAAGAAGGTTTTGGCCGCGAACATCCACGGATAGGCCGCGACGTCTGCGATCGAATACGCGTCGCCGGCCAGATATGCGCTTTCCATGAGGCGGCTTTCGATCACGGCGAGCAGCCGCTGGCTCTCCTCGGTGAAGCGCGAAATCGCCAGCGCCGACTTTTCGTCCGCGCGGATGGCGAAGAAGCCGAGCTGGCCGAACATCGACCCCATCCCGCCGATCTGCCAGCTAAGCCACGCGAGCGTCCGGTAGCGCTCGGGTCCGCTGCTCGCGAGCAGTCGCCCGGTCTTGTCGGCGAGGTAGACGAGAATCGCGCCGCTCTCGAACAGCGACAGCGGCCCGCCGGGCGCGTCCGTATCCACAATCGCTGGGACCTTGTTGTAGGGCGAGATTTTCACGAACTCGGGATCGAACTGCTCCTGCCTGCCGAGGTTCACGGGATGAACGGAGTAGGGGAGCCCGATCTCCTCGAGCATGATCGGGACTTTGCGTCCGTTCGGCGTCGTCCAGGTGTAGAGTTCGATCACGTATCGCTCCTTCTCGCGGGCTGCGGGCGTATCCGTAATTTAGGGGCGTGCGCGCAAATTAACACCGGCCCGTCCGCATTGTGCCGGCGCGCCGCACGCGCTACGACGCGCGCCCCTCACGCGAGACGCGCTTCCATGTCCGCCGCGCCGCAATCGCCCAGACGAGCCGCCAGCGGCTGGCTCGCGCGCGAGCTCGGCGCAACCTTTTCGCTGAGCTGGCCGCTCATTCTCGCCAACGTCGCCGTCAGCATCATGACTGCGACGGACTTCATGATGCTCGGCTGGCTGTCGCCGCGCGCGCTCGCCGCGGGCGCGCTCGGCTTCAATCACTATCAGCCCGCATTCCTGCTCGGCATCGGGGTGGTCGCGGCGTTGTCGCCGATCGCCGCGGCGAAAATCGGCGCGGGCGAGAAGAGCGACGGCCTGAGGCGGGCTGCCCAGCAAGCGCTCCTGTCCGCCGTCCTCATCGCTGGCGTGACGTGGATCGCGCTCACGCAAACGACAGCGATCCTGACCGCGATCGGCGAACCGCCCGATCTCGCGCGCGACGCCGGGACCTATATGCGCGGATTTCAGTGGGGACTCGCGCCGAACCTCATGTTCTTCGCCGGCCGCTCTGTGTTCGCCGCGCTCGAGCGTCCGCGCCCGACCCTCATCGCCGGACTCGTCGCCGCCGCGTTCAACGCGTTCGCCAACTATGCGCTCATCTTCGGCAAGTTCGGTATGCCGGCCTGGGGGATCATCGGATCCGGGCTCGCCACCACGCTGTCGCAAACGCTCATGTTCGCAATGCTCGTCGCCGCGTCGCTGATCGATCCACGGATGCTGCGCCTGCGCCTTTTTGCGCTCCCGTGGTTGCCGGCGCGGCGCGAATTCCTTGCGCTGTGGCGTCTCGGCCTGCCAATTGGCGCGACCATCGTCGCCGAAATCGGGGTCTTCTCTGCAGCGACACTCGTCATGGGGCTTATCGGTCCTGTCGCGCTCGAGGCCCATACGATCGCGCTGCAGATCGCGGCGCTCGCCTTCATGGTCCCGCTTGGCCTCGGCCAGGCGGCGACGGTCCGGGTCGGCCTCGCCTTTGGCGCCCGCGACGCCGCGCGCATCGCCCGCGCCGGATGGACGGCATACGGCCTGACCGCCGCCTTCGCCGTTCTCTCCGCGACGACGATGATCGCCGCGCCGCGCCTTCTGATTGCTCCATTCATCGCGGTCGATGCGCCCGAGAACGCCGACACTGTTGCGATGGCGGTCGCACTCCTTCGCATCGCGGCGATCTTTCAGATTTTCGACGCGAGCCAGGCGACCCTCGCCAACATGCTCCGTGGGCTGCACGACTCGCGAGTGCCTCTCGTCATCGCGCTCTTCGGCTACTGGGCGATCGGCGCGCCGATCGGCATGATGCTCGGATTTGCGACGCGGTTGGGAGCGGTCGGCGTCTGGATCGGCCTCGCGACTGGCCTTGCTGTCGTCGCCGTCCTCCTGCTCGCGCGCTGGCTTCGCAGGGAGCGGAGAGGGTTTGCCGCTCGGGACGCCGGTTGCGGCGCGATGGTCGAAGCGAGCGTCGAATCGGGGCCGGGAAGCTCGGCGATCACGCCGTAATGGCGCGTCCCGCCAGACGTTTGACGAATGCGTCCGTGCGAGGCCATGAATGGGGCTGGCGCGGCGCCGCTTCAGAGAATGGCTTCCCATGTCCCAGGAAACAGACCCTCTCGTCATCGACGTCGATACCGGCATCGATGACGCGCTCGGCCTGCTCTATGCCTGCTCGGAGGCGCACGCGCGCATCCTCGGCGTCTCCACCGTCGTCGGCAACGTCAGCCTAACGGCGGCGACGCGCAACACCCGGGCGGTCCTGGCGCTCGCAGGGTTCGGCGGGATCGCGGTCTGGCCGGGCGCCGCGACCTCGCTCTCCAACCCCGCGGCGGACGCGAGACATGTCCACGGCGCGACCGGGCTGGGCTATGCCGTCCTGCCCGAGCCGCGCGAGCCGGCCAACGCGCTCCACGCGGTCGACGCGATCGTCGCGGCTGCGCGCGCGCGCGCGGGCCGGCTCATCCTCGTCGCGACCGGGCCCTTGACCAACATTGCGCTCGCCGTCATGCGCGAGCCGGAGCTGCCGAGTCTCGTCAAGCGCTTCGTCATCATGGGAGGCGCTTACGCCGAACCGGGAAACGTGACCCCCAGCGCCGAGTTCAACATCTGGCATGATCCGGAGGCGGCGCGGATTGTTTTTCGCGCGTTCGGCGGCGTCGGGGGAACGCCTGTGGTCGCCGTCGGACTCGACGTCACCCGCAAGACGACGTTCGACGAGAGCGACCTCGCCGCGTTCAGCGCCAATCCCAGGGTCAAGGCGACGCCATTGGCGCGCTTCGTCGAGGACGCGGCGCGCTATTATTTCGAGCGGATGGAGAAGGAGCACGGACGGCGGATCTTCATCATGCACGATCCGCTCGCCGTGGCGGTCGCGCTCGATCCGTCGCTTATCGAAACGCGGTGCGCCGCGGTCGACGTCGAGACGAGCGGGCGACTCACAACCGGGGCGACCATCCCCGACTGGCGCGGCCAATGGGGCCGTCTCGCCAACACGGAGGTCGCCGTCGCGGTCGACACGGAGCGATTCCGGAAGAGGTTCTTCGACGCGATGGCGAGACTCGCCGGGGGAACCATCGTCTCGCCGCGCCGCGGGGATCACGGCTAAAGGGAATTCAGGTCCACGCCAGGTGGCAGCTTGCCTCCGGCTGACCGATAGAAACCCGCCAATTGCCTTGCCAGCATTCCCGCGAGTAGTTCCTCCATCACAGATACGTCTATCCGGCCTTCCTTGCATGCGGCATCGGCTTCATCGAGCGCCCGGAAATAGCTGCTGCGATTGGATACAATTTGATCGGGGATTGTTGGCGAACCCGGCAGGATGAAGCCGGTTCTGATCATCAAGGCCACATATGATGTGATGCGCGAGGTTCGGCCGTTGCCGTCCGCGAACGGATGTATCCAGTTCAGTCGCCACATCAGATATGCGGCCAAGTGAATTGGCGTCTCCGATGACCAATGGTCGTTAACGTAGTCGCACATGTCTTCCACGAGCGTCGGAACGAGATGAGCGCCGGGCGGAGTGTGCTTGCTCTTGTGTATCGATACGTCGGATGGCCGGTAATTTCCGGCAAATTGGCTTATGCCAGCCAGCGCCTCGCGATTGAGCCCGAGGATAAGCGATGGCCTTAGCCTAAATCGGAAGTCGCTGTTCGATATCCGATCAAGCGCCTCCTGTGCGGCGTTCTTGCCGGCGTCGAACTGGCGAAGGCCATTCGCAGCCTCCGCCTCTGCGCGCTTGATCGGATCCTTAATTACTTCCGGTTCAAGAGCAACACTGTCGCGACGTTCACCGCCGACGTTGCTGGTCTCGCTCACGGGCGATAGCCTCAGCCTGCTCGTCGACTATTTGTCTGGTTATGAGGCTGTTCTCGAAGGCGGTATTTCCGTAAGCAAAGCTCCGCCGCTGTTCCTCTTGCTGCTGGGGAGATGGAGCCGCTTTTCTTGCTGCCTCGATAAGCAATTCCAACGACTTAGTCATTGACCTCTCCCAGATTCGGGATGCCAACAGACCATAAAGCGGTGCTGTTTACAACTCCTTGCGGCATAGGTGGCGCCGAGGTGACTCGTATGCAAGAGCTTGAGGTCCAAGCCCAACTTCAAAGGGCTTCGATGCACCCCGCGTACGCTTCGAACGCGCGCGGAGGAGCGCTGTTGGTGCAAAAGACGGCGGTAGATGGCGGAGAGGAGCGTCAGCCCTTGGCCGCCTTCGCCCGCTCGACGCCCTCCATAACGAGCTTGCGCGCCTCCTCGGCGTCGCCCCAGCGGATGATCTTCACCCACTTGTTCGGCTCGAGATCCTTGTAGTGCGCAAAGAAATGCTCGATCTGACGGATCGTGATTTCCGGCAGGTCCGAGTAGTTATTCACGTGCGCGTAGCGCTGGGTGAGCTTCGTCGAGGGCACGGCGAGGAGCTTTTCGTCGCCGCCGTGTTCGTCCTCCATCAAAAGAACGCCGACGATCTTGCAGCTCATGACGGCGCCTGGGACGATTGCGCGCGTATTGGCGACGACAACGTCGCATGGATCGCCGTCGTCCGACAATGTGTGCGGGATGAAGCCGTAATTTCCGGGATAGCGCATGGACGTGTAGAGAAAGCGGTCGACGACCAGCGCGCCGCTGTCCTTGTCCATCTCGTACTTGATCGGCTCGCCGCCGATAGGCACTTCGATCACAACGTTGACGTCGTGCGGCGCGTCTTTGCCGATGGTTACAGCGTTGAGGTTCACGTCGGGCGCTCCAATCCCGCGGGGTGAGCGGGCGTTTCCGCCCCTTATAGGGGCGATGGCCGCTCAGCTAAAGCCGAAAGCGACGCGTTCGCGCTCCTGCCCGCCGAAAGTCTCATGCGCGCGGCGCACAACCCGTCCGCCGAGCCGCAGGTAGAACGAGACGGCGCGCTCATTGTCCGCCAGCGCCCAGACGACGAGATTGCCATAGCCGTGGCCGGCGAGATCCTTGCGAGCCGCTTCGAACATCCGCCGGCCAAAGCCGCAGCCCTGGCATTCCGGCGCAAGATAAAGCTCGAAAATCTCGCCCCCGAAACCCAGCGCCGGGACGCGGTTGCGCCCGTAGCTCACGTAGCCGACAACGGATTCGCTGAATTCGAGCACGAGCAGAGGCGTCCGACGCGCGATCGCGAGGCGCCACCAGGCCGGCCCGCGCCGCGCGATCATGCGCTCGAGCTCCCGGCCAGGGATGACGCCGCGATAGGCCTCGCGCCAGGCTGCGTCATGAACCGCGGCGATGTCGTCCTCGTCGCCGAGCCGAGCTGTGCGAATGGTAATGACCGTCTCGACCATGGGGACGATGTTAAGTCGGCGCGACGCCGGGCCGCAAGACCTTGACAGCGGGCCTTTAAGACTTTTTTGCTGGCGCGGGTTGGCCTCTGAGTTGGCGCATTCGCGCCGGAATTTTTGCGCAATCGCCATTCAATTCGCGGCAAGCATTTGGGCCGGAGTCTTCGAGTTGATGAAGCCGCGATCAATCTGGGCGCGCTTGGGATTGTCAGTCGCAGCCGCGGCGGCGATCGTCTGCGGCACCAGCGCGCGCGCCGATGTTCTGCATGCCAGCTACCGCGTTTCGCTGGTCGGACTGCCGATCGGCGACGCCAACCTCGACGCCGAGCTCAGCCCCACGAGCTACACGATCCTAGCCGATGCGAAGCTCACGGGGTTGGCCAAGCTCTTCTCGAACGCGCGGGGCGCCTCGGCTGGCCACGGCGCAATCGTCGAGGGCCACGTCTCGCCGGCGACGTTCGCGACGATCGCCGCCAACGCGAACATGACGAGGACGATCCGCATGGCGCTGGCCGACAATGCGGTGACCGGCGTCGACATCGCCCCGCCGTACGAGGACAGGCCCGACCGCGTGCCGCTCGGACCGCACGACGAGCAGAACATCGTCGATCCGGTCGGCGCTCTCGTCATCTCCGCGCCCGCTTCCGGGTCGATCGTCGGGCCCGGCGCCTGCAACCGGAAGATTCCGATCTTCGACGGCTACACGCGCTTCGACATCAGTCTCACCTACGTCGGCGAGCGCATGGCGAAGGCGAAGGGCTACGACGGCCCGGTCGCAGTCTGCGCCGCGCGCTACATCCCCATCTCCGGCCATCGGCGCAACCGGCCCGCGACCAAGTTCATGGCGGAGAACAAGGACCTCGAGGTCTGGCTCGCGCCGATCGAGAGCGACCACGTGCTGATGCCGTTCCGCATCTCGGCCCGCACGATGATCGGCACGACCGTGATCGAGGCGTCCGAGTTTCGGGTGGATCTGAAGTGAGAGTCTGGCTCTAATGGCGTTGGCTGTGGGTCGCGCATTCCCCTTCGGTTTTTCGTCATGGCCGAGCTTGATCAGGTAAAGCCCGGCCCTAAGAGATCGCCCTGACCGCCTTCGACCCTGAGCGGGAGTTTGCCGCGAGCGATTGAACGTCGGGAATCGACGTTAGGACTAAACCGCTCGCGCGGTAGCTGCGGCGAGGGCAGCGCGGGAAGCTGGGTCGGACGAGGCCAGGACTGTCTCAGAATCATGGGGTTCAACCCCATGGGAGACAGGAGCTTTCGCGATGTCCGACAAGCCCATCAACCCGCTGCGTCAGCGCATGATCGACGACATGACGGCGCGTCGGTTCAAGGAGAAGGTGCAGAAGGACTACGTCCGGCACGTCAGGACCTTTACGGCCTTCCTGGGCCGGTCGCCCGATACGGCGACGAAGGAGGACCTTCGCCGCTTTCAGTTGCATCTGGCGCAGCAGCAGATCAGCCCAGGTTCGATCAACTGCAGTAGTTAAGACTTAATCTGACAGTTGGTGTCATAGCTGAGGCGGAAGCCGAGGCCGGGCGCGGAGTGGTCGGGGTTCGCAGCGCCTGGCCTCGGCGTTTCGAGAGGACACCTACGATGACCAAGGAACAGAAGATTATCCGCGCCAAGGTTGGGTTGCTGGAGTTGGCCAAGCAGCTCGGCAACGTCAGCCAGGCCTGCAAAATGATGGGCTATAGCCGCGACAGCTTTTATCGTTTCAAGGAACTTTACGACGCCGGGGGCGAATTGGCGCTGCAGGAACTGACGCGGCGAAAGCCGATCCTGAAGAACCGCACGCCGCCCGAGGTCGAGGCGATCATCGTCGAGCTTTCGCTGGACCAGCCGGCTTATGGCCAAATCCGTATCGCCAACGAGCTTCGCAAACTCGGCCACTCTATTTCTCCGGCCGGCGTTCGCGGCGTCTGGCAGCGTCATGATCTTGAAACCATGAAGAAACGGCTCAAGGCGCTCGAAGCCAAGGTCGCCCAGGAAGGCCTGGTTCTGACCGAAAGCCAGCTGGCCGCGCTGGAGAAGGCCAAGAGCGAAAAGGAGGCGCATGGCGAGTTCGAGAGCGAATGTCCGGGCTATTGCGGCGCCCAGGATACGTTCTACGTCGGCAACATGAAGGGGGTTGGCCGCATCTACCAGCAGACCTTCATCGACACCTACGCCAAGGTCGCCTTCGCCAAGCTCTATGATCGCAAGACCGCTTGCGGAGATGGTAGGGACGACCCGGCCGCGCGTGAGCTTCTTCATGAACAAATTCAGGAAGCTCGGCTTTATCGAATACAATGGGGAGCTGAAGGTTCACAGTTCGTTGCTGAGCGTCGTTCTGCGCGATTAGGGCGCCTCGACCGCCGCCGACCGTTTCCGGGGATGTGGTCAATTGTGAACAGCCGGCAGTTCTTCCCTACCGTATGGTGCGTGGCCGCGGATGCAATTTTGGCTTGCACTTCGCCGTGGGGTCGAAGCGCCGATCGGCGCAACAGAGAAATTGAAACAGTTGACACGGGGGAGCCATGTTTCGACAGATCGTTATCGAGGCCGAACCAACCGATGGCACTGGGTCGATGTTTCGACTTTCCATAGACGCGATCATCATTGCCGAAGACGTGACGGCGATTCAGGCGACCATTCTTGTGGGGGAAGTCCTGGAACGAATTCATCTGTCGAATCCGGGCGCGATCTTCGACGGAAACGGACCTTGAGGCGCTACCCCCGGTCCGACCGGTCGCACAGATCGATTTTCTCATCACCCATATCGGATTGCCCGGCACCACGAATGGGCGGCAGGTCGTCGACGCCGCCCGGGACTCACGTCCCGACATCAAGGTCTGTTCGTCACCCGCTATGCCAAAAATGCTGCGATCGGGGCTAGCCACCCGATGCGGACTGCACGATGACCAGCCTCTCTCGGTAAGCATCGTCGGTGAGTGTCCGCTCTTTGCGTGCGCCGTGAAAGGCGGCGCTTTCCAGTGGGTGAGAGGCCCACCCGGCGAACGCTCCAGCCGGAAGCAACCGGAGCAGTCATGGAGGTGACGAAATGGCTGAAGCCTTCGGTATAGCGCGTCACGTATAGGTGACGGCGCGAGTGTGCGGGCCGCAACCCGAGTGAACGCCGAGCAAGCCTCGAAAAGGACGATGTGCAGGCCGACCCGACCGCAATTTCGGGGAAGGCTGATACGGCTGGGTGAGACGAGCGAAGACGACGCCCAGTCGCTGCACCGGGGTACTGGCGGCGGCACGTACAGGAAGGAAAGCGCGCGCAACACGGGAAGCCCATGGGCGTGGTTAGGGATGATCAACCGGACGCCCGCGAGGGAGAGGCCGGGCGCTCATGGGTGGCGGAGAGGTTCGTAGTACCGAGGAAGCCGGGTAACGCCGGGGGGAGGGAAGGGACCTCAGTTCAGGACAGACGCAAGACGTAGTGAAGGACCTGGAGATTGGGCAACCTATCAACTCCGGACAGCGTTCAGAAACTGCAGACGGCGTTGCACGCGAAAGCGAAGGCTGAACCCGGCTACCGCTTCTACGCCCTCTACGACAAGATCAGCCGCGAGGACATTCTGGCGCACGCCTACGCCCAGTGCCGCTCCAACAAGGGCGCGCCGGGCGTGGACCGTCAGGACTTCGAGGCCGTCGAGGCGTACGGGGTCGAGCGATGGCTGGGCGAACTGGCGCTTGCGCTCAGGCAGGAGACTTACCGACCGGACCCAATCAGACGCGTTTTCATACCGAAGGCCAACGGCAAACTCAGGCCGCTGGGCATCTCAACCTTGCGGGATCGGGTCTGCATGCTAGCCGCGATGCTGGTGCTGGAGCCGATCTTCGAGGCCGACCTTCCCTCGGAACTCTATGCCTACCGCCCCGGGCGCAACGCCCAGCAGGCGGTGGTCGAGGTGGAGGAGCTGCTGTTTCGTGGCCACCCGGAAGTCGTGGACGCGGACCTCGCGGACTACTACGGGAGCATTCCCCATGCCGAGCTCTTGAAGTCGGTTGCGCGTCGCATCGTCGATCGGCGCGTGCTTCATCTGATCAGGATGTGGCTGGATTGTCCCGTGGAAGAAACCGACGATCGAGGTCGGAGGACACGTACGACCGAGGCGCGGGACAAGCGGCGCGGCATTCCGCAGGGCTCGCCGATCTCACCCTTGCTGGCGAACATTTACATGCGCCGGTTCGTGCTGGGATGGAAGATGTTCGGGCTGGAGCGAAGCCTCGGCACGCGGCTCGTGACCTACGCCGACGACCTCGTGATCCTGTGCAGAAGGGGCAAGGCCGAAGAAGCCTTGCAGCGACTGCGGGAAATTATGGGCAAGCTGAAGCTGACGGTGAACGAGGAGAAGACGCGCATCTGCAAGGTGCCGGAAGGAGAGTTTGACTTTCTGGGATACACGTTCGGCAGGATGTACTCGGCGAAGACCGGTTAGGCTCGTATCGGCTACCGGCCATCAAAGAAGAGCATTCAGCGCGCGGTCGAGAAAGTCCACGCGCTGACCGAGCGATCATGCACATGGCAAGAGACCACAACGCTGGTGGGCAAAGTGAACCGCACGCTGCGCGGATGGGCGAACTACTTTTCGGTAGGCGCCTTCAGCAAGGCGTATCGGGCGCTCGATGCTTACGCGGCGATGCGGTTGCGCCGGTGGTTGCGCTTCAAGCACAAAGTCAGGCGACGAAGGGGCGGGAGCTATCCACTCTCGCACCTCTACGGGCACTTCGGGCTCGTTCGTCTGACCCGGCTTGGGCACGACGTGCCGTGGACGAAGGCGTGAGGTCTTGTCCGAGAGCCGGATGCAGGAAATCTGCCTGTCCGGTTCGATGAGGGGGGTGTGGAAACGGAGCCATGGTCAAGCCACTGAGGCACCGCCAGACGAAAGGGGCGGCCAACCGATATGCTCGACCTACAGCCACCGCGCCACACTCCTACTCTACGCATTGACGCCGTCCATGACGCCGGCTTCGAACGCCCGCTTCCGCCCCTTCGCGACATTTCCGTTCGGGCTTTTGACCGCTACGACCGACCCTCCAACAGATAACGCTGTAAGCGCCAAGGAACTGGCTGTCTTGACCTAGACTTAGGCGCGCGCCCTCGGACAGGGCGTCCCGCGCCAATTTGGGATTTCTTGGAAAAGCTTGGAAAACCCGCCAAAACAGGGCGAACAAGGGGTTGGGAAAGCTTGGATTTCCTTGGATTCTCTCGTCCGAATCGGGCCTTTTTAATGGGTTACGGGCGATATTCCGAAAAAAATTTTCATTGCGCTGTTCTCCTAAAGGTGGGCCGTCGCCGAGCGCCAAAAGAGCGTCGCCGCCGCGGCGACTCGCCTGACGGCTCGCCGTCCTTCTCTCTCCTCGATTGGATTTCGCTTCATCCAAAGACTATATAGCAGATTCCGATTTTCCGCAATAGGATTTCGAAAAACAAACGCCGGCGCAGCTTTCAGTTCAGCTCGTCCGCCAGAGTCGGCATCGGCATCACGCCGACCCCTTCCTCGAGAAGCGCCTTGGCTTCCTTGAGACTTGCCTGGCCGCGAATCGCGCGCTCCGGCTCGTCGCCCTTGTGGATGGCGCGGGCCACTTCGGGGAACTTCGGACCGACGTCGTCGGTGTTGGCCTCGATCTCACGGCGCACCTTGGCGACCATGTCGCGCAGATGGCGTCGCCGGTCGTCCATCAGGACCTCGGCCTTGGGTTCGGCGGCGGTTCGATCGGCGCCGACGACCGCGGGCGCCATAATCGCCTTCTGAACCTGGATCGAGCCGCACTCGGGGCAGGCGATCAGCCCGCGCTTGCGCTGCGTCTCATAGGCCGCGCTGTCGGGAAACCAGCTGTCGAAACTATGCCCCTCGGCGCAACCGAGGGCGTATCTGATCATGTGCTCAGTCCGCCAGAATCTCGTCCAGCTCCCCCGCGGCCTCGAGATCATGCAAATCGTCGCAGCCGCCGACATGTTTCTCGCCGATGAAGATTTGCGGCACGGTCGAGCGCCCGCCGGCTTTGGCGGCCATCGCCATTTGAGCGACGCGGTCGCCGTCGACGCTGACCTCCTCGAACCGCGCGCCCTTGGCCTTCAGCAAGGCTTTCGCCGCATGGCAATAAGGACACCAAGACTTCGTATATATAAGAATCGGCGGCACTTGGCGACAAGGCTCCCCAGCGCGAATTTGGATGTTTTGACCACTATATGGGCGGTCACCCGCCAGTAACAACCCGCGCGAACACCAGGACGTCGACGCGCTTCGCCCCCGCCCTCAAGAGGACCCGCGACGCGGCGTTGGCGGTGGCGCCGGAGGTCATGACATCGTCGATCAGGACGACGCTGCGGCCGCGGACAACCGCGCCCTCCGCGACCCGGAAAGCGCCCTGCACGTTTTCGGCCCGCTGCGTGCGGCTGAGACCGACCTGGCTGCGCGTCGCCTTGACGCGCAGGAGCGCGCTAACGTCGCACGGCTTGCCGGTTTCGCGGGCGACCTCCCGCGCAAGCGCGGCGGCTTGATTGAAGCGCCTCTGCCAGAGCCGCAACGCATGCAGGGGCACAGGCGCGATAAGGTCGGCGTCGGCCAGAATGTCGGCGCCGGCCCGAGCCATCCAGCGGCCGAGGGGCCGCGCCAGCTCCGCCCGATCGGAGTATTTGAGCCGATGGGCGAGCCTGCGCGCTGGCCCGTCCTCGAAGCGGGCGACCGCCCTCGCGCGGGTAAAAACCGGCGGATCGGCGATCGCTTGCGGCGAGAGCAGGCCTTCGCCGAGGTCCTGCTCGAACGGCGTCCCCAGCCGGTCGCAGAACGGCCTCTCGATGAAGCGGATGTCGCTCCAGCAGCGCGGGCAGAGCGCGCCATGCGCCTCCGTCGCGGCGCGGCAGGCGAGGCAGGTCGGCGGATAGAGCGTATTCAGCGTCGCGCCCGCGAGGCGCGAAGCGAACGCGGCCGCGCGCCGCGTCCATTTGACGTGGGCGGCGTCCTCGACGGCAAGGGCCGGATTCGCGCTCATGCGGCGCAAAGTTAACGCAAGCCAAGCCTTTGCGCGAGAGGCAGAGCAGGCATAAGTTTCCGCCCCGTGCCTCCGACCGGCTCTCCTCCGCAGATTTTCGACCGCGCGCTTGTCCATCGCCGGCTCGATCGGGCCTGGGCCCGCGCGCATGCCCGCGACGGGGCGGACTTTCTTCTCGCCCGCGCGGCGGAGGAGCTCCGCGACCGTCTGTCGCTGGTCAAGCGCCGCTTCGAGCTCGCCGCGGACATCGGCTCGCCCGGACCGCATGGGGCGATTGCGCTGAAGCGCGGCGGGCAGGTCGACTGCGTCGTCCGGATCGCTCCGACCTTCGCGAGCGTCGGCGACGGCGATTTCCTGCCCGCTGTCGGCGACCTCGAGCGTCTGCCGATTGCCGAGGGCCGGCTCGATCTCGCCGTTTCGCTGCTCGCGATGCAGGCGGTCAACGACGTGCCGGGCGCGCTCGTTCAGATTCGCCGGGCGCTCGCGCCGGACGGCCTCCTCATGGCGGCGATCGTCGGCGGCGACACGCTGACCGAGCTTCGCCAGGCTCTTACGATCGCCGAGAGCGAGAGCCTGGGCGGCGCCTCGCCTCGGGTGGCCCCGTTCGTCGACGTCCGGGCGCTCGGCGGCCTCGCCCAAAGGGCGGGGCTGGCGCTGCCGGTCGTCGACCTCGACCGCGCGACCGTCCGCTACGGAGACATTCTCGGGCTGATGAACGATCTGCGCGCCTTCGGCGCCGCCAACGCCTTGAACGACCGCAGCCGCAGACCACTGCGCCGCGAGGTTCTGGCTCGCGCCGCCGCCGTCTATTCCGAGCGGTTCGCCGATCCGGATGGGCGGCTCCGGGCGACCTTCGACACGCTTTGGCTCAGCGCCTGGGCGCCGCACGAAAGCCAGCCGAAGCCGCTCAAGCCGGGCTCTGCAACCACGCGGCTCGCCGACGCGTTGAAGAGCCGCCGCTGACGGGAATGCGCGCTTTTGCCGCGTTAAGCGCGATTTGACGAGCGGCGCTGCCGCCGTAAGATGAATCGGATTGTTGACGGCGATGCGCGACAGGCGCACCGGCGCGCTTGGCGAAGAACGGAGGTCCCCGATGACGGACTCGGACATGATCGGCGACGCGCCTTTGCGCGTTCGGGGAAAGACGCGCGCGAAACGGCTTGATCCGCTCGTGCGTTACATGATCTTCCATTGGGTGTTCGGCGCGCTCGTCGGCGCCCTTTGCGCGACGGCGCTCCTCCTTTTCGATCCCTTCGGCATCCGGCCGCTCATGAACGACAGCGGGATGGGCGCCGCGGCGGCCTTTCTTCTTTATGTCGGGTTCATGACGACCTTCGGCGGCCTCGTCTGCGCAGCCGCCGTCATGTTCCTGCCGAAGGACGACGAGCCGCCGCGCGGCGGCTTGAGGGGCAATATCCTGCCAGCGAACTGGCAGCCGCGGCTCGCTTACGCGCGGGTTGCGAGGCGGGTCTGACAGCTCCAGGCGGCCGAGACCAGAGCTGCGTCTCGCATGCTTCAAATGGACATTGTAGCCACACGTGACTACTGTCTTTGAATGAAAACGGTCACGATCCGCGAGGCGAAGAACCGCCTGACCGAGCTTGCTCGCGAGGTCGAGCGCGGCGAAACCATCGTCGTAACCCGCAATGGTTCGCCCGTTTTCGAGCTGGCGCCGCACCGTTCGCGCAAAGGTCTTCACTTCGAGGCGATTGAGGAATTCAAGCGGAAGCGCGGAATCGAAACAATTGTGGCTTTTATCGCTGATGATTTCGACGATCCGCTGCCGGAGGATTTTCTCCTGCGTCCGCTGCCGTCCGACGCATGAAGCTTTTGCTCGACACCCATATCCTTCTGGCTCTGATCGGGCCGGGCGCGTCCAGCCGGCGAGGGGATAGCTTCGCTTTCGGCCTCGTATGCGCCGCCGCCCTTGATGCGTGCGAATTATGCCAGCTGCGGCAGCGCGCGGCGGCTGACCTTGCCGTTCGCGGTGCGCGCGATCTCGCGGACGAACACGATCTTGCGCGGACATTTGTATGACGCGAGATGCTCCGCGCAATGCGCGATGAGCGCCTTTTCGTCCGGCGCGCTTCCCGGCCTCGGCGCGACGAAAGCGGCGATCACGGAAATGTCGTCGACGACCTTGCGCTCCGCGACCGCGACGTCCGCGACGTCGGGGTGACGCATGAGGACTTTCTCGACTTCGAGCGGCGACACGCGGTAACCGAACGCGTTCATGATGTCGTCGTTGCGGCCGCGGTGCCAGACCCAGCCGTCGACGTCGAACTCGGCAAGATCGCCGCCGATGAACCAGTCGCCGCGGAAAGCGGCGGCTTCCTCGTTCGGCCGGTTCCAGTATCCGAGCATGAGTTCCGGGTCGCCGCGGTGGACGGCGAGGAGGCCGATCTCGCCGGGCGGCGCCGGCGTCGTTCCTCCTTCGACAGGCAGAATCGCGATGCGGCGTCCCGTTTGCGGACGGCCAGGCGAGCCAGGCCGGATCGGCTCGCCCGGGCGGCTCGAAATGTAGGTCGAGATTTCGCTCATGCCGAGCGCCTCGTAGAGCCACGTCCCGGTCGCCTCCCGCCACTGGGCGAGGAGGTCCGGCGTCAGCGCCTCGCCCGCGCAGACGCCGTGGCGAAGCTTCGTGAGGTCGGAGGCGGAGGGATCGCCGTATTTGAGGATTTGCCGATAGACGCTCGGCACGGCGGCGAAGATCGTCGCGCGCATATTTTCGATGAGCCTCGGCCAGATCGCGGGGTCGCGGGGGCCGGCGTAGAGCGCGCCGGTCGCGCCGCGGGCGAAGGGATCGAGCACGCCGACGCCGAGGGTGTAGGTCCAGTTGATGTTGCCAGCGTGAAGCAGCACATCGCTTTCGCTGAGGCCCAGCCAGTCCGCAGCCATCGGCCGGCGACCGATCACGACCCGGTGGGCGTGCAGGACGCCCTTCGGCTCCGCCGTCGAACCGGACGTGAAAACGAGATAGGCCGGATCGTCGGCCGCGGTCGGCGCATGATCGGCGGGCGGACCCTCGGCCGCGAGACGGAGGGTCTCGTCCCGGTCGAACACCCTCAGATGCGAAAAGAGCGCGCGCTCCTCCGCCTCCGCGTCGCCAAGAAAGATCGCGCTCGCGTGCGAATTGGCCGCCAGCGCCAGCGCCTCTTCCGCGGTCAAGAGCAGCGACGCCGGCTCAGCGACGCAACCGATCGCGGTCGTCGCGAAGAACGCGAGCACGAAGTCGACGTCGTTGGCGGCGCGGATCATCACGCGGTCGCCCTTCTTCAGGCCGCTCGCGACGAGACCGCCGGCGAGGCGGCGAACCATCCGGTCGAGCTCGCCATAGGTGAAGGTGCGAAACGCCTCCGCGCCGTCGGCGATGATCAGCGCCGTCTTCGCGCCGCGCTCCGCCGCCGGCCGCCCCAGACAATGCCAGGCGAGATTGAAGGGTTCAGCGACGCGTGCGGGCATGGGCTTTTGCCTAAGGTCGGCGCTTAAGCGGACTGACAGGATTCAGTCTGCGCCAGGGACTGGAGTTTCGCCAAGCTGCTTCGGATCGCGCTGCAATGCGTCATCGTCCCCGGCGAACAGGGCCTTCGAGATCGCCCGCTCGCGGCCGACGACGATCGCGACGAATTCCCCCGCCCCGCCCCGCATCGCGCCGAAGGCCGCATAGCCGCGCTCGAGGAAAGCCTGCAACTCGCCAAGTCCCGCAAGCTGCGCCGGCTTGCGCATCATCTTCAGCGCCATGCCGATGAAGCGCTGATGCGTCAGCCGGTCGAGCGCGTCGCCGAGAAGCGCAATCAGATCGATCTGGCGTTCGCGGTCCTGAGCGCGATCGACTTTGCGGTAGGTGGCGGCATAGCTGGCGTCGGTAATCTGATCGGCCTCCGCGCCGACCGCCTCAGCCATGTCGCCGTCGAGGCTCTCGGACAAAACGCTGAGCTCGATCGCATGCGCGACCGTCGCGAGGCCGGACTCGGGCAGAACCCTCGTCATGATGGGGACAATGCGGCGCACGTCGTCGACGTGGCGACTCAAGTCCTTCGGGCCGTACAGGTCGATGAGGAAGAATTCCGCGGCGTCGTGAAAGCGCCTGCTCGCGAGAAGATCCCCGTGTGTGCGCGCGAGCCTCGCCGCCTGCCAGAGGCGCAGCGAAGCGCGGCGGCGCCGGAACCCGGCGTCCTCGACGAAACGCGCGTGCAGCGTCGCGTATCGGTCGAGTTCGGCGAGCAAGCGATCATGAAAGCTCTCGGTTGACATCGGAAGTCTTATAGCCGCTGCGCTTAGGCTCGGCCTCCTAAACGCGACGAAGCGACGCGTTCTGGCCGACGCCGGAAGGCGCTATGGTGGCGGGAAAAGCTTGGGGAGTGAACAATGAGCCGTCGCGAGCGCATGTCTTCGGTCGATACGACGTGGCTGCGCATGGACCGGCCCGCCAATCTGATGATTATCGTGGCGGTCTGGATGCTCGAGGGTCCCGTGGCGATCGACCGGCTCGAAGCTCAGCTCGCCGACGGGCTTACCGGTTACCGCCGATTCCGGCAAAGGGTTGAGCGCGCGGCGGACGGCGTCTATTGGCGCGACGATGAAAACTTCGACCTTGCTCATCATATCAAGCGCGTGCGGCTGCCGGGGCGCGGCGGCAAGCAGGCGCTCGAACGGTTCGTCGGCGAGCTCGCGTCCGAGCCCCTCGACCCCATCCATCCGCTCTGGCAGCTCCATATCGTCGAGGAATACGAAGGCGGCGCGGCGGTTGTGTTTCGCATCCACCATGCGATCGCCGATGGCATCGCGCTGGTCGGCGTCACGATGTCGCTTGTCGACGGTGAGAAGCGTCACGTCGAGCCGGACGAGGACGAAGGCTGGCTGCAAAGCCTGATGGCCCCGGTGGTCGCCGCGATCGACGCGGGGAGGCAGGCCTCGACCTCGACGCTTGGCGCCGCGGCCGATCTCGTTCGCAATCCCTTGCGCGCCGCCGACTACCTGCGAACCGGCGCGGGCGTGGCCGGCGAACTCGGCTACCTGCTCTTCATGCCCACCGACAGCGCAACGCGCTTCAAGGGCAAGCCGAGGGGGTCGAAGCGTGTCGCCTGGAGCGAGCCCTTGAAGCTGCCGGAGGTCAAGGCCGTGAGCCGTGCGCTTGGCGCCTCGATCAACGATATGCTGCTTTCCTGCGTCGCCGGCGCGCTGCGTCGCTATTTAGCGGTGAAGGGCGACAAGACCGAAGGAGTTGAGTGCCGCGCGCTCGTGCCGATCAATCTGCGCCGGCCGGGCGAACTCGATCTCGGCAACCGCTTCGGCATCATCGCCGTCGAACTGCCGGTCGGCATTGAACATCCACTCGAGCGGCTGATGACGGTGCGCCAGCGCGCGCTAGCCTTGAAGACATCGTACGAGCCCGGCGTTACGCTCGGGCTCTTCGCAGCGCTCGGCCGGTTGCCGAAGGTCGTTCAGGACCAGCTCTTCAACCTCCTGCTCAGCCGAGCGACCGCGGTGATGACCAACGTGCCCGGCCCCGTCGAGCCGCTGTCGATTGCGGGCAGCGTGTTGAAGCAGTCGCTCTTCTGGGTGCCCCAGACTGGAGACATGGGCATGGGGGTCTCGATTCTCTCCTACGCGGGCAACGTCCAGTTCGGTCTCATCACCGACGCCGCGCTGACGCCGGACCCGGAGGCGATTGTCAGGCATTTCGGCGAGGAGTTCGACAAGTACCTCTATTACGTGCTGCTCGACCCGCCGGAGGGGGCGGCGGTCGAAACGGCCCAATGAGCCGGACCGTTCGCCGTCATCGCGAGGAGCGTGAGCGACGCGGCGATCCAGGGCCGCCGCCGCCCGACGTTCCCTGGATTGCTTCCCCCCGGGCTCTTCGACCCGGGGGCGCTCGCAATCGCGGGAATGAATCGACTTGAATTCATCCCCTTTAGCCTTCGGCCTCTTCCCTCGCATGCTCGGCGTCGAGCCTCTGCATGGCGTCGGCGGGCGTGCAGCGGGCAGCCTCCTGGTAGAGTTTCTCGGCCTCGGCGAGCCGCGACTTGCCGAACAGCATGACGAGGCCGTTCGCTTCCTCGATGCGCGCGATCGCCGAGTCCGGCAGGAGCTTGCGGGCGAGCGCGAAATGCCTCACTGCCTCCTCCTTGCTCGCCCCATAGGAGAGGCTCGCCAGCATCCCGCCGACCTTGCTGACGATCTCGGCATGGTATGCGCCAAGCGCGATATGGGCTTCCGCATGGTTCGGTTCGAGCCTGACCGTTCTGTCGAGGTTCGCCTTCACTTTGCCGCCGATCCCGAGCGCCAGCGCCCTTGCGATCGAGATTTCCTGCGCATAGCGCCCGAGCGTCTGCGCATGGAAATAGAAGGCGTTAGGAAAATCCGGCGCAGCGGCCTGCAAAGCCTCGGCCCGCTCGGCCGACTTCAGGAAGATGTCGCGCTTTCGCTCGCTCACCGTCTCGAGATAAGTCGCATAGATGTTGGCGGCCTTGTTGGCGGCGTTGGCGCCGATCGGTCCAAGCGCTTCGCCCTCGACCGCCGCAGCGGCGAAATCGCCGCGATGATAGGCGCGCCAGGCCGATTGCAGCGCCGCCGCGGTCTTATCGGCGTCGAGCGCGGCTTTAAGGCGCGGATGCTTCGCAAACGCCTCTTTGATGAAGGCGGCGTCGGGGAACGGCTCGCAGTCGCCGCGATGCAGTTCGGGCCAGGCCTTCTTCAACGCGGCGCCTTCGTATGCGTAAGCCTTGGCCTCATACGGGAAGGCTTTCCATCTGACCGCCGCCATGGCGTCCTCCTCAGGCAATGTAGCGCTTGGCCAGGTGATCGAACAGCTCCCGCTCCCGCGGTTCGAGATAGGGCGCGGCCAACGCAATTACATGAAAAGCGCCGCGCGCCAGCGTCTTGTCGTCCTGCACGGCCTTGGGATCGCGGGCGAACTCGAACGACATCCAATAGCTCGCGATGAGCACGATGTTCTGGGCGAGCGTCGCGATCTCGGCCGGCTCCGCATGCATCTGCCCCGCCTTGACGAGGCCGCCGAGGATCTGCTCGGCGACCCGGATTTTATGAGCCAGGATGCGGCGGAACTGCACTTCGATCACATGGTAGCGAGCCACGAGTTCGTGCAGGTCGCGATAGATGAAGCGGTATTTCCAGATCGCTTCGAACACCAGATGCAGATAGAGCCAGCAATCCTCCGCGTTCGGAAGGCGCTGCTCGGGCGCAGCCAGCGTCGTCTCGATTTCGCGCCGGAATTCGGCGAACAGATCGGCGACGATCTGCTCCTTGGAATGATAGTGGTAGTAGAGGTTGCCGGGACTGATGCCCATCTCGAATGCGATCGACGTCGTCGCGACCGACGGCTCGCCGAACTCATTGAACATCGCCAGCGCTGTCTTAAGGATGCGCTCACGCGTCCGACGCGGCGGCTTTGTGGGCATGGCGCTTCACCCCCTGCGACGGACCGGCTTTCTCCCGGCTCAGCGCCTTTTCGAGTTGGCCGAGCGTCAACTCGAGCGGCCCGACGCTATCCCACAATTTGCCTGTCTGGCCAGGCTTTAAGGTCATCGGCTGCTTGGCCTCGAGAACCGCGCGGTCGAGGGCGACGCCGTGACGTCCGAGAATAGGTTCGAGCTCTCCCGCGCGGCGCCGGAGTTCGCTGAGCGTATAGCGATAGGCGTGCTCTGCGAGACGGCGGCGATCGGCGTAGCTGAACATGTTGGCGAAGAAGATGACAGCGTCATCCTGCCCAGGTTCGAACAGCACGACGTCGGCGCCAGGAAACTCTCTCGCGTAGCGCTCCATGCCGACCCGCATGCGCGAGTGGATGAGGGCGCGGAACGTCTGCGACAGCACGGTGAGGAGCCCGTAATCGGCGAGACGCCCCGGCTTTGCGCCTGCGCGCGCGGCGAGTTCGGCGTCGAACGGCACGATCGGATTGATGCAGATGAGCAGCTTCACGCCGGCTTTGAGCGCGACCGACGCGTGCAGCGTTTTCTTCATTGCGCCATCGACATAGTCGTGATCGCCGATGCGCGCCGGCGGATAGAGGCCGGGCAGGGCTGCGCTCGCCTTGACGGCCTCAGAGATCGGCACATCGTCGAAGCCCGACGTCCCGAACGGCACAGACCTTCCGCTGTCGAGGTCGGTCGCCACAATGAAGAGTTCGCGCGCAAGCTTGCGAAAGTCGTCGGTCCGTCCAGGCTTGCTGAACAGCCGCGCGAGGTACGAGGCGATCGCGTCATTGTCGAACAGGCCGTTCGGCAAGCCACGCGTGAGCCTCATGAAGGATTCGAAGAAACCGCGGTGCGGCGCAACCCCAAAATAGGCGAGCGCCGCCGACTGGATCATTTCCGGCATGCGCACGAGCCGCCGCGCAAACTCGGCGAAAGCGGGCCGCAACAACAGGCTGGGCTCGAACGGGTCTTGATGCGACTGATCCAGGATGAACATCGCGTGCATCTCACGCGCAGAGAGCCCGTTGGCGAGACCTGCCGCCACAAAGGCGCCCGAACTCACGCCGACATAGACGTCGCACTCCGTCAGCTTGAGGCCCTCGAGCGCCTCTTCAAGTGCGACCAGCGCGCCAATTTCGTAGATACCGCCGAGGGGACCGCCCCCCGCGAGGGCGATCCCCACCTTGCCGTTGCGACAACCAGCCTTCATCGGATCCTCCTCAAGCGCTGGCTTCGCTTTGTCCGGACGCAAGCGCTGGCTTCGCTTTGTCCGGACGAAAGGGCTTTGCTACTCGGCTTTGGCTCTATGAGCTCGGCTCTTCGTCGCGTGCTCTTCCTCGTTCGTCAGCTTCTTGGCGATCTCGGTGAGTTCGGCGACCCTCTTCGAAAGCGTATCGATGTCCTTGCGGCTCGGCACGCTCAGCCTGTGCAGCGCGCGCGCCACGCGGTCCTCGAACACCTGCTCGAGCTTGTCCCATGTTCCCGAGGCTTTCGCCCTCACCTCGGCGAGCCTCTCATCGGCCGCCGTCCTGGTGCGCTCCTGAACCTTCTCGCCTTCCTCGACAAGCGCCTCGAACATCTTCGCGCCTTCCTGCTGGGCTTTGGCGAAGGCTCCAAGGCCCGCCAGCCAAATCTGATTGGCAAACTCTCTCACCTTTACGGCGAGCTGGTTTTCCGTTGCCTCAGTGGCGACGTCTTTCAGTTTCTTTGGCATGACCATCCTCGTTTGATCTTGGGCGGCCAATCCGCCTTTTCACGGTTGAGATAAGACCACAGAAAATTAGAATTGGCCGCCCAAAGTTCTAGGCGGACCATTCTAGAGTTATCCGCTAAACGGAAAAAAGCTTAGGGGAGAGGAAGGTTCATGAGCGCGTTCGTCACCGGCGGGACCGGTTTCATCGGCAAACGTCTCGTGCGGCGCCTGCTGCAACCGGGCGACGGGCTTGTCTGCGTCCTCGTTTACAATCCAACGCCGGAATCCATTGAGGATCTCAAAACATTCTGGGGCGACGATGGCGAGCGGGTGACGCTGATCGAAGGCGACATCTCGAAGCCGGGCCTCGGCGTCACGGCGCAGGAGGCGCGGAAGCTCAAGGGCGGAATTGACCACTTCTTCCATCTCGCCGCGGTCTATGACCTAGCGGCGGAGCCGCAGGCGGTGGTCGCCGCCAACGTCGCAGGCGTCGCCAATGCGCTCGCCTTTGCAAAGAGCGTCGGGGCGGGTTGCTTCCATCATGTCAGCTCGATCGCTGCCGCCGGCCTCTATGAGGGCGTCTTCCGCGAGGACATGTTCGACGAGGCGCGCGGGCTCGACCACCCCTACTATGCCTCGAAGCACAAGGGCGAAGGCCTGGTGCGGGCGGAGACGGAAATCCCGTGGCGCATCTATCGGCCCGGCATCGTCGTCGGCGACTCGAGGACCGGCGAAATCGACAAGATCGACGGCCCGTACTACTTCTTCAAGCTGATCCAGAAGCTGCGCGACGCCGTCCCGTCCTGGGTTCCGATGATTGGCGTCGAGGGCGGGCGGATCAATGTGGTTCCGGTCGACTTTGTGGTTGCGGCGATGGATCATCTCGCCCATCTCGATGGGCTCGACGGTCGCACGTTCCACCTGACCGACCCCAATCCCCTGCGGGTCGGCGACATGCTGAACGCTCTCGCGCGGGCGGCGCACGCGCCGGCCTTCACCGTCAAGATCAACGCAGGCCTCTTCGGCCTCGCGCCTCCCGCCTTGACGCGCGGCCTGATGGCGCTGACGCCATTCCGGCGCATGCGCAAGATGTTCATGAAGGAGCTCGGCCTGCCGGACGACATATTCATGTTCGTCAACTATCCAACTCGCTTCGAGAGCCGCGAGACGCAGAAGTTGTTGCGTCCGGCCGGCATCACAGTCCCGCCTTTCGAGGATTACGCCTGGCGCCTCTGGGACTACTGGGAGCGGCATCTCGATCCGGCTTTGTTCGTCGACCGCTCGTTGCGCGGCGCGGTCGCGGGCAAGCGCGTGCTGGTGACCGGCGGATCGGCCGGCATCGGCAAGGCGATCGCACAGCGGCTGGCGCAGGCCGGCGCGAAGACCCTGATCGTGGCGCGCGACCAGGAAAAGTTGGACCTGACCCGCGAGGAGTTCTCCGTGCAGGGTCTCGAAGCCGAGACCTACAGCGCCGACATTTCCGATCCCGATGCGTGCGCGGCTCTGATCGAGCGCATCAAGGGCGAGCACGGCGGAATTGACATTCTGATTAACAACGCCGGACGATCGATCCGCCGGGCAATCGAAAATTCCTACGACCGCCCGCACGACCTCGAGCGGCTGATGCGGCTGAACTATTTCGCCGCCGTGCGGCTCGCGATGGGATTCTTGCCCGGCATGACGGAACGGCGCTCCGGGCACATCGTCAATGTGTCGTCGATCGGGGTGTTGACGACCGCGCCGCGCTTCTCCGCCTATGTCGCCTCCAAAGCTGCGCTCGAAGCCTGGACGGATTGCGCGGCGAGCGAGTTTCTTGATCGCGGCGTCGCGTTCACCAATGTCAACATGCCGCTCGTGCGCACGGATATGATCGCCCCGACGAAGTTCTACGAACATGTGCCGACGCTCGATACGGACGAGGCTTCGGATCTCGTGGTCGAGGCTCTCATCCATCGTCCGGCCCGCGTTGCGACGCGGCTCGGCCGGTTCGGCCAGGCCGTGCACGCGGTCGCGCCGAACCTGGGGCGGATCGTGCTCAATACGGCGTTCCGTATGTTTCCGGAAAGTGCGGCTGCGCGCGGCGCGAAGAATGGCGACGTCTCTCCGACCGCCGATCAGATCGCATTCACTCAGCTCCTGAGGGGCCTGCATATTTGAGGCGAGAAAAGAGAAGAAACATGGAACGGATTTGGCTGAGGTCCTATCCCGAGGGCGTTCCGGCCGAGATCAATCCGACCGCTTACGCCTCGATCGGCGACTTCTTCGCCGCGAGCGTCGCCCGCTACCGCGACCGCTCGGCCTATATCAGCCTTGGCCGCAGCATGACGTACGCCGAGCTCGACCGGCTGTCGCGCGCGTTTGCGGGCTATCTGAAGAACGTCGCGAGACTTCCGCGCGGCGCGCGGGTCGCGCTGATGATGCCGAACCTCCTACAGTACCCAGTCGCGCTGTTCGGCGCTTTGCGGGCCGGTTACGTGGTCGTCAATTGCAACCCGCTGTACTCGCCGCGCGAGCTGCACCATCAACTCGCGGACTCGGGCGCGGAGGCGATCGTGGTCTTGGAGAATTTCGCCCAGACCCTCGAGAAGGCGATCGATGGGACCGACGTTCGCTTCGTTGTCGTAACCAGCGTCGGCGATCTTCTCGGCGCGCCGCGCCGCTTCTTCATTAATTTCGTGCTGCGCCACATTCGGCGCGCAGTGCCGGCCTGGCGCCTGACTCGCGCGACGCCGTTCCTGAAGGCGCTGTCGCTCGGACGATCGCAGGCGGTCGAATTCCCGCCGGTCGCTCCGGACGATCTTGCGTTCCTCCAATACACTGGCGGCACTACCGGCGTGCCGAAAGGAGCGATGCTGACCCATCGCAACATGATCGCCAATCTGCAGCAGGTCCACGCCTGGGTCGCCGAGTCCCTGGACGCCGACGAGGTCTTCGTGACGGCGCTGCCGCTTTATCACGTGTTCGCGCTGACGGTGAACTGCTTCGTGGCGATCATGGTCGGCGCCAACAATCTGCTCATTCCCAATCCGCGCGACCTCAGGGCTTTCGTCAAGGCGTTGCGACAGACGCCGTTCACCGTGATCACCGGCGTCAATACTTTGTTCAATGCGCTCCTCAATGACGGGGAGTTCCTGAGGCTCGATTTCTCGCGGCTGCACCTCGCAGTCGCCGGCGGCATGGCGCTGCAAAGGGTCGTCGCCGAGCGCTGGAAGCAGGTCACCGGCAAGCCGCTCATCGAAGGCTATGGACTGACCGAGACTTCGCCGATCGTCACCGCCAATTCGCTGAGCATTGCTGACTATACCGGGGCGATCGGGCTGCCGATGCCCTCGACCGACATCGCCATCCGCGACATGGACGGATGCGACGTGCCGGTCGGAGAGGCTGGAGAGCTTTGCGTTAAGGGTCCTCAGGTGATGGCGGGCTACTGGCAGAGACCTGACGAGACCGCACAGGTCATGACCGATGACGGTTACTTGAGGACCGGCGACATCGCGCGCGTCGACGAGCGCGGTTACGTCTATGTCGTCGACCGGCAGAAGGACATGATTATCGTCTCCGGGTTCAACGTCTATCCGAACGAAATCGAAGACGTGGTGATGAGCCATCCCGGCGTACACGAGGTCGGCGCAGTCGGCGTGCCGGACGTCAAGTCCGGCGAAGCGGTCAAGATCGTGGTCGTGCGCAAGGATGTGGCGCTGACCGACGCTGAGATCATCGCGCACTGCCGTCTGTATCTGACCGGTTACAAGACGCCGCGGCACGTGGAGTTCCGCGACACGCTGCCGCGCACGCCGATCGGAAAGATCCTGCGCCGCGAACTGCGGGAGAAATCGCAATCGAAGGCGGAGTAAGCGGATATGAATGCGACATGAGGACGAGGGAGGCGCCGGCTGCGCCCGAAAACGCGCGGCCCCGGCTCGTCTTGAAAGGCGAGGAGACCCATGACCAGAACGAACCCGGGCGCCTCAGGCCCCGGCGAACGGCCAACGGTCGATTATGTCGTTATCGGCGCGGGCCCGGCGGGGTGCGCCGTCGCGGCTCGTCTAGCGCAGTCGTCGAGCGCAACGAGCGTCGCTCTCATCGAAGCGGGGCCGGCCAAAGCCTCGATGCTCTCCGACGTTCCGCTCGGAATCGCAGCGCTCGTTCCGCTTCGATCGAAGCGAAACTATGCCTATGAAACCGAGCCGCAGGCGGGTTTCGGCGGCCGCAAGGGCTACCAGCCGCGCGGCCGGGGTCTCGGCGGCTCGAGCCTCATCAATGCGATGATCTACACGCGCGGGCAACCGCAGGACTACGACTCCTGGGCGTCGCTTGGTTGCAAGGGTTGGGCGTGGGCGGACGTGCTCCCGTACTTCAAGCGCTCGGAAAACAACGCCCGCGGGGCGGACGCGCTGCATGGGGACGGCGGGCCCCTCCATGTCAGCGATCTCAGCTACCGCAACCCGGCAGTCGAAGCGTTCGTCGAAGCGGCGGTTCAAGCTGGCTTCCCGCGAAATGCGGATTTCAACGGCAGGGCACAGGAAGGCGTCGGTCCCTACCAGGTGTTCCAGAAAGACGGACGCCGATACAACGCCGCGCGCGCCTATCTGCAATCGTCGCCGCAAGCAAATCTCTCGATCATTCCGGACGCTGAGGCGCGACGCATTCTGTTCGAGGAACGTCGGGCGGTGGGCGTCGCCTATGGGCGAGGCGGCGACGAGAAGCGATTTTATGCGCGTCGAGAGATTGTCCTTTCGGCCGGCGCCTTTGGATCGCCGCAGCTCCTGATGGTCTCCGGCGTCGGTCCGGCGGAACACCTGAAGAGCTTCGGGATTAAGGTCGTTCATGACGCGCCGGAGGTCGGCGCCAACCTTCAAGACCATTGCGATTATGTCGCGAACCTGCGGGCGAAAGGGCCGGGCCTGTTCGGGGTCGCGTTGCCGATGTTCATGACCGGGCCACGCGAGGTCGCGAACTATATCTGGCGCAGCGGCGGCCTCCTGACCTCGAACGCCGCGGAGGCCGGCGGCTTCATCAAGAGCCGCCCGGATGTCGACCGACCCGATCTGCAGCTACACTTCTGCATCGGCATCGTCGACGACCACAACAGGAAGGTTCATTTCACGACTGGCATGTCGCTGCACGTTTGCGGACTGAGGCCGAAAGGCCGCGGTTCGGTTCGGCTCGCCGGCGCGGACATCGCAACGCCGCCGCTCATCGATCCAAACTTCCTCGACGATCCGGACGATCTCGACACCCTCGTTCGGGGGGTCGAGATCGTCCAGACGATTCTGGCGCAGCCGGCGCTGTCGCGCTACGGCGGCCGATACATTTACGGGACGGGCCGTGATGACGCCGCCGCGCTGCGTAAGCTCATCCGCCAACGCGCCGATACGATCTATCACCCGGTCGGCACATGCCGCATGGGCGCGGACGAGCGCTCGGTCGTCGATCCGACCTTGCGCGTGCGGGGGGTCGAGGGGCTCCGGGTCGCGGACGCCTCGATCATGCCGCTCATCATCAGCGGAAACACCCAGGCGCCGTCAGCGATGATTGGCGAGAAGGCGGCGGATCTCGCCTTAGGCAAAATGGCCGCTTAGGCCGGCGTCGCCTCATATCACTCGATTCGCAGAAAGCGGGCGAGGTGCCGGTCCAGGAGGTTGTCGCGCCAGCCCTGCATCCTCCGCGACACCATATTCTTGGACTCGTAGAAGAGCAGCGGGACTACGGGTTCCTCCCGCAAGAGAAGGCGCTCGGCTTCGGCCAGCGTCTCGGCGCGCGCCTTCAGATCCGTTTGGGTCACGGCCTTCGCCATCAGCGCGTCGTAAGTCGAATTTGACCAGCGAGCGTAATTGAGCTTGCCGTTGTCGCTTTGCGCCAGGAAAAGGAAGTTTTGCGGGTCGGAATAATCGCCGATCCAGCCCGCGCGGGCGACGTCGAAATCCCCGCCGCTTTGCAAGAGCGCAAAGTGCGTCTTGGCGTCCGAGTTGATGAAGCTCGCGTTGACGCCGAGCGGCTTCCACATGTCGGCGATCGCAATCGCGGTCGCCTTGTTGTTCTCGCTGGTGTTGTAGCGGATCTCGATGTTCAGCGGGCGCCTTTCCCGAAACCGGCCTGCGCCAGGAGGGCGCGAGCCTTGTCTTGCCGGTCAATCGGCGAGAGATCGCGAAAATCAGCGGCGATCCCGGTCACGTAGTTGTCGGCGCCGGGCGGAACGAACGCATAAGCCGGCGCCATCGCTTCGCCCCAGATCGTGTCCGCGAGAAACTCGCGATCAATGACCATCGACAGCGCGTTTCGCACGCGAGCGTCGTCGAAAGGCGGCTTCTTCGTGTTGAACGCCAAATAGAGCACGCCGAGGCTCGGCGCGACATGAAACTCGTCTTTCAACGTCTCGCGCACGTAGGCGAGCTGGCCAGCGGGCGCGTCATCGTAGCTGTCGATCTCGCCCGCCCGGAAGCGCCGGAACGCAGCGGAGCGATCGTCGATCGACTCGATCATCTCCCTGTCGATGACGACGTCGCGCGCTGCGTGAAAGTAGGGATTGCGGACGAGAACGGTCTCATCATTCGGCGTGAAGCTGACCAATCGGAACGCGCCATTGCTGACGAGATTGCCCGGCTTTGCAAAGGCCTCCTGGAACGTCCTGACATTTTTGGGATTGACCGGCGCCGCCGTCTGATGCGCAAGGACCGAGAGGAAGTAGGGCGTCGGCCGCTCGAGCGTGATCTCGAGCGTCCTGTCGTCGATCGCGCGGGCGCCGAGAGTTGCCGGCCCAAGCTTGCCCTCGTTGACCGGACGCGCGTTCTTCATCGGGTAGTAGAGATTGGCGTATTGCGCGCCCGTCGCCGGATCGAGCAGGCGACGGAAGGAGAAGACGAAATCGCCCGCCCTCACAGGGTCGCCGTTCGACCAGTTCGCGTGACGCAGCTTGAAAATGTAGGTCAGACCGTCGGCGCTGACGCTCCAACTTTCCGCGGCGCCGGGAATGAGCGCGCCCCCGGCGTCATAGGTCAAGAGCCCCTCGAAGAGGTCATAAATGACGTCGGCCTCGATCACCGTCGACGTCTTTTGCGGATCGAAGGTCGCGGGATCGCCCGCTTCGCCGCGACGATAGACCATCTCGGCCTGACTGACCGAAAGCGACAGAATGACGGCAAGCGCGGCGACCAACGCCAGCGCCGGGGCCCGCAAGATCCGGCCGCGATCGGTGGCTGCATTGCGCGATGCGGGGGAAACCGTCATAAGGCTTCTCCATTAGCAAGCCCGCGCATGGGCTACAAAAACAGCCGGCCCATGCCTGGGTTTATGGAGGCGGACATGTCCAGCGCATTTGAGGAGCGCGAGAACACTTTCGAGAAGCAGTTTGCGAATGACGAGGCCTTGCGGTTTCGCTCTGTCGCTCGACGCAACAAGGCGGTCGCGCTCTGGATCGCCGATATGAAAGGGCTGTCCGGCGAGGCGGCCGAAAAATACGCCGGCGATTTTGTCGGCGCGCAGGTCGGGCGGAGCGATGATGATGTCGCCGCGGCCCTCAAGCAGGACCTGGCGGGAGCAGACATCGATCTTTCAGATCATCGCCTGCGGAAAAAAATGGTCGAGGAAATGGCGGAGGCCATCGCCTCGCTGAAGGCCGGACGGTAGGTCGGCAAGGTCAGCCAAGGGGCGGCGATTTGCCGTCGGGGCGAGTCAGCGGCGCGAAGGCGCGCGAGACGGTTTCGTAGACCTTCCGCTTGAACGGCACGACCACGTCGGGCAGCCGCTCGAAGCGCTCCCAGCGCCATTCGTCGAATTCGGCCTCGTGCGCGCCGCCCGCGGGGTGGTGAACGTTGATTTCAGTCTCCTTGCCGACGAAGCGGAACAGGAACCACTTCTGCCTCTGTCCCCGATAGCGCCCACTCCAGCGGCCGCGGGCGTTTTCCGGCAAATCGTAAAAGAGCCACTCGGGCAGTTCGGCGATAAACTCTGCCGAGCGGACGTTCGTTTCTTCCCACAGTTCGCGCCGCGCCGCTTCGATCGGGGTCTCGCCCTCATCGATTCCACCCTGAGGCATTTGCCAGGACAGGGCGTCCAACGCTTCGCCGCTGCGCTTCCGCTTGCGATGGCCGATGAAGGCGTCGCCGGCGGGATTGGCGAGCGCGACGCCTACGCAAGGCCGATAGGGCAGTTCCTTACTCATGGACCTATCATCGGTTCGAAACACGCGGCCCCCATGTCCGGGCGCCGACGATGTCTAGCGCGGAAGGCGCGATGAAGGCGACGTCAAATGCGCCGGGTCAGCATATGTCCGATGCAAACGCCCGACTTTCAAGGGTTTGCCGCTGACCCGCCGGACTGGCCGAGGGCGTTCGACGCGGGGTCGGGGGGCGGCGGCGGCGCTCCGTGCGCCGATTCGCGCTTCATCGCGGCGAGCGCCTGCGCGACGTCGATGATGAGCGGGGTTGGGCCTGCGCTCTCCTTCCGCACGACCGTCACTTCGTCGCCTCGCGGCTGCGACTCAGGCGGCGGCGACGACGGCCGGTCCTCGATCGAGAAGGACGGCTTGTAATCGCTCAAGAGCGGGCGAAGCGCGCGCAAAGGTTCGAGCGCTGGCGCCGGGTTGGGGTTCATATCAGCGAGGGCTTCCTGGCGACGGGGCGCGTCGTGCAAGGGAAACTTGAGCGCGGCGCCTATGGCGATGGCGAGGGTCGCGGACGCCGCGAGGACCCAGGGCGCTGCGCGCGACCGGCCGGGATGGCTGGGGATCGGGAAGCCGAGCGGTTCGTTCACCTCATCGCGCACTTTGCGTGTAGCTCCGTCAAGTTCGAGCCCCGCCCGGCCGCAAGCCTTCGCGGGTCCAGGAGGCGCCCGTATTCTCACATTGATTGAGGAACCTTGCGCGACGCTAAGCTTGCGTCTGGGCCCTTGTCAGGCCTATCGCCATGCGCGACGCGCTCGATTGATGAGGGACATCGTTGCCCGCCAACCTGATCACCGACGTCATGGGCGTGCGTGTCGGCTCGGCGCATGACCCTGCGCTTGCGTCCGGAGTGACCGTCGTCGTCTTCGACGAGCCGGCGACAGCGTCGATGGCGATGCATGGCGGGGCGCCGGCGTCGCGCGACACGGCGCTGCTCGAGCCGGAGATGACGGTCGAACGCGTCGACGCCTTCGTCCTTTCCGGCGGGTCGGCTTTCGGCCTCGACGCGGCCGGCGGAGCGATGGCCTATCTCGCGAGCGTCGGCAGGGGATTTCCCGTGCGCTCAGTGCGGGTGCCGATCGCGCCCTGCGCCAGCCTGTTCGACCTCACGAACGGCGGCGACAAGGCCTGGGGTCGCCTGCCGCCGTACTGGGACATGGGGTTTGAGGCCGCGGCCGCGGCCCATGAGCGCTTCGATCTCGGGACGTCCGGCGCCGGTTACGGCGCGACCACCTTCGATCTCAAGAGCGGGCTCGGCTCGGCCAGCGCCGTCGCGTCATGCGGCTTCATGGTCGGCGCGCTGGTCGCCGCCAACTCCGTGGGCCGGGCGACGCGGGGAAAGAGCCGGCATTTCTGGGCGGCGCCTTATGAGCGCGACAGCGAGTTCGGCGGCTGCGGCTTCGGGCCGCACGACGTCGAAGACGCGCTCGCCATGCGGCTCAAGAACGACGCCCCGGCGAACACGGACCTCGCCGTCGTCGTCACCGACGCAGCCCTGACCAAAGCGCAAGCGAAGCGCGTCGCGATCATGGCGCAGGACGGATTCGCGCTCGCGCTTAAGCCCTCTCACGCGCCGATGGACAACGACACCGTGTTCGTCGCCGCGACGGCCAGGGCGACGCGGACGCCCGACCTCCGCGACCTGACGGAGATTGGCATGCTCGCCGCCGAATGCGTCGCCCGGAGCGTCGCGCGCGGAATATTCGAGGCCGGCCCGTTGGCCGTGCCCGGCGCGCAGCCGACCTGGCGGCAGAGGTTTGGCCGGTAGCCGCGCTTCGCTAAAGCTGGGGCTTTGGCGAATTGGGTCGCGATAGGGCGGAGAGAGGACTTCGGCCGTCGTCGGTCAGGTGGAAAGGGTCATAACCACACTCCCACCCTTCTTTATTAGATTCAAAGGGCCATGAGATATGTTCATGCGTAATCAGCCATCTGTTGCTCGACCGCCGCCGGCAGCACATGGTCGAACGTACCCATGCTTGCTCAAGCCCGGCCTTCGACAAATGAATGTTTCCTTTGTCTAAGTGAAGCATGTGTGCGAACGCGACATCCTCGCTCATCGCAATATGCAGGTCGCGGGTTTCCAAGCCGATCGGACCCCCGTATTCCTTAAGCTATCGCAGGAAATTTCCGCGGACGGCATCGGCTCCGACGAAGCCTTGAAGAGGCGGTACACAATCGAAATAGACAATGTCAGAGGAAGGAAGTGACATCAGTCGATCGATGTCCTTCGCCCGACAGGCCTCTTCTCGACTGTCCAAGAGCGCTCTGACCTCGGACTGTGTTGAAGCCATTACGTCCTCCTCTGTTCAAGCCATGCGTATTCCATTCCAGGAACGCCTTTTCGTCGAGCGGCGGAAGCGAGTTTCGCGCTCTTAATCCCGGTTGAAATGGGCGAACGGAGTTCCGGCGAGTTGGTTCCAGACCGGGCCGCCAGTCCATCCGGGCTTTAAGCGGCGAACCCGATTTTCGCGGCGAAACCTTCGACCGCGTTGGTAGCTCGCGCGGAAAGGGGTGCGGGCGCACCTTGCTTGGAGGCCCCGTATGCGTGGCGAAAGTGAGAGGAGAAGGCTCTCAGTGCATCCGGCGGGGCCCTTTTTACCCGGAACATCGGGAGCGTTCGGCGGTTGCTCCCCAGGCGTCATATCGACCGCGCTGCACCGGAGCCTGGACGGAACCCGGGTCGTGAACTACGGCCAGCTGCGCTCCGCCGCGGATTGGGAGAAGCTTCGCGAAGTCGGCCAGACCAAAGCCTATTTCGACCGGATCACGCGCTTCGGCCGGCCGGACGCGCATCTCTATGAGGTGGTTTACACGCGCGATCGAACCGTCTGACTGGTCAGGAGGCGGCGATGCTGAACGGATGGATTTCGCTCAGGGTCAAGGACCCCAAGGCGATCGGCGACTGGTACACGAAGGTCAGGGGATTGCAGGTTGTCGGGCTCGCGCCGACATCGGCTCAGTCGCGCTCGGCGACAAGGAACGCGGCTACGCGATCATTCTCCTGCCCGGCGACAGCATCGAGCATCCGGAACGGTTGCAAATGCACTTCGAGGTCGGCGATGTCGACGCCGAATACGATCGGCTTAAGCGGCTCGGCGTCGAATTCGACGAGCCGCCGGAAGACCAGCCCTGGGGCTGGCGCCACGCCTACACCCATGATCCGGTCGGGCACACGGTCGAACTCTGCACGCCGCTGGCGGACGCCAAGTTGCGCAAGTAACGCCTTGGATGCCCCGCGCGATCGCAGCGCCCGCCGCATTATCCAGAGCCCAGCCAATGTCCGACACCTAGCCAATCGGAGGCGCACATGAATGACCGTCCGCTCATTGTCGGGGCCGGGCCGACCGGCCTCGCCGCGGCCCTGTTTTTGTAGCTAAAGGGAATAGCCGCGCGTATCATCGACAAAGCCCCCGAGCCCGAGAAGCAGTCGCGCGCGCTGGTCATCAACCCCCGGGCGCTCGAACTCCTGGCGCCGAGTGGCGTCGTCGAGACCATGCGGGCGGAGGGGCATCCGATCCGCCGCACCCGGTTCTACGAGGGATGGGAGATGATCGCCGAGCTCGAGTTCGGCGAAGCGCATCCGTTCTATCGAATGACCGTTCTTCCTCAGGCGCGCACCGAGGCGATTCTGACCGAGGCGATGGCCATGCGCGGCCTTCATCCGGAGCGCGGGGTGACGTTCGATGCGCTCGCTCAGGACGAATCCGGCGTCACCGCCAGGCTGACGCATGCGGATGGCGAGCGCGAAACCGCGCGGGCGCCGATCCTGCTCGGCGCCGACGGTCCCCACAGCCGGGTGCGGGACGCGCTCGGCGTCGCCTTCGACGGCTCGGCCTTCCCGGAGCCGTGGCCGCTTTACGACCTTGAACTGGACGATCCGCTCGACTTCGAGTCCGCGCATGTCTCGTTCGTCAAAGGCGGGCTCGTCTTCCTGCTCGGGATCAAGCCGGGCCAATGGCGCGTCTTCGCCGACGTGCCCGACCCGCTCGAACGCCTGCCGCCGGGAACAACGCACGGCGACGCCGCCTGGCGCTCCACGTTCCAGATCAGTCATCGGCTTGCCGCACGCGAAACGATCGGCCGGGTGACGCTCGCAGGCGATGCGGCGCATATCCATTCTCCGGTCGCGGCGCGCGGAATGAACCTCGGGATCGAGGACGCCTACGTCTTCGCCGAGTGCGCGGCCGACGCGCTGCAAGGGGAGTGGGACCGGCTCGACGATTTCGGCCGCCTGCGCCGCGAGGTCCATCACAAGGTCATCGGCCGCGTCAAGGCCTTGACCGAGCTCGCACGCGGCCAGCCTGACCTGGTCGGCGCGCTGCGGCGCTATCTCATTCCCGGGATGACGAAATTTCCGCCGACGGCCTATGCCATGACCGGCCTTCTGACAGGTATCGACCACGAGGTGAGGCTCAGCTGACCCGGCTCTTCTGCCCCGAGCGCAAGGGCGTGCTGAAAGGCGGCAAGGCGCCCCGGCGTCGTCGCTGACGGCGTCGTATTCCAGCCCGCGCTCTCTTATCCGCCAACCGGCAATGCGCCTATACCCCGAGGCCCTCGAACGCGATGATCCGGCAAGCGTCCCCCGCCTTCGCTCGCTCCGCGCGCGGCGCGCGGACGACGAGACTGTCCGCCCTCGCCATGACCTTGACCAGCGAGGAATCCTGCGAGCCGGCGGGTGTCGCGACCAGCGTTCCGTCCTCGTCGCGGCTGAGCGTGGCGCGCATATAGTCCTGGCGCGGCCCGTTCGCGGGGAGGTCGGCGCCGAGACGGCCGGGCTGGCTCGGATCGGCGCCCGCGTCCAATTCTCCGTGCAGCGCGCGCAGAAGCGGGCGAAGGAAGAGGATCGCGCAGACCATGGACGATGTCGGATTCCCCGGCAGGCCGAGCACGAGCATGGGTCCAAGCCGCCCATGCATGAGTGGTTTGCCCGGCCGCATCGCGATGCGCCAGAAGCCGAGCTCCATGCCGGCGGCGATCAGCGCCTTCTGCACGAGGTCGTAGTCGCCGACCGACGCGCCGCCGAGCGTGACCAGGACGTCGGCGGGGGCGTGCTTGGCGCGCCCGATCGCCTCATCGAGCGCGTCCATCCGATCGACCGCGATGCCGAGGTCGATTGGTTCGCCTCCGCAGGCGGCGACGACGCCCGCGACGGCGAAGTTGTTCGAGGCGACGATCTGCGAGGCACCGAGGGCGCCGCCCGGCGCGACAAGCTCGTCGCCGGTCGCAAGGATCGCGACTCGCGCCCGGCGCCGGACCATGAGGTTCGCATGATTGGCGGCGGCCGCCAGCGCGACGTCGCGGGGAGTGAGCCGGCGGCCCGCGGGCAGGAGCGCCTCGCCCTCGCGAAAATCGAGGCCCGCCGGCCGCACATTGTCGCCGGCGGACGCGGGGCCCGTGAGCGTGATCGAAGCCCCCTCGCGGCGAACGTCCTCCTGAATGACGATCGCGTCGGCGCCCTCCGGCAGAGGCGCGCCGGTGAAAATGCGCGCCGCCTCTCCCGGGCGGATCGCGCCCTCAAAAGCGCGGCCCGCGGCCAACTCACCGACGACCGTCAGCACGGCCGGCGCCGGAGCCGCATCCGCGGCGCGAAGCGCATAGCCGTCCATGGCGGAATTGGGGAAGGGCGGCTGCGTGCGCAGCGCGGCAAGGTCGCGCGCCAGCATGCGACCGTGCGCCGCCTCCAGCGCGATCCGCTCCTCGTCGAGCGGCGACTTCACGGAGGCGAGCACGCGCGCGAGCGCCTCCTCGACAGTGATCATACCGCTCATGCGCGGGCCCCCCTCAGTCGCCATGTCCCTGACTTGCCGCCGCTTTTCTCGATCAGCCGCACGCCCTCGACGACCATGCCGCGGTCAATCGCCTTCGCCATGTCGTAGATGGTGAGGCAGGCGACGGCTACGGCGGTCAGCGCCTCCATTTCCACGCCGGTCGGACCGATGCAACGCGCCTCCGCCCGGACTCTCAGCCCGGGCAGGCTTTCGTCCGCCGCGATGTCGACGACAACCTTGGTGAGCTGCAGGGGATGGCAGAGCGGAATGAGCTCGGACGTCCTTTTCGCCGCCATGATGCCGGCGATGCGCGCCGCCCCGATCACGTCCCCCTTCTTGGCGTCGCCTGCGAGAATGGTTTTGAGCGTCGCGGCCTGCATGCGAACATGCCCCTCGGCGACCGCCGCGCGGCTGGTCGCGCTCTTGTCCGAAACGTCGACCATGCGCGCTTCGCCCTCGACGCCGATATGGGTGAGGCTTTTCGCGTCAGGGTTTTGGTCGTCGTTGCTTGCGCTGGCCATCGGCGGTCCTCGCGCGTGAGGCGCGCGCCCGCCGTTCAAGCAAAATTCGCGAGCGCGGGCAATCGGGCGCGACCGGCGACGCTGATGGGCGGCGCGGAGCCAGCGGTCCCACCGGGCGACACATGCAAAAAGAGAGACCGCCGCCGGCGATCTCTCGCAATGAACAGCGGCGGTTGAGGATCAGGCGGCGGAAAGAGCCGTCCGTCCGCTCTTCGCCCTGCGATATCCCGCGAAGCCGAGGCCAGCGAAGCCAAGCAGCATCATCGCCCAGGTCGAGGGCTCGGGTATCATGGGCGGCAGAACCGCTGCGTAGTTCACAGACAGGTCTTCCACCAATGTTGGATAACCGCCGGTCTGCAAAGTGATATCGTGGAGCCACCGCGGGCTCTTCGCATCGCAGGGCGCGGGCGCCCGATGATTGACGGCCGGCGGGCCGCCGTGTAGGCGCCCTCGCGCGGCCGATCGCACCGGCGTCACGCGCCGCGAAGCGAGATTTCTCATGGGGCGCGAGCCAACCATCGCCTATGTCCTCCTGCGCAATTCGGTGTTCGGACCGAAGGGCGCGGCGTCGGTCGAGCTTTGCGTGCGCGATCTCGTCCGCATGAGCCGCTATGCGGGTTCGACGCTGGTCGTCTGCCCGAAGGTGGACGAGCCGTTCGAGGGCATTGAGATTGCAGACGTTCCGACGGTCGCCTTCGGCGGCAATTTCGCCAAAGCCTGGGGGGTCGGACGGATGCTGCGGCGCCGCGGCATCGATCTCGCCATCGTCGAGAACCATCTGCCGGCCGCGGCGGTGATCGCGGCGGCTTCCGGCGTCCCCGTCGTCCTCCACAGCCACGCGTATGAGAAGGCGCCCTTAGGCGCCATGAAGCGCATCGAGCGCGACGTCGAGCTCAAGCGCATCGCCGGCCTCGTCTTTGTCAGCGAGGATTGCGCCAACCGGTTTCTCATGAACTTTCCGCATGTCGGGCGGCTGGTGCGCGCCGTCCCCAACGGGCTCGATATGGCGGATTGGTCGGACCGGGGACCGAAGGAGAAGGTGATCCTCTCGGTCGGCCGCGCGCTCGACGACAAGGGCCACCTCGAGGCGATGGCGGCGATCGCACGCCTCATGTCGTCGAGGCCCGATTGGCGCGCGCGCTTCATCCTGTCGGCGACCGATCGCGAGCCGCGCATCGTGCAGGCGCTGCGTGAGGCGGCCATGGCCCTCGACGGCCGGGTGACGATCGAGACGAACTTGGCTTATGCGGAGGTCAAGGCGGCGTGGCGGCGCGCGTCGGTCGGCATGGTGATGACGAAGACGCCGGAGCCGTTCGGCCGCACGGCGCTGGAAGCCTTGGCGAGCGGGACGGCGCTCCTGACCTCGGGCCTCGGCGGCCTTGCGGAAGTGTGCGGCCCGCACGCGGAAATCGCCAATCCTATGGACGGTGAGGGCCTCGCGGTGCGCCTCGCCTCGCTCCTGGATTTACCCCGCCTGCGCGAGAAGCTCGCGCAGGCGGGACGCGAACGGGTCGAAGGCATGTACGACATCCGCGCCGTCGCGAAACGCATGGACGATTTCATCGACGACGTGCTCGCGAAGAGGCGCGCCTGAGGTGCGTCACGCGCTTTTCGCGGACTTTCGCAATAGGCCGAGGAGGGCGCTCAGGTCGCCGGCGCCGGCCTCTCATTGTCGCGCCATTCGAGCGTCACGACCCTGCCGTTCTCGACGGTCAGCGCCAGCCGGCCGTGCTTGAGCTCGAGCGCGCGCTCGCCGAAGAGCTTTCGCCGCCAGCCCCCGAGCGCGGGCACCTCCGCCTTGTCGCTCGAGGCGATCGCCTCGAGGTCGTCCACTGTCGCGATCAGCTTGCCGGCGACGCCGTTCTCCTCGCTGACCTGGCGCAGGAGCACCTTGAGGAGCTCGACGGTCGCGCCGATGTTGGCGCCGTTGCGGCGCTCGCGCTCGATCTTCGGCAACGACTTGGGGTCGCGGGCGACGCCGCGCTCGATCGCCTCCAGAATCTCCGCGCCGCTGCGCGAACGCTCCATGCCGCGAGGAAAGGCGCGCAGGTTGCCCAAAGCCTCGACGCTGCGCGGGGCGGCGAGCGAGAGCTCGATCAGGACGTCGTCCTTGAGCACGCGCGAGCGCGGAACATCGCGCGCCTGCGCTTCGCTCTCGCGCCACGCCGCGATCTCCATGAGGACGGCCAGGTCGCGGGGCTTGCGGGCGCGCGTCTTGAAGCGCTCCCATGCGCGTTCGGGATGCTGCTCGTAGGTCGCGGGCGAGTTCAAGACCTTCATCTCGTCCTCGAGCCACGACAGCCGTCCGGTCGCCTGTAGGCGCTTCGAAAGCGTCTTGTAGATCTCGCGCAGATGAGTGACGTCGCCGATCGCATACTCGATTTGCGCCTCGGCGAGCGGGCGGCGCGCCCAGTCGGTGAAGCGCGACGACTTGTCGATCGAGACGTGGCAGACCGACTGCACGAGCTCGCTGTAGGAGACCTGCTCGCCGTAACCGCACACCATCGCGGCGACCTGCGTGTCGAACAGCGGCGTCGGCAGAACCCCTGCGAGCTTCCAGAAGATCTCGAGGTCCTGACGCGCGGCGTGGAAGACCTTCACCACGTCCTCGTCGGCCATGAGGCTGAGGAGCGGCTGAAGGTCGATGCCGTCCGCCAGCGCGTCGACCGCCAGCGCTTCGTCGTCGGAGGCGAGCTGGACCACGCACAGCACCGGCCAGAACGTCGTTTCGCGCAAGAATTCGGTGTCGACGGTGACGAACGGGTGGCGCGCCAGTCTGAGGCAGGCCGCCTCGAGTTCTTCCGTCGTCGTGATCAGCGACACGTTGCTGCTAGCCCTATTCGCGTTCACCTTGCGGCGCCGGTTTCGCTCTTTCCTTCCGGACGGGCGGCGGCGCATGCCGCGGCATGCCGAGCCGCTTGTCGAGATAAGCGCCGACCACCGTTTGCAGGTCGTCGATGCAGTCCTCGAAAAAGTGGTTCGCCTCGGGAATGACGGCGTGCTCGATGATGATGCCCCTCTGCGTCTTCAATTTCTCGATCAGCGCCAGAACCTCCTTGAGCGGCGCGACGCGATCCTTGTCGCCGTGCACGAAGAGCCCGGACGACGGGCAGGGGGCGAGGAAGCTGAAGTCGAATTTGTTGGCCGGCGGCGCGATCGAGATGAAGCCTTCGATCTCCGGCCGCCGCATCAGGAGCTGCATGCCGATCCACGAGCCGAACGAGACGCCGGCGATCCAGCAGGCGCGCGCCTCCGGATTGATCGACTGCGCCCAGTCGAGCGCGGACGCCGCGTCCGACAATTCGCCCTGCCCGTGATCGAAGGCGCCCTGCGAGCGCCCGACGCCGCGGAAGTTGAAGCGCAGCACGGAAAACCCGCGCTCGGCGAAGTTGTAATAGGTGTTGTAGACGATCTGGTTGTTCATCGTGCCGCCGAACTGCGGGTGCGGATGGAGCACCACCGCGATTGGCGCCCCGCGCTGCTTGGCGGGATGGAAACGGCCCTCGAGACGACCGGCGGGACCGTTGAAAAAGACCTCGGGCATAAAGACTCCAAAAGGACCAGCGGCCCATCTTCCGAAGCGCCCGCGCCCGCGTCGCCGAAAACGGGCGGAACCGCTTGCGGCGCGACGCTCTGGCGCGTATCTAAAGCTCTTCGGTCGACGGGGCTCGCCTTGGAGGCAGCCTCATAGCACGCAATGCGCCCGAGATTGCAAGGAAAAACCGCTCGCGCGGGCAGTGGGCCGTCGCTTGAGATTACGACCGTTCCCACCGGAGCCGCCATGGCCGCCGATATGGCCAAGATCAGGACCTATCTCGATTACAACGCGACCGCCCCGCTCCGGCGGCAAGCGATGGCCGCCGCGCTCGCCGCGATGGAGACGACCGGCAATCCTTCGTCGGTGCACAGTGAAGGGCGCGCGGCCCGACTCATTGTCGAGGAGGCAAGGGCCGAAATAGCGAGGCTCGCAGGCGTCGCCTCGCGTTGCGTGACCTTCGTCTCCGGCGGAACGGAGGCCGCGGCCCATGCGCTCAATCCTCACTTCGGCGTCGGAACGGGCGCGGCCCCGCTCGAGCGGCTGGTCGTCTCGGCCGGAGAGCATTCGTGCGTTCTTGTCGGCCATCGGTTCCCTCCATCCTCAGTCGAGACGGCGCCGCTCGGCGGCGACGGGCGCCTCGATCTCGACTGGCTCATGGCCGCCTGCCATCGGCCAGGCCGCATCCTGCTCGCGCTTCAGGGCGCGAACAACGAGACCGGCGTGGTCCAGCCGGTCGCGGAGGCCGCGGCGCTCGTCCACGCCGCGGGCGGCTTCGTTTTCTGCGACGCCGTGCAGCTTGCCGGACGCGTCGGCTGCGACATCGCCGCGCTATGCGCGGACGCGCTCGCGCTGTCCGCGCATAAGATCGGCGGTCCGAAGGGCGCAGGCGCGGTCGTCGCGGCGCGTGCGGGCTTCAGCCTCGGCGAGCCTTTGATCCTCGGCGGCGGGCAGGAGCGCGGCGCACGGGCGGGCACCGAGAACGTGGCGGCTATCGCCGGCTTCGGGGCTGCGGCGAAGGCCTGCCTCTCGGAGCGGGCGGTCGAGGCGGAGCGGCTTATCGCCTTGCGCCAACGCCTCGCATCCGTGGTTCGCAGGATCGCGCCCGACGCCGTCGTCTTCGGCGAGGCGGCGCCGAGACTTCCGAACACGCTGTGTTTCGCCGTTCGCGGAGTCGAGGCGGCGACGCTCATGATCGCGCTCGATCTCGCTGGCGTCGCGGTCAGTTCCGGCTCGGCCTGCTCTTCGGGCAAAGTCACGCCCTCGCATGTGTTGGCGGCTATGCGTGTCGCGCCCGAACTCGCGCGCGGCGCGATCCGCCTGAGCCTGGGCTGGGCGTCCGAGGACGCGGACGTCGAACGCTTCGCCGAGGCATACGCGGCCGCGATCGGCCGGATGCGGGCGGCGCGCGCGACGGCGGAGGCATGAGCGGCGCCGCCGACGCGTTCCAGGGCAACGAATCCAAGTTAACGGCAGGGCGCGCCGAGAATTGAAGCGAGATAGGCTGTGTCCCAGCCGGCGAGTTTTCGGCGCAGTTTGATGGAGCGTTTGTCTTTGACGGATCGCGCCAGATTGATGGCGAAGTGTCTGACGCGGGCCATGTTTTGGGCGCCGTGGCCTTTCCGCAGGCGGGATTGGTCGTCGTGGAAGTCGACGTCGAGAACCCAATGGAGGCTGTTCTCGACGCCCCAATGGGCGCGCACGGTCTCGGCCGCCCGCTGCGCAGTCAGGACGGCGGAGGAGATGTAAAAACGCGTTTCGAAGCGCGAGCGGTCGGAGAGTTCGGCGCGCGATTGAACGCGAATGAGGGTGGCGGCGCCGGGGAAGCGATGCTCGCCGGGAAAACGCCGATCGCCGTTGAGCCAATCGACGTCATGAAGGACGCTGACGGTTCGCTGCTCGATGCGGCCATGGCCTTTGTCGTGATCGACGCGAGCCTCGAGGACGCGCGGGTCGGCGGCGTCGAATGCGGTCTCGGTTTCGGAGCGAAGCGTCGGCTGGTTGGCTTTGACGGCCAGCAGATAATCGGCGCCGGCGTCGAGGATCGCCTGGCCAATCTTGGCGTTGGTGGCGATGGCGTCGATGGAGACGAGGGCGCCCTTCAGCCCGTCGTTTTCGGCCAGCTTCGCCAGAAGCGCCGGAATGGCGGTCAGTTCATTACTCTTGTTCATTACTCTTGCCCTCGACCGCCTCCTGGCCGAGCACCAGCCGGCTCGCCGTGGCGAAGGCGGAGACCAGATGCAGCGCTTGCTTGCCTTGCCCGCGATCGTGGCTGCGGCGCGAGGTCTTGCCGTCGATGGCGACGAAATCGGGGCTGTTCGGCCAAGCCTCACGCACCCACGCCATGAAGGCGGCGGAGAACAGAGCCGGATTGATCCGGTTCATCAGCAGCGTCAGCCAGCGCCCGCCAGGAACCCCATGATGATAGGGCAGATAGCCGCGCAGAAACCCCATGTGCGCCGCGCCCCACGCCGCGATCGCCTCGAAGTCGTCGCAGTCGGCGATCGTGCCGCAAACGACGACAAGCAGCACCTCCGCCAAAGGATGCGCCACGCGCCGCGGATCGCGCGGGTCGTCGATCCGCCCGAAATGATCCAAAAGCGCCCGAAGACGCGACTTCCCCCCAAGGTCAGCTTGCGCAAAGCTCACGGCGGACTCCTTTCCGAATCAGTCCGCCCCACAGAATCACGCAACCCGCAATCCGTTAATCGCCCTTAACTTGAGTTCGGAGCCCTGCGGCGCGTTCGCAAAACCTTGCATATGGCGCGCGCGCGGTGTAGAGGGCGCGTTCCTTCTCCCCATTCGCAGATGAGAAAAAAGGAGTCGCCATGGCTCGCGTCACCGTCGAGGATTGCATCGACAAGGTCGACAATCGCTTCGATCTCGTTCTGATGGCGAGCCACCGCGCTCGCGCCATCTCCTCCGGCGCGCCGATCAGCGTCGCGCGCGACAACGACAAGAACCCGGTCGTCGCCCTGCGCGAGATCGGCGACGGCAAGCTCTCGCCCGGAGACTTGCGCGAGGATCTGATTCACGCCCTACAGAAGCACGTCGAGGTCGACGAGCCCGAAGCGGAAGCCGCGCCCCCGATGGTCAGCCCGAACGCCCAGGCGCAGCTCGAGCTTGGCGCCGAGGCGCAGTTCGACCGCATGACCGAAGAAGACCTGCTGCGCGGTCTCGAGGGTCTCACCCCGCCGCCCGAACCCGAAGACGAGGGCGAATAACCAGGCCGCTCCGCCGCCTGACACAACGGCCCATTACGCACGTTAGCCAGCCCTCCGCATTTTTGCGGTGGGCCTTTTGCGCGTGAATCCACAGCTCCGCTCAATCTCGTCGTAATTCTTATATGCAGCGTGGCGCGATTTGCTATCTTGAAGGAGAGAATCACTTGCGTCGCGGGCCCATCGCCGCCGACCGGGGGGCCGGCGGGTGGTTCCAATCGCGAAGCGCGGGAGAGTGATCGGCCGCGAAGCAGCGTCGCCGACGCGTTGAGTGGGGGCCAATTTGGGCGAGGAATTTCTTAAGCCGCTGGGGATACCGCAAAGCGCCCAGCACTCCGACGACAGCAGCGCAGCGCTCGTCGAAGTGGCGGGTCGCGTCAAGTGGTTCGACGCGGCGAAGGGATACGGTTTCATCGTTCCGGACGACGGCGGAGCGGACGTCCTCATCCACGTCACCGTCCTCCGGCGCGACGGATTCCACTCGATTCGCGAAGGCGCGCGCATCGTCGCCGAGGCGCAGCGGCGCGACCGCGGGCTTCAAGTGTTGAGGGTGAGGTCGGTCGCCGAGCCGGAACCCAGCTACGCGTCGCCGCAAACGCAAGCGCGCACGCGCGCGCAGGCGACGTCGATCGGCGGCTTCGAGATCGTCATCGTGAAGTGGTTCAACCGCTCGCGCGGCTTCGGCTTTCTCACGCGCGGCGAAGGAACAGAAGACATCTTCGTACATATGGAGACGCTGCGGCGGTACGGCTTTATCGATCCGAAGCCCGGCGACACCATGTTAGCGCGGTTCGGGCCCGGGCCGAAGGGATTGATGGCGGCTGAGGTGCGTCCGCTTGACGGATCAAAGGTTCCCAAGCCCCATTAGCGAACCGGGGGCCTCGCATGAGAGGCTCGCTTGACGTCGCCTCAGCATTCCTTTTGAAGCAAGCGCCGTACCAAGCCCCGTCGCCTTCCCGCGCGCGAGGCCGGTCTTTGGAGCACGCCCGCGAATGGCTGCGATCGGAATACGGCTGTTGGCGGCGCTCGCTTTCGTTCTCGCGCTCGCGCATCCGCTCGACTGCGCTCTGGCCGAAGGGCTCGAGAAGCTCGAGATCGTCACCGCGACCGGCGTTCACGCCTATCAGGTCGAAATCGCCAACACGGATGCGAGCCGCGAGTATGGCCTGATGAACCGGCGGTTCATGGCCCGCGATCACGGCATGCTGTTTGAGTTCGACCGCGACGCGCCGCAATCGTTCTGGATGAAGAACACCTATATCCCGTTGGACATGATCTTCATCTCCCGAACGGGCATCGTGACGAACGTGGTCGCCAACGCCGAGCCGCTCTCCGAGCGAACCATACCGTCGGGGCCGCCGTGCGCGGCTGTTCTGGAGCTCGTCGGCGGAGCGGCGGCTGCAATCGGCCTCAAGGTCGGCGACAAGGTGCTCAACCCGTTCTTCAAGAACCTGCCCCCCGGCTAGATCGCCGAGCGGGCCCGCTTCGCATGTGCGAATTGCATCCTGCGCCAGTGTTGCTACATTCGCTGAACAAGTGCCCGCGGCGCGAACTTTTGTTCGCCCAGGCGATCGAGGTTTTTGGTTTGTCTGAGGTTACCACGTTAGCCCCCGATCGGGGGAAGGGTCCGGCGTTGTCGCCGCCGCGCGGACGCGCGGTCGGCGCGCGCAGGGGTCCAGGCGGCGTCTACGCCGCGCTGGATCTTGGGACCAACAACTGCCGGCTCCTCGTCGCGCGGCCCACCGCCGACGGCTTCCGGGTGATCGACGCCTTTTCGCGCATCGTGCGCCTGGGCGAAGGGCTGTCGCTGACAGGGCGACTGAGCGAGCAAGCGATCGCGCGGACGGTCGAGGCCTTGCGCATCTGCCGCGACAAGATGGCCGCCCGAGGCGTCACACGCGCGCGAACGATTGCGACGGAAGCGTGCCGATCGGCGGTCAACGGCGCAGAGTTCGTCGATCAGGTGCGCGACCGGCTCGGGATCGAATTGGAAATCGTCGATCGCGAGACGGAGGCGCGGCTCGCCGCCGCCGGCGCCGGCGACCTCGCCGACCGTGACGCCCGCTCGATCGTCATGTTCGACATCGGCGGAGGATCGTCGGAGATCGTCTGGCTCGGGGTTGACGCCCGATCCGGCCGAGTAGGCCGGGTGCAGGCGTGGGAATTGCTGCGGCTCGGCGTCGTTTCGCTCGCGGAAAAATTCGGCGGCGTTGACGTGAGGGAAGAAGTGTTTGTGGCCATGCAGGCGCATGTCGCGGAAGCGCTGGTCTCGTTCGTCGCGAAGGTCGCCCACGAGACGCGCTGCGAGCGCTTTCACCTCCTCGGCACGTCTGGCACGGTGACGACGATCGCGGGCGTCCATCTCAATCTGCCGCGCTACGACCGCCGGGCGGTCGACGGCCTGTGGCTCGTGCGGGCCGAAGTCGATCATGCGGTCGCGCGCCTTCGCGCGATGACCTACGCCGAGCGCGTGGCGAACGCCTGCATCGGGCGCGAGCGGGCCGATCTCGTCCTCGCGGGCTGCGCCATCCTGGAGGCGATCCGCGATCGCTTCCCGGCCGAGCGGCTGCGGATCGCCGATCGCGGCCTGCGCGAGGGCATCCTGACCCAAATGATGCGCGAGGACGGCGTCGGCCCGCATCGGCGGATGCGTCCGCGATGACCGGAGGCTCGGGCCGCGAGGGCGGCCGGGCGCTGAAGCGGCGCGTGAAGACCGCCCGCAAGCGGTCGCTGTCCTCGACTCTGTGGCTCGAGCGCCAGCTCAACGACCCTTATGTCGCCCTGGCCAAGCGCGAAGGCTATCGCTCGCGCGCAGCCTACAAGCTTCTGGAGATCGCCGAGAAATACTCGCTGTTCCGGCCCGGCCAGCGCATCGTCGATCTCGGCGCGGCCCCCGGCGGCTGGAGCCAGGTCGCAGCGGCGGGCGCGGCCGCACGCGAAGGCAAGGGCAGGGTGATCGCGATCGACATTTTACAGATGGACCCGATCGAGGGCGTCGAGTTCAGGCCGATGGACTTCCACGACCATAAGGCGCCGGATGAATTGCGCGCCTGGCTCGGCGGCCGGGCCGATGGGGTTCTCTCCGACATGGCCGCCAACGCGACCGGCCACCGCAAGACCGACCAATTGCGGATCATCGGCCTCGTCGAACTCGCCGCCGACTTCGCCTGCGCGGTGCTCGCGCCCGGCGGCTTCTTTCTCGCCAAGGTGCTGCAGGGCGGGGCCGAGGGTGAACTCCTCGCCCGCCTCAAGCGAGCGTTCGCGACAGTGCGGCACGTGAAGCCGAAGGCGAGCCGCGCAGACAGCGCGGAACTTTATTTGCTCGCAACGGGGTTCAGGGGGGCGTCGGACTCCGCCTGACCGGCGGTTCGCGTCCCGGCCTCACGCTGGATCGAGCAGCGCGAACACACTGACCAGCGCGACGACGATCGTTCCCAGAAGAACCTCCGTCGCGCTCGTCGCGCGCAACATGGCGAGCGCGTCCGCTCTTTCGCTGAGCCGAGGCGCGAGCCGATAGCGGTTGAAGACGGCGAGCGAGATCATGACCGCGACGATGACGATTTTCGCGTCGAGCAGCATGCGGTACGGCGTCGCCGGCGGCCATGGGGCGTGACCGGAGGTCAGCGCAATGTTGACAATTCCCGTCGCGACGATCGACGCGACGATGAAGTGCCCGAAGTAGGAGAAGCGCATCATTGCGTGGACGGCGGCTCCTTGGAGCTCTTTGTCCGTGTATCGGCCAAGGCACATCGAAAACGGAATCAGACCGCCGAGCCACGCGCTCGTCGTCATGAGATGGACGGCATGGTTTGTGCGGTGCAGGACGCCTTCGCCGCCGATCTGCATCGCAGCGTGCCCGACGAGGCCGAGGGTTGCGAGCAGCAGTCCTGAGAAGACCGTAATGACCGCCCAATGGCCGCGCGGCGCGAGAGCGACGGCGGCGACGAGCGCGACCGCCAGAACGAGCCGACCGGCCCACACATGACCGAATTCGGTGTCTGTGAGGACGGCCGCAATCGTGCTCGGGTCGATCGCCGCGCTCCAGTCGTCAGCCATCGACGCTGCCTCCAACGAGAGCCAGAGCATTGCGCTGAGGAGGGCGATTACGCTCGCGCCGAGCGCCAGACGACGGACGCCGGGCGACAGAGCCCGGCGCAGCGATTGGGGTGCGTAGAGCGCAAGGTAGGCGCTGGCCCCGAAGGCCAGCATCGACGCCGTGAAATGCGCGAAGCGGCAGAAGGCGAGCGCCGTCACGAGCGGCCGGCCGCTTCGCAGGCGCGGCGCGCGAAGCGGGCCGTCACATCTTCATTCCGCCCATCGCGCCGCCCTTCATCGCGCCGCCCTTCATTGCGCCGCCGGCCGAGGCGCCGACGCCCGCGACGGGGAACTGGACCGCGACTGGACTCGCGTGCTCGAAGGTCAGCGTCGCGGTGACCGTTTCGCCCTTGGTCAGAGGCTTCTTGAGATGGGTGAACATCAAATGATAGCCGCCCGGCGAGAACTGGATCGTCCCATGCGCGGGGATATTGAGGCCGTCCTTCAGCTGGCGCATCTTCATCACGCCGCCTTCGTTCTTCATTTCATGGACCTCGACGGTCGCGAAATCCGCCGTGCCGCCGGTCAGACGGTCCGGCGCCGCGCCGTTGTTGTGAATGGTGAAATAGCCGGCGCCGACATCGGCCCCCTTTGGGGTCGCACGCGCCCACGGCTTCTCGATCGTAATGTCGCCGGACTTGAATTCCTGAGCGAGCGCGGGCGCGGTCGCGGCGAGCGCCAGCGCGAGAGCGAAAGCTGAATAACGGGTCATGAGCTTTTCCTTGTTTCGGTTCCGACGGCGGATCGCGCAAGCGTCCGCTCATTGCACTGTGAATTCGAACGTTCCCTGGGTGTGGTGGGTGTCGACCGACACTGCATGCCAGTGCACCGTATAGACACCGGGCGACAGCGGCTTCACGATCGGCACGATCAGCTCACTCGCGTTGCCGGCTTCGACTCTGGCGGCCCCGAGCGGCACGGAAGCGCCGTTGGCCGTCGTCAGCTTCACGCCGGAAAAGCGCGGCTCGACGCCCTCGCTGAATTCGAGCTGGATTTCGCGCGGCGAGGCGACCGTTCCGCCCACCGGCGGAATCGCCTTTTCGAGCTGGGCGTGGGCGAAGGCTGTCGTCGAGGCGAAAACAAAGGCGAGCGAAGTAGCGATTTTGAGGATGTTTGTGCGCATGGTCAGACTCCTTGGGTCAGATTCCTGGCGCTATGCCAAGTCCATTGAGGAAGATCGGTTGGTCGATTCTGGCGGGGATGTCGTCGAGATAGAAATCGAGGCTGCCGACCACGCCGGCGCCGTGACCGGTCCCACCGGTCATCGGGATCATCGCCTCCAGGGCGATCTGCCATTTGTCAGCTTCGTAGATGACGCCGGGCTGGAAATATCCGGTCGTCACCGCTCCCGCGACCGCGCCATTGTAGATCGGCGTCTGGAAGGCGAACTCTGCAATCGGAATCAGGCGCTTGAGGAAGTTATTGTCGATCGCAGCCAACTGCGTATTGAAGTACGGCAGGCTGTATTGGAGGGTGAACCCCCAGTTGAACGTAGAGACGTTGGGATTGCCGTTCGTCCAATCCTGACCCGGGGAGGTCGTGCTGAATTCGGCGGTGATGGCGAACGGGCGTAAGTATTTGAGAGCAGGCGGCAACGTTCCGAAGCCGAGACCTGCGGCCACCAGTGGAGAGTAAGTGTTTTGCCGGCCGGAACCCGCCAGGGTTCCCGTGCCAGTTCCGGCCCAGGATATGTCGAAGCCGACCTTGAACATGAACTCGGCGTCTGGGATGCACAACGCCTGCCACTGCAACTCGGTGGAGAGCGCGTTCCAGCCGTAGCCGCCGGGGTGGGTCCAGGTGGGACCGTCGCTGATGACTACGCTGAGGCCCGGGGTGATCGTCTTGGTCCAGCTGAAGCTCGCGTCCCACTCGTGGGCGCCCTCGGAGTTGAAGGGAACATAGCTGACGGTCGGCAGCGTGAGCTCGTCTAGAACGCCTGGATCGTCGATGGCGATGGTGGCCGGGAAGATACGGGCGCCGCAAACGGCGTGAGGGTAGGCGGGCGTGAGCCACAATGCGGTTGTGGCGGCGATCGCGCCCGCAATCAAGCGCATGGGTATGGATGGCATGAACGGAAAACTCGAGTCTGAGAGAACGACGCGGCGCCCCGGCGAGGGGCGCGCGACCACACGGGGTTCGTTTCAGACGGCGAGGGGCGGCGCGCGGGCGCGGTTTCGGCTGGCCTCAGGGGCGGGAACGGCGCCCGTTTTGGGCGCCGCCCCGAGCGTCTCGCTCGCGCCATTCCGGCGCTCGGGCAGTGCGGGGACGTCGGGCGTGATCAGCGCCGCCCCCTGGGCCGCAAACTGGCACAAGGGGCATTGGTCTTCGCATTTGCCCGCAGGCGCGCCGCCGCCGTTGTCGCCGGCGTGGATGCAGAGCCCCGCCGCATCGCCGAATGTCGCCTTGAGCTCCGCCGCAATCCGGTCGGTACCGGACGCCGCAAAGCCGGGCCCTACGGCCAGCGCCTGGTGATAGGGAACGGCCAGTAGCTGGACGATAAGCGAGAGCGCGACCAGAAGCGCTGTCAGCGGCGAGCGAGGCGAGGCGACGCCGGGCTCAGCCCGCCTTGCTCGCTTCCTCTGCCGGCCTGCGCCGTTCACCTGGCTCATTCTCTGTTCAGCTGAAAATCGGCCGTGTTCCTTTGAAGACGTAGCCGAACGAGTAGGCCGGCGCAATCGGTGCTTGGGTCGCACTCAGTGCGATTTCTTCAGGTTTACGAGCCCGAGCCTGGCGCCCGCGCGTCTCCTCGGACCGCGGCATGAACTTTCGGTCGGCCTCATCGGGCTCACCGCGGCAGGGGTCGCACACGCACTCTCCCAGGTTCGATAACAAGCAGATTTCCGGGCAGCTTCTCTACGTTCGCGGAAACGACCGCCGCGACCATGTCGGCCTCCGCCAGATTCGAAAGGCGATCCAGTTCGAGCAGCACGACGCCGCGGATTGACAGCCGCTGACGGATCACCAGTTCGCCGAAGTCGCGATCCTCTGTGACCAGGATCCGATCCTCGCGACTCGCAATCCCGAGCACGTCGGCGTCCGACGCTCCCGGATTTATTGCGCCGATTGCCGCCACGTCGAATCCGGCGACACGCAGCCCCTCAACGACGAAACGCGACACGTTTTCGTCCGCCAGAAAACGCATCACTCGGCGGCGAGAACCGTCTCATGCTGCAGGTAATCGGCCGCAAAGGTCAACACGGCCCGTACATCGTCCTCCGTAAGCTGGGGGTAGGCCTGAAGTATCTCCGCGAACGAGCGACCAGCGCCCAACTTGCGCAGGATCAACTCTACGGTGATGCGCGTCCCTTTGATGCATGGCTTACCCATCATGATAGTGGGATCGGCGGCGATGCGCGCGTTTGACATACGCAGTCTGCTGCTCCTTACTCCGCTGGTCCTTATAATGGCTCCGAGGCGGCGGCGACCTGGGAGGACCGTCTCGAGTCACACCATCACATACCCCAAAACGCCCTCCGACGAAAACGCCTCCTCGACAGCGCCTCGCTGCCGGCGGGCCGAGGAGCATGAGGCCCGCGGCCGAATTCCTCGTCCGCGACGGGGCGGGGGATTCACGTTTCTTCACCGAAAGTGACTTGTGACGGCGCCGGCGGTTGGCCTAACGCTTGCTTCGGCGGAATGACTCTCGAACGGGGGCTGCAATGTGTGGAATTGTCGGCGTTCTCGGGACGGGACCGGTCGCGGGCGAGATTGTCGAGGCGCTGAAGCGCCTGGAATATCGCGGCTATGATTCGGCCGGCGTCGCGACGCTCGAGAACGGCAGGCTTGAACGCCGCCGCGCCGAAGGCAAGCTCAAGAACCTGGAGGCCAAGCTTGCGGCGGCGCCGCTCTCGGGTTCGATCGGCATCGGCCACACGCGCTGGGCGACGCACGGGAAGCCGACGGAAACGAACGCGCATCCGCACGCCTCGCGTCGGCTCGCGGTCGTGCACAACGGCATCATCGAGAACTTCAAGGCGCTGCGCGAGGAGCTCGCAGCCAAGGGCCATCGGTTCGTCACCGAGACGGATTCCGAAATTGCCGCTTTCGTGGTTGAGGATGAACTCGCGCAAGGCAAGCGCCCGGCCGAGGCTGTTCAGGCCGCTCTCGGGCGCCTGCGCGGCGCCTTTGCGCTCGTCTACCTGTTCGAGGGCGAGGGCGACCTCCTGATCGGGGCGCGCCAGGGCGCGCCGCTCGCGATCGGCTATGGCGACGGCGAAATGTACGTCGGCTCGGACGCACTGGCGCTCGCGCCGTTTACCGACCGCGTCGCCTATCTCGAGGAGGGCGACTGGGTCGTCTTGTCCCGCGAGCGCGCCGACATCCGCAACGCCTCCAGCAAGCCCGTCCAGCGGCGCATCCAGCACAGTCCGGCGAGCAGCCTGCTCGCCGAGAAGGGCAACTACCGCCACTTCATGGCCAAGGAGATCCATGAGCAGCCGGAAGTCCTCGGCCATACGCTCGCCCACTATGTCGACATGGCGTCGATGCGGCTGAAGCCGTTCGCCTGGCCGGTCGATCCGATGACGCTGGCGCGCGTATCGATTATCGGCTGCGGCACCGCTTACATGGCCGGGCTTGTCGGCAAATACTGGATCGAGCGGTTCGCAAGGCTGCCTGTCGAGATCGACGTCGCGTCCGAATACCGCTATCGTGAGGCGCCGGTCGATCCGAACGGCCTGACGATCGTGATCTCGCAGTCCGGGGAAACGGCGGACACGCTGGCGTCGCTGCGTTACGTGAAGGAGAGAGGATCGAAGACGATCGGCGTCATCAACGTCCCAAACTCCAGCATTGCGCGGCAGACCGACGCCAAGGCGCCGACGCTGGCGGGGCCCGAGATCGGCGTCGCCTCGACCAAGGCTTTCACCTGCCAGCTTGCCGCGATGGCGTGCCTCGCGATCGGCCTCGGAAAAGCGCGCGGCGTCCTTGACGAGGCGACGGAGGCCAGGCTCCTCGGCGAACTCGTGCTCACGCCCGGGCTCTTGGCGGACGTCCTCAAGCTCGAGCCCGCCGTGGAGACGCTGGCTCATGCGATCGCGCGAGCGCGCGACGTCCTCTATCTCGGCCGCGGAACCGCCTATCCACTGGCGCTCGAAGGCGCGCTGAAGCTCAAGGAGCTGAGCTACATCCACGCCGAAGGCTACGCCGCCGGCGAACTGAAGCACGGGCCGATTGCGCTGATCGACGAAGCCATGCCGGTCATCGTAATCGCGCCGCGCGACGCGGTGTTCGAGAAGACGGTCTCCAACATGCAGGAAGTCGCCGCGCGCGGCGGCCGGCTCGTGCTGATCGGGGAAAAACATGCGGCAGAAGAGGCGGCGGTCGCGATCGAGCATTTCCTGGCGATGCCGGAAATGAGCGCCAATTTCGCCCCGATCGTCTATGCGGCGCCGGTTCAGATGCTCGCCTACCACACTGCGGTCATCATGGGCAAAGACGCGGACCAGCCGCGCAATCTGGCGAAATCGGTGACCGTAGAGTAGGGCGCTCAAACGAGCCGCTTTTGTTCAGGGAGCAGATCCGAGGCCGCCCGCGTTTTGCTCGGCTGACTGACGGGCTCGACTTCCGCCCTGCATCTACCCGCAGGAATAGAACAATTGGAGCGACGAGATGGTGCGCAGGATCGACGCGGGCGAGAAACCGATGCCCGAGATCAATCCGGAGAAGGTCTGCTTCGTTATCGAAATGGCGCGTGATTTGCTCGGGGCCGACGTCGGCGTAGAACCGGATGCCTCGAACCCGACCGACGACGACGAGCGCGTTGTTCTGACCGACGCCAACGGCTCGATGCGACGCGAGCTCATCGAATATGTGAGAGATCTCGACGCCGACGAGACCTCGGCGCTGCTCGCGCTTGCGTGGATCGGTCGCGGCGACTACGAGCCCGAGGACTGGAAACGCGCGGTCGGGGCGGCGAGCGAGCGAGGCGACGCCGACGCGCCGGCGTGGCGATACCTCCTGGAATTGCCGCTCCTGCCGGACTACCTCGAAGACGCCCTCTCCGCCTTCGGACGCTCGTGCGAGGATTTCCAGAGACGGGAAGAGGAGTAGGGCCGGCGCGTCCGCCCGCTTCTCGTCGCGGGCGTGCCTATGGCGGTTCGGCAATGTGCGGCAGCGCCGCTTCTCCGTACCTATTTGACCTGGCGCAAGTCGCGTGCGTCCCGGCGGCGCCATGAAAGCGTTCGAAGGAGAGCGATTCCCATGCGCAGGATCGATGCAAGCGAGCGCGCAATGCCCGAGATCAATCCGGCGAAAGTCTGCTTCGTGATTGAGAAGGCGCGCGAGCGTCTGAGCGAGGACGTCGGGAGCGAGCCGGACGCCTCCAACCCGACGGACGACGGCGAGCGATCCATTTTGACCGGGGCCAACGCGTCCGTCCGCCGCGAACTGGTCGAGTTCATCAGGGATCTCGACGTCGACGAGGCCGTGGCTCTGGTCGCGCTCGCCTGGATCGGCCGGGGCGACTTCGACCCCGAAGACTGGGCCAGCGCAGTCGACGCGGCGGCCGATCGCCGTGAAGGGCCGACGTGGAAATACCTGCTCGGGATGCCGCTTCTGCCAAATCACCTCGAGGATGCGCTTTCGGCCTTCGGGCGCTCGTGCGAGGCGTTCGAAGCCGGGGACGAAGGCTAACAGCGGCGGCGCCTCCCGCGGCGCGATCATGGCGGCTCAGACGGATGGCTGTGGCGCCCGCCTTGCAATCGGCGAGGCGAGCCGCCATTTTTGGGCGCGCCGAAGCGAGTGCTCCATGTCCGCCGACCAGCCGTCCTTACCGTCCCATCGCTCGCTGGGCGCGCGGTTGAGATCATGGTTCTTCACCGGGCTGGTGGTGTTCGGGCCGGTCGCGGTCACGGCCTATATCGCTTGGTGGGTGGTCAACACGATTGACAACTGGGTCGAGCCCTGGTTGCCTCAGGGTCTCTGGCCGGATTCTTATCTTCCGTTCCATGTTCCCGGCTTCGGCGTGATCATCGCGCTCGTGGGCCTGGCGCTGCTCGGCTTCCTCACCGCCAACATCATCGGTCGGTCGCTTGTGAGCTTCAGCGAGGCGATGCTCGACCGGATGCCGCTCGTGCGCGGCGTGTACAAGGGCCTGAAACAGGTGTTTGAAACCGTGTTCAGCCAGTCCGGCTCTCAGTTCCGCAAGGTCGGGTTGGTCGAGTTTCCGGTCAAAGGGAGCTGGTCGATCGTGTTCCTGTCGTCGGCGCCCGGGGAGCTAATCGCAGGCGCGATCCCGGGCAAGGGGCCGATGGTCTCAGTGTTCATGCCCTGCACCCCCAATCCGACGACCGGCTTCTTTTTTTACATCGCCGCCGAAGACGTGATCGAGCTGCCGATTTCGGCCGACGACGCGGCCAAGCTCATCATGTCGGCGGGCCTCATCCAGCCCGAAGGCCAAGCGGCGCTTGCGGCGATGGCGGAAGCCGCCAAGCTCGAGAAGCTTGAGAAGCTGAACGCAAGGTGAGACGCTGTTCGCCTTCTTTCTTCGCTGTCACAGCCCAAATCCTGTGCTAATGAGGGCGCTAGGACACGAGATATCGCGACCGGGTCGCATTTTGGCGCGGGAAGCGCGCGGGCGCGGCGCGGAAACGAGGAACCCGCAGGAAACACATGGCGCAGTTGCCCAAATTCGATCTTGAAGACCTGAAACGCCGGATGCAGGCGGCCCATGCCGCCCTCAAGCACGAACTCGGAGGACTGCGCACCGGGCGCGCGAGCGCGAGCCTTCTCGAGCCGGTGCATGTCGAAGCCTACGGCCAGCGCATGCCGATCAACCAGGTCGCCACCATCAGCGTGCCCGAGCCGCGCTCCCTCTCAGTGTCGGTTTGGGACAAGAGCATGGTGCATGCGGTCGACAAAGCGATCCGCGACTCGAACCTCGGCCTCAGCCCGACCGTCGAGGGGACGATGTTGCGCATCCGCATCCCCGAACTCAACGAGCAGCGACGCAAGGAGATGGTGAAGATTGCGCACAAGTACAGCGAGGATGCGCGCGTCGCGGTGCGTCACGTGCGCCGCGATGGTTTCGACATCCTCAAACGGCTCTTGAAGGAGCACGCGATCAGCGAGGACGACGAGAAGCACCACGAAGCCGAGGTGCAGAAGGCGACGGATCTGGCGATCAAGGAGATCGACGCCTCTCTGGCCGGCAAGGAAAAGGAAATCATGCAGGTATAGGCGAGAGCCTGATTGGTTGGGGGGCCCGCATGGCTTTTCTACGTTCCAAACCCGCCGGCGACAGGGTGCCGGCTCATGTCGCCATCATCATGGATGGCAATGGCCGCTGGGCCAAGGCGCGCGGCCTGCCGCGCTTCGAGGGCCATCGACGCGGGGTCGAGGCTGTGCGCGGAGCCGTCCGTTCGGCCATCGAGCGCGGCGTCCGCTATTTGACGGTATACAGTTTTTCCTCGGAAAACTGGCGTCGCCCGCCCGACGAAGTCGCCATGCTGATGGGCCTTCTGAAGCGCTTCATCCGCACCGATCTCGCCGAATTGAACCAAAACGGCGTCAGAGTGCGAATTATCGGCGAGCGCGACAATCTTGCGCCCGACATCGCTTGCCTGCTCGTCGAGGCCGAGGCGCTGACCAAGGGCAATAGCGGGCTGACGCTTACGGTGGCTTTCAACTATGGGGGCCGACAGGAAATCGTCGAGGCGGCGCGGCGGCTCGCGATCGACGTTCGCGAGGGCCGGCTCGACGCAAGCGCCATCGACGCCGATGAGATCGCCGCGCGGCTCGACACGGCGGACCTTCCTGACCCGGACCTCATCATCCGGACGTCGGGGGAAATGCGGCTCTCCAACTTTCTTTTGTGGCAATCCGCGTACGCGGAACTGGTTTTTTTGCCCGTTCTGTGGCCCGATTTCGACGATGCGGCGTTTGTATCGGCGCTGGATCAGTACGCGGCGCGCGAGCGGCGCTTTGGTCGCGCGCCGGAGTCCGCGGCGGTCATGTCGGCCTCGTGAGGGTAAAGCCCGGATGGCGTCGAACCAGGATGCGAAGAGCGAACCGGCGCCTCGGGCGTCGGGCGCGCGTTTCGGCGGGGACCTTTGGCCTCGCGTCGCAGCGGCGGTGGTCATGGGGGCCGCCGCGCTCGTCGTCGCCTGGATCGGGGGAATCGTCTTCGTCGTCTTCTGGTGGCTCGCCTCGATCATCGTGCTTTGGGAATGGCAGCGCCTCGTGCGCCGCGAACGGCTGATCGAGCGGCTCGCCGCCGGCGCCTTGGGGCTCGCGGCGGCGGGGCTGTTCGCGATGCACAATTACGCGCTCGCCGCGCTTACCGCGCTCGTCCTCACCGCCGGCGCGGTCGGCTGGATGGCGGGAGCCCCTTCGCGGATCTGGGCGGGGGTCGGGGCGCTCTACGCGGGCGCGCTGGTCGTGAGCCTCGTTCTCCTGAGGGCCAGTCCCGGTTATGGCCTGGTGGCGATCTTATGGCTTTTCGCGGTCGTCTGGGGCGCCGACGTCGCCGCCTATTTCGCCGGCCGCTCGATCGGCGGCCCGAGGCTGTGGCCGAGCGTTTCGCCGGCCAAGACCTGGGCCGGCGCGATCGCAGGCGCAATCGCCGGCGCGGCGCTCGGCCTGCTTCTGTCTGGATGGAGCGACCGGATCGACCGGCTGCTCTGGCTCGGGCTCGCGGCGGCGGTCGTGTCCGAGTTCGGCGACCTCTTCGAATCCGCGCTCAAGCGGCGCTTCGGCGTCAAGGACTCGAGCGGCCTGATCCCCGGCCACGGCGGGCTGATGGACCGGCTGGACGCCTTCGTCGCCGCCTCCGCTTTCGCCGCGATCTTCGCGGCCGCCCATACCAGGGGCTCCTTCATCGCAAGCGGACTGTTCAAATGGTGAGCGCGCTTGGACAAGCTTATGCGGCTCAGCCGCGCCTGCGCGAGGCGGCGCTCGCGGCCGTGAGGCCGAAGCGGCTCGCGATCCTCGGCGCGACGGGGTCGATCGGGCGGTCCTGCGCGCAGGTGATCGCGGCCGCGCCCGGCAAATTCACGGTCGGCGCCGTGGCGGCCGGCCGCGACGGGCTGGCGCTCGCGCGTTGCGCCATCGAGCTCAAGGCGAAGTTCGCCGCCGTCGCCGATCCCGCCGGCTACGACGACCTCAAGCGGGGACTGGCCGGTTCGGGCGTCGAAGCTGCGGCGGGACCCGAGGCGGTGCGCGAGGCCGCGCTCAGCGACGCCGATCTCGTCGTGTCGGCGATCGTCGGCGCGGCGGGGTTGGAGCCGACCTACGCTGCGGTCGCGGCGGGCCGGACGGTCGCGCTCGCCAACAAGGAGACGCTGGTTTGCGCGGGCGCCGTGGTGATGCAGACTGCGCGCCGCGCCGGCGCGAAGCTTCTGCCGATGGATTCGGAGCACAACGCCCTCTTTCAGGCGATCGGCGCGCGCGATCCCGCCACGATCGAAACAATGACGATCACCGCCTCCGGCGGTCCGTTCCGCGAATGGAGCGCCGCCCGGATCGCCGCCGCCACGCGCGAGGAGGCGCTCGCCCATCCCAACTGGGTCATGGGGCCGAAAGTCACGATCGATTCCGCTAGCCTGATGAACAAGGGCCTCGAACTGATCGAGGCGCATTTCCTCTTCGGTCTGCCGGCCGAACGGCTGGCCGTGGTGGTCCATCCGCAATCGATCGTGCATGGCCTGATCGCCTTCGTGGATGGATCGCTGATCGCAGGCCTCGCCTGCCCCGACATGCGGACGCCGATCGCGCATTGCCTCGCCTATCCCGACCGGATCGCCTCAGGCGTCAGGCCGCCGGATCTCGCCGCGCTCGGGCGCCTGACGTTCGAGCAGGCGGACCTCGAGCGCTTTCCGGCGCTCGGTCTCGCCATTGACGCTTTGCGTAAGGGAGGGGGCGCGCCGACCGCGCTCAACGCCGCCAACGAAATCGCGGTCGCTGCGTTTCTAGACCGGCGGATCGGTTTCTGCGACATCGCGCGGCTCGTGATGCGGACGCTCACGACCATGGAGGGCGCGGGCGAATTGGCTTCGCCCGAAAGCGTTGCGCAGGCGCTTTCCGTTCACCATATCGCCGGAGACCGGACCCGACGGCTCTTGGCCTGAAGTCGGTTGTCCTGTAACGCTACGGAACCATTGTCCAGCGCTTGCCGGGCGATTTAAAGCCAGGCGGCGCGAAGGAGTTGATGGCGTTGTTCAATCCGGTGTTCGACCTGCTCTCCTGGTTCGGATGGTACGTCATCCCGTTCATCATCATCCTCAGCGCAATCGTGTTCTTTCACGAATTCGGCCATTATCTCGTCGGGCGCTGGTGTGGGGTGAAGATCGACACGTTCTCGATCGGCTTTGGGCGTGAACTCGCCGCGCGGGTGGATTCGCGGGGCACGCGATGGCGCATCGCCGCGCTTCCGCTCGGCGGCTATGTCAAGTTCCACGGCGACGCCAATGTGGCGAGCGTCGACAGCGCCGCGTCCGCCGATCCGTCGGTCGACCGCGCTTTGACCTTGGCCGGTCAGCCGTTGCGCAACCGCGCCGCGATCGTCCTCGCCGGGCCGGTCGCCAATTTCATCCTGGCCTTCGTGATCTTCACCGGCATGTTCATGGCCTTCGGACGGGTCGAGCACATGGCCCGGATTGGACGCGTCGAGGCGAACAGCCCGGCCGCGGCGGCAGGCTTTCAGGCCGGCGACCTCGTGAAATCCATCGACGGCGACCCGATCAAGAGCTTCGAGGCCCTGCAGGAAGCGACCCTGATGAGCACGGGCCTGCCGATGACCTTTGTGGTCGATCGGGACGGCCATGACGTGACCCTGACCGCGACGCCGAGAGTGACGGTGGTCGACCAGGGCGTCTTCGGCAAGCGACGCATGGGCCATCTCGGTCTGGCCTCATCTGCGAATCCCAAAGACGTTCAGGTGGAAAGCTGCGGTCCGACGACCTGCGCGGCCTGGGGCGCGGGGCAGGTCTGGTTCATCGTCAAGGCGACCACGGTCTATATCGGCGGCGTCTTCGCCGGGCGGGAATTGGCCGATCAGGTGTCGGGCCTGATCGGCGCCGCGCAGATGGCGGGCGAAATGGCGAAGATCAGCCTGTGGGAATTGTTCAGCCTCGCGGCATGGTTCTCCGTTTCCGTCGGGTTCATGAACCTCTTGCCCATTCCCCTTCTCGACGGCGGCCATCTCATGTTTTACGCCTGCGAGGCGGTCCTTGGACGGCCGTTGAGCGAGCGCATGCAGGAGATCGGCCTGCGGATCGGCATCGCACTGGTCGCGGCGCTGGTGGTGTTTACGACTTCGCACGACATCCTGCGCCTGTTCACCAACGGCTATTGACCACGCGACATCCTGCGCCTGTTTAACGACGGCTATTAACGAACCGTCGACCATGATTCCGTGTCCTCACGGCAACGCCGTCAGGAAATGGCGTAGTGTTGCCGAATAAAGGTTTGCAGGAGTGGCTCAAAATTGTAAAACGCCGTTCATCGCGCCGGCCCCCTCTGCGCGGGGCGAGGGGCTGGACGCTGCGCCTAACGGCGTCGAACGCCGGACGCCGCCAGGGCGCTTGCGGAAAAGACTAAGAGGTCGGGCTTGAGCGGCGCGGGCGAGTCGTTCGCCGCCCGGGCGCGAAGAGGGACTATGGGTCATATGCAACGTATTCGCGTGCAACGTATTCGCGGCTTCTTCGGCGCACTGGTCCTCGCGGTGGTTTTCGGCTTCGGCCTATTGATTCCGGCGTCTCCCGCTTTTGCGCAGCAGATCGTGGTCGAGGGGAACACCCATGTCGACCCCTCGTCCCTCAAGCCGTACTTCACCGGAACAGACCCGGCGTCCGTCCAGCGCGGCGTCGACGATCTCAAGGCGACAGGGATCTATTCTTCAGTGAGCGCGAGGGTCGAGAACGGCAGGATCGTAGTCGAGCTCGCGGGCGGCGCCCAGATCATCAACCGCGTCGCTTTCGAGGGCAATCGCACAATCCAGAAGGATCAGCTCGAGGTCGAGGTGCAGTCCAAGCCCGGCACGGTCTACAACGAGGCGACCGCCGAGGCGGACATTCAACGGATCAAGGACGCCTACAAGAAATACGGCCGCAACGAAGCAACCGTGACCAAGCGGCTCGTTCAACTGCCGAACGGGCGGGTCGACCTTGTCTTCACCATTGACGAGCACGAAAAGACCGGCATCCGCGAGATCCGCTTCGTCGGCAACCACGCCGTTTCAGATTACCGCCTGCGCAATCTGATGGAGACCAGCACCCAAAATTTCCTTTCCTGGTTCAAGAACACCGACGTCTACGACCCTGATCGTCTGGCGTCGGACGAAGAGGCGATCCGGCGCTACTACATGAAGAACGGCTACGCCGATTTCCACATCGTCAGCACCGACGTCGTCTATCAGCAGAACCCGCCGGGCTACGTGATCACGATCACTCTCGAGGAGGGCCCGCAGTACCGCGTCTCGGGCGTCGCCGTCGATTCGCACGTTCCGAAAGTCAACGGGCAGCAGCTGCTCTCATACGTGTCTTTGCGGCCGGGCGACGTCTACGACGCCGGCGCGGTCGACAAATCGGTCGAAGCGATCACGCGCGCCGTCGCAACTCAGGGCTACGCCTTCTCGGATGTTCGTCCGCACGGCGAGCGCGACGAGATTAACCATACGATTGCGCTGAACTTCTCGGTGGACAACGGCCCGAAGGTCTACATCGAGCGGATCGACATCGTCGGGAACACGCGCACGCGCGACTATGTCATTCGCCGCGAATTCGACATCGGCGAAGGCGACCCCTACAACCACGTGCTGATCGAGCAAGCCGAGCGCCGCCTCAACAGCCTGGGCTACTTCAAGAAGGTTCACATCTCGAACCGGCCGGGCTCGACGCCCGACCGCGTGATCGTGGTCGTCGAGGTCGAGGACCAGCCGACCGGCTCGATCAGCATCAGCGGCGGCTATTCCACCACCCAGGGCATCGTGGCCGAGCTCGCCTACACCGAGACGAACTTCCTCGGCCGCGGCCAATATGTTCGCCTGAGCGTTACGGACGGCCAGTATACCCAGGGCTGGAAGGCCTCGTTCACCGAGCCTTACTTCCTCGGCCAACGGTTGGCCGCAGGCTTCGACGTGTACCACCAGGTGAACAGCAACAACCAGTACGCGCTCTACCAGAACTGGACGACGGGCGTCACCCTTCGTCTCGGGGTGCCGGTGACCGACGATCTGGTCTTCCAGCCGAACTACGCGCTGTATGAGTCGAAAATCACGATTCCGAACACCAGCTCCGCCCCCTATGACGACTGCTCAGGCCCCGACCAGCCGTGGTACCCGGGCGGCACCGTCGTCCCCGTCACTCCGACGCCGTTCATCAACTGCTTGACCAACGGCGAAGCGCCGGTCGAAATCAAGCAGGCGGCCGCGCAGGGCGACATCGTGACGTCGCTGGCCGGCTTCTCCTTGCTCTACAACAATCTTGATAGCCGCAAAGACCCGACCACCGGCTTCTTCGCGACCTACAAGCAGGACTTCGCCGGCCTCGGCGGCCAGTCCGACTTCATTCGCGAGACGCTCGATGCGCGCTGGTACCATCCGATCACGGAGGACTTCATCGGGATCGTTCATCTGCAGGGTGGCCAGATCAACGGGTTCGGGTCGAAGCCGCTCGACATCATCAATGACTTCATGCTGGGTCCGTCGCTGGTGCGCGGCTTTGCCCCCGGCGGCATCGGTCCGCGCGATATCTCCAGCTACAGCAACATCCAGGGCGCTTCGCTCGGAGGATCGAGCTACTACGGCGCATCCGCCGAAGTGGACTTCCCAATTTTCGGCCTTCCGAAAGAAATCGGGTTGCGGGGCGGTCTCTTCGTCGACGCCGGCAACCTGATCGGCTACGGCGGACAGACCAACTTCACAAACTTTCTCGGCTACACCTATTGCCCGGTGTCGAACGTGATCCTGATCACCCAGCCGAGCTGCGCGAAGGTCTATGACCCGAACATGATCCGTACCGCGGTCGGCGCGAGCCTGATCTGGGCGTCCCCGATGGGGCCGATCCGCTTCGACTTTGCGGTGCCTATGTCGAAGGGCAAGTACGACCAGACGCAGGTGTTCAACTTCTCGGGCGGCGCGACCTTCTAGGCGGCTTGCCCGTTCTTAACGAAAGCGGGCGGCCTCGCTGCGAGGCGCGCCCGCCGTCGGATCCGACGGAATCGATTCTTTGGCCAAGATCCGCTTCTTTCCGCCGAGTTCGGCGCCTTCGCTCGCCGAGGTCGCAAGCTGGTGCGGCGCGACGCTGGCTTTGGAGGCCGACGCCGGCCGCGTCATTCGCGATGTGGCGGCGATCGATCAGGCGGACGACGGCGACCTCACGTTCCTCGAGAATCCGCGATATCTCGAAGCCTTCAAGGCGACCCGCGCCACGGCCGCGCTCGCTGCGCCGCGATATGCCGGAGCAGCCCCGCTGGGTTGCGCGGTTCTCCTTACCCCCGAACCCTACCGAGCGATGGCCCTGGTGATGGCGAAGCTCTTCCCGAGCGCCGTCAAGCCGGCGTCCGTCTTCGAGGAGAGCGGCGTCTCCGAAGCCGCGTTCGTCCATGCCTCCGCGCGCCTCGAGCCGGGCGTGATCGTCGACCCCGGCGCGGTGATCGGACGCGGCGCCGAGGTTGGCGCGGGCACGATCATCGGCCCCAACGCGGTCATCGGGCCGGAGGTGCGCATCGGCCGTGACGGCGCGATCGGCGCCTCGACCACGATCCTCGCCGCGTTGATCGGCGACCGCGTGATCATTCATCCCGGCGCGCGGATCGGCCAGGACGGCTTCGGCTTCGCGCTCGGCGCCAAGGGGCACCTCAAGGTCCCGCAGATCGGTCGGGTCATCATCCAGGACGACGTCGAAATCGGCGCGGGCGTGACGATCGACCGCGGCGCAAACCGCGACACCGTGATAGGCGAGGGGGCGAAGATCGACAACCTGGTTCAAATCGGCCACAACGTTATCATCGGCCGCCATGCCGTTCTCGTCTCGCAATCCGGCGTTTCCGGATCGAGCGTGATCGGCGACTTCGCCGCTCTCGGAGGGCAGGCCGGCATCGCCGGCCATCTGAGGATCGGCGCCGGGGCCCGGGTCGCGGCGGCCGCCGGCGTCATGACCGACATTCCTCCCGGGCAGCGCTGGGCCGGAGCGCCGGCGAAGCCCGTGCGAGAGTTTTTCCGCGAGGTGGCGGTCTTGAAGAAGCTCGCGGCGGGAAAAGCCGGCGAGGAAGGCAAATCGGATTAGGACAAATGGATTTGGAGCCAATGCCTGAAAAAAAGAGGGTGGGCATGAACGAGACGACCAGCCGGGTGTTCGAGAGCTACGACATCCAGAAGCTCTTGACGCTTTTGCCGCACCGCTATCCGTTTCTGCTCGTCGACCGCATCGTCGACGCGCGCGGCGACGAATACGGCGTCGGCATCAAGAACGTGACGGTGAACGAGCCGCATTTTCAGGGGCATTTTCCCGGCCGGCCGGTCATGCCCGGAGTGCTGATGCTGGAGGCGATGGCCCAGACCGCGGGGGCCATGTGCGTCGCCGCGCAGGAGGGCGCCAGCGCGCCGAGCGTCGTCTATCTCATGACCATCGACAAGGCGAAGTTCAGGAAGCCGGTCGTGCCCGGCGATCAGGTCAGGTTCCACATGACCCGCGTCGCCAAGAAGCGCAACATGTGGTGGTTCCGCGGCGAGGCGAAGGTCGAGGGCGCGCTCGTTTGCGAAGCCGAAGTGTCCGCGATGCTGGTGCGCGAATGAGCGCATGCATCCATCCGAGCGCGGTCGTCGAGGACGGCGCGCGGCTCGGCGGGGACGTCGTCGTCGGCCCTTTTTGTCATGTCGGCCCCAAGGTCGCACTCGGCGAGGGCGTGCGGCTCGTCTCGCACGTGAGCCTCGCCGGAGACACGGCGATCGGCGCCCGCACGCGCATCTTTCCTTTCGCCGCGATCGGCCACCCGCCGCAGGACCTCAAGTACCGCGGCGAGCCGGTGCGGCTGATCGTCGGGGAGGATTGCCTCATCCGCGAGGGCGTGACGATGAACCCGGGGACGGAAGGCGGAGGATCGGAGACGATCGTCGGCCCGCGCAGCGTCTTTCTCGCGAACGCGCATGTGGCGCACGATTGCCGCATCGGCGAAGGCGTCATCCTCTCCAATAACGTGATGCTCGCGGGCCACGTGCAGGTCGGCGATTTTGCGATTCTGAGCGGCGGCGCCGCGGCGCACCAGTTCGTCCGCATCGGCGGCCATTCTTTCATCGGCGGCCTTGCGGGGGTCGAGCACGACGTCATTCCGTTCGGCATGGCGCTCGGCAACCGCGCGTCCCTCGCCGGCCTCAATTTCGTCGGCCTCAAGCGGCGCGGCTTCTCGCACGAGGCGATCCACGAGCTCCGCCGCGCCTACAAGATGCTGTTCAACGGCGCCGGCACGCTAAAGGAGCGCGTGGACGACGTCGCCGAGGCCTTCCCGGATCAGGAGGCGGTGTGGCAGATCGTCACGTTCCTCCGGCAGGGCGGCGACCGGGCGGTCTGCGTTCCGCGCGCCGCCAGGGACGACGAGGCGTGACCGAGAGCTCGGCGCGAAAAGCGAGCGCCGCGCCCCTGGCGATTCTCTGCGGCGCCGGGGCCTTCCCCCTCGAAGTCGCGGCAGACGCTTCCGCCGCCGGCCGCGCCCCCTTCCTCATCGGGGTCATCGGCTCGTCCGACGCAGGGATGGAGCAATATCCGCATGTCTGGCTGCGCATGGGCGAGGTCGGCAAGCTGTTCGCGGCGCTGCGTGAGCGCGCGATCGGCGAGATCGTGATGGTCGGCGCGATGACCCGGCCCGAGCTCGCCGATCTGAGGCTCGACTGGGGCGCGGTCAAGCGCGCCGCCGAGCTTGCCCAGCTTTTCCGCCGCGGCGACAACGGCCTCCTCGTCGGCCTCGCCGCGATCTTCGAGCGCGAGGGCGTCAGCGTCCTTGGCGCGCATGAGGTCGCGCCGCGTCTCGTGGCGCCGCCCGGGCCTTTAGGCGCCCGCCGCGCAACGCCTGAGGACGAGGACGACATCGGCTTCGGCGCGAAGCTTCTCGACGCGCTCTCCGACTTCGACGCAGGGCAGGGCGCTGTCGTCGCCGGGACCCGGGTCCTCGCGATCGAAGCGGCGGAGGGAACGGACGCGATGCTCATGCGCGTGGCGGAGATGCGCGGGAGCGCGCGGCTGCGCTTCAAGGGCCCGGCGGGCGTGCTCGTCAAGGCGCCGAAGCGGGGGCAGGATCTGCGGCTCGACATGCCGGCGATCGGACCGAAAACCATTGAAGGCGTGGCAAGGGCGCAGCTGCGCGGCGTCGCGCTCGCCGCGAGGCGCGTCATGATCGCCGAGCGCGAGCGCGTTGGCCGGGAAGCGGACGCGGCCGGCCTCTTCGTCCACGGCTTTCCGGTGTGACGGGCCCGTTGCGGATCGCGCTCGTCGCGGGCGAGCACTCGGGCGACCAGCTCGGCTTCAAGCTCATGCGCGCGCTTCAGCAAGCGCGCGGCGACGTCGCGTTTTTTGGGGTCGGCGGCGAGGCGATGGAGGCGGAGGGGCTGACGAGCCTGTTTCCGATCGCCGACATCGCGGTCATGGGGCTCCTGCCGGTGCTGGCGCGGCTGCGGACAATTCTTCGGCGCATCCGTGAGACCGCCGAGGCGATTGTTGCGGCGCGGCCCGACGCGCTCGTCATCATCGACAGCCCCGACTTCACCCACAGGGTCGGGCGGCGCGTGCGCAAGGCGCTGCCGGCCTTGCCGATCATCGATTACGTGAGCCCGAGCGTCTGGGCGTGGCGGCCCGGTCGGGCGAAGGCGATGCGCGCCTATGTCGATTGTGTCCTCGCGCTCTTGCCGTTCGAGCCCGAGGCTTATCAGCGTCTTTCCGGCCCGCGCTGCGTCTACGTCGGCCATCCGCTGATCGAGCGTCTCGCGGACCTGCGCCCCAACGCGGACGAGGCGCGGCGCCGCAACGCCGAACCTCCGCTCGTGGTCGTTCTGCCGGGCTCGCGGCGATCCGAAATCCGAAGGCTTATGAGCGTGTTCGGCGGCGCGCTCGATGTCTTGCACGAAGCGGTCGGGCCCTTCACAGCCGTCCTGCCGACCCTGCCGCATATCGAGAATGAAGTCCGCGCCGGAGCCGCGCTCTGGCGCCAGGACCCGCGCGTCGTCCTTGGAGAGCCGCAAAAGTTCGAGGCGTTCCGCTCAGCCCGAGCGGCGCTCGCGGCCTCGGGCACGGTGACGCTCGAACTCGCGCTCGCGGGCGTGCCCATGGTCGGCGCCTACAAGGTCGGGATCGTCGAGGAGCAGCTCAAATACCTCATCAAGGTTCCCTCGATCCTGTTGCCGAACCTGATCCTCGGCGCCCGCCCGATCCCCGAGAAGCTGCAGCGCCAATGCGCGCCGGCCGAACTCGGCGCGGCGCTCGCCGACCTCATGCGCGACGGCCCCTCGCGCGAAGCGCAGGCCCACGCGCTCGCCCGGCTCGACGCGCTCATGGGCCTCACCGACGGACGTCCCCCGAGCGCCCACGCCGCGGAGGCGGTGCTCAAGACGATCGCACGGCGTCGCGCCGGCCAAAGTTAGGGCGCTCCGATTTGGATTTTCTTGGCGGGCGTCCGTTTAAGAGCGAAAAGGGGCCAAACGGGGGTTGGAAAAGCTTGGATTTCCTTGGATTTTCTCGTCCGAATCTAGCCTTTTCAATGGGTTACGGGCGAATTTCCGAAAAAAATTTTTCTCTTCCCCTCCTCGTCCTCGAGGCGCGCGGCGCCTCGCCTTGGGACGAGCTTGGCCCCGAGCTTTCATGTCCGGAGAAGACGTTTCGCGGGTCATGCAGAAACCTTAGCACGCCCTTCGACTTTTCGGAAGCAAATGTCCGGCGCTTATAGGGTTAGCTGTTGGCAAGGTTGGTCGCAGGACAGCCTTTCGAGTTTCCCCGTCATGGCCGGGCTTGACCCGGCCATCCACGAGAACACCGAGCTCTCCCAATAAGATACTAAAACAGCGGCGAACACTGAACTCATATCATTCCGGAACCATTCATTACAGACGAACAACCGGCTTTTGACTGCCGCAATAGCGGAGCGCGAAGTCAAACGCCGCGCAGCGTGGTCCGCAGATGTCCGCAGGCGTGTGGCGGTCGACGGGAGAACGGAGAAAAGAATGTTTGCTGGCCGAAAGATGGCTCCGCTGACCTTCGCCAGCGGAGCCATCAGACCCCCTATGCCAGCGGCCCTTGCGGTTGCCCCACAGCCCGGCCGGCGGAAACTAACAGAACCTCAATCTCTTGCCACAGTTTTTTCATATCCACGCCACAGTTTTGACACTGCGTAGGATGCACCGCAAAAGCATTGCATATCAGGACGTTCGCGAAACCCGATCTGCGGCGGTCTGGGCGCTGCTGAATTTAAGTTGTGTAAAAGAACACGGCGTCGACGGCCACTTATCCAGCGAAAACAGAACATTCTGGGTCGGTTTCGTCCGTCCCCTCCGCACATATGTTACTCGTCACGAAGTGTGCCGCAGGGGCATCCTCACAGCAGTCGCGCGGTCAGAGTTCCTGTGCCCCGAGCCTTGAACGCACGGCGAATGCCCCGCGCCCAGCCGACCCCTTCTGCGGGCGCGGGGCCCCACTTTTGAGCGCGTATCTTTTGCCGCTCCTTCCCTTCAGACGCGCGTCTGGCAGCCGGTTTCCCGCGCTGCGGTTAGCCAATCATGGCCGGAGCTTTTGACGAACTGGCTATGGTCTTCATCATCCAATCCGCCGCCCCTTCAATATCGCGCGAGGGGAGCGACGCGGAATGCAAAAGCAATTGCGTCACGTCGCGAGAAAGCCGGTGCACGTTGTAGCCGGATTGAGGGAAATCGGCCCGCGCAAATTCGTGTTCGGGGGATTACGGTGACACTTGCATCTTTCCCCATTCATATAAAGATGCATGTGTCCATAGTAACCGAGCATCAACAGCATGGCTCCGCCCGCTACCGGTCGACCCGGCTCCAGCCATGCAGGCCGAGGCGCTCTTGCGGCAGGTAGGCGGCCTTGTAGCCCATCTTCCTCGAGCCTTCGACCCAATAGCCGAGATAGACGTGCGGCAGGTGGAGACGGCGCGCCTTCTCGATATGATCGAGGATCACGTAGGCGCCGAGCGAGCGGCGCGCGTGATGGGGGGCGTAGAACGAGTAGACGAGCGACAGTCCGTCGGCCAGGCGGTCGGTGAGACAGACGGCGTAGAGCGGCCCGGCGCCGACGCTGTCGCCGGGCGACTTGCGAAGGCGATACTCGGCGAGATGGGTGTCGATATGGGTGTCCTCGACCATCATGGCGAAGTCGAGCGACGACATGTCCGCCATCCCGCCTTCGGGGTGGCGCGCGTCGAGATAGGCGCGGAAGAGGGCGAAATGCTCGTTGGCCGGTTTCGGCGGGACGAAAGTCCCGACAAGGTCGGCGTTGGCGCGCACGGCGCGGCGTTGACTGTCGTTGGGGCGGAAATCGTCGACCAGCACGCGCACCGAAACGCAGGCCCGGCAGCTTTCGCACGCCGGGCGATAGGCGATCGTCTGCGAGCGGCGGAACCCGGTCTGGGTCAGAAGATCGTTGAGCGAGGCGGCCCGCTTGCCGACGAGATGGGTGAAGATCTTGCGTTCCTGCTGGCCCGGCAGGTACGGACATGGCGAGGGCGCAGTCAGATAAAACTGCGGGGCGTCGCGCACTTCCCTCGTCACGCTGTCCCCCGTTCTCCTCGAAGGTTGTCATGGAAGCCGCGCCATCAACGCGACGGAGCGGACGTTGGTTTCAAAGCCGTCTCACGATGACGACGCCCGCCAGAATGTCGTGCAGGCAGCGCTTCTCGGCATCGACCAGGGAAACGAGGAAGATCGGCGGGAAGCACCAGCTCACGTAAAAGAGCACGGCCTGCACCGCGGCGTTGACGAACGGAACCCGGGCGCCGTCCTCGTGCATCCGCATTTCGAGATCCATCGCCCGCATGCCCGGCGTCGCCATGTTCCGGCCGGAGATGGAGAGGCCGTTGTAGAAGAACGCGACGATCGGATAGAGCGGCGGCAGGAAGAAGAGCGCAAGCCCGAGCGTCAGCACGATGGATGCGATCCAGAAGAGCGCAACCAGCACGCTGACGATGACGAGATCGAAGCAGACGGCGACAATCCGGCGTGAGCGCACGCCTGCCAGCGCGTCGGCGCGGATGGTCTGCGACGGCGTGGCCGCAGTGAAATTGGACATGGGAAAATACCTCCGGGGACGCCCCCGATTGAGGCCCAAGGATGTGGGACGCGAAGGGCCCAAGTCAAGGGCGGCGTGGGAACAGGTTGTGCGTTATGCTGTCGCGCGTTCCGAGGAGCCCCGAGGGCCTGAGCGCGATGAAGATCACGAGCAGCGCATAGACTGCAATATCGCGATAGTCGATCGGAAAGGCCGCCGACCAGCCCGCTTCGACCGCGCCGATCACGAGCCCCCCGAGAAAGGCGCCCGGGATCGAGCCGATGCCGCCCACGATCGCCGCGGCGAGCGCTTTCAGCGTCAGCGTCGCCGAAAGGCCGTAGCCGACCGCCCCATAGGCCGCCGTCATGGTTGCGCCGGCGAGCCCCGCGAGCGCGCCAGAGAGTGCGAAAGCGCGCCCCGTCATGGCCGCCGGGCTGACGCCGAGCATTTCCGCCGCCAAGGGATCGTCGGCATAGGCGCGCCACTCGCGCCCCATCCGCGTCCAGCGAAAGATGACGATGAGCGCGGCGCCGACGCTAAGCGCGATCACGCTCACGACGAACGTCATCGGCGTCGCGACCGCGAGAAAGTCGCCCGCCCGCGCCATCGCGAACGGCTGGTTGAGCACGGGAGCCATCCAGCTCGAGCGGTCGCCCTGGGCGAGACGCAGAAGCTCCTGGAGGAAAAGGGCGAGGCCGACCGTCGCCACCAGCACCGGCTGGCCGCGGGCATGGCGCAAGGGTATGAACACGCAGCGCGCCGAGGCGAAGCCCCAGGCGCAGGCGACGGCCGCCGCGAGCACGAAGGCGATCGCGAGCAAGGGCCCAGGCGGCGTTCCGGCGAGCGCAAGCGCCGCCATGGCGGTCGCATAGCCGCCGGCTGCGGCGAGCTCGCCGAAGGCGAAGTTGATCCGGCCGATCAGCCCGTAGATCAGCGAGTATGCAGCCGCCAGCAGGGCGTAGATCGTCGACAGCGGCAACCCGTCGACCGCCATCTGGAGCCCGTAGACGAGGCCGCGTGGCAAAGTGGGAACCGCGCCGAGGTCGCCGAGCGGAGCGGGATCGGCGGCGCGTCCCTCCGGCGTCGCGAGCCAATAGCGGATCAGGAAATAGAGCTTGGCGTCCGACAGGGCGCGCCCGTCCAGGGTCAGCGAGGCGAGATCGCGCGATTCGCGCGGGCGGCCGGGTTCGCGAAAGCGGCAGCGCGCGGTATGAGGCTCGTCTTCGCCCGGCTCGTCGATCGTGAAGCCGACCGAGAGGCCCCGGCCGTCTGCGTCGGGCTCTTGCCAGAGGATCGCGATCCGCGCGTCCTTCCGCATGAGCGCCGGAAGCGCCATGCGGCAGAGGCGGGCCTGATCGGTTTCGAGCTCCGCCGAACACCCGGCGACAAGGGCGACAGCAAGCAGGGCCAAGAGGAGCCGGATCAATCTCCGCGCCTCCTTGCTGCGAACCGCCGCTGCTTAGCGCGATTGCCGCAGACTTCCATCTCGCACCACCGGCGACGATTGTTCTTGGTCCTATCATAGAAGAGCCAGCCGCAGGCATAGCCGCCGCACTCCTTGACGCGGCTGAGATCGCCTTCGGTGTAGAGCTTGACCGCTGCGAGCGCGATTGGACCAAGCGCTGCTTCGACTGGGGAGTCGCGAACGCTCCAGCGCCAGCCATATGCGCGGCCGTCCGGCGCGAGCTGGCCGCTATCGATACAACGGGCGTACGATGTCGAGAGGCGCTTCAGCGCGGCTTCCGGCGGCGCGAGACCGCGGCCGATGGCGGCGCCGACCTCGTGGATTTCGAAACGCAAGGCGATCGCGCTCGTGAGCAGATCGTGCGCGAGATCGGGACGCCGGGACGCTTCGCGCATGAGCCAGGACATGGACTCGGGCGAGAGCGCGTCGGCGTGGGCCAGCCAGTCCAGAACATCGATCGCCGTTCGCAAGTGGTTCTGATGCGAGGGAAACCCCCGCCCGGACTCCGTGTTGACGAAATCAAGCGCAAGGCTACCGCCGACAAGCGGCAGCGAGCCGGCGCGGGAAGGGGGGAGATCAGGCGTCGTAACCGTCAATTCTCGTCGTCCACCCTCATCGTCCACCGCCGCCAGCCTCAGCCAAGCTAACTGATAAACCACTTATAGGCGGTCTGACGTTCCGAATTCATCCGAAAACGCCCTTCCATGCGGCCCGGGAGTTGCCGACATCAACCCATTCGACGGCGTTTTTGGGTCAAAGCTCGCGCCGACGGTCCGTTACAAGCTATGCTGCGCCGATGACTTTTCTCGTCACCGGCAGTTCGGGGCATCTCGGCGAAGCCTTGATGCGGACTTTGCGCGGCTCGGGGCGCGCGGCGCGGGGGCTCGACATCCTTCCCGGGCCGTTCACCGACGTCGTCGGCTCGATCGCCGACCGCGACTGCGTTGCGCACTCAATGGAGGGCGTCGACGCCGTGCTGCACGCCGCGACGCTGCACAAGCCGCATGTCGGCACGCACGGGCGGGAGGAATTCGTCGAGACGAACGTGAGCGGCGCGCTGGTCATGTTGGAGGAGGCCGTCCGCGCCCGCGTCCGAAGCTTCGTCATGACCAGCACGACCAGCGCCTTTGGCGACGCCCTCAAGCCTGCGCCCGGTCAGCCCGCGGCCTGGATCGACGAAAGCGTCGTGCCCGTTCCGAAGAACATCTACGGCGTCACCAAGACGGCGGCCGAGGATCTCTGCCGGCTTTTCAGCCGCAACGAAGGCCTCGCCTCAGTGATCCTGAGGACCTCGCGGTTCTTTCCGGAACCCGATGACGACCCGGACATGCGGGCGGCTTATGCGGACGACAATGCCAAGGCGAACGAGTTCCTGTTCCGCCGCGTCGCCATCGAGGACGTGGTCGACGCCCATCTGCTCGCGGTCGAGCGCGCGCCTTCGCTCGGGTTCGCGAGGTATATCATCAGCGCCACGACGCCGTTTCGCCGCGAGGACCTTAAACGCCTTCGCCTCGACGCGCCGGCGGTTCTGCGCGAGCGCGCGACGGCATGGGAAGAGGAATACGCGAGCCGCGGCTGGCGCATGTTCCCGAGCATCGACCGCGTGTACGACAATGCGCTCGCGAGGGCCGAACTCGGCTGGCGGCCGAAGTGGGATTTCGAGCGCGTGATCGCGCGGCTCCGCCAGACCGGTGACGTGCGCGGGCCGCTCGCGAAACTGATCGGGGAGAAGGGCTATCACGGCGAAGTGTTCGAGGGGCGGCCGTACCCGCTCGCGGGGGTTTGACATGAACGCCCTGTGGCGGCGGCTGGATCGGCCCGGACACGACGCCGCCTTTCTGCGTCCTCACGGCGACGGCTGGCTCCTGAGCGGCGTCGCCGTGTTCTTGGATGACGCGGGCCCGGCGAGCATCGCCTACTCGGTCGCGGCCGATCGGCATTGGAACACGATCCGAGGAAACGTGACCGGCTTTGCGGGGCGCCGGTCGATCGACTGCGACATTCGCCGCGAGGCCGACCGTTGGCGTCTGAACGGCGTCGCGATCGAGGGCCTGGCGCATTTGCTGGATCTCGACCTCAGTTTCACGCCCGCGACCAACCTGCTGCAACTCAGGCGAGCCGCGCCGCAAGTGGGCGAGAAGGTCAGCCTTCCCGCCGCGTGGTTCAATCTCGACGAGGCGACCCTGACGGAATTGCCTCAGGTTTACGAACGCCTCGACGAGACGCGATACGCCTATGTCGCCCCGACCGTCTCTTACGAAGGTCTGCTAGAGATCGCTTCGGACGGGTTTATTGAGACCTATCCGAATCTGTGGCGGCGCGAGGCGGAAACCGAATTGCTCGCGCGTCCACGAAAGCGGAGCGAAGGCGGCGTCGAAGGGCTGAAGGCGCCTCACCCCAATGCCGCCCGCCGCTCGATCAGGAAGGCGCGGGCGGCCGGGTCCGATTGGAGGCCGATCGCGAGGTCGTAGGCGCGCCGCGCCTCGTCCTTGTCTCCGAGCCTTTCGCAGAGATTGGCTTTGGCGACCCAGTAGGGTTCGAAACCATCGAGCTCGCCTGCCGCGCCGACCTCCTCAAGCAGCGCCAGTCCCGCTTCGGCCCCGCGCGTATGCGCCGTCGCCGCGGCGCGATTGACCGCCACGACCGGCGAGCCGGTCAGCGCGATAAGCGCGTCGTAAAGCTCGACGATCGCCGGCCAATCGGTCGCTCCCGTGAGCCGCCGCGCGGCGTGGACGGACTGGACCGCGGCCTCGATCTGGAAGCGTCCGGGCGTCCGCGCAGCGCTTGCTGAGCGCAGGAGCTGCTCGGCCTCGTCGATCGCGGCCAAGTCCCAGAGCGCGGCGTTCTGTTCGCTCAAAGGCACATAGCGGCCGGCCGCGTCGCGCCGCGCTCGGTGGCGCGAATGCGCGTAGAGCATCAGCGCCAGAAGTCCCTTAGCCTCCGGCTCGTCGGCTGCGAGCGCGACCACGACCCGGCCGAGCCAGATCGCTTCCTCGGTGAGATCGCGGCCGCGCGGGTCGTCGGAGAAGGCTTCCGCCCAGCCGTGCGAAAAGGCCGCGTAGATCGCCTGCAACACCGCGCCGAGACGTTCGGGCAGGTCCTCCTGTTCGGGGATTTTGAACGGCACGCCGGCGAGACGGATCTTCGCCTTGGCGCGCGAAAGGCGCTGCCCCATCGCGGCCGGCGAGACGAGGAAGGCCGAGCCGATCGCCGCCGCATCGAGGCCGAGAATTGTCTGCAACATCAAAGGTGCTCGGATCGCTTCCTCAATCGCCGGATGAGCGCAGGCGAACATGAGCGCGAGGCGCCGGTCGGGGATAGAGGTCTCCGCCTCCGCGTTTCTCAGCTCCTCCTCGATCAGCGCGAGCGCGTCGGAGGCCGCGTCGGCGTTGCGGCGGCGGCGCGCGGCGTCGATGAGACGGCGCCTGGCGGTCGTGGCGAGCCAGCCTTCGGGATTGGCCGGCACGCCCTTCCTGGGCCAGACGCTGAGCGCGGCGGCGAAGGCGTCGGCGAGCGCGTCCTCCGCGCCGGGCACGTCGCGCCTCGGCGCGGCCAGATAGGCCACAAGCTTGCCGTAGCTTTCGCGCGCCGCCCGGGCGGCGGCGGCGCGCGCCGAGCTACGATCGTGGGCGCTCACATCGGCCAGATCGGCCTCACCTCGATCGCGCCGCGTTGGGCGCCGGGGCAGCGGGCGGCCCAGGCGATCGCGCCGTCGAGATCGGGCGCCTCGATGACATAGTAGCCACCGAGCTGCTCCTTGACCTCCGCGTAGGGGCCGTTCAGCACCTGGGTCTTGCCGTTGCTGGCGCGCACCACCGTCGCCGTCGAACTCGGCTGCAGTCGCTCGCCGGCGACATGGACGCCGGCTTCCTTCATCGCGTTGGTGTAGGCGCCGTAGGCGGCCAACATCGCACCGATGTCGTCCTTGGAGGCCGACTGCATCGCCTTTTCGTCCCCATGAATCATCAGCAGGTACTGCATCTCTCACGCTCCTTTGAAGAGCGCGGCGTGAAGCGCCGCGCTCGAGACAAAGACGGTTGAGGATCGCCCGTTTCGACAGCGAGAGGCAAAGAAAAAAGCGCGGCCGGCGTCGTGTCAGCCGGAGCCGGGCGTTCGCGGATCGTCCTTCGAGCTCAGATAATGAATGCCGAGCGGCCCGATCGCCGTCACCTGCGTGACGTATTCGCCGGACTTCGCCCAGTGGAAGTGGGAGGTGTCGCCGGGCAGGACGATGACGCTGCCGGGCGGATAGGCGTTCACCTTCTCGCCGTCGAACTGATCGCCGAGGCCGATGTAGAAGACGCCGGATATGACCGTATAGACCCGGTCCTCCGGATGTCTGTGCGGCATCAGCTTCACGCCGTGCGGCACTTTGACCCTGATCACATAGGGACCCGGCTTCGTGGGCTCGCCGACAAGTATGGCGAGGCGGACCGAGGGAGGGAACGCCGGGAACGGCTTCCAATCGACGTCTTCGGGCAGGACCGATTTGAAAGCGGCCTCACCCGGCTCATGGCTCCGAACCATCGGGGTCGTTCCCCTCGTCGTGTTGCCGAGCGGCTGGATGCGCGCCGAACGAGAGTTGTATAGGGCCTATGTGGCCTCGGTTTGACGGGCGCATCACGGCGTGAAGTTGCTCTGCCCCGGACCGGTCAAATCATAGAGGTTCTCCTTGTCGTCCTGGGTGATGTCGGCGAAACCGCTTTTGGGCTCCAGGATCAAGTCCTTCTTGAGCACCGCGGTCCGAAACTTCCATCCCTGCGGCGCCTTGATGAGGTCGCCGACGGTTTCGAGCTTGTCGATCGTCATGCCCGGGATGTCCTTGTTCGTGTAGGAGATCATGACCCAGGTGCGCCCTTTGGGATCGTCGAGCAGATAGACCTCCGAGCCCTTCTTGAAGCCTTCGATCGAGGTTCTCGCAGCAAGCGTAGTGCGATAGGCCTCGGCGCCCGGCTTGGCGGAGATCGCGGAACCGGGAGCCTGGCTGTTTCCCATCCAGGCCGCGTCGAGCCCGTCGAAATTCCGCACGGCGCCGACCCGATCGGTGAACCAATCCAAGGTCCAGTAGCGAGGAGGGCTCGCGCGTACGAGCAGCGCCTGGTATTGTTTGGCGATCTTCTTCGGGTCCAGCTTCGCCGTGAGCGACGTCGGCGCCGAGTCTTGCGAATTGTCGCCGCCGTTCAGGCCGGTCGTGTTGTAGATGCTGACGTACAGGACTTGCTTCAGAGCGTCCCTGGCGAAGAGATCGATTTCGACGTAGCGATAGTTGCGCAGATTACCGAACTTGCGCTCTTGCGCGCGGGCGCAATCGTCGGGGAGCTGGCTGAAATACTTGCATGTGGTCCAGTCTGCGGCGCGCGCGGGCGTAAGCACCGTCGGCCATCCCAGCCCGAGCGCGAGCCCGCAGAACGCCAGAGCGCCGCGAACTCGCCAGCTGACCCTCGGCATATCCCCCTCCGCGGAGCGCGACGCTCCCGATATGACGATGTTATTTCCGAACACGATGATTGCGCAACTCGCGTCCCCCATGTTCCATCGCCTCGGCGGGGCGGGCCGGCGATGCTAACATCCTCTCATGGCGTCTCGTCTGGATCATGGAGGCAGAGCTCAGGGCACGGCGAGGCTCGCGAGCGCCGCCGAAGCCAAGGGCCGATCGATCTTTTTGCGGACCGCCGCGCGGCAGACCAGACTTGTCGCGGGCTCGGTGATCGCAGGCTTCGCGGTCGGGGTCGCGTACCGCTTTCTTTTCGATCCGGCCGGCGAACGAGACCTGGGCAACTTCGTTCGCAGCGGAGTTCAGGGCGTGGGCGTCACCATCGCCGTCCTGGCCGTGCAGGCTTGGTTCGCGTCGGGCGCACGGTCCCGATTGGGCTTGGCGCTGCGGCGGCTGCCGCTGGCGGGCGAAGTCGTCGTCCGGGCGCTCGTCATGGCCGCCGTCCTGATCGTGGTCGGCCTCGTGCTGCAGTTCTTGCTTTACTGGGAGCGGTACCATCTCAACTGGCTCAGTTGGGAATGGCTGACCGTCGTTCTGCCGAGGATCGTCCTCCTCGGCTTTTTCTTCTCCCTGGTCGTCGGCGTTGTGGTCGAGACGAGGCGGCTCGTCGGAGGCGCGCTTCTCACGAGCGTTCTTTTGGGAACTTACCATCGTCCCTCCCGGCGCCGGCTGATCGTCATGTTCCTCGACCTCGCCAATTCGACGCATCTCGCCGAGGCGATGGGCGAACTGCGGGTTCACGATCTCATCACCCGCTTCTTTTTCGACATCGACGAGCCGATTGGCGACTTCGGCGGCGCCGTCCACGCCTATGTCGGCGACGAGGTCATCGTCAGCTGGCCGGTGACGGACGATCCGGCCCGCAACGCGCGCTGCATCGCATGCTTCTTCGCTATCGAGCGCAAGATCGCCGCCCTCGCGCCCGGCTATGAGGCCGAGTTCGGCGTCGTTCCCGCGTTCCGGGCCGGAATCCACGCGGGGGCGGTCGTCGTCAGCGAATGCGGCGACGCCAAGCGCCAGCTCGCCTATTTCGGCGACACGATGAACGTCGCGGCGCGGCTCTGCGAATATTGCAAGACCATCAATCGCCGTTTGGTGATCTCAGGGGACCTGATGCGGCTGATGGCGGTCCCGGACGAGTTGGAGGTCAGCGAGGGGAAGAGCGTCGCGGCGCGCGGGCGCCGCGAGTTGGTCGTCGCTCATGCGGTTGAAGAGCGGTCGCGCCTCCCGTCCTGAGGCGGCAATGCTTTTGCGTCGGCCCTCAAGGCGCAGGACCAGCCTCTAAGAACATTCTTTTGGACAGATCGCAAGGTACGATCGATCGCCTTCGATTGCAGCAGGAGGTCCAAATGCAAACGACTTGGAAGCCTCACGAGGCGCATCGAACGCTGACTGCGCAAAGCGACCTGCCGGACACCGTCTTTGCTTTTCCGAAGCAGCGGAAGGAACCGCTGACCGACGCGAAGCATGTCCGCAATGCGGTCGCTCGGTTCGATCAAGTCATCGACGCCTCCGACGACGATCGCGCTCTGGCCTTCGCAAACATCGAGAAGGCTGCGAAATATTACGACGTCGATCTTTCGGAAACGTCGTGGCGCGAACTCGGCGTTCATCCGCAGCGCGGCCGGAAACAAGCCGCCGCCAAAGCGGTCGCCACCAAGCGCAAGCGCGGTGAACTGAAAGAGGCCGCCGCCAAAGGCGCGGCGACCCGCAAGCGCGAACGCGAGCAACGCCACGGATAGAGGGGCGGCGCCCCGTCTCGGGTAGTCGATTCCCAGGCGGCGGGCCGGCGACAGCCAAAGGCGGGAGGAGCGAGACGATGCCCGGATCGAGCGAATGCCTGCGAGGCAAGGCGGCTGTGGTCACCGGCGCCGCTCGCGGAATTGGCCGCGCCACGGCCATCGCCTTCGCCCGCGAGGGCGCGGACGTCATGGGTCTCGACATTTGCGGGCCCGTCGACCCGCGCTCCGGCGTCACGCCGTCGACTCCAGCGGACCTGGAGGAGACCGGGCGACTGGTCGGCGCCGTCTCGCGTCGCTGGCTGGGCATGAAGGTCGACCAGCGCGACCTCTCGGCTTTGCGCGCGGCCGCCGTGAGAGCCGAACAGGAATTCGGCGGCATCGATATCCTGTTCGCCAACGCGGGCGTCCAGAGCTTCCATCCGCTCATCGAGATGGAGGACGCGGACTGGCATATCACGATCGACGTCAACCTGACCGGCACGGCCAACGCCGTCCGCGCCTTCGCGCCCTACATGGTGAAACGCGGCGGCGGACGCATCATCCTGATCTCCTCGACTCAAGGTCAGCACGGCACGAAATACGGGGCGGCGTACGCGGCGTCGAAATGGGGAATTATCGGCCTGATGAAGTCGGCGGCGCTCGAGCTCGGACGGCATAAGATCACGGTCAACGCCGTTGTCCCCGGCCTGATCGATACGCCGCTGACCCGCCATCAGGAGCGCTATGCGCAAGTGCTGCAAGACGGCGGCGGAACGCCGACCGGATCGGACGAGGAAGCGGCCAAAAGGATCCTCGCGGCCAAGACTCCACTGGGCGTGCCCTGGATCGACCCCGCGGATGTGGCGCCGGTCGCAGTCTTCCTTGCTTCCGACGCCGCGCGCATGGTTTCGGGCGCCGCCTACGACGTCACCGCAGGCGACAGCGCCCGCAATACGGCGTGATCGGGACGAAGGGCTGCCATGTCGTCATCGCGAGCGAAGCGTGGCGATCCAGGGCCACCGCACAGCCCGACGACAACTGGATAGCCGCGTCGCTCCGCTCCTCGCGATGACGCTGGCGCTTCAGCGCGAACAGAAGGAACGCAAGGCATGCGGGCGCAGCTTCAACTGGAAGGCTGACGCGCGATCCAAGAGCCCCGACAACGCCCGGGCCGGGCGGCATCTCGTGGGCGGCTTTGGGTCAACACCCGGTGCGCCCGTGACGAGATTCTCCGGCAGCGCCTTCAGGCTGCCCGCCGCAAGCTCATTTCGGCCAGGGTCGCGCCGCCCTGTTTGGTCAGGCGATAGGGGGCGTCGAACCCGTCTCCTATTTTCACCACCAGCCGTTTGCGCTTCAGGTACTGCATGAGCGCATTGATCGATTTCTGCGGGATGTTCGTCAGATGCTTCACGTCCCTGATCCGCAGCGCGTCCGCGTCGGCGATCGTTTGCAGCACAAGGCGGACGCGGTCCGATCGCACCGGCAGACGTGACGGCGGGGGGAGTTGTTTCGGGGGAACGTACTGTGGATGTTCGAGGCCGGCCGCAGTCAGCCGGAGAGCCGGCGCGCCGCTCGGGCTTTCGACAATCTCGACCAATCCGTCGTCGACCAATCTATCGAGAATCGGTTCGATATCGCATCGAGCCAGCGTCCTCACCCTCATCAGGCTCGAAACATCCGCGGCGCGCTCTGCCGGGACCGCCGACAGCACCCGCGTCTCGTCGCGGGCCAGGACAGCGCTCTCGTCGCCGACCCGCTTGATCAGCCAGGACGGATGATCCGGGTCAACAAAAATGATTCGTCCGCGCGCTTGGAGATGAAGCAGCAGCTGTCCGACTCTCTCGCGGGAGAACTCCGACTCGTGTGCGAGGGCGGAGGCGCTCTTCGGCCGATCCAGCAAATCGAGCAGACGTCGGCCGCTGGGTCCGGGCTGCGCGTAACTGGGGTCGCGTTGCGACCGGTCCGCCAGATCAAGTTGAAGCTGTGCGTCGGGCCCAGGCGGACGGCCTCTCCTGACGCGCGGATCGGCGACGGTTTCGAAGTCGCAAGTCTCGCCGGATGCGGTGGCGGACCACAGTTTCGAGTCGCTTCGTCTGGCGAGGCCCAACTCCGCGAGCTTGCGAAGGGCCGCCTCCGTCTTCTTGAGGTCGAGCTTCGCCGCGCTCGCGATCCTTCTCTGGGAGAAGCCCGGATCCCGCAGAATCATAAGGCAAGCGGCCTGCGACTTCGTCAGGACACAGGCGTTCGGACCGGCGCTTTTCATGGAAGAGTCCGTATCGATTCGGCATGTCGAAATATGAGCCTTCGCCTGTCGCAGCGCGCCTTCCCGTTACGTTCATCCACAGGTTCTTCTCCGCCGCTCGGTAGCCGCGCTCGGTGAGCTCGGCGGCGCTGTCGGCGATCGCGCCCTTCAAGGCGCCTATTTCCACCGCAGCATCTCCGCCGCCCGCGGCGCGAAATAGGTCAAGACCCCGTCGGCGCCGGCGCGCTTGAAGGCGATCAGGCTCTCCATCATCGCCTTCGAGTTCCGCCGCGAAATCGTCCTAAGGGAGCCCGCCGTCAGGCGGAGGGCGGGGCCGCCGGTCGGCCTCTCGCCCGGCGATGTCCCGCATAGCCGAGGCCGGCGAAGCCGATCAGCATGAGCGCCCAGGTCGAAGGCTCCGGGATTGTGGGCGGCTCGGAGACGATCCAGACGAAGCTGCCGCCGCCTCCTCCTCCGCCGGACCAGCTTCTCTATGTCTCGGACGCCTTATCCCGGCCGCATCTACAAGCTGACGCCGGAGGGCAAACTTTCGGGAATCCTGGGACGGTCCGGCAAGAGGCTGAAGCAATTCGGCTGGATTCACGAGATGGCCTGTCCGGCGCGGAACGTTCTGTTCGTCGCCGAGCTTTTGAATTGGCGCGTGCAGAAGCTTTTGCTTGCGAGCTGACGGCTTGCGACCGTGAGGCGAGCGCCTTGGCCCCATCAGCACGCGCTTCCATTCGGCACCAGAAATTGTCGCTTCAAATCGGCACGATCGGCGATTTCTGCTTGCGCAGCGCGTCCATCACCTTCCGGTCGAGATGGAGATGAGCCTGCAACAGGTCGGGCGGCGTTAATGCGAGCCATTGGCTGAGCGACAGGTCGGCGTAATAGCTGCTCCTGAACATTTCGAGGAAACGCAGCGGCGTCGAGCCGGTGTTCTCCACGTAATGGCCCATCGCGAAAGGCACATAGCCGACGTCGCCCGCCTGATAGTCGAACGTGCGCGCCTGGCCGGACGAAGCGAAGACGCCCATCCGCGCTTGGCCCTCGACGTAATATTGCCACTCGTCGGCGTTGGGATGCCAATGCAACTCGCGCATGCCGCCCGGCTCGACCTCGACCAGCGCCGCCGCGATGGTCTTGGATGCGGGGAAGTTGCTCGAATCTGTGATGCGGACCGTTCCGCTCTTCGTCCGGATCGGCTCCTGCGCCATCATCTTATGGCTGAAGCTCTGCGGAACCGGCGTTGCGCCGAGTAGCTTGTCTTGGCCGAGAGCGCCGGGGACGGGCGCCGCGAAAATATAGAGCTGGCTGGGGTCGGGCGTGTGGCCCAGGAGTTCGCCGTCGACGCCGAAATTCTTAGCCAGAACCTCGTTGGGCGTGCGCTTGAACCAGTCGCTGAGCAGGAACGTGCTGTCCTCGTCGAAGCCGCCGCTGTCGAAGACCAGGAGAAATTCGCACTCGTCCGGGCCGAGCCCCTGAATGGCGTGCGGAATGCCCGAGGGAAAGTACCAGAGATCGCCGACCCCCACGTCCTCGACGAAATTCCGGCCCGCTGGATCAATCGCGTTGATGCGCGCCGAACCATACAGCATGAAGGCCCATTCGGCTTCCTTGTGCCAGTGCAATTCGCGCACCCCGCCCGCGTTGAGGCGCATGTTGACGCCGGCTATGGTTTTGGAGACGCCGAGCTCTCTTTCGGTGATCTGCCGCGTCCAGCCGCCGCTTTCCTGCCGGATGTGCGAGTCCGCATAGGTGAAGCGCAGGTTCGGCAAGGTGCCATGATCGGTCGAGGGCGGGTTGATCATGTCGGGATTTTGCTGCTCGCGCATCAAATTGCGCGGCCCGGGATCGGTGCCGCCGACGCCCGGCCTGCGGCTCGGCTGGACTTCGGCGGCTGCGGCGCATTGGCTCAGAAGCGCGCCTGCGCCGAGAGTGACTCCGGCCAAAACATCGCGTCGGGTTGTCATGGGGTTCCTCCACCTAAGGTTCATTTTCGTGGCGTCGCGGGGGTCGACGGATTGGAACAAGCTCCGCGCGACGCATTGCGAGAATCAATACCATCGTTTCGCGGCGAAGGGGGGATTCGATGAAGGGCGGAGAGAGGCCTAGAGAGGGATACGAGAGCAAAGCTCACCTCGTCTTGAGCGTCTCCGCCGCCCTCGGCGCAAAGTACGTCAAGACCCCGTCGGCGCCGGCGCGCTTGAAGGCGATCAGCGACTCCATCATCGCCTTGTCGCCGTCAATCCAGCCTCTCTCGGCCGCGGCCATGATCATCGAATATTCGCCGCTGACCTGATAGGCGAAGGTGGGCGCGCCGAATTCGTCCTTCACCCGGCGGATGATGTCGAGATAGGGCATGCCGGGCTTGACCATCACCATGTCGGCGCCTTCATCGAGGTCGAGCGCGACCTCGCGCAAAGCCTCGTCGCTGTTGGCCGGGTCCATCTGGTAGGTGCGCTTGTCCCCTTTCAGCGCGCCCGCGGAGCCGAGCGCGTCGCGGAACGGCCCGTAGAAGGCGGAGGCGTATTTCGCGGCGTAGGCTAAGATCTGCACGTCGAGAAAGCCCTCTTCGTCGAGCGCCTCGCGGATCGCGCCGACCCGCCCGTCCATCATGTCGGACGGCGCGATGACGTCGGCCCCGGCGCGCGCCTGGTTGAGCGACTGGCGAATGAGCGCCTTCACCGTCTCGTCGTTGAGAATGCGAATCTCGCCGCTCTTGTGCTCGTGCACGAGGCCGTCGTGGCCGTGGCTGGTATAGGGGTCGAGCGCGACGTCGGTGACGAGGCCAAGCCCAGGGAACTCCTTCTTGATCGCGCGGCAGGCCTTGCAGACGAGATTCATCTCGTTGAAGGCCTCGGACCCATGCTCGTCCTTCAGATGCGGCTCTGTATAGGGGAAGAAGGCGATCGCCGGGATGTCGAGCTTGACCGCCCGCTCGGCCTCGCGCACCGCTTCGTCGACGCTCAGCCGGTCGACCCCTGGCATCGCAGCGACCGGAACGCGCTTGCCTTTGCCCTCGATCAGAAAGAGCGGCCAGATGAGGTCGTTCGTGGTCAGCACATGCTCCGAGACGAGCCGCCGCGCCCATTCCGCCTTGCGGTTGCGGCGCGGACGATGGGCGATGTCGAGCCGATGCGGCTCGGAGATGCGGGCGGGCTTGTTCATAGGGGCAGGGCTCCTCTTGAGGCCTGCTTATACACCCGCCAGGGCGCTTGGGATGCTCTCCCTTGTCAAGCCGACAGCTCGCCGAACGTCGTCGGCACAAGCTCGGAAACCGTCGGGTGGATCGCCATCACGCGGGTGTAGGCCGCGGCCGTGACGCCCGCAGCCATCGCCTCGATCACGCCATGGATCGCTTCGTCCCCGCCGACGCCGAGGATCGCGGCGCCTAGGATTGCGTCGCTGTCGCGGTCGACCACGACCTTGATGAAGCCTTGCGTCTCGCCCTTCTCGACCGCGCGGCCGACGCGGGTCATCGGGCGCTTGCCGATGCGGACGACGTGGCCTTTGGCGCGGGCTTGCGTCTCGGTCAGGCCGACCCGGCCGAGCGGCGGGTCGGTGTAGAGGGCGTAGGCGGGAAAGCGGTCGCTGACCTTCCGCGCCGCGCCGTCGAGGAGGTTCGCCGCCGCGATTTCGAAGTCGTTGTAGGATGTATGGGTGAAGGCGCCGCGTCTGTTGCAGTCGCCGAGCGCAAAGATGTGCGGAACGTTCGTGCGCAATCCGTCATCGACCACAATGTAGCCCTGAGCGTCGGTCTTGACGCACGCCGCATCGAGGCCGAGGTCGCCGGTGTTCGGCCGCCGCCCGACGGCGAGCAGGACATGCGAGCCGAGGACCTCCGGTTCGCCGCTCGCGCAATTGACGCCGGCGGCAATGTCGGCTCCGCGCGGCTCGAAGCGGATGCATTCGGCGTCGCAGCGGATTTCGACGCCTTCCGCCTCGAGGATTGCGCGGATCGCGTCGGAGACGTCTTCGTCCTCATGGGCAATCAGGCGCGCCGCCTTCTCCACCAACGTGACTGCGGCGCCGAAGCGACGGAAAACTTGCGCGAACTCGAGCCCGACGTAGCTTCCCCCGACGACGACGAGATGGCGGGGCAGGGCGTCGAGCTCGAGCAGGGTCGTGTTGTTCAGCGTCCTGACCTGGTCGATCCCCGGGAAATCCGGCACGACCGCACGGCAGCCGACGTTGATGAAGAAAAGCTCGGCCTCGAGCACGTCGTCGCCGACCCTGACGCTGGTCGGCGAAACGAAGCGCGCTTGGCCCTTGAAGACGGCGCAGTTCTCCATGCCGCGAAGCCAGCTTTCGAGGCTCGCGCGCGAGTTTCCGACGACCTCGTCCTTGCGCGCCATGACGGCTCTGAAATCGACGCCGACGGGTCCGGCGCTGACGCCGAAGTCGCCGGCGCGGCGCGCGAGGTGGGCCGCATAGGCGCTGGCCACCAGAGTTTTTGTGGGCGTGCAGCCTGTGTTGACGCAGGTTCCGCCGATCAGCTTGCGCTCGATGACCGCGACCGTCCTGCCCGATGCGGCGAGCCGGCCGGCCATCGGCGGTCCGGCCTGGCCCGCGCCGATCACGATCGCGTCGAAGCGGCGGTTCATCGCGAAACCAGGACGATGATCAGGCCAAGGACGATCGCAGCGGCGTCCTCGATCAGCGCGGCCGGCAAGTCGCGGCCAAAGGCCTTGGCCATGCGCGCCCGAACCTCGGCGCCGCCGTACGTGCCGATGACTGCGCCGATCACGCCGGCGACGAGGCCGGCGATCCACGAGCCGGCGGGGGCGCCGAGCGTCGCGCCGCATAAAGCGCCGCTGACGATGCGGGCGCCGAACTGCATCGGGACTTTGCGGCTCGGCGTCGAGGGAAGCTGGTCCATGACGAGTTCGACGAGCGCGAGAGCCGTGAAGATCCAAGGCGTCCAGGCGTAGCCCATGAAGGCGAGCCACGAGCCGCCAAGATTGAGGGGCGCGAGCCGGGCTGCCCAGCTCACGGCCGCAGGCGCCGTGAAGGTGCGTAAACCAGCGACGATTCCGGCCAGAAGCGCAAGTCCGAGAAGCATCGTCGGCTCTCCTTCGGTCAGGCGTTCACCTTTGGGTTTGTATCTTGAGCCGCGCCGGCGTCGCGCGCAATCGTTTGTTGCACGTTGGCGTATCGAGTAACGAGAGTTCGGGCGCTTGCGATCACGGCTCCTCGCCGGCGACCTGTTCGGCCTCCGTCAGTTCAGGTTCGTCGCCGATCGCCTTGAATTCCGGCTGGAACCAGGTCTGCGCGACAAGCGTCGGCACGACGGCGCTGGCAATGACCGCCGTGACCAGAACCGTATATTGCTGCTGATCGATGATCCTGTTGGTGAGCCCGAAGAGCGCGGAGATGGTGCCGAAGGTGAGCCCGGTGGACATCAGAAGCGTTGTGTACATTCCCTCGCGCCGATCGAATTCGTGATAGACGGTCAACGGCAAAATGCCGATGAACTTCGTCGCCATCTTGATGGAGAGAAGGACCGCGATGAGCCCGATCGACGCAGCCACGGCGCGCGCCTCCACCAGGGACCCGGCCTTGAGGAAGTAGAACGGGGTCAGGATCGAGAAGGCGATGATCCGCATGCGGTGAGAGAGCTCCCGTTCGGCGAGAAACGTCGGCGCGAGCGCCATGCCGACCAGATAGGCCGGGAGCACCGCCTCGCTTCCGGCCACGGACGCCAGCCCGCCCAGCGCGAGCAGGATCAGCGAGACAAATTTCGTTTGCGGCTCGCTCACCCTGTTGCCCAGGCTCTTGAACATCTGCGGGGCATAGCGCGCGAGAATGACGAGCACGACTGCGGTGACGGCGCCGAACAAGAGGAGCCGGAGATCGTAATGGGCGAAGACGATTCCGAGCGCCAGAACCGTGCCGAGATCGTTGATGAAGCAGGCCGCGAGGATGATCTTGCCGATTTCGGTCCGGTTGAAGCCGGTCTCGATCATCACCGCATAGACGACCGCGACCGAAGTCGTCGACAGGGAGATGCCAGCGATCTGCGCCTGCGGCCAGGCCCACCCGACAACGAAATGCGCATACGCCAGCACCCCGAGATAGGGCGCAAAGAAGCCCATGACGCCGATCGTCATGCTCGACCAGAAGTGCTTCCTGACGATGCGCGGATCGATTTCCGTGCCGGCGAGGAATGTCAAAAGTATCGCGCCGAAGCCGGCGAGAAAGTTAACCCAATCGGCGATCTGAAGGCCGACGATGTTGCCGGCCACAGCCCCCACCACAATCTCGATGAGCGCCACCGAGATTGCCACGCGAATCGAGATCAGCGACGCCAGAAGCGCCAGTCCGAGCCACAACGCCGATTGAAGCCAAACGCCTGCCATCGCCCTTCTCCTGTCGACCGCGGCCAAAGCGCGGGTTTCGACGCAGGCGGTCGCAAGGCGAATGACAAGCGCCTACCGCAGCGTCTCACACGCGGTAGGGGTCATCAGCCGTCAGGCTTCGGGAGCTTTCGGGCGGTCGAAGGGGAACCCCATCCCCTTTTCAGCAAAGCCGATAGTAAGCGCGTCGATTTCGCGGCGTCAACCAAGCGATTTGAGCGGCGCGGAATTCAGGGATAGCATGGACAGGCTGACTTTCCGCGCCGGCCGGGACGCTTGCGGCTCGTCGCGGAGTTGGCGGGAGGGATTTCGAGCGGTGACTCTCCCACGTGACGCCATGCTCCTGCGCGTCTTCATCGGCGAAGACGCGAAATTTCATCATCGGCCGCTTTACGAGGCGATCGTCTTCAAGGCGCGCGAGGCCCATCTCGCGGGGGCGACCGTGTTGCGCGGCCCGATGGGCTTCGGCCATTCGACCCGGCTCCACTCGACCAAAATCCTCGATGTGCGCGAGAACCTGCCGCTCGTCATCGAGATTGTCGACACCGAGGACAAGATCAAAGCGTTTCTGCCCACTCTCGACGCCATCATGCCGCGCGGGCTTGTGACGCTGGAGAAGGTGCAGGTCTTGCAATACGGCGAGGACATCAAACATGCGCCGAGGTGACGGGGCGTCAGGCGCACCCACCGCCGTTGACAAAAATGGAGCACGCGCTAACTGTCACTATCAGGCGATGGAGTTCCGCCTTTAACCGCCCAGATGGGCTGATGACTCCTCCAGACGTCGTTTGGCGAAAGGAGGAGCATCCTTGTTCACCTCTGAGAGTTCTTCATCGGACCGCGGCGTCGCCTGCGCAACGCGGAAAGCTGGCGCTGGACGATCCCTTGCTCGCGAGCGCTTCGTTGCGACGGACGCTGGGGCGACGGCCTTTCGGAGTGTGCTGACGCCGCCTTCCGATTGCGCAGACTGACCGGAGCCCTTCGAGCCGCCACCATTTTTCCGCGACCTCAATCTCGACCAGATCGTCGCCTCGATCACGATGGGCAAGCAGGAATACAACGTCGCGCCGTTTTTCTATCGTCCGTTGAACACGATCGAAGCCATCGAGTACCGCCAGGACGTGATGCGGGACCTGGAGGACCAGGAACGATTGGATGCGATCCATGAATTCGCCGTTGGGATGCGGGCGGTGCGAGACCATCTCGCGCAGGCGGGGAAACTGTCTTACAAACACCAGAAGCAGGCTTGGTCGCTCGACGCCGTCGAGCTCTATTGCAAGGCCGTCGAGCGGTTGCTTTCCCAATTGCGTGCCTCGCCGCCTCGCTCGGCCGGTCTCAAGGGCTGCCTCGCCTATCTCAACGCGTATGTCGCGTCAGCGCCGTTTCAGGGGCTCGTGAGGGGCGCGGCGGCGCTCAAGGCCGCTCTCGCCTCGATCCGATACAATCTCTTGATCGGAAGCGGCTTCGTCACCGTCTCGGCCTATCGCGACGAAGCCGACTACGGCGCCGAGATCCAAGCCGACTTCGAAAAGTTCCGGCAGGGGGCGGCCGCCGACCACGTTTTCAAGTTCGGCGACTTCCCGCAGATGAACCATATCGAGGTGGGCGTGCTCGATCGCGTCGCCCACCTCTTTGTCGAAACCTTCGCGGAGCTCCAGAACTTCATCGAACGAAACGCCGACTTCATGGATCCGACGGTCAGCCGGTTCGACCGCGAAATTCAGTTCTACGTCGCCTACCTCACGCATATGCGCCGCATCGCCGGCGCGGGTCTGCGGTTCAGCTACCCAAAGGTGTCGGCCGCGAGCAAGGAGGAGCGCGTATTCGAGTGTTTCGACCTTGCCTTGGCCAACGCCCTCCTTGGCCAGAATCATCCGATCGTCACGAACGACTATCACCTCGATGGGCGAGAACGGATCGTCATCGTCTCCGGACCCAACCAGGGCGGAAAGACGACCTTCGCCCGCACCTTCGGCCAATTGCACTACCTCGCGGCGCTCGGCTGTCCGGTTGCGGCCAGCAGCGCAAGCCTCTTTCTGTTCGACCGATTGTTCACCCATTTCGAGCGGGAGGAGAACATTCATAACCTGCGCGGAAAACTGCACGACGATCTGCACCGCCTCCGCGAAACTTTGTCGGCGGCGACGCCCGACAGCATCATCGTTCTCAACGAGGTGTTCAATTCGACCAGCCTGGAGGACGCGGTCTTCCTGAGCTCGGAAATCCTCGGGAGGATCATCGAGCTGGACGCGATCTGCGTCTGTGTGACGTTTCTCGACGAGCTGAATTCGCTCAGCAAGAGCACGGTCAGCATGGCGAGCAACGTCAAGCCCGGCGATCTCGCGCAGCGCACCTTCAAGGTTACGCGGCGTCCGCCGGACGGACTCGCTTACGCCATTTCGGTCGCAGAAAAATATCGCCTCACCCACGCGCAGTTGCGCGAGCGGCTTACCGCATGAAAGCCTTTCTCCTGCATCGGGATCGCGACTTCGATCTCGAACGCCCCTTGCCGACGAACGAAAGCGACCTCTCCCGGGACCTGGCGCTCGATACGCTGTTCCAGGCCATGGCGGCCAACGACCAGCTCGTTTTCGATGTCGCAAAGAAGGCCGTGTTGACCTCGACCTCCAATGGCCTCGCCACGATCAAGTATCGGCAGCACGCGCTGAAGGACTGCCTCGGCAATCCGGAGACGGTCCGCCAGCTCTACGGGCTCGCGGGAGAGGCGTTCCTGCGGCAAAAGAAAGTTTGGCCCCGTTTCCGGGAGTATCCCTCGGGCCTGCTCGACAATTCGGTCGAGCGGATGGTCATTTACGTCGACGTGCTGAAGCGGTTGCGCGGTCTAGCGGATCGGTGCTCCGCCGGTTTCCGGTCGGAAGCCTTTCTGAATTTGTTCGCCACGCTCGCGCGAGAGCTCGACGACGCCTATTTCGCACAGATCGACAGACAACTGAAGCGATTGAAGTTCCGTGACGGCGTTCTCATGAGCGCGGGAATGGGAAAGGGCCTGAAGGGTAAAAACTACACCCTGCGCCGTCCGCTCGAGCCGGGAGACTGGTTCACCCGCTTCAGGCGCGCCGTCGAGAAAGCCGTTCACCGTCGCCCGCCCGACGCCTACACCCTTTACCTCGCTCCGAGGGATGAGCAGGGCGCCCGCGCCATGTCCGAGCTGAGGGATCGCGGCCTCGGCCTCGCCGCCGACGCCCTCGCCAAGAGCGTCGAGCACATCCAAAGTTTCTTTCAGATGTTGCAAACCGAGCTGGCGTTCTACATCGGCTGCCTCAATCTCCATGAACGGCTTCTGCAACTGCGGGCGCCGTTCACCTTTCCCGATGTGAGCGGGCTCGACGCCCCCCGCTTTTCGAGCTGGGAGCTCTACGACGTCTGTCTTGCGCTGAGCATGAACGGGCGGCCGGTCGGCAACGACATCGCTGCGGACGGCAAGAGGCTGATCATTGTCACGGGCGCCAATCAGGGCGGAAAGACGACCTTCCTCAGGAGTCTCGGGCTCGCGCAGTTGATGACGCAATCGGGCATGTTCGCGCCTGCTGCAAGCCTTCAGCTTAATGTCGTCGACGGAGTGTTCAGCCATTTCAAGCGCGAGGAGGACGCGGCGATGAAGAGCGGCAAGTTCGATGAGGAACTCAGCCGCATGAACGACATCGTCAGCAACCTCACCTCCCATGCGCTGATCCTGTTCAACGAATTGTTCGCAGCGACCAACGAGCGGGAGGGATCGGAAATCGCGCGGCAAATCGTCGCGGCGTTGCTGGAGCAATCGCACAAGGTCGTCTTCGTCAGCCATCAGTTCGCGTTCACGCGCGGATTCTACGAAAGGCGCCTCGACTCTGCGCTTTTCCTGCGGGCCGGCAGACAAGAAGACGGCCGACGGACCTTCAAATTGATCGAGGGAGAGCCTCTCAGCACCAGTTTCGGCCAGGACGTCTACCGCGAGATTTTCCTGGACGAAGCAGACGCGCAGAAGGAAGCGTACCCACGGGCGAGAATTATGCAAGAAAACGATCGGCCGCTCCGGGGCCAGGATTGATCCTGCGCAATGACCCACGCCCCGGGTTCCGGCAACTTCGCACAGGCAAATTCAAGGAGCCTCTAATGACAAGGATCACGGCAGTTCAGGCGCTCGAAATTCTCAACTCGCGCGGCAACCCGACCATCAGGGTCAGGGTGGGCCTCGATGACGGCGTGGTCGCGACGGCGTCGGTCCCCTCAGGCGCATCGACCGGGGAAAACGAGGCGGTCGAGCTGCGCGACGGCGACAAGGCGCGCTATGGCGGCAAGGGCGTGCGCAAGGCGGTTGCGAATGTCGTCGAAAAGATTGCGCCGAAGGTGATCGGCCTCGATCCGGTCCGTCAGGCGGAGATCGACGGACTGATGATTTCGCTCGATGGCACAGCGAACAAAAGCAAGCTCGGGGCCAACGCCATGCTCGGCGTGTCTATGGCCGTCGCGCGGGCTGCGGCCGATGCGGCGAAGCTTCCGCTCTACGCCTATCTCGGCGGCGTCGGCGCGACGCGCCTGCCCGTGCCGATGATGAACATCGTCAATGGCGGCAAGCACGCGGAAAATTCAGTCGACTTCCAGGAATTCATGGTGATGCCGGTCGGCGCGCCGAGTTTCGCTGAAGCTTTGCGCTATGGCGCCGAAACGTTTCATGCGCTTGCCAAGCTGCTCAAGGGCAAGGGCTATGCGACATCGGTCGGCGACGAAGGCGGGTTCGCCCCCAATCTGGGCAGCAACGAGGAAGCCTGCGAACTCATCGTGAAGGCGATCGAAGCGGCGGGCTACAAGCCGGGCAAGGACATCGCCATCGCGCTCGATCCCGCCGCTTCTTCCTTCTACGCCGGCGGCGCCTACGATCTCGCCAAGTCGAAGGTCGGACGCAAGACCAGCGAGGAGATGATCGCGCTCTACCAAAAGTGGATCGACGCCTTCCCGATCGTGTCGATCGAGGACGGCCTCGACGAAAACGACTGGCAGGGTTTTGCGGGTCAGACGGCCAAGCAGGGCGAGCGCATCCAGATCGTCGGCGACGACATTTTCGTGACCAATCCCAAATTCATCGCGCGCGGCGTCAAGGAAAAGACCGCCAACGCCGTGCTCATCAAGCTCAACCAGATCGGCACCGTGACCGAGACGGTCGAGGCGATCGCGCTCTGCCGCAAGGCGGGATGGAACTATGTCGTGTCGCACCGTTCGGGCGAAACCGAAGATGCGTTCCTCGCCGATTTCACGGTCGCGATGGGCGGCGGCCAGATCAAGACAGGGTCGGCGAGCCGCAGCGAGCGCATCGCAAAATACAATCGCCTGCTCGAAATCGAAGCCGAACTCGGCAAGGCGGCCAGGTTCGAGTCGCCCTTCGCGGCGAGGGGCGCCTGAGAGGTCACGCAAGGAACGCGTAGCCGCGTCACCACTCGACGCGGCTTAAGACTTCATCCGCACATATTCGCCCGGCGCGTCGGCTATGGCTTTGAGCTTGGCCGCGCCGGGCTCGCGCGCGGGGACTTTCTCCGGCGCCTGGGCGGTCAGCCATTGACTCCAGTCCGGCCACCAGGAGCCGGGCGTCTGCGTGGCCGTGGCGACCCAGGACTCGAAATCCCCTTCCGGCGGCCCGTCGCTCCAGAACTGGTATTTGGGCTTATAGGGAGGATTAACCACGCCCGCGATATGGCCGGAGCCCGCCATCACATAGCGCACCGGGCCGCCGAAGCATTTTGCGCCGGTGAACACCGAGCGGGCCGGGGCGATGTGGTCCTCGCGCGTCGCAAGCTCATAGACCGGAATCGTCACCTTCTGGAGGTCGATCGTCTCGCCGCCGAGCTCCACCCGTCCGTTGGAGAGATCGTTCTGAAGATAGCAGTGGCGCAGGTAGAACTTGTGGTTGGCGGCTGGCATCCGGGTCGAGTCGGAATTCCAGACGAGCAGGTCGAAGGGCATCGGCTCTTTGCCCTTGAGGTAATTGTTGACGTAGTACGACCAGATGAGGTCGTTCGGCCGCAGCATGTTGAAGGCGTTGGCCATGGCCGAGCCTTCGAGATAACCCCGCTCGGCCATTTTTTCCTCGACGTCCTTCAGCTGTTCGGCGTCGACGAACACCTTGAGGTCGCCCGCGTCGGTGAAGTCGATCTGGGTCGTGAAGAAAGTCGCGCTCGTGATGCGGTCGTCGCCGACGGCGGCCATGTAGCCCAGCGTCGCCGCGAGCAGCGTTCCGCCGACGCAATAGCCGATCGCGGCGAGTTCGCGCTCGCCGGTCGCCTGTTCGACGCAGTCGAGGGCGGTAAGAACGCCTTCGCGCATATAGGCTTCGAACCCTTTGTCGGCGAGGCGCTCGTCCGGATTGACCCAGGAAATGACGAACACCGTCAGCCCTTGCGCCACCGCCCAGCGGATGAAGGACTTCTCCGCGTTGAGGTCGAGGATGTAGAACTTGTTGATCCAGGGCGGCACGATCAGGAGCGGGCGCTTGAAGACCTCGGGCGTCGTCGGCTCGTACTGGATGAGCTCGATGAGCTCGTTGCGGAACACGACCTTGCCCGGAGTCGTGGCGAGATTGACGCCGAGCTTGAACGCCTTCGCGTCCGACTGACGGATGCGCAGGTTGCCCTTGCCCGCCTCGATGTCCTCGGCCAGCATCTTGAGGCCGCGGACGATGTTCTCGCCGCTTTCCTGAAGCGTCGCGCGGAGCAGCTCCGGATTGGTGCCGACGAAGTTCGACGGTGACAGCGCCGCGGTCACCTGGCGCAGATAGAACTGCGCCTTGTCACGGCTGTGCGGCTCGAGCTCGTCCGCGCGCCTGACGAGATCGTCGGCCCAGCGCGTGGTCAGGACATAGGCCTGCTTGATAAAGTCGAAGAACGGATTGTCGCGCCATGCGGCATCCGAAAATCGCTTGTCCGACCGATCGGGCTCGACGATGGGCGCGGCGGCGGCGCCCTGGAAGCGCTGCAAGGTTGAAGCCCATAGGTTGATGAACTGAGTCGTCAGCGCGGTCTGCGCTTCCAGCGCCAGCTTGGGATCGGACAGATAATATTCGGCCACTTGCCCGAGCGAACGAACCATCTCGCCGATGTCGTCGGCGATCGTCGACTTGATCGCGCCGGTCTCGCGCGGGCGCATATAGGCGGCGAACACTTTGCCGGCCTGTTCGATCGCGCGCGCCATGTTGTTCGCGAGCGCCTCGACGTTGGGCATCGGGTAGGCGACGCTCATGCGAAACAGGTCTTCGGCGGACTGCGGCGTCGCTGGCGCCGCCGTCTCCGGGGCCGCTGGTTTCGCGGGCTCAGCCACGGGCGCTTTGGCGGGGGGCGCCGCTTCGTTCAGCTTCGGCGCGGGCGGCGGGGCAGGGGGCGCCGACTGCGGGGGCGCCTCCGCGATCGGTGGAAGGTTGGGCTCGGCTTTAGCGGCCGCCGGAGCGGGGTCGCCTGAGGCTTCGCGCGGCTCGACCGCAGCCTTGAGCGGCGCGACGGCTGCAGTCTTGCGGGCCTCCCGAGCGCGCTCGGCCGCCGGCGGCGCAACGTCCGCCTTCTTGGCTTCCGCCTCCGCCGGCGCGCCGGATACGGGCGCCTGACGCGCAACCTCCTGAGCCGTCGGAGCCGCGCTGGAGACCCAGCGGTCCTGCGCATCGGCCCCGGACCGGTCGGAGGGGGCGCTCGGCCGAACTCGCGCGGCCAGCGTCGACAACGGCGCAACCCACTTTGGCTTCTGCGCGGACTTCAACGTAGACTTGGCGGCGCTGGAGGGCGCAGCCTTTTCGGCGGCCTTCGGCGCGTGGCTTTCCGGCTTTGCCTTGCGCGCTTTCGACGGGGAAGCGGGCGGGGCGCTCGCGTCGGCGTCGCCCAATGCGGCGATTTCGGCCGGCTCTTTCGCTGGCGCGTGCTTTGCACGCGTCGACTGATCTTTTTGACGAACACTGACCATGAAAAAGCGTTTCCTGTCGCTACCGGCGGGACCCGGTCCCGTTTTCGTCATATTAGGTCACTACCCGAACGCAGGCCAGAACGACTTTGGGCGTGAAAGATTCGCCCATGCGATCGGCTGATTGGGTGTAGGCGCAGAGGACGGCGTAATGGAGGCGGCAAGGGCTAAGGTCCGAGTTCTGGTGTTGGCCTCGATCTGCGCCTGGACCTCGCAGGCGCGGGCGCAGCAGGCGGACAACCCGTTGAAAGCCGCGGCCAAGCTCCTGGGATTCGCCACCGACGTCGCGCCCCCGGCCGATTTCGTCGTCAAGTCGCGTCCCGCGGGCGACCTCGACTATATCCCGGTCTTCCAGCCGCCGCCGGAGCCCGAAAAGCCCGCCCTCAAGGACACAGACCTCAAGGCGATGAGAGGCGACCTCGATTCGGTGCAGAAGAGGGACGATTCGGTCCGACAGGCATTCCCGCCCGCGGCCAAGGCGGTTGCCGAGGACGCGGCCGCCCAGAAGGCCAAGGCACAGGCGAAAGCCGCGCCAAATCAGTAGCGGGCCGTTTGCGGCTTGAGGCCGCCGGGTGCTAACAGATCCGGTCATGGGGCGCGAACGCGCCCATGAAATCCGGGACTACCCAGGACATTTGCGAGCGATGAGCGACTTCCACCGCGTGCGGCGTCTGCCGCCTTACGTCTTCGAGCAGGTCAACAAGCTCAAAGCGAAGGCGCGCGCCGGCGGCGCAGACATCGTCGATCTGGGCATGGGCAATCCCGATCTCCCCGCGCCGAAGCATGTCATCGACAAGCTCGTCGAAACGGTGGGCAAGCCGCGCACGGACCGGTATTCGGCCTCGAAGGGCATCGCGGGCTTACGGCGGGCGCAAGCCGGCTATTACGCGCGCCGCTTCGGCGTGAAGCTCGATCCCGAAACGCAGGTCGTCGCGACGCTCGGCTCGAAGGAAGGCTTCGCCAACATGGCGCAGGCGATCACCGGGCCCGGCGACGTGGTGCTCGTGCCCAACCCGTCCTATCCGATCCACGCCTTCGGCTTTCTCATGGCGGGCGGCGTCATCCGCTCCGTGCCTGCCGAGCCGGGCCCCGAGTTCTTCGTCGCGCTCGAGCGCGCCATCGTCCATTCGATCCCGAAGCCGATCGCGGTCGTCGTCTGCTATCCGTCCAATCCGACAGCGATGGTGGTTTCGCTCGACTTCTACAAGGACCTCGTTCTGTTCGCGCGCAAGCACGAGATTTTCGTGCTCTCCGACGTCGCCTACGCCGAGGTTTACTTCGACGACGAGCCGCCGCCGTCGGTCCTGCAGGCGCCTGGCGCTTTCGATGTCGCGGTCGAGTTCTCCTCGATGTCGAAGACCTTTTCGATGGCGGGCTGGCGCATCGGCTTTGCGGTCGGCAACGAGCGGCTGCTCGCGGCGCTGGCGCGCGTCAAGTCCTATCTCGACTACGGCGCCTATACGCCGATCCAGGTCGCCGCGGCGGCGGCCCTGAACGGGCCGGACGATTGCGTGCGCGAGATGCGCGCGACCTACAAGCGCCGCAGGGACGTGATGATCGAGAGCTTCGCCGCGGCCGGATGGCCGATCGTGAAGCCCAGCGCGTCGATGTTCGCCTGGACGCCGGTGCCGGAGCGCTTCCGCCATCTCGGCAGCCTCGAGTTCTCGAAGCTCCTGATCGAGAAGGCCGACGTCGCGGTCGCGCCGGGCATCGGCTTCGGCGAGCACGGCGACGATTACGTGCGCCTCGCGCTGGTCGAGAACGAGCAGCGCATCCGCCAGGCCGCGCGGGGAGTGAGGCGGTTCTTCGAGACCGCAGACGACACGTTGCACAATGTGGTGAAGCTCAAGACGCACGCGTGAGCGGGGCGGCCAATCACCCGCTCGAGTTCGGCGATGCGCGCCTGGACGTCGCGCCATTCATAAAGCGGCTTGCGCTTGACCCCCGCATCCTCGGCGACGGCCCGCTTCGGACCGGGACGCCGATATTGGGGCGCGCTCGCCGCCGTCTCGAAAGGACGCGGCGCGGCGGAAGCCAATGGCTCTGTCAAGTTCACGACAGCTTCCGACCGTCTCCGCTGCGGGAGCGCGCAACAAGTCGCTAGCAAATTGCGGGCCAGCCGATTGTCCAGTCTTTTCCGCGATCGAAGGCAGACCGGCGCCCGGCCATGGACAAGTTTTGGGCGCCTTTTGATAATGTTCTCGCCATGCGCTGGCGGCAGACCGGCGTCGACATGAAGGGAGAGGCGGTTTTTCGGCTCTGGCTCTGAAGCAGCGGGAAGCTTGAGCGCTTCCCCGGACCCACGATCAGGCGCCTCTCCAGTGCACGGCGAGCCACACGGTCGGCCGGTCAGGGTCCGTGCATTCGACGCGATGGCGCACGTGAGCCGGAAGCTCGACATGGTCGCCGGGGCCGAGCCTCCGTGGCGCCGCTTCGCCTTCGATCCAAAGCGCGGCCGCGCCTTGCAGGAGGATGACCCATTCCGACCAATCCTGGTCGTACCAGAAGCCCGGCGGACTCGCTTGGCCCGTCGACACGATCCGCTCGACGACAGCGCCGGGATAGGAGGCGAGGACGGTCGTCGCCTCCTCGGGCAGGTGGGCCGGGAGGTCGGCGAATATGTTGCCGCTCCGGATCACAGTTGCGCCGTCATGCGCTGGTCTCAACGTGGGGAACCCAGATCGCCGCGTCTTCGCCGCCGTAAGCTCTAGCCTTGCCCTCCAAACAGGCGATGGCGACTGCGCAGCAGACGACGGCGTCCAGCTTGTCCTCATAAGCCTTCAGGCGCCAGCCGCGAATATCGGGCGCCGGCGACGGCAGCACGTCCGCGACGCCCGCGACGCGCCGCTCCAACGTCTCGACGATGCGCGCCCAGATCGTGCGGAGCCTCACCTGGCGCTCGTCGGCGGAAAGCTCCGGCCAGTAGCGGCCGATCTTCGTCCCCTTGTACTCCAGTCGGCGCGGGGCCCGCAGGAACTCGATCAGCGCAGCGTGCGGATAGACCTCGATCAGCCCGCGCGCAGGCAGCTTCGTGCAAAGGGCATAGCCCAGTTGCTCGAATGTCTCCCGCAGGAGGTCGCTGAGCGCGCCCGGCCTCGCAGGGCTCGGCGAATGCGTGCCCGCGCCCTTTGCGCCGTATCGTCGCGACACCTCATCGTCGGAGTGTCGACGCCCGGTGATCGCTTGCCGAGACAACGGCATGTCGACCGCGACCAGGTCGACGCCGCGCCCGCAAAATTTGTGCGCGGCGTCGAGCAGCGCCGCCGCGTCAGGCGCGCAGCCGCGCGGCCTTGTGTCGCCCGCCTCAACGCCGTTTCCCCGCTCAATAAACTGCCCGTAGGAGGCTTCGACGGCCGCAAGCAGCCAGCCGCCTTCCGTCTCGACCGCCAACGCGACGCCGCTGGGTTCCGTGGACGTCCACGCTGCGTCAATGCCGAGAACGGCGCGCCGCGCCTCGTCGGTCAAGCCGCCTCGTGCTTGTTTACGACCTCGATGCGCTCGAGAACCTTGCCAAGGTCCCGCCTCGCGATCTGAATATCATAGTCGTTCTGCAGATTGAGCCAAAGCTGCGCCGTCGTGCCGAGCGCCTTGGCGAGCCGAAGCGCGGTGTCGGCGCTGATGCCGGCCTGTTCGCTCGCGATCCGTTCGATCCGTGTGCGAGGCACGCCGCATGCCTTGGCGAGAGCGCCCGCCGACATTTCCAGCGGAACCAGGAACTCCTCCCGCAGAACCTCGCCGGGATGCATCGGCTTGAGCGTCTTCGCCATCGTCGCGTCCTCCTCGACTAATGATAGTCCACGATCTCGACCTCCGCCGGGCCCTGCGCCGTCCACGTCCACGCCGCGTCAACGCCGAGAACAGCGCGCCGAGAATTCCCCACCCTTCTGCGCCCTCGTGTCCTTTGTGGTGAACGGATGTACCAGAAAAAGCACGAAGGAGCGCCAAGACCTGGCTGATTCCGGCGGCGCTCCTCGGCCCGCGTCGCCTGCCCGGATCGCCATCAGAATTCCTCCCAGTCTTCGGCTGCAGGATCGACTTTACGCGCCGTCGCCGAAACGCGCGGGCCTGGGGCCGTCCGCAATTCCCGCTTGGGCGCGCGCGCCTCGTAAGCCTTCCCCTCGGGCGCCCGCGGCTCCCTGATCCTGGCGCGCGAATTCGTCTCGATCGAGACGACGGAAGCGTTTGGGTTCGCCTCGCCCACCCGAAACTGACCGATCAGGCCCGCCAGTTGCCCAGTCTCCTCGGAGAGCAATCGGCTGGCCGCCGACGATTGTTCCGCCATCGCCGCGTTCTGTTGCGTCACCTGGTCCGTCTGGTTGATGGCGACTTTGACCTCGTCGAGCGCGGTCGCCTGCGTCATGGCGCCGTCGGCGATCTGGGCGACGACATTGTCGAGCTCGGCGACCTGGACCAGGATCCGCCCCAGCGACTTGCCCGATTGAGCCACGAGTTCGACGCCTTGGCCGACCTGGACCGCGGACGTCGAAATCAGCCGCTTGATGTCCTTGGCCGCCTCGGCTGAGCGTAACGCTAGCGCGCGCACTTCCGACGCGACGACCGCAAAACCGCGGCCGGCGTCGCCGGCGCGCGCGGCCTCGACCCCCGCGTTCAGAGCCAGAAGATTGGTTTGGAACGCGATCTCGTCGATGACGCCGATGATCTGATTGATTTCCTGCGACGACTTCTCGATGTCGCCCATCGCCCGGATCGCCCGGCTGACGACGTCGCCGCTCTTGCCGGCTTCATCCCTCGCGGCCCCGACGACCTGGCGCGCATGGGTTGCCCCGTCGGCGGCCTTTTTCACAGTCGACGTGATCTCGTTCAGCGCTGCGCCGGTCTCCTCGATGCTGGCCGCCTGCTGCTCGGCGCGCCGGGACAGGTCTTCCGAGCCGGTCGATATTTCCTGGGCGCTCGACTTGATGCTGCGGGTGATCGCGGAGACGGACTGAAGAAGCGTCTGCAGCTTTTCCAGCGTGACGTTCAAGTCCTTCCTCAGCGATTCGTACTCCGACGACAAGGCCTCGTTCAGGCGAAAATTGCATTCGCCGTTCGACAGACGCTGGAAGGCCCCGGAGAAGGACGCCATGAAGGCGTCGTGCGCCGCGGTCCACTTCCGGATGTCCTCTTCCTCGCGGATCTTGGCCTTGACGGCCTTCGCCTCGAGGGCCGCCCGGGAACGATTGGCCTCTTCGAGAGCGACCGCATTGTCCTTGAAGACCTGAACGGCGCGCGCAATGGCGCCGATTTTGTCGCCGCGCTGCTGCCCCTTCACCTCGACGCTCAGATCGCCCCTGGCGATCCTAGTCATGTTGTCGACAGCGGTCGATAGAAGCCGCGACACGTGTCTCGACGAGAGGAAGATCAAAACGAGCAGCAGAGCGATCGCCGGGACGAGAATTGTCGCCAATCCCGTCAGGACGCTCCAGAACGCAGCATCGACATCGTCGACCCAAAGGCCGGCGCCGCCCCTCACGCCTGGGTCTGCACGCTCGCCTGCTCGACCCGGATCATCGTCTCGACCTTGTCCTCGCCGGCTGCTTGCGCGCTGCGCACGAAGGCGCCGTCCTGGGCGTCGAAGCCGACGACGACCCGCACATAGCGCTCGTCGGCGCAAAGGGAGATCGTCGGGTCGAACGCGACCCAGCCGAGGCCGGGCGAATGAGCCTCGGCCCAAGAGTGCGCGCCAGCTTCCGCCCCGGGTTCGTCGGCCGCGCGGTAGCCGCGGACGAAGCGCGCCGGAAGATTGAGGAAGCGCGAACAGGCGATGAAGATATGGGCGAAATCGCGCGCCCGGCCGCGTCTCAGCGCGAAGGCCTCGACCGCCGACGCCGGTTCGTCCGGCTCATAGGGATCGAAGGTCATCACGCGATTCACTTCGCTCATGAGCCGATGCAGCGCGTCGAGCGGATCGGACGCGCCCGCGGTGGAGTCGGCCGCAAATATGCGCAGCGCGCCGTTGGCGTTGGCGAGCGGGCTCTCGCGCAGATACATCTCCGCCGGCAGGGGCGCGACCGCGCCGTGCACGACGCCGGCCGCGTCCGACGTTTCGACTTCGCCTCTGGCCGAAACCACGAGGCGCTCGATCGGGAGCCCATGATGCGAGAAGGCCGAGACAATGTTGCCGTGCGCGTCCTCGGACTGGCGCAGAGCGCTGTCGACGTCGAGGTTGATGCGCCAGTTCAGGACGTACTGGCTGTCGAAGCCGTGCGGCGTAAGGCGAAGATTCTGGATCAGCATGCGGGCCGGCGGGGCGTAGCGATGCGTCATCTCGTGCGAAATTCGGATCCGCATGGGCAACGGTCGCCTCTTTAGGTGAAGAGATACTGTTCGGAGATCGTGTTCGACAGGCGGGCGTTGTCCTCGATGAACGCGGTGATGAACTCGTGCAATCCGCTCTGGAAAATCTGGGTCATGCTCGAGCGCTCCAGTTTCGAATGCATCGCCCGGGCCTGACGCTGCGCGACGCCGCTGCGTCCGTCGTCGCGCGCAAGGCTGTCGAGCGCCCGGTCGATGCTTTCGTAGCACGAGATGAGCGAGCGCGGCATCGCCCGCTTCAGGATCAGGAGATCGGCGATCAGCCACGGCTTCACCCGGTCGCGATAGACCCAGTGATACGCGGTCGCCGCCGAGACCGCGCGCAGGATCGCGACCCACTGGAAATAGTCGAGCGAGCCGCCGACCGGCTCGGTCGAGGGCAGGAGCAGGTGGTACTTGACGTCGAGGAGCCGCGCGGTGTTGTCGGCGCGCTCGATGAAAATGCCAAGCCGGTTGAACCAGTAGGCGTCGTTCCGAAGCATCGTGCGATAGCAGGAGCCGTCGAAGTCGAGCGAAGCCTTCTTCACGTAGTCGAGGAAGCGGGCCAGCGCGAGGCGGTCGAGCGGCCGCGCCATGCGATGGCTCGATTCGAAACGCTTGAGTTCGAGCCAGGCGTCGTTGATCGCCGTCCATGTCTCGGCGGTCAGCGCCGTGCGCACCGCCCTGCCCGAGGCGCGCGCGTTTTCGAGGCAGTTGCAGATCGACGACGGGTTCAACCGGTCGAAGGTGAGGAACTCGACCGCCCTCTCCTCGTCGAGTTCGCCGTGCGTTTCGATAAATCCGTCATAGGCGCCGGCGGCGTTGAGCGCGCCCTCCCACTCCGCGGTCTTGTCGCCTTCAGACTTCGGCAGATATTCGAGCCGCAACGTCGCCTCGATGGTGCGCGCAATGAAATCGGCGCGCTCCATGGAGCGGGCGAGCCAAAACAGGTTGTCGGCGGTGCGCGCGAGCATGGATCCTCAGGCCTCGCCGTCCACGTCGTCGATGATCCAGGTGTCCTTGGTCCCGCCGCCCTGACTCGAATTGACGACGAGCGAACCCTCTTTCAGCGCAACGCGCGTCAATCCGCCCGGCACGATGCGCACGGCGTCGGCGCCCGACAGCACGAACGGCCTCAAATCCACGTGGCGCGGCGAAACGCCGCTCTCGAACGAGGACGGGCAGGTCGAAAGCGCAAGCGTCGGCTGGGCGATGTAATTGTTCGGATCGGTCCTGATCTTGGCGGCGAACTGCTCGCGTTGCGCGGCGGTCGCCTGCGGGCCGACCAGCATGCCGTAACCGCCCGAGCCGTTGACTTCCTTGACCACGAGCTCGTCCAGCCGCTCGAGCACGTATTTGAGCGATTCGGGGTCGCGGCAACGGTGGGTCGGCACGTTCTTGAGCAGCGGCTCCTCCGACAAATAGAAGCGGATCAGATCGGGAACATAGCTGTAAATCGCCTTGTCGTCGGCGACCCCGGTGCCGATTGCATTCGCAAGCGTCACATTGCCTGCCAAATAGGCGCCGACCAGGCCCGGCACGCCGAGAACGGACGACGGATTGAACACCAGCGGATCGAGGAAATCGTCATCGACGCGTCGATAGATCACGTCGACCCGGCGGGGCCCGAGCGTCGTGCGCATGAACACTTGATCGTCCTCGACGAACAGATCGCGCCCCTCGACGAGTTCGACGCCAAGCTTGTCGGCGAGGAACGAATGTTCGTAATAGGCGGAATTGTAGAGGCCCGGCGTCAGGAGGACGATCGTCGCCTCGCCGCGATCCTGCCGCGGCGCGACCGAGCGCAGGCAGGCCAGGAGCTCGTCCGGATAGTCGTCGACGGGGGCGACGTGGTGACGCGCGAACAGGTCCGGCAGGAGCCGCATCGTCACTTCGCGGTTCTCCAGCATGTAGGAGACGCCGGACGGCGTGCGGGCGTTGTCTTCGAGCACGTAGAACGACTCGTCGTCGACCCTGACGATGTCGATGCCCGCGATATGCACCCAGATGTCGTGCGGAGCGCGCCGGCCGATCATCTCCGGCCGGTAATACGGATTGCGCAGGATGAGCTCCGGCGGAACGATGTTCTCCTTCAGGATCGCGCGGCGCCCGTACACGTCCGTGAGGAAAAGGTTCAACGCCTTCACCCGTTGGGTGAGGCCCGCCTCGAGCCGCGCCCATTCCGCGCGCGAGATGAGGCGCGGGACGATGTCGAACGGGATCAGGCGCTCGGCCGCGTCCTTGTCGCCATAGACGCCGAAGGTGATGCCGATCCGCCGGAACATGTATTCCGCCTGCGCGCGGCGCGAAGCCAGGAGATCCTGGGGCGTCTCATCGAGCCACCGCGCAACCTTGCGATAAAGAGCCCGGGTCGCGTCGCTCGAAAGGCCCATTTCGTCAAACGCTACGCCCATGCGCCAACCTACCTGTGAGACGCGCCTTTGAAAGCCGCAATCGCTCGCCGATTTTCAGCGCCGCTTCGCAACTTCCGTGCCGCAATTTTGAGCGCGCCGAAGCGCCTCCGCGCCCGACATCGGCTTGGCCGGAGGCCATGCGTCGAAATCGCCGTCGCCCCGCATCGCATGCGCGAGCCTCATCCGGAACGAATCCCTCGAGATTCCGACCGCGCCGAGACTGGCCAGGTGCTCGGTGAGGAACTGCGTGTCGAGGAGGCGGAACCCTCCGATTCTCAACCGCGCGAACAGATGCACGAGCGCCACCTTCGATGCGTCCCGGACGCGATGGAACATGCTTTCGCCGAAGAACGCGGAGCGGAGGCTCACGCCGTAGAGCCCGCCGACGAGCGCATCGCCCTCATAGACCTCGATCGAATGGGCGTGCCCGGCGGCGAACAATTCGCAATAGAGGCGCACGATCTCGTCGTTGATCCACGTCTTGTCGCGGTCGGCGCATGCGCGGATCACGGCGTGAAAATCGCAGTCCGCGACAACCCGAAATCGGTCCGACCGCACGGTCTTGGCGAGGCTGCGCGAGACGATGAGGCGGTCGAGCGGAAAGACGCCGCGCTCATGCGGCTCGACCCAGAAGAGCTCCCTGGCCTCTCTGCTCTCGGCCATCGGGAAGACGCCGATGGAATAGGCCCTCAGAAGCAGGTCCGCGGTCAGCTCGAATTTTCGAGGGCCGACTTTCATGGGAACCGATGGTGGAGCGCCCCGCATGAGCCGTCAAGGCAAGCGCACGGGGCCGCTCCCGTCAATGCGTCAATTAAGCGCTTGCCGCTGGCGGAGGTCGAGTCTAGCGTTCCGCCCGCGATGGTTCCCCATCATCGGGGATGAAAAGGGAACGCGGTGAGGGCTTCGACGCTCGAATCCGCGGCTGCCCCCGCAACTGTAAGCGGCGAGCCTGCCGCCAGTCATGGCCACTGGGGAACCCCGGGAAGGCCGGCGACAGGCGCTTGAACCGCGAGCCAGGAGACCTGCCGTCGCAACGGCCGACTGCGTTCAGGCGAGCCCGGCAAGGGCGCCGCAGCGCCGCGGGCCGTTGATGTCGTCTCCAACGCATGCGAGGGCGCCATGCATGGTTTTGTTTCACGCATCTGGAGCGAAAGCGACGCGCGCGTTCGCAGTCGTCTGATCGGCCTCTACGCGCTCTTGATCGGCGCGAATATCGTCGTCTGGATATGGGCCCTCGTCGCGCTGCGCGGCAATGCGGTTCTGTTCGGCTCCGCCTTTCTGGCGTACGCCTTCGGCCTGCGCCATGCAGTCGACGCCGACCATATCGCGGCGATCGACAATTCCACCCGCAAGCTGATGCAGCAGGGCCATAGGCCGGTCGGCGTCGGGCTCTTCTTCTCGCTCGGCCATTCGGCGGTCGTCGTCTTGCTGTCGATTGCGGTCGGTTTCGCGTCGTCGCAAATCAGCTCGCGTTTCGAGGACCTGAAGTCGGTCGGCGGCGTCGTCAGCGCGAGCGCCTCGGCCTTGTTTCTGTTCCTGCTCGCAGGCTTCAACCTCGTGGTCCTGATCTCGGTCTGGCGTACGTTTCGTGCGGTCAGGCGCGGCGAACCCTTCGCCGAGGACGACTTCGACGTCCTGCTCAACAGCCGCGGGCTTCTGGCGCGCCTCTTCCGCCCGCTGTTCAAGATCGTGACCAAGAGCTGGCACCTGTTCCCGATCGGCTTCCTGTTCGGCCTTGGCTTCGACACCGCGACCGAAGTCGCGCTCTTCGGCATCTCCGCGACGCAGGCCGCAAACGGGGCGTCATTCGCGACGCTGCTCGTCTTCCCCGCCCTCTTCACCGCCGGCATGACGCTCATCGATTCGACGGACGGCGTCCTCATGCTCGGCGCCTATGGCTGGGCGTTCATGAAGCCGATCCGCAAGCTCTACTACAACATCACCATCACGGCGGTTTCGGTCATCGTCGCGGTCATGATCGGCGGCATCGAGACGCTGGGGCTCATCGGCGACGCTTTCAAGCTCGAAGGACCGTTCTGGGACGCGATCGGTTCGCTCAACGACAATTTCGGCGCGCTCGGCTACGTCATCATCGGCGTGTTTGCCTTAAGCTGGCTCGTCTCCGTCATGATCTATCGCGCCAAGGGTTACGACGACCTTCCCGTCAAGGCGCGCGTATAGGGCCCCGCGCGCTATCGGTGGGGCTTGGGCGGCCAATTCGGCAGGACGCGAACATAGGGGTTAACGCTGTAAGGATTGGTTTTGTAAGGGTTCAGGGCGCTCTCGGGAGGCTTGCTGCCATAGGCGCTCGCCCCGCCATATGGATTGAGGACGGCGTCGAGATTGGCGTCGCTGTAATGGTCGACATGACCATAGACATTCGTCCCGTCATACGGGCTCGCGTTCTTGTCCGAACTTGTTGATTGAGTCCGATCCTTCTGGTTCGGATTCGCCGCAGCCTTCGCATCAGGGTCCTCGAACGGATTCGGCTGGCGGTCGTTGCGGTCGTCGCTCGAATCCTGGTCCTGGCTCGGATTCTTGTAAGGGTCGACGGCGCTGTAGGGGTTGGCGTCGCTGGGTTGCTTTGGCGTGCTGTACGGATTGGCTTTCTCGAACGGGTCGGCGGCGCTGTAGGGGTTGGCCTTAACGTAAGGGTCAATCCCTTTGTAAGGATTCATGTCCGGCGTCGTGACGCCGTTGCTGCTTTGACCGAACGAAGGCGCCATCGGCGCGGCCGCCGCAAGACCGATCGCGCACGCCATCGCCTTGACGACAACCCGGCCCGGAGATTTGCTCATGCCTACCGCGCTCGAAAATCAGGGCGGTCTGATACCGGCCGCCCTTAAAGCCTATGCCCGCTGACGTTCTCCTTCGCAATGCGCCCGGTCAAACCGGGCGGCGCGGGTTAGGCCGCCGGCGGCTCAGGCGCGGCGCGCAACGCATCGCGCGCCGATAGTCTCAGGCGGCCTCTTCGAGGGCCGACTTCGGCTGAGCTTCCGCGAAGGCGACGATGTTCGGGCATGCGTCACTGAGCGTCTTCGTCGCCCGCTCGATCGTCCGCACAAGCCGCGCCTTGGGCGCGGCGACCACGACCGCGTCGGCGGCCTCGGCTGCCGAACGCGCCTCAGGCGAGCGCCAATCGGACGCATGCAGGATGACGCAGCCGTAGGCGGCGCTGACTGCGGCGAACACGTCGGCGAGCTTATCGGCTTCCACCTCTCCGCCCGCCGGAATGACGTCGAGGCTCGACGACAGATCGCGCCGGATGACCTCGCCGTAGCTTGCCCTGCCGGCGATCAGATCGGCGAGACCCGGAACCTCGACGCCGTCCGTCTCTTCCCGGTCCAGGATGTCGCCAAGCCAGGATTGCGTCGCGCCGAGATCGAGGAGCAACGTCGGGCCCTGCGCGGCCAGCCGGCGCGCGGTCTCGAGTGCAAGCGCGAGCGCCCGTCCCGACCCGGTCCCCGCGACGAGGGCGGTCAGGCCGGCGTCCTTTCGCTTCAGCCGGGCGAGCCGCCGGGCGAGCGCATCCGCGCCATCGAGCGCGGAGCCCGCGAGCGCGACTTCCGCTTCGGTGAGCCTCGGCTCGGGCGGGCCCAAAGCGGCAGGCTCGGGCGCGGCCTCGTCCTCTCTGCGCTTTTGCGGTCGGACCAGGGGAGGCGGAGGCGCAGGATTCAGAGGCGGGCTTGCCGGAACGGAGCGTCCCCCCGGCGTCGATTCGCCGGAGGCGAGCGCCGCCGCGGCCGCAACCCCGGTCGAACATACGAAGGTCCCAAGCGTCGCAAGGAGAACGGTCCGCCACGCCTTGGGGAAGGTCGGCAAACGCGGCGGCTCCGCCATCGCGATGATCCGCGCGTCGGCAGGCGCGGCGTTGTCGGCGTCGGCCGCCTCGCGATAATTCTGCAGGTCGGATTCGAGCCGATCGCGCGCGGCCTTGGCCTCCGTTTCGAGCGCGCGCAATCGCGCGTTGTCGGCATTGCCGTTCGCGACCGCCCTCGACTGCTCCGCGAGCGCCGCCGAAAGCGATGCGACCTGATCGGCGGCGAGCTTCGCGTCGTTGTCGAGCGCGCGGACGTTGCGCGCGGCCGCGTCGCGAATTTGCGCGTCGAGTCCGGCAAGCCGCGCGGCGAGCTCCTTCATGTGCGGGTGCAACGGCAACAGCGTGCGCGACGCGTCTGCAATCTCAGCCTGCAACGCCACGCGCGCCTCGATGAAGCGGCGCATCGATTCGTCGACAATCGACGCGGGCGCTTCGTCGAGCCGCCCTTCTCTCTGGAGCTTGCGCAAAAGCTGGGTCTTGGCCGTCGCGGAGGCCTCGGCCGAGCGGGCGTTCGCAAGCTGCGTGTTGAGGTCCGAAAGCTCTTGGGCGGGCGCCGTCCGCCCGTTTGCGCCCCCGAGCAGGCCCGATTGAGCGCGGAACGCCTCGACCTTCGCGTCGGCGTCGGCGGCCTTGGCGCGCAGATCCTCGATCCTGCGGGAGAGCCGTTCGCTTGCGGCCTTGGCGGTGTTCGCCTTCGCCTCCGCCCGCGAGCGAACCAAGACCTCGGCGACCGTGTTGGCGCCGCGCGCGGCGAGCTCCGGATCGCGCGACACGAATTCGATCTGCAGCACGTGCGATCGCGGCGCCGCGGAAGCGGTGAGGCGCGACAGGAACTTGTCGACGAGCTGCTGATCCGCCTTGCCTCCGCTCCCGGCGTTGATCGCGGAATTGAACTCCGGGTTCGACGCGAGCCCGAGCTTTTCGACCGCCTGGCGCGCGAGATCGGTCGAGATTGCCGCTTCCGCCTCGCTCTGCGCCGCGTCGGGGTCGATCGTCGCCGCCGGTTCGAGCCCGGGCGCCTTGCCGGCCCTCGTGAAATGGCTTTCCTGATCGTTAAGCAGCACCTGCGCGACGCCCGTGTAGCGCGGGCTTGCGACGAGGACGAAGGCGGTCGAGGCCACGGCCGCGGCCAGAGTCGGCCAGACGATCCATCGCCAGCGCCGTCTCACTCCGCCGCTGAGGCGCGAAAGAAAGACGGACCGGCCGCGGCCTCCCTCCGCGTCCACCGGCGCACTAGCGTCGTTCATGCCGCACTCCCCTCGCTCGAGGCCCCGCGCGCTTAACGTAAAGATTTGCGTCAATATAGTTTCGGTCACGTTAAGGCAGGCCGTCCGGACCGGCTCGTTGTCCGTTCGTTAACCATACCCAGAATAGAAATCCGTGACGCTGCACGGACGCTTTCATGTATCATTTCAGGGTCGTCGTGGCGATGCTGGCGCTGATCGCGCTCAGCGGCTGCGCGGCGCCGGTCACTTACGCCGTCGCCCCGGCGCCGCCCGCCAGCGAGCCCTATCGCCTCGGCAGCGGCGACCGGCTTCGAGTCATCGTGTTCGGGCAGGACAACCTCAGCAATTCCTATTCGGTCGACAGCGCGGGCTTCATCTCGATGCCGCTCATCGGGCGCGTCCGCGCGACCGGCGCCACGACGGCAGAACTCGAAAAGACCATTGAAGCGCGCCTGCGCCAGGGCTTTCTGCGCGAGCCCAGCGTCTCGGTCGAGGTCGAAGCCTATCGTCCGTTCTTCGTCCTCGGCGAAGTCGCGGACGCCGGGCAATATCCCTATTTCAACGGGGTTACGGTCCAGAAGGCCGTCGCCGTCGCGGGCGGGTTCGCTCCGTGGGCGGTCGAGAGCGGCGTCGAGATCACTCGCGACGTCGACGGCCGCGCTGTGACGTTCCCCGCGCCGCTCTGGTTTCCCGTCCGGCCCGGCGACGCGATTACCGTAGCCAAGTGCTTCTTTTAAGATTGACGGCTCCATGCGGCTCGGGAGGAGCGCCCGGATGATCGGGGCGCTGAAACCTTGCGGGAACCGCGACGCCATTTCGCGCGTGTGCTAGGATTCAAGAGCGCGGGCGCCGGAACCCGTCTGCGTCAAAGGAGACTATACGCCCCCATGACTTCGTCCGCCGCCCGCGTCACGACAGCAGCCGAGGGCCTGCCTCGCCGCCGCTTCACCGTCGCGGAGGTCGAGGCGATGGTCGCGGCCGGCGTCATGGAGGAGGACGAACGCGTCGAACTGATCGGGGGGGAGTTGGTTCCGATGTCGCCGAAGGGAAACCACCACGAAGTCGTGAAGGCCGCGCTGCTCGACAAGTGGTATCGGTTGCGTCCAGAACATGTGCGTCTGACGCCGGAAACGACGTTCCGTCTCAGCGAGGACACCTATGTCGAGCCTGACGTCGTCGTCTATTCTCGAACCATTGGCCTCACGGGAATAACGGGGCCCAACGTCCTCCTCGTCGTCGAGATCGCCGATTCTTCGCTGCGTTACGACATGGGGCGCAAGGCCGCGCTTTACGCCAGCTTCGGCGTCCGCGAGCTCTGGGTCATCGACGCCGTCCGGTTGACCGCGCGCGTCCATCGCCAGCCGGCCGCGGACGGATATCGCGAGGCGCGCGATTTTGGCGCGTCTGACCCGCTGACGCCGCTCTTCGCGCCCGAGGCTTTCACGCTGAGGCTCGATGAACTCGAGCGTAAATAGACCTGGAGGAGGACGACGATTGTGAATGCCTCTGCCGCCGCCCGCGTCACGACAGCAGCCGAGGGCCTGCCGCGCCGCCGCTTCACCGTCGCCGAGGTCGAGGCGATGGTCGCCGCAGGCGTGATGGAGGAGGACGAGCGAGTCGAACTGATCGGGGGGGAGCTGGTTCCGATGTCGCCGAAAGGAAACCATCATGAGGTCGTCAAGAGGGCGCTCGTCGACCGTTGGATTCGCGCGCGACCCGAAGATTGCCACCTGATCCAGGAAACGACGTTCCGTCTCAGCGAGGACACCTATCTCGAGCCTGATGTCGTCGTCTATCCTCGGAGCGTCGGCCTCAAGGGCCTCACCGGCGCGAACGTGCTGCTCGTCGTCGAGATAGCCGATTCCTCGCTGCGCTACGACATGGGCCGCAAGGCGGCGCTCTATGCCAGCTTCGGGATCCGCGAACTCTGGGTCATCGACGCGGTCCGTTTGACGGCGCGCGTCTATCGGCAACCGGCCGCGGACGGCTATCGCGAGCCGCGCGACTACGCGTCCGCGGACCGGCTCGCGCCACTCTTCGCGCCCGAGGCTTTCGCGCTGAGGCTCGATGAGCTCGAGCTCGCGTGAGCCTTGCCCTGTCCGAGCATTTCACCAGGAGCCGACGTCACGGCACGTTCTATCTCGCATGCGGCGAAAAGGACGCCACGCCGATCGTTTTCGTTCACGGCTGGCCGGAGCTTTCGATTTCCTGGCGCGGGCAGCTTCCGGTCTTCGGCGCGCTCGGCTTCCGCGCGATCGCGCCGGACATGCGCGGCTACGGCCGCTCCGAGTCCCTGAACAACGCGAGGATTACGCGCTCGAACTCATCGTCGCCGACATGATCGAGCTCATCGACTCGATCGGCGCCGAAAAGGCGATTTGGGTCGGGCACGATTGGGGCGCGCCCGTCGTATGGTCGCTGGCCCAGCATCATCCCGAGCGTTGTCACGCCGTTGCGGCTCTCTCGGTCCCCTACATTCCCGAAAGCTTCAGCGTGGACGCGCTGTTGCCGCTGATCGATCGCAACCTCTACCCGGAGGACAAGTTTCCCTACGGGCAGTGGGACTATCAGGTCTTCTATCTCGAGCAGACCGTGCGAAAAGTCGGCGTGAGCGGATTCCTTCGAATCGGCGCGCGGGCTAGAATCGCGCATGACTCACATTGCCGGATTCGAGCGCGACCAGCTCCTGTTGCTGCCGGAGGCGGTGGACGATTACGTGGACGCTGGAAATCCGGTTCGGTTCATCGACGCCTTCGTTGACGGGCTGGACCTCGCGGCGGCGGGGTTCGCGCGAGTGACGGCGAAGGCGACGGGGCGTCCGGGGTATGCGCCCGGCGACCTGTTGAAGCTCTATATCTACGGCTATCTGAACCGGGTCCGATCGAGCCGGCGGCTGGAGCGCGAAGCCCATCGCAACATCGAGGTCATCTGGCTTCTGCGCAGCCTCAGGCCCGACTTCAAGACCATCGCCGACTTTCGACGCGACAATCGCGCGGCGTTCCGCGCCGTGTTTCGTCAGTTCGTCCTGCTGTGTCGACGGCTCGACCTTTACGGCCGCGAGTTGCTCGCCGTCGATGGAACTCGCATCAAGGCGGTCAACAACAAGGATCGCAACTTCACCCGCACTTCGTTGCGCGAGTTCATCCGCGCCGCCGATGAGAGGCTGAACGATTATCTCGCGCGGCTCGACGCGAGCGACATCGAAGACGGCGCGTCGGCCGGTGGGGCGCGCACGAAAAATCTCGCCAAGAAGATCGAGGCCTTGCGCAAGAAGCGCGGCCGTTACGAGGCGATGCTGGCCCAGCTTGACCGGACCGGCGAGGACCAGATCTCGCTGACCGATCCCGACAGCCGCGCCATGGCCGCGCATACGAAGATCGGTGTGGGCTACAACGCGCAGGTCGCGGTCGACGCGAAGAACAAGATGATCGTCGAGCAGGCAGTGACCAACCAGGTCGTCGACATGGGACTGCTGACGCAGACCGCCGAGCCGGCCCGCGAAATTCTCGGGGTCGAAACGATCGACGTCGTCGCCGATCGTGGCTACTTCAAAGTCGAGGACATCGAGGCCTGCGAGAAGGCCGGCTGCATTCCTCATGTCCCCAAGCCTCAACGAGGATCGTCGGTGCGCAAGGGTTTCTTCCGCAAGGACGAGTTCCGATACGATGCTGGGCGCGACGCCTACGTCTGCCCGGCCGGGCAGTTGCTGACGCCGATCCGCCGCGGCCGGCTGCGCGATCTCGAGAAGATCGATTACGGCGCCCCGAAGGCCTGTCGCGTTTGTCCGCTGCGCGCGCGATGCACAAACGACGTTCGCTCGGTGTCCCGTCTCGAAAATGAGGACGTGCTCGATCGCATGGCCGAACGCCTCAAAGCGAGGCCGCACATTCTCGACCGTCGCCGCGAGGTCGTCGAGCATCCCTTCGGCAGCATCAAGCAATGGATGTATCAGGGCGCGTTCCTGATGCGCAGCCTCGAAAACGTGCGCGCCGAGTTTAGCCTGACCGCGCTCGTCTACAACTTGCGCCGCGCCCTCAATGTCATCGGCGTCGAGCCGATGGTAGCGGCGGTTCGGGGGTGAGCGGCGTACCCAATCCGCGCCTAAAGAGCCGACATGGGCGGCCACAGGATCGACACAGGCCTTGTCGCACCCGAAAAAAGTCGAAACCCCCGTCCGTCGCCGCCCGAGTGCGCAAAGCCGTGGGCGCAAGCAGTTTCCGCACGGTCTGCGAGAATTTCGCACGGGCGAGCGCCGGCTTCGAGGCTGACGTTCGCGCCACTGTGCGCGCGCTGTTTCGTGCGGGCAACCCGGACGGACGCGGCAAGCCGAACCGCACGGCGTTCGTGCGCGAACGGGGCGGCTGGTTCGGTCCCGACAACAAGGCGCCCAGCCTGCCGCGCGACGAACGCGTGATCGACGAGGAGGCCGAAGCGAGCTATGTCGCGGCGCTCAAGCGCAACGGGTTTTCCGGCCCCGACAGCTGGTACATGAACGGCGAAACGAACGCCGCCTATGCCGAGCGCACGCGACCAAACTGGCGGCTGAAAATGCCCGTGCTGTTTCTGCACGGCGCGTATGATTACACCTGCGAGACGATCGACTCGCCCCTGGCCGAGCCCATGCGCGCCTCCTGCGCCGATCTGACCGAGGCCGTCGTTCCCTCAGGACATTGGATGGCGCAGGAAAAGCCGGCTCACGTCAACGCCGCGCTTGCGGGATGGCTCGCCCGGAAGCGGCCTGAGCTTTGGCTCGGGGGTTAGAGTATCGCTGGTTGATTGAAGCCGGCGCTGGTCGAAGGGCCGAAGAAGAATTGGCGCGGCGATCTTCCTCGACCACCTCACGCCGCTGGCGGGGCGCGACCCGCGGCCGGGCAAACGAGGCGTAAGAGCCGCGCTGCGGCGCAGCCGTTCGGGAAAGAAGGGCGCAGATTGGATGAAGGGAATATTGCGAATAATCATGTGTCACCGCTTTCCCAAACGCCGCTCGAAATCTTCAGGGCGCTCGGTGTGTGCCGCCTCATTCGCAACGCCGGCCGTGAGCCTGACGTGAAGTCTGGCGGAAAGCTGGATGCGGCAATCCGCACGTCCGGTTTGACGAGCAGGGAAGGGAAACGAAGCGGATTGGCCGAGCCTCAAGCTGCGGTACCCTCCTCTACTGTACAACCCGCCGTCCACCGCGTCGCGGTAACGCCATTCTTCTTCGGATGAATGCGCAGAAAACTCGCGTTTCTGACCGAATCGGTCTCTAATTCGGCGGCATTTGCAGTGCGAGTGGTTTGGGTACCGGGAGGCGCTTTTGGGGGTCGTGTTGACCGTAATGAACATGAAAGGTGGGGTCGGAAAGACGACTATATCTACTCACATTGCTGGTATAGCTTCGCGCTACGCCCTGAATCGCAAACCAAGACGCGTCCTAGCAATCGACTACGATCCCCAGTTCAATATGTCACAGGCCTTCTTGCCGGCGAAGCAATATTTCACGTTGGAGGCCGAGCGGAAGACCACCTTATCTATCCTGGTCGACGATGATACAGCCCTCGACCCCTACAAGCTACAAGTTCCCGGCAATCACACTCCACCCAAAGTACAAGAACTTACAACCAGAATATATACATACACGAACGCATGTCTTGATTTGGTACCGTCGACGCTTGACTTGATGTACGTTGCGCTCGGTCAGGCAACTACAAGCACTCTTGCAATAGAAGAACGATTTAAGAAATTCATTGCGCAATGTCGGGCTATGTACGATTTAACAATAATCGATTGCCATCCGGCCGGTTCCTTGTTCACAAAAACATCGCTGACAAATTCAGACCATGTCTTGATTCCGGTGGCTCCACAAAGGTACGCGGTGCGCGGGATAGGCCTAATGACCAAATTCATAGCGGCGAAGTCTGCCGGCGGGTCCGCGCCAACTCCGCACATTCTTTTCAGCGCTGTGCCACGTAGTCATGTTACCCAAGAAGAGACGCAGATACGAGCCGACCTCAATTTCGCTCCAAGCTGCATGATAAACACCCTAAAGCGGTATAAAGCGTTCTCAGAACCAGAAGGCGGTCGCAACTTTGTATGGGTAAGCGGTCGGCCGTACAGTACTGAAGCTTTGGGAAATCTTATCAGAGTGAGTGAGGAACTGATGGTAAGGATTAAAGCGTGAGCGCCATGTCCCCGAGAACACGGGAGCGGGTCATGAGAAGCTTCTTAGCGGCTCTGCTTCAGTCTGACTTGAGCACAGGCGAACTTGAGGAGCTTGCAAAAGAATTCTCTAACGGAGCAATTTCGTTAGATCTAAGTAATCTCATTTCTGACGCAATATCTAGTCTAGCAGATGTCGGTCACATAAGAGTTCGCAACGAACCCTCAAATGCGCTTACCGCGCAAGCCTACACTACGATCATGAATTGACGTTTTTCAAAAAAAATAGTTGCTGATCTAATGAGAATCGCCTCTCCAATGCTTTCATCGAAGGCTTTGGTTACACTACAAAGTAAAACTTTGAAGGAGATGTTGAACTGGTATTTCAACGAAGTCAGTTCGGAGGAGTTCAATCGCTTTATGTCCTCCATCGCAGGTGCCTCAAGTGACGAATATTTAGCTGGAATTGGAAAGAAGACGTAATGTCGATAGGAAAACTCCAAGCAGCGCTTTCATCCGCAAACTGGAGCAATAATGTCAATGCCTTTCTTGCGGATGCAAGTGCATGTGGGCGGTTATCAGAATGCAATATGCGCTTGGCAATTTGGGCAAGGCAATTTGAAAATACAGACAAGGGCAACCCTGCCCTTTCATTCATTAGGGAAATGCAAATTGCAGGACAGAATGTCACAGTCTTGGTGGCGTTATCGATGTATAAACCGGCCGCTTCTGTAATTAGGACCGTGCTGGAAACCGCTTTGTATTATTCCTACTTTAGGAGCCATCCAGCCGAAATGGCAACGTTAGCCAAGGCAGAAGGTTACTATGTCGAAAAAAGGGATATAATAGACTTTCACAGGAGGCATACTCCTACTTTTTCGACTACGCAGCAGAAGCTCGGTGTAGTGTCACGAATTGACAATTGGTATAGCGAAATATCTTCGATAGTGCACGGTCAAATACCAGGAACATGGATCGATCACAAGGCGATTACCGAAATTGCACCGATAAAGTCTACTCAATACACTGTTATCGAATTCTTCAGTAAGGGTGAGGATATCGTACACAGACTGTTCCTCTGCACCGTGGGAGCGCAACTTTGGCATGGATTTTCCAGCCAAGCGAAGGCGAAGTTGCTCTCAGGATTGACTGGCGATGAAAAGAAAGTACTAGCCTTAGATTCCGCCTGACGATGCGGTAATGACCGGGCGGCCGCCGTCGAGGCACAGAGGGCGGACGTTCCTTGCTCCTGCGGGATCGGTCAGCCCGCGCGGGTCGCCCGGAAATGGCGCCGCAAGTGTTTGGAAAGGCTCGATTCGCGCCCGGAAATGGGCACCCCCTCTGGCCCATCGGTCCGCAAGCCTGCGGCCCGCCGCTCACGCGTGCGTCTTGAGCTTCACCACATTGTGCAGCGTGTCGTCGGCGGTCTCGAAGAAGCGGCGGATGCCGCGCGCGGCCTGACGGATGCGCTGCTCGTTCTCGACCAGCGCGAGACGCACGTAATCGTCGCCGTGCTCGCCGAAGCCGATGAGCGGCGCGGCGGGGCGGCCTCGGCAAGGGGACCCGACTGAGCTCACAGCTAGGCGATCCCTTCCGGCGTCTTTTGTCCGCGGCGCCGCTCAGTTACCCTATATGCGAATGGCCGTCGGGGCGCGCCGACCCACAGTCGGAACGAAAGCCGCGGCCGGCGGTGAGGGATGCATGAACACCAGCGCCAGGGCGGGCGTCGTCGCGACCTTATTGGGAGCAGGGCTCGCCGGATTCGGGGTCCAGAGCCTACTGCCCCAGCAATACCTGTCCGACGGCAAGGGCATGGTCGGCTCAATCGTCGGCCTCGTCACCCTGCTGCTCGCGCTGGTGCTGGGGCTTCTGGTTTGGAGCAGCTACGGCGTCTATACGAACCAGATCAACGAGTCCCAATCGCTCGGGCCGGTCGTGCTGCAACTCGACTATCTGTTGGAGCGGTACGGGCCCGACGCTTTCCATGGACGGCAGATCCTGCACGACCTCGTCCTGCGGGCGCGCGAGCGCTTCTGGGGCGCCGGGCGCTCCGACTCGCTCTACGCCCAGTCGCGCGACGATCTGCACAGGGTGACGGAATTCTTCGCCGGCCTCGATCCGCAAACCGACGAGCAGAAGCAGATCATCGGCGCTGCACGGCCGTTCTACGTCCAGATCATCCAGACGACGCTCCTGATGGCGCGGCAGATCGCCAATCCGCTGCCGATTGCGCTGGAGATCGTCGTGGTCGGCTGGGCGGCGCTCTTGTTCTTCTGCTACGGCGTCCTGAACCCGTTCAATTGGGTCAGCGTCTTCGCCATCGTTCTGGGATCGGCCGCCGTGTCGAGCGCGATGCTCGTTATCCTGGAATTCAGCCAGCCTTACACGGGCCTTTTCCGGATTTCTCCGGTTGGCGTGGACGGCCTGATCCGGGCGATCGGCGCGGCGCCGCCGGGCGGCGGGGGGACGCTTTCCGAAAGGCGAGCCCCCTCGACAACAGGCATGTCCTAACGCAGGCTGGCGTTAGCCCGGCCAAACCGGGCGGAGCGCGGAGCAGAAACCGCCGCAATCGGGAGGAAGCGCATGTATCCGGGCCTGCAGGCGAAGGCGCGTCCCGATCAGCCGGCCCTCGTGATGGCGCGATCGGGCGAGACCGTCACCTACCGCGAGCTCGACGAACGCAGCAACCGGCTCGCGCATCTTTTGCGCGCCGTCGGCCTCAGGCGCGGCGACCATTATGCGGTTTTCATGGAGAACCATCCGCGTTTCATCGAATGTAGCGCGGCGGGCGAGCGGTCCGGACTCTACTTCACCAACGTCAATTCGTACCTCGGGCCAAGCGAACTCGCCTATATCGTCAACAACAGCCAGTCGAAGGTCCTGATCGCCTCGCAGGCGAAACGCGAGACCGCGCTCGCGGCAATGGCCGAGTGTCCCAATGTCGAACTCTGCCTGATCGTCGACGGCCCGGGCCACGGCGCCCGCATCCAAAACCTGGACGAGGCTGCGGCGAACTGTCCGGCGACGCCGATCGCGGACGAGTCGCTTGGCGCCGCGATGCTCTATTCATCCGGGACGACCGGCAATCCCAAGGGCGTGCGCCGGCCGCTCTACGACCTTCCGCCGACTGAGCCGCACCCGGCCTTCCCCGGCTATATGAAGCACTGGCGCTTTCGCGAAGGGATGACCTACCTCATCCCGGCGCCGCTCTACCACTCGGCGCCGCTGGTCGGCGCCGCCGGGACGATCAGGCTCGGAGGAACGCTCGTCGTGATGGAGCGCTTTGACGAGGAGGAGTGCCTCAGCCTCATTGAACGGCATCGCGTCACCCATTCCCAGTTCGTGCCGACGATGTTCTCGCGCATGCTGAAGCTGCCCGAGCACGTGCGCCGCCGGTACGATCTTTCGTCGCTCGAGGCGGTCGTCCACGGCGCCGCGCCCTGTCCGGTTCCGGTCAAGCAGGCGATGATCGACTGGTGGGGACCGATCATCCACGAATACTACGGCGCCACCGAAGGCATGGGGCTCGCCATGTGCGACAGCGCGGAATGGCTCGCCCATCCCGGCACGGTCGGGCGCACCGTGCTCGGCGAGCTGCATGTCCTCGACGACGAGATGCGGGAGGCGCCGACCGGCGTCACCGGCAAGCTCTGGTTCAAGACCGCATCGCCCTTCGAATATTTCAACGATCCCATCAAAACGTCTGAAGCCAATTCTCCCGACCGCACGATGAGCACGGTCGGCGACGTCGGCTACGTCGATCAGGACGGCTACGTCTATCTCACCGACCGCGTGGCGTTCATGATCATCTCGGGCGGGGTCAACATCTACCCGCAGGAGTGCGAGAACCTGCTTATCACCCATCCCAAGGTCGCGGACGCCGCAGTGTTCGGCGCGCCCAACGAGGAGATGGGCGAGGAAGTCAAGGCTGTCGTCGAGCTTATGCCCGGCTGCGAGCCCGGCGCGGCGGTGGAGGCTGAACTCATCGGCTTCTGTCGCGAGCATCTCGCGCATCACAAATGTCCGCGCTCGGTCGATTTCGAAGCTCGCCTGCCGCGGCTGCCGACCGGCAAGCTCTACAAGGCGCCATTGCGCGACCGCTACTGGAAGGGCCACAAGAGCCACATTCTGTGAGCAGGGCGCCACGACCGGCGACGCCTCTTGCATGGGTGAGGTCCTTGGACTTAGGAAAAGGGAGGATGCGCGCCCGTGCGTCGATGCGGGTCATGGATCGCCGGCCGCCCCGGGGGGTTTAATGAACGTCAGTGGCAAGCGCGACGCCGGCGCCGTCATCTCGCCGGTCGAAGTCGAGGCGGTCTCTCTCGATCAGGGCGGATTGTCAGAGGAGGCGGCGAAGTTCAGGGGCCTGGCGAAGGGTGAGGAAGCCGCGACGCTCTACCTCGATATGACCGACCTGATCGAGTACGTGAAGTCCAATACGTCTCTCAGCGGCATTCAGCGGGTCGTCGCAAACATCATCAACGGCATCGAAGGCTATTCCCGACTGAAAGCCGACTGCCGCATCATCCCCGTCATTCCCGAATATGACAATTGCAGGGTGTTCGCCGTCGACGCCGCGCTCGTGGTGACGATGGTCGACGCGCTCGAGGTCGCGCGCGCGGACCGCACGCCGCTCAACAAGGCGATCGAGGCAGTCTACGCCTCTCGCAAGCTCGTCGAGCCGAAGTCGGGCGACACGTTCGCGATCGCCGGCGCCTTCTGGATCTACGCCCATTTCGACATGGTGCGCCAGATGCGCGACCGGGGCGTCAAGTTCGTCGTCTTCATCCACGATTTGATCCAGATCAGCCACCCGGAATATGTCCACGAGGCGGCGACGCTCGTCTTCCGGCGTTCGCTCGTGGACGTCTTGACGCTGGCGGACGCGGTGCTCACGAACTCGGAGTTCGTCGCGGAAGATGTCCGCGATTTCATGCGCAAGCACACGACGTTCGAAGTTCCGGTGACCGCGGTTCCGCTCGCGACCGAGCTCAAGCCGACCTCGAGCGGCCATCGGGCGCTCGGCGAAAAAGTGCGCGACCTGATCGGCGAACCTTACGTATTGTCGGTTTCGACAATCGAAGTCCGCAAGAATCACATGTATATGATTCGCGTCTGGGAGCAGTTGATCAGGAAGAACGTCGCCAACATCCCGCTGCTCGTCTTCGTCGGCAAGGTCGGCTGGGACATCGAGCCCTTCCTCAAATACCTGAACGAGTCCGACCACCTGGGCGGCCGCCTGCACGTCATCCACGGCGTGACCGACTATGAGCTCAGCGAGCTCTATCGGCACGCGATGTTCACCATCTTCCCGAGCTTCATCGAAGGCTTCGGCTTGCCGCTCGGCGAAAGCCTGGCGTACGGCAAGCCTTGCATCTCCTCCAATCGCGCCTCGATGCCGGAGGTCGGAGGCAAGTTCGCCCGCTACATCAATCCTGAAGACGTCCGCGAGGGCGCGGCCGAGGTCGAGCGCCTGCTTGCCGATCCGGGCGAGTTGCAGCGCTGGACCGCTGAGATCGCGGCCGGATACAAGCCGCGCACCTGGTTCGAATTCGTCACCGATTTCTTCAACGCGGCGACAGAGGTCGACAAGATCGACGGCGGCATGAACGGCGTCATCGAGGCGGGCGAAATCGTCGGCATGGGGCGCGACGAGATCAAGCGCCGGGACGGCCTTGGAAAGCGTCTCGCGTATCTCGCGCCTGCGCGCATCAGGGGGTGGCATGCGGTCGAGGGCTGGGGCTGCTGGGCGAGCTCGCGCCGCGCGACCTTGCGCTTCCCGACCGTGCTGCCAGGCGCCTCGCCGATCACGCTCTATCTCATGCTCACGCTGCCGGACGGGACGAAGTTCGACGCCGTGTCGATCGTCGCCGAGGTCGGCGGCATCTCGACGAGGTTCGGCAGATTCAAAGCGGCGCCGAAATGGGTCGTTCTCGACGGCAAGACCGACGCGAACGGCGTCGTCGAGATCATCCTCGTCAGCTCGGGCCAGTTCGGGCGCGCCGACGCGCGCGAGCTTTACGTCGGCGTCCAGGCGCTGGCTTATTGCGAGCGCAGGGACGTCGAGGCGCGACTGTCGCTTATCGAAAAAATCGCATTGGGCGGAGATTAGGCCTTAGGCCAGCGAGCTCTCCTATCGCATCATGTCGGCGAGGGCGTGGCGCATCGCCTCGCTCGGGATGCCAAAGAACCCTCCGTAGGGCTCGTTCATGTCGAGGATCACGAATACGGCGGTCGTGACCGAGAGCGCGCAAAGGCCGATGATCGAGACGATCATAGGGTTCGGCGGCGCGCGCAGCCCGAAGCTTCCAAACAGGATCATGAGCCAGAACACGAGCACCCAATAGAAGGGCGTCGAGATCGAGCCGCGCACGCCCTCGATCACCGCCCAGCGCGCCTTGGTGACGTCGCGGTATTGCTCGACGCAGGCCGTCATCAGGTTGCGGCGCAGTTCGTCCTTCGGTTGAAGCGACCGCATCTCGAGCCCGATCCCGTTCATAAGCTCCGCCAGCACGGAGCTTTCGCCGGTGAGCGGCATCCTCGACGTATTGGGGTAGCTTACGCCCTGCGGAGGCGGCTCGGACGGCCAGGTGCTGGCGATGACCGCGGCGACATAGCTGCGCAATTTCTCGCGGATGGGCGCGGTTTCCGGCCCGTAATCGCGCAGACAACGGTCGAGCTGCGTGAGCTGGGCCGCATAGTCGGCGCGCGCGTTGTAGGCATCGTCGAAACCCGCCTTGACCGAGGTCGTGAGCAGGCCGAGCACGAGCGCGGTGAAGGTGACGAGGAGTGAGTTGGCGAGCTGCACGAGGTCCATCGAATCGGGCGTGCGATGGCGCGCGGGCAGGCGGGAATTGGCGAAAAACCCGGCGCCGGCGCTCAACGCCAGGAGGACGAAGAGAGCGAGCGCCGACCAAAAATACTGCATGTCCCTAAAGCTTCTTTTGAGGGGCTTGGACGCCGTTCCTGATCTAAAAGGCGAAGGGGTCAGACGCAAAGCCTTTGGCCAGAACGACTCCGGTTGCGGCCGAACGGCGCTCCCGCCTGGGGCGCGGTTCGCGCTCACGTTCCTCGTCCCGAAGCGAGAGGGCCAGCCCTTAGGCCGCGTCGGCCGGGAACTGCGTCCGGGCGATGTGGGTGTAGGTGCGTCCCTGCGCCAAAAGTTCGCCGTGGCGACCGCGCTCGACGATGCGTCCGCGGTCCATGACGCAGATCTCGTCGGCCTGAGCCACCGTCGACAGGCGGTGGGCGATGACGATCGTCGTGCGGCCGGAGCAGAGCGTGTGCAGCGCCTTCTGGATCGCCTGCTCGGATTCGGAATCGAGCGCCGAGGTCGCCTCGTCGAGCAGGATGATCGGCGCGTCTTTCAGGAAGGCGCGGGCGATCGCGATGCGCTGGCGCTGGCCGCCGGAAAGCTGCATGCCGTGCTCGCCGCAGGGCGTATCGTAGCCGCGCTCGAAGCCCATGATGAAGTCGTGCGCGTAGGCCGCCTTCGCCGCGGCGACGATCTCCTCGTCGCTCGCGCCCGGCCGGCCCATCGCGATGTTGTCGCGCACCGAGCCTTTGAACAGGAAGTTCTCCTGCGCGACATAGCCGACCTGCTGGCGCAACGATTGCAGCGTCACTGTCGCGATGTCGACGCCGTCGCAGAAAATCTGGCCCGACTCGATCTCGTAGAGGCGCAATATGAGGTTCATGACCGTCGACTTGCCGCCGCCCGAGCGGCCGACGAGCGCCATCGTCTTGCCGGCCTCGGCGACGAAGCTCACCGCGTGCAGCACCCGCTCCTCCGGGCGGTAGCCGAACACCACGTCGCGGAATTCGATCCGCCCTCCCGTCACCTTTAGCTCCGCCGCGCCGGCCGGATCCTCCTCGAACTCCCGCTCGTCGAGGAAGTCGTACAGCATGCCGACGCCGAACAGGGACGACGACAGGTCGACGTGCAGCCGCGCCACGCGCTTCATCGGCTCGTAGAGCATGATGACCGAGGTGATGAACGAAAACAGGCTCCCCGGCGGGTTGCCGCGAATGATCACAGTGTAGCCGCTGTAGAGCACGACCGCGGCGATGGCGAAGCCGCCAAGGCTTTCCATGATCGGGCTCGTGCGCGAGCTCACTCGCGCGAGCTTGTTCGCCGCCTTGCGAAACCCCTCGATCGCGCTCCCCTGGCGACCGCGCATGAAGCCCTCGAGCGTAAAGGCCTTGACGATGCGGATGCCCTGCGCGGTCTCCTGCAAGGACTCCATCATCTGCATCGCGCCCTGGAATTCGCTCGCCATGATCTTGCGCACGCGGATGCCGATCTTCCGCACCCCGACCGCCGCGAGGGGCACGAACATCAGCGCCAGCGCCGACAGCAGCGGGTCCTGCGACACCATCACGATGACGAGGCCGACGATGGTCAGCAGATCGCGCGAAAGCGTGGTGATGAGGAGGTTGAGGACGCCGCTCGCGGACTGGGCGATGAAGGCCTGCCGGGCGATGAACTCGGACGAGTGCGAGCGGCTGTAGTAGCCGACCTTCATCCTCAGCATCTGGTCGAAGATGCGCGTCTGGACGTTGGCGACGATGCCGTTGGCGACGCGCGACAGCACCACCTGCTGTCCATAGGTCGCGAGGCCCTTGACCGTGTAAATGGCGATGATCGCGGCCGTGATCTCCCAGACCGCGTTGAGGTTCTTGCCGACGAAGATCTTGTCGACGATCCTGCCGATGATCCAGGCCGAAAGCGATGTGGTGACGGCGATCAGAGCCATCATCGCGAACGCGGCGACGTAGCCCTTCCAGTGCTTTGCCCCCTGGTCCAGGAGCAGCCGGCGCAACATGGAGTTCGAGGGCGAAGTGAGAAGCGAGCCTAGCCGATCGCGAATGACGCGCGTGAGTGACAAATGAACCCCGTCCTTCGTGGGCGCCCGTCTCCATGGGCGCCCGCGCCAAAAGTGCTCCGGCGGCGATCACGCCCCCGTTGTTTCCGCGCTCTTTATCATTCCGGGTGGATTTATGGAAATCACGAGGCGCGTGAGCCCCATTACGCCTTGGTCTTGCCCGATTTCTGCTCCTCGCGCGCGGCGTGGAACTTCTGCCTGATTTCGGCCAGATTGACTGATGGCGGCGGGAAGGCGAGTTTCAAATCCTCCAGCGTATCGGCCACGATCTGCGACACCGCGAGGTTGCGGAACCACTTGTGGTTCGACGGGATCACGTACCAGGGCGCGTCTTTGGCGCTGGTCGCCTCGATCGCGTCCTCGAAAGCCTCGACGTAGGCGTCCCAGAGTTCCCGTTCCGTATAGTCGGACTCGCTGATCTTCCAGTTGCGTTCCGGATCGTCGAGACGTTGCTCGAAACGCTTGAGCTGCTCTTCCTTGCTGATGTGCAGGAAGAATTTGACGATGGCCGTTCCGTTCGCGCACAGCAGCGATTCGAATTCGCGGATGCGCTCGTAGCGCGCCGTCCAGGTCGCCTTGTCGATCAGCTTGTGCACCCGGGTCACCAGCACATCCTCGTAGAACGAGCGGTTGAAGATCGCGATTTCGCCCTTCCCCGGGGCGTGCGGGTGGACCCGCCAGAGGAAGTCGTGCGCGAGTTCGACCGGGGTCGGCTGCTTGAAGCTGGCGACTTTCGTGCCCTGCGGATTGACCGCGGTGAACACGTGCTTGATCGTGCCGTCCTTTCCGCCGGCGTCGAGCGCCTGCAGGACGACGAGCACCGAGTGCTTGTGCTCGGCGTAGAGAAGGGTCTGCTCATGAGCGAGCTTCTGTCGATAGACCTCCGTCTCCTCCTTCGCCTGGTCCGATAAAAGGTGCTTGCCGGTGTAGGCCGGATCAATCTTGTTCAGCTTGAGCTTGGCGCCGGGCCCGACGCGGAACTCTTTGCGGTAGTCCATGGGGAAAGCCTCTTCTCCTTGATCCGACCTTGAGAACGCAGGACAGATAATGTCATATATGCGTCACAATCGGCGTTCCCGATCGAAAACTTGGCGTTTCGCATAAGGGGCGCCGAAGGACAGGAACGCAAGTGCGCGACGTTCGGGCCCGGGAATTGATCAAATTCAAGCTTTTTGGCGGATTGTGGCCGATCCAGCGCGGCCAGGCGCTCCGCGACGCGTTCGCTGGGCTGACGCTCGCCTCGATGAACGTTCCACAGGTTCTCGGCTACACGCGCATCGCCGCAACCCCCGTCGTCACTGGCCTCTATACGGTTCTTCTGCCGCTCGTCGCGTTTGCACTGTTCGGCTCGTCGCGCCATCTCGTGGTCGCGGCGGATTCGGCGACGGCCGCGATCTTCGCGAGCTCCCTCTCGCGCATTGCCGAGCCGGCCAGCGAACATTACATGGCGCTCGTCGGCATGGTCGCGCTCCTGACCTCCGCTCTTCTGGTGCTCGCGCGCATATTCAAGCTCGGCTTTCTCGCCGATTTTCTCTCCCGCACGGCGCTCGTCGGATTCCTCACCGGCGTCGGCCTTCAGGTCGGGGCGGCGATGCTCGGCGACATGTCCGGTGTCGCGGTCGCGTCGCGGCGAACCCTCGTGCAGCTCTGGCAGCTCGGGCGGGGCCTGCCGTCGCTTAGTCCGCGAATCGTGGGCGTCTCGCTTCTCGTCGTGGGCGCCATCTTTATCGGACGCCGATTTGCGCCGAAATTCCCGGTTCCCCTCGTCGTGGTCGTCGGCGCGATCACCGCGAGCGCCTGGCTCCATCTTTCGCAGCAGGGCTTTCCGGTCATCGGGCCGGTTGAGGGCGGGTTGCCTTCGCTGCGATTGCCCGACGTTTCGTGGAGCGAGACGCTCGCCGTCCTGCCCGTCGCCATATCCTGCTTCGTGATGATCATCGCCCAGAGCGCCGCCACCTCGCGCGTTTACGCGATCAGGCATGAGGAAAAGGTCGACGAGAACGCGGACATCCTCGGGCTTGCGGCCGCAAACGCCGCCGCCGCGGTCAGCGGCGCCTTTGTCGTCAACGGCAGCCCGACGCAGACGGCGATGGCGGACGGAGCGGGCGCGCGAAGCCAGGTCGCGCAGCTTGCGTTCGCCGGCGTCGTCGTCCTCGTCCTCCTGTTCCTCACGGCTCCGCTGCAATATTTGCCGCGCTGCGTTCTGGCGAGCATCGTGTTCACGATCGCGGCCGGCATGGTCGACGTGGACGGTCTCCGCGACATCCTCCAGGAGAGCCGCGGCGAATTTATGATGGCGATCCTGACCTCGCTCGCGGTCGTGGCGGTCGGGGTCGAGCAGGGCATTCTGTTCGCCATCGGATTCTCGCTCGTGCGGCATGTCCGGCACAGCTACAAGGCGCACGCGATGGTGCTGGTTCCGGACGCGGGCGGCCGATGGGAGCCGGTCCCGGCCGCTCCGGGTTTAGAGACCACGCATGGGCTGATCGTCTATCGCTACGGCGCGGATCTCTTCTACGCCAACGCCGACCGTTTCGCCGATCAGGTCCGCGAACTCGTCGGCAAGGCGCCGTCGCCGGTCAAGTGGCTTGTCTTCGACGCGGAGGCGATCGGAGACATCGACCTGTCCGCCGCGCGAGCCGTTCGCGGCCTCGTCGAAGAGCTTTCCCTTAAAGGCGTCGGCATCGTCGTCGGGCGCGCCAGCCCCTACCTCCTCGCCGACATGCGCCGCCACCGCATCGCCTCGGTCATCGGAGAGGAGCGCATCTTCGGCAGCCTGCACGAGGCGCTCGATTACATACGCGCCCACGGCGCCGTCCTCGATCCGGCTGCGCCGGGCGCGTCGAACACGCCGGTCGTGCGGTAGACGCTTTCGCGGAACTACGGGTCGGAATCTGCCACTTGGCGCCGCGCCTTGAGAGGCTAACCCTTTTTCATCCCGCTCTAAGCCAAAGTATATTGCACCCTTACCTCAAAGTATATTGCACCCTTACCAATTGAGGCTCGGACTGTCCTCTCCGCCAATATTCGTCGAGTTCGCATGATGTTAGCTTGATGTCGTCTTCACGGTTGGCCGATGAACCAGCACAGGCCAGCCAGAAATCGGCATCGGAGGCAACGATGCGAAAACTGTTGGCGCTTCTTATTGCAATAACCATCGCATGCGGCGCAGGTGCATGCGTCACCATCGCACTCGCGCCAACGCATGCGGACCGCTCTTACGGCTATCTCGACGAGGAACTTTGATGCCTCGTTCGAGGCGAGAATTCTTGACGCGCGCGCGGCTCCTCGCCGCCCAAGCGTCGCCTTCGGCTCCCGCGATCGCGGATCCTTCGCCCGAAGTCCGCTGGACCATGACGTCCACATTCCGGCCGTCGCTCGACCGTTTGTGCCTCAATCGGCGCGGCTTCGTCGTCGCCGCTGCGGGAATTGTGTTCGGCGTGATGTCGCAGGCTTCGTTAGTTGAAGGATCGCGGGATCGCTTGCGGTCTGAGTTTTGCGCGAACCAAGCTGCCGTCGCCGGGGCGCACCGAATTTCGACCCGGAAGTCTGGCGAACCGGGAGAGGGTTGCGCCGGCGCCGATACCCGCGCCCAACGCCCGCGCGCCGTTGCTCCGAAGCCCCGAGTGGAGATCGCTCGGAACCTGGTCACAGGACAGGATTGATGATGCCCAGTTCGAGGCGAGAATTCTTGACGCGCGCCGGGCTCATCGCAGCGGGCGCATCGTTTTCTGTTCCGGCGCTCGCGAATTTCTCGCCCGAGATCCGTTGGACCATGGCGTCCGCATTCCAGCCGTCCCTCGATGTCATCTACGGCGGCGCCAAGACTTGCGCGGCCGCCGTGTCGGAGATGACCGACGGGAATTTCGCAATTACGGTGCAGCCTTCCGGCGCGATCGGTCCTGCAATCGACGCCTTGGACGCCGTCGCCGACGGGAAAGCGGACTGCGCGCATACGGCGCTTTCCTACTCCTGGACCAGAGAGCCGGCCTACTTTTTCGGTTCCGGCGCGCCCTTCGGGATGAACGCCCGGCAGCATGCGGCGTGGCTGCGGCGCGGCGGCGGAAGCGAATTGATCGACGAACTCCTGGCCGAACGCGGCCTCATGGCGATGCCGATGGGAAGCACCGGCGGCCAGATGGCCGGCTGGTTCCGCAGGGAGGTGCGCAACACCGCGGACTTCGCCGGCATGAAGGTCCGGATCGGCGGCTTTGCGGGCAAGGTCCTGGAAACGCGCGGCGCGACCGTGATCAGTCTGCCGAAGGACAAGATTCTCGAGGCGCTGTCGAACGGAGCGCTCGACGCCTTCGAGTGGATCGCTCCTTATGACGATGAAAAGTTCGTTCGTGCGACGGAAGGCGGGCGTGCGCCGATCTCAAGCGTAGCCCCGTACTATTATTTTCCTGCGTGGTGGAAGGGGGAAACACAGCTGCATCTCGTCGTGTCGAAAGAGAAGTTCGCCGCCCTGCCGAATGCCTATCAGGCCGCGCTTCGATCGGCGGCGGCGCTCGCCGACGACAGCGTCCGGGCGCAATACGACGCCGCGAACCCCGCGGCGCTGAAGCGGCTCGTTGTGGGAGGGGCCCAACTCCAACTCTTCTCGCAGGAAGTGCTCGAAGTCTGTTTCGAGACGACCAACGATCTTTACGCGCAGCTGAGCCTGCAGAACGCGAGGTTCAAGACTATGGCCGACTCCTATTTTGCCTTCCGCTCGGACGAATATCTCTGGTGGCAAGTGGCCGAATATTCGTTCGATAATTTCATGATCCGCGAGCGCCGCGCCCGGCGCTGACCTTCCCCTCAGGTGAAACACGGCTTTGGATTAAGCGGAGAAAGCACATGCTAAGGGTTGCAGGCAAAGGCTCGAAGATGACGCCAGCAAGCTTGGCTGTTCTGGGATTCGCTACTGCCGCTGCCGCCGCCGATGCGCACGACTGGTATTATATTAATGGGCAGCCCGCTTCGTCCGAAGACGCGCTAGTCATGGCCGCCAGGGGCTTGCCTTTCGCGGACTACTGGGTGCGGAACGACGGCGATTGGGGTCTTGCGGGCGACACGGCCGTTCAGGGAAACGTTTACGGCCGCCGACCAGGTCTTGCTGAGCGCGGGCTACTCTATTCGCGGGTCGAATGGCTGCACGATTAGAATGCGACACTAGGACAATCACCGGGGCGCTTCACAGGCCTCACAGACCTGCGCAAACGTTCATTTCTTTGACCCCGAGCTTCACAGTTATGGATTCGCCTCGTCTAAACCGCGCGACAGCGGCGCTGGCGCGCACATTATTTCGGTGAACCGAGCTGGAGAAGGTAAGGCCAGGCCCTAGCTCAATCCGTGCCCTGAAAATAGGATTGGGCGCAATAGGTCGTCTCGCAATCACAATATTGGCCTACATAACAAAGCGTTACGTCTTTGGTGCGAACATAGGCGGGTTGGCCTGAACAATAGGTTGAGTGGAAGCTTGCATAGGCATTTCCCGTCGCAAGAATGGCTCCATCGTTCTTAGAGCCCGTCCGGGAACTTAACGAATTGTTGGAATCGCTTATGATTCAAGGAAGGCGGCCCGAATCGCTTGGGGGGTCGCTGATGTGGACCAACGAAAATCGCGCTCGCTACGACCGCAGTCGGCTGCGCTATCCGAGCGATCTGACCGACGCGGAATGGGCGCATGTCGAGCCGTTCATTCCACCGGCCAAGCGCGGCGGCAACCGACGTCATGTCGATGAGCGCGAGGTCGTCAACGGCCTGATGTATGTCCTGAGCACCGGCTGCCAATGGCGCGCCGTGCCGAAGGACCTGCCGCCGCGTTCGACGCTTTACGATTACTTCGATCGCTGGAGTTGGGACGGCACGCTCGATCGCATCCACGACGCGCTCTACGTGAAGTGTCGCGAAGCGGCCGCTCGCGAGGCGAGCCCGACCGCCGCGATCATCGACAGCCAGAGCGTCAAGAGCGCGGAAAAAGGGGGACCTGCATCGATCCGGCGGGTTACGACGCCGGCAAGAAAATCATGGGCAAAAAGCGCCACATCCTCGTCGATACGCAGGGCCTGTTGATGCATGCGATCGTCCACGCCGCCGACATCCAGGACCGCGACGGCGGCGCCGCGCTGATGGCGACCTTGTTCGGCGCCTTTCCGTTCCTGACCAGGCTCTTTGCCGACGGCGGCTATCGAGGGCCGCAATTTCAGACCGCCATCGGACGAACTCTGGCGCGCGTGAAGGTCGAGATCGTCAAGCGATCGGATCAGGCCAAGGCCTTCGTCGTCCTGCCCAAGCGCTGGATCGGCGAACGCACCTTTGCCTGGCTCGGCCGCTGCCGACGGCTGGCCAAGGACTGGGAATGCCTCAACCGCAAGGCGCTCGCGTTCCTCCGCCTCGCTTCCATCCGCCTCATGCTGCGAAAACTATGCAATCCCACATGATGTTTCCGGACAGACTCTTAGCGATATAGTCCTGGGCCTGCGCACAGGTCATGGTGAGCGAATTGGGGTAGCCGGCAGCTGTTGCAGCGCCGGCATTCGCGAACACGCTAAATAGCAAAAGCGCGGCAGGGACGAGTCTTGAGTTCTTCACAACGAGCATCCATTCTTGAGGTAGGCCAAAGCCGTCGTTCCGATTATTATCAGGCGATAGCGAGCGGAACGGCGACGGAGTCTTCGATTTTCTCGAGCCAGTTTGCCGCGTCGCGGAGCGATGCGACCACGCGTCCGGCCGCGGTGAACAAGTGCGACACATGCAACGCGTCGGCATCGACGGTCACGGCCTCGCCGATCAGACGGCTCTGGTAGTAGAGCCGATAGAGTCCGGGCGCGGACGAAACGCATGTGACATAGGAGTTGAGAGGGTGCATCACGAGTCTCCTTGCCAGGCCGAAGTGCTGGTGAGACTCAATTTGATGATTTGTAACGCGGCGATCTATTGTGCGCTGGTCGTTTTGGGATACTGCTGTTGTCGGCTGCGCTGAGCCTTCGCTTGCGAGCCGCGGCAACACGCCGTCGCATCTTGGCGTCGTCATGACGCGGAAGCGATCGGAGACATGGACCTGTCCGCGGCGCAAACCGTTCGCGGCCTCATCGAAGAGCTTTCCCGTAAAGGCGTCTCAGTCGTCGTCGGGCGCGCCAGCCCCTACCTCCTCGTGACATGCGCCGGCACCGGGTCGTCGAGGTCATCGGAGAAGGGCGCATTTTTGGCAGCCTGCACGAGGCGCTCGACTATATACGCGCCGAAGGCGCCGTCCTCGATCCGGCGGCTGCGCCGGGAGCCTCGAAGCGCCGGTCGTGCGATAGGCTGCGGACGGAGAACTCGTGTTCAAAGTCTGACACTTGGCGCCGAGGCAAGCCAGCCGCCGGACAGCCGGAATCGGACCCAAAGCCGAAGTTACGAGGCGCCTGCCCTGCACTCCGCAACCCATGTAAACCGAGTTCGCAGGCAGTGGATTAGGCTTTCAGTGTCATTTCAAGAAGGCGGCCGCCTGCAACCCACGAAGGTTCAAGCGCCTACGTTTGGTTGTGATCAGTTGCACGTCGGGTTATATTGTCGCATATATTTCAATCGCATTTAATTATTGTACACGCTTGTCTCGGATTTGCAGTTCTAGTACTCAATAATTCGTCGGACTTATGCTGAAATCTTACTTGAGCATTGAGTCATTTGTGTTCGATCTAAAGGGAGGGCGCGTTGTGGCGGATCTTCGGGCCGAGGTCGCGAACGCACTTTATTGGGAGCTCGCGATACCTCGTTACCGGGTGACCGCGGAAGTGGACCATGGCTTGGTCATCCTGCAGGGGGTGGTCGAGCGGGCATACCAAAGGTCCTGTGCGGAGGCGACTGTGCGTCGGGTGCCCGGCGTGATTGGCGTCAGGAATGAAATTGCTGTCCGCGCCGCGCAAGAGTTCAGCCAGCCCACCGTGCCTGCCTAAGTCTCGAATGATGCCCAATATGCCGAGCGGCTAGGCGTGACGCGGGCCGCCTCGATCTTCGAGGGTTTTGTAATATGAATATGTCTGACTGGAAAATTCTCTACCGAGACCAGCTCGATCAGGACAGAACTTTTCAGAGCATTCCAAGCAAAGAAGCCGCGCTCAAGCAGGCGAGTCATCTGTATCACCAGCAACGTGCTGAATTATACAGAATTGAAGGGCCCAACGGCTTGGCCTTACCCAAAGAAGAGATTATGCGTTGGATGTCTGCCAACAAGTGGTAGCTCATGAAAACCGCGCAAAGCCGGTCTCTGGACAGCGACTGACCGCCCCGGACCCGGAGACGTCAACATACGTCGCGTAGAGCCCGCGGATCATCAATTCCGGCGCAAGGACATGGGCGTCTGCCGCGTCGCAGGCGCGACCGCAAAGTGACGTGACGGCCGCGTTTCAAAGCCTCGGAGATAGCGTACCGCAACATTTGGCGCTTCTAGCGTTCGCTGTTGGCAGGGTTGGCCGTAAGTCAGCCTTTCGGGTTTCCCCGTCATGGCCGGGCTTGTCCCGACCATCCACGAGAACACCAAGCTTTCCGAATAAGATACTGAAACAGCGGCGAATACTGAACTCAGGCATCATTGGCGCGACGCCGCGTGGATGGCGGGACAAGCCCGGCCATGACGAAAGACAGAAAGGAAAGCCAACTCACAGCCAACGCTATAAGAGCCGCAACATTTTCTTCCGTAAAACAGAAATCCGTGCTACGATCCCTTCACCATGAATGCCATGTTCCACCACGCGTTCGCTTGCCGGACGCCGTTTCCGAATAACAAGCGCCGCCTGTTTGTTCGGGGGCCGGGGCGGCCGCGAGCAAATTTCTGGCGGACATCCGCCGTAACCCATTGAAAAGTCCCGATTCGGACGAGAGAATCCAAGCAAATCCAAGCTTTTCCAAATAATGCGATTCCAATGAAATCAACGGGTTAGCGAATTTGGATTTGCTTGGATAAACTTGGATTTGCTGGGATTTCCTTGGAATTTCTGGGTTTAGGACCCGGCTTCCCCGCCGGCGCCAGGAACCGCGCGCCCATGCGCTCGGCGTAGGCCGCGAGGTTGGGCGTCGCCGCCGCGGCGTCCCGGATCGACGTCACGACGGTCTTGGCGAGCGCGCCGATGACGAAGGCGCCGACGGTCGCGTCGGCCCCGGCCGGCTCGTCGCCGAACAGGAAGGGCTTCTTGCCGAGCGCGTCGGATATGGCGACGAAGTCGCGCCGGGCGAGTTCCAGCTTGGCGGCCGCCTCGTGCCGGCCGAGGCCCTGGAGATGCAGCGCCTTACGGATGGACCGGCGCGCATAAGCCTTGATCAGGGGCCGCGCTGGCGCCGCAAACGCGTCGAAGATCTTGGCCGGCCCCGCCTCGAAGTTCGCGTCGATGAGCCAGCGGTGGTCGACAATGAGCCAGTAGAGATGCTCCTCGCACATCCGCTCGAGCGCCCAGCCGAAAGCCCGTTCGGTCGGGCTCAAACGTTCATCGAAATCAAAGCCATAGCGCTTTTCGATGTGGAAGCGGATGAGGGTCGAGTCGGCGATGACGGCGTCGCCGTCCTTGATGTAGGGCAGCTTGCCCTTCGGCGCCTTCAGGAGGCCCTTGAAGCTCGTGTCGTAGGGCAGGCCGGCCATCCTGAGCAGGATATGCGCCTTCGTCACGAACGGGCTGATTTCCGGCAATCCCATCGCCGGCCCGAAACCGTAGAGCGTGATCATCGCGGCTCCCCCATCAACCCGGGCCGGTCGCGGCGGGGCAGTCGGGCCGAGCGCCCCACTCCGCCCACGAGCCGTCGTACAGGCCTTCGAGCTTGCCGCCCGCCTCCTCGACCGCAAGCGCGAGGATCGCCGCGGTCACGCCCGACCCGCAGGTGGTGATGATCGGCTTCTCAAGATCAATTCTGTGCTCGGCGAATACGGTCTTCAGCTCCTCCGACGGCTTCAGCCGGCCGTGCTCGACGATGTCGACGAAGGGCAGGTTGAGGCTGCCCGGCATGTGCCCGCCCTTGAGGCCCGGGCGCGGTTCGGGCGCTTCGCCGCGGAAGCGGTCGGCCGGGCGCGCGTCGACGACCTGAGCCGAGCCGGTCGCGAGCGCCGCCCGCACCTCCTCGAGCGAAGCGACGACGCTTGGATCGAGCCGCGGCGTGAAGACCCGAGGCTTTGGATGCGCGTCGCCGCTGTCGAGCGGCCGGCCTTCCTTGATCCATCGGCTGAGGCCGCCGTCGAGGATGCGGACGTCCTCGACGCCATAGGCGCGGAGCGTCCACCAGACGCGCGCCGCGGCGAACAGCCCCAAGACGTCGTAGATGACGAAGCGCATGCCGTCGCCGAGGCCGAGCCCGGCCATTTCCTTGGCCAGCGTCTCAGGGTTCGGCAACATGTGCGGCAGGTCGGTCGTGCGATCGGCGATGGCGTCGATGTCGAAGAAGACCGCGCCGGGAATATGCGCAAGCCTGAACTCGATCGCGCCGAGGCGCCCCGTGTTGGGCAGATGCCACGAGCCGTCGATCACGCCGAGATTGGGGTCGCCGAGCTCGGCGGCCAGCTCGCTCGTCGTACAGAAGTTGCGGGAGGGCATCGGGGAAGCTCCGGGAACGGCGGTCAAGGCGAAGCGAGGGCAATGCGCACGCGGCGGTTGATTTTGCCCTTCTTCTCGATCTGGGTGACGGAGGCGCGGCCGATTTCGCCCGTCCGGGCGACATGTGTTCCCCCGCAAGGCTGCAGGTCCATGCCTTCGATCGCGATGAGCCGCACCCGGCCGGTCCCCATCGGCGGCTTCACCGACATCGTCTTGACGAGCTGAGGGTTGGCCGCCAGCTCTTCGTCGGTGACCCAGCGCTGGGTCACCGAAGCGTCGGCCGCAATGAGTTCGTTGAGCCGGCGCTCGACCTCCGCCTTGTCGAACGCCGCGTCGCCCGAGTCGAAGTCGAGCCGCCCTTCGGCGTCCCCGACCGAGCCGCCGGTGACGGGATAGGGCAGCACGACCGAGAGCAGGTGCAGGGCGGTGTGGGCGCGCATGCGCTTAAAGCGGCGCTCCCAGTCGATTCGGGCGACCGCCAAGGCTCCCGGCGCGGGCAGGGAGGCGCCGTCCGCGGGGACGTGCAGGATCGTCTTTCGATCGGCGTCATAGACGGTGTTGACGATCGCGATGACGCCGGCGTCGAAAACGAGCACGCCCTGATCGCCGGGCTGTCCACCTCCTTGCGGATAAAAGACCGTTGCGTCGAGCGCGACGCCGCGTTCGTCGGCGAACATGACTTTCGCAGGGGCCTCGCGCAGGTAGGCGTCTTCCCGGAAAAGGGGTTCGGTCATACGACAAAGACCTCCGGCGCGCTCGGCTTCGCCATGAGCCAGTCGGGCGCGGGCAGGTTCTTCGAACGCAGGAATGCGGGATTGAACAGCTTCGAGGCGTAGCGCGCGCCGGAATCGGCGAGGATCGTCACGATCGTATGTCCGGGGCCAAGCTCGCGGGCGAGCCGAAGGGCGCCGGCGATGTTGATCCCCGACGATCCCCCGAGCAGCAGTCCCTCCTGCGTGACGAGACCGAAGATGATCGGCAACGCCTCTTCGTCCGGGATCTGATAGGCGAAATCGACGGGCGCGCCTTCGAGGTTGGCGGTGACGCGTCCCTGGCCGATGCCCTCGGTGATGGAGGAGCCGGAGCTTTTGAGTTCCCCGGTCGTGTAATAGGAATAGAGCGCCGCCCCCATCGGATCGGCGAGCGCGATCTTGACATTCTGGTCGCGCTCTTTGAGAGCCATGCCGACCCCCGCGAGCGTGCCGCCGGTGCCGACCGCGCTCGCGAAACCGTGCACCTTCCCGTCGAGGTCGTCGAAGATCTCCGGGCCTGTCGTCTCATAGTGGCCGCGCCGGTTGGCGACATTGTCGAACTGGTTGGCCCAGATCGCGCCGCTCGGTTCGGTCTTTGCGAGCGCCTCCGCCACACGGCCCGAGTAGCGGACATAATTGTTCGGGTTCGAATAGGGAACCGCCGGGACTTCGATCAGTTCTGCGCCGGCGAGGCGCAGCATGTCCTTCTTTTCCTGCGACTGAGTGTCCGGAATGACGATGACGGAGCGGTAGCCGAGCGCGCTCGCGACCAACGCGATGCCGATGCCGGTGTTTCCGGCCGTCCCCTCGACCACGACGCCTCCGGCTTTCAGTGCGCCCTCATCGACCGCGTCGCGGATGATCGCCAGCGCCGCCCGATCCTTGACCGAGCCGCCCGGATTCATGAACTCGGCCTTGCCGAGGATCGTGCATCCCGTTGCCTCCGAAGCGGCTCGGAGCGCAATGAGCGGTGTCCGGCCGATCGCGCCGACGACATCGCGATAAAATCGCATCGGGTTCCTCAAAGTTGGCGCGGAGCGTAGATCGACCCGGCGGCTTGCGGCAAGACCCGGCGCTTGCCAAGAAGCGCGTCCATGACGAAGGGGGCATCTTGTGTTCTTTCTGGCGTCGAAAATCTACTGGATGCTCGCGTCCCCGATCAATGTCCTATTGTTTGCAGCGCTCGTCGGCGTGCTCCTTTCCAAGGGCCGCTTCGCGCGGGGAGGGCGAGCGATCGCGCTTGGATCGATTCTGGCCCTGATCGTCGCGGCGACGACGCCGCTGGGTTACTTGCTCATCGCCCCCCTGGAGGATCGCTTCCCCCAACCGCCCCGCGACATGCCGGCGCCGGATGGAATCATCATCCTCGGGGGCGCGATGAACGGCGCGGTCAGCACCGCCCGGGGCCAGGCCGTCTTCGACGAGGGCGAGCGCGTGGTCGAGGCGACTCTGCTCGCCAAGCGCTATCTGGAAGCCCGCATCATCTTCACCGGCGGCAGCGGCGCGCTCATTCCAATGGCTTCGACCGAAGCGCTCGAAGCGCGCAAGCTGATGACGGAACTGGGCGTCGATCCCGCCCGCGTGACGCTCGAGGACAAATCCCGCAATACCGAGGAGAATGCGCGTTTCACCGCCGACATTGTGCATCCGGAACCTTCGCAGCGCTGGCTTCTGGTCACCTCGGCGTTCCACATGACCCGGTCGATGGGCATTTTCGAAAAGACCGGCTTCAACGTGATCGCCTATCCGGTCGCCTACCGCACGCTTGGCCCAGGACAGCCGCTCCCCTGGGACTTCGATCCCGCCCGCAATCTAAGGGTGTTCGAGATCGCCTTGCACGAATGGATCGGCCTCGTCGCATACCGCGCGAGCGGGCGAATTGATCGGCTGTTTCCCGGGCCCGCCGACGCGCCGGCATAAGGCCCGGAGTCTTCGCCTTTGAGAGGGCCTTACTCCTCGAACGGCGCCCCGAGACGATAAACGCCGCGGAAGTCCGCAGGGTCGACCGGTTTCCCCTTGCGATAGATGACCAATTTCCCTTCGAGGGCGAGAGAGACCGCCATTCGGCGGACCTCCGAAAGGTGGCACCGCCAGCCAAGTTCGTCCTCTCCGCGCGCCGCGGCGAAGGCCTTGGCCGCATCGGTTGGGCAGATCGTCCGGCCGGCCCGAATCTCCGCGCACAAGGCGACGATGACGGCGTCAAGCTCGGGCGGCGACTCTCTTCGCGGCGGCGTCATGCGGTTCGACTCGTTGGGTCCGTCCAATGCGTCGGGGTGGTCACGGGCATACGCCCTGCATCGCGATGCGGGCGGCCACGTCGATCGGCAGACAATTGTTCTCGATCAGCACCCGCGTCTTGTTGAAGACGACAAAGTGGTCATCCATCAGGACGTGCGCCTCGTAGCAGACCTGCTTGTCCTTGTTCGTCAGGTTTTGGACGAAACCCTCGAAGTAGAACTTTATCGCCGTCAGTCGCGCATCGTAGGCGATGTTTTGCAGAGCGTTCCGATCGTTGCATTCATTTGGCAGGCCGATCTGGACGACTGCGTCGCAGGAGCCGTACGAGGCCGCGAATATGACCATTGCCAGGGACAAAGCGCGCATGTCTCACTCCTTGCGATCGGCCCGCGAAAGCCTAGCGCAAGAAGATCCCTTTGGGCGCCCCGGTTTCACCCGTTTCCATTCGTCGCCTTGCGCGTTCCACGGGATGGTGACTAGAGTATGAGCAGGATGAAGATTGCTGAAACTTTGAGCACAACCGGCCCGATCAGGGTCGGATCGGTCGAATTGGACGGCGCGGCGATGCTGGCGCCGATGTCAGGCGTCAGCGATCTCGCGATGCGACGGCTGGCGCGCCGGTTTGGCGCGGCGCTGGTTTTTTCCGAGATGGTGGCGGCTGAGACTTTTCTCGAGGGCGACGCTGAGGCGACGACCCGGGCCGAGGGCGAGGGACTGTCTCCGCATGCGGTGCAGCTTGTCGGTTGCGAGGCGCGCGCGCTTGCTGAAACCGCGCGCAGGGTAGAAGCCGCGGGGGCGGCGATCGTCGATATTAACATGGGCTGCCCGGCGAGGCGGGTGTCGGGAGCGCTGGCGGGCGCGGCGCTGATGCGCGATCTCGACCATGCCGAGCGGATTGTCGCCGCCGTGGTCGAAGCGGTTTCGGTTCCGGTCACCGTCAAAATGCGGCTCGGCTGGGACGAAGCCTCCATCACCGCCCCAGAACTGGCGCGACGCGCCGAGCGGGCGGGAGCGAAGATGGCGACCGTTCATGGCCGCGCCAGGTCTCAGTTTTACGACGGCAGGGCTGACTGGCGGGCGGTTCGCGCGGTCGTCGACGCGGTCGCGATTCCGGTCGTCGTCAATGGTGATTGCGCCGACGTTGAAACCGCCCGCGCGATGCTGGCCCAGTCGGGCGCGAGGGGCGTGATGATCGGTCGCGCGGCGCTGGGGCGGCCATGGCTTGTCGGCGCGATCTCGCGCGCACTCGCCGAGGGCGGAGCGCTCCGCCTGCCCCCCATTGAGGATCGCCATGCGGCCGCGCTCGAGCATCTCGACTGGCTCGTCGGCAAGCTAGGGGTTCGCTCCGGATTGCGTCATGCGCGAAAGCACCTGGCGGCCTACGCCGAATTCGCGGGCGCGCCCGCCTCCCTGCGCCGGGCGATCGTTACGACCGACGACCCGGGCCGCGCGCGCGGACTGCTCGCGTCCGCTTTCGAGGCGAGCGGGCTCCAGGCAGCGGCATGACCGCCCCATTTCAGAAGGGCCGCTCCGACGCGGCGAAGGTGCTGAACGCGCTTGCCCAGCCGCTGTTGACGGTCGATACGCAAGGCATGGTGATCGACGTCAACGTCGCCGCGGAAACCTTTTTCGACATGGGGCGGGGAGCGCTCCTGCGTTCGCGCCTCACCGACCTCCTGCCTTTTGGTTCGCCTGTCCTTGATCTCGTCAGCGAGGCGTTGAGCAACCACGCGACTGTCAATGGCTACAAGATCGATATTTCCACCCCACGAACGGGCAATCGGGGAATTGTCGATGTTTTCATCGCGCCGCTGCCCCAACCCAGCGAAGCCGTGGCCATTATGCTGCAAGAGAGGGCGATTGCCGAAAAAATAGACAGACAACTCACCCACAGGAGCGCAGCGCGCTCGGTGACCGCTCTCGGCGCCATGCTCGCGCACGAAATCAAGAATCCCCTTTCCGGCATTCGCGGCGCCGCCCAGCTTCTCGAGGCGAGCGCCAGCGACGAAGACCGCGCGCTGACCCGCCTCATTTGTGAGGAAACCGACCGGATCGTGAAACTCGTCGACCGGATGCAGTCCTTCTCGGATTCGACGCCATCGCAATGGGAAAGCCTCAACATTCATGCGGTGCTCGACCACGTGAAGCGCCTCGCGCAGGCGGGATTTGCCCGTCATATCCGCTTCGTCGAGACCTATGATCCGTCGTTGCCCAATGTTTACGGATCACGCGACCAGTTGATCCAGGTCTTCCTGAATCTGGTTAAAAATGCGGCGGAAGCCATTGGCGAAGATAGTATTGACGGCGAGATCACATTCACCACTGCCTTCCGCCCCGGCGTTCGCCTTCGGACCGCGCCGAGCGCGGAGCCGGTCGCGCTCCCGCTCGAGATCTGCGTGCGCGACAATGGCCCGGGAATTGCCCCGGAGATCCTCGGCAACCTGTTCGATCCGTTTGTAACCACGAAGTCGAAAGGCTCTGGCCTCGGTCTTGCACTGGTCGCCAAGCTGGTCGGCGATCACGGCGGCATCATCGAGTCCGAGTTGCATCCGCGCAGGACCACCTTTCGCGTCCTGATGCCGCTTTTGTCGCCACGCGCGGGCGCTGCGAAGTAAAGCGCAGCGCGCCAAGGAGCGTGACGGATGGCTTCAGGGCATATTCTGGTTGCCGATGACGACGCCGGGATTCGCACGGTGCTCAATCAGGCTCTGACCCGGGCCGGTTACGAGGTTCGCGCGACAGGGACGGTGGCGGGATTGTGGCGTTGGGTGGCGGCGGGGGAGGGCGACCTCGTCATCACCGATGTGGTGATGCCGGACGACAATGCGTTCGATCTGCTTCCCCGCATAAAGCGAATGCGCCCCGACCTTCCGATCATCGTCATGAGCGCTCAGAACACGTTCATGACCGCGATTCGCGCGTCCGAGCGAGGCGCCTACGAATATCTGCCGAAGCCTTTTGATCTGCGCGAACTCGTCGCCATCGTCGGGCGCGCGCTGGCCGAACCCAAGCGCCGTCGGGAAGAACCGGACGCCCACGGGCCCACCGAGGCGATGCCCATCGTCGGCCGCTCGCCGGCCATGCAGGACATCTTTCGCGTTCTCGCCCGCCTCATGCAGACGGATCTAACCGTGATGATCTCGGGCGAATCGGGCACCGGCAAGGAGTTGGTGGCGCGCGCGCTGCACGATTATGGCAAGCGCAAGGGCGGGCCGTTCGTCGCGATCAACATGGCCGCCATTCCGCGCGATCTCATCGAGAGCGAGCTCTTCGGCCACGAAAAGGGGGCGTTCACCGGCGCGGCCGCCCGATCCGTCGGCCGATTCGAGCAGGCGGAGGGCGGCACTCTCTTCCTCGATGAAATCGGCGACATGCCGATGGAGGCTCAGACCCGGCTTCTGCGCGTGCTCCAGCAAGGCGAATACACGACCGTCGGCGGCAGGACGCCGATCAAGGCAAACGTGCGCATCGTCGCCGCGACGAACAAGGATCTGCGATTCGCAATACAGCAGGGCGCTTTTCGCGAGGACTTGTTCTTCCGCCTCAATGTGGTCCCGATCCGCCTTCCGCCGCTTCGGGAGCGTTCCGAGGACATCCCTGATCTCGTGCGCGCGTTCTTCCAGCGCGGCGCGGCAGAAGGCCTTCCTCTGAAGACGATCGAGCCCGCGGCGATGGAGCGGCTTCGGCGCTACTCCTGGCCGGGCAATGTCCGTGAACTCGAAAACCTCACCCGCCGCCTCGCCGCCCTCTATCCGCAGGACGTAATTGGCGAGGCTCTGATCGAGGCCGAGCTCAGCGCCGGGATTGCGCCTTCGCTCGCTGTGTCGGCCGCGGCTGACGAGGGCCGGCAGCGCTCTGCTGCCATTGCGCAGCAAATCGGGGGCGAAGGATTTGATGCGGCGATGCAGCGCGCAGTCGGCGATCTCTTCCGCTCGTTCGGCGGCGCGAACCCCCAGGTTGGGCTTTACCATCGGGTTTTGCACGACCTCGAAGCGCCGCTTATCGCGGCGACCCTCGCTCTGACGCGCGGCAATCAGATCAAGGCGGCCGAAATACTCGGGGTCAATCGCAACACTCTACGCAAGAAAATCCGGGACTTGAATTTGCGGGATATGCCCAGCTTCCGTTGACCGCGCCGCCAAATCGTCGCAATTAGGCAACATCGTTGCAACATTGCCACGGGGGCGTCTTCAGGGCCGTGGCTGGCGGGTTCGGTTCAGGATCTTGACGGGAACGACGACGAGCGGCGCGCAGCCTGCAACGCCTTTTGACGACAGCGGGCCAACGGCGCGATTCGGGCCGTTCGCCGTCGGGGCGGCTTTTGTTCTCGCCCTCGCGACATTCCTCGTTTTCGCGGGCTTCACGCCGATACTGCCGACTGCTCCCGTGGTCGAGACGCTGTTGCTCGGCGATGGCCTGGTCATCATCGTTCTTATCGTTCTCATCGGTATCGAGCTGGCGCGGCTCAGGGCGGCGCGCCGAGCGGCCCGCGCCGGCGCCCGGCTGCACAGCCGGTTTGTCGCGCTCTTCTCGCTTGTCGCCGCGATTCCGGCGATCGTCACCGCGGTCGTCGCCACGGTTTCCGTCGAATGGGCGATCAACCCGCGCTTCATGACCGATGTCGCAGCCTTTATAGATGAGGCCAATCAGGCCACCCAGCTCTACCGCGAATTGCAGTGCCGGGCGCTGTTGCGCGACGTTGAATTGACGGCGGGCGACATCGCCCGCAGCGCTCTCCTGCTTCGCGCCGACCCACTCCAATTCAAAGACTATTTCAGTTCCCGCGCCAAGACGCTCGGCTTCGGCGCCGCGGCGCTGATGAAAAGCAACGGCTCGACGGTCGAGATCGCCGAAGGCTCCGATGAAAAGCTCATCGCCAAGCCAGATCCGTCCGACTTTGAGGACGCGACCAAGGGCGAGGCCCTGTGCGGCTTTCTCGGGATTGGGAACATCTTTGTCGGCATTCGGCCGATCCCGGGCGCGGAGGGGCAGTTCCTTTACGCGGCGCGCGGGATCGACCCGCTCGCGGCCAAGGTGGCCGAAGACGCCGCCAGCGTTTCCAACCTCTTCGCCCGCTTCGAAGCCCACCGGCGCAGTCTCGAACTGGGCTTCGCGACGGTGTTCGTGATGCTCGCCTTGACGATGCTGTTTTCCGCCATCTGGCTCGGGCTCGCCTGGGCCAACCGCATCGTCGGTCCCATCCGGCGGCTCATTCGGGCGACCGACGAGGTCGGCGGCGGCAATCTGCACGTTCAAGTGCCGACCCGTGCAGCAGATGGCGACATCGGGCATCTCGGCGCGACCTTCAACAAGATGACGTCCGAGCTCTTGCGCCAGCAGACCGGTCTGATCGAGGCCAATGCGCTGAACGACGAGCGGCGGGCGTTCATTGAGGCGGTGTTGTCCGGCGTTCCGGCCGGGGTTCTCGGTGTCGATAACGAGGGCGTGATCACCATCTCAAATGCAGCGGCGGAGCGACTCCTTGGCGGCGGCAGAGGTCTCATCGGTCGACCTCTGGGCGTGGTCCAGTCGAGCATCGCGGCGGTTTGGGACCAGGCGCGGACGCTGCGCCTTCGATTCCATCAGGGCCAGACGACCGTTCTTCGCGATGGGCGCGAGCGCATTTTGAACGTACGCGTCACCGGCAATCCTGCGCGCGACGATCGGGCGAGCGTGATCACGCTGGACGACATCAGCGATCTCGTGACCGCTCAGCGCACCGCCGCCTGGGCCGACGTCGCGCGGCGAATCGCGCACGAGATCAAAAACCCGCTGACGCCGATCCAGCTCTCGGCGGAGCGGCTGAAGCGCCGTTATGGACGGCACATCGTTGAGGGCAAGGACGTCTTCGACCAGTGCACCGACACGATCATCCGTCAGGTTGACGACATCAAGCGCATGGTCGACGAGTTCTCATCCTTTGCGCGCATGCCGAAGGCGCGTCCGGCGCGCGACGACCTTACCGATTGCGTGCGCCAGGCGATCTTTCTGATGCGCGTCGGGCGACCGGACGTGGCCTTTGAGGAACATCTCCCCGACCAGCCGCTCCTGGCGGATTTCGATCGGCGCCTCATCTCTCAGGCGCTCACAAACGTACTGAAAAACGCCACTGAAGGTATTGATGCGCTTGGTGATGGACCGGAAAAGGGCAGGGTCCTGATCAGCCTCGGCGCGGACTCCGGCGGATTCGCCGAGATCGCCGTCAGCGACAACGGCCGGGGATTCCCGGCCGAAGATCGGCATCGGCTCACCGAGCCTTACGTAACGACGCGGACCGAAGGCACCGGGCTTGGCCTCCCGATCGTTGTCAAAATCTTCGAGGATCACGGCGGCGGGGTCGATCTTCTCGACGGGATCGCGCGCGCTGACGGAGGCCAGGGGGCCAAGGTCTTGATGAAGCTGCCGTTGCCCGGGGACGAACCAAAAGGGAGCCAGCCTGAGAATGAGAAAGTTGGATCGTCGTGATGGCTGCTGACATTCTCATCGTCGACGACGAGGACGACATCCGCGAGCTTGTCGCCGGTATCCTGGAGGACGAAGGCCACGGGGCTCGACTGGCGCGCAACTCCGACGAAGCGATCGCCGCCATCGAAGCGCGCCGGCCGCAGTTGATCCTGCTCGACATTTGGTTGCAGGGCTCGAAGCTCGACGGGCTGCAACTGCTCGAGGCGATCAAGCGCCAGAACCCCAGCGTCCCCGTGGTGATGATCTCCGGCCATGGCAACATTGAAACCGCCGTAACCGCGATCAAGCTCGGCGCCTACGACTTCATCGAGAAGCCGTTCAAAGCTGACCGCCTGATCCTCATCTCGGAGCGCGCGCTTGAAACCTCGAGGCTGAAGCGAGAGGTCAACGACCTGAAAGCGCGCGGGGGCGCGGTCAACCGCATGGTCGGCTCCTCGTCCGCGCTCGCCAATTTGCGGCGGGTCATCGACAGGCTTGGACCCACCAATTCTCGCGTCCTGATTTCGGGCCCCGCCGGCTCGGGCAAGGAACTCGCGGCGAGGCTCATTCATGAAAATTCGGCTCGCGCCGACGGCCCCTTCGTCGTCATCAACGCGCCCGCCATGGCCCCCGAGGGGATGGAGGCCGAGCTCTTCGGAATCGAGGCGGGCCCCGAACAGGCGCGGCGGATCGGCGCTCTCGAGGAGTCCCACGGCGGCACGCTTTATCTCGACGAAGTCGCCGACATGCCGCGGGAAACGCAGGCGAAGATCCTCCGTGTGCTCGTGGATCAGAATTTTCAACGTGTCGGCGGTTCGTCGCGCGTCCACGTCGACGTCCGCATCATCTCATCCACGAGCCGGGATCTCGCCGAAGCCATCACTGAGGGCCGGTTTCGAGAGGATCTGTTCCATCGCCTTTCGGTCGTGCCGATTCGGGTCCCGTCCCTAGCGGAGCGGCGCGAAGACATTCCTGAGCTCGTTCAGTATTTTCTCAAGATCGTCGCCGCGAATATGGGCGTCGCCCCTCGGCGCGTTGGCCCCGACGCCATGGCTGTGCTACAGTCGCACGACTGGCCGGGGAACATTCGCCAGCTCAAGAACAATGTCGAACGGCTGATGATTCTCGCGCTCGGCGATCCGAACGCGGAGATCTCGGCTTCGATGCTTCCTGCGGAGGTCGGAGCGCTCGTGCCCATGGTCGCGAGCGGAATTGGGGGCGAGAAACTGCTCAGTCTGCCCTTGCGCGAGGCCCGCGAAGCGTTCGAGCGCGACTATCTGGTTGCGCAGATCAGCCGCTTCGGCGGAAACATTTCGCGCACCGCGGAGTTCATCGGCATGGAGCGATCAGCGCTTCATCGAAAGCTGAAATCGCTGGGAGTGGAGTAAGGCGACTGGAGGTCCGAGCGCGAGGGCGCCGCCAAATCAAAGCAGTTGCCTTGTCATCGCCGCGGAAAAGCCGCGAGCATCAGTTTAGCACTGACGTTTCGGTTCAATTCTTCGTCGGCCATCATATATGCTAGGGTGGTTGGCGACGGCGTGTCACAAAAGGCGCGCATGAGCATCGAATAACAATGGCCGGCAAGGGCCCAGCAAACGGAAAGACTCATGGCAACCGAGAAGGCGCAAAACCTCCAGGACACGTTTCTGAATCACGTCCGAAAATCCAAGACCTCAGTGACTATTTTTCTGGTGAACGGGGTGAAGTTGCAGGGTTTCGTCACCTGGTTCGACAATTTCTGCGTGTTGCTGCGCAGGGACGGTCACTCGCAGCTTGTCTATAAGCACGCGATTTCGACCATCATGCCGGCGAGCCCGATTACGATGTTCGAAGCCGTGGAGGAGGGGTCAGACGCCCATTGATCTGTCCGGCGCGGCCCGATCGCCTGGCCCGTTCGAGGATCGGGAGCGGGCCGTCGCATCGGGCACGCGCACGCGCGTCGTCTGTCCATATCTGACCCGCGGCGCCCCCGGCGAACGCGGCGTGTTGCGCAGCCCCGAAGCGCGGCGCGAGGAGGCGATCGGCCTCGCGCAGGCGATTGATCTCAACGTCGTCGGGTCGGAGATCGTCCTCTTGAGCGCGATCAGACCCGCGACCTATCTCGGCAAGGGAAAGGTGGAGGCGATCGCGGCGGAAGTGAAGGACGAGGCGATCGACCTCGTCGTGATGGATGGCCCGCTGTCGCCGGTGCAGCAGCGCAATCTCGAAAAGGCCTTCGGCTGCAAGGTCATCGATCGAACTGGGCTCATTCTCGAGATCTTCGGCCGCCGCGCGCGCACAGCCGAGGGCGCGCTGCAGGTCGAACTCGCCCATCTCGCCTACCAGCGGTCGCGCCTGGTCAGGTCGTGGACCCACCTCGAGCGTCAGCGCGGCGGCTTCGGCTTTCTCGGTGGCCCGGGCGAAACCCAGATCGAGACCGACCGTAGGCTGATCCAGGAACGCATGATTCGGATCGAGCGCGAGCTCGAGGGGGTGAAGCGCACGCGCACCCTGCACCGCGCGAGCCGGAGCGACGTTCCTTTTCCGATCGTCGCCCTCGTCGGATACACGAACGCCGGCAAGTCGACGCTGTTCAACCTGCTCACGCGCGCTGAGGTGACGGCCGCCGACATGCTGTTCGCCACGCTCGATCCGACCATGCGTCTGATCAAGCTGCCGCACGGCGGCTCGGCGATTCTGTCGGACACCGTCGGCTTCATCTCCGATCTTCCGACCATGTTGATCTCCGCCTTTCGCGCCACGCTCGAGGAGGTCCGGGCGGCGGACGTGATCGTGCATGTACGCGATATTTCGCATGCCGACAGCGAGGCGCAGAGCGAGGACGTTCAGGCGATTCTGGCCGAGCTTGGGATCGAGGACCGCGCCGACCGAGTCATCGAGGTCTGGAACAAGCTCGACCGGCTCGACGCCGCGGCGCGCGCGCTCATCGCTGATGAAGGGGACATGCGACCGGCGGCGCCGATTGCGATCTCGGCGTTGACCGGGGAGGGGATCGAACACCTGCTTGCCGCCATCGAGGAGCGACTCGCTCACGGCCGACTCCTCATCGACCTCAAGCTCGACCCTTCGGACGGGAAGGGTCTGCACTGGCTTTACGAGCACGCCGAAGTGATGGACCGGAGCGACAGGGACGACGGCGTCCACCTGATCGTGCGCGTTGCGTCGGATCAGGCAGAGCGGGTGAAGCGGCGCTTCCCTGCGGCTCACGGGAAGTCCTCGCCACCCTGAACGCGGGCGCCGAATCCTGGTCCGCCGCTCCCTTTCGCTTCACCCCCTCCCGTCGTAGTCTTGCAGCCCCAGGACCTTCGGGAGGAGAGGTTTGAACGTCATCGTCTACGCCATTCCGGTCTTCGTCGCCCTTATGGCGATGGAGTTCGGGATCGGCTTGGCGCTGGGGCGCAACGTCTATCGGCTGAACGACGCGATCGGCTCGCTGACCGCAGGGATACTGAGCCAGGTTTCTGGCGTGTTCACGCTGGCGCTCAGCGTCGGAATATATCTGCTCGTCTACAATCACTTCGCGCTGTTCCGCCTCGCCGAGGACGATTGGCGCGTCTGGATCGGCGCGCTGATCGTCTACGATTTCTGCTACTACTGGAACCATCGGATCGACCACGAGGTCGGGCTCTTCTGGGCGGCGCATGTCGTTCATCACCAGAGCGAGCAATTCAATCTTTCGACCGCGCTGAGGCAGCCGAGTTCGGGCGTGCTGCTCGGCTGGATCTTCTATCTGCCGATGGCGATCGCGGGCGTGCCGCCGGTCGTGTTCGTCGCCGTCGGGTTGATCGACCTTCTCTACCAGTTCTGGATCCACACCGAACTTGTTGGCAAGCTCGGCTGGTTCGATTACGTTTTCGCTTCGCCGTCGAACCATCGCGTGCATCACGGCGTCAACGACCAATATCTCGACAAGAACTATGGCGGTATCCTCATTGTCTGGGACCGCCTGTTCGGCACGTTCGAGGAGGAGGTCGAGAGGCCTGTGTTCGGCGTGCGCGGCGGGCTCGGCACTTTCGATCCGGTGTGGGCGAACGTCTCCTATTACGCGACCATCACCAAGCTTGCGTGGGCGGCGCGGGATTGGCCCGACAGGATCAAGGTCTGGTTCGCGCCGCCTGGCTGGCTTCCGGCCAATCTGCGGTCTCAGTCGCCTCAGGCGCCGTTCGATCTCAATGCGGCGGCGGTCTATGACCCGCCTGCTGGACCGGCCGCCTCGTTCCTCGTCTTCGTAGCGCTCGTCGCGATGATTAGCGCGACGGCGGCCTTTCTTGTCGTCGGGCCGCAGCTTCCGCTCGCCAACGGACTTGTGGTGTTCTTATCGATCGCGGCGTCGCTGTGGGGCATGGGCTCGCTGCTCGATGGGCGCATTTCGATTGCCGAGACGCTCTACGTCTTCTGCGCAGCGCTGGCATCCGCCGCCTTTTCGCTCAACTGGACCAATGTCGAAATCGCCGCGAAGCCCGCGGCGCTCGCGCTTCTCATCGTCGCCTTCGCGATGCGCGAAGGGCCGGCTGACGTGAAACGGCTCGCCATGGGCGCACTCGCCGCTTCGCTTGCGGGCGATGCGCTCCTGCTCGCGCCGTCGCTGTTTCTGCCGGGCCTCATCGCCTTTCTCGTCGCGCACTGCTTCTACATCGCGACGTTTTCTCGCGGCGTCGGCTTGCTGCCGTCGCGCGTCGCTGTGGCGGCTATCGCCGCCTTCGCGACGGCGGTGTTTGCCTATATCTGGCCTGGCGTGACGGCCGGATTGAAGGTCCCGGTCGTGATCTACGCCGCGGTCGTCGCATGCGATGCGGCGCAGGCGACGGGACGCGCGACGGTCTTGCGCGACAAAGCGGCGATCGCTGTTGCAGTCGGCGCAATTCTGTTCATGCTGTCTGACATGACGATCGCGCTCTCCAAATTCGCCGCCGTCAGCTGGCCAGCCGATCAATGGACGCTGCCGACCTATAATCTCGCGCAAGGTCTGATCGCCTTTTGCGTTTTGCCGCGCGCGAGGCGCAACGCGAGCGCTCCAACATGAGCGACGCGGAGCGGCAGGCGTGTGTGGTGATCGGAGCGGGCGACGGCCTGGGGGCTGCGATCGCGCGCGCTTTCGCCCGTGAGGGCTTCGCAGTCTGCGTCACGCGCCGCCCTCGCCATATCGAGGCGCTGGACAGGCTTGCGGAGAGCGTTCGGGCCGAAGGCGGCGAAGCGCACGCCTTCGGGCTCGATGCGCGCAAGGAATTGGACGTCACGGCGTTCATCGACAACGTCGAAAAAACGATCGGTCCGATCGAGGTTCTCGTCTTCAACATCGGCGCCAACGTGCGCTTTCCGATCGTCGAGACGACGACCCAGGTCTATTCGAAAGTCTGGGAAATGGCTTGCCTCGCGGGTTTCCTCACGAGCCGCGAGGCGGCTCGCGTCATGGCTCAGCGCGGCAGGGGCGCGATCCTCTTCACCGGCGCGACCGCGAGCGTGCGCGGCGGGGCGGGCTTCTCCGCCTTTGCGGGAGCAAAGCATGCGCTTCGGGCGCTTGCCCAAAGTCTTGCGCGCGAACTTGGTCCCAAGGGCGTGCATGTCGCGCATGTCGTCATCGACGGGGCGATCGACGGCGCCTTCATCCGCGGCCTCATGCCCGATGCGGCCGAGAAGCTTAAGCGAGAAGAGATTCTCGTCCCCGACGAGATCGCCAGGAACTACGTCTGGCTCTATCGCCAGAAGCGGAGCGCCTGGACCTTCGAAATGGACTTGAGACCCTGGGCGGAGACGTGGTGATGCGACCGACGATCGAGTTCATTTTCGACTTTGGGAGTCCCAACGCTTATCTTGCCTATCGCGCGTTGCCGCCGATTCTCGAGCACACTGGAGCGACGCTCGAGATCGTTCCTTGCCTGCTCGGTGGCATCTTCAAGGCGACGGGCAACCAGGCGCCGTCCATCGCTTTCGCGTCGGTCAAAGGCAAGCTCGACTACGAGATGCTCGAAATTCGCCGGTTCGTCGCCAAGCACAAGCTCGACAGGTTTCGCATGAACCCGCATTTCCCCGTCAATTCGCTCATGCTGATGCGTGGCCTCTTTGCTGCGCGCGAGGCAGGCGTCGAGCCGGCCTACCTCGAGATGGGCTTGCGGGGGATGTGGGAGGACGGCCTCAAGCTCGACGATCCGGCGGTCTTGAAGGCGGCGATGGACGCTGCGGGGCTCGATTCCGCGAGCCTCATCGCCGCGGCGCAGAGCGAGCCCATCAAGCGGAAGCTGGTTGAGAACACCACGGCGGCAGTCGAGCGCGGCGTCTTCGGCGCCCCGACCTTTTTCGTCGGCAAGGAAATGTTCTTCGGCAAGGATCGGCTCGGTCAGGTCGAGGAAGCGGCCAGCCGAATGGCCGCCGAGAGCGCTTCGTAAGCCCGCGACCCGGGGCTGCGGTTGCCAACCATGCGGCGGCGCCGGTAGAAGTCCTAGAAGGGGGAACGTCGGAGGCGCATCTGTGCCGCGCGTGGGTCACGACGCCGTCGTGTTCTGGAACCGCGGCGACATTGGGGGACGCCGCCATGACTGACGCAATCGCGCTTATTGGGACCGGAATCGGAGCCGCGCCGCAGGCGCGACAGGTGATCGGGCGGTTGGCGGCGCTCGCGCTCCTTCCGGCCCTTTTCGCCTCAGCGCACGCAGCCGAGAAGCTCGGCGCCTTCCCGGTCGATCCCGCACAAGTCTCCGTCGCCGGCATTTCGTCGGGCGCCTTCATGGCCAATCAGCTGCACATCGCCCACTCGGCCGACATCATGGGCGCGGCGATGATCGCAGGCGGGCTGTACGGCTGCGCAGTGCAGGACGTCGAGTTGGACGGCGTGCTTGCGCTCGCCTCCCAGGCGGTCGGCGCGTGCATGAAGGTGCCGTTCATGCTGGATGACACGGAGACATACAAGGAACGCGTCGAAAAATTGGCCGCCAAAGGATGGATCGACCCGCCGTCGAACCTTAAGCACGCCAAGATCTACTTCTTTACCGGCGGATCGGACCAAGTGGTCGCCTCCGAGACGGTCGAGAAGGGCGAGGCGCTTTACGCCGCGCTCGGCGTTCCCGCCGCCAACATCGACTTCGAAGATCACAGCGGGCCCGCGGCGAAAGCAGGTCATTCCTGGGTTTCGAAAAACTTCGGCCGTGCATGCGACGCCAACGCCTCGCCCTACATCGACGATTGCAGGTACGATCAGGCCGGGACCGAGTTGAAGGCGATCTATGGGCAGGATCTCAAGCCGCCTACGGCGACCCAGACGGGACGCGTCGTCGCATTCGACCAGACGGAATTCGTCCCCGGCAAGGCGACGGCGGCGAACGGCCTCCTCGATACCGGCTATCTCTATGTGCCCAAGGCCTGCGAACCTGGCGCCGCGCAGCCTTGCCGCCTTCAGGTCGTGCTACACGGCTGCAAACAGTCGGCCGAAGAACTCAACGACGTCTTCTACACCAAGATCGGCGTCAACGAATGGGCCGACGCGAACAACATCCTTGTCCTCTACCCGCAGGCGCACGCGACGAGCGCCGCGGAGTTGCCCGCCGATCTCTGGGCGGACGCGCTGATCTACGCCAATCCGGAAGGCTGCTGGAACTGGTGGGGTTATAGCGACGACCGGCAATATCTGACGAAGAAGGGCGTTCAGATCGTTGCGCTCTGGAAGATGATCCAGCGGCTCGAAGGGAAGTAGCTTTCGCCGCCGCGGGCGGAGCCTTTCTCTGAGCGGGGGCGCCCTTAAAACTTGTCGAGGAACTCGGCGTAGAGCGCCTCGAAGATTTTCATGCTGCGCGCCGCGCGAACGCCATGGTCGACGCCAGATGAAGGAGCATGGGCGTCGAGGACCGCCGCGCCCAGCGCGTCGCGTAGGCTCGAGGCTGCCTTCATAGCTGCGAAGGAGCGTTGCACGTCGTGGCTTGTCGAGCCGCCGAAATAAGTGTCGAGCAGTCGCTTGTCGTCCGGGGGGCCGAATCCGCAATTGGCGGACAGATTGGCGAGGTCGAAGGCGGCGGTTCCGAAGCCCGCCTGCTCCCAGTCGACGAGCCAGAGGCGATCTCCGTCGTCGATGAAATTGGCGGGGTTGAGGCCGTTATGGCCGAACACCATCCGCATCGGCGCCTGCGCTTCCTCGAGCTTATCGGCAATGGCGAGAAGACGCGCGCACTTCTTCGCCAGAGGGTGACCCGCCTCTGTTAGGGCGTGTGCGTAGTCGCGCAGGACCTGAAAGACCCAAAACGCCGCCGTTTCGCCCAAGACCCGCTTGCCGACATAAAGATGGCAGCGGCGCAGCATCATCACGACGGTCTCGATCTTTCGCCGCACGTCCGCCGTCGTCAGCGTGCGCCCTTCGATGAAGTCGCTGACCAGCGCGCCGTCGGTCGCATGAACCACGCGAGGCGCAAGGCCGGCCGAATGAGCCGCGCGTTGCGCCGCGGACTCGCGCCGGCGCGAGACGCGATGACGGGGAACGTCGTCGCCGATGCGGGCGAGGAATAGGCCGTGCGCGTCGCGGACCTTGAAGAGGGCCGTATGCGGGCCGCCCGCAAGCGCGACGGTCTCCACCGGCCCACGCCAGCAGGGCAGCGCGCGAACCTTGGACAGATCATCGCTCATCGTCGGAGCAAAATGGATGGCGCGAAGCCCGACCATGTCAAGCAGCCGATTTGCCGTCACGAGAAAAGTGAAGAGATTGGAAAAGGCGATGTTTATGCTCTAAGAGGCCGCGGATTTGCGTCGACTCCGCACAGGTTCGGGAGAACGGCAGGGGCTCCATGGACACGATAGCGCGGCTCGCCGCCGATCCAGCCGCATGGGCGGCGCTCGCGACACTGATCGCCATGGAGGTCGTGCTCGGGGTCGACAATCTCGTCTTTATCGCGCTGCTTTCGAACCGCATCGCCGCGCGTCGCCGCACGCTCGCGCGCAGCCTTGGGCTCATGCTCGCGCTCGCGTTCCGCCTTGCGCTGCTCGCCTCGGCGTCGTGGGTCGCCGAATTGAAGGCGCCGGTCTTCACTGCTTTCGGACACGGATTTTCGGCGCGCGACCTTCTCCTTCTCGCCGGCGGCCTGTTCCTCGTCTGGAAGGCGACGACGGAAATCCACGAGCGGGTCGACCCGGACGAAGAGAGCGAGGCGCCGGACGCCTCGCCGCTCGGCTTGGGATCGGCGCTCGTTCAGATCGTGCTCATCGACATCGTTTTTTCGGTCGACAGCATCATCACTGCGGTCGGCATGACCGAGGATTTCGCCATCATGGCGATCGCGGTCATAACCGCGATCGGCGTCATGATGGTCGCCTCCGGGCCGCTCGGCGCCTTCATCGAACGCAATCCGACAGTCCTCATGCTCGCGTTGAGCTTTCTCCTGATGATCGGTATGACCTTGATCGCCGATGGCTTCGGCTTTCATATCGAAAGGGGCTATATATACGCGGCCATGTTCTTTTCCTCTCTGGTCGAAGCGCTCAATACGCTCGCGAGACGCAACGCCAAGCGATCGCCGTGAGCGACATGATCTGGTCCATCCTGGCTGCGACCGGCCTTACTGTCATCGCCAACGCGTTCGCCGGCGTCCTTGTTGCGATCAGATTCGCCCACCGCGCCGCTAGCGGGCTGATGGCGGGGGTAGCGGTCGCGATTGCGACGAGGTGACCCATGTCGGACTTGCTTGCAATCGGCGAGGCGCTGGTCGAACTCAACCAGCCGAACGACGATGCGCCGTTCGTGCAGGGCTTCGGCGGCGACACGTCGAACGCGATGATCGCGGCGGCGCGGCTTGAGGCCGACGCCGCGTACTTCACCGCGGTTGGCGCGGATCGTTTCGGCCAGGCGCTGACAGGGCTCTGGATGCGCGAGGGCGTCGATGCGAGCCGCATCGTCGTCAGCGGCGGCGCCCACACCGGCCTCTATTTCGTCACACACGGGCCCGAGGGCCATGCGTTCTCATACATGCGCGCGGGTTCGGCGGCGAGCCGAATCGGCGAGTCGGACCTGCCGGTCGACCGGATCCGCGAGACGAAGATCCTGCATGTCTCGGGCATCAGTCAGGCAATCTCGTCATCGGCCGCGGACGCCGTCTTCGCTGCGATCGATATCGCGCACGACGCCAAGCGCCTGGTCTCGTACGATCCGAACCTGAGGCTGAAGCTCTGGCCGCTGCGGCGGGCGCGCGCGATCGTCCACGAGGCGATGCGCTCCTGCGACATCGCGCTTCCCGGCCTCGACGATGCGCTTGCGCTGACGTCGTTGAGCGATCCCGACGCCATTGCCGATTTCTACCTGAGGCTCGGCGCTCGCGTCGTCGTTTTGAAGCTAGGCAAGGCGGGCGCGCTCACAGCGACGGCGAAGGGGCGCGAGCGCATTCCCGCCCGCGCCGTCTCCGCGGTCGACGCCACCGGCGCGGGCGACTGTTTTGACGGCGCGTTCCTCGCCGAATTCGTGCGCGCCGCCGACCCGTTCGCCGCGGCCCGCTTCGCCAATGTCGCCGCGGGCCTTTCGACCTTGGGCTACGGCGCCGTCGCGCCGCTGCCCCGCCGCGCCGAGGTCGAAGCGGCGATGGCGAAGACGAAATGAATCGCGCCCGTGAGGCTTTACGCGGGACGCGACAGGCGCCACCTTCCTGTTCATGGACGTCGCCGCCTTTCGCGCTTCGCTCGAGGCCGAGTCTCCTCCCGCGGAGCTGAGTGACGCGCTCCGCGCGCTCTGGCTCGACGCCAAGGGCGATTGGGACGGCGCACACGAAGCAGCGCAAGCCGACGAGGGCGGCGCCGGCGACTGGGTCCACGCCTATCTGCACCGCAAGGAAGGCGACGCCGGGAACTCCGCCTACTGGTATCGCCGCGCAGGCAAGCCCGTCTGCAAAACCTCACTTGGCGAGGAATGGGGGACGATCGTCGAGGCGCTGCTGAAGAGCGAAGGCGATCCGACGTAGCAATATGAAGTCGCGCGCGTCGTCGACGCCGGAGCGACGCTGGCCGAGAGCTTCGGTCGTATCGACGCCGCGAATCTGCGCCGCGCCCATGCGCTCGTCGAGAGCGGCGGGTCGAGAGGCAAGACTGTTCTCGAAGGCTTCTGACAGCGATGGTCGTGGTCACCGGCCGTTGACGTCGATGCAGCCCCACTTGATGCAGTCGTCGGGGTTGCGGCTCAGTCCGTCGGTTTCGTGGATTTCGTAGGGAGGCTCCGCGTCTCTGTACATTGTCGGCAGCTGACTCGGGAGCATATGGCTCACTTGTTGTTGCGTCAGCGTGGGGATGCGTAAGCCCTGGGCTTGAGAGGCCGCAATCGGACCCGCCACCGCGAGCGCCAGGCCGCAAACGATTGATGTCGATAGTCTCATTCTCGGCTCCGTCGCCCCAACGTTCACTGTCGACATATCGGTATCGGGGCGAGGCGCGCACAAGGCTGTAAATGACATTTTATGTTGGCGACCAGCCGGGCTCGCTACACCGCAAGCGGGGTCGGCGCCGGCCGCGCAAGCTGACTCGCAGCGCTGCGCCGCGCAAGTCCGGCTGGAAGAACGCGTTCAGCGAGCAATGGGCCGCGGTAGCGCACCTGTAAGGAAGGCCAACGAGAGGGGTGAATGGCCTATGTGCCGGGCGCTCAACTGAACGTTGATCGAAGCGGTGGGGGGGAGAGATAGTTTAGCCGTAACGTATTCGATCGCGAACGGCTCGCGGCTCCACTGTTAACAAACGATCATAAACTTGTATTCTTGATTTTTATTTTGGGCGATAGCGAATAGTTGCGAAGCGTAAGCAAAAGAAGACGAATATAAGAACGAAATGGCGGCCGGTTCCCTTGAGGCTCGGAGCAGCAATCTCGAAGAACTGATCATCATCATCATCATCATCATTTACGGCGGCGGGCGAGGTGGAGGGGTCGGACCGATCCCTGACCCTGGGCCGACCGACATGACGCGCGTCGAAGCCCTTATGAGGCTCATACGCCGTCCGCCTGTCGGCGATTCCTTCACGTCGGACATCTCGCGGATGTCGGCGGAAGCGCTCGAGGGCAGGCTGCTCGAAGTCAATTCGGAGTTGACCCGGCTACGCTCGCACGAAACCGAGCTCAACGCGCGGCTGAGGGAGCTACGAAGCGGCTCAAAGTCCAAGTAGCGGCATCCCGTGAGCCGGAAAAGCGCCTGACGTGCAGGGAGGTTTGCGTGTCCGCGGATTTCAGGCGCTCGGTTCTTCTGATCGGTTTTCAGGAAGAGGACAATCTGGGCCTGCGCTACCTCATGTCCTCGGTGCGGCAGGCAGGGTTCGCCGGCCGCATCGAGACCTACACTTCCGAGCCCGGACCGATCGTCGAATTGGCGGATCGTCTGCGCCCGGACGTGATCGGGTTCTCGCTGATCTTCCAGCACATGTCGCCTGCGTTCGCGAGAGTGATTGACACGCTCCGCGCCCGGGGCTGCCGATCGCACATTACGATCGGCGGACACTATCCGAGCTTCGACTACGCCGAGGTCCTGCAAAGGATCCCGGGCGCCGATTCCGTCGTGCGCTTCGAGGGCGAGCGGACGCTCGTCGAGCTCATGCAGAAGCTTGACCGCGGCGAGGACTGGCGCGACATCGCCGGCGTTGCCTATCGGCGCGGCGAAGAGGTCGTCGCCAATCCGTTGAGGCCAGTCCTCGACGACCTCGATCTCCTGCCGTTCCCCTACCGGGACGACATCGATTACCGCAGCCAGGAATTGCCGATGGCGTCGGTCCTCGGCAGCCGCGGATGTCCCTGGGACTGCAGCTTCTGCAGCATTCGGCCGTTCTACGAGGCGCAGGGCGGCAAGCTCAGGCGATTGCGCACGCCGGCCGCGGTGGTCGAGGAAATGCGCCAACTCCAGTTCGGTCGCGGCGCCGAGATGTTCCTGTTCCAGGACGACGACTTTCTGGCGACCGGCCGGCGCGCGCGCCGGTGGGCCGAGGAGATCGCCGCCGGAATCATGGCCGCCGGGCTCAAGGGCAGGATCGCCTTCAAGATCAGCTGCCGCTCGGACGAGGTCCATTACGACACGATGGCGCGGCTCGCCGAGGCCGGGCTCACCCACGTTTACATGGGCGTCGAAAACGGCGACGACCAGGGCCTCGCCCACATGAACAAGATGATGAAGGCGAGCGCGCATTTCGAGGCGGCCGACGTTCTGCGGGCACTCGACATGTCGTTCGACTTCGGCTTCATGTTGCTCGAGCCCTACAGCACGATCGAGACGATTCGAAACAACATCGCTTTTCTCGATCGCTATGTCGGCGACGGCTGGTCCGTGGCCGGGTTCTGCCGAACGCTCCCTTACGCAGGCACCCCGCTCAAGCACCAGCTCGAAGCGGAAGGCCGGATGCTCGGCACGCCGTTCGAGCCGGATTACAACTCTCTCGACGCCAAGCTCGACCGCTTCTACGACTGGATGCTGCTGACGTTCCACGAACGCAATTTCACCAATCGCGGCCTCGTCGAGGTGTTGCGCTCGCTCTTGTTTCAGGCGCATCTGAACCTGCCCGGCCGAAGAAGACATCAGCCGTCGGAACGAGCCAGGCTGCACAGCATCGCGGCCCAGTGCAACGGTCACGCCCTCTACTGCTTGAGTTCGGCGCTCGATTACATCGAGGCGACCCCGATCGACGATATCGACATTCGCGGAGGCTACCTCGCCAGGCTGACGGCCCACGAGAAGACGCAGGAGCGCCTGCTCATGGCCCAGCTTGGCGGACTGTTCCGCGCGAACGCGGAATGGGGGCGGCTTCTCGAGAGGGCGGAGGACCTTCGCGGGTTGGGCGGCTTCGAGAACTCCTGGACGCTTGCGCCGCAAGACCTCCCCGCGCCGGGCTATAGCCCGCCGTGAGACGGGCTATAGCCCGTCTTTAACACGGGATGAAATCAAGTCGATCCAATCCCGTCAATGCGGGGGAACTGCGTGAAGTCAACGTCCTCGAACGCCCATTTTTTGATGAGGTGATGCGCGATCGCCATCGGGATCGGCGCGGCGAGGCCGTCTGGATGGCGGCGTTCGAGCAGGGCTCGCGTCTCATGGCGCGAGAACCAACGCGCGTCCTCAAGCTCGACCTGGTCGACCTCGAACGCCCGGCCCCGCGCATGAGCGAAGCAGCCAATCATCAGCGAGGATGGAAACGGCCAGGGCTGCGAGGCGAAGTAGCGCACCGCGTCGCATTCGACGCCGGCCTCCTCGAGAATCTCGCGCCTGACCGCCGCCTCGATCGTCTCGCCGGGCTCCACGAATCCTGCCAGCGCCGAATACATGCCTTTCGGAAAGCGTGGCTGACGTCCGAGCAAGCAGGCGTCGCCGTCGACCGCGAGCATGATCACGACGGGATCCGTGCGCGGAAAGTGATGCATCTTGCAGACAGGGCATTCGCGGCGCCAGCCGGCCGCCGAGACCACGGTTTCAGCGCCGCAGTTCGAGCAGAAGCGGCGCCGTGCATGCCAGTGCATGAGCGCTTTCGCTGAGCCGAGCATGCTCGCCTGATCGGGCGCGACGAGTCCGCCGGCGGCGATCGAGCGCAGGTCGATGAGCTTCAGGTCGTCGCGACCGGGAACGACGAGCGCGCGCCGGTCGAGAAAGCCGTCGCTCGCATCCGACTGCTGCTCGACCGTCTCGTCGCGAAGAAGCACGGCGAAGACCGGCGCGCCGTCCGCCATGACGCCGAGCAGCGCCTCGACCCGCGCCCCGCCGAGCCCCTCGACCTCCGCCATGGGGAGGAGCGGGATCAGCGCCTCCCCCTCCCTGAGGAGCACGGGCATGTCGCGCGCGATGAGAATGGCTCGCGCATCGCCTCTCGCCCTCAATCGGGCCACCTCGGAGGCGTCCTCGCGCCGGTAGGAGGCGCGGTCGAGCGGATCGAGGGCGAAGCCCAGTCCCTCGAGGAAAGTCAACGGCGTCGGGCCTGGCGGTCGTTCACGGATAGCGCGCCTTCAGACTTGCGACGCGCGCGGCGTCGTAGTCGATGATGCAACCGAGCCGCGGGTCGGCGCCCTTCGCATCCATCCCGGCCTCGAACGGGGCGACGTCCTGGCATTCCTCGTCGCGCCAATTGACCCATTGCGCCTGCGCCTCGTTCAAGGACCGGCGCCAGCGCGCCTTTTGCGAGGAGAGAAGCCCAGGCCGGGCGTCGATGGTTTTGATCGCCGCGTCGACGGTCGCTTTCAGTTGCGAGTTGGCTTTGTCCGCGGCGGTGCGCAGGCAGTCGGCAAGCTCTCGTCCGCCGAGTTTCTTCGGATCGCAGACAAGCTGCGACGGGCGCGCGTCTTGGGCCGACGCCGGCTGAGGAGCGCCAAAGCTGATGAAGGCGAGCGCTGCGGCGAGAAACAAGCTTCGCATCATCTTTCCTTGAATCCGGGTTCTCATGCGCTTGCATTCATGGACGCCGGACGGCTTAAGAAGTCGTGCATGCGCGCGAGCGCGCGTTCGATGTTTTCAAGCGAGTTCGCGTAGGAGAGGCGCAGGTAGCCTTCGCCGTGGACCCCGAAGTCCGGCCCGCCGATCGTCGCGACGCCGGCCTCCTCCAAAAGCGCCGAGGCGAGCGGCTTGGCCTTCCAGCCGGTGCGGGAGACGTTTGGGAAGGCATAGAATGCGCCCTTCGGCGTCACGGCGCTGACGCCCGGCAGGCGGTTCAGCCCCGCGACCACGGCCTTGCGCCGGCGGTCGAACTCGGCGCGCATTGCAGCGACCGAGTCCTGCGGGCCTTTGAGCGCCGCAATTCCCGCAAACTGCGCCGCCGAATTGACGCAGGAATAGCAATTGACCGCGAGCTTGCGGGCGAGGTCGCGCCACGGCCTCGGCCACACCGAATAACCGAGCCGCCAGCCAGTCATGGCGTAGGTCTTGGACCAGCCGTCGAGCAGGATGAGCCGGTCGCGGATTTCGGGATAGGCGATGAGGCTGCGATGGGCGAGGCCGTCGTAGGTGAGCTCTCCGTAGATCTCGTCCGACAGGATCGCCGTGCCGGGCCATCGCGCGAGCCCCGAGACGAGCCTGTCGATCTCCTCGCTGGGCGTCACGCCGCCGGTCGGATTGGCGGGTGAGTTGAGGATGACGAGCCGCGTCTCCGGCGTCATCAGCGCGAGCGTCTCCTCGGCGGAGAAGGCGAAGCCGTTCGCCTCGCGCATGTGCGCCGGAACGGGCCGCGCGCCCGTGAACTCGATCATCGAGCGGTAGATCGGAAAGCCGGGGTCCGGATAGACGATGTCGACGCCCGAGGCGCCGAACATCAAGATCGCCATGAACATCGTGACCTTGCCGCCGGGCACGATCAGAACGACGTCCGGCGAGACCTCGACGCCGAGCCGCTTCAAGAGGTCTTCCGCCACCGCCTCGCGCAATGGCGCAATGCCGGTCGCGTCGGTATAGCCGTGCTCGCCGTCGCGCAGCGCCTTGACGGCCGCCTCGACGATGTGCGGCGGCGTTTGGAAATCCGGTTGGCCGATGCCGAGATTGATGATGTCCCGGCCGCGGCGCTGCAGTTCCGCCGCCTTCGCCAATACGGCGAACGCGTTTTCCTCGCCGATGCGAGCGAAAGCGGGATTGACTGCGATCACGAGGGGAACTCCGCGCGGGGACGCGCTCCTTTTGGCAAAGGCGCGCCGCCCGGGCAAGCTTTTGTGCGAATTGCCTACCCTAGCGCCTTCTCGAGCACCCGCCGCATCCGGGCGGCGAAGGCCGGCGGGTCCTCGACGGTCGCGCCTTCGAGAAGCCGCGCCTCGTCGAGGATGAGCCAGGCGGCGTCCTCGATCAGCGGCTTGTCCTTGCCGTCGCCAAAGCGGCGCGCGAGCGAGACGGTCAGCGGATGCGTGGGGTTGATTTCGAGGATGGGCTTCGCCCGCTCGGTCAATCGCCCATGCGACGCTAAGATTTTTTCGAGCTGCCGGTCGGGTCCGAATTCCGGCGCAATCAGGCAGGCGACGCTGTCGGTCAGGCGGTCGGATGCGCGCACGTCGGCGACCTCCTTGTCGAGCGTCTGCTTGACAAAGGCGAATAGCGTCGCGACCTCGCCCGTCGCCTCCGCCGGCGCCTTCGCGCCCTCGATAAGCGCGATCGACTTGATATCGGCGGCCCCCTGGCTCACGGACTTGAACGGCTTGCCGTCGAAGCCCGCCGAGGTCGCGACCCAGAAGCTGTCGACCGGATCCGAGAGCAGCAGCACTTCCACGCCGCGCGCGCGAAAACCCTCGAGCTGCGGACTGGCGGCGAGGCGCTTCAAGTCGTCGCCGGTCAGGTAATAGATGGCGGTCTGGTTCTCCCGCAGCGCCGCGACATAGTCGACAAGGGTGCGGCCGCCGTCAGGATGTGTGGTCGAAGAAAAGCGGGCGATCTTGAACAGGCCGTCGCGCCGCTCGGGGTCTTCGTAGAGGCCCTCCTTGATGACCGCGCCGAAGTTCTCCCACGCCTTGGCGAACTTCTCCGGCTCCGATTCGGCAAGCTTGCCGAGTTCCTGCACGATGCGGTTGGTCACCCCCTTGCGGATCGCCGTAAAGACCGCGCTCTCCTGAATCATCTCGCGCGAGACGTTGAGCGGCAGATCGGCGCTGTCGACGACAAGGCGCATGAAGCGCAGCCAGCCGGGCAGGATGTCGGCGTCCTCGGTGATCAGCACCCGCCGCACATAGAGCTTGTTGCGTCCCTTGCGCGCCGGGTCGAAGAGATCGAACGGGCGGGAGCCCGGAATGAAAGCGAGGACCGTGTATTCGTGCCGTCCCTCCGCGCGCCAGTGCATGGTCAGCGCCGGCTCGTCGAACTGGCCGGAGAGGCCGCGGTAGAATTCGGCGTATTCCTCCGGCTTCACGTCCGACTTGGGTTTCGCCCAGATCGCCGCGCCGTCCGCGATGCGGCGCGGTTCGGCGCCGGGTTTCTCGATGAGGTCGATCGGCACGGGAACCGCGCCCGAGTGCTCGCGTACGATGCGTTCGACGCGATGAGCCTCCGAGAACTCGTGCGAGGCGTCGTTGAGATGGAGGATGACGCGCGTTCCGCGTTCGGGCGCGGCGTCGAGCGCGAGCGGCGCGATGGTGAAAGCGCCCTTGCCGTCCGAGGACCAGCGCCAGGCCTCGTCGCCCCCGGCGCGGCGCGTCTCGACGACGACCTCGTCGGCGACCATGAACGAGGAATAGAAGCCGATGCCGAACTGGCCGATGAGGGCGGTCGCCTCCTTGTTCGCCTCCTCGGCCGCGAGTTTGTCGAGGAAGGCCTTGGTGCCCGAGCGCGCGATCGTGCCGAGCGCGTCGGTCAGGTCTGCTCGTGTCATGCCGACGCCGTTGTCGGAGACGGTCAAGGTCTTCGCCTCCGGGTCGAGCGCGACCGTGATCGCGAATGGGCCGCTCTCGATCAATTCCGGCTTGGCGAGCGCTTCGTAGCGCAGCTTCTCGCATGCATCCGCGGCGTTGGAGACGAGCTCGCGGATGAAAATGTCGCGGTCGGAGTAGACGGAATGGACCATCAGATGCAGCAGGCGCGAAACGTCGGCCTCGAAGCTCTGGGTCGTCGCGGCTTCGTTCGTCGGGGTTTTGGCGTCGGCGGTCAAAGGGGGCCTCTTCGGAATGGGTTAGCGGTTGTCGGAAGCCGCCCATGAACTGCGGCGAACGGTGATATCGTCGGCTTTGCGCGAGGTTTCAAGATCGGCGCGACTGTGCCGCATAGGTGGCGAGACCTTGCCTCAGCCCATCGCCTGTCGCACGCGGCGGTCGTAGTCGTCCGCCAAGGCAAGCAGCGCGGCGGCGCCGTCCCCGACGTATGAGGGCCCGTGCATCAGCGCCAGCGTCTTGGGCGAAAGATCGGCGAGCCGCCGTATGGCCCCGCCCATCCCGGGATTGAGGCTCGAGGAGCGAAACATATCCTCCGCAGCGATGGCGGGGCCGACGATGTCGCCCGTGGTGAACGCCGGAGCATCGCCGAGCTGGGCGAAAAGATCGCCGCAGAGCAACGTGCCGGTTCCCTCCTCGAAGATGAGGCCGGCGTCCCAGCCGTGCGGGACGTGGGGCGTGTCGACGTATCGCACGCGTCGTCCTTGGCCGAGGTCGACCGTCTCCCCGTCGGCGAGAACCCGGGGCGGCCGATCGGCCATGTCGTTCAAGGAAACCAAGCTGCCGATCCGGCCGTGCACGACCTCCGCCTGAGGCGCCGCGGCCAGCCACTCGTTCATCGCGCCGCATTCGTCAGCCTCGAAATGACCGAATGAGATCCATCGCAGCTCTCGCGGCGCGATGATGCGTTCGACGGCGTCGAGAACCAGCGGGAACATGCGCCGCAACCCCGTGTGGAACAGCAGGGGCTCGTCGCCCAAGACCAGGAACTGGTTGAAGGTGAAGCCGGCCGGCGGCGCGATCTCGGACACGAACGTCGAGATCCGGTAGACGCCGTCGGCGATCTCGGCGGTTTTGGACTCCATTCGCTTGCCTTCCTTCGTTTCGCTTCCCTTTGTTTCGCTTGGGCGATCACGAGCGGCGGCCGCTCGAGAGGGCCTATGGGACGTTTTTCGATCGCTCGCGGGCGCTCACCTCTCCGATGTCGTCAGCGCCAGCGCGTGCAAATCTCCCCCCATCTTGCCCTTCAGCGCCGCATAGACCATCTGGTGCTGCTGCACCTTGCTCTTGCCCTTGAAGGCGGCGGTGACGACGTTGGCGGCATAGTGGTCGCCGTCGCCGGCAAGGTCCTTCACCTCGACGCGCGCGTCGGGGAAGGCCTCGCGGATCATCGTTTCAATCTCGGTTCGGGACATGGCCATGGGGGGTGTGCTCCTCAGTGGTCTTCGCTGCCTCATCTTCGTCGCGCGCTTCCGCCTCGAGGCGGGCGACGACGTCTTCGGCCGGCTCCTTGGCGGCGATTGTGACGCCGTGCGTCATGAGCACCACGCATTCCTCCGCATCGGTCGCGTTGATCGCAACGACATGCTCGGGCCGCAGATAGGCGAAGCCGGCCTTTGTCTTGACGATGATGAACGGGATCATCCGATCGCGCCCCCCGGCTGGCTCATGTAATCAGGAAACCAAGTCTCGTGCGCCTTGCGAAGCGCGGCAAGGGTCACGGGCGAGGCGCCGCCCAGGGTCAGGCTCAGGCCGCCTGTCGCGCCGATGCGCGAGACGGGAACGCCGAGCCGGCGGGCGTCGGCCTCAATTGACGCGGTTTCGCCCAGCGCGGCGGTCAGAACGTACCGGCCCTGGTCTTCGCCGAAGAAGAACGCATGGTCCGGACCATGAGCTGCAATCGTCGCGCCGATCCCGCCGGCCATCGCCATTTCGGCGAGCGCGACCGCCAGGCCGCCGTCCGACAGGTCCTGGACTGCGGTCACCCGGCCCGCGCCGATGAGCGCCAGGACGAACTCGCCGTTCAAGCGCTCGTGGGCGAGATCGACCGGCGGCGGCGCGCCCTCCTCGCGGCCCAAGACCGTCGCGAGCCAGGCCGAGCGGCCGAGCCAGCCGGGCGCGCCGCCGATCAAGAGCACATCTTCGCCCGCGGCCTTGAAGGCGGGCCTCGCGGTCTTCGCCACGTCGGCGATGAGGCCGACGCCGCCGATCGCGGGCGTCGGGGGAATGCCGGCCCCCATCGTCTCGTTGTAGAGCGAGACATTGCCCGAGACGATCGGGAAGTCGAGGGCGCGGGCCGCCTCGCCGATGCCCTGAATGCAGCCGACGAGCTGGCCCATCGCCTGCGGCTTCTCGGGGTTGCCGAAATTGAGATTGTCGGTCAGCGCGAGCGGGCGCGCCCCGACCGCAACGAGATTGCGCCAGGCCTCGGCGACCGCCTGCTTCGCGCCCTCGCTTGGGCTCGCCTCGCAATAGCGCTCCGCGCAGTCGGTCGTGAGCGCGAGGCCCTTCGGTCCGTCGCCGAGGCGGATGACGGCCGCGCCGCCGCCCGGACCCTGGACGGTGTTGCCGAGAATGAGCGAATCGTACTGCTCATAGACCCAGCGCTTGGCGCAAAAGTCCGGCGAGCCGATGAGCTTCAGGAGCGCCGCGTCGGTCGGGATCGGCGGCGCGATCGCCGCGCGATCGAGAACGGGCGGAGGGGCGGTCGCCTCCCATGGCCGATCGTAGAGCGGCGCCTCGTCGCCGAGCTCCTTGATCGGCAGGTCCGCCTTGACCTCGCCCCGATGTCTGACGACGAAGCGCCGCGTATCGGTGGTGTGACCGATGACGGCGAAGTCGAGCCCCCACTTGCGGAAGATGTCCTCGGCCTCCGCCTCCTTCTCGGGCTTCAACACCATGAGCATGCGCTCCTGGCTCTCGGACAGCAGCATTTCGTAGGCCGTCATGCCCGCTTCGCGGCAGGGCACAAGGTCGAGGTCGAGTTCGACGCCGAGATCGCCCTTGGCCCCCATCTCGACCGCGGACGAGGTCAACCCCGCCGCGCCCATGTCCTGGATGGCGACGACCGCGCCGGAGGCCATGAGCTCGAGACAGGCCTCGAGCAGGAGTTTTTCCGCGAACGGGTCGCCGACCTGCACCGTCGGACGCTTCTCCTCGGCGTCCGCCTCAAACGCGGCCGAGGCCATGGTCGCGCCGTGGATGCCGTCGCGGCCGGTCTTCGAGCCGAGATAGACGATCGGGTTGCCGACGCCGGTCGCCTTGGCATAGAAAATCGCGTCCGAGCGCGCGAACCCGACGGCAAAAGCGTTGACGAGGATGTTGCCGTCATAGCCGCTATGGAAGCCGACCGAGCCGCCGACCGTGGGCACGCCGAAGGAATTGCCGTAGCCGCCGATCCCAGCGACCACGCCCGCGACGAGATGGCGGGTCTTGGGGTGCACGGGCGCGCCGAAGCGCAGGAAGTTGAGGCAGGCGACCGGCCGCGCGCCCATGGTGAAGACGTCGCGCAAAATGCCGCCGACCCCGGTCGCCGCGCCCTGATAGGGCTCGATGAACGAGGGATGGTTGTGGCTCTCCATCTTGAAGACGCAGGCGAGCCCGTCGCCGATGTCGATGACGCCGGCGTTCTCGCCCGGCCCCTGGATCACCCAGGGCGCCTTGGTCGGGAGGCCGCGCAAATGCAGGCGGGAGGACTTGTACGAGCAGTGCTCGTTCCACATCGCCGAGACGACGCCGAGCTCGGTGAAGGTCGGCGTCCGGCCGATGAGCGCCACGAAGCGCGCGTATTCGTCGACTTTAAGCCCATGCGCGACGGCGAGCGTCTCGTCGACCTTCGGTTCGGGAACGCTCAACGGCTCATGTCTCTCGATCGCGGGGTTCGCCACGCCAATAGCCGCCCGGGCCGGCGATCTCAACTGCTCTTTATCTTACCGATGAGTCGGGCGCGAAACGTCACCTTCGCCCGAACAGCCGCTCGATGTCGGCGAGCTTGAGCTCGACATAGGTCGGGCGGCCGTGGTTGCACTGGCCGGCGCCCGGCGTCGCCTCCATCTCGCGCAGGAGCGCGTTCATCTCCTCGGGCTTCATAGGCCGGCCCGAGCGCACCGAATGATGGCAGGCGAAGGTCGCGAGGCGCTGATCGAGCCGCCGGGCGAGGCTCAAGGCGCCGTCCTCGGCGGCAAGGTCCGCGGCGAGGTCGCGCACGAGGCCGGAGAGGTCGCCCTGGGCGATCACGGCGGGCGCCTCGCGAATGAGCGCGGCGCCGGGGCCGAAGCCCTCGATGACGAGGCCGAGCGAGGCCAGTTCCTCCGCATGCGCCTCGATCAGCCCCGCCGCGTCGGGGTCGAGGTCGACGACGATCGGAGAGAGCAGCGCCTGCCGCTCGACGCCCCGGCCCTCGCGCTGGCGCTTCAATTTCTCGTAGACGATCCGCTCATGCGCCGCGTGCTGGTCGACGATCACGAGCCCGTCGGCGGTCTGGGCGATGATGTAGGCGGCATGGACCTGCGCCCGCGCCGCGCCGAGCGGCGCCGCGAGATCGCGCTCGACCGGCGCCGGAGCCGGCTCGCGCGCCGAAGGCGCAAGTTCGGCGAAGCGCGCCTGGGCGGGCTCCGCGAGGCGCGGCGCGGCGGGGGACGCGCGCCAGTCCCAGCCGCTCGCCGGCGCCGCCTCCCGCCATGATTGCGGTGGCCGCATCGCGAGCACGGTCGCCGTCCCGCCGGTCGTCGTCGCGCGGTGCAGGGCCGCGCCCAGGCGCTGCTTGATCGCCCCGACGACGAGACCGCGCACGAGGCCCGAGTCGCGAAAGCGCACTTCGGCCTTGGCCGGGTGGACGTTGACGTCGACCTCGCTCGGATCGCATTCCACGAACAGGGCCAGCGCGGCATGACGGTCGGACGGCAGGAAATCCATGTAGGCCGCGCGGATCGCGCCGGCGAGCGTCTTGTCGCGCACCGCCCGGCCGTTGACGAACACGAACTGCTGAAGCGCGTTGGGCCGGCTGAAGGTCGGCAGGCCGATGCGGCCGGTGAGCCGCGCGCGCTCGCGCGCAGCGTCGAGTTCGAGCGAATTTGCGGCGAAGTCGTCGCCCATGGCCTGGCGCAGCCGCTCGGTGCGCCCGGCCTCGCCCGCGCCCGCGGCCGGCCAGTCGAAGCCTGAGCCGATGTCGGTCGCGAACGCGAAGCGGACCTCCGGATGGCTGAGCGCGAGGCGTCTGACGATCTCGGACGCGGCCTGCGCCTCGCTGCGGTCGGTCTTCAGGAACTTGAGCCGCGCCGGGGTGGCGGCGAAGAGGTCGCGCGCCTCGACCCGGGTGCCGGCGCCGCCCGAGCAGGGCTCGACCGCGCTCTTTGCGCCGTCCTCGACGACAAGCTTCAGGCCCGTCGGCGCGCCTGCCGTCCGGGTGCGGATTTCGAGCCGCGAGACCGAGGCGATCGACGGCAGCGCCTCGCCGCGGAAGCCGAAGGTCATGATCGCGGTCAAGTCGCCGTCGGGGATCTTCGAGGTCGCGTGCCGCTCGACCGAGAGCATGAGGTCGGCCGTGTCCATGCCGCGCCCGTCGTCGGCGACGCGGATGAGGCGCCGCCCGCCGGCCTCAATCGCGACCTCGACATGGCGCGCGCCGGCGTCGAGCGCGTTCTCGATCAGCTCCTTGACCGCCGCGGCCGGCCGCTCGATCACCTCGCCCGCGGCGATGCGATCGATGAGCAGCGGATCGAGGCGGCGAATCGGCATTTTTAACCTCGCCGCCTTATGGCGCCTCGAATGCGCAAAAGGGAAGGCGGCCTTCAAAAAGAGCGCACAGCCGAAACGGAGCCTTGCCGGACTGTAATACCTCTATCAAATGTTCTTTAGCCGGACAGCCGCAATTTGGATTTCCTTGGAATTTCTGGGTTTTGCTTGGAAAGGCTTGGAAAAGCTTGGCGAAACCCTCTTGGATTTCCTTGGATTTCCTTGGATTCTCTCGTCCGGAATCAATCTTTTCAATGGGTTGCGAGCCAGTTCGCGAGAAAATTTTCTTCGCGTCCCTCCCTTTCCTTTTTGACCCTTCGCTTTCGCCGCCGAGCGGCCGCCTGCGCTCTTGGACTGGCGACCCCGTCAGGATATACCAGAGTCCGCTTTCACGAAAGGAATTGTCGTAATAATTTGAAAAACAGAAACGGTCGGGCGCACAAGGGGCGCGGCGATGCCGTCGGGATTGTCGCAGTGACGCGATTTGACCCGTTCGCTGCGCCATCCGGGAGTGGCTGCTATTTGCGCAATGCGGGACAGGATACGCCGCTAAGCGTTCGCCGCCGCCGGCTGCGACCTGCGGTCAAAGAACAAAGCCTGGCTAATCACGGCCTTGACCGCATCCTGGGTAAAGGGCTTGGTAATCAGGAATGCCGGTTCGGGCGCGCGCCCAGTGAGCAAAAGTTCGGGATAGCCGGTGATAAATATCACGGGCGTCTCCTGTGAAGTGAGAATATCGTTGACGGCCTCGAGCCCGGAACTTCCGTCCGCCAGCTGAATGTCAGAAAGTATCAGTCCGGGCCGGCGCCCAATTGCCGCCCGCACAGCTTCGCCGTGGGTCCGAGCGATTGTCGTGACATCATGCCCCAATTGTTCGACCAGGCTCTTGATATCGGCGGCAATGAGGGGCTCGTCCTCAATGATCAGCACCGACGTGTGGAGTTGAGCCGAAATCTCTCGTCCGGCGCGCTCGACGACCTCGTTCGCTTCACCTTCAGGGCATTCGAGCGTTTGTCCGATCTCCTTTGGACTGAATGCTTCCAAGGCGTGCAGCAAGAATGCGATCCTCGGTTTCGGGGTGATGGCCGCGATGTTCCTCACGGCAGGCGTTTCATCGCCCGACATCGAGGAATCGACTTGCATGTTCACCGGCAGGCTTCGCCATTCGCGCAGGAACAGTTTGTACAGCGCAATTTTCGGATCAACGTTGGAGTCCAAACAACCGGGGTCCGCGACGATCGCCTCCAGCGTCGCTGCGACATAAGCGTCGCCAGCCGCCTGCCTTCCAGAAAGAGCGCGAGCAAATCTCCGCAAGAACGGAATGTGCGGCGCGACGGCGTTCGAGATTGACATGAAAAGCCTCCAACAGACTTTCACGATCCAAGGCGTTCCTTGCCAGAGGCGGCAAACGCCCACGTGCTGAGCGACGAACCAGACACAACTCTCGCGAGGCAATTTTGTTCAAAATCTGACCGCGGCTTGACGTGGAGCCTTACAATCCGCTCGACGCCGCGCCCGCAATCGGGCGATGTTGTGACTCGCAGCGAGGCCCGTCCGAGACAGCTTCGCCAGAACAGATAGCCGCTCACCTCCGCCTCCCATTCCTCACGGCCGCAGCACGACGCGCCCGGCGACGCCGGCCGCGACCTTGCCGTAGGCCTCCGGCGCGTCGATGAGATCGAAGGTCATCGCGATCGGCGCGGCGCGGTAGTCGCCGGCGACGAACCCCGGCGTCAGCCTGCCGAGCGCTTCGGCCGAGGCGGTGAGATCGCGCTTCAGCGTGTCGATGCCGAAGAGCCGGCTTTCGTTATGGTAGAAGTCGGCGAGGTCGAAGCTCACTTCGCGCGTCCCCGTCGCGGCGATTTCGATGAGCCGCCCGCGCCGCGCGAGGCAGGCAAGCGCGTTCTTGAACATGACGCCGCCGACGAGGTCGAACACGACATCGGCGCCTTTGCCGCCGGTCGCCGCACGGACCTCGGCGGGCAGGTCCTCTGCGCCGACGATCAGCGTCTCGGCGATGGCGCGGATCGGCGCCTCGGCGAGGGGCGGGCGCCTGTCGGCGCCGATCACGCGGGCGCCGAGGCGCCGGGCGATCTGCGCGGCGGCCCCGCCGACGCCGCCCGCGGCGCCGATCAGGAGCGCCGTCTCCTTAGGCTTAAGATCCGCCGCCTCGAGGCCGAGCCAGGCGGCCATGTAGTTGACGCCGACCGAGGCCGCCTCGTCGAAAGTGAGCGCGTCGGGCTTGCGGCGGAGGCTCGCGACCGGCACGGCGATCCGTTCGGCGTGGGTTCCGTCGCGGGTGAAGCCCACATCGCCGCCCGTGCCCCAGACCTCGGCGCCGATCCATTCGGAAGGACCCTTCTCGACCACGCCGGCGTAATCGCGGCCCGGGATGCGCGGCAGCGTCGTCTGCTTCATCGCTCCGGCGACGTTCTTCACATCGCTCGGGTTGATCGAGGCCGCCCTGACCCGGACGACCGCCGTCGTCTCGTCCGCGATCGGGTCGGGCGCCTCAATGAGTTCGAGGACGGAAGGATCGCCGAAGGCCTTGAACCGGATCGCGCGCATAGGGGGCTCCGCTCCTGCAAGATGCAACGGTGCTTGCGTTTGGAGGATAGGAGCATGCGCGTCCGGGGGAAAGCGCGCGCGGGCGCTTGCCCCACGGGTCACGATCCCCGTGGGTCGTCGCGCCTCTTTGCCGAGCGCTCATCCGGACGTCGGATTGTCCTCGATGAGACTGCGAGGCCGGCGGGCCTTGACGACCTCCTCCGGGACCCACGGCGGATGCGGCGTCGTCGTCACCAAGGAGACGAGCGCCAGCCGGGTTCGCACGACCGCGCCGCGCGTCTCCTCAATGCGCCATTCAATGCGCCATTTCTTCGCCGCCGCCAGCCGCACATTGGCGATGTGCGTCTTCAGCGAGGCGTCGGGCCGCCGGTGAACGATGACATGGCCGCCCATGATTCACCTTTTCTGCCCCCCTATCGCTTCCTTCCGGCCTGCCCTTCGCTGGGGCGACCTTGCTTGTCGCCATATACGATCTGTCAGACTTTAGTTTGACCGAGATCAACGCGCCGCGCGGTCCCGGGCGAAAAAAAGTCGACCAAGCGCCTCGTGGCGGGACGCCGCCAAACGCCGTATATTCTCGGCGGAGGAACCATTCGGAGGCGGACCAATGCCTGTTCGCATTCATCACGTGAACATTCGGACGACCGACCTCGAAGGCACGATCGCCTTCTACACCGAGGCGGTCGGCCTCACGAACGGATATCGCCCGGATTTCGGGTTCCCGGGGGCGTGGCTCTATGACGGCGCGCAACCCGCCGTCCACCTCAACCACGTCGCCAACGCAACCCAGAACGCGGACAACGCCGTCGATCACGTAGCCTTCGCCTTCGACAAGCTGGACCCGGTCATCGCGCGTCTGGACCGGCTGAAGATTCGCTATGACGGACTTCGACCGATCCCCGGAAGCGGCCTCAGACAGTGTTTCGTCAAGGACCCGAACGGGGTCATCGTGGAGTTGCAGGGACCCTAGGGCAATCGGGCGAAGGCGACCTCCTCCCCCCTTGTGGGGGAGGAAACAAGGAGGGGGGTCGCACCGGACCTCGAAAGCTTTATTCGACCCCCTTCTCGGAGACGGTCGCGCGACCCCCCACCCATAGGGCGTTCGTCAGAACGCCCGTCTTTCGACGGGATATGCCCGCCCCCACAGGTGGGGCGGGAGCGCGCCGAACCGTCACAACATTGACTTCGCCCGATTGCCCTTGCAGGGACCCTGAGTCGATCCGGACTCGCGCTCTGCGGAAACCGCATCTAGAAAGTCTCGACGCCGACGCGAGCCGTCTCGCGCAAGGGCCCCCTCGTTCGCCCTTTTAATCGCCGGGAGCCGAACCCATGCAGAACCTGACCCCCGAGGGGCTTCGCATCGTGGCCGATGTCGCCGAGCGCCATGGCGTGAGCCGCGACGCCGCGGTCGCCCTCATCGGCGCGCTCGCGCAGGGACATGGGCGCCAGGCGCAATTCAATCATCCCGATCTCGGCGGCATGGGACAATGGTCCGAGGGCGGCATGATCATGGTCGGCGACATGTTCAATCATGGCCTGAAAGCGCGCGTCGACGCGCTCTGCAACGAGCTTGCCGGCCTTGTGCGGAGCGAACCGTCGCTCGCCGTTCCTGCGCAATCGCAGTCGCAAGGCGAGGGCGGCGGGGTCAGCCTGTTTGTTCATGGATCCGGCTCGACGAGCCAATGGTGGCCGGAGGAACTCGGCCCGCCCGCCTCGACCGGCGCCCAGAACGACATGCGATACGCATTCTTTCCGGGCACGCGCCGCCTGGCGATCCAACAGGGCGGCGGCGTCAGCGTGTACGACACCGGCGAGCATCGGCTCTCCGGCTTCTCCCAACAGCAGGGCGGCGATCGGTCGCTGACCTTCACGAGCCAGTTCGGCCTCGTCAGCCTCGCCGATCTGCCCTTGGTCGATCCGCAGGACGACCGCCCGCGACACCAGTCGCCCTCGGCGCACACCGCGCCGCCCGCCGCGCCGCCGCCGCCAACGGGGGCCGCTCCGTCCGCCGTCGCCGCGCCGGCCGCTGTCGCGCCGCGCGCGACCGACGACGTCCTGACGACGATCGAGCGCCTGGCGGAGCTGCGCCGGAAAGACATCCTCACCGAGGAGGAATTTTCGGCAAAAAAGGCCGAGCTTCTGGCTCGCCTCTAGCATGAGTTGACGCCGCCGCAGCGCCTTTCGCGCCAATCACGACGGGGCGGGCGGCGGGGCGGCCGACATTTGTGGCGGCGCGGGCGTTGGCGGCGCTGGCGCAGGAGTGGGCGCCAGCAAGTGCGGCGCAACCGCGTTGAGGCGGTTCGCGACTTCGAGAACCTGCTGGGCGAGGTTTCCAAGATCGGTCGCGTGCTGCTGCACTTCCGGCGCCGCCGCAATCGCCTGAGCGACGTGCGGCTGTTGGGCGAACTGCGTCAGCGGCGCCATGAGATCCTGCATTGTAAGATTCACGTCGTGCCGGGGTACGGCAACCTGGACGACGTTCGGGGGGACGTTGGCCATGGGTTTGGCTCCTTTTAGGCGAGAGTAAAGCCCGGGATGTCGATCGCGTCGATGCCGATCTGCGACAGGGTCAGGTTCAGCGCGTCGTAGGGCAGCGTCACATCATGCAGCACGGCCTGCCCGACCGAAGCATCCGCCGTCGCGGCCATGATCTGAAGATGTTCGATGCGCATCAGCACCGAGGGATAGATATGAATGGCGAGCTTCAGGATGCCCGCGTCGAAGCCTGGCGAGGGGCCCTGCAAGTCCGCCGGGATGCTGAGCGGGATCGTGCTCACGATCGAGGGGATCTGTACGGCAGGCAATTGCAGCCCGCCGAGAGCGAGCGAGGGGATCTTCGCCGGATCGCCGTGCAGATGCTGGATCGTCGCCTGACCCACTGTCGCAGCGGGGACGCCGATCCCGCCCCCCGACAGCGATCCGAGGGCAAGGCCCGCGATGGTGAACCCGTTCTGGGGCAGAACCGCGTCGGCGGCGTGAATGTTGTCCGCGGCGACGTTGGTGAGCTGCACCCCGAGCGGGCTTGCGTTGAGTGAGAGATTCTGGGCTGTGACGCTCGGGATGTCGAATTTCAGATTGCTGAGAGACGGGATCGTGATGTTGCCGACGGGGAGGGAAAAATCGAACGACCCGAGGTCGTAGGTGTCGCCGATATTGATGTCGGGGATTCCATCGGGAAGTCCGATGTGAATGTGCCATTCGACGGTAATCTTTATCGTGACCGTGACGTTCACGTCTTGCAGCAAGGCATGCGCGGCGTTGAGGGTGAAGCCGATGTTGCTGAGCGCGAGACTGCCCACCGAGATCGGCCCGATGCCCAGTTGACCGATCGAAATCGTCTGCAGGCCTGCCTGCTTTACCGTGAGTTGCGGGACCTTGAGCTGCATGGATCCGTGTCCTCCCCTCGGGAACGAATTGATTGCGAAGTCGACGGAGCTCCAAAATGCGCGAGCGGCGCGCGCCGGTTTCTCGCCCGTCCGTCGCAAGTATTCGCTTGAAACTGATCAGCGTCAACTGCGGCGAGAACCAATAGCGCTTTCGCGGCGGGCGAATGGGCGAGCGCCGCTCGATCCATCGTCGAGGAACCCCTTCCGCCGCGCCTTAACGAGAAGCGCTTTCGCGATTGCGCCCTTGCCTGCGCGCGGCTAAAGCCTTGCGCTCAATCCGTCAGCCTCGGACATTTCCTTGAACGTCGAAGCGGATCGGAACGCGCTCGCCGCGCGCGATTGCCTGGCCGACGCCGCGCGCGAGGCCGGGGCGCTGGCGCTCGGCTTCTTTCGTCTCGGGGCGGCGACGGCGGCGGACGTGCAATCGAAGCTCGGCGGCTCGCCGGTGACGGCGGCCGATCTCGCCGCCGACGCGCTCCTGAAAGAACGCTTGTGCGCGGCGTTCCCGGAGGCCGGCTGGCTGTCCGAGGAAACCGCGGACGATCGGATGCGCCTCGCGCGCCGCTCCCTCATCGTCGTCGATCCGATCGACGGCACGCGCGCGTTTGTGCGGGGCGATCCGCGATGGGCCGTGTCCGCCGCGCTCATCGTCGACGGGCGCCCAATCGCGGGCGTCGTCGACGCGCCGGCGCTCGATGAAATCTACACGGCCGCGCGGGGCGCCGGCGCCAAACTCAACGGTTCGCGGATTCGCGCGTCGGCGCCGCCCGACGCACGGCGTCTCGAGGCCGCAGGCCCGAAACCGATTCTCCTGGCCATGGGCGCGAAGCTCGGCGTGTCGGTGGACGTCGTTCCCCGTGTGCCCTCGCTCGCCTACCGTCTGTGCATGGCGGCGCGGGGAGTGATCGATTTCGCGGTCGCGGCCGAGGACTCGCACGACTGGGACATCGCGGCCGCCGATCTCCTGCTCGAGGAGGCCGGCGCGCGGCTTATCAATTCGTCCGGCGCGAGGCCGATCTACAATACGTCTGAAGTCCGACGGGGCGCGCTTCTCGCAGCACCGGAATCGCTGGCGCCGCGATTGCTTGAGGCGTTTCGCGCTGCGATTCGCGCCTGACCGCCTATGAGGAGCGACGACGCCGGCGAGACTTGCGTTTTCGCTGCTCAGAAGGCAAAGCCCGGCGCAGCGCGTGCGACGACCTATGGGGAATGCCAACCATGACCTCCTCCGGCCCGAAAGTGGACGAAAGCGACAAGCCGCAGCGCTTGCATCTCGTCTTCGGCGGCGAACTGAAGTCGCTCGACTCCCACGAGTTCCGCGATCCGGCGAAGATCGACGTCGTCGGTCTCTTCCCGGACTACGCGAGCGCGGAGCGGGCCTGGCGCGCCAAGGCGCAGCAGACGGTCGACAGCGCCCAGACGCGCTATCTCATCGTCCACCTGCATCGCTTGATCGAGCCGGACCTCGCGCCGCCGACGAGGATCGCCTGAACGATCCATGGCCACACGCATCGGCAGGTCTGAGTTCGCGCAGGAAGCGATCGGCTTTTCGCTTGCAAATTATCTGCGCCTGGTGCGATTCACGAACCGGCGCACGACCGTTCCCGATGACCTCGACGCCTACATCAGGGGCAAATTGCCGCTTATCGCCGCGATGTGGCACGGCCAGCATCTCATGATGCCGCTCGCCCGGCCGGCCACGATGGACCGGCTCGCCGTGCTCATTTCCCGCCACGAAGACGCCGGCGCCCAGGCCTCCGCCGCCCGGCGCCTCGGGATTGAGCCGGTCCGCGGCTCGGGCGGCCCCGTCGATCGGCAATATTACAAGGGCGGCGCGCCCGCATTCCGAGAGCTTCTGCGCCTGCTCGAATCCGGCTCGTCCGTCGCGCTGACCGCCGACGTGCCGAAGATCGCCCGCGTCGCGGGGCTCGGGATTGTGACGCTCGCCAGGCTCTCCGGCCGTCCCATCGTTCCGACGGCCGTCGTCGTGAGCCGGCGCGTCCAGTTCGACACCTGGGACCAGGCCACGCTCGGCTTACCGTTCGGCCACGCGGTCGTCGTCGTGGGCGACTTCATCCGGGTCGCGCCCGACGCCGACGACGCCGCAATCGAGCGGGCTCGCCTCGCGGTGCAGGAAGGGCTCGACGAAGCGCATCGTCGGGGCTACGCAATGGTTGGCGCGACCGATCCGGGCGCCCATCTGAGAACGGCATGACGGCGCCTGTGTCGCTCTACGCCTATCGGTTCTTCAGCGCGCTCGGAACGCCGCTCGCGAGCGCGTTCCTGTCGATGCGGATGAGGCGCGGGAAGGAAGATCCGCGACGCATCGGCGAGCGGCGCGGGCGCGCCGTCGTTTCCCGTCCCGTTGGACCGCTCGTCTGGCTGCACGGCGCAAGCGTCGGCGAAGCCGCCTCGCTCCTGCCTTTCGTCGAACGCATCACGCGCTCGGGCGCAAGCGCGCTGGTCACGACGGGAACGATCACCTCGGCCGGGCTCTTGGCGCAGCGGCTGCCCGCGGGCGCGCTGCATCAGTACGCGCCGCTCGACAATCCCTTCTTCATGCGCCGTTTTCTGATCCATTGGCGGCCCGACGCCGCGCTGATCGCAGAATCGGAAATCTGGCCGAACATGCTCGTCGAACTGAAACGGGCGGGCCTGCCGCTCGCGATGATCAACGGCCGGATCAGCGAACGGTCGTTCAAACGCTGGCGATGGGCGCCGCGACTGATCGGCGAGCTCCTGTCCCGGTTCGACCTGTGCCTCGCGCGCAGCGAGGCGGACGGCGAGCGGCTGCTGGCGCTTGGGGCGCCGCGCGTTCTGGTCGCTGGCGACATCAAGTTCGACGCGCCGACGCTGCCCGCCGACCGGCGCGAGCTCGCGGAGCTCTCCGGCTTGACTTCCGGCCGCCAGATTTGGATAGCCGCCTCGACCCACGAGGGCGAGGAGCGGATCGCCGCTCATGCGCACAAGCGTCTGGCGGAAGTGTTCCCGGACGCGCTGACCCTGATCGCGCCCCGCCATCCCGAGCGAGGCCCAGCGATTTTGCGCGAGATGGAGGCGGAGGGACTCGTCAGCGGACTGCGCTCGCGCGGCGAGCGGCCGGGGCCGGGTTCGGCGATTTATATTTGCGACACGATTGGCGAACTCGGGCTCTTCTACCGGCTGGCGGGCGTTGTGTTTCTCGGCAAGTCTTTCGCGGGTGGGGGCGGGCAGAACCCGATCGAGCCCGCCCGTCTCGCCTGCGCAATTCTGCACGGGCCGATGATCGGCAATTTTTCCGACGCCTATGCCGCTCTCGATGCGGCAGGCGGTGCGCTCGAAGTCGGACGTCCCGAAGCCTTGGGCGACGCGCTCGTGGCGCTGTTCGACGACACGGCGAGGTTGCGCGCGATGGCCCGCGCCGCGGCGGACGCGGTGGAGCGGCGGGCAGGCGCCGTCGAGCGCTCGATGCGCGCGCTCGCGCCGATCCTGCCGGCGCTGAGGCCGTGAGGGCGCCGGGCTTCTGGATGGCCCGGAAGCCGAGCTTGCTTGCGCGCGCGCTTCAGCCGATCGGATGGCTCTACGGCCAGGCGACCGCGCGGCAGATGGCCGGAGAGGGGACGCGCGTCGGGGTTCCGGTGATCTGCGTCGGCAATTTCGTCGCAGGCGGCGCGGGCAAGACCCCAGTCGCGATTGCGCTCGCGCGCATGTTGATCGACGATGGGCGGTCGGTCGCGTTCCTGTCGCGCGGCTACGGCGGCGTGAAGCGGGTCGATCCGGTTCAGGTCGACGCGAACGTCGACGACGCGCGCGCCGTAGGCGACGAGCCGCTCCTGCTTGCGAGGATCGCGCCCTGCTTTGTCGGCGCCGACCGTGTGCGAAGCGCCCGGATGGCGATCGAGGCGGGAGCGGGCGCGCTGGTCCTCGACGACGGGCTGCAAAATCCGGCGCTCGCCAAGGACCTCGCGGTCGCCGTCGTCGACGGCGTGACAGGCTTCGGCAATGGGCTTTGCGTTCCCGCAGGGCCATTGCGTGCGCCGGTCGCGATGCAAGCGCCGCATGCGAGCGCGCTCGTCGTCATCGGCGGCGATGAGGCCGCGATCTCGGAGATCCGGCGCGCGTTGCCCGATAAGCCGCTCTTTCCAGCGAATCTCGAGCCGGACGCGCTCGCGGCCGCCCCGCTGATCGGCCGCGAGGTCGTGGCTTTCGCCGGCATCGCAAGGCCGGAAAAGTTCTATGCGACCCTGAGGCGCGTCGGCGCGCAGATCGTGGCGACCCGGAATTTTCCTGATCACCACATTTTCAGCCCGCGCGAGATCGAGGCGCTGACCGAGGAAGCGACGCGGCGCGGGGCGCTTCTCGCAACGACGGAGAAGGACCGCGTCCGCCTTTCGCCGAAGCAGGCGCGCGCCGTCGTGACCCTGCCGGTTACGCTCAGGTTCGAGGAGCCCAGGATGGTGAAAAGCATGCTGCGGCGCGTTCTCAGCTGATATGAGCCGTCCGGACGTCCGAGAGCTTAAGCGCCTCGTTAGAACGGATGGAGCGCCAGCTTGCGCGCCGTCTCCTCGTCGGTCACGAGCGTCGTGGGTTTCAGGAGCTTGATGGCGCCCTCGATGGCGGCCAGTTTATGCGCCCCTCCCGCCGCAAGCACTCGGACGGGTGCGGCGCGCACGGCCTCCATCGGGACCGACATGACGCGCTGGTTGAGCGGATGGTCGATGATCCGCCCCTCGCGATCAAATACGTTGCACAGCAATTCCCCGACCCCGCCGTACTCCCGCATCAGGCGCCGCTCCGACTCGCCGACGAGTTCGAAGCGCGCGATCGTCGCTTCACCGCCAAGCGATCCCACGCTCACGACGACGGCGTCGAGCGTCCGGGCGAAGGCATAGACCGCGCCGAGGCCGCAGCGGTCGATCAAAGCTGCTTTGGTTTCGGGGCCATCCACGAGCGCGGGCGCGGGGATGAGATAGCAGTCGGCGTTGAAGGCGCGAGCGAAGGCGGAGGGAAATTCGGCCGGATTGTTGTGGGCGAAGTGCGTCACCCCGCCGACCAGCGATACGACGCTGAGCCCACGCAACGAGCGCTCGCGCAGATACTCGAGCGAGCGGTTGAGCGTGCGGCCCCAGCCGAGGCCGATTTTCATGTCGTTGCGAAGGAGGGCGGCCACATGCTCCCCGAGCGCCGCTCCAATCGGACCTGTGGGATCGGCGGACGGCGAGGAGAGCGGCGCGACGATCGCCTCATCGAGCCCATGCGCCTTGCAGAGGGCGGCCTCCAGTCCGCCAAGCTCGGCGTCTCCGCGCGAGAGCGCGATGCGCACTTCGCCGAGCGCCTTCGCCTCGGCGAGCATCCGCACGACCGTCACCCGTCCGACGCCGAGCGCGTCGGCGATCGCGCTCTGCGTCATCTCCTCGACGAAATACATCCAGGCCGCTCTCTGGCGCAGGCGTTCGCTGCGCCTCGGCGCGCGCGAAGGCTCGACGGCGGGAGCTTGCGTCATGGGAATGTCTGGGGCGCCCTTCGCTTCGAAGTCAGCACGAGACTCGCGACTTACCAGTTTCGTCCCTCCGACTTTAGGTCAGGCTGTCCAAGAAGGCGGCTAAGAAGATGATAAGTCCAGCGATAAACGCAAGCAGCACAAATCCGACGATGACGACACGCTCCTCGGTCCATCCTCCGCGCGCGAACGCCGTTATCGTCGCCGTCTCTTCGGGAGGCGGGGAAATTCGAGACCCGGCTTCACGCGCGAGCGCCTCGAGGGCGGCGGCGTCAGGAGCTTTCGTCGGAGTCGGCTTCGAGCGGGAAATCGGGTCGTGCTTCGAAACTTGTGCGGAGCCGGGGGCAGCGGGAAGCGGCCGCAACGCGCTCCGCTCCCCGTCCTTGCCAGCCGCGAGAATGAACAAGGCGGCCAACGGCGGCGCGACGACGGGCAGCGCCGGCGCATTGGCGGAGATCCAGCCTGCGACGAGCGGGTCGGAAACCGCCATGCCGCCGGCGATCCAGCCGAGGAATGCCGCTCCGATCTTCAGAATCTCGGGCGCCCGCCCCATGATCTCGGTCAGAATGATCGCACCATAAGCAAGAATTGGGATGCTCAAGAGAACGCCGAAGGCGAGCAGCCAGAGGTTGCCGCCCGCGATCGCCGCCAGCGCGACAACGTTGTCGAGGCTCATCGCCGCGTCGGCGAGCATGATGACGGCCGCCGCGGAGACAAAGTCGGTCGCCGGCCCCGCGCCGCGCAGGGCGCCAGTTTCTTCCCGGCCCCGATTTTTGACGTTGAGCGCGATGACGATGAGCATCCATGCGCCGGCAAGTTTCACGAGCGGGACGCCAAGCAGCGCATTGGCGAATATGACCATCGTCAGTCGAAGGACGATCGCGCCGACGGCGCCGAACATCACCGCCCGCCGGGTATCCTCGGGCGGCAGCCTGCGGCAGGCGAGCGCGATGACGATCACGTTGTCGGCGCCCAGGAGCAGGTCGACGAAGAAGACCTGCAGCAGGAGGAAAATCCAGGTCGCCGCGTCGCTCATCGGGGCGAGCGGCTCGGTTGCGCGGATCGAGCTGGCCTCAGTCCTTGGCTCGCCGCCCCTTCGGAGCCGCTTGAGGCGCGCTTCAAGGCTTTGGGCTCTCCGGCGTTGGCGGTTGCGGGCCAGACTTCAGGAGCCGCATGAAATCTGCGTCCGGGCTCACGATCAGGGTCGGCGACGCGTTGGCGAGCGCGCCTTTGTAGGTCTGCAATGAGCGATAGAGCGAATAGAACTGCGGGTTCTGCGAAAACGCCTCGGCGAGGGTGCGATTGGCCTCCGCGTCGCCCTCGCCGCGCGCAGCGACCGCGGCGCGCTGGGCCTCGGACAGGATGACGGTGCGGTCGCGGTCGGCGCGCGCCTGAATCTGCTGGGCCCATTCGAAGCCTTGCGCGCGAAGCTCTTTGGCTTCGCGCTGCCGCTCGGACTTCATGCGGTCGTAGATCGCCTGGCTGGTCTCGAAAGGCAGATCCGCGCGGTGGAAGCGCACTTCATCGACCGAGATGCCGAGCGGCTCGGCTTTCGCGGCGACCTCGGACTTGATGACGTCGAGGATGCGGCCGCGCTCGTCGGTGAGCAGCGCGCGCAAGGGCGCCTGGCCGAGCGCCCGTCGCGCGGAGGAGCTCACGAACTGGGCGATCTGGGCGTTGGCCGCCTCGGGCGTGCGCACGGCCTGATAGAAGCGCAACGGATCGACAATGCGATAGCGCGCATAGGGCTGCACCTCGAGCCGCTTCTGATCGCCCATGATGACCTGCTCGACCGGCGGCTCCAGCAACAGCGAGCGCGTCGAGGTCACGTAAACCGTATCGATGAAGGGCGCCTTGAACTCGAGGCCGGGCGTGTCGACGACCCCGACCGGCGCTCCGAGCCGCACGACGAGCCCCTGCTCCCCCTCGTTGAGGACGTAGATCGAGGAGGCGGCGATGTAGAGGAGGGCCGCCGCGAGCGCGAGGCCGGCGATCAGCGAGCGGCTTCTCATTTCGTCGCTCCCGGCGCGGGGGCCGGCGGCGCGGGCGGCGTTGCGAAAGGAGCGCCGGCCGGCGCGGCGGAAGGCTTGAACTCGGTCACCGGCATATAGGGCATGACGCTCGACACGCCCTTGCCGGAGGTGTCGACGATCACCTTGGAGGCCTTTTTCAAGACCTCGTCCACGCTGTCGAGATAGAGGCGCCAGGCGGTCACGTCCTTCGCCGACTCGTAGCTCTTGAGAAGCGGCAGGAAGGCGTTGGCCTCGCCTTGCGCAAGATTGACGACCTGAACCTTGTAAGCCTCGGCCTCCTGGCGGATGCGTTCCGCATCGCCCCGCGCGCGCGGCAGGATGTCGTTGGCGTAAGCCTGCGCTTCGTTACGCGCGCGCTCCTGATCGGCGCGGGCGCGCTGGACGTCGTTGAAGGCGTCGATGACGGCGAGCGGCGGCTCGACCCGCTGCAACTGGACCTGGGTAACCTCGACGCCGGCCTGCTCGTCGTCGAGCAGCTTCTGCAGGAGCGCCTGGGTCTCATCGGCGATCTGCTTGCGCTTGTCCGACATTGCCGCCTGAATCGGCGTGCGGCTGATGACGTCGCGGAGGGCGCCCTCGGCGGCGATCCGGACGGCAAGCTCGGGATTGTCGACCTTGAACAGGAACTTTCCCGGATCGCGGATTTTCCAGAACACAGTGCAGTCCGCTTCGACGATGTTTTCGTCGCCCGTCAGCATCTGTCTGCCTCGATTGGACTGGCCGTCGGCGGGCGCCGAGCCCGTTCCAACGCCAAGCTGGATTTCGTTCACCTGGGTCACTTTGGGCAGCAGCGCCGTATCGATCGGGTAGGGCAGATGGACATGGAGGCCGGGATCCGTCGTCTCGGCCCACCTGCCGAAGCGCAGCACCACGCCCTTCTCGTCCGGCTGAACGCGGTAGAGCGACGTCGAGAGCCATACCGCTGCGACGAGCGCGACAAGAGCCGCGATCCCGCGCCGGTCGAGGCGGGGCAGTCGGAAAATGTCGCCGAGGCTTCCCCGTACGAGACGCCAGGCGTCGAACGGGGCCGGGGACGGATCGGAATTCTTGGTTTCCTCGCTGACGCGGGCGTCAATCCTGTCCAACGACCAGACTCTCCTCGAGCATCATCCGCGCCCGCGCCCGCATTTTCTCGCTCTCGCTCTTGAGCTGGCCGCATGCGGCCAGGATGTCCCGCCCGCGCGGCGTCCTGACCGGGCTCGCATAGCCCGCGTTGAAGACGATCTCGGAGAAGCGTTCGATGGTCTCCCAGTCCGAGCATTCGTAGGGGCTGCCGGGCCAGGGATTGAAGGGAATGAGGTTGATCTTCGCAGGGATGCCCTTGAGCAGCCGCACCAGCGCCCTGGCGTCGGACGGCGCGTCGTTGACGCCTTTCAGCATCACATATTCAAAGGTGATCCGCCGCGCGTTGGAGGCGCCGGGATAATCGCGGCAGGCTTGCATGAGCCGTTCGATCGGGTGCTTGCGATTGAGGGGGACGAGCTTGTCGCGCAGCGGATTGTTCGTCGCGTGCAGCGAGACGGCGAGCATGGTCCCGCATTCCCGACCGAGCTTCGCCATTTCGGGAACGACTCCCGAAGTCGAGACCGTGATGCGGCGCCGAGAGAGCGAAAGGCCGTCGCCGTCGGTCATGACGCCGATCGCGTCGCGAACGGCGTCGAGATTGTAGAGCGGCTCTCCCATCCCCATGAACACGATGTTCGAGACGGCGCGGACCCCCTCGCCGGACGGCACGAGGCCGTCGGTCGGCGCAACGCCCCCCGGGAAGTCGCCGAGCCGGTCGCGCGCGACAAGCACCTGTCCGACGATCTCGCAGGCGCTGAGATTGCGCACGAGCGGCATCGTGCCGGTATGACAGAAGGAGCAGTTCAGGGTGCAGCCGACCTGGCTCGAGATGCAAAGCGTGCCGCGGTCCGACTCGGGGATGTAGACGCACTCGATCTCCGCGCCTTTGTCGTGCGGATGCGCGGGCGACATCCTCAAGAGCCACTTGCGCGTGCCGTCCGCCGACACCTGCTCGGCGACGATCTCCGGGCGCGCCAGGTCGTGCCGCTCAGCGAGCTTCTCGAGCAGCGGCCGGGCGACGTTGCGCATCGCCGAAAATTCGCGTACGCCGCGGTGGTAAATCCAGTGCCAAAGCTGCCCGACGCGCATGTTGCGTTCGCGTTCCGGCGCTCCGATCTCGGCGAGCGCGTGGTGGATTTCGGCGCGAGTCGCCCCCGCCAGGCGCACGGGCAAGCGGCCCTCGACAGCATTGGCGGCGGGGATCATGGCGTTGGTTTCTAACATGGGGCGACGCGCGCGGCCAATGTTCAAATGTCGCAGCGGCGCGGCTTAGGGGTAGGTTGTCAAGGCGCCGGTCGAGCGGCCAAGGTTCGGCCCTGTTTCGAGTTTACCGATTCGATGCAACTGGAGCGTCAGGCATGCGCGGAAACGCTTTGAGAATCTTGTCCTTCGCCGCCCTGATGGCGGGCGCGCTCGGCGTCGCGCCGGCAATCGCGGCTTCCTGCGGCGACAGCCAGGAGGGCTTCAACGCCTGGCTCGAGGACTTCAAGCAGGTGGCGATCAACGACGGGATTTCCCCCGACGTGGTCGACAACGCGCTGGCGACCGCCACATTCGACCGTTCGGTGCTGTCGCACGACCACGGTCAGGCGTCGTGGCAAGGCAATTTCGCCAGCTTCGCCGCAAGCCACATCACGTCGGGCAGAATCAAGCGCGGCCGGCAGATGATGCTCGCCTACGCAGAGCCTTTGCAAAGGATCGAGCAGCGCTACGGCGTTCCGGCCCCCGTCCTGGTCGCCATCTGGGGACTGGAGACGGACTTCGGCTCGGGGCTCGGCAGCTATCCGACGTTCAGCGCGCTTGCGACGCTGGCCTACGATTGCCGGCGGGGGTCGCTCTACAAGGCCGAGCTTGTCGATGCGCTCATGATCGTCCAGCGCGGGCTCCTGTCGCCTTCGCAAATGCGCGGCGCGTGGGCCGGCGAACTCGGGCAGACCCAGTTCATGCCCTCGGCCTATCTCAAATACGGCGTCTCGGCGAATGGCGGGCGCGGCGGCGACCTGATGCGCAATTCCGCCGACGCCCTCGCCTCCACCGCGAATTTCCTGCAAGCCCACGGGTGGCAGCGCGGCGCTGGCTGGAACGAAGGCGAACCGAACTTCGCCGGTCTCCTCGAGTGGAACTCGGCGGTCGTCTACGCCAAGACGATCGCCCAATTCGCGGACAGGCTCGCGGAGCAATAGCGCAGGTCCGAGCCTCAACCGCCGCCGAACATGTCGTTCGTCTGGGCGGTCACGCGGACGAAGGTCGTGCGCTTGGAGACCTCCTTGAGATGGGCGGCGCCGATATAGGTCATCATCGAGCGGACGCCGCCCATGATCTCGCCCATGGTTCCATCGACCGCGCCCCGATAGGGGATCTCGACCGACTTGCCTTCGGCGGCGCGGTAATGGGCGACCCCGCCCGAGTGTTTCTTCATCGCGGTCTCTGACGACATGCCGTAGAAGGTCATGCCGACCGGAACCTTCTCGCCGTCCCGTTCCTCATACCGGATGTCTCCGGCGCACTCGGCGTGGCCGGCCAGCATGCCGCCCAGCATGACGAAATCGGCGCCGGCGCCGAAGGCCTTGGCGACGTCGCCGGGCGCAGTGCAGCCGCCGTCCGCGCAGACCTGGGCTTTCAGCCCGTGCGCCGCGTCCGCGCATTCGATGATGGCGGAGAGCTGCGGATAGCCGACGCCGGTCACGCGCCGGGTCGTGCACACCGACCCCGGGCCGATGCCGATCTTGACGATGTCGGCGCCGGCCAGAATGAGCGCCTCGGTCATGTCGCCGGTGACGACGTTGCCCGCCATGATGACGGATTCCGGATGGTCGTCCCGCACCCGCTTGACCCCTTCGAGGAATTTTTCCGCATAGCCATTGGCGACGTCGAGGCAGATCAGGCGAATCCGCGCAAGCTTGGCGACCGCCGAGAGCTTCTTGAGGTCGGGGGCGGTGATGCCGAGCGAATAGAAGGCGTGCGCCCCGTCCGGCGAGGCGAAGAAGGGGACGAGCTCGCCCTCGGGATAGTGCTTGTGCAAGGCCGTCAGCGCCCCGTGTTTGCCCAGCGCGCGCGCCATCGCCATCGTGCCCGTCACGTCCATGTTGGCGGCGATGAGGGGAAAGCCTTTCCACTCGGACCCGGTGTGCAAGAAGCGGAAGGCGCGGTAGACGTCGACGGCGCTGCGCGTGTTGAGGGTTGAGCGCTTCGGGCGAATGAGAACGTCCTTGAAATCGAGCTTGACGTCAGTTTCGATACGCATTGTATTTCCAATGTCGATGGGGAGGATAGCCTGCTCGTCGTCGATCTATCACAGGCGCCGGCGGAAGCGAATCAGGCGGGAAGCGGAGGCCCATGGCCATGAGCGACGAACTTGTCTTCTACTCCCATCCCATGTCCCGCGCCCGGATCGTGCGCTGGATGCTGGAGGAGGTCGGCGCGCCCTACCAGACCAAAATCCTGGAATTCGGCCATTCGATGAAGGGGCCGGACTATCTCGCCGTCAATCCGATGGGGAAGGTCCCGGCCATCAGGCACGGAGACACCGTCGTCACCGAAGCCGCCGCGATCTGCGCCTACCTCGCCGACGCCTTTCCCGAAGCCGGTCTTGCGCCGCCGCCGGGCTCGCGCGAGCGCGGGCCTTACTACCGCTGGTTCTTCTTCGCCGCCGGCCCGCTCGATGCGGCGGTCACCGACAAGGCGCTCGGCTTCGAGATTCCGGTCGAGCGGGAGGGCATGGTCGGCTATGGCAATATCGAGCGCGCGCTGGCGGCGCTCGAAGGGGCGCTCTACCGGTCCGAGTACATTGCCGGCGACCGCTTCACCGCCGCCGACGTCTATGCCGGCTCGCTGATCGGCTGGGGCATGATGTTCCGCGGCATCGACAAGCGTCCCGCCTTCGAGCGCTATTGGTCGCTGCTCAGCGCGCGTCCCGCGGCGATCAGAGCGAGGGCCATCGACGACAAGATCATCGAGGAGCGGAAGAAGGCGAGCTGAGGGGACTTCGCGCGATGCGCCTGAAGGGCAAGACGGCGCTCGTGACCGGCGCGGCGCAGGGGTTCGGCTACGGCGTCGCCGAGGCGTTCGCGCGCGAGGGCGCGCGGGTGGCGTGCCTCGATCTTAAGGCCGAGGTCGCGGAGGCTGCGGCCAGGCGGTTCGGCGAGGGGGCGATCGCGCTCATAGCCGACGTCTCGAACCGCGAGGACATCTCGCGCGCCGCCGACACCGTCATAGAGGCGTTCGGCCGCGTCGACATCGTGGTCAACAATGCCGGCACGACGCATCGCAACAAGCCGCTCATGGAGGTCGAGGAGGCGGAGTTCGACCGCATCTTCGCGGTCAACGTCAAGTCGATCTTCCTCACCGCCCAGGCCTTCGTTCCGCATATGCGCGAGCATGGCGGCGGCGTCTTCATCAACGTCGGCTCGACCGCGGCGCTCCGCCCGCGCCCCGGCCTTGCCGTCTACAACGCGTCCAAGGGCGCGGTTCACGTGATGACGAAGTCGATGGCGGTCGAGCTCGCCCCCGACAGGATCCGCGTCTGCGCTTTGGCCCCGGTCGCCGGCGAGACGCCGCTCCTCGCCATGTTCATGGGCGAGGACACGCCGGAAAAGCGCGCGGCCTTCAAGGCGACCGTGCCGCTCGGCCGGTTCTCGACGCCTCAGGACGTCGGCGCGGCCGCGCTCTACCTCGCAAGCGACGAGGCGGCCTTCGTGACCGGCGTCGTGCTCGAGGTCGACGGCGGCCGCTGCATCTGACCCCGGCCGTCGCCCCCGATTTGGATTTCCTTAAGAAGAGCCGCCTTTAAGGGCAAAAAGGCCGCTCAATGGGGCTTGGAAGAGCTTGGATTTCCTTGGATTCTCTCGTCCGAAATGAGCCTTTTCAATGGGTTACGAGGGAAATTCGGAAAGAATTTTTTCTTCGCCGTCTTCCGCCGGCGTGTGCTCCGGCGCGCTCCGGTTTTCCGCGAGATTCGAGGCGACGCGGTTGATCTTGTCGAGCAGGCGCTCCCGCTCCTCCGGCCCGTAGTAGTATTTCGCCACGACCGTCGTCTGATGCCTGTCAAGCCGGTCGATCACCTTGAGAAGGGGGGCGATGGCCTTGAGCTCCCCGCGCCCGACCGCCTCGCCCGCGAGGCGCAGCGCCGGCATGAGGCGCTCGAGCTGCAGATGGGCGTAGTCGTTGCCGCTGTCGATCACCCGGCTGCCGAGGGCTTTCGAGACGATCTGGCGGATTCGCTCGGCGCTGACGCGCTCCTCGCGGGCGATCTCTTCATAGGCCCAGCCCTGGCGCAGGCGCTGAAAGATCCGCTCCTTCCGCATGGCTCTGCCGACGATGTTGAGCCTCCGGGGCTTTGGGGTCTGTTCCATCGGGTCCGCGCCTCGCTCATTTCCTGAAAAACGGAACAATAGCACGTAGTTCTGAAAAAGGGAAGTTTTTGGAGTTGCAAAAATTGGGGCGAGGCGAGCGACGAGGGACAACCCCTTCAGGGATTGAGTAAAGTGTCGGGCCTTTTTTCTCGCGGGTCGACGCGGTTAGCGAATACCCGGCGGCGCACGAAAGACGCAAAGCCGGCTAGTAGTAGAATTCCAGACCGCCTCTTCAGCGTGAGTTTGGCAGCCGTCAACCACATAAGCCAAGCCATGACTTGACGCGTAGGCGAGACGCTGATCGAGCGAATTAAGCTCCAATGTCTCGGTCATACGTTGCTTCCACAAGTGATAAAGGCTTTGCATCCACATTACATTCGCGCCCTCCTTCCAGGAAATCCATATCGGGCGGTGAGAGAAATACCGAAACACTTCGCTGCCTGAGACCAGTCCCGCCTCCTGTTGTGTCGCCACCGGCAGCGAGCCAGCCCGGTTCAACTCGACGCCGGGAATTCGGCCCACATCCATGACCGGAATCAAGAAGACGTCGGTCGGCGCGGTATTCGTGGCGGCCCAGCGGCCAAGAGAGGCCCACTCGTCGCGCGCGGCTCGAATGTCGTGCGTTCGGCGAACCGTTCCGAACGCCGTGGAAGCAAGCAACACGAAGATGGCGCCGGCCGTCAGGCTCCGAAACGGGAGCGCGAGCGCCTGTGGCGGCGGCCGCAGCTGGAAACGCTCAGCCGCCAAAGCCAGCAAAATGGCCGAAGCGCCGAGAGAGGGGCCGTTCATCAGCAAGGCCAACAGACATCCAAAAAACACCTTTTCCTCGTCTTTCCTATCTGTCAGCCAGATCGTCGCCAAGCCGGCGAACGCCAAAGTCGCGCAGATCTGGATCGAACTGCTCGAACGCAGCAGATGTAAATTGATCAAAGTCGGCGACTGGGACAGCCACGGCAAGAGAGCGCCGAAAATCCAGACCAGGATGAAGCCGAACAGCGCGGCGATAAGAAAATCGCTGCGGGGGCGCATGCGCAGCGCTGCGAGCAGCGCGGCTGCCGTCACGGCAGCGAGCCAAACGATTTCGCGCTTGGTCAGAGTCCAGACCAAGAAATGGAACGGATAAATCTGCGTTAGAGCTTCGACGTAATTAAAGTCGATCGGCCGCCCGAAGTCGGGGTTGGACATAACATTCTTGATGATAGGGAAGGCAAGGATTGCCGCTAGGACTAGCCCAACCACGCCTTGGCGTGCGGCGGTTCTCCAATCGAGCGCGCCGCTTCGGAGCTGGCTGCCGAAAATGATCGCAAGCGGCGCCGCGTTCCAGACGCCGACGAAAGCGTTGATGAAGAATGTCAGGCCGTTCAGCGCCAATGCGGTTGCGACCTGCCGCCGCGCCGCAGAGGCGAGGACGAGAAGGGTGGTGCCGTTCGCGAGCTCCGACTGCGTGAAGGAGTTAATGAATAGTCCGCCGCCGCCTGCATTGGACACGCCGCGCATCGTAGTCGACAGCGCGATTAGGACACTGAAGATGAGGCGTTGCTGGAAGCTCTGCACGCCGAGAATGGTGGCGCACGCGAGCGCACCAAAGAAAAATAGAAGGCGAGACAGTACGTTGAAAATCAGAAAAAGAGGGTAGACGCCGTCGCCGTGGACCGTATCCGCGAGAGGAAACCAAAATCCGCTGGCCCAGTAGCGCAATGACTGAATGAATGGATCGCTCGCGAACTGAGGCTCCCCCGGAAGGCCCGCGAGGATTTCCATGTGATACATATTATTGTCCGCGCCGGATATATGCCCGGATACGACGAACGACAGCGCGGCGCCCACGAGCGCAAGCGAAGCGGTCTGCAGCCAATGCCACGCCTTCGGATTTACACTGTCATCCAGGCTCTGCATTGTGCTTCCTCCGACGTGCGGGCGGCCATTTGCGCGCGAAAATATCAGCTAGAATCTGAGCTGTCTGCCGCGCTTGATCCGAGCTGAGCTCGCCTTCGGGCCGATATTGCGGCTTGCCCGTGGCGACGCTTCTGATCGTCAGCGACAGCGCCATGTCGTGAACCGACTGAGCCGGCTGCCGTTCAGCCTACGATAAAGTCGTCGCCTTATCCCGTCACGATATCTTGACACTATCAAACCGGGGCATAAATAGCCGTTTGTCGGCTTGGAATTCGTCTCAGCCCGGCGTCCTTAACAAAAACTGAAGAGACATGGGCAGTACCATCCTGGGCGGCGCATTCGCGGAGGGGTTCGCCTATCCGGCGCCCCGAAACATCGTCAGCGTCCACGGGCCGGAAGCCCGCGCGCGAGTCGACTGTAAGCCCTAGGCCTGTCGGGCGCTCGTCTTCCGGCTTTCGACTAACCAAAGCGGAGGCGAGCCATGAACCAGCTCTCCAATAACGTCATCGAATTCGCCCGCTTTCGCCGGGTGCCAAACGACGCGCACCGCCAGACCGCGACTGACTTCGGCAGCCGGTGCGGGCGCGGCGCGTTGCTCACTTGCCGGTGGCGGCGCGAGGCCGCGACCGGCCGGCTCATTTGCGTCTTGGCCGCGGGCAAGGGCGCGCGCGACGCGCAGCCTCCCTCGCGTCTCTTTCTCGTAAGCTGAAGGATCTCCGGCCTCTGTCTGGTCGCGGCGGGCGGGCTGGGGCCGCTTCGCATCGCCTCGCTGGCGGTGGGAGACAGCTGCCGCACGACGGCCGGCGCTCCCAAGCGCCGACTATCTTTCCCTCGAGCAGTCGCTCGGAATGTCGCGGAACGGAAGGTTCTCAGCCGAATGCGCCCTCTTCGCTCCCGGAGCCTCTGGATTTTGAGTTCATTGAGGTCGCGTCATGACCATGCAGCTTGCGCAAGCCGGAATGAACCTCCTCATCGCCGCGTGCCTCGGCGCCGCCATCGGCCTCGAGCGGCAATGGCGCCAGCGTCTCGCGGGCTTAAGAACCAATACGCTGGTCGCGCTCGGCGCCGCGATTTTCGTCACCTATTCACACGTCGTGCCGGGTGCGCTTGGCGACACGCGCATTGCGGCTCAGGTCGTCTCAGGGATCGGCTTTCTCGGCGCCGGCGTGATCTTCAAGGAGGGCCTCAACGTGCGGGGCCTCAACACTGCCGCGACCTTGTGGTGCTCGGCGGCGGTGGGCATGCTCGCCGGCGAAGGGCTCGCGCTCTACGGCCTCATGGCCGCCGCCCTGGTGCTCGGGGCCAACACCGCGCTGAGGCCGATCGTCCACGCCATCAACCGACAGCCAATCAACTCGACCGAGGAAGAGCGACACTATCTCGTCTCCATCTATTGCCGCATCTATTGCCGCGCGGCGCGCGCCTCCGACATCAGGTCCCTGGTCGTTCAGGAGTTCGCCGCTGTGCCCGACGTGCATTTCAGCGAAGTGGACAGCGCGTCTGTGGAAGATACCGGCCGCGTCGAGGTGACGGCGACGGTGACCTCGCACAGGCGACGCGAGCTGGCGCTGGAGGCGATCGTCGCGCGCCTCAGCGAGGCCGACGGCGTCATTCGCGCCCGCTGGAGAGAGCAGACGCAATCCGTCTAGACCGGAAAGGCCTCGGCGGTGATGCCGCAGGATTCCAGGAACTTCCGGATCTGCATCACCTCGGCCTTGAGGAGGCTGTGATTCGTCAGGTGCAGGAGGGTGCTGCGGCCGTTCAGCGTGACGCCGAGCCGGCTCTTCGTCTTGGCGTCGATCTCGGCGCCGAGCGCGGTCAAGGCGTGCGTGACATCCTTCAGGTCGAGGTTGGCGTTGACAGGATGGGCGAAGATGGCATGCAGGACCTTGCGTTGATGATGGTTCACGGGGCCCGCTCCTTGTTCGAACTCGAGCGTCCATCCTAGACCCGCGCGCGCGGCTGTGTTTGAGGTGGGTCAAACCGCGCAGTTGGCTGAAAGCGGCGACGTCTTCGCGGATGCGCGGGAACGCTCGAGCAGTCCGCGCCCGCGCTGGGCGCGGCCGCCGCCGAACACGCAAGCCGGGCGCGGCCCATGCTGCTTCCTTGCGGTTCATCACACCCAACTGGCCCTTGAATTTCGCGTGGAATATCTCCTAACTCACGCAGTATTAGAGCATGTTGAATTCGGGTTGAACCAACGCCGTCATTGCGAGAAGCGCAGCGACGAAGCAATCCAGGGGCCCTAGGCGCCGATGTTCTCTGGATTGCTTCGCTTCGCTCGCAATGACGGGATTGAATTAACTTGAATTCATCTGCTTTAGCCGGATTCGCCGCCATACCTTTCTAAGACGGAACGCGGTTATTGCGTGCGGTCGACCAAATCTATCGCTTCCGACGTCAGGAAGTTGCACGTCCCAATCGTCACAATCCTCTTGCTTTGAAGTACTTCATCAGGGTCCAGACGGCGGCTTGCTGTTCATCGTCCATCTCTTTCGGGTCGAGGTGCATGAGGAGGATTTCCGACGGCTTCTTGGCCTCTTTGCGGGACGTGTCCAGTTGGGGCCCTGACATTCCTGCTTCGAATTCCTTCGTCGGCGTCTGGGCAGACAAATGTTTCCTGCGCGGCGTCAGAGACCGGGGCTTCCGACCCTTCAGTACGCGGCCGCTGATCTTCACGCCCGCGTCGTTCGCGGCATAAAGAAAGAATGTCACGCACTTCTGGATCACCGCGTCCGCAGCCGGGAAAGCCTTCCTGAACGTCTCGTTGAAATGGGAAGGGGTCGCGGTTTCGAGATTGATTGCGAACATCGGGGCGTATTCCTGCCGAAGAAGCTCCAAGAGCTTCTGGGACCAATTGCCCTCGCCGTACGCGCTCACAAGCTCCTTGAGACGCTGCGTCGGACGTCCCTGATCCTCGATCAGACCGAGGAAGCGAAGCGCGTGCATCAGCTGCGTGCCGACCACGCCTGAAAAGCGCGTCAGCACGCTGCGGTCGATGCGCGAGGGAACGCCGTGCTCGCGAAGATCCTCGCAGAAGGTCCTGAACGTCCGATACGACGTGTACGGCGGCGTTCTCGGGGACTTCGCCTGTTCCGAACCGCCGCCGGGCATGACGGTCTCCCTTCCGTTCGGAACGCGCAATAACCGTATTCGCGCCGCGCCGCAAACATACCGTATACGCGACCTGCGCCGGACGCTTCCAAATACGCTATTGCGTCGACGTTCGTTCTACGCAACGCATTGAAATTAATCGATATTAACCTTGAACCGACAGGTCGTGGCTGTTGCAGCGTCCGAGAGCTAGCTTGCGAGGAGAATAGCCGAACCATTCCTTCTTGCGGCTGCTGACGCCGCAGCTTTAGCCAAGGGGCGCGGGCAAATGCGGTGGACAGCCGAGGCGATCGAGAATCTCATAAGGCTGGCTCTGGAAGGAAGAAGCGCGAGCTTCATCGCTGCGGCGCTGGGCGCCGCGTCCCGCAACGCCGTGATCGGCAAGGCGAACCGAATTGGGGTCAAACTCAATGGTGCTGGGCGCTCCGCGCACGGCGGGACGTCCGCCCGCGCATGTCAGGCGCCATTGGCGGCTGTCCCCGGCAAGCGGAACTTCGCCGCCCTTCCTCGTGATCGCCGAGTGATCCCCGGGTCACAGCCCGGGGACGGGGAGGCGAGGAAGCCGGCATGGATCTTTGCCGAGGCTGAGGTTGGGGAGATGCGGCGGGTGAGGTTCGAGGACATTCGCGGATTCGCCTGCCGATGGCCCCTCGGCGATCCGAGGAGCGGGGACTTCGCCTATTGCGGGCTCAAGCGGGAAGAAGGCCATTCTTATTGCGCCGGTCACTGCCGGATGGCCTATCGCCGGCCAGAGGCGAGGGCGAGGCAAAGCCCGCATGCGCGGCGTTGGCCCCGCGCGCTCGCCAGTCCGTGACGGCTGCCCTGTCGCCAATTGCGTATTCACAATCGTTTTGCCAGCCAATTGAGGTCGAGGCGCCCGCGGATTTGCTCCGCATCAGCGTTTTCGACAAGGAGCCCCATGTATTGAATCTTGTCGGCGGATGCGAGGAGCCCTTGTTGCGATTTAACTTGCCGCGATAGATCATATTGATTTTGGCTAATGCTGAGAAAATCCGGCTACGCCATCGTCTTGGCGAAGTTTTGCTTTATGGGCTCTGCCGCGGGCGAGGAGAGGAGAGTGTGAAATGACACAACATGCGCTTTACGTCCAACTCGAAGCCAAGCCCGGCAAGGAACAGGAGGTCGCAACTTTCCTGTCCAACGCCCGCTCGATGGTGAACGACGAGCCGGATACGACGGCCTGGTTTGCGATCCGGATGGGGCCAAGGACATTCGGCATCTTCGACGCGTTCGCCAACGAGCGCGGCCGCGAGGCCCATCTCCAGGGCAGGGTCGCGACCGAGCTCAATTCGAAGGCCTCGCAGCTGTTCACCAAGGCGCCGGAAATCCATCGGGTGGACGTGCTCGCCGACAAGCTGCCCCACTAACCCGAAGTTGCGGCGCGCGGCGAACGCGCGCTGCCGATGAGAGCGCGGCGGAATCCTTCCGTCGCGCTTTTCGCGTCTGGTCCACGCGCAGGCGCCGTCACTCGGTCACGAAAAACGCCGTAACCTCGGCTTCGAGACCCGGCGGGTCGAGGCGGACGGCGCCGTCGCGCAGGATGCGGGTTTCGATCGCCCCGGCCTGACCGCGCTTGTGATGGATCAACACCCGGCGATCCGCGTCGAGGATGAGGTAATGCTCGACGCTCGGCAGTGAGAAATAGCCGTCGAGCTTTATTCCATGATCGTCCGCCGCTGTGCTCGGCGACAGCACCTCGACGACAATGACCGGATTGGGGATTTCCATCGTGTTGAGATCGAGCGGGGAGGGACAGACGACGAGCGCGTCCGGCTCGAACGCGGTGCGTTTCGTGATCCTGACCGTCATGCCGTCCGGAAACATGCGGCATGGAACGCCGGCGCGCTGTATGGCCGCCTTGAGCGACTCCTGAGCGGCGTATTTCGTCAGCGCGTGGGCGGCCCGCTCCGGCGCCATCATGACGGGCCGCCCGTCGCGCAGCTCCCAACGGCCGTCGCGTCCCTCGGCCCAGACGAGGAAAGCGTCGACGTCCATGTCGCTTTGCGCAGCGTCCGACATTGCTCGACCCTATCACTCTCGCCGCCGTCCGCGAAGCGGGCCGCGGTCGGACCGGCGGATGGATCGCCCGGTGGCGATCGCCTGCTCGCGGGCCGCCAACGGGAATTTTTCCGCGCACGGGTCATTGGACCGACTCCCCAATCCGTCGGAAGATTGCGCTTTCGGTTTCAAACCGCTCGAGCCGGTGGCGATGACGACGAAACTTGACAAGTACCACCGAATTGCGGGTTTTTACGACGCGCTCGACTGGCCATTCGAGACCGCGATCTACAGCCGAGCACGGCCTCGCGTGTTCGCTGGCTTGAGTGGCCGCATCCTCGACGCCGGCGTGGTCGAACTCGTCGTTCAAGCCGTTCGTGAAGGCACAACCGCGACCAAACGCGGAGGGCCATGAGCCGCCGAGTGCGACGCGAAGGCCCGATGGCTCGTTATCCCAGAAGCGTTGAATTCTCTGCGCGCGCAATGCGCTGGAAACCCAGAGCATAGGGACCGCGTCAGAACGTGCTGAGCGAAACGGATTGCATCGGACAAGAGGAACGATCGCATCATACTCTAGGAACTTCGCTCGGCCCATGATAGGCAGCCGCGCCATGCGGCGGGATGGAGCGATCCACGGGGCCCCCCGCGAGTTGGACGAGGCATGACGGCGATGGCGAACGATGAGACCGGCTTTCCCGAGGGGCTCGCGTTCGACGACGTGCTGCTTCGTCCGGGTATGAGCACGGTGATGCCGAGCGCCGCTAAAATCGCCTCGAGCCTCACCCGCACGATCCGGCTCAATCTGCCGATCGTGTCCTCCGCGATGGACACTGTGACCGAGGCGCGGCTCGCGATCGCCATGGCCCAGGCGGGGGGCATCGGCGTCATCCACCGCAATCTCGAGCCGGCGGACCAGGCCGAGGAAGTGCGCAAGGTCAAGCGCTTCGAGAGCGGCATGGTGGTCGATCCGATCACCATCCATCCCGAGGCGACGCTCGCCGACGCGCTGGCCGTCATGAAGCGCGCCTCGATCTCCGGCATTCCGGTGGTCGAGCGCAATGGCGGTGGCAAGCCGGGCAGGCTCGTCGGCATTCTGACCAACCGCGACGTGCGCTTCGCCGACGATCCGCGCCAGCCGGTGGCGGAATTGATGACGCGCAAGGTCGTGACGGTGAAGGAGGGGGTGAGCCACGACGAAGCGCGCCGCCTCCTGCACCAGCACCGGATCGAGAAGCTCGTCGTCGTGGACGACGCGGGGCGGTGCGTCGGCCTCATCACGGTCAAGGACATCGAGAAGGCGACCGCCCATCCCGACGCCGCCAAGGACGGCGACGGGCGCCTGCGCGTGGCCGCCGCGACCACCGTCGGCGACAAGGGTTTTGCGCGGTCCGAACTCCTCATGGCGGCCGGGGTCGACTGTCTCGTCGTCGATACCGCGCACGGGCATTCGGAGCAGGTGCTGGATCAGGTGCGCCGCATCCAGCGGGCGACCAACAAGGTCTCGATCATCGCCGGCAATGTCGCGACCCGCGAGGGGGCGCAGGCCTTGATCGACGCGGGGGCCGACGCGATCAAGATCGGCATCGGGCCGGGCTCGATCTGCACGACCCGCATTGTCGCGGGCGTCGGCGTGCCGCAGCTCACCGCCATTCTCGAAGCCGCCGCCGCGGGGCGCGCCGCGGGCGTGCCGGTGATCGCGGACGGGGGCATCAAATATTCGGGCGACCTCGCGAAAGCCATCGCCGGCGGGGCGGACTGCGTGATGATCGGCTCGCTGCTCGCCGGCACCGACGAGAGCCCGGGCGAGGTGTTCCTCTACCAGGGTCGCTCGTACAAGAGCTACCGCGGCATGGGCTCGCTCGGCGCGATGGGGCAGGGCTCGGCCGATCGCTATTTCCAACAGGACGTGAAGGATCAGATGAAGCTGGTGCCGGAGGGGGTCGAGGGCCAGGTGCCCTACCGCGGGCCGGTCGCGGCGATCGTGCATCAGCTCGCGGGCGGCTTGAGGGCGGCGATGGGCTATGTCGGGGCGGAGACGATCCCCGAGTTCCAGGCGAAGGCGCGCTTCATGCGCATCACTAATGCGGGATTGCGCGAGAGCCACGTCCACGACGTGGCCATCACCCGCGAGAGCCCGAATTATCATCCGTCGGGCGCGTAGGCCACGCCTCAGCCGAGCCAGGCGCTGGTTCGCCGCTTGCAATTGGAAATTATTTCAGCGCGACTTGCCGGCGGAGTTGGCTCATGCGTTAACCAGCGCGTTCGCGATCGTCAACCGCTGTCGGGCTCGACTTCGTCTGTGAGCCCATGAGTCTCTCACATGCCTCGTTCCGCGTCCCCGAATTACGCGCTTGGCAGCCTCTACGCGCTCATCACCGCATTCCTGTTCGCGGTCCAGGAACCTTTTTCTTTTCCCGCGGCCAAGCATCTCAACACCATGCAATTCGTGTGCTTGACCCAAATCGCTTTGTTCATCTCTATTCCGCTGCTCAACGCAAAACCGACCAGCCGCCGCGACTTCATCGCCTTGCTGACTGACCCTTCGAACTACGGGTACTTGGCGGTCCTGTTCGCCATCGGGATGACCGGCCTGCTGCTCTACAACTTCGGCCTCAGCAATGCTCATCCGATCATCGTATCCGCGATCTTGAACCTGCTGCCCTTTTGGGCGGCCATCGTGGCGCTGGTCATAACGAGGGTTCCAATCCCGGTGTCGCCGACAGTGTTCTTCAGCTGTTTCGCGGGAGCGTTCATCGGGGCGATGGCTGTCGCCTGGAGCCAGCTTGGGGACGCCAACAAGCCAACAATCAGCCAACTGGCTGAGAACTTCCTGCGCGGCAGCTGGGTGTATGCCCTTCCCGTGCCGCTGTGCACCGCATTGGGCGGAACCCTCATTGGCAAATGGTTCGCAAAATACGAAGAGCCCGCCGCGATCGCCGCGAATTTTTTCTTCGCGAATGTGATCCTGATACCCTCGACTCTCGTTATCCTTTACCTGCGCTCCGAACTGCGTTTCGACGATCAGTTCGCTGCGATCGTTCTTATGATAATAGGCACGATCATCGCCGCGTCCGTGGGCCGCGTCTTTTATCAGGTCGCGCTCACAGCCACCGGCGGCGACAACGGCTTCGTCACGATGTTTTTTAATTTGGTTCCGGCTCTTACCGCTTTGATATCACTGGCGTTGTCGTGGTGGATCGCCGATCTGCATTTTGCTGCTGATCCGGTGTTCTTTCTTGGCTCGGCGCTCATCGCAGTGTCGCTGCTACTGTTCTCGCTGAAGTCGTGGCGACAGCCGCCGAGGGAGCAGCGAGCGGCGAGCGGCGAGTAGTCTGCCAACGGAAACATCCGCCATTTCTCTCAAGCTCCCCGCTCTGGCGTCTCGCGCCCGAGCGTGATCGTGAACATCCGGCCTGCAATCGCCGCCCCGAGCGCGGGCGTCACTCTGAGCGGCAGGCACGAGTTGACCGCGCGCTCGGCGTCGTCGAGGAAGCGGCGCTGCGTCTCCGCGTCGCCCTCAAGACGCGCATAGGTGATGCGCGGCTTGCCGAACACGGACCCGTCGCGTTTCATCATGAAGGCGATCGTGACGCGCGAGCCGGCGGCGATCGGCGTTCGCGAAAGGCACGCGCCGAACTGCCGGCGGAGGTCCATGAGCGTATTGGCCGGCCGGGCGTCCTGCGCGACGGCAAGGTTCGCGATGATCATGGCCGGGATCGCCGCTCGAGGGGCGAAACGCGCGGCGCGGCCCGCCTTTCGCCATTCGCCGCTCGCCATTCCTCGCCTTTCACCCGAAGAGCGCCTTGCGCCGCGCGAGGCTTTCCGCCGGCCACAGCGTCTTCGGATCGTAATAGGCCTCGCAGGCCGGAACGTCCGCGGGCAGGGCGACCCAGGGCAGCTTGGAGCGCGTGTAGATGTGGACGTCGGGGGGAAGCCGAAACGGCTCGTCGAGTGTGCCGACGCGCACGAAACTCAGGGCCTGGCGGCCGCCATAATGGCTCCAGACGGCGATCTTGCACGTCGGGCAGCGATGGATGATATGGGGACGGCCGCTATCGGTCGGGACCGGGACAGGTTCCGTCTCGCCCTTGAGCTTCTCGACCCGGTCGGTCTCGATCAGCGCATTGATGACGAAGGCGCTGCCGGTCTGCCTCTGGCAGTCGCGGCAATGGCAGCAATGGACGAACATCGGCATGGAGGCCAGCCGATAGCGGATCCGGCCGCAGGCGCAGCCGCCTTCCAGGGCGGAACTCATCCTTCTCCTCGCTCGATCGCCGCGCCCCGTCGAAATCGCTTGCTGAAACCGTAGCTGCGCAACACATTCACCTTCGGAGCGCATTCATTTTTCCGGCTTTGCGCGTCCAGGCCGACTCTGCCTCGCGATTGCGGCGCGAAGCGGACAGCGAAATCATGAGCCGCGCGCGGGGCGGGAGGGCATGCAGGACCGGTCGGCCAGACTTCGCCAAGCCTACGCCGCCAAGATCGCACGGCTCGCGGGCGTTCGCGATCCGCGGGTCGAGGCGGCGTTCGCCGCCGTGCCGCGGGAGGATTTTTCAGGGCCGCCGCCCTGGTATGTCTCCGGCGGCCTCTTCGGCCCGATGGGCGAGGACGAGGTCGCGCGCCTCTATGACGACGTGCTGGTCGCGATCGACGCGGGGCGCGGCATCAACAACGGCCAGCCGTCGCTGCACGCGCAATGCATCGACGCGCTTGCAATCAGGCAGGGCGAGACGGTCGTGCAGATCGGCGCGGGGGCCGGCTATTACACGGCGATCCTAGCCGATCTCGTCGGCCCGACGGGCCGCGTCGTCGCCTACGAGATCGAGCCGGACATTGCCGAGCGCGCCCGCGCGAACCTCTCGAGCCTCCCCCAGGTCGAAGTCCGCGCGCGCTCCGGCGTCGGCGAGGAGTTGCCCAAGGCCGACGCCATCTATGTCAACGCCGCCGCCTCGCACCCCCTACGCGCCTGGCTCGACGCCCTGAAACCCGGCGGACGGCTCCTTTTTCCCATGCATGCCGATCGCTCGAGCGGCCCCATGCTTCTCGTAACGCGGCCGGTCGCGGAGAGTGAGGCCTGGCCCGCCCGCTTCCTCACTAGTGTCGTGTTCATCGCCTGCGAGGGCGGGCAGGACCCGGAAATCGCCCGCCGGCTCGCCGAGGCCCTGCGCGGCGGCGGCTCGGGCAGAGTCCGCTCTCTGCGCTTCGGCGACGAGCCCAGCCGCTCCGACTGGCTGAGAGGCGACGGCTGGGCGCTGTCTACCGACGCGCCGGCGTGATCATGGGGATCGCCTTCCATAGCGGATCGAAGAGGCGCCGGCCGGTTCGGAGCTGTAACCGCCAGACATCGTACTTTCGGTCGTGTGAAAGTGACGGCGGAAAACTCGGTTCAAACGCGCAAGCACAACTGTTTGCAGCTTGTCACACTGCTGATACTCGCCTACGAAAGGCAACGCGGCTTTCGAATTACAGTCCATTGGGGCGGTACAACTCAATGACCAATAAATTTCTTCGCGGCCTGGCCGGATCGACGGCAGGCCTCGCGCTTCTTTCAGCCGGCGCCCTGGCGGCGGACCTACCCACGAAGAAGGCTCCCGAAGCGCCGCTTCCGCCCCTGGTTCCAGCTATCAATTGGACTGGCTTTTATGCCGGCCTGGAGGGGGGCGTTGGGTGGGACGGCACGATCATCTACGTCGGTCCATGGAATAAGGGCTTTGGCGACACGGGGGTCTTTGGCGGTCCGCTCGTCGGTTACAATTACCAGATCAACCAGGTCGTCCTCGGCGTGCAGGCCGCCTATAACTTTTCCAACGTGCGCGGCAGCTCTTACGCGTATCCCTATGGCGTGAACGCTTCGGTCTATGGATTCGGCTCCATCGATGGGCGCCTCGGCTACGCCTTCGGTCCTGCGCTGATTTACGCGATTGGCGGCGGTGCGATCGGCGACATCCACCACTCGATCAGTCCGATATGGTCGTATGGATCGTACGGCTATTCGTCAACCGAAACAGGCTGGGATATCGGCGGCGGTCTCGAATACGCGTTCACAAACAACATTTCAGGGCGCGTCGAAGTCCGGCATTACAACTTCGGGACGAAATCCTACTCTGACTATGCCTTCGGCTACAGTCCTCTTTATGGCGTCGCCTACAATAAGGACAAACAGACCTTGTCGACGGTGCTTGTCGGCCTGACCTATAAATTTGGCGACGTGTTCGCGCCCGCGCCAGTCCAGACGCGGTATTGAAACGCGGCTCGTCGGGGTTGCGTCGTCGCGCAGCAGTCGGCAAGGCGAGCTTGCCCCAAGCAAATCCATGCTGGCAGGCCATCAGGCTTCCCGCTAAGCTCGGCGCGCTTGAATAAGACAGTCGCCGGTGAGCGTCCGCATGGGTCGATTGGGCGGAATGGCGGGACGAGCCGCCCTTCGATGGATCTCGGTGGCGCTGGCGCTGACCGTCGCCTTCGGCGCCTCTGCGTCGTCGCAGACCTTGGCGCAGGTCAAGGCGCGCGGCGCGCTCGTCTGCGGCGTCAATGAGGGATTGCCGGGCTTCTCCTACATGGGCGAAAGCGGCGCCTGGTCCGGCTTCGACGTCGACTTCTGCCGCGCGCTGGCGGCCGCGATCTTCGGCGATCCGAACAAGGTCAAGCTCGTTCCGCTCTCGGCGGACGCCCGCTTTCAGGCGCTGAAAGACGGGAAGATCGACGTCCTCTCCCGCAATTCGACCTGGACGATGGGGCGCGAGACCGAGTACGGCCTCACCTTCGTCGGCGTGACCTATTACGACGGGCAGGGTTTCATGGTCCCCCGCGCGATGCGCGTGACCTCCGCCCTCGACCTCGACGGCGCCAGGGTCTGCGTGCAGAGCGGGACGACGACGATCGACAATCTCGCCGACTTCTTCACCGCCAATCACATGAACCTGCAGGAGGTCGTCACCTCTTCGACCGACGAGTTGATCAAGAACTACGACGCCGGCGTCTGCTCGGTGCTGACCAGCGACCTTTCGCAGCTCTATGCGCTGCGCCTGCGCCTCGCGAAGCCGCGCGAGAACGTGATCCTGCCGGACGTGATCTCGAAGGAGCCGCTTGGGCCGGTCGTGCGGCAGAACGACCTGCAATGGATCGAGATCGTGCGATGGGTCCATTACGCAATGATCAACGCCGAGGAGCTCGGCGTCAGTTCGCGAACCATCGGCCAGGCGCTGCGGTCCCAGAAGCCCGAAGTGATGCGCCTCGTCGGCACGACCGGCGACTTCGGCAGGGAGATCGGGCTCACCAACGGCTGGGCCGCGAACGTCATCCGGGCGGTCGGAAACTACGGCGAAGTGTTCGACCGCAACCTCGGCGCGAAATCGCCGCTCGCCATTCCGCGCGGGCTCAACCAATTGTGGACTTCGGGCGGCATCCAGTACGCGCCGCCGATCCGTTGACGCTTACGCTCAACTTCTCAGGTACTTGTTGAACCAAGCAAGCGCGCGCGCCCACGCTTCCTCGGCCGCGGCTTCATCATAGCGGGGCGTCGTGTCGTTGTGGAAGCCGTGGTTGGCGCGCTTGTAGATGTGGCCCTCGTGCGGAACGCCGGCTTTGGTGAGCGCCGCGTCGAACGCCGGCCAGCCCGAGGTGATGCGCTGATCCAGTTCGCCGTATTGCGCGTTGATCGGCGCCTTGATTTTCGCCGCATCCTCGGCGCTCGGCTGCATGCCGTAGAAGGGCGCGGCCGCCGAGAGATCGGCGCCCATCCTGACCGCGAGTTGATTGACCACGCCGCCGCCGAAGCAGAAGCCGATTGCGCCGATCTTGCCGGTGCAGTCGGGACGCGACTTGAGCCACATCGCCGCGGCGAGGAAGTCCTGCGTCATCTTGGCCGGGTCCACCTCTTTGAAGAGCGCCAGGCCTTTCTCGTCGTCGCCTGGATAGCCGCCGACCGACGTCAAGCCGTCGGGCGCGAGCGCGATGAAATTGGCGACCGCGAGCCGCCGCGCCACATCCTCGATGTAGGGGTTGAGGCCGCGGTTCTCATGGACGACGAGGACGCCCGGGAGCTTTGCGTCGCTGGCGGGGCGCGCCAGATAGCCCTTGATGCTGCCATTGCCCTTCGGCGAAGGGACCGTGACGCTTTCCGTCCGGATGCTTTTGTCGTCCGGCGGGATCTTGATCGCCCAGGCGTAATTGGGCTTTAGCATCTGAAAGAGGGAGCCGGCGGTTGCGCCTGCGACCGCGAAGTTCTGCGCGCCGTCGAGGAAGTCGCGACGGCTCATGGCCCCATGGACGTAAAGGTCGAAGAGATTGAGGAGTTCCTGGGGAAAGTCCGCGGCCTTCTTCCGATCCATCTCGCGCCTCCGGGGAAAGGTCTCGCGGAACTTAAGCGAATTGCGAGCGGCGGAGAATGGCGCCAGTAAGGAGCCTTCATGGCGCGAGGCGGGCGCCCGCAATTCCGCTTAAGGCCCGCGGGCTTTGCTCGGTCCGGCGCCGGCCTCATCCCGGATCCGCGCGAATGCCGCAAGCGCCCGCGCCCGAGCCGCCCCGTGATCCACGATTGGCCAAGGGTACGTCTCGCCCAGGACGACGCCGGCCTCGCTCAGGATCGCGGACGGCGCCCGCCAAGGCGCGTGGACATGGGGTGCGGAAAGCCGCGCGAGCTCCGGAATCCAGCGGCGCACGTAGTCGCCGTCGGGGTCGAATTTTTCCGCCTGCAACACCGGATTGAAGATGCGGAAGTAGGGCGCGGCGTCCGCGCCCGAGCCCGCGACCCACTGCCAGCCCATGGCGTTGCTCGCGGGGTCGGCGTCGATGAGCGTGTCCCAGAACCATTCCTCGCCGCGCCGCCAGTAGATGAGGAGGTGCTTGATCAGGAACGAGGCCGCGATCATGCGCACGCGGTTGTGGATGGCCCCCGTGCGCCAGAGCTGGCGCATGCCGGCGTCGACCATCGGATAGCCGGTCTCGCCCCGCGTCCAGGCGCGGAAGGCCGGCTCGTCGTCGCGCCAGGAAAAGCGCGCGAATTCGCGCTTCAGCGGCCGGGTCGCAAGATCGGGATGGGCGTAGAGGAGCGCGGCGGCGAAATCGCGCCAGCCGAGCTCGGCCAGAAACTTTTCCTTGTCGCGTTCGAGGCTGGGCCGAGCGGCGGCTGCGCTCGAGGCGGCGTCGCCGACGCGGCGGGCCGAAATCTCGCCGAAGCGCAAATGGGCGGACAGGCGCGACGTCGTCCCTGGCGACGTCAGATCGCGGCCTTCCGCGTAGCCGGAGAGCGGGCTGGCCACGAACCGGCCGAGCGCCGCGAGCGCGCCGGCTTCGCCCGGGATTTCGCCGAGCGCGAGCTCGCCCGACCAGTCCGGCTTGGTCGGCGTGAGCCTGAGCGCCTCGATCGCGACCCGCGCTGGCGCTTTCGCCGGCCATGGCGCGCTCGCGAGGCGGTCGGGCGCAGGCAGGGGCGGGGCGAGCGAGCCCAGCGCCTGATGGCGGCGCCAGAAGGCGGAGAATGTCCCGGCCGGCGCGCCGTCCGGCTTCGCAAGCTCCCACGGCTCGCGCATGAGTCGGCCGTTGAAGCTTACGCCCTCGACGCCGCGCTCGCTGAGCGCGCTCTTAACCCCCACGTCGAGCGCGATCGCCGCGCCCTCGTAGCGCCTGGTCCAGATGACGCGGCCGGCGTCGGCTGCGGACGCGACCGCGAGGATCGCGGCGTCCGCCTGCCCACTAAGCACGTCGAGCCGCGCGCCGCGCGCCGCGAGCCGGACCGCCATCGCCTTCAGGGACTGCGCGAGCCGCCACTTCGCCGCGCCGCCGACCGGCCGGCCGTTCCGTTCGGCCTGGTCGTGGACGTAGACGTAGAGGGCCGGCCGCGCAGCCGCGGCCGTGATCGCCGGCTGATCGTCGAGGCGGAAGTCGTCGCGCAGCCAGACGATGTCCAAGCTTAAGCTCCTGATGCGACCCACGGGGGCGCCGCCGCTCGAATGAAAACGCGCAGGCGCCACCGCGAGAGCGCCGGCGGCCCATCATAATGTCCAACGATTACGCTTTTACGGGACGCTGGGGGAGAACTGTGAGGGTCCTCCATGCTTCAGCCATCGCATGATAGCGCAGGAGCCGATGCGGACCAGGAGCGGAACGGTGCGCATCACCGATTCCACCATATTTCCCGCCTCGAAGACCATCGCGGCGTGTGTTGGGCGGCGCCACGCCGCACGCGGCCGGCCGACGCATCTGCGCCAAGGATCGAAGTTCATTCGGTTGTTCGCGGATGCCGCGCCGGGCAGACAGACGCCCGCTCAAACTCAGCGCTCACGGCCGAGCCTCCGTTCCGGCCTTGTCATCGTGCGCTTGCGCTTGGGTCGGGGCGGGACTCGACGCCGACGCCCTTGTCGACAAACTGGAGCGCATAGGCCTTCTTATAGTCGGTGTCCGGCTTCACGATCCCGGCCTTCACCATCTTGTCGAAAAAGTCCTTCATCCTCGCGTCGGTCATAGCGCCGATGCCGAGCGTCAGAGCGTCGCCCGAGTTGACGATGCCATATTGCTTGAGCTTGGCGACGGAATAGGCGATCTGTCCGTCGGTCAGGCCGGGGTTGGCCTTCTTGATCGCCGCATTGGCCTTGGCGTTGTCGCCGTCGAGATAGTGCTGCCAGCCGATCGCGGACGCGTTGACGAAGCGTTGCACGAGGCTCGGATTCTTCTCCACCGTGTCGCGACGCGCCTCGATCAGCGACGAATAGGTCGAGTATCCACAGTCCGCGAGCAGGAAGACATTGGGCCTGAAGTGGCCCGCCTGCTCGATGGCGTAAGGCTCCGACGTAAGATAACCCTCCTGGATCGAGTCCTTGTTCGCGATGAACGGCGCCGAATTGAAGTCGTAGGGTTTCACGACCGAGGTCTTGAAGCCCCAAGTCTTGACCATCCAGCGGTAGAACGAGTACACGCCGCCGGCGCTCACGTAGGCCGTGGTCGCTTTCGGCAAGTCCGTCCACTTGTCCAGGCCGACGCCCGGATGCGACATGAAGATTTGCGGATCTTTCTGGAAATCGGCGGCCACGGCGATGATCGGGACGTTGCGGTCCACTCCCATGAAGTTGCCGAGCATGTCACCGCCCTGGTAGAAGTCGATCTTGCCCGCGAGCAGAAGCAGGCCGCCGTTCGATTCCGGATTGCTGGGCTGGATTGTGACATCGAGCCCGTATTTCGCATAAGTGCCGTCGACGACCGCCTGGTAATAGCCGCCAGCCTCCGGGTCGGCGAGCCAGTTCAAGCCAAATGTGACCTTGTCGAGCGCGAGGGCGGGACTGGCCGAGACGAGAAGCGCCGCAAGACCGGCAAGGCAAGCAAGGGCGTTCAAATTGTTTCGCTCCCGGGCTGGCGCTGGAGCCGCCTTAAGCGCGTGAACGCCATTGCCCGCGGCGTTGTTCCTTAAAACAGCCCCTTCGCCGCTCGGGACGCACTGCGACGTTGCGTCCTATTGGACCCAAGCCGGCGCTGGCGCTAACCTGAAAAGCGCGCCGCGTCAGAATGGGTTGCGGAATTCGGGCGGCGACGGGAGGAAACGGCGTTGGCGTTTGCCGGTCGGGCGGAAAGGGAAAGCGGCGTCGTGGTTGCGGCCGCATGGAGCGAGAACGCGGACGCGGCGGCGGCGGAGATTGCGCGTCAGCTCGCGCCATACGACCTCTCGGGGCTCGTCGTGTTCGTTTCGCCCGACTACGATGTCGACCTGTTCGCGTCCGAAATCGCGCGAAGGTTTGGCGTGACGACGGTCGTCGGCTGCACCACCGCGGGCGAAATCACGCCGGAAGGTTGGAGCGAGGGCGCGGTCGTCGCGGTCGGCTTTTTGCGACGCCACTTTGCTTTCATCGCGCGGTCCATTCTGGACTTGTCCAATTTCCGGGTCGAGGCGGGCCGAGAACTGACCAAGCAACTGCGCGCCGAACTCAAGGCGATGAAGCCGGGTTTCGCGCGCTCCGGCCAGTTCGGCCTTCTCCTCGTCGACGGCATGTGCCAGCGGGAGGAGGCGGTCGTCTCGGCACTGCAGATGGCGCTCGACGATATTCCGATCGTCGGCGGTTCGGCCGGGGACGGCCTCAGGTTCGAGCGCACCTTCGTCATCGCGGGGGGCAAGGCCCACAGCGACGCGGCGGTCATGGCGCTGATCGCGACCGACCTGCCGTTCAAGACGTTCCGCGACGATCATTATGAGCCGACGGCGATCAAGATGGTCGTGACCGAAGCCGATTCCGAGCGCCGGATCGTGAAAGAGCTCAACGCCGAGCCTGCGGCCAAGGAATATGCCCGCGTCTGTGGAATCATGGACACGGCGCTCGACGCCTTCTCCTTCGCCTCGCACCCGGTCCTGGTCAGCGTCGGGGGCGAATATTTCGTGCGCTCGATCCAGCGGGTCAATCCCGACGGGTCCTTGAGCTTTTTCTGCGCCATCGACGAGGGACTGGTGTTCACCGCCGCCAAACGCCGCGACCCGATGGAAAGCCTGACCCGCCTCTTCGGCGAGATCGAGAGCGAGCTTGGCGAAGTCGACCTCTATCTCGGGTTCGACTGCGTCTTGAGGCGGCTCGCCGCCGAACGCGAGCAGATGGCGCAGCCGATGTCGAAGCTCTATCGAAGCAAACACGTGGTCGGCTTCAACACCTATGGCGAGCAGTTCACCTCGATGCACGTCAATCAGACCTTCACCGGGGTCGCGATTGGGCGGAGGCGGGCGGAGGCGTCGTGAGAGATTTGCGCGTCGACGTGGAGGAGGAGCTGCGCCGCGAAATCGCCAAGCTGCAGAAGATCAACGCCAAGCTGATTTCCCGGGTCGAACGCTCGTACGACCAAAGCCCGAGCGCCTATGCGCTGTTTGAGACAGCGATCGCGCTCGACAATCAAGTCCGCCGCCGCACAGCCGAGGTGCAGCAGGCGTTGCGTTCGGTCGAGCAGGCGAACGAGGACCTGCAAAGGGCCAAGGAGCAGGCGGAGGCGGCGAACCTGCTCAAATCCTCGGTCCTGACCTCGATCAGCCATGATCTTCTGCAGCCCCTGAACGCCGCGCGGCTCGCGCTTTCGGCGACGAGCGGCTTCGACATGAAACGAGAGCCGGCGGGGCTCATCGATCAGGCCGACCGCAGCCTGGCGACGCTCGAGGATCTTCTGCGCACGCTGCTCGACCTCTCCAAGCTCGACGCCGGCGTGATGACGCCGGACGTGAGAGCGTTCCCGATCGACGACCTGATCGGCTCGATCGTCAAGGAGCAGGCCCAGGGCGCGGCCAAGCGGGGCCTGAAGCTCCGCCATTTCGCGGCCGGGCGCTGGGTGGCCTCCGATCCCTTGCTTCTCCGGCGCGTGATCCAGAACCTAATCGCCAACGGTCTGCGCTACACCCGCCGCGGCGGTGTGCTGGTCGGCGGCCGCGCGCGAGAAAATCGCTGGATCGTCGAAGCGTGGGACACCGGGCCCGGCATCCCGGAAGAGCGCCGCGATGCGATCTTTCAGGAGTTCCAGCGCGGCGAAGCGGGCGAGCAGGGCGGCCAAGGATTCGGGCTGGGACTGGCGATCGTCCGGCGCCTGGCGATCGCGCTCGATCATCCCGTCGGGCTCAGGTCCAAGGTCGGCAAAGGCTCGATGTTCTCGGTGACGCTGCCGCTCGCGAGCCGGCCGGAAGTCGAGGCAATCGCGCCTCAGCCTGCGGCTCTCGCCGCACCGCGTCCGCTCGAGAGCGCGCGGGTGCTCGTCATCGAAAACGACGCCGCGGTCCTAACCGCGATGAAGGCGCTGCTCGTGCGCTGGGGCTGCGACGTGGACGTCGCACCCTCCGGCGACGAGGCGGCCGAGATCGCCCGCGCGCGCGTACCCCAGGCGATCATCGCCGACCTGCACCTCGACCATTTCGAGCGCGGCTCGCATGCGGTCGCCAAGGTCCGGCGCGCCGTCGGATCGGCGACCCCCGCCATGCTGGTCACGGCCGACCATTCGGATGTGGCGGCTCGCGAAGCGGAGGAAGCGGAGATGAGGCTCCTGCGCAAGCCCGTGCGACCCGCCGAACTGCGCTCGCTCCTGTCGTTTCTGCTATCACAGCCGACGGGGTAGGCTGCCCCCCGCTTTCGGGGAGAGCGGCCGGCGTCCGAGGGCGCGTCCTCGGGCTTGGGCGAATCTGGGATCGATAGATGTCTCAATCGGAAGGCGAAGGAAGCAGCGCGCGCACGGGGATCAGGGTCGTCCACTCCTGGACGATGCGAATCCTCGGCTCGGTCGGCGGTTTGATTCTCGCGACCGGAGTGCTCGGCACGGTGATCAGCTCTTACTTCCAGGAACGGAGCTGGTCATACCAGAAGCGGGCGGACAAGATAGACAAGGACGCTGCGGCGGCGGTGAACGCGCTCGATAGCCTCAACAAGATTATCGACGAGAAATTTCTCTCGACCTACGCGCTCGACGACGCAATCAAGACGAGAGCCGAGGGCGACAAGCTCAACGAGGCGGTCAAGCGGTTTTATGCGGCCGACAAGCTCTGGGAACAGCAGCACCAGGGCTTGGCTTCGACTCTCGAGATCGGCGTCGACTCGCAGTTCGGGATCGACGATCTCGGCGCGACGGGTCTCGCGAAGAGGACGGACTGCACGCATTACACGCTAGGCGGACTCCAACGCGACGGCGGCCCGCTTCCTGTTCGGGCCGTGCTCGAAGTCGCCTATGCGTGTCAAACGGAGCTCAAGGAGAACATCGAGCGCCAGTTGAGCCTGCGCGAGCAGAACAAGGGGGCATGGCCGGAGGCGACGGCCGAGCCCGATCCGGGCCGCATCATGCTGGGGCATGTCTGGCGCGTCGACAATGTGTTGCAATGCCTCATGGTGCAGCGGGCGGTCGAGATCCGCAATCAGCCGATCAGAATATCGACGCTGCCGTTCGGCGAGCCGGCGATCGGCGTTCCCTACGCAGTCTCGGACGGCGATCGCGCCAGGGAGGAGCGGTGCGTCGAGCCCTATCGGGACGACGCCGGCTTCGGCGCCGCGTCCGACGCCGCGCGCTAGGGGATGCGGCGGCGCCGACCCCAGAGCTGAGCGCCTTGCCGATGCGGCCGATCGCGCCGAGCCGCTAACCCACGATCGGCGTCGTGACCGCGATGATCTGCTCGGGGCAATCGCTGAAAGGACCGGCGAACGGCGAGGGCTCGCCGTTCGGCGTCCACTTGTGGATCGCGTTCGTCTTGCGCTCGCCGGTCAAGATGTTGCCGCTCGGATCGACCGCGACGCCCGACAGCTTTTCGAGTTCCGGGGCGTTCCATACGAAAGCCTTCGCCTGGAAATCCTTTTTCGAGACGTCGTAGGCGAACAGGCTCCGGTTGCCGGGGCTGCCGATATAGAGCGTGCCGCTCGGACCCGCCTTTTTGACGAAACACAGCGCGACCGGCGCTACGAGTTCGTGGCTCTTCGAACCCTTGATTTCCCCGATGAGCTTGCCGCCGTCATCAAAAACGGCGACCCGATTGGCGCCCTCGTCGGCGACGTAGAGATTGCCGTCCTTGTCGAAGGCGAGGCCGCGCGCCGAATGCGTCGCTCCCGACTTCTCCGCGCCCCCGCGCGCCGCGCCCTTTGGCGGCGGCGCTTTGGCGGCGAGGCTGTCGTCCTTGAAAGTCAGGCCGCCCGCTTCCGCCGGGACCGGCGTGAAGGCGGGAGCGCCGGGCTTGGCCGAAAACGCGGCGACGAAGGTGCCAGGGTTGAACTTGCCGGTCGGATATTTCTTTTGCAGAAACTTGGAATTCGCCTTCGGCTTGCCGTCGGGCGAAAACGCCGTGACGACATTCGTGTCCTGGCTCGTGACGAAAAGGTCGCCGTCGGCGTTGAAGACGAGCTGATAGGGATGCGAGAGGCCAGACGAAGCGGCCGGCGTCACGAAGCTGCCGAGGAGCTTCCTGGTCCCGCTCTTGTCCGGCGCGCCGCCGAATTGCAGAATCAGCGAGGCTTTCTTGTAGGCCTGCGCGACATAAAGATTGCCGTCCGGGCCGAACGCCATGCCGCGCAGCTCCTGGTAGCCGCCGCTTCCCGCCAGAACGGCCTTGGAGACGATCTCTCCGTTCGGCGAGAGGGCATAGACGTTGTCGATCGGCGGGCTCGACTCTCCCGAAAAAGAAACGTAAAATCCGTATAATGTTTTGGCCATGAATTCCTCCTGCAAATATCGGCGAAGAACCGCCCGCTCATTGGCCGTCTCGTGAACGAGAACGGCGACAACAGACTTTCACCTTCGCAAGATCCTAGCAAGCCGCCTGCGCGCCCTGCGAAGCGGTTAGGTCTCTCCCATCGAAGTCGCCCGTCCGAAGTTGCGTTCGGAAATGCGGGCGGGTAACTCACGGCCATTCGGCCCGGAGAGGCCTGCTGGGGATACTTATGGGTTCGGGAAAATTCGCCTTGGTTGTCGCGGCCGCCGTCTTCGCCGGCGGACTGATCGGCTTCGTCCTGCAGCGCGTCCTGCCCGAGAAACACACGACCGGCCCGTCGAGGGATATGATCGGCGCGGTCGCCGGCCTTCTCACGCTGCTCTGCGCCCTGGTCACGGGCCTCCTGATCTGGACGGCCTACGGCGTCTATGCGGGCCAGAACATGGCGATCCAAAACCTCGCCGCAAAAGTCCTGCAAGTCGATCTCGCGCTCGCCGATTACGGGCCCGAGGCGAACGCCGTGCGCGCGCAAATGCGAGAGGGCATGAGGAGAAACATCGACCAGATCTGGCACTCCAGAGAAAGCGACGCCAATTTCGCGGCGAACAACTTCACCGCCGCGATTCGAGTCATGCGCGACCGGGAAAAAGCCTTGGCGAGCCTCGAGCCCTCGACCGACACGCAAAGGCAGGCGCTCGCCACGGCGACGGCAGCCACCGATGCGATTGCTCAGGCGCGCATGCAGATGTCCTTCGCCCTCAGCGCTCCCATTTCCTTTCCGCTCCTGCTGATCGTAGTCGGCTGGGTGTTCCTTCTGTTCTGCGGCTTCGGGCTGACGTCGCGCGGCACGGTCATGTCCGTCGCCGCCCTCGCCGTGGGCGCCGTGGCGGTCGCGACCGCGGTCCTCTTGATCCTGGATCTTTCCAGCCCTTATTCCGGCCTGTTTCGCGCCTCTCCCGCGCCGCTCGAGCAGGTCTTGGCGGTGATGGGCAAGGAATAGGGCGTCTGCTTATTGGCGTCGGCGACCGGCGCCTTGCGTCTGGCTCGGCAGCCTCGGCCCGGTCGACGCGCCGATGACCGGCGCTGCGATTTCTTCTTGCCTTTCCCGTCCGGTGGGGCGGAACTCTCGGTCGGCCATGACCATTCCGCCCGCAATGTCCGGTTTCAAGCCGCCCGCCTCCAAATCGCGGCTCATCCTGCGCGGCGAGGCGCGGTTCTGGCGCATCAGCGGCGCGCTGTTCATTGGCGCCTTCGCGACCTTCGCATTGTTGTATTGCGTACAGCCCCTGATGCCGGCCTTTGCGGGCGCGTTCTTACTCTCGCCCGCGGCGGCGAGCCTCTCCCTGTCGGCGGCGACGGGCGTGCTCTCGGTCGCCATGTTCGGGGCGGGCGCGCTGTCAGACGCTTTCGGCCGCAAGAGGGTGATGGCGGCTTCGCTCGCCGCGGCGGCTGCGGCGACGGTTGCGGCGGCGCTCGCGCCGAATTGGCCGGCGCTGGTCGCCCTCCGCGCGCTCACGGGTCTCGCGCTGTCAGGCGTTCCCGCGGTCGCGATGGCCTATCTCGCCGAAGAGATGGACCGCTCCGCGATCGGGCTCGCGATGGGGCTCTATATCGCGGGCAGCACGCTCGGCGGCATGGGCGGGCGACTCGCAGTGGGCGCGATCGCGGATGCCGGCGGCTGGCGCATCGGCGTCGGCGCGATCGGCGCGGTCTCGCTCGCCTGCGCGCTCGCGTTCGCCTTCGCGCTCCCGCCGCAACGGCGCGAAACCGCGGCTCAGCCGGCGCTGCCGACCCTCGCGGCGATCCGGTTGCATCTCAGGGATCCGGGCCTGCGTTATCTGTTCGCGCTCGGCTTCCTGGTGATGGGGGCGTTCGTCACGACCTACAACTACATCGGCTTTCGCCTCGCGGCGCCGCCCTTCTCGCTGAGCCAGGCGGCGATCGGCTTCGTCTACGTCATCTATCTTGTCGGCACGGTCGTCTCTCCCGTGGTCGGCGAGCTTGCCGGGCGCTATGGACGGCGCCGCGTCATTGGCCTCGCGATCGCGCTCATGCCGCTCGGCGTGCTGGCGACGCTGCCCGACAACCTGTGGGTCGCGATCTTCGGCGTCGGCCTGGTGACGGCGGGCTTCTTCGGCGGCCATTCGATCGCCTCGAGCTGGATCGGCCTGCGCGCCGAAACCGCGCGCGCTCAAGCGAGCGCGCTCTATCTTTTCTTCTACTACCTCGGCTCGAGCGTGGCGGGCACCATGGGAGGCTGGGCCTTCGCCGGCGCCGGCTGGCCGGGCGTTGCGGCCTTCATCGGCGGCCTGACCGCGCTCGCGCTCGCCGTGTCGATGAAGCTCGCGCGGGTTCCGCCGCCCGCGCACTTGCGTCCATCCTGAGGAGGCGGAGAAGCATGGAGTGGCGCGACGAGGGCCTCGTCATCGGCGTTCGCAAGTATGGCGAAGGCTCGGCCATCGTCGAGGCGATGACGCGCGCGCACGGCCGCCATCTCGGCCTCGTGCGCGGCGGGCGCTCGGTCCGGCTCAAGGCGGCGTTGCAGCCTGGAAACACGCTCGGACTCGTATGGCGCGCGCGGCTCGACGAGCACCTCGGCGCTTTCACGGTCGAGCCCATCGTCATGAGGGCGGCGCGCATCATGGAGAGCGCGCTAGCGCTGGCGGGCGTCAACTATCTCGGCGCGCTCGCCCGCCTTCTGCCCGAACGCGATCCGCACGAAGCGGTCTATGACGCGCTGGCCCTGATCGCCGAGCGGCTGGACGACGCGGCGCTGGCGCCCCGCTCGTCGCGCGTTTCGAGGCGCAGATCCTGGCCGAATGCGGCTTCCGCCTCGATCTTTCCCGCTGCGCCGCCACCGGCGCGCGCGAGGGGCTGACCTACGTGTCCCCGCGAACGGGCAGGGCGGTGAGCGCCGAGGCGGGAGCGCCATGGCGCGACCGGCTCCTGCCGCTGCCCGCCTTCCTGCGCGAGGGCGCCGGGCTCGAAGCCCAGCCGAGCGCGGACGAGGTCGCGGACGGCTTCCGCATGACCGGCTATTTTCTGGCGCGCGACCTGTTTGCCGCCCGGGGCGAGCCCTTGCCCGATTCACGCCGCGCGTTCCTTGCCGCCGCGGCCCGGGCGACGGGGGGCGAGGGGTAAGAATTTCAGACCCAGCGCGCGGCCAACGGATCACCGCGATCGAACCTACCCTTGCGCAAGTCTTTCCAGAGACGCGTTGAATAAACGGCGCGTTAAGAGGGCACAGAGATAGTTCTGCGATCTCTCAGGCGAGTGGTTGAGGTTGTCGCGGAACTGAGCAGTTGACTGGAGCCTTTCGATTCATCCTCGCGCTCGTCGTCGTGCTCTCCCACCTCGTGGGAGCGCCCTGGGTCGCTCATATGGGTTTCTACGCCGTCAGAGCATTTTTTGTCCTGTCGGGCTTCGTGATGACATCGGCGCTCAACGAGATCTACAGGCACGATGGTTTTCGCTTTTGGTCCAATCGGTTATTGCGCCTCCTGCCGCCCTATTACCTGGTCTGTTTCGCCACGGCGCTCGCGGTTCGCTTTTACCCAGACCAAGCCGCCGCATTTCTGCCTCGGTGGGGCTTTGCAATGACCTCAGACGCGGTCGCGGAAAATCTGATCCTCGCGCCGCTCGCATTCACTGATCTGAAATTCCGTCTCATCCCGCCGGCCTGGTCGGTCGCAGTCGAGATCATGATGTACTGCGTCTTATACGTCGGAATGGCGCGCAGCCTAAGAGGCGCGCTCCTTTGCCTCAGCTTGGGAGTCGCGATCCATTGCGTTTGGCTCCTGACCGGCGTCCCTTTCGACGAACGATATTTCACTCCGGCGTCGGCGCTTCTGAGCTTCTCGCTCGGCGCGACTCTCTATTTCGTTCGCAGAGACGAGGCGACGCCGGCAGACATGAAATTGGGAGCGTTGGCGCTAATTGCGTGGTTTGTTAACCTGCTTTTTCAAGGCGCCTTATTTGCCAATGGCTACGCCCTGCATGCTGGCTTTTATGTCAACACCATCCTTGCTGCTCTCATTGTTATCTTTCTTTCCCGCGTCGACCCTGGACCCAGAGTTCGCCGAATAGATACTGCGCTTGGCCAACTGAGTTATCCGGTGTTTCTGTGTCAGTGGCTTGGAGGATTTTTCGCGTACATGCTTTGGTCAGAAACGCATGCGCGCGGCTGGGGATTTGTTCTCATCGCACTCCCGATCATCCTGCTTTTCTCGGTGGCGGTTGCCTTAGGTCATCAAATTCTCGTCGAACCCCTGCGTGCAAGGATCCGGGTGGGCGATCGACTGCGCGTCGGAAATCCGTAGGCGGACCGCGTGCAATTCGCCCTTTCGCGACATTCGGCCAAGGAGCGCGGAGCTGCTTGCGATCCGCGGCGGGCGAATCGCGATCAGGGCGGCTGAGGCGCGCTCGCCGGCGCGGTCTGGATTGCGTTCGCGGCCTCGACCGAGGCCTTCCCGGCAGCGTCCGCCTTGTCGCGCCAGGATGAATTCGACGGGTTCTTGGCGAGGTTCAGGACCGCAATCTGCGCCGCGACGCTGTAGGCGGTCTGCGCGTCGGGCCAGTCGTTCTGCGCCTTGAACGCCAGCGCGAAACTCATGACGTCGTCAAACTTCTCCGCCGCGGAGCTCGGGTCCGTCGGGCTCTCGATGAGCCGCTTCCAGGTTCTGACCGCCGCGCGATAGGCGTCGATTTGAGCGAGTCCACTCGAGCGGTCTCCAAACAGCTTCGCGGCCTCCGCGAACTTCTCCCGCGCTTCCGCAGGTCCGATCCCGCGGAAGGCGAGCGTCCTACGCGTTTCGAAATGCTTCTGATAAAAGACCAGCGCCTCGTCGGGTCGCTTCAGCTGTTCCAACGTGTCGGCGACATAACCGTAGTTCCGTGCGAGGTATTCCTGAGAACTCGGATTGCCCGGCTCCTTTCGCGCCAGCTCCTCGTCCAGCTTGGCGCCCTGCTGAAATCTCGACAGCGCAAGCTTCAGGTCTCCCGCCTTTCTCTCGAGCAGTCCCCAGTGGGTGTAGGTCGTGGCGAGGTTCGATAACAAGGAAAGGTCGCGCGCCTTTGGCGTAACGAGCGCGTCCTGCTCATTTCGCGCGACCAGCGCCTCCTGAATCTCCAACGCCTGTTGATAGCGCTTGCCGGCCTCCTCGAACGCGTCTTGCGCCCTGTTCAGCTCGGCGAGCCGGTAGAACGCCTTTCCCCGATTGCGCAAGAGGTTGAAGTTTTGCGGGTCCTTGGCGAGCGCCGCCTCGCATGTCGAAAGACCTGCGGTATATTCCGTCAGCGCGTCCGCGTATTGCTTGTCGTCCTTCTTGATGTCGCCGATCTTCATATGCGCGTCGATGAGGTCGTCCTCGGCCGTCTCGCTGTCCTTCAAGGACACGATCTTTTGCGCGACGCCGATCGCCGCCTCGTATTCGTCGAGGGCGCCTTGGACGCCGTCCTTTTTCTGCGCGGCGAGCGCGTTTCCGACGCGGATCGTCGCATCGTACAAGAGTTGCAGCGGTTCCTGCGCGTTCGGATGCGACTGCGTCAGCGTCAGCGCGGCGCCTTTCGCCTGCCTCGAAAGCGCGAGCGCCTCCGCATCCTCGTTCAAAGTCGCCTTGAGGTCCGCCTCCACGTCGAGCGCTTCGCCCCACAGGAGGTCCGCCGCCGAAGTCTTATGCGCGGCGCGAACGTCATCGAGAAAGTTGCCCGATATCGTCGCGAGGCTCGGCGCCGGCAAGATCGAGGTTCTGATCGTGATACGCCTGCAGGACGTGCTCGAGCAGCGACTTTGCCGACTTCATCGCGCTCCGGTCGATGGCTTCCTGCTGGCGCCAGCTGGATTCGTAGGCCTGCCAGCCGAAGAGCGCCGCCGCCAGGGCGACGCTGGCCGCGGTCGCGGCCCAGCCGATCAGACGCTTGCGCTTCGCGAGCCGCTCGGCCTTCCGCTCGCGCTGCTTGGCGGCGATGTTGTCGTCGATCAGCTTCTTGACGTCATCGAATTTGTCGCCGTATCGGTCTGCCCAGGCGGGCGTGCGCGGCAGGCTGTCCCACCATTGCTTCTTGCGCTCCGGCTCGGCCAGGACCGACACTTCGCCGCCCGCGTTGTCCTCGATGAGCGAGACGAGCGTACGATACTGCTGCCCGTCCTTCTGCTCTTCCTGGATCCAGCCCAGGGCTGGGCGGCCGGTCGACGCCTCGACCTTTTCCGTCTCGCCCGCGAGCTGCCGCCATCGCCGCAGGAGCGTCTCATGGCCGATGTCGATGCGATCGTCCGCCGCGAGGACTGGCGCGACCGAGGGCGGGGGCATGAGGAATGAGCACGTGGGCGCGCGGAAGCTGTCCAGGATGGCCCGCAGATCCCCCTCGGAGACGCCCGTCTCCGCCAGAAGCTTCTTGAACGGCAACGCGCGGCGAATGGCGCGGCCCTCGCGGTCGAGTTCGGACAGCGCGCGGAACGCCTGCTCGACGGCCAGGTCTCGCCCCGCGCACTGGCGCAGGATTTCGTCGGCGTGCCGCGACAGCGCCTCCGCCACTCGCCCGATATCTTCGTAGGTCTGGCGGTTAAGCCGACGCGGCCTTTCCGAGCTTGCGGCGCCGGCCCGGTCCCAGAGACGCATCAGGCAATGCTGCAGCACGGGGAGCTGATCGAGCTCGTCGCCGCAATCATTGATGAGCCGCTCGACCAGCTCCGGCTCGATCGTCGCGCCCGCCTTTTCGATCGGCTTCAGGATCGCGTCCTCGAGCTGGCTGCGCGTCAGGCCCGGCACGAGATATTGCGTCGCGCTCACCGCCTCCGAGAGACCGTGGAAGTGGGCGCAGTCGCCGATGAAATCCGAGCGCATGGTGATGAGCGCGCGCACGTCCTTGAGACGGCGTCGGTCGGCGTCGAGGAGGATTTGCACAAACTGGGTCGCTTCGTCGCGCGCCCGCGTTTCCTCGACCCCTGCGCGGCGCAAGCCAAGGCCGGCCAGGCCGAACCGGAACAGCTCCTCGAACTGGTCGACAATCAGCAGGAGCGACCTGCCGCGAAGCCCGCCGGCCTCCTCGAGCGCGCTCTCCAAGCTGAAGCTCGACTGGCGAAGACGATACTCGATCCGGTCGCTGCGCCGCGCCGCCTCGTCCGGGCTGTCGTTGTCGGCGAGGCGCGCGAGCGTTTTCGCAAGGCGCGCGATCGGCGCTGCGCCGGGACGCATGTCGAGGCATGCCCAGGTCGGCCCGCCGGGATCGGCGCTCTCCTCGGCCAGCAAGCCGCGCAGGCCCGCGAGGACAAGCGATGATTTGCCGCTGCCCGAACTGCCGATGACCGCGATGAACCGGCCGTTCTCGACCAGGCGATAGAGCGCGAAGGTCTGGCGTTCGCGGCCGAAAAAGTACTCCCGGTCGGCAAAGACGAACGGCCTTAAGCCCGGAAAGGGCCGCTCCGCCGAGAGCGCCGAATCATCGACCGGGGCCGGCGGCGCCGATGTGGAAGCCGCGGGCGCGGCGGTCGCGGCGACGTTCATGGGTTTGCGCCGGCGCCGTCCGGAGCAAGCTCGGCGAGGAGCTCGCGCGTCGGCGGACCCTTGTCGACGAGATCGACGACCTTGTCGAACTGGCCGTCCTCGAACACGAGGCTGATCGCCTTCGGCTTCTTGTGCGGGAGCGGAGGCGGACCCGCGATCAGGCCGCGGTAAGCGAACTGTTCCTTGCGCCCGAGCCCCTGCCAGTCGCTCAGCCGATCGGCTTCCGACCGCACCCAGACTTCCGACGCGTTCGCCCAGCAGAGCGTGACCGCGCCGCATTTGACGAGAAGATCGCTGTTGAACCGGCGCGCGTCGGCGTCTGCCTCGCATGCCGGGATCCGGACTTTGACCGGGCCGCCGCGCAACGCCTCCGCCACCGCCTCGGCATAGTCTTCATCGGCGCCGTGATAGGCGAGATAGACTTCGAGCTTGTTCCCGGCGGGCTGAGGCGTGACCGGCCTGGGCGCCGTCTCGGCGAGATACTGGAAGAGGTATTCGACGAACTTGCTCAGGATGTCGCCGTCGATCTTGTCGGCGGCGATCTGCTTGTCGCAGCGTTCGAGCGCCTGGAGCGGATCACGCTCGGCGACCGGGGCCGCCGACGGTTCGCCCGAGTTCGAGCACCTTGGGCGCCCAGACGATGCGGCGGAAGCCGCCCTTGGCCTGATCGGCGTTCGCCTCCGCCTTTTCGCGCGCGAGCGCGAGCTGCAGCTTGACGATCGGATCGAGCCCTTCCGGCGCGAAGCCCGGACTGTCGCCGACGAGGTGGATCGAGGCCTCCGCCTTGGCGAGCGCGTCCTTAATGGCCGTGAGCGCGCAACCATCGCTCGGGAGGTCGGGCGTCACGTCGGGCACGACGGTGAAGCCCTTGCCCTGAAGCTCGAAGGCGAGGCGGGCGTAGTGCGCCTTCATATCGCTCGCGGGCTTGGCGAGGTAGACGGTCCGCCCATTCGGCGCCGCGACCGGCGGGGCCGGAGGCGTAGTCTGGACCAGCGCTCCGCCCTCGGCGATGCGGTCCACTCGCTTCTGGACAAAGCACGCCAGATGATCCCGGACGTCGTAGAATTTGTCGTTCGCCTTGCCGCGATTGAAGAATGGCGTCACGTCGCTGACGCCGTTCGTTTCGTCGCGGGCGTAGAAAAGGAAGCCCTCCTGGCCCTGCAAATCGAACGGCCGCTTCAGCCGGTCGACGTGACCTTTGCCGACGACGATCATCCGCTCCTGGACATTCGCGAGACCGCTCTTCTTGCGCAGATCGGCAAAGGCGTCGAGCTCCTTGCGACAATAGGGGCGCTTCATCCAGTTCGGCGACATGACGACGACCAGGAGTTCCGCTTTCTTAAGGCCGTCGTCGATCACGTCGTCGAACTGGTCGCCGTCGCTCACGCGCCGGCGGTCGAGCCAGATCTTGGCCTGGGTCGCCCCGACATCGCGCAGCTTCAGCTGAAGCATCTGATAGAGGAAGCTTACGAAGCCGGGTTCGTCGTCCGACGCCGACAACGTAAGGTCGTCGTCGTGCGCGTAGGACACGAAAATCAAGACGTCCTCGTCCGCCATGGAGGCCGTTCCCGCATCAGGGCCATGTTTTTCACAAGGCCTAGTGAATAAATAAGCGCGCCGCGCAGCTGCGGGTCAAGGCCAATGAGACGCAGCCGCCGACATCGCGCTCTGTTGAAAGCATATTTTCGATGGGCGCAAAGTGACGCCGCTCACATCTCATTCGTGCGGGGGCAGGCCGCGCTTGGCCGACGGCGCTCTATGCTCCCGTGGCTCCGGGGCCAAGGGCGCGCAACTCGCGCTTCAGGACCTTGCCGATTGCGCTGCGTGGCAGGCTCTCCACGATCGTGAGGCGCGAGAGGCGCTGCGTCTTGCCGAGCCTCGCATTGACCCAGTCCATGAGCGCTGGTCCGTCGACGCTCGCGCCCGGCCGGAGGACGACGAAGGCGACGGGGGTTTCGCCCCAGCGCTCGGACGCGACCCCGACGACCGCCGCCTCGCCAACCGCTTCGTGGCGCAAAAGCTCCGCCTCGATGTCGGACGGATGGATGTTGAAGCCGCCCGATATGATGACGTCCTTCCTGCGATCGAGCAGGGTCAGGAAACCGTCCTCGTCGAAGCAACCGATGTCGCCGGTGCGGATGTAGCGCCGCCCCTCGGCGTCCCGCCATTCGGCCTCGCGCGTTCGCTCCGGCTGGTTGTGGTATTCGATCATCATCGCCGCCGACCGGCCGACCACCTCGCCGACGCTCCCGCGTTCGACCTCGCGACCCGCCTCGTCGATGATGCGAACGTCGTGGCCGGGCATCGGCTGGCCGACAGTATGCAGTTTCAGCGGAAACTGATGGGCGAGGAGCATCGTCGCGCCGCCGCCCTCGGTCATGCCGTAGACTTCGATGAGGCCGCCCGGCCAGCGCTCGAGCACGTCCGCCTTCAAGGCGGCGGGAAAAGGCGCGCTGGTCGACAGCTTGAGCACGTAGCTCGAGAGGTCGTATCGCCCGAAATCCGGGCGCTCCATGATCCGGCGATATTGCACGGGAACGAGCATCGCGTGCGTGGCGCGGTGTTCCTGCGAGAGGCGAAGGAATTCTCCGGCGTCGAACTTGGGCATCAAGACCGCTGCGCCGCCATGCGCCAGCGTCGGAAGGAGGGCGACCAGGGTCGTATTCGAATAGAGCGGCGTCGAAACGAGGGTGACGGCGCCCCGGTAGTCGACGCGCCTGAAATGTCCCCATCGCATGATATGCGGCTGGACGATGCCCTTCGGCGCGCCGGTCGTGCCCGACGAATAGATGATGTTGAAGGGCTGTTCGGGGGCGAACACGACGTTTGCGGGCGCGGCTCCCTCGGGACCCAGCCAGCCAGAGAACGGCTCAGCGACGCCGCTGTCGTCGAGCGCGACGGGTCGCGCCACGGCCTGGTAGCCGGTCTCCTTCAGCGCTTCCGCCGTCTCCCGGTCGATCAGGAACAGCTTGGCGCCGCTGTCCTTGAGCATCAGCATCAGGCTTGCCGGCGTCGAGGATGGCGCGAGCGGTGCAACCGCCGCCCCGGCCGCCAGGACGCCGCAGAACGCCGCCGCGTAAGGTATCGAGGTCCGGGCGCAGATCGCCGCGACGTCGCCGTCGCCGACGCCGTCCCGCTGCAGGGCGAAGGCGACGCGGTCCATCAGCGCCGAGAGCCCGGCGTAGGTCAGGGTCGCGTCGCCCTCGATGAGCGCAGGAGCGTTAGGGCGCTCGGCGGCATGGGCGCGGATGAGTTCGGGGAACGCGCCGAAATCGCGCGCCAGAAGCTCCTCGGCCGACATTGGCCTCATCCCCGCTCGCGCATGAGGCGGGACTTGTCGCGGCTCCAGTCGCGGGCCTTTTCGGTTTCGCGCTTGTCGTGCAGCTTCTTGCCGCGGCCGAGCGCGATGGCGATCTTCGCGCGCCCCTTGGCGTTGAAATAGATGCGCAACGGCACGATGGTCATGCCCTCGCGCTCGACGCCCTTGGCGAGCCTGGCGATTTCCTTTGCGTGCAGAAGGAGTTTGCGCGGTCTCTTCGGCTCGTGGTTGAAGCGATTGGCCTGCAGGTATTCGGGGATGTTGGCGTTGTAGAGGATCACCTCGCCGTTGCGGTCAACGGCGGCGTAGCTCTCGGCCACCGTCGCCTTGCCGGTGCGCAGCGACTTGACCTCGGTGCCGGTCAGCATGATGCCGGCCTCGAACGCTTCGCCGATCTCGTAGTCGAAGCGCGCGCGCCGGTTGTCGGCCACGACCTTGAAGTTGGGCCTGTCCTTCTCAGCCATGCCTTAAGCGGCCTCCGGGCGCGGCCTCTGAGCGCCGGAGCGGACGCCCGTCGCAATTTCGCCGCAGCAGCGCGGCGGCGGCCTCAGAAATGACTTGGCTCGCGCGCCAATTTGCGCGACAAACGATCGCGGGGACATGGAGTTCTTAAGCGTTCAGGAGTCCGGCATGCACCATCGCGCGGCGGATCAGAGCCTCGGTCGTCTGGCTCACCGGGATGAGCGGGAGGCGGCTCTCGTTCTGCACCCGTCCGAGCAAATTTAGCGCGTATTTTGTGCCGTTTACGCCGGGTTCTGCAAAAATTGCTGCATGGAGCGGCGTCAGGCGGTCCTGGATTTTGAGCGCATGATTCCAGTCGTCCTTGAACACGGATTCCATGAGTTCGGCGCAAAGCTCGGGCGCGATGTTGGCGGTCACCGATATGCAGCCGTGTCCGCCCGCCGCCATTACGGCGAGCGCCGTCATGTCTTCGCCAGAAAGTTGGATAAAGTCCGGCCCCATAGCGTGTCGCTGACGCGAGACCCGGCCGACGTCGCCGGTCGCGTCCTTCACGCCGACGATGTTGGGAAGCTCGCTGAGCCGCTTCATGGTGTCGACGGACACGTCGACGACGCTGCGGGGGGGGATGTTGTAAATGATGATTGGAATGCCGATCGCGTCGTTGATGGTCTTGAAGTGCTGGTAAAGACCTTCCTGGGTCGGCTTATTGTAATAGGGCGTGACAATAAGGACGGCGTCGGCGCCGGCGCCCTCGGCGTGAATCGCCAGCGCGACCGCCTCGGCGGTGTTGTTCGAGCCCGCGCCAGCAATCACCGGAACACGGCCGCGCGCCTCGTCGATGCAAATGTCGACCGCGCGCCGGTGCTCCTCATGCGTCAAGGTCGGGCTTTCGCCGGTCGTGCCGACAGGCACGAGCCCGTGCGAGCCGGACGTGATCTGCCAGTCGATCAGCGCGCGGTAGGCCTGCTCGTCGAGTTCGCCGTCCTTGAAGGGCGTGACCAGCGCCGGCATCGATCCGTGAAACTTCGCCCGCTCTCTCATCTCGCGCATCCGGTTGATCAGGCGGTCGAATGGCCTCAGCGTCTCGTCCGCACGCGGACACATAGACCGGCGCGAGCGCGCGGGAAAGGGGGACCTGCGGCGTGGAAGGTTAACGGTTCCTCAAGATTGTCGCTCCATCCTCGGGCTGAGGGACCGAACCGATGACCATCTGGCGAAAGCGCGCGCTCTTCGGCGTCTCGGCGGCCGCCATTCTGATTGCGGCCGTTCCGTTCAGGAGCAACGCCGTGCACGAGCTCGGCGTCCTCCATCGGCTCGCCAAGGACCGTCTCGCGCTCGCGGCGGCTGCGATGCTCTCGACCGCGGGGCTGCCGCCCGACATCCGCGAGCCGATCAAGGCGGCTTTTGAAGAGGCGTTCCCGCCGGCCGAGCCGGCCGTCGACGCAACATCCACCGCCAGCTACGAGGTCTCCCCGACGCCGTCCGGCGTTCCCGAAACGCCTTCGGCCGCCGGGGCGGCGGCGCCGCAAAGCCTTCCGAAAAAAGAGCCTGCGCCTATTTCTCCCGCGTTGCAGGCCTATCGAAAGGGCGATTCGGGCGCGCTTGCCGCGCTCGCGCGGGCCGCGAGCGATCCAGACGAGCGGCTCGCGCTTGAATGGGCGGCCCTGCGCGCGCAGGCGCATCCGACGAGCGTCGAACTCGACGCTTTCGCCAAGGCCCATCCGACTTGGCCCGGCAACGGCTGGATTCGCTACCAGGAGGAGGCCGATCTCGCCGTCCATCCGCTTCCGCCCGCGGCGGTCGAGGCGGTCTTCGCCGCCGAGCCGCCCCAGTCGAGCGCCGGCAAGCTCGCGCTCGCCCGCGCGGCGGGAGCGCGCGGCGACGCCGCCACAGCGATCGCGACGGTTCGCGAGCTCTGGCGCAACGGGACCTTCGATTCCTGGACCGAAAGCCAGATTCTCCGGGAGTTCGGCAGCGTCCTTATCAAGTCAGACCACAAGTATCGCGCCGACCGGCTGCTCTACGCTGAAGCTTATGGCCCCGCGCTGCGGGCGGCCGCGCTGGCCGGTCCCGACGAGATGGCGCTGGCCCAGGCGCGCATGGCCGCCGCGCGCGGACCCTTGACGTCGGCGCTGATCAAGGCGGTCCCCTTGGACTTGAGGAGCGATCCCGGCTTCCTGTTCGCGCGCGTCCAGGACGCGCGGCGGTCGAACCGCGCCTACGAAGCGGCGGCGCTGCTCAACCTCGCCCCGAAGGATCGGGAGGCCATCATCGATCCCGACAAGTGGTGGAGCGAACGGCGGATGGTGGCGCGCGAGCTGCTCGACCTCAACGAGCCGAAGCTCGCGTTCGAAGTTTGCGACCGCGCGGTCAGGCCGGACGACGCCGCCACCCAGGTCGACGCGGACTTTCACGCCGGCTGGATCGCGCTGCGCTTTCTTGGCGACGCCCCTGAAGCGGCGAAGCGTTTCGCGCTCGCGGCGGAGGCGGCCGACACGCCGCTTTCGATCGCCCGCGCCGCCTACTGGCGCGGCCGGGCCGCCGAGGCTCTCGGCAATCTCGAGGAAGCGAAGCTGGACTACGAAAGCGCGGCAAGCGAGCCGATCGCCTATTACGGCCAGCTCGCCGCCGAGCGGCTTGGGGCGAAGCGGCTCGATCTTCGCACGCCGGTCGCGGTCGCGACGGGAAGCGCGCGCGACGAGGCGGTGCGCGCGGCCGAGGCGCTCTACACGGACGGGCTCGACGACCTTGCCACCGCGCTCGCCTATGCGGCCGCGCGCGACTGGCGGGACGAAGCGCAGATGGCGGCGATGGCGGAGGTGGTCAAACGCCACGCCGACGCGGCCACGCAGGTGCAGTTCGGCAAGATCGCGATCGTTCGCGGCTACGCCTTCGATGACATGGCCTTTCCGTCCTCGGGCGTGCCGGCGTTCCTGCCGCTCGCCCATTCGGCCGACCTCGCCAGCGTCTACGCGGTCGCCCGGCAGGAGAGCGAGTTCGTCTGGCGCGCGGCGTCGGGAGCGGGGGCCAAGGGCCTCATGCAAATCCTGCCCTCGACCGCGGCCTCGACCGCGCGCCGCGCGGGCGTCGCCTACGATTACACGCGGCTCCTCGTCGATCCGGCGTTCAACACCCAGCTCGGCGCGGCCTTCCTCGGGCAGGTGATGGAGGACGTCGGCGGCTCGCGCGTCATGGCCTTCGCCGCGTACAACGCCGGGCCAGGCCGCGTCGCGCAGTGGATCGCGGCCTACGGCGACCCGCGCCGCCGCGCGATCGATCCGGTCGACTGGGTCGAGCGCATCCCCTTCGACGAGACGCGCGACTACGTGGAGCGGGTGAGCGAAAACCTCGGCGTCTATCGCCAACGCTTCGCCGAAGCGCCGCCGGTCCAGGCCCAGCTCTCGCCATTCGCCGCGCGCGAGTAGGGGCGCGAGCCTGTTGACGGCGCGCGCCGGCGCCAGCGGGGCGTGGGCGCGGGCGGCCGCCAGCGAAAAGGCCGCCCGACAGCAGCCTTCCTCGCGTTTTTGCTCTGCGACGCCAGTTATATTTACGCCGGGAGCGCGCTCCGGCGGCCTCTGCGGCGGGCGGCATAGCCGAGCCCGGCGAAGCCGAGCACGATCATCGCCCAGGTCGAGGGCTCCGGCGCAGCGGCGTAGGCGACGCCACCATATCGCAGCCCGGCGACGGGGCCGTCGAGCACCGAGAATGCTTCGTTCGCCGGCAGTGTCCTGTCGCCGAGGAGGTCGTTGATCATCACGATCTGGTTGGGATCGGCGCCGTTGTCGCCGGAAAGACTGGTCGTCGAGGTTGTCGCCCACAAGGTGACGGTCCCGTCGGCGTTGACGCGGCCGGCGAGGTTGCGCAGACCCGAAGTGGTTTCCTCGTAGCTCCAGCCAGACACGCCGTAGGTGAGTCCGATCAGGTTGCTCTGAAGCGAGTAGTCGAGGCTCCATGTCCCGTTCGACAGCGTCCATTTTTCGAGGCCCGCATGCATCGACTGGTCGGTCGCGTTGCCCGAGCCTTCGTCAGCCACGTAAAGGGTATCGGGATTGGCGAAAAAGAGGCCGAAGGGCGTGTAATCCGGGCCCGGGCTGGCCGCCGGCGCCGTCGGGAAGCTCGGTAGGATCGAGATCTTTGCGGTCGTCGCGGTCGACGCAGTCGGCAGCTGGCCGCCCGGGTTGCTGACCGTATAGACCGTGTCGATGCCGTTCCCGCCGCTGCCCTTGGTGAAATAAAGATGCCCGTTGTAGTACGTCACGCCGCGGAAGTTGCTGTCCTTGCCGGCCTTGTCGCCGGGCACGGACTGAAAGGTGGGGTCGATCATCGTCGAGTTCGGGGTCGCGCCGGGGGTCACGACTTCGAGACCCGTCGTCGTCGTCAACTGCGTCGGCGGCGGCTTGGCCGAGCCGTTGTTGGAATTGCCGACCGTGTAGTAGAGGCCGTTGGGCGCGAGCACTGCGCCGCGGCCGTTGTTGCCGCCGTAGGCGAGCGTCTGCGTGACCGAGTAATTGCCGTTGGCGCTCAAGGCGACCACCGAGCGGTTGAACGCATAGTTGTTCGCGTAGCCGGGTCCGTAGAACTGGGTGACCGGGTTCGTCGTGTCCTTGTACGCTGTGTTGTCGGAATTCGAGACGTCGAGACCTCCGACGGCGTTGGTCGGGTAACCGGCGCCGCCCGGCGCGTAACCCATGAAGGTCGCGACATTCCCGCCGGCCGTTCTCGTAACGTTGAGGCCGAGCTCCGACTTCGAGCTGAAGCTCGTCATTACAGTGGCAGGGTTCAGCGTTTCCGAGGCCAGGACGTCGGCGGTCGGGCTCGTCGCGCTGAGGTCCTGGATGGTGATCGCCGAAGAGACCCCGAATGAGCCGTCAACCGCCGCGTTGTTCCAGACGGTGTTGAGGTCGCCGTTCGATACCGCGGTCCCGCCGGGAATGTGCGTCACGCCGGCGACGAGTCCGGCAACCGCGCCCGCGTCTTGATAAGTCGTTGTCGAAATCAAGAGCGAATTGCCATTGATGAGCGTTCCGGCGTGGGCCAAATTCGCGGCCGTCGCAAGCGCGAACGCGCCGCAGCTTGCTGCAAGCGCCGCGCGGCGCGAATGCCGGCGGCGATGAGTGTTGCAAGTGGACATGGGACGCTTCCCCAGGATTAATGTTGACGGGGACAGCCATAACTAAGTTGAGTGACGTCGCCCTGACAGGCTTGTGACAGCGGTCGCCGGCGCCGTCAGCCCAAGAGCGCTTTCATCAGCCCAAGAGCGCTTTCACAAGAGCGCCGTCACAAGAGCGCCTTCACCGTCTCGACGAGCTGCTGCAGGTCGACTGCGTAGGCGAAGGGGGAGTCCTTCATGTGGCGCGGCATGCTCGCGAGCGCCTGTTCCGACTGGCGCTGGAACAGGACGACGTGCTCGAGCTCGAGCATCGCGCAAAGATGCGACGACCACGGGTCGTGCTGGCCTTCGGCGATGATCTCGACGATCTTCGCGCCTAGCCGGCAGAACATCGCGTTCGCCAGCGCCGCGCCGAACTCGCACACGATCACGTCGGCTTGAGCGAACAGGAGGACCTGTTCGTCGAACGACAGTTTTTCCGGCTGGATCGCGGCGAAGCCGAGCGGCCGCAAGGCTTCGATCATCTCCGCGCGGTTGGTGAGGTTGCGGCTGTTGGCCACGCTGCGGCAAATGAGGATGCGGGCGGGCGTCTCCGTCGCTGGCGCGTGCTTTAAGACACTCGCGAGGATCTTCGCGAACGCTTCTCTGTGTTGCGGATGGGCGTTCTGGCTGCTGAGCCCGTTGTGCCGGTTGCTGGTGACCGCATGTTCAAGAAACACCGGCCGCGGCCTGATCTCGCGGATGGCCCCCGCGGGAACGTCGAGGCGCGCGATCAGCTGGCGCTGCCAGGGCTTCAGCGTCCACGTCAGCATCGGCGCGCCCATTCGCGCGCCGATGTGGATGAGCGGGACGATGTCGAGCAGGTAGTGGCCGTAATTCGGCTTCTCTGAACTGGCGATCAGGAGATGCTCGCCCGAGATCGCCGGCGCCCGGGCGAGGCGCTCCTCGATGAGAAGATGCGCGCGCGACCCGTCCGGCTGCGGCCGATCCACGATCGCCTTGATCGACGACAGGTAGCCCTCCCGGAACGGCTCCAGGAATGAATGGCGCCAGACCCGGCCTTCTTTTGAGATGAGAAGGCCGAGCGCGGGAAACCAGTATTGGTCGACAAGATGCTCGAGCGTCATGGCCGGCGGGTGGACGGCGTGCTCGACGTAATGCATGCGCTCCGTCGTCGTGGAGTTGACGCTCAGCGGATGCAGCCGTGTGCGGTACTCGCACGCCTCGACGACTGTGCATTGCGTCATCGGCGGGGGAAACCGGCCCTCGAACGGGACGCTCGGCAACTCGGTCGTTTCGTCGAGCGAGACCGGAACGCCCGGGGCATGCGCCATCATCGCCGCGCGCAGCCGCCGCCGCAGCGTCTTCAATGGGATACGGACGGCCTTGCGCCACGCCGCATGCAAGGACCGGCTCACGCGCAGGCGCGCGGCGTTCTCGACGCTGTCGCGATGAGCTGAAGTCAGCCGGCGGTCCAGCAAATTTGAAACTCAATAGGCGCGGGAGTCTCGCGCGAGGGTTCCGGACCCTATGCCGCAACCGGTTCCGTGGGACAAGTCCGGCCAGCGACCGGATTATCCACCGCGATCGGCGGCGGCGGCGGTGACACCGCCCGAATCGGCGGCTACCCCCGACTCGAAGTCATGCCGTTCCGATTCGTTCATACCGCCGACATCCACCTCGACTCGCCCCTGCGCACGCTCGCGCTGCGCGAGCCGGAGCTTGCCGAGATGATCGGCGGGGCGACGCGCAAGGCCTTCGCCGCGATCATCGACCTCTGCCTCGCGGAGCAAGTCGATGCACTCCTGATCGCCGGCGACCTCTACGACGGCGAGCAGACGTCGATGAAGACGGCGCGCTTCCTCGCCGATCAGCTCAGGCGGCTGCACGAAGCGGGAATCGCCGCCTTCATCATCCGCGGCAACCACGACGCCGAATCGCGCATCACGCGCGAACTGACCCTGCCCGAGTTGGTCAAGGTGTTTGGCGGCCGCGCCGAGGCGGTTTCGCTGAGCCGGGGTTCGCTCGACGTCGCGGTGCATGGCGTGAGCTTCAAGGACAAGCACGCGCCCGAAAGCCTCCTGCCGAAGTTCCGCGCGCCGCACGAGGGGGCGATCAACATCGGCCTCATGCACACGAGCCTCGGCGGCTCGCCCTCGCACGATCGCTATGCGCCCTGCGCGCCGACGGAGCTGCAGGACCACGGCTTCCAGTATTGGGCGCTCGGCCACATCCATCAGCGTTCCGTCGAACGAGGCGGCGCGACGATCGTCATGCCGGGCAATCCGCAGGGGCGCGACGTGAACGAGGCGGGACCGAAGTCGGCGACCCTGGTCACGATCGGCGACGATCGCGCACTCGCGCTCGAAGAGCGGTTCACCAGCGTCGCCGAATTTCAGCGCATCGAGGCCGACGTCGGCGGAGTCGAGGACTGGCGCGCGATTCTGAAGCGGATCGAGGCGGCGCTGGAAGCCGCGCGGGCCCGCGCGTCGAGCGAGCATCTCGTCGCGCGCGTGCGGCTCGCCGGGGCGACGCCGCTCGCCTGGCGGCTGCGCTCGGACCCCGACCGGCTGATGGAGGAGACGCGGGCGATCGGCGCCTCGATCGGCAAGACCTGGATCGACAAGATCGAGCTTCGCTGCGCCGAGCCGCACGCGGTCATGGGCCCGCCCGCGAGCGATCCGACCGCCGAGCTGCGGGCCTTGATGGAGAGCGAAGTCGCGCAGTCGAAGGCGTTCCACGACGAATTGCGCGAGATCGCGGAGGATTTGCGGGGACATCTGCCGGCGGGCCTGCGGGAGGACCTGTTCGGACGCGAGGCGGAAGACTTCGAGCGAATGCTTCACGGCGTTGCGAGTGAGGGGGCGGAGAACGTGCTCGCCCATCTGCGCGCCGCCGGCGCGGAGCGGCCCGCGTGAGGATCGCCCGGCTCGATCTCGCCCGCTACGGCCGGTTCAGCGGCTATTCGCTCGATTTCGGCGACAAGCCCGCGGGGCAAGCGGACTTTCACATCGTCTACGGCCTCAACGAAGCCGGCAAGTCGACCGCGGCCGCGGCGATCCTCGATCTCCTGTTCGGCATCGAGAAGCAATCGCCCTATGGAGCGGCGGAGACGCGGGCGAACTGGCACGCCTATAGCGCGATGCGGGTCGGCGCGCGGCTCGAGCTCAAGGGCAAGTTTCATGAAGTCGCGCGGCTCAAGCGCGACAAGAACAGCCTCGTCGATCATGAGAATCGTCCGCTCGACGAGACGCTCATCAAGTCGGAACTCGCGGGCGTCGATCGCGCGGCCTTCCGCATGATGTTCTCGCTCGACGACGAGAGCCTCGAGAAGGGCGGCGAGGCGATCCTCGCGAGCCGCGGCGATCTCGGGCAGCTGCTCTTCTCCGCCAGCGCGGGACTTGCGGAAATGAGCGGGCGGCTCGATTCTTTGCGCGATGAGGCGCATCGGTTCTTCAAGCCGCGCGCCTCGAAGACGGAGCTTGCGGAGAAGAAGCGCGAGCTCGAGGCGCTGAAGGAGGCGCGCGACAAGGCCGACACGCTCGCATCGACCTACGCCGAATTGATTCGCCAGCGCGACGACGCGAAGGCCGCCTACGAAGCTGCGGCAAAGGCTCTCAGCGAACGCCGCGCGCGCTCCGACGCCATCCAGCGCCTGCTTACGGCGCTGCCGCATCTGGCGGGCCTCAGTGACGCCGAAGCGCGCCTTCAGCCGCTCGCCGATCTGCCGACGCCGCCTGCGGGCTGGAGCGAAGAGGTCGCGCGGCTCGAGGCCGAGGCGATCAAGCTCTTAGCGCAAAAGGAGGCCGCGGAGACGGCGATCAGGACGCTCTCCGATGAACTGGATCAGATCCGCGAGGACGCAGCTGCGCTCGCGGTCGCCCATCGCGTCGACGGCTGGCGCGAACTGCGCAGCCGATACGTGAGCGCCAAGGACATTCCGGTCCGCCAGGGAGAACTGGCGGGCAAGCGCGGCGCGGTCGCCGAAATCCTGCGCCGGCTGGGCAGGCCCGGCGAACGCGAGCCGGATAGGCTCATTCTGCCTGTGCGCACGGTCGGCGCGCTCGAAGACCTCATAGCCGCGCGCTCGGGCGTCCTGACGAAGCTCGAAGCCGCGCGAACCGCGCGGGACGAGGCGAACGGCGCCCTTGCCGAGGCGCTCGAGGAGGCGCCCCCGTCCGACGGCGGCGGCCCGACGATCGAAACCTTGAAGACGCGCCTGCACGCGGCGCGACGCGACGATTCGGCCGCGCGCCTCCGGGCGATGCGGGCGGACATGGACAAGGACGCGCGCAAGCTCAAGGCTGCCATGGCGGCGCTCGCGCCGTGGAGCGGCGATCCCGAGGCGCTGGCGCTGATCGCCGTTCCGAGCGAAGCCGAGATTGCCGCGCTGCGCGGGCGCCTCGTGCAAATGCAGAGCGCGCATCAGCAGCATGCTCTCGCGCTTGCGGAGAAGACGCGCGAGGCCGAACGGCTGAAAGCCGAAGCCGCTGTCGCCGCGCTTGCCGACGTCGTCGGCGACGACGTCGCCGCGGAGCTGCGGTCTGCGCGCGAGGCGGCATGGTCGAGCCATCGCTCGACGCTGAGTCTCACGACCGCCGACGCGTTCGAAGCCGCTATGCGGCGCGACGACGCGGCCGGAGCGGCCCGGATCGCCAACGCCCGGGAACTCGCCGGCGCGCGGGAACGGGCGATCAAGCTCGCCGGCGTCGAGGCGGAATGCGCGCGCGTAAAGAGCGATCTGGACGCGGCCGACAATTCCCTCCGCGCGCTCGTTCGCGAGATCGCAGCCGCCATGCCGGCGCCTCCGCCCGCAGGACGCGAGCCCTTGGCCTTTCTCGATGCGTGGCGCATGCGCCGCGACGAAGCGCTGGGCGTAATCGCCGCGTTGCGTGAAACGAAGGAGGCCATGCGTCGCGTGTACGACGTGGGCGAGCGCACGCGCGAGGGCTTGACCGGGGCTCTGCGCGGCGCGTCAATCCTTCACGATCCGGACGCCGACATGGAGGTCCTGATCGACACGGCGGAACGCGCGGTCGCTGAAGAAGCAAAACTCGAAAGCCTGCGGCAGAAGGCCAGGGAGCGGCGCGCCGACGCCGCTCGCGCGGAGACGAAGCTCAAGGCCGCGGCGGATGAGGACGCGCGCTGGCGCGCCGCGTGGCGCGAAGCCTGCGCCGCCTCGTGGCTCGGCGAGAATGAGGCCGAGCCGGCGCTGAACGCCGTGCGGCAGGCGGTGAAGGCGCTCGACGAACTCAGGGTCGCCCTGAAAGATTGCGTCGAACTCGACCACCGCATCGACGCGATGGAGCGCGATCGACGGCTGTTCGCGGCCGAGATCGTAGGCGTCGCGAAGGCGCTTGGCCTCGATGCGGATGGCGACGACCCTGCGGCTCAAGCCGACGACATCGAGGCGCGGGTCGCGCAGGCGCGCGAGAACGCACGGCGGCGCAAGGAGAAGACGAAGGCGCTTCAGGCCGTGCAGGAGAAGCTTGCCGAGATCGTCGGCGCGCTCAAAGTGAACGCGAAGCTCGCCTCGGCGATGACGGCGTTCTTTGCGGTCGATGACCTCGCCGATGTCGTCACGAAACTCGCGGACTGCAGGCGGCGCGACGACTTGCGCGAGGCGGCGGGCAGGGAGACGCGCGCCATCATCGCCGCGAACATGGCCGCGTCGTTCGAGGCGGCGCGGGCGGCGCTCGAGTGCGCGGACCGAATGGGCCTGGAGCAGGAGCTCAGCGCGCTTAAGACGCGCGAGGCCGACGACGTCCAGGCGAACGCCGAAAGCTTCGCTGCCTTCCGCGAGGCGTCTCGCAGGCTCGACGCAGTCGGCGGCGACGACGCGGTCGCGCGGATCGAGGAGCGGCGGCGCACGATCCTCGAGGAGATCAAGGACGGGGCGCTGCGATACCTGACATTGCGCGCAGGGGTCGCTGCGGCCGAGGCGGCGCTCGCGCTTTATCGCGACCGGCATCGCGGCGCGATGATGGAGCGCGCGTCGAAGGCCTTCTCCGAGATCAGCCGCGGCGCCTATCGCGGACTGACCGCCGAGCCGAACTGCGAGAGCGAAACCTTGATCGCGCTCGGCGCCGACGGCGGCTCGAAGACGGCGGAGCAATTATCGAAGGGCGCGCGCTTCCAGCTCTATCTCGCGCTGCGCGTCGCGGGCTATCACGAACTGGCGAAGGCGCGGGCGCCGGCGCCCTTCGTCGCCGACGACATCATGGAGACGTTCGACCATTTCCGCGCCGAGGAGGCGCTTCGCCTGTTCGCCGACATGGGGCGCGTGGGGCAGGTGATCTACTTCACCCACCATCTCCATCTCGCCGAGATCGCAAAGCGCGTCTGCCCGGAGGCGCGGGTGCACGAACTGGCGTAGATCCTTTGAGGCTGTACGCACGGCCCGGCCGAAGCTATGAGCAGGCCTTTCCGCGCCAATCCGCCCGTTTTCATGGGCGCGCTGGCCTAATGATCCCGTGAGGCGTTTGAGCGTGACCCGCTATTGGACCGAGCTTGCGCGAAATCTCTCGCCCTATGTTCCGGGCGAGCAGCCCCAAATCGCGGGCGTCGTGAAGCTGAACACCAACGAAAGTCCGTTCGGCCCGTCCCCGCGCGCCATCGAAGCTGTGCGCGCCGCCGGATCCGATGCGCTGCGGCTCTATCCCGATACGCAAGCGACGCGCTTGCGCGAAACGCTGGCCGCCTATCATCGTGTCTCGTCCGAACAGGTCTTTGTCGCAAACGGGTCGGACGAAGTTCTCGCCCACGCCTTCGCCGCGCTCCTGAAGCAGCGGGCGCCGGTCCTCTTTCCGGACGTGACCTACAGTTTCTATCCGGTATGGTGCAGGCTTCTGGGCATTGACTACGAGACGCTTCCGCTCGACGCCGAGATGCGGATTCAAGTCTCCGACTATTTCGATCGCGCCGGCCCCGTTATCATCGCCAACCCCAACGCCCCGACGGGCGTCGCCCTGCCGCTGCGAGACATCGAGCGGTTGGTCGCCGCCCGGAGCGACGCGCCCGTTGTCCTCGACGAGGCCTATGTCGATTTCGGCGGCGAAACCGCTGTTCCCCTGATCCGCGACCATCCGAATCTCCTGGTTGTGCAGACCATGTCGAAATCGCGGGCGCTCGCCGGTCTTCGCGTCGGCTACGCGCTCGGCGACGCCGGCCTGATCGAGGCCCTGACCCGCGTGAAGGACAGCTTCAATTCCTACCCTCTGGGGCGGCCTGCTCAGGCCGGCGCGGCAGCCGCAGTGGAGGACGACGCGCATTTTCAGAAAACGCGGGCGGCGATCATGAAAATCCGCGCCGTCCTGACCGCGGAGTTGGTCGCCATTGGGTTCGAGGTCCTGCCGTCCAGCGCGAATTTCGTCTTCGCGCGCCATCCCGACCATGACGGCGCGTTTCTGTCGGCGGCGCTGCGCGAGCGCGCAGTTCTGGTGCGCCGTTTCCCGGCGCCGCGGATCTCCGATTACCTGCGGATCACCGTCGGCTCGGAACCTGAGATCCGCAGGCTGATCGAAGCGCTCACGGAGATTCTGGCCAGCCCATAGAGCGGAGCGAACTTGAATCTGCATCCGTCTCCATAGCCGCTTTGACGCGTGGGTCCCCCCATGACCTGGCGGCGTGATTCCCCTCTCCCTTGGGGAGAGGGGTCAGGGGTGAGGGGGCGGCGCGAGCCGACTCCCTCTCCTCGCCCAGCGGGGAGAGGGCCGGGGTGAGGGGCAGGGCGATTGGCCGCAGTCGGTTACAACGTCGACCGCCGCTCCAGCGTCGCCAGGATCGTGTCCAAGACGCCGTCAATGTTGCGGTGGATTTCCTCGTTGTCGAACCGAGCCACGCGATAGCCCCGATCGCGCAAAAACTCTTCCCGCTGCGCATCGCGACGGCGCTCATCATCGGACGAATAAGTCGCGCCGTCGACCTCGACGACAAGTCTTTCCTCGCGGCAAACGAAGTCGGCAAAATAGGGACCGATCGGCTCCTGCCGAACGAATTTGAACCCGCCGAGAAGGCGGTTTCGAAGTCGCCGCCAAAGCTGGCGTTCGGCCCAGTCTGGTCTTGGCGCAGCCCGCGCGCTCGGCGCGCTTCGTTCAGCCGCAGTCCGCGCATCGCTCCGCCCCTCACCCGTAACCCTCTCCCCGCTGGGGCGGGGAGAGGGGACTGGAACGCGTGGCTCAGCTCTGCACGCCCTTCACGTACCAGTCGATCACCGCGAGGTCGGCGTCCTTCATCCGCTCTCCCTTGGGCAGGCGCTCTTTGCCGGACTGATCCATGATCGGGCCGGCGAAGACGTCATAGCTCTCGTCCTTCCAGCCGGCGATCACCTTGTCGGCGGCGGCCTTGACGTTGTCGGGCATCGCCTTGCTGTAGGGCGAGATGACGACCGTGCCCTCCTTCATGCCCCACCAGGCGTCGTCGGGCTTCCACGAGCCGTCGAGCATCGCCTTGGCGCGCGAGAGGTAATAGGGGCCCCAGATGTCCTCGATCGCGGTGAGCTGGGTCTTCGGCGCGAATCTCTTCATGTCCGCGCCCTGGCCGAAGCACCACACCTTGCGCTGCTCGCAGACCTGCAGTCCGGCCGGGCTGTCGGTGTGCTGGGCGATGACGTCGCAGCCGAGGTTCGCCAGCGTCTGCACGGCGGCCGCCTCCTTGGCGGGGTCGAACCACGAATTGATCATCACGAGCTTGGTGGTGATCTTCGGGTTCTGCGCCTGCGCGGCGAGCGTGAAGGCGTTCACGCCGAGCACGACTTCCGGCACCTTGTACGAGCCGAGATAGCCGATCGTGCCGGTCTTCGACATCAGTCCGGCGATCGTGCCCTCGACCGCGCGGCCCTGGTGGAAACGCGAGTTGTAGGTGCCGAGATTGTCGGCGTGCTTGTAGCCGGTGCAATGCTCGAACTTGACGTCCGGGAACTGCTTGGCGACCTCGACGCATTGATCCATGTAGCCGTAGGAGGTCGCAAAAATGAGCTTGTGGCCTTGCTGGGCGAGATCCTTGAGGATCGGCACGGCGCTCGCGTCTTCCTTCACGTTCTCGACATAGTCGGCGACGACCTGACCTTTGAGCGCGTCGACCATCGCCTTGCGGCCCTTCTCGTGCGCCCAGGTCCAGCCGTAGTCGCCGATCGGCCCCAGATAGATGTAGCCGACCTTGAGCGGCTCGGCGGCGCGCGCGCTGCGCAAGAGCGCCGGCGCCGCCAGCCCGGCGGCCGCGCCCTTCACGAAATTCCGGCGTGTGAGGAAACTCACATTGTTCTCCTTTTCTTGTGGGACGCGTGATGCGCTGAGCGGCTGATCCAAAATCCTGTGTCCTCGTCCTGAGGCGCCGCGAAGCGGCCTCGAAGAGCCTGCCCTGAGCGAAGCGGAGGGACGTTCCAGAACGCGCCGTTCGACGCCTCCTGGAGCATCCTTCGAGGCCTTTTGCGTACCGCAAAAGGCGCCTCAGGATGAGGAACTGCTTTTGAAACAGGCGCTGAACCCCGGGCATAAGAATCTCGACGCAAGAACCATGCCCCAAGAGCCTGCCGTCGCCACCGCGTGGGATTCAGCTCTGCACGCCCTTGACGTACCAGTCCATCACCAGGAGGTCGGCGTCCTTCATGCGCTCGCCCGCGGGCACGCGCTCCTTGCCCGACTGGTCGGCGATGGGGCCGGTGAAGACGTCGTAGCTTCCGTCCTTGGTGCCGGCGATGATCTTGTCGGCCGCGGCGCGCACGTTGTCCGGCACGGCTTTGTTGTAGGGCGCCATGGCGAGGATTCCCTCCTTCATGCCCCACCACGTGTCGTCCGGCTTCCAGGTTCCATCGATGACCGCCTTGGCGCGCGAGATGTAATAGGGGCCCCAAAGGTCGAGGCTCGCCGTCAGATGCGCTTTCGGCGCGAAACGCGACATGTCGGCGCCGTAGCCGAAGCCGTAGATCTTGCGCTTCTCGCAGACCTGCAACACCGCCGGGCTGTCGACGTGCTGGGCGATGACGTCGCAGCCGAGATTGGCGAGCGTCTCGGCCGCCGCGGCCTCCTTGGCCGGGTCGAACCAGGTGTCGATCATCACGAGCTTGGTCGTGATCTTCGGATTGGCGGCCTGCGCGGCAAGCGTGAAGGCGTTCACGCCCATCACGACTTCGGGGATCTTGAACGACCCCACATAGCCGATCACGCCGGTCTTGCTCATCATGCCGGCGATTGCGCCCGTGACCGCTCGGCCCTGATAGAAGCGCGAATTGTAGGTGCCGACGTTGTCGGCGCGCTTGTAGCCGGTGCAGTGCTCCCACTTGACGTCGGGAAACGCCTTGGCGGCCTCGAGGGTCTGATCCATGTAGCCGTAGGAGGTCGTGAAGATGAGCTTGTTACCCTGCTGGGCGAGGTCCTTCATGATCGGGATCGCGCTCGCGTCCTCCTTCACGTTCTCGACATAGTTGGCGACGACCTGGCCCTTGAGCGCGTCGACCATCGCCTTGCGGCCCTTTTCGTGGGACCACGTCCAGCCATAGTCGCCGATCGCACCGAGGTAGACGAAGCCGACCTTGAGCGGTTCGGCGGCGAAGGCGTTGCGGCCAAAGGCGGGCAGGGCGAGGCCCGCGGCGGCGGTTTGGACGAAGCCGCGCCGGGTGACGAGGCTCATGTGGTTTCCTCCTTGTTCGTGGTTGTCGTTTCCTCAAGCGTTCGGCATGAAGGGACGGCCGAGGCAGGCCGGCGCCTCGCTGCCCGCGACGCCGCGGGCCGAGATGAGCGCCAGCACGACCACCGCCATGATGTAAGGCATCGCGGCCCAGAATTGCGACGGCAGGAAGGAGAAGCCCGAGGCCTTCGCATAGAGTTCGAGCGTCATCAGGATGCCGAAGAAATACGCGCCGAGCAGCAGCCGGCCGGCGCGCCAGCCGGAGAAGACGACGAGCGCGAGCGCGATCCAGCCGCGACCCGCCGTCATCTGCTCCGCCCACATCGGCGTGATCACCATCGAGAAATACGAGCCCGCGATTCCGGCGAGCGCGCCGCCGAAGGCGATCGCCGCATAGCGGATGGTGAGCACCGGATAGCCGATCGAATGGGCGGAGATGTCGTTCTCGCCGACCGCGCGCAGGATGAGGCCCGCGCGCGTGCGGTTCAGAAACCATCCGACCGCAAACACCATGAAGAGCGCAAAATAGACGAGCGGGCTGTAGCCGAAGAGAACCCTTCCGACCGGGTCGGCGGCGAGCGAATCGGGAAAGACCGAGTCGAACGAGGGCACGGTCATGCCGACATAGCCCGCGCCGATCAGCGAGGAGAGGCCGATGCCGAAGATCGTCAAGGCAAGGCCAGTCGCGACCTGATTGGACCCGAGCGTCAGCGCCAGCACCGCAAACAGCATCGACGCGGCGGCGCCCGCGAGCGCGGCTGAGAGGACGGCTGCCCACGGCGCGAAATCGCCGAGGTCCGGACCGAAATCGAAGGCGATGGCGAAGGCGGTGATCGCGCCGACCAGCATCATGCCTTCGACGCCGAGGTTGATGACGCCGCTCTTCTCGGCGACGAGTTCGCCGGTCGCAGCCAACAGGATCGGCGTCGTCACGCCGACCACGGTGACAAGCGCGTCGATGATGAAGGCGAGAGTCATGCGGACGCTCCCGCCGCGACGGGCTTGGCTCTCGGCGCATCGCGAATGATGCGCAGGCGATAGCGGACAAGAATGTCGCTGGCGAGAATGAAGAATAGCATCGTCGCCTGGAAGATGCCCGCGGTCGCGTTCGGCACATGCACGACCGTCTGGGCGACCTGCCCTCCGACATAAGTGACCGCGAGGATGAGGCCGGCGAGAAAGACGCCGATTGGATGCAGCCGGCCGAGGAAGGAAACGATGATCGCCGTGAAGCCGTAGCCGGAAGGAAATCCGAGGTTGATCTGGCCGAGCTGGCTCATGGCCTCGAGAATGCCGGCGAGCCCCGCCATGCCGCCGCTGATCATCATCGTCGACCACACCGTGCGGGAGGCGTCGAAGCCCCCATATCGGGCCGCATTCGGCGCCGCGCCGACAGTTCGCACCGAAAAGCCATAGACCGAGCGCGTGGCCAAAAGCCAGAAGACGAGCGTGAGAACGATGGCGACGACGAAGCCCGGCGGGATGACTGTTCCCGGCAGCACGTGCGGCAGCTGCTGCGCGGGCGTGAACGGCGGGGTTTGCGGAAAGTTGTGGCCGTTCGGGTCCTTCCAAGGGCCGCCGATGAGGTAGTTCAGCACCTGAAGCGCGACATAGACGAGCATCAGGCTCGAGAGCACTTCCGACACCCGGTAGCGCGTCCTGAGGAAAGCCGGGATCGCCGCCCAGAACGCGCCTCCCGCGACGCCTGCGACAATCATCAAGGGGATGATCCAGAAGCCTTGCGCGTTCGGCAACATGAAGGCGACGCCGGCGCCGGCCAGCGCGCCGATGATGTACTGCCCCTCGGCGCCGATGTTCCAGATCTTCGCCTGATTGCCGAGCGAGAGGCCGAGCGCGATCATGATTAGTGGCGCGGCCTTGGTCAGGACGTCCTGCCATTTGTAGGAGGCGACGATCGGGGTGATGAAGGTCTCGTAAATCGCGTGCGGCCCGTCGAAGCCGATGAGTTCGAAGATGATCGCCCCGAGCAGCATCGTCAGCAGGACCGAGGCGATCGGCGTCGCGACCAGCATGAAGCGGCTCGGCGTCAGCCGTTTTTCAAATCGGATGCGCATGCAGATGCTCTGTCATTTCGACCGTCGCCGACGGGTCGCCGTGCACGCCGCCCATGAGCAGCCCGATCTCCTCGATCGAGACCTCTCCGACCTTGAGCGGCTTCGACATCCGGCCCAGGTTGATGACCGCGAGCGTGTCGCAGAGCGTCAGGAGTTCGTCGAGGTCCTGCGAGATGACCAGCACCGCCGAGCCGCGCGCGGCGAGATCGACGATCGCCTGATGGATGGCCGCCGCGGCGCCCGCGTCGACGCCCCATGTCGGCTGGCAGACGACGAGCGCCTCGGGACGCTGCAGGATCTCGCGGCCCATGATGAACTTCTGCAGATTTCCGCCGGAGAGCGAGCCGGCCAGCGCATTCGGCCCGGTCGCCTTCACGGTGAAAGCGCTGATGACCTCGGTGGCGTATTCGGTCGCCTTGCCGGGGTCGATGAGGCCGTAGCTTACAAGCTCCATTCGGTCGCGGCCGGTGAGCGAGGCGTTGTCGGTCAGCGAAAACTCGCCGACCGCGGCATGGCCGTTGCGCTCCTCGGGCACGGCGCACAGTCCGAGATTGCGCCGCTCGGTGACGCCGAGCCGCCCGACCGCCTCGCCTGCGAGGAGGATCGCTTCGGAACGCTCCGCCAGCGTTTCGCCGCTCATCGCGCTCAAAAGCTCGTTCTGCCCGTTGCCGGCGACGCCGGCGACGCCGAAAATCTCGCCCTCGCGCACGATCAGCGCGACGCCGTGCAGCGCGACGCCGAATTCGCTTGGCTTCTCGATGCTGAGGCCGTGCGCCTCGAGCTTGGGCGGGCCGAACGCGCGGCCTTCGGGCTTGGCGATTTCCTTCAGGTTCGCGCCGATCATCATTTCCGCCATCGAGCGCGAGGTTTCGCGCTTTGGGTCGCAGGCCGCCACCACCTTGCCTGCGCGCAGGATCGTCGCGGTGTCGCAGAGCGCGACGATCTCGTGCAGCTTGTGGGAGATGTAGAGGATCGAGCAGCCGCTCGACGCGAGATGCCTCAGCGTCTCGAACAATTGCTCGACCTCCTGCGGCGTCAGGACCGAGGTCGGCTCGTCCATGATGAGGAGGCGCGGGTTCAGGATCAGCGCGCGCACGATCTCGATGCGCTGGCGCTCGCCGACGCTGAGGGTCGAGACGATCCGGCGCGGGTCGAGCTTGAGATGGTAGGCTTCGAGGACCCGGTTGAACTCGGCGAGAAGTTCGCGCGAGGAGAGGCGGCTGTCGAGGCCGAGCGCGATGTTCTCGAGCACCGTCATCGCCTCGAACAGCGAGAAGTGCTGGAACACCATGCCGATGCCGAGGCGGCGCGCGGCGCGCGGGTTGGAGATGCGCACGGGCGCGCCGTCGAAAATGATCTGGCCGTCGTCAGGGGCGAGGACGCCGTAGATCATCTTGACGAGCGTCGACTTGCCGGCGCCGTTCTCGCCGAGCAGCGCATGGACTTCGCCGGGCTTGACCGTCAGATTGACGTCGTCGTTGGCGCGGACGCCCGGGAACGACTTGCTGACGCCCACAAGCTTCAGTCGCGGGGGAGCTTCAGCCTTCACCTCGACAAATCCTCGCTCCCAAACCCGCCGGACTTGGCCCGGAGTACGCAAGAACCGCGCCGATGTTGCGTTTGTCCGAACCCTATCGCGCCGCGCCTCCGTGTCAAATGAATTGGCGGGCATGCGCTTAGGGCCTGAGACAAAATATCTGAATCGATCTGGCGGCGCGGCGCTTATTTTCTGGCCGGCTCTGGACGGGATGGGCAGGGTATGATTCTTTTGCTCGATGAGATCGAGTCGACGAAGATGATAGACGTTGCCGCCATCAGGATGCGGTATGAGGGAGTTTCTCTCCATCTAAACGAACGTTCTCGTCGCCTGTTCGCGGCGAACGAGGCTCAAACCGCAGGGCGTGGCGGCTTGGCTGCTGTCTACGAGGCCACCGGCATTGCGCGTAGCACGATCGGGCGCGGCCTCTCGGATTTGCGGAACGCACATGGCCCGCTGATCGGCCGCATCCGTCGTCCCGGCGGCGGTCGCAAGCCAAAGACCGAGACAGAGGCTGGCCTCGTGGAGGCGCTTGGAGACCTTGTGCAATCTGCGATCCGTGGCGATCCCGAAGCGGCGCTGCTCTGGGTGAGCAAGAGTCAGCGCCACCTCGTCCGGGCGTTGGCTGATCGCGGCTATACGGCCAGTCAAAAATTGGTCGGCCGCTTGCTCCGGGACCTGGGGTTCAGCCTTCAGGCCAACAAGAAAACCCTTGAGGGGGCGAGGCATCCGGATCGCGACGCCCAATTCGAACACATCAACCAGAAGATCAAAGACTTCCAAAGCACGAGCCAGCCAGCGATCTCCGTCGACACCAAGAAAAAAGAGCTGGTCGGCGACTTCAAGAATGGCGGACGCGAGCTACGGCCGAAGGGAAGGCCGCAAGCGGTGCGGGTTCACGATTTCCAAATCCCTCAACTCGGCAAGGTTGCGCCCTATGGCGTTTACGATCTTGCGACGAATACGGGCTGGGTAAATCTCGGCATAGATCACGACACGGCTGCTTTTGCGGTCGAGAGCATCCGCCGCTGGTGGCGCGCCTTGGGGCAGAAGCGTTATCTCGGTGCAACCAGTCTTTTGATCACTGCGGATTGCGGGGGCAGCAATGGGGCTCGTGTCCGACTATGGAAGCGTGAGCTTCAGGTCTTCGCCAACGAGACCGGCCTTGCCATCACTGTCGCTCACCATCCCCCCGGCACCAGCAAGTGGAACCGTATCGAGCACAAGCTGTTCGCGTTCATTACTCAAAATTGGCGCGCCAAGCCTCTTATCAGTCATCAGGTCATCATCCAACTGATCGGCTCAACCAGGACCCGAACGGGCCTCAACGTCCACTGCTGCCTCGACGAAAACAAGTATCCTAAAGGCATAAAGGTCTCCGATAGGGAAATGGCCTCCATCAACCTTGAGCATGACAGCTTCCACGGCGAGTGGAATTACACGATTTCCCCGATTTCCGCCAAACATAGTTCGATGCAACCCAGCCCGTCCCTCTCAAAATACGGACCTCGTCTAGCCAAGGACTATTGATGATCGACGATCTTGAGAAAACCAACTTCCTCTTGGAAAAACTGAAGACAGTCGTTCCAATCGAAGCGAGGCTCCCACAAAGCCTCATCCGATTGTTGGCGGAAAAGTCTCCGGAGATGACTATTCCGGAAAGGTGCAACGTAATCGACGTATTTTATACTGGAGACGAAGGAGGCATAATCTGCTGCCTCGATATCGGCGGCCCACAAACCCAGAACGCCAATCTAGTCTCAATAACACACCTCGGATTTCATCGTAATACGCCGCTGTCCCGAGAGATCGACCTTTACCAACGCCATAGAATTAAGAAGCTCAAGCAACAGAGCGCCCGCGGATACTAACTCTCTCCCAGCCATGGGGCTGGTTCGCGCCCGCAACCCCATGCCATCCAGTTCGCGCGAGCGCGGCATCGGCTAAAGCGGTTATTTCGCATCAGGCCCTTAGGCTGTTGACGCCCAAGAAAAAGGCAAGGGCCGGCGTCGAGGCGCGGCCTCTCCGTTTGCGATCGGAGCGTCGACAGACGGGCGTCCCCGCGGACGCCCTATGGATCGCGGGCGCCGCGATCATCGACCGCGGGTTCGCCCAATCAGCGAAAGAGATTTGTTTCCGCGAGCGCGACCACCTCGTCGCCCCGGCCGCTTAAGATGGCTTTTAGCGCAAAAAGGCTGAAGCCCTTTGCCTGTTCCAGCTCAATCTTCGGCGGCATGGCCAATTCCTGCTTGGCCGTCATGGCGTCGATGAGAGCCGGGCCCGGGTGGGCGAAGGCCTCCCTCAGCGCCGGTTCGAGGTCCGCCGACTGTTCGACCCTGAAGCCCTTGACGCCCATCGCGTTCGCCATGGCGGCAAAATCCGGATTTTTCAAATCCGTGCTCGTGTCGAGATAGCCGGCGGCCATCATTTCCATGGCAACGAAGCCGAGCACCCCGTTGTGATAGATGACGACCTTCACCGGCAGGCCAAGCTGGGTCAGCGAGATGAAGTCGCCCATCAGCATGCTGAAGCCGCCGTCGCCCGACAGCGAGACGACCTGCCGGCCCGGAAACGCCGCCTGGGCGCCGATCGCCTGCGGCAGCGCGTTGGCCATCGAGCCGTGATTGAACGACCCGATCAACCGCCGTTTGCCGTTCATCGTGAGATAGCGCGCCGCCCAGACGGTCGGCGTCCCGACATCGGCCGTGAAGATCGCGTCATCCGCCGCCAGTTCGCTGACGAGCTTCGTCAGATATTGCGGATGGATCGGGCGACCCGGGGCCGAGGGCCTCGCCAGGTCGTCGAGACTTTCTCGCGCCTTCGCATAATGTTTGCGGCCTGCCTCGAGGAAGCGCTGATCGGTCCTTGCCTTCAACCGCGGCGCCAGCGCCCGCAGCGTCTCCGCGACATCGCCGACGACGCCGAGGTCCAGTTGGACCCGGCGGCCGAGGGCGCCCGGGTCGCGATCCACCTGCACGATTTTCGCCTTGGCGGGATAGAAGTGACGATACGGAAAATCCGTGCCCAGCATCAAAAGCGCATCGCAGTCCAGCATCGCCTGATAGCCCGACGAGAAGCCGATAAGGCCGGTCATTCCGACATCGAACGGATTGTCCCATTCCACATGCTGCTTGCCGCGGAGCGCATGCACGACAGGCGCCGCGAGCGTGCGGGCAATCGACACCACCTCGTCATGCGCGCCCGCGCAACCGCTGCCGCAGAGCAGCGTGACGCGCTGCGAACCATCGAGGAGCGCGGCGAGACGGTCGAGGTCCGCGTCGGCCGGCAGGAGGCGAGGCTGGGCGAGGGGCGGCCAGGCGCCGGTTGCGCCCGCCGGCGCCTCGGCCAGGGCGACGTCGCCGGGGATCACGACAACCGCGACGCCTCGTTTGCCGATCGCCGTGCGCATCGCGCGGTGCAGCACTTCCGGCATCTGCGCCGGCGTCGAGATCAGCTCCGCGAAATGGCTGCACTCTCTGAACAATTCCTGCGGATGGGTCTCCTGGAAATAGCCGAGGCCGATTTCGGAGGAGGGAATTTGCGCCGCGATGGCGAGGACCGGCGCGTGGCTGCGATGGCAGTCGAAGAGCCCATTGACGAGGTGCAGATTGCCCGGGCCGCAACTTCCAGCGCAGACCGCGAGATTTCCGGTCAGCGCGGCCTCGGCGCCGGCGGCGAAGGCCGCGACTTCCTCGTGGCGCACATGCATCCAGTCGATTTTGCGAAGTCGGCGCAGACTGTCGTTGAAGCCGTTCAGACTGTCCCCAGTTACGCCCCAGATCCGCTGTACCCCGGCGCTGGCGAGCGTTTCGGCCATGAGGTCGGCGATCGTCGTCTTCGGCATGAGGGCCTCCGCATCTGAACGGGTAAAGACTGATCGAAACAGCAGGGCGGCGGACGATATTTCTATTCTCAACGCGACGCCGCGTCGAGTTCGACGAAAACTCCAGGCGGCGCCTGTTACGGTCGGGCTGCCCGGGGGAAACCGGTTGTGCTATCGGACGGGACCCCCCCACGCGGAGACCCGCTCGATGACCGCTCTTCGCCCCTACGACGAGGCGCTGCTGCGCCGGGCCTTCGACGTCGCGCGTCGCGCCCGCGAGGGGGGAGACCATCCGTTCGGCTCGGCGCTCGCCGACGGCGAGGGCAAGCTCCTGATGGAGCAGGGCAACGGGTTCACGAGCGAGGGCCGCGACCGCACCGCCCACGCCGAGCGCCTGCTCGCATCCCGCGCCGCGCGCGCCTACGACCTCGAGTTCCTCGCCCGCTGCACGCTCTACACCTCCGCCGAGCCCTGCGCGATGTGCGCGGGCGCGATCTACTGGGCCGGAATCGGGCGCGTGGTCTATGGGCAGACGGAGAAGGCGCTGAAAGCTGAGACCGGGGCGCACGAGGAGAACCCGACCCTCGATCTGCCGTGCGAGGTCGTGTTCAAGGCCGGGCAGCGCCCGACCGAGGTCGTCGGCCCGCTGCTCGAGGACGAGGCGGCGGCCTTGCAGGCGGATTTCTGGAACGCGAGGGGGTGAGGCGCGTCGGTTTTGTCGCGACTTGAAGCGCCGCCCCTCACTCGGCTGCCCGCGTCCGGCTCGAGGCGCGCGAAGATAAAGGCCGACAGGCTCGAGCGGCGTGATGCAGGTCTCGGCCCTTCCGGTCGCCGGCCGCTGTCGATCGTCCTCACCGACATGCGGCGCGGCGGGATGACCGCCTGACGGCGACATTTGGCTCTCATTGTTGGGGTGGTCGCAGCGGTCAAAGTCCGGACGGAAATGTCGCAAAGGGCAAGATATTCGCCACACGCGAAAACGCGTCAAAAACCGTGAGTTTTGAGAGACGTTGTAAAACGTGAGTCCTTGGCCGCAGACGCGGCCTTTTTGCTAAGAGGCGTGCCGCGCGTACGCGCCCGATTCCCTTCGCCGAGCGACCGTGCTACGCCCTTCGAGATCGCAAGGCGGCAATGATGAGCAGGTTTTTTGTTCGCTTTTCGGATTTACTAACTGCGAGCGAACGAGAGCGGCTAGCCGAGTTGAACAAAAGCGGGATTCCGCAATATATTCGTGACGAAATCAACAATACAGCAGATGACTACTGGCGCAATTTTAAGCTCGCCAACTATGTCGCCGCCGCCATCTGCATTGGCGAGTCATTTGAGAGACAGCAGGAGGTGACGGCGCTTTTAGAGATAAATCAAAAAAAGAGCCGAAGGATGAAAATGCTGCGGGGCGTCGCTGGCATAATTATTTGGCTCGTGGCTTTATACGCGGTAGTGAAGTTCGTTATGTGGCTGTTCTAACTCTCGTCACTGCAAAGCCCCGCGTTCGATTGAGGCCCGCACAAAGCATAGCCGATTAAACTGGGGCATTCTTCGCGCCGCATCCGAGTAAATTTTTGTAGGCGGGCCAAAGTCCGCCGCTGGCTCATCTTGCCGCCCGCGCCTCGGATATGTCTTTCGCGGAGGCGATCACAAATACGAATAATCTTGACGAAGCGAGGGACTGGGCCGCTGATCGCGAATGTCATGGGCATGGTAAAGTCTCCAATCGGACTCACCCGCTATTATATTTTTGCTTAGAGATAATCAACACCGCGCCTCTGCGACGCCCCACAGATAAGGGAAATTCGCGATTTTTCTCGCTCCCCTTGACGATAGGGCTCAAAATTCGGGTCGGTCGGACAATGCCTCGCAGTTTTCACACGGGCTGGTTGACTTCTGCACCGCTCGAAACTTGAGTTCACCATAATTCGAACAGACGCGCCATAGGTGTGACATCTGTGCGACATTCGAGGCTTCTGTTCTGATTACTGTTCGGATGGCTTCATGGATTTCCTAGGCACCGGTCAAAGAAAGCTGGGTCATAAAAATCGCCGATGGCGATCTTCGCATCTGCCTCCACGCGGCACTTGGTGAACTTGGTTTGGGAATTGGACGGTGCCCGCTGTGGCTCGGCTACCGGCACCTCCTCCTGCAGTTGGTAGTGGCCTTGCGCCGAAATGGGAGGGGAAACGGACGGGTGTTCTGGTGAGCTAGCAAAGAGCTTTCTCGCCCCGTCATTAAGCTGCCCACTTAGATTTACGATAGTCACCAACATCGTGAGGACGGCAGCGACGGCGGCCAACCACACCCACACGCTCTTAAAAAATCGCGGTGCGTCCGGAGGAATCGAGCTCTCAGTATTAGACATTTCGGTCTCGATATTTTATCCTTGGTGGTGCTTCGCTGTCTATATCATTAACTGTCGGCGCATGCATTAACTGTCGGCAAGAATTTTGACGAAGCGCCTTTCGCCCAAATTTTTGGGACTTTTGAGAGATCGTCGGCGACCGGCTACAGTCGTCCCCTTCCGCTCGCAGGTGCGAAAATCAAGAACCGTCCACCGTCAGCGCCGCCGACGATCTCTCAAAAGTCCCAAGTTTGGCGTGACCCGAAACGTCTTCTCCCGACCTAAACCTCGGCTAGGCCGTCCCACGGCGAAGCGGCGCCGCGCGCCTTGAGGACGAGGAGGGGACACAGAAAAAATTTTTTGGCGGAAATCCCGTGTAACCCATTGAAAAGGCTCATTTCGGACGAGGGAATCCAAGGAAATCCAAGCTTTTCCAACCCCTCTTTCGCGCCATTTTCGCGGTCAAAAGGGGCTCATCCAAGGAAAACCAAATCCAGCGCGGGCTGCCGCCAGCTGCGTCCGCCGCGCTCATCGCGCGGCCGGAGACCTTCACTCCGCCGCCGCAGGCGCGCCTTCCTCCGTCGAGACCAGCTTGCCCGACACAGCCGCGCCCGCGTCCGGCTTGAGTTGGGCGAAGATGAGCGTGGACAGGCTGGAAATAATCGCGACCAGGATGAAGGCGGTCGAGAGGTCGCGGGCGTAGAGCTTCTCGTCGCCGAAGCCGATCTGGATGACCTGGATGCAGATGGCGGCGACCGCGACGCCGACCGCGCCCGACATCTGCTGCGAGACGCTGGCGAAGCTGGTGGCGCGGCTCATGCGCGGCTGGTCGATGTCGGCGTAGCTGAGAGCGTTCAGGGCCGTGAACACGAGCGAACGGAAGAAGCCGCCCGAGAGCAGCAAGACAAAGATGAGCCAGTGCGGCGTCGAGGGGGTGAAGAGCGCGTAGGCCGCCATGAATGCCCCCGAGATCAGCCCGTTCAGGATCAGGGCCGAGCGGAACCCGAGCCAGCGCAAAGCGGTCGAGGCGGTGAACTTCATGAGGAGAGCGCCGGCCGCGGTCGCGAAGGTCAGCGAGCCGGATGCGAACGGCGTCAGGCCGAAACCGACCTGCAGCAGGAGCGGCATGAGGAAGGGCAGGGCGCCGATGCCGATGCGGAAGATGAGCCCGCCGACGACGCCGGCGAAGAAGGTCGGGATTTTCAGGAGCTTCAAGTCGAGGATCGCGTCCTCGTTCTGGCCCGCATGCCTCACATAGGCTGCGAGCAGAACGAGGCTGACCGCGACCATCGCCGCGACTTCCCACCACGGCGCCATGCCGCGGCCGATCAGCGACAGCCCGGAGATAAGGCCGAGAAGCCCCGCGCCCGACAGGACAAAGCCCTTGAAATCGAAGCGCGGGACCTCCTCCTCACGCAAGTTCGCGATGAACCGCAGCGCCAGCGCCACGCCGAGGATGCCAATCGGCACGTTGATCCAGAAAATCCAGCGCCAGTTGAAATAGGTCGTGATGAAGCCGCCGAGCGGCGGCCCGGCGACCGGCCCGATCAGCGCCGGCACGGTCAGATAGGCGAGCGCGTTGACGAGATCGGTCTTCTGCACGCTCCGCAAGAGCACGAGCCGCCCGACCGGGACCATCATCGCCCCGCCGAGACCCTGAAAAACCCGGGCGGCGATCAGCGTTTCAAGCGAGGACGAGGCACCGCAGAGGATCGAGCCGGTCGTGAAGACGACGATCGCGCTGCAGAAGACCGTGCGCGCGCCGAACCGGTCGGCGACCCAGCCGGAAGCGGGAATGAACACCGCAAGCGTGAGCATGTAGGAGGTCAGCGCGAGCTTGAGGACGATCGGGTCCTGATGCAGGTCGAGGGCGATCGCCGGCAGCGAGGTCGAGATCACCGTGCCGTCCATGTTCTCCATGAACAGGGCGGTCGCGATGATGAGCGCGGTGAAGACGGCGGAACGCATCCATGGGTCTCGTGGGGGCGAGGCCGTTCATGGCGCCGCGCTCCGGCCGCCGCAAGGCTGGGGGCGACGGCGATGGTCACAATGGGGTGAAGGGCGGGCGTCGCCCTCCGTCGACGACGGTCTTCGGACCGGGGTATTTTCGCGCGCGGGAGCCGGGGTCAGTCGCCGAAGATCACTTTATTCATGATCCGTCCCGGCGCCAAAGTGAACAGTCCGGTGACGACAAGGGCAAGGGTGAAAATCCAGATGATGGCCTGGCGGTGCGCGCGAATGTCATGGCTTCGGGCTCGCAAGACAGCGAGCGGAACGACCGCCAGCGTAAACAACGACAGAAGATGGATCGGGTCCGCAGGTTCGGATCGTGTGGATGAACAGCGAAGTTCCGGCGACGAGCATCATCAGCGTCGCCCATGCCCAGCCGATCGTTCGATGCGGCAGCGTTCCCTTCGGGGCGAGGAACTGAACGGCGCCGAGGCCGATCGCCGCGAAGGCGAAGGCCGCGTGAAACCGAGTGATCGCAGGGGCTTCGATGAGCGGCGCGAGCGTCATGACCGATTCCTCGGGGCTTCGTCGTCAACTCGCGCCGCTTCGCTCAAGGACCAATGATCCGCCGCAGGTCGGCGAGCGCCTTCTGGCAGCCGGCGAGGTCGCCCGCCGCGTCGGCCTTGCGCGCGGCCTCCATGTCTTCGGCCGCCGCCCTCACGTCGGCCTCGGGCAGGTCGCCGGCTTTCGCCGCGGCGCTCGCGACGGTGCCCGGCGTCGGCTGGCGGTGCAAGGTCGCGAAGGTCGATTCCGCCGCTCCAGGGCCGCGAGCCGCGGCGGCGTCAAGTCTCGCGCCGAACGCGACGTCGGCGTCATAGATTTGCTTTTCGCACGGGCCCGCGAATGCGGGCGCGCCGGCCATGAGCGCCGCGGCGCTCAAGGTCAAAGCGTGGCGAATGATCATGGTTTTCCGCTCCCTCATTTCAGGCGACGCATCGCGCCACGTCCAGGCGTTGCGCCTTCTCCCTCGATAACGCGCGGACTGCAGGGGTCCGATTGCGGCTCTTTATACAATTTCTCGCGAGCCGCGTCGCCGCCTTCACCGCGGAACCTCATGCTCGCCGTGCGCCTCGAGGAGCGCGTTGAGGCGTTGGCGCATCAGCATGCCCGGCCGGTCGGACGGCATGTGCATCTCGAGCTTGCGGCTCATGTCGACGATCGCGTCGGGATCGGTCGATTCGAGGATCTCGCGGTCTTCCTCGATGATCGCCCGGTCCCAGGCGCGAAGCTCGTCGGTCGAGCAATCCTCCTCGCGGTCGTTGCGGAAAAGGATTTGCACGAGCCGGATCGAGCCGTCGTCGATCGGCGTCGCCGAATTGAAGATGACGTGCCTCAAGCCCGACGGATATTCCATGTCCATCGTGCGGCAGAACGGCATGTACCAGGCGTTGCGCATCTTGCGCTTCGTCCACGGCTCCGTGGTTCCGGTAACGCGCGCAGCCTGGGGCGGGTTCTTCACCGGCACGATCGTTTCCGCGACGAAGCCGTCAGCCGTCTCGGTCAGTTCGTATTTCTCCGGTTTCGGCTGGTCGATGTCGCCGAACGTCCCCTTGTGGACGAAGGAGAAATGCGAATTGTCGAACGAATTCTCCATCATTCTGAGCGCCGCGCAGTTCCACTCTTCGTCGAACTGGTGGATGCGGCGGAAGGCGGGGTCGCCTTCCTGCGGAAGGTCGGGGATGTCGAGCAGCGGCTCGCCGAGGCAGACCCAGGCGTAGCCGTAGCGCGCCTTGGCGTGGAAAGCCTTGGCTCGCGCGTCGGGCAGCGGCTGGCCTGCGGGAAACTGCGGGATGTTGTGGAGCTTTCCGTCACGGTCGTATTCCCAGCCGTGATAGCCGCAGACGATGTGGCCGTCCTTCACCCAGCCTTTCGAAAGCTTCGCCGTGCGGTGAGAGGCGCGCCGCGGACGCTCGCGCCGTCTTGAATCCGGCCCGGCGCCCGTGCGACAATCTTCCAACGCATCGAACTTGAAGCCTGCCTCTGGGGGCGACGATGAGCAAGACCGTCACCAAGGTTCGGACCCGGACCGAAACGAAGGTCCAGCGTCCACGCCTGCACAAGGTTCTTCTGTTCAACGACGATTACACGCCGCGCGACTTTGTCGTCGAGGTCCTGAAGGCGGTCTTTCGCCTCAACGAGTTGCAGGCCCTCAACGTCATGCTGACGGCGCACAAGAAGGGCGTCTGCGTGGTGGCCGTGTTCGCCCAGGACGTCGCCGAAACGAAGGCCGCGCGGGCGACGGAGGCAGGCGCGGCCAGGGGCTATCCGCTGCGGTTCGGGACCGAGCCCGAGGAGTGAGCGCCGCGTTTCGGACCCGCAAGCTCGGCCGCGCCGAGGTTCACGTCAGCGAGCTCGGCCTAGGCACGGCCCCGCTCGGCGAGCTCTTCGACCGGGTGAGCGACGAAGAAGCCGCCCGGCTCATCGAGGCCGCGTGGGACGGCGGCGTGCGCTATTTCGATACGTCGCCCTGGTATGGCCGGGGGCTCGCGGAGCATCGGCTCGGCCGCGCGCTTTACCGCAAGCCGCGCGAAGATTTCGTCGTCTCCTCCAAGATCGGCCGCGTCCTGCGCAGCCCGCTCAAAGCCGGGCGGATCGAGGACCAGTGGATCGGCGGCCTCGAATTCCAACCCGTGTTCGACTACGGCTACGACGGGGTCATGCGCTCGTTCGAGGACAGCCTGCAGCGGCTCGGCATGAACCGCATCGACGTTCTGCTCGTGCACGATCTCGACGGCTGGAATCACAACGTCCCCGCGAAGCTCGACGCCTATTTCGACCAGCTTTTCCTGAGCGGCTGGCGGGCGCTAAGCGAATTGCGCGACCAGGGGGTCATCAAGGGGATCGGCGCCGGCTTCAACACGATGGGGTCGATCCCGCGTTTCCTCGACCTCTTCGACATCGATTTCTTCTTGCTCGCGATGCGCTATACGCTGCTCGAACAGGACGTGCTCGACGGCGAGTTCCCGCGCTGCGAAGAGCGCGGCGTCGGCATTGTGATCGGCGGCGGCTACAATTCGGGCATCCTTGCGACCGGCGCGGTTCCCCGCGCCATGTACAATTACGAACCCGCGGGACCGGCGATCCTCGAGCGCGTCGGCAAGATCGAGGCCGTCTGCAAGCGCTGGAACGTGCCTCTTCCGGCGGCGGCGCTGCAGTTTCCGCTGGGCCACGCGATCGTCGCCTCGATCATCCCCGGCGCGATCTCGACGCAGCAGGTCGAACAGAACCTCGCCGCCTTCCGCCATCCGATCCCGGCCGATTTCTGGGCGGAGCTGAAGCACAAGAAGCTCATCCGCGCGGACGCGCCGACGCCGGGGTGAGGCCTTCCGCGGGGCGCCGTTCCAGCCTGACAAACTTTGCCGTGGCGAGCCCTAGCCGAGGCCGGTCGCACTCCCCGGACGGACGATGCGCGATCGATCGAGAAGCTCGACGAGATAACTCCGAGCGAGCCGAGCGTTCAGGTCTTTCTTGAGGATCACATCGACCCGCCGTGTGGCTGTCTCGCCTTCCTTGACCGTCCGGCGCGTGAGCACCGGCACGAATTCGTTGGGGTAGTCGAGCAGCCGAAGGATGTCGACAGGTGAACCTCGGCGCAGATCGGTGATTACCAGAGGTTGGGTCAGCATTGCATCGCCGAACCAGCGGCGCAGAATCTCGGGCGTCAGATCGACCTTGGCGCTCGCCTCGCCATTTTGAGCGAACGCGGCTCGCCAGCATTCAAGCAACTCGGCCAGTTCAGCATGCGCGTCGTTGTAGACCGGGGACCGACCTTGGAGAGACTTGTGAAAGTTCTGCGCCTGAGGTGTTTTCGCACCGAGAACGGAAAGTATCGTCTCTGTCGAGAGCTGGCCGATGAAACGTTCGTCCGTCGGTTCGTCCGTCGTGCCCGCCGTAGTTGCAGTACGAGGGGATGCGTCCTGCGTGGCCGCACCCGCGAGTTCGGCGCGGCTGTCTACGACGAGGATGCGGCGCGCCTGGGTCAGCCGTTGTGCCAGGCTCGCGATCAAATGGAGGCGCGTCGACCACCATGGGGTCTTGAGATCGATTTTGAGCGCGTGCTGCAAGTCGCCGGCGGTAAGTATGGCCTGCTTAATCGCCAAGTCTCCTGAGTCGCTGGCGTTGCCGACGATCCCCGGTATTGCTGCCGTCGGAGGCGCCAGGTCGACTTGGCTCATGAGTCCGGCCGTTGTGATCCCGGCACTGACGCGCGCCTCCAGGTCGGCCGGGGTTGTGAACCGTGAGATGACGCGCTGCTGCTGAAGCCGCCGCCTGAGGTCGCGAATCTTCTCCGCGGTTTTGGCGCCCTCAGGTCGCGTCGCATCGAATCCGTCAATGAACTGCGGCGGCCATGGCCATTGCTCGTCGAGAAGGAAGGCCACGATCGGCAGGTTGCGCTCGACCGCGCGCAAATATTCATAGTCGGTCATTGAGGTTTCGCCGGGCTGCGCGCCTTGCACCTTTGGGGCCTCGTCTGACCCCCGTGGAATGAAGCCATAGCGCCATGCGAAGATGCCGACATAGGCCTCGCTGCGGTCGACCATCTCGATCACTTTGCTGAGCGGCGGCGACGACCCGGCAGTCATGTCCTCCATTGCGAGGACCTCGTGACCGAGCTGTCTGAGGACCCGGATCGCTGCGATACGGTGTTCCTTCAGATCCTCAAACGACGACGAAACGAATATTCGCACACGCCCCTCCACACACTTTGGCGAGGCCCGCAAAAAATGCGGCTGGTAACCATAATACATCCGCGTCAGTCCCGGGAAAAGATTTGTCGCCTGTTCTCGGCCGGCATCCCTGGGTTCGGCGCACGGAGCATTTTCACGCGCCTTTCATCCGGCGGCCTTCGCCCCGCCGCCTTTGCCCCGAGGAGAAGGGGAGCGAACTTTCGGGAGGCGCCGCGCGCAACGATTTGCCTTGCCGCTCTGCTCGTCCATATGTTCGACTGCCTCAATCGGCCGTGGCGCCGCGAGGGAGGGCGAATGGCAGAGGGGCAGACGATATCCGATCGCGTCAGCATAGACATCGCAGATTGCGTCGCCGAGGTCACGCTCAATCGGCCGGACAGGCTGAACGCGCTCGACGCGAAAATGTTCGAGGCGCTGATCGAGGCGGGCGAGCGCCTGAGCCGCGCGGCGGACGTGCGCGCCGTCGTGCTGCGCGGCGCCGGACGGGGCTTCTGCGCCGGGCTCGACATGCAGACCTTCGCGGCGGTCGCCGCCGGGCGGCGCGAGGGCGTGCTCGCCGACCTCGTCGCGCGCACGCACGGGGCCGCCAACACGCCGCAGCAGGCGGCGCTCGTCTGGCGCGACGCGCCGGTCCCGGTGATCGCGGCGATCCACGGCGTCGCGTTCGGCGGCGGCTTGCAGATCGCCCTCGGCGCGGACGTCCGCTATGTGACGCCGGACGCCAGGCTCTCCATCCTCGAAATCAAGTGGGGCCTCGTGCCCGACATGGGCGGCGTCGCGCTCATGCGCGAACTCGCGCGCTCCGACGTCATCCGCGAGCTTGCCTTCACCGGACGCCAGTTCACCGGCGCCGAAGCGCTCGCATACGGCTTCGCCACCGCCGTCCACGCCGACCCGCTCGCCGCCGCCCGGGCGACCGCGAAGGAGATCGCTGCAAAGAGCCCCGACGCCGTGCGCGCGCTGAAGCGCCTCCTCAACGCCTCCGCCGACACAGATATCCCAACGATCCTTCTCGCCGAGTCGAAGGAGCAAGCCAAGCTCATCGGCTCGCCCAACCAGATCGAGGCGGTGCAGGCTGGGCTTGAGGGGCGGCCGGGGCGCTTCAATGATCACGTTGGGCGAAATCGATAAAATTCGCGGCAAAGCTTGGATCGGCCATCCCTCGCTCATGTTGCACGCGAGGAATCCCCTATACGTTCTCCGCCAGGCCTTTCCATTCGGGAACTTGCGCCTTCGCGATCGCCTTGTCCCTGACGCCGCGCATGATGACGTATGGCCTCAGGATCGGATTTGCGATTCGATAGCGCAGCCTGAACGATTCTCCGACGCGCTGAAGAACGCCGCCTCGCCCAGGCTCGCTCAGATCCTTCAAGTGGCGGGCGTAACTGACCGTTTCGCACTTCTTGCCGGTGATCTGGATCAGCGGTTTCTTGACCGCGGTTGTCGTGAAGTAGCGAAGCTCATCGACTTCCGCCAGCGCACAGGCAAGCAGCACTTCCTTGTAGATGTGTCCCGGTTGAGGGCTTCGGATCGCTTCGTTGTAGAGAGCTTTGATCGATTGTTGCCACTGATCCAGGGCTCGGATCATTCCCTGCTCGACATGTGCGGGGTAGATGGTTTTTCTCCCGCCAGCGAGCGCCGCGCGACAAGTGTAAATGCAAAGCAGATGCGCGATGTAAGGGACCCCTTGCGAGAACAGGACGAGCTCTTCGCGCGCCTCGTTGTCGACCGCCATCGTCAATCGGGCAAGGCCCTTGTCGATAATGCCTCTGATCTCGTCATCAGACATTCTCGGCATCGGGATCTGCACCAGCGCCCTTTCGATGGACTGGTGCTCCCGGATCAACTCATTGACCGAATCTGCGACGCCGATGAGCAAGATCGTCGCGTTGACAGAGTTGTCGGACAGAGCCTTGATCGTGTCCGCCATGGCGGTGATGAGGTCGGCGTTCTTGATTCGATCAAATTCGTCGAAAATGACGATCAGCGACGCCGTCGTCGACAAGTCCTGCAGGGCGCGCCGCACGCTGTCGGGCGTCATCGCCTCGCTGGCGTGGGCGGGCGAGGGGTCAAATCGCTGGGTTGAAAATCCGGTCTGCGGCTGACGTCTGGAGATTTCGACGTCCTTCAGCGCTTTCGTCCACAATGACGAAAAGCTGTCCGATATGTCGCAGTTGGTGCGCGATATCACGTAGGCGAGACGGCGTGAGAGAAACGCCGAAATCACGTTCGACAACGAGGTCTTGCCGACGCCCCGCTCCCCGTAGAGGATTGCGTGGCACCCGCGCTGGGACACCGCGTCGACGATTTTCTCGACCTGCTCCGCGCGTCCGGCGAAGAGGTCCATTTCATTGATGGGAGCGCCGGGCGTGAAGACCGATCCGGTCTGGTACGACAACGCCTGAAGCTCTGGCGTCATTGGATTGGGCACTCCGAAAGCGATACTTCGTAGCACATCGGAGTTGGCAAGACAGCAGAGGGCGGAACCGTTGGCCCGGGCACGAGACGCCCCGGCGCCGGCCCCCTCATGCCACGGCGGCGGCTGCCGCGCGCTGCGGACGCCCGATCGTGAGCGCAAGCGCGGCCGCGATCACGCAGGCGACGCCGGCGATGTAGAGCGCGGGCAAATAGGTCGAGAGTTCGGTGCGCGAGAGCCCCGCGCCGAAGGCGGCGGTCGCGGCGCCGAGCTGATGGGCCGCGAAGATCCAGCCGAAGGTGAGGTTGGCCTTCTCAGCGCCGAAGCGCTGCGCGGCGAGCCTGACTGTCGGGGGCACGGTGGCCACCCAGTCGAGGCCGTAGAAAACGGCGAAGGCGGAAAGTCCGAGCACGGAGAAATCGGTGAACGGCAGCGCGATCAGCGACAGGCCGCGCAGGCCGTAATAGACGAACAGGAGCCAGCGGTTGTCGTAACGATCCGAGAGCCAGCCGGAGAGCAGCGTGCCGACGAAGTCGAACGCGCCGATGGCCGCGAGCGCGCCCGCCGCGCTGACCGGCGCGACGCCATAATCGCCGCAGAGCGCGATCCAGTGCGTCTGGATGAGCCCGTTGGTCGAGAGGCCGCAGACGTAGAAGGTCGCGAACAGGACCCAGAAGGTCCGGCTCGCACGTGCTTCGAAGAGGGCGCGCAAGGGCGAGGCCATCATGGCGGCAAGCGACGGGTTGTCTTTCGGCGCCGCCGGCTCGATTGCGCGAGCGCCATAGGCCGGAAGGCCGACGTCCCTCGGGCGGTCGCGCAGCAGAGCGAACCCGGCGAGCCCGGACGCGATCAGCATCGCGATCATGAAGACGAGCGCGCTGCGCCAGCCATGATCCTGGTTCAGCTTCGCAAGGAGCGGCAGGAAAATGAGTTGGCCCGCCGCGTTGCTCGCGGTGAGCATGCCGACGACGAGGCCGCGCCGCTCGACGAACCAGCGCGTGGCGACGGTCGCGCCGAGCACGAGGGCGACCATGCCGGTGCCGAGGCCGACGATAACGCCGTAATAGGCGGCGAACTGCCAGGCCTGCGTCATCGTGAGCGAAGCGAGCATGCCGCAAGCGATCATGAGCGTCGCCGCGACGACGACGGCCCTGACGCCGAAGCGGTTGATGAACGCCGCCGCGAACGGCGCGATCAATCCGTAGAGCGTGAGACGGACGGCCAGTCCGAACGAGACATCGGCCGCGCTCCAGCCGAATTCCTTCTCCAGCGGCTCGAGGATGACGCCGGGCGCGCCCTGCGCTCCCGCCGTCGCCAGCATGACCAGGAATGTCGCGCCTGCGACGATCCAGCCGTAATGCAGGTTCCTCGCCGACATCGCCGCGGCGAGACGGTTGGAAAGCGAGAGGGCTGCGGGCAGCGGGGCCGCCGATCTGGCGGGCTCAGACGTCGATGCCGACAATTCCGGACTCCCAGCTTGCCGGCGCGAGACCCCGCGTCCGGCCAAAAGATCACAGCGCGAGCGAAAGCGCGCGCAAGCGTTCGGCGGCCTCCGAACCCAGCGCCGCTTCGACCTGGCGCTGCGCCTCCTCCCAAAGCGGAGCGCCCCGACGGAGCGCCTCGGCGCCTGCGGCCGTCAGACTGACCGCCGCCTCGCGCTGGTCCTCCGCGGACTTGAGCCACACGAGCCGAAGCCGCTCCAAGACCTTCACGTTGCGGCCGACGGTGGAGCGGTCGAGTTCCGCGATCCGGCCGAGCTCCGTCAAAGAGACCGGGCCCGAACGCTCGATTTTCCGCAACAGACTGTATTGCGCGATATTGACGCCGGCTGGCGCGAGCGCGGCGTCGTACAGCGCGGTCGTCTTCCGGGCGGCGGATCGAACCGCCGCGCAATAGCAGGGCGTCCTCATTTCGCGGGTATATACCCGCGCTGCAGCGCCCGCGCAAGTGGCGCGCGCGCCCCATCGCGCAAGTTTCCAACACCCCGACTGGAACAAACACTGCCGCAACCGCGTTTGTGGCCTGACCTGTTTCAGACAGGCGAAAAATCACAGATCAGAGGAGGAATTAATGTCGAGGTTTGCGCGGCTTCGGCCAAGAGGAGGGTTGGGCCTGTTCCTGTGCTCCGCTGTGGCGGCCGGCGGCCTCGGATGCGCCGCCTTCGCGCAGCAAAGCGCCGCGCCGGCCGTGTCCGCCAGCGCCTTCACCAACGACTTTTCCGAGATGGCCAAGCTGAAGACGCTCGCCTCGCAGGGCAAGGGCAAGATCGGCGTGCTGCTTCCCGAGACGACAACGTCCGCGCGCTACACGTCCTTCGACGAGCCCTATCTGAAGGAGGCCTTCCAGAAGGCCGGTCTGCCGGCGGACGATCTCATCATCACCAACGCCCAGGGCAGCGAGTCGACCGAGCTGACGCAAGCGCAGTCGGCGATCACCCAGGGCGCGACGGTGCTGGTGATGGATCCGATTTCCTCCGGCGTCGGCGCCTCGATCGAATCCTACGCCAAGTCGCACGGCGTGCCGGTGATCGACTACGACCGTCTGACGCTCGGCGGAGACCGCGCCTATTACGTGAGCTTCGACAACGTCGAGGTCGGCCGGCTGATCGGGCAGGGCATGGCCGAGTGCATCTCGGCCTGGAACGTCAAGAACCCTGAGATCCTGGTCATGCGCGGCGCTCCGACCGACAACAATGCCACGCTGTTCGCCGAGGGGTATATGGGCGTCTTGAAGCCTGACTTTGCGTCGAAGAAATTCGTCCTTGTCGGCGAGCCCGCGGGAACCTGGGACCCGGCGGCGGCGCGCACGACTTTCGAGGGTCAGTACACCGCCCATCCGAACATCAACGCGGTCGTGATGCCGAATGACGATACGGCCAACGCCGTCATCTCCTACCTCAAGACGATCAAGGTTCCGCCGAAGACCTTCCCCACGACCGGGCAAGACGCGACCTTGACCGGGCTGCAGAACGTGCTCTCCGGATACCAGTGCGGAACCGCCTACAAGCCGATCTATCTCGAGGCGCAGGCCACTGCGGCGCTGGCCCTCTATCTGCGCGCCGGCGAAAAGCCTCCGGCGGATCTCGTCAACGGCAAGACCATGGACACGAAGGAGAAGAAGGACGTCGCCTCGGTGCTCCTGAAGCCGATCTGGGTCACGCCGAAGAACATGGCCTCGACCGTGGTCAAGGACAAGTTCGTCAACGCCTCGGCGCTGTGCTCGGGTGACATGGAGAAGGAGTGCAAGGCCGACGGCATTTCCTGATTCTCCCCGATGAGCACGGTTGAACGCCTAGCGGCGGCCGAGCCGAGCGCTGCGCACGGGCCCCCGCTGCTCGAGGTCAAGGGCTTGCAGAAGCGTTTCGGCGCCGTGCAGGCCCTCTCCGACGTGAACCTCGTCGCTCCGGCCGGACAAGTGACAGCGCTCGTCGGCGATAACGGCGCCGGCAAATCGGTGCTCATCAAATGCATCGCCGGCATCCACGAGCCCGATGGCGGCGAGATCGTCTGGGAAGGCAGCCCGGTTCGCGTCCGCAGTCCGCGCGAGTCCTCAGAGTTGGGCATCGAGGTCGTCTACCAGGACCTCGCGCTCTGCGACAATCTCGACGTCGTGCAGAACATGTTCCTCGGCCGCGAGCGGCTGAACGGCGGCCTCCTGGACGAGGACGATATGGAGCGCGCCGCGGCCGAGACGCTTGCGAGCTTGCGGGTCGCGACCCTGCGTTCGATCCGGCAGACAGTCGCCTCGCTCTCCGGCGGCCAGCGTCAGGCGATCGCGGTGGCGAAGGCGGTGATGTGGAACTCGAAGCTCGTCATCCTCGACGAGCCGACGGCGGCGCTCGGCGTCGCGCAGACGAAGCAGGTGCTCGAGCTCGTGCGCCGGCTCGCCGATCACGGGCTCGCCGTGATCATGGTCTCACACAACCTGAACGACGTGTTCGCCGTCGCCGACCGCATCGTCGTCCTCAAACTCGGGCGCACGGTCGCCCAGGGAGATGCGTCCGCGTTCGACACGTCAAGCGTCGTCGAACTCATGACGACGGGCCAGTCGTCCCGCCCGATCGGCAGAGCCGCGGCGGGCGACCGGGGGTCGCAGAGCGCGCGGACGGCGCAGCGGCCGACCCCCGCCGGCTCGGGCGAGACGCTGGCCCCAGGCGCGACGGCGATCGTGGGGGAAGGCGCCGTCCAGACGCTCGGCGACTACGCGCGCGGACTGTGGTCGAGCATACTTGCCGGACAGAGCGGCGTGCTGCCAGTCGTGCTCGGCGTCGTCCTAATCGCCATTATCTTTCAGATCCAGAACGCGAGCTTCCTGACCCCCGGCAATCTGGTGAACCTGCTCGTGCAGGGCGCCGTGTTCATGCTGATCGGCATGGGCGAAATCTTCGTGCTGCTGCTCGGCGAGATCGATCTCTCGCTCGGCTTCGTCGCCGGGATCGGCGCCACTGTCGCGACGCTTCTCGTGCAATCGAACTTTGGCTGGCCATGGTGGGCCGCGATTGCCGCGGCGCTCATCGCCACCGCCGCGCTCGGCGCGTTCCAGGGCGCGTTGATCACGCGCGTCAGGCTGCCCTCGTTCGTCGTGACGCTCGCGGGCCTCCTCGGCTTCCAGGGCCTGATGATCCAGCTCCTCGGAACCGGCGGCACGATCCCGATCCCCAGCGATATCATCAACGACCTCGCCAACGCGACCTTGAGCCGCGCCGCCGGCTGGGTCCTGACAGCCGCGGCGGCGATCGTTTACGCCGCGATGAGCCTCATGCGCGACGGGCGCCGGCGCCGCAGCGGACTCGTCGCGCCGCCGCTGAGCCTGACCCTCCTCAAGATTGTCGCGGCCGCGATCGCCGGCGCCGTCCTGGTCGCCTTGTGCAACGTCGACCGCGGCGTGGCTCGGTTCCCGCTGAGCGGCATGCCGTGGGTGATCCCGATCGTGTTCGCGGTGCTCGTCGCCTGGTCGTTCCTGCTCGGGCGCACGCGGTTCGGCCGCTACGTCTATGCGATCGGCGGCAGCGCGGAGGGCGCGCGCCGCGCGGGCGTCAATCTTGCGCGCATCCGCACGGTCGCGTTCGTGCTCGCGGCGATGACCGCGGGGCTTGGCGGCGTCATCTACGCCTCGCGCCTGCGATCGATTTCGACGAGCTTCGACGGCGGCACGATCGTGCTCTATGTCGTCGCGACCGCGGTCATCGGCGGCGCGAGCCTGTTCGGTGGCCGCGGGCATCCGTTGCACGCGGTGCTCGGCGGCATTGTGATCGCCGCAATCGTCAACGGCATGGCGCTTCTGGGCCTGCCCGCCGCGATCCAGCTCATGGCGACCGCCGTCGTGCTGCTCGCCGCCATCACTGTCGACGTCGTCGTGCGGCGAAGGGGAGAAACCGCGCGCTGACGGAAAGCGCATGTCCAGCCGGGGGGTAACGCCAAAAGGAAAGAGGAGCCGCGCCCATGTCCGAGTCCACGCATTCCACGCACTTTGGCCCAAAGATCGGCCGCAGAACTCTGCTCAAGGCAGGTCTCGCCGCCGGCGCGCTGCAGGTGGCGAGTCCATTCATCATCAAGGCTCGCGGCGAAGAGCCTATCAAGATCGGCCTCGACGATCCCTTCACCGGCACCTACGCGGAACTCGGCAAGCACGAGCAGATCGGCTGCCAGTTCGCCGTCGATGAAATCAACAAGAAGGGCGGCGTTCTCGGCCGCCAGCTGACCCTGATCGCGGAGGATTCCACCAGCACCGACACCGGCGTCGCGGTGCAGAAGGCGCACAAGCTGATCGATCGCGACAAGGTCAATTTCCTCCTCGGCAACGTCAACTCCGCCATGGCGCTCGCCCTAGGCGACGTCTCGTCCCGGGCCGGCGTCCTGCATATCGTGACCGGCGGCCATACGGACGCGGTCACCGGCACAGACTGCCACTGGAACGTCTTCCGCGTCTGCAACACGACACGCATGGAGACCAACGCGGTCTCCAAGCTCCTGTTCGATAAGTTCGGCAAGAAGTGGTATTTCATCACGCCGGACTACGCCTTCGGCCACACGCTTCAGGAGGGGTTCGAGGCGAGCCTCAAGAAGTTCGGCGGAACCGAGGTCGGCGCGTCGCTGGCGCCGCTCGGCACGACGGATTTCTCGTCCTACCTGATCAGGGCGGAGCAGGCGAAGCCGGACGTAATCCTGTTCCTGACCGCAGGCCAGGATGCGGTCAATTCGCTCAAGCAGGCGGTGCAGTTCGGCCTCGACAAGAAGTTCCACATCGCCGGCGCGCAGCAGGAGCTGGAGGTGCTGGAGGGCCTGCCGCCTGACGCCCGCATCGGCACGTGGGTGTTCGAATGGTACTGGCTCCAGCCCAAGGTGCCGCATGTAGCCGACTTCGTCGCCGAGATCCGCAAAGTCAACGACGGCAAGGTCCCGACCGCGCGCCACTGGTCCGGCTACGCCTCGGTTTGGAGTTTCGCGCTGATCGCCAACCAGCTGAAGACCCTCGACGCGATGAAGCTCGCCAGGGGCCTCGAGAACTTCACCCTGCCGCCCGAAGTGGCGCTGATGCCCGACAGAGTCTTCTATCGCGCCGGCAACCATCAATTGATGCCCGATCTTTATGTCGGCCACGCCGTCGAAAAGGGCCCGGAGCCGGAGGACCTGTTCCACGTCGATTCGATCGTGAAAGGCGAAGAGGCGGCGTTGCCCGTGAACGAAACGGGCTGCCATCTCTCGTATCCGGCATGAGCTGAAGGACAAAGGCGGGCGCCATCATACGGCCGCGCCCGCCGATGACCCCGATGACCCAGCTCATCCTCTTCAACGTCTTCAACGGCCTCATCATCGGCGCGTTCTACGCGCTGATGGCGCTGGGCCTCTCGCTCATTCTCAACTTGTCGGGCGTGATCAATTTCGCCCACGGCGGGTTCCTCGCGATCGGCGCCTATCTCGCCTATACGCTCATCCCCTATCTGGGCTTCTGGGGCGCACTGGCGGCGGCGCCGGTCCTGACCGCGATCCTCGGCGTCGTCGTCGAGCGGCTGCTCATACGCCGGCTCTACGGACGCGATCCCCTCTACAGCCTGCTCTTGACCTTCGGCCTGGCCTTCATGCTCCAGGACGGCGCTCGCATCCTCTGGGGACCGGAGACGCTGCCGTTCTCCGTCCCCGGATGGCTGCAGAACTCGTTGAGCAGCGAATATTTCTTCGTCACGGGCTACCGCGTGTTCATGGTGGGCTTGGCTGCGCTGACCGTGCTGGCGCTGTTCGCGATCCTGCGATGGACGCGGCTTGGCATGCGAATCCGCGCCGGGATTGCCGATCTCGAGACCGTCTCGGCGCTTGGCGTCAACATCGGCCGGTTGCGCAGCCTCAATTTCGCGCTCGGCATCTACCTCGCCGGACTAGCCGGGGTCTTGGCGGCGGGCATGCTCGGGTTGCAGCCGACCATCGGCGACGATCTGATCATGCCGAGTTTCGTCGCCATCATCATCGGCGGGCTTGGCAGCTTGCCCGGAACGCTTGTCGGCGGGCTCCTGATCGGCGTTGCCTCGGGAGTGACCACGGTCTTCTTTCCCTCGGCCAGCGAGGCGGTGATCTACGTCTTGATGGCGCTCGTGCTCCTGGTTCGGCCCCGCGGGCTGTTCGGCGAGGAGGGCCGGCTGCAATGACAGCCGAACGGCGCCGGAAGCTGGCCGCGAACGCGCTGATCTGGCTCGTCTTGTTGACGATGCCTCTCTGGTTGAACGCGATCGGCGGCTACACACAGCTCGGGACTCTTGTCATCGTGATGGCCCTCGCCGCAATGGCGCTCAACTTCCTGCTCGGCTTCACCGGACCCTGTCGTTCGGCCACGCGGCCTATTTCGGCCTCGGCGCCTACGGGGCGGGCATGACGATCAAATACCTCGTTCCGAACACGCTCGTTGGCATGTTGGTCGGCGTCGCGGCCGCCATGGTTGCCGCGGCGGTTGTCGGGCGGCTGATCGTTCATCTGCGCGGCATCTATTTCGCGATGGTGACGATCGCCTTCGGCCAAGTTTTCTATTTTATCGCCTTCCGCTGGAACAGTGTCACCGGCGGCGACGACGGACTGTCGAACTGGGGCCGCATGCCGATCGACTTCGGTATCGGCAAGCTCGACATTTCCACAAGGCCCTTCGTCTTCTATTATTTCGTGCTGTTCTTCTTCGCCGTGTCGGTTGCGGCGATGGCCTGGCTCCTACGCTCCCCCTTCGGTCGGACGCTCATGGCGATTCGCGAGAACGAGCGGCGCGCGCGCTTCCTCGGCGTCCCCATCGACCGCCACATCTGGCTCTCCTGGCTGGTCTCCTGCACGTTCGTCGGCCTGGCGGGGACGCTCTACGCGCTCCTCAACAATTTCGCCGATCCGCACGACCTGCACTGGCAGCAGTCGGGGGAGTTCGTCATCATGGCGGTGCTCGGCGGCATGCGCTCGTTCTGGGGGCCTCTGGTCGGAGCGGCGATCTTCGTCGTGCTCCAGGACTACGTTTCGACGATGACTGAGAACTGGATGTCGTTCATCGGTCTCTTCTTCGTGCTGGTCGTGCTGTTCTTCCCCAACGGCGTGCTCGGCATTCTGCGCAAGGCGTGATGATGGCGCCGCTAGCCCGGCGCTCGCGGCAGCGTCACGGTGAAGGTCGATCCCTCACCCGGGCGCGACCTCACCGCGAGCGTCCAGCCGTAGCGGTCAGCGATCGCCTTGCAGATCGCGAGCCCGATGCCCGTTCCGGGATATTGCTTCAGGTCGTGCAGGCGCTTGAACGGCTCGAAGACTTCCTTCGCGTATTTCTCTTCGAAGCCGATGCCTTCGTCGGCGATCGAGAGCCGGATCTGCGTGCGATGGAGCGGCGCAGCCCAAATCTCGATCAGCGGCGCGGAGTCGGGCTTGTGATACTTGATCGCGTTGGAGACGATGTTCTGGATCATCCGCCCGAGCTGGGTCCGATCGGCCGATACGCTGAGCGCGGGCATGTGGACGCTGACCTGCGCCCCGGTCTCTTCGATCGCGGCCGAAAGATCGTTCAGCGCGAGGTCGACCTCCGCGTGCAGATTGAGCGGCTGGACGTTCGGTTCGCTGCTGGTCACGCGGGCGAAGGTCAGGAGATTGTCGACGAGCTGGCGCGCGCGCGCGGCCGAATTCGCGATAACCCTGGTCGCGCGCGCGACGTCTTCAGCGCTCGAACCGGCGATCGCCTCATCGAGCAGGCCGGCGTAGACGGCGATCTTGCGCAAGGGTTCCTGGAGGTCGTGCGAAGCGACGTAGGCGAACTGAGTCAGGCGCTCGTTGGCGATCTCGAGTTCGCTCGCCCGCTGCGCGAGCTCCCCCTCAGCCTTCCGCCGCGCGGTAATGTCGACGACGGTCGCGAGCACGATCGGCCCGGTCTCGGAGTTGATCGGGGTGAGGGCGATCTCGACCGGGAATTCGGCCCCGTCCTTGCGGGCGCCGTTGAGGTCGCGCCCCGCGCCCATCGGCCGCCTGCTCGGATTTGCGAAGAAGCTGCGCCTCAGTCCGGCGTGCGCGGGCTGCGAATGCGCCGGAACGAGCAGATCGATCGTCTGGCCGGTCAGCTCCTCGACGCTGTAGCCGAACATGCGTTCGGTCTCCGCGTTGGCGAATTCGATCACCCCGTCGGAATTGACCATGATCATGGCGGCCGGGGACGCGTCGACTGCGAGCCGGAATCGATCATCTGCTGGTGCGCGGCTCGGCATGGTCTCGCCTCACTCAGGCCTCTTGCGGCTGTTAGGCCACCTCTCGCGCCCAGGCCAATCATTTGCTAACGCTGACAAAGTCGTCCGCGCTCGCCAAGTCAAATCGTGACTGCCGATGTCAGATGCTACCGCCACGCCGAGACCATGTAGAATCATGCTGATAGAGGACGATCCGGACGACGTGTTTCTTTTCGAGCGCGCTTTGGACCGGGTGAAGGCTGCAATGCGGCAGGAAGTCGCCATCGAACTTGCCGGCGACGGGCTGGACGCCGCCTATCGCGTCTCGCTCGAGGATCTGACCAACAGGCTGCCGGACGTGGTGGTGCTCGACCTCAACATGCCGCGCCTCGACGGCGTCAAGTTCCTCCACGCCCTGCGCGCGACCTTGGCGCTGCGCGAGCTTCCGGTCTGCGTGCTCACCACGTCCACCGAGCGGCCCGTGCATGACGAAGCATTGCGCGCCGGCGCGGATAAAGTCTTCGTGAAGCCAGACAGCGCCGACGCCCTGTCGGCGATCGCGGCGGAGATCGTCCAGCATGGGATTGCGTTCGCGCAGTCTCGCCGCTGATCGGAGCGGCGAAGCGCGGGCGCGCATCTCCGGCGGCCAAGCTTTCGCGCAAGATTTTAGCGGTTTCACTCAAGAATTTCCTAACCTTGCCTGAATTGCAGGGTATGCAAGTTCTTTCCCGCGCAGAGTTCCGCGGTTGTCGACAAGTTCCGACGTCGTGGCAGTTCTTCTGCCGCCTTTGTTGGCTTATCGAGGACGGGGAAACGCCGACTCGCGCTTCGAGCTGCGCCGCATGACGACGCCAGCTCAGGCTTGAAGGAGTCTCGGACATGTCTCACGCCTTCCACCTCGTGTCGCCCGGTGAGCTGCGCCGCGACGCGCGCGTCATCGGGCTCCTGTTCGCCAGCACGACCAGCATTATCGGGTCGGGCTGGCTGTTCGGTTCCTTTCACGCGGCGAAGATTGCCGGTCCCTTAAGCATCTGGAGCTGGGTCGTCGGCGGCTTCATCATCCTGCTCATCGCGCTCTGCTTCGCCGAGCTCGCGGCGCTCTTCCCGAAGAGCGGCGCGCTCGTGCACATGAGCCACGCGAGCCACGGCGAAGGGCTCGGCCGCATCTGGGCCTGGATGCTGTTCCTCGCCTATGTGGCGGTGCCGTCGGTGGAGGCGGAGGCGGTCGTCACCTACGCCAACAACTACCTTCCCTACTTCCTCCAGCCGCACACATCCGGCCTCCTGACGATTGCCGGATTCTTCGCCTGCGCCGTGTTGCTGTTGATCTTCGCTTGGCTCAATCTGCTCGCCGTGCGCATGCTGCTGACCGTCAACTCCACCGTGACATGGTGGAAGATTGCGGTGCCGGTGCTGACGCTCATCGTCTTCATCCTGGCGAGCTCGCATTGGAACGTGTGGGCGGCCGATCCGAACAGCTACAAGTTCTCCGGCGTCTTCACCGCCCTGCCGGCCGCGGGGATCGTGTTCAGCTACCTCGGATTCCGCACCGCCATCGACCTCGGCGGCGAAAGCGCGAATCCCGGTCGCGACATTCCGCTTGCGGTCGTCGGCTCGGTCCTGATTTCGGGCGTCATCTACGTCCTGCTTCAGGTCGCGTTCCTGATGGCGCTGAGGCCCGAGGATCTCGCCCACGGATGGGCGCAGCTGACCTTCGCCGGCGCGGCGGGGCCGTTTGCGGGGCTGGCGTCGGTTCTCGGGCTCGGCTGGCTTGCCGCCTTGCTCTACATCGACGCCTACATCTCCCCGAGCGGCACGGCGCTCATGTACATGACCGGCGGCTCGCGGATCCTGTTTGCGACGGGCGAGACCGCGGCGGGCCCGCGCTGGCTCACCGCGCTGAACTCGGCGCGGGCGCCCTGGGCGGGTGTGGTGGTCATGTGGGCCGTCGGCGTCCTGTTCCTGCTGCCGTTCCCGGCGTGGCAGCTGATGGTGTCCTACATCACCTCGGTGACGGTCATCACCTACGGGCTCGGGCCGATCGTGCTGCTGGTCCTGCGCCGCAACCAGCCGGAGCTGCAGCGGCCGTTCCGCCTCTGGGGCGCCGAGGTTCTCGCGCCGATCGCCTTCATCTGCAGCAACTGGATCCTCTACTGGACCGGCTTCAAGACGGACAGCTTCCTGTACATCATCATGATCGTCGTCTTCGTGCTCTACGCGCTCTACTACCACCTGATCGCCAGGATGCCGCCCGCTGAGTTCGGCTGGCGCTACATCGCCTGGCTGCTTCCGTGGTTTGGCGGCATGTGGATCCTGTCGGCGATCGGCGACATCGACGGCGGCAGGGGCTGGCTGACCTTCTGGCCCGGCGTCGTCGCCGTCGCGATCTGGAGCCTCATCGTCATCGAGCTCGCGCTACGCTCCGCGTTGCCCGCGGCCGAGACGGCTGAAATGATGGCGCAGATGGAGTCGACCATCTGATGCGTTGGGCGCGCGCAGAGGCGCTCAGTCCTCCGCGCCGCCCGCGAGCCGCGCCGCCAGCGCCTCCAGCCTCGAGCCAAGACTGTCGAGGCTCGAGGCGATCGCCGCGGCCCGCGCGTCGGCCGCCTCCACGCGCTGTCGGTCGGCCGCGGCCTCGTCTCGGGCTTCGAGCAGCGTATCCGCGATCGTCAGCGCCGCCATGACGATGAGGCGCTGGTCGCCGATCTCGCCGAAGGCGGCGCGCAGTTCGCCGATCTTGCCGTCGATCATGCCCGCCACCATTTCGAGCCGAGGCTCCTCCCCCTCGTTACAGGAGAGCCGGTACTTGCGGCCGTCGATCGTCACCGATACTTGCGCCATTCGCGCCAACCTCGTGATGACCTCGCCCCCGCGCGTCAGTCGGCCGGGGGGTCCATATCCTCGATGATCCGTCCGATCGCTTCGGCGGCGTGCGCGAGCCGTTCGCCCGCCTCGAAGTTCGCCGCTTCGAGCGTACGCGAACGATCGAGCGCCGCGTCGAGTTCAACCGCGAGCCGCGACCGGTCGTCCTGCATGAGCGCATATTCCTCTTCCGCATTGGCGCGCGCCTCGTCGTGCCGCATGCGCAGTTCGGCCGCCAACTCGAGCGCGTCGACGGCGTCGACGACCCGCTTCAGCGAGTGTTCGAGAGCGTTCAAGACGGTGTCGCTTCTGTCCATTGCGATATTTTGTTTACGCGATGCTTGAAGGAGGCGTCAACGCGGGCGGAAAGCAAGTCACAGGCAGATTTGACAGGCCGTCCGGCCCGTCCGTAACTGTCGAGCGTTAAGCGCGCGAGCGGCGCAGCGTCCGACAAGCAGCGGCAGCGAAGGAGACCCCCATGGCGACCACCCCTGCGCATGATTTGATGGCCAACGCCATACGATTTCTCGCGGTCGACGCCGTCGAGAAGGCCAAGAGCGGCCACCCTGGCCTGCCGATGGGCGCGGCGGACATCGCGACCGTCCTCTTCCGCGACGTGCTCAAGTTCGACGCCTCGGATCCGGACTGGCCCGACCGCGACCGCTTCGTCCTCTCGGCCGGCCACGGCTCGATGCTCTTGTACGCGCTCATCTATTTGACCGGCATCGGCGGCGACAAGGGCCTCACGATCGACGATCTGAAGCAATTCCGTCAGCTCGGATCAAAGACTCCAGGACATCCCGAATACGGCCACACGGTCGGCGTCGAGACGACCACCGGCCCGCTCGGCCAGGGGATTTCGACCGCAGTCGGCATGGCGATCGCCGAGCGAATGCTGGCCGCCCATTTTCCCGGCGTCGTCGATCACCGCACCTATGTGCTCGCCTCTGACGGCGACCTGATGGAGGGCGTGAGCCAGGAGGCGATCGGCATCGCAGGCCACCTCAAGCTTTCGAAGCTCATCGTCTTCTACGACGACAACGGCATCTCGATCGACGGCAAGACCTCGCTGTCCGATTCGGTCGATCAGATCACCCGCTTCGAATTGGCCGGATGGAACGCGAGCCTGATCGACGGACACGACCCGGCAGCCATCCTGAACGCTGTGCGCGCGGCGCAAATCTCCGAGAAGCCGACGCTGATCGCCTGCAAGACGACCATCGGCTTCGGCCTGCCGACCAAAGCCGGGACGAACAAGGCCCATGGCGAAGCGCCGGGCGCGGCCGAGGTCGCGGGCGCGCGCAAGAATCTCAACTGGCCGTACGAGGCGTTCGTCGTGCCGGACGACATTCTCGCCGCTTGGCGTAAGATCGGCGCGCAGGGCGCGCCCAAGCGCGAGGCCTGGCGACGCGCGCTCGAGGCGCTCGACCCCAAGGATCGCGCCGAGTTCGAGCGGCGCATCCGCGGCGACCTGCCCAAGGACTTCGACGGCGTCATCGACGCCTACAAGCGCAAGCTCGCCGAAGAAGCGCCGGAGGCCGCGACGCGCAAGGCGGGCGAGGCGGCGCTCAACGTGATCGCGCCCGCCGTGCCCGAACTCATGACCAGCTCGGCCGACCTGACGCCGTCGAACAACACCAAGGTCGCCGCGACCGCGGAGATCACCGCGGAGAATTTCTCCGGCCGCTACATCCATTGGGGCATCCGCGAGCACGGCATGGCCGCCGCCTGCAACGGCATCGCGGTGCATCGGGGCATCATTCCGTCGGGCGCCTCCTTCCTCATCTTCACCGACTATTGCCGTCCTTCGCTGAGGATCGCGGCGCTCATGAAAATAAGGGTCGTGCACGTCTTCACGCACGACTCGATCGGTCTCGGCGAGGATGGGCCGACGCACCAGCCGGTCGAGCATCTGGCGGCTTTGCGGGCGATGCCGAACCTCTACCTCTGGCGGCCCGCCGACAGCGTCGAGACCGTCGAGTGCTGGCAAGGGGCGCTCGAGCGCCATTCGCCCTCGATCCTCGCCCTGACGCGGCAGAGCCTGCCGGCGCTGCGCCGCACGCATGTCGCCGAGAATCTTTGCGTACGCGGCGGCTACGAAATTTCTCCCGCGGAAGGTCCGGCGTCGGTATCGATCTTCGCCTCGGGCTCCGAGGTCTCGCTCGCCGTCGCCGCGCAAGCGCTCTTGAAGGGGAGGGGGATCGCCGCGCGCGTCGTCTCCATACCCTGCATGGACGCCTTTTTCGATCAGCCGGAAGACTACCGTCGCTCGGTGATCGGCACGGCCGCGGTGAAGGTCGGCGTCGAGGCTGCGGTGCGCTTCGGCTGGGACGCGATCATCGGCGACGGCCCGTTCATCGGCATGACCGGGTTCGGCGGGAGCGCTCCTTACAAGGCGCTCTACCAGCACTTCGGCATCACGCCCGAAGCGGTGGCTCAGGCCGCCGCGGAACGGCTCGGAAAGTAAGCGCGCGAATTGTCGCATTCGCCCTTTGACGGCTAGACTTTAGATTGAGGAAGGAGCATGTAGCGGCCGGCTCAAAAAGCGGCCATTCCCGTCGAAAAGTCCTGCCGCCGGCCGCGAAATTGAGGGCGGGCAAGAGGAGGTTTCACCATGGTCACGAAGGTTGCGATCAACGGCTTCGGCCGGATCGGGCGGCTCGTATTGCGCGCGATGCTCGAGTTGGGGCGGACAGACGTTGAGGTCGTCGCGCTCAACGATCTTGGCCCCGTCGAAACCAACGCGCATCTGTTGCGCTTCGACAGCGTGCACGGGCGCTTTCCCCATGAGGTCCTCGTCGACGGCGACAAGATCATTGTCGGCAAGCACAAGATGAAGGTCACCGCGATCAAGGATCCGACCCAGCTGCCTTACAAGGAGCTCGGCGTCGACGTCGCGATGGAATGCACGGGTCACTTCACCGCGCGCGACAAGGCCGCCGCGCTCCTGACCGCCGGCGCCAAGCGCGTCCTCGTTTCCGCGCCCTCCGACGGCGCCGACCTCACGGTCGTTTACGGCGTCAATCACGACAAGCTGACCAAGGACCATCTCGTCGTCTCGAACGCCTCCTGCACGACGAACTGCCTGGCCCCGGTCGCCAAGGTGCTCAACGATGCAATCGGCATCGAGCACGGCTTCATGACGACGATCCATTCCTACACCGGCGACCAGCCGACCCTCGATACGCTGCACAAGGACCTCTACCGCACGCGCGCCGCGGCCTTGTCGATGATTCCGACGACGACCGGCGCCGCCAAGGCAGTCGGCCTCGTGCTGCCGGAGCTCAAGGGCAAGCTCGACGGCTCGGCGATCCGCGTGCCGACCCCGAACGTCTCGGTCGTCGACCTCACGTTCGTCGCCAAGCGCGCGACAAACAAGGACGAGATCAGCGACGCAGTGAAAAAGGCCGCGAACGGCCCGCTCAAGGGCATCCTCGGCTTCACCGACAAGCCCAACGTGTCGTGCGACTTCAACCACGATTCGCACTCGTCAGTCTTCCATCTCGATCAGACCAAGGTGGTCGACGGAACCTTCGTGCGCGTCTTGGCCTGGTACGACAATGAGTGGGGCTTCTCCTGCCGCATGTCGGACACGGCGGTCGCGTTGTCGAAGCTGCTTTGAGCGCTAAAAATCGCGCCTGAGCCTTGAGCGATTGGCCGTCGGAGATGGTCTTCGACGGCCCCATCGGCACATGAAGGCTGCGATCCCATTGCAATTGGTTGAGGGACCGAACATGACCAAACCATTCCGCACGCTCGACGATGCCAATGTCTCGGGAAAACGCGTCCTTCTGCGAGTCGACCTCAACGTCCCGACCGAGCACGGGCGCGTCACCGACACGACGCGTATCGAGCGCGTCGCCGCGACGATCGAGGAAATCGCGACCAAGGGCGGCAAGGTCATTCTGCTCGCGCATTTCGGCCGGCCCAAGGGCGGGCCGGACGAGGCCAATTCGCTGCGGCCCGTCGCGGCCGCGGTCGCCGAGATCGTCAAGCGGCCGGTCGCGTTCGCGACCGACTGCATCGGACAGGTCGCCGCAGACGCGATCGCCAAGATGAAGAACGGCGACATCCTCCTGCTCGAGAACACCCGCTTCTACAAGGGCGAGGAGAAGAACGATCCGGCCTTTGTCGGCGAGCTGGCGAAACTCGGCGACCTCTACGTCAACGACGCCTTTTCGGCGGCCCATCGCGCGCACGCCTCGACCGAGGGTGTCGCTCACAAGATGCCCGCTTACTGCGGCCGCGCGATGCAGGCAGAACTCGAGGCCCTGACCATCGCTCTCGGAACGCCGCAGCGCCCGGTCGCGGCGATCGTCGGCGGCGCGAAAGTCTCGACCAAGCTCGACCTGCTCGGCAACCTCATCAAGAAGGTCGACGTCCTCATCATCGGCGGCGGCATGGCCAACACCTTCCTGTTTGCGGAAGGCAAGGCGGTCGGGAAGTCGCTGTGCGAGAAGGACATGGCGGAGAAGGCGCGTTCGATCATGGCGGAAGCGGAGAAGGCCAAGTGCCGCATCGTGCTTCCGATCGACGCGACCGTCGCCAAGGAGCTCAAGCCCCACGTTCCCGCGCGCGTGGTCGACGTCGATCATGTCGCCGAGGACGAAATGATCCTCGACATCGGGCCGAAGTCCGTGGTTGCGATCGAAGAGGTCCTCGGCCAGGTCAAGACGCTCGTCTGGAACGGGCCGTTCGGCGCGTTCGAGACGCCGCCGTTCGAGGCGGCGACCTTCGCGATCGCCAAGACGGTTGGTTTCCTGACGCGCGACGGCAAGCTCAAGGCGATCGCGGGCGGCGGCGACACGGTCGCGGCGCTCAACGAGGCGGGCGTCGCCGGCCAGTTCACCTATGTCTCGGCGGCGGGCGGCGCGTTCCTCGAATGGATGGAAGGCAAGGCCTTGCCGGGCGTCGAGGCCCTGCGCGCGAGCTGACGCGCGCATCAGCGCAGCCGCACCGCCAGGCTCTGCGTCGCGCGGCCGATCAGGCCTTGCTCGTCGTAGAGCGCGGACTCGGCGAGCCCGCAGCCGTTGCCGCCGAACAGGCTGCGCGACTTGAGACAGATCCACTCTCCGACCGGACGGCGGATGAGGTTGACGGTCAGGTCGCAGTTGACGAACAGATATTTCTGGAAGTCCAGCGCCGCGCTGATGCCGTTGCCGGAGTCGGCTGCGACCGCCACCCGCTGATAGGGGCTCGGCGCCTCGCCCTTCACCAGCGGATGCTTCATGCGGAACCAGGCTGCGCACGGCCCATTGAAGAATTCACCTTCCGCGAGCCGGTTCTCGACGAGGTCGGCGTAGCCGAACCCGCTTTCGGCGAACGGTATCGTGACGACCGGGCACTCGGCCGGCGGTTTCGGCGCGGCCGGCGGCGGGTGGCCCGGCGTCTCCTCGGGAATGGGCAAATCATCCTCGCGCTGCATGAGCGCGGTGAAGCGCGCGATCTCCTTGCCGCCCGCCGTGAGGCGGCCGGAAAAGTGGCCGGCGTTCCGGCCGATATAGTCGGAGGCGATTTCGATTCGGCAGTCGCCGATCGGCGCAGGCCGCAGCAGATTGACGGTCAATCGCCCGAGATGGGCGAGGCCTGCTTCGGCCGCGGCGCGCTCCGTCGCCCGGCAAATCAGCGCCGAGGGCGGACCGGCGTGCTGGTGGTCGGGCTGCCACGGCCCGCCGGTCAGCGGGCTCGCGCGAAAGACGCCCTCAGCGAGTTCGACGTAAGCGGCGTCCAAGGTCGAAGCTCCTCGTCTTCCGTGCGCCAATCCATGCGCCAAGGACGCGCGGCGCTCATCCGGGTCTTGCGCCCGAGCGGCGACTTGCGCAAGCCAGTCGCGGCGCGGATCTTTGCATCTGAAAATCCGGCGTCGCAGTCGGATACTGCGTCTGGCATGATCGCATCATGATGCTGGAGACGGTCTTTGCCGCAATCGCGCAAACCGGCCTCGTCCCGCGCGGCGCGCTGCGGCTCCGCGAGGGCGAGCAATTGGGCGCGCTCGAGGGGCTGCAAACCATCGTCCTCATCGGCATGGTGGGGCGCGCGGGCTGGGGCGCTTTCGCCGCGAGCGCGGAAGCCCGCGATGGACACGAGCATCCGCTCGACCGCTTCAGCCGTCGCGTGATCGACGCGCTCGCGTGCGATCTTTCCGCGGTCGCGCTCTATCCGTTCGGCGGGCCGCCGCACTTGCCTTTCCAGCAATGGGCGCTGCGCGCCGAGCCCGTGCACGCCTCGCCGATCGGCCTCCTGATCCACGCGGAATATGGCCTCTGGCACAGCTATCGCGGCGCGCTTGGCTTCGCGCAAGCGTTCGATGTTCCGCCGCTGGAAGCGTCGCCGAGCCCTTGCGACTCATGCGACGGGCGCTGGTGCCTGAGCGCTTGCCCGGTCGGCGCCTTTTCGGCGCAGGGCTACGACGTCGCGGCCTGCGCAGCGCATCTGCAAGGCGCGGCAGGCGCTTCCTGCATGGAGCGCGGCTGTCTTGCCCGGCGCGCCTGCCCGGTCGGCGCGGAGCACGGCGCAAGTCCCGAGCAGGCGGCGTTCACGATGCGGGCGTTTTTGCGGGCGCGGCTGGCCGCCTGAACCGCTGCCGCCGCCGGCCTTGCCGGGCCCCCGGCGGCCCAGCGTTTGAGCCCTTTGTTCTTCAAAGGCTTGCGCCCCCGTTTAGCGTCGTCATGACGTCGCCCCGCGTTTGGGTCGGCGCGCGTCAGCCCGCGCGGCGCAGCGTCCAGATCTCGCCCCTCATGTCGATGAGGTGAAATCCGCAGCGCGCCAATTCGGCGAAGGTCGCGGTATCCAGAAAATGCACCGTCGCCCAGGTTTTTGGCGCCGCGTCCCGGATTCGATCAAGGTTTCGCAAATCGAAATGCTGCATAGGCATCCCCCATCGAAAGGTTGGCCTCGGACGAATCCTCCCTTGGTTCGAGCGGAGCCTACTAACACACTTTGCTGCGTCGCACCATAGCGATGCTGCTATGCACAATTCGCAATCCGCGGCGTTGGGCGTGGATCTCGGGACAAGGACCGCGGGGAGCTTACGCTCCCACCCTCACCGTCTCAGCGCGAGGCAGGTGATGTCGTCGAACTGCGGCGCTCCGTGCGCGAAGTCGCGCACGGCGGCCTCCAGGCGGGCGATCCATAGTGCGGCGCTCACGCTTTCGCTCTGCGCGAGGAGGGCGTGGAGGCGTTCCTCTCCGAACTGGCGCGCATTCTTATCTTCCGCCTCGGTGACGCCGTCGGTGTAGAAAAGAAGGAGGTCGCCCGGTTGCAGCGCCGCGCGGCGCACCGTGACCTTCGGGTCGTCGAAAATGCCGACCGGCAGGCCGCCGGCGGGCAGCTTTTCCACCCCGCCATCCGCGCGCCGGATGAGCGCCGGGAGATGGCCGCAACTCATATATTCGACCGCGCCGGAATGCGGGTCGAACGCCGCGTAGATCAAGGTCGCGAAGAACTCTGCGGTGTTGTTGTTCACGAGATAGGCGTTTGCCTTCAGGATCGCTCCCGGCAGGTCGGGCGTCTCGCGCAGGTTGATGCGGATGAGGGTCCTGGTGATGCCCATGAAGAGCGCCGCGGGCACGCCCTTGCCGCAGACGTCGCCGACGCCGATCGCGGCGCGCCCATCGCCAAGCCGGATGAGATCGAAAAAATCGCCGCCGACGTCGCGCGCGGGCGTCATCGACGCCCAGACGTCGAGGCCGGTTTCGCCAGCGAATTGGGCGACCTTGGGCAGAAGCGCGCGCTGAATGACCGCCGCGCTCGCCATCTCGTCGTCGCGCTGGCGTCGCAGGATGATCTGCTCGGCCATGCGGCCGAACGTGTGGCCGAAATCGGCGAGGTCGGGGATCGGATTGCGCAATTCGTCGAGCAAGGCGGGGTCGAACTCGTGGCGCTCGAGCGAGGCCAGCGCGTGAGTGTAGAGGCTGATCGCGCCATTGAATTTGCGCATCCGGTCGCCCATGCGGCCGACGACATCGATCAGCAGCGAGGGCGTAGCGCGCGCAACCTCGAGGAGCGCGGCGCGCCCGATGCGCAGCGCGGTCACGGGCGAGCACGCACGCGCGGTCGCGGTGCGTTTCAGTAGCGCGAGCGCGCCCAATTCGCCGACGAGACAGGGCGCATGAAGCGTCGAAATGGGGATGACGCCGCGCGTGCTGTCGGCGGTGACCACCACGTCTCCTTTGAGGATCAGCATGGCGGAATCGGCCGTCTCGCCCTGGACCATGAGGATTCCGCCCAGGTCGAAGGTCTCGAGTTCGCCGGCTTCGATCAGAAACGAAACGTGGGCTTCGGAGAGGTCGCGAAAGGCGCTCGTCGCCCTTATGGCGGCGCGCAAGCCGGGGGATTCGTTCATGCCGTGCGTAGCGCCTCGGGACGGGGGTCGCCTTCTTGGCCGGCGTCGAATTCGAGGACGAGGCGGTTCATGCCCTCGGTGCGTCGATAGCTCATCCGCCGCGAGAATTTCTGCACGAGCCCCGTGCCGTAGCCGCCGATCTGGAAATCCTCGGTCGGCCCGCTGATCCGCCTGGGCTGCGCGGCGCTCGGATCGAACGCTTCGCCGTCGTCGACGAACTCGACCCGCACGGCGTCGGGCTCGGCAGAGATGGAAATTCTGGCCCGATTGGCGCGGCCATGGCGAACGGCGTTGAGGAAAAGCTCCTCAAGGCAAAGGTTGATCGCAAATTCCGTGTCCTCGGCGAGGCCAAGCGCGCCGGACTGGCTCGCGAGCCAGCATTCCGCGTCCGAGGCGGCCTCGATCGTGCCCGGAAAATCGCGCGAAAGCGCCTGCGGCCGCCGCTCGCTCATCCCTTCCGGCTCGCGAAATCGGCCGCCCGGCCGGCAAGCGCCGCCTCCGCCGAGGCGAAGTCCGGGTAAATCCCGGCGACCTCGTTGAAGCCGGTGCTCCTGAGCACCTTCTCGACGTTGTCGTTGGCGCCGCAGACCGCCATGTCCGCGCCGCGGCGAATGAGGGTCTTGGCGCTCATCATGAGCGTCCGCACGCCGAGCGAGGCAATGAAGGAAACCTTGGTGAGATCGACGATCAGAGCCTTGCTGCGCTCCGCCAGCGGGCCGAAGCGCGAGTCGACCTCTTGCGCGCCCGCGATGTCGAATTGTCCGTCGAGCACAACGTGAGTGATCCCGTCAGCGGTTTCCGTCACATTCATGTCCATGCGCGCACCGTCGAGCACCGGTTATTTTCGCTCACTACGTAGGCGCGCTTCATGACGCTTTGGCGACAGGGAGCGGGCTTCAGGTGCCGCGCGCTGCTCTGCCTTGGGGAAAACGCGACTTCGCCTGAACCGGCGGGCGCGGTCAGCGATCCGCGAAGCCCCGTGAATCAGCCGCCCGGATTCGTCGCCGTCACGATCCAGATCGCCGCGCCGAGCGGCACGCTGTCGCCGACCGCGCGGGCGGCGAGCGCGTCGCGGATGTCGGCCGCCGCGGCGGCGCGGACCGCGTCGCTCTGGCCGTCCAGGAGGCGGCTCGTCGGGCCGAGCGCGAGCGCGGCGGCGACGCCCGTCTCAAGCCCTTTGCCGATCGCGATGTCGAGATCGAGGTCGTGCGGCTCGACGGCGATCTTCGCATAGCCGGCGTCGCTCAGGATGCGGCGCACCCGGTCGCCGTCGGCGAAGGCGAACGGTCCGGGGTCCTCGGGCGCCGTCTCGGGCAGGGGAGGGGCGTGCTTCGCCGCTTCGCGCAGTGGCAGGATCAGCCATGGATTTTGCCTGGCTTCGCGCCAGCAGGCGAAGGCGAGCCGCCCGCCGGCTTTGAGCCCGCGGCGAAGATTGGCGAAGGACAGCGCGGGATCGGCGAAAAACATGACGCCGAAGCGCGAGACGATAAGATCGGCTTCGTCTTCGAAGTCATGCAGGGTGGCGTCGGCGAGGACGAATCGGGCGGGCAGGTGGGACGGGGCGCGTTCGCGCGCCCGGGCCAGCATCGGTTCGGAAATGTCGAGGCCCAGCGCCTCCCCGCCCGGCGCGACGCGTTCCGCCACGGCAATCGTCGTCGCGCCGCAGCCGCAGCCGACGTCGATGACGCGCTCGCCCGGCCTCGGATCGGCCGCGGCAAGGAGCCGCTCCGAGACGGGGATCAGCACCTGATCCTGGTGCTCTTGGTGGTCCCGCCAGCGCCGACCGGCCGGTCCGTTCCAATAGTCGTGCTGCGCCGCGTTTTCGGCGTGGATCTGCGTGTCGGACATGGAGCGCTTGTTACCAGCATCACGCTGGAGAGGCTAGCGGCTTGCCGTTCTCGACCACGTAGGTCGCGCTTCGCGCTCGGTCTCAAGCCGGCCTCGTCCGCAGTTTGAGCGGAGTTTTGCATTGCGCGCAATAATCACCGGCTGCGGCGTCTCGTCCGTTGCATTAACGTCACCAAAACGGCACAGTTTGGGCCGGGAAGGGTGGCAGATAGCATCAGGAGGTCATTCGATGGCGCGCGCAGTCACCCGCAGCCGCACGAGCAAGCCCGCAGCAGCCTCGCCCGCCAAGGCGCCCGTTCGTGAACCGAACGAAGAACAAGTCCGGGAACGGGCGCACGCGATCTGGATGGAAGAGGGGATGCCGGAAGGACGCGAGGTCGATCATTGGATCCGGGCCCGGCGGGAATTGGAGCAGGAAGCCGAAGGCAAGTGAGGGCCAGCGTTCGCTCCGCTTGAGCGTATCGGAGCCAAGGCCCACGCTCGGGTGGGCCCGAACGTGTTGCACCGCTGTCATTTTGCAAGGCCAACACTAACTGTTTGACGGAAGCGCATGCATGCGCTTCCGCCGAGGGAGCGAAAGCCCATGGGAGATGAGGCGCACGCCGAACGCCTGCCGCCCGCAAGCCACGCGGGCGACGCCGACGTGCCCGCGTCGCGCGAATATCTCATCCGCAAGCGCGCGCACGAGATCTGGATCGAGGAAGGCAAGCCCGAAGGACAGGCGCTGGATCACTGGCTGCGCGCGCGCTGGGAGCTCGAAGACGCGCCCGACGCTCAGGTCGAGGTCGAGCGGCTCGCGCGCAAACTCGCGCCCCCGGCCAAAAAGGATTAGGAGCGCCGACCGGCAAGACTCGAAGGAGGCCCAAGATGGCGACTGCAACGTCGAAAGCGAAATCGTCGGACAAGGCGAGCGTATTGTCGGACAAGGAGCGCGCCCTGATCGACGCCTACTGGCGCGCGGCCAACTATCTGTCGGTCGGGCAGATTTATCTGTTCGACAATCCGCTGCTGAAAGTCACGCTGTCTGAGGACCATATCAAGCCGCGCCTGCTCGGCCATTGGGGCACGACGCCAGGCTTGAACTTCATCTACGTCCATCTCAACCGGCTGATCAAGAAGCTCGACCTCGACATGATCTACATCACCGGTCCTGGCCACGGCGGGCCGGGGCTGGTCGCCAACGCCTATCTGGAGGGCACCTACAGCGAGGTCTATCCGAACGTGTCCCAGGACGAACAGGGGATGAAGCGGCTCTTCACCCAGTTTTCGTTCCCGGGCGGAATCCCAAGCCACGTCGCGCCGGAGACGCCGGGTTCGATCCACGAGGGCGGCGAGCTCGGCTATGCGATCTCGCACTCCTACGGGGCGGCCTTCGACAATCCCGACCTCATCGTCGCCTGCGTCATTGGGGACGGCGAAGCCGAGACCGGACCGCTGGCGACGAGCTGGCACTCGAACAAGTTCCTCAACCCAGCGCGCGACGGCGCCGTGCTGCCGATCCTGCATCTCAACGGCTACAAGATCGCCAATCCCACCGTGCTTGCGCGCATTCCGCGTGAGGAACTCGAATTTCTTATGCGCGGCTATGGCTACGCGCCGCATTTCGTTGAGGGCGACGATCCGAAGACAATGCACGAGTTGATGGCGGAAACGCTTGAAGCGGTCATCAACGACATTCGCAGCATCCAGCAGAAAGCGAGGAGCGAGGGATTCACGAAGCGGCCGACCTGGCCGATGATCGTCATGCGCACCCCGAAGGGCTGGACCTGCCCGAAGGAGATCGACGGCAAGCGTGAGGAAGGCTACTGGCGCTCGCATCAGGTGCCGATGAGCGAGATGCGGGGCCATCCCGAGCACGTGCGCATCCTCGAAGCCTGGATGAAGAGCTATCGGCCCGAGGAGCTGTTCGACGCGACGGGCCGTCTCAAGGCCGAACTGGCCGCGCTCGCGCCGACGGGCACGCGCCGGATGAGCGCCAATCTGCATACGAACGGCGGCGCGCTCCTCCGCGAACTGAGGCTGCCGGACTTCCGAGACTACGCGGTCGAGGTTCCCGCGCCCGGAGCCGCGACCGCGGAGGCGACGCGGGTCATGGGGACCTATCTGCGCGACGTGATGAAGCTCAATCTCGAGTCCAAGAACTTCCGCCTGTTCAGCCCCGACGAGAACAATTCAAACCGGTGGCAGGACGTGCTCGAGGTGACGAACCGCGCGTGGGCTGCGGAAACCGTGCCTTACGACGACCATCTCGCGCCCGACGGCCGCGTCATGGAGATGCTGAGCGAGCACCAGTGCCAGGGCTGGCTCGAGGGCTACCTCCTGACCGGCCGGCACGGCTTCTTCTCCTGCTACGAGGCCTTCATTCACATCATCGACTCCATGTTCAACCAGCACGCCAAATGGCTGAAGGTGTGCCGCGAGATCGAGTGGCGCAGGCCGGTCGCCTCGCTCAACTATCTCCTATCCAGCCTCGTCTGGCGGCAGGACCACAACGGCTTCTCCCACCAGGACCCCGGATTCATCGACCACGTGATCAACAAGAAAGCCGAGGTCGTGCGCGTCTACCTGCCGCCGGACGCCAACTGCCTCCTGTCGGTGACCGACCACTGCCTCAAGAGCCGCGATTGCGTGAACGTCGTCGTCGCGGGGAAGCAGCCGGCGCCGCAATGGCTGACCATGGACGAAGCGATCAAGCACTGCACCACCGGGCTCGGCATCTGGGCCTGGGCGAGCAACGACTTTGGCGGCGTGCCGGACGTGGTGATGGCTTGCTGCGGCGACGTGCCGACGCTGGAGACGCTCGCCGCGGTCGAACTCCTGCGCCATCATGCGCCGGAACTGAAGGTCCGCGTCATCAACATCGTTGACCTGATGCGGCTGCAGCCGCCGAGCGAGCATCCGCATGGGCTGAACGACCGCGACTTCGACGCGCTGTTCACGGTCGACAAGCCGATCATCGTCGCCTTCCACGGCTACCCGTGGCTCATCCACCGTCTCACCTACCGACGCCATGGGCATGACAACATCCATGTGCGCGGTTACAAGGAGGAGGGCACCACGACCACGCCGTTCGACATGTGCGTGTTGAACGATATCGACCGGTTCCACCTCGTCAACGACGTGATCGACCGCGTGCCGGGCCTCAGTGAGCGCGCCGCCTACGCCAAGCAGGCTTTGCGCGACAAGCTGATCGAGCATAAGGAATACATCTGCCGCTACGGCGACGACATGCCGGAGATCAAGGACTGGACCTGGGGCGGCCGGGCCGCCGCGACGCGCAGCGCGACTTCGACCGGCGGGGACAACCCCGGCGGCTAACCGCGAAGCTGCGGCGGACGCGTCTACTTCACGATCTCGAGGCAGTTGCGGCGGCCTTCGTCGAGGCAATTCTGCAGCCTCCGCTGGCGGTCGATCGCCGTGAACGCCCAGTAGCCGATGAGCGCCAGAACGACGATCACGATCACCGCCGCGATATTGCCCCTGCGCCGCCCGGAGTTGTCGTCTTCGGGCGGCTTCGAGCTCACGCGATCAGGCTCGAAGGTCGCGCCGCGGGTTCGCCGAGCGCCGCGATCGCGCGGGCGACAATGCCCTTGGCGTCGAGCCCCGCCGCGGCGTACATGCGCTCGGGCTTGTCCTGGTCCAGATAGGCGTCGGGCAGGGTCATCGTGCGGACTTTGAGGCCGCTTTCGAGCGCGCCGGCGTCGCTGAGCAGCGTCAGGACATGCGCGCCAAAGCCGCCGGCCGCGCCCTCTTCCACGGTAATCAGAAGCTCGTGCTCATGCGCGAGCTTCATGATGAGCTCGCGATCGAGCGGTTTCGCGAAGCGTGCGTCGGCGACCGTGGTCGAGAGGCCGCGCGCGACGAGGTCCTCGGCCGCCTTTAATGCTTCGCCGAGCCGGGTTCCGAGCGACAGGATCGCGATGCGCGAGCCCTGGCGCACGATCCGCCCCTTGCCGATCGGCAGCGGCTCGCCGCGCTCCGGCAAGTCGACGCCGACGCCGTCGCCGCGCGGATAGCGCAGCGCGATCGGTCCCGCATCGTGCGCGACGCAGGTCGCAACCATGTGCATGAGCTCCGCCTCGTCCGCGGCCGCCATGACCGTCATGTTCGGCAGGCAGGAGAGATAGGCGACGTCGAAGGCGCCCGCATGCGTCGCGCCGTCCGCGCCGACGAGGCCCCCGCGGTCGATCGCGAAGCGGACGGGCAGATTCTGGATCGCGACGTCATGCACGACCTGGTCGTAGGCGCGCTGCAGGAAGGTCGAGTAGATGGCGCAGAAGGGCTTGAACCCTTCCGTCGCGAGCCCCGCCGCGAAGGTCACGGCGTGCTGTTCGGCGATGCCGACGTCGAACACGCGCTCGGGGAAGACCTCCTGCATCCGGTCCAGCCCGGTTCCCTGGGGCATGGCGGCGGTGACGGCGACGATCTTGTCGTCGCGCCGAGCCGCGTCGAGCAACGCCTCGGCGAAGACTTTGGTGTAGGCCGGCGCGTTGCTCTTCGGCTTCGCCTGCGCGCCGGTGATGACGTCGAAGGCGGAGACGCCGTGATATTTGTCGTCCGCCGCTTCCGCCGGCGGATAGCCATTGCCCTTCTTGGTCACGACATGGACCAGGACCGGCCCGCCGTGCATGTCGCGCACGTTTTTCAGGACCGGCAGGAGGTGGTCGAGATTGTGGCCGTCGATCGGGCCGACGTAGTAGAAGCCGAGCTCCTCGAACAGCGTGCCGCCGGTGAAGAAGCCGCGCCCATATTCCTCGGTCCGCTCGACCTTGTCGTAGATGAACCGCGGCAAATGCTTGGCAAGCTGCTTCGCCACGTCGCGGAACGAGCGGTAGGCGTGGCTCGTGACGAGGCGCGCGAGATAGGCGGACATCGCGCCCGTGGGCGGGGCGATCGACATGTCGTTGTCGTTGAGGATGACGATGAGCTTGGAATCCATGGCCCCGGCGTTGTTCATGGCCTCGTACGCCATGCCGGCCGACATCGCTCCGTCGCCGATCACCGCGACGATATTGTTGGTTCCATGCGCGAGGTCCCGCGCCGCCGCCATGCCGAGCGCGGCCGATACCGAGGTCGAGGAATGACCCGCGCCGAAGGCGTCGTATTCGCTCTCCGCGCGCTTGGTGAAGCCGGAAAGGCCGGCGCCCTGCCTCAGCGTGCGGATGCGAGCGCGCCGGCCGGTCAAGATCTTGTGCGGATAGGCCTGATGACCGACGTCCCAGACGAGGCGGTCGTTCGGCGTATTGAAGACATAATGGAGCGCGACCGTCAGCTCCACGACGCCGAGGCCCGCGCCGAGGTGCCCGCCTGTGACCGAGACGGCGCTGATCGTCTCCGCCCGGAGTTCCTGGGCGAGTTGGTTGAGATCGCTCTCGCTCAGCGCCCGCAAGTCCGCGGGCGAGGATATCCGATCGAGCAGCGGCGTTACCGGTTTCGTCACATCTTATCCCCGAGGCGCGACGCTGTTTGAACGTCCCCCGCATCGCACGGAAACAGGAGTACACCAGGAGAGGCGCTGGCGGCAATTGGCGGCTCCGGCGCGCCATAGGTGCGCCAGGGCGAGGGAGGGCGGAGACTGCACCGAGGGGCCCTATTGCGGCGGCACGGCCTCGATTTTGCGCCATTCGGCGAGGAGCTGGACGCGGCGGCGCGGGTAGCGGACGTCGATAAGGTCGATCGACCGGATGCGGTCCGTGCGGAAGTGCCGAAAGCCGTTCCTGAGTTCGCACCAGGCTACGACCATGCGCGTGCGGTCGAAATAGGCGAGGGCGAACGGCCAGACGGTCCTTAAGGTCAAGGCGTCGTCGCTGTCCATGTAGGCGATCATGAGCTTGCGCTCGCGGCGTATGGCCGCGCGGATCAGGGGCAGCTCCTGTTCTCCCGCGGAGACCACGTCTCCGGGGCCGACGATGAGGGACGGGAGCTCCGCCTCGTTGCGAAGGTCCGGCGGCAGGACCGCCAGGATCTTGGCGAGCGCGCCCCGCCCCGCGCGCGACAGCGTTTCATCACCGCGCTCGGCGACCCAGCGCGAGCCGAGCACGATCGCCTCGATCTCCTCCTCGCTGAACATGAGCGGCGGCAGCATGAAGCCAGGTTCGAGGATATATCCGACCCCGGCTTCGCCCTCGATCGTCGCGCCCTGCGCCTGCAACGACGCGATGTCGCGGTAGATCGTGCGCGCGCTCACCCCGAGCTCGGCCGCGAGAACGGCGCCGGCGACGGGGCGGCGATGACGGCGCAGAGCCTCGAGGAGTTGCAGCAAGCGCTCGGACCGGGCCATGGACGTTAACACTAACATGGGTCGGAGGCGCCAGCGCCAAGGAATAAGAACAATTTCGCCGCGTCCGATAACAGCGGCTTAGGAGCCGCCCCGATAGAGTTGCAAAAGAATACGGGGCCGGGGCTTCAAGCGAACCGCCATGGGCGAGAGCATGCCGGAAAACGCAACCTGGCGCGCTCGGGTCGACGAGCGGTTCACGTCGCTGCGCGGGTTCGCGGCGCTGACCGTCGTGCTGGCCCACTACCAGTACATCGGCTTTGTTCCCGGCCTGCCGCTGTTCAAGTTTTCCGGGCAGCTCGCCCTGATGCTGTTCTTCTTTCTCTCGGCGTTCCTGCTCGCGCATTCGCTGGCGCAGGACCCCGAGTGGCCGATGCGGACTCTCATCGCCGTCGCGCGATACGCCATCAACCGGATTGCGCGGATCTTTCCGCTTCTCTTGATTGTGGTGACGCTCTCCTATTGCGCCGGCGTCGGCTTCTTCTCGCAGTCCACGTCCTATCTCGAAGCGGTCCGGCTGACCTTCACGCTCGGCAAGGCGCCGAGCGTCCTATGGACCATCCCGGTCGAACTGACGTTCTACGTTTTTCTCCCTTTCATCCTGAAGCTCATGCTCTTTCTGACGCGGACGAAGTGGGGCGCCGCGCTCGCATGCGCTTGCTTCGTCGCCTGGTGCGTCGACATCGCGCTTGCCCGTTCGCTCTCGCTCCCACCTGCCTTCTGGATGACGCTCGGCTTTCATCACTACGCCAACTCGTTCGTCGGCGGCGTTCTGCTCTACGCCCTTCTGCACAACAGGCACGTCGCGTTTCCAAGGGCGGGTGCCGCGATCGCCTATCTCGCGCCGGTCGCGTTTCTTGCTTCCTATCCCTTCATCCATTACGCGGTCATCGGCCGTGAAAGCGACCTCATGGGCCTCGGCAACACATCGGCCTGGCAGGCCTATTACGACCGGATATTTCCGTTCGCGCCGCTCATGGTGGGAGGCATCGTCTATGCGCTGCTGCTCCCATACGAAACGCCGCTCTCCGTGATGCTTCGGGCGCGCTTCCTGCGCGGCAGCGGCGAAGCGAGCTTTGGCGTCTACCTGGCGCATATCCCGATGATCGATCTGATCGGATCGCGGTTCGGCTATGGGACATGGCAATTCGTCGCCGCTTTGGTTGCGACCTTCGCCGCGGCGCGGGTGCTCTCCCGCCGGATTGAGAAGCCGGTGATCGCGCTCGGACACGAGCTCGGACGGGGGCTCCATGCGCGTTTCGCACGTGGAGCGGATGGGTCCGGCGGCGGTCCGACCGCCGCCGCCGCGAAGCAGGCTGCTCTGCCTCAATGCCGAGTGAATTCAGGCCGTTCGCCAAGCGTCTTCATGAACGCTGCGAGCCGCATCAGGCCCTCCGGCCAGGGCCCATGCCCGCTTGCGGCGTCGAGCCCGCCGGCAAAGCCCGCATCGATCATTTCCGCGCCCCAGTCGGCGGCGAGCGCGGCGACGGCGTCATAGGCGCCGTCGGGGTCGTTGCGGCTTGCGATGACGAGGCTCGGCCAGGGCAGGCGAAGGCGCGCGAGCCGCCAGTCCTCGCCCGCAGCGCGGCGAAGGCCTGCCTCGTCCGGCGGGGCGACGAGGAATGCGCCGCGGACGTCCGCGACGGCAAGCGCTTGCGCCGCCTGCGCGATCGCCGCCACGCCGACCCCGTGTCCGACGAAGAGGGCGGGGCGCGTCGCCTCCCGGGCCGCTTTGTGGATCGCCTCACGCCACGCTTCGGCCGTCCGCGCCTGCGCGCCGCCGGCCATGACGAAGCGCGCGGTCGAGAGCTTGGCCGCCCATCGGCTCGGCCAGTCGCCCTCGTCGGGGCCTCCGATCCGGGGCACGATGAGGAGATCGAAATCGGACGCGCGCATGAGGGGACGCCTTAGCACAGAGAGCGGCGAATGACCGAGCGTCGAGATGTGTCGCTTTTGCCTTTTCGGCTCCCGGCCTTATTGTGCTGACCTGCTCCCCAGTTGCTCCTTTCTTGAGTTCGATCGCGATATCCACATGCAACAGCTTGATAAGCCCGCACAATCTCGCGGAGGAAATGGCCCGCAGGCGAATACGGAGGCCATCGTCGCGGACATGGTCCGCATCCCGTCGGGCGTCTTTCGCATGGGCTCGGACCGGCATTATCCGGAAGAGGCGCCCGTGCACCGCGTCGCCGTCGACGGGTTCTGGATCGACCCGACGCCGGTCACGAATAGAGCGTTCCGCGCCTTCGTCGAGGCGACGGGCTACGTGACCTTCGCTGAGATCGCGCCCGACGCGAAGGACTATCCCGGCGCGCTGCCGCACATGTTGCGCGCGGGGTCGCTCGTGTTCAACCCGCCGGCCGGCGCGGTCGATCTCAGGGACTGGTCGCAATGGTGGAAGTTTGAGTTCGGCGCCACCTGGAAGAAGCCCTACGGACAGGGATCGTCGATCAAGGGGCTCGACGATCATCCCGTCGTGCACGTCGCCTACCGCGACGCCGAGGCCTTTGCGCGTTGGGCCGGGAAGGAGCTGCCGACCGAAGCCGAGTGGGAATTCGCCGCGCGCGGTGGCCTCGAGGGCGCCGAATTCGCCTGGGGCGACCAACTCACGCCAGGCGGCGAGCATATGGCCAACACCTGGCAAGGCGAGTTCCCGCACGAGAACACGAAGGCGGACGGCTGGGCGCGGACGTCGCCGGTGAAGAGCTATCCCGCCAACGACTACGGCCTCTACGACATGATCGGCAATGTCTGGGAGTGGACGGCGGACTTCTGGTCGACTCGCCACGCCCCCGACGCGCCGAAGGCGTGCTGCGTCCCGCAGAATCCGCGCGGCGGACCGGAATCCCAGAGCTACGACCCCTGCCAGCCGGAAATCAGGATTCCGCGCAAGGTCTTGAAAGGCGGTTCGCACCTCTGCGCGCCAAGCTATTGCCGGCGCTACCGCCCCGCCGCGCGACACGCCGAGCCGACCGACACGTCCACGAGCCATGTCGGCTTTCGCTGCGTCGTTCGAGGAGCCTAACCTTGACCGATCAGCCGTCGAAGAGCGGCGACTTCGAGGCGCGGCTGGCCGCGACGCTGATCGTCGGCCTCATCGTGCTCGGCCTCGTCTGCTACGGTCTCTCGGCCGAAGACCTCAAACGGATCTGGACCCAGATCCTCGCCCGGCCCGGCGGGCCGATGACGTTCCGTTTCATCCTGCAGCCGGCGATGGCCGCAATCGCCGCGCTGCGCGACGGCGTCCACGACGCTCGCCTCGGGCGCTCGCCCTACCTCTGGACGATGCTGCGCAGCGGCGAGAAGCGCGCCGGCCGGCTGCGGGAAGGAATTCGGGCGACCGCGAGGATCCTGGTTCTTGGCGTCGTCATGGATGCGGTCTATCAATGGATTGTGCTGCACACGTTCTATCCCGCCGAAGCCGCGTTGGTCGCCCTGATGCTGGCGTTTCTTCCCTACCTTCTGTTGCGTGGTCCGATCGCGCGTCTTGCGCGGCGCTGGGTCGCTCGGCCAGCGTCCCGTTGATCGGCCAGCCGGAGCGTTAAGGCGATGGAAACCCCGAAGTTCGACGTCAACACCGAACTGGCTGCGCGCCGCACGGGCATGGCGTTTCAGCGCACCCGCATGGCCGAAGATCGCACGTTGATGGCGGTCATCCGCACCTCCCTCTCGCTGATCGGCTTCGGCTTCACGATCTTCCAGTTCTTCCAGCGACTGCGGCAGGAGGACGTTATCACCAGGGCCGGCGCGCCGCGTCACTTCGGCCTCGCTTTGGTCGTGCTCGGGGTCGTGATGCTGCTGCTCGGCATCGGCTATCACGTGCAGTTCATGCTGGGCCTCCGCCGGTTGCGCGAGTCGATGCGGGAGGAGGGCCTCATCCACGGCGAGACCGTCTTTCCGGTGTCGCTCACCTTGATTACGGCGCTTCTCCTGCTCATCGTCGGCGTCGCAGCGATGGTCAGCATGGAGTTTGAGGTCGGGCCATTCGGCTGAAGGGGCGGAATGATTGTAAGCTGAGGATCGTTGGTCTTGCGGGACCGCTTCGCCGCAGAGCGCGTCCCGATGTATTTTTATTGCGAGCGCAGGAGAAGGAAATGCCTAAGCCGAACAAGCCGAATATTCTCATCATTTGGGGTGACGATATCGGCTATTGGAACATCAGCCATTACAGCAAAGGCATGATGGGCTACCAAACACCCAACATCGACCGTATCGCGCAGGAAGGGGCGACCTTTACCGACTGGTACGGCCAACAGAGCTGTACAGCCGGACGCGCGTGCTTCATCACAGGTCAGAACCCGATCCGCACCGGCCTGACCAAGGTCGGCATGCCTGGCGCGACCGTAGGACTTCACGCGGAAGATCCGACCATCGCTGAACTGCTGAAGCCGCTCGACTACGCGACCGGTCAGTTCGGCAAGAACCATCTCGGCGACCGCGACGAATATCTGCCGACCGTGCACGGGTTCGACGAATTCTTCGGCAATCTTTATCACCTCAACGCCGAGGAAGAACCGGAATTGCCGGACTATCCCAAGGATCCGGAATTCAAGAAGAAGTTTGGACCCCGCGGCGTGCTTCACTGCCTGGCCGACGGCAAGGGCGGGCAGAAAGTCGAGGACACTGGTCCGTTGACCAAGAAGCGCATGGAAACCGTCGACGAGGAGATTACTGCACGCGCTCTGGCCTGGATGGAGAAGCAGGCCAAGGCGGAGCAGCCATTCTTCCTCTGGTACAATTCAACCGCAATGCATTTCAGAACCCACCTCGCCGCCAAGAACCGCGGCAAGAGCGGGCAGGACGACTATAGCGATCGCATGGTCACCCACGACGAGCAGGTCGGCGAGTTGCTCAACAAGCTCGATGAGCTTGGCATCGCCGACAACACTATCGTCATGTATTCCACCGACAACGGCCCCGAGAACGACACCTGGCCTGACGGCGCCAACACACCGTTCCGCTCGCAGAAAAACACCAACTGGGAAGGCGGCTGGCGCGTTCCGGCCTTTCTGCGCTGGCCGGGCAAAATCAAGGCCGGTTCGGTCTTCAACGGCATCGGCTCGCACATTGACATGTTCCCGACCTTGCTCGCCGCCGCCGGCGATCCGGACGTGAAGGAGAAGCTCCTGAACGGCTGCACGGTCGGAGGCAAGACCTTCAAAGTCCATCTCGACGGCTACAACATGATTCCCTACCTGACGGGCGCGGCGAAGGAGAGCCCGAGAAACGCCATCATGTACTTCAGCGACGACGGCGATGTCATGGCGGTCCGGGTCGGCGACTATAAGTTCAACCTGGCCGTGCAACGCGCGGATAAGATGCAGGCCTGGGCCGAGCCCTTGGTGAAGCTGAGGGTCCCGCTGATCTACAACCTGCGGCGCGACCCGTTCGAGCGCGCGGATATCAACTCGAATACTTATTTTGACTGGATGGTTGATCACATCCCTCAGATGTACCTGATGCAGGCTGTCGTCGCGGCGCAGATCGACAATTTCATCAAGTTCCCGCCGCGCCAGAAGCCGGCATCGTTCAACCTGGATGCGGTGTTGGCGATGGCGTCAATCCATGGCGGCAATGCCTGACCTCCCGCGAGGATAGCCGCGAGCTGCGCCCAGCGTTCTCGCCGTGCGTATCCAACTCGCTGATTTGAGCGGACGCCCTCGGCGGACAAACCGACCGCCGAGGGTTTTCAAGCCCAAAGCGCGCAATATTGGAAAGCGCTTCAAAGAGACACGCCGCCGTAGAGCACAACTCCGTCGATGAGCGCGGTGCCATGATGTGCGCCGCCATGGCGGGCCAACTGGGTTCAGCGTAACAGCCGGCGCCCGCATCCGACATCCGAGGAGGGCCGAGGTGAACCGCATCGACGAGGTCCGCGAATTCTACGAAAGGATGCCCTATCCGCCCCCGCTCACGGATCTGGACGCACACCGCGATCTCTACAAAGACCGAGATCGTCGCCGAGCCGAGTTTCATCTGATTTGGCCGGCAAAGGAGCCGCGCGGAAACCTAGAAATCCTAGTCGCCGGCTGCGGCACATCGCAGGCCGCGAGGTACGCGCTTCGCGAGCCCGATGCTCGAATCACCGCGATCGACATCAGCGACACGAGCCTTCGCCACACGCGCGATCTTCAGCGCAAGTACAATCTCGAGAATCTCGAACTGCATCGACTCCCGATCGAGCGCGTCTCGGAGATTGGCCGCTCCTTCGACCTCGTGGTTTGTACGGGAGTGCTGCACCACTTGCCCGATCCAGACCACGGTCTTCGCGCCCTTCGCGACGTCCTGCGACCGAGTGGCGCGATGCGCCTGATGGTCTATGCACGCTACGGCCGGGTCGGGATCTATATGATGCAGGAGTACTGCCGTCTGCTCGAAATTGAAGCGTCAGCGGCAGATCTGCGAACGCTCCGCGCCGCGCTCGAAGCGTTGCCGGCGGACCACCCGATCTCAGGCCTGCTGCGCCGGTCTAAGGATTTCTGGCGGCCGGAGGCGATGGCGGACGCACTCCTTCATCCCCAGGACCGCGCCTATACCGTCCCCGAATTGTATGCGTGGCTCGATCGCTGCGGCATGTCCTTTGGCCGCTGGATCGAGCAGGCGCCCTACCTTGCGCAATGCGGGGCTTTGGCCAGCAGCCCACACGCTTCGCGACTAGCCGCGCTGCCCTCGCGGCAGCAACACGCCGCCGTCGAGATTTTCCGCGGAACCATGGTATCGCACAGCTTCATCGCGTACCGAGACGACGGCGCCGGCGAAAGCCAGCCGATCACATTCGCCGATGATCGTTGGCGCGCTTACGTTCCGATCGCGTTGCCGTGGACGGTGCGCGTGCGCGAGCGTCTGCCGCCCGGCAGCGTCGCGGTGCTGATCAATCAGTCGCACACATTCACGGACCTCGTTCTGACCGTCGACGCTTTCGAAGACAGGCTGCTTGGCACCATTGACGGGAAGCGAACCCTCGCCGAAATCGTGCGATTCGCTTCGCCGAACGGTGACGGCGAGGATCGAGCGCCGCGGTTCTTCGAGCGTCTTTGGCAGTACGATCAGGTCGTGTTTGACGCATTGCGCGCCAGATGACAGGCAGATCGATTGCTTGGTACACGGCGCGCTCAGATCGCCGCGGCGAACAAATGCTTCCTGATATTCAGAATACGCGCTATAATGAGAATTCGGGCGCAATGCGTCCTCAGGGGTGCGAGGGAGAAATTCGGCCATGGCTTTTCACGAGCAGCAGAGGTGCAGTCGGACGACGCGGGTCCCTTGTGCCTGGCTTACTCCCTGGTTCCGGGCCCCGTGGGCACGATGACCTTTGATATTAATCACTTGACCGGTCAACTGGATGCAACACGCGAAGTCGTGGCCCGCCAGGGCCAAGCGCAAATTTTTTTCGGCCAACTCGCTCGTAACCCTCGGCCGACTCGCTCGTAACCCATTGAAAAGTCCCGATTCGCCAAAGGAAATGCAAGGAAATACAAGGTTAATTCCTTGCATTTTCCTTGCATTTGGTTTGGTCTAGCTTGGATTTAGCTTGGTTTGGCTTGGTTTTCCTTGGAGGCGCCGACGCCGCGCGAGCAGGCTTACTCCTCCAGCTCGCTGTCCCAATAGAGATAGTCCATCCAGCTCTCGTGCAAATAATTGGGCGGGAATAGCCGGCCGTTCTGGTGCAAATCATGCACCGTCGGCTGGTAGGGTTCGGTCGCGGGCCACATTCGGGCGACCGAGGGCATCATGTCGGCCTTCTTGAGGTTGCAGACCGAGCAGGCCGCGACCACGTTCTCCCAGGTTGTGATGCCGCCCCTCGAACGGGGAACGACGTGGTCGAAGGTCAGGTCCTCGCGGTCGCCGCAGTATTGGCAGGTGAAGCGGTCGCGTAAGAACACGTTGAACCGCGTGAAGGCCGGGAAACGCGTCGACTTGACGTAGCTCTTCAGCGAGACGACCGAGGGCAGCCGCATCTCGAACGACGGACTTCGGACCGTCGTCTCATATTCGGAGATGATGTTCACGCGATCGAGGAACACCGCCTTGATCGCGTCCTGCCAGCACCAGATCGACAAGGGATAGTAGCTCAGCGGGCGGAAATCCGCGTTCAAAACGAGCGCAGGACAACTGCTTGGCGTGACCGCCTGAACATGAACCGTCACTAAGACGCTCCGTCCTCCGCACGTCGCACCCGCCGGATCTCGAATCCAACCACGGGCATTACTCTACAGCGTGCATGACGCCCTTGTGAAGGCGTGGGAATCCCGCAGTTTCTAAGGCCTCGCGCCTGAATGTGGGCGAAAGAGGGCCGAATCGCTCAGCCGCTCGAACGCTCGATCGCCTCCATGTCCTCGTCCGAGAGGCCGAAGTGATGGCCGATCTCGTGCACGAGCACATGGGTGATGACGGCGTTCAGCGTGTCCTCGCCCTCGCACCAGAAATCCAGGAGCGGGCGGCGATAGAGCCAGATCATGTTGGGGAGCTCGCCCGTTTCCCCGACCGCGCCGCGATGGGCAAGCCCGCGCCCGCGGAAGAGGCCGAGGAGGTCGAATTCGGTTTCCGCGCCCATCTCGTCGAGCGTCTCGTCGTTGGGGAAGTCGTCGACCTGAATGATGAGCCCCTCGCAAAGCCGGCGGAAGGTCGCGGGCAACCGCGCGAAGGCCGCGTCCGCCAGCGCCTCGATGTCCGCGAGTGTCGGCGCGCGCAAGCCCGCGAGGCGGTTTGCTTCCCCGACGGTCATCGCGCGCTGCGAGGGCGCGGCGGCGCCCCCCGTCGAGCGACTTGACGCGGGCCGCGTCGAGGCCGTCGACAAACTGGCGGGTCCGCGCGGCGACCGCCGCCCGCACCTTCTCTGCGGCCGCCGGAAACTCGGCCAGAACCCGGCGAAAGGTCTCGCGCGTCACCCGCGTCACCATCGCGTCCTCGACGGCCCGCGCCTCGACCCGCCGGGTGATCGGCGCGTAAAGCGCGCTCTCGCCGATCAGCGCGCCCGGGCCGACGCGTTTCGCGCGCTCTTCATCCGCGCCCTTCTCGATCAGCGCAATCGCGCCGGACTGGACGAAGTAGCCCGCGTCGCCCATCTCGCCGGCGAGAAACAGGGTCTCTCCCGCCTTGAGGCGCCGTTTCTCGCCGGAAAAGGCGATGAGCTGCAGCGCCTCGCGCGGCAAAAGATCGAACGGGCGCGTGCGCGCCAGCCGCGCAACGTCGCCGTCGAGCGTCACCCGGATCGTCCTCCGGTCGCCACGCCGGCCACGAGCTTGTAGCCGCCGCCCTCGGTGACGAGGAGTTGCGCCTCCGCCGGATTGTTCTCGATCTTCTGTCGCAGCCGGTAGATATGGGTCTCGAGCGTGTGCGTGGTGACGTTGGCGTTATAGCCCCAGACGTGTTTGAGAAGCGTTTCGCGCGCGACCGGCTGCTGCTCCGCCCGGTGCAGATAGCGCAGGATCGCGGCTTCCTTTTCGGTCAGGCGCAGCTTGACGCCGTTGGCGCCGATGAGATTCTTCGACGTCGGCCGAAAAGTGTAGGGACCCACCTGGAATTCAGCGTCCTCGCTCGCCTCGTACTGGCGAAGCTGGGAGCGGATGCGCGCCAGCAAAACGACCAGCCGGAACGGCTTTCCGACATAGTCGTTGGCGCCGGAGTCCAACCCCTGGACCGCGTCGGCGTCGGAATCGTGCGCGGTCAGCATGATGATCGGCCGGCGGTAGCCGTCGCGCCGCAGCCGCTTGACGGCCTCGCGTCCGTCGAGGTCGGGCAGACCGACGTCCATGATGACGATGTCCGGCGGCGACTCGGTGACGGCGTTCAGCGCGGCCTCCGCCGTTTCGACCGCTTCGACCTCAAATTCCGGATGCAGAGCGAGCTGCTCGACCAGCGCGTTGCGCAGGTCGGCGTCGTCATCCACAATCAGTATTCGGCGCGCCTGAGTCATCACAACACCTTAGCGACTGCCTCAGCCGGCCGCTAGTGTGGGAATAAGGCAAGGTTGCGGCCAAACCCGCCCAGTATCGGGCGAATCTCAACGAAGACCGCCTTGACGAGCGGAGGTTCGCGCAAGGTGGAATTGAGGAAGCTCAAGAGACGTTCCCGATAGGCCGCCCCGCCGGCGGCGGCCAGATCGACATGCTACGCCCCGGCGTGCTTACCACCGGAGCTGTCGCGGAGCGCCAGCAGGGGGTCAGCTGGCCCGCGCCGGCTCGCCCGCTGCCTCGAGTTCGGCCGCTTCTTCGTCCGTGAAGACGCGGCTGCGGGTCAGGAACCGCACGCCTTTGGGCGCTTCGAGCGAGAAGCCGCCGCCGCGCCCCGGTACGACATCGATGATGAGCTGGGTGTGGCGCCAGTATTCGAACTGGGCGGCGCCGATATAGAACGGACAGCCGGCAATCTCGCCAAGATAAACGTCCTGCGGCCCGACGCGGAAATCGCCGTTTGGGTAGCACATCGGCGAGGAGCCGTCGCAGCAGCCGCCCGACTGGTGGAACATCAGGGCGCCATGCGCCTGACGCAGACGCGCGACCACGGCGGTCGCGGCGTCCGTGATTTCGACGCGACGGATCATGACAAATCTCCCGCGCGAAAAGAAAACGCGGGCTGAAGCAAACCTCCGCCCGCGGGTCTCCGGATCAGAAGAAGCCGAGCGCCTTCGTCGAGTAGCTGACGAGGAGGTTCTTGGTCTGCTGATAGTGGTCAAGCATCATCTTGTGGGTCTCGCGCCCGATGCCGGATTGCTTGTAGCCGCCGAACGCCGCATGGGCCGGGTAGGCGTGATAGCAGTTGGTCCAGACGCGCCCGGCCTGAATCGCACGACCGAAGCGATAGGCCCGGTTGCCGTTGCGGGTCCAGACGCCGGAGCCGAGGCCATACAGGGTGTCGTTGGCGATTTCCAGCGCTTCAGCGTCGTCCTTGAACTTCGCCACTGAAACGACCGGGCCGAAGATTTCTTCCTGGAAGACGCGCATCTTGTTGTTGCCGGCGAAGATCGTCGGCTCGATGTAGTAGCCCCCGGCCAGTTCGCCCTCGAGATGAGCGCGCTTGCCGCCGGTCAACACCTGGGCGCCTTCCTGCTTGCCGATGTCGAGGTAGGACAGGATCTTCTCGAGCTGGTCGGTCGAAGCCTGGGCGCCGATCATCGTCGACATGTCGAGCGGATGGCCCTGCTTGACCTTCTTGGTGCGCTCGACGGCGCGCTCCATGAACCGATCGTAGATCGACTCCTGAACGAGCGCTCGGCTGGGGCACGTGCAGACCTCACCCTGGTTCAAGGCGAACATGGTGAAGCCCTCGAGGCACTTGTCGAAGTAATCATCGTCGGCGTCCATCACGTCGGCGAAGAAGATGTTCGGCGACTTGCCGCCGAGCTCAAGCGTTACGGGAATGAGGTTGTCGGAGGCATATTGCATGATCAGGCGACCGGTCGTCGTCTCGCCAGTGAATGCGATCTTCGAGATGCGCTTGTTTTGGGCGAGGGGCTTGCCGGCCTCGACCCCGAAGCCGTTGACGATATTGAGAACGCCGGCCGGAAGAATGTCGGCAATGAGCTCAGCGACGATCAGGATGCCGAGAGGCGTCTGTTCGGCGGGCTTCAAGACGACGCAATTGCCGGCCGCGATCGCAGGCGCGAGCTTCCACACCGCCATCAGCATCGGGAAGTTCCACGGGATGATCTGGCCGACGACGCCGAGCGGCTCGTGGAAATGGTAGGCGACGGTGTCGTGATCGATCTCGGAGAGCGACCCTTCCTGCGCCCGCACAGCGCCGGCGAAATAGCGCCAATGGTCGACGCAGAGCGGAAGGTCGGCGTAGGTCGTCTCGCGGATGGGCTTGCCGTTGTCGAGCGTTTCGACGAGGGCAAGGAGATCGAGGTTGGCCTCCATCTTGTCGGCGATTTTGTTCAGGATGAGCGCACGCTCGGCGGCCGGGGTCTTGCCCCAGGCGTCTTTCGCCTTGTGCGCGGCGTCGAGCGCAAGCTCGATGTCGGCCGCGGATGAGCGGGGAACGCCGCACAAGCGCTTGCCGGTCACCGGGCTCGGATTGTCGAAATACCGGCCCTCGACCGGGGCGACCCACTTGCCGCCGATGAAGTTGTCATACCGGTCGCGGATCAGTCCGCGCGCCGCAATCTTGTCTATTGCTGCCTGATACATGGGGTTCCTCCGATGGAACGCGGCGCCTGCCGGCTTACGACTGCAAGACGTTACAAGGCGGCGTTGCGGATATATCTCCTAAAGCTATGCGGAATCGGCAACGGTACTTTCGGAGGAAGCTCCACGGGCTGTTCCGCAACGGCGTCAAAGATGCTGGCGTTTCGTTTGGCGATGCTTGCGCTGCGATCCGTGAAACGGGCGTCGCGAAGGACGAAGCACCCGGCCGTGGCCGACGACTTAGGGGGAGAATGTCAGTTTTTGGGCGCCCGCCTTTTCCAGGTCCGCCTCGGAGCCGGCCAACGTGATCGACTTCACGTCGTTCCAAAGCGGGACCAGGTCGCGATAGTGGCGTGAAAAGATGTGGCCCGATTCGCCCGTCGTAATGATGAAGCGGGACTTCGCAGGGTCGGCGAGGTCGTAGACGCCCCGGTATCCGGCGCCGTGCGTGCGCGCGAACGGCTTTCCGTTCGGCTCCTCGAAGCCACCGCCGCGGTCGAGTGTGTAGAACCCACCGCTCGACGGCACGCTGAGATCGCTGATGCGGTCGAGGAGCGGCACGTGGCTGAAGACCTTGTTCTGCAGAAGGGCGATGTGCTCGGCGCCCCAGCGCCATTGGCTCATGTCCGCGCCGTCCCGCTTGACCAACAGAGCCAATCCTTCGTCGAGCGCGCGGCCGAGCGTCTCGCGGCAATCCGGATCGGGCTTGTCCGGCGCGTCGCACCAGGACGGATGGTCGTTCATCAACGAGATCAGCGTCGTCGCCGCGAAGGGGTCCTTCTCCGCCATTTTGAGGCCTGTCTTCTCTTCGAGCAGGATCCGGTGCAGCGACCCGAGAAAAGCCGTGAATATCAAGGGTTCAACGCGGTTCTGGTCCATGACCGCGTTCCAGCTCATGAGCATCGTCTGCGCCTGCCGCGCGCGCTCGTCGGAGGGCGCGATTTTGGCGATGAAAGGCTGCATCGCCTTCGCCGCCAGTGACAGCCGGTCGGCCTGCATCTCGGCCGACGTGTCCAGGCTGTGCTTGTCGATCGTGTTCATGAATTGCTGTATGCGTCGCGCCCGGAAGTCCTCGTCCCAGTCCTGACCGAATGTCGGCTGATGGTCGTCTTGGACATTCGCGTTGTTGGCGTTGAAGGCGAAGCCAACCTCCGGATTATGCAGTTGTGGAAGCTCATCGAACGGAATGGTCCCTATCCAGTCGAAGGCGCCCGACGCGCCATCGACCGGCGCGAGCCCGTCGCCGGATTTGCGCAAGGGAACGAGGCCGGGGCTGAAGAAGCCGATGTCGCCTGAGACGTCGGCGTAGACGATGTTCTGGGTCGGCGTCTGGTAAACGCGCATCGCGTCAAGGAATTCGTTCCAGTTCCGCGCGACGTTGAGGCGCATCAGCGCTTCGCCGGTGGTGTCGTGGTCCCCGAGGCCGGTGAAGGCGAGCGCGATGACTTTGCCGGGCCCTGCGAGGCTGCGCAGATCTTCGAGGACGTCGGAGAGGACGGGCCCATGCCGCGTCGCGCGGATTGCGAGCTTGACGTCCGCAGCGTCCTTCACGTGAATCGTTTCTTCACGCGTTTCGAACGGCGTAGGGCCGTCCGGCGTCAGATACCGCGAAGGGTCTGACGGGTCGATCGTCTCGATGAATAGGTCCTGCGTGTCCGTGTTGGCGGTCGTGAACCCCCAGGCGATCGAATCGTTCTGGCCCAATATGACGACCGGAGTTCCCGGGAACGTCCCGCCCTTGACCGACGCTTCAGGCGTGACGATCCGCGCGAGATACCAAAGGATCGGGGCGCCGAGGGCGAGGTGAGGATCGTTCGCGAGGATCGGCTTGCCGGTCACGGTTCGCGATCCTGCAACCACCCATTCGTTCGACGCGCCGCGGCCTATGCCCGTCAAGGCTCCGATCTGGTCGCTGACGGCGTCTCCGCTTGCGTGCGTGTCTCCGAGCGAGGGCAGCGTCGTGATCGGCGCGTCCGGCTTCGTGCCCGGAAACATCCAGTTTGCCTGTTCCGGGCCGAGTTTTTGGCGCAGCCGCGCGCGCAGCGCCTCGATTTCGTAGTTGTGGGAGAGCTGGTACGCCTGCAACTTGCCGAAGACCATGGAATTGGCCGGTTTCCACGGCTTCGGGGCGTCGCCAACGACGAGGAACTCAGGCGGCAGCGCATTCCTGTGGGTTTCGAGGAAGGCGTTGACGCCGTCGGCGTAAGCCTGCAGGCGCTTCTGCGCCCACGGCGACAGGACGGAGAAACTCGCCTCGGCTTCGCGATAGAAGCCGAGCGTGCGCATGAACTTGTCGGCTTTGAGAAAGTCCGGGCCAAGCATTTCGGCGATGCGTCCCTGTCCGACGCGCCGCGTGACTTCCATCTGAAACAGCCGCTCGCTGGCGTGCAGATAACCCAGGGCGCGGGCCGCGTCGTCCATCGAGCGCGCGAAAATATGAGGCACGCCGTAGGAGTCGCGCCACACCCGCACCTCGGCCGTGAGGCCCCGAAGCTTCTCGGACCCAGCGTATACCGGCATCGCGCGCCAGAAAATGTATGCTCCCGCGAGCGCCGCGACCACAACCAGCGCGAACACGAGCCTCAGCAACGCCCTGAACAGCCGCCATCCCATTTCGCGTTCCCCCCTTAAAGCGAAAGCGTCGCCTTGACTGGCGCGTGATCGGATGGTCGCTCCCAGCCTCGCGCTTCGCGCAGGACCTGCATCGACGTCACCGAGGATCCGAGCGCCTTGCTGACCCAGATGTGGTCGAGCCGTCGGCCCTTGTTGGCGTTCGACCAGTCCGGCGAACGATAGCTCCACCACGTGTAGAGCTTTTGCTCCTCCGGAACGAACTTGCGCAATGCGTCCACCCAGGGCCCCGCCGCCTGCGCGCGCTTGAGCTTCTCGACTTCGATCGCCGTGTGGCTGACGACGTTGAGAAGCGCCCGGTGGCTCCAGACGTCGTGCTCGAGCGGCGCGATGTTGAGGTCTCCGACCAGAATGGACCGTCCGGCCGCGGCGCTGTCTTCCGCGGCCCATGCAGCCATCTCGTCGACGAAAGCGAGCTTGTGGGCGAATTTCGGATTGATGTCGGGATCGGGTTCGTCGCCGCCGGCCGGCACGTAGAAGTTATGAACCTCGATTCCCCTGGCTTCCGCGTCGAGCACGACGCGGAGATGGCGGGCGTCGCCTTTGGCGCAAAAGTCGCGGATGGAGAAGGCGGCGAAGGGGATTCGCGAGACGATTGCGACGCCGTGGTAGCCCTTCTGTCCGCTGATTGCGATGTGGGGATAGCCGGCGTCGCGGAACGCGCCGTGAGGGAAATTCGCGTCGGGACACTTCGTTTCCTGGAGGCAAAGGACGTCAGGCTTATGTTGCGCGAGATACCTTGCGACGAGATCGATGCGCAAACGAACGGAATTGATGTTCCAGGTCGCGACGGCCAAGTTCAAGATTGCCCCCGAAGTCCAGAAACGAACAATCTCAGCCGTCGTGGAGCCTTTGCAAGGTCAGAAATGCCGTCTTCCCACAGTTACCGGTGCCGCCCGAGCATTTGCGTCGGCAGAGCTTCGTCGATGTGGAAGAGGGCAGGGTCGGGCTTCGTCTTCAGATCGACGTTGAACAGCGTTACGATGGTCTGGAAGCCCTGGGCGTCGATCACCGTCCACTGCTTGAGGGCAAAGGTCGCGGGATCGAAAATGAGCTCGAGATGCGCCGAGCCGCCGAGCGTCGCCTTGTCCTCGATCTCGATCGTAACCGAACTCTCGTCTTGCGCCACGCTCAGGACCTGCGTGTCCTTGGCGAGGTCGATGTGATCGGAAAGAAGGAACTTCAGCGGCGTCTGCGCGATGAAATACTCGTCCTGCGTGTTGAGCTTATGATCGATGATCGCCACGCTGCGACCGTCGGCGACAATCTCGAAGCGCGCCGGGTTGGCGTATTTGAACGACATTCGACCCGGCCGCTCGACCGCAAGCTCTCCTTCCGACCGCTTTCCGCCGGGACCGATCTGAACGAAGTCCGCGCTCAGGACCCGAGCCGCGTCGAGCCAGGCGTTGGTGCGCGCGATCGCCTCTTCGGCCGTCAGCGACGCGGTTGGACCGCTCTTGGCGGGCTTCGCCGCCTTCGCGTGGGCTGCCGGCGGCTGGAGGTCGAGCGGCGCATTCTGGGCGAAAGCGCTCGCGCCGAGCGCAGCCGAGAGGCCGAGCGCCGCCCATCGAAACCCTTTCGCCATTGGATCCGTCCTTTCGACCTCTGCCCCTGGGATTCGGCCGAATCGGGGCGGATTTGAAGCCTATCGCACATCGGCGGGGGAGCCTTTGGCGACCCACTGCGATCTTTCTGTGGCGGCTTCGCGATGCCGTATGGCCGGCTCAGGCCTTGGCGAGCGCCGCGTCGAGCGCTTCGCCGAGCCGGTCGACGATCGTCTCGATCTCGGGCGGCTTCACGATGAACGGGGGCGCGAGCAGGACGTGGTCGCCTCTGACGCCGTCGGCCGTCCCGCCCATCGGATAGACCATGAGGCCGCGGGCCATCGCCTCGCGCTTGACACGGGCATGCACGCTTAAATTCGGGTCGAACGGCCGCTTGCTCGTGCGGTCCTCGACCAGTTCGAGCGCCCGAAGGAGCCCGCGACCGCGAATGTCGCCGACGAATGGATTGTCGGCGAAGCGCTCGTGGAGACGCCGCTGCAACAAGGCGCCCATCGCGGCGACGTTGGCGATGAGGCCGTCTCGCCGGATGACGTCCTGCACCGCCAGCGCCGCCGCGGTGGCCATCGGATGGCCCATGTAGGTGTGGCCATGCTGGAAGGCGCCGGAGCCGCGGGCGAAGGCCTCGAAGATCCGCTTCGTCAGGAGAACCGCGCCAATCGGCTGGTAGCCGCCGCCCAGTCCCTTGGCGATCGTCATGAGGTCGGGCGCGATCCCCTCCTGCTCGCAGGCATGGAGCGTCCCGGTCCGGCCCATGCCGCACATGACCTCGTCGAGGATAAGCAAGACGCCGTAGCGATCGCAGATCGCGCGGATCCGCTTGAAATAGTCGGCGACCGGCGGCACTGCGCCGGCCGTCGCCCCGACGACCGTCTCAGCCACGAAAGCGATCACGCGGTTAGGCCCGATCTCGATCAGCTTGTCGTCCAGAGCCTCAGCCGCTCGCGCCGCATAGTCGCCGTCGCTTTCGCCGTCGCGCCGGCCGCGATAGGCATAACAGGGGTCGATGTGATGGGTCTCGACGAGGAGGGGCTCGAACTGAGCCCGTCGCCAGGCGTTTCCGCCCGCGGCCAAGGCGCCCAGCGTGTTGCCGTGATAGCTTTGCCGCCGCGCGACAATCGAGCGGCGCTGCGGCTGGCCGGTCTCGACGAAATATTGCCGCGCCATCTTGAGCGCCGCCTCGATCGCCTCCGATCCGCCGCTCACGAGATAGACGTGGTCGAGGCCGGCCGGCGCCTCTTCGACGAGGTGGTCGGCGAGGCGCTCGGCGGCTTCGGTCGTGAAGAACGAGGTGTGGGCGTAGGCGAGTGCGTCGAGCTGCTTGTGCAGCGCCGCAATCACGTCGGGGTGGCCGTGGCCGAGGCAGGAGACGGCGGCGCCGCCCGAGGCGTCGAGATAACGGCGCCCGCCGGCGTCGACGATCTCGAGACGCGAGCCGGACACGGCGACGAGCATGACGGCGTTTGCGGCGCGGTGCAGAATGTGCGTCATAGGTGATCCTAGCCGGGCGAGGGGGCCGGCGGAAAGCGGGCTGGGGAGCGGGAGGTGACAGCGCCAACGCGAAGACGCGTCGTCGTTGCGGTCGCGCCGAATGGCGGACGCAAGACCAAGGCCGACCATCCAGCGCTGCCGATGACCGCGGTCGAACTCGCCGGATGCGCGCGCGAGTGCCTCGAACGCGGCGCGTCGATGATCCACTTGCACGTCCGCGATGCGGACGGCGCGCATGTTCTCGACGCCGCGGCCTATCGCGCCGCGATCGCGCGGATTTGCGAGGCGGTCGGAGACGGTCTCGTGGTGCAGATCACGAGCGAGTTGCTTGGCCGCTATTCCGCGGCCGAGCAGAAGGCGGTCATCCTGCAGACGAACCCGGAAGCGGTCTCGCTCGCGCTGCGGGAACTCGCGCCCGAGACGTGGGACGAAAGGGCGTTCGGCGAGTTCCTGGCGCGGCTGAAGCAGATGCGCATCTGGCCCCAGTTCATCCTCTACTCGGCCGAGGAGGCGGCCCGTCTCGCGGCGATGCAGAAGACGGGCCTCATTCCGTTCGAGCGGATCGCGGTCCTCTTCGTCCTTGGCCGGTACTCGCTGCTGAGGACCGCCGCGCCATCCGACCTCCTGCCGTTCCTGGCGCCGGACCTGCCGCGCTTCGCCTCATGGAGCGCCTGCGCCTTCGGCCGGCGCGAGGCGGCGTGCGTCGCCACGGCCGCGCTCCTCGGCGGCGACGTCCGGGTCGGCTTCGAGAACAACCTGCAGCTGCCGGGCGGCGGTCAGGCGGCGTCGAACGCCGACCTCGTCCGCGTCGTCGTGCGCGCGCTCGACGGGCTCGGCCTGGGCGTGCAGAACGCGGACGGCCTCAGGGAGGAGATTGAGACGCTGATGCGGTGAGGCGCGTTGCTATAACATCTAGATAATGTGATTGCTGGCTTTGGCCAGCGCGACCCCGTCCAGAAGAGCCGCCCTGAGGCCAACGCGTTCAAGGAAAACCAAGCCAAACCAAGTTGAATCCAAGCCAGACCAAACCAAATGCAAGGAATTAACCTTGTATTTCCTTGCATTTCCTTTGGCGAATCGGGACTTTTCAATGGGTTACGAGCGACTTGCCCCGAAAAATTTTTGCAAGGCTTTTGCAAGACCTCGATCGACCCCGGCGTCGAAGGCGCAAATCCCCGTTCGGGCGCTTCGCGTTCATGGCGAGCCTCGTCATCGGTCGTGATGCTTAAAAACCAAAAAGCAATATAGCATGAATTCAGAAAAACGTAAAGAGACTGGTGGCCCTTATTGCTTATTCGGAGAGCTTGGTGTTCTCGTGGATGGCCGGGTCAAGCCAGGTCAAGCCCGGCCATGACGGGGAAACACGAGGCTGACCTACCGCCAACCAGCAAACGCTTTAAGAGCCAAGGCTCGCAGCCCTTATCGCGTTTGATGTCGGTCTGAACCCGCCCTCACGGGGCGCCCGGAACCTCGCCGCCGAGACAGGCGTTTCCGTCCGTCCACGTTCAAGGGGACGAACATGAACGCGCGCGCGAAACTGGTCTTCTTGGTTCTCACGGGTTTTGCGTTGCTGGCGCTGACCTCATTGAATGCATCGGGCCGCATCGTCTGCAACGTCGACGGAGCCTGCTGGCGCGTCCAGGACGACCATGTCTATCCGCACGCACTCGGCCTGACCGTTCATCCCGCGGGCTGGCGCTGGAGGAAATGGGACCATTACGTCTGGAAAGAGCACGAGGGCCGCGGCTATTGGCATGGCGGCGAGTGGCGGACGCTCTGATTCGGAGGGAGTTCGACGGCCCCCGCGCTCACGAAAGGCCGATCCCGCCGCGACCCGAGCGACGCCTTCGACCTCTTCGCGAAAAAAGCTCCGCAAGTCGCCGGACAAGCGTTGTTTCCGGTCGCGGTCGGTCGGCCGGCTTTTGTCCACGCCGCGCGTGGAGCTTGCGATCGTGGAACGTTTTGGCGCCGCGGCGGTTACGAAACCGACGCAGCGGGGTGGATTGGCCGATTCGCCGGATCGTCTCCGGCAAATCGCAAGGCCGTCGGACGCCGCCGCCGGGCGCCCATGCTGAACAGTCGAGAGCCCGCTCGCTCTCGCGGCCCATCCGATCGGACCAGACATGATGAAGGAAGACCTGAAGCCGCCGCGCCATCTTGATTTGACGGCGGACGCAGGCGGGTCTCCGGGTTCGATCGAGGAAACGCCATCGGAGGCGCTTGATGCGGACGAGTCGCGTCGACTGGGTCTCGTGTCTCTCTCGCTCCTCGCATTGGCGGTCGGAATCGCGGCGGGGGTGGGCGCCATCGTCTTTCGCGAACTCATCGGATTGATTCACAATCTCTTGTTTCTCGGTCAATTCTCGACCTATTACGACACGAAGGTCTTCACGCCCGCGAGCCCTTGGGGCGCCTTCATCATTCTCGCGCCCGTGGTCGGCGCAGTCGCCGTGACCTGTCTCGTGACGAAATTCGCGCCTGAGGCCAAGGGGCATGGCGTGCCCGAAGTCATGGATGCGATCTACTACGGCGGCGGCGTCATCCGTCCCGTCGTGGCGGCCGTGAAATCTGTGGCGTCGGCGATCGCCATCGGCAGCGGCGCGACCATCGGACGCGAGGGCCCGATCATCCAGATCGGCTCAGCATTCGGCTCCACGCTGGGTCAAATTCTGCGCATGTCTTCGGCCGAGCGCATCATTCTCATTGCATGCGGCGGCGGCGGCGGAATCGCTGCGACATTCAATACGCCGATCGGCGGCGTGGTGTTCGCCATCGAGATCCTGATGCCGGAGGTCAGCGCCAGGACGTTCCTGCCGGTGGCGATCGCGACCAGCACGGCGACCTTCATCGGCCGCTATTGGTTCGGGGTGGCGCCAGGCTTCGCGATGTCGTACCTCACGCCTCTCCCGGTCGATCCGAGCGCGGCGCTCGCGCTCAGCCTCTACGCCTTGCTCGGCGCCATTGTCGGCGTCGCCGCCGCCGCCTTCATCCGCGGCCTCTATTTCACCGAAGACCTGTTCGAAAAGATTCCGGGAAACTATCGCCGCCATATGCTGGGAATGCTGGTCGTGGGCGTCATCATCTATGGCGTCCATCAACTCCTCGGCGAATATTACATCGGGGGCGTCGGCTACGCGACCGACCAGGCGATCCTGTTCGGCCGACTGGACGGCGCCGGGATTCTGTTCCTTCTTTTTTTCTGCGAGCTCATTGCAGCCTGCCTCACTCTCGGCTCCGGCTCTTCGGGGGGCATATTCTCTCCTTCGCTCTACATGGGAGCGACGCTCGGCAGCGGATTCGCCACCCTCTTGAACATGGCTCATCTGCCGATGACCCTGAACATTCCCTCCTTCGCGGTGGTCGGAATGGCGGCGATGGTGGGCGGGGGCACCGGCGCGGTCTTGACGGCGATCACGATGCTTTTCGAAATGACCCGCGATTACGCCATCGTCCTGCCGATGATTCTGGCGGTGGCGGCGAGCATCGGCGTCAGGCGTCTGCTCTCGCCCGAAAGCATCTATACGTTGAAGCTCGTGCGTCGCGGACACGTCATACCGGATGCGCTCCACGCCAACATGTTCGTCGTCAAGCGCGCGGGGGCGGTCATGGACCGCGAAATCATCGTGGCGCCGGCGACCGTCCGCGTCGATGACTTGCCCCTTCGCTCGGAAGACGGCCATGACGTGAAGTATGTCGTCATCGCCGATGACGACCGGATCATCGGCGCCGTCCGCGTCAACAGGCCGCTGGCGGTGGTGAGCCGGGACGCGCAGCCGGCAATCCTGCGCGACGTCGCAAGCAGAGACTTTTGCATCGTGCGCGAGCGCGATGTCTTTTTCAACGTGATCCGGCGCATGTGGCGCAGGAAGGCCGAGATCGCGGTCGTCGTGCACGATCGGGCCGGTCCGCGGCCGGACAATGTGGCCGGCGTCATCACCAAGGAGCTTGTCGCGGACTCTGTCGCGAGCAGCATCGTCGTTTTGCCGAACTGAACATGGGCGATTGCACGGGCGGCCGGCGCCCATGCTGTCGCGATACTGTCATCAACTTGGACGAACGACTCGATCGCCCCGCCTCAAGGCGGCCCCGAACGCGAGCCGGCGCCCATGCATGATTTGATGTTGAAGCCGCCCGTCCAGGCCGCCCTCAAGTCGCGCGGCGCCGGAGCGGTCGCCGCCCGCCTTGCAGGCGAGCGCGCGGAAGACATCGTCGACCTTCTGAACCACAGCGCGCCCGCGTTCGCCGCGGAGGTCCTAGAGGCGCTGCCGGAGCCGTTGGCGATCGATGTCATGGACCAGCCGCAGCTTGAACGGCACCCCGCCATCTTTTCGAAGCTGCCGCTCGAAAAGGCCGCGCGCCTGCTCGACGCCGTGTCGGCCGACCGGGCGGCGCATATTGTGCGCGAGCTGCGCGTGTCGGTGCGAAACGATCTCATGAGCCGCCTCAGCCCCGAGACGAAAGCGGCGCTCGAGCGGCTCGCGCCCTATCCCGCGAACTCAGCCGGCGGGATCATGACGACCGAGTTCGTCGCCGCGCCGGCCGACTGGACGGTTGGTCAAACTCTGGAGCACATCAAGGCGGTCGAACAGACCCGCGAGACGGTGTACTCGATCTATATCCTCGATTCCACGACGGGCGCGCTCATTCGAGCCGTCGGGCTGAGGCGCCTCATCACCGCTGACCCGCGAACGAAAGTGGTCGATGCGGCGCCTGCGCGGGAGCCCCTGACAATCAAGGCGACCTCTCCGCTCGACGAGACCGTGCGGCTGATCTCGAAATACAATCTCCTCGCCATCCCGGTCGTCGATGACGCGAAGCGCCCCGTCGGCATCGTCACGGTCGACGACGCGGTCGACACGCTCGTCGCGCAGCAGGATGCGGAGATGCAGCGCTTCGGCGGCATGGAGGCGCTCGATGCGCCCTATATGCAGATCGGCTTCCTTGCGATGATCAGGAAGCGGGCGGGCTGGCTCTGCGCGCTGTTCATCGCCGAGATGCTGACCGCCTCGGCGATGCAGCATTTCGAGAGCGAGCTCGAGAAAGCGGTGGTGCTGACCTTGTTCATTCCGCTAATCATGAGTTCGGGCGGCAACTCGGGCAGTCAGGCGACATCGCTCATCATCCGCGCGATCGCGCTGCAGGAAGTGCGCGTACGCGACTGGTGGCGCGTGTTCATGCGCGAACTTCCTTCGGGATTGACGCTCGGGGTGATCCTCGGCCTTCTCGGGGCGATCCGCATCACCGTATGGCAGACGTTCGGCATATTCGACTACGGCCAGCACTGGATACTGCTTGCCGTGACCATCATGTTCGCGCTCATCGCGATCGTGACCTTCGGTTCGATGGTCGGCTCGATGCTGCCGTTCGTCATCAAGCGGTTCGGCTTCGATCCCGCGTCGGCCTCGGCGCCGTTCGTCGCCACGTTCGTCGACGTGACGGGCATCGTGATCTATTTCTCGGTCGCGATCCTGATTCTGCGCGGGACGCTGCTGTAGGCCTAATATAAGTCGCCTCGAGGCGCTGCGAACGGCCCGCGCGTCCGCCGCCCTTGACGGTCGCCTCAGATGAGACTATATTCAGCCTCATATGAAACGGAGGGCGTGATGTTTGCGTCGGGCGAGGTGGCGGCGGTGTTGGGGCTTTCGGCAAAATCGTTGGAGGCCCTATCGCCCATCACGCTGATCTTCCGCATTGAGCATGGGCTGCCGGTCAAGGCCGTCGACAAGGTCGCGCATTTGCTCGCGCCCGGCGATGCGCAATTCAAGTACCGGCTTGTTCCCAAGGCCACGCTCGAACGTCGAAAGACGACGAACAAGCTGTCGCCGGAGGAGGGGGCCCGACTGGCGCGCCTCGCCAGGGTGTGGAGCGCGGCGCGCGACGTCTGGGGCGCCGACGAAGAGGCGCGGGATTTTCTGTTCCGTCGCAACCTGATGGCGGACGACAATCGGCCCATTGACCTCGTCATTCAAAGCGAGTTCGGAGCGGACCTGATCCTCGACATTCTTGGCCATCTCAAATACGGCACGGCGATTTGACAGCGCAGATCCTCGATCGGGGATTGACCGCATTCCGCATCGGCGATCCGGCAGGCGTCCATCCGATCTTCGACGCGACTGGCTCCACCCTCGCTCCCGGCCGATGGAATACGCCGGGAAGCCCTCTCATTTATTCGAGCGAGCATTATTCCACGGCGCTGCTCGAAATACTGGCCAATGGCGGCGGGCGACTGCCGCCGAACCAGCATTACATTCAGATCACCATCCCCCGGGGTGTCTCCTATGAGGTCTTTTCCCCGCCGAGCCTGCCGGGCTGGGACAACCTGCCGCCGACGGCGAGCCGGAAGTTCGGCGAGCAATGGTTCAATCAGAAACGGAGCCTCGTCCTCATCGCCCCCAGCATCGTCGCCCGGCTCGACGACAACATCATGATCAACCCTGCTCATGCTGAGTTTCGGCTCGTCGAGGCGAGCCTGCATCAGCCGGTTTTCTGGGATCGACGTCTTTTCGGGTCGGCGGGCTGAATCAGCCGGACCGGTTTCGACCCAAGGCGGTCGTTCGCCGCGCCGGCGGAACGACGGGACTCGACGTATGGACTTGTATGGGGCGATTGCTGTCAAGGGTGGCGATAGCGAGCATCTCCTTGTTCGATTGGCCCGCGACATCTCCTCGTCCCGACCTGACTTTCCTTCGGACACTGCGCGCAGTGGCCGTCAAGGGTGGCCGAAGGCCATCGCGGAGCGACTTGCCTTGAGGGGCCCGAGCACAGCGTCAAGCTTCCTCAGTCGGGCGACACGGGTGTGTCCCGCTCGTTCAGTTCAGTTTCGACAGCGGCGACGATACCGAGGGGAGCTCGCCATTGGGCGCGCGTCGCGCGTCACGAACTTGTATTCGGCCGACCACGAAGGTCGCACCATGATGCAGTCATGCGCATCGGCGGCAAAGCTCCGAGGGGCGGGCCCATTCTAAACCGCGGCGCGAAGGCCATAGTCCATGTCGGGTTGCCGCCGCCTCGGGCCGTCGTCTACAGGTCGGGCACCGTCGTGACGCTCGCCTGCAGCAACTCCGTTGTGGCTACGCTGCCGGGCGAAGCAGCAGACCTTCCGGCGCTTCGCCGGTCGTGGCGAGCCGCCACAGCGCGATGAGGAGCTTGCGCGCGAGCGCGACGATCATCGTCTTGCGCACGCCCCGCCGTGAGTCCGACGTTCGCCTCCGATACCATGCGCTGAGCGGGCTGCCCTTCTGGTGCACCAGATGACCCCAGGCGAGTTCGATCATCCCGCGGCGCACCCGAGCGTTGCCTGCTTTGGCGAGTCCCCGCTCGCGCCGTCTTTGCCCGCTCTCGTCTGGAGCTCCGGTGAGCCCGGCATAGCGCGCCAGTGCCCTACGGTCCCGGATCTCCCGCGAGAACACCTCCTGGATAAGCATGTCCGCGGACTCGACGCCGACGCCGACCACGCGTGTAAGGACATGCGCCGACGCATGGCGTGGCTCGTCTGGCGTCTTCGCCAGACGCTCGGTGCGGGTCTTCTCGATCTCCTTGATCTGCTGCTTGACGAAGCGCAGGCGGTCCAGGTCGCGCCGCATCTCGGCCAACGTGTTCGTAGGTATGGCGACGCCCTCCGGCGTGCGCAGGGCTTCAAGCTGGCTTGGCGCCCGAGCGAGATTGGGCCGGAAGCCGCGAATGCCGAGCCGGGCGAGATTGGCCTTCAGGCGGTTGACGATGCGTGTGCGCTCTCCGACCAGGACCTGACGCTCGCGGCTGGGTCGTCTCGCATCCTCGTCCTCGAGCGCGGGGATGGCCGCCATGCTGCAATGCTTCGGTTCGCCGCGCAGCCAGCCGAGGAAGGCGCGCTTGAGGAGCTCTGTGTCGAGCCGATCCGTCTTCACCCTTCGGTGCTCGCGCGACACCGGGACGCTCGACGGGTGGATCACATAGGCTTCGATGGATTGGGAACGCAGCCAGCGCGCCAGCCAGAAGCCATCGCGGCCTGCCTCGTAGGCAACGGCGATCCGGTCGATCGCGTGGCCAGCTTTAGCGGCTTCTTCCCGCCAACGGTGCAGAAGCTGCAGGAGGGCGTTGCGATCCGGGCCGAGCTTCTTCAAGGGATAACGATCCAGCCCTGGCACGATGCCCGCGACCAGCCAACTCGACTGGCCCATCTCGACCACGGCGATCAATGTCGCGTCTTGCTCGAGCGCGACGACGCATTTGCTCAAGTCGTTCTGCTTTGACATAGGGGCGCTCCATCGTTTGGTTGCCGCGACGAAGGCGCCAACGCCCGCCGCGCGCCCATAGAATCTAAACCGCTCGCGCGGTAGCTGCGGCGAGGGCAGCGCGGGAAGCTGGGTCGGACGAGGCCAGGACTGTCTCAGAATCATGGGGTTCAACCCCATGGGAGACAGGAGCTTTCGCGATGTCCGACAAGCCCATCAACCCGCTGCGTCAGCGCATGATCGACGACATGACGGCGCGTCGGTTCAAGGAGAAGGTGCAGAAGGACTACGTCCGGCACGTCAGGACCTTTACGGCCTTCCTGGGCCGGTCGCCCGATACGGCGACGAAGGAGGACCTTCGCCGCTTTCAGTTGCATCTGGCGCAGCAGCAGATCAGCCCAGGTTCGATCAACGCCGCCGTCACCGCGCTTCGGTTCTTCTTCACCGTGACGCTCGAACGGCCAGACCTCGTTCGTCCTCTGACGATCGTGAACAAGCCGCGCAGGGCGCCGGTCGTGCTCAGCCAGGAAGAGGTCGCGCTCCTGCTCGAAGCCGCGCCGGGCCTGAAGTACAAGGCCGCGCTCAGCGTCGCCTACGGCGCGGGCCTGCGCGTGTCCGAGGTCGCGCACCTGAAGGTGTCCGACATCGACAGCCAGCGCATGACGCTTCGGGTCGAGCAGGGCAAAGGGCAGCGGGACCGTTATGTGATGCTGTCGCCGCAACTGCTCGAACTGTTGCGCGCATGGTGGAAGGCGGCGCGGCCGCGGGCCTGGCTGTTCCCCGGCCAAAACCCGGTCAACCCGATCACCGCCCGTCAGCTCAATCGCGCCGTCACCGCCGCCAAAGACCTGGCCGGCATCTCCAAGCGCGTGTCACCGCATACGCTGCGGCACAGCTTCGCCACCCATCTGCTCGAGCAGGACGTCGACATTCGCGTGATCCAGGTGTTGCTCGGCCACGCCAAGCTCGAGACGACCGCGCTCTACACCCAGGTCGCGGTCAACACGATCCGCGACGTCAAGAGCCCGCTCGAGCGGCTCGGCGTCAACCTGGCGAAGCGAAAGCCGGCCGACTGACCGCGGCCGCATGGCGCGGCCACCGGGTCACCACCTGGAGGTCGCCGACGTCTTTCGCGCCCACGGGGCGGCGTGGCGAATGGCCAACGCCGGTCACGTGAGCCTCGACCAGTTGAAGGTCATGTCGGCGATCGAGACCTGTCGCACAGCCGCGCTCGGCGGACACGTCGAGCGCTGCGAGGACTGTGCGCACGAACGGATCTCCTACAATTCCTGCCGCAATCGCCACTGCCCGAAGTGCCAGGCGGCCGCGGCGAGGGAATGGCTCGAAGACCGCGAGGCCGAACTCCTGCCGGTTCCCTATTACCACGTCGTCTTCACCCTGCCGGCGTCGATCGGCGCCGTCGCGTTCCAGAACAAGTCCCCCGTCTACGACCTCCTGTTCAGGACCGCCGCCCAGACGCTGACCACGATCGCGGCCGACCCGAAGCATCTGGGCGCGCGCATCGGCCTGACCGCCGTACTGCACACCTGGGGCTCGGCGCTGACCCACCATCCGCACGTCCACGTCATCGTTCCCGGCGGCGGCCTGTCGCTGGACGGATCGCGCTGGATCGCCTGCAAGCCCGGCTTCTTCCTGCCCGTGCGGATGCTGTCGCGTCTCTTCCGCCGGCTCTTCCTCGAAGGGCTCGCAGCCCTGCATGCGGCCGGACGCCTCGTCTTCCTCGGCGACCTCGCGCGGCTCGCCGACAAAGCCGCCTTCGACGCCGTCCTCGCGCCGCTGCGCCGATCGGAATGGATCGTCTATGCCAAGAGGCCGTTCGCCGGGCCGAAGGCCGTGCTCGCCTATCTCGCCCGCTACACCCACCGCGTCGCGATCTCGAACTCCAGGCTCATGGAGCTGGACGACAAGGGCGTCACATTCAAGTGGAAGGACTATCGGGTCGAAGGCCGCGACCGGTTCAAGACCATGACGCTCGCGGCCCACGAGTTCATCCGCCGCTTTCTCCTGCACGTGCTGCCGAGCGGCTTCCACCGCATCCGACACTACGGCCTCTTCGCCGGCGCGGTCCGAGCCAGCAACATCGAGCGCGTCCGCCAGGCGCTCGCCGCGCCCGAGGCTGCACCCGAGGGCTCGCACGCCGAGACCGACGGCCAGGCCGAAGCCGTTTCGCCGGCGCGGCGCTGCCCCTGCTGCGGCGGCCGGATGATCATTGTCGAGACGTTCGAAGGGCCGCGCCCCGCGCGATCGCCTTCCCCAAGCCGGATCAGGATCGACACGTCATGACCGACGCCGCGCGTCCCGCCTCGCAGCGTCGCTTCCCCTCGCCTCCAGCCGCACGCCGGAGCAGGAACGCGACGTCCTCCCGACGTCCGCACAGGCTCTCCAGCCGCCGAGCCCATCCCCGTCGCCCTCATCCGCGCCCGACAAGAAGCCCGTCGTCTCGGCTCCCGACGATGAAACCGACCGCCTTCCGCCACCGCCCCCAAATCGGCGATCCGACCGCGATCCTCAAATCCCCATAGGCCGCGCTCGGTCAAACAGCGCCCTTCCTCCCCGCGGTTTCCTCCTTACGAGGCTTTCAAACGCCGGCCCCCGCGTCTCGCACGACCGTCCGAAAGGGCCGGCGTCTGAAACCCTTCAGTGAAGCTGCCGTCGCGGATTGCGATCGCGAACGGGACAAATGGGCTGGCATGCGGGCATTGCCTAAAGGGGCGCTCGCCGCCCGGAGCGGGCATTCATGGGAAGCCCCGGCGGACTGCCGCGGAGGGCGGGAAGCGAACCCTTATGCACCTGTTTCGGCAGGGGCAACCAATCGATCCCATTGAGGTAGTGGGGCGTAGCCGGCAAATATCATTCTGGCCTCGCTCGCCAACGCAATCCTCGGCTAGGCCGGCAAGGCCGACCGGCTCGACAACGGCCCCACGCACAGCGATGGAAGCGGGAAAGACTGTCTGAGGGACTATGGGCAAGACAATTGAAAACATCAGCGCGCTGATGAAGGAGCTTCGAGGTGGCGAACTTGCAAAAGTGGATCAGCCGCATTTAAACTTGTGGTTTCGTGGCCAGGCAAACTCCGAGTGGAGGCTGTTGCCCAAAGTCTATCGGCCTGACTTTGTGAAAGAGAAAGCAAAAGAAAGTCGACTGCAAAAAGAACGATTTCTTAATCAAGATTTTCGAGGTCCGCTCTGCGGGTATCCGCGCAGGCAACGAGAGTTCCGAGCAGCTATACTTTTTACAGCAGCATTACGGAATGCCAACCAGACTGTTGGATTGGACTACGAGTCCTCTTGCGGGATTGTTTTTCGCGGTCAGCGGAGGCGCGGAGCAGGAAGGTCAAGACGGAAAGTTATTTGCGATGAATGCGCAGGTGTTAGGTCCGACGCAAAAGGCATTTCAGTCTAATGGACAGCCGTTTCTAGGTATCGCGACCTCCGGCCATCCGACGTTCAAGGAGGCGCTGAAGCAGATTACCGACTGGCCTCCGTCAGTAGCTTTTCCAAAATTTATCTTCCCTGTGCGGCCAGACCACTTCGACCGCCGCATAAGTTTACAGCAGAGCTGTTTTACCTTTCACGCTCCTCGACAGCCAACAGATCCGGACGAAGGAATTGTCGACCGCCCGGACGAAGAATTCGCCGAGCTGACTTTGAGGGCGAACAGCACGCTTAAAGAATTTATTGTTCCGCGGGAAGCAAAAGAAGATATCCGGAAAGAACTGGCGCTCCTCAACATCAACACGTTTAGTGTCTTCGGCGATCTCGAAAATCTCGCGAAATGGCTAAGCGAAGCATACAGGCGAATGTAAATGTAATTTTGACAAGAATGGCAGTTCTTTGAGTGCGGGCCGCCAGTGCATCGCCGCGCCAAGGCAGTCGCAGGGGTAAATGCATTTCCGCTTGGGTCGAACTGGCGCGTTCGGCGCATCTCTCAGAACAGCCGCTCCTGGCGCCCTCCTCCCGTACCGGAGCGAACGCGAACGGTAGCAAAGGGCCGGATTTGTGTCATTCGCCAAACCGTCCGGCAAAGCCCGCTTCTTGCGTGCGCCGTGAAAGGCGGCGCTTTCCAGTGGGTGAGAGGCCCACCCGGCGAACGCTCCAGCCGGAAGCAACCGGAGCAGTCATGGAGGTGACGAAATGGCTGAAGCCTTCGGTATAGCGCGTCACGTATAGGTGACGGCGCGAGTGTGCGGGCCGCAACCCGAGTGAACGCCGAGCAAGCCTCGAAAAGGACGATGTGCAGGCCGACCCGACCGCAATTTCGGGGAAGGCTGATACGGCTGGGTGAGACGAGCGAAGACGACGCCCAGTCGCTGCACCGGGGTACTGGCGGCGGCACGTACAGGAAGGAAAGCGCGCGCAACACGGGAAGCCCATGGGCGTGGTTAGGGATGATCAACCGGACGCCCGCGAGGGAGAGGCCGGGCGCTCATGGGTGGCGGAGAGGTTCGTAGTACCGAGGAAGCCGGGTAACGCCGGGGGGAGGGAAGGGACCTCAGTTCAGGACAGACGCAAGACGTAGTGAAGGACCTGGAGATTGGGCAACCTATCAACTCCGGACAGCGTTCAGAAACTGCAGACGGCGTTGCACGCGAAAGCGAAGGCTGAACCCGGCTACCGCTTCTACGCCCTCTACGACAAGATCAGCCGCGAGGACATTCTGGCGCACGCCTACGCCCAGTGCCGCTCCAACAAGGGCGCGCCGGGCGTGGACCGTCAGGACTTCGAGGCCGTCGAGGCGTACGGGGTCGAGCGATGGCTGGGCGAACTGGCGCTTGCGCTCAGGCAGGAGACTTACCGACCGGACCCAATCAGACGCGTTTTCATACCGAAGGCCAACGGCAAACTCAGGCCGCTGGGCATCTCAACCTTGCGGGATCGGGTCTGCATGCTAGCCGCGATGCTGGTGCTGGAGCCGATCTTCGAGGCCGACCTTCCCTCGGAACTCTATGCCTACCGCCCCGGGCGCAACGCCCAGCAGGCGGTGGTCGAGGTGGAGGAGCTGCTGTTTCGTGGCCACCCGGAAGTCGTGGACGCGGACCTCGCGGACTACTACGGGAGCATTCCCCATGCCGAGCTCTTGAAGTCGGTTGCGCGTCGCATCGTCGATCGGCGCGTGCTTCATCTGATCAGGATGTGGCTGGATTGTCCCGTGGAAGAAACCGACGATCGAGGTCGGAGGACACGTACGACCGAGGCGCGGGACAAGCGGCGCGGCATTCCGCAGGGCTCGCCGATCTCACCCTTGCTGGCGAACATTTACATGCGCCGGTTCGTGCTGGGATGGAAGATGTTCGGGCTGGAGCGAAGCCTCGGCACGCGGCTCGTGACCTACGCCGACGACCTCGTGATCCTGTGCAGAAGGGGCAAGGCCGAAGAAGCCTTGCAGCGACTGCGGGAAATTATGGGCAAGCTGAAGCTGACGGTGAACGAGGAGAAGACGCGCATCTGCAAGGTGCCGGAAGGAGAGTTTGACTTTCTGGGATACACGTTCGGCAGGATGTACTCGGCGAAGACCGGTCAGGCTCGTATCGGCTACCGGCCATCAAAGAAGAACATTCAGCGCGCGGTCGAGAAAGTCCACGCGCTGACCGAGCGATCATGCACATGGCAAGAGACCACAACGCTGGTGGGCAAAGTGAACCGCACGCTGCGCGGATGGGCGAACTACTTTTCGGTAGGCGCCTTCAGCAAGGCGTATCGGGCGCTCGATGCTTACGCGGCGATGCGGTTGCGCCGGTGGTTGCGCTTCAAGCACAAAGTCAGGCGACGAAGGGGCGGGAGCTATCCACTCTCGCACCTCTACGGGCACTTCGGGCTCGTTCGTCTGACCCGGCTTGGGCACGACGTGCCGTGGACGAAGGCGTGAGGTCTTGTCCGAGAGCCGGATGCAGGAAATTGTAGTAGCTGGCACTTGATCTGACGGTCAGCGTCGGGAGATGGGTCGGCTCTGCCTGTCAGATATGATCAGGCTGCGATCATTTTCTCCTTCGCAAGGGGCGTCGCGTCAAGGAAGGTCTGCATTGGCGTCTTGCCGAAGCACCATCGCCCCTGATGCGGCCTTTCCTCGTTGTAGCTCTGGACCCAGGAATCGAGATCGCCCTGGAGTTCGGCGATCGATCCGTAGATCTTCTTGCGGAAGGCGACGCGATAGAACTCGTCGAGCACCGTCTTGTGGAAGCGCTCGACGATGCCATTGGTTTGCGGGCTCTTGGTCTTGGTGCGCGAATGGTCGATATCCTCGAGCGCCAGATAAAGCTCGTATTCGTGGCGCTCGGGGTTGCCGCAATATTCCGTGCCACGATCGGTCAGCACGCGGCACAGCCTCACCTCCCTCGCATCATAGAACGGCACGACGCGATCGTTGACGAGATCGGCCGCGGTGATGGGCGTCTTGCGATCATAGAGCTTGGCGAAGGCGACCTTGGCGTAGGTGTCGATGAAGGTCTGCTGGTAGATGCGGCCAACCCCCTTCATGTTGCCGACGTAGAACGTATCCTGGGCGCCGCAATAGCCCGGACATTCGCTCTCGAACTCGCCATGCGCCTCCTTTTCGCTCTTGGCCTTCTCCAGCGCGGCCAGCTGGCTTTCGGTCAGAACCAGGCCTTCCTGGGCGACCTTGGCTTCGAGCGCCTTGAGCCGTTTCTTCATGGTTTCAAGATCATGACGCTGCCAGACGCCGCGAACGCCGGCCGGAGAAATAGAGTGGCCGAGTTTGCGAAGCTCGTTGGCGATACGGATTTGGCCATAAGCCGGCTGGTCCAGCGAAAGCTCGACGATGATCGCCTCGACCTCGGGCGGCGTGCGGTTCTTCAGGATCGGCTTTCGCCGCGTCAGTTCCTGCAGCGCCAATTCGCCCCCGGCGTCGTAAAGTTCCTTGAAACGATAAAAGCTGTCGCGGCTATAGCCCATCATCTTGCAGGCCTGGCTGACGTTGCCGAGCTGCTTGGCCAACTCCAGCAACCCAACCTTGGCGCGGATAATCTTCTGTTCCTTGGTCATCGTAGGTGTCCTCTCGAAACGCCGAGGCCAGGCGCTGCGAACCCCGACCACTCCGCGCCCGGCCTCGGCTTCCGCCTCAGCTATGACACCAACTGTCAGATTAAGTCTTAACTACTGCAGTTTTTTTGAGCCCGATCGTGTTGTCGCTGGCGCTCTCGACGATCTGCAGTTCGACGACCTTCTCCTCCAAAAGACGCAGGGTCCATCTGGCGCGGCCCGCCGGGGCCGGCCCGCAAGCCAAAGCGATCAGCTTGGCTTCCGCGGCGCCGTCGAAAATCCGCCGCGGGGCGGAATTGGGATTGTCCTTGCGGGTCAGGACGGCTTCGAAGCCTTCCTCGACGAGTTGCCGCCGCGTCCGCTCGACCGTCGCGATGCTGGTGTCCAGCGCCTCGGCGATTCGGCTGTCGCTCCATCCGCCGCCAGCCTCCGACACGTCCGCTTTCAACAGAATGCGCGCTTTCGTCAACAAATGCCCGGCGCGCTTGCCCTTGCGGATAAACTCATCGAGCCGAGCACGTTCCTCCTCGCTCAGCCTGACCACGTATTTCTTGACGGCAATCTCTTTGCTCGCCACGAATCATCTCCATCGCTCAGATCGCGACAGCACAGATTCAGACAATGCCGTCAAACGCAATGACGTGAGCCACTAGCGCGATTCCCTTCTCCCGCCGGCGGGAGAAGGCGCTACCCCACCTGAAACCACGCGCCGACCCCTGCGGCCCGATGCTCGGGAATAGCGGACTCGATCGGCCATTTGCCGGGGTTGTCGGCGACGAAGGCGATATGGGCGGTGCGGCCGGGCTGGATGAGGATCGTGTCGCGCCAATAGGGCTCCCAGCCGTCGTCCATGGAGTGCAAAAGGCGCACGACATGGCCGCCGAGCCGCATCGCCTGCACGACCGCGGTCTTATTGGCGATGGCGAGGACCGCCGGCGCGCCGCGGGGAATGACGAATGCCGGCTTCGGCGCCCAGTCCGTGAACGCGACGCCGTTGACCGCGAAGGGCGCCGAGCCGCCGCCGGTGACGGCGATGTCTGTGCGGCGCGCCGCTTCGAGCGCGATCTCGGCCGGGAGCAGCAGATTGGCGGCGAGGCGCGGCGCGGCGGCGCGCAAGCGTGGCGGCTCGCCCTCCGCGCGAATCGCGACGAACGGCTGATCCGCAGCGCCGCCTTCGCCACGCAGGATGAAGCTGACCGCCGAGCCCGGCTCGGGACCCATGTCGAACATGAGCTCGAAGCGCGCGCCGGGGCCCATCGGGAATTGGTTGCGCAACGGTTCGAACGGCTCGCCTGGCTGTCCGTCGACGGCGACGATCAGCGTCTTCGCCCCGTCAATGCCGATTGTCGCGAGGCGGGCCGTCGCCGCGTTGCCGAGCCTTAAGCGAACGCGCGCGCCCGGGCGGGCGGAGAGTTTCAGCGGCGCCGCGGCGCCATTGGCGAAGACGAGGCCGCCCTTCCGGCCGGCGCCGCGGGCGAAAGCGGGATCGGCGAAATCGTCCTTGATCTGGCCTTTCTCGTCGACATTCCAGTCGGACAGCAAGACGATGACGTCCTCATCGACGTCGGGCTTCTGCGGCTCGTCCACGACGATCGGGCCGAAGAGGCCGCGGCCCTGCTGCCCGGCGTCGCTCGCCCCGCTGTGGGGCAGATAGAGGTTGAAGCCGGCGTCGGGGGGCGCGAAGCGGATGTCGAAGCTTGCGCCGGGCGCGATCCGCGGCCCGGTGAGGCCGCCGTAGCCCGCGCTCGCGTTCGCCGCGCGCATGCCGGGAAAGCTGAGCGAGGTCTGCTCGGCGAGCTTGTTTGTCAGCCTGAGCTTGAGCTCGTCCCCCTTCTTGAGACGCAGGAGCGGCCCCGGGGTCGCGCCGGCGTAGGACAGCGTCGCCGCGGGCTCGGCCGGGGACGCAGCCAGCGCGAGGCGCGACGGCGCGGCCTCGAACGGCAGGAATCCTTGCGCCGAGGGCGCGGGGCCTTGCGCCAGGGCGGGGCCGAGACGCCACGCGGAAGCCGCGAGCCCGCCGACGAGAAAGGCCCTGCGAGTCGGGCTCAAGACTGTCCCATTCCGGGACGCTCCGCGCGCGGCCCAAGACTTGCGCCGCGCGGCCCCATGACCTCGGCGGCGCGGGGCGTGGAGGCGTAACCCATGCGCAAACTCATCCTATCTCTGGGGCTGATCGCTCTCACCGCGGCTCTGGCGCGCCTTTTCTTCGGGCCGCTCTTCTTAGCCGACGCGGCCGATCCCGCAACCGCTCTTCTCTTTGCGTCCGGACTGTTCACCATCGCCATCGCAGCTGTGATCCGACGCTGACCCCCTTGACCCGGATCGTCTCGCTTTTTCTCTGGCGCGCGGCGGGCAAGCTGATATAGAGCGCGCCCGAAGCATCGGGCGCCTCTCAGGCCGGCGCAGAACGCGGGCGTGGCGGAATTGGTAGACGCGCCGGATTTAGGTTCCGGTGGCGAAAGTCGTGGGGGTTCGAGTCCCTCCGCCCGCACCAGTTACGCGATTGGCCCGATCCCGCCGCCGCAAGACAAGCGGTCGGCGCGGGACAAATGTGACGTTTTGGCGACGCGAGAAAAATCGGCTAATGGAAACCCGGCCAAGGGATCGGCCAAGAGACAAGGCGGATTGAAATGCAGGTGACGGAGACGCTGAGCCAGGGGCTCAAGCGCGAATACGACATTTTCCTCCCCGCGAGCGACCTCGCGGAGAAGCTGAACGGACAGCTGGCGGACCTCAAGGCCAAGGTGCGCATCAACGGATTCCGTCCGGGGAAGGTGCCGGTCGAACATCTGCGCAAAGTCTATGGCAAGTCGGTGATGGCCGATGTCGTTCAGGGGGCGATCGCCGACGCGAACAAGAAGATCATCGACGACAATCATCTGCGCCTCGCCCGCGAGCCGAAGGTCGAGCTGCCGACCGATCAGGCCGAAATCGAAGCCGCGCTCGAGGCGCGCGGCGACCTCAACTTCAAGGTCGCGCTCGAAGTGCTGCCGGTGTTCGAGGTCGGCGATTTCTCGCAACTCATGCTGGAGCGTCTGGTCGCCGACGTCGATGAGGCGGACGTCGAAGGCTCGCTCGACCGGCTCGCCGAAGAGCGCCGCTCCTATGCCGGGAAGCCGGAGGGCGCGAAGGCGGAGACCCACGACCGCGTTACGGTCGATTTCACCGGCACCATCAAGGGCGAGCCGTTCGAAGGGGGCGAGGCGAAGGACATCCAGGTCGTCCTCGGCTCCAACACCTTCATTCCCGGCTTCGAGGAGCAGCTTATCGGCGTCGCCGCGGGCGAGAAGCGGACGATCCAGGGGACGTTCCCCGAGGCCTACGCGGTTCGGTCCCTCGCCGGCCAGACGGCCGACTTCGACGTGACGGTGAAGGCTGTCGACGCGCGTGAGCCGCTCGCCATCGACGATGAATTTGCGAAGGGCGTCGGCTTCGAGAGCCTGGATGCGCTGAAGGCGATGATCCGCTCGCGGATCGCCTCGGATTACGCGCGCGCCTCCCGCGAAAAAATCAAGCGCCAGCTCCTGGACAAGCTCGACGCGCTTTATTCGTTCGAGCTGCCGGAGGGCCTCGTCAATCAGGAGTTCGATGCGATCTGGGGGCAGGTGACGCGCGAGCAGCAGGCTTCGGGGCGCACCTTCGCCGATGAGAACACGACCGAGGAGGCCGCGCGGGCCGACTATCGCAGGATCGCCGAACGGCGGGTGCGCCTCGGCCTCCTGCTGGCGGAAGTCGGCAACAAGGCGGAAGTCAAGGTGTCGGACGAGGAAATCACCCAGGCCCTGGTCGCCCGCGCGCGATCCTTTCCGGGGCAGGAGAAGCAGGTCTGGGACTTCTACCGCAACAACGCCCAGGCGCTGGCGGAGCTGCGCGCCCCTCTTTACGAGGAAAAGGTCGTGGACCACATTGTCGGCCTCGCGAAAGTCGACGAGCGAAAGGTCACGAAGGAAGAGCTTTTGAAGCCGCTCGAGGACGACGCGCCCGCGCCCGCTGGCGCGCCTGCAGCGGCCGAGCCTGCCGGGGGCGAGACGCCCTCAGGAAGTGATTGACGAGCGAGGCGGGGCGGCGGGCGCCCCTCACGCCGACGTCGGCTGCTTCCGCCCCTTTTCGATCGGGCGGGGGGCGCCTATGTTGTGCGGGGCGTCCGCCGATATTCTTGCCGTGAAAGAAAGAGACTATGCGCGATCCGATCGACTATTATTACAACAATCTCGTGCCGATCGTCATCGAGCAGTCCGCGCGCGGCGAACGATCGTTTGACATCTTCTCGCGCCTCCTGCGCGAGCGGATCATCTTCATCACCGGTCCGGTCGAGGACATCTCGGCGTCGCTCGTCGTCGCGCAGCTCCTCTTCCTCGAGGCGGATAACCCCAAGAAAGAGATCGCGCTCTACATCAATTCGCCGGGCGGCGTGGTCACGGCCGGACTGTCAATCTACGACACGATGCAGTTTATTCGGCCGAAGGTGACGACCATGTGCATCGGGCAGGCGGCCTCGATGGGCTCGCTCCTGTTGGCCGCGGGCGAAAAGGGCTCGCGTTTTGCGCTTCCGAATTCCAGAATTATGGTGCATCAGCCCTCCGGCGGGTTCCAGGGCCAGGCGTCCGACATCCAGCGCCACGCCGAGGATATCCTCAAGGTTAAGCGTCGGCTCAATGAAATCTACGTCAATCACACCGGCCAGAGCTACGAAGCCATCGAGAGAACTTTGGATCGCGACCACTTCATGTCCGCCGAAGAGGCAAAGGCCTTCGGCATCGTGGACGAGGTGACGACCAGGCGCGCGATCGAGCTTGTTGAAGACGCGAAGGCGCCCGCTTAAAGGACCCGAAGGGCCGGGCGCAACTTTAACCGAATGGCAATCATTTTTTCGGGCGGACTTGATTTTGCCCGGAGTTTAATGGTTGCTTGTGAAATCCTGCGCCGGGAGACCCCAGGCCGGAGAGAGCGAAATCAGGGCGGACGCCAGGGCGGGGACGGAGCTACGCTTCGTTAGGTTGGTTTGTTTAGGCTGCCCGATTCGACGACTTGTTTGTGAGCGAAGCGGCCTCACTGGAGAAAAAAGATGGCCAAGGCCGACGGGGACGCCAAGAATACGCTCTACTGCTCTTTCTGCGGGAAGAGTCAGCATGAGGTCAGGAAGCTCATCGCCGGGCCGACCGTGTTCATCTGCGATGAATGCGTCGAATTGTGCATGGACATCATCCGCGAGGAGAGCAAGACCGCGCTCGTCAAGAGCAAGGATGGCATTCCGACCCCGCGCGAAATCTGCAAGGTTCTCGACGACTATGTGATCGGCCAGCCGCAAGCCAAGCGCGTGCTGTCGGTCGCCGTCCACAACCATTACAAGCGCCTCAATCACGCCACCAAGCACGGCGATGTCGAGCTGGCGAAATCCAACATCCTTTTGATCGGCCCGACCGGCTCGGGAAAGACGCTGCTCGCGCAGACGCTCGCGCGCATCCTCGACGTGCCCTTCACCATGGCCGACGCCACGACCCTGACGGAAGCGGGCTATGTCGGCGAAGACGTCGAGAACATCATCCTCAAGCTCCTGCAGGCCTCGGACTACAACGTCGAGCGCGCGCAGCGCGGCATCGTCTACATCGATGAGATCGACAAGATCAGCCGCAAGTCCGACAATCCGTCGATCACGCGCGACGTCTCGGGCGAGGGCGTGCAGCAGGCGCTGCTCAAGATCATGGAAGGCACAATCGCGAGCGTGCCGCCGCAGGGCGGGCGCAAGCATCCGCAGCAGGAGTTCCTCCAGGTCGACACGACCAACATCCTGTTCATCTGCGGCGGCGCCTTCTCCGGCCTCGAGCGTATCATTTCGGCGCGCGGCAAGGGCACCTCGATCGGTTTCAGCGCCAAGGTTCAGTCGCCGGACGACCGCCGCACAGGCGAAGTGTTCCGCGAGGTCGAGCCGGAGGATCTGCTCAAGTTCGGGCTGATTCCGGAATTCGTCGGCCGCCTGCCGGTCATCGCGACCCTCGAGGACCTCGACGAAGACGCGTTGAAGAAGATCCTGACCGAGCCGAAGAACGCGCTGGTCAAGCAATATCAGCGCCTGTTCGAAATGGAGAACACCGACCTCACCTTCCAGGACGAGGCGCTCAACGTCGTGGCCAAGAAGGCGATCGAGCGCCGCACGGGCGCGCGGGGCTTACGCTCGATCATGGAGGGCATCCTGCTCGACACGATGTTCGAACTGCCCGGCCTCGATGGCGTCGAGCAGGTGGTGATCGGACCCGAGGTCGTCGAGGGAAAGGCGCGCCCGCTTTACATTTACGCCGAGCGGGCCGAGCGCGCGAGCTGAAGGGTCCCCACAAAGGTGCCGCTTGAAAGTGTCGCCGATGGGGGCCATGTTCGCTACAAGACGAACGAATCCTGTTTCGCGGCACGAACCTTGCGAACCATGATCGTCGCGATTCCGTCCGGGGCAGTGGACGGGCGGGGTGCATAGGCGACTGGCGCGAGCTCATGTTTTCTGAGGGCCCGGGCTCGTCGGCGGGCGTCGTCGGTGCAACATGGAGGTCTAGCTCTAGGGCCGGCTTCCGAGAAGGACAGCTATGACCAGCCAACGCAAATCCATCGTCCCCGGAACGGTCGACGTCTATCCCGTCCTGCCGCTTCGGGACATTGTCGTCTTTCCACATATGATCGTGCCGCTGTTCGTTGGGCGCGAAAAGTCGATTCGCGCGCTCGAAGAGGTGATGAAGTCCGACAAGCCGATTCTGCTCGCGACCCAGAAGAACGCGGCTGAAGACGACCCGGCTCCGGACGCGATCTTTGCCGCGGGCACGCTTGCCAGCGTGCTGCAGCTCCTGAAGCTGCCCGACGGCACCGTCAAAGTGCTGGTCGAAGGCTCGGCTCGCGCGGAAGTGTCCAGCTATATCCAAGGCGATAACTTCTTCCAGGCCGAGGCGAAGGCGGTCGCCGACGACCCGATCGAGAAGATCGAGGCGGAGGCTCTGTCGCGCTCCGTCGTGTCCGAGTTCGAGAGCTACGTGAAGCTCAACAAGAAGATTTCGCCTGAGGTCGTGAGCGCGGTCAACCAGATCGACGATTACGGCAAGCTCGCCGACACGATCGCCTCCCACCTTGCGGTCAAGCTCGCCGACAAGCAGGCGATCCTCGAGATGCGCTCGATCGCGAAGCGCTTCGAGAAGTGCCTCGCCTTGATGGAAAGCGAGATCTCGGTCCTGCAGGTCGAGAAGCGCATCCGCACGCGCGTCAAGCGCCAGATGGAGAAGACGCAGCGCGAGTACTACCTGAACGAGCAGATGAAGGCGATTCAGAAAGAGCTCGGCGACGAGGAGGGCAGGGACGAGATGTCCGAGCTTGAAGAGCGCATCAAGTCGACCAAGCTCACCAAGGAAGCGCGCGAAAAGGCGCTTGGCGAGGTGAAGAAGCTGAGGCAGATGGCGCCGATGTCGGCCGAGGCGACCGTCGTGCGCAACTACCTCGACTGGCTGCTGTCGATCCCTTGGCAGCGCCGCTCGAAGATCAAGAAGGACCTGCCGGCCGCGCAGGCGATTCTCGACGCCGACCACTTCGGCCTCGACAAGGTCAAGGAACGCATCGTCGAATATCTCGCCGTCCAGCAGCGCGCCAACAAGCTGACGGGCCCGATCCTTTGCCTCGTCGGCCCGCCCGGCGTCGGCAAGACCTCGCTCGGCAAGTCGATCGCCAAGGCGACGGGGCGCGAGTTTGTCCGCATGTCGCTCGGCGGCGTGCGCGACGAGGCCGAGATCCGCGGCCACCGGCGCACCTACATCGGCTCGATGCCCGGCAAGGTCATTCAGTCGATGCGCAAGGCCAAGACGTCGAATCCGCTGTTCCTGCTCGACGAGGTCGACAAGATGGGCATGGATTTCCGCGGCGATCCGTCGTCGGCGCTGCTAGAAGTCTTGGACCCTGAGCAGAACGCGACGTTCAACGACCATTACCTCGAGGTCGACTACGATCTCTCGGGCGTGATGTTCGTGACGACCGCGAACACGCTCAACATTCCGCCGCCCTTGATGGACCGCATGGAGATCATCCGCATCGCCGGCTACACCGAGGACGAGAAGCTCGAGATCGCCAAGCGCCATCTGTTGCCGAACTCGATGACCAAGCACGGCCTCGACGCGAGCGAATGGGAGGTCGAGGACAGCGGGCTCATGGAGCTCATCCGGCGGTATACGCGCGAAGCTGGCGTGCGCAATCTTGAGCGCGAAATCTCCAACCTCGCCCGCAAGGCGGTGAAGGAAATCCTGACGCACAAGAAGAAGAGGATTGTCGTCAACGCCGGGAACGTTGCGGAATTCCTCGGCCCGCCGAAGTTCCGTTACGGCGAGATCGAGGCCGACGACCAGGTCGGGCTCGTTACCGGGCTCGCCTGGACCGAGGTCGGCGGCGAGCTCCTGACGATCGAGGGCGTCATGATGCCCGGCAAGGGCCGCATGACGGTGACGGGCAATCTGCGTGACGTGATGAAGGAGTTGATCTCCGCCGCGGCGTCTTACGTGCGCTCGCGCGCGGTCGATTTCGGCATCGAGCCGCCGCTGTTCGACAAGCGCGACATCCACGTGCACGTGCCAGAGGGGGCAACGCCGAAGGACGGTCCGTCGGCGGGCGTTGCCATGGCGACGGTGATCGTGTCGATGCTGACGGGCATCCCCGTGCGCCGCGACATCGCGATGACCGGCGAGATCACGCTGCGCGGCCGCGTGCTGCCGATCGGGGGCTTGAAGGAGAAGCTGCTCGCGGCGCTGCGCGGCGGCATCAAGAAGGTCTTGATCCCGGAAGAGAACGTCAAGGACCTGGCAGACATTCCGGCGTCGGTGAAGAACGGTCTCGAGATCGTGCCCGTTTCGCGAATGGAGGAAGTGTTGACCCACGCGCTCGTGCGACAGCCCACGCCGATCGTCTGGGAGGAGGAGGTCGGCGTCCGCGTGGTCCCGCCCGCGAGCGCGCCGGACGAGGACGGTCAGGGCCTCGTCGCGCACTGAAGGTTCGGTCCGAACTTAGGAAGCCGCGATTCCCCACGGATTCGCGGCTTTCTTGTTGTCCAAGGGCGGATTTCGCCCGGAAAACGTATCTTTTTTGTGGTCAGTCCTCGCAAACGCTTGCGTTCCTTGAGCGAAACGGTGAGCTATGGGCGAACTCAGCCGTCGATTCGCGATGAGCGGCGCTTATGCGCCGTACGGGAGGAGCGGTGGAGAGGCGCATCGCTGGTCAAGCCTTGCGCAGGAGGAGGGCGCTCGCGGATCGAGGGGCGCCGATAGCGAACGGAGAGGTGCATAATGAACAAGCTTGAGCTCGTCGATCACATCGCGACGGAAGCGGAATTGACAAAGGTGAGCGCGGCCGCGGCGCTCGAGGCCGTGCTGGAGGGCATCGTCAAGACCCTGAAAAAAGGGGAAGAGGTTCGTCTCGTCGGGTTCGGCACTTTCTCGGTGCGCGAACGCGCCGCCGGCAAGGGCCGCAACCCGGCGACCGGGAAGGAAATCAAGATCGCCGCGTCGAGGAACGCGCGCTTCAAGCCAGGTGCGGCGCTGAAGGCGAGCCTCAACAAAAAGGCCGCGGCGAAGAAGTAGGCTTGCCCGCGAGATATCGGCGGGCGGGACGAGGGGCGGCCTATCAAGGCCGCCCTCATCTGTTTTAAGGCGCGCGGCTTGGCGCGGCGGGCGCGAGCCTGTAGGCTGAGACGCTAGAGCGGGATGTATTCAAATCGATTCATTTCCGTCATTGCGAGCGAAGCAATGACGGCGTTGGTTCAACACGAATTCATCACGCGCTCGAAAAGCGCGTTTCAAATTGAGGGCGGTTAGCTCAGTTGGCAGAGCATCTCGTTTACACCGAGAGGGTCGGCGGTTCGAGCCCGTCACCGCCCACCAGCCGCCGTCGAGCCCGCGCGTCGGTCGCCTTTGCGCTGATGCTCGCCGCGCTCGGGCTGCTGACGTCTTCTGTCGCGAGCGCCGAGAACACGATGAAGTTCCGCGTCGAGCCGTTGGCGACCGACCGCTGCGGCGCGCGTTGCCCGCATGTGATCGTAGCGGACGGCGTCATCGAGGAGGACACGCCGCAGACCTTTGTGGATTTTCTTAAATCTATGAGCGGCGACAGGAATCTCAGGCGGATCGTGTTCTTCAACTCGCGCGGCGGCAACGTCGTCGCGTCCATGGTCTTCGGCCATATCCTGCGCGAACTGAAAGCCGCCGGAGTGGTCGGGCGTTTCGAGGGCGCCAGCGCCGGCCCATATGTCGGGGAGTGCCTGTCGGCTTGCGTGTACGCGATGATGGGCGCCGTGCGGCGGGTGGCGCCGTCGGGCAGCGAGGTCGCCCTTCACCGGATGTCGATCGTCGAGAGCGAGGGCGGCGCCTGGGGCTTCCAGGGGCATGTGACGCGCAGTTTCGCCGATGCGCCCATGGTGGCCATCCTCAAGCGCTACGCGCGCCGGATGGGCGTCAATCCCGCGCTCGTGACGACGGCGGAATCGCTCCCGCCCGACACGGTCCATGTCCTGACCCGGGACGAAATGAGGCGCTGGTCGTTCGCCAGAGGCCAGTTCTGAGCAAACGCCCCCAAGCCCGCCCGCGGGCCGCGTCCGCGCCTTGACTTGGTCGCCCTCGTGGCTTATCCGGCTGACGCCCTCGCGGGGGAGTAGCTCAGTTGGTTAGAGCGCCGGCCTGTCACGCCGGAGGTCGCGGGTTCAAGTCCCGTCTCTCTCGCCATTTCCCGTTCAAAAAGATGCCGCCACCCTCCGCCATAACGACGTTTTCGTGAACGTGATCGCTGATCGCGTCGGGCGGGTCGGCGACCCCGGCTGCAGGCGTCGACGGTCTAACTGCCGGCTCTAAAAAGCACCTTTCGCCTTGCATGCTTCGCTGCGCTGCGATAGGCCTTCAGGCCATGAGGGAGGGGCCGGCGTCGAATAAAGCGACGCAGCATCCTCGCGCGTCCCCTCCGATCGAACTCCGTGAGCCAAGGCCGATGCCGAGCCTTATTTCCGATTATCTCCCGCTGGTCGTCTTCGTCATCCTGGCGGCCCTCATTTCCGGGGCGCTCATGATCGCGCCGTTCATCGTCGCCTTCAAGGCGCCGGACTCGGAGAAGCTTTCTCCATACGAATGTGGGTTCGACCCGTTCGACGATGCGCGCATGCGCTTCGACGCGCGCTTCTACCTCGTCTCGCTCTTGTTCATCATCTTCGACCTCGAAGTCGCGTTTTTGTTTCCCTGGGCGATCGTCTTTCACGACATCGGCGCGTTGGGCTTCTGGTCCATGATGATCTTCCTCGCGGTGTTGACCGTAGGGTTCGTGTACGAATGGAACAAGGGAGCGCTGGAATGGGATTGACCGCCAATCCGCTCGTCGCCCCGGCGCCGAAAGGCCTCCTCGACGCATCCGGCAAGCCGATCGGGGCCGACAATCCGTACTTTGGCGCGATCAGCGACGAGCTTGCCGACAAGGGCTTTCTGGTCACGACCGCCGACGACCTGATCCAGTGGGCGCGCACCGGCTCGCTCATGTGGATGACCTTCGGCCTCGCCTGCTGCGCGGTCGAAATGATGCAGCTCTCGATGCCGCGCTACGACGTGGAGCGGTTCGGCTTCGCGCCGCGCGGCAGCCCGCGCCAGTCGGACGTGATGATCGTCGCCGGCACGCTGACCAACAAGATGGCGCCCGTGTTGCGCAAGGTGTACGACCAGATGCCGGAGCCGCGCTACGTCATCTCGATGGGCTCGTGCGCCAACGGCGGCGGCTACTATCACTATTCCTATTCCGTCGTGCGTGGCTGCGACCGGATCGTGCCGGTCGACATCTACGTGCCCGGCTGCCCGCCGACGGCGGAGGCGCTGCTCTACGGCGTGCTCATGCTGCAAAAGAAGATCCGCCGCACCGGCACGATCGAGCGCTAAAGGGGCCGCGAGGAAGGAGAACGATGGACGACGTCTTGCAGACAATCGACGTCAAGATCGCCGCCGCGGCGCCCGGCGCGGTGCTGCAGTCGACGAGCGCGTTCGACGAGCTGACGCTGACCGTCGATGCCGCCCGGATCGTGGAGGCGCTCACGTTCCTGCGCGACGATCCGGCGTGTCAGTTCATTTCGATCATCGACATTTCGGGCGCGGACTATCCGGAGCGCGAGAAGCGGTTCGACGTCGTCTATCACCTCCTGTCGCCCAAACTGAACCGCCGCATTCGCGTCAAGCTTGCGACCGACGAAGAGACGCCGGTTGCGAGCGCGACCGCTGTCTACCCGGGCGCCGACTGGTACGAGCGCGAAATCTACGATCTCTTCGGCGTGCTGTTCCTCGGCCATCCGGATTTGCGGCGCATTCTGACCGACTACGGCTTCGACGGCCATCCGTTGCGCAAAGACTTCCCGATGACCGGCTTCGTCGAAGTGCGGTACGATGACCAGGACAAACGCGTGCGCTACGAGCCGGTGCGCCTCAACCAGGAATTCCGCCAGTTCGATTTCCTGAGCCCGTGGGAAGGGCCGCTGTTGCCGGGGGATGAAAAGGCGACCGGAGGCAGTCGGAGCTAGGCGCGCTGAAGGAATTGGAGACGCATTTGACATTGGCGCAACGTCTTAAGTTCGGAGATTTCGACTTGGCGGCCCGGTCGCTCGCGCGCAGCGAATCGATCGGGCAGGCATTGCGCCCATTCCCCTGCTGCCCATCTCAGACCCGACCATGACCGAACAAAACCTCCGCAACTTCTCGATCAACTTCGGGCCGCAGCATCCGGCGGCGCATGGCGTCTTGCGGCTCGTGCTCGAGCTCGACGGCGAGGTGGTCGAGCGCGTCGATCCGCATATCGGGCTCCTGCATCGCGGCACCGAGAAGCTGATGGAGGCGCGCACCTACCTGCAGAACGTGCCCTATCTCGATCGGCTCGACTATGTCGCGCCGATGAATCAGGAGCACGCCTATGCGCTCGCGGTCGAGCGGCTGCTCGGCATTGCGATTCCCCGCCGCGCGCAGCTGATCCGCGTGCTCTACTCGGAGATCGGCCGCCTTTTGTCGCATCTGCTCCAGATCACGACGCAAGCGAACGACGTCGGCGCGATGACTCCGATTCTCTGGGGGTTCGAGGAGCGCGAGAAGCTGATGGTGTTCTACGAGCGCGCCAGCGGCTCGCGCATGCACGCGGCCTACTTCCGCCCGGGCGGCGTCCATCAAGATCTGCCGCCGAAGCTGATCGACGACATCTACGCCTTCTGCGATCCGTTTCTTAAAGTCTGCGACGACATGGAGACGCTGTTGACCGACAACCGCATCTTCAAGCAGCGCAACGTCGACATCGGCGTCGTCAAGCTCGCCGACGCCTGGGCGAGGGGCTTCTCGGGCGTGATGGTGCGCGGCTCCGGCGCTCCCTGGGACCTGCGCAAGGCGCAGCCCTACGAGTGCTACGAGGAGATGGAGTTCGACATCCCGGTCGGCAAGAACGGCGACTGCTATGACCGATATGTCATACGCATGGAGGAGATGCGCCAGTCGACCTCCATAATGAAGCAGGCTTGCGAGAAGCTGCAATCGGCGAGCGGCGCCGGGCCCGTTACGACCGACGACGGCAAGATCGCCCCGCCGCGGCGCGAGGTCATGAAGTCGTCGATGGAGGCTCTCATCCATCACTTCAAGCTCTATACCGAGGGCTACAGGGTGCCGGCCGGCGAAGTCTACGCCGCAGTCGAGGCGCCCAAGGGCGAGTTCGGCGTCTATCTGGTTTCCGATGGGACCAACAAGCCCTATCGAGTCAAGCTCCGGGCGCCCGGCTTCGCGCACCTGCAGGCGATGGACTTTCTTTGCCGCAAGCACATGCTGGCCGACGTCAGCGCGATCCTCGGCTCGATCGACATCGTTTTCGGGGAGGTCGATCGGTGACGATCCTCGAATCCTTAAAGAAGCGCGGCGGCCTGCTCGCCTCGGGCGCGTTGTCGTTCGTGGTCGTCATCGGCGCCATGCGGATGTCTCTCGGGGAGCCGCTGGTTCAACCGCAGAGCGACGTCGGGATCGGGATCGGCCTTGCGATGGTGGCGCTCTTGTTCGCTGTCAACGACACGCGCGGAGGCGCGGGACGATGACGAGCGCCGAACTCTTTGCAGCCAGGAATCTCTAGTCCATGTCCGTTCGTCGCCTCGCCGAAGTCCAGCCCGAAAGCTTCGAGTTCACGCCCGAGAACAAGGCGTGGATCGAGAAGGAGATCGCAAAATACCCGCCCGGCCGTCAGGCGTCCGCGGTGCTGGCTCTCCTGTGGCGCGCGCAGAAGCAGAGCGGCTATTGGCTGTCGAAGCCTGCGATCGAAAAAGTCGCTGCAATCCTCGACATGCCGAAGATCCGCGTGCTCGAGGTTGCGACCTTCTACACGATGTTCAATCTCGAGCCGGTCGGCCGGCATTACGTGCAGCTCTGCGGCACGACGCCCTGCGTGCTCAGCGGCGCGGAAGACATCAAGGCGGTGTTGCGCAAACGGGTCGGCGAGCCGGGGCATGTGACCGCCGACGGCATGTTTTCCTGGAACGAAGTCGAGTGCCTCGGCGCCTGCTGCAATGCGCCGATGGTACAGATCAATGACGATTACTACGAGGACCTGACGCCCGAGAATTTCATGAAGCTCCTCGACGATCTGGCGGCGGGCCGGCCGGTCAAAAAAGGATCGCAGATCGGGCGCGTCTCCTCGGAGCCGGTCGGCGGCCTGACCACGCTGACGACGCGCTACGGCGCCGCGCGCAGCGGGCCCGCGAGCTCGCCCGCGCCGCCGCCTGCCAACGATCAGCCGGCGCCAGCCGCGGCGCACGCGCATCTCGACGCGAAGCCTGGAAACTGACTGATGCTGGAAGACAAGGATCGCATCTTCACCAACATCTACGGCCTCGGCGACCGCAGCCTCAGGGGCGCGAAGGCGCGCGGAAACTGGGACGGCACGAAAGCGATCATTGACAAGGGGCGCGACTGGATCGTCTCGGAGATGAAGGCTTCGGGCTTGCGCGGGCGCGGCGGGGCGGGCTTCCCGACCGGCCTCAAATGGTCGTTCATGCCGAAGACCGTCGATCCCAAGCGCCCGCACTATCTGGTCATCAACGCCGACGAATCCGAGCCCGGCACCTGCAAGGATCGGGAGATCATGCGCAACGACGCGCACACGCTGGTCGAGGGCGCGTTGCTCGCGTCGTTCGCGATGGGCGCCCACGCGGCCTACATCTATGTGCGCGGCGAATACATCCTCGAGCGCGAGCGCCTGCAGGCGGCGGTGGACGAGACGTATGAGGCGAAGCTCATTGGCAAGGACAACGTCCACGGCTGGCCGTTCGACGTCTACGTCCATCACGGCGCGGGCGCCTACATCTGCGGCGAAGAGACGGCGATGCTCGAATCGCTCGAGGGCAAGAAGGGCATGCCGCGGATGAAGCCGCCGTTTCCCGCCGGCGTCGGTCTCTACGGCTGCCCGACCACCGTCAACAACGTCGAGTCGATCGCCCAGGCGCCGGAGATCCTTCGGCGCGGCGCCGCGTGGTTCTCGAGCTTCGGCGCGTCCAACAATGCGGGCACCAAGCTCTTTTGCATCTCGGGCCACGTCAACACGCCTTGCAATGTCGAAGAGGCGATGTCGATTCCGTTCCGGGAGCTGATAGAGAAACACGCCGGCGGCGTTCGCGGCGGCTGGGACAATCTGCTCGCCGTCATTCCAGGCGGTTCGTCGGTGCGCATGGTGCCGGCTGCGCAGATCATCGACTGTCCGATGGATTTCGATTCGCTAGGCAAGCTCAAGTCCGGCCTCGGCACCGCGGCGGTGATCGTGATGAACAAGTCGACCGACATCGTGCGGGCGATCGCGCGGATCTCCTACTTTTACAAGCACGAGAGCTGCGGCCAGTGCACGCCATGTCGCGAGGGCGCCGGCTGGATGTGGCGCGTCCTGACCCGCATGGCGGAGGGCCGCGCGCAGAAGCGCGAGATCGACATGCTGCTCGACGTGACCAAGCAGGTCGAGGGTCATACGATCTGCGCGCTCGGCGACGCTGCGGCGTGGCCGATCCAGGGCCTGATCGCCCATTTCCGTCCCGAAATCGAGCGCCGCATCGATCTTTATGCCGCCAACCCGCACAGCGAGCCTGTGCGCGCGGCGGCGGAGTAAGCCCATGGCGCAAGGCCACATCGCCGAGCTCAATATCGGCCGCCCGCTGCACGCGCTGGACGATCCGCGCATGGCCGGGTTCATGGACAATCTCGATCGCGTCAACGCGCTCGCGGAGCGCGGCCCAGGCTTCGTCTGGCGGCTCAAGGACGAAAGCAACAATGCGACGGCCTTGAGGCCGTTCGACGATCCGAACATGCTCGTCAACATGTCGGTCTGGGAGTGCGTCGAGGCGCTCGAGCGCTTCGTCTGGGCGACGGTCCATAAGCAGTTCTACAACCGCAAGGGCAGCTGGTTCGAGAAGCTTGCGACGCCGCATTTCGTTATCTGGCCGATACCGGTCGGGCATATTCCGGATCTCGTGGAGGCCAAGGCGAGGCTCGAACATCTGACGCGGAACGGCGACAGCGACACCGCTTTCGGCTGGAGCCATCTGCCGCACATCAAGCTGTGGATGAGCCGCCAATGCGGGTGACAGGCCGGAACGCACCGAAGCATCGGATGGACGTTCATCGCGCCGACCCGCTCGAGGGGGCAACGTTCGACGGGATTGCCGTGGCCGACCCGCTCGCCTATTGGCGAGCTGGCGACGGGGCGAAGAGCGCATGAGCAGGATCATTATCGACGGCAAGGAACTCGACGTCCCGGCCGAATATACGCTTTTGCAGGCCTGCGAGGCTGCGGGCGCGGAAATTCCGCGCTTCTGCTTCCACGAGCGGCTTTCGATCGCCGGCAATTGCCGCATGTGCCTCGTCGAAGTGAAGGGCGGCCCGCCGAAGCCGACCGCCTCCTGCGCCATGGCGGTCAAGGACCTGCGACCCGGCCCGAACGGCGAGCCGCCGGTCGTCGAGACCAATTCCCCCATGGCGCGGAAGGCGCGCCAGGGCGTGATGGAGTTCCTGCTCATCAATCATCCGCTGGACTGCCCGATTTGCGACCAGGGCGGCGAATGCGACCTGCAGGACCAGGCGATGGCCTATGGCGCGGATTTGTCGCGCTTCGCCGAGAACAAGCGCGCGGTCGAGGACAAGTACATCGGTGCGCTCGTGAAAACGTCGATGAACCGCTGCATCCAGTGCACGCGCTGCGTGCGCTTCGTGACCGAGGTTGCGGGGGCGCCCGAACTCGGCGCGATCGGTCGCGGCGAGGACATGGAGATCACGTCCTATCTCGAAAGCGCGATGACCTCGGAGCTGCAGGCCAACGTGATCGACCTCTGTCCGGTCGGCGCGTTGACGGCAAAGCCGATCGCCTTCCATGCCCGTCCGTGGGAATTCGCTCACACGGAGTTGGTCGACGTGATGGACGCGCTGGGCTCGGCGATCCGCATCGACTCGCGCGGCCGCGAGGTCGTGCGCATCTTGCCGCGCATCAACGACGCGATCAACGAGGAGTGGATTTCCGACAAGACGCGCTTCATCGTCGACGGCCTGAAGACGCAGCGTCTCGACCGGCCATATGTGCGCATCGACGGCAAGCTTACGCCGTCGAGCTGGGCCCAGGCTTTCGCTGCCATCGCCGCGAAGGTCAAGACCGCGCCGCCGTCACGGATCGGCGCCGTCGCCGGCGATCTCGCGGCGGTCGAAGAGATGTTTGCGCTGAAGGATCTCGTCGGCCGGCTCAAGTCGCTTAATATCGACTGCCGGCAGGACGGCTCGAAGCTGCACCCGAAATTCGGCCGCGCCTCCTACATCTTCAATTCTTCAATCGCAGGCGTCGATCAGGCGGATGCGATCGTGGTCATCGGCTCGAACCCGCGTCGCGAGGCGCCGGTGCTCAACGCGCGCATCCGCAAGCGCTGGCTCAAGGGCGGCGTGCTGATGGGGCTGATCGGCCCTGAGGCCGACTTGACCTACAAGTACAACTACATGGGCGCTGGGCCGGATACGCTGGCGGGGGTCGCCGAAAAATCGCCGGCGGAGATGAAGAAGCCGATGTTCGTCGTCGGCGCGGCGGCCTTCGCTCGCCCCGACGGCGTCGCGGTGCTGGCGAGTCTCGCCAAGGCGGCGCTTGCCGCCGGCGTCGTCAAGGACGGCTGGAACGGCTTCAATGTGCTCCACAGCGCCGCGTCCCGCGTGGGCGGGCTCGATCTCGGCCTCGTGCCGGGCGAGGGCGGCCTCGATGCGCTCGGGATGGCGAAAGCCGGCGCGCTCGACGTCGTCTTCAATCTCGGGGCGGACGAACTCGACGTTCAGCCCGGCGCTTTCGTCGTCTATATCGGGACGCACGGCGACCGCGGCGCGCATCGCGCCGACGTTATCCTGCCGGGCGCGGCCTACACTGAGAAAACCGGCATCTACGTCAATACCGAGGGCCGCCCGCAGTTCGCCGAGCGCGCGGTGTTTCCGCCGGGTGATGCGCGTGAGGACTGGTCGATCCTGCGCGCGCTCTCCGACCCGCTCGGCGTTCGGCTGCCGTATGACTCGCTGACCCAACTGCGCGCGTTGATCGCGGCCGCTCATCCCGAGCTTGTGCGCTTCGACGCGGTTGCCCCGACCGATCCCGCCGCGCTGGTCGGCTTGTCCACGGTCATCGGTTCGGTCGATCCGGCGCCGTTCGCCTCGAGCGTCAAGAACTTCTACTTCACCAATCCGATCGCCCGCGCCTCGCGCGTCATGGCCGAGTGCTCGGCGCTGGCGCACGGGCGCAAGCTTGAAGCGGCGGAATAGAGATGAGCAGCGCAACTCCCAGCCATCCTTCTTCCTCTGCTTTGATGACCGTCATCGCCATCGTCGCGGCGATCGCGGCGGTCGTCGTGATCGGACTCGTCTGGTTCCTCATCGCCGGCGGATATTTCGCGGCTTTCGGCCATTGGATGCATACGACCGCCATTGGAACGGGGGTGCGCTATGTCCTCGAGAGCCTGCTCCTGCTCGTCTGCCTGCTCCTTTCGACTGCGGTTCTCATCTACCTCGAGCGCAAGATCTGGGGCGCGGTGCAATTGCGGCGCGGGCCGAACGTGGTCGGCCCTTGGGGCGTGCTTCAGCCGTTCGCGGACTTTCTCAAGTTCATCTTCAAGGAGCCAATCATTCCGGCGAGCGCCAACAAGGGCGTTTTCGTGCTGGCGCCGCTCGTGTCGGTCGTGCTCGCGATGGCGGCGTGGGCGGTGCTTCCGGTCGCCGACGGGTGGGTGATCAGCAACATCAACGTCGGCATCCTCTATCTGTTTGCCGTCTCGTCGCTCGGCGTCTACGGCATCATCATGGCCGGCTGGGCGTCGAATTCGAAATACCCGCTCCTGTCGGCGCTCCGCTCGGCGGCGCAGATGGTGTCCTATGAAGTGTCGATCGGCTTCGTGATCGTGACCGTCGTCATGTGCGCCGGATCCTTGAACCTGTCGGACATCGTCAACGCGCAGGACACGCGCGTTGGATTGCTCGGCTGGTACTGGCTGCCGCTCCTGCCGATGTTCATCATCTTCTTCGTCTCGGCGCTCGCCGAGACGAACCGGGCGCCGTTCGACCTGGCCGAAGCGGAGTCGGAGCTCGTCGCGGGCTATTCGGTGGAATATTCGGCTTCGCTCTTCCTCCTGCAGTACCTGACCGAGCTCGTCGCCGTTCTGACCATGTCGGCGATGACGGCGGTCCTGTTCCTCGGCGGCTGGCTGTCGCCCATTCCCTTCCCGCCGTTCACCTGGATCCCCGGCGTGATCTGGTTCCTCATCAAGGTCTGGTCGGTGGTGTTCTGCTTTTCGATGGTGAAGGCCTTCGTGCCGCGCTATCGCTACGATCAGTTGATGCGGCTCGGCTGGAAGGTGTTCCTGCCGATCTCGCTTGTGATGGTGGTGGTCGTCGCCGCGGTTCTGGAGTTCACCGGCCTTGGCGCCAACGTATCGGGGTGAGGAGGAGACCCATGGCTTTCAGGCTGGCGCAGTCCGCGCGTTCGCTGTTCCTGACCGAGTTTGTCGCGGCGTTCGCGCTGTCGGTCCGCTACATGTTCAAGCCGAAGGCGACGCTGAACTATCCCAACGAGAAGTCGCCGCTCTCGCCCCGCTTCCGCGGCGAGCACGCCTTGCGCCGCTACCCCAACGGCGAGGAGCGGTGCATCGCCTGCAAGCTCTGCGAGGCGATCTGCCCGGCGCAGGCGATCACGATCGAGGCGGGGCCCAGGCGCAACGACGCAACCCGGCGCACGACCCGCTACGACATCGACATGACGAAGTGCATCTATTGCGGCATGTGTCAGGAAGCCTGCCCGGTCGACGCCATCGTCGAGGGACCGAATTTCGAATTCGCGGCCGAGACGCGAGAGGAACTCTTCTACGACAAGGATCGGCTGCTCGCGAACGGCGCGCGCTGGGAGCGCGAGCTCGCGCGCAACATCGCGATGAACGCGACGTATCGGTGAGGCGCTCGCCGGGTGGCGGCTGGGCGGGAAATTTCGAGGACTGACGATGCAAGGCGACGCGTTCTTCTTCTGGATTTTTGCGACCATCCTGGTCGGCGCGTCGCTCGCCGTCATCGTGGCCAGAAATCCGGTCCACTCCGTCCTTTTCCTGATCCTCGCCTTCGTCTGCGCAGCCGGGCTCTTTCTCATCCTGGGCGCCGAGTTCCTGGCGATGATCCTGGTCGTCGTCTACGTCGGCGCGGTCGCGGTGTTGTTTCTCTTCATCGTCATGCTGCTCGACGTCGACTTCGCGCGCATGAGGCAAGGCTTCGTCGAGTATCTGCCTCAGGGCATCCTGATCGCGCTGGTCGTCGGCGCCGAGCTTGTCTATGTCGTTTCCGGCTGGGGCGTATCGCCGAAGGCGGCCGCGGCGGCGACGCCCTCGGGCACGCTCTCCAACACCGCCGCGCTCGGCGAAGTGCTCTACACCCACTACTTCTACTTCTTCCAGGCGGCGGGGATGATCCTCTTGACCGCGATGATCGGGGCGATCGTCCTCACCCTGCATCACAAGGAAGGGGTGAAGCGCCAGGACGTCGGCGCCCAGGTCGCGCGCGATCCGGAGACCGCGGTCGAATTGCGCAAGGTTCCCTCGCGCGCCGGCATCTGAAGGATAAGGGGCTTCATGGACCTTTCCGCCTATCTGACGCTTGCGGCGATCGTGTTCACGATCGGCGTCGCCGGCATCATCCTCAACCACAAGAACATCATCATCATCCTGATGTCGGTCGAGCTCATCCTGCTTTCGGTCAACATCAACCTGATCGCATTCTCGACGTATCGCGGCGATCTCACGGGGCAGGCGTTCGCGCTGTTCGTTCTGACGGTCGCGGCGGCCGAGTCCGCAATCGGCCTTGCGATCCTCGTCGCATATTACCGCAACCGTGGCTCGATCGCGGTCGAAGACATCAATTCGCTGAAGGGCTGAGGCGGGCCGAGCATGTACGATCTCATCGTCTTTCTGCCGCTCTTCGGCTTCCTGATCGCTGGGATATTCGGCAAATGGATCGGCGCGCGCGGCGCCGAATGGGTCACGACCAGCCTCCTCGGCGTGTCGTTCGTTCTCTCCTGGATCGCCTTCTTTCAGGTCGCGGGCGGCGTCGACGCGCATGTGCCGGTCGCCAACTGGTTCACCTCGGGCAAGCTCGTCGTCGACTGGGCGTTGCGCATCGATTCGCTGACCGCCGTCATGCTGGTCGTCGTGTCCACCGTCTCGTTCCTCGTGCATGTCTATTCGGTCGGCTACATGAGCGAGGATCCGTCGCGGCCGCGCTTCTTCGCCTACCTGTCGCTCTTCACCTTCGCCATGCTGATGCTGGTGACGGCGGACAATCTCGTGCAGATGTTCTTCGGCTGGGAGGGCGTCGGCCTGATGTCCTACTTGCTGATCGGTTTCTGGTACGAGCGACCGTCCGCCAACGCCGCCGCGATCAAGGCCTTCGTCGTCAACCGCGTCGGCGACTTCGGCTTCTCGCTCGGCATTTTCCTGACCTTCACGCTGACCGGGTCCGTGACCCTCGACCGGGTGTTCGCCGCAGCGCCCGCGCTTGCCGGCAAGAGCGTGCACTTCATCGGCTTCGACTGGGACGCGGTGACGCTCACCTGTCTCCTCCTCTTCATGGGCGCGATGGGCAAGTCCGCGCAGTTCCTGCTCCACACCTGGCTGCCCGATGCGATGGAAGGCCCGACGCCGGTCTCGGCGCTGATCCATGCGGCGACGATGGTGACCGCCGGCGTCTTCATGGTCGCACGCTTGTCGCCGCTGTTCGAGCTGTCCCAGACCGCGCTCAGCGTCGTTCTCATCGTCGGGGCGACGACGGCCTTTTTCGCCGCGACCGTCGGCCTTGTGCAGAACGACATCAAGCGCGTCATCGCCTATTCGACCTGCTCGCAGCTCGGCTACATGTTCGTCGGCCTCGGGGTCGGCGGCTACAGCCTCGGCATGTTCCACCTCTTCACCCACGCCTTCTTCAAGGCGCTTTTGTTTCTCGGCGCGGGCTCGGTCATCACTGCGATGCACCACGAGCAGGACATGCGCCGCATGGGCGGCCTGCGCACCGAGATGCCGTTCACCTTCTGGGTGATGGTCATCGGCTCGCTGTCGTTGACCGGCGTCGGCATCCCGTTCACGCCGATCGGCTTCGCCGGCTTCGTGTCGAAGGACCCGATCATCGAGGCCGCCTTCGCCTCGCATCACTTTGGCGCGATCTACGCCTTCGTCTGCGTCGATCTCGCGGCCGCCTTCACCGCGTTCTATTCGTGGCGGCTCCTCTTCATGACCTTCTTCGGCCGTCGCGGCGAATGGGCGGCCTCGCTGCCGCCGAGCGCGCATGAGGAGGGCACGCACCATCCCGCGGAAGAGCACCCCGTACGCGAATCGCCGCTGGTCATGCTGGTCCCGCTCGCCGTGCTGGCGCTCGGCGCGACGGTGGCCGGCGTTGCGTTCCGCCAGTGGTTCATCGGCGGGGGCGTCCCCGAATTCTGGCGCCACTCGCTGTTCTTCGGTCCCGAGAACCACATCCTCGAGGAGATGGAGCACGTCCCGGCGATCGTTTCGCTCTCGCCGACGCTGATGATGCTCGGCGGGCTTCTGGTCGCTTACTACATGTACATCGTCAACCGCGCGGCGCCCAAGGCGCTCGCTGACACGTTCCCGATGCTCTACCAGTTCCTCTTCAACAAGTGGTACTTTGACGAGCTGTACGACCTTGTTTTCGTGCGCCCGGCCTTCTTTATCGGCCGCCTGTTCTGGAAAGGCGGCGACGGCGCGGTCATCGACGGCTTCGGTCCGGACGGGATTTCGGCCCGCGTGCTCGACGTGACGCGCGGCGCCGTCAAGCTGCAGTCGGGTTACGTCTACCAATACGCGTTCGCGATGCTGCTCGGGGCCGCCGCCTTCGCGACCTGGTATCTGTTCGCGGGGGGTCATTGATGTCCGGTTCCTGGATCCTCTCCGGACTCTTGGTGCTGCCGCTGATTGGCGCACTGTTCATTCTCCTGTTGCCCGGCGAGACCGAGGCGACCAAACGCAACGCGCGCTGGGTCGCGCTGTTCGCAACGCTCGCGACGTTCATCCTGAGTCTCGTCGCCTGGAGCCGGTTCAATCCGGCGGAACCCGGATTCCAGCTCCTTGAGGAGCACGACTGGTTCTCGCACGCCATCCTCTACAAGCTCGGCGTCGACGGCATTTCGATGCCGTTCGTCCTCTTGACAACCTTCCTGATGCCGATCTGCATCGCCGCCTCGTGGACCTCGATCCAGAGCCGGGTGAAGGAATACATGATCACCTTCCTGGTCATGGAGACAACGATGATCGGCGTCTTCGTCGCGCTCGATCTGGTGTTGTTCTACCTGTTCTTCGAGGGCGGCCTGATCCCGATGTTCCTCATCATCGGCGTCTGGGGCCACAACAACCGCGTCTACGCGGCGTTCAAGTTCTTCCTCTACACGCTGACCGGGTCGCTGCTCATGCTGCTCGCCATCATGGCGATGTACTGGACGGCGGGCACGACCGACATCACTGTGCTGCTCCACACACCGTTCGCGCCGAAGATGCAGACTTGGCTGTGGCTCGCCTTCTTCGCCTCGTTCGCGGTCAAGATGCCGATGTGGCCGGTTCATACCTGGCTTCCCGACGCGCACGTCGAAGCCCCGACCGCGGGCTCGGTGATCCTGGCCGCCATTCTCCTCAAGATGGGCGGCTACGGCTTCATCCGGTTCTCGCTGCCGATGTTCCCGGACGCGTCCGTCTATTTCACGCCGCTGATCTACACGCTGTCGATCATCGCCATCATCTACACCTCGCTCGTCGCGCTAGCCCAGGAGAACATGAAGAAGCTCATCGCCTATTCGTCGGTCGCTCACATGGGCTTCGTGACGATGGGCATCTTCGCCGCCAACACGCAGGGCGTTCAGGGCGCGGTCTATCAGATGATCAGCCACGGCCTCGTCTCGGGCGCGCTCTTCCTTTGCGTTGGCGTCGTGTACGATCGTATGCACACCCTCGAAATCGCCGATTACGGCGGCCTCGTGCAGCGCATGCCGCTCTATGCGCTCGCCTTCATGGTGTTCACGCTCGCCAACGTCGGGCTGCCTGGCACCTCGGGCTTTATCGGCGAGTTCCTGACCCTGATCGGCGCGTTCCAGTCGAACACCTGGGTCGCCTTCTTCGCCACCACTGGCACGATCCTGTCGGCGGCCTACGCGCTCTACCTCTATCGTCGGGTCATTTTCGGCGTGATCGAAAAGGCCAATCTCATGAACATCCTCGACCTGGGCCCGCGCGAGGTCGCGATTCTGCTGCCGCTCGGGCTCTTGGTCGTCTATTACGGCGTGCATCCGCAGCCGGTCATCGACGCGAGCGCGGCTTCGATCGACTCGCTCTTGAAAGGCTTCGAGCACGCAGTCACCGCGACCAAGACTGCGGGCCTGTGATGAGGGCCACGCGCGCGCCCATTTTCGAGAACGAGTGATCCCATGCACGAGACGGCGCTTTCCCTACCCGTATTCCTGCCCGAAGCGGTTCTGGCGGCGGGCACTCTCATGCTCGTGCTCTATGGCGCGCTGCGCGGCGAGCGCGCCTATAGCCTCGTGACCGAAGCTTCGGTGGCGCTGCTCGGCATCGTGCTCATTCTTCTCCTCTCCAGGCATCGGCCGATGGGGATCACCTTCTACGGCGCCTTCGCCGACGACCGGTTCACGCGCTTCATGAGCGCGCTCGCGCTGGTCGGCTCGCTGGTGACGCTGCTCTTGTCGGTCGAGTTCATGCGCAAGGAACGGATCGCGGGATTCGAGTTCCCGGTCCTGATTCTCCTGTCGACGCTTGGCATGCTGATGCTGGTTTCGGCGTACGATTTCATCGCGCTCTATCTGGGCCTTGAGCTCATGAGCCTCGCCCTTTACGTGATCGCGGCCTATCGGCGCGCCGATCTGCGCTCGACCGAAGCGGGTCTCAAATATTTCGTCCTCGGGGCGCTGTCGTCGGGCATGCTGCTCTACGGCGCCTCGCTGATCTACGGCTACGCGGGGTCCGTTTCCTTCGCGGCCGTCGCCGCCGCAGTGCATGACCACGCGAATATCGGCGTCTTGTTCGGGCTCGTCTTCGTGCTGGCGGGTCTCGCCTTCAAGATCTCGGTGGTGCCGTTCCATATGTGGACGCCGGACGTGTACGAAGGCGCCCCGACCCCGGTGACGACGTTTTTCGCCTCCGCGCCGAAGGTCGCGGCGATGGCGGTGCTGGTGCGCGTGGCCTTCACGGCCTTCCCGGGCATCACCAATGACTGGCGCCAGATCCTGACCTTCGTCTCGATCGCCTCGATGGCGCTCGGCGCCTTCGCCGCTATCGGACAGAACAATTTCAAGCGTCTGATGGCCTATTCCTCGATCGGTCACATGGGCTACGCGCTCGTCGGTCTTGCCGCCGGCACGGTCGAGGGGGCGCAGAGCGTCATCGTCTACATGTCGATCTATGTCGTCATGACGCTCGGAACCTTCGCCGCCATTCTCTCGATGCGGCGCGGCGGCAAGGCGGTCGAGACGATCAGCGATCTCGCCGGGCTCGCGCGCACCGATTCCACGATGGCTTTCTTCCTCGCGACCATGATGTTTTCGCTTGCCGGCATTCCGCCGCTCGCCGGCTTTTTCGCCAAGTTCTACGTGTTCGCCGCCGCGATCAAGGCGAACCTTTACGGCCTCGCGGTGATCGGCGTGCTCGCGAGCGCGGTGGCCGCATACTATTATCTCAGGATCGTCAAGCTGATGTATTTCGACGAGCCGGCCAGGGCGTTCGACCGGCCGGGGTTTGTCGCGCGCGCCGTCCTGACCGTCTCCGCGATCCTGATCATCGTGTTCGTCTTCGCGCCCGCGCCGCTGACTGACGCAGCGATGGCCGCGGCGCAATCGCTTTATGACCACAGCGCGCAGTGAGGAGAGCCCGTTTCCCGGCTGGCGCGTCGTCCGATTCGAGGAGATCGAACTCGACCAGCGAGGAGGCGCGTCGCCGCGCGCTTGACGGCGATCCGGGTCGGCTCTGGATCGTCGCCGGAGAACAGACCGCTGGGCGCGGCCGGCGCGGCCGGACGTGGGTCTCGCCCAAGGGCAATCTCTATGCCAGCGCGCTGCTGATCGATCCCTGTCCGCCGGCGCTGGCGCCGCAGCTCGGCTTCGTCGCCGGCGTCGCGTTGGCGCGCGCTGGCGAACATCTCGGCGCGGCCGCGCGTCTCAAATGGCCGAACGACCTCATCCATGACGGCGCGAAATGCGCGGGCCTTCTCGTCGATGGCGTCTCGCTCCCGAGCAAACGCATGGCCTGCGTCGTCGGCATCGGCGTCAATTGCGCCAGCGCGCCGGAGGGCGTCGGTTATCCGACGGCGGTTCTTAAGGCCCACGACGGGCGCGGCGTCGCTGCATCCGATCTTTTTTCGCGCCTGGTGGGCTGCTTCGAGGAAGCGCTCGGGGAGTGGCGCGAGGGTGAAGCGTTCGACGTCGTTCGCGCCGCCTGGCTGGCCCGCGTCGCCGGGCTTCATGAGCGCATCAGGATCGAAAGCGGTGGGCGCCGGCGTGACGGCGTGTTCGAAGGGCTTGACGCTGACGGCCGTTTGCTGTTTCGCGGGGAGGGGGGGATCGAAGCGGTCGAGACCGCGGATCTCTGGATATTGCCTGCATCGGATCGCTCGCCGGCAGCGGCTTCGTCCGCTTCGCTTGCGCGGGAAGGCCAAATTTAGATGACGGACGACAACGAGTTCGTGTTCGCGGCGCTTGGGGGCCTGGGCGAGATCGGCATGAACTGCGCGCTCTACGGCTATGGGCCGCCGAACGCGCGCAAGTGGCTCATGGTCGATCTCGGCGTCGCTTTCGCTGGCGAAGACCTGCCGGGCATCGACCTCATCATGCCGGATGTCGGCTTCATCGAGAAGGTGAGGAACGACCTCGTCGGCATCATCATCACGCATGCGCACGAGGACCATATCGGGGCGCTCGCCGAGCTCTGGCCGAGCCTCGGCGTTCAGGTCTATGCGACGCGCTTCGCTGCCGGCCTCGCCGAAGCGCGTCGCCTCGGCGAACCGGGCGCGCCCAAGATTCCGCTTCGGATCTTCAAACACGGCGAACGCATTGCGATCGGTCCTTTCGACGTTGAATTTATCGCCGTCGCGCATTCGATCCCCGAAAGCTCGGCGCTGGCCATTCGGACGCCGGCCGGCCTCGTCGTCCACACCGGGGACTGGAAGATCGACCCGACTCCGCTGATCGGCTTGCCGACGGACGAAGCGCGCTTCAAGGCGCTCGGCGAAGAGGGCGTGCTGGGGCTCGTGTGCGACTCGACCAACGTCCTGCGCGAGGGCGAGAGCCCGTCCGAGCGCGACGTCGCGGCGACGCTCGCCGACCTCGTCGCCAAGGCGAGGGGCCGCGTCGTCGTTACGACCTTCGCCTCCAATGTCGCGCGCCTCCGCTCCGCCGCCGAGGCTGGCTTCGCCGCCGGACGGCAGGTGTGCATTGTCGGACGCGCGATCGAGCGCGTCGTTGCGGTCGCGCGCGAGTGCGGCATGCTCGACGGCGTGCCGCCGCTTCTCGGCATGGAGGCGTTCGAACGCCTGCCGCGCGACAAGATCCTGGCGCTCGCCACAGGCAGTCAGGGCGAGGCGCGAGCCGCGCTCGCTCGCATGTCGGAGGACGAGCATCCGACCGCCGAACTCAGCCCAGGCGACACGGTGATCTTCTCTTCGCGCACCATTCCCGGCAACGAGAAGGCGGTCGGCAAGCTCGTCAATGCCTTCGTTTCCGCGGGCGTCGAAGTCGTCACCGACCGCAACGCGCTCGTGCATGTGTCGGGCCACCCGCGCCGCGCCGAGCTTGCGAAAATGTACGCTTGGCTCCGGCCCAGGGTCGCGGTGCCCGCGCATGGCGAGCCGTTGCACTTGAGCGAGCACTCCTCCTTCGCCCGCGAGCATGGCGCGAAGCAAGTCCTGCGCGCCTTCAACGGCGACCTCGTGCGCTTCGGGCCGGGCGAGGCTCAGACCGTCGGCAAGATCATTTCCGGCCGGAGGCTGAAGGACGGCGAGATTCTCCTGCCTTCGGAGCAGGAATGCGTTGGGCAGAGGCGCCGCCTCGCCTTCGCTGGCATCGTCTCGATCGCGATTGCGCTCGCCCCGAAGGGCGAGATGGCGGGCGACCCCGACGTGATGATCGCCGGGCTGCCGGAGCGCACGCGCGACGGCGCGGCGATCGACGCGCTGATCGACACGGCGATCTTCGAGACGTTCGAGAGCCTGCCGCCCGGCAAGCGGCGCGATCCGGATTTCCTGTCGAGCGCGATCGAGCGCGGCGTACGCGCCTCCGTCGGCGCCGTCTGGGGCAAGAAGCCGCAGGTGCATGTGTTGGTGGTCGAGGTGTAGCCGGAAAAGGGCTCGACCGAATTTCCGTCCTTATCGAACCCGAAGCGTCGTCGGTTGTCATTCAGGGATCACCTCGATAGTCTTGGGATCGATTGGATAGATTGCATTTGAATTAGGAGGATTTAAATGAAAGACTTGGCTGGAAAGACCGCGTTCGTCACCGGGGCAGCGTCCGGAATCGGGCTCGGAATCGCCACAGCCCTTGCGCAGGCCGGCGTGAAGGTCATGCTCTGCGACATCGAAGAAGCAGCGCTCGCTCGGGCAGTCGAGGGATTGAAGCTCACCAACGCAGACGTCGACGGCGGCAAGGCCGACGTCTCGCTCAAGGCCGAACTCAAGGCGGCGGCCGAAGCCACCATCGCCCGCTATGGCAAGGTGCACATTCTCGTCAACAACGCGGGAGTGGGCGGCGCCGAGCCTTACGGGGCGTGGACCAACGCAGGATGGGACTGGACCCTCGGCGTCAATCTGATGGCGGTCATCTGGGGAATCGAAATTTTCGGTCCATTGATCGAGCAGCATGGCGAGGGCGGACACATCGTCTCCACTGCTTCGATCGCGGGATTGGTCTCCGATGGCGCCACCGTCCCTTACATTGTATCCAAATACGGCGTTGTCGCTCTTTCGGAGGGATTGCGCGGCGACCTCGCTCGGCGGGGAATTGGCGTTTCGGTGCTCTGTCCCGGATTCATTCGCACCCAAATCATGGATTCAATGCGCAACCTGCCCGAGCGTTTCGATCCACCCCCTGCGAACAGACTGGCCGCAATTCGATCGTCCGATGTGTTCAAAATGCTTCAAGAGCGCGTCTCGCACGGGATCGATCCGTTCTACGTCGGCGAGCTCGTGCGTGAAGGGATCGAAAACGACTGGCCGTACATTTTCACCGACGCCGAGTTCGAACCCATGATCGACGCGCGGTTCGCCGCGATCAAGGAGGGGTTCGACCGGATTCGCGGGCGGGAACCGCGCCGTTGAGCAGGTGACGTTCGCCGTCGCTGGGGCGCTCGCTTTGCCGTCCGCAACCTGACTTTGGCCCACCTCATTTCGAGGGACGCTATGATCGGAAGACTGAACCACGTCGCCATCGCCGTCCCCGACCTCGAGAAGGCGGTCAAAACCTATCGCGAGACGCTCGGGGCGCGCGTCTCGGCGGCGACAGATGAGCCCGATCACGGGGTGACAGTCGTGTTCGTCGAACTGCCGAACACGAAGATCGAGCTTTTGCATCCACTCGGCGAGACGTCGCCGATCGCGAAGTTCCTGGAGCGCAATCCGGATGGCGGCATGCATCATCTCTGCTACGAGGTCGACGATATCATCGCCGCGCGCGACAAGCTCAAGGCGGAGGGGGCGCGCGTGCTCGGCGACGGCGAGCCGAAGATCGGCGCGCATGGCAAGCCGGTTCTGTTTCTGCATCCGAAGGATTTTGTCGGCACGCTGATCGAGATCGAGCAGGTCTGACGCTTGAAGCCTGACGCTCCCGGCGCGCGTGGCATGAGCCGTGTCGGGGCGGACGCGCTGCTGCTCGCTACCGCGTTTCTCTGGGGCGTCACCTTCGTTGTGCAGAAGAATGCCGTGGGTACTCTCCCGCCGCTCGCATTCGTCGCCGCGCGCTTCTTCGTCTCGACTGTGGCGCTCGCGCCGTTCGCATTGTGGGAGCAGCGCCGCGCGGAACGGCGGCTGGTCGGGCCGCGAGAGTGGCGCATCGCCCTGATCATGGCGCTCGCGCTGTTTCTCGGGTCGAGCCTGCAGCAGGCGGGCCTCGAGACGACGAGCGCGACAAACGGCGGCTTCCTCACCGCCTGCTATGTCGTGTTGACGCCGTTCGTCGTGTGGGCGCTTTCGCGAACGCCGCCCCGTCCGGCCGTCATCGCAGCCAGTCTCGTCTCGCTTCTCGGCGCCTGGCTGCTCGCCAACGGCGGAGGGCCTGCACGGCCCCCGACGCTCGGCGACGGTCTCGTCCTGATCGCCGATTTCGCATGGGCGTTAAGCATTGCGCTGACGCCGCTGTTTCTCATCCGCGCGCCGCGGCCGCTTATGCTTGCGTTTACGCAATATGCGATCTGCGCGGCGCTCGCTGCGGTGGCGACGCTGGGCATGGAAACCGTCCATGCGCATGCGCTCGCCGAGGCCGCCCCGTGGATTCTGTTCGCGGGCCTCGTATCCGGCGCGCTCGGCTATACGTTGCAGATTATCGCCCAGCGCCACACGCCGCCAGCGGAGGCAGCGCTGATCCTCTCGCTCGAGAGCGTGTTCGCGGCGCTCGCCGGCGCGATGGCGCTCGGCGAACGGCTGTCAGCCATCGGGACGCTCGGCTGCGCGCTGATCCTCGCCGGCGCGATAGCCGTGGAAATGCTTCCTGCCTTCGCGCGGCGCGCGCGGGCGTAGAACATGCGAATTTCGGCGCGCTTCGTGCGAGCGAACGCGGCGCCTCTCGGAACCAAGCTGCGGGCTTCGGCGTTGCGCAGCAAAGCGCGCGGGGCGCGCGACGCAAGGGGTCACACGAATGCGCCTGGTCAAATACCGTACCTATGCGCCCGGTCTGAACCCGAGGTGCACGAAGCTCGAGGTCCCCGGCTGGGCCGGCGAGCGGCAGCCGCGCAAGGACGGATCGATGGAGCAGGCCTGGCACTGCTTGCCGTTCTCGGAAGCCGCGCGCTACGGCATCGAGCTCTTCTATCCGTACGACGTCGAGTTTCGCGTCAGCGTCGACGGCGGAAAGCTGCGGCTCGACGGCGATTTTGGCCTCGCGCCCGAGGGCTACGGCGGCGAGTGGCCGCCGTTCCGGACCTTCGGCAACCTCTACTACACCTATCAGCTGTCACTGGACCTCAAGGTCGAGGAGGGTTTCGCCATCCGCACCGAGCCCCATCCGCGCTTCTACACCGATTCGACCAACACGACGCCGATCGCCGTGCCGGCACTCCTCCGGCGGTGGTGGCCGATGGTCTATTTCCTCGTGTTCAAGGCCCCGCCGGAAGGCGGCGTTCACGTGTTCCGGCCGGGGGAGCCATTCGTGCAGATTCTCGTCGTTCCGGAGGAAGCGGAATTCGATCTCGCGCCGATGCCCGAGGAAGAGGCGGCCGAACGCGAGCTTCAGTCGCGGCGCATCTATGAGAGCCGCAGCACGCTCTCCGCCGAGACCGAATGGACGTCCGCGACCAACACCGTTTTCGACGGCACGTACCGCCATATTCTCGGCGCCGCCAACGAAAAGGAGAAACAGCGGCGGCGGTCATGAACCGCGCCACGGGACCCCCCGCGCGTTTTTAGTAGTAGTTGTGGTGGTGGTGGTGGTGATGATGATGATGGTGACGGTGGCGATAATGGTGGTGGTGATGATGGTGATGATGATCATAGTAATATTGGGCCAGCTGCACCGAACCTTCCGAGGCGCCGCCGTTGCGTTCGTTGTCTGCCTTGAGGCGCAGGGCCGCGTTGGGGACAGGCGCGAGCAGTTCCGCGTAGGAGCGGGCGGGCGCTAGCGCGTCGACCTCAGACCCAGGCGAAATCGTCGAAGCCTGGGCGCTGCCGGCAAGCGCGAGCGCAGAGGCGGCGCCAACCAATCCGATGATTGCCTTTTCCATGCTTCGGACCCCTGTTTGTCGTTTTGATCGTCGATCAAACCCCGAAAGGCCCTAAACAGTTCCTCCTCCCGCCCCCATTGCGGCGAGGCGGCGGCCAAAAAGGACGTCGACCATCCGGCAGGGCGCTTTTCCGGAGGCCTTGCGTCTGTGACAGCCTCGCCAACAAGAAGCCCCGCCTTTCGGCGGGGCCTGCATGCGAAAAGAAGTCGAAATCACATCTGTGTCAGCATTCCGTGGCCGTTCGGGGTCTTGATGCTCTCGCAGGTGCCTTTGGCGACGTATTTCCAGTGATGGGTGTCGTAGTCGACGGTCGAGGTGCCGGCGCAGGTCGTGCCCGCGCCCGCGGCGCAATCGTTCTTGCCGGCGAGCGCGATGCCGTAGCACTTGTCGGCGCCCGGCTGTGCGGGGGCGGGGCCCGCCTTGGCGGCGGTCGCGATGGCGCCCGCGAGCGAAGCGGCGAGCGCGGCGGCGGTGATGGCGGTCCTGGCGTTCATAGGCGTCAAATCTCCGTCTTAGATCCAAAGGTTAGCGTCGGGCGCGGCGGGCTGCCGGGCCGTTCGGCGGAGCCTCTCGGCCCAGCACTCAAGCTTTCGGCGCCCTGCTCGCGGAGTTACGAAAACCTTCGATCACGAATTCGTGATCTCGGGAATTTTCCTCAGAAGCAATACACATTCGCGGGCTTGAATGCGTCGGGCCGGCCGCCATATTAGGATACGCTAAACAAAGGCCAAACCCATGCCCGAACCGATCCATGTCGTTTGCCCGCACTGCAATTCCGTCAATCGCGTCGCGCCCGACCGTCCGGCCGCCGAAGCGGTATGCGGCGCCTGCAAATCGCGTCTCTTCACCGGCGAGCCGATCGCGCTCACTAGCCAGACGTTCGACAAGCACATCGAGCGCAACGACATGCCGGTCATCGTCGACTTCTGGGCTGAATGGTGCGGACCCTGTCGCGCGATGGCGCCAACTTTTGAACGCGCGGCGAAGGAGCTCGAACCCCGTGCGCGCTTCGCCAAGGTCAATGTCGACGAGGAGCCGACCATCGCTGGACGATACGGCATCCGCGGCATCCCGACGTTGATCGTGTTCGACCACGGCAAGGTCATGAAGCAGCATGCCGGGCTGGTGAACATCGACTTCCTGCGCGGGCTCGCGCGCTGACGTTGCGCGAGGATTTTCGGGCGCGAGGGGTGGCGCAAATTTCCAATCTGTAAAATTGCACAGCGCCTGCAAAGAGGCCGCTCCGTGAGGCGGCCTCTACCGCCTAGATACTCCTCGGCGAGCGTTTTGGCGAGCACTCGCGTCCTGCTCGGATCGGCTGGGTCTTCGGAGCCGAATTCGCAAGAAGCGGACGCCGTTCGCCATGTCCGGGCGCCGTGCAAAGTCGACAGGCGCGCGAGCGATTTCAATGGCTTGGGCGCCAAATTGTGCAACTTTCAACGCCAGCGGCGTTAAGGGGGGCCCCGGGGGCGTGGGTGAGCGCGATCGGCAGGGCGGCGCGGCCGACACGTTTGCGGTCTGCGCAATATGGGCCAAACACTCGGCGCGCGCAGAGCGGATGGATGGCTCGGTCATGCTCGGTCCCCGGCGCCGCAAATCTCGGCTGACGGGAACCACATTAGCACAAGGACCTATTTTCTCCAAGAAAATGTTCCTGATCTGTTCAAAATTCGCCAGAATTATCTTGTCCATTCAATGGCATATGACATCGGTACTGGTGTCGCGGGGCTATGCTCCCCCCTGCCGGCATAGGGCCGCCTGACGAAACGAAAGATCGGAGAGAAGATGAAGCCGACAAGTCGTCCGACTGGCGAGTCCGCTTCAGCGAACATAACCAGGCGGATTGAAGAACTTGGGGATTGGAGAGGAGAGACCCTCGCTCATGTCCGTCAGCTTATCCACGATGCCGACCCCGACATTGAGGAGGAGTGGAAATGGGTCAAGCCGTCAAACCCGGGAACTCCCGTCTGGTCGCATGACGGCGGCGTCTGCACAGGGGAATTGTACAAAGAGGTCGTGAAGCTCACCTTCTTTCGCGGAGCCTCCATCGAAGACCCGAAGAAGCTCTTCAATTCCAGCCTGGAAGGGAACACGCGGCGTGCGATCGACTTCCGCGAAGGGGAGAAGATCAACGAAGACGCCTTCAAGCAGCTCATCCGCGCCGCGGTCGCGGCCAACTCCGCAGCGCACGCTCAACGGACAGCCAAGAAGAAGTAAGCCCGGCTGTCAGCGGTGTGAGCAATCCGCGTCAGGCCGCGGTCTTTTTCGGACTGTCGCGCAGAAGCCCGAGCCGCGCCAGGCTTTCGGCGGTTGCGACAACGGCTTCTTCGGCGGGTCTCGGCGTCCAGCCCAGGAGTTGCCTGGCCTTGGCGCTGGCGGCGTTCTTGCGCTTGCCGAGTTCAGGCAGATTGATGACCGAAAGTTCGAGCCCGCCGCCTACTCTGGCGAGAAAGTCCAAAGCGGCGCGCTCCGCCAATGTCTTCGATTTGTGGTAAGGAAGCACGTTCTCGCCCTCGGGATCGGTCCAGACCGTCTCGTCGAATGGAGCTGTCTGCTCCTTGCGCCCATAGCCGATGGCGGCGAATGAGGAAGTCAACACGACTTGCTTGACCCCCGCGTCGCGCGCGGCGCGGAGCACGCGCAAAGCCCCGTCGCGAGCCGGCGCGATCAGTTCGTCTTCGTTCCTGGGAACATTCGCGAGGATCGGCGAGGCCACGTGAGCACGTAGTCGCAGCCCAAGACGCACGGACTGACGTCTCTATTGATTGTGCGCCCGCGGCCCCACTTTCCATGGGCCGCCCGCGGCCCCACTTTCCATGGGAGGATCACGACCGGTTGATCGCCGCGCAGACGGAAATCCTCATCAACGGAATCCTCGCCGACACCAAAAAGTCCTGAACGTCAGCATTGCGCAGCCCTTGGCGCCGGCGAGCGTTTGCAGGGGACGACAACCGCCGAACGCCTCCGGTCCAAGGGTGACTCGGGCTGCGTGGCCTTGTCCTTAAGGGCCGCCGCCGGGCCTGCGCAGCTTGTCAAGCGGCCCCCCAGGGGTCAATAGGAGCGCCCGGCCACTTGCAGGCCGAATTGCGAAGCGCCTGGATCACCGCATGCGTCTTTCCCGCTATTTCCTGCCGATCCTCAAGGAGACGCCGAAAGAGGCGGAGATCGTGTCGCACCGGCTGATGCTGCGCGCCGGCATGATCCGCCAGGAGGCCGCGGGCATCTACGCTTGGCTCCCCTTAGGCGTGCGCGTCCTCCACAAGATCTGCGCCATCGTGCGCGAGGAGCAGAACCGCGCGGGCGCGATCGAGATCATCATGCCGACGATCCAGCCGGCCGAACTCTGGCGGGAGTCCGGCCGCTACGACGATTATGGCAAGGAGATGCTGCGCATCCGCGACCGCCACGACCGCGACATGCTGTACGGGCCGACCAACGAGGAGGTGGTCACCGAGATCTTCCGCGCGTCCGTGCGCTCGTACAAGGACCTGCCGCTCAACCTCTATCACATCCAGTGGAAGTTCCGCGACGAAGTCAGGCCGCGTTTCGGGGTCATGCGCTCGCGCGAATTCCTGATGAAGGACGCCTATTCGTTCGATCTCGATCAAGAGGGCGCGCGCCACTCCTACAACAGGATGTTCACCGCCTACCTGCGCACCTTCAAGCGGATGGGGCTGACCGCTATTCCGATGGTCGCCGACACCGGCCCCATCGGCGGCGACCTCAGCCATGAATTTATCATTCTGGCTTCGACCGGCGAGAGCGAGGTCTTCTGCCATCGCGACTATCTGACCTTCGAGACGCCGCCAGAAACAATCGACTTCGAGGACGCCGCCGTGATGCAGGGCGTGTTCGACAAGTGGACGTCGCGCTACGCCGCGACATCGGAGAAACACGACCCCGCCGCCTTCGAGAAGCTGCCCGAGGACGCGCAAATCTCAGCCCGGGGCATCGAGGTCGGCCATATTTTCTACTTCGGAACCAAATATTCGCTGCCGATGAAGGCGGTGGTCAACGGGCCGGACGGCAAGGAGCATCCGGTGCATGGCGGTTCTTACGGCATTGGCCCGAGCCGTCTCGCCGCCGCCTTGATCGAGGCGAACCACGACGAGGCCGGCGTCATCTGGCCGGACGCGGTCGCGCCGTTTCGGGTCGGGCTCATCAACCTCAAGGTCGGCGACGACGCCTGCGACGGCGCGTGCAAGCGCATTTACGCCGCGCTCGAGACAGCGGGCGTCGACGTGCTTTACGACGACCGCGACGAACGGCCGGGCGCCAAATTCGCCGCGATGGACCTTATCGGCGCGCCGCACCAGGCGATCGTCGGCCCGAAGAGTCTCGCCGAGGGCAAGGTGGAATTGAAGACGCGCCGTGGCGGCGAGCGCGAGCTCATGAGCGTCGAGGCGGCGATCGCCAAGCTCGGTGGGAAGGAATGACGGGAGCAGCTGCTTTTTCGAGCCCTCGCGGGCGTTTCAATTGTGTCCCGATTCTTTCAAAGACTGTTGTTTCTGCCGCGTCGAAATCCCGCGGAGACGATTCTGGCCCGCGCGCAGCGAATCCGACAGCGTCTGTGCAACTCCGATTTTGTTGATGAGCCCAGACGCCAGATCTCTTGAAGCTCTCAATGGCTCCGAGATCAGTCGGCCAGATAGAACTTCGGTCCACGGCGGGTCGACGACTTCCGATATAGCTGACGCAGGGAAATCAGCGAGATCATCTTCAAGATCCTTCTTGGCGACCAATCGGCCTCGGGTGCGATTGGACACGTTCGCGCCATGCACAACTTGGAGCCAAGCGCGTGGTTCTTCCAGCTGGACAACAACTGCGTTTCTTGCAAGCTGCATGTGCCGGAATTTTATTGCGGTCATTGCTTCCGGCGTATACGCCTCCAAGAAGTTCACAAAAGCATTTGATCTGTGACAGTGCAAATAGAGCCTGTTTCCACTTAGAACATATCCGTTTGTAAAATTGAATGCTGTGCCGCCGCGATGGCCCACCGCAGCCTGCTGCAGCTTTGCGACAAAGTGTTTCGAAAGCGAATCGTCGTTATCGAGCTTCGTGGTCAGAAGCATGGCGCCTGGGCGTTCGCCTATGAATTCGTAAGTCGATTTGCCTCCGAGATGCGGATCCAAGGTAGTCAAAAACATAGCGTGAAATCGTCGGATCCCCTGGTCTTCCTTGATTCGGATGCGAAATTCCCGCGGCGTGGCGTCGTCAAAATAGATGATCCACTCGAAGTCTTGGCATGTCTGGGCGGCCATCGAGGGTAGGCAAAATCGCTCGAAAAGATCAAAACGCTTTGCGAGCCAGTCCGGTTGATTTCGAAGAGGCGCCTCGCGTCCCCCGGTTGGAAGATTGAAACGTGTGAGGACGACATGAATAAGCTGAGGTTGAGCATCGCCCTTCGGAAAGGAATGATCGAGCCCCTCGACCATGCAGCGCCTCAAAGAGAGTGGGAAGTCAATGATACGGTAATCGATCTTCTTGACAGTTTCAATCGGGCGCGCAGCGGAATCGGGCTGTGCATTCGGAAGTCGGGCGCAATGGAGTCTAAAGATCAGCATTCGTCCATTTCGCCTTGTGTGTCGCTCAGCGATTAGGAGCGTGACGATTTGGACTGGAAATCGCGCGGGCGCGTCTCAAGCGAGCCGTGACGGACTCGTGACGGTCTCGCGAAGCCTCCCATTGCATCATCCTTCGGCTCGCGATAGCAGTGCGCCCCATGACCGCCGCCCTCGACGCCGTGGCCGCCCGTCCGCGTGCGACGCGGCCCTTCTCGCCTTTCGAATGGATGGTCGCCTTCCGTTATCTTCGCGCCCGCAACGCCCAAAAATCGATCTCGGTCATCGCCGGCTTCTCCTTCCTCGGCATCGTGCTCGGGGTCGCGGCGCTGATCGTCGTGATGTCGGTCATGAACGGCTTCCGCCATGACCTCATGGAGAAGATGATCGGGCTCAACGGCCACATGTTCCTGCAAGCCGTCGAGACGCCGCTGACCGATTACGAGGCGGTGACCGAGCGGGTCAGCAAGGTTCCGGGCGTCAAGCTCGCGCTGCCGCTCGTCGAGGGGCAGGCCTTTGCGACGTCCCCTTACGGCTCGTCCGGCGCGCTCGTCCGCGGCATTCGCGGCCAGGATCTCGAGCGTCTGCCCGGCGTCGCCGGACACGTCATCCAGGGATCGCTGGACGGCTTCGACGGGGGGCAGGGGGTCGCCGTCGGCGCCAAACTCGCCGAGCACCTGAGCCTCAGGGTCGGCGACAAGATCACGATCATGGCGCCGCACGGAGCGGAGACACCGTTCGGCGTCACGCCGCGCATGAAGGCTTATACAGTCGCGGCCATCTTCCAGATCGGCATGGCGACCTTCGACAACACCTTCATCTTCATGCCGCTCGCCGAGGCGCAGACCTTCTTCAATTACGACGGCCAGGCCAACGTGATCGAAGTCTTTGTCGCCGACCCCGACAACATGGACGCGATGCGCCGCGCGATCGAACCCGCGCAAGAGCGCCCGATGATCGACACCGACTGGCGCCAGCTCAACCGCAGCTTCTTCGACGTGCTCGCGGTCGAGAGCAACGTCATGTTCGCGATCCTCGCGCTGATCATGCTGGTGGCGGCGCTCAACATCATCTCGGGTCTCATCATGCTGGTGCAGGACAAGGCGCGGGCGATCGCGGTTTTGCGCACCATGGGCGCGACGCGTGGCGCGGTCATGCGCATCTTTCTCATCACCGGCGCGACGATCGGCGTCGTCGGAACCGGGGTCGGCCTCGTCCTCGGCCTTATCGTCGCCCACAACGTCGAGCCGATCCGCCAGGGCCTCGCGTGGCTCACGGGCGAGAACCTCTTTCCGTCAGAATTCTATTTCCTGTCGCAATTGCCGTCGCGGGTGGAGACGACCGACGTCATGGCCGTGGTCGGCTTGGCGCTCTTCCTGTCGATCGCCGCGACCATCTATCCATCCTGGCGCGCGGCCAAGCTCGATCCGGTGGAGGCGCTGAGATATGAATGACGCCGGGCGCTTTTCGGCGCTGACCTTGGAGGCGGTCGAGCGCCGCTACGGCCGCGGCGAAACGACGGTCGAGGTCTTGAACGGCGCGTCGCTCGCGCTCTTCTCCGGACAGTCGGTCGCGCTGATCGCGCCTTCGGGCGCGGGCAAGTCGACGCTCCTGCATCTCGCGGGCCTGCTCGAGCGGCCGAACGGCGGCGAAATCACCGTCGCCGGCGCCCCGACTTCGACCATGACGGACGATGAGCGCACGGGGCTCAGACGCAACCAGATCGGCTTCGTCTATCAGTTCCATCACCTCCTGCCGGAATTCTCGGCGCTCGAGAACCTCATCCTGCCGCAGATGATCGCCGGTCTTCCGCGCGCCGAGGCCGGAGCCCGTGCGAGCGAACTCCTCGGCTATCTGGGCTTGAAAGCGCGTGCGAGCCACCGTCCGGCGGAGCTCTCCGGCGGCGAGCAGCAGCGCGTCGCCATCGCCCGCGCCGTCGCCAACGGCCCGCGCATTCTGCTCGCCGACGAGCCGACTGGCAATCTCGACCCGAAGACCGCCGACCACGTGTTCGGAACGCTCGCCGCTCTCGTCAAGGCGACCGGCCTCGCCGCCCTCATCGCCACCCACAACATGGACCTCGCCGCTCGCATGGACCGCCGCGTGACGATCCGCGACGGGCAGGTCGCGGAGATGGAGTAGGGGCGTCGTAACGCGACTACGCCGGGTGGTCCTGTTCCGGCGTAATCACCCAATCCCCAATCACGCTGTCCGGGACAGAGACTGTGGCTGTCGCGCAGATTAAATACACAAGGAAAGAGTTGCTGAGCGCAGACATGACGACACAATTGCGCCTTTTCCGGTTCTGCCTTTTTGCGGCTACCCTTCAGCGGCGCGAAAAGCCCGGAGAAAATCTTATTCAGGGCTTGCGCCTCGGGGAGCAATAGACAAGCGATAGCCAAGCGCTTTTGTCACTTCGGCAAGCGTCTCTAGCGTAGGGTTTCCGTCGGCGCCAAACGCCTTGTACATCGTTTCGCGGCTCAGACCCGCGCTCTTTGCGACTTTCGCCATTCCGCGAGCGCGGGCGATGTCACCGATCGCCGCCGCGATCAACGCTGGGTCGCCGTCCTCGAACGCCGCTTCGAGAAAGGCGAACTCCGCCTCCGGCGAGGTCAGACGTTCGACCGGATCCCAGATCTTCGTTTCAATGGGCATATGAAGGTCCCTTTTTCATCAGCGGGCGCCATCGCCCGAACGCAGGACAAGTCCGTCAGACCTCCTTCGACAGCTTCTGGGCCAGCGCGATATCGGCCACTTGGCTTCGCTTGTCGCCGCCGCACAGCAGGATCACGGCGACTTTCCCGCGTTCGACAAAGTACACGCGATAGCCGGGGCCGTAGTCGATACGCAATTCCTTAACTCCGCCTCCGACAGATTTGACGTCGCCCGGATTCCCGAGCGACAGACGCCGAATGCGAATGTCAATTCTGGCGACAGCTTTGACGTCCCGAAGGTTCGCGAGCCAATCGGAAAACACCGTCGTCTCGCGAACTTCGATCATACAACTCAGAGATAGGCCGCATACCCACCGCTGTCAACTATGGTACACAGACATCGGTATCGGATGGTTGATTGACTCAAAATTCACTGAAATGTTAGCCGTGGCGTGCCAAAGCCGCGAACGCCCTCGCCTCGCGGCCCGCAACTCGATCAGGACAGTCTGAAGGCGCAATAAGTGTCGCGTGCGAGGGAATCGTCTTGGGAGGAAACCGATGAATCGCACCGTCTCCATGCTCGCCCTGTGCGCCGCCGGCGCGCTGTTGGCCGCGCCCGCGTACGCCGACACGAGCAAAATGAAAATCGCCTTCTCCAACAACTACGCCGGCAATTCTTGGCGGCAGGCGATGCTGAAAAGCTACGACATCGTCACCCAACAGGCGGTGAAGGATCATGTCGTCGCCGCGGCGGACGTATTCACGACCGCCGACAAGGAAGTGCCGACGCAGGCGGCGCAGATCCAGAACCTGATCCTGCAGGGCTACAACGCGATCGTCATCAACGCGAGCTCGCCTGACGCTCTGAACGGCGCGATTAAGCAGGCCTGCGACGCCGGCATCGTCGTCGTCTCCTTCGACGGCATCGTCACCGCGCCCTGCGCCTATCGCGTCGTCGTCGACTTCAAGGACTATGGCAAGGAGGAAGTCGACCACATGGCGAAGTTCCAGCCGAAGGGCGGCAACCTGCTCGAAATTCGCGGCCTCGCCGGCACTTCGATCGACGACGCGATCCATGCCGGCATTCTCGAGGGCGTGAAGGAGCATCCCGAATTCAAGATCGTCTCGTCCGTGACCGGCGACTGGGACCAGACGACGGCGCAGAAGGCGGTTGCGACCGTGCTGCCCTCGCTGCCGCCGATCGTGGGCGTCGTCGATCAGGGCGGCGACGGCTACGGCGCAGCGCAGGCGTTCGCCGCCGCCGGCAAGCCGCGCCCGACCATCATCATGGGCAACCGGCAGGACGAATTGCAGTGGTGGAAGGAGCAGAAGGACAAGGACGGCTATGTGACCTGGTCGGCGTCAATCGCGCCCGGCGTGTCGACGCTCGCCTTCTGGGTGGCCCAGCAGGTGCTCGACGGGAACAAGAATATCCCGCATGATCTTCTCGTGCCGTACCTTGCATTCGACCAGAACGACTTCGAGGCCGAGCTGCCGAAGATTCCGAAGGGCGGAGTCGCCAGCCACGAATATACCCAGGCCGACGCGATCGCCGCCATCAAGGCGAACATGAAATAGCCGGCAAGCCGGGACGGCGCGCGCTTCAGGGACGCAAAAATTATGGGCAGCGCGGGCGCTCCTCTGGTCGACTTTGCCGGCGTCGAAAAGTCCTACGGCGCCGTCCGGGCTCTGGACGGCGTCGATTTCTCGCTTGCTTCGGGCGAATGCGTCGGCGTCGTCGGCCACAACGGCGCGGGCAAGTCGACTCTGATGCATGTCTTGAACGGCGGCGTCGCGCCCGATCGTGGGCGGCTGATCGTCTCAGGCGAAGAGCAGCGCTTCTGGTCCACGGGCCACGCCAAGGCGCTCGGGCTGCGGTGCGTGTTCCAGGAGCTGTCGCTCTGCCCGAACCTCACCGTCGCCGAAAACGCGCGCGTGTTGCATGCTTCGATCCGGGGCTTCGGCTGGCGTAGGCAGGCAGGGCGCCTGATCCGCGAGAAGCTCGACGAGATCTTTCCGGGGCATGGGATCGGCCCGGACGATCTCATCCAGGACCTCTCGATCGGCCGGCGGCAAATGGTCGAGGTCGCCCGCGCCTTCACCCTCTCCGACGCGCCCGCGCGCCTCGTGATCCTGGACGAGCCGACGTCCTCGCTCGACGCGCACACGGCCGGACAGTTGCTCGCATATGTGCGTTATTCTGTCGGATCGGGGTTAAGTTGCGTGCTGATTTCGCACATTCTCGGCGAGGTCTTGGGAACCTGCGACCGCATCGTCGTCATGCGCGACGGGAACGTCGTCGCCGCCGACGCCTCGCGGAACTTCACCCGAGCCAAGCTCGTCGCCGCGATGGGAGGCGTCGAGAGCGATGAGGCGGGCGCGGCAAGCGCCATCGCCGCGGCCGAACGGGCCGACGCGCCAATTCGCGTGCGGATGCGCGCGGCGCGTCAGCCGGACGGCCGGGAGGTGTTGGCGCGCGAGGGCGAAATCGTCGGCCTCGCGGGGCTTGCCGGCCACGGCCAGACCGATCTTCTTCTTGCGGCCTTCGATCAAGCTTCGCGGCGGCGCCCCGGGGTCGACGGGCCGGTCGCGCTCGTCGCGGGCGACCGCGTGTCCGACGGTGTCTTTTCGGATTGGTCGATTTCGCAGAACATCGGAGTGCGCTCGCTGAAAAACCTGCGCGCCGGCCCGCTCGTCTCGCCAACGCTCGAACGGGCGCTCGCGGAGTCGTGGCGACAGCAAATCCGCATCCGCACGCCCGACGTCGACCATCCCATCCTGTCGCTCTCCGGCGGCAATCAGCAGAAGGCGCTGTTCGCGCGCGCGCTCGCCTCCGACGCGCGCATCATCCTGATGGACGATCCGATGCGCGGCGTCGACTTCGGCACAAAGCTCGAGGTCTATGACCTCATTCGCGCGGAGGCGGCGGCGGGGCGGACCTTCCTCTGGTATACGACGGAGACGGAGGAATTGAAGAACTGCGACCGCGCCTACGTCTTCCGCAACGGCGCAGTCGTCGCCGAGCTCATGCGCGACGAACTGAGCGAGGAGCGCGTGATTCATTCATCCTTCGCCGAGATCGCGTAAGCTGATGAGCGCGGCGGCGGAGTCCGTTTCAAGCGTGAACGGCGCGAACCTGCGACGCACGCTGCGCGCCGCGTTGCCCGCCCTGTCGCTTGCGCTGGTCGTGGCGGCGATCGCCTGGCTCAATCCGCGCGCGATCAGCTATTTCGGCTTTACGCTGATGCTGAACCTCGCGATTCCGATCGCGCTCGCGACGCTGGCGCAGATGTTCGTCATCGCCGGCAACGATCTCGATCTTTCCATCGGCGCCTTCGTCGGTTTCGTGTGCTGCGTCTCGGCGACCTGGCTCAGCGACGAACCCTGGCTCGGCGCGCTGACGTTGATCGGCTGCATCGCGCTCTACGCCGCGCTCGGCGCGCTGATCCATCTGCGAAACCTGCCCTCGATCGTGGTGACGCTCGGCATGAGCTTCGTCTGGCAGGGCCTTGCGATCCTGCTTCTGCCGAAGCCGGGCGGGACGGCGCCCGCCTGGCTTCTAGCGATCATGGGGCTAAAGCCGCCGTTCGTGCCGTTCCCGATCGTCGCGGCCGCGCTCATCGCCGCGGTTGGCTGGTACGGCCTCATGCGCACGTCCTACGGCGCGATCCTGCGTGGCTCCGGCGGCAATGCGGTCGCGGTCCAGCGCGCGGGCTGGTCGCTCATCCGCGTCAAGGCGACGCTGTTCGCGTTGGCCGGCGTCTTCGGCGTGCTGTCCGGCATGGCGCTGGTCGGCATCACGACGTCGGCCGACGCCAATATCGGCAACGGCTATACGCTGCTCTCGATCGCGGGCGTCATCCTCGGCGGCGGCGAATTCGTCGGCGGAAGAGTGTCGCCGATCGGCGCCGTCATCGGCGCCCTGACGATGGCTATGGCGGCCTCGCCGCTTCTCACCTTCATGCGCATCCCGCCGGACTGGCAGGTCGCGGCGAACGGCGCGATCCTTATCATCGTCCTCGCCGCGCGAGTCATCATCAGCCGCAGTGGGTCCGAGCGATGACCGGCGCCGCCAAAATGCTCATGACGCGGCCGTGGATCTGGTCCTTCATCGGCGCCGCGCTCGTCTGGCTCGCAGCGATCGCCTTCACCGGCGGCTATGGCGCGGGCGGCATGCTGACGGCTGCGCTGTCGCTCGCGGTCTTCACCGTCATCGTCGGCGTCGGGCAGATGTTCGTCATCACGCTCGGGCCCGGCAATGTCGATCTGTCGCTGCCGGCCAATATCGGGCTTGCGAGCGCGGTCGCGATGAAGACGATGGCCGGAAACGACGCGTGGGTCGTAGCCGGCCTCGCTGCGGCGATCGCCTGCGGGCTCGCGGTCGGCGTCGTTAACTATCTGCTCATCTGGGCTTTGCGCATCCCGCCGATCATCGCCACCCTCTCGGCAAGCTTCATCATCCAGTCGGTCGACATCTCTTACGGCCGCGGACTGCAGATCAAGCCGCCGCCGGGATTCGCCGACTTCACCAACATCATTGTCTTCGGCGTCCCGCTCTTGGCGATTCTGGCGGCGTTGTTCGCCTTCGCCGCCCATGTCGCGCTGCACCGCACCATCTGGGGCCGCTCGGTGCTGGCGATCGGCCAGAACATCCGCGCCGCGCGCCTCGCGGGCATCAAGGTCGAGCCGGTGCGGTTCGCGACCTACGCGCTCTGCGGGGCGCTGGGCGGCCTCGACGGAGCGCTGCTCGCGGGCTATTTCCGCGGCGCCAACGTCGACATCGGCAACGAATACCTGCTCGCCTCGATCGCCGTCGTCGTCATCGGCGGCACGTCGGTCTCGGGCGGCAAGGCGAACATTCCCGGCGTCTGGGGCGGCGCGCTGTTCCTGGTGCTGCTCCTGACGATGCTGAACACGTTCGGCGTCAGCGCCGGCGTCCGCCTCTTGCTCACCGGCCTGATCATCGTGGCGGTGATCACGGCGGCGGGCGGGGAGAAGACAGCGAGATGAGGGCGCGGGTTTGCCGGGCCCGGAAGCCGTTTACTCCCCTTGCTGGAGGGCGCAGGCGAGCGAGGCTAGAGGCCGGGATTGGCGTCGTGACCGCCATAGCGGCTCGCGCGTACGGGGGGTGAAGCTATGACCCCTATGGCCGGTATGGCGGCGCAGCAAAGCGGCCATAGAGGCCTTAGAGGACAAAGATTGTCCCCCCCCCCCCGTACACGCGCGCGAGGCCTGCCCCGCCGGCAGGCGCGCAGTTTTTTGGCGCTATAAAAACGTGAGCGAAGCGCGACGGAAGCGGGACAGATGCGCGACGCATCCGTGACGCCTGGCGGAGAAGAAATTCAGCACACGGACCAAAGCACCCTATGTGCGCTTTTGTGCGCCTGCCCTCGCGGCCGGCCGCCCGAGTTTTCCGTATCCGTCAAGTGGGCGACCTCGTCATGATCTCGGGGCTAAGGGCCTGAGACAAAATATCTAAATCGATCTGGCGGCGCGGCGCTTATTTTCTGGCCGGCTCTGGACGGGATGGGCAGGGTATGATTCTTTTGCTCGATGAGATCGAGTCGACGAAGATGATAGACGTTGCCGCCATCAGGATGCGGTATGAGGGAGTTTCTCTCCATCTAAACGAACGTTCTCGTCGCCTGTTCGCGGCGAACGAGGCTCAAACCGCAGGGCGTGGCGGCTTGGCTGCTGTCTACGAGGCCACCGGCATTGCGCGTAGCACGATCGGGCGCGGCCTCTCGGATTTGCGGAACGCACATGGCCCGCTGATCGGCCGCATCCGTCGTCCCGGCGGCGGTCGCAAGCCAAAGACCGAGACAGAGGCTGGCCTCGTGGAGGCGCTTGGAGACCTTGTGCAATCTGCGATCCGTGGCGATCCCGAAGCGGCGCTGCTCTGGGTGAGCAAGAGTCAGCGCCACCTCGTCCGGGCGTTGGCTGATCGCGGCTATACGGCCAGTCAAAAATTGGTCGGCCGCTTGCTCCGGGACCTGGGGTTCAGCCTTCAGGCCAACAAGAAAACCCTTGAGGGGGCGAGGCATCCGGATCGCGACGCCCAATTCGAACACATCAACCAGAAGATCAAAGACTTCCAAAGCACGAGCCAGCCAGCGATCTCCGTCGACACCAAGAAAAAAGAGCTGGTCGGCGACTTCAAGAATGGCGGACGCGAGCTACGGCCGAAGGGAAGGCCGCAAGCGGTGCGGGTTCACGATTTCCAAATCCCTCAACTCGGCAAGGTTGCGCCCTATGGCGTTTACGATCTTGCGACGAATACGGGCTGGGTAAATCTCGGCATAGATCACGACACGGCTGCTTTTGCGGTCGAGAGCATCCGCCGCTGGTGGCGCGCCTTGGGGCAGAAGCGTTATCTCGGTGCAACCAGTCTTTTGATCACTGCGGATTGCGGGGGCAGCAATGGGGCTCGTGTCCGACTATGGAAGCGTGAGCTTCAGGTCTTCGCCAACGAGACCGGCCTTGCCATCACTGTCGCTCACCATCCCCCCCGGCACCAGCAAGTGGAACCGTATCGAGCACAAGCTGTTCGCGTTCATTACTCAAAATTGGCGCGCCAAGCCGCTTATCAGTCATCAGGTCATCATCCAACTGATCGGCTCAACCAGGACCCGAACGGGCCTCAACGTCCACTGCTGCCTCGACGAAAACAAGTATCCTAAAGGCATAAAGGTCTCCGATAGGGAAATGGCCTCCATCAACCTTGAGCATGACAGCTTCCACGGCGAGTGGAATTACACGATTTCCCCGATTTCCGCCAAACATAGTTCGATGCAACCCAGCCCGTCCCTCTCAAAATACGGACCTCGTCTAGCCAAGGACTATTGATGATCGACGATCTTGAGAAAACCAACTTCCTCTTGGAAAAACTGAAGACAGTCGTTCCAATCGAAGCGAGGCTCCCACAAAGCCTCATCCGATTGTTGGCGGAAAAGTCTCCGGAGATGACTATTCCGGAAAGGTGCAACGTAATCGACGTATTTTATACTGGAGACGAAGGAGGCATAATCTGCTGCCTCGATATCGGCGGCCCACAAACCCAGAACGCCAATCTAGTCTCAATAACACACCTCGGATTTCATCGTAATACGCCGCTGTCCCGAGAGATCGACCTTTACCAACGCCATAGAATTAAGAAGCTCAAGCAACAGAGCGCCCGCGGATACTAACTCTCTCCCAGCCATGGGGCTGGTTCGCGCCCGCAACCCCATGCCATCCAGTTCGCGCGAGCGCGGCATCGGCTAAAGCGGTTATTTCGCATCAGGCCCTAAGCTTATGCCCTTCGTTTGCCGGCGGCGGGCTTTGCCGCTTGGCCTCTTCGCGGGCAACTCGGGCTTCGCCAGTTCCTCGCGCAGCGCCCGGCTCTTGATAATTTCCTCCGCCAACCTGGGCGACGCCATCGCGGCCGCGATTTCGCTTGCTTCCGTGACGAGTCGCCGAGCTTCGGTCATCACTTCCCGCTTCTCGGCTGTGGCTTTGGACTTCTCGCCTGATTTGTCGGTCACCGGCGCGCGCACGGCGATCTCAACATCGAGAGCGCGCAGTATGGCTCGGATGGTTTCGAATCGTGGGTGCGATCCGGGCGCCAGCGTCTTGTAGAGGCTTTCGCGACCGAGCCCCGCAGCCTCCGCTACCCGAGCCATGCCGCGCGCCTTCGCGACGTAGGCGAGCGCCGCGAGCAGCACGTTCTGGTCCTCGTCCTCGGCCGCCGCCGTCAGGTACTCGGCGATCACTTCCTCGTTGTCGAGGTAGCTGGCGATGTCGAGCGGCGCGTAATCCGTTTTCATGGTTCCTGTTCCCTCAGTTCGCGCGCCATCGCCTTCGCTTGTTCGATGTCCCGGTCCTGAGACGACTTGTCGCCGCCCACGAGCAGGAAATAGACGGCCGGCCCCGTCCGAACGAAATAGATCCTGTATCCGGGGCCGACATCGATCCGCATCTCGGAGACGCCCTCGCCGACCGGCTTGCAGTCGCCGAAGTGTCCCAGCTCGGCCTTGGTCAGGCGGGCGAAAATGCGCGCTCTCGCCTTATGATCGGCGAGTCCGCGCAGCCAAGCGTCGAACTTCAACGACCGGACGAGGGTGAGCACGCCCCGTTGTATCCTAGGGGATACAAACATTCAAGGACAATTGGCGGTTGCTACAGGACAGCGGCGCGCCGATCGGGAGTTTTCAGAAGCCGCCCGAGCTTTTGTATCCGCAGACCGGCCCGTGTCGCCCGAGTTTCCGGTAGCCGTCTCGGCGGCGGCGCCCGAGTTTTTACCATCCGCCCATGCGCCAGGCGTGGTCGCCTTCAAAATAATACCTGATTACGCGCTTGCGTCAGCTTCAGACGTTCAGTAGAACGGAACATGAACATGTTGTTTTCGCAGGGGTTCTCTGATGGCGCGCAATCAGGTTCAGTTTCAGAAAGGCCTCAGCGAGGCTCGTTTCGCGGAGATTTACGGAACCGAAGAGCAATGTCATGCGGCGCTGGTCAAATGGCGGTGGCCGAACGGGTTCGAATGTCCCGGGTGCAAGGGCGCTGATCACTGCGTCGTCACGCGCGGCGCGCGGCGTTTATTCCAGTGTAACGCGTGTCGCAAGCAGACCTCTGTCAAAGCGGGAACGATCTTCGCTTCGAGCAAGCTGCCGCTGCGCATCTGGTTCAAGACGATCTACCTGGTCACGCAATCAAAGAAGGGCATTTCCAGTATCGAACTCGGTCGACGCCTTGGCGTCACCCAGACGGCTGCTTGGATGATGAAGCACAAGCTCGCTCAAGTCATGTTGGAGCGTAACGCGAGCAAACGCTTGAAAGGCAACGTCCAGATGGACGACGCCTATATCGGCGGCGCCCGGTCCGGCCGCCGCGGGCGCGGCGCAACAGGCAAGACGCCGTTCGTCGCTGCGGTCGCGACAACCGACGACGGCAAGCCAGATCAAATCATCCTTCGGCCTGTCAAAGCCTTCAGCAGCTTTGCGATCCGAAAACTCGCAAGCACCGCGCTCAGGCCCGGCGCCAATATCGTCTCCGACGGCCTGGCGTGCTTCGCCGCCGTCACCCAAGCCGGATGCCTGCACACCTCAATAAAGACCGGAAGCGGCAAGCAAGCGGTTCGCACCCCTGCTTTCAAATGGGTCAATACCGCATTGGGCAATATCAAAGCCGCCCTCGTCGGGACCTACCGAGCCGTAGGAGAAAAACACGTCCCTCGATATCTCGCGGAGTTCGAATATCGATTCAATCGCCGATACGAGCTCGAAACCATGACCCCCCGCCTCGCATTCGTTGCGCTGAGGACCCTCCCGATGCCTTACCGCTTGCTAAAACTGGCTGACGTTGCCGCGTAATCAGGAAATAATAAACGCCCGCTTCCGCCAAATTGGAGGCGTTCTCCTTCCCCCCAAAGGGCGTTCGGAAGAACGCCCGTCTTTCGACGAGCTACGGTGGGGGAAGGCAGGGATGGGAGGTTGTGCCAATCTGGGGAATAAACGGGCCTCGCCCATCATGACGATAGCCGGCGTAATCCCCCTCCCTCGATAAGCGCAAACAAATCCTTTCCGAATAACGGAATCCGAGCTTGGCGAGATGACCCTTTTTATAGATCCCCTTATAGATCCCCGCGTGCGACCGGCTGCTCATCGGCCCTTTCGACCTCGTTGCCGAGGGCTCCTTGAAGGCGGAGGCGGCAGGTCGCCCACGCAAAAATCGAGCAGACCGTGCGAAAAGTCGGCGTGAGCGGATTCCTTCGAATCGGCGCGCGGGCTAGAATCGCGCATGACTCACATTGCCGGATTCGAGCGCGACCAGCTCCTGTTGCTGCCGGAGGCGGTGGACGATTACGTGGACGCTGGAAATCCGGTTCGGTTCATCGACGCCTTCGTTGACGGGCTGGACCTCGCGGCGGCGGGGTTCGCGCGAGTGACGGCGAAGGCGACGGGGCGTCCGGGGTATGCGCCCGGCGACCTGTTGAAGCTCTATATCTACGGCTATCTGAACCGGGTCCGATCGAGCCGGCGGCTGGAGCGCGAAGCCCATCGCAACATCGAGGTCATCTGGCTTCTGCGCAGCCTCAGGCCCGACTTCAAGACCATCGCCGACTTTCGACGCGACAATCGCGCGGCGTTCCGCGCCGTGTTTCGTCAGTTCGTCCTGCTGTGTCGACGGCTCGACCTTTACGGCCGCGAGTTGCTCGCCGTCGATGGAACTCGCATCAAGGCGGTCAACAACAAGGATCGCAACTTCACCCGCACTTCGTTGCGCGAGTTCATCCGCGCCGCCGATGAGAGGCTGAACGATTATCTCGCGCGGCTCGACGCGAGCGACATCGAAGACGGCGCGTCGGCCGGTGGGGCGCGCACGAAAAATCTCGCCGAGAAGATCGAGGCCTTGCGCAAGAAGCGCGGCCGTTACGAGGCGATGCTGGCCCAGCTTGACCGGACCGGCGAGGACCAGATCTCGCTGACCGATCCCGACAGCCGCGCCATGGCCGCGCATACGAAGATCGGTGTGGGCTACAACGCGCAGGTCGCGGTCGACGCGAAGAACAAGATGATCGTCGAGCAGGCAGTGACCAACCAGGTCGTCGACATGGGACTGCTGACGCAGACCGCCGAGCCGGCCCGCGAAATTCTCGGGGTCGAAACGATCGACGTCGTCGCCGATCGTGGCTACTTCAAAGTCGAGGACATCGAGGCCTGCGAGAAGGCCGGCTGCATTCCTCATGTCCCCAAGCCTCAACGAGGATCGTCGGTGCGCAAGGGTTTCTTCCGCAAGGACGAGTTCCGATACGATGCTGGGCGCGACGCCTACGTCTGCCCGGCCGGGCAGTTGCTGACGCCGATCCGCCGCGGCCGGCTGCGCGATCTCGAGAAGATCGATTACGGCGCCCCGAAGGCCTGTCGCGTTTGTCCGCTGCGCGCGCGATGCACAAACGACGTTCGCTCGGTGTCCCGTCTCGAAAATGAGGACGTGCTCGATCGCATGGCCGAACGCCTCAAAGCGAGGCCGCACATTCTCGACCGTCGCCGCGAGGTCGTCGAGCATCCCTTCGGCAGCATCAAGCAATGGATGTATCAGGGCGCGTTCCTGATGCGCAGCCTCGAAAACGTGCGCGCCGAGTTTAGCCTGACCGCGCTCGTCTACAACTTGCGCCGCGCCCTCAATGTCATCGGCGTCGAGCCGATGGTAGCGGCGGTTCGGGGGTGAGCGGCGTACCCAATCCGCGCCTAAAGAGCCGACATGGGCGGCCACAGGATCGACACAGGCCTTGTCGCACCCGAAAAAAGTCGAAACCCCCGTCCGTCGCCGCCCGAGTGCGCAAAGCCGTGGGCGCAAGCAGTTTCCGCACGGTCTGCGAGGTTTGAAATTTTTTTTGGCCTGAGTCGCCTGTAACCCATTGAAAAGTCCCGATTCGCCAAAGGAAATGCAAGGAAATACAAGGTTAATTCTTTGCATTTTCCTTGCATTTGGTTTGATCTAGCTTGGATTGGCTTGGTTTTCCTTGGCGGCTTTCGGCCAAAAAAACATAATGGTATTGCTAAATCGCCTGCTGCGTCGATCCTGCCGCGCGCGACCGGAACCCATGCCGCATCCGGATGACGGAGGCAGCCGATCCGCCGGCCAGACGCCGCGATCGCCGGAAGCCGGGCTAGCCGCCCCGCTTCTCCTCCTCTTCCGACGGCAGGTAGAAGCCCGAGTTCGGCTCGATCCAGCACATGTGGTCGTGGACCTCCTTCACGCCGGCCGTGTTCTCGGCGATGACCTTGAGGCCGGCGCGGACGCGCTCGTCGGTGATCGCGCCGTCGAAGGTGACGACGCCCTGCGCAACCTCGACGCGTACGCTCGCGCGCGGCGCCCAGCCGAGCTTGTCGAGCTCCGCCTGGATCGCGGCCTTGATCTCGGCGTCAGGGTGGGCCCCTTCGGACTTCGGCATCGCCGCAAGCAGGCCCTTCAGCAGGTCCGAGCGGGAGACGACGCCGACGAGCGCATCCTTGCGCAAGACCGGCAGGCGCTTGACGTTGCGCTTCAGCATGAGATCGACGGCCTCGCCGAGGTCTGCGTCCTCGGAGATCGTGACCACTTTCGTTGTCATGATCTCGCCGACCTTGCGCCCGTGGCTGCGCGCGTAGGCCTCGGCGAGCCGCCCTCCGCTCAGCATGTATTCGAGCCACTGCGGCCGCTTGCGCTCCGTGCCGAGCTCGGCGCGGCGCAAGAGGTCGCCCTCGCTCAGGACGCCAACGAGCGCGTGGTCGGGGTCGAACACGAAGAGCGCGCTGACGCGCGAGCGCAGCATGGTCTCGACCGCTTCGGCGAGCGTCGCCGTTTCCGCCACGCCGATCACGCCGTAGGTCATCACGTCTCGAACGCGCATGGGGGAAGCCTCGTTGTTGGGGCTGGAGTATCGAAGGGGATACGCAGTAGGCAATAGGCGGCAGGCGGCAGGACGGGCCGAATTGAACATTCGGGCTTCACCCGGCTTGGCGCCCTCCCTGCAATTGCTATTGCCCACCGCCCAACTCCGAGGACCCTCCCATGATCAACCCCGTTATCGCCGAGGCCCTGCGCGACGGGCGGGTCGAATCGGCCCATCGCGGCGCGGGCGCGGTCGTCGACGCCGACGGGCGGTTGGTGATGGCGTTCGGCGACGTCGAGCGGCCGGTCTATCCGCGCTCGGCGGTCAAGGCGTTGCAGGCTCTGCCCCTGATCGAGAGTGGCGCGGCCGACCGTCTCGGCCTGACGGCCAAGGAGATCGCGCTCGCCTGCGCTTCGCATTCGGGCGAAGAGGAGCATGTCGCGACGGTGCGGGCGATGCTGACCAAGGCCGGGCGGGACGACCGCGCGCTCGAATGCGGGGCGCACTGGCCGCTCGGCGAAGCGGCGGCGCGGGCGCTCGCAATTGTCGGCGCTTCCCCGAGCGCGCTGCACAACAATTGCTCAGGCAAGCACGCGGGCTTCATCTGCGTCGCCTGCGCGAAGGGCGTCGATCCGAAAGGCTATGTCGCGCCGGGCCACGCCGTTCAGCGGGAAGTCACCCAAGCGCTCGCGGACGTGACCAAGGCGAGCCTCGACGAAGAGACGCGCGGCGTCGACGGATGCTCGATCCCCGCCTATGCAATGCCGCTCAGAAGCCTCGCTCACGGCTTCGCCCGCTTCGCGACGGGGCAGGGCCTGCCTTCGCCGCGCGCGGCCTCGGCAGAGCGGATCCGGGCGGCGGTTGCGGCGCATCCCACAATGGTCGCCGGCGTTGGGCGGTTCGACACCGATGTCATGACCATTTTCGGGGCGCGCGTCTTCACGAAGACGGGGGCGGAGGGCGTATTCTGCGCCGCGCTGCCCGACGAGGGCCTTGGACTCGCGGTCAAGGTCGACGACGGCGCGAAGCGGGGGGCGCAGGTCGCGATTGCCGCGTTGATCCGGCGCTACGGCGGGTTCGGCGACGCCCTGAGCGCGCGGCTTGCGCCGTTCATCTCGCCGCGCATCTTGAATTGGAACGGCGTCGAGACCGGCTTCTTGCGGCCCGCCGGCCCACTGGCGCATCGGGCGGTCCCATGAAGGAAAGGGCAGAGCTCGTGCGTCTGACGGTGTTGGCGATTTTCGCGCTCGCTCTCGCGCCGTGCGCGGCGCGCGCGGCGCGCGCGGCGGACTGTTGCGGCGATCTGGCGCACGCGGTTGACGAACTCAAGGAGGGCGACGCCTTCCAGGCGACGGCGCTCCTCTTCTCATCAGCGCGGCTTGGCTGCGAGAAGGTGGCGCGCGCGCTCCTCGGACGCGGCGCGGCGGTCGACGCCCGGGACCGTGAAGGGGCGACGGCGCTCGCCAGGGCGGCTCAAGCCGGCAAGATCAAGCTCGTGACGCTCTTCATCGACCGGAAAGCGAACATCAACGCGCGCGCGATCAACGGTTCGACGCCGCTATTCTATGCCGCCGAAGCGGACAGGCCCGAGGCCGTGCGCGTGCTGATCGAGCACGGCGGCGACCCGAACATCCCCGGGCGCAGCGAGCTCAGGCCACTGGCCGCGGCGGCCTTCAACGGCTCTGCGGACAGCGTCGAACTCATGCTGAGGCACGGCGCCGACGCAAATGCGCTCGACGACGACGGCAAGGGCGCCATGGTCTATGCGGCGGGGCGCGCCTATGCGCCGATCGTCGAGCTCCTGATTCAGGCGGGGGTCGACGTCAACCGTCGCTACGGCCACGGGCTCACAGCGCTCATGTGGGCCGCCGGCCACGACGCCAGCGCCGGCATCGAGGACGTGGAGGCGACCCTGAAGACGCTTCTCGATCACGGCGCGAGGCGCGACCTCAAGGACGACCGCGGCAAGACCGCGGCCGACATCGCCCGCGATCTTGAGCGCGAGCGCGAAGCGAAGATGCTGGAGGCGCCGTAGGCGCGGTCGCGCGCTACGGCGCTCGCCGAGCGCCAACGTGAGGTCCGCTCTAACCGCTATCTGCTTCGGCGATCGTGGCGCTCAGACGAATCGCGTCGTTGATGACGATGGCGCCGCGCCGGCGTTCGATCAGGCCTCGGCGCTCCATCGCGTTGAGCTCGCGTGACACCGTCTCGCGCCGCGTGTTGATGCGCGCGGCGAGCTCGGACTGGTTCGGCGGCGTTACGATGATGGCGCGTTTCGGATTGTCGCGGTCCGGGCGCGCGAGGCGCAGGAGCTCGGCGTGGACGCGCGCGCGAACGTTGAGCGCGCCGAGCTCGCCTACTCTGCCCGACATCGCTCGGAGACGCTGGATCAGAGTTGAGACGACCGCCTCGCCGAGCGGGCGATGGGAAAACATCATTTCCCCAAAGATGGACGCCGGCATCTTCGCCACGACCGAATCAGTGACCGCGAAAACGCTGGCGGCGCGTGGCGCGCCGTCGAAAGCGGCCATCTCGCCGAAGATAGAGCCTGCGAGCATGTCAGAGAAAATGAGGTCCTGGCGCGCCTGATTGTGCACCGCGCGCAGGTGCCCCGCCATGATGAAAAAGACGTCGCGGTCGTTGGCGGACATCTCGATGAGCCACGCGCCGGCTTGCGCCTTCAGCCAAATGCATTGCCGGTCGAGAACCCGGCAAGCCTCGGGGTCGAGCGTCTTGAAACAAGGATGCGCCGCCAGGGTCGTCGGGACAACCATCGGTTCCGCCCGCATATTCGAACGGGACGGTGGCCGAGCTTGACCATAACGTCAAGCGGGGCGCGCAAAATACCTGCCGCTGTTCGCTTGGCTGCGCGCGGGAAGACTCGAAATGCGCCACGCCAATCGGCGGGCGTCGGGACGTCATAAGCTAGACACTCGAGGCTGGCTGTGACGCTCGTCACACTTGCTTCGGTGCAATTCCTCCAGGCCAACTCATTCAGACAAAATACAGGTTATCAACGTCAGCTTTTGTTTTCCGCGTTCGGACGCAGCGAAAGCTGTGTGATCCGCCTCACAGCGAGGTCGCATAAAAAGCGTTAACAAATAAACTGAAGGTTGGGGCGACGTTGTTTCGGGCCGAGGCAAAGGTTGAAGCCTCCCGGAGAGGGCCCCGGCGATTAAATTCTGGTATTCCGCGTGTCCGCGCCTAGGGGCAGGCGCGAGCGCGGCCCCCGGCGAACCTCCCATCGTACGGGGATTAGGCGCGGCGCCTGGGCTTTCCGCGGGCTCGGGCGCCGCGCTCATTTGAGTGGGGTCGCTTCAGGCGCGCGTCCAATGCTCATCGGACCCGAAATTCCATGTGGACGCGTCCGCGATGGCGCGTCGCCGACACCCAGTTGCGGCGGGCTCTTGGGCTTTGTGCAGGCTGCGCGCGTCTGATTTCCATTGGCGCCGCCCGTACCTGCTGAGCTTGCGCGGGGTTCGTCGCGACGTCCGTCGCCTTCGGGCCGTGGCTTGCGAGGCAGGCGTTGTAGGCCAGGGGCTCCTGATATTTCGCGCAGGCCGGGTCGTCCTGGGCTCGCGCCGGCGCCGAGACCGCGACGGCGGCAAGGGCGACAGCGAGGAATGCGCTGCGTTTGGCCATGATCACCCGCGCAAAGTCGCGCCCGTCTTCTTCGCCACCTCGGCGACGATCTTCGCCATGGCCGCATCGATCTCGGCGTCCGTCAGGGTGCGTTCGCGCGGCTGCAGGACGACGTTGATCGCGACCGACTTCGCGCCCTCCGGCAGACCCTTGCCCTGGTACACGTCAAACACCCCGATCTCCGAAACCAATGAGCGCTCCGTGCTTTGGGCGGCCTTAACGATGTCGCCTGCGCGGACGCGCTCGTCGACCACGAATGCAAGATCGCGCTCGACAGGCATGAAGTCGGAGCGCTCGAGCTTCGCCTTGGCCCTTGTCGACTTCGATTTGGGCGCGGGGATGGCGTCCAGCGTGATCTCAAAGGCGACAATCGGGCCCTCGGCGTCGAGCGCCTCACAGACGCTGGGATGCAACTGGCCGAACCAGCCGATGACGTTCTTGGGCCCGAATTGCAGCGTCGCGGAACGGCCGGGATGGAGAAATGCGGGGCCGCCTGGAACGGCCTGCGCTGCGCTCGCGACGCCAAAGGCGTCGAGCAGAGCCATCGCGTCATGCTTGGCGTCGAAGGCGTCGACGGCGTCATTTCCGCTCCAATGCCGACCCTCGCCGGAGGCGGCGGCGCGGCCGCGCCGCACGGCCGCCGCGGCGATCCGTTGTTCGTCCTCGCCCGGCCCGAGGAAGATCTGCCCGACTTCGAACAGCGCTACGTCGCTCTGCCCGCGTCGCGCGTTACGCTCGGTCGCAGCGACGAGGCCCGGCACGAGACTTGGCCGCATGTCGGACAGGTCAGACGCGATCGGGTTCGCGAGCGCGAGCGAAGGCTGTCCGCCACCAAAGAGCTCAGCCGCGCCCTTCGATATGAAGGACCAGGTCACCGCCTCGCGCAGCGACAGCGCGGCAAGCGTGCGCTTGGCGAGACGGGTGCGCTTCTGCAACAGGGTCCGGACGGGCTTGGGCACGCCCTCGTCGAGGCGCGGCAAGGGCGTCGTCGGCGTCCGGTCGATGCCGGCGATGCGCAGGATCTGCTCGACGACGTCCGCCTTGACGAGGACGTCCGGCCGCCAGGAAGGCACGCGTACCTGGCTGCCCTCGACGCCGAAGCCGAGCCGCGTCAGGATCGCCTCGCCTTCCTCGCGCGGGATGTCGATGCCGAGCAGCCGCTTGACCTCACTGTAAGGGAATTCGATCGCGCGCCGCGGCGCCGAAGGATCGCCCGCCACGATCTTCAGCGACGGCTCGCCGCCGCAGATCTCGATGGCGAGCTTCGTCGCGAGGTCGCAACCGGGGATGCAGAAGTCCGGATCGACGCCGCGCTCGAAGCGATAGCGCGCGTCGGTCACGATGCCGAGCTTGCGGCCGGTTTGCGCGATGTTCGCGGGGTCCCACAGCGCGCTTTCGATCAGGACGTCGCGCGTCGTCTCGTCGCAGCTCGTGTGCTCGCCGCCCATCACGCCGGCGATCGACTCGACGCCGTTCGCGTCGGCGATGACGACCATGCTCGCGTCGAGCGCGTAGGTCTTGCCGTCGAGCGCGAGCACGCTTTCGCCGTCGCGCGCGCGGCGCACCTTAAGATCGCCGGCGACCTTTGCGTAGTCGAACACGTGCAGCGGCCGGGCGCGGTCGAAGGTCACATAATTGGTGATGTCGACAAGCGCGTTGATCGGCCTCAGACCGATCGCCCGCAGGCGCCTCTGCATCCACTCGGGCGACGGTCCGTTGCGGACGCCGCGCACAAGGCGCAGCACGAACGCGGGGCAGAGATGCGCGTCGGCCGGAGCGAAATCGAGATGCACGCGCGTGGGACAATCGAACGCGCCCTCGACCGGCCTTGGGGCGCGCGTTTTCAGCGTGCCGAGCCCGGCGGCGGCGAGATCGCGGGCGATGCCGGCGACGCCCGTTGCGTCGGGACGGTTTGGCGTCAACGCGACGTCGATGACCGGATCGTCCAGCCCCGCCCAGCGCGCGTAGGGGACGCCGACCGGCGCGCCGTCGGGCAGATCCATGATCCCGTCATGGTCGTCGCCGAGCTCGAGTTCCGCCGCCGAGCACAGCATCCCGTTCGATTCGACGCCGCGGATGACGCCCTTGCCAAGCGTGATCTTTTTGCCCGGGATATATACACCGACCGGCGAGAACACGCTCTTCATGCCGGTGCGCGCATTGGGCGCGCCGCACACAACCTGGACCGACTCACCGCCTGCGTCGACGATGCAAACTCTGAGCCGGTCGGCGTTGGGATGCGGCTTCGCTTCGATGACCCGCGCGACGACGAACCCGTCATACTTGACGCTCGGATCCTCGACGCTCTCCACTTCGAGGCCGATGCGGGTCAGCGTTTCGACGATTTCGGCGAGTGGGGCCGAAGTGTCGAGATGGTCCTTGAGCCAGGAGAGCGTGAATTTCATGTTGGAGGGTTCATTTCCTGGTTCTTGTGACGAGGCGCACCGCGAGTTTCAATCGCGAGTCCTCGTCAAGCCGATCGAGAATTGCGACACCCTCTTCGGCAAGTTCGATCAGCGTGAGGGTTTCCTCGCGGGTGAACGACGGGCTTCCTTCTTCGAAATTCGGGCGCGGCTCGGGGCTGTAGTCCGCCCATTCCCGGGCTGCCTGCAATTCCTTGAAAGCCGACCCTAGGCGCTGGAATTCTGACCTCACGGCCGGAGAGCCTTGGAGGAGCGTCTGCGCCGTCCGGTAGTGGTCAAGGGCGCGAAAGACCGGCGTGTAGACCTCCCATGGCGTGTGCCATTTGACGAGCGTGTCGGCGCACGTTGCGCAAAGCGCCTGGAAAACCGCATAATATGCTGTCGATACAGCCCGGCGTAACGACGCTTGTCGCGGGCGGCGCTTATCGTACGTCGCAAGCAAGCGAGCGTTCTCAAGCTGATGCTGGACGAGAGACCACATAGTCAGTTTTACGCAGTGGGATGCGTGTCCTCTGCGCTTTCGTATTCAGGCGCAAGGAAAGTCACATAGGGGAACCGATAGTCGCCAATTTCCCGTAGCGCGGTCGCAACCTCGGCGATCGTGTCGAGGAGGCGCGAGCCGGGCATTCTCCGGCGAGCCGCCCTGAGGAATATCGTGACGGACAGCGCAGCCTCTCCGGCAGAATCTTCGGCAGGACGCAGCTCGATACGATCAATTGCGTCCTCTCCCAAGAGGCGGACAATCGCCGACCTGACGACTTCTTCGACAACCTGGTCGCTCCGAGATTGTGGCATAGCTGTCACCCAAGGAACTCCTTGAATATCCTTACCACGGCCAATACGCGGGCGCACCTTCACCCTGGAGGGTCATCCGCTCAAGCCCCCCGCGAGCGTCGGGATGTCGAGCGGCTTGAAGCCGTAGTGGTTGATCCAGCGCAGGTCGGATTCGAAGAAATCGCGCAGGTCCGGCAGGCCGTATTTCAGCATCGCGACACGGTCGATTCCCAGGCCCCAGGCGAAGCCCTGGTAAACCTCGGGGTCGATGCCGCAATTTGTCAGCACGTTCGGATGGACCATGCCGCAACCGAGGATCTCGAGCCAATCCTCGCCTTCGCCGAAGCGGATCTCCCCGCCGGAGCGACGGCACTGGATATCGACCTCCATTGAGGGCGACGTGAAGGGAAAGAAGCTCGGCCGGAAGCGCATGCCGACCTGAGGCACTTCAAAGAACGCCTTGCAGAACTCCTCCAAGACCCACTTCAGGTTGGCGAGCGTCGCGCTTCCGTCGACGACCAGGCCCTCGACCTGATGGAACATCGGCGTATGCGTCTGATCGAAGTCCGTGCGGTAGGTCCGGCCGGGGCATATCACGCGAATCGGCGGCTTTTCCCGCAACATCGTCCGCACCTGGACGGGGCTCGTGTGCGTGCGCAGGAGCTTGCGTTCGCCATGCGCGTCTGGTGCGAAAAAGAACGTGTCGTGCATGTCGCGCGCCGGATGTCCGGGCGGAAAATTGAGTTTGGTGAAATTGTAGTCGTCGGTCTCGATGTCCGGCCCCTCCGCGACGGAGAAGCCCATCTCGGCGAAGATCGCGACGATCTCGTCCATCACCTGGCTCAAGGGGTGGATGCGGCCCGTCTCGACGCCGGGCAATCGGACCGGCAGGGTCACGTCGAGCGCCTCGCGCTTGAGCTGCGCCTCGAGCGCGGCCCTCTTCAGGACCGCCCGGCGCGCCGCGAGCGCTTCCGTCACCTGGTCCTTCAGCGCGTTGATGGCCGCGCCATGCGTCTTGCGCTCGTCCGAGGACAATTTGCCCAGCGTCGCCAGAAGCGCGGAAATCGAACCCTTCTTGCCGAACGTGGCGATGCGCACCGCCTCGAGCGTCGCCTCGTCGCCGGCGCCCTCGATCGCAGCGAGCGTTTCGATTTGCAGCGCGGCAAGGTCGGACAATCGAAGCCTCTCGAATTCAAAGCGATCGCCGCCACACGCGGGGAACGCATGGCGGCGGCGAACGGACCGGATTTTCGTTTTATGGCGTTACGCCGCCTTGGGCAGGTGGCCCTTCGCCTGTTCAACGATCGCGGCGAACGCCGCCGGTTCCGAAATGGCGAGTTCCGACAGAACCTTGCGGTCGACCTCAATACCCGCCGTGGCGAGGCCCGAGATGAAGCGGCTGTAGGTCAGGCCATGTTCGCGCACCGCCGCGTTGATCCGCTGGATCCACAGGGCGCGGAACTCGCGCTTGCGGTTCTTGCGATCGCGGTAGGCGTACTGCATCGACTTGTCGACCGCGGCCTTGGCGGCCCGGATCGTGTTCTTGCGACGGCCGAAGTAGCCTTTGGCGGCCCTAAGGATCTTCTTGTGCTTGGCGTGGGAAGTTACGCCTCTCTTGACGCGTGACATCGTTCAATCTCCGGGAGAAATGGCGTTCAGCCGTTCGGCAGGAAGTACTTCTTGACGTTGGCGCCGTCGGTCTTGAACAGGATGGCCGTGCCGCGCAGATTGCGGATCTGCTTGGTCGTCCGCTTGATCATGCCGTGCTGCTTGCCGCGCTGGGCGTAGACGACCTTGCCGGTCCCGGTGATCTTGAAGCGCTTTTTCGCGCCCGATTTCGTCTTCAACTTGGGCATTTGGCTCTCCTGGGCTTGACGCCCTATTGGAATTCAGCGGGATGGAAGTCCCGTTCGCGTCGGAATGAGCGAAAAGAACCGCCACGGCAGCCCTTACGGCCGGGCGGTTCTCGAAGGGCCGGCTCATACGCGAAAGGCAGCGCTGGCGCAAGAGGTTGCGCGCGCGTCGCACGTCGTTCCGCAATGCGAGCCGGCCATGGCGAACGTTGCCGAGAAGCCACAGACCCTCGCTTATGATCGCGATTTGCCCCGAGAAGCCTGGGCAGGGCTTGCGGCTCCGCGCATGGCCCCGTAACCGTGAGCGGTTAAGGGATTCGTGTCAGCGGGGTTCGTCGAATGGGCCGGCCGGGGATCGGTCTTGGAATTGGTCTCGCCTGCGCCGGTTTCGTTTGGGCGGGAGCGGGCGACGACGGGGCTTTCGCAGCGGACGTCAGTTCGCTGGCGACCGACGGCTCTCTTCAGCTGCCAGAGACCGCCCCGGCGCCCGCTCCCTACGTCACGCTCATTCAGGAAGTACGGGCCGGCGTATTCGCCCACAACACGATCCACGACGAGGGCGCGCCGGTCGACGTCTCGTTTGAGACCCTCTCGTCGCCGCTCGGCCTGCCGGGTCCTTCCAACCCCTGGATCTCGTGGTTCTTCAATCCGCGCATCAACATCGGCGGCATGATCAACACCGGGGGCAAGACGAGCTATGGGTTCACCGGCTTGACCTGGCGGATTCCAATCTATGGCCCGGTCTTTTTCGAGGGCGAGTTCGGCGGCTCTGTCAACAACGGCCCGGAGCATCCGGAGCCGAACCGGATCTTCATGGGTTGCGTGTTCAATTTTCGCGAGTCCGGCGGCTTCGGCGTCCAGTTGTCCCAGAACGTCGACATCATCCTCAGCGTCGAGCACACTTCGCACGCGACCTTTTGCACCCACATCAATCCCGGCATCACGGATGTCGGCTTTCGCGTCGGCTATAAGTTCTGAGTAGGCGACGGCTCTTCCCGTAGACTCGATTTTAGGCTAACGGGGTCCAAGATCAGCGCGGGGCGGCCCGGTCGCCGCCTGACGCTGAGACGGGCCGCGCGTCGATGCGGCTCCTGCCGATCCTCGAAGGACGCCTCGCGATCCCGTCATTGGCCGCGCAGCGGCCTTTTTTTGTGTGTTTGAAGCCGCTCGCCTCGTGCTTTGCGGAGGCGGACCTTGGGGACCCATGCCGAAGCGGACCGACATCTCGACCATCCTCATCATCGGGGCAGGACCGATCATCATCGGCCAAGCCTGCGAGTTCGACTATTCGGGAACGCAAGCTTGCAAGGCCCTGCGCGCGGAGGGCTATCGCATCGTCCTGGTCAATTCGAACCCGGCCACGATCATGACCGATCCGGACATGGCCGACCGGACCTATATCGAGCCGATCGCGCCGGAGATTGTCGCCAAGATCATCGCCAAGGAGCGCTACGCCGTCCCCGGCGGATTCGCGCTGCTTCCGACGATGGGCGGGCAGACCGCGCTCAACTGTGCGTTGAGCTTGAAAAAGATGGGCGTGCTGAAACAGTACGGCGTCGAGATGATCGGCGCGACCGCCGAAGCCATCGACAAGGCGGAGGACCGCGAGCTTTTCCGGGAGGCGATGACGAGGATCGGCCTCGTGACGCCGCGCTCGCACCACGTCAAGACGCTCCCCAAGGCGTTGGCCGCGCTCGAGGACATCGGCCTTCCCGCCATCATCCGTCCGAGCTTCACCCTGGGGGGCACCGGCGGCGGCATCGCCTACAACAAGAGCGAATTCATCGACATCGTCGAACGCGGCATCGACGCCTCGCCCACGAGCGAAGTCCTGATCGAGGAGAGCGTGCTCGGCTGGAAGGAATTCGAGATGGAGGTCGTCCGCGACAAGGCGGACAATTGCATCATCGTCTGCTCGATCGAAAACATCGACCCGATGGGGGTCCACACGGGCGATTCAATCACTGTCGCCCCGGCGCTGACCTTGACCGACAAGGAATTCCAGATCATGCGCGACGCCTCGATCGCCGTTTTGCGGGAGATCGGCGTCGAAACAGGTGGCTCCAACGTGCAGTTCGCCGTCAATCCGGCCGACGGGCGCATGATCGTCATCGAAATGAACCCGCGCGTCTCGCGCTCGTCCGCGCTCGCGTCGAAGGCGACCGGCTTCCCGATCGCCAAGGTCGCGTCCAAGCTCGCGGTCGGCTACACGCTCGACGAGATCGCCAATGACATCACCGGCGGCGCGACCCCGGCCTCGTTCGAGCCGACGATCGACTACATCGTCACCAAGATCCCGCGTTTCGCCTTCGAGAAGTTCCCCGGCGCCGAACCGGTGCTGACGACGGCGATGAAGTCGGTGGGCGAGGCGATGGCGATCGGCCGCACTTTCGCCGAGTCGCTGCAGAAGGCGCTGCGCTCTCTCGAGACGGGCCTCGACGGCCTGGACGAGATCGAGATCGATGGACTCGGCAAGGGGGACGACCGGAACGTGCTGCGGGCCGCTATCGGCACGCCGACGCCGGACCGGATTCTGAAGGTCGCTCAGGCGGTCCGCATGGGCATGAGCATCGAGGAGATCCACGAGGTCTCGAAGATCGACCCGTGGTTCCTGGAGCGGATCGCGGAAATTGTGGCGCTCGAAAAGAAGGTTCGCGCCTACGGCCTGCCTCCGGACTCCGGAAATCTGCGCGCGCTGAAAGCGGCGGGATTTTCCGACGTGCGCCTTGCCGCCCTGACGGGGCTCGCCCAGGCGGACATCGTGGCCACCCGCAAGCGTCTCGGCGTCCTGCCGGTCTTCAAGCGCATCGACACCTGCGCGGCCGAATTCGCGTCTCCGACCGCCTACATGTACTCGACCTACGAGGCGCCCTTTGCGGGCCAGGCGAGTTGCGAAGCCGATCCTACGACGCGGGAGAAGATCGTCATCCTCGGCGGCGGCCCGAACCGGATCGGGCAGGGCATCGAGTTCGACTATTGCTGCTGCCACGCCTCGTTCGCGCTGAGCGAGGCCGGCTACGAAACGATCATGATCAACTGCAATCCGGAGACCGTCTCGACCGACTACGACACGTCGGACCGGCTCTATTTCGAGCCGCTGACCAGCGAGGACGTGCTCGCCATCCTGGACAAGGAGCGGGAGCGGGGAACCCTGAAAGGGGTCATCGTGCAGTTTGGCGGGCAGACGCCGCTCAAGCTTGCTCACGTCATCGAACAGTCCGGCGCGCCAATTCTCGGCACATCGGTCGATTCGATCGATCTCGCCGAGGACCGCGACCGCTTCAAGCGTCTTCTCGACAAACTCGGCCTCAAGCAGCCGAAGAACGGGATCGCCTATTCCGTCGAGCAGGCGCGGCTAATCGTGGCCGACCTCGGACTGCCGCTGGTGGTCAGGCCCTCGTATGTGCTCGGCGGACGGGCGATGGCGATCATCCACGACGAGACCGCGCTCGACGACTACCTGCTTGGAGTGCTGCCGAGCCTCGTGCCCTCCGACGTCAAGGCGCGCTACCCGAACGACAAGACCGGCCAGATCAACACGGTGCTTGGCAAGAATCCGCTGCTGTTCGACCGCTACCTCACGGATGCGATCGAGATCGACGTCGACGCGCTCTGCGACGGCAAAACCGTGATCGTCGCGGGGATCATGGAACACATCGAGGAGGCAGGCATTCATTCCGGCGACAGCGCCTGTTCTCTGCCTCCCCGCTCGCTTAGCCCCGAAACGATCGCCCGTCTCGAGGAGCAGACGCGGAAACTCGCACGCGCTCTCGACGTCGGCGGACTGATGAACGTGCAGTACGCGCTGAAGGACGGCGTGATTTACGTGCTCGAGGTCAATCCGCGCGCCTCGCGCACGGTGCCGTTCGTCGCCAAGGTGATCGGCAAGCCGATCGCCAAGATCGCAAGCCGGGTCATGGCGGGCGAGCCGCTCGCGTCGTTTCGTCTGAACTTCAATGCGCTCGATCATGTCGGCGTGAAGGAGGCTGTGTTTCCGTTTGCGCGTTTCCCGGGGGTCGACACCGTGCTCGGGCCGGAAATGCGCTCGACCGGGGAGGTCATGGGCATCGACCGGTCGTTCGAGGTCGCCTTCGCAAAGAGCCAGATTGGCGCAGGCTCGCGTCCGCCGAAGTCGGGAACGGTGTTCGTGTCCGTGCGCGACGCCGACAAGAAGGGGATCGTCGAGCCCTTGAGGGCGCTTCAGGCGCTCGGCTTCAAGATCCTCGCAACCGCGGGCACCCAGCGCTACCTGACCAATGAGGGCCTAAAGGCGGAGAAGGTCAACAAGGTGTCGGAGGGCCGTCCCCACGCGGCCGACCTCGTACGCAACGGGGGCGTGCAACTCGTGTTCAATACGACCGAGGGGGCCACATCGCTCGCCGATTCGAAGCCGCTGCGGCGGGCCGCCCTCTTGCAAAAGACCCCGTATTACACCACACTTTCTGGCGCCATAGCGGCGGCGGAAGGCATACGCGCCGTCGCGACAGGCGAACTCGAAGTCAGGGCTTTGCAGGACTATTTGGCGTGACGGCGCGTTAAGACGCCGCCGCGTTAACCTCTTATTGACGGACACCCTATGGACAAGCTGCCGATTACCGCCGCGGGCCACGCTGCGCTGGAAGCCGAGTTTCTTCACCGTCAGCAGGTCGAGCGTCCGCGGATCATAGCCGCGATCGCCGAGGCGCGGTCGCATGGCGATCTTTCGGAGAACGCCGAATACCATTCGGCGAAGGAAGCGCAGTCGCACAACGAGGGCCGCATCGTCGAGCTCGAGGACCTGCTGCAGCGCGCCGAGGTGATCGACGTTAAGAAACTGAACGGGTCGACCATCAAGTTCGGCGCGACGGTCACGCTCATCGACGAGGACACGGAAAAGGAGAAAGTGTTCCAGATCGTGGGCGAGACCGAGGCCGACGTGAAATCCGGCAAGGTTTCCATTTCGTCTCCGACGGCGCGCGCCCTGATCGGCAAGAAAGCCGGCGACAGCGTCGAGGTGAACACGCCCGGCGGCGGCAAAAGCTATGAGATCGTGAAAGTGATCTATATATAACCGGCAAGCCCCCGCGCGAACGCCATGGGCAGAGGAGTCCATCGAATGTTGATGCAGCCCCTGACCCGTCGCGCGGCGCTTTCCGCGTTTGGCGCGGCGGCGCTGTCCCCGGCGCTGGCGCTGGCGCAGCCCGGCGTCGTTTTCCGCGGCGTTTCCGTCGATGTCGGGCCGCTGCGCGCGAATGTCGGCGATCCGACTGCGGCCTGGGTCGGAGAAGCGCTGCCTGGCGAGCTGGCTCAAGCGTTCGGTCCCTACCTCAACCCGCGCGATCGGAGCGGGGCGCTGGTCACCGTACGCGTCGATTGGATCTATCTTGGCCCCAGCAGCGGCGGGACAGGGCCGGCCGGCTCGTCGCAGGACACGATCACGGGCGTCTTGTTCGTCCACGGTCCGCGCGGTTCGATCGCCGCCGCGACGCCGCTGCGGGCCATCACCAGCTATTATCCGATGGCTGTCGACCAGCCGCTCATCGTCCAGTCCAACCACGACCGGATCGTCGCGCTCGCGCAGGCCTTTGCGTATTGGGCGCCGCGGCAGTTGGGGCTCTAGCAAGATAAAGGGCGAAGGGGCGTACGGTCGATCAGACGCTGCGGGAGCAAGCCGAACAGGCCGCGTGTCGACGCTGGTCCAGGCCTTCGCCGATTCGCTGCCCGGCAAAATCGGCCTTTAAGCCGCCCAAGCGCGGCCGATGATTGCGCTCGTCCCGCCGTTGCGATAGGCCGCAAGTCCCATGGTTGGCGCGGGAACCGACAAGTCGAAGCCGGCGCTTCACGGCGGTCCCGCCGTCATCCTCGTCCGGCCGCAGCTCGCCGTGAACATCGGCATGTGCGCGCGCGCCATGGCGAATTTCGGCCTTGACGACTTGCGCCTCGTCGCTCCGCGCGAGGGCTGGCCGCGCGCCGACGAATACCGCGACGTCGCCTATTCCGCCGCCGCCGGCGCCGGCGATCTCCTCGATGCGGCTCGCGTCTTCCCGAGCGTCGAGGCGGCCGTCGCCGATCTCAACTTCGTCTACGCAACGACGGCGCGCGAGCGCGGGCAGATGAAGGCCGTGCTGACGCCGAGCGTCGCGATGACGGGCGCCGCGTCAGCGCCGGCCGAGCGGCGCGGCGTCCTGTTCGGGCCCGAGCGCACGGGGCTCGACAACGACGAGGTGGCGCTCGCCGACGCCATCGTCACGTTTCCGTCGAACCCCGCCTACGCCTCGCTCAACCTGGCGCAAGCGGTGCTCCTCTGCGGCTACGAATGGTTCAAGGCGGCGCACGGCGATCATCCCCCGCCCTCGACGATCCCGCGCGCCGTCTCGCCGCCGGCCCATCGCGAAATGCTGCTCGCGTTCTTCGATTATCTTGAAGCGAAACTGGACGAGAACGGCTTCTTCCGGCCCGTGACCAAGAAGCCGGGCATGCGCCGCAACTTGCGCAACATCTTTCATCGCATGGAGCTGACGCAGCAGGACGTCCGCACGCTTTGGGGGGCGGCGGTGCGACTGGCCGAGGGGCCGCGGATCGAGGTCAAGACGCGCAAACGCGTCCGTGAGAAGGCTGGCGAATAGGAACAAGGAACTCTCCGGACCCACGTCCGCCCGGAGAGCTCGGAGCAAACGCTAACCGGCTGATTACTTCGGCGCTTCGGCAGGCGCCGCCATCTCGTGGTGCATGTGGTGGTGATGATGGTGGTGGTGCATGTGATGATGATGGTGGTGGTGATGCATCTCGTGGTGCATCGGCTCGGCGGGAGCGGCCGGGGCGGGGGCGGCTTCCTGAGCAACGGCGTAACCGGCAAGACCGATCGTCAAAGCGGCGGCCGCGACAAGGCTCTTGATCATAGGAAAATCTATCCTCTCTTAAGAAAGACCCCAGCGGTCTTCCGTGTTCAATTTGACAGCGTTCACCTGAACTCCAAATGAACCGAGCGGCCTCGCGTGACCTCGGCGCGGAAAAATTGCATATGAGCCGCCTTGAGGCTGGCGATAAGGAAGAGGCGGGCCCGATGGCGGTGATGAGCATGACCGGTTTCGCTCGGACGGCCGGGTCCGGCGGCGGCTGGCGTTGGGCGTTCGAAATCCGGAGCGTCAACGCCAAGGGCCTCGACCTCCGATTGAGGCTGCCCTCGCCCTTCGACCGGGTCGAGGCCGAGGCGCGGGCGCGGCTCGCCAAAGCCTTGGCCCGTGGAACCTGCTTCGCTGCGCTGACCGTCCAGCGCGAAGGCTCAGCGACGGCGGCCCGCATCGATCAGGCGGCGCTGGTCACGATCGCCGCCGCCGCTCGCGCCGCGGCCGAGAAGGCCGGGCTCGCGCCCCCGACCATGGACGGGCTCTTAAGCCTGCGCGGCGTCGTCGACATCGCCGAGGCGGAGGACGACGAGGCGGCGGTCGCCGCGGCTTGCGCCGGGGCGCTGCAGAGCCTGGACGAGGCGCTCGCGGCGCTGACCGCGACGCGGCGCGCCGAAGGGGCGGCGCTCGCCGCGATCCTGAGTGAACGGCTCGATGCGATCGAGGCGCTGACGCTCGCCGCCGACGCCAATCCCGCGCGCCGTCCGGAGGCGGTGCGCGCGCGCCTCGCCGAGAGCGTGGCGACGCTCATGGAGTCGTCGCGGGGCTTCGACGAGAACCGCCTGCATCAGGAGGCGATCCTCCTCGCCGCCAAGGCGGACGTCCGCGAGGAAATCGACCGGCTCAAGACCCATGTCGCGGCGGCGCGCTCGCTCCTGAACAAGGGCGGCGCGATCGGCCGGCGCCTCGACTTCCTGGCGCAGGAGTTCGCGCGCGAGGCCAACACGCTCTCAGCCAAGGCGAATGACGTGAGCCTGACCGCGCAGGGGCTCGAGCTCAGGGCGCAGATCGAGCAGTTCCGCGAGCAGGTGCAGAACGTCGAGTGACGCGGACGCTCGACGGGCCGCCTCGTTTGGAATTTCTTGGTTTATCGCGGTTTGGCTTCGAATCTTGCCTGAAAAGAGGGTTGGAAGGGGGTGTAATACGTTTTCCGGGTAATTAGCTCGGGTTGGCGATTTTGGGCCACCAGTGGAAGCCGGCCTGGCTCTTGATCTTTTCGCGCTCGGTGGCGAGAGCGGCGCATCGCATCGAGATGATTTGGTCGAGAGCCTCGAGGGTAGGGATGTGCTTGTTGACGACGGGTTCGTCGACCAGCGTCCATAACGTTTCGGCCGGCTGCACTTCCGGGGTGTAGGCGGGCTGGAAGACGAGGCGGACGCCCTCCGGCACGACGAGCCCCGCCTCGCCGTGCCAACCGGCGTTGTCGAGCACAAGAACGATGATCCGCTCGCGGCCTGCGCCAGCTTCTTCGGCAAACAGGCGCAGCAACGCCTCGAAGAACGGCTTGGATACGCCGTTCGAGACGTACCAGAAGCTCTCACCGGTTGCCGGAGAAACGAACGCCGTCACGTAGAGCCATTCGAAGCGATGGTGGCCGTGCGCGATCGGCCGCTCGCCGACCGGCGCCCAGACGCGGCGGGTCACCGGCTTCAGGCCGAGCCGGTGCTCGTCGGTCGCGAACGTCTCGATCGGCGTATCGGGGTGGCGCGCCGCCTCCTCGACGACGATGTCGGCCACTTTCCTAAGAAACATCCGCCCGGGCGGTATCGAGCCCCGCCTCACGCAGGACAAATCCCAGCGACTTCGCGCGACGTTGAAGATTTTTCAAAACACGCTGTTTGTAGCGATCTTCGTAGTATGTGGCGCCGGGATCGGCGTAGGCCATGCCGTGCCGAAGCGTGTTGTAGAACAGAACCGCGATCTTGCGCGCGGTGGCGGTGATCGCCTTCGCCTTGCCCACCCGCGCCGATAACCGGCGGTAGAACGCGCCCAGCGCAGTGTCGGTTCGCCCCACCGTGCCGGCGGCAAGGCGCAACAACGACGCGGCCCGATTGCTGGTGCGTCGCGTTTTCGACGACAGCACCTTGCCTCCGGAAATCTTGTTGTGCGGCGCGAGCGCCAGCCATGACGTGAAGTGCTTCGCTGTCGGCCAGGCCGCCAGGTTGGTCCCACACTCTCCGACCAGCTTCAGCGCCAGATACGGCCCCAGGCCATTGATCTGGGTCAGGTCCACGCCGAGGATCGCATGGAGCGCGCCGCGAGCGTCGAAGGCCGGCGCATTGGGCTGGTGTGTCCTTTGCCTGACGGGCAGAAGCTTGCTCGCGGGTGGTGGAGCGTTCTTCTTCAGCCGCTTCAGGATCGCTTCGATCTGCTCGTCGCAGGCCGTCACCTTGGTCTGATAAACTTCGTACAGTTCCAGCGCCTGGGTCAGGGCGAAGATGTGCTCCTCACGGTAGTTGCCAACCAGCGCCTGACAAACCATCTCCACCGACGCATGACACCGCCGATCACGATGGGAGGCCAGAACATTCGGATCGCGCTCACCGGCCACCATCGCCCTGATGATGGTCATGCCAGTTACGCCGGTGATATCGGACACGACATGGTGCAGCTGAAGGTTCATCTGCATCAGCGCCTTCTGCATGTGCTGAATATGCGCCGCCGCGTAATCGAGCAGCCGCTCCCTCTGCCGGAGGTAGGTGCGCAGCCCGGCAATTTCAGCCTGGGGCCGGAAGCTGGCGCGCAGCAGTCCGTATTCGTGCAGGCGTTGCAGCCATTGCGCGTCGCTGACGTCGGTCTTCCGCCCAGGCACATGCTTCGCGTCCCGCGCGTTGACCACCATCACCTCGAACCCGCGCTGTTCCAGGATTTCGAAGACCGGGATCCAGTAAACTCCGGTCGATTCCATCACGACCGTCCTGATGCCGCACTGGGCGAACCAGTCGGACAGCCGGTGAAGGTCATCGGTGAAGGTCTGGAACGTTCGGACCGGTTCCTTGTCGCGATCCGGGCCGACAGCCGCGACATGCATGGCGGCGCCGATATCGATCGCGGCCGCCGCCGGATGAACCGGGGATAGACCCCGCGACTTGCGGGACCGCTTCGTTTGAGACATGCCGTGAACCCTCCTGCCTGAGGAAGCCAAAGAGGGCTGGGCCACGGAGAAACATCAATTTCCTAATCGGGATCGCCTGAAGACGTCACCACTCGCAAGTCCGCAACAGCCCATGGGCCACGTTTTTTTACGGGGTCTGGTCCACCAAAAACTTTCCGGCCGCTCCCCTCCGGTTCACGATAGCGCAACTCGTTTCCACCGCCACAGGCGGGCCGCCGACCCGAGCCCGTTTTTTTGAAGATGTCTTGCTCCTCGGGAGTTGCCGCCTTCGGGTTGCGCGGCCGAGGCTTCTGAATCGACCAATCGATCGCCCGCAACGCCTCCCAGCCGCGTTGCGGCGCCAGCGAGGCCAAGCCCAGTTCGCCCGCCATCCAGTGCGCCACCTTGCCGCTCGTCCATACGCCCCCGCCAGGCGGGGGATCGGCAAGACGAACCCGCAAACGCTCCAGCACCTCCGGCTTCAAGACCGTCGCCGCCGCTTCGTTGCCCCGACGCAGGTCCCCCAACGCCGGAGGCCCAAACGCGTTGTAGCGCTCCAGAAGTTGTTCAATCCAGCGCTGACCGAACGAGGTCATCGCCGCCACTTGGCCGACCGTGTGGCCTTTCGCCAAAAGCCAGATCGTCTGAAAATGCCGCGACGACGTCACATCCCCACACGCTTCGTAACGCGCCTCCAACGCCGCAACGCTCAGATGATCGGCAACGTGAGCCATGCCCGCCTCCCGCGAATCATGGCCGTTCCATCTACCAGCACTTAACCGCGACGGGAATCCAACCCACGCCGAGTCAATCAGGCGGAAACCGTATAAGCTCTCCACTATAGGTAGGACACGTTTTTTGCGGACGATTGTGGCAAGTAAGCCTAATATTCGTGTTGAGAGTTTCCGTCGAAGCGTTCAGCCGACGTCTCTTACGCGAGACAGTCTTATTAGAGTTTGTCCGGAAACATCATGTGGGATTGCATAGTTTTCGCAGCATGAGGCGGATGGAAGCGAGGCGGAGGAACGCGAGCGCCTTGCGGTTGAGGCATTCCCAGTCCTTGGCCAGCCGTCGGCAGCGGCCGAGCCAGGCAAAGGTGCGTTCGCCGATCCAGCGCTTGGGCAGGACGACGAAGGCCTTGGCCTGATCCGATCGCTTGACGATCTCGACCTTCACGCGCGCCAGAGTTCGTCCGATGGCGGTCTGAAATTGCGGCCCTCGATAGCCGCCGTCGGCAAAGAGCCTGGTCAGGAACGGAAAGGCGCCGAACAAGGTCGCCATCAGCGCCGCGCCGCCGTCGCGGTCCTGGATGTCGGCGGCGTGGACGATCGCATGCATCAACAGGCCCTGCGTATCGACGAGGATGTGGCGCTTTTTGCCCATGATTTTCTTGCCGGCGTCGTAACCCGCCGGATCGATGCAGGTCCCCCTTTTTCCGCGCTCTTGACGCTCTGGCTGTCGATGATCGCGGCGGTCGGGCTCGCCTCGCGAGCGGCCGCTTCGCGACACTTCACGTAGAGCGCGTCGTGGATGCGATCGAGCGTGCCGTCCCAACTCCAGCGATCGAAGTAATCGTAAAGCGTCGAACGCGGCGGCAGGTCCTTCGGCACGGCGCGCCATTGGCAGCCGGTGCTCAGGACATACATCAGGCCGTTGACGACCTCGCGCTCATCGACATGACGTCGGTTGCCGCCGCGCTTGGCCGGTGGAATGAACGGCTCGACATGCGCCCATTCCGCGTCGGTCAGATCGCTCGGATAGCGCAGCCGACTGCGGTCGTAGCGAGCGCGATTTTCGTTGGTCCACATCAGCGACCCCCCCAAGCGATTCGGGCCGCCTTCCTTAAATCATAAGCGATTCCAACGATTCGTTAAGTTCCCGGACGGGCTCTTAGAACAGATAAGTATCACCTATCGCTAGGATAGCATGCTTGCCACAATTACGTATAAAACGCCACAATTAAATATAAAATGTGGCGGGCGCTCCCCGGCGTGGCCTGACGGCGATCGGCGGGAGTCCGTGAGCCCATGCGCTCGCCGGCGCGGCCCGCGCCGCGCTCGCCGGACGGCCTTGACCCGATGCGCCCGCCAGGCGGGGGCCTCCCAGCCGTCCCCCAGAACGCGAGAGCGCCGAGGCCGCCTTCGCCGACGCTGTGAGGCTGGCGGGTTTGGCCCAAGGCCAATCGGCGAGGCGGTCACGGGCTCGGCTGCGCCCTCGAAGGGCAAAAGCCGTCTTCGGCTCGGTGAGCCCCGGCGACGCGATCGGTGAGGCCTCAGTGGTCCGAAATCTGGCGCTTAGCGATGCGGCTCGATGGACCCGAGGCCTGGCCGGCCTATGCGTTGGATCGAAGCGCATGATTTAGCACAGTGGGGCGGAACGCGTGACGGCCAAGCCAAGGCGCCCGAACTTGTCAGCCGCCTCATCCTCGCCACCGATGGACCCACGGCGCTCCGGTTTCCCTCCGATGAAAGCATCCAATACCCAGGTTGGGACGGGGTGTGCGACGCCCCAAGCGATTCACCGTATATTCCAGCTGGTAAGTCCGTTTGGGAAATTGGCGCTCAACGAGCGCAGATCGAACGGAAAGCCCAAGCCGACTACGTCAAGCGAACCGCCAATCCGCTTGGGGTCAAACCGCCAGAAACCTGCTTCTTCTTCCTCACGCCACAGCGCTGGCCGCAAAAGGACGTTTGGGCGGCGGAGCGACGGGCTGAGCATGTATGGCGCGACGTACGTGTCGTCGACGGGGACGTGCTTGTCCACTGGCTCGAGCTTTATCCTGGGGTGGCCGACTGGCTGGCGGTTCGCATCAATCGTCGGCCGGAAGGCTTACGGAATCTTGGCGAAGTCTGGAACGAATGGTCGCGCGCGACCATTCCCGCCCTGAGTGAGGGGCTGATCCTCGCGGACCGCGACGACCAAGTGATCGCAGTACTGCGCTGGCTCAACGAACCCGAAAGCGTGCTGTCTGTTCAAGCCGAAGCGGCAGCGGAGGCGATGGCATTTCTCCACGCCACTGTCGGGCAACTTCCGCTGAATCATCGGATATTCTGGGAGAGCCGCATTCTTGCAGCTCAATCTGACGATGTCGCTCGTCAGCTCATCGGCCTTGGCCCAAAACTGATTGTCGTCCTGAACGGCGGCGATCCAGGCGTCGCCGCAGCGCTGGTCGCCGATGGTCACCACGTTTATGCCGCCTACGGGTCTGACATTGGATCGCCGGCTAACGTCATGCGGTTGCCGCGCCCCTGGCGGCACACCGTCGAATACGAGCTTGGCGCGATGGGCCTTTCAATGTTCGATGCCCGTCGATTCGCGGGCCAGTGTGGACGAAGTCTGACGGTTTTGAGGCGCATCTTGACGGCGCCCGGCGACTCTACCGGAATGGGCTCGACCGACAATATCGCCAAGACTCATCGCAGCTATGCTCGCAGGGGCCTGGCGCGAAGATCACCCCGCCGATCGCGAGATCCTCGAACGGCTGAGCGGCCGACAGTACAGCGACTTGGGGGCGGAGCTTGCCCCGTCTGCCGCCACTTTCGACGGACCCCTCCGACGCTCGGGGTCGGTATGGAAGCTGGCTTCGCTTCGCGACGCCTGGTTCCTTCTCGGCTCGCACGTTACGGCGCACCATCTGGATATGCTGGAGCAAAGCTTCCTGCGGGTGCTGGGCGAGCCGGACCCGAACTTTGACGCGAGTACAGACGATCGCTGGAAGTTCAACGGGGAACCGCCCAAGCTGCCCTCTGACGAATTGCGCCGGGGACTGAGCGAGACAATGATCGCGCTTGGCATTTTTCCCGATCGTGCGAGCGGCGTGTCCGATGCATCCGAGCGTAGCGCTCGCGCTGTGGGGCGCCTTCTGTCCGATGCTGACGAACGCGTGTGGTGGTCACTTTCCGATGATTTTCGGAATCTGGCCGAAGCGGCACCGGCAACCTTTCTCGAAGGCCTCGACAATGCCCTCGATAAGAAGCCAAGCCCGATGGCACCGCTCTTTCGGAGCGACGAGGGCTTCCTTCATGCGAAAGAATTTCTCTCCGACTTGCTTTGGGCGCTTGAGCTGCTCAGTTGGAGTCCCAATCATTTGGGCACGAGCGCCCTGCTTTTAGCAAGAACTCGCTAACGTCGATCCTGGCGGCAAACTCCTCAATCGGCCCCGCGCCTCGCTGCGGCGCATCTTCCTTCCTTGGTTTCCCCAGACATACGCTACAGCCGAACAGCGGCTTCGGGTCCTAGACGCGATAATTAAGCGCTTCGACCGGGTGGGCTGGAACCTCCTTCTTGACATAGCGCCGACCGACTACGGGACTTCTAACTCATCGGAGGTGCCGCGCTGGCGGGACTATTCCCTGAGCGACCCGGAACCTCTCACGCAGCAGGGTGTCGCGCAGGCGTATGTGATCATCGGCGAGCAGCTTCTCGCCAGAGCCGGGCAAGATGCCTGCCGCTGGGCGACCTTGTTGGAGCTATGGGGCAATTTTGACCCGAAGTGGCGCGTCGGCGCGAGCGAGAGCCTGGAGGAAGCCGTAACACATTTCTCTGGCGACGATCGCATCGCGTTCCGAGAGAAACTGCGTAACTTGATCGACAGACACGAAGCCTTCTCCGATGCTCATTGGTCGACGGACGCTGCATCGCTTCAACCGCTGAAGGCCATCTTTGGATCGCTTGAACCCACCGAACCGACCGCAAAGCATGCCTGGCTGTTCAATCGCGGCAATCACCATTTCCGGATCGGCATGTCTGTCAAAGACGCAGAGACTAGCTGGCCGTTGACGATCTTGGCGAGTGTGTCGGCGAGATAGACGTGAGGGTCAACCCCGTTGAGCTTGCAGCTTTCGACCAGCGAGGCGATGACCGCCCAGTTTTCTCCGCCGCCGTCCGACGCGACGCCATGATGCCGGGAGTCTGGGCCGTGAGGTCGTCGTCTCCTATCCCTTCCATCCGCTATTCGAGAAGCCGGCCATTGTCGTCGCCGATCAGATGCATGGCGGGGCTCGTCATCTGACGCTCCGCACGGAGCGAGGCGATTCGTTTCTCGTTCCGGAGTGGATGACGCAGTCGGACGCCGCAAACGTCAAGGTCGTTGAAGCTCCCTGCATTTCCGTCGCCCAGCTTCGCGCTCTTCGAGCCTTCCTGGATTCGATCCTAGCCTCATCGGCGGGGAACGCCGTCCCCGGCGAAGGAGGCGCGAATGGCGAGACATTGGACCCTGCCGCAAAAGGATCTTTTCGAGCCCTCGCCGCCGGTGAGCCAACTCACGGAGACCGAGCGACGAGAGGCGCTGGATTTACTGCAGGCGCTGTTGGTCGAAGCGATGAATAGCACGCCGGAGAAGGCGCCCGCGAACCGAGCGGAGACGTGCGATGACGAAGATTTCGCCTGAACATCTGGCTCGCAGCGCAGTTGTCTACGTCCGGCAATCGACGGCTGAGCAAGTCGCTCACAATCTGGAGAGCCAGCGTCGACAATATGGCCTTGCCGACAGAGCGAGATTGCTTGGCTGGCAGGACGTGGAGGTCATCGACGACGACCTGGGCCGATCGGCTGGCGGCGTCAGACGCCCGGGCTTCGAGAGGCTGCTCGCGGCGATCTGTGAGGGGCGCGTCGGCGCTGTCATGTCGGTCGAGGCGTCGCGCCTGGCCCGCAACGGGCGTGACTGGCACACCCTTCTGGAGTTTTGCGGCCTGGTCGGCACGATCATCGTCGACGAAGACGGCGTATACGATCCTGCTTCGCCGAACGACCGGTTGTTGCTCGGCATGAAAGGGACGATGAGCGAAATGGAGCTGTCGGTCTTCCGCCAGCGCTCCATCGAAGCGATGAAGCAGAAGGCGCGTCGCGGCGAGCTCTTCTTGACCGTGGCCGTGGGCTACGTGAAGACGGGGCGCGATCTGATCGAAAAGGATCCCGATCGGCGCGTCCAGGAAGCCATCGGCCTGGTGTTTCGCAGGTACGCGGAACTCCAATCAATCCGGCAAGTGCTCGTGTGGTTCAGGCAAGAGAAGATTCCGTTGCCTGTTTTGACGGTTGGAACCGCTGCCGAGCGGATCGTCTGGAAAACGCCGGTGTACTCGACCGTGCATCATATTCTGACCAACCCGGTCTACGCCGGCGCCTACGCCTTCGGGCGTCGAACGACGCGCGTCGTCATCGAGAACGGGCGAAAGCACGTCCTACGGAATATGCAGCGCGATTGGAGAAGCTGGGGCGTTTTGATCCCCGATCACCACGAGGGCTATATTTCCTGGACCGATTTCGAGAGGAATCAGACCCTGATCGCCGACAACGCCAACGGCAAACGGTTCATGAGCCGCGGCGCCATTCGCCGCGGTGAAGCTCTGCTGGTCGGTCTCTTTCGTTGCGCGCGGTGCGGACGAAAGCTTCGTGTCCGCTACAGCGACGGGGCCGCACGCTACCAATGCGTCGGTGCGTTCTCTCATCTGGCGGCGGCCCGTTGCATCAGCTTCAGCGGAATGCGTGCGGACCGGATGGTCGCCAAGGAGGTGCTCGATCGCCTCCAGCCCCTGGGTGTGGAGGCGGCCTTGGCGGCGATTGACGCCCGTAGTCATAGGCGCTCGGAGAAGCAAGGACAGCTCGAATTCGCGCTTCAGCAAGCCCGCTATGAGGCGGCCCGTGCTCAGCGTCAGTACGATGCAGCCGATCCGGACAATCGGCTCGTAGCTGGCGAGCTGGAGCGACGTTGGAACGAGCGGCTGGTCGTGGTGCGCAATCTCGAAGCCGAACTCGACCAACTCGGCGCCGAACAGGCGGAGGCTCTTTCCGTCGCGGATCGAGGCCGCCTCATGATGTTGGGCCGAGATCTAACACAAGCCTGGGACAGCCCAGGCGCTACGGCCGAGACGCGCAAGAAAATTATCCGCACGGTCATCTCCGAAATTGTCGTCGACGTCGTCGGCTATAGCCTCGAGCTTGTCATTCATTGGCAAGGTGGAGATCACACGCGCCTCGACGTGAAGAAAAACAAGTTCGGCCACACGCGATGGGTCACCGACGCTGACATCGTCGACCTCTTGCGCGCATTGGCCCGTCACATGCCCGATCACGCGATCGCCATGGTTCTCAATCGATCGGGAAAAACGACGAGCCACGACCACAGTTGGACCCGCGGCAGTGTCTGCTCGCTGCGTCATCAGAACGGCATCGCAATTCATCGACCGGGGGAACGGGCCGAGCGCGGCGAGGCCACGATCAATGAAGCCGCCGCGATCCTCGACGTCAGTACGTCAACCGTGCGTCGCTTGATCGCCGAACGAGCGCTTTCCGCGAGCCAGCCGTGCAAGGGCGCGCCCTGGATAATCCCCCATGCCGAGTTGGCGCGCGAGACCGTTCGGCGCGAAGCCAGCGCTCGGCGGTCGCGACGCCCGCCGCCGTCTGACTATCACCAGAAAAATCTCTTTGAGATATAAGGACATGACGAGATGAGCAGTATGAAGCCCCCTCGTCGGAGCCGGCGAAGAGCGCATTCTTGCGATTAAGGGCGATGGGTCTGATCGAGCGCTCGACCGTGTTGGAGTCGATCTCGATTCGGCCGTCGTCGAGGAACCGGGTAAGGCCCTCCCAACGCGCGAGCGCATAGCGGATCGCCTCGGCGAGTTTACTCTTCTGGCTGATGAGGCCGAGCTTCTCGCGCAGCCACGGCTCGAGATCGGCGATGAGCGGTCGAGTTCTGGCCTGGCGAATGTCGCGCCGCTCGTCAGGCGCTCTGCCGCGAATGTCGTTCTCGTTTCGATAGAGCGCCGCGATGCGCTGGAGCGCTTCGGCGGCGATCGGTGAGGCGCCGCCGACGGCGAGTTCAACGAACCGCCGTCTCACATGCGACCAGCAGAACGCGAGGCTCACCTCGCCCTTTTCAGCAAGGGCGCGATAGCCAGCGTAGCCGTCGACCTGAAGAACGCCCTTAAAGCCGGCAAGATGCGCGATTGGCTGCGACGCCTTGCGGTCGGGCGCATAGACATAGGCGACCGCCGGCGGGGCCGATCCGCCCCAGGGCCTGTCGTCTCGCGCATAGGCCCAAAGCTGGCCAGTCTTGGTGCGCCCGCGGCCCGGATCGAGCACCGGCGCCGTCGTCTCGTCGGCAAATAGCTTCGTCGATGACCGGAGATGCGCGAGAATGCGCTCGTGGATGGGCCGCAAATGGAACGCAGCGCGTCCGACCCAGTCGGCGAGCGTCGAGCGATCGAGGCGAACGCCCTGGCGCTCGTAAATCTGCGCCTGGCGGTAGAGCGGCAAGTGATCGGCATATTTGGCGACGAGCACGTGCGCGACCGTTGCTTCCCGTCGGCAGGCCGCCTTCGATCAGCCGCGCCGGGGCCGGCGATTGGACGACGACGTCCTCGCATGCGCGGCAGGCGTATTTGGGTCGGCGCACGACCAGCACCCGGAACTGCGCCGGCACGATATCGAGCTTCTCGCTGACGTCCTCGCCAATCTGGTGAAGCTTGCCCCTGCAGCAGGGACAGGATTTGTCCTTGACGTCGACAATCGTCTCGAGGCGCTGCAGATGCGGCGGCAAAGCTCCACGGTTCGCGCGCCGCTTGCGCGTCGCCGTCGCCCGCTCAGTGGGAGATCTTGCCTCGGCTTCCGCAGCCGCGCCCGCCTCTTTCTGCTCGAGGTCTTCGAGCGCGAGCAGCAATTGATCCTCCGACAACGTCTCGGCGCGACGCCCGAAGCGATGGCGCTGCAATTCCTTGATGATCTGGGCCAGCCGTTCGCTACGGATCTGCTCGGCGATCAGCATCGCCTTCAGTGTTTCGGGATCGTCGGGAAGCGCGTCGACGGCCTGCGGCATAGTCGTGACGAGACCATGATTCGCGGGGCTTTGCGACGGTATTGCTCGCCCTGATTCACTATGTCGTGAGGTCAGCCCGGCAGCCTCGGCGCCAAGCGAACAACTGCTGCGGCGTCAGGCCATGACGACGCGCGACATGGCAGGCCCGAACCCCTTCCTCGAAGCTCTCGGCGACAATCGCCGCCTTCTCTCTGGCGCTCCAACTTCGCCGCCGTCCCGCGCCAGTGAAAATCTCAACTCGCCGCGCGGGAACTTCTTCCTCCGACACGTGCTTACGCTCTGCAGACCGTGCGAAAAGTCGGCGTGAGCGGATTCCTTCGAATCGGCGCGCGGGCTAGAATCGCGCATGACTCACATTGCCGGATTCGAGCGCGACCAGCTCCTGTTGCTGCCGGAGGCGGTGGACGATTACGTGGACGCTGGAAATCCGGTTCGGTTCATCGACGCCTTCGTTGACGGGCTGGACCTCGCGGCGGCGGGGTTCGCGCGAGTGACGGCGAAGGCGACGGGGCGTCCGGGGTATGCGCCCGGCGACCTGTTGAAGCTCTATATCTACGGCTATCTGAACCGGGTCCGATCGAGCCGGCGGCTGGAGCGCGAAGCCCATCGCAACATCGAGGTCATCTGGCTTCTGCGCAGCCTCAGGCCCGACTTCAAGACCATCGCCGACTTTCGACGCGACAATCGCGCGGCGTTCCGCGCCGTGTTTCGTCAGTTCGTCCTGCTGTGTCGACGGCTCGACCTTTACGGCCGCGAGTTGCTCGCCGTCGATGGAACTCGCATCAAGGCGGTCAACAACAAGGATCGCAACTTCACCCGCACTTCGTTGCGCGAGTTCATCCGCGCCGCCGATGAGAGGCTGAACGATTATCTCGCGCGGCTCGACGCGAGCGACATCGAAGACGGCGCGTCGGCCGGTGGGGCGCGCACGAAAAATCTCGCCGAGAAGATCGAGGCCTTGCGCAAGAAGCGCGGCCGTTACGAGGCGATGCTGGCCCAGCTTGACCGGACCGGCGAGGACCAGATCTCGCTGACCGATCCCGACAGCCGCGCCATGGCCGCGCATACGAAGATCGGTGTGGGCTACAACGCGCAGGTCGCGGTCGACGCGAAGAACAAGATGATCGTCGAGCAGGCAGTGACCAACCAGGTCGTCGACATGGGACTGCTGACGCAGACCGCCGAGCCGGCCCGCGAAATTCTCGGGGTCGAAACGATCGACGTCGTCGCCGATCGTGGCTACTTCAAAGTCGAGGACATCGAGGCCTGCGAGAAGGCCGGCTGCATTCCTCATGTCCCCAAGCCTCAACGAGGATCGTCGGTGCGCAAGGGTTTCTTCCGCAAGGACGAGTTCCGATACGATGCTGGGCGCGACGCCTACGTCTGCCCGGCCGGGCAGTTGCTGACGCCGATCCGCCGCGGCCGGCTGCGCGATCTCGAGAAGATCGATTACGGCGCCCCGAAGGCCTGTCGCGTTTGTCCGCTGCGCGCGCGATGCACAAACGACGTTCGCTCGGTGTCCCGTCTCGAAAATGAGGACGTGCTCGATCGCATGGCCGAACGCCTCAAAGCGAGGCCGCACATTCTCGACCGTCGCCGCGAGGTCGTCGAGCATCCCTTCGGCAGCATCAAGCAATGGATGTATCAGGGCGCGTTCCTGATGCGCAGCCTCGAAAACGTGCGCGCCGAGTTTAGCCTGACCGCGCTCGTCTACAACTTGCGCCGCGCCCTCAATGTCATCGGCGTCGAGCCGATGGTAGCGGCGGTTCGGGGGTGAGCGGCGTACCCAATCCGCGCCTAAAGAGCCGACATGGGCGGCCACAGGATCGACACAGGCCTTGTCGCACCCGAAAAAAGTCGAAACCCCCGTCCGTCGCCGCCCGAGTGCGCAAAGCCGTGGGCGCAAGCAGTTTCCGCACGGTCTGTCTGAAATCGACATGTGTCGGAGCCCTCTTTCGCCCCGACTATCGCCACCACGCCCGCCCCGGAAAAGATGATGTCAAAACAGCGCTTACATTCTTTGCGCGTATGCAGGCGATCTTTCCAGTTGTTCTCACGAATGCGAACGGCGTTCGGCTCCGCGTTGGGCGAAACAAGCTCTAGGATCGAGAATAAGAACTTGTCAGACTTCCGCGGCTTGCGGAGGAGTACGTTCCCGCCATCTCCCGTGTCCGCATAATTTTTCCAACGACCAAAAAGGTTGTCCTTGCCGGAAGCTGAGCCGACGTAGCCCTTTCCAACTTCTGCGTCGAAAATAAAGTAAACCCCACGCCATCCCGATAACGTATCGATCCAACGCGTTGGCAGGTTCTTCAATTCGTGCCAAGACAATATAAGCTCGTTCCAATCGGGCATCTCCTTATCGAGGGTACTCTCTTCGAGGATTGCTTTAACCGAGAAGCGGTCTGGCTTCTTTGGATCACACCATTGCGCAAAAGCCTTCGGTGCCGACCACTTAACGATGAGCTTACCTTTCCATTAGTGATATACACTGTCATCGAGTTTAAGTTCAAACCACAATATGTCTGACGCAGTACTGAAAAAGTCTTTACCAGCAAGCTCTTGTAGTGTCAGCTCCGCTGAGCTCTTTAGTAATTCGTCGCGTGAGCGCAACTTATAACCATCGACTTTATAGACGCCGATGAACAACGCCTCTGTAGGTTTACCTCTGAAGCCGATGCACGAGACGAGGTAGTCCGCGTCCTTCAGCATCTTCTCGACCTTTGGCCGTTGCGTTTGCTGATAAGCGTTGAAAACCTCGGGTCTTTCTGCTGCGAGCCAAGGAAGCGCTTTTCGTAATTCTGGCTCCTGTGGCGTGTGCCTCATAACGAGTACCTTTTTCTTGGTGGTATCGATGCCCCTTGCAGACAGGAGGCAGTTGAGTTCCATTGCTTGTCTCCGTCAAAGCCGATCTGGGAAGGCTCTGTTGCTTTAAGCCGCTTTACGCGAAAGCGAGCAAAATCGCCCATTGATTTTTTTGGCGTTTTTCACCTCAGTTTGGCCGATTTTTTTGCAATGCAACAGTGCGGCGCGGTTCGGCCCGGTTCGCGGAATCACGCAGCCAGTTTCCGCACGGCCTGCTTAATTTCTGCACCGCACGCTACGTCCGCTTCGGGTCGAAGGCGGTCAGTGGCGATCTCTCAGGGCCGGGCTTTACCTGATCAAGCTCGGACGAAAAACCGAAGGGAACGCGCGACCCATAGCCAACGCTATAAGAGCCCAAATGTCGGCTCCTGCGGCATTGGCTGTGGGGCATTCCTTTCGGGTTTCGCCCGTCAGGGCGTCCCCGGACTTGATCCATTGAACCAGCTCCGCGACGGCCCTGCGGAAGTCGCCGCGGGCGCCCAGGCGCGCGATCGATCAGACGGCCTCGAGCGCGAGCGCGATGCCCTGACCGCCGCCGATGCAGAGCGTGACGACGCCTTTGCGCAGGCCGTCGCGCTTCATGGCGTGCAGGAGCCGGGTCGTCAGGACTGCGCCGGTCGCGCCGATCGGGTGGCCGTGCGCGACTGCGCCGCCTTCGACATTGATGATGTCTTCCGGCAGGCCGAGCTCCTGGGCGACCGCGAGCGGAACGGCGGCGAAGGCCTCGTTGATCTCGATCCGCTCGATGTCGGTGAGCTTCCAGCCGGCGCGCTGAAGGGCCTTGCGCACCGCCGGGACCGGCCCGAGGCCGAACATGCCGGGCTCGACCGCCGCCACGCCATAGCCGGCGAGGCGGCCAAAAATCTCCAGTCCCTTCTTGTCGGCAAAGCCCCGGTCGGCGACGACCATCGCGGCCGCAGCGCTGTTCAAGCCGGGCGCGTTGCCGGCGGTGATCGTTCCGTCCGGGCGGAAGGCGGGCTTCAGTTTCGCCAAAACGTCGATCGTGGTGTCGGGACGGGGCGCCTCGTCGGTTGCGAAGACTTCGGGCCCTTTGCGGCCCTTGATTTCGACCGGCGTGATCTCCTCGGCGAAGCGACCCGCTTTTTGGGCCGCGACAAAGCGCTGCTGCGAACGTGCCGCAAAGGCGTCCTGCGACGCGCGGCTGATCTGCAACTTGGTGACGAGGTCCTCGGTGTGCCAGCCGGAATGCTCGCCGGAGAAGGCGTCGTTGAGCCCGTCGGTCAGCATGGCGTCGAGGATCTGGGCGGGGCCCATGCGATATCCCCAGCGCCCGCCGTCCATGAGGTAGGGCGCGCGGTCCATGTTCTCCATGCCGCCCGCAATGGCGGCGTCGATGTCGCCCGCGCCGATCTCCTGGGCGGCGGTCAGGACCGCCTGCGCGCCCGAGCCGCAGACGCGGTTGACGGTCATGGCCGGAACGTCGACCGGCACGCCGCCGCCGATCGAGGCCTGCCGCGCCGGGTTCATCTTGTTGCCGGCCTGGATCACGTTGCCCATCACCACCGAACCGACTTCGCTCGCCGCGAGCCCCGCGCGGCGGAGTGTCTCGCGAACGACCACGGCGCCGAGCGCCGTCGCCGGCACACCCTTGAGCGACCCGTTGTAGGCGCCGATGGCGGTGCGGACGGGCTGAGACAGAACGATGTCGCGGACGGTCATGGGATATCTCCTGCGATGAGGCGAGGCATGATATATGTCGACCATCATCCAAGAGCAAGAGACGGACTGACGCATCTCTCAATTGCGGCCACGGCTCGCGTTTCCGCTGGGCTGACGTTGCTCGCGTCGCGCTTTTGCGCTTCAAATTTGAGGCGGGCGTGGCGGGGTCCTCGGTCCTTGCGCCGCGGGGCTCGCCGCCCCATCTTCCTTATTGCTTCGGCTCGGCTTTTCTGCTAGCGCAGCGCCTCGCTCGCGCGGGCATATGGCCCATGGGCGAAGTGGCCTTGGGCGCTTCATCGTCGGCGTTTTGCGCCGGCCCGCCTTGATGGCGGCGAGGGGCTTGCGGGGATTGCCGTGAGACCTTCCCGACGAGCGGCGCCTGACCGTCAACGCGAACCAAACCGCCGGCGCGCGCCCTCAAAGTTAAGGGCGCACTCTAGGAGAACCAATGGCTTCCACTCAAACCTCGGCGCCCACGCGCGAGGATTTCACAGCGCTTCTCAACGAGACTTACGGGCCCGACGAGGCCTTCGAGGGCTCGGTCGTCAAGGGCCGGGTCGTCGCGATCGAAAAGGACATGGCCGTCATCGACGTCGGCCTCAAGACGGAGGGCCGCGTCGCCCTCAAGGAATTCACCAATCACGGCCGCGATCCGGCGCCGGGCGTCGGCGATGAGGTCGAGGTCTATCTCGAGCGGATCGAGAACGCGCTCGGGGAAGCGGTCATCTCGCGCGACAAGGCGCGCCGCGAGGAGAGCTGGGTCAAGCTCGAGCAGGCCTTCGAAAAGAATGAGAAGGTCGAGGGGGTCATCTTCAACCAGGTCAAGGGCGGCTTCACCGTCGACCTCGAGGGAGCGGTCGCCTTCCTGCCGCGCAGCCAGGTCGACATCCGTCCCGTGCGCGACGTCGCGCCGCTCATGAACGTGCCGCAGCCCTTCCAGATTTTGAAAATGGATCGCCGGCGCGGCAACATCGTCGTCTCGCGCAGGACCGTGCTCGAAGAGAGCCGGGCCGAGCAGCGGCATGAGATCGTCGCCAATCTCGCCGAAGGCCAGGTGATCGAGGGGACGGTCAAGAACCTCACCGATTACGGCGCGTTCGTCGACCTCGGCGGCATCGACGGCCTCCTGCACGTCACCGACATCGCCTGGCGGCGCGTCAATCACCCGAGCGAGGTCCTCTCGATCGGCCAGCAGGTCAAGGTCCGCATCATCAAGATCAACCACGAGACCCACCGCATCTCGCTCGGCATGAAGCAGTTGCAGGAAGACCCGTGGTCGAACATCGACACCCGCTACCAGATCGGCCAGAAGCTGAAGGGCCGGGTCACCAACATCGCCGACTACGGCGCGTTCGTCGAGCTCGAGCCCGGCATCGAAGGCTTGATCCACGTCTCCGAAATGTCGTGGACCAAGAAGAACGTCCATCCGGGCAAGATCGTCTCGACGAGCCAAGAGGTCGAGGTCCAGGTGCTCGAGGTCGACGCCGCCAAGCGCCGCATCTCGCTCGGCTTGAAGCAGACCCTGCAGAACCCGTGGGAGGCTTTCGCCGAGAAGCATCCGGTCGGCTCGACGGTCGAGGGCGAGGTCAAGAACAAGACCGAGTTCGGCCTCTTCATCGGCCTCGACGGCGACGTCGACGGCATGGTCCACCTCTCTGATCTCGACTGGAACCGTCCGGGCGAGCAGGCGATCGAGGACTTTAAGAAGGGCGATCACGTCCGCGCGAAGGTGCTCGATGTCGATGTCGAGAAGGAGCGCATCGCGATCGGCATCAAGCAGCTCGCAAGCGACCCGTTCGCCAAGAAAGCCGCCGAGGAAGGCGAGGGCGGCGGCGACCTGCACAAGGGCTCAGTCGTGACGTGCGAAGTGATCGAGGTCAAGGATGGCGGCATCGAGGTGAAGATCGCGGGCACCGAGCTCACGGCCTTCATCAAGCGCAGCGAACTCGCGCGCGACCGCAGCGACCAGCGCCCCGAACGCTTCTCGGTCGGCGAGAAGGTCGACGCGCGCGTCATCCAGTTCGACCGCAAGGCGCGCAAGGTCGCGGTCTCCATCAAGGCGCTCGAAGTCGCCGAGGAGAAGGAGGCGATCGCGCAATACGGCTCGGCCGACTCGGGCGCCTCCCTCGGCGACATCCTGGGCGCCGCCCTCAAGGCGCGCGAGCAGAAGAAGTAAGCCGGGCTGCTTTATCCGCGGCTTGCGAAGGCCCGCAGGGAATTTTCCCCGCGGGCCTTTTCTTTGGGAGTTATATATTTGACTCCCTTCTGATAGCGTCCATTGCGGCTTTTGCCATTTTACCTACTTTCTCCAAATGGGGCGGAAGCAGTACAAACCGTCCCCCGACGATGATCATGGGCGTGTCCAACGGAGCGCGCATTTCGGGCCGTGTGTTTTCAATCGATAACGCAATGTCGGAAGGTATCGACCCGGTTATCACTGCCAGCGATTCGATAAATCGGCTCTCCTAAATATTTCTATCAACGGCTCTACCGTTTTCGGACGCGCCCCGTCGAAGCCATGCGGCTCAAATATCAAACAGACCGTGCGGAAACTGCTTGCGCCCACGGCTTTGCGCACTCGGGCGGCGACGGACGGGGGTTTCGACTTTTTTCGGGTGCGACAAGGCCTGTGTCGATCCTGTGGCCGCCCATGTCGGCTCTTTAGGCGCGGATTGGGTACGCCGCTCACCCCCGAACCGCCGCTACCATCGGCTCGACGCCGATGACATTGAGGGCGCGGCGCAAGTTGTAGACGAGCGCGGTCAGGCTAAACTCGGCGCGCACGTTTTCGAGGCTGCGCATCAGGAACGCGCCCTGATACATCCATTGCTTGATGCTGCCGAAGGGATGCTCGACGACCTCGCGGCGACGGTCGAGAATGTGCGGCCTCGCTTTGAGGCGTTCGGCCATGCGATCGAGCACGTCCTCATTTTCGAGACGGGACACCGAGCGAACGTCGTTTGTGCATCGCGCGCGCAGCGGACAAACGCGACAGGCCTTCGGGGCGCCGTAATCGATCTTCTCGAGATCGCGCAGCCGGCCGCGGCGGATCGGCGTCAGCAACTGCCCGGCCGGGCAGACGTAGGCGTCGCGCCCAGCATCGTATCGGAACTCGTCCTTGCGGAAGAAACCCTTGCGCACCGACGATCCTCGTTGAGGCTTGGGGACATGAGGAATGCAGCCGGCCTTCTCGCAGGCCTCGATGTCCTCGACTTTGAAGTAGCCACGATCGGCGACGACGTCGATCGTTTCGACCCCGAGAATTTCGCGGGCCGGCTCGGCGGTCTGCGTCAGCAGTCCCATGTCGACGACCTGGTTGGTCACTGCCTGCTCGACGATCATCTTGTTCTTCGCGTCGACCGCGACCTGCGCGTTGTAGCCCACACCGATCTTCGTATGCGCGGCCATGGCGCGGCTGTCGGGATCGGTCAGCGAGATCTGGTCCTCGCCGGTCCGGTCAAGCTGGGCCAGCATCGCCTCGTAACGGCCGCGCTTCTTGCGCAAGGCCTCGATCTTCTCGGCGAGATTTTTCGTGCGCGCCCCACCGGCCGACGCGCCGTCTTCGATGTCGCTCGCGTCGAGCCGCGCGAGATAATCGTTCAGCCTCTCATCGGCGGCGCGGATGAACTCGCGCAACGAAGTGCGGGTGAAGTTGCGATCCTTGTTGTTGACCGCCTTGATGCGAGTTCCATCGACGGCGAGCAACTCGCGGCCGTAAAGGTCGAGCCGTCGACACAGCAGGACGAACTGACGAAACACGGCGCGGAACGCCGCGCGATTGTCGCGTCGAAAGTCGGCGATGGTCTTGAAGTCGGGCCTGAGGCTGCGCAGAAGCCAGATGACCTCGATGTTGCGATGGGCTTCGCGCTCCAGCCGCCGGCTCGATCGGACCCGGTTCAGATAGCCGTAGATATAGAGCTTCAACAGGTCGCCGGGCGCATACCCCGGACGCCCCGTCGCCTTCGCCGTCACTCGCGCGAACCCCGCCGCCGCGAGGTCCAGCCCGTCAACGAAGGCGTCGATGAACCGAACCGGATTTCCAGCGTCCACGTAATCGTCCACCGCCTCCGGCAGCAACAGGAGCTGGTCGCGCTCGAATCCGGCAATGTGAGTCATGCGCGATTCTAGCCCGCGCGCCGATTTCGAAGGAATCCGCTCACGCCGACTTTTCGCACGGTCTGCAAGGTTGCAGCACTATGGACGTCGGATGCGCGCGGATACATGGCCACGGATATTCGGGCGCAGAAAAAGGCGTCTCTGATTTTTCCGGCGAACGATTGCGTTTCCAAGTCAGTTTCAAATGCAATGGCAATTGCGGAAAACTTGCCGCGAAGACTCTGGATAAAATCCCATTGGCTTTGGTTCAGCGAACGAGGAATCAATTTTGCTTCGAGTTCCGCCCTGGCCAAATCCGCTTTCGCAGCCCGTTCATTGGCCTCCGCCGCGCCAGCGATGGCGTCGGCAACCTTCCTATCTGATCGCACTCGCAATTCGGTTTGGATGCGACCGTCCCACATACCGAACAGAACTTCCCCAACGATGCCTAACGCAATCGCCACGTCAGTAATCGCCAACTCGGTCAGAAATGTCTTGTATGGTGGTTTAATCCAAGCGATGATAAGCTCTGCAATTACCGCAACAACAACCACCGCCCCGCAAAGAATACCCCATCGTTCGCACGATGACGATCCCTTTTCTAAATCACCCTCTGTCGCGTTTATTGTCCCATTTGGCAAATACCAAGGTGGGAAAGGCAGCTTTATTACCTTTTTGATGTCGATAATTTTTTGGTCCCTAGTTCTTGGACTTATTCTTTGGTTTGCCTATAGATGATAGCTTTCTCCTCTTTTTCGCAATCCTTACCTTGGTCTGTTTCGGCTTATAAGCCAAGACAACATCAGCAATGGCGTCCAGCGCCTTTGGCACGCGCTCCGGCATCGGTTTCGTCACTGAATGAGCGCCTTGTATGTGAGCCGCTTCCCAGCGGTACCATCTACGAAGCTTTCGAGCCGCGTCAAGGTATGGTTCTTGACGTTGCCTTCGTTCAGCCGAAACGCGAACTCGTCAACGTAGCGGTCCAGATGCTTCGGGCCGGCGTGATGATAGACGCCGATCAGCCCGCGCTTCAAGACGGCAAACACGCTTTCCATGCCGTTCGTCGTGACGTCGTCGCGGACGTATTCGCCAGCGCTGTGATTGACGATGTCGTGGCTGAAACCGGAATTGCGAACTCCGCTGTACGCGCCGCTTTCGTCAGTGTGAAGCGTCGATCCGGCCTCGACGTGCCGGTGAATGGCGGCTTGGATCGTTTCCTTGTCAGCCTTCTCGATTGGCATTGCGACAGTGCGCCCGCCGCGCTCGCGCAGCCGAGAACGGGCGTCTTGCCGACCGTGCCGCGCCCGGCCTTCAGCTTTTTGGACTCGTGCTTGTTCGTCTCTTTTCCGCCGACATATGTCTCATCGATTTCGACGATGCCTTGCAGCATTTCGAGCTTCGACCCACACGCCTCGCGCAGCCTGTGAAGCACAAACCAAGCCGATTTTTGCGTGATCCCGATTTCCTTCGCGAGTTGCATGGACGAAATGCTGAGCTGGACCCCGGATTTAGGACCATTGGCTAAGGTGTGAAATGTCCTGCTCTGTCGCAACCGATGGAGCGAGGAATGACGAAGTCACGCAAGAAGTTTGATGCGGCGTTCAAGGCGAAGATTGCGGTTGAGGCGCTGCGCGAGGATGCGACGGTTCTGGAACTGGCGAAGCGGCACGGGGTGCATCCGAACCAGATTTATGCCTGGAAGAAGCAGGTTCTCGACAATGCGGTGAGCCTTTTCGCGCGAGGGGCGAGCGGTTCGGGGGATGGCGAGGAGGAGCGCGAGCGCGAGACGGCCAAGCTCTACGCCAAGATCGGCCAACTGACGGTCGAACGGGATTTCTTGGCCAGGAGGCCAGGGCGATGAGCGCGCCCGATCGAAGAGCGATGGTCGAACGGCCTGGCAAGGACCTGTCGGTGCGCCGCCAATGCGCGCTTGTGGGCGTGGCGCGCTCGGGGGTCTACCGCCCCAAGCCCGTCGCCGAGGCGGACGATCTGGCGGTGATGCGCCGCATCGACGAACTGCATCTCGAACTTCCGTTCTACGGCTCGCGGCGAATAACCTTCGAACTCAACAAGGAAGGCCGCGGGGTCAACCGCAAGCGAGTGCGGCGGCTGATGCGGGTGATGGGGATCGAGGCGCTGGTTCCGCGCCCCGGCACGAGCAAAGCCGCGCCCGGGCACAAGATATACCCCTACCTGCTGCGCGGCCTGAAGATTGTCGAGCCGAACCACGTGTGGGCGGCCGACGTGACCTACATCCCGATGGCGTGCGGCTTCCTCTATCTGGTGGCGATCATCGACTGGGCCAGCCGGGCGGTTCTGGCATGGCGGCTGTCGAACACCAACGATGCGAGCTTCTGCGCGGCGGCGCTGGAGGAGGCGCTGATTCGGTTCGGAAAGCCGCGGATTTTCAATACCGATCAGGGCTCCACTTTCACCGCCGAGGCTTTCACCAGCAAGCTTGTGACGGCCGGCGTCGTGATTTCGATGGACGGACGCGGCCGCTTCATGGACAACATTTTCATCGAACGGCTGTGGCGCTCGATCAAGTATGAAGAAGTGCATCTGAAAGCCTACGCCGATGGCTGCGAGGCGCGGTCCGGCATCAGTTCCTGGATGAACCTCTACAATTTTCGGCGCCCTCACCAGGCGATGAACAACCAGATGCCGATGGCGGTGTGGCGCGCCGGCATGGACAAAATCGAGGCGGCGGCGAGGGCTGTGGATATGCCGCTTCGCTTGGACAACGCAAACGCGTTGCCCACATACCCACAGCAGAAGCAGCCAGAAGCGGCTTGATTCTTGAAGGACAAGGGCAGGCGAGATCACACCTTAAATTCAACCCCTCGTGGTCCCACGAATGGGGTCCAGTTCATGCCCTTGCGTGCCGTCACGAGCAGATACATCGCATAAACCCACTTATGCAACGGAACATGAGAGCGCTCGAAAATCGTTCCCGTGCGAACCGTGAAGTCTTCCCTGCACTGGTTGCAGCGATAGAAGCCTTCTTTGCGCGCCGTGATCCGCTCGCTAAGACCGCAGACGGGGCAGCGCGGGCCATTCGGCCAAAGACGGCCTTCAAGATAAATCCGCGCCGTCTTTTGGTCCGGGAACATCTCGAAAAGCTGGAAGGTCGAAATAGTGCTCTTGGACATCGCGCAACCCCTTGGCTACGCGACAAAATTATTAGCGAGTCAAGTATATAATTCCCTTTTCTTTTTGGGCGCCACACTCGCCGCCGGCGGCGCGCCGATGGAACAGAGTGTGACCGGCGTCACATTCATCATCAGCCGAACGTGTATGTTTGTTTTGCGGGGCCGGGGCACAAAGGGAATTTTGCGGGCGCTCGGCGTCGCGGATGCGGTTCAACCCAAATGGGAGGGAGCATAATGATCAAGAAGATCATGCTGTGCGCGATCGGCCTGACGATCCTTTTTGTCAACGCAAGCTCGGCGCAACAATATCAGACAAACAGAAAGACAGGGCGGGAGATGAGCCAAAAGAACGTTCGATGCCACGCGGCCGTGGACCCGAAAGGCCTGAAGGGTCCGGCGTTCAAGGCCGAGTGGCAAAAGTGCTGGGAAAACCCGGACATGTATCATTAATTAGCGAAGAGGACTGCGCGCCGGCAAATCGCGCCGCGACCTTGTGGCGCCGCGCTGAAAGCTTGCGACCCAGACTTCGTTGGCCGCGCCGGCGAAATGCAGGCCTCTCGGGTTCATCGAAGCGAACCCGAGAAGGCTGCCATCATGATCAAGCGTGCGAAAGAGCGCCCGACGTTCGCCGCGCCGCCAATTGGGCGGCCACGACGCCGTGGGTGATCAGATAGAAGGGCACGAGAACCGCCGGCACGAGGCAGAAGGGCAAGGCCTGCATCGCCTGCGATCCCGCCCCGGCGTGGATGAGCTGGAGAGGACTCCCGTTCGCCGAGGTCAAGCCGAGGGCGATGGCTGCGAAAAGATCGAGGGCGCCGAACGCATTCCAGCTCGTGATCGTCGCCGTCGAGACCGGTTGCGACCGCGCGACCTTAAGCGCGAGCGGAATCGCGAACACGCCGGTGATGATGTCGCCGAGACCCGCCGAGAACGGGAAGGGTCCGCTGAAGCGGCCCTCGAGAACCAGCAACAAGAACAAGACGCCCAGGACCCGCATGCTGTTGAGTCCGATCAACAGGTGCATGGGAATGGCCATGAGGGCCGAACGAAACCCCCGATTGGCGTAGGCGAGGGCGCCGACGATCAGCAAGGGCGCCGCAGCGAAGACGCCGATCAGGGGCGTCGGAGCGTTCGGGGCGAACGCAAAATTGCCCGCCGCGCCGAGGCCGGTGGCCAACCCGACCCAGGCGCCGACGATCGCGGCCAACCCGAGGCGCGTACCCGGGCTGAGTTCGAGGGCGGCGGAGACGGCCACCAGGTTCACGGCGATCGCCGTCATCCCGACGACAGAGCCAATGAGATTGAGCATGGAAAGAGCCTCCTTTACGTGTTGATACACATATCTTCGCGCGCGAACGCGCGATTTTCCGGCCGGTCAGTTCCGGCGCCGGATTTCCGACAATCGGCTCAAGAGCGAGAGGTCGTCGCCGCGCAGGACGGCCGCGACGCGGTCTTGCGCCCTCCGCCAGGCGGGGAAGGCCGAGGAGAGGACGGCGCGCCCTTCGTTCGTCACGCTGAGAATGCGTGAGCGACTGTCAGTCGGCGCGACGCGGCTCTGGACCCATTTCTTTGCCTCCAGGAGATCGAGGTTCCTGGTGAGCGTCGTCCGGTCGAGGTCAAGGATCTTTGCAAGCTCGCCGAGCGGCGTCGCGCCGCGAAGCTCGAGGTTGGCGAGGACCGTGAACTGCGTGATGCGAACGCCGTGAGGGACAAGAGCGCGGTCATAGACCGCGGTCACGGCGCGCGACGCCTTGCGCGCCGCGGTGCAAAGGCAGCCTGCGCAGGCGGATATGTCCAAGCGCTCGACCATGGATTGATGTATATACACCCTTCACGCCAAAGTCAAGCCGGGACGTGGGGACTCGGGAGAGGGTTCGCAAAGCCGCTCCCCGCTGGCGATTTCTTCAAGGCGCGCGACGGCGCGGGGAGCGGGCGCCGGGTCTTGCGCCCAACTCGCCCCTGCGATACTGACATGTCAGCCCGTCGACGCAGAAGCAACGGGCCGGTCCATCGCGATTTGCGGGCCGAACAGACATTCAGGGAGGAAGATCCATGCGCTCCATTCGCCGTCTCCTACTAACCGCTCTCGCCGCCTCCGCGCTTGGCGCGCCGGCCTACGCCGCCGGCCCGCAAATCGTCGCCGGCCCGTCTTCGGATCCGCAGTGCTTCGCGCCCTGGACCGAGAAGACGAAATTCTTCAAGTGGCCGGCCAAGAAGCCGCCCTATCGCATCGCGCTCGCCAACGGCTATATCGCCAACACCTGGCGCATCCAGATGATCCAGACGGCCAAAGCCTATGCGGCGCAGCCCGACGTCGCGGCGAAGCTCAAGGAGTTCAAGGTCGTCTCGACCGGCGAGGACGTCGCGGCGCAGATCGCGGCGGTCAACAACTTCATCGATTCCGGCTTCGACGCGATCGTCGTCAATGCGCAGAACCCCGCCGCCTTCAAGCCGGTCATCAAGCGCGCCAACGAGGCCGGCGTCGTGCTCGTCGCCTTCGACAACATCCTCGACACGGAGGATGCGATCAACGTCGACGTCGACCAGAAGGGCCTCGGCGTCTATTGGGCGCAATGGCTCGACAAGCATCTGCCGAACGGCGGCAAGATCCTCGAAGTGCGCGGCGTTTCCGGCACGTCGGTCGATCGCGACCGGCATGAGGGCATTCATGAGACGCTCGACAAGACCGGCAAGAAGTGGGACGTCATCGAAGTCTACGGCAAGTGGGACGATCCGACCGCGCAGAAGGTGACGGCGGACGCGATTGCGGTGCAGAAGCATTTCGACGGCTACACCGGGCAGGGCGGCGACACCGGCATCGTGCAGGCGATCCTCGACGCCAAGCAGCCGCTCGGACCGTTCGGCGGCGAAACGGAGAACGGGTTTCGCAAATTCTGCGCCAAGCTCGCCGACCAGGGGCTGAAGTGCGCGTCCGGCGGCACCGGGCCGGCGCAGGTCGCGGTCGCGATCAAGACAGCCATCGCCGCGCTCGAGGGGCAGGTGGTGCCGCAGTCGGTCAAGCTGCCGCTCGCGACCGCGGAAGACCCCAACTTCAAGGACGGCGACAATTACTACGCCGCCCAGTCCGACAACTTCTTCGTCGGCAATTCCTTCCCCACCTGCAACATCAACTTCACCGCGCAGGAAATCATGGGGCAAACGAAGGAGAACAAGTAATCTGTCGAACGGCGCGCGTTGCGGAGCAGGCGGCTCGGGCGCCCACCGTCCATGTCATCCCCGCGAACGCGGGGATGACAGAGTCGTCGCTTTAAGCAGGCGATAAACATTCGCCAGGGAAACTCGGCGCGCCACGACCGTGGACGCCCGCCTTCGCGGGCATGACAACGTTGGGAGCCGCCATTGGACGCGGGCTGGTTGGGCGAGGGCTGGCGCTTTTGACGGGATTCGAGTCGATGGGCGCCCCGATCCTGCGCATGGAAGGCGTGTCCAAGCGCTACGGCGGCGTGCGCGCGCTCGAGAATGCGAGCCTCGCCATCGCACCGGGCCGCATCCATGCGATCCTCGGCGAGAACGGCGCGGGAAAATCGACGCTCATCAAGGTCCTGGCCGGCGTGGTCAGGCCCGACGCCGGGCGCATCGTCCTAGACGGCGCCGAGGTCGCTTTCGATACGCCCGCCGCCGCCAATCGCGCCGGCGTCGTCTGCATTTTTCAGGAGCTTTCCCTCGTTCCTGACCTGACCGTCGCGGACAATATCGCGATCAGCCATCCGCCGCGCCGCCTCGGCCTCATAGACCGCCGCGCCCAGCGGCGCATCGCCGAGGAGGCGCTCGCGCGCGCGGGCGCGTCCGACGTCCATCCCATGGCCCTCATTCGCGACCTCGCTCTGTCGCGCCGGCAGATGGTCGAGATCGCCAAGGCGCTGGCGCGCCGCCCGCGCATCCTCATTCTCGACGAGGCGACGTCGGCGTTGACGGCGGCGGACGTCGCAAAAGTGTTCGTCGTCCTGAAGCGCCTGCGCGAGGAGAGGCTCGCGCTCCTCTATATCTCCCACCGCATGCACGAGATCGCCGAACTTGCCGACGAATGCACGGTGTTCCGCAACGGCTCGAACGTCGCGACCTACGCCGCTGGAACGAAATCCGACGACGAAGTCGTCGAGATGATGATCGGCCGCGAGCTCAGCCACGTCTTCCCGCCGAAGCCGCCGCCGCGAGAGACGGACGAGATGCCGCTGATCGAGGTCAGGAACCTCGCATGGGCGGATCGCTTGCGCGACATTTCCTTCAACGCGCGCGCGGGCGAGGTCGTCGGCCTCGGCGGGCTCGACGGGCAGGGGCAGCGGGAGCTCCTGCTTGCGCTGTTCGGCGTCTTGCGCGGCGTGACCGGAGAGATCCGCGTCGCCGGCAAGCCGGTCGCGCCCGCAAGCCCGCATGCGGCGAAACGCCCAAACGTCGGCATGGCGCTGATCCCCGAGGACCGCAAGACCGAGGGGCTCATGCTGCCGATGTCGCTCAGCGACAACCTTTCGTTCGCTGCGCTCGAGCGGATCTCGCGCGGCGGGGTCATCGACCGCGCCCGCGAAGCCGGGCTCATCCGCGACATGATCGCGCTGCTCGCGATCCGGGCGGGGGGAACAAGCAATCCGGTCGGCTCGCTCTCGGGCGGCAACCAGCAGAAGGTCGTCATCGCCAAGTGGCTGATGGCCGAGCCGCGCATCATCCTCCTCAATGATCCGACCCGCGGCATCGACGTTGCGACCAAGCAGGAGATCTACCAGCTTCTGCGCAGGCTCGCCGACGCCGGCGCAGCGATCGTCTTCTACACGACCGACTACAGCGAGCTGATCGGCTGCTGCGACCGCGCGCTCGTGCTCTATGACGGCGCGATCAAGCGAGTCCTCGTGGGCGACGAGATCACCGAGCGCGCGCTGATCGCAAGCGCGCTCAACATCGCCGACGAGACCGGCGCGCGGGACGAGGCTCGGGCGCAATGAGCGACTGGCGCTACCGCTTCAGCCAGAACCGCGCGACGCTGATCGCCTTCGCGTCCTTCCTCGTCATGTTCGCGATCTATGCGAGCAATCATCCGGCGGGCTTCAGCGCCAATGTCGTCCAGACCGCGGCCAACAAGGGCGCCCTCTTGGCCTTGGTCGCGATGGCGCAGACATTCGTCGTCATCACCGCCGGCATCGACCTCTCGGTCGGCGCCGTGTTCGTGCTCAGCAACTGCCTCGCCTCGTCGATCGTGGTCGGGACGGCGCCGTCCGCGGCGCTCGGCGTCATCGGGGTTCTGCTGGCGGGACTGGCCTGCGGCGCGGTCAACGGTCTCATTGTCATCATGGGCCGGCTGCAGCCGATCGTCACGACCATCGCGACGGGCGCGGTCTTCTTCGGGCTTGCGCTGCTCTTGCGGCCGACGCCGGGGGGCGACGTCTATGCGCCGCTGGCCGACGCCTTGACTGGTCGCGCTTTCGTCGTGCTGCCGGCGAGCCTCATCGCCCTCGCCGCGGTCGTCATCGTCGTCTGGGTTCCCTACAGCCGCTCCGCGATTGGCCGCGCGGCCTATGCGGTCGGCTCGTCCGAGCAGGCGACCTACATGTCCGGCGTGCCGGTCGACCGCGCGAAATTCTGCGCCTACGTGCTCTCGGGCCTGACGGCGTCGATGGGCGGCCTCTTCCTCACCTTCGTCACCTATTCGGGCGAAGCCTCCGCCGAGACGGCGGGCGCCTACACGCTCTATTCGATCGCAGCCGTGGTGCTCGGCGGCGTCTCGCTCTACGGCGGCTCGGGAAGCGCGATCGGCGCGATCTTCGGCGCGCTCATGTTTCGCACGATCGGCGACCTCCTCTTCGTCTTCAATCTCGATCCGCTGTGGCAGCCATTGTTTCAGGGCCTGGTGCTGCTTGCCGCAGTTTCGCTCGGGGCGGCGCGGCTGTTCCAGGTCCGCAACCGGCTGGAGCTTTTTCCGTGACGGTCGAAGCAAAGCCGAAGGAACCGGGCGCGCTCATCGCCCGCATCGACAAGCCGGTCCTGATCGCCTTCGGCTGCATCGTCGCGCTCCTGCTCGTCGGCTCGCTCTATTCGCGCAGCTTTCTGTCGCCCGAGTATCTTTTGCAGCAACTCAAGGTCGCCTCGTTTCTCGGGGTGATCGCGACTGGCACGATGATCGTGATCCTGCTCGGCCAGATCGACCTTTCGGTGCCGTGGCTGGTCGCGGTCGGCGGCATGATGTCGACCGCCGCGACCGGATGGGGACCTCTGGGCGAGACGCTCGCCATTCCCTTCGGCGTCGGCTGCGGGATCGCGCTCGGGCTCGTCAACGGCTTCGGAACGGCCTACCTGCGCATCCCTTCGATGATCGTCACGCTCGCGGTCAACGCGGTCGCGCAGGGGCTGATGGTCGTGCATACCGGCGGCTTCTCGCCGCAGGATTCCTCGTCGCCCGCGATGCGGGCGCTCGCGACCGGCGACCTCGTGTTCGGCTTGCCCAATGCGCTGGTCGTCTGGGCGATCATCGGCGCCGGGGCGGTCTTCCTGCTCAACCGGACGACGTTCGGCCGCGCGGTCTACGGCATCGGCAATCGCGAGCGCGCGGCCTATCTGTCGGGCATCGATACGCAAAGGATCGTGCTCACCGCCTTTGCGATCGCAGGCGGCCTCTCCGCCTTCGGAGGCGTGCTGCTCGCGGGCTACGCGAGCAAGGCGGCGCAGGGGATGGGCGACGCCTACCTCTTGCCGGCGATCGCCTCGGTGGTGCTCGGCGGCGCCTCAATCCTCGGCGGCCGCGGCAGCTATCTCGGCGCTGTCGCGGGCGTCATCCTGATCACGCTCCTGCAGTCGATCCTGTCGGTCGTGCAGATGCCGGAGGCGGGGCGCCAGATCATCTACGGCGTCGTCATCATCGCGATGCTGCTCTTGTACGGGCGCGAAAGCCGGGCGCAGTAGCCGACCCCGATCCAGCCGTGCCCATTGACGCGACCGGCGTCGTGCTGTGTGAGCGTCGTCACGGCGCCTGTCATCCAATTGTCGTAGTGCCGCGGTCGATCGGAAGTCGACAGCTCGAACATAGATCAAGATTATTGACTCACTTTATGGAGAGTATGATGAAATCAATTGCTATGCTTGCACTGATCCTTGGCGTTTCTTTGTGCGCCACCGTCGGTGTCTATGCATCGGACGGCGCCGGCCACAAGCATCACGCTCATCATCGGGCCGCTGACCTTTACTTTCCGCTTTCGCCGAAGGCGGTCGCCCTCGTTCCGGCGCCGGTCGTTGTCCCAGCCGCCAGGGAGACCGATGGGCTCAGCCGCAATCGGGAAGACTGCAACGAGGGTTGCATCGACAACTGACTCCCGCAGCCGGCCGATGCGCGCCGGCGGTCTTATGGCTCAAGACAGTGCGGCGCGATCCTGCCAAGGACGCGCCGCTTTCGATTTGGCGTCAATCAGCCCCGTCGGCCATCCGCGCCCGCAAGTCCTCGATCAGCCAGCGGCCGGCGCGGCCGATCTCGCGCCCGCGGACATGCACGACATGCGCGCGGAACTTGAACGAGTCCCGTTCCGCGAGCACGAGCTCTTTCAGCCTGCCGGCGGCGATCGGCCCGCGGACCAGATGGGCCGGCATTCTGCACCATCCGAAGCCGGCCAGCAGGAATTCGAGCCTGGTCGAGAGTTCGGCGAAGCGCCAGATGTGATGGCTGACGATGCCGCCGCTGAAATTCTGGGTCAGCGGCGTGCGGTCGGTCAGCACGAGCTGGACGTGCGGTTCGAGCGTCTCGCGGGCGATCGGCTCGGGCGCCTTGGCCAGGGGATGGTCGACGCTGACGACAGGAATCACATCGATCGGGGCGAGAAAATCGGCGACGAGATCGCCGGTTCCGAACGGCGGCGTCGGATAGATGGCGAACTGCGCGACGCTTTCGCGCAGGCGTTGCTCGGAGCCGCCGAGGGTCTCGGTGAAAATCGAGACCGGCACGTCCGGGAATTCGTCGCGCAGCGCCTTGAGGCTCGCGATCAACGGCTCATGCGGGAAGACCGCGTCGACCGCGAAAACGAGTTCCGGCTCGACCTGATTGGCGATGCATGACGCCCGCCGCTTGAGCGAGGCGACCCCTTCGAGAAGGCGTCGCGCATCCTTTGAGAGCGCGGCGCCGGCCGGCGTGAGGCGCGGCGTCCTGGCAGACCGGTCGAACAGGCTGACGCCGAGCTGCGCCTCGAGCGCCGCAATCGATTGGCTCGCTGCGGACTGCACCCGGCCGAGCTTTCGCGCCGCAGCGGAAAAACTGCCTTCGTCCGCCACCGCGACCAGCATCCGCAATTGATCCAGGGTCGGCGCATCGATCATGCCTCGATATTATCGCCGCAGCTGATGGATGTCATCATAATTTTCCCGGTTGCGCTGATGATTCACAATGGTCATGTTGCAGTGCAAGGAGACTGCCCCATGACCGAAGTCAAGCTTACCCGTGGCGCCAGCGTCGGCTCGGCCGCTCTCGCTCAGATTTTCACCGAGGCGCGGACGCACAACGCGTTCCTCGATCGCCCGGTGCCAGACGCGGTGCTCGCTGAGGCGCTCGACCTCGCCAAGATGGGGCCGACGTCCGCCAACCAGCAGCCGCTGCGCATGCTGTTCTTGCGCTCCAAGGAGGCGAAGGAGCGTCTGCGGCCGGCCTTGTCGCCGGGCAACCTCGAGAAGACGCTTGCCGCGCCGGTCGTCGCGATCGCCGGCTATGACGTTGAGTTCTACGAGCATCTGCCCTTCCTCTTCCCGCACGCCGACGCGAAGAGCTGGTTCTCCGGCAATCCCGATTTCGCGGCCCGCAGCGCCTTCCAGAACGGCACGTTGCAGGTCGGTTATTTCATTCTCGCGCTTCGCGCCGTCGGGCTCGACGCCGGTCCCATGACGGGCTTCGACGCCAGCAAGGTCAATGCGGAGTTCTTCCCGGACGGGCGGATCAAGGCCAACGTAATCATCAACATCGGCTATGGCGACGACGCCAAGCTCTTCCCGCGCAGCCCGCGATTTTCCTTCGACCAGATGGCGAAGGTTCTGTGAGACTCGCGTAACGGGGGCCGCCAGAACGGGCCCCCTTTTCGATTCACCGTCAACTTCATTGCTTAAGGAACGAAACCCATGAGCTCCGCCACGCTTCCCCGCGCCGTCTCTTCGTTTACCGTCATCCCGCGCTCGCTGGCGCCGGCGCTGCAATCCGTGCTGCGCATCGTGGCGGGACTGCTCTTTCTCGAACACGGCACGGGCAAGCTCCTGGGCTTCCCGCACGGCCTTCCGTTCATCGACAAGATGCCGGCGGGACTCATCTATTTCACCGGGACGATGGAGCTTGTCGGAGGCGCGCTGATTGTGCTCGGCCTCTTCACCCGGCCCGTCGCCTTCGTCCTCGCGGGCTTCATGGCCGTCGCCTATTTCATGGCGCATTTCCCGATGAGCTTCTTTCCGGCGATCAACTTCGGCGAGCCCGCGGTGCTGTTCTGCTTCGTCTTCCTCTACCTCGCCGCGGCGGGCCCGGGTCCGTGGGCGATTGACAAGGACTGACGGAACGTCCGACTGGAGGGACGGTTTCCAAGCCGACGGGCGCGGGAATTCTCCCGCGCCTCGAAACGTTGACGAAAGACGAGCGCGGAGGGCCCAATGACGAAGGTGCTGGTATTGTACTATTCGAGCTACGGCCACATCGAGGCCATGGCTTATGCGGTCGCGGAAGGCGCGCGCAAGGCGGGCGCGTCCGCCGACGTGAAGCGCGTGCCGGAGACCGTTCCAGAGGCGATCGCCAAGGCGGCGCATTTCAAGCTCGACCAACCGGCGCCGATCGCGACGGTCGAAGAACTCGCGAACTACGACGCGATCGCCGTCGGCGCCCCGACCCGCTTCGGCCGCATGCCGTCGGCCATGGGCAGCTTCTGGGAGCAGGCGGGCGCCTTATGGATGAGCGGCGCGCTCGTGGGCAAGGTCGGCGGCGCCTTCACCTCGAGCGCCACGCAACACGGCGGCAACGAGATGACGCTCTTCTCCATCATCGCCAACCTCATGCATTTCGGCTTCGTGATCGTCGGTCTGCCCTATAGCCACGCCGGCCAGATGACGCTCGACGAGATCGTGGGTGGCGCGCCCTATGGCGCGACGACGATCGCCGGCGCCCAGGGCCAGCGCCAGCCGACCAAGCTCGAACTCGACGGCGCGCGGCATCAAGGCGAGCTGATCGCCAAGACAGCCGGCAAGCTTTCCGCCTGAAGGGCGCGCGCGACCGCTCAAGCCGGAGGCGTCGCGAGGTGGCGAGGATGAGCCGCATGCAGTAATACTGGAAGCGCCGGCGAAAGCCGGCGCTTTGCTGCGTTGACGAATGCAAAAGGAGGCGAGGCCCATGAGCTTTACGATCTTGCCCCGATCGTGGGCTGCTCCGCTGCTTTCAGTGCTGCGGATCATGACCGGCCTGCTTTTTCTCGAACACGGCACGGGCAAGCTCCTCGGCTTCCCGCATCTCGATTTCGCCGCGCAGATGCCGGCGGGGATGCTCTATTTCACCGGGGCGATGGAGCTTGTCGGCGGCGTCTTGATCACGCTCGGCCTCTTCACCCGGCCGGCCGCGTTCGTGCTGTCCGGCTACATGGCCGCGGCCTATTTCATGGCCCATTTCCCGAAGAGCTTCTTCCCCGTGCTCAACATGGGCGAACTGGCGGTGCTGTACTGTTTCGTCTTTCTCTATCTCGCCGCAGCGGGTCCGGGCCCGTGGGCGGATCGACAAGGATTGACGCGCCGTCGCGAGATGCGGCTCATCGCGAGCCTCGACGATTTGTTTGTCTGACGGCCCCGCGACTTATTGCGGCCCGCGCGGGCCGTTCGCGGGCGACGGCTTGAACGCGTCGAACGGAAGCGTGCCGAAGACCCGCGTCACATCGAGCGAAACGCCGGCGCTTTGGCGCGCGGTCGGCGCGTCCTTCGGCGCCGGCGGTCCGACGTTCGGGATCGGCATCGGCGGGAGCGGCGCGTTGAGCTCGGCCGCGCGAGCAAGGAGCCTGTCGGCGTCGGCGTTCGGCCCGGCCGGCGCTTCCGTCAACGCGAGCGCTCGGGTGGGCGGGGCGACGACGCCGCGCGTGATCACCTTCGGCAGTCGATCGTGCAGCACGTCGGACACGAGATCGACGCCCGGCGCGAAGGTCTTGGCGCCCGCGCCGTCGTCCAGCAGCGTCGGCGCGACGATGAGATTGGCGGGCCGAACAGGGGGCAGGGGCCCGGTCGAGCCGGTCGTGTCGGGGGCCGTCGCAACGATAAGATCGGCTGGCCGAATTGGCGGCGTGGCGGCGGGCGCGCCCTTTGGCCGGGAGGCGTCGGCGAGATCGGTCGGCCGCACGGGCGGCAGCGGAATATTCGTGAGCGCCGCGATCTGCAGATTGCTCGGACGTCGCGGCGGCAGCGGAGCCCGGGAGAGCGCCGTGGTCGCGTCGTGCGGCTTGCCCGCGGGCGATGCCTCGTCAGGCGAAGCGTCGCTCTCGACGTTGGACTCTTCGAGCGCGGCGACGACCTCTTGCTTGGGCGCTGGAGCGGCGGACGGCGCTGCGTTCGGGGCGGGCGCCGGGCTCATATAGGCCGGACCGGTCGGCAGATTGAGTTTCGCCTTTGCGACCGCCTCGGGACCCGCGTCGGCGATCTGCACCGACGGACCCGCGCTCCTGCCGCCGCGCCCGACGCCGGTCGTGACGACCGCCTCCTGGCCGCCGCCCTCTTCCGCGTCGTCGGCGCCGCCGCCGCGCAATCCGAACAGCCAGGCGAACAGTCCGCCGCTGCTCGCCGTCTGGACCTCGCCGCCTCTCTGCTCGATCTCGGCGCGCGCCTGCTCGTACCCGGGCATCGGCTGGCCGTCCGAGGGGATGAACACGGTCTTGCCGTCGGGAAAGAGGCGGGTCAGCGCGTCGCGGCTCATGCGCGGCCAGTAGCGGATCGAGCCGCTGTCGATATGCACCCAAGGCGTGGCGCCGCTCGGGTAGAATCCGACGCCGCCCTCCTCCATGCGCATGGCGATGTCGCGGATGCGCGCCGTGCTGACGTCGACGAAATGGGCGTCGATCGCGCGGCCCTCCATGTGCTGCGAGTGCTCGGCTACCTGGCGTGAGCGGCGACGCAGCATCGCGTTGGTCTGCGGCGAGCGGTATCCCGAGAGCACGTCGATCGGCTCGCGCGAGCCGGATTCGCGATAGACCTCCCAGATGATGTCGAACAGATGGGGGTCCATCTTGGTCGGCTCGTTGATCCGCCAGTCGCGCAGGAACCAGTTCAGCTTGTCGAGCGTCGCTTGATCGTAGACGCCGTTGACCATGTAGGTGAACGAACCCGACTCGTTGGTGTGGCCGTTGGAAAATACGACCGTGCGCGTGTCGCCGTTGGCGACCGCGGATTTGGTCGAATTTGGGGCGATCCAGGCCCCGATCAGCACCGCCGCGACGGCCGCCCGCGAGGCGGCTGCGCCAATTCCGCCAAAATTCGCTATCGACGACAAGCCCGTCAACAAATCACCCTTCCGATACCAGGCGCGAACGCCCGGGGCCGTACCAGGACACGCTGTCCCTGTGACCGTTCACCTTCGAAGCCGGCTGGCCTGCCTGGCTCGCCGCGTCCGCCGAGAGCGCGTCTCATGCGCGCATTGCTCTTACGTCGCGGAACTGTGACACGGACATCACAGGAACGAAGAAATCAACCTTGAGCCCGTATAGACCCATCACGCTTCCGTTTCAATCTTGACGTAATGTAGACAATATGCTTGCGACTTTGTGCGTCAGGCCATACACGTCCGAGCGCTGCTGCAATTCCCCGGACTCGTCGACGAATTCGGTGAAATATTCGATGTGAATCGGCAGCGGCCGCGGCAGGAAGACGGTCCGTTCCGGACCTCCGATCGCCGCGTCGATTCGCTCCTCCGGCCAGCCGAGCACGAGTTCGGCGAGGCGAATCGGGTCTTCGACGCGTATGCAGCCGTGGCTGAACGCCCGTGCGTCTTCGTCGAACAATTCCTGCGACGGCGTGTCGTGCAGATAGACGGAGTGGTCGTTGGGAAACATGAAGGCGAGCCGTCCGAGCGCGTTGCGCTCGCCGGGCAGCTGTCGCACGGTAAGCTGGCCATTGACCGTCTTCACCTCGTATCCGTGATGGCTTAGGTATTCGAGCTTGGGCAGCATCTCCTTGCGGATGATCGAATCTGGCACCCGCCAGGATGGGTTGATCAGCACGTAGCGCATCACATTGGAAAAGATCGGCGTCGGCGTGTCCGGCTTGCCGACGACGACGCGGGCGTGATGGATGACCGTGTCCCCGTCCAGAACCGACACCGAGAAATCGGCGACATTGACCTCGATCCGCCGCTCGCCCATGTCGCGCGGCTCCCAGCGCCACATTTCCATGTTCGCAAGGATGGCGGCGCGCTCGCGAGCCGATGGGCCGTATCGTCCGGAGTCGATGGAGGCCAGGCGCCGCGGGCCCAGCCTGGATCGCCTGGGAGAGCCGTCGATCCCTGGATCCGACAGGGCGTCGTCGGCGTCGCTGCGCGTCTGTAGCAAATCGAGGCTGAGGGCGCCTCGATCCGAACGGCGACCTCCGCCCGAGGCGATCTCATCAAGCCGGGTCAATTGGTCGCGAAGCGCGCAATAGCCTTTTTGCGGCGGATTGAAATTAAGAAGCCGTTCGCCGGGGTCGGAAGCCGCCGCGGTCTCGGCGAGCGCGTCGCCCGGATCGGCGAGGATCGGCTCGACGGCGACCAGCCGCGAGACGTGAGCGGGGTCGATTCGAGAGCCCGTGGCCTGTTCCGCATAAGCAACGACTGCTGCGGAGATGGTCGTCTCGGCCGAGGCGAGATCGGTCGGAGCGGGGCTTGCGCCCATGTCGCGCGGTAGCGTGAAGGCCGAGAGGTTGAGGCCGTCCTCGCCGGCGCGCTTGATCCTGGCGATGGCCGCGCGCCCCGCGCTCGTCAGCCCATGCTCGTCGACCCAGACCGGGCGAAATCCACGATCGGCGTAGAAGGCGCCGATCGCGGCCCGGGCGGCCCGCCAATCGCCAGCGCCGATCGGATTGACCGGGCCGTCATGGACGATGAGGCGCACGAGCGCGGCTTCGAGCGCGGTCGGGACGGGGTCGGGCGCCGCGTCGCCCGATCGCGTCGGAATGTCGATGCGGCGCAAGGCCGCGTCCGCATCCCCGATGGAGTCTTGCGAGGACGGCGGCGCGCCCGAAGCCGCTGCGCCCGACAGGGCGACAACCGGACTGAGGTTCTCTTCGTCCGCGAGACGCATGAATGGACTGATGTCGAGGCCGCCCGGCGCTCCTGCGTCCCGCGCGGTCAGAGCCAGGAGAAGCGCGCCGGACGGATTTTCCGAGAATGCGGTGAGGCGCCCCGCGGTGAGGGCCGCATAGGGAGGGCGGTCTTCGCGAGGCGGAGCGGTTGGAGCGGCGCCGGCGCTTCCCGCGACCGCGAGCGCAGCGAAGACGATCGCCGCGCCGTTCCGATTTCGACTGCCGAACGGATACATCGACCGGTCCGCTTTGTGATCGTCGCGCGAGAGTCGCAACCTTATATGAAACTGTCATGTCCGCGTCACGAAACCGCCGCGGTTCACACGCAATTGAACCCGCCGCTCAGGCGGCGGCTTCCGCGATCGCGTCGTCGGCTATGCCGCTATCCTTCATCTTTCGATAAAGCGTTGAGCGCCCGATGCCGAGCTTGCGCGCGACTTCCGACATCTGCCCGCGGTAATGCGCGAGCGCGAAGCGGATCGACTCGGCCTCGATGTCCTCCAGCGTGCGCACCTCGCCGCGGTCGTCGATGAGCCGCAGAGCATGCGGGTCGCGCCGCTCGATGGCGCTCTGCCCGAGCGCCGGGGCTTTCTCCGGAGCGGCGCCGACCGGGGCCGGCGCCGGCGGGATGCGCACGTCGAAGCCATCGACTTGGGCCGCGATCTGGGGGAATTCCGCTACCGTGAGCTCGTCGCCGTCGGCGAGCACGACCGCGCGAAAGACCGCGTTCTCGAGCTGGCGCACGTTGCCCGGCCAGTCGTAGGAACCGAGCAGCGCCAGCGCCTCGGCCGAGATGGCGCGAATGCGCTTGCCCTCCTCGACGCAGAAGCGGGCGAGAAAGCGCATGGCGAGATCCTGCACGTCTGAGGCGCGCGCGCGCAAAGGGGGGATCGAGATCGGAAACACGTTGAGGCGGTAGAACAGGTCTTCGCGGAAGCGGCCCGCCTTGACGAGTTCGATGAGGTTCTGGTTGGTGGCGGAGACGAGGCGGAAGTCGACCTTCACCGGCTTGCGCGCGCCGACCGGATCGATTTCGCCTTCCTGAAGCGCGCGCAGGAGCTTGACCTGCGCTTCGAGCGTCAGCTCCCCGATCTCATCGAGAAAGAGGGTCCCGCCGTTCGCCTCGGCGAACTTGCCGACATGGCGTTCGGTCGCGCCGGTGAAGGCGCCCTTTTCGTGCCCGAACAGAATCGATTCGACCAGCGTCTCCGGAAGCGCGCCGCAATTGACCGTGACGAAGGGCTTGCCGCGTCGCTCTGAGCTGCCCTGGATCGCACGGGCCATCAGTTCCTTGCCGACGCCGGATTCGCCCTCGATCAAGACGGGGATGTTCGATTTCGCGGCGCGCTCTGCGAGCCGGATGGTGCGCGCCATCGGCTCCGCGCGGGTCAGGATGTCGCGAAAGCCGAGTTCGCCCGCGTTGCGGCGCGTCGCCCGCCTCAGTTCGTCCTCGAGCGCGTCGACGCGCAGGGCGTTCTTGATCGACACGTGCAATCGCTCGGCGCCGACCGGCTTCACGACGAAATCGAACGCGCCGGCGCGCATGGCGGAAATGACGGCCTCGATCGAGCCGTGCGCGGTCTGAACGATCGCCGGGACGGTGATCTCGCGCTGGCGCATGCGCGCGAGCACGCCCATGCCGTCGAGATCAGGCATGACCAGATCGAGGATCAGGAGGCTGACCGGAGGCCTGTCGCTCGCCTGAAGGCGGGCGAGCGCGGCTTCTCCGGACTCGAGCGTTTCGACGCCGTAGCCAAAGCGCCTCGCCATCGCCTCCAGCAAACGTCGCTGGACGGGATCGTCGTCGACAACGAGAATGAGGGCGGCCATTCTTCTTCCTGAAGGCGGAGGCTGTTCGGGCCCGCGGCTGCCGCCACAGTCTGACATCAAGGTAAACGCCATGTTAATGCCGCTTGTATTGACCCGTTGCGTCCGCAAAAGCGCCGCTTTGTCGGCGCGAAAGACTCCGGCAAGTTTTACGAACGATTGCAGAGGCCTCGCCAATGAGAATGCTTTGCGATTTCGTTAATGCCGCTGCGGCGCCGTCGCTCGCGGCGACCGATCTCGGCGCGCTTCCGCAATGGCGTCTTGAGGATCTCTACGAGAGCATGGAGGCGCCGCGCTTCGCCGCCGATCTCGACCGCGCTCAGCGCGAGGCGAAGGAATTTGCGAAAACCTGGCGCGGCAAATTGAGCGCGATTGCGGAGACAAAAGAGGGCGGAGAACGTCTCGCGGAAGCGGTGAAGTCTTATGAAGCGTTACAGGACCTGATCGGCCGGGTCATGTCCTACGCCTCTCTGCTCTACGCCTCCGATACGAGCGATTCGGCGCGGGCCAAATTCTATGGAGATGTGCACGAGCGCGTGACCGCGCTGACCGGAGACCTCCTCTTTTTCGAGCTGGAGCTCAATCGTATCGACGACGCGAAGCTCGCGGCCGCGATGGCGGCGCCCGCTCTCGGTCATTACCGCCCGTGGCTCGAGGACATCCGCAAGGAAAAGCCGCATCAGCTCGCCGACGACATCGAGCAACTGTTCCTCGAGAAGTCGGTGTCGGGCGCAGCGGCGTGGAACCGCCTGTTCGACGATACGATGTCCGCGCTGCGCTTCGACTTCGAGGGCGAGAGCCTGACGCTCGAGCCTCTGCTCGGCAAGCTGCAGGACTCCGACGAGAAAAAGCGCGAGGCGGCGGCGAACGCGCTTGCGGCGACGCTCGGCGCAAACCTGCGGCTCTTCTCGCTCATGACCAGCACGCTCGCCAAGGACAAGGAAATCTCCGACCGCTGGCGGAAGTTCGCCGATGTCGCGGACTCGCGCCATCTCGCCAACCGGGTCGAGCGGGAGGTGGTCGAGGCTCTGGTGACCGCGGTGACGGACGCATATCCGCGCCTGTCGCACCGCTACTACGCCTTGAAGGCGCGCTGGTTCGGCAGGGAGCGGCTCGCCCATTGGGACCGCAACGCGCCGCTGCCGGGCGCGCCGCCGCGCGTCTACGCCTGGGAGACGGCGCGCGACACCGTGCTCGACGCCTATCGCGGCTTCTCGCCGCGCATGGCCGACATCGCGCGGCGCTTCTTCGACGAGGGCTGGATCGACGCGCCGGTCAGGCCCGGCAAGGCGCCTGGCGCCTTCGCGCATCCGACGACGCCCTCGGCGCACCCTTATGTGCTCGTCAATTATCTCGGCAAGCCGCGCGACGTGACGACGCTCGCGCACGAGCTCGGGCACGGCGTCCATCAGGTGCTGGCCGGCGTCAACGGCGCCTTGATGGCGCCGACGCCGCTGACGCTGGCCGAGACCGCCTCGGTGTTCGGCGAAATGCTGACCTTCCGCTCGATGCTGGCCGCGACGACCGATCCGGCAGAACGCAAGTCGATGCTGGCCGCCAAGGTCGAGGACATGCTGAACACGGTCGTGCGGCAGATCGCCTTCTACAAGTTCGAGCGCCTCGTTCACCTCGAGCGCCGCAACGGCGAACTGACCGCGGAAAAGATCAGCGACCTCTGGATGAGCGTGCAGGGCGAGAGCCTCGGTCCGGCAATCGAGCTGAAGACGGGCTACGAGACGTACTGGGCCTATATCGGCCACTTCATCCATTCGCCCTTCTACGTCTACGCCTATGCGTTCGGCGACTGCCTCGTCAATTCGCTCTACGGCGTCTATGAGCGCTCGCGCGAAGGCTTCGCCGAGCGGTATTTGGCGATGCTTTCGGCCGGCGGTTCGAAGGGCTATGCGGAACTCCTGAAGCCGTTCGGGCTCGACGCGAAGGACCCTGCCTTCTGGAGCATTGGCCTGTCGCTGATCGAGCGGATGATCGGGGAATTGGAGGCGATGGGCTGAGCCGGGATTGAACGCGCGCGCTCCTCGAGCGCGCCTGACGCGACCGGCCGCCGCCTCAACAGGCGCCCCGCAAAGCGCCGGCTGCAATCGGAGCGCCCGCGACTTATATGTCCTGGCGCCGGTTGCGGTTCGCGAATCGAAGTCGCGGTCGCGAACCCCAGACGCGGGACGCTTGCTTTTGACCCGGGACGACGAAGCCAATCGCCTGAGCGCGCGCGCCTCGCGCTATGCGCGCCTCGGCGTCAATGCGGGCGCGCTCGCCGCGCGCATCGGCGTCAACCGTTTGCGCGGCGGCGGGCGGGAGAGCGACGCCAAGGCGCTGGCCTCCGCGCTGGGCTCGATGAAGGGCCCGATGATGAAGGTCGGCCAATTGCTGTCGACGATCCCGGACGCGCTGCCGGCGGACTACGCGAACGAGCTCATGCGTCTTCAGTCGCAAGCGCCGCCGATGGGCGCGGGCTTCGTTCGCCGCCGCATGCGGGCGGAGCTTGGCCCGAATTGGCGCGAGCGTTTTTCCGAGTTCGATTTGAAGCCGGCGGCCGCCGCCTCGCTCGGGCAGGTGCATAAGGCGAAGAGCCTCGACGGCGAATGGCTCGCCTGCAAGCTGCAATATCCCGAGATGGCGTCGGCCGTCGAAACCGACCTCTCGCAGCTCGACCTCATCTTCTCGTTGCATCGGCGCATCGGCGCGGCAATCGACACGCGCGAGATCGCCTACGAGATTCGCGAGCGGGTGCGCGAGGAGCTCGACTACCAGCGCGAGGCGAAGGTCGCCCGGCTCTATGGCCTCATGCTGGCGGACCGGCCGTTCGTGCGCGTGCCCAGCGTCGCGCAAGACCTGTCGACGCGGCGGCTGCTCACGCTTCAATGGCTCGACGGGGAGCGCCTGCCGGCGTTCGAAAGCGCGCCGCAGGAGGCGCGCGACGCGATCGCGGTCGGCCTCTTCGACGCGTGGTGGCGGCCCTTTCTGCGCTATGGGGTCATCCACGGCGATCCGCATCTGGGAAATTACGAAGTCGCAGCCTCGGGCCAGGGCAGCGCGCTCGAGGTCGAGGGGATCAATCTCTTCGACTACGGTTGCGTGCGGATCTTTCCGTCGCGCTTCGTCAGCGGCGTCGTCGAGCTCTATCTGGCGCTCAGGGGCAATGACGAGGCGCGCCTCGAACAGGCCTATCGCATGTGGGGCTTCGCCGATCTCACCCGCGGCGCGTTCGAGGCGATGAACATTTGGGCGCGTTTCATCTGCGGCCCCATCCTCGATGATCGGGTGCGCACGGCGGCTGACGGCGTGAGCCCGTCGGAATACGGCCGGCGCGAGATCGGCCAGGTCATGCGCGCCTTGAGGGCCGAGGGCGGTGGCCTCGTCATCCCGCGCGAATTCGTGTTCCTCGAGCGCGCCACCATTGGCCTCGGCGGCGCTTTCTTAAGGCTCGGCGCGCGGCTCAACTTCCATCGCCTGTACGAAGACGCGATCGCGGACTTCGACGAGGGGGCCGTCGCGAAGAGACAGGTCGAGGGGCTGAAGGCGGTGGGGCTCATCAGCCCTCTCCCAATGGGGGAGGGGTGACCCGCCTCACAGCCGCGATAGAAACGGCAGCCTCGGCGCGATGGCGTAGTTGAGCTGGATGAATATGATCAACGCAATTCCGAGCCTCACGTCGAAGAGACCCACTGCCGCGCCGAGAGCGTAGAGCGATTGGGCGATCACCACGCGCCTCCGTATGGCGCCCGAGATCTCGCCGTGGGCCTCCTCTCGGATCAGTTTCGCCCGCTCCGCGTAGGCCCAGGTCGCGTATACGGCGACGCCAAGCAGGAAGATGTTGGCCCAGTAGATGACGAACGCGGTGCGATAGTCGAAAAAGTCGGCAAGCAGCCGGGTCGTGAACGGCAGCACGGTGACGACCGCGAGAAAAACGAAGTGCAGCCAGGTCAGGTTGCGGTCAGAGCGCTGGAGCTGGCTGAGCTGCGTCTGTTGTCCGAGCCAGAAGATGCCGAGCGTCATCAGGCTGAGGAGCCAGGGCATGAGCCGCGGCGCGGAGGCCGCAAGCGCCCCGAGCAGTTCGGCCTCGGTGTGGATGTCGGCTGCCTCGGGCGTGTGAAAATCGAGCACCAGCACTGTCGCCGCAAAGGCGAAAATGCCGTCGCTGAGCGCTTCGAGCCGGCCGACGTCGCCGCCGGCGATGCGATTGTAGTGCATGTCCACGGGAAGCGATCATCGCAAGAGACGCCGAGCCCGGTCAATCGTCGGTCACCTAGCGACGAGGCGCCCTGTGTCATCCCCGCGAACGCGGGAATCCAGAGTCCCCGCGCAGTCGAGTATAGTCGAGCCGCTTTGCGCCTTACGAGTCTCGATGCCCGCGTGCGCGGGCATGACAGGATTGGCAGTTATGCTGTCGCAGCGCCCATCGCGCTGCGCTCCGCGATGAGCCGCGCGATATGGGCGCGCAAGTCCGCGATCCCTTCGCCGCTGCGGGCGGAGGTGAACATGACTTCGGGATAGGCGGCGACATGCCGGCGCAGACCATCAAGCGTCGCCGCGATGCGCGCTTGTTGCTCCGCCGCCTTCACCTCGTCGCGCTTGGTCAGCACGACCGCGTACGAGACCGCCGCGGCGTCGAGCGTGCGCATCGTCTCGCGGTCGCTCTCCTTGAGTCCGTGCCGTCCGTCGACGAGCACGAACACGCGCAGGAGCGTCGGCCGGCCGCGCAGATAGTCGGTGACGAGCTTGCCCCAGGAGGCGGACTTCGCCTTGGAGACCGCCGCGTAGCCGTAGCCCGGCATGTCGACCAGCGTCGCCTTGCCGTTCAGGTCGAAGAAGATGAGCTCCTGGGTGCGGCCGGGCGTGTGGGAAGTGCGGGCAAGGCCCGAACGGCCGGTCAGCGCGTTGATGAGCGAGGACTTGCCGACGTTGGAACGCCCGGCGAACGCGACCTCGGGCGGGCCGACCGGCGGCAGGCCATCCGCGCGCGCGGCTGCGAAGACGAACTCGCATGGCGCCGCGAAGAGTTTGCGTCCAGCCTCCGCCCAATCGATCGCGGCGGCCGCCTCGGTCATACGCTCGGCGTGTTGGCTGGGCTCCGGGCGAAGAGCTTGGTCAGGTTGTCCCACAGCTCGACCTTCACCCCGGCCTTTCTCATGATGAAGTACTGCTGGAAGACGGTCAGCGTGTTGTTCCAGGTCCAGTAGATGACGAGTCCGGCCGGGAACGTACCGAGCATGAAGGTGAAGATCACCGGCATCCAGGCGAACATCGTTTTCTGGACCGGATCGGCGGGCTCCGGGTTCATCTTCATCTGGAAGAACATCGACACGCCCATGATGAGCGGCCAGATTCCGAGATGGAGGAAATGGCCGAACACGGGCAGGACGGTCGGGTCCCACGGCACGAGTCCGAACAGCGTGAACACGTTGGTCGGATCGGGCGCGGAAAGATCCTTGATCCAGCCGAAGAATGGCGCGTGGCGCATCTCGATCGTGATGAAGATGACCTTGTAGAGCGCGAAGAACACCGGGATCTGGATCACCATCGGCAGGCAGCCGGCGACGGGGTTGACCCCCTCGCGCTTGAAGAGCTCCATCTGCTCCTGCTGCTGCTTGACCTTGTCGTCGGGATAAAGGTCTTTCAGCGCGGCGATCTGCGGCTGGATCTTCTTCATCTTCGCCATCGACTGGTAAGAACGGTTGGCGAGCGGGAAAAAGACGAGCTTGACGAGCACGGTCACGATCAGGATCGCGACGCCGAAATTACCAACGAATTTGTAGATCGTGTCGATTAGCCAGTACATCGGCTGTGTAATGAAGTAGAACCAGCCCCAGTCGATCATCAAATTGAACTTCTCGATGCCGTACTTGGTCTGGTAATCGTAAATCGTGCTGACCTCTTTCGCGCCCGCGAACACGCGCGTCGTGTTGTCGTACGATTCTCCTGGGGCGATCGTCTTGTCTGCACCGACGAAATCGGCCTGGTAGTCCTCCGGCTGGTCGGCGCCGCTGGCCGAGTAGCGGGCCTCGATCGGCGCGGTCTGCTCGGGGATGACGGCCGAGGCCCAGTACTTGTCGGTGAAGCCAAGCCAACCGCCATCGCCCTTGTACGCTTCAGCCTTGCCCGTGGCCTTGTCGATGGAAGCGTAGGTCGGCGCATGCTCCTGGTCGCCAATCACGCCTTCAAATCCCTCGTGCAGCACCGAATAACCGGCGACCTTGGGCATGCCGTCGCGCAGGACCAGGCCATAGGGCCGCAGAGTTGCAGCCGCGCCGCTCGAATTGGTGACCGAGTTGGTGATCGTGAACATGTACTTGTCGTCGACTGCGATCACCCGCTTGAAGAGGAGGCCGGCGCCGTTGTCCCAGGTGAGCGTCACGGGATGCGACGGCGTCAGGGTCTTGGAATCTGCGGTCCAAAGCGTGTCGAGCGTTGGCGTCTTCAGCGCGCCGCCGGGGCTTACGAAGCCGGTTTGCGCCCAATAGGCGTTGGGGGCGCCGCTCGGCGAGAAGAGCCGGATCAGCGGGCTCTTCTTGTCGATGGTCTCGCGGTAGTCCTTGAGCACGAGGTCGTCGAGCTTGCCGCCCTTGAGATCGATCGAACCGCCGAGGCTCGGGGTGTCGATGACGACGCGCGGGCTCGCGTCCAGGGCCTGACTTACCGTTTCGGCGGGGACGGCGCCGGGCGCTGCGGCGCCTCCCGGGACCACCGGGTTCGCCTGGGTCGGCGAGGCGGGCTCGGAGGCCGATTGCGCGGGCGACTTCGGAACCCCGTTGTTCGCCTGCATCTGCGCCTGATGCTCGCGCTGGAGAAGCGGGCCTGCGTAGAAATACTGCCAGGCCGCCATCACCAGGACCGACAGGGCGATAGCGAGAAAGAGGTTTCTCGTGTCCTCGGAGTTCATGTTCGCCTGTCTCTCGCCTTATGAGTTCTTCTGGGCCGCGGGCCGTCGGCCATCTGTTTCGACGCGGCCAAGCGCGCGGAACGCTTCCTGGAAATCCTCGACGAGCACGCTGAACCGGCGCGAAAGCGCCTCGCGCCGAGCCATCACCACGTAGTCGTGGTCGGCTCGGGCCTCAAGTGGCTGAGCCGCCCGCAACGCCTCTTTCAACCGGCGGCGGATGCGGTTGCGTTCCACCGAATTGCCGACCTTTCTGGTCACGGTGAACCCGATGCGCGCCGACGCCGCGGGATTCGATTGGTCCCGGCGGGCCAATAGCAGAGTGAACGCGCCGCTCGCCTTTCGCTTGCCCCGCGAGACCCTCTGGAACTCCGTCCGCCTGGTCAGGCGGCCAAACCCATAAGCGGTGCGGGAAGGCCTCTCGTCTTTGTCCAAGGATCTTTTCGGGCCTCCGTCCGTCGCGCGAGCATGCGCGGCGATGGTCGCGGGCGGCGCGGCCGCTTACTCGTCCGGTCAGGCGGAAAGCTTCTTGCGGCCTTGGGCGCGACGGGCGTTCAGAATCTTCCGGCCGGCCGCCGTCGCCATGCGGGCGCGAAAGCCATGCCGGCGCTTGCGCACAAGCTTACTGGGTTGATAGGTCCGCTTCACGATCGCCTCTCCAATCTCGCGCGTAAAAAAAGCACAGACGCCCGGTCTCGTCGCCAGGGCCTTGGTCTGAGCGAGGCGCGAGCCGGGAGAAAAGATTTGCGGCGCTTTCGCGCCGCGGGAAGCGCGGCTTATGCCGCGCGCGGCGCGTGGAGTCAATCGAGGCGTCGTCGTCGACGCCGGGGATTTTAAGCGGCTCGGCGGGAAGCTATCGCGCTCCGCCGCGTCCGAAGCGGTCGAAGACGCGCCTGCGGAGGAGCCGCATCGCTTTTTCCGGAATCCGCGGGCGGCGCTGGCGGCGGACTTCCGGCGCTTCGAGGCGCTCGAGCGCGCGCTCGCAGCGAAAGAGCCCGCGTGAACGCGCGAACGCCCAAAGGATCGGCGAGCCGCGCCGCAGCGCCGAGTCCGCCTCGGACGGCAAGACGTTCGGGACGACCTTGGGCGGGGGCGCGAAGACCTCCGGCATAGCTTGCGACAGCCCGTGGTCGCCGAGGATGTTCCAGCGCGAGAACCCGCCCATGACCGGCGAGGAAAGGCCGAACACGACCCTCGATATGCGCGCTTCCCGGATCGCGTAGGCGCAGAGGGCGCAGGGCTCGACGTTGGCGTAAAGCGTGCAGTCGTCGAGGCTCGTGGAGGCGAGCCGCTTCTGCGCCTCGCAGATCGCGGCGACTTCGGCGTGCCGGGTGACATCGCCGTCCTGCGAAACGCGGTTCATCGATTCGACGACCGTGCGGCGGTTTAAGGTCACGATTGCGGCGTGGGGTACCCGCCCTGCCTGGCCAACTCGATGGCGAGATCGAAGCACCGGCGCATCAACTGCTCGTCAGTCGCGCCGGCCGCGAGATCGTCCAACCCATCCCCCGAAGGGCGCGCCTGGAATGAGGCGCGCGCCCGCACACCTTAGCCTGTCGCGGCTCCGGGGGCCAGCACGACTGCGCGGCCCGCAGCGCTTGCTCGCGGGACTAAACGGCCCTGAGCAGCACGTGTTTCTTGCGTCCGAGCGACAGCTTGACGACGCCGCCAGCCTGCAACGCTTCGCGGGTGATGAGCGCCTTCTCGTCGGCGAGCGCCGCGTCGTTGACGCGCAGGCCCCCGCCGCGGATCTGGCGCCGCGCCTCGCCGGTCGAGGCGACGAGGCCCGCGCGCACGAAGGCGGTCAGCGCGCCCATGCCTGCATCGAACTCCGCCCCCTCGATGTCCACGGTCGGCAGGGTCTCCGCGAGCGCGCCTTCCTCGAAGGTATTTCGAGCCGTGGCGGCCGCGGTCTCGGCCGCCTCACGCCCATGCAGGAGCGCGGTCGCCTCGTTGGCGAGAACCTTCTTCGCTTCGTTGATCTCGGCGCCGGGAAGCGCTTCCAGGCGGCGGATCTCCTCGAGCGGCAACAGCGTGAACAGCTTCAGGAACCGGCCGACGTCGGCATCCTCGGCGTTGCGCCAGAACTGCCAGTAGTCGTAGGGGCTCAGCATCGTCTCGTCGAGCCATACGGCGCCGGCCGCGGTCTTGCCCATCTTTGCGCCCGAGGCCATGGTGATGAGCGGCGAGGTCAGGGCATAGAACTGTTCGAGCCCCATGCGGCGTCCGAGGTCTATCCCCGTGACGATATTGCCCCACTGGTCCGAGCCGCCCATCTGCAGGGTCACGCCGTAGCGCCGGTAAAGCTCGGTGAAATCGTAGGCCTGCAGGCACATGTAGTTGAACTCGAGGAAGGTGAGCTCATGCTCGCGCGCGAGCCTGAGCTTGATCGAGTCCATGGCCAGCATGCGGTTGACGGAAAAATGCCGCCCGACGTCGCGCAGGAATTCGATGTAGTTGAGCTTGGCGAGCCAGTCGGCGTTGTCGGGCATGATCGCGTCATGCTTGCCCTCGCCGAAGCGGATGAAATGCGAAAAGGCCTTGCGGATGCCGGCCTTGTTTACCTCGATGGCTTCGACGGTCAGCAGCTTCCGGCTCTCGTCCTTGCCGGACGGATCGCCGACCATGGTCGTGCCGCCGCCCATCAGTGCGACCGGCTTGCCGCCCGTCTCCTGAAGCCAGTGCAGCATCATGATCTGGACCAGCGACCCGACGTGCAGCGAGGGCGCCGTCGCATCGAAGCCGATATAGCCGGCGAGCGAGCCGGAGCGCGCCTTGTCGTCGAGCCCCTGAAGGTCGGAGCATTGATGGATATAGCCCCGCTCCTGCATGACGCGCAGGAAATCGGATCGGGGCTGGAAGACTTCGCTCACCCTTAATGTCCTTGGAAGCGGCGCGCTGCCGCCGTTCGCCGGCTGCTTTACGGAAGGGGCAGGGGAAGCGCAAGCCGCGGGCTGAAAGGGGAACTCGCGGCCCTCCGTCAGCGTTGTTCGTATAGGCAGGGATCGACGACGGACAAGCGGTCGAACATGCTTGAATAGGGCTTACCTCATGCCACGCCCATTGCGCCTTTTGCTTTACGCCTCGACGGCGGCGGTGTTCCTCGGAGCCGCGCCGGCGGGTCCCTTCGTCGCGCCGGCCCTAGCCCAGGTTGCGATCACCATCAGCGCGCCCGTCGCGCCGCCCCCCTTGCCGGTCTATTCGCAGCCGGCGATCCCCGGGCCGGGGTTCGTTTGGATTCCCGGCTATTGGGCCTGGGACGGCTCCGAGTATTACTGGGTGCCCGGCTACTGGGCCGCGCCGCCGGCAGCGGACCTCTATTGGACGCCGGGCTATTGGGCCTGGGACGACGCCGACAACGACTATGTCTACTATGCCGGCTACTGGGGTCCGACGGTCGGCTTCTACGGCGGCATAGATTACGGCTTCGGCTACACAGGCCAAGGCTACCACGGCGGGTACTGGCGCAATAACACTTTCTACTACAATCGCGCGGTCAACAACCTCGGCGCCGCCCATGTCGCGAGTTTCGCCAACCAGGTCCCCGCGGCGGCGAACCACGTCAGCTACAACGGTGGACACGGCGGGATCGCAGCCAAGACCACGCAAGCCGAGCTCGCGTCGGGGCGCGAGCGCCGCATCGGGCCGACCGCAGAGCAGATCCGACACCAGGAAGCGGCGAGCCGGATCGCTTCGCTAAGATACAAAGAGAACAAGGGCGCCCCGCCCATCACCGCGGTGCAGAGGGCCAACGACTTCCACGGCGCGAACGCCGGCCTGCCGCTGGCCCATAGCGTCGCCGGCGCGAACCCGCATCAGAACGGCCCGTTCATCCGGCATGCGGCAGGGGCCGCCGTGGCGGCGCATGCGCAGCACGGACCGACGCACGCGACGGGCGCGGCCAGGAACTTCGCGCAGCATCCGACGATGACGCGCGGCCCTGCGACCGGCCACGCGCTTGCGGCGTCCCAGCGCTTCGCAACCCATGCGCCTGCGCAGCGGTTCGCAACCCATGCGCCCGCGCAGCGCTTCGCAACCCACGCGCCCACGCAGCGCTTCGCAATTCATGCGCCCGCGCAGCGCTTCGCTGCCCACGCCTACCACGCGCCGGCGATGCAGCCGCACTTCGCCTATCACGCGCCGGCGATGCACATAGGTGCCGCCATGCATGTGGGCCCGCCGGCGGGCATGCGCTTCGGCGGCGGCGCGCCGCACATCGGCGGCGCCCCTCACATCGGCGGCGCTCCTCACATCGGCGGCGGGCCCCTAGGCGGAGGGCCGGGACATCGGGCGCCGTAGCAACAGGCATCGAACGGCGCAGTGAGGGTGCGGCGCCGGCTGAGGCGCGTCGCCTTTCCGCGCCTCCGCGCTGTTGTTCCTACCAAAATGACAATGGCTTATGCTGGATTTCGCAACCGAGTCAGCAAGTCCGACGGGCCGCACCGCTACAATTCGCAAATAGCGGTCGTTGCCCGACGACGTGACGAACGGATCAAATCGACCCGAAGACCCGGTCAGATTCACGCAGTCTATTCGGTTTTCGTTATCACGCGAGGGGTAGGCGGCCGCGGCCACTTCCGCGTTCCAGGGGGCCAAGCCTCGGTGTCGAAGGTAGACGATTTGGAACGCGTGGTTTGCTACCTTAACGATTTGACTCCGGAGATTTGAGTGGTCTCGCCGATAAAGCCTCGAGCTACCGATGGCTGCCCGCCGGCGCCGCCGCCGCCTCGACGGCGTTCAGCACATCGGCGAGCGGGGCGGGGCTGACCACGAAGACCCCCGTAAAGGGACGGATCAAATCGGCGATAATGTAGATCGCCGACGCGATGCCAATGGCGCCGACTACGAGCACGACATAGGACATCGGATGACGTTTCGATAAAAGGCCGTAGCCGCAGAAGAGGAACGCCGCCCAGGCCACGACGATGGTGACGAGCGAATACGAGATGGGGTCGACCAAGGCCAGCGTCATCTGCGTGCGCGTCTGACCTATCGCGATCGCGGCTTGCGTCGCCTCTGCTTTCGCCGCCTTCTGTTGGTCCAACTCAGCCTGGAGCGTGTCCAGGTAGGCCAATCGGGCTTTCTGAAAGGCCATCGCGTAGCCAAATTTATGGATGACTGCGTCCTCGTCGTCGTCGCCTCCCCAAATTTCGGCGATTGTGTCCTTGATCCCTTCTCTGAGGATTCTGCGCCCCTCCGCCGCCTCCGGCCCGTAATGCTGCAAAGCTTCGTCGAACTTCAGCCCGCTGATCGCCAGCGTCTGCACCGCCGCCTTCTGGGTCGAATAAACGCCCTAGGCCGTCCAGATCAACAAGCCGAGAACGAGCGCGAGAAGAAGCGTCATAAGCCCCACGACGGCGCCCGTCATGTCCCTTGGGCCTCCAGTCGTAAAGCTCGCTGGCAACGCGCGCTGCAATTCCAGTCCGATCGCCCCGCCCACGAAAACGACCGCGAACACGACGGCGGCTAGTCTCAACGATTCCATTGTTCCCCCAACGTCAGCGCGCGCCCGCCTTCTCGCCGCTGCGCAAAAGCAGCCTACGGCAGCTTCAATCTGACATTGTCCAGGCGATCGCAAGTTTGGAAGGCGGATCGCTGAAAACTGGCGATCGAGTGACGCGGTACAGGTTCCGCGTCGGCCGCGAATGGTCGTCGGACCGCGAACGGCCGCGCCTGCGCTGCTGACGACATCGCGCTTCGAATGCGCTAACACGCGCCAACGCCATTGCTCCCCGAATAGGTCGCATGCCCTCTCGTCCCGGCGAAGACGAAATTATCGCGCGCTTTTTTGCGCCGCTCGCCGGGCCGGCGGGGCTCGCGCTGCGCGATGACGCGGCGCTCCTTTCTCCCCCGGCGGGCGAGGACCTGGTCGTCACGACCGACGCCCTGGTCGGGGGCGTGCATTTCATGGCCGACGATCCGCCCGAGGCGATCGCCCGCAAGGCGCTCAGGGTCAACCTCTCCGATCTCGCCGCCAAGGGCGCGCGGCCGCTAGGCTTTCTGCTGTCGCTCGCGCTGCCGCGCGACTGGCGCGAGGATTGGCTCCAAAGCTTCGCCGCCGGGCTCGGCGCAGACGCGTCCTTTTTCGATTGTCCGCTGATCGGCGGCGATACGGTCGCGACCCCAGGACCGCTCACGCTTTCCATCACCGCATTGGGCGCGGTCCCGTCCGGCCGAATGGCGTTGCGTTCGGGGGTCAAGCCCGGCGACCGGCTTTACGTGACCGGCACGATCGGCGACGCGGCGATCGGCCTTAAGGTTCGGCAGGGCAGGGGTCCCGACATTCCCCGCGCCGACCAGGATTTTTTGCTCGACCGATACCTTACGCCCAAGCCCCGGGTCGCGCTCGCCAAGGCCATGGCCCTGTACGCGCACGGCGGCATGGACGTTTCCGACGGCTTTGTCGGCGACCTGACCAAGATGCTGGCGGTCTCCGGAGTCACGGCCCGCGTTCCGGTCTACCGTCTGCCGCTGTCGCAGTCCGCGCGCGCGGCGATCGCCGCGAACCCGGACCTGTTCACGGTTGCCGCGACCGGCGGCGACGACTATGAAATCCTCGCCGCGATCGCGCCTGATTCTGCGCGCCGTTTCGAGGCGGACGCGGTGGCGGCGGGCGTGCCCGTCACATTCGTCGGCGAAGCGGTCGAGGGTTACGATCCGCCGCGTTTCATCGGCCCCGACGGCGGATTGGTGACGTTCGCCCGCGGGTCCTACAGCCATTTTTGAGGGGCCCTGCAATTTGACCGACGCCGATCCCATTGAGATGCGCCTGCTCGCAGCCGAGGCCGTCGCGCGCGAGGCGGGCGCGCTCACGCGAAAGCGCTTCCTCGATTCGTCCTTCAAGGTCGGCTTCAAGGGGCCGCAGGACTATCTCACCGAGGTCGACGGGGAAACGGAGGAACTCATCTCCATGAGCCTGCACAAGGCCTTTCCGCAGGACGGCTTCATCGGCGAGGAGACCACCGGGCGCCCGAGCCGCGACGGCGGCGCATTGTGGGTCGTCGATCCGATCGACGGCACCGCGAACTTCGCCCGAGGCGTCGCCCACTTCTGCGTTTCGATCGCCTGCGTCGCCGCGGGCCGGATCGAGGTCGGGGTGGTGTACGACCCGATGCGCGACGAGCTTTTTTCCGCCCGCCGCGGCGGGGGAGCGCGGCTGAACGGCGCTGCGATCCGGCCGTCCGAGGCGACGGCGCTCGCGAATTCATGCGTCGAGGTCGGCTGGAACATGCGCGCCGGCGCAGCCAAATATATCGATCTCATCCGCAGGGTCGCGCTCTGGGGCGCGGCGCCCTTCCGCACCGGCTCCGGCGCGCTCGGCATCGCCTATGTCGCGGCGGGAAGGCGCGACGGATATGTCGAGCATCACATCAACGCCTGGGACTGTCTGGCGGCGATCCTGCTCGTCACCGAAGCGGGCGGCTACGTCAGCGACTTTCTCTCGGGCGAGGGCCTGACCAAGGGCAATCCCTTGATCGCCTGCGCGCCCGGCCTGAAGGACGCGTTCGTCTCCGCCGTTGCGATCGAGGGAATCGCGCTGTGAGGGAGGTCGAGCTCGCGCATGGGGAGGCGAGGGCGCGCATCGCGCTCGCAGGCGCCGAGGCGCGATCCTGGAGCGTCGGGGCTCGCGATCTTCTCTGGCCGGGCGATCCGGCGATCTGGGCGGAGGTCAGCCCGATCCTCTATCCGGTCGTCGGCTGGACGCGCGACGGCGCGCGCGTCGCCGGCCGGCATTACCCGCTCGGCCTGCACGGCTTCACGCGGTTCGAGACCTTCGCGGTCGAAGCCTCGGGCCGGGACCACGTGCGCCTCGTCTTGAGCGACGACGATCGCACGCGCGCGGTCTATCCCTTCGCTTTCAGGCTCGCTGTCGAATATCGCCTGACGGATGACGCGCTGGGCGTGGCGATCGAGGTCTTAAACCCGGGCCATGCGCCTGCGCCCTATGCCTGCGGCCTGCATCCGGGCTTCCGCTGGCCGCTCGGCGACGGGGCCCGCGAGGGCGCTCGCGTGCGCTTCGGCGCCCATGAGCGCGCCGAGGTTCCGGCAATCGCGCCGGGCGGCCTCATTGGCGCGACGACGAAGCGGGTCCCGCTCGAGGGCCGCGACCTGCCGCTTTCCGACACGCTGTTCGCCAACGACGCGGTCTGCTTCTTGAACTGCGCGAGCCGGGCGCTCGCCTTCATCGACGCCTCCGGCGCGTCGATCGCGATGGAGTACCCGGACTTTCCGCACGCGGCGCTCTGGACGCGGCCGGGCGCGCCCTTCATCTGCCTCGAAGCCTGGACAGGCTACAGCGACCCGGACGGCTTTGACGGCGATCTCTTCGATAAGCCCTCGATGCGCGTCTTGGAGCCGGGCGCGCGCGCCCGCCACGCGGCGCGCTTCGTCTATCGCGTCGCCTGAGGCGCAGGGGCCGCAATTCCACGAAGGACGACGGATGACCAAGGCGTTCGTGCTCGATGGCAAGACGATTGCGGACGGCGTGATCGCCAAAGTGGCGGCGGAGACGCGGGCGCTCGCCGCGCGGGGCGTAAAGCCCGGGCTCGCGACCGTGCTGGTCGGCGCCGATCCCGCGAGCCAGGTCTATGTCGGCGCCAAGGCCAAGGCGGCCGAGGCTTGCGGCTTCCACTCCGAGCAGCACACCTTGCCCGCGGAGACGAGCGAAGCCGAGCTCCTGGCGCTCGTGCATCGGCTCAACGCCGATCCCGCTGTGCACGGGATTCTGGTGCAATTGCCGCTGCCAAAGGGCGTCAACGCGCCGCGCGTGCTCGAGGCGGTCGATCCCAAGAAGGACGTCGACGGCTTCCATCCCCTCAACGTCGGCCTCATCTCGATCGGCGAAATGAGCCGGGCCATGATCCCCTGCACGCCGGCGGGCGCCATGATCATGCTCGACAGAGCGTGCGAAGCCTTGGGAACGACACTCCCCGGCAAGGAGGCGGTGATCATTGGCCGCTCCAACATCGTCGGCAAGCCGATGGCGCAGCTTCTGCTCGCGCGCAACTGCACCGTGACGATCGCTCATTCGCGCACCCGCGATTTGCCGGCGGTCGCGCGGCGCGCCGACATTCTCGTTGCAGCGGTCGGCCAGCCGGAGATGGTGCGGGGCGACTGGGTCAAGCCCGGCGCGATCGTCATCGACGTCGGCGTCAATCGCGTTCCGGGGCAGGGCGTCGACGCCTCGGGCAAGCCGAAGACACGGCTTGTCGGCGACGTCGCCTACGCCGAGGCGGCCGAGGTCGCGGGCGCGATCACGCCCGTGCCCGGGGGGGTCGGCAAAATGACCATCGCCATGCTGATGGCGAACACGCTGCAAGCGGCGCGCGGCGGGCTAATACCAACGGTCATGGCTCCTGACCGACGTGGGCCCAATCGCGGATCCCGATTGAGGTGATGGCGTCGGGCAAGGCCATGAGCTTCTGCCAAGCCTCGCAGGCGGCGTCGATGATGGCGTCGTAGGTCTCGAACACGCGGTTGGAGAGCCAGTTCGAGCGAAGGTACTGCCAGACGTTCTCGACCGGGTTGAGTTCGGGGGCGCGCGAGGGCAGGAAGATCGGCGTGATGTTCTCGGGCACGTCGAGGGCGCCGGTCGTGTGCCATCCGGCCCGGTCGAGCAGCAAGACGGCGTGGGCGCCTTCGGCGACGTGGCGCGAGATCTCGTCGAGGTGGAGCTGCATGGCCTCGGTGTCGGCGTAGGGCAAGGCGAGCGCGGCGCCGACGCCGCGGGCCGGGCAGATGGCGCCGAACAGGTAGGCGTTGTCGTAGCGCTGGTCGGCCGGCTGGCGAGGCCGCGTCCCGCGTCTGGCCCATTGCCGGACCTGGCCGTTCTTCTGGCCGATGCGCGCCTCGTCCTGGAACCAGATTTCGATCGGCGCCGTCTCCGGCACGCCCTCGAGATGGGCGCTCAGCGTGCGCGAGAAGCTTTTTTTTAAACGCTTCGACGATCCGCTCGTCTTGGGCCGGATGGCGCGGGCGGGCGCTCATGTGGGAGAAGCCCAGCTTCTTCAGAAGCTTTCCGACGTAGCGCTCGTGGAAATCGACGCCGAACCGGGCGGCGATGGCGTGCTTGAGGTCGGCCCGTCGCCAGCGCACGACGCCGTCCGTCTCGCGATCCGGCCCGGCCTCGACGATGGCGGCGAACTCGGCCAGCTGCGCAGCCGACAGGCGCGGCTTGGGGCCCTCGGTCCAATGGTCGATCAGGCCCTCGGGGCCGGCGGCGTTGAACCGATGGACCCAGTCGCGCAGCGTCTGCCGGTCCATGCCGCCGATCCTCGCCGCCGAACCCCGGTCCATCCCCTCCCGCACCGCAGCCAGCGACAACAACCGACGGCTCTGGTTCACGTCCTTCGTGCGGCGGGCCAGCGCCCGAAGCTCCTCAGCCGAATAGTCCTCTCGCAATCTCACCGCTGACGGCATGGCTCAACCCTCCATGCCACCTTGAATCATCACGCTCGCGATTCGAGAATCCCCCGTAAGTCAGCCAGCGGGACCTTTGGTATAAGAGCCTGACCCAAAGCCTGCACCCTCGTCCTGAGGCGCCGCGAAGCGGCCTCGAAGAGCCTGCCCTGAGCGAAACGAAGGGACGTTCCAGATGGCATTGTTCGCCGCCTCCTGGAGCATCCTTCGAGGCCTTTTGCGTACCGCAAAAGGCGCCTCAGGATGAGGCGTTGCTTTTGAAACAGGCTCTCAAGGTCCGAGGAGCGCGGTCGCCTTGGCGAAATAAAGGAGCGCGATCGTCTTGGCGTCGGCGATCTCCCCGCTTGCGATCATCGCCAGCGCCTGATCGAACTTGAGCTCGACGACCTCGATATGCTCGTCGTCGTCGACCCCGCCGCCGTCGCCCGCGCGGTCTGCGTCCGTGTAGGGCGCAACGAAGCAGAAGATCTTTTCGGTCATGCCGCCGGGGCTCATGTAGGCGTCGAACGCGTGGCGCGCGCTCGAAATCGCGAGGCCCGTCTCCTCCAGCGCTTCGCGCACCGCGCAGAGCTGCGGCGGATCGCCGTCGAGCATGCCGGCGCAGACCTCGATCGTGGCGAGCGCGCCGTCCGCGAGATAAGCGCCGGCGCGAAACTGCTTGACCAGCGTCACGACGGAGCGTTCGGCGTCGTAGAGGAGGACCGCGGCGGCCTTGCCGTGGCGGTAAACCTCGTGCGACAGGAGGCGCGTCGCCCCGTCGTCCTCGACGACCTCGATTGCGGTTTTGGTCAGGTCGAAGCGGCCCGTGGCCAGCACGGCCTCGCTCGTGACGCGCGCAGACTTCGCCATTCTTGCTCGCCCCTAGTTCGTCGTTTCCAAAGTTCGAATCATATCAAGCGGCGTTGTCGAGTTTATAGGACCAAGTATGGACGACAGGGTGTCGGTTGAACTCGTCCATTGCGGCGATGATGCGCTCCTTGAGTTCCTGTTTCGATGCGACTCGGATGTGGCGCAGGACGGAGCGGGCAAGCTTGGAAAAGAAGCCCTCGACGAGATTGAGCCAGGAGCCGTGCTTGGGCGTGAAAGTGAATTCGAAGCGGCCGGCGGGCTGCTCGGCGAGCCAAGCTTTGGTTTCCCTGGAAATGTGCGCGGAATGATTGTCGAGGATCAGCTTGATCGCCGTGTGGGCTGGATAGGCGGCGTCGAGAAGCTGGAGAAATTCGATGAATTCGCGGCTACGGTGGCGATCCTTGACCAGAGCGTGAACCGCGCCGGTGAGCAGGTCGATGCCGGCCAGCAAGCTGACCGTGCCGTGGCGTTTATATTCATGATCGCGCGCGAAGGTCGCGTGCGCGCCGGGCTCGGGCGGCAGATCCGGGGCGGTCGTGGCGATCGCCTGGATGCCGGGTTTTTCGTCATAGGAGACGATCGCCACCGCGTCGCTCGGCTTCTTCTTCTTCGATGCGGCCGCGGTCTCTTTAATGATCTTGACCTCGCGGTAGACGCACAGAACTTCCGCCATCTTGGCTTTGAACTCGGGGTCGCGGCGTTCCAGGTAGTAGCGCACCTTGTGCGGCTTGACCTCTTGCTCATTGAGTATCTTGCACAAAGTGCCCTGAACCAGCTTGCCAAGGCAGGCGTGCCCTTCGGCTGGTCCGTGCTCGCGCGCGTGACGAGCCAGAAGCCGCGTCGTCCACAATTCGTGCGGATAGCCCAAGTCCTTCGCCTTGCGGCAGGCCAGAGAGACCAGCCACGTCCTGGCCTCGGCAGTGATCGTCGGCTCCTTGCCCGGCCGGGGACGATCGTCGAGCGCCGCCATTGGACCATAGGCCAGCGCCCGCTCAACGCAGCGCTGGACCGTCTGATGATGCACCCCCAAAGCTTGACCCACCGCAAAGAACGAGGGGTCTTTCCGGTAAGCCAACAGCATTCGCGCTCGCTCGACCCGGCTCGCCGGCTCCGTTCGCGAGCGTGCTATCGAAACAAGCCTCGCCAAATCCTCTTCTCCGATCGACAACTCAATCGCTCGTCGCCGTGCCGTCATGATCTTCGAATCTCGTCTCGCGAATCAAAAGATCAGCCTACAGGCCGGCAAAGACCAAATGAATCCCTCACAAAAGATCGGTTTCATCGAATCGATGAACTAGTAGCCGAACTGTTCGCGCAGGATTCTCTCGTCGAGCGAGTGGCCGGGGTCGTGCAGCAGGATCAGCGACGTCGCCCTGTCCATCACGACCGAAACCCGGGTCACCCGGCGGATTTCGAAATGGTCGGCGGCGGCCGCGACCGGCCGCTTGTCGGCCTCGAGCACTTCGATCGTCACGCGGGCCGCGTCCGGCAGAAGCGCGCCGCGCCAGCGCCGCGGACGGAAAGGCGAGAGCGGCGTCAGGGCCATGAGCGGCGCGTCGAGCGGCAGGATCGGCCCGTTGGCGGAAAGATTGTAGGCGGTCGAACCGGCAGGCGTCGCCACCAGAATCCCGTCGGCGATCAGCTCGCTGAGCCTCGTCGCCTCGTCGACCTCGATCCTGAGCTTGGCCGCCTGGTAGGTCTGGCGGAGAAGCGACACCTCGTTGATGGCGCGCGCCGTGGTCTCCGCCCCGTGGACGTCTCGCGCGCGCATGAAAAGCGGGTGGATGATCGACGGCTTGGCGGCCGCCAGTCTCTCGCGCAGGCCGTGCTCGGAATATTCGTTCATGAGGAAGCCGACCGAGCCGCGGTTCATGCCGTAGATCGGCTTCGGCGCGTCCATCGTGCGGTGCAGGGTCTGGAGCATGAGGCCGTCGCCGCCGAGCGCGACGATCACGTCCGCCTCTTTGAGCGGGGCGTCGCCGTAGAGCGCGACCAGCCTCCTCAGCGCCTCGTCCGCTTCCCGCGCGCCGGAAGACAGGAACGCAATGGTCCGCGTTCGCGCGGATTTGGCGACGGAGACGCTCATCTTTCCCTCACGCTTCGCTTCGAGCCCGTCGCCGGGATGGGCGCCGCGTGCAGTCATAATGGAGCGCGGGGCCGGACGAAAGCCGGAGAGCTTTGCGTGTCACGCCTCGGGCGCGACGCGCGTCAGTTTTCGTGTCGCCCGCTCGGGCGTAGGGAGCTTGATGAGGAAGCGCGCGCCGCAATAGAAGTCGTCCGACTTGGCGGGCGCGAGCGCGATCGAGCCTCCGTTGCGCGCCACGAGATCGGCGGCGATCGCAAGGCCGAGCCCTGCGCCGATCTCGCTCGTCGATTTGTGGAACGGCTCGAAGATCCGCTCGCTTTGGTCGGCGGGAAAGCCGGGCCCCGTGTCGCTGATCTCGATCAGCGCCAGGCCGTCCGTCCGGATGGCCGCGAAGCGGATGGATTTGGGCCGGCCGCCCTCCGAGCCTCTCGCCATCAAGGCCTGGGCGGCGTTGCGGGCCAAATTTTCGAGCACGCGCAGCACGTGGTCGGGATCGGCGTGGAGGTCGAAACGCGGCGGAATGTCGATCTTATAGTCGATCGCATCGCCGTTTTCCGCCTGCGCCAATTCGACGACCTGGCCGACCATCTCGCTGAGATCGAACCGGCGGCGGGCCGGGGCCTGCTCGCGCGCGGCGCTGTAGGTGAGCGTCGCCTGACAGAACTGGATCGCCCGATCGAGCGTCGCAACCAGCCGGGGCGCGAGCCGTTGCGCGAGCGGGTCGGGAATGGTCGCGAGGCGGTCCGAGATGAGCTGCGCGGCGGTCAGGATATTGCGCAGGTCGTGATTGATGCGCGCAACCGCCATGCCGAGCTCGGCCAGGCGCTTGCGCTGCGCAAGTTCGTGGGCGAGCGAGTTCTGCATCGCCGCAAGCGCCCGCTCCGCGCGCCCGATCTCGTCGCGCCGCCCGCCCGGCGTAATGACGCGCGCGACGTCCTGCGGGCTCTCGCCAAAGGCGATGATGTTCGAAGTCAGCCGCCGCACGGGCCTCAGCACCATCTGCCAGAGGGCCGCCCATAGCACGCAGGACACGACGGCGGCGATCATGAGCGAAATGTTGAGGAAAGTCCGCGAAACCCGCCACATCCCTTCGATCAGCGGCGTCTCGTCGAAGACGACTTCGATGACGCCGGCGCCGGCGGGCAGGGCGTCTGAAACTTTGATGATCTGGTGTGGAGGGGAGACGAGCGCCTGAAACGCGTCCTGAAGCGAGGCGATGAAATCGTCGTTCAACCCGACCGTTTCAACGTGCTCGGACGCCGCTTCCTGGATCGCGATTTCGCGCCGCCCCTCAGGTCCGACGATCGCGATCGACCTCACGCCGACCGCCTTCAGGATCTTGTTGGCGAGATCCTCGGGCGGCGCGTTCGCGTCTCGCGGATCGAAAACGTCCATCGCGGCGCGCGCCATCGTGAGCCTGTTGTGAAGCCAGGTCTCGCGATAGACGGCGAGGCGGGTCGCGTAGAAGAGCCCCATCGCCAGGAGGACGAAGCCGATCGTGATAATCAGCACGCGGCTCGCCAGACCGGGTCCGCATGGCCGCGACCCCGCGGCGCATGGTTCGTGCGGCGACGCGGCGACGCGCTCCGGGAACTCCGCCCGGATCAGGCGTCGAGCCGGCAGATCCAACATTCGTCCACCTCGTGAGCCTTCATGCATCGTCTTCCATGTAAACTCGAATTATAGCCGAAAAATCGGCGTCCGCACGAAAACCGAGCGCCTTCGCTCGAGCGGGGTCAAAGGCTCTCGGCCAGCCCGCGACGATGCGCCCGATCGTCTCGTCGGGCTCCCGGCGGATAAGCCTCGCCGCCTTGTCGCCGGCGACGCTCCGCAAGGCCTCGATCTGCTCGCCGACCGTCGCCGACACGCCGGGCAGGTTGAGCGTCCGCCGGGCGCCGAGGTCGGCGCTGTCGAGTTCCGCGGCGTGCAGGAGGAAGCCGATCGCCGACCGGGGCGAGGCGTGCCAATGGCGGACGTCGTCGCCGACCGGCAGGATCGCCGCCTTTCCCGCGAGCGGCTCGCGAATGATGCCCGAGAAGAAGCCCGACGCCGCCCGGTTCGGAGCGCCGGGCCTGACGCAGATGGTCGGCAGCCTGAGCCCGATCCCGTCGAAGAAGCCGCGCCGCGAGTAGTCGCCGAGCATGAGCTCGCACATGGCTTTCTGAGTTCCGTAGCTGGTCAACGGCGCGGCGAGGAAGTCGTCGCCGATCACGTCCGGAAAAGGCGCGCCGTAGACGGCGATCGACGAGGTGAAGATGAGGCGGGGGCGATAGGCGCCGCCGCTGAGAATGTGCTCGCGCCGGATGGCCTCGAAGAGGGCGTGCGTTCCCCCGAGATTGATCGCGTAGCCCTTGTCGAAATCCGCTTCCGCTTCGCCCGATACGACCGACGCCAACAGGAAAATCATGTCTGGGCGGCCCGCGGCCAGTTTGGGCGGGACGTAAGCCGCGGCGATGTCGCAGGCCTCCAGGGAAACTGGAAACGGGGCCTCGATCGGCGCCGGCGCGACGATGTCCACGAGGCGCGCTTCCTCGATCGGTTTCCCGGCGAGGCGCCCGTCGCGCGCGAGGCGCTGGCAGAGCTTGCGCCCGATCATGCCGGCCGCGCCGATGATGAGAACTTTCATTTCTGGGGCTCCTCCCTGGCTGCTGTTTCTGAATCCTGTGGCTGCGAAAGCGCCAGTTTAGAGCGGTTTTGCGGCGCAGGCTAAATCTGACCATCCGGTCAAGTTCTGATTTAAGTTGACGCAGCTAATTTTGCGTCGCCTTTTTTTTGCCCCATCTTGCCGCCAGATGAGTCGAGTATCGTGGTCAACAATGAGGCTTACTGGATGCGGGAAATCATATTTACCTGTGCGATAATATCTGGATTTACGACCGCGGCTTCGGCCGCAGAGCAAGGTATAGCTTCATATTATCAGAATCCACATTTTGGCGGGCTGATTGCGGCGCACAAGACGCTGCCATTGGGAACCGAGGTGAAGGTTATCAATCTCGACAACGGGCGCAGCGCCATTGTGAAGATCGTCGACCGGGGCCCATTCATTCGCGGGCGCATCATCGACGTATCGACCGCTGCCGCCGGCGTGCTCGGTTTCCGCGACGCGGGCACGGCGCACGTTCGGATCGAGAAGATCTAGCCGCGCTATTAGACGCCTTTTGGGGGCCGGCCGGATCGACGCCGGCCCCCTTTTCGAGGCGGCGGCCCAGCGCTCAGTTCGTCATCCCCATCGCGAGCCTGAGGCTTTCGCGCATGCGATTGAACGAAACGGAGAGCGACGAGATCTCGTCCCTGCCGGGCTTGACGTAGGATTCGACGTCCTCCTCGCCCAGGCTGACGGCGTCGGCCATCTTCGTCAGGCGCTTGGCCGGAGCGATCACGAGATAATGCAGGAGGACGTTCAGGATCACAGCGACAATCGCGGCCACTCCCAAGGAGCCGATCAGGAATTTGACGTAGGCGTCGCGGGCGAATTTCAGCGGAATCGTCATCGGGACCGACACGATCTGCGCGCCGACGGTGTCGTTGAGCTTCCAGCCGAAGCCGTTGGTCGTTCCGTAGGTTCCGTCAACGCCGCCGGCGCGGCCGCTGGAACGCTGTGGCATTCGAGGCAGACCTCCTTCGTCACGGAAATTGGCCGCGACAAATTCAGCATACGCCCGTCCGGCGTATCGCGCTCCGACACAAGCTCCTGCTTCGCCGGATCGTTGCGGAACTCCTCGATGATGTCGCCTTCCCAATCGAGCGCGCGATCCGTGAGATTGGTTGGATTGAGCGCCGGCTCCCGATAGCTGTAGCCGGGCATGACCGACCGAAAATGCTTGAAATTTTTTTGCGCGGCGTAAGCCGGGACCGTCTCCGCGACGAATTTGCCGTGGAACTCGATCGGAAGCAGGGAGGTGAGTTCGCTGGCCGTGTACTCGCGGATTGCATTCGCCGATGTCATCATGATGCGAGCGTTTTGCAGGACCTGATCGCGCGCATAGCCGACGAAAACCTGGTAAAGCAGCAGCGCAACCGCCAGAAAACAGACGGCGAAGGTAGCAAAAACGACGAGATTGAACTTCACCCGCAAGTTCATGAAAACCGCCCCCCGGCAATTCGCTTAACCGGCGCGAAAGTCCCCCTGGCGCCCGCAGAATCATCGTAACACGCGCGCCCGGGGCAGGGGAGGACGCTCATTTGGGGGGCCTTCCTCGCGTTCGCCTAAGAAAAAGCGCGTCGCGCATCGGAAATGTGAGCGCTGTCACTGCGAATCGGTCTAGACAAAGGTCTTATGTGGGACGCGCTTTGGGGGAGGCCTTCAAGGAGCGGCGCTTAAAGGCTGGTCGACCAGGGGGGTCGTCATGATCTGCATCAGGGATTTCCAGAAAGAGCCCGCGGATGTCGCGCCAGACGACAATTCGCGCGCTTTCGTATGTTTCGCCTCCAAGGACGGAGCGGAGGCGCGCGTGATCGTTCAGTTTCTGGAGCGGGCCGGGGTTGCATGTTGGATCTCCCTTCGCGACGTTGCTCCGGGCGAGAACTATCAGGAGGCGATCGTCGGCGCGCTCGAGCGCGCAAAGGCCGTCGTGTTCCTTTTTTCAGAAAACTCGGCGAAATCGCACGAGATCAGGAAGGAATTGGCGCTGACCGATTCGTTCGAAAAGCCGGTCTTCCCGGTCCGGCTTTCCCTGGTCAATCCCGACGGCGCGCTGCGCTATGAGCTGGCGACGTGTCAGTGGATCGACATTTTTCCCGACCATGATGCGGGCTTGAGCACATTGGCGCGAACGATCCGCACGGTTTTGGGGAATTCCGCGGCGATTGAGCGCGTGAGCCGCGCGCCTTCGGCGAACGACGCCGCGACTCCTCCAAGCGCAGTTCAAGTCGCCGCCCGCGCGCTCCCGCCGAAACCGGCGCCGGCAGACGAAGCGGTCCATACCTCGCCGATCGTCGGGGCGGGGACACACGAGTTCGAGGCGATCAGGGTCTTGCTCGCGCAGCATATCGGCCCGGTCGCCAAGATCCTCGTTGCGAGGGCGGCGACCGAGGCGCATACCCCCGACGATTTCTGCGAGAAGCTCGCGCTCCATGTGTGCGAGCCCTCCGATCGGGCGAGGTTCGTGCACGCTGTTCGCGCGCATCTGCCGATCGGGGCTTAAGGCTCGCCGAATGGCGCTGGAGGGCGCAGCGCTAAGGCATGAGCGAAATGAGATATTGAACTCGATCGTTGAAGTGGAACGCGGACAGGCTTGGCGGCGGCAGCACATTTTGCTCCAGGACGACCGGCACGAGATCGGGCTCGGACTGTGGATTTTTCTGCTGGTGGGTGAGCGCGTATTCGGCTTCCTTGATGACCCATTGCGACTCTTTCGCCGCTTTTGACCAAAACAGCAGGAACAGGTCGCAGCGATCGATATTTTCGTAGAGCTTTTTCTCCCAGCGGTCGCCGGGGTCGAGCGACAAGATGTCCTGGAAGAATTTGGTTTTCATGACTTCCAGCATCTGCACGCGCTTCAGGACCTCCTTCCGATCTTTCGTGGCGTAAGACACGAATGCATACTTATACGGGCCCGCATGGTCGCCCAGGGGCTCTGATGTCGGGCTTGACGCGGTGGCGTCCGACGACAGGCGGAATTTTATCGGTCCGATGAGTTTCCCATCGACGCTCACGCGCACGACCGGAAAGAAGCTCTGCCCGCTCGTGCCCGCCGGGACCGTCGCCAGAAATTGGCAATATGCCGGCTCACCCCGCCACACGACGCTTTGCACGGGCTCGTCGACCGTGAGCCCGTTGGCGACAAGAGCGATCTCGACCCGGGCGCCGCGCTTCAGCGGCAAGTCGAGGGACTTCGTCCCCTTCAGCTTGGCGGACGAGTCCATCGTGGTCGCGAGGAAACTCGCGCGTTCCGCCTGGTCCGACAGATGCAAAAACACCTGGATGAGGACCGTGCCGCCGGGCGGCGCCGCAGGGGGACCGAAGACGGAGCATTCGACGACCTCCTCGACCGAATCGGCGGATTGGGCGTTTTCGGCGCGGGCGCCCGGACGATCCGCGTCGGGGGGAGCCTTGGCGACGCGCGCCAACGCGAAATGCTTCATCTCCTCGACCGAGAGGTCTTGATTGACGGCGCCGCGCGGTTGGGCGAGCGCGGCGTCCCGCTCCGCGGGCGCCGGCCTCGCGGCTTTCTTGGCTGCCGGCTTCTTTGCCGCGGGCTTCTTTGCCGCGCTCTTCATGGCGGCGGTCTTCTTCGCCGCGACCTTCTTCGCCGTGCTCTTTCGCGCGGCCTTTTTCGTGACGCTCCTGCGCGCTGTTGTCTTCGCCGCGGCCTTCTTTGCCGGCTTTTTCTTGGCGGCGGATTTCCTCGCGGTCTTCTCGTCGGCCGCAGGTGCGAAACGCTTCACACCCATCACCCTTTCGTCGGACAGGTCGGGAAGAGGGAGCTTGACAGGGCGCGCACCGGAAAGATTGATGGGTCGATTGCGCAGCGCTTCCTCCAGCCGCTCCATGTCGGAGTCGAAGCGTCCGGAGGACAGTTCAATCGGTTGGAGCCGCGCCAGTCCCTTCAGCGATTCCGGCAGAGTGCCAGCCTGAGGCATCGACGCTCCATCGACCAGAACCGGAATGACGCGGATTTTGCGAAAGATCGCCGCTTCGATCGCGATGCGCACGGGATCGTTGGGATCGTCGAGCGTCTTCATGAGCCAGGTTTTGCCGATGAGCACGACGAGGGCGTGTGATTGTCCGACGCGGTCCGTGAGCTCTCGCGAAATCGGCGCCATGGGCAATAACGTGACGTGGTCGCGCCCGAACGAGCCGCTCAGCCGTTCGCAAATCCGATCCGCCCAAGCGGCTGAATCCTCGGCCCGATAACTGATGAAGACGCCGCCGGACATGCAAACATCCCCGTCTTTGGCTTTCTATCGCGCGTTCCGGGCGGGCGCAAACGCGAGCGGCGGCGTCTAGCGAACGCGGGCCGTCAGTTTCCCCCTTCCAGGAGCCGTCGCGCGATCACCTGCGCCTGAATCTCTGCGGCGCCTTCGAAAATGTTGAGGATGCGCGCGTCGCAGAGCACGCGCGAGATCGGGTATTCGAGCGCAAAGCCGTTGCCGCCGTGGATCTGGAGCGCGTTGTCGGCCGCGGCCCAGGCGACGCGGGCGCCCAGAAGCTTCGCCATGCCCGCTTCGAGATCGCAGCGCCGCCCGGCGTCCTTGGCGCGGCCGGCGAAATAGGTGATCTGGCGGGCGATGTGGATTTCGACCGCCATCATCGCCAGCTTGTCGGCAACGCGGGGGAAATGGATCAGGGTCTTGCCGAACTGCACGCGCTCCTTGGCGTAGCGCAGGCCGAGCTCGAAGGCCGATTGCGCGACGCCGACGGCTCGCGCCGCCGTCTGGATGCGGGCCGACTCGAAGGTCTCCATCAATTGCTTGAAGCCCTCCCCCTCGACGCCGCCGAGCAGCGCGTCGACCGGAACCGTAAAGCCGTCGAAGGCGATCTCGTATTCCTTCATGCCGCGGTAGCCGAGCACTTCGATCTCGCCGCCCGACATGCCCTTGGCCGGGAACGGGTCGGCGTCGGTTCCGCGCGGCTTCTCGGCCAGAAACATCGAGAGGCCCTTGTAGCCGCGCTCGTGCGGGTTGGTGCGAACGAGCAGCGTCATCAGGTCCGCCCGGACCGGATGGGTGATCCAGGTCTTCGCGCCCTTGACGACGTAGTGGTCGCCCTCGCGTGTCGCGCGCGTGCGCAAGGACGCCAAGTCCGAGCCGGTGTTCGGCTCGGTGAAGACGGCGGTCGGCAGGATCTCGCCGCTCGCGATCTTCGGCAGGTATTTCTGCTTCTGCGCCTCCGTGCCGCCGACGAGGATGAGTTCGGCGGCGATCTCGGAGCGGGTGCCGAGCGAGCCGACGCCGATATAGCCGCGCGACAATTCCTCCGAGACGACGCACATCGCGACTTTGCCGAGGCCCATGCCGCCATGAGCCTCGGGGATGGTGAGGCCGAACACGCCCATTTGCGATAAGCCCGAGATGACTTCGAGCGGGATATAGGCGTTGGTCCGATGCCACGTCTGCGCGTAAGGGACGACCTCGGCGTCGGCGAAGCGGCGCATCTCGCCCCGGATCGCCTCGAACGTGTCGTCGAGGCCGGGGTCGCCGATCGCGCCCTCGTGCGCGTCCTTGATGACGGCGGCGAGCGCGGCGCGGTTGTCGGCGGTGTTGCCGGACTTGATCAAGGCGTCGATCACCGGCTCGTCCCGGAACGGCTCGATGTCGGATTCCTCCAGCCCGAAATCGGCAAGGCGCACGATCTCGCCCTGGTTCATCGGGATGCCGCCGAAGATCTGCGCCAGATATTCGCCGAGCCCGATGCGGGTCAGGAGCTCCTCGGTGTCGCCGAGCCGGCCTTCTTCGTGCATGCGCCGGGCGTAAGCCGCCATCTCCTTGATCGCCTCGACGTAGGTTGCAAGCCAGGCGAGACCGTGCGCCGCGTGCTGTTCGGTCTCGATCTTGGCGGCGTTGAGCTTGCCGTAGGCGCTGACCCGGCCGCGCATGGCGGTCACCGCGCATTCCAGCAGGCCCTCGGCCGCGTATTGGGCCTGGCTCGCGAGGTCGTCGAGGGTCATGGGGATTGCTCCTGGAGTCAGCGCTTTCGCACTGCACAATGCGTCGCCGCCTCGGCTCTTGCAATGCGTCTTTTTGGCGTCATGAGCGGGAAATAGGCGGGACCCGCGGGTGGCGTTCGGGGCGGCCAGCGCCCACAATGCCAGCGCCCACAATGATTGAGTCGAGGGCGCGGGAACGCGAGAGCGGAGACTTTGCGGAAGTTCATCGCCATCCTGTGGAGCGCCAGCGAGAAGTTTGCCGCCGACGACGGCTGGGCGATCGCCAGCTACATCGGGCTCACCCTGCTCACCTCGTTATTTCCGTTCCTCATTTTCGTCGCGGCGCTGGCGAGCTTCTTCTTCGGCTCGGCCGAGCTCGCGAAAGAGGCGGCGAATCTCGTGTTCGCGGAATGGCCCAAGGTCGTCGCGGAGCCGATCGCGGGCGAAGTCGAGCGGGTCCTGACGACGCCGCGCAGTGGCGGCCTCCTGACCCTGGGCGCAGTCTTTTCGTTCTATTTCGCCTCGAGCGCGATCGAGGCGCTGCGGGTCGGGCTCAACCGCGCCTACGGGCTCGTGGAGAGGCGGCCGTGGTGGCTTCTCAGAATCCAGTCGCTCGGGCTGGTGCTGGTCGGTTCGCTCGCGCTGCTCGCGCTCGCGTTTCTGGTCGTGCTCGGGCCGCTCATTCTCGATGCGCTAAGCGCGTACCTGCCGTGGGTGGCCGCTTCGCGTGAACTCCTGACCTTCGTCCGCCTCGGGATCGCTGGGCTCATGCTGGCGATCTCGCTGTTCGCGGCGCATCTCATCCTGCCCGCGCACCGGCCGAGGCTTGTCGATCTCGTGCCGGGTGTCGCGCTCACGTTCATAGCCAGCATCGTTTTCGGGGAGTTGTTCGGCGCCTATCTGAGCGAGTACCTACGCAACTACATCTCGACCTATGCGGGCCTCGCCTCGGTGATGATCGCTCTCGTCTATCTCTATTGGGTGGCGCTCCTGTTCGTATTCGGCGGCGAATTGAACGCGGCGATCCTGCGCTCGCGCCACCAGCGCATCTGATCGAGCTGGCCAGCCATTTTCGGACGCGTTTCGCGGGATTCCAAGGACTTGCGGCGCCTTTTCCGACTCAGTTGGGGGCATCCTGTTTGTCTCGAACGGCCGGCGGGCTACCGGGCCTCTGCGCCGGGCTGTTTCTAATGTAGATTTCCATGAGACTGACGTAAGTATCGGAAATAGTGAAGCAAAGCCTCATCTGACACGATGAATTTGCGCCGATCCGCGCTTGCCGATCCCGACGGCCCATGAGGGGCGATTGCGGGCCTTTCAGCCAAGCGGCGCCAGGCGCACGCGCAGTCCGTCGCGCGGGTGAGGAAGGGGCCAAAGCTTCCAGTCCGGTTTGTATCCGGCCGGCACGGAGACGTTCGTCGTCGACAGAAAATGGTAGGCGAAGCATTTCGCCTGCATATACGCGAAATGCAGGCCGAGGCACATGTGCGCGCCTCCGCCGAAGGGCGCGTACGCGAACTTGTGCCGGCCGCGCGAAGCCTCGTCGGTGAAGCGCAGCGGGTCGAACTCCTGCGGTTCCGGCCAGATTTCTGGCATGTGATGGGTGAAGAGCATATGGACGCTGACGCGCGACCCTTCCGGAAGTTTATACCCGGCGAACTCTGTATCGCGCATGACGCAGCGCGAAACCAGCGACGCCGGCGGAATGAGGCGCATCGCCTCCTTGTACGCCATTTCCGTCAACGGCATGTCGTCGAGCCGATCGTAGGGGAGGGGCTCGCCCTTGAGGCCGAGCGACTGAACTTCGACGCGCAACCTGTCCTGCCAGTCGGGGTTTGCGCTCAGGAACCAGATGAAGGAGGTCAGCGACGAGGTCAGCGTGTCGTGCGCGGCCATCATGAGGAAGCTCATGTGGTCCACGACCTGTTGGGGCGTCAGCAACGCGCCGTCGTCGGTGGTCGCCTTGCAGAGTTGGGTGAAGATGTCGGCGCCGTCGCTCGCGCGACGCGCGTCGATCTGGCGGCTGAAATAATCGATCATGAAAGCGCGGCCCTTCACGCCCCGGGCCATGCGCGTGCCGGGAATTGGCTTGCGCACGATGCCGACGATGGCCGCCACCATGTCGGTGAAGGCGCGCTTCAGCTTCGCGACATCCGGACCAAGTTCGGCGCCGAGAAACGACACTGCAGCGAGATCGAGCGTCAGTTGCTTGATCGCCGGATAGAACAGCATGTCGCGCGAACGGGACTTCCAGCCGGCGATGCCGCAGGCGATGCCGCGATTGAGGCTCTCGAGATAGGCCTTCATCGGCCCCGCCTTGAATGCGACCGACAAGGCCCGGCGGTGCAGGCGGTGCTCATCGAAATCGAGCAGCGCCAGCCCGCGCGGAAAAAGGCGCTCGAGCATGCCGCTCAGGCCGTGAAACGAGGAAAAAATCTTCGCCGGATCGAACAGGACGAATTCGTTCGCCTCCGGGCCGAGCAGCGAGATCGTGCGGAAGCCGAACGCGCGGGTGCGGTGAACGGGGCCGAAGCGCGCGGCCATGCGCTCCACCTCGTGCTTGGGATCGGCGAGGAGCGCAAGCGTCGATCCCAGGACCGGCAAGCCGTCGGTGCCCGGAATATGGGCGAGCAACTTGAGTGGAGGCTCGGCAATCTTGGGCGTCGCCAGACGAGCGCTGTCGAGCGCGGCGGCGGACATGTCCATTTCCCCCCAAAACCCCTTGACCTCGCGATGGCGTCATGGCCATCGGTGAAAGCGCACTCTTAATTCATTTTTAATCACCGGGCCAGCGCAAACGGGAATGATGAGCGGAGGGCGGGTCGACCGGATTCAAAGGGCGAATTCGAAAGCTCGTAGAACCACGCCAGATGGTCAAGTGGTCAGGCCAAGTTAAATGTCACCACGCGGTCCCTGAAAGACCGGCGAGAAGGCCGTCGAAAGGCGGCGCCGGCAAGACGTGCGCAATGAGCGCTGTCCCACGACCGGCGGTGCGAGTCCGCCGGCGCCGGGATGGCTTTCAGGCGCGAGCCTATCGGCTCAGGTCAGTCGCGCGCCTCGAATACGCTGACAAGGCCCGGCGCTTCGACGCCCGCCTCGCGGCGGGTCGAGACCGGCAGAATGAGCAGCGGAGCAAAGCCGGCGTCGCGCGCGCTCCTTTCGACATATTCGCGCGCGTGGGCGAACCGCATTGTCGTCTGCAACCGGAAGCCGTCGCCTTCGAACGCCTCGACCGTGAGGGACAAGAGGCCGTTTCGAGCCAGCGCGCGGGCCACGGCAGCAAACACCGGCGCAAGGTCGCCGAAGTAGCAGAGCGCGTCGGCCGCCAGAATGCAGTCGAACGCGCCGGGCGCGGAACCTAGCAGGAAAGCGGTCGCCTCGGCGGCTTCGAGCGCGTCATAGAGGCCCCGCTCGCGCGCTTTGGCGATCATGGCGGGCGACAGGTCGACGCCGGTCAGACGGTCGGCGCGAGCGCGGATCGCTTCGCCCATGAGGCCGGTGCCGCAGCCGAGATCGAGCGCGTGTCCGAAGCGGCGCCCGGGCGCGGCGCGCGTCAAGGCGCCGCCGATCAGCGCTGGTCCGCAATAGCCGAGGTTCTTGGTGAGATGGGCGTCGAAACGCGGCGCGTAATCGTCGAAGAGCCGCGCCACATAGGCTTGCGGAAGGACGTCTGGCGTTACGCCCATGCCGAGGAGCGCAAGCCGCGCCGCGGCCCCTTGCCGGTCGGAAGGATCGGCGGCAAGCGCCGCGCGAAAGGCGTCCGCGGCGCCCTCGGCGTCCTTGAGCTTCTCGCGCGCCTCCCCGAGCGCGAACCACGCCGCCGCCCAGTTCGGCGCCTGCTCGGCGGCCTGAGCGAACATCTCCGCAGCCGCGGCCCAGTTGCTGTCCTCAGCCGCCGCCTTGCCGTAGGCGTAGCGGCGATCGGCGATGAGATCGCCCGAGGCGAGAGGGTCGCGCGTCATGGCTGGAGCGGCAAATTCAGAGGCATCCCGCCAACCCATTGACAGAGTTCCCGTGCCGTTCAATCCTGCTCAGGCGGCGCTGCGGAACGAACACGTGGCGCAATTCCCGAAAGACTTCGATTGGATTCACGCGTTCGACGCGCTCCAAGCCGTTCAAGCGCGGCGACCCGATCGCGCCGGTGAGAAGCAGCCTCGGCGGTAAGAATTCAGCCCGCAATTCGTGACGCTCAGCGCCTCCTTCGCCGCAAAGTGTCGAAATAGACGACGATGATGATGAGCGCCCCGGTGACGATGCGCTGCCAGAACGGATTGAGGTTGAGCAGGTTCGCGCCGTTGTTGAACGTCGTCAGGATGAAGGAGCCGATCAGGGGTCCGGGCACCGTGCCGACCCCGCCGAAGAGGCTGGTGCCGCCGATGACCGACGAGGCGATCGCCTGCAATTCCCACCCGTCGGCCTGGCCCGGATTGCCGATGCCGATCCGCATCGCGAGTAGAATGCCGACGATGGCGGCGCAGAAGGCCGATATGATGTAGGCAAGATACATCATCGCCGTGACGTTGACGCCGGAGAGAAGCGCGGCCTCCTTGTTCGAACCGATTACGAGGAGATAGCGGCCCCAAGCGTACTTGGTGAGGAGGATATAAAGAGGGGCTGCGACGACGAGGACCATCCAGAACAGCGCCGGCATCGCGAACCACGTCCCATCCGTCCAGGGAAAGCCGAGGAAGCTCGCGCGCGAGAAGCCGGTGAAGGCGTCGTTGTCGACCGAAATCGTCGCGCCGTTGGTGATGAGAAAGCCGATGCCGCGCAGCGCGTACATCGTCGCCAGCGTCATGATGAACGGGGGTAGACCCATCTGCGTGACGCCGAAGGCGTGGAAGAGGCCGATCAAGACGCCGATCGCGAGCGAGATCGCGACGGCGCCGGCGACGGACGAGGCGAAGCCGAGATGGTTGGCGAGCAACAGGGCGACCGTCATCGAGATGAAGCCGGCGATCGCGCCGACCGAAAGATCGATGCCGCCGGTGATGATGGTGAAGGTCTCGCCGATCGCCAGGATCGCGATCATCGCCCCCTGGCGCAGGAGATTGGACATGTTGTTCGCGGTCCAGAAGGTCGTGGTCGCGAACGACAGCGCGAGCCATAAGACGAGCAGCAGAACGAGTAGAGTGAGGCCGAGCAGCACGTTCAGCCGATGGCTGCGCCGTTCACTCTGAGAGATCGTGTGGATGCTCTGATCCGTCATTTCCACTGGACTCCGCGCGGCGCCCTAAGCGCCGATGGCCTCGGTGAGCAATATTTCCTGGGTAGTCCGCGCGCCCGAACAGGGTGTCGGCGAGCTCATCGTCGTCGGGAAGACGAGACGAGATCATAACGACGCCGGGGCCTTCGCGAGTAGGGAGGCCAGCAGGCGATAGATCTCCGCCTTGGCCTCGACGTCCTCGCCGGCCGTCGGCTCATCGAAGATGAAGAGCTTCGCGTCGCGATTGAGCCACTTGCCGACCACGACCCTGAGGACGTGAGTTGCGGCGAAACGCTTGTCGGGCTTGCGTAATGCGAACAACGGCGCGCCATCGGTCGGGACGGCGGCGACAACTGAGACCATGGTCGCGCTCTTGGGCGAATCTTTCTTGATTCAGGCGTACATCATCCGCCGCGCTCCGACGTTGCGCAAGACGTTCTGGCCTGCGCCCGCTCGTGAATACAGCTTTTTGGGGGTATGAGGGCGCGCCGACGGCTCGGCGCGCCCGACGCCGAATCACTTCGGCGGATAGAGCAGCTTGTGCTCCTTCGGATTGTCCATATTGGCCTTGGTGACGAGGTTCGCGCCAGTGTCGACGAAGGCCTCGACCTTCTCGCCCTTGGAGGCGGCGAGCGCGGTCTTAATGCCGTCGTAGCCCATCCGATAGGGGTCCTGCAGGAGGAGCGCGGTGATCACGCCGCTCTTGAGATACTCGATCAGCTTGTCGTCAGAGTCGAAGCAGACGAGCTTGATCGTATCGCCCTTCTTGTTCTCCGCGACCGCCTGGCTCGCGCCCTGGCACTGGATGAGATTGTCGGCGAACACCCCGCGCAGGTTCGGCATGGCGGTGATCAGGTCGGTCATGATGTTGAGGCCGGTCGTGGCGTTGCCGTCAGAGACCTTGTCCGCCACCAGCTTCAGGCCGGGATATTTGGCCGCCAGCTCCTCCTTGAAGCCTTTGTTCCGGGCCTCGAGCGACCCCACGCCGGGCAGATGGGTGATGAGCGCGACTTCGCCTTCGGCCTTGCCGTATTTCTCCTTGATCGCCGCGGCCATGCCATCGGCGGCGAGGCGGCCGCCCTGCACGTTGTCGGTGGTGAGGAACGAGGTGAAGGCCTTGGAATCCGCCACGGAATCGATGCCGATGATCGGCACCTTCTTCGCCGCCTCGTCGATCGGCTTGCCCAGCGCCTTGAACTGAGTTGGGGCGATCACGACCGCGGCGGGCTTTTCGGCGACCGCGTTCTCGAGGATCGTAATCTCGCCGTTGATGTCGGACTCGGACTGGGCGCCGAGTTCGGGGACTTTGACGCCGAGATCCTTTGCGGCCTGGCGGGCGCCGGCGAACACGATCTGCCAGTAGCCCGAGGTGGTGTCCTTGACGATGATCGGGATCGTCGGTTCGGCGGCGACGGCGTAAGCCGGCGCGCTGAGCGCGGCGGCCATGGCGACCGCGGTGGCGATAACCAACGTCTTCATGGGGTTCCTCCATTGTTTTGAGAGCAGGTTCGCTCTCGTCTCCCGTTTGCATCTCCGGTTGTCCGGAGGGGTGCCTCGTCACGACGACGTCGACGCCGTCAGATCTCGATCATCGCTTTGATTACGCCGGTTTCGGGGGCGATCCAAAGGGGAAATTGCTCCGGCGAGTCCTCCAGGCGCGCGCGGTGGGTCAAAAGGGCCTCGGTCGGCACGAGGCCTTGGCGCATCGCGCGGAACACTTCGAGAAAATCCTCGGTCGTCGCGTTTCGGCTGGCGAGCAGCGTCGTCTCGCGCTTGTGAAACTCGGGATCCTCGAACGAGATTACTTCGCGAACCACGCTGACGAGGACATACGTCCCGCCGTGGGCGACGTAGCTCAGGCCCGCCATCATGGCTTGCGCGTTGCCGGTCGCGTCGATGACCACGTCGAAGAAGTCGCCCCCCGTCAAGGCGGATAGCGCTTCCGATTGCTTCCCGTCCGCCGGGACGGCATGAGCGACCCCGATGCTTTTCAATGAGAAGTCGAGGCGGTCCTGGCGCTTGTCGAGGACAGTGACCTCGGCGCCGCGCAGTCGGGCGAAGAGGCTGCACCCGATGCCGATCGGACCCGCGCCGACGACGAGGGTCCGGTCTCCCGCCCTCGGATTCGCCCGTCGCAGCGCATGCGCGCCGATCGACAGAAACTCGACCATGGCGGCCTCGTCGAGCGAGACGCCGTCAGCCGCCGCGAGATTGGCGTCGGGCGCCGAGACATAATCGGCCATGCCCCCGTCGACATGCACGCCGAGCACGCGGATATTTTGGCAGCAATTGGTTTTGCCGCGGCGGCACGCCACGCAGGCGCGGCAGGCCAGATAGGGAATGACATAGACCTGCTGACCCGGTTTCCATGACGAGCCCGGGCCGGCCTCGGCGATCTCGCCGGACAGTTCATGCCCAATGACGCGCGGATACTCGAGGAAGGGGTGAGACCCCTCGTAGATGTGGAGGTCGGTCCCGCACACGCCGGCGCGGCGAATCCTGACCAGCGCTTCGCCCGGCCCGGGCGCGGGCCTCGGCCGATCAACGACGCTGAGCCTTCCAGGCTCCAGGCACTGCAGCGCGCGCAACGTCTCCGCCACCTTTCCTTTTTTGTTTATTATCGAAAAAGAGACGAAGCGCCGCGACAAGTCAACCTGTTTTTTATATATTAGAGTCGCACTCAAAAGTACAAATGCGAAGAGCAGGGGAGGGACAGAACCCATGAAGACGAATGCGGTCTTCAAGCGGGCGTACAACCGGTCGCTTTCCCTGCTCGAAGGATATCGGATCGCGGCCGAGGTCGGATCGGAGCCGTCGTGGGCCGCGACCCTGGCCGTGAGCCGCACGACGGTCCGCGCCGTATTCCGAGCCCTGTCGGAGGCCGGCGTAATCGTCCGTCAAGGCAAGCGCAAGACGCTGTCGCGGCGGCCGCTGCCGAGCGACCGCTACCCGGAGGGAGAGACGAGGCCGGTCAGCGACATCGTGGAAAAGCGCTTCATGCAGTGGATTCTCGATGGCGACTGCAAGCCGGGACAGCAGATCAACGGTCTGGACCTCGCGCGCCAGTTCGGCGTCTCGACGTCGGCCGTCCGGGATTATCTCGGCCGGTTCAGCCAGTTCGGACTTCTGGACAAGCGGCCGAACGGCGGCTGGATGTTCAAGGGCTTCACCAACGACTTCGCCGAGGAATTGTTCGAGGTGCGGGTCATGTTCGAATTGCGCTCGGCGCAAAGATTCCTGTCGCTTCCGGAGAACGACGCCGCCTGGCGCACGCTCGAGCTCCTCCGGCAGGAGCATCTCGCGCTGCTCGAGGAGGCCCAGGTCCGTTTCAGGGATTTTTCCGAGCTCGACGAACGGTTTCACCGGTTCATCAACGACGCGTCGCGCAACCGTTTCATCGTCAGTTTTTACGATATCATTTCGATGATTTTCCACTACCATTATCAATGGAACAAGCGGGACGAAAGGGAGCGCAACATCGCAGCGATCCGGGAACACCTGGCCTACATCGAGGCGCTGCAAAGCCGCGACGCGACGCTGGTCGCCGCAAGCTGCAAGGCGCACATGACGACCGCCCGCACGACGCTCTTGGACTCGATCCAGCAATTCGAGAAGGCGATCTGAAAAAGCCGCCCGACGAGCCGGCGGCATGGCGTATCGCCCGCTACGGAGCTGCGGGCTTCAGAGATAGGGCGCGGTCTCGAGGCTGAGGCCGCTCTTCACGGAGACGGTTGTCCCATCCGCCAAGAGTTCGTTCCGGTCTTCGCGGATCGCCTGCATGATCATTTCGGCGATGTCGCGCGGAGCGGCCTTCGGCCCCTCGATTCGAGCGGCCATGTCCGTGTCCATGTAGGCGACATGAACCGCGAGAACTTGGGTCCCCTGCGGCTTGAGCTCCTTGCGCAAGCTGTTGGTGAGCGCCCAGGCGACGGCCTTCGAAGCGCTGTAGCCGGCTGTGCCTTCCAGCGTCAGCCACGACAGAACGGAGAGCACGTTCACGATCGCTCCGCCGCCGTTGGCCTTGAGGATCGGGGCGAAGGCCCGACTCATGGCCCAGACGCCGAAAAAGTTCGTCTCCATGACCGATCGAGCCCGGTCGAGGGAGTTGTCGGCGAGACTTGGGCTCGGCAACGAGATTCCAGCATTGTTGATGAGAAGGTCGACGTCGCGGAGCCGCGCGGCAGCGGCTGCAACGCTGTTTGGCTCGGTGACATCGAGCGGGACGATCTCGGCCCCCTCGATCGCTGCTCCATTCGGATTTCGCACGCCGGCGTAGATTTTCTCCGCCCCCGCAGCGCGCAGCGCTCCTGTGAGAGCAAGTCCGAGACCCCGGTTGGCCCCGGTCACCAGTGCGACGCGTCCATGCAGGTTCATTCCGGCCTCCTTCATACGAGCGAAAAGCGGTCTAAAAAGATGTCGAACGACATCTAATTAGATGTCGATTATCATCTTGTCAACCGCTAGGATCAATTTATGCGCAAGTCGAACCAAGAGGCGGCCCATACGCGGGCGCGGATCGTCGCCGCCGCCGCCGCCAAATTCCGCGAGGACGGGATCGTCGCGACCGGCCTGAACGGGCTCATGGGCTCAGCCGGCCTCACCCACGGCGGCTTCTACAAGCACTTTGCTTCCAAGGATCGGCTGGTCGCAGAGGCCTGCCGCTTTGCGATGCGGACCGCGCTGAAAGCGACCGTGAGTCGCGTACGCTCGGCGCCTCCGCAGGAGCGTTTGAGCGCGTTCATCTCCGCCTATCTTTCGCCCGAACACCGGGACAATCCGGACGCCGGCTGCAGTTTTGCTGCACTCGGCGCCGAGATAAGTCGCATGGGCGACGAGGTCCGATCGGTCGCGACCGAGGGCTTCAATGAGATGACGGGCGCGCTCGCCGATCTTGACCCTCGTTTTCGCGGGGCCGACGGCCAAGCTCGGGCGCACGTAATTGCGGCGACGATGGTCGGCGCCCTGGTTTGCGCCCGGGCTGTCGGCGACCCGATCCTTTCCAACGCCATTCTCGACGAAACCCGGTCGAGCCTGTTGCGGCAGCTCGCGGGTAGAAACGAAGGCGGTTGATTTTTTCGCAAATCTCTGATTGAAGGGCGCGCATGCGAAGGCGGTCGACGAACCTGCAACTTAGCCGCCCGGCGCTCTAGACGCGCGCCGGGACGCTTAATCTTCGCTTCCGATCTCCTAAAGACAACAGGCTGGGCCGCTCGCATATCAGCCGAGGCCGCCCGCAACGTTTCCAAAGGTTCGTCATGACCGTCATGCCCATTTCCAAGTACCGCGCGTACCAGCCGATCGCGCTGCCCGATCGCCAGTGGCCCTCGCGCGTCGTCGACAAGGCGCCGATCTGGTGCTCGGTCGATCTCCGCGACGGCAACCAGGCGCTGATCGAGCCGATGGGCGTCGATCGCAAGAACCGCATGTTCCGGTTGCTCGTGAACATGGGCTTCAAGGAGATCGAGGTCGCCTTTCCCTCCGCCTCGCAGACGGATTTCGATTTCGTGCGCTCGATCATCGAGAGCGGCGCGATCCCCGACGACGTCGCGATCCAGGTCCTGACCCAGTGCCGGCCGGAATTGATCGAGCGCACCTTCGAGGCGGTCAAGGGCGCGAAGAAGGTCGTCCTGCACTTCTACAATTCGACGTCGACCCTGCAACGGGAAGTCGTGTTCAAGACCGACCGCAAGGGCGTGAGGGACATCGCCGTCGCCGCGGCGAAGCAGGTCAAGGCGCTGGCGGAGGCTTCATCGGCCACGGAATTTGAGTTCGAATATTCGCCCGAGAGCTTCACCGGCACCGAACTCGACTTCGCGCTCGAGGTCTGCGAGGCGGTGAAGGACGTCATCCGGCCGACGCCGGAAAAGCGGCTGATCCTCAATCTGCCGGCGACCGTCGAGATGGCGACGCCCAACACCTACGCCGACCAGTTCGAGTGGTTCGGCCGCCACGTCTCGGACCGTTCGAGCGTCATCCTCTCGGTCCATCCGCACAACGACCGCGGCACGGCGGTCGCCGCGGCCGAGCTCGCGCTGATGGCCGGCGCCGATCGGGTCGAGGGGACGCTGTTCGGCAACGGCGAGCGGACCGGCAACGTCGACATCGTCACGATGGCCTTGAACCTCTTCACGCAAGGGGTTGATCCGGGGCTCGACCTGCACGACGTCAACGCGGTCAAGGATGTCGTCGAGCACTGCAACCAGTTGCCGGTGCATCAGCGCCACCCGTATGTCGGCGAGCTCGTCTACACGGCCTTTTCCGGCTCGCATCAGGACGCCATCAAGAAGGGCTTCGAGGCGCAGGAAAGGCGCAACGACCCCTTGTTCCAGGTGCCCTATCTGCCGATCGACCCGAAGGACGTGGGGCGCGACTACGAGGCGGTGATCCGCATCAACAGTCAGTCCGGCAAGGGCGGCATGGCCTATATCCTGCGCGCCGATTACGGCCTCGATCTGCCGCGCTCGCTCCAGGTCGAGTTCTCGAAGGTAGCGCAGGAGCGGATGGACGCGGACGGCAAGGAATTGACCTCGCCGGACTTATGGGCGCTGTTCCGCCAGACCTATCTTCTCGATGACGCGCCGCTGACGCTCGTCAAGCAGCAGACGGTCCCGACCAGCCCCGACAACCGCGAGCTGGTCGCGACCCTGCGCAAGGCCGACGGGAGCACCTTCACGATCGAAGGCGAAGGCAATGGCCCCGTCGACGCCTTCGTCGACGCCTTGAAGAAGGCGTTCGGCGTCGAGTTCGCCTTCATCGACTATCACGAGCACGCGGTCGGCCGCGGCGCCAACGCGACCGCCGCGAGCTACGTCGAGATCCACGATTCCGACGACCGCGTCATGCACGGGGTCGGCATGGACCCGAATATCGTCATGGCCTCGCTCAAGGCGACGCTGAGCGCGGTGATGCGGCTCATGAAGCGCGAGGGCAGGGCGTAGGGCCTGGGCTAAGCTCCCCTCTACCACCGCGAAAACGTCGCGGCGACCTTGTTCAAAAACGCCGCGCGGCGCTCCGGCTTCGTGTGATCCATGTCGTAATGCGCGAGATAGTCGATGGGCGCGCCGGGCGCGCAGTTCGCTCGCATCGATCGCTTGAGGAAGCGGCGCGGCGGATCACCGGCCAGGAACGTCGTCATCCGCGAGCCGCCATAGGTGCAGACGACGCCGAGCCGCTTCACGTTGTGCAGGCGGGGCACGTAGGCGCCGTCCGGCGCGATCTCGAAGCTGACGCCGGGCAGGAACACCTTGTCGACGAAGCCCTTGAGGATCGCCGGGAAGCCCATGTTCCAGACGGGAAAAGAGAACACGAGCGCTTCGGCCCTGATGAGCCGGTCGACGTAAGGCGCGACGCGCCGGCGATTGCCGGGCGCGTCGTAGTACTCGAGCCGGTCCTGACGGGTCATGATGGGATCGAAGTTTTCCGCGTTGAGGTCGCAGTCGTCGACCTCATGCCCGCGCGCGCGGAGGGTTTCGACCGCCTTCTTGTGCAAGGCCGCCCCGAAGCTGGTCTCGAGCGGATGGGCGAAGAGGACGAGGACACGCATGGGGCCGTTCACCCTTTCGCCGCGCCGGGAGCTTTCCATGCGACCGCTCGAGCGCAGCGCCTTCCCTAACCGGCCCGAACCGCGTACCGATTGTCAACTCGACCGGGAACGCGGACCATGCGCGTCTCGCCAAAGGTCGAGACAGGAGGGCGCCCATGTTCGCGAACGGCCTTTTTAAGGGCAAAAAAATCCTCGTCACTGGTGGCGGCACAGGGCTCGGCAAGGGCATGGCCGAGCGCTTCCTCGCGCTCGGGGCCGAGATCGCCATCTGCGGCCGGCGCAAGGCCGTCTGCGAGGCGACGGCCGACGAGCTCACGAAGGCGCACGACGGCGTCGTCAAAGCCTATGGCGTCGACATCCGCGACGCGGCCGCGGTCGACGCGATGGTCGAGGAGATTTTCCGCGACGGGCCGCTGACCTCGCTCGTCAACAACGCCGCCGGCAATTTCATCGCCCGCACGGAGGATCTTTCGCCGCGCGGCTTCGACGCCATCGCCAACATTGTCATGCACGGGACGTTCTACGTGACGCAGGCGGTGGGCAAGCGCTGGATCAAGGGGGGACACAAGGGCAGCGTCGTCTCGATCGCCGTCACCTGGGTGCGCAACGGCGGGCCGTTCGTCGTGCCGTCGGCGATGAGCAAGGCGGCGATCCAGGCGATGACCATGTCGCTCGCGGTCGAATGGGGCCGCTACGGCATCCGCCTCAATGCGATCGCGCCCGGCGAAATCCCGACGGAGGGCATGAGCAAGCGCCTCTCGCCCGGCAGCGACATTGGGCTGGGGACGAAGGCCGGCAACCCGTTCGGCCGCGTGGGACGGATCGAGGAATTGCAAAATCTTGCGACCTTTTTGCTCTCGGACGGCTGCGAGTGGCTGACCGGCGAAACGATTGCAATGGACGGCGCGCAGGCGCTGGCGACCGGCGGCAATTTCTACGAATTGCGCAAATGGGGCGACGCCGAATGGAAGGCGGCGCGCGACGCGATCGAGGCGCAGAATGCGCGCGACCGCGCTCAGCGCGGCTGACTCAGCGCGCAGGGCGCACTCGGCCGGCGCACGACATGTTAGTGTTCGGCGCGGAACGATTCGCCGCGCGGCGGGCGATAGTCAAAGCGAAGCGCGCCGTCGATCTGACGGTTGGAGGGGGACCCATGTTCGCGTGCACGCCCGGTGACGAACGGAGGACTCCCGGGTGCCTCTGCTGCACGCCGGCCATCGCGCGCCTCAACGCGCGTCTCGCCGAACGATTTGCGCGCGATGCGGCGCCCGTCTTCAGCGCGTTCGCCGCAGGGAGCGGCTCGACCCGCGCAGCTCCGTCCGCGTCGCGGATCGCGTTCACGAACGCGCGCGTGTTCGACGGCAAGTCGGACGCGCTGAGGTCGGGCGTGAGCGTCCTCGTCGACGGCAGGAAGATCGCGGCGGTCGAGCCGGCCGGCGGCGCGGTCGGCGCCGACGCTGAGGTCATCGACTGCGGCGGGCGCGTCCTGATGCCGGGCCTCATCGATGCGCATTGGCACGCGATGCTGGCGGCGATTCCTTTGCAGGCCTTGATGATCGCCGATGTCGGCTACATCAACCTTGTCGCCGCGAACGAAGCCGAAAAGACGCTGATGCGCGGGTTCACGAGCGTGCGCGACATGGCCGGTCCCAGCTTCAGCCTGAAGCGCGCCATCGACGGCGGCATTGCGGTCGGCCCGCGCATCTGGCCGTCGGGCGCGATGATTTCGCAGACCGGCGGCCATGGCGACTTTCGCTTCCCTTATGAGATTCCGGCGGCGCCCAACGCGCCCTTAAGCCGCGGCGACGCGATCGGCGGCGGCGCTATCGCGGACGGCGCCGACCGCGTGCTCATGCGCGCCCGCGAGCAGCTCATGCTCGGCGCAAGCCAGCTCAAACTCGCCGCGGGAGGCGGCGTCAGCTCGAGCTACGATCCGATCGACGCCAGCCAATATACCGAGCCGGAATTCCGCGCCGCGGTCGAGGCCGCCGAGAACTGGGGCACCTATGTCGCGGTGCACGCCTATACGCCGCGCGCCATCCGGACCGCGATCCGCGCCGGCGTCCGATGCATCGAGCACGGCCATCTCATGGACGAGGCGACCGCGAGCCTCATCGCCGAGAGGGGCGTCTGGCTCAGCACGCAGCCGTTCCTGAACAACGAATACGCCAACCCGCAGCCCACAGCCGACGGGGAGGCGAAGGCGCAGCTCGTCTACGCCGGAACGGACGCCGCCTATCGGCTCGCGCAAAAATACCAGCTGAAGACCGCCTGGGGAACCGACCTCCTGTTCGACGCCAAGATGACGGCGAACCAGGGCGGCATCCTCGCCTCGCTCGCGAAATGGCTTAAGCCCGTGGAAATCCTGAAGATGGCGACGTCGGTCAACGCCGAACTCCTGGCGATGTCCGGTCCGCGCAACCCCTATCCCGGTAAGCTCGGCGTGGTCGAGGACGGCGCGCTCGCGGATCTCATCCTGGTCGACGGCGATCCGAGCGCCGACATCGGGCTGGTGGCCGACCCTGAGAAGAATTTCGTCCTGATCATGAAGGACGGGCGGGTGGTGAAGAATGCTCTGCCGGCGCTAGTGAGGTGACTCTACCGTTCCGATCCTTCCCGACCGCGCGAACTGTTGGGGTTCGCGCCGCGGGAAAGGCTCGAAACGTTCGAGACGCAGCACCGGGCCTCGACCCGAGAAAGCGGGCCTTCAGCGCGGCCATTCCCTGCTTTCAGGGAAAAATGCAGCGAAGTTCGCCTTTTTCGGCCAATTCGGGAATAATCGTCCAGAAAAGCCCAACGATGCTAGGCAGTCCGGAAAAATTCCCTACGTGGTCGAACGGGGAATTTTCTCGATCGAACAGGGAATTAAAGTTCCCTGTTCGGCCGAAATCAGGGATATCGCGCCTGATACGCCGTGTTTCCGATGCTTTCCCGCGTGTGCAGGCTCGGCACAGGCGCGGGATGCCTGCACATTACCAACAACGAAGCCGCCGCTGCCGCGGCTGAACGAGGCGCGGGATTGTTCACATGATGCGGATCGCCGTCACCGGGTCCATGGGTCAGGTGGCGACCTCGCTGATCGAGCAGGCGGAGCGCCGGTTCGAGATCGTCTTGCTTGGCCGCCGCGTTTTCTTGCTCGAGGATCGCGGGGCCGTTCTCGCCGGCCTCAAGGCCGCGCGGCCGGACGTGGTGATCAACGCCGCCGCCTACACCGCCGTCGACCAGGCCGAGGCGGAGGAGGGCCTCGCCCTCGCCGTCAACGGCGAAGGGGCCGGCCACGTGGCGGAGGCCGCCGCCCGGATCGGCGCGCCCCTGTTGCAGCTGTCGACCGATTACGTGTTCGACGGGGCGCTCGATCGCCCCTACCGCGAGGACGATCCGCCCTCGCCGAGAAGCGCCTACGGGCGCTCCAAACTGCTCGGCGAGAGGCTGGTCGCCGAGCGCTGCGCCAACAGCGTCATCGTGCGCACCGCCTGGCTCTTCGGCCCCTATGGCGCGAATTTCGTCCGCACGATGCTTTCGCTCAACGAGACCCGCGACGAGGTTTCGGTCGTCGCCGACCAGCGCGGCAATCCAACGTCGGCCCTCGACCTCGCCGCGGCGCTGCTCGCCGTCGCTGCGAGAGTGCGCGAGGATTCGTCGCCTGCGCTGTGTGGCGTTTTCCACATGACCGGCTCGGGCGAGGCGACCTGGGCCGATTTCGCCGAGGCGATCTTCGCCGAGGCGGCGGCGCGCGGGCGCCGCTTGACGCGGGTGAAGCGCATCACGACGGCCGACTACCCCACGCCTGCGCTGCGCCTGGCCAATTCGCGCCTCGACAATGAAAAGCTGAAACGCGTATTCGGCCTTGAACTGCCCGACTGGCGGAAGTCGCTTACGGCGTGCTGCGCGCGGCTCATCCCATGATCTGCGCTCGTCGCCGCTGCTCGCCGGCTGGAATGAGCATCGCGCGCCCAGCGAGCGCGCCTTGACCCAGGAAGCGTCTCAGTTTGAATTTCTGTTCCCGACCCTTTGCTGTTGCTGCCGTTCGAGACTGGCCCCGTGAACGGAAGCAAAGCGCAGTTAGCGGGCGTTCCCTGTTTTCCAGGAGGAACAGAGCCGTGCCGACGTAGAGACGTCATTGACGATCCAGAGAATTGGTTTGCAGGGGCAGAAAAACTGCCGTAGCTTTTCTTAAATAAAACTGATGGTGTACGATGATCGAGGCGACCCGGCGGGAATTCCTTCAGTCCTCCGGTCTGGCCGCGGTCGGCGCGACTATATCTTCGGGGTCGGTCCGTGCGTCTCCAACGGCAGCGCAGTGGGAATCGTCTTCCTTCGATATCCACAAGACCTTTGAGAAGTTCATGCGGGACATCGGCGGAACGCCCGCCGACAGCGGCGGCGCCGTCACGTTCGTCGGGGCAGACCCGATCGTGCGAAGCCACTTTCGGATCGGCGCCTGCATGGCCATCCCGGCGATGGCCATGCGACGGGCGCTGCGGCGATCTGGCGCAACCGCACGGGGCAGGCCCAGGATCTCGAAGTCGATCTGCGCGAGTCCGTTTACAACGTGCTTCCTTATGTAGGTCTGGTTCTGCAGAAGAAACAACGTCTCGGTCTCATCGATCCGGACGACCCTTTGCCAGCCGGCTTCACGTGGCGCCCCACGGTGAACGACCGCGAGTTGCAATTGCCCTTGTTGTTCGGCAACCCGTTGTCGTTCGCCTTCTTCGAGACCAAGGACGGGCGGATGGTGACGCCCACCGGCCTCTATCCGAGACATTTCGTCGGCTTTCTCAATATCCTTCGGGCGCCGCCGGAAAAGGAGGCGATCGCCAAGGCTATTCGATCATGGAACGCGGAGGATCTCGACGAGGTCGTCGCGGAGGCCGGCATGGTGATGGGCATCCATCGCACTGCGGAGGAATGGCTGGCTCATCCGCAGGGCCAGTATCTGTCCGAGGCGCCGTTGATCGAGATCGACAAGATCGGTGACACCGAGCCGATCCCTTACAGCCCTGACCCGAGCCAGCCTTTGTCGGGGATCAAAGTCATTTCGTGCAGCCATGTGATCGCCAGCACAACCGCCTCTCGCACCCTGGCCGAATATGGAGCTGAGGTGCTTCACGTCGCGCGCGACCAGTCCTACGAACATGAGGGAATCATTATCGACGTCAACGTCGGCATGCGCTCGACGCTCCTGGACCTGAAGAATGCGGAGCACCATCAAAAGCTGAAGGCGCTGCTGCCGCAGGCCGATGTTTTCATTGAGGGGTTCCGCGGCCGCGCGATGGGGGGGCTGGGCTTGGGTCCCGAGGACGTCGCCCACGCGAAGCCCGGCATCGTCTATCTGTCCTGCCGCGCCTATGGCTGGGACGGTCCATGGTGGAATCGGGCCGCTTTCGACATGGAGGCGCTGACCGTCACCGGCTTCACCCTGAAAGAGGGACACGGAGAAGGCCGGCCGCGCTTCCCGCCGACGATGGTGCTCAACGACTACATCTCCGGCTATATCGGCGCGGCGGGAATCCTTGCCGCGCTGAGGCGGCGCGCCCGTGAGGGCGGCAGCTACCACGTTCGCATCAGCCTCGCGAGGGCGGCGATGTGGTTCATGAGCCTCGGATCGTTCCCCAACACCGACTTCGACCCGACAGCGCCCGATCACCGCATGATCCCGCTTCGCACCCTGCGAGCGCAGACGCCCTACGGCGAAGTCGATCGCCTCGCGCCGCAGGTCAAGCTGTCGAAAACGCCGGGACGCTGGCGCACGCCGCTCGTTGCCGTTCGCGGCGGCGACCTGCCAGTTTGGGAAGGATGAGGCGTCCCTCAAGAGTTTGACTCGCCGACAAGGTGCGTCGCATCGGAAAGGAACTTGGGCGATGACAGACGACTCGAACCGTGAAAACCAGATGGATCGGTCCGCGACTTCCCGCAGCGACGAATCGAAGCCGGGCCCGACCCGGCGGGAAGCCATCCGGGTGATCGGCGCGGGCGCCCTCGCCGCCGGCCTCGGAAATGCTCCCGCCGCGGCGCAGATGGCGCAAGGGCACCGGGAGGTTCGGCCCGGGACGCCGCCGCTCGCCGGCGTCCGCGTGATTGAGCGGAGCAACCTGCTGTCAGGCCGCTTGGTTGGGCTGCTGCTGGCCGATCAGGGCGCGGAGGTTTTCGTCGAACGTGATGGTCCGACGCCAGCGGCGGACCAGGGCTTCGCCCTCGACGACGCCTATTTCGACCGCGGCAAGATCGCGCTGCCGCTGGGCGCGGCCGCGGACGTCGCTTCCGCCGACATCGTGATTGTGGACGGCGCGGCGCAATTCGCGCAGGCGCCGCAGCAGATCGTCTTGCGCATCGTGGCGGCGCTGCCGGGCGACGAAGCCTACGGTCACTTGCCGGACGACTGCTCGGAGGACCTGATCAACGCCATCGGTGGCTTCTTCACCAACATGAGCGTTTCCGGTCCGATCCTGAACCGGCCCGTGATCTACACGCCGATCCCACTGCCCTCCGTCTACTGCGGCGTCAACAGCACAGTGGCGGTTGTCGCGGCGCTGGTGGACCGCCTGCGCACTGGCCTGGGTCGGGAGATTGTCGGGAGCCGCATCGCCGGCGGGCTGTCAGCAATCGGCGCGCTCAGCATGACCTCCAAAGGGCTTCCTGACTTTCTCGAACCGATCGTCGTCGGCGGCCTGCCGCCGGGGATGACGCCCGAACAGTTTCAGACCTTTGTCGGCGACGCGCTCCGCGACCCGGAACGCCAGATGCGGCTGGAACGACGCTTTGCGCCCTTTTCGACGCCCTACCGCACGAAGGACAATCGATGGATCCTGCCAATGGCCGCGCGAAACGGCCGGCTTTCCCGGCGTCTACTCGAAGCCATGGGGCTATGGAAGGAAGCCCTCGCAACGGGCGCGGTTTTCGTGAACCCCTATGACGCTGCCAACATCGCCGATGCGCGGCGCAACCTGGCCGATAGCCTCTCGCTCGGATTCACCTATACCTCGCGCCTCGCGGACATGCTGGAGCCCGCCTTCTCCACCCGCACCGCGGCAGAGTGGGAGCGCTTCCTCGCGGCTCGCCTTTCCGCGGCCAGCATCATCATGACTTGGGAGGAATGGCAGAACGACGCCGATGCGCGCACTGCGGGCGTCTTCGCCGTAATACCCAAGACGGAGGGCGTGCAGATCGGGCGGACGAACTGGATGCAGAGCGCGCTCCCCTACGCGCCGCTCCTCGCCCGCCGTGCCGCCTCCACGCTGCCGGGCCGCATGGAGCCGCCGCCTGGTACGACGGGCAGGCCCAGCGCACGCCTGCCGCTGGAAGGCTACACGGTGGTGGACATGACCAACGTGTTGGCGGGGCCCAGCTGCACGCGGATGTTCGTCGAACTCGGCGCTACCGTGACGCGGCTGGACGTGATGGATCCACAGCATGCGCCGACCATTCACGTGATGTGGTCGGGCGAGAACTCAGTCGGCAAGCGCAGCATCATCCTTGAGCGACGAGAGCCGGAAGGGCTCGCCATCATCCACCAGCTCGCTGCGCGCGCCGACATCGTCTGCGGCAACATGATGGACGACCAGATGGGGCGACTCGGCGTCGATGCGGCTTCGCTCGCTCAGCTCAATCCGCGGGCGATCGGCCTGCAGATCACCGCAACCCGCGGCGAACGACACGGGCCGCGGCACCACGATAAGGGCTACGATCCCTCCATTCAGGGCACCACCGGGGTGATGATGCGCTTCGGCGGGCCGGACACCCCGACATTCCATGGCATCGCCTCGGCGGTGGACTATCTATGCGGGTACCTTGGCGCGCTGTCGGGCGTGATCGCGCTCTACGCGCGGGAGCGGCGCGGCGACGGGCGCGGCGACTGGGCGGAGACCTCGCTCTGCAACGCCGCGACGCTGATCCAACTCTTGTTCCAGCGGCCCGGCATCGACGCGCCCGCGAGCGCGCGCGGGCAGCTCGCGACCGGCATGACGGCGGGCGCGCGCGTCTATCAGCTCAGCGACGGCTGGATCTTTGCCCAGGCGGCGCGCGACATCACGACGGAGCTCGCCAGCAGCAATCGGGCGGGTGCGCTCGCCTGGTGCGCAAAACAGAACATCCCCGCGGCGCCGGTGCAGACCTGCAACGAGCTCGCCGACCGCCATCGCGACCATCCAACGACAACGGTAAAATTTGAGACGCGCGAGAAGGATGGTTGGTCGACGGAGTGTTTCGCGCCAACCTGGTTCGCCTTCGACGGGAAACCTCAGCCGCGTCCCCCCGCTGCGTCGCGCATTGGCGCCGACGGACCGGCCGTCCTTGCCGAACTCGGCTATAAGCCTGACGACGTCAAGCGACTCGTCACCGCCGGGGTTGTCGGCCGGACCGAGTGGGCGAAGAGCTGACCATCTCAGCGGGGGGTACAAGCGTATGCGGCGCCGGAAACTCTCGGAGCTGGTTGGCGCATGCGCAGCATGTCTGTTGCTTATGACAGCGTCGGCGCGGTCGGGAGAGGTCGTCCTTTACGAGGACGAGTTGATCGAAGGGCTGCCTGGTCCTGAGGCGCTTTACGATCCCGATCAAGGGCAGCCGCAGTCCTTGCTGGCGGAGCCGCGCCAAGTGCTGCTTCCTGGTCTGGGCTTGCCGTACGAAGCGGAGCGTCTGGCGTTTCGCGATCGCCTTTACGAACAATACGGGCTGACCTACGGGGCCAGTTACCAGCAACTCACCCAATACGCGACGCAAACTCTTCCCAGCGTAGGACCGCACACGGCGGTCGGCGGCTGGGCCGCGACCAGCGTGACCTGGACGCCGCTCGATCGCGGGGGCGACTACCAGGGGTCGCTGGTCGTGCGCGGCGGCTGGCGAGGTCCGATAGGGGACAACCCCTGGCCCGCCAAGCGTTACGTTCAGAGTGTCTCTGTAACGGAGGTGTGATGGGCACTTCCGGATCGAAGTCGGAACATGCGCGGAGATGTTCAGAGAGGCATCCGTCGCGAAGTTCTGGGCGTTCACCGTCGGAATCTATACAGTCTACAGCGACGACACCGGCTTCACCGCCGACAGCTTCTTCAACAAGCCGCAATACTTCAGGCAACTCGAACTCGGCTGGAGCGGCACGGCGGCGAGCAGCACCCCCATCCAGGCGCGCGGTCCTATGGACGCCAACAATTTTTCCGTGACGCTCTGGAACAAGGACGCCGAGCAGAATGGACCCCCAGCCGCGCATGGCGTCGCGTTCAACGCCAATTATCTCGTGCAGGACAACCTAATGCTGTTCGGGCGCGGCGGCTGGTCCGACGGGTGGCAACTCGACCGGAACCTCTCCGCCGGCGTCGCTCGGCGTCCCGTTCAGGAATACTCGGATCTGTTCGGCGTCGGCGCCGGCTGGGCGCAACCCGCCAACCCGAACCTGAGGGATCAGTATATCTTCGAGGCGTTTTATCGCTTTCAGCTGACGACGCAGCTTGCGATAACGCCCGATGTCCAATGGGTCCTACATCCCACTCTCAATCCGAACACTGGCTCCCTCTGGGTGGCCAGCCTAAGGGCGCGGATCACGTTCTGAAGCAGAGTTGCGCCGCTGGGTATGAAGCCGGAGCAAATCTGCCCCGCCGCGGAGGTTCAGGACCATAGGTCATCGTTGCGATTCGGATGACCGCTTCACTGAAGGGTTTCAGACGCCGGCCCTTTCGGACGGTCGTGCGAGACGCGGGGGCCGGCGTTTGAAAGCCTCGTAAGGAGGAAACCGCGGGGAGGAAGGGCGCTGTTTGACCGAGCGCGGCCTATGGGGATTTGAGGATCGCGGTCGGATCGCCGATTTGGGGGCGGTGGCGGAAGGCGGTCGGTTTCATCGTCGGGAGCCGAGACGACGGGCTTCTTGTCGGGCGCGGATGAGGGCGACGGGGATGGGCTCGGCGGCTGGAGAGCCTGTGCGGACGTCGGGAGGACGTCACGTTCCTGCTCCGGCGTGCGGCTGGAGGCGAGGGGAAGCGGCGCTGCGAGGCGGGACGCGCGGCGTCGGTCATGACGTGTCGATCCTGATCCGGCTTGGGGAAGGCGATCGCGCGGGGCGCGGCCCTTCGAACGTCTCGACAATGATCATCCGGCCGCCGCAGCAGGGGCAGCGCCGCGCCGGCGAAACGGCTTCGGCCTGGCCGTCGGTCTCGGCGTGCGAGCCCTCGGGTGCAGCCTCGGGCGCGGCGAGCGCCTGGCGGACGCGCTCGATGTTGCTGGCTCGGACCGCGCCGGCGAAGAGGCCGTAGTGATGATGTGGACGGCCTCACCCGAACGGCATCAAGTGCCAAGGCGTGACCGGTGCAGGTCGCGGATAGGGAAGCCGTCCATGAAGACCTTTATCAGGATTGGGATCGACCTGGCGAAGAACTTTTTCCAGGTGCATGCAATCGAGCGCGAGGGTGCGCCTGCGGTTACGCGCAAATTGAGCCGAGGTAAGGTGCTTGCTTTCTTCGCCCAAGCGGCGCCCTGCCGCGTCGGGATGGAGGCTTGTGGATCGTCCCATTACTGGGCGCGGGAGATCCGGGCGTTGGGGCACGAAGTGGTCTTGATTCCTCCTGCTTACACGAAACCCTACGTCAAGCGCGGCAAGAACGATGCGAACGACGCGGCTGCGATCTGCGAGGCCATGTCGCGGCCCGAGATGCGGTTCGTGCCGATCAAGAGCGCGGATCAGCAAGCCGTGCTGATGCTGCACAAGACTCGGGAATTGCTGGTCAAGCAGCGAACCATGACCGTCAATGCGCTGCGCGGTCATCTCTCGGAGTTCGGCTTGATCGCGCCCAAGGGCATCCACCGGGTCAAGGAATTGTTGGCGCTCGCGCAAGCCGACGAGACCCTTCCCGAAGAGGCCAAGCAAGCAACCGCGATGCTGGCTTCGCACAGCGACGGCCTCGACGAAAAGATCGACGATCTGGAGAAGACGATCGCCCGGGCGAGCGGCAAGAACCAAACGAGCCGGTTGCTGGACGAGATCCCCGCCTTCGGCCCGCTGATCGCATCAGCGATGGTCGCTTTCAATCCCGATCCCAGCGTCTTCAGGTCGGGAAGCGATTTCAGCGCGTCTCTGGGCATTACTCCGAGCCAGCACTCGAGCGGCGGCAAGGACAAGCTCGGCGCTATCACCAAAAAGGGTAACCGGTATTTGCGCAAGATGCTGGTCGTGGGATGCACGTCGGTTTTGCGCGTGGCCCATAAATACAAAGGCGCCCTGGCCGAATGGATCGTCGCCATGAGGGCCAGGAAGCCCGAGCGCGTCGTCGCCGTCGCCCTGGCCAACAAGCTGGCCAGAATCGCCTGGGCGATGATGTCGACCGGCGAAGCCTTCCGAACCGAACTTTACACGAAGGCCTGACGACAAAGAGCTCTCCAAGATAGACGTTTCAGTTTCGAAGAGATTGGCAAGCGCAACGACGTGATGAACGACACGGTCGCAACGAAAGCCCAGGACACCCTGACATCCGCCACGAGCCCCGAGCTCGCCGTAGTGATAGGGACCAGGACTGTCGAATATCATCAGGGCCAGCGGTCCTATACCGCACCAACAGGCCGGACATATGACCGCAGCCGACCAAAGCGATCAGAGCGTCGAAAACCACTTGCCAAGAGGCCGTCCACATATGTCGGATGCGGTGGAAGCCGCTCGGCAGCACGTGCAGGAGAAAGCGGCGGATGAACTCGTGGGCCGCGAGCGTCATGGTCTTGAACCGGTCGCGGCCTTCGACCCGATAGTCCTTCCACTTGAATGTGACGCCCTTGTCGTCCAGCTCCATGAGCCTGGAGTTCGAGATCGCGACGCGGTGGGTGTAGCGGGCGAGATAGGCGAGCACGGCCTTCGGCCCGGCGAACGGCCTCTTGGCATAGACGATCCATTCCGATCGGCGCAGCGGCGCGAGGACGGCGTCGAAGGCGGCTTTGTCGGCGAGCCGCGCGAGGTCGCCGAGGAAGACGAGGCGTCCGGCCGCATGCAGGGCTGCGAGCCCTTCGAGGAAGAGCCGGCGGAAGAGACGCGACAGCATCCGCACGGGCAGGAAGAAGCCGGGCTTGCAGGCGATCCAGCGCGATCCGTCCAGCGACAGGCCGCCGCCGGGAACGATGACGTGGACGTGCGGATGGTGGGTCAGCGCCGAGCCCCAGGTGTGCAGTACGGCGGTCAGGCCGATGCGCGCGCCCAGATGCTTCGGGTCGGCCGCGATCGTGGTCAGCGTCTGGGCGGCGGTCCTGAACAGGAGGTCGTAGACGGGGGACTTGTTCTGGAACGCGACGGCGCCGATCGACGCCGGCAGGGTGAAGACGACGTGGTAATAGGGAACAGGCAGGAGTTCGGCCTCGCGGTCTTCGAGCCATTCCCTCGCCGCGGCCGCCTGGCACTTCGGGCAGTGGCGATTGCGGCAGGAATTGTAGGAGATCCGTTCGTGCGCACAGTCCTCGCAGCGCTCGACGTGTCCGCCGAGCGCGGCTGTGCGACAGGTCTCGATCGCCGACATGACCTTCAACTGGTCGAGGCTCACGTGACCGGCGTTGGCCATTCGCCACGCCGCCCCGTGGGCGCGAAAGACGTCGGCGACCTCCAGGTGGTGACCCGGTGGCCGCGCCATGCGGCCGCGGTCAGTCGGCCGGCTTTCGCTTCGCCAGGTTGACGCCGAGCCGCTCGAGCGGGCTCTTGACGTCGCGGATCGTGTTGACCGCGACCTGGGTGTAGAGCGCGGTCGTCTCGAGCTTGGCGTGGCCGAGCAACACCTGGATCACGCGAATATCGACGTCCTGCTCGAGCAGATGGGTGGCGAAGCTGTGCCGCAGCGTATGCGGCGACACGCGCTTGGATATCCCCGCCAGGGTCTTGGCGGCGGTGACGGCGCGATTGAGCTGACGGGCGGTGATCGGGTTGACCGGGTTTTGGCCGGGGAACAGCCAGGCCCGCGGCCGCGCCGCCTTCCACCATGCGCGCAACAGTTCGAGCAGTTGCGGCGACAGCATCACATAACGGTCCCGCTGCCCTTTGCCCTGCTCGACCCGAAGCGTCATGCGCTGGCTGTCGATGTCGGACACCTTCAGGTGCGCGACCTCGGACACGCGCAGGCCCGCGCCGTAGGCGACGCTGAGCGCGGCCTTGTACTTCAGGCCCGGCGCGGCTTCGAGCAGGAGCGCGACCTCTTCCTGGCTGAGCACGACCGGCGCCCTGCGCGGCTTGTTCACGATCGTCAGAGGACGAACGAGGTCTGGCCGTTCGAGCGTCACGGTGAAGAAGAACCGAAGCGCGGTGACGGCGGCGTTGATCGAACCTGGGCTGATCTGCTGCTGCGCCAGATGCAACTGAAAGCGGCGAAGGTCCTCCTTCGTCGCCGTATCGGGCGACCGGCCCAGGAAGGCCGTAAAGGTCCTGACGTGCCGGACGTAGTCCTTCTGCACCTTCTCCTTGAACCGACGCGCCGTCATGTCGTCGATCATGCGCTGACGCAGCGGGTTGATGGGCTTGTCGGACATCGCGAAAGCTCCTGTCTCCCATGGGGTTGAACCCCATGATTCTGAGACAGTCCTGGCCTCGTCCGACCCAGCTTCCCGCGCTGCCCTCGCCGCAGCTACCGCGCGAGCGGTTTAGATTCTATGGGCGCGCGGCGGGCGTTGGCGCCTTCGTCGCGGCAACCAAACGATGGAGCGCCCCTATGTCAAAGCAGAACGACTTGAGCAAATGCGTCGTCGCGCTCGAGCAAGACGCGACATTGATCGCCGTGGTCGAGATGGGCCAGTCGAGTTGGCTGGTCGCGGGCATCGTGCCGGGACTCGATCGCTATCCCTTGAAGAAACTTAGCCCAGACCGCGACGCGCTGCTGCAGCTTCTGCATCGCTGGCGCAACGAAGCGGCGAAGCGCGGCCACGCGATCGACCGGATCGCCGTTGCCTACGAGGCAGGCCGCGATGGCTTCTGGCTGGCGCGCTGGCTGCGTTCCCAATCCATCGAAGCCTATGTGATCCACCCGTCGAGCGTCCCGGTGTCGCGCGAGCACCGAAGGGTGAAGACGGATCGGCTCGACACAGAGCTCCTCAAGCGCGCCTTCCTCGGCTGGCTGCGCGGCGAACCGAAGCATTGCAGCATGGCGGCCATCCCCGCGCTCGAGGACGAGGATGCGAGACGACCCAGCCGCGAGCGTCAGGTCCTGGTCGGAGAGCGCACACGCATCGTCAACCGCCTGAAGGCCAATCTCGCCCGGCTCGGCATTCGCGGCTTCCGGCCCAATCTCGCTCGGGCGCCAAGCCAGCTTGAAGCCCTGCGCACGCCGGAGGGCGTCGCCATACCTACGAACACGTTGGCCGAGATGCGGCGCGACCTGGACCGCCTGCGCTTCGTCAAGCAGCAGATCAAGGAGATCGAGAAGACCCGCACCGAGCGTCTGGCGAAGACGCCAGACGAGCCACGCCATGCGTCGGCGCATGTCCTTACACGCGTGGTCGGCGTCGGCGTCGAGTCCGCGGACATGCTTATCCAGGAGGTGTTCTCGCGGGAGATCCGGGACCGTAGGGCACTGGCGCGCTATGCCGGGCTCACCGGAGCTCCAGACGAGAGCGGGCAAAGACGGCGCGAGCGGGGACTCGCCAAAGCAGGCAACGCTCGGGTGCGCCGCGGGATGATCGAACTCGCCTGGGGTCATCTGGTGCACCAGAAGGGCAGCCCGCTCAGCGCATGGTATCGGAGGCGAACGTCGGACTCACGGCGGGGCGTGCGCAAGACAATGATCGTCGCGCTCGCGCGCAAGCTCCTCATCGCGCTGTGGCGGCTCGCCACGACCGGCGAAGCGCCGGAAGGTCTGCTGCTTCGCCCGGCAGCGTAGCCACAACGGAGTTGCTGCAGGCGAGCGTCACGACGGTGCCCGACCTGTAGACGACGGCCCGAGGCGGCGGCAACCCGACATGGACTATGGCCTTCGCGCCGCGGTTTAGAATGGGCCCGCCCCTCGGAGCTTTGCCGCCGATGCGCATGACTGCATCATGGTGCGACCTTCGTGGTCGGCCGAATACAAGTTCGTGACGCGCGACGCGCGCCCAATGGCGAGCTCCCCTCGGTATCGTCGCCGCTGTCGAAACTGAACTGAACGAGCGGGACACACCCGTGTCGCCCGACTGAGGAAGCTTGACGCTGTGCTCGGGCCCCTCAAGGCAAGTCGCTCCGCGATGGCCTTCGGCCACCCTTGACGGCCACTGCGCGCAGCGTCCGAAGGAAAGTCAGGTCGGGACGAGGAGATGTCGCGGGCCAATCGAACAAGGAGATGCTCGCTATCGCCACCCTTGACAGCAATCGCCCCATACAAGTCCATACGTCGATTCCGGACGTCGCCGGCCGTTCAAACATCGCCGCAATCCCGCCCCGTCCCGACATTCCCGTTCGGCTGCCAAGTGTTAGACTTTGACCGCTACGACCAACCAACAGCCAACACAATAAGCGCCAATTTGTTGGCCGGCCCGTCTGAACGACGTCATCGCGACGGCGCCGCGATATTCATCGCAATGCGGCCCCGCTCGGCATCTCGACCGCGACCCGGCCGGAGACGCGCTCGCCCCGTTCCGCGTGGTCCTCCCGCCATGCGCGTCCGTCCCAGCTTTCAAGCCGGTAACCGGCCGCCACGACCGAGGTCGCAAACAGCCGTTCGACGGCATGTTCCAGACCGCCGTCGAGCAGGCCCTTTTCCTCGGCGAAGGCCGAGGGGAGCCGCAGTTCGCGCAACGGCCGCAAGGCCTCCGGGCGGACCCAGAACATCGTCCCGCCGAAAAAGTCCAGGCGGAACCGGTCGGACGGCACGCCCATTTTCGCCGCGAGATCGAGCACTCTATCTCGATTGACCGACCACGAAAGCTCCTCGGAATAGGTCTCGCTCGGCAACCGGAACGCGCTGGGACCAATCATGCCGATCGTGGGATCGCGCTCGAACGCATGCACGATTCCTTCTGCAAGATCGGGTGCCGCCAGGAGGTCGAACAAGAGCCGGCGGCGCCACATCGCGCCGAGATAGGATTTACGTCCGCCGTCGCTCGATTTCTTGCCATGGACCTTGCAGACGTAGCGGTAGCGATCCAGCCGTCCGCTCTCGAGCAACATCAGGAATGGGCGTACGTCGCGGCCGCGGTTCTCCACCGTCTCGACGTGGGCGTCCGGAAAATCCGCGCGGATCGTCTCGATGAGACGCTCTCGTCCCGCGACCGTCGTGACGATGAGATCGAAAGGAACGCCGAGGCGCCTGAGCGCCCCCGCGATGTCCGGCCATGTGTCCTCGTAGTAGACGTGGACGACGATCGCGACGGAGCGCGGCCCCGAAACATGGCTCCGGTTCGCGGCGCCCGTCTCGTCCGCTGGCCAGCCCGTGAGAAGCTCCGGGTGAGCGGCGATCAGGTCGCCGTCGAGCCCGGCCCCGATGCTGGACATGTCCTGGGTGAAGTGGGTGAAGCGCTTGCGCTGCGGCCTCGGGCCGAACGAGAAGAGCGAAAATTCCTGGTATTCCAGATACTTCTTCTCCTTGAAGAGGAGCAGGAGACGCAGCCGGACCCAGAGCGACATGAAGAGGCCGAGCCTCTCCGTGCAAAACTCTGCGCTCTCGATCGAGAGCGCGGCCCCGCCCGTCGGCGCAACGAAATAACCAAGACCGGGCGAGTGAGGGACGAGAACGGCTTGCTCCCCCGCCTCGCTGCGGATCAGAAGCTGTGAAACCGCATCATCGTCCCGGCGGCCGATGGGCGTCAGACGATAGGCGCGGCGGAAATTGAACGGAAAGATGCGCATCAATGTCCCTAAAGCCCGCTTCCTAGCGGGCGCGACGGATTTCATCAATCTCTTAAGGCCGCTTAAGCGAGGCCCCGCTTGACCACGGGCCCCCTCGCGCATACCGATGGCCGATCCCCCGCGCCGGAGACGATCGCCGCCCCATGCGTTCCGTTTGGCCTGACGCTTGAGCGCATTCGCTGGCCTCCCATGACTGAGCCCGCATGTTGACGGCCATCGTCGCGGCTATCGTCGCACTCAGCGCCGCCGGCCTGGAGAAGACCACGTCCCCTTTCGCGCCGCCGCCGAAGCCTGCGCAGAAGATTGTGCGCCTGCTCGCGCCGTCCGGCGCATTCAGCGGCAGGACACTGCGCGCGTTCGAGCGGGAGACGGGCTACGCCGTCGCCTACGACGCCTACGGCGATCCGGCGCGCATCGCTCAGATGATGAAGGAGCCTTACGACGTCGTGGTGTTGCCCGGACCGGCGCTGGCCCAGGCGATCGCGGCGGGGCAATTGCTTAAGCTCGACAAGTCCGACATTCCGAACGCGCGCCGCGTGGCGCCGCAGGTTGCATTGAAGCTCGCCGCGTATGATGCGAGCGGCGCGTACGCGCTGGCGTGGGGATGGTCGGCGACGGGCCTGATCTACGACGCCGTCAAGGCGCCGCAACTTCTCGGCGCCGCGCCCAATTCCTGGGCCGACGCGCTGGCGCCTGAAATCGCCCGCAAGCTCGCGCCCTGCGGTGTCGCGCTGCCGGACGACCGGGACGAAATGTTCATGGCCGCCTGGCGTCTCATGGGCGTCGATCCGTTGAGGCTGCGAGATCGCGACGTCACGGGGGCGGCGGACGTCATCATCCGCGCGCGCGCCGCGGTGCGATTGCCCATCTCGCGCGATCCGATCGGGGCGATCGCCGGCGGCGCGGTTTGCCTGACCTTCGGCGGGGCGGCGCAGGCCGAGATCGCCACGCGGCGCAGCCATGAAGGCGGCGCCGGCCTTGAGATCCGCTTCGCCGAGCCCAGAGAAGGCGGTCCGATCGCAATCGATGCGCTTGCACAGTCCGACGAAGCCGCGCATCCCAGGGAGGCTTCCGCGCTGATCGACTTTCTCCTTGAGCCCGCCGTCGCCTCCGAGTCGACGGCCGCCACGGGGTTGACCAGCGCGGAAGCTTCGACGGCGAATGAGAATTTTCGCGGGCTGTGGCCGATCGGCGTGTACGACGCAAGGCTTCTTCCGCTCATCGAAAAGGAATGGGCCCGCGCTCGCGCTCCGGAGTTGAAGGAGAAGGCAGCGAAGGCGAAGAAGACGCCGGCCAAGCCCTCGACCAAGCCTGCAGCCAAGCCGACCAGGAAGAAAAAGCGATGAGCGCGAGCGCCCCCAACATCCTCATCTTCATGGCCGATCAGATGGCGCCCGCCTTTCTGCCGATCTATGGCCACGGGCTCACCCGCGCGCCGCACATGCAAGAGCTCGCGCGGGACGGCGTCGTGTTCGACAGCGCCTATTGCAACAGCCCCCTATGCTCGCCTTCTCGCGCGTCCTTCATGGCCGGGCTTCTGCCCTCGCGCACCCGGGTCTACGACAACGCCGCCGAATTTTCGGCCGACGTCCCGACCTTCGCCCATCACTTGCGGCTGCGCGGATACCGGACGATTCTGTCCGGCAAGATGCATTTCTGCGGGCCGGACCAGTTGCACGGCTTCGAGGAGCGCCTCACGACCGACATCTACCCGGCCGACTACGGCTGGACGCCCGACTGGGACCGCCCGGACAACCGCCCGAGCTGGTATCACAACATGAGCTCGGTCGCCGAGGCCGGCGTCTGCGTGCGCACGAACCAGCTCGACTTCGACGACGAGGTCGCCTTCGCCTCCGAGCGGGCGATCTTCGACATCGCCCGGTCGAACGACACGCGGCCGTTTCTGCTCGTCGCCTCGTTCACCCATCCGCACGATCCGTTCGCCGTGCCGCAGCGCTACTGGGATCTTTACCGGCATGAGGACATCGACATGCCCGGGCCGGCGATTGCGCCCGATGCGCTCGATCCGCACTCGCGCCGCCTGCGCCATGTCTCAGCGATGGACGCGGCGCCCGTGACCGAGGCTCAAGTTCGCAACGCGCGCCACGCCTATTTCGGCGCGATCTCCTACGTCGACGACAATCTCGGCCGCATCATGCACGCCTTGCGCGCGAGCGGCCTCGCCGAGAACACCATCGTCATCCTCACGAGCGACCATGGCGAGATGCTGGGCGAGCGCGGGCTCTGGTACAAGATGAGCTTTTTCGAAGGCGCATCGCGTGTGCCGCTCGTCGTCGCGAGCCCCGGCCGGTTCGCGCCCGCCCGCGTCGGCGCCAGCGTCTCGCTCGTCGACATCCTGCCGACGCTGGTCGATTTTTCGGGCGGCGACGCCGCCTCGCTCGGCGCCGTGACCGACGGGCGCAGTCTCACGCCCCATCTTGAGGGCCGCGAGGCCCATGACGAGGCGATCGGCGAATATCTCGCCGAAGGCGCAATCGCGCCGCTCGTGATGGTCCGCCGCGGCCCGTTCAAGTTCATCCACTCGAGCCCCGATCCTGACCAACTCTATGACGTCGCCCGCGATCCAGGCGAGCGCGACAATCTGGCCGGCTTGCCGAAGCACGCGGGCGACGTCGCGGCATTTCGCGCCGAGGTGGCGCGGCGATGGAATCTCGCGGGGCTCGACGCGGACGTGCGGGCGAGTCAGCGTCGCCGCCGGCTTGTCGACGCGGCGCTGACCAAAGGCGCAATCCGCGCCTGGGATTTTCAGCCGTTCCGCGACGCGTCCAGGCAATACATGCGCAACAGCATGGACCTTGACGACCTCGAGCGAAGCGCGCGCTTTCCGCGCGTCGCCAATCCCTGAATTCGGCCGCAGGAAACGGGCAGACGCCGCCGCCGGCCGGAGTGATAATCGCCGCTTTCGAGCCTGGTTTTCTCGGAGAGGCGAAAGATGTCGGCGACTGCGCAGCGCGCGATGACGGGGCGCGAATGGGGATTGCTCGCCCTGCTCTCGCTCCTGTGGGGCGGATCGTTCTTCTTCGTCGGCGTGGCCGTGAAGGAGATTCCGCCCTTGACGCTCGTCACGCTGAGAGTGGGCCTCGCGGCCGCGCTTCTTTGGGCGAGTGCGCCCTTTCTCGGGGTCGCAGCCCCGCGCAGCGCCAAGGCGGTCGTGGCGCTCGCGGTCCTCGGCTTCGGCAACAACGCCGTGCCCTTCACGCTTATAGCCTGGGGTCAGACGCATCTGCCGAGCGGGCTCGCCTCGATCCTCAACGCCGCGACGCCGCTCTTCACCGTGCTCGCTGCGCATATCCTCACCGCCGAAGAGAAGCTCAGCGGCCTCAAGCTCGTGGGAACGATCGCCGGAATGGCGGGCGTCGCCGTGCTCGTAGGCCCCGACCTTCTGATCGGCGCGGGCGTGGACCCCTGGGCCGAGCTTGCCGCGCTGGCGGCGGCTCTCGCCTACGCGCTCTCGGCCATTTTCGCCCGTCGGATGCGCTCGCTCGGGCTGAAGCCCATTGACGTCGCCGCCGGCCAGACCACCGCCGCGACCCTGTTTCTCGCGCCGCTGGCGCTCGCGATCGACCGGCCATGGACCTTGCCTCAGCCGAGCGCGGCCGCGATCGCCTGCGTTCTCGGCATTGCGGCCCTTTCGACCGCGCTCGCCTTCGTCGTCTATTTCCGCATCCTTTCCGGCGCGGGCGCGACCAATGTCCTGCTCGTCACCCTCCTCGTTCCCGCGACCTCGGTGACGCTCGGCGCGCTCATCCTCGGCGAGCGGCTCATCGCGCGGCAGTTCCTCGGCTTCGCGGCCATCGCGCTCGGCCTCGCCTTCATCGACGGCCGGCTGCCGCGCGCCCTCGCTCGGGCCTTCATGAACCGGGACGATTTCCGACTCCCCATACGGCCGAAACCGCGCTAGGCTCTCTGTCAAGAGGGGCCGAATGGCGATCGAGAGAAAAAGGCCGGAGGACGTCGCCGAACGCGTCGCCCGGCGGCGCGAGCGGGCCGGCGCTGCGCCCGGCGCTTGGCGGCGCGAAACCTTCCGCCTTCCGCGCGCCGAGGCGCGCGAGAAGGCGCGGGAGATGTTCGAGCGCTTCCCGAAGGCGGCCTACATGACCGAGATCGAGTCGTGGCGGGAGCTCGCCGGCGACGAGATCGAGTTCGTCATGCGCCGCCTGCCGACGGCCGACTGAGGGGGCATCCCCGCCAGCGGGAACCACCCGGCGCGCCTTGAGACTAAGAGCCTGTCTCAAACGCAACGCCTCATCCTGAGGCACCTTTTGCGGCACGCAAAAGGCCTCGAAGGATGCTCCAGGAGACGCGCCAAAGGCCGCTTCGCGGCGCCTCAGGACGAGGGCACAGGCTTTTCGGTCAGGCTCTAAGCCCGCACCCGCGTCGCCTCAAAACTCGGCGTCGCGTCGGAGAAGACGTCGAGCCAGGCGACCAGTTTCGGATGGTCCGCGCGCCAGAACCCCTCGAAGCGCAGGTCGAGATAGCCGAGGGCGCAGGCGAGGGCGATCGTCCCGACGTCGCTGAGCTCCTCCGGCGGCGCCGCCGCGAAGGATTTCAGCGCGCGCGCAATCTTGTCGCGCTGATGCGTGAGCCATTTTTCCGAGCGCAGCGGAAGCTCGCGCCACAGGACTTCGTAGCGCATGAGCACGGCCGCGTCGCAGATTCCGTCCGCGAGCGCAGCCTGCGTCAGCGACCGAAAGCGCGCCTTGGACTCGCCCGGAATGATCTTGGCCCCGCCCGCCAGCCAGTCGAGGTATTCGACGATGACCGCGCTGTCGAAGAGAACTTCGCCGCTCTCAAGAATCAGCGCCGGAATCTTGCCGAGCGGGTTCTGCCGCCTGAGAGGATCCTCCGGGTTCGCGGTGTCGGCGTCCAGAACCTCGATCCGATCGTCGAGACCGAGCACGGCGGCGGCGATCCTGACCTTGCGGGCGAAGGGCGAGGCGGCGGCGGAGCGAAGGACCAGCATGAGGTTTTCCTTGGGACGTTAGCGATTTGCGGGCGCCGCCGGCTTCCCCGCCGTTGTCGCCCAACCGGGCTCCCCATATAAGGCGTGACTGAAACCATAAGGCCGCCCGACGCCGGGCGCAATTTGCTTCGTGAAACAGGGGGTCGACTTGACTTCATCCCGCGTCGCGCACGAGCGCGTCGTCATCATCGGTTCCGGGCCGGCCGCCTACACCGCCGCGATCTACGCGGCGCGCGCGATGCTGAAGCCGCTCCTCCTCTCGGGCTTCGAGCCAGGCGGACAACTCATGATCACGACCGACGTCGAGAACTATCCCGGCTTCGCCGAGACGATCCAAGGTCCGTGGCTCATGGATCAGATGCGCGCCCAGGCCGAACATGTCGGCGCGCGGGTCGAGGGCGAATATGTCGTCGGCCTCGAGCTCAGGCAGCGTCCGTTCGTGATCCGCTGCGACAGCGGCCGCACGATCGCCGCGGACGCCGTCATCCTCGCGACGGGCGCCAAGGCCAAGTGGCTCGGCCTGCCGAGCGAGGACGAATTCAAGGGCTTCGGCGTCTCCGCCTGCGCGACCTGCGACGGCTTCTTCTTCCGCAAGAAGTCCGTCGTCGTGGTCGGCGGCGGGAATTCCGCGGTCGAGGAGGCGCTCTATCTCTCGAACATCGCCTCCGACGTGACGGTCGTGCACCGCCGCAGTTCGTTCCGCGCAGAAAAGATCTTAAGCGAGCGTCTGGCGGCGCGCCACAACGTGAAGGTCCGCTGGAACACGACGGTCGAGGAAATTCTGGGCGAGACGTCGCCCCGCGGCGTCACCGGCGTCAGGATCAGGAACGAACTCACCGGCGCGCTCGACGACCTTCCCGTAGATGGCGTCTTCATCGCAATCGGCCACGCGCCCGCGACCGAGCTTGTGCGCGGGCAGGTCGCGCTGAAGCCGAACGGCTACGTCATGACCACGCCCGGCTCGACCGCGACCAGCCTCGAAGGCGTGTTCGCCGCGGGCGACGTCGCCGACGACGTCTTCCGGCAAGCCGTGACCGCTGCCGGGCTCGGCTGCATGGCGGCGCTCGAGGCCGAACGCTGGCTCGCGGCGCAGGAGCCAGCGCGGCGGGCGGCGGAATAGGGCGAACGCCGCGTTTCATCGGCGGTGAAGCCAAACGGCCGAGGAGCCGCGGGGAAACGTTCATGGACTGGGACAAGTTGCGTATTTTCCAGGCCGCGGCCGACGCCGGCTCGTTCACGCACGCCGGCGAGACCTTGGGATTGAGCCAGTCGGCGGTCAGCCGCCAGGTCGGGGCGTTGGAGGGCGACCTCGGCGTTCCGCTCTTTCATCGTCACGCCCGCGGCCTCATCCTCACCGAGCAGGGCGAAATGCTGCTCGGCGCGGTGCGCGACGTGGCGCTCAAGCTCGACGCCGTGCGCAGCCGCCTGATCGACAGCCGGGAGAAGCCTCACGGCGAACTCCGTGTCACGACTACGCTCGGCCTCGGCGCCAATTGGCTCGCGCCGCGGCTCGGCGAGTTCGTCGACCTCTACCCGGAAGTGAAGCTCCAGCTCCTGCTCTCGGACGACGACCTCGACCTCGCCATGCGCGAGGCCGACGTCGCGCTGCGCTTGCGCGAGCCGATGCAGCCGGACCTCATCCGTCGCAGGCTTTTCACCGTGCATTTCCACGCCTACGCGTCGGCGGGCTACCTCAAGAAGCACCCCCAGCCGCGCAGGGTCGAGGATCTCGATCATCACCATCTGATTGCGTTCGGCGCGCCGACAGCGACCCATCTCCTCTACGACCTCAATTCGCTCTTGAGCGTCGGCCGCGATCCTAAGAATCCGCGCATTCCGCAGATTTCCGTGAACAACCTCGGCGCGATGCTGCGCGCCGCCGAGAACGGGGTCGGCATTGCGGTTCTGCCCGACTATGTCGTGCAGCCCGAGTCCGGGCTCGTGCGGCTCCTGCCACAGGCCGGCATGCCGGAAATGGAGTGCTTCCTCGTCTATCCGGAGGAGCTCAAGAACGTCGCTCGCGTCCAGGCGTTTCGCGACTTTCTCGTCGCGTCAGCCCAGCGCTGGCGCTACTGAGGCGGAAAGAGCCTCCTCAAAGCCGGGCGGCGCCGACCCAGTGCGCCCAAAGGTCGTGCAGGCGGCTCGTCCAGGCGAGATAGGCGCCGAACGCCAGAAGCAGGATGAGCGTGATCGAGCCCAGCGTCATGAGAACGAAGCTCAGCGCGTCTCCGAGCCGCTGAACCCACGTCCGCTTGCCGCGAGCAGCCGACACCCCAATCGGGGGCGCGGGCGCGAGGATGCTGGCGAAATCGGAATCGACCGGCGGAGCGGGTTCGATCCCGCCGGCGAGCGGCGCGGCCGGCCGGGTCGGGGCGATCTCGGCCTCAGGCGCGTCGTCGCCGGCAGAGCCGGCTGCGAGCGCGCGTTCGCGCTCGACCAGTCGCCGTGCGACATAGTTGGTGATGGCGGCAACGACCCGCTCCATCCGCTGGCTTTCGGCGATGAGCACGCGGCCGTGCATCGTGTCCTGAAAGAACCGGTATGTGCGCCGGTCGCGCCCCATCTCGACGAAGGCGATCATGTCGATGAAGAGCCGCGGCCGCTCCCCCTGCGTCAGCGTCAGATCGAACATGTCGACGCCCGGCGGTGCCTGCCGCACGACCGGCTTCAAGGCGCTTTCCAGAAGCGCGAGACGGCCCGCCTCGATCTCGCGCAGGTTGGCGATCGCCTGGGCGCGTTCGGCGTTCTCTTCGCGCGCCCGTCTCACCGCCGCGGCAAGATCGGCTTTCGGCGCCTGAGGAGCCTCGGGCTTATCGTCCATCGCTTGGGGTCCCAAACTTCCTCGGCAAGCTCCACATATCGCCCGCGACTCGGGCGGACTTCGGCCTTTTGGCGGAAAGCTAGCGCAATCGTCCGTGACTTCAAATTGCGGCGGCGGTCGACTTTGAGTTGGACCCATGGGGCGGCGAATGTTTGTTTGCCCGCGAAGCTCGTCCGCCCGCGCCGCGCGCGCGGCCATTGATCCTTCGCCGTCGAGTCCGGATAATCGGACGCATCACGGGAGCCGATCGCGGCCGAGGGAGTTGGCATGAAATGAGCGCCGCGGATCTCATGGATTTCTCGCCCGAGATCGCCGAGGCGCGGGCTGAGCGCAAGCCGATCGTGGCGCTCGAATCGACGATCATCACCCATGGCATGCCCTATCCGCGCAATGTCGAGACGGCGCGCATGGTCGAGGACGCGGTGCGCGCCGCAGGGGCGATTCCAGCGACCATCGCCGTCCTCGGCGGCCGTTTCCGCGTCGGGCTCGAACTCAAGGAAATCGAGGGCCTGGCCCAGCTTTCGGGCGGCGTCGTCAAGGCCTCGCGGCGCGACCTCGCGCCCGTCGCGGCGCGGCGCGGCTCCGCCGGCACGACGGTCGCCGCGACCATGTTCATCGCGCATCTCGCGGGCATCGAAATTTTCGCGACCGGCGGCATCGGCGGCGTCCATCGCGGCGCGGAGGAGACGTTCGACATTTCGGCCGATCTGGTCGAGCTTTCGCGCACCCGCGTCGCCGTCGTCTGCGCGGGCGCGAAGTCGATCCTCGACATCGAGAAGACGCTCGAATTCCTGGAGACGCAGGGGGTCGCGATTGTCGGCTATCGCTGCGACGAATTCCCCGCCTTCTACGCCCGCTCGTCCGGCTTCAAGATCGAGCATCGCTGCGACGGCCTGCACGACCTCGCCCGCATGATCCGCCTGCAGCGCGAGATCGGCCCCGGCGGGCTCTTGATCGCCAATCCGGTGCCGGATGACCACGCGCTTGAGGAGGCGATGATCGAGGGGCGCATCGCCGAGGCGGTGGCGGAGGCGAAAGAGCAAGGGGTGGCGAAGAAGGAGGCGACGCCGTTCCTCCTGAAGCGCGTCGTCGAGCTGACGGGGGGCAAGAGCCTCGAGGCCAACATCGCGCTAATCAAGAACAACGCGATTCTCGCGGCGCAGGCGGCGGTGGAGCTGGCCAGGGTGTGAAGACCCTGTCCGGCGCGGGGCGCTCCCCCTCCACCACGCTGACGCGTGGTCCCCCTCCCCCGCTTCGCGTGGGAGGAAAGCGCGGCGTCGCCCTGTCCTCGCCCGTCAAGCGCAGCGGCGCGGGGGAGGGGGACCGCCCCATAGCCCGTCGAAAGACGGGCGTCGTAAACGACGCCCTATGGGGCGGTGGAGGGCGGGCGAGCGTTTCAGCATCGATTGCGTCTCGCATCCTCGTCATCGGCGACGTGATGACCGACGTGATCGTCCGCCCGGAGGGGCCGCTCGCGCGCGGGTCGGACCGGCGAGCCTCGATCACGTTTCAGCCCGGCGGCTCGGCCGCCAATCAGGCGGCGTGGCTCGCGGCGTTCGGCGTCGCGGTCGATTTCGTCGCGCGGGTCGGCGCAGCCGGCGTCGAGGGCGAGTCGGCGCGGCTCACACGCGCAGGCGTCACGCCGCATCTCGCAGGTGACGCCGAGCGCCCGACCGGCCGCCTCGTCGCGCTGATCGACGGTGCGGGCGAGCGCAGCTTCTTCACCGACCGGGGCGCCAACGAGGCGCTTTCACCAGCCGACATTCCCGATGCGCTGATCGCGCGCGCCGCGCACATCCATCTCTCCGGCTATTCCTTCTTCGCCCGATCCCCGCGCGCGGCCGTCCTCGATGTGATGCGCCGCGCGGGGAAAACGCCGGTCAGCGTCGACCCGGCCTCGGCCGAGTTTTTGCGCGAGGTCGGGCCGAAAGCGTTCCTTGAATGGACGCGCGGCGCCGCGATCCTCTGCCCCAACGAAGACGAAGCCGCGACGCTCACCGGCGTGGACGATCCCGAAACCCAGTGCGCGCGCCTCGCCGCGCTCTATCCTCTCGTTGTTATCAAGCGCGGCGCGGCGGGCTGCGTGGCGGCGTCGGGCGCCGCGCGCTGGCGGGTCGCGGCGCCGAACATCCGAGCCATGGATTCGACCGGCGCCGGCGACGCATTCGTCGCCGCCTTCCTCGCCGCGCGCCTTCGCGGCGCCGACATCGAGGCCGCGCTGAAACAAGCCGTCGTCGCCGGTTCGGAAGCGGCGGCGCAGGTGGGAGGCCGGCCGAAGCCGCTCACTCGAGCCTGACGACGATCGAATCCGACGCGCCCTTCGCATCGATGACCGATACGCGCGCGAAGCCCGCCCCGTCGGGCTTCCACGCCGACTGGCGGCGTAAGATCGCTTCCCCGACTGGTTCGCCGTTGACGAACCACGCGAAGGGCGGGACGCCGCCCAGCGCCTTCAGCGCGAGCTTCTCGTCGTGCGCGCCCTCGCTTAAGCCAAGGTCGATCAGCGCCCCGTCGGGCGGATAGGCGATTCTGAGCCCCGCGGTCTCCGTCGCCGCCATCGTCTTCGGCGCGTCCTTGCGCAAATGCCTGAGCGGGGGCGGCAGGTCGGCGGTCAGCTTCGCGCTGAGCACCCCCTTGGGCGGCCTGATGATCTCGACGTCCCGCCCCAGCCGCTCGAACGCGTCGAACAGGATCGGCGCTGCGGCCTCGCGGCCGATGAGCCGCGGCGTCGGTCCGTTGTCGGGCCGTCCTACCCAGACGGCGATCGTCGTCCCGCGATCGAAGCCGACCGCGAGCGCGTCGCGGAAGCCGTAAGAGGTGCCGGTCTTGAAGGCGATCCGGCCGCTTAAAGCATTGGCCGGCGGCGCGGCGCCGCGCAGGATGTCGGCCACGTACCAGGCCGCGACCGGATCGGTCACCCGGCGCGGCCCGATGACGGGCCCCGCGCCCTCGAGCCGCTCGATCAGCGCCGGCGCTTCGCCCCCGCGCGCGAAGCCGGCGTAGAGCCGCGCGATGTCGGTCAGCGAGACGCCAAGCCCGCCGAGGCCGATGGCGAGGCCGATCGGCGTCTCCTTCGGCAGGGTGATGCTGGCCCCGGAGCCATGCAGCCGCGCCAGGAAAGTCGCCGGGCCGACGTCGGCCAGGAGCTCGATCGCCGGCAGATTGAGCGACATCTGCAGCGCCCGGCGCGCCGTTACCGTGCCCTGATAGCCAAGGTCGAAGTTCTCCGGCGCATAAGCGCCGTAGCGCATCGGCCGGTCGAAGAGGACGGTCTCGGGGTGCGCGAGCCCCTCTTCGAACGCGAGCGCGTAGATGAAGGGCTTGAGCGCCGAGCCGGGCGAGCGCGGCGCGCGCGACATGTCGATCGCGCCGTCGCGCGAGGCGTCGTCGGGATCGGCGGCGCCGATCCGCGCGCGGATCTCGCCGCTTCGATTGTCGATGACGACGATCGCCGCCGACAGTTTTGCGCCCAGCCGCGCGACGCTCTCCTTCACGAGCGCCTCGAGCTTCGCCTGCAGCCGCGCATCGATCGAAAGACGGATCACCTTCGCATGGCTGTCCGCGGCGACCGCCTCCGCCGCGGCATGCGCGGCGAGCGCGGGGAAGCTCATGCGCGCGTGCGGAACCGGCTCGCGCTTCGCCGCCGCGGCGTCGTCGGCGCTGATGATCCCGCGTTCCGCGACGCGATCGAGCACGCGGTCGCGCGCGGCTCGCGCGGCTTGAGGAAAGCGGTCGGGGCGGCGCGCTTCCGGCGACTGCGGCAGGGCGACGAGCAGCGCCGCCTCGCCGATCGTCAGCTTCATCGGCTCCTTGCCGAAATAGGCAAGCGAGGCCGCGCGCACGCCTTCGAGATTGCCGCCGAACGGCGCGAGGTTAAGGTAGCGGTCGAGCACGCCCTGCTTGCCGACCGCCCGCTCGATTTCATATGCGCGAGCGATCTGTCTCAGCTTCGCCGCGAGCGAGCGCTCCCCCCGCGGCTCGATCAGGCGCGCGACCTGCATCGAGAGCGTCGAGCCGCCCGAGACGACACGGCCGCGCCAGAGCCACTGCGCCGATGCGCGCAAAAGCGCCCGCGCGTCGACGCCGCGATGCTGATAGAACCGCCCGTCTTCGTAGGCGACGAGCATCGCGACATAGCGCGGGTCGACGTCGTGCGTCGTCGCCGGCAGCCGCCAGCGTCCATCGGGCAGGGTGAAGGGCCTGAGCAGCCGCCCGTCGCGATCGACCACAATCGTCGAGCCCTCGCGCGAGGCGATAAGGTCGAGCGGACCGAGGCTGGCGACATAGCGGGACCAGGCGATCGTCGCGGCAAGGCCAGCGACAAACATGAGCGCGAACGCGGCGAGGGCGAGGAGGATGGGGCGGCCGCGCGTCACGGCTTGCCCTCATCCGGCGCTTCGCGCCACCTTCTCCCGCAAGCGGGAGAAGGGGTTCGCCCCCTCTCCCGCTTGCGGGAGAGGGCCGGGGTGAGGGCTCGCCGTCTCACTTCCCCGTCACCTCGATCTCGCCAAACTCGGTGCGGCCGTAGCGTTCGGGATCGTACATGTCCTCAGCGGTCGCCGGCGGATAGACGTAATGGCCGGGGGCGACGGCGCGGGCGATATAGGCGAGGTTGATGAAGGCCGACTGGCCGGGCGCCCGGTCGAACACGGCCATGAAGCGGTCGTCGCGATATTCCGTATGCGCGGGCGCATCGGTCGAGAGCCACGAGAAGGCCTCGAGCGAGCCGCCGTCGACGAGCGCCGGATTGTCGATCTCGAGCCCAGCCGGCAGCCGGTCGACGATCAGAAGGCGAGCGTAGCGCGCCTCGGATTCCGTCACTTTCAGCGCAACGACCACGCGCTCGTTTTGCGCGACGCTCTTCAAATCGCCGATCTTCGTTCCGTCGAGCCTGTAGAACGTGCGTTCGACCGCATAGCCATTCGCAACCGCAGGATCGGCCGCGATCGGCGAGCCGGAGACGGTCGTCACGAGCTGGGCGGCGCTCTGGCCCGTATTCGCGATGACGATCGGCTTGGCCGACGCGGCACCTGCGAAGCGGCGATAAAGCGCGCCTTTAACAGCCTCGCCGTCGACTGTGAACCGGCTCATCGACGCGCGCTCGGCGAGCGCCTCGGCCGCGAGGACCATCCAGTTCTTTTCCTGCGTGCTCGTATAGGCGCGTTCGGTACGTGCGGCGTCGACCGCCGCGCTGGCGCGCGCGATTCCATCGCTCAAGGCCTCTCCGCCCGTGAGGTTGGCCTCGGCGAGAAGCGCGAGAACGCCCGCGGCGTCGCGGAGACGCGAGCCGAAATCGGGACGCGAAACGCCCGCGTCGCGCTCGGCGTCGAGCGCGCTCAAGGCGGCCAAGAACGTCCTTCCGGCGCGCGCGCGGTCGCCGAGCATCGCCAGCGCCGCCCCGAGTTCAGCCTTGGCGAGGGGCGAGGCGAAGGCGTCGAGCTTCGCATCGGAAAGATAGCGTATGTCGCCGATCACCGGCCGTCCGTTGCGTGCGAGCACATAGAGCGCATAGGCGAGCGCGTCGGCATTGTCCTTGCTTGGTTCGGGCGCGTTGACGACGGTGTTGCGCAGCCGGTCGAGCGCCTGATCGAAGGCTGCTTGCGGCACAGCGAAATTGCGTTCGCGCGCACGCGTCAGAAAGTCGGTGACGTAGGCGTCGAGCCACGCGTCGTCGTCGCCGGCATCCGCCGCCCACATGCCGAAGGCGCCGCTCGCGCTCTGCCGGCTGAGCTCCCTTTCGATCGCCTGCTTGATGCGCTTATCGAGATCGGGATCGAGGCCGAGATTTTCGATCGAAGCGAGGCGATTGGCGTAGAGGAGCGGCATCGCCGTGCTGACCGTCTGCTCCGAGCAGCCGTAAGGGTAGCGCTCGAGCGCCTGCAGGAGCGCGGGCGCATCGAGCGCGCCGAAGGGCGAGGCGGAGATGGCGATCGAGCCTGTGCCCGGAATGAAATCGGCGAGAAGGTCGGGCGAGATCGTCTGGGTCGCGCCGCCGGGCAGGGCCACGACAGTGCGTTGATAGATGTCCGGCGCGCCCGAAAGAATGCCGAGCTTGAAGTGCTGGGCCTCGTCCGTCTTCGGTCCCATGAGTCTCAAATCGAAATCGGCCGCGCCCACGCCGGCCGCTGTGATCGGGAACGTCGCCGACTGGCGCTCATGCGCTCCGAGCCTGATCGTCTGGCGCAGGGCTTGCGCGTCCGCCGTCAAGGGCCCATGGATGTCGAGATCGAGCGTGTAGTCGCCAGCGTCGCCCTCGACGTTGTCGATATCGACATGCATCTCAAAGCGGTCGCCGACATCGAGGAAGCGCGGCAGCGTCGCCGACACGACGACCGCGTCGCGTACGATCACGTCCGTATGCGTCGAGCCGACCTTGTCCTTGCTCCACGCGACCGCCGCGAGCCGCACCGTCCCGTTGAAGGCGGGGAGATCGAAGGATGCGATGGCCCGGCCGTCGCCGTCGAGCTTCACGACGCCGGAAAAGAGCGCGAGCGGCGCCTGCGTCGGCAGGGCGCCTTCGAGGGCGCCGCCTGTATCGCCGCCCTCGTGGATGGCGCCGGCCGCGCCCTGCATGCCGTCGATCAGCATGCCCCAGAGGTCGCGGATTTCGACCGGCAGCTTGCGCTGGCCGAAAAAATAGCCGCCCGGGTCCGGCGTCTTGAAGCCGGTGAGGTTCAGGATGCCGACATCGACCGCCGAGACCGTGACGCGCGCCTCCTCGCCAGGCGCTAAGCCCGACACCTTGATCGGCAGCGTCATCGGCCCGCGCGGCTTGGCCTGCGCCGGCGCGTCGAGCGCAATTTCGAGCTTGCGCGCCTCGGGCGCAATGGCGAACCAGGCGAGGCCGATCGCGCGCGCCGGCATGCGCTTCGCCGCGACGTCGAGCGGCCGATGCGTGAGCGCGACGGCGTAGGCGCCGGGTCCCCAGTCGGCGCCGACCGCGAACGGCACGACGTTGTCGCCGCTCACGAGATCGACGTCGACCAAGCGCTCGACATGATCGCCGATCAGCGCGACCGTCGCCTTGCCCGCATAGGGCGAATGGATGCGCAGTTTCGCTTCGTCGCCGGGCATGTAATTCGTCTTGTCGAGCGTGACGACGACGTTGTCGGGCGTGTCGGCGCTGGCGGTTCCTGACCAGCCGACGTCGAACGTGAAGCTCGTCTCCTCCCCGTCGAGCGTCTTGACTTCGAGCCTGTGCGCGCCCCAGCTCACGGGCGCGGAGAACTTCGTCGGCGCATCGACGCCGATGTCGATCGTTCCGCTCGCGACGCGCTTCGAGGATTTCACCGGCTCGAAGCTCCAGCGCCCGTCGGCGTTGAACCACTGATAGTCGTTGGTCACCTGATAGAGCGACCATTCCGCGCTCTTGCGCGCGACGCGCGCGCCATCCGGCGCGACCGCGATCGCCTCGAAGGCGGCGACGTCGCCGGCGCTGATCGAACTGTCGAAGTCCTTCTTCACGCCGACGAGGACGCCTTTGGCGCGCACCGGAAGCGTGACCGTGCGCTCGACCGTCCGTCCGCCGGGCTCGGCCACGTCGACGATGAGCTTCGCCTCGAGCGGCCGGGACGCGTCGCCTTCCGGCAGGTTCACCGACAGGTCCGCATGGCCCTTGGCGTCGGTCTTGACCTTGTCGATGAACTGGTCCTCGACGGTGGTGAAGTCCTCATCGGCGAGGCCGGCGACATAGCCGGGAAAGCCTGCAAGCGCCGCGCTGGCGACCGCCTGCAAGCGGATCGCCCCCGTCACGTCGAGCCCGCCCGCCGGCGCGCCGTAGAGGAACCGCGCGTCGAGCGAGAGCGCGATTGGTTCGCCGGGATCGATGATGGGCTGTGCGGACGTGAGCGTAAAATCGAGCCGTTCGGAGATATAGTCCTCGAGTAGGAACTGGACTTCGCCGATCGGGCCGCCTTTCGGATCGGCATAGGCCTCAATCGTCCACTTTCCCGCGGCGGAGCCAGGCAGGAGCGGGATCGCGAAAGCGCGCCCGCCAAGGCCCTCGTCGGGCAGGCTTGCGCGCTTGTATTCGACGCCGTCAGGCCGCTTCACGACGAGCGTCAGGGGTACGCCGGCGATCGCGACGCCCTTCGCATCGCGCAGCAGCGCGGTCGCGAACACCGTCTCGCCGGAACGGTAGACGCCGCGCTCGGTATAGAGGAAGGCGTCGAGGCCGGCCGGCGCATCGCGCCCGTCGACGCCGCGATCGGTGAGATCGAAGGCGTTCTGCGCGAGGCTCAGAAAATTGTAGTCGTCTCCGAGCGTCGCGACGATGAGGCCCGGCGCCTCGCCACCCTTGCCGCGAGCGAGACCGGGATCGAAATCGGCGCGCCCGTCGGCGCCCGTCGTCTTCGTCGCCAAGACGTCGTTGTTGCGCGCGACGAGCTTCAAGCTCACGCCGGCGAGCGGGCCGGCGGAACCCAGCGCCTGCACGAGCGCGTGCACGCCGTCGTCGCCGGAGATCGCGGTCAAGCCGAGGTCGGACACGACCATCCATTGCGTTGCGAGCTCGGCGTTTTCCGTGTCCTCTGCGCCGGGGAGCTTTTCCTTCCACGGGCGCGCGGTGATGAGGTACACGCCGGGCTTGAGCGGCCCGACCGCCTTGAGCACGGGGAACTCCGTCACCACGTCCTTGTTGAGTTCGGAGGCGACGTCCATCGAGCCGCTCCAGACCCTGGCCCCGTCCTGCAACTCGATCTCTTCGGCGCGCGACGCATCGATAGGCTTCAGGAAATCGTCGCGGCTGACGACGCTGAGGAGATTGCGGTCGCCGACGCGATAGACGTCGATCGCGACCTTCGCCGTGTTGACCGTGACGAGCGGCGCGCCCTCCTGTCCCTGCCGCGGCAGCACATAGGCCTTGCCGGGGAAATGCGCCTGGGGCGAGCGGTCGCGCACGTAGATCTCGTAGTCGGCCGACTTGATGAGGGATTCGCCGACCGCTGACGGTAGGCCCTGGCGCAGCACGATCGCATAGCGCGCGCCGTGCTTGAGGCCCTCGACGCAGATCTGTTGGTCTTCGTTCGAGATGGCGGTCTCCGAGGCGCCGGAAACCGCGACGTAAGGCGAAAAGTCCGTCTTGCGCGCGAGCGGATCGGAGAAGTTGAAGCAGACCCGTGGGCTCATCAATTCGTTGTCGACCTTGTAGTCGACGATGCGAAATCCGTGCTCGGCGCGCATCTCATCATAGACCTTGCGCACGTCGAGATTGTCGCGCCGGTCGAGGGAGGCCTTGAGCGCATCGAGCGCCGGACGCCATCGCTCGTGGCGCGCCAGCAGGTCGCCCAGCACCGCGAGAGCTTGCGCCTGCGCCTCGGGCGTCGCCGCGTGCTGATAGGCGGCGTAGGCCGCGGTCGCGCCTTCTTCGATAAGGCCGTAGCGGCCGTTCGCCTGCGCGTCGTCCGCCGCGATTGCGACATCCGAGAGCGTGAGCCAATTGGCGGGATCTTTCGGCGCGGCCGTGATCGCGGCTGCGGCGAACCTTTCGGCGTCGTCGAATTTCGACGCGGTCGCTGCGGCGGCCGCCGCCTTGCGCAAGTCGTCCGGCGACTTGGACCTCATCTGCGGCCCGATCTTGCCTGCGTCGATGCGAAGCGTCTCCGTGAGCCGCACCGCGTCGCTCGCCATGTCCTCGCGCGCGAACGGCTTCGGCTCGGCCGCGTTTACCCCGGCCGCCGTCAGGAGGAGGAGAACGAGGGCGAATGAGCGCATGAAGTGGAGCATGTTCGACCCTTGGTTTCCTCTTACCTTCATCCTTCGAGACGCCCGCTCGAGCGCCATGTCGTTCGCATGCTCCCAAGCTCCACGTTAGCCGCCGAACCTATCGTTGTTCGATGACGCATTCCAATGCCTGGCGCAGGAACGTTCGGGGGCGCGCCGCCATTGCCGGAGCAACCGTTACTGCCTAGCATAACCGGCCACGTAATCGCGGGAATAAGATATGAACGGAACGCCCGCTCGCATGCTTCTGCTGGCCGCAACGATTCTCGCCGCGCCGCTCGCGCTTGCTGAGACTTCCCCGCCAAAGCCTACCGCCCCAGCCTCGGCAGGAGACGCCGCGTTCGCCGCGCAGAAGGCCGCGTTCCTCGCCCTGCCGCTTTCGACCCGCAAGGCGGCGCAGGACGCGCTCGTCTGGCAGGGCTTCTACAACGGCGTGAGTGACGGCGAGTTCGGCAAGCGCACGCGCGACGCCATCGTCGCTTGGCAGGCGAGCCCGAAGGCGGCCGGCGCCGGCGCTCTCTCGCCGGTTGAGCTTCAGGCGCTTCTCGCCGCGGCGGAGAAGGCGCGCGCCGCCGTCGGCTTTAAGACGATCGAGGACCCGAAGACAGGCGCGCGGACCGGCGCGCCGACGAAGCTCCTGTCCGGCTCGGCGGGCGTGAAGCTCGACTTCGCCTCGGATGCGAGCGGCGATCTCGCCGCGCTCTATGCGCGCATCTCCGCCGACGGGCCGACCCGCAAGATCGCCTACAAGGCGATGAAGCCGGACGCCTTCTTCGTCGTCTCGGGGCAGGAGAGCGCGCGCAAATTCTATTCGCGCTTCGAGCGAAGCGCGGGCGCGAGCCCGCCGATCCGCGGCTTCACGTTCTCCTATCCCGCCGCGAAGGCGGCCGACCTCGACAAGGTTGCGATCGCGGTCGCCAATGCGTTCGAGGCCTTTCCGGCGCCCGCGCCCGCTCAAGGGCCAGCGACGACCTCCCCCGCGCCGCCGTCGAGCGCCGCCCCGCCCGCCCCACTTCCCGCGGCCACCGCGCTCGTCGTCGCGCCGGGCAGGGCGCTGACGGCGCTCAAGGCCGACGATTGCGCGCACCCGAGCGTCGGCGGCAAGCCGGCCCGCTTCGAGCGCGCCGACGCCGCGACAGGCCTCGCGATCCTCACGGGCGACTTCGGCGACCGGCCCGAGCCGCCGCGCCTCGGCGCGCTTCGAGGCGATCTCGTCGCCCTGAGCGTGGCGGGCGATCGAGTCGCGGCGAGCTCGGCTTCGCTCGCGGGCGACGCGACCCGGCCGGTCGTCGTCGCGGCCCTGGAAAAAAGCGCGAGCGGAGGCCCGCTGTTCGACCGAGAAGGCGCGCTTGCCGGCCTCGTCGCGCCGATCACGCATGAGCCCAAACGCGTCGCGGGCGTGGCGCTCGCCGCCCCGCATAGCGTGATCGAGCCGCAGGCGATCGGCGCCTTCCTCGGCGGCGGCGAACTCGTCCCCGTATCCGCGCGAACGCAGATGACCGCCGGCGCGATCGCCGCGCGCGAAGGGCATGCAGTGGTCGGGGTGATGTGCGGGAGGTAGGGGAAGCTTCTGGTCTAAGCGCCACTCGTCAGCCGTCCGGGATCTTACGGTCTCGACTTTGACGCGCGAGACTGTCTGATCCATGAATTAGGGATCAGACAGTAATATGCCTGCTCGGTCAGGGAAAAGGCGTTCGAGTTGGGTTGCATGCGTTCCCGAAACCTGTCTGACCGCGTGAGTGTGCGTTTGATTGCGGCGTTTGCGGCGAGCGTCATCGCGCTCGACGCGCGGGAAGGCGCTCGGGCTTTCGATTTCTTTGGCCTCTGGGGTTCGAGCGAAACCCCGCCGCCGGTCTCCCGGGAAGCTATATCTTACACCGTGACGATCGACGTCGCTGGCGACGACAGCGCGCTGACGAATGCGGTGAAGGACGCTTCGTCGCTCTACAGGCTGCGCCAGGACGCTCCCCCTGACGGCGACTTGCTCGCGCGGCGCGCGAGCCTCGATTTCGTTCCCGTGATCGACGCCTTGTGGGGGGCGGGCTATTACAACGCCAATGTCACGATCTCGATCAATCGCGCGAGCCTGACGATCGGCTCAAGCGACATCGGGGCCTTCTCACGCGCTGCTGAAAGCTATCGCAACCGCGCGGTCGCCCCGATCACCATCAAGGTTGCGCCCGGGCCGCTGTTTAGGCTCCGCTCGATCCGCATCTTGAACCCCGCGGGCGCCGAGTTTTCCGAAGAGGAGCTGCCCGCTCGAATAATCGGCCTCAAGCCCGGCGACCCTGCCGCCGCCAGCGACCTGCGCGCGGCCCAAGCACGCATCGTCGATTATTTCCGCAGCCAGGGGCGCGCGCTGGCCAAGGTTGAGTTGATCGCTCCGGTCGTCGATCACGCAACGGACTCGATGGACGTGACCATGACAGTGGAGCCGGGTCCGGCCGCGCGGTTTGGCGAAGCGACGATCATCGGGCCTCAGCATTTCGATCCGTCTATCGTGCGCTCTTTCCTCTACATTCAACCCGGCGATCCCTATTCGCCACAGGCGCTGGCCGACGCGAAGACCAGCATTCGCCAGATCCCCGCGGTCGGCGGCGTGCGCATCACCGAAGACGCGGCCCTCGATCCCTACGGCCGTCTGCCCTACCAGGTCGACGTCACCGACCGGCTGCCCTATGCCGTCGGCGTGTCGGCGAAATATTCGACCACCAATGGCCCCGCAGGTCAGGTCTATTGGGAAGACCGCAATCTGTTTGGCGGCGCGGAGCGTCTTCGCCTGCAGGCGGACGTTTTCTACGCGCCGCCCTGGTACGTGACGTCCCAGACCATCCAGAACTTCTCGATCCACGATCTCGGAGGACGCCTGTCCGCCAGCTTCCTCAAGCCGGCCCTGTGGGGCACGAACAACGATCTCCTGATCGACGTCCTCGGCGAGCGCGTGAGCACCAGCGGCGCGGGCTTCTTCGGTTATGAGGTCGAAGACGCCGACGCGACGGCGGCCCTGCGCCATCGATTCAGCCAGTTCTTCTGGATTCAGGCGGGCGTCGAAGCGCAAACGGGCGGCGCCACGGATGCCCTCGGCAGGGTCAACTACACGCTGGTCGGCGTGCCCGTGTCTCTCACCTATGACTCGACCGACAGCAAGCTCGATCCGACGCGCGGCGTGCGACTCAACGCCTCCGCCGCGGGGTTCGGGACCTTCCTCGGATCGAGCCTCGATCTCGTGCAGACCAAAGCGCGCGCCTCCGCATATTATTCGATCGACGCGGACTCGCGCTTCGTGCTCGCCGGCCGGGTCGGATTTGGCGCCATGGGCGGCCCGGCGCTGGATGAAATCCCCGCCAACTGGCGTTTCTACGCCGGCGGCGGCGGCTCGGTGCGCGGCTATGCCTACAACAGCCTCGCTCCGACCACATGGTGGGGCGCAACGGTCGGCGGCCGCAGCCTGTTCGAGGCGTCGGCGGAAATGCGCGTGAAGGTGACCGACACGATCGGCGTGGTCCCGTTCTTCGACGCCGGAAACGCTTTCGCGTCGAGCTTCCCGAATTTCAGCCAGCCCTTGTACATGGCGGCGGGTCTGGGGCTGCGTTACTACACATCGATCGGCCCGATCCGCCTCGACGTCGCGTTTCCGTTCGAACGTCCGTACAACAATACGCGCCCTGTGGCGGTCTATGTCAGCATCGGACAGGCTTTCTGATGGCGCCGGTTCTCTGGGACTCCCAAGCTCCCCGCGTCCCGAGCGACAGGGCACAACCGTCTGAGATTGTCACCCCCGCGAACGCGGGGGTCCAGATTCCGCCAGCGCCTGGCTCCTGGATGCCCGCCTTCGCGGGCATGACACAGTGGAACAGCTTGGCGGCTACATTTCTCTTCCGCATCCGGTCGAAGATGTTGGCGGCGATGATCGCGGCGCTGCTCGTCTTCTTCGCGCCGGTCTGGGCCGCCGAGCAGGACAAGGGCGTGCTCGCCGACCTGATCTCGAAAGCGCTGTCCACGCCGTCGACGAACGTCTCCATCGGCGCTGTCGATGGCGTGCTTTCCTCCGACGCGTCGATCAGCAATATCGTCCTGTCCGATCGCAACGGGCCGTGGTTGAAGATCGACAAGGTCCGGCTGGTGTGGAGCAGGCTCGCGCTCATCAAGCGGCGGCTGGAGGTCGATCAGCTCACGATCGGGCACTTGCAACTCCTGCGGCGCCCGCTTCCCGCCGAGGCCGCGTCGCCGCCGCCGGATACGGCGGCTCCCCAGTCGATCCTGCCCGAATTGCCGGTCAAGGTGATCGTCAAGCAATTCGCCGTGCAGGACCTCTCGATTGGCCAACCGGTCATTGGCGTCGAGGCCCGCCTCCGTCTCGCCGGCAAGGCGACGCTCGGGCCCCCCTCCGAGGGCCTCGATCTGCATCTCAGCGCCGAACGGCTCGATGCGGCGGGCAGCTTCACCGCGCTGCTCGGGTTTGTCCCGGCCACCGAGGAACTCACGCTCAACGTGGATTCCTCCGAGCCTGCTGGCGGACTCTTTGCTCACTTCGCCAACCTGCCCGGCCTGCCGCCGGTAAAACTTGCATTCGACGGGGCCGGTCCGCTTGACGCGTTCAAGGCGAAGCTCGATTTTACCGCGGGAGCGGATGTCTGGGCGAACGGACAGATCGTACTCGCCCGGCAGAATGCCGAGCGGCGGCTGACGCTCGACCTCAAGTCGCGACTCGAAGGCCTGGCGCCCGGCATTGTCCGGCCGATCTTTGCCGGCGAAACGACTCTTCAGGGCAACGTCATCATCAACGATGATTCGAGCCTCGGCATACCCGGCCTGCATCTCGTTTCGGCGACCGCCCGGCTCGATATCGAGGGCGGCGCAACTGCGGATCGCGTGCTCGATCTCAAGGTCCACGCGGGCGCGATTCCAGGCGCCGAGGCGATCGGAAAGCTCGATCTCACCGCGTCGATCAAAGGGCCGCTTGCCGGGCCGACGCTCGACGCCGCCTTCGACGCCGGGCAAATCCATGTCACTGAGGGATCGCTCGACCATGTCGCCGCGACATTCCGCGCCGCGCCGAACGGGTCCTTGACCGAGGCGGCGACGCGGATCGCGTTTACGGGCGACGCAAAGGTGGGCGGTCTTGCGCTCGCCGATCCTGCCTTGAACAAGGCTGTCGGCCCCGAACTTGCGCTGACGATGCGCGGCGCGGCGACGCCGGCCGGCGAGATGACTTTCGAGGCGCTCGACTTCGCCGCGCCAACCCTGGCCGCGCCAAGTTTGAAGGCGAATTTCGCGGGCCTTATCAGCGCGGCGAGAATTCACGGCAAGCTGGATGTCGCGGCGCGCGATTTGAACCGCTTTGCGCCGATCGCCGGCAGCGCCCTCAAGGGCGAGATTCGCATCGCGGCCGACCTGGACGGCGCGCCGCGCTACGGCGCGCTGGGCGCGACCCTCGACGCGCATGCGACGGGCCTGGAGACCGGCTATCCGATCCTCGACCGGATCACCGGCGGCGAGCTCGATCTCACCGGGGGCGCGCGGTCGCTTCCCCACGGCGGCTTCGGCTTCGCCAATCTCGTGGCGGCCGGCAAGCACGGATCAGCGCGGCTTAACGGCGTGGTTGCAAGCGATAAGGCTGATCTCACCGCAAGAATTGACGTGCCGGAGGCGACGGTTCTCGACCCGCGCGTCGTCGGAAAGGCCGAGATCGTCGCCGGGCTGAGCGGCGCGCTCGCCCACCTCGACGCGACCTTGAAGGCGACCCTCAGTGAGGGACGCCTGCTCGATCGGCCGACGTCGGGTCTTGCGCTCGAGGCGCGCGCCAGCGACATCACCGGTCTCATCGATGCGAGCGCTTCGGTTTCCGGCGACATCGATCATCAGCCGCTGAAGGCGTCCGCTCATCTCGCCAGACATGCCGACGGCGGCTGGGCCGCCGACGATCTTGCGCTGAGCCTCGCGTCGGCGCGCCTCATGGGCGCCCTGACGATCGGGCCGGATCGGCTGGCCCGCGGCGAAGTGAATTTCAGCGCCGCCAATCTCGACGACCTCTCGCCGCTGGTTCTGACAAAGATGAGCGGGGCGCTCGAGGCGAGGTTGAGCGCTTCGAGCGCCGGCGCGCGGCAGGACGCCGCGATCGTCGCCAACAGCGACAGGCTGAGCATCGGCCCCAACACACTGGACGGCCTCAAGATCAACCTGACGCTCGGCGACGTCTGGGGCGCGAGGATCATGTCCGGGGTCGCCAGTCTCTCGCGCGCCGGGTTCGGCGGACAGTCGATCGCAGATGTCAGACTGACAGCGACGGGCCAAGCCGATTCGAGCGATCTCGATCTCAGCGCCTCCGCCCGCGGCCTCGCCCTGAAGGCGCGCGGGCGGCTTCTGGGCGGATCATCGACGCGCCTCGAACTTGCGAGCCTGACCGCGCAGCGCGCCGGCCAACGGCTGGCGCTCGCTCATCCGGCGGCCCTGGTCTATGGGGGCGGCGGACTCGACGTCGAAAATCTCGTGCTTGCCGTCAACGCCGGCAGGATTTCGCTCAACGGTCGCGCCGGGTCGACGCTCGACATGCGGGCGACGGCGACGGCGCTGCCGCTTTCGGCGCTCGACCTCGCGGCGCCGGGTCTTGGCCTGTCCGGGACGGCGGACGGCGAGGCGACGATCAGGGGAACGCCGGACGAGCCCTCGGGCGACTGGCGCGTGCGACTGAAGGGGCTGAGCGCGCCGCCGATGCGTAACGCCGCTCTGCCCGCGCTGGACGTCGTGGGCTCTGGCCGCGTCGGCGCTGACCGCACGTCGCTCGACGTCGCGGTGAATGCGGGCAGCGGCAACGCCATTCGCATCACAGGGTCCGCCCCTTTGACGGCTGACGGCGCGCTCGACGTGAGGATGGCCGGCAAGCTCGACGCCGCCCTCGCCAACGACGCGCTTTCGGTCTCGGGCCGCCGCGTCGCCGGCGCCATGGCGGTCGACCTTCTCGTGCAAGGGACGGTGGCGCGGCCACAGGCGAGGGGTTCGATCACCTTGAGCAATGGCGCCATTAGCGACGATTGGACAGGGCTGAAGATTGCCTCGATCAGCGGGCTCATCGCAGCGAACGGGGACACCCTGCGAATCGATCGCTTGAGCGGGACGACTCCCAACGGCGGCGCGATCGGCGCGACCGGTCAGGTGAGACTCGACCCGGCCACCGGCTTTCCCGGCGCCTTTCGCCTTACCGGCGCGCGCGCCCAGCTCGTCGCGACCGACGTCGTCACGGCCGTCGCCGACATGTCGCTGGACGCCACCGGCGCGCTCGCCCAAAAGCCCAATGTCGCCGGCCGCATCACGATCGTCTCGGGGGACATCACCGTGCCGGAGCGTTTCGGCGGCGTCGCGGCCCCGATCCCCGGGACCAGGCACGTCAATCCGACGGCGACGGCGCGCGCGGTCCTCGCGCAGAGAGCCAAGGCCAGGTCCCGTCGGGCGCGGGCGCCGCCGTTCAACGCGACGCTGGCCCTGACGATATCGGCGCCCAACCGCATCTTCGTTCGCGGCCGCGGCATCAATGCGGAAGTGGGCGGCAATCTACGCCTCGCCGGGTCGGCGTCCAACCCGCAGGTCACCGGCGGTTTCGATTTGCTGCGCGGATCGCTGTCGCTCTTGGGCAAGCGGCTGGTGTTCACGCGCGGCCGCGTTCAGTTTCATGGCGACGTGATGCCGGAACTCGACCTCGTCGCCGAAACGACCTCGGCCGACGTCACCGCGCGCATCAGCGTCACCGGCCCAGCGGCGCAGCCGGTGTTTACGTTTAGCTCTGATCCCAGCCTGCCGCAGGATGAGATTCTCTCCCGCGTTCTGTTTCAAAACTCTTCGGGCAATCTGTCGCCTTTCCAGGCGCTGCAATTGGCCAACGCGGTCGCATCCCTCACCGGCCGCGACGACGCGTTCGAGCGATTGCGAAAATCGCTGGGGGTCGACAGTCTGGACCTGAGTTCCAGCGCAAGCGGCAGTCCGACGGTCGGCGTCAGCCGCGCGATCAGCGACAGGATAAGCGTCCGGGCGACAACCGGCGCGAGGGCCGAGGACAACGGCGTTTCCGTCGATCTCGATGTCGCCCGTCACATCCGCCTGCAGGCCGGCGTCGATGCGAGCGGCGGATCGAGCGCCGGCATCGGAGCCGACTGGGAGTACAAATAGCGATGGAAACGACGCGGGCCAATGGCCTGTCGCATTGGCAGGGTTGCGACCCGCGTTCGAGCGGCATTCTGTTGGGTTTGGAAGGATGATGTCGGACGGCGAGATGGTGCCAGGGGCGGAATCGAACCACCGACACTGCGATTTTCAGTCGCATGCCGCGGCTAGATTTTTCAGAGGGTTAGCTTCTTTGAGCATGTCTACAACGCGGCCTGGGATCAATGGGTTAGCGTAACTTTGTCTACATGATAGGTCATCTTTAACGCTGTGGGGCGACAGTTCAAAGCCAGCCTGTCGGCAACTCGTTCGAAGTCGAATCCAGCAATTGCTCTGGGATGGATCGGAGGTTCGAAATGCCGTGGGGTTTCGTGGATTCGGAATCCCGAAACGCACCGGATCCTCCCTGGGCTAGACCTCTTTTCGATCATCGAGCGCGGACGTTGGAGTCGAAGTCCTGGGAAAAACAGTCAATTAACCAAGGCCCTCCATCCATCGCTCGAGACCGTGGACGTGATCCTAGTCATTCACCGCGTCCACGTCGGTAAGACGCCGCGCTTACGAACCTGCGAGGATTGTTTAACGCCCATATCAACAAGTGCCCTTGGACCATTGCCGTCTTGGCATGCGTCCATTTTGCCGGTGTATTGATTTCCCGGCGCGCCGTTCGCCTTTTCGATCTCGCGCAAAGAGTTGCCGGGCTTTCCCGCGAGCGGGAATGCGATCCCTACCTCGCGACACCCGAGTTGACTATCTGGACTTGAGCGTCAATTGGGCCTATTTTCGAGCAATACCCCATAACGATGGTGTTTGCTCCCAAGCGCAAACACCGTTGCGGGCGCTTTTCGCGATATTTGGAACCATAACGCGCAGTTTATGACGATCCTGAGGAAGATGATCGCGACACGTTTCGACCATTTTCTCGATTATAGACTTGTCACCATCCGGAATAGTCTTCTCAAGAAAGATCGACGTAATGAGTGAGCTTGAAGAACGCAAGTTCAGGAAGATTTACGAAAATGTTGCAACCGGAATTGCGCTTGCCAAACCGGACGGCCGCCTTGAGGAGTGCAATGCGGCCTATTCCGCGCTTACCGGCTATTCTCAGACCGAACTGCGCAAGACGCAGTTCCTTTCGTTGATCCATCCGGAAGATCTCGACGAGATCAAGCGTTGGAACAAGGCGCTGCTGGAAGGGCGAGAATCGCAATTCGAGATCGAAAATCGATACATAGCCAAGAGCGGAGCGACGGTCTGGGTCCGCAATTTTGTTTCCACGATACCCGATGCGGAGGGAAGGCCTGCTCAAATCATCGCGCTTGTGACCGACATCACAAGCCGGAGGCGCGCGCAGCAGGAGCTGCGAGCCGCCGAGGCGCAGTTGCGCCTGATGATCGACCACGCTCCGGCGGCGGTGGCGATGTTCGACCGCAACATGCGCTACTTGAACGTCAGCAAGCGATGGATGTCGGACTATTCTCTAAAGGGGGACGTCATCGGGCGCACACACTACGACGTGTTTCCCGAGTTCCCCGACTCCTGGCGAGAGGTTCATCGTCGGGCGCTCGACGGCGAAGTCGTGCGGTCCGAGGAAGTCCGTTTTGTACGAATGAGCGGAGACGTACAATGGCTTCGATGGGAGGTGCGGCCGTGGCGAACGCCATCCGGGGAGATCGGGGGCATCATCATCTTCACCGAAGATATCACCCAGCGCAAAACCGCGGAGGAAGCCCTTCGAGCCAGCGAAGCGCTATACCGCGCGATCGTCGACTCGTCGCCCCCCGCCATCATCTGCATCGACGAGGTCGGGATCATTCAGTCGGTCAACCCCGCGACGAAGTCAATTCTTGGGTACGAAGCGGACGAACTTCTCGGAAGGAATGTATCCATCATCATGCCGGATGAGCACGCGTCCCGGCACGATGGCTATCTCGAGGCCTATCGAAAGACCGGCGTCGCCAAGGTCATAGGGATTGGCCGCGAGGTAGTCGCCCGCCGAAAAGACGGCGTCATGATCGATGTGGACGTGTCGATCGGCGAGTGGCGCGACGGCGTGGGGCGGCGCTTCTTTGCGGGCGCATTGCGCGACATCAGCGAGCGCAAACGCATAGATGAGGAACTCGCGCAGACCCGTCGTCTCGAATCCGTGGGTCGTATGGCGGCCGGAATCGCGCATGACTTCAACAATCTTCTGACTGTGCTGGCGGGAAACCTCGAACTGATCCTCCAATCGACCTCCGACGACAGCATTCGCGGCCTAGCCCGACCGGCGCTGGAGGCGGCCGAGACGGGCGCGTTCCTCAATCGCCGCCTCCTGTCCCTCGGAAGAAAAAGAAGGACGAGCGTGCGCCCCATCAACCTGAACGACCGAATAAGCGAATCGTTTGGGCTCATCCAACGGGGAGTGGGTCAGCAGATCTCCATTCAGCTCGATCTCGCCGCGGACCTGTGGCTCGCCGCCGCCGATACGGCGGAACTGGACAGCGCGGTGCTCAACCTCGTTTTGAATTCGCGGGACGCGATGCCGCACGGAGGCGAAATCCGGATTCAAACGCGCAATCAGAGGATCGAGGAGACGCTCGCTCGTTCTCGACCGGGCTTACGAGCGGGCGACTTTGTCTGCCTTGTCGTGGCCGACAGCGGAGAGGGAATGCAGGAAGATGTTCTTCGGCGCGCCCTCGATCCCTTTTTCACCACCAAACCGGAGGGGGACGGCGCCGGCCTCGGATTGAGCGCCATTGACAATTTCGTCAAAGAGGCGGGCGGGTTCGTGTCGATAGAAAGCCGACCAGGCGCGGGCACGACCGTTACGCTTTCCCTGCCGCGTGCGGCCGAGGCGCAAGCCGAATCGCACCTGACTACGCCCCCTGACGACGCGCCGCGCGGGGACGGCGAAGTCGTACTTGTCGTCGAGGACGACGACCGAGTCCGCGAAGTGACGTTGAAGCGCGTAGAGGCGCTCGGCTATGTCGCGGAGGAAGCGAGGTCTGCGGACGAAGCCTGTGCGCGGCTGACGGCGGGCGGCGTCGACATTGTTCTGAGCGACATCGTCATGCCAGGCGTCATGGACGGCGTCAATCTGGCGAGATGGATGTCCGTCCACCAGACTTCTGTGCCGATCGTGCTCGCGACAGCTTTTCCGGGAGGCGCCGGCGCCGCCGAACTGAGACGCTCTCGAGACCTTTTCACATTGATCAAGCCTTACTCCCGAAAGGCGCTCGCGGCGGCTCTCTCGGAGGGACTGTCGCGCGCCCGCGCTCATCGCGAGGAGACGTCGCTGGCGAAGACGTAGCCGACGCCTCGCACGGTTTTGATGAGCCGCGGCTCGTCCGCCGCCCCCTCGAGCTTGCGTCGGAGCCGAGCGACGTGTCCATCGACCGTGCGATCGAGCGGCGACCAGTCGTGCCCCTGAATGTGTCGCGCGATCTCGTCACGGGAGAGCACCCGCGCAGGGTTTTCGACGAGCAGCGCCAGCAGCCGAAACTCGGTCTCCGTCAGATCGATCAAATGGTCGTCGCTCGACCGCACTTCGCGTTTGACGAGGTCGATAACGCAATGATCAAAGGCATGGACGCGGGGGGCCGAGGTCCGCCCGGCGCCCCAGGACGGGGCTAGGGGCGCTTCATAACGCCTCAGTGCGCCCTGGATTCGCAGCATCGTTTCGCGCAGGTTGAACGGTTTGACGATGTAGTCGTCAGCTCCGTGTTCAAGGCCGACAATCCTGTCAATTTGACTGTCCTTGCCTGTAATCATGACCAGGGGCACATTGCGAATTGCCCTCATCTCCCTCGCCAATAGCAGCCCGTCAGAGTGACCCAGCTTCAGATCGAGAGTCACGAGATCGATCTGCGCGTCGCCGAACACTTCGAGCGCCTCATGTTTGGAGGCCGCCTCCAGAGTGCAAAATCCATGCGATTCGAGAGCGCGCCGAAGAACCGTCCGCACCAAGGGATCATCGTCAACGATGAGAACTGTTCTTGCGCGCGACAACCTTCGCCCTTCCGGCTGTTTCGCTCCCGCCCGCGACGGCTGGGACTGGATCCCCGCCCATCCTAAGCCCGGCGACTCCGATAGGCATCGACGTCACGAAGTTCCAGCGTGGCGGGGCCGCCGGGCCAGTGAACGCACAATTCTGCACAAAACTCTTGAGGCGTAAAACCGGCAGCGACGCTAGCGTCGTTGTGTCACTTTGGCGAAGTGCAGCCGACCGGAGAGCGGAGCCCGCCTATGCAAGGACCTAGCGAAACAACGCGAAGGCGCATGCGCCGAAGTTCGCAAGCGAACCGCACGGACTGGTTGTACGCTTGGACGATCGGCGTTGTTCGCGACCGTATTTCTCAACCGCTCAGTGTTCGAATACCTTCGACCACCTTCGACGTGCGATGGACGCGCGCTGTCATGGCGACCCCCCAAAAAGGACTGAAGAGCGACTTAGCCGGCAGGAGAGGCCGAAGTGGAGACTTGGTTTGTATCGACGGTGAAGAGGCGGCCAGGAGAGCCGCATTTCGCCCTTATCTGGACGATGGCAGAATTCAAAACCGAGGCTGCGGCGAGGCGTTACGCGAAGGACGCGTTGAACAGAGGACTGCGGGTGGAAGCGGGAACGCTTCCCGGGCCGCAAGTTCGCATTCGCTGGCGCGAAGCCGCGGCTTGGGCCGGTCAGGAGAGGCAGGGCCGCGGTCCTCCAGCAAACCATCCGGGGAAAGTCGTCGCCGGTCGACCACCGGCGGCAGCTTATCCGCGTGACAGAGATGACGAACAAAAGAGAATCCAGCCCAACTGACGGGATAATAGCCAAGACACGTGTGGCGGAACATCCCGTTGTCCAGCAGTTTTCTATTGGAGGGAGTTCGACCGCGCCGCCGCTCGAAGGGCGGCTCTGGGCGGGGGCTTGGTGTGACGCAGCTGACCCGTTTCCAGCGCCGCTGGCCGATCGGCGCCGTCAGGAGCGACAAATTCCGCTTCTGCGCGGAGCCAGCGGACCCAGGCCCCAGGTTACGGTGCTGCGCGACACATCGCAGGCAGGCCCCGTCGCCGGGGCCGGTCGCGATGACCGCCGCAGTTTGACTGTCAATCAAAGGAGGCGCGCCATGGCGGATATCCGTGCCGAGGTCGCAAATGCGCTTCATTGGGATCTCGCAATTCCTCGCCACAGGGTCACGGCGGAAGTGGACCACGGCTTGGTTACACTGCGCGGCGTGGTCGAACGGACCTACCAGAAGTCCTGCGCGGAGGCGACCGTTCGCCGCGTGCCGGGCGTGATCGGCGTCAGGAACGAAATCGCCGTAGGCGAAGCGCAAGAATTCGGTCAGCCGACTTTGCCCCCCTAGTCTCGACTTGCCCCCCCAGTCTCGATTGGCGCCTCGCGCCGAGTGTCGGAAGCCATGATGTTTCGAAATTATTCCTACGAGGCTTACGAAATGGCTCATGCGGCGTTGGCGCCGGCGCGCGCGGTGTCGGACGCTGCCCATTTCATTTTCCGCAATCCCTGGAATCCGCTGTCCAACACTGCGCTGGGCCGGAACATTTCAGCCGGCGTGGAACTGTTCGAGCGAATGACCCGTCGCTACGGCAAGCCGATTTTCGGGCTGGACGAGATCGAAGTTGACGGCGTCCTTCATCCGATCCTCGAGGACGTCGTCTGGAGCCGGCCGTTCTGCAACCTCCTGCATTTCGTCCGGCCTGAGTTTCCGGGCGGAGACGAGCAGCCGAAGCTATTGATCGCCGCGCCTATGTCCGGTCATTACGCCACATTGCTGCGCGATACGGTCGAGGCGTTCCTGCCGCATTGCGACGTCTACATAACCGACTGGGCGGACGCCCGGATGGTTCCGCTTGCGGCCGGGACGTTCGATCTCGACGATTACATCGATTATCTGCGCGCGATGCTCGATCACCTCGGGCCCGGAGTCCATACGCTCGGCGTGTGCCAGCCGTCCGTGCCCTTGCTCGCGGCGGTGGCGCTGATGGAGGCGAACGGCGATCCCAACGCACCAGCCAGCATGACGCTGATGGGCGGGCCGATCGATACCCGGCGCAGCCCCACTGAGGTCAACAAGCTCGCCGAGAGGCGCGGCGTCGAGTGGTTCCGCCGCAATTGTCTGCACCCCGTGCCGTTCCCCTATCCGGGCTTCGGCCGAGAGGTCTACCCCGGCTTCCTGCAGCTCTCCGGGTTCATGGCGATGAATCTGGATCGCCACGTCAACGCCCACCTCGACATGTTCAATCATCTGGTCCGAAGCGATGGCGACTCGGCGGAAAAGCACCGCGAGTTCTACGACGAATATCTTGCAGTGATGGACCTGGACGCCGACTATTACATTCGGACGGTCGAAACCGTTTTCGTTCGTCACGCTCTGCCGAAGGGCGAGATGCGGCACCGCGGCCAGCTCGTCGATCTGACGGCGATACGCAATTGCGGCCTGATGACCATCGAAGGCGAGAAAGACGACATTTCCGGGGTAGGCCAGACCTATGCGGCGCAGGAACTCTGCGTCAACATCCCCGAGACGAGGAAGCTGCACCATCTTCAGACTGAAGTTGGCCATTACGGCGTGTTCAACGGCTCCCGCTTCCGCAACGAAATCGCGCCGCGCATCCGCAAATTCGTTGCAACGATCGAAGAGAAGCCGGCGACGCCCAACGGCCGCCGCAAACGCGCAGCGAAACGCCCGACCGTCGAGGCCTGGAGACGATCGAACGCGACGCCCGCACCACTACTACTCTGCACCCAATAGAGCGAAGCGACCCAGCAAGAACGCAGGCCGCCTCATCCTGCGTCGGGAGGAATTGCAAGATGTCTGAGTGGAAAGTTCTCTACCGAGACGAACTTGATCGGGACAGGACTTCTCGGAGTATTCCAAGCAAAGAAGCCGCCCTTGGGCAGGCGAGAAATCTGTTCCTCCAGCAACGCGCTGAATTATATAGAATTGAAGGGCCTAACGGCCAGACCTTGCCCAAAGAAGTAATTATGCGTTGGGTGTCCGCTAATAAGCGGTAGCTCACGAAAACGCGCCGAGACAGGGTCTAAGCACAAGATTGCCTGCCGAGGCGCTTCTGCAGAACAGCAAGGCGCAGCGCCACTGGCGTGACTTCATTTCGCAGGCCGATGCTGGACAGGATCGCTTCATGACGCTGCTCGTGACGCACCGGGCTTGCCTCGCGCACCAAATGGGGGACGGCCATCCCGATCGGCCTGATCGCCTGCGCGCGATCGAACGCGCTTTCGAATCCGAGGTTTTCCAGATGCTGGCGCGCGACGTCGCGCCGCGCGCCGACATCTCGGCGCTCGCCCGCGTTCATCCACTCGACTATATCGAAGCCATCCGCGCGGCGACGCCGACGCAAGGGCACACGGCGATCGACGACGAGACCTCGATGTCGCCCGGCTCGTTCGAGGCCGCGCTCCGGTCGGCTGGTGGCGCGATCTTCGCAGTCGACGAGGTGATGACCCGCAAGGTCAGAAGCGCCTTCGTCGCCACGCGCCCGCCGGGCCATCATGCGGAAGTCGCGACGCCGATGGGCTTCTGCTTCTTCAACAACGCGGCCATCGCCGCACGTCACGCCCAGGCGGTCTATGGCGCCGAGCGCGTCGCAATCGTTGATTTCGACGTCCATCACGGCAACGGCACGCAGCACATCTTCTGGGACGATAAGACCGTCATGTACGCCTCGACCCACGAAATGCCGCTCTTTCCCGGCACGGGAGAGTTGGGGGACCGCGGCGAGCACGATCAGATCGTCAACGCCCCCTTGCGCGCCGGCGACGAGGGGGCGGCCTTCCGCGAGGCGATGGAGGTCGCGATCCTCCCGCGCCTCGAAGACTTCGCGCCCGATCTCATCGCCATCTCGGCCGGCTTTGACGGCCACCGCCGCGATCCGCTCGGCAACCTCAATCTGGTCGAAGAGGACTATGTTTGGGTGACGCGGCGCCTGATGGAAATCGCCCAGAGGCGCTGCGACGGCCGCATCGTCTCGATGCTGGAAGGCGGTTACGACCTTGACGCCCTGGCGCGCTCGGCGGCCGCGCATGTGACTGCGCTGATGGAGGGGTGAAGCGCGGTTTTTCCAGCGCCTTCTCGAGGCGAAACTTACACCATTGGCCGGCGGCTGGGAACGGCTGCTTCCCCGCAAACTGCGACGTTCACCGCTGCGATCTGTAGCGGCCGTATAACTGAAGGGTTTCAGACGCCGGCCCTTTCGGACGGTCGTGCGAGACGCGGGGGCCGGCGTTTGAAAGCCTCGTAAGGAGGAAACCGCGGGGAGGAAGGGCGCTGTTTGACCGAGCGCGGCCTATGGGGATTTGAGGATCGCGGTCGGATCGCCGATTTGGGGGCGGTGGCGGAAGGCGGTCGGTTTCATCGTCGGGAGCCGAGACGACGGGCTTCTTGTCGGGCGCGGATGAGGGCGACGGGGATGGGCTCGGCGGCTGGAGAGCCTGTGCGGACGTCGGGAGGACGTCGCGTTCCTGCTCCGGCGTGCGGCTGGAGGCGAGGGGAAGCGGCGCTGCGAGGCGGGACGCGCGGCGTCGGTCATGACGTGTCGATCCTGATCCGGCTTGGGGAAGGCGATCGCGCGGAGCGCGGCCCTTCGAACGTCTCGACAATGATCATCCGGCCGCCGCAGCAGGGGCAGCGCCGCGCCGGCGAAACGGCTTCGGCCTGGCCGTCGGTCTCGGCGTGCGAGCCCTCGGGTGCAGCCTCGGGCGCGGCGAGCGCCTGGCGGACGCGCTCGATGTTGCTGGCTCGGACCGCGCCGGCGAAGAGGCCGTAGTGTCGGATGCGGTGGAAGCCGCTCGGCAGCACGTGCAGGAGAAAGCGGCGGATGAACTCGTGGGCCGCGAGCGTCATGGTCTTGAACCGGTCGCGGCCTTCGACCCGATAGTCCTTCCACTTGAATGTGACGCCCTTGTCGTCCAGCTCCATGAGCCTGGAGTTCGAGATCGCGACGCGGTGGGTGTAGCGGGCGAGATAGGCGAGCACGGCCTTCGGCCCGGCGAACGGCCTCTTGGCATAGACGATCCATTCCGATCGGCGCAGCGGCGCGAGGACGGCGTCGAAGGCGGCTTTGTCGGCGAGCCGCGCGAGGTCGCCGAGGAAGACGAGGCGTCCGGCCGCATGCAGGGCTGCGAGCCCTTCGAGGAAGAGCCGGCGGAAGAGACGCGACAGCATCCGCACGGGCAGGAAGAAGCCGGGCTTGCAGGCGATCCAGCGCGATCCGTCCAGCGACAGGCCGCCGCCGGGAACGATGACGTGGACGTGCGGATGGTGGGTCAGCGCCGAGCCCCAGGTGTGCAGTACGGCGGTCAGGCCGATGCGCGCGCCCAGATGCTTCGGGTCGGCCGCGATCGTGGTCAGCGTCTGGGCGGCGGTCCTGAACAGGAGGTCGTAGACGGGGGACTTGTTCTGGAACGCGACGGCGCCGATCGACGCCGGCAGGGTGAAGACGACGTGGTAATAGGGAACCGGCAGGAGTTCGGCCTCGCGGTCTTCGAGCCATTCCCTCGCCGCGGCCGCCTGGCACTTCGGGCAGTGGCGATTGCGGCAGGAATTGTAGGAGATCCGTTCGTGCGCACAGTCCTCGCAGCGCTCGACGTGTCCGCCGAGCGCGGCTGTGCGACAGGTCTCGATCGCCGACATGACCTTCAACTGGTCGAGGCTCACGTGACCGGCGTTGGCCATTCGCCACGCCGCCCCGTGGGCGCGAAAGACGTCGGCGACCTCCAGGTGGTGACCCGGTGGCCGCGCCATGCGGCCGCGGTCAGTCGGCCGGCTTTCGCTTCGCCAGGTTGACGCCGAGCCGCTCGAGCGGGCTCTTGACGTCGCGGATCGTGTTGACCGCGACCTGGGTGTAGAGCGCGGTCGTCTCGAGCTTGGCGTGGCCGAGCAACACCTGGATCACCCGAATGTCGACGTCCTGCTCGAGCAGATGGGTGGCGAAGCTGTGCCGCAGCGTATGCGGTGACACGCGCTTGGAGATGCCGGCCAGGTCTTTGGCGGCGGTGACGGCGCGATTGAGCTGACGGGCGGTGATCGGGTTGACCGGGTTTTGGCCGGGGAACAGCCAGGCCCGCGGCCGCGCCGCCTTCCACCATGCGCGCAACAGTTCGAGCAGTTGCGGCGACAGCATCACATAACGGTCCCGCTGCCCTTTGCCCTGCTCGACCCGAAGCGTCATGCGCTGGCTGTCGATGTCGGACACCTTCAGGTGCGCGACCTCGGACACGCGCAGGCCCGCGCCGTAGGCGACGCTGAGCGCGGCCTTGTACTTCAGGCCCGGCGCGGCTTCGAGCAGGAGCGCGACCTCTTCCTGGCTGAGCACGACCGGCGCCCTGCGCGGCTTGTTCACGATCGTCAGAGGACGAACGAGGTCTGGCCGTTCGAGCGTCACGGTGAAGAAGAACCGAAGCGCGGTGACGGCGGCGTTGATCGAACCTGGGCTGATCTGCTGCTGCGCCAGATGCAACTGAAAGCGGCGAAGGTCCTCCTTCGTCGCCGTATCGGGCGACCGGCCCAGGAAGGCCGTAAAGGTCCTGACGTGCCGGACGTAGTCCTTCTGCACCTTCTCCTTGAACCGACGCGCCGTCATGTCGTCGATCATGCGCTGACGCAGCGGGTTGATGGGCTTGTCGGACATCGCGAAAGCTCCTGTCTCCCATGGGGTTGAACCCCATGATTCTGAGACAGTCCTGGCCTCGTCCGACCCAGCTTCCCGCGCTGCCCTCGCCGCAGCTACCGCGCGAGCGGTTTAGTCCATACGTCGACTCCAGTCGTCTGCTGTGCGCAAGGAGCGGGCGCGAACAGCGCGGCGAACGGTCAAATCGGACCGATTGCTGATGGGGTGGACGGCGCCCCGAACGGCATCAAGAGTGCCAAGATGGTCGTCGTTGAAAGCGCCATCTGGAAGGGAGGCCGTCCGTGAGCAAGTCTATCATCGATACCTCGTCTGTCACGCGCGTCGGGCTTGATCTGGCCAAGAGGGTCTTCCGCATTCACGCGGTCGATGCGACGGGCTCGGTCCTCATTGCCCGCTCGGTCAATCGCCGAACGCTTTTGAAGTTTTTCGACGCGCTTCCGCGGTGCGTCGTGGCGATGGAGGCCTGCTCCTCTGCGCATCACTGGGGGCGGCAATTGCTGGAACTCGGCTTTGCGGTGAGGCTCATCCCGCCGGCGCACGTGAACGACGCAGCCGACGCGGCGGCGATTTGCGAGGCGGCAGGGCGTCCGGCCCAGCGGTTCGTTTCCGTGCGCTCTGTGGAGAACCAGGCGGCGCTGATGCGCCATCGAGCGCGCGAGCTCATGGTCGGGCAACGCACGGCCGCGCTCAACGCCCTGCGCGGCCATCTGTCGGAGATCGGCGTGGTCGCCGCGCAGGGGGTTCCGAACGCTTACGCGCTCAAGGAGCTCATCGACGGCGGCGTCGATGAGAACGGCGAGATCGTGGTTCCCGACTGCGTGCGCCTCGCCCTCGCGCCTCTCGTCCGGCAGATCGATGCGCTCGACGAAGCCATCGAGGCGATCGACAGGGAGCTTGAAGCGTCCGCCAGGACCGACGAGACCGCGAGGCGGCTGATGACCATTCCCGGCATCGGCCCGGTCACCGCCATGGCGCTTCTCGCCACGATCCAGGACTTCGCCGTATTTTCCAGCGGACGGGAGTTCGCCGCCTTCCTCGGGCTGACCCCGCGTGAGCATTCGAGCGGCGGCAAGCCGCGCCTCGGGCGGATCACCAAGATGGGCGACCGCTACTTGCGCAAGCTTCTGGTCGTGGGCGCCTGCTCCGCGCTCGGCGCCCGCAAAGGGCATAACGACGCCCTGCGCCGCTGGGCGAGCGGACTGCTCGAGCGCAAGACCGTCAAGTACAAGTTCAAGCTGACTGCGGTGGCGCTCGCCAACAAGCTGGCGCGGATCGTCTATGCGCTCGCGACCAAAGGCGGCCATTACGACGACCGTCCGGTCGCGGCCTGAACCAGCAAGCTCAGCAGGACCGAGGTTTCGCCGCAAGGCGATCCGCATCGAGGGCGACGGCGAAGCGATGTGAACCAACGGAACGGCTCGGAAGCCCGTGGGAACGGCAGGCGCCATAAAGAGCGCGTTTTGCTGATTGGGCGAAGAGCCATGCGGACCAGCATCAGGGCCAGCGGGACATTCGTTTCCCGCGCCAACAGGCCGAAGACATGACCGCACCCGAAGCGTTCGCAAAGCCTCAACCAAACCCTTGACCACGGGGCGCCGTCCAGACATGCCGTTCCTGATCGATGCCGGTAAGGAAGCCTACGACGCTTGAGCCGTCGCAGGCGTCAGACATCGCCGATTTTAGAACCAACGGCCCCGCCCGTAAAAGCCAAACCCGCCGAACAAGAATATCACAACGAGGACGATCAATAACGTGTTCGTGTCCATAGCAGTACCTTCCTGAGTGTTCGGCACGACGCGCGACAGATTTTCCGCGTCCGCCTGATTTCGGCGACTATGGCCCGGAAGTCCAAGCTGTCATAGGCTCGGAAAACACCTACCCACCGCCGGCAATACTAGACCCCGTACGTCGGAGACAACTCGCCCAGGCGAATTGCACCGGCCAAGCGATTGAAATTAACCCACAATTGGGGAGCGGTGTCCGATATTGTTCGAAGCAAGCGGCCTTCCAGGACAAGTCGAATGACCATCGACTGATTTGAATCAATGACCGCTGCGAAAGGGAGCAGTATCCTAACTAATTGAAGCGGCCGGAACGTTGGATTGACCAACGCGCAATCGCGGTCGTTTCGCTGACCTAAAGAGGAGAAAGTCATCGACAAGGATCGTGTCGCGGGATCGGCGAAGCAGGTCAAGGGTGCGGTAAAGGAGGCGGTCGGCAAGGTAGTCGGCGACTCCAAGCTAGAGGCGGAGGGCAAAGCAGACAAGGCCGAAGGGAAAGTGCAGAATGCCATTGGCGGCTTGAAAGACGCCGTACGGGACGCCGTGAAGAAGTAGTTGATTCAGAGGCCGTTTCGAAAAAGAGGCTGAGTGGCGTTTTGGCGTCGAGCTTTCAAGCGAAACCAAGAGGGAGGGTTAACATGAAGAAAACAATGTTGCTTGCCAGCGCTGCAATGTTGGGCGTGGGCTTTCTCGCCGCACCCGTAAATGCGCAGGGCGTTTCGCAGACGGTGCCGATCGCCAAGGTCGATGTGCAAAAGGTGGCGGCGGGCTACCGGGCGTCGAAGGTGATCGGCAGCAACGTTCTCAACGAAGCAAACGAAACGATCGGCAAGATTGACGACCTTCTTGTGACACGCGACGGCAAGGAGCCATACGCGGTTCTATCGATCGGTGGATTCCTCGGAATGGGCACCCACTTGGTGGTCGTGCGGTATGACAGCCTCAGGTTCGACCCCGACAACAAGATCGTGCTGCCGGGCGGGACGAAGGAGGGGCTTACAATGCTGCCTGCGTTCGAATACGCGAAACAGTGATCGTCGTTCATAGACCCCGGTCACGACGATCGCAAAATGTCGGTTCGAAATAGCGTCACCGGATCCTGATCCGGCGTCCTGACGGGGTGCGGGAGGTTTGAGGCATGAGCACCATTCTTATCATCATTCTGCTGATTCTCGTTTTCGGCGGGGGAGGTGGGTACTATGCGCACGGTCGGTATGGGACCGCGGGGCTCGGCGGCGTCCTGGGGGTTGTTTTGATCGTCCTATTGGTGCTTTGGCTCGTAGGCGGGTTGGGCGTCTACGGACCGCACCCGTGACTCCAGAAGACACGTGACCTGCGGCGTTCGGGGTCGGAGAGCGAAATGGAGGATTCGTCGTTAGATGATGCCGACAGACAGGGCCGCGTTGGGCCCGCGGTCCCTAGAGCAGCGAAATGACCAGAGACGGAGCTTTAGTCTTGGCCATTATTCGCCATCAAGCATCCCGACAAAAAAGACACCCGACGCGACAGCCAAAACGTCGCATACAGCGCCGACGGCGCCGCTCACGGGAAAAACGAAGCCAAGACCGATGATGAGCATGGTTGCACACGCCAGTCCCGTTAACGTAATCTGCGAAACCTTAAACATTTACTCTCGCTTCTCTTCGACCGTCTTATTTATTAGCCAATATGGAGGAAAATTCCCTCCGCATGCGAAGTAAAATTCCCTCCGCTTTCAGCGGTCGTCGGGGCAAAAGTCCGTCGTTTAAGCATCGCTGCTTTGACCGTCGTCGCTCGACTCTCTGCGCAGAACAGCTCACAGCCGATTATGGGCAAGGATGCCGAAACCCGTCATAGCCGAGATAGGTCTCACTTGCGGGATCGTATGATCTGTAAGTTTGTTCGCAGTACGCTACGGAATCGCCGTTGTTATACACAACGGGAGCGGCGTAGCTATACCCGTATCCTGGGTCCGAATACACCGGATAAGTCGTAGCGGGGGGGTAGTAGTAGCCTTGGTTCTGAGCGGGGTAGTAGCCTTGGTTCTGAGCGGGGTAGTAGCCTTGGTCCTGAGAAGCGATGGCTCCGCCGATTAGGGCGCCCGCCGCCACAGCTGCAACGCCGGCCCCGATTCTATATCCCGGCCCCTGTCTTTGCGCATAGCCGCGATGTTGATATTGAGATCGCGCCGGGCCGTGACCAGCGTAGCTATGACTCACGCGTGGATGGCCTGCGCCGTAAACGCCCTGCGGCGAGGCGGGTACGGACTGAATCAATAGGGTGGTCGCGATGGCGAAGCCGCCGAACAAAAAGTTCTTCATTTGAACCTCCAAAGGCAACCTAGACCATGGCGGATGCAGCAAAGCTGCGATAGGTTCGGAAAATACTCATTTTACGGTGGCGCGACCGCTACAGGTCGCAGGCGGTTGGGTAGGAACGCCGCGAAGAAATAGGCTCCTCGCGACCGATCTCTTGCGGTTGAAGGCCGCGAACGGCCAACTGTCACTGACAGTGCGCATGACGCGATGATGGGCTGCGGATGGCAGTGCGGACGGCGTTCCGTGACGGCTTCGAGGCCCGGTACGAACGACGCGGCCGACAAAAGCGGCGCTCTGAGTAGATTCCGACCCTTAGAGCCCGTCCGGGAACTTAACGAATTGTTGGAATCGCTTATGATTCAAGGAAGGCGGCCCGAATCGCTTGGGGGGGTCGCTGATGTGGACCAACGAAAATCGCGCTCGCTACGACCGCAGTCGGCTGCGCTATCCGAGCGATCTGACCGACGCGGAATGGGCGCATGTCGAGCCGTTCATTCCACCGGCCAAGCGCGGCGGCAACCGACGTCATGTCGATGAGCGCGAGGTCGTCAACGGCCTGATGTATGTCCTGAGCACCGGCTGCCAATGGCGCGCCGTGCCGAAGGACCTGCCGCCGCGTTCGACGCTTTACGATTACTTCGATCGCTGGAGTTGGGACGGCACGCTCGATCGCATCCACGACGCGCTCTACGTGAAGTGTCGCGAAGCGGCCGCTCGCGAGGCGAGCCCGACCGCCGCGATCATCGACAGCCAGAGCGTCAAGAGCGCGGAAAAAGGGGGACCTGCATCGATCCGGCGGGTTACGACGCCGGCAAGAAAATCATGGGCAAAAAGCGCCACATCCTCGTCGATACGCAGGGCCTGTTGATGCATGCGATCGTCCACGCCGCCGACATCCAGGACCGCGACGGCGGCGCGGCGCTGATGGCGACCTTGTTCGGCGCCTTTCCGTTCCTGACCAGGCTCTTTGCCGACGGCGGCTATCGAGGGCCGCAATTTCAGACCGCCATCGGACGAACTCTGGCGCGCGTGAAGGTCGAGATCGTCAAGCGATCGGATCAGGCCAAGGCCTTCGTCGTCCTGCCCAAGCGCTGGATCGGCGAACGCACCTTTGCCTGGCTCGGCCGCTGCCGACGGCTGGCCAAGGACTGGGAATGCCTCAACCGCAAGGCGCTCGCGTTCCTCCGCCTCGCTTCCATCCGCCTCATGCTGCGAAAACTATGCAATCCCACATGATGTTTCCGGACAGACTCTTACCATTCGGTTAAATTGAAGACTAACTGGCAAAGAGACACGGCGGGTTCCGCCGAATCACAGGAGGTCTCTATGTCACGAATGAGTATTATTCTCTCAGCCGCGGTATTGCTCTGCGCGTCATCCCAAATTGCCTTTGCCGACGAAAACGGTTTGGTCACTGGCGGGGTCGGCGGCGCGGTTGCCGGGGCTGTTGTTGGCGGGCCGGTCGGAGCCGTCGTAGGAGGCGTCGGGGGCGCGGCAATCGGAAACTCTATGACCAATCACAGAAGCTACCATCGCGGCTACGCCTATCACCCCTATCATCACTACCACCACCACTACGATCAATACTGATCGATCGACGGCGCCAACGCCTGGACAGCGGGCTATGGTGCGAAGCCGCAGCCAGGCCGCAATTTTCCAATGTTCGTAGTGTAGATTTACGGTGGACTGACATCCCGAGTCGCTCGCTCAAGCGACCCGTCTTTCGGGAGGACCGTAAGCGGCGTTTTCAGGCCACGGCTTTGAGCGGCTCCGCTTTCACGTAGGCCCATGGCAGGAGATCGTCGATATCGCGGTTTAGATGGCCGTTGACGATCTTGGCGAGTGTGTCGGCGAGATAGACGTGAGGGTCAACCCCGTTGAGCTTGCAGCTTTCGACCAGCGAGGCGATGACCGCCCAGTTTTCTCCGCCGCCGTCCGACGCGACGCCATGATGCCGGGAGTCTGGGCCGTGAGGTCGTCGTCTCCTATCCCTTCCATCCGCTATTCGAGAAGCCGGCCATTGTCGTCGCCGATCAGATGCATGGCGGGGCTCGTCATCTGACGCTCCGCACGGAGCGAGGCGATTCGTTTCTCGTTCCGGAGTGGATGACGCAGTCGGACGCCGCAAACGTCAAGGTCGTTGAAGCTCCCTGCATTTCCGTCGCCCAGCTTCGCGCTCTTCGAGCCTTCCTGGATTCGATCCTAGCCTCATCGGCGGGGAACGCCGTCCCCGGCGAAGGAGGCGCGAATGGCGAGACATTGGACCCTGCCGCAAAAGGATCTTTTCGAGCCCTCGGCGCCGGTGAGCCAACTCACGGAGACCGAGCGACGAGAGGCGCTGGATTTACTGCAGGCGCTGTTGGTCGAAGCGATGAATAGCACGCCGGAGAAGGCGCCCGCGAACCGAGCGGAGACGTGCGATGACGAAGATTTCGCCTGAACATCTGGCTCGCAGCGCAGTTGTCTACGTCCGGCAATCGACGGCTGAGCAAGTCGCTCACAATCTGGAGAGCCAGCGTCGACAATATGGCCTTGCCGACAGAGCGAGATTGCTTGGCTGGCAGGACGTGGAGGTCATCGACGACGACCTGGGCCGATCGGCTGGCGGCGTCAGACGCCCGGGCTTCGAGAGGCTGCTCGCGGCGATCTGTGAGGGGCGCGTCGGCGCTGTCATGTCGGTCGAGGCGTCGCGCCTGGCCCGCAACGGGCGTGACTGGCACACCCTTCTGGAGTTTTGCGGCCTGGTCGGCACGATCATCGTCGACGAAGACGGCGTATACGATCCTGCTTCGCCGAACGACCGGTTGTTGCTCGGCATGAAAGGGACGATGAGCGAAATGGAGCTGTCGGTCTTCCGCCAGCGCTCCATCGAAGCGATGAAGCAGAAGGCGCGTCGCGGCGAGCTCTTCTTGACCGTGGCCGTGGGCTACGTGAAGACGGGGCGCGATCTGATCGAAAAGGATCCCGATCGGCGCGTCCAGGAAGCCATCGGCCTGGTGTTTCGCAGGTACGCGGAACTCCAATCAATCCGGCAAGTGCTCGTGTGGTTCAGGCAAGAGAAGATTCCGTTGCCTGTTTTGACGGTTGGAACCGCTGCCGAGCGGATCGTCTGGAAAACGCCGGTGTACTCGACCGTGCATCATATTCTGACCAACCCGGTCTACGCCGGCGCCTACGCCTTCGGGCGTCGAACGACGCGCGTCGTCATCGAGAACGGGCGAAAGCACGTCCTACGGAATATGCAGCGCGATTGGAGAAGCTGGGGCGTTTTGATCCCCGATCACCACGAGGGCTATATTTCCTGGACCGATTTCGAGAGGAATCAGACCCTGATCGCCGACAACGCCAACGGCAAACGGTTCATGAGCCGCGGCGCCATTCGCCGCGGTGAAGCTCTGCTGGTCGGTCTCTTTCGTTGCGCGCGGTGCGGACGAAAGCTTCGTGTCCGCTACAGCGACGGGGCCGCACGCTACCAATGCGTCGGTGCGTTCTCTCATCTGGCGGCGGCCCGTTGCATCAGCTTCAGCGGAATGCGTGCGGACCGGATGGTCGCCAAGGAGGTGCTCGATCGCCTCCAGCCCCTGGGTGTGGAGGCGGCCTTGGCGGCGATTGACGCCCGTAGTCATAGGCGCTCGGAGAAGCAAGGACAGCTCGAATTCGCGCTTCAGCAAGCCCGCTATGAGGCGGCCCGTGCTCAGCGTCAGTACGATGCAGCCGATCCGGACAATCGGCTCGTAGCTGGCGAGCTGGAGCGACGTTGGAACGAGCGGCTGGTCGTGGTGCGCAATCTCGAAGCCGAACTCGACCAACTCGGCGCCGAACAGGCGGAGGCTCTTTCCGTCGCGGATCGAGGCCGCCTCATGATGTTGGGCCGAGATCTAATACGTTTTCCGGGTAATTAGCTCGGGTTGGCGATTTTGGGCCACCAGTGGAAGCCGGCCTGGCTCTTGATCTTTTCGCGCTCGGTGGCGAGAGCGGCGCATCGCATCGAGATGATTTGGTCGAGAGCCTCGAGGGTAGGGATGTGCTTGTTGACGACGGGTTCGTCGACCAGCGTCCATAACGTTTCGGCCGGCTGCACTTCCGGGGTGTAGGCGGGCTGGAAGACGAGGCGGACGCCCTCCGGCACGACGAGCCCCGCCTCGCCGTGCCAACCGGCGTTGTCGAGCACAAGAACGATGATCCGCTCGCGGCCTGCGCCAGCTTCTTCGGCAAACAGGCGCAGCAACGCCTCGAAGAACGGCTTGGATACGCCGTTCGAGACGTACCAGAAGCTCTCACCGGTTGCCGGAGAAACGAACGCCGTCACGTAGAGCCATTCGAAGCGATGGTGGCCGTGCGCGATCGGCCGCTCGCCGACCGGCGCCCAGACGCGGCGGGTCACCGGCTTCAGGCCGAGCCGGTGCTCGTCGGTCGCGAACGTCTCGATCGGCGTATCGAGGTGGCGCGCCGCCTCCTCGACGACGATGTCGGCCACTTTTTTTTGAAGATGTCTTGCTCCTCGGGAGTTGCCGCCTTCGGGTTGCGCGGCCGAGGCTTCTGAATCGACCAATCGATCGCCCGCAACGCCTCCCAGCCGCGTTGCGGCGCCAGCGAGGCCAAGCCCAGTTCGCCCGCCATCCAGTGCGCCACCTTGCCGCTCGTCCATACGCCCCCGCCAGGCGGGGGATCGGCAAGACGAACCCGCAAACGCTCCAGCACCTCCGGCTTCAAGACCGTCGCCGCCGCTTCGTTGCCCCGACGCAGGTCCCCCAACGCCGGAGGCCCAAACGCGTTGTAGCGCTCCAGAAGTTGTTCAATCCAGCGCTGACCGAACGAGGTCATCGCCGCCACTTGGCCGACCGTGTGGCCTTTCGCCAAAAGCCAGATCGTCTGAAAATGCCGCGACGACGTCACATCCCCACACGCTTCGTAACGCGCCTCCAACGCCGCAACGCTCAGATGATCGGCAACGTGAGCCATGCCCGCCTCCCGCGAATCATGGCCGTTCCATCTACCAGCACTTAACCGCGACGGGAATCCAACCCACGCCGAGTCAATCAGGCGGAAACCGTATAACACAAGCCTGGGACAGCCCAGGCGCTACGGCCGAGACGCGCAAGAAAATTATCCGCACGGTCATCTCCGAAATTGTCGTCGACGTCGTCGGCTATAGCCTCGAGCTTGTCATTCATTGGCAAGGTGGAGATCACACGCGCCTCGACGTGAAGAAAAACAAGTTCGGCCACACGCGATGGGTCACCGACGCTGACATCGTCGACCTCTTGCGCGCATTGGCCCGTCACATGCCCGATCACGCGATCGCCATGGTTCTCAATCGATCGGGAAAAACGACGAGCCACGACCACAGTTGGACCCGCGGCAGTGTCTGCTCGCTGCGTCATCAGAACGACATCGCAATTCATCGACCGGGGGAACGGGCCGAACGCGGCGAGGCCACGATCAATGAAGCCGCCGCGATCCTCGACGTCAGTACGTCAACCGTGCGTCGCTTGATCGCCGAACGAGCGCTTTCCGCGAGCCAGCCGTGCAAGGGCGCGCCCTGGATAATCCCCCATGCCGAGTTGGCGCGCGAGACCGTTCGGCGCGAAGCCAGCGCTCGGCGGTCGCGACGCCCGCCGCCGTCTGACTATCACCAGAAAAATCTCTTTGAGATATAAGGACATGACGAGATGAGCAGTATGAAGCCCCCTCGTCGGAGCCGGCGAAGAGCGCATTCTTGCGATTAAGGGCGATGGGTCTGATCGAGCGCTCGACCGTGTTGGAGTCGATCTCGATTCGGCCGTCGTCGAGGAACCGGGTAAGGCCCTCCCAACGCGCGAGCGCATAGCGGATCGCCTCGGCGAGTTTACTCTTCTGGCTGATGAGGCCGAGCTTCTCGCGCAGCCACGGCTCGAGATCGGCGATGAGCGGTCGAGTTCTGGCCTGGCGAATGTCGCGCCGCTCGTCAGGCGCTCTGCCGCGAATGTCGTTCTCGTTTCGATAGAGCGCCGCGATGCGCTGGAGCGCTTCGGCGGCGATCGGTGAGGCGCCGCCGACGGCGAGTTCAACGAACCGCCGTCTCACATGCGACCAGCAGAACGCGAGGCTCACCTCGCCCTTTTCAGCAAGGGCGCGATAGCCAGCGTAGCCGTCGACCTGAAGAACGCCCTTAAAGCCGGCAAGATGCGCGATTGGCTGCGACGCCTTGCGGTCGGGCGCATAGACATAGGCGACCGCCGGCGGGGCCGATCCGCCCCAGGGCCTGTCGTCTCGCGCATAGGCCCAAAGCTGGCCAGTCTTGGTGCGCCCGCGGCCCGGATCGAGCACCGGCGCCGTCGTCTCGTCGGCAAATAGCTTCGTCGATGACCGGAGATGCGCGAGAATGCGCTCGTGGATGGGCCGCAAATGGAACGCAGCGCGTCCGACCCAGTCGGCGAGCGTCGAGCGATCGAGGCGAACGCCCTGGCGCTCGTAAATCTGCGCCTGGCGGTAGAGCGGCAAGTGATCGGCATATTTGGCGACGAGCACGTGCGCGACCGTTGCTTCCCGTCGGCAGGCCGCCTTCGATCAGCCGCGCCGGGGCCGGCGATTGGACGACGACGTCCTCGCATGCGCGGCAGGCGTATTTGGGTCGGCGCACGACCAGCACCCGGAACTGCGCCGGCACGATATCGAGCTTCTCGCTGACGTCCTCGCCAATCTGGTGAAGCTTGCCCCTGCAGCAGGGACAGGATTTGTCCTTGACGTCGACAATCGTCTCGAGGCGCTGCAGATGCGGCGGCAAAGCTCCACGGTTCGCGCGCCGCTTGCGCGTCGCCGTCGCCCGCTCAGTGGGAGATCTTGCCTCGGCTTCCGCAGCCGCGCCCGCCTCTTTCTGCTCGAGGTCTTCGAGCGCGAGCAGCAATTGATCCTCCGACAACGTCTCGGCGCGACGCCCGAAGCGATGGCGCTGCAATTCCTTGATGATCTGGGCCAGCCGTTCGCTACGGATCTGCTCGGCGATCAGCATCGCCTTCAGTGTTTCGGGATCGTCGGGAAGCGCGTCGACGGCCTGCGGCATAGTCGTGACGAGACCATGATTCGCGGGGCTTTGCGACGGTATTGCTCGCCCTGATTCACTATGTCGTGAGGTCAGCCCGGCAGCCTCGGCGCCAAGCGAACAACTGCTGCGGCGTCAGGCCATGACGACGCGCGACATGGCAGGCCCGAACCCCTTCCTCGAAGCTCTCGGCGACAATCGCCGCCTTCTCTCTGGCGCTCCAACTTCGCCGCCGTCCCGCGCCAGTGAAAATCTCAACTCGCCGCGCGGGAACTTCTTCCTCCGACACGTGCTTACGCTCTGAAATCGACATGTGTCGGAGCCCTCTTTCGCCCCGACTATCGCCACCACGCCCGCCCCGGAAAAGATGATGTCAAAACAGCGCTTACGGAGGACCCGCTGCCTGCCGCTCAGCAACGCAATGGCCGGGAGGGGCGGAACTGTGGCCTCCCGCTCGCGCAGGTCTACGACCGCTTAACCTCCCACTTGCGGCGCTCGCCGTCGCGACCTGCTATGCCCGCTCTACTGAAGGGTTTCAGACGCCGGCCCTTTCGGACGGTCGTGCGAGACGCGGGGGCCGGCGTTTGAAAGCCTCGTAAGGAGGAAACCGCGGGGAGGAAGGGCGCTGTTTGACCGAGCGCGGCCTGTGGGGATTTGAGGATCGCGGTCGGATCGCCGATTTGGGGGCGGTGGCGGAAGGCGGTCGGTTTCATCGTCGGGAGCCGAGACGACGGGCTTCTTGTCGGGCGCGGATGAGGGCGACGGGGATGGGCTCGGCGGCTGGAGAGCCTGTGCGGACGTCGGGAGGACGTCGCGTTCCTGCTCCGGCGTGCGGCTGGAGGCGAGGGGAAGCGGCGCTGCGAGGCGGGACGCGCGGCGTCGGTCATGACGTGTCGATCCTGATCCGGCTTGGGGAAGGCGATCGCGCGGGGCGCGGCCCTTCGAACGTCTCGACAATGATCATCCGGCCGCCGCAGCAGGGGCAGCGCCGCGCCGGCGAAACGGCTTCGGCCTGGCCGTCGGTCTCGGCGTGCGAGCCCTCGGGTGCAGCCTCGGGCGCGGCGAGCGCCTGGCGGACGCGCTCGATGTTGCTGGCTCGGACCGCGCCGGCGAAGAGGCTGTAGTGTCGGATGCGGTGGAAGCCGCTCGGCAGCACGTGCAGGAGAAAGCGGCGGATGAACTCGTGGGCCGCGAGCGTCATGGTCTTGAACCGGTCGCGGCCTTCGACCCGATAGTCCTTCCACTTGAATGTGACGCCCTTGTCGTCCAGCTCCATGAGCCTGGAGTTCGAGATCGCGACGCGGTGGGTGTAGCGGGCGAGATAGGCGAGCACGGCCTTCGGCCCGGCGAACGGCCTCTTGGCATAGACGATCCATTCCGATCGGCGCAGCGGCGCGAGGACGGCGTCGAAGGCGGCTTTGTCGGCGAGCCGCGCGAGGTCGCCGAGGAAGACGAGGCGTCCGGCCGCATGCAGGGCTGCGAGCCCTTCGAGGAAGAGCCGGCGGAAGAGACGCGACAGCATCCGCACGGGCAGGAAGAAGCCGGGCTTGCAGGCGATCCAGCGCGATCCGTCCAGCGACAGGCCGCCGCCGGGAACGATGACGTGGACGTGCGGATGGTGGGTCAGCGCCGAGCCCCAGGTGTGCAGTACGGCGGTCAGGCCGATGCGCGCGCCCAGATGCTTCGGGTCGGCCGCGATCGTGGTCAGCGTCTGGGCGGCGGTCCTGAACAGGAGGTCGTAGACGGGGGACTTGTTCTGGAACGCGACGGCGCCGATCGACGCCGGCAGGGTGAAGACGACGTGGTAATAGGGAACCGGCAGGAGTTCGGCCTCGCGGTCTTCGAGCCATTCCCTCGCCGCGGCCGCCTGGCACTTCGGGCAGTGGCGATTGCGGCAGGAATTGTAGGAGATCCGTTCGTGCGCACAGTCCTCGCAGCGCTCGACGTGTCCGCCGAGCGCGGCTGTGCGACAGGTCTCGATCGCCGACATGACCTTCAACTGGTCGAGGCTCACGTGACCGGCGTTGGCCATTCGCCACGCCGCCCCGTGGGCGCGAAAGACGTCGGCGACCTCCAGGTGGTGACCCGGTGGCCGCGCCATGCGGCCGCGGTCAGTCGGCCGGCTTTCGCTTCGCCAGGTTGACGCCGAGCCGCTCGAGCGGGCTCTTGACGTCGCGGATCGTGTTGACCGCGACCTGGGTGTAGAGCGCGGTCGTCTCGAGCTTGGCGTGGCCGAGCAACACCTGGATCACGCGAATATCGACGTCCTGCTCGAGCAGATGGGTGGCGAAGCTGTGCCGCAGCGTATGCGGCGACACGCGCTTGGAGATGCCGGCCAGGTCTTTGGCGGCGGTGACGGCGCGATTGAGCTGACGGGCGGTGATCGGGTTGACCGGGTTTTGGCCGGGGAACAGCCAGGCCCGCGGCCGCGCCGCCTTCCACCATGCGCGCAACAGTTCGAGCAGTTGCGGCGACAGCATCACATAACGGTCCCGCTGCCCTTTGCCCTGCTCGACCCGAAGCGTCATGCGCTGGCTGTCGATGTCGGACACCTTCAGGTGCGCGACCTCGGACACGCGCAGGCCCGCGCCGTAGGCGACGCTGAGCGCGGCCTTGTACTTCAGGCCCGGCGCGGCTTCGAGCAGGAGCGCGACCTCTTCCTGGCTGAGCACGACCGGCGCCCTGCGCGGGACGAACGAGGTCTGGCCGTTCGAGCGTCACGGTGAAGAAGAACCGAAGCGCGGTGACGGCGGCGTTGATCGAACCTGGGCTGATCTGCTGCTGCGCCAGATGCAACTGAAAGCGGCGAAGGTCCTCCTTCGTCGCCGTATCGGGCGACCGGCCCAGGAAGGCCGTAAAGGTCCTGACGTGCCGGACGTAGTCCTTCTGCACCTTCTCCTTGAACCGACGCGCCGTCATGTCGTCGATCATGCGCTGACGCAGCGGGTTGATGGGCTTGTCGGACATCGCGAAAGCTCCTGTCTCCCATGGGGTTGAACCCCATGATTCTGAGACAGTCCTGGCCTCGTCCGACCCAGCTTCCCGCGCTGCCCTCGCCGCAGCTACCGCGCGAGCGGTTTAGATTCTATGGGCGCGCGGCGGGCGTTGGCGCCTTCGTCGCGGCAACCAAACGATGGAGCGCCCCTATGTCAAAGCAGAACGACTTGAGCAAATGCGTCGTCGCGCTCGAGCAAGACGCGACATTGATCGCCGTGGTCGAGATGGGCCAGTCGAGTTGGCTGGTCGCGGGCATCGTGCCGGGACTCGATCGCTATCCCTTGAAGAAACTTAGCCCAGACCGCGACGCGCTGCTGCAGCTTCTGCATCGCTGGCGCAACGAAGCGGCGAAGCGCGGCCACGCGATCGACCGGATCGCCGTTGCCTACGAGGCAGGCCGCGATGGCTTCTGGCTGGCGCGCTGGCTGCGTTCCCAATCCATCGAAGCCTATGTGATCCACCCGTCGAGCGTCCCGGTGTCGCGCGAGCACCGAAGGGTGAAGACGGATCGGCTCGACACAGAGCTCCTCAAGCGCGCCTTCCTCGGCTGGCTGCGCGGCGAACCGAAGCATTGCAGCATGGCGGCCATCCCCGCGCTCGAGGACGAGGATGCGAGACGACCCAGCCGCGAGCGTCAGGTCCTGGTCGGAGAGCGCACACGCATCGTCAACCGCCTGAAGGCCAATCTCGCCCGGCTCGGCATTCGCGGCTTCCGGCCCAATCTCGCTCGGGCGCCAAGCCAGCTTGAAGCCCTGCGCACGCCGGAGGGCGTCGCCATACCTACGAACACGTTGGCCGAGATGCGGCGCGACCTGGACCGCCTGCGCTTCGTCAAGCAGCAGATCAAGGAGATCGAGAAGACCCGCACCGAGCGTCTGGCGAAGACGCCAGACGAGCCACGCCATGCGTCGGCGCATGTCCTTACACGCGTGGTCGGCGTCGGCGTCGAGTCCGCGGACATGCTTATCCAGGAGGTGTTCTCGCGGGAGATCCGGGACCGTAGGGCACTGGCGCGCTATGCCGGGCTCACCGGAGCTCCAGACGAGAGCGGGCAAAGACGGCGCGAGCGGGGACTCGCCAAAGCAGGCAACGCTCGGGTGCGCCGCGGGATGATCGAACTCGCCTGGGGTCATCTGGTGCACCAGAAGGGCAGCCCGCTCAGCGCATGGTATCGGAGGCGAACGTCGGACTCACGGCGGGGCGTGCGCAAGACAATGATCGTCGCGCTCGCGCGCAAGCTCCTCATCGCGCTGTGGCGGCTCGCCACGACCGGCGAAGCGCCGGAAGGTCTGCTGCTTCGCCCGGCAGCGTAGCCACAACGGAGTTGCTGCAGGCGAGCGTCACGACGGTGCCCGACCTGTAGACGACGGCCCGAGGCGGCGGCAACCCGACATGGACTATGGCCTTCGCGCCGCGGTTTAGAATGGGCCCGCCCCTCGGAGCTTTGCCGCCGATGCGCATGACTGCATCATGGTGCGACCTTCGTGGTCGGCCGAATACAAGTTCGTGACGCGCGACGCGCGCCCAATGGCGAGCTCCCCTCGGTATCGTCGCCGCTGTCGAAACTGAACTGAACGAGCGGGACACACCCGTGTCGCCCGACTGAGGAAGCTTGACGCTGTGCTCGGGCCCCTCAAGGCAAGTCGCTCCGCGATGGCCTTCGGCCACCCTTGACGGCCACTGCGCGCAGTGTCCGAAGGAAAGTCAGGTCGGGACGAGGAGATGTCGCGGGCCAATCGAACAAGGAGATGCTCGCTATCGCCACCCTTGACAGCAATCGCCCCATACAAGTCCATACGTCGATTCCGGTCTATTCGGGTCGATCGCAAATGAGAATGCCGCCGGCGGGAAAACACTCGAACGCGCCTGCCGGACATTGTGCTAGATTGCACGGCGTCTGAGGACGGCCATGTCCAAAACCCGGAAGATTGCAGCAATAAGCAGCCTTCGCCGCGAGTCCTTGAGCCACAAGCTCGCGCGCTGCCGCCAGGCTCGCGCCGACCGACTTCACGTTCAACGCGAAGCAGATGATGGCGGAGCGCGGCTGACTTTATCGGAGCCGTCTGCGCGGAGTGTACGACAATGCACATCGGGCTTTTCATCCCTTGCTACATCGACGCCTTCTTCCCAGAGGTCGGCATCGCGACACTGGAGCTCTTGGAGCGGTTCGATCACGAGGTCGTCTATCCCCGTGACCAGACCTGCTGCGGACAACCCATGGCGAACAGCGGGTTCAACGCCGATTGCGCCACCAGCTTGGCGGTCGTGAGCTGGTATCGGATCGAACGCGCCTGCTTCTCCGATATCTCGGCCTTGAGCAGATCGCCGACCAGTTGCTGGGGCTCATGCTTGCGCTTGAGCGCGGTGGCGAGCGTCTCGTCGTATGCGCTTTTCATCCCATAGAGCTTCAGTTCGCCCATCATTTCGAGGACTTCGGTTCTCTCCATGGTCATGCCCTCCTGAGCTGGTCGTATCTCGCGCAGTCAGCGACCGGCGCATGTCGGAGCCTCAGCGCATCCGGGGTGAAGATGGGCGCAACAGGTCCAGGATCGCGTTGGCGCGCGAGGATGTTGATGATCACGTCGGACGAATGGACGCCCTCTGACATCGCCTGAGCGCAGGCGGCTTCCACCGCCGGCAATCCATCGGTGAGCACGGTGGCCAGGATGGCGACCATCTGGCGGTCGCCATCATCGGATTCGGCGAGCTTGCGTCGAACCCGCTCGAGCGCCGCCGGCAGCACCCAATCCTTGAACGGAGCGCCGTTGCGCAGGGCTCCAGGCTTGCGGGCCAGGACCGGAACATAGTGCCAGGGATCGTAGACTGTCTCGCCGCGACCGTAGTTGCGGGGATGCTCTGCGACGATACGCCCATCCTGGCGGACGACGATGCGATCGGCGTAGGCATGGACCTCGACTGGACGACCGACTGCGCTGGCGCTGACCGAGTATTTGTTGTTGTCGAACCGCACCAGGCACGTCTTCGACACCGAGGCTTGTTGCGCATGGAACCCGTCGAAGCGACCGCGATAAGCGATGAGCTTGGGCCGCTCTTCCTCGAAGACCTCCCATACGGTCTGCTCGGGGCGTTCGGGGTGCGGGTGGGCCTTGGCGTAGGCGATGCACCTGTCCATGAGCCAGGCGTTCAACTCATCGTACGTCTTGAACCGCAGCCGTGGCGTGAAGAAGCGCTCACGAACAAGGCCGACCTGGTTCTCCACCTGGCCTTTCTCCCAGCCTGACGCCGGCGTGCAGGCGACAGGGTCGACGAGATGGTGCGAACACATTTGCAGGAAGCGGCGATTGTATTGCCGATCCTTGCCGACGAAGATCGTGTCGACCGCCGTCTTCATGTTGTCGTAGATGCCGCGCGTGCAGGCGCCCTTGAAGAACGCAAACGCCCGATCATGCGCGTCGAACACCATTTCCTGGGTCTCGCGCGGATAGGCGCGTACGAACATCATTCGGCTGTGGCAGAGGCGGACATGCGCGACCTTCAAGGTCGTTGTCACGCCGCTCATCACGACGATCTCGTGGCTCCAGTCGAACTGGTAGGCCTCGCCCTGCGCAAACGACAACGGAACGTAGGCGGTAGCCGACTGGCTCGAGTGCTCGCGGCTCCAGATCTTGGCGTAGCGTCGGACGGCGTCGTAGCCGCCTTCATAGCCCAGCGCCCGCAACTCCTCGAATAGCCGGATCAGCGTCAGACGTTCGCGCGCTGGCGCGTCGGCATTCTTCGTCAACATCCGATCGATGTCGGCCTTCCAGCGTCCCAACTTCGGGCGTGGCTGGACCTCTCGCTCGTAGGAAAAAGATGTCTCGCCCGAGCGTAGAATCTTCCGAACAGTATTGCGCGATATCTTCAGATCGCGGGCGATCTCCTTGATCGACTTGCCCCTGGATAAATGCTCGCGCCGTATCCGGGCGATCGTCTCCACAACCAGCATCCCCCACCGCCCGCGTCACACAAACGCGGGCAGCCGAACAGAGCGAAAACTAGGGGGTCAATTTTGGACGCCGATCCCCCCGGCTAGGGGGTCAAAATTGCACGCCGAAACACACGCACCGATCTCTTGCAGATGCAGGACGAGATCGTTACCCGCCTCGCACGCGCCATGCAGATACAATTGGTCGCCGTCGATGCGGCCCGCGTGACGCGAACGCGCCCTGGCAATCTCGATGCGGAGGACTTGGCCCTACGCTGTGTGGCGGGCATCTACTACTCTCCCCCAGGGTCCGCGGAATTCACGGCTGCGTTCGACCTGTGTGACCGGGCGCTGCATATTGACAACGGCAACGTCATTGCGCTGACCGGCATGACATTCAGACACATTATTCCGGTCATAGAAGCGCAGAGCCGCGACCCGCAGGCCGACATCGGGCAGGCGGACGAGTTCGTGACGCGGGCGCTTGCCATCGACCCCAATTTTTATGCCGCTCACGTCGCCAAAGCCTATGTCCTGATGGCGCAAGGCCGCACCCAAGAGGCGGTCGCCGAGGGAGAACGCAGCCTCGCTCTCAATCCCAGTTTTATCGATGCCTACCTTGCTCTCGGCGTTGCAAACAACTTTCTGGGCCGGCCGGATCGCACCCTCGAGCTTGCCGACAAGGCGATTCGCCTCAGTCCGCGCGACCCTCAGCTGCGCGACATGTATCACCAGAAGGGTTGGTCCTACTTCATGAAGCAACAGGACGATCAGGCCATCGAATGGCTTCGGCGGGCGGAGGGCGGCGATGTTTTCACCGAACTCATACTCGCGGCGGCGCTGGCGTTGACCGGGCAACAGGCAGACGCCCACGAAACGCTCAAGCGTTACCTCGCGGTCAACGGCGTCACCAGCAAGACCATCGCCCAACTGAGAAAGCAGCAGTTGTCGTTAGCCGACAATTCGAAGTGGGTGGCGTACAACGAACGGCTCTTCGAGGGCCTGCGCAAAGCGGGGATGCCGGAGGAGTGAATGCCGAGCCTGCAATCGCCAAGTTGACTGCCATCTTTTCCGCTTCGACCTCGAGTCGACGAATGGCGGCTAACCCCCCAACTGCGATCTCATTCGACGCAATGCGCGACGACCGCTCTACTGAAGGGTTTCAGACGCCGGCCCTTTCGGACGGTCGTGCGAGACGCGGGGGCCGGCGTTTGAAAGCCTCGTAAGGAGGAAACCGCGGGGAGGAAGGGCGCTGTTTGACCGAGCGCGGCCTATGGGGATTTGAGGATCGCGGTCGGATCGCCGATTTGGGGGCGGTGGCGGAAGGCGGTCGGTTTCATCGTCGGGAGCCGAGACGACGGGCTTCTTGTCGGGCGCGGATGAGGGCGACGGGGATGGGCTCGGCGGCTGGAGAGCCTGTGCGGACGTCGGGAGGACGTCACGTTCCTGCTCCGGCGTGCGGCTGGAGGCGAGGGGAAGCGGCGCTGCGAGGCGGGACGCGCGGCGTCGGTCATGACGTGTCGATCCTGATCCGGCTTGGGGAAGGCGATCGCGCGGGGCGCGGCCCTTCGAACGTCTCGACAATGATCATCTGGCCGCCGCAGCAGGGGCAGCGCCGCGCCGGCGAAACGGCTTCGGCCTGGCCGTCGGTCTCGGCGTGCGAGCCCTCGGGTGCAGCCTCGGGCGCGGCGAGCGCCTGGCGGACGCGCTCGATGTTGCTGGCTCGGACCGCGCCGGCGAAGAGGCCGTAGTGATGATGTGGACGGCCTCACCCGAACGGCATCAAGTGCCAAGGCGTGACCGGTGCAGGTCGCGGATAGGGAAGCCGTCCATGAAGACCTTTATCAGGATTGGGATCGACCTGGCGAAGAACTTTTTCCAGGTGCATGCAATCGAGCGCGAGGGTGCGCCTGCGGTTACGCGCAAATTGAGCCGAGGTAAGGTGCTTGCTTTCTTCGCCCAAGCGGCGCCCTGCCGCGTCGGGATGGAGGCTTGTGGATCGTCCCATTACTGGGCGCGGGAGATCCGGGCGTTGGGGCACGAAGTGGTCTTGATTCCTCCTGCTTACACGAAACCCTACGTCAAGCGCGGCAAGAACGATGCGAACGACGCGGCTGCGATCTGCGAGGCCATGTCGCGGCCCGAGATGCGGTTCGTGCCGATCAAGAGCGCGGATCAGCAAGCCGTGCTGATGCTGCACAAGACTCGGGAATTGCTGGTCAAGCAGCGAACCATGACCGTCAATGCGCTGCGCGGTCATCTCTCGGAGTTCGGCTTGATCGCGCCCAAGGGCATCCACCGGGTCAAGGAATTGTTGGCGCTCGCGCAAGCCGACGAGACCCTTCCCGAAGAGGCCAAGCAAGCAACCGCGATGCTGGCTTCGCACAGCGACGGCCTCGACGAAAAGATCGACGATCTGGAGAAGACGATCGCCCGGGCGAGCGGCAAGAACCAGACGAGCCGGTTGCTGGACGAGATCCCCGCCTTCGGCCCGCTGATCGCATCAGCGATGGTCGCTTTCAATCCCGATCCCAGCGTCTTCAGGTCGGGAAGCGATTTCAGCGCGTCTCTGGGCATTACTCCGAGCCAGCACTCGAGCGGCGGCAAGGACAAGCTCGGCGCTATCACCAAAAAGGGTAACCGGTATTTGCGCAAGATGCTGGTCGTGGGATGCACGTCGGTTTTGCGCGTGGCCCATAAATACAAAGGCGCCCTGGCCGAATGGATCGTCGCCATGAGGGCCAGGAAGCCCGAGCGCGTCGTCGCCGTCGCCCTGGCCAACAAGCTGGCCAGAATCGCCTGGGCGATGATGTCGACCGGCGAAGCCTTCCGAACCGAACTTTACACGAAGGCCTGACGACAAAGAGCTCTCCAAGATAGACGTTTCAGTTTCGAAGAGATTGGCAAGCGCAACGACGTGATGAACGACACGGTCGCAACGAAAGCCCAGGACACCCTGACATCCGCCACGAGCCCCGAGCTCGCCGTAGTGATAGGGACCAGGACTGTCGAATATCATCAGGGCCAGCGGTCCTATACCGCACCAACAGGCCGGACATATGACCGCAGCCGACCAAAGCGATCAGAGCGTCGAAAACCACTTGCCAAGAGGCCGTCCACATATGTCGGATGCGGTGGAAGCCGCTCGGCAGCACGTGCAGGAGAAAGCGGCGGATGAACTCGTGGGCCGCGAGCGTCATGGTCTTGAACCGGTCGCGGCCTTCGACCCGATAGTCCTTCCACTTGAATGTGACGCCCTTGTCGTCCAGCTCCATGAGCCTGGAGTTCGAGATCGCGACGCGGTGGGTGTAGCGGGCGAGATAGGCGAGCACGGCCTTCGGCCCGGCGAACGGCCTCTTGGCATAGACGATCCATTCCGATCGGCGCAGCGGCGCGAGGACGGCGTCGAAGGCGGCTTTGTCGGCGAGCCGCGCGAGGTCGCCGAGGAAGACGAGGCGTCCGGCCGCATGCAGGGCTGCGAGCCCTTCGAGGAAGAGCCGGCGGAAGAGACGCGACAGCATCCGCACGGGCAGGAAGAAGCCGGGCTTGCAGGCGATCCAGCGCGATCCGTCCAGCGACAGGCCGCCGCCGGGAACGATGACGTGGACGTGCGGATGGTGGGTCAGCGCCGAGCCCCAGGTGTGCAGTACGGCGGTCAGGCCGATGCGCGCGCCCAGATGCTTCGGGTCGGCCGCGATCGTGGTCAGCGTCTGGGCGGCGGTCCTGAACAGGAGGTCGTAGACGGGGGACTTGTTCTGGAACGCGACGGCGCCGATCGACGCCGGCAGGGTGAAGACGACGTGGTAATAGGGAACCGGCAGGAGTTCGGCCTCGCGGTCTTCGAGCCATTCCCTCGCCGCGGCCGCCTGGCACTTCGGGCAGTGGCGATTGCGGCAGGAATTGTAGGAGATCCGTTCGTGCGCACAGTCCTCGCAGCGCTCGACGTGTCCGCCGAGCGCGGCTGTGCGACAGGTCTCGATCGCCGACATGACCTTCAACTGGTCGAGGCTCACGTGACCGGCGTTGGCCATTCGCCACGCTGAAAGCGGCGAAGGTCCTCCTTCGTCGCCGTATCGGGCGACCGGCCCAGGAAGGCCGTAAAGGTCCTGACGTGCCGGACGTAGTCCTTCTGCACCTTCTCCTTGAACCGACGCGCCGTCATGTCGTCGATCATGCGCTGACGCAGCGGGTTGATGGGCTTGTCGGACATCGCGAAAGCTCCTGTCTCCCATGGGGTTGAACCCCATGATTCTGAGACAGTCCTGGCCTCGTCCGACCCAGCTTCCCGCGCTGCCCTCGCCGCAGCTACCGCGCGAGCGGTTTAGTCCTTACGTCGAATCCGGGCGTCCGCTCCGCGCAAATAGCTGGCATTCCTCGGCGGCGCAGCGAGCGGCTCGAATTGACCCCGTCACCTGGACCTTGGGAGGTGTCGGTGGGCTAAATTACCGGGAGCGAGCCGTTGGTGGAGCTAGACATCGCCTGACAGCGCTCACCTTGTTTAGCCGCGCCTTACCTGGCGACGTGACCGAGGACGTCGCATCAGCGCCTGCCAGAGCACTTTCGGCGGACCCATCTGCCGCGCGGATCGGCTGGCGCCTCGCCGACTTTCGCGGGGTTGCCTTGTCCATCTGTCGCCCCAGAATCCTCAGGTTCCAATGGCGATTAACGCATCTCATTTGTTCGCACGGGGATCCCAAAGCGATCCGAGATCGGACTTAGAGAATCGCTGTGTCGGAGGAAGTGCGCCCCTGTCGAATTGGCAACGAGATGTGCATAGGTTCTCGGCGCAACAGAGCTGGCATGGCGGCGGCGCGGGCTGACGGAGATCGCTTTCGGCGCGGATAGGGCGACAAGGAGCGGACAGGCGACAAGGAAAAGCGGCAAGGGCATTGGTTGGTTGACCGGCGCGCTGTCGGATGGAAAATCCCGTCCTTGCGGCTTCCACCTCGAACCGCGCTCGGGTCGTCGTCGGTCCCTCTTTGACCATGCTGCAGGCGTGCCAAAGTCCGCGTCCCGACACCGATCTCGAAATTGGCGCCGAACCCACGCCGTACGTCATACTCATTCTCGGCCGTTGTTTGAGACCGATCTCGCGCCCCGCTTGTGACCCTTCAATTCTGGTCGGGACGACTACCCGCGGCGAACCATCAGAACGACCGTGTCTGATGATCAATGAGGAGAGCTATTCGCGGGGGCCGTGGACGAAAGCCTGAGCGTTTTCAATTACTGATTGCAGCCGGTTAAGTTGAATCCCCGAACAAATATAGAGCTCGAAAATTGATCAAAGAGGAACTTCTCTTGCACTTACTGTCTATAATTGTAATAGACGTTGAGCGACTAAGTGACAACCGAACATTCGTTGGTTTTTGGTAGCGATGAGGCTGGGCGCCGGTGGGTATTTGGTCCGCTCGAAGCGGGTGGTCTCACTGTGGTGGCGGCTTCGCGGCCGGGCGCGAGTGTTTATCATACCAGCGCCGTGGTATACTTTCATTGCCGGCTTGATTCTACCGTCTGTTGAGTCGAGGATGAGGCGAAAGCGTTTGATCGATCTCGCGCGGTCCTCTTGAACTAAGAGGCCAACGGGCCTGCGAGAGTTCCATCCAATGCCGACTGCCTGAGGCGCCTCATGAATTCTGCGTCTCGTGCGGCCATTTTCCCATGCGAAAACTCAGGGGATTTGCTCGATTTTGGGCCTCTGCTCGCGACGCAGGGCGGCCTGGCTTTAATCAAGGCCCCTATAGTGCCGGATTCAATCGGGGGTAGGTGCGCGATTGTAGAGGGTTTCGTTGAATCTATGATCGTAGCGTCCAAGTCTGGGCTCCCTTCTAGAGTTGCCGCCCGGACGCCTCAGGAATTACCTTACAACTCTAAATGTGCGATGCCGCTGTTCAACAGCTCTGCCGGCTTGGCGCCGATTGTTGACGGCGGTGACACAACCCTCTTAAGAGCCCGTCCGGGAACTTAACGAATTGTTGGAATCGCTTATGATTTAAGGAAGGCGGCCCGAATCGCTTGGGGGGTCGCTGATGTGGACCAACGAAAATCGCGCTCGCTACGACCGCAGTCGGCTGCGCTATCCGAGCGATCTGACCGACGCGGAATGGGCGCATGTCGAGCCGTTCATTCCACCGGCCAAGCGCGGCGGCAACCGACGTCATGTCGATGAGCGCGAGGTCGTCAACGGCCTGATGTATGTCCTGAGCACCGGCTGCCAATGGCGCGCCGTGCCGAAGGACCTGCCGCCGCGTTCGACGCTTTACGATTACTTCGATCGCTGGAGTTGGGACGGCACGCTCGATCGCATCCACGACGCGCTCTACGTGAAGTGTCGCGAAGCGGCCGCTCGCGAGGCGAGCCCGACCGCCGCGATCATCGACAGCCAGAGCGTCAAGAGCGCGGAAAAAGGGGGACCTGCATCGATCCGGCGGGTTACGACGCCGGCAAGAAAATCATGGGCAAAAAGCGCCACATCCTCGTCGATACGCAGGGCCTGTTGATGCATGCGATCGTCCACGCCGCCGACATCCAGGACCGCGACGGCGGCGCGGCGCTGATGGCGACCTTGTTCGGCGCCTTTCCGTTCCTGACCAGGCTCTTTGCCGACGGCGGCTATCGAGGGCCGCAATTTCAGACCGCCATCGGACGAACTCTGGCGCGCGTGAAGGTCGAGATCGTCAAGCGATCGGATCAGGCCAAGGCCTTCGTCGTCCTGCCCAAGCGCTGGATCGGCGAACGCACCTTTGCCTGGCTCGGCCGCTGCCGACGGCTGGCCAAGGACTGGGAATGCCTCAACCGCAAGGCGCTCGCGTTCCTCCGCCTCGCTTCCATCCGCCTCATGCTGCGAAAACTATGCAATCCCACATGATGTTTCCGGACAGACTCTAAAAAGGCCGGCGCCTTTTAACTCAATGTTCGAGTTCAATTTTCTCTCGCGTTAGCTAGCTGTGGAGCCTCAACAGGTTGTCCTTGGAAAGGGCAAGTCGGCTGATGGGGGGCTTGGCGTCCAGGCTGCCATGGGGTCTATGCCAATTGTATCGATGGAGCCATCGGGGCAGCTCGGCGGTGCGTTCGTCTGAGCTGTTGTAGGCCTGCGCATAGGCCCATTCCCGTAGGCTGGTCTGGATGAAGCGTTCGGCCTTTCCGTTCGTTTTGGGCGTGTAAGGCTTGGTTCTGATGTGCTTGAGGCCAAGCTTCTTGCACGCCTGCGCGAAGGCTCGCGAGCGATAGCACGATCCGTTGTCAGTCATGACGCGCTCGACCTTGACGCCGAGGCTTGCGTAATGGGCCACCGCCGCCGCAAGGAAGGCGATTGCGCTGGATTTTCTTTCGTCCTTCATGACCTGACTAAAGGCGATGCGGGATGCATCGTCGATGCAGACGTGGACAAACTCCCAGCCAATGCCGAGGTGGCGGTTGACCGCGCCTGTTCGCCGCCCCGTGATCCGGTGTCCCACCGAGCCGATCCGGCCGAGTTTCTTGATATCGATATGGATGAGCTCGCCAGGCGTCGCGCGCTCATAGCGCCGGATCGGCTCGGCCGGCTCCAGGGACGAGAGCCGGTTAAGCCCGAGCCGCCGCAGGATCCGGCTGACCGTCGCCGCCGAAACGCCGACCTCGGCGGCGATCTGCTTGCCAGGATGGCGCTGCCTGCGCAAAGCCTCGACCGCCGCGCATGTGGCCGGCGGCGTTTGGCTTGGCGATGAAAGGGGCCTTGACGAGCGGTCGTGCAAACCGTCGACGCCTTCGGCGCGGAAGCGCCGGACCCATTTCGCGACAGTCTTGGGCGTGGTGTTGAACTGGCGCGCGGCGGCCGCTTTGGACAGCCCGCAGTCCAACACGGCGCGAACCATCATCTCTCGACCTTTCGGCGTCAAAGGCGCATTCTTGTGCGTGTCCATTCGGTCCCCCGCGAATCACTGAGGTTTTGGCGACATCAGCCTTCACGGCCAAAACCGAATGGACAACCTCCTGAAAGCTCACAGCTAGAGAAACTCGATGCCGACCGGGGTCCAATGAGCTCAGCGATCGCGTACATTCGAATCTCATCGAAGGATAAACCGGAGGGAGAAGTTGGGGCCGATACGCAGCGGGCCATCATCAGGGAGTTTGCGAAGGGAAACGGGTACCGGATCACGCGGACTTTTCGCGATGAAAGTTCCGGGATCGAGACACCGATTTCCAAATCGTGCCCTCAGCTGTGTCGGGCGATGCTTGAAGCTAAAAAAAGAAAATGTCCAATCATCGTTTCTGAGTTTCGCAGATTATACAAGTTTTTATTGAAATTAGAGGCAAGAGAATTACTCTATATGGCTATGCACTTGACTCAAGTTCGATCAACTGGTTGTGCCGGGGACAGGGGATCTGCCGCCTCGGATTTCTTTCGCGGGGAGCGGACCGAGATCGACGGCTTGCTGCATCAACCTCAGGAACAGCAGTCCGCGCGATCCCGATGTTCGGCGATTGAAGCGGAAGGTGTACTCATCCAGGTAATAGTCGATGTGTGTGACACTGACGGCTCCCTGGTGCGTCCCGAGCAGCCATCGCTTCAGCAGCGACGCGACGCGGTTGGCCAGCGGCAACAGGTTTTCGCCCACGTCCGCGCTGGCGCGGGCGATTTCGCGGCGATAGCCCAGCCGGTCGAGTCCGTTGTAACCCCTCCAGTCGTCCGTGCGCACTTGGCTGCCAGGCTCAACCGAGGCGGTGATCGCCGCCTCCAGGCTCTTGGCTGAAGCGTCGGGCACGCGCGCCAGCCGGATGCGACCGATCCCCTTGGCCGCCTGTTGAGCTGCGACCACCACCAATACCTTGCCTTGCGCTCCGCGCCCACGCTTGCCCGGTTTCGGGCCGCCGATGAAAATCTCGTCGACTTCGACCATGCCTTGCAGCCGCTCACGACCGGGACGAACCATCGCCCGACGCAATTTGTGCAGCAATGTCCACGCTGTGCGGTAGCTCCCCAGCCCCAACACCCGCTGCAGGCCCAGAGCGCTGGTCCCGCCTTTCTGGCTGGTCACGTGCCAGAGCGCTTCGAACCACACGCGCAAGGGCAAATGGGTGTCCGCGAACAGACTTCCCGCCGTCGCCGACGTCTGTCGGTCGCACCGACGGCAGTGACGCAAGCCTCGCGCCGTCACCCAATGATCCGCCGTGCCGCATATCGGACAGCGGAAGCCTTCCGGCCACCGCAGCTGCGCGACATAGTCAAGGCACGCTGCTTCGTCTACGAACCAATCGCGAAACTCCAGCACCGTGCGGGGATAATCAGCCACGGCCGAACCACAACAGCTTGGGCCACTTGAGTCAAGTGCATAGCCCTATTACTCTATTCAAAGTTTGGTCTAAAACTAAACTCGGCGAAACCGGGCGAAAGCGCGGCTGATCCTCACGACGCAATCGCCCGGCGAAAAGTGACAATGGAGCGCAGCAGCCGCTTGATGAAGGCCGCTCTCGCTGAAAGAAAGGCGAAGGGCGCGAGACTTGGCAACATCCGCAACCTGCCGGACGCACAGCGCAAAGGCGCAATGGCAAACAAACGCGCCGCGATTTTCCGCGCCCGCGAGCTGGAGACTCTGTTCGCCGAGGCCAAGCGGCTAGCGGCGAGGACGGTCCCGGAGATTGCTGCGAAGTTGAACGAGCTGGGCGAAAGGACCGCCCAGGGCAAAGCGTGGACGCCAGGAAACTTCTATCAAGCGCGCCGGAAGAAAAAGGCCCGTAAAGCTAGCGCGGGGCCGACGCCCGCCGCGATCGCGCCCCCGAGGCCCTCGATCTACGATGGCGACGGACGGCTAACCGAGGACGGGTTGCGTCGCTTCAACGCGGCCATGGCGATCAAGCGCTACAAGCCGCGAACCAGCGGAAAACTTATGCGCGACATGAGATTTAATCCCTACGACGTGAGCATCTGCCCAGGCTTGCACTACGGAGCCCCGATGAAGATGGTTTTCCGCGAGCCGCTTCAGAAGTGGATCGAGAAGGTTGAGGCAAGCGGCGGCGGTCCATGACCCGAGAAGGGAGCGCCGGAGCACAGCCACGCCGACCATTAAACAGTTAATTCACCAAGCCACACGCATATTGAGGTCAGTGTTGACTGATTCTTGGCCGAGGTGTAAGTGGTCGCCCGGCTCGGACTCGACTTTCTGGTCGATTCACCGCCGAAAGCAATCTGATAGCCTGGTGGACACGATGCAAGAGGGAGGTTGTTGGCGAAGAATAATAAGTCCGGATTGACTCTACACGAGAGGTCTGCAAACCGGTCATGCAAGAAAACGAATGCCGTCGATGAGAGCGCTATAACTGAGTTGTGAGAGCGCTTCGTGATGAAAGCGAACGCTCAAGACCGGACGACGAGTTGCGGGAGCGGCGGCGTCCACAATGCGGAGAGAAGAATGAGTGGGACAAGCATAAGGCCGGGGATGCCGTTCGCGAACTCGTTGGTGGCCATGTATCTCGACAAGCAAATTGAGGCACTCAAGGGCGTGAAAACGCAGCGCGAGATCGCGGCGGAGATCGGCTACGAGAAGCCGAACATGATCTCGATGTTCAAGCGTGGCGAAGTGAAGGTGCCCCTCGACAAGATCCCTGCGCTCGCCAAGGCCCTGCATGTCGATCCGGGGCACCTCTTCCGGCTCGCGCAGGAACAGTATTGGCCGGCCCTCGGGGGAACCATCGCCGAGATCTTCGGCCGCGTCGTCACCGCCAACGAGGAGGAGATCCTGATCAACCCCTGGCGCGATGCGACCAAGAATGGAGACCCTGAGCCCGACGCCAGGATCAAGGGGGCCGTGGAGCGGATGCTGAAGGAAATCACCGATGGAGAAACCCAAGCATAAAGGAGGCGTTGTGATCCTGAGGAACAAAACGGGAACAACGATCTAAGAGCCCGTCCGGGAACTTAACGAATTGTTGGAATCGCTTATGATTCAAGGAAGGCGGCCCGAATCGCTTGGGGGGGTCGCTGATGTGGACCAACGAAAATCGCGCTCGCTACGACCGCAGTCGGCTGCGCTATCCGAGCGATCTGACCGACGCGGAATGGGCGCATGTCGAGCCGTTCATTCCACCGGCCAAGCGCGGCGGCAACCGACGTCATGTCGATGAGCGCGAGGTCGTCAACGGCCTGATGTATGTCCTGAGCACCGGCTGCCAATGGCGCGCCGTGCCGAAGGACCTGCCGCCGCGTTCGACGCTTTACGATTACTTCGATCGCTGGAGTTGGGACGGCACGCTCGATCGCATCCACGACGCGCTCTACGTGAAGTGTCGCGAAGCGGCCGCTCGCGAGGCGAGCCCGACCGCCGCGATCATCGACAGCCAGAGCGTCAAGAGCGCGGAAAAAGGGGGACCTGCATCGATCCGGCGGGTTACGACGCCGGCAAGAAAATCATGGGCAAAAAGCGCCACATCCTCGTCGATACGCAGGGCCTGTTGATGCATGCGATCGTCCACGCCGCCGACATCCAGGACCGCGACGGCGGCGCGGCGCTGATGGCGACCTTGTTCGGCGCCTTTCCGTTCCTGACCAGGCTCTTTGCCGACGGCGGCTATCGAGGGCCGCAATTTCAGACCGCCATCGGACGAACTCTGGCGCGCGTGAAGGTCGAGATCGTCAAGCGATCGGATCAGGCCAAGGCCTTCGTCGTCCTGCCCAAGCGCTGGATCGGCGAACGCACCTTTGCCTGGCTCGGCCGCTGCCGACGGCTGGCCAAGGACTGGGAATGCCTCAACCGCAAGGCGCTCGCGTTCCTCCGCCTCGCTTCCATCCGCCTCATGCTGCGAAAACTATGCAATCCCACATGATGTTTCCGGACAAACTCTAAGGCGCCGCTAGAAAGTGGTTACGCGACTAAGTGGGTCGTCCGGAGACACAGGCTGTTCCTGGGAAACGGGCGTCCCAATAGCTCAAACTGGGCTAACATTCAAAACTTACTTGAAACCAAAGGACGATGATGAAGTCTGTAATTGGGTACGCGAGAGTTTCGACGAGAAGGCAAGCGGAAGAGGGTGGGAGCCTGGCAGCCCAAAAGCTTCAGATCCGACAGTTCGCGAAAGACAACAAGCTGAAGATCCGGAAGATCTACGTCGATGTGGACTCAGCCAGGAACGAGGATAACGGTAGTCAGCGGCCGGACTTCATCAAGGCGATGGAGCACTCACTCACGGCGAAGTGGCCAATCATCGCAGCTAGCTTCGACCGGTTTACCCGAACCGGGGCGACCTATGTCTGGTTTCTTGCCGCCGGCGGACGCGCTTATGGTGCCCGTGAAGGCTTCGGGGCTGATGAGGATGTTATGCACGCCGCGATCACGCGCGCTGAAGCTGAAGGAAAACGAATCAGCCGGAACACGCGACGCGGTCAGGCGAAGGCCAAGGAGCAGGGCGTCCCGTTCGGCAACCCCAGGATAGCTGAGGCGCAGGCGGCGTCGATCCTCGCGCGACGCGCGAACGCGAGTAAGTGTCGTGACGAGTTCCGCGCCGAGTTCTTTAACGCGAAAATCGCTGGAGCGGTGACGGACGCAGCGATCGTCGACTTCTTTAACACCATGGGGTGTCTGTCGCCCCAGGGCCGCCGCTGGACGCGAGCAAACTTTGGAAGGATGCGACGAGAACTTGAAGCTGCCGGCTCTCCTCAGCCTGCTGGCGGCTTGGAAAATACACTGATCGTTGGACAGGACGGCTGGCTGACACCCAGCGGGTTCGACCGGGTTCGTCGGGTTCTCGCAGCGAAGGGAGTCTGCGGGGCAGATTTAAGTGAACGCTTGTATGTGGTCTCAGGCCAGAAACTGACTGAAGCCACGGCGCGTCAATTCGCTGAGAAGATCGAGAAGAAAAAGCGCGAGCTCCGAGTAGCCGAGGACAACGAGGCACTATGGGGCATCTTCTAGGGGGAGCGATCAAATGACCAAAGACGCACTGTCTATTGTGCCGCTGACCGCGGTAACCATAAATCCACGCCTTGAGTCATCCTATGTGACCGGAGCGATCAGCATCTCGAATGTGTCCGCCCTCGACCACTGGTAGATCGAGCGTCCGCTCCTCCGTCGCCGGAGCGACATGATCGACCGCGCGCTGAACTCGATGCCGCCTCGAATGCTCACGAAGGAGCAGGCTTCGGCGTACTGCGGGGTTAGCACCAATACGTTTGCTTCGAATTGCCCGGTGCCGCCAATCGCAATGGGTAAAGGGGACAGGCTGTGGCGCTATGATATTCGTGAACTCGATCGCTGGATTGACGGTCTCAGAGGGACCGAAGAACGAGGCGAACGCGACTGGTTGGCGGAGATGGACTTGGACGATGGCGTCAGTGGTTCGCGTCAAAGGCATTAAGCGCTATAGGCACCCCAAGACGGGCCGATGGTTTTGCTATCATCGGAAGAGTGGGATTCGCATCGCCAGCGAGTTCGGGACGCCGGAATTTTTCTCCGAGCTCGCCATAATCGAGCGTGCTTCGACGAAGGTAGAGCCGCTTCCCGGCACGCTCGGGCTCGTCGTTCGCGAGTACATGAACTCTCCCGGGTGGCGTGTGCTTCGTCCAAAAACGCGCTTCAGTTACCAGCGCGCGCTCGACGTGCTTAAGCCGCTCGACGACATGCCGCTGCACAAAATCGACAGGCCGTTTGTCTTCAAGCTCCGCGACACGAAGGTTATGCCGAAGCACGGCGCATGGATGGCAAATTACGTCGTGACGGTAATGCGACTGCTGCTCGGATTCGCTCACGACCGAGGTTGGGTCGGTGCGAACCCGCTTGCGGAGCGCATCAAGAAGGTCAAGACGTCGAAAGAACGTGGGCTAGCCAACCGAGCGTGGAGCGTGGATGAGTGCCGCGTCGTCCTTGAGCGGGCGCCACCGCAGCTGGCTTTGCCGATCGCGCTGGCAATGTACAGCGGCCTGCGCAAATCGGACGTGTTGTCAGTGACGATGGCCTCGATCCGCAACGATGAGATCACGGTGCGGACGTCAAAGCGCGGGAGGCAGATTAGCGTGCCGATACACCCTGTACTTATGCAGGCCATGGAACGCCGACCGAAGTCAAACGCGGTTCAGATCGCTGTGAACTCTCATGGGATGCCGTGGACCGAGAGCGGATTCAATGCCTCTTTCCGGACGTTCAAGTCTGGTCTTGAGAGGGAAGGGCTGATCGGGCCGGGGCTCACGCCGCATGGTCTCAGGCATACCCTTGGAACCCGTCTCCGAGAAGCCGGCGCCGATGACCGAACGATCGCAGACATCCTGGGGCAGCGTTCAACCAGTATGGCCCGTCATTATTCCGAAGGCGCGGCGCTTCCGGACCGCGCTCGCGACCTCCTGTCAGGTCTCGACCTGACGAAAGCAAAGAACAAATCCTGAAGAAACTGTCTACACGCAGCCAATAAAGTGTCTACACGACACATGCTGCATCGACTAAGTGCTTGATAACAATGGTGCCCAGGGGCGGAATCGAACCACCGACACTGCGATTTTCAGTCGCATGCTCTACCAACTGAGCTACCTGGGCGTCCTGCCCCACGTCGGCGCGCGACAGGAATGGCGGCTTATAGGCGCCGCGCGGCGCCTTGTCCAGACGCTGCGCAACGGCGGTTCGGCGCGTTTTCCGCAGGCGAAGTCATGCGCCGGACCACGCCATGAATACGCCGCAGTCCGGCCCGCATGCGAGTGGCGCGGAATCGTGTTAGAAGCGAGAACCATGCGCGCCATTCGTCTCTTCTGCATGTCCTTCGTCGCGGCCTTCGCGCTTCCGCTCGCATCCGCTTCGGCCGCCGATCTGCCCAACATGCCGCAGGCTTATCCAGCCCTTGCGCCCTCCGCGGCGGACGTGACCCCGAACTATTGGTCCGGTCTCTATGTCGGAACCGACGTTTCTGCCTGGGGCGGGAAGGGCGTCAAGGGCGGGATCGGGGGGGACGCCTATCTCGGCTACGACCACGCGTTCGACAACGGCGTCATCGTCGGCGTGCGCGCCTCGACCGGCTATGCGCCCTTCCTTTGGTCGACGCCGAGCGGCTTCACCAAGTTCACCGGAACCGACTACGCGGGCGGCGAGGCCATCGTCGGCTACCGGATGGGGCAGGTGACGCCCTACGTCATCACCGGCGTCAGCCTCGCCCGGCCGACCAGCTTCGGATGGGGCTTCAACGCCGGCGACTCCCTCAACGCGGTCTTTTCCGGACCGGGCGCCGTGCAGGCGGTCGGCGAGGTCGGTATGGGCGTCACCTATCAAGTGACCCCCAATTTCAGCATGGGGATCGAAGCGCGCATGTACAAGGCCAACAACAACGGCGGGCTCGCGCCGCTGCCGTGGTGACGGCAAGCCGGTTGCGTTCGCCGGTGCGACAAGCTACCTCGCGGGGCCGGCTTCTTCGCGAATGACCCTCATGCATCAACTGTCCCGTCGCGCGCTGCTCGTCAGCGTCGCCGCCGCATCGGGCGCACGCCTTGTCACCCGCGCCGCCGCACAGGCGGACGCGCCAGCGGGAGCGCAGCCGTTCGGCTATCAGGACGTCGTCAAGCGCGCGCGAGAGCTGGCTGCGGCTCCGTATGACGCCTCGATCCCGGCCTTGCCCGACGGCCTCGCCAACCTCGACTTCGACGCCTGGCGCGACATCCGCTTCAAGTCGGGGAAGCCGCTGCTCGGGCCCGAGAACGGCAACTTCCGCCTCGAACTCTTCCATCTCGGCCATCTCTACAAGCGCCCCGTCGTCGTGAACGTGCTCCGCGACGGCATTCCTGCGCCGATCCCCTATGCGACGAACCTTTTCGACTATGGGCACACCAAGGTCGAAGGCAACATGCCGGTCAACCTCGGCTTCGCCGGCTTCCGCCTGCGCTTTCCGATCAACGCGCCGCATGTCTGGGACGAGGTGGTGGCGTTCCTCGGCGCCAGCTACTTCCGCTTCCTCGGCCGCGGCCAGCGCTACGGCCTCTCCGCCCGCGGCCTCGCCATCGGCCCCGGGCTGCGGGTCAACGAGGAGTTCCCGTACTTTCGCGAATTCTGGATCGAGACGCCGGACCCGACGGCCGAGCGCATCGCCATTTTCGCCCTCCTCGACGGGGAATCGGCGACCGGCGCCTTCCGCTTCGACCTCGTGCCCGGCCAGGAGACCTACATCGATACGAACGTGACCCTCTTCGCCCGAAAGGCGGTCCCGGCGCTCGGCCTCGCGCCGCTGTCCTCGATGTTCTTCGTCGGCAAGAACGATCATCGTTTCGCCGACGACTTCCGCGGCGAACTGCACGATTCGGACGGTCTCCTCATGCACACCGGCGCCGGCGAGTGGATCTGGCGCCCGCTCTCGAACCCGGTCGCGCCGTCGGTCTCGGTCTTTCTCGATTTGAACCCGCGCGGCTTCGGGCTCCTCCAGCGCGACCGCAACTTCGGCGATTATCAGGACCTCGAGCTCGCCTACGAACTCAGGCCGAGCTACTGGATCGAGCCGCACGAGGGCTGGCGCGAGGGCCAGGTGGATCTCGTCGAACTGCCGACCAGCGACGAGACCAACGACAACATCGTGGCGACCTGGTCGCCGAAGGGCGGGCTCGAGGCGGGCAAGTCGCTGACCTGCGGCTACCGCATCACGGCCCTGATGATGGACCAGGTTCTAACCCCGAGCGGCCGCACGGTCGGGACGTTCCGCGTCGCGCCCCGCGCGCTGGGCGCGGCCGAGCAGCCGCCGCCGGGCGCGACCCGTTTCCTCATCGACTTTTCCGGCGGCGACCTCTCCTACTACATGAGCGATCCGTCGCTGGTCGAGACCGTCGCCACGACCTCGACCGGGCGGGTGCTCAGGACGTTTCTGACCCCGAACACCCACACCCGCGGCTTCCGCGCCGGCGTGGACGTCGCGGTCGATCCCGGGCAGAGCGGCGACGTCCGGGTCTTCCTGCGCTCGGGCGCGAAGGCGCTGACCGAGACCTGGACCTTCCCTTGGCGGGCGTGAGGACGCCCGAAGGCGGGCGGATTCAACGAGGCGGCGTCGGACAAAGAGGGCGCCTGGCTCCCAAGCAAATCCAAGCAAATCCAAGCGATTCCAAGCAAATCCAAATTCTTTAACTCCTTGATTTCATTGGAATCGCTTCATTTGGAAAAGCTTGGAATTGCTTGGATTCTCTCGTCCGAATCGAGCCTTTTCAATGGGTTATACCAACGGTCATGGCTCCTGACCGACGTGGGCCCAATCGCGGATCCCGATTGAGGTGATGGCGTCGGGCAAGGCCATGAGCTTCTGCCAAGCCTCGCAGGCGGCGTCGATGATGGCGTCGTAGGTCTCGAACACGCGGTTGGAGAGCCAGTTCGAGCGAAGGTACTGCCAGACGTTCTCGACCGGGTTGAGTTCGGGGGCGCGCGAGGGCAGGAAGATCGGCGTGATGTTCTCGGGCACGTCGAGGGCGCCGGTCGTGTGCCATCCGGCCCGGTCGAGCAGCAAGACGGCGTGGGCGCCTTCGGCGACGTGGCGCGAGATCTCGTCGAGGTGGAGCTGCATGGCCTCGGTGTCGGCGTAGGGCAAGGCGAGCGCGGCGCCGACGCCGCGGGCCGGGCAGATGGCGCCGAACAGGTAGGCGTTGTCGTAGCGCTGGTCGGCCGGCTGGCGAGGCCGCGTCCCGCGTCTGGCCCATTGCCGGACCTGGCCGTTCTTCTGGCCGATGCGCGCCTCGTCCTGGAACCAGATTTCGATCGGCGCCGTCTCCGGCACGCCCTCGAGATGGGCGCTCAGCGTGCGCGAGAAGCTTTTTTTTAAACGCTTCGACGATCCGCTCGTCTTGGGCCGGATGGCGCGGGCGGGCGCTCATGTGGGAGAAGCCCAGCTTCTTCAGAAGCTTTCCGACGTAGCGCTCGTGGAAATCGACGCCGAACCGGGCGGCGATGGCGTGCTTGAGGTCGGCCCGTCGCCAGCGCACGACGCCGTCCGTCTCGCGATCCGGCCCGGCCTCGACGATGGCGGCGAACTCGGCCAGCTGCGCAGCCGACAGGCGCGGCTTGGGGCCCTCGGTCCAATGGTCGATCAGGCCCTCGGGGCCGGCGGCGTTGAACCGATGGACCCAGTCGCGCAGCGTCTGCCGGTCCATGCCGCCGATCCTCGCCGCCGAACCCCGGTCCATCCCCTCCCGCACCGCAGCCAGCGACAACAACCGACGGCTCTGGTTCACGTCCTTCGTGCGGCGGGCCAGCGCCCGAAGCTCCTCAGCCGAATAGTCCTCTCGCAACTTCACTGCTGACGGCATGGCCAAACCCTCCATGCCACCTTAAATCATCATGCTCGCGATTCGAGAATCCCCCGTAAGTCAGCCAGCGGGACCTTTGGTATTACAATGGAAGTTCGGCGAAATTTTTGAGGCGCCCCAAATTTTCCTCCAGCCGTCCGTACAAAAGCTCGTGGCCCTCCTTGTCCTCGGGGCCACGGCCCCGCCGGCTGATCTCGTCTGAAGGAAGGCAATGTACCACGGATTCTGATTTTCAGGAAGCAAATGTCGGCGCTTATAGCGTTACGTGTTGGCAGGGTTGGCCGCAGCGGTCAGAGTCCGAACGGAAATGTCGCGAAAGGGCGCAGGCTGTGTGAAAACTCCTGCACGTTTTCACACGGACCGATTTCGTTCGCTTTTTCGAGCCCTGAGACGCTCCAGGGACGAAGAAATCATGGAAATCTTCGCTCCGCGCGGCCGGTCGCAAAATTTCGCGGAGTTTTGACACGGCCTCGGCGGAGAGCGGACAATTTGCACCTGATTTCTGCACCGCGTAACCCACTGATTTTGTTGACGTCGATTCGTGGTACAAAAATCCAAGCAGACCGTGCGAAAAGTCGGCGTGAGCGGATTCGTTCGAATCGGCGCGCGGGCTAGAATCGCGCATGACTTACATTGCCGGATTCGAGCGCGACCAGCTCCTGTTGCTGCCGGAGGCGGTGGACGATTACGTGGACGCTGGAAATCCGGTTCGGTTCATCGACGCCTTCGTCGACGGGTTGGACCTCGCGGCGGCGGGGTTCGCGCGAGTGACGGCGAAGGCGACGGGGCGTCCGGGGTATGCGCCCGGCGACCTGTTGAAGCTCTATATCTACGGCTATCTGAACCGGGTCCGATCGAGCCGGCGGCTGGAGCGCGAAGCCCATCGCAACATCGAGGTCATCTAGCTTCTGCGCAGCCTCAGGCCCGACTTCAAGACCATCGCCGACTTTCGACGCGACAATCGCGCGGCGTTCCGCGCCGTGTTTCGTCAGTTCGTCCTGCTGTGTCGACGGCTCGACCTTTACGGCCGCGAGTTGCTCGCCGTCGATGGAACTCGCATCAAGGCGGTCAACAACAAGGATCGCAACTTCACCCGCACTTCGTTGCGCGAGTTCATCCGCGCCGCCGATGAGAGGCTGAACGATTATCTCGCGCGGCTCGACGCGAGCGACATCGAAGACGGCGCGTCGGCCGGTGGGGCGCGCACGAAAAATCTCGCCGAGAAGATCGAGGCCTTGCGCAAGAAGCGCGGCCGTTACGAGGCGATGCTGGCCCAGCTTGACCGGACCGGCGAGGACCAGATCTCGCTGACCGATCCCGACAGCCGCGCCATGGCCGCGCATACGAAGATCGGTGTGGGCTACAACGCGCAGGTCGCGGTCGACGCGAAGAACAAGATGATCGTCGAGCAGGCAGTGACCAACCAGGTCGTCGACATGGGACTGCTGACGCAGACCGCCGAGCCGGCCCGCGACATTCTCGGCGTCGAAACGATCGACGTCGTCGCCGACCGCGGCTACTTCAAAATCGAGGACATCGAGGCGCCCCGAAGGCCTGTCGCGTTTGTCCGCTGCGCGCGCGATGCACAAACGACGTTCGCTCGGTGTCCCGTCTCGAAAATGAGGACGTGCTCGATCGCATGGCCGAACGCCTCAAAGCGAGGCCGCACATTCTCGACCGTCGCCGCGAGGTCGTCGAGCATCCCTTCGGCAGCATCAAGCAATGGATGTATCAGGGCGCGTTCCTGATGCGCAGCCTTGAAAACGTGCGCGCCGAGTTTAGCCTGACCGCGCTCGTCTACAACTTGCGCCGCGCCCTCAATGTCGTCGGCGTCGAGCCGATGGTAGCGGCGGTTCGGGGGTGAGGGGCGCCTCCGAGCGCATCCAATCCGCGCCTAAAGAGCCGACACGGGGGGCCACAGGATCGACACAGGCCTTGTCGCACCCGAAAAAAGTCGAAACCCCCCGTCCGTCGCCGCCCGAGTGTGCAAAGCCGTTGGCGCAAGCAGTTTCCGCACAATCTGCAAGAGATTTGCGCCACTGATTGTGACTCCACTTGAGGAAGCAAATTGGCTATGGACCATCTGCCCCGCGCACAATCTGCGATTTTGAGAGGAGAGGGCAGAGTGGCGCGGACGGTCCGCCAGGCCGTCAGGGTCTGCCCCGAGCCCGAAGCCCGGTAGGTTCGATGATAGGCTTTGAAGGTCAGATAATAGTGTACTTTATGATTTAATTTCGACGTCGGGACACCGCATGTGGTGGTTACGTTCGCGTTGGCGCATTGCTACGATGTTCGTTGCTGTCGTCGTGTGGTTTTTCGTTGTCGATCGCGCAGAATTATATTTTCTCGGCAAAAACCCCTTAACTCAACTCGTCGAGGAGTTGTATGTTAATCTTGTCGAGGAGTTGTATGTTCACGTCGAGTTTAAACGATATACGTACTTCAACAAGCCGGAAATCCTCTATTACCACGAACCGACGGAAATAAAACTTGTCCTTACTCCGAGGCCGCTCAGCGCGAGCGCTCTCGCATATACCTTCAAGACCTTGGAAGGTGAAACGGTTTCAAAAGAGATCCGCGTTGGTCGCTATGTCTATGCCGAACTAAGCGCCCCTTGCGGGGCGCGAAGGCTTGACGCGCCGGCCGCCGCCGAAAGGCTCTTGAGGCGCGAAGGCATGGGCCGCGAGGCTCACGCGCATGGGGCTAATCGCATTGAGCGGCTGGACAGGACTCACGGGCCTCGCCTTCGCGCACGGGCTTTGAAACGCGTCCCGAAATCGAAGGGCAATCGCGAGCAGCCCTAGAGGCGCGCCCATGAACCGATTGCAAACCGCCGTCGCCAGAGTGGTCAATACACATGAACCTCTCGCGATAGGTCATACGTTTTCCGGGTGATTAGCTCGGGTTGGCGATTTTGGGCCACCAGTGGAAGCCGGCCTGGCTCTTGATCTTTTCGCGCTCGGTGGCGAGAGCGGCGCATCGCATCGAGATGATTTGGTCGAGAGCCTCGAGGGTGGGGATGTGCTTGTTGACGACGGGCTCGTCGACCAGCCTCCACAGCGTTTCAGCCGGCTGCACTTCCGGGGTGTAGGCGGGTTGGAAAACGAGGCGCAGGCCGTCCGGCACGGCGAGCCCGGCCTCGCCGTGCCAACCGGCGTTGTCGAGCACGAGGACGATGCGCCGCTCGCGGCCTGCGCCAGCTTCTTCGGCAAACAGGCGCAGCAACGCCTCGAAGAACGGCTTGGACACGCCGTTCGAGACGTACCAGAAGCTCTCACCGGTTGCCGGAGAAACGAACGCCGTCACGTAGAGCCATTCGAACCGATGATGGCCGTGCGCGATCGGCCGCTCGCCGACCGCCGCCCAGACGCGGCGGGTCACCGGCTTCAGGCCGAGCCGGTGCTCGTCGGTCGCGAACGTCTCGATCGGCGTATCGGGGTGGCGCGCCGCCTCCTCGACGACGATGTCGGCCACTTTCCTAAGAAACATCCGCCCGGGCGGTATCGAGCCCCGCCTCACGCAGGACAAATCCCAGCGACTTCGCGCGACGTTGAAGATTTTTCAAAACACGCTGTTTGTAGCGATCTTCGTAGTATGTGGCGCCGGGATCGGCGTAGGCCATGCCGTGCCGAAGCGTGTTGTAGAACAGAACCGCGATCTTGCGCGCGGTGGCGGTGATCGCCTTCGCCTTGCCCACCCGCGCCGATAACCGGCGGTAGAACGCGCCCAGCGCAGTGTCGGTTCGCCCCACCGTGCCGGCGGCAAGGCGCAACAACGACGCGGCCCGATTGCTGGTGCGTCGCGTTTTCGACGACAGCACCTTGCCTCCGGAAATCTTGTTGTGCGGCGCGAGCGCCAGCCATGACGTGAAGTGCTTCGCTGTCGGCCAGGCCGCCAGGTTGGTCCCACACTCTCCGACCAGCTTCAGCGCCAGATACGGCCCCAGGCCATTGATCTGGGTCAGGTCCACGCCGAGGATCGCATGGAGCGCGCCGCGAGCGTCGAAGGCCGGCGCATTGGGCTGGTGTGTCCTTTGCCTGACGGGCAGAAGCTTGCTCGCGGGTGGTGGAGCGTTCTTCTTCAGCCGCTTCAGGATCGCTTCGATCTGCTCGTCGCAGGCCGTCACCTTGGTCTGATAAACTTCGTACAGTTCCAGCGCCTGGGTCAGGGCGAAGATGTGCTCCTCACGGTAGTTGCCAACCAGCGCCTGACAAACCATCTCCACCGACGCATGACACCGCCGATCACGATGGGAGGCCAGAACATTCGGATCGCGCTCACTGAACTGGACCCCATTCGTGGGACCACGAGGGGTTGAATTTAAGGTGTGATCTCGCCTGCCCTTGTCCTTCAAGAATCAAGCCGCTTCTGGCTGCTTCTGCTGTGGGTATGTGGGCAACGCGTTTGCGTTGTCCAAGCGAAGCGGCATATCCACAGCCCTCGCCGCCGCCTCGATTTTGTCCATGCCGGCGCGCCACACCGCCATCGGCATCTGGTTGTTCATCGCCTGGTGAGGGCGCCGAAAATTGTAGAGGTTCATCCAGGAACTGATGCCGGACCGCGCCTCGCAGCCATCGGCGTAGGCTTTCAGATGCACTTCTTCATACTTGATCGAGCGCCACAGCCGTTCGATGAAAATGTTGTCCATGAAGCGGCCGCGTCCGTCCATCGAAATCACGACGCCGGCCGTCACAAGCTTGCTGGTGAAAGCCTCGGCGGTGAAAGTGGAGCCCTGATCGGTATTGAAAATCCGCGGCTTTCCGAACCGAATCAGCGCCTCCTCCAGCGCCGCCGCGCAGAAGCTCGCATCGTTGGTGTTCGACAGCCGCCATGCCAGAACCGCCCGGCTGGCCCAGTCGATGATCGCCACCAGATAGAGGAAGCCGCACGCCATCGGGATGTAGGTCACGTCGGCCGCCCACACGTGGTTCGGCTCGACAATCTTCAGGCCGCGCAGCAGGTAGGGGTATATCTTGTGCCCGGGCGCGGCTTTGCTCGTGCCGGGGCGCGGAACCAGCGCCTCGATCCCCATCACCCGCATCAGCCGCCGCACTCGCTTGCGGTTGACCCCGCGGCCTTCCTTGTTGAGTTCGAAGGTTATTCGCCGCGAGCCGTAGAACGGAAGTTCGAGATGCAGTTCGTCGATGCGGCGCATCACCGCCAGATCGTCCGCCTCGGCGACGGGCTTGGGGCGGTAGACCCCCGAGCGCGCCACGCCCACAAGCGCGCATTGGCGGCGCACCGACAGGTCCTTGCCAGGCCGTTCGACCATCGCTCTTCGATCGGGCGCGCTCATCGCCCTGGCCTCCTGGCCAAGAAATCCCGTTCGACCGTCAGTTGGCCGATCTTGGCGTAGAGCTTGGCCGTCTCGCGCTCGCGCTCCTCCTCGCCATCCCCCGAACCGCTCGCCCCTCGCGCGAAAAGGCTCACCGCATTGTCGAGAACCTGCTTCTTCCAGGCATAAATCTGGTTCGGATGCACCCCGTGCCGCTTCGCCAGTTCCAGAACCGTCGCATCCTCGCGCAGCGCCTCAACCGCAATCTTCGCCTTGAACGCCGCATCAAACTTCTTGCGTGACTTCGTCATTCCTCGCTCCATCGGTTGCGACAGAGCAGGACATTTCACACCTTAGCCAATGGTCCTAAATCCGGGGTCCAGCTCACACCGGCCACGATCGCCCTGATGATGGTCATGCCAGTTACGCCGGTGATATCGGACACGACATGGTGCAGCTGAAGGTTCATCTGCATCAGCGCCTTCTGCATGTGCTGAATATGCGCCGCCGCGTAATCGAGCAGCCGCTCCCTCTGCCGGAGGTAGGTGCGCAGCCCGGCAATTTCAGCCTGGGGCCGGAAGCTGGCGCGCAGCAGTCCGTATTCGTGCAGGCGTTGCAGCCATTGCGCGTCGCTGACGTCGGTCTTCCGCCCAGGCACATGCTTCGCGTCCCGCGCGTTGACCACCATCACCTCGAACCCGCGCTGTTCCAGGATTTCGAAGACCGGGATCCAGTAAACTCCGGTCAATTCCATCACGACCGTCCTGATGCCGCACTGGGCGAACCAGTCGGACAGCCGGTGAAGGTCATCGGTGAAGGTCTGGAACGTTCGGACCGGTTCCTTGTCGCGATCCGGGCCGACAGCCGCGACATGCATGGCGGCGCCGATATCGATCGCGGCCGCCGCCGGATGAACCGGGGATAGACCCCGCGACTTGCGGGACCGCTTCGTTTGAGACATGCCGTGAACCCTCCTGCCTGAGGAAGCCAAAGAGGGCTGGGCCACGGAGAAACATCAATTTCCTAATCGGGATCGCCTGAAGACGTCACCACTCGCAAGTCCGCAACAGCCCATGGGCCACGTTTTTTTACGGGGTCTGGTCCACCAAAAACTTTCCGGCCGCTCCCCTCCGGTTCACGATAGCGCAACTCGTTTCCACCGCCACAGGCGGGCCGCCGACCCGAGCCCGTTTTTTTGAAGATGTCTTGCTCCGCCGGCGTCGCCGCCTTCGGGTTGCGCGGTCGCGGCTTCTGGATCGACCATGCGATCGCCCGCAACGCCTCCCAGCCGCGTTGCGGCGCCAGCGAGGCCAAGCCCAGTTCGCCCGCCATCCAGTGCGCCACCTTCCCGCTTGTCCATACGCCGCCGCCAGGCGGGGGATCGGCAAGACGAACCCGCAGCCGCTCCAGCACCTCCGGCTTCAAGACCGTCGCCGCCGCTCCGTTGCCCCGACGCAGGTCCCCCAACGCCGAAGGCCCAAACGCGTTGTAGCGCTCCAGAAGTTGTTCAATCCAGCGCTGACCGAACGAGGTCATCGCCGCCACTTGGCCGACCGTGTGGCCTTTCGCCAAAAGCCAGATCGTCTGAAAATGCCGCGACGACGTCACATCCCCACACGCTTCGTAACGCGCCTCCAACGCCGCAACGCTCAGATGATCGGCAACGTGAGCCATGCCCGCCTCCCGCGAATCATGGCCGTTCCATCTACCAGCACTTAACCGCGACGGGAATCCAACCCACGCCGAGTCAATCAGGCGGAAACCGTATCACAAGACGAATGCTTAGGGAACGCCCCCGCTGGCGGGGGAGCGCCCGCCACATTCTATATTTAATTGTGGCATTTTATACGTAATTGTGGTAAGAATAACAATCTTGCAATATGCTTAGATTGTACTTCGTTATTCTAACGATGCTGTCTAGCGAGTGGACGTCGGCCACACGCGGCGGCGGAAATGCTCAACAGGAATATTAGGCTTATTTGCCACAATCGTCCGCAAAAAACCTGTCCTACCTATAGTGGAGAGCTTACACCCCAGAGGGTTGGAAGGGCTGGATTTCCTTGGATCCTCTCGCCATAATTCTGATTTTCAGCAAGAAATTGCCGACTCCCATTAACGCCGGCTGTACGTAGGAGCAGTCCTTTCTGTTTTTCGTCACGGCTGGGCTCGTCCTGGCGCCGCGCCACTGATGCTTGAGTTCAGTATTCGCCGCTGTTTCAGTATCTTAATCGGAAAGTTCGATGTTCTCGTAGAATGGCCGGGTCAATCCCCGGATTAGGTCCGAGGAGGGCCGTGACGGGGAGAAACGTAAGACTGATCTACGACTAACCCTGCCAAAAGGCTCGGGGGCTTGAACTGAGGCCCCAAATCGAGCAATTCCCGCGAGCAGGTCCAGAACAAAGCGAGTCTCTTGAACATGGCAGCGAGCCGGCGCGGCATGATCCTCATTCTGTCCTCGCCGTCTGGCGCGGGAAAGACGACGCTGACCCGCATGCTGATGCAGGACAAGGCGCTCGACCTGACCCTCTCGGTTTCGGTGACGACGCGCCCGCGGCGCTCGTCTGAAGTCGACGGCATCCATTACCGCTTCATCGACCGGCGCGAATTCGATCGGATGAAGGAGGGCGGCGACCTCCTGGAATGGGCGGAGGTGCACGGCAACGGCTACGGCACGCCGCGCGCGCCGGTTGAGAAGGTGCTGGCCGAGGGGCGCGACATGCTGTTCGACGTCGACTGGCAGGGCGCCCGGCAGATGCGCGAGCGGCTCGGCGGCGACGTCGTCTCGATCTTCGTCCTGCCGCCCTCGATGCGGGAATTGCGGGCGCGGCTCGAGCGCCGGGCGGAGGATTCTTCGGCCACGATCGAAGAGCGGATCGACAACGCGCGCCACGAGATCGAGCGCTGGCGCGCCTATGAGTACGTCATCGTCAACGACGACCTGCAGCGCGCCTATGAGGACCTGCTGGCGGTCGTCAGGGCCGAGCGGCTGAAGGTCCGCCGGGTCGCGGCCGGCATCGAGCCGTTCGTGGCGAGCCTCGACAAAGGGTGAGGCGCCTCCCCGCGGCCCCACGCCGAGGGACCGGATTCGACGTAAGGACTAAACCGCTCGCGCGGTAGCTGCGGCGAGGGCAGCGCGGGAAGCTGGGTCGGACGAGGCCAGGACTGTCTCAAAATCATGGGGTTCAACCCCATGGGAGACAGGAGCTTTCGCGATGTCCGACAAGCCCATCAACCCGCTGCGTCAGCGCATGATCGACGACATGACGGCGCGTCGGTTCAAGGAGAAGGTGCAGAAGGACTACGTCCGGCACGTCAGGACCTTTACGGCCTTCCTGGGCCGGTCGCCCGATACGGCGACGAAGGAGGACCTTCGCCGCTTTCAGTTGCATCTGGCGCAGCAGCAGATCAGCCCAGGTTCGATCAACGCCGCCGTCACCGCGCTTCGGTTCTTCTTCACCGTGACGCTCGAACGGCCAGACCTCGTTCGTCCTCTGACGATCGTGAACAAGCCGCGCAGGGCGCCGGTCGTGCTCAGCCAGGAAGAGGTCGCGCTCCTGCTCGAAGCCGCGCCGGGCCTGAAGTACAAGGCCGCGCTCAGCGTCGCCTACGGCGCGGGCCTGCGCGTGTCCGAGGTCGCGCACCTGAAGGTGTCCGACATCGACAGCCAGCGCATGACGCTTCGGGTCGAGCAGGGCAAAGGGCAGCGGGACCGTTATGTGATGCTGTCGCCGCAACTGCTCGAACTGTTGCGCGCATGGTGGAAGGCGGCGCGGCCGCGGGCCTGGCTGTTCCCTGGCCAAAACCCGGTCAACCCGATCACCGCCCGTCAGCTCAATCGCGCCGTCACCGCCGCCAAAGACCTGGCCGGCATCTCCAAGCGCGTGTCACCGCATACGCTGCGGCACAGCTTCGCCACCCATCTGCTCGAGCAGGACGTCGATATTCGGGTGATCCAGGTGTTGCTCGGCCACGCCAAGCTCGAGACGACCGCGCTCTACACCCAGGTCGCGGTCAACACGATCCGCGACGTCAAGAGCCCGCTCGAGCGGCTCGGCGTCAACCTGGCGAAGCGAAAGCCGGCCGACTGACCGCGGCCGCATGGCGCGGCCACCGGGTCACCACCTGGAGGTCGCCGACGTCTTTCGCGCCCACGGGGCGGCGTGGCGAATGGCCAACGCCGGTCACGTGAGCCTCGACCAGTTGAAGGTCATGTCGGCGATCGAGACCTGTCGCACAGCCGCGCTCGGCGGACACGTCGAGCGCTGCGAGGACTGTGCGCACGAACGGATCTCCTACAATTCCTGCCGCAATCGCCACTGCCCGAAGTGCCAGGCGGCCGCGGCGAGGGAATGGCTCGAAGACCGCGAGGCCGAACTCCTGCCGGTTCCCTATTACCACGTCGTCTTCACCCTGCCGGCGTCGATCGGCGCCGTCGCGTTCCAGAACAAGTCCCCCGTCTACGACCTCCTGTTCAGGACCGCCGCCCAGACGCTGACCACGATCGCGGCCGACCCGAAGCATCTGGGCGCGCGCATCGGCCTGACCGCCGTACTGCACACCTGGGGCTCGGCGCTGACCCACCATCCGCACGTCCACGTCATCGTTCCCGGCGGCGGCCTGTCGCTGGACGGATCGCGCTGGATCGCCTGCAAGCCCGGCTTCTTCCTGCCCGTGCGGATGCTGTCGCGTCTCTTCCGCCGGCTCTTCCTCGAAGGGCTCGCAGCCCTGCATGCGGCCGGACGCCTCGTCTTCCTCGGCGACCTCGCGCGGCTCGCCGACAAAGCCGCCTTCGACGCCGTCCTCGCGCCGCTGCGCCGATCGGAATGGATCGTCTATGCCAAGAGGCCGTTCGCCGGGCCGAAGGCCGTGCTCGCCTATCTCGCCCGCTACACCCACCGCGTCGCGATCTCGAACTCCAGGCTCATGGAGCTGGACGACAAGGGCGTCACATTCAAGTGGAAGGACTATCGGGTCGAAGGCCGCGACCGGTTCAAGACCATGACGCTCGCGGCCCACGAGTTCATCCGCCGCTTTCTCCTGCACGTGCTGCCGAGCGGCTTCCACCGCATCCGACACTACGGCCTCTTCGCCGGCGCGGTCCGAGCCAGCAACATCGAGCGCGTCCGCCAGGCGCTCGCCGCGCCCGAGGCTGCACCCGAGGGCTCGCACGCCGAGACCGACGGCCAGGCCGAAGCCGTTTCGCCGGCGCGGCGCTGCCCCTGCTGCGGCGGCCGGATGATCATTGTCGAGACGTTCGAAGGGCCGCGCCCCGCGCGATCGCCTTCCCCAAGCCGGATCAGGATCGACACGTCATGACCGACGCCGCGCGTCCCGCCTCGCAGCGCCGCTTCCCCTCGCCTCCAGCCGCACGCCGGAGCAGGAACGCGACGTCCTCCCGACGTCCGCACAGGCTCTCCAGCCGCCGAGCCCATCCCCGTCGCCCTCATCCGCGCCCGACAAGAAGCCCGTCGTCTCGGCTCCCGACGATGAAACCGACCGCCTTCCGCCACCGCCCCCAAATCGGCGATCCGACCGCGATCCTCAAATCCCCATAGGCCGCGCTCGGTCAAACAGCGCCCTTCCTCCCCGCGGTTTCCTCCTTACGAGGCTTTCAAACGCCGGCCCCCGCGTCTCGCACGACCGTCCGAAAGGGCCGGCGTCTGAAACCCTTCAGTGAAGCGGCCATTTACTCGACCGGCCGTCGCCGGCGGACGTTCGGGCGTCAGGCGCCCTGAACTTTCTCGTCCGTCACTACCACGAAGCGCTTCAGATTGGCCACGCCGAAGGCGGTCGACATCGCGACGTCGGCGGCGTCGCGGCCGCGGCCCATCACGATGCGGCCGATGCGCGGATGGTTGTGGCGGGCGTCCATCGTATACCAGCGGCCATCGAGAAAGACCTCTGCCCAAGCGCTGAAATCCCCGGGGTTGATGTCGACCGGCACGCCGATGTCGCCGAGATAGCCGGTGCAATAACGGGCGGGAATGTTCATGCAGCGGCAGAGCGCGATGGCGAGGTGGGCGAAGTCGCGACAGACGCCGATGCCCTCTCGCATGGAATTGCTGGCGCAACGGGTCGAGCGTGCATCCATATAGCTGAAGCGAATTTTCGCGTGAACGAAATCCGAGATCGCCCGCACGCACCAGGCGCCGCCGGACAGCTTTCCGAACTGCGACCAAGCGAAATCGGCGAGCTTGTCGCTATCGCAATAGCGGCTCGAGACGAGGAACAAGAGCACATCGTCGGGTAGGTCGGCGATCGGCGTCGTCCTCACATCGGGCGGTGTTTCGTCCGGCGCGCCCGAGTCCTGAATGACGAAGCGGTCGGAGAACGTGACGAGCCCCGCCGGAACTTCGACGCGGGTGACCCGATTGCCAAAAAGATCGAAATAGGAACGCATCGGCAGAGGGGGATCCGAGGCAATCCTGTCCGGGGTCAGCAGGTCGGCGTCCCGGGAAGGGTGGATGCTGAGTTGGAGGATCATCGGCGTCGCCGCCGGACATTCAAAGGCTACGTCAAAGCCCGCTTCGATCAGCATGATCGCTCCTCCCGTCGGCGTGGCTTCGATCACCAACCTCGTCCAAGTGCCGGCCGAGAAGGGTGGGCCGTCGTCCCCAACCCGGTGGGGAGGAAGGATTCCTCCCCTTCCGAATGTTGCGCGACCAATCGCATCGCAGAGGTCTTCGTTTTATGAGGCGCTCAATAGTCCATGCCGCCCATGCCACCGCCTCCCGGCATTGCTGGGGCGGCATTCTTCTTCGGCGCCTCGGCCACCATGGCCTCGGTGGTGATCATGAGGCCGGCGACCGACGCCGCGTCCTGAAGGGCGACCCGCACGACCTTGGCCGGATCGACGATGCCGGCGCTCAGCATGTCGACATACTGCTCCGTCTGTGCGTCAAAGCCGTAGGTCTGTGACTTGTTGGCCAGGACATTGCCGACGACGATCGAACCCTCCACGCCCGAGTTCTCGGCGATCTGACGGATTGGCGCTTCGAGCGCCTTGAGCACGATGTTGATTCCGGATTGGACGTCCTGGTTGTCGTCGCTGAGCTTGCCGATAGCGGCCTTGGCGCGCAAAAGCGCGACGCCACCGCCTGCGACAATGCCCTCCTCGACCGCAGCCTTGGTCGCGTGCATCGCGTCGTCGACTCTATCCTTCTTCTCCTTGACCTCGACTTCGGTCGATCCGCCGACGCGGATCACCGCGACGCCGCCCGCGAGCTTCGCCAAGCGCTCCTGCAGCTTCTCCTTGTCATAGTCCGACGTCGTCTCCTCGACCTGCGCTTTGATCTGTGCGATGCGGCCTTCAATGTCGGACTTCTTGCCGGCGCCATCGATGATCGTGGTGTTTTCCTTCTCGATGCGCACCTTCTTAGCGCGGCCAAGCATCTGCAGGGTCACGTTCTCGAGCTTGATGCCGAGGTCCTCGGCGATCGTCTGGCCGCCGGTGAGGATCGCAATATCCTCGAGCATCGCCTTGCGGCGATCGCCGAACCCGGGCGCCTTGACGGCTGCGACCTTGAGGCCGCCGCGCAACTTGTTGACGACGAGCGTCGCCAGCGCCTCGCCTTCGATGTCCTCGGCGATGATGACGAGCGGCTTGCCCGCTTGAACGACCGCCTCGAGGAGCGGCAACAAGGGCTGCAGCGAGGAGAGCTTTTTCTCATGAATGAGGAGATAGACGTCCTCGAGTTCGGCCACCATCTTCTCGGCATTGGTGATGAAATAGGGCGAGAGGTAGCCGCGGTCGAACTGCATGCCCTCGACGACGTCGAGCTCGGTCTCGAGACTCTTTGCCTCCTCGACGGTGATGACGCCCTCGTTGCCGACTTTCTTCATCGCGTCGGCGATCATCTTCCCGATGGTCTTGTCGCCATTCGCGGCGACCGTCCCGATCTGGGCGATCTCCTCGGAGGTTTGCACTTTCTTCGATCGGCGTTCGATGTCCTTCACGACCGCCGCCACCGCAATGTCGACGCCGCGCTTCAAATCCATCGGGTTCATTCCGGCGGCGACCAGCTTGAGGCCCTCCTTCATGATCGAGGCGGCAAGCACGGTGGCGGTGGTCGTGCCGTCGCCGGCAAGATCATTGGTCTTCGAGGCGACCTCGCGCACCATCTGAGCGCCCATGTTCTCGAACTTGTCCTCAAGCTCGATCTCTTTGGCGACGGCAACACCGTCTTTGGTGATGCGCGGCGCGCCGTAGGATTTGTCGAGGATGACGTTGCGGCCTTTGGGCCCAAGCGTCACCTTGACGGCGTTATTGAGAATATCGACTCCGCGCAGCATTCTGTCGCGTGCATCGCTGGAAAATCTGACGTCTTTGGCGGACATGGTGTTCAACTCCTGAGTTCCTGTGAGGGGCTTTTGTCTTGTTAAGCTGCCTTCTTGGCGGCGGCTCTGCCCTCGATCACGCCCATGATGTCGGACTCTTTCATGATCAAAAGGTCCTGACCGTCGATCTTGACTTCGGATCCCGACCATTTGCCGAACAAAACGACGTCGCCCGCCTTGAGATCGAGAGGCACGAGCTTGCCGCTCTCGTCGCGGGCTCCGGGCCCGACCGCAATGACCTCGCCCTCCTGCGGCTTCTCTTTGACGGTATCGGGGATGATGATGCCGCCCTTGGTCTTGTCGTCGCCCTCAATGCGGCGGATGACGACGCGGTCGTGTAACGGACGGAATTTCATGAGATTCGCTTTCAGTCGGCTTGCCTGGCCGGCTCACGAGCAATTGCTCTAGCTCTCGGCAGCAGTCCGGCGCTGGACCTACATGGCTATGGCTGGCACTCGTTACAAGGGAGTGCTAACATCCCATTCGCCACTCCGGCGTCGGTCTTTTTGCAGCGCACCGGCGCGTACCGATTTGACCCTTCGCCCCACAGTCGTTGAACGACAGCTATTTGCGCACTCCCGCCATTCAGTCGCGTGCCAAACGTTTGATTTTGACCACTAACAGGGCGCGGCTGAAGGCAGCGTTTGAGGGAGCTGGAACGCTTCGAACAGCCGCAGGCTCAGGGGCTGCAAGAAAAACATGAGCGCCGAGATCCCGCCGTCGCGGATCGAAAGCATCTGCAAGGAGTGCGCTTTCCAAAGGCCCTCGGCCTTTGAATAGGCGTAAAGGCCGAACGCCGGCTCGCCGTTTGCGCCGGTCCGCGTGAGGCGAAATCCGTCATAAGCCCCCCCAGACATTGGCGAAGAAACGCCGAATGGCGTCACGGCCTTCGTACCATTCGCGGCGAGGCGGCATCGCGAATGTGGCGTCGCCCTTGAGGAGCGCGACGAATCCGTCCAGGTCGGCGGACTCCCAGGCTCGCACGTAGCGGTCGATCAGCGCGCGTTGGGTCTTGTCTGCGACGCCGGTTTGCCGCTCAAGCGAGCCATGTTGCGCGCGCATTTTGTCCCGCGCCCGCTGCAGCGCGCTGTTGACCGACGCCAGCGAGCTTTCGAGGAGGCTCGCGGCTTCATGCGCCGGCCAGCCCATCACGTCGATAAGCATCAGCACGGCCCGTTGACGCGGAGGCAATTGCTGCACGGCGGCGACGAAGGCGAGCCGGACGCTCTCTCTCATCTCACAGCGCGCCTCGGGCCCGGGCTTTGCGTCCGCGATCCCGTCGATTTCCGAGTCCGGATAGGGCTCGAGCCACAAGACGCCGAGTGTCCTCGGAGGCCGCGTCGAGCGCCAGGATGTCGATGCCCGGCGCTTCGCCCGCCAGGCGCCGGAGGTCTTCTTCGCCCCGTGCGACCGCCAGGACACGGCCGCCCTCGCCGCGGGCCTTGAGCGCAATCTCCCGTCCGACGCCTCGGCTCGCGCCCAGGACCACGATGTCGGCGCTCTTGATGTCAGCCATAGCTCTCATGTCTCCAAAATCGCGCGGCGGTCGAAGCGCCGCCCATAAAGAGAGACAATCGAGCAGTCGAGAAATCATCGGTCGCGGGAACCTGCGCCCGGCAGATTCCCGCGAAGGGCTTTAGAGTCAAAACCCAATCAGCTTGATCGGGTTCGACCCTAACCTGCGCTCCACGATCTCGCGGGGAGCTCCGATGCGCAATCAGTGCGCGGCGGCCATCTTGTGCGCCACGGCGTCATTGAATTTCTTGCCCATCCAGCCGACGCCCAACCGGCAAGCGACATAGACGGACAGGAACACCACGAGGAACTTCAGGACCATCGCCAGTCCGAAGGAGACTGTCGTGACGCCGGTCACCGGCGGGACAAGCGCGAACAGGACCCCGAGCCCAACGCCCATCAGCAGGATGAGGATGAAGAACAGGAATCCATTGATTCCGCGCGCCTTGCCCGAATAGGACATTTCGCCTTCCCACATGTCCGACGCCGTATGCGCCATCACCGCGAGGAAGGTGAAGCTGCAGACGAACATGAAGGTGATGGCGAAGTCCGGCGCGAGCGCCGCCGCCGGCACGATGCCCGGTCCGGCGCGATCAGCGATCGCCGAGGCTGCGTACGAAAAGCCCCTGTAGGCCAACGGCAGGTTGATGATCGTTTGGAAGATCAGGTTCGGGACGACGTAGGTCAACCAGATATGGCGCGTCTTGGACGCCGCCGGCTTCGCGTGGAACGCTCCCTGAGCCGCCAATCCCTCGATGTCGCGGAAGATGTTCAGCCTCACGATGATCGCATAGGGGACGACGAAGACGAGAGAAACGAGCGTCGCGACCAGCGGCGACGGCATCCATCCGGCGCCATAGACGAGCCAATAGACGATCGCCGTGCCGATCGCGGCGAACGCGACGCCCAGAGGCGCGGTCGCGAGCAGGGGATTGGCGATCGGCGCGAGCGCGCCGGTCTTCTCATTCGCTAGAACCTCGACCTTGCCCTTGGCGAATTCCGCCCGCGAGGCGAACAGAGTCCCCGCCGGCAGAAAGACAATGAACGCGAAGAACACCGTCGCGAAGAATCCGACGACGGTCCATTGGCTGTACTCCTCGCCCATCACCTTGAAGGTCAACAGCGCGCCGCACGCGATCAGTACCGCGAGGACGATGAAGTTCAGAGCGACCTGTTCCCAGAACAGCTGGCTGACGCTAAGCTCTTTTGTTGTCATGATCGCTACTCCTCAGTTTTTCCCGTCCGCCCTTTTGTTAGTTGTCTCCGTTGGCGTCTCTATGCGGCTTCGTCGCGCAAATGCCTTTCGCGCAGCACGGCCTTGTCGACTTTGCCGACCGAAGTCAGCGGCAACTCCTTGACGACCATGACCCGATCCGGGATCGCGAACTTCGAGATGACGCCCTTGTCGACATAGGACGCGACGTGGGCGCGAATGGCCTCCTGGACGGCTTCTTCGGAACCGCCGGCGAAGCCGGGCTCCACGATGACGAGCGCCATCGGACGCTCGCCCCATTTTGCGTCTCTGACGGCGATGACCGCCGCTTTCGTGATGCCGCTCTTCTCTGAGATGATGTCCTCGACCTGAATGGATGAGATCCATTCCCCGCCGCTCTTGATGATGTCCTTGATGCGATCGACAATGTGGATGGTTCCGTCGGCGTCCCACATCGCCACGTCCCCGGTGTGAAGATAGCCGCCGGCCCAGAGCTGCTCCGACCCCGCAGGATCGTTGAGATAGCCCATTGTGAGCCAGGGGGCGCGTGCGACGATCTCCCCTCGGCTCTGTCCGTCGTGCGGCACGTCGGACATGTCTGCATTGACGATGCGCAGGTCGACCAGCGGCGCCGCCAGACCGGCGTTGGTGCGCCGCTCCACTTGCGCCTCGAGGTCTTCCGACAATTGCGCAGTGCTCATATGCACTCCGGACAGCATCGGGCAGGACTCGGATTGCCCATAACCAGTGAAGACGTCGATGCCCCGAGCCATCGCCGCTCTGGCCAGCGCCCGCGGCATCGCGGAGCCTCCAACCACCATCTTCAGCTTAGACAGATCGACGTCCTTGCTCCCCGGCGCGCTGAGCAGCATCTGCAGGATCGTCGGCACGCAATGGGTGGACGTCACGCCTTCGCGCGCGATCAATCCCAAGAGGACGTCGGGCGCGTAACGCCCCGGGTACACCTGCTTGTTGCCGAGCATGGTGTGCACGTAGGGGCTTCCCCATGCGTGGACGTGAAACATCGGCGTCAGCGGCATGTAGACTTCTTCGCGGCTGATCCGGCCCTGGCCGGCGGCGCTGCCGTATTCCGCGATGATGCCGAGCGTATGCAGCACTAGCTGACGGTGGCTGAAATATACCCCCTTCGGGCGCCCGGTCGTGCCCGTGGTGTGGAACGTCGTCGCGCGCGTGTTCTCGTCGAAGTCGGGAAACTGGAAGAAGGGCGAACTCGCCTCCAGCATGTCCTCGTATTCGCATTCGATCGGCAGGCGCGTGGTCGGCTGCTCCTTGCGGTCGTGCAACAGCACGTATTTCCGCACCGACGGCAGCTTGTCGGCGAGCTTCTCCATGAGCGGCAGGAAGTCGGCGTTGACCAGCACGACCGAGGGGGCCGCGTCGTTCATCGCAAACAGCAGCGCCTCCGGCGGCAGGGAGAGATTGACCGTCTGCAGCACCGCGCCCATCATCGGCACGGCGAAATAGCACTCGAGATAGCGGTGGCTGTCCCAGTCGAGAACGCCGACGACGTCGCCCGGCTTGACGCCGAGTTCAGACAGGCCGCTCGCGAGCCGACCAATGCGCTCGCGGAACACTCGGTAGCTGTGCCGCCTCAAGTCCCGGTAGACGATCTCCTGATTGGGCGCATGCGTCATCGGGTAGTGCAGCAGATGCTTGATGAGAAGCGGGTACTGGTAAGCCGATGGGCTGAATTGGATGAGATTGTCCGACATGGCGCGCCTCCTCCGAGGGCAAACTAGCGAAACATACGGTCCGCCGGTCGCCGTGCATTGATGAGGATCAGAATCAAGGCGTACGGAGACACTTTGTCGCAGGCGTCGATGACGCTGGCGGCGCTGCTCTGTCTCCCCAGGCGCTCGAGCGCTGGTCCAGACACGTCCAGACATGACGTCGATTCCGGACGTCGCCGGTCGTTCAGACATTGCCCGCGATCCGCCCTTAAAGCTGAAATCGTTAAGCTACCCCCCGCTGGTCAGCTGCCAGCAGCCAGCGCGCGAAGCACGCGACAATTGCTTCCGAAAATCAGAATTCCGTGCTAGTGTTCGCGAATGAGGATATCCACAGCCGTCTCCAAGATGCCCGGCAGCGAGCCGACTTCGAAGTCCGGAATTGAGGTCCGGCAGTTGTTCGCCCGCCTTATTTCGGACGAAAACTTGGGAAAATTCGATAAGAAATTTTTTTTCGCGAGATTCCCCCGCAACCCGTTGAAAAGGCTCGATTCGGACGAAAAATCCAAGGAAATCCAAGGAAATCCAAGGCCGTTTCGAGGCAATTTGAGCGGGTTTTCGGTGCCTCCCAAGCAAATCCAAATGGCGCCAAAAAGCCGCAATTCGACGCTTCCTGGCGACGACGCGGGATGAAATCGAGTCGATTCATTCCCGTCATTGGCACGTCGGGCGCGCCTCACGGCCGCTGGATTGCGCAATGACGGCGTTGGTTCAACACGGAATTCATCCATGCTCTTGCGGTCAGCGGAGGAAACGCCCCGACTGGGTTTTGACCCTAGCGACCCGCCGGCGCGATCTGCCTGTGCACGTCCTTCGTCATCGCTTCGATGCGCTCGACGAGGCCCCTGACTGTCTCCGTCAGTTCTGTATTCTGCCGAAGCAGCGTCTCGACGCTCTCCGTCAAGGCGGTGTTCTGCTGAAGCATTTCGATCATGAGACCGGACTGCTTCTGCATCTGCTGCTGGCGCTCCTCGTTCACCTGGTGCAGTTCCTCGCGATGGTGGGCGTCGGCGATGCTGTTGCATTTGTCGCGGTCGGCCTGCCGGGTCTGGGCGAGCAGGATCAAGGGCGCCGCATAAGCAGCCTGCAGCGAGAAGGCGAGATTGAGCAGGATGAAGGGATAGACGTCGAACTGGGTCCAACCGATGATGTTGACCAGGATCCAGACGGCCACGATGACGGTCTGGCCGATGAGGAAAGTCGGCGTCCCGAAGAAGCGCGCGAATCCTTCCGCCTTCAGGCCGAACCAGTCACTGCCGAAGGCCGAGTTGAGATGGGCGTGGGGCACGTGAAACCTGCGCGCGTGTCCGCTCGTTCCCAACTGCGTGCTCATGAAGCCCTCCCGCCGACGCGACGAACCCCATGTCACGATTCGCCGGTCGATTTCGTTATCCTTTCCTATTGTGCGGACAATGCAAGAAGCGGACAGACCGTGCGAAAAGTCGGCGTGAGCGGATTCCTTCGAATCGGCGCGCGGGCTAGAATCGCGCATGACTCACATTGCCGGATTCGAGCGCGACCAGCTCCTGTTGCTGCCGGAGGCGGTGGACGATTACGTGGACGCTGGAAATCCGGTTCGGTTCATCGACGCCTTCGTTGACGGGCTGGACCTCGCGGCGGCGGGGTTCGCGCGAGTGACGGCGAAGGCGACGGGGCGTCCGGGGTATGCGCCCGGCGACCTGTTGAAGCTCTATATCTACGGCTATCTGAACCGGGTCCGATCGAGCCGGCGGCTGGAGCGCGAAGCCCATCGCAACATCGAGGTCATCTGGCTTCTGCGCAGCCTCAGGCCCGACTTCAAGACCATCGCCGACTTTCGACGCGACAATCGCGCGGCGTTCCGCGCCGTGTTTCGTCAGTTCGTCCTGCTGTGTCGACGGCTCGACCTTTACGGCCGCGAGTTGCTCGCCGTCGATGGAACTCGCATCAAGGCGGTCAACAACAAGGATCGCAACTTCACCCGCACTTCGTTGCGCGAGTTCATCCGCGCCGCCGATGAGAGGCTGAACGATTATCTCGCGCGGCTCGACGCGAGCGACATCGAAGACGGCGCGTCGGCCGGTGGGGCGCGCACGAAAAATCTCGCCGAGAAGATCGAGGCCTTGCGCAAGAAGCGCGGCCGTTACGAGGCGATGCTGGCCCAGCTTGACCGGACCGGCGAGGACCAGATCTCGCTGACCGATCCCGACAGCCGCGCCATGGCCGCGCATACGAAGATCGGTGTGGGCTACAACGCGCAGGTCGCGGTCGACGCGAAGAACAAGATGATCGTCGAGCAGGCAGTGACCAACCAGGTCGTCGACATGGGACTGCTGACGCAGACCGCCGAGCCGGCCCGCGAAATTCTCGGGGTCGAAACGATCGACGTCGTCGCCGATCGTGGCTACTTCAAAGTCGAGGACATCGAGGCCTGCGAGAAGGCCGGCTGCATTCCTCATGTCCCCAAGCCTCAACGAGGATCGTCGGTGCGCAAGGGTTTCTTCCGCAAGGACGAGTTCCGATACGATGCTGGGCGCGACGCCTACGTCTGCCCGGCCGGGCAGTTGCTGACGCCGATCCGCCGCGGCCGGCTGCGCGATCTCGAGAAGATCGATTACGGCGCCCCGAAGGCCTGTCGCGTTTGTCCGCTGCGCGCGCGATGCACAAACGACGTTCGCTCGGTGTCCCGTCTCGAAAATGAGGACGTGCTCGATCGCATGGCCGAACGCCTCAAAGCGAGGCCGCACATTCTCGACCGTCGCCGCGAGGTCGTCGAGCATCCCTTCGGCAGCATCAAGCAATGGATGTATCAGGGCGCGTTCCTGATGCGCAGCCTCGAAAACGTGCGCGCCGAGTTTAGCCTGACCGCGCTCGTCTACAACTTGCGCCGCGCCCTCAATGTCATCGGCGTCGAGCCGATGGTAGCGGCGGTTCGGGGGTGAGCGGCGTACCCAATCCGCGCCTAAAGAGCCGACATGGGCGGCCACAGGATCGACACAGGCCTTGTCGCACCCGAAAAAAGTCGAAACCCCCGTCCGTCGCCGCCCGAGTGCGCAAAGCCGTGGGCGCAAGCAGTTTCCGCACGGTCTGCGGAATGAAGGCCCCTTCGAGGAGCGGCTCGCGCGGGATGAGCGGCCCCTTGCGGGACGCGGGGCGAGCCGGTAATGGTCGCATTAAACTACCTAATTGGTATAGAATAGGACCGATATTGCTAATCCGTCATGTTCAAAAGCGCCCGCGTTTGTCGCGTCGAAATCGGGGCGTTCGAAGAGAAGGCGACGCGGGCGATGAAAACGGGAAGGAAACGTGATGTCTCACAAGCCTGAAACCCTGGCGCTTCACGCGGGCTGGCGCGCCGACCCGGCGACCGGCGCGGTCGCGGTGCCGATCTATCAGACGACCTCGTACCAGTTTCAGAGCGCCGAGCATGCCGCGAACCTGTTCGCGCTGAAGGAGCTCGGCAACATCTATACCCGCATCATGAACCCGACCAACGACGTGCTCGAGAAGCGCGTCGCCGCGCTCGAGGGCGGGGTCGCGGCGCTGGCGCTCGCGAGCGGGCAGGCGGCCTCGGCCTTCGCGCTGCAAAACCTGGCGAAGGCGGGCGACAATGTCGTGTCGTCGACGGACCTCTACGGCGGCACCTGGAACCTCTTCGCCAACACGCTGAAGGACCAGGGGATCGAGGTGCGCTTCGTCGACCCCGACGATCCGGAGAATTTCCGCAGGGCGACCGACCAGCGCACGCGCGCCTATTATGCCGAGACGCTCCCCAACCCGAAGCTGATCGCCTTTCCGATCGCCGAAGTGGCGGCGATCGGCCGTTCCTTCGGCATTCCGCTCGTCATGGACAACACCGCCGCGCCGATCCTGACGCGGCCCTTCGATCACGGCGCGGCGGTGATCGTTTATTCCTCGACCAAATATCTCGGCGGCCACGGCACTTCGATCGGCGGCGTCCTGGTCGACAGCGGAACCTTCCCCTGGGACGAGCACCAGGAGCGGCAGCCGGCCCTCAATACGCCCGACCCGAGCTATCACGGAGCGATCTGGGCGGAGGCGGTGAAGCCGCTCGGGCCGATCGCCTATATCATCAGGGCGCGCGTGACGCTGTTGCGCGACCTCGGCGCCTGCATGTCGCCGTTCAACGCATTCCTGACGCTGCAGGGGATCGAGACGCTGCCGTTGCGCATGGAGCGCCACTCGGCCAATGCGGCGACAGTCGCAAACTGGCTCGCCAAGCGCCCGGAGGTGACCAAAGTCATCCATCCGTCGCAGCAGCTCGGCGAAGCGAGGCGGCGCGCGGAAAAGTATCTCAAAGGTGGGCAGGGCGGGCTCGTCGGTTTCGAGATCAGGGGCGGCAAGGAGGCGGGGCGCAAGTTCATCGACGCCCTGAAACTGCTCTATCACGTGGCCAACATCGGCGACGCGCGCTCGCTCGCCATCCATCCGGCGACGACTACGCATTCGCAGCTTTCGCCAGAGGACCAACTCGCAACCGGCGTTTCCGAGGGCTATGTGCGCCTCTCGATCGGCATCGAGCACATCGACGACATCCTGGCCGATCTCGACCAGGCCTTGAAGGCGGCGGGGTGAAGGGCAAGGGCGCGGGCGGTCGCGCTCCCGGCCCGGGGGCGACGGCGAATGACGCTTCCTTGTCGGTCTCGGCGGTCTCCTCGGAAATCGCCGTCATCAGGAGGGGTTCGCCGACCGTTCGCCGGACATGGCGTTCGGCGCCATTGATCGCGCGTCAAGGCCGTTAAATAAAGCCGTGAGTTGATCCGGGTTCTTCGCCGGACGCCAAGTCAAGCGTTCCGCCAGCCTTCCTCAAATCCCCGCGTACCATTCGTAGCCTCGGTCCTCCCAGAAACCGCCGCGCCCATGGTCGATCGTCGAGAAGCTGTCGATCGCCTCGATGCGCATGACGTATTTCGCCATCTTGTAGCCGAGCTGGCGCTCGACCCTGAGTCTTAAGGGGGCGCCGTGCTCGACCTTGAGCGGGGCGTAGTTCATCTCGTAGGCGACGATCGTCTGCGGGTGGAAGGCGTCGATAAGGTCGATCGTCTCGTAATAGCGGCCGGTGTTGTCGAGCGTCTGTTCGAGCGTGTCGGCGCAGAAGAAGGCGATGAAGCGCGCTTGAGGCTTCAAGGCCGCGGCGTTGAGGAGGGTTGAGAGTTGCGGGCCCTTCCACTGTCCGATGCAACTCCAGCCTTCGACGCAATCGTGCCGCGTGATCTGCGACCGCGAAGGCAGCGCGCGCAAGTCCGCGAGCGAGAGCCGCATCGGACGCTCGACCAGGCCGCCGACCTCGAGCCTCCAGTCGGCGAAGCCCTTCTGGCGCAGCGCGACATAAGCGGGATCATCGGGGTCGATCGAGCCGTTCGGCTTGAAGTAGGGCGTAATCGCTCCCGGCGGGTATTCCGGCGCGAGCGCAAGTCGCGGCGCGAGCAGCGCGCGCTGCGCTGATTTTGTCAGGATTTCCGCCTTGTCGAGGATCGACATGACGGTCGGGTCGCGCGAATCGAGGCTGCATCCCGCGAGCGGCAAGGCGGCGCCCGCGGCGAGGCCGCGCAGGAGCGAGCGACGGCTGAAGAGGAGCGAGCGGCTCATGGCGCTTCCTCCGGAATCCGATAGCGCCCGGTGATCATGGAGCGCATGTTGTTGAAGACGCCGGAGATGAGCACCATCACGAGATGCACGACGAGAAAGGCAAGGAGAAGACTAGCCAAAACGAAGTGTATCGCGCGCGCCGACTGACGGCCGTGGAAGAGCGGAACGAGCCACGGGAAAGCTGCGTCCATCGCGGGCGACATCGTGAGCCCCGCAAGCACGAGGATCGGAAAGGCGACGACGACGCCAAGATAGGCGAGCTTCTGCAGCGCGTTGTAGCGCAGCGCCTCGTCGCCCCTGGGAAATCGCAGGAGCGCGTGATTGCGGATCGTGCGCGGCAGCGCGCGTAGGTCGGCGAGGCTCGGCAGAAGGTCGCGAATGTGCTTTCGGGCGAAGAGGTTCACGACATAGACGACGCCGTTGATGACGAGGAGCCAGGCGAAAAAGAAATGCCAGCGCCGGCCCATCGCCAGATCCCGCTCGGCCGGGAGTGTAGCCCAGGAGGGAAAGCCGCGGTCCTCCATCTCGCCGTCGGACCCGCGGGAGGCGCCGAACAGGCCGGTCGTGTCGAACGAATGCCCGAACAGCGTCGTCACGCCCGCGGTCGGGTCGCCGTCGTCGTTCTCGCGCGCCGAAAACGAGAGGAACGGATGCTTGAAATCCGTCGCCCGGCCCCAGCTCAGCTGCGGATCGGCGTTGAAGATCTGCAGGCCGCTCATGAGCAGCATGAAAAAGCAGATCGCATTCACCCAGTGGCAGACGCGCATGATCGCCGAATGCCGGACCACAATTCTGGGCGGGGCGGCGGCGCGCTCTCGGTAAGTCGACGAAATGGACGCCATGGCGGAGTTCCCCCATGATCGGGCCTATGCGAGCGATACGACCGCGCGTTAGGCAAAGTTACGTCGGGCCCAATCATGACGCTCATTCCGCGATTTTTTTGGGGCGCCGTCTGAAACCTCACGCCAATCGCTTCGTAACAGCCTCGTCCGATCGGAGCCTCATGCTTTCCAAGCGCGGGGCCGGCCGGGGAAAGTGAACGGAGAGATCCAATGAAAGCCAAGATATCGCTTTTCGCCGCGGCGCTCGCGGCGAGCGTCGCCTTTGCGCCTTTCGCTGCGCCGGCCTATGCCGAGATGACCAAGATGGTCGGCGGCGCGCCGATGTATCCAAGCAAGAACATCATCGAAAACGCGATCCATTCGAAGGACCACACGACGCTGGTCGCCGCGGTCAAGGCGGCGGGCCTCGTCGACACGCTTGAAGGCGCCGGACCCTTCACCGTCTTCGCGCCGACCAACGAGGCCTTCGCCCACCTGCCGGCCGGCACGGTCGAGACGCTGCTCAAGCCCGAGAACAAGGAGAAGCTGACCTCGATCCTGACCTACCACGTCGTGCCCGGCCGCCTGACGGAAGCCGAGATCGACGCGATGATCGCGCAAGGCGGCGGCAAGGCGATGCTTAAGACCGTCGAGGGCGAGGACCTCGCCTTCCGCCGCTACGCCGGCCATCTCTGGGTGATCGACGCCAAGGGCGACAAGGCGGAAGTGACGATCCCGAACGTTATGCAGTCGAACGGCGTGATCCAGGTCATCGACAAGGTCCTGCTGCCGGGCTGAGGCGCGCGGCCGTTTTTTGCCAGACGCGATCGCTGATCGCGTCGGCCGGGGTCATCCACCCCGGCCACAGCCTCGGTTGCGCACAGCGCGCGTCGCGCTAGGATCGCGCCCATGACCATCGGAGCCAAAGCGCCGACTGGCGGAGCGGGGTCCGACGAGGAGGACCTCGCCGCGCTTCTGCGCCGGGTCGCGGCGCGCGACGAGGCGGCGTTCGCCGCGCTCTATAAGCGGACGAGCGCAAAACTCTACGGCGTGATCGCGCGAATCCCGACCAAAAGCGACGCTGGCGAAGCGCTGCAGGACGCTTATTTGCGCGTCTGGGAGCGGGCGGGCGATTTCGACGCCGCGAAAGGCTCGCCGCTCGCCTGGATGGCGACGATCGCCAGAAATCGCGCCCTCGACGAGGTCCGCCGTGTCCGTCCCGCCTCGCTCGAGGAGATGTCCGAAAGCTTCGAACCAAGCGCAGAGACCGTTGATCCCTTGGCCGCGCGCGAGCGCTCCGAGGCCTTGCGCGCGCTCACCGATTGCCTGTCGAAGCTCGAAGACGAGAAGCGCGCGATCCTGCTCCTCGCCTATTATCACGGCGCGAGCCGCGAGGCGCTCGCCAAGCGGTTCGGACGGCCCGTGCCGACGATCAAGACGTGGCTGCATCGCAGTCTCGCGCAACTGAGGGATTGCCTGTCGTCATGACCGCCGACGACGACTTCGCCGCCGCCGAATTCGTGCTCGGCACGCTGGACCCTGCCGAGCGGGCCGCGCTTGCGGCGCGCCGGCTGCGCGAGCCGGATCTCGATGCGGCGATCCGCGCCTGGGAGCAGCGGCTTCAGCCGCTCGCGGAAGCCGCGCCGCCGATCGAGCCGCCGGGCGACCATCTGCCGGCGATCCAGGCGCGCATACGCTCTGGATCTGCATCCGAGGCGTCGGCGCCGGCCGCGGATGCGGCTCTCATCTCCTTAAGGCGGAGCGTGACGCGGTGGCGGATGGCGGCGATCGCCGCCTCCGCCCTCGCGGCGCTGCTTGCGATCGGCTTCGCGGTGCGCGAGACGACGCGGGGGAGCCCCCCGCGTGAATATGTCGCGATCCTGCAGAAAGACGCGGCGTCGCCCGCCTTCGAGGTGACGGTCGATCTCGACCGGCAGGAACTGACGGTGCGCCCGGTCGCGGCGCAAACGCCGCCGGGCAAGTCTTACGAACTCTGGCTCATCGACCCGAAGCTCGGGAGCCCGCGCTCGCTCGGCGTGATCGGCGAGACGGCCCGCGCGGCGAACTTATCGGCTTATGATCGCGGCGTCGTCGAGAACGCGACTTACGCCGTGACGATCGAGCCGCCCGGCGGCTCCCCCGACGGCAAGCCGTCCGGGCCGCCGGTTTTCGTCGGCAAGCTCATTCCGGTCGGGCCTTGAACGCTGGACGGCTGTTCGAGCTTAAGCCGGCACGATGCTTGCGGCTCGGCGGCGCGAGCGCCTCAGTTTCGGCCCGCCATGGCGTAGGCGGACCGGATGAGCGGATCGGCGCCTATCGCGTTATTGTCACGTTCCGGCGCCAGGGAAGTCGGCGCCGATCCATCGGAACCTAGAGGCCCTCGATGAGATCTCGACTTTCGGTTATCCTCGGCGCGATTGTGGTTCTTGGCGTTATCGCCGCCGGCGTCGTCTATTTTTACTGGGACCAAGCGGTTCCAATCGCCGCGATGGCGATCAATTACGTCCGGTATTTGTCGGCTCCCGCTGGCGCCATCGAAACGGAAACCGCCCCGAACCAAACCGCGGCCGCGCCGCGCCCGGCATCGACAGCGCCGGAGGCGGGAGACTGGCCGAGCTACAACAAGACGCTCACCTCGGATCGATTCTCCGGGCTCAACCAGATCAACACGGAGAACGCCGGCAAGCTGAAGGTGCTCTGCACCTATGACACCGGGCAATTCACCGGCTTCACCTCCGGCTTATTGGAAGTGAATGGCGCTCTGATCTTCGACACCGAATATGACATCATCTCCATCGATCCGGCGACCTGCAAGCAGAAGTGGCGGACGCACGAGGACTACACTCCGGCTACGCCGCAGGGGGTCAATCGCGGCGCGGCGTATCTCGACGGAATGCTGTTTCGCGGCACACAGGACGGCCGCGTCCTCGCCTACGACTTCAATACGGGAAACCGGATCTGGGAAACCAGGATCGCCGATCCCAGCAAGGGCGAAAGCGCCCCCGCCGCTCCCATCGCCTGGAACGGCTTGGTTTTTATCGGCAACGCCGGCGGCGACATCAAGGGCGTGAAGGGGCGGATGTACGCGCTCGACGCCAAGACCGGCAAGATCGTCTGGGAATTCTACCTCGTGCCAAAGAGCGAAGGCGATCCGACTCGCGGACCGCAGGGCGCATCGCCGCTCAACGCGTCCACCTGGGCCAATGCGTCTCAGCCTGGCGTGCCGATAACCGGCGGCGCCACCTGGACTTCATACAGCTTGGACCCGAACGTCGGCTTGTTGTACGTGCCGGGCGGGAATCCGGCACCCGATTTTGCGGACGGGATGCGCGACGGGTCGAACCTCTACACCGGCTCGGTCGTCGTTCTCGACGCCAAGACCGGCGCCTACAAGAATCACTTCAAGCTCGTGCCTAAAGACTGGCACGACTGGGATGTGTCCGGCGCTCCCGCCATTATACAGACCGCTGGCGGTAAGAAGCTTCTGTCAGTCGCCCCGAAAGACGGGCATCTTTACGGCATCGATCTGAGCGACAACGCCGTGCTTTACAGGGCGCCGGTGACGCGGATGGAGAATACGGACGCGCCTTTCTCGCCGGACAAGTCTGTCCACTTCTGTCCGGGCTCTGTGGGCGGCGCCGAGTGGAATGGCCCGGCCTACGATCCGCAAACCAACCTCGTTTACATCGGCGAGGTCCAGTGGTGCACGACGGTCAAGCTCATGCCCTCTAACCAAATCGCGGCCGTGGCCGCCGGGAAGCCGTGGTCGGGCGAGGCCTCCATCAATCCGTTCAACGTGTGGGGCAAGGCGGACCCAACCTTTGACTGGGCGGGCTGGGTGTACGCCGTCGACGCTGATACGGGCGCGTGGAAATGGCGAGCGAAGACGAATTATCCCATTCAAAGCGGCATGACGCCGACGGCCGGGGGCGTGGTCTTTTTCGGCGATATGGGCGGAAATTTCTATGCGCTCGACACGACAACAGGGCGCAAATTGTGGGGCGAGAAGATCGGCGGCGCGATTGGCGGCGGCGTCATCACCTACTCGGTCAACGGGACGCAAAAGGTGGCGGTTGCGCACGGATTGACAGAGATCCTTTGGCCGACGGAGATCACGACGGCCAAAGTGTCGATACTGGGCTTGGAATAGCGCTGAGGCGCGTCGCGATCTTAGAGGATTTTCATGGCGAACGTCGGCGCCCCGCTACGCGAGACCCATCTGACGACCGAGCGCCCGCCGTTCGAGCGGATAGCGCTTGTATTGCAGGGCGGGGGCGCCCTCGGCGCCTATCAAGCCGGGGTCTATCAAGCCTTATCCGAGGCGAAGCTTCACCCCGATTGGGTTGCGGGCATTTCGATCGGAGCCATAAATTCAGCGTTGATCGCTGGAAATTCACCCGAAAAGCGCGTCGAGAGGTTGCGCGTGTTCTGGGAGACGGTGAGCGAGCCCCCTTTCGGGATTTCCGCTCTTCCAAGCCTCACGCCCCATACCGCCCTCACGCAGAGCGCGGTCAGCCAAATCAGCTCTCTGGGCGTCCTGCTCCGGGGCGCGCCCGGCTTCTTCACGCCCCGCCTGCCGCCTCCCTTTCTGCAACCCAAAGGCACCCCCGCGGCGCTCAGCTTCTATGATGTCTCGCCGCTGAAAGCCACGCTCGAGCGGTTGGTGGACTTCGACCGTATCAATTCCGGCGAAATGCGCTTCAGCGTCGGCGCCACCAACGTCCGGACCGGCAATTTCGCCTATTTCGACAGCACCAGGGATAAGATTCGCCTCGAGCATGTCATTGCGAGCGGCTCCCTGCCGCCCGGGTTTCCGCCGACCGAAATCGAAAGCGAGTATTATTGGGATGGCGGCCTGGTTTCCAACACCCCGCTGCGATGGGTGCTCGACAGCGCTCCGCGTTGCGACACGTTAGCCTTCCAAATCGATCTCTGGAGTTCAAGCGGCGAGTTTCCCCGCGACCTGACCGAGTCCGAGGTGCGGCAGAAAGACATTCGCTTCTCCAGCCGCACGCGCGCCGCAACGGACGAGTTCAGGAAGATGCAGGAGTTGCGTTGTGCGGCGTCGAAGCTTCTCGAGACGCTCCCAAAGGACTTGCGGCAGTCACCGCAGGCGGAAAAGCTGGCTCAGGCGGCCGACCGGAAAGTCTACAACATCATTGAGTTGATCTACCACGCGAAAAATTACGAGGGCGCATCCAAGGACTACGAATTCTCGAGACAGACCATGGAGGAGCATTGGGGAGCCGGCTACTCCGCCGCCGTGCGCACGCTCCGTCATCCGGAAGTGCTGCAGCGCCATGACGACAGCGACGGCGTGCTCACCTTCGACGTCCACGTCGATGGCCGCGATTAGGCGGCGCAGAGCCGATTACACGGCCGACAGGGGCGTCGCGACCTGTTCGAGCGACTTGCGCTCCGCGGGAACCGCGAAGCGGGCGGCGACGAAGGAGGCGAGCAGCATGAGCACGGCCGCGAAGGCGTAGCCCGCGTAAATGCTCTGCCGCGAGCCGCTTTCGATCAGCTTGCCGAACACGTAAGGCGCGGCGACACCGCCGAGGCCGGTGCCGATGGCGTAGAAGACGGCGATCGTCAGCGCCCGGATCTCAATCGGGAAGGTCTCGCTGACTGTGAGATACGCGGCGCTAGCCGCGGGCGACGCGAAGAAGAAGACGATCATCCAGCCGACGGTCTGGGCCGCGGCGGAGAGGAGGTCGCGCTCGAACAGGAAGCCGACCACGATCAGGAGAACGCCGGAAACGGCGTAGGTGACGGAGATCATGACCCGCCGTCCGAGCGTGTCGAACAGGCGTCCGAGCACGACCGGGCCGAGAAAATTGCCGGCCGCGAAGGGCAGGATGTACCAGCCTACCGCGCCGGCGCTGACGCCATAGAACTTCGTCAAAACAAGCGCATAGGTGAAGAAGATCGCGTTGTAGAAAAAGGCCTGCGCGCCCATCAGCGTAAGGCCCACGAAGGTGCGCAGCCGGAAGCGGTTAAAGAGCGCGTCGAACACTTCGCGAAGGGGAGTGTGCGTGCGCGAGCGCAGCCGGACCGCCGCGCTCGAGGGGACCGGCGCCAGATGCGCGCCCGTGTCGATAAAGCGCTTCTCGATGCCGGCGACGACGGTCTCGCCCTCGGCCTCGCGCCCATGGATTGCGAGCCAGCGCGGACTTTCCGGAATCCACATGCGCATTGTGAAGACGATAAGTCCAATCGCCGCGCCGGTCAGGAACGCGAGGCGCCAGCCGACCTCCGGGCTCACGAGCGACGAGTCGAGCAACGCGACCGCGACCAGGGCGCCGAGCGCCGCGCCGACCCAGAAGCTGCCGTTGACCATGAGGTCGAGCTGGCCGCGGAAGCGCGCTGGGATCAGCTCCTGGATGGTCGAGTTGATGGCGGCGTATTCCCCGCCGATGCCCGCGCCGGTGAAAAAGCGGAAGAGGAAGAATGCGGGGCCGTTCCAGGCGAACCCGGTCATAGCGGTCGCGCTCAGATAGACGGCGATCGTGATGAAGAAGAGCTTCTTGCGCCCGAGCCGGTCGGTCAGCCAGCCGAAGAAAAGCGCCCCGGCGACTGCGCCGGTGAGATAGGCGCTGCCGGCGAAACCGACTTGCGGGTCGGAGAAATGCAGCGCCGGACTCATCTTCAGCGCGCCCGCGACCGATCCCGCCAGCGTCACCTCGAGACCGTCGAGAATCCAGGTAATCCCCAGCGCCGCGATCACGAGGACGTGGAAGCGCCCCCACGGCAGGCGTTCTAGCCGTGCGGGGATCAGCGTGGCGACAACCCCGCTCCCGCCCGAGGCGGAGTTTGCTTCACGCCTCGCGCTTGCGGCAGCGTCGACTGGCGCCATGTGGCCGATCTGCCTCCCATTCGGCCGCTCGTCCGGGGTCAAAACCTTGCGCGCGGTAACATTGTTCCTAAAAGCCGGCTCTATGCGCGGAAAGGCCGAGCAAGCTTCGCTCACCAAAAGTTTTGGATCTTTTCCGGGAACCCACGCGGGAGTCCGATCGTTCGCATACGGGAACTTTTGAGGTTCACCATGAAACCTACATTGACTGCGCTCCTTTCGACAGGGGCGGTCTGCGCTTTCATCTTCGCGACGCCAGCGGCGGCGCAAACCTACGTCGCGGCTCCGGCGCCGCTGGCGGGGCCCGTCGACGCAGCCGGCGCCCTCGTCGCGGCGCCGTTCGAGGCGGCCGGCGCCATCGTCGGCGGGCTGACGCGCGCGCCGGCCTACGCGCCAACGTACGCCCCTGGCTACGTCCCAGCCGCGCCGGTCGTCCCCGTTGCGCCCTTCGCCGCGATGCCGCGCGGCCAGTGCAGCGTCTTGCACGCTTGGAACGGGAGAAGAACGGCTGTTTGCGGCCCGTAAGAAACGCGTAGGGCGGCCCGTCTTTCCGGCGGGCCCCGCAAGGTTACAGTCTTCGGCCTGGGTCCTGGCAGGACCCAGGCCACCGCTCTTTGCGCGCGCTGTAGATTCCAAAAGTTAGACGAGCGCTTCGCTTCGTTCGCAATGACGGAACGCGTCGGCGGATCAGGCGTCGCCGTCCGGTCGGCGGTGCAAAGTCGACAGGCGCGCGAGCGATTTCAACGGCTTGGGCGCCAAGTTCTGCTACTTTTTGAGTTCTGCAACTTTCAACGCGAGCGGCGTTTAAGCGCGTGCTCGATGGTGAACGCGAGCGGCGGAGGCGACGCGGCCAAGACGTTCGCGGTCTTAAGCCAAAGGGGCCAGGCGCAAGCACCCATCGAGGCCATGATAAAGTCGAGCGTGGCGACGCGTTTCATGTAAGGCGCGAAGGCTAAGGGTGTGGCCGTGCTCGAGCTTAAAGTCGGGCCATGGCAAAGCGCCTCCGTCGTGGGTCACGCTCGGTTTCCGGCGCCGGGAATCTCGGCGGACGGACACCACATTAGCACAAGGACCTGCTTTCTCCAAGAAAATGTTCTTGATTTGTTCAAATCGTGCCTAAATTGTCTTGTCCGTTCAATGGTATATGGCATACGGCGGCGGGCTCGCGCTGGCGTTGTGGGACGCTAATCCGGCCGGGTCGTCGACTTTCTCAACGGCGAGCGCGGAACCTCGTCCGCGGCGGCTGGCCCGCTTCTTCGGGCCTAACGGATGAAATAAAGTCGATTCGTTGCCAGCATTCGCTTCGGGCGATCATGCCGGACCGTCGCAGCCTCAGCCAATGCGGCGGGCGCCGTCGTCGGCGCGCCCGCGGCGAGTCCAGTCTATGCGGCGCAGCCCGGCGTCGGTTGCCGCGTTCATCAAGACTTCAACGGAAGATACACGAGCGTCTGCAGTCCCTGACGGCTGACGGATAGGTCTGAACTGGCGCGCCGCCTCATGAAAGGGCGGCGCGCTTTCGTCTGGGGCCTGCGGATAGAGCTTCCGCGAGGACGCCCGCTCGACAAACTTTGAACAGTAAAATCGCCGTGAATGAACTTAATTTTACCTGATGCGCCAAATTGAAGCCCGAGACTTAGAGCCCGTCCGGGAACTTAACGAATTGTTGGAATCGCTTATGATTCAAGGAAGGCGGCCCGAATCGCTTGGGGGGGTCGCTGATGTGGACCAACGAAAATCGCGCTCGCTACGACCGCAGTCGGCTGCGCTATCCGAGCGATCTGACCGACGCGGAATGGGCGCATGTCGAGCCGTTCATTCCACCGGCCAAGCGCGGCGGCAACCGACGTCATGTCGATGAGCGCGAGGTCGTCAACGGCCTGATGTATGTCCTGAGCACCGGCTGCCAATGGCGCGCCGTGCCGAAGGACCTGCCGCCGCGTTCGACGCTTTACGATTACTTCGATCGCTGGAGTTGGGACGGCACGCTCGATCGCATCCACGACGCGCTCTACGTGAAGTGTCGCGAAGCGGCCGCTCGCGAGGCGAGCCCGACCGCCGCGATCATCGACAGCCAGAGCGTCAAGAGCGCGGAAAAAGGGGGACCTGCATCGATCCGGCGGGTTACGACGCCGGCAAGAAAATCATGGGCAAAAAGCGCCACATCCTCGTCGATACGCAGGGCCTGTTGATGCATGCGATCGTCCACGCCGCCGACATCCAGGACCGCGACGGCGGCGCGGCGCTGATGGCGACCTTGTTCGGCGCCTTTCCGTTCCTGACCAGGCTCTTTGCCGACGGCGGCTATCGAGGGCCGCAATTTCAGACCGCCATCGGACGAACTCTGGCGCGCGTGAAGGTCGAGATCGTCAAGCGATCGGATCAGGCCAAGGCCTTCGTCGTCCTGCCCAAGCGCTGGATCGGCGAACGCACCTTTGCCTGGCTCGGCCGCTGCCGACGGCTGGCCAAGGACTGGGAATGCCTCAACCGCAAGGCGCTCGCGTTCCTCCGCCTCGCTTCCATCCGCCTCATGCTGCGAAAACTATGCAATCCCACATGATGTTTCCGGACAAACTCTTAGACTAATTCAACTAGCTGGGGGTCGCTGCAGCTCTTTGCTGCCGCGAGCGCCGGTCCTCCGAGGTCGAATGGGCTTACTCCGTCTTTCGTTACCCAATAGCCGAAGCCAATATCTGGCGATCGCGACCGTCGTTGCAGCGGCGGTTGCTGGCTTTTGCTATTTCGGGGCCCCAGGCGGCTTGGGCCTCAGCGTTCGGCCGTCGATGGCCGACGTCGCCCCGCCCCAGGGTGGTGGCGATGCCTTTCTCACAACTCAGGCGCCGACGCAGTGGCGCGTGCCGATGCTCCTCGGAATGAACGTGTACGACGCGAATGGGAAACTCGCGGGGACTGTCAACGACGTCTTGATCGATCGCGGCGGCGTCGTGCAGGACATCGTCATCGGCGTCGGCGGATTTCTCGGAATCGGCGTGAAGCATGTCGCTCTGCCGTTTACGGCGGTGCGGTGGAAGACCGATCGCCACGACGCGACCCCCTACGCACTGACCCTACTGTCTCAAGCCGACTGCTCGACTGCAAGCGCCTCAATGGCGCCGGCGAAGACCGAGATCAAATCGGGATCTCCCCACAAGGCCTATGTGGCGATGACGCTCGCGCAACTGAAGGCGGCGCCCGCCTTCAAATACGCGCCGAGCACGGCCGGCGCCCTTCGGTACAACTCGATCGCAAGCTTTCCCGGGGCGCCATACGAGTAGCCGGTCCGCACCTGAACGCTCGCTGTCTCGTGATCGGGGTCTTTCTCCACAGGCGGAACGAAAGACCCCGACAGGACGTTGGCTCGCCGGACCAAAGAACCGCGCGCCGGCCGTGAACCGGGAGAACGCGGGCGTGGCTGTGGCGCAATCAACTGTCGTGTCGATCTCATTGCGTGCGCCATACACTTGAACGCAGCGAGCCTCGCGCGATTATCGAGCGGGAGGTTCAGCGTTCGCCACGCCTGCGTCCGGCGCCGAAAGGAGGGTGCCATGAAAGTCGCATGGTTCAGCGCGGCTCTTTCGGCCGTGCTGCTCAGCAGTGTCTGCGCTTACGCGCAGGATGCCGGCGCGCAGGACGCCGGCGTTTTTGACAAGTGGCTGAACGAGCAGTCGCCGCAATGCGTCCCCGTCTCCGCTTTCAAAACGGTGTCGACGGTGACCGAGCTGACGCCGGAACAGTTCCAGTTCGTGCGCGCGCTCTATGTCGCGCTGCCGCCGGTATCGCGGACCTTGCCTCCGGGCGACCACGCCATTATGGCGAGTTCAGGAGGCGCCGTGATGCTTGCGCTTGTGGCCGACGGACAGGCTTGTGCGCGTTTTCTCGCGCCGGACTTCATCCAGGCGATGCTCATTCAGGTCGGTATGGGCGTAGCCGGCCACATCGGGACGCCGGTCGTTTACCGCCCCTCCGACGACTGATCGGATGAGACGCGGGCTCTGCCTTGTCGCGATGGCCGCGGCGCTGTCTGCGGCGACCGCGGCTCAAGGTGAGCAAAAGGATCACCGAACAGCTGCGGCGTTCGAGCGCGCCGAGAGCATTCTCGGCCGGATGACGCAAGCGGAGAAGCTTTTCCTCGTACACGGGCTGATCGGAGCGCCATGGGGCGGAAAGCCCAAGCCGCAAGGCGCGATTGGATCGGCCGGATTTGTGCCTGGAATTCCGCGCCTCGGAATCCCGGCGCTCGAGGAGACTGACGCCGAGCTCGGAGTAGCCAATCCCGGCGGCATTCGTCGCGGCGACACGACGACCGCGATGCCGTCCGATCTCGCTCTCGCTTCGACCTGGGATGTCGCAATCGCCAGACGGCAGGGAGAGGCGGTCGGCGGCGAGGCGCGTGTGCGAGGCTTCAACGTTCTTCTTGGCGGCGCGTCCAACCTCATCCGCGATCCGCGCGACGGACGGGATTTCGAGTATCTGTCCGAGGATCCGCTGCTGACCGGCCTGATGGTCGGCGCCGCGATCGACGGCGCGGAAAGCCGCGGAATCATCTCGACCATCAAGCATTACGCGTTGAACGACCAGGAGACCAACCGGGCCGAGCTCGATGCGCGGATCGACCGCGCCGCTGCGCGCGAGTCGGATCTGCTCGCGTTCGAGATCGGCATTGAACGCGGCCGTCCCGGCAGCGTGATGTGCGCCTACAATCAGGTCAACGGCGTCTATTGTTGCGAAAACGAGTGGCTCCTGAACGAGGTGCTGAAGGGCGACTGGGGGTATCCGGGTTTCGTGATGTCCGACTGGGGGGCGGTGCATTCGACGGTACGCTCCGCGCTCGCGGGCCTCGATCAGGAGTTGGCCGAGCAGCTCGACACGCAGAACTTCTTCGAGGACCTGGGCCGCGCCATTGCCGAAGGCAAGGTTCCTCAATCGCGGCTGGACGACATGGTTCGGCGCATCCTCGGTTCGATCTACGCGCATGGGCTTGGCGACACTTCCGAAGCCGCCGATCCGCCGGACCCGGCCTTAAGCGAAGCGACTGCGCTCGCGGTCGAACGCGCAGGCGCGGTCTTGCTGCGGAACAACGGGCTGCTGCCGCTATCGCCCGAAGTTCGCCGCATTCTCGTTATCGGCGCGCATGCAGATCTGGGTGTGCCGTCGGGCGGCGGCTCCTCGCAGGTCGTCCCGCGCGGGGGGATCGCGCTGAAACAGCGCGAAGGCAAGGACCGCGCAATGTTCTTCGACCCGTCGTCGCCGCTCGAGGCGATCCGCCGCGAGTTCAAGGGCGCGCGGGTCGATTACGACGACGGGCGTAACCCCGCCCGCGCAGCAGCGGCGGCGGCCCATGTCGACGCGGCGATCGTCTTCGCCGACCAGTATATGACGGAATCCGCCGACGTTCCGAACCTCAATCTGCCCGGCAGGCAGGACGCGCTCATCGAGGCGGTCGCGCGCGCCAACCCCCACACCGCTGTCGTGCTGGAGACCGGCGGCCCAGTCGTTATGCCGTGGCTCGACAAGACCGCGGCGTTGCTCGAAGCATGGTATCCGGGTCAGCGAGGGGGCCCGGCAATCGCCGAGATCCTGTCCGGCGCCGTCAATCCATCGGGGCGTCTGCCCGTCACCTTCCCGGCGAGCGAGGCGCAATTGCCGCATCCGAAGATTCAGGGCAATCCGAACCGCGCCCCCAAGCGGCCGGTCGGGCGACGCCGCCGCTACGAAAAGATCTTCACCGCCGATTACAGCGAAGGCGCGGCGGTCGGCTACAAGTGGTTTTTCGAGCGCGGCGAGGAGCCGCTCTTCCCGTTCGGCTTCGGCCTGTCTTACACGGGCTTCAGCCTTAAGGACCTGAACGCGACCGCGACCGGGGACAAGGTCACGGCGACCGTGAGCGTCAGGAATTCGGGTGAGCGCGCGGGGACCGCGACGCCTCAGTTCTATGTTTCAGGGCCGGCGGGCGCCGACATTCCGCTGCGGCTTGCGGGGTGGGGCAGGGCGGAGCTCGCGCCGGGCGAGGAGCGCAAGGTGAGCGTCTCCGTCGATCCGCGGTTGCTCGCGACATTCGACGAGGCGGCGCGGCGCTGGCGGATCAAGGGCGGGGTCTACCGGATCACGGCCGGCTTCGACGCGGAGCGCCGCGGCGAGACGACGAACATCTCGGTCGGCCCGGCGGACTTGCCGCCCTGATGTTTTGGGCGGTTTACCAGGCGCCGAAGGCGCGGGTCACGCGCCGAAGGAACGCGGCGCGCTTCGGCGCCGTCGAGAAATTCATGTCGTAAAGGGCGAGATACTCGAACTTGGCCGAGGGGTCGATCAGCGCGCCGATGTTGTCGCGGACGAAGCGGCGCGGCGGATCGCGCTTCCTCGCGACATCCGCGCGGTTCTCGCCATAAGTGCAGACCGCGGCCATGCGTCTGAGATTCGAAAGGTTCGGGTGATAAAGGCCCGCCTCGTCGATGACGATCGCGACACCCGGCAGGAAAACCCGCTGAAAATAGCCCTGCATGATCGCAGGCAGACCGTCGAACCAAATCGGAAATACGAGAACGAGCGCGCTTGCGGCGCGCAACCTCTCGACGTACGGCGCGACTTCGCGCGTGTTCTTGGTCGCGTCGACATAGGCCATCATCTGCTGGCGCGAGAGGACGGGGTCGAACCTTTCGGCATAGAGGTCGAGGTCGTCCACCTCGTGACCGCGCGCGCTCAAGGTCTCGACGATGCGTACGTGCACAGCCGCAATGAAACTCGTTTCGAGCGGGTGAGCGTAGACGACGAGGATGCGCAAGAGCGTCACGCTCCGATTTGCGCCTCGCGCCGCTCGCGGCGCAAAGGCTGGCGTTGGGGCGCAACGAGGAACTCGATGTGCGGCGGCTCGATCAGCATCTCGCTGATCTCATCCTCGAGCGCCCGGTCCGTGTTCGTAACGCGCTCGCGCAAACGCACGAGCTCGAGCCAGGACTCGATCATATAGCCTTCCTCGAACCGCCCGAATTCGCTCATGTCCTCGAAAACGCCCCAGGCGAAGGCGCCGTCGCGCCTGCGCTCCTCGCCAAGCTCGTCCATCGCGCGCAAGAACTTCGTGCGGTCCTTCGGATCGATACGGTATTCGATCTTCACGAGCACCGGTCCGCGGTCGCCCGGGATGTCCTCCGCCGATCGCGGCTTGACCCAATGCAGGGAGGGCGTGAGGTCGACCGCCTCTCCCTGGTCCAGTCTCCATGGCCAGGCGATTGGCATGGCGACGAGGATGCCGACGGCCGCGAGCCCGAGCGCGTTCGACAGTCCGATCCGCAAGGCGATTTGTCCCCATGCGGCGCTGCTGATGGTCATTGCGCCGAAGACGACCGTCAGGAAGACTGCGAGCCCGCGCCCGCGCACCCAGTCGGGCAGCACGTTCTGCGCCGACGTATAGAGGCTCGTCAGAAGGACAACCCACGCCGCGCCTGCGATAAAGCAAGCCAAGAGCACAAGGGCGAAGTCGTGGGTCGAAGCGAACAGGCCCAGCGCGCCCGCGGTCACGAACGTTCCCAAAGCGACGGTCAGGTCAAGGTCGATCAGCCGCCGCCAGAATCGTTGCGCGACCGAGCCGACAACGGCTCCGGCGCTGATCGTGCTGAGCAGGAATCCGTAGGTTTCGGCGCCCGTGCCGGTGTGGCGGGCGATGAGCGGCATCAGCCCCCAATAGGCCGCCGCAAACGGATAGACCGCGAGCGTACGAACGAGCGTCGCGCGCAGGAACCGGTTGTTGACAGCATGGCGGATTCCGGTCCGCACGGCGCTCGTGAGGCGCTCCGCCGGCAGCGAAGCCGTCTCCTTGCGCGGCGCGCGCCACCAGAGCAGCACTGCGATCACAGCCAAGTTGGCTGCAGCGAGAACCCAGAACGGCGTCGACATTCCGAATTTGACGATCGCGAACCCGCCCAGCGCCGGCCCGATCGTGCGGCTGAGATTGTAGGCGACGCCGTTGGCCGCGATCGCGCCCGGGAGTTCCGATCTCGGCACGAGGCTGGGAAGGATCGCGAGCCAGGCCGGCCCGTTCAAAGCCCAGGCAGCGCTGAGGAGAAAAGTGGTCAGAAGCAAAAGGACGGGGGTCGCGAGATCGAAGAAGACCAGTCCTGCGAAGATCGCAATCAGGGCGGCGATCGCGCAGGATACGGCGATGATCAGCCGGCGCGGATCGACAATGTCGGAGATGGCGCCGGCGGGGAGAGTGAAGAGGAACATCGGCAGGTTCGTCGCCGCATGCACGAGCGAAACGTCGAACGGATTGAGGTCGAGCGTGGTCATGAGCCAGCCCGAGGCGGTGTCGTACATCGCAATGCCGACCAGCGCCGTCGTGCTCGCGAGCCAGATGACGGCGAACGCGGGATAGGCGAACGCGCCGAGCCACGATGACGACGGTTGTTCCGCGGAGGACATTTCCGTTGCCTCCTCTTCCGCTCTTCTAATGGGACCCGAGAAAGCAGCGATCGGCGCCCAGGAGAAGGTCGCGCGTCACGCCGCCGAAGGTCCATTCGCGCAGCCGGCTATGACCGAATGCGCCTGCGATGATGAGGTCGGCGTGGAGGCTCTTGGCGATCGCGATCAGCTGCGATCCTTCGCTTCCGCTCGCGCGCTCGACCGTGCAATGGGCCTTAACGCCGTGCCGCGAGAGCCACTCGCCAACCTCGGCGAGCCCGCGCCGCGCCTCATCGAGGCGGCCGTCCGCCGCGATTTTCACGACATCCACCCGCTTCGTCGCCTTCAGGATGGGTAGGGCGTCGGCCGCCGCCCGGCGCGCTTCCCGGGAATCCTTCCAGCACACGAGCGCCGCGTTCAGGGCAAGTTCGGAGACGCCCGCCGGGACGGCGAGAACCGGCCGGCCGAGGCGCATCATGAGGTCGCCTGCGTCCGCATGGCCTGAGGGAAAGAGGGAATGTTCGCTTGGATCGATCGACGCAAGGACGAGATCGGAGGCTCGAGACTTGTTCGCGACAAACTCGTAAGCGGGCCCAAAGGTCAGTTTCGACCGCCATTCGAGCTCTCCAAGCTTCGACAGAATGGCGCGAAACTCCGTCTCGGCCGCCGCGGCGCGCTCGCCGAACCTGTGCAGATCGTGTTCGTGGGGCTCGAGCAGTCCCGCGCCCCTCGGGTAGGCGTGCGCCGAGGCTTGCTTCGCGGCAAGCCCGATCACGCGCGAACCGAAAATCCGGGCCACGGCCGCAACGACGCCGAGGAGGTCTGCGTTCGACCGATCGACATGCAAACACGCCATCAAGCTTGCGTAGGACAAAGCTCCTCCTTCAGTCGGCTGTTCGACGGACGCGTCGAGGCGCGTGGAACAGTCAGGGTCTCTTCTGCAGCGACTGGAATGCCGCGAGAATCCGCTCCCGCTGTTTCTTGTCCTGCACGTAAATGTCCGTCTGAGGGCCGATTGATTTCTTCCCGTACCAGACCTGCTCGATGCACGGCGCGTCGATGCATTTCACGACGACGCCCTCGGCCTTTTCGCCGGACCGGGTGAGATCGTCGGTGGTCTCCAGAGAGATCGCGACGCTGTCAAGCGCGAACTCGGCGTCGTGCGCGCCATGCGAACTCACTGCGCCATTGCGGTAGTCCTCGAACGTCTCTTTGATCGAGACGATCAAGCCGCCGCCTTCGCCGTGTCGAAAGGCGATGCTCTGGATCAGCCAGCGCCTGTCGTAGTCCGTCCCCGGCGTGCGGTATGCCGGACTGGCGGCTGTCGCGGCAGGCAGGGCATGGGCGAGAAAAGCCTCGTGCTCCGCTGCGTCGGCGAAGGTTTGCCGTGCGTTGTCGGCGAGCTTGAGGTCGGACGCCGATGCGGGCTCAAGATCATACGCAATCCAAGCCGCCCCCGCGCCCAGTCCGGAGAGGACGATGAGCCGCGCCGCAAACCCGATCGCCACTGCGCGCATTCTAAGAGAGGCTCCCCGAACAGATGACGCGCGCGAGGAATATAAGGCTCGCCGCCTGGTCCCGCCACCCGCAACCGCGGCCGTTGTGCGCGAACGGCTTGAAAGCTTTGCTCTTCGCCGCCATTTAGGGCTTTCAGGCGCGCCTGAAGGCAGGCGACTCTTGTGCGGGCGAGCCCATTTGTCCAGCGAATCTGGATTGAAATCTGACCTGCCCACGGTCGAGGCGTCCCGCTGGGGCGTCTTCGCCAACCGCGCTTTCACGGTCATCCTGATTGCGAGCTCGGTGTCGAACGTCGGCATCGCCATGTTCGACACGTCGATGAGCTGGCTCATGACCAGCCTCAATCCCAATCCGATCATGGTGTCGGCGGTTCAGGTTGCGACCATGTTGCCGATGTTCCTGCTCACGGTGCCCGCGGGAGCGCTGACGGACATCGTGGATCCGCGACGTCTCTTGATCGGCTCGCAAGCCTTCGTCGCCGCAGTCGCGGTCGCTTTCGCGCTTGTCGTCACGCTGCACCTTGCGACGCCGACAATTCTGCTCGCGACGACTTTGACGCTCGCCGCTGGCGGCGTGCTGGGCGCTCCCGCGTGGCTGTTTATTACGCCGATGCTCGTCTCCAAGGAGGAACTCGACGGCGCGGTCGCGATCAACAACACAAGCTTCAACGTCAGCCGGGCGCTCGGACCGGCGCTGGGCGGTTTCGCCATCGCGGCGCTCAGCATCGCCGTTCCATTCTGGTGCTATTGCGCGGGCAATCTCGTTCTTCTCGCGGCGGTCGTATGGTGGCGCGCGCCGTGTCGCTGCAAGGAGACCCTTCCGGCCGAGCGCCTGACAAGCGCCATCACGACGGGTCTGCGTTACGTCCGCTACAATCGCGACATCGACGCAACGTTGATCCGCGCGCTCGCTTTTTTCCTGTTCGCGAGCGCCTATTGGGCGCTCCTTCCGCTCGTCGCGCGAAGCCAGATGCACAACGGACCAGTCATCTACGGCGCCCTGCTCGGCATGATCGGGCTCGGCTCGATCATCGGATCGCTCGGCCTCAACTGGCTCAAAGAGCGTGTGGGCCCGGATGGTCTGGCGTCGCTCGCAACAATCGGCACGATCGCAGCGCTCGCCATGTACGGCGCGGCGCGTGCGCCCGGCCTTGCGCTTGCGGCGAGCCTGATTGCGGGCGCGTCGTGGATCATCATGCTGACAACGCTCTTCGTCTCGGCGCAGGTCGCGCTTCCAGAGTGGGTGCGCGGACGGGGCCTTGCGATTTACCTCTCGGTCTATTTTGGCTGCATGACTTTGGGCAGCGCGATCTGGGGCAAGTTCGCCAGCGTCGAAGGCCTGCCGACGACGTTCTACGTGGCGGCCGCCGGCGCCTTCATCGGCATGGTCTTGACCTGGCGGCGCAAGCTGCAGTCCAGCTCCGGGCTCGACCTGTCGCCCGCCATGCATTGGCGAAGCCCGGTTTTCGTTCAGCGCGTCGACGACGATCAGGGGCCGATCCTGGTCACCGTCGAGTACCGGATCGATCCGAAGGACAGGCCGCCGTTCCTGACCGCGATGCGCGAGATCGGCTTCGAGCGCAAACGCGACGGCGCCTATGCGTGGAACATTTTCGAGGACGCCGGCGAGCCCGGACGGTTTGTCGAGACGTTCCTCATCCAGACGCTGCTCGAATTGAAGCTCCTGCGCGCACGCGTGACGGAGGCGGACCGAAGGATCGAAGAGCAGGCGAACTGTTATCTCAAGGAGCCGCGGAAGCCGACATTTCTCGTTGCGCCCAAGCGCAATCGCGAAAAGCGGCGGAAGCTCGCGTCGCTCGAGCCGGTCCACGCAGCCGAATAGGCAGGCGGCACGGCTTCCATTCGACACGGGGAGAGTGGCGTTCGCCTCGCGGTCGCCGTCGACTCCGACGGCGGTTTGTGGTATGGGGTTTGCTCCGGTCGCACCGCCGTTCCTTGTCGCCGAGCCGCCGGACTTTAGTCGCCATCCCTGTACGAATCGCTTCGCCGACTTTGGTGTTCACTTCCGGTCTAAGCCGGACTGATTGCATCTGTGGTCTGTTGAATAGAGCGGATCGGTCTGATGAAGACCGGCCGCTTGGCCATCCCGATTCAGGAAGGAGTGCGCGTCATGAACGCTTCAGGGTCTTTGAAGTCTGTCGTCGCTGCCGCCCTCGCGGTCGGCGGGCTTTGCGCAAGCGCCAAAACCGCCGCAGCCTATACTCAGGTGGATTTGGTTTCAAACATCCCCGGTCTCGCCACTGTAACCGATCCGTTGCTGGTGAACCCCTGGGGAATTTCACACAGCGCCACAAGCCCGTTCTGGCTTTCCAACCAGGGCACAAACACGAGCACGCTTTACGCCGTGACCGGCCGCACGGATGTCACCCAGATCCACATTCCGCCAAACGGTTTCGTCGGCATCCCGACAACGGCGACGGGCCCGCAAGGCCCCACGGGCCAAGTCTTCAATTCAAACACCTCCTCCTTCCTGGTCGGGGGCGGCGGGAACGGGGGACCGGCTCACTTCATTTTCGCCAATCTGAACGGCACAATCTCCGCCTGGGACACCGGCGCCACAGCATTCATACAGCCGAGCGCCACCATCTCCGGCGCGGTCTATACGGGGCTTGCAATCAATCAGACCGCGACGACGCTCTTCGCCGCCGATAACGCCGGGGGCGCCATTGACGTCTTCGACAGTTCCTTCGCTCCGAAGGACTTGGGCGCCGGCGCTTTCGCAACCCCGACCGCGATCAAGAACCTCGGGTTCGTCCCCTTCAACGTCCAGGACATCGCCGGCAATGTGTACGTGACCTACGCGCCGGCAAGTCTTTCCGACCAGGAGCACGCCGCCCTGGGCCAGGGAGCTGTGGCGGTGTTCAGTGAGAGCGGGACGCTCGAGTTGAGTCTGGTCGGCAGCCAGCTCGCCGCGCCTTGGGGCGTCGCTCTCGCCCCGGCGAACTTCAGCCAGTTCGGCGGCGACCTGCTCGTCGGCAATTTCAGCTATGATCACAGCGAGATCAACGCCTTCAACCCGACGAACTGGATGTTCGAGGGCTCGATCCCGATCAATCCGGGCGCCGGAGACACGGCGGGCGGCCTCTGGGCCCTGAATTTTGGTATCGGCGGAGCCAACGGAAGCCCGGACACGCTTTATTTCGCCGACGGCATCAATGGTCAGGCCGCGGGTCTGTTCGGCGCGATAAGCGCGCCCGAGCCTTCGACCTGGGCAATGATGCTGATCGGCCTCGCCGGGCTGGGCTTCGCGGCCCGACGGCGGCGCAGTTCGCCGCTCGCGATCGGCTGACCATTCCAACGAGCCGCCCGAACAACCGGGCGGCTCTCGTTTTTCAGGTCACGCGAGACATTGAGGCGCTAGGCGACTGCGGCCAATGTTTGGCGCTGCGCGAGCCACCGATCAAGGCCCTCCTGAAGATGGATAATACGTCTAGCCTTGGCGGACATTTGCGTCTGGCGCAACTTGCGCAGAAGACCCGCACGTCGTTTTGGAGTTGCCCAAACCTGTTAATGACGGCAAACAGAGGGTGAGCGCCGCCGTCTCGGGCGCCGCAGGTCGACGACGTTCGAGTTCGCAAGGGCGGCCCATGGCGAAACGCAGGTTTCCGATCGTTCTCATCAAGCCGTCGCACTACGACGATGACGGCTATGTCATTCAGTGGCGGCGCTCGACGATCCCCTCGAACAGCCTCGCCGGCGTCTACGGCCTCCTGAAGCAATGCGCCGAGGAGCGCGCGCTCGGGCCGGACGTGGAAATCGAGATCGATGCCTACGACGAGTGCAACACGATCATCGACATCCCCGCAATCTCGAGGCGCATCCTGTCCGCCGGCCGCGGGCTGGTCGCGCTGGTCGGCGTTCAGTCGAATCAATTTCCGCGCGCGCTCGACATGGGCCGCCAGTTTCGAGCACAGGGGGTCACGGTCGCGGTCGGCGGCTTCCACGTCTCAGGATGCATCGCCATGCTTCCGGAATTGACGCCGGAACTCAAGGAGGCGCAGGCGCTCGGCATGATCCTCTACGCGGGCGAGGGCGAAGGCCGCATGGCCGACTTTCTTCGCGACATCGACTCCGGCGCCGCGAAGCCCGTCTACAATTATCTGAACGATATGCCGGACATGGCCGCCGCCGCGATTCCGGTGCTACCGCGGGACATTGTGACGCGAGTCGCGGGGCACTATACGAGCTTCGACGCCGGCCGCGGTTGCCCGTTCCAGTGCAGCTTCTGCACGATCATCAATGTTCAGGGCCGCAAGTCGCGCTACCGCACGCCCGACGACGTCGAGGCGATCGTGCGCGCCAACGCCGCACAAGGGGTCACCCGCTTCTTCGTCACCGACGACAATTTCGCGCGCAACCGCAACTGGGAGCCGATCCTCGACCGCCTCATCGAATTGCGCGAGATACAAGGCTTCAAGATCAGGCTCCTCCTGCAGGTCGATACGCTCTGCCATCGCATCCCGCGCTTCATCGAGAAGGCGGCGCGGGCCGGGTGCAACGCCGTCTTCATCGGGCTCGAGAACATCAACCCAGAGTCGCTCATGGGCGCGAAAAAGCGGCAGAACAAGATCTGGGAATATCGCGACATGCTGCAGGCGTGGAAGCGGGCCGGGGTGATGACCTGGGCCGGCTATATTCTTGGCTTCCCGACCGACACGCCGGAATCGATCGCCCGCGACATCGAGACGATCAAGCGCGAATTGCCGATCGACATCCTGGAATTTTTCTTCCTCACGCCATTGCCAGGATCGGAGGACCATAAAGTCCTCCACCTCAAGGGGGCGCGCATGGACCCCGACATGAACAACTACGATCTCGAGCATGTGTGCGCGGATCATCCGATCATGTCGGCGGCGGCGTGGCGCGGCGTCTATCGCGACGCGTGGGCGCGCTATTATACCGACGCGCATGTCGAGACGGTGCTGCGGCGCGCGGTCGCGAGCGGCATCAATCCGAAGAAGATCGTCGACGCGATGACCGTCTTTTCCGGATCCTCGCGGATCGAGCGCGTGCATCCGCTGCAATTCGGCTATGTCCGGCGCAAGATCCGCACCCAACGCCGGCATGGGCGCCCGATCGTCAACCCGCTCGTCTTCTATCCCTGGCGCGCCTACGACTTCATCCAGGTCGCCGCGCAGTGGCTCATGCTTGCCCTACGCTACCGCGCGATCTACCGCCGCGTCATCGCCGACAAGGGCGCGCCGTACGTCGACGAGGCACTCCGCCCGTCGACCGAGGCCGATCCGAACGCGGAGTTCGTGACCGCCTACGCCCACAAGATTCCCGACACTTACGGCGCGCCGAAGCGGGAAACCGTGCCGGCTCAGTAAGTTGCCGAATTGGGAGAAGCCACGCCCGGAGTGGCGGCTCGCTTGCGACCGCCGGCGACCCGTCAGTCAGGCGGCCGCAACGGCTTTGCGGCGGGTGGAGCGGAAGCCGGCGTAACCAAGGCCGGCGAAGCCCAGCGCCATCAAGGCCCAGGTCGACGGCTCCGGCACGGTCCCGGTCGTCAGCATCGGATCATTGATCAGCGAATATGGGGGGACGCCGACCCCGCTGGCCAGGAACGACAACCCATCTCCCGAGCCATCGTAGATAAATTTGAAGCTCTCCAGTCGCCAAGGCTCAAATCCCGCTTGCGGGATGCTAAATGTCGGAGTGTCGAACGATTGATCTCCCAAGCTTGCCGTGAGAGTCTCTGTCGCGGAGCCGGCGGCGTCAATTTCCCGCGCCGCCGCCAAATAGAAGCTCAGCGTATAAGTCTTGCCCGTGACCAACCCGCTGATCGTCTGCGAAATCTCGCCGGCGAAGCCGCCATCCAACGCAACATAGTTTCCGCCGCCAGGGCCGGTCGCCGTCAAGCCGTTATTGCTCCCATTGGCGGGACCGGCGAGAGCGAAACCGGATTTGAGGATCGTCGTGTTATCGCCTTGTCCGGGATAGACAATGAGGTCGTAGGTGCCGCTGGCGGTCCAGTCGGTTACCGTCGTCGGCTCCCAGACGTCATAGGAGGGGGCGTAAGCTCCCTCGATAACTTGAGATTGAGGCGCCGCGGTCGCGAAACCGCTGTTCTGGATGAGATTCGTCGCTGCCGAAGCGTCGCCGGCGGAGGCCGCCGTCAGACCGGCCAGCGTCAAAGGAAATGCGAAAAGCTTTGCAAATGGTTTCATCCCAATACTCCCCTTTTGTGATCGGGGCCGCAGGCAGTCGCATGCCTGCGCCACAATGGGCGTACGTTACGTCACAATCAAATGAACCACAAGATAACCGTTCACTATTCGAGAGGCGAATGCGTTCCATTAGGTCCATCGCTTGGGCGTCAGCAAGCGCTCCTCAGCCGGACGTCGCCCGCGAGACCACCGCGCGCTCGCTTGCCGCGATCTCGCGCGCCATGAGGCGCTTGACCTCCTCCTCGTCCGCCGTCCGTCGGAAGCGGCCCAGCGCTCCGGCTCGGTCAAAGCATTCATGCAGGTACGAGCCTTCGGGCGGACAGACGTCGAAGTCGTAGGCGCTCCACCGGATCGCCTCGCTCCAGAGATGCAGGAGGCTCGCGCCCCGCACCGCCTCGGCGACCCGATCGCGATAGCTCCGCAGGAACGGCTTCCAGAACTGCTCCGGCTCGATCGGGTAGCAGACGTGCGGATCGAGCGCGCGGCCGTAGAGGCCGTGCTTTTGGAGGACCGGCGTCAGCAAAAACGGCCCGAGCGCGCCCCATTTCTGCTCCGCGCCGACCGCGGCCTCCGCGGTCGCGACAAGCTCGATGAGCGCCGGCTCCGAAGGCGGCAGCCGCAACACCGCATTGTTGACGACCAGCGTCGAGACCGCGTCCGCCTGGCGGCAGAAGACGTAAGGCTCGCTCGCGAACTGAGGCATGGCGAGACAGACGAGGTCCGTGTCGACCCAGCACGAGCCCGTCGCCTGGATCATCTTGTAGCGGAACATGTCGGCGAAGGCCGCAACCGACGGCTTGCCGTTCACGATGAAGCGGCGGATGAGCGTTTCGTCCGGACACACGAATCGCGCGTCTGCGAGATGCACGCCGGGCGGAACGTCGAGCCGCGCATCGTAGCTGTAGAGCCTGACCGTGGCGCCTGCCTGCGGGAACGAGGCGAGGCAGGCGTAGGCGAAGGGATTGAGCGGCCCATGCCAGAAGGAGGTGAACTCGGTCGCGTCGGTCATGGCTTGGCCGTCACTCGATCCGGGCCAGGACGTTTTGGCCGGCGTCCTCCCAGTCGCCGAAGAAGGTCTCGGTCGTCAGAACGCCGCCCGCGAGGAACTCGCAATAGATGTCGAAGATCCAGCTGGCGTGGACGTCGTCGAGCATGAGGTGCCGGCCTTTCTCGCCGCGGCCCATGCGGATGCAGTTCGTCATGTCGGAGAGACACACTTCGCTCGTGTGCCCGCCGTCGATCGAGAAGAGATCGAACTCGATGTCGCCGCCGCGATCGGCGAGCCAGGGCAGGACCTCACGCGAATCGCCTGGAAAGAGATGCACGCGCCCCGGAAATTCGCCTTTCAGGTAATCGACGCATTCGATTGCGTAGGCGTGGCTCATGATGTCGACGCCGTAATATTGGAGCTTCGGGTTGGACGACAGCGCGAGCAGGGCGCTATGGCCGGCGTTGACGCCCACTTCCAGCATTCGTTCCTTGAATCGCGCGGCGCGCCAAACGTTGCGGCGGGCGGGCGCAAGGCCCTCGGCTGGCGGTCGCCCGGCGAACCGCTCGTCCTCGTCGAGGTAGAAGATATTGCCCTCGAGCCCCTCGCCCGACTGCTTGACGATGGCGTTGAGGCGCCCGAGGCGCTGACGGAAGCCGTCCGAAAAAACCTCATCGAGCGTCTCGCGCCGGATCGTGTAGTCCGGAATTTCCGACGCGGGCACAGGCTTGCCCGGGATCAGTCTGCGGCCGTTCATGTCTCTTCCCAAAGCCCCCTGCGTGCCGTTGGCGCCCGGGGGTCTATGTCATAAAGGGACAGATGAACACCCTACGGGGGATTGGCTGGCTTGTATCGCCCAAGACCGTCAACTAGTGTGAACATCGGTTTGGGTCTGGGAGACAAGTTAGGAATGGAAACGCTGGCGTTCGCCATCGTGATAGCGATTCTTGCATTCAGCGCCGGCGTCCTTGGCCTCAAGCTTCACAACTGGTTGCCGGAAAAGCATGCGCCGGATCGGGCGCGCGATATGATCGGGGCGATGTCGGGGCTCCTCGGCCTTCTGCTCGCGCTCGTTCTAGGCACCCTGGTCGGCGCGAGCTACACGCTCTACGCGACCCAAAAGGCGGAGCTTGAAACGCTCGCCGCGCGCACCCTGCAGCTCGACGCCGCCTTCGAGGCCTATGGTCCCGAGGCGCAGCCGGGACGCGAGGGGCTGCGCCAGGCGGTCAAGCAGAGCTACGATGAAATCTGGGGTGGCGCGAGCGCCGGGCTCAAGGACGACATGAGCGTCAAGGGCATCATGGCCGACTCCAAGATCCTGGACCAGTTCCTGCTGTCGCTGACGCCGAAAACCGACGCGCAGAAGCAGCTTTTGTCCACGGCGAACGTGGCGGCCGGGCAGATCGCCCAGACGCGTCTTTTGATGGCGCTGCAGCTCGCGGGCGGCATCTCCTGGCCGATGCTGGCGATCGTCGTCTGCTGGTCGCTACTGCTTTTTTGCGGCTACGGGCTGGTTTCGCCGGTCAACGCGACCGTCATCGCCACGCTCGCGCTCGGGGCGATCGCCGTGGCCAGCGCGATCTTTTTGATCATCGAGCTCAGCCAGCCATATTCCGGCCTGTTCCGCATTCCAGCGGCGGCGCTCAAGCAAACCATCGAGGGGCTCGGGTCGTAGAATGGCTAGGACAAACGCGGGGGCGTCAATGCGAAGACCGTTTCGAATCGAAGGCTATGCGATCGCGTCCGCGGACGGCATGATCGCGGACGCGAGCGGCCTCATGCCGGATTCGCTCAAGCTCGAGGCCGACCAGCGCTTTTTCGAGGACGCGCTCGATGGCGCGGCGATCGTCGTGCACGGCCGGATGTCGCACGAGGGGCAGCCGAATTCGCCGCGCCGCAAGCGCCTCGTCCTGACGCGCCGGATCGCCGGTCTCGCGCCCGACCCCGACAACGCGAACGCAAGATTTTGGAATCCGTCCGGCGTCTCGCTCGAGGAGGCCTGCGCGGCGGTCGGTTGCCGCGGGGGCAGGGTGGCGGTTCTCGGCGGCCCGGAGGCCTACAGTCATTTTCTGGAAATCGGCTACGACCACTTTTACCTGAGCCGCGCCCACAAGGTGCGTTTGCCCGGCGGGCTCCCGGTTTTTCCCCAGGGACGGCTGGGACGGCCGCTCGAAAAGGTCCTGTCCGGTGCAGGAGTGAAGGCGGGCGAAGCCCGACATCTCGACGGCGATGTTTCGCTCGTCGAATGGACGCAAGCGACCCCGCGGAACCGCCTCGGCCCGGATAATGCGGATTACCAGCGCAAGATCCACGCGTACCACAAGCGCCCAGCTGACAAGCGCACGATCCGCCATCGGGATGGGTGAAGGCGGACCGGAGCGGGGCTTCAAACAGGATGAAGCAGACCGCTAAAGGCCCGACACATAGTCCGCCATTGCGGCGATCTGTTCGGGCGTGATGGTTTTCATCAGGTCGGTCATGCTGGGATTGTTGGCGCGGGCGCCGTCCCTGAAGTCGGTCATCGTCTTGAGGAGGTAATCGCGCTCCTGTCCCGCGAGGCGCGGCACCGACGAATCGCCCTGGAATTGATCGAGGTGGCAGCTCGTGCAGACGACCGACTTGACGACCCCAGTCGCGACTGCCGTGTCCGCCTTCGAGGCCGCGGGCGCGCCAAGGTTCGGCCAGGGCTTGGCGGCGAAGTATTCCGCGAGCGCGAGCGCGTCTTCCTTAACCAGGCCTTGGGCAATCGGCGTCATGCGGTCGTCCTTGCGCGCGCCCTTCTGGAAGTCGCGGAACTGGAGATAGAGATAGCCCGCGGCCTGACCCCAGATAATCGGCGCCACTGGGTAATTGGGCACGCCGTTCAGGCCGTGGCATCCGTTGCAGAGCGCCGCCTTGTCCTCGATCGATTCGCTGTATGCGGCGATTGAAGGCGCAAGCAAGACGACCGCGAGAGCGATGCGCAACATTCGAAACATTCACTCCTTTTCCGCTCGCGAGGTTTGGGAAAGCGAGAGGCGCCTTGATCGAATCAATAGAAAGGCCGCTTCGTCCCAAGGGACGAAAGCGGCCGATGCGAAGGTTGAATTCGATCACTCGACCGTGAAGGCGATGATCGCGTCTCCCCGCTTGTAGTCGAGTTGCGTGTTGCCGCCCGCGCCGACAACGACGTACTGCCTGCCGCCGACCGCATAGGAGGACGGCGGCGCATCAACGCCCGCCCCCGCCTGGAACTGCCACAATACCTTGCCGTTGGAGGAATTGTAGGCCTTGAACGAGCCGTTGCCCTCGCCGGCGAAGACAAGACCGCCGGCGGTCGCGAGGATCCCGCCGATCATCGGCTGCGGCGTCTTGACCTGCCAGGCGAGCTTGCCGGTATTGTAGTCGACGGCGGTGATGTTGCCCGTCTGGACGCCGCCCGGCACGTTGGTGAACGCGCCGCCGAGCCAGAGCTTGCCGTCCGGATAGGGCGCGCTCGCGACCGTATAGGTCATCTCCTGCTCGAGGTTGATCGCGTAGGCCATATTGTGCGCCGGATCGGTTGTGATCGGCGACCATTCGACGCCTCCGTTCGCGCCCGGGAACATCTTCGCCGACTTGGAGTCGAGCGGCTGGGTCGGCGTCGGCAGCGTCCACCGGTCCTTCTGCGACACCATCGGCTCGGAGACGCGGATGAGACTGCAGTCCTTGCGGTCGTTCACGAAGACGTAGCCGATCTTGCCCGCGTGCAGGACCGCCGGGATCATGTGGCCGCTTTTGTCGGCCGCGTTGACGAGCACGGTCGGGCTGACCGCGTCGAGGTCCCACACGTCATGCGGAATGTACTGGAAGTGGCAGACGTACTTGCCGGTGTCGAGATCGACCGAGACGAGCGAGTCGGTATAGAGGTTGTCGCCGGGACGGATTGCGCCGTCGAGATCGGGTGAGGGATTGCCGACGACGAAGTAGATCCTGTTCGTCGCCTCGTCGACCGATGGGTTCTGCCATACGCCGCCGCCGAGCGTCTTGTAGGGATCGCCGTTCTTGGCGAGCGCGGCCTTCTCGGCGTCGATGTCGCGATGCAAGTCGCGGCCCGTCGCGTCCTTGGTCGCCCAGACGCCGACGGAGTTCTCCGGGATCGTGTCGAAGGTCCAGAGGAGCTTGCCGTCGTTGGCGTCGTAGGCCTTCACGAAGCCGCGGATGCCATATTCGCCGCCATTGGTGCCGATCAGAATCTTGCCCTTGACCGCAGTCGGGGCCATCGTCTCGCTGTAGCCCTTTTCAGGGTCGCCGACCTGCTGCTCCCATACGACCGAACCGGTCTTGGCGTCGAGCGCGACCAGCTTGGCGTCGAGCGTGCCGACATAGACCCGGTCGTTGTAGACGGCGACGCCACGGTTATTGGGCCCGCAGCAGAAGGTCGTGACCGGGCCGAGCTTCGGCTTGAAATGCCAGATCTCGGCGCCGGTCTTGGCGTCGAGCGCATAGACGTGACTGAACGAAGTCGTGACGTACATCACGCCGTTGACGACGATCGGCGACGTCTCCAGGGATTCCTTCACTTCCGTCTGGAAGATCCAGGCCGGATGCAACCGGCCGACGTTGGAGCGGTTGATTTGCGCGTTGGGATAAAACCTTGTCTGCTCGTAATTTCCGTTCGTGTGAAGGAAATTCGTCCCGTCGCGCGCGGCGCTGTCGAGTTCCTTCTGTGACACTGGCGTGACGGCGGCCTTTTGCGCCATTCCATTGGACGCGTTAGTGACTTCCTGCGCTGCGGCAGCCCCTGCCAATGCGAACGCGGCGGCGCAAATCGACCCCAGCAACAGTGACTTCATGACGACTTTGGTCATCGGTATTTCCTCCCTAGCCTTGCCACATTGGACGCGAATTTCTGGTTTGTCATCCCGCCTCAGTTCCGATCGACTGATAGGCGAGTTCTATCAGGCTACCCCCGGAATGCCGCGAACGACGGGACCGCGACGCCCCGATCCGGATTGAACGTTTGCGCCTTATCCAATACAAAAGTTCCCGGCTTCCCCCGCTACCGCGCGCAAACCCGTCCCTCGGAGTTCCTCGTTTGACCTCGATCGCCAAAGTCGCCGTCGCCAACGCCAACCGTCCCGAAGTCTATGATCGCCTTTCCCGCAGCGATATGCTCGAAGCCCTGAGGCGGATGCACCGCATTCGCCGCTTCGAGGAGGCCGCCGAAGACTCCTACATTCGCGGCTTAAGCTACGGAACCATGCACCTGTCGATCGGGCAGGAGGCGACGGCGGTCGGAATCTGCGTGAGCCTGTCCGACGCGGATTACATTACCTCCACCCATCGCGGGCATGGCCATTGCATCGCCAAGGGCGCCTGTCTGACGCCGATGTTCGCCGAGTTCCTCGGGCGGGAAAGCGGCTATTGCAAGGGCCGCGGCGGGTCGATGCATATCGCCGAGCCAGCCAGGGGAAATCTCGGCGCCAACGGCATTGTCGGCGGCGGCCTACCGATCGCGGTCGGAGCGGCGCTCAGCGCGAAAAAGCGAAAAACCGGCGCGGTCGCGGTCGCCTTCTTCGGCGACGGCGGCAACAACGAAGGCGCGTTCCACGAGTCGCTCAACATTGCCTCGATCTGGAAGCTTCCGGTCGTGTTCGTCTGTGAGAACAACCAATACGCGATGTCGACGGCGATCACGCGCTCGACCTCGGTCGCCAATGTCGCCGAGCGCGCGAGCGCCTACAGCATGCCGGGCGTGATCGTCGACGGCAACGACTTCGCCGCCGTCGCAGGAGCCTCGTTCGCGGCGACCGACCGCGCGCGCGCCGGCGACGGTCCGACCTTGATTGAGGCCAAGACGTACCGCACGCGCGGCCACTCGCGCTCGGACCGCAACCGCTACCGGCCGCGCGAGGAGATCGAGGCGTGGAAGGCGCGCGATCCGATCGCGCGCTTCGAGGCTGAGATCGAGGCGCTGGGCCTCGCGTCCGCGGCTGAAGTCGCCGAAATCGGCGCCGACGTCGAGCAAGAGATGGCGGAGGCGGTCGCGGCGGCGAGCGCAAGCCCCTGGCCTTCCCCCGCGGAAGTGACGCGGGACGTATATTCCCCGGCCGGGGTCCGGGCGTGATGAGCGCGCGCGAACTCTCTTACGCCGAGGCGATCCGCGAAGCGCTCGCCATCGCGCTCGAGAATGACGAGCGCGTCTTTCTCATGGGCGAGGACATCGGCGTTTACGGCGGCGCCTTCCAGGTCACGGGCGATCTCGTCGAGCGCTTCGGCGAAGAGCGGGTCATGGACACGCCGATCTCCGAGCTCGGCGGCGCAGGCGTCGCGGTCGGCGCGGCGCTGACCGGCATGCTGCCGGTCTACGAATTCCAGTTCTCCGACTTCTCGATGCTGGCGATGGAGCAGATCGTCAATCAGGCGGCGAAGCTGCGCTACATGCTGGGCGGCGCCGCCAACGTGCCGGTCGTCTTCCGCATGCCGACCGGCGCCGGACTCGGCGGCGCCGCGCAGCATAGCCAGAGCATCGAGGCATGGTATGCGCACGTGCCGGGCTTGAAGGTCGTCGAGCCGTCGACGCCGGAGGACGTCAAGGGCATGCTCATCGCCGCGATCAGGGACCCGGACCCGGTCATCGTGTTCGAGCACAAGCTTCTCTACAAGACGAAGGGGCTCGTTCCCGAGGGCGCCTACGAGACCCCGCTCGACAAGGCCGTCGTCCGGCGCGGAGGCCGTGACATGACGATCGTCGCCTCGGCGATCATGGTTCACCGGGCGCTCGAAGCGGCCGAAATTCTGGCCAAGGAGGGGATCGACGCCGAGGTGATCGACCTGAGGTCGCTGCGGCCGATCGACGGGGCGACCATAATCGCGAGCGTGAAGAAGACGGCGCGCCTGCTCGCGGTCTATGAGGGGGTGAAGACCCTTGGGCTCGGCGCCGAGATTTCGGCTCTGATCGCCGAGAGCGAGGCGTTTGATTATCTCGACGCGCCGATCATGCGGCTCGGCGGCGCGGAGGCGCCGATCCCCTACAGTCCCGTCCTGGAAAAGGCCGCCGTGCCGCAGGTCGAGGACATCGTCGCCGCGGCGCGGCGCCTCGCCCTGTAGCGAAGTCTGAGGAGACCAAAAACTTGGCGCACGAGATCGTGATGCCGCGCGTCGACATGGACATGACGAGCGGCCGCATGGGCCGCTGGCGCGCCTCCGAGGGCGCGCATGTCGTCAAAGGCGCGACCCTGTTCGAAATTGAGACCGACAAAGCCGCGATGGAGGTCGACGCCCCGGCCTCGGGCGTCTTGCGCTTCGTCGCCGCGGGTGAAGGCGACGTGCTGCCGGTCGGCGCCTGCATCGGCTGGATCGTCACCGACGGCGAGGATTTCACGCCGCCGCGCGCGGAGGCGACCGTCCCGCCGGCGCGAAGCGCGCCTGCGCCCGTCGAAGGGCGAGCCTCTGACAAGGCATCTGCCAAGGCTCCGCTCGCCCTCCGCGCGACGCCGGCCGCACGGCGCATCGCGCGGGAGCGCGGCCTGCGCCTTCACGACGCGAAGGGATCGGGTCCGAACGGGCGCATCCAGAAGCGCGACCTCGAGCGCATCTTAGAGGACATGGGGCGGGCCTTACACGTCAATCGCGAGTGGCTGCAGCGGGGGCAGGGCGCGCCGCAGGAGGCGCCGATCGTGTTCATCCACGGGCTCTGCGCCGATCTGAGCGCCTGGCGCCCTCTTTGCCGCCTTCTGCCCGAGTCGCGGGCGGCGCTCGCGATCGACCTCCCCGGGCATGGCCTCTCGCCGCTCGGCGAGGAGGCGAGCTTCGAGGCGCTCGTCGAGGCCGCGCGCGCGGCGATGATCGAGGAAGGCGCGGCGCGCGCCCATCTCGTCAGTCATTCGCTCGGCGGCGCGGTCGCGGCGGCGCTCTCGCAGGCGCCGGGCGTCAAAGCGCTGTCCATGATGCTGATCGCGCCGGCGGGCTTAGGCGAGGAGACCAACCCGGCGTTCTTCGAAGGCTTCCTCCAGGCCGATACGGAAGCGAGCATCGCGCCGTGGCTGAACCTGCTCGTCACCGACCCCGCGTCGCTCGGCGCCGCGATGGCCGGCGCGACCTTACGCCAGCGCGAGGCGCAGCCGCTTGTCGCGGCGCAGCGTCGGCTCGTGAGCGCGCTGCTCGTCGACGGGCGGCAGGCGATCGACGTTCGCGATGCGCTCGCCGCGCCGCAAATGCCGGTCAAGGTCGTCTTTGGCCTCGAGGACCGGATCACCCCCGCCCACCACGCCGAGAATCTGAGCGGGCTCGTCGCGCTGCATCGTTTTCCGAAGATCGGCCACATGCCGCATTTCGAGGCGCGCAGCGAGGTCGCGCGGCTGATCGAGGAGCTGGTCCGCGCGGGCGAGGCGTAGCGCAGCCGGACGATCACAAAGTCTCGCGCAGCGACGCGGGTAGGCGCGCCGGGCGGTCGTTGCGAATCGCGACGACCAGCACGGTGGCGACGACGAGCACCTTGTCGCGGCGAAGGATCCGCTGCTGAAACTCGATCGATGCTCTGCGCAAAGTCGCGACGCGTGTCTCCACCGATAGAAGATCGTCGATCAGCGCCGGCGCGAGAAACTCGACTTGCAGGGAGCGCACCGCAAAGACGATCCCTGAGTGCGCAAAGTCCAGATGCGTGAATCCGCGTACGCGCAGCCACTCGGTGCGTCCGCGCTCGAGGAACCGCAGGTAGGAGGCGTGATAGACGCGACCGGAAAAGTCCGTGTCTTCGTAGTAGACGCGAACCGAAAGCGCGCCGGCCGAGGGATGCGACATTCCATTGGACTCCGCGTGCGCCGCGCGTTCGCTTCGACGGCTTCTATACGCCAGAAGGGACGCCGGCGGTCAGCAAGCACGATCGCCGCGACAGCGCGGAGACCGCCCGGGCGGGGAGGGCGCGGATATTACACTGATTGACTATGCTTGTTATGGGCGATTTGGAAAACCTTGGATTCTCTCCCTTCGACTTCCACGGCCGAATATGCAAATCATTGAAATTCCTTCGAATTCTCCCGCCTCAAGAAATTTGGATTTCCTTGGAAATGGACTTGGATTTCCTTGGATTCTCTCGTCCGAATCGAGCCTTTTCAAAGGGTTACGGGCGATTCTGCGAAAAATTTTTTTTTCTTCATCCCCTCCTCGTCCCTCAAGAAGGGCGAAGGGCCGAAGGGCCATTCATCAAGCGTAACCTGTTCAAATTCGCCTTGGCGGCGGGAGCGTCTTCGGGTTTCACTCGGGGATCGGAGTCCTGCTTGACGGTCAATATAGCCGATATTCCGCTAATCTGCAATCATTTGCGGCAAAGATTGTGAAAAGCCTTAAAGGCGGCGGCGCAGCCTCAGCTCGCTTGCAGCCAACAGCGCCTACGAAAAGGCGGGCTACACGTCCTACGAAATCGTCTACGAGAAGGTCGGGCGGGGGACATGAGGAGGGGCTCGTGCGTGGGGCGATGACGAAGCGGTTGCTGCCGCCGTCCTATTTCTTGGGGAGTCTCGCGCTGATCGCGGGGCTCGCTTATCTCCTACCGGTCGCGTCGGTCCTGGCGTGGCCGTGGCGGGCCTTGGGCGTCGCTCCGATCCTGGCGGGCGTCTGGCTCAACCTCGCGGCGGACCGGGCGTTCAAGGCGTGCGGCACGACGGTCAAGCCGTTCGAGCGCTCATCGGCGCTGATCACGGACGGCGTCTTCCGCATCCGGACCACGATCGGGCGGCGGCGGTCATTGCTCGGGGACTCCGGCCTTGCGAAGGCCCTCGAGTACGGGCTCGAGCCCGGCCAGATAAATCGGGTCGTCGCTCATCGCCGTCCAGGCGGCGCGGGCGCGGGAGACGGTGAAGGTTGGGTTGAGCGCGAGACCGGTCTTGACCGTGGAACGCGCGTCGTCCAGTCGACCAAGGTGCGCGAGGGCGGCAGCCAACGCAAAATATGGAACCGGATAGTTCCGGTTGGCCTCGATCGCCCTTCGAAACCATGTGACCGCCTGCTCGTAGCTGCCGAGGCGGTTCTTCGCGATGCCCGCGTAGGTCATCCAGGCGAAAGCCAGCGTATCGCGCGGACTGAGGCGTAGGGCCTCCGTAATGTGCGCCTCGGTTTCTACGGCGCGACCGATGAAAATCTTACCCGATCCGACAGCGGCGTGCGCGTTGGCAAGATTTCGATCGAGCGCCAACGCATGTTCACATTCGGCGATGCCCTCGGCGGCGCGCTTGGTTTGTATGTCGACATACCCCAAGACCAAATGCGCGCGCGCATGGTCCGGGACCGAGGACAAGGCTTTGGTCAACTTCGCTTCGGCCGCCGCGAAGAGCGCGGTGGGATCGGCGACAGATAGGAGCGAGCCCGCCCTCACATCGGCGACCGCCGATCCGACGAGCGCGTCGACATTGTCGGGATCGGCAGCGAGCGCGCGATCGAAAAACCCGCGCGCTTGCGCCACAGTGTCAGGGGTAATACCCTTATTGAGCCAGGCCATACCCTGAAAATAGAGATCCATCGAGTCAGGGTTTGCCGCCCGTTCCGCGCGGCGGGCCTCGGCCGCGATGAGCTCAGCGTTCAGCGCGCCCGCCAGGCGCGCGACGATTTCGTCCTGCATGTCGAAGAGATCGGCGAGGGGCTTATCGAACCGCTCGGCCCAGAGATGATTGCCCGTTTCGGCGTCGATGAGCTGCACGTTGACGCGCAGGCGGTTTCCGCCGCGTTGAACGCTGCCCTCGAGGACATAGCGGACGTTCAGCTCGCGCCCGATCGTCTTCACGTCGAGCGGCTTTCCTTTGTAAGCGAACGCGGTATTGCGGGCGACGACGTAAGCGCCCCGAATCCGCGATAGGTCGGTCGTGAGGCTCTCCGTGATCCCGTCGACGAAATGCTCCTGCTCCGGGTCGCCGCTGATGTTGGCGAAGGGCAAGACGACGAGCGAAAGGCGCGGCGGACCGGATTTTTGGCCCGCAGGGGCCGGCGCGGATTTCGCCGTCGCCGCCGCGCCGACTTCGAGCGAAAAGACCCGAATCGGCTCGGCAATGTTCTTGAGTTGGGTCGGGCCGAGATCGGTGACAGCGAGATCGAGCCGCCCCTTGACCTGGCGATAGGCATCCTCGGAGAGGCAGATTGCGCCGGGCTTGGCGATCCCCTCCAGCCGCGCAGCGATATTGACGCCGTCGCCCATGAGATCGCCGTCGCTCTCCTCGACGACGTCGCCGAGATGGACGCCGACGCGAAACTCGATGCGGCGCTCGGGCGGCAGGCCGGCGTTGCGCTCGATGAGGCCGTTCTGCACTTCGATCGCGCAGCGCACCGCGTCGACTACGCTGCGGAACTCGATCAGGCTGCCGTCGCCGGTTCGCTTGACGATACGCCCGTGATGGGCGGCGATGCCGGGGTCGATCAGGTCGCTGCGCAGGCCCCTGAGGCGCGACAGCGTACGATCCTCATCCGCGCCGGCGAGACGGCTGTAGCCGACCACATCGGCGACCAGGATCGCGGCGATCTTCCGGATCTCGCTCATGGGCGAACCTCCGCCACCATGAGCCTAACACGAATACCCGGCCAAGTCCGCCTATTTGGCCGGCAGCCGGACCATCGCCGTCGCGAGGGGTCCACGGACGCGCAAGCCCTTCCACGCGTATGCCCGTGCATCGCGCGTCAGCCGCTCGCTATAAGCGGATTCATCCACCTGAGCCTCGGAAACCGCGAAAAGTCACGATCGGTCGTACACAGCGTGGCGCCATGTTCCAGGGCGATCGCGGCAAGGACTGCGTCCATGACGAGCGGACCGGCGGTCTGGCCGTCGCGCACAAGGCCGCGCAGAATGTCCCAGTGCCGCTCGCCGGGCTCGACAATGCCGGCTGCCGGCAGGGCGAGCCAGGAGGAGATCGCTGCCTCGGCCTCAGCATTGGAAAGCGGACGCTCGAATACGCGCGGGTTCGTAGCGATCCTCAGAAAGGCCCATAGCGTCAGCCAGGCGAAGCGGACGAGCTCAGGCCCGAAGAGCGCCTTTTCGAGCCAGGCGCGACTCTTCTCATGCTGCTCCGCTCTCGGGTGATACGCGTAAAGCAGCAGGTTCGCGTCGACGAGAATCATCGATGAAGCGATCCCTCCGCCTGCTCGATGAGCTCCGCCACGTTGTCGAGGGAGAGCCCAGGCCTCAGATCGCCGAGATCGCGGGACGTGATCTTGAAGGCTTGTCGGTGGGTGACAGCGCGTCGGTTCGCCAAACCGCTGCGCAGCGTCTCGTTGACAATCTCCTTAAAGGGCCGGCCGGAGCGGCGCGATTCCGCCTTGAGCTTGGCCGCCACGTCGTCATCGAGGGTGAGAGTCGTCCGCATGTCTTGATGCTATGGCGAAAGCATCATGATGTCAACGCGTGCTGCGGACGCGATCAGCGCCACGTCCCTGGGCCCGCTTTCGCGGGCGACAACCTTTATTGTCATGCCCGCGAACGCGGGCATCCTGAACCGCCGCAGCCGTTTTCGACAGTCACCATGTTCGACGTCCAAGGCGGCGTCCCTGGACCCCCGCTTTCGCGGGGGTGACAGCCTACGGCAGCCGCACCGTCGCCGTCGCAATGCAGGCGATGCCTTCGGCGCGGCCGGTGAAGCCCAGGCGCTCCGTCGTCGTCGCCTTGACCGCGACGCGGCCGATGTCGAGGCAAGCGATCTCGGCGATGCGGGCGCGCATGGCGTCGCGATGCGGGCCGATCTTCGGGGCTTCGCAGATCAGCGTTAAGTCGAGATGGACGATGAAGCCGCCGCGCGCCCGGACGCGGTCCGCCGCGTGCGCGAGGAACAGGTGTGACGGCGCGCCCTTCCATTGCGGGTCGGAGGGGGGAAAATGCGTGCCGATGTCGCCGTCGGCGAGCGCGCCGTAGATCGCGTCGGCGAGCGCATGCAGGCCCACGTCCGCGTCCGAATGTCCGCTTAAAGCTTGCGTGTGCGGCACGCGGACGCCGCAGAGCCAGACGTGATCGCCGGGCGCGAAGGCGTGGACGTCGAACCCCTGGCCGACCCGCGTCTCGTTCGCCGCGCCCATGAGCCGCGCCTCGGCCGCGCGCAAGTCCTCCATCGTCGTCACCTTGAGGTTGTTGGCGTCGCCCTCAAACACATAAGCCGGCGCGCCCGCCCATTCGGCGACGGCGACGTCGTCGGTAAGGCCCGCGACCCCCTCTGTCGCCGCGCGCCTGTGCGCATCGAGAATGAGCGGGAAGCGGAACGCCTGCGGCGTCTGCACGGCCCGAAGCGCCGCGCGGGGCGGGGTCGCGAGCACGCGTCCCGCACCGTCGACCTGCTTGATCGTGTCGCTCATCGGCGTCCCCGGCGCGGCCGCGCCATGAGCTTCCGCCGCCGCGACCGCGCGCGCGACGAGCTCGCGCGAGGGAAAGGGGCGCGCCGCATCATGAATGAGCACGATGTCGGGCGCGTGGGCGGCGAGCGCCTCGAGCCCCGCGAGCACGCTCTCCTGCCGGGTCGCGCCGCCGATCGCAGGCGGCCCGATCGCCGCCGCAGGCTTCGAGGCGAGATCGGCCAGCGCCTCGTCGTAGAGCGCGCGGTCGTCGGCGCTGATCGCGACGGTTATGGCCGAGAACGGCCACGCCGCGGTCAAGGCCTCGAGCGTATGGGCGAGAAGCGGCCTTCCCGCGCAAGGCAGATATTGCTTCGGCCGCGCCGCGCCGAGCCGGGTTCCGCGACCCGCGGCGGCGACGACCAGCGCGACGTTCTTCGCAGACAAGGGAATGCTCCGGCTGACGCAACCGCGTATTGAGGCTAAGACATGCAAGGGTCAATGCGGCGGCCGGCGGCGACTCAGTTTGAAACTCGGCCTCGCCTCAACGCTGAGCAGCCGTTCCATCGGATGGACTTCGCCGATGTTCGCTGACGCCTTCAACAAGAATAAGGTTGCGGATGAGAGCGGCGTCACGCACTTCAAGCGCAAATGCGTATTCAGGAGAGCGATACCAGGCTCGCGCCTGTTCGACACTTGGAAATTCCACGATGATAATCGTTTGCGGGTTCCAAGCCCCCTCCAACACGTGGACGTCGCCACCGCGAGCAAGATACCGTCCGCCATATTTGGTTATCGAATCCGCAGCGCGTGTTCGATACGTCTGCAGCGCCTCGTCATCTCGTGCGGATACATCGGAAATTACGAATGCGGCCATGGTGCCCGTCCGTGGAATAACCGATGCCCTATCTTCGCTTGCCGGGACATTATCTGCCCAAGGCGAAGTGCGCGAGACTGAACCGCTCCACCCGGGCGCAGCCGACTTGACTCGCCTTTATCGCCCGTCGATCAATCCCAGGCAACGAAGATCGGAACCGCCGCCAGGGACCCCCGCACATGCCGCTCAAGCTGATCGTCGCCAACAAGGCCTACTCGTCGTGGTCGCTGCGGCCCTGGATCCTGCTCGCCCATTTCAAGATCCCGTTCGAGGAGGCCGTGATTCCGATGGATCTGCCCGACACGAGGGCGAACATGTTGAAATACGCGCCGACCGCCAAGTGCCCCTCGCTGCATGACGGCAAGGTCGCCGTCTGGGAGTTGCTCGCGATCATGGAATATGTCGCCGAGGCGTTTCCCGAGAAGGCGATCTGGCCGAGGGCCAGGGCGGCGCGGGCGCTCGCCCGATCGCTCGCGAACGAGATGCACGCCGGCTTCATGGCGCTGAGGCAGGCCTGCCCGACCAATTTCCGCCGCAAGCCGAAGTCGATCGCGCTTGGCGACGACGTGCGCGCCGACGTCGCGCGGATCGAAGCGGCCTGGGCTGAGGCGCGGGAGGCTTTCGGCCGGACCGGGCCTTTCCTCTTCAGCCGCTTCTCGGCCGCGGACGCGATGTTCGCCCCCGTCGTCAATCGCTTCCACGCCTACGACATCCCGGTCGCGAAGACGACGCGCGCTTACATGGAGGCGATGATGGGGCTGCCCGCATGGAAGGCCTGGATCGCCGACGCGGAAGCCGAGCCGTGGCGGATCGAGAAATACGAAGCGATCTGACGGGGCCGGCCCGCGTTGAGCTCAGGCGACGGAAACGGGTGGCTCTGGCGCGGGACGCGCGGTCCGCGCCCGCGGCTGCGCAGGGTCGGCGGCCGGCGCATCATCGCCGAGGGCCTCGAGAGCAACCTCTGGAAGGACGTCTATTTCAACGCGATGACCGCCTCGTGGTCTATGTTCATCGCGGCGCTCGCCGTGGCGTTCGTGGGGCTCAATTTCGTGTTCGCCCTCATCTACGATCTCGGCGATAAGCCGATCGCCAACGCGGGCGAGGGCCTCTCCGATCTCTTCTTCTTCAGCGTCGAGACGATCTCGACCGTCGGCTACGGCGACATGCATCCGCAGACCGCCTACGGCCACATCGTCGCCACCACCGAGAACTTCATCGGCTTGATGCTTATCGCGATGATGACGGGGCTCGTCTTCGCGCGCATTTCCCGCCCCCGCGCGCGCATCCTGTTCGCCCGGTATCCAGTCGTCACCCCGTATAACGGGGTCCCGACGCTCATGTTTCGCCTCGCCAACGCGCGCAGCAATTTCATCAGCGAGGCGACCGCGAAAACCTGGATGATCGGGCCGAGCGTTTCGCTGGAGGGCAAGCGGCTGGTCGGGTTCCAGCCGATGCGGCTCCTCAAGTCCGAAAACCCGACGCTCGCTCTGAGCTGGGTCCTGTTCCACCCGATCGACGGCGACAGCCCGCTCTATGGCATGGACGAGGAGACGCTCACGGCGAGCGAGATCAATTTCGTCGTCAGCATTGTCGGCTTTGACGAGACCTCGAGCCAGATCGTTCACGCCCGCGACGTTATCGCCGCACAGGACGTGCGCTTCGGTCACGAGTACGAGGACATCATCTGGGTCGATGAGGAGGGCATGCGCCACATCGACTATGCGAAGATCAACGAGACGCGGCCAGTCGTGCAGGCGGCCTAATAAGCAGATAAGAACATTCCTCTACGTCAAGTTATTGAATTGGCAACGGGCATGGTTCCAGGATGAACGAACGGCGGCGCGTCGGGGGGCCATGCGCGTCATCGGTCGTCCTGGGAATTGGGACCCGGGAAAGCGGGCGTGATGACGCGGTTGAAGAGTGGGCTTGGGGCTGCGACGGATGAGGACGAAGCGAACCTCGAGGGCTGGGGGAAGCTCATCGAGGAACTGGAGACCCGGCGGCGCGCGGCCGCCGAGGGCGGCTCGGTGCGAGCGCGCGAGCGTCACGTCGGGCGCGGCAAGCTCTTGACGCGCGAGCGCGTTGCGCGGCTCATCGATCCCGGCTCGCCTTTTCTCGAAATCGGCGCGCTCGCCGCATTCGGCATGTACGAGGGCGACGTGCATGGCGCGGGGCTGGTCGCAGGAGTCGGCGTCATCCGCGGCCGCGAGGCGATGATCATCGCCAATGATCCGACGATCAAGGGCGGCGCCTATTACCCGATGACGGTCAAGAAGCATCTGCGGGCGCAGGAAATCGCGGCGGAGAACCGTTTGCCCTGCGTCTATCTCGTCGATTCCGGTGGCGCCAATCTGCCCCATCAAGCCGAGGTGTTTCCCGACCGTCAGCACTTCGGCCGCATCTTCTACAATCAGGCGCGGATGTCCTCGGCCGGCGTCGCGCAGATCGCCGTGGTGATGGGCTCGTGCACCGCGGGGGGCGCCTATGTGCCGGCGATGTCGGACGAAACGATCATCGTCGAGAAGCAGGGGACCATCTTTCTCGCTGGTCCCCCGCTCGTGAAGGCGGCGACGGGAGAGACGGTGAGCGCGGAGGAGCTCGGCGGCGGCGACCTGCACACGCGCGTCTCGGGCGTCGCCGACACGCTTGCGCGGGACGATGCGCATGCGCTCGCGCTCGCGCGGCGCGCCATCGGCAATCTCAACCGCGGGCCGAAACGCGCGATCGAATGGATGAAGCCGGTCGAGCCGCTCTATCCGGCGGAGGAGCTCATGCGCATCGCGCCAATCGACCTGCGCAAGCAGGTCGATGCGCACGAGATCATCGCTCGCATCGTCGACGGGTCGGAGTTCGACGCCTTCAAGCCGCGCTATGGAACGACGCTTATCACCGGATTCGCGCGCTTGTCTGGCATGCTAATCGGCGTTCTCGCCAGTAACGGAGTCCTGTTCTCGGACAGCGCGCTGAAGGGAACGCATTTCATCGAGCTTTGCGCGCAACGCGGCGTGCCGCTTCTCTTTCTGCAGAACATTTCGGGCTTCATGGTCGGGCAACGCTACGAAGCGGGCGGCATCGCGAAGGACGGCGCCAAGCTCGTCACCGCGGTCGCCTGCGCGAACGTGCCGAAGATTACGCTGATTGTCGGCGGTTCCTTTGGGGCAGGGAACTACGGCATGTGCGGACGCGCGTATGGGCCGCGCTTCCTGTTCACATGGCCGAACGCGCGCATCAGCGTCATGGGTGGGGAGCAGGCGGCGAGCGTCCTTGCGACGCTGCGCCGAGACGCACTTGAGGGGGAAGGGCGAGAATGGTCGAGGCAAGAGGAAGAAGCATTCAAGACGCCGATCAGGGCGAAATACGAGACGGAGGGGTCGCCTTATTACGCGACCGCCCGTCTGTGGGACGATGGGATTGTTACGCCTCAGGAGACTCGGCGCGTGCTCTCCCTGGCGTTTTCAGCGACTCTCAACGAGCGCCCCAGGCCGACCCGGTTCGGCGTCTTTCGCATGTAGAGCAGAACCGGGAGCCCTACCGGCAAGCAGGTTTGCCGAGCTTTCAGCAGCTCATGCTGCCGACCTTGCAGATGCTGGGCCAGCGCCGCGAGGAAACGAGCATCGGCGCGCTCGAGGACGGGGTCGTGAAATCCTTGCGGATTTCCGTCGAGGACCGTGCGCGCCTGTTGCCGAGCGGCAACCAGACGGTCCTTTCGAATCGGCTGAACTGGGCTCGCTCCTACCTGTCGAAGGCGGGGCTGATCGAGATGCCGCGGCGCGGATATTGCCGCGCGACCGACCGGGGGCGCGGACTCCTGGCCGAAGGCGTCGGCGAGATCGACGTCGGCGTGCTCGAACGCTTTCCCGAGTTCGTCGCGTGGCGGACCCAGCAGAAGACTGAGCAGTATGTGGGGCCGGCGGCCAGTCGCGAGAGCCCGGAGGAGCTCTTGGCCTCCAGTTTCGAACTGCTCGACACCGAGCTTGTGCGCGAGATCATCGAACGCGTGCATGCCTTCAGCCCGAGCTTTTTCGAACGCCTGATCATCGATCTTCTGGTGCGCATGGGCTACGGCGGCGGCCGGGTCGAGATGGGCCGGGCGCTCGGGCGGGCCGGCGACGGCGGGGTCGACGGCGTCATCAAAGAGGACGAACTCGGGCTCGACGTCGTCTACGTGCAGGCCAAGCGCCTCGATCCGGAAACCGGCGTGCCGGTGCGCGAAGTCCGCGATTTCGTTGGCGGACTGGAGGGGCACAGGGCGACCAAGGGCGTGTTCGTGACCACGTCCTATTTTCCATCGACGGCCTACGACTTCATCACCCGCGTGTCGAAGAGGGTCGTGCTGATCGACGGACCGGAACTCGCCAAGCTGATGATCCGCCATCGCGTCGGCGTGCGCGTGAAGGACGTGTATGAGATCAAGAAAATCGACGAGGACTATTTCGTCGAATGAGGATCGTGCTGCTCGCGCGGCCGAATGCCCGCGATCGAACGCAATAGGGCTGCCGCGCGGCCCTACTTCTTCTGTCCGCGGGCGGAGAACAGGAGCGCGACCGCCAGCAACGCCGCGGTCGCGACTAGATGCTTTGGCGAGAGACTCGGCGCGGATCGCGCCAGCAGCGAAATGAACTGGGGCAGGGCGGCGTCGGCCGGCGGCGGCGGAGCGCGCTTGCGCCTGAAGGCGAGCGGCAGAAAGGCGATGATCGCGAGGAGGAGCGCGACCGCCGCGACAATAAGGCAGGCGGAGATCGGGCCAAGCGCGGGCTCCAGCCAGAAAAACAGGGCGGCAAACAGGCCGGCGACGGCGAAGAGGACGAACAGCGCGCCCACAACCGCAAAGGCCGCGGGAACAGCGGCGCGGCGGACTGCGGCCCTTGCCCGCGCACGAGCGAAGGCGACGATCTCATTTCCCATCGCTCAACCGCGAGTGAGCAGGGCGAGGAGCAGCCCCGCCGTGAACGCGATCCCGACTGCGGCGAGCGGATTCTTGCGGATGGATTCCGCGAGCTGGTCCTTGGCTTTCGACAGTTCGTCCGGGTTGGAGAGCAAATCGCGCCCGCCCCGGTAAAGCCCTGCTGCGGCGTTCGTGGCCTTCGCGCGCAGATGGTCGAGGTCGGCTCCGGCGACAAGCTCCTTGGCGCTGTCCATCGCTTGCTGGGCGTGCTTCGCGGCCGCCGAAAGCGCCGCTGCGGCCGCCGTCCGTTCCGATTGATCGTCGTGCGTCATTTGCCGCTCTCCTTCGAAACCCGATTGTCCCGGCCCGCCTCCTCGACAAGACTCTGCCCGACTCCTGCGCTTTAGCCAAGCTCGGCGCGTTTATTCAGCGACGAGCTCAAGTTCCTGATCGAGCCGCTGCCGCCGTCCTTGGCTCACCTCGTCGGCGGTGGCGGAGGCGGCAGCAATGTGACCGTCGTGACCCCTCCTGCGATGTTCAGTCCCGTCTGGCCTTGGATCGAAACCGGCTGCAACGAGAAAGCGCGGCCATTGCCGCCGATAAGCACGTTCGCCCCGACGCCGGCGCCGGCAGTCGCCTGGGCGCCGACGCCGCCATAAGTTCCCGACAGAGCCCCGCGCGGGAGGCCTGACGACGGAGCGATCACGGCCCAGACGAGCTGACCCTGGTTCACGGCGCCAATTGCGACGCCGAACTCGTCGATGCGCCCGAGATAGGGCTCGGGCTGACCGCCGTTGGTCGGCGTGAACAGGCAGGTCATAGTCTGCTTCTGCGTGAGGATCATGCCCACGCCCGCCGAAACGTCGCAGCTGAGCGAGCCGACCTGGGTCGACTGCGCGAGCGCAGAAGTGGCCAGCGCGCCCACTACGAGCGCCGCTCCCAACGAAGCAACATTGCGAATTTTCATCGTTAAATCCCCAACTTAACCGGCGCGCTTCTCACGCTGCTGAGACACTAGCGAGCCATTTAGGCTCGCCCGGCAACGACTATCATTGACCGATATCAAAACGGCAACGGGAAGCGCGAAACTTTCCGCGCCTTTGTGTCTTCGGGAACGCCGCGCCTCAGCCAAAGCTCCGTCGCCGACCGGCCGCCCTCGTGCAAGCGTTCCAGGAACTCCCAGCCGAGGTTTGCGGCGCTCTCGCTCGCAAGCCCGGCGAGCTCTTCGTCCACCGAAATCCGCCCGAGGCGCAGCCGTCGCAGCTTGTCGGTGGCGCCGATCAGCTTGCCGTATTTGAGCGTCTCGAGGTCGCTGTTGAGCGTCGCGTTGAACTGGATCTGTTCGATGCGCGCGGCGATTTCGCGCGCGGACGTCGGCAGCCGCTCCGACGTCGACGGCGTGACCTGCACAACGAGCACATGCGCCGCCTCCGAGGCCCGCACGAGCGGAAGGAGCGGGGGATTTGCGGCGTAGCCGCCGTCCCAATAGGGCTCGCCGTCGAGTTCGATCGTGTGATGAAGGAGCGGCAGGCAGGCCGAGGCGAGCACCGCGTCGACCGTCAGCTCGCTGTTCGTCAGGATTTTGAGCGTTCCATCGCGCACGCGCGTCGCTCCGAGCATGAGCTTGATGTCCGATTGCGTTCGCAGCCGCTCGAAGTCGACCTCGGCCGAGAGCGCCTCGCCCAGCGGGTTCACGTTGAACGGATTGAACTGGTAGGGGGACATCGACCGCATGATGAGTTCGAGGCCAGCATCGAGCGGCGATGGTATCGGCAGAAGCCCCGCCGCCCGGCTTATCCGCTTCCAGAACTGGGAAAGCTTCGCTCGCGCGCCCTCCCGCCCGCCGTCGATCATGCCCGAGGCCAGGAGAACGGCGTTGACCGCGCCCGCGCTCGAGCCGCTGACCGCGTCGAAGCCGATCTCCGGCTCTTCCAGGAGGCGGTCGAGGACGCCCCAGGTGAAGGCGCCGAACGAGCCGCCGCCTTGAAGCGCCAGCGAAAGCTTCTCCGGCGGCCACGGTTCGGCGGTCTTGGCGCCTCTGAGGAAGGAAAAGGCTTGGTCGATCAAAGTCATCGGCGGCGGTGTCCATATTCTGGATGAGGAGCGACCGCTCACTCTGGCGCCTTTTCGTGACATTCTCGGGCCCGCGCCGTCGCGTCGAGGCTGCGGCGCGGAACGATTTTCTGACATTCGGCGATTTGAAGGACGCGCTGAAGCAGCGGCGCGTCAAATTCCCTTTACCTGGCCGACAGGAGAACGAGGCCGAGCCCGATCGGCACGCCGATCCCGAACGCGGCGGCGCCTTTGAAGGCGAAAGTCGGCGGGAACATGGGCCCGATCCACGCCTCGCCGTTCGCGATCGTTGAGGCTCAAGCGACTGCGAACAAGCCCTTGATGGCGTCGGGATGAAGTGACATAGCCCGCGCCCGTTGCCCAAGACAAGAGGGCGCCACGATGGCTCCCCAGCGGCCTAACAGACCGACAACGTTGCTTCGGAGAGATTTCGCTCTGGCGGACCAAGAGGATGGCTGCGGCGCTCACGGCGTGACCCTCGCCATCGATGCGTGCGTTGGGTAGACAGGTCCATCCGGGAGCCGCCCATGTTCGCAAATGTCCTCATCGCCAACCGCGGCGAGATCGCCTGCCGGATCATCAAAACTGCGAAGCGGCTCATGCTTCGCACGATCGCGATCAACACGCCCGCCGACCGCGGCGCCTTGTTCACGCGGCTTGCGGACGAAACGCATGAGATCGGCGAGGGCGCGAACGGCTATCTCGACGCGGTGGGCATCGTGGCTCTCGCGCGCGATGTCGGGGCGCAGTGCCTGCATCCGGGCTACGGCTTTCTGTCCGAGAACTCCGAGTTTGCTGGGATGTGCGCCGAGGCCGGAATTGTCTTTGTCGGGCCGCCGCCTGAGGCCATGCGCGCGATGGGCCTCAAGAACTCCGCTAAGACGCTGATGCAGAAAGCAGGCGTGCCGGTCGTGCCGGGCTACCATGGCGACAACCAGAGTCCGAAGTTTTTGCGCGAGAAGGCCTATGAGATCGGCTATCCGGTGCTGATCAAGGCGATCGCCGGCGGCGGCGGGCGGGGCATGCGCCGGGTCGACGCGCATATGGAGTTCGACGCGGCGCTCGAGAGCGCAAGCCGCGAGGCCGAGGCCGCGTTCGGCGACGGGCGGGTGTTGATCGAGAAGCTTATCGCTTCGCCCCGCCACATCGAGATTCAGGTTTTCGCCGACGCGCATGGCAACTGCGTGCATCTCTTCGAGCGCGACTGTTCGCTGCAAAGGCGGCGTCAGAAAGTGGTCGAGGAGTGTCCTGCGCCGGGACTGCCGGAGGAGACGCGGGCCGCCATGGCGAAGGCCGCGACCGATGCGGCGCTCGCGGCGGGCTATGTCGGGGCGGGGACCGTCGAGTTCATTGCCGACGCTTCGCGCGGCTTGGGGCCGGACGACTTCTATTTCCTCGAGATGAACACCCGCCTTCAGGTCGAGCATCCGGTCACCGAGGCGGTCACCGGCCTCGATCTCGTCGAGTGGCAATTTCGCGTCGCCGCCGGCGAGACGCTGCCACTGAAACAAGACGAGATCGCCTGCAACGGCGCCGCGATCGAGGCGCGCATTTACGCGGAGGACCCGGAACACAATTTTCTGCCCTCGTCCGGCCGGATACTCGCGATGAGCCTCAGCGGCGAAGAGGGTTTTACGGGCGTGCGGGTCGATACGGGCGTCGCCGCCGGCGACAGCGTCACGCCCTTCTACGATCCGATGATCGCGAAGCTGATCGTCCATGGCGCAACGCGCGCGGAGGCGCTTGCCGCGCTGACCAAAGAGCTCGACGACGCCGTCGTGATCGGACCGAAGACCAATCTTGCGTTCCTGCGCGCGCTCATGCGCAGCCCCGAGGTGGCGGGCGGCGCGTTCGACACCGGCTTCATCGACGCCAATCTCGCGCGGCTCGGGGCGGCGCCGCACGCCCCCGACTCGCGCGCCATCCTGGCGGCGGCGAAGCGTCTCATCGCGCGGCGCGATGCCTCTCATCCGTCGCCGCTGGCGCCCTTCGATCCCTGGGGCGTCGCGGACTCGTTTGAGCTCGTTGGCGCCCGGCGGCTCGGCCTCGACGTCCTCATCGACGGCAAGCCCGAGCGCCTGCATGCTGTGGGCGCCGGTGACCACGCGCTCGAGCCGACCCGCAAGCGGATGGGCGCGGCCGGCGGCCATGCCGAGATCACCCTGTTCGAGACGGAGGACGGCGTCTACGCCTTCGCGGCCGGGCGGCAGGCGTTCGTCGCGCTGATCGACCCCCTGGAGGGTTCCGCCAGCGGGGCGGACGAGGAAGACGGGGCTCTGCGCGCACCAATGAACGGGCGCGTCATCGCGCTCCATGTCGCGGAGGGCGACGCAGTCGAGGCCGGCCAGCGCCTCGCGGTCGTCGAAGCGATGAAGATGGAGCACGCCTTGACCGCGCCCTTCGCCGGCCGCGTCGCCGAACTCATCGCCAATGTCGGCGACCAGGTCGAAATGGGCGAGCGGATCATGACGGTGGTGGAGGCCGAGGTGGAGGCCGAGAGCATGTCGTGAAGCGCAGCGTCAAGGGCGCAACCTGCCTCGCCACTGCACGCATCAGCCGAGACCGAAGCCCTCGTCGCAATCCCCCGCGCTTGGTCCGCTGCGTTGACTACTTCCGGCGCGGGATCGCCTCACTATCTTCAAGAACGATGCGACTGCGGGCCGGCCGCGAGCCGGTCCCATGCGCCAACTCGAGGAAATCGTCATGAAGATCGGAATTATCGGCTCAGGCAACATCGGCGGGACACTGACGCGCCGCTTTCGTGCGGCCGGATATGAGGTCGCCGTGGCGAATTCGCGCGGCCCCGAGTCGCTGAAGGACCTCGCCCGGGAAACCGGGGCTCGTCCGGCCACCGTCGAAGAGGCGGCGCGCGACAGCGAGGTCGTCGTCGTCACGATTCCGATGAAGGAGATCAAGGCTCTGCCGCACGGCCTGTTCACCGGCGCGCGGCCGGACCTGATCGTCATCGACACAAACAATTACTATCCGCGCCACCGCGATGGCCGCATCGACGAGATCGAAGCGGGCATGACCGAAAGCGGCTACGTCGAGCATGTGCTGGGCCATCCTGTCGTCAAGGCGTTCAACAATATCTATGCGAAGCATCTCCTGGAGAACGGCAAGCCGGCCGGCGCGCCCGGCCGCATCGCGCTGCCGATCTCGGGCGACGATCCGAAGGCGAAGGCCACGGTCACGCGCCTCATCGATGCGATCGGTTTCGACGCGGTCGACGCCGGAACGATCGCCGAATCATGGCGTCAACAGCCCGGCTCGCCCGTTTACACCAAGGACTACGACGCCGAGGGCGTGCGCCGCGCCCTCGGGGAGGCGCGGAAGGAGCGGACGCCGGAGTGGCGCGCGACGCAGAACAGCCCGGGAACCTTCGCCTCGCCCGCGTAATGGCGGCGCAGGCCTGGCCCTCCGCACGCGTCACACGTCGTATTTCGCGCTATAGCCGCCGCTTCGCCAGGTCGCTGGATTGCCGGCGAGCGACGCGGCGCTTCCGGTCGCCAGCAGCCCATGGCCCTTTCCCGGAGCGGTCGAGCCCGCCAATCCGTTATTCGTTGCTGCCGCCGGTCTGTTCATTGCTTGCGCCGACCGGCTTGGACTCCGACGAATGATCCTGCCGCAGGAAGATGGTGAGCACGATATAGACGCCGATGACCAAAAATTCCGCCTCCCAACACTGGAACACCGAGAACCAGAAGCTGGACGAACCGGCATAGGAGCCGAGCGAAACCGGCGGCAGATGCCGGAGCGCCTGATCCTCGTTGTACTTCTTCTCGCCAAACAGCATGCAGCATGAAGGTCGCCGCAAACATGCCGAAAAACGCCAACGAGAGCGAGTTGGCGTAAATCCATTCCTTCGCCGTGGCCCGCCGCCCCCACTTCCACTCCAGTGTCCTGTGGTTCAGGGCGTCCGCTTTGCGGGAATGCGCCGCTCCCTTCTGGCGGAGCACCGAGCCAAAGGCGATCAGCGCCGCCAACTGCAAGACCGCCGCCTCCCAGTTGCTGAACATGCCGTCGAGGAAGTTGCCGGCGCCCAAATAGGCGCCGAACGCGATCTCGTCGAAATGCCCCGCCTGCAGCGCGCCGTTGTAGGCGAACCACCCTGACAGGCTCTGACCGGCGAGCGATACCAGGAACAGGCTGAACAGCGCGATCGACATGCTGTCGTCGGCAACGACCTTCTTCGCGGCGCCCCATAACAAGCCCATACCCGACCCGCTCCCAATCGCTCTCCATGCGCCGCAAGGCCGGGCCAATATACCGCAGGCGCATCGGCCACGCGCTCTACTCAGCGCCAGCGCGCTTTCCAATGCTGAAGCTCCCCCATGTTCGCGTCCCGCCGCCGTCAGAAGCGGCCGGACCGGCAGGGCGCCGCATGCGAGTCTTGTTACCGCGGCGCGATGAAGGCAGGATGCCGCAGACAAAAGGCATAAGATTCGCGGACGGAAGAGGGAGGAAGGACATGCTTCTGCCAACGACGCTCGTCGGCTCCTACGCGCAACCGGAATGGCTGATCGACCGCGCCAAGCTCGCTGGCCGCTTTCCGCCTCGGGTGCGGGCGAAGGAGCTGTGGCGTGTCCCGCAGCCTTATCTCGCCGAGGCGCAGGACGACGCAACCGTTCTCGCCATCAAGGCGCAGGAGGATGCGGGACTCGACATCGTCACCGACGGCGAAATCCGCCGCGAGAGCTATTCGAACCGCTTCGCCACCGCGCTCGAAGGGATCGACATCGACAATCCCGGCGTCGCGCTCGATCGCTCCGGGCATCCCAATCCCGTCCCGCGCATCGTGGGAAAAATCCGCCGAAAGCATCCCGTCGAGGTCGAAGACCTGAAGTTCCTGCGCCGCCACACGCAGCGCAAGGTGAAGATGACCGTGCCGGGCCCGTTCACCATGAGCCAGCAGGCGCAGAACGATTACTACCCGACCGTCGCCGAGGCGGCGATGGACTACGCCGCCGCGGTCAACGCCGAGATCAAGGACCTGTTCGCCGCCGGTGCCGACATCGTCCAGATCGATGAGCCGTATATGCAGGCGCGACCCGGTCCGGCCGAGCAATACGGCCTCGAGGCGCTCAACCGCGCGCTGGAGGGCGTGGAAGGGACGACCGCGGTGCATATCTGCTTCGGCTACGCTGCGATCATCCATCAGCGGCCGAGCGCCTATTCGTTCCTCACCCAGCTCAAGTGCTGCCGATGCAACCAGATCTCGATCGAGACGGCGCAGTCGAACCTCGACTGCACGGTGCTGAAAGACCTGCCGGACCAGAAAATCATCCTCGGAGTGCTCGACCTGTCGACGCCTGAGGTCGAGTCTCCTGAGACGGTCGCCGCCCGCATTCGCCGCGCGCTTCGTTACCGAGGACCCGAGGACATCGTCATCGCTCCGGACTGCGGCCTGAAGTACCTGCCGCGCGACTCCGCCTTCGGCAAGATGAAGGCGATGGTCGAAGCCGCGCGGATCGTGCGGTCGGAGCTGGGGTAGTCGCTCGTTTGGGTTTCGCTACTCCCCGAACACCGCGACCGTCGACGTCACTTTGAGCCGGATCGAACCGGCGTCGTTGCCGAAGATGGTGGACATCGGCTGTGCGAGGCTCGGCAGGCTCAGAGCTTTGCGCTAGTCTCGCCTCATGGCTCTCCACCTGATCAAACTTTGCGTGGGCGCTGAATTGCTCGACGATCTCAGGCGATGGATGGCGGCGCGGTTGCTCGCGGCGAAGCGACGCGGCGCGCCGTCGCGCCACGCCCATGTGACGCGCATGACCCCGAAGCGCGCCGACGAGATTCTCGACGGAGGCTCGCTCTACTGGGTGATCAAGGGCCAGATCGCGGCTCGGCAGACAATCGTCGGGATCGAGCCTTTTCTGGACGCGGACGGGATCGGCCGGTGCCGGCTGTGGCTCGACGGCGCGGTCGTTGCGGTCGCGCCGCGGCCGATGCGCGCCTTCCAGGGCTGGCGCTATTACCAGGCGAAGTCGGCGCCGCCCGACATCGACGAAACCCAGCCCGGCTTCGCCGAGATGCCGGACGCGATGCGGCGCGAGCTCGCGGGGCTCGGGCTCATCTAGGCCGATTGGGCGCGCCCTCGCGACCTGCTCGAGCAACTTCTGGCGGCGGGCCAGCCAGGTTGCCGCCGCCGCGCCGCCGGACGCTGACCGCCCCCTACCGGTTGCCCTTCAGCATGCCGAGGTCGATCGACCCCGCCATCGCTTCGTAACCGCTGTCGTTCGGGTGCAGATTGTCGCCGCTGTTGTAGTCGGCCTTCATGTGTTTGGGATCGGCGGGATCGCGGGCGAGCGCATCGAAGTCGATCACGCCATCGAACTCTCCGCTCGTGCGGATCCAGTCGTTCACCGCCTCGCGGATCTTTTCTTTGTCAGGATTATAGTAGCCCTCGCGCGGGCCGCCCTTGAATGTGTCCTCGAACGGCGTCAGCGTTGCGCCGAGGATGCGAAGGCCGTGTTCGTGCGCGCGCTCGATGAGCTGGCGATAGGCGTCGGTGATCTCCTTTGCGGTCGGCTCTTTCGCCGACGGATCGAGCAGCATTCCCGGCCAGCCGATGTCGTTGATGCCCATCATCAGAATCACAGTCGAGGCGTGCGACTGGGCGATGACGTCATGATCGAAGCGGGCGAGCGCATTGACGCCCATCCGGTCGGTCAGGACGCGCGCCCCGGAGATGCCCTCGTTGACGATGGTCATCGGCAGTCCCGCCTTGCTGATGCGTCGCGCGAGGAAATCCGGCCAGCGATGCTCCTGATCGGGCTTCGAACCGTAGCCGTCCGTGATCGAATCGCCGAACGCGATCACCGCGCGCGCATCCGCCGGGGCGTCGACCAGGATGCCGGTCAGGATGGGCTTTGCGGTCATCGTGCTCGACGGCTTGATCGTGGCGTCGCCGACCGTGTCGCCCTCCGTGATGTAGGCCGTGTCGCGGCCCAGCCAGTGGCTGGTCGTCACCGGCACGACGCCGGCGAAATAGAGGCTTACCGAGAGCTTGCTGAGCGGATCGACCGGGAAGTTGACCGGGTCGCTGATCCATTCCGCGCCGGGCGGCACGACGACGCCGGGCTGGCCGTCGAAAGTCACCGCATGGTCCGAACCCGGCTGGAAGGCGCCGTCGCTGCCGGCGAGCGCGACATGGGCTGCGCTGAGCGGCAGCGGCTTATCCCCATAGACGTTCGAGATCACAAGACGAACCTCTTTGCCGCCGAGGCTGATCGAGGCGACCTCGCGCAGCGTCTGGTTCCAGAAGTTTCGCGGAACCCTCACCGGCTGAACGAAATCGGGCGACCATATCGGCTGGGGGCTCGCGGCCCAGGTGGTTATCCAGTCGCCCGAGTCGGCCGCGTCCGCAGCCGTAGAAATCGCAAAGAACATTGCGACCGATAGGCTAAGCTTTCGCATGGGCGTTTCCTCTCCCGAATTAGGCTTTGGGCCCGGCGCGCCTGGCGTTGCCAGTCCCGAGTCCGAGCTGGGTCACATTGACGCAGGGTGCGGACACTGCGCGTTAAGGATAATGCAGCGCCCTTGTGTCGCAAAGGCGACGGCGGGCGATGTCGAAGCGCACGCCGCCGAAGCTTGCCCCGACGAAGCGCGAATTTCTCCCGCGCCGCTTGTCGCCGGCTTCTCGACGCACAATGTCTGGGGTTTGAAACGGGCGGGGCGGCTTTGGGTTTGAGCCATGGATAAGGACAAGGATGCGCCGCTCGCTCGCCGAACCGGCGGCGACGACATCGACGCGTTCGTCGAGGCGGCGCGGCGAACCCCGGCGCCGAGCCAAAGCGCGAGCGGGCGCCTGATCTTCGCCCTCGACGCGACCATGAGCCGTCAACCGACCTGGGACCTCGCCCAAGGCTTGCAGGCGAAGATGTTTCAGGTCGCCGAGCGCATGGGCGGCCTCGAGGTGCAGCTCGTCTATTTTCGCGGCCTCTATGAGTGCCGCGCGTCCAAGTTCGTGTCGGGCGGGCAGGGGCTCGCCGCGCTCATGAGCCGCATCGACGTGCGCGGCGGCGATACGCAGATCCGCCGGGTTCTCGCCCACGCTCGCAACGAGAAGGTCGGGGCGCTCGTCTTCGTCGGCGACGCAATGGAGGAGAATCCGGATGAGCTCGCCTCGCTCGCCGGCGAGCTCGCGCTCCAGGGCGTGAAGGCGTTCATGTTCCAGGAAGGGCATGACCCGGCGGCGCGCCGCACGTTCGGCGAAATTGCGCGACTGACCGGCGGGGCCTATAGCGCCTTCGACGCGGGGGCCTCGGCGCGGCTCGAAGCGCTGTTGCGGGCGGCGGCGGCCTACGCCGCGGGCGGCCATGCCGCGCTCGCGCGCGCGGCGGAAAGCGATTCGTCCGCGCGGCTGCTGTTGTCGCAGATGCGGAGACCGTGAATTTGGCGTACTTTCCTTGGAGCAAGGTCCGGATCCGGGCGGCCGCTCCTTCGCCTCGGGGCTCGCGCGGATTGAAAGCGTTACGGCGATGAACCTCGTCATCGGATTGATTTTGTTATTTCTTTTGCTGTCGGCGATCAAGCAGTTCGCGCGTATGGACGCGGCTGCGGCCGCGCGCCTCGTCCGCCACGGCGGCGGCATCCTCGGGCTGATCGTGGCGGCCCTCCTCCTCATTCGCGGCCGCATCGGCATCGCGGCGGCGCTCGCCGGCATGGCGGCGAGCTTTGCCGGATGGCGCACCTTCGGGCCGGGGTGGACCGCGGCCTTTCGCGGCGCCGGCGCCGGCGCGCGTCCCGGGCGCGCTTCGACGGCGCGCTCGGCGATGATCGAGATGCGCCTCGACCACGACACCGGCGCCATGAGCGGCTCGGTCCTGGCCGGCGCCTATGCGGGAAGGGCGGTCGAAACGCTCTCGCGCCCAGAACTCATGAGCCTGCGCGAGGAACTTCAGCGCGATGATCCGAACGGCGTCAGTCTCTTAGAGGCATATCTCGACCGCCGGTTTGCCGGCTGGCGTGAGGCAGATGAGGGTCAGGGTGAGCGGCGGAGCTCCACGCTCGGCGGCGCGATGACGCGCAAGGAGGCCTACGAGGTCCTGGGATTGCCGGAAGGCGCGGGCGCGGCCGAGATCATTCGCGCTCATCGCGCGCTGATGAAGAAATTTCATCCAGATCACGGCGGCTCGACCGCGCTTGCCGCGCGGGTCAATCAGGCCAAGGATGTTCTGATGCAGCGACAAGGCTAAGTCTCCGCGGCAGTTCAAGAGAATGCGGACCTGCGGCCAGGCGTTCCCGCCTCAGTCGCGGGCGGCGAAGCATGAGAAGCCGTTGCGCTTGAGGGAGCGGCAGGCGGATTCAGCGGAGGCGGAATCGAGGCCGGCGAAGCGCGCCCGGTAGAACGTGTCCTCGCCCTTGCGCACCTTTTCCGTGACCGGCGTAGCCGAGCCGAGGGCGGCGCGGTTTCGCTCGCGGGCCCTGGCGAGCAGCGCGCTCGCCTTGGCGGCATCGTCGGTCGCGCCGATTTGAATCATCCAGCCTTTAGGCGCGGAGTCCGCTTCCTCGGCGTCGTCGAACTTCGCAGGCGCGCGCGTGGCGACGGTGGTTTCCGCGGGCACCCTTGCCGACGCATGAGCGCCCTCTCCACGATCCGAAGGGACCGGAACGCCGCTTTGAGCGACGAGCCGCGGCTTGGGCGCGCCGTCGGGGCCCTTGGTCCATCCGAGTTCGGCCGGCGTGCCCCGATTGTTAGCCGTCGTCGCGGCGGAGGGATGCGCCTCCGCGGGCTTGTAGGCGGCGGGCTGCACGAGCGCAGCTCTCTCGACGGCGCGGGCTTTGGCGACCGGCTTCACGGCCGCGACTTGAAGCGTCGACGCGTCGCCATCCTCCTCGTCGCCCTGCGCGATCTGCGGCTGCGGCGCTCGCCCGGTCGGCGCGTGTGCGGGCACGTTCGCGACGACGACAGCCGGATGCGGGTGGACGGGCGGCGCCTCCTGCGCCGGTTCACGCGGCTCCTCTTCCACGCGCGATGCGTCGGCGACCATGGTCGCCGTGCGGACGGTCGACGCCTCGGCGATATGGTCGTCGATCAGGTTCTCCATGATCCGGTCGCGCACGCCCCCGGTGCGGCCGCCCATGACGACGCCGATCAGCGACCGGCCGTCGCGGTGGACGGAGGTCAGGAGATTGAAGCCGGAGGCGCGGGTGTAGCCGGTCTTGATCCCATCGACGCCGTCGACGCGGCCGAGCAGATGATTATGGTTGCCGATGACCTCGCCGTCGTACACGAATTCGTGGGTCGAAAAATACTTGAAGTAGCGCGGGAACCGATCCTCGAGCGAACGGGCGAGAACCGTCAGGTCGCGCGCCGTCGTGACCTGCTCGTCGTTCGGGAGCCCGGACGCGTTGCGGTAGACCGTGCTCGTCATGCCGAGCGCATGCGCCTTGCGCGTCATCATGTCCGCAAACGTGCTCTCGTCATGGCCGATCGCCTCGGCGATCGCGACCGCGATGTCGTTGGCGGAGCGGGTCACGACCGCCTTGATCGCGTCGTCGACGGAGATCGTGTCGCCGGGTTCGAGTCCGAGTTTCGAAGGCTCCTGGGCGGCGGCGTGCTCGGAAATCGGAATGCGCGTCTGCAGCGTCATCGCGCCTTTGTCGAGCTCTTCGAACAACAGGTAGAGGGTCATCACCTTGGTGATCGAGGCGGGGTGACGCAGCCCGTCCTCGGCGACCGAATAGAGCGTTCGGCCGCTGTTGGCGTCGACGACAAGCGCCGAAAAAGCGGGGGAGGAATACGCGGCCGTCCAGTGACGTGCGTAATGGACGTGCGCATAGCGCGCGTAATGACCGTAGTGACTATAGTGGTGGCCTAGGCGCCGGTAGTGATGGGCCTCCGCCGGAGCGCTCGCAAAGCCGAGCGCCGATACAGAAATCAACGCGCCGGCCGCGAGCCGCGCCAAACGGCCGAATTGCGAATGCCCCTTACGCCACGCCATGAACGCGCCCCGCTTACGCGCGCAACCATCGAAAACAGTTGCGCAACACACACACTTGAACTTAATGGCGATGCGGTTACGCCGAGGTTAACGGAGCGGGCGGAAATTCGAAACGAAATCGCCGGACTCGCGATACTTTTCGTGCGGGCCTTCCGTGACAAGATTTAAGCAACGCATTAGGTTCTCTGTGCAACTAATTGGAACAAATGGCGTTCATGTTCCACGCGCAGCCGACGGGCGGCATTGCTGCAGTGCAAAAAAATCCTTGACTTTTTTTGTGCAGCGCACATAATGGCGATATTGAAAAACCCCGCCGATGTCGCAGACGAGACAGAAGCCAACCGAGGAGCACAAAATGAGCGCCACCACCCCGACTTTTGAGGACGTCCAGAACTTTTCCAAGCAGCAGCTGGAAGCTTTGACCGCCGCTTCGACCACTTGGACGAAGGGCCTGCAGGAGCTCGCCGCCGAATTGACCGACTATACGAAGAAGTCCTTCGCCGCCAGCTCCGCCGTGTTCGAAAAGCTGCTCGGCGCCCGCAGCGTCGAATCAGCCGTACAGATTCAGAGCGACTACGCCAAGCAGGCGTATGAGGGCTTTGTCGCGCAGGCGAGCAAGGTTTCCGAGCTCTACGCCAAGGTCGCCTCCGACGCGCTGAAGCCGATCACCACGGCTTACGCGAACATCCAGAAGTAAAATTCCGGCGCCTTTTAGGCCGGAATTTGAATTTGCCAGGGCCGGCGCCTTTGAGGGTGCCGACCCGATTTTTTTATTGGCCGGGACCCGTATCCGTCGAGCTTCGCCGAGCGGGAACACGGGGCCAGCGTGTCGCGTTCTCACACCACACGTTCCAGGCTCGGCATCCCCGCGACATTGCGCTCGAAACCGCAGGCGTTCGCCCTCTTGCGCGTGACGCTCAAATTGGCAATTCTCGCCTGATCGAGCGTTCTGGCTCGGGATATGTTCGGCGCCTACCTTGCTTGGACGGAGGTTCTGGCGCGTGGCGGGTTCGACGCCTACATAGGGTCATGTTCGCGTGGGTATGATCGAGTGCGCGTAACCAAGAGTTAGGGCGCAACAGCAAGGAACAGGGTCTTCTCGTGGGCACCGGCTCAAATCCGTTGGTCGTACGTCTCCGGGCGGGGATGGCGCGTCTGGCGCGGTGGCTCAATCCCGGAATGGGCGCGCCGACTGCATCGGCGGCGAGGCCCATGGCGGCCCGGGAGCCGAAACGGATTGACGCGCCGGGGCCGGGCGCTGCGGTCATCACCAGGACGCGCACGCAGACCAAACGCCCGAGCATGTATCGGGTGTTGCTGTTGAACGACGACTATACGCCGATGGAGTTCGTGATCACGATCCTTCAAGCCTTCTTCAACAAGGATGCGCAGGAAGCCACGCAAATCATGCTTCAGGTTCATCACAACGGCGTGGGGGAGTGCGGGGTCTACACCTACGAGATCGCGGAGACGAAAGTATCGCAGGTCATGGATCACGCTCGCAAGAACCAGCATCCTCTTCAATGCATCATGGAAAAAAAGTGAGAGGCGCTCCCCATGCCGATATTCTCCCGCGCGCTTGAAAAAACCCTCAGAAAAGCCCTGTCGCTGGCGAACGAGCGCCATCACGAGTACGCCACGCTCGAGCATCTGCTGCTCGCCCTGATCGACGACGTCGACGCAGCGGCGGTTTTGCGCGCCTGCGGCGTCGACCTCGACGCGCTTCGCAAGACCGTCGTCCAGTACCTTGATACGGACCTCGAGAATCTGGTCGTCGAGAGCCAGGAGGAAGCGAAGGCGACGAACGGCTTCCAGCGCGTCGTGCAGCGCGCGGCGTTTCACGTCCAGTCGTCGGGCCGCGAGGAAGTGACGGGGGCCAACGTGCTCGTCGCCATTTTCGCCGAGCGGGAGACCCATGCAGCCTTCTTCTTGCAAGAGCAGGACATGACCCGCTACGACGCCGTGAACTACATCAGCCACGGCATCGCCAAGCGGCCCGGCCACAACGATCCGTCGCGCCTGCCGCGCGGGGTCGAGGAGGAGCACGAATTGCGCGAGTCGAAAGAGACCAAAGACAACGGCGATTCGAAGAAAAAGGAGGGCGCGCTGGAAGCCTATTGCGTGAACCTCAACCGCAAGGCGAGGGAAGGCCGCATCGACCCGCTGATCGGCCGCGAGGCGGAAGTGCAGCGGACGATCCAGGTCTTGTGCCGCCGGCAGAAGAACAACCCGCTCCTGGTCGGCGACCCCGGCGTCGGCAAGACGGCCATCGCCGAGGGGCTCGCCCGGAAGATCGTCAATTCGAACGTGCCCGAGGTGCTCGAAGGCGCGACCGTGTTTGCGCTGGACATGGGCGCGCTCCTCGCCGGAACCCGCTACCGGGGCGATTTCGAGGAGCGCCTGAAGCAGGTGATGAAGGAGATCGAGCAGCACAAGGATGCGATTCTCTTCATCGACGAGATTCACACGGTGATCGGCGCAGGCGCGACCTCCGGCGGCGCGATGGACGCCTCGAACCTGCTCAAGCCTGCGCTTGCGCAGGGCACGCTGCGCTGCATCGGCTCGACCACCTATAAGGAGTACCGGCAGTACTTCGAAAAGGACCGCGCGCTCGTCCGCCGCTTCCAGAAGATCGACGTCAAGGAGCCCAGCGTCGCCGACACGATCGAGATTTTGAAGGGGCTGAAGCCCTATTTCGAGGAATTCCACAAGCTGCGTTACACGGGCGACGCGGTGAAGGCCGCCGTCGAACTGTCGTCGCGCTACATCCACGACCGCAAGCTTCCCGACAAGGCGATCGACGTGATCGACGAGACGGGCGCCTCGCAGATGCTCCTGCCCGAGCCAAAGCGAAAGAAGACGATCGGCGTCAAGGAAATCGAGGCGACCATCGCCTCGATGGCCCGGATCCCGCCGAAGTCGGTCTCGAAGGACGACACCGAGGTTCTCCAGCATCTCGAGGAGACGCTGAAGCGCGCGGTCTATGGCCAGGACGAGGCGGTGGCGGCGCTCGCCTCCGCGATCAAGCTCGCTCGCGCGGGCTTGCGCGACCCGGAGAAGCCGATCGGCTGCTATCTGTTCTCCGGACCGACGGGCGTCGGCAAGACCGAAGCGGCTCGGCAACTCGCCGCAAGTCTGGGCCTCGAGCTCATCCGCTTCGACATGTCGGAGTACATGGAGCGCCACACCGTTTCGCGGCTGATCGGCGCCCCTCCGGGCTATGTCGGCTTCGACCAGGGCGGCCTCCTGACGGATGCGATCGACCAGCACCCCCACAGCGTGCTGTTGCTGGATGAGATCGAGAAGGCCCATCCCGATCTGTTCAATATCCTCTTGCAGATCATGGATCACGGCAAGCTGACCGATCACTCGGGCAAGGCGATCGACTTCCGCAACGTCATCCTGATCATGACCACCAACGCGGGCGCGCAGGATCTCGCGCGCGCCGCCTTCGGGTTCCATAAGGCCAAGCGCGAGGGCGATGACCGCGAGGCGATCGACCGTCTGTTCGCGCCCGAGTTCCGCAACCGGCTCGACGCGATCGTGGCGTTCCAGCGCCTCCCGGAATTGGTGATCGCGCGGGTCGTCGACAAGTTCATCCTCCAGCTCGAGGCGCAACTCTCCGACCGCAACGTCACCATCGAGCTGACCGACGAATTGCGCGCCTGGCTGGTCAAGAACGGCTACGACGAGGCGATGGGGGCGCGTCCGATGGCGCGGGTGATCCAGACCCAGATCAAGACGCCGCTCGCCGACGAAGTGCTGTTCGGGCGCCTAAAGAGCGGCGGCGTCGTCAAGGTCGTCGTGACCGCCGACGAGACGGGCGAGAAGAAGCTCGGCTTCGTCTATCCCGAGGGCCCGGCCCAGCCGCGGATGGAGCGCGACCTGATCGTCGCGGCGAAGGCGCGCGGGCGCTCGCGCAAACGCGCCGAGCCTGCGACCTCCGGCCCCCCGGCGGAGGACAAGACGCCGGAACCCGAGACGCCGTAGGCGCTCAAAAACTCAAGCGCCGCCGATACGAGAACGCCCTCTTCCTTCGATGGGAAGAGGGCGTTTTGCGCGTCCGTTTTGAAGCCACTCAGCTCGTTGAGCAAAAAAGAACCGGAGGGAAAGCGGCTGCTTTCCCTCCGGTATTTTTATGAGATCAGATCGTGACGAGGCGATCAGAACTTGTAGTTGATGCCCGCGCGCACGATCGACGCGTCATAGCTGATCTTGGCCGTCGCATAGGGGGCGTTCGCCCCAAAGGCGCCGAGGACGGCGGCGTTTCCGACCGTATTGATGTACTGGTTGCCGAGGTTGACGTAAAGATATTCACCCCGGATCGTGATGTTGTTGGTGAAAGCGTATTCGACGCCCGCCCCGAGTGTCCAGCCGGTTCGCGTGGAGCTAGGGTTGCCGGTCCAATAAAGTCCACTCGTGGCGTCATAGATGTTGAAGTGCGAACTGCCGCCGGCGTAGGCGAAGCCGCCTGTGCCGTAGACCATCAGGCGGTTGTCAGGCGTGACGACCCAGCCCACGCGCCCGCGCGTCGTTCCCAGCCAGTCCAGGCTCGCCTTGGCGTTCACATTCAAGCTGTCGCCCAAAAGTCCCGTCGGCACGCCCGCGCCCGCGAAGGGGACACTGGTGTAATTGAAGTTCTTGCTCAAGCTCGTGCCGTCGAAGTCGGTTTCAACTCCGAGCACGAAGGCTCCGGTCTGCCAATTGTAGCCGGCCTGACCGCCTCCGATGAAGCCGCTCTGGTTGTTGCCAATCCCGCCCGGGAAATAGCCCGAGAGCCAGGCGTCTGCCGCAGGCGCGAAAAGCGTGGCATTGCGGCTGCCGCTGCTCCAAATGCCACCGGCGTTGGCGCCGATGTAGAACCCGGTCCAGGTGAAGGGCGGGGGAACGAACACCGGCGCCGGGGCTTCCTTCCGAGTCGGGAGGTCAGCGGCCTGTGCAGAGAGGGCGCCCGCAACTGTCAACGCCGCCGCGGCTGCCCCGGTAAGCCAACGATTTTTCATGTTCGTCTCCGTTTTGATCGGCTCCGCCCTACGCTCTTATTCGCGCCGCCGTCGCCCGTTTGAAATCAACACAGGGACTATAGGTATGCGCCGGCGCCGAGTCCATCGTTCTGTCGGCATTCCGTCACCATTGGCAGGCTCGTGTGGCAAAATAGACACAAAAAACGGGCTGTTGGTTAAGCAATTGTTAGGCGGAGCGGCGGATTCGAGCCCAAATTAACCGATCACCAGGCTCGTAAGGACCACGGCGATGACGCCGGTCAGGAACACGCCGTCAAAAGTCCCGGCCCCGCCGATCGAGGCGACCGGCGCGCCGAGACTCCTGAGCACGCCAAGATTGAGAAGGTCGGCCCCGACCAGGACGCCGATGCTGCCCCCGATATACGCCAGCGGCGCGGCGTAGCGTCGGGAAAGGATGAGCGCGGCGAACGCCGCCAAGAGCGGCGGCGCGATGGTGGGCACGGAAATGCCGACGCCTGGCACCGGGGTCGCCATCCCATGGACGAAAAAGGCCACGACCGCGACCGCGATCAGCGCCGTCAGCCAAAGGCGGTATCGAACCAGCAGGTAGAACGACAGGAGGATCGGAATGACCGCCCCGCCGACGTTGATGGCGAGCACCGTCCCCGGCCAGTCCACGGCGACGGGCGCCAGAAACGGCACCCCCATGATCTCCACCACCTCGCGCGAGACCACCCGCTCCTGAGGCAGCCTCAGCAGCGGCAGATTGATGTAGGAGCCGAGCAGCGAACCCAGGAGCACGAGGAGGACCGCAACCGGATGAAGGCCGAGCGAGGAGTAGACATGGCGCAGCACCCCGATCTGCACCAGAATCAAGAGCGCGATTAGGATGCCGAAGAAGATCCCCGCAAGTCCCAGGCTCACCGGGAAGTAATGCAGATGGCTCAAGGTAGTCTCGAAGGTCCGGCGCCTCGCGGGGCCGCGGTTAAACGTGCGCAAGCGCCGCGATGATCCGCTCCGCGTGCGGCTTCAGCGTCTCCGGTGGCTGCAACGGCCCGACAGGGGGCCTGAGCTCGACCCCAGTCCAGCGCGGCAGGATGTGGAAATGCAGATGGAACACGTGCTGTCCGCTCGGCGCCTCGTTGAACTGGGTGAGAATGAAGCCTTCGGCCCGCATCCCCGCGTTCACGGCCAACGCCACTTTCTGCACGGACGGCATGAAGCGGGCGAGGTCAGCCGGCGGCATGTCGACGAGGTTGCGCGCCGGGACTTTCGGGATGACCAGCGTATGCCCGTCTGTGCGCGGCATCACGTCCATGAAGGCGAGCGAAACCTCGTCCTCGTAGACTTTGACGCACGGCGCCTCGCCGCGCAGAATCTTGGCGAAGATGTTGTTCGGGTCATAGGTCGGCGTCAAAGGGCTCTCCCAGCGATTCGGCGTTGGCGTTCTCGCCCCGGCGGAAGGGGGCGTGGTCCTCGTAATGGGCGATTGTGCGCGCGACCGCAGCGCGCTCATGCTCAAGATAGTCGGCGACGGCCTTGGCGAGGCGCGCGTCGGCGAATTCGTGCGCAGAATAGGTGACGACCGGCCGGTAGCCGCGCGCCAGCTTGTGCTCCCCTTGCGCGCCGGCTTCGACCCGCTTCAAGCCGCGGCCAAGCGCGAATTCGATCGCCTGGTAATAGCACACTTCGAAATGGAGGAACGGGCGCTCCTCGATCGCGCCCCAGTTACGGCCGTAGAGCGCATCGTCGCCGATGAAATTGATCGCCCCGGCGATGTAGCGGCCCTTGCGGCGCGCCATGACCAGGAGGATCCGGTCGGCCATCGCGGCGCCGACCTGGTCGAAGAAGCTGCGGGTTAGGTAGGGCCGGCCCCATTTGCGCGAGCCCGTGTCCATGTAGAAGGCGAAGAACGCCGTCCAATGCTCGGGCTTAATTGATGAACCCGTCAACCAGTCGATCGTCAGGCCGTCGCCCAGCGCATCGCGCCGCTCGCGCCGGATCGCCTTGCGCTTGCGCGAGGCGAGCGCCGCGAGGAAATCGTCGAATGTCGCAAAGCCGTCGCAGAGGAAGTGGAACTGCTCGCCGTGGCGAACGAGGAAGCCAGCGCGCTCGAGCCGCGCGGCGTCCTCGGCGGTCGGGAAGGTCACGTGGAGCGACGAGGCTTTGGTCTGACGGCGCAATTGGCGCAAAGCCTCGATCAGCGTTTCGCGCGCGCCGTGCGGGGCGTCGCGCACCACGAGCAGGCGCCGTCCGGTCGCGGGGGTGAACGGCGCGGCCACCTGCAGCTTGGGATAATAGCGCCCGCCGGCGCGCTCATAGGCGTCGGCCCATGCGTGATCGAAGACATACTCGCCGAGGCTGTGGCTCTTGAGATAGGACGCGGCGGCCGCGACCATGCGCCCGGACGAATCGTCGACCACGACATGCGCCGGCGTCCAGCCCGAGCGTCCGCCGGTCGAGCCCGACGCCTCGAGCGCGTTGAGAAACGCGTGCGCCATGAACGGATTGAACCGCTCGCCTTCCGCTTCGTCCTCGGTCAGGCCAGACGGGTTGGCGCAGGCGTCCCAGGCCGCCGGATCGACGGCGGCGATCGAAGAGACGACGCGCGCGGTGAAGGAAGTCATGCGGGGACAGGCGCCATCGGGGTTCCGATCCATCCTAGCATGGATGGCCGGCCAGCGAAGCAACTGCGGGTTGTGAGAACGATCTTGACGACGACGGTTTGGGCCAGCCGATGCGCCTCCGGCTCATAGTTTAAGGGTCGCCCGCCGTCATGGCCGAACCCCGTGCATTATCCATAAAGCCTAAGGTTACGGTCGAATTCGTCGCCACGCCGGGTCAGATAGGACTATATTTTATTGAATTAATTCATAAGCTGGCAATAGGTGTGAATGAAAACTCAACGCGTTAACAGCAACTGATGCAAAGGAGCGAACGTCTTGGCCATTCTAGCTCGTTTTATCGAAGATGAAAGCGGTGTGACCGCAATCGAATATGCGTTGATCGCAAGCTTGATCGCGGTGTTCATCATCACGGCGGTTCAATACGTCGGCACGCAGGTGAGCACCGTGTTCACTGAGATCGGCAATTCCTTGAAATGACGCTGGCGGCGGCGCTGGCGGGTACTCCCAGCCCCCGGAAGACAAAAGAAACCGGGATCTTTCGATCCCGGTTGGGAGAAGGAAACCTCTATTGTCACGTCATGATCGGCATCATCGACGTGTTGGCGCTTAAAGTTAGACCTCATGAACCTCAGGGGTCAACGCGACCTGTCGCCGCAGGCGGCTCACCTCCACCATGTCCCGAGTTCGACCCGGAGCCGGCTCGGAAAAGGCGCCGCAAGCCGTTGAAACCGTTCAATCCGCGCCCGGAAATGGCGGAGCCGCCCAGACGCGCGTTCACCCCTTCGCCGTTGCGCGAAACGCGAGCGCCGTCTCGCGCACGCCCGTCTCGAACGGCGTCGGGTCGGCCCAGAACGCCGTGGCGAACTTGGTCGCATCGACTTGATAGGGCCGGTCCCAGGTGAAGCGCATTTCCACGAGTTCCTGCAGGAACGGCGAGAAGAGCCCGGCGGGCCTGAGCAGGGCCTCGGGCAGGCGGCGGAGCCTGAGCCGGATCCCGAGCGCGTCCGCCGCGATCTGCAAAATCTCACGTGTCGTGCGGGTCGGCGCGCAGGGAACGTGCCAGGCCTGCCCGAAGGCCGAATCGGGCGCGTGGATGAGGCTCATCGCGGCGCGCGCGATGTCGGGCACATAGGCGTATGCGTGGGGGATATCGGGCGAGCCAACGAAGAAGGCCGGCTTGCCCCTCGCCATCGCGCCGATCGTCGTGTCGCCGAGCCAGGAGAGGCCGACGCCCGGACCGTAGAAGTCGGGCGCGCGCAAAGCAGCGATGCGGGCGCGTCCCGCCGCCGCAGCCTCCATCCAGACGCGCGTCGCGGCTGAACGCGCGGCCGGCTTCAGGCCGTAGGACGTGAGCGGCATGGTCTCGACGAGCGCCGCGGTCTGCGGCCCGTACATGTAGAGATTGTCGATGAAAATCATCCGCGCGCCGGTCGCCTCGCAGGCCGCGACGAAGTTCGCCGTCGTCTGCGGCCAGAGTTCGCGCCAAACCTTGCCGACATAAGGATAGCCGATCGCGACGACGATCTCATCCGATCCGAGCGCCGCCTTGATCACGCTGTCGCGGTCGAGCGCGTCGCAGGGCGCAAAGCTCGCTCCCTTCGGCAGATTGGCCGGAGCATGGCGCTGCGCCACGACGACCTCGCGGCTCTCGGCGAGGAGCCGCTCCATGGTCGCCCGTCCAGTCGGGCCGTAGCCGAAAATCGCCACTCTGCCAGGCATCGATCGCCTCCATTTCTCACGCGGAGGATAGCGCGGCCTTGTTCATATCAAAAATGCATTGTTTATATATCGGTCATGCGCGAAGTGAATTTAGCCGGCGTCGACCTCAACCTCCTGCCGGCGCTCGACGCGCTCCTGAGGCTGCGCAACGTCACTCAGGCGGCGGCCGAAGTTGGCTTGAGCCAGCCGGCGATGAGCCGGGCGCTCGCGCGCCTCCGGGAGACGTTCGGAGATCCGCTCCTCGTCCGCGTCGGCGCCGGGCTCCGCCGACGCCAGTCGCGCAAAGCCTCGCGCCGAAAGTGTCGGCGGCCCTCGATGAATTGCGCGGACTGTTCCGGGCGCCCGAGTTCGATCCCGCGACGCTTGAGCGCGTCATTCGCCTCGGCGCCGCCGATGTTCACACTATCCTGCTCGCGCCGCCCTTGATTGCGCGGCTGCAACGGGAAGCGCCCGCTGTCGACCTGCGCTTCGAGCGGATCGGCCGCGACATCGTCGCCCGGATGGAGCAGGGCGACGTCGACCTCTGTTTCGCGACCGCCGCGACGCCGCTGCCGCCGGGCATGTTCAGCGAGGGCATTGCGCGCGACCGGCTCGCGCTCGTCATGCGGCGCGGTCATCCGGCGGCCAATCGCGCGTGGACCCCGGCCGACTATGGCGCCTATCCGCATGCGACGGTCGCGGTTTTCGCCGACGGCGTGTCGGAGATCGACGCGCGGCTCGCCGGCGAAGGGGTCGAGCGGCGGATTGCGCTGACGACGCCGCACTTCATGGCGACTCTGGCGGCCGTGGCGGCGAGCGACCTCGTCACCACGATCTCCGCCGCTTTCGCGCAGAAATTCGCCGGCGCTCTCGATCTCGTGCTGCGCGAGCCGCCCTTCGACGACAATCTCGAACTGACGGTCGTCGCCTCGAGGCTGCGCGCAGCCGATCCGGCGATGCGATGGTTCCGCAGCGTTCTCAGGGAGGAGGCGGCGCCGGTCTATGAGGCGGTCCCAGAGGGATGACGCCGCCCGTAGTGCGGGCAAAGGCGGGCACGAACCAGCCGCCGGCTTCCCGAGTCACCCCAACTCTTCGTGAAGGAGGGGGAGTCCATCCAACACCTTGATAAGACGCGAGGAGGCCCGCTTATCGTCGCCGATTTTTCGCGAGTCCGGCCGCTATTGCCATAAATATCGCGTAGTCATGCGCTAACATACTGAAAGGAACGGGGGGAAGCGGCTGCGCGTTTGGGGACTGCAGACTGCCCGACATAGCAAAGGAGCTTCCCATGTCCATGACATTCTCGGATAGAGTATCACGCGAGGGCGCCGTTTACGGCGGTTTCGTTGATGCAATCGGCGGAGTCGCCACGATCGTACTGGCGATCGTGGGCCTGGCCGGCGCAAGACCAGAGATGATGGTTGCGATCGCGACAATCGTCTTTGGTGGAGCGTTGCTGATTCAAGGCGGCGCGATGGCGTCGGAATTTGCGCACATCATGTTTCCCGCGGGCGCCCGCGGGATGCCCCTGGAAGACTTCAGCGGCAGCAGCCTCTCAGCTCTGTTCCTGGCCGGCGCGGCCGGGATCGTGCTGGGGATTCTTGCGCTCCTCGGAATCGTGTCGACGATCCTGAAGTCGGTGTCGATCATCGCCTTCGGCTGCGCACTGGTCCTGAGCAGCAACTCCGTCTGGCGACTCCACGCGCTGAAGCGGGCGTCGACCACGGTGGAAGGGTCGACCACGCTGGAAGGCCAGGAGATTTCCGGCGCCACCTTTCTCGCCAATGAGATCGCTTCAGGTTCCTCCGGCGTGCAATGGCTGGCAGGATTGGCCGCGATCGTCCTAGGCGTTCTGGCGGTGGCCGGCGTGAACTCGATAGTGCTCACTCTCTCCGCGCTGATCGTGCTCGGCGCAACCCTGGTTCTCACCGGCAGTTCGCTCAGCGCGACCGTGGTCAGCCTGATGCGGCCGATGTCCCACGCGTAACAACCAGACGTAATCGCTGGCTTAACGCGGCGAACGTCGACGGAGCCCGAACGAAGGGCGACGTCGGCGGCTTCGCCGTGTCTGGCCGATGGAGAAGGTTCGCATGGCGACGAGGCTGCGCGAACGGGCGACAGTGCAGGACTGGATCAATCTGATCTGCGGCCTGCTGCTCATCGTGTCGCCGTGGGCGCTTGGATTTTCGGACGACGCGCTGGCCGCGAGGACCGCGTGGGCCGGAGGCGTCGTGATCGCCGTCATGGCGATCGCGGCCCTGGTGCAATTCGCGGAATGGGAGGAATGGGTCGCGCTTGCTGCGGGCGTGCTCGTGGTCATCGCGCCGTGGACCCTCGGCTTCGCAGGGATCGGTTACGCGCTCTGGGCGTGCGTGATCCTCGGGATCGTCGCCGCGCTCGCTTCGATGTCCGAGATCTGGACGGCGCACCGCCCGCCCGCGCCCGCCCGCTGAGGTTTTAGTCGATGAACTCGAGGCCAGCGGTCGCGCCGTTGGTCCAGACGAGGCGCGCCTGGCGGGCCGAGTAACCGCCGAACCCGTCGAGAATCCTCAGTTCGAAAGTCGGGGGCAGAAAGACGAGTTCGTCTCCTGCGATCCGTGCGCCGCGCGGGGAAATGTTGCGCAGGGTGACGTCGAGCACCGAGTCTCCGCCGTTGAACACGCAGCGGGCCTGGCGGAGGCGTCGCGAGCGGGGGGTATGGCGCTTCTCCGAATAGATGACGTCGGTCGGCATGGCGTTGACAGTAGGCGCGAGCCCTTGCGCGGGACTGGAGGCGCCGCTCTTGACCCGCGGCGCGCTTTGGCGAGGCTATGCCCGGGTTATCGAATCGCCATGGGGAGAGAGACGCCCAATGAGAACGCTTGCGCCGCTTTCTCTCGCCGTTTTCGCGGCGTTTGCCCTCGCGGCCTGCAACCCGCCCGCGCCACGAGCCGCCGCGCCGCCTGCTCCGGGCTCGGCCGTCGTCACTCCGTCCAACTTCCAGTTGCCGCAAGGCGGAGACTGCTCGGCGGAGATGGCGCGATACCGGGCCATTCAGGACAACGACCTCTCGATGGGCCATGTCGCGCAGTCGGTCTACAATCAGATCAAGCGGGAGATCGCCGCGGCCGAAACCGTCTGCTCAGCCGGCCATGACGCCAAGGCGAAGGCGATGATCGTCGCGTCGGAGAGACGTCACGGCTATCCGACGAATCTCTGATAGCGGCGCCTATGGTTTCGAGGCCTTGATTGTGGGCGTTGGGAACCGCGATGATTCCATCGCGAGACCAGACCGGGCTTCCCATCCACTTCCATTCCTCGATTATCTCCCGGTCGGCCTCGAGGATGCACTTGCGGACACTGGCGAACGTTTCGCCGCGCCAGCCCCGTGAGTTCTGCGATCAGCTGGTCAATCCGTTCCGATGGATTCATTGGATCTTTCTGCCTCGAATCTGTCCGGCAGAATTCAATCTATCCGCGCCAAGACTTGCTCCAGGGCCGCAAGGAACTGCCGCCACCCGCCCTTCGCGCCCCGGTAGGCTTGTTGCTGATCCGGCCGGAAGCCGGTCTGCTCCATGCGCAGCCGGGTCCCCGTGCGCGTGGGGGTGAGAGTCCAGGTGACGACGCTCTCGAGACCGTAGGCCGCCCACGTGTAGGACAGCGTTTTGTTCGGCTCGAGTTCCAGGACCTGACAGTCGACAACGACGTTCACGTCAGGTTGAGGGTTCCTCTGAAGATTGAAGCGGTGACCCACGACTGGCTTGAAGTCGTTCTTCATGAGCCACTCCTCGATTAGATGTGGCTGCGTGAGCGCACGCCATATTTTCTCCGGCGGAAAAGGGAGCTCACGTTCGATAACGACCGAGCGCGTTTCGGCCGACGTTTCGTTCATTTGCTCCCATCCCTTTCAGCGCAGCCGCGGGAGATGCGCCGCTCAGCGAGCGGCCATGGCGCTGAACGCTCGCCCTACCAGCGCGCGAGCTGAGTGATTTGAATGAGGTTGCCGCAGGCGTCGTTCAGCTTGGCGATCGTCGAGCCGGTCACGTCGGTGGGCGGCATGGCAAACTCGGCGCCGCGCGCCCTGATGCGCTCGTAGTCGCCCTTGACGTCGTCGGTGAAGAACATGACGGCGGGCTGGCCCTCGTGGAACATGGCTTGCTGGTAGGCCTTGGCCGCCGGGTTGTTGCTGAGCGCGAGCTGGAGCTCGCATCCATCTGGCTCATCGGGCGAGGCCACGGTCAGCCACCGAAAAGGTCCATTGCTGAAATCAGCCTTTTTGGTAAGGCCCAGCATCTCGGTATAAAAGCGCAGAGCCTTTTCCTGGTCGTCAACGTACACGCTGGTCAACTTGATCTTCATCGGGAACCCTTTCCGTTTGTTACGTTCGTGTATGCGCCGCATCATTCACTGACGGTTATTGGTCCATCCTTTTCAGCAGGTCTTCGAGGTCGTCGAACCGGCGTTGCCAGAACCCGGCCATCTCGCTTGTCCAGTCGATCAGCGGGGCCAGGGCGCCGAGCTGCGCGCTATAGTGCGTCTGGCGACCTTCATGGCGGTCGCGCACCAGCCCGGCCTGCTTCAGGACCCCGAGATGCTTCGAGACTGCCGGTTGCGAGACCGCGGCCTGAGCAGTGAGGCCCCCGACCGTCTGCTCTCCGCTGCGACACAGCCGCTCGAAAATGGCCCGCCGGGTCGGATCGGCGAGCGCTCGGAAGAGCATGTCGTGAGCATTCGGCATTTGCGATCGATAACCCGCCGGCTATGGATTGATCTATAACCATCGAGATATGTTTGGTCAAGCGGGAAGTGAGGCTTCGCCGCCCTTACGCGCCGAGAATCGGAGAGCTTTCGAGATGTCCCGTCTGGGAGGCGAAGGCCGCGCGCAGGTAGGCGGCGACGAAGGGCGGGGTCCGCGCCTCGTCGAGGTCGCCCGGTTTGCGCACCACTTGCATGCGGGAAAACTCGGCGTGTGGATCGCGGGCGAGAAACGCGTCGATGCGCGTCTTGACCTCGTCGGCCGGGAGGGAGAGCGTCATACGCTTCATGCAGGCGATGCGCTGAGGGGCGAATACGACCGTCCATCCCTCATGGACCGACGCGGCCTCGTCCGCGGCGACGCCGGTCTCCTCAAGGAGTTCGCGGCGCGCGCTGGCGTCGAGATCGACCTTGGCGCCGAAAACATCGCTTGGGTCGGGCGTCCCGGCGGGGAAATAGATCGCGCCTGCGTTAAAGGTGTGGGGCGCCATTTCGCCGAGCAGGAACGCGCCGTCGGCCCCCTGAAGCGCGACCATCGAGAAGCAATTGTCGACCGGCTCGCCGGGATGGCCGAAGGCGCGCCACGCGACGTAGTCGGCGTAGCCCGTCTCGAAGAAGGCGCCTTTCAGTACGGCCTTGCCATTGGCGCCGGCGTCGAGCGCGCGCCGCGCGAGCAGCAGCACGCGGCCGTTGTACAGCTTGGGCTTCGTCGCCTTAAGACGCTCCCAATGGGCGGCGATGCTCGCGGCTTGCGTCTCCGCGAAGGCCCAGCGCGCCGGTTCGAACGCAAAGTCGAGCGCCGCGACTTCGACAATGCGCATGGGCTCGCTCAAAGCTCGAGCGCGCCGCTCGAGACGATCACGGCCGAGCCGCCGATCGAGGCCGAACGCAACGCGCCACCTTCGACCTCGAACCCGAGCGCGATCAGGCTTGGCCGGCCCGTCTCGTATCCCTGTTCGATCGTGAGCACGTGCTCGCCGTCGCTCGGGCGATCGAAGGCGAGCGCGACTCCTGCGAATGCTGCGGCCGCGCTGCCGGTCGCCGGATCTTCGCTCACGCCCCAGCCGGCCGCAAACATCCGCGCATGATAGGCCGATCCCGGCTCAGCGACCTCGCGCGTATAGAGGAAGGTCGCCGGACCGCCGTGATCGGTCCAGGGCATGGCGCCCGGCCGGGCGCCGCGCATGGCCGCCAGTGACCGCACGGGAACGAAGAGATAGGGAACCCCGGCCGTGAACAGAACTCGGCTCGTGCCGGTCGAAGCCGATATCGTCAGGCGCGAGGCCAAGTCCTTGCGCGATCTCGCTCCTGGACGGCGGCGGCCCGGCGAGCCGTTCGGGCAGCTTCGGCAGGTCGAAATTGGCGGCCAGCGCCTGGCCTTTGCGATGGCGCACGACACACGCTACGTCGCCGACCTCTTCCTCGAGCACGATGCGCAAATCCTGCGTCGCCAGCAGATCCGGCGCGCGCGTATGGGCGAGGAGCGCCGCGGTCCCGACCGTCGGATGGCCGGCGAAGGGCAGTTCGCGCGTGGCCGTGAAGATCCGAAGCCGCGCGGTATTGACCGGGTCGCGCGGCTCGAGCACGAACACGGTCTCGGACAGGTTGAACTCCGCGGCGATCGCCTGCATGCGGACGTCGTCGAGTCCGGCGGCGTCGATGACGACGGCGAGCGGATTGCCCGAGAGCGCGCGCTCCGTGAAGACGTCGAGCGTGAAGAAGCGGCGCGCCATCCCTAAAATCTCGCCGCCGTTTCAAATCGCAACGCGCCTACGGCACGCAGCAGCCCGGGACGGTGAAGTTGGTCGGCAAACGATTCTGGCCTCGCATCCCGACGGTAGTGTGGTCGATGTACGGCATATGGGTATTGGCGCCGAACGTATCGAGCGCGTAGCCGTTGCGCGATCCGACATCGGCGCCCGTGCCCAGGGTCAAATAGGACTCGCGGCCGTAGACGGTGATCTGCCGCCCTTCGGCGGCGGGATGCCGTTGATGGCGGTGCGTCGTCTGAGCGTCTGCGCCCGGAAGGCCAAGACCCAGTCCGAGCGTGGCGACCCCCGCCAGCATGAGTGAACGTGTCATTTAAGTCCGTTCCTTTCGAGGGAAGCTGGCCTTTTGTGAAATTGGACCCTCGCGGAGGAAAAGTAAATCCCGCGCCATTCAAACTTGTTCCTGATTACGCGCTTGCGTCAGCTTCAGACGTTCAGTAGAACGGAACATGAACATGTTGTTTTCGCAGGGGTTCTCTGATGGCGCGCAATCAGGTTCAGTTTCAGAAAGGCCTCAGCGAGGCTCGTTTCGCCGAGATTTACGGAACCGAAGAGCAATGTCATGCGGCGCTGGTCAAATGGCGGTGGCCGAACGGGTTCGAATGTCCTGGGTGCAAGGGCGCTGATCACTGCGTCGTCACGCGCGGCGCGCGGCGTTTATTCCAGTGTAACGCGTGTCGCAAGCAGACCTCTGTCAAAGCGGGAACGATCTTCGCTTCGAGCAAGCTGCCGCTGCGCATCTGGTTCAAGACGATCTACCTGGTCACGCAATCAAAGAAGGGCATTTCCAGTATCGAACTCGGTCGACGCCTTGGCGTCACCCAGACGGCTGCTTGGATGATGAAGCACAAGCTCGCTCAAGTCATGTTGGAGCGTAACGCGAGCAAACGCTTGAAAGGCAACGTCCAGATGGACGACGCCTATATCGGCGGCGCCCGGTCCGGCCGCCGCGGGCGCGGCGCAACAGGCAAGACGCCGTTCGTCGCTGCGGTCGCGACAACCGACGACGGCAAGCCAGATCAAATCATCCTTCGGCCTGTCAAAGCCTTCAGCAGCTTTGCGATCCGAAAACTCGCAAGCACCGCGCTCAGGCCCGGCGCCAATATCGTCTCCGACGGCCTGGCGTGCTTCGCCGCCGTCACCCAAGCCGGATGCCTGCACACCTCAATAAAGACCGGAAGCGGCAAGCAAGCGGTTCGCACCCCTGCTTTCAAATGGGTCAATACCGCATTGGGCAATATCAAAGCCGCCCTCGTCGGGACCTACCGAGCCGTAGGAGAAAAACACGTCCCTCGATATCTCGCGGAGTTCGAATATCGATTCAATCGCCGATACGAGCTCGAAACCATGATCCCCCGCCTCGCATTCGTTGCGCTGAGGACCCTCCCGATGCCTTACCGCTTGCTAAAACTGGCTGACGTTGCCGCGTAATCAGGAACTTGTTTGACCGGAAAGACTTGCGAAGGCCTCGTCAGTTCGTCCTGCGCCGCGACCAGCGCCAGTTCGCGCGCCCCGCAAGCAAGCGTCGCGGCGACGATTGCAAAGACCGACGAGCCGGTCCTCGACAGCGCTTCCGGCGTTGAGCGCGAGGCGAGCCAGTGGTGGAAGAAGAGCGCGGCAAAAAGGTCGCCCGCGCCCTTGACCTCGATCGGCAGCCTCGGCGTTCTGATGGACCACGCGCCCGCCTCATCGACGGCGAGCATGTCCATGGCGTCAGGCGGCGTATCGTCGAGCATGAGCGACTTCGCGACGACGACCTGCGGCCCCCGTGCGCGGAGCGCGGCGATCGCCGAACGCGCGTCCGCAAGCGTCTTGACGGGAATGCCCGTCAGAAGCTCCAGTTCGAACGCGTTGGGCGTCAGGATCGTGGCCAAGGGGACGGCGCGGTCGCGGAAGAACTCCGCGACGCCCGCGGCGACATAGGAACCGCGCCCGACGTCGCCGATCACCGGATCGCACGCATAGACCGCATGCCTGTTGGCGGCCTTGATGTTCTTGAGCGCGCGCAGCGCCGCTTCGCCGATCTCAACCGTTCCGAGATAGCCGGTCAGCAAACCGGCGCAGCGCGGCAGCGCGCCGATCGCGTCGAGCCCGGCTGTGCATTCGTCGATCATGCCCGCATCGAAGGCGCGTCCGCGCCAGCCGGGATAGCCGGTATGGCTCGAGAATTGCACGGTCATCAGCGGCCAGACCTCGCGCCCGAGCCGCTGCAACGGAAAGACCGCCGCCGAATTGCCGACATGGCCGTAAGCCACATGCGACTGAATGGAGAGAATCGGCGCGAGCATCGCGCGACGAGACGACGATTCGGAGGACGCGTAAACCCTTCTCTGCTTGCGGCCACGACGGAGGGCGATCCCCGTCACGCGCCTCCTACCTCTGTCCCCCAGAAACCGAGATGCGTTCGCCGGTCACCCAGGCGGATTGGTCAGAGGCGAGAAACACCGCGACTTTCGCGATGTCGTCCGGCCGGCCGAGCCGCCCCATCGGCAGCGAGAAGCCCAGCGCCTTCGCCGATTCAGCGCTCAAGCCGGCCGCGGCAAAGCCTTCGGTCTCGGTCATGCCGGGCGCGATGGCGTTGACCCGGATTCCCTTGCCGGCAAGCTCAATAGCGAGTTCGCGCGTGATCGTGTCGATTGCGCTTTTCGAGGCGGAATAGACGACGGTGTTCGGCGACGGGTTCGTGCTCGTGATGGTGCTGAGGTTGATCACGCTGCCGCCCGCGCCATTGAAGGCCTTGACGGCCTCCTGCGTGGCGAGGATCGCGCCGAGCACGTTGGTGTCGAACTGGCGATGAAAGTCTTCCTCGGTCACCGCCTCGAGCGGCGCAAAGCTGTACACGCCGGCGTTGTTGACGAGAATGGACGGCCGACCAAGCTTCTCAATGGTCTCTTGAAACAGACGCTCCACGTCGGCCCGCTTGGCGACGTCCGCCTGGCTTGCGATCGCTTTGCCGCCGGCTTTGACGATCTCGCCGACCACCCGATCGGCGTCAGCCTTGTTCGACGCGTAATTGACCGCCACCGCCGCTCCCGCCTCCGCGAAGCTTCTCGCGATCGCCGCGCCGATCCCCTTCGAGGCCCCGGTGACGATTGCGACCTTTCCGGTCAGCTCTCCCATGATTGCGCTCCTTTGCTCTGGTCCGTCCGGTCCTGCGCTCTTCGCAGGCTGCCGACCGTTGACGGAGAGTTAGGTCATGCAAGAAGAGGCGATTAGCCCGGCAATCGGTATAAGATAAATGCGGTGGGCGTATGAATGATCGGGTCCAGCAACGCGCTCTCTTCGTTGCGCCCTCGAAGGCGGGGCTTCTTAAGAGCCGCCGTTGTATCATCCTGTGGGCGACGTGCGGCGGCCTTTGACGCGCGAACTTCAACGGCGCCGTACCCGCAGTCCTTATGCCTGAGCAAGGTGAGGTCGCGTCGGAGAGCTCGCAAAGTCAGAGTGCCGCAGTCGTTCAGAGCTCTATCTTGCGGCCCGACTTTTGGCAGCGCTTCTTCCCGCTTAGCGCGGATCTAGAGAACTGCGTGCGGATCAGCGGCCAGACATCGCGACCGAGCCGCTGCAGCGGGAAGACCACGTCCGAATTGCGGACATGGCCGTAGACGACGTGCGACTGGATGGAGAGGACGTGCTCCGGCGTCATAGCCCGGTTTCTGGCGGCTAGAGAAGCCCACTTGAACGAAACCTTGCCAGAAACGCTTGGCTCTGCGGCCTTCAGTCGCAGAGCCGGGCGTCGCCTATTCGAGACAAATGTTACGGCATCGCGGCCGCGAGCTGGGCGTCCTCGATGACAGCCACGGTTGTCTGGTCGAGAAGGTCAGCCCATGCAAGGGAGAATTTGCTCACCGCCACCGGGTCGTCGGACTCCACGACAGTCGCTCCGCGACCGGTGCCCATTTCATGCCATCGGCCAATCATCGTGACCCCCGCAGGGGCTTGGCCTCCCGTCTCCTTGAAGCGGGCAATCGCCGCCTTGACGTTTTCGGGCTTAATCGTCCAAGTCGTCATGTACTTCATCGCTTCGCTCCCTTTCCAGGACTGGTGACGAGTACCCTGCCAAAGCGAATTGTTCGCTTAGTCCTGGCGAGGTCAGTATTTCACGTTTGCCCACCCCTTGCACCACGCTCCGCGGGCGCCGAGAGAGAGAAAGTTCGACGCCCCGATCGTCGCCGAAAGTCGCCCGCCGTTTGATCGACGGGGAGCAATAGACCATATTTCCCATCAATTCTGAGCCCGGAGCCCGACCATGAGCGACGCCATCGCCTTTCTCTCGCGCGCGATCGAGCAGGGCCAGGGGCTCGCCAAGGCCGATATCGTCCTGAAGGGCGGTCGGGTCTTCGATCTCGTGAGCGGCGAACTTCTGCAAAGCGACGTCGCGATCTGCAACGACCGCATCGTCGGAACGATGGGCGAATACAGTGGGACTCGCGAGATCGACGTTCGCGGCAAGATCGTCGTTCCGGGGTTCATCGACACGCACTGCCATGTTAAATCCTCGCTCATCACGCCGCTCGAATTCGACCGCTGCGTGCTGCGTCACGGCGTCACAACCGCCATCTGCGATCCGCATGAGATCGGCAACGTCCTGGGGCAGGCGGGGCTGCGCTATTTCCTCGACGGCGCGATGGCGACCGCGATGGATTTGCGCATCCAGCTCTCGAGTTGCGTGCCCGCGACCAACCTCGAGACGGCCGGCGCGCGGCTCGAAGTCGGCGACCTCCTTGCGCTCGCGGACCATCCGAAGGTGCTGGGACTCGCCGAATTCATGAACTTTCCCGGCCTGCTCGCGCGCGATCCGTCCTGCCTCGCCAAGCTCGCGGCGTTCCAGACCCGCCCGATCGACGGCCACAGTCCGTTGCTCGGCGGCTACGCGCTTAACGGCTACCTCGCTGCCGGCGTGCGCACGGATCACGAAGTCACCAACATCGCCGAGGGCCGCGAGAAGCTGATGAAGGGCATGGCCGTGCTGATCCGCGAGGGCTCGGTGTGCAAGGACCTGCACGCGCTCGCGCCGCTCATCACCGAGCGCAATTCGCCGTTCATCGCCTTCTGCACCGACGACCGCAATCCGCTCGACATCGCCGAGGAGGGCCATCTCGATTTTCTCATCCGCACGGCGATTGCCCTTGGCGCGCCCCCGCTCGCGGCCTATCGCGCGGCAAGCGTTTCGGCCGCGCGCGTCTTCGGCCTGCGCGACCGCGGCCTCGTCGCGCCCGGCTGGCGCGCCGATCTCGTCGTTCTCGACGATCTCGAAGCGTGCGCGGTGTCGATGGTTCTGGCGGCCGGCCGCATCGTCGACGACGCGCTGTTTGCTTCGCGCGGCGCGCTGCCCGCGGTCGGGCGGATGAGCGTGAAGGCGCGGCGCGTCGAGCGAAGTGATTTCGTTGCAAGGGGGCAGGGGCCTTCGACGCAGGCGATCGGCGTCATTCCCGGCAAGATCATCACCGACCGCGCGCCCGTGACCTTGCCGTTCAAGAACGGCGAGCGCGGCGTCGATCTCGAGCAGGACGTCGTCAAGGTTTCGGTCGTCGCGCGCCATGGCGTCAACGACAATATGGCGACGGCTTTCGTAAAGGGCTTCGGCATGAAGCGCGGCGCGATCGCCTCATCCGTCGGTCACGACAGCCACAATCTCTGCGTCGTCGGCGTGAACGAAGCGGATATGGCCGCCGCCGTCAATCGCCTGCGCGAGACGGAGGGCGGTTTCGCGGTGGCGGACGAGGGCAGGATCGTGGCCGAGCTGCCGCTGCCGGTCGCGGGGCTCATGAGCTTGCTGAGCTTCGAGGAGGTGCGCGAGAAGCTGATCCCCCTGCGCGCCGCCGCCAAGGGCCTCGGCGTGACGCTCGCAGAGCCCTTCCTCCAGGTCGCCTTCCTGCCCCTGCCGGTGATCCCGCATCTGAAGATCACCGACCGGGGGCTGGTGGATGTGGACCGGATGGAGTTCGTCAGGGATTAGGCGGAACGCCTCGTAGCCCCCACGGCGAACACGACCGCCAGCGCAAACCACGACAGCATCATCGTCGAGCCGCCGATCGGCGCGGCGAACGGGAAGAGGCGCTCACCGAAAAAGGCGTGAAACGCAAGGTCGGCCGCGAACAAACTCGCGCCCGCTTCCATAGCGAAGCCGACGATGAGAAGCGCGCGTGACGGCGCGGCCCGGGCGTGCGCCGCGATCCCGAGCGCGGCCGTTGCGTGGAGGAGGAGGAAGATCGCCCCCCGGCTCGCCAGTTCGCCTCCGCTCTCATGCACCGCCGCGGCCGCGAGGCCAACTCCGGCGCAGCCCATGAGCGCGGCGAGGCTGGCGAGAACGAGCGGCGGACGGGACATGGGGGACAGGCTCCGGGGCGTGCGAACGTCGGCCATCGGAAAAGCACGCGCCGCCGCGAGGCTTGTCAAGGCGGCGTTTTTGCCGCCGTATGCGTTTCGACCTCGAAAAAAGCGGGAGGCAGGGGCTTGCCGGACTTCACCGTGCGCGCAATCGAGCGCGGCGATCGCGAGCAATGGGCGCCGCTTTGGCGCGCCTATCTCGATTTCTACAAGACGACGGAGACGCCCGAGGTCACAAACGCGACGTGGTCGCGCCTGTTCGATCCGCTGGAGCCGGTGCATGGGTTTGTCGCAGCGCGAGAGGAGAAGCTGATCGGCTTCGCGCATTGCCTCTTTCAGCGCTCGACCTGGCACGTGAACGCTCGCTGCTACCTTCAGGACCTTTACGTGAGCCCGGCCGAGCGGGGCGGGGGCGTCGGCCGCGCGCTGATCCTCGCCGTCGCCGGGACCGCCAGGCAAGCGGGCGCCGAAAGCGTCTTCTGGATGACCCACGAGACCAACGCGACCGCCCGCCGCCTTTACGATGCGGTCGCGGAGCGTACGGGCTTCATCCAGTATCGCATCGAGCCGCTCTTCTGATTTTCATGTACGGGTCCGAAAGTCTTGGGCGATAAGCCTTGCCGCCCGGCGGAACTTCCCGCATGCTGCGGCGGTTTGGCGTGATCTTCGTATTCACGCGCCGCTCGAAAATCAGAAGAACAGGGGCACGGAACCATGGTCTCCAAACGTGTTGCAAGGCGCTCGCTCGTGATCGCGAAGGCCAACGCGCAAACCGGCATGGACGCGGCGCTCACCATCGCCGCGCGAACGCAAAACATGATGTCGCCTGGAGGCGGGGCGACCGAGAAGGCGCGTGAGGCGCATCTCATGGTGCAGGAAAAGGTTGACGCGGTGGTCGAGGGGGCATTCGCCGCCCAGGCCGCCTGGGGCGCGTTCATGCTGAAAGCGGCTTTCGGGGGCGTGCGTTCGCCCAATGACGTATCGATGGGGCTCGCCGGCATCGCCCAGGCCGCGGCCGCTCCCGCACGGCGCAAGGTCCGCGCCAACGCGCGGCGCCTCACGGGATCGAAGGCGTTCCTGTGACATGGATTTTGTGCCTCACCTGCACGGCTATCTCGCGACTTATGGCTATTTCGCCATCTTCGCGATCGTTGGCATGGAGAGCACAGGGATACCGATGCCGGGAGAGACGGTGCTGGTCGCGGCGGCGATCCTGGCCGGTCAGGGAAAGCTTCATCTCTATGGCGTGATCGGCGCGGCGGCGGCGGGCGCAATTCTCGGCGACAATTGCGGCTATTGGGTCGGCAGGGAATTCGGCTTTCCCATCGCCTTCCGCTACGGGCGCTACGTCCATCTCGACGAGCGCCGCCTGAAGCTCGGCCAATACCTCTTTCTCAGGCACGGCGGCAAAATCGTCTTCTTCGGCCGCTTCGTCGCGGTGCTTCGCGCTTTCGCCGCGTTCCTCGCAGGGGTCAACCGCTTCAATTGGGAGCGCTTCTTCTTCTACAATGCGGCGGGCGGAATCGTCTGGGCGACGATCTTCGGGACCGGCGGCTATTGGCTCGGCAAAGCGTTCGAGAGCTACGCGCGGCCTGTGGGCGTGGCGGCCCTCGCCTGCGCGGTCGTCGCCTTCTTCATCGGCGCGCGCTTCGTCCGCTACCACGAGCAGGCGCTCGAGGAAGAGGCGGAGCGAGCCTTGCCCGGTCCGCTCGTGCAGCCGAAGCGATAGGACGGAACTACGCCGCGGCCGGCCGCTCGATCGGCCCGATCCAGACGCGCTGTTGCTCCGAGCGGCGCAGGAAATCGACACTGACGGTCCGGTTGATCTTGTCCGCATCGAGCGCGCGCAAAAGATCGCCCACGCTCGTCACGCGCTTGCCGTCGAGGCCGATGACGATGTCGCCGGAGAGAAGGCCCGCATGCGCCGCCGGCCCCGTCTGATCGACGCCGAGAATCCGGGCGCCGGCAGCTTGGTCGAGCCCGAGTCTGAGAACGATGCGGCGAGGGATCGCGGTCGTGGCTGCGCCGATGCCGATATAGGCGCGCCGCACCCGCCCATGGCGGGCGATCTCGCCCGCGACGAAGTTGGCCGTGTTGGAGGCGACCGCGAAACAGATCCCCTGCGCGCCCATGATGACCGCGGTGTTGATGCCGATGACCTCGCCGGTCGAGGACACGAGCGGGCCGCCGGAATTGCCCGGGTTCAGCGCGGCGTCGGTCTGCACGACATCCTCGATCATGCGCCCGGTGCGCGACTGCAGCGATCGTCCGAGCGCCGAGATGACGCCGGCCGTCACGGTCGCATCGAAGCCGAGCGGGTTGCCGATCGCGATCGCGATCTGGCCGCGCTTGAGCTTGGAGCTGTCGCCGAGCTTAGCTGACGGCAGCGAAACGTCCGCCTCGACCCGTAGGAGCGCGAGATCAGTTTCCGGATCGTCGCCGAGGACGCGCGCCTGAAGCTCGCGTCCTTCGAGCGTGGTCAGGGCGACCAAGCGGGCGCCCTGCACGACATGGGAGTTCGTCAGCGCGAGCCCGTCGGACGAGACGATGACGCCGGAGCCGGAACCGGCGCTGCGGCCGTTGCGTTTGACGTCGATCCTGACGACGCTCGGACCAACACGGTCGACGACGTCGCTGACCGCGCGGGAATAGTCGTCGAGCAGGGCGCCGTCCGAGTGCGTATTGGAGCCCGGTCCCTGCGAGGGGCTGTCCGCATCGAGCGCGAGAAGGGGTTGGAGAGGTTGAAGCATGCCGGCGATATGGGAGCGGATCGCCCTAGTCGCAAGCGGAACGCCGCCGCCCGGAATGAAGCCTTCGCTCAGCGTCTACGTAGAATCCCTAATTGCGCGGATTGGCCTCGTTTGGAATTGTTTACCTCAAGGGAACGCGGGCGGTTATTCGACATACTTCCCGCGTTTGACTTGGGCGCACGCCCGGCGGGCAAGTGTTCGATGGTCGAGTTGCAGAACTGGTCGCCGGCTTGGTCCGGGGCGCGGCGTGAAAGATCCGGGTTTCGCATTTCTCCCGTTGTTCGGCCGTGCGACGCGCAAAGCGATGAGCCGACGCTTCTCTTCGGAAGATCGAGCGTAGCCCCGAGCGGGGACCGACGACGTGAGTAGCCCTTTTGCCGCTTCCCCTGGAAAGCCAACCGGGACCGTCGCGCGGAGGCGTTCGCTCCTGTCGTTCATGGGGTCATGGGCGCCGCTCATGGCGGGGCTCTTGGGCGGCGCCGTGCTTGCGTTCGGGCTGGCCGAAGCGAACCACGCGCCCGAGGGGTCGGCCGCTCCTGCGAGCCGCCACTTCGATCCGCCTTCCAACGCCCGTCCGTATGCGCCCGATATTCGCATCGGCGAACGCGTCAATTCCAATTCGGGCGCAGTTGCGCCCGCACGAGGTTCCGCCTCCCCCCAGCGGAACGAAGGCGCGTCGCCGACTGCGACGGCTTTCTCGATCACGTCCCCCAGTCGAAGAGTTTGACCCCATGAATAGAGGCAAGGAATACTGGGCGCCGCGTCGTCATGGATTCGACGATGACGGCCCTATCGCCTACGATCAGAAGCAGCGGACGCAGCGTGCGTTTGTCAGAACTGACGGGCAGCCTGACGATGCGCAGGCGAGTTCCGGCGCTGCGCCGCCGAGCCAGACGGCGGTCGATGCGACCGTCAAGTGGTTCAAGGACGACAAGGGCTTCGGCTTCGTCGAGCTCGGCAACGGGCAGGGCGACGCGTTCCTGCATGCGACCGCGTTGCACTCGGCCGGCTACGACACGGTCCCACCGGGCGCGAAAATGCGCGTCGTTGTGGGCGCAGGCGCCAAAGGCCCTCAGGTCGCGCGGGTCATCTCGATCGACACGTCAGGCGTCGTCGAGCGGCCGCGGCGCCCATTCTCCGACGGCCCCCGGACGCCGCGCCGGATGGCGCCGGATCCCTCGACGGCGACGCCTCTCGAAGGCAAGGTCAAGTGGTTCAACGAGACCAAAGGCTTTGGCTTCGTCGCGGTCGACGACGGCGGCAAGGACATTTTCGTCCACATCTCAGCGCTCAACGCAGCCGGAATCGCCCGCCTGGACGAGGGTCAGCCGGTCAACATGCGCGTCGTCGACACGCCCAGGGGTCGCGAAGCGATCTCGATCACGGTCTAGCGGCTCCCTTCGCTCCGGTTCTGGCGAAGGCGCGGTCGGCGCTGCGGGATCCTCGTAGCGCCAGATTCGCCGCTATATCCCGGCGTTCTCCAGCTTGGCGAGCGGCAGGGTGAAGCAGAACTTCGCTCCGCCGCCGGGGTTTGCTTCGGCCCAGATGATCCCGTAATGGGCCTCGATGATCGAGCGGGAAATTGAGAGGCCGACGCCGAGGCCGTTCTTCTTCGTCGACGTGAAAGGCACGAACAGGTCCGAATTCGAGGATTCGGACAAACCGTATCCTGTGTCTGAGACCTCGGTTCGAATCATGCCGTTCTCGAGACCGGTCGCGATGGTCAGTGTTCGCTCGCGGGACTCGTCCATCGCGTCGAAAGCGTTGCGCATGAGATTGACCAAGGCCTGCTCGATCTGAACCTTGTCGGCAAGGACCGTGTCGTCGGCCGCGTTCAGAAGCAGGGCGATATCGACGTTCCGCTCCTTCGCCGAAGGGGTCATGAGCTCGCACGTACGGCGGATGAGATCGTGCAGGCTCTGCTCCACCTTGTCCGGCTCGCCGCGCGCCATGAATTCCCTGAGATGCGAGATGATCTGACTCGCCCGCATCATCTGGGACGACGCCTTGTCCAGCGTCTCGTTGATCGCGGGTCCGTGCGGCTGCGGCTGGGCGTCGAGGATGTGACGCGCGACCGAGAGGTAGTTTGACGCCGCGGCGAGCGGCTGGTTGAGTTCGTGGGCGAGCGCGGTGGCCATGTCCGCCATCGAGTCGAGGCGATTGGCGTGAAGCTTGCCCAGGCGCGCCTCGAACCTGCGCCGCTCGCTGAGGTCGCGGACGAAGCCGATGAACAGGCGCTCCTCGCCGTGACGGGTTTCCGAGACCATCAACTCCGCTGGGAACAGGGAACCGTCCTTGCGTCGCCCTTCGACCTCGCGGCGGACGCCGATGATCTTCGCTTCGCCGGTGCGCAGATAACGTTCGATATAGGCGGCGTGCTGCCCATGGTGGGGCTCGGGCACGAGCGCGCTGACGTCGCGCCCGATGAGTTCGTCGGCCGAATAGCCGAACATGGCGGTCGTCGCGGCGTTCATGGCCTGGACGGTCCCTTGCTCGTTTATGGTGACGATGGCGTCGGCGACCCCGTTGAGGACGGCGCGCAAGCGCGCCTCGCTGTCGCGCAGCGCGTCCTCGGCGCGGCGGAGCGACCCGATGTCGACGAAAGTGACGACGAGGCCGTCGATCTTGTCTTCGACCGTACGGTAGGGCCGAAGCCGCATCAGATACCAGTCGCCGTTCCGGCTGCTCACCTTGCGTTCGATCGAGGCGAGGTCGCGCAGAACCCGGCGCGCGTCCGCGGCAAGCTCGTCGTAGTCGAGGCTATGGGTGAAGTCCGTGATCGACCGGCCTTCGTCGCCGGACTCGATGTTGAAGAGCTGAGCGATGCTCGGTGTGAAGCGGTTGATCCGCAACTGCGTATCGAGGAACAGGATGCCGACGTCTGTCGCGGCCATGAGATTCTGGATGTCGCTATGGGCGCGTGAAACGCTCTCCAGCTTCGTCTTCAGCTCGCTGTTGACGGTCTGCAGCTCCTCGTTGATCGACTGCAGCTCCTCTTTGCTCGTCTCCAGTTCCTCGGCGGTCGAGCGGTACTCCTCGTTGATCGACTGCAGCTCCTCATTGGCCGCCCGCAACTCCTCGTTCGCGCCCTCGTATTCCTCGCGCGAGCTGCGCAGTTGCGACTGGGTGAACAAGAGCTCCTGGTGCAGCTGTTGGACTTCCTGGTCCGGCGACTTCTCGTCGCTCGCCGCCACGGCCGTCGGGAGTTCGCTGATCGTCTCGCCTTCGAAAAAGAAGACGATCGCCGAGCGGCTGGCGTTGGCGTCGCCGCCGAGCGGCCTCGCCTGCAGATAGACGCGCTTCGCTGCGCCGTTGAAGCGGACCGCGATCGGGCCGCTGAGGCTCGGCTCGTTGCGTGAGAGGGCCGCGTGCAGGACGGCGCGCAGGTCGAACCGCAATTCCTCGCGGGCGAGTTCGGTGACGTCGTTGACGAGCGGTCCGCTCGAGGGTTGCAAGTAGCGGCCGGCCATTTCCGACAGATGCACCACCCGATAGGACTCGTCGACGATCACGCTCGGCGGCGCGAACTGCTCGAGCGCCTCCCGGTGCGCGCCGGCCGCATTCGTCGTCCGGGAGGGCGCCAGCGTTCGCGGCGACATCGGCTCGAGACCGAAACTCGGAGGCCCAAGCCGCGGAGTGACGCGGACGTCGGTTGCGACCGGCATCCGCTGATAAATTCGCGCCTCGCGATCGATGGCGCGGAACATGCCGACCGGATTATCGGCGTTTTCCGACGATCCGAGGAACAGGTAGCCGTTCGGCTTCAGGGCGAAATGGAACGTCGGGCAGATCCGCTGCTGCAATTCGCGGTCGAGGTAGATCAGCACGTTGCGGCAGGAGATGAGATCGGCGCGCGAGAACGGCGGGTCCTTGAGCAGGCTGTGTCTCGCGAAGAGCACAACGTCGCGCAACTCCCGCGTGACCCGGTAATGGTCGTTTTCGCGCGTGAAGAAGCGCCTGAGGCGGTCGTCCGTCAGGTCGGCTTCGATCGCCACCGGATAGCGGCCCTCCCGGCCGGTCATGAGCGCCGCCTCGTCGAGGTCGGAGGCGAAGACCTGGATGTCGCAGCGGATGTCGCGCCTGGCGGATTCCTCGAGCAACAGGATGGCGACCGTATAGGCTTCCTCGCCGGTTGCGCACCCGGGAACCCAGGCGCGGATCGAGTCGCCGGCGCCCTTGTCCTCAAACAACGTCGGGATGACGAGCACGGCCAGCCTTTCGAAGGCGGCCGGGTCGCGGAAGAATGTCGTGACCGAGATCAAAAGGTCCGCGAACAACGCCTGCGCTTCTGTCGGGTTCTCGCGCAGGACGCCGAGATAATCCGCCATTGTGGCCGCTCGCTGCACCTGCATGCGGCGCGCGACACGGCGGCGCACGGTCGATTTCTTGTACTTCGAGAAGTCATGTCCCGTCCGGACCCGGAGATGGGAGAGAATCCGCTGCATCCCCTCGCCGTCGGGCTCGCTGATCTCGAACTCAAGGTCGCCGCGGTTGCGGATCAGTTCGGGCAGCCGGGCGGCGATTTCCCGCACCGGCAAAACGAAATCGGCGAGGCCGGTCGCGACCGCGCTGCGCGGCATCGAGCCGTATTCCGCTTCGTCCGGGTCCTGAACCAGAATGATCCCGCCCGCCTCTTTCACCGCCTTGATGCCGACCGCGCCGTCGGAGCCTGCGCCCGACAGGACGACCGCGAAATCGTCGCCGCGCTGCGCCGCCAGCGAGCGGAAAAAGAGGTCGATCGGGGCCCGCTGCCAGCGCGGCTCGTCGAACTCCGCCACCGCCAGGTGTTGGTCGGTGACGAACAACCGCCGGTTTGGCGGGATCACGTAAACGCGTCCCGGCTCGAGTCTCGTGCGGTCGGTGACCTGGGTCACCGGCATCCGAGTTCGCGCGGCGAGAATGTTCGGCAATTCGCTCTGGTGCGCCGGGTCGAGATGGACGATGACGACGAACGCAGCCTCGACGTCGCCCGGCAAGCTGTCGAAGAATTGCTGGAGGGCGTTGACGCCGCCGGCCGAGGCGCCGATGCCGACGGTTGGGAAGCGCTTCGCTGGAGTTTCCCTGACGCTCGGGTCGGGGTTTGAAAGCGCTTGATCGCCGCGGTTCATGCCTGGGTCTCCTCGCGTCACATCGGGAGCGTTTCCGACCCAGTCGTCCGCTTCGCGTCAGGCTCGACGAATTCATTCCAGGGCCTCAAACGTAACCGTATAACCAACTTAACAGCGGTTTTGGAACACTCGAACCGCCCTTTTTGGTCTCTTTGCGCCCAATCCGTCCTTTAAAAGAGGCATTGCGCCAGGCGCCTTGACCGCACTTGGCGATGCGTTCGGCCGGCGAACTCGCATGGGAATTGATGGAAGTGATCTTCGAAGCCGGTTGAGGGCGGCAGCCTGTGATCGCGCAGTCTCGCAATCAGGCTCGGCTGGCGTTCGATGCAGGTTCGCCTGGCAAGACCAGGCGAAGCTCGCTCCCGACTACTAGACATAGAGTTCAAGCGCGATATTGGCGCAAATTGTAACGCTCGATTGTGTCGGAACTCGCCCGCCGTTGCGCCTTATCGGCGTCCAACCGCGAGCGAAGCGAGGATCGCGCGCGCTCGATGCGTCGCGAAGGCGGCCCCGACGTCCGGGCCGACCTTGCGCCGCCAGTTCGGCCTTTCGCGGTCGGTGCCAGGGAGGTTGGTCGCGACCGTCTCGCCGACGAGGTCGTCGTACTGGGCGCTGGCGAGGATCGAGGCCGAGCCGCCGATCAGCGCATGGACTGCGGCCGCGGTCGCATCGTCCAGCCGCGCGTCCTCGTCCGGGGGCGCGGCAACGAGCCCGGCCGCGCGCAAAGCTGCGATCAGCCCCCGCTTTTCCTCGCGCCGCGCGGCGATCGCCTCGCCCGCCGCGGCGAGCGTGAGCAGGCCGAGCGACAACCGCTCGGCGATGTCAGCGCCCTGCCACCAGCCGGCGAGCGTCGCGAGATCATGCGTCGCGACGCATGCGACCGTGAGCGGCGGGTATGCGGCGGGCGGCAGCACCTCGGCGCCCTTGCGCTCGAACCAAAGCACCCGCATGCCGAGGATGTTGGCGCGCGTCAGCCGATCGCGGAAGCCCTCGGCGACGGTTCCGAGATCCTCCCCGATGATCATGCATTTCGCGCGCTGGCTCTCGAGCGCGATGTGGCCGATGAGATCGTCTTGCGGATAGGCGAGGTAGGCCCCTTCCGCGGGCTTCGCGCCGTCCGGAATGAGGAACAGGCGCTGCAGGCCCATCGCGTGGTCGATGCGGAGCATGCCGGCGTGGCGCATGTTGGCGGCGTAGACGGCGGTCTGGCTCGTCCAGCCCTGCCGCGCGCCCGCGAGCGGATTCGGGGCCGGAAGATTCCAGTTTTGCCCCTGGGCCGAGAATGGATCGGGCGGCGCGCCGACTGCGACCCCCTGCGCGATGTCGGCGGCATGCGCCCAGGCCTCGGCCCCGTCGGGCGCCGCGCCGACCGCAAGATCGCGATAGAAGCCGATCTCGAGGCCGCTTGCCCGCGCGCGGTCCGCCGCGCGCCCAAGCTGGCGTTCGGCCAGCCACTGGCAGAAGAGCGCGAAGTCGAAAGCCTGAGGGTCTTGAGCGATCGTCTGTTCGATCGCCTTCGCTTCGCGGTCGCGCAACGCCTGCGGCCACGCCCGCCAGTCGGCGTCCGCTTCGCTCGCGGCGATCGCCTCAAAAGCCGCGAAACGCCGCAGCGCGTCGCCGCCGGCGCGAACGAATTCGCGATGATTGGCGATGAGCGGCTCATCGGGTTGCGCTCTGCGAGCGCGCGCGAACGCGGCGTGAAGCGCCGCGAGCGCACTGCGCTTGATCGCCCAGACGGCGGGATAAGCGACGAACCTCGTCGCGGAGGCGGCCCCGATCGCGGGTCTGAGCTCCGTGAGCGCGGCGGATAGCGCGTCGTCTCGCGGCATTTCGGCGTCGAGAACGTCGATCAGGATCGGATCGAGGAAGCGGCGGTCGGAGGGGTGATAGGGGCTCGCCCGCTCGCGGTCTTGCGGAAAAAGCATATGCATCGGGCTGACGCCGAGATAGGCCGCGCCATCGCCTCCGGCCGCTTCGCCCGCCAGCGCGAGCGCCGAAAAATCGCCGATCCCCTGATCGCCCGCGCGACGCAGCGCGTAGAGCTGCGCTGTCACGCCAAAGCGCTTGCGAAGCGCCGCCACTGGCCCGTAGGCCTCGGCCGGCGCGACGGTCAGCGCACATTCAACACCGTCGACGAAAAGGCGATGGCGGCCGATCGGCAGCGCGGGCAGCTCGATCAGGCGTTCCGACACGTCGCGCCCGTCCGGCAAGACGCTTCGAACGCCGGCGCCCGCCGGCACGCGCCATTCGGCAGCCTCGCCGTCCTCGCGCTCGATCAACGCATCGCAGCTCCCCGGCGTGTCGCGCAACGGGGCGACCAGCGGCTCGTCGGCGCGCAGCACGAGCGAAGGCGGAACGCGCCGCCGCTTTGTTTCGTCGAGAACGCGAGCGAGACTGTCGCGCGCCTGAGCTTCGCTCGCCGCTTCGAGACCGAGCGCCGACAGGAGCGCGATCTTCGTCTCCGGCGAGACGACCGTCCGTTTGCCGGCGATATCCGACCATTCGGGGGCGATTCCGGCGACGGCGGCGAGCGCGTCGATCGCCTCGGCGCCGGGCGGCCCGGCGCGAAGCCCCCCCGCAATGCGGCTCTCGGCAAGGATGAGGCAGGACCGGGCGGCGAGCCGCTGCCGATCGGCTATGGCGACAGCGCGCTCCGGCGCGTCAGGCTTGAAAGAATCGAGAAGCGCGCGCCAGACCATACCCGCGCGCGCAGCGGGGAGCTCAAGTTCCACGTCATCTCGAGAACGATTCATCGCGACCGCGACGCGATCGACTCCATCCGCGTTGGGCGTGGCGAAAACCGCGACGAGCACGGCGCCGGCCGGATCGTTCCAGCCCGCCGGCGTCAAAGCGCCGTCGGCGTCGCGCCATTCGACGTCCGGAACGCCAGTTGCGTCGAAGGGCGCTCCGGTCAGGAACGCGTCCCGCGCCAGGGCAGGGTGAGAGCGGCGAATCTCGGCGAGGCGGCGGGTGAAGTCGATCAGCGAGGCGTCGGCGGCCTTCCAGCGAATGGCGGTCGTGTCGTTGTCCTGCGCATAGGCGTTATTGTTGCCGCCCTGGCTGAAGCCAAGCTCCGCGCCCATCGACAGCATCGGCGTTCCGCGCGAAGCAAAGAGCAATGCCAGGAGGTTGCGCTGATCGCGCGCCCGGGCCGCGACGATCGAGGGATTGTCGGTCGGGCCCTCTTGCCCGTGATTCCAGGAATAGTTGGCGTCAGTTCCGTCTCTGTTGCGCTCGCCATTCGCCTCGTTGTGCTTGTGCTCGTAGGACACGAGATCGGCGAGGGTGAAGCCGTCATGGGCGACGACGAAATTCACGCTCTTCGAGGGATGGGGCGCCACCGGAAAGATGTCGTGCGATCCGGCCATCCGCGTCGCCATCTCGCCGCGCAATCCTGCGTCTCCGCGCCAGAAGCGTCGCGCGGCGTCGCGAAAGCGATCGTTCCATTCCGCAAACCCGGGCCCGAACGCGCCGAGCCGGTAGCCGCCCGGGCCAACGTCCCAGGGTTCGGCGATGAGCCGGGCCTGCCGCAACAGGGGGTCTTCGGCGAGCGCCTGGAAGAAGAGCCCGTTCGGATCGAACCCATTCGCGTTGCGGCCAAGCGTGGTCGCGAGATCGAAACGGAAGCCGTCGATTCCGCCATAGGTCATCCATCTCCTGAGCGCGCCGATCGCCATGTCGACGACGAGCGGCCGATCAAGCGCGAGGCAATTTCCCGTGCCTGTATCGTTGACGTATAGCGCGGGATCCTTGGGATCGAGCCGGAACCACGCCTCGTTGTCGAGGCCGCGGAACGACAGGGTCGGCCCGAACTGATCGCTCTCGCCATCGTGGTTGAAGACGACGTCCAGGATCGCTTCCATGCCGGCAGCGTGCAGCGCGCTCGTCGCGCCGCGCACCTCCGCCCAGCCGCCCGGCGCAAGCCGGGGGTCGGGCGAGCCGAACACGACGGAATTGTAGCCCCAGGCGTTCGCAAGGCCGAGCGGGGGCAGATGCCGCTCGTCCACGAAAGGATCGGCCGGCATGATTTCGACCGCGGTCACGCCGAGCGCGGCGAGGTGTGCGATCGACGCCGGGTGCGCGAGCCCGGCGAAAGTCCCGCGCGCGGCCTCGGGGATCGCCGGATTTAGGCGCGAGAAGCCGCGCAGGTTCAATTCGTAGATGATGAGCTGCTCGGCGGCGAGCCGCTTGCGCCCTGGTTCACCCGCCGGGACCGAGCCTGCGATTGCCTTCGGCGCATGGGGTCCGCTGTCCTGGCCGAAGGCGAACATCGAGGGATGCAGGCGGAACGGCCGGTCGAAGCCCCAGGCGTAAGGGTCGGCGAGCAGCTTGGAGGCGTCGAAGCGCCGCCCGCGCGCCGGGTCGTAGCGACCATCGACCCGGAAGCCGTAGCGCGCGCCCGGTCCGAAGCCGGGCGCCGCGCCGCGAAAGACGCCGTCAGCCCTCCGCGTCATCTCCGCGCGAAAAACCTCGCGATCGTCGTCATAGAGGCAAAGCGAAACGCGTTCGGCGTTGGGCAGGTGGAGCGCCGCCTCGAGCCCGTGCGCCGAAACGACGACGCCGAGTTCCTGCGACCCGTCTTTCATCAGGCAGGCCCGGCGATGGAGCGGTAGAGCGCCGCATAGCGTTCCGCCGGGCCGCGCCAGGACAAGTTCGCCCGCATGCCATTGAGCCTCATGCGCCGGACCGCCGCCGGGTTGCGCGCGATTTCGAGCGCGTGGTCGAGCGCATAGGACAGGGCCTCGGCGGAAGGGGGGAAAAACTGGATTCCGGTCGCGACGCCCGCGGCGCTGGCGGCCTCATTGGCGTCGATCACCGTATCGGCCAGGCCGCCGACCCGCGATACGATCGGGAGCGCGCCGTAGCGCAACGCGCAGAGCTGGGTCAGCCCGCAAGGCTCGAAGCGCGACGGCACCAGGATGAAGTCCGCGCCCGCTTGAAAGAGGTGCGCGAGCTTTTCGTCATAGCCGAAGATGCAGCCGACCGAACCGGAGAACGCGGCAGCAGCGTGCGCGAAACCGTCTTCGAGAGCCTTCTCGCCCGACCCCAGGAGCGCGAACTGGCCGCCGTTGGCGATCAGCTCGGGCAGGGTCTCAATAAGCAGGTCGATGCCCTTCTGGTGGGTGAGGCGCGACACCACCGCGACGAGCGGCCGGTCGGCGTCGGGCGTCAACTGGAGTTTGCTCTGCAACGCGGTCTTGTTGCGCACGCGCGCGTCGATGCGCAGCGCGGTGAAGTTCTGCGCGAGCGCCGGATCGGTCGCCGGGTTCCAGACCTCGTCGTCGATGCCGTTGAGGATGCCATGCACAGCGCTTGCGCGCGAGCGCAAGAGGCCGTCGAGCGCCATCCCAAACTCAGGCGTCATGATCTCGCGCGCATAAGTGGGCGAGACCGTCGTGATGGCGTCCGCGAGGCGGAGTCCCGCCTTCAGGTAGCCGACCCCGCCGAAATACTCGACCCCGTCGATCGAGAGCGCCCGATCCGGCAGTCCGAGCTCCCAGAAGACGGAGAGCGGATAATGCCCCTGAAACGCGAGATTGTGGATCGTGACCACGGTCGCGGGACGGGGCCGGTCGGCGAAATGCAGATAGGCGGGAGCGAGCGCGGCCTGCCAATCGTGCGCATGCACGACCGTCGGCTTGAAGCCGTCGATCGCCCCAAGTCCGATGTCGGCGCCGACCCGCGCGAGCGCCGCGAAGCGCAGCGAGTTGTCCGGCCAGTCGAGTCCGTCGGGACCGAGATAGGGGTTGCCCGGCCGATCATAGAGATGAGGCGCATCGAGCCCGAAGAGGTCGAGTCCGGACGCCCTTCCGGCAAGCACGCGCGCCGGGCCGCCGAAGAGATCATCGTAATCGAGCGCGACCGCGGCCTTTTCAAGCTTGTCCTTGATCGTAGGATAGGCGGGGACGAGCGTTCGCATCTCGACGCCAAGCGGCTTCAATGCGCCCGGCAGCGCGCCCGCGACGTCGGCGAGCCCCCCTGTCTTCACCAGCGGAAAAATTTCCGAGGCGATCGAGAGGACCTTCGATCCATTCATTGAGTGAGCTTCTCGATCATCGGCCCGGTGATCAGCGTCACGCCATCATCAGTTCGGCGGAACCGCTCGGCGTCGAGCGCCGGATCCTCGCCGACGACAAGCCCGTCGGGAATCCGGACCTCGCTGTCGATCACGACCTTGTTGAGCCGGACGTGCCGCCCGATGTGCGCGTAGGGGAGAATGACGGCCTCGTGGATCGTCGAATAGGAATGGACGCGCACGCCCGTTGAGACCAGCGAGCGGCTGATCGCGGCGCCGGAGACGATGCAGCCGCCCGCGATCAGCGAGGAGATCGCAAGGCCGCGGCGGCCGTCCACGTCATGCACGAACTTCGCGGGCGGCGTGATCTCGCCATAGGTCCAGATCGGCCAGTTGCGGTCGTAGAGGTCGAGATCGGGCACGATGTCCGTCAGATCGATGTTGGAGCCCCAATAGGCGTCGACGGTTCCGACGTCGCGCCAGTAGTGTTTGGCCTCCTCGGTCGACGTGACGCACGACTGCGAGAAATGGTGCGCCACGGCTTTGCCGTACTTCACGATGTAGGGAATGAGGTCCTTGCCGAAATCGTGACTTGAGTCCGGGTCGGCCGCGTCGCGGCGCAGGAGATCGATCAGGAACGTCGTCTCGAACACATAGATGCCCATGCTGCAGAGCGCGACGTCCGATCTGCCTGGCATAGGCGGCGGGTTCTTGGGCTTCTCAAGAAATGCGATGATCTTGTTTTCGGCGTCGACGTGCATGACGCCGAAGGCCGTGGCCTCCTCGAGCGTCGCCTCGAGGCACCCGACCGTCACGTCGGCGCCCGAGTCGACGTGCTGCTGCAGCATCTTCTCGTAGTCCATCTTGTAGACGTGATCGCCCGCGAGCAGAACGATGAACTGCGGCTTGTAGCTCTCGATAATGTCGATGTTCTGATAGACCGCGTCGGCCGTGCCCAGGTACCACATGGTTTCGGACACGCGCTGCGAAGCGGGCAGGATGTCGAAGCTCTCGTTGCGCTCGATCCTGAAGAAGTTCCAGCCGCGCTGCAGGTGGCGGATGAGGCTGTGCGCCTTGTATTGCGTCGCGACCGCGATGCGGCGAATGCCCGAGTTCAGCGCGTTCGAGAGCGCGAAGTCGATGATGCGCGACTTACCGCCGAAGTAGACAGCGGGCTTCGCGCGACGATCGGTAAGTTCGAGCAGTCTGCTGCCGCGTCCGCCGGCGAGTACATAGGCCATCGCGTGACGCGAGTAGGGCGGAGCGAGACCGAGCTCTTTGGCGGTTTTGGTCCTGGCCATGTCCATGGGTTCAAGCTCCTTATCAGGGCGCCGCCTCCTCGGCGCCTTGCGGACTGAAGACGAGGTACAACGTCGCCAGAGGGGGGAGGGTCAGCGTCGCTGAGGCCGGGAAGCCGTGCGAGGGACGTGGTTCCGCGGTCACCCCGCCGAAATTGCCCATATTCGAACCGCCGTACGCCGCCGCGTCGCTATTGAGCGCTTCGCGCCAATGGCCTTCATAGGGCAGTCCGACGCGATAATGGGGGCGAGGCACCGGCGTGAAATTGCAGACGATCGCAACCGGCGGATCGCTTTGGGCTCCGCGACGGAGGAAAGCGAGCACCGATTGCATGTCGTCATTGACGACGATCCAGCGAAAGCCCTCGGGCTCGCAGTCGCGCGCATAAAGCGCGGTCGTCTGGCGATAGAGGCGGTTGAGGTCGCGGATCAGCGCCTGCACGCCCTGGTGCGGCCAGTGGTCGAGCAGCCACCAGGGCAAAGACTCGTTTGAATTCCATTCGCTGGTCTGCCCGAACTCCTGGCCCATGAACAGGAGCTTCTTGCCCGGATGGCCCCACATGAAGCCGTAGAAGGCGCGGGCGTTGGCGAACCGCCGCCACTCGTCGCCCGGCATCTTGGAGACGAGCGAGCCCTTTCCGTGCACGACCTCGTCGTGCGAAATCGGCAGGACGAAATTCTCGCTGAAGGCGTAGAGGAGCCCGAACGTCATCTTGTCGTGGCTCCAGCGGCGGTAGATCGGATCGCCCAACATGTACTCGAGCGTGTCGTGCATCCAACCCATGTTCCACTTGAAGCCGAAGCCCAGACCGCCATGATCGGTCGGGCGCGACACGCCGGGAAACGCGGTCAATTCCTCGGCGATCGTGATCGCGCCGGGAAAGCCTCCATAGACAAGCTCGTTCGCGCGACGCAGGAAGGCGATCGCCTCGCGGTTCTCCTTGCTGCCGTCCGGGTTCGGCAGCCATTCGCCCTCGCGCCGGGAATAGTCGAGGTAGAGCATCGACGCGACGGCGTCGACCCGAAGGCCATCGATGTGGAAGCGGTCGACCCAGTAGAGCGCGTTGCAATAGAGGAAGTTCGCGACCTCGTGCCGGCCGAAATTGTAGATCGCGGTGTTCCAGTCGGGGTGGAAGCCCTTGCGCGGATCGGCGTGCTCGTAGAGCGCCGTGCCGTCGAAGCGCGCGAGGCCATGCTCGTCCGTCGGGAAATGCGCCGGCGCCCAGTCGAGGATCACGCCGAGTCCGGCGCCATGCGCGCGGTCGACGAAGCGCGCAAATCCGGCCGGTTCGCCGAAGCGGCGCGTCGGCGCGAAGAGGCCAATCGGCTGGTAGCCCCAGGATTCGTCGAGCGGGTGTTCGCTGATCGGAAGCAGCTCGAGATGGGTGTAACCAAGATCGGCGACATAGGGAATGAGCTGGTCCGCCAACTCATCGTAGCTAAGGAAGCTCCCATCGGCGCGGCGCCGCCATGAGCCGAGATGAACCTCGTAGATCGACATCGGCTTCCGGCGTGGCTCGCCCTCGCGCCGTCTCGCCATGTATTCGGCGTCGGTCCAGGCAAAGTCGGCGCTGTCGGCGACGACAGACGCCGTGGAGGGTCTGAGCTCGGCCTCGAATCCGAACGGATCCGCTTTCAGCGGCAAGAGCCGGCCATCGGGGCCTGTGAGCTCGTATTTGTAGACCGCTCCCGCCGCGAGATGCGGAACGAAAATCTCCCATAAGCCGCTGTCGAAGCGCTTGCGCATCTGGCAGCGCCGTCCGTCCCAGCGATTGAAGTCCCCGACGATCGAGACGCGCATCGCATTGGGCGCCCAGAGCGCGAACAGGACGCCGTCGACGCCCTCGTGTTGGGAGAGCTGGGCCCCGAGGCGCCGATAAAGCTGGCGATGCGAGCCCTCGCGCAAGAGATAGTCGTCCATCGGCCCGAGCGCCGGGCCGAACGCATAGGAGTTGATATAGGAGGATACGCCGTCGACAGTCTCGACTTCGATCCGGTAGCTCGGGCGCTCCTTTGCGGAGGCAATGAGCGCCTCGAAGAAATCGTCCTTCCGGCGCGGCAGTTCAGCCAGAAGCTTTCCGTCGCGGGTCAGCGCCCGCACGCTGATCGCATCTGGCGCGAAGACGCGAATGACCCACCCTTGCGGCGTGTGATGCGGGCCAAGCACGGCGAACGGATCGCCGCAGCGCGCCGATTGAATCGCGTCGACGTCGGCGTCTCGCGCCCTCCACTCCTCCATTGGACCTCCCTACCGCCGCATCAGCTTAGCGGCGAAAACGGCGCGCTCCAAATGTCCTTCGCATATTCCGCAATCGTTCGATCGGATGAGAACCACCCGACATTGGCGGTGTTGATGATGCTCGACCGCATCCATTTCTTCCGGTCGCGCCAGACCTCGTCGACCCGCATCTGGGTCGCCCAATACGCGTCGAAATCGGCGCAAACCATGAAATAATCGTGATGCCTCAGGGTATCCACGAGACCGCGGAAACGATCCGGCTCGTCGTTCGAGAAGACGCCGGACGCGATCTCGTCAAGCGCTTCGCGCAAGACGGGGGAGGCGGCGATCTGGGCGGTCGCGTCGATGCCTTGCGCGCGCGAGGCCTCGACCTCCGAGGCCGTAAGCCCAAAGATGAAAATGTTGTCGTCGCCGACGAGATCGCGCAGTTCGACATTCGCGCCGTCGAGGGTTCCGATCGTCAGGGCCCCGTTCAGCGCCATCTTCATATTGCCCGTGCCCGACGCCTCCATGCCGGCGGTCGAGATCTGCTCGGAAAGGTCAACCGCCGGAATGATCGTCTCGGCAAGCGAAACGTTGTAGTTCGGCAGGAACACGATCTTGAGAAGCCCGCGGACCGTGGGATCGGCGTTCACGACGCGAGCGACGTCGATGGCGAGCTTGATGATGAGCTTGGCCTGCGTGTAGCTCGCCGCGGCCTTGCCGGCGAAGATCTTGACGCGCGGGGCGAAGTCGATCGTGGGATTGGCCCGGATGGCGTTGTAGCGCGCGACGGTCTCGATGATGTTGAGGAGTTGACGCTTGTACTCATGAATGCGCTTGATCTGCACGTCGAACATCGACTCGGGATCGATACGCTGGCCGAGCTGGACCCCGACGTAGCGGGCGAGCGCCACCTTGGTCGATTGCTTGGCTGCGGCCACGCGCTCTTGCATCGAGGCGTCGTCGGCGTAGGCGGCGAGACCCTTGAGCGCCTCCGCGTCGTCGAGCCCGCGCTCGCCAATCGTCGAGCGAATAATGCCGGCGAGCCCGGGATTGCACTCGATGAGCCATCGGCGGAAGGTGATGCCGTTGGTCTTGTTGACGATCCGGCCGGGGAGAACGGCGTTGAGGCTATGGAACACGGTCTTTCGCATCAGATCCGTGTGCAGTGCGGACACGCCGTTGACCTTGTGCGAGCCTATGAACGCCAGATTGCCCATGCGGACGCGACGGCCTGCTTGCTCATCGATCAGCGAGATCGAGGCGAGGAGGCCCGGATCGATGAAGCCGCGCCGCCGCGCGCTGTCGAGGTGCGCCGCGTTCAGAAGATAAATGATCTGCATGTGCCGCGGTAGCAGCCGCTCCATCAAGGGAACCGGCCAACTCTCGAGCGCCTCGGGCAAAAGCGTATGGTTGGTGTAGGAGAAGGTCGCCTGCGCGATCGCCCACGCTTCGTCCCATTCGAGGCCGTTGAGATCGACGAGGATGCGCATGAGCTCCGCGACCCCGATCGCCGGATGCGTGTCGTTCAGCTGAACGGCCGCATGCTCGCCGAGCGTTCGCACGTCATGATGCTGTTTGACGTGGCGGCGGATGAGGTCGAGAAGCGACGCGGAGGCGAAGAAATATTCCTGCCGCAAGCGCAGTTCCTGTCCGGCGGGCGTGACATCGCTGGGATAGAGAACCTTCGAGATCGCCTCCGCGCGCACGGTCTCCGAGAAGGCGCCGACATAATCCGCGGCGTTGAAGGCGTCGAGCTTGAACGGATCGGGCGCGCGCGCGGACCAGAGGCGCAACGTGTTCACGTGCCGGCCGCGCCAGCCGACGATCGGCGTGTCATAGCCGACGGCTTCGACCGTCTCCGCCGGGTGCCAGATGTGGCGGGTGCGTTCGTCGTCGCCCTGGACCATTTCGACCCAGCCGTTGAATCCGATGGCGTAATTGCATTCGGGCCGCTCGAACTCCCACGGGTTGCCGTTGGTCAGCCAGTCTTCCGGCGTCTCCTGCTGCCAGCCGCCGCGGATGATTTGCCGGAAGAGGCCGTTGTCGTAACGGATTCCATAGCCATGTGCGGCGATCTTGAGGGCCGCCATGCTGTCCATGAAACAGGCGGCAAGCCGTCCGAGGCCGCCGTTGCCGAGAGCTGCGTCCGGCTCGATGCGCCGCAAGTCCGTCAGGTTGACGCCGAGCTCTTTCAGCGCCTCGTTCATCGGCTCGGCGATGCCGAGATTGGTCATGGCGTCGAGCAGCAGGCGGCCGATCAGGAACTCGAGCGAGAGATAATAGACCCGCTTGCGCGCGTCGGCGTAGACCTCCGAGGTCGATTGCATCCAGTGGTCGACGATGATGTCGCGTGTGGCGTAGGCGACCGCCAGAAACCAGTCGCGTGGGCTCGCGACCTCCGGGATCTTGCCGACGGAATAGGTGAGCTTGGCGAGAACCGCCTCCTTGAGTTCCGCCGCTGAATAAGGCCCCACGTGCGGTTGCGCCGGCCTCACCATCGTCGCGCTGATATCGTCCATGGATGCCTCGCCGTACCTTGAATTCTCGTCCGCGGGCGTCCCGGCCGTCCGCGCCAGCCTTCTGGTTTGTAACACGGCTTGCGAGCAGCACAATCCTGGCCGAGGCCGAGGGCCGCCCAGGCCTTACGGCGGCGCGTTCGGAATCGACTTTGCGGCGCGGATCTGCTCCTGAAGCGCGTTGAGTTCGGCGCTCGCCGAGTTGATCTGGTTCTGGATCGCTTCGAACTGCTTCTGAGCGGCGGCCGTCTGGTTCTGAGCCTCGGCGAGGGCCCCGCGCGCCGCGTCCACCTGACCCTGGAGTCGCGCCTGTTCGGCCGCCAGCGACTGGTCCTGGGCTTGCATTCCCGCCAGACGGTCGCTTTCCTCCTTCAACCGGGCGTCCACAGCCTGCAGATCGCGCGATCGCGCGCTCGCCTCCTCCTGGGCGCCGGAAATTGCGAGCTTGGCGTCGCTGATCTGCTTCGTGAGATCGGCGAGCTCATTCTGGGCGGACGCGCGCGCAGCCGTCGCCTCGGAGAGCGCCTTTTCAGCCTGCGCCGCCTGGGTCTTCAATTCCGCCGCCGTCCCCGCGGCCTTCTGAAGATTTTGCAGGTCGGCCGCCAACGATTGTCGCGCCCGATCCGCGGCGCGCAGGGACTCCGTCATCCGGCTCTCGGCATCGGAAGCCTGCATCCAGAGGAAAGCTGCGAGGGCCCATCCGATGATCGCCACGCCCATGAGGGAGAGGGCGACTGGCCGGCGGAATTCGTCGGCCGCTTGGTGAGCCATCGATCTCTCCTGTCGCGCAGCCCATGAAGTCCGAAAGCGTCGAGGCTTTGTCATAATGTGCGCTCGGGGGCGGTCCGCCAAGCGGAAAAGTTGAGCGGGAACAGGAGCGATGCAGCGTCCGCCGTGTGCCGCGACGGGGCGGCGCGAGCGGCGCCGTTTGCGGCGCTAAGCCGAATGCGTCGTCGAGAGCAAACGTCAGCAAGCGTCGTCGAGAGCAAGCGACGTCGAGAGCAATCGGGCGTTTCAATTTTTCGTTTGTCAAATTTCTCCGGCGCCGTGTAATGTCGATGAAAAACAAGGGGTGATGGAGCGACTCGCTACGCCGGCTCCCCGCGCATGAATGGAACGTTTGGAGGCCGGCTCGCATGGGTGGACGGGTGTTTCGGATTGGTGTGGGAACGGCGTTCGCCGCGACCGCGTTCGGCGCGTCGGCGCGGGGTGAGTTGCTTGGCGCGCCTCACGAAGCCCAGATCGGTTTCCTGCCGGCGAATACGCCCATTCAGTCCGACATCGAATGGTTCCATAATTGGATTCTTCTACCGGTCACGCTGGCGATTTCGCTCCTGGTCCTCGCGCTCTTGGGCTACGTCGTTTATCGCTTCAACGAGCGAGCCAACCCGACGCCGTCGAGAACGTCGCACAACGGTCCGCTGGAAATCGCCTGGACCGTTCTGCCGGCGCTCGTTCTCGTCGTAATCGCGGTTCCGTCTTTCCGGTTGCTTGCGGACCAGCTCATCATTCCGGCGCCTGACATGACGCTCAAGGTCACCGCGTCGCAGTGGCACTGGAACTACGGCTATCCCAAGAATGACGGCGGGTTTGCGTTCAATTCGCTCATCAAGGAGGACAAGGATCTCAAGCCGGGCGATATCCGCCTCCTCAGCGTCGACAATCCTGTCTACCTTCCGGTTGGAAAAGTGATCGAAGTCGACGTTACGTCCCAGGACGTCATCCACTCGTTCTCGGTCCCCTCATTCGGCGTCAAGATCGACGCCATTCCCGGACGCCTCAACAAGGCCTGGTTCAAGGCCGAACAGGTAGGCGTTTTCCACGGACAGTGCTCCAACATCTGCGGGATCGATCACGCCTTCATGCCGATCGAGGTCCACATCGTGAGCCAGGAGGCCTATCAGACCTGGCTTGCCGGCGCCAAAAAGCAGTTTGCCCGCGCGGACAGCCTCGACTTCGCCCAGGCGGAGAGCGTGAAACACTGACGGCTCGCGTCGCCGTCTCGTAAGACACGAAGTTTGGGAGCCAGGAACTCATGGCGTCAGTAACCGAATTCGCTCACTCGGAAGCCGAAGTTCATCACGAACACGGGCATCCGACCGGATGGCGGCGGTATTTGTTCTCGACCAATCACAAGGATATCGGGACGCTCTACCTCATCTTCGCGATATGCGGCGGCCTGATTGGCACGATCCTCTCGATGGCGATCCGCGCCGAGCTCATGTATCCCGGAATCCAGGTTTTCCCGACCATTTCCGCGATCCTGACCGGAGACGGCTCGATCGACGCGGCGAAGAACATGTACAACGTGTTCTTCACCAGCCATGCCGTGATCATGATCTTCTTCATGGTGATGCCGGCTCTCATGGGCGGTTTTGGCAACTGGTTCGTGCCCCTGATGATCGGCGCGCCGGACATGGCCTTTCCGCGCCTCAACAACATGTCGTTCTGGGTCCTTGTCGCCTCGTCGATGCTCTTGATGACCTCGCTCTTCGTCGAGGGATCGCCCGGAATGCATGGATTCGGCGGCGGCTGGGTGCTCTATCCGCCGATGTCGTCGAACGTCGGCGCGCCGGGTCCGGCGATGGACTTCGTCATTCTGTCGATGCACCTCGCCGGCATCTCGTCGATTCTCGGGGCGATCAACTTCATCGCGACGATCTTCAACATGCGCGCGCCCGGCATGACCATGATGCGCATGCCGCTGTTCCCCTGGTCGGTGCTGGTGACCGCGTTCCTGCTCTTATTGGCCCTGCCGGTGCTGGCCGGCGCGCTGACGATGCTCTTGACCGATCGCAATTTCCACACAACCTTCTTTGAGCCCGCGGGCGGCGGCGATCCGATTCTTTACCAGCACCTGTTCTGGTTCTTCGGCCATCCCGAAGTGTACATCCTCATCATCCCGGGGTTCGGCATCATCAGCCAGGTCGTATCGACCTTCGCCAGGAAGCCGATCTTCGGCTACGCCGGCATGGTCTACGCGATGTGCGCGATCGGCCTGCTCGGCTTCGTCGTCTGGGCGCACCACATGTTCGATACCGGCCTGTCGCTCACGACGCAGCGCTATTTCGTGTTCGCGACGATGGTGATCGCGGTGCCGACGGGCGTGAAAATTTTCTCCTGGATCGCCACCATGTGGGGCGGCTCGCTGGCGCTCAGGCCGCCGATGCTGTGGGCGATCGGCTTCATCTTCGTGTTCACGGTCGGCGGCGTGACCGGCGTCGTCCTCGCGAACGCCTCCGTCGACCGGTATCTTCACGACACCTACTACGTCGTCGCGCACTTCCACTACACGATGTCGCTCGGCGCGGTGTTCTCCATCTTCGCCGGCTTCTACTACTGGTTCCCGAAGATGACGGGCTATCTCTACAATGAGGCGCTGGCCAAGCTGCATTTTTGGACGATGTTCGTCGGCATCAATGTGACCTTCTTCCCGCAGCACTTCCTCGGCTTCGCCGGCATGCCGCGCCGGGTGGTCGACTACACCGACGCCTACTGGATGTGGAACTTCATATCGTCGATCGGCGCCTTCATCGCCGGCGTGGGCACCCTTGTTTTCCTCTATCTTCTGTATGAGGCCTTCACCGCCAAGCGCCCCGCGGGCGACAATCCGTGGGGGCCCGGCGCCACGACCCTCGAATGGACGGTGCCGTCTCCGGCGCCCTTCCATACGTTCGAGACGCCTCCGCACATCCCCGGCTACGACGACCATGCTCAGCCGGTCGCCGTCGAGCATGGGGGACACGCGTGAGCGATCCCGACGCGGTTCCGGACACCGACGGGAACCGCGCGTCCACCGCAGCCAGCAACCGTCGCTACGCCTTCGCCGCGGCCGCTGTTGCTTTGGGCATGGTCGGCTTGACCTACGGCGCGGTTCCGTTCTACGGGGCCTTCTGCCGGGCGACGGGCTACGAAGGCGCGCCGCAAAGAGCGGCCGTCGCGAGCGGCGAGCAGGGCGCGCGAACTTTGCGGGTCGCCTTTGACGCCAACGTCGCGCCTGGCTTGCCGTGGCGCTTCGAGCCGGAGACGGATGCAGTCCGGGTCAGGACCGGCAAGACCGCAACCGTCTATTTTCGCGCGCAAAATCTCAGCGACAAGGAGGTCGCAGCCAACGCCGTGTTCAACGTGACGCCGGAAGTCTCCGGGGCGTGGTTCGACAAGATTCAGTGCTTCTGCTTCAGCGAACAGCATCTCGGGCCGCACGAAACCGCGGAATGGCCGGTCGTCTTCTTCCTCGATCCGAAACTGGAGGAGGATCCGTCGATGGCGCAGATCGACGCCATCACCCTGTCGTACACTTTGTTCGCAGCGCCGGCGTCTCGGGCTTCCGTCGGTTCAGACAAGCGAGCCGGCCCTGCCGGATGATCCTTAAGGAGTTGAGCGATGACTGACGCGCCGGCGCCGTACCGGAAGGGGTTCCATCTCGTCGACCCGAGCCCGTGGCCCATCGTCGGGGCCGCTTTCGTGTTCTCGACGGCGCTCGGCCTCATCCTGACCATGAAGCAGGCGGGCGTAGGACCGCTCGTGCTCGCGGTCGGCGTCGCCGGGGTCCTGTTCACGATGGCGGGCTGGTGGCGCGACGTCATTCTCGAGGCGGAGGGCGGCTACCACAACCCGGCCGTCCAGCGAGGCCTGACGATCGGCATGATCCTGTTCATCGCCTCCGAGGTGATGTTCTTCGTCGCCTGGTTCTGGGCGTTCTTCGCATCCTCGATCGACCCCAGCGATCCGCAAGTCTTCGGCCGCCTCGACTTCACCGGCGGGATGTGGCCTCCCAAGGGCACCGAAGTGCTCGACCCCTTGCGGCTGCCGCTCATGAACACCTTCGTCCTGGTGACGTCGAGCTTCGCCGTCAATGTCGCGCACGACGGCCTGCGCGAGGGGGACCGTCAGACCTTCAAGAACTTTCTCGCGCTCGGCATTGGCCTCGGCGCATTGTTCGTCGTGACGCAGGCTTACGAGTATATCCACGCGCCTTTCGCGTTCAAAAACTCGATCTACGGGGCGACCTTCTTCATGGCGACCGGGTTCCACGGTGCGCATGTCATAATCGGCGTCATTTTCCTCACCGTATGTCTTTTCCGCGCCTTTGCCGGCCAATTCACCCCAAGGCATCACCTCGGCTTTCAGTTCGCGGCCTGGTACTGGCACTTCGTCGACGTGGTGTGGCTGTTCCTGTTCAGCTGCATCTATCTCTGGGGCTCGTGGGGAGCGCCGATCGAAGGCGCGGCGGGGTAGCGTTAGAAGCCTTAGCGACACGCTCATGGACGCGACGACCGAACCCCTGAAGGACATTCACGTCGGCATGACCGGCCGCGCTGAAGAGGCCGTGACCGAAGACCTCACCGTCGGCGCCCATGTCGCCGGCATGCCGCTCGTCTACGGCACGCCGATGATGATCATGCTGATGGAAAAGGCATCGGGCGTCGCGGTGAAGGGCCATCTGCCCGATGGATGGGTCACGGTCGGCAGCGAGGTCGACATCCGCCATCTCGCGCCGACCCCCGTCGGCCGCAAGGTCGTCGCGAGCGCGCGTGTTGTCGAGGTGAAGGGCCGCAGCGTGCTGTTCGCCGTCGAGGCGCATGACGGCGAGCGCAAGATTGGCGAGGGGACTCACCGCCGCGGCGCGGTCAATCTCGAGAGCTTCGCCAAGCGCTACGCCGTCTGACGAAGGATTGACGTTTCACTTCCACGCCATGACGAAGGGCTTTGGAAATCTCGCAAGTCCGATTGTTCATTAACAAAGTGGCTCTCATAGCGGTGGCTGTAGGTAGGGCGTTTCTTTCGGTTTTTTCGTCAGCACCGGGCTTTCACCCGGTAAAGCCGGTCCTGAGGGATCGCCGACCGATCGCCTTCGACCCTCACCTGCCCTCCACGATCTCGCGACGGACTTCGGCAATGCGCAAATAGCGGCCACTCGCCGACGGCGTAACGAACGGGTCAAATTGACCTGCAGCGTTGACCGTTAGCCAACGCTGACCGCCGGCCGCGCCCTGCCCTCGGCCCATTTACGCTAGCGCCTGGTCGATTGGCGCCGGCGAGGCGCGAAACAGACCAGAAGATGGAGACCTTAGGCCGCGCCCGGTCTATTGTGCACAAATCCACTGGGCGATCGGCGGCCAGTGGTCCTTCAAGGTGCGGCCGCCCATGAACAGTCCAATATGGCCGCCCGGCACGGTTTTCTGGACGATTCGATCCTTCGGCGTCCCGATAAGGTTCGCTGCGTTGAGCACCTGCTCCGGTGTCGTGATGTCGTCGTCGGCGCCGGCAAGCAAATACGCCGGACATTTGATGTTGCGCAGGTCGAGCATCCGGCCCAGGCCGACGAACTCGCCCTTGGCCAGCCGGTTCTCCTTGAAGAGCTGTTCGATCGCCTGGAGATACCATCGGCCCGGCAGGTCGAGCGGATTTTCGTACCAGCTCGAGAAGGTCTCCTCCTTGGTCAGATAGGCGGGGTCCTCGACATGCTCGTAGAGGTCGATGTGATCCAGGAAGTAGTGCTTCCCGGGATGCATGTTTTTCCAGCCCTGCAGCATGTATTTGCCCTTCATCAGGCCGCTGCCGAGTGCGACAAGCTCCTGGTAGAATGACATGGGCGAGGCCTTCGCCATGCGCTTGATCGGCCCGTCGCCGGCGTTGGCATCGATCGGCGCGCCGGCGAGAACGAGCGAATTCACCTTGTCGGGAAAGCGCGCCGCGATCATCGCCGACATCCAACCGCCCTGGCAAAGGCCGACGAGATTGACGCGCCCGCCGAGATCGTCGATCACGACGACCATATCGCCGAGATAATTGTCGATGTCGAAATCCTTCATGTCGTCGGTGGCCCGATTTCCAATCGGTCAGCGCCACGTGATCGACGCCGTTGGCGAGCAGCGTCTCAATCAGGCTCTGACCCTGATGAAAATCGGCGATCACGGCGGTATGGCCCGCATGGGGCGCATCGACGAGCGTCGTGATTCCCTTGGGCGCGCCGTAGTCTCGGAGCGCCATGGTTCGCAGGTTCAAGCGTAACTGGTTTGGCGTCGCCAGCGTCGGCCATTGGCCAGAAGGCTGGAACGCTCGCAAGCGAGAATTCGGCGGATTTGACGGATGGCTTATCGGGCATCGGGTTGTCCTCGGAAAAGAATGGCAGCGGCAGAGACGCCGTCACTTTCGGCCGCGAGCGCTCCTCACGATGATTGCCGCTCCCAACTCCAAATCGCATCCACTCAAATTTGCGCGCTCTTCAGGTGTTCGGGAGACGGCCATTGCCAATCTCGCACCTCGGGCATGTCAGCACCGTGTTGCACGATGTAGCGGTGGCGCTCGGTCAGTTTGTCTTCGCCAAATCGACCCCAAGTGTTTGCGAACAAGCCAAGCGTGGCGCCGTATCTGCGTTTTGTCAGTTGTTCTTCGCGCCCTCGAAAATCCATGACCAGATATTCTGACGAAGACAGTTCGGAAGCGGCTTGTGATGAAACGGCATGCGGATCTTGCCCTCACCCTGTATGAGCACGATGAGATTGCTAACGTCGGGCTTCCCAGGGACCACCATCGGCCCAAATTTCGTGCCCTTCATCAGTCCGTCATAGGTTGTCAAATCCAATCCGCTGGCATTGAAGCCTTCCCCTCCTGGCGTATGGCAGGAGAGGCACCACCCTCTGAAGATCGGAGCGATGTCCTCGGAGTAGCTCATCTGGCCCTGGGCTGCGCAAGCGGCGCCGATCGGCGTCAAGGCTGTCGATCCGGGAAGCGAAAGGCCGGCTGCGACGACGCTCGCAAACGCAATGTTCCTTCTTTTCATGACGCACTCCTTGATGGAGATTACCGCGGCAAATTCCTCGATCGCCAATGGCCGACGTTCGTCGCGCGACCCCGGTCGTCTTGGTGGCAGCCCAACCCGTCGACCCCTTGCCAACTTTGTTTGCCGGGCCTCCGGCTCTGGCAAGCGCCCACGATAGCCCCGCGAGAGACGAATCTCGACGGCATTTTACTCAAATCCCAATTGTCTCGCGAAATTGGGCGTCTACTCCAACGGAATGTCGCCGCCCATCCGCCGCAAGATCGCCTCAGGCGGTTTCGTGAACCACATCTGATACAGCGTGATCAGCTAGATCATCGCGAAGCATGCGGCCATCAACGCGCATCAACGCGCCTGCGGCACTTTCCAACCATGCGAAGCTGCGCTATGCGTGGAGGCCTAATTCACTGAGCAATTGGCAGAATGACACGCTCGCCGCCCCACTCAGGCCAAGTGTCTCATCCGCAGCGATCCGGGTCGCCCACGACAACCCGAACGACAACGTGCAAATGGTCGCCGGGTCGCTCCTCGCCTGCTGGCAGCAGGAAAACGCAACCTTATGGGAAACCGCCTACTCGTCTTTGCAGGAGAAATTCATGCGCCCCTCTCTGCCGGGTTTTCATTTGCCACTGTGGGCGGAGAGTCCAATGCCGCCCAAGGTTGCGACCCTGCTAGCCGTAGCCGGAATCCTTTGCGTTTTGCTTTCTACGGTGTTTGGCGTATCGCCGATTTCACATTGGTTGCTCTATGCGGCCCAAGTCCTCTTAGGTCACTTCGGACAATAACTAAATCGCGACGGGTCGTCGTGCGTCGGAATGACTCAGGTGTCGGGGATTCCGGGATGTGGCGAAGAGGCGTAGTTCGATCGCATGATCGACGAGGCGGCGATTCGGCTGCGATGGGAGACGGTCGGGGCGCGGCTTGACGAGCGTGGTCGGCGGTTGTTTGCGGCGGCGGAGGTCCGGAGCGCCGGTCGCGGCGGTCTCGCGCTGGTCTCGAAGGTTACCGGGCTTGCTCGTTCGACGATCAATCGCGGCGAAGACGACCTCGACGGCGAGCCGCTTGCGAAGGGGCGGGTTCGCCGTGCCGGAGGCGGGCGTCGGTCGGTATCGCGAGCCGACCCGGGGCTCGTCCCCGCGCTCAAGCGGCTGGTTGAACCGGCGACATTGGGCGATCCCACGCGGTCCCTGATCTGGGTGTCGAAAAGCATGGCGAAGCTCGCGGCAGCGCTGACCGAGATGGGACATCCGATCAGCGCCGATACGGTCGGCGCGGAGTTGGCGAAGCTCGGGTTCTCGCGCCAGTCCAATCGCAAGGCGGATGAAGGTTCGCACCATCCCGACCGCAACGCCCAGTTCGAACACATCAACGCGAAAGTCGTTGCGGCGCAGGCCCGCCAACAGCCCGTCATCTCCGTCGATACGAAGAAGAAGGAGTTGCTCGGCAACTTCAAGAACGGCGGAACCGACTATCGTCCGAAAGGCGATCCGCGGCGCGTGAACGTGCACGACTTCGAGGACAAGAAGCTCGGCAAGGTCGTGCCTTATGGGGTGTATGATGTGACCGCCAATGCCGGTTTCGTCAGCGTCGGGATCACCAGCGACACCGCCGAGTTTGCCGTGGCGTCGATCCGCTGCTGGCTCGAACGCATGGGACGACAGCGCTATCCGCAGGCGCGAGAACTGACGATCACGGCGGACTGCGGCGGCTCGAATGGGGCGCGCGTGCGGCTCTGGAAACTCGAACTGCAAAAGCTCGCCGACGAGACCGGGCTTGCGATCCACGTCCACCACTATCCGCCAGGCACATCGAAGTGGAACAAGATCGAGCACCGCCTGTTCTGCCACATCACGCAGAACTGGCGCGGCCGACCGCTCACGGATCGTCTTGCCGTGGTCGAGTTGATCGGCGCAACCACCACCAACGCCGGGCTCAAGGTCGAAAGCGCGCTCGACACGCGCCGCTATCAAAAGGGCATCAAAGTCAGCAATGCCGCGATGAAGCGCCTCGACATCACCGGCGATCAGTTCCATCCTGAATGGAACTACACGATCAAGCCCAGGCCACCCTGAACCGTAGCACTTATTGCGCGGGGTGTCCTTAGCGCTGGGAGCCATCGTTTTCACAGTCTACATCCTTTCCGGAATCATCCGTGATGCCCGGACCATGTAAGAGAATATTCCGCGGGGCGCGCGATTCACTGCGGGAGTTGACATGAGCGATCCCGGCCAAGCGAGTTCTCGAAGGGGGCTCATCGCGCGCATTTGGACGGTCCTTTGGCGCCCGAGCCCGCGGTTTGCGCTTGCGACGCTGGTCATCTTCGGCGGTGTTTGGGGGATTCTCTTCTGGGGTGGCTTCAACTGGGGGATGGCGGAAACCGATTCACTCGGATTCTGCATCTCGTGCCATGAGATGCGCGATACCGTCTATCAGGAATACAAGCAGACCATTCACTATCAGAATCAATTCGGTGTGCGCGCGGGCTGCCCCGACTGCCACGTCCCGCATCCGTGGCCCCTCCTGATTCAGCGAAAAATCGAGCGAGCAACGAACTCTGGCACAAGATTCTTGGCACCATCGACACGCCGGCGAAGTTCGAGCAGCATCGGCTCGTGCTGGCCAAGCATGTCTGGGCCACCATGAAGGCAAACGACTCGCGCGAGTGCCGCAATTGCCACTCGGAAGACGCCATGGACATCCACAAGATGTCCGCCGCCGCGCAAAAAGAAACCTGATTACGCGGCAACGTCAGCCAGTTTTAGCAAGCGGTAAGGCATCGGGAGGGTCCTCAGCGCAACGAATGCGAGGCGGGGGATCATGGTTTCGAGCTCGTATCGGCGATTGAATCGATATTCGAACTCCGCGAGATATCGAGGGACGTGTTTTTCTCCTACGGCTCGGTAGGTCCCGACGAGGGCGGCTTTGATATTGCCCAATGCGGTATTGACCCATTTGAAAGCAGGGGTGCGAACCGCTTGCTTGCCGCTTCCGGTCTTTATTGAGGTGTGCAGGCATCCGGCTTTGGTGACGGCGGCGAAGCACGCCAGGCCGTCGGAGACGATATTGGCGCCGGGCCTGAGCGCGGTGCTTGCGAGTTTTCGGATCGCAAAGCTGCTGAAGGCTTTGACAGGCCGAAGGATGATTTGATCTGGCTTGCCGTCGTCGGTTGTCGCGACCGCAGCGACGAACGGCGTCTTGCCTGTTGCGCCGCGCCCGCGGCGGCCGGACCGGGCGCCGCCGATATAGGCGTCGTCCATCTGGACGTTGCCTTTCAAGCGTTTGCTCGCGTTACGCTCCAACATGACTTGAGCGAGCTTGTGCTTCATCATCCAAGCAGCCGTCTGGGTGACGCCAAGGCGTCGACCGAGTTCGATACTGGAAATGCCCTTCTTTGATTGCGTGACCAGGTAGATCGTCTTGAACCAGATGCGCAGCGGCAGCTTGCTCGAAGCGAAGATCGTTCCCGCTTTGACAGAGGTCTGCTTGCGACACGCGTTACACTGGAATAAACGCCGCGCGCCGCGCGTGACGACGCAGTGATCAGCGCCCTTGCACCCGGGACATTCGAACCCGTTCGGCCACCGCCATTTGACCAGCGCCGCATGACATTGCTCTTCGGTTCCGTAAATCTCCGCGAAACGAGCCTCGCTGAGGCCTTTCTGAAACTGAACCTGATTGCGCGCCATCAGAGAACCCCTGCGAAAACAACATGTTCATGTTCCGTTCTACTGAACGTCTGAAGCTGACGCAAGCGCGTAATCAGGAAAAGAAATGATACCGGGGCTGCAGGCCGGAATGACCTGCATCGATTGTCACAAAGGCATTGCCCACCATTTGCCATAAACGGCCTCGGTTGGCGCGGTGTTTTCCAACAAGCGGACGGCCCTCATCAAGGAGCCTTTTCGGTGAGGCCCACCCGGTTCGGCGTCGCCAGCGTCGGCCGCAGATCGTCGTGAATCTTGATTTCTTCTTCGACGAACCTGAGGTTCCTGGCGTAGAGCTCGACGCCTTCCTCAGCCACCGCCGCCGCCATCGCCATTGGCCAGAAAGCGGGAACGCTGGCCAGCGAGAATTCGGCTGATTTTACTTTGGGCCGGTCGGACATGGCGCAATCCCTACGTATGAACGGATCGACGAGGCTGGCCGGCGTCGCGCGCCGCATGGCCTTCCGCCGGGGCTCATCCCAGCGGCGGTCGCCGGTCACGGCACGACAGTCACGGGCAGGGGCGCAAGCCTGACCAGCTTTTGCGAAACACTCCCGAGCAGCAACTCGTGGGAACGGCCCAGGCCACGTTTGCCGACGACGACGAGGTCCGCGTCTTTTTCCTTGGCGATGTCAACGACCGTCTGCGCGACGTCGCCGCTGCGCGACTCGAGCTGGATCGACGCGTCGCCCAGAACTCGGGCGCGATCCCTTGCCTTCGTCAGGATTTGGGCCGAGAGGGATTCGAGCAGTTCTCTGAACCAGGTCTGCTGAGCATCCGTGAAGCGGCTGAACAGGGAGTCCGGAAGACCATAGCCGCCGATGACATTGACGATCAGCAAGCTCGAGTCGAGCCGCTTGGCCAGCTTAGCGGCGTAGTCGACGGCTCGATCCGCGGCCTCGGACCCGTCAGTCGCCACCAGGATGCGCTGCATGTCAACCCCCATCGAACATATGCTTTCCGCTAGCAGCCTCGGCCCGGCTGGCGCGGAGGCTCACCGATGAAGATGAGCGTGACTGATGAGCCAACTCTCGACGCGCTCAAGATGCCGCGATCGCCTTGCCGCAGAATGGTCCAGGAGCCGGTACACGCTGATCTTGATCGCGCTCGCCACGAAAAACGATACGAGCGCATACGCCCAGACCATAAGAGCGAGCGGCCATCCGGTCGGCGCCATGAACAGTCCGTAGACCACGACCAGCGTTCCGAGGAGTTGGGTCGCCTCAGCAGGGACGACGAGCTTCCAGCTTGGCCAGGGGCGCTCCCACACCGGTCCCTTGTTACGAGTGAGATAGATGGTCATGTGGCCGGACACGAGCAGTTTGAGGAAGATCAAGGCCTGCACGATCGGCGATGGCAAAAGGAGATACTCGCGAACGATCCAGTAAAGGCCGAAGCTTTCGATCACGCCATAGAGGCCGAGGGTCGAGGCGATGATCAGAACGCGCGTCATGTCCCAGCGCACCGGGCTTTCCGCGATCGGCGCATTGTCATAGGCGATCATCATGATCGGGAGGTCGTTCAACAGCGCCAGCAGTACGACCATGACCGCCGTGACCGGATAGAAATTGAAGATCAGGATGCTCGCGGTCATGAAGAGGAGAAGCCGCATCGTCTCGGCGATGCGGTAGATCGCGTAGCTGTTCATCCGCTCGAAGATCCGCCGCGCCTCCTCGATCGCCGTGGCGATCACCGCGAGGCCCGGCGCGGTCAGCACGAGGTCGGCGGCCGCGCGCGCCGCATCGGTCGCGCCGCTGACCGCGATGCCGACATCCGCCTGTTTCAGCGCCGGCGCGTCGTTCACGCCGTCGCCCGTCATGCCGACGATGTGGCCGGCGCCTTGCAGCGCCTTGACGATCTTGAACTTGTGTTCGGGAAAGACGCGGGCGAAACCGTCGGCGGCGACGATCCGCGAAAGCTGCTCTTCCGCGCCGTCCTGTCCGAAGACCGAGTTGGCGACGACAATATTCTGACCGAGTTTGAGCTGGCCGGCGATTTGCCGGGCGATGGACTCATGATCGCCGGTGACCATCTTGATGTCCACGCCCATCGATCGGATCACCGATATCGTCTGAGCGCAGTCCTCGCGCGGCGGATCGAATAGCGGAAGCAGCCCAAGAAAGCGCCACTTTCCCGATTCATCCGTGCGTGCCACGCCCAACGTGCGAAATCCCTTGGCGCCGTCGCGTTCCACCGAAGCGCCGATCGCCTTTCGTTCGTCGACGCTGGGGGCGCATAGGTCGATGATGACCTGCGGCGCGCCCTTGGCGACCTTGAAGAGTTTGCCATCCCGTTCGATATCGGCCTCGGCGCGCTTGGCGACCGGATCGAAGGGTCGGAAGGCCTTCACCGCGTACGCGCTTAGGGATTCGGCTGGCGGAGCACCGGCGAAGATCGCCGCGTCGATCGCGTCGGGAGCATCGCGCCGCGACGCCAGGGCGGCCGCCTCCATGAGTTCGGCGGGAGAGACGCCCTGTGCCGGCTCGATATCGCCGAGCGTCAATTCGTTCTTGGTCAGGGTGCCTGTCTTGTCGCTGCACAGGATGTCCATGCCCGCCATCTCTTCGATGGCGACGAGCCGCGAGACGATCGCCTTGAAGGACGCGAGACGTTCTGCGCCGATCGCCATCGTGACGGAAAGGACTGCCGGCAATGCGACCGGGATCGACGCGACGGTGAGGATCAGCGCGAACTGCAGGGTTTCGAGCAGAGGATCGCGACGGAAGAGCGCGGCGATCCCGATGACGAGAACAAGGCCGACCGTCACCAGGATGAGGAAATTGCCGATCCGCAGTACGGCGCGCTGGAAATGCGAAACGGTCTTCGCCTGTTCGACGAGATGGGCGGTCTTGCCGAAATAGGTCTTCATGCCGGTGGCCGTGACCAAGCCGGTCATCTCGCCCTGCTTGGCAACCGAGCCCGAATAGGCGTCGTCGCCGACCTTCTTGTCGACCGGCAGCGATTCTCCGGTCAGCGCCGCCTGATCGACGGAGAGATAGGAGCCGCCGATCAGTTTCAGATCGGCCGGGATGATGTTGCCGAGCTTGACCAGCACGACGTCGCCCGGGACCAAAAGCTTCGCCTCGATGTCCTTCCACTGGCCGTCACGACGAACGCGGGCCTTCAGCGCAAGGCGTTGCTTGAGCAGCGCAATCGCGTTGTCGGCCTTGAACTCCTGCCAGAAGCCGACGCCTGCGTTGATGAACAACATCGCCAGAATGATCGCGAGATCGGCCCAATGTTCAAGCAGGCCCGACAGCAAGGCCGCCGCCTCGATCATCCAGGGGATCGGCCCCCAGAAGAATTGGGCGAGGCGTTGGAAAACGCTGACATGGTGTTCTGACAGCGCATTCTCGCCGTATTGGGCGAGCAGCCGCGTCGCCTCCTCTTCGCTCAGGCCGGCGGATTCGGTATGGGAGGGGGCGGCCGGCGAGACCAGGGCCGGCGATCGGGCGTCAACTTCGTTCGCGCTCATGGGCGCGCTCCTAACGTTCCACCAGGAATGTTCGTCGCTGCCCAACCTTCATGGCTTGCCCCTGCGGCGTCATGATGACTGTCTAGACCGAGCCGACGTGCATGCCCGATCGGGTTCCTCCAGGACGAGGCTCGGAAAATCCAGATCGTCGCCTCGAACGGCGGGAATCCCACAAACCGCCGCGATCTGCAATGTCCCCTTTAACGTCGATTCCGGACGTCGCCGGCCGTTCAGACATCGCCCGCAATCCGCCCTTTCGCGACATTCCGGTTCGGGCGCAATTGTTGGACTTTCACCAACCCTGCCCAACAGCCAGCGCTATAAGCGCCAACAAAGCGGCTCTTATAGCGTTAGTTGTTGGTATGGCCCATTTCCGATGGCGCTTTTGATCCAGTTTTGTGGAGTGGTTTGGTCGGCCCAGGCTTCGAGCGCGCGTCGCCAGCCGAGATCGTTTGGCAGGTTCTTGGTGGCGACGCCGTTGAAACGGCTGAGCCATTGCTTGAGGCGGCTGTGGTAGGCGTTGACGTTGTTGATGTGCAGGTGGGGCGCCTCCGGGGTCGGTTTTCCCGGCGAGGGCGCGGCATGAAAAGGTATTTTGGCCTTGCGGGCGAAGGCGGCGATCGCCCGGCCTCCGTCGCCGAGGTTTTCGCATGTGACAACGCCAGCCAGCGCCGCGCCGATCGAAGCGCTGTCGGCCTTAAGGCAAGACGGCGTCGAAAGTCGCCCCCTTCCGGTCGCGGGCCACCAGAACGGGAATGTTGTCCTGATAGGTTCCCGGACGCCGGGCCGACCCGCCGCGCTTGCGCCTTAACGCGACAGAGCGGACCACCGGCCCTTGCAGGATTCGAGGATGAAGGTCTCGTCCGCCTCGACGATTCCGGTCAGCGTTCGGGGCTTGTCGGCCGCAGGCGAAGCCAGAAACCGGTGACGCCAGCGAAAGGCCGTCGTCGGATGCACGCCGCAAAGCTCTGCGGTCTTGGACAGGCTTTTGCCGTCGATCATCGCCCGGGCGTGGTCGAGCCAGCGCTCTCTTTTGCGCAGATGCGCCATCGGCGTTTTGGTCAGCGCGTTGAAGGTGCGTCCGCAACCCTTGCAGCGGAACCGCGAAAGTCCACCGGAGCGGCCCCAGGCGATGACCTCGCGCCCCGCGCAATGCGGACACCCCTGGCTTTCCACCCGCTCATGGCCGCTCGTTCCCAAAGCGTCCGGGCGACGACGCTTTGCGCCTTCGGCGCCTTTGCCCGTCCCGCCGTTCGCCGCCGTCTCCGACGCCGCTTTCGGCGCCGAGCCGTGCCGACCGCCGTCCAGGTTCGCCAGCGCCGCAAGCGCTTTCCGGCGCTGGTCCGCGCTCAAGCGCGCGACGCCGCAAAGCCAGACCGAGAAATCCTCCGCCCTCATCGAATCAAACCCTCACCCACGCCGCGCCAATCTGACCCAAACCAACAACTAACGCTATAAGAGCCAACAAAGTGTTTTCGAAAATCGAAATCTATGATATGATGCCTTCTGATGGAGATGAATCCGACGGCATGGAAAGGAAGAAAAGCGGTCGCCCAGGCCGGGCGCGGGGCCATTATACAGATGGCTACCGATGAAATGACGCGATCGAAAAAAATTCGCCCGACTCGCTCGTAACCCATTGAAAAGTCCCGATTCGCCAAAGGAAATGCAAGGAAATACAAGGTTAATTCCTTGCATTTTCCTTGCATTTGGTTTGGTCTGGCTTGGATTCAGCTTGGTTTGGCTTGGTTTGATTTGCCCAGATTTTGCCTGGCCATTGTCACGTTAAGAGCGACGGATCGGAGTCGGGAGGAAGGGTGCGGACGACCTGCGTCGGTCTGAGATCGGCCGCATCGAGCGCCCGCAGCGCCGCGTCAAGCATCGCGCGCTGAACCGCGCCGACCCGATCCCTGGCCGTCCAGAAGCGTAAGGTCGCCAAAGGCGCGCCCGCGGTCAGACTTGCGACGAAGGCTTGCGGCGGAGGCGCCGTGAGAACGCCGGGCTGGTCGGCGATCGCGCCGAGGAGGATCGCCCGCGCGCGCTCGATGTCCGCGCCGGGCGCGAAGCCGAAATTGAAGCTGACGAGCCTGCCGGCGTTGCGGGAAAGGTTGCGCAGCGGAACGGCCCAGAGCGAAGAGTTTGGCGCGAAGACGAAAAGACCGTCGTAGGTCTCGAGCAGGCAGGCGAAGAGGCCAATTTCCTTCACAACGCCGGCGAAGGACGTCCCGCTGACGATCTCGATATAATCGCCGACGCGGAACGGCCTTAGCCAAAGGAGCATGATGCCCGCGGCGATGTTGGCGAGCGTGCCTTGCAGCGCCAGCCCGATCGCAAGGCCCGCTGCGCCGAGCGCGGCGAGGAGCGAGGCGGTCTGGACGCCGAGTTGGCTTAGCGCCGCGACGAACGTCAGGATCAAGACGCCATAGCGCGCCGCCGCCGCAAGCGCCGGGCGCGCGGTCTCATCGACCCGCCCCGTCTCCGCCATAGCCACGCCGACCGCGCTCGCCACCCACCTGGCCAGCAATGAGCCTGCGACGAGCACGAGGATCGCAAAGATCAGCCGTGGGATGAGCGACGCCGCGGTAGCCCAGGCGAGCGTTGAGAGGCTGTCGATAGCGGTCGGAACCGAAGTCATGGCCCGCTTTCTCCCACAGCGCGGCGGGGCCACGCAAATCGCGCCCGTCATTCGGCTCGCAAGCGCGGTTGAATTTGTTATGAATGGGTTGGGCGAAAGCCTAAGAGCCGACGCGAAACTCTGGGAGGAGCGGAACGCCATGCTGGAACGAGTGCAGGACGCGCCCCCGGACGCGCTCGTGCTGCGCGCGAGCGGAACGATCATGGCGGGCGACGTCGAGGCCGCAATCGGGACGTCGCTCGGCGCGGCTTCGACCGGCGTCGTGATCGTGATTGATCGCGACTTCGACGGCTATTTCGCGGAACTCGGGCGTGGGCTCGCCAATGTTTCCCTCGCGCACAAGAATCTCGTGAAACTCGCGGTCGTCACGGACGCCGACCGCATGGACGAGGCGAAGCTCAGCGGGTTCGACGTGTCGGCGGTTCCGATCCGGCTTTTCGCGACGCCCGATCAACGGGCGGCGATGGACTGGGCCGCCGGCGCCCGGCGCGGGGAGTAAGTCAGCCGAGGGTTCGGGGCCTATTCAATCGGGCATTGCCGGCTCGAACCTTGAAGAACTTGAGATCCTACTTGTTTCGTCGGCCATCGCGCCGCGCGTATTCCTGCACGCGCTGCGCAAGATCGGAGAGATTCCGGCAGAGCTGCTCGAGGGCAAACCCGAGCGCGAACAGGCGCTCGACCTCGGCGGTTGAAAGCGCGCGCGTGAGACCTTCGCCGCGAAGCGCGGCGACCTCGGAGTCAAAGGATTTCAGCGCCGCTTCCGCGGGCGTGAGCGGCGGCGGATCGCGACCTTCAGCAAGCGCGGTCGCGCAGCCGCGCAGAAATTCGCTCGCCGCGGCGCCGAAGCGCGCAATGAGCGGACCGAGACGCTTCGCGAAGGCCTCGGGAAGCGGAACGGCGGCCGCGCGACCGAGAATGACGAGATCGTGCCGGAGCCTCAGCAAAGTCCGCGAAAGCGGCGCCGGGTCCTGGTCGTGCGTGATGGAGACCATGCGCTCACGCTTCGCCTCCTCGGCGAGCGCTTGAAAGGTGGTCACCGACCTGCCCAGATCGTCCTGCGTCCGTCCGATTTCGGCCATGTCGAGACGCTGTGTAAACCCCGCCAAGAACTTGGGGAGGACGTCCGCCATCTGTCTAAGAATTCGCGCGGCGACTTCCAGTCCCAGACGGTGCGCTCGGTCGGGGAACACCAAAACCGACACGGCTATCGCGACCAAGCCGCCGAGGGCGACCTCCGAGACGCGCGTCAGCGCCGACCCGATCGGGCTTACGCCAAGGTCGCCCCCAATCAGCAGCACGAGCACCGCGGAAAACGGCGCGACGCGAAAGCTCGGGCTGATCGCCGACGCAAGCGCCAATGGCGCGATCGTGAGCGCGAGCACGGCTGCCTGTGAATATGCCGTCGCGTGGGGAACGAGCACACCGATCGCCGCGGCGTATATGGCCCCAGCCAAAGTCCCGACCATATATTCGATCGTCGCCCGGAGCGAACCGCCGACGCTGACTTGCGTCAAGACCACCGCCGTTAGCACCGTCCACAGCCCCTGCAGTGGAAAGTTGAAACTTCGGTCGATGGCGAGAGCCAATAGGCCCGCAACCGTCATGCGCAGGCAGAAACGCAGTTGCGATCTGTATGTGCGGAAGTGATTGCGAATCCATCCCCAGGGCGCAGACCTGTTCATATTGTGAGAGGAACGCGCTGGGTCAGACAAGGTCAAGGCTTTAGCCGCCAACCCGTGCGGAAGATCCAGGTCAGGACGGTGAGGCAAGCCGCAATGAACAGCGTTGTGAAGCCGAGGCTCGCCGCGACGCTGACGTCGCCCTGCCCGTAAAAGCTCCAGCGGAAGCCGCTGACGAGATACACAACCGGATTGAACAGGCTGACCGTTCGCCACAAGGGCGGCAGCATGTCGATCGAATAGAACGCGCCGCCGAGAAAAGTCAGCGGCGTCACGATCAGCGCCGGAATGATCGCAAGCTGCTCGAAGTTTTTCGCCCAGATGCCGATGATGAAGCCGAACAGGCTGAAGGCGATGGATGTCAGCACGAGAAAGGCGATCATCCAGAGGGGATGCTCGATCCGAACGGGAACGAAAAGCGTCGCGGTTGCAAGGATGACCAGGCCGATCGCGACCGATTTCGTGGCCGCAGCGCCGACATAGGCGATGACCGCTTCGATCGACGACATGGGCGCCGACAGGATTTCGAAGATGGTGCCCGTGAACTTCGGAAAGTAGATGCCGATTGAGGCGTTCGAGATGCTCTGCGTCAACAGGGACAGCATCATCAGCCCCGGCACGATGAAGGCGCCGTAGCTGACGCCTCCGACCTCCCGCATGCGCGAGCCGATGGCCGCCCCGAACACGATGAAATAGAGCGCGGTCGTGATGACCGGCGTCGCCACGCTCTGCCAGATCGTGCGGACCGTGCGCGACAGCTCGTACCGATAGATCGCCCATATGCCGCCGAGATTGAGGCCGCTCATGCCGCGCGTTTCACAAGGTCGACGAAGATGTCCTCGAGGCTGCTCGTCGTAGTCTCCAAATCTTTGAAGTCGACGCCGAGCTCATCGAGTTCGACGGAGCAACGTCGGAACGCCGGTGTCTTCCGCGGCCGCGTCGAAACGATATGAGAGCCGACGGCCTTCGTCTTCGAGTTCGAGCGGCCAGCCTGCGAGCTCTGCCGGCAGCCTCGGCAAGGGATCGTGCAGCGCGAGCGTCAGTCGCCGCTTGCCGAGCTTGCGCATGAGCCGCCCCTTGTCCTCGACCAGGATGATGCGGCCGTTGTTGATGACGCCGACGCGATCGGCCATCTCCTCGGCCTCCTCGATGTAATGCGTGGTTAGGATCACGGTCACGCCCTCGTCGCGCAGCCGCCGCACAAGCGCCCACATGTCGCGGCGCAAATTGACGTCGACGCCCGCGGTCGGCTCGTCGAGGAACAGCACTTCCGGTTCATGGGCCAAGGCCTTTGCGATCATGACGCGGCGTTTCATGCCGCCGGACAGCTCGACGACGCGGCTCGAGCGCTTCTCCCAGAGCGAGAGATCGCGCAACAGCCGCTCAATAAATGCGGCGTCGGTCGGACGGCCGAACAGGCGACGGCTGAACGAGACCGTCGCCCAGACCGTCGAGAAAATATCGAGCGCGATCTCCTGCGGCACAAGCCCGATCTTCGAGCGAGCGGCGCGGAAGTCCCGCATGACGTCGTGCCCGTCGACCGAGACCCTGCCCGACGTCATCGAGACGATGCCGCAAATAACGCCGATCAGGGTCGTCTTGCCGGCCCCATTCGGACCGAGAAGCGCAAAGATCTCGCCCTTTTCGATCGCGAGATCGACGGAATTGAGCGCCAGGAGCCCCGCCGCATAGCGTTTGGTGACAGCGGCGGCGGAGATCATTGGCGGCATTCGGCGTCCCTCTAAAGCCCGCTTTCTCATTCCCAATGTAGCGGGCGCGGCCAAGGCAGTCACTGGCCTGCGGACGTCTGGGGCCTATGCATATCGGCGGCGGGAGCCAATCGCGCCGACAAACGTTGTGCTTCTCGAGTGGCCGTGTGTCTTCGGCCGCCTTTCGGCGGAACGGATTCGTTTGGCCCCGAGGACCTGCCCGTGAACGTGCGCAATCGAATTGTCGCGAGCGAGGAGGACCGGAACCAGCGAATTCCTGCGCTCGCGCTCGGCGTTGAGCGTTTTGGGCTCGCGCCGTTGCGTGCGCCATGGCTCTCGCTCGCAATCGCGCTCGCGTTCGGCGTCTTCGCTGTTATCGGAATCCAGAGGATCAAGGTCGATGATTCCCTCAGTCAGCTGTTCCGGTCGGATTCGTCGGCGTTCGAGCAGTACCAAGAGGTGTCGCACGAGTTTCCGTCAAGCGAATACGACGTCCTTGTGGTCGTCTCGGGGAAGACGCTGCTTGCGCGCGAGTTGGTCGAAAAGTTGCGCTCGCTGGTCACGGACCTGCAATTGATCGACGGAGCGCGCGGCGTCATCTCGATGTTTTCGGCGCGTGAGCCCTCCCAAAACGGCGGCATTCCGACGCCGCTGTTTCCAGAAAATCTGCCGCAGGGGGAGACCTATCACGAGCTTGTCGAGCGCGTTATGGGCAATGAGCTCATTCGAGGCAAACTCCTGTCCACTGACGGTCGGCTTGCGCTGATCGTTCTTTCGCTCGACCCCACGGTCGCCGACAGCGACCGGCTGCAAGGGACGGTCGCCGACATCCGCGAGACCATGAGCCAAGACCTGCAGGGCGCGGATCTCACCTCGGAGCTTTCGGGCGTACCGGTCATGCAGCTCGAGATTCGCCGCGCCATCGAGCGTGATCGCATCCTCTACAACGCAGTCGGTTTCGCGCTGGGGTGCGTGGTCGCGGCGCTCTTTTTCCGGCGATTCTCGCTGATGGCCGTCGCCGCCGGTCCGCCATTGATCGCAATCGTGTTCGCGCTCGGCACACTGGGCTGGATCGGTTTCCGGCTCAACATGTTCCTTAACGTGATGACGCCACTCATCATGGTCATCAGCTTTTCCGACAGCATGCAGCTCACCTTCGCGGCGCGCGATCGATTGATGGCGGGCATGGATAAGCGGACCGCCTTTCGCAACGCCGTTCTCGTTGTGGGACCCGCTTGCGTCCTCACGCACGCGGCGGCAGCGCTCTCGCTGCTCGGTCTTCTCACATCCTCGAGCGACCTCATTCGCGGGTTCGGCGAGGCGGGATTTCTCACCACCGCGATCGCGCTCGTGACCGTGCTCTCGCTCGTCCCCGTGCTCGGCGTCATCTTGATCGGGGACGAGGCCCGCTTCGTCGCGAACCTTAAGGTTGCTGACCCCGGCGTCATCGCACTGAGAAGCTTTTGCTCGTGGATTGCGCGGAGAATGGTGCGCCGGCCTAGCCTGTACAGCTTCTTCGGACTTGTCGCTGTCGCGGCGCTCGCCTTCTTCTATTCCGGTTTGCAGCCGAGCTATCGGCTCGCCGATCAGGTTCCCGACAAGGAGCAGGCTACGCAAGCAAATCGCCACCTGGATGCGGAGCTGACCGGCTCCAACCCGATCGACGTGCTCATCACGTTCCCTCCCGGGATCAGCCTCTACGCTCCTCAGACGCTTTCGACGATCGCCGAGGTGCACGAGGCCCTCGAAAGCGAGCCGGGAATAGGCAATGTCTGGTCGCTCGAGACGTTGCGGCGCTGGCTCGTTGAAAAAATGGGGCAAAGCAGCGTGGCGGTGTTGAAGCAATATGTCGATCTGCTGCCGCGCTATCTCGTGCGGCGATTCATCTCGCAGAATGAGAACGCCGTCATTGTATCCGGCCTCGTGCCCGACAAAAATCTTACGAAGCTCGTCCCCATTGTGGATCGGCTCGACGCACGGCTGAACGCAGTACGCGCGGCGCACCCTGGCTACAAGATCGCGGTGACGGGGCTCTCGGTCATCGCTGCGCGCAACAGCGCAGGCATGATCAACGCGCTCAATCGCGCGCTGACGGTCGAGTTCGTCTTCGTCGCGGCCTTCATCGGACTTGCGTTCCGCTCGGTCGCCATAGGCGCGGCCTGTCTTCTTCCGGGCGTCTTTCCGGTCGTAGCCGCCGGTTCCTTGCTGCGGCTCCTGGGTTACGGTCTGCAGTTCGCCGGCGTCATCGCACTCACAGTTTCGTTCGGCCTGGGGTTGAGCGCGACGATCCATTTCCTCAATCGCATGATCCGCGAGCGACGGGCGGGCGACGATCCAGCGATCGCGGTCGAGCGAGCGACCGTGCTTGTCGGCCCGGCCCTCATTCTCACGACCTTCGTTCTCAGCTGCGGCCTCGCGGCTCTCGTCTTCTCGAACCTTCCGATGCTTCGCCTGTTCGGCTGGCTCAGCGCCTTCGCAATGCTGACCGCGCTCGCCGGCGACCTTTTGATCCTGCGCCCCGTCATCACCGCGCTCCTGCGGCTGAGATGGGGAGGCCCACCGCGCTTTGCGCATCTCACTCGGAAGTCCGCGTGAATGAACCAGGAGGAGAAGAACATGTCCTTTGTTTTGCCGCCCAGTTCGAACGCTTCGATTCGGACTGCAATCTTAGCTGCCGCCGTGTGCGGCGCCGCCGCATTGTGGGCGCACCCGGGTCTGGCCGCGGCGAGCCCCTTCGCGCGCTTCGCCGGCGACTGGACCGGTGGCGGCCAGGTCATCGGCGCCAACGGCGACCGCGAGCGGATCCGTTGCCGGGCGAACTATGAGGAGTCCCAACGCGGCGAGGCCCTGTCACAGACGATTATTTGCGCGAGCGCCAGCTACCGGATCGACATTCAGAGCTACGTCGAGGCTTCGGGCGAAACCGTGCGCGGCCGCTGGGAAGAACAGACGCGTAACATTTCAGGCGAGCTGACTGGACGAATTGACGGCGGTCAATTCGAAGGAGCGGTCGTCGGGCCTGGCTTCACAGCCGGGATTTCGCTCGTGTCGGACGGGCGACGTCAGGCGGTCAACATCGCACCCAGCGGCGGCGACATTGCCGACGTGCGGATCGAGTTGGAGCGGCGGGGCTGAAAGGCCGACGCGTTGGCGCGGCCACCATGAGCCGCGCTAAGCCGCGCGCCTCTCGAAGCTTCAGAAGTCCATCGGGACGAAGAAGCAATAGACCCCCGACTGCGTCCCGCCGGCATTATCTCTATAAAAAATCCAATAGTCGCCGTCTTGGCTCGGCAACGCGTTGCGCGCCGGAATCCTTTGATTGTAGCCGTCGACCATGTAATAGTCCTCGGAAACGCGATGGACCTGGTCCGGGCGCAGATGATGAACGTCGTCCGGACCGCAGCAAGCGGCCTTAACCCAAGCCGGCACGACTTTTCCATTGGCCCAAACGTCATGGGCCTCGGCAACGCCGCAGCACAAGGCGAATGAAAGAACTGCTAGGCTTGTCCTCATAACAGCATCCTCAGCGTGGCAGTTTTTCCTGAGGCGACCTATCCCTGGACCGATTCCTCTCACGTACCAACAAGTCTGGGCGACACTGCGGCTCAATCAACGCAAAAACGGTTCGGAGCCAGGGGAGTTCCCGCAGTTGCTGCTCAAGAGTTGCTTGAGCGTCCGGCGGGCGAAGGGAAAAGTTAGACGGAGTTTTATTTGAGGCGCCGGGCGGCGTCAGCGACGCCGCAATGGGGCGCCCCTGAACGATCCGGCCTGACCTCAAACCCCGGCTAGCCGGGGTCTTGGGAGGTTGAAGAACACACGAGGGGCGTCGGCGAGGGTTCTGGCGAGGTCGGTGGCGAAGCGCAGGAGGGTCTGGCGGGCGTGGCGGACGACCTTTCCCACCGAGTTGAGGACGAGGAAGCGCAGTCGCTTGGGTCTGGCCTCGCGCAAATCCTCGGGTAAGCCGACGCGCTTGAACGCGGATAGAAGATTGTACAGGAGCGCGTTGAGCCGCAGCCAGGCGTTGGCGCCGAACTTCTGGTTCGGCAGCGCCCACCCGGCGAGTTCATTCACCAGCACGTCGTGGGTGTGCTCGATCGTTCCCGCTTTGCCGCGATGCCAGCTGATGATGTCGAGGCCGCTGCCGCCCTTGGGATCGGAGCGATTGGTGACGATGCAGAAGTGTCTGACGCCTTCCTCCGAGCCCAGCAAATCGCCTTGGGCGGGACGAACGCGAAGCGCCAGATAGCGGCGCGGCGTGACCTGGTCCTTCTTGTACACGCCGTCGTCGGGAAGGTAGTTGACCTCCGCCCATTCGCGCACGCGGCCCGCTTCCACGTCCGCAGGCTTCCAATGATCGTTCGGCAGCGCCAGGATCGCCTGCTTCAACGGAGCGCTCATGTCGGCGCTGATGGCGTAGGCGATGGCGCGCTCGTCCATGAAGGTCATGGCTTCGTGCTCATAAACAGCGCTGTCGCCGCGAACATAGATTTTGTCGAAGGTTCCCGGCAGCGCCGCCACCGCCTTCTCGATCATCCGCGCATTGCCGCAGCCCGCCGGCGCGTTGCCGTCGCGGAACTCGTCGGCGACGATGACGTCCTGCTCCGCCCACAAGGCCAGAACCGGCTGGTAGCCGCGTTCGCCTTCGAACGTGTGTTTGGCGCTGCGCTTGCTCGAAGCGATCACCGTCGCGTCGATGTCGAGCGTCGCCGACCGCACCGGCTTGCGGCATTGCAGATCGAGGATCAGCTCGCGATTGGCGGCGGCCAAGCCCAGGAGCGGCGCGCTTTCCGAAGGCACGGTCGACTTGCCCTCATGCAAAAGCGGCAGATCGTCCTCATGAAAGCCGGTCAAAAAGTCGCGCGCCGTTTGGGCCGCCGGCAGCTCGTAGCCAAGCAGCCCAGCCAGCGCCGCGTCCTGTCGGAGACGATCGAGGTCCTCGCAGCACTCGCCCCCGGCCGCCCACAGCGCCAGCAGGCTCTCCACCATCTGCGACGACGACAGTCCGCGCTTGCGCGTCTTCACCTTCACCCAATTGTCGATCATCGCCGCCGCTCCGGTCTGGCGGAACGCCTCAATCAGGCTTGGAACGCCAGCCCGCGGCGTGACCAAACTCGTCTCCAGCGCATCGTCAATCTCGAAACCCAGCCGCTCCCCAACCATCACGCGTCCCTTCCACCCATTGGGTGAAAGCTACCTGAGTCGCGCCTAATCTCAGAACAAAAACAGAATCAGACACTTCTCTTCTTCACCGCACTGCCCATCCATTCAGCAGGCGGAGTTTGAGGACCTGAGCCTCCTCTTGCCGCGACTCACGGCCCGGGTTAACCGGGGGACCCATGGCCAAAGCCGCGCCCCCGCCCCCTTCGCCCCCCTCGGCGCCGATCGACGTCAACCTGCGCGATGCGCTCGAGGAGCGCTATCTCGCCTACGCGCTCTCGACCATCATGGGCCGGGCGCTGCCCGACGCGCGCGATGGGCTGAAGCCCGTCCATCGGCGCATTCTCTATGGCATGCACATCTTGCGGCTCGATCCCGGCACGGCCTTCAAGAAGTGCGCGAAGATCGTCGGCGATGTGATGGGCTCGTTCCATCCGCACGGCGACCAGGCGATTTACGAGGCGCTCGTGCGCCTCGCCCAGGACTTTTCCTCGCGCTATCCGTTGGTCGAGGGGCAGGGAAATTTCGGCAACATCGACGGCGATAACGCCGCCGCCTACCGTTATACCGAAGCGCGCATGACCGACGTCGCCCGCCTCCTGATGGAGGGCGTGGAGGAGGATTCGGTCGACTGGCGCGACAATTACTCGGGCGATGCGCGCGAGCCGATCGTCATGCCGTCGGTCGTGCCGAACCTGCTCGCGAACGGCGCGCAAGGCATCGCGGTCGGCATGGCGACCTCGATCCCGCCGCACAACATCGCCGAACTCTGCGACGCCGCGCTCTATCTCATCGCCCGTCCGGACGCCGAATCCGAGGCGCTGGCCGAATTCGTGCGCGGCCCCGACTTCCCGACCGGCGGCATCGTCACCGACGACAAGGCCGCGATCGTCGAGACCTACCGCACCGGCCGCGGCGCCTTTCGCCTCCGCGCACGCTGGCGGAAGGAGGAGACGGGGCGTGGCGGCTGGGTCGCGGTCGTGACCGAGATTCCCTACGGCGTGCAGAAATCGCGCCTCATCGAGCAGATCGCGAACCTCCTGAACGAGCGCAAGCTGCCGCTCCTCGCCGACGTCCGCGACGAATTGACCGAGGACGTGCGCATCGTGCTCGAGCCGCGCACCCGCGCGGTCGAGCCGGAGACGCTCATGGAGTTGCTCTTCCGCCTGACCGAACTCGAGACGCGCGTGCCCGTCAATATGAACGTGCTGGTCGACGGCGTGACGCCCAGGGTCGTCTCGCTCGCCGAGGCGCTTCAGCAATGGCTCGACCACCGCCGCGTCGTCCTCGTCCGGCGGTCGCGCCATCGGCTCGCGGCGATCGACAAGCGGCTCGAGCTGCTCGCCGGCATGATCGTCGTCTTTCTCAATCTCGACGAGGTGATCCGCATCGTCCGCGAGGACGACGACCCGAAGGAGTTGCTCAAAACACGCTTCAGCCTGACCGATCCGCAGGTGGTCTATATCCTCGACACCCGCCTCAGGAGCCTGCGCCGGCTCGAAGAAATGACGCTGCGCAAGGAGGAGACGGACCTCGGTGAGGAGAAGGCGTCGATCGTGGCCTTGCTCGCGAGCGACCGCAGGCAGTGGCAGACGATCGCGGTCGAAGTCCGCGACGTGAAGAAGAAGTTCGGCCCCGAGACGAAGCTCGGCAAGCGGCGCACCTCGTTCGAGGCGGCGCCCGACGTCATCGTCGCGGACATGGCCGAAGCCATGATCGAGCGGGAGCCGGTGACGATCGTCGTCTCGAAGAAGGGTTGGATTCGCGCGCTGAAAGGGCAGGTGGCCGACCTGTCCTCCGCGACCTTCAAGGCCGACGATGGGCTGAAGACCTCGTTCTTCGCCGAGACCACCTCGAAGATTTTGGTGCTCGCGGGCGACGGCAAGGTTTTCGCCCTCGACGCCTCCAAGCTGCCCGGCGGCCGCGGGCAGGGCGAGCCGATCCGCCTTGTCGTCGACATCGACGAGAGCGCCGCGATCGTCGCCGTCTGGCCCTATGCGCCGGGCGCGAAACGCCTAGTCGTCGCGTCCGACGGCAACGGCTTCCTCGTCGGCGAAGACGACCTTTTGTCCTCGACCCGCAAGGGGCGAGCAGTCCTCAACGTGAGCGGCAAGGCGACGGCGGCGCTCATCGTTCCCGCCGCCGGCGACCACGTCGCGGTCATCGGAGAGAACCGCAAGCTCATCGTCTTCCCGGTCTCGCAGCTCAACGAAATGGCGCGCGGCAAAGGCACGCGCCTCCAGCGCTACAAGGACGGCGGCGTGTCCGACGCCAAGGTGTTCATCCTCGCCGACGGGCTGACGTGGCGCGACTCGGCCGGCCGCACGTTCACCGTGGCGCCGTCCGAGCTCGCCGAATGGATCGGCAACCGCGCCGAAGCCGGCCGCCTGCCACCCAAGGGGTTCCCGAAGAACAATCGGTTTGAGGGGGTTGCGTAGCGACTAGGGAGTGGGGTGGACGATGAGCAGCGCGGATTTGGATTTCCTTGGATGAGCCCCTTTTGACCGCGAAAATGCCGCCGGGGAGGGGTTGGAAAAGCTTGGATTTCCTTGGATTCTCTCGTCCGAATCGAGCCTTTTCAATGGGTTACAAGGGATTTTCGCGAAAAATTTTTTCTTCGCCCCTCCTCGTCGTCAAGGCAAGCGGCGCCGACGGCTTCGCCCTGGACGAGCTTGACCCTGAGCTTGGGTCGGAGAAGACATTTTGCGGTCATGCAGAAACCATAGCACAACTTGCGGCTTTTCGGAAGCAAATGTTGGGCGTTAGCTATAGACGGGGCGTTCCTTTCGGTTTTTTCGTCATTGCCGGGCTTGTCCCGGCCATCCACGGGGCGCCGCGCCATTGAAGCCTAAGTTCAGTATTCGCCGCTGTTTCAGTATCTTGTTCGGAGAGCTCGGTGTTCTCGTGGATGGCCGGGTCAGGCCAGGACAAGCCCGGCCATGACGGGAAACCCAAAGGGCTGACCTACGACCAACGATACCAACAAATAAGCGGGCCGCCACTCCGGCAGACGCGTTCTGCGGAGCGCCGGTCAGCGAGGCGCCTGCGGCTCGCGCCGCCCTTCCAGGAAGGGGCCGTGGCGTTGCTCGGTCTCTTCGTCCGAGGGGAAAAAAGTCTCGATCCGGAGCTCCTGCGCCGCCACCGCCCGAGGCGCCCCGACGGTCGTGACCATCGAGAAATAGCTCAGTCTCTCGCTGTCCTTGGCGAAGGCCAGCGGAATGACGGGCAGCGAGTCCGCCCCATTCGGCGCCATCCATTCGGCTTTCACGTCCGGATAGGCGAGCAGGGCGGCGAGAGGCGCCTTCGTTCTGTCGTCGAGCGAACGTCCGACGGACTCGCGGCGAACCCGCGCGAGGAGGCCGCGCGCGGCTTCTTCCCAATTGGCGATGAACGGACGCAAGCCCGCCGGATCGAACATGAGGCGAGGGAGGTTGCGCGGCTTCGGGTGAGCGTCGAGGTCAATGAAGCAGCCGAAGAAGCGCGGCGCGGCTTCGTTCGTGATCAGCACGTTCCAGTAGCGGTCCATCACGAAGGCCGGGAAAGGCTCGTGCTGACGCAGCATGCGCTTGAGCGCGTTGGTCACGCAGCCCATTTCGGGGGCGTCCCAAGCGCTGTCGGAGAAAATCGGCGCATAGCCCGCAGCCAAGAGCAGCGTGTTGCACTCGCGCAAGGGCACGTCCAACGCTTCGGCGAGGTCGAGCAGCCAGCCGCGGCTCGGGACGCTGCGGCCGCTTTCGACAAAGCTGATGTGCCGCTGCGAAGCGCCGGTATCGAGCGACAGATCGAGCTGGCTCTTGCCCCGCCGTCCCCGCCAGTCCTTGAGCAGCGCTCCCAGTTCGCTCGGGCGAGGCTTCGCGTTCAGGGCCGGTGAAGGCATGGGGAAAAGTCTCCAGGGGAAGCCCGGGGCCGGCTTCCTTCGAAAAGGGAAGCCCCCGGCCGGCTTCGTCAGGCGAACTGGACCGGGCCGACCGCGCCCAGCCAGCGGCGGACCTTGGTCGGGTCCTTCTCGTCCATGTAGAAAAAGTGCGCCATCGTGGGCCTAACGACAGGCATGGCGGGGTCGTTGGGCGTCATTGTGACGGTTCCCCGGAAAACCTTGAGCGACCCGCCGTCCCAATATTCGGTCACCTGGTGCAACGGCGTGAAGCCCCTGTCGACGAACTCACGCAGGTTCTTGCGTATCGTTTCGCGGCCCTTCCAGTCGGCGACGCCGAGATTGCAGATTGCGTCCTCGGCGAAACAGTTGAATCCGTCGCCGAAAGTCTTGTCGTCGATCTCTTTCCAGAAGGCGAGGAGCCATCCCGGTGCCTGGGTCTTGGTGAAGCTTCGGGTTTCCATGAAGGTTCTCCTGGTTTTGGAGGGATGAGAGGGAGCGTTCCCCTCGAGGAGAGGCGGAACGGGTCCGACCGAGAAAATATCGGTCGGAACGCTCGCTTCAATTCCCTCAGAGGTCATCGCAAGTCCGCGTCGCGCCGGCGCCTGCCGCCGCGCCGCTCGTCGCGCAGGGAACGCCGCCCCAGCCGCTGGGACATCCTGTAATCGTCGCGCTGTCAATTTTTTCGGATGGGTTCGCAAAGGGACAGCGACGAAAAAGGCCGCCGAAACGGCGGCCTTTCCGAGAAGCCATCGGCTGGTCGGATCAGCGCTTGTCCGCCTGTCGCTTGGCGTCGCGGGCCGCGTCCTTGATGTCGCCCGCCGCGCGATGGGCTTCGCCCTTCGCCTTGTCCATCTTGCCTTCGACCTGCATTTCCTTGTCGCCGGTGATTTTTCCGGCCGCATCCTTTACCGCGCCCTTGGCCTTGTCCGCCGCGCCTCTAATATGTTCCTTATCCACGATCCTATCCTCCACTGTGGGCGTCGGGCGGAAACGCCTCGAGGCGGGCCGGGTTCCATTTCTGGAAAATCTTTCGATTTTTGCGGGCGGTCATGGCCAGACGCTCAGCTCGGCGCGCCCTCGCGGCGGCGAAGCTCCGCCTCGACACGCTGCAGCGCATCCTTGAGCGCCTGGGCTTTGGCGACGGTTCCGAGGTTGTCCTGCGCGGGCTTGGCGCCGTGTGGCTCCGCCTTGCCGCGGATCTCGCGCGCCTGACGAGCTCCGATCGCCTTGGCGCGGTCATGCGCCTCCCTGAGACGCCGGGCGACGGCTTTGAGCTGATCCACGGACTGGCGTTCGATTTCCGGAGGCCGGGTGACGCCGACAAGCTCAAGCTCGGCGGCGGTCAGAAGCCGGGCTTCCGGATTTGCCTTGTCGGTCATGCGCAAAGCCCCTGATTGGCTTATCCCCGGCCGATCTCAGCCGTCCAGCGAAGGCCGTTCTAGATCATTGCCGATTGCAGCGCCATGGGCTCCCGGCTCGGCGCCTGGCAGGCGCGTCATTGCGGCTCGAGCGCCCGCTGTGCGCCGGGGTGGACGCCGGCGCGTTGCGGAAGCAGGAGAACGAGGGCGATCATGATCGCCGTGATGATCCCGGAAGCGGCGAAGCGGCTGAAGTCGAGGCCGCCAAGGTTGTGCGGCTTGTCGAGCAGGTCGCCGAGCGTCGCCCCGAGCGGACGCGTCAGGATGAACGCCGCCCAGAACAGGAATGTCCGCGAAATCGCCGTGTAAAAATAGAGAGCCGCCAGAACCGCCAGGCCGCCCGCGAATAAAGCCGCGCCGCCGCCGTAGCCCAATCCGTTCGTGTCCGCCATCCAGTCGCCGAGCGCGGTGCCGAGCGTCTGCGAGAAAAGGATCGACACCCAGTAGAAGATCTCGACGCGCGGCGTCGCGACGGTACTCACCGAAACGGAGCCTTCGGACAGGCGCCAGACTGCGAGAGAGGCGAAGAGACCGCTGAGGAGAAGCGCGGACCCGCCGGCGTAGCCGATGCCGAGCGATCGGTCGGCGAAGTCGGCCATCGTCGTGCCCAAGGTCGTCGTCGCGACGATCGTGATCCAGTAATAGGCCGGATGAAAGGACTTCACGGCGATCTGGGCGGCGATGGCGACGATGAAGATGGCGAGGAAGATGAAAGTCCCGACCGCATAGCCCAAATTCATAGACATCGTCACGGCGTCTCCGCCCGTCTCCCCCAGCGTCGTGGCCATGACCTTGATAATCCAGAAGGCGAGCGTGACCTCCGGGACTTTGGTGAATGCGTGAGCCTGAGCGTTCGTCATGCGGAGGAGACCTTGCGGAACGAGTGATATTGCCTGCGCCTCGCGGCTGAACGCGGCGACTTTGACGGAACGCCTAGTCGGGGTTCTTGCCTTCCCGCGCATTCTCCAGGACGCGCCCCGTCCTCGCGTCCACCCCCACCTCGTGGGTGGAGGTCCCGCTCTTGATGTCGAACGAGTAGCGCAGTCCGGTTCCGCCGGCCTCTCGCTCCAGTTCCTCGTCCGTGATCGCGCCGGGATGCGCCTTCAGCGCGATCGCGCGCGCTTCGGCGATGCTCACCTTGGCATTTTTTGCCAAGTTTTCGCCTTTGTAGGCGAAGGCGGAAGGGGCGGACAACAGCGCCAGACTCAATATTCCGCAAATGGCCGCGCAACTCCCGAGTGCTTTCGTGATTTTCATGATAATGCTCCGGGAAAGTTTCTCCCAAAGAACCTAACCTTCATGGCGGATTGGCGACGCGCAATTGAAATTTTCTTGAGCTCAGCGACAGGCAATTGACAACGAACCGCCTCAAAACTTCGCATTGTCCTTGCGTCACTTTTACCCTTCTCAACTTTTGCGCAAAGGATTCGCCGGCCGTCGAGCCGCGCGCGAGGCGTACTTGGACAGCGGTGCCCGCGCCTGCTATCGGCGCATCGCCTCGCTGCGCCGCCCAAGCGATCGAGCGGCCCATAGTCCATAAAAGCGCCAAGGCCTCGCCATGACCCCCGCCGCCCGCCTCGCCGCCGCCATCGAAGTTCTGGGCGACATCGAGAGCCGCCGCCGCCCCGCGGCCGACGCGATGAAGGACTGGGGACTGGCGCACCGCTTCGCCGGATCGGGCGACCGGGCGGCGATCTCGAGCCTCGTCTATGACGCGCTGCGGCGGAGAAGTTCGTCCGCGTGGCTTCTGGGTGAAGCCGGCCAGCGTGCTGAGATTCTCGGCGCCCTGAGGCAGACGCGCGGCCTCGACCCGGACGCCATCGCCGCGCTCTTCACCGGCGAAGGCCATGCTCCCGCGAGGCTCACGGACACTGAGCGCGAGCGGCTGGCGAACAGCAATCTCGATGGCGCGCCCGCACATGTGGCGGGCGACTACCCCGAATGGCTCGCGCATGAGTTCGAGGCGGCCTTCGGCGCCGATGCGGCCGAGGAGGGCCGGGCGCTCGCCGAGCGCGCGCCAGTCGATCTGCGCGCCAATCTCCTCAAAACCAAGCGCGACAGCGCCTTGTCGTCGCTTGCTCATCTATCGCCGGAGCCGACGCCGATCTCCCCGGTCGGGCTTCGCATCGCGATCCGCCCCGACGGCCGCGGTCCCGCGCTCGCCGCCGAGTCCGCTTACGTGAAGGGCCTCGTCGAGGTGCAGGACGAAGGCTCGCAGATCGCGGCGCTGCTCGCCGAGGCCAAGCCCGGCTTGCAGGTCCTCGACCTCTGCGCCGGCGCTGGCGGGAAGACGCTGGCGCTCGCCGCCGCCATGAACAATCACGGCCAGATCTACGCGAGCGACGACGACGGCCGGCGCCTCGCTCCGATCTTCGACCGGCTCGCGCGTTCAGGAGCGCGCAACGTGCAGGTGAGAGCGCCCAAGGGGCAGACCGACGTGCTCACAGACCTCGAAGGGCGATGCGACCTCGTGATGATCGATGCGCCCTGCACCGGCTCGGGCGCCTGGCGCCGCAACCCCGACGCGAAATGGCGCATCCGCCCGGGCGCGCTCGAGCAGCGCATGAGAGAGCAGGACGAAACGCTGGAAAAGGCGATGCGTTTCGTGAAGAGAGGCGGGCGGATCGTCTACGTCACCTGCTCGGTCTTGAGGCCCGAGAACGAGGATCGGGTCGCCGCTTTCCTCGCCACGCACGCCGACATGCTGCCGGTCGACGCCGCGACGCAGGCCCGCGCCGTCGGCTTGGCCGCACTCGCCGAGCGCGTCTCGCCATACGGCCCCGGCTTCCGCTTGAGCCCGCGAGCGACCGGCACGGATGGATTTTACATCGCGACGCTCGTGCGGATGTGAACGGGCATTCCGCACGTCGAACCCTGGCGCCCGCCGCTCGGATCGCAGCGGGCCCGCTCAATGTTATTCCTTCAACAAATCTTCGATCGCTCTTTGCATTGCCTCGCGGCGCGTGCTGGCGCCGCCACTCATATAATAATTTATAAGATATTCTCCACCATTCGCCGTTTTTCCGGCGACGTCATAATAGAGACGCTCAATATCCTCTACAGGAGCGTTGTCGCCTATACAGAAACTTTCTTCTGGAGGCAGCGTGACCTTACGAGATATGAAATCTATGACGACCGCTGAGGTGCTGACAAACGAGGCGGCTATAGCAATTGAGATCATTTGTAGGCTCCCACGGCTGCAAACCATAATTTCGATATTCGCGGAGGCCTTCTTTCAAGCCCCGACGAATACGTGACGGGTCGGGCTTTGTTTTTCTCCTTCTATCGGACGCGGGAATCCTTTTATTTTCCAATACCATCGCATAAGATAACTAGCACGTTTTCGGCCACAACACAAATGACAGTCGTGTGTTTACATCGCCGCCGGAGGCAGGGACCGGAGCCCGTGCGGGCGCCTCGAAACGAGTTGCGCCGCCGCCCGACCGGAAGCCAAAGGCCAACGGTTCACCGAGCCAATGACGTTAGCGGCCAGGGACGGAATGGGATGGCCGCGATTTCGTCACGTGTAAGGCGCCACCCGATCGCGCGCCGACCGTCCCTCCGCAACGCCGCCTATCCGCAGCGCCCGATGCTTCGATCCTGCCTGTTCCGTCAAAACGGCGTCGGGATAACCACGTGATGATGATGATGGTGGTGGTGGTGATGATGACGGTGATAATAGGGGTGGGGCAGGTAGCCGTAGTAGTAACGATAATGGTGATGGTGATGGTGATGGTGGTGGTGGTGATAGGGGGCGCCGTAATAGAGGTATTGCGCCAACTCGACCGAAGCCTCCCGCTGGTTGTCCTCCTGGAGGCGTTCGACCGCGTTCGGGATCGGGTTCAGGAGTTCCGCGTAGGAGCGCGCGGGCTGCATCGCGTCGGCGGGTTCGGCAACGGCCGCCTGGGCGCCGGCGATGAAGGCGAGCGCGGAAACCCCGCTCAGCAACCCAACGACGGTCTTGTCCATGGCAGGTTCCTTTCCTGGTCCATGAGAAAGTCTCTCAACACGGATGCGCGAAAACGGTTCCAGCCCACACGCCTGACTTGCTAATATCCTGGGAGTTCCCCCGGCTTTGCCGGGGTGGCAGTAGCAGTTTGACGTTTCCGACAGCCGCCGCGGAACGCGGCGGAATCTGCTCGAAAGAAAGAACGAGACGCGAGGGTCTTGTCCTCGTCTATCGGTTGGGACGGGAAAAAGAGAGTTGTGCTTTACTGGGCCTCAACATGTCAGGGATTGTTTCGAAGCGCGACTTTCGGATTGAGGAACCGGGCAGCGTAAGCAGCCCTCCAAGCCGCTTTGAGCGGCTCAAATCCTAAAGCCCCCAGCTTTGCCGGGGGATACTTACTGTTCGTCTCGATCAGATCGGCTGTGGGGCTCGTTCTTTGAGACAGAAAACGCCACTCGACGAGACGCCGAAACGCTCACAACTCCGCGCCTTTGACGAGGCCCTTTTACCCCTCGCGCCCGATAAGGGGCGGACGCAGTGAGGAAGGCGGCTGCCGGTAGATGATGACCTCGGGTGCGAGCCGACCGAAGCCGCGCTCGGGTGCGCCCCGCCGACGAAAAAAACCGGGACCTTTCGGCCCCGGCTTCGTACCGGCGGGTCATACGGTTTCCGCCTGATTGACTCGGCGTGGGTTGGATTCCCGTCGCGGTTAAGTGCTGGTAGATGGAACGGCCATGATTCGCGGGAGGCGGGCATGGTTCACGTTGCCGATCATCTGAGCGTTGCGGCGTTGGAGGCGCGTTACGAAGCGTGTGGGGATGTGACGTCGTCGCGGCATTTTCAGACGATCTGGCTTTTGGCGAAAGGCCACACGGTCGGCCAAGTGGCGGCGATGACCTCGTTCGGTCAGCGCTGGATTGAACAACTTCTGGAGCGCTACAACGCGTTTGGGCCTCCGGCGTTGGGGGACCTGCGTCGGGGCAACGGAGCGGCGGCGACGGTCTTGAAGCCGGAGGTGCTGGAGCGTTTGCGGGTTCGTCTTGCCGATCCCCCGCCTGGCGGGGGCGTATGGACGAGCGGCAAGGTGGCGCACTGGATGGCGGGCGAACTGGGCTTGGCCTCGCTGGCGCCGCAACGCGGCTGGGAGGCGTTGCGGGCGATCGATTGGTCGATTCAGAAGCCTCGGCCGCGCAACCCGAAGGCGGCGACTCCCGAGGAGCAAGACATCTTCAAAAAAACGGGCTCGGGTCGGCGGCCCGCCTGTGGCGGTGGAAACGAGTTGCGCTATCGTGAACCGGAGGGGAGCGGCCGGAAAGTTTTTGGTGGACCAGACCCCGTAAAAAAACGTGGCCCATGGGCTGTTGCGGACTTGCGAGTGGTGACGTCTTCAGGCGATCCCGATTAGGAAATTGATGTTTCTCCGTGGCCCAGCCCTCTTTGGCTTCCTCAGGCAGGAGGGTTCACGGCATGTCTCAAACGAAGCGGTCCCGCAAGTCGCGGGGTCTATCCCCGGTTCATCCGGCGGCGGCCGCGATCGATATCGGCGCCGCCATGCATGTCGCGGCTGTCGGCCCGGATCGCGACAAGGAACCGGTCCGAACGTTCCAGACCTTCACCGATGACCTTCACCGGCTGTCCGACTGGTTCGCCCAGTGCGGCATCAGGACGGTCGTGATGGAATTGACCGGAGTTTACTGGATCCCGGTCTTCGAAATCCTGGAACAGCGCGGGTTCGAGGTGATGGTGGTCAACGCGCGGGACGCGAAGCATGTGCCTGGGCGGAAGACCGACGTCAGCGACGCGCAATGGCTGCAACGCCTGCACGAATACGGACTGCTGCGCGCCAGCTTCCGGCCCCAGGCTGAAATTGCCGGGCTGCGCACCTACCTCCGGCAGAGGGAGCGGCTGCTCGATTACGCGGCGGCGCATATTCAGCACATGCAGAAGGCGCTGATGCAGATGAACCTTCAGCTGCACCATGTCGTGTCCGATATCACCGGCGTAACTGGCATGACCATCATCAGGGCGATGGTGGCCGGTGAGCGCGATCCGAATGTTCTGGCCTCCCATCGTGATCGGCGGTGTCATGCGTCGGTGGAGATGGTTTGTCAGGCGCTGGTTGGCAACTACCGTGAGGAGCACATCTTCGCCCTGACCCAGGCGCTGGAACTGTACGAAGTTTATCAGACCAAGGTGACGGCCTGCGACGAGCAGATCGAAGCGATCCTGAAGCGGCTGAAGAAGAACGCTCCACCACCCGCGAGCAAGCTTCTGCCCGTCAGGCAAAGGACACACCAGCCCAATGCGCCGGCCTTCGACGCTCGCGGCGCGCTCCATGCGATCCTCGGCGTGGACCTGACCCAGATCAATGGCCTGGGGCCGTATCTGGCGCTGAAGCTGGTCGGAGAGTGTGGGACCAACCTGGCGGCCTGGCCGACAGCGAAGCACTTCACGTCATGGCTGGCGCTCGCGCCGCACAACAAGATTTCCGGAGGCAAGGTGCTGTCGTCGAAAACGCGACGCACCAGCAATCGGGCCGCGTCGTTGTTGCGCCTTGCCGCCGGCACGGTGGGGCGAACCGACACTGCGCTGGGCGCGTTCTACCGCCGGTTATCGGCGCGGGTGGGCAAGGCGAAGGCGATCACCGCCACCGCGCGCAAGATCGCGGTTCTGTTCTACAACACGCTTCGGCACGGCATGGCCTACGCCGATCCCGGCGCCACATACTACGAAGATCGCTACAAACAGCGTGTTTTGAAAAATCTTCAACGTCGCGCGAAGTCGCTGGGATTTGTCCTGCGTGAGGCGGGGCTCGATACCGCCCGGGCGGATGTTTCTTAGGAAAGTGGCCGACATCGTCGTCGAGGAGGCGGCGCGCCACCCCGATACGCCGATCGAGACGTTCGCGACCGACGAGCACCGGCTCGGCCTGAAGCCGGTGACCCGCCGCGTCTGGGCGCCGGTCGGCGAGCGGCCGATCGCGCACGGCCACCATCGCTTCGAATGGCTCTACGTGACGGCGTTCGTTTCTCCGGCAACCGGTGAGAGCTTCTGGTACGTCTCGAACGGCGTATCCAAGCCGTTCTTCGAGGCGTTGCTGCGCCTGTTTGCCGAAGAAGCTGGCGCAGGCCGCGAGCGGATCATCGTTCTTGTGCTCGACAACGCCGGTTGGCACGGCGAGGCCGGGCTCGCCGTGCCGGACGGCCTGCGCCTCGTTTTCCAACCCGCCTACACCCCGGAAGTGCAGCCGGCCGAAACGCTGTGGAGGCTGGTCGACGAGCCCGTCGTCAAAAAGCACATCCCCACCCTCGAGGCTCTCGACCAAATCATCTCGATGCGATGCGCCGCGCTCGCCACCGAGCGCGAAAAGATCAAGAGCCAGGCCGGCTTTGCCGACGTCGATGGTCAACGCGACCCATTGCCGCACGCCGGAAGCGGGCAAGGCGAACCGCGCAGCAGCCGGCGGCCGCCCCCGCACAAGAAGCGCCTGCGCCAGGCACCTGCTCTGGCCTTCGCGCTTCGTTTCAGCGGACCAAGCGCGTCCACGAACGCCGACGAGATCATGGCCGAGATCGACGCCAAAGCGGAGCGCCTGAGAGCGCGCCGGCCGCGACGATCGCGCGACGTGACATGTGTCACAGCGCCTCAGCGAGAAATCGTCTATTTGACCACCCACGCAGCGGGGGCTCGCGTCAAAGTCGGTTCGGGGGACAGAATGGCCATGCTGACCTACTCCTATGCTCTCATCAGCAATCCTTGCGAACGCACCGTGGCTGCCATGTTTGACTATGTGCGCGCCCACCCGGGCCGCCTGCTCACGTTGGCTCCGGCGGATTCGCAGGCCATGGAGCGCGCTATTGCGACAACGTCATGCCACTACGAACACGAATACGTGGCGGAAGCGGAGGAGTTCATGCTCACGCTGGCGCAGCGGGGCCTTCATTATTAGCTCCGGCCTTCCAAATGGAGGCGCAAGCCGACGCTGAGACACTGATCCGTGACTACGGCGGCGAGGCCTATCGTGAGGCTCGCCCGCGCGAGCGCGACGTGGATCTGCCCGACGGTGCGACCTTCGCAGGCTGGTATTGGCCTTCCCGCCTCTTGAGCGTGGCGCTCACCCGCAGCGAACGCGTCCCCAGCGATCGCGCCAACACCAGTTGCAACGACGATGTCCCCATCGATCGCGCCAGCAATTTCGCCATCTCACCAGGTCGAGGTCGCCGCTGGGGCCACTGATCGCGCTTTTCGACAGCGGCGCTATGGGCATGGCAGATCCTGTCGTCGAAGCCGTGGCGATGAGCAGCCCCGCGAACCCGATAGCAAGTGCGATTTTCGACATGAGGAAGCCTCCTTGGCTAGCGCTGTCTGCTTTTATAGCACGGCCCGCGCCCCTCACGCGGCGCAGGCAAAGAAAGGTCCTATCAGCAGCCGCCGCCTCTAACAACGTCCCTTTTAGTAAGGCGCGATCGGACTTCAGGTCTAGTTTGGTAAACTTCAGAGGGGTCTTAGTCAGTGGTGTAAATTCCGTTGCCTACATACTCAGTGGAGAGGATCCCGAGAATTGGCTCGCCGCGTATCGCTTTACTAGAGTGGCCGGTTCGCAATGGTTCGCTGGGAGCAAATTGAATTTGCCGTCCTCGGCCGAGGCGAGTATCCGATGTATTTACTACAAGGCTCCGACTTTTCCAGGGTTGAGTGGCTCCCCAATTCTAGCGGTTGATTACGTCCACAATAGCGGCGTAAAACCGAAATTGTTTGTTGTCGGAATTCATTTGAGAAGTGGAGCGGCGATATTAGGTCAAGAGTCCTACTCGAATTGCGGAAGTTACATGGATTATAATATTGGCATTGCGTTGCCAGCCGACTTAATTGAGAAAGTTAACCAACCCCACTAACCTGGCGGAGGTTACTTTGCAGATAGTAGCAGGAAATTAAAGCCAGTAATGGGTGTGAGGGAGTGGTCGGTTCATGAGGTGGACGTTCTATAGGGTAGGGTTCGTTTTGTTGCTGGCAATAGCTCTCGCGGCGATATTTTTTCTTGCGTATAAGCCGGATCATAACGATACCTCGCTGCGTGTGTACGCAAATAGGGATGATTGCATCGTCGGGGGTCCAGGCCAGGAAGAAGCGTTTGCTGGGGCCCGGGCGGAGACAGCAGTGGAGTCTTGGCTAGCCAACTCATCAGTTTCAGCTCTGAAGAAATACCTGCAGGATGCCGCGAACGCAACCTCTAGCCATCTTATGACTAGCGTTGGTGATTTGAGATACTTCAAGATTCAGGCTGATCGAAGTAATAATGTGACGGCGCATAATAATTTAGTCTGTCTGGTTGTCTTGACAGGGTCTTTTGGTCATCTTGACGTAGGCAATCTGCCATCAATGTTGAAATCGGTACAATACTTGACTGCAAATGATCCAGATAATATATTTGTTAAAGCAGGGAGCAATACGACGGATTGCTCTCGTCTAGTTAAGTTTGGACTTGTTGATCTGCCGCAAACGTACTTTGAATTTCAAGTTGAGCGCGAGTCGTTTTCTAAGGCCTATAGATTAAAACCCACGGTGGCGTACGTGCGAAACTTTAATTCGGCCAGTGGTCAGAATGATGCGAAGACAGCTGAGTTTACTATTACGATTGCTAAGCCGGGGCTTACAGGTGCATTAGAAGCACCGAACGGCGCGAACGATCAAGGTTTGGTCGGGGAAATCCCAATCACTGTCGATCGGCTTAAGAAGGGACGTGTTGGCCGACGTGACATCCTCAAAGTGGATGATTTTAAAACTGTATGGATTGCTGAGCCGGAGGGATTCCGGAAAGCAGTTCTAGAGGCTACAAAATCAGGCCTTGGGTCTGGAGAGGCCGCTTTTGTGCCTCCGGTAAACTTGTATGTCACTTACCGGGAGGTAGACGAACCCCAGTTGTTATTTTATATACTTAGCAAGATTGTTGATGAAAACTCGGAAAGCATAACCAAAACTCTTTCAACCGGGCTGGGACGGGGCTCGCAGCCCGAGTAGCCCACACGTTTAAGCGCTTTTTCCCATGTAGCCATTGTGGGTTTAGGTCGCTGAAGGTGGTATTTTTCTTTACCCCCCCGAGGCGACCGGCGCTAGGTCCACCCTCGCCCATGAGCCCGGCGACGCGCCTCAAATTGTCGAGGCCCTGAAGGGTAGTCCCCGCGTTCACCAACTCGCCAGCGCTAACGGAAGCGCCCGGCTGCGGAAACGCGGCGATGCGGTTCACAACCGCCATTCCGCCAGGGTGCAAAGCCGGGTCGAAGGCGTTCTCAGCCATCGTCGTCTTGATCGAGTTGGAAAGGTTCTGCAGCGATTCGGGGGCGATGACAAGGCCCGGCTGGGTAGTGGGTCAGTTTGAACTTCGGCTTCCGACCCTTTGCGGTCCTTCCGACTAGCCCTACGTACGGAAAACGCCAGAAAGCGGCCGTAGGCGCCGCGGCGGAGGAGCGCCAAGAACGCGCGTTCGAGGCGGCCGGGGCCGAAGAAACTGTTCGGCGGGATTCTCTCTTTGCGCCGCACTTGCGCCCCGTATTTCCCTATAAGATGATGCGCCGCCGCGAGCGGCCGGAGGGGCGCGTGGCGGACATCTTCGTCAGCTTCACAAAGAGCGACCGACAGTGGGCGCATTGGATCGCGCAAGAGCTGACGGCGCTCGATCATGAGCCGCATGTTCACGACTGGGAGATCGGATCGGGCGAGGATATCGTCGGCTGGATGGAGAAGCGGCACGACCAGGCCGATTACGTGCTCTGCGTCGTTTCCCCGGACTACTTGAACAAGGACAAAGCCCCGTTTTCCACTTGGGAGCGACGCGCCGCGCTGTGGCGGATGGTGAAGGGCCAGAAAGTCCAGGTGCTGTTGTTCGTCGTCAAACAGGTCAGGCTGCCGAGCCTCATCGATCACTTGCGCCGCTGCGACCTCGTCGGCCTCAAGGAGGGGGAGGCGCGACGACGCATTGCAGAGTTTTTGGCCAGTCCCGCTCCGCCAGAAAAAGTCGAGTTTCCCGGCGAGGACGGCGTCGCGGTCAGCAATGTCCCCATCGCCGTCCCCGAGCATTTCCTTGGTCGCGAGGACGCCTTGGAGGCGGTCGATGCCGCGCTCAAGCGCCGCGAGGGACGGGTCGCGATCACGGCGGTCCACGGGCTCCGCGGCGTCGGGAAGACGACGCTGGCGGCGGCTTATGCGGAGCGCCATCGCGGCGAATATCGGGCGACGTGGTGGGTGCGGGCGCAAACGACGGATTCGATGCGCGCCGATCTCGTCTCGCTCGGCGTCCGGCTCGGCTGGGTCAAGCCGGATCAGAAAGAGGCGCCGGCGTTCGAAAGGGTGACGGAGCGGCTGCGGCACGAGGGCGAGGGGCTCCTCATCATCTACGACAACGCGATCCAAGCCGACGCGCTGAAGCCCTTCCTGCCCAAGGGCGGCGCGGCGCGCGTGCTCGTCACCTCCAACGCGCCTGCCTGGGGGGGCCTCGGAGAGCCGATCGAATTGAAGCTGTGGCCCAAAGACATCGGCGCGGATTATCTGATCGCGCGCACGGGCCGCGCCGCCGAGCGCGCCGACGCGGAGGCGCTGTCCGAGGCGGTCGGCGGCCTCCCGCTCGCCCACGAACAGGCCGCCGCCTATTGCGAGCGGCTCACTGTCTCCTTCGCCGATTACGCGCGCCGCCTCGCGGCGACGCCGATCAAGCTGCTCGACGCCGAAAAGGACGCACCATTCGACTACGACAAGGTCACCGTCGCGAAGACCTTCTCGCTCGCCATTGACCGAGCCGCAAAACTGCATCCTTCCGCCGAGCCGCTGATCTTTTATGCGGCCCTGCTCGCGCCAGAGCCGATTCCGCTGTTCCTGTTCTCCGAGGCGCGCGAGAAATTCGGCGAGCCGCTGGCGTCCGATCTCGCGGGCGACGGGCTCGACGAAGCGATCGCGGCGCTGCGCGCTTTCGCGCTCGTCGACCGCGAGACGATTCCCGATGAGCGCGATCCGTCGGCAAAGACGGAAACGATCCGGTTGCATCGGCTGGTGCGCATCGCAGCGGCGGCTCGGCGGCCGGATGAGGCGGGCCGGCGGGTTCTCATCGAGGCGATGGCGGCGGTCTATCCGAGCGAGGTGTACGACAACCCGACCGCCTGGCCACGCGCGCGGCGGCTCGACGCGCTCGCGGTCGATCTCGTCGCCAGTCCGGACCCGCCGCCGACCGGAGCAGACGAGAAGACTTGTCTTCTCCTAGATCGGCTCGCCTCATACAGGCAAACGGCGCTTGCGGCCTTTGCGGCAGCTCGGCGGCTCTTCCAGCGGGCGCTGGCGATCCGTGAGAAGGCGCTCGGCCCCGAGCATCCCGACGTCGCAAGAAGCCTCAACGCCCTCGCCGTCGTGCTTCAGGCCCAGGGCGACCTCGCCGGCGCGCGGCCGCTCTTCGAACGGGCGCTGGCGATCCGCGAGAAGGCGCTCGGCCCCGAGCATCCCGACACCGCCCAAAGCCTCAACGACCTCGCCGTTTTCCTTTATGCCCACGGCGACCGCGTCGGCGCGCGGCCGCTCTGCGAGCGCGCGGTCGCGATCCGCGAGAAGGCGCTCGGCCCCGAGCATCTCGACGTCGCAAGAAGCCTCAACACCCTCGCCGTCCTGCTTCAGGCCCAAGGCGACCTTGCCGGCGCGCGGCCGCTCTACGAGCGGGCGCTGGCGATCCGCGAAAAGGCGCTCGGCCCCGAGCATCCTGCGACGGCCACGAGCCTCAACAACCTGGCTAACCTGCTTCGGGCGCAGGGCGACCTCGCCGGCGCGCGGCCGCTCTTCGAACGGGCGCTGGCGATCGGTGAGAAGGCGCTCGGCCCCGAGCATCCCGACGTCGCAAGAAGCCTCAACCACCTCGCCGTTTCCGTTTTTGCCGACGGCGACCTCGTCGGCGCGCGGCGGCTCTTCGAACGGGCGCCTGCTATCTTCGAGAAGACGCTCGGTCCCGAGCATCCCGACACAATTTTTGCCCGCGACAATCTTGCCTGGTTGCTGCTGTTGGTTGGGACCGCGTAGTAAGCGAAGTGCCCTGTCACAACCTGCTTCAACCACAGGCCCTGGGTAGGGATGGGTTGATGCATTCCCGCCTTAATGTCCTTCAGCTTTGCCCGCATGCGTTCGCGCCGGGTCTTCCGATGGAGTTGGAAGCCCTACCCAGAGCCTGTGGTTGAAGCAGGTAAGGCGGAGCTACGGCGTCGAATGCATCAACCCATCCCTACCCAGGGCCTGTGGTTGAAGCAACCGCGCCGAAGGCGCGCGGTCGAAGCGGTGAGGGTCGAGCGTCCCCCTCATCTGAACTTCTGCTTCGGGCGGACACCAAGCCATCCCTGGCGATCTTGTACGCCCGCTAACGCGCCTGTTCCCGCCGTTCAGCTAATGGTCGCTCTCCGCCCTAACCTGAAGTTCAAACTGACCCACTACCCCCGGCTGAAAGGCCTGGGCGTAGGCGGCCTGGGCCGTATCTTTGAGCGCCTGCGTTGACGGCGCGGCTGCGACTGTCGAGGGCATGGCGGCCCGGGCCAGCGCCCCGACGCCCCTTGCGAGCGTTGAGCCGGCTGCGCCCGCCCCGGCGCCAAGGATGGCGCCAGTAACCGGGTCTTGGTCATTGCCGGCCGCATTGACCCCGCCGACCGTGCCCCGGTCGCTTGAACGAACGGCGACGCGAGGGCGCGACCGAGATAGGGAATAGCTCTCGCCGCGTCGCCAAGGACCGCAGCGCCTTTGCCGATCGCGCCTGCCGGCAACACCATGCCCGCGATTTGCTCGGCGGTCCCGGTGCCCGCGGGACTTTCGCTCATAGCCCGCGCCGACTGCGCCCGCTCTTGGGCGAGTGCGGTCGAATAGTCGGGCGCGCGGCCGGTCAAAGCGTCGAGCGCCGCTGCGCCCTTGTCTCCCCATCCGAGTTATGCCGTCGACAACGTTGCGCACCGCGTTATCCGCTGTGCGACCGATCGCCGCGGCGCTGTAGGCTATAGTCGCATTCGGGCGAGGGTCTTCGAGCGGCTTCCCCCAGAACCATTCGCCCCACGTTTGCGCCGGCTGGGCCTGCGCTGTTGCGACCGGTTGCGCGGGCCGCTCCCACGGGTCGCGCGTGACTTCAGGCGCTGGAGGCCGCTGATACTTGGTCCAGGGGCCTTCGTCGGCCGGTGCAGCGGCGGGCGGGTCGAACTTGTCGAAAAAGTTCGGGGCCGCGGCGGGCGGGTCGGCGGCCTGGTACTTGGTCCACGGACCTTCCGCGGCCGGCGCTGTTGCGACGGGTTGAGCGGACGGGGGCGAGGGGCGTTCCCAAGGGTCGAGGGTAGGCGATGCGACCGGTTGCGGCTGAGCGGCCCGGTATTTCATCCACGGCCCGTCACCATCGTCGGCGGTCGCTGGCGCATTCGACGCCGAGCTCGCTGGCTGGGGCAAGTTGACCGGGATCGAAGCCGCAGCCGCAAGCAGATCGGCTGGCGGGAGTTGAGCGGGAATGGACGCCGCAGCGGCGAGGGGGTCGGACTGCGGGGGCAGGTTGACCGGGATCGAAGCGGCCGCTTGCAAGCCCGTCGCATCGGGGTCGACTGGCGCGGCGCTCATTGGCGAGAGGTTGGCGGGCCTCGAGGGCGGCAGCGGCGCGGCGCTCACGGGCGAAGGGGCGAGGTTGGCGGGCCGTACGGGCGGCAAAGGCGCGGGGCGCTGCTGAAGGGCTTGCGGAATGAGCGGAACGGGCGACCGCTGCGCTTGGGGCGCTTGTTGGATTGGGGTTGCCCCTGGGTTTCGGCGATACAGAAATAATAAGCGAGGGCCGTGCAAAAAGGCCGGGCATGGTTGGGGGTATGGCGGGCGGGGTCGGTCGCGCGCCCGCTGGCGCGCGGCAGGCGCGATGGCGCAGCCCTAGCGCCGTCGCATGTCGGACGCAGCGCTCGCCCGTCCGCTGCCCACGTCGCGCGCCTGCCCGTTGCCCACGTCGCAACCCCCTCGCCATCAAGCCCTCGCCGAAGGGCATCGAAGCCCCGGCCCAAAGCTCGCGAGTTGCCCACCAGGTTGCCCGCGGCCGATCGGCGACGAGCAAGCCAAAACGATCCTATCTCTAATGCTTTGATTTCAGTGGATTATTTGGTGAGCGCGGTGGGAATCGAACCCACGACCCTCTGATTAAAAGTCAGATGCTCTACCTATTGAGCTACGCGCTCGCCTGGGACTGCTAGCCGGGGCGCATGGGTGCTACAGCGTTCCCAGCCGAGGGTCAACGGCAATCAGGCCTTGGGCTGGCCTTGGGCGGCGGCACGCGCCGCTTTGAGCCGCGCGAAGTCGTCGCCTGCATGATGCGAGGAGCGCGTCAGCGGCGAGGACGACACGAGCAGGAATCCCTTCGCGGCGGCGATCGTCGCAAAATCTGCGAATTCCTCGGGCGGGACGAAGCGCTCCACGGCGTGATGCTTCGGCGTCGGCTGCAAGTATTGGCCGATCGTCAGAAAGTCGACGTCGGCCGAGCGCATGTCGTCCATCATCTGCCGGATCTCGTTCAGCGTTTCGCCCAAGCCCACCATCACGCCGGACTTCGTGAACAGCGATGGGTCCAGTTCCTTGGCCCGCTGCAAGAGCCGCAGCGAATGGAAGTAACGCGCGCCCGGCCGCACGGTCAGGTACTTCGACGGCACGGTCTCGAGATTGTGGTTGAACACGTCCGGCTTCGCCGCGACGACAATCTCGAGGGCGCCCTCCTTGCGCAGGAAATCGGGCGTCAGCACCTCGATGGTGGTCGCCGGCGCCGCCGCGCGGATCGCCTGAGTCGTTCGGGCGAAGTGGTCCGCGCCCCCGTCGGGGAGGTCGTCGCGATCGACCGAGGTCACGACGACATGCGAGAGCATAAGCGCAGCGACCGCCTCGGCGACGCGCGCCGGCTCGTCGCGGTCAAGCGGACCCGGCAGGCCGGTGCGCACGTTGCAGAAGGCGCAGGCGCGCGTGCAGGTCTCGCCCATGATCATGAAGGTCGCGTGGCGCTTATCCCAGCACTCGCCGATGTTGGGGCAATTCGCCTCCTCGCACACGGTCGCGAGCTTGAGTTCGCGCACGAGCCGCCGCGTCTCGGAATAGACCGGCGAACCGGGCGCCTTCACACGGATCCAGGCAGGCTTGCGGGCGACCGGCTGGTCGGGGCGATGCGCCTTCTCGGGGTGGCGCGGCCGCGCCGGCCGGACGTCTTCCGCGAGCATGTCGATGATGCGGGTCATGAGCCTCATGTAGGACTCGCCTGTTCCGCGGTCAAACTTCGCCGCTTGCGCGGGCGGCGAACCCTCTCGCGCGTCGCGATCCTCTGTTAGTTTCCGCTAAAGCGCGGCCGGCCGCTGCCTAGTCGCTCGAGGGGGAGGGGGTTCGACATGCCGAAGATCGTGGATGCGCCGGGCCTCGTTCTCGTTGTCTCGTTTGCAGGCCTCGTGCTCGCCGAGATGCTGGGCGTCATCAGCCAGAAAGTCTGGCGCCCGATCAAGCCTGGCGATCAGGACGAGTTCAACATCGTGCAAACGGCGGCGCTGACATTGCTCGGCCTCATCGTCGGGTTCAGCTTTTCCATGGCGATCGGCCGCTATGACCAGCGGAAGAACCTCGAAGAGGCCGAGGCGAACGCGATCGGCACCGAATATGTGCGGGCGGACCTGATGCCTGAAAGCGCCGCGGCTGAGACCCGCGAACTCTTGAAGCGATATCTCGATCAACGGATTCTTTTCTATGGCGCCGCGGATCAAATAGAGCTCGAAAGGATCGACGCGGAAACCGCGAAGCTCGGCGCAGAGTTGTGGGCCTCGGCGCGGTCCGTCGCCGCCGCTCAGCCGACGCCCGTGACGGCGCTCGTCGCTTCGGGAATGAACGACGTCCTCAATTCCGCCGACTACACTGAGGCCGCCTGGCTCAACCGAATCCCGACGTTGGCGTGGGTTCTCATGGCCCTGATCGGGCTCGGCTGCAACGTCATGGTCGGCTTCGGCGCCCGGCGCTTCAGCGCGTTCCTTCTCATCGTCCTCCCGTTGACGGTGTCGGTGTCGTTCTTCCTGATCGCGGACATCGACAGCCCGCGCGGCGGGCCCGTCAAGGTGCTGCCGCAAAACCTGATGCGTCTGGCGGCGACTTTGCGAGCGCCCTAGGGACACGGACGATCCGTCGAGCCCGTGACGAATGCGCCGCCGACTTTGATCTGCCTCAATCGTATCGCCGCATTTTTGCGCGATTCCCGGAATGGGCGGCGAGAACGCCGGCAACCCCAACAGGGAGAGCGCGCCATGGAGATCGTTTTCGAACGGGTCATCCCGGTCCTACGCATCTTCGACGTCGCCAAGGCGGACGAATTCTACCAGGGCTTCCTTGGCTTCGCGGTCGACTGGGACCAGCGCGTCGATGGCGGCGCGCCGCTGTACCGGCAGATCTCGCGCGCCGGTCTCATCCTGCATCTGAGCGAGCATCACGGCGACGGGAGTCCCGGCGTGCATATTCGCGTGATGATGCGCGGGGTCGAGGCCTTCCAGCGCGAGATCAGCGCAAAAAGCTATCGCTACATGCGGCCGGGCCTCGAAACGACTCCCTGGGGTGCAGTCGAGACCGGAGTCATCGACCCGTTCGGCAACCTGATCCGCTTCTGCGAGCCGATCGTAGCGCAGTAAGCGCATGACGAGCGACGCGCGCGGGCGCGAGCTGCTATGGTCGCCTCGGACCGAATCCGGAGCCGTTTCCCCCATGACCGCAAACCTTGCGAGATCCGTCGTCGTCACCGGCGCGTCGACCGGTATCGGTTGGGCTTGCGTCAAGGTCCTCGCTGCAAGCGGATTCCGTGTGTTCGGTTCGGTGCGCAGCCAAGCGGATGCGGACCGGCTCGGACGCGAGTTCGGCGCCGCCTTCGCGCCCCTGATCTTCGACGTCACCGACGCAGGCGCCGTCGCCGCGGGCGCGAGAAAGGTCGCAGCCGCGCTTGGCGGCGAGTCCCTGTTCGGCCTCGTCAACAACGCCGGGATGGCGACGCCGGGCCCGCTGCTCGAACTCGCGATCAACGATTTCGAGCGCCAGATCGCCGTCAACCTCACGGGCCAGCTGATCGTGACCCAAGCGTTCGCGCCGCTCCTCGGCGCGGACCGGTCGCGCAAAGGCGCGCCCGGACGGATCGTGATGATCACGTCCGTTGGCGGCAGGAGCGCGACTCCCTTTATGGGCGCCTATTGCGCGTCGAAATTCAGGCTCGAGGGCTTGTCGGAATCGCTTCGCCGCGAACTCATGCTGTTCGGCGTCGACGTGGTGGTCGTCGCGCCAGGCGTGGTCGCGACACCAATCTGGGACAAGGCGGACGCCATCGACCTCGCGCCGTTCGCCAACTCGCCCTACGCCGCCGCGCTTGCGAACGTGAAGCGGTTCATGATCGCGATGGGACGCAACGGCTTGGCGCCGGAAAGGATCGGCGAGGTGGTGAAGACGGCGCTCACCACGGAGAAGCCCAAGGTCCGCTACACCGTGCGCGCGCGCTCGGTCCAGAACCTCATGGCTGACCTTCTGCCGAAGCGGGTTCTCGACCGAGTGATCGCCCGGCGTCTTGGACTTCAGCCTTGAAGCCAACGGCTGACACGGGGATGCAGGCGCGGATTCGTGCGCTCGTCGACCATCCCGCCCTCATCCTCGGGCTCGCGACTTTCGCGTTGCACGTTTACGTGAACGGAGCTTACGGCTATTTCCGCGACGAGCTCTATTACATCGTCTGCGGACGCCATCTCGCATGGGGCTATGTCGACCAGCCGCCGCTGACGCCGCTCATCGCCTGGGGCTCAGACGCCGCTTTTCACTCGCTCCGCGGTCTGCGGCTGGTTCCGGCGCTCGCGTGCGCTGCGACCGTCGCGTTGGCCGCTTATGCGGCGGGCGTGCTTGGCGGCGGCCTTTACGCCCGCTGGCTCGCCGGGCTCGCGGTCCTGGCCGGCGGCGTATTGCAGGCGTTCGGCGTCATCCTGATCACCGACACGCTGCAGCCGCTTGCGTGGACGACGATCGGCCTCTGCGTGATCAAGGCGGGCCAGGATGATGAGCCGCTCTGGCTCATCCCGACGGGCGTCGTCACAGGGGTCGCCTTTCTCGCCAAATATACGGTCGTCTTCTATCTCGCGGCGATTGGGCTCGGGCTCGTGCTCACGCCGCAGCGCCGGATTCTCGCGTGCTGGCAGGCATGGGTCGCGGCGGTTCTCGCTTTCCTGATCGCTTCGCCAAACCTCGTCTGGCAGGCGGCGAACGGCTGGCCGTTCCTCATGCACGGGGCGGAACTGGCGGAGCACAGGAACATTCCGCTCTCGCCGGTCGCGTTCATCCTGCAGGAAATCCTGACTCTCGGCCCAGCTTCGGCCCCGGTCTGGCTCGCGGGGCTCGCCGCCTTCGCCGTCTGGCCTCGCTTCGCCGCGCAGCGCTGGGCCGCGATCAGCTTCGTCGCCCTGATCGCGACGATGATCGTCGCGCACGGGCGCCCCTATTATATCGCGCCCGCCTTTCCGCTGATGATGGCGGGCGGGGCGGTCGCGCTCGAGGCCTGGCTTCCGCGCCTCGCTCGGAGCGCGCTTGCAGGCCTCGTCGTCGCTGCCGGGGCGCTGACGGCGCCGTTCGTCATGCCGCTCCTGCCGGTCGAGACCTTCATCGCCTACGGGCGTGCGCTGGGCCTGACGCCATCCACCGGCGAGCGGCTCAAGCTCGGCGCTCTGCCGCAATATTACGCCGACATGTTCGGATGGCCCGAGCTCGCCGAACTCGTCGGCAAGGCCTATCAGGCGCTGCCGCCGGACGAACAGCAGCGCGCGGTTTTCTTCGGCCGGAACTACGGCGAGGCCGCCGCGGTCGACTTTTTCGGCGCGCCGTGGGGCCTGCCGCGCGCGATCAGCGCGCATGAGAACTATTACCCCTGGGGCCCGCAAGGTCACGACGGCAGCGTGATGTTTGTGCTCGGCGGCGCGCGTGAGGAGTTGCTCAAGCGCTTCCGCTCCGTCGAGCCGGTAGGCCTGCTCGATAACCCGCTCGGCATGCCCTACGAGTCCGGCCAGACGCTCTGGCTCTGCCGCTACAGCCTCGAGCCGCTGCCGGAAGCGTGGCCCGAACTCAGGCACTTCGATTGAAACGCTCAGCCCGAGACCGGATGATCCTTGCCGGCGCGACCCTCTTCGAACGATCCGAAAACGCTAACGCGCCGTCCGCTGCGGCGTGGAAAATATTTCGCTCCGGAGCTACGATACTTGCTTTTCACACCTGACTTGGCGCGGCGCTTCCGCTAACATGACCTCGGGGAAGGTATCGGGGAACAGCGGCGCCATTATTGCTCGCCGTTTTGAGCCGCGCCTTTGCCGTTGGCGCGAACTCGGGGAATGCTATGAAGAGCCGCGCTTTAGAAAGCGCGGGCGCATGCAGCCGGACCAGCGCCTGACGTCGAAGTGGGAATTCGCCGCTATGCGGGCGCCAACGCTTTTCATGGCGGCGGGAACCGAAGCAGGGAGGCCAGGCTATGTTGTGATGTGGGTGATTTGTAACTCGCCTAAAGGGCGAAGTTGCGCTTAGGAGCGGGACCGGACAGCGCGAAAGGTGCAAGGCTTTCCGCAAATTCTCAACGACTTTTGTACGGGGGTACGAGGTAATGACTCAGGCGGTCAATCACATCGACAAAACGCTGGGCGCGCGACTGCGCCAGAAGCGGACTGCGAGCGGCTTGAGTGAAGCCGAACTCGCACGTAAGCTTCAAATTGATCCGAAGCAAATCGTCGAATACGAAGAAGGTTTAAAGCGAATAAGCGCAGATCATTTGCTTCACCTTGGCAAGGTGTTTGGGGTGCGCCCGGTTTACTTCTTTGGATTCCCGGAGCAAGACCATTTGGCAGTGTCCGAGGTTTCGCGGAAGGCGGCGCGGCCGCAGGGCGTTTATCTCACTCTGCCCGAGCAAGGGGCTCGACTGCACAGAGCCTTCTTCAAAATCCAAGACGCAAAGCTGCGTGAGGAGTTGGTCACTCTCGTCACGGAGATGGCCGGTCGCGAGAAGGTCGGCGAGTTCGAACTCGACTTGCAAAGTAGCCACTAAAGCGAACCTCGCCCGCGGTCGAAAACGAGCAGCCGAAAGGCGGCGACGCGATAAGCTTTGCCGTTCGATGCCCTCGAACGCTTATTTGGAAAGCGCGCTTTGAGCTTCCTCCAGCGCGTAGCGGACGATTGACCCAATCGCAGGGTCAATCTTGCCCGTTACCGTCGAGCAAAGCCCGATGAGTTCCACACACACTCCAAGCAGCCGCTGAGACTCGAAAGCCGTCAGCCTCGCAGCGTCGACATCCCCGGTTTGCAGTCCTTGTTCCGCAGGCACCCCAGCCCCCCGCTCCGGCTGCGAAAAACCGTTTGCAGTTAGCTATTGCTTCCGGTCAGGCGGCAACTCGCAAATATGTGGAGGCGGAAAACACGCGCCAACATGAGGTTCAGGTCGACCGCCCCGCGACAGAGCGCCGTCACAGATGGGCCCGGATTGAAGGCTAGCTCAGCTCGACGTCTCTTTCTTTCGTGAGCTTCGTGCGAGCGCCGAAGGCGGGGTGATGCGGGTTCGAATTGGCTCCATGATGTTGGCGAGATGATGCTTATCGGCGTGGAGGCGACGCGCAGAGAATTTCTGGCGCTCGCAGCCGCGACTGCCGCCGGCGCTTGGCCCGCGAAGGCGCAGATGGCGGGCCAGGCCGGCGAGCTTTCCGTTGCTGCGAATCTCAGCGCTTTCGACGAAGTCTGCCGGCTCGTGCGCGACCGTTTCTATGATCCTCGCCTGAACGGCGTCGATTGGGAAGCGATGAAGGCGCGCTACCGCCCGCAGGCGGAGCAGGCGCGGTCGCGCGAGGAGACTGCCGCGGTCATCAATGCGATGCTGGCGTCGTTGCGCGCCTCGCACACGCGCTACTATACGCCAGCCGATCCGGCCTATTACCAACTCGCGGATATCTTCTGGGGCGCATTGCAGCACAGAGGCGCGAGCCAGGCCTTCCCGGGAGGCGAAGTGACCTATCCCGGCATCGGCGTCTTCACTCAGCCCGACGATCAGGGCCGCACCTTCGTTACCGGGGTGATCGAGGGCGCGCCCGCGCATCAGGCCGGTCTTCTGCTGGGCGACGAGATCCTGTCGGCGGGCGGTCTTCCGTTCGGCCCGGTCAATTCGTTCCGAGGCAAAGTTGGCTTGGCCCTCATGCTTTCGATCCGACGCACGCGGGATGGAGCGCCGATGTCGGTCAGCGTCGTCCCGGCGGAGCTCAGACCGAACTCGATGTTCCTGCGCGGCCTCGAGACGAGCGCACGAGTCATCGACGCCGGCGACCACGCGCGCATCGGCTACGTGCATGTCTGGTCGTACGCAAGCCGCAGATATCAGGCCGCGCTCGAGGATCTGATTGCGGACGGCGCGCTCCGCGACGCCGACGCGCTCGTCTGGGATCTGCGCGACGGGTGGGGCGGCGCACAGCCCGAATATCTCGATCTCTTCGATGCGCGCGCGCCAACGATGCAGGTGACGGACAGGGACGGCAAGACCGGCATCGTCGGGGTGAAGTGGCGGAAGCCGGTCGCCATGCTCATCAACGGCGGCACGCGAAGCGGCAAGGAGGTGCTCGCCTATGGGTTCAAGGAATATCGACTCGGCGAACTCATCGGCAGCCGCACCGAAGGCGCGGTGCTTGCGGCCACCGCGTTCCTGATCGGCGGGGAAGGCCTTCTCCTGCTCGCGGTCGAGGACGTTCGCGTGGACGGCCAACGCCTCGAAGGGGTCGGCGTCGAGCCGACCATCGAAGTGGCGTTCGATCCGCGTTATGCCGCTGGCCGCGATCCGCAACTCGAGCGCGCCGTTCAACTGCTCTCGCGCAGTTGAGCATATTGTACGAGACTCGCCGCCCGCAATCTGCGCTTCGCAAAGATCCTTGAGGCAAGCCGCAAGGCTCGCGCGAGCCTCGTCCGACGAAAATCGACCGCATGACCGACTCGCCTCGCAAAGCCGCAAAAGTCGACGACCGGATTGTGGCGCTCCTGGACCAGTTGGCCGGGGACGGGCAGGGGCGCGCCCTCTTGAAGCGGCTTATCGACAAGAGCGAGCCGCCCAAAAGCGTCGCGGCGAGGATTGCGTCCTCGGCGGCGCTCGAGCGCCTCTACAAGACGATTCGCACCGGCCACATCGGCGTGGCGGGCTGGAAGGACGCGGATCCCGGTTACGTGGGGTTGCACGATTTGCCGAAGGACCTGCCGTTCGATGAGCAGTTCCGCGAGCATTTCGCCCCGCGTCTCGGCAAGCGCGCGGACGGCTTCAAGGCGATCTTCGACGCGCTGCAGGCAAACCGCCGCAATCTCCTGATCGTCGAAACCGGATGCATGCGCGTGGCCGGGAATTGGGAGGGCGACGGGCAGAGCAGCTTCATGTTCGACGCTCTTGTGCGCGATTGCGGCGGCTTGTTCTTCTCGATCGACATTACGCCCGAAAGCATCGACACGGCGCGTCGCGCCTGCAGTGCGGCGACGCAGCTCATTCTCAACAACTCGGTCGCGGCCCTGCACGCGCTCAACCGAGCCGTCGCCACGCAGGCGAGCCTGATCTACCTCGATTCGTTCGACTTCGACCCGGGCAACGCCTTGCCGAGCGCGATCCATCACGCTCTGGAACTGACCGCCGCGCGCTCGCTGATCGGCTCCGGCACGCTCGTGTGTGTGGACGACTACGCGCTCGGGCCATTCGGCGGCAAGGGCATGCTCCTGGACAAGTTCTTCTCGAACATTCACGCCGAGGTCATCTACAGCGGCTACCAGAAGGTCTGGCGCGCGCCGTGAAGGCATCGCGCCGGTTCAAGGCGAATTGCGCGGGAACGGCAGCTCCTCGGCCAGGATTCTCTGCGCCGGATGAAAGTTGGAGAGGGTGACGCCGGCGAGGCGGACGCCTTTCGGCAACGGGAAGACGGACCGAACGAGATCGACGGCCATCTGATGCAGCCGGTCTTTCGAATCGATCGGCGCGTCCGCTGACCGGCTGCGCGTCGATTGCTGGAAATCGGCCCACTTGATCTTGACCGTGACGGTTCGCCCGCGCGAGCCCGTCTTCTCGCACCAGTCCCAGACGTCGTCGGCCATCGCGAGCACGCTCGCCTCGATCCGCGCCGGGTCGGTCAGGTCCTCCGCGAAGGTTCGTTCCGTGCCGGACGACTTGCGCTCGCGGTCCGGGCGAACGGGCCGCTCGTCGCGGGCGCGCGCGATATCGAAATACCATGCGCCCGACTTGCCGAAGCATTCCTGAAGGAAGGCGAGGGTCTGGCGCCTGAGATCCGCGCCCGTCTCGATGCCGAGCGCGCGCATCTTCGCCGCGGTCACCGGACCGACGCCATGAAACTTCGCCACCGGCAGGGTCGCGACGAAGGCCTCCCCGTCGTCCGGCATGATCGCGAACTGGCCGTCCGGCTTGCGGTGGTCGGAGGCGAGCTTGGCGAGGAATTTGTTGTAGGAGACGCCGGCTGACGCGTTGAGGCCGATTTCCTCGCGGATGCGCGCCCGGATTTCCTTGGCCGTCACCCAGGCGGTGGACAAGCCCCGCAAATTCTCGGTCACGTCGAGGTAGGCCTCGTCGAGCGACAGCGGCTCGATCAGCGGCGTATAGTCCTTGAGGATCGCATGGATCTGCCGCGACACCGCACGGTAAACCTCAAATCGCGGCGGCACGAACACGAGCTCGGCGCACTTGCGCATCGCAGTCGTGGAAGGCATCGCCGAGCGCACGCCAAAACGGCGCGCCTCATAGCTCGCCGCAGCGACGACGCCTCGCTTCGCCCCATAGCCGACCGCGACCGGCTTGCCCCTGAGAGCCGGGTCGTCGCGCTGTTCGACCGACGCGTAAAAGGCGTCCATGTCGATGTGGATGATCTTGCGAATTCGGGGCTCGTCCATGGACACGGTCCGCTGTGAACAATACGCGAACCTTTGAGTTGCATCCAGCCGGTCGGAGGACGACGAGGATGGGCGAAGCGGACCAGGACCCGGAAACGTCGCCGCTCACAATTGCGCAGCGAGCGCGCGGGCTTCCAGGCCGGGAAAGAGGAAGTTCTTGCCGGCGGTAAAGTCGAAGTTGGGGTCTTCCCACGCGATCATCTTGCCGGGATTGAGCAGGCCGTCCGGATCCGTCTCGCGCTTGAAGGCGAGCTGCGTCGCGTCGGTCTGCTTCATGCCGCCTTCCTCGAGCGTATAGCGGTGCGGGTTGAAGATCGTCGCGCCCATCTCGTCGTGTTCGGCGATGATCTCCTGCAACCGTTGTTCGCTCGAGAAGCGCACCAGCGGCAGGCCTGCAAACGCGATCCGGCCGTTGAAGCGGATCGCCTCGAGATGGCCCATGACCTCGGCGCCGAAGCGGTCGTGAATCCGCTTGATGAGAGCGAGCGCCCCGTCGGCTGGATAGCGCGCCTGCAGATACGTGATGGCGGGGTCGACGCGCAGCGCCCTCAGCGTCGTGTGGTTCCAGGTGAGCTCGTAGATCGGCGGCAGACCTTTCTGGGATTCGGGCGCGGCGCGGCTCGAAACGAACAGGACCTGCGCCTCCCGGTTGAGCCGCGTGAAGGCCTCGAACGCGTCCATCGCATGCGGCGCGATCATCGTCAGGACCACGCTCTTGCCCTGCGGAATCAGCGAGCGGTGACGGAGGAAATAGTCGTGCGGCGCGGGCGCGGCGACGGTCGTGATGAGCTTCTTCAGGACGCCGTCCTGCTCGCCGAGCGCAAGCGCGTAAGCCGCGGCCGCGTCGAACGCATCGAAGCCGACGATGATTTCGACCCATTCGTAGCGCGCGGTCAGCGGCATTTCGACCTCGGTGATGACGCCGTTGGTGCCGTAGGCGTGCACGGCCTTGTGCAGGTCCTCGCCGGTCAGCTCCAGCCGGCGCGGCTCGGCCTCCATCGTCATAAGGCGCAGCCTCAGGACGTTGCCGAAATCGCGTAAGCCCCCCCAGGCGATCGAGCCGACGCCGCCCGAGCCGCCGGCGACGAATCCGGCGATCGAGGCGGTTGCGCGCGTCGAGGGAAACATGCGCAGTTCCTGGCCGGAAGGCGCCGTCGCCTTGTAGACGTCGCCGATCAGCGCGCCGGGTTCGCATGCGACCCGTCCGGTGCCGATGTCGAGGATCCTGTTCATGTCGATGAGGTTCAGGAGAACGCCGCCGGTCAGCGGCATCGCCTGGCCGTAATTGCCGGTCCCGCCGCCCCGCGCGGTCACCGGAATCCTGAGCTTGTGCGCGCTCCTGAGAATCGCCGCGACCTCCGTCTCGTTCTTGGGCGAGACAACGATGTCGGCTGTCACGGACTCGAGCTCGCGCTTCAGGACCGGCGAATACCAGTAGAAGTCGCGGCTCTTCTGCTTCACGAGGACGGGATTGTCCTCGCATTTGATCGGCCCGATCAGATTGCGGAACGCGGCGATGTCGTAAGCGCGGCTCAAGAGAGGCCCTCCAGGGCGTCGATATCGGAATAGTCGGGCGGAGGCGTCAAGGCGACGCCGTCGCGCAGCACGGCGCGGTCGGCGTGCGGACGGGCGAAGAGTTCGGTGAAGTCGCGCGCGCGGGTCAGGATGAGGTCCGCGCGAGCGCCCGCCCGCAGCGTGTCGAGCCGCAATCCAAGCGCCTTCGCCGGGCCCGTGCGCACCGTCGGCGCCCAGTCGGCGAACGGATAATCGAGATGCAGGATTCTGACGCCCTCGCGCCAGACTTCGAGCATGTCGAGATCGCCATAGGCGAAGAAGGGGTCGCGGACATTGTCGCTGGCGATCATGACATTGACCCCGGCGTGCTTGAGTTCGTGGAAGGCGGTCACGCCGCGCCATCGCGGAGTGCGTCCGTTGAGCCGATCTTGCAGGAACATGTTGCACATCGGCAGGGAGACCACGCCGATCCCGGCCTTCGCGACCGCATCGACAGTCCGCTGCTGATCGGCCGCCTCCTGCAAGGAGAGCGAGCAGCAGTGCCCGACGAGAATGCGGCCGGCGAAGCCGCGCGCAAGCGCCGTCTCGGCGATGACCCGAAGCGAGCGCGCCGCCGGATCGGCGGATTCGTCGACATGGAAGTCGAGGTCCCAGCCCTTGCGCTCGGCGAGCGCGAACAGAATTTCGAGGGCCTCGCTGAGGCGCGGAACCATGTACGTGACCGCGCCGAGGACGTTCGAGCCGTGCGCGTCGAGCATCGCTTCGACGTCGGCCATGTGCGCCTCGTCGAATGCGAAATCGACAGTGAAAAGCGGCGCCGCCTGCAGATCGATCTTCCCGCGCCAGCGCTCGCGCGCCTCGGCGAAGACGGGCCAGCTGATGCGCGTCTGCTTGCCGATGCTGTCGATATGCGTGCGGATCGCCGTCGTCCCGTGCGCGTAGGCCGTGCGCAGGCAGAACTCCATCCGCGCCGCGACGTCGCTCGCCGTCCAGCGCTGCGCGCGATCCTCTATGACCGCCTTCAAGGCGCCAGCGAAATCGCCGGTCGGGTTGGGCGCGCGCCGCCAGATGTGCGCCTTGTCGAGATGGGTATGGGCGTCGACGAAGGTGGGAAGGACGATGCGGCCAAGCAGCGGGGCGGCCGGCGCATCGCCGAACTCGCCTCGGCCCGCGGGCGCGATCGCTGCAATCCGCCCGTCGTCGATGAGAATGTCGACGAGCGCGAACCCGTGCCCGTCGACCGGCGCCGCGTGCGCGGGCAGGTGCGAGGCGAGCGCGCGGGCGCCCAAGAGCGCGAAGCGCTTCGTCCCGGCGATGGCGAAGGGCGCCGTCACGACTCGCGCCTCCGCGCGCTGTCGTGCCAGCGATGCAGGAGAAGATGCGAGAGGCCGGTCGTCAAAAGAAAAATCGCCACACCCGTCACCGAGATCAGGAAAAGCGCCGCGAACATGCGCGGGATGTTCAGCCGAAAGCCGGATTCGACGATCCGGAACGCGAGGCCCGACCCTTGGCCGGCCGAGCCCGCGGCGATCTCGGCGACGATCGCGCCGATCAGCGCGAGGCCGCCGCCAATCCTCAGGCCGCCGAGAAAATAGGGCAGGGCGGCGGGAATGCGCAACCACATGAGGCGCCGCCAGCGGGAGGCCCGGTACATCTGGAAAAGATCGAGGAGATTGTGGTCGACCGACGAAAGACCAAGCGCCGTGTTCGCGAGGATCGGGAAGAAGGCGACCAGGAATGCGCAGACGAGGACCGCGACGCGCGGATCGAGATAGATGAGGAGCAGGGGCGCGATCGAGACGACCGGCGTGACCTGGAGGATCACCGCGAAGGGGAACAACGTATATTCGAGCGGGCGCCATTGCGCGAAGACGAGCGCGATGAGCGCGCCGCCGACCGTCGCCGCGATCAGCGCCTCGAGCGTGATCGTGAGCGTCACTTTGAGCGAGCCGTAGAGGGTGCTCCAGTCCCTGACGAGCGTCGTCGCGATCAGGCTCGGCGAAGGCAGGATGACGGGCGGGATGTGGTTGATCCGCACGGCCGCTTCCCAAAAGCCGATCGCCGCCAGGAAGGCGATCGTGGGCAGGACATACCGGATCACGCGTTCCGCTTTCACGCCGCAGCGTTCTCTTTCGTGCGCGGCGCGTGGTCCATGGCGCTGTGGAGCGCGCGCGACGTTTCGCGGCACGTCTTCGCGTAAGTCGCGCCGAGACGATACTCTTCGTCGCGCGGCAAGGGAACGGCGACGTTAACCTCGTTCACGACCCTCCCCGGTCGGGGCGCCATCACGACGATGCGATCGGACAGATATACGCTTTCGAACACCGAATGGGTCACGAAAACCACGGTCGCGTCGAGCTCGCACTTGAGCGCGATCAGGTCGTCGTTGAGCTTGCCCCGGGTGATCTCGTCGAGCGCCGCGAACGGCTCGTCCATCAGGATGACCGCGGGAAGTGTCACGAGGGCGCGCGCGATCGAAACGCGCATCTTCATGCCCCCTGACAATTCCCGAGGATAGGCGCGCTCGAAACCGGTGAGCCCCACCTTCGCCAGCGCTTCCTCGACGCGCGGGCGCGACCGAGCCTTGGAAAGCCCGGCAAGCCTCAAGGGCAGCCAGACGTTGTCGAACACGTTGGCCCACGGCATCAGCGTCGGCTCCTGGAAGACGAAGCCGAGCTCATGGTCGGTCGAAGGCCAGTCGATTGACCCCGAAGTGGGGGCCGCGAGGCCCGCGAGGAGGCGCAGGATCGTCGATTTGCCGCATCCCGACGGCCCAAGCAGGGACAGGAACTCGCCGCGCCGGATGTCGAGGTCGACGCCCCTCAAGGCTTCCGTTCCGTTGGCGAACGTCTTGCCGACCCCGTTCAGCCGGACCAGCGCCCGCGGCGAAAACGGGCCGGGTTTATTTGCGAATGCAATAGACATCGGGCTTCGCCGCTTGCCTACTTGGGCCTGAGGTCAAACGATACGCTTGCGGCAAGGCAAGCGGCCAGACGCTTCATGCATACCCTCTCAACTCGTGGTCCTGCGTGTCGCGCCTTGCAACTTCCGCGCCATTTGCTTGCCCCCCGCCGCCCCGGCATGCGAAGCAAGGCGGAGTTCGTACTCGGCCTTTGCGATGCGCAGATTGAATCCTGGCACAATCCATCCGCCGTTCGCCAATTACGCCCATGGGGTCGAAGTTCCCCCGCATGCCCGGATCGTGTTCTGCTCGGGCCAACTGGGCGTCGGCGCGGAGGGCGCGGTTCCCGAGGGCGTCGAAGATCAGGCGCGCCTCTGTTTCCGCGCGATCGCGGCGATCCTTAGCGAGGCCGGAATGTCTCTCGCGGATCTGGTTCGGCTCAACGCCTATGTGGCAAAAGCCGATTATTTGGGCGGCTACATGAGGGTCCGTGACGAGTTCGTGAGCAATCCGCCGCCAGCCTCGACGCTGATGATCGTTCAAGGCTTTGCGCGGCCCGAATTCAAGGTAGAAATCGAGGCCGTCGCGGCGCAATCGCCATAGAGGTGAGGCATGCTTCCAACGAAATATTGGGCCGAGATGACTTGGCGCGACTTCGCCGCCGCGGACATGAGCCGGGTCATCGCCGTGCTGCCGGTCGCGGCGATCGAACAGCACGGACCGCATCTGCCCGTCGGCGTGGACACGTTCATCAACGAGGGCTATCTCGCCCGCGCCGTCGAACGCGTGCCCAGCGACCTGCCGGTCCTCATCCTGCCCCTGCAGGCGATCGGCAAATCGAACGAGCATATCGAGTATCCCGGGACGCTGACCCTCTCGATGGAGACGGTCACGCGCGCCTGGATCGAGATCGGCGAGAGCGTCGCGCGGACCGGCTGCCGCAAGCTCATCTTCATGAATTCGCACGGCGGGAACGTGCCTGTGCTGGGCGCGGTCGTGCGCGAATTGCGCGTGCGTTTTTCCATGCTCGCCGTCCACGCCGGCTGGCACGCGCTGGGCTATCCGGAGGGCCTGTTTTCCGCGCGCGAGCGGGCGCATGGCATTCACGGCGGCGACGCCGAGACCTCCCTCATGCTCGCCTTCAAACCGACGGCCGTGCGCATGGAGGAAGCGCGCGATTTCGTGAGCTCCGCGGTCTCGATCGAGCAGGAGTTCAAGAAGCTCCGGGTGACCCAGCCGATCGGCATCGGCTGGATGTCGAGCGACCTGCATGAGCTCGGCGCGGCGGGCGATGCGTCGAACGCGACCGCCGCGAAGGGCGAGGCCTGCGCCGAATACGGCGCCGAAGGGTTCATCGAGCTCCTGCGCGACGTGCACGCCTTCGATCTCGCGCGGCTCGTGCAGGGGCCGCTCGCCGCCAAGCCTGGGCCAAGCTGAAGCCCGCCGCGATTTACTTCGGCCGCTTACTTGGGCCTCAGATCGAAGCCGACGCCCTTGTTGACGAACTCGAGCGTATAAGCCTTCTTGTAGTCGAGGCCCTGGGGCAGGACGCCCGCCTTCGCCATCTGGTCGTAGAAGCTTTTCATGCGCGCGTCCGACATCGCCCCGATGCCGCCCTTAAGCGCGTCGCCCGAGTTGACCATTCCGTATTGCTTCAGCTTGGCGATCGAATAGGCGATCTGCTCGTCCGTCATGTCGGCATTTTCTTTTTTGATGAGCGCGTTCGCGGCTTTGTTGTCGCCGTAGAGATAGTGATACCAGCCGATCGCCGAGGCGTCGACGAAGCGCTGCACGACATCGTGATGCTGCTCTACGAAATCGCGGCGGCACTCGATCGTCGTCGAGACGGTGTCGAAGCCGTAGTCGGCGAGCAGGAAGACATTGGGTTTGAAGCCGCCTGCCTTTTCGATCGCGAACGGCTCCGAGGTCGCAAAGCCTTGCTGCACCGACTTCTTGTCGGCGACGAACGGCGCCGGATTGAAATTGTACGGCTCGACGTTCGCCTCCGAAAAGCCCCAGCGCGACTCGAGCCACAGGAAGAAGGTGGCGAGGCTTCCGCGCGAGATGAAGAGCACATGCGCGTTCTTCAGGCTTTCGAACGTATCGAAACCCTCGGCTGGATGGCTGATCAGGACTTGCGGGTCCTTCTGGAACATGCCCGCGACCGTCACGGTCGGAACGTCGTGCGCCACGGCGTCCATGGCCGCGATCATGTCGGACTCCATCGAGCAGTCCATCCGGCCCGCGATCATCAGCAATCGGGCGTTTGTGTTCGGGCCGCCCTGCACGATGGTCACGTCGAGCCCGTACTTGGCGTAGGTTCCGTCGGCCACAGCCTGGTAGAACCCGCCGTGCTCCGCCTCGGCGAGCCAATTCGTCCCGTAGCTGAGCTTCGTCAGCTGTTGCGCCTGTGCCGCAACGCCCGCGAAAGCGAGAAACGCCGCGCCGGCCGAGAGGGCGGCGATGAGATGGCGACGCGCCGGCGAGCGCACTTTTCGCGCCTTGGCATTGTTCATGTCTCTTCTCCCGTCTCGGGCCGCGACCGGCCAAAGCGCTGCTTTGCGCTTCGGCGCCGCCCGGCGTCAAAGTTGGCAGCGAAACCTCATGCAAGATTTGTCCCATCCGGAAGCCGACCGCCTCTAGGGCGGCAGCGCCGCCGCAAGCGCCTTTTCGATATCCGCAAATTCGTAAGGCTTGAGGCAATTCCGGGCGAGCGGATACCGGCTGCGAAAGACCTCGTCCTCGTAGCCCGAAATCAGAATGAAGGGAATGCGCCGGACCTGGAGCGCGTCGAGGACCTCGTAGGCCATTCGTCCGCCCAGGTTCACGTCGACGAGCGCGACGTCGATCCGCGGCTCGACGTCAAGGAGCGCGAGCGCGCCTTCGACGGAGGAAACCGGACCGAGGACGACGGCGCCGAGGTCCGCAAACTTGTCCTTAAGGTCGTCGGCTATGAGGAACTCGTCCTCGATTACGAGGATGCGGCGATCCTGCAGAGCAGCGCGTTCCATTGGCTTCCTCTCCCTCTCCGCTCAAGCCAGGTTAAGGGGCAGACGGATCGTGCATCGCACGCCGTCGGGCTCCATGTCGAACGTCGTGCGGGCGCCGAACTGGTAGGGAAGCGCCCGTTCGATCAACTCGCGTCCCTGGCCTTTGTGCGCGGGGCGGGCGTCGATCTCGACGCCGCTTTCCTTCCAGTCGATGCTGAGCCAGCGCTCGCCGCCGTCCTCGGGTTTCTCGAGGCTCCACCTCACGACGAGGCGTCCGTTCTTGTGCCTGAAGGCGCCGTATTTGACCGCGTTGGTCGTCAGTTCGTGCAGGGCCATGGCGAGGCTTTGCACGGCGCCCGGGCGCAGACCGATCGCCTTCGGTCCGACAAGCCTCACCCGTCCGGCTTCTCCAGCCTCCGCATGCGCCGCCAATTCGGCTTCGATCAGCGCGTCGAACGTGATCGGGCGGCCCTCCCGGACCCGGGAAGCGAGTCCCTGCACGCGCGCGAGCGCGCCGAGCCGCACTTGAAACCGGGTCATGAAATCGCTCAGCGTAGCGCTGGATCGCATCGTGCGGTGGGCCATCGCCCGCACAACCGCAATCAGGTTGCGGGTCCGGTGCTGAAGCTCGCTGACCAGAACCTGCAGGCGCTCCTGCGTTTCGCGCAACGCCGCTTCCGCGCGCTTGCGCTCGGTGATATCCCAGTTGAGCCCGATCATCTCGATCGCTTCGCCGTCTGCGCCGCGCCGCAGAACCGTATGCGCGACGAGCCAGCGAATCTCGCCGTTCGGTCTGCGGATGCGGAACTCCGAGTCGAGGAAGCCCCGTCCGGGCAGGAGATCCTGCGGCCCGAATTCGACGACGGGCAGGTCCTCAGGCAGGACGAGCGACAGAAACAGGTCCCGAGTGGGCGGGCCCGCATCGGGCTCGAGGCCGAACAGCTCGAATTGCTTGCGGCTCCATTCTTGGGCGCCGGTCTTGAGATCGAAGCGCCACGCACCCATTCGACCCGCCTCGAGCGCCATGCGAAGCCGTTCCTCGCTCTCGCGGAGCGCGCTCTCCGCCCGCTTGTGATCGGTAATATCCCGGAGAAGGACAGCGACGCGTCGCATCTCAGGCGGGTCCACCGGGTAAGCGGACGCGTCGAACCACCGGTCCGAGGCGGCGTCGCAATACTCGAACCGGGTAGGCTCGCCGCCGAGCGCAACCTTGCTGAGCGCCTCGCCGGTTGCGGCAAACAAAGGGCCAGTCTCGGCGCCTCGGCGCCCCTGCGCCCCGAATTGGCGTTCGAAGGCCGCGTTTGCGTCGATGCACAGGAAATCGACGGCCTGCTCGGCGCTGTCGATAAGGACCTCGATGATGCAGAAGCCGTCGTTCAACGACTGGAACAACGCCCGGTAAGCCTGCTCGGTCCGCCCCGATTCGATGGCCGGCCGGCTCGCCTCGGCCGCCGCGCGCATTTTCTTGCCCTGCGGCTGCCTGCGCGTCATCTCGCCTCCGCCCGAAGGAGAACGCCTTTTGCCGGGCAGGCCGCCCCGAGCAAGCGAGCGCGGTCTCCGTCCGCTCCAAGAAAAAACGCAAATCGGCCCGCTTTGTTTCACGCGGGCATCGTCAGACATCGGCAGAAGGCGAGAAACGCGTTGACAATCGCCGGGGCGCGACGACGTCTCTCCCCATTCGGGCGCGAAGAGCCGAAGGACATGAGTAGGATAAGGAAAATGCCGGAACCCCACAGTTGGAATGGCGATGCGCCGCCGCCTCGCTCAGCCGGAGGCGCCGCGTAATGGCCAGCCGTGCGGGCAGCGCCGACCTTCCGCTTCATTCCGGCCGCGTGCCAAAATGGCTCGGCGAGCGCATGACGCGCCTCGGCGCCGTGATCGCCGAGGCGATCGTGATCGAATACGGCCGCGACGAGTTCTTGCGGCGGCTCGCGCACCCGTTCTGGTTCCAGTCGTTCGGCGCCGTCATGGGGATGGACTGGCATTCGTCCGGCATCACGACCTCGGTCATCGGCGCGCTGAAACGCGGGCTCGCTCCCTCGGCGGGCGAACTCGGCGTCCATGTCTGCGGCGGACGGGGCGCCCATTCGCGCGAGACGCCGCACGAACTCGTGGCGATCGGGGAGCGGGTCGGCTTCGACGGCGCCGGGCTCGCCAAGGCGAGCCGTCTCGTCGCGAAGGTGGACAGCGCCGCGGTGCAGGACGGGTTCGACCTCTATCTGCACGGCTTCATCGTGACGGACGACGGCAAGTGGGTCGTCGTTCAGCAGGGCATGAACGGCGATCGCCGCCAGGCGCGACGCTATCATTGGCTGTCCGAAGGGCTGAAAAGCTTCGTCGAGGAGCCGCACGCCGGCATCGACGGGGTCGATCAGGGAGTGATCGTCAACCTGACCGACCGTCGGGCGGAAGCCTCGCGACGGCGCCAGCTCGACATCCTCGGCGAACTTGGCCCCGACGGCGTCGGGCGCGAGCTCGCCAAACTCGAGACGTCCGGTCGTAAGCCGCCGGCGGGCGCCCAGCTCGAGCTGCCGCATCTCGTCTTGCCGGCGCGACACGACGTAAGAGCCGAGGACATCGTGACGCGACGCCTGCACGGCAATCTTAAGGCTGCGGCCGATTGCGGGCCGCGCGATTTCGCCGAGCTTCTGCTCGTCCCCGGCGTCGGCGCGCGCACGGTGCGCGCGCTCGCGCAGGTCGCCGAGGTCGTCCACGGCGCGCCATACCGGTTCAGCGATCCGGCGCGTTTTTCCATAGCCCACGGCGGCAAGGACCGGCATCCCTATCCCGTGCCCATCAAGGTCTATGACCGCACGATCGACGTCATGAAGTCGGCGGTGCGAAAGGCTAGGCTCGGCGAGAGCGAGGAAATGGCGGCGATCCGCCGCCTGGACGATCAGGCGCGCCGGCTGGAGGCCTTCGCCGGCGGACCTTCGACGGAGGCGCTCATCGCCGAAGAGCGCGCGCGCTCGCACGAATTCGGCGGCCGCAGCGTGTTCGGCCTCGAGCCCGCGGCGGAAGAGACGCAGGAGCGGTTTGAGGGAGACAGGTCTTGAACGGAGACCAAGCCATGCAGACTGCCGACCGGCGCCGCATTCTGTTCGAGGGCGCCGTGAACTTTCGCGATCTCGGCGGCTATCCCGCAGGCGAGGGACGGCGGACCCGCTGGGAGCGCGTCTACCGCGCCGACAATCTCGCCGGCCTGACGGAAGCCGATCTTGACCGGCTGGAGGCGTTAGGTCTGAGAACGCTGATCGATTTCCGCCTGCCGATCGAGCGGCAGTTTAGCCCCAATCGCCTGCCGCCGGGCTCCTCCATCAGGCAGGCGGAGCTCGGCTTCATGCCCGCTGGAACGCTGGAGATGCTCGCGGCGGTCAAATCCGGCGCCCTTGGGGTGGACGACATCGAGCGGCGGGTGATGGCGCAATACCGCCTCTTCTGCGTCGATCACGTCGAGGAGTACCGCCAGACTTTCGCGATCGCGTTGGACGCGGACAGCTATCCGCTGCTCATGCATTGCACGAGCGGCAAGGACCGCACGGGCTTCGCCGCGGCCTTGCTCTTGATGGCGCTCGGCGTCGAGCGCGAGACGGTCCTCGAGGACTACAGTCTCTCGAACCTCTATCGCCGGCGAGTGCCCCAGCTTTTGGGACCGAAGACCTCGGAAGAGGTCGTCGCGCTCCTCATGGCCGCGCAACCGAAGTATCTCGAGGCGGCGTTCGATGAAATCGACCGCGTGCACGGCTCGTTCGACGATTTTCTCGATGCGGCGCTCGGCGTCGACGATTCCGCCCGGTTAAGGCTGGTGGAACTCATGACCGAGCCGGCCGCCCGCTGACATCGGCGCAGGGGTCAGCCTCGCTCCAGCGTTCTCGCGCTCAATCTCGACGTCACGCCGCCCGGCGAGTCGTCCGCGCCCCATGGGCTCCTGGCGCATGAAGACCGGATGGCGGCGGACACGGGACGCTTTGGAGGTTCGATGCAGCCCAATCGCGCGGTCGACCGTCGCCCGAACCGCGGCGCTTCCGGTCCGGGACTGGGCGCGATGATCGCGGCCGGGATTGGCGCGCTGCTCGCGGGCTGCGGGAACTATCCGCCGGGCGCGCCCTACGCGCTGGCGCCAGTGCTGCCCTACGCAGCCTGCGGCGAAATGGTCTCGCTGAGGAACCAACTGACCGGCGCGCCCAATCCTTCGGCCCAGAGCGATGCGGAGCTGCATGCGATCGGCGTCCGCTGCATCGGAAGCGGCTACCCCGCCGTGCGCGCACGCTACTGAGCAAGGACCCGGGCCGTCACGCCTGCCGAGCGATGAATTCGGCGCGCCAAATTCGCCGCGTTCCTTAAACGCGGCGTTCGCCAAATCGCTAAACCGACAATTCATCGCGGTCCGCTATCGTTGGAGATGCGCAAGGCTTCCTTTCGAGGGACCGCTGATCCATGGGCTTCTTCCGGGAATTCTTTCGCGGCGCGACGCGCGCGGAATATGCCTTGACCGCGAGCGGCCTCGCCGTGGTCGCGATCATGGCGATCCATGGGGATCTCGGCCGGCGCATGCTTGCCTCCCAACCGAAGGCCTCGTGTTGCGACAGCCGCCACCCGGCCGCTCCTAGGCTTCCGGGCTGAACGGCGGGCTTTTCGGGTAAAGCTGGAAGCGCGGCGTCGGAAGAAGTATCCTTGGCCTTCGAACGAAAACATCGCAAGGAGATGGCACATGGGCGCGCACGAACGCAGCCGGCATCTCGACCTGAAGGACAGGTCGCTCCTCAAGGGCAAATGCTACATCGACGGCGCTTGGGTCGGCGGCGACGCGACGATCCCCGTGACCAATCCGGCCGACGGCGGCGTCATCGGCCACGTGCCGAAGCTTGGCGCGAGGGAGACGCGTCGCGCGATCGAGGCTGCTGAAATCGCGCAAAAGGACTGGGCGCGCAAGACCGCCAAGGAGCGCGCCGGGATCCTTCGCAAGTGGTTCAACCTGATGATGGAGAACCAGGAGGACCTGGCGCGGATCATGACCGCGGAGCAGGGCAAGCCCATCGCCGAATCGATGGGGGAGATCGCCTACGGCGCCTCGTTCATCGAGTTCTTCGCCGAGGAAGGAAAGCGCATCTACGGCGAGACGATCCCCTCGCCGTGGCCAACCTCGCGCATGCTCGTCATCAAGCAGCCGCTCGGCGTCGTCGCGGCGATCACGCCGTGGAACTTCCCGAATGCGATGATCACCCGCAAGGCCGGACCTGCCTTGGCGGCGGGCTGCGCTTTCGTGTGCAAGCCCGCGGGCGAAACGCCGCTCTCGGCGCTCGCGATCGCCGAACTCGCCGGGCGCGCGGGGATCCCGGCCGGGGTCTTCTCCGTCCTCACCGGCTCCGCGCGTGAGATCGGCGCGGAGATGACCTCAAATCCGATCGTGCGTGGCCTCACCTTCACCGGATCGACCGAGGTCGGCCGCGTGCTGATGGCGCAATGCGCGCCGACGATCAAGAAACTCGGGCTCGAACTCGGCGGCAACGCCCCCTTCATCGTGTTCGACGACGCCGATCTCGACGAGGCGGTCAAGGGCGCGATGGCGTCCAAATACCGCAACGCCGGCCAGACATGCGTCTGCGCCAACCGGCTCCTTGTCCAGGACGGCGTTTACGACGCATTCGCGGGCAAGCTCGCAGCGGCGGTGAAGAAGCTCAAGGTCGGCAACGGCTTCGAGGCCGGCGTGACGACCGGCCCGCTCATCAACGAGGCGGCGGTCGCCAAGGTGAAAGAGCACATCGAGGACGCCCTCGGCAAGGGCGCGCACGTCGTCGTCGGCGGCAAGGCGCTCGGCGGCAATTTCTTCGAGCCGACAATCCTCGCCGACGTGACGCCGCTTATGGCGATTGCGCGCGAGGAGACGTTCGGCCCGGTCGCGCCGCTCTTCCGCTTCAAGCGCGAGGACGAGGCGATCGAGATGGCGAACGCCACCGAATTCGGGCTCGCCTGCTACTTCTACGCCCGCGACATCGGCCGGGTCTGGCGCGTCGCCGAGGGCCTCGAATACGGGATGGTCGGCATCAACGAAGGCATCATCTCGACCGCCGAGGCGCCGTTCGGCGGCGTCAAGGAAAGCGGCCTCGGCCGCGAAGGCTCGCATCATGGCGTCGAGGAATATATCGAGATGAAATACCTCTTGATGGGCGGGCTGGCGAAGTAGCGGCTGGGCCTCATAGCCGCGGCTCTGGCGGCGCCTATATGTGGAGTTCGGCATGTCGAACCCCACTCGCCCTAATGGACCTCATCGTTCCGACTGACCGCGGCCTCTATTGCGCCGCCGGCGATTTTCATATCGATCCGTGGCGCCCTGTTGCCCGCGCGCTCATCACCCACGCGCACGGCGACCACGCGCGCTTCGGCTCGGAGGTCTATGTCTGCCAGCGCGACACGGCGCCGATCCTCAAGAAGCGTCTCGGCGACGTCGCCATCGAGACGGTCGCCTACGGCGAAAAGCTGACGCAGAACGGCGTCGAGGTCTCGTTCCATCCTGCGGGCCATGTGCTGGGCTCGGCCCAGATCCGGATCGCGCACCGCGGCGAAGTTTGGGTCGCCTCGGGCGACTACAAGCTCGAGAACGACGGCGTCTCCGGCGCCTTCGAGCCGCAGCGCTGCGATACGTTCATCACCGAGGCGACCTTCGGCCTGCCGATCTACCGCTGGCGTCCGCAGGCTGAGTATATGGGCGCCATCGACGCCTGGTGGCGCGACAACGCGGCGGCGGGACGCGCGAGCGTGCTCTTCGCCTATGCGCTCGGCAAGGCGCAGCGCGTCATCGCCCACCTCGACGCCTCGATCGGGCCGATCGTCTGCCATGGCGCAATCGGACCCATCAACGCGCTCTATCGCGCGGCCGGCGTCGCTCTGCCGCCGACGCGGACCGCAGCCGAAACGGGCAAGGCGGAGCTTGCCCGCTCGCTCGTCCTCGCGCCGCCGTCGGCCGCGGCGAGCCCCTGGCTCAAGCGCTTCGGCGAGTATTCGGACGCGCTCGCCAGCGGCTGGATGCAGGTGCGCGGCAATCGCCGCCGGCGCGGGCTCGACCGCGGCTTCGCGTTGTCGGACCACGCCGACTGGCCCGGGCTCATCGCGGCGATCGAGGCGACTGGCGCTGCCCGTGTGCTCGCGACCCACGGATCGGTCGGCCCGCTGACCCGCTATCTTTGCGAAAAGGGAATAGAGGCGCACGTCCTTGCGACCGCCTATGGCGACGAGGAGGAGACGCCCGCCGAGGAGGCGGCGCCAGAGGCCGGACAATGAAGTTCTTTGCTGCGGGTAGCGGGCGGCGCGAACCAATTCCCTCCCTCCTTGTGGGGGAGGGCGAGGGAGGGGGGTCGCGCCATGCCGTTCCGATTTCCGCTCCCAAAGCGAGCTTTGAAAGGCCTGCGCAACCCCCCACCCCGACCCGCCCGCACAAGGGGGTCGGGGCGCCGCCCCCGGGGGCAGGGGCGGCGCTCCGCCGGCGGAGCATGCGCCATGAAGGCCTTCGCCGAACTCTACCGGCGGCTCGACTCGGCGACCTCCACGCGCGCGAAACAGGCGGCGATGGTCGAGGCTTTCGCCGTCGCGCGCGACGATCCCATGCAATGGGGAAGCGCGGCCTGGATGGTCTACTTCCTCGCGGGCGGCAAGCCGCGCCAGACCGTTCCGACGCGGCTCATGTGGCGTCTCGCGGTTGAAGGCTCGTGCTATCCGGAATGGCTCTGCGAGGAATGCTACGCAAATGTCGGCGATCTCGCCGAGACGCTGGCGCTGCTTCTGCCCGAAGGTGCGGGCGGCGAGGAGGTTCCGCTCGATGTCTGGATGCGCGAGCGCCTCCTGCCGCTGACTTCGCTCGTGGAAGAGGAGCGCTACCTCCGCCTCAGGCGCTGGGTCGACGAAGTGCCCGGCGACCAGCGCCTCGCCTTCTTCAAGCTCATCACCGGCGAACTGCGGGTCGGCGTCTCGAGGCTGCAGGTCGTGAAGGCGCTGGCCGAGGTCGCGGGCGTCGAGGAGAGCCGCATGGCCCAGCGCATGATCGGCTATTCGCAGGCGCGGCGCACGCCGGCCCCGGAAGACTTCGCGGCGCTGATCGTGGAGGTGGCGCACGCGGAAGCGCTGGCGCTCGATTCGGGGAGGCCCTATCCGTTCTATCTCGCACAGTCTTGGCAGCGGCCGGTCGCGGAGATGCAGGCGGCCCTGGGGCCGCCGTCGAACTGGATAATCGAATGGAAGTTCGACGGCATCCGCGCACAACTGATCCGGCGCGGGCAGGGCTGGTGCCTGTGGTCGCGCGGCGAGGAGCTCATCTCAGACGCCTATCCCGATCTCGAGCCGCTGGCGCGCGCGCTTGATCCTGGAACCGCGCTCGACGGCGAGCTCGTGGTGATGATTCCGCCGGCCGCGGACATGAGCCCCGATTCGCTCGAAGGCCTCGCGCCATTCGCGAGCCTGCAACAGCGCCTCGGCCGCAAGGTCGTGAGCGACAAAACGATGCGCGAACTGCCTGTCGCCTTCATCGCCTACGACCTCCTCGAATGCGAGGGCCGTGACATTCGCGCCGAGCCGCAATGGGAGCGCCGCGCGTGGCTCGAACGCCTCGCGAAACATGTCTTCGACGCGACGCAGGCGAGGGGCGAGCGCGCGCCATTGCGCTTGAGCCCGGCGGTTGCGGCCGAGACCTGGGAGGCGCTCGACGCGATCCGCGTCGAGGCGCGCGCACTCGGCCGCGAAGGGCTCATGCTGAAGGCGCGCGAGGGCGCCTACGGCGTCGGCCGCCGCAAGGGTGACGACCGCACCGACGTGTGGTGGAAGTGGAAGCTCGACCCGATGAGCGTCGACGCGGCGCTCATCTACGCCCAGCGCGGCCACGGCCGGCGCTCCGGCGTCTACAGCGACTATACCTTCGCCGTCTGGAGCGCGGACGAGGGCGCGCCGAATCGCGAGCTCATCCCCTTCGCCAAGGCCTATTCGGGCCTCTCGGACGCCGAGATGCGCGAGATGGACGCCATCATCCGCAGGACGACGGTCGAGACATTCGGCCCCGTTCGCAGTGTCAAGCCGACGCAAGTCATCGAGCTCGGCTTCGAGGGCATCGCGCCGAGCAAGCGCCACCGCAGCGGGATCGCGGTGCGGTTTCCCAGGATGCTGCGCTGGCGGCGCGATAAGCCGGTCGCCGAGGCCGACACGCTCGCGAGCTTGCGCGCGCTTCTGCCCTCGAGCCGCAACGGATAACGCGGCGGCATTCGGCCTTTAGAGCATGATGAATTCGTGTTGAACCGACGCCGTCATTGCGAGGAGCGCAGCGACGAAGCAATCCAGGGGCCGTAGAGCGCCCGACGTTCCCCTGGGTTGCTTCGCTTCGCTCGCAATGATGGGAATGAATCGACTTGAACTCATCATGCTTCAGAACGCGGCCGTCACGTCATGCAGCATGCCGTGAATTTGTTCGGCGCTGGCGCGGTAGGTGTAGGGCGCAAACGAATCTTTGATGAAATAGGACAGCGGCTTGCCGTCCTTGTCATAGTCGGCGCCGTAGATCAGGAGGGCGTGATCGGTCGATCCGGCCACGACCGCCCTGCCGCTTGCGAGCGACTGGCGGATGAGATCGATCATCATGTTGAGCTTCACGTATCTGACCCGAGTCTCGGGACGGGCGTCCGGGTCGCGCGACGGCCCCCATTTCTCGGCGCCGTCGCGCAAAACGTCGAATTCGACCCACTGACGCTTGCCGAGCACTGCGTCAGCCAATTGCCTCGGGCTCATGGTCTTGCCGTCGAGATCAGTAATCTGCGGCGGCGCGCCGAGGCTCGCCCTGAGTTCTTCTTCCAACGCCTCTTGCTTCTTCGATGGGTCGGCGTAGCGGGCGAGCTTGTTGTGGATGGATGCGAAAATCGGGTCGGAGTCCACGATGCCGTGGAAGTCGCGCTCGGCAAGCAGACCGTTTTGCCGGATGAGAGCGAGCGCCTCGACCGCGAGCCCCCCATCCTCGAGCGGGATCGGCTGGCCGCGAATCCGCCGCTCGAGCCGGTCCGAGATCGAGTTGAGTTGCACGGCGGCGCGCGACAGGGCGATGTGGGAGCCTGGATGCCGATAGAGATAGTTCGTCTCCAGCATGCTGAGCGTCGCAAAGACCCAGCAAAGATCGGAGTCGCCCTGATCGAGTGGCGGCGTGATCGGCAGGATATAGCGCTGCGCTACCCGACCCTTCTCCAAGGTAGAGGGAGCGGTTAAACCGGCGTGCAGTGGATGTGGCTGACTGACAAACACAATAAGGCAGGCAAGAGACAGAATCGCGGCGCGTCGTTTGACAGGGCGGAGGCTCACGACCGCGCTGATAAACATGGGTTACGCCCGGCGTTGCTTGGCTCGTGCACTTTTATGGCGGCTGTGCGGGACCTCCCTCGGGTCTCGCCGGGCGCATTCCGCCCATGCGATGATCCGACGCCGCGCCGTCGCTCCCGCGCCGCTTTACGTCCGCCGAATAACGTGGCACGGCGTGCACGGTTCCCGGGCCCGGGAGGAGGCCGACAATTGGATCAGTCGCTCGCCATCGCGCTCGTCGTCGTCGGCGTGATCGCCGCGGGCGGCCTCGTCGGGCTCACGCTCCAGCGCGTCCTCCCCGAGCCCTACACGATGGACAAGACCCGCGACATGATCGGCGGCGTCGTCGGGCAGCTGACGCTCCTGCTCGTGCTGGTCAACGGCCTCCTCATCTGGACGGCCTACGGCGTCTACAGCACCCAGCAGACGGAATTGCAGACGATCGCGGCGCGCGCGCTCGAGTTCGATCTCGAAATGCGCCAGTACGGGCCTCAGGCGGACGAAGGCCGCAGCATCCTGAGGACAGATCTCGTCTGGGCGCACGAGCAGTTTTGGGGCGACGACAACTCCCGCGCTGCGGCCTACGAGGCCTCCTACAAGGCCATGGGCAATATGAACAAGTTCCTCGACGGCCTCGAGCCGAAGACGTCCGCGCAGACGAATCTGCTCACCGCCGCGCGCGCGAACTACGCCTTCATCGGCGAGCAGCGGCTCCTCATGTCGCTTCAGGCGGCGACCCCGGTCCCCTGGCCGCTGATCTACGCCGTGACCTTCTGGTCCTGTCTGATGTTCGGCAGCATGGGGCTTCTGTCGAAATTGAGCCCGATGTCGGTTGCTATGCTCATTTTGGGCAGCGCCTCGATCGGGCTCGCGATCTTTCTCATTCTCGAGTTCAGCAAGCCCTATACCGGCTCGATCCGCGTCTCGCCCGCCCCGCTGGAACAGGCGATCCTCGCCCTCGACCAGCCCGCCCAAGGCGCGGGCGCTTCGCAGTGAGCAAGGAGGAACGACAGTGGCGCACTACAAAATCCTGAGCGATGCGGAAATCCGGGCGGCGCTCGCCGACTTGCCGGACTGGTCGGTGAAGGCGCCCAACATCGAGGCGACGTTCGCGCTGAAGACCTTTCGCGACGCGATCGCCTTCATCGTCGAGATCGCGATCGAGGCGGAAGTCATGAACCATCATCCGGAGTTCAAGAACTCCTACAACATCGTCTCGTTTTCTTTCTGCACCCACGACGCCGGCATGAAGATCACCGACCTCGACATCGAGACCGCGCGCAAGATCAGCGCGCTGGCGAAGCGCTTCCAGGCGATGCCGTGACGTTTTGAGTGGCCGCGTGAGTTCCCGCCCCCCTTGTGGGGGCGGGTTAGGGTGGGGGGTCGTGCCATGCCGAGGAGTTTGACGCCGGTGGCGCGCTCCCTCAGACGCGATGCGACCAGTGGCGAACGACGTCTGTGGGAAGGCCTTCGACGCAAGCAAGTCGCCGGTTTCCGCTTTCGACGTCAGGTTGTCCTTGGCGGCTTCATCGCCGACTTCGCCTCATTCGACGCCAGGCTGGTCGTCGAGGTGGACGGAGCGACGCACTCGACGGACGAGGAAATTGCTCATGACGCCGCGCGTTCGGCAGCGCTTGCAGCGCAGGGATTCGCGGTTCTGCGCTTCACTAACGAGGACGTTTGCCGCAATCTCGACGGCGTGCTGGAGACGATCCGGATGAGGCTCATGGAATTGAGGCCGCGCATCGAGGACTCCGCGATTTGAGTTCGGCGCGACCCCCCACCCCGGCCCGCCCCCACAAGGGGGGCGGGAGCGCCCACGACGCAGCGCGCGAATTCGCCGGCAAGATCGCGCTCGTGACCGGGGGAGGCACCGGCATCGGCTTCGCGATCGCGCGCGCGTTTGCTCGTGAAGGCGCGCACGTCGCGATCGCCGCGCGCACGAAGGAGACGCTCGCCCATTCGGCGGCGGCGATCGAGGAGGCGAGCGGGTCGCCGGTTCTCGTCATCCCCGCGGACGTTGGCGTCCCGGCCGATTGCGAGCGGATCGTCGCGGCGACGGTCGAGCGCTTCGGCGCGCTCGACATTCTCGTCAACAACGCCGCCCGCTTCGCGCTCTTAGCCCTGATCGAGGCGGATGCGGACGAGGCGGCGCGGTTCCTCGGCGTCAACGTCGCGGGGCCGCTGCTTTGCGCGCGCGCGTTCGCGGCATGGGCGTTCGGGCAGGGAAGAGGCGGCGCGATCGTCAACGTGAGCAGCATCGCAGGGCGCCGGCCGGCGCTCAACCTCGGCCTCTATTGCGCCTCCAAGGCCGCGCTCGACAGCCTGACCCGGTCGATGGCGCTCGAATGGGGGCCGAGGGCCATGCGGGTCAACGCAGTCGCGCCCGGCCACGTCGCGACCGAGGGGGTCATCGAGGATTTCCGCGCCGGCCGGCTCGATGAGGCGGCCATGATCCAGGGCATCCCAGCGCGCCGGATCGCCGACGTCGACGACATCGCCGACGCGGTCCTCTTCTTGTGCAGCGACCGCGCGCGCCACATCATGGGGCAGGTCTTGACCGTAGACGGGGGCGAGGGGTTTTGAGCTTTTCGATGACTAAGGATAAAATCGGCGTCCGATCGGGGACGGACATGAAAGGCTCGACCGAATTTTCGACCTGGGTGGCGCTGGCTTTTGCCGCGATCGCCGTCGCTGTATGCGCGAGTTATTCCTCCGCTGTGTACCTCTTGATTCCGGCAGCCCTCGTCGGCGCCTATCTCGGCTATATGCTCGAGCGGATTTCCCGGCGCCACATCGAACGATATCTGGCGCAGAAACATTTGCGCTGACCGGCGACGCCCGGAGCTTCAGCGGCGCTCCTTCAAGAGCGCCTCCAACCCGTCCGGCGTCGTGACCGGCAGGCTGCAGGTCTGGCCCTGACAGAGCATAGCGGCGGGATCGGCGGCGTGCGGCAGGTCGTCGCGCGGCGAGCCGTTCGGCCAGAGCTTCCGGTCGAGGCGGAGCACCGTCAGCGACGGGTCGGGCGCGCGCAGCGCCACGGCGGCCAGTGCTTCGGCGCGCGGATCGTCGATTGGCCCCTCGACCGCCACGCAGCCGCCGCGCTCGAGGAAATCGGCGCTCATGAGCAGGAGGGGGCTTCCGCCAAGCCCTTCCGGCGTGCCGGAGAAGGCGCGGAAGAGGCCGTCGGCGGCGTCGCGCCAGCGCGTCTCGCTGGTCAGATGCCAGAGCTGCGCCAAAACCTCGGCGAGGAGGCCGACGCCTGACGGCGTCGCGCCGTCATGTGCGTGGCGCGGGCGCGCGCCTGGCACGTCCATGGCGTCGCTCGCCGTGAGATAGACGCCGCCCTCGCCGTCGCCGAACAGGTCCAGAGCCTGGTTCGCGAGCCCGCGCGCCGCGACGAGATCGGCAGGCTGGCCGCTCGCCTCAAACAGCGCGAGCGCCGCGCGCGCCATCGCGGCATAGTCGTCGAGCATGCCGCGCGCGCCCGCGCGTCCCTCGCGCCAGGCGTGCAGGAGCCGCCCGTCGCCGTCGCGCATGACGTTCATGACAAAATCGAACGCCCAGCGAGCGGTCGCGAGCCAATCCGGCTCGGCGAACGCCGCGCTCGCGCGGGCAAGCGCCGCGATTGCGAGGCCGTTCCAGTCGGCCAGCACCTTGTCGTCGCGACCGGGTTTCGGCCGCTTCTCGCGGAGCGCGAACAGGATTGCACGAGCATGGGCGAGCGCGGCCTCCAATTCGTCCGAGCCGCGCGCGGCGAGGCGCCTCAGCACCGTCTTGCCTTCCCAATTGCCGCCGGGCGTGACGTCGTAGGCCGCCTTGAAGAGCGGCGAAGCCTGCCCCAGCGCCGCGTCGATCTCGTCGGAGCGCCAGACGTAGAACGCGCCCTCTTCGCCCTCCTGGTCAGCGTCGAGCGAGGCGGCGAAAGCATGGCCCACGCGCATCTCGCGCATGAGCCATCCGACCGTTTCGCGCGCCCGCTCGGCAAGCATAGGACCCGGCCATTGGTCATGAACAAGCGCGAGGAGTTCGAGGATCTGCGCGTTATCGTACAGCATCTTCTCGAAATGCGGGACGAGCCACTCGGCGTCGGTCGAATAGCGCGCGTAGCCGCCGCCGAGATGATCGTAGACGCCGCCCACGCTCATCGCATCGAGGAGCGCCCGCACCGCCTCGCCGAAGCGAGGATCGCGGCGGCGGAACATCTCGTTCCAGAAGAAGCGGAAGATCGGCGCATTGGGGAATTTCGGTGCGCCGCCAATGCCGCCATGAACGGGATCAATGGCGCGAAGGAGCGCGGCGCCGACGCGGGTCAGGTCGGCGGGCGTGAGCCCGGCGCCGGGCTCGGCGCCGAAAGCTGCGCCAGGTGGTCGGCGAGCGCGACGCCGCGGCTCTCCATCGCCGGACGGCGGGTCCGCCATGCGGCGTTGACCGACTCGATGATCTGCGGGAACGATGGGCGCCCGAATCGCGGTTCGGGCGGCCAGTAGGTTCCGCCGAACATCGGCTTGCCGTCGGGATCGAGGAACATCGTTAAAGGCCAGCCGCCCTGTTCGCCCAGGAGTTGAAGCGCGGACATGTAGATATGGTCGATGTCGGGCCGCTCCTCGCGGTCGACCTTCACGTTGACGAAGAGCTCGTTCATCCGGTTCGCCGTCTCGGCGTTCTCGAACGACTCGTGCGCCATCACGTGGCACCAGTGGCAGGCCGCGTAGCCGATCGAGATGAGGATCGGGCAGTCGCGCCGCTTCGCCTCGGCGAGCGCTTCCGGCCCCCAGGCGCGCCAGTGGACGGGATTGTGCGCGTGCTGGAGCAGGTAGGGCGACGTTTCAGCGCCCAAGAGGTTGCGGCCGGTCTCCATCACAGGTCCTCCGCCCCCTTTACACCCCCAGCGCCCTGTCGACGCGTCCTTGCGGGCGCGCCTCATGGGCCGCGCTTGAGCCGAGCGCGGCGCCAATGCTCACGCCGCCAGCGCGGCCTTCAGCATAGCCTTGAATTTGGCGGAGTTGAAGGCCCACACAATGTCCGCCTCCGAATCGGACGCGTGCCCGCTCCAGACCTCGGCGTTCTTATCGTTGCGGCTCGCGTTCAGCCGGTCGACGACCGTCATGCCGCGCGTGAGCTCGCTCGAACATTCGATCGCGACCCGATGGCGCGACCACGAAAGCCCGACCGAGCGGTCGAGCGCGACCGCCATTGCGGTCGGATCGGCGAGCGACAGGCCGACCTCGCCCGTCTGCACGCGATAGGCTTCGCGCGCCCGCGCGTTGCAGTCGATCGCGAAGCGCGCCTTTTCTGTGCCGAGGGCCTCGATCGCAGCGACCTCCGCGTCGCTCAGCACCGAATCCCCGCGCGATACGTGCCAGCCGACCATCTCGATCGGCAGTCTCGAGCGAAAAACCGCTCGCGCGGCTTCGGGATCGACCCAGATGTTGTATTCGGCCGCGGGCGTCACGTTGCCTTCGCAGCATGGCGCGCCGCCCATGACGACGCAGCGGCCGATTTTATCCGCGAGCGCCGGATCGCGCGCGAGCGCGAGCGCGATGTTAGTCAAGGGCCCGAGGGTGACGAGGGTCAGGCCCGGCTTTTCATGCGCGAGCCGCAGGATCGCGTCGACGCCATGCTCGGGTTCAGGCGCGCGCGCCGGCTCAGGGTAGCCGCGGTCGCCCATCCCGTCCTCCCCGTGAAACCAATGCGCGTGCTCGTGCGCGCGGATGAGCGGCGCGGCGGCGCCCATGAACACCGGAACGTCCGACCCGCAGATCTCCGCCGTCAAGAGCGCGTTCCGCGTCGCCTGCTCGAGGCCGACATTGCCCGCGACCGTGGTCAGCCCGATCACGCGGACATCCGGCGCCGCGAGCGCCATGATGATCGCGACCGCGTCGTCGGACGCGGTGTCGGTGTCGATGAGGAAATTGCGCATGGCGGTCCCCGTGCGGGAGAAAGCCGGCAGCCTACCCAGCTTCGACGGGCCTCGGCGAGGGCAATGTCGCGATGGCTCTCAGCTTTTAGCGCGCCGCCGCCTCCAGAAGTTCGAGCGCGACGCCGACCGACGCAAGGCGCACTTTGCCTCGGCCGATGTCGCCGAACCGCTCTTCGCGCGGGACTGTCGGCCCGCCGCGATGGGCACAGGCGAACCAGACCAGGCCGACCGGCTTCGCCGCCGTGCCGCCGTCCGGTCCCGCGACGCCGGTGACGCTGACGGCGAGGTCGGCGCGCGAGGCAATCAGCGCGCCTTCCGCCATCGCCCGCGCGGTCGCTTCGCTGACCGCGCCTTCCGCCCGGATCGTCTCCGGCGGCACGCCGAGAAGCTCTTGCTTGGCCTCGTTGGAATAGACGACGAAGCCGCGCTCCACGACGGCGGAGGAGCCGGGAATCTCCGTCAGCAGCCCCGTGATGAGCCCGCCCGTGCAGGATTCGGCCGTCGCGATCTTGAGGCCTGCTGCGCGGCATCGGTCGAGAAGTGCGGCGGCGCGAGCGGTGAAGTCGGGCGGAAACATGGGGGACGGTGGTAAGCGATTTCGCGGCCAACCGAAAGCGCGCGTTCGGCCCCACGAACGAACAGGGTGATTGCCGCCGGTCTCCGTGCTAGTTGGTTCGGCAGGGGCCAACGTGGTGAAAGAGACCAGAAAACTTGCGGCGATTCTGGTCGCCGACATCGTCGGCTACAGCCGGCTGACCGGGACGGACGAAGAGGGCACGCTGGCCCGGCTGCGGGCGTTGCGCGGCGATCTGATCGACCCGACCATCGCGGCTCACAACGGGCGCCTCGTCAAGCGGACCGGCGACGGGGCGATCGTCGAGTTTCGCAGCGTGGTTGAAGCCGTGCGCTGCGCCATGGAGGTGCGTGCGGGCCTCGCTGAGCATAACGCCGGCCTGCCTGACGACCAGCGCATCGAGGCGCGCGTCGGCATTCACCTGGGCGACGTCGTCGAAGAGGCCGACGGCGACCTGATGGGCGACGGGGTCAACATCGCGGCTCGGCTCCAAGGCGTTTGCGATCCCGACGCGGTCTGCCTGTCAGAAGACGCGTATCGGCAGGTGCGCGACAAGATCAAGGAGCCCTTCATCGACCTGGGCGAGCAAAACCTCAAGAACATCGCGCGCCCGATCAGGGCTTACACCTTGGCGGCCCCGACGGAAGGACGGCCCACAGACCCTTCCACGACCGTCGTCCCGAGATCGCCCGACCGGGCAGAGGGCCGGGCGGCGCTCCACCCGATCCTCGATAACATCGTCATCCCGAGCATCCTCCAGAGATCGCGCAACAGGAGGGAGCGCCGGGCGGCGGTGGCGGCCGCGGTCGCCGCGATCCTCCGGAACATCGCGGCCCCAAGGGGGACCGCCGGGATGGCGCCAGTTGAGCGCCCCATCGTCGGATCTTCGGGCGTGATCCCGACGGGCCGCGAGAGGCGCCGGAGGAGGTTCCGTCCGGTTCTCATTGCGGCGGCGGTCATCGCGATTCTGGTGGCGCAGCCGTGGCGCGGCCACGAGCTCGCGCCGCCGCCCGCCGCCCACAAGCTCGCCAGCGCGCCGCGCCTTTCGATTGTCGTGCTGCCGTTCGCCAATTTGAGCGGCGACGCGGATGAGAACGTTTTCGCGGACGGACTCGCTGACGATCTGACCACCGATCTCTCGCATCTGCCGGGCAGCTTCGTGATCGGCCGCGGCGCCGCCTCGGCTTACAAGGGCAAGACCGTAGACGAGAAACAACTCGGGCGCGAACTCGGCGTGCGCTACGCCCTGGAAGGCAGCGTGCGGCGCGTCGACGAGAAGGTCACTGTCAACGCACAATTGATCTCGACCGAGACCGGCGCAGACGTTTGGGCGGAGCGGTTCGAGGGCGAGCGCAACCGGCTCGGCGACCTGCAAGTCGAATTCGCCTCCCGCATCGCGGAGGGGCTGCAGAAGGCGGGGCTGCCGGGGCGCTAGCGCCTAGTGACGTTCGAAGTCCTGCGCCCAATCGGGCCGCGCTCCGGCGCGCGCGGCGATCGGGGGCAGGGCGTCCTCTGCGGCCTGCCGGATTTTGGCGGCGACGGCCGGGTAGCTGCGATAGAAGTCGTCGCGAACGGCAATCACCGCCGGGGTCGCGACCGATTTGATCGCGCTGAACCAGCCGGACTCGAGCGTCGCCGTCGCGTAAAGGCTGCGGCCGTTGAAGGGCGTCGCCAGGAGCTTGTCGTTCGGGCGAACGTCGACAAATTTGAAGACGCGCTGTTTGGTCTTCGGATCGATGGTCTCGCGCACCTCCTGCAGGAGCGGGGATTGTGGCCCGTCCATGACGAAAAACGCGTCGATCTGCCGATCGCGCAACTTGCTGAGCGCCGTCTCGGAGCCGTCGGGCGAGATGTCGACGAGCTCCTTCCACCCTGACTCGACCCCGAACCGCCGGCGGCCACGCGCAGGACCGTGCCCGGCGGCAGACGGGCGATCATGTCGCCGAACTTGCCCTCGCGCGTCTCGGACCTCACCACCATGAACCCTTCACAGGGGTAGAGCGGGCGCCCGAGCGCGACGATCTTGCCGGCGCAGTCAGGCTTCGACGAGCGGATCGCCAGAACGTCCGCCTGAACGACGGCCATCTGGACGTCTCCCTCGCAAAGGCCGTCGACGGACTCGACGCTGCCCTTCGATTCGAGGGGCTTCAATCGCACGTTCTGGCTCACCGTCTTGGTGTTGATCTCCGGGACCACGACCGCGCAATTTTCCTTGTCCAGCTTGCCGCAGGCGACTTCGACCTCAACCGTCTCAGCCTTTTCCTTCGCCGCCCGGCGCTCCGAGAGCGAATCCGCTGAGAGCGGCGTAGCGATGACCAGGAGGGCCGGGAGGGCCAGCATTAGACGAAGGCGGCGCGCCATTTCGTGACTTCCTGAAGACCGGGTTCGAGAGCGAAGCGCGAAAAGTCCGCGCCGCCGTTCGTTTTCGGGCAGGTTTATGACAGGACGGCGACGCCTCATGACGCTTGCGTCATTCCGCCGCATCGAGCCGCTTGCGCACCTTGGCCGCGAGCTCCTCGAGCGAGAACGGCTTGCCGATGACATGCACGCCCGGGGCGAGCCGCCCGTTGCGCATGATCGCGTCGCGGCTGTAGCCGGTCATGTAGAGGACGCGCAGGCCCGGGCGTCGCCTGATTGCCTCGTCGGCCAGCTCGCGCCCATTGAGACCGCCGGGCATGACGACGTCGGTCAAGAGGAGATCGAGGCACGGCGCGAAGTCGAGCGTTGCAAGCGCCGACCTTCCGCTGGACGCCTCGGCGACGCGGTATCCGAGTTCGCGCAACGCGTCCGTCGCATAGGCTCTCACCCCGTCGTCGTCCTCGACCACGAGAATGCTCTCGCGCCCGCCGGGCCGGGCCAAATCCTCCCGATCCCGCTCCTTCGTCTCCGACGCAGACGAGGGCTGACGAGGCAGGTAGATCCGGACCGTCGTTCCGCGCTCAAGCTCGCTCTCGATTTCGACGCATCCGCCGGACTGGCGGGCGAAGCCATAGACCTGGCTCAAACCGAGACCCGTCCCCTTGCCGATGTCCTTGGTGGTGAAGAAGGGATCGAAGGCGCGGGCGCGCGTCTCCTCGTCCATGCCGACGCCGGTGTCCATGACCGCGATCGTCACGTAGTCGCCCGGCTCTATCCGCTCCGGCAGCCCGCTTACGCACGCAAAGTCGAGGGGGCGATTGGCGGTCTCGATGACAAGCTTGCCGCCGCGGGGCATCGCGTCCCGCGCGTTGAGCGCCAGATTGATCAGCGCGTTCTCCAGTTGGTTCGGATCGACGAACGCGTTCCAGAGGCCGTCGGCGAGGATCGCCTTCAATGCGATCTCTTCGCCGAGCATCCGCTGCAGCAGATCGCAAAACCCGCCGACGAGCGCGTTGGCGTCGACCGGCTGCGGGGCGAGCGCCTGCCGGCGCGAGAAGGCGAGCAGGCGGCCGGTCAGGGCGCGGGCGCGCTCGACGCCCTGCAGCGCCATGTTCCTCGCCCGCTCGATGCGCGATTTCGCGTTGGACTCAGGCAAATGCTCCAATTGCCGGTCGATCGTGTCGAGGCCGCCGAGCATCAGGGTGAGGAGGTTGTTGAAATCGTGCGCGACGCCGCCGGTGAGCTGGCCGAGCGCCTCCATCTTCTGCGACTGGCGCAATTGGTCTTCGAGCCGCCTCCGCTCCGTCACGTCGCGGGCGCTGACGAGCACGCGGCGCGCCTGTCCCCCGCGGCTCGGCACGGCGGTCGCGACCGCCTCGATGACCGAACCCCGCATGACCCGCTCGTAATGATATGTCCCGCCTTCGCGCAGGCAGGCTGCGAGGCGCCAGTTGACGTCGGCCCCGCCCTCTGTGCCGAGGACCTCGTCCGTCTTGCGTCCGATGACCTCGTGGCGCGTCATTCCGTAGAGCCGCAACGTCGCCGGATTGATCTCCTGATAGCGAAAGCTGTCCCCGTCTTCGACCAGGACTGCGTGGCATTCCGGCGAGTGCTGGAAGAAGGTTCGCACCAGCGCCTCGCTTGCGGCGAGTTGCGCGGTGCGTTCCGCGACCCGCCACTCCAGGGTCTCGTTGAGGCGCGTCAACTGCGCCTCAGCCTCCTTCGCCTCCGTGATGTCGTGCGCGACGCCGATGAAACCGGCGTGCTTGCCGTCGGGTTCCCAGGTCGGCTGGGAGACCGCGCGCAGCCACCGCCATTGGCCGTCTCCGCGCCGGAAGCGCGCCTCGACCGTCACCGTCTTCACCGACGGGTCGAAGACCGGCTCTTCGCGGAGAATCCGCGGCAAGTCCTCGGGATGAAGCGCCTTTCGCCAATCGAAGGCGAGCGCTTCTGCGTAGGATCGCCCGAAAAAGTCGAGGTAGGCCTGATTGACGAAGTCTCGCCGGCCATCCGCGCCAGTCACCCACATCGGCACCGGCGCGCAGTCTGCGATTGTTCGAAACCGCGCTTCGCTTTCCGCAATTCTTCGTTCGGCCAGCTTGCGATGCGTGATGTCGGTCACGACCACGTAGACGCCAAAGACATTGCCGGAGGCGTCCAGGTGGGGAACGTGCACAACCTCCGTCGCGTGTGTCCCTGTCGAGCGCACGAAATCGACCTCGTACGAAACCTGCTCGCCGGCCAGCGCGCGTTCGAGATATGGCCGGCGCGCCCCGTACATCGCGGGGCTCATCACGTCGTCAACCCGGCGCCCGAGGATGGCGCTTCGCGGCCGTTCGAACCAGGCCTCGTAGGCTTTGTTGACGAAGCGAAAAACCTGGTCCTTGTCGACGTAGGAGATCAGCACCGGCAGCGCGTCGGCGATGGCGCGCAGCTTTTCCTCGCTTGCCAGAGCCTCCTCTTCGGCGAGCTTGCGCTCGGTGATGTCGATATGCGCCCCGACCAGCGCGACCGCAGCGCCGTTCTCGTCGCGCTCGATCTCGGCCACCGCCCTGATCCAGCGCACGGCGCCGTCGGTCGGACGAATGACGCGGTATTCTGAAACGTAGGACGTCGCGCCGCTCTCGACCGTCTTGAACAAATGCTCGATCGCGCGCTCGCGATCGTCCGGATGAAGCCGCTTGACCCAGGCGTTATGCGATTCGATCGCCGCCTCCGGAGGGAGCCCGTACAGGTGCAGATATTCGGGCGAGCGGCGCCCGGAGAAGCCGTCGCGCACGTCGATGCGCATGCCGCCGACGCCGCCGATCTCCTGAACGCGCTTAAGATCGAGCTCGCGCTGACGCAGCCGCTCGAGGATGGTCTTGCGCTCGGTCGCGTCGCGGAAGGCGACGCCGATCCCCTCGCCGAGCGGAAAGGCGCGGATCTCGTGATAGCGATCCGGCCGGCGCTTCGAATAGGTCTCGAACACCTGCTTTTCGCGGTCGATCATCACCTTGCGGTAGCGCCGCTCGAATTCGCTGCCGATCGCGGTCGGCGACACCTCCCAGATCGTCCTGCCGATCACGTCCTCGCGCTTGAGGTCGAAAATCTCCTCCGCCGCCCGGTTGAAGGCGGTGAAGCGCCAGTTTGAATCAAGGGCGAAAAAGCCCTCCGCGAGTTCGTCGAGGATCTCGTCGATGAGTTCGCCTTGCCCGGCGCTCAAGATGAGCACGTTCGTCGCCTTGGCCGGCGCTCGTCCGGCCTCGGCTGCCGGCGTCGGGGGTCGATCTGCGCTCATTGAGATCGGCGCCTCTTCGAAAAGGACAGACGCAAAAGCCCGCAAGGGCGGCAGTTAAGCCCCGCGAAAAAGGCCCAAAGACGGCGGAGGTCCGCCGACCGGCTCCCCCTTTGCCGCGCCCGGCCGCCGCCGCTAACGTCCGACCCCGCCTGATCGAGCCCCTCCGCATGACCCAAGCCAAGCGCCATCCCTTCACGCTGGACGAACTCCGCGCCTATCTCGTCGAGATCTTCCCCCAGATTTGGGCGCGCGGCGACTACGCCATCGAGGAGGTGGGACCCATGAGCGCGACGGTGCGCCTCAACCACCACCCCGACCATTTGCGTCCCGGCGGCACGATTTCGGGACCCACGATGTTCGCGCTCTCAGACCTCGCCCTCTATGTCGCGATCCTGCACGAGATCGGCCGGGTGAAGCTCGCGGTCACAACCAGCGTCACAATCAATTTCCTGCGCAGGCCCGAGCCCATGGACCTCCTCGGCAAGGCGAAGCTCATGAAGCTCGGCAAGCGCCTCGCCGTCGGCGAGGTCGCGCTCTATTCGCCCGGAAGGGCCGAGATGGTCGCCCACGCGACCGGGACCTATTCGATTCCCGCGCGCGGCGATGACGCGGCGCCGTGATGACCGGGCAGAGGGTCGCGGTATTATCATACCGCATCACGGGGAGGCCAAGTTTTTGAGGCGATTCCGGCAGCTCTGGCGTTGACATTTTGCCCAAGGTCCGGCTAGAAGCGCGCCTCCCGAAACGAAGCGGATCCATCATGTTCGGCAAAACCCATTCGACCAAGGCGGCCGACGTCGAGAAGAAATGGCTTCTCATCGACGCCAAAGGTCTCGTCGTCGGGCGCCTCGCGACCATCGTCGCCATGCGCCTGCGCGGCAAGCACAAGCCCAGCTTCACCCCCCACGTCGACGACGGCGACAACGTCATCGTGGTCAACGCGGAGAAGGTGGTGTTCACCGGCAGGAAGCGCGACCAGAAAGTCTATCACCACTACTCGGGCTATATCGGCGGCATCAAGGAACGCTCGGCGAAGGCGATCCTCGAGGGCAAGTTCCCCGAGCGCATCGTCGAGAAGGCGGTCGAGCGCATGCTGCCGCGCGGGCCCTTGGGACGCAAGCAGCTCGGCAATTTGCGCGTCTACAAAGGCCCCGACCATCCGCACGCGGCGCAGCAGCCGACCCCGTTCGACGTCGCCAAACTCAATCGCAAGAACAGCCGGAGCGTCTAACCCATGGCCGAGACTCTTTCCTCTCTGGCGGACCTCAAGACGTCGTCCGCGGCACCGCCCGCCGCCGCCGACGCGCCCGTCCGCGTGCAGAAACTCGATCGGCACGGCCGCGCCTACGCCACGGGAAAACGCAAAAACGCGGTCGCCCGCGTCTGGATCAAGCCGGGTCGAGGCCTCGCGACCGTCAACGGCAAGCCACTCGACTCCTATTTCGCCCGTCCCGTCTTGCGCATGATCCTGAGCCAGCCGCTCGTCGTCGTGAACCGCATCACGCAGTACGACCTCACCGTCACCGTCTCGGGCGGCGGTCTCTCGGGCCAGGCGGGCGCTGTGCGCCACGGCATCGCCAAGGCGCTCACGAATTATGAGCCGGACCTGCGCCCCGCGCTCAAGAAGGAAGGCTTCCTGACCCGCGATTCGCGCGTGGTCGAACGCAAGAAGTACGGCCACCGCAAGGCCCGCGCGAGCTTCCAGTTCTCGAAGCGCTGAGGCGCGCTTCGCGTTTTCTTTTTCGCAAACGGCCGCCGTCACCGGCGGCCGTTCTCTTTGCCGCGCCAAACGGCGGGCGGGCGGCGCGACCCAAGCGACCAGATCAGTTGAACCAGTACCTAAACCCGTTGGCGGCCGCCCCCAAAAACACCATCGCGATCAGCACGATGACGAGGACCTGGTCAAATAGGCTGGGCGTCGACGCCAGGTCCCTCTTCAGGGTCCGCTCGACGTAGCGCGTGAGCGCCGGTTTACGCTCGCGGTCGATCCTCGAGGCGATGCGCAGCCCGCCGTGATCGCTTGCCCCCGAGCCTACGCCCAATCCGGTGGCCGCATTGGCGGTCCGGAATTTCATATCGGTCTCTTTTCGCCGATCCCTTCGGCCAATCCTTTTGATGCGAGAACACCCAAGCACATTTTGGCAGGGCACCCAAGCAAATTTTGCAAGCTTGCTGTGTTGATACCGTCAACGTAGCCACCAATCGTCCAAGAGGCCGCTTTTCGCCGGCAAAAGCGGTTTCAGGAGCGCCCCTCGCCCTCGAACACGATCTGGTCGGCCCATTTGCCCGCCGCGATGCGTTGCGCCGCGCTGCGCACCGTCCAGGCCATGACCGGCAGGCCGAAAAGCTCCTTCTCGAAGAAGGGTGTCTTGTGCGGCAGGTCGTCGACGTTCCACGACAGAAAGTCGGGCAGGCTGCGGGCGCGATGCCCAAAGCTTTCGCATTCGCGCTGTTGCTCGGGCGTGAGAAAAGCCCAAGCTGAACTGTCATAGGACGCCTCGGCGACAATCCCGACCGGGCAGGGGCGGCCCGGGGCGCCAAGCTTCGGCCAGCGCAGGCGCAGATAAGCGACAAGGTCCGGATCGAAGCTCTTGAAAGCGAGCGGGCCGTCATAGGCTTCAGCGAGCGGCGCGATCCGGTCGCCGATGCGCCAGTCGGCGTCGAAGCGGCTCTTCAGTTCGCAGATTACCGGCGTCCGGCCCGCGACCACGGCGAGAAACTCGGCGAAAGTCGGGATTGCGACCCCCTCTCCCCGCGTGCGGGGAGAGGGCAGGGGTGAGGGGCTGGGCGAGCCGCCGTCGAAGCTAGTCACCTTCTCCTCGCACGCGAGGAGAAGGGACGAGTTCGGCGTCGAAATTCGCACCCGCCGGATTTCCGCGGCGCTTTTGTCGATGAGCGCTCCGCTCGCGTCGGTCAGCCGGTCGAGCGTCTCGTCGTGAAAGACGAAAAGTTCGCCGTCCGCGCTCATCTGCACGTCGCATTCGATGGCGCAGTTGGCCGCGATCGCGGCTCGAGCGGCGGCGAGCGTGTTCTCGATCACGCCGTTCGCGGCGTCATGCAGCCCGCGATGGGCGATTGGGCGCGCGATCAGCCATTGAGGGGCGTTGAGCGCCCTCAAGCCGAAATCTCGAACAAGGCTTCGACTTCGACGAGCGCGTTCAACGGCAGATGCGCGACGCCGACGGTCGTGCGCGCGTGGCGGCCGCGCTCGCCGAACACGTCGGCCATGAGATCCGATGCGCCATTCATCGCCTGGGCGAGGGCGTCGAACGAGGAGGCGACGTTGAAGAAGCCCCCGAGCCGAACGACCCGGACGATCGCGTCGAGATCGCCAAGCGCCTCGCGCGCCTGGGCCAGAATGTTGATCGCGCAGCGCTGAGCCGCCTCTCGCGCTGGCTCGACCGACGAATCGGGGCCGAGCTTGCCCTTGTGCCGGTCCTCGAGCGCCCCGCCCGGCCCGAGCGGGAGTTGGCCCGAAACGAACAGCAACGGCGACGCGCCGCCGGTCCTGACGAACGGAGCGTAGTTGGCGACGGGCGCGGCCGGCTTCGGCAGCACGATCCCGAGTTCGGCAAGGCGTTTCGCGGATTGGCTCATTCAAAGGGCCTCCCTGATTTCGCGGCCATCTTGCCGAGCCCGCGCTCAGCCATGCAAGACAAAACGGCGCGTCGAGCCGGCTCGAGAGCGGCGAGCTTCCCAAATCTTTCTCGCCCTTTTCCGCGTGTTCGCCCAAGGCCAAGCTTGTTTTTGCCTTGCCCCGCGCTTACCTTTGCGGCGAAAGAGGATTGCGCTGCGGGCCTTAAAGGGTTTGGCGGCGCCATCGCATTGGGAAAACGGCCATGGGTGGTTTGAGCATTTGGCACTGGATGTTGTTCGCCGCGGTGGCGCTCCTGCTGTTCGGCGGCAAGGGCAAGATCTCCGACATCATGGGCGACGTCGCCAAGGGCGTGAAATCGTTCAAGAAGGGCCTCGCGGACGACGACGAAGCGAAACCCGCCGCGACCGCCGCCTCCGCCCCGCCGCGCCCGATCGAGAACCGCCTCGGCGTCGACGCCGAGGCCAAAGCGAACGACGTTCACAAGGTCGGCTGAGCCCGTCCCCAAATCGACGCTGACGAGAGAGGGGACGCCCTCGGGCCTTCCTGAAATGCGCTTGGCCGGATCCGTCCCTCCATGTTCGACTTTGACATTGGCAAACTGATGGTCGTCGCTATCGTCGCGCTCGCGGTGATCCCGCCGAAGGATTTGCCGCGCGTCATGCGCACGGTCGGCCAGGTGCTCGGCAAGATGCGGCGCATGGCGGCCGAGTTCCAGGGCCAGTTCATGGACGCGATGCGCGAGGCCGATCTGGAAAACGTCCGCAAGGAGCTCAATGCGCTGGGCGACCAGGCCAAGATCGACGCCAAGTTCGATCCGGCCGGGATGATCAGGGACGACATCAAGGCGGCGGAGCGGTCGGCCGAGATCGGGACGGCCCCCGTTGCGCTGAGCTCGCCAGCGCTCGCTCCGGCGTCCGAGCATGAAGCGCCCGCGGGAATCGTCGCGGACGCCAAGGTCGAGGCGGACCTGGAGGACGTCCGCAAGGAATTGGAAGCGCTCAACGAGAAGGCGAGGGCGGTCGCGCCGCATGAATCCGGGATGCACACCCCGGCGGCGGCCCCGACGTCGCAGGCGGGCCCCGGCGCCAGTCAGAGCGCCGCGGAATGAGCCAGGAGGACATCGACGCCACCAAGGCGCCGTTGATGGACCATCTGATCGAGCTTCGCGCGCGTCTGATCCGGGCGCTCTACGCCTTTTTCGCCGCCTTCATCGTCTGCTTCTATTTCTCGCGCACGATCTACAACGTGCTGACCGAGCCCTATGTGCGGGTGGTCGGCGCGGACAAGGCGACCCTGATCGCGACCCATTTCCTCGAGCAGTTCTATACCAACATCCGCCTCAGCATGTTCGGCGCGGCCGTGATCGCCTTTCCGGTGATCGCGGTGCAGCTTTACAAGTTCATAGCGCCAGGCCTCTACAAGCACGAGCGTCAGGCGTTTCTGCCCTATCTAATTGCGACGCCGATCTTCTTCCTGTTCGGGGCGCTGCTCGTCTATTTCGCGGTCATGCCGCTCCTCATCCGGTTTTCGGTGTCGCTGCAGCAGGTCAATACCCCGGGCGAGGCGACAATCGAGCTTCTGCCCAAGGTGAGCGAGTATTTGTCACTCATCATGACGCTCATCTTCGCCTTCGGGATCGCCTTCCAACTACCTGTCATTCTGACGCTTCTTGGCCATGTGAGGATCATCGACTCCGCGTATCTCGTGCGGATGCGGCGTTACGCGATCGTGGCGGTGGTCGGCATCGCCGCCATCCTGACGCCCCCCGACCTCATCAGCATGAGCTCGCTCGCGCTCCCCATGCTCGCGCTCTACGAGGGCTCGGTGATCGCGGTCAGATGGGTCGAGAGGCGGCGCGACGCGGCGGCGGCCCAGACCAACGCGGGCACATGATCCGCGCTGCGGCGCTCGCCAAGCTCCTTGCGGGTCGATAACCAGGTCCGACTGCGCGCTTGGAGATCGGACGATGTCGTGAACTCCGCTCGCACTTCCAAAGCTCTACGCGCATCCCGCGGACTAGGGCTCTCGGGTTGGCCGCTCCCGCGCTACGGCGGCTCGCACGGCCATCCTATGCAATACGCCGGTCAGCTTTGTCTTCGCCCACATTGTAAATTGAATGTAATCTCCGAATCGAAAATCGCCTGATGCGTCAAAGTGTCCAATTGTTAACTAGCTCTCGTAAGGTTAGCCTCAAGACTGACCTTATTGTCGAATGATTCCGTAACACGGGATTGATCTGACCGTGATTAAGGCCGCTCTATTTTCCGCTTCGGCATGAAGAGACGGGCTTCTTTAAGTTGAGATGATGACAGTTGATGTATGAACTGATCTTGATCGAATTGATCAGAGCCCGGAGAATGGCCGAGGTCGCCGGCGAGGCCTTCCTGCTCTATCTGATCGACAGCGCCATTATCGAGGCGAAAAGGCGCTCCATCGCCGACCGCCGGGAAACGGTCGCCGCCCAGCCTCCGCAGCACGCCGCGCCGAGCTTCGCTTACTAAACCGGCTCAAAGACCCGGGGACCCGTCCGCCAAGTCCTCTCCTCCCACAGGCGGTCGGCATATTCGGGCGCGGCGCGCGAAATGCCGATTCGCGCGCCGCCTTTTTGCCCTTTCCGCCAATGACCGCGATGCGGCTTGTCGGCGCTTTTGAATGGCGCATGTCGCCCGCGGCGACCATAATGGCCGCATGCCTCTCACCGTTTGCGCCGCTCGAGTCCCGGCCGACCGGCCGCATGCCGCTGCGTGACCCCGCGCGACATCCTCCTCGCGGTCAGCGTCGCCATCGTCTGGGGCCTCACCTTCATCGCGATCAAGGTTGGAGTCGGCGAGACGTCGCCCTTGATGCTTTCGGCGCTGCGGTTCGTTTTCGCCGCTTTCCCCGGCGTCCTCTTCGTCCGCCCGCCGAAGGCGCCGGCGTGGAAGGTCGCGTTCTACGGCCTCTTGTTGGGCGTCGGGCAGTTCGGCCTCCTGTTCATCGCCATCCACGACGGCTTCCCGGTCGGGCTCGCTTCGCTGGTGGTCCAGGCGCAGGCGTTCTTCACCATCGCGCTGGCATGGGCCTTCTTGCGCGAATTCCCGCGGCGCACCCAGGTCCTCGGCGGGCTCGTCGCCTTCGCAGGGATGGTCGTCATCGGTTCGGCGAGGCTCGCCGGCGCGAGCTTCGGTCCGTTTCTCCTGGTGGTGCTTGCGTCCTTCTTTTGGGGCTCGGCCAACGTGATCGCCAAAACCGTGGGCCGGGTGGACATGCTCGCCTTCACCCTCTGGTCGAGCCTCGCCGCGCCGCTGCCCTTGCTGGCGCTCTCGCTCGCAGTGGACGGGCCGGGTCCGCTGCTCGCGCTCGCGCATCCCAGCTGGCGCCTCGCCGTCAGCGTGCTCGTCGTCGCTTATGCGGGCACGGTGTTCGGCTTTGGCCTCTGGGCGCGGCTGCTGGCGCATTACTCGGCGGCGACGGTCGCGCCGTTCGCGCTTCTCGTGCCGGTCGTCGGCATGGTCGCTGGGGCGGTCGTGTTCGCCGAACCTTTGCGGCCGGTTGAGCTATTCGGCGGCGTTCTGGTAATGGCAGGCCTCGCGCTCAACGTGTTCGGCGACTGGGCGCTCAGCCGTCGCGCGCCCGCTCTTTAGGTGATCCATGCACGATATCAAGGCGATCCGCGACAATCCTCAAATCTTTGACGCAGGCCTTGCGCGCCGCGGCCTGCCTCCACTCGCCGAATCCTTGATCGCGCTGGACGAAAAGCGCCGCGCCGCGATTCTCGAATTGCAGCGCGCGCAGGAGCGCCGCAACGCCGCCTCGAAGCAGGTGGGCCTTGCGATGGCGCGCAAGGATGCGGTCGCGGCGGAGGACTTCAAGGCCGAGGTCGCGGGCCTCAAGGCGACCATGCCGGAACTCGAGGCGGCCGAGCGCGAGACGACGGACGCGCTTGACAAGGCGCTGGCCGAGATCCCGAACCTGCCGTTCGACGACACGCCGGACGGCAAGGACGAGAGCGACAACTTCGAGGTGCGCCGCCACGGGGCGCCGCCCGAGTTTCCGCAAGACTTTACGCCGAAAGAGCATTTCGAGATCGGCGAAGCGCTGGGACTTATGGACTTCGACGCCGCGGCCAAGCTGTCCGGCGCGCGCTTCGTCGTGCTCAAGGGCGCGCTCGCGCGCCTCTCGCGGGCGCTGACCCAGTTCATGCTCGATCTGCACACGACGGAGCACGGCTACACCGAAGTCGCCCCGCCGGTGCTGGTGCGGGACTCGGCGATGTATGGGACAGCGCAACTGCCGAAGTTCCGCGAGGACCAGTTCATTGCCACTCGGAACGAGACCATCAACGAAGCCGTCGAGCGGAGCGTGAGGGAGCGCTACAAAAATTCACCAAGCCCGACCACTTTCGGCGGCCTCGACTTCGTTCAGTTAAGCGAAAAATACTGGCTCATCCCGACCGCCGAAGTGCCGATGACCAACCTCGTGCGCGAAAGCATCGTCGACGAAAAGACGCTGCCCCTCCGCTTCACGGCCGGCACGCTCTGCTTCCGCGCGGAAGCGGGAGCGGCGGGCAAAGACACGCGCGGCATGATCCGCCAGCACCAGTTCGAGAAGGTCGAGCTCGTCTCGATCACGACGCCGGATGAGGCGCGCGACGAGCACGAGCGGATGACGGCCTGCGCCGAGGAGGTCTTGAAGCGTCTCGGTCTGCATTTCCGCACCGTCGCGCTTTGCACCGGCGACCTCGGCTTCGCCTCGCGAAAGACCTACGACATCGAAGTATGGCTGCCGGGGCAGGGACGCTATCGCGAGATTTCGTCCTGCTCGGTCTGCGGCGACTTCCAGGCGCGGCGGATGAACGCGCGGTTCAAAGCGGCCGACGCGAAGTCGACCCGCTTCGTCCATACGCTGAACGGCTCCGGCGTCGCGGTCGGCCGGGCGCTGGTCGCGGTCTTGGAGAACTACCAGCAGCCCGACGGCTCGGTCGCGATCCCCGAGGCATTGCGCCCTTATATGGGCGGGCTGACGAAAATCGAGGCGCGAGCTTGAGGCGCGCGCTCGTCGCGCTCGCAGCTCTCATCCTCATCGCCGCGCCGCGGTCCAGCCGCAGCTCACCGGCGACACGCTGATCCACGATCCCTCGATCATCGAGGTCGACGGCAAATACGCCGCCTTCGGCACCGGCGAGCAGGGACGCGCTCGCGGCGCCGTCAAGGTCAAGACCTCTCCCGACGGAGTCCGGTGGACGGACGCGGGCGCGATCGGCAAGGGCGTGCCCAAATGGGCCGCAGATGCGCTCGGGTTCCAACCGCTCAACGTCTGGGCGCCCTCGGTCAGCCGGCGCGGCGGGACGGTCTTCCTCTATTATTGCCTGTCGAGCTTCGGCAGCAACGCGAGCGCCATCGGCCTCATGACCAATACGGCCTTCGACCCGTCAAAGCCCGGCGAGGGCTGGCGGGACCAGGGCCTTGTCCTGATGTCGAAGGCCGGCGACGACTTCAACGCGATTGACCCGTTCCGGATCGACACGTCGGACGGCCGCGCCTATCTCGCCTTCGGGTCGTTCTGGTCGGGCGTCAAGCTCCGCGAGCTCAATCCCGAAACCGGCAAGCTCATCAGCGAAATGACGCCGGTTATTGCGCTCGCCGGACGCAACGGCGGCGCGATCGAGGCGTCCTCGATCCTCGAACACGCGGGCAAGTTCTATCTCTTCGTGAGCTTCGACCAATGCTGCGAGGGCGTGGCCTCGACCTACAACATTCGCGTCGGCCGCGCCGACCGGATCGAGGGTCCGTACCGCGACCGGGACGGGAAAGCGATGCTTCAGGGCGGCGGCACGCTCCTCCTCGCGACGACCGGCCGCTTCATCGGCCCCGGCGGGCAGGAGGCGGTGAAAACATCGCGCGGCGACTGGCTCACCTTCCACTATTACGACGGCGACGCCGCCGGGGCTTCGAAACTCCAATTCTCGCCGCTGCGCTGGAGCGCGGACGGCTGGCCGGAGCTCGACCCGCTGCCGCAATAGGGGGAAAGCTACGCCTCGCGCACGGACTTAAGCACACACCTCCACGCCAGCGGCCAGCAGACAGGCGGAAAGCCCGTATCACTCCTCCTGCAGCCCCGCCTTGCGAAGGCCCTCGATTTGCCGGCCCACGGCTTCGAGAACGCGCGGATCGCTGCGCGGTTTAGTGAATTGAGCCCCGACCGCCTTCCAAGTCGTGAGCGTCCTCGGTCCGCTGGCAGGGAGCGCGAGGTAATGCTGGAGCGCCTCATGGGCTTCCGCCGCATGACCAGTCAAAACAAGCGCTGCGATGAGATGTCTATGCGCAAACGGAATTGAATTGGGGTTGATCGCGATCGCCCGGCGGGCCCATTCGATCGCCTGATCATACTGCTTCAGCCCGAAATAGGCGTCTGCTTTCCCGTCATACCAAAATGCCAGAGCCGGGTCGTGCGGACTGAGCCGAATCGCCTTGTCCAGAAATTCGAGACCCTTCTCAAATTGTCCGAGGTATAGGTAGCAGAAGCCCAGGTTCGCATAAGGATCCACGTCGGCAGGGTCCAGGGCGAGCGCGCGTTCGGCCTCGGGGATCGCTTCGTCGGGACGCCCCTGGGCTAGAAGTATATAGGCCCTGTTCTCGTGGCCGTAGGCGTAATTTGGATCGAGGGCGAGCGATCGTGACGCCAACTCGTCCGCCCGCTTGAGGTCGGCCAAGGGGTCGGCGCTGAGGCCGAGCGCGGCCGGCGCCCAGAACCTGACGGACAGTATGTTCATGGCGAGGACATTGTTGGGATCAGTGTCGAGCGCCTGTTCACAGAAGCGGTAACCCGTGTCCGCTGCGTTACCGAAATTTTCGCCGCTGAGTACTGTGGTTACGGCGCACTGTAGAGCCAGATCCTCGGCGTTGGCGCTTGCCCCGGGCGCCCTTCTGAGACGGGCAGCCTCGGCCGCGGGGAGTTGAAATTGCATCGCGCGCGCCAGACGCGCGATGATCTCATCCTGGGTCTGCAACAAATCGGCGCGGGGTGTATCGAATTGTTCGGCCCAGAAGTGGGCGCCGCTGTGGGTGTCGATGAGCTGGGCGTTGACCCTCACCCGATCGCTCTCGGGTTGCACCGAGCCCTCCAGCACATAGCGCACCCCCAAATCCTCGCCGATGGCCCTCGCGTCGGTCGGCTTGCCCTTGTAGGTGGAGGCCGTATTGCGCGCGATCACGAAGCTGCCGGGGAGGCGCGCGATGCTGGTGGTCAATGAGTTGGTCACAGCGTCGACGAGGTAGTCCTGCGTCGGGTCGCCGCTGAGATTGGCGAACGGCAACACCACGACGGAAAGGCGTGCGGCTTCGGACTGCGCACTGAGAGTGTTCGACTCGGGCCTATCGAAAACGAGAAGATGCCAGGTTGTAGCCGCGACAATGAGGCAAAAGGCGGCAATCGCGGCGACAAGCGGGGTTGGCACGCGAAGCTTCTTCGCCGCGACGGTTGTCGGTGGGGGGTGGGGCTCCGCCGGCTTCGCCTCGGCCGCGACGCCGACTCTCAGCGAATAGACCCGGACCCGCTCGGCGATGTTTTTGAGTTGCGTGGGACCAAGGTCGGTGACAGCGAGATCGAGCCGCCTCCTGACCTGCCGATAGGCGTCCTCAGAGAGACAGATCGCGCCCGGCTCGCAAATGCCTTCCAATCGCGCGGCGATATTGACGTCGTCGCCCATGAGAGCGGCGTCGCTCTCCTCAACGATGTCGCCCAAGTGAATGCCGATACGAAATTCGATGCGGCGCTCGGCCGGTACGCCCGCATTGCGCTCGACCATGCCGTTCTGAATCTCGAGCGCGCAGCGCACTGCGTCGACCACGCTGCGGAACTCGATGAGGCTGCCATCGCCAGTTCGGTTGACGATACGCCCGCGGTGCACGGCGATCGCGGGATCGATCAGATCGCTGCGCAGCCCCCGCAGCCGCGACAACGTACGATCCTCGTCCATGCTGGCGAGCCGGCTGTAGCCCACCACGTCCGAGACAAGGATCGCAGCGATTTTTCGGGTCTCGCTCATCGACCGCGCCTTCCGGATTTACAAATAGAGCAAACCCGCCTGCTTTGTCACGCCCGCGAATGGATTACTTTCGCTGGATCGAGCCCGCGGCCGTGGGTTGCCGCCACACGCGTCGGGCCTAGAAATTTAGTGTGGGAAAACGGACGCTCCAATCAAAGTCCGCAACTCGGCCATTAGGCGACGGTCGAGCCGATGTTGACGATCACGCCGTGGCCGCGCGACGCGAACGCCTACGCCACGGCCGCCTATTCTATCCTCGGATCGTTACCGCCACCGCCGTCAGCACAACGGCGCCCGGCAGGTGCGTCCAGTCGCGATGACGAATCAGCGTCATCACCGCGGCGAGAAGGATCGCGGCGCTGCCGATCGCGCCGGCACGCGACGTAGCTGGGATCAGCAGCAGCAATCCTGCGGTCACCTCGAGGCCGCCAGTCACCCGATGAAAACCGGCCGGATAACCCCAACGCGAGAAGGAGTTGCGGACCGATCCAGGACCGACGAAATTGACCGCCCCGGCCCCGATTATCACGATGCCGAGCGCGATCGGAAGCCAGACCGCGACGAGTTTGCCTACCTGCATGGAAGTTTGCACCTCGTTGGCCGCTGGATCGGCTGCGTTACGACGGCTGGCCAAGCGGCGGCACGGCGCCGACCTGGCTGAAGATGTCTAGTGTGTTGAGCTCGTCCCAGTGCTCGACAAAACGTCCGTCCTTGACCAGCCAGATATCGATCGAGCGCATGGCAAAGGCGTTGCCCGTCGCGGGATAGCCGAGGAAGTTCCCAGTATGCGTGCCCTCATATCGATAGCGGCCCACCACGCGCGCGCCGTCCGCCGAGACGAAGACATCTTCGGCGAACGCCTTGAGGTCGGGCACGCCCTCGATGATCGCGCCGAAGGCCTTCTTGACGCCCTCGGGACCGGGCTCGGCGAAGGGGTTGTGGTTCACATAGCCGGGCGCGACGATCTCATCGAAGCGCGACACGTCGTGGCCGGACACGATCTCGGCGAATAGGTGGCCGAGCTTGACATGATCGGTTGACATTGGGGACTCCTGCTCTAAACGAGACTGGTCGGTATCGCATTTCCTAGATAGCGAGACGCCCAGTCTCGTCAAGGAGCGCTCATGACAAATGCGACCTCGCAACGACCCGGACGGGTCCTCGATCCCGCCAAACGCGCGGCGATTCTCGACGGCGCGCGCGCGGTGTTCATGCGCGAGGGGTTCGCGCAAGGTTCGGTGGATGCTGTCGCTGCCGAAGCTGGCGTGGGCAAGCAGACCATCTATCGCCACTTCCGATCGAAAGAGGCGCTGGTGCAGGCGCTGGTCGAGGCGATGTGTGCGCCCGAGGTCCTCCAGCCGCCGCGCAGCTCGCTGCCTGCCCGGGAGCGGCTGCGCGAACTGCTCCTGACGTTCGCGGCCGGGGTCGCTGGCCCGGACAGCGTCCGCCTTTACCGCGCCATTGTCGCGGAGGCCGACCGGATGCCGGGACTGGGGCGCCTTTTTTGGGAGGCGGGGCCGCGCCAGGTCCGCGCTGTGATCGCGCAGCTGTGGGCGGAACATCACGATGCCGCGACAGCGCCTATCGTCGCCGAGCAACTCGTCCAGCTCGCGCTGGGCGACGCGTATCAGGAGCTAGTCCTAGGGACCGGATCGCCCGCGCCCGAGATCTTCGAGCGCCAGATCGACGCGGCGCTCGCCCTCCTGGGACTGACGTCCCGCCGGCCTCGGCAACGAAAGCGGACTGGTCAAGGCCCGTCCGCTTCAGGACCGCGATCGGCCGTGACCGTATGACCACAGGGGGCGCAATTCAGCCGTCGAAAGGCTGAGTCTCCAATCCCTGGTTTTCCCGAATAGCGAGCTTCACGGCCGCGATCCGCAATCGCCGCTCAACGTCGAGTCCGGTCCGTCGGCGATCTCTCAGGACCGGGCCTTACCTGGTCAAGCCGGCCATGACGAAAAAACCGAAAGCAAGGCTCTACCCACGGCCAACGCGATAAGCGCGAACAAAGGCTTCCTGATATTCAGAAATAGCGCTATATTGACGGTTCCGGCGCAGTGCGTCCTTAAGGATGGCGGGAGAATTGGACCGTAGGGTTTTTCACTGGCAGGGAATGCGCTTTGGGGCGGCGCCGGCATCGCAGGGAGCACACAACGGGCGTCGAAAGGCGCGGACTCGATGGGACGGCGGCGACTCGGCAATCCCAGACGCGATCCGTCATCACGGAATCGCCTCCCTCGGTCGACTCGCCTGTAACCCATTGAAAAGTCCCGATTCGCCAAAGGAAATGCAAGGAAATACAAGGTTAATTCCTTGCATTTTCCTTGCATTTGATTTGGTTTGGTCTGGCTTGGATTCAGCTTGGTTTGGCTTGGTTTTCCTTGGAGGCGTTTGGCCTGAAGACGTCTGTGGATTAGGTGAGATCGGCCTCCTCGAAGTCCGCCGTCGCGCGAATTGATCCGGCGCTCTAGAACCGCATTCGCGCCCGGCGTATAGCGGGCGCAACAAGGCGGACCGATGCGCATCTTGCTCACCAACGACGACGGCGTCCACGCGCAGGGTCTCTGGATTCTGGAGCAGATCGCCCGCGAGCTCGCCGATGACGTCTTCGTCGTCGCCCCCGAGAGCGACCAGTCGGGCGTCGCCCATTCGCTGTCGCTGAGCGACCCTTTGAGGCTGCGCGAGATTGGGCCGCGCCGCTACGCGGTCAAGGGCACGCCGACCGACTGCATCATCATGGGCGTGCGCAAGATCATGGCCGATCTCAGGCCGGACCTGGTGCTCTCGGGCGTCAACCGTGGCCAGAACGTCGCCGAGGACGTCACCTATTCGGGCACAATCGCGGGCGCGATGGAAGGCGCAATGCTCGGCATTCCGGCTATCGCGCTGTCGCAGGCCTATGGCGGCGGGCACGGCCGCGCCTCGATCGAGTGGGACGCCGCCGAAGCGCACGCCGCGCCGCTCATCCGCAAGATCCTGGCCGCCGGAATCCCGCGCGGCGGCCTGGTCAACATCAATTTCCCGCCTTGCGGCGCGGACGAAGTGAAGGGCGTCGCCTTCACCCGTCAGGGCCAGCGCAACGTCGAACTCATGCGGGTGGAGGAGCGCCGCGACGGGCGCGGCTTTCCCTATTTCTGGCTCATGTTCCAGGGCGGCGAAATCCAGTTCGAGGACGGCGCCGACCTCGCCGCGCTCGCCGCGCGGAAGATCTCGGTGACGCCCTTGCGCCTGGACCTCACCGACGACGATGAGCGTCTGAGACTCGAGAAGGCGTTCGCAACACGGTGAGCTTAAGGCCGCGAACATGGGGCCAGGGGGCCCGCCCATGAGTGCCTCCGAAGCGGAGGAACGCGCCCAGTTCACGCTCGCGATGCGGGCGAGCGGCATTGACGACATCGCGCTCTTGCGCGCGCTCGAGCGCGTGCCCCGGTCGCTCTTCATGCCGCAGCGCTTCGCCGACATCTCGGGCCGCGACCTCGCGCTGCCGATCGGCTGCGGGCAGACCTCGCCGCCGCCCTCGGTGCTCGCCGCCATGATCGCCGCCTTGCAGCTCGAGCCGTCGGACCGCGTGTGCGAAATCGGAACCGGAACAGGCTATTGCACGGCTCTCATCACCCAGCTCGCCAAGGAGGTCGCGTCGCTCGAGCGCTTCCAGACGCTGGCGCTCGAGGCCGCGGCGCGCCTCAAGGCCTTCGGCCTCGACAATGTCTCGGTCCTGTGGCGGGACGGGCTCGATTTCCACGCCTCCGGCGAGCGCTTCAACAAGGTCATTGTCCATGGCCTCATCGACCCGCCGGTTCATGCGCTCGTGAAGCTTATCGCGGGCGAGGGGACGCTGGTTGCGGCGATCGCTCGAGCGCGGCGGGGTGAGCAGCGCATCGTCAGGCTTTCCGTTCCCGAAAGCGGTCCGGTAGCCGTCGCGGACGTCGGGCCGTCGCGCGGCTTGCGGCCGCTCGAGCACGGGATTTCGCGCGCACTCTAGCGTCGGGCATTCGCGGCGAAATGCGGCCGCAACTTTGGCGCCGAACCGTCAATATTTCTCACGAACGATTCATCTTAAACCTTCCCTTAACTCGATTCGCCCACATTGAGCTTGTTTCAGTCGCGTAGCTCGTGGGTCCCAAGAAAATGAGTGATTGCGTTGCGTTTCTTCATGGACGCGCTGTCCCGCGTCTCGCGCTGACTGGCCTGGCTCTACTCTGGCTCTCGGGCTGCTCCTCCGACGTCACCCGCTTCGACACCAGCAGCAATCCGTTCACCAACCCGTTCAGTTCGCAACCCGCCTCCGCTACCCCGCCCGCGGGGAGCGCGCCCGCGGGGCGCGTCGCAGCCGCGCCGCTCGCGCCGGCCCAGAGCGTCGCCAGCGCGCCGCTTCCGCCGCCGGGCTCGGCTTCGGCCTCCGCGGCGCCTGTCGGCGGCTCGGCCGCAGGGTGGACTGCGGCCGGCGGCACGCCCGTCGTCGTCGCCCCGGGGGAGACCCTGGACTCGGTCTCCCGTCGTTACGGCGTGCCCGCCGCGGCGCTTCTCAGCGCCAACGGCCTATCCGCCGCCAGCGAAGTCAAGGGCGGCATGCGGCTCGTCGTGCCGGTCTACAACGCAGGCGCGGTCGCCTCGAAAGCGCCCGGCAAGGCCGTCGCTGAGGCCTCGGCCAAGTCCATGAAGAAGCGGGCGGAGGAGGTCGCGGCGAACGAGGAAGCGTCGTCAAAGGCCAAGAAGCTCAAGGCTGAGGAAAAGGCCGGCGAAAAGACGAAGGAAAAGGCCGCCGACAAATCGAAGGCCGAGCAAAGGGCGGCGGACGCCGCGCATGAGAAGCGCCCGGCGCAGCCGCTGGTCGCCAAGAACGAGATCCCGAAGAGCGGTCCTTCCGCCAAGAAGCCGGCGGTCGACGACACGCCGACCGGCAACGTCGATCCGAAGGCGGCGGGCGCCAAACCCAGCTCCCAACAGGCTGACGCTTCGGGCGCGACCCCCGAGTTCCGCTGGCCCGCGCGCGGCCGCATCATCCAGGGCTTCAAGACCGGCGGCAACGACGGCATCGACATTTCCGTGCCTGCGGGAACCTCGGTGCGCGCGGCCGAGAGCGGCGTCGTCGTCTACTCGGGCGACGGACTCAAGGGCTACGGCAATCTGGTCCTGATCAAGCACCCGAACGGCTTCGTCACCGCCTACGCCAACAATGGCGAACTCGACGTCAAGCGCGGCGAAACGGTCAAGCGCGGCCAGATCATCGCCAAGTCCGGCGACACCGGCAACGTCAACTCGCCGCAGCTCCACTTCGAACTGCGCAAGGGCTCGACGCCGGTCGACCCCACCCAGTATCTCGCCGGTCTCTGAGAGGCCGATGGGATCCGAGGTCCAGCTTAAAGGCGCTGGACGACGTCAAAGGCCGGTCGAGGATCTTCCGCGAGACACGTTTGTCCTCGAACGTCCAGCCAGGGCGGCGGGTCCTAAGAAAGGCCCGCCGCCCTCGCCCTGTTCAGGGCCAGCCGGCCTCGGCCCGAGAAATCACCAACTTGCGCTGGCATGACACGAACGTGTCGCCCTTGATCTTTTCGCGCTGGGCGCAGACGGGAAGGGATGAAATCCCGACCGCTCGACAGCTTCGCCGCTGCGCTCACGCTCGCCCTCTGCGTCGTGTGGGGCTTCAATCAGGTTGTCGTGAAGATCGGGCTCCCGGACGTAGGGCCGATCGCCCAGACGGGCGTTCGATCGGCGATCGGCGTTGTCTGCGTGGCGGCCTACGCGCTTCTCACGAAGCGGCGCATTTTCGAGCTCGACGGAACGGAGGCGGCGGGCGTGTTCGCCGGGCTCCTGTTCACGGCCGAGTTCATCGCGCTCTACGAATCGCTGCGCTGGACCACGGTGGCGCGCGCCACCGTGTTCATCTACGCCGCGCCGTTCTTCGTCGCGCTCGGCGCGGCATTCCTTCTCAAGGACGAGCGGCTGCGGCCGATCCAGTGGCTCGGCCTCGCGCTCGCCTTTCTCGGCGTCGCCTTCGGCCTTGCGGGACGCAGCGCCGGCGGCGCGTGGATCGGCGATTCGCTCGCGCTGCTCGCGGCGGCTTTGTGGGGCGGGACAACGATTGTCATCACGGCGACACCGCTCAGGCGCGCCGATCCGCTCAAAGTGCTCATCTACCAGATCGCAGTGGCGGCGCTGGTCGCGCCATTCGCGGCCTACGCCTTCGGCGAGCCCGCCCCGCGCCATGTCTCCGCGACGACGGTCGCCGCGCTCCTCTGGCAGGGCGTCGCGGTCGTCGGGGTGAGCTACGCCTTATGGTTCCGGGTCTTGAAGCGCTACGCGGCCGCGCAGCTCTCGGCTTTCACCTTCGTGACGCCGCTCGTCGGCGTATTCGCGGGCTGGCTCGTCTTCGGCGAGACGGTGACGCCGGGTTTCGCGCTGGCGATTCTCCTCGTCCTCGCCGGGCTTGCGCTCGTCAACTGGCCGCGACGAGCGGCTTCCCGAGCCGCCCGGAACGGGCCCGGTTGACCCGCCATGGACGCGACCGAATTCAAGGCTAACGTCGGCTCATGACGCCGGTCATCGCAATCGCCGTCGCCTGGCTTCTCTGGCTCGCCTCCTGGATTGCGGCGGCCTGGTGGGCGGACCCGGTCGCGAAACGGCCGCCGCTCGGCCAAGAATCACTCTACAGGATCGCGACGGTCGTGGGCGCGGCTCTCCTCCTGGACCCGTTCGAGCGGCTCGGGAATTTGAGGCTCTGGCGTCTTGATCACGGGATCGGCTGGCTCCTCGTCGCAGCCGCCATGCTCGGTCTTCTCTTTGCCTGGTGGGCGCGGCTTCATCTCGGCCGGCTGTGGTCGAGTTCGGTCACCAGAAAGGCCGAGCATCGCGTGATCGACACCGGCCCATACGCGATCGTGCGCCATCCGATCTATACCGGCATCATCGCGGCCATCTTCGCCACCGCTCTTCTGAAGGGAACGCTCAGCGGGCTCGCCGGCGCGCTGGTGATCACTTTCGGCTTCTGGATCAAGGCGAGACTGGAGGAGCGCTTTCTTCGCGAGCAGTTGGGGCCGGAGGACTACGATTCCTACCGGCGCAGGGTTCCCATGCTCGTCCCCTTCGGGCCGAAATCCGCGGAATAGGGCGCACGCCCTATCCGAGCGGCTTCCCGAGTCTCCCCGCCAGATCCTGTATGAACTGCCAGGCGGTGCGGCCCGAGCGGGAGCCGCGGGTCGTCGCCCATTCGAGCGCCTCGGCCTCGATTTTTTCCGCCGGCGCTTCGAGCCCATAATGCTTGGCGTAGCCGTGCACCATGGCGAGATAATCGTCCTGGCTGCAATGGTGGAAGCCGAGCCAGAGGCCGAACCGGTCCGAGAGCGACACCTTCTCCTCGACCGCCTCGCCCGGATTGATGGCGCTTCCCCGTTCGTTCTCCATCATGTCGCGCGGCAGGAGGTGGCGGCGATTGGAGGTCGCATAGAAGAGCACGTTGGCCGGGCGCCCCTCGACGCCACCTTCGAGCGCCGCCTTCAGCGACTTATAGGACGCATCGCCCGCGTCGAACGACAGGTCGTCGCAGAAGACGATGAACCTGAACGGCGCCTCGCGTAGGAGCCCCATCAGCGCCGGCAGGCCTTCGATGTCCTCGCGATGGATTTCGACGAGCTTGAGCCGCCCGTCGACGCCCTTCGTCCGGTTGATGGCGGCGTGCGCGGCCTTGACCAGCGACGACTTGCCCATGCCGCGCGCGCCCCAGAGGAGCGCGTTGTTGGCAGGCAGGCCGCGCGCAAAGCGCTCGGTGTTCTCGACCAAAAGGTCGCGCACCCGGTCGATGCCGCGCAGGAGCGACAGGTCGACCCGGTTGACGCGCGCGACCGGCGCCAGCGTCCCGCGCTCCGCCCGCCAGATGAAGGCTTCCGCAGCGTCGAAATTGGGCGTCGCCGGGGCAGGGGGCGCCAGCCGATCGAGCGCGTCGGCGATGCGGTGGAGGACGTCGGCGGAACGGGATGTGGGCGAGGGCATCATAGGCTCGGGCCGAAGAGTCACGACCAGCTGTAGGCGAACATGCCGACGGCGAGCAAAATGACGACGGCCGCGAGGACGTAGTGCTTCGCCTCCCAATCGTGCATGGTCAGGAGGGGCTTACGAGTCTTGGTGTGGCGCCGCCGGGAAGTCATATTTTCGCCTATCACGAAAGCCACGCGGGGCAAACGCCCTGCGGGCGCCCTCGCAACTCGGGCGCTCTAATGCTATATGTCGGAGACGGCGCCGGGCCTTGAACCCGGTCGACGGAGAATTCTGAGATGGTGTCCAGACTCCTGCGGCGGCAGGTGATGACTTTGACCGACGCGGCGGCGGCCCGCGTGCGCGAACTGACCGAAGCCGCCGGCAAGCCGGTCGCGGGAGTGCGGGTAGGCGTGAAGAACGGCGGCTGCGCCGGCATGTCCTACACGATGGAGCTGGCCGAAACGGCGTCTCCGCTCGACGAGATCGTCGAGGAGAAGGGGGTCAGGCTTCTCGTCGATCCGAAGGCGGTCCTGTTCCTCCTCGGCGCGCAAATGGATTTCAAGGTCGACCGCCTGTCGGCGACCTTTTCCTTCTCCAACCCCAACGAGACCTCGGCTTGCGGCTGTGGCGAGAGCGTCGCAATCACGCCCGCGAGCCCCGAGGAGCTCAACGCCCCGGCGTGAGCCCGGACAGCCTGAAAGAGCTGTTCGAGCCGTTCGGCGCGGTCGCCGTGAAGCGCATGTTCGGCGGCGCGGGCGTCTATCTCGACGGGATTTGCTTTGCGATCGAATCGGGCGGCGAGGTCTTCCTCAAGGCCGACGCCGAGACCGAGCCGGCCTTTTCCGCCGCCGGCTCCTCGCCTTTCGTCTACAACGCGCGCGGGCGGGCGATGACCACGTCCTTCTGGCGCCTGCCTTCCGCGGCCTATGAGGCACCGGACGATCTCAAGCGCTGGGCCGCGCTCGGGCTCGCCGCCGCCCGGCGCGCGGCGGCGGCGAAGGCGAAGCCGAAGGGCCGGGCGAAGCCGAAGCGGACGTAGCCGCTCGACCCCTCCGCGTGCAAAGGTGGCTGTCCCGCCGAAGGCAGCCGCGACGCGTTAGGTCGAACCCGTGGAAGGTCAGTCGCCAACACCCAAGCAGAGCAAGGCGACCTCGCGACGCAAGACCATAATGCGCGGCCTGATCCTTTTGGCCGCTTCCGCGATCATCGCCGCCATCGCTTCGTCCTTCGGCATGGTTCGTGATCTTGGCTATTTTCGCGCGTCGCTGCTGACGGGAACTCCAGGAGGCGCCTACTATGAACTTGGCGCGCGTCTCGCCAAACGAATCAAGGCGGATGGCGGTCGTCTTGTCGTCGTCGCAACCGCGGGTTCGGTCGAGAACATCAACCGCCTCGTCGCCAACCGCAGCCGCTGCATGGAACAATTCGCGTTCATTCAAGACGGGACGCCCGCGCCCTCGACCTCCGGTCTCGAACTGCTCGGACGCCTTCCGGAGCCAGAGTTGCTGCTCTTGTTGGTGAGGCGAGGTCGCACTGTCTCGGGCTTTGCCGGCTTGCGGGGCGCCTCCATTGGGATTGGCCCGGAAGGATCGGGCACGGCTTACTTGATGCGCCAGCTTCTCGATGGCCCCGACCTGTCTGGCCTCGACATCCATTTTTCCTACCATGAGTTGGATGAACAGGCGCGCCTCGTCTCAGAGGGAAGTCTCGACTTTGCTGCCTTTGTCATGCGCGAGAACGCCGAATTCTTGCGCTCGATCATTCGCAAATACGACCTGGATATCGCCAATTTGCCAGATATGCAGGGATTGGTCGGCCGCTACCCCTGGCTTAGCCTGGGGCGGGTGGCGGCGGGTCGATACGACCTTGTGCGCCCCAACCCAGCCACCGACAGAATGGTCCCGCAGGTCAACACTCTTGTCGTGGCAAGCCCCTGCGCAAGGCGCGCTGGCCGCATTGAGTTCCTTGTCGCCTTGAGCGCGGAACTTCCAGGGTTTGTTCGCAGCAACCCGCCGAGTTCGACAAGCTCCGCGACCGCGCTTCCGCTTTCGGCCGAGGCCCGGCAATTTTTCCTCGCCGGCGAGCCGGAATTTGCGGATCGATATTTCCCATGGTTGGTCAATATCATGTCGCCCGCATATTGGGTCTATCTCGTGATGGCGGTGACGGTCCTCTTCAACGCGCTGAAGGGATTGAGCCACTTCCGCCTTTGGAGGATCGACGCCGCGCGCGAAAAACTGGAATTGGAAGTCAATCAGCTGGCGGGCGACATCGTCAGCCACTCACCGGCCTGGGAGCTGCCGACCCAGGCAGTCCTCGCCGACGAGAACGCGAGCGCCGCCGCGCACGATATTTTGAGCCGCTTGGCGAAGCTGCGCGATCGATGTCAGCGCCAGGCAAAATCGTTCGCCACGCCGATGGGCGACGAGATGTACTATAGATACCAACAGTCCTTGATCGACCACGCGATTGGCGCTTTGAAGAAGCTTCTGCGATCGTCCCTGGGACGCGCTTAAGACGGCCCGCGGGCGCGCCAGCAAAACGTTACGGCCGCGATCTCGCAAAAAGCGCGGCGACCATCCGCGCGGCGACCACGCTCAAGCCCGTATAGGCCATGAGCACGATGACGCTCACGATCACGAGCGCGACGTTTCCGGCCAAATGGCTGGACCACGGCGTTTCAGCCTTAATGGCTCCGTAGCCAAGCCCGATCGCGAGCGCCAGCGCAAGCATGGGCTTCAGTCCAATGATCCGGCTCGCCTTGTAGGCGAGAAACGGAATCGCCACTCCGAAGAGGAGGATCGCCGCAACCGGGAGGAAGCCGATCTTGCCCATGGGCCTAACGAGTTCGCGTCAACTCTGAAAATGGCCTAGTATACCATTGAAGGGACAAGAAAATTGGTTTGCGTCTGCCGAGATTTTTGGCACCGGAGACCGAGCATGACCAATGAACCCTCGCCGAGCACGGCGACCTTCGGGCCTTCGCGCCATACGTGAAACTCGTCGCCGCGCTCGACCGTTTCTATGGCCTCGACCGGCGCTTGCGCCTAGCCCCTGTTGCGCAGGCCGCGAACGTTTCGGCCGCGCCGCCTCCTCACCCACGCCGCCTTCGCCCGCGCTCCCGCCGCAGGCGTCAGAAGTTGCACAGTTTGGCGCCCAAGCCGCTGAAATCGCTCGCGCGCCTGTCGACATTGCACCTCGCCCGGACAGCGCCGCGGCGGGCGCCGGCCTCGACGCCTGATCCGCGACGCGCGCCGTCACGGCGAGCGAAGCGAAGCACTAGTCCTCGACAACCTGATCCTGCGCATTGCGGACGCGCTTCGGCACGGGGCGCAAGAGGAAGCTCGGCACGTGGTCGCCGAGGCCGATCACCGGCTCGTCGCGGCCTCGCGGCTGCGCTGGCTTCGGCGGATCGGCGAAACCGGAGGGGCGGGGCGGCGAGGTTCGCGCGGGCTCCGGTTGGTCGCGCGGCGCCCGGTCACGGCGCTTCGACGGGTCGGTGCGATGGGCGCGCCCTTGTTCCGCCTCGGCGCGCTCCTGCGCGGGACGCTTCGCGTGATGATGGCGCGCGTCAGGCTTATGTTCGGCGTGGCGATCGGGCCGCGCGCGTGATTCGCCGGGCTCCTTGTCCGCGCCGCAATGGCGCTCTCGCCCCCCGCTTCGGCCGCCGCGGCGTTCGCGCTCATGGGCGCCGTCCTCGTCCTCGGGCGGCAGTTCGGCGCCCTCCTGCCAATCGATCTTGCGCGCGATCAGCTTCTCGATCTCGGCGATCGCCTTCGCGTCGGCGCGCGTGACGATCGTCAGCGCATGTCCGGTCTTGCCCGCGCGGCCCGTGCGGCCGATGCGATGGACATAATCCTCGGAATGATGCGGCGCGTCGTAATTGATGACGTGGCTGACGTCCGGGATGTCGAGCCCGCGCGCCGCGACGTCCGAGCAGACGATGAGTTGCACCTGCCCGGCGCGGAACGCATCGAGCGCCGCCATTCGCGCGCGCTGGTCCATGTCGCCATGCAGCGCGCCTACGGAAAAGCCGTGCTTCTCGAGCGAGCGGTAAACCACCTGCACGTCGCGCTTGCGGTTGCAGAAGATGATCGCATTCTTGAAATTATCCCCGCGGCGGACGATGCGGCGAAGCGTCGCACGCTTGTCCGGCGGCGCGCTCCCCGACGGCACGAGCGTCTGGGTGGTGTTTTCGACGGTGGTCGCCGCACGGGAAACCTCGACGCGCACCGGATTGTGCAGGAACGTGTCGACGAGGCGGGTGATTTCGGGCGGCATGGTCGCCGAAAAGAACAGCGTCTGGCGGGTAAAGGGCACCAGCTTGCAGATGCGCTCGATGTCGGGAATGAAGCCCATGTCGAGCATCCGGTCGGCCTCGTCGATGACGAGGATTTCGATGCCCGTCAAAAGAAGGCCGCCTCGCTCGGTGAAATCGAGGAGACGGCCTGGGGTCGCGATGACGACGTCGGCGCCGCGGGCGATCTTGGTCTCCTGATCGCCGAAGGAGACCCCGCCGATCAGGAGCGCGACGCTGAGCTTATGGTTGACGCCGTACCGGGCGAACGCCTCCTCGACCTGCGCCGCAAGTTCCCGCGTCGGCTCGAGAATGAGCGTGCGCGGCATGCGGGCGCGGGCTCGGCCGCGTTCCAGCAATGAGAGCATCGGCAGGGTGAACGCCGCGGTCTTGCCGGTGCCGGTCTGGGCGATGCCGAGCACGTCGCGGCCCTGCAATGCGTGGGGGATGGCTTGCGCCTGGATGGGCGTCGGCGTGTCGTAGCCGGACGCTTCGACGGCTTTGAGCACTTTTTCGCTCAGGCCGAGTTCGCTAAAATTCATGTGTTCTCGCATCGCGCGGACGGAGCCCGTCCGCGACTTGGGGGGTAGAGGCTTCGAGGGCAGCGTCTCGCGCGCTGGCCATGGCGTCGGAAGCTGTCGCGCCGAGCGGTGGCGCGAAGCGTATCGCCAACGCAATCGACCGGAACGTTCATTCGTTCCCGGCTGCGCATTCACATAGTCCAAATCGCGAAAATGTCAACAAACGTACGCCGTCAACCTTTGCGGCAGCTGGCGGGCCGTGCGAGAACGCATATGGGCAGCCGAGCATTGGAGTTTTTTGTTATGGCGGCCGCGGGGCGGTTCGAGGGGCAGGTCGTTGCGATTCGCGGCGCGGTGATCGACCTTGCGTTCGACGGGCCACCGCCGCCGATCGAGGACGCGGTCGAGATTGTCGATTCGGCCGGCCGCACGGTCGTCGCAGAGATCCAGGCTCATCTCGACGCCCATGCCGCGCGCGCGATCGCGCTCGAGCCGACGACGGGCCTTAAGCGCGGCGACGCCGCGAGGGGCGCGGGCGGGCCGGTGACGATCGCGGTCGGCGAGGCCACGCTCGGGCGGCTTCTCGACGTGCTGGGCCGGGTCGGCGACCGCGGCGCCCCCTTGCCCGCTGACGCGCCGCGCTGGCCGATCCATCGCAAGCCGCCGGCCTTCTCAGTGCAGACCGGCGTCACAAAGCTTTTCGCGACGGGCGTCAAGGTGATCGACCTGCTCGCCCCGCTGGCGCAAGGCGGCAAGGCGGCGATGTTCGGCGGCGCGGGCGTCGGCAAGACGGTGCTCGTGATGGAGCTCATCCACGCCATGGTCGAGAGCTACCAGGGCATTTCCGTCTTCGCCGGCGTCGGCGAGCGCTCGCGCGAGGGCCACGAAATGCTGCTCGACATGACGGAATTGGGGGTGCTCAAGCGCACCGCGCTCGTTTACGGCCAGATGAACGAGCCGCCCGGCGCGCGCTGGCGCGTGCCGATGACGGCGATGACGATCGCCGAATTTTTCCGCGACGCGCGCCATCAGAACGTGCTCTTGCTCATGGACAACGTGTTCCGCTTCGTCCAGGCGGGATCGGAAGTGTCGGGCCTGCTCGGCCGCGCGCCTTCGCGCGTCGGCTATCAGCCGACCCTCGCCGACGAGGTCGCCGCCTTGCAGGAGCGGATCGCGTCGGTCGGCGACGCTTCGATCACGGCGATCGAGGCCGTCTACGTGCCGGCCGACGACTTCACCGATCCTGCCGTGACGACCATCGCCGCCCATGTCGACAGCATGGTGGTTCTGTCGCGCGCGATGGCGGCCGAGGGCATGTATCCGGCGGTCGATCCGATCGCATCCTCGTCGATCCTGCTCGATCCGCTGGTCGTCGGCGACGAGCACGTTGCGGTCGCGACCGAGACGCGCCGCGCGATCGAGCATTATCGCGAGCTGCAGGACGTCATCGCGCTCCTTGGCATGGAGGAGCTCGGCGCGGAAGACCGCAAGATCGTCGAGCGCGCGCGACGCTTGCAGCGGTTCCTGACGCAACCCTTCGCGGTGACGGAGGCGTTCACCGGCGTCGAGGGTCGTTCGGTCAAGGTCGCCGACACGCTCGCGGGCTGCAAGGCGATCCTCGACGGCAAATGCGACGACTGGCGCGAGAGCTCGCTCTACATGACAGGCTCGCTCGAGGAGGCGCGCGAGAAGGAGGACGCTGAGCGCTCTGGCGAGCGCGGACGGGCGGAGGCCGCCCCATGAGCGATGGCCTGCATCTCACGATCGCGACGCCCGCGACGGTGCTCATCGACAAAGACCAGGTGCGCTCGCTGCGCGCGGAAGACGAGAGCGGCGCCTTCGGCGTGCTGCCGGGCCACGCCGACCTTCTGACCGTGCTGCCTCCCTCTGTCGTGCGCTGGACGCGGGAGGGGGAGCCGACGCGCTATTGCGCGCTCAGCGGCGGCGTCATGACGATCAGCCGCGGGCGCCGCGTCGCGATCGCCTGCCGGCGCGGCACGGTCGGCGACGATCTCGCGACGTTGGAGGCCCAGGTCGCCGCTGAGCGGGCCGCCGAACTCGACGCCGACCGGCGCGCGAAAGTCGAGCAGGTCCGGCTGCACGCGCGCGCCCTGCGCCAGCTCATGCGGTTGCTTCGCCCGGGAGGCCGGCCTTCCGACGGCGCCGCGCCCTTCACCGGGGACGCCGCGCCATGATCGCGCCGCTCGATCGGCACAACAACAAGCTTCAGAAGGCGGCGCGGCTCGCTGCCGACCGCGACCGCCGCTTTCGCGACGAAAAAGAGCCCTCCTTCGCCTCGCGCCTCGGCCAGATCGGCGTGCTCGGATGGGCGATCGTCGCGCCGATCCTGCTTGGCGTCGTCCTCGGCCGCTGGCTCGACTGGGCCTTGAAGACGGGCATCTTCTTCACGGCGCCGCTCATCATGCTGGGCGCGGCGGCGGGCCTCTGGACCGCATGGCGCTGGATGCACCGGCAATGAGCCTCGTCGTCCTCGCATCCACCTTCGCCGCGGGGGCAGCCCTGGGCGCCGCCCATTTCGCCTCGCTCTGGTTGAGCGTCGCGCTCATCCGCGATCGCCGGACGGCGCTTGGCGTCCTCGTGCAGGCCTTGCGCTTCGCCGCCCTCGCGCTTGCGCTCACGCTGATCGCGCGGCAAGACGCCGCGCTGTTCCTCGCCGCGGCCGCGGGCGCGCTTGGCGCGCGGGCGGTGCTTCTGCGGCGCGCGCGGAGGCTCGCGTGAAGTCGCCGCTGACGCTCGAGCCCCTCATCTACGTCGGCCCGGTCGAGATCACCGCGCCGGTCGTCGTCTCATGGGCCGTCATCGCCCTTTTGGGCGGAGCGTCGGCGCTCGCGACGCGCCGCCTCAGCCTCCTGCCGTCTAAGACGCAGGCGACGCTCGAACTCATCGTCTCGACAATCGACAGCCAGATCCGGGACACGATGCAGGCCGATCCGGCCCCGTTCCGGGCGCTCATCGGCTCGATCTTCCTGTTCACGCTTCTTTCGAACTGGTCGTCGCTTGTTCCCGGCGTCGAGCCGCCGACCGCGCATATCGAGACGGACGCGGCGATGGCGCTGATCGTCTTCGTCGCGACCATCGCCTGGGGCGTGCGGACGAGGAGCCTGCGCGGCTATCTCGCGACCTATGCGGAGCCGACCTGGGTCATGATCCCGCTCAACGTGGTCGAGCAGTTCACCCGCACCTTCTCGCTCATCGTGCGCCTGTTCGGCAACGTGATGAGCGGCGTCTTCGTCATCGGCATCATCCTGGCGTTGGCGGGCCTCATCGTGCCGATCCCGCTGATGGCGCTCGACCTCCTGACCGGCACGGTGCAGGCCTACATTTTCGCGATTCTCGCGACCGTCTTCATCGGCGCCGCCGTCGGCGAGCGTCGCAAGCCCTCCAGCCCGTCGGAGCCAGCCCCGTGAACGATATCATCCAAGCCGTCAGCATTTTCTCGGCCGCGCTCGCGGTCGGCCTGGGCGCGATCGGCCCCGGCCTCGGCGAGGGCAGGGCGGTGGCGTCCGCCATGGAGGCGATCGCGCGCCAGCCGGAGGCCGCGGGCACGATTTCGCGCACGCTCTTCGTCGGCCTCGCCATGATCGAGACCATGGCGATCTACTGTCTCGTCATCGCCCTTCTCGTTCTGTTCGCCAACCCGTTCATCAAATAGGCCTTAGCCGCGATGCGGATCGATCTGTGGACGCTGGCCCTGCAGACGGTCAACGTCCTCATCCTCATTTGGATCCTGAGCAGGTTCCTGTTTCGCCCCGTGGTCGCAATCATCGAGGAGCGGCGTGCGGCGGCGGCGAAGCTGCTCAGCGACGCTGAGACGGAAAGGAAGCAGGCGATCGCGGCGCGGACGGCGGCGGAGGTCGAGACGGCGAGGATCGCCGCGGGCCGCGACGAGGTTCTGCGGCAGGCAGCGGCCGACGCCGAGAGCCAGCGCGCGGCGGCGCTCGCTTCGGCTCGCGAGGAAGTCGACCGGATGCGCGCCGCAGCGGAGACGGAAATGCGCTCGGCGCGCGCCGCCGACGAAGCCGCCGCCTCCGACCGCTCGGCCCGCCTCGCCGTCGACATTGCCGGCAAGCTGCTCGCGCGCCTGCCCGACTCGGCCCGGATCGACGGATTCGTCGAGGGACTCGCGAAGGCGCTCGCTTCGCTCCCCGAGGAGAGCCGCGACGGGCTCGCAGGGGCAGGCGCGCCCCGCCTCGTCGCTGCGCGTCCGCTGTCGCCATCGGAAACGCAATCCTGCCGCGAGGCCCTCGCGAAGGCGCTCGGGCAGCCGCTCGACTTCGACGTCGCAGTCGATCCTGGTCTCATCGCGGGACTGGAGCTGGAGACGCCCCATGCTGTCGTCCGCAACAGCTTCCGCGCCGATCTCAACCGCATCGTCGAGGAATTGACTCGCCATGGCAGCGTCCCGTCCTGACGGCGTCGATTGGCTTGCGAAAGAGCGCGAGGCGCTCGCGCAGGTCGAACTCGCGCCTGAAGCGAAGTCGGTCGGCCGGGTCGAGGAGATCGCCGACGGGGTGGCGCGTGTCTCCGGCCTGCCGGAAGCGCGGCTTGGCGAGCTTCTGCGCTTCGAGGGCGGGCGGATGGGCTATGCGCTCTCGCTCGACCGCCATGCGATCAACGCCGCGATCTTCGACGAAGCCGAGGCGATCGGCGTCGGCTCGCTCGTCTCGGCGACCGGCGAGGTCGCGCGCGTGCCCGTGGGGCCCGGCCTGCTCGGGCGCGTGGTGGATCCCCTCGGCCGTCCGATCGACCGCGACGAGCCGATAACGGCGGAGGCGTTTCATCCGATCGAGCGGCCGGCGCCGGCGATCATCGACCGCGCGCTCGTGAGCGAGCCTGTCGCAACCGGCGTCCTGGTAGTGGACGCGCTGTTTGCGCTTGGGCGCGGTCAGCGCGAGCTCATCATTGGCGACCGCGCGACCGGCAAGACGGCGATCGCGCTCGACGCGATCATCAACCAGAAGCGCTCGGACATGATCTGCGTCTATGTCGCGGTCGGCCAGCGCTCGACGGCGGTCGAGCGCGTCGTCGAGGCGGCGAAACAGTTCGGCGCGCCGGAGCGCTGCGTCTTCGTCGTCGCCTCGGCGGCGTCGTCAGCGGCGCTGCAATGGATCGCGCCGTTCGCCGGCTTCACCATCGGCGAATATTTCCGCGACAAGGGCGGCCATGCGCTCGTCATCGTCGACGATCTGACCAAGCACGCCGCGACCCACCGGGAACTCGCGCTGCTCACGCGCGAGCCGCCGGGGCGCGAGGCCTTTCCCGGCGACATATTCTATGTCCACGCGCGCCTGCTCGAGCGCGCGGCCAAGCTGGCGCCGGAACTCGGCGGCGGCTCGCTGACGGCGCTGCCGATCGCCGAGACCGACGCCGGCAACCTCTCCGCCTTCATCCCGACGAACCTCATCTCGATCACCGACGGCCAGGTCGTGCTCGACCAGCGGCTCTTCGCCGCCAATCAGCGGCCGGCAGTCGACGTCGGCCTTTCGGTCAGCCGCGTCGGCGGCAAGGCGCAAGCGCCGGCTTTGCGCGCGGCCTCGGGGCGGCTCAGGCTCGACTATTCGCAATTCCTCGAACTTGAGATGTTCACCCGCTTCGGCGGCATCGCTGACACCCGCGTCAAGGCGACGATCGCTCGCGGCGAGCGCATCCGCGCGCTCCTCGCCCAGCCGCGCTTCGCGACGCTGAGGCTCGTCGATCAGGTCGCGCTGCTCAGCGCCTTGTCCGACGGCGTGTTCGATGCGGCGCCGATCGCCAGGGTCGGAGACGCGCGTGCGCGGATCGCGGCCCAGCTCGACGCGCTGGCCCCGGACGCCGTCGCCGCCGTGATGCGCACGGGCGCGTGCGACGACGCCATGCGGACGAAACTCGTCGAGGCGGTGCGCGCGCTCGTGAGCGCGCCGGCGCCGTCATGACCGAGCGCCTGAGCGACGTCGTCGCGCGCATCCATTCGGTGCGCCAGCTGTCGTCGGTGATCGGGGCCATGCGCGGCATCGCCGCGGCGCGGGCGCGGGAGGCGCGCGCGCGGGTCGAGGGCGTGCGCGCCTACGCCGCGACCGTCGGCGCGGCGATCGGCCAGGCGCTGGCGTTTTCCGGGGACGACGGCGCGTCGCGGCGGCCGAGCGAAGCGCGCGACGGCCATCTCGTCATCGCGCTTTGCGCCGAACAGGGCTTCGCCGGCGCGTTCAACAAGCGCGTGCTCGACGCGGCCGAACGGCGCATGCAGGCGGAGGGCGCGCATGCCCGAGAGCTCATCCTCCTCGGCGGCCGCGGGCTCATGGCGGCGGAAGAGCGGGGCCTGGCTGTCGCCTGGAGCGCGGCGATGGTCGCCCATGTCGACGAAGTTGGCGCGCTCGCCGACCGCGTGACCGAGCAGCTCTACGACCGGCTTGGGACGGGGCGCGCGACGCGCGTCAGCGTCGTCCATGCTGCGCCGTCGCTCGGCGAAGTCCACGTGGTCGAGCGCACGCTCGCGCCGTTCGACTTCGCCCGCTTCCCGCGCGCGAAGAACGCCTCTCCGCCGATCATCACACTGCCGCCGAATGTCCTGCTCGTCCGGCTGGCGGAGGAATACGTGTTCGCCGAGCTTTGCGAGGCGCTCACGCTCACGCTCGCCGCCGAGAACGAAGCGCGCATGCGCGCGATGAGCGCGGCCAAGTCGAACGTCAGCAAGATGCTCGACGACCTCATGGCCCGCTCCCGCCTGCTGAGGCAGGAGGAGATCACCAACGAGATCATCGAGCTTGGCGGGCGAAAGGGGGGCGAGAGCGCGGACCGGCGCGCCTGACGGGGTCTTGCCGGATCAATAACATGCTTGCGTCCGGCGATTGACGACATCGCGAAGTCCGCGCGAAGCTCGGTCGAACTTTCACCGCAACGCGAGCGTCGTCTCACGCTGAGAAATGGGAGGAGACGAAGCATGAGAAGCCTTCTGTGCGCCATCGCGATCTTGTGGGCGACGGCGACCCCGCTGCGCGCCCAGGAGGCATTTGCCAAAGACTCTGCGGCCAGCATTCGGGTCATTCCGTTCGAAACGCGAACCCTGTCGGACGACGCCTTTCGCGACGGGCCCCGGAACGCCAGCGCCGCGACCGAGATCGCCGGCGTATTGCGGCTGCCGCGGGGCTCAGGCCCCTTCCCGGCGGTCGTCTTGATCGCTGGATCGGGCGGCATCGGCAGCAACGTCGATTACTGGGACCGCCAGTTCCTGTCGCACGGGATCGCGACGTTCACGATCGACGGCTTCACCGGACGCGGCATTGTCAGTCTGGTCACCGACCAGTCGAGGCTCGGCCTTATGAACATGATCGTCGATCTTTACCGGGGTTTGGGCGTGCTCGCCAAGCGGCCCGAAATCGACGCGCATCGCATCGCGGTCATGGGCTTCTCGCGGGGCGGCATCATTGCACTTTATTCGGCGATGAGGCGGTTCCAGTCGGAATGGAACGAAAGCGGCGTGACTCCGGCCGCATATGTTCCGCTGTATCCCTTATGCAATATCAAGTTCGCCGGCGATGAGGACGTGGTCGGCGGGCCGATCCGAATCTTTCATGGCGCGATTGACGACTATGTGCCGATTGGACCTTGCAAGGACTACGTCGAACGCCTGAAGAAAGCGGGAAAAGACGCCGAGATCAGCGCCTTGCCGGACGCCTATCACGCGTTCGACATGCCCTCGCTGCCCTCGAAGCCCTTGTTCCTGCCCGACGCGCAGACGACCGAGTGCGAGATCGTCGAAAACAAGACAGGCGCGCTGATCGACACGGCGACCGGCGCGCCGTGGGCTTCGGCAGATCCCTGCGACAAGAAGGGCGCGCATATCGGCTACAACGCGGCGGCCGCCGCCGCCACCGACGCGGCGGTCCTGGAATTCTTGACCGGGGTGTTCAAGTCGAAGTGACGGGAGTTGCGATCCCCGCGTCCGCAGCCGGGTCGATCAGACCCGTTTACGAGCGTCTGCGGCTGCGCTAGCGTCCGCGTCCAGTCAGGGGCGCTCTACAATGAGTGCGACCGCCAAGATCGACGCGGCGAGCCGGGAGGAAACGCGGCCCTCGTGGGCGCCGGTGGCGCTCGCCTGCATGGGGGTCGTGTTCGGCGACATCGGCACGAGCCCGCTCTACACCCTCAATGTCGCCGCCAAATCCGCCAGCCCCACAGGCGAGGTGACCGCGGAAGCCGTCCTCGGCATCGTGTCGCTGATCTTCTGGTCGTTGATCGTCGTCATCTCGATCAAATACGCGATCCTCATCATGCGCGCCGACAACCACGGCGAAGGCGGCATTCTGGCGCTGCTCGCCCTGGTCAGCCCGCGCCGCGCCAAGCGCAACACATGGCGCGCCGCTCTGGTTGTGATCGGCCTCGTCGGGGCGACCCTCCTTTACGGCGATGGAACGATCACGCCGGCGATTTCGGTCTTGAGCGCGATCGAGGGGCTGAAGCTCTATGCGCCCCACATGGAGCATCTCGTCGTTCCGCTAACGGTCGTCATCCTCGCCATCCTGTTTCTCATCCAGCGCAACGGCACCTCGTGGATCGGCGGCATATTCGGGCCCGTCATGCTGATCTGGTTCATTTCCGCCGGCGCGCTCGGCATCGTAGGAATCGTCAGGACGCCGGCGGTGCTGGCCGCGCTCAGTCCCTTGCCAGCCATCACCTATCTTTGGCATACCGGGCCGTTGGCCTTCGTCGTGATCGGCGGCGCGTTCCTGGCGGTGACCGGCGGCGAGGCGTTCTACGCCGACATGGGCCATTTCGGGCCATTTCCGATCCGCGTCGCTTGGTTCGGCGTGGCGTTGCCGGCGCTTACCCTCAACTATTTCGGCCAGGGCGGCCTGCTCCTCGCTGAGCCCGGCGCCATCGACGGCCCGTTCTATGCGCTCGCCCCCCAATGGGCGCATTATCCTCTCATCGTCCTTGCGACGGTCGCGACCATCATCGCCTCCCAAGCGATCATCTCCGGCGCCTATTCCTTAACGCAGCAGGCGATCAATCTTGGCTTTCTTCCGCGTATGAAGGTCGTCCATACCGAGGGCCGCGAGATCGGCCAGATCTACGTTCCCTTCGTCAACTGGGCGCTCGCCGCGGGCACGCTCGCCGCCGTGCTCGCCTTCGGCTCATCGGACGCCCTGGCCGGCGCCTATGGCATCGCCGTTTCGCTCTTGATGGTGATCACAACACTGATGGCGACCTTCGTGGCGCTCCACTGGAAGCACCATCCCGCGATCGTCTACACGGTCAACGGCAGTCTTCTCGTCATCGACCTGCTGTTTTTCGCCTCGACCTCGACCAAGCTCTTCGAGGGCGGCTGGTTCCCGTTGCTGATCGCCTTCGTCATCTCGTTTCTGATGCTGACCTGGCGCAAGGGCGAGGAGGTCATGGACGCGGTGCGGCTCGAGGTGCGCGAACGTTCGCAGGACTTCGTCGAGCGCCTCCGCTGCAACCCGCCCTCCCGCATCCCGGGGACGGCCATTGTGCTCGGCCGCATGGCCAAGGGGGTGCCGATCGCGCTTTCGCACAACGTCAAGTGTAATCATGTGTTGCATGAAAACGTGTTTCTTGTCGCGGTGACCACGACGGAGTGGCCGCGCGTGCCAGACGAGGATCGGATCATCGTGACGCCGATCGCCGAGGGCGTCATCCGCGTCGAACTTCGCTTCGGTTTTATGGAGCAACCCGACGTCCCCGAGGGGCTTGCCGATGCGATAGCGCTGGGCAAGATCCCGAGGTTCGATCTCGGCCGGGCGATCTACTTTACCGGCCACGAGACGATCATCCCGTCCGGGCGCCGCCCGGGGCTTGCGCGCTGGCGCGAGGCGATTTTCGCCTTCATGCACCACAACGCCCAGCGGCCGGGCGCGTATTTCAAGATTCCGGGCGCGCAGATCATGGAGATCGGGGTCGAGTTCGAGATTTGAGTTTGGAGGCGCCTGCTCATCCGAGGCGGACATGAGGTCGGGACTTGCGCTGTCAGTTCGCTGGATGGATTATGCGCTTCCGTCGGGCGAATTTACGCTGCGAAGAAGTCGGCGCAAGCTCGGTCCCGATTTTTAAGGGACGCGAGCGCCGTCTTGCGCAGAGGGGTGGAGGAGGCGGGCATGAAAAGACTTCTTGGCGCTATCGCAATCTTGTTGGCGGCCACGACCGCGCTCATGGGGATATGCCTCGGGAGCGCAGCCAAGCAACCAACACAAGCTATCTCGGGAAAGGTCACCGGCAATGACCAGCGGGTGGGCTTCCGCGCCATGATCATGAAGCAGGCTATCGAATACAACCTCGCCGGATCCGCGAAGAACGATCCAAACCAGATTGTAGAGTTTACGCTTCAAGGCGACGGGAAGCGGATCGATAAGGCGCTCGCGGCCATTCGCGAGGGAACCAAGAAATCGTCCGATATAAAAGTTAGCACGACTCCGGCGACGATCGACCCCGCTTTGAGCACATTCACGGTGGTAGATTGGACATCGACCACCCGAAATATCACGACCCCGTATACGCTCGTCTTCAAGCTGAGGTCGGACGATAAAGTCGTCTCCAAATCAGAGGCCAGAGACGCTTGGCATGACATTCTGAAAATGACCCTCAAAGGCGAAGATTTGCAGAAACTGGGCGCTGACGACTGAGGCAACGCCTTGGCCGCCGCCGCTCACGCTGGCAGCACTTGGCGCGCAAGTTCGGTCCAGTAGGCGACGCCGTGCGGAATGGCGGCGTCGTTGAAGTCGTATTTCGGATTGTGAAGTCCGGCGGTGTCGCCGTTGCCAACGAAAATGTAGGCCCCGGGCACACGCCTCAGGACGAAGGCGAAATCCTCGGCGCCCATGACCGGCCGGAGGTCGTCCCTGACCCCGTCCGGCCCCGCGACGGCGCGCATCGCCCGAAGCGCAAGTTCGGTCTCATCCGGATGGTTGACCGTCGGCGGGTAGGGGATGAGCGGCGGCCGATGGAAGCGCGCTCTGGTTCCGAACGCCTCGCCCGTCCGCTCGCAAATGCGCTTGAGCTCGGCCTCGATCGTCTGCGAGACCTCTTCCGAGAACGTGCGGACCGTGCCCTTCATCTCGACCCGGTCCGGAATCACGTTAAAAGCCTCTCCGCCGTGGATCGAGGTCACGGAGACGACCGCGCTGTCGGCCGGATCGACGGCGCGCGAGACAATCGTCTGGACAGCGGCGACGATATGGCTCGCCGCCACGATGGGATCGCGCGTCTTGTGGGGAATCGCGGCGTGCCCGCCGATTCCGTCGACCGTGATGTAGAACGCTTCGGCTGAGGCCATCGCGGGCCCGCGCACGACGCCGAAGCGCCCAACCGGCATGCCCGGCCAGTTATGCACGGCGTAGGCGCCCTTGACAGGAAAGCGCTCGAGCATGCCGTCATCGATCATCGCCTGTGCTCCGGCTCCACCTTCCTCGGCCGGCTGGAAGCAGAAGACGAGCGTGCCGTCGAAGGCGCGCGTCTCGGCGAGATGGCGGGCGGCGCCGAGCAGCATCGTCGTATGCCCGTCATGGCCGCAGGCGTGCATGCGTCCGGGGTTCGTCGACGCGTGGTCCGCTCCGCTCGCCTCCTCGATCGGCAGCGCGTCCATGTCGGCGCGAAAGAGCGCGCGCTTGTCCGCGCTTCGCGCCGCTCCTCTGGCGCCGTGCAGGACGCCGAGGACGCCGGTCTTGGCGACGCCTTCGACGACCTCGTCGAAGCCGAACGACCTCAGCCGTTCGGCGACGATGCGGGACGTTCGCGGCAGATCATATTGAAGCTCAGGATGGCGGTGGAGGTCGCGCCGCCACTCGGTCAGTTCCGGCAGCATGGCGGCGATCGAATTGTTAAGGGCGGCGGTCATCTCTCAAGGCCTCCTCGAATTCCGTTGGGGCGCCCACGTCGGCGAGCCCGCAGGCTGCGCCCTCGGCCATCGTCGCGCTTGGGCCGAGTTGGCCTTCGCCACAATGTTCGCCACAATGATGGCGACAATGCAAGCGATGGGCCAGCTGGCGAGCGCAATGTCCGCCTCGCTCGCCGCTAATGTTCAAGCAGGAGACAGCATGTCTGCGCCTGGCCCCGGGCTCCTGAGCCTCGTTCCGTTCATCAGCGTCGACCACATGATGCGGATCATCTGGGAGATCGGCGTCGAGCGGATGATCGCGGAGCTCGCCGCCTACATCGAAGAGGACTTCCGCCGCTGGGAGCTGTTTGACAAGACGCCTCGCATCCCGGCCCATTCGTCCGAAGGCGTGATCGAGCTCATGCCGACGAGCGACGGAAAGACCTACGGTTTCAAATACGTGAACGGACATCCGAAGAACACGCGCGAGGGGCGCCAGACCGTGACGGCGTTTGGCGTGCTCTCGCATGTCGATAGCGGCTATCCGATGCTGATTTCCGAGATGACGATCCTGACCGCGATGCGCACGGCGGCGACCTCGGCGCTCGCAGGAAAATATCTCGCGCCGCGCAGCGCACGCACAATGGCGATCATCGGCGCCGGCGCGCAATGCGAGTTCCAGGCTCTGGCCTTCAAGACGCTCTGCGGAATCGAGACCGTCAGGATTTACGACATGGACCCCGCTGCGACGAAGAAGGCCTCGAGGAATCTGGTCGGGTCGGGGGTCGCGGTCATCTCCTGCCGGAGCAGCGAGGAGGCGATCCTCGGCGCAGAGATCGTCACGACGTCGACGGCCGACAAGCGCAAAGCGACGGTCCTGACCGACAACATGATCGGCGCAGGCGTTCATATCAACGCGATCGGCGGGGATTCTCCCGGCAAGACCGAGCTTGCGCGGGACATCCTCCTGCGCTCGGACGTTTTTGTCGAATATGCGCCGCAGACCCGGATCGAAGGCGAAATCCAGCAGCTCGATCACAGCCACCCCGTGACCGAGCTCTGGCAGGTGATCGCAGGGCAGGCGCCCGGACGGCGGGACGATCATGAGATCACGCTGTTCGACAGCGTCGGCTTTGCGATCGAGGACTTTTCGGCGCTGCGCTACATTCGCGACCAGCTCGAACGCACCGGCCATTTCGTCAATCTCGACCTGCTCGCCGACCCCGACGACCCACGCGACCTCTACGGGATGCTGCTCCGCGCCCGCGCCCCAGCGGCGGCGTAATCGATCATGTTCCTCACCGGCGACGACGTGGCGGAGCTCGCCTCATGGCGGCGCAAGCTGCACCGCGCGCCCGAGCTTTCCGGCGAGGAGGCGGGGACGGCGCGCGAAGTCTGTCGCTTCCTTGAGCCGACGAGGCCAGACCGGCTGCTCACGGGATTGGGCGGGCATGGCGTCGCGGCCGTCTATGACGGGGCCAAGCCGGGACGGACGATACTCTTTCGCGCCGAACTCGACGCCTTGCCGATCGAGGAGACGTCCAGTTTCGCGCATCGGTCAGGGACGCCGGGAAAGGCGCATCTCTGCGGACACGACGGTCACATGGCGACATTGGCGGCGCTCGCGCGCGGTCTCGCCGCCGAGAGGCCGAAGCGCGGACGCGCGGTCCTCCTGTTTCAGCCCGCCGAGGAGGACGGGTCTGGCGCCGCCGCCGTGATCGCCGACCCGAAATTCAAGGAGATCGCGCCCGACATGGCGTTCGCCTGGCACAATATGCCCGGCATGGCGCTCGGCAGGGCGGCGCTCAAGGCGGGTCCAGTCAATTGCGCCTCGCTCGGAATGCGGATCGCGCTTCTGGGCAAGACGTCACATGCTTCGACGCCGCAGTTGGGCGTCTCGCCGATGGCGGCGGTTACGAGCCTCATGCCCGCGCTGACCTCGCTCGGGACCCCGGGCCCGCTCAACGACGGCTTCGCGATGGTCACGGTGACCCACGCCGAGATGGGCGCGAAAACTTCGGGGTCGCGCCCGGCTCGGCGGAGATCTGGGTGACGCTGCGAACGCTGACCGATGCGCGGATGGAGAGTTTGCGTAGCGCCGCCGAAGCGCTTGCGCACCGCACGGCGGCAGACAATAACCTCCAGATTTCAATCCGGCACGCAGATACCTTCGCTCACTGCGAGAACGATCCGAATGCGGTCGACCGACTCGCCCGCTCGCTCGAGGCCGAGGGCTTGACCTTCGACGACCGCCATCTGCCGATGCTTGCATCCGAGGATTTCGGCCAGTTCGGCCGCCTCATATCACTCCGTCGGCGATGTTTCTCCTCGGGGCGGGCGAGGCCTGCCCCGGACTGCACAACCCCGATTACGACTTTCCTGACCAACTGATCGCAATCGGCGCTCGCGTCCTCATGCGGACGCTGCGTGACATCCTTGGTTAGCTTTCAGCCCGCCCTCATGCGCATTCGGCAAGCTCAGGAAAGCGGCGCGCCGCGGCCGCGCCGATCAGGATAACGGTTTCTCCTTCATGCTCGCGCACCCGAATGCTGTAGCCGGGCTCAGCGAGCTTCGTTGCAATCTTTACGATTTTCGGCCAGGCGGCGCGGGAGCTGTCTAGCGCCACCAGCCTTTCCGAAGAAATAACGTCGCTACCTTGCAGGATCTCAAAATCATAATATTGCACGAAATCCCTCCTTGACGGCGGCCTCCCGATCCTCACACCCCCTGCTCATTCCCCGGCAAGGGCGCGCCCCGTCATAAGTTGACCAGTACCACTTTCCGTCGACAAAGTCATGCTGTGATATAAATAATTCGGTCTCAACAATTGAGGTCGGTGTCAACAATTGAGGGAAGGCCCGTTTCGATGCGCGACTGCGACGGCCGGCGCCCCCAGAGCGCCCGTTTGCCCCACGCCGACCGCCCGACGCCGAGATCCGGATCGCGCGCCTCAAGCCGCCCGGCCGAACAGCCGTCGAGACTCGATCTTCGGGCAGCGGTTCATCGCGACCGTTACACCTTTCGCGCGGGCGCGTTCGGCGGCGGCTTGATCCACGACGCCGAGCTGCATCCAGATGACGCGGGGCAGGGGGTCAAGCCCCAAGGCTTCGTCCACAACGCCGCCGGCGAAGGCGGAGTTGCGAAAGACGTCGACCATGTCGATCCCCGCCGGAACATCAGCGAGGCGTGCGCTGACGCGGCGGCCGCGGATGAGGGCGCCCGTGTGTCCGGGATTGACGGGGTAGGTTTCGTAACCACGTTCGACGAGGAAGCCCAGGACCTCGTTGGAGGGCCGCATCGGATTGGGCGATGCGCCGACGACGGCAATCGTCCGCACGTTCGTCAGAATCGACCGGATCGCCTCGTCGCTCAGACCGTCAACCGCCGCCACGTGTGGCTCCGTAGTTGGGCCGGCGCTTTTCGATGAAGGCGGCCATGCCCTCGATGCAGTCCGGCTCGGCCAGATTGTCGACCATCGCCTTCGCCGCGAGCGAATAGGCGACGTCCAGCGGCTCTTCGATCTGTTCGTAGAAGGCGCGCTTGCCGATCGCGAGCGCAGCCGCGGAATGCTGAGCGATGGTCCTCGCCAGGGCCCGCGCCTCCGCCAGCGCCTGGCCTTCCGGCGCGACGCGGTTGACGAGACCGAAGCGCAGGGCGTCGGCGGCACTGTAGAGCTGGCCTGTGAGCGCCATCTCAATCGCCGCCTTGCGCGAGACGGCGCGGCCCACTGCGACGAGGGGCGTCGAGCAGAACAGTCCGGCGTTGACGCCGGACAGAGCGAATTGCGCCCGCTCGCCCGCGACCGCGAGATCGCAGGTGGCGACGAGCTGGCAACCGGCCGCCGTGGCGACGCCTTCGACAGCGGCAATGACCGGCTTCGGCAGCGCGACGATCGACTGCATCAAGACCGAGCATCGCGCGAAAAGATGCTCGCAATATGCGCGGCCCCGGTCAGGATCGTCCCTATGCGCCTGCATTTCCTTAAGATTGTGGCCCGCGCTGAGCACCGGCCCGTCGCCGGCAAGAATCACGACCCGCGCGGCGTCGTCCTTGGCGATGTCGGCGAAGGCGACGATCAGCGTGTCGATCATGGCAAGACTGAGGGAGTTGCGGTTCTGCGGCGCGGCCAGGGTGAGGGTCGTGAGGCCCGCAGCGTCGTCGCGGCGGAGGAGGGGAGACGGCGGGGCGGTCTGCGCAGTCATGGCTCTTTCCGAAAAGGGCGGGAGTGCGCAAAGCCTACGCGCCTCGTCACCGACAGTAAATGGACCCTCGAAGACATCGATCAACAGTCTCAGGCGCCGTTTTCACGTCGTTCGACGCAACCCAGAGCGGGCAGGTCCCTTGCGATCTGAAGCTCGATTCCGACCTGACGATCGCACCTCCGGCGCCCGACCACACGGCGCATTTGCTGGTCGACAACCTCAAGGACGTCTATGCCGGATGCGGGTTCGACAGCTACACTCCATAGGTCATGAAGGTGGCTCCTCCAGTCTGAATCCGGCTGGACATACGACGCTGTGTCCTGCGAGGCGGCGGAGGGGCCAAGAGTGGCGAGCGGCCGAAGGCGGCTTGCCGCTTCCCCCTCGCCGCATTTTCCGCTAGGCAGCGCGCTCTTAAAAACCAATCCAAACAGCGAGACCTACGCCCCATGCATCGCTATCGCACGCACACCTGCGGCGCTCTTGGCCTCGGCCAGGAGGGCGAGGCGGTTCGCCTGTCCGGCTGGTGCCACCGCATCCGCGACCACGGCGGCGTGCTGTTCATGGACCTGCGCGACCATTACGGCGTCACCCAATGCGTGGTCGATCCGGACTTGCCCGCCTTCCATGAGGCCGAGAAGCTGCGCTCCGAATTCGTGATCCGCGTCGATGGGACGGTGCGCAAGCGCCCCCCCGGCACCGAAAATCCCGAGATGGCGACGGGGCTCGTCGAAGTCTACGTGCGCGAGATCGAGGTTTTGGGCCCAGCCGGCGATCTGCCTATGCCGGTGTTCGGCGACCAGCCGTATCCCGAGGACATCCGGCTCAAGTACCGCTTCCTCGATCTTCGCCGCGAGAAGCTGCATGAGAACATCATGCTGCGCGGACGGATCATCGATTCCTTGCGCGCGCGCATGAAGGCGCAAGGCTTCTTCGAGTTCCAGACGCCGATCCTGACGGCGTCGAGCCCGGAAGGGGCGCGCGACTTTCTCGTGCCCTCACGCCTGCATCCCGGAAAATTCTACGCGTTGCCGCAGGCGCCGCAGCAGTTCAAGCAGCTCACGATGGTCGCGGGCTTCGACCGCTATTTCCAGATCGCGCCCTGCTTTCGCGATGAGGACGCGCGCGCCGACCGCAGCCCGGGCGAATTCTACCAGCTCGACGTCGAGATGAGCTTTGTCACGCAGGAGGACGTGTTCGCCGCGGTCGAGCCGGTCTTGCGCGGCGTGTTCGAGGAATTCGGGGCTGGCCGGCCGGTCACCCAGACGTTTCTCCGCATCTCCTATGCCGACGCCATGCGGAAGTACGGCTCGGACAAGCCCGACCTCCGCAACCCGATCGTCATGCAGGACGTCTCGGAATGCTTTCGCGGGTCGGGCTTCAAAGTGTTCGCCCGCATGCTCGAAACGCCCGAGACCGAAGTCTGGGCGATCCCGGCGCTCGGCGGCGGCCAGCGCACCTTCGCCGACCGGATGAACTCCTGGGCGCAGAGCGAGGGCCAGCCGGGCCTCGGCTACATATTTTGGCGGCCGAAGCAAGGCCTGAAGGCCGACGAAGAGCACGTTCGGCTGACCAAGACTCTGCCTGCCGACATTATTCAAGAGGCGAAGTCGGTGTCCCGCCGACAGGATTTCGCAGCGCTTGGTTCTGAACTCTACGATATTGACCGCAATGCCATCCGTTTCTTTGTCAGGGATTTGCAAGGAAAAGGAATGACGTCTGACGCAGCCTTTTGGTTTGCCCGATATTTTGAGGCCGCCGGACCAATCGCAACCAATATCGGCCCACAGCGCGTTGAGGCGATTCGCCAACAGCTCCACCTCACGGCCGGCGACGCAGCTTTCTTCGTCGCGGGCGACCCGCGAAAGTTCGCCAAGTTTGCGGGCGCCGCACGCAACAGGGTCGGGCAGGACCTCGACCTCATCCGCAAGGACGTGTTCGAGTTCTGCTGGATCGTCGACTTCCCGATGTACGAGTGGAACGAGGAGGAGAAGAGGATCGACTTCTCCCATAACCCGTTCTCCATGCCGAATTATCCCCCAGAGGCCTTCCTCCAACTGCAGACCGGCGGCCGCTCGCAAATTGTTGGATTCGATGAAGGGGACCGAAATCGGGACCTAAATGAAGACGGCAGGTATCGACGTGAGATCCTGAGCATCAAGGCCTTCCAGTACGACATCGTCTGTAACGGGGTCGAGCTGTCGTCCGGCGCGATCCGCAACCATCGCCCCGACATCATGCGCAAAGCCTTCGAGATCGCCGGCTACGGCGAGGACGTGCTGTTGCAGAAATTCGGCGGCATGTACCGCGCCTTCCAGTGCGGTGCCCCGCCGCACGGCGGCATCGCGCCCGGCGTCGACCGCATCGTCATGCTGCTGGCGGGCGAGGAGAATTTACGCGAAGTCGTGCTCTTCCCGATGAACCAGCGCGCCGAGGACCTCATGATGGGCGCCCCGCTCCGGTGACGGCGAAGCAGTTGCGCGAACTCCACATCCGGCTGGCGTTGCCGGAGAAGTGAGGGCGGGCCGGGGGCGGGCGGGTTGCGGAGCGACGCCCGTTTCCCGACGAGCCATCGCGCGGCGACGGGGCGCGATCCCCTTGTCCGCGGATCGGCCCCATGTTAGCCACGCGGTCGAATTCGGGGTATAGCGCAGCCCGGTAGCGCGGAAGTTTTGGGTACTTCAGGTCGCCGGTTCGAATCCGGCTGCCCCGACCACTTGAGCTTTCTAACGTCGTCTCGAAGAGCCGCACCATGACCGCTCGCATCTATCTTCCCGCCCGCACCGCCACGCAGTCGGGGCAGGCGAAGGACAAATGGGTTCTCGAATACGAGCCAGAACTCCCGCGCGCGATCGAGCCGCTGATGGGCTGGACGAGCTCGTCCGACATGAAGTCGCAAGTCAAGCTGCGCTTCGATTCGAAGGACGAGGCGGTCGCCTATGCCGAGCGCAACGGAATCCCCTATCGCGTCGAAGAACCGAAGCCGGAGACACGCAAGATCCTGTCCTATTCTGACAATTTTCTGCCGAACCGCGTCGTTCCGTGGTCGCATTGAAGCGATACGTCAACTGCGAAATTAAAGGCTCCGTAGCTCAGTTGGATAGAGCGGCCGCCTTCTAAGCGGCAGGTCGCAGGTTCGAGCCCTGCCGGAGTCGCCAGCCAATAGTCAAGACACTTGAACTGGAAGGCCCATGATCTCAAGGGAGCCGCCGCAGCGCGTGTCTCTTTTTCTCTTGCACACGGCCTCCATTGGCGTACGCCGCCGGTTATTGCGAGACACACCCTTTCAGGGAATATGTGTCTCGCCGTTGTGCGTCGCGAGGCGGCCAGATGGGCGATGCGGCAAAGGAACTTCCGAAAACCGACAAGGGATTGGCGGTCTATCTGCGCAATCTCGCGGCGCCGCCTGAGCGGACGTGGATCGCGCTCGGCGACGGGCTGACGATGTGTCTCGAGCCGAGCGGAATGAAGCATTCCAGGCCCGGCTCCGCCGCCAGGGCGACAAGGCGGCCCGCCGCATTCGCATCGGGAGCTTCCCCGCGGTGTCTCTCGGGGCCGCGCGGGCCAAGCTCGCCGAGATGAAATCGGTTGTGAGGGAGGGCAGGGACCCGGCGCTCGAGCAGCGGCGGGCGCGGGCGGGTATCGATGTACCGCGGACGCTAGACGCGCTGATCTCTGAATACCTCGAGAGGCGATCCGGTCAGGTCGCGACTAAGACCTATAATACGGTTTCCGCCTGATTGACTCGGCGTGGGTTGGATTCCCGTCGCGGTTAAGTGCTGGTAGATGGAACGGCCATGATTCGCGGGAGGCGGGCATGGTTCACGTTGCCGATCATCTGAGCGTTGCGGCGTTGGAGGCGCGTTACGAAGCGTGTGGGGATGTGACGTCGTCGCGGCATTTTCAGACGATCTGGCTTTTGGCGAAAGGCCACACGGTCGGCCAAGTGGCGGCGATGACCTCGTTCGGTCAGCGCTGGATTGAACAACTTCTGGAGCGCTACAACGCGTTTGGGCCTCCGGCGTTGGGGGGACCTGCGTCGGGGCAACGGAGCGGCGGCGACGGTCTTGAAGCCGGAGGTGCTGGAGCGTTTGCGGGTTCGTCTTGCCGATCCCCCGCCTGGCGGGGGCGTACGGACGAGCGGCAAGGTGGCGCACTGGATGGCGGGCGAACTGGGCTTGGCCTCGCTGGCGCCGCAACGCGGCTGGGAGGCGTTGCGGGCGATCGCATGGTCGATTCAGAAGCCTCGGCCGCGCAACCCGAAGGCGGCGACTCCCGAGGAGCAAGACATCTTCAAAAAAAGCGGCCGACATCGTCGTCGAGGAGGCGGCGCGCCACCCCGACACGCCGATCGAGACGTTCGCGACCGACGAGCACCGGCCCGGCCTGAAGCCGGTGACCCGCCGCGTCTGGGCGGCGGTCGGCGAGCGGCCGATCGCGCACGGCCATCATCGCTTCGAATGGCTCTATGTCACGGGCGTTCGTTTCGCCGGCCACCGGCGAATGCTTCTGGTACGTCTCGAACGGCGTGTCCAAGCCGTTCTTCGAGGCGCTGCTGCGCCTGTTCGCCGAAGAGGCCGGCGCCGGGCGGGAGCGGCGCATCGTCCTCGTGCTCGACAACGCCGGCTGGCACGGCGAGGCCGGGCTCGCCGTGCCGGACGGCCTGCGCCTCGTTTTCCAGCCCGCCTACACCCCGGAAGTGCAGCCGGCTGAAACGCTGTGGACGCTGGTCGACGAGCCCATCGTCAACAAGCACATCCCCACCCTCGAGGCTCTCGACCAAATCATCTCGATGCGATGCGCCGCTCTCGCCACCGAGCGCGAAAAGATCAAGAGCCAGGCCGGCTTCCACTGGTGGCCCAAAATCGCCAACCCGAGCTAATTACCCGGAAACATATCATTGGCCGACAGCGCGGCGAACCCGGTCAGATCGGCTCCGAAGCGGACTTTCCGGTTTCGCCGTTGGACGGCGCAGGACCCTCCTACCAAAGTTGCCTCACGGTAAATCGCACAGTTTGCGAATACGGCTCGCTTGCAGGTTTGGCGACGACGCGCTCGTAGTTCAGCCCGAGATCGGCCCCACGCCATAGCCGCAGTCCCATTCCCCCTCCAATCCTAAGCGTGTTCGCCATGTTGTCCTGCTCGATCCCGTCGATGCTCGTCTCTCCGCCGAGATTGTAATAGGCGTCCGCCGAAAGCCAAAAGGCGTCCATGACATTGCGGCTCAGGTGCTCCTCGAGTCGCAAGATCGGCTTTTGCGACAGCGTCTGCGCCGAGTTCACGAGGTAATTGCTGTTGTCGCTGAAGATTCGTCCCGAAATGTAGGTCTCGATCCATGTCCAGCCTTGATCGGGCGTGTAGCTCAAATTGACAGTGGGAGAAACCATCCAGCGGTTCGCGCTGGGGTTGATCGGAGAGTTCGGCTGGTAGGTTCCAAGCGGCGTCGTCACGAGCAAATGGAAGCTTGAAAAGGTCTGGGGGACGAAGGATCGAAACTCTTCGCGGGTTAGCGCCGGTCCGCCAAAAATGTTCATTTGCCAAAGGAAGCCGACATCGGAGAAGCCGTTCGTGCTGGCGCGGAATGGGCCGGCGCTCGTGTCGATGAGCGCATAGGGCAAAACGATCGAGAAGCCTCCGGTGCGGCCCCAGTAATCCATGACGCGGGTCAGAACGACCGACTGGGCGAGCACGTTGGAGCGAACCCCGGGAACCGTGTCTGTGCCGTCCTCGAGCGTAACGGAGGTCGTATAGCTTGCGTTGTAGTTGAGGAGCCAAGTGTCGACCGGCGCATTGAGGTAGTCGCGCGCCGAGCCAGCGTTGGCAGCCCCGCCGGGCCATGAAAGCGCCGCGACGCACAGACTTGCGAGCATCCTCAATCGCTTCGCCGGACGCATGCTTTCCGCCTGCATCGCAATTTGCGCCCTCGCTTCGGAAGGCGCGCGGTTCGACGGATGCGCTTACGCGGACCTCGAGAATCCGATGTCGTCGTCGATCACGGCGCCTGGCCCCACCGGAACCCTTCCGGGTCTTGGCTGATTGAGATTGTGGAATACGATCTTGTCGCGCTTCACCTTGCGCAGAAAATCCGCGAACACGTCGATCGTCAGTTGCTCTCCCGGGCAGCGTCGATAGCCGAAACCGAACGGTGCGAATCCGGCATAGTCGCATACCGGCGCCGGCTTTCCGTCCAACACGGCGAACACTGTGCCGAAGCCGCTATTGGTGATGCCGGTTTTGCGCCCGTCGCTGACGGGAAGGGTCGTAATGTCGAAGGGGCAACGCGGCAGTCCGATCTGCTTGCATTTCGCCTCGTCGATCTCGGCGCTGGTCGGCGCGCTCAGGTAGCGTTCGGGGTCGAACCGCTCAGGCTCTTTCCACAAGCGCGTGTCGAAGCTCGTCTCGGTGTGCGGCGTATTCATGTAGGAGTGCCGTTCGTATGGCACGCCGAACTGGGCGAACGGGGAGCCGCCGTAGAAGGACGACGCCCTTGTGTCCGTGATCGCCGAGATGCTGCCGCCGTTGGGCGAGATGGTGCGGAAGAGTTCCATCACGAGAAGCTCAAGGGGCGTGTAGGGCGCTCCGTTGGCGTTGTCGAAGTCCCCGCTCATCGTCTTTTGGAAGGCTGCCCGCACCGCAGGATCGCCGCCATTTTCGTTGAGGCGGGTCATGATGCCGAAGATGGAATTGCCCCACTGGCTCAGCGCCACGAAATTATGGAAGCATTCGAAGACGACGTCCTTCTTGGCGAAATATTTTCCGTCGCCCGCGTTTTTGAGCCAGTAATAGGCGATGGTCTTGTCGGGATCGGAAACCCGGCCGTTCTCGATATCGTCGAGCCTTGCGTCGATCCATTTTGTCAGGAACGGACGGAGCGCTCTCACGGTCATATAGTTTTCATAGACGATCTCATGCAGGGGATTGCGATAGGCGAGCACGGTGTTGAAGGCCTCCCCGATCGTGCGGACTTGAGGCGGCACCGCGTCGCCCTTCACGCCGAGATGCAGATCCCAATAGATGTCCCAATAGTAGTCGAGGTAGTGGCGCATGAACGGCTTGTCGGCGTTCTTCGGGTCGAGGAGCTTGTCGAAGAACGCGACGACCTTGGCCTGGTACTTCGGGGCATAGAGGTCGGGCGTGACGCCGGTGAAATAGATGCGCTTGCGCAGATTATTGTCGCCGCGGTTCTCCAGCCCCTCGAGGAAAACGGTGACGCCTTCCGACGGGGTCGGCTTCCAGTCTTCGTAGAGCATCCCCCAAAAGTCATATGGGATTGCATCCTGTTTGGTGAGAGGAAGGTCGATCATGGGAAGGATCGGGCGCTCGCCAGCAAAGATGCTGCCGAGAAAGAATGGGACCACCGCGTTCTCGACGTACTCGCGATCGAAGTGGCTCGGAACGGTGGCGCGGAATTTCGCCAAGGCCGCAGAGAGGTCAGGGGCCTCAGGCGCGGCGGAGGCCTGAGAGGAGAGCGCGCCTGCGGCGACAGCAGCCGCGCCCAGGAGCAGCGTTCGTCTTTCTACCGACAGCGGGGTATGACTATTCTCAGGACCTCTCAGCAGCTTTGAATCCAAAGCCTCCTCGGGCGATCTATGCCGGGACATGGCGTTAGCTCCCTGGCCGCAAATTTACTTGCGCCTATAAGCGGGTCCGCTTCCCGAAGCCAAGCGTCATTCTGCTCGAGTTGGCCGCGTAGCGCAATTTTACCATAGGGCCGGGAGATCATTGCCGTCAATCTGCGGCCGGAGACGTTCCCTTCAGCAGACGTCTCTCTTCGGGCAACATCTCTCTTGGGCGCCAAGCGTTGGACTTCGACCGGTAGCGGATCGGCGAGATCGGCCTCGGCCCCGTCCAGCACACGGTCCGTCCCGGTCACCGGCAGCAGCGCATTGGGTCTCGCGGCGCAACACTTGGCCCTTATAGCGTTAGCTAGCTGTGGAGCCTCAACAGGTTGTCCTTGGAAAGGGCAAGTCGGCTGATGGGGGGCTTGGCGTCCAGGCTGCCATGGGGTCTATGCCAATTGTATCGATGGAGCCATCGGGGCAGCTCGGCGGTGCGTTCGTCTGAGCTGTTGTAGGCCTGCGCATAGGCCCATTCCCGTAGGCTGGTCTGGATGAAGCGTTCGGCCTTTCCGTTCGTTTTGGGCGTGTAAGGCTTGGTTCTGATGTGCTTGAGGCCAAGCTTCTTGCACGCCTGCGCGAAGGCTCGCGAGCGATAGCACGATCCGTTGTCAGTCATGACGCGCTCGACCTTGACGCCGAGGCTTGCGTAATGGGCCACCGCCGCCGCAAGGAAGGCGATTGCGCTGGATTTTCTTTCGTCCTTCATGACCTGACTAAAGGCGATGCGGGATGCATCGTCGATGCAGACGTGGACAAACTCCCAGCCAATGCCGAGGTGGCGGTTGACCGCGCCTGTTCGCCGCCCCGTGATCCGGTGTCCCACCGAGCCGATCCGGCCGAGTTTCTTGATATCGATATGGATGAGCTCGCCAGGCGTCGCGCGCTCATAGCGCCGGATCGGCTCGGCCGGCTCCAGGGACGAGAGCCGGTTAAGCCCGAGCCGCCGCAGGATCCGGCTGACCGTCGCCGCCGAAACGCCGACCTCGGCGGCGATCTGCTTGCCAGGATGGCGCTGCCTGCGCAAAGCCTCGACCGCCGCGCATGTGGCCGGCGGCGTTTGGCTTGGCGATGAAAGGGGCCTTGACGAGCGGTCGTGCAAACCGTCGACGCCTTCGGCGCGGAAGCGCCGGACCCATTTCGCGACAGTCTTGGGCGTGGTGTTGAACTGGCGCGCGGCGGCCGCTTTGGACAGCCCGCAGTCCAACACGGCGCGAACCATCATCTCTCGACCTTTCGGCGTCAAAGGCGCATTCTTGTGCGTGTCCATTCGGTCCCCCGCGAATCACTGAGGTTTTGGCGACATCAGCCTTCACGGCCAAAACCGAATGGACAACCTCCTGAAAGCTCACAGCTAGCTAGCAGCCTGTCGGACTGAGTTTTGCGAGTGGTTGTCGGACGGGTTTTTCGGATCGCGATGGATTGGACAGTTTGTGCGCCGGGAGGCGCCCCGCCCTCAACAGGCGGGGTTGAGGACGAACATCCGCTTCAAATTCCAGGCCATGGTCACGAGGCTCCACTCGCCGTGCACGTTTTCGAGCCCGCGCAGGGAGAACGGACGGAATCCGAGCGCGGATTTGATGATGCCGAACACCGGCTCCGGGGTCTGCTTGCGCAAGGAGTAGAGCGCCCGGCCCTCAGGCGTCTTCAGCCGATGCGCCATCGCCTCGACCGGCGTCGGGTCGTCCGGCGCGGCCGGGGCCTTCGCGAAGCGCTCGCTCAGCGGCGGGTGATGGGGCTGACGGCCGATCACGATCGCCGGCTCGACACCCGCCTTTTCGCAGGCGGCCACGTTGCCCGCGCTGAAATAGCCGGTGTCGGCCAGCAGATGGTCGACCTTGCCCAAGCCTTCGGGCAGCGCGCCGATCTTCTCCAGCATCGGTTCGACCTGGTTCTTGTCGTTGGGCGCCTGGACCACGTCGACCGCCACCACCAGGAGGCTCCTGGCCGCGACCGCCGCCTGCGCGTCGTAGCCCTGCTCGAAGCCGCCACCGGCTGCCGGCATGATGCGCGACGCCGCGTCCGTCAGATTGACCTGATCGGTCGGCAGCGGCCCTTCGGTCGGCGGCGCCGGCGGTTTGCCCCTGGGCTTCTTGCCGGTCTCGGCGGTCCAGGCCTCGCGCGCGGCCATCCTGGCGTCGTGCTCCGCCTTCTCCGCGCGCGTGCCGCTCCCTGGCGCGCCCCTCGATCGTCGCGCGCGCCTCAGCGATCTTGCGCAGGCGCTCCTCGCGCCGCGCCAGTTCGTCGGGGATCGACATCCCGTCGGGAACGTCGGCCGCGTCCGCCGCCTCGGCCTTGGCCAGCAGATCGGCGACTTCGGCCTTCAGTTGCGCTTCGATCTTGCCCGCATACTCATAGGAAAGCGCGCTGTGCCGGCTGGCGTTGGCGTGGATCTTCGTCCCGTCCAGCCCGATCGCGCCCATCTGCAAAACGCCCATCTCGCGCGCCAGCCGAAGAACCTCGACGAACAGCTTCTCGATGTCCTTCAAGAACCGCCGCCGGAACGCGGCGATCGTGTCGTGGTCGGGATGATCGTTGGCCGCAATGAACCGAAACGCCACCGAGTCGTAGGTCGCCCGCTCCAGCTTCCGGCTGGAGAACGCCCCCGTCGCGTACCCGTAAACCAACAGGCCCAGCAACATCCGGGGATGATACGAAGCCGAACCCGAGCCTCGATAAGCCCCGCTCATCCGCCCCAAGTCGAGACCGTCGATCACTTCGACGATGAACCGCGCCAAATGCTTCTCCGGAAGCCACTCGTCCACCGAAGGCGGCAGCAGATATCCCGTCTGCCGATCGATCGTCCGGAAATCGGTCATCAAAAAAAGCCCGCCGCCCTGCGCGAATCAACGTTAGATTTTAGCGTGCCCGCAGGCGCGGCGTTAAGTCCGACAGGCTGCTAGGCGCGCTCTTAAAGTACGCCCGTCTCATGGGGCTTGGGCGCGGCGCGGCGATCCGCCCCGGGTCACTCCGCCGCCTGCAAGGCCCCGTCGCGGCCGATCATCGCGACCGCGGCGCGGAGCGTCTCAAGCCCGGCCTCCGGGCGGACGGCCTCGGCGAGCGTGCGGCGGTAGGCCCGCGCGCCCGGCCGTCCCGCGAACAGGCCGAGGAGATGGCGGGTGAAGTCGTGCAGCCGCTCGCCTCGAGCGAGGCCCCGTTCGATCGTCGGCATGAACGCTTCGAGCGCCTCAAGCGCGTCGGCGAACGGCGCGGGCTCGCCGAAGATCGTTGGATCAACCGCGAGCAGCAATTCGGGGGTCTGATAGGCGGCGCGGCCGAGCATGACGCCGTCGACATGGGCAAGATGCGCCTCCGCCTCGGCGAGGCCCTCAATTCCGCCGTTGATGACAATCGGCCAGTCGGCATGAGCGCGCTTCAGTTCATAGACGAGGGCATGGTCTAGCGGCGGGACGGTGCGGTTGTCTTTCGGGCTCAAGCCCTCGAGCCAGGCTTTGCGCGCATGGACGATCAGCGCCGCGGCCCCCGCCGCCTTCACGGCGTCGGCGACGGCGTTCAAGGCCTCGCGCGGCTCCTGCTCGTCGACGCCGATGCGGCACTTGACCGTGACCGGGATAGCGACCGCGCCAGCCATGGCCGCGACGCATTCGCCGATCAGCGTTGGCTCGCGCATGAGGCAGGCGCCGAATCGGCCGCTTTGCACCCGGTCGGACGGGCAGCCGCAGTTGAGGTTGATCTCGTCGTAACCGAAATCGGCGCCGATGCGCGCGGCTTCGGTGAGCCGCTTCGGCTCCGATCCGCCGAGTTGCAGCGCGACCGGATGCTCGGCGGCGTCGAAGCCGATCAGGCGCTCGCGTGGTCCGAACACGACTGCGTCCGCCGTCACCATCTCGGTGTAGAGCCGCGCCCGGCGCGTCATCAGGCGATGGAACGCCCGGCAGCGGCGGTCGGTCCAGTCCATCATCGGGGCCACGGAAAATCTAAACTCTTGGCCTGGAACCATTTTCCGTTGTCTCAAATCAGCGCGTCCAGGTGCGGCGAAAACGAAAGTCTGTCAACCAGACGTTTCTTCGGCGCAACGACGCGCCACTGCGGCCGCCTCCGCTATGTGGGGTTGATCAAGATGGCGCGGAAGTCGTTGACGTTCGTCAGGGTCGGGCCAGTGATGACCTGATCGCCCAACGCGGCGAAGAAGCCATGTCCATCGTTGTCGGCGAGGCGCGCACGCGCGTTGACGCCGAGCGCGGCGGCGCGGGCGAGCGTGTCCGGCCCAATCACGGCGCCGGCGACCTCTTCTGCCCCGTCAACGCCGTCGGTGTCTGCGGCCAGCGCGTATACGTTCGGCAATCCGTTCAGTTCGATGGCCAGCGCGAGCAGGAACTCGACATTGCGCCCGCCGCATCCATGACCTCGCACGGTCACCGTCGTCTCGCCGCCGGAGATCAACACGCAGGGCGGCGGCGCGGGCTCGCGGTGGACGGCGACCTGCCGGGCGATCCCGCCCATGACGCGTCCGACCTCGGCCGCCTCGCCCTCGATCGCATCGCCCAGGATCAGAGGCTTCACTCCGGCCTTGTGGGCGACCTCGGCCGCGGCCTCCAGCGAGGCTTGCGGCGCGGCGACGATGCGCGTCAGCGTATGGGTGAAGATCCGATCGCCGGGCTTCGGCGTCTCGGCGGCGGGGTCGGCCAGCCTCGCTTGCACCGACGGGGGCGGCGCGATTGCAAAGCGCTCCAGAACCGCTCTTGCGTCCGCGAGCGTCGTGGCGTCGGGGACGGTCGGGCCGGATGCGATGACCGACGGATCGTCGCCGGGCACGTCGGAAATCACCAGCGAGACCACCTCAGCCGGGGCCGCGGCGGCGGCGAGACGGCCGCCCTTGATTGCGGATAGGTGCTTGCGGACGCAATTGATGTCGTGGATGCCGGCGCCGCTGCGCAAGAGCGCGCGGTTCACAGCCTGCTTGTCCGCGAGTTCGATTCCCGGCGCGGGCAGAGAGAGCAGCGCCGACCCGCCCCCGGAAATCAGGCAGAGCACGAGATCTTCGGGAGCGAGGCCCCGCACCAGATCGAGGATGCGGGCCGCAGCCGCCAAGCCCGCAGCATCGGGGACCGGATGGCTCGCCTCGACCACCTCGATGCGCGCAATCGGCCCGACGCCGTGGCCGTAGCGCGTGACAACGAGACCGCTAAGCGGCCGGTCGATAGGCCAGTGCGCGTCGACCGCGCGAGCCATCGCCGCCGCCGCCTTGCCGGCGCCGACGACGACCGTGCGGCCGGCCGGCGGCGGAGGCAGGTTTAGCGGCACGACGACATCCGCCGCGGCGGCCTTCACTGCCGCCTCGAACATCCGCCGCAGCAATGCATGCTCGCTCATAGCGCCAGTCTCCTCCCTCAAGCGACCTCCGTGGCTCATCGCGCGAAAGTTCGGAATCTTGAGGTTGCAAGGCGAAGCCGCCGCAGCGCCTCCGCGATCGCCTTCCCTGTCATGCGGAAGCGTTCGCCTGGCCGATCTCGTGACAGGCCAGCCGCTCCAGCACCCGCACCATCCGCGAGTGGTCCCAGGCGGCGCCGCCGTCGGCGACCGCCGCGTTGAACAGCTCCTGGCACGTCGCCGTGTTGGGCAGACTGACCCCTAGGCTCCGCGCGCCCTGCAGGGCAAGATTTAGGTCCTTCTGGTGCAATGCGATGCGGAAGCCGGGCGCAAAATTGCGCTTCACCATCCGCTCGCCATGCACCTCGAGAATGCGAGAATTTGCGAAGCCGCCCATCAGCGCCTGACGGACCCGAGCCGGATCGGCGCCGGCCTTGGAGGCGAACAGCAGCGCTTCCCCGACCGCCTCGATGGTCAGCGCGACGATGATCTGGTTGGCGACCTTGGTGGTCTGCCCGTCGCCATTGCCGCCGACCAGCGTGATGTTCTTGCCCATCAGCCCGAAGATCGGCTTCACCTTTTCGAACGCCGCCTCAGGACCGCCGACCATGATGGTGAGGCTCGCGGCCTTGGCGCCGACGTCGCCGCCGGAGACCGGCGCGTCGAGGTAATCGCAGCCGAGCGTGTTGATCCTCTTCGCGAAATCCCTCGTCGCGATCGGCGAGACGCTGCTCATGTCGACGACGATCTTGCCGGGCGTGAGCCCCTCGGCGACGCCGCCGGGACCGAAGAGAACGGCCTCCACGTCCGGCGTGTCGGGCACCATGGTGATGATCACGTCGGAGTTCAGCGCAACGTCACGGCCGTTCGCAACGGCGACAGCGCCCTTGTCCGTAAGCTCCTTCGGGGGTTCGCGGCGGCTGTGGACGAAGAGCTTGTGCCCGCCGGCAAGAAGATGCCCGGCCATCGGTCGCCCCATGATGCCGAGGCCAATAAATCCGATGTTGCTCATGGAACCTCCTTGTGGATTCCTTTGGGATTATCGCCCACATTCAGCGCCGCTCGGCGAAGGCGTCCACCTGCTTGGCCGGCACCTCGACTTGACCCATGTCCTCGCTCTTCCGGATCGACAGCGACGGGTCTAGGCACAAGATCTCTTCGAACTCGTTGACGTTATTGACTTCCGTGCCCATCGAGATGTTGGTCACGCGCTCGAGGATGAACTCGAGCACGACCGGGACCTGATGCTCGGCCATGAGAGCCTGGGCCCGCGCGAAGGCGTCCTTGAACTCATTCGGCGTTTTCACCCGGATCGCCTTGCAGCCGAGTCCCTCCGCAACGGCAACGTGATCGACTCCATAGCCCGGAACTGCGTCGCCTTCGGGCTTCGCGTTGATGTTTTCGAAGGCGAGGCTAACTTCGAAGTCCATCTGGAACCCGCGCTGAGCCTGCCGGATCAGGCCGAGGTAGGAGTTGTTCACCACCACATGCAGGTAGGGCAGCTTATGCTGCGCGCCGACCGCCAGCTCCTCGATCATGAACTGGAAGTCGTAGTCGCCCGATAGCGCAACGATCTTCCTGTTCGGATCGGCCGCCCGCACGCCGAGCGCCGCAGGAAGCGTCCAACCAAGCGGACCGGCCTGGCCGCAGTTGATCCAGTTGCGCGGCTTATAGACGTGCAGGAACTGGGCTCCTGCGATCTGCGACAGCCCAATCGTGGTGACGTAGCAAGTGTCGCGATCCAGAATCGTGTTCATCTCCTCGTAGACGCGCTGCGGCTTCAGCGGAACCTCGTCGAAATGGCTGCGCCGCAGCATGTTCTTCTTCCGGTGCAGGCACGCGGCGGCCCAGGCGGAACGGTCCTTGAGCGCGCCTTCCGCCTTCATCTTGCGGGCCGCTTCGATGAACATGAGCAGCGCCGCGCGAGCGTCCGACACGATGCCGAAATCGGGCCCGAACACGCGGCCGATCTGCGTCGGCTCGATATCGACATGCACGAATTTGCGCCCCTTCGTATAGACTTCGATGGAGCCGGTGTGACGGTTGGCCCAGCGATTGCCGATGCCGAAAACGAAGTCGGATTCGAGGAAGGTTGCGTTGCCGTAGCGGTGGCTGGTCTGCAGCCCGACCATGCCCGCCATCAACTCATGATCGTCGGGAATGACGCCCCAGCCCATGAGCGTCGGGATCACCGGCACGCCGGTCAGCTCGGCGAACTCCACCAGGAGGTCGCTCGCATCCGCGTTGATGACGCCGCCGCCGGCGACGATAAGCGGACGCTCCGACGCGTTCAGCATCGCCAAGGCGCGCTCGGCCTGCTTCAGCGAAGCCGCGGGCTTGTAGATCGGCAATGGCTCGTAGGCATCGATCTCAAATTCGATTTCCGCCATCTGCACGTCGATCGGCAGATCGATCAGCACCGGGCCGGGGCGACCAGAGCGCATCAGGTGGAACGCCTGCTGGAACACCATCGGCACGAGAGCCGGCTCGCGGACGGTGACCGCCCATTTCGTCACTGGTTTGGCGATCGACTCGATGTCGACGGCCTGGAAGTCTTCCTTGTATAGCCTTGCGCGCGGCGCCTGCCCGGTGATGCACAAGATCGGCACGGAATCGGCCGAAGCCGCGTAGAGCCCGGTGATCATGTCGGTCCCGGCCGGCCCGGAGGTGCCGATGCAAACCCCGATATTGCCGGGCGCGGCGCGCGTATAGCCGTCGGCCATGTGGGACGCGCCCTCGACGTGACGCGCCAGAATATGACGAATGGAGCCACGCTTGCGCAGTGCGGCGTAGAACGGATTGATCGCGGCGCCGGGCACGCCGAAAGCGACCGAAACGCCCTCGCGCTCGAGCACGAGCACTGCGGCGTCCACTACCTTCATTCTGGCCATCTGGTCCTCCCATGCGGCTTCGCTTCCGAATGGAAGATAGCATGGCGACGACGCACTCAGGTCGCTTTTCCCCAATACGGAAAGATCGGCTTTTTATCCCCTGCTCATCGGCATCGCGGCGCCGATTTTCGATGAAACCGGCGACTGCATCGGCGCGGCCTCGGCGTCAGGCCCGACGGCAGGGATCGGCGAGGAACGTGCTCAAGACGTCACAGGCGATCTCCGCCGAGATGGGGGCCAGTTCGGCGAGGCGGTGACGTCGTCTCGTCCCACGCGCAGGAAGCTCGTGTGCGGCCTTTCCAATCTTCAGGCCACCAACCCCGGAAATGATCCGCGGATCAGCGGTTGCCGACCGGCTTGTACTCGCGCTGTTTCGCGCCCGTGTAGAGCTGGCGTGGACGGCCGATCTTCTGCTCGGGATCGTCGATCATCTCTTTCCACTGGGCGATCCAGCCGACCGTGCGCGCGACCGCGAACAAGACGGTGAACATTGCGACCGGGAAACCCATCGCCTTCAGCGTGATGCCCGAGTAGAAGTCGATGTTCGGATAGAGCTTCTTTTCAATGAAATAGTCGTCGGAGAGCGCGATGTGCTCAAGCTCCATGGCGACGTCGAGGAGCGGATCGTCCTTGATGCCGAGCTCGTTGAGAACGTCATGCGCGGTCTTCTGCATGATCTTGGCGCGTGGATCGTAGTTCTTGTAGACGCGATGGCCGAAGCCCATCAGGCGGAACGAGTCGTTCTTGTCCTTGGCCCTGGCGATGAACTTCGGAATGTTCTCGACCCGGCCGATGTCGCCCAGCATCTTGAGCGCCGCCTCGTTGGCGCCGCCATGCGCCGGGCCCCACAGGCAGGCGATGCCCGCCGCGATGCAGGCGAAGGGATTGGCGCCCGACGATCCGGCCAGGCGCACGGTTGAGGTGGACGCGTTCTGCTCGTGGTCCGCGTGCAGGATGAAGATCCGGTCGAGCGCGCGCGAGAGCACGGGATTGACCTTGTAGTCCTCGCATGGCACCGAAAAGCACATCCGCAGGAAATTCGCGCAATAGTCGAGGTCGTTCTTGGGATATACGAACGGTTGTCCAATGGCGTATTTAAACGCCATCGCCGCCAGAGTCGGCATCTTGGCGATCATCCGGATCGAGGCGACCTCGCGCTGCCAGGGATCGCTGATGTCGGTCGAGTCGTGGTAGAACGCCGCAAGCGCGCCGACGCAGGCCACCATCACCGACATCGGATGCGCGTCCCGCCGGAAGCCATTGAAGAAGCGCGTCATCTGCTCGTGCACCATCGTGTGGCGCGTGACGCGGTAGTCGAAGTCGGCCTTCTGCGCGGCGGTCGGCAGCTCCCCGTAAAGCAGGAGATAGCAGGTCTCGAGGAAATCGCCGTGCTCGGCGAGTTGATCGATCGGGTAGCCGCGGTAGAGCAGCACCCCCGCGTCGCCGTCGATATAGGTGATCTTCGATTCCGTGCTCGCAGTCGACGTGAAGCCAGGATCGTAGGTGAACATGCCCGTCTGCGCGTAGAGCTTGCCGATGTCCACGACCGCCGGGCCGATTGTGCCGAGCTTGATCGGCATCTGTACGGACTTGTCGCCGACCGTGATGGTGGCGGAGGTCTGGGTCATCGAGCATCTCCCGAGAGCTCAGGGCGAGTATTGCGCTGCAACATCGTTATCGCAGCGCGGCTGCCCCAACAAGTCAAACCAAAGGAGCAGCGTTCCCGTGCTTATTGCGGATTCTCGTAGCTGAACGTCTGCGCGTTCTCGTCATATGCAAAAAGCTCGCCATAGCGGCCGAGATTGACGACCGTGCGCAGCGTTCGATCGGCATAATCCTCGGACATGTAGTCTTCGAGCTCCTCCCGGAACCGGGTCGCCGGCGCGCGATGCGACGGACGTTCGTCGAGCACCCGCTTGATATGGGAAGCCAGGGGAATGTTGGCCAGGGTCTGCTCGCCGACGACCTTCTTGCGCTGGTCGACGTCCATGTCGACGAAGCGCTGGCCGAGCGGCGTGAGCTTGATGTCGCCCTCCTCGAATTCGGCGAGCCTCAGGAGCTGGAGGGTTTCGCCGAGGGGGAACAGGTCGTCGATTTCCAGCGCCAGCGAATCCGCGAGATGCGGCAGATCGGCCTTACCGTTGTAGGGCGGGGCCGCGATCTCTTCGAGCATGCCGGCGAGCGAATTGGTCGACACGTTCGGCAGCGACATGGCGAGACCCGCTGCGGCGGGCTCGCGCGCCGCCGTCGGCTTTTCGGGCCGCTGGGTCATGAGCGCGTAGATCTTTTCGACGAGCGCCCGGAAGTCCGGATCGAGCCGGTCGCGCGGCTGCGGGATGGTGACCGGGATTTCCGAGGCGATCCGGCCGGGATTGGACGACAGCACCAGGATGCGGTCGCTCATCAGCACCGCCTCCTCGATGTTGTGCGTCACCATCAGGATCGACTTGATCGGCATGCGGCCCTCCTGCCACAAATCGAGCAGGTCCGTGCGCAAAGTTTCGGCGGTGAGCACGTCGAGCGCCGAGAAAGGTTCGTCCATCAGGAGGATTTTCGGCTGCATGACTAGAGCGCGGGCGAAGCCGACGCGCTGGCGCATGCCGCCGGAGAGCTCTTTGGGATAGGCGGATTCGAAGCCGTCGAGCCCGATGGTGTCGATCGCCTTCAAGGCGCGCTGGCGGGTCTCCTCGAGCGGCACGCCGTTGGCGCGCGGGCCGATCTCGACGTTGTCGAGCACATCGAGCCAGGGGAAGAGCGCGAAACTCTGAAACACCATCGCCACGTCTTCGGCCGGGCCTGTCACCGGCGCGCCCGAAATCGTCACTGTGCCCTGCGAGGGAGGAATGAGCCCTGAGATGATGCGCAGGAGCGTGGACTTGCCGCAGCCAGACCGGCCGAGCAGAGCGACGATCTCGCCGGCCTTGAGGCTCATCGAAACGTTATCGAGCACAAGCTTGCGGGTCTCGCCCGAGCCCGTGATGAAGGATTGGCTCACTTTGTCGACGTTCAGAAGCGTCGCGACGGCGGTGTCCAACATCGGAAAATCCTTTCAGGAAATGTTGCTGGGTCAGAGGGCCAGCCACCGCTCCGCATAGGCGTAGAGCTGGCGCCAGAACAAGCGATTGAGCAGCGTGACGAAGATCGACATCATGGCCACGCCCAGCACGATTTTCGGGAAGTCGCCCTTTTCCGTAGCTTCCGCGATGTAGGCGCCGACGCCCTGGGCCTCGACGGCATGGTCCTTCCATTTGACGTATTCAGCCACGATCGAGGCGTTCCATGAACCGCCCGAGGCGGTGATCGCGCCGGTCAGGTAATAAGGCGCGATGCCCGGAAGCATCACCTGCTTCCACCATCGCCAGCCGTGGACGCGGAAGTTCGCCGCCGCCTCGCGCAGATCGTTGGGAAAGGCCGCGGCGCCGCCGATCGTGTTGAACACGATGTACCACTGCGTGCCGAAGATGATCAGGAAGCTCAGCCAAATATTGGTATTGAGGTTGAAGGCGAGAATCACGCTGACCGTGGCGCCGAACAGCAGGTTGACTGGGAATGCGGCGAGGAACTGGGCGATCGGCTGAACGGCCTCCGCCCACCGCGGCCTAAGGCCAATCCAGACGCTGATCGGGACCCAAACGATTGACGCCAGGAAGATCAGCACGAGGACGCGAATGAGGGTGTAGAATGTGAGGATGAAGACGTGAGCCACTTCGTCCCATCCGACCTCCGTCGCAATAAAGCTGACCGTGAGCCAGATCGCCCAGGCGGCGACAGCCAGAATGATGAGGATCCAGATGGCGTCGACGATGCGCGAAGGTTGTTGCCCCTCCTCCTTCCTTCTGGCCTTCAGAATGCGTGGGAACCGAATTGGCAGAAGGCTTACGGCGCGGAACGCCTCAAAAACCGGACGACTGCCGAGCCGGATCCAGTAGGTGCGCTGAAGCAGGTTGAGCACCCAGGAGCTCCCGGTGACCCCGCTCTCTGACAATTCGACCTTGAATTTGTCCGCCCAGGCGACGATCGGCCGGAACAGCAGCTGGTCGTAGAGCAGGATGACGATCGCCATGGTCAGAATCGCGGCGCCGATCGCCGCCCAGTTGCCCTCGTCGTTCGCCTTGGCGATGTAGGAGCCGACCCCGGGGAGAGTGATCGTCGTGTCGCCAACCGTGATCGCTTCCGATGCGACGACGAAGAACCAGCCGCCCGACATCGACATCATCGTGTTCCAGATGAGGCCCGGCATCGCGAACGGCGCCTCGAGCTGCCAGAACTTCTGCCAGCCGGTCAGGCGCAGGCCGCGCGCGACTTCATCCAGGTCGCGCGGCACCGTGCGCAGCGACTGGTAGAGGGAAAAGGCCATGTTCCAGGCCTGGCTGGTGAAGATCGCAAAGATGGCGGCCAGTTCCGCGCCGAGCGTGTTGCCGGGAAAGAGGCCGAGAAAGAACGTCACTGTGAAGGAGAGAAAGCCCAGGATCGGCACCGACTGCAGGATGTCGAGCACCGGGATCAACACCATCTCGGCCCGCCGGCTTTTCGCGGCGAGCGCCGCATAGGTGAAGGTGAACACGAGCGAGGCGGCGAGGGCGGCGAACATCCTTAGCGCGGTGCGCAGCGCGTAATACCGCAAATTCCCGTAGTCGAGCGAGACGACCGGCTCGTTTGGCGCAGGCAGCGGTGCGGATATGCCGTGATAAGTGTGGGCGACCGCCGTCAGCACCGCCATGATCGCCGCGAACGCGATCAGGTCCCATTGGTTGGGCAGGATCCGCCGTCCGGCTGAGGCGATGCTGTTCAACATGGGCGACTTCCGTTTGGCGGCCGGAAAAAGGCGGGGTCAGCGGGGCCGACGAACGCACGACACATGGCCGGTTTTCGAAAGCCGAAGCAACCGAAATCGACGGCTTGCGCGCGATCGGAGCCAGCGCACCCTTTGGCCATGCGTTATGACAATATGACGACAATGGGGCGGCCGTACCCGCCAGGATTTTCCCGTGATTTCTGCGGGTTGCCGCGTCCCGGCCGATGGATCGCCGCGAGAAGCGTCTTTTCCGAAGCGGAAATCCAGGCGCGCTTGCCTTTCAAATCCAGGCGCGCTTGCCTTTCCCTGTCCGGTCGCTTATATGGCCCGCTATTCCACAGGCGGATTTTTGCGGCTCCTGATCTTAAGGTTCCGCTCCGGTCGGCGAGGCTTGAGCCTCGCCGTTCACGATTCGCCGAGGCTCAACCGGACAAGGAAGCATTAAATCCCATGGCAGTGCCTGATTTCACCATGCGCCAACTCTTGGAGGCGGGCGCGCATTTCGGCCACCAGTCGCACCGCTGGAACCCGAAAATGGCGCCCTACATCTACGGCGCGCGCAACTCGATTCACATCATCGACCTCGCCCAGACGGTGCCGCTTCTGCACCAGGCGTTGAAGGCCGTCTCCGACACGGTCGCCAAGGGCGGCCGGGTGCTGTTTGTCGGGACGAAGCGCCAGGCGTCGGACGAGATCGCCGCCGCCGCCAAGCGCTCGGCGCAGTATTTCGTCAACGCCCGCTGGCTGGGCGGCATGCTGACGAACTGGAAGACCATTTCCGCCTCGATCTCTCGCCTGCGCAAGCTCGACGATATGCTCGGCGAAGGCGCCAAGGGGCTCACGAAGAAGGAGCGCCTGATGATGTCGCGCGAGCGCGACAAGCTCGAGACTGCGCTCGGCGGGATCAAGGACATGGGCGGCGTCCCCGATCTTGTGTTCGTAATCGACACCAATAAGGAGGCGCTCGCAATCAAGGAGGCGAACCGGCTCAAGATTCCGGTGATCGCGATCCTCGACACGAATTGCGATCCGGACGGCATCGCCTATCCAGTGCCTGCCAATGACGACGCGGGCCGCGCCATCCAGCTCTACTGCGATCTCGTGGCGCGCGCCGCAATCGACGGCATCGGCCGCAGTCAGGGCGCGCAAGGCGTCGACCTCGGCGAAGCCGAGACGCCGGTCGCCGAGCCGCTGCCCGAAGTCGTGGAGCCGGAGGACGCGTCTGCGACCGATCACTTCGAGCTTCTCACGGCGCCGCGCGGCGCTCCGGACGATCTGGCGAAGCTTACGGGCGTCGGTCCGCAGATCGTCAAGAAGCTCAACGAGCACGGGGTGTTCCACTATTGGCAGCTGGCCGCCATGACCGACGCGGAAGCCGCCCAGCTCGACGCCGACCTCAAATTCAATGGCCGCATCGCCCGCGACAAGTGGACCGAGCAGGCCCGCGCGTTGATGGCCGCCGAGTAAGTTCGGCGCCACGAACGTTTGAGAGGCGGCGCTTAAGGCGCGACGGACTTATAGCCGCGCCGCCTGGCTTGAAGGCGGGACAAGGGCTGCGAGACACGAGGACCGAAGATGGCTGCGATCACCGCTGGGCTGGTCAAGGAGCTGCGCGAGAAGACCGGCGCCGGCATGATGGACTGCAAGAACGCGCTGACCGAAACGAGCGGCGACATCGAGGCCGCGGTCGACTGGCTGCGCAAGAAGGGCCTCGCCAAGGCGGCCAAAAAGAGCGGCCGGGTGGCGGCCGACGAACTCGTCGGCGTCGCCGTCGAGGATCTTGTCGGCGTCGTGGTCGAGGTCAATTCCGAGACCGACTTTGTCGCGCGCAACGACGACTTTCAAGGCTTGGTTCGCGGCGTGGTCGCGGTCGCGCTCGATCACGCGCCGCACGTCGACGCCGAGACGATCCTCGGCGCGCACTACATGGGCGGGGGCACGGTCAGCGAAGCGATCGCCAACGCCATCGCGACGATCGGCGAGAACATGACGCTGCGCCGGGCGCAGGGCCTTCGCGTCGCCGAGGGCGCGATCGGCCATTACGTGCATGGCCAGGTCGCCGACGGCTTGGGGCGCATCGGCGTCATCGTCGGCCTCGAGTCGAAGGGAATGAAGGACGCGCTCGCCGCGCTCGGCCGGCAGGTCGCGATGCACGTCGCCGCCACGAGCCCCATTGCGCTCGACGCTCAGGGCGTCGATCCGGCGACGATCGCGCGCGAACGCGCAGTGCTCGCCGAGAAGAACGCCGGCAAGCCCGCCAACGTGATCGAGAGAATTGTCGATTCCGGCCTGAGGACGTTCTTCAAGGAGGTCTGCCTGCTCGATCAACCTTACGTCCACGATCCGGCCAAGTCCGTCGCACAGGCGGTCAAGGATGCCGAGAAGACCGTCGGCGCGCCGATCGCGATCACGGGCTTTGTCCGCTTCGCCCTCGGCGAGGGCGTCGAAAAGCCGGCGGAAGCCGCCTGAACGGGCGAAAAGGAAAGCGGCCTTCGGGCCGCTTTTTTTGTGGCAGGCGCACGCCGGTCAGTTGCGCGGCGCAGCGCGCTCGGTCCATAGGGATCGGGAGCGATGGGGGAAGCCTTCATGACGATGACCGCAAAGCCCCTGTTCAGCCGGGTCGTCGTCAAGCTGTCGGGCGAGGCCTTGATGGGACCGGACCCATTCGGCCTCAATGCGCCGACGCTCGCGCGGATGTCGGCCGACCTCAAGGCCGCGGCCGATCTCGGGGTGCAGGTCGCGGTCGTCGTCGGCGGCGGCAACTTCTTCCGCGGCCTTCAGGGCGCGGACAAGGGGATCGAGCGGGCGCGCGCTGATTCGATCGGCATGCTGGCGACGGTCATGAACGCGCTTGCGATGGAAGGGGCGCTCGAGCAGATCGGCCAGCCGGCGCGCGTTCTCTCGGCGGTCGCGATGCCTTCGCTCTGCCAGCCCTATTCGCGCCAGGCCGCGCTGGCCCACCTCGTCAAGCGGCGGGTGATCATGCTGGCGGGCGGCACCGGCAATCCGTTCTTCACGACCGACACGGGCGCGGCGCTGCGCGCCTGCGAACTCTCGTGCGATGCGGTCATGAAGGCGACCCAGGTCGACGGCATCTACAGCGCCGACCCGAAGAAAGACCCGGAGGCCAAGCGCTACGACAAGCTCACCCACGACGAGGCGATCGCGCGCAAAGTGCAGATCATGGACACCGCCGCCTTCGCGCTCTGCCGCGACAACGGCATCCCGATCGTCGTCTTCTCCGTCAATGAGCCCGGTGCGATCCCCGCGGCGCTGCTCGGGCAGGGGCGGGCGACCTACGTCATGCCGTGAGGCGCGGCGGAACGGACGGATTACGTATTATAGGCTTACAGCGTTGGCTGTGGCTGGGGACATTCCCTTTCTGTTTTTCGTCATGGCCGTCCCCGGACTTGATCCGGGATTGTCCCGGCCGTCGACGCGGCGCCGCGCGACCAATATCTAAGTTCAGCAATTCGCCGCTGTTTCAGCATCTTATTCGGAGAGCTCGGTGTTTTCGTCGATGGCCGGGTCAATCCCAGCCATGACATGTGCGACAGGCAATTCTGACAGGAGGGGGAACGTGCCCGGCCAGAGTTTTTCCGAACCGCGATGCAGCCGCGCGACGCCGACCCCGACATTTGTGTCCAAAAGGCGCTTTTGGCCAAACGCCGCCAAGCCAAACCAAGCTGAATCCAAGCCAGACCAAACCAAACGCAAGGAAAATGCAAGGAATTAACCTTGTATTTCTTTGCATTTCCTTTGGCGAATCGGGACTTTACAATGGGTTGCAAGCGACTCGAGCCAAAGCCTCCATTTTTGTTTTGCGCCGCACCGCACGTCTGCGCCCGCTGGCCAAAAGGCGGGGTCGCGGGTTCATGATCAAGCGATGCCCACGCGCTTGGCCGCCAAGACGCCGCCCTCAGCCGCCAAACGCCCGCGCGGCGAGCGCGATCATGGTTAGGAACGCGCCGAGCGACATGAGTTCGGCGAAATCGCGCGCGGCGTGGATTGCGGCCTGTTGCATGACGGTCTCCTTGATCACCCTTCGGCCATCATATGTTCTTTTTTTGTTCTCGTCAAGTCGCTAGTGGTCAAAATGAACACTTTGGCGCCCAGCGCGGAGAAAAGCGGCCATACCCGGACAGCGTGTCGAGCAGGTCAAATCGACCGCGCGTTGCTCCTCATCGGCCACGCAAGTCGTTCGGCCTCGCGTGTGTTGCGGTCACTCTGAATGCGCCTGAGTTCTTGGGCCTGGCGCCGACGAGCGCCAACAGGATTGGCGGCAAGGAGGCCTTCGAGAAGCAGACGGACTTGAAGGCGCAGCCTTTCGGATGCCGTCCCGACCGAAGGCTGCGCGAGGAGGCGGTCGGGTGCGTACCCCTCGGAGGCGAAGCCGCTCGCTTCGGGCCCAAGGCTGAACTCGCCCTTTCGGCCAAGGCTGAACTGGCCCTTGCGGAAGGACTTGTGGGCGCGGCGGCCGGCGCGGGAGCCGCGTAGCCCAAGCTCTCTATCAGGCCCAGGAGCTGGGGTCGCAACTTCTCGCAGCCCAATTCGCCGGCTAAGCGCCGAGCCTCGTCGCTTGTGGGCCTGCTGCGCAGCCGTTCCAAACGGTCCCCGTCACGTTTGCAGACTTCATCGGGCGTAAGAGCCGCGGCCCCTGTCCCCGGGTCAGGCGGGGCCGAGCCCCCGACCTCGCTCCTGGTTTTCGCGTCGGCGGACGCGCCATTCGAGACTTCCGCGGCGGCCGGCGGGGGAGCCGCATAGCCCAAGCTCTCCATGAGGCTTACGAGCTGGGGTCGCAACTTCTCGCAGCCCAACTCGCCGGCGAAGCGCAGAGCCTCGTCGTTTGTGGGCCTGCTGCGCAGCCGTTCCAAACGGTCCCCGTCACGTTTGCAAACTTCATCGGGCGTAAGAGCCGCGGCCTCTGCCCCCGGGTCAGGCGGGGCCGAGCGCACGACCTCGCTCCCAGTCTTCGCGTCGGCGGTCGCGCCATTCGAGACTTCCGCGGCGGCCGGCGCCGGAGCTTGCCCCGCGAGTAGCAATTTCTCGACCTCCGCCTTCGCGGATTGGGCATGGACGCCGCTCCCGTGAGCGGCGAGGAACGAGCGCCATCCCTCGACCGAGCCTTTCCGTTGAGCAATTCTGTAGTCGAGGTCCTCGTCGACACGCGCCGCGGCCGTCGGGTCAACGAGAGGAACGGCCGCTTGCGGCCTTGCGAGTGCGAAAGCCTTGTTGATGGTGATGTTGATCTCATCAAACCATTTGAACTTGGCGACATCTTCGAGGTTCAGCGGCCAGCGGACATAACTGCCGATTGCAAGCCCCAACATGAGAACGATCGCATACTTGAAGAGCGCTTTCATGGAACCGCCTCGCTCGTCCAAAGCCTTGGGTGCGTCTTGCGGAAGTGGTTAGGGCTGCGCCTCGAGCTTGAGAAAAACCCGATTCTTTCATGCCCGCCTACCGCGCGTCAATTCACTCCTCGTGTAGCGAGATTCTTAGCGCGATTGGGTTGTGCAAAATGGGACGCCGGTCGACGCAGACGGACGGGCGGTCGCCCGCGCTCATGGGGCTGCGCGCGGCTACCCTTGCGCGGTCGGGCGGACGATGATCTCGTTGACGTCGACGTCCGCCGGCTCGTCGATTGCGTAGGCGATCGCGCGGGCGATGGCGTCGGGCGAAATCGCCATTTTGTCGCGCGCGGCGAGGAGCTGCGATCTCAGCGCCTCGCCCGGCACGCTCTCAACGAAGTCGGTGCGGACGAAGCCCGGCGAGACGATCGTCACCCGGATCTTCTCGCCCGCCTCCTGCCGCAAGCCCTCCGAAAATGCGCGCACCGCGAGTTTCGTCGCCGAATAGACCGACTGGTTGGCGACCGTGCGATGAGCGGCGGTCGAAGCGACATTGACGAAATGTCCGAAACCCTGGGCGCGGAAGAGCGGAAGCGCCGCGGCGACGCCGTAGAGGACGCCTCTGAGATTGACGTCGATCATCTCGTCCCACTCGGCGACCCTGAGCTCGTCGAGCGGCGAGATCAGCGCGACGCCGGCGTTGTTGATCACGACGTCGAGCCGGCCGTATCGCTCGGACGCCAGCGCGACAAGGGCGGCAAGGTCGGCGCGCCGCCTGACGTCAGCGCTGCGCCAGGCCGCTTCCCCCCGCGATCGCATCGAGGCGATCCGCCCGGCGCGCTCCGATGACGAGCTTCGCGCCGCGCCCGGCGAGCAGAGCCGCGGTCGCCTCGCCGATGCCGCTGCTTGCGCCGGTGATCGCGACGACCTTGCCGCGGATTCCCGACGCGCCTGCGCCTTCGACGTCAGCCACGGGCGCGACCTCTTGCTGCCGGCTCGTCCAGCTCCGGATAATGCCGGAAAACCCCGGATTCGTTGAAGGGGATGCGTCGGGGCGAAGCGAGATAGCGCGCGACGTTGGGCCGCTTTTCGACGCTGGCGGCGAGCGCCGCAAGCTTTGGCCAGCGCTTCTCGGCGCCCGCGAAGGCGCGCGGAAAGGCATAAGCCATGCCGACCCAGATCTGGAACAGCGACAGGTCGACGGTGGTCGCCGCGTCGCCGACGACATGCGCGGGGCCGGCCGGATTGTCGTTCAGCACCCGCTCGAAGTAGCCTAGATATTTGGGCGCGCGATGCTTGAGGAACGAGCCGGCGCGGGCCTTCGCCTCCGTCTTCTGGTCCTCGTAGTAGAGGTCGGTCGCGATCGGATGATGCGTGTCGTGGACCTCGGCCACGAAATCGGTGATCGTCAGCTGAAGCCCATGGGCGAAGACGCGCTGCGCTTCGTCCTGCGGCGCGAGGTTCAGCTTCGGGCCGAGATAATTCAGGATGTTCGCGACATGCGAGACGACGATGTCGCCGTCGCGCAGGAAGGGCGGGGCGAAGGGCATGAACGGCTTGGCCTCGCCGTCGAGCGCCGCCATCAGCGCCTTGACGCCGCGGCCTGCGCCCTTCTCGCGCGCGACGTCGACATAAGCCGCGCCGGCGTCCTCGAGCGCGAGCCGCACGAATTCGCCGCGCCCCTGAATGCCCGGCCAGTAATGGAGTTCGTAAGGCATCTTGCGTCTCCGTTTCGGTCCCCTCGCCCCGCTTGCGGGCAGAGGGTTGGGGTGAGGGGCGAGGCCAACTTGCAGAGGTCGGCGGCGCCCCTCATCCGGCCGCGCCTTCGGCGCGTCCACCTTCTCCCCGCAAGCAGGGAGAAGGGGTTACGTCTGCGGCCGCATGCGGTCGGCGGCCTTGGCGTAGCGGCGTGCGTGGTCGAGGAGCTCGCCGTCGGTCGGGTGGTCCGCCTTCTCGACGCCCTCGACATGGGTCCTGATCGCGGGATGGCGCTCAGTGAGGAATTTGGCGAAATCGTCCTTCTCCTGCGCCGGCCCCACGATCAGGATCGCGCCCGCGTCGGCGATCGCCTTGGCGACGTCCTCGAAGAACGGCTTGTTGTCATGGATCCTGTGGCCCGTGCGCTTCTCGCGCGGATGAATGTCACGAACGATGTGGTCCCGGATCACCGACCTCTCCGCCTCGTCCACGTTGAAGTGGAAGATGCGCGCCTGTTTGTGATCGATCCAGACGACGGCATGAAAATGATGGGCCATGGGCGACTCCTCAATCGAACCTTTCGTGCCCAACCCTCCCGCAATGCGGCGCGCCCGCATTTGATCCTTGTCACTTTGTCGCTTGGCGCATCCGCTGCGATAGCGCGCTCCTGTGACCTGCGCTATGAGGCGCGCCATGCGCGATAAAGGCAAGGCGGACGGCGGCGCGGCGGTCCCGCCCGACAAGGCCGCCCTCCACGCCATCGGCGAGGACGAGGCGGGCATGCGGCTCGACCGCTGGCTCCACCGCCGTTTTCCCGACCTTCCGCAGTCGCATCTCATGAAGATCGTGCGAAAAGGGGAGGTCCGCGTGTCGGGCCGCCGCGCCGACGTTTCGACCCGGCTTGAACTCGGCCAGAGCGTCCGCGTTCCGCCGCTGCGTCTCCCGACGCCGACCGCGCCCTCGGTCAAGCGCGCATGTCCCCAAGACGCCGAGGCGATCCGCGCGATGATCCTGTTCGAGGATCGCGACGTCATCGTGCTCAATAAGCCCTACGGCCTCGCCGTGCAGGGCGGATCGGGCACGAAGCGGCACATCGACGGCATGCTGGAGGCGCTCGCCGCCAAGGACGGGACAAGGCCGGTGCTCGTGCATCGGCTCGATCGCGACACGTCCGGCGTGCTCCTCGTCGCCAAGTCGCGCAAAACGGCGGCCGACCTCGGCGCCGTCTTTCGCTCGCGCGGCGCGAAGAAAATCTACTGGGCGCTGGTCGAGGGCGTGCCGAAGCCCGCGCAGGGACGCATCTCGATGTTCCTCGCCAAGGGCGAGGGCATGGGCGAGGAGCGTGGGCCGCGCGGGCCGGGCAGGGCGGACATCGAGCGGATGCGGGTGGCGAAGCACGGTGAGAAGGACGCGCAACACTCGCTGACTCTCTACGCCGTCGTCGACAAGGTCATCCCGCGGCTGGCCTGGCTCTCGATGCGGCCGATCACCGGGCGCACCCATCAGCTCCGCGCCCATTGCGAGGCGATCGGCCATCCGATCATCGGCGATCCGAAATACAATCGGAAGGCCGCCAACGACCCGGCGCGCAACGATCCCTTGCGCGCGGTGCCGCCGGGGATCGAGCCGAAGCTGCACCTGCTCGCGCGGCGGCTGATCCTGCCCCATCCGCGCGGCGGGGTCATCGACGTGACGGCGCCCCTGCCGGAGCACATGCAGAAGAGCTTCGACATGTTCGGCTTCGAACCGCCCGCGCGCGACCCGATCGAGGACGCGCCGGATGAGTGAGGACGCGCAGAAGAATCCGATGCGGGCCGCGCGGTCCAACATGCGAGCCGAGCCGGTCCGGCGCTTCTATGGAGAGGTCGGCGTGCGGGAGGATGACGGCCTCCATGTGCTGACGCTCGACGGACGCGACGCGCTGACGCCCGGCCGCAATCGGCTCGCCGCCGCGAGCCGTCCGCTCATGGAGCGGGTGGCGGAGGAATGGGCGCGGCAGGGCGAGGCGCTCGATCCCGCCGATATGCCGGTCACCCGGCTCCTCAACGCCGCAATCGACGGCGTTTCCCGCACGATGGAGAAGACGCGGGCGGAGATCGTCGCGTATGCGGGCTCGGACCTCCTCTGTTATCGGGCGGAAGCGCCCGAGTTGCTTGCCGAGCGCCAGCGGCTCGCCTTCGATCCGGTCCTCGACTGGGCCGCGGAGGTCCTGGGCGCGCGGTTTCGCCTCGCGGCGGGCGTCATGCATGTCGCGCAAGCCCCCGAAGCCCTGGCCGCGGTGCGCTCGGCGCTCGCGGCGTACGACGACCCCGCGGCGCTGGCGGGCTTGAGCGTCGCGACGACCCTGACCGGCTCGGCGCTGCTTGCGCTCGCCGTGGCGCGGGGGTTTCTGACGCCGGGCGAAGCCTGGGCCGCCACCCATGTCGACGAGGACTTCCAGAACGAGCTTTGGGGCGTCGACGAGGAGGCGCAAGCGCGGCGCGCGGCGCGCTGGCGCGAATTTGAAGCGGCGGCAAGCGCTATCGCGTCGTTTTAGCCTCGACATTCGCCGTCAAGGCCAAATCCAACAGGTATGAGACCAACTGCATCGGCTCCAACCGGTTGTCCAGCCGTCGCACCCAGTCAAGATAGCTCTCCTGCGGCTGCTGCGCGGTCGGGCCCCCAATTCGCAGAAGTCGCCAGGGCTGTCCCAAGTGATCGCGGTTCGGCGAGTCCGCGCCCAGCCGTGTCTCCGCATCGGCAAGGATCGTCTGCAGGCAATCCCGGTTCGTCGTGTCGCTCACCAGCAACAGCACGCGCGAGAGCTTCACCCGGTTGAGCAGCAATCCCAATTCGTAGGCGCATCCCAGATTGGCGGGCTTCAGATTGGACAGATCCATCACCACCACGTCGCTTCGCTCCAGAAGCGCCCGGATGGCCTCTTTCCATATGAAGTCGGTGCACTGGAACTTGCATCGGCGGAAACGGAAGTCCTCGAGAACCGTGCCGCTCGCACTCTCCAGATTGCGCATCTCTCGCGTGAGATCCTCCGGCGACTTGATGAGGACATCGTCGAGGCGTCCATCGGCAAGCTTTTCTCTCGCCTCTTGTGAGCGAATAATCGAGTCATAGCCTTCCAGATGGCCGATGGGTCCCACGAGCAGCCACGGTTTCACCAGCGACATCAGTTCGTCGAAGGACGGGCTGCCGAAAACACGGAGCATCAAGAGACGAACGCCAGGTGCGAATTTCACCTTCTGGCCCAGCGCCGCGCGCGCGCTCCGCTTGTAGATTACGTACCAGGCTGCAAGGGCTAGCCCACCAGCCGTAAAGGCCAGGACCTCGAGAACCACGGTACCGGAAAAGCCCGCGTGAGCGATCGGCGCCAATAGAAAGGCGATCGGGACGAAAAGAAGCCAGAACGCCAGGCAGACAGTCGGCGCGAGGCCAAGCGGCGAGTCCAAATCGAACGTCTCGTCACGCCAAAATTCTGGCTCCGCGGCAAGCAGATCCTGCAATGTTCGCCCAAGGTCAGGGATCGCCCCCTCTGAGCCAAACGGCATGAGCATGACTTTTGCGGTGCGGCCCAAGATCCTCGAGGAGATCGAGCCATCGCGGCGCAAGGCGACTGGCCGCAGCCGATACCGCGCCTTCAGCGCCTCCCTGGCGACGACGAGCAGGCACCCAACCGGCACGATTGCTGAAAAAGGGAAAAGAAGGACGGGATCGAATCCCATCAGCCGCCAGACGACGACGCTGAGGATGGCTTGGCCAGCGAACAGCAGCACGAATGCAGTCCAGTGTCGGCGCAGCATGAACAGCGCGGCGCGGCGGCGCTGATCGGCCCGCGCCAGCGCCGGCGCGGTCGGCGGCGGCAAGTCCCGCGCATTCGTCTCCAAGAGCGGCCGTCGCGGCATGTCGCCAGCCGCGGGAGCCGCCGACGACGCCAACTCATCGTCCACGTCCGGCTCAACGGCGTGCGCTGCGGTCAACTCCCGCGACCGTCTCGCGACCGCCAATTCCACCTCCCGGGCCGACGGCAGCCGGGCGAGGCGGATCTTGCGCAGCACGACCACACCCAGCCCAACCATCACGACGGTGAATAGGAACGGACCCACCGGGGGAAACGAACACGCCGCCAGCCCAAGGCAACAAACAATCCCTGCCGGCACGGCGGCTTGGGTGAGGCGTTCGCGCAATGCAGGAGGCGGCCGCAGCCTCTCGCGGGCAAGCGCGGTTTCCTCGTCGGACTTTACGTCGGACGACGACGGAGGTTGGGGCGCCCGCTGGGATGCGAGCACGGCCGCTCCAGTCGCGAAGGCCAACGCCAAGGCATAGTAGGAAGGGGCCCAGGAAATAGGCGGATGGGGCAGGAAAGCGTACAGCGCAACGATCGGCAGCCAAATGGTTGTTGCGCTGACACCGCCCTGCAAAACGACCGCGTCTTTCGGGACACGAAAGATCGCCTTGCGCTCTTCCAGTTCGGCGACCGGGATGCTGTCGGCCATTGCGCCGTCCTCGAAGCGCAGGTTGGGCGCAGCCGCTTGGCGGCGCGTTCCGGTTTCAATTTCGGTTTTGAGCGCGCCCCAAACTTCTGGCCTCTTGAGCCGGCAGTTATCGAGCAGGGCTGCGATGCGTCCGGAGTCGAAGGCGGTCAAGGCTGCGGCGCTGGGGATCCAAAGAGGCCCGGAGCGCGAAGGGTTCGCGCACAAAATCTCTCGCCGGGCGGCTGCGGTCGACAATTGCGCCACCGGTCTAGGGTAAGCGGCCCGCCAATCGCTTACCAGTTCCGATACCGAGACGGTCCGGCCTGGCAGAAGCGATTGCTCCAGGGACTCGGCTGGCCAGGACGGCGTCGCGCCGGTCGGCTCTGCAAGCAGCGCCAAGCCGTCCGGCTTGAGGCTCAGAAGACCCTGCCGCTCGTTTGCCAAGAGCGCGGCGGCGTGCAGGGTACGCTCCAGCTTGCTCTCGTCGATCCTGCCGAGGATCGCCCGTTCCGGGCGGACGAACCGCTTCCACACGAACGTCCCGAGGCAAGCAACCGCCGCCGCGCCGCCCAATGACCAAGAGATGCGTGGGTCGTAGCCGCTCCCTGAGAGGCCGGAGGCCAGGGCGATGGCGAAGAAGCCGCCAATCGCATAGGCAAAGCCATTGTCGAGTTCCGCGGAGAACAGATCGTACCAGCCTCGCGGCGCAAAATGCTCTCCTGCCAGGAGCACCCCATCGCTCGGCGTCAGGTCCATCGGCTCAAGCCTCGACAGGTTCCAAAGTCACTTGTTAGCAGAAGGCTAGAGCGGCGACGACGCCGACAAAGGCGCGAAAGCCGTTGCGGAGAGCGCTCCCGACATCGCGGCGATAGCCGATTGACACGATCGGGCGGACGACTGTCGACGAATGCGTCGAGATCGTGGGGCGTCGACGAGGAGGCGACGGCACGGGGCGCGCTGGCGCGAGATGGCGGCGGCGGGGGCGGCGCTCGCGGCTATGCGGAAAGTGTAGCCGCGACAGGCGAGCGCCCCGACGCGATCAGCGATCGCGTCTACGCTTGCTGCGCTTCCGCGCGCTCGCTTGCGGCGAAGTCGATTTCGACGCGGGCGCCGTTCGGATCGAAGAAGAACAATTGCCAGAGGCCGGCGAGATGCCCGTCCGCGGGCAGCCGCCGCAGATCGTAGTTCATGCCTCGCGATTTGAGCTTGGCGAGATAGGTCGGCAGATCCGTTCCCCAGAAGGCCATGTGGTCGAGCACTCCGGCGGCGTCGGGAATGGCTTCGCGTTCGACGACGTGCAGAACCGCCTTGCCGTCGTTGTAGAGCCAGGCGCCCGGGAACCCGAACGCCGGCCGCGCCCCCGGCTCGAAGCCGAGCGTATCGCGATAGAAGGCGACCGTTTTCTCGGTGTCGGTCGTGAGAATCGTGAAATGGTCCATGCGGGCGATGGGCATCTTCGCTCCTCCCGTTTGGCGGCCCGCCGCGTATCAGCCGGCGCCATCGGCGTCCAGGGGCAGCCCCAGGCTCTGACCATAAACGGACTGAGAAGCTCGGGCGAGTCCGAAGACGAGCGCTGGGGCGTCGACGACGAGGCGCAAGCGCGCCGCGCGTCGCGCTGGCGGGAGATGACGGCGGCGGCCGAAGGCGCAGCGCGACGGCTAGCCGTAAATGTCTTTACTGCGGGCGCCACGAACAAAAGTCGGCAAACTCTGCCGCGGTTTGGTCGGGGGCTTCACGGTGCGGGAGGTGATCGAAGACGGGTCTTCGGGCTCTGCTAGCGCCGGAAGTCCAGACGGCCTCCGGACCACCGACCATCAATTCTTTCATTGCTCACGATCCAGGGCCGTGTGATCTTTGGATCAGTCAGATTGATATACCTCCCAACCAGCCGAGTTGCGCCGCAGCGCTCTGCGTCGATCAGGCCCTTGCGCGCTCCGCCATCCCAGTCGAACAGGAGATAAACACGGTCGTTCGCCACTGTCGCTTCGGCTCGACCCTGCTTCCATTTGTTCGCGGAATCTCCTGGAATTGTGGGGTCAACGCCGCCGTTCCAACGGCTCGACCAGTTTCCCTCGACCGAGTCGAATTGATTGCGCTCGCCGGTGGGCGTCCAGGGCTTCGCATTCTCATCGTCCGAGGTTCCTGAGAGCTTGGCGCCAGCGGCGAATTCGAGCACCTCCTGGTCGTTCGGATTTGGGACATCCATGGTTCTGGCCAATAGAGCCATTTCGGCTTTCCACGTCTTTCATGATGGCCTCGAAGTTGTCTCTGTGCCCTCAACGGCTACAAGCGGCAACGGGTTGCGCCGAAGGACTGGTTTGCTCGGATGAGGCGGGTATGCTCACCATTGGCGGTTGTTGGCGGTTGGCGGCAAAAAAGACTGAGGCGACTTTCCGATGCGAATTCAGCTCTGGAGCTTCGCCCTCGCCCTTGGGCTTTCAACGATCATCGGGGCGGCGCGCGCGGACGTCATTGTCAGCGGAACCCTTGACCATCTGACTATCGAAGCGAAACAAGCCCCAATCGTCGAGGTCCTGGAAGCCCTGAAGAAGAAATTCGGGATCGCCTATCAATACCGCGCCCATGCCGACTTGACGGTCGATGGCGCATTCACAGGATCGCTTTCCTCGATCTTGCCTCGGATTTTTCGCGACAAGAATTACGTCTTCCGGATCGGCCCCGACAATTCGGTGACCGTCTACCTCGTCTCGCCGCAAGGGCCGCCGCCATTGGATTTGCCGGTCCCGCCAGCGCCGGTCAAAGCCCATATGCTAGGTGAGAATCCGTCGAACCCGCCGGTCTCTTTGGCGAAACCGCCGCAGCCGCAAAATTGACGCATGCGTGGTCGAGCCGCCGGCGCCTGCGCTTCGTGGCATTGGATCGGTTTCCTGTCGAGCCAGCTCTTTGCCGAAGAATGCGCGCGTGGGCTCGAGCCACGGGCCCGCGCAAAACCTTGAGCGGCGCCGCTCACTTTATGAGCGACGCCGCCATTGCAACCCCAGATTGCGGAGTCCCGCCTATCAGTGCGTAGGAACCGAGAACGCAAACAGGTAGTTGTTTGCCGTTCCAAGCCCAAGATGGGCATAGCCCGAACCCCAGTACACCGACAATGGCCGGAGCGGCATTGACCGTGCTTCCGGGATTGTACGTCCAGAGGATCTTCCCGGTCTTGCCGTCCAGCGCGAACATCGTGGGATCGGCGGGGTTCGTGTCCAATGAGCCGCCGAACACGACGCCGCCGCCGACGCTGACGGGCCCAAGCGCCATGCAGCCGGGGGCGTAGCCGGCAGGAACGTTCGCGCTGCTGCATGCGCCCGGTGTGGCGGTCTGCCAGATGAATAAGCCGTTCACCGTACCAATCGCGGCCCAGGAACCGCTATTGACCTTGGCGCCCGAGGGTTTGAGCTGATAGGGGATGCCATAAGAATTTGCGATTGGCACGTAGACTTTCACCAAATCGGACGCGGTCCCCCACTCGATCCCGCCAAGCGCCGATCCCGGTCCAACGGCGGTCTTCCAGACGACGGCGCCGGTGTCTGGATCAAGCGCATAATACAGTCCGCTTTTTTCGCCCACTCCTACGAGTTGCCGGCCGCCCGCGGTCAACAGGTTCGGCCCGGACCCGCCGAAGTCGTAATCCGGCCCCGCGGGGTTCGGACAATTGCCCACGCCCGCGGCATTATAGAGACAGGCCACGTTCCACGCGTCGTAGAACATTGCGCGGCCTGCCCATTTCACGGCGCCCGTCGTCAAATCGAGCGCCGCGATAGAGTCGAAATAGTCGGTCGGGTCGGTGCAAGCCTTGTTCATGGGGGTCGCGGTAATACATGCCGCGACTGATGCGGGAACCGAATAATTGTTGCCTGTTCCCACATAGAGAGAGTTGCGCGTGGCGTCGACGACGGGCGTCGAGCCCCAGACTGCGCCGCCGCTATATCCGCCCGTCAGGCCGTGGTTGTCGGGGACCATGTAGGTCTTCCACTTGATCTTGCCCGTCCACGCGTCGAGCGCGACCACGCTGCCGCGCGAAATGCAGCACGGATAACCGGGCGTGGCGGCTGTGCCTTCCTCGAGTCCGGCGACGCCGACATAGACCACGTTATTGTAAGCAACCGGAGAGCTGGTGACGATGGCGCCGGGAAAGGTCTCGACATGAGTCTTCCAGATCAAATTGCCCGTAGCCGCGTCCACGGCCATCACGTAGGCGCCCGGACCTTGCAGCGTGCCGCCGGTATAAGTCGCACTGGCGCCGGCCTGATCGCCCAGGATGATCTCGGTGGCGCCGCCGGCATTCCCGTCGGCGTCGCCATTGGAATTGGCATAGACAACGGGGTCATCGCGGGAGTAGTCGCCAGTGACGCCGGTCCAGGATTGAACCTTTTGCGTCCAAATTTGCTGGCCAGTTTTCCCATTGACGGCGTAGAAATTGCCAGCGAAGTCTGGGAAATAAACGACGTTCACTCCGAGCTGCGAGCTGTACGCAACCGCTGGAGTCGCGGTGACGTCTCCGCCGGTCTTAAACTGCCATTGCAACGTCAGCGACCCGACGTTTGCCGGGGTGATTGTGGTTTGTGTCTGATTTCGCGAATTGGAAAGGTTTTGGCCTCCCATCGGCCATTGGAGTGCAGCGCCGCTGCCGCCCCCTTGCGAGTTCTGCGCCTGCGCGGCCGACAGCGTCGCCGCCGCCAAGCCGCAAACCGCCAAACCTGAAAGCGCAGCTTTCCAATTACGCCCCTTGCGTAAGTTAGCCATATATATTTCTCCCTAGAAGATAATCGCGGCTTGTGTTCGGAGCCGCCCCGCCACCCTCCACCAAGTCGTCGCTAAGTACCTTTCCAGGTTCTCCTTGGCCGAGGGGCGCTTTGAACTTGGTGAGGTGGAAGTTACACGCTATAGCGCATCAAAACCGTGTTCGTTGTCAACCAAGTTAAGCTTGGTTTTTCCTGTTATCCACAGGCGCGCGGATTTCGCGGCCTTAAGGCGCGCGGCGGATCCGCTGCTTCGATGCAAAATGTGGCAGGCGTTCCGGCGCGGCACGCGGCGTGCTATGCCCGGTTGCATACTTGACGCCGGAGCCTCGAACCGCAGTGAAGAACATCCTGGCCCGCCTCGACGCACGCCGCGCCCGCGCCCGCATAGGCGGGGGCGAACTGCGCATCTCGGCCCAGCACGCGAAGGGAAAGCTCACGGCGCGCGAGCGGATCGACCTCCTGCTCGACCACGACACGTTCGAGGAGTTCGACATGTTTGTGCAGCATCGCTGCGACGACTTCGGCATGGAGGCGACCAAGATTCCGGGCGATGGAGTGGTGACCGGCTGGGGCACGGTCAACGGCCGCACCGTTTACGTTTTCGCGAAGGATTTCACGGTGTTCGGCGGCTCGCTTAGCGAAACGCATGCCCAGAAGATCACCAAGATTCAGGACATGGCGGTCAAGAACCGCGTGCCGATCGTGGGCCTCTTCGACGCGGGCGGCGCGCGCATCCAGGAGGGCGTCGCCGCGCTCGGCGGCTATGGCGAAGTCTTTCAACGCAACGTGTTGGCGTCCGGCGTCATCCCGCAGATTTCGTTAATCATGGGGCCTTGCGCAGGCGGCGACGTCTATTCGCCGGCGATGACCGATTTCATCTTCATGGTGCGCGACACGAGCTACATGTTCGTGACCGGGCCGGACGTCGTGAAGACGGTGACCAACGAGACGGTCACGGCGGAGGAGCTCGGCGGCGCGCAGGTCCACGCAACCCGCTCCTCGATCGCCGACCGGGCTTACGACAACGACGTCGAGGCGCTCTTACAGATGCGGCGGCTCATCGACTTCCTGCCGGCCTCGAACCTCGAGCGCCCGCCGACCATGCCGCCCTTCGACGACCCCGACCGGATCGACATGTCGCTCGACACGCTGGTGCCGGACAATCCCAACAAGCCGTATGACATCAAGGAGCTGATCTTCAAGATCGCCGACGAGGGCGACTTCTTCGAGATCCAGGAGGCGCACGCCAGGAACATCGTCACGGGCTTCGTCCGGATCGAGGGCTCGACGGTCGGCGTGGTCGCTAACCAGCCGCTCGCGCTTGCGGGCGTCCTCGACAGCGATGCCTCGCGAAAAGGGGCGCGCTTCGTGCGCTTCTGCGACTGCTTCAACATCCCGATCGTCACCTTCGTCGACGTGCCGGGCTTCCTGCCGGGCACCGCGCAGGAGTACGGCGGGCTCATCAAGCACGGCGCAAAGCTGCTCTTCGCCTACGCCGAGGCGACCGTGCCGAAGGTGACCGTCATCACCCGCAAGGCGTTCGGCGGCGCCTACGACGTCATGGCCTCAAAGCACCTGCGCGGCGACATCAATCTTGCGTGGCCGACGGCGCAGATCGCGGTCATGGGCGCGAAGGGCGCGGTCGAGATCATCTTCCGCTCCGACATCAACGATCCCGCCAAGATCGCCGAGCGCACGAAAGAATACGAGGACGCCTTCCTCTCGCCGTTCGTCGCGGCCGAGCGCGGCTATATCGACGAAGTCATCACCCCGCACTCGACCCGCCGCCGCCTGTCGCGCTGCCTGGCGATGCTGCGCAACAAGAAGCTCGAGAACCCGTGGAAGAAGCACGACAACATTCCGCTGTGAAGTGGCCGCGGGGAGCGCGATGGTGACTTCGGCGTCGCCTGGCGCCCCTGGACTCGAGCATGTCACCGAAAGAAACGAAAGTGGCCAATATAATGACGGAGCATCCTCGCATTACGCTCGCCCCGGAAGTGCTGGCCGGCAAACCTGTCATTCGCGGCACGCGGCTTTCTGTCGAATTCGTGATCGGCCTGATGGCCGAGGGTTGGAGCGAACCCGAGATCCTTGAGAATTACCCGGGCGTGACGCACGACGACATCATCGCCTGTCTCGCCTATGCGCGCGATGCGTTGAGCTCCGAGAAGGTGTTTCCGAGCGCCGCCTGACATGCGCTTTCTCGCCCACGAGAATTTCCCGCGCGCCGCGGTCGCCGCCCTCCAAGCGGCCGGCCACGATGTCGTTTGGATTAGGATCGACGCGCCGGGCGCGACCGATCGGGACGTTCTGGCGTGGGCGGAGCGCGAGGGACGCATTCTGCTGACGTTCGATAGGGATTTCGGCGAATTGGCCAGAGGAGCTGCGCTGCCGCCTACGTGTGGCGTCGTCCTGGTGCGCATGCCGATGCCAAAGTCTAATGAAGTCGGAGAGCGGCTCGGCGCTTTGATATGCGCCCGCGACGATTGGGCTGGCTGCTTCTCCGTCGTCGAACCCGGCCGCGTTCGAATGCGATCTCTCGCGTAGGCGAGAGATCGCCACGAAGCCGCGCGATCGCGCACTCGATCGTTTCGGTCGCGCCCGCGCCCGCGACGCTCGACACCACGCGCCCATAAGGACCTCGTGAAAGCGCCCCTCTACCTACACGACAGCTGGAAACGGTTGGGCTGTTGAATCGCAGGTATGAGCCTCGGGCCGCATTTGCGTTAGGATGCGCCGCTTTCGCCACGGAGCGCGCCATGGCCGATCTCGAACCGATCCCCTATTCGGACGCAAAAATCCGCTCGATCCTCGAGCGGGTGAAGACGATCGCAATGATCGGCGCCTCGCCGAACTGGAACCGGCCCAGCTACTTCGTCATGAAGTACCTGCAGGGCAAAGGATATCGTGTGATCCCGGTCAATCCCGGCATCGCCGGCCGGATCTTGCTCGGAGAAAAGGTCTATGCGTCGCTCAGCGACATCCCGGCGAAGGTCGACATGGTGGATGTGTTCCGCAGCCCCGAGGAAGCGCCCGGCGTCGTCGCCGACGCAATCGCGATCGGCGCCGAGGTCGTCTGGATGCAACTGGGCGTCCGCGACGACGCGGCGGCCGCGACTGCCGAGGCCGCCGGAATCGAAGTCATCATGAACCGGTGCCCGAAGATCGAGTTCGGGCGGCTCGGCGGCGAATTGTCATGGAGCGGGGTCAATAGCGGCATCATCCGCAACCGCGCGCCGGATCCGCCGCTGCCGCGCCGTATTAAGCAGCGCCCCGCGCCGTCGCGCAACCTCGATTACGGCTTCGAAACCCGCGCGATCCATGCCGGCGCCGCGCCCGATCCGACGACCGGCGCGCGCGCGACGCCGATTTATCAGACGACGGCTTACGTGTTCGACGACGTCGACCACGCCGCCTCGCTCTTCAATCTGCACAATTTCGGCTACATCTATTCGCGGCTGACCAACCCGACTGTTTCGGTGTTGGAGGAACGGCTCGCGGCCCTCGAGGGTGGCCGCGCCGCGGTCGCTGCCGCGTCGGGGCACGCGGCGCAATTCCTGACCTTCTTCACGCTGATGGAGCCGGGCGACGAGTTCGTCGCGTCGCGCAACCTCTATGGCGGCTCGCTCACGCAATTTGGGCTATCCTTCAAGAAGCTCGGCTGGACCTGCCATTTCGTCGATCCCGTCGACCCGGAGAATTTTCGCAAGGCGCTGACGCGCAAGTGCAAGGCGATCTTTATCGAGAACCTCGCCAACCCCGGCGGCATTGTCGTCGACATCGAGCGCGTCGCGAAAATCGCGCACGAGGCGGGCGTGCCCCTGATCGTCGACAACACCCTGGCGACACCGTATCTCTGCCGGCCGATCGAGCACGGCGCCGACATCGTCGTTCATTCGACGACCAAGTTTCTGTCGGGCCACGGGAATGCGCTCGGCGGCGTGGTGGTCGAGTCGGGAAAATTCGACTGGTCGCAAGGCGGCCGCTTTCCGTCGCTGACCGACCCGGAACCGGCCTATCACGGGCTAAAATTCTTCGAGAATTTCGGCGATTTCGCCTTCACGACGAAGGCGCGGGCGGTGGCGCTGCGCGATTTCGGCCCGGCGCTCTCGCCGATGAACGCGTTCCTCACGATCACGGGCATCGAGACCTTGCATGTGCGGATGGAGCGGCATGTCGAGAATGCGCGGAAGGTCGCTGAATTCCTCGCCGAGCACCCGAGGGTCGTCTGGGTATCCTACGCCGGCCTCAAGGACAGCCCGTATTTCGATCTCGCGCAGAAGTATCTTCCGAAGGGAGCGGGCGCGGTGTTCACATTCGGCGTCGAGGGCGGGTACGAGGCAGGCGTCAAGCTGGTCGAAAACGTGCGGCTATTCTCGCACCTGGCGAACATCGGCGACACACGCAGCCTCATTCTGCACCCCGCCTCCACCACGCATCGCCAGTTGACCGACGAGCAGCGAGCCGCGGCCGGCGCCGGGGACGATGTCATTCGTCTGTCGATCGGACTAGAGACGGCCGACGACTTGATCCGCGACCTTGATCTGGCGCTGGCAGTGTAGCGTATGTCGTCCCCGGCGAGTCTATGCGAGCGGTTCGCCTCGGCGGATAAGGCGATCCGTTCATAAGCCCGCGCGCGAGCACCGCTGGCACCCGTTGCACGACCGCATCGCAAGTCAGCCACAATTGGGCAGCATGCTTACACGACGTGGCCCTCATCCTCACATCACTTGGCCCGCATCCTCACCTTCGCCAGCTTTACTGGAGAAACAGGCATGTCCTTTGATCTCAACATCAACGGCAGGCAGGTCAGCGTCGACGTCGAACAGGACACGCCGCTGCTCTGGGTGCTGCGCGACGAATTGAAGCTCACCGGAACCAAGTTCGGCTGCGGCCAGGCCTTGTGCGGCGCCTGCACCGTCCACGCCGACGGTTCGCCGATCCGCTCGTGCCAGACCAGCGTCTCCGACGCCGCAAAGACGAAGATCGTGACCATCGAGGGCCTCGACGGGAAGGCCGCCGAAGCGGTGCGCGCAGCCTGGCGCGAGCTCGACGTGCCGCAATGCGGCTACTGCCAATCGGGTCAGATCATGTCGGCCGCCGCTCTCCTCGCCGGAAACCCGGCGCCGAGCGATTCCGAGATCGACGACGCCATGGACGGCAATGTCTGCCGTTGCGCCACCTATAGCCGCATCCGCGCAGGCATTCATCGCGCGGCCGAGATCATGAAGGGTTGAGCGCCATGACCATTCAGCAGTCGCGCCGGACTTTCATCAAGATCGCAGCTGGCACCGGGGTCGGCCTCATCATCGGCATCGAGCTTTCTCCGACGTCGGCGAGGGCCGCGGCGCCGTTCGCGCCCAATCCGTTCGTGCGCATCGCGCCCAACAACACGGTCACGGTCCTGGTCAAGCATCTCGACAAGGGGCAAGGGATCGCCACGGGCTTGTCGACCCTCGTCGCCGAAGAACTGGACGCGGATTGGAGGCAGATGCGGGCCGAGTTCGCGCCGGCCGACGCCTCGAAATACAACAATCTCCTGTTCGGCAAGGTGCAGGGCACCGGCGGCTCGACCTCGATCGCCAATTCCTTCATGCAGTACCGGAAGGCGGGCGCGATCGCGCGCGCCATGCTCGTCGCCGCGGCGGCCGCGGCGTGGGGCGTGCCCGCCGCCGAAGTCGCCGTCGCTGAGGGCGTGCTGACGCACAAGTCCGGCCGCTCGGGGACGTTCGGGGAGTTCGCGGAAAAGGCGGCCGAGCTCGACGTGCCGAAGGACGCCCCGCTCAAGGACGCGGCGGACTTCACCTATATCGGCAAGAGTTTCAAGCGTCTCGACACCGAAGCCAAGATCACCGGCCAGCCGATCTTCACCCAGGACATCCATCTCGACGGCATGGTGACGGCGGCGATCATCCATCCCCCCCGGTTCGGCGGCGTCGCGACGAAAATCGACACGAGCGCGGCCAAATCGGTCAAGGGTTTCCTGGACGCGAAGATCATTCCGCAAGGCGTTGCCGTCTATGCGAGCGGGACCTGGCCGGCGTTCAAGGCCAAGGGGCTCATCAAGGTCGAGTGGGACGAAGCAGAGGCTGAAAAGCGAGGCACGCCCGAGCTTCTCGCCGAGTACCGCAAGCTCGTCGCGACGCCGGGCGTCGTCGCCCGCAAGGAGGGCGACGCCGACGCCGCGCTCGCCGGGGCGGCTCAGACCGTCGAGGCGGAATTCGCCTTCCCCTACCTCGCTCATGCGCCCATGGAGCCGATGAACGCGGTCGTGCAATTCGACGGCGACAAGGTCAGGATTTGGACCGGCTCGCAATTGCAAACGGTCGATCAGATCGTGGCAGGGGGGATATTTGGCGTGCCTCCGGCCAAGGTCGAGATCCAAACGCGATACGCCGGCGGCTCCTTCGGCCGCAGAGCGGTGCCGAATTCCGATTACGTGGCGGAGGCCGCCATGGCGGCCAAGGCGTGGGGCAAGCCGGATCCGGTGAAGCTGGTCTGGCAGCGCGAGGACGATATGAAGGCCGGCTATTACCGGCCGCTCTATGTCCACCATGTCGTCGCCGGCCTCGACTCAGGCGGCAATCTCGTTGCTTGGCGACACGGCATTGCGGGCCAGTCGATCCTCGCCGGGACGCTGTTCGAAAAAGCGCTGGTGAAGGACGGCGTCGACGGCACGTCCGTCGAGGGGGTCGTGGATATGCCCTACGCCGTTCCCAATCTGCACGCCGAGCTTCACTCGACGAAGGTCGGCGTGCCGGTCTTATGGTGGCGGTCGGTCGGCCACACGCATACCGCCTATGCGGTCGAGACCGTGATGGATCAGCTCGCGGCCGAGGCCGGAAAGGATCCGGTGGAGTTTCGCCTTGCGCTCTTGAAGGACAAGCCGCGCCACGCGGGCGTCCTGAAGCTGGCGGCGGAAAAGGCGGGATGGGCGAACCCGCCGCCGCCCGGAGTGTTCCGCGGCGTTGCGGTCCACAAGAGCTTCAACACCTATGTGGCGGAGGTCGCCGAAATATCGCTGACGAAGGCCGGGGCGGCGAAGGTCGAGCGCGTCGTCTGCGCCGTCGATTGCGGCGTCGCCGTCAATCCGGACGTCATCAAGGCGCAGATGGAGGGCGGCATCGGCTTTGGCCTCGGCGCGGCCCTGCGCGACGCCATAACAATGACCGGCGGCGTGGTCGACCAGGCGAATTTCGACACCTACCTGCCGCTTCGCATGAGCGACATGCCCAAGGTCGAGGTCCATATCGTCGCCTCTACGGAGCCGCCGACGGGCGTCGGCGAGCCCGGCGTGCCGCCCGTCGCTCCGGCGGTGGCCAACGCCGTCTTCAAGGCGAACGGAAAGCACATCCTCGATCTGCCGCTTCGCCTCGACGAAGTCGGCCACGCCTAAGCGGGAACACGGCCGTCGTCGCCTGATTGCGGCGCCGGAGCCGAATGACCTTTGGCGGCGAGCCGATGAGCCCTGCCAAAGGCCGCCGAGGGGGGCCGCGTCCCTGGCGGGCGTCCCGTCGCAATGCCGCCGAGCCTCGGCCCATTGATCGACATGAACGGCGCCTAGCCTCCGCTCCGATAGGCTCCCGCCGGCGGCGTCGCGGGTCGACCCGCCCGAGGGCTCTCTTCTTGTGACCCAAAGGCGATAAGTCCGATGCGACGCGCGCTCTACGCAGTCCCCTTTGTCTTCGTTTCCTTGACTCCCGCCTTGGCCGACATCCGCATCGAAGGCAGCCCCGGAGGGGAAGCGACTTCGTTTCTGGCGTTCTTTGAAATGGTGCGCGAATCCGGGCAGCGCGTGGTGATCGACGGCCCGTGCTTCTCCGCCTGCACGCTTGTCCTGAGCACCGTCCCGCGCAGCCGCATCTGCGTGACGCGGCGCGCGGTCCTGGGCTTTCACGCCGCAAGGCTGGTCGACCAGTTTGGCGAGGAATATCCCGCGCCCGAGGCGACGCGCGTGGTGGCTGAAACCTATCCCGCGCCGGTCCGCAGCTGGATCAGGCGGCACGGCGGTCTGACGCGCCGGCCGATCTTTCTTGGCGGCCGGGAGCTCGCCAGCATGTTTCCGCGCTGCAAGTAGGCTCCTCGCGCGGCCCCGAGGGCGCGCAGTTCGGACGCCGACAGTCCAGCCACCGATCGGTCTTCATCTTTGCGAAACCATGTGGCCTTCATCTTCATGAAACCATGCCGCTTTGCTGACCTTTAACTGTGCTTCATCGCTTTTGCTTCCGTTACGGTTGGATTCACTTGTCGGCAAATATTTAAGGCGCAAGCTACGTTCACTAATAGGGAGCCGGCCCATGAAGGAGCCGGCGGAGCGGGCAGCGATGAGAGTGCATGCAATGCGTGTTGCAATCGACAGGAGCCGGACGATCATCAGCGCGATGGTCCTCGGCCGCAGAGTGACTGCACAGGACGTCGCGTGGCTGAGACGCGAGGTGTTCGGCGAAGGCGAGGTCAGCCACGAAGCGGCCGACGAACTCTTCGCCGTCGCCCGCGCGCCGATAAGCAAAGCGCCGGAATGGACCGAGCTTTTCGTCGAGTTGATCACCGATCATGTCGTCTGGCAGGCGCGGCCGACCGGCATCGTCAGCGAGTCGCAAGCCGAATGGCTGATCGAGCGCGCCGACGAATGCAAGTCGATCGAAGCCTTGGCGGCGCTGGTCAACGTGCTGGCCGAGGCGCATCGCGCGCCACAATGGTTCATCGCGGCGGTGAAAGCCCGCGCAAACGGCGGCTGGCCCGGCGTGGACGAGGCGCTGCGCGCCGCCGCCGGGTAGCGCAAAGCGGACCCCCAAAAATCGAGAAAGCCTTGCGGCGACCGGGGTTCGCGCGCTATCGGAAAGATTGCCGACGTTTGCGCGCTTAAAAAGAGCCTCGAACTGTCGAGGGACCTTAAGGGAGTCGAGCATGAAGCGAGCCGCAACTTCGCTGGCCGCGGCCGTTCTCGCGATCGGGGCGCTCACCGGTTCGGTCGGGGCGCAGGCGGACTCCTATCCCCCGGGCTACGGTTACGGGCAGCCCTTCGTTCCAGTCACAACCGTCGGCGGCGGCCCTTTCGGGCTCTTCGGATACCTGTTCGCCTCACCGCCTTTCGCCCAGCCCTTTCCGGCGCCGAGGTACGGCTGCTACTTCACGCGCGTACGGACGAACGGGGCCTGGCGGCGCGTGGAAGTCTGCTACTGAAGGTTCGCCTCGCGCATCGACGCCGAAGACAATCGAGCGCGCATCGCGGCCGAGTGTTTTCGCTTCGCGCGACTTGGGCTCCATTCATTCAATTGCCAGGCCAAAGCGCGGCAGGGTTGTTTACGCGCCCATGCCCTTCCAATACAACGGCCCAATCGGGAAGCTTTACGGGCTTTCCTCGCACAGGGCGCCGATGTTCAAGAAGATCCTGATCGCCAACCGCGGCGAAATCGCTTGCCGGGTCATCAAAACCGCGCGCCGAATGGGCATCAGGACCGTGGCGGTCTATTCCGAGGCGGACAAGGACGCGCTCCACGTCGAGATGGCGGACGAAGCGGTCGCCATCGGCCCGCCCCCTGCCGCACAATCCTACCTCGTCATCGAGAAGATCGTCGCCGCCTGCAAAACGACGGGGGCGGAGGCGGTTCATCCTGGCTACGGATTTCTGTCCGAGCGCGCGGCTTTCGCCGAGGCGCTGGGGCACGCGGGCGTCGTCTTCATCGGCCCCAATCCGCGCGCGATTCAGGCGATGGGAGACAAGATCGAATCGAAGAAGTTCGCCAACGCCGCGAAAGTCACGACCGTTCCCGGCTATCTCGGCGTGATCGAGTTGCCCGAGCGCGCTGCCGAGATCGCCGACGAGATCGGCTATCCGGTAATGATCAAGGCCTCGGCCGGCGGCGGCGGCAAGGGCATGCGCATCGCCTTGACGCGCCAGGAGGTGTCCGAAGGCTTCGCGCGGGCAAGGTCGGAGGCGAAGTCCTCGTTCGGCGACGATCGCGTGTTCGTCGAGAAATTCATCGTCAATCCGCGTCACGTCGAGATCCAGGTCATCGGCGACAAGCATGGGCACGTCATCTACCTCGGCGAGCGCGAATGCTCGATCCAGCGACGCAACCAGAAGGTGATCGAGGAGGCGCCGTCGCCGCTGCTCGACGAGGCGACGCGGCGAAGCATGGGCGAGCAGGCGGTCGCGCTCGCGAAGGCGGTCGACTACGACTCCGCCGGCACGGTCGAGTTCGTCGCTGGGCAGGATCGCAGCTTCTACTTCCTCGAGATGAACACGCGCCTGCAGGTCGAGCACCCGGTGACGGAGCTCGTGACCGGCGTCGACCTCGTCGAGGAGATGATCCGGAGCGCGGCGGGCGAGAAGCTGCGCATGAGGCAGAGCGACGTCAAGCTGAAAGGCTGGGCGGTCGAGAGCCGCGTCTACGCTGAAGACCCGACGCGCAACTTCCTGCCCTCGACCGGGCGCCTCGTAAGATATCGACCGCCGGCCGAGGGGACGAAGCACGGCGTCACGGTGCGCAACGACACCGGCGTCTTCGAGGGCGGCGAAATCTCGATCCATTACGATCCGATGATCGCCAAACTCGTCACGCACGCACCCGACCGTGCGACAGCGATCGAGGCGCAGGCGACCGCGCTCGACGCCTTCGTCATCGACGGCATTCGCCACAACATCCCGTTCCTGTCGGCGCTGATGCAGCATCCGCGCTGGCGCAAGGGCCAGCTCTCGACCGGCTTCATCGCGGAAGAGTTCCCCGACGGCTTCCACCCGCTCGTCGCCAAGGGGGAAACGGAGCGGCGCATTGCGGTCGTGGCCGCGCATATCGACCACGTCCTCAACGAGCGAAAGCGCGGCATTTCCGGGCAGCTCCGCGAAGCCGGGCAATTCCATTTCGAGACGAAGCGGGTCGTCGTCATGGGCCTCAGCCGGATCGAACTCGAGGTCGACGCCAAGAAGAGCGCCCTCGCGATGATCTTCGCCGACGGCGCCGCGGTCGAGGTTCATTCGGACTGGAAGCCGGGCGATCTTCTCTGGCGCGGAACCGTCGGCGGCGCCGAGATCGCCGTGCAGGCGCGTCCGATCCTCAACGGCTACGCGCTGTCGCATGCCGGCGTCGGGGTCGAGGCGCGCGTCTACACCCGGCGCGAGGCGCAGCTCGCCGCGTTGATGTTCGAGCGAAAAGGGGCCGACGGCTCGAAGACGCTGCTTTGCCCGATGCCGGGGCTCGTGAAGTCGATCGCGGTCAAGGTCGGGCAGGAGGTCAAGGCCGGCGAGCAGCTCTGCATCGTCGAGGCGATGAAGATGGAAAACGTGCTGAGCGCCGAGCGCGACGCGACCGTCAAGGCGATCCTGTGCAAGGAAGGGGATTCGCTCGCCGTCGACGCCGTGATCATGGAGTTCGCATGAGCGGCGCCGGCGTGGAGCGCCGGCTTCTCTCGTCGGGCTCGCCGTTCGAGAATGCGTTCGGCTTCTCTCGCGCGGTCGTGAACGACGAGATCCTTGTTTCCGGCACGACCGGATATGACTACGCGACGATGACGATGCCGGCCGATCCAGCCGAGCAGACGCGCAACATCTATGCGACGATCGCCGCGGTCATGAAACAAGCGGGCGGAAGCCTCGCGGACGTCGTACGCTTGCGCACCTTCGTCACCGGCCTCAAACCCCGGCTAGCCGGGGTCTTGGGAGGTTGAAGAACACACGAGGGGCGTCGGCGAGGGTTCTGGCGAGGTCGGTGGCGAAGCGCAGGAGGGTCTGGCGGGCGTGGCGGACGACCTTTCCCACCGAGTTGAGGACGAGGAAGCGCAGTCGCTTGGGTCTGGCCTCGCGCAAATCCTCGGGTAAGCCGACGCGCTTGAACGCGGATAGAAGATTGTACAGGAGCGCGTTGAGCCGCAGCCAGGCGGCGTTGGCGCCGAACTTCTGGTTCGGCAGCGCCCACCCGGCGAGTTCATTCACCAGCACGTCGTGGGTGTGCTCGATCGTTCCCGCTTTGCCGCGATGCCAGCTGATGATGTCGAGGCCGCTGCCGCCCTTGGGATCGGAGCGATTGGTGACGATGCAGAAGTGTCTGACGCCTTCCTCCGAGCCCAGCAAATCGCCTTGGGCGGGACGAACGCGAAGCGCCAGATAGCGGCGCGGCGTGACCTGGTCCTTCTTGTACACGCCGTCGTCGGGAAGGTAGTTGACCTCCGCCCATTCGCGCACGCGGCCCGCTTCCACGTCCGCAGGCTTCCAATGATCGTTCGGCAGCGCCAGGATCGCCTGCTTCAACGGAGCGCTCATGTCGGCGCTGATGGCGTAGGCGATGGCGCGCTCGTCCATGAAGGTCATGGCTTCGTGCTCATAAACAGCGCTGTCGCCGCGAACATAGATTTTGTCGAAGGTTCCCGGCAGCGCCGCCACCGCCTTCTCGATCATCCGCGCATTGCCGCAGCCCGCCGGCGCGTTGCCGTCGCGGAACTCGTCGGCGACGATGACGTCCTGCTCCGCCCACAAGGCCAGAACCGGCTGGTAGCCGCGTTCGCCTTCGAACGTGTGTTTGGCGCTGCGCTTGCTCGAAGCGATCACCGTCGCGTCGATGTCGAGCGTCGCCGACCGCACCGGCTTGCGGCATTGCAGATCGAGGATCAGCTCGCGATTGGCGGCGGCCAAGCCCAGGAGCGGCGCGCTTTCCGAAGGCACGGTCGACTTGCCCTCATGCAAAAGCGGCAGATCGTCCTCATGAAAGCCGGTCAAAAAGTCGCGCGCCGTTTGGGCCGCCGGCAGCTCGTAGCCAAGCAGCCCAGCCAGCGCCGCGTCCTGTCGGAGACGATCGAGGTCCTCGCAGCACTCGCCCCCGGCCGCCCACAGCGCCAGCAGGCTCTCCACCATCTGCGACGACGACAGTCCGCGCTTGCGCGTCTTCACCTTCACCCAATTGTCGATCATCGCCGCCGCTCCGGTCTGGCGGAACGCCTCAATCAGGCTTGGAACGCCAGCCCGCGGCGTGACCAAACTCGTCTCCAGCGCATCGTCAATCTCGAAACCCAGCCGCTCCCCAACCATCACGCGTCCCTTCCACCCATTGGGTGAAAGCTACCTGAGTCGCGCCTAATCTCAGAACAAAAACAGAATCAGACACTTCTCTTCTTCACCGCACTGCCCATCCATTCAGCAGGCGGAGTTTGAGGACCGACGCGTCCTATTGCGAGGCCGTGCTCGGCGTGCAGGGCGAGGTTTTTGGCCACATCCGGCCGGCCGCGACGATCGCCGTCGTGGCGGGGTTGCTTAAGCCGGAAATGAAAGTCGAGATCGAGGCGGACGCACGGATCGGACGCAGCTAGGATCGGCAGCGGGGGCGCGGCCTCAAATGGCTCGGCCGCGCCTGCTTCGTCACGCGGCCTTCTTGACCCAGAGCGCGCACCATCCGGTCGGCGCGATGTCGCCGTCGACCATCTTGCAGGCGTTGGGGGCGACGAAGAAGTTGCAGCCGTCGCACTGGTGACCCTCCTTCGGAGTGGCCTGGTACTTCACCGCCGCCTGCGCCATCTTGGCCTCGGCTGCGCTGCTCATCAGCGCGAGAACGGGGGCCGCGCCCGCGGCCGCGAAAAGAACTGTCCTGCGGCTGATTCCACCCTCACATTTGTTTCCCATGTTAGCCTCATAGATTTGAATGGACGAGCGGTCGAACCGCCGACCCACGCGGCCGCGGAGCAGCCTCGCCGGTCCATTGGCTTTTAGCGCAGCGGCGTGCGCGCGGATACAATACGATTGACGGAGCCTTGTCGGATGACTTGGGCGGTCGGCGCATGTTGCGCAGCTTCGTCATCGCGGCAAGGATCGGGTCAGGGAGAAAACGCGGGAGCCCAAGATGAGACAGGCGATACGGTTCGTTCTTGCCTTGAACGCAGGTCTGGCGGCCGGCGCCGCCGGCGCGCAGGACGTCCCGGCCAAGGGAATTTTCTCGGGCCACGGGGTCGTCAAGGCGGTGGCTTCGGGGACCGGCGCCGTGACGCTTGCCCATGACGACATCAAGGGTTTCATGCCCGCGATGGAGATGATGTACAAGGTTCGGACGCCGGAGCTTACGAAGGACCTTCATCCCGGCGACGTGGTCGACTTCAAGATCGACGCAGCGAACTACACCATCGTCGAAGTCAAGCTCGTCGGCCACGCCAAATAGGGCCTTGGTCAGCGAATCCGAGGGAGAATGCTCGCGCCGGCGTCCGGTCCAGCGCGCTTAACGTGACGTGCGCCGCACGAACTGCGCCAGCGCAGTCCCGATCTCGTCGGGGCGGTCCTCCTGGATGAAGTGGATGCCGCGCACACTGACCTCCTCCTGGTTCGTCCATGTCCGGCAGAAGGCGCGGGCCCGGCCGATCAGCAGCGATCCGGGGTTCAGCCGAAATGAAGAGTTTCGGCAGCTCGCTTGTCGCCGCCCAGAGTCCATAGTCCTCGACCAGCGCCACGATATCGGCAGGTTCGCCCCCGATCGGAAGCTCGCGCGGCCAGATCAGCGTCGGCAGCCGCGACGCACGCTCGCGAAACGGACGCCGATAAGCCTCCATCTCCGCCTCGCTCAGGCGACGCATGATCAGGCTCGGCAGCAGCGCCTCAATGAAGAAGTTCTCGTCGAGAATCATCTGCTCGCCGAGCGGCGAGCGCATCTGCCTGAACAACGGAGCCCGATCCTGCGGAAGGTCGTCCCAGTTTCGCGGCTGGACGATCGCCTCCATGTAGGCGATCGCCCGCACCCGGTCCGCATGTCGGCGGGCCCAGTAAAAGCCGAGCGCCGACCCCCAGTCGTGCAGCACCAGGGTCACATCCTGTGTCAGGCCCAGCGCCTCGAACCAGGCGTCGAGATATCGGGCGTGGTCCCAGAAGCGGTAGGCGCGGCCGGGCGAGGCGCCGGATTGCCCCATCCCCACAAGGTCGGGCGCCAGGCATCGGCCGAGATCGCGCACATGCGGGATCACGTTGCGCCAAAGGTAGGATGAGGTCGGATTGCCGTGCAGAAAGACGATGGGGTTTCCCTGGCCGGAATCCACATAGCTCATCTCGGTGTCGAGCACGGGAACCCGCTTGCGCGGATGCCGGTCGATCAGGTCGGGCGCGTCGATCATCGCATCAGCTCCACGTTGCCGGTGGGACACGGGGCTCGGGCGGACGGCCTAGCTGTGAGCTTTCAGGAGGTTGTCCATTCGGTTTTGGCCGTGAAGGCTGATGTCGCCAAAACCTCAGTGATTCGCGGGGGACCGAATGGACACGCACAAGAATGCGCCTTTGACGCCGAAAGGTCGAGAGATGATGGTTCGCGCCGTGTTGGACTGCGGGCTGTCCAAAGCGGCCGCCGCGCGCCAGTTCAACACCACGCCCAAGACTGTCGCGAAATGGGTCCGGCGCTTCCGCGCCGAAGGCGTCGACGGTTTGCACGACCGCTCGTCAAGGCCCCTTTCATCGCCAAGCCAAACGCCGCCGGCCACATGCGCGGCGGTCGAGGCTTTGCGCAGGCAGCGCCATCCTGGCAAGCAGATCGCCGCCGAGGTCGGCGTTTCGGCGGCGACGGTCAGCCGGATCCTGCGGCGGCTCGGGCTTAACCGGCTCTCGTCCCTGGAGCCGGCCGAGCCGATCCGGCGCTATGAGCGCGCGACGCCTGGCGAGCTCATCCATATCGATATCAAGAAACTCGGCCGGATCGGCTCGGTGGGACACCGGATCACGGGGCGGCGAACAGGCGCGGTCAACCGCCACCTCGGCATTGGCTGGGAGTTTGTCCACGTCTGCATCGACGATGCATCCCGCATCGCCTTTAGTCAGGTCATGAAGGACGAAAGAAAATCCAGCGCAATCGCCTTCCTTGCGGCGGCGGTGGCCCATTACGCAAGCCTCGGCGTCAAGGTCGAGCGCGTCATGACTGACAACGGATCGTGCTATCGCTCGCGAGCCTTCGCGCAGGCGTGCAAGAAGCTTGGCCTCAAGCACATCAGAACCAAGCCTTACACGCCCAAAACGAACGGAAAGGCCGAACGCTTCATCCAGACCAGCCTACGGGAATGGGCCTATGCGCAGGCCTACAACAGCTCAGACGAACGCACCGCCGAGCTGCCCCGATGGCTCCATCGATACAATTGGCATAGACCCCATGGCAGCCTGGACGCCAAGCCCCCCATCAGCCGACTTGCCCTTTCCAAGGACAACCTGTTGAGGCTCCACACCTAGCTAGCCGGGCGAAAAGCTCAATGCAGGGCTGAAAGAATGCCGGCGAAGTCGCGGCCGCGCGCATTGGCGACGCTGGCGTGGCAGGCCATGCAGCTCGACGGCGCGTCCTGCAGATAGGTTTCCATCGTCGTGTTGGCGAGGTTTTCCTTGTTCTCACGGGACGGGTCGTCGGACTGGTAAGGCTCGCGCGGCTTGTCGGGGCTGAGGGTCAAGCCGGGGAAGTATGTTCCGTCATTCCGGGGGCCGGGCGGGTTGGGCACGGTCGGCCACTGGCTCACGACCAGCATGTAGTGCTCCCACACCGTGCCCTTGATCCCCGGCAAGGCCCAGTAGGCGCGGTTCATCACGATGGTCGAGGCATGAATGGGATGGCGGCGCGTGACCTGCATCGGCTCCGGATCGATCCGCGGCGGGTTGCTCGCGCTGACGGGCTGGGTCTGCGGCGAGCCGAGCAGCGGCAGCCGAAGCTGCGGCTTGGACGCGTCGTAGTAGGAGTAGGGCGCTCCTGCGTCTTTGGCATCGGGCTCGCGCGCTTCGCCCTCGCCAACGGGCGGCACGTTGTCGACATGCTCGAACGTGCTCCACAGCCATTGCGGCCGGTAGCGCGTCTTGATCGCGATGTGCAGCCCGACGAGGGCGATATCGCTGTTCGAGCAGACGATGCGGCCGGCAGCGAGACTTTTCGCGACGTCGACGACTTCGGCGTCCTTGACCACGTAATAGCGGGCGCGCAACGGCGGCGCATCCGCGGCCGTGAGGAGCCGCCAGGCCGCTTTGACCGCGATCGATCCGATCGGCAGGTCGGCGGGATGCGTCTCGTTCGGCAGGTTGCGGCCTTCGCTCCAGCCGGCCGCGGCGATCGCGTCATATTCGGGTTCGTTGATGCGGATCTCGTAGCGCGTGTACGTGCCGTTCTGCGCGACAAGCGGGTTGAGGAACTCGCCGACGGTGAAGCTTGCCTCGTTGAACTCCGCATAAGGAACAAATGACGCAACGGTCTTGACGCGGTTGTCGATGGCCTCGCCGCACGGATTGCGTCCATCGAAACTCGCCCAAGGGGAGGGGGCGACGGCTTTGCCGTCGGCGCCGACCTCGAACAGTTCGTAGCGGGACTTGAAGGTTTCCCAGACGCGTGGGCCGGGGTCGCCCAGCGCCTTGGCGCGGTCAGGCTCGCCGCGATGGGCGGCGCCGATGAGCGACGGCCAGTTCAGGGCGACGAAGGCGCGCCAGGCGAAATTGTCGAACGCGGGAAACGGATCGAGCCTGGTCGACGGCACGTCCTCGATCCGATCGGGGGAGACGAGCGGCGTCACGTCCTCGGCCGCCGCGATCCGGGGTAGGCACAGAAGTCCCATGAGGACGAAAGCCGCAGCGAGGCAGTGGCCTGACCAGCGGCTCCAAGACTTGACGCTCACCGAACGGACGCCCAGCATTGTTTCCGGCGTTTTCCTCGAAACGGCCGCGCTGCGATCGGGGCCGCGCCGACTTCAACACGGCTCGCCGCTATTATATGCGATCACATCCTCGATGTCCCAAGGCCCAGTTCGTCAATTCGAGGTCGGCGTCACGCCCCCGTGTAGATCTTGCACCAGCCCTGCCGGCTGACCGGGCCCACAACAGTCCTGCACTGGTCCGGCGGCAGGAACGGCGCGCAAGTTTCGCACCGCTCGGCGCCATGCGGGAAATTCTGATAGGCGACGTCGGCCTGCGATCTCTTGGACTTGGCCGCGAAGGCATGATCGGCGGCGGACGCCAGTGCGACGCCGGCGCCGGCGCGCGCCAAATCCTGAAGCAATCTGCGCCGCGACATGTCCGCATAACAGAGGCGCACTTTCGCCATACCCAACTTCTCCGATTCCGCCAGCCGACAAGCGGAACGCCAGAGCTTCATCGGCGAACGACGGGTCCGCGAATTTCGCCGGCGGGAAACAATTTCGAGTGCAGGTTGAAGTAATAGCGCCCGTCCTTGAGGTCCTTGGCCTGGGTGTCGTCGATTTTGGCCACGCCGTGGAACGGGCTCGCGAGATTGCCGGGCGTTCCGACCTGGATCGGGGCGTTTTCCTCCGGCGTCAGGCCGAGATAGGAGACAGGCCCATGGAAGTGGGCGCCGATCGGCGGCGAGGACAGGCCCGAATAGGTGACCGTCCAGGTGAGCGTGTTGGTCTCGGTGTCGAAGGTTCCGGTCATGAGCCCATGGGCTTTGCTGGCGTTCGGCGGCACCTCGCCGCCGCCGGTCAGAGTCGCCTGGATCGGAATTATCAGAGCGAGGGCTGGCGAACCCGTCGCAATCAACGCCGCGCAGGCCAAGGCCAGAAGACTTAGCCTCGTCGCCGCGCCGTACGAGCCGCCGTGGCGGGCTTTGACCGACATGTTCACTCCCATCGTCACTTTCTCAAACGGCTCTCTCGCCGCTTTCCGGCTTTAGAACGCGAACCACGCATAGGCGAAGACGGAATTGTTGCCGGCGGCGTTATGCGTGCCGCCAATATTCGAGCCGTCAAAGTTGCTCGACCCGCCGTAGAGGTGGAGATAGTCAGTGAATTGCAAGCCAAGCCGCACGTTCCAGGTGGAATAGGCAAACGGCGCGCCGTGACTGAAGGGGATGTAGGCAAGGTCGAGGATCAGGCCGTCGCCCATCGGGCTGGCTGTGTAACTGTTCGGGAATGCGCCAAGCCCATTCGGGAGGCATGGCGCCGCGGCTGACCCGTACATGTTGCAGTCGCTGGAGCCGCTGATGTTGAAATAGCCAAAGCCGACGCTGTAGGTATGATCCCAGACAAATGACGCGTTGGCCTTGAAGCTGTTGAGGGTGTCGCTGAGGTTCGATGAGCCGCCGAGCCCAAATGTGGCGTTCAGCCGCTGCCACTCCAAAATATCCGTGAGCTTCACGGTGATGCTATATAGGTCGCCGGCGTATTGGATTTGCGAGTCGAAACCGACGTCGAGAAAGTTGTCCGTGCCGTACCCGTACTGGCGCCCGGGCGTGATCTGACCGTACATCCCGAACGTGCCGACCTCCCAGTAAAGTTCGTCCCAGTGTGGCTCGATCGCGAGGCGCCAGTAGGGCGCGACGTTCGACAGCGCGTCGGTCGTTGGCGGACTCGGTTCGTTGAACGCGTACAATACGCCCTGGGGCAGGCCCTTGTAGGCGGTGAAATCGGCGTACACCATGTCGTTCCAGAACAGGTATGCGCCGGCGCCGCCGACGATCTGCCCATAGCCGCTCTCGACGTGGGTCAACGGCGGCGCGAAGGCCGGCGCGACGGTCGAGGAAATCTGCGGCCAGCCGAACGCCGGCGTCGTGTTCCAAGGATCTTCGACGGTCGGCGTATTGTTGGCGTCGAGCCCCCAGATCGTGTCCTGACCGAACAGCTTGAACGTGTCGGCGTAGCGAACGTCGGATGCGTCCAGCGCGACCGTTCCGGCCACCGGGTTGCCCGTGATCTGAATGAATGAACCGAGGTTGCCGTAGAGACGTCCCGCGATGAAGCCGGAAATCTGCTGCGAGACGAGGTTGTTATTCGTGTGCAGTCCGGCAGGCTGCGATCCTTCGTCGAATGCCGAAGCCGTGTGCGTGAAGCCGGCCATGTACATGGCCGACAGCGGCGGGCCCTGCCAGTCGCCGCCGCCCAGCGTATAGCCGCCGATCTTGAAGCGGCGGCCGAACGGCGTGAGTTCGGGGAACGCGGTGTGACACGCTGCGCAGGGCTGGCCGGTCTGCCGGGCATAGGCCGGCAAGGCCTCGGCGGGGCGGGCGCTTATCGCAAGGAAGACCGCGGTCGCGGCCAATGTCGCGGTGAGGGCGAGGACCACGGCGACGACTTTCGCCTTGATTGCGTCCAACACATTCGCGTTGGACCGAATCGCCGCTCTCTGCATCTCGCCCCCCATCGGGTCCCGGTAATTTTGACGTTGCCGCGCGCCGTCCGCTAGGCTGGCGGACGAGCGCGGTTCGAATCGTATCCGTTAACCCTATTCCAGATCGAGGCATCTGGAAACAAGGGGTTGTATCAACCTTCGGTCTTATCCGAAGCTGGCTTTGTCAGGCCTTCTTGACCCAGAGCGAGCACCATCCCTTCGGCGAAATGGTCCCCTCGACGCTCTTGCACGAACTGGGCGCGACGAAGAGATTGCAGCCGCTGCAATCCTTGCCATCCTTGGGCGAGTCCTGATAGCGCACCGCCTTCTGCGCGAGCTTGGCCGCTTTCGCTCCCGTCGCGCCCATCGCCAGAAGCGGCGCCGCGCTCGCGGCGGCAATGAGGACCGTGCGGCGGCTGACGCAGCTCGACTTCGTTTGTTCGCTCATCATGACTGCTCCTGAAAGTCCTTGCTCTCGCTTTACGCTCAAAAACGCCCATCTCGAACGCGCGCAAGAAACGCTCTCGCCGCGTCGCTGAGCTAAACTCCGGCGCCGCCCGGCAGGACAGAGACGCTCCTCCCGGCTAGCGTCGGCGGCAAGACTGAGCGCGGAGTTGATTTGAATCAATATGCTCGCTGCGCGGCTAATGAGCGCAGCCTTTAGTCGTGCGTCCATTCGCGACTGGGCGAAAAGCGCGTGTCGGAAAAGCGGCCGTAGCTATAATTATTGGCAATGTTGGCGTCGGCTGCGGGCCGGCTAAGCCGCCGTTTACAGAAGGCGTTCAACCCATCGCGATACGGACGGGCTGTCGCGCCGACGCGGGACAGAGGCATGACGCCGCTCTTGTCCGCTCAGCCCCGATGCTGAATGCCCTCGTCAACGGCGCCCCGAACGAAAAACGTCGGTCGCGAGGTACTGGAGCTTAAGATCAAATGTCAGTTGCTGCGATTTCCGCTGGTTCGACCCCGACCCCCGCCGCTCCGGCCCTGCCGGCCGGCCCCGCCCGCGCTGCGGACGGCGACTACAAGACCCCCAACCTGCAAAGCTGGCAGACGAAGGATAACAACGGCGACTACAAGCCGCTGACGAATCCCGCCGCCGCGCAGAGTTCGCCGGCAGTCCAGGCGTCGCTGACGTCCTTGAAAGTCCGCGGTTAGAATCGTCCTCGGTGGAGACGGGCAGGCCGCGCCGGCACAGGGAAGGAGCCTCGCGCTATTGCATCCCCTTGTCGGTCAGGGTTTTCAAGAAGGCGACCAGAGCCTCGACGTCCTGGTCGCTGAGATGCGGCCTCTGGCCCGGCCTGCGATCGTAAGGCACTTCTTCGGTGTTCACTGAGTCCTTATAGGCGCTCGGGAGATCGTTGAACTTGTCGGCCTCGCCAGTCTTGAGCTTCGGGTACCAGCGCTTGGGATCGGTGTCGCGCGTGGCGTAAATTGCGACAGCGTCGCGGAGCGAGGCGAAGGCGCCGTTGTGATAGTACGGGCCGGCTATTGCGACGTTGCGCAGGGTCGGCACCTTGAACTGGCCGCAAAGCGATTCGAGCTTGATTTCCTTGGGCAGAATCGCCTCGATCCCCGGCCGCTTGCAGAGGCCCAGATCGAACGACGTCGGGTCGGCGTTGGCGGGAATCGCGTTGTTTCTCGGCACGCCGAGCGCATCATAGGTGAAGTCGGTGAAGATCCAGTCGGCGGGATCTTTCGAATCGGTCTTGCCCACGTGGCAGGCGATGCAGTTACCTTCCTTGGGGTTGGTGAAGAGTTCGAACCCGCGCGCTTCGAGCGGGCTCAGCTTGGCCTTCCCGCGCAAGTAGTCGTCGAACTTGGATGAGAACGGCGCAAAGCGCTCGGTCGCCTCATACGCGAAAATCGCCTCGGCGAGCTTGGGCATCGCGGCCTTGGGGTCCTTGAAGAGGTCGGGTCCGTAAACAGCTGCGACGAGATCGACGTATGGGCCGTTCTTCACCTTTTCTACGACGGCCTCGATCGACGGATTGTTCATTTCGATCGGGTTGAGCAGCGGCGTCGTAGGCTGCTCGACAAGGTCGGCCGCGCGGCCGTCCCAGAACTGCCCGCCTTTCGGCTCAAGCACTTCCTTACCGTCGTCGATATCCTTGTAGAAGCCGAACGCCGGGCTGTAGGTCTTGTACATGATCGTCGGCGTCTTGCGGATCCCGAACTTGTCGGGCGTACTGCCCAAAGCGACTGCGGGGATCGGAGAATTGTTGTTGCCCTGGAACGCGTGCTTCGGCGCATGACATGACGCGCATGATTGCCCCCGGGGTTCCGAGAGGTTTGTGTCCTCAAAGATGCGTTTGCCGAGCAACTGCAGGTTCGTCAGAGACTTCTCGTCCTCCGATCGAACGAACGGCGCGGCTGTCTGCGCGGCTGCGGCGCTCGCGACCAGGATGACGAAGCCGACGCGACAGAGAAGCGCGCGAAACTTGGCCAGCATGGATAGCTCCCCGGACCGGCGGGTATAGGTCCGCCAGCATCCAACGCGATTACTCGGACTCTGCTCGTGTTGGCAATAAAGCGGCCCACATTTTGAATTCGTTCCGATTTGAAATCATTTCAAACTGGCGGGCGCGACTTACGCTTGCGGAACATTGGCGATCCGTAATCCGAGTACCGCAAATCAGGCGGATTGGGACGCGATTTCGAACGACGAAGCGTTTGGACACGAGGCGTGTTCTGACGTTCTGCGGCATCGAATTCGGAGTCCCTGATGAAACTGTTCTACGCCCTCGCCGTCATCTCAGTCGCCGCAGCCGGACCGGCATTGGCGGCAGAAGGCAAGTGCTCCAGCGCGCCGAAGTCCAAATGGCAGCCCAGGTCGGCGCTCGAAACGCAATTGCAGTCCGACGGCTACAAGGTCCGCCGGATCAAGGTCGAAGGCGGTTGCTATGAAGTCTATGCGACGGACAAGGACGGCAAGCGCGCCAACATGGCCTACAACGCGGAGACGCTCGAGAAGCTCGACAACGCCGAGGCCGGCGAGAACTGACCGGGGCCCCGCAAATGATCAGCGTCTGGGACCCGTTCGTTCGCCTATTCCATTGGGCGCTCGCGCTGAGCTTCGCCGTCGCCTGGGTCAGCGCGGAACACGCGCAGGGCCTGCACGCCGCCGCCGGCTATGTCGCCGGCGCGCTCGTGCTGGCGCGCGTCGCTTGGGGGTTCGCCGGACCCGGCTACGCCCGCTTTGCGCAGTTCGTGCGGCCGCCGGAGGCGGTCGCCGCTTATCTCAGAGCGATGGCCGAAGGTTCGGAGAAGCGCTTCGTCGGCCACAATCCGGCCGGCGGGGCGATGATCGTCGTCCTGTTGGCGGCAATGACGACGACGGTCGCGACCGGCTGGCTTCTGACCACGGATGCGTTCTGGGGCTCGACCGCCGCTGAGCGCGTTCATTCCGTCCTCGCGCATGGCGTCCTTGTGCTTGTTCTCGCGCATCTTGTCGGGGTCGCGCTGGCCAGCGTCCGCCACCGGGAAAACCTGGTTCGCGCGATGATCTTCGGCGTCAAGCGCGCGCCTGACCCAGGCGACGTCGCTTGAGTTTCTTTCAAGGAGAGAGACAATGGGTGATGCGGGTGACGAGGACGGCGGTCCGTTCTTTTTTGCGACCCAGAAGCCGCCGTCAGCGGCGGCGATCGACGACGACATCTACCTGACGGTGACGGCCGGGAATCCGTGGTTCCCCCACAAGCTGGAGACTGTCGACATCATTCTTTCGCTCGACTACGCGAGACACGTGATCGCGCAGCTCACCGGTGCGGTCGCTTCGGCGATGAAGAACGAAGCGGGTTGCACGGCGCGCTGAGCTCGCTCACTCCTCGTCGTTCGCGGTCGCAAGGGTCACGCGCAAGCCCGGGCGATTGTCCGACGCCTGACAGGCGAGGCCGTGCAATTCTGCGATCGCCGCGACGAGGCTCAGTCCGAGGCCGCTTCCCGACGTCTGCCGCGCCGCTTTCGCGCGATAGAACCGCTGGAAGATCGCCTGCAGATCCTCGGGCGGCACGCCGGGTCCGTCGTCCGACACCGTGAGGCGAACGCCCTCGGGCGTTCGCTGTCCGGCGACCTCGATGCGCGCGGTCTTCGGCGTGTGCGTCAACGCGTTGTCCAAGAGATTGGCGATCATCTGGGTCAGCAATTCCTTGTCCCCCGACATCGGCAGAGCCGTGTCGAGACGCGCGATCAGCCGCTTTCCCTCCTCTTCGGCGGCCGGCTGGAATGCCTCGACGACCTCGCGGGCCACTTCGGCGAGATCGATGGGCCGAAACGCCGCGCGGCGCGCGCCCGCCTCGACCTGACTGATGCGCAAGAGCGCGTTGAAAGTCTCGAGCACGTCTTCGATGTCCGATAGCGCCCCGTCGATCGCCGCGCGCTGCGCGGGCAGGCCGTCGTCTTCCCCGCGGGCGGCTTCGAGCCTGCGCAGCACGCTCGCAAGCGGCTTGCGCAAATCGTGGGCGATGTCCGCGCTCATATGCTTGTTCGCCAGGAGCAGCTTTTCGATCCGGTCGAACAGGCGGTTGAACGCGCGCGCGAGCGCCGACAGATCGTCGTCGACGCGGCTTATGGGAATGCGGCGGGTCCAGTCTCCCGCCATGATGCCCTGGGCGGCGAGCCGCATCGCATCGATGCGGCTCAGAAACTGCGCGCTGAGCCACAGGCCGCCGAGAACGCCCAAAGCCAAGGTCGCTGCGATCGCCCAGCCGAAGGCGGAGAGGACTCTGTGCAAGATCTCGTCCAACCGTCGTCGCTCGTCGCCGACGATCAAGGTCGATCCGTCGGATAGCGGCGTCGCGAGGGCTCTCACGACCTCCGGCTTTGCTTCCGGGGGCTCGTCTTCATCGGATTCGAGCGTCTCCGTCCAACCTGCCCTCGCTCCGCCGGCGGTCTGCGACCGCAGTTCGCCCGCGAGAGGCTTGCCCTCCGGGCTTTCGAGCCCGTATGCGAAGCCGCCGCCGCTCGACCCGCGCGCCTTCAGGATATCCGCGAGGCGCTCGCGTCCGCCATGCGCGAACGCGCTTTTCAGCGCATCCGTCTCCTCGATGATCCTCTCGTCGAAGTCGCTCAGGATTTCATGCCGGATCGACAGGTAGACGAAGGCGCCGAGCGCCATCGCCGACGCCGTGAACAGCGCGAGATAGATCGTGGCCAGCCGGAAGCTGGCCGTCCTAAGGAGTTGAGTTCGGAACACGCAAAGCGTACCCGGCGCCGCGGACGGTCTGGATCAGAGTCGGGCTGCGGCCCCGATCGATCTTGGCCCGCAATCGGCTGATGTGCGTCTCGACGATGTTCGTCTGGGGATCGAAATGAAATTCCCACACTTGCTCGAGCAGCATCTTGCGGGTGACCAGGCGTCCCTCGCTGCGCATGAGGAATTCGAGCAGGCGGAACTCGCGCGGCTGCAGGTCGATCTCGTCGCCGCCTCTGCGCACCGTGCGCGCGACAAGGTCCATTTCGAGATCGCCGGCTCTGAGGATGGTGACCGGCGCGCCCAGTGTCGGGCGGCGCGCGAGCGCGTTGAGCCGCGCCATCAGTTCCTCGAACGCGAAAGGCTTGGCCAGGTAGTCGTCGCCGCCCGCCTCGAGCCCGTCGACCCGGTCGTCGATCCCGGAGAGATTGGTGAGAAAGAGGACCGGCGTCGTGACGCCTTCGGTGCGCAAGAGCGTGACGACGCCCAGGCCGTCGAGCTCAGGCAGCATGCGGTCGAGCACGATCGCATCGAAGCGGCCGGATTTCGCCTCATCGAAACCAGAGGCGCCGTCGGCGGCGACGGTCGCCTCGTGCCCGCGCGCCTTCAGGCCGGAGGCGATGAATTCGGCCGCGCCCTCATCGTCTTCGACGATCAGAATCCTCATTCCGCCCGAATAGCAGATTAACTCGGCATCACAATCTAATCCGCGGCCGCCCCGGCCGCTCGCTTTCCCCGGCTCGCCATGTTAGGGCGGGCCGCGAATGGCCGGAGGCGCTCAAGAAGCGCCCCCATGCGCATGGCTTCGAGAGCCGAGACATGACAGATATCTTTCAGGAAGTTGACGAGGAAGTCCGGCGCGACAAGGCGGCGGAATTCTGGAAGAAATATCAGAACCTGATCCTGGGCGCGGCCGTCCTGATCGTGCTCGCGGCCGCTGGCTTCCGCTACTGGCAGTACGAGAAGGAGAAGGCCGAGCAGGCAGCCGGCGATCAGTTCCAGGCTGCGATTGCGGCCTATGAATCCGGCAAGCTCGACGAGGCGAACGGCGGCTTCGCCAAGCTCGCCGCCGACGCGCCGGGAGGCTACAAGATTTTGGCTGAGATGACGGAAGCCGGCGCCAAGGCCGCGACCAATGCGCCCTCGGCGATTTCCGCCTTCGACGCCATCGCCGGCGACGCTTCGGTCGATCCCCTCTTCCGCGATGCGGCGCGCCTGCGCGCGGCGCTCATCAGGCTCAATCAGCCGGGCGAGGAGCAGGCGGGCGCTGCGGCGCTGACCTCGCTTGCGGGCGAGGATGGACCCTTCCGGCGCATGGCCCGCCTGACGCTCGGGGCCATCGCGATCGGGCGGGGCGATTACGACGAGGCCGCCAAGGACCTCGATCTCGTGCTGGGCGACCCTGAAACGTCGCCGAGCGAGCGTCAGCTCGCCGAACGATGGCTCGGCCTCGTCGCCTCGAACCGCACGGCCCCCAAGTGACCCAGCCGACCGGGACATGAGCAAGGTCGCCATCATCGGGCGTCCCAACGTCGGCAAGTCGACCCTGTTCAACCGCCTCGTTGGCCGGAAGCTCGCGCTCGTCGACGATCAGCCCGGCGTCACCCGCGACCGGCGCGAGGGCGATGCGCGGCTCTCCGATCTCGCCTTCACCGTCGTCGACACGGCCGGGCTCGCAGAGGGCGATCCGGAGACGCTCGCAGGCCGTATGCGCGCGCAGACGGAGACTGCGCTGATCGACTGCGACGCGATCCTGTTCCTGATCGACGCCCGCGCCGGGATCACCGCAGGCGACCGGCATTTCGCCGCCGCCGTGCGCCGCGCCGGCAAGCCGGTCATCGTCGTCGCCAACAAGGCCGAGGGCCTCGCCGGGCGCGACGGCGCGTACGAAGCCTTCGGCCTCGGTCTCGGCGATCCGATCCCCTTTTCCGCCGAGCACGGCGAAGGCTTGAGTGACCTCTACGACGCGCTGATCGAGGTTCTCCCCCCCGCCGCGCGCCTCGATGCTGACGAGGACGAGGCCGCCGCGCCGCTCGTTCTCGGCGAAGAGGAGGACGGGAGCGAGCTCGACCTCACGAAGCCGTTGCGGATCGCCGTGCTCGGCCGGCCCAACGCGGGCAAGTCGACGCTCCTCAATCGCATCCTCGGCGAGGATCGCCTCCTTACAGGCCCCGAGCCCGGCATCACGCGCGACAGCATCGGGCTCGAGACGGAGTGGCGCGGGCGGAGGCTGAAGCTCTTCGACACGGCGGGCCTGCGCAGGCGGGCGCGCGTCGTCGAGAAGGTGGAGAAGCTCGCGGTCGCCGACGCCTTGCGCGCAGTGCGCTTCGCCGAGGTGGTCGTGCTCCTGCTCGACGCGACGATTCCGTTCGAGAAGCAGGACCTGACGCTCGCCGATCTCGTCGAGCGCGAGGGCAGGGCGCTCGTCATCGGCCTCAACAAATGGGACCTGATCGACAACAAAAGCGACAAGGCGCGCGAATTGCGCGCCGAGGCCGACCGGCTCCTGCCGCAGTTGCGCGGCGTGCGCGTCATCCCCGTTTCCGGCCTGACCGGCGCGCATGTCGACAAACTCATCGAGGCGGTGATCGCGACGCACGAAATCTGGAACACGCGCATCTCGACCGGCCGCCTCAACCGCTGGCTGACCCCCGTCGTCGACAGTACGCCGCCGCCGGCTGTATCGGGCAGGCGCGTGAAAATCCGCTACATCACCCAGCCCAAGGCGAGGCCCCCGTTCTTCGTCCTGTTCGGCAATTCGGTCGAGAACATCCCCGAGAGCTACAGGCGCTATCTCGTCAACGGCCTGCGCGAGACTTTCGGCCTCTTCGGCGTGCCGATCCGCCTCTCGATGCGCTCGGGGGGCGACAATCCTTATGCGCCCAAGAAGCGTAGGGGTTAGCGGATGGGCGCCGGCTCAAGCGATCCGCCGCGCGCGCGCCGATCCGCTGTCCTGGCCCGCATGCGACGCGCCGTCGAGGGCCGCAGCGGGCAGGGCGCCGTTGAACCTCTCCAGAAGCAGCGGGACCCTTGTGGCCGGCACGGGCCGGCTGAACAAGAACCCTTGCGCCTCGTCGCAGCCGCACGCGAGCATGTAGGCGAGTTGCGACGGCGTCTCGACGCCCTCGGCCGTGGTGGCCACCTTCAGCGTGCGCCCGAGATTCGCAATCATGCGGACGATCTCGTTCGCGTCCCGCTCGCCGAGGTTGCGGACGAAGGACTGGTCGATCTTGATCTTGTCGAACGGAAAGCTGCTCAGATAGCTTAGCGAGGAATAGCCGGTCCCGAAGTCGTCCATGGCGATCCGGACGCCGAGCTCGCGCAGGCTTCGCAGGATCTCGAGCTTCTCGCCGTCGTCGTTGATCATGACGGACTCTGTGATTTCGAGCTCGAGCCTCTGCGGCGACAGACCCGTCTCGCAAAGGATTTCGGCGACCGTCTCCGGCAGCCTGGCGTCCTCGAACTGGCGCATCGACACATTCACGGAAACGCGCACCTGATCCGGCCAGGTCGTCGCCTCCACGCAGGCGGCGCGAAGGATCCACTCGCCCAGTTGGAGAATGAGTTCGGTTTGCTCCGCCAACGGAATGAACTCGCCTGACGCCATCATTCCCCTCTCGGGATGAGGCCAGCGGACGAGCGCTTCGAAGCTCCGGATCACGTGGCTGCGCACATCGAGGATCGGTTGGAAATAGAGTTCGAACCGGCTCTCAGCGATGGCCTTCCGAAGATCCGCCGCCATGCGGTGGCGCTCCTGCATCTGCGCGTCCATCTCCGGACGAAAGATTTCATAACGCATGCGCCCTCCGCTCTTTGCGCGGTAGAGCGCGACGTCGGCCATGCGAAGAAGGGACGGGCCTTCGACGCCGTCATGCGGCGCCCGCGAAACGCCGATGCTCGCGCCCACGTTGACGCGGTTGCCATCGATGTCGAACGGCTGGTCGATGGCGTGCAGGATGCGGTCCGCGAGCCGGCCCAGCGAGACTTCGTCGATATCGCCGATATGGACTATGGCGAACTCATCGCCGCCGATGCGCGCCGGCGTGTCGAGGGCGCCGACGCAACGGCGTAGTCGGTCCGCGACATCACGCAGGATCGCATCGCCGACCGCATGGCCGAGCGCGTCGTTGGCTTCCTTGAAGTGGTCGAGATCGACGCAGACGAGCGCGAAGGTCTGACCCGAATGAAGCGCTCCGATCGCCTGGTCGACCTTGTCGTGAAATGAGAGCCGGTTCGGTAGTCCGGTTAGCGCGTCGTGACGGGCCAAGTGCTCGATGCGCTGCTGGGCCTGGAAGCGTTCCGTGATGTCCTCATGGATCGCAACCCACCCGCCCTCCCGGATCGGCTGGTGGCGGATGAGGATTGTCCGGCCGTCGCCGAGGTGGCGGGTCGAGATCGAACTTGCGCGTGACGTGATCGGCGCTCTGCCGCTCCTTGATTACCTGATCGAGCGTGAGGTCGCGATAGCCGATCGTGTGAAGCCGGTGCGCCACGATCGCCGTCCAGGACGCCCCTGGCTGGGCGAGCTCGTGCGGCAGCCGGTACATTTCGGCGTAGCGTGCGTTGCAGACGATCAGCCGCGCGTTCGCGTCAAACATGCAGAGGCCGTCCAGCATGTTGTTCAGCGCGGTCTGAAACCGCTCCGCGTGGCGGAGGGCGTCCCCTTGCACGGCGATGCGCGCTTGCGCGATCGCCAGCCAGCGCTCGTCTCCCTGCCCGAGCTTCTCGTCTGGCGCGGGCTCGCCCATCCGCGGAATGCGCAGCGCTTCGCGAAGCCGCGCGGAAAGGGAAAGGCGGGACTTCACGAGACTTGCTGTACGGTCATGCGCTCGACCCGATCTTCGCGCGCGGCCGTCGCCGGCGGCGCTTTGCTCCGCGGAACATGCTCCCCGGCTGGAACCTGGGATGACGGTCAGGGCCTCATGCCACCGGCGGGAGGCAGGGCCCACCGGGACGTCATGGGCTTCATTAAGCGAGGGACGCGCCTAAGGCCGCGTTACGCCCGCCCGGCACATCGGGCGCGCGCCTCCCGCCCTTGGGGGTCGTTGAGAATTTGGTTAACGGATCATTGCCTAAATCTTCAAAGCGCGCCGGGATCGCTGGGCCTCCCGATCCGCATGCGTCCCGCTCGGCCGCCTCGACTGCGCCTCGCTTCTGCGTCATCTGCGACATATGTTTGTGCTAAGGCCAGTACCGCTCGTCGAAACGCTGATTCGTGCGCCCCATGTCCTCTGTGTTCTCGCCCTCACCCCTCGCCACCCACCCGCCGCCGACCTTTCGCGAGGCGCGCGACCTCCTGATTGACCTTGGCGACAACTACTGCGCCGCAAAGACGTCGTTCGTCTGGCCGCGCCCCGAGCGGTTCAACTGGGCGCTCGACTGGTTCGACGCTGAGCTTGCGGCGGGGGACAACGGCGCCAAGACCGCGCTGAAAGTCATCGGCGAACGGCTTGAGACGCGGACCTTCGCCGAGCTTGCGGAAGCGTCGACGCGCTTCGCCAACGGCTTGAGGTCGATCGGCGCAAAGCGCGGCGACCGGCTGCTCATGATGCTCGGCAACACTCCGGAGCTGTGGGTGACCATGCTCGCGTCGATGAAGCTCGGCCTCGTCATCATCCCGGCGATGCCGCAGCTTGGGGCAGCAGACATCGCCGACCGGTTCGAGCGCGGCAGGGCGAAGTTTCTCGTCGCCCACGGCGGCGATGCGGAGAAGTTCGCTCAGGCCGGCTCCGGCGTCGAGCGGATCGCCGTCGGCGAGGCGCCGGACGGCTGGCGCCCGTTCGCGTCGCTCATGAGCCCCAATCCCCGCTTCTTGCCGGACGGACCGACGCGCGCCGACGACCCGATGCTGCTCTATTTCACCTCGGGCACGACGGCGCGGCCGAAGCTCGTCCTGCACACCCACGCCAGCTATCCGATCGGCCACCTCTCGACCATGTACGGCCTCGGCCTGAGGCCGGGAGACATCCATTTCAACATCTCGTCGCCCGGCTGGGCGAAGCACGCCTGGTCGAGCGTGTTTGCGCCCTGGAACGCGGGCGCGGCGATCCTCGCCCTTCAGCGCCGCTTCGAGCCGCGCGAGGCGCTCGACATCCTGGTCGAGCATGGCGTCACGGTTTTCTGCGCGCCGCCGACCGTATGGCGCATGCTGATCCAGGAGGATCTCGCCAAGTGGAAGGTCAAGCTGCGCGAGGTCAACTCGGCGGGCGAGCCCATGAACCCCGAAGTGATCGACCGAGTGCGGCGCGCCTGGGGTCTGACCATCCGCGATTCCTACGGGCAGACCGAGACGACGATGATGATCGGCAATTCGCCCGGACAAAAATTGATCGCCGGCTCGATGGGGCGCGCGCTCCCCGGCTTTCGCGTCGCGCTCCTCGACGCCGAGGGGCTCGAAGGCGACCAGGGCGAGATCGCGCTTCCCCTGCACCCGCGCCCCGTCGGGCTCATGCGCGGCTATCAGAGCGAGACCGGCGAGCCCGTTGGCGTCGACGGCGACTACTACCGCACCGGTGACGTCGCCTCGCGTGACGCGGAGGGCTACATCACTTACATCGGCCGCGCGGACGACGTGTTCAAATCGAGCGACTTTCGCTTGAGCCCGTTCGAACTCGAAAGCGCGCTGATCGAGCACGAGGCGGTCGCCGAGGCCGCGGTCGTGCCCGCGCCCGATCCTATGCGCATGACCACGCCCAAGGCCTATATCGCGCTCGCCGCCGGCTTCGAGCCGAACACGGCGACGGCGGCTTCGATCTTCGCCCATGTCCGCTATCGCCTTTCGGCCTACAAGCGCGTGCGCCGGATCGAGTTCGCGGAATTGCCGAAGACGGCGTCGGGGAAAATCCGCCGCGTCGAGCTGCGCGGCCGCGAAACGGCGCTCGCGGAAGCGGGCGAGCGGGCGGAGCACGAGTTCCGGATCGAGGATTTTGCCGAGGAGTAGGCGCCTCAGTCCATGACCGCATGCGCCGCTTCGCGCGAGGGAGCGGGCGCGGCCTTCGGCGAACGGATCAGCGCGAGCAGGGGGAACGCGCAGAGTGAGACCAGCGTCATCAGGAGGAAGTCGTTGGAATAGGCCATCGCGGCGGCTTGCTGCGTGACCATCTCTTCGAGCATTGCGAGGCTGGGCAATCCCATGCCCGACAGGACGCCGGCGTTGGGCATGTGCAGGGCGTCGTTGAACGGCGTGACGTGCTCGACCAGCTGGCTGTGATATTCGGAGATCATGCTCGTGAGCTGCGCGATCACGATCGAGATGCCGACCGAGGAGCCGATGTTGCGGATCAAGGTCCACAGAGCCGCGCCTTCGGTGCGCAATTCGCCGGGCAGGCTCGCGAACGCGATCGTGTTCAAGGGCACGAACACGAAGCCGAGGCCGAACCCTTGCGCGACGGAGTTGATCGCGATCGTCTGCGCCGAGACATCGAGCGACCAGCCGACCATGAGCCACAGCGACGTCGTTGCGAGGACGAGCCCGATGAAGATCAGAATGCGCGCGTCGACTTTGCCGATAAGCCGTCCGACCAGGAACATCGCGACGAATGTGCCGATGCCGCGCGTGCCCAGGAGATAGCCGCTCGAGAGCACCGGATAGCCCAGCATGTTCTGAATGAAGGGCGTCACCAGCGCCATCGTGGCGAGCAGGATGATTCCGATCAGGAACATGAAAATGAGCGCGATCGAGAAATTCCAGTCGCGGAAGATTCTCAGCGATATGAACGGCCGTTTCGAGGTGAAGCAGTCGGCGAGGAAGAAATAGAAGCCGACGACCGAGAGAATCGCCTCGATGACGATTTCGTTCGATTCGAACCAGCCGAGCTGCTCGCCGCGGTCTAGCATCATCTGCAGGGCGCCGATGCCGAGCGAGAGGCTCAGGAAACCGAACCAGGAGAACGGCACGTCGCGCTTGATCGGCGTCTCGCTCATGAAGATCGACAGGCCGAGCGTCGTCAGGATGCCGAACGGCAGGTTGACGAAAAACACCCAGCGCCACGAATAGGAGTCGGTGAGCCATCCGCCGAGCGTCGGACCCATGATCGGCCCGAGCATGACCCCCATGCCCCAGATCGCCATGGCCGAGCCGCGGCGCGCGGGCGGAAAGATGTCGAGCATCACCGCCTGGCTCAACGGCACCAGCGCCGCCCCGAACACGCCCTGCAACAGCCGGTAGGCGACCATCTGTTCGATCGAGAGCGCAACGCCGCACAGCATCGAGGCGAGGGTGAACCCGGCGGTGCAGACAATGAAGAGCTTCTTGCGGCCGAAGCGCGTCGCCATCCAGCCGAGCGGCGAAGTCATGATCGCGGCGGCGACAATGTAGGAGGTGAGGACCCAGTTGACCTGGTCCTGCGTCGTCGACAGCGAGCCCTGCATGTAGGGCAGGGCGACGTTGGCGATGGTCGTGTCGAGCGCCTGCATGATCGTCGCCATCATGATGCAGACGGTCAGCATCCATCGCACCGTAGGCGCGATGGTCTCGTAGAGCGGCTGGTTCATTGGCTCTCGCCCCTCCGCCGACCTGACGCGCAGCGAAGCGGCCTCGAAGGACGGCTCGGGCGCGCGCCTCGCGGAGAAGGCGCGGAACCCGTCGGACGGCTTCTGGAGCATCCTTCGAGGCTCTTGCTTCGCAAGAGCGCCTCGGGATGAGGACGGTGGGCTTGGCAGGCAGCGTTCATTTCGCCTGGGCGGCCCCGCCAGCGCCGCGTCGTCCGAGCAGGCCGTCCATCCAGTCGGCGAGGTCGTCGAGGACGCCTTTCAGCGTCCGGACGCGGCCCGTGTCGACGGAGACATAAGCGCTCATGCCCGAGCGCAAGTCGCTGGTATCTTCGTGCGGGCCAAAGCAGAAGCGCAACGGCACGCGCTGGACGACCTTGACCCAGTTGCCGGTCGCGTTCTGCGGCGGCAGGATGGCGAACTGGGCGCCGGTGCCGGGCGCGATCGAGCAGATCGTCCCGTTCCAGATCCGGTCGGGGAAGGCGTCGACCGTGACCGTCGCGGGCAGGCCCGCGCGGACATAGGTCATGTCCGATTCTTTCGGATTGGCGTCGACCCAAAGTCCCGTGTCCGCCACGACCGCGAACACCGGCTGGCCGGCCGGCGCGACGCGTCCGAGTTCGATCTGCGCAACCTGCGTCGCGACGCCGTCGATCGGCGCCACGATCTTCGTGTTGCGCAGGTTGCGCTCCGCATCGTCCACGCCCGCCTTCGCCTGGATGTAGTCCGGGAAGGCGTCGATCGAGGCGTCGAGGCTGCCGCCGAGCTTGACCATCGTCGTCGCCTGCTGCTGGCGGACGAATTCGAGGATCTGCTTTGCCTGGATGAGCGCGGCGAGCGACGTGTCGCGGTCCACCCCGGTCCCCGCGCCGCGCGCGACGAGCGCATTCTTGCGATCGTAGTCCTCTTGGCGGACGCCGACCGAGTCCTGACCCATTTTGATCTGGTCCTGGTTGCTGACGTAGGACGACTTGAGATTGGCGAACTCGATCTTCGCAGCGTCGAGCCGCCCCTGGGCGAGCGCGAGAGCGATTTGATAGGGCTGAGGATCGATGTCGAACAGCGGATCGCCCGCCTTGACCTTCTGCCCCTCGATGACATGGACGGCCACGATCGGGCCGGTCACTTGCGGCGTAATCAGAACCTTGTTCGCGCCAACGTAGGCGTTGTCGGTCGTGACGTACCGTCCGCTGTGCAGCCACCAGACGAAGCCGCCGGCGAGCGCGATCAGGGGGATCACGACCAGCATGATGAAGCGAGCGGAGCCCGCCCGCTTGCGCTTGACGACGATCGGCGTCGCCGCTGGCGCGGCGGGCGGCGTGGGCGCGGCCGGTTGCGGAGCGACGGGCTGCGGCGCAGGGCTCGGCGTCCTGGCCGGAGTGAACTGGACCGGCTGAGTCTGATCGGGCGCAGAAGCCGCGTCCTGCGGCGCGGAGCTGCGGGCAAGGGCCGGCTTCAGTTGGGTCACTTGACGCAAGCCCCCGAATTCAATTGGTTCTTGAGATTGGCCTTGATGGCGATGAGACCGTCGCGAAGCGCGCGGATCTCTTTCTCGTCGAGACCCGCGAGCGCCCGCCCCATCACGTCCTCGGCGAGGAGGCCAAGTTCACGCAACGTGGGCTCGGCTTTGTCGGTCAGGTAGAGCCGGTGCGCGCGCCGGTCCGCCGGATCGTCGCGACGCTGGACAAGGCCCGCTGCCGTCAGCTTGTCGATGAGCCGGCCGAGCGTGATCGGCGCAAGGTCGAGCGCCTCCGCAAGTTCGTTCTGCTTCACGCCTTCGCAACGCTGGAGACGCGCAAGCACCGCCCATTGCGCCCGCGTGGTGCCGAGTTCCCGCGCCCGCTGGTCGGAATAGGTGCGCAGGAGGCGCGCCGTGTCGTGCAGAGCGAAAGCCAGCTCGCGCGCGGGCGAGAATTTTCGATCGTAAGCAACCGACATCATAAGCAGGCTTATAATATGCCTGCACAGAATCCGCAAGCGGCAGGAGAGCGAAAAATCTGGAAAAGCTCGCCTCAGAGCCTGAGCCAAAAGCCCGCGCCCTCGTCCCGAGGCGCCGCGAAGCGGCCTCGAAGGGACGTTCCAGAACGCGCCGTTCGACGCCTCCTGGAGCATCCTTCGAGGCCTTTTGCGTACCGCAAAAGGCGCCTCAGGAATGAGGCGTTGCTTTTGAAACAGGCTCTCAGCTTCCCCGATAGGTGGAATAGCTCCAGGGCGAGACGATCAGCGGCACGTGGTAATGCGCGTCCGGATCGGCGATCGCGAAGCGGACGGGTATGAGATCGAGGAAAGGCGGATCGGCGAGGCTCAACCCCTGGCGGCGGAAATAATCGCCGGCGTGGAAGATGAGCTCGTACCGGCCCTTGCGCGCGTCAGAGGCCGCGATGAGCGGCCTGTCGGTCCGCCCGTCCGCGTTGGTCGCGGTCTCGGTCACGAGCCTGCGCGCATGCCTCTCGCCTAGTTCGAAGAGTTCGATCGTGACGCCGCCGGCTGGCCCGCCGCGGGTGACGTCGAGAACGTGCGTGGTCAGTCCCGCCAAGGCCTGTGTTCCTCGCCGACAAGGGCTTTAAGACCATCGACGCTTACGACGCTTCGGCGCGCGGCGCCAAGGGCGCTCGTGTATCCTTGGCGGCTGGGGCCGCGCGCCATGCCGAATTCACATGGCTGCGGCGCAACGCGCGTCGATTGCCAATTGTTCTGACGCGTGAGAAGAGGATGCGACAATTTCGCAAGAGCGACTTTCGTCTAAGCGATCAGGGAGGCCGGCCCGATGGACGACAGAGTCAAGTCCCAGAACGACGAGACGGACGAGTGGCTGGACGCGCTCGATTCGGTAGAGGCCTTCGAAGGCATCGGCCGCGTCGACGACATCCTGGATCAGGTGGTCACGTCGGCGCGCCGGAAGGGCGCGCGGCTGCCGTTCGCGGCCAATACCGCCTATATCAACACGATCCCGCCGGAAGCCCAGCCGCAGCATCCGGGCGACCGCAAGCTGGAGCAGCAAATCCGCCGCTATGTCCGCTGGAACGCGGCCGCAATCGTCGTCAGGGCGAACAAAGAATCGTCCGAGCTCGGCGGCCATATCGCGAGCTTCCAGTCGGCCGCGACCCTCTACGACACCGGCTTCATGCATTTCTGGCATGCCGCGAGGGAGAACCACGGCGGCGACCTCGTCTATTTCCAGGGGCACAGTTCGCCCGGCATCTACGCGCGCGCCTTCCTCGAGGGGCGACTGACCGAGGATCAATTGCTCCACTTCCGCCAGGAAGTCGGCGGCCATGGCCTCTCGTCCTATCCGCATCCCTGGCTCATGCCAGACTTCTGGCAGTTCCCGACCGTCTCGATGGGCCTCGGCCCGCTGATGGGGATCTATCAGGCGCGCTTCCTGCGCTATCTGCAGGGCCGCGGTCTCGCCGACACCGCGCCGCGCAAAGTCTGGGTCTTCTGCGGCGACGGCGAGATGGACGAGCCCGAGTTGCTCGGCGCGATCTCGCTTGCGGGGCGGGAGAAACTCGACAATCTGATCTTCGTCATCAACTGCAATCTCCAGCGGCTCGACGGCCCGGTGCGCGGCAACGGCAAGATCGTTCAGGAATTGGAGGCCGACTTCCGCGGCGCCGGCTGGGAGGTGATCAAGTGCCTCTGGGGGACGGGCTGGGACGCGCTTCTCGCCAAGGACACGCAGGGCAAGCTTCGCCAGCTCATGGAGGAATGCGTCGACGGCGAGTACCAGGACTTCAAGTCGAAGGACGGCGCCTATATCCGCAAGAATTTCTTCGGCCGATATCCGGAGACGGCGGCGATGGTCAAAGACTGGACCGACGCCGAGATCTGGGCGCTCACCCGCGGCGGCCACGACCCGGTCAAGGTCTACGCGGCCTACAAGGCCGCGGTCGAGCATAGGGGTCAGCCGATCGTCATCCTCGCAAAGACCGTTAAGGGCTACGGCATGGGGACTGCCGGCGAGGGGCAGATGATCGCCCATCAGGCCAAGAAGCTCGGCCATGAGGCTCTGAAGGCGTTCCGCGACCGCTTCCAGGTCCCGGTTTCGGACGAGGATCTCGACAAGGTTCCGTTCCTGCGCTTCCCCGAGGACAGCGCGGAAATGAAATATATGCGCGCGCGCCGGGATGCGCTGGGCGGCTATCTGCCGTCGCGCCGGCGCAAGAGCGACCCGCTTGCCGTGCCCCCGCTCTCGACGTTCGACGCGCTCCTGAAGGCGACGGCCGAGGGGCGAGAAATCTCGACCACCATGGCCTTCGTGCGCATCCTGACCGCGCTCCTGCGCGACAAGGAACTCGGACCGCGGGTCGTGCCGATCGTCCCGGACGAGAGCCGCACGTTTGGCATGGAGGGCCTCTTCCGCCAGGTTGGCATCTTCAGTCAGGTTGGCCAGCTCTACCGGCCGCAGGACGCCGATCAGCTCATGTACTACCGCGAGGATCCGAAGGGGCAGATCCTGCAAGAGGGCATCAACGAGCCGGGCGCCATGGCCTCGTTCATCGCCGCGGGCACGTCCTATTCGACGTCCAACGTGCCGATGATCCCGTTCTACATCTACTATTCGATGTTCGGCTTCCAGCGGGTCGGCGACCTCGCCTGGGCGGCCGGCGACATGCGCACCCGCGGCTTCCTCATCGGCGGCACTTCGGGCCGCACGACCCTGAACGGCGAGGGGCTGCAGCATGAGGACGGGCATAGTCACGTGCTCGCGTCGACCATCCCCAATTGCGTGACCTACGACCCGACCTACGCCTACGAGCTTGCGGTCATCATCCATGCCGGCCTGAAGCGCATGCTCGTCGACAACGAGGACGTCTATTACTACATCACTACGCTGAACGAGAATTACGCCCATCCCGCTCTGCCCGAGGGCGCCGAGGAGGGGATCCTGCGCGGCGCCTACAAGCTGCGCGACGTCCTCGCCGACAAGTCGGCCAAGAAGTCGAGCTTGAGCGTGCGGCTCATGGGCGCGGGATCGATCCTGCGCGAGGTCGAGGCCGCGGCTGAGATGCTGGCTGAGGAGCACGGCGTCTCGAGCGAGGTCTGGAGCGTGACCAGCTTCACCGAACTCCGCCGCGAAGCGCTCGACGCCGAGCGCTGGTCGATGCTGCATCCGGAGGCCGAACCGAAGGTTCCCTACATCACGCAGGCGCTCGCGAGCGGGAAGGGGCCCGTCATCGCCTCGACCGACTACATGAAGGTCGTCGCGGACGGCGTGCGCCCCTACGTGCCCGGACGATACAAGGTCCTCGGCACGGACGGTTTCGGCCGGTCAGACTATCGGCGGCGGCTGCGCTCGTTCTTCGAAGTCGATCGCTATCACGTCGTGGTCGCGAGCCTGAAGGCCCTGGCCGACGATCAGCTTCTGCCCGCGAAGCGCGTCGCGGAGGCGATCTCGAAATACGGCATCGACCCCGACGGCCCGAACCCGATGCGCAGCTGAAAATTCAAGAAGCCTCTTTCAATTTTTTGCGCATTTAGGAGGAGAGCGCCGGTGGCGAAGATCGATGTCAACATACCCGATATCGGCGACTTCAAGGATGTGCCGATCATCGAGGTGCTGGTGAAGCCGGGCGACGACGTCAAAGTCGACCAGTCGCTGGTGACGCTCGAATCCGACAAGGCGACGATGGACGTGCCCTCGCCAATCGCGGGCAAGGTGGCCGACGTCGTCGCCAAGGTCGGCGACAAGGTGTCGATGGGCGTCCTGATCGCGCGGATCGACGCGGACAACGCGGCCTCCGCCTCGGCCGCCGCTCCCGCGAAGGAGGCTGTGGGCGCCGGCGCGCCTGCCGCCGCCGCTCCGCCTCCGCCGCCCGCGCCTGCTCCCGCCGCGCCCCCCGCGTCGCCTCCGCCCGCGCCCGCCGTTCCTCCCGAGACCCCGGGCGCAGGGCCGGCCAAGCCGGACTTTTCCGGCGCCTTCGCCGGGCCCGCCGTTCGCCGGCTCGCGCGCGAACTCGATATCGATCTCAATCAGGTCAAGGGCACGGGCGAGAAGGGCCGCATCACCCGGGACGACGTGAAGGCGGCGCTCGTCGCGCGCGGCGGAGGCGCCGTCGCGGCCCCGGGCGGGGCAGCGCTGCCGGCGGTCCCGGCGGTCGACTTCGCCAAGTTCGGTCCGGTCGAGACCGTGCCGCTCTCGCGCATCAAACGCATTTCGGGCCCGCGCCTGCACGCCTCATGGGTGAACGTCCCGCACGTGACCCACACCGACGAGGCCGACATCACCGAGCTCGAGGCCTTCCGCAAGACGCTCGACGAGGAGGCCAAGAAGGATAAGACCAAGCCTTACCGGGTGTCCCTGCTGCCGCTTCTGATGCGCGCGAGCGTCGCGACCCTGAAGGCCTTCCCGAACTTCAATTCCGCGTTAAGTCCCGCCGGCGACGCATTGATAATGCGTCGCTATTGGCACATCGGCGTCGCGGTCGACACGCCCGACGGGCTCGTCGTCGCGGTGGTGAAGGACGTCGATCGGAAGGGCGTCCTCGAACTCGCCCGCGAACTCGGCGAATTGTCCGAAAAGGCGCGCGCAGGCAAGCTTGCGCCGGCCGAAATGCAGGGCGCGACCTTCACCATCTCCTCTCTCGGGGGCATCGGCGGCACGGCTTTCACCCCCATAGTCAACGCGCCGGAAGTGGCGATCCTTGGCGTCGTGCGCTCGCGCATGGCCCCGGTATGGGACGGCGAGGCCTTTCAGCCGCGGCTCATGCTGCCGCTCTGCCTCTCCTACGATCACCGCGTCATCGACGGCGCCGCCGCCGCCCGCTTCATGCGGCGCCTGGCGGAAATCCTCGAGGACATGCGGCGCGTCATTCTCTAATCAGGGGCTTCGAGGCCAATGGCGAAGGAAATCCGGCTTCCCGACATCGGCGACTTCAAGGACGTCCCGATCATCGAGATCCTGGTCGCGCCCGGGCAGGCCGTGCGCAAGGAGGCGACGCTCCTCACGCTCGAAAGCGACAAGGCGACGCTTGACGTGCCGGCGCCCGAGGACGGCGTGATCGGCGAAGTGTTCGTCAAGGTCGGCGACAAGGTGAGCCAGGGCAGCCTGCTCGCGAGCTACGCCGGCGACCAGTCGGCGGCGGCGCCCGCAAGCGCGCCAGCGCTTGGCTCCGCCCCGGCCGCCGCGAGCGCGCCGGCGGCCGCGCCCGCGCCTCAAGGGCCGGCCGACTTCGAGACCGACCTTTTGGTGCTCGGCGCCGGGCCGGGCGGCTACACCGCCGCCTTTCGCGCGGCCGACCTCGGACAGAAGGTCGTGCTCGTCGACAAGCGCGCAAGCCTCGGCGGCGTCTGCCTCAACGTCGGCTGCATTCCGTCCAAGGCGCTCCTGCATGTCGCCAAGACCATAGACGACGCGGCGGCGATGGGCGCGCATGGGATCAGCTTCGGCCCGCCGGCCATCAATCTCACAAGCCTTCGCGAGTGGAAGGATGGCGTCGTCAAGCGCCTGACCTCGGGGCTGACCGGCCTCTCGCGACAGCGCAAGGTCACCGTCCTGACCGGAGAGGGCCGGTTCACCTCCGCCAACACCGTCCGGGTCGAGACGTCCGAGGGCGCGCGCGTCGTGCGCTTCGCCAAGGCGATCATCGCGGCGGGGTCCGAACCGGTCGCGCCCGGCTTCATTCCGGCCGATCCGCGCATCTGGGACTCGACCGGCGCGCTCGAATTGCGCTTCGTGCCGGAGCGGATGCTCGTGCTCGGCGGCGGCATCATCGGCCTCGAGATGGCGACGGTCTACCGCTCGCTCGGCGCCGGAATCACGGTCATCGAGATGATGGACCAACTGATGCCGGGCGCCGATCTCGACCTCGTCACGCCCTTGGCCAAGCGGATCGCCAAGCTCTACGACAAGATTCTGCTCAAGACGAAGGTGACCGCGGTCGCCGCGGCGAGCGAGGGCCTAAAGGTGACTTACGAGGGCGAAGGCGGGCCGAAGACCGAAACCTTCGACGCGATGCTGGTTTCGGTCGGCCGCCGTCCGAACGGCAAGGAGATCGGCGCCGAGGCGGCGGGCGTCGCGGTGGATGACCGCGGCTTCATCGCTGTCGACCGGGAGATGCGCACCAACGTCCACCACATTTTCGCCATCGGCGACATCGTCGGCCAGCCGATGCTGGCGCATAAAGGCTCGCACGAGGGCAAGGTCGCCGCCGAGGTCGCGAGCGGCCATAAAGCCGCCTTCGACGCCAACAACATCCCCTCGGTGGCCTATACCGATCCGGAAGTCGCCTGGACCGGCCTCACCGAGACGGAGGCCAAGGCAAAGGGCGTCAAATACGGCAAGGCGGTGTTCCCCTGGGCGGCGAGCGGGCGCTCGCTGTCGCTCGGCCGCGACGAGGGCCTGACCAAGACGCTGTGGGACGAGGAGACCCAGCGCCTGATCGGCTGCGGCATCGTCGGCCCGAACGCCGGCGACCTCATCTCGGAGGCGGCGCTGGCGATCGAGATGGGCTGCGAGGCCGAGGACATCGGCCTCACCATCCACCCGCACCCGACCCTGTCGGAAACCTTCGCCTTCTCGGCCGAGGCCTATGCCGGGACGCTCACCGACCTTTACATGCCGAAGAAGAAATAGGCGGGACATCCCTTCGCCCCGCTTGCGGGGAGAAGGTGGCCCGAAGGGCCGGATGAGGGGCTGCGCCAACGTCTTTAGGTTGGCGCCGCCCCTCACCCCAGCCCTCTCCCCGCCTTGGCGGGGAGAGGGGGAATTGCGCTTGAGCGATGTGCGGCTGGTCGCGCCGTCTGCTAGGCTCGGCGCGTCGGATCGACGCCACGTTCCTTTGGAGGAACCCATGCGCACCGTTCGAGAGATCACCTTCGACCTTCTCAGAAAGCTCGGCCTGACGACGATCGTCGGCAACCCCGGGTCCACCGAGGAGCCGTTCCTCGCCTATTTTCCGTCGGATTTCGACTACGTTCTGGCTTTGCAGGAGACGAGCGCGGTCGCCATTGCGGACGGGCTCGCTCAGAGCATGCGGCGCCCTGTTCTGGTCAACCTCCATACGGGCGCGGGGACCGGCAACGCGATGGGGGCGATCGTCACCGCCTTCCTCAACAAGACGCCGATCATCATCACCGCTGGGCAGCAGGCCCGGGAAATGCTCATGATCGAGCCGCTCCTCACGAACATCGACGCGACCTTGCTGCCCCGCCCGTGGGTGAAATGGAGCTACGAGCCTCCCCGCGCCGAGGACATACCCGCCGCCTTCATGCGCGCTTACGCGGTAGCCCTGCAGCCCCCGGCCGGACCCGTCTTCCTGTCCCTGCCGCTCGACGACTGGGAGAAGCGGATGCCCGAGGTCGACGTTTTCCGCACCGTCGCTTCGCGACAGGGGCCGGATCCCGCGCGCGTCCAGGAATTCGCCGACCGCGTCAACGCGAGCCGGAACCCCGTCCTCGTTTACGGTTCGGACATCGCGCGAAGCCAGGCCTGGGACGCGGGCGTTGCGCTCGCCGAACGGCTCGGCGCTCCCGTCTGGACCGCGCCGCTCGCCGAACGGACGCCGTTTCCCGAGACCCATCCGCTGTTTAAGGGCGCGCTCGCCCCGGCTATCGGTCCGCTGTCGCAGCAACTCATCGGGCACGACCTCGTGCTCGTCGTCGGGGCGCAAGTGTTCCGCTATTATCCGTTCGTGCCCGGTCCCTATCTCCCCGAGGGAGCGGCGCTCCTTCACATCACGGACGATCCGTCCGTCGCGGCCAAGGCTGCGGTCGGCGACAGCCTCGTCAGCGACGCGGCCTTGGCCCTGGGGGAGCTCATGCCCCGCGTTCGAGCGAGGCCGAAATCGCCGCAGCCTCCCTTTCGCTCGCAGCCGGCCAAGGCCGACCAGACCTTAAGGCCCGCGCTTCCGCATGCGGTTCTCGAAGCGCTTCGCGAGATGACGCCGGAGGATTTCGTGCTGGTCGAGGAAGCGCCCACGATCGTCTGGGACAGGCAGGACGTCTTTCGCATCGACCGGCCCGACTGCTTCTACACTTTCGCATCGGGCGGCCTCGGCTGGGACCTCCCCGCTGCAGTGGGCTTGGCCCTCGGCGAGCAGCGTTCGGGTCGAGGCCGCCCCGTTGTGGCGCTCATGGGCGACGGGTCGTTCCAATACTCCATCCAGGCCCTCTATACGGGCGTGCAGCGGAAGGCGCGGCTCGTCTGCGTCGTCTTCGACAACCAGGAATACGGCATCCTCAAGGAATTCGCGGAGCTGGAGCACACGCCGGGCGTTCCGGGCCTCGACCTTCCCGGGCTCGACATCGTCGCGCTGAGCCGCGGTTACGGCGCGCGGAGCAGCCGCACGGAGACCCTCGACGAGCTTGCGTCCGCCTATCGCGAAGCGCTCGGGTTCGAGGGCGTCACCGTCCTCATCGTCCCGATAACCCGGAAGCTGAAGCCCCTCCTGGGTTAGCCGACTGCGCGACAAGCTTTGCGAGGCGGATTTGAGGGTCTTCTTTCTCGGCCTCGGCTATTGCGCAGAAGCCCTGATCCGGCGGACGCCGTCGATCGAGCCGAGCGGAACCGCGCGCACCGATGAACGCGTCGCGACGCTCCGCGCCGCTGGCGTCGAGGCGATCGCGTTCGACGGCGCGAGCGTCGATGCCGCGCTCGACGAAGCGCTCGAGCGGGCCGATGCGGTCGTCGTCTCGATTCCGCCGCGGGCGGGCGCCGCGCACTCCGCGGAAAGACTCGCGGAGACTTTTCGCCGCGCGCAAACCATGAGCCGCATCGTCTATTACTCGACGGTCGGCGTTTACGGCGAGCATGGCGGCCATTGGGTCGACGAACGAAGCGCGACGCTGACGCGTTCGGAGCGGGGGCTCGCCCGGCTCGCCGACGAGCGGCGGTGGACGGAGCTCGGCGCGGCGCTCCGCGTTCCAGTCGACGTTCTGCGCCTGCCGGGCATCTACGGTCCGGGCCGCAACGCGCTGCGCCGCCTGCGGGAGGGCGACGCGCGGAGGATCGTCAAGCCCGGGCACTTGGCGAACCGCGCCCATGTCGATGACATCGCAGAAGTCACCCGGCTCGTCCTCGAGGGGGCGCGCGAAGGGCAGATCTGGAATGTCGCTGACGACGAGCCGGCCCCGCCCCAGGACGTGATCGTCTACGCTGCCGGCCTTCTCGGCGTCCCGCCGCCGCCCGAAGAGTTTTTCGACGCGGCCGGCTTGTCAGAAATGTCGGCGAGCTTCTTCGCCGACGAGAAGCGCGTCTCCAACGCGAAAGCCAAGGCGCTCATCGGCTTCGCGCCGCACTACCCCAGCTATCGCGAGGGGCTGCGGGCGCTGTTCGAGGCGGGGGAGGAAGGCTGAGGCTGGCATCGGGCGCACGCCGCCGCCGGCTGAGTGCAACACCGATGTGCGACGCATATGGCAATTGCATCGGCCGGCAGTCGGTGAGCGTCTGCTAGCGGAAGGGACTTGAGGGTCCCCGGACGTCTGGGTCCCTCAAACTGGTCCCCGCCGGAATCAAACGCTTCTCTGCATCCGCGCCGTTTGCCCGGTCGGTGTCTGCCGATCGCCGGAACTCGGGCAGCGCCGGATCCGACCCACCGCTGAACAGTGATCGGATGCCGCCCAACAGACTATGCCTGGGCAGATCGCCGCCCAGCGCCGACAGGTAGGACTTCGCCCATTTGGTGATGTCGTCCTGCATGAGATGGGCGAGCATCGGGGCGTGCCGCTCCCGTCGCTCCTCGATCGGCATCTCCAAGGCGCGCTTCAGCGCGGCCGCGACGGCATCCGTCTCGTGCGGATTGACGATCAACGCGCGGTCGAGCTCCTTCGCCGCTCCGGCGAACTGCGACAGCATCAACACGCCAGGTTTCTCGGGATCCTGGGCGGCCAGATACTCCTTGGCGACGAGATTCATGCCGTCGCGCAGCGGCGTCACCATCGCCACGTCGGCCGCGCGGTAGAGGCCGGCGAGGACGGTGCGCGAATAGGAGCGGTTGACGTAACGGATCGGCGTCCAGGCGGCGTCGCCGAACCGCCCGTTGACCTTGCCGATCAGACCCGTCACCTCGGATTCGATGTCGCCGTACTGCTTGATATCGGATCGGCTCTTCGGGGTCAGCTGCAAGAACGTGACCTTGCTATGCCACTGCGGATTGAGCTCCAGGAACCGCTCGAATCCCTTGATGCGGTCAGGAATGCCTTTCGAATAGTCTAGCCGGTCAACGCCGAGCACGAGCCTCGCGCCGCCGAGGCTCTCGCGCACCAGCGCGATCATCGCCGAGCGTCCGGCGTTGCGGGCGAGGCGCGCATAGGCCTTAGTCTCGATGCTGACCGGGAAGGCGCCGAGCCGCACCCGGCGGCCGTCGATTTCGTAGCAGCAGCTCCGCATCTGGACCGCGCCCCGGGAGACGAGATAGCCGGCGAGATTGTCGCGGTCGTTTTCGGTCTGCAAGCCGACGAGGTCGCAATAGGTCAGCCCGCCGATGATCTCCTCGTGATGCGGCAGGGTCTGCAGGATGTCCGGCGGCGAGCACGGCGTATGCAGGAAGAAGCCGATCCTGTTGCGGTGGCCGCGGGAGCGCAGTTCGCGCGCCAGCAGCATCAAATGATAGTCGTGGATCCAGACGACGTCGTTGTCGCGGATCAGCGCGCTCAAGCGATCGGCGAACATGCGGTTGACCCGCATGTAACCGCTCGCGTCGGCGCGCGAGTACTCCTGGAGATCTACCCGATAATGAAGAATGGGCCACAGCACGCTGTTGGCGAGGCCGTTGTAATATTCCTGAATGTCGGTCCTCGACAGATCGATCAGGACATAGGTCACCTTGTTGACGTCGACCGTACGCGGTTCGCCGGTCTGTTCGTCGGTGACCTTGCCGCTCCAGCCAAACCATAGGCCGTCTCGGTTTTTGAGCGCAGCCTTGACCGCGACCGCCATTCCGCCGGCGAGCGGGCCGCCGGCCGGATCGGGGACCGCGACCCGGTTCGAGACTATGATAAGGCGAGCGCCCATATGACGCTCCTTTCGAATGGATTGACGACTGGCGGAGACGCGACGCTCCGGCTCTCTCGGTTAAAGGCGCAAGCGCCCTTCGCGGCCGTCCGGAGCGTCGATGGGGTTATCGAGTCGACGCGGTGTGACAGCCGATCATGGGGTTGTCTTCATCGGCTGGCTGCCCCCTGCGGGCCGCGTCTCCGACTCGGCGAGCGCGCTTGCCGCATATTTGAAGTCGGGCGCCGCCTTGAGCTCCGCCAGGGTCACGTTGAGGATCGCTTTATCCGGATAACCCTGACTCGCTTCGGTGGCTGCCGGATTCGTCTCCTTCATCGGTGGCGGCCCGGCGGGCTGCCCGTTGGTTGACGCGACCGGATTGGTAGGTGGGTTTTCTGTCGCCGGCGCCTTCCGGGGTTCCGTTTTCCATTGAATCGCGGAGAACGGGACGGCCACATCCTTCTTCCCAACGAGGAATCCGCCAATCCCGATGACAACGGTTTGCGCTGCCCCGTTATGGTCTATCAAAATGTCGTCGATCTTCCCCATCTGTTTGTTGTCCGGGCCGTAGACCCCGACCCCGATCAGCTTCGGCGCGCGCCACTGCGTTTCTTCTTGCGTCTTCACGAAGTTGACGCCAGTCGGCGCTTGGGAACTGGTGGCGCCGGCTTGGTTTTTGTCCGGCTGCGCGCCTTGCATGGGCATCGGGACGGGCTTGGCCTCGTCCTGTTTCATCGGCTCCTGCTTAGCCGGCGGATTCTCTGCGCCGACCGGCGATTGCTGCGCGAACGCGGCGGACCCTGCGAGCGCAGTGCTGAACAATGTTGCGTAAGCAAGCGTCTTAAGCATCTTCGCCTCCTCGTCGACGAGCGCTGGCTTCAGGCGTAGACTTTATCGGGTGTTGCTCGAACGCCTCAATCCCGCTCCGCATGCGTCACAAGCGGACGGCGCTCATCGTCATTTGCTCCCTCTGGAGCGCCGGGGTCTCAATTCGGTGCGGACGGGAAAGTTCCATCTGTCAACGCACGGCGGCTCTCCCCTCGCGGCGGCGCCCCCCTTTGGACCCAACTGCCCATCGCGTCGATTGAGCTCCCGACAAGTTCTTTCGCGCTTACGAAGCGCCGGCCCCTCGGTCGAGTGATATCCTACACCAAACTCTCGATCTTCGCGCGGCCGGCAGCCGTCCCAACCTGATTGGGATAGAACTTCACTAGTCGCTCGACATGGCTATGGTTGGCACTCGCTACAAGAGAGCGCTAAGCCTTGCGCAGGCCATGGTTCCGGTAGTCCGAATTTCAAGGTCGCGTAATGCGCGTCGGCTCACATGTGCTCGGAGAGTTCCCTTGGCCGTAGGAACCGTAACATCAGCCATTCTCGGCATCATACTTGTCGTTCTCCTGATCCTGCTCCTAATCGGAAGGATTAGGGGGTTCGGCTCTGTCCCCTATGGCTTCGGCCTTGGGCGTACAGGCTTCGGCATTGTTGGCATCCTGCTTATCGTCATTGTTGTCCTGTTCGTCATGCGCCGGATTTAGGGGGTCTAGCACGAAGCTGCTACGAATGGCCACACAGCGGCTCTCCCCTCACGGCGGCCGGTTGGGCCGTTCTATCGCCGCCCCTGCTTCGCGCTTTGGCTCGCGCGGCGATGGGGTCGCGCGGGATTTCGGAAAAAGCGACAATTTCTTGCCAAACGCGGGATGCCGTGACCTCATGGGCGCTGGCGGGGATGCGAAAGCGGACCGCATGGGATATACGGGCTGTCAATGCTAAACATCGGTCAGCATCGCCTTTCGACGAGCCTTCCGCCGCTTCCCAAGACGAGAAAGGGCGCAAGAATTTTTTTTCACGAGATTCGCTTGTAACCTATTGAAAAGGCTCGATTCGGACGAGAGAATCCAAGGAAATCCAAGCTTTTCCAACTCCGGTTTTGGCCCCTTTTCCCTCTTAAACGGACGCCCGCCAAGAAAATCCAAACAACGCTAAGGCCATGCTGCTTCTGTGGGTTTGCCCCACGGCCCGACCTATCACGAGGGCCTGAAGGGCGCTCGGCAGGCGGGAGGGGAGGCGAGCCGCCAAGACCAAGGCCGCCGGCGCCGGACCTGAGCCTCGGCGCCGGCGGCCCGCTGTCAGTCTTTGCCCTCGTACTTGAAAGAAACCTTGACCTTGGTGCGGTAGGATTCGACTTTGCCGTTCTCGATCACCAGGTCCTGCTCCAAGACCTCGGCCACGCGCAGGTCCCTGAGGCTCAGAGCGGCGCGCTCGACCGCCGCCTTGGCGGCCTTCTCCCATGACTCCTCACTCGTTCCAACGAGCTCGATCACTTTGTAGACGGTATCGGCCATGCGAACCTCCTTCGGCGTCGCCAACTCGGGCCAGGCGCGGCAGTCCTGACCCGATGCCCATTGCCCGGATCCTCATGCAGGCTTCCGCGCGGGAATGAACTTGCTGCGCCAAGGCGTTCGGGGTCAAGCTCATGAAGCAGTCGCGCGCCGGCCGGGCGTCAGATTCCTCATCTCGAAGGCTTATCGAACATGAAAATTCTCGTTGTGGGAGCGGGCGCGGTCGGCGGCTATTTCGGCGGGCGGTTGTTGCAGGCGGGCCGCGACGTCACCTTTCTCGTCCGTCCGCATCGGGCGGCGTTGCTGGCGAAACACGGGCTATCGATTCGAAGCCGCTTCGGCGACTTCCACGATCCCGCGCCGCCGCTCGTGACTGAGGACGCTCTCGCCGAACCGTTCGACCTCGTCCTCCTGAGCTGCAAGGCCTACGACCTCGTCGCCGCGATGACGTCGTTCGCCAGGGCGGTCGGTCCGAACACGGCGATCCTGCCTTTATTGAACGGGATGCGTCAGCTCGATCTTCTTGCCGACCGCTTCGGCCTCGAGCGCGTGCTCGGCGGACAATGCGTCATCTCGGCGACGCTCGATCCCGAGGGCGCGATTGTTCACCTCAACGACATCCACGCGCTGAGCTTCGGCGAGCTGGACGGTTCACGTTCACAGAGGATCGAGAGGATCGCGTCGGCGCTCATCGGCGCGGGCTTCGACGCCCGCCTCAGCGAGAATATCCGGCAGGAGATGTGGGAGAAATGGATCTTTATCGCGACCGGCGCCGGGATAACCTGCCTGATGCGGGCTGCGATCGGCGACATCGTCGCGGCCGGGGCCTCGGACCTCGTCACCCAGCTCGTGAACGAATGCGCAGCCATTGCGGCGGAGCAGGGTTATCCGGCGAGCGAGGCGTTTCTGGAGCGGGCGCGCTCGGCTTTCACCGCCCCGGGTTCGGCCCTGACCGCCTCGATGCTGCGCGATATCGAGGGCGGCCGGCCGACCGAAGGCGACCACGTGCTCGGAGACCTCCTGCGCCGCGCCGCGAAACCGGAAGCGCATTCGCTTCTCCGCATCGCCGACCTGCACGTGAAGGCCTACGAGGCGCGACGGCTGCGGATCGGGTCTGCGTCTCGCTGAACCGTCCTCAATGCGCCGCCGGGGCCGCACCGCCCAGCTTGACCTTGCGCAGGATGAGCGCGAGCGGGATGGCCGCGAGCGAGATCAGCATCAAGACCCAGAAGACATCCATGTATGCGAGGAACGCAGCCTGCGCCGACACCTGCTGTCCGATCCACTGGGTGGCCTGATGCTGCGCCTCGACCAGCGAGCTGCCCTGCGCGACGAAGTAGTTCGTCACCTGCTGAAGGGTCGTCTGGTACTGGGCGCTCGAGGGGACCACATTTTCGACGAGGCGCGCCTGGTGGAACTGCTCGCGGTGGGCGAGCACGTTGGCGGCGATCGACACGCCGATCGAGCCGCCGGTGTTGCGGGCCGCGTTGATCAAGGCCGAGGCCTGGTCGATCTTGTCGGGCTGGACGCCGTCGTAGGATGCGGCGATGATCGGAATGAAGATCAGCGGCAGACCGACGCCCAGCACCATGCGCGACCGAGCGAAGAACCAGAAGCCGACATCCCCATACACATTGGTCAGGTCGTACATGGACAGGGCGGCGATCGCCGTCCCGATGGCAATCAGATATTTGGGCTGGACCCGGCCCGACAACCGGCCGACGACGAACATCATCGCCATAGTGACGACGCCGCCCGGCGACAGCACGAGGCCCGCCCAGGTGGCGGTCCAGCCGAAATTCTCCTGCACGAGCTGAGGCAGAAACTGGGTCGTCGCGTAGAGAATGGCGCCCGTCGCCAGCATCACCACGAAGCAGGCGCCGAACTGGCGCGTCGCCACCATGCGGAGGTCGATCACCGGATTGCGCCGGTTCTTCTCCCAGGGGATCATCAGCGCGAAAGCGAGCCCGCAAACGGCTGCGGCCTCGACGATGAAGGAAGAACCGAACCAGTCGTCGATGAGGCCGCGGTCCATCACGACTTCGAGCGAGCCGAGAAAGGTCGCGATTAGGACGAAGCCGATGACATCGAACCCCCCCTGCTCACGGGCCCGCCTGCGCTCCTCGGCCGCTGCTTTCGGCTCAGGCAGGATCATGGCGATCAGCGCGATCGTGGCGACGCCGACCGGGCCGTTGATCAGGAAGCACCAGCTCCAGGAAAAATTGTCCGCAAGCCACCCGCCGAGCGTCGGCCCGACCACCGGCGCCACTACCACCGCGACGCCGAACAGCGCGAAGCCTTGGCCGCGCTTCTCCGGCGGGAAGGAGTCCGCCAGGATCGACTGGGCGACCGGCACCATGCCCCCGCCGCCGAGGCCCTGCAAGATGCGGAAGAGCAGCAGCGAATCCAAATTCCAGGAATACGCGCACATCACCGAACTCGCGGTGAACAGCGCCAGGCAGATCAGGAAGAACGCCTTGCGGCCAAAGCGGCGCGCGAGGAAGGCGCTGGCCGTCAGGGCGACGGCGTTGGCGACCAGGTAGGTCGTCACCACCCAGGACGCTTCATCCTCGCTGACACCCAGGCCGCCCGCGATATAGGGCAGCACCACGTTGGCGATGGTGGTGTCGAGCACCTCCATGAAGGTCGCGAGAGCGACCAGGACCGCGATCAGCCAGGGATTGGGCAAGACTTCGGCCGGCGCGGCGGCCGAGGCGCCCGCTACGCTCTGTGCGCTCAAAGCCTTGCCCTCAGTCGCGCATGAAGCCACGCGAGTTGCGCATAGAGCGACGGGAGCTGCGCATAGAGCGACGGGAGTTGTTCGTACAGCGAGGCGGCAGGGTTGGTGCGCACGGTCGGCTCGACTGACATGCCCGGTCCGAGCGCCACGTCGGACGGCGGATCGTCGAGGACGATCTTGACCGGCACGCGCTGGACAATCTTGACGTAATTGCCTGTCGCGTTCTCAGCCGGCAGAAGCGAGAAGGCCGTGCCCGATCCCGGCTGCACGCTCGCGACATGGCCCTTGAATTGGCGTTCCGGATAGGCGTCGATTTCTATCGTTGCCGGCTGACCCGGACGCATGTGGTCGAGCTGGGTCTCCTTGAAGTTCGCGGTGACCCAGATGTCGTCGGGGACAAACATGGCGAGGCTGGTTCCAGCGGTCGCGTATTCGCCGACCGCCCCCGAAAGGTTGACGACGCGCCCGGGTTGGGCGGCCGTGACAGTGGTGTAGGAGAGATTGAGTTCAGCCTGGTCCCGCTGTGCGTTCGCCTGCGCAAGGTTTGCGTCCGCGGTCCTGCGCTGGGCCTTCAAGACATCGATCTGCCGCTGCGCCGCGCTGAGCGATGCCTGCGTGGTCCTCAGCGTCGCTTCCTGCTGGCGGAGTTGCGAGCTGTACTGCTGCGCGTTTTGCACGCTTCCGTAGCCGGTATGGGCGAGGTCCTCGTAGCGCGTCGCCTGCTGCTGCGCGAACACGAGGCCGGCCTGCGCCTGCTCGACTTGGGCTTGCGCCTGGCCGACCTGCGCCTGTTGCGCGGCGATCTGCGCGTCCAGGCTGCCGATGTTGTCCTGAGCCGCCGCGACCTGGGCCTGAGCCTGGGCGAGCGCGACGCGGTAGTCGCGATCGTCGATGCGCGCGATCACGTCGCCCGTATTGACGTGCTGGTTGTCGGTGACGGGGACGGCGGTGATGTAGCCGGAAACCTTGGGCGCGATCGAGAACTGCCGCGCCGCGATGAAGGCGTCGTCGGTCGACTCAAAATGCTGCGCGTTGTCCCAGTAAAGGTATGCAGCCGCGGTGGCGATCGTGAGCGCGATCAGGCCTAGCACAGCCAGGAACGGATGCCGGCGCAGCCAGCCCCTGCGGACGGGGGCGCCGGACTTGTCCTGCTGGCCGGCAGGCGGCGGGCCGCGTTCGACGTCAGGCGCCAGCGGCTTTGCCGGCCGCTCGGCCGCGGGCGGCGCCTCGCTCTCCGGAGCGCGCAGAGCGACGGTCACCGGCGCGCTGCGCCAGTCGAGGGACGCCGAAGCGCCGCCGCCGTAAGGTCCGTCGTCCCAAGTGGATTCGGACGCAGGCGCGTCCTTGAACATTCTTTCCCCTCCGTCTTGAGCCTTGCGCCGCATGGCGGGAACTCCGAAATGAACCCTAATTGGGTTGACGGTGTAATGAAACGAAACTGTTCCGTTCCCACTTTACTTTGGCCAGGCCCCGACCTAAATCAAGGGGGCGGAGAGGAGTTTTTCGCGGCGCGGGCGTTCTGAAAGGACAGTCCATGGAGGGGGAAGCAGCGATGGAAGCGGAAGCGGCGCCGGAACGCACTCCGGTTGGACGCGGCGCCATTCGTTGCGGTCGGCCGCCCCGCCAATTTGCGGGCCTGGTCGAGGAGAGGATCCTCGACGCAGCCGGGAAAGTCTTTCTCGAGCGCGGCTTCAGCGGCGCGAGCGTCGACGAAATCGCCGAGGCCGCCTGCGCAGGAAAGCCGACGATCTACGCGAGATTCCCGAGTAAGGAAGCGCTGTTCACGGCCGTCGTCGAGCGCCTTGTGCGGCGGGACACCAGTCTCGAGGGCGTTTCGTGCGCGGGCGCCTCGATCGAGGATCGGCTAACAGCCCTCGCCGTCGCCATCTTGAACACAGTCCTAGAGCCCGAGCACATCGGGCTCATTCGGGTCGCCGTCGCCGAAGCGCGCCGGTTCCCCGAGCTCGCGACCAGCGTCAGCCGCATGGCGCGCGAACGCAAGGCCGAGGCGGTCGGCCGGCTTCTGGCCAAGTTCGCCGATTCCGACCAAACGAGGGCGCTGCCTGCCTTCGCCCCGGATCGCCTGCCTGAGACGGCGTTCCGGTTCCTCAATCTGACGGTGCTGCCGATGCTCATGCGCGCGCTGTTCGGCGAGGATCTTGCCGCGCTTCGCGCCGAAATCGGCCCGCATGTTGCGCGCTCGGTCGCCTTCTTTCTTGCCGCGTGCGGCTGTCGCGAACACGCCTGCTGAGGATAGTGAACCCGAGCCGGAAGGCGCGGCTCTCCCCGCGGCTCAGGCCCGCCGCTCGATCTCCCAGTTGTCCGCGCCGGCGATGACGTCTCCAGCCGTGCGAATCCTGACCGGAACGGACTTCGCCGCGGGCGTCTTCGACTGCTCGTCGTGGCTCCAGAGCGGGACCAGCGGGTTCATTTCCGGGTAGTAGGCGCCGAGGCAGCCGTCGGGCAGCGAAAACGGCGTCACCCTGAGACCGTCGACCTGCCGCTCGACGCCGTCCTCCGCATCGCTTACGAGCGACACGATCTGCCCTTCGTTCAGGCCCGCGCGGCGCATCTCCTCGGGGTTGATCAGAAGCACGTCTCGCGTGCCTTCGATGCCGAGCGGTCGCTGAGGCCATAGATCGTGGTGTTGAACTGATCGTTGCTGCGCATCGTCATGAGCCGGTAGCGGCCCGGCTCGTCGTCGAACCCCGCCGCCGACAGGGTGTCCGGCGTCGTGAACTCCGCCTTTCCGCTCTCGGTCTTCCAGATGCGCTCGCGCGCCGAGTTTCCCCGATAGAAGCCTCCTGGCGTCCACATGCGCGCATTGAAGTCGTGGAACTCGTCCGGGTAGGTCAAAGCGATCTCATCGCGGATCAGCGCATAGTCGGCGACCCAGGCGTCCCAAGGGACCTTGGGGTTCGGCGCCAGCGTCGCCTTCGCCATGCCGGCGACGATCGCGACCTCCGACATGAGATGCGGGCTCGCGGGCCTGCGGCGCCCGATCGAGCCGTGAATGCAGCTGAACGTGTCCTCCATGGTCACCGCCTGCGGCCCGGACGCCTGCACGTCTTCCTCGGTGCGGCCGCGGCAGGGCAGCAGATAGGCCTCTTTCCCGATCACGAGGTGGCTGCGGTTGAGCTTGGTCGCGACCTGCACTGTGAAATCGAGCTCACGCCATGCCGCCTCCATTCGGCCGCGCTCAGGGATCGCGCGCACGAAATTGCCTCCAAGCCCCAGGAAGGCTTTCACCGCGCCGGACAGGATTCCCTCGCAAGCCTCGACCGTATTCATGCCCTTCTCGCGCGGCGGCTCGAAGCCGAACTGCCGGGCGATGCGATCGAGCGGGACAAGCTCGGGCTTCTCGGAGATGCCGACCGTGCGCTGTCCCTGCACGTTGGAATGTCCGCGCACCGGCGAGATCCCCGCGCCGTCGCGGCCGATGTTGCCCTTCATGAGCAGCATGTTGACGAACATCGCGACATTCTCGAACCCGTGTCTGTGCTGGGTGAGGCCCATGCCGTAGATGCCGATCACGCGCTCGGCCCGAACGTAGATCTCGGCCGCGCCTTCGATGGCTTCACGGGAAAGGCCGGACTGAGCCTCGATCGTCGTCCACAGTGTCGCGCGGACTTTCGCCTCGAACGCCTCGAACCCGTGCGTGTGCCGCGCGATGAAGTCGGCGTCGAGCACGCGTTTGCCTCGGGGCCGAGCGGCGTCCTCGGCATCTGCAAGCACGTGCTTGCAGATGCCGAGGATCGTTGCGATGTCGCCGCCGGGCCGCACCTGATGGTAATGCGTGCTGATCCGCGTCTCATGGCCGGTCAGCATTTCGAGCAGGTTCTGCGGATTGGTGAAGACCTCGAGGCCCCTCTCGCGCACCGGATTGAAGGTCACGATCGGCACTCCGCGCTTCGCCGCATCCTCGAGCGGGTGAAGAAAGCGCGGGCTGTTCGATCCGGTGTTCTGCCCGAAGAAGAACATCGCGTCGCACTTCGCGAGATCATCGAACACGACCGTCCCCACGCCCGCGCCGATCGTCTTCTTGAGCGCGACCGAAGTCGTCTCGTGGCACATGTTTGAGCTGTCGGGCAGGTTGTTGGTGCCGTACAGCCGTGCGAACAGCGCGTAGAGATACGAGGTCTCGAGGCTCGCCCGTCCCGAGGCGTAGAAGATGACGGACTTCGGGTCGAGCGCCTTGAGCTTCGCGCCGATCGCCGCGAAAGCCTCATCCCAATCGCACGGCACATAGCGGTCGGACGCGGGATCGTAGCGCATCGGATGCGTAAGCCGGCCCTATTGCTCGAGGTCGAAATCCTTCCAGGTCAGGAGCTCGGTCACCGTGTGGTCGGCGAAGAATTGCGGCGTGCAGCGGCGGGTCGTGAGCTCCCAGAGCGTCGCCTTTGCACCGTTCTCGCAGAATTCGAACGGGTGATAGTTGGCGGGCTTGGCCCACGAGCAGGAGACGCACATGAAGCCGTGCGGCTTGTTCTGGCGGGCGAGCGTCTCGAGCGCGGCCGGGGTCGCCCACTCCCTGCCGAAGACGCTGGCGATTCCCCTGACCGACCCCCAGCCGCCGGTTGCCCGGTCGTAATGCGCTACATGTTCGCGCGTGTCGGAATGCGCCACGTCCGCGTTGCTCGCCATTGCAGCCTCCGGATTATCCCGGATGTGAATGCGAAGCGCGCACAATCGTTCCCGCCGAGACGGCGGTCAATTCGAAGGGGGGTCGATGTCTTGACGCTTGTTTTAATCGGTGCGCGAGGGCGCCGCCGATCGTCGCCTTAAGCGATGGCCCTCACCCTTCCATCTGCTCGACCGCCTCAACGTCTGGCAGGAAATGCTTCAAAAGATTCTGGATTCCGTGTCTTAGCGTCGCGGTCGAGGAGGGGCAGCCGGAGCAGGCGCCCTTCATCTTCAGGTAAACGACGCCGTCCTTGAATCCCTTGAAGATGATGTCGCCGCCGTCGCCCGCGACCGCGGGGCGCACGCGGGTCTCGATCAACTCTTTGATCGCTTCGACCGTCTCGGCGTCCTTGGCGTCGAAGAACTCGCAGGTCGCGACGGCGTCCGCGCCGCCCGTCTCGATCAGCGGCGCGCCGGACAGGAAGAACTCGGTCACGACGCCGAGCACCGCGGGCCTGAGATGCTGCCATTCGCCCTCGGTCTTGGTCACCGAGATGAAGTCGTTGGCGAAGAAGACGCCAGAAACCCCCGGCAGCTCCATCAGCGCCTTGGCGAGCGGCGAGCGCTCGGCCTCGGCCGGGTCGCGCGCCTCGAACGTGCCTTCCTCCATCACCGTTCGGCCGGGCAGGAACTTCAGCGTCGCGGGATTGGGCGTGGCTTCGGTCTGGATGAACATGGGGGGCCCTCCTTAAGCCAAATAGATAGGCGCGTCGCGCCGGAGGGGCAAGGCGCGGGCAATGCCTGGCTCCCGGCATCTGATTTTGGCTGGGCTTCGCCGAGCGAATGCGGCTTTCGCATGAGCGGAAGCGCGCCTAACGTGATTGCCCGAGGCCACGCGCGCACCCCATGCGATGATCAGCGTCTTCGAGCTCTTCAAGATCGGCGTCGGACCGTCCTCGTCACACACGGTCGGGCCGATGAAGGCGGCCGCCGCCTTCGCCGCGGGCCTCGCGCGGCGCGGCGCGATCGATGAGGTGGCGTCGGTCGAGGTCACGCTCATGGGCTCGCTCGCGTTCACGGGCCGAGGCCACGCCACGGACAAAGCGGTCATGCTCGGCCTTTGCGGCTTCGAGCCCGATGCGGTCGATCCGGACGCGGCCGACGCCTTGGCCGCGCAAGTTCGCGAGACGAAGCGCCTTTCGCTCGGCGGACGCCGGCCCATCGCCTTCGATCCTGCGACCGCGATCGTCTTCGACGTCCTGGCGGTCCCGCCCCGCCATCCCAACACGCTCCGCCTCGTCGCACGCAACGAGGCAGGGGCCGCGCTCGCCGACGAGACGTGGCTCTCGATCGGCGGCGGCTTCATCGTGCGCGATGGAGCGGACGACGGCGGGACCGAGTTGGGCGCGCGCGTTCCGCACCCTTTCCGCTCCGGCGCCGAGCTGCTCGCGCGCGGCCGCGAGTCCGGGCTTTCCATCGCCGCCCTTATGCGCGCCAACGAGGCGGCGCTACGCTCCGAGGGCCAGGTGGAGGGGCATGTCGGACGGGTCATCGAGGTCATGTTCGCCTGCGTCGACCGGGGGCTCGCCCGGTCGGGCCCGCTGCCCGGGGGCCTCGCGGTCGCGCGGCGCGCCCGAGCGATCCACCAGCGCCTGATCGAAAACGCCGGTCGCAATGCCCGCCCCGCGCACGAGATCATGGATTTCGTCAGCGTCTACGCCATGGCGGTCAACGAGGAGAACGCGGCCGGCGGCAGAATCGTCACTGCGCCGACCAACGGGGCGGCCGGGGTGATCCCGGCGATCCTGCGCTACTACCGCGACCATTGCGAGGGCGCGACAGGGGAGGGCCTCACCGACTTCCTGATGACGGCGACGGCGATCGGCGGGCTCTTCAAGCTCAATGCGTCCATCTCGGGCGCGGAGGTCGGCTGCCAGGGAGAGGTCGGCGTCGCGTCCTCAATGGCCGCGGCGGGACTTTGCGCCGCGCTCGGCGGCTCGAACGAGCAGATCGAGAACGCCGCCGAGATCGCGATGGAGCATCACCTCGGCATGACCTGCGATCCGGTCGACGGGCTCGTCCAGATCCCCTGCATCGAGCGCAACGCCTTCGGCGCCGTCAAGGCGATCGCCGCCGCTTCGCTCGCCCTGCATGGCGACGGACGTCACCGCGTCTCGCTCGACAGCGTCATCAAGACCATGCGCCAGACGGGCGCGGACATGCAGTCGAAATACAAGGAGACGTCGCTCGGGGGCCTGGCGGTCAACTTCGTCGAGTGCTGAGCCCGTGCTGGGGCGCGTTTGCGCGCGATTTGGATTTTCTTGGCGGGCGCTCGTTTAAGAGGGAAAAGGGGCCAAAAAGGGGGGTTGGAAAAGCTTGGATTTCCTTGGATTCTCTCGTCCTAATCGAGCCTTTTCAATGGGTTAAGGGCGACTTCCCGAAAAATTTTTTTCTCTCGCCTTCGCTCGGTCATGAAGGGGCGCCCCCCGGGTGGTTTCGCGCCTTCTGTTCGCCTCGCACGCTGCGGCGAACCGAGATGGCATGGTCGACGTCACTTCCGTGAGAAACCCCTCCTCTAATCGGGCCGGGTGTTCGCCGGTTCCGAAGCCTTGTCCATCATGAGGCCTTCGGGCCGGTTCGGCAAGAAAATGTCGATAAATTATGCGAGGGGAAACGCCGGCCTGACCTGGCCTTCGCCGCGCTCAGCGGCGGAGCGAGTTGATCAGCGGCCCGCTCGGCGACGAGGCGTGTCTGAAAGACCTGACAGGGAAGCGAGAATGACGAATAAAAACAGTCCGAGTTGGAGGCCTCGAGCAATGATCGTGGCGGCGCCGCGCTCGGAATAGGATTGGCCGGTCAACAGCCGTCCTTTGCGCGCCAGTGTGGGGAATACTGCGAAGCCATACACGTGCGCACGATATGCGAAGAGGCAGTCAACAGGAGAGACCTGAAAGGTCACCGGCGTGACGTTGAATTCCGGAAATGCAAGGCGCGCCTCATGAATTCCGAGAATCCAAGCGAGAGAGCACGCGATGTGAAGAGCGGCGAGGACTGAGACTGCGGCGAATTACAAGATAACGGAAGACACATGCCGTCAATCGTGTCCCGTAATCACCGCCATCGCGTCTGCTCAAGGCGGGATTTCACCCCCGTGTTTGGCGGCAGAAGCGGGCCGGGAGGGATCTCCCGATGGATACTTCCGGTACCAATCCCGCCAAACAATCTTGTACACCGGAACAGCGTACGGAATCCGGTTCAGACCGGGAATGATCGGCAGGAAGACCAGCACAAGAGTGAACGCAAAGATGATCATCCCGGCGATCACATCGGCATTCGGAGAATTTCCGATCGCCGGAATCTGATAGAGAAACGCATAAGGTCACAGCCACCACGCCGGGTCGGTCACCAACGCCGCCCAGTTGCGCCCGCCCGCCCATTGAGGGGCCGAGATTCCGTCCCAGCTCAGGAAGCCGATGCCGGCGGCGGCGATCATCGGACCGAGCGCGAAAAAGAGAAAGATCAAGAGGCCCGGCGCGGTCAGCGCAGCCAGGACAAGCGCACGCTGACCGCCCCTCGACATCACCGTTCACGCGTGCATGGATTGGTTCATCTGTGCGCCGAACTGCTTGGGCGTCAGTTGCTTCAGGAACAAAAGCCCGAGATTGGTCAGCATCGACTGGGCCTCGCGCGGAGGCAAGGCCTGGTCCCAGGACGGGGAGAAATCCGGGGCGTTCGAGGCAAGGTCATAGATGAATTGCAGCCAATCGGCGTGCTGCACGCCGCTGAGTTTCGACCGGATGTCGTTGACCGGCGGGACCTCCCCGAGCTTCAGATATCCATCGATCTCGAACTCGTTGAGCACGCCATCGGCGAGGAAGGTTTCCGCCTGCGACTGGCTCGGCGAGCGCGCGCTGATCGAGTAAAAGTTGCAGGGATTACCGGCGACGTTCTTCGGGTCGCCGACGCCGCCTTCGACCGCGGGGAAGGGGAACCAGCCGAGCTGACCCTTGGTGACGAAATCCGGGGCGTCGGACAGAATCGCCGCATAGTCCCACGACCCCATCAATTGCATCGCCGCTTGGCCGCTGTACAGCAACTGAGTGGACTGGCCGGTATTGTAGTTCAGCGCGTCGAAGTCCGATGGGAACGCCTTGAGATCGACAAGCTCGACGATCTTCTGGTTGGCCTTGAATGAGGAAGCGTGGACGGGCTCGTGGGCGTGGGCCAAAGCGCCGGCGAACAGGGGACTGAGTCAGCTGTCAGACCCCTGCCTATGCAGCGCCCGAGGCGCGGCGAACGCGACGCGAGACGGCGTTCAACGGCGTCCTTCGCGTCGCGTCGCGTTTGATCCTCGCGCTCGAATTCGCGTCCGCAGGCCGCTCAACGAGCCCGTCCTCAGCGCTGACCTGGCGCGTGCGGAAATGACCGACCATCGCCACGAGATCTTCCGTCTGCAAAGCCAGATCATTCCCGGCGACAGCCGTCTCTTGCACCATCGCGGCGTTTTGCTGAGTCATGCGCTCCATTTGGTTGACGCTGGTGCTCACTTCCTGCAGGGCGGTCGCTTGCTGCTTGGCGGCGGCGGCGATTTCCGACACAACTCGATCGGTTTCGCCGACTTGCGCCAGAATGCGCTCGAGCGCGGATCCGGCCCCGCTCACGAGGGTCACTCCCTCGTCGATCTGCGTCGTCGACGTGAGTATCAGCCCTTTGATTTCTTTCGCCGCGTCAGCCGACCGCCGGGCAAGCGCCCGGACCTCCGCCGCGACCACGGCGAATCCGCGACCAAACTCTCCCGCCCGCGCGGCTTCGACGCCTGCATTGAGGGCGAGCAGATTTGTCTGAAGCGCAATTTCGTCGATCACGGCGATGATTTGGCTGATCTGCGTCGACGACCTATGAATACGGTCCATCGCGCTCACTGCGCCGCGCACGACCTCACTGCCGGCGCTGACTTCGCGCTTTGTCTTGGAGACGATGTCGTGTGTTTCGCCCGCTGCGACAGCGGTCGTGTTGACGGTCGTGGTCACCTGCTCCAGTGCGACCGCGGCGCCCTGCAAGTCTTTCGCCTGCCGATCGGTTCGCTTTGACAGGTCTTCGTTTGCTTGTGAAATGTCGCCGCTTGCCGAGTGGATCGAGCGTGCGTTCACCTCGATTGAGGACATCACCGCCTGCAGCTTTCCGAGCGACGTGTTGAAGTCGTCCCTAAGTTTGGCGTAGGCTTGAGCGAAATCCATGGGCCGCCGATACGTGACGTCGCCGTTAGCGAGGTGCGTGAGACCCTCGGCGAGCGCCTCGACCGCCTGAACCTGCTCGCGCATCGCAGTCGCGCGGACGGCGTCATTGGCGCGACGCTGTTCTTCGGCGAGCTTCCGATCGTGTTCGGCTTGCGCTTCGATTCGCGCCTTCTCGACGGCGCCTTCTCGAAAGATCTGCACAGCGCGGGCCATGTCGCCCAATTCGTCGCGATCAAGCGCGAGCTTGCCGGGAAGATTGACCTCGAGATCCCCGCTGGCCAGCGAAAGGATCGCGCGGTGAAGCTTCGCCAGGCGTGAGAGGACGCCTTTTCCTATATAGAGCCATCCTATCGCCAAGGAGATCAGCACGCTGGAGAGAGCCAAGATGGCGAGCGCGATTTGGCTTTCGCGGATTACGGCGTCTGAGCTGGCCATGGCCGAGGTCGCCGCCAGACGCGCCTTGTCGACGAACTCACGGACTTCTTGAGCCAACGCGCGAGACTTGGATGCGTTGGCGATCACGATTTGGCGTTCGTCTTTGAGCTCGTCGAGCTGGGCGCCGCGCGCCTCCAGGAGGTCGTGACCTTTTTGCCGTAAGCGACAAGCGCGTCGAGCGCGGTCCGAATGGCCGGCGCAGCGCCCTCGTCTGGCAGACCGTGCGCCGCCTTCTCGGCTCTTGCGACGCTTACGGTCAATTGATCGCGAAGCGGCGTCAGGAGGTCTCGACTCTCGACGCGCGAGGCTTCGATGAACAGCCCGACAATCAGGTTGCTCTCGGCGCGCAAATCGCTCAGCGCCTCAAGGAACGCGGCCTCCTTGTCGCCAAGCTTGCGCGCAGCCTCGGCGGCGCTCGGCAAATCCTTGGAATCGCCGATTGACTGCAGACCGATCAACAGGTTGAACTGAGCCTCATCGATGACGGGCGCAATTTTTTGAGCCAGGACGCGATGGGCGTTTTGCGCGCCCTCGACGAGCGCCCGGCGATCATCCGCCAGCTTGAGGCGCGCCTGAACCGCGCTGGCCAGTTGCTCGACGCTGGCGTTCAGCGCCCCGAAGTTGGCCTTGAGCGTATCGCCGACTGCATTGTCGGCGATACGATTGAGTTCAACGTTCATTTCCTCGCGCTTGCTGCGGAGACTTGCGATCCCCAACTCGACCTCGTTGCGATCGTTGGCGTCCAGCAGCGCCGCGCTCATGGCAGAGAACTCCGCTGCCTGACGCGAGAAGCTGAGCGCTTCCACCATCGCAGGGATGCTCTCCTGTTCAATGCGCCGGAAACTATCGCCGACCCATTTATACGAAATGAACGCGACCAGGCTCGCAAGGAGCGTCAAGCTCGCCACCGCCGCGAAGGCGCCGAACAGGCGCCCTCGAATGCCGATAGACGCCGATCTTCCTTGTTTTGGGTGCGCCGACGCATTGGTCGAGAGAACGTCACTTTTAGAACATTCGACGCAATCGCTCAGTTCAGGCTCGAAACAGGCTTGAATGTCCCATCAGGCTGGATCACCGTAAGAAAAACTTGGCTCGAACCGCGGTTGTTGCCCGGGCCGTAGTCGAGCTTGATGCCCTCCAAGTCGAACCCGCCCTTGGCGATTGCGGCGAGCAGCGCGGCGCGTGTGGGCTCCCCATCGACCCTGCCAAGCGCCTCGACCACCAATCGTCCAACACTATAACCCTCGAGCGTAACGAAGCCGGGCTGGGCGTCGGGATCGACCGCCTTGAGGGCCGCTTGGTATCGCGACACGAGGGGAATTGTCGTGTCCCTGGGGAACGGCACGACCTGCGTTACGATGACGTCCGCGCCGTCAGGACCGAGGTCCTTGGCGAGCGCGTTGCTCCCGACAAAAGATATGTTGACGAAGCGGGTGTTCATCTTGAGCAGCCGAGCCAATCTGATGAATTCCGCGCACGGCTTGTAGGGTCCGATGAGGATGACGGCCTCGGGATCGCCCTTGCGGATCGAGAGGAGCGCCATTTTGACCGCGACCGTGTTGCGCGCGAAGTTGCCCTCGGAGACGAGCTGCATGTTGCGGCGCTCCAACGCCTTCTGGACGCCCGCGAGCCCGGCGCGACCGAACGCGTCGTCCTGATAGAGAATGCCGATCCAGCTGAACTTCAGATCCTTGGTCAGATGCTCCACCATCATTTCCGTTTCCTGGAAATAGGAGGCGCGTACATTCTCGACATTCGCGAGGCTCGGATCCCGTAGGAATTCGGCGCCGGTGAATGGCCCAATGAAGGGCAACCCGGCCTGGGCGGCGATGGGCACGATCGCCTGCGAGGTCGGCGTGCCGACAGCCCCGACCAGGCCGAAAATCTGATTTTCGTCGATCAACTGCTTGATCGCCGCGATCGATTTCGTCGGCTCGTAGCCGTCGTCGCGCGAAATCAATTCGAGCTTGCGACCCTTGACGCCGCCCTTCGCGTTCGCTTCGGCGAAGGCCGCAAGCAACCCGGTTCGCATTTCCTGACCGAGCGCGGAGGCCGGCCCGTCAAGAGCGGCCACCTGCCCGAACGTGATCTTGTCTCCGCTCACGCCGGGCTCGGCGCTCGCCGGATGAGAAAGCGCAACGAGACCTAGAGCGAAGGCCATGACCGCCTGGACGCGGGCATGCCGAATTCCGGCAAACGCAGCCGCGGCCCAGTTGACCGCGATGGACGACAACGATTGGAACATCAGCGCTTCCTACGATCGGTTGAGAAATGTTCGCGCCTGACCCGACGCTTCATCGGAGGCGATCGAAATGGAGTCGAACTCGAGCCGCCTCCAGCCGGGGCCGGAACGACGTCAGGATTGCCCGGTCAGATCGCCGCCCAGGAGCGAGGGCTTCTGCGATGCTCGGCGTCGAGCAGCAGACGCGAAGGAAGCGTCGAACGAGATCCGGGTTTCGCCTCCGATGACGGGGCGGGTCATGCCTTTGGGCGCGCCACACGTGTTGCGCCCCAACCCGTCACAGATTCAGCGGCAACTATATACTTGATATATAGTTGCCGATTCAGCGTGGAGCATTTTCATTACCAAAGGCATAGTCAACGGGCGGCGACGAGCCCAAGGCGCGACGGGTCGGGCGCAACTGGGATTGGTATTGTGGGAGAATTGCCTGCAGAAATAATTCGCAGCTATTCGGCGTCAGCGCCGGGCGAGGCTCCGCCCAGATTGTGAAAGGCTCTGACGACGTCGTCGGGCTTGAGGCCCGCGTCGCTCGCGAAGGCGAGAAGAAGCGGTTCGTCCGCCGCCAGATAGCCGATAACGGAGGCGAGAAATCCCGTGTCGGCCGCGGCGGCCCTGAGATTGTCCGGCCCGAGCCCCGTGAGGGACAGAAACTTCTCGAGCCGCTCCCCGTCCGACGCAAGGAAGGTCAGCGCCGTGATCGCGATCTCCTGGCTCGAATCAGGAGGTGTGGATAATCCCGTCCTTGACGCGCTGTGCATCGCACGATTCTCCTTTCCTCAAGGTCTTTAGGCTAATGTCGCCGGAAATGCATCGGATCGCCTCATGACCAAGACCGTGCTCATCGTTGAGGACAACGAGCTCAACATGAAGCTCTTCAACGACCTGGTCGAGACCCGCGGCCATCGGATCGTGCAGTCCCGGAGCGGGATCGAAGCGGTCGACCTCGCGCGCAAGCATCGACCGGACCTCATTCTCATGGACATCCAGTTGCCCGAGGTTTCCGGTCTCGAAGTGACGCAATGGCTGAAGGACGACGACGATTTGCGCGAGATCCCGGTCATTGCGATCACGGCTTTCGCCATGAAGGGGGACGAGGAAAAGATCCTGCAGGGCGGTTGCGAAGCCTATCTCTCGAAGCCGATCTCCGTTGCCCGGTTTTTCGAGACGATCGATCATTTCCTCGGGCGCACCTGAGGACTTCGGCCTCAGGCGAGCGCTCCGTCGCGCTGCCCCAGCTTCGCGGCGAGGCTCGCGAATTCTCGCGTCGCCTCTTCGAGATCGAAAGGTTGCGGCTTTACGCACGCCGCGAGCGCTTTCTTTGCGCGGGCGAGCGCCTCGCCCGACAGTTCCGGCGTTACCGACGCGACCGCGCGGGCCTCGCTGAGGTCGCCGTTGCAGTGCAGGACGATATCGAGCCCGGCGTCGAGGATGGCCTTTGCGCGCATGTCGTAGGCGCCGCGCAGCGCCTTCATCGAGACGTCGTCGCTCAGGATCAGTCCCGAGAAGCCGATGTCTCGGCGCATGACGTCGCGCACGATCGCGGGCGATGTCGTGGCCGGGCGATCCGGATCGAGGGCGGCGTAGACGACATGCGCGCTCATCGCCATCGGCAGGTCGCTCAGGGCCCTGAAGGGCATGAAATCGCGCTCGAGCTCCTCGCGCGTCGCATGCACGACCGGAAGCTCCTGATGACTGTCCGCCCGCGCACGCCCGTGCCCCGGCATGTGCTTGACGATAGGCGCCACGCCGCCGTCGAGCAGCCCTGACGCCGCGGCTCTTCCCATCGCAGCCACCCTCTCGGGGCTTTGCGAATAGGCTCGCGCGCCGATGACCGAATGCGTTCCGGGCTCTGCGACATCGAGAACGGGCGCGCAGTCGACTGTTATCCCGACCTCTCGCAAATCGTGGGCGATGAGCCGCGCGATCAGGCGCGCGGCGCGCTCGGCCTCCGGCGGTTCGAGCCCCGCTTCAATCGCGCCGGCGGCTGGGTAGGCTCGCCAATGCGGCGGACCCATGCGCTGAACACGGCCGCCTTCCTGATCGATCATGACCGGGGCGTCGGCCCGCGCGACGCAGTCGCGAAACGATTGCGTCAGCGCCCGCAATTGATCGCGATCGGCGACGTTGCGCTTGAACAGGATCAAGCCCCAAGGGTCGCTTTCGCGAAGAAAAGCCTGCTCGTCGCGGCTCAGCGCGAGCGCGGCGCAACCGCAGATGAACGCCTTCGGCATCTTTGGGCTCCGGACGGGCGCGCGGAGGGCGCGTCGCTCACTTGGCCGCGCTCACTGGGCCACGCTCACTGGCGATGCTCACTTGGCGATGAAGCAATCGCCGCCGTCGCCTTTCAAGCGCGCGCACAGCGCCGCAGCGTCCGCCTTCGACAGTCCGACCACGCGCAGCCGGTAGATCGGATTGCCATGGACGACGGCTTTGTGAATGCCGAGCATCTCGCCGTTGAGCGCGGAGGCGTATTTTGCATTGAGCCGGGCAAGCTCGCTCTTGGCTTCGGCCTCGGACTTGGGCGCGGCCAGTTGAACCGCCCAGCCAGCGGATGTCGCGGCCGTCGGCTCGGCCGGCTCTCCGGCCGCCGGCCGCTCCGGCTCAGCCGCCGCCTGTTGCATTTTCGTGGCCTTGGCCGGCTTCTCAGGCTTTGCCGACGCGCCGGGCGCAATCGGCTCGTTCGCGTCCGGGGCCGTTGTGTCGGTCTTGGCGACGACGACGCGCGCCGATGATTTGCCGGAAAGCTTGGTTGGAAGCTCGAGTTTCGGGGTTGAAGCTTGCGCGCTCGCCGCCTCGCTCGCGGCCTTCTGCGCAGGCTTCGCCGGCGGCTTCGGCGGTTCGGCAGGCGCCGCTGCGGCCGGCGCGGGCGCCGCGGGCTGCGCGTCCGCCGGCGCGGCCGAAGCGACGATCGGCGTTCCGTCGGGGCGCAGCGAAACCGTCCGGACGGGCTTGGGATCGGGGAACTGCGAGGCGACCGGCGGCGGAGAAGCCGTCGACGCAACCACGACTGGGGTTTCGACTGGCGCCTTGATCCCGAGATCGGTCGGGGCGTCGGTTGCGGGCGGCGCCTTGGCCACCGCGGCGGTCGCCTGCAAATCGACCGGTTGCTCTTCCGACGTGACGACCTTCACGTGAGGCGACGGGGCGTTGCTGTCCTTCAGCAGCAGCGACCCGGAGTCATTGGGGTTCGAGACGGTCTCTTCGCTCGGCGGCTGCACTTTGGTCGGCCCCTGCGCAGCCGCAATGAAGGGCGGCTGCGTCGGCAGGCCCGGCACCACGCCGCGCTTAAGCGCGAACACGCCGCCGATCATGGCGACGCCGGCGAGGGCTAACGCGGAAACCGTCAGCTTCCAGGCGCCGGAGCGGCGAACCGGGGTCGCTTCAGCGCTCCTTTCATCGCCCGGCGCAGATTCATCAGGTTCCGCCGCCAGCGCGGTGTCGTTCTCAGGCTCGAATTCGCCCTCATACGCGTCCTCCCCGTCGAGCGAGGGTCGAAAGGCCGCATCGGCGGCCGGCGCCGGCTCCGCGCGGGCGGGGGGCTCTGCGTGGGCATGCGGCTCCGCCCTGACAGGGGGCTCCGTGCGGGCAGGCGGCGGCGTCGGGCCTGGGGGCGGCGTCGGGCCTGGGGGCGCCGCTGGGACGGGCATCGAAGATTCGACCAGCCGCGCCAGCTCGGACAGCGGGTCTTCCATGCCCGGATGCTGGGCGCCCGCCGCCCGCAATCGGCGCTCGAACTCGTCCAGGTTGATGTCAACCGTTACTCGTTGCCCGGAAACGCTCATCTTGTCCTCGTCATACGCGGACCGCTGGCGGGCCTCATGTCCGCCATACCAACGACAATCTGCTAACGCATCTCCTCGGGGGCGCTAACCCCCAAGATTGACAGCGCGGAGGCCAAAACGAGGCCAACCCCCGACACCAAACACAATCGCGCATACGACAATTTACGATTTGTTTCATTAACGAAACGCAAAGCTCTCAAATCTTTGCCGCGATTCCAATGCGCGTGGAACCGCGTGGCGAGCTCGTGGGCGAAGAAAGCGACGCGGTGCGGCTCGTGCGCCTCCGCCGCCTGAAGCGTAAGACGGGGATATTGCGCAATCGTCCGCATGAGCTCCCGCTCGCCTTCGTCGGAGAGCAGGGCGAGGTCGGCCTCGACGAGGGCCGCTGGGTCAAGGTCGAGGTCGGGAAAAGCGATCCGGCCCTGCCTCAAGACGCTGCGAACCCGTGCATGCGCATACTGGACATAGAAGACCGGGTTGTCCTGGCTCTGCTCTATCACCTTCGCAAGATCGAAGTCGATCGGGGCGTCGTTCTTGCGCATCAGCATAATGAAGCGCACGGCGTCGGCGCCGACTTCGTCCACAACTTCACGAAGCGTGACGAAGTCACCGGAACGCTTCGACATTTTGACCAGCTCGCCCGCCCGCATGAGACGCACGAGCTGGCAAAGCCGAACGTCGAGCTTCGCCCTGGCGCCGGAGAGCGCCGCGACCGCCGCCTGCATGCGCCTGACGTAGCCGCCGTGGTCCGCGCCCCAAACGTCGATCAGCGTCAGATAGCCCCGGTCGATCTTCGTCTTGTGATAGGCGATGTCGGTGGCGAAATAGGTATAACCGCCGTCCGACTTGATCAGCGGCCGGTCGACGTCGTCGCCGAATTCGGTCGAGCGGAACAGCGTCTGCTCGCGGTCCTCCCAATCATCGGAAGGGGCGCCCTTTGGCGGGGGCAGACGGCCCTCGTAGACGAGCCCCTTGGCGCGCAGCGCCTCGATCGCCTCGCTGACCCGGTCAGGGCCGCCGTCGACGCCAGTCAGCGCGCGCTCGGAGGCGAAAACCTCATGGCTGATGTTGAGCGCGGCGAGATCGTCGCGAATCAACGCCATCATCGCGTCGATCGCGCGTTTGCGCGCAACCGGCAGCCACTCGGCTTCCTGCCTGCCTCTCAGGCTTGTTACGAACTCCCGCGCGAGCGCCTCGCCGACCGGTTTGAGGTAATCGCCGGGGTACAGGCCCTCAGGGATCGCGCCGATGTCTTCTCCGAGCGCTTCCCGGTAGCGAAGGAAGGCCGAGCGGGCGAGAACGTCGACCTGCGCGCCCGCATCGTTGATGTAATATTCGCGCGTCGCCTCGCGGCCGGCGAACTTGAGAAGGTTCGCCAGCGCGTCGCCGAACACCGCGCCGCGCGCGTGACCGACGTGCATCGGGCCAGTCGGGTTCGCGCTGACATACTCGACGTTGACGGGTCCGTCCGAGCTTGGCGCGCCCGCCCCGAACGCGCCGCCCTCGATGAGCGCGTTTCTCAAGATTCGGTGATAAACCTCCGATTTCAGGACGATATTGATGAAACCGGGCCCTGCGACCTCGGCCTTGAGCACGTCCGGCTCGCGAGCAAGATCGGCGGCGAGCGCGCCGGCGAGCGCTTTGGCGTTCGAACCCGCCGCCTTGGCCTCGCGCGCGTAGACCATCGCCGCGTTGGTGGAGAGATCGCCGTGAGCCGCCTCGCGCGGCGGCTCCACGACAAACCGGGTCAGATCGAGGTCGTGCGGAAGCTCGCCTGCGGCGACGCGGGCTTGCATCAGCGCGGCAACGCGCGCCTGAAAGTCCGCGAATACGTTCATCTCTCCCGTGGCGCCCATCAAGGAGCGCGCGTCTAACGCAAGTCCGGCGGCCCGTCAAAGAGGCGCTGATGTTCGTTGATCGCGAAGCGGTCGGTCATGCCTGCGATGTAGTCGGCGACCGCCCGGGCGCGCTCGCCCTGCTCGGCCTTCGCCGCCCAGGTTCGCGGCATGGCGGAGGGGTCGGTCATATAGGCCTCGAACAGCCGCCGGACGATGCGGTCCGCCTTGTCGCGCACCGCCTGCACCGAGGGGTGGCGGTACATGTGCTCGAGCAGGAACGCCTTGAGGTCCCGGTCCGTCGCTTCGATCGCCGGCGATTGGCCGACCAGCGTCCGGTTCGCCAGAACGACAGCCTCGGGACTGTCGATCCCGTCCTCGCGGATGCGCCGCGCGCTCTCGCCGATGGCGTCCTCGATGAAGCGGCTGATGACGCGCCGGGTCAGCTCGTGGATTGTCCGCGACTCCTCGAGCAGGGGATAGGCCTCCTCGATCTCGCGCAAGAGACCCTCGACGAAGGGAACAGCCCGGATCTCCGCAAGGGTGAAGAGCCCCGCGCGCAGGCCGTCGTCGATGTCGTGGGCGTCATAGGCGATATCGTCGGCGATCGCCGCGGCCTGGGCCTCGAGGCTCGCGTAGCGGTTGAGGTCGAGGGGATGGACGCGATCGTATTCGAGGACGGCGGCGGGCAAGCCGCGCTGCCGGTAGCGGGCGGTTGGCCGCCCTGACGGCTCAAGGAACGGCCCATTGTGCTTGACGAGGCCCGCCAGCGTCGGCTGGGTCAGGTTGAGGCCGTCGAACAGGGCATAGCGGCGCTCGAGTTCGGTGACGATGCGAAAGCCGTGGGTATTGTGGTCGAAGCCGCCGTGCTCCGCCATGCAGGCGGCGAGGGCGTCCTCGCCCGTGTGTCCGAACGGCGGATGCCCCAGGTCATGGGCGAGCGCGACCGCTTCGGCCAGGTCGTCATCGAGACGCAAGGCGCGGGCGAGCGCGCGGGCGAGCTGCGCCACCTCGATCGAGTGGGTGAGGCGGGTGCGGAAATGGTCGCCCTCGTGATGGACGAACACCTGGGTCTTGTGGGCGAGGCGGCGGAAGGCGGTCGAATGGACGATCCGGTCGCGGTCGCGCTGGAACTCGGTGCGGGTCGCGGACGGCGGCTCGGCGACGATGCGGGCCGGCGCGCGCTGAGCGTCGGCGGCGTAGGGAGCGCGGGCGCAAGGCGCAGCTTCGTTCGGCATCGCATCGACCTCGGCGTTGCGCTTCTCTTTATCCGTCCATATCTTAACGATACGGTATGTAGAAGATGCGCCCGCTTTCGCGGGTTCGAATGGACAAAGAGGGTCATGGCATGAGCGACGCCGACGTTGGTGAAGCCGTTTCGATCAGCGCAAGCGCCGCGCGGCGTCTCAACGCCATCCTCAAGGGCGAAGAGGGCGCGGCCTTACGCATTTCGGTCAAGGGCGGCGGCTGCTCGGGCTTTCAATACGCCTTCGACATCGACAGAGCACGCGCCGAGGACGATCTGATCGTCACCCGCGACGGCGCGTCGGTCTTGATCGATCCCGTCTCGCTCGAAATGATGAAGGGCGCCGAACTCGACTTCGTCGACGACCTCATGGGCCAGTCGTTCCGGGTCAAGAACCCGAACGCGACCGCCTCCTGCGGCTGCGGCGTCAGCTTCTCGGTCTGACGCCAGCGGAGGGTCTATTTCGCGCAGGCCGAGGTCGGAAGCAATTCGAGCTTGCGAAGCTGCGCGCGCAAGGCAAACTGCCCGTAGTCGAGCTTGAGGGTGCCCGAGACGCCGTTCTCGTAGAGATCGAAGGATAGCGTGTATTCCGGCGCGAAATCCTTGGAGTTCTCGTCGAAGTACGAAACGACGACCGGCCACCGGCGAACGCCCTGCAATTCAACTGCCGTTTTGTCGTCGTCGCTCGGCTTGGTCGCTTCCTTGCCAACAACCGCCATGGTCGCGAAAATCTTCGCGCCGGTGTCGGAGCCGTCGTAGACGCGCGCCTGAACCAGGCCGCCGCCAGCCTTGGCGACCTCGATCAGCTTTTCGATGTGCTGGGTCGGAAACAGGACGTTCTGTCCGAAGGCGATCGACTTCGCCGAAGGCTTCGTCAATACGACGTGCATATCGTCATGGGCGTCGCGGGTCGCCGTGCCTGCGACGGGCGGGGTTTCCTGCCCGCCTTGCGACTCGACCTCAAAGCGCATCGACTTGCCGTCCGCATCCTCAAACGACTGGGCGTTGACCTCCATCGACACGGGCTCGCCTTCGCTTCGCTCCATCTCGGTCATCTGCCGGAAGTTGGAGGTGTAGCCAACGCACGGCGAACCGCGGAACTCATAGGCGATGAGCCCGCTGGCCGAGATCGGGGTCCGCGCCGAGGACGGAGGCGGCGACGCCGGATCAGCGAGCGAGAGGTCGTAGGCCGCGCGATGGGAAACAAGCGGGAGAGCCGGCGACGCGTTGGCGCCGGCCCCCGTCACAGCGCAAAGGAAACCGGCCGCGGCGAGGGCGAGTCGCGAAGTCATGATCTCTTCCCAAGAAAAACCCGAACATAGTTCCCTTGGCTTTCCGGCGCTTTCGTGACGCGGCCGTTCGGGGGCCTGTCCAATCAAGGCTGTTCGTCGGGAGGGAGCGCCTCCCAGACCTGTTCGAGCGGCCCCGTCTCCTCGAGCGGCTCCTCGTCGGCCCGCAGCGTCGTATCGTCGCTCGGCTGCGGGACCCCGTAACCTTGGGGCAGCTTGCCGTCGAACACGCCCGCGGCCTGAAGCTCGTCGAGCCCGGGCAGGTCGCCGATCGCGTCGAGCCCGAATTGGATCAGGAACTCGGTCGTGGTGCCGTAGGTGATCGGCCGGCCGGGCGCCTTGCGGCGGCCGCGCATGCGAACCCAGCCCGCCTCCATGAGAACATCGAGCGCGCCCTTGGACACCGCGACGCCGCGAATCTCCTCAATGTCGGCGCGCGTCACCGGCTGGTGGTAGGCGATGATAGCGAGGGTCTCGATCGCGGCGCGGGAGAGCTTGCGCTTCTCTTCGCCCTCGCGCGCGAGCAGCCAGGAGAGGTCCGCTGCGGTGCGGAAGGTCCAGCGCCGGGCGGCCCGGACGAGATTAACGCCGCGTCCAGCGTAGAGCTGCCTCAATTCCTCCATGACGGCCGCAACGTCCGCGCCGGGCGACAGCCGTGCGGCGATCGCCTGTTCCTCGATCGGCTCGGCGGAGGCGAACACCATCGCTTCGGCGATGCGAAGATCTTCCGGAGTCGCGCGCGGCTCGAGTGCGTCGAACAGGCGCGCCACATTGCCTTCGACGATCATCCGGCCTTCGGTCATCCGGGCCATCGGCTGCCTCGTGCGTTGGAGGAGACAATCATGCGGCGGCGCTTTCGGCTGATGGGGAGGCCGCGCGAATCCAGATCGGCGCGAATGTCCGGTCTTGCCGCAGTTCGAGCTTGCCTTCGCGAACAAGCTCGAGCGACGCTGAAAAGGTCGACGCGCGCGCGCTTCGCCGCATCTTCGGATCGACGCAGGCTTCGATCAGCCAATCGTCGAACAGAGCCCAGTCACAGGCGACGCCGATAAGACGCGCCAGCACCTCCCGCGCTTCTGCGAGCGACCAGACCTCGCGCGCCTTGAAGCGCACCCTGGCGAGAGCGTGTTTCTGCGCCTGACGCGCGTAGGCCGCGATGAGGTCATAAAGGCTCGCGTCGTAAGTCGACCGCCGCGCGACCTCGACTGCCTCCGGCTCGCCGCGAGCGAAAAAGTCACGCCCGAGGCGGGGACGGTTGATGAGCAGCCCAGCGGCCTTGCGGATGGCTTCGAGGGTGCGCAGCCGGCGGGCGAGCGCCTCGGCGAGATCGGAGGCGTCGGGCTCGGCGGCCTGCGGCGGCGCGGGCAGGAGAAGCCGCGACTTCAGAAATGCGAGCCAGGCCGCCATGACCAGATAGTCGGCGGCGAGTTCGAGCCTCAGTTTGCGCGCGGCCTCGACGAAGAGAAGATATTGCTCGGCGAGCGCGAGCACGGAGATGCGGGCGAGATCGACCTTCTGCCGCCGGGCAAGCTCGAGCAGGAGATCGAGCGGACCTTCGAAACCGTCGAGGTCGACCGTGAACGCCGGATCGCCCGATCGCCGGTCGGCGTCGAAATCGGTCTGAAAGTCGATGGCCTCAGCCACGAATCACCTCACGCGTACAACGCCTCTCTTTGGCGCAGTGCGGGGAAGCCGGCAAGGGTGCCCCCGGCGGCGTCCACAACCACCTTCGTCCGCTTCCCCTCTGGCGATTCACAAAGCAAAGTAAACGATCTCCATTAGTATTAACAAGGCCGCACGGCCTCATTCAACAGCAGACAACGATGAGGCGGGCGGCGCTTAACTGTGATTGTTGAGGTAAATTCGCCGGACCTGACCCAATAAACATATTATATATTGCAATAACGGGCCGAAGCGGTAGGCTGTTCCCGTTGGCCATGACGGCCAATTCAAATGCCCCGATGGAGGCTCGGTTCCGCCGCATCTCCGGGTTTCCATAGGGGCAGGCCGGCGGGGCGCCAGGAGAACCTCTCTCCCTAGCGTCCTGCCGGCCACTTTTCATCCATCATGTGAGGGGGTCTCAGTACCGCCGGATAAGACTGACCATTTTCCCCTGCACGCGGACGCGGTCGGGTCCGAAGATCCGGGTCTCGTAAGCCGGATTGGCCGCCTCCAGCGCGATCGAGGCGCCACGCCTGCGCAGCCGCTTCAGCGTCGCCTCCTCCTCGTCGATCAGGGCGACGACGATGTCTCCGGTTTCCGCCGTGTCCTGCTTGCGGATGACCACCGTGTCGTTCTCGAGGATGCCGGCCTCGATCATCGAATCACCGCGCACCTCAAGGGCGAAGTGCTCGCCGCTGCCCAGAAACTCCGGCGGCATCGCCAGCGTCTGCACCCTCGTCTGAATGGCCGAGATCGGCGTGCCGGCGGCGATGCGGCCCATCAGCGGCACCATTACCGGATGCGACGCCCCGCCGTCGCTCGACTGCACGGCGCGCACCTTCCCGAGACTTCCCGGAATCACGCTCGGTGAGAATCTTTGCGCGCGCGGCGCCGCGACCGTGGCCGATTCCGGCAGCCGCAGCACTTCGATCGCGCGCGCGCGATTTGCGAGCCGTCGGATGAAGCCCCGCTCTTCGAGCGCCATGATCAGGCGGTGGATGCCCGACTTCGAGCGCAGGTCCAGAGCGTCCTTCATCTCGTCGAAGGACGGCGGAACGCCCGACTCCTGAAGACGCTCGTGGATGAACCGCAACAACTCGCTTTGCTTTTTCGTCAGCATCTGCCATCTCCGGGCGGCCCAGTTCCCGCCGCCTCTCGTGAAGAACACTTCACGAGAGAATCGCCGCGCGCCGTAAACAAATCACGAACAAAGCCTAGCCGTTCATGGCTTGTTCGGCAAGCGGATTTTGGGTAGTGTCTCAGTTTGCCGAACTGAACATTTTGCTTGACACAAATCCAGTTAGAGCGCAAAGGGTTATCTTCCGACCGGAAAGGAGCTAGGCTTTCTGTGGAGGAATTGCGGGGACAAGAACGTGCGAGTCTTGTCCCCGCGTGACATTTCTGGATTCATGTAGATACGAAAAGGGCGACCTGGGTCACAACCAGGCCGCCCGGATCGTTGTTCAACCAGATCGGCCGACCCGTTGAACCACGAAAGAAATGAATGCCTAAGCATTCCCTCTCACACGCGGAATTGTCGCGCATCAGGACTGGCGTGTCAAGCGGAGTTGGCCGGTTTTCCTAGGAAAACCGCATGCACGACTATACAAAAATTGTTCCGTTCCCCCGTCGCCGTCGCGCGGCTCGTTGCTCGAATCCGATGACCGAAGAATTGGCATCAAAGGCCAAGACAATGGTCCTCCGACTCGGCATGGCGCAGCACGTCGCGGCGGCTAAACTCGGCGTCAATCCTGGGCGAATCAATGATGCTGTCCATGGGCGCATTTTCCCGCACGCACCGTTCGCCCCGCTTTCTGACGTGATGTAACTATCCAAATGGCGCGCCTCTGTCACTTGACTGGGGCGCGCTTCTTACTGGCGCGCACTCGCGCCTCATAACCCTCTACCAGAGCCACCATGTCCTCAACGGACCAGAGCTTGTTGGTCACGCCCGCAGCCATTGCGGGCGCAACCCTCAATGTCTTGTGGATGCGCACGAAGTTGTAAAAAACAAAATAGACTGCGAGCGCATGGCAGTGGTTTTCGGCTTTCTTGCTGAACGCATTGGTCAGGCGAGTAATCCTCCGCATCCCCATGCGCATATTTAGATTTTGGCTCTCCACGTATGACGTCGAAATATGCTTCGGGTCCGGGTTGCCCGTGATCGGCGTCTTGATCGTTCCCGTGCATTCGTCGGGGCTATAGCGTCGCTCACTGGCCCCTCCAGACGGCGCTTCGCCGTATAGCTTGACCAGCTGGGCGAAATCGACTTCGTCGAATGAGGCGGGAACCGCGTCGAGATACACACGATGGCCGTCAGTGGTTAATTGGACGCGAGAGGTGAGGCGTCCTGCAACATCCTCAAAGAAAACGCGCCCAACCCCAGCATGGCGGTCACCAACGCCCCATGAAATCATGAGCTTGCTGTCGGCGTCTAATGCGGTCCACGTCCAAAGATCACCAGCATCGCTAGGTGCAGCCTTCGCAGTCTCAACGTTCCGCTCTTTTGCGTAGCAGAAAGACCAAATCTCATCGCACTGAACGCGTTTTGTTTTTAGGTTGCGGACATATTGGTCATGGTATCCGGTGCAGGCCGTGCCGGCATCAATTAGAAGCTTCGTGACCGTATTGATCGATACGTCCGCAATCCTGGAGATCGAACGCATGGACGATCCCTCGCAAAGCATGGCGAGGATTTGAGCGCGTTTGGCGGCATCAAGCTTGTTCATGAGAATGAACATAATGCCTGCATCCCTAATAGCAAGCAAAAAATTCATTCACACGCTGCTGACCTCGTGAACCACTCCGCGTCTTCACTAGTTGCGGGACTGAACGACCCGTTCCGACATACAAGAAACTCTTCGAGCTTTGCAGCGTTTAAGAGTTTTCGGAAGTGACTGTCTCTGACATTAAATATTAGGTAATGACAATCATCTCCATCGGACGAGTCGGGCTCAATTCTGTGCTCCTTTGGCAATTCATCCGTTCTTACATGTAAGAATACCGGAGGCTCAGACGCGACCCCTAACGGGATATAGTGCGCCCTGATGTGGCTACACCATCCACCACGGGCTTCGTCCAAGCATCTGCATAGAAGTACTGAGGCGGCCCGGTCATCTGAAGAATTCTTGAATGCCAAGCTTTTGAACTCGTTTCGTTTCGCATCGTAGTGCTTGGGATGTATGAGCCGAATATATTCCATGCGTGCTTTGCCACCTGCACAATTGCCGCAATAGTTTGTCCTTCTGTGCCGCGCTCCGCTTCAACAATTACGTCTTTATCTTTTTCTCCAACCACAGAATAGGTACCGTCTACCTGAACTATACATTCAACATAGTAATTGTTCCTGTAGGCCGTGACCATTATTTCACCATCCTGACCTGGAAACGCATCCGTGACGCTAAATCCCATTTGCGCGTATTGGTTAAAGATGTCTTTGGCACGAGCAATCGTTGTGCCATCTGCAGCCACCCCCCGTCCGTAGTGCCATCCGCGAGGGAGATCACGAAACCGTTCGATCTTTTTCACAGTCTTTGGTTGTTCCACCGACATGGCAGCCTGCGGAGGGTAAATCACATACCAAGGATCTCTCATGTCTGGTCAGCTTTTTTAGATAATGCAGTCTCTACCTCATCTGTTATCAACATAGTGCGTCCGGTTTTACTTTCAAAATCCGACATAGTTAATCCAAGTTTCACCGCAAGCGTCTTTGCTACGGTATATGATGCATTCAGAGTTGCGACGGGAAGCCCATTTTTCTCCAAGATAATTATGACGTCCCCCCCAGTTAGCCCTATAAGTAATCCATTGAAATAGATGTGTGGAACATCTCCTGACGTTGCTCTCGACATTCTTTCATCGGGTGTGAGAACATTATCAGTCATTTCCAGCGTGCCCCGGCCGCCTTCTTGGCGATGGCCGACCGTTCCTCCTTCGTCAGCTTCTTGGCGCGAGCCGCCGCACCAGCCCTCCCAGACCGGACCTTGCCCGACGGCTCTTTCAATTTCTCTTCGATCTCGCCAGTGGCGATTTTTGCAACCATAATCGCTGCCGCCACGGTGTCGGCTGGGCGCTTCTGGCCTTGTGGTCCCTTCGGCATTGTCGCTCCCATCGTCGGCTTTCTCAGGCAAATCTCCCCGAAGCCGTTGTATTGTAGATAGCACAACTTCGGGAAATCGCCAAGAAAATGTTGCAGCGCGGAACATGAGCGCGATGACAGGCGACGGCAAGGGGGCGCGAATGTCAACCTCCTAATTTCTGGGGCTGACGCGAAACTGAGACACTACCGGATTTTGTCGGGAGACAGATTTCAGCGGAAAGGACGGTGGGACGCGCATCCGCCGGCGCGCCGCTGCGCCGAGTCCGGCGGAGCTCGGGGCGCGTCGTGAAAGGCTTCAGCAGCCGGAGGACGCGCTCGGCGGCCATGCCCAGTTGTTGGCCGTGTCGCGGGTCTTCAGCGTCGAACTCGTCGAACCGTCCGTCATGATGACGTTGCCGCCGAAAACGGTTGGCGTCGCGCAGCTCGAGCCCGCCGCCCAGGCGCCGGCGATTGCTCCCGTGACGTCGACATAGTTGTTCACGAACTGCGTCGCGCCGGTGAAACTGCCCCAGCCAAGCACGCCCGCGTAGACGCTGAAACTGTTGACCAGCTGAAGCCACTGCACGTTCGTCTGGCCGTTCCAGACATTGCTGGAGCCGTCGACCGCGAGCGCCAGGCCCGAGAGGATAATTTGCGGCGTGCTGACTTTGTAGCCGCCGACCCCGCCAGGGGTCCCATATGTCTGGCCGGTAATGGTCGTGCCCGAAACGATGTTCTTGCCGCCGCCATTGCCCCAGATGACGTCGCCGACCGCAATCGTCCCGCTCTTGACCGCGGTAATGGTCAAGACAGCTCCGCCCGAGGTCGTTCCAGTCGCTCCGCCCGAAAACGATCCAACCGCGACGAAGGACGAAGTCGCGGGCCAGCTCGCGGTATTGTTGGCGACGCCCTTCGACGTGTTTGCGAACGGACACCACACGCCGCCGGAGTTGATGCCGCATTCCGTCGCCCACTGGCCGCCGACGCCGGTGTTGTTGTTCAGGTTCCTGGCCAGAAACAAATTCGTACTGTTGATCTGCATTCCGGGCGCGAGCGCGGAGAACGCGCCGCCGGACTTGATGCTGTCGATGGTCAGGACGCCTTTGACGAGATGGGCGCCGATTTCGGTCGGGCCGCCCGGACCGCCGCCGACCGTGTTCACCACAAGCACGTTGTTGGAGACCTTCGCTCCGATAATGCCCGTCGTCGGCGAGTCGACGACATACTGCAGGGTTTCGCCCGCACTGTTGGTTTGCTTGGTGTTGAGCACCGTCTCGAACTGCGAGCTGAACTGATGATATCCGCCGATGCCCTGAATTTCGGCGTGGCCCTTCCAGGCGTGCGTATCGTGGATCTGCTCGTAGTAATTGTAGGCCGCCGAGATGGTCCCGGCGCCGGCGATCCCGCTGAACGAGTAGGCGTGCGCCGGGTTTTTGTAGAAGGCGTTGTAGGTCATCTGCAACGTCCCGGCCATCCGCGCGCCGACCCAGTAGACCATCGCAGCGCCGCCGGTATTCGGATTGTCTGTCTCGCCGTCGAACTCATTCTGGGTGATGGTCACACTTCCGCTCCCCACGCCATAGGGATCGTAGATGATCGACGGCGCAATGCCGCCGACCCACTGGAAGTTCGCGCTGCATCCGGGATCGTCGAAGCCGAAGCGATTGTTGCGAACCGTGAGACTCCCCCTATAGCCGGATGTGAGCTCGATGCCGGCGCAGCCGTGGCCGCCGATGTCGCCGAAGTTGTAGCCCTCGACGTCGCTGTTCAGCGTCGAGTTGACGCCGCATTGCAGATAGGGGGCGCTCGGGTTCCAGTGGCTTCCCGTCGCGTGCCAGGCGCAGTTGCTCGACGCCGGGATCATCGCCGGGTCGGCGAGCTGTGCGACGGGGGTGTAGACGCCGAGCGGATAATCCACGCCGGCCACGTTCCAGTTGGGGTGACAGTTCTGCCGCGACGCCGGACAGCCGGAGTTGCCGTTCTTGTTGCCCCAGGTCTGGCCGGACTGCTGGGCGTAGCCTGAGAAGAAGTTCGGGACCTGAAATGTCCCGCCATTGGGCGCGGGGCAGCCGTCGGGCAAGCCCGACGAAATCGGGCAACCGAGCTGCGCATGCGCGGGATGGCTCGCTGGCGCGAGCATGAGAAGGATGAAACTGCCCGCCAGTGCGCGTGCCCCCGCGCCGCGAACCGGCCCGAAACTGTAGTCTGCCCAGAACATATCGAATGCCCTCAAACACAGAACGAGTGGCACGAGACTTAGTCGATTCGGTCCGCCAGAGCAAATAAAGGTCCCGGCATTCTCGTAGAGCAATCGTTATTTCAACCTTCCTCGTGATCTGATGAAATTCTTCCCCAGCGGCACCTAAGTCTTTGTTACGACACCTGTTCAGTCATGATTTTTGACTTTGCCACGCGACATAGCGCCTCACCTTCGCTAGCTCCTCAGAAGTGTTGAGGGAAATCTTCTTACATTGGGAATTTCAGTCCTACTTCGTCCCGAGACGTTTGCGGTGCAATATTGTAGAACGCAACAATTGGGGATGTGCCAACACAACGGTTCGGGGCTTGCCGACGAGCGGCTTGCCTCATGGTCCGTCGTCGATGCCTGCTGGCCCATGCGCCTCATAATTCTCGCCGATCGAATAGGCGCAGATGCGCGAAAGGTGGGAATAGGGGAGGCCGGTTTCTTTCGCCCAAGCGTTGAATTGCTCCTGAACGAGCTTAAGGTCGCGCTTCGATTTGACCTCCTCGGCCACGTCGAGGCCGGCGTCGCGCAGGCAGGTCGCCACGTCCTTCGAGATCACGAACCCGTCCCAGCCGAGAAACCTCAAGAGCATTTGGCCGGTGTTTCCTCCGAGCCGGGCGCCTCGTTTGGCCAGGACTTCGAGGAGCCCGACTTCGCCCGACGGCGGCCATCCGGCGAGGAACCTGCCGAACCCGCCGTGCTCTTCGCCAATCTCCCGAACGAAGCGAATGTTCGCTTTGACCGACATGATCTTGGCGGCGTTGCGCACGATGCGCGCGTCCTTCACGAGCCCATCCCAGAACTCGTCGGGCTCAAAGGAGAGCCGCGCGGGGTCGAAGCTGAGGAAAGCCTCCTCGAAGCCCGGCCATTTCGACTCGATGACGCTCCACGCGAAGCCTGCCGAAAACACCCGCTTCGTCATTTCCGCGAGCACCCGGTCGTCTTCGACAGCCGCGAGCGCCTCGGGGTCGGGCCTCGGCGGCAGCATTCGATTGAGCGCTTCGGCCCCGCCCTTGCGCTCTTCAGCGCGAGCGCGAATGCGTTTGAACGAAGTCATAGGGGCTCCGCTCCCTGTGTTGCGCGTCGCGCCCGAGCATCTGGCCGCGAGCCGCTCGCGCCAATCAGCGCTCCGATCGATTCGCCCGCGGATTTTCGCGGCCGATCCGGCCTCAGCTCAGCGCCATCTCCGTTGGCTCGCACTCGACGATCAGCCTGGCGCTGGTCCTCCTGAGGATGTCCGCGGTCGAGACGCCAGGCCCACGCTCGCGCAGCACGAGGCCCTTTTCGGTCGGCTCGATCACCGCAAGTTCAGTGACGATGAGCGTGACGCGGCGGGTCGCAGTCAAGGGAAGTGAACAGCGCTCGACAATCTTGTGGCCACCCTTGGCGGTATGGACCATGGCGACGATGACCTTCTTCGCGCCCGCGACAAGGTCCATGGCGCCGCCCATGCCCGGGACCATGTAGCCGGGGACCATCCAGTTGGCGAGATAGCCGCGTTCGTCGACCTCGAAGCCGCCGAGCACCGTCATGTCGAGATGGCCGCCGCGGATGATGCCGAAGCTCATGGCGCTGTCGATCGAGGCCGCCCCCGGCATGGCGGTCACGAATCCACCCCCCGCGTCGGTCAGATCCGGATCCTCCATGCCCTCGGGCGGGCGGGGGCCGAGGCCGATGACGCCGTTCTCCGCCTGGAAGAACACGTGGACGTCCTTCGGCAGATAATTGGCGACCAGGCTTGGCAGTCCGATGCCCAGATTGACCAGCATTTCCGGCTTGATCTCCTGGGCGACGCGGCGCGCGATGACTTCCTTGGCGTCCATCAGAAGGCCCTCTCGAGGAGGTGGGTGACGAGCACGCCGGGCGTCTTGACGGAGTCCGGCGAAATAACGCCGACCGGCACGATCGTGATCGGCTCAGCGATGACGACGTCGGCGGCGAGCGCGATGATCGGATTGAAATTGTGTGCGGTCAGCGAATATTCGAGATTGCCGTAATAGTCGGCCTGCTTGCAGCCGATCAGCGCGAAATCGCCGCGGATCGGCTTTTCCAGCAGGAAGCGCCTGCCGTCGACCTCGACGATCTGCTTGCCCTTTTCGACCAGCGTGCCGAGGCCGGTTGCGGTCAAGACGCCGCCCAAACCCACGCCGCCGGCCCGGATGCGCTCGATCAGCGTCCCCTGCGGCGCGAGTTCAACCTCGATCTCGCCGGCGATCATTTTTGCCTGCGTCTCTGGATTGAGGCCGATATGCGAGGCGATCAGTTTTGCGACCGCGCCCGCGCTGATCAGCTTGCCGATCCCCTTGCCGGGCATCGCGGTGTCGTTGGCGATGATCGTAAGATTCTTTGCGCCGCGCCTGACCAAGGCGTCGATCAGCCTATGGGGCGAACCCACGCCCATGAATCCGCCGATCAAGCATGTCGCCCCGTCGGGTATCAGCGCGGCCGCCGCCTCGGCGTTGATCGCGACTTTCATCTGCGTCCCCCATTTTTCCCGGCCCGGCGCCTCGCACGCTTCGCGCATCGACTTCCGTAAAGCAATTTTCGTGCGAGTGGAAACGCCCGTACAGCTGCAGCCGATTGTGCCGTCGCCACGCCCGTCGAGCCCGCAAGGTCGCCCTGCGCTCTGACACGAGTGTGACCGCTGACCAATGTCGCCGCGAAAACTGGGATGAGGGGCCGACGCCGATCGCGTCATTCGAGGGGCGAGTCATGGCCGACATCGCGTTGCGATGCGCATCGGCTGAAAGCGGGCATGCGCTTGTCCCCGGCGATGGGGAAGGGCGCAACGGCCTATGGCTGGCGAAGCCAGGGGCTCGACGTCGACACGCTCGACCTCTCTGCGTTCGGCGTCGACAAGGCGAAGCGGCTTGCGGCGGCGCGCGGCGGGATACGGGGTGGAAGCCAGTTTCGTCGAAAAGCGTTAACTTGTTAATTCTTCTTGATTTCTAAACGGACAGCAGTGATTTCTAATGAGGCCAGACAATCGTTCCAGTTGGAGCGTTGTTGGCGGTTGCCCAGACTGGATCGCAACTTCCGTCGTTGTAGAAAAAATAGAGCACCAAGTTGCCGTCTTGCTGCATACTCAAGCCAAACCACCCAGGGGCTGGTTTGTTTATTTGCCATGTATTCGAAGCCAAATAAGCTCCACTATTGACGTTTCCCGATGAATTGGTGTGGTAAAGAACAACATTTCCATCGTTTTGAACCGCCAACGTCCAATTTGGATCATTGACCTTTCCACCAGTATTTGTCCAAAACGTTGGAGTTCGCTCATTATTAACGTCAAAATGGTAGACTACGAAGTTTCCGTCGGTTTGAACGATAGCTTGATAGTAAGGACCAGACTGACCGCTAGCGTATTTGTAAAGGGAATTTCCAGGATTGTTAACGGAGTAGAGAGCGCTACCTTGGGTCAGAAGCCGTCCAGCAACACCATTTGCAGTCACGATGTTGTCGTTACCCCAAGAGTAAAGTTGAGATCCAATGCGTGAGGGTGACGTAGAAAATGGCGCGTCTATTTCGTTCGGGTCGCTTCCGTCCCCGCCCCTGATCCAGTTTCCGGAGAAGCCCCAGTTGATCCAGCCCCCATCGCCGTTATTGTGGAAGTGGAAACTTTTTCCCTGTTCCGCCATGTACAAGTCGTACCCGCACGTTCCAACTGTCATCCCGAGCTCGAAGTGCTGGTGGTATATAAGGGCGCGATATTGGGGGTCTACGCCAAACCCTGCCCCATCATCCACATCGCACGGCGGGTGGCATATGACAATGTTGTAGTTTGGATATTGCTGAGTGAATTGGTCAATCTGGTCCTGCACGAATTGCTGACGCTTGTCATTGTCGGCCATTTCAATGCCGGAAAGCTTATCTATCAAGATTTCAACGATCTGTAACACGGCTACAGCTGCCGCACCGTAGGCGCCTACTGCGTCTATTACTGGGATTGCGAAAATTGGCATGGCCATGCTCCTCTTCGACTTAACCTTAGCCGATATCCACCCGGATCACACACCATCGAATACTAGCGAAAGATTGCGCCAAAACGACGACATTGGACAGGTCACGCTTGCTGTACTGTCGCTAACACATGAGATGACCGGTTTAGCTACCGCACGGCCTATCCGGTAGGTCTGGCGATGACAGGTTCCGGTGACGGTGCACTCTATCCGGGGGTTCATCCACAAGGGCGAACCGCCATCGGCCAAATCATCCGCTCTGCAACTGGCCGCACTTGCCGAATTGTCAACAGAACTTGACGCCCTGTTCGGGAGCTTGCCGGGTCCCGGGCGCTAAAGTCAGAACGTGATGTTCGCGCGCAGGCCGATCACCAGTTCGTTCTTGATCTTCTGCGTCGGATCGTTTGGGTTGGCGAGCCCGGCGCCGGGATTGAAGACATACTGGATGTCCGGCTGAATTTGCCACCATTTCATGACCTGAATCTGATAGGTGGCCTCGAGAAAGGTCTCCGTGCCGCGCACGGGCGTAAAGGTGGCGGGCTCGTAGAATTCCAGATTTCTGTCGTAGCCGGACGCGCTGTTGCTGACCCGCGCGACGCCGAACCCCAGCCCGAAAGTGTCGTCGCTCCGTCCGGCGAGAGGTTCGTGCAGCGTCACCCCCCCGTCGACGCTGAAGCTGATGAGATTGCGATCCTGCAGCGGCGTGAACATCGGACGGATGAAGATATTTAGGTTGCGGTCGGAGTTGTCCTTGGAACGCCAGATCGTCTGGTCCAGGCCCCCGTAGAACGCATAATTGCCGTGATGGACCGCCGGGATCCCGTTGCTCGCGGGATTGGCGAGCGGGATGCCCTCGTTGTCATCGCGCAGGTCGTCAAAGTTGTAGCTGTCGTACCAGCCGCCGATCTTGAGAAGGCCTGGGAGAGGACCCTCTGCGCTCGCGTTCGCCGAGGCCTCCGATCCCCACGAGAATTGCGTTTCGGCGATCGCGAAAACGCCGGTGTTGAGCGGGAAGCTCACGCCATGGGGATCGCTCAATTGCGAGTTGGCCGAATCCCTGGGAATCGGGCTGCCATTGAAGACGCCCGCGAGCACGTGGAAGTTGTCCGTCACGACCGCGCGCGCCCGAACGCCTAAGCCGGCGAGCGGATAGCCGGGGCCGCCGCCGGGCAAATCTTCCGTGGGAAGGACCGGCCAACCCATCGCTGCGTTGAGGAAATAGGTTCCGTATTGGCTGACCTTGAATTCATTATCGAGGCTCTGCTCGCCAATCTTGATATCGAACCGGTCGCCGAACCACTGCCGATACCACAGTTCCCAAAGTCGGACTGAGGGGTCGGCCTCGATGCCGCTCGCGAACTGCAAGGTATAGAGATTGGAGGCGCTCAGTTGGCCGCCCCAAATATATAGGCCGCTGACGTTGAACAGGCCGCCGTTCAGACCGAACGCTTTCTGGGTGTCCAATTGCAAGGTCGCGGTCGTGAGTCCGTTCCCTTCGAACCCCGTTTGGACGCCGCCGGTCACATTGCCAAACATCTCGGCGTTCTCGATCACGCTCAGCGACACGCCGTATTTGTCCAAGGCGGGCCTCAGGCCCCACATGTCGCCAAGCAGGGTTGGGCTGTTCGAGGCGCTGCTCAGGAAGCCGAACGGGCCCGAGTTCACCGGCGTCGCCGCATCGGCGCGGAACTGTGGCAAGCTCGCGGGGATCGGGTCCAGCAGGCCGGAAAGGTCCACCCGAGCGGGGCCGACGGGCGTCTGCACGGATTGGCCCGTAGCGGGCGCGGCCGGCGGCGGCGCGATCGAGTCTGCGTGCGCGGCGGCTCCGAGACAGGCAACTGCAAATGCGGACGCGAGGCCGAGCGGAGCGGGGCGGGGCGTCCCGATCGGGCGCGGCGACGATGAGGCTAAATCGCCCGGATTAGGGGGACGACGCAATCGCAACTCCACCCTCGCGCCGCGCGACAAATGTTGGGAGTACGACCGCATGGGTCGCGCGATGTCAATAAAGTTCGGGGCAGAATAGAGCCTTCTTAAAACTGTCGGATGACGGCAGGCAGGCGCTGGGCGCCCTATCGGCCGCGTCGGGCGCCGGCGGAACGGCGATCATCCGGATCAAGTCCCGGACCCAACACACCTGACACCGCCGAAGCCGCAGCTTTGACAGGCTCGCGGCGCCGGCGATTGCGGCGCGCCCGCGCCGGTTTGTGCCTGTTTTCGGACGCAACTCGCCGTAGAGCTGACGCTGCGGCATCGTCTCTCGAAGATTCCAGCAACAATTCCATTACGTTTTGTCCCAAGCCGCCTTGAACGGCCTGTAACGATATTTGAATCATTAACTTGCGACGGGCAAATTGTCGGCGTATTTGACTAAACGACGGCTACATGAGGCCGGAATTCGTGGTCTCGATCTTAACCAAACAGTCAGTTACAGGGAATCGAGACAGGAGTCGTGTTATGAGGACCGCATTCTTTACCATGCTTGCTTCGATGACGGCGGCTGCGATGTTAACCGTGTCGGCGGCCAACGCGAGCGTGTACAAATTCGACTACCAAGCGTCCGGCGCTAACCTGGAAGCTTCTGGCGAATTCACCGTCGATGCTGGCGGCGAGGTCACCTGGATCAAGGGGACCATCTCCGGCCAGGTCGATGCGACGATCAGCGAAATGGTCGCGAACTCGAATTTCCCAGGCGCCGCCTTTAGCCCTGACGGCGCGTTCATCTATGACAACCTGTTCCACGGCGGGACGCAGCCGCTCGACGTGGACGGCCTCCTGTTCACAAGCAAGACAGGCGCCGGCGGCTACTGGAACCTGTGGGGCAATTCGGCGACCAACTATTCGCTCTATCAATCGGCCCAAGGCGGGGGCTACCCGGTCATGACCTCGGGGAGCTTCTCGGCCGTCACCGCGCCCGAGCCCTCGACATGGGTCATGCTGGCTTTGGGCTTCGCGAGCCTCGGTTACGCGGCAGCCCGGCGCGGCCCGAGGCCGGCCGTGGGCGCGTTCGCATGAAACATGTCCCCTTGGGACGATCGGTGAAGAGAGGCCGCCTTCGGGCGGCCTTTTTCGTATCGCCGCAGGCACAAGCGAATTACTCCGCTCGTCGCGCGAACCGATCCCATTCCGGCGGCTCGCCGAAACGCTTGGCGAGGAAGTCGACGAATGCCCGCGTCTTGGCGGCCAGATAGCGGTTCGACGCGTAAAGCGCATGCACGCCGAGATCCGGCTGGGGGAAGCGGTCGAGCACGGTCCGGAGCCGTCCGGCTTCGATGTCCGGCCCGACGAGAAATGTCGGCAGCATCGCGACGCCGCATCCCGCGAGCGCAGCCGCGCGCAAAACGTCGCCGTTGTTCGAGCACAGGACCGAGTTGACGGGCACGTTGATCGCCTCGCGGTCCTTAAAGATCCGCCAGCGCTGCAGCGTGGTCGTATGGCCGTAAGTGAGGCAGGGATGGCGAGCCAGCTCCTCGGGCGCGAGCGGCTCGCCGTGTCGCGCGACATGGGCCGGGGAGGCGACGAAGACGCGACGGGCGATCGCGAGCCTTCGGGCGATCAGGCTCGAGTCGGCGAGTTCGGCGATCCGGATGGTGACGTCGACGCCCTCCTCGATCGGGTCGATGAACCGGTCGGTCAAAGTCATTTCGATCTTGAGATCGGGATACCTGCCCATGAATTCGGCGACGGCCGGCCCAAGATAGAGCGCGCCGAAGGAGGTCGGGCCGTTCAGCTTGAGAACGCCCTTCGGTTCGCCATGCAGGCGCGCGACCTGCATCTCCGTTTCCTCGACCCGCGCGATGATCTCCACGCATCGCTCGTAATAGGCGAGCCCGGCTTCCGTCGTTCGGACGCGCCTCGTCGTGCGGTCGAGCAGCCGGACGCCTAGCAGGCGCTCCAGCTCCATCACCGCCTTCGAGGTCGCTGAGCGCGTCGATCCGAGGGCGCGCGCCGCTTCGGCGAAGCCGCCGAGCGCGACGACCTTCGCGAACGCATTCATCGCACTGAGCTTGTCCATGATTGTATCCGATCTGGAGACAGTATGCCCGCTTCCAGGTATATTGTCATGGAGGCCGCGCCATCCTACCTGGGACGCAGTTCTCTCAAACCAAGTGGTCTTTTCATGCAAAGCGTCATCAGAAAATCGGAAGAGCGGGGCTCGGCCAACTTCGGCTGGCTCGACAGCAGGCACACGTTCTCGTTCGGCGGCTACTTCGACCCCCGGCATATGGGCTTCGGGCCTTTGCGGGTGATCAACGAGGATCGCGTCGCGCCGGGCGAAGGGTTCCCGTCCCATCCCCACAGCGACATGGAGATCATCTCCTATGTCCTCGAAGGCGCGCTCGCGCACAAGGACAGTACGGGCGAGAGCTCCGTGATCCGGCCCGGTGACGTCCAGCGGATGACGGCGGGAACCGGGGTGCGGCACAGCGAATACAACGCGAGCCGCACGGAGCCGGTCCATTTCCTGCAGATCTGGATCCTGCCCGAACGAAAAGGACTGACCCCGAGCTACGAGGAGAAGACCTTCTCCGCCGAAATGAAGCTCGGCAGGCTCAGCCTGATCGGGTCGCGCGATGGGCGCGACGGCTCCGTCACGATTCACCAGGATGTCGATCTCTACGCGACGCGGCTCCGGCCGGGCGACACCGTCTCGCACGGTCTCACCGCCGGGCGCGGCGCCTGGGTTCAGGTGGTCGACGGCGAACTGACGGTGAACGGCAAAGCGTTGCGGTCGGGAGACGGCGTCGCGATCGCCGGGGCCCATGAGCTTCGGCTCGCGGCCGGCGGGGAGACCGAGGCGCTTGTGTTCGACATGGCGCTCTGACGTTGGCTTTGCGGCCTTCTGCGTTTGCGGAAGGCCGCATTGCTGCGTCCGGGACATGGGCTCGGCCCAGGCGGGTCCGTCCTGCGCAGTGTGTTGCGAGAGGAGCGGGGACAACATGATATTATCGGCCGCGCGGCCATATGCGGCGCGCCTCACGCGAAACAGGCGAAGTCGAATCCTCGATCCATGAGTCCGCGCGAACCGGTCCTGCCCGACGTCCTCGCCCCGGGCCTCAGAATTGTCTTCTGCGGCACGGCGGCTGGCGCGGTTTCGGCTCGGCGCGGGGCCTATTACGCGCATCCGCAGAACAAATTCTGGCCGACCCTGTTCGACGTGAGCCTGACGCCGCGGCTTCTGAAGCCGGAAGAATATATCGAGGTCCTGCAATGGGGCTTGGGCCTCACCGACCTCGCCAAGCATGTGAGCGGCATGGATCGAGAGTTGCCGCCGGGCGCCTTTGGCTGCGAAGCCCGCGCGGCGCTGACAGCGAAAATCGAGGCTGCCCAGCCGAAGCTCATCGCCTTCACGAGCCTCACCGCCGGCCGGCGTTGGCTCGGCCGCGCGGCTCAATTCGGCGATAGCGGCGTTCGCATCGGCGCGACCCGGGTGTGGCTCCTGCCTTCGCCCTCGCCCACGGCCGGCTGGAACTGGCAGGCGCACGAGCACTGGTGGCGCAGGCTCGCCGAAGAGTTGGCCCGCTAACCCGAGGCAACCCTATAAGCGCAAACAAAATGGCGCTTATGGCTGTGGGTAGGTCGCCGTAGTGGCCAAGGCTAACATTTGGTAGCCGAACGCGAATGTCGGGACAGGGCGGAAACCCACCTTCCATGGCGACGGCCGCAAGGGCAGGGGTTCCGCCCTGACCAGACGTTCCGTTGCCCAAGCTTTGGTGGGCGAAAATTCAACTCTCGGGTCTTCCGGGCGGCTCACAGTCGCGCGGGGCCCAAGCTATGGGACACCATCCAAGTCACAATCGGCATCCCGCAGAGGAACCCTCAGAAATGGCAAAAACGGCATGAAGAATACTTGACACAACTGATACATCATGATTGGTTGTGTTTGGGGTCGTTATTGGGCCCGATCGTTTCCGCCAACGAACGCGAAACTACTGAATTTCAGACTTACAACCACCGCAACCGAGATAACGGCTGGGACGGCGGGGGAAGCAGCCACATCGTTCGGATGCGCAGGCGCCGCAGAGGCGACCGTCATGACCACACAATATTGGATCACCGCACAAAGTTGGATCACCGGCGCGTCGTCGCCGGCGCACCGCTCATCGCGCTAGGGCTTGGCATGCTCGGGCTGCGACATCGACAGCACTTGTGAGCGGCATAACCGCTTGTTGGGATGAAAGGCTAGGGTGGCGTCATGGGCGCGAGGATCGACCGCAGGTCAGCAAACGGGCTCCCGGCTTCGTTCAAATGCGGTCCCCCTGCGCACCGCGGCGCCTCGCGCGTGGAACTATTCGTCGGCGTCTCGCTGATTGCGCTCGCTGCGCTCGGCGCTTCTGTGCCGGCGCGGGCGGCCTGCAGGCCGTCGCTCCAGACCATCTCCGGGCCGGTCCCGGGCCCCATCGTGAGCAACGGCGGAGCCATCGACGTCACCGGCAGCGGAAGCATCTCGGGCGGTCCCGGCGGCGACGGCGTTGACGCCCTGACCTGCCCGATCACCACGCTCGCCAACCAGTCGGGCGGGACGATCAGCGGCGGAAACGGCGCCAGCGGCATCGCCGGCGGCACGGGTGTGTCGAACGCCAGCAAGATTAAGACCCTGACGAATAGCGGAACGATCGCCGGCGGAAACGGCGGAAACGCCAGCATGTTCGGCGGCGCGGGTGGCGCTGGCGGCGCGGGCGTGTCGAACGCCGGAACGATCGGGACGCTGTCCAACCGCGGCACGATCAGCGGCGGAAATGGCGGCAGCGGCTACCCCGGCGGCGTGGGCGGCGCGGGGGTGTCGAACGCTGGGACGATCGCGACGCTGACCAATAATGGCAGGATCGGTGGTGGAGGCGGCGGCAACGGGGGCCTCGTCGGCGCGGGCGGCGCGGGAGTCTCGAACGCCGGCGGGATCATCATGCTGTCCAACGGCGGCGGGATCAGCGGCGGAAGCGGCGGAAGCGGCGCCTACGCCTACGAGTCCGCCGCGGGCGGCGTGGGCGTGTCGAACGCAAGTGGAGCGGCAATCGGCTCGCTAACCAACTTGACCGGCGCGACGATCAGCGGCGGCGGCGGTGGCAACGGCTATAACGCCGGGGGCGGCACGGGCGGCGGGGGCGTGGCGAACGCCGGGACAATCGGGACGCTGTCCAACCGCGGCGCGATCACCGGCGGAATTGGCGGCAACGGCTACCGCGGCGGCTACGGCGGCGGCGGACCCGGCGGCGTGGGAGTTTTGAACGCCGGGACGATCGGGACGCTGACCAACAGCGGCGCGATCAGCGGCGGAACCGGCGGCGGCTCCCGGTTGGGCGGCGGGGGCGGCGGGGGCGTGGCGAACGCCGGGACGATCGGGACGCTGACCAACAGCGGCGCGATCAGCGGTGGCGCCGGCCGCATCGCAAGCTACGGGGGCGGCGCCGGCGTGTCAAACGCAAAGGCAGCGACAATCGGCTCGCTGACCAACTTGACCGGTGCGACGATCGGCGGGGGAAACGGCGGAGCGGGCGGACTGGGCGGCGGGACGGGCGGCGCGGGGATCGCGAATTCCGGCACTATCACGACGCTGACCAACAGAGGCGGGATCGGCGGGGGAAACGGCGGCCCTGGCATCTTTGGCGCTACGGGCGGCGCGGGCGGCGCGGCGATCGCGAATTCCGGCACAATCATGACCCTGTTCAACAGCGGAACGATCAGCGGGGGCAGCGGCGGAACTGGCGGCCACCGCGGAGGCGCGGGCGGCGCGGGGGTGTCGAACGCCGGCACGCTCACGACGCTGCACAATACTGGTACGATCACTGGCGGGGCCGGCGGCGGTGTTTACAGCGACATTGGCGGGGCCGGCGGCGCGGGGGTCTCGAACGCCGGCACAATCATGACCCTGGCCAACAGCGGCACGATCAGCGGCGGAAACGGCGGGGACGGCGGCTCCGGACTCATCCCGGGCGGCCCTGGCGGCGCCGGGATATGGAACTCGGGCGCCATCGGATCGATTGCCAACGGCGGCACAATTGAAGGCGGCGTTGGCGGAAATGGCTCCCCAAACGGCGCGATGGGCGACGCGATCTATAGCGCCGGCGCGAACGCCTCGATCGGGTCGATCGCCAACAGCGGAAAAATTGTCGGCAATGTCGAGATCGACAACCAGGCGAGCGTGACCGTCTACGGGGGGAGGGGAAAGAAGTTCGGGTCGTGGACCGGTGGGACGATCACGATCGGAGATGGCGACCTTATGTTCGCCGGCGGGAACACAGCGCTCGGCGATGACGTCATCGTCCACGGGATCAACGGCGGCCTGGGGACGGTGTTCAACAACGATCCTTTAATGATCGCCGCCCCGCACTTCATAACCGGCAATTTCGACCAGTCGGCCACGGGCGCGCTCGATTTTGCGATCGCCGGCGACGCCTTCGGGCAATACGGGGCGCTCGCGATCACGGGACTCGCGACGTTGGACGGCAGGCTCGCGCTCGACTTGACCGGCGGCTTCAAGTTGACGGCGGGCGATAGCTTCGACCTCCTGTCGTACGGCGGCTTCTCCGGTGACTTCACTGGCGTGTCGGTCGACGGCCACGCCTGTTCGGCCAGGCAGAGCGACATCTGGCGCTGCAACTTCGGGTTCTTTTTCGACCTCGGGTTCGGACCGAACGGGCTGGACGTGAGCGTCGCTGGCGGCCCTGAGTTCTCGGCGAGCGTCGCTGGCGTCCCGGAGCCCTCTACGTGGGTCATGCTGGCGGCGGGCTTCCTCGGCCTCGCCGGGCTTGAGCTGCGCCGGCGAAAGGGAACGGCCTCAGCCACCTGACAGAATGGATCGGGGCGCGCGCTCGTGCCGACGGCATGACGCGTAATTGGCGCCCGCTCCACGTTAATTCAGCATTTCGAGGTGTGCTTGAATGATCGCTGTTTGAGCCGGGCTTTACCTGATCGAGCCCCGGATCAAGTCTGCGGACGGCCATGACGAAAAACAGAAAGGAATGCCCTACCTACAGCCAACGCGATGAGCGCAAACAAAAGCTTCCTGATATTCAGAAATCACGCTATACTGACTGTTCCGGCGCAATGTGTCCTTAAGGATGGCGAGAGGATTTGACCTTGGGTGTTTCACTGGCAGGAAACGCACTTTGGGACGGCGCCCGCGTCGCAGCCGACACGGGCGTCGTTCACTGTGGAATCGCCTCCCTACGGTCACGATGATGTTTATCAATGGTTTGGCCGGTGAACTTGAGGCGATGCGCGAGGCCGCCGCGTCTGGCGCATTGAAGGCGAAAATTTTCTCGGCCCAAGTCCCTCGTATCCCTCGGCCAAGTCCCTCGTAACCCATTGAAAAGTCCCGATTCGCCAAAGGAAATGCAAGGAAATACAAGGTTAATTCCTTGCATTTTCCTTGCATTTGGTTTGGTCTGGCTTGGATTCAGCTTGGTTTGGCTTGGTTTTCCTTGGAGGCGATATGCCTGAATGAGCCTCCTTGAGACCGCCTCTCCGTGTTGCGAAATCAGCATCTTACGACAGAAATCGAAGAGCTTGGATGAAGACGCTTGCCGTCACGCCGCCAACTCCACCCGAATCGGAGTGTGGTCGGACGCCTTGTCGCGCCCACGCATCGCCTTGTCGATCTCGACCGAGATCAGCCGGTCGGCGGCCTGCGGCGACAAGAGGAGGTGGTCGATCCGGATGCCGTTGTTCTTCTGCCAGGCGCCCGCCTGATAGTCCCAGAAGGTGAAGAGCCCCCCGGCGTCGGTCGTCGCACGCAGCGCGTCCATGAACCCGAGCGCAAGAAGCTCACGATACTTTGCCCGCGTTTCCAGTAGGAACAGCGCGTCGGACGTCCAGAGTTCGGGGCGCGCGGCGTCGATGGGCTCGGGGATCACGTTGAAGTCGCCAGCCAGAACGAGCGGCTCCTCGTATTCCATCAGCTTGCGGGCGTGGCGGATGAGCCGGTCCATGAAGCCGAGCTTGTAGGGGTATTTTTCGCTGTCGGGCGGATTGCCGTTCGGCAGGTAGATGCTCGCGAGCCGCACGACGCCGGCGTCCGTCGGGATGACCGCCTCGATGTAGCGCGACTGCGTATCTGCGTCGTCGCCGGGCAGGCCGCGCGCGACCTCGAACGGGCGTCTGGCGAGGATCGCGACGCCGTTGAACCCCTTCTGCCCGTGCGTCTCGACGTTATAGCCGAGATCCTCGATCTCCATCCGCGGAAACTGCTCGTCCAGGCACTTGATCTCCTGGAGACAGAGAGCGTCGGGCGTCACCTCCCTCAGATAATCGAGGAGGTGGCTGATCCGCTGGCGGACGGAATTGACGTTCCAGGTGGCGATGCGCAAGGGCCGGGTCCATTTGTTCGGGCGATGCCCGTTCCATCCTGCCACGGCAGGCGCGCGAAGGGGAGGGCGCTCGTCTCGCCCGTCGCGGCTGCGGGCGGCGTGACGCCGGTCACAGCGCGATCGGCTTAATCCGTGCGACCAGCGCAACGAAATGATCGGGTTTGCCGTTGAAGAGGCAGCTTCGGTCGGGGAGATGATATGCGTAACGTGCTGGTCCTTCTTGTCACGCTCACGATGGCTTGCGGGGCGGCCGCAAGCGTGACGGTCGTCCTGTCGTCCGGCTACGCGGATGACGCCGGCGGTCGGGGTTACTGATGCTTTGCGCACAGAACGCAGCGCGGCAGGGCGGTGAGCCGAGACAGAGAGACCGGCGCAGCCGGCCTCTTTTCTAGGGCGCCAATTCGGTCAGGACGTCAGAGTGGCTCGGTTCGCCGCCCTCCTGCGCGAGCGCGGTAGCTCGCCATTCCCAGCCCCGCGAATCCGAAGAGCAGCATGGCCCAGGTCGACGGTTCTGGAACGCTAGACAGCAGAGCGAACTCGAAGGAACTCGTGCTGGACTTCAGCTGCACCGACGTGACGTCTTCCGGGAAACCCGAGAACGTCAGGAGCAGATTGGATCTAACGCCAGTTTGACCGCCGTTGTCGAGGATCATGCTAGGGTAGTCAGCCGCAAGCTGCGCGCCCGTGAATGACCCAAGGACTGTTGTTCCATTGTAGAATGTAATTTTGTTGCTGGGATCTATCGAGCCCCAGTACAGAGTGAACGAGGCTTTCGGCGCGAACGAGATGTTCTCCGTGAAGGCACCCCCTCCCTGCACTGCGAGATAGTTGGTCGGGTCCTTATAGGGGTCGGCGGTGAAGGCGCGATTTCCCCCTGGTCCTGCGCCGTCCAGATTGACGCCGCCTTTCACGACCATTGCGCCGTTCTTGCCCGCGGGCGAAAAGGTGTAGCCGTCCACAGTTACGCCACCGAGGTACACGATCGGCGCGATGCTCGAACTGTTGACGTCCGACGGAGGAAGGCTGCTGAACGTCAGCAATTCGCTCGGATTTAGCGTGCCGATGGTGACCACGATTGCATGCGCTTGACTCGTCAAAGCGATTAACGCAACCGTCGAAAAGAACCCAACCTTGCTCATCTTTCCCTCCAAGTCAGGGGACGCAACTGGGTTACCGCGGATCCACTATCGCGCTGCACAATCTGAACGTCAATCACATTTCCGGATTTTCATATGAAACAAACTGCGCTTATAGCGTCGACCGTTGGCGGGGTTGGCCGCAGGTGAGTCTTTCCGGGTTTCCGTGTCATGGCCGGGCTTGACCCGCCATCCACGAGAAAACAAGCTATCCGAATAAAACATTGAAACAGCAGCGAACCAGTGGCGCTCCCGCGTCATGGCCGGGGACAAGCCCGGCCATGACGAAAAAACCGAAGGGAAAGCGCTACCTCCAGCTAACGCTGTAAGAGCCAAACAAATGCCGGCGATAAACGCCAAAGCAATGAACTGAGCAAGCTTGCTTAGCTCATTGTCGCAACTGCGGCGTCCCTGCGGCGGAATTCTGCTTATGAGCAGCCGCTCTCTCGCCCACTGAGAAGACAGCGTGGGCGCGAAGTTTTCTGCCTGCGTCGCCCATCAGACGGACCGCAGGGCCGATCACGGCTCTCCGTCAGACGCCCGTGCGCATTGCCGACGCGACAGCCGGCGTCGCAAAAGGCGACGTCCGCAATGAGCGCGGAGGTCGCGAAGCTTATGCGGAGTGGTGGAGGAGGGCCTTCTGCCGACCCGCAGACTTTGCCTCGGACGATGGAGTCACGTCGGCCTTCCGGCGCGCCGTTGGTTCGTCAAGACCGAGTCTCGACCCCAGGGCCTCGTCCTGCGCATATTCCATGAGCGTGGCCAGACCGGGGTTAATCCTCCCGGTCGCTTTGGAGCAAAGCTCGATCATTTCCGCGCAAATCTCAAGCAACCGGCGCACGTCCGATGCGGTCAACGTCGCTTCGCCAGGCTCCTGGTTCGCAAGATTTAAGTGTTTGTTCACGCTTCCATCCGATCTGGGCATCTTGGGCTCCGCCAAATATGCCCGCCCTATGTTTACCCCTCCGGAATGCTGACGATGCAACCGCTCGGGTGCAAGCGCCAAATGTGTGGAGGCTGCGGATAGGTTCAAGAGTTCGGCGGGCCGGATGCCGTGGAATTGCTTGAGAACCGGCGCCTTGGGGCCACAGAATTCACAGAGAAAACAATCGCTATATGGAAAACGTGCAAGCCGCTCCCGGCGGGGCGGCTTGACGCTTCCCTTCGGGTTGCGCCCGTTCAGGCGATCTTGACCCCCGTGCGGCCGCGGCGAAATGCCGCGTAGCCGAGACCGCCGAAGCCGAGCCCCAGCATGGCCCAGGTCGACGGCTCGGGCGCGGCGGTCCCGGTCATCGACACGCCGTCCAGGAGCGAGAAGGGAGGGCCGCCGCTGGCGGCCGGTCCGCAGGTTGCGCCTTGATCGAGACAAGTCCCGATGTCGGTGAACGAAAGGGTCTCCCTCTTACCCATGGCGATGAACGTCATCGAATTGGACATCCAGCCGGAGAAACCTTTGCTGGGCACAATGACCGTGGAGGTGTCCTTCGTCTGAGAGCCGAAGGTGACCTCCCAATAATCGCTTGTGTCGCCCGAATAGCCCTGCTGCTGGCCGGCCGCCCAATCGAAGGTGAGCGTGTACCTGTCGCCCTTGACCAAGCCGCTGATCGTCTGGCTCAGCGTCGACGGATGATACGTCGAGTTGACCCCGAAGAAAGAGGAACCTGCATCCGTGCCGTCTTGCTTCTTATTGCCATAGAGCGCGACGTTGCCATACTGGCCCGGCGATCCTGTCGTGAACGCGGAGCTGTTCTTGAAAAGAAACGCATATCCATCGCCGTAGGCGCTGGTGACCGTCCAACCCTTCGCGCTCGTATCATAATTGAACTGTCCCGCGCCCTTATTGGTCTCGAAACTGCCGTTGACGATGAACTCAACCTTGGCGAAAGACGGAGTGGAAACGCCCACGGTCAACGCCGCCGCGGCCAACGCAAGAAATTTCACCCCCTTCATGATCAAAACCCTTCCCCTCGGGCAACCAATCGCGCCCTAGCCGCCGCAACCGCCGCAACCGGATGCAACTCCCGCATCTACGTCGGTTGTGCACTGCGCGTCAAGGGAAAGTTGACTCTGTTACCATGATTTATCCTGACGATGAGGCCTGCGCCTTCTCCCCGGCGCGCCGCTAGTCCCAGCGCCGATGCCCCCACATCCATTGTTCGGGGGCTTCGCGGATGAACGCCTCGAACTGCGCCTGGAGCGCGGCGGTGGCGGCGACGGCGTCGGCCTCGCGGTCGTTGGTCTGAGGGATCTGGACGCGCTCGGCGCGGATGACAAATCGCGCATTGGGGCGCCGAAAGGCGGCGCCGGCGTAGAGCGGCAGGCCGGTCGTGCGGGCGAGCAGGGCGGGAAAGACGTTCGACAGAGCCGGAACCCCGAAAAAGGGAACGGCGACGCCGCGGTCGTCGCGCAGATCCGCGAGGAACGCGGGGTAGCCTCCCTCCTTCGCTGTTCTCAAAAGGGCGCGCGCGGTCACAAGCGTCTTCGGCAGGAGCCCGCCCTCGTAGAGTGGCTCGCGCAACTTCAGGGTCGCCGCTTCGACGTAAGGATTGCTGAGGCGCTGATAGACGCCGGTGAACCGCGCGCCGATACGTTTGCCGGCATAGGCGACGAGCTCCCAGTTGCCGAGATGGAGGCCGCAGACGACGCAAGGTCCGGCGCGCGCAATTTCGTCGAACCGCTCCTCCGGCTCGAACCGGATTCTCCCCTCCGCGATGATCGTCTTCAGGTGGAAGGTCTCGGCGAAGGTGCGGCCGAGATTCTCCCACATGTCCGCCGCGATCCTCTTTCGCTCGACAAGCGGCATGTCGGGGTAGGCGATCGCCAGATTGGCGAGCGCGCGCTTCTGCCGGTAGAGATGAGGAGCAATGAGCCGCCAGGCCGCCCCCGATCCGCGCGACGCGACCTCCAGCGGGAGCGCGAGAATCGCCGCTTCGATCAGGCGAAACCCGGTATATTCCGCCCGATAACGCAGCGTTTTGGAAAAAGTCATCTCGGCCAGGCCACTCGGCTCATGAAGGCCGAAGGCGCCTGATTGCGCGGCGCCGGATGTCTGTCAAGCGGACCGTTCGGATGGGGATCGTTCGTCCGAGAGCGGACACGGGGCCGAACAAAAAAGCCCTTTCAAAGACGGCCGGCGGCCGTGTAAGCGTGACCAGGCAATCGGCGCGATAAAAGCCGCGACGTCGACGGGAGGGACATTTGAGCGAGCAAACCAAATACGTGATGGGCGAGGACCGGATTCCCCGCGTCTGGTACAACATCATGGCCGATCTTCCGGTCCCGCCGCCGCCGGTGCTGCATCCCGGCACGGGCCAGCCGGTGGGCCCAGGCGATTTCGCTCCGCTGTTTCCGATGGCGCTTATCGGCCAGGAAGTCAGCGCCGAGCGTGAGATCGAAATCCCCGCGGCCGTGCGCGACGTCTATCGCATGTGGCGCCCGACCCCGCTCTACCGCGCCAGCGCGCTTGAGAAGAAGCTCGGAACCAGAGCGCGCATCTTTTACAAATACGAGGGCGTGAGCCCGGCCGGCAGCCACAAGCCCAATACGGCGATCGCGCAGGCCTATTACAACAAATCGGAGGGGGTGAAGAAGCTCTCGACCGAGACCGGGGCAGGGCAATGGGGTTCTTCGCTCGCTTTCGCGGGGGCCCTCTTCGACCTCGAGGTCAAGGTCTTCATGGTGCGGGTTTCCTACACGCAGAAGCCCTACCGGCGCGCGCTGATGGAGACTTACGGCGCGCAATGCGTGCCGAGCCCGAGCATGGAGACCAAGTCGGGACAGGCTATTCTGGCCGAGCATCCGGATTCCCCGGGAAGTCTCGGCATCGCGATCTCGGAGGCGGTCGAGGTCGCGGCGCACAACGACGACACAAAATACGCGCTCGGCAGCGTTCTGAACCATGTGCTCCTGCATCAGACCGTCATCGGACAGGAAGCGATCGAGCAGATGGAGATGGCGGACGCCTATCCCGACATCGTCGTCGGCTGCGCCGGCGGCGGATCGAACTTCGCCGGCATCGCCTTCCCGTTCATCGGCAGGAAGCTGCGCGACAAGAGAGAGGTGCGCGTGATCGCCGTCGAACCCGCAGCCTGCCCATCGCTGACCCGCGGCAGGTACGCTTTCGATTTCGGCGACACGGCCCATCTGACGCCGCTCGTCAAGATGCATACGCTCGGGTCGGAATTCATTCCGCCGGGATTTCATGCAGGCGGCCTGCGCTACCACGGCATGTCGCCGCTGGTCAGCCACTGCAAGGAGCTCGGCCTGATCGAGGCGCGCGCCTATCACCAGACCCCGTGCTTCGAGGCGGGCGTCCTGTTCGCGCGCACCGAGGGGATCGTGCCGGCGCCGGAGGCCACACACGCGGTCAAGGCCGCGATCGACGAGGCGGTCAAGGCGCGCGAGGAGGGCCGGTCGCCGACCATCCTCTTCAATCTCAGCGGCCACGGCCATTTCGACATGCAGGCCTACACCGACTACTTCGCCGGCAAGCTCGTCGATCAGGATTATGACGAGGCGATGCTGGAGGCCTCGCTCGCGCATCTGCCGAAGGTCGCGGCGCAGTAGGGGTGCCGTCGGCCGCGATCATTGACCGCGGCTAATGCAAGAAGCGGCTCAGCCTATCGCAAAATCCCACAGCGAGCGCCACAGGCAGGGCTTCGCGGGGTTCTTGAACGACGTCGGGTCGAAATAGGCGATATGGCCCGTTGACCCGTCGTCCGGCCATCGGAAGCCGACTTCGACGCGATCCGGGCCGAGCTTGACGAACTGCTCGACCGGCCCAAGATCGTCCTTGGCGGTGGGCGGACTGATCCTGCCGGTCACGCCGTCCTGATATTGCCACACTTGTCCATCGTGGGTCGTGACTTTGACCGACCGCGTGGCTGCGTCGAAAGCGACGATCAGAGGGCCGAGCTTGCCCTCGCCCTTGTAATCGCAGCTTCGGGAAATCGGCTGCGCCGCGAGCGGAGTCACAGAAAGCGCGGCGATAGCCGCCAGAACGAGTTGAGTGCTGTTCATTCGGATCCCATCGTGGGCTTATGAAGCGAAGGAGTCCTACGCGGCGTCGTCGCTGACTTGTGGCCGCTGCAACGTCACATTCCAAGTATTTTGAGAAAACGGCGAAAATGCAACAATGATTTTTGTTCCCCGGGACCGATTGTCGCAGCGCAATTTCCGACCCGCAGCAGCGCATTTCCGAACGGGATAGGCGGTTGCAATGCCGCCTCAACCTGCTATCACCCCGCGCCTGCGGCGAAACCCGCCGCTCGCTTTCGCCCGAGGGCCCGCATGACTGTTTTAAGCCGCCGCGCCGCGCTGGCGCTTCCCCTTCTCGCCGCGACGACCGCCTGGGCGGCGACCGAGGACGCCGACAACACGGTTGTTCTGACGACGAAGCACGGCAAGATCGTCATCCGGCTCAGGCCCGACTGGGCCCCAAAACACGTCGCGCAGATCGAGACCCTGACGAAGCGCGGCTTCTACGACGGCGTCCCGTTCCATCGCGTCATCCCTGGCTTCATGGCGCAGACGGGCGACCCGACGGGCACGGGCGCAGGCAAGTCCGACCTGCCCGACATCCCGGCGGAGTTCAACAAAACGCACTTCACCCGCGGCATCGTGGGCATGGCGCGGTCACAGGACCCGAACTCGGCCAATTCGCAGTTCTTCATCTGCTTCGGCGACGCCGGCTTCCTCGACGGCCAGTACACGGCCTTCGGCGAGGTCGTGTCCGGCATGGACGTCGTCGACAAAATCAAGGCCGGAACTCAGGAAAACAACGGGCAGGTCACGAACCCCGACAAGGTCATCACCATGCGGATGGCCGGGGCGGCGAAATAGGAGCAAGGACCCATGAGCGCGGACAACACGCTGACCCTCGAGACGACCAAGGGCCCAGTCGTCATCGAGATGAACCCGGCAATCGCACCAGGCCACGTCGCCCACATCAAGAAGCTCGTCTCCGAGGGCTTTTACGACGGGATCGTCTTTCACCGCGTGATCGACGGCTTCATGGCCCAGACGGGCTGCCCGCAGGGAACCGGTACCGGCGGATCGAAATATCCGAACCTGAAGGCCGAGTTCAACGCCGAGCCGCACGTGCGCGGCGCCGTCTCGATGGCGCGGGCGGCGAGCCCAGACTCGGCCAATTCGCAATTCTTCATCTGCTTCGACGACGCCCGTTTCCTCGACCGGCAATACACGGTCTGGGGCAAGGTCGTCTCGGGCATGGAGAACGTTGACAAGATCAAGCGCGGCGAGCCGGTCAAGGATCCCGACAAGATCGTCAAGGCCAGCTTGAGCTGAGGGCGCTTCCTTCGCAACTTCGTATCGTTTGGGTTACAAGAAGCCTGTCCACGAAGAGCGCCAAAGGCACGAAGGCCGGGATGACCGATGCGCGTCAACGCCTTCGATTTCGAACTCCCTGCTGAGCGGATCGCGCTTCACCCGGCGTCGCCGCGCGACAGCGCGAGGATGCTGGTCCTCGGCGCAGGCGGGGGGCTGATCGACGCGCGCGTCTCCGATTTGCCTGATTTCCTTCGGTCGGGCGACGCGCTCGTCGTCAACGACACTCGCGTCATCGCCGCGCGGCTCGATGGCGTCCGCGTCAGGGGAGAGGCGGTCGCTTCGATCGAAGCGACCCTCATCAAGCGCGTCGACGACTGCCGCTGGCGGGCGCTCGTCCGCCCGGCGAAGAAGCTCAGAGTGGGCGAACGCATCCGCTTCGGCGAGACCAGCGAAAGCCTGGCCTGCCTGCTTGCGGCGCTGAACGCCGAGGTCGAGGAGAAGGGCGAAGCGGGCGAGGTCCTGCTGCGCTTCGAGTTCGCCGGCCCCGCACTCGACGAGGCGGTCGAGCGGCTAGGCTCTCCGCCCCTCCCGCCCTACATCGCCGCGCGCCGAGCGCCGGAGGAGCGGGATCGCGCCAACTATCAGACGATGTTCGCGGCCGAACCGGGAGCCGTCGCGGCGCCGACCGCCGGCCTCCATTTCACGCCTGCGCTCATCGACCGCATCGCCGCTCGCGGCGTCTCGGTCGAACGCGTCACGCTGCATGTCGGCGCCGGCACGTTCCTGCCGGTCAAGGTGGAGGACACAAGCGATCACAAGATGCATGCCGAGTGGGGCGAAGTCGACGCGCGGACGGCGGAGGCGCTCAACGCCACGCGCGAAAAGGGCGGCCGCATCATCTCGATCGGCACGACGACGGCGCGCATTCTCGAAAGCGTGACGGACGAGGCGGGCCGCATCCACGCCTTCGCGGGCGAGACGGCGATCTTCATTGCGCCCGGCTATCGCTTTCGCGCGACCGACGCGCTCATGACCAATTTCCACCTGCCGCGCTCGACGCTGCTCATGCTGGTCAGCGCCTTCAAGGGCCTCGAGGTCATGCGCGCGGCTTACGCGCATGCGATTGAAAGCGGCTACCGCTTCTATTCCTACGGCGACGCGTGTCTCCTCCTTGGCGGACGCTCGCAATCCGCAAGGCCGGCATGAGCGAAAGATTCTCGTTCGCGGTTCGCTTCACCGACGGCGCCGCGCGGCTTGGCGAGATCGCGACGCCGCGCGGAACGATCCGCACGCCGGCCTTCATGCCGGTCGGAACCGCCGCGACCGTCAAGGCGATGCATCCGGAAGCCGTGCGCGCGCTCGGCGCGGACGTCGTGCTTTGCAACACCTACCACCTGATGCTGAGCCCCGGCGTGGAGCGGATCGCCGCGCTAGGCGGCTTGCACAAGTTCATGAACTGGCCGCATCCGATCCTGACCGATTCCGGCGGCTTTCAAGTGATGAGCCTGGCCAAGCTCAGGAAGCTCGACGAGCGCGGCGTCATCTTCCAGTCGCACATCGATGGGTCGCGTCACGAGCTGACGCCTGAGCGCGCGATGGAGGTCCAGCGCCTGCTTGGCGCCGACATCCAGATGCAGTTCGACGAGTGCGTGAGGCTGCCGTGTTCGCGCGAGGAGGCGGAACGCGCGATGCTCATCTCGCTGCGCTGGGCCGAGCGGTCGAAATCTGCATTCGGCGAGCAGCCGGGCAGGGCGGTGTTCGGGATCATCCAGGGCGGCGCGGAGCAGGATCTTCGAAAGCTGAGCGCCGACGCCCTGGTCAGGATCGGCTTCGACGGCTACGCGATCGGCGGGCTTGCGGTCGGCGAACCTCAGGCGGTTATGCTCGACATGATCGAAGCCGTGATCCCGTATCTGCCCGCGGACAAGCCGCGCTATCTCATGGGAGTGGGCGCGCCGGACGATCTCCTGCAGTCGCTGAGGCGCGGCGTCGATATGTTCGATTGCGTCATGCCGACGCGGGCCGGACGCCACGGGATGGTGTTCACGCGCCGAGGCCGCCTCAATCTGCGCAACGCCCGCTTCGCCGGCGATCCGCGCCCGATCGACGCCCTGTCGTCGTCGCCGATGGCGCGGGACTATTCGCGCGCCTATTGGCGCCACCTCGTGAAGTCAGGTGAGATCCTGGCGATGATGGGCCTGACGGAGATCAATCTCGCCTATTATCAAGATCTTATGGCCGGCGCGCGCAAGGCGATCGGTGAAGGCCGCCTCGAGGCCTACATCGATGGCGTCGCGAAAGCGTGGGTGGAAGGCGAAGCCGAGGCGACATAACCGCTAGACTTGAAAAGAACGCTCGAATTCAAGAAAAGAACGCTCGAATTCAAGTGGAGCGCGCGTATTCCGCAAAATCAAGGGGCGAGGGCCATGGGCGCCTCGCCCCTCGTACCGTCCTCGCACGCGCTCTGATCGACTCAATATTAAATCTTAATTTCTCCAGCGATTGGATTTCGCTGGAGCGGGACGATTTGAACGCGCCGTCCTCCCACAGACTTTGCGGCGTCCGGCGCCAAACTTTTTGGCAGCGGCCTCCTTTTCGCACGCCATTGCTAGTCCACTTTTTCGCGCCTGTCACGGGGCCCGGCAGGCCTGCAATGCATTTTTTTTCTGCCTGTGGGCCGATTGGTCAATTGTTTTGCCGGGAACACAAATGTGCTGTTCGAGTGATCGCAGCTCGTGCTCGCGCTGGTCTTTTGCGTGTCGTGGGGATGGCGTAGAAGCAAGGCAAAATGGTAAGCCAAGGATGCGCCTCCCATGACCGCCATCGTCAACGTCGCCGCCCGCGAAATCCTGGATAGCCGGGGCAATCCCACGGTCGAAGTGGATGTGGTGCTCGAGGACGGCTCGATGGGGCGCGCCGCAGTTCCTTCGGGGGCCTCGACCGGCACCCGAGAGGCCGTCGAACTGCGCGACGGCGACAAGAGCCGCTTCGGCGGCAAGGGCGTCTTGAAGGCGGTCGAGGGGGTCAACAAGGACATCTTCGACGCGGTCTCGGAACTCGAGGCGGAGGATCAGCTCAAGATCGACGAGACGATGATCGCGCTCGACGGCACGCCCAACAAGTCGCGCCTCGGCGCCAACGCCATCCTCGGCGTCTCGCTCGCAGTCGCGAAGGCTGCGGCGGACGCCTCGGGACTGCCGCTCTATCGTTACGTCGGCGGCCCGACCGCGCGCATTCTTCCGACGCCGCAGATGAATATCGTCAATGGCGGCGTCCATGCCGACAATCCGATCGACTTCCAGGAGTTCATGATCCTGCCCGTCGGCGCGCCGTCCTTCGCCGACGCCGTGCGGTGGGGCGCCGAGACGTTCCATGCGCTCAAGGGCGCGCTGAAAAAAGCCGGCCACAACACCAACGTCGGCGACGAGGGCGGATTCGCGCCGAACCTGCCCTCGGCCGAAGCCGCGCTCGAGTTCTGCGTCAAGGCGATCGAAGCCGCCGGCTTCAAGCCGGGCGAAGAGATCGCGCTCGGGCTCGACTGCGCGGCGTCGGAATTCTTCAAGGAGGGCGCCTATGTCTATTCCGGCGAAGGCAAGACACGCTCGGTCGAGGAGCAGGCGCAGTATCTAGCCAAGCTCGCGGACGCCTATCCGATCCTTTCGATCGAGGACGGCATGGCCGAGCAGGACTGGGTCGGTTGGAAGCTCCTGACCCAGAAGCTGGGCTCGCGCCGCCAATTGGTCGGCGACGACATCTTCGTCACCAACACCGAAATCCTCGCCCGCGGCATCAAGGAAGGGATTGCCAATTCGATCCTCATAAAGGTCAATCAGATCGGCTCGCTCAGCGAGACGCTCGCCGCGGTCGACATGGCGCATCGCGCGAGCATGACCGCCGTGATGTCGCACCGCTCGGGCGAAACCGAGGACTCGACCATCGCCGACCTCGCGGTCGCCACCAACTGCGGTCAGATCAAGACGGGATCGCTGTCGCGCTCCGACCGGCTGGCGAAATACAACCAGTTGATCCGGATCGAGGAAGAGCTCGGCGACCAGGCGCGCTACGCCGGCCGCGCCGCGATCAAGGCGGCGTGACGATCGCAGGCGCCGCCGCCGGTCGCGCCTGCCCCCACGGCCAATGCGGCCTGAAGCTAACGCCTCCTTAACCACAGGGCCCGCAAGATCGGCGCATGGTTGTCAGAACGCGCCTGCGCTCGATTGTGCTGCCGATCGTCTTTTACCTCGTGCTCGGGGTTGCGAGCGGCTACCTCGTCTGGGGCGCCTTGAACGGCGAGCACGGCCTCAAGGCCAAGCTGAAGGCTGACGCCGAGGCCGAGGCGGTGAAGACCGAACTCGCCGCGCTCAGAGAAGAGCGGGCGCGCTGGGAGCGCCGCGTCAACGCGCTCAGGCCCGAGAGCGTCGACCGCGATCTTTTGGACGAGGAAGCCCACGCCAAGCTCGACCGCGTCAGCAAGGACGAGGTCGTCATCTTCACGAAGCCTCAATCGGCGCGCTGATCCGCCTGCTCCATCTGCGTCGCCCGCAGGTGGGCGACCGCGAGGCCGAAGAGAATGAGCGCAAGCGCCTGATGGGCGAGCGCGAATCCGATCGGAACCGCGAAGATGACCGTCGCCACGCCGAGGCTGACCTGGAGCGCCGCGATCGCGGCGAGCGTCGCCGCCCGTCGCGCGAGTGGAGGAGGAGCGGAGCGCAGGGCGGCAATCGCCTGAACGAGGGCGAAGGCGACGACCGCGTAGGCGATCGTCCGGTGATCGAATTGCGCGGTCGCGGGATCGTTCAGCGCCGCGTCCGAAGACCGGAAGGCCTCGCCTGGCAGGAAGCTCGAGCCCATGAGCGGCCAGGTGTTGTAGATGAGCCCAGCGCGCAGTCCCGCGACCAGCGCGCCAAGCCCGAGCTGGCAATAGACGAGAACGGCCAAGATCAAGGCCGCGACCGAGAACCCACGGGTGCCCCCTGTCCGCTCCCGCTCGGCCAAGCCCACGGCGGCGTAGATCAGCGCGCCGAACGTGGCCGCGGCGATCAAGAGATGCAGGGCGAGGCGGTCCTGCGCGACCTCGATTCGCTCGCTCAACCCCGAACTCACCATCCACCAGCCGACGATCGGCTCGAGCGCGAGCAGCCCGGTCGCAACGGCGACTTCCCGTCCCAACGCGCCCCCGAGCCGCCGGCGCGCCCAGAACCATAAGCCCGGCAGAATGAAGGCCGCGCCGACGATGCGCGCGAGCAGCCGGTGGCTCCATTCCCACCAATAGATGGTCTTGAAACCGTCGACCGTCATATCGGGATTGAGGCGGGCGAACTGCGGGATCTGCCTGTAGCGGTCGAATTCGGCCTGCCAGTCGGTGGCGCTTAAAGGCGGGACGACGCCAGTCACCGGCTTCCACTGGGTGATCGAGAGGCCGGACTCGGTCAGCCGGGTCGCGCCGCCGATGAGCACCATGGCGAAGACGAGCCCCGCCATCGCGATCAGCCACACGCGCACGGGCGCGTTGGGATTGACCCGGCGGGACTGCGCGGCGAAGGGCTGGCTGAGGATCGAGGCCATCGGAACCGAGGGCGGGTTTTGACCGATGCGCGGCGATGGTGCAAGGGGCCTCCGCGCCTCCCGCGCCCCGGGCTAGTCGATCAACTTCCGGTACAGGTGCCAGGTCGTGTGGCCGAGGATCGGGAAAAGCACCAGAAGTGCGACGTGGAAGGTCACGAAAGAGGCTGTCAGATCCGCTCCGATCACCACCGCCCAAGCTAGCATTGTGCGGGGATTGGCCATCACCGCGCGGACGCTGGTCGACATGGCGGTGACGAAGTCGATGTCCCGGTCGACCACGAGAGGCGGCGAAACGGCGGTGAAGGAGAAGACGATCAGCGCGATAATCGCGCCGACGCAGTTGCCGACGAAGAGGAAGATCAGCCCGTTGATCGTGGTGAAGATGTTGGTGAAAAGTTCCGGCAGTGAGGACATTCCGGAGCCGTAGAATATCAGAAACAGAAAGACCGCGACATCGATCCAGATGATGAAGGTGAACAGGCTGACGAGCGCGAGCCAGCCGAGGTCCTTGCCCGAGCGACCCCACACCGCCCCGAGGACAGCCTCCCACGATAGGGGCTGGCCCGCCTCGAGCCGGCGGGAAATCTCATAAGTCCCCGCCGCGCCGAATGGGGCGAGCAGCGCAAAGCCCATGATGAGTGGATAGGCGAGGTAGAAGTAGCCGGTATAGAAGGTGAGCCAGAGAATGAGCATTCCGCCGATCGCGTAGACGCCGCCGAAGAACATCCCGTATTTGGGCGCCCGGATGAAGTCCCGCACGCCATGCTCGATGCAATCGATCAGATCAGCGATTTCGATCTTGCGGATATGAAGGGGCGGCGCACTGCCGATATCAGCGGCCGGCCCGCTCGCCGCCGGCGGTCCCGCGTCAACCACAATGGCCATTTCACTCACTCCCTGATGTCGAGGCCTCTTTGCCGGGCGCTGCGGAGATTGGACCACGTTCGGCCTCGCCAATCAACGCCTACGATTGTACCATCGGCCGCTCTTGTCGCGCCGACCTTGTCGGTCGTTGGGCGCAGGGCTGCTTTGCAGCGAAAAAGATTGCCGATTCACGCGCCTTGTGGCATGAGCCCGGCATTCCCAACACCAAGGACCGAGATGTCTTTTTTGAACGGTAACAGCTTTGCCGACCGTCAAGCGGCCGCCGCCAAGGCGCGCAAGGCGATGGCGGAGAAGTTCCTCGCCAATTCCAAGCACGATCCAGCCGATCCAGCCGTCGTCGAGCGTGAGGCCAAGCGCAAGGCCATTCTGGAAGCGCGCGCGTTGCGCGACGCAGAGCGCGCCCAGCGCAAGGCGGAGGAAGCCGCCGCCGAAGCCGCTCGGCGCGCCACCGACGAAGCCGCCCGCCAGGAGCAATTGCGTCTGGAAGCGCTCGCTCGCGAGGCAGAGGACCAACGCCTGCGCGAGGAGGAGGAGCGGCTCGAGTACGAGAAGAAGCTCGAGCGCGACGCCCGCTACGCCGCCCGTAAGGAGCGCAAGAAGAAGAAGAAGTCGGCCGCCGAACGGTACGGCTGAACAGTGACTGCGCTTCGTTGATCCGGGACCGCATCTCGGGCAGAAGCTTTTGGCTAACCCGCGATCTTGCGGGCTCGCGGAGCGAGAATTGATGGCGAAGCCGCTGCGGTTGGGCGTCGCAGGCCTCGGCGTGGTCGGGACCAGCCTCATTCGGCTCCTGCAAAGGCAGCGCGCGGCGTTCGTCGCCCGCTCGGGCCACGACTTTGCGATTGCGGCCTATAGCGCGCGCCACAGGCGCGATCGCGGCTTCGACCTCGGCGGAGCGGTCTTTTTCGATAACGCGGCTGCGATGGCCGCTTCGGCCGACATCGACGTCCTGGTTGAATTGATCGGCGGCGCGGACGGAGCGGCGTTCGAGGCGGTCAAGGCGGCGCTCGCGCGAGGGCTGCCGGTCGTCACCGCCAACAAGGCGATGCTCGCAGCGCACGGGCTGAAGCTCGCCGCGCTCTCGGAGTCCCATAACGCGCCACTCTTTTACGAGGCGGCGGTCGGCGGCGGCATTCCGATCATCAAGACCCTGCGCGAAAGCCTTGGTGGAAATGCGATCCAGCGCGTCTCGGGCATTTTGAACGGCACTTGCAACTACATTCTCTCCCGAATGGAGACCGACAACCTGCCGTTCGAGGTCTGCCTGACCGAGGCTCAGCGCCTCGGCTATGCCGAGGCGGACCCCACCTTCGACATCGGCGGATTCGACACTGCCCACAAGCTCGCGATTCTCGCCTCACTCGCCTTCGGCTCGAAGATCGACGCAGCCGCCGTTTCGGTCGAGGGGATCGAATTCGATCACCCTCGCCGATCTCGCCGCGGCCGACGAGCTGGGCTTCCGGATCAAGCTGCTCGGCGTCGCCGAGCGCACGGCCCATGGCGTCGAACAGCGCGTCCACCCGACCATGGTCGCGAAAAGCGCGCCGCTCGCCCAGACAATGGGCGTCCTCAACGCGGTCTCGATCGACGCGGACGCGGTCGGCGAGCTCACGCTCGTCGGACCTGGCGCGGGCGGCGACGCGACTGCGTCGGCGGTCGCCGCGGACATCCTCGACGTCGCTCAGGGCATGCGGCTCCCGGCGTTCGGCCGACCGGCCGCTTCGCTCGTCGACGCAGATCGCGTTCCAATGCAACGCCACGAGGGCGGATACTACGTGCGCCTCGCCGTCGTCGATCGGCCGGGCGCGATGGGCGCGATCGCGGCGCGAATGGGCGAACGGATGATCTCGCTCGAGGCGATCATGCAGAAACGCGCTCCGAAAGAGGCGGCGTCAGGGGTGGTGCCGGTCGTACTGATGACGCACGGGACGACGGAAGCCTCGATTCGCGACGCGCTGGCGCATGCCGTTGAGGACGGCGTCGTACGCGAGAAGCCGCAGGTCATCCGGATCGAGCGCGAGGGGTCTGACGCTTAAAAAACGGGCTCGGGTCGGCGGCCCGCCTGTGGCGGTGGAAACGAGTTGCGCTATCGTGAACCGGAGGGGAGCGGCCGGAAAGTTTTTGGTGGACCAGACCCCGTAAAAAAACGTGGCCCATGGGCTGTTGCGGACTTGCGAGTGGTGACGTCTTCAGGCGATCCCGATTAGGAAATTGATGTTTCTCCGTGGCCCAGCCCTCTTTGGCTTCCTCAGGCAGGAGGGTTCACGGCATGTCTCAAACGAAGCGGTCCCGCAAGTCGCGGGGTCTATCCCCGGTTCATCCGGCGGCGGCCGCGATCGATATCGGCGCCGCCATGCATGTCGCGGCTGTCGGCCCGGATCGCGACAAGGAACCAGTCCGAACGTTCCAGACCTTCACCGATGACCTTCACCGGCTGTCCGACTGGTTCGCCCAGTGCGGCATCAGGACGGTCGTGATGGAATTGACCGGAGTTTACTGGATCCCGGTCTTCGAAATCCTGGAACAGCGCGGGTTCGAGGTGATGGTGGTCAACGCGCGGGACGCGAAGCATGTGCCTGGGCGGAAGACCGACGTCAGCGACGCGCAATGGCTGCAACGCCTGCACGAATACGGACTGCTGCGCGCCAGCTTCCGGCCCCAGGCTGAAATTGCCGGGCTGCGCACCTACCTCCGGCAGAGGGAGCGGCTGCTCGATTACGCGGCGGCGCATATTCAGCACATGCAGAAGGCGCTGATGCAGATGAACCTTCAGCTGCACCATGTCGTGTCCGATATCACCGGCGTAACTGGCATGACCATCATCAGGGCGATGGTGGCCGGTGAGCGCGATCCGAATGTTCTGGCCTCCCATCGTGATCGGCGGTGTCATGCGTCGGTGGAGATGGTTTGTCAGGCGCTGGTTGGCAACTACCGTGAGGAGCACATCTTCGCCCTGACCCAGGCGCTGGAACTGTACGAAGTTTATCAGACCAAGGTGACGGCCTGCGACGAGCAGATCGAAGCGATCCTGAAGCGGCTGAAGAAGAACGCTCCACCACCCGCGAGCAAGCTTCTGCCCGTCAGGCAAAGGACACACCAGCCCAATGCGCCGGCCTTCGACGCTCGCGGCGCGCTCCATGCGATCCTCGGCGTGGACCTGACCCAGATCAATGGCCTGGGGCCGTATCTGGCGCTGAAGCTGGTCGGAGAGTGTGGGACCAACCTGGCGGCCTGGCCGACAGCGAAGCACTTCACGTCATGGCTGGCGCTCGCGCCGCACAACAAGATTTCCGGAGGCAAGGTGCTGTCGTCGAAAACGCGACGCACCAGCAATCGGGCCGCGTCGTTGTTGCGCCTTGCCGCCGGCACGGTGGGGCGAACCGACACTGCGCTGGGCGCGTTCTACCGCCGGTTATCGGCGCGGGTGGGCAAGGCGAAGGCGATCACCGCCACCGCGCGCAAGATCGCGGTTCTGTTCTACAACACGCTTCGGCACGGCATGGCCTACGCCGATCCCGGCGCCACATACTACGAAGATCGCTACAAACAGCGTGTTTTGAAAAATCTTCAACGTCGCGCGAAGTCGCTGGGATTTGTCCTGCGTGAGGCGGGGCTCGATACCGCCCGGGCGGATGTTTCTTAGGAAAGCGCGAGGCCGAGCAGTCGACGATCCTGAAGCGGACTGCGTCGCTCTGCTAGTGAAGCACCCGCTGGTCGGGCTAGCCATGAACCCTTCGGCTTCTGCCGCGTATTCATGCTCGTAGTGATACGACGCGGCGGCGACGGCGCGTCGTATCGCGCGCCAATCCTCCGGCTCCAGTGTGTGCAAGCACCCCGGATGAGCCCGCAGATACTCAAACAAGGCGTTTGCAGTGCGCTCGCACGGATTGCTGATAAGAGCGTAATAGTAGGTCAACATGGACGGCCCCCCGGTGCGCTGACATCAATGCGATCCTCGTGGCGGTCCCCGCCCGCGACTTCCGGGTTACACCATCTCTAAGGGGGACGCTGTGAGAGAGGTCACGTCGCGCGAAGCAATAGGGCGCCTATTTGCATGTGAGGATCGCGGAGGGCAGGCAAGGGTGGAATGCGAGAGGCTCCTGAAGGGGACTAATGGTGGCATTTCCACCAGTCGCCGTCCTCCTGGTAAAGACAGCCCCTGCGCTTCAGCCTCGCGCTGAGCTGATCCCGCCTTTTGCACGCTTCCTGCGTCTTGGGATCATCGCTCGGGCCACCTTTGCACTGCGTATTCACAGCGAGCCAACCTTGAATCAGCGGCGACTGGGCGTGGGCAGGGGTGGGGAGGCGGAGAACGAGGCACAGCGCGGCGATTGTGAGCGGGAGCGTCACGACGATCCGCAGACTCGGCGCTAGTGCGCGGCTTGGCGGCGTTCGGCGGTCAGAATATCGCAACATGACTCAAGGAATATCGGCGGCGCAGGCGCTCTGCAAGGCCAAGCCGTGTTCGGATCGCTGTAGCGGGCAGCAACCGTCCCGCCGCGATGCTCCCTTGCGGGCGCCGCGCCCATGGTTGGCAAATCTCCTTCGCGTCCTACATGAACGGCGGCTTGCGGCGTCAGAAACCGGAGCTGGAGGAATGGCGATGCAGGACCAGGCGCCGGCGGTCGAAGGCCTCTTGGAAACCTCGCTCTACGCCGCCGATGTCGGACGCACCTCGGCGTTCTATCGCGATCTGTTCGGCTTCAAGACGCTGGTCGACAGCCCGCGACTGGTCGCCTTCGAGGTCGCCGCCCGCCACGTCCTGCTCGTATTCCAGGCCGGCGCAACGGAGGAGGACGTGGTCGATGCGCGCGGCGTAATTCCCGGCCACGACGGACGCGGGCGCCTGCATCTGGCCTTCTCGATCGCCGCCGCCGATCTCGACGCATGGCGGGCGCGGCTTGAGCGACGCGAGATCCCGGTCGCAGGCGAGTATCGCTGGCCGCGCGGCGGTTCGAGTCTCTACTTTCGCGATCCCGACGGAGCGCTGGTGGAATTGGCGACGCCCGGCCTTTGGTGGTGAGTTCCCGTGAAACGCGGGATCGGCAAACATGAACGCTTTTCATGTCGAGGATCAGCCGAGCACGATAAGTTTACCGCGCGAAACGGCATTTCCAGACCGTCGCCGCCATTCCGACGCAGGTTCGACGGTTTCACCGTTAGACTCCGTAATCAGCAGCTTCGCGTCTTGAAACCGTTTCGGGCCGTCGCGCGTTTTTACGTGGGAGGCGGTCCGAGATTGCGCCGGGGCGAAGCTCAGCGAACGTCGTCGTCCCGCTCGGCTGCCTCGAATTTGTGACGGCGTCTTCGAAACGGAACGGAGGTCATCATGCGCAAGATATTGAAATGCGTGGCTGCAACTTCGGTCGCGGCGCTGCTGTTCGGCGCGACGGCTACAACGTCTGACGCCGCTTACTTCCATGGCGGCGGTGGCTGGCACGGCGGCGGGTGGCACGGAGGGGGCTGGCGCGGCGGCTATGGCGGCTGGCGCGGAGGCGGTTGGCATGGAGGGGGCTGGGGGTGGGGTCCTGCCGTGGTCGGCGGCCTCGCCGCGGGCGCCATCATCGGCTCGTTAGCGTCCCCGTACTATTACGGCGGCTATGGCGGCTGCTACCAGTACCAGCCGGTTTATAATGCGGCCGGGGTCTATATCGGCAATCAGCTGGTCAACGTCTGCTACTGAGCGGACGTCTCAAAGCTCCTCTCCTCTCGCGAAGGAGAGGAGCCCGGCTCAAGGCTGTTCCAGGTCCGCAAGCACGTCCGCGAGCGGGTCGGGGCGAACTTGCACCGGGCCGGTGAACGGGTGATCGATCGAAACGATCACAACCAGGCCCAGCGTGACCAGAATCGACAGTACGCCCGTCATCGTGACTTGCGCCAGCAGGTTTTTGCTGCCGAAGAACAGGGTGAAGCCGATCGTCAGAAAGCCCCCAGCGAAGAGGGCCGCCCAAATGACGTTCGGGACGAGCCCCGTCGCTAGGTGGAGCCTAATGCGCCGGGACGCCGTCACGTTGTCGATCTGCGCGAAAACCTCGCTCATGTCGGCCGTATCTCTTGCCCCGGTGCGATTGAGAGCGAGCGCAGCGCTGTAGACGGCGTTGAGCGCGCGCGTGGTCGCGTGGCTCTCCTTTTCGTGCGCCATCGCCGGCCACTCGTCTGTAATCGCCGCCTTCGCATAGTTCAGGATCGCCGTCCGCAACGCGACCGCTTCGGGCTGAGCGCCCTCGGCATAACGAAAAAGCGCGGCGATCGAGGCGGCTTCCTGATCGACGGCAGCTTCGGCCGCGCTGAATTTCTCCCACACAACGATCACCGTGAAGGCGAGAAGCACGGCGTAGATGACGCCCACCGTCGCGAACTTGAAACCGGCGATCTCATTGTTCTGGGCAAGCCTCTCGACTCCAACCCAGCGGTGGATGAGCCCCTGCAGGATCATTGCGATCGCAGTCGGGATCACCACGAGCAGGAGTATGGTGATCCAGAGCGGAAGGCTCGACAGAAAATACGACAAAGTGATTTCCCCTTTGAGCGCGCCCGCGAAGCCGCGCGCCTTCGCGAACCAAAACTCCATTGGTAGGGTCGATTTCGCCCCTGTCTAGGCGGGGGGTCGCGCCTCGCGCGATTGGTCCAGCGCGCATTTCCGGCAGAGGCCTTGCGCTTCCACCGTGACCCGCCCGAGGATAAAGCCTGCGGCGCCGGCCGAATCGCGGATCGTCGCCATGACGTCGGCGTCCTCGATTTCCTCGCTTCGCCCGCAGGATTTGCAGATGAGCAGCATGCCGTGGTGCGCATGGCCGAGATGCTCGCAAGGGGCATAGGCGTTCACGGTCTCGATCTTGTGCACGAAGCCGTGCTCGATGAAGAAGTCGAGCGTCCGATACACGGTCGGCGGCGCGACTTGCTTGCCCTCGCGGCGCGACAATTCCTCCAGGATCGCATAGGCCCCGAGCGGGGCGACGCTGTCGCTGAAGATGTCGAGCACGCGCCGTCGCAGCGGCGTCAGCTGGACCCCCTGGCGCGAGCAGGAAAGCTCGACCCTCGCGGCCCAGTTTGCCGGATCATGTGAACAACCGCACGCGTTCGTCATATTCGCCTCGATCGGCTAACCCTTAGCATGATCAACACCGCTGGTCGCCCATCGGGTCCGTTGGGTTGCGCCTCGCATTGTTATAACATAGCGTTGACTCGGAACCCACCTGGAGGCGGATGCATGACCAACAAGCTCTATCTTTTCGTGGCGGCGGCCTTTCTCGGCCTGACCGCGCCGGCGCTGGCGGACCCGGTCAAGGTCGTCGCGGCCGAAAATTTCTATGGCGACATGGCCAAGCAGATCGGCGGCGACAATGTCGCGGTGACCAGCATTCTCAGCAGTCCGGACCAGGATCCGCATCTCTTCGAGGCGAGCCCGGAAACCGCCAAGGACCTGACCGACGCCAAGGTCGTCATCGTCAATGGCGTCGATTACGACCCTTGGATGGAGAAGCTGCTCAGCGCCCACAACGCGCCCGGCCGCAAGGAAATCAATGTCGGCAAGCTGGTCGGCCATAAAGCCGGCGACAACCCACATCTCTGGTATGACCCGGCCTATATGAAAGCCGCGGGGAAGGCGCTGGTCGCCGACTTGATCGCCGTCGATCCAGCGCACAAGGCCGACTACCAACAGGGCTACGCGAAGTTCGTCGATTCGCTGAAGCCGATCGACGAAAAGATCGCCGCCATGCGCAAGTCCTTCGCCGGCCAGCCCATCACCGCGTCCGAGCCGGTGTTCGGCTACCAGGCCGGGCTGATCGGCCTCAAGGTCCACAACGAGAAATATGCGCTGGCGATTATGAACAACGCCGAACCGACCCCGTCGGAAGTCGCTGGCTTCGAGAACGACCTCAAAGGCCACAAGGTGAAGGCGATGCTCTACAACGCCCAGGCGAGCGAACCGGCGGTGGGGAAACTCGTGGATCTAGCCAAGGCTAACAACATCCCGGTCGTTGGGGTCTCCGAGACCGAGCCCCCGAACGCGACCTATCAGGCATGGATGATGGGGCAATTGGACGCGCTCGACAAGGCGCTCGCGACCAAGACGCAGTGAGCGCGCTCCGCTTCGACGATGTGACGATCAGGCTCGGCCGCCGGGACATCCTCTCGGCGGCGAGCTTCGTGGTGGAAGACCGCGAATTCATCGGCATGCTGGGCCCGAACGGGTCCGGCAAGACGACGCTCATGCGCGCCGCGCTCGGCCTTGTTCCCGTCGCCTCGGGCGCCGTCGCCATTCTCGATAAGCCGGTCACCCGCGGCAATTCCGCCATCGGCTACATGCCGCAGAATCGCGGCGCCATCACGGGCTCGCGGCTGACAGGCTGGGACCTCGTCGCCAGCGCCGCGCTCGGCGGACGCTTCGGCCTGGTGAGACTGGACAAGGCGATAAGGCGCGAGATCGACTGGGCGCTCGACCAGGTCGCCGCGCGCGATCTCGCCCGCCGCTCGATCGGCGAACTTTCAGGCGGCGAGCGCCAGAAGGTGCTCTTGAGCCAGGCGCTCCTCGGCCGGCCGCGCCTGCTGCTCCTCGACGAGCCGCTGATCTCGCTCGATCCGGCGCATCAGAAGAACGTGGTCGAGACCGCGCGGCGCCTCTGCGACGATCTCAAGGTCGCGGTCCTGTTCAGCGCGCACGAGCTCAACCCGATTGTCAACGCGATCGACCGCGTCCTCTATCTCGGCGGAGGTTCTGCTGTAATCGGCCCGGTCGACAAGGTGGTCACGGGCCCTGTGCTGTCGCGACTCTATGGCTCGGACATCGAAGTCGTCCACATCAAGGACCGCTATTTCGTGATGGCGGGCGACGTCGACGTCGAGCGCGAGCCGCATCGGCACGAGTTCTCCCACGGCCACGCGCACGACCACGACGACGCTCATGCTTGAGTACGACTTCATGCGTACGGCTTTCGCCGCGTCCGGGATCGCGGCGGTCCTGGCCGGCGCCGTCGGCTTCTTTCTTGTCCTGCGCGGACAGACTTTCGCCGGCCATGCGCTCTCCCATGTCGGCTTCACCGGCGCGACCGGAGCGGTGCTGTTCGGCCTTTCGCCATTTGCCGGCCTCGTCGGCTTCACCCTCGTCGCCGGCCTCGGCATGGGGCTCTTTGGCGAGAAGCTCGCCGAGCGCGACGTCGCGATCGGCATGATGCTGTCGCTGTCGCTCGGTCTGGGCCTCCTGTTCCTGCACTTCTATACGTCAGGGGCGACGCAGGCCCAGGCGATCTTGTTCGGCAACGTGCTCGGCATCGACTCGTCGGCGCTCCTGAAGCTTGCTCTTTTCGCGGCTTTGAGCCTCGCTGCGCTGGCCCTCATCGTCCATCCGCTCACTTTTGCCTCGTTGCAGCCCGAACTCGCCGAGGCGCGGGGCGTGCCGCTGCGCTTCGTCTCGACCGCGTTTCTGGCGATCGTGGCGATCGCGGTCGCCGAATGCGCCCAGATCGTCGGCGTGCTCCTGGTGTTCACGCTGATGGTCGGCCCGGCCGCAGCGGCGACGAACCTGACGCGGCGCTTGGCCGCCGCCGTCGCGCTCTCCTCCGCGCTTGCGCTGGCCGAAGCCTGGGGAGGTCTGACGCTCGCCTACTACACCGACTGGCCGGTGAGCTTCTGGATCACCGCGCTCTCCGGCATCGTGTTCTTCGGCGCGATGGCGGCGCGGCGCTTCGCGGCCTGAACAGGGCGAAGATGGGGTCGGAGATTGTGGACAACTGAAATGTTATAACATTGCAAAGACCACAGCCCCAGGAGACCGCCATGTCGCTGACCGCGTCGCCCCAGCCCGCGCAAATCCCCGTGACCGTCCTGACCGGCTATCTCGGCGCCGGCAAGACGACCCTGCTCAACCGCATTCTCTCCGAGAACCATGGGAAGAAATATGCGGTGATCATCAACGAATTCGGCGAACTCGGCGTGGACAACGACCTTGTCGTCGGCGCCGACGGCGACTTCATCGGTCCGTGGAAGGAGGACGTCCCCCGCCAGAGCCGGATCGTGTTCATCGGGCGCAATGTCGACCGCTCTGAACTGCAGCGCGGCTTCGAGGCTTGCGTCACCGGCTGAACGTCACACTTAGGCACTGGGGTGCGGCGCTCTCTCGCCGTATTCTTGCGATTGCGTCGATGGTGGCGACGCCGATGATCGTTGAGCAGGCAAACAGAGCATGACGGCGCGACAGGACGCTAACGAGACGCCGGCGGCGTTCGGCCGCGCCTTCGCCGCACTGTGCATTTGACGGTCCGGACAGTGCAGAGCTTTCGCTGGGCCTGGCGCGGCCGGCCGATCGAGGCGATTTACGAGACGCTGGGGTCCGGCGCGCCCGTCCTCATGCTCCCGGCATTCAGCACGGTCTCGAGCCGAGAGGAGATGCGCCCGCTTGCGTCAGCTTTGGCGGCGTCCGGCTTTGCCTGCACCCTCATCGATTGGCCGGGCTTTGGCTCATCCACGCGCGGCCCGCTCGAACACGGTCCGGAATGCTATCTTCGCTTCCTCGCCGACTTCGTGGCGGCGACGACGCCAAGCGGCGCCGCCGTGATCGCCGCCGGGCACGCCAGCGGCTACGCACTGCGTCTTGGACATGAGCGGCCGGGCGTCTGGCGGCGGATCACGCTCTTGGCGCCGACCTGGCGAGGTCCGCTTCCGACCGCCATGGGGCGGCACCCGAAGATCTATGCCGCCGTGCGCGCGCTCGTCGGCGCCCCGGTCGTCGGCGAGGCGCTCTACCGGGTCAACACTCACCCCGGGTGATTGCGATGATGTATGGGCGCCACGTCTATGCGGACGCGAGCCGCATCACGCCCGACTTCGTCGCGAACAAGAGAGGCCATGCCTGCCGACCCGGCGCCCGCTTCGGGTCGGTCGCGTTCGTGACCGGCGCGCTCGACCCATTTTCCGATCGGGCCAGTTTTCAGGCTCTCCTCGCGCCCCCGCCGGCGCCGACCTTCATTCTTTGCGGCGAGTCGACGCCGCCGAAGTCAAAGGCCGAAATGGCCGCGATTCCAACCAGCCAAGAGGTACGCGTGCGCTGGGTCGCCGGATCGCTCGGCCTCTACGAGGAAGAGGCCGACTCCATCGTTGGGATGATCGCTGCGTTCCTGGCGGAAAGCTAGGCAGGACGGTTTGACTTCCGTCCTGCCTTTACGCCGCATTGTGACGACTTGCGTCAGCCGTGGCATTTGCACCCGGCGTGGTGGCAGCCGTCGCCTTTGGCGTGGTGGTTTGCGCACTCGTCGCTGCAATAGATTCGGCCGTCGCGCTTCACGCCCTCATCGACGCTGACGACACAAACGCAGTCGCTGCAGGCGCATTTCACTCGATCAACGGTTACAGTCATGGGATATCTCCTGTTTCAGTTATCTCTTCGTCACGCTCATGCGGCTCGGCGAGATGCTCGATCATGTTCGTCAGCATGTCCCGGACGTGGGAGTCGGGAATGCTGTAAAACACCTGTTTGCCCCGCCGCCCCGCCTTCAGGAGCCGCGCGGCCCGCAAAAGACGCAGGTGATGGGAGACCAGCGACTGGCTGAGCGCGAGCCGGGAGGTGATCTCTCCCACGCTCAGCGGCCCATCCAGGCAACTTGCCACGATCGAGAGCCGGTTCGGCTCTCCAAGCAGGCGGAACATCTCGGCAAGGCCGCTGGTCTGATCGGCGGTCAGCATCACCACTAACCTATGAACACATTTTCATATCTCTTAGATTCTGCCCGACGTCAAGTCGCCAGAACGCCTGCCGCGTGGCAGCGCTCTCGCCTGCGCTCGTGAAAAGCCTGGGGAGGACCGACCGTCGCTTCCTATTCCGATTGGCCGGCGAGCTTCTGGATCGCGGCGCTCTCTGGCATGGTGTTGTTCGGCGGGATGACGGCGAGGCGATTCGCTTGAGGGGAAGACCGGATCGGATGAGCGGAGGCGGGCGAACGGCCCCCCCCTCCCCTTGCGGGAGACGGGTTAGGGGTGAGGGGTCCGGCAGGTCAGCGCCGTATCGCCGTAGTCCCTGCGGCGTGGCCCCCTCATCCGGCCGTGCTTCGCGCGTCCACCTTCTCCCGCAAGGGGAGAAGGGAAGGGCGTGACAACCTCCGGCTATTTTCTCGATGTCGAAGCCTCCGCGCTCGGGCGGCCCTGGCGGCCGCGCCTCGATGCAGCGGGAGAAGCCTGGGCGCTCGCGATTACGCAAATCGGCGGGCATGACGACCTGATCGCACGGGTCCTGGCGGGCAGGGGGGTGGCGCCGGACGCGGTCGAGCGTTACCTCGATCCGGCGCTCCGCGACCTCATGCCCGATCCCTTCGCCCTGCGGGACATGGAGGCCGCGACCGCGCGGCTCGCCCGCGCGGCGATGGCGGGTGAGCGCGTCGCGATCTTCGGCGACTACGACGTCGACGGCGCCTGCAGCGCGGCTCTCCTCAGCGAATTCCTCAACGCCTGCGGCTCAGAGACGATCGTCCACATTCCCGACCGCGTCACCGAAGGCTACGGCCCCAATTCCGAGGCGATTGCAGGTTTCACCGCCCGCGGGGCGAAGCTCATGGTCACGGTCGATTGCGGCGCCGTGAGCCACGAACCGTTCGCCCATGCCGCGAGCCTCGGGCTCGACGTCATCGTCTTCGACCATCACCAGGCGCCCGAGGCGCTGCCGGAGGCGCTGGCGCTCGTCGATCCCAACCGGCAGGACGACCTTTCCGGCCTCGGCCATCTCTGCGCCGCCGGCGTCGTCTTCATGGGGCTGGTCGCGCTCAACCGTGCGCTTCGGCATGCCGGTTTCTGGGACGGGCGGCAAGCGCCGAACCTGCTCGCCGCGCTCGATCTCGTCGCGCTCGCGACTGTCGCCGACGTCGTGCCGCTCATCGGTTTGAACCGCGCCTTCGTGGTCAAGGGGCTCCAGGTCATGCGGCAGCGGCGCCGTCCGGGGCTCGCCGCGCTGTTCGACGTCGCGGGCGCCGACGGGCCGCCGCGTCCCTACCATCTCGGCTTCATGATCGGACCGCGCATCAACGCGGGCGGGCGGATCGGCGACGCCGCGCTCGGGGCGCGGCTCCTGACCACCGCCGACGACCTAGAGGCGCGCGCCATCGCCGCCGAGCTCGACCGGCTCAATCGCGCCCGACAGCTGATCGAGATCGAGGCGCTGGCGGAGGCGGAAGCCGAGGCGCTGCTGGCGCTGGGCCTCGAGGAACGCGGCGCGGCGGTCGTGGTGGCGAGCGAACGCTGGCCGCCGGGCGTAGTTGGCCTGATCGCGGCCCGCCTCAAGGAGCGGTTCGGCCGGCCCGCCTTTGCGCTCACCTTTTCGGGCGGCCACGCGACCGGGTCCGGCCGCTCCATCGCCGGCGTCGATCTCGGCCGGACCGTGCGCGCCGCGGTCGAGGCTGGGCTCCTCGTCAAGGGCGGGGGCCATGCGATGGCCGCGGGCGTGACCCTGGAGCGGCGCCGGTTCGGCGAATGGCGGGCCTTCCTTGAGGAGCGGCTTGGCGAACCGGTCGCGCGCGTCCGCGCGGAAGCAAGCCTGGCCGTGGACGCCGCCATGACCGCGAGCGCCGCGACACCAGAGCTGGCGCAGAAGCTCGAAGCCGCCGGACCCTACGGCTCGGGCAATCCCGAGCCGGTCTTCGTCCTGCCGCGCCATCGGCTGGCCGACGTCATGCCCGTCGGCGCGGGCGCGGAGCATCTCAGGCTGCGCGCGGTCGCGGGCGACGGTGCGCCGATCGAGGCGGTGGCGTTCCGGGCGGTGGGCAAGAAGCTCGGCGAGGCGCTGGTCCGGCTCAAGGGCTCTCAGGTCCATCTCGCCGGGACGCTCTCGGTCAACCGCTACCGAGGGCGCGAGCGGGCGCAGATGCGGGTCATCGACGTCGCGGAGGCGGGGCGGTAGGCGCGGGGCAGGGGTCGCGCCCGCCCATCTTCATGCCAGCGCGGCTGCGCCTCCCCGGGCTACGTCATGGAGGGTGGAGCCAGTTCTGCCACGTCGCGCGGATCGAAATCTTGCGCAGCGCCGCCACCCAGACGCCCTGATCTCAGGCGGAATCATTAAGGTCGTCGGCGGAAAGTCCGCTTCTTCCTGGCGGCGAGCGCAAGCGAGCCGACGCCGATTAGGAGCATGACCGGGATCGAGGGCTCGGGGATCGAGGCCGGGATCTGTTGAACCGAAGGGCCTGGGTAGAGCAGGTCGGACGTCACTCCGGGCGACCATTGAGGGCCCGGCGCTGACGGACCGGGGTCGTAGACTGTTGCATCGTTCAGCGTGCTCTCCGACGCGGAAACCCCACGGCCGTTCAGCGTGCTCTCCGACGCGGAGACCCCACCGCGCCCCGCGCCAAACCGCGGAGCGAACATTGCTTGGTTCAGGCCCTCCAACTCGCCAAGCGACATCTCGTCCCTGATAGGAAGATAGATACCGCCTCCGATCCGCCCGGTCGGCGCAAAATCAAGCGATGGGCTGGCGCCGGAATAGGGATTTGTCCAGCCCGTTGAGAACAGATCTTGCTCTATTTCGCAACGAGCCTGTTGGCTCGAGGGACTGTTGCTGCAACTTCCTGTTCCTGCCGCAGTGATATTCGCCAAGTATAAGGCATCGCCTCTATGCAACGGCGCCGAGCCCGGAAGACCAGCCTCAAACCTGAGTCCCCCAGAGAATTGGTTGTATCCGCCAGGAACTGGTCCCGCAGCATCACCAGCCATATTTCGATCCCTGTCCACCCGAGCACCGCCTCGAACCACCGAGGAGACGCGGTCGCGACCGGAGAATACGCATCCAACGCGCTTCTATCCGGAGCGCCCGCATTGGAGGCTGGAGAGTACAGGCGCTCGACATCCGCGGCTCCCCCGCCGCTCGATGAATTGATGTCGTGAACCTCCGCCAGAGCGGTCGAAAAGCCGGCCAACAAGGCGACGAGGACGCCAAGCAGTCGTCTCGGTATCAAAACTGCCGCCCCGTCCCGCATTGCAAAAAAGCGCGAGCTCGCGCTCGCAATTCCCCGCTGAGTGTCACATCGAGCCGTGAAGAGAATCGAAACGCGGATTCGCGCTACGCCTTCAGGGCGGCGAACGGCGGGAGCCGACCATTCCCCACCCCCTGAGTGCCCGCCCCGACGCGCTCCAAGACCGTCTCCCGCCGCCGTGCCCTAACATTACCGAAAGTTAATATTCGGTCAAGCCCCGCGCGCAAGCTTTTCCAACACCGCCTGCGCGTTTGACGCCCAAAGGCGAGCTCTCGCCAAGCAAAATCCCGGCGACGCCTCGGGCTCCGCGGCGACCGCGTCTTGACCGCGACAAACAATTGGATGAGAGACGCAGCTGAAACCGCGCCGCCCGCTGACGGATGGCCTCGGGACCAGCCGCCCCATGACCCAGCTAGACACTCCGCTCGACACGGCGACCGTCTTCATCGACGGCGAAGCCGGCACGACCGGCCTGCAGATCCGCGACAAGCTCGCCGGCGCGCCCGGGATCAAGCTCGCGAGCCTGGCCCCCGAGGCGCGCAAGGACCCGGTGGCGAAGCAGAAGCTCTACGGGGAGGTCGACGTCGTCATCCTCTGCCTGCCGGACGAAGCGGCCAAGGAGGCGGCGCGTTTGGTCGAGGGCATGGGTGAGAGGGCGCCGCGCGTCATCGACGCCTCGTCCGCGCACCGGGTCGCGCCCGGCTGGACCTATGGCTTTCCGGAGCTGATCGCGGGGCAGGACGAGCGGATCGCGAAGGCGAAAAAGGTTACCAATCCCGGCTGCCACGCGACGGGCGCGATCGCGCTCCTGCGCCCACTGATCGAGGCGTCCGTCATGCCGAAGGACATGGCGGTCTCGATCGGCTCGGTCAGCGGCTATTCGGGTGGCGGCAAATCGATGATCGAGGCTTACGAGATCGGAAAGGCGCCGGCGTTCGAGCTTTACGGGCTTACCCATGAGCACAAGCATCTGCCTGAGATCCATCGCTATTCGGGGTTGGTCTCGCGGCCGATCTTCGTGCCCTCGGTCGGCAATTTCCGGCAGGGCATGCTGGTCAGCGTGCCGCTACATCTCGACGCCCTGCCCGGCAAGCCGAAGGGCGCCGACCTGCGGTCCGTGTTTGGCGAGCACTACCGCGGCCAGAAATATTTGCGTGTCGCCGAGGCGGACGATGAGACCCGGATCGAGCCCGAGTCGCTCAACGGGACCAACGACCTCGAAATCCACGTCTTCGCGAGCGAGACCCGCCGCCACGCCCTCCTCGTCGCCAGGTTCGACAACCTCGGCAAGGGCGCGTCAGGGGCCGCGGTGCAGAACCTGATGCTGATGCTGGGGCGGTAGGCTACCTGTCGGCGGGACCGTATTCGCGGATTGTCGAATCTGAAACTATGTATTGCTGATAATCGGAAATAGCGCTAGGATTGTCTTTGGTTTCGTCAACGCCGCGCCCGGACGGCAAGGTCCAGGCGGCCCGGCCGGAGGAAGGGCGCAATGGAAAACATGGGACCTTGCGGCAAGCGTGCGCCGCCTAGGCGGGCCTGGAATCGGGTTGGCCCGAGTTGCTCGGGACGCCCATGAGAGATGTCGGGCGCCATCGCGAATGGCGCGGGACAGCTGTGAGATTGCTCAGGAAAGGGACTGCATTATTTTTTTTTCAAGCTGAATGCTTCTAACCCTTTGAAAAGTCCCGATTCGGACGAAGGAATCCAAGGAAATCCAAACAAATCCAAGGCGCGAATCCAAGCCGGTCGAGGGGAATTCAGGCCAAATCCAAGAAAATCCAAGAAAATCCAAGGAAGTGAAGGCGACTGAAGCCCGGGTCCGCCCGCGCAACTTGCATGTCTCATGAAAAAGACAACGCAATCCATTGTAATCGCATCGCTTTCCATGATGAAGTCGGACGATGAGGCGGGGCCGCCGCCTACCGACGCCCGCCGAGCTCGTCGATATGCGCGAGCAGGTCGGACGGGTCCTCGTAGACCCGGAACGCAGTCGCCTTCTGCAGCTCCTCCGCGCCGTAGCCGCCGCACAGGAGCCCGACGCCGAGCGCCCGGCAGCGCGCCGCCGCCAGCATGTCCCAGATGCTGTCGCCGACGACGACTGCGGTCTCGATCGGCGCGCCGAGCCGCGCGGCCGCGGCCAGGAACAGGTCCGGGTCGGGCTTGGCGTATTTGACCTCATCGCGCGTCACGACCGGGTTATTGGCCGGATCGACGCCGAGCGCCTTGAGGTTGACCGCCGCGGTCTCCATGCGCCCGCTGGTGGCGATCGCCCAGGAAATGCCGACGCTGGTCAACCACGCCAGGAGATCTCGCGCGCCCGGCAGCGGGCGGATATGGTCGGCCATGCGGCGGTAGGCGCGGGCATGGGCTTGCCTCAGCCGCTCGCCACGCGCCTCGTCGATCGGGACGCCGGTCTCGCGCACGAGCTGGTTGGTGAAGAGGCCGCCGCTCATGCCGATCTTGCGGTGAATGCGCCAAACGGAGAGGTCGATGCCCTCGACGTCGAGCGCCTCCTTCCACGCAAGCACATGCTGGTAGACGCTGTCGACCAGCGTGCCGTCGAGATCGAACAAGAAGACCGGCTCGATGCGCATCGGGTTTTCCCCTGGTGAGCTACGCCTTTGGCAGAGCATCCTAACAGGATTGCGACGCGGGCGCAGGCCGCGATCACCGGGCGGGGCGGGCGGCGCGAGCGAGGGCGCGGATCGCCGCCTCCACGACAAATCCGGCGAGATAGGCCAGGCCTGAGCAGAAGAGCGCGGCGGCAACGACCCACAAGGTCATGTCGCCGGCGAAGTCGAAGGTTCCGCCGTTCAATTCCCGCATGACGAGCGTGAAGGGCAGGGCGGCAAGGACCAGCGGCAGATCGGCGAACCACGTCCCGGCGCGCCCGAGATAGTCGAGATAGAGCGCGGCGAACACGGCCGCATAAGCGGCCGCGAGCGCGAACCCGGTCCAGGACCAGAGGCGCGACCTCGTCAATCCGCCTTCCACGCGACGACGCGCTGCGCCTGCCGCCCGAGCCCGTCGACGCCGAGCGACATCGTGTCGCCCGCCTTGAGGAAGCGCTGCGGCTTCTTGCCGGAGCCGACGCCGGGTGGGGTGCCGGTCGTGATGACGTCGCCCGGCTCCAGGATCATGAATTGCGAAATGTACGAGACGAGCGTCTTGACGCCGAAGATCATGGTCGCGGTCGAGCCGGTCTGCATGCGCTCCCCGCTGACGTCGAGGAACATGTTGAGCTTCTGCACGTCCGCGATCTCGTCCGGCGTCACGAGCCAGGGCCCGAGGGGTCCGAAGGTCGGCGCGCTCTTGCCCTTCACCCACTGCCCCGACCGCTCCAACTGGAACTCGCGCTCCGAGACGTCGTTGCAGATGCAGTAGCCCGCGACATGCGACAGCGCCTCCGATTCGCTGACGTAGCTGGCGCGCGAGCCGATGACGATCGCCAGCTCCACCTCCCAATCCAGCTTGTGCGAGGCCTTGGGGATGACGACGTCGTCGTTCGGCCCGACGATGCACGAGGGCGCCTTGGTGAACAGCACCGGCTCCTTGGGGACGGGCATGCCCGACTCGGCCGCATGGTCGGCGTAGTTGAGGCCGACGGCGATGAAGTTGCCGACATGCGCGACGCAGGGCCCGATCCGCGGCGCGCCCCGGACGGGGGGCAGGCCCTCGGGCTTCAGTCGCCCGAGCCGCGCCAGCGCGCGTGGCCCCAGCACGCCCGCGTCGATATCCTCAACGACCTCGGCGAGGCTGCGCAACCTTCCGGCGCCGTCGATAAGACCCGGCTTTTCGTGCCCCGCTCTGCCGTAACGCACCAGTTTCATGACCCCTCCAAAGCCCGACGGCCCGAAAATGACCGTCTCCAATGCTCGCCTAGCAGACGCCACTCGAGCCGGGGCGTCAATCTCGACCGGCGATGTCCAGAGGCACGCACATTTTGATTCTTCCGACTATGGAAATTTGCTCGCCTGGCGCCTATCCTCTAAGGAGCAAATAGGTTGTGTCGGTTGAACGGACGTCGGCTCGGGATGGATGGCTTCAGGGGGAAGCGCTCGCGTTATCAAACGGATGCGCTGTGAACGCCACAAATTCAGGCTTGAACTCGTTTTCTGATGATGTCTTGTTTGGCAGCAACTCCCTCGCCAGAGCTCGCTTATGTACGCAATCTAATCGTCAATCACTGCAACGAAAAGAAACTCAAAATGTCCTCAATTGAACGGATCGCCCTTTTTATCGACGGCGCCAATCTGTACGCCAGCGCAAAAGCTCTCGGTTTCGACATTGATTACAAGCGGCTTCTGAAGGAATTTCAGGCCAAAGGCCGTTTGATCCGAGCCTTCTATTACACCGCGCTGGTGGACGACCAGGAATATTCGTCGATACGACCGCTGGTCGACTGGCTCGATTACAATGGTTACGCAGTCGTCACCAAACCGACGAAGGAGTTCGTCAACTCGACTGGACGGCGCAAGGTCAAAGGCAACATGGACATCGAGCTCGCGGTCAACGCGATGGAGATGGCCGAGCACGTCGACCTCATGGTCCTGTTCTCCGGCGACGGCGACTTTCGTTCGCTGGTCGAGGCGATCCAGCGCAGGGGCGTGCGGGTCGCGGTCGTGTCGACGATCGCAACCCAGCCTCCGATGGTTGCCGATGAACTGCGTCGCCAAGCGGACGAGTTCATCGATCTCGCCCAGCTGATGCAGCGGATCGGGCGCGATCCGGGCGAACGGCCGGTGCGTTCCGAGAACCATCGCCGCCCGCAATTCGTCCACCCGCAGCAACCGGTCGAGGAGCCGGTCCGCGAGTAACGGATGGGCTGACGCCCGCTTGAGGCTCGGGCGGCCATGGCGTTTGACGTCAGTCCGACGCGCGACTGCGCGATCTGTCCGCGCCTCGCGCGGTTTCGCGAGGCGAACCGCGTGCTTTATCCCGACTGGTCGAACGCCCCGGTCGCTTCGTTCGGGGACGCGGAGGCGCGCCTGATGATCGTCGGACTCGCGCCGGGCCTCAAGGGAGCGAACCGCACGGGCAGGCCCTTCACCGGCGACTACGCCGGCGACCTCCTATACGACACGCTCTTGAGCTATGGCTTCGCGGCGGGTGCCTACGACCGCCGCCCCGATGACGGGCTCAGGCTCATCGATTGCGCAATCGTCAACGCTGTCCGCTGCGTGCCGCCGCAAAACAAGCCAACTCCGCAGGAAATCGCGGCGTGCAGGAATTTCCTTACCCAGTCGATTGCGGCCCTGACCCGCCTTCGTGTGGTGGTCGCGCTGGGACGGATCGCGCATGAGACGTTCTTGCGCGCGTTTGGGGCGCGCAAGGCGTCCTTTCCGTTCGCGCATGGAGCGCGGCATCCTATCGAACCTGGCGGGCCGGTTCTCTTCGACAGCTATCACTGCTCGCGCTACAACACGAACACGGGGCGGCTGACCGACACGATGTTCCGACAAGTGTTCGCGGACGTGCGGGCCGAACTGGACGGGCAAGGCTCGACAACGGGAGGGGCGGCGTGAGCCCACAAGTGTTCGGCGAGATCGACGGCGTTCCGGTCTTCGAGGTCACAATCGGGTCGAAGGCCGGCGCGCGCGCGAAGATCCTCACCTGGGGCGCCGTGCTGCGGGACCTCGTCGTGCGGGCCCGTGGGGCGCCGCAGCGCGTCGTGCTCGGGTTGAACACGCTCGACGATTACCGCGCCCATTCGCCCCATTTCGGCGCCGTGCCCGGCCGGTTCGCCAACCGTATCGCCAACGGCTCGTTCACGCTCGACGGCGTCGAGCACCGGCTCGATCGCAAGCCCGGGGAGAAGCACACGCTGCACGGCGGCCCGAATGGGTTTGGTCGTCGTATCTGGAAACTGGGCGGATACGACGCCTCGTCGGTCGCGCTATCGCTCGAGTCGCCCGACGAAGACGCGGGCTTTCCGGGCGCCCTGACCGCAACCTGCGTCTATCGGATGCTCGAGCCGGCGACGCTCCGGGTCGAACTCTCAGCCGTCGCTGACAGGCCGACCATCGTCAATCTCACCCAGCACTCCTACTTCAACCTAGACGGATCGCCCGACATCCTCGATCACGAACTGACCATCTTCGCGGAATTCTACACGCCCGCGGATGCGGAGCTCATTCCGACCGGCGAAATCCGCGCAGTCGCCGGAACGCCGTATGATTTTCGCGCGCCGCGCCGGGTGCGCGACCCGAGCGGGACGGCGTACGACACGAATTTCGTCGTATCCGCGAGCCTCGGCCCAGACGGTCTGGCGCCGGTCGCGCGGCTACGGTCGCCGCTCAACGACCTGACGCTGTCGTTGTTCAGCACGGAGCCCGGCGTCCAGTTTTACGACGCCGCAAAGCTCAACTGCCCTGCGCCCGGGCTGGATGGCCAGCGCTACGGCGCGCATGCCGGCCTCTGTCTCGAGCCTCAGGCGTTCCCGGACGCGCCCCACCGGCGCCACTTCACCGACTGCGTCCTCCGCCCCGATTCGGAATATCAGCACGTGAGCGAATTCCGGTTCGAGTGAGGCCTCGCTGAAGGCGCGCCGAGACACAAGCCTACTCGCGCCCGAGACTCTCGCCGGGGCCCGCTTCCGCGAGCGCCTTGCCGACTTCGAGGCCGAGGTCGTCCATCGAGGTTTGCTCGCGGACGGTGAGATCCTCGCCCTTCGCCTGGCGCTCGGCCTGCTCGGGCGAGCGCGCGACGTTGACGGTAACCTTTGCCTCGAGCTCGGGGTGCAGCTGGACTGGCACAGCGTGCAGACCCAGCGTCTTGATCGGATGCAGGATGGCGACATGGCTGCGCTGCACGGCGAAGCCCGCCGCGGTCAGGGCTTCGGCGATGTCGCGCGCCGACACGGACCCGTAAAGCTGCCCGGTCTCGCCGGCCTGGCGGATGATGATCACGGTCGCCCCGTCGACCTTGGCGGAAATCTCATTGGCGCTGCGCTTGAGCTCGTGGTTGCGCGCTTCGAGGTCGGCGCGCTGGACCTCGAACTTCTTCTTGTTGGCTTCGGTGGCGCGCAACGCCTTGCCGCGCGGCAAAAGGAAGTTGCGCGCGTAGCCGTCCTTGACGCGGACGGTGTCGCCCATATGGCCGAGCTTGCCGATACGTTCCAATAGAATGACGTCCATTTTTTCTTCTCCTATTTTTGTGGTTTTGGAGCCGGGGTGGGCATGAGCGCGACACGGGCGCGCAGCCTTAGGAAAGCGTCGACGAGACCGAGCGCCGCGAGGACGGGGAGAGTGAACTTCGCCCGCAGGACGCAGCAGGCGTAAAGCGCGGTCAGCATCACGAGCCTGAATTTGAGGCCGCGCGAGAGCGCGTGCGCGACCGCGAGGCCTTGCAGAACGAAGGCGCCGCCGAGACCGCCGGCGCCGATCGACGCGTACTGGGAGGCGGGCTGAGGCAAGGCGTACGCGCCCGCGGCGCAGGCGAGGAAGAGAACGCCGAGCGGCCAGGGCAGATGCAAGGAGGAGGGCAGGTCCGGCCAGGGTCTGGCGAGGCGGTGCGACAGCTCGGTCGAGCGCGCAGCCGCGTAGAGGTTGACGCAGAGCATCAGGAGGGTCGACGCGGCGATAGCGGCCGGGCCGAAGCGGACGAGAGCCTCGCCGACGTCCTTGACTGAGACGGTGTCCGTCGCGCCCTCCAAAGCGTCGCCCGCGAGCGCGACGATCGCGGCGGTCACCTGCTTCGCGGCTGCGGCATAGCCTCCGTAGATGACAATGAGCGACGACAGCACGGCGACCGCGCCGATGATTCCGATCGCCGAGGCGAAGGCGACGATCGCGCCAGGGGAAGCGTGAGTCGAGGACGCGCGTGGAAAATAGCACGCGACCGGGGTCACGGAGAACGCCGCCAGGAGCCAGGCGGGCAGGGCTACCGAAGCCGCGAACATGAGGCCGGTCAGGGGTTCGGCGAGCAAGGCCAGGGCGGCGACGGAAACGGCGGCCGCGATCGCCCCCGCGCCGAGGTCCCAGCCCAAAGTCGCGATCATGATCGGCAGCGGCGCGAGATACGCGAGCGCCATCGCCAGCGGGCTCGTCTCGGCGCTGACCGCGAACAGAAGGGCGGCGGCGCTTCCGGCGCCGAATGCGACGGCGAGCTTTTGAAACATGGCGCTGTCCCGCAAGGCTTCGCGGTTAGGAGGCGGGCTTGCCACCAACTGCCGCCGCGCCCGGCTCAAGCGCCGAACGCTAACGGTCGCGAGTGAGAAGGAGCGGCTGAGGCCGCTCCGATCCTTATCGAATCACGTACGGCAAGAGGCCAAGGAAACGGGCTCGCTTGATCGCCTGTGCGAGCTCGCGCTGCTTGGCGGCCGAGACGGCGGTGATGCGGGACGGCACGATCTTGCCACGCTCGGAGATGTAGCGCGACAGGAGGCGGGTGTCCTTGTAATCGATCTTCGGCGCATTCGCCCCGGAGAACGGGCAGGACTTGCGGCGGCGGAAGAAGGGACGTCGGGGGGCGCCGGCCATTAGCTTGCTCCAGCGGTGATTTCATCGCGCGGACGGCGCGGGGGACGGTCGCCGCGATCCGGCCGGTCGCCGCGGTCGGGCCGGTCGCCGCGATCGGGCCGGTCGCCTCGAAATGAACGAGGAGAGCGTTCGTCGCGATCGGAGTCTTCGCGCTTGCGCAGCATCGCCGAGGGCCCCGCCTCGTGCTCGTCGACGCGAATGGTGAGGAAGCGGATCACGTCCTCGTTGATGCTCAAGGTGCGCTCAAGCTCAACGACCGCCTCGGAAGGCGCAGCGATGTTGAGGAGCGTGAAGTGCGCCTTGCGGTTCTTCTTGACCCGAAAGGCCAGCGACTTGAGCCCCCAGGGCTCGACCTTGGTGACTGCGCCGCCGAGCGAGGCGACTTTCGTCTTGATCTGCTCCGTCAGCGCCTCGACCTGTTGGGCGGTCACGTCCTGGCGCGCCAGGAACACATGCTCGTATAGAGCCATTTCTTGCCTTTCCTCATAAACCACTTGCACCCGCGCGGAGCCCTTCGAGCCCGCTTGGAAAGGCTCGAACCGGATCGTTCGAAGGCGGGAACACGGGAAGCCGGACTCTCAAGTCCTACCGCGGCAGAAGCCGCAGCCTTCCGTTCAGCCCCCGGCGGGACGCAACGAAGCGGCTCTCATACAGGCGCACGAGGCAGCCCGCAAGTCGAATCTCATCGGCTTTTTCGAGACGAATCCTTGCGAAAGCGGCGCCGGAACAAGCGCATGGGGCCCGCGTTCACGCTACGGGGACACACGCCGTCTCTACACACTCGAGGAGGTTAGAACTCATGGGCCTTTTCTCAAAGGACATCAAAACGATGGACGATCTCTTCATCTATCAGCTTCAAGACATCTACTACGCGGAAAAGCGCATCGTCGGCGCGTTGCCGGACATGGTCGCCAAGGCGTCGTCGCCGCAGCTCAAATCGGCGTTCGAATCCCATCTTGGCGAGACCAGGAATCACGTCGAGCGGGTCTTCCAGATGCATGGCACGAAGCCCGAATCCGTGACCTGTCCGGCGATTGACGGGATCATCGATGAGGCGGACGACGTGGCTGGCGAGGTGGCCGACAAGACGGTGCTCGACGCGGCGCTCATCGCGGCCGCGCAGGCTGTGGAACACTACGAAATGACCCGGTACGGCAGCTTGATCGCCTGGGCCAAGGCCCTTGGCCGCAACGACTGCGCCCAGGTGCTGCAGGAAACGCTGGCCGAGGAAAAAGCCGCCGACAACAAGCTCACCGCGATCGCCGAGGGCGGCGTCAACCGCGCCGCGGCCTGACCAAGTTCTGCCAAAAAAGAAGGAGCGGCCAGCGGGCCGCCCCTTTGCTTCTTGCGCTTGGCGTGGGCTCAGCGCACGTGGCGTTCCGGGTGGTCCGCATCGCCGTAGGCCTTCATCACATCGGCCATGCTCTCGAACTCCGCCTCCGGCATGGCCTCGATGACTTCGAGCACATCGTTGTCGGCGCCGTTGTCTCTGGCTTGACGCACGAGATCGCGCTTGTGGGCGGGAAACGCGACGCCCTTCAGGTGATGACTCACGTTGGCGGGCGAATGCCCGCCGAGACCTCTGGTGATGACTTCCTCTCTTCGTCTTCAAAAAAGGGAAAAGTCTGAGCTTCTGCGTTCGGAATGGAGCTTCCCCTCGTCGCAGGTAGCATGACCCTTAGCGCCGGCGCAAAAAAGAGACGGAGCGACCCAATCGGCCCCTCCGTCTCTTCAATGCCGAACGCCCATGGTCAGCCGCGGCGCTCCCACCCCCTCCGCGCGGCCTCGGAATGGCCCTCGGGATCGCCCGACCAGCCGCCATGGCCGCTGCGGCTGCGTCCACGATATCCGCGGTCGTCGTTCTCGTCCTCGTAACGGCTGCTCCGCCGGCTCTCGTAAGCGCCGCGGCGGTCGTCTTCGTCATCGTAACGTGACGAGCGCGAGCGGTAGTTGCCTTCGTGCCCGTGTTCCCAGCCGCGCCGCGCGGCCTCGGAGTGACCCTCCGGATCGCCGTACCAGCCGCTTTCGCCGTGCTGGCCGCTCCGCCAACCGCGCCGCGAAGCCTCGGAATGGCCTTCCGGATCGCCGAACCAGCCGCTTTCGCCGTGGTCGGACCTTTCCCAACCCCTACGGGACGCCTCGGAATGGCCTTCCGGATCGCCGAACCAACCGCCGCGCCCGCGGCCTTCGCCGCGGCGGCTGTAGCGTTCGTCTTCATCGTAGTCGCGTCCCCGGCTCATCGACCGCCGCCCGCCTTCATACTCGTCTTCGTAGCGGCTCCGGGGACGCCGGCCGCCTTCGCTCATGAAACGTCCGGCTTCGTCGCGCTCCTGGCCGCCGCGGTAGCCGCCACCCCGCGAATATTCACGGTCGTCGTCCGGCATGAACCGGCCCTGCTCATCGCGTTCGCGCATATTGGAGTACCTTGCCATTACATTCTCCCTTCCTCGTATCCGCTGGCGTCTTGAGGAGACAGAGAGGCTACGCGGCGCCAGCATGTCCATGGCCTCTCCGATGCTTTCATCCAGATTCGAGAACCGCCTTTTGATGCGCTCGTAGCGGGCGCTCATTTGCGAGCCCAACGCGGACATTCGTTCGGATTCACCCGACAGGCTCTCCAGCCCCGCGTTCGAGGCGCCGACAAGGGCGTCGAGGGCGTCCGACAACGCGTCCAGCCTCGGCTCCGCGAACTCAGCGGCCCCCGTCTCGAGCAGATCGGCGAGCAGCAGGTTGACAATGTCCTTTCGGATCTTGACGGCCGCCGTTTTGCCTTGGTCAGCTCCGGAGTCCTCGAGCGCAGGCGCCAGGATCTCGGATTCAACCAGGTGGTATGGCAGCCAAACCGCGGCGAACTCCTCCACGATCGCGGGGGCGTCGGCATTCTCCTCCGAGCGCTTGGCCAAAGCGTCCTGGAGCTCCCGGTGACGAGCGCCTTGGAATTCGGCCACAGACTGCTTCGAGGCTCCTTCCTGTGAGGCGGCTTCCTGCCCAGCGCTCTTGGCTGCGCCTCTCGAGGCGGCGCCTCCCTTCGATCCGCTGGGCGATCCAGTTGAACCGGCTTCGTCTTCCGTCTTTGGCTTGGCAGATTCTCGTCCGGATTTTTCGGGCTCTCTGGCCATCGGGCGCTCTCCTCGCTGGGAATTTGCGCCTCTAACGTCTCGCCTTCAGGCTGGTTCCAATTTCTGTGAAAACAGGGATTGGCAGAGCGGAAGCTTCTGAACGTCAGGACGAACCGCCGCGGGGCGGCGTCCCGACAAGCGTCGAGGCTGGCCTTGTTGCGGCTAGTCCGGGGCGCGGAAGCTCAGCAGCCGACCTGAGGGAAAGTCGTACAATTTGCCGGTTTCGGTCCACTCGGGCGAACAGATCTCGACGATCTTGGGCGCGACCTCGTCGGGGATGCGGAGCGTCATTGGATCTTCGCCGGGCATCGCCTTGGCGCGCATCATCGTTCGCATCGCGCCGGGATTGACCAGCATGACGCGAACATTTGACGTATTGCGCGTTTCTGCGGCGTAGGTGCGGGCGATCGCGTCGAGTGCGGCCTTCGATGTTGCGTAAGGGCCCCAATAGGCGCGCATATCCGCCCGGCTGGCCACGCCGGACGTGATGAACGCCGCGCGTCCAGCCGCTGAGCGGCGCAGCAGCGGATCGAGCGAGCGGATGAGACGCCAGTTGGCGGTGACGTTGATTGTCATCACATTGTCCCATTCCTTCGGGTCGACATGGTGCAGCGGCGAGAGAACGCCAAGGACCGCCGCGTTGCCGACGAACGCGTCGAGGCGGCCCCAGCGCTGATAGAGCGCCTCACCCAGCCGGTCGATCGCGGCATGGTCGCGGAGGTCCAGGGGCACGAGCGTCGCGGGGCTTTCGGCGTCGGGGCGAAGCGCGCGGATTTCGTCGTCCAGCTCCTCGAGCGCCCCTTGCGTGCGAGCGAGCGCGACGACATGCGCATTCGCCTTTGCAAATGCGAGCGCGACCGCCCGGCCGATGCCGCGCGAGGCGCCGGTTACGAGAACGATGCGCTCCGGCGCCTCAATTTCGGGCGGGTTCAATCGACTCTCCTTGTCTCATTTGTTAGGCTGGCGGAAGGCGGCGCATATAAGCCGCTTTTGCGGCGTCGCGCGTCATAAGTCTTGGTGAAAGCGATCCGTTTGCCGCATGATCGAGGGGCGCTTATGGGCTTGCCGGACTTGAAAATAAAGTCCAAAACGGCGGTGAGAAAGGCGTCGGAGCGCGAACGCGCCCGACGTTAGGGATGAGGGCTGGCGTGCCATGGGCGCCATCGTTTCGAGGCTCGAAATGCCGAACGCAAGAACTGGGCGCGAACCGGGCAAGACCGTGACGCGCGCCGACCTTTCCGAGGTTGTCTATCAGCGCGTGGGATTGTCGCGGACCGAGTTGGCGGAACTGGTTCAGTCGGTTCTCGACGAAATCTGCGATGCGGCCGCGCGCGGAGAGACGGTGAAGCTTTCCGGCTTCGGCTCGTTCGTGGTCCGGTCAAAGGGAAAGCGCATCGGCCGCAATCCGAAAACTGGCGTCGAGGTGCCCATCCTGCCGCGCCGCGTGATGGTCTTCAAGCCGTCCAACGTTCTGAAGGCCAAGATCAACGGGCACGACAGCGCCGCCGCCAAGGACGACTAGGGTTTCGTCGCGCGCATCTGGCCTTCTCGCGCCGTTCGGCCGATAGTGGGGCATAAGGCGAGGGACCGAGCCTGATTCTCCCTTGCACGGCAAACGCGTCGGCGAGCGGACGAGATGGAGAAGAGCCCCGAAGCCTTTCGAACGATCCGCGAGGTCGCGGACGCAATGGACCTGCCGCAGCATGTGCTGCGTTTCTGGGAGACGCGCTTTCCCCAGATTCGGCCGCTGAAACGGGCGGGAGGCCGACGCTACTACCGCCCGGACGACGTCGTGCGGCTGCGCGTGATCAAGCGCCTCTTGTACGACGAGGGCTACACGATCAAAGGCGTGCAGAAGCTGTTCAAGGAGCAGGGCGCTCAGGCGCTGGCCAACGGCGCATTCGAGCCGCGGCCGCTCTTCGAGGCTGCGCAATCGTCTGCGTCGCTGGACGAAGCGAACCAAGTCCCCGCGGCGGCCGGAGCCTCGCGTGACGAGGTTGAACACCCACACGCTGCGGCTCCGAACCCCAGGCGCTCCGTGCAGAGACTGACGGCCGACGAACGGGCCGAGCTGCAGGAGGCGCTCGCGAACATTCGCCAGGCCGAGCGAATCCTCGTCCAGGCCCGCTCTCGAGCGGGATGATCGTTCCAAGAGGTGCGCGGCGGCGCGCATTGCCATGAGTCTCGCGCCTGCCTATAAAGGTCGCCGTCGGAGTGTAGCGCAGCCCGGTTAGCGCACTAGTCTGGGGGACTAGGGGTCGTGGGTTCGAATCCCGCCACTCCGACCATTTAACTCCTTGAAAACCACCGTAATTCGAGTGAGCCGGTGAGGGACGATTGCTCAAGAATGAGCGAAGTGACCACTGAGTGACCACAGGGGACGCTGCCGAGTGGTTTGTCTACCTTGACCGCATCATCGAGAGCGCCGAGGCGCATAGCCGGCGAGCATCAAGTCCGTCGCGGGCGAAGAGCCGTCGTTGGACGCCTGGTCGAACGTTTCGAATGGCATTAGGCGGCGGGAACGAGCCAGTATATCTTAAAGCCCCCGGCTTTGCCGGGGGATACTTACTCTTCGAAACGAGCTGCGCGTTGAGCGAGATCGGCGCGCAAGCTACCGCGGAGCGGACACGACTTTGTAGTAGAGCCCGTTGTTGCCGGCGTAGGGCCGGAACCACGTCGTGCCGCAGACGTAGTAGTGGACCCCCACGACCGTCTCATGCTGGCACTCCGAACTCGCCGGCGGCGTCACCACGGTCGTTCCGATCGCGTAGCCCGTCGCCACGGCGGCGCCCGTCGCCATGGCCGTGGCCGAGGCCCAAGCCGCGCCTCCGCAGTTGTAGCAGCCATTGGCATAGTAGTGGTTGACGGCGGCGGCGCCGCCATAGCCGCTATAGTAGGCGTCGGCATGATAACCGTCTTGTGCCAGGTTCCCCCGAGGCGTCGACGCCGCCTCCGTGCCACGAGTCATCGCCGCCTGAGTAGCCGCGATCCCCGCCGCCGAAATCCCCGCCGAAATGTCCGCCTCCGCCTCCGCCGCCACCGCCGCGAGACAGCGCTTCTTCCGGCGCCGTCGCCAGAAGCGCGGCCAGCATGGCGAACCCCAGTATTGTTGAGCTTTTCATCTCATTGCCCTCAATCGGTTCTATTGTTACTTGGCCGCGGCGGCGTCGGGGCGAGCAAAGTCGATCTTCTCTGCGCTTTGCGTATTGGGCGGCGTTATGTCGATCGGCTGACCGAGCTTCCAATCCGAAAATTCGGTCATCCTCAGCGGCTTCTGCGGCGCGTGGGTGAATGTCAGCCACAGCTGTCTCGGCAATTTATCGTCGGACCCGATCCAGATCTGAACCTGGACGTGGTCGTTGGCGATGGCGACCATATCGGTCGTTGTGCCGCCGACGAGCTTGGACTGGCCTATGACAAAAGCCGACGTGAGCCCGTCGATCATTTTCTCGTGCGATTGATCGACAAGGTAGTGAATGAACGGGAAGTAGAATCCATACTTTTCGTAGACGTCATCGAGCATCGCTCCAAGCTCGGGCGGCGCCCCTGTCTCTGCGACCATATTTTGGGTCGGCAGGTACTCCATGATCGTCTTGCCGTCATAGAGAAACTCGGACGGCGGCCCGTCGCCAGAGGTGACGATCTTCATTTTGTCCGGGCGCTCCACGGAGACGGACGCCTGAACCATGTAGAACAGCGGCTGGCCGTTTCGCGCCGGCTCCTCGAAGGCGGTCCTGACCGAAAACGACATGCTCTTCGCCGCGTCCAGTTTCGCGCTCATCGCATCGAGGAGTTCGATGGCCTTGGGTTCGATGGCCGGGGCGCCGCGGCCCCGGCGGGCGGATTCGCAGGCGGCTTAGCGTCCTGCTGCGCCGATGCCGGCGGCGCGTGTGCCGAGGCGGCGCATAACAGAATTATCAACGCGGCGGTCTTGAACACACTCATGCCGATGCTCCACCTTTCCAATGCTGACGCTCAACTCGATTCGGTGATTGCCGACCGCGTAATAGCGGATAGCCGTAGATGTAGGCGTCGGTCGCGACGGCGAACTCCTCGATCCCCTCGAAGGGCACGAAGCCGTCCTCTGCCGCCGCGAAGGAGCTTAGGGCTGTCCCAGCCGCGAGGCTCAGGGCTCCGGTCGCAAGCTCACGTCTATTCATGCGCATCGTTTCTCTCCAACACAATTCGTACTCGATGAGAGCGGGGCGACTCCGGCGCAGCGGCCGCGGCTATGTTGTCGCAGCCGCTCAGTTGGTCCTGCGCCCTGTCAAGCTTGATCTCGCGAAATTCTGACGCGGTCTGCTGTCGAGCACCCACTGCAACGGCGTATTCGACACTAGGCCGCCATCCCAATAGTGCTCGCCTTCGATCTCGGTCGCCGGAAACCCGGGCGGCAGAGAGCCGCTGGCCATCACGTGTTCCGGACGGATCTGATGCGTGGTGCTGTCGAAGTAGACGAAATTGCCAGTGCGGACGTTCACCGCGCCGACACTGAAGCGCATCGCGCCAGCATTGAGGAAGTCGAAATCCACCAGGCGCTCGAGCGTGCTCTTCAGTGGGGCGACATCGTAGAAACTGACCGCCTCACGGCTGCCGGGCGGATGGAGGAAAGGCGGCGGCATGCGCGGCGTGAAGAAGCCGGGCGCGCCGCCGAGCAGGACGCCCATCGAGCGCCACTGATTGATGACGGTGTGCATGTACTCGCCGTGGATGTCGGCGCCAAGGGCGGTGGGGACCCCGAACGGGGGCTGGCTCACGGTTTCCCAGAATGCGCGCAATTGCTGGACGCGCTTTTCCGGCGGATTGCCGGCGATCAGGGCCGCATTCACCGCGCCGATCGAAATGCCGGCGACACAATCGGGATGCAGGTTCGCCTCCGCCAGCGCCTGATAGACGCCCGCCTGATAGGCGCCAAGCGCGCCTCCGCCCTGGAGGATCAGCGCAACGCGCTCGAACGGCGTCCGCTCCGTGGGCACGTGGGTCTTCCGTTTTGCTTGTTGGTCAGCGCACATGAACGAGGCTTTGGGTTACTGAGAGAATGGAACGTAGCACTGTCCCTACGTCTGTTACGTGTCGGTCTCCCGCGGCCCGAATGCGGTGAGGTCTTCTTGGTAGATCGCAAAAATATTGCCCTCGGGGTCGGCGAGGACGGCATACCAGGCCGTCTGCGGCACAGCCGTCCTCGGCCGCAGCACGACCGCACCGAGCCGCTCGGCGTCGGCCACGGCGTCATCAAGCGACGCCACGTGGACATAATGGACCCAGCTGCGCGCGCCCCCGACTGGGCGCGGGGCGGCCGAGCGCCGGTGTCGATGCGCCAGTAGTCCGGCCGAGGCCCGCGCTCGAGCGGCCAGCCAAACAGCTCGCCGTAGACGACGCTCTTCCTGCCTGTCTTCGAGTCCGCAAGATGAAGCATTCCCCGGTCAAAATCGACGTCCGGACATTTGAGACGCAAAATTTTCGCGCAGCCTGCAGCCGGTGAATAGGAGCAAGCGAGTCGCGGCGGTCGCGTACGGCGAGAGGACCGTCAGCCGTCTCTCGTTCGGCAGATGCTTGGCGTTGGGACCGGACTCGTCCACCTCCCAGGGTGTCTCGGCCTCGCGCCGCGGCATCGAGGTCGCACGCCCTCCCTCCATGTATTCTGCAATATGGCTATGCACTTGACTCAAGTTCGATCAACTGGTTGTGCCGGGGACAGGGGATCTGCCGCCTCGGATTTCTTTCGCGGGGAGCGGACCGAGATCGACGGCTTGCTGCATCAACCTCAGGAACAGCAGTCCGCGCGATCCCGATGTTCGGCGATTGAAGCGGAAGGTGTACTCATCCAGGTAATAGTCGATGTGTGTGACACTGACGGCTCCCTGGTGCGTCCCGAGCAGCCATCGCTTCAGCAGCGACGCGACGCGGTTGGCCAGCGGCAACAGGTTTTCGCCCACGTCCGCGCTGGCGCGGGCGATTTCGCGGCGATAGCCCAGCCGGTCGAGTCCGTTGTAACCCCTCCAGTCGTCCGTGCGCACTTGGCTGCCAGGCTCAACCGAGGCGGTGATCGCCGCCTCCAGGCTCTTGGCTGAAGCGTCGGGCACGCGCGCCAGCCGGATGCGACCGATCCCCTTGGCCGCCTGTTGGGCTGCGACCACCACCAATACCTTGCCTTGCGCTCCGCGCCCACGCTTGCCCGGGTTCGGGCCGCCGATGAAAATCTCGTCGACTTCGACCATGCCTTGCAGCCGCTCACGACCGAGACGAACCATCGCCCGACGCAATTTGTGCAGCAATGTCCACGCCGTGCGGTAGCTCCCCAGCCCCAACACCCGCTGCAGGCCCAGAGCGCTGGTCCCGCCTTTCTGGCTGGTCACGTGCCAGAGCGCTTCGAACCACACGCGCAAGGGCAAATGGGTGTCCGCGAACAGGCTTCCCGCCGTCGCCGACGTCTGTCGGTCGCACCGACGGCAGTGACGCAAGCCTCGCGCCGTCACCCAATGATCCGCCGTGCCGCATATCGGACAGCGGAAGCCTTCCGGCCACCGCAGCCGCGCGACATAGTCAAGGCACGCTGCTTCGTCTACGAACCAAGCGCGAAACTCCAGCACCGTGCGGGGATAATCAGCCACGGCCGAACCACAACAGCTTGGGCCACTTGAGTCAAGTGCATAGCCCTATTCTGCAATTATCGCACCGTATTAGCCAGGCCTGCCCAAGGCGACTTCCGTCGTTTGACCGACAGTTGACAAGCGTAACTTCGCCTCGCCCATTCAAGACCGGCAACAACCGAGCCTGTACGGGTTTGAAACGAGCCGAGGCAAGGCCGCTACATCTGTCTATAGCCCCGAAACCGTCTCAGATTGCCATCCGGATGAAAAATTTGTGACAAACTTTTACAATGCGGGTTGCATATGACACCCGTTCGCCACTATTATAAATACAACCAGGCCGGGCCGGGTTAATTGCCCGGGAACAAAGGGTTCTGAACCCCCCTCGGACCTTTCGTTCTTCGGCCGCAGGGAGGCGACGGATCAGCACCACCCGGAAGACGGAATTACGGTCTCACCCGGCGAATCCTTCGTCATCCCATAACTGGCGGCCGATGCGATCACGCATTCGGCCGCTTTTTCTTTTAGCAAAATGCCGCCTTCCCTTTTGGAAGCTGTTGACGGCCCTCGTCAAATCGGACTCGCATGGCCGCGGTCCGGTCACTTTCTCGCCGCGATTGGACGTCACAGGTGCGGCGCTGGGAAAATGTTATGACCGCGGCCGATATCGGGCCGCCGATAAAAAAGGGCAGGATCGGCTGCTCGCCGGCGACGGGCGTTGCGCCAGCCTCAATTCTTAGCGAATTTGAAACGAAGCGGGATCAAACGTGGCATGCAATGTCGAGGAATCGGTAAGGCGTTTGGGTCGGCGCGGCATTCGCGAATTGCGGCGGCAAACCGGTTTCCCTGCGCCAACGAGTAAGCGTCGATGAGCGTATCGCGTTTCGAACTGGGCGCTCGCGCGGCCGAAAGGGGATGGCCCTGGGCCGCGAGCGTCGCTCTCGCCGCGGCGCTTTCGGGTTGCGCAAATCAGCAGGTCGCTCAGCATTACGCTCACGGCCACGAGTACTTCTCGCAAAAGAAATACGGGCATGCGAGCCCGAAGGTGGTGGCCGATGGCCAGCCCGTTCCGAAGGGCGGCGGCCAGTACCTGGTCGGCCACCCCTATCATGTGGCCGGCCACACCTATTATCCGGCCGAAATGTCGTCCTACACCGCCGTCGGCATGGCCTCCTGGTACGGCGCGGCATTCCACGGGCGGCGCACCGCCAACGGCGAAGTCTACGACATGGCCTCGCTCACGGCCGCCCACCCGACCATGCCGCTGCCGAGCTACGCGCGGGTCACCAATCTCGGCAACGGTTATTCGGTCATCGTGCGTGTCAACGACCGCGGCCCCTACCACGGCGGCCGGGTGATGGACGTGTCCTCGCGCGCGGCCGACGTACTGGGTTTCAAAGGCGAGGGCACCGGGCGAATCAAGGTCGAATACGTCGGGCGCGCCCCGATCGAAGGATCGGACGACGCAATGTTGCTTGCGAGCCTGCGCACCGATGGCTCGCCCGCCAACCTCGAAGGCTATTCGCCGCCGGTCATGACGGCGAGGGCGGCGGAGCCGGCTCCGTCGCTGTTCGACGCATTCTGGTCGCAAAGCCGCGCCGCCCCCCCACCACCGGTTCGAGCGCCGGAGCCTGAACCTGAGCCCGTCCGCGTCGCCGCTGTGGAGCCCGCGCTCGCGCCGCCGCCAGAGCCTATCCCCGCTCCACGCGAAAGGACGGTCGTCGCGATCCATCAGCCGCGCGGTCCCATTCCGCTTCCCCCACCGCGCCCCTTCGACCTCGGCGAGTCGCGCGCCTCGACGATCGTCCTTGCGTCGCGGCCAAAGCCGCTCGCCGAGCCGGTCATGCCGCCGCGAAGGCCGCTTCTTCAGGCGACCGCGGAGAAGGCGCTCTACTTCTCCGATCCCCCGGCCGAGCGTTTCAAACATACGGGCAAAGATCCCTTCGATCAGGTGAAGCCCGCGCGCGCGACGGACGACTGAGCGGCGCCGGCGTCGCCAAATCGCCGCACTTCTGCAGGACATTTTCCATTGCTTCCCTAATCCATTATGAGAGGCGCGCGGGGGGCGTAGGGCCCGCGATCGCGCTTTGAAGGAACTCCGGTGAGCTGCTTCCGGCTCGGACTTGCTCTGCTCGTCCTCTGGTTTGCGGCGGCGAAACCCGCCGCGGCCGAGGAGACTTTCAGCACGAGCGCCCAGTTCGCCCTGCTCGAGGACTACGACAGCGGCGCGGTCCTCTTTGAAAAGACTGCCGACGAGCCGATGCCGCCGGCATCGACCGCCAAGCTCCTCACTGCCGAAATGGTCTTCAACGAACTGAAGGCGGGCCACCTTCATCTCGACGACAACTTCGACGTCTCGGACAAGGCGTGGCGCGAGGGCGGCGCGCCTTCGCGGGGCGCCGCCATGTTCCTTTCTCTCCATAGTCATGTCAGGGTCGAGGACCTGCTGCGCGGCCTGATCATCCAGTCGGGCAACGACGCGGCGATCACGCTCGCCGAAGGCATCGGCGGCACGGAAGACAATTTCGCGGAGATGATGAACAAACGCGCCGCCGAACTCGGCATGACGCATTCCCATTTCACCAACGCGCGCGGCAAGCCCGACCCGGACCAGCATGTCACCGCCCGCGACATGGCGATCCTCGCGGCGCACGTCATCCGCGGCTATCCGGACTATTACCACTACTTCGGCGAGAAGGAGTTCACCTGGAACAAGATCCGGCAACTGAACCGCAACCCGCTGTTGACCATGGACATTGGGGCGGACGGCCTGAAAGCGGGCGACGTCGCTGATGGCGGCTATGCCATCGTCGGAACGGCCGTCCAGGACAATCAGCGGCTCATTCTCGTCATGAACGGGCTGAAATCGGCGACCGAGCGGGTTGAGGAAGCGCGAAAGCTGTTCAGCTACGGCTTCCATTCGTTCGACCATCGCACGCTGTTTGCGGCCGGAGCGACAGTCGGAACGGCGTCCGTCTATGGCGGAGAGGCGGACGGAGTCCCGCTCGTCTCGGATAAACCCATCACGCTGTTCGTCCCGCGCGGCGAAAGCGACAAGCTCGTGGCGAAGATCGTCTACACGGGGCCGCTTGCGGCGCCGGTCGAGCCGGGCAAGGACGCTGGACGGCTGAAGATATGGCGCGGCGACACGCTGGTCGTCGACGCGCCGCTCAAGACCGGCGCGGCGGTCGCGCTCGGCGGCCTGACCCGCCGCGCTTTCGACGCCGGGATCGAACTCGCAGGCGACGCGGTGCGGCGGGCGCTCAAGCGCGAATGATCGCCCGGCGCGGCCGCTTCATCACCCTCGAAGGCGGCGAGGGCGCCGGCAAGTCCGTGCAGGCGAAACGTCTCGAGGAGAAGCTCAAGGTCACGGGACTCGACGTCGTGCGGACCCGCGAGCCCGGCGGCTCGCCGCACGCCGAAGTCCTTCGCGAAGCGATCCTGTCGGGCTTTGCCGCCCAGTTCGGCCCGGAAGCCGAGGCTCTGACCTTCGCCGCTGCCCGGATCGACCATCTCGCGCAGTCGATCCGCCCCGCGCTCGAACGCGGATCGTGGGTCGTCTGCGACCGTTTCGCCGAATTCGACCCGTGCCTACCAGGGCGCCGCTGGCAAGCTTCCCACGGGCTTCATCGCTTGCCTCGAACATGTCGCAGTCGGCGCGAACGCGCCCGACCTGACGCTCATCCTCGACATCCCGGCGGAGGCCGGCCTTGCGCGTGCCGCCAACCGGCGGGAAGGGGAGGGCGCAGACCGCTTCGAATCCGAGGGGCTCGCTTTCCACGAGACGCTGCGCCGTGCATTCCTCGAGATTGCCGCCGCGGAACCGCGACGCTGCGTCGTTATCGACGCCTTGAAGCGGGAAGAGGAAGTCGCCGAGGACATCTGGTCCGCGGTCGTGTCCCGCCTCGACCCGGCCGACGTCATGAACTCGGCCGCGCAATGACGCACGCGGAACTCGAGGACCTGCCCGAAAGCGACGCCTTCCCGGACGCGCCGCATCCGCGCCATGCGCAGCGCCTTGTTGGCCACAAGGCCGCCGAAGCGGAGATGCTGTCGGCCTATCGCGACGGGCGGCTGGCCCATGCCTGGCTCCTCGCGGGGCGGGAGGGCGTTGGCAAGGCGACGCTCGCCTGGCGCTTCGCCCGGTTCGTGCTCGCCAATCCCGACCCATCCGCACGCGCGGTCCGTGAGGCGACCGATCTCCACGTCGACCCGAACGCTTCCGCCGCGCGCCTGCTCGCGGCGCTCGCCCATCCCGACTTCTCGCTGATCCGGCGCGAATGGCGGCTCACGACGAAGGGATTCGCCAGCGAGATCGGCGTCGACGTCGTGCGCCGCGCGATGCAGGTTTTCCAGATGTCGGCCGCTTTCGGCGGCTGGCGCGTCTCGATCGTCGACTGCGCGGAAGACCTGAACCGCAGCAGCGCCAATGCGCTCCTGAAAATCATCGAAGAGCCGCCGCAGCGCTCGCTGATCCTGATCGTCTCGCACCGGCCGGGGCAAGTCTTGCCGACAATCCGTTCGCGCTGCCGCCACTTGCGGCTGGACGCGCTGTCGGAAAGGGAGATCGCCGACGTCATCGCGAGCCTCGGGTCGTCGTGGAGCGCAACAGAGCCGGCCGAGATCGCGGGCGCGGCGCGGCGCGCGAGCGGCTCGGTGAGGGAGACGCTGGCGCGTCTCTCGCCGGACGAGGAGGGGGTCGGCGCCTTGATCGACTCCACCATCGCCGGCCTCCCGCGACCGGATCCGCGCGCCGCCGCAAAGCTCGCCGAGGCGCTGGCGGAGCGCGGTGCCGCGGAGGCCTATGAGACCTTCCACCGCGCGCTGTACGACTGGCTCGCCGACTATGCCCTGAAGGCCGCCGGCTCGGCGTCGCGCGTCGAGGAAATCGGCGGCGTTTGGGATCGAATCCGGGAGGCTCAGCGCGAGACGGAAGCGCTCAATCTTGACCGAAAGCTGCACGTCTTGACGATATTCGCCGAGATCGCCGAGACTGCGAGGCCCCGCAGGCGCGCGGAATAGCAGGCGCGCAAGCCAAGTTCCCATCGCCCGGAAAATGCTCTAGACGAGCGCGCATGAGCCGGTTCTACATCACAACCGCGATCCCTTACGCCAACGGCGCGCCGCATATCGGCCACGCCTACGAGCGCATCGCAACCGACGCGATCCAGCGTTTCATGCGACTCGACGGGCGCGAGACGCTGTTCGTCACCGGCATGGACGAATACGGCCTGAAAGTGCAGCAGACGGCGGCGCGCGAGGGCGTGACGCCGCAAGCCTTCGTCGACCGTACCGCGGCCGAATTCGAGGCGATGGGCGAGCTTCTCAACGCGCGCGCCGGCGACATCGTGCGCACGACTCAGGCCCGCAACATTCGCGCCGCGCAGGCGATCTGGGCGCGGATGGCGGCCAACGGCGACGTCTATCTGTCGAAATATTCCGGCTGGTACTCGGTGCGCGACGAGGCCTATTTCGACGAGAGCGAGCTCACGCCCGGGCCCGAGGGGACGAAGCTCGCGCCGACGGGCGCGCCGGTCGATTGGGTCGAGGAGGAGAGCTGGTTCTTCCGTCTGTCGGCTTGGACCGACAGGCTGCTGGCGCATTACGAAGCGCATCCCGAATTCATCACTCCGGAAAAATACCGCAACGAGATCGTCGCCTTCGTGAAGCGCGGTCTCACCGACCTCTCTATCAGCCGCGCCACGCTCGCATGGGGCACGCCCGTGCCGGGCGACCCGAAGCACGTCATGTACGTCTGGGTCGACGCGCTCACCAACTATATCACGGCGACCGGCTTTCCCGACGAGCAGGCCCCGCGGGCGAAATTCTGGCCGGCCGACGCGCATGTGATCGGCAAGGACATTACCCGCTTCCACGCCATCTACTGGCCCGCGTTTCTCATGTCGGCGAAGCTGCCTCTGCCGCGGCAGATCGTCGTGCACGGATTCCTGTTCAATCGCGGCGAGAAGATGTCGAAGTCGGTCGGCAACGTCGTTAGCCCGGCGAGCCTCGTCGCGGCTTACGGCCTTGATCCGATCCGCTACTTCTTCCTGCGCGAAGTCCCGTTCGGGCAGGACGGAAATTATTCGCACGAGGCGATCGTCGCCCGCATGAACGCCGACCTCGCCAACGACATCGGCAATCTCGCCCAGCGCTCGCTCACGATGATCGCCAGGAACTGCGAAGCGCGCGTGCCGGACCCGCGTGAGGCCACATCGGCGCCGGAGGATATCGCCATGCTCGCGCGCGCCGACGCGCTGATCTGTGAAGCGCGGCGGCACATGGAGAGCTTTCTCATCCACCTCTACGTCGGCGCCGTTTTCGACGTCGTCGCCGAGGCGAACCGCTACTTCGCCTACGCCGAGCCCTGGAAGCTTAACAAGACCGACCCGAAGCGCATGCGGCTCGTGCTCTACGTGACGATCGAGACGCTACGGATCGCCGCAATTCTGCTGCAGCCGATCATGCCGGGCAGCATGGGGAAGCTGCTCGATCTCCTGGCTGTTTCGCACGACGCGCGCGCCTTCGCCGCAGTCGATGCGGGTGACGCCGCGGGCAAGCTCGAAGCGCCGCATCGGCTCGAGCCGGGCAGGGCGCTGCCTGCGCCGCAGCCGATCTTCCCGCGCTACGTCGAGCCCGAGGCGGCGACGTGACCCGATATCGCCCTCATTGGTTCGTCGCGAGCACAAGGAGGGCCCGCGCCCCCTCTCCCGCAAGGGGAGAAGGGATTTGACGCTCATCGACAGCCACTGCCACCTCGATTTCCCCGACTTCGCCGACGATCTCGACGGGGTCGTCGAGCGCGCGCAGGCCGCTGGCGTCGAGCGGATGATCACCATCGGCACGCGGGTCGAGAAGGCGGCGCGGCTCGTCGAAATCGCCGAGCGCTACGACAGCGTCTTTTTCACTGTCGGCACGCACCCGCACGAGGCCGCGAGCGAGGCGGCGGCGGATTTCGCGGCCATGCGCCGCTACGCCCGGCATCCCAAATGCGTCGGGATCGGCGAAGCGGGCCTCGACTACCACTACAATTACGCCCCGCCCGAGATCGCGAAAGCCGTATTTCGCGGCCAGATCGCGCTGGCGCGCGAGATGAACCTGCCGCTCGTGATCCATACGCGCGACGCAGAGGACGACACGGCTTCTATCCTCAGGCAAGAGATGGGGCAGGGGAGGTTCATCGCCGTCCTTCACTGCTTCACCTCGTCGCGCGAACTCGCCGAGGCCGGGCTCGATCTCGGGCTTTCGATCTCGTTTTCCGGCGTCGTCACCTTCAAGAAGTCGGACGAACTCAGGGCCATCGCCCGCGACGTTCCGCTCGACCGCATTCTCATCGAGACCGACGCGCCCTATCTCGCGCCGGTCCCCCATCGCGGCAAGCGCAACGAACCCGCCTTCGTCGCGGACACCGCTCGGGTCGTCGCCGAAGCCAGGGGGATCGCCCCGGAAGCGTTCGCCGACGCCACTCGCGCCAATGCGCTCAGCGTCTTCCCGAAGCTCGGTGGACGCCCGCATTGAGCCTTCGACTGACGATCCTCGGCTGCGGGTCGTCGGCCGGCGTGCCGCGCGTCGCGCAGGGATGGGGCGCCTGCGACCCGGCCAATCCGAGGAACCGCCGCCGGCGCTGCTCCGCGCTCGTCGAACACATCGGGCCGAACGGAGTGACGACGGTCCTCGTCGATACGGGACCGGACCTGCGCGAGCAGTTGATCGAGGCCGGCGTGAAGCGCCTCGACGGCGTATTGATCACGCATCCGCATGCCGATCACACGCATGGCGTTGATGATCTTCGCCCGCTCTGCCTGCAAATGGCGCGGCGGATCGATCTGCATATGGACGAGCCGACGGCGCTGATCGTGCGCAACGCCTTTCGCTATATCTTCGAGACGCCCGGGGGCAGCTCCTATCCTCCGATCGCAACCGACGTCAGGCTGACCTCGGGCCGCCTCTGCCGGATCGAGGGAAAGGGCGGCGCGGTCGAGGCCATGCCCTTCGATCTCGACCACGGCGATATCAACGCGCTCGGGTTTCGCTTCGGCGGCCTCGCCTACACGTCTGACGTCAAACGCATTCCCGCGGCGAGCCGACCGTTTCTCGAGGGGCTCGAAGTCTGGATCATCGACGCCTTGCGCTATCGCCCGCACCCGTCGCATTTCAGCCTCGACGACGCGCTCGCCGAGATCGAGGCCATGCGGCCGCGCCGGGCGATCCTAACCAACTTGCACACCGATCTCGATTACGAGACGCTCAGGAAGCGCCTGCCCGCGCATATCGTCCCGGCCTATGACGGCATGCGCGTCGAGGGGTTCGACAGCTGATTTTAACGGGGGACGCCCATGCCGGTCGAGAACGCAATCCACGACTTCGTGCGCGAGCACAGGGAGGCCGAGGCGGCCTTCCTCGCCGAGATCGTGAAAGTTCCGTCCGACAATCCGCCAGGCGATTGCGACCGCTCGGCGGAGACGGTCGCGGGGCTACTCGAAAAGCTCGGCTTTAAGGTCGAGCGCCACAAGGTTCCGGACGCGCTCGTGCGCGCGAACGGCATGATCTCGGCGACGAATCTCATCGCGCGCAAAAAATTTGGGCAGGGCGGCCCCACCATCGCGCTCAACGCCCATGGCGACGTCGTCCCGCCGGGCGCGGACTGGACGCACGACCCTTACGGCGCCGAGGTCGTCGACGGCTGGATGGTTGGGCGTGGCGTCGCGGTGTCGAAATCGGACATTGCGACCTACGCCTTTGCAACGCTCGCGCTGGAGAAGAGCGGCGCGAAGCTCAACGGCACGGTCGAACTGCACGTCACCTACGATGAAGAGGCGGGCGGCGAGATCGGCCCGCGCTTAATCCTCGATGAAGGACTGTCGAAGCCGGACCTCGCGATTGGGGCAGGGTTCTCCTACGCCGTCGTCAACGCCCACAACGGCTGCCTGCATCTCGAGGTCGAAGTCCTCGGCCGCTCCGCACACGCCGCGCGGCCGTTCACCGGCGTCGACGCGCTCGAAGCCGCGAACACGATCCTGACCGCCCTCTACGGCTGGCGCGGCGCTTTAGCGGCGCGGACCTCGAAAATTCCCGGCATCGGCTCGCCGCAGATGACGGTCGGGCTCATTTCCGGCGGGATCAACACCAACGTCGTGCCGGACCGGGTCACGTTCCGGCTCGATCGCCGCATGGTCCCGGAGGAGAACCCGGCCGAGGTCGAAGCGGAACTCAGGGCGGTGATCGCCGGTGCGGCGAAGCTGCACCAGCATGCGAAGGTCACGGTGAACCGCATACTGCTCGCCGAACCGCTGACGCCTACTCCCGCTGGGGCGAAGCTGACCGAGACGCTCCGCCGCCATGCGAGCCGGGTGATGGGCGAGACGGTGGCGGCCTCCGGCGTGCCGCTCTACACCGACGCGCGCCATTACGCGAAGGCTGGCACGCCAATCGTGCTCTATGGCGCCGGCCCGCACACGATCGAGGAAGCTAACGCCCACCGCGCGGACGAGCGCCTGCCGCTCGCAGACCTCTTCAAGGCGACGGAGGTGATCGCGCTGACGCTGGCCGAGCTGATGGCGGCGTAGCGCGCGCCCACGGACATTATCCCGGACGCATCCTACGCGTGCGCGCCGGCCTCCTCCCACCCCTTTGTCAGAATCGCGATGACTCGGTCGAGCGCGTCGTGCGGCATCCTGAACATCCCCGTGTAGGGGTCGCTCAGTTCGAGGATCAGGAACACGGCGCTTGCGACCGACACCGCGCCGAGCGCGGCCAGGACCACGGTCAGCGCATCGATTGCCGAAAGCAGCCCGTAGCCGAAGAACAACACGCACGACCATCCGAGGACGACATTGAGGAGCAGGTTCGGAATCCGATCGATGAGGCTCCGGATGATCGTCAACTGCGTCTCGATGATCGTGGCGAAAAGGTCTCTCGCGGTGTCGAGTATGTGTCGTTGTTCCGCGTTCCCCGGCTGGAGCGAAACAAGAAAGACGCGCATGCCCAGTGTGTCCTTGGGCAGGCCGTCATGTAAAATGAAGTGGCGGCCCTCGACGCCGTGTTCCCGTCGAAGCGCCGGCGAACGCACCGCGATCCCGCCCACGACGACGAAAGCGACGCGATTGACGCGGGCCTACGTCGATTCTGGCTTTGGTCCGGGGCAGGGCGGCGACTCCCGCCCAATCCCATCACCGGGGTCAGTAGCCGACGGTGAACCGCTCGCGGATGTGGGCTGGGTTCTCCAGTTCGTCCACGGCCGCAATCGCATAATCTTCCCACGAAATGCTGCTGCCCGTGTCGCTGGTCAGGAGCTGATCCTTGCCGAGCCGGAACTTGCCGGTGCGCTCGCCGGGCCCGACCATCGCCGACGGCGAAAGGAAGGTCCAGTCGAGGTCGCCAGCCGACGTGCGCAGGAGTTCGAGGAACTCGCCGCCCTTGGCCGCCTCAGCCTTGTAGGCCGCCGGGAATTGGGGCGTGTTGATCAGCTTCACGCCCGGCGCGACTTCGAGGCTGCCGGCGCCGCCGACGACGAGGTATCTCTTTACGCCAGAGTCGCGCACCGCCTCGATGAGTAGCTTCGGATCGCTCTCGGTGAAATGCACCGCGCTGATCGCCGCGTCATGACCTTTGATCAATGCGACGAGGCCCGCCTTGTCGAAGACGTCGAGACGCGAGCCGGCGTTACCCGATGCGCCGATGAGTGCGACTTTCATGGCGGAGCTCCTTTGTGGTATCCAATCGATACCAAATACCGAGGGGATACTCATGCAAGAGTTTGGTGGCGCTGTAAAGAAGGCACGCGGCGGCGACTTGGTCACCCCGGCGATACCGCAAGCCGAGCGTGAGCCGGACCCGTACAACGCCAACTGCCCGACCCGGATGGCGCTCGATCGCATTGGCGACAAATGGTCGGTTCTGACGCTTATCCTCATTCGCGACAAGCCGATGCGGTTCAATGTGTTGCGGCGCGCGATTGAAGGGATAACGCAAAAGATGCTCTCGCAGACCCTGAAGGCGCTGGAGCGCGACGGCTTGATTTCGCGAACCGTTCTTCCGACGGCGCCGGTGTCGGTGGAATATGCGATCACGCCGCTCGGCGCGACGCTGGCCGCGACGCTCGATCGCCTGCATCAATGGGCGTGCGAGCACATCGGCGAGGTCATGCGAGCCCAGGCGCGGTACGACGGGTCCAGCCGGCGCTGAAGCATGGGGCCACGCCGTCTGCTTTGCCGTCTGCTTTGCTGTTTTGCCGTCTGCTTTTCGAGCGCCGAGGCAGGTTCCATAATATCTATTATGCGAATCGAGGGAGTCCCCGCTTTGCGCCGGGTCGCCGTTCGCCCGGAAAAGGCATTGCAAGTCTTTGGAATCGCGCAAAACGCGCTGAAAATGGCGGCCCCGCCCCGGCGGGTGGCCGGCGGCCCGTTTCCTTCAGTCGCGCAAAGCTCCGACCAGCGATAGAAGGAGACGCCTGAGCGCGTCGGCTGCTTTGGCTTCGCGCTCATGCAGAGGCGTTCCTGATGACCATGACTTCCGCGGATGCCCGCACGCGCATTCCGCGAGACGCTGAGGACGACTACACGTCCGCGGCGGCCCTTAAGCGTCGCGCCTTTATCGAGACGCAGACGGGCGCGAAGCTCGAGCATGTCGGCGCGTTTTCGTTCGACCCGTCAATTCTACCGGGCAACATCGAGAATTTCATCGGCGTCGCCCAGGTGCCGATCGGACTGGCCGGCCCCGTGCGGATCAATGGCGAGCACGCCAAGGGCGATTTTTACGTGCCGATGGCGACAACCGAGGGAACGTTGGTCGCGAGCTACAGCCGCGGCATGCGCCTCCTGACCGAGTGCGGCGGCGTGAAGACGACAATTGTCGCGGAATCCATGCAGCGATCGCCGGCCTTCATCTTCGCCGACGCGCTTCAGGCGCGCGACTTCGGGCACTGGGTCGAGGACAATTTTCACGCGATCAAGGCTGCCGCGGAGGCGACCACCAGATCGGGCAAGCTTCTCACAATTGGCCAATTTGCGGTCGGGCCGTTGCGGCACCTGAGGTTCAACTTCACGACCGGCGACGCCGCCGGGCAGAACATGACCGGCAAGGCGACGTTCGCGGCCTGCGAATGGATCCGGCAAAACCATCCGGGCGGGGCGCGCTATATCCTGTCCGGCAACATGGACACGGACAAGAAGCACTCGCACGTCAACATGCTCGCGACGCGCGGCAAGCGCGTCGTCGCCGAGGCGGTCGTCAAGAAGGACATTTCACAGCGGCTGATGCGCGTCGATCCGAAGGAGCTTTTCTACGCCCGCCAGATCTCGCAAAGCGGCGCGTTCCTCGCGGGCGCTGCCAACAACGGCGCGCATGCGGCGAACGGTCTCGCGGCGATCTTCATTGCGACCGGACAGGATGCCGCGAACGTGGCCGAGTCGCATGCGGCTGTGGTCTACAACCAGCTTCTCGACGACGGCGACTACTACTGGTCGATCACCCTCACCTCTCTCATCGTCGCCACTGTCGGCGGCGGCACGGGTCTCCCGACCCAGAAGGAATGCCTCGGGATCATGGGCTGCGCCGGCGCGGGCAAGGCGAAAAAGTTTGCCGAGATCTGCGCGGCCGCGGCGCTTGCAGGCGAGATATCGCTCTCCTGCGCCATCCTCGCCGGAGACTGGGTGTCGAGCCACGACCGCTACGGCCGCAATCGGCCATGACCCCGCGGTTTTTCAGTCCAAACAGGCCGAGAGCAACGCCGAAGCCGGATCCGCGAGACCGTCGATGACGTCAAAATGATGCCGGCCGCTTTCCGGCGTCCAGGGGCACAACCAGGCTTCGGACAACAGTCGCGCTTGCCAGAGAAAGGCCGGCCTCTCCTCAGCGCCAACCCAGACGTGCGCCTCAACTCCGGGGCGCAAGGAGAGTCGGGCGGGGCTCTCAGCCGCGATTTCCGCCGGGTCGAGCCGCAGGTCGGCATTCATCGCCGTGAGAGAGATCGGCTCGAGATCGGCAAGCGGCGAGATCGGCGCGACCTTCCTGACGATGGCCGACAGGGTCACATCAGCGCAGCCCATGCGGGCGCTTAAGTGGCCGCCCGCGGAGTGGCCGGTGACGACGACGGGACCCGCGACGAGGCTGGCCGCGACTTCGATGGCGCGCGCGATCTCCCGAGTCATGGCGGCAATCCGGGCTTCGGGCGCGAGCGTGTAGGAGGGCAAGGCGCAGGCCCACCCGCGCGCCACCGCCCCTGCGGCGAGATGCGACCACGTGTCTCGATCGAACTTCAGCCAATAGCCGCCGTGGATGAACACGAGAAGGCCATGCGGCGCGGCTTCCGGCAGAAAAAGGTCGAGACGGTTGCGCGGTTTCGGACCATAGGGGATGGCGGTCCGGGCGCGCGGCCCCAGGGCCGAGCGAAACTCCGCCGCCTCTCGCGCCCAGCGCGGCGGAAAAGACTCGGCGCCGGAAATGGACGGGCCGTTGGCGTAGGCGCTGTCGTAATCCACTTCGACCGTTCCAGCGTTAGCGAGGCACGTCAGGAGGCCCTGAGATTGTCGGCCATCCTCTTCAGTTGATTGCGGAGAGTTCTCGATCTCCTCCGGAGAGAAGCCCGTCAGCGCACGTTCAGTTTCTAAGAGAGTCAGCGGCAGAATGCGCTCGAACATGCGCCGGCCTTCGGCTGTGAGCGAGATCGCGAGGCTGCGGCGGTCGCTCTCCCGTTCCCGCCGGGCGATGAGCCCCGCTCTTTCCATCAGTCCAAGCGTGCGCGTGAGCGTGGTGCGGTCCACCGACGTGAGATCGGCGAGCCGGCCCATCGTCGCGCCGGAATGCTCCTGCAGCACGGCGAGCACGCGCCAACGGGGGTAATCGAGACCGTAAGGGCGGAAACGCGCATTGAGCGCCCGCGTGCGTTCAGCGAGGATCTGGCTGAAATAGAAGAAGAGATGATCCTCGAGCCGGAAAGCCCGGGTCGCCCCCTCCTGCCCTTCGCGCGCGCGCTCTAGCAATCGTCCTCCGGTCCGCATCGACACGAGCCGCAAATTAGGTTGACTTGCACATAGTATGCGTCACCATATCGCAATAGCAACCGGATCGCCGTGATCGAGAAGGGGCGCATCGGACAGAGCCGTCAATTGTCGAGCGCTTTCTTCATATCGGTGGCGCCCAGGCGCCAGCCGCTTTTTCAAGTCGCGTGAGGAGGACCATGGACATGGCATTGGCGCCCGGAATCACCAAGGCCGGCGAGGGCCTCGACAACATCGCCTGGAACATCCTCGGTCAGACCTACGTGCCCAAGGTCGTTTGCGAAAGCGCTTTCGCCTGGCACGCGACCTTTCCGCCCGACACGTTCGTGCCCCCGCATATCCACCCGACGCAGGACGAGTTCATCTACATGTTCGAGGGTGAGCTCGAACTGATGCTCGACGGCCGCGCCGCCTTCGCCAATCCCGGCGATCTCGTGCGCATGCCGATGGGCCTGCCGCATGCGATCTACAACAAGTCGGGCCGCACCGTGAAATGCATGTTCTGGGTGTCGCCGACGCGCCGGCTTTACGACCTGTTCTGGGCGATCCACAACATGCCCGAGCAGACGCCCGCGGAAGTCGTCGCATTGTCCGCCAAGCACGAAGTCGACTTTTTGCCGCCGCCCGAAGAGGGGAAGTGAACTTGGGCGCCGAGCGGAAGGAACCAGCGCCATGAAAGTGCTCATCGCGGGCGCGGGCGTCGCCGGACTGACGCTCGCGCTCATGCTTCACCGACGCGGCGTCGAATCCGTCATTTTCGAACAAGCGTCCGAGATCCGGGAAGTCGGGGTCGGCATCAACATTCTGCCGCACGCCATCAAGGAGCTCGCCGCGCTCGACCTCATGCCCAAGCTCGACGCCGTCGGCATCCGCACCAAGGAACTGCACTACATAAGCCGGCTCGGTCAGAAGGTGTGGAGCGAACTGCGCGGGACCGACGCCGGTTTCGACTATCCGCAGTTCTCGATCCATCGCGGCCGGCTGCAGAGGGTGATCCACGACGCGGTCATCGCCGTCCTCGGTCAAGGCGCCGTGCGCACTGGCCTCAAGCTGCAGGGGTTCATCCAGGACGAGGGCGGCGTCGTGGCGCATTTCACCGACGCGAAGTTCGGGCTGATGAGCGAGACCGTGCGCGGCGACGTGCTCGTCGGCGCGGACGGCATCCACTCCGTCGTGCGCCGCCATTTCCACCCCGACCAGGGCCCCCCGAGCTGGCAGGGGCTCATGCTCTGGCGCGGCGCAACCGAATGGCCGAAGTTCCTGACCGGCCGCTCAATGTATATCGCTGGCGGCATGAGCGCGAAGATCGCGCTCTATCCGATCGCGCCAGGCTCGACGCCGGATACGCGCCTCACCAACTGGGCGATCGTCTCGCGCATCGCCGATGGCGAGATCACGCCTCCGCCGGCCAACTCGTGGTCGCGAATGGGACGCATGGACGAGGTGATACCCTACGCCAGGCGCTTCAACGTTCCCGGCGTCGATGTCGAGGCGCTCGTGCGGGCGACGCCGGTCTTATGGGAATACCCCATGTGCGACCGCGATCCCCTGCCCCATTGGAGCCATGGCCGCGTCACGCTCATTGGCGACGCCGCCCATCCGATGTACCCGGTAGGCTCGAACGGCGCCGCGCAGGCGATCCTCGATGCGCGCTGTCTCGCCGACTGGCTCAGGAAGGCCGACCATCCGATGCAGGCGCTGCATGAATACGAGCTCGAGCGCCTGCCCAAGACCGCCGAGATCGTGCGCTTGAACCGCAAGGGCGGACCGGAGCGCGTGATCGACGAAGTGGAGAAGCTCGCGCCTGCCGGCTTCGAATTTGTCGACCGCGTGCTGAGCCACGCCGAGCGCGAGGCGATCGTCAAAGGCTACGCCGGCAAGGCCGGCTTCACCCAGAGCCAGGTCAACAAGTGACGCGCGGCGGCTTCCCTTCTCCCCCTGGGAGAAGGTGGCCCGAAGGGTCGGATGAGGGGTCCAGCGCTGGGCGAGCGGTGACCTAGGCGCGCGGTCTTACGGTGGTCCTTCGCCGATATTGGTCAGCACGACGCTGGCGTCGGGAAAGCGCGCCGTGATTTCGAGCGTGCCGCCGAGGGCTTCGATGTAGCGGCGCAGATTGCTACACATGCATGTCGGTGCGCTTTTCGAGCTTCGCCACGGCGGGCTGGCCCACTGTGAGAGTCTCGGCCAAGTCTGATATGACAGTTCGAGCGCCTTTCTCAACTCTTCGAGCGTCATCGTTTCGCGCAGGCGCGCAGCCTTTGCCGCGACGCGCGCTCGACGCTCAGGCGTGAAAGTCCGTGTAAGTTCCCTGAAAGGCCGATGTCCAGTCATGGGATCAACCCCTCCTTTCTGATTTCGTCGATATAGGCGTCGTAAAGCGCGTCGGCGATCGGGATCGCTCGCTCGTAAAAGCGATTGTCACCCGTCTTTCGCCGCCGAGGAGCAGGATCGCCGTTCGCCTCGGATCGTATTCCTGCTGCGATCGCGCGCGGCGGCGAACAACCGGTCATGAGCCCAAACCCGACCTCTGCCGGACAAGTTCGTCGGCAGAGGTCCGCCCGAGGCAGGCATTCATCGGAGCCCCATTGGACCGTCGCGAAGGGCGGAGTCCGCCCGTTCGACAATCGCATTTTGAACGGGCGGTGTCCGCCCGGAAGAGACATTACCCTGACGGGTATCAACCTGTCGGGTACACGCGGCCTTCAATCCCCGTCGCCAGGGAGACGAATTTTCATCCGGATCGTTGTCGGACCAGTTCGCTATTGGTCGGGCTGGCCGACAGAGCTTGGCTCGTAGTAGCGGGGCGAGCCGGCCACCAACGGCCACACGCGCATCGCTTTGATGGCTGAGACGAGCAGCCGGGCCCCGCCGTCATCAGCGCGTGCTTCAATGGACACCCTAAAGGATTGGAGCCCGTCACTGGTCCATGGAATTGTCACGACGTCGTCAGATCCGGTCGCGGGAATGATCGTCTCGTTCGATGTGAGAGGAACGGCTTGCAACCTTTCGCTCGGCTCGATCGCGACCTTGAGCCGGACCGGATGATCGCCGGTCACCTTGGCCTTGAGTTTCAGCTCGTATGCGCCGGCAGGCATCGCATCGACCACAATGCTCCGCCACACGCCCGCTCCCCCCGGCGGCAAATCGACTGCGAGGCCTGAAGCAGCTTCAAAATGGGCGGGTTGGTCCGGCGTTTCATTCTCGTGGAACCAAAAAGGCGGGCCCAATGCCGCGAATACAGCCGTCGCCGGGGACGCCGTGCCGAGCACGAACTGCTGGGCGCGCCGCCAAACATTCTCGCCGACCTTTCGACCGAGCTCCTGGCCACGTTCATTGTCCGCCGGCCAGTGAACTCCGGCCCAAATGCGAGAGACCCCGGCGGCTTCGGCGGCGGCTGCGAAGGTCGGATACGATAGCGTGACGGGTTGCGCCAATTCGCGCTGCTCGACGTACAGGCGTCTCACCGTCTTTTTGAAATTGAAGTCCGGCTTTCCGGTGGCGAGCTCCATGGCGCGGGCCCAGGCCGCGGTAAAGACGCTATGCCCGGAAACGTAGCCGGGGAATGGCGGCGTAGGCAAATAAGGCTCCCAGTCGGCTGCGCGCACCTCTCCAAGTCCCGCGGGAACGACGACGGAATCCTCGGCCTCGGCCAACGCGGCTGGCGTGGAATACGCCAATACGACTAGAGACCGCGGGCGCCATGCGCTTATGAGCGTGTCGCCGAGCGCGCGAATCGCGGTGATGGGGCGCACATAGTCGAAGCCATACTTGGCGTCCCAGGCGGCGATCGAGGCGTCGAAGATCGCGTTGCTGGCGACGAAGAACAACTTGACGTCGTCGTCGAGTCGCAGATCATCCGTGTCGGAGACGAATTTTGTCATTTCGATCAGTTCGGGGGCGGGAGCCATGCCAAAAATCCCCCAATATTCCGCCTCCGCCTTCTGTTTGTCGGTCAGCGCGCAGCTGGTCTTGATCAATACGTCAATTTGCCGCGACCATTCGGCAGTTCCCGGGGCCGGCGGCGGAATGGGGCGGAATTGATCGGCGCGCGCCAGAGAGAAGGGCATGACGCGGCTCCATTGCGGGGTCGTTGGAAGCTGGCGCTTTCCCAACGACTCGATCGGGCGCCACGCGTCCGGCGCTCCGGACGTCTGTGGTCGGTAGCCAGTCGTATCGGCGAAGTTGCCGGCTTCGTTTGCTCCGTCGTAGCGGCGGTTGGCGAGAACTGCCGCAGCAGCCCGCCGCCCGACCTTGGCTGGCAGGGTGTCGGCGTTGGGATCATAGCCGAGCGCCTGCATTCGCTCGATGAGCGCATGCCGATGCTGTGGCGCAAGCGTCCGCAAAACGGTGAAGGCGGCGTGACTGATCGCTTCGCGTTTGTTTGCTTCGTTGTTGGGGCCGCCTTGTCCCTTGAGAGCGGTCCCCGAGACGACTCCCACGGCCATGGGGTCATAGGCGGTCCAGGCGTCATACATCGCCGTGTGAAGGATGGCGAAAAAGCGCGAACCGACCGTCGGCTCCCAGGCTACTTCTTGCGCATAAGGCAGCGCCTGGTCGAGCCACTCAGTCACAATCGAGGCGGCGCTCGCTTTCGAGGCCTGCATCATGACGATCAGGCTTACGGCGACGGACACAAGACCCCTGATCATTTCCTCTTCTCCAGGTGTTGCCACAGCCCTTGCGCTTCATCGGCGCAGCTCGCCCTCCTTCCACCAAACCCGGGTTCAACGCAGTGACTTTGTGAAGCCCTTGAGCGACGCGGTCTGGTCCATCTTCATCGCTCCGGCATCGTCGACAGTGACCCGGGCTACAAGGCCGCGTTTGAACTGAGCGAGGATCGCCGCATAGGCGGGGTTCGAACTCCGGGACGATCACCTCGCACTTGCTGCCGCTATCGCTGAACTTGCATTCCGCCGGCGCAAAGAGGTGGTTGAACGCCGGCGTCTTGGCCTTGTCCACGAAGACTTCGATTCGCGAACCAGCGACGCCGACCTGGGTTGTGCGCACGATGATCCTGTGGGGCTTCGCCTCCTCGTCGAAGGCGAATACGGCGTTTGGCCCTGTCGCTTCTCCGGCGCGCAGCATGATTGCCTCGGCCGCCAGCGCGATCTGCACAAACCCGCCAGCGAATACGGCGACACCAAGGAGGAGGCGCGCGGCAGTGCGCATGACAGCTTCTCCAACGGCATTCCATTGAGAGGGACCAGGGAGTCCAGTGTCGCGCCGGACTCCCGCGCTGCGATGCCCGCTCACAGGAAGCGGTAGACGATCGGGCAGTCCACCACGAGGCCGACCGATCCGAACTTCTTGCCGTCGAGGCCGGTGATCCAGCCCCTCTGCACCATTCCGAGGATGGAGAATTCCTCTGTCATGCGGGACCGATAACCGTGTTCAATCGCCTGTTGCGTCCATACCGATGGATTGAGATCCCAGATCGGGCTGTAATCGGTTGCGACGGTGGGAATGCCGCCGAGCACGTTGAGCGGGCCGTCGCCGTCGGACAGCGCGCTGTTCAAGCCCTGCCGCTGCGGATTGTCCTTGCCGGTCGGACCATTGGCGAACACGAAAATACGCTCGACCGGGCTGAACAGGCTGTCGTCGCCGCCCCAAGTGATGTCTTCCAACCCCGGGGCGTATGTCGCTCCCTCCAACGCTGCGGTCAGCTTGTTGTTGGTGTCTGTCGAAAGGTAGAGCACCGGCTTGGTGAAACTAAATCCTGTGGTTAGCCTCATCGCCACCGTCTGGTCACGCGGGCAGATCTTCACGACCTTCTGATGAACGAGACTATGGTCAGGGTTTCCGTCACAGAATTGGTTGAGGACGTCGGCTGATACATTATAGGCAACCACTGGTGCATTATAAATGTGTTCGCCAGCGTTTGTAATCTTGACGAGCGGGGTATAATCCTTATCTCCAACACCGCTTGGCTGAAACTGCTTCGGGGGAAAGAAATTGGGAGCGTCTCCCGGCGTCACGCTCCGTTTCGGTGAGAAATCGACCGTGCCCACGTCGAAGACCAGCTTAAACTTGGCCTCCAGGGTCGCTTTTCGAACGGTGCGGCCGACGTCGGCGAAGGTCAATTTCGGCGAATAGTTGAGGCCAAGCATATCGGCGGCGCCCTTGTCGTCGGTGTCGGTAACAATGTACCAAACGGTTTCGCCGCTCTTCATTGCGCCTTGGTAGAGAGGCAGGGTGATGGTTCCTTTGTCCAAATCGACCTTGCCGGACTTCAGGTTCTGATACTCGCCGACGAGTTCACGCTTCACCTGAGACGGCTGCGGGCCGAAATAGGTCGCCGGCACATCGGCCCCGATTGCCGGTGACGCCGGTTGGATTTCCTCGGTTTCGAGATTCTGCGCGAACGCTGAAGCCGCCATGGCGCCAAACAGTGCAACAGCCAGTGCTGCCGTCGTGATCCGACTTGTCTTGGCCCTCGCCTGAGTGGGGCGATCCGTTAGAGCCGGACTGGGTGTCTTCATAGGGTTGCTCCTGGTCTTGAACTGACTTCGCCGCAGCGGCGAAAGCGATCCTCGCAACTTGGTCGGGCTGTTGAATGAGTCTCCATGTCGGCGGATGCTGATGGCCGGCGAGCGGTCTTCGACGGCGAAGCTACCTCAGTTCAGCCGATGCAATTCTGCATTCGCAAGATCCTCGAGGGATGAATGCCGCCTTCGCGTCGATGAGCGCAGTTTGATTAAGCGCAGGAACGGTGTTCGAGGTGAAATGCCTATTCGCAATCGATGCGATAGCCGCCGCCTATAGAGCCGCCCCGGCGCGCTTTGAGAGTCCATGCGCAAGCGTGTTGGAACTCGGATCAGCGTTTGGCCGCGCCGACCAACTGGCTCCGCCGTTGCAATGGGCGTCGCGCGGGCCAAATCAAAGGCTGAAACGCCCGTCAGCCGAATCCGCCTTGCCGAAGGCAATCTCTCGAGACGTCGCAGCTCGTGAAAGGACCCGTTTGGCGGAGCAGTCCAATTTTTCTGCAGACGCGGCTCTCGCCGCTCAAGCCGGAGCAACTCTGAGGCAGCGCGCGCCCCTCACGTCCAGCCAACGACCATGCGGTGTGCGGACCGCCCTCAGGAGGATGTTCGCGCAATTGCTACACCTTAGCACCACCCCCATCGGGGCTGCATAGTAGCGCAGAGAACCCACGGCTCCGACCGCGCCGCATGCGTCGCATTGAATATGCGCGGTCGTCATGTCAGCGGCGAAGACCTCCCGAAGAGCGCCCGCGGCGGCATTGCCATCCAGAACGAAGTCCAATTCGTTCTCAGTCATCGCCTTTATCCTCCGGTCGGTCCGAACCGCTCCGTCTTGATCGTGAGAGCGTCATGCCCAAGCTCGACTAGAAACCTTGAGACGTCTTCCACGAAAGGAGTGGGGCCACAGACATATATCCTTGGATTTCGGTCGGGTGGACAGCACGCGTCTGCCAGCATCGATTTGTCGATCCTTCGCCCGTAGCCCGCCCATCCCTCCGGCTGTTTTCTGGTGAGCGTGCTGACCACGCGCAGATTAGGATCGCGACTCGCCACGGCATCTAGTTCTTTTCGGTAGATCACGTCTTCCAGGCTTCTGGACGAATACAACAGCACGGCGGGCGCGCGACTGTTCTGCCTGTCGCGGTGACGCAGCATCGCCATGAGCGGCGCAATTCCCGACCCGCCCGCTATGAGACAGAGAGGACCGCCCATGGCGGTAGTCCATACGAAGTAGCCGCCGATCGGCCCCCGCAATTCGAATTGGTCGCCGCTACGAAGCTCTTCAACGAGATATGGAGAAACTTCGCCGTTCTCCACTCGCTCCACCGTCAACGTGACGAATTCGTCCTCGGGGGGCGAGGCGATCGAATAACTGCGCTGCGCCTGGTAGCCGTCCTCGCCCGTGAGCCGAATGTCCACATGCTGGCCCGGCAGGTGTCCCTGCCATCCGGCGACCTCGAGAAGAAAACTCTTGACGCGCGACGTTTCGACGATGACTTGACGCACTTTGGCTCGCCGCCACTCAAGCCTGCGCACGGGGGCGGCGGAGGGCTCAATCGCCGTCATATCTCTGCTCTTTCCAGGGGTCGCCGTGGTTGTGATAGCCAAACGACTCCCAGAAGCCATGTTCATCCTCTTCCATGAACCGCAATCTCCGCGCCCATTTGGCGCTCTTCCAAAAATAGAGATGCGGAACAAGCAGCCGGGCTGGACCTCCGTGCGCGGGTGGAATTGGGGCCCCGTCGTAGCGAGTCGCGATCAGGCCCTTGCCGCCGACAAGGTCGGCGACGGGGACATTTGTCGTGTAGCCTCCGTCCGAGTGCGCCATGACATAAAGCGCTGGCGGCTCCTTGACGGCCGCGGCCGCGAGCAGGTCGTCGAACGTCACTCCCTGCCAGACCGTGTCGAGCTTCGACCATTTTGTGACGCAATGAATGTCCGTCTTGATTGTGGTCTGGGGAAGCGCCTGGAATTCAGCCCATGTCCACTTGCCGAGCTGCAATCCGTCGAGCTGCAGCGCAAAAGTCCAGTCTTCCAGTGCGACCTGCGGAGTCGGTCCAGCCGACAGAACTGGGAAATCCGTCGTCACATGCTGTCCGGGCGGTATCCGGTTGGTCGGACCTTCCCCTTGTCGTCTCGACCTGAAGCCGCGGGAAATCGGGGACTCGTCCATGCGGGTAGCCTTTTCGTCTGGAACTCCTGCCTGGCTGCGATCGGGCGTGATCGAGCTCACGCCCGAAAAGCATTCTCCTGCGGCTTCGCGGCGATGAGCGCGATGATTAAGCGCTGCGACGGCGCTCGAGGTGAAATGCCTATTCGCAATCGATGCGATAGCCCCCGTCTATAGAGCCGGCGCGCCGTTCTTCAGGGCGACGGCGCCGCCTCTGCGACGCTGTTCATCGCTCGATCGGCTGCCTAAGCAGCCGTCTCCCCGATGTCCGCCGACGCACGCGCGCCCTCGGTATCCATCGCCCGCATCGGTTGTTCGCCGAACCACGTCTTCCGCATCGCCTCGCGCACCAGCGAGCCAACTCCAGGCGAATAGCGGCGCCCTCTTACGCTCGTCAGGCCGACTTGTCGCCAAAATTCGGGCTCGACGACCGGCAGACCAATAACGCCGGGGTGTTTGATCGCGTTTGCCGGCATGAATGCAAATCCCAACCCGGCGGCGACCATAGCCAAGGTCCAGTCGTCGCGCTCGCTCCAGTAGACGGGTTTGCAGGTGACGCCCTTCTGCTGGAGAATCTGGTCGGCATAACCAGCAAACTCGCAGTTGATGCGATGGATGTAGCACTCGCCATTCATCTCTTGAACGGGGAACGCCCCCGTCTTGGCGAGACGATGGTCGCGGTGAACGGCGAGAACCATCTGCTCGCGAAACAACGGAATCGAATGAATGCGCTCGTCGGGCTCCTCGCCCGGTATGGCGTAGATGGCGACCTCGAGATCGGCCGCTAAAAGACGCGCGCGCAGTTCCTTTGCGTTCGCATCGCAAAGCCTCAGCTCCACCTCAGGATGGCGGGTTCGAATATTGGCGATGAGATCGACGATCTCGTCTGGCGAGATCGTGCTCATGATCCCCAGTTTGAGCGGCCACTTTTTCGCGAACTCCCGAGACAGGCGCTTCGCCAACCTCGAGTGGTCGTAAACCGATTGAAGATGTGGACGGACCATGTGGCCAAGATCCGTGAGGTGTGTCGATTCGCGCTCGCGGTGGAAGAGCAGCCCTCCAAGCTCCTCCTCGAGAAGCTTGATGGCGCGCGACAAGGAGGGTTGCGTCACATTGCACCGCTCGCTTGCGCGGGTGAAATTCAGCTCCTCCGCCACCGCAAGAAAATAACGAACCTGATGCATTTCCATCACGATCTCCTGCGATGGGCCACGCTCCTCTCAATCATGCCTGGCCGCCTCCATCCCGCGGGGCGGGCGGAGGATATTAGGTTGTCCGCTCCGGATCTCATTCTTGCTCGGCATGCAAGGCGATGTTGGGACAAGAGTCCCCGACCCACCTGCGCTCCACGACGGCAGTCCCCCGGCCCGATCCCGCCATTGCCAGGCTATCAGCTTCCCTGCCGTTCCATGGCCAAGGACCAGAATGTCGAATTGTTCGGGCTGGGCCATGAGTTTCCTCCGGCTCTGTCACTAAGGGTTCTGGGTCGCCGGCCTCGCGCCTCCCGCGTCAGGACCAGCGCCCGTTCATGTTCATCGCAATGGCGACGAATTTAAGATGTTGCGCGCGTCGGGCCTGGGTTGCAGCGAGTGGTTAAATGGACACGCTTTGAACGTCTCGTTTCCGTGTCGCGGCGACCGGGCCCGGCGACTCGCATTCGTTTCAACTTTGGCGCGCCGGAGGCAATTCCCGGGCGCGGCAGCAGGGCTCCGAACTCAAGTTAAAGGCGATTGCGGTCAGGGCGCGCGTTTTCGGTATCGAGTCTGATCGTCTCACAACCAATGGTATGGGACTGCATCGTCGACGGCTCGCGAGACGAGTTCCGATAGCGCCTGACCCAACTAACCATCGCCATTGCACGCCAACCCGCGCCTTTTGCTAGCTTGGATTCGTTGCCCTGCGCGGCCGAGTCGGAGCCGCCGGCTCGCCCGCGACGGTCGGCGGCTTCGACGGATGCTCAGCGGCGAATGACCCCTACGTCGATTCGCGACGTTCCATTGCTTTGGACGAATGTAGCGCGTCCGGTCGTGCTGACGCGTTCGGAGCTTCTTTCAGGAACGGCCGCACTTGGCGCGGCCTCACCGTTGCGCCATCGACGGTTTTCCGTCTGACACCGACTGTTCAGCGATCCCGCAGTTCCGTGCGGAGCGATACGGTAGCCGGCCTGTGCGGGCGCTGCGGTGGGAGCGGTCGGGCGTGGAGGTCGACCATGTCCATTGAAATCAATACAAACAGCGCTTCTTCGCGCGTCGCATGGAACAAAGACCATCTCGTTGGCCAGAAGCGTCCGCTTCGGCCCAAAGAGGTCTGGGCCATTCGCGTCCGACTTCAGATCAAGCACCGCAAACGCGATCTGGCGATGTTCAACCTCACTATCGACAGCAAGTTGCGCGGCTGCGATCTCGTCAGCCTTCGGGTCCCGGCGGACACGTGAGAGACCGAGCAACGATTGTCCAGCACAAGACCGGCCGTCTGGGTCAGTTCGAGATCACGGGAACAGACCCGAACCTCGCTGCAAGACTGGTTGAACGTGCGCCCGGCAGATCGAGGCCCCTACGTCTTCCCGAGCCGCGTCCATGCTCAGCCGCATGTGACGGCGCGCCAATACGCGCGCATCGTGCATGGTCGGATCGAAGGCGCGGGGATGGACACCAGCGCGTATGGCACGCACTCGATGCGCCGCACCAAGGCGGCGCAGATCTACCGCAAGACCGGCAATCTGCGAGCGGTCCAGTTGCTTCTCGGACATACGAAGATCGAGAGCACCGTCCGTTACCTCGGGATCGAAGTCGATGACGCCCTGACGCTGTCTGAGCAAGTCGATCTCTGAACGACGGCGCAGCATCGCGGCGTGCGTTGCCGACGCGCCCGCGAGGCATCGCTCCCGCAATGCGTACTCTCGCCCGTTTCGGACTCTCGGCGGTTGGAGCGCCCGTCAGCGCCTGCGGAGGCCGTCTACGAAGATGTCGGCAAGGCGCAGCGCCGTCTTTCGCCAATCGGGGGTGTCGTAGACGTTGTAGGACATGCCCACGAGCGCGCGCAGAAGGTCTTCAGGCGTGATATCGGCGCGTATCTCGCCGGCCTTGGCCGCGCGGTCGAGCAGCGAACGGACGGCCTTCGTCAGGCGGTCCGCCGAATAGGCGTGAAGCTCCGACGGGCGATGCGCCGCGAGGGCCAGGGCCGCCACCATGCCCTTCTTCGTCGCAATGAGCCGCACATTGGCGTGCAGCCAGCGCCGCAACGCGTCGACAGGCTCGCCTTCGTTGGCGAGCCGCTCCGCGAGTTCGCCGAGCTGATCCACTTCGCGCCGATAGACCGCCTCGAACACGGCTTCGCGCGTCGGAAAGTGACGATAGAGCGTTCCTATGCCGACGCCTGCGCGCTTGGCCACGGCTTCGAGGCTGGCGTCGCGGCCGCCGGCGCTGAAGATGTCGGCCGCCGCCTCGAGCAGTCGTTCGCGATTGCGGACCGCGTCGGCGCGAGGCTTGCGCACCGACTTTGTTGCACGCCCTGACATAACGCCTGACACGCCTCTTGCAAAACGGAGGATCCCTCCGTATAATGTCTCCATCGGACCATGAACGCCCTCGCACGAGGGCAGACGATCCAGCCTTATCGCGAACCCGCCGTCGCGCCCCCAACGGTCTTCTCATAGCCGGCCCGCGGCCTCGATATCTACACCAGACTGAACGGGAGTCTTCATGACCTTCTCTCTGAGCCTTACCGTCAACGGCGAGCATCGGGACGTTGTGCTGGACGACCCGCGCGTAACGCTCCTCGATCTCCTGCGCGAGCGCCTCGACCTGACCGGAACCAAGAAGGGCTGCGACCGTGGGCAATGCGGCGCTTGCACCGTGCTCGTGAACGGAAAGCGGGTCAATTCGTGTCTGGCTCTCGCGCTGAGCCTCGACGGTGCGGAGGTCGTCACCATCGAGGGGCTCGCCCAAGGCGACGAGCTTCATCCGGTGCAGGCCGCCTTCATCGCGCATGACGGATTCCAGTGCGGCTTCTGCACGCCGGGCCAGATCATGAGCGCGGTCGGACTGATCGACGAGGGCCAGGCGGGCGACGACCCCGAGCGTGTGCGCGAGGGGATGAGCGGCAACATCTGCCGTTGCGGGGCCTATCGCGGCATCACGGAGGCGGTGCTCGAGGCGCAGAAACTTCTTGCGGAACGGGACCGGAGGAATGCGGCATGAAGATCTTCGACTATGTGAGGCCCGCCACGGTTCCGGAGGCGGTCGCCGCAGCGGCAGAGCCGGGCTCCGCCTATCTCGCCGGGGGCGCCAATTTGCTAGACCTGATGAAGGGCGGCGCCATGCGGCCCGACCGTCTCGTAGACGTCACGCGCTTGCCGGGTCTCGACCGCCTGGAGCGCCTGGCCGATGGCGGCATGCGCATCGGCGCGCTGGCGTCAAACGCCGACCTCGCGCATGACGCGGATTTCGCCCGCGCCTATCCGGCCGTTGCCGAAGCGCTGCTCTCCGGCGCATCGGCCCAGCTCCGCAACGCCGCGACCGTCGGCGGCAACCTGATGCAGCGGACGCGCTGCAGCTACTTCTATGACGTCGCGAGCGCGTGCAACCGGCGTGAACCGGGCGCAGGCTGCGACGCGCTGCAAGGCGAGAACCGCCTGCACGCGGTCATCGGCTGGAGCAAGCACTGCATCGCCACGCATCCGTCGGACTTCTGTGTGCCGCTCGTCGCGCTCGACGCCGTTGTCGAGATCGAAGGCACAGGTGGTCGGCGCGAGATTGCGCTCGAAGACCTTCACCGCCTGCCCGGCGACACGCCGGAGCGCGAAAGCGCGCTCGAGCCGGGGGACCTGATCGTTGCGCTTCGTCTTCCCGGCGATGCGGCGCGCTTTGCGGCGCATGCGCGCTATCTCAAGCTTCGCGAGCGCACGTCCTTTGCCTTCGCGGTCGTGTCCGCCGCCGCGGCGCTCGACCTCAACGGCGGCGCGATTCGCAGCGCTCGGCTTGCCCTTGGCGGCGTCGCGGCGAAGCCATGGCGCGCGCGAGCGGCCGAAGAGGCGCTCGCGGGCGCGAACGCGGACGAGGCGGCGTTCCGCAAAGCCGCCGAAGCCGCGCTCGCCGACGCAAAACCCTCCGGCGATAACGCATTCAAGATCGAGCTCGCGAAACGGATCGTCGTGCGCGCGCTCGCGCTCGCGGCGGCGGGAACGCCCGAGCGCCTTCCCGCCCTTCCGGCCTCTCCCTTCTCCTCCGTTCCCGGAGCCCTTCACCATGCCTGAGACCCATGGCGCCCAAGCCTCGCCGAACCTGCGCTACGGCTCGAACGCAGGCCAGCCGCTCACCCGCCGCGACGGTTACCTCAAGGTGACCGGGCGGGCGACCTACGCGGCGGACAACCATCCCGAAGGCATGCTGTATGCGGTGTGCGCCGTCAGCGCGATCGCGCGCGGCCGAGTCGCGCATCTCGACGTGGAAGCGGCCAAGGCGCATCCGCATGTCGTGGAGGTGATCACCCCCGCCAACCGGCCGCCGCTGGCGGGCGACCCGGAAGCCAAGCAAGGCCTGTTCGCGCTCCGTTTGGAGGCGCTGCAGAACGACCGCGTGCGCTACGCCAACCAGCCGATCGCGCTCGTCGTCGCGGAGACGCTGGAGGCGGCGACGGAAGGCGCCGCGCTCTTGAAGCCCCGTTACGAGGTCGAGCCGGTGCGCCTCGGACTCGACGTCGAGCGTTTCGTCCCTGAAACCGTGGGGGTCGGCTCGCCCCCGAGCGTCGCGCATGGCGACGTCGAGGCGGGACTGTCCGCGGCGCCGTTGCGCATCGAGGCGACCTACGAAACGCCGTCGCAATACCACAACGCGATGGAGCCGCACGCCATCGTTGCATCATGGAACGGCGACCGCCTGACGCTCGACACACCGAACCAGGCGCCGTACATGGCCCGCGCAGCCTACGCCGGCTTCTTCGGCGTCCCGCCTGAAAACGTGCTCATTCGCACGCCATTCATTGGCGGCGGCTTCGGATCGAAAGCGATCCTCGCAGGGCCGCATATCCTGTGCGCGCTTGCGGCGCGCATGACGGGCCGGCCGGTGAAGCTGGCGCTGACGCGCGCGCAGATGTTCGGGCCGGTAGGCCATCGCGGCCAGACGCGGCAGCGATTGAGGCTCGGCATGGAGACCGACGGCCGGCTCACCGCGATTTCTCATCACGCGATCGCGGCGACCAGCAGCTTCGACGATTTCATCGAACCGTCCGCCGGCGTCTCGCGCATGCTTTACGCGAGCCCGGCCATCGCCATTACCCACGAAGCCGTGCGCAACGACATCGGCACGCCCGGCCCCATGCGCGCGCCGGGCCTCGCCTCCGGATCGGCGGCGCTTGAGGTCGCCATCGACGAAGCGGCGGAGGCTTGCGGCATGGACCCGCTCGACTTCAGACTCGCGAATTATGCGGAGGTCGAACCGATCACCGGCAAGCCCTATTCGTCGAAGGCGCTGCGCGAATGCTACGCCAAGGGCGCGACGACATTCGGCTGGTCGGGCCGCCCGCGCGCCCCCCGGCAGATGCGCGACGAAGACGGCTTCCTCGTCGGCTGGGGCATGGGAACCGCCGTGTTCCACTGCCCGATGTTCGCCGCGGAGGCGCGGGCGGCGCTCCGCGGCGATGGCACAGCCACCGTCGAGACGAGCGCGATCGACATGGGGCAGGGCGCCTTGACCGCGCTCGCGCAGATCGCGGCCGACAGCCTCGGGCTCGACATCGATCAGGTCACGTTGCGCTTCGGCGGCTCTCACTTGCCCGACGGCGGCGTCGCCGGCGGCTCCGGTCATACGGCGACCGCCGGCTCGGCCATCGACGCGGCCGGCAGGAACGCCGTCGCGCGGCTCGCCGAGCTCGCCACGGCTGACCGCGACTCACCGCTCTTCGGCGCGGGGAATGTCGGGGTCGTCGTGCGCGCCGGAAGGCTCCACCGCAAAGACGACGAGAGCCGCAGCGAGAGCTATGCCGACATCCTCGCCCGCGCTCACCTGGCGGAGATCGACGGATGGGGCAAGGGCGCGCGCGATCCGGCGGCCGTCGGCGACCATGCGCTGCAGGCGCACGGAGCGGTCTTCGCGGAGGTCAAGGTCGACCCCGATCTCGGCCAGGTCCGCGCCACACGCCTCATTGGCGCCTTCGCGGCAGGGCGGATCATCAACCCGCGGCTCGTGCTTAGCCAGCTCTATGGCGGCATGATCTGGGGCGCTTCCTTCGCGCTGCACGAAGAGGCGAGCATCGACCGGCGCAGCGGCCGCATCATGAATGCAGATCTCGGCGAATACCACGTGCCGGTTAATGCCGACGTTCCGTCGCTCGAAGCGCTGCTGGTCCATGAGGACGACGCCTTCGTGAACGGGCTCGGCATCAAGGGCGTTGGCGAGATCAGCATTACCGGGACGGTGGGCGCAATTGCAAACGCGTTGTGGCACGCGACAGGAATAAGAGTTCGCAAGTTTCCTGTGAGGAGCGAGACCGTCATGGCGCCCACCGCACACCGACCCGGACGGGTTTTCAGGCCTGCTATAGGCGCGACCCCCCGTAGAAATTGTGCCGCCTTCAGTCTGGAGACCTGCCGTCCAAGAGCTGCGGGGAACTGCAAGTCTCCGCCCGAAGCGGGAGTTCGTCGCGGCCGATTGAGCGGCTGGAGTCGACATCGAACGGACATCGCGCATCGCGGCCAGGGAGGCCGCATTGAGTCTGCGGGAAACAGGCGTTGATCCAAGTGCTGGCAGAATGCCCCGTTACGCTGTAAGCATACCCGGCATCGTAGAGTGACAGCGCTGGTTTCGCGCCTCGGCGACCCGATCATCCCAAGCAGGCGGCGCGCCGTCGCGCCAGCGCAATCCTTTCCATGATGCGCTCGGCCTCAGGGCCGATCGCGCCCGGTCCCTGCTCGTAACGCACGTCCTCGGGCTTCAGGCGCTCTCCGCAAGATGCACAGGCGACGCCAGGCGGTGTGATCGCTCCGCAACGCTTATGGCGAAGCAACACCGGCAAGCCGGCGTCGCTCGCGAGGTGACGGTCCCCCCAGGCCATGAGCTCCATGTACAACGGGAACAGGTCGCGCCCGCGGTCGATCAGCGCGTATTCGTCGCGCGGCGGCCGCTCCGAGTAACGCCGCCGCTCGAGGATTCCGGCGCCAACGAGCCGCCGTAGCCGGTCCGACGCGACCGTCTTGGCGGCGCCCGTGAGCGCGACGAAGTCGTCAAACCGGTTCACGCCCCGAAACGCTTCGCGTCGGATCCGCGTGCGCAGCGCGTTGCGGCGACCATCCTGATGGCCCGCGCCCTCGGCGCGCATGGCGAACGCGTGGAGAAGCCCGAAGACCTGCCGGGGGCCATCGAACGCGCGCTCGCCAACGCGCCGGCGCTCGTCGACGTCGTCACGTCCCAGACAGTCGTGCCGTCCGACGCGACGAAGGGGTTGGGCTTCGTGCCGGAATTCCAGCCGTTGACGGCCTGGGACGATCTCGAGCGCAAGCGTCGCGGTATTTTGTAACCGGCAAGACCAACGAGGCGGCGCCTGCGGCAGGCTTGGCCCGAAGGAAGCTGAGCCGAAAGAAGGCGGAACTTCCCCTGTTGTCGCCGACGAACAACCGCACTTGGCGTCCGCCGCAGTCCGCCATCGACCACAATCCGATGCAACTGTCTCGTTCGTAATCCCGGCCGATCGATGAGAGTCCGCTCTGAGCCGGCATTCCAACACCCACTCGGTCGGCTTCGACAAAAAGCGGATGCGCTTCGCCGCATCTCGAGCGAAATCGATATCGATGCGTTGAAGGGCGCAGCCGCTAAGCCCGAATGCCGACGGCGGCATTCTCTTCCGGACCGGCGTTCCAGTAGCGGTATTTCGCCGAGATGTTCGCATCCTCGCAAAATCCTCCGATGTGGGAGGATGAGAGGCCTGCTCGACAGGCCTTCCCGCCTCGAAAAAGAATTTCCCAAGAGTTGGAGTGGTGATGATCAGCGCGACAAAGGGTTCGCCGGATACGTTGCGCCATCCATGCCGCACGCCACTGGGCACGCGGATGTAGTCGCCGGCCTTGCACGCGGTTGATTCGTATCCATGCTCCCCTGCTTCAGAGCCAATACCTCTCCCGCGATGACAAAAAATCCTCGATGTCAGCATGGCTATGGAGCGGCACGGAGACGCCCCGTGGAATCACTCCCCTCAGCACGCAATAGGCTTCCTCCGTCACACCCGGCGGCGTCAGAAATTCCACGGACGGCCCGAATAGATCGACGCGCTGACCGGCTGTAGGCTCGAGTTCAGCGTCCATCGCTTTCTCTCCATATCGCCTCACTGTGCCCGCCGGGCTTCATGGCTTGTTCGCTCAAGGTCGAATCCGCGAGCTCTGGGTTCGCCGCGGCGGAAAGCAGGGCTGGCCGCCTCGGCCGCCGCCATCATCGACATGACTCGGCTCGCAAGCTCGGGCTCTCGCAGCGCGCTCTGCGGCTTGAGCAGCGACCGCACCTCGAAGACTATCTTGTACGTCTCGTAGTCCGCGGCCGCGAGGCGCATGAGCGCGCGCGCGTACTGAAGCTTCGCCTCGAAGTCCGGCGGGCGCTCGCCGCGCGTCTGCGGATAGACGAGGTCGTTCATGGCCACGGCCCATGGGGTTTCGAGAAGCGGCTGGATTTCCATGAAGAACGCCTTTGCGAGGCCGTTGAGCGGATCATCGCGCCCGCGCCGCGACTTAAGGAGGCTCGCGAGAACGTGTGCCTCCTGCGCCGCCACGCTCATCCCCTGGCCGCCGACCGGGGGGAAACGGCAGACCGAGTCTCCGAGCGGGACCAATCCGCGGGGGAAGCGGTCGAGCCTGTCGAAAGCTCGCAGCACGCTGCACCGCATCCCGAACCGCGCGATGTCACCGACGCGCTTCGCGTTGCGGATCGCGTTGTAGATCGTCGGCATGCGGAACGACTTGGCGAAGGCCATGAACCCGTCGATCTCGCCGGGCGGCGTCTCGCCGTGGTTTACGCAAAGCGAAACGCTCCATCGTCGTCCCTCCATCGGCAGGACGATCCCGAGGCGGCTGCTGCCCGGCGGCGTCGGCACGTGCAGCACGGCGAGCCAGTCCGTCGGAGCGTCCTCGGGCTTCTCGAAGACGGCGGTCGCATAGGCCTGATCGATGCCGATCTCGATCGCCGCCGGCTTCGGCCAGCCAATCGCTTCGAGGAATGGGAGCGTCAACGACGCTCGTCCGGACGCGTCGACGACCAGGTCCGCCGCGAGACTTCCCGGCGTTCCGCGTGTGTCCTCGAAGCGCACCCCCGCGACCCCGCGATTGTCGGGCGAGGCGATCACCTCCGTCACGCGCGAGCGCGGTCTGAACTCGATATTGGGCTCCTGTTCGACCCGGCGACGGCAGACGCGCTCCAGCGCGGGGCGCGACAGGCCGAATTGATCGAAGCCCAAGTCGCGCTGCGGAAAAGGATCGAAACCCGGCGCCTCCAAGCGCATGTCCCGCCCAACGCGCATCCGAACGGCGCCGGCCTCGACGAGATCGCGTTCGATGCCGGGAAACAGACTTTCGAGCGCACGACAGCCGCCCGCGAGGAGCCCATGGGTATGCCGCGCCTGCGGCGTCCCGGAGCGGGGCGCGGGCGCATCCGGCAGCGCGTCGCGGTCGAACACGATGACCCTTTCGAAATGGGGCGCGACGGCTTTCGCCGCTGCGAGGCCTCCCATTCCGGCGCCGATGACGACTGCCTGCTTCAGAATCGGATTTGACATGCGCTTGTCTCCCGATGGACGCGATGCCGGCCGGGACAATCTCCGGCCGATCGAACGGTCGGCATGGTGAGCGAGCGCCGCTACGGGAGAATTTCATCAATCCGCTATTGCGTTACATCCGTAACGTCACGCCTACAGCGTGGCCGCCGATCGGAGGGAGCGAGACAATGCGGCGGCAAGCTCAGTGCTTGCGAACGGGCGCCGCACGAGATCCGCGATTCCCGCGCGCACGAGCGCGTCGGGACCGACGTCGACGGCCGATCTCGTGGCGAGGAGGATCGGCTTTCGCGGAGTGAGCGCATGCAACACGCGCGCGAGATCGAGTGCGGCCTGCACAGAAGCCTGGCTGATCAAGATCGCGTCGAAGCGCGCCGGTTCGGCGCGAACGGCGGCGATCGCGTCGTTCGAGCGTTCGAAGCCGACTGGCTCGTACCCCAGCGCCGCCACCGTCTCTTCGTGGCCGAGCAGGCGGTCGCGCTCATCGTCGACGATGAGCACCGTCTCGCCTTTGCCGAGTCGCGGCGGGGCGGTTTCCTCCACCGTCGCGGCAGGCCTTTCCCCGCCGTCGGTTGCTGGCAGCCAGGCCTCGAAGCGACTTCCCTGCCCCGGCGTGCTCACGACGTTGATTGCGCCTTCATGGTCACGAACGATTTTGCGGACGGTCGCAAGTCCGAGACCGGTTCCGGCGGGGCGCGTCGTGAAAAACGGCTCGAAAAGTCGACGGGCCACCTCGTCGCTGAAACCGGGGCCGTTGTCGGTGACAACGAGGCGCATATAGCGCCCCGGTCTCAGTTCGCCATGACTAAGCGAGCGCGGTTTGGTCAGTTCCTGCGCGTCCGCCATGACAGTGATCTGCCCGCCGCTCTCCATTGCCTGCGCAGCGTTCTTGCACAGATTGAGGATGATTTGATGCAGCTGGGCGGGCTCGCCCAATAGCGTGAGATCGGACGGCGAGTTTGTGATCACGAGCTCGACTTCGGGCGGCAGCGTGGCGCGGAGGAGCGAGGCCGTCTCTTCGAGCAAGGCCGGCGCCGACACGAGACTCGTGCGCGCGTCCGATCGCCGCCCGAAGGTCAGTATGCTGTCGATGAGGTCCCGACCTCGCTCCGCAGCCCGTTGGATCTCCGCAAGATGCCGGGCGGCCTTCGCGCCTGCTGCGACCTCGGCCGCAGCCATCTCGGAATAGCCCAGGATCGCTCCGATGATGTTGTTGAAATTATGCGCAATGCCGCTGGCGAGCTGCCCCACCATCTGCATGCGAAGCGCGCGTTCGAGCCGGCCCGTGAGCTTGGCGCGGTCGCGCTCGAACAGCTCGCGCTCGATCGCGTTGCCGATCGCGTCGCCCGCGAGCCTCACCACGGGCAGCGGGAAGAAAACGCCCCACGCGGGCCGGAATGTATCGAAGCCCAAGATACCCCGCGGACGGCCGGGCGTCAGCAGCGACACGCAAGCCCAGCCCTGCACGCCGAACGTCATGAGCGTTTTCTTGGGGTTCCCCGGGGGCAGAAGAGCGACATTCCGCACGGCGACAATGCCGAGTCCGACCTCCTCGAGTTGCTCGGGCAATGTCAGCGCCGCCTCCGGCCATCCTGATGGAAACGGCGCTCCGTCGTTCGCCCAGGCGTAGACCCGCACCGGAGTCTCGGCGAGCGCCACATAAGCGCGGTCGACGCCCATCGCCTTCCCGAGCTCGCCGAGCGCTTGCATAAGCCTCGACTCGGTTTCGCCGGGCGGGCAATTGATCAGACTGGTGGAGTTCTCTGCGATCAGATGCTCGAAGGCCGCGCGCTTTCGCAAGGCGACCGCTCGGGCCCGCAACCGCCTTCCGAGATCGACGAGCGCGACGACGAGCAGGAGCGACGTTGCATAGAGGAGCAGGCGATATCGTTGCGCCGACGCCTCGGCGGCCAAGTGCCGATCGGAGAACAGCGCGCGCGTCTCCTCGAGCGGCGCTCGGGTCGGCACGGCGAACAGCGACTTCAGGGTGTCGTCGACTGTCGGAACGACATGCTCGAGGAGGCGAGCATGCGCTATGAACGCCTGAGCGCTTCGCTCGTCGGACCCCTCGACCGGCGTCTGCTCTGCGAGTTCGACAAGGCGATCCTGGACTGCATGGCGGGACGGCGGCGAGGAATCGAGCGTGAGTTGCAGAATCGCCGCCGCCAGCGCGCCGATGGACGGGGCGAGCAGGGGATTCCGTTCGACGAAGTCCGGATTCGTGCTCAGTAGGCCGACATAGGATAGCGAGTTGCGCAAGAGCGCGTTGTCGGTCTTGAAGCGCTCGGTCAATTCCTCCTCTCTTCTGGTCGCAGCGGCGAGACGCTCGACCGGAGCGGCGCCCAGGCCTTCTTCCAACGCTTCCAAGCGGAGCCGAGCGACTGCCGAATTGATCTGCGCCATGGCGGCGTTGACCGGATCGTAGTCCTGGAGCAGGCCAGCGCGCGCCAGCAGCACATCGCGATGCAGCGAGGCCTCGGCGAGGGCAAAATCGTCGAGGGTCCGGAGCGCCGTCGAATACTCGGCGGAGCCGGTCGAGATCCCGCGAACCAAGAGCCAGGTCAGCAGCGCAAGCAGCAAACACGCTGCAACCGCGCCGGGCAGCAGTCTCATTGGGGCGCCGCCTTCTCGGATGGCCCGCGAGCCGGCGTGAGCGGTCTCCCGAGATACCTCCCCGTCAGGGTGTTCAGGAATGCGACGATGGCGTTCGTCTGATTGTCGGTCAGCACCCGGTCGAGCTGCGCATAAGCCATCGCGTTGACCGCTTTTGGCAGCGTGGCCGCGCTGCCGTCATGGAAATAGGGCGGCGTCACCGCCACGTTGCGCAAGCTGGGCACTCGGACGATCTCGGGCTCGGGAGAGGCGAGGGGATGAAAGATGCCGTGGCGCTGATACATGTTGCCGCCGACATTCACCCCCTGGTGGCATGAGACGCAGCCGAACGACTTGAATAACCTGTAGCCGGCAAGCTCCTCGGGCGTGAGCGCAGTGGCGTCGCCGCCGAGCCAGAGATCGAATCGACCCCCCGGAGTCAGCAGCGACCGCTCGTAGGTGGAGATGGCGGAGAGGATTCCCGAGCCGTCCATCTCACGCCCGTAGGCCTCGCGAAATCCCTTCGATAGATCCTGGTCGAGACGCAGTTTCTTCAGCGCTTCGTCCGGGCTCGACGCCATCCTGTCAGGTTTGCGCAAGGCTTGTTCGGCCTGGCTCTCGAGGGTGCGAAGATCGCCCTCCCAGTTCAGCCGCCAGTTCAAAGCGGCGTTGAACACGGTGGGTATGTTGAGTTCCGGCCCGGCGTCGATCCTCGATTTCGGTCGGCCGGCGCTCGCGCCGTTCGTGGAAATGTCATGGCACGAACTGCAGCTCAGTGTGTTATCATGCGAGAGGCGCGGATCGTGGAACAGGCGGTCCCCGAGCGCTTCCTGCCGAGGGTCCTGAACAGGCGCAGCAGGAATTGGAGTGATCGGTTCCTGGCCGGGCCCCCACTGAGGCGGCGGCGCTTGCGCGACCGACGGCCCCAAGGCGCAGAGACAAACGACCGCGAGGAAAAAGCGCGCTGCGCCGCGGGTCGATGCGGAGGCGGTCGCCGTCAGTCGCAGGCTCAAACTCGAGGCCGGCATGGCGATTTCACCAGCTAGTGATCCGGCGCCAGGCGGTGATCGCCAGGCTACGGCGCTCGTCGTCGATGACGATCCCGCCCTCCAGCGCATGATCCTAGACTATTTCGCCGACAACAACATCCAGACGCTCCTGGCGTCGGGCCGCGAGGAGATGCTCCGTCAACTTGGCGCGTGCGAGGTCAGCGTCGTCATCCTGGATCTTCGGCTCGGCCTCGAGGACGGTCTCGACTTGCTGCGGGAGATCCGATCGCGTTGCGACGTGCCGGTCATCATCGCAACGGGCCACCGCCGCGACGAGATCGACCGCGTCGTCGGTCTCGAGCTCGGCGCCGACGACTATGTGACGAAACCGTTCAACTTGCGGGAGCTTCTGGCCCGGGTGCGGGCCGTGCTGCGACGGCTCGACCGCGGGCGCCCGGTTCCTCCGCGCGACCACGAACGCGGCGGCTACCAGTTTTCTGGCTGGCGATTGAGCCTCCGGACGCGCCGCCTCACCGCTCCGACCGGCGCCGAGGTCGCGTTGACGAAAGGCGAGTATGCGCTGCTTGTCGCCTTCCTCGAAGCTCCCCAGCGCCCGCTCAGCCGCGAACATCTTCTGCAGGCGACTCGAGTCCATGAAGACGTCTTCGATCGCAGCATCGACGTGCAGATCCTTCGCCTTCGCCGCAAGCTAGAACCAGATCCAAGCATGCCGCAATTCATCCAGACCGAGCGGGGCGTCGGATACGTTTTCGCGCCGCCGGTCCAGCGTTTCTGAAGAATGGCTCGTTTGCCGGAGCATCAGGCCCGCAGGCGGCGTTCATCAACTCTCACGCCTGGCGACCGCCGATCTTTTCGCGCCCGGCAAACGGCAGCACGTTGTCCGATCGAAAGGCGGCGGGCGGCGCCTGAGACGGCGCGGCTTCCTGAGGACCGGACGCGCCCGGCGGGCGGACCGCGTAGGCGCGAACGGGTTCGGCAATATTCTTGAGCCTCTGCTCGCCGAGGTCGGTGAAATTGACAGCGAACTGACGCTTGGTCTGCATGTAGCAGGCATGGGAGACGCAAATGCCGCCTGGCTCCGCGATCGCCTCGAGGCGCGAGGCGACATTGACGACTTCGCCGAAGACGTCGCCGTCCCTTACGATGACGTCCCCGACATTGACGCCAATCCGCAGGAGCATCTTGTCATCGTCGGGCACGCCCCGGTTCTTGAGACCGACAACGTCCTGAATCGCCAACGCGCATTCGAGGGCGGCGACCGCCGAGGAGAACTCCAAGAGCATCGCATCTCCGGCCGTGTTGACGGTGCGCCCGTCGGCGGCCTCGACGATCGGCGAAATCGCCGCTCGCGTCTCGCAAAGCCGGCGAACCGCGCCGTCCTCGTCGCGTCCGGTCAAGCGGCTGTAGCCGACGACATCGGCGGCCACGATCGCCGCCAACCTGCGTTCGAGACGCGGCGGCGCCGCTCGGCGCGATCTCTTTCGCCATTGTTTCGGGCGCCCGATCGACGTGCGCCGCGGTCGTTCGCCGCGCTCGAGGAGCGGGCGCGAAGGAACCTCAAAATCGGTCAGGCCTTCCATTGTCCGTCTCTTGTCAATTCGTGCGGTGTTCTGCCGCCGCGCCGCCTCGCTTTCCTTGGCTTGCGGCGAAGGCTGCAAAAGTGTTCGATTGACGGGAGGATGGCCCCGCGGCGCTACCAGAGGATTTCAGGCAATGGGATTTGCGCTACGGCTGTAATACAGACTGATAAGGGCGTCATTCCTAAGTCGTAGACCCATGTTATTCTTTAGTAGCAAGAGGCTCATTGTTGTACTACCGTATGAAGCCACGAGCCCGACCAATGCCAGACATCCCAGAATCAAGCGACCAAAGTTCAACTTCAGGCTTCAAATTCCCCCGTGTCAGGGCGGGATTTCCTGCCGAACCCGCCTTTGCAACCAAATCCTGAGCGCAAGAGTCTCCTCTTAGGTCGACCTTACCTGTCGGCAGAACAAAACCAGACGAAGCGGACATTTGATGTGCTGCCAAAACCGGACAAGTTAATTCGCTATCGACAGAAAATGCTATCGCTTGCGAGCGCCTCTGCAAGATTTCCGATTATCGGAAATGACGGCCTTCACTCCGGCTCCGCCGACGAGCGGGCGGCTTCCGCCGCCAGAAACTCGCGCAACGCCTTGATGCGCGGCGCTCCGGCCTCTTCCGGACGGCACAGGAAGTAATAGCCGAACGGCGTCTTGACGCTCATCGAGAAGGGCGCGACGAGGCGGCCGGCGGCGAGTTCGTCCGCCGCGATCGCGAACGATGACAGAGCGACGCCCTGCCCCTGCGCCGCGGCGCGGATCGCCATCGCCATGTTGTTGAACCAGACGCCGTGTCGCGCCTCGACGTCCCCTGCGCCGGCGGCCTTCAGCCAGTCCGGCCAAGTCGGCCAGGACGGATAGGCCGCGCTCCATTCGAGGTGCAGCAACGTATGCCGCCTGAGGTCCGCGGGCGCGCGCAAGGGATTGTCGCTTGCCGCCAACTCGGGAGAGCAGACGGGAAACACGTACTCCTTGAACAGGAGCGTCACGGCGAGGCCGGGAAAATCGCCGGCGCCCCAGCGGATCAGCGCGTCGGCCGCGGTCGAACTCGAGCGCGTCGTCGATCGGGTTCGCGTCCAAAAGCACGTCGATATCGGGATGAAGCGCCTTGAAGCGGCCGATGCGGCCGACAAGCCAGGTCGAGGCGAACGAGGCGCTCGAATTGATCACGAGGAAGCGCCGCCCTTTCGCCTCGCGCATGGCCCGGGCGGCGCGCGCGAGCGCCGCAAAGCCTTCTGCGAGACCAGGCGCTCCGGCGGCGCCCGCCTCGGTCAGCGCGAGCCCGCGGCCCGACCGTTCGACGAGCGGCGCGCCGATCTCCTGTTCGAGCAGCCGCACCTGCTGCGCGACCGCCGCCTTGGTCACGTGCAAATCCTCCGCCGCGCGCGCAAACGAGAGCCGCCGCGCGACCGCCTCGAAAGCGCGCAGGGCGTTGAGCGGGGGCACTCGATCGACCGGCCTCATCGTATAGCTCATCTAATCCCTGTCGGCACAAAGTATGACTTGATCCTGAGCAATTTCGCAATATGTCTCGTGCAGAAACAAGCACGAATGGGCGGGCTTGTCGGTCAGGATTACAAAAATGAACGCGCATGTGGCAGAATCCGCTCAGGGACGTGCGGATTTTGGCGTTTTCGGAGCTGTCCGAGTCTGTAAAGAAATTCTTAACGCGGTCCGCGAGCGCGCAACCATCGCCGCCGAGCGGAGTTGGTTCGCCGCGCTCCCGGTCGCCGTTCTCGAAGACGCCGGCATGACGGTCGGCGATCGCGCGCAGGCGCTCGGCTATGACGAGCCGGCGCTCGACCCGTGGCGCGTTGTCGCGTCCCATCTCTGACCTAAAACGCCGCGCCTCGGCCGCGCCCCCGCCGGCGTCGCCGTTGCTGGCGCACTTAAGCCTCAGCGATCTCCTTCCGCTCCCCGCTAGCCTGGAGGCCGGCGGGGGCGCGGGTCGTTCGCGCCCTCCCCTTTGCGTTCCTTCTTGAAAATTGGCGGCCCGTTTCGACTGCCGCTCCCCGGAAAAATGACCCCGCTTCGGCTTGACGGGCGGGGTCGGGCATCGGAAAAGACCTCTCCACCCGACCGGGAAAGAGAATGCAACGCGTCGCGCTGATCGACAATTACGACAGCTTCACGTTCAACCTTGTCCACTATCTCGGCGAACTCGGCGCGGACGTGTCGGTTTGGCGCAATGACGAGATCAGCGTCGAGGAGACGCTCGCCAAGAAGCCGGACGCAATCGTCCTGTCGCCCGGACCCTGCACGCCCAATGAGGCCGGGATCTGCCTCGACCTCGTCCGCGCCGCGAGCGAAACGGTTCCCATGCTCGGCGTTTGCCTCGGCCATCAGGCGATAGGCCAGGCCTTCGGCGGCGAAGTGGTCCGAGCGCCGCTTCCCATGCACGGCAAGGTGTCGCGGGTGAGCCACAACGCCCGGGGTCTCTTCCGCGGTCTCAATGGACCGTTCGCGGCGACGCGCTACCACTCGCTCGTGATCGAGCGCTCGACGGCCCCAGAGGACCTAGAGATCAGCGCCGAGGCCGACGGGCTCATCATGGCGGTCGCCCACCGCGAGCGCCCCGCATACGGAGTGCAGTTCCACCCGGAGAGCATCGCCAGCGAGAACGGACGGCAAATATTGCGTAATTTCCTTGACTTGTCCGCAGAGTTTCATGCGGCAAGTCAGGCGAGCCGACCTTAGGCCCCGGGATGGAATCGTTCAAGCCCCTGGTCGCCAAGGTCGCCGCGAACGCCTCGCTGACCCGCGCCGAGGCGATCACGGCTTTCGATGCGATGCTGTCTGGAGAAGTGACGCCGTCGCAAATGGGCGGCTTTCTGATGGCGCTCCGGGTGCGGGGCGAAAGCGTCGAGGAGATTACCGGCGCGGTCGAAGCCATGCGCGCGAAAATGCTGCGGGTGAAGGCGCCCGCCGACGCCGTCGACATCGTCGGCACCGGCGGCGACGGTTCTGGCTCGTACAACGTGTCGACGCTCGCCTCGATCATCACCGCGGCCTGCGGCGTCCCGGTCGCCAAGCACGGCAATCGCGCGGCCTCGTCGCGTTCGGGCGCCGCCGACACGCTGACGGCGCTCGGCGTCAGGGTCGGGCTGCCTCCGGAGGGCGTCGAACATTGCATCCGCGAGGCCGGAATCGGCTTCATGATGGCGCCGACCCATCATGCGGCGATGCGCAACGTCGGCGCGACGCGCGTCGAACTCGGCACCCGGACGATCTTTAATCTCCTGGGGCCGCTGTCCAACCCGGCGGGCGTCAAGCGTCAGCTGATCGGGGTTTTCTCGTCCGCCTGGCTCGAGCCCATGGCGGAAGTGCTTCGTACGCTGGGCTCCGAGCGCGTCTGGATCACGCACGGGTCGGATGGGCTCGACGAGATCACCACGACCGGGCCGACCAAGGTGGTCGAACTGAAGAACGGCGTTATTCACGCGTTCGAGGTGACGCCCGAGGAGGCAGGTCTCAAGCGGGCCGAGCCGTCCGCGCTCAAGGGGGGAGAGCCGGCGGAGAACGCCGCGGCGCTGCTCAAGGCGCTCGACGGCGAGCCCGGCGCCTATCGCGACATCGCGCTCATCAACGCCGGCGCGGCGCTCGTCGTTGCGGGCAAGGCGGCGTCGCTCAAGGACGGCGCCGCCGAGGCGGACGCCGCGATTCGGTCCGGCGCGGCGCGGCGGATCCTTGACCGATTGATCGCCGTGTCCAACGCTTGAGGATCGAGGCCGCCCGATGTCCGACGTCCTGAAGAAGATCGAGAGCTACAAGCGGCGCGAGATCGCCGACGCCAAGGTCAGGGTTCCGCGCGCGACGCTCGAGCGGGAGATCGGCGGCCAGTCCCCGCCGCGCGGCTTCATCAAAGCCCTCGAGCGCGCGACCGAGGAGGGCCGCTTCGCGCTCATCGCCGAAATCAAGAAGGCCAGCCCTTCGAAAGGGGTCATCCGCGACGATTTCGAACCGGCCGGACTCGCGAAGGCGTACCAGGCGGGCGGCGCCGCCTGCATCTCGGTCCTCACCGACGGGCCTTCGTTTCAGGGCGCGCCGGAACACTTGATGAAGGCGCGCAAAGCCACCACCCTGCCGATCCTGCGCAAAGATTTCATGTTCGACCCCTATCAGGTGCTGGAGGCGCGCGCCTGGGGCGCCGACTGCATCCTCATCATCATGGCCGCCGTCGACGACGAGACCGCGAAGGCCCTCAACAAGGCCGCGCACGACCTCGGCCTCGACGTCCTGATCGAGACCCATAACGAGGCCGAGTTGAGCCGGGCGCTCGCGCTCGAAGGACGCCTCATCGGCGTCAACAACCGCGACTTGCACACCTTCGCTACGTCGCTTGGCGTTTGCGAGCGACTCAAGCCGCATATTCCTGCGGGCAAGATCGTGGTCGCGGAGAGCGGCATTTCGGAGCACGCGGACTGCAAACGCCTCGCCGAGGCGGGCATCGCGACGTTCCTGGTCGGGGAGGCGCTGATGCGCCACAAGGACGTGGCGGCCGCGACCCGGACGCTCCTGACCGGGATATAGCACGAAGCGAATTCGGGGCGTTTCGCCGCAGCGCTTGCCGGCCGGCCTCTTCCGGCTCCAGATTTCATCCGCGCGCCGGCTTATCCTCCGCGGCGAACCTTTAGGTTCGGGCCACCGGAAGGCCGTTCCTCCACCGCAATTTTGGCTCAAAGCCGTCGAATCCCCCTTCACTTTACGGCAATCTGGCGCCAAGATAGATGCGCCAACTGCGCGCCGACGGTTGTAATTGTAGCTCGGCGCTGGCGTAAAACACATATCAGGAGGAAATTACAATGAGACTGTGCTTAATTGCGGCAGCAGCAGGGCTGTTGTTTGCAAGTCCTGCTCTTGCCGACGGCGAGTCGAACTGCGGCATCTCCGGATACATTGTACAAAGCGTGCAGGCCAAACTCGCGACGGTGGTGCAGGAAAACAATGGCGGCTTGTTCTCGCCGAACCGGATGTGGTCTGCAATTGTCGATCGCCAAGGGGTTCTCTGCTCCGTCATCCGCAGCGATCCCGACGCCTGGCCCGGCAGCCGCGATATCGCCATCGCCAAGGCGAGCACCGCGAACGACTTCAGCAACAACAAGACCGCCCTCTCGACGGCCAATCTCTACTCGTTCGCCCAGCCGACCAACACCCAGGCTGCGACGACCTTCCCGGCCGGCTCCCTCTATGGCCTGAACAATTCCAACCCCTTCAACCCGGCCTTCAACGCGCAGGGAACGGGGGTGGGTCAGGTTCCCGGAGGCATCATCACGTTTGGCGGCGGGGTCGCGCTCTATCTGAACGGACAAGTGATCGGCGGGCTCGGGGTCAGCGGCGATACGGCCTGCGCAGACCACGCCATCGCCTACCGGATGCGCCACGCGGCGGGTCTCGACGGCACGCCGAGCGCGGACAACATCGTGTACCTGAACGCCGGCGAATTGCCCCACGACGTCGGCCACCCACACTGCTACCTCGGCCACGACATCACGCCTTGACAGCGGAACGCTGCGTCCCGATGTCGGCCGGATCTGCGACCGTCGCGTCGTTGAACCAAATCCTGACCGCGGCTTTGCGGTCAGGGTGCAGCCCAGACGCTCAGGCGCTATCCTTCGACAGCTTCCCTCCGACGGCTTCCCCGCTCGCCGCGTTTGCGAGCCGGGGGACGACTCGCTTCGTTCTCTTTCCGTTCTCTCCTCGTCCGTGCTAGTTTGACGCTGAACAATTCGACGGACTACGAAGCCGCCCCATGAACGATCTCTTCGGCGCCTCGCCCTCCCCGCGCGGCAAGCCCACGCCCCTCAAGGGCAAGCCGCAGCGCGAAGGAACGCCGGGAGAGGCCGGCTACACCGCCGCCTCGATCGAGGTCCTGGAGGGGCTCGAGCCGGTGCGCCGCCGCCCTGGGATGTATATCGGCGGTACGGACGCGAACGCCCTGCACCACCTCTTCGCCGAGGTGATCGACAATGCGATGGACGAGGCGGTCGCGGGTCATGCGACCTTCATCGAGGTCATGCTCGAGGAGACTGGCTATATCAGCGTGCTTGACAACGGCCGCGGCATGCCGGTCGACCCGCACCCGAAGTTTCCCAAGAAATCCGCGCTCGAAGTCATCATGACGATGCTGCACGCCGGCGGCAAGTTCGACAGCGGCGCCTACGAGACTTCGGGCGGCCTGCACGGCGTCGGCGTATCGGTGGTCAACGCGCTCTCGGAAAAGCTCGAGGTCGAGGTCGCCCGCGGCCAGACGCTTTACCGCCAGACCTTCGCGCGCGGCCGGCCGACGTCCGCGCTCACGACCGTGGGCAAGGCGCCGAACCGCCGCGGCACGAAGGTCCGTTTCCTGCCCGATCCGCAGATTTTCGGCGCGAACGCCCGCTTCGACCCGGCGCGCGTGTTCAAAATGGCGCGCTCCAAGGCCTACCTGTTCGGCGGGGTCGAGATCCGCTGGCGCTGCGCGCCGGCGCTCATCCCGGACGCGGCCAAGGTCCCGCCGGAAGCGGTCTTTCATTTTCCCGGCGGCCTCAAGGATTATCTCGCCGCCGACATCGAGGGCGAGGCGCTCGTCGCCGACCAGGTGTTCACCGGCCGGGTGGAGCGGCCGGGCAAGCACGGAACGGTGGAATGGGCGATCGCCTGGCTCGCCGGCGCCGACGGCTTTGTCCATTCCTACTGCAACACGATCCCGACCGCGGACGGGGGAACCCATGAAGCGGGGCTGCGCACGGCGCTGCTCAGGGGCCTCAAAGATCACGCCGAGCGCATTGGACAGGCGAAGCGCGCGAGCGTGCTGACGACCGACGACGTCATGAACGGCTGCGCCGCGCTCATTTCCGTCTTCATCCGCGAGCCGGAGTTCCAGGGACAGAACAAGGGCCGCCTGCAAACGGCGGAGGCCGCGCGGATCGTCGACGTCGCCTTGCGCGACGCGTTCGACCACTGGCTCGCTGCGGCGCCGAGCCAGGCGGGAAGACTGCTCGACTGGTCCGTCGAGCGGGCCGAGGAGCGCGTGCGCCGGCGACTGGAGAAGGACGTCGCGCGAAAGAGCGCCGTGCGCAAGCTGCGGCTGCCCGGCAAGCTCGCGGACTGCACCAACTCTTCCGCACAAGGCTCTGAACTCTTTATCGTTGAGGGCGATTCGGCGGGAGGCTCCGCCAAGCAGGCGCGCGATCGCGCCTCGCAGGCGGTTCTGCCGCTTCGGGGCAAGATTCTCAATGTCGCCTCGGCCGCGAAGGACAAGCTTGCGCAAAACCAGCAGCTCGGCGACCTTCTTCAGGCGCTGGGCGCAGGGTCCGGCTCTCACTATCGCTCGGGAGAGCTGCGCTACGACAAGATCATCATCATGACCGACGCGGACGTCGACGGCGCGCACATCGCCTCGCTCATGATCACGTTCTTCTATCGGCAAACGCCGAAACTCATCGAAGAGGGTCACCTTTATCTCGCCGTCCCGCCGCTCTACCGGCTGACCCAGGGCGCGAAATCGCTTTACGCCCGAGACGACGCGCACAAGGATGAGCTCATCAAGTCCGGCTTCACGGGCAAGGGCGCGATCGAAGTCAGCCGCTTCAAGGGTCTGGGCGAGATGCCGATGCGCGACCTCCGTGACACGACGATGGACCCGGCCAAGCGCACGCTGCTCAGGGTCGCCATTGCTACCCAGGACATCCTTGCGACCGCCGATACGGTCGAGCGCCTGATGGGTTCGAAGCCGGAGGCGCGTTTCGCCTTCATCCAGGAGCGCGCGCCCAAGGCGATCGAACTCGTGGACGTGTGATCGCCGCGAAACGCTTTGTTCACCCTGAGCGTCCAACCTCTCCCCCAGGCTTCAAGGGACGATTTGGGCGGCGATGGCTTGGTTTTTCGACGATTCAGGCGACGGCCGGATCCTTCGGGCCGCAACCGCCGCCGCCGCGATCGCTTGCGCCGGCGCAACCGCCTTCGGCGCGGCCGTGGAACATTATGCCGAGCAATACGTCGCCTTCGCCGGATCGGCGGCTCCCGACGCCGCGGCCCAGCGTCCCCCCTCCAACGCGATCGACTATGCGACCACGGGGTCGATTCAGGGCCCCGGCAACAGCCACTTCGTCGTTCTCGGCCCCTGGGGCGACCGGACAGAGCCGCGGTGAGAAGTCTCGCCAAATTTTCTCAATGAGATGGCCGGTAAACTGAATGTGACAGTCGAGTTTGCGGGTCCGCTTGGGACTGGACAAGCAAGCTTGGCGTGACGTTGACGAAGCTTACGTACGGAAAATACTTCTTATTCGCCGGCTGACCCATCTGGAAAGTGCGGCGGAAATGCGATATTGATGGGGCGTCGGGCTCCGTTTGCTTCGCGCGAACGGAGGAGAGCAATTGACGAATTCGGCGCTTAAATTGAGGTTCGAGCGGACGACGAATGCGCTATCGCCGATGTCCGCGGTACGTGAGGCTTTGCCATAACGCCCGACTTGCTGAAGGCTTTCCCCCTTGGATTGCGAATATGATCGATTCCGCAGTGAACCGGCGACGGCGCCCTGCGGTTGAAGCTCGATGCGATTCGCTGCGTCTGCGCAGCGATCGTTAAGAGGCGCCGCCGAGCGGCAAGGATACGGGTTTTGGTTGGAGAGTATAGACGAACATGAGCAAAGGTAAGGATTTTCGGGCGCCTCGCAAGCGCGGCTTCGACGACGATGGGCCGATGACTTACGACTCGAAGCCCCGTCAGGCGCGCACCTACGGCGGCGCTCCGGAAGGCGGTTTTGGCGGTCCGCCGATGGGCGGCCCGGCGTCGCCGGCCTCGAGCGCCGCGGCGGTCGATGCGGTCGTGAAGTGGTTCAAGGCCGACAAGGGATACGGCTTCGTCGAGCTCGCGGGCGGCCAGGGCGACGCCTTCCTGCACGCCAACGCGCTGCACGGGGCCGGCCATGAGACCGTTCCGGCGGGCGCGAAGCTCAAGGTCCTGGTCGGCGCCGGCGCGAAGGGCGCCCAGGTCACGCGCGTCCTCGAGGTTGACGCCACGGGCGTCGTCGAGCGCCCGCAGCGATCGTTCGGCGACGCTCCCCGGCCGCGCCGGGTCGCGCCGGATCCGTCGACCGCTGTGCCGGTCACCGGCAAGGTCAAGTGGTTCGACGAGACCAAGGGCTTCGGCTTTGTGGCGAGCGAGGACGGCGGCAAGGACGTCTTCGTCCACATCTCGATCCTGGGTCCGGCCGGGATCACCCATCTCGCCGAGGGCCAGCAGGTCAACATGCGCGTCGTCGACACGCCCAAGGGGCGCGAAGCGATCTCGCTTACGATCTGACCTTATAAAGACAAGACTCCGTTCGGACATGGGAAGCGCGGCGCGCCGCCGCGTTCTTTGCGCTTTTGGCGCGCTTGATGGCAAGCTCGTTCCCGCCCTCCAACCGGTGAAGTCCCTCCCCTATGCAGCCTTCGCGCGACATTCGCCGGCTCATCGAAATCATGGCGGCGCTGCGCGACCCTGTCGCCGGCTGCCCGTGGGACGTCGAGCAGACGTTCGCATCGATTGCGCCCTTCACGATCGAAGAGGCCTACGAGGTCGGGGACGCGATCGAGCGCGGCGATTTCGAGGACCTGCGCGAGGAGCTCGGCGACCTCCTGCTCCAGGTCGTCTTTCATGCGCGCATGGCCGAAGAGGCGGGCCTGTTCGATTTTGGCGGGGTGGTCGAAGCGATTACGTCGAAACTCATCCGCCGCCATCCGCACGTCTTCTCTGACGGCCGCGAAATGGATGCGAGCGCGGTCAAGGCGCTCTGGGGCCGCATCAAGGCCGACGAGAAGCGGCTGCGGGCGGAAGGCCGGGCGAAAGCGGGCCTGCCGGCGGAACCGCCTTCCGGCGCGCTCGGAGGCGTTCCGGTCGCCCTGCCCGCGCTCTCCCGCGCCCTGAAACTTCAGGAGAAGGCGGGAAAGGTCGGCTTCGACTGGAACGATGTCCGCGCGGTCGTGGAAAAACTGCGCGAGGAGATCGCCGAGGTCGAAGCGGAGATTAAGGACGGTTCGCCCGAGGCGTTGTCGGGCGAAGTCGGCGACCTTCTGTTTGCGGCGGTCAACCTTGCGCGCCACCTCGAGGTCGATCCCGAAGCGGCGCTGCGCGGCGCGAACATCAAGTTCGAACGGCGCTTCGCCCATATCGAGCGCCGCCTCGGCGAAAGCGGCCGAAAGCCGGAAGCGGCCGACCTCGACGAGATGGAGGCCCTCTGGACCGAGGCCAAGGACGCCGAAGCGCGCGGACGGTAGGCCCGTGCGGCATCTCGCGCTCTGAGGGGCGTGAACGTCGGCGGTTCGCGCCTCATGCAAAAGACCGAGCTCGAGGCCGCGTTCCGCGCGGCCGGGGGCGAAAATGTCGCGAGCTACATCCAGAGCGGCAACGTCATCTTCGAATCGGAGCGCGCCGAGGCGGTCACAAGCGTCGCGGGCGCTTCGATCGAACAGCGGCTCGGCTTCCGCCCGGCCATCATCCTGCGCCGCGCGGACGAATGGCGGGCGATGGTCGCGGGCAATCCTTTCGTTGCCGGGGGCGCGCGGGCCGAAGAGCTTCATGTCGCCGCCCTCGCCGCGCGCCCGACGCTGGCGGCGATCGCCCGGCTCGATCGCGCGAGCCTGCTGCCGGACGAATTCGCGGTCTCGGGCGCCGACGTCTATCTCCGTCTGCCCAATGGGGTCTCCAGGAGCAACCTCACCAACGCCCGCCTCGACAAGGCGCTCGGGACAGTGTCGACGATGCGCAACTGGCGAACCGCGCTTGCCCTGCTCGAACGGCTCTGCTGACCCGGTTGCTGACCGCTCACATGAGCGCCTGGCAGGCGCAAAGACGCCGGTCCGCACGTCGCCGTCCATTGGCAAGGAGTTGCCTGCGCGCCGGTCCGATAGTCACCGCGTCGCGCGCGCAAACGAAGCCGCCCCCGGAGCGCGTCGACGCCTGCCGCCTCGCCGTCCGGGCGAGGCGCAAAGTCGATGGGCGCGCGAGCGATTTCAACGGCTTGGGCGCCAAGTTGTGCAACTTCTGACTTGAGCGGCGCGAGCGCGGGCGAGGGCGAGCGGCGGAGGCGGCGCGGCCAAGACGTTCGCGGTCTGCGCAATAAGGGCCAGGCCGACCATCAACGGGTGTGAAATGTATTTCTTGGACCCATGCTTCCGAATAGAGAAGTTAAATCAATATGTTATCTATTCATTTCTTCTTGGCGAAGCACTCCGGACGCGGAGGCTGAAAGTCAACTGACCAAAAGCGCGTAGGGCGCGCGGCCCAAACCTGGCCGATGGCGGCGCGGGGGAAACGCCCCATATGTCAAGCCGGGCCGGCCAGGCGCCCGCGCATCATGGGGCAAGGCCGGGTGCTCTCGAGGAGGCTTCGCATGCCGCAGCGCAACGCGCTTCCGGGGCTCGTTTTCATCGTCCTGTTCGGCTTGGGCTTGGCTCTCGCCTCTCCGAGCGCGAGCGCAGGAAACTGGCCGGCGAGCATCGCCATCGCGGCGATTGCCTTCATCATCGCTTCGATCCTGGCCAATTCGATCAAGGTCGCCAACCAGTGGGAGCGCGTCGTCGTCTTGAGGCTCGGACGCTTTCATGCGCTCGCCGGTCCCGGCCTCTTCTTCATCATTCCGATCCTCGACATGGTCGCCTACCGGATCGACATCCGCGTCATCACCAGCACGTTCAGGGCGGAGCAGACGATGACGCGCGACACGGTGCCGGTCGACGTCGACGCCGTGCTGTTCTGGAAGGTGATCGACCCGATGAAGGCGGCGCTCGACGTCGCGGACTATGCGTCCGCGATTAACTGGGCGGCGCAGACGGCGCTGCGCGACGTGATCGGCAGGACCGTGCTCGCCAACATGCTCGAGGGACGCGACAGGATCAGCGCCGACCTGCAACGCATCATCGACGCCCGCACCGAGCCGTGGGGCGTCAACGTGATCTCGGTCGAATTGAAGGACGTGCGCATTCCTGCCGCGCTGCAGGACGCGATGTCGATGCAGGCGCAGGCGGAGCGGGAGCGCCAGGCGCGCGTCATCCTCGGCGATTCCGAGCGGCAGGTGGCGGATTCGTTCAACGAGGCAGCCAAGACCTACGCGGACAACCCGACCGCCTTCCATCTGCGCGCAATGAACATGCTGTACGAGGGCCTCAAGCGCGACAACTCCACCATCGTCATCGTGCCATCGACGGCGGTCGAGGCGATGCAGCTCGGCGGCGCGCCGACAATGGCGACGGTCGCGAGCGCCATCGCCCACGCCAAGGCTGTGGGAGGCGGGCCGCCGGGAGATTCCGGCGAATGAAAGGGGGGAGGCGCGAGGTGCTCCAGGCAGCATGCGAGCGGTCAGCGAAGATGCCGATCGAAGTCCATCCGCTGATGGAGGATGCGGACGATCACGACGCGGGCTGCCGACTGAAAGAACAAGACATCCGATCCGACTGCAGTGTCTCAGTTGAATTTCCGTTTAGGGCGGACACCGCTCCTACGGTCGTCGCCAGTGGAACGCCCGCAATTGACGTAAGGACTTGTATGGGGCGATTGCTGTCAAGGGTGGCGATAGCGAGCATCTCCTTGTTCGATTGGCCCGCGACATCTCCTCGTCCCGACCTGACTTTCCTTCGGACACTGCGCGCAGTGGCCGTCAAGGGTGGCCGAAGGCCATCGCGGAGCGACTTGCCTTGAGGGGCCCGAGCACAGCGTCAAGCTTCCTCAGTCGGGCGACACGGGTGTGTCCCGCTCGTTCAGTTCAGTTTCGACAGCGGCGACGATACCGAGGGGAGCTCGCCATTGGGCGCGCGTCGCGCGTCACGAACTTGTATTCGGCCGACCACGAAGGTCGCACCATGATGCAGTCATGCGCATCGGCGGCAAAGCTCCGAGGGGCGGGCCCATTCTAAACCGCGGCGCGAAGGCCATAGTCCATGTCGGGTTGCCGCCGCCTCGGGCCGTCGTCTACAGGTCGGGCACCGTCGTGACGCTCGCCTGCAGCAACTCCGTTGTGGCTACGCTGCCGGGCGAAGCAGCAGACCTTCCGGCGCTTCGCCGGTCGTGGCGAGCCGCCACAGCGCGATGAGGAGCTTGCGCGCGAGCGCGACGATCATTGTCTTGCGCACGCCCCGCCGTGAGTCCGACGTTCGCCTCCGATACCATGCGCTGAGCGGGCTGCCCTTCTGGTGCACCAGATGACCCCAGGCGAGTTCGATCATCCCGCGGCGCACCCGAGCGTTGCCTGCTTTGGCGAGTCCCCGCTCGCGCCGTCTTTGCCCGCTCTCGTCTGGAGCTCCGGTGAGCCCGGCATAGCGCGCCAGTGCCCTACGGTCCCGGATCTCCCGCGAGAACACCTCCTGGATAAGCATGTCCGCGGACTCGACGCCGACGCCGACCACGCGTGTAAGGACATGCGCCGACGCATGGCGTGGCTCGTCTGGCGTCTTCGCCAGACGCTCGGTGCGGGTCTTCTCGATCTCCTTGATCTGCTGCTTGACGAAGCGCAGGCGGTCCAGGTCGCGCCGCATCTCGGCCAACGTGTTCGTAGGTATGGCGACGCCCTCCGGCGTGCGCAGGGCTTCAAGCTGGCTTGGCGCCCGAGCGAGATTGGGCCGGAAGCCGCGAATGCCGAGCCGGGCGAGATTGGCCTTCAGGCGGTTGACGATGCGTGTGCGCTCTCCGACCAGGACCTGACGCTCGCGGCTGGGTCGTCTCGCATCCTCGTCCTCGAGCGCGGGGATGGCCGCCATGCTGCAATGCTTCGGTTCGCCGCGCAGCCAGCCGAGGAAGGCGCGCTTGAGGAGCTCTGTGTCGAGCCGATCCGTCTTCACCCTTCGGTGCTCGCGCGACACCGGGACGCTCGACGGGTGGATCACATAGGCTTCGATGGATTGGGAACGCAGCCAGCGCGCCAGCCAGAAGCCATCGCGGCCTGCCTCGTAGGCAACGGCGATCCGGTCGATCGCGTGGCCGCGCTTCGCCGCTTCGTTGCGCCAGCGATGCAGAAGCTGCAGCAGCGCGTCGCGGTCTGGGCTAAGTTTCTTCAAGGGATAGCGATCGAGTCCCGGCACGATGCCCGCGACCAGCCAACTCGACTGGCCCATCTCGACCACGGCGATCAATGTCGCGTCTTGCTCGAGCGCGACGACGCATTTGCTCAAGTCGTTCTGCTTTGACATAGGGGCGCTCCATCGTTTGGTTGCCGCGACGAAGGCGCCAACGCCCGCCGCGCGCCCATAGAATCTAAACCGCTCGCGCGGTAGCTGCGGCGAGGGCAGCGCGGGAAGCTGGGTCGGACGAGGCCAGGACTGTCTCAGAATCATGGGGTTCAACCCCATGGGAGACAGGAGCTTTTCGCGATGTCCGACAAGCCCATCAACCCGCTGCGTCAGCGCATGATCGACGACATGACGGCGCGTCGGTTCAAGGAGAAGGTGCAGAAGGACTACGTCCGGCACGTCAGGACCTTTACGGCCTTCCTGGGCCGGTCGCCCGATACGGCGACGAAGGAGGACCTTCGCCGCTTTCAGTTGCATCTGGCGCAGCAGCAGATCAGCCCAGGTTCGATCAACGCCGCCGTCACCGCGCTTCGGTTCTTCTTCACCGTGACGCTCGAACGGCCAGACCTCGTTCGTCCTCTGACGATCGTGAACAAGCCGCGCAGGGCGCCGGTCGTGCTCAGCCAGGAAGAGGTCGCGCTCCTGCTCGAAGCCGCGCCGGGCCTGAAGTACAAGGCCGCGCTCAGCGTCGCCTACGGCGCGGGCCTGCGCGTGTCCGAGGTCGCGCACCTGAAGGTGTCCGACATCGACAGCCAGCGCATGACGCTTCGGGTCGAGCAGGGCAAAGGGCAGCGGGACCGTTATGTGATGCTGTCGCCGCAACTGCTCGAACTGTTGCGCGCATGGTGGAAGGCGGCGCGGCCGCGGGCCTGGCTGTTCCCCGGCCAAAACCCGGTCAACCCGATCACCGCCCGTCAGCTCAATCGCGCCGTCACCGCCGCCAAAGACCTGGCCGGCATCTCCAAGCGCGTGTCGCCGCATACGCTGCGGCACAGCTTCGCCACCCATCTGCTCGAACAGGACGTCGACATTCGCGTGATCCAGGTGTTGCTCGGCCACGCCAAGCTCGAGACGACCGCGCTCTACACCCAGGTCGCGGTCAACACGATCCGCGACGTCAAGAGCCCGCTCGAGCGGCTCGGCGTCAACCTGGCGAAGCGAAAGCCGGCCGACTGACCGCGGCCGCATGGCGCGGCCACCGGGTCACCACCTGGAGGTCGCCGACGTCTTTCGCGCCCACGGGGCGGCGTGGCGAATGGCCAACGCCGGTCACGTGAGCCTCGACCAGTTGAAGGTCATGTCGGCGATCGAGACCTGTCGCACAGCCGCGCTCGGCGGACACGTCGAGCGCTGCGAGGACTGTGCGCACGAACGGATCTCCTACAATTCCTGCCGCAATCGCCACTGCCCGAAGTGCCAGGCGGCCGCGGCGAGGGAATGGCTCGAAGACCGCGAGGCCGAACTCCTGCCGGTTCCCTATTACCACGTCGTCTTCACCCTGCCGGCGTCGACCGGCGCCGTCGCGTTCCAGAACAAGTCCCCCGTCTACGACCTCCTGTTCAGGACCGCCGCCCAGACGCTGACCACGATCGCGGCCGACCCGAAGCATCTGGGCGCGCGCATCGGCCTGACCGCCGTACTGCACACCTGGGGCTCGGCGCTGACCCACCATCCGCACGTCCACGTCATCGTTCCCGGCGGCGGCCTGTCGCTGGACGGATCGCGCTGGATCGCCTGCAAGCCCGGCTTCTTCCTGCCCGTGCGGATGCTGTCGCGTCTCTTCCGCCGGCTCTTCCTCGAAGGGCTCGCAGCCCTGCATGCGGCCGGACGCCTCGTCTTCCTCGGCGACCTCGCGCGGCTCGCCGACAAAGCCGCCTTCGACGCCGTCCTCGCGCCGCTGCGCCGATCGGAATGGATCGTCTATGCCAAGAGGCCGTTCGCCGGGCCGAAGGCCGTGCTCGCCTATCTCGCCCGCTACACCCACCGCGTCGCGATCTCGAACTCCAGGCTCATGGAGCTGGACGACAAGGGCGTCACATTCAAGTGGAAGGACTATCGGGTCGAAGGCCGCGACCGGTTCAAGACCATGACGCTCGCGGCCCACGAGTTCATCCGCCGCTTTCTCCTGCACGTGCTGCCGAGCGGCTTCCACCGCATCCGACACTACGGCCTCTTCGCCGGCGCGGTCCGAGCCAGCAACATCGAGCGCGTCCGCCAGGCGCTCGCCGCGCCCGAGGCTGCACCCGAGGGCTCGCACGCCGAGACCGACGGCCAGGCCGAAGCCGTTTCGCCGGCGCGGCGCTGCCCCTGCTGCGGCGGCCGGATGATCATTGTCGAGACGTTCGAAGGGCCGCGCCCCGCGCGATCGCCTTCCCCAAGCCGGATCAGGATCGACACGTCATGACCGACGCCGCGCGTCCCGCCTCGCAGCGCCGCTTCCCCTCGCCTCCAGCCGCACGCCGGAGCAGGAACGCGACGTCCTCCCGACGTCCGCACAGGCTCTCCAGCCGCCGAGCCCATCCCCGTCGCCCTCATCCGCGCCCGACAAGAAGCCCGTCGTCTCGGCTCCCGACGATGAAACCGACCGCCTTCCGCCACCGCCCCCAAATCGGCGATCCGACCGCGATCCTCAAATCCCCATAGGCCGCGCTCGGTCAAACAGCGCCCTTCCTCCCCGCGGTTTCCTCCTTACGAGGCTTTCAAACGCCGGCCCCCGCGTCTCGCACGACCGTCCGAAAGGGCCGGCGTCTGAAACCCTTCAGTGAAGCTGCCGTCGCGGATTGCGATCGCGAACGGGACAAATGGGCTGGCATGCGGGCATTGCCTAAAGGGGCGCTCGCCGCCCGGAGCGGGCATTCATGGGAAGCCCCGGCGGACTGCCGCGGAGGGCGGGAAGCGAACCCTTATGCACCTGTTTCGGCAGGGGCAACCAATCGATCCCATTGAGGTAGTGGGGCGTAGCCGGCAAATATCATTCTGGCCTCGCTCGCCAACGCAATCCTCGGCTAGGCCGGCAAGGCCGACCGGCTCGACAACGGCCCCACGCACAGCGATGGAAGCGGGAAAGACTGTCTGAGGGACTATGGGCAAGACAATTGAAAACATCAGCGCGCTGATGAAGGAGCTTCGAGGTGGCGAACTTGCAAAAGTGGATCAGCCGCATTTAAACTTGTGGTTTCGTGGCCAGGCAAACTCCGAGTGGAGGCTGTTGCCCAAAGTCTATCGGCCTGACTTTGTGAAAGAGAAAGCAAAAGAAAGTCGACTGCAAAAAGAACGATTTCTTAATCAAGATTTTCGAGGTCCGCTCTGCGGGTATCCGCGCAGGCAACGAGAGTTCCGAGCAGCTATACTTTTTACAGCAGCATTACGGAATGCCAACCAGACTGTTGGATTGGACTACGAGTCCTCTTGCGGGATTGTTTTTCGCGGTCAGCGGAGGCGCGGAGCAGGAAGGTCAAGACGGAAAGTTATTTGCGATGAATGCGCAGGTGTTAGGTCCGACGCAAAAGGCATTTCAGTCTAATGGACAGCCGTTTCTAGGTATCGCGACCTCCGGCCATCCGACGTTCAAGGAGGCGCTGAAGCAGATTACCGACTGGCCTCCGTCAGTAGCTTTTCCAAAATTTATCTTCCCTGTGCGGCCAGACCACTTCGACCGCCGCATAAGTTTACAGCAGAGCTGTTTTACCTTTCACGCTCCTCGACAGCCAACAGATCCGGACGAAGGAATTGTCGACCGCCCGGACGAAGAATTCGCCGAGCTGACTTTGAGGGCGAACAGCACGCTTAAAGAATTTATTGTTCCGCGGGAAGCAAAAGAAGATATCCGGAAAGAACTGGCGCTCCTCAACATCAACACGTTTAGTGTCTTCGGCGATCTCGAAAATCTCGCGAAATGGCTAAGCGAAGCATACAGGCGAATGTAAATGTAATTTTGACAAGAATGGCAGTTCTTTGAGTGCGGGCCGCCAGTGCATCGCCGCGCCAAGGCAGTCGCAGGGGTAAATGCATTTCCGCTTGGGTCGAACTGGCGCGTTCGGCGCATCTCTCAGAACAGCCGCTCCTGGCGCCCTCCTCCCGTACCGGAGCGAACGCGAACGGTAGCAAAGGGCCGGATTTGTGTCATTCGCCAAACCGTCCGGCAAAGCCCGCTTCTTGCGTGCGCCGTGAAAGGCGGCGCTTTCCAGTGGGTGAGAGGCCCACCCGGCGAACGCTCCAGCCGGAAGCAACCGGAGCAGTCATGGAGGTGACGAAATGGCTGAAGCCTTCGGTATAGCGCGTCACGTATAGGTGACGGCGCGAGTGTGCGGGCCGCAACCCGAGTGAACGCCGAGCAAGCCTCGAAAAGGACGATGTGCAGGCCGACCCGACCGCAATTTCGGGGAAGGCTGATACGGCTGGGTGAGACGAGCGAAGACGACGCCCAGTCGCTGCACCGGGGTACTGGCGGCGGCACGTACAGGAAGGAAAGCGCGCGCAACACGGGAAGCCCATGGGCGTGGTTAGGGATGATCAACCGGACGCCCGCGAGGGAGAGGCCGGGCGCTCATGGGTGGCGGAGAGGTTCGTAGTACCGAGGAAGCCGGGTAACGCCGGGGGGAGGGAAGGGACCTCAGTTCAGGACAGACGCAAGACGTAGTGAAGGACCTGGAGATTGGGCAACCTATCAACTCCGGACAGCGTTCAGAAACTGCAGACGGCGTTGCACGCGAAAGCGAAGGCTGAACCCGGCTACCGCTTCTACGCCCTCTACGACAAGATCAGCCGCGAGGACATTCTGGCGCACGCCTACGCCCAGTGCCGCTCCAACAAGGGCGCGCCGGGCGTGGACCGTCAGGACTTCGAGGCCGTCGAGGCGTACGGGGTCGAGCGATGGCTGGGCGAACTGGCGCTTGCGCTCAGGCAGGAGACTTACCGACCGGACCCAATCAGACGCGTTTTCATACCGAAGGCCAACGGCAAACTCAGGCCGCTGGGCATCTCAACCTTGCGGGATCGGGTCTGCATGCTAGCCGCGATGCTGGTGCTGGAGCCGATCTTCGAGGCCGACCTTCCCTCGGAACTCTATGCCTACCGCCCCGGGCGCAACGCCCAGCAGGCGGTGGTCGAGGTGGAGGAGCTGCTGTTTCGTGGCCACCCGGAAGTCGTGGACGCGGACCTCGCGGACTACTACGGGAGCATTCCCCATGCCGAGCTCTTGAAGTCGGTTGCGCGTCGCATCGTCGATCGGCGCGTGCTTCATCTGATCAGGATGTGGCTGGATTGTCCCGTGGAAGAAACCGACGATCGAGGTCGGAGGACACGTACGACCGAGGCGCGGGACAAGCGGCGCGGCATTCCGCAGGGCTCGCCGATCTCACCCTTGCTGGCGAACATTTACATGCGCCGGTTCGTGCTGGGATGGAAGATGTTCGGGCTGGAGCGAAGCCTCGGCACGCGGCTCGTGACCTACGCCGACGACCTCGTGATCCTGTGCAGAAGGGGCAAGGCCGAAGAAGCCTTGCAGCGACTGCGGGAAATTATGGGCAAGCTGAAGCTGACGGTGAACGAGGAGAAGACGCGCATCTGCAAGGTGCCGGAAGGAGAGTTTGACTTTCTGGGATACACGTTCGGCAGGATGTACTCGGCGAAGACCGGTCAGGCTCGTATCGGCTACCGGCCATCAAAGAAGAGCATTCAGCGCGCGGTCGAGAAAGTCCACGCGCTGACCGAGCGATCATGCACATGGCAAGAGACCACAACGCTGGTGGGCAAAGTGAACCGCACGCTGCGCGGATGGGCGAACTACTTTTCGGTAGGCGCCTTCAGCAAGGCGTATCGGGCGCTCGATGCTTACGCGGCGATGCGGTTGCGCCGGTGGTTGCGCTTCAAGCACAAAGTCAGGCGACGAAGGGGCGGGAGCTATCCACTCTCGCACCTCTACGGGCACTTCGGGCTCGTTCGTCTGACCCGGCTTGGGCACGACGTGCCGTGGACGAAGGCGTGAGGTCTTGTCCGAGAGCCGGATGCAGGAAATCTGCCTGTCCGGTTCGATGAGGGGGGTGTGGAAACGGAGCCATGGTCAAGCCACTGAGGCACCGCCAGACGAAAGGGGCGGCCAACCGATATGCTCGACCTACAGCCACCGCGCCACACTCCTACTCTACGCCTTGCAGTCGTCCGGCGCGAGATTGTGGCGGGCAGATGAGGATCAAGTCCGGGGACGGCCATGACGAAAAAACCGAAAGCGATGCCCTACCCGCAGCGGACGCGGTAAAGCGCGAACAAGTCCTTTCTGAAAAACCAAATCAATGGTACCTTGCCTCTCATGACGGACTCGACGATCGCAGCCCGCGGCGCCAGGGACCGGAGCGCGCGGACCGGAGGCAGGTCGCCCCGAGTCGCAGCGGGTGGTCGAAGACGCCGCCTTTCGATGGGCTATGGCGGCGCACCGATCCACGGAAATCCAGTCATAAGGGTATGCTTATATGTTGATGTGCTCGCCGGTAATAGGATGTTCTTATCGCCCGCGGGCTTGGAAAAAATTTTTCGGCCAACTCCCTCGCAACCCATTGACCAACTCCCTCGTAACCCATTGAAAAGTCCCGATTCGCCAAAGGAAATGCAAGGAAATACAAGGTTAATTCCTTGCATTTTCCTTGCATTTGGTTTGGTCTGGCTTGGATTCAGCTTGGTTTGGCTTGGTTAATTTGGCGGTGAGTTGGCCTGACGCCAAGCGCGCGCGACGGAGCGCCCACGGCTCATTCTTGCGCGAAAAGCCCCGCCAGGCCGCCCGTCGGCGACAAGATTCGTGAGCTAAACCCTACTCTTGCGGCAGGGCGAGCGGCTGGGCCGGGACGGCGGAGGCGAGCGGGCCGGGGCCGGCGCCGTCGCGCTGATAGACGTCCGGACGGAACTGGACGACGCCGTCCGGGGTCGCCCAGGCGGTGACATAGACCCAATAGACGTTGACGGGGTTGGTGAGCTTGACGTCGAGGCGCTGACCGGAGCGGATCACCTCGTCGATCTGGTCGCGGCCCCAGCCCGGGTTGTCCTTGAGGAGCCACGCGACATAGTCGCGCACGTCCTGCACGCGCACGCAGCCGGACGAAACGAAGCGGAAATCGTCGCCGAACACGCCTTTCGAAGGCGTGTCATGCATGTAGACGCCATAGGGGTTGGGGATGTTGATGCGCACGAAGCCAAGCGAATTCAAGTCGGCGCCCGTGTCCTGGCGGTACTTGAAATGCGTCGCCTCGTCCGAGTTCCAATTGATCGACGTCGGCGAGACCTCCTGCCCTTCCTTGTTGAAGATGCGGATCTTCTCGTCCGTGAGGTAGGTCGGATCCGCCTTCATCTTCGGAATCAGGTCTTTCTTGATGAGCGACGGCGGCACGGTCCAGAAGGGGTTGAAATTGATCTCGGTCGCCTTCGTCTGCATGATCGGCGACTGCCGGTCGATCTTGCCGACGCCCGCGGCGTGATGGGAATAGACGAGGCCGTTCTCGACCGTTTCGACCGAGGCCGCCGGAATGTTGACGATGACGAAGCGCTGTCCGAGGTCGCCCGAATAGGCCTTGAGCCGCACGATGTTGGTCTCGAGCTGTTGCAGTCGCGCTTCAGCCGGCACGTTGAGGGCGGCGTAAGTCTCGCCGTTGACGACGCCGGTCTCGCTGATTCCGTGGCGCGCCTGGAAGCGCTCGACCGCCGCCTCGACGAAGGAGTTGTAGATCGGCCCCGCGCCGGCAATCGGGTCGAGATCGCCCGAGGCGACAAGCCGGTCGCGCAACGCCTGCACGCGCGGGCCCTTCGAGCCTATCTTGAGGTCGGCGCCGGCTGGCACTGCAATCCAGCCGCCCTTGGCGACGATGCCCTGGTATCTCTCGATCGCCAATTCGGTGGCCGCGACCGTCTCGGGCGAAAGGATGGGCGTCGATTCCCGCCCGACCGCCATCTGTGGCGACGCCTCGTAACTTTGCGGCCATTCGGCCTGGGCGTCCTGGTCCTCGGCGGCGCTCGCCCCGAACGAGAAGCTGATCGCGAATGCGGCAGCCGCAGTCGCCCCCAAAAACGCGCGGCGCGAAAGCCGCGAGAAGATAAGCTCACGCATCAGAACCAAAACTCCCCCAGGAACGGAGCAAATCCCCTACCCGCCGGAAGGCGTCCCCGCCTAAACCCGATTGCGCGCGGCACACGCCCAAACAGTGGCGTCGAGTCGAAGCGCATTGGTCGCCAAAATAGGGTCCAGTCAGGCGATTTTATGGCCGCGCCCGGCAGAAAAGCAATCGGGCGCCCGCGAGCGGACGCCCCTTATAACAGAAGACGCGTTTGGTTAATCGAGGGTAATCAGAGGCGATACTTGATCTGATCGGTCCAATAGCGCTCGAGCCGCAGCAGCGAAACATTGATCCGCGCCAGATCCTCGCCGGGAATGCCGCCGATCTGTTCGACAGTGCGGGCGTGCTTCTCATAAAGACCGGCGACGATGCGATGGATCTCTTTGCCCTTTTCGGTCAGGCTGATCCGCACCGAGCGCCGGTCGATGCGCGAGCGCGCATGATGGAGGAAGCCCATCTCGACAAGCTTCTTTACATTGTACGACACGTTCGAGCCGAGATAGTAGCCGCGGGTGCGCAGTTCGCCCGCGGTCAGCTCCTTGTCGCCGATGTTGAAGAGCAGAAGGGCCTGAACCGCGTTGACGTCCGAGCGGCTGCGACGGTCAAACTCGTCTTTGATGACGTCGAGCAGCCGGCGATGGAGCCGCTCGACCATTGTCAGCGTTTCCAGGTATACGTTCGCGACCTTGAGTTCAGGTTCGGCCCGAACTGCAATATCCTGAGTTTTTACTACATTTAGCATGTCACACCCGTCTGTTCGCCTCTCCGCGGCCGAGCTAATTCGGTCCTCTTATGATTAGAACTGTAACGGAAGCCCATGAAGGGGAGCCTAACAATGAGGATGAACGGAAGGTTTTCTCGTGCTGGTAAATTTCAATTGAATCAACGGCTTTGTTAGGCTCCGATCCGCCCGTCTTCGCGCGCAGCGCGCACACGTCAGTCCCGCTCTCGCACCGCTCGCCAACTCAGGAGAAAGTACACGACGACAAGCACGACATTCAGCATCGCGCCGAAGCGGCCGATCGAGGCGGCGTGCGGGCTCATGAAGGGCGAGGCCGACTCGACGACGGCGCACAGAAGCCAGATGGCCCCGCCCCAGGGCGCAGCGAGCCAGAGCCCGATCGCCGCAAGGAGGTTGAAGCAGGCGAAGGCGACGATTGTCGCCTGAAGCGGCAAAGTCATCCTCGAGAAATCTCCGAGGCCGGGAAAGGCGCCGAGAATGATGGCCCAGTTGAACAGGCCTTTGCCGACCCAGACCCAGGCCAGCGTTCGCATGTACCAAATGAGCGCGGTTCCCCACGCGATGCTGGCCACCACGGACGAAAACGCGTTGTCCGGAGGCGTCGGAGGAGAACGATCGACGAGCTCCACCGCGCCGTCGCGCGTTTGGCGCATCAGATATTTCATGCGCCCTCAACTGGAAGCGGCAGTTCGTCCCTGCCGAGAGGCGCAAAATAGGCGTCGATCTCGGACTTCGACGGCGGCGGGCTCCAGTTCGGCCGGTTGTCCTTGTCGACGATGAGCGCGCGCACCCCCTCGTAGAAATCGCGTCCTCGGCAGATCCGCGAAACGATCCGGTATTCGACGCGCAGAGCCTCATCGAAGTCCAGGTCGACGCCGAGCGCCATCTGCTTCAGCGCGATCGCCTGGCTTGTCGGCGATTTCTCCAGGATTGCGGTGCGCCCAGGGCGCGCGAAAGCTACGCCTTCGTCTTCGGCGCGGGCGAGCGCCGCCAGAATCGCCCCGCGGTCCGTGAGCGAGAAGCACTTCGCGAGAGCTTCCGCCTCCTTCTTAAGCTCCGAAGCCGGAGGATCGGCGGCGAAGGAGGCGATTGTCGCCTCAACCGGCGCATCGCCTTCCAGCGCCGCGCCGAGCGCGCCGATCGAGGCGCTCGGCACGAAGCTTTGGGCGAGGCCGAACGCGACGGCGTCGCCCGCATTGGCGCGCAGACCCGTGAGCGCGAAATAGACGCCGGCGCGATGCGGCAACCGCGGCAGAAAATAGGTCCCGCCAACATCAGGAAAGAAGCCGATGCCAACCTCCGGCATGGCGAAGACGAAGCCCTCGCCCGCGACACGATGCGCCGCGTTGATGGAGACGCCGACGCCGCCCCCCATCACGATGCCGTCGATGAGCGCCACGACCGGTTTGACGAAGCGACGGATGCGCCGGTTGAGCTGGTATTCTTCGCGCCAAAAGGTCAGCTGCTGTTCGTGCTCACCGGCGCGGCCGAGCTCGTAGAGGCGTCGAATGTCGCCGCCAGCGCAGAACGCTTTGTCGCCAGCGCCGCGGATCACGACCCGCGTTATGCTTGCGTCGCGCTCCCAGGAGTTGAGAGCGGCCGCGATCTGCCGCACCATGGTCAGCGTGAGCGCGTTAAGCGCCTTGGGCCGGTTGAGGACGATGACGCCGGCCCGCCCGCGCCGCTCGATCAGCGCCTCAGCGTCCAGCGTCGGGTCCGTCACGCGGCCGCGACTTCCAGGAGGATAGCGTCGATCGCGGCGGCGACGTCTTCGATCGGCGCCATCCCGTCAACTTCGTGCAGCAACCCGCGTTCGCGATAGAACGGCGTCACCGCGGCGGTGTCGCGCTGATACGCGACAAGGCGGGACTTGAAGACCTCTGGATCATCGTCCTTGCGTACTGGCAGGCCCGCGGCCTTCGCCTCCTCGGCGCGCTTGACGATGCGGTCGACGAGCTTGGCCGCGTCGGCTTTCAGTTCGATCGCCGCGTCGAGCTTCAGACCTTTCGCCGCGAGCATGGCTTCCAGTTCTTCAGCCTGCGCGAGCGTGCGTGGAAATCCGTCGAGAATGAAGCCGTTCTTCGCGTCCGGCTGGCTTATGCGATCGTTGATGATGCCGATGACGATATGATCGGAAACCAGCGCTCCCGACTCCATCACCGCCTTCGCCTTCAGACCAATTGGCGTGCCCGCCGCAGCCGCCGCCCGCAACATGTCGCCGGTCGACAACTGCGGTATTCCGAGATTGCGCACCAAACGCGCGGCCTGCGTGCCCTTGCCCGCCCCAGGAGGGCCAAGCAGAATAAGCCTCATCGTTTCCGCCCCTTCAGCCTCGCCCTGCGGATCAGCCCTTCGTACTGATGCGCCTGCAGATGTCCGTGGATTTGCGCCACCGTGTCCATCGTCACGTTGACCACGATCAATAGCGACGTGCCGCCAAAATAGAACGGAAGCGACGCATAGGAAATGAGCCATTCGGGTAACAGGCAGATCAACGACAGGTACGCCGCGCCGAGCACTGTAACGCGCGTCAATATGTAATCGATGTATTGCGCCGTCCGCTCTCCCGGCCTGACGCCCGGCACAAAGCCGCCATGTTTCTTCAAGTTGTCGGCGGTGTCGGCAGGATTGAAGACGGTCGCTGTGTAGAAGAAGGCGAAGAAGACGATCAGGGCGACGTAAAGGATGAGATAGAGCGCGCTGCCGCGGCCGAGCAGCGCCGTGATCGTCGTGAGAATCCCGGAGCTGCTGGACCCTTGAGCGAAATTCGCCACTGTCGTCGGCAAAAGCAGAAGCGAGGACGCGAAGATCGGCGGAATGACGCCAGACGTGTTGAGCTTCAGCGGCAGGAACGAGCTCTGTCCCTCGTACATCTTGTTGCCGACCTGACGGCGTGGATAGGTGATCGGAACCCGACGTTGAGCGCGCTCCATGAAGACGATGAAGGCGACGACGACGAACACCATCACGATGACCGCGAGGACGAGGCCGGTCGAAATCGACCCCTGGCGGCCCATCTCAAACAATTGAACGATTGCAGACGGCAGGCGTGCGACGATGCCCGCGAAAATGATCAGCGAGGAGCCGTTGCCGACGCCGCGCGCGGTGATTTGTTCGCCGAGCCAGACGAGAAACATCGTCCCGCCGGTCAGCGTCACGACCGTCGAGATTATGAACAGGAGGCCCGGATTGCTGACGATGCCCGCGCGTCCCTCGAGGCCGATGGCGATGCCGTAGGCCTGGAACATCGACAGGACGACGGTCAGATAGCGGGTGTACTGGTTGAGGACCTTGCGGCCCTGCTCGCCCTCCTTCTTGATCGCCTCGAGCGAAGGCATCACCGAACTTAAGAGCTGGATGATGATCGAGGCGGATATGTAGGGCATGATGTTCAGCGCGAACACCGCCATGCGCTGAACGGCGCCGCCCGAGAACATGTTGAACATGTCGAGCACGCCCTGCTTCTGCCCCAGAAACGCCGCCTGGAAGGCTTGCGAATCGATGCCTGGCAGGGGGATGTAGGTGCCAAGACGGAAGATCACCAGCGCGCCGAGGGTGAACCAGATGCGCTTCTTGAGTTCGTCCGCCTTGGCGAAGGCGGACCAGTTGATATTGGCGGCAAGCTGTTCGGCGGCGGACGCCATGGATGCGCTCCGAGCGCGCCCCGAAAAGAGCGCGAATGTTCAACAACGTCGTTCTCGCCGCTCCGCTCCGGCGCGGCGAGAACGCCCCTATCATATGGTCGGCGCGCGCGCCATCGCCACCCCGACCCGCGGCGCTACTGAGCGGCGGCGACGGCTTCCCGCCTCAGCGTCTTCAGCGTGCCGCCGGCCCTTTCGATCGCGGCCGCCGCGCTTTTCGTGGCCGCCGCGACTTCGAAATTCGCCTGGGCCTTCAGTTCGCCCGAGCCCAGGATCTTCACGCCGTCGCGCGGCTGGGTGACGACCCCGGCCCTCAACAGAGTCTCGACCGTGATGAGCTCCGCGGGGTCAAGCTTGCCCGCGTCGATGGCGCTCTGGATGCGCCCGAGATTGACCTCATTGTAGTGGGTCTGCGACGGGGGCGTGAAGCCGCGCTTCGGCAGCCGCCGGTGGAGCGGCATCTGGCCGCCCTCGAAGCCCTTGATGCGCACGCCCGAGCGCGCGGTCTGGCCCTTGCCGCCGCGGCCGGACTGCTTGCCTTTGCCGGAGCCGATGCCGCGTCCAACGCGGATGCGCGCCTTGGACGAGCCGGGATTGTCTCTAACTTCGTTGAGCTTCATGGCGCGGTCCTCACTGGCCCTCGATCACGCGAATGAGATGCGCGACCTTGGCGATCATGCCGCGATTGGCCGGCGTGTCGGCCACGCTCGATCGGCGGCCGATCCGGTTGAGGCCGAGGCCTTTCAAGGTTTCGCGCTGCGATCCGGGCCGCCCAATGGGGCTGCCGGTCTGCTCGATCGTAATGGTTTTCTGACTGCTCATGTCGGCTGGACCTCACGAATCGGCGGCGTCGGCTTCGACGCCCTGGCGGCGCGATTGCAAGGTCGACACCTTGAGGTTGCGGCGCTGCGCAACTGACCGCGGGCTGTCTTCGCGCGAAAGCGCGTCGAAGGTGGCCCGGATCATGTTGTAGGGGTTCGACGAGCCCTGGCTTTTGGCGACGACGTCATGCACGCCTAGGGACTCGAACACCGCGCGCATCGGACCGCCGGCGATGATTCCCGTTCCCGCGGGGGCCGCGCGCAACACCACGCGGCCGGCGCCGTGGCGGCCGTTGACGTCATGATGCAGCGTCCGGCCTTCGCGCAGCGGCACGCGAACGACGCCGCGCTTGGCGGCTTCCGTCGCCTTGCGAATCGCTTCCGGCACTTCGCGCGCCTTGCCATGGCCGAAGCCGACGCGGCCTTTCTGGTCGCCGACGACGACGAGTGCGGCGAAGCCGAAGCGACGCCCACCCTTCACCACCTTCGCCACCCGGTTGATGTGGACGAGGCGGTCGACGAACTCGCTGTCGCGCTCCTCGTGTCTGTGATCGCGGCCGCGGCCGCCCTCTTCACGCGCCATTTTGTCTCTTTCCGTCACTCAAAACGCGGCGCGCTGAGAACGGCGCCGCTCGCTTCACTCGCCCGATCAGAACTCGAGTCCGCCCTCGCGGGCGCCCTCGGCCAGCGCCCTGACCCGGCCATGATACATGTAACTGCCGCGGTCGAAGACGACCTTGGCGACGCCCGCCTTCTTGGCGCGCTCCGCGATCTGCTTGCCGACGATCCGAGCCGCCTCGACCGTCGCGCCGGTCTTCAGTTGCTCGCGCATCGCCTTCTCGAGCGAGGAGGCGGCGGCGACCGTCCGACCGTGCTCGTCGTCGATCACCTGGGCGTAGATCTGCTTGGACGAGCGGAACACGCTGAGCCGCAGACGCCCATCCGCCTTGACAGATATCGCGCGGCGGACGCGCGCCTTGCGCCGCTCCGTGGATATGTTCGACTTGGTCATGGCCAAACGCCTCTTACTTCTTCTTGCCTTCCTTGCGGAAGATGAATTCGCCGACATACTTCACGCCCTTGCCCTTGTAGGGTTCGGGGCCGCGGAACGCGCGGATTTCCGCGGCGATCTGGCCCACCTGGCGCTTGTCGATTCCGGCGATCGTGATCTCCGTTGGCTTCGGCGTCGTAATCGTCACGCCGGCCGGGATCGGATATATGACGTCGTGGCTGTAGCCGAGCGAGAGTTGCAGGTTCTTCCCCGCGATCACCGCCTTGTAGCCGACGCCGTTGATCTCGAGCTTCTTCTCGAAGCCGTGGGTGACGCCGCCGACCAGGTTCGCGATCTGCGCGCGCGTCATGCCCCACATCGCCCGGTCGCGTTTGTCCTCGCTGAGCGGTTTGACATGCACGGCGCCGTCGTCGATCGAGACCGACACTTCGTCAGGAGCGGTGAACTTGAGTTCGCCCTTCGCACCTTTGACGGCGATCGTCTGACCGTCCAGCTTCGCAGTGACGCCGGACGGAATGGCGACGGGCTTCTTGCCGATACGAGACATGGGCTCAGTTCCGTTTCTTTGCTTCGTCCCGCCTAGAAGACGGTGCAGAGGACTTCGCCGCCGACGTGGTTCTCGCGCGCGGCGTGGTCAGCCATGACGCCTTTCGGCGTCGAGAGGATCGCGACGCCGAGGCCGTTTGCGACGCGCGGCATCGCGTCCACGGTCGCATAGACCCGCCGGCCGGGCTTGGAGACGCGCTCGAGCTTGCGGATGACGGGCTCGTTGTCGAAGTACTTGAGCTCGATCTCGAACTCGCTACGGCCGTTGCCATAGTCCGTGCTCGAATAGCCTCGAATGAAGCCTTCGGCCTCGAGCACGTCGAGAACCTTCTTGCGAAGCGAGGAGCCGGGCGTCGTCACCCTGCGGCGCTTGCGCATTTGCGCATTGCGGATGCGGGTAAGCATGTCGCCGAGGGGATCGTTCACTGCCATGATGGTCGCCTCCTCACCAGCTCGACTTCACCAGGCCCGGGATAAGGCCTCGGTTGCCCAGTTCGCGGAGCGCAATGCGCGACATCTTCATCTTGCGATAAAAGCCGCGCGGCCGGCCCGTCACCTCGCAGCGATTGCGCACGCGCACGATCGACCCGTTGCGCGGCAACTCCGCGAGTCTCAGGCGCGCCTCGAAGCGCTCCTCCATCGGACGCGCCTCGTCGTTGGCGAGCGCGAGCAGACGCTTCCTCCGGCCGGCGTATTTCTTCACCAGCCGCTGCTTGCGCAGATTGTTCTCGATTGCACTCTTCTTTGCCATCAAAGGCCTCCAATTTTCCGCGTCTAAGCTTTATCGCTCACTGCCGGAACGGGAAGTTGAACGCGTGCAGCAAGGCCCGCGCTTCCGCGTCGGTCTTCGCTGTCGTGCAGACCACGATGTCGAGGCCTAGCATGGCCTCGGCCTTGTCGTAGTCGATCTCGGGGAAAATGATGTGTTCCTTGACGCCGAGCGCATAATTGCCCCGCCCGTCGAAGGATTTCGGATCAAGCCCGCGGAAGTCGCGCACCCGCGGCAGGGCGACCGTCACGAGACGATCGAGGAATTCGTACATGCGGGTCTTGCGAAGCGTGACCTTCGCGCCGATCGGCATGTTCTCGCGCACCTTGAAGGTCGAGATCGCCTTGCGCGCGCGCGTGATGACCGGCTTCTGCCCGGCGATGAGCGCGAGATCCGCAGCGGCGGACGTCACCTTCTTGGTGTCGTTGACCGCCTCGCCGACGCCCATGTTGAGGACGATCTTGTCCAGCCTCGGCACTTCGAGCGCGTTCTTGTAGCCAAACTCATTCAGGAGTTTCGGCACAACCTCGTCCTGATAGACCTTCTTGAGGCGCGCGACATAGTCCTTCGGCGCAGCCTTGACCGCGCCGGCCGCGGCAACCTCCGCGCCCCCTTCCTTACGGCCTTTGGCGCCCTTCGCCTCAGCGGGCGCGGGAGCGCCCTTCCCACCTTTTTGGGCGGGGGGCGCCTTGTCGCTCTTCGCGGGCTTTGCGCCCTTCTCGTTCTTGGCCTCAGCCATCGATCAGGTCTCCGGAACGCTTGGCGACGCGGACCTTGCGGCCGTCGTCGAGTATCTTGAAGCCGACGCGCGTTGGCTTGCCAGACTTGGGATCGGCGAGCGCAAGATTCGACAGATGGATCGGCGCCTCCTTAGTCAGGATGCCGCCCTCGGTTTGCGCGGTCTGGCGCGTGTGACGGCGCACCAGATTGACGCCCGCGACGATTGCGCGTCCTTCGGTTGGCATCACCTGACGCACCTCGCCCTTCTTGCCCTTGTCCCGGCCGGTCGTGACGATGACCCGGTCGCCCTTCTTGATCTTGGCGGCCATCACAGCACCTCCGGCGCGAGCGAGATGATCTTCACATGATTCTTCGCGCGCAGTTCGCGCGGCACCGGCCCGAAGATGCGCGTGCCGACCGGCTCGGACTGATTGTTGATCAGCACCGCGGCGTTCGAGTCAAAACGGATCACCGATCCGTCGGCGCGGCGAATATCCTTGGCGGTGCGCACCACAACCGCCTTCATCACGTCGCCCTTCTTGACGCGCCCACGCGGAATCGCCTCTTTCACAGAGACGACGATGATGTCGCCGATCGAAGCGTACCGCCGCTTCGATCCGCCCAAAACCTTGATGCACATCACGCGTCGCGCGCCAGAATTGTCGGCGACGTCGAGATTGGTCTGCATCTGTATCATGACCTGATCGCCTTTCTTCTCAGATCGGTTTCCGGCCCCCGCCTGGGCGCCGGACTTCGCCTGAAGGAGGCCTTCGCCTCCCCGAATTAACTCAGCTCTGCGCCTCGACCGCCGGCGACGCCTCATCGATGACGCGCCAGCGCTTCAGCTTCGAAATCGGCCGCGTCTCCTCGATGGAGACCAGGTCGCCGACCTTCTGCGTCTTGTTCTCGACGTGCGCGTGATAGTTCTTCGACCGCCGCACCGTCTTCTTGAGCAAGGGATGCGTGAAGCGGCGCTCGACCTTCACGACAAGGGTCTTCTCCTGCCTGTCGCTCACGACCACGCCCTGCAAAATTCTCTTCGGCATCTTGTTAGTCCCTGGCCTTGGTGCCGGCGCGCTTCTGCGCGGCGATCGTTTTCACGCGCGCGATGTCGCGACGGACGACGCGCACCCGCGCGGTGTCCTGCAATTGCCCGCTCGCCTTCTGGAAGCGCAGGTTGAACTGCTCCTTCTTCAGCTTGAGGGCCTCGTCGTTGAGCTGGTCTTCCGTCATGACGCGCAGATCGGAAAGGCGGCTGGTCTTCTTCATCTTAACGCGTCTCCTATTCCGCGATGCGCTGCACGAAGCGCGTCTTGATCGGCAGCTTGGCGGCGGCGAGCGCAAACGCCTCGCGCGCAAGGTTCTCCGGCACGCCGTCGACCTCGAACATGATGCGACCGGGCGCCACGCGCGCGATCCAGAGCTCCGGCGCGCCCTTGCCCTTGCCCATGCGCACTTCGATCGGCTTCTTCGACACCGGCACATCCGGGAACACCCGGATCCAGACCCGTCCGGCGCGCTTCATGTGACGCGTCAGCGCGCGTCGGGCGGCCTCGATCTGGCGCGCGCTGACGCGCTCAGGCTCCATGGCCTTGAGGCCGTACTCTCCGAAGTTCAGCGCGAACCCGCCCTTCGCATTGCCGCGAATACGGCCCTTGAAGGCTTTGCGGAACCTGGTTCTCTTGGGTTGCATCATAGTCGTGGACTTTCACTTGGCTCGCAGCTTCAGACCGCTTCGCGGCCGTGCTCGCGCTCGCGGCCGTGGTCGCGATGATCGCGTTCGCGCGGCTCGCGCCGCGGACGATGGGTCGAGGAATGGTCTGCCTCGGCCTGGCGCTTGTCCTGCGCCATCGGATCGTGCTCGAGGATTTCGCCTTTGAAGATCCAGACCTTGATGCCGCAGGTGCCATAGGCCGTGTGCGCGGTGGCGACGCCGTAGTCGACGTCGGCGCGCAACGTGTGCAGCGGCACGCGGCCCTCGCGGTACCATTCGAGGCGGGCGATTTCCGCGCCGCCCAGACGGCCCGAGCAGTTGATGCGGATCCCTTCCGCGCCGAGCCGCATCGCCGACTGGACCGCGCGCTTCATCGCACGGCGGAAAGCAACTCGCCGCTCGAGCTGCTGCGCGATCAACTCGGCGACCAGCGTTGCGTCGATTTCGGGCTTGCGGACCTCGACGATGTTGATCGCCACTTCCGAGTTCGTCAGCTTCGCCACCTGCTTGCGCAGCTTGTCGATGTCGGCACCCTTCTTGCCGATGACGACGCCCGGACGCGCCGAGTGAATGTTGACCCGGCACTTCTTGTGCGGGCGCTCGATGACGATCTTCGAGATCGCGGCCTGCTTCAGACCCTTCATCAGCACGTCGCGGATCTTCATGTCCTCGTGCAGGAGCTTGCCGTATTCGGTCTTGTTCGAATACCAGCGCGAATCCCAGGTGCGGTTGACGCCGAGGCGCAGCCCGATCGGATTGATCTTCTGACCCATAGTGCCTCTCCTACGCCGCCTGGACTTCGTCGCCGACTTCGCGAACGACGATCGTGATGTTCGAGAACGGCTTTTCAATGCGCCCGGCTCGACCGCGAGCGCGGGGGCTGAAGCGCTTCATCACCATGTCCTTGCCGACCCACGCCTGAGCGACGACGAGATCGTCGACGTCGAGATCGTGATTGTTCTCGGCGTTGGCGATCGCCGACTCGAGCGCCTTCTTCACCTCGACTGAGATTCTCTTATTTGAGAATTCGAGATCGGCGAGCGCAGTCGCAACCTTCTTCCCCCGGATGAGCTGGGCGAGCAGGTTGAGCTTCTGCGGGCTCACGCGCAGCATTCGCACGGTCGCCTTGGCCTCGTTGTCGGCGAGACGCCTGGGGTTCGCTTGCTTGGACATGTCCGTTAAGCCCTCTTCGCCTTCTTGTCGGCGGAATGGCCGTGGAAAGTTCGCGTCGGCGCGAACTCGCCAAACTTGTGGCCGATCATCTCCTCCGACACGAGCACGGGGATGTGCTTGTGGCCGTTGTAGACGCCGAAGGTCAGGCCGACGAATTGCGGCAGGATGGTCGAGCGGCGGCTCCAGATCTTGATGATCTCCGAACGGCCCGATCCGCGCGCAGCGTCGGCTTTCTTCAAGAGATAGCCGTCGACGAACGGTCCCTTCCAAATCGAGCGCGTCATGGCTCAGCCCTTCTTCTTGCGCGCATGCCGCGATGCGACGATGAACTTGTCGGTCGACTTGTTGGACCGGGTCTTCATGCCCTTGGTCGGCTTGCCCCACGGCGAGACCGGATGACGGCCGCCGGACGTGCGGCCCTCGCCGCCGCCGTGCGGATGGTCGACCGGGTTCATCGTGACGCCGCGGTTGTGCGGCCGGCGGCCAAGCCAGCGGCTGCGGCCCGCCTTGGCCAGCGACGCGTTCATGTGGTCGGGATTCGAGACCGCGCCGACGGTGGCGAAACACTGGCCGTGAATCAGGCGCTGCTCGCCGGAACTCAGGCGTAAGGAGACGTAACCCTGGTCGCGCGCCACAATCTGCGCGTAAGAGCCGGCTGAGCGCGCGATCGCGCCGCCCTTGCCGATCTTCATCTCGACGTTATGGACGATCGTGCCGACCGGAATGCTGGCGAGCGGCATGGCGTTACCCGGCTTCATGTCAACCTGGACGCCGGCGATCACTTCGTCCCCGACCGCAAGGCGCTGCGGAGCGATGATGTAGCTCTGCTCGCCGTCGGCGTACTTGATCAGCGCGATGAAGCTCGTCCGGTTGGGGTCGTATTCCAGACGCTCGACCCTGGCCGCGACATCGAGCTTCCGACGCTTGAAATCGACCATCCGATACGACTGCTTGTGCCCCCCGCCGCGAAAGCGGACGGTGACGCGGCCGGTGTTGTTGCGGCCGCCCTTTTCGGACTTGCCGACGGTCAGGGTCTTCAGCGGCTTGCCCTTGTGCAGTTCGCTGCGATCGACGAGGGCGAGCTGGCGCAGCCCCGGCGTCGTCGGCTTGTATGTCTTGAGAGCCATGGGTCCGCTATCCTCAGAGGCCTGTGGTCACGTCGATGCGATAGCCGTCGGCCAGCGTGACGATCGCCTTCTTCTTGTCCTGCTGACGGCCGCGAATGCCGCGGAACGCCTTGGTCTTGCCCTTGCGCAAAAGCGTGTTGACCGCGGTTACCTTGACGTCGAACAGCTTCTCGATGGCCGCCTTGATCTGCGGCTTCGTGGCGTTGCGCGCGACGTTGAACACGAACTGGTTGCTTTCGGACGCGATGGTCGCCTTTTCGGTTATGACCGGCGCGACGATCGTGTCGTAATGACGAACGTCCTTCATCATTTGAATCGCGCCTCCAGCGCTTCGATCGCGCCCTTGGTCAAGACGAGCTTCTCCCGGCGCATGATGTCATACACGTTGATGCCCTGGACCGGCAGGACGTCGATCTGCGGCAGGTTCCGCGCGGCGACGGCGAAGTTCTCCTGCACTTCGGCGCCGTCGATGATGAGGGCGTTCTTCAGCGCCGTTCTGGCGAAGGACTCGCGCAACGCCTTGGTCCTTCCCTCGGCGAGCTCCACCTTTTCCCACACGACGAGGCCGCCAGCGCGGACCTTGGCCGAGAGCGCATGGCGCAGCGCGAGCGCGCGCACCTTCTTCGGCAGGTCGTGGGCGTGGCTCCGCGCAACCGGGCCCATCGCGCGGCCGCCGCCGCGGAACTGCGGCACGCGAGCCGATCCGTGACGGGCGCCGCCGGTGCCCTTCTGCTTGTACATCTTTTTGCCCGTGCGGTTGATCTCGCCGCGGCCCAGCGTCTTGTGATCGCCGGCCTGCCGCTTGGCGAGCTGCCAGCGCACCATTCGAGCGATGATGTCGGCGCGCGGCTCAAGACCAAAGATCGCGTCGCTGAGCTCAAGCGAGCCCGCGGCCGTTCCGTCCATCGACGTCATGTCGTATTTCATGAGCGTCACTCTCCCTTCGGCGCTTCGGCCGGCGCAGGCGCACTGGCGGCCTCCGCGTGAACGCGGAACTTGCCCGGAATCGGCGCGTCCTTGGGCAGCGGCTTCTTCACCGCGTCGCGCACCGCAATCCACCCCCCCGCGTTGCCCGGCACCGCGCCCTGGACCAGGATCAGGCCCCGCTCGGGATCGGTCTGCACGACGCGCAGGTTCTGGGTCGTCACCTTCTCGACGCCCATGTGGCCGGCCATCTTCTTGCTCTTCCAGGTCTTGCCGGGGTCCTGACGGCCGCCCGTCGACCCATGCGAACGGTGCGAGATCGATACGCCGTGGGTCGCGCGCAAGCCGCCGAAATTCCAGCGCTTCATCGCGCCGGCGAAGCCCTTGCCGATCGTCACGCCGGTGACGTCGACATATTGTCCGACGGCGAAATGATCGGCGGTGATTTCGGCCCCGACCGGGATCATCTTGTCCTCGGCGACGCGGAACTCGGCCAGCCGCATCTTCGGCTCGACATGCGCGACGGCGAAGCGCCCGCGCTCGGCCTTGGAGACGTTCTTGACCTTGGCCTTGCCGACGCCAAGCTGGAGCGCGGTGTAGCCGTTCTTTTCCTGCGTGCGATGCGCGACGACCTGACAGCCCTCGACCTGGAGGACCGTGACCGGCACGTGATCGCCCGCGTCGGTGAAGATGCGGGACATGCCCAGCTTCTTTGCGATGATGCCTGAACGCATTGGCGTCTATCCTTCGGGAGCGCTCGCGAAAAAACTGGAGGCGCTCGGCAAATCCTTCAGAGCTTGATTTCCACGTCGACGCCGGCCGCGAGATCGAGCTTCATCAGCGCGTCGACCGTCTGCGGCGTAGGGTCGACGATGTCGAGAACCCGCTTGTGCGTGCGAATCTCGAACTGCTCGCGCGACTTCTTGTCGACATGGGGCGAGCGGTTCACCGTGAACTTCTCGATCCGCGTCGGCAGCGGGATGGGACCGCGAACCCGCGCGCCCGTGCGCTTGGCCGTGGACACGATCTCCTTCGTCGAAGTGTCGAGCACACGGTGATCGAACGCTTTGAGACGGATGCGGATGTTTTGCGTGTTCATCTGTCAAATCCCTGCCGGCGCGGACGGGGCGACGTCGCCCCGCCCTCTCTCGCTGGACGTCAGCCTCTACTCGGTGATCGAAACGACGACGCCCGAGCCGACCGTGCGGCCGCCCTCGCGGATGGCGAAACGCAGCTTCTCCTCCATCGCGATCGGAACGATCAGCGAAACGTCGATCGTGACGTTGTCGCCGGGCATCACCATCTCGGTCCCCTGAGGCAATTGAACGATTCCGGTGACGTCAGTCGTCCGGAAGTAGAACTGCGGACGGTAGTTGGTGAAGAACGGCGTGTGGCGGCCGCCTTCCTCTTTCGTGAGGATGTAGGCCTCAGCCTTGAACTTGGTGTGCGGCTTGACCGAACCCGGCTTGCACAACACCTGGCCGCGCTCGACTTCCTCGCGCTTCGTGCCGCGCAGGAGGCAGCCGACGTTGTCACCCGCCTCGCCCTGGTCGAGCAATTTTCGGAACATCTCGACGCCGGTCACAGTCGTCTTGGCGGTCGGACGCAGCCCGACGATCTCGACTTCCTCGCCGACCTTGATGACGCCGCGCTCGATGCGGCCGGTGACGACGGTGCCGCGGCCCGAGATCGAGAACACGTCTTCGACTGGCATCAGGAACGGTTGATCCTTCGGCCGTTCCGGCTGCGGGATGTAGTCGTCCACCGCGTCCATCAGCTTGATGATCGAATCATGTCCCATTTCTGGCGACTTGTTCTCGAGCGCCATCAGGGCCGAGCCCTTGATGATCGGAATGTCGTCGCCGGGAAACTCGTAGCGCGACAGGAGCTCGCGCACTTCGAGCTCGACCAGCTCGAGAAGCTCAGGGTCGTCGACCATGTCGACTTTGTTCAGGTAAACGACCAGCGCCGGAACGCCGACCTGGCGGGCGAGCAGGATGTGTTCGCGCGTCTGCGGCATGGGTCCATCGGCGGCGGAGACGACGAGGATCGCGCCGTCCATCTGCGCGGCGCCGGTGATCATGTTCTTCACATAGTCCGCGTGGCCGGGACAGTCGACGTGCGCGTAGTGGCGCTTCTTCGTCTGGTACTCGACGTGGGCGGTCGAGATCGTGATGCCGCGCGCCTTCTCTTCCGGAGCCTTATCGATCTGGTCGTACGCGACGAACGACGCTCCGCCCGTCTCCGCCAGCACCTTGGTGATCGCGGCCGTCAGCGTCGTCTTGCCGTGGTCGACGTGGCCGATCGTGCCGATGTTGCAATGCGGCTTGGTACGCGCAAATTTTTCCTTGGCCATAGCGAACTCCTTCAGTGGCCCTTCTTCTTCGACGGCGCGACGCGCCCTATTTGAACTTTTCGATGATCTCGGCGGCGATGTTCGCCGGGACCTGCTCGTAGTGATCGAACTGCATCGTGAAGTTGGCGCGGCCCTGGGTGCCCGAGCGCAACTGGTTGACATAGCCGAACATGTTCGACAGCGGCACCATCGCGTTAATGACGACGGCGTTGGCCCGCATGTCCTGACCGAGCACGTGTCCGCGCCGCGACAGGAGATCGCCCATCACGAACCCCGTGTGCTCCTCGGGGGTGACGACTTCCACCTTCATGATCGGCTCGAGCAGAACCGAACCGCCCTTCTGCAATCCTTCGCGGAATGCGGCGCGGGAAGCGATTTCGAAGGCGAGAGCAGATGAATTGACGTCGTGATAGGCGCCGTCGATCAACGTCGCCTTCACGTCGACGACCGGAAAACCAGCAAGGACGCCGGAGCCGAGCACGCTCATGATGCCCTTTTCGACTCCGGGAATATATTCCTTCGGCACGGCGCCGCCGACGATCTTCGAGTCGAACGAGGAGCCCGCGCCCGGCTCCGCCGGCTCGAACACGATCTTGACCTTGGCGAACTGGCCCGAGCCGCCCGACTGCTTCTTGTGAGTGTAGTCGATCTCGGTCTTCTTGGTCAGCTTCTCGCGATACGCCACCTGCGGCGCGCCGATGTTGGCGTCGACCTTGTAGGTTCGCTTCAGGATGTCGACCTTGATGTCGAGGTGCAGTTCGCCCATCCCCTTGAGGATTGTCTGGCCCGACTCCGGATCGGTCGAGACGCGGAACGAGGGATCCTCGGCCGCGAGCTTCGAAAGCGCGACGCCGAGCTTCTCCTGGTCCGCCTTCGACTTCGGCTCGATCGCAATCTCGATCACCGGCTCGGGGAACTCCATCTTCTCGAGGATGACGGGCTTGTGCGCATCGCACAGCGTGTCGCCGGTGCGCGTGTCCTTGAGGCCCGCGAGCGCGACGATGTCGCCGGCATAGGCCTCCTTGATGTCCTCGCGGTTGTTGGCGTGCATCAACAGCATGCGGCCGACGCGCTCTTTCTTGTCTTTCGTCGAGTTGAGCACGGTCGTGCCCGATTCGATCTTGCCCGAGTAGGCGCGGCAGAAAGTAATCGTGCCGACGAATGGATCGTCCATGATCTTGAAGGCGAGCATCGAGAACGGTTCGGAGTCCCTCGGCATGCGAATGACTTCCTCGCCGGTGTCGACGTCATGGCCCTTGATGCCGCCGCGATCGACCGGCGATGGCAGATAGTCCACGACCGCATCGAGCAGCGGCTGCACGCCCTTGTTCTTGAAGGCCGAACCGCACAGGACCGGAACAAAGGTAATCTGCTTGACCGCCTTGCGAATGCAGCGCTTCAGCGTGTCGATGTCGGGCTCCTGGCCGTCGAGATAGGCCGACATCACGTCATCGTCGAGTTCGACTGCAGCCTCGATCAGCGTGTGGCGGTACTCTTCCGCCTTCCCTTTGAGATCTGCGGGAATGTCTTCGTCGTGATATTTCGCGCCGAGGCCCTCGTCTTCCCAGACCACGGCTTTCATTCGCAGGAGATCAACGACGCCCCTGAAGCTGGACTCTGAGCCGATCGGCAGTTGCAGGCAGACCGGACGGCCGCCAACCTTGGTCTTGATGTCGTCCACGCAGCGGTAGAAGTCGGCGCCGATCTTGTCCATCTTGTTGACGAACACGATGCGCGGCACGCCGTACTTGTCGGCCTGACGCCATACGGTCTCCGTCTGCGGCTCCACGCCCTGGTTGCCGTCGAGCACGCACACGGCGCCGTCGAGCACGCGAAGCGAACGCTCGACCTCGATCGTGAAGTCGACGTGACCGGGCGTGTCGATGATGTTGAGGCGCTTGTCCTGCCAGAAGGTGGTCGTCGCGGCGGAGGTGATCGTGATGCCGCGCTCCTGCTCCTGCTCCATCCAGTCCATCGTCGCCGCGCCGTCGTGGACCTCGCCGATCTTATGCGACTTGCCGGAGTAATAGAGGATGCGCTCAGTCGTCGTCGTCTTCCCGGCGTCGATGTGGGCCATGATGCCGAAATTACGGTAGTCTTCGATAGCGTGGCTGCGCGCCATGACGATGTTTCCCGATTGCCTGAAGCCGCATTACCAGCGGTAATGCGCAAAAGCGCGGTTGGCTTCGGCCATCCTATGCGTGTCCTCGCGTTTCTTGACCGCGGCGCCGCGATTGTTCGAGGCGTCGAGCAACTCGGCGGAAAGCCGGTCCACCATGGTCTTGTCGTTGCGGTCGCGCGCCGCCGAGATGATCCAGCGGATCGCCAGAGCCTGCCGGCGATCGGTGCGCACTTCGACCGGCACCTGATAGGTCGCGCCGCCGACGCGCCGCGAGCGCACTTCCACCGAAGGCGCGACATTCTCGAGCGCCTGCTTGAAGACGGTAAGCGGATCGCCCTTGACCTTGGCCTCGACATTGTCGAGCGCGCCATAGACGATCCGCTCGGCGACCGACTTCTTGCCTTCGTACATGATTGTGTTCATGAACTTGGCGACGACGACGTCGCCGAACTTGGCGTCGGGAATGATCTCGCGCTTCTCGGCGCTGTGTCGGCGGGACATGGCCTAACTCTCTCTATCTCGTCATGGCCGGGAGCGCCCAGCCCATCGATTGAAACCCTCTGCGCGATCCCCGAATGTCGCTACGCTCGTCCGGGGACGACCCTCGCTGCGCCCCGGTCATTTCGGCCGCTTGGCGCCGTACTTCGACCGGCGCTGCTTGCGGTCCTTGACGCCCTGCGTGTCAAGGACGCCGCGCAGAATGTGGTAGCGCACGCCGGGCAGGTCCTTGACGCGGCCGCCGCGGATCATCACGACCGAGTGCTCCTGAAGGTTGTGGCCTTCGCCGGGGATATAGCCGATGACCTCGAAGCCGTTGGTGAGGCGCACCTTGGCGACCTTGCGCAAGGCGGAGTTCGGCTTTTTCGGCGTCGTTGTGTAGACGCGCGTGCAGACGCCCCGCTTCTGCGGGCTGGCCTCGAGATGGCGGGCCTTTTCGCGGTAGGTCTTCGGTTGCCGCGGCTTGCGGATCAACTGGCTAATCGTCGGCATTGCGCGCCTTTAACTTCCCTTGCCCAAATCCGGCTCACCAAGCCGGACCGAAATTTGCATCGCCCATCGCGCGCGCCGCCGGAACAGCACGCGAAACCAACAGCGCCCAGGAAACCCTCGCGGGTTTGGGCGCCGCCTAAAGCAGAGGATCACGGGATGTCGCGCCCGCGATCATGCCAAACAGAACCGGCCCTTCATGAGGGCCGGAATTGGCTCGTCGATGAGATCGTCAGCGTTTAGAGCCGATTGGTATCGGACGCGGCGTCCAATACAGCGAAGCCCTACGACCTGCCGAAAGCGCGCGGAACATATTCGCGCGATTCCGGCGCGTCAACCCCTTTCCACCGTTACACGAGGCTTCGGGATGCGAATTTTTGCGATGACCGTCGCGGCGGCGACCGCTCGGCGTTTTCCGCCGGCCGATTACGTCTTCGACGACGCTTCGAGGACGGCCGTTCAGGCGCTGCGGGCGGGTCTTCACGCATCGCGCTCCACCGGCGGCGGCCATTCGCCGGCGTCGTAGTCGGTCTCGCGGACTCCCAGGACCGCAAGCAGCATGACGACATTCGCCGCCATCACATAATAGGTCGAAGCGAGCGGATTGCCGGTCGCGCCGACCAACCAGGTCACGATATAGGTCGCCGTCCCGCCGAACACCGCGACGCCGATCGAATACGCGAGAGCCAGGCCGGTCGCGCGCACAGCCTGCGGAAAGATGAGCGGAATGAGGATCACCCCGACCGCGACGCTCATGGCGTGCAACACGCTGAGAATTGCGATCGCCACGACGAGACTCGTCGTATCGGGATTCGCCACCAGCCATGACATGACCGGAAACAGAACGAGCATGAACAGGATGCGCGGCGCAACGATGACGGCCTTAAGTCCACAGCGGTCCGCAAGCGCCCCGCCGGCGAGCGCGCCCAGACAGCCGGTAATCCCAAGCGTCATCGAGCCGAGCATCGCGACGGAGGGTGGTAGATGCAAAGTGCGAATTGCATAAGGCGTCATGGAGATGAGAAAATACTGCGTGATCGTGCCGCCGCTGATCAGCGCAAGGCCGAGCAGCAGGCCGAGCCAGTTGGAGCGCAGCACCGTCGAAATGATGCCGGCGACGTTGCGCCGTTCCCTATGCTCCGAACGATCCAGCGTCTCGACGAGCTGACTTCGGATATAGACGCCGACGGGCGCGATCAGCATGCCGATCGCGAAGGGAACGCGCCAGCCCCACTCCGTATAGCTCGCCTTGGACAAGGCCAGCGCAAGCACGACGCCGATCGTTCCGCTGACGAGGGCGCCGAGATTTTGGCTCGCGAGCTGCCAGCTCGCAAACAGCATCCGCATGCCCTTCGGAGCGGCCTCGAGGATGAACATGGTGGCGGGTCCAACCTCGCCGCCGACGGCGAAGCCCTGCAGGAGGCGGGCAACGATCAGGAGAATCGGCGCCCAGACGCCGATCGTGGCGTAGCCGGGCGTGACCGCGATCAGCCCGCTGCCGGCCGCCATAAGCGCGATCGAAAGGGTCATAGCCGGTTTGCGCCCGACGTGGTCGCCGTAAGCGCCGATCAGCGCCGCGCCAAGCGGCCGCGCCACGAAGCCGACGCCGAAGGTCGCCGCCGAAGCCAGGTCGCTGACCAGCGGGTTCGAGGAGGGAAAGAAAGCCTGTCCGATCAGGTCGAGGAAAGTCGCGTAGACCGTGAAGTCGAAGAACTCGAAGCCGTTGCCCAGCACGGCCGCGAAGACTCCCCTCGCCCCGATCGGTTGATACTCCGCTCGCGCGCTTTCGACCTGGATGGACAAACGCCTCTCCCTCTCGCGCGCCGCCCACGCGCCGCGCCGCAACAAACGACGTTAGCGGCAGGATCGCAACTTGTTTTCCAATCGGCGCAATTTCTAAACCGCGCGCGGATTGACGGCGTCCATGCTCGCAAACAGCATCTCGCAAAAGACGCCGTCCGGCGGGTATTGGAGATGGGCCTCTCCGCCATCCGCGGCGAAGGCTCTCTCGAGCAGCGTCGTGCCGAATCCGCGACCGGACGGCGCAAGAACGGGCGGTCCTCCGGATTCGATCCAGGTCATGCGGATGAATCCGGGACGATTGGCATCCGGCGTCCACTTGATCCCGACCCTGCCCTGCCGTGTGGAGAGCGCGCCATATTTCGTGGCGTTGGTCGCGAGTTCGTGCAGCGCCATGTTCAGGGCGAGGGCCGTATCCGAAGAAACCCTGAAATCGCCGCCGTCGATCCGGAAGCGATTCGAACCGAGATCGAGGTGCGGCTCCAACGTGCTCTTGACCACGTCGCGCACGGCGGCGTCGGTCCATGCGCCCTCGCTCAGAAGGCTGTGTGTGCGGGAAAGGGCTTGCAGACGGGCCGACAGCTTGTCGCGAAATTCTGCCACCGAGGTCGTCCCGCGCTCGGTGAAGGCGACCATCGCAAGCACCGAGGCAAACAAATTCTTGACCCTGTGGTTCAGTTCCTGGACGAGCAGCTTCTGAACCTCCTGGGACCTCTTCCTGCTCGAGATGTCTTGAACCGTCACGACAATTCCGTCCCGCAGCTTGGCGACCGTGCTGTGGAACCATCTGCCGCCAATTTCGTATTGCGATTCCGACGTCTCGCCGGTTGCGAACACCCGCGCATATCGGGGAAAGAGCTGAGGGTGATCGCGGGCCTCGGGCAGGCGCTCCAGGAGCTTGCCGCCAACGACATCTTCCGGGCCCCCCTTCATGATCGCGTAGGCCGCGGGGTTGGCGTAGCGGTATTCGAAATCGATCGGTTGCCCGTCGCGAGCGAGCACCGCCCGATAGACCACCACTCCCTCCGTGGAAATGTCCTGCACCGTCTTGAACAGGAGATCGCCGCTCGAGGACGCGCGCCTGACGATCGCGAACACGACCGCCGACGAGGCGCCGAACAGCGAAAGCTCGAGCATTCCGGCTTGCGCGGCGACGCCGACGGAATGGAGCAGCCAGAAGGACAGGAGGCTCAGCGCGAACGCGAAAGCGCCCGGACCGAAGCCGAGCGCCGCGCTCGCCGCGAGCGCCGGCATGAACAGGACAAGACGGATCGGAGAGGGAATCCAAGCGGTCAGCAGAACATCCAGCGCCGCCGCGGCCGCCGTGAACAGGAAGGCGGCCGCGTAGGGCTTCAGGCGTCCGCTCAGCGCTTCCCACTCCAAGAAGTCTGCCCTTGCATTGGCGCTGCTTTCCGAAACGCCTAGGAACGGCTCCTCAAGGGCGCCGGCGGACAGTCTGTCGCCAGTTCGGGTCGTTGTGAAGAGGATTTGGCGCCCGATCGCGAAGACAACATGGGGAGAGACCCGGGTGGCGGCGCATCACGCCTGTCCACAAGTTCTTTGCTATAGATTGCCCATCTCCGCGTCGACCGGACGGCGCCGGCGCGCGAAGGCCAGGCCTGAGCGGCAAAAGTTCGAACGGCGTTTCATTAGGATGAGAGCGATCCCCGACGATCGGCATGAGGCCGCGACGGCGACGGCGCCGGCGCTGAAGTCGCTTTCTGCCCGCGTTACGCTGATCGTCGCCATCGTTCTGGTCGTCGTCAAACTCGCGGCGTGGCTCGCGACCGGATCGATGGCGTTGCTGGCGTCGGCGGTCGACTCGCTTGTCGACACAGGCGCCAGCGTCGTCACCCTTCTCGGAGTCCACTATGCGCAGCGCCCGCCCGATCGCGACCACCGCTTCGGCCACGGGAAGGGCGAGGCGGTCGCCGCCTTCACCCAGGCGAGCTTTCTTGCAGGCGCCGCCTTCGTGCTCGCGTTCCAGTCCGTCGAGCGGCTCGCCTTTCCCGTGCCGCTGAAAGCGCTGGAGTTCGGCGTCTGGCTCCTCGGCGCGAGCCTCCTCATCGCATGCGGCCTCGTCGCGATGCAGACCTGGGTCGTGCGCAGGACCCGCTCGACGGCGATCGCCGCCGACCGCGCCCATTATCTCGCCGACATCGCCGTCAACGCCGCTGCGCTTCTCTCGCTCTGGGTCACGCAGTGGAGTGGGTGGACCCGCACCGATCCCGTCTTCGCGCTGGCGATTTCCGGCTACATGCTCTGGAGCGCCGCCGCAATCGCGGGCGCGGCGTTGGAGCAACTCCTCGACCGCGAGCTGCCGCACGAAGAGCGGCGCCGCATCAAGGAGGCGGTGCGCGCCTGCGCGGGCGTGCGCGATCTTCATGACCTGCGCACGCGGTTTTCGGGCGACCGCACCTTCGTCGAATACCACCTCGAGGTCGATCCCGGACTGACCGTCGAGGCCGGCCACGCGATCGGCGATACGACCGAGGCCGCGGTCCAAAGACTGTTGCCGGGCACGGTCGAAGCGACGGCCCACCTGGAGCCGCACGGGATCGACGACACGCGGCTCGACGACGCCGTGGCTGAGAAGCCGTCCGACGTCCGCGAAGGGCTCCGCAAATGACCGGCCACGATCATGCGCATGGCCACGGGCATGGCCACGGCGCGGGGCCGGCCAGCTACGGCGCCGCCTTTGCGATCGGCGTCGGCCTCAATTTCGGCTTCGTCGCGATCGAAGCGGCTTACGGCCTCCTCGCCAATTCCGTCGCGCTCCTCTCGGACGCCGGGCACAACTTCGGCGACGTTCTGGGCCTCAGCGCCGCGTGGCTTGCGAGCGAACTCGTCAAGCGGGCGCCTTCGGACCGCTTCACCTATGGCCTGCGCGGGTCGACGATCCTGGCGGCGCTGTTTAACGCGCTCGTCCTGATGCTGACGGTCGGGGCGATCTCATGGGCGGCGATCCAGCGCCTCGCGGCGCCCGCGCCGCTGGCCGGCGGGACGGTGATGATCGTCGCCGCCATCGGCATCGCGGTCAACGGCGTCACGGCCTGGCTCTTCGCGTCGGGACGCAACGCCGACATCAACCTCAGCGGCGCCTTCCTGCACATGGCGTCGGACGCTCTCGTCTCGGTCGGAGTGGTGGTCGCCGCGCTCGTGATCCTCCTGACGGGATGGCTCTGGCTCGATCCCATCGTCAGCCTCGCGATCAACGTGGTCATCGTCTTCGGGACATGGAGGCTTTTGTGCGACTCGCTCGGCATGTCGATGGCGGGCGTCCCCGCGAGCGTCGACCCGGGCCAAGTGCGAGCGTTCCTCTCCACCCGCCCGGGCGTCGCCTCCATTCACGACTTCCATGTCTGGCCGATGAGCACGACCGAGACGGCGATGACCTGTCATCTCGTCATGCCCGCCGGCCATCCCGGGGACGCATTCCTCCACGCGCTGGCCGCGGACATGGCCGAGCGTTTCAGAATTGGCCATTCGACGGTGCAGATCGAAACCGACCCGCAAGCCGCCTGCGCGCTGGCGCCCGAGGACGTGGTCTGAGCGGCTAAGCGCCTCTAGCAATTGTCGCCTGGGCGAGGACGAAGATGAGTCTCATGAATGGAGCCACGGCGCTGCTCGACGCCGAGTTCTTCCGGCAGGACGTGGTCAAGACCGCCAAAGCGTTGATCGGCGTCACGCTTGTGGTCGACGGGGTCGGCGGCCGTATCGTCGAGACCGAAGCCTATGACCGGGCCGATCCGGCGTCGCACGCCTTCCGCGGCGCCACCGCCTACAACGCCGCGATGTTCGGCCCGCCGGGCCGCGCCTATGTCTACCAGAGCTACGGCGTGCATTGGCGCCTCAACCTGGTCAGTGGGCGCGAACCGGGCGCGGCGGTGCTGATCCGGGCGCTCGAGCCGACGCACGGGCTCGAACTCATGGCCGCGCGACGGGGAACGCAGGACCTTCGCAAGCTCTGCTCCGGCCCCGGCCGCCTCTGCCAGGCGCTCGGGATCAGTCGCAAGACGCATAACGGACTGCCGCTCGACCGGCCGCCGTTCGAACTCTCACGCGAGAGTCAGGAACGCGTCATCGCGACCGGCGTCCGGATCGGCCTCTCGAAGGGGGTCGACACGCCCTGGCGCTTCGGCCTTGTCGGCTCGGCCTTTCTCAGCCGCGCATTCTGAGGCTCGCGCGCGCGCCACGCCTCGCAAACCGATAAGCAGCCGCCCGAACGCGGCTCCTTAGACTTCGCTTTCGCTCTATTGAGGGCAAAGATGCGAGGCGCGCTCATCGAGCGCGCCCTACAACGCGGCCGTCACTCCGCCGCCGACCTCGAGCGCTCCTTGCGCGGCGCGGCCGGCGGGTTCGCCGGGGCCGCGAGCGGCAGGGCCGCGGGCGCTTCGGACGCTTCAGCCTTCTGCGCCAGGATCAGCGTGTCGCGCATCGAGGCGATGGCGCGCAGCTTCGACATGGCGGCGCCGGTTCCGGCCGGAATCAGCCGTCCGACGATGACGTTCTCCTTCAGGCCTTCGAGCGTATCGACCTTGCCGTTGACCGCGGCCTCGGTCAGGACGCGAGTCGTCTCCTGGAACGACGCGGCCGAGATGAAGGAGCGCGTCTGCAGGCTCGCCTTGGTGATGCCGAGCAGGACCGGCGTGCCGACCGCGGGCTTCTTGCCTTCGGCCAGCGCCGCCTCGTTCGCCGTCTCGAGATCGCTCGCGTCGACCTGCTCGCCCATCAGGAAGTCGGTGTCGCCGGCGTCGGTGATGTCGACCTTCTGCAGCATCTGGCGCACGATCACTTCGATGTGCTTGTCGTTGATGCTGACGCCCTGCAGCCGGTAGACCTCCTGGATCTCGTTGACGAGATAGGCGGCCAGCTCCTCGACGCCCTTGATGGCGAGGATGTCGTGCGGCGCCGGATTGCCATCGACGATGTACTCGCCCTTCTCGATCACGTCGCCATCCTGCAGATGGATGTGCTTCGACTTCGGGATCAGGTACTCGACCGACTCGGCGCCCTCCTCGCTCGGCTCGATCGTCAGGCGCTGCTTATTCTTGAAGTCGCGCCCGAACCGCACCGTGCCCGAGATCTCGGCGATGATCGCGTGGTCCTTGGGGCGACGCGCCTCGAACAATTCCGCCACGCGCGGCAGACCGCCGGTGATGTCGCGCGTCTTGGCGCTGTTGATCGAGATGCGGGCGATGACGTCGCCCGCGCGCACGGTCGCGCCCGGCTCGTACGAGATGATCGACTCGACCGGGAGCAGATAGCGCGCGTCGCCGCCGCGCGGCAGCTTGCCGATCTTGCCGTCCTTGCCCTTGATCACGATCGCCGGCTTCAACGACGCCGTGCGCGGCGTCGACCGCCAGTCGGTCACGATGCGCTTGGCGATGCCGGTCGCCTCGTCGACCTGCTCGGACATCGAGGCGCCTTCGATCAGATCCTCGAAGCCGACGACGCCGTCGACCTCGGTGAGGATCGGCCGCGTGAACGGATCCCACTCGGCGATCCGCTGGCCGCGCTTGATCTTGTCGCCCTCGTCGACCTTGAGGCGCGCGCCGTATTGCACGCGGTGCACCGCGCGCTCGGCTCCGCTGCGGTCGTAGATGACGACCGCGACGTTGCGGGCCATAGCCATGAGATCGCCGTTCGAGTTGCGCGCCACGTTGCGGTTGCGGATCTTCACCTCGCCGTCGAAGTTCGACTCGATGAAGGACTGATCCGCAAGCTGCGCCGCGCCGCCGATGTGGAAGGTGCGCATCGTGAGCTGCGTGCCGGGCTCGCCGATCGACTGCGCCGCGATGACGCCGACCGCCTCGCCGAGATTGACCGGCGTGCCGCGCGCGAGGTCGCGCCCGTAGCACAAGGCGCAGACGCCGTTCGGCGCTTCGCAGGTCAGGACCGAGCGGATCTTCACCTCCTGGATGCCGGCGGCGGAGATCGCCGGCATGTCCTCCTCGACGATCATCCGGCCCGCTTCGACGATGACGTTGCCATCCGCGTCGCGCAGCGTCTCGGCCGCCGTGCGCCCGAGGATGCGGGTCGCAAGCGAAGCCACGACCGTACCCGCGTCGATGATCGCGCGCATGCTGATGCCGCGCTGCGATCCGCAATCGGGCATGGTGATGATCGAGTCCTGCGCGACGTCGACGAGACGGCGCGTGAGGTAGCCCGAGTTCGCGGTCTTGAGCGCGGTGTCCGCGAGGCCCTTGCGAGCGCCGTGAGTTGAGTTGAAGTACTCGAGCACCGACAGCCCTTCCTTGAAGTTCGAGATGATCGGGCTCTCGATGATCTCGCCCGAGGGCTTGGCCATCAGGCCGCGCATGGCGGCGAGCTGGCGCATCTGCGTCGGCGAACCGCGCGCGCCGGAGTGCGACATCATGTAGATCGAGTTGATCGGCCGGTCGCGGCCATTCTCGTCCTTGCGCACTGCCGAGATGCCCGCCATCATCTCCTCGGCCAGCCTGTCCGAGCACTTCGCCCAGGCGTCGACGACCTTGTTGTACTTCTCGCCCTGGGTGATCAGGCCGTCGTTGTACTGCTGCTCATATTCCTTGGCCTGCTCTAAGGTTTTGGCGATGAACTCGGCCTTCGACTCCGGCACGACCATGTCGTCCTTGCCGAACGAGATGCCGGCCTTGAACGCCTCGCGGAAGCCGAGCGACATGATGCGGTCGCAGAAGATGACCGTCTCCTTCTGACCGCAGTTGCGGTAGACGATGTCGATCATGTTGGAGATTTCCTTCTTCGTCATCAGCTTGTTGACGACGTCGAACGGAATCTTCGTGTGCTCCGGCAAGAGCTGGCCGAGGAACAGGCGGCCGGGCGTCGTGTCGAAGATTTTCGCGACGCGCTCGCCCGTCTCGTTGTACGTCCAAGCGCGGCCCTTGATCTTCGAGTGAAGCGTGATCGCCTTGGCGGCGAGCGCGTGCTCGACCTCGCCCATGTCGGCGTAAAAGCCGCGCACGGGGCGTTTCGTCCGCGGATCCTCCTCGTACTGGCCGGGCTCGCCGTCGCGCATCAGCGACACGTAGTAGAGGCCGAGCACGATGTCCTGGCTCGGCACGATGATCGGCTGGCCGTTGGCGGGATGCAGGATGTTGTTGGTCGACATCATGAGCACGCGCGCTTCCAGCTGCGCCTCGAGCGAGAGCGGTACGTGCACGGCCATCTGGTCACCGTCGAAGTCGGCGTTGAAAGCCGAGCAGACGAGCGGATGCAATTGGATCGCCTTGCCTTCGATCAAGACTGGCTCGAACGCCTGAATGCCGAGGCGGTGAAGCGTCGGGGCGCGGTTCAGCATCACGGGGTGTTCGCGGATCACCTCGTCGAGGATGTCCCAAACCTCCGGCTTCTCCTTCTCGACCAGCTTCTTCGCCTGCTTGACGGTGGCCGACAGCCCCTTCGCGTCGAGTTGCGAGTAGATGAACGGCTTGAAGAGCTCGAGCGCCATCTTCTTCGGCAGGCCGCATTGATGCAGCTTGAGCTCCGGCCCAACCACGATGACCGAGCGGCCCGAATAGTCGACGCGCTTGCCGAGCAGGTTCTGACGGAACCGGCCCTGCTTGCCCTTCAGCATGTCGGCGAGCGACTTCAACGGACGCTTGTTGGCGCCGGTGATGACGCGGCCGCGACGGCCGTTGTCGAACAGCGCGTCGACCGACTCCTGCAACATGCGCTTTTCATTGCGGATGATGATGTCGGGCGCGCGCAACTCCATCAGCCGCTTCAAGCGGTTGTTGCGGTTGATAACGCGGCGGTAGAGATCGTTCAGGTCTGAGGTCGCAAAACGGCCGCCGTCGAGCGGCACCAGCGGCCTGAGGTCCGGCGGGATGACCGGCACTTCGGTCAGGATCATCCACTCGGGCTTGTTGCCGGAATGGAGAAAGGCCTCGATGATCTTCAGGCGCTTGGCGAGCCGCTTCGGCTTCAGTTCGCTCTTCGACTCGGCGATCTCGATCTTGAGGTCGTCGGCGATCTTCTGCAGGTTCATGCCCTTCAGCATCTCGCGGATCGCCTCGGCGCCGATCATGGCGGTGAAGCTGTCCTGCCCGTATTCGTCGAGCGCGCGCAGGTAGTCGTCCTCGCTCAAGAGCTGACGGTCCTTGAGCGGCGTCAGGCCCGGATCGAGCACGATGTAGGATTCGAAATAGAGGACGCGCTCGAGGTCCTTCAGCGTCATGTCGAGCAGGAGCCCGATGCGCGACGGCAGCGACTTCAAAAACCAGATGTGCGCGACAGGCGCCGCGAGCGAGATATGACCCATGCGCTCGCGCCTGACCCGCGACAGCGTGACTTCGACGCCGCACTTCTCGCAGATGACGCCCTTATACTTCATGCGCTTGTACTTGCCGCACAAGCACTCGTAGTCCTTGATCGGTCCGAAGATGCGCGCGCAGAAGAGTCCGTCGCGCTCGGGCTTGAACGTGCGGTAGTTGATCGTCTCCGGCTTCTTGATCTCGCCGAACGACCACGACAGGATTTTTTCCGGCGAAGCGATCGCGATCTGGATCTGATCGAACGCCTGCGGCGCGGCCACGGGGGCAAAAGGATTGGTGATTTCCTGGTTCATTCTCGTCTCCCGCGAGCGGGGCTCATCGCCCGAACTCGCATTCTTTGGAAGAAAGTCGCGGGGCGTGCGCACCCGACGAACGCCCGCGCCAAAAAACGCGTAGGCGGTAGGCTCGCCCGCCTTACTCGGCCGCCTCGGCCGGCGGCGCTTCGTCCGGCAGACGCTTGAGCGAGGCGAGTTCGACGTTGAGGCCCAACGAGCGCATCTCCTTCACAAGCACGTTGAAGCTCTCGGGAATGCCAGACTCGAAAGTATCGTCGCCGCGGACGATCGCCTCGTAGACCTTGGTGCGGCCTGCGACGTCGTCCGACTTGACGGTCAGCATTTCCTGCAGCGTGTAGGCGGCGCCGTAGGCTTCGAGCGCCCACACCTCCATTTCGCCGAAGCGCTGGCCGCCGAACTGGGCCTTGCCGCCGAGCGGCTGCTGGGTGACGAGGCTGTAGGGGCCGATCGAGCGCGCGTGGATCTTGTCGTCCACGAGATGGTGCAGCTTCAGCATATAGATGTAGCCGACCGTCACCTTGCGATCGAACGGATCGCCGGTGCGGCCGTCGTACAGCGTCACCTGCCCCGACGGATCGTAGTGGGCCATCTTCAGCATCTCGACGATGTCCTTCTCGCGCGCCCCGTCGAACACCGGGGTTGCGATCGGCACGCCGCGGCGCAGGTTCTCGCCGAGCTCCGCGAGACCCTTGTCGTCGAGCGCCCTAATCGTCTCGTCCTCGCCGTAGATCTCCCTGAGCTTCGACCTGAGCGGATGAGCGTCGTGCGAGCGCAGATAGGCGTCGACCGCCTCGCCGACCTGCTTGCCCAAGCCCGCACAGGCCCAGCCGAGGTGCGTCTCGAGGATCTGGCCGACGTTCATGCGGCTCGGCACGCCGAGCGGGTTCAAAACGATGTCGACCGGCGTTCCGTCCTCGAGGAACGGCATGTCCTCCTGCGGCACGATGCGCGAGACGACGCCCTTGTTGCCGTGGCGGCCCGCCATCTTGTCGCCGGGCTGGATCTTGCGCTTCACCGCGATGAAGACCTTGGCCATCTTCATCACGCCAGGCGGCAGCTCGTCGCCGCGCTGCAGCTTCTCGACCTTGTCGAGGAAGCGGCTCTCCAGCGACTTCTTCGACTTGTCGTACTGCTTGCGCATCGCCTCGATCTCCGACATCGTCTGGTCGGATTCGAGCGCGAACGCCCACCATTGCGAGCGCGGAACTTCATCGAGGAGCTCGCGCGTCAGCACCTGATCCTTCTTGAAGCCCTTCGGCCCCGAGAGCGCGCGCTTTCCTTCGAGCGTCTCGGCGAGGCGCGCGTAGACGTTGCGGTCGAGGATCGCCTGCTCGTCGTCACGGTCCTTGGCGAGCCGCTCGATCTCCTCGCGCTCGATCGCCTGGGCGCGCTCGTCCTTGTCGACGCCGTGCCGGTTGAACACCCGGACCTCGACGATCGTGCCCTGGACGCCCGGCGGCACGCGCAAGCTGGTGTCGCGCACGTCGGAGGCCTTCTCGCCGAAAATGGCGCGAAGCAGCTTCTCTTCCGGCGTCATCGGGCTTTCGCCCTTCGGCGTGATCTTGCCGACGAGGATGTCTCCCGCCTGCACTTCGGCGCCGATGTAGACGATGCCCGCTTCGTCAAGGTTCTTCAGCGCCTCTTCCGAGACGTTGGGAATGTCGCGGGTGATTTCCTCAGGCCCGAGCTTGGTGTCGCGGGCCATCGCCTCGAATTCCTCGATGTGGATCGAGGTGAAGACGTCGTCCTTGACGATGCGCTCGGAGAGGAGGATCGAGTCCTCGAAGTTGTAGCCGTTCCAGGGCATGAAGGCGACGAGCACGTTTCGCCCGAGCGCGAGATCGCCGAGGTCGGTCGATGGGCCGTCGCCGATGATGTCGCCCTGCTCGACCCGGTCGCCGACGCGAACGAGCGGCTTCTGGTTGATGCAGGTCGACTGGTTCGAGCGCTGGAACTTCATCAGCCGGTAGATGTCGACGCCGGGCTTGGCGGCGTCGGTCTCCTCGGTCGCGCGCACGACGATGCGGGTCGAGTCGATCTGGTCGACAATCCCTGTGCGGCGCGCGACGATCGCCGCGCCCGAATCGCGGGCGACGATCGCCTCCATGCCGGTGCCGACGAGCGGCGCGTCCGAGCGCACGAGCGGCACCGCCTGGCGCTGCATGTTCGAGCCCATGAGCGCCCGGTTGGCGTCGTCGTTCTCGAGGAACGGGATCAGCGCCGCGGCGACCGACACGAGTTGCTTGGGCGAGACGTCCATGTAGTCGACCTTCTCGCCCGGCAGGAACACCACGTCGCCGGCGTGACGGCAGACGATGAGATCGCCGACCAGATGGCCGTTGGCGTCGATCGGCGTGTCCGCCTGCGCGACCGCATATTTCTGCTCCTCCATCGCCGACAGATAGGCGACCTCCTCCGTGACCTTGCCCTCGCGCACGCGGCGATACGGGCTCTCGATGAAGCCGTACTTGTTCACGCGCGCAAACGTCGCGAGCGAGTTGATGAGGCCGATGTTCGGGCCTTCCGGCGTCTCGATCGGGCAGATGCGGCCGTAGTGCGTCGGATGCACGTCGCGCACTTCGAAGCCTGCGCGCTCGCGCGTGAGTCCGCCCGGTCCAAGCGCCGAGAGGCGGCGCTTGTGGGTGATCTCGGACAGCGGATTGGTCTGGTCCATGAACTGCGAGAGCTGCGAGGAGCCGAAGAACTCGCGCACCGCCGCCGCCGCGGGTTTCGCGTTGATGAGGTCCTGCGGCATGATCGTGTCGATCTCGACCGACGACATGCGCTCCTTGATCGCGCGCTCCATGCGCAAAAGGCCGATGCGATACTGATTCTCCATCAGTTCGCCGACCGAGCGCACGCGCCGGTTGCCGAGATGGTCGATGTCGTCGATTTCGCCGCGGCCGTCGCGCAGGTTCACGAGCGCCTTCACGACCGCGAGAATGTCCTCCTTGCGCAAGGTCCGCTGCGTGTCGGGGGCGTCAAGGTCGAGACGCATGTTCATCTTGACGCGGCCGACGGCGGAAAGGTCGTAGCGCTCCTCATCGAAGAACAGCGACTGGAACATCGCCTCCGCGCTTTCGATCGTCGGCGGCTCGCCCGGACGCATGACGCGATAGATGTCGAACAGGGCGTCCTCGCGCGAGGAGTTCTTGTCGACCTTCAGCGTATTGCGGATGTAAGGCCCGACGTTGACATGGTCGATTTCGAGAATCGGCAGTTCCTCGAAACCCGCGGCGACGAGCTGCGCGAGCGACTTCTCGGTGATCTCGTCACCCGCTTCGGCATAGATTTCGCCGGTCTCCGCATTGTAGAGGTCCTCGGCGATATATTGCCCGTAAAGATCGGCGTCGGAGGCGAGCAGCGCCTTGAGCCCCTTCTCGGCGAGCTGGCGCGCCGAGCGCACGGTCAGCTTCTTGCCGGACTCGATCGCGACCTCGCCGGTGTCGGCGTCGATCATGTCGGCCGCCGCCTTCACGCCCTTCATGCGCTCGACGTCGAACGGCACGCGCCATCCGTCCTTGAGGCGCGCGTAGGCGATCGTGCGGTAGAAGGTCTTCAGGATCTCCTCGCCGTCGAGGCCGAGCGCATAGAGGAGCGACGTCACGGGGATCTTGCGGCGCCGGTCGATGCGCGCATAAACGATGTCCTTCGCGTCGAACTCGATGTCGAGCCACGAGCCGCGATAGGGAATGATGCGGGCGGCGAACAGAAGCTTGCCCGACGAATGGCTCTTGCCCTTGTCGTGATCGAAGAACACGCCGGGGCTGCGATGCATCTGCGAGACGATGACGCGCTCGGTGCCGTTGACGATGAAGGTGCCGTTCGGCGTCATGAGCGGCATATCGCCCATGTAGACGTCCTGCTCCTTGATGTCCTTGACGGACTTCGCCTGCGTCTCCGGATCGACGTCGAACACGATCAGGCGCAGCGTCACTTTCAGGGGCGCGGCGTAGGTCATGCCGCGCTGGCGGCATTCGTCGAGGTCGTATTTCGGCGCCTCGTACTCGTATTTGACGAACTCGAGATGAGCGGTCTCGGCGAAATCCTTGACCGGAAACACCGACTTGAACACCGCCTGCAAGCCCTCGGTCGGACGGCCGCCCTTCGGCGGGTCCATGAGGAGGAATTGGTCGTAAGAGGCCTTCTGCACCTCGATCAGGTTCGGCATTTCGCCGACTTCCTTGACGTGCCCGAAGACCTTGCGAACGCGCTTGCGGCCGGTGAGTGTCTGCGCCATGTCGTTCCTCAATGTTCGTGCGCCCGGGCCGCCGCTCCCTCGCGCCGCATGCGCGCGAAAATCGGTCCCAGACCATCAGGGCGCCTCAGCCGCCCTCTCGCTTCACTGACCAAAGCGCTCGCCGACCCCGCCGCCGCCGTTCGCGTCCCGTCAGAATTCCCCAAAAAAGCCCACCCTTAAAAAAACGCCCGCAACGGCCCCGGACTAAAGCCCGGGACCGTCCTTCCATTCAGATGAACGAGGCCTCAAAGGCCTTTCGCTCATTACTTGAGCTCAACCTTCGCACCGACCTTCTCGAGAGCGGCCTTGATCTTCTCGGCCTCTTCCTTGGAGACGCCTTCCTTGACCGGCTTCGGCGCCCCCTCGACGAGGTCCTTGGCTTCCTTGAGGCCGAGCGCAGTGATCGCGCGCACCTCCTTGATGACCTCGATCTTCTTGTCGCCGATGGCGGAGAGGACGACAGTGAATTCGGTCTGCTCCTCGACCGGCGCGGCGGCGGCGGCCCCGCCCGCGGCAGGCGCGGCTGCGACCGCGACCGCGGCGGCGGCCGAGACGCCCCACTTGGCTTCGAGCAGCTTGGCGAGCTCGGCGGCTTCCAGAACCGTCAGGCTCGAGAGTTCGTCGACGATTTTTTCGAGATTGGCCATTTTTGAGAGTTCCTTATATGGGTTCGATTCGAGGAAATGGAAGAGCCTGGCTCAGGCTGCGTCTTTGGCGGCATACGCCCCGACCACGCGCGCGAGCTTGGCGGCCGGCGCGGTGGAGAGCTGAGCGAGCTTGGTCGCCGGGACGGTGATGAGCCCCAGGAGCTTGGCGCGCAGTTCGTCGAGGGACGGCAAGATCGCGAGCGCCTTGATCCCATTGACGTCGAGGGCCGTCTTGCCCATGGCGCCGCCCAAAACCACGAATTTCTCGTGGTCCTTGGCGAAAGCCACGGCTGCCTTGGCCGCCGCCACCGGATCGCGCGAATGAGCGATCAGGGTCGGCCCTTTGAGAAGGGAGCCGATCGAGGCGACGTCCGTGCCTTCAAGAGCAATCTGGGCGAGGCGGTTCTTGGCCACCTGAACTTGCGCGCCAGCGGCCTTCATCTGCTTGCGCAGACGCTGCATCTGGGCGACCGTCAAGCCCGAATAGTGCGCCACGACCACGACCGACGTCTTCGAAAAGACGTCGTGCAGGGCCGCGACCGCTTCTTTCTTTTCCGCTCGTTCCACGGGTGCTCGTCTCCGGTCGGCGGGCTTTACTTAAGGCCCGCCTGTTGCACATGCCGCGCCGCGCGAATCAAAGAACTCGAGCGCCGCGACGACTTGCGCCTGTCCCCGGAGTTGGGCGAACCCAGCGCCGGACAGAAGGTTCGAACCGCACTTTGCCGTCAGAAACGCCTGACGGCTTGAAACTCGGTCGTCCCCGTCTATGCTGGCCCCCAAGTCCCCTTTCGGGAACCGCCCCTTGCGGGGGCTTGAAGGAATTAAGCGCAATCCGCCCGAAAGCTCGTTGCGCGCCGGCAGTCTCGGACAGGACATGGCCGGAGCGGACGCAAAGGTAATCCCCTTCCGTCCTCCGGCCTATCCGCCGTCTCCGCCCCTCCGGCCTCAACGAGTCCGGTTTCAGGCAGGACGGTAGCCATGTATGATCATTCGGGGTCGCATCGCGCCGCCAACCCCGGTCGGCCCTCTTAGCGGGTTTACGAAACGGTTGCAAGAGGGCTGTGGAAAAGTTTTTGAGGCGCAATCGGACCAATCAACCGCATTCATGGACGCGCTTGGGTTGGCTGGGCCCGCGACAGCGATGAGACGCCGAATAACAGCCGAACCGCGCCAATCCACCACTTACCTCGTTTCTCGGCGGCAGATGGCCGAATTGAAAGTCGACTTGGGACCCGTCCACGCGGGACTTTGGCCACGGCGCTGGATAAGCTTTGCCCATATAATACATGTTGCTTATGTTTTTAGTGATCGAGGCCGCCTTGCAGACCGCTTCCTTGCACACGTGAACGAGGCGCTGAGCGACGCGGTCGCCCTGCGTCTCCTGCCGCTCGGCGGCGCTTAAGCACGTGGTCGATGAGGCCGGGCGGCCGCGAGCGCGCCATAAGGGACCAGTGCTTCCGCCCCCGCGACGGTCGCGTCAGAAGTTGCACAATTTGGCGCCGAAGCCGTTGAAATCGCTCGCGCGCCCTTTCGACTTTGCACGGGCGCCCAGACGCCGCGGCGGGCGCCGACCGCTTCGACGCCTAATCCGCGACGCGCCCCGTTATTTGCGAGCGACGCGAAGCACCGGGGCGCGGGCAAGCGGCGCGAGATCGAGGCCGTCGCGCCGCTCCCCGGGTCCATGGCCGAGTCAGTGCGGCCGCCGGCGGACGAGCTTCGCCGGATTGCCGCGCCAGCGCGAGCCGGCGGGCGTGATCTCGCCCTTCATCAGGAAGGTCGTCGGCGTCGAGATGGGTCCCCTCCCCATCGTCACGCCGTAGTGCACGAGCGCGCCGACCCCGATTGACGCGACCGCGCCGATCCGCACCACGTCCGACTTGAACACGCCCTCTTCCAGCGAGTGGGCCTGGACGATGCTGTGCGCGTTGAGGTTGGCCTCGTCGCCGATCTCGACCAGCGTGCGCTCGGAAAGGATGCAGCCGTCGTCGAACGCCTTCCGACCGACCTTGACGCCGAGCAGGCGCGAGATCGCGTTGCGCATGGGGGTTCCGGCGAAGGCGGTGGCGAGCGGCGTGTCGGAAAGCTTCCAGTGCCGCTCGACCCGCCAGAACGCCGGGTCGTACACGGTGGCGATCGACGGCTTGAGCCGGCCGAAGCCGATCGAGGCCCGCTCGATCAGGATGAACACCGCGACCGTCAGCGCGCCGAGGACGCCCGCCGCAACTGTCATCGCCGGGACATCCGCCGCGCCGTAGATGTAGGCCGTCCACGAGACGACGTAGACTGCAAGAAAAGCGATCACCAGCGTGAGGCGATGAGGCCCGCGATCGAGGCGACGTTGAGCCAGGTCTTGCGGGTCAGGCGCCGCGCGCGCTCCTGCGGCGAGATCGCGGCCAATATCTCAAGGTCGCGCGAGGCGGCGCGCGGGATCTCGAAGGCGAGCCGAGGAGGCCGACGTTCTCGCGCAGCGGCCCGTCGATCGGCGCCATCACCTTGGTGGCGAAGAGGACGTTGTCTCCCGTCCGCGCGCCCGGGGGCACATAGACCGACGTGCCGAGGAAGTTGCGCTCGCCGATCCGGCAGGCGCCGAGGCGAAAGGCGTGGCTCGACATCGTGACGTTGCCGAGGAACAGGGCGTCGGACGCAACCGTATTCGCGCCGACCGAGCAGAGGAACGAATTGTGCTGACCCTGCTCGCTGCCGAAATTCGAACCGGTCTCATCTCCGAGGCCGAGTTTCCAGCCGACGAAGCGAGGCAAGCTCCGGAATCCGACAGGATGAAGCGAATTCGCTCCGGCGGATGGTTCGGGTCGAGCGGAACGTAAGCCGCCCCAGCCTTGAGGAGGGCGAACAGCGTGACGTAGGCTTCGACGCCGCGGTCGATGAGCACCGCGACGCGATCGCCGGGTCTGACGCCGCGCGCGACGAAGAGGCGCGCCATCCGATTGGCCCGCGCCTCGAGTTCGCTGTAGCTCACGTCCGCGTTCTCGGCGGAAACCGCTGTTCGGTCCGCGTGACGGCGGCACGCCTCCTCGATCACATCGCAAAGGCGCTCGCCATGGCGCCATCGAAGGGCCGTACGTTCGCTGAGGACCGAAACCGGGTGCGCCGGCTCGAGACGGCGCAATGGCGCCAGGGGATCGTATTCGAGCGTCGGCTCGCGCAGAACGAGCGCGGAGGTGAGCATGGAAGTGAGGCCTGTTGTTCTTTTTTCAGCCGCCGTTGTTCGCTGGCGCGAATGGCGGCCATGCTTCAGGTCCTGGGGCAACCCCCGTGAGATCGCCCCCCGGCGAGATCTGGCCTCCGCGCAAGTTGATATTGGCCGCATATCGTCTGAACGGAGCCTGAACGACGGCGGGGCGGTTTGTCGCGGCCCGGCGATGCGCCGCCGACGGGCTTCCCGCGCCCGTCGTCGGATCGTGTCCAAGACGCTGATTCCATGCAAGTCTTGCGCGCAATACTGGCCTGGGCCCGCGCGAGGGCTCGCCGCAAGCCGACGCCGGCGCGTACAGGAAGGTTTGGAGGCGACTTGGGATATCCTCGTTCAGCCGCTTCTTTCGGAGCAAAAAGCAACTTGGGGTGATTCGCCGGGGAAAGATGCCAAAGATCGGGGACGTTCCTTCGAGGGCATTGCGGGCGCGGCGCGCCCGGTCGATCAGCGTTCGCCAGACCCGGCTCGTCTGCGGCTTCGTGCTGTTCACGTACGTGACGCTGCATTTCGCCAATCATGCGCTCGGAAACATATCCGTCGATGCGATGGAAAGGGGGTTGGCGGTCCAGAAGCTCATCTGGCAATCGACCCTGGGCGCCCTCGTTCTCTACGCCGCCCTGTTGACCCACATGGGCCTCGGCTTCTGGGCGCTTTACGAGCGAAGGCAGTTCCGCTGGACGCGGCTCGAAGCGAGCCAGCTCGCTCTCGGCCTGACAATCCCGTTTCTGCTGGCCGACCATGTTTTCGGCACGCGTGTGGCCTTGAGCCTGTTCGGGACGGACAAGGGTTATGCCGAGGAATTGCTGAAGTTTTTTGTGCGCTCGCCGGGGAGCGGGGTCGTGCAGGGCGTCCTTCTCATCATCGTGTGGATCCACGGCTGCATCGGCCTGCATTTCTGGCTGAGCCTGAAGCCCTACTATCCACGGGTGAAGAACCTGCTGTTGTCATTCGCGGTGCTGCTGCCGGCGCTCGCGCTGCTCGGCTACGTTCAGGGCGGCAGGCACACGCTCCAAGCCGTGAAGGACCCTCTGTGGCAGGCGCAGCATCTCACGCCAGCGCACATCGGCACGCCGGATGAAAACGCGCGCCTCTTCGACTACCGGACGGCTTTCCTCGTGTTTCTCGCCGCCGCGCTTGCCGGAACGCTCGTCGCGCGGGGCTTGCGGCGCTGGCGTGAGGTCCGCGTCGGCTCGATCAAGCTGACCTATCCGGACCGCGTCATCCGGGCGCGCCGCGGACTTAGCGTGCTCGAAGCGAGCCTCACCCACAACATTCCCCACGCGCATGTGTGCGGAGGCCGGGGCCGCTGCTCCACGTGCCGCATCCGCGTTCTCGGCGACGAGACGGCGTTGCCTCCGATCAGCGCGGCCGAACTGGCGGTTCTCGAGCGCATTGCGGCCGGGCCCGGCGTGCCGCTCGCCTGCCAGCTGCGCCCGACGGGCGACATCGCCTTCGTGCCCCTGCTGCCGCCGCACGCCAGCATTGCGCAAGTCAATCGCGGCGGTCCGGCGCGAAGCGGGGACGAGCGATACGCGGTCATCATGTTCGTCGACATGCGTGGGTCGAGCAGGCTCGCCGAGCAGCGTCTGCCCTACGATACGGTGTTCATCATCAATCAGTTCCTCAATGCCGTGAGCCGCGCGGTGATCGCGTCCGGCGGCGAGCCCAATCAGGTCCTCGGCGACGGGCTGCTCGCGCTGTTCGGTCTCAAGGGACGGCCGGAGGAGGCATGCCGGCAGGCGATCTCGGCCTGCGTCGCCATCGGCGCCAATGTCGAAAAGCTGAATGCGGCGCTGACCGTGGGGCAGCACGATCCGGTCCGGTTCGGGATCGGCGTTCACGCGGGGACGATCATCGCGGGCGACATCGGGCATGAGCGCCACGCGCAGTTCACCGTGATCGGCGACCCGGTCAACGTCGCAGCCCGGCTGCAGGACCTGACCAAGCCCTTCGGCTGCGAGGTGTTGATGTCAGAGGAGGTCTATCGGCAGGCCGGCTTCGGCCCGAACGATCTGCCTGAGCACGAGGTCGATGCGCGGGGCCGGGACGCAACGGTGAAGGTGAGAAGCGCGGCGAGGGCGGCAGAGCTTGCGGCGCTAGTGTCTGCCTCGGCCGCGTCGTAGCCTCTCACGCCTCGATCACGGGATCGGGACGAAGCCGGCGAAGGCGGCCCGTTCGGCTTGGCGAAGAAGCCGAAACATAACCAGGCGACAGCTGAAGCCGGCCCGCCGGCGCGTCTCAGCCCACCGGCGGCTCGGTCCCGCCCGGTCCCAGCGAGCGCTGGACCATAACGGTATCCGTCCAGTGGCCGAACTTGTAGCCGACGGACGGCAGATAACCGACCTGACGGAAGCCGAAGGCTTCGTGCAGCGCGAGCGAGGCGCGGTTGGCCGCATCGATATAGCCGATCATCTGCCGGAAGCCGGCCGCCGCGCAGGCGTCAATGAGCGCGCTCATCAGCAGGCGGCCGACGCCGCGACGCAGATGGTCGTTATGAACGTAGATCGAGTGCTTGACGCAATAGCGATAGGCCGGGCGTTTGCGAAACGGCACCGCGTAGGCGTAGCCGACGACGATTCCGCCTTCCTCCGCGACGATATGGGGCATCCTGCGCCGGTTCATCGACTTGCGCCGGCGCTTGAGGTCCTCAGCGTCGGGCGTCTCGAATTCGCTGTCGTCGCCGGGATCGACGCCGCGCCGGATGTGGTGCAGGTAGATCGCGAGCATCGCCGCGACGTCGCCATCGCGCGAATTGCGCACGAAGACCGTTCGCGCCGATCCCTGGTCGATTTCGCTTTCGGCGGGTTTCGTTCTCGCGTCCATCATCAATCCTTGGCCCGAATCACTCCCTCGCCACATAGGTATAGAACCTCATCGCGCCGGATTCGTCGGTCTCGCGGTAAAGCCCCTGAACCTCGGCTTCGAAGCCGGGAAAAACGTTCGCGCTTTTTTCGAACATCTTAAGATAGTCGATCATCGGCTTGGCGCGCGGGCCGAGCCGCTCTCCTGGCACGATGGTCGCGATGCCCGGCGGATAAACGACGAACAGCGTCGTCGCGATCCGTCCATCGAGCTCCTCGAGCGGCACATAATCGACGTCGTTGCGCACGAGGCGGCGCTGGGCTTCCCGCGGCGTCATCGCCATTTCCGGAATATGTTTCAAGGCGAACTGCGCCTTCTGCAGGGCGCTCACGTCGTGAGCGCGGTAGAACGCGTGCATCTCCGCGCAAAGGTCCTTGAGCCGCTTGCCCCGATAGCGCGCCGACCGTTTCGCGACGAACTCCGGCATCGCCTCCTCGAGCGGAACGTTGTCGTCATGCAGCCGCTTGAAGGCGACGAGCGCTGAGACCAGCGTCCCGGCCTTGCTCGAACTCGACGCCCGGCGTCAAGAGGAAGAGCAGCGAGTTGAGGTCGTTCTTCTCGGCGACCACGCGGTTCTCGCGCAGATGCTGCGCAACCACCGGCGCGGGTATGCCGTGATCCTCGTAGGCGCCCGTCTTGCGGTCGAAGCCCGGTGTGAGCAGCGTGAGTTTCGCCGGATCGGTAATGGCGAATCCCTCTTCGAGCGCCGTGAATCCGTGCCACGCCTGGCCTGGCGCGAGCGCCCAATAGCGCGGGTCGCGGGCGAGCAGGTCGGTCGAAACGCTCTCCCACGGCACGTCATGCGCCGCGCCCTCCTGCGCCGCGTCGCGGATCGACACGCGATCGGGAACGAAGGGATCGAAGAACCAGCGCCGAGCCGGATCGCGCTCCTTCTCGTCGAACTCGCGCCGGACGGCGCGGAGCTTCTTGCGCAATTCGATGCCGAGCCTGATCGTGTCGTCCCAGAGCACCTCGCCCGAGCGGCCCTTCATCATCTGCGCGCCGACGTCGAGCGAGGCGAACAGCGGATAGAAGGGCGAAGTCGAGGCCTGCTGCATGAAGCCTTCGTTGAAGCGGCGATGCTCCACACGCCGGCGCTGCCCCTTGATATGCCGGTCGCGCATATGGATCTGCGAGGCCTGCGAGAAGCTCGCGAGCTGCTTGTGCGTCGATTGTGTCGCCACGATGCCCGGCGATGTTTCGTCGAGGCCCTTGAGGCCCATCGCGAAGCGGCGCTCATAGATCGGGTGAAACTTCATGAAGCCGGCCCAGGCTTCGTCGAACATGATGTAATCGCACAAATGACCGATGCGCTCGACGATGCGCTCAGCGTCGTAGATCGTGCCGTCATAGGTGCATTGCTCGATCACGGCGACGCGGAATGGCCGCTCGCGGGTCCAGGCCTCGGGATCCTTGACGAGCGGGTTGGTTCGGATGCGTTCGCGAATGGACTTCTCGTCCAGATCCTCCGGTCGGATCGGGCCGATCAGGCCGTAGGCGTTGCGGTCGTTGGAAAGAAAGATCGGAACGCCGCCGCCCATCAGGAGGCCGCCTTGATGCGCCGCTTTGTGGTTGTTGCGGTCGAACAGGACGAGATCGCCTTCCGCGACGAGATTGGTGAGAACGATCTTGTTCGAGGACGACGTGCCGTTCAGAACGAAATAGGTCTTCTCGGCCCCGAAGATGACGGCCGCTTCCTTCTGCGCCTGCAGCGCCGGGCCTTCGTGAGTGAGGAGGTCCCCGAGCTCCAGGATCGAATTGTCGAGGTCGTCGCGAAAGATCGCCTCGCCGAGGTGCTCCATGAAGATGCGTCCGATCGGGCTGCGGCTGTAGAAGATGCCGCCGTTGTGGCCCGGGCAGGTCCAGAGCTGGTTGCCTTCCTCCGCATAATCGACCAGCGCGCCGAAGAACGGCGTCTTCAGCGTCTCGGCATATTGCTTGAGGCGCGAGACGAGGCTCTTGGCGATGAATTCCGGCGTCTCCTCGGCGAGGAAGACATAGCCGTCGATGAAGTCGAGCACTTCGACGGGAATGTCCTCGAAGCGTTTGCGCCGCACCAGGATCACAATCGGCATGTCGAGGCCGCGCTTACGCATCAGGTTGATGAGCGAAGCGGCCTTTCCCTCGAGGCCCTTCTTGCCCCAGTCGACCACCATGCAGCCGATCGCGGCGTCGGTCTGGACGGCGATCTCGGCGTCCTCGAGACGGCGCGCCTTGATGACCTGGAAGCCCATCCGCTCGATGGCCGTGACGATCTGGTTGACCCTGAGGCCCTCGAGATCGTCGGCGTCGAACATCGGCGCAGAGAAGAGAAAGGTGAATCTCTGGAAGAAGTTCATCGTTGTTGGGGCCCCAGGCGGCGTTTTTGGCGCGCGGGAAGGCCGCGCCGGCTCGGCCGCTCCAGCTAAGACATTAGACCGATGACAGAATCATGACCGACTTCCAAGCGCGGAATCCAAGTGCAGAATCAATGCGCAACTTCGATCGATCTCCGATAGCTCGAATGCGGCTTTTCGCCACGCCAGATTTGTCCGGTCTCTCAAACTTTTTCATTGAACTGTCATTGCGCCGCACTAACATTGTGCAATGCACAATTTCAGGCCGGCCGTAATCGGATCCAATAGCGCGCAAGCGTCGATAAGGAAGCCAGCCCGAACGACCGAAGCCGCCTAATCGGCGAGGAGTCGCAAGTGAACGTCAGACCTTCGATCCGCAACAAAACCTGGGACGAGCTCAAGGTCGGAGACAGCGCCAGTCTCGATCGCACCTGCTCGGTGCAGGACCTGTTCCTGTTCGCTCATGTCTCGGGCAACGTCAACCCTTTGATGCTGCCATCGGCCGAAGGCTCGCCTGAGAAGACGGAGCCGGTCGCGCCCTCGATGTGGGTCGGCTCGCTCGTCTCCGCCGTGCTCGGCAATGTTCTGCCCGGTCCCGGCACGCTCTATCGCGCCCAGGACTTGCGCTTCCTTCGCCGCGTCCACGTCGGCGACAAGGTCAAAGTCACAGTGACCTGCCGCGAGAAGCGCGAGTCGCCGATCGCGGTGTTCGACACGAAGGTCGAGGACGTCAAGGGCGAGGTCGTCTGCGAAGGAATGGCGGAAATCGAGGCGCCGAAGGTCACGCAGATCATCGAGGCGCGCAATCTGCCGACCCTCATCGTCGACGCTGTCGATCATTTCGGTAAGCTCGTCACGCTCGCCGCGAAACTGCCGCCGCTCAAAACCGCCGTCGTCTGCCCGGAGGATCACAATTCGCTGAGCGGCACGCTGCTCTCGGCCAGGAGCGGCCTGATCGAGCCGATCCTGATCGGCGACCCCGCTCGCATTCAAGCCGCTGCGAAGGATCTCAACGCGGACATTTCGGCGTTCGCGCTCGTGCCCCTGTCCGACCCACACGCGGCCGCGGCGCGCGCCGTCGCGATGGTGCTCGAGGGCAAAGCGAACGCCGTGATGAAGGGCGCGATCCATTCCGACGCGCTGCTCGCGGAAGTCGTCAAGAAGGACGGCGGCCTGCGCACCCATACGCGCATCAGTCACGTGTTCGCGCTCGATGTGCCGACGCTCGACGAAATCCTCTACATTTCGGACGCCGCGATCAATATCGCGCCGGACCTCATGACAAAGGTCGACATTGTCCAGAACGCAGTCGACCTCGCGCGCGCCTGCGGGCTCGACAGGCCGCGTGTCGGCATCCTTTCGGCCGTCGAGACGATCAACCCGGCGATCCCCTCGACGCTGGACGCCGCGGTCCTCTCGAAAATGGCGGAACGCGGCCAGATCCGCGGCGCGATCGTCGACGGACCGCTGGCGATGGACAACGCCATCGACATGGAGGCTGCGCGCACGAAAGGCATAACCTCGCTCGTCGCGGGCCAGGCCAACGTGCTCATCGTGCCCAACCTCGAGGCAGGCAACATGCTTGCCAAGGAACTGACCTTTGTCGCGCGGGCGGAAGCGGCGGGGCTGGTGCTGGGAGCCAAAGCGCCGGTCATGCTGACGAGCCGCGCTGACAACGATCGCGCACGGCTCGCCTCCTGCGCGCTGGCGCAACTTTACCAGTACTATCGTTCGGAAGGGCGAGCCTTCGTTGACGAGGCCGCCGCGAAGGCCGCGGAGTGACGAATTTGAACAATGTGGTTTTGACGCTCAACGCCGGCTCATCCTCTCTGAAGTTTGCCGCATTCGCCGTGGTCAACGGCGGCGACGTGAACCTTCTGGCGTCGGGCCAGATCGAGGGGATCGGCGCGACCGCGAAAGGCGCCGTCAAGGCCGCATCGGGCGAATCCGCCGAACTCAGGTTCGACCCCATAGCCGGCCGCGTCGACCATGACGCCGCGATGGGCGCCATTCTCGGCTGGCTCAGGACGGCCGGCTATGATTCTTCGGTCGCCGCAGTCGGCCATCGCGTCGTGCACGGCGGCCCGGACCTCGTCGAGCCAAAGCTGATCGACGAGTTCGTGATCGCGAAGCTGAAGCAGCTCATTCCGCTCGCGCCGTTGCACGAGCCGCACAATCTCGCCGGGATCTTGGCGGCGATGAAGGCCTTCCCGTCGTTACCGCAGGTCGCCTGCTTCGACACCGCCTTCCACCGCAGCCATCCGTTCGTAGACGACACCTTCGCGCTGCCGCGCTCCTATTACGACGAAGGTGTTCGCCGCTACGGTTTCCACGGCCTCTCCTACGAATTCATCACGCGAAAGCTGCGCAAGATCGCGCCGCAGATCGCCCGCGAGGACGTCATCATCGCGCATCTCGGCAACGGCGCCTCGATGTGCGCCGTCCACGACGGCCGAGCCGTCGCCTCGACCATGGGCTTCACCGCGCTCGACGGTCTGCCGATGGGCACCCGCTGCGGGCAGCTCGATCCGGGTGTGGTGCTCTATCTCATGGCCGAAAAGAAGATGACGGCAGAGCAGATCTCCGATCTTCTATGGAAGAACTCCGGTCTCAAGGGCATGTCGGGCTTGTCGCAGGACATGCGCGAGCTCGAGGCGTCCGACAGTGCGGCGGCGCGCGACGCCATCGCCTATTTTGTCTCCCGCATCCGCCGCGAACTCGCGGAACTCGCGGCGACTGTCAACGGCGCCGAAGCCATCGTTTTCACGGCCGGCATCGGCGAACACTCGTGGAAGGTGCGCGAAGCGGTCCTCAACGGCATGGAATGGATGGGAATCCATCTCGATGCCGAAGCGAACCGCGCGAACGCCCAGATCATCAGCGCCAAGCATTCCCCGACGATCGTCTTCGTAATCCCGACCGACGAGGAGCTCATGATCGCCGAACACACGATCAGGACTGCGGGCTTCGGCGACGTCTCGCGCTCAGCGCCGCAATAGCACAAAGCGTCAAGAATGACTTTCACCCATAACCTTCTCCAACGCTCCCGAACAGGCTGCCAAAGACGGCGTGATTGCCGCCCATCAATTCGAGCATGCGCTGTTCGCCCTGAGCCGCCGAGCCGAGCGGGCCGCGCGCGACCACGGCAAGCGCATGCAGCAATTCTGGACCGAGGCGGCCAAGGTCCAGCGCCAGTTTACGGAGGCGCAGAAGGACGGCGCGCTCGCTGAGGACGCGCAAAGCTACGCAATTGACGCCGCCCAGCGCCTCGCGCTCACCCTTGACGTCTTGCGCGAGCGCGCGGACCAGGACGCCGCGCATGAGGCGGCCGGAACTCCGCCCGTCCTTATCTACGATCACGAAGTCGTCCTTGACGGCAAAACAAGGCCGACAGCCAGGTCGGCGTCGCGCTGCGCGACGGCCATCCGGTCTATTTCGTGGTCTTCCGCCCGCATCCCGAGCCGGGCCAGACGCTTGCCGACGTCATGGGCACGGAGACCGAATTCGTCGCCGAAATTCGCCGCCGTCATCCCGACGCGCCCAAGCCCATTATCGTTGGCAATTGTCAGGGCGGCTGGGCGATCATGATCATGGCCGCCGCCAACCCCGAGATCAGCGGCCCGCTCGTCCTCAACGGTTCGCCGCTCGCCTATTGGTCAGGCCGGCTCGGCGAGAACGCCATGCGCTACAACGGCGGCCTGCTCGGCGGCGCGCTGCCGGCCCTCGTCCTCGCCGATCTCGGCGGCGGCGAGTTCGACGGCGCCCACCTCGTCACGAACTTCGAGATGCTCAATCCGGGCCGCAACCATTTCGGCAAAATTGGGTATCCCCTTCATTGCCCCGTTGTCCGGGAGTCGCTGGAACCCGGTGGCTTGACGATGGCGTTGTAGGGCGCGGGTCCAACGGCGAGGGCTTGTTGGGCGAGGCGATGAAAGAGCAGCCCGCGGGCCTTTGATCTGCGGCGATTGAAGCGGAAGGTGAATTCGTCGAGGTAGTAGTCGAGATGTTGATGCTGGACGCCACCTTGGTGAGTACCGATCAGCCATCGCTTGAGCAGCGAGGCGACGAGGTGGACGCGCGGCATGACTTCGTGCGCCGGGTCGGAGCCGCCGCTGAGGACCGTGACCTGATGCTGGTAACCGGCCGCCGCCAGTCCGGCATAACCCCTCCAGCCGTCGGTGTGAACCATCGCCCCGCGCTTCACAGCGCCTTGGACGAAGGGAAGCAGGCTGTCTGTCGAGACATCTCCGATCTGCTGAAGGCGGATGCGGCCAAGCCCCCGGCCGTTCTTCTCGACTGCTATGGCGACGATGGCCTTGCTCTCGGTTTCTCGGCCTCGCGTACCCTGTTCCGGGCCACCAACATAGGTTTCATCAACCTCGATCGCACCAGACAGCAGGTCCCGGCCCGGCCGGACCATGGCGCGGCGCAGTTTGTGCAGCCAGGTCCAGGCAGTTTCGTAGCTGCCAAGCCCCAATTCCCTCTGGAGGCCGAGCGCACTGACCCCATTCTTCTGGCTGGTGACGAACCACATCGCCAGAAACCACATCCGCAACGGCTTACGGGTACCCTCGAAGATCGTCCCGGCGGTCAGCGATGTCTGTTTGCGGCAGGCCCGACACCGCAGCCATCCCCCTGCCATCACCCATGGCTCCCCCGCCTCTCCGCAATGGGGGCAGGTGAATCCCTGAGGCCAGCGCAAACGACGGATGTACTCGCGGCAGGCCGCGTCGTCACGGAAGCGTTCGTCCATCGCCTGAAACGTGCGCGGGTAATCAAGTCCAGCGACCGGGTGTCGAGTGGTGTCCACCAGACAGGCGTACCACGTCCCTCAGGGGCAGTGAAGGGGATACCAATTTTGGCAAATATTACGACCTGTTCGCCGCGCCGAAGCGCTCGCGGGCGAGCTTCCTCGAATTCGAGAAATGGTGGGGCGGCTTCCATTTCATGAACGACCAGGAGATCCACTGGATCGTCGAGCAGCTGTTCATCGGCAACAAGCTCGCGCGCGGGGAGGCGCGCATCGAGCATGGCCGCCCGCTCGACGTGAAGACGATCCGCTCGCCGATCATCGTGTTCGCTTCGTGGGGCGACAACATCACGCCGCCGCAGCAGGCGCTCAACTGGATCGTCGACACTTACGCCGACGAGCAGGAGATCAAGATCCGCGGCCAGCGCATCATCTATATGGTGCATGACAAGGTCGGCCATCTCGGCATCTTCGTCTCGTCCTCGATTGCCAAGAAGGAGCACACCGAAGTCACCTCGACGATGAAGACGATCGAGGCGCTTGCGCCCGGCCTCTACGAGATGACGATCGACGAGCAGATCGGCGAGGGCGTCCACGCGCATTTCCTGGTCAGCTTCCACGAGCGCAAGCTCACCGACATTCTCGCCATCGATGAGAACGACCGCTCGGACGAACGCGATTGCGCCGCGGTCGAGCGGATCTCCGAGCTCAGTTCCGAACTCTACGAGCTCGGGGTGCGCCCGCTCGTGCGGTCGATGGTGACGCCACAGTTCGTGGACTTCATGCGCCGCTCGCACCCGGCCCGGCTGACCTGGTCGATGTTCGGCGACGCGAATCCCTTCATCAAGGGCGTCCGCGAGATGGCGCTCAAGGCCAGCAAAGAGCGAAGGCCTGCGGATCCGAACAATCCGTACCTCTTCCTGGAGAAGCTCTGGGCCTCGAGCGTCGTCAATATGATGGACGCCTTTCGCGACTGGCGCGACACCATGTACGAAGCGACTTTCCTAGCCATCTACGGATCGCCGCGATGCTGAGGATCGGCGAAAAGTTCGCCTTCGAGCGCACCCGCAAGGACCCGAAGACGCTGCGCTTCCTGCCCGAGGTTCAGCAGATCCTGATGGGCGTCGATCGCGGCGGCTTCGAGGAGGCGGTCATCCGCATGCTGATCATGATGGCCGAGTCGCGCGCGACGGTTCGCCAGACCGGCTCGAACGCTCGGCCAGGGTGCTCGGCCACGACGAGCCGTTCGCCTCGCTCGGCGCCGAGCGTCGCGCGGCGCTCATCCATGAGCAGTCGATCATCGCTGGGTTCGAACCCGAACTCGCGGTCGAGACCCTGCCCGACCTCTTGCTGGAGATGGAGGACCGCCGCCGGGCGATGGGGGTCGTCGAGTTCATCGCCGGCGCAGTCGAGGAAATGGAGCTCAAGACCATCCAGATGGTGCAGCGCTTCCACGCCGTCCTCGGCCTGCCCGCCCTCGCACTCCCCGCCGCGACGCAGGACCCTTTGAAGGAGAGCGCGACGGCGGCGAAGGACGACCTCACAGAGGTCATGACTCAGGTGGCTCCGGCCGTCGAAGCCGCGAAGGCGGACAACGCCCTCGTTGCGGTCAAGCCGAAGGCGAAAGTCAAGGCGTAAAGCCGGCCGATCAAGCGTGACTTCGACCTGCCCGTTATCGGCCGCGGGCAGGCGGACAACAATCAAAACGTTTCGAAGGCGATGATGCGCTGGCGGAGCGCGAGCCGCACCAATTCGATGTCGGAATCGACGCCGAGCTTGCCGCGGAGAAGATAGCGCGTGTTCGCGGCCGTCTTGGCGCTGATGTGAAGCGTATCGGCGATGTACTCGATCGATCTTCCGGCGAGCAGCATTTGCAGGATTTCGAATTCCCGCGGCGTCAGCGCGTCGGCCGCCAGCGGCTCTCCCGAGACGCGGCTCAGCGCGAGTTCATGGTCGATATCGGGGCTGAAGGCGACTCGCCCCGCCAGCGTCTCCTCGATCGCATGCAGGAGAGCCTGCGGCGGACTGCTCTTGGTCACATATCCGCGCGCGCCCACCTTGATCGCCTGAATGGCGTAGGCGGCGCTCCCATGCATGGTGAAGACGAGGATGCGCGCCGCCCCGTCCCATTGCTTTATCCGCCGGATCGCCTCGACGCCGCCGATCCCGGGCATCGAGATATACATGATCACGAGATCCGGCGCGGCCTCTTTAGTAGACCCTGTAGGCCTCCGCGCCGTCGCCGGCCTCGGCGACCACCTCCAGGCGCTCCTGCCTCTGCAACAGCGAGCGATAGCCTTCTCGCACGATCGCGTGGTCATCGACCAGCATGACGCGCGCGCGCTTCGCGGCGGCGGCGCTCACGTCACGCTCCGAACATCGGGAATCGTCGCGACCAATATTGCGCCCGGCGGGCTCCTCGGCGTCGTCGGGGTCGCGCTGGTCGGGCTCTGCCTGCTCGTATACGCCGCGCTTGCGCGTGCGCTGCACCCGACCCAGGCCATCCGCGCTGGACTGAACGAGCTCGCCGCGAACAATCTCTCCGCAAGGCTCCCGGTCGCTGTCGAAAATGGCGTAGGCGGCCACGGCGAGAAGACAGGCCGCCGCGATCGCCGCCACGCGAAGCGCCAACCGCACCTTCAAATCGATCGCGCTCGCGCGCGCCTTGACGAGGACATGTCGCACCGGGAACCCAAACGTTCGCCATTACAACTCGCGCCATCTAATCCCAGGCGCAGGCGACAGAAAAGCGCAACGCGCGACGATCGGGCAAATCACCCGGCCGTCGACGGGACGTTCGCCGTTTTCAGGCGCCCGCCGAGGCGCTAGATTGCGCGGCCCGACGCCATCGAGGAAGACCGTCCTTGCGCAAACTCCGCCTCCTCTTCACCCTGTTCGCAGCGTTCCTCTCGCCGGGAGCCGCCGGCGCGGCCGTGCGAGGGGTCAAAGTCGCCGTCGTCGATTTTCAGTATGTCGACACTTCAGGCGAGCCGACCGACCAGAGCGCCGATCATCAGCGCCGCCTCAACGCCTTCATGCAGGCCTTGCGCGCCGATCTTGCGATGAAGGCTGAGGACGAGGTCGTCACGCCCGTGTGCGGGCAAGCCCCGTGCGAACTCGAACGGACGCCGATCGCCGGGATCACGCGGGCGGCCGCGGCCGCCGGGGCCAAGGTGCTGATCATCGGGGCCATTCACAAGGAGAGCACGCTCCTGCAGTGGATGAAAACGACCGTTATCGACCTCAACTCGAATCAAGTCCTCGCCGACAAGCTCTTGACGTTCCGGGGCGACAACGACGAGGCATGGCGCCGCGCCGAGGCTTTCGTCGTCGACGACGTTCTCGGCCTTTCCGAGGCGGCTCAGGCGCACAAGATCAAGCTTGCCGTCTTTCCCTTCGAGCTCGAGGACTTCAGCGGCGGCGCTTCGCTTATCCCGCCCGACGATATCGATCGCGAGCAACTTCGTCTGGCGACCGAGGAGGCGCGGCGCATCATCGAGGATTCCGGTCGATACCAGCTCGTCGACGTGAGCGAGGCCAAGGGGAAGGCGCTCGACGAGCACGACCTGCATGACTGCAATGGTTGCGACGCCGCCATCGCCGCCGGGCTCGGCGCCGATCAATCGCTGGTCGGCATCGTCACCCGCATCAGTCGCACCGACTACGCTGTGACCTACAAGCTTCGCGACGCCCATTCGGGCGCAATGATCGACGTCGAGCAGACGGGTCTGCGCGCAGGGGCGAATTACGCCTGGCCGCGGGGCGCAAAATGGCTGATTGAGCGAAAGCTCCTTGCTCAGGCGGGCCAGCCCTGAGGCGGGGCTGGACTCGAACCGAGGACCTTCAGGCCCTCGGCGGCTCCGGCCACGGCCGCATCGGCGCCGAGCGGATCGCTTCGTAGGCGCGCGCAACCGAAAGAACGCCGACGTCGTCGAAGCGGCGCCCGACGATCTGCAGTCCGATCGGCAGGCCTTGCGCGTCGAAGCCGCAATTGACGGACGCAGCCGGCTGCTCGGACATATTGAAGGCGACGGTGAAGCCGATATGCGGAAACGGCTTTAAGGGGTCGCGGCTCGGCGAGGCCCATTCGGCCGGAAAGGCCGTCATCGGCGCGGTCGGCGCGAGAACATAATCGAACCGATGCGTCGCCGCGACTGCGGCCTTCTGCATCGCCGGAATCTGGCTGAAGCCGCGAAACACGTCCTGGCCTGAGAACCCTTGCGCGGACTCCGCCCAATCGCGAATGAACGGCAAGACCGCGGCGCGCTTCTCCGGCGCAAGCGCCTCGAGATCGGTCAGCGCGCGCATGCGCCAGAAGTGATCGAGGCCATCGAGCATCTCCTGCGTCAGGAACGGCGCGAGCGGCTCGACCCGGGCGCCGGCCGCCTCGAAGTCGCGCGCCGCGCGCTCGACCGCGGCTGAAACCTCATGCGACGGTTTCTCGCCGCAACCGGCCTCGATGAGGAGGCCGACGCGGAGGCCGCTGAGCTCGGCGGGCTTCACCGCCCAGTCCAGCGTCTCGTACTTGAGGCTCGCATAGTCGCGAACGTCGGGCAGCGTGAGCGTCGCCATCATGAGGCCTGCGTCTGCGGCGTCGCGCGTGATCGGTCCCGCGACGCGGCCGATGTAAGGCGGGTCAATCGGCACGCGGCCCGCGCTCGGCTTCAGCCCGAAAACGCCGCACCAGCCGGCCGGCAGCCGGATCGAACCGCCGATGTCGGTGCCGACATGGCAAGGCCCGTACAGTGCAGCCGCCGCCGCGCCGGCGCCCGCCGACGAGCCGCCGGGATTCCGGTCGAGCTTCCACGGATTTCGCGCCAGCGGATGATGGCTGGACAGTCCCGACGACAGCATGCCGTAATCGGGCATCGTCGTCTTGGCGAACAGAATCGCGCCCGCCTCGCGCAGCCGCGCCGCCGGCGGCGCGTCCTTCTCCGCAGGCGTCATGTCGCTCGCGGCCGTGCCGAGCGGCGTCGGATCGCCGCGGGTCGCGATGTTGTCCTTGACCGTGACAGGCACGCCGTCGAGCGGGCCAAGCGGCTCGCCCTTCATCCAGCGCGCCTCGGATGCGCGCGCTTGGCTCATCGCGCGCTCGGGCGCAAAGAGCCAGGTCGCGGCAATGTGACGCTCGAACGCTTCGATCCGCGAGATCACAGAGACCATCGCCTCGACCGGCGACAGTTCTCGCGTTCGATAGGCGCTGAGAAGCTCCAGCGCCGTGAGACGGAAGTGCTCCACCGTTGTTCAGCGCCCCGCGGCGATCGGGCTCATTGCCACGACATCGCCGACAGGTCGTTGACGAAGATCGGCGCGTTTTTCCACAGGCCTTTCAGCTTCGCGCTGGCCACCGTCACGTTGGGAAGCTGGAACAGGAAGGCGTTGACGCAATCCCCGGCGATCTTCTTCTGCGCCTCGGCCAGCGCCGCCTTGTAGGCCTCAAGATCGGACGCTGACGTCACCTTGGCGTAGATCGCCTGGAACGCCGGGCTGTCATACTGGAAGTAGTAGTTCGGATTGGCGAAGATGCCGATGTCGAGCGGCTCGACGTGGCTGATGATCGTTAGGTCGTAGTTGTGGTCCTTGTACACGCCCGAAAGCCACTGCGCCCATTCGACTTCCTGGATGTTCGCCTGGATCCCGACTTGGGAAAGTTCGGCCGCGATGATCTGGCCGCCCAGACGTGCATAGGGCGGCGGCGGCAAGATGAGGCTGAGCTTAAGGGGCGTCGTCACGCCGGCTTCCTTGAGCAGCTCCTTCGACTTCGCCGGGTCATGTGGATACATGCCGGTCAGGTCGACGTAGCCCGGATCGTTCGGCGTCATGTGGCTGCCGATCGGCGTGCCGAGCCCGTTCATCGCCCCGTCGATGATCGCCTTGCGGTCGATCGCATAGGCGATCGCCTGCCGCACCTTGAGTTCGTCGAGCGGCTTCCTCTTGTTGTTCATGGCGAGGATCGTTTTGCCCTCGGTGCCCCCGATCAGGACCTGAAAGCGCGGATCGTTCTTGAACTGGTCGAGCGCCTGGACATTGGGGAAGCGCGGGAACGCATCGACGTCGCCGGCGAGCATCGCCGCTGTGGCCGCCGATGAATCGGAAATGAAGCGGAACGTCGCGTGCGCGATCGCGATCGCGGCCGGGTCGCGAAAGCCGTCCCACTTGTCGAGCGTGATCGACGCGCCCTTGGTCCATGACGCGAGCTTGTAGGGGCCGGTGCCGATCGGACTCGTCGCCTCGTTCTCGGCGCTCTTCTCGTCGAGGATGACGGCAGTATCCATGCCGAGGTGAAACAGCGCCTCGAAGCTCGGCGCCTTGAAGCGCAGCACGACGGTCAACGGGTCGGGCGTGTCGATCGACTCGATCGAGGCGAAGAAGCCCTTGTCCTTGTTGGTCGAATCCTTGCCCGCGAACCGCTCGAACGAGAACTTGACGTCCTTCGACGAAAAGGCCTCGCCGTCCTGGAACTTCACGTTCGGCTTCAGCGTGAAAGTCAGCGTCTTGAGGTCGGGCGAGAAGGTCCATTTCTCGGCGAGCAGCGGCGTGACCGAGAAGTCCTCGTTGATCTTCGTCAGACCCTCGAAGATGTTGTAGTGCGTCACCTCGCCGATCGCCGCGGCCGGCGCGATCGTCGGATCGAGACCCGGCGGCTCGAGCACCATGCCGACCGTGACGCTGTCCTTGGCGAGCGCGAATCCCGACGAAGCCGCGAGGGCAAGGCCCAGGAACAAGAGAAATCGAATTGCGCGGCGCATGGGGACGCTCCGGTGGCTCTAAGCGAGGGGGCCGACGGAGCATACCATTGCGCAAGACGCGATCGTCAAGCGCACGAAAAAATTCCCCCCTCCTCAAGGCGAGGAGAGGGGATTTCGCTTACAGGCTTGGGTCGCTGCGTCGAGTAAGCGTGGCGTCAGTGCGTTTCCGCGCCGCCGCCGTTTGCCGGGCGGGCGCGCCGCTCGGCCATGAACCGCTCGAACTCCTCGCGGTCCTTGGCGCGGCGGATCGCCTCGACATATTCGGCGAAGTCGCGCTGCGCCTCGTCGAGCTTGCGGCGCTCTTCGTCGAGCCGGGCGAGCTCGGCCGTCCGCCACTCGTCGAAAGCGGCGTTGCCGGTCGAGGGCGAGTAGAAGCGGCCCGCGCTTCGCATCGCGCCGCCGCACCGCCATGAGGAACCCCAGGAAGCATTCGAAGACATCATGGTGCGCGCATCCTGCCACTTGTTCGTCGCCAGCGTCTGCAAATCAGGCCCGCCATTGCGGGACTGCCAGAATTTGTAGCCGAGGATCGCCAGACCAATCGGCCAGAAGACAATGAAACCGAGAATCATCGCGATGATCTCGAATGCGGTCCAGCGCGAGCCGCCGCGCCGCCGCCAGCGGGCGTTCGCCCACTCGTTCGGGCCGAATTCCCGCGCGCCGTACGAACCGCCCATCGCATTATCCGCCGTGCCCATTTAAGGACCTCCATAAACCCGAAGCCGCGACGCCATCGGCGGCGGTCATTCGAGCATCAAGTCAGATTGGCGCTGTGTGAGCGCCGCGCAAGGGTTCGGCGCGGAAAAATCGGCGCCCCGTCAGCGATGCTGACCTTTTGAGCCCCATGCGCCCATGCTCCGGCGAGCGGCGCCGTCGAGGGCGCTCCAAAGGCGATCCGCCGCCGTAACGCCCGGATTGGCGTTTAAGCGGCGGGTCTCGCGGCGCGGCGGAGGATCGGGGACATGGCGTATGAGGTTGATCTTTCAGGACGGCGCGCGCTCGTTACGGGCGGGTCGCGCGGCATCGGCCGGGCGATCGCGCTCACGCTGGCGGAGTGCGGCGCGGCCCTGGCGGTAAATTTCCGGACGCGCGCGGAAGAGGCCGACGCCGTCGTCCGGCAGATCCTTTCCGCCGGCGGGCGAGCGATCGCCGTCGGCGCCGACGTGTCCGTCGGCGCGGAAGTCTCGCGCCTTGCCGAGCGCGTCGCGCGAGAGCTCGGCCCGATCGACATATTGGTCAACAACGCGGGGATCGCGCTCGAGGATTCCAGCGAGGAGGCGTTCGATCGCACGATTGCAGCGAACCTGAAATCGGCATTCCTCTTGACCGAGGCGGTCCTGCCCGGCATGCGGGCGCGCCATTGGGGACGGATCGTCAACATCTCCTCCGCCGCGGCGCGGGGCGCGGGGCTCATCGGCGTCGCCTACAACGCGTCGAAGGCCGGGCTCGAGGGCCTGACGCGCGGCTATGCGTCGCGCGCGGCGAAAGACGGCGTCACCGTCAATGCGGTCGCGCCCGGCCCGATCGACACCGAGATGGCCGCCCCGCTGAAGGCCAGCGGCGTCGCTGAGCGCATCCCCGTCGGGCGCATGGGCCGGGCGGAAGAGGTGGCTGAGGCGACGGTCCTCATCGTCGGCAACGGTTTCATCACCGGCCAGACGATCGCGGTGAACGGCGGAGTTGCCTTCCTGTAAGCTCCTCGAGCCAAGCGATCAGACCAGCGGGAAATGGCAGGCGGCTCGGCGCTGGGCGCCCGCGACGGGCGCGAGCGCCGGCGTTTCGGCGAGGCAGCGCAGTCTTGCGAAGGCGCAGCGCGGCGCGTAGGGGCAGCCGCCCTCCGTCTTCGCGGCGTTGGCGGCCGGGGGGGGCGGAGCGGCGCGCGTCAGCCGGTCGAGGCGCGGCGTCGCGTCAACGAGCTCGCGCGCGTAAGGGTGCGCGGGCGCAGCGAACAATTCCTCCGTCGGTCCGATCTCGACGATGCGGCCGCGATACATGACCGCCGTCGTCTCGCAGATATGCGCAACGACCGCGAGATCGTGGCTGATCAGGAGAAAGGTCACGCCGGCCTCGCGCTCGAGATCGCTCATGAGGTTCAAGGCCTGCGCCTGCACCGAGACGTCGAGCGCCGACACCGGCTCGTCGGCGACGACGAGCTTCGGCCGCGTGATCAGCGCGCGCGCAATCGCAATGCGCTGCCGCTGCCCGCCGGAGAACTCGTGCGGATATTTGCGTGCGTCGGATGCGCGTAAGCCCACCGCCTCGAGCGACGCCGCGACGCGCGCGCGGCGTTCCGCCCGCGTCGTTCCGCCGAGCGCGGCCAGCGGCTCGGCGACAATCCTTTCGACGCGCTGGCGCGGATCGAGCGAGCCGTAGGGGTCCTGAAAGATCATCTGCATGTGGGCGCGCAAGGCCCGAAGCTTTGCGTGCGAGAGCTCAAACAGCGAGCGACCTTCGAGCCGCACCACGCCGGAATCCGGCCGGTCGAGCGCGAGCGCAATGCGCGCCAAAGTCGATTTGCCGGAGCCGGATTCGCCGACGATCCCGAACGAATGCCCGGCGTTGACGGCGAAGCTTACGCCGAGGAGCGCGGGCCGGCGCGGATGCGGCGCAAACGGACTCGGGCGCGGCAGACGGTACGATTTGACGAGATCGACGACCTCGATGAGCGGCTCGCTCATGCGTTCGAGCCCATCTCGTCGGCGCGGTGGCAGCGCGAAAGGCGATCGGCGCCGAAGGCGACTTCGGGCGGCGGCGTCGTCCGGCACACGTCGAGCGTCAGCTCGCAGCGACCGGCGAAAGGGCAGCCGGCGCCCATCTCGTGGTGGACGGGGGGCGAACCGGGAATGGTCTTGAGACGAATTCCGCGCGGCGCTCCCGGCCGCGGCCGCGCCTCGAGCAGCGCGCGCGTGTATGGGTTCCTCGGATCGCTGAGCACGGCCCCGACGGGACCCGTCTCCATGATGACGCCCGCGTACATGACGATGACCCTATCGCAATGGCCGGCGATGACCGCGAGATCGTGGCTGACGAGAATCAACGCCATCTTCGACTCGGCGCGCAGGCCGTCGATGAGTTCGAGAATGCGCGCCTGCACCGTCACGTCGAGCGCCGTCGTCGGCTCGTCCGCGATGACCAGGCGCGGCGAACAGCCGATCGCCATCGCGATCATCGCGCGCTGGCGCTCGCCGCCCGAGAGCGCGAAGGGATAGGCGCGCGCGGCGCGCTGCGGATCGGCGAGCCGCACGTGGCCGAGCAGCTTCACCGCCTCATGGAATGCGGCCCTTCTGCTCATTCCGCGATGCAGAATGAGCGGCTCCGCCACCTGCGCGCCGACCCGATGCAGCGGATTGAGCGCCGTCATCGGCTCCTGGAACACCATGGCGATCCGGTCGCCGCGCAGCGCTATCATCTCGGCTTCGTCGAGGCCGACAAGCTCGCGGCCTTCGAACCGGATCGACCCTGAGACGCGCGCGCCCTCCGGCGTCAGGCCCATGAGCGCCAGCGCCGTCATCGTCTTGCCCGAGCCGGATTCCCCGACGACGCCGAGGCTCTCGCCCTCCTGAAGCGAGAACGTTGCGCCTCGCACCACTCGCTCCGCGCCGTTCGCGGCAAGAAGGTCGACGGCCAGATTTGACGCCTCGAGCAGCATCTTCAGCTTCGCGCTTTCAGCTTGGGATCGAGCGCGTCGCGCAGGCCGTCGCCGAGCAGATTGAGGCCGAGCACGCTGAGCGCAATCGCGACGCCCGGATAGATCGCGAGCGCGGGCGCATTGTAGAGAACGTTCTGCGCCTCAGCGAGCATGCGGCCCCATGAGGCCTGCGGCGGCTGCGCGCCAAGACCGAGATAAGAAAGCGCCGCCTCGGCGAGGATCGCGATGGCGAACTGGATCGTCGCCTGCACGATCAAGGCCGGCGCAACGTTGGGCAGCACGTGATCGAAGGCGATCGCGAGCGGTCCCCGTCCCGAGGCGCGCGCGGCGAGCGCATATTCGCGCGCGAGCACGCCGTTGGCCGTCGCGCGCGTGAGCTTCGCGATGATCGGCACGTTATAGACGCCGATCGCAATGATCGCATTGATGACGCCGGGTCCATAGGTCGAGGTCAGCATGATCGCCAGCAAGAGGGCGGGAAAGGCGAACACGAAGTCGCTGAGCTTCATGATCGCGTCCTCGATCAGGCCCTTGGAGAATGCGGCGATGAGCCCGAGCGCGACGCCGAACACGAGCCCGATGCCAACCGCGATGACGCCGACGAGGATGGAAACGCGCGAGCCCGCCATGAGTTCAGAGGCGACGTCTCGTCCCAGGCTGTCCGTGCCGAACCAATGCGCGAAAGACGGCGGAGCGAGCTTGTGCGGAATATCGATCGCGGCCGGCGGATACGGCGTCCACAGATAGGACGCCGCCGCCGCCAGGAGCAGGATCGCGACCAGCGCCGCACCCAGCCAGAGGCTTGGGCCCGCGCGCGAACGCCGCCGCGGCGCGCCGTTCATGCTCCTTGCGCCCGCAATCGCGGATCGATCGCTGCGCAGGCGACGTCGACCAGGAAGTTGAGCCCGATCACGATGATCGCGATCAGCATCACGCCATCCTCGACCACGAGCGTGTCGCGGTTCGAGATCGACTGCAGCATCAGGCGCCCCAGTCCCGGAAGGACGAAGACGTTCTCAACTACGATCGCGCCCGCGATCAGGTTCGCGAACTGCAGGCCCATGATGGTCAGGATCGGAACCAGCGCGTTCGGCAGCGCGTGGCGCCAGAGCGCCGCCCGGCGCGAGACGCCCTTGGCGCGCGCCGTTCGCATGAAATCCTCGTTCGACGCCTCGAGCAGCGCCGAGCGGGTGACCCGCGTCAGGATCGCCGCCTGCACCACTCCGAGCGAAACCGCGGGCAGAATGAGCGCGCCGATCGCGCGCGCAGGCTCGTCCCAACCGGGAAAACCGCCCGCCGGAACAAGCCTCAGCGTGACGGCGAACACGATGACGAGCAGGATCGCGAACCAGAAGTTCGGCACCGCGAGGCCGATCTGGCTTGCGCCTATGACCAAGGCGTCGCCCATGCGCCCGCGCCGGTCCGCCGCATAGACGCCGGCCGCAAGCGCGATCGAGGCGGCGAGCCCCATCGCCATCGCCGCAAGGGGCGCGCTGATCGCGAGGCTCGAGGCGATCAGAGGCCCGACCGGCGAGCCATAGGCGTAGGAGAGGCCGAAGTCTCCGCGAACGGCGCCGCCGATCCAGTGCGCGTAGCGGACGTATGCGGGTTGATCGAGGCCGAGCTTGCGCGCGAGCGCCGCAACCGCCTCGGGCGTCGCGGTTGGGCCGAGCATGGTCTCGGCCGCATTGCCCGGCAGGATGTTCATGACGGCGAAAACGACCAGCGAGGCGAAAATGAGCGTCGCCGCGAGCAGCGCAAGTCTCTGGAGGGCGAAAAGCAGCATCGCCGGGAAGCTAGAGCATGACGCGCTTAGACGGAATCGTTTGTTGCGGCGCACAAGGCCAGAAAAGCCGATCCGACGGCTCTCACGAGCTCTTCGCCGCCAGAGCAGAGGCGAGCCGCAGCGAAATCTCGGACGAGAGCGCGCGCGCGAGGCGGATCTCCGCGTCGCGCGCGGCGCGCTGGTCGGCGTATTGCTGCAGCGAGCGGTCGTAGGCCGCCGCGGCCAAGGCGTTGCCCTTCAGGACCTCCGTGCCGCCATCGACCTTGACGAGCGTATAGTTGGCTTCGCCCGTCATCGTCGCGGAGCTGGCGACGTTGAGCTCCGAGTTGACGGTCGGGGTCTGGGTTCCTGTCGATATCGTCACCGTGAGCCGGTATTTCGGCAGCGAGGCGGTCTCGCCCGTGCCGTTGAGGTCCGCGATCAGGTCCTCGCCCAGATAATGCCCGATGCGGTTGGGGATCGGCGCGACCTCGATCGCGTGCAGATCCTCGACGAGGCCCGGATGGGCGGACTCGCTGTAGAGCGGCTGGAAACAGCCGGAGAGCCCGCAGGCGATGAGAAGCGCCGGGGAGACGGCCAACACTCTAGACCACGACATTGACGATCCTGTTGGGAACAATGATCACCTTGCGGGGACGCTTATTATCAATGGCGCGGACGACGCCGTCGAGGGCGAGCGCCGCGCGCTCGATACTCTTCGCGTCCGCGTCGCGTTCGATCGTGAGCTCTCCGCGCTTCTTGCCGTTGACCTGCGCGACATAGGTCACGATCGAAGAGACGATGAGGCTGCGGTCGGCCGTGGGCCAGGGGCTCTGGGAGACGAACGTCTCATGGCCCAGCGCCTGCCAGCACTCTTCGGCCAGGTGCGGCATCATCGGCGCGAAGGTATGGACGAGCATGTCGCCGGCCTCGGCGAAGGCGTAGCGCACATCGTCCGCGACCGGCGCCTGATCGATCGCCCCGATCGCCGCGGCCAGCGCGTTGGCGAACTCGTAGATCGTGGCGATGCAGACGTTGAAGCGTAGCCGCTCGATCTCGTCCTCGATCTTGGCGAGCGCGGCATGCGCGATCTGCCGGATGCGCCGCGCCTCCTCGCCGAAGCTCTCAGGCGCCGCGGGACGCTCCGGCCCGACGACGCGCTCGATCTCGCACGTCAGCCGCCACAGGCGCTGCGTCTGCTTGAAGGCGCCCTGAACGCCCGCCTCCGTCCAGATCACGTCGCGCTCGGGAGGCGAATCGGACAGCATGAACCAGCGGGCGGTGTCGGCGCCGTAGGTCGCTATGATCTCGTCCGGGTCGACCGTGTTGCGCTTCGACTTCGACATCTTCTCGATCGGGCCGATCTCGACCGGTTGGCCCGTGTTCGCCAGGACCGCACGGCGGACTTCGCCCTCCGTCTCGAGGCGGACTTCGGAGGGCGTGATCCACTCGCCCTCGGCGTCGCGATAGGTCTCGTGCACGACCATGCCCTGAGTGAAGAGACCGGCGAACGGCTCATCAAGGTCGAGGTGGCCGCACCTGCGCATCGCGCGGGTGAAGAAGCGCGAATAGAGGAGATGCAGGATCGCGTGTTCGATCCCGCCGATGTACTGGTCGACCGCCAGCCAGTGGTCCGCGACCGCGGGATCGGTCGGGGCTTTTTCGTTGGCCGGATCGGTGAAGCGCGCGAAGTACCAGGACGAATCGACGAACGTGTCCATCGTGTCGGTCTCGCGCCGCGCGGGGCCGCCGCATTGCGGGCAGGCGACGTGTTTCCACGTCGGGTGCCGGTCGAGAGGGTTCCCCGGCTGGTCGAACGTGACGTCGTCGGGCAACTTGACGGGAAGGTCCTTCGCGGGCACCGGCACGACGCCGCAGTTCTCGCAATGGATGATCGGGATCGGGCAGCCCCAGTAGCGCTGGCGCGAGATTCCCCAGTCGCGCAGCTTGTAATTGACCTGCCGCTTGGCTTGAGGCCGATTGCCGATCGTCACCGATTCGAGGCGCCGGGCGACTTCCTCTTTCGCGGCGTCGATGGTCATGCCGTCGAGGAAACGCGAGTTGATCATCACGCCGTCGCCGTCGTAGGCGACCTTGTCGACAGTGAAGGTGGCCGGATCGACGCCGGGCGGGCAAACGACGGGCGTTGCGCCGAGGCCGTAGACGTTGACGAAGTCGAGGTCGCGCTGGTCGTGCGCCGGGCACCCGAAGATCGCGCCCGTTCCGTAATCCATCAGAATGAAGTTCGCGACATAAACCGGCAGGCGCCAGTCCGGATCGAATGGATGCAGGGCCCGCAGACCCGTATCGTAGCCCCTCTTCTCCGCCGTTTCGATCGCGGCCGCCGAGGTGCCGACCCTGCGGCACTCCTCGATGAAGGCCGCGAGCGCCGGGTCATGGCGCGCGGCGGCGGCCGCCAGCGGATGGTCCGGAGCAACCGCCATGAACTTCGCGCCGAACAGCGTGTCCGGGCGGGTCGTATAGATCTCGAGCTCGCTCGCGCCCGCCTCGCCTTCCAGCGCGCGAAGCGAAGCCGGATCGATGACAAAGCGGATCATCAGCCCTTCCGAGCGTCCGATCCAGTTGCGCTGCATCAGGCGAACCTTCTCCGGCCAGCGATCGAGCGCGTCCAGGCTCGCGAGCAGGTCGTCCGAATAGTCGGTGATCTTGAAGAACCATTGAGTCAGCTCGCGCTGCTCGACGACTGCGCCCGATCGCCAGCCGCGGCCGTCGATCACCTGCTCGTTGGCGAGCACGGTGTGATCGACCGGATCCCAGTTGACCTTCGATTTCTTTCGCGTGACGAGACCGGCCGCGAGAAAGTCGAGGAAGAGCTTCTGCTGGTGCTTGTAGTAGCTCGGATCGCAGGTCGCGATCTCCCGCGACCAGTCGAGCGACAGGCCCATAGACTGCAATTGGGCGCGCATCGCATCGATGTTGGCGTAGGTCCATTTCGCCGGATGCGTCGCGTTCTGCATCGCGGCGTTCTCGGCCGGCATGCCGAATGCGTCCCAGCCCATGGGATGGAGGACGCTGAAGCCCCGGGCGCGCCGGTATCGCGCCACGACGTCGCCCATCGCATAATTGCGCACATGGCCCATATGGATCCGGCCCGACGGATAGGGAAACATCTCGAGGACGTAATATTTCGGACGCGGATCGTCGTTGCGGGTCTTGAAAATCCCGGCGTCCGCCCAGGCCTTGCGCCACTTGGCTTCGGATTCGCGCACGTTGTAGCGTTCGGGGCGCATGGCCGGATGGGTCTCGATGCTCGAGGAATTTCTTTCGGTTTGCGGGCCCGCGACAAATCACGATTTGACCGAAGGGTCAAATGACCGAAGAAACAGGCTGCATGCCGGCGCTATCACAAAGTGGGCTCAGCGCCTTTGTTGACCGGAACAGGCGAATACGACAGATTTGCGACAGTGCGATCTTGCGACTCAATCCCCATGCGGTGCCTTGAATGACTGTCTACCAGCGCGAACCTGTCTTCCACTCGACTCCGATCCTGAGCCTGCGTCCGACGCAGATCACGCTCGGAATGAACGAGGTCATCCTGAAGCGCGACGCCTGGAAGAAGAAGACGACGCAGGATCTGTCCAAGTTCCTCCAGTCGCATCTCGTGCCGACCATTCTCGGCCTCGACGGCGAGCATTATCTGATCGACCACCACCATCTCGCCAGGGCTCTTCACGAGGAGGGCGTCAAGGACGTGTTCGTGACCGTGGTCGCGGACCTGACCCGGCTGTCCGCAGATCACTTTTGGAACATGATGGATTTTCACGGCTGGACCCACCCCTACGACGCCAAGGGGCGGCGGCGCCCGTATTCGGACCTGCCGAAGACTGTCAAGAGCATGGAGGACGATCCGTATCGTGCGCTCGCGGGCGAATTGCGCAACCTCGGCGGCTTCGGCAAGGACTCGACGCCGTTTGCGGAGTTCCTTTGGGCCGATTTCTTGAGGCCGCGGATCAAGGCGAAGGCGATCAAGGCGAACTTCAAGGAAGCCCTGGACGAGGCGCTCAGACTGTCGAAGACGGGCGACGCCGATTACCTGCCGGGCTGGTGCGGCCCGCACGGCTATTTCGCGCAGCAGGCGGCGAAGAAGCCGAACGCAAAGACCAAGAAGCCCAAGGCGGACAAGAACCGGAGCGAGGAACAAGCCGAGGGAACTCCAGAACTCCGCAAGCAAAAAGCGGTCAAAGCGTAACTCACGGCCCGAGGGCCGGAAGAGCGTCGTCAGTGCGGCCCCGGGCTTTGCCTTTCGGCGACGCGCGGCTCGTCGTCCGTTTGCTCTCGGCCTGCTTCAAGGGAACCATCTCCGCGGCCTGCGCGTTCGTTTCGTCCAACAAGGCGAAGGGGCTTTTGTACGGCGCGCTGCCGCCGCCCGTAAGGAGGTCGCCATGACCCACGTCGTTTCAGTCTCGGCCATCGCGCTCGGCGTGGCTGCTCTTGTTTCACTATCTCCGCTATCCAATGCCCGCGCGGACACGTCGCAACCCAGCGGAGCGCAGCCCTCGCTTAGCGAGCCGGCGCCCACGCCAAGCCAGCCGGCCCCCACGCCAAGCGGGGCGGCGTCCGCGCCAAGCGGGACGACCGCAGTTCAACACCCGGCCCAGGTCAACGTGCGCCACTACGCCCACCACTACGACCGCTACGCGCGCCACTACCACACCGTGTGGCGACACGGGCATCGCTACGTCTATTATCGCCATAACCCGGTCGCAGCGGCCGCCACGGGAGTGGCCGGCGGCCTCGCCGATCTGGGTTCAATGGCCGCCTATCCGTTCTATTGCTTCCCGAACTACGGCTCCTGCCCCGTCTACGTGCCGTATAGGTGAAGTCTTCGGCGCCGAATTGCCGGCTTTCAGAGGCGGCGCGGTGCGCGTCGCGCAAGCGGTCGAGAATCCTCGGCTCTCGGGGCGGATTCCCCACGGTCCGCCCCTTCTTCCTGTCCGAATCTTGCGGGGCGTCTCGCGCGGCTCGGGCAGCAATGTCCACGACCAATTTAGCGAGCTGGGCCGGGTCACGGGGGCGTTTGGGGCGCCGTGACGTATTTGTATAATCGCATGGGACGAAAGTGTCGGCTGCCGGGTAATGGGTCAGTTTTAACTTCGGCTTCCGACCCTGAGCGGATGGTCGTGGAACGGCGGGACAGGAAGTCGCTGGCCGGGCTAACCAAGAGCTGACATCCGAGTGGGATTATTCCGTGGAGCTGACGATACTAAGCGAGCAAAAGATCGCCAACGTGGTCGCGCGCCGGGCCTCGCCCGTGTCGTCCGGCGTCACATGTGCGGTCCGTATACGCCGATCCCGCCTACGAGCCAAAGCACTATAAGGACGATCAAAACAACTCCCAGGACGCCGCCGAGCCCCGCAGTCCCATAGCGACCGTGCGCATAGTACCCACCTCCCCCGCCGAAAATCAGAATCAGCAGAATGATGATAAGGATGGTGCTCATGCCTCAACTCCCACACTACATCAGGACACCGGATCGGGACCCGGTGAAGCTATTTCGAACCGACATTTTGCGATCGTCGTAGCCGGGCTATTAACCGACAATCACTGTTTAGCGTATTCGAATGTCGGCAGCATCCTTAGCCCGTCCTTCGTCCCGCCCGGCAGCACGATCTTGTTGTCGGGGTCGAACCTGAGGCTGTCATACCGCACGACCACCATGTGGGTGCCCATTCCGAGGAATCCACCGATCGATAGAACCACGTATGGCTCCTTGCCGTCGCGTGTCACAAGAAGGTCGTCAATCTTGCCGATCGTTTCGTTTGCATCGTTGAGGACGTTGCTGCCGATGACCTTGGACGCCCGATAGCCCGCCGCCACCGTTTGCACATCGACCTTGGCGATCGGCACCGTCTGCGAAACGCCCTGCGCATTTACGGGTGCGGCGAGAAAAACCACGCCCATCATTGCCACGCTGGCAAGCAACACTGTTTTCTTCGTGATAACCCTCCCTCTTGGTTTCGCTTGAAAGCTAGACGCGAAAGCGCCACTAAGCCTCTTTTTCGAAACGGCCTCTGAATCAACTACTTCTTCACGGCGTCCCGTACAGCGTCTTTCAAGCCGCCAATGGCATTCTGCACTTTCCCTTCGGACTTGTCAGCTTTGCCCTCCGCCTCCAGCTTGGAGTCGCCGACCACCTTGCCGATCGTCTCCTTTACCGCACCCTTGACCTGCTTCGCCGATCCCGCGACACGATCCTTGTCCATGACTTTCTCCTCTGTAAGTCCGCAAAACGACCGCGATTGCATGTTAGTCGATCGTCCCGCCCGTTTGCATGAATTAGATACCGCTATCATTGGCGGCGGTCATTGATTGAAATCAATCGATGTCCATCCGACGTTTCCTGGAAGGCGGCATTACTTCGGGCAACATAGGGTTCCGCTCCCGAATTTTGAGCGAAATCTCACTCGGCTTGACGGTGCAATCCATCGGGGCGAATTGTCTGCAGCTTCCAGTTCGAAAGAGTTTTGGGGAACGTCAGTTGATCCAAATCAACGAGAACTGCTGGTCCGTGTGGTAACTTTTACGAAAATGGGAGATAATGATGGACTGAAACCGGATTGAAGGAAATTGGAAGCAGGTTAAGGGACAGGTGAAAGAGAAATGGGGGAAGCTAACCGACGATGAACTCGATAAGATGAATAGTCGTCGTGAGCAGCTTGAGGGCAAAATCCAGGAGCGCTACGGCATCGCGAAAGATCAGGCGAAGAAAGATGTCGACGCGTGGTATAACTCTATAAAGTGGTGATGAGAGCGAGGGGTGCCGTGCGTTCCTCGACCGCCTTTAGGCGGTTGAGGATTGGAGCTGAGCACGAGGAGTTGCGATATGTCGATCTCTTTCCGAAGTTTAGTCTTAGCCGGCTTGGCCGCGCTAAGCCTTGCCGCCTGCTCGACGACCGGTGAAAGGATGAGCGGGGTCGGAGTCGGTGTGGTCTCGGGCGGCGCTGTTGGAGGGCCCGCGGGCGCCGTGGTCGGTGGCGTTGTAGGCGGGGTGACGGGTCCTGCGGTCGCAACGAGCATGGGCGTGCCACATCGCCATTATTATCACCATTATTATCACCATTATTATCACCATTACCATCACTATCATCACTATTACTGATCGTCGCGGCGCGGCAGTGCGCGGCTTTTTTCGGGTTACTCTGGCCGCAGGAGTGCGCCATGTCTACTTTAGGAATCATCCTGGTCGTCATCTTGATCGTGCTGCTCTTCGGCGGACTGGGGGGAGGCAGCGTCGTCCCCTATTGGGGATACGGCTACGGATTTGGCCACGGCGGAGTAGGCCTCCTTGGCATTATCCTGATTGTCCTCGTTGTCCTGTTGCTCATGGGCCGCCTATAGGCTCACGCGCCGGCATCGCGCGCGGGATTCGTCCATGACGATGACGAGGGATGTTTGCGGCCACGTGTTGGCACGGTGGGCGTGCCGGGTTGTAGGTAGTTTCGCAGAAGGTGGCGATCAAGCAGGCAAAGGAAAGCGGGCTATGTTTCGCAAACGAATTCTCTTCGGCGCGGTCGTCGCGGGGCTCGCGGCCTCACTCGCAGGGTGCGCGCCGGTGGGCTACGCTGGTTACGGCGGCTACGGTGGGCCTGTCGTCTATAGCGGCGGCTACTACGGCGGCTACGGAGGCCCTGTCTATGCCGGCGGCTACTATGGCGGCGGCGGTTACTACGGCGGGTACGGCTATCGCCACGGCTATTATGGTGGCCCCTATCGCCACGGCGTCTACTATCGCGGCTACCGCGGCGGCTATGGCCACGGCGGTTATCATGGCGGCTACCACGGCGGCGCCTATCATGGCGGTCACTGGAGACGGTAGTCTGGTCGACGCGCGCTTAGGAAGCACGGCAATGGACACGAATACACGGTTGGCCATCCTCGTCCTGATATTCTTGTTCGGCGGGTTGGTATGGGCGGGGTTTCTCCGCCGCCGCCGCGCTCAACTGGGAGCGACGAGATGTTACGAACCTTAAGCGCGACCCCGCGTTGTTCCTGATTTTCGGCAAGTTGCGCCTTTGGTATTGCGGAGGCAGAAATGAACGAAACCGCACAAGACGCCGCGCAAAGCGAAGCCGACGACAAGGCCTATGCACGTCTCGAGAAGGATTTGACGGCCGTGAAGAACGATATCGCCCATCTCTCGCAGCAGATTTCCGAAGCGGTGCACGCGCTCGGGGCGGTCGCGCAGGGCCAAGCGCGGCGGGGGCTGAGAAATGCGCGGGCCAATATTGATTCCGTGATGTCGGACGCCTCCGATCGGGCCGGCGCGGTCGCGAGCGCCGCGCAGGACGCCGCGTCTTCGGTCAGCGACACGCTGGCGGACGTGATCGAGGAGCGGCCTCTCGCCACGCTGGCTTTCGCGTTCGGGCTCGGCTTTCTGATCGGCGTGACCTGGCGCCGGTAGTACTGGCGCCACTTTTCATGTTCGAGCGGATCTCCGATCGCTGGAAGAAGGACGCCAGCGGCGCTCTGCGGCTCGGCGTGATCGCCGCAGCGTCGATCGTCACAGCGACAGTGACGGTGAGTTTTCTGTGCGCCGCGGCTTTCGTCGTCGCGTTTGACCGATATGGCCTGGTCGACGCCTGTCTCGCGGGCGCCGGCGTGTTCCTCGTGGCGACCCTGGCGCTGCTCGGGGCATACGCGATTTATGTCGCCCGCCGCCGTCGCGAAGTACAAGCGCGCGCGGCGCTGGAGCCGCCGGCCTTATCCGCGCTGGCCGACCCGCGGGTCATTCTGGCCGGGCTTCAGATTGTCCAGGTGATCGGCTTCAAGCGGCTGCTCCCGATTTTGGCGATCGGCGGGGCCGCCTTCGCCCTCGCTAGCAGGCCGGCGTCGGAGGGAAGACGCCGCGGCGCGAGAAACCGCGGGCGCGAACCGCCGCCACTCTAAGAGCCCGTCCGGGAACTTAACGAATTGTTGGAATCGCTTATGATTTAAGGAAGGCGGCCCGAATCGCTTGGGGGGGTCGCTGATGTGGACCAACGAAAATCGCGCTCGCTACGACCGCAGTCGGCTGCGCTATCCGAGCGATCTGACCGACGCGGAATGGGCGCATGTCGAGCCGTTCATTCCACCGGCCAAGCGCGGCGGCAACCGACGTCATGTCGATGAGCGCGAGGTCGTCAACGGCCTGATGTATGTCCTGAGCACCGGCTGCCAATGGCGCGCCGTGCCGAAGGACCTGCCGCCGCGTTCGACGCTTTACGATTACTTCGATCGCTGGAGTTGGGACGGCACGCTCGATCGCATCCACGACGCGCTCTACGTGAAGTGTCGCGAAGCGGCCGCTCGCGAGGCGAGCCCGACCGCCGCGATCATCGACAGCCAGAGCGTCAAGAGCGCGGAAAAAGGGGGACCTGCATCGATCCGGCGGGTTACGACGCCGGCAAGAAAATCATGGGCAAAAAGCGCCACATCCTCGTCGATACGCAGGGCCTGTTGATGCATGCGATCGTCCACGCCGCCGACATCCAGGACCGCGACGGCGGCGCGGCGCTGATGGCGACCTTGTTCGGCGCCTTTCCGTTCCTGACCAGGCTCTTTGCCGACGGCGGCTATCGAGGGCCGCAATTTCAGACCGCCATCGGACGAACTCTGGCGCGCGTGAAGGTCGAGATCGTCAAGCGATCGGATCAGGCCAAGGCCTTCGTCGTCCTGCCCAAGCGCTGGATCGGCGAACGCACCTTTGCCTGGCTCGGCCGCTGCCGACGGCTGGCCAAGGACTGGGAATGCCTCAACCGCAAGGCGCTCGCGTTCCTCCGCCTCGCTTCCATCCGCCTCATGCTGCGAAAACTATGCAATCCCACATGATGTTTCCGGACAAACTCTAAGGCGACAGGCGCTGCGAAGGAGAAGTCCGCTCTAAAGGCGCACGAGGATGGCAAAGGGCTGCAGAAGACAGCTTTTCATCAGGTGACGCTGTCCCCTTGCCATGCGACGACGGACGCCCGCATTGCGGTCCCGTAGGACCGGAATCCCTCCAACTGCGACGTCCACCCTCGCGATCTCAATGACCGCTCAACTGAAGGGTTTCAGACGCCGGCCCTTTCGGACGGTCGTGCGAGACGCGGGGGCCGGCGTTTGAAAGCCTCGTAAGGAGGAAACCGCGGGGAGGAAGGGCGCTGTTTGACCGAGCGCGGCCTATGGGGATTTGAGGATCGCGGTCGGATCGCCGATTTGGGGGCGGTGGCGGAAGGCGGTCGGTTTCATCGTCGGGAGCCGAGACGACGGGCTTCTTGTCGGGCGCGGATGAGGGCGACGGGGATGGGCTCGGCGGCTGGAGAGCCTGTGCGGACGTCGGGAGGACGTCGCGTTCCTGCTCCGGCGTGCGGCTGGAGGCGAGGGGAAGCGGCGCTGCGAGGCGGGACGCGCGGCGTCGGTCATGACGTGTCGATCCTGATCCGGCTTGGGGAAGGCGATCGCGCGGGGCGCGGCCCTTCGAACGTCTCGACAATGATCATCCGGCCGCCGCAGCAGGGGCAGCGCCGCGCCGGCGAAACGGCTTCGGCCTGGCCGTCGGTCTCGGCGTGCGAGCCCTCGGGTGCAGCCTCGGGCGCGGCGAGCGCCTGGCGGACGCGCTCGATGTTGCTGGCTCGGACCGCGCCGGCGAAGAGGCCGTAGTGATGATGTGGACGGCCTCACCCGAACGGCATCAAGTGCCAAGGCGTGACCGGTGCAGGTCGCGGATAGGGAAGCCGTCCATGAAGACCTTTATCAGGATTGGGATCGACCTGGCGAAGAACTTTTTCCAGGTGCATGCAATCGAGCGCGAGGGTGCGCCTGCGGTTACGCGCAAATTGAGCCGAGGTAAGGTGCTTGCTTTCTTCGCCCAAGCGGCGCCCTGCCGCGTCGGGATGGAGGCTTGTGGATCGTCCCATTACTGGGCGCGGGAGATCCGGGCGTTGGGGCACGAAGTGGTCTTGATTCCTCCTGCTTACACGAAACCCTACGTCAAGCGCGGCAAGAACGATGCGAACGACGCGGCTGCGATCTGCGAGGCCATGTCGCGGCCCGAGATGCGGTTCGTGCCGATCAAGAGCGCGGATCAGCAAGCCGTGCTGATGCTGCACAAGACTCGGGAATTGCTGGTCAAGCAGCGAACCATGACCGTCAATGCGCTGCGCGGTCATCTCTCGGAGTTCGGCTTGATCGCGCCCAAGGGCATCCACCGGGTCAAGGAATTGCTGGCGCTCGCGCAAGCCGACGAGACCCTTCCCGAAGAGGCCAAGCAAGCAACCGCGATGCTGGCTTCGCACAGCGACGGCCTCGACGAAAAGATCGACGATCTGGAGAAGACGATCGCCCGGGCGAGCGGCAAGAACCAGACGAGCCGGTTGCTGGACGAGATCCCCGCCTTCGGCCCGCTGATCGCATCAGCGATGGTCGCTTTCAATCCCGATCCCAGCGTCTTCAGGTCGGGAAGCGATTTCAGCGCGTCTCTGGGCATTACTCCGAGCCAGCACTCGAGCGGCGGCAAGGACAAGCTCGGCGCTATCACCAAAAAGGGTAACCGGTATTTGCGCAAGATGCTGGTCGTGGGATGCACGTCGGTTTTGCGCGTGGCCCATAAATACAAAGGCGCCCTGGCCGAATGGATCGTCGCCATGAGGGCCAGGAAGCCCGAGCGCGTCGTCGCCGTCGCCCTGGCCAACAAGCTGGCCAGAATCGCCTGGGCGATGATGTCGACCGGCGAAGCCTTCCGAACCGAACTTTACACGAAGGCCTGACGACAAAGAGCTCTCCAAGATAGACGTTTCAGTTTCGAAGAGATTGGCAAGCGCAACGACGTGATGAACGACACGGTCGCAACGAAAGCCCAGGACACCCTGACATCCGCCACGAGCCCCGAGCTCGCCGTAGTGATAGGGACCAGGACTGTCGAATATCATCAGGGCCAGCGGTCCTATACCGCACCAACAGGCCGGACATATGACCGCAGCCGACCAAAGCGATCAGAGCGTCGAAAACCACTTGCCAAGAGGCCGTCCACATATGGCGGACGCGCTCGATGTTGCTGGCTCGGACCGCGCCGGCGAAGAGGCCGTAGTGTCGGATGCGGTGGAAGCCGCTCGGCAGCACGTGCAGGAGAAAGCGGCGGATGAACTCGTGGGCCGCGAGCGTCATGGTCTTGAACCGGTCGCGGCCTTCGACCCGATAGTCCTTCCACTTGAATGTGACGCCCTTGTCGTCCAGCTCCATGAGCCTGGAGTTCGAGATCGCGACGCGGTGGGTGTAGCGGGCGAGATAGGCGAGCACGGCCTTCGGCCCGGCGAACGGCCTCTTGGCATAGACGATCCATTCCGATCGGCGCAGCGGCGCGAGGACGGCGTCGAAGGCGGCTTTGTCGGCGAGCCGCGCGAGGTCGCCGAGGAAGACGAGGCGTCCGGCCGCATGCAGGGCTGCGAGCCCTTCGAGGAAGAGCCGGCGGAAGAGACGCGACAGCATCCGCACGGGCAGGAAGAAGCCGGGCTTGCAGGCGATCCAGCGCGATCCGTCCAGCGACAGGCCGCCGCCGGGAACGATGACGTGGACGTGCGGATGGTGGGTCAGCGCCGAGCCCCAGGTGTGCAGTACGGCGGTCAGGCCGATGCGCGCGCCCAGATGCTTCGGGTCGGCCGCGATCGTGGTCAGCGTCTGGGCGGCGGTCCTGAACAGGAGGTCGTAGACGGGGGACTTGTTCTGGAACGCGACGGCGCCGATCGACGCCGGCAGGGTGAAGACGACGTGGTAATAGGGAACCGGCAGGAGTTCGGCCTCGCGGTCTTCGAGCCATTCCCTCGCCGCGGCCGCCTGGCACTTCGGGCAGTGGCGATTGCGGCAGGAATTGTAGGAGATCCGTTCGTGCGCACAGTCCTCGCAGCGCTCGACGTGTCCGCCGAGCGCGGCTGTGCGACAGGTCTCGATCGCCGACATGACCTTCAACTGGTCGAGGCTCACGTGACCGGCGTTGGCCATTCGCCACGCCGCCCCGTGGGCGCGAAAGACGTCGGCGACCTCCAGGTGGTGACCCGGTGGCCGCGCCATGCGGCCGCGGTCAGTCGGCCGGCTTTCGCTTCGCCAGGTTGACGCCGAGCCGCTCGAGCGGGCTCTTGACGTCGCGGATCGTGTTGACCGCGACCTGGGTGTAGAGCGCGGTCGTCTCGAGCTTGGCGTGGCCGAGCAACACCTGGATCACCCGAATGTCGACGTCCTGTTCGAGCAGATGGGTGGCGAAGCTGTGCCGCAGCGTATGCGGTGACACGCGCTTGGAGATGCCGGCCAGGTCTTTGGCGGCGGTGACGGCGCGATTGAGCTGACGGGCGGTGATCGGGTTGACCGGGTTTTGGCCGGGGAACAGCCAGGCCCGCGGCCGCGCCGCCTTCCACCATGCGCGCAACAGTTCGAGCAGTTGCGGCGACAGCATCACATAACGGTCCCGCTGCCCTTTGCCCTGCTCGACCCGAAGCGTCATGCGCTGGCTGTCGATGTCGGACACCTTCAGGTGCGCGACCTCGGACACGCGCAGGCCCGCGCCGTAGGCGACGCTGAGCGCGGCCTTGTACTTCAGGCCCGGCGCGGCTTCGAGCAGGAGCGCGACCTCTTCCTGGCTGAGCACGACCGGCGCCCTGCGCGGCTTGTTCACGATCGTCAGAGGACGAACGAGGTCTGGCCGTTCGAGCGTCACGGTGAAGAAGAACCGAAGCGCGGTGACGGCGGCGTTGATCGAACCTGGGCTGATCTGCTGCTGCGCCAGATGCAACTGAAAGCGGCGAAGGTCCTCCTTCGTCGCCGTATCGGGCGACCGGCCCAGGAAGGCCGTAAAGGTCCTGACGTGCCGGACGTAGTCCTTCTGCACCTTCTCCTTGAACCGACGCGCCGTCATGTCGTCGATCATGCGCTGACGCAGCGGGTTGATGGGCTTGTCGGACATCGCGAAAGCTCCTGTCTCCCATGGGGTTGAACCCCATGATTCTGAGACAGTCCTGGCCTCGTCCGACCCAGCTTCCCGCGCTGCCCTCGCCGCAGCTACCGCGCGAGCGGTTTAGTCCATACGTCGATTGCGGGCGTTCCATAGGCGACCGTAGGGTCGGTGTCGCCCAAACCTGAAGTTCAAACTGACCCCGACTGCCGTCACGCGTTCCAAATTTCAGACGGACTATCTACTGGGCGTAATTCTCGGCAGCAACTCATTGCTGAGAATCAGAATCAAGTGTACAATGGTTTTATCGAGGCGTTCGACGGTAGGATCGGATGGCGCCCGTAGAGCGGCAGCGGATGACATTCGACGGAAAGATGGCGTAGTGTTTTCGGCAAGGAAGCGGAGAAAAATTCGTTTTTGGGGAAAGACCCGGTAACCCATTGATAAGTCTCGATTCGGACGAAGGAATCCAAGGAAATCCAAGCTTTTCCAAGGAAAAACAAGTTTGGAATCGCTTGGATTAGCTTGGAGCAATTTGGACGATCGGCGCGGGTCGGCGCTTGAGCGCCCGTCAGACGTCGAACTTGACGCCCTGCGCTAATGGCAGATTGGTCGAGTAGTTCACCGTGCTCGTCTGCCGGCGCATGTAGTTCTTCCACGCGTCGGAGCCGCTCTCGCGCCCGCCTCCCGTTTCCTTCTCGCCACCGAACGCGCCGCCGATCTCGGCCCCCGACGGGCCGATATTGACGTTGGCGATGCCGCAATCGGAGCCAGCGGCCGAAAGGAACGCCTCAGCCTCGCGGAGATCGAGTGTGAAGATGCAGGACGAAAGCCCCTGCGGAACGTCGTTATGGATCGCGATGGCCTCGTCCAGAGTGTCGTAGCCGAGCGTGTAGAGGATCGGCGCGAAGGTCTCCTCCCGCACGGTCGAAGTCTGGCTCGCCATCTCGACGAGCGCCGGCTCGAAATAGGCGCCGCCCCCAGGGACGCCCGAGACGACGGCCCGCCCGCCGTGAACGACGCCGCCCTCGGCCTTCGCCCGCGCGAGCGCCGCCGTCATCTTTTCGCCCGCGGCCTTGTCGATGAGCGGACCGACCAGGGTCTCCGGCTCGCGCGGATCGCCGATCGGCAAGCTCGCGTAGGCTTTGACGAGGCGTCTCGTCAGGTCGGCGCGGATCGAATGGTGGACGATCAGGCGCCTGAGCGACGTGCAGCGCTGACCGGCGGTGCCGACCGCCGAGAAGAGAATGGCCCTGACCGCCATGTCGAGATCCGCCGACGGCGCGACGATCATGGCGTTGTTGCCGCCGAGCTCGAGGATCGCGCGGCCGAACCGGGCCGCGACCTTTGGTCCGACGATCGAACCCATGCGGGTCGAGCCGGTCGCCGAAACGATCGGGACGTCCTTCGAGCCGACCAGCGCCTCGCCGACGGCCGGCCCGCCGAGGACGACCTGCGCCAGGCCCTCGGGCGCGTCGGCGCCGAAGCGCTCGAGCGCGCGGTCGAAGATTTTCATGGTCGCGAGCGCGCTCAACGGCGTCTTTTCCGAGGGCTTCCAGATCACCGGATCGCCGCATACGAGCGCCAGCGCCGCATTCCACGACCAGACCGCGACCGGGAAATTGAAGGCCGAGATCACCGCGCACGGCCCGATCGGGAGCCAGGTCTCCATCATGCGGTGCCCCGCCCGCTCGGAGGCGATGGTGAGGCCGTAGATCTGGCGCGACAATCCGACGGCGAAGTCGCAGATGTCGATCATCTCCTGGACTTCCCCCAGTCCCTCGGAGACGATCTTGCCCGCCTCCAGGGTGACGACTGCGCCGAGCGCCTCCTTCGAGGCTCTGAGCTCGTCTCCGAGAAGCCGGACAAGTTCGCCCCGGCGGGGCGCGGGAACGTCTCGCCAGCCCATGAACGCGCGCCTGGCGCGGGCGATCACGGCGGGCATGTCGGAGGGAGCCGTCTCCGGCAGGCGCGCGATTTCGGCGCCGTCGATCGGCGAGCGAACGGCGAGAGCGCCCCCATCGAGTTCCTCGTCGCCGAGGCCTGCGCGGCGCAGAAGATCGCGGCTCATCATCGGTGTTAAACCTCCAATGTGGTGAGGCCTTTCGACCTCAAATCGGGCGACGAGACAAGTCTTGCGGCCCGAGAAGCGTCAAATTTCGGCCCGCGTTGCGGCGCACGGAGGTAAAGCGTAGGTTAGCCTCTCCTGGGGATACAAGAGGGTTTCGGGAATGCCGCGTTCGACGAACCTCGTCTTGTGCTGCATAGCCATGCTGGCTGCCGCCTCGCTGGCCTACGTCATGACGCCGCACCGCCTGATGGCTCGCACGCACGACGTGTTCAACATCGACGCTCATATTCCGCACGCATTCGGCGAATGGGCGGATCTTCCAGGCGTGCAGACGGTGACGCCGCCGCCGGACGGTCTCGAGCGCGAGATCTACAACCAGGAGGTGTCCCGTTCCTTCGTCGACAAGGAAGGCCATGTGGTGATGTTCGTCGTTGCTTATGGCGAAAGCCAGAGCGACCGCCTTCAACTTCACCACCCGGAGGTCTGCTATACCGCGCAGGGCTTCCGCGTGACCCGCCCGTCGACCTCCAAATTCGCGTGGTCGCCGTCCGCTCATCCGATCCCGTTGACCCGCCTCGTAGCGAGCCGGGAGGATCGGACCGAGCCGATCAGCTATTGGATGCGCATCGGCTATGACGTCACCAACAGCAACTGGGCGCGGAACGCGCTGAAGCTGCAATATGGTCTGAGGGGGTGGATTCCCGACGGCGCGCTGTTCCGCGTGTCGACGGTCGGCCTGCGCGTTGGCGAAAGCTTCAAGCTGCAGGACAAGTTCATCCGCGATCTTTTGAACGCGGTGACGCCGGAAACCCGCGCCTTCATGATCGGCGACCCCGCCAAGGCGCTCCTGAGCTCCTGAACCCGAGCGCGCGTCCCGCCGATCGCAGCGTCTCGCTTTTTTAAGACAGCCCTCGCATCGGGCTCGCCGCTTCCGGGGCGCCGTTTGACTTCGGCCTGGTTCCCGAGGACCTTGGCGGCTTAAAATCGCGCCGTCGCGCTGGAGCGAGGGAGGGAACGGGGCCGCATGATAGCGATCGCCACGAACGTCATCGTCGAGAGCGAGGACTTTCGCGCCAATCGCGCCGCCCATCTGAAGCTGATCGCCGAATTCCGCGGCCTCGAACAGAAGGTCCGCGAAGCCTCCGCCCGCGCCGACCCAAAATTCCGCGCGCGCGGACAATTGCCGCCGCGCGAGCGGGTCAACCTCATCCTCGACCGCGATTCGCCCTTTCTCGAACTGTCGGGTCTCTGCGGCCTCGGCATGCATGAGGACGACGGCGTCGAGAACGTGTACGGCGGCGGGTCGATCGTCGGAATTGGCTTCATTTCCGGGGCCCGCTGCATGGTTGCGGCCAACGATTCCGGCATCAAGGGCGGCGCCGCCCACCCGATGGGCGTCGAAAAGGCGATCCGAGCGCAGGAGATCGCGCTCGCGAACAAGCTGCCCTACGTCCAGCTCGTCGAGAGCGCGGGCGCGAACCTCTTCCTGCAGGCCGAAATGTTCGTGCGCGGCGGCGCGACCTTCGCCAACATGGCGCGCCTGTCGGCGGCCGGGATTCCCGTCGTCTCCATCGTGCACGGCTCTTCGACGGCGGGCGGCGCCTATCAGACCGGCCTTGCCGACTATGTCGTGACGGTGCGGGGCCGTTCGAAAGTGTTCCTGGCCGGACCTCCGCTCCTGAAGGCGGCGACCGGCGAGATCGCCGACGACGAGGAGCTCGGCGGCGCGGACATGCATTCCAGGACGACGGGCCTCAGCGAATATCTCGCCGAGGACGACGCCGACGCCCTGCGCATCGGCCGCGAGATCCTCGCCCGGATCGGTTGGGCCGCCCCAGAGCGCCGCTCGCAAGCGCCCGCGCCGCTCTACGATCCGGAGGAGCTCGTCGGCGTCGTGCCGGTCGACTACCGCAAGCCTTACGACGTGCGCGAGGTCATTGCGCGCCTGGTCGACGGCTCGGAGTTTCTCGACTTCAAGCGCTCTTATGGCGAGGCGACCGTCTGCGGCCACGCGGAAATCGAAGGGCGCGCGGTCGGATTGATCGGCAACAACGGTCCGATCGATTCGGGCGGCGCCGCCAAAGCCGGGCAGTTCATCCAGCTCTGCTGTCAGGCGGCGCTGCCGATCGTCTTCCTGCAGAACACGACCGGCTACCTCGTCGGCGTCGAGGCCGAGGCGTCCGGCATCGTCAAGCACGGCTCGAAGATGATCCAGGCCGTCACCAACGCCGACGTTCCGAAACTCACGCTGCAGATCGGCGGCTCGTTCGGCGCGGGGCACTACGGCATGTGCGGGCGCGCGTTCGGGCCGCGCTTTCTCTTTTCCTGGCCGAACGCCCGCGTCGCTGTGATGGGCGGGGAGCAGGCGGCGCGCGTGATGGCGATCGTCGCGGAGGAGGCGGCAAACGCGCGCGGACTGCCCTTCGACGCCGAGAAGGCGAAGGCGCAGAGCGCGCGCATCGTCGCGAGCTATGACCGGGAATCGACGGCGCTGTTCGCCACCGCCCGCCTCTGGGACGACGGCCTGATCGATCCGCGCGACAGCCGCGCGGTGCTGGCCTTCTGTCTTTCGACCTGCTTCGAGGCCGAGGCGCGCGTCCTGCGTCCGAACAGCTTTGGCGTGGCGAGGTTCTGACCCCATGGGCTCGCTGCTGCGCGTCGAGACGACCGGCCGCTGTTTGAAGCTGACGCTCGACGACGCCCGCCGCCAGAACGCGCTCTCGGCCGAGATGGTCGCGAATATCGAGCATGCGCTCGAAGCGGCGCCGCATGGCCTCGCGGCGCTCGTCGTCGAGGGCGCGAACGGCGTCTTCAGCGCCGGCGCCGACTTGAAGTCGCTGGCGGAGACGTTGGCGAAGCCGCTCGCTCCGGGTGAAGCGGACCCGGTGCAGGCCATGAACGCTGCCGGCGGGCGCTTCTTCGCGCGCTTCGCGACGCTGCCGTATCTGACGATTGCGGCCGTCGATGGCGCAGCGGTCGGCGGCGGGATGGGCCTCGCCGCGGCCGCGGACGTCGTCATCGCGACGGCGAGGGCGCGATTCGCGCTGACCGAAACGAGCCTCGGCATTCCCCCAGCGCAGATCGCGCCTTATCTCGTCGCGCGGATGGGCGAGCGCGTCGCCCGCCGGCTCGCCTTGACCGGCGCGCGGCTCGACGGCCGCGAGGCGGAGCGGCTTGGCCTGGCCGACTACTATTGCGACAATGACGCCGAGCGCGACGCCCAACTCGAAGCCCTGCTTCTAGCGACGGAGCGTTGTGCGCCGCTCGCCAACGCCGAGACCAAGCGGCTTTTCCGCGCGTGCCGCGCGCAGCCGCCCGAGGCCTATATCGAGACCGCGGCGAAAAGCTTCGCCGAGGCGCTGCGCGGGCCCGAGGGACGCGAGGGCGTTGCGGCCTTTCTCGAAAAGCGGGCGCCGTCGTGGACGAGGCCGAATTGAGCGCGCGCTTCTCCTCGGTGCTCGTCACCAACCGCGGCGAGATCGCCTGCCGCATCATCCGCGCCGCTCGGGCGGAAGGCTTGCGCGCCGTCGCCGTCTATAGCGACGCCGATGCGGACGCCCTCCATGTTCGTCTCGCCGACACGGCGGTGCGGATCGGGCCGTCGGCCGCCGCGCTGTCCTATCTGTCGATGCTGAACCTTATCGCCGCCGCCAAGGCCTCGGGGGCAGAGGCGATCCATCCCGGCTACGGCTTCCTCGCGGAAAGCGCGAGCTTCGCCGAAGCTTGCGCGGCCGCGGGCCTCGTTTTCGTCGGACCGCCTCCCGCCGCGATCCGGGCGATGGGCGACAAGGCGGCCGCCAAGGCGCTCATGGCGAAAGCGGGCGTGCCTTGCGCGCCCGGCTATCATGGCGCCGACCAAAGCTCCGCGCGGTTCGCCAGCGAGGCCATGCGCCTCGGCTATCCGCTAATGGTCAAGGCGAGCGCAGGCGGCGGCGGGCGCGGGATGCGGATTGTGCGCGAGGCCGGCCAACTCCACGCCGCGCTGCGCTCGGCCAGCGCCGAAGCGACAAGCGCGTTTGGCGACGGGCGCCTCGTTCTGGAGCGCGCGCTTCTCGACGCGCGCCATGTCGAAGTGCAGGTTTTCGGCGACGAGGGCGGCGCGATCGTGCATCTCGGCGAGCGTGACTGCTCGATCCAGCGCCGCCATCAGAAGCTGATCGAAGAGGCGCCTTCGCCGGCCATGTCGCCCGAGCTTCGCGCGGCGATGGGGGCCGCCGCGGTCAAGGCCGCCAAAGCAGTCGGTTATGTCGGCGCTGGCACGGTCGAGTTCCTGCTTGCCGGCGACCGCTTCTATTTCCTCGAGATGAACACGCGCATCCAGGTCGAACATCCGGTGACGGAGTGCGTAACGGGCGTCGATCTGGTGCGGCTGCAATTTCATGTCGCGCAAGGAGCCCCGCTGCCGTTCGCACAAGGAGACATCAGCCTGCGAGGCCATTCGATCGAGGCGCGGCTCTACGCCGAGGACCCGTCGGTCGGCTTCGCGCCCTCGACCGGGCCCATCCTCGCGTGGCGCGTTGGGGAAGGGGAAGGCGTGCGCGTCGATGCGGGTGTCGAAACCGGGGCTGTCGTTTCGCCGTACTACGACTCGCTCCTCGCCAAGATTATCGCCCACGGCGCGGATCGCGCGGAGGCCCGCCGCCGGCTCGCGCGCGCGCTTCGGGAGACGTTCGTCGCGGGCGTCGCGACCAATCGCGACTTTCTCATCGACGTGATGCAGCGGCCGGAATTCGTCGAGGGACGAGCGACCACGAGCTTCATCGCAAATGCGCCTGCACGGGCCTCCGAACTCGGACGAGAAGCGACCGCGCTTGCCGCGCTGCTCTTTGTGGAGCGCGGCGGGCGGCCTGCGCCGACCGCAGCATGGCGTGAGTCGCCCTTGCGCCTTTCCGTCGACGGCGCCGACCTGAAGGCGTCGGTTCGGCGAGAAGGAGACGAGTGGATCGTCGCGATTGACGGCGCCGTCATTGCGATGCGTCTGCTCGCCCGCAGCGAAAGCGACGTGCGCTTTTCCCGCGACGGCGTCGTCCGCAAGGCGGCTTACGCGCGTCACGGCGACGCGCTATGGCTCGACTTCGGCGGCGTATGCCGCCGCTTCGTCGACCGCACCTATGCGTCGCCCGAACCCAAAGATGAGCTGTCGGACGGCGCCGTGCGCTCGCCGGTCAGCGGCGTCGTCGTCGCGGTCGAGGCGAAGCCGGGCGACCACGTGCGACGCGGGCAGACGCTGGCGACCGTCGAGGCGATGAAGATGCAATATTCCATTCTCGCGCCGATCGACGGGGTGGTCGCGCATGTCGGCGCCGCGGCGGGCGCCCAGACCCAGACGCGCGGCCTCCTGTTCGTCGTCGTCGCGCATGGAGAAGGCTGACCCATGGATAAGGCCGTCGTCACCTGCGCCCTCACAGGCGTGCTCACGGACCCGGCGGTCTATCCCGCGCCGGTCACGCCCGGGGAGATGGCGCGCGAGGCGAAGCGAGCCTTCGACGAGGGTGCGAGCGTGGTCCATGTCCACTTCCGCCGGCTCGAGCCCGGTCTCGGCCAGATGCCGTCGTGGGACCCCGAGGTCGCGACCGCCGTTATCGCGGCGATCCGCGACGCGTGTCCCGAAATCATCATCAACCAGACGACCGGAATCGTCGGCGATGACATCACCGGGCCGCTGAAATGCCTGCACGCAGTCCGGCCCGAGATCGGCGCGCTCAACGCCGGATCGCTCAATTACCTCAAGACGCGCGCCGACGGGACCTGGGCATGGGAGCCGATCCTGTTCGACAATCCCGTCAACAAGGTCCGCAAGTTTCTTCAGGCGATGGTCTGGCAGGCGATCGAGCCCGAGTTCGAATGCTTCGACCTCGGCATCGTGCGCACGGCCGCCGCAATCGCGCACAATTACGGCTATGACCGGCCGCCGAAATACAATCTCGTGATGGGCGTCGAATCCGGCATGCCCGCGGATCCGGAGCTTCTGCCTTATGTGTTGCGCTTCATCGCCGCAGGCGCGCGCTGGAGCGTGACCGCGATCGGTCGCAAGGAGATCTGGCCCTTGCACCGGCGCGCCGCCGAACTCGGCGGCGATCTGCGCACCGGCCTTGAGGACACAATCCATCTGCCCGACGGCTCGCGCGCGGCCTCGAACGGCGACCTCGTCAAGACGCTGGTCACGATTGCTCGCGAAGCCGGCCGCAATGTCGCTTCGCCCGAGGAGGCGCGCGCGGCGCTCGGTCTATCGCCAAAAGGCAAGGAGGCGCGGCCATGACCGCCCATTCGCTCGACGCCGTTCGCTTGAGCCCGTTCTATCAAGCCGAGCACGAGGCATTCCGCCAAAGTCTGCGCCGGTTCGTCGCGCGCGAGATCGAGCCCTACGCCAACGACTGGGATGAGGCCGGCGCGTTCCCGCGCGAACTCTACAAGAAGGCGGCCGCGGTCGGCTACATAGGCCTCGGCTTTCCCGAGCGCTACGGCGGGACGGAGGGCGACCGCTTCATGCGCATCATCGCGATGCAGGAGATCGCCCGCGCGGGCTGCGGCGGCGTCGCCGCGGGCCTCTTCAGCCACACCATCGGCGCGCCGCCGATCCTGCACCGCGGCTCGGAAACAATGAAGGCGCGCGTGCTGCCGCAGATCCTTTCCGGCGAAAAGATCTCGGCCCTCGCGATCACGGAGCCGAGCGGCGGCTCCGACGTCGCCAACCTCCGCACGACCGCTCGGCGTGACGGCGGCGATTATGTCATCAACGGCTTGAAGACCTTCATTACCTCGGGCATGCGGGCCGACTTCATCACGCTCGCGGCGCGCACCGGCGGCCCAGGCGCGAGCGGCGTCAGCCTCATCCTCGTCGAAGGCAATCCGGAAGGCCTGCAGCGCACGTCGTTGAAGAAGATGGGCTGGTGGTGCTCCGACACGGCGACGCTTTATTTCGAGAATTGCCGCGTGCCGGCCGGAAACCTCATCGGCGAGGAAGGCGGCGGGTTCCGGGCGATCATGCTCAATTTCAACGACGAGCGCCTGCATGGCGCGGCCGGCGCGGTCTCGGCCGCCCGCGTCTGCCTCGAGGAGGCGATCGCCTACGCCAAAGAGCGCGTCACCTTCGGCAAGCCGATCATCCAGCATCAGGTGATCCGCCACAAACTTGTCGACATGGCCCAGCGGATCGAGGCGTCGCAGGCGATGCTCGAGCTTCTGACCTGGCGGCTCGAACAGGGCGAGAATCCGGTCGCCGAAATCTGCATGCTGAAGAACCAGGCGACGACGACACTCGCCTTCTGCGCCTCCGAGGGCGTGCAGATCTTCGGCGGAGCCGGCTTCATGCGCGGGGTCAAGGTCGAGCGCATCTATCGCGAGGTCAAGGTCAACGCCATCGGCGCGGGCACCGAGGAGATCATGAAAGACCTCGCCAGTCGGCAAATGGGGCTTTAGCGTGAAGAATAAACTCGCAAGTCGTCATTGCAAGCAATCCAAGGAGCGGAGGGTGCATGCCGGTCTGGATCGCCGCGTCGCTTCGCTCCTCGCGATGACGGAATAGGAGCGACTCCGCGATGATCACCCTCTGGCACTGCGTCGACGCGCGCTCGTTCCGGCCCTTATGGGCGCTCGAGGAAGTCGGCGTTCCGTACCGGCTGGAGGTGCTGCCCTTCCCGCCGCGTTTCCTTGCGCGCGAGTACCTTAGGCTCAATCCGCTCGGCACCGTTCCGCTCATGATCGACGGCGACGTGCGGATGACGGAATCGGCGGCGATCTGCCAGTATCTGGCCGACCGCTACGCCGGCCCGCCGCTCGCTGTCAGGCCGGACGAGCCGGACTATGGCGCCTATCTCAATGCGCTCCATTTCGGCGAAGCGACGCTGACCTTCCCGCAAACCCTGGTGCTGCGCTACGGCCGGTTGGAGCCCCCGGAGCGACGGCTGCCGCAGATCGTTAACGACTATGGGCGCTGGACGCTCGGGCGGCTCAGGGGCTTTGAAGCGTTCCTCGCCGAGAAGCGGTATGTCGCGGCGCAACGCTTCACGGCGGCCGACATTTCCGTCGGCTACGCGCTGATGCTGCTCGAATTCACAGGCCTGATCGACCAGACGCCGGGATCGCTCCAAGCCTACTACGGTCTGCTCAAGGAACGGCCCGGATTCCGGCGCGCAAAAGCGGCGCAGGCGGCCGCCGCCAGCGAGAAGGACGCGCCGCCGCCGCTTCCCCCCGAAACAGCGAGGACTCGATGACCCCGGACATTGGACTGGCGAACTGGTTCCGTCAGCGCGCGCTGCGCACGCCCGAACGAAAGGCGCTGCATTTCGAGGGGCGCGACTGGACCTACGTCGAGATGCAGGAGGCAATCGAGAATTGCGCCGCGCGTCTCGCCGCGCTTGGGATCGCGAAGGGCGACCGCGTCGCCTTTCTCGGCCATAACCAGCCGATGTTCTTCTTCGCGTTGTTCGCCTCGGCACGGCTCGGCGTCATCTTCGCGCCGCTCAATTTCCGCCTGACCGGGCCCGAACTCGCCTTCATGATCGAGGACTGCGCGGCGAGCGCGCTCATCGTCGACGCTGAGCACCGCGCCGTCGTCGAGCCGCAGCGCGAGCGGCTGACTTCGCTCAAGGTCTTTCTCGCCGCCGAAGACGAGTCGCAGTGGACGAACGAGCCCGCGCCCGCGAGCGCGGCGGTCCGCGTCGGCGAGGACGGCGTGGCCATGATCATGTACACCTCGGGCACGACAGGCCGCCCCAAGGGCGCCATGCTGACCCATGGCAACATCTGGTGGAACAACGTCAACGGCATGCACGCGATCGACACACTCGCCGACGACGTGACGCTGACGGCCGCGCCGGTCTTCCACATCGGCGGCCTCAATGTCACGACGCTCACGGCTTTCCAGAGGGGCGGCCTCGTCATCCTGCATCGGACCTTCGACCCGGGCCGGGCGCTGGCCGACATCGCGGCGCACAAGGTGACGACAATGTTCGGCGTGCCGGCGATGTTCCTCTTCATGGCGCAGCATCCGGCTTTCGCCGAGACGGACTTGACTTCGGTCCGCGTGCTCATCGTCGGCGGCGCGCCGTGCCCGCTGCCGCTGCTCAAGACCTATCTCGCGCGCGGCGTTCCGATGCAGCAAGGCTATGGCCTCACAGAGACGGCGCCGATGGTGAGCTTCCTCGCGCCGGAATATGCGCTCGCCAAGGTCGGCTCGTCGGGCAAGCCGCCGCTGTTTGTGGAGGTCAAGATCCTCGATTCTAGCGGCGCCGCGATCGAATCGCCAAAGACCCAGGGCGAGATCCTGGTGCGCGGGCCGAACGTGTTCCGCGGCTACTGGGGCCTGCCGCAGGCGACCGCGCTCGCGATCGACAAGGACGGCTGGTTCCGCACCGGCGACGCCGGCTATTTCGACGAAGAGGGCTTCCTCACCATCAGCGACCGCATCAAGGACATGATCATCACCGGCGGCGAGAACGTCTATCCGGCGGAGGTCGAGAGCGCGCTCATGCGTCATCCCGCAATCGCGGAGGTTGCGGTGATCGGCGAGCCGCATGATGCGTGGGGAGAGGGGATCGTGGCGGTCGCGGCGCTCAAGCCCGGCCAGTCGCTGACCATCGAAGACTTGCGCGAATTCGCAAGCGAGTTGCTTGCGCGCTACAAGCTGCCCGGACGGCTCGAGATCGTTTCGGCGCTGCCCCGCAACGCGACGGGGAAGATTCTCAAGTACCAGCTTCGCCAGACGTTCGCCCAGCCGCAAGGCGCGTCGCAGCAGTGATGCGATCGAGGGCGCGCCACGCCCTCAATGGAAATTGCGCCCTGCGGGCATCGCGCGCTTCACGTCGAGGCTGTCGACCGCTGGGCCCGGGGGCGCGCGCGGGTCGTCGAGGCGTGGGGGTTGGGCGAAACGGTTGCCCTGCCGCTTCTGGGCAACGGTCGGTTGCGACCGTCGGACCTCGTCGGCGCGCGCCGTCGTTGTGATCGTCTGGCCCACCTCCGAGAGAAGGCCCAGCATCGGCGTCAGGTCGTCCATGCGGTCGGCGACGATGTGGATGACGCCCATTTCGCTCTGCAGCTTGCCGGTCACGGCGACGAAGCGGGCGCCGAGCACGATCGCGCGCAGGCGTTCGAACGCCTTCGGCCAGACGATGACGTTGGCGACGCCCGCCTCGTCCTCGAGCGTCATGAAGATGACGCCCTTGGCGGTGCCGGGGCGCTGGCGCACGAGCACGAGCCCTGCGACCGTGACGCGCTCACCGCTCTTGATGAAGCCAAGCGCATCCGAGCGCGTGACGCCGCGCGTGGCAAGGCGCGCGCGCATGAACGAAGTCGGGTGGGCCTTCAAGGACAAGGACAGGCGCCGGTAGTCCTCGACCACATGCGCGCCGAGCGGCATGGGCGGCAGCTTGGCGTCGGGTTCCGTCTCTCGCGCGGGTCGCGAGACGGCGAACAGCGGCAGGTCATCCTGATCGCCGACCCGGTCGAGCCCGCGCACCGCCCATAAGGCCTGGCGCCGGTCGAGGCCGAGCGAGCGGAAGGCGTCGGCGTCGGCAAGCCGTTCGAGAACGGCGGGCGTCAGCCCGCTGCGCAGCCAGAGATCGCGCACGGAATCATAAAGCTCCCCGCGCCGCTCGACCAGCCGGCGCATGTCATCCTCCCTCGCGCCGACAATCTGCCTCAAGCCGAGACGCACGGCATGGCCCGTGCGGATGTGCTCGATCATCGAGGCGTGGCGGGAGTGTAGGCTCCGCTCCCCTTCTCCCCGCTCGCGGGGAGAAGGTGGCCGCGCAGCGGTCGGATGAGGGGCTGCGCCGCCCTTGTCGTAGAGGTCCGCGCCGCCCCTCACCCCGACCCTCTCCCCGCGCGCGGGGAGAGGGGGCGCATCGCCCTCACCCCCGACCCCTCTCCCACTGGGAGAGGGGAGAGGCTCCAGTGTGCAGTCCCAGTCCGACAGGTTGACGTCGACCTCGCGCACCTCGACCCCGTGCTCGCGCGCGTCGCGCACGAGCTGCGCGGGCGCATAGAAGCCGAGCGGCTGGGAATTGAGCATCGCCGCGGCGAAGACGTCCGGGTAGCGGCACTTCATCCAGCACGAGGCGTAGACGAGGAGTGCGAAGCTCGCCGCATGGCTCTCGGGAAAGCCATATTCGCCAAACCCCTCGATCTGACGAAAACAGCGTTCGGCGAAGTCGCGGTCGTAGCCCTTGGCCGCCATGCCCTCGATCATTTTGTCCTGAAAGGTCTGGATCGTGCCGACCCGGCGGAACGTCGCCATCGCGCGCCGGAGCCTGTCGGCTTCGGAGGGCGTGAACCCGGCCGCGACGATGGCGATCTTCATCGCCTGCTCCTGGAAGAGCGGCACGCCGAGCGTCTTCATCAGCACCGCCTCGAGCTCGTGCGAGGGATAGACGACCTCTTCGAGCCCCTGGCGGCGGCGCAGATAAGGGTGCACCATATCGCCCTGGATCGGGCCGGGCCGCACGATCGCGACCTCGATCACGAGATCGTAAAACTTTTCCGGCCTGAGCCGCGGGAGCATCGACATCTGCGCCCGGCTCTCGATCTGAAACACGCCGATCGTGTCGGCGCGCTGGATCATCGCGTAAACGCAAGCCTCTTCGGGCGGAATGGTCGCGAGCGTCAGCCGCTCGCCGTAATGCCTGTCGAGAAGATCGAAGCCCTTCGCCAGCGCCGTCAGCATGCCGAGCGCAAGCACGTCGATCTTGAGGAGGCCGAGCGCGTCGAGATCGTCCTTGTCCCATTCGATTGTCGTGCGGTCCTCCATCGCCGCGTTCATGATCGGCGCGACTTCGTCGAGCCGGTCGCGGGTGATGACGAAGCCGCCGCTGTGCTGGGTCAGATGGCGCGGAAAGCCGGTCAGCTCCTCGGCCATCTTCAGCGCAAGCGCGAGCATAGGATCGGCGGGGTCGAGGCCGGCCGAGCGCACGCGGGTCTCATCGATCGGAGTCGAGCCGTGGCCCCAAGCGGTCCCGTTCAGCGCCGTGATGACGTCGTCCGAGAGCCCGAAAACCTTGGCCGTCTCGCGAATCGCCGAGCGCGTGCGATAGGTCGTCACCGCAGCCGCGAGCCCCGCCCGCTCGCGCCCGTAGCGCTCATAGATGTATTGGATCACCTCCTCGCGCCGCTCGTGCTCGAAATCGACGTCGATGTCGGGCGGCTCGTTGCGTTCGGGCGAGACGAAGCGCTCGAACAGGAGATCGAAGCACGCGGGATCGACCTCGGTGATCCCGAGGCAATAGCAGACCGCGGAATTGGCCGCGGAGCCACGGCCCTGGCAAAGAATCCCGCGCGTGCGGGCGAAGCGCACGATGTCGTGCACCGTCAAGAAGTAAGGCGCGAAGTTGAGCGAGGCGATCAGCGCCAGCTCATGCCTCAGCGCCTCCCTGACACGCGCGGGCGGGCCCTCGGGATAGCGCGCCTTGGCGCCTTCGAGCGCAAACGCTTCAAGCGCGGCCTGAGGCGTGGCGTAACCCTCGCGCAGTTCTTCCGGATAGCAGTGCGCCAGTTCGTCGAGGCTGAAGCTGAGGCCGTCGAGGAAGCGGATCGTCTCCTCGATAGCCGGCGGCGCCTCGGCGAAGAGACGCGCCATTTCGCGCGGGGCTTTCAGATGGCGCTCGGCGTTGGCCTGGGTCAGGCGCCCCGCGGCCTCGAGCGTCGTCTTCTCGCGGATGCAGGCGACGACGTCGGCGAGCGCGCGCCGCTCCGGCGCGTGCATCAGCGCATCGTTGGTCGCAAGAAGCGGCGCGCTGAGCCTCTCGGCCAGCGCCGCGCGCCGCGCGAGTCCCCCGCGCATGTCCTCGCCATAAGTCATGTTCGCGCCGATCCAGAGACGCGAACTGAAGGCTTCGCGGAGGCGGGGGAGCAGCGCGCCCTCCCTCCCCCCTTGTGGGGGAGGAAGCGCCACAACTTGCAGCCCCTCGCCGTGCTCGATGAGATCCTCCAAGCGCAAATGACACTCGCCCTTGGGCGCGCGCAAATTGCCCGCTGTGAGAATCCGGCAGAGCCGGCCGTAAGCCGCACGGTTCTTCGGATAGGCGAGCACGTCCGGCGTCCCGTCAATGAAGGCGAGCCGCGCGCCGGGCGCGACCCGCATGCCCTCCAACGCCGCCCTGTTCTCGCGCGCGAACACATGCGCGCGCACGACGCCCGCGAGCGTGTTGCGGTCGGCGATCCCGACGCCCGCGAGCCCGAGCTCGGCGGCGCGCGCGACCATTTCTTCCGGATGCGAGGCCCCGCGCAGGAACGAGAAATTCGTCATCGCCGCCAGTTCGGCGAAGCGCGGCTCCAGGCGGATCATCGTTCCCTTCTCCCGCTTGCGGGAGAAGGTGGCGCGAAGCGCCGGATGAGGGCAAGTGCGCGCCTCATCATGGCAGACCGCATGTCGCCGCGATCGTCGCGAGCACGCTTTCGCGCGCCGTCAGAACATCGCGATTGCTGAAGCGCAAGATCGTGTACCCTTCGAGTGCAAGCCACGCGTCGCGAACGGCGTCGCGCTTGCTTTCGGCATGCTGCGATCCGTCCGCTTCCACGACGAGCCGGTGAGCGACGCAGAGAAAATCGACGATGTAGGGGCCGAGCGGCGCCTGCCGACGGAACTTGAGCGCCTGCATGCGGCGATCGCGCAGGGCGTACCAGAGTTTGCGCTCGGCCTCCGTCGGTTCGCAGCGCATGGTGCGAGCGCGGGATTTTGCGGAAATGGGGATGTCGTTGCGCATGACTGTCTTCTCTACTTGCCCCTCATCCGGCCGGCTTCGCCGGCCACCTTCTCCCCGCAAGCGGGGCGAAGAGGATCCCCCTTCACCCGAACACTCCGTGCATGAACCATTTCGCCCTTTGCGTTTCGCGGCCCCAGAGACCTTCGCGGTAGAGCCAGAAGCGGCGGCCTTGAGAATCCTCGGCGCGGAAATAGTCGCGCGTCGGCGAGCCGGGACACCGCCACCAGGGGGCGGCGATGCGCTCGGGGCCTTCGATCGCGGCGACGTCGTGCAGGACGCGCCGCCAGCGGAAGCGCAAAGGAGGCCCATCGGGCACTTCGGCCAAAGTCTCGATCGGCTCAGGGCGGATGAAGAGCCGCAGCGGCCGCGCCGGCGCAATGTTTGACCCGTCATTGCGAGCGAAGCGAAGCAATCCAGGCGCCTGCGCTCCCGGCTTCTGGATTGCTTCGTCGCTCCGCTCCTCGCAATGACGGCTCCCCTGCCCCGGCTTGCGCGCCTCTCCCAAAGTCGCAGGCGCGGCCGCCTCGGCCAGTTCGGGCAGATGCGCCTCTATAAGCTCGCGCCGCGTCACCGCGCGAGCGCCGAGCCGCGCGCTCAAGCGATCGATGAGGTCGGCGAGCGCGCGGGCCCGCTCGGCCTCATGCGCGCGCTCAAGCTGGCCTTGCGACGGCGCGAGCGGCTCGGCCACGAGACACGAGAGGCGCATGAGGTCGACGCCGAAGCCCGCGTCGATCGCGTCCTCTTGCGGGCTCGCGAGCTTTTCGGCGAAGAGGCGCAGAAGAGCGCGCGCCTCATTGAGCGGCCGGGAGGCGCCGACGCGGATGCGGCGCACGCCGCCGTCGACGCGATAGAGTTCAAGCTCGATCGTCCTCGCGCCCTTGGCCTGCCGCTCGATGAGCACAACGAGATCGTCGGCGAGCCGCCGGAGCGCCGCTTCGATCGCCTCGACCGTCTGCACAGGCGAAGCGAACCGCCGCTCGGCGCAGAACTCGGGCGGCGCAAAACGCGGCGCGATCGAGCCGCGCGCAAGGCCTTTCAGTTCATCGAGCCGGGCCATCGGCGTCAAGCCGAACCGCGCCGTGATCGGCGCGCGGGGCCTCAGCGCAATGTCGCCGATGCGCCTCAGGCCCGCCCGCGCCATGTCGGCGACGGTTTTTTCGTCAAGGCCGAGAGCTGCGAGCGGCAGGCCGTGGAAAAGCTTGGCGAACGCCTTGTCGCTCATCGCCTCGGGCGCGATTTTTTGCGCCGAGAACCGCGCGAGCGCTGAAGCCGCGCACGGATTGCCCGCGACACCGGCGATGGCCGTGATCCCCTGCGCCGCGAGGCGGTTCAGGCAATCCTCGACGAGCGCCGCTTCGTCGCCAAAAAGATGCGCCACGCCGGAAATGTCGAGCATGAGCCCGTCGCGTTCGTCGAGCGCGGCGAGCGGGGTGAGGCGCGAGCACCAGTCGCATAAGGCTTCCAGCAGCCGCGCCTCCTCCGCAGGCTCAGACGGAACGGTGACGAGTGCGGGATGGCGCGCGCGCGCGTCCGCAAGCGAAAGGCCGGCAGTCAAGCCGAGCCGCGCGGCCTCAGCGTCCACTGTGACGAGGCGCTCGGCGTTCTTGACCTTGGCGATCGCCGCGAGCGGCGCGCGCCGGTCAATTGCGCCGAGCCGCCGCGCGCGGTCCGTCGCCAGACGCGGCAGCCAGAGAGAGAGAAATCGCCGGGTCGTCAAAGCCCAAATCCCTGAAAGTCATGTCCTTGAAAGTCATGTCCTCGCTTCGCCATTCGAGACGCACGATCCGCGTCGCATCGTAAGCCTCGGCCGGCCCGTCGCGGGGCATGGTCAGGCGCGCCTTCACGAGCCGCGCGCCGCAGGCGAAGGGGCCGGGCAGGTCCTTGTCCCCCGCCGCCGGGATTTTGGCGCTCGGGGCGGCGGCGATTTCGAACCGCGTCTCGGCGGCGGTCGAGAGCCGCGCCGCCTGGCCGTGTGCCCCGGCGAGCACGAGCAGCGCCGGCGTTCGCCCTTTGCGCGCAGCAAGCAAGAGGCGGCGGGAGGCGGCGAGGCTATAGCCTTTCAGGTTCCAGATCTCGCCGACGATGACGGCTGGCGCGCCGCATTTCAGCGCCTCCTCCATCGCCCAGAAGGCGGCGTTCGCGTCGGGGGCGGAAACGAAGACGAGCCGGCTCAAGGGGAGCCCATGCGCAACGAGGCCGGGTCCGTAAAGCGCGCCCGCCTCATGGGCGGCGAAGCATTCGCCGATCACGAGCCCGGCCGACGGCCGCCGCTTGAGAAAGCGCGCGGCGAGCGCGAGCGCAAACGCCATCGCCGCGGCTGCGTCGGCAGGCTCTGCGGGCGCGATCTCGTGCAGGGCGTCGTCGGCGAGCCCGCCGCCGAGCGCGGGATCGAGCGCGCGCGCGAGCGTTACGCGCCACGCGGCGCGCTCGCTGTGGCCCGCTTGGGCCTCGATCTTAGCGATGACGCGGCGCAAATCCGCAGCGCCCGCCCTGCCGCCCAGCGACATTCGGTCCGCACTCTACTCTGTTTCCTATTTGTTCTTGTTTTGAACCCAAGCGCAGCGAGAGTCAAGGGGCGGCCGAAAACCTCTTTCGCCCAGGCCTGGCATCCATGCGGTGCCCCACGCGGCTCGCCCCTCGTCGATGCCGGGAGTGACGCTCTCCGCCACCAGCGGCATGTGAGGGCAGGCTGCTTTCCTGCACGGCAGGGAGCCTCACTCCTTTGGCTTGAGGATCACGAACACTCTCGGATTCTCATCATCGTCCGTCTCGTCGGCGACGCGTACGACCGGGACCTTGTCCGGATGTTGCGCCTTTTCCTCCAGTTCGCGGTCGACCTGGACCACGATTTTTTCGACCGGAGAAAGCTTGCGTTTGGCCACGACGATTGCTCCTGCTTTCATGTCCCGCATCGCACGAACTTGGACGCCGCGACCGGACGGTCAGGCCGTGCAAGCTCCAGATGGAGAGGTGGTTCAGGCGACGAGCCTCGCCCGCGCCTTCAAGCGACGCGGCCGGCGGCGCCGGTTCCTCATCCGTGCGGCTGCTTCGGGGCGGCTGCCCTTCTAACCCCGGCCTTCGCCGTCCGGCCATCCGCCGGGGGCCGCGGCGTCCATCTCGGGGCCGCGTTATCGACAACTGGCGCTGCGGCGCGCACGAGTTCGAGATCGTCCTCGATCGCGACCCGTTCGTAACGCTCGCCGTCGTTGCGGATGCGATATTGAAGCGCATTGTCGCGCGCGGGAAGCGTGCCGGTGACGTGATAGAGTTCGCCCGTCAGCGGCCAGTCGCCGCTCCTGCCTCTCAGTCGGACGACCTGTCCCACCGCAAATCGGTGAGCCTCAGCGTCATGCTTTCGCGTGTGTACGGGGGCTAGCGTGCTCATGGTTCCTCGTTGGCTTAAGCCCGGCTTCGACGGCGGCCGGTTCGAGCGAGAGCCGGCAAAAATTCGCCGGAAAAACCAGGCGCCGGCGGGGTCGGCCAGCGGACGCGCGCCCCATTCGAGCGTACAACGGAAACCGAGCGTATTGGGGGGACCGCGACGCCGTGACAGGCCGGGCAGGCGAACGCTTTCAAAGCTGACATTGTAGCGCATTTTAGGCTTCGCTGGTGATCGCTGCAAGAAGACTCATCAGCAAAAAGCGCCTCATTTGGCGCTTTTCCCCTCAGCCACACGGCCTATCGCCATCTGTCGTCATCCTTGTCGGCGTGCGATAAGCCATGATCTCGAGCTTGGGCGGCGGGCGCCTCGCCGACTCCGCCTCGCCTCTAGGCCCAAGCCGAAGCATCGGGAGGGAACGCATGCGCTCATTCGTCGTGGGGCTCGCCGCCGTTTCGCTGATCGCGCTCGCAGGTTGCGCCAAGGGAGACAAAGGCGATCCTGGCCAACCGGGGCCCAAGGGCGATCCGGGCGCGCAAGGGCCGGCCGGGCCTCAGGGGCCGAAAGGAGAGACGGGACCCGCAGGTCCGCAGGGCCCCAAAGGCGAGATGGGCGCGGCCGGGCCGCCCGGACATCCCGGCGCCAGAGGTGAAACGGGACCCGCAGGACCTCCAGGGCCGAAAGGCGAGGTCGGCATGGCCGGGCCGCCGGGACCGCCCGGACCCCCAGGGCCGAAGGGCGACGCGGGAGCGCCGGGCAAGCCGGGACCGGAGGGTCCGGCCGGGCCGCCCGGGCCGCCGGGGCCGAAGGGAGATCCGGGAGCGGCGGGCGTGGTCGGAATTCAGGGTCCAAAAGGCGACGTTGGGCCTGCCGGTCCGGCCGGCGCTCAAGGGTCCAAGGGCGATCCGGGCCCGGCTGGGCCGCCCGGACAGCCGGGGCCCAAAGGCGACGCCGGTCCGGCCGGACCCGCGGGGCCGCAAGGTGCGAAGGGCGACCCCGGGCCTCAGGGGCCTGCGGGACCCTCGGGACCGCCCGGGCCGCAAGCTGTCGCCCAAGGCGCGCGGCTGAGGGTCGTCGTCGGCCAATCGAAGGCGGCCTGCAGCGCGGGCGAGATCATGGTCAGCGCCTATTGCGCCAACGGCAATCCGGGCTTCCACATCGACGGAATGATAGGCGCGCAATGCGACGACGCCAATGCGGCGGCGGTCGTGAGCTGCGCGACGAAGTAGGCGCCAGCCCGTCCGGAGACCCGATCCCGGTGGGCCTGTCCACGGCTCGGCGCGACTGAGGGGGCGTCGCGCGCCGGACTTGGGATTTCTTGGAAAAGGCTTCTGCGGACGTTAAAACTCGGCAAAACGGGGCAGGGGTCGGCCGTCGTCGCAAGCCAGGGGCGCGCCCGCCGCGGCTCGCGATGACGGCTCACAGCCGTCCTTCGATCGGATTTCGCTTCATTCAAACACCATGACCCCATTTGCGTGAGCCAGGGGCAAACCTACTCCGTTGCGCGAGCCTTCGGCGACGCAGGAAGAACTTTCCTTAACGGTCACATCGTAGTTTTGAGCTTTCACACGGAATGATCGGGATCTCGCCCGAGACCGCTCAATGACTTCGACTTCCTTGTCGTTTGTTTCTGCGCTGCGCAATTTGACCTGGCTCGACGCCAGCAGGGCGCGCGGCTATACCCGCATCCTGTTTTCGATTGCTGTCATAATTTATACCGCGTCGCTTGCATCGAGCCAGGGCGGGCTCGACAGGCGAGGCAACCCGATCGGTGCGGATTTTGTGAGCTTTTGGACGGCCTCGCAGTTGGCGCTCGCCGGCCATCCGGCCTTGGCCTGGAGCATTCCGGCTCATTGGGCGGCCCAACGCTCGCTCGTCGGCGCGCCGGTGGGATACACCGCCTTCTTTTATCCGCCGCCTTACTTGTTGATCTGTTTGCCGCTGGCGCTCGCTCCCTATTATTGGTCGCTCGCGATCTGGCTCACGGCTACAGGTTACGCCTACTGGCTCGTCATTCGGCGCATCCTTCCTCGCCTCGATTCGATCGCGTTCCTCGGATTTCCCGCAGTGCTGATAAACTGCGCACACGGGCAGAATGCATTTTTGACCGGAGCGCTTTTTGGCGCCGGGCTCTTGGCGATGGATCGTAGGCCAGGTCTCGGGGGTCTGCTTCTCGGCCTCCTGGCGTTCAAGCCGCAGCTTGTTCTATTGCTGCCGTTTTCTCTCTTTTGCGCGCGCCGCTGGGTCACCCTTGCTGCTGCGACGATCAGCGCCCTTTCGACCTGCGCGGTCTCACACCTCGCTTTCGGGGCGGCCGCATGGGCAAACTTCTTTGCTGACGGCCAATTTGCGCGCCTCGCATTGGAGCACAATCTTATTGGCGACGCGAAGATGCAGAGCATCTTTGGGGCGGTTCGCCTGATGGGCGGGTCGATCGAACTCGCCTATGCATTGCAGGGGATCGGCGCGTTCGGGGCGATTTCGGCTTTGTTTCTCCTACATAAGCGCGAGTTTCGTTCGTCGGCGGAACCCGCCGCAATTGTCTGCGCGTGCCTGCTCGCGAGCCCTTTCCTGCTCGATTACGACTTGGCGCTTCTCGCCGTTCCGCTCGCATGGCTGACGGACCAGGGCTTGCGGTCGGGCTTTCGCCCGTTTGAGAAGATGGTCCTGCTCTGTGGCTATGTATTGCCTCTGATATCCAGAACAGTCGCCGGAACATTCGGATTGCCGCTCGCCCCTGCCGTTATCGGCGCAATGTTGCTGTGCGTCCTGTGCAGAGGATTTTCGTCCGAAGCGATTGGAAAAGGCGCCCATACACCTCGAAAACCGACGAACCGGAGACAAATTCGCGCGGCGCGCCCTACCCCGTGACCTCCAGCGCGAGGCGGCCCGTCAGCGTCCGGCCGTATTCGTCGACCGCCTCGACCACGAGCCGATGAGCGCCGGGGGGCAGGTCGGCGGGCAGGCGGGCGGTCCAGATGTGCGAGGAATTGTCGGCCTTGACCCAGTATTTCTTGGTTCGCTCGTGCCGGGCGAACACTTCTTCCACGAACGGGTCGGGGCGAGCCTCGCGCGTCATCGCGACGGGCTCGCGGTCGCCGATCGTCATCGCGACCTTCGTCTTGTCGCCGCCGTCGAACACGTTGCCGATCAGGGTCGACGCGTAAAGCGACGCGCGCGGCACGGGCGAACCCAGAATCCGCACCTGGCGGAATTCGCGGTCGGCCTCTTTGCTCACTCCGTGAAAGCGGCTCATGAGCGAGAGCCGCATCTGCCGGCCGTTCGGCTCCTTGGCCGGGACGAAGCGAGTCGTGTAGTTCGTTCCATCGACCGAGAGGATGTGGAAGCCGTTCGGCGTGCCGTCTCGGCTGTCGGCCGAGGCCACGCCGCGATGATCGAAGGGGCCGCTCCACCAGGAGCCCGAGAGCGCCGTCAGGACATGGTGATGGTGCGGCTCGGCCCCGTTCCACCCATCGGCGGGGCCGAAGTAATGATGCTCGGTCGTGTGGGTGTGGCCGGCGAAGCTCACGGTCGATTTGCGCCCCTCGATGAGCTTGAACAGCGCCTCTTTGTTGGCGAGGTTCTGGTACGGCTCGGAGCCGAGATAGGTCCGGATTGGGATGTGCATGACCGCGATGACGAGCGTGTCCTCGGGCGTATGCGCGAGCACGTTGCGCACGAATTCGAGCTGCGCGTCGTCGAGCCGTCCCTCGTACTTGCCCGAGCCGCGCGGCTTCGTCGGGTCAGGGCCGAGATAGTCGACGTCGTCGAGCATGAGAAAGAGCGTCTGCCCATAGAAGAACGCGTAGTAGTTGGGGCCGAAGACGCGCTTGTAGGTCTCGCGGCTATAACCGCGGCTCGGGGCCTCGAAATTGAGGTCGTGATTGCCGCCGATGTTCCACCACGGCAGGCCTATCGTGCCCATGATCGCGTTCAGGCGGGGGTAAAGCGAAAGATCGTCGAACATGATGTCGCCGGCGGTCAGGCCGAACTTGGCGTTGGTTCCGCCGAGCGCCTCGATCAGGTCCTCGCGGATGAAATCGACTTCCGCCTCGTTCTCCGGCTGCGGATCGGTCACCATGACGACGTCGAACGCCTTCGGCTCGTCCTGGCGCTTGAGCGGGAAGTCGACCGAGGCGGGAATGGGCCCGGTCGGCGCGATGCCCTCGAAGGTCAGGTTGAGCGACGCGGGCGAGCCCATCGGCTGATGATGGCGGTAGAAGCGCGGCAGGCGGGTGATGGAATCGACCGGCGGCATGAAGCCCGCGGGCTTGACGACGAAGATCGTCGCTTCGTCGGGCAGCAGCAGGGAATAGCGTCCGTCGGCGCCGGTGACTGCGACGTCGCGCCCGTTCGAGACGAGCGCGCCCGCGACGCCCGGATTGGCCGGGCCCGCGGCCCCCGAGCCGTCGCGGTCCTCGAACACGACGCCCGAGACCGTCGGCTCTTGGGCCAGCGCGCCGCCCGGTTCGATCGCCGCCAAAGCAAGGCCGCTCGCCGCTCCGACGAGCACATCCCGCCGCGTCACTCCGCTCCCGTGTTCCGACATGACCCTGCGTCTCCGATTGAGTAAGCAAGCATGAGACTATGCCGGGGCGACGCGCGTGTGAAAGGAGCGGCGGCGCAGCGGCTGAACGGATGACTCATGCGGACGGGCCAAACTCGCGCCGTGCAAATTGCGCAAATGATCGCGGCGGCCGTCCGGTGGCCGCCTCGATGTCGGCGGTCACGAGAGCCAGATGCGGTGCGCGTCCCGCCAGTATTGCTTCCTGCAACTCGATGACGGCGTCGACTCGCCATGCCGGCATGCCGCGCTCGGTCAACGCCGCCCGGAATTGCTCAAGGGGCGGCAAGACATAGCGGACCGGCCGGCCCAACACGTCCGAGAGGGTCGTCGCCATCTCTTCGCCCGTCAACGCCGCCGGCCCGGTCAGGGTCAGCGCGCGACCATCGAAGGGTCCGCTCGCGACCGCGACTGCGACGTCGGCCAGGTCGTGCACGTCGACATGGCTTGCGGCCATGGGGCCCAACGGCTCGACCAGGCTCCCCGCCTCGATCGAGGCCCGCTGCCGCATGAGGTTCTGCATGTATCCGTTGGGGCGCAGCACGATGTGGGGAACTCCGGACCGGCGCAACGCCTCTTCCGTTTGCGCTGCGTTGCGGGCGAAGAACGAAATCGGCTCCGCCATGTAGGCGCCGATCACCGAGAGCTTGATGACGCCGCCGACGCCGCCTTGACGCGCGACGGCGATCAACTCGCTTTCCCAGTTGACCTGCTCAGGCTGAGCCGGCGTGACGAGCGCCAGCACGTCGACGCCCGCGAGCGCGGGCGGGTGAGTTCTCCGATCGTCGAAATCAAAGGCGACCGCGATCAAATTCGCACGCGGCGCGACACGGCTCGGGTCGCGCACGAGGTTGCGCACCCGCCAGCCTGCCGCGAGAAAGGCGGTGGTCCAGAGGCGCGCGTTCGTTCCGGCGCTCCCGATAATCGCAATCGTCTTCACGCGCCCACCTGCCCGCGGTGCCTCAAAAACGCGTCCGCCAGCACGCAGGCGACCATGGCCTCGCCGATCGGCACGGCGCGAATGCCGACGCACGGGTCGTGGCGCCCTTTGGTGACGATCTCCGCCTCTTCCATCGTCCGCGTGACGGTGCGGCGCGGCGTCAGGATCGACGACGTCGGCTTGACCGCGAAACGGGCTACGATCTGCTGCCCGGTCGAGATGCCGCCGAGGATCCCGCCGGCATGGTTGGAGAGAAAGCGCGGGCGGCCGTCGTTGCCGGGCCGCATTTCGTCGGCGTTCTCCTCGCCCGAAAGCTCGGCGGACGCGAAGCCGTCGCCGATCTCGACGCCCTTGACGGCGTTGACGCTCATGAGCGCCGCCGCGATCTCCGCGTCGAGCTTGCCATAGACCGGCGCGCCCCAGCCGGCCGGAACGCCCTCAGTCACGACTTCGAGCACCGCGCCGATCGAGGAACCGGTCTTGCGGATGTCGTCGAGATAGGCGGCGAAACCCTCGGCGGCCTTCGCGTCGGGGCAGAAGAACGGATTCCTGCCGACTTCCTCCCAGTCCCAGTTCGCCCGGTCGATCTTGAGCTTTCCCATTTGAATAAGCGCGCCGCGGACGCTGACGGCGGGAATGACTTTTCGCGCGATCGCACCGGCCGCGACCCGCGCCGCCGTCTCCCGCGCCGACGAGCGTCCGCCGCCGCGATAGTCGCGGATGCCGTATTTCGCGTCATAGGCGTAATCGGCGTGGCCCGGGCGGTACTTGTCCTTGATCTCCCCGTAATCCTTCGAGCGCTGGTCGACGTTGTCGATGAAGACGGCGATCGGCGTTCCGGTCGTGACCTGCCGGCCTTCGTCGTTCGTCATCACGCCGGAAAGGATGCGCGCTTCGTCCGGTTCGCGCCGTTGAGTGGTGAAGCGCGAGGTTCCGGGGCGTCGCCGGTCAAGTTCCGCCTGGAGGTCGGCCGCCTCGAGCGGAATTCTCGGCGGGCAGCCGTCGACCACGCAGCCGATGCCGAGCCCATGGCTCTCGCCGAAGGTCGTCACGCGGAAAAGATGGCCGAAGGTGTTGTGCGACATGGCGCCTGCGTCCTTACGGGACCGTCGCCGGTGTCGTCAAACCCGCCCCGGACCAGGGAGCCCAAGAGTTTTCCGGACGATTTCCACGTTCATTTTCAATTCATCTGAGATGGCGCATCCAAACTTCCGTGCACACAACAACGAGCCCAAGGCTCGAATTGGAGAAAAATCCCCATGTTGAACAAGATCGCCGCGGTCGGCCTCAGCGCCGCGCTCGTTCTGTCACCCCTCGCCGCTCTCGCCCAGACCGACACCACCGCCCCCGCAGCGCCTGCCGCCGGCGCCGCGCCCTCCACCGAGTTGATGGCGCCCGCCAAGCCCGAGAAGGCGAAGCATCATGCCAAGAAGCACACGGCGAAGAAGAAGCCGATGGAGTCCGCCCCGGCTCCGGCCGCTCCCGCCGAAGCTCCGAAGAGCTGAGTCTTCGCCCGCAAGAATTCAGTCGCGAAGCAGCCGCCCCATCGTTCGGTGGGGCGGCTTTGCCATGCGCCTTTTCCAGCCGCCCGCCCGCATATCATAGCCGCGGCGACTAAGAGAGCGCGATGACGGCGGAGTTCTGGTACGAATTTGCGAGCACCTACTCCTACCCGGCCGCGATGCGCATCGAGGCGCTTGCGGAAAGTCGAGGCGTCGCGGTCGTGTGGCGGCCGTTTCTGCTCGGGCCGATTTTCGCTGCGCAAGGGTGGCGCGATTCGCCGTTCAACATCTATCCCGCGAAGGGTCGCTACATGTGGCGCGACCTCGAGCGCATCTGCGACGCGCAAGGACTGCCACTGAAGCGTCCCCAGCCGTTCCCGCAGAACAGCCTCCTCACGGCGCGCGTGGCGCTCACGCTCGAGGGCGTGAGCCGTGCGAAATTCTCCCGTGAGGTTTACTCGGCCGAGTTTGCGGAAGGGGCGGCGATTTCGGACCGCGCCGTCATCGAAGCGCTGCTCGCAAAACTCGGTCTCGACGGCTCCGTGTTGGAGCGAGCTGAGAGCGAGCCGAACAAGACCCTGCTCAAGGCTGAAACCGCGCGCGACCGAACTTGGGGTCATCGGGGCGCCGTGCCTAGTTCATCGATTCGATGAAACCGATCTTTTGTGAGGGATTCATTTGGTCTTTGCCGGCCTGTAGGCTGATCTTTTGATTCGCGAGACGAGATTCGAAGATCATGACGGCACGGCGACGAGCGATTGAGTTGTCGATCGAAGAAGAGGATTTGGCGAGGCTTGTTTCGATAGCACGCTCGCGAACGGAGCCGGCGAGCCGGGTCGAGCGAGCGCGAATGCTGTTGGCTTACCGGAAAGACCCCTCGTTCTTTGCGGTGGGTCAAGCTTTGGGGGTGCATCATCAGACGGTCCAGCGCTGCGTTGAGCGGGCGCTGGCCTATGGTCCAATGGCGGCGCTCGACGATCGTCCCCGGCCGGGCAAGGAGCCGACGATCACTGCCGAGGCCAGGACGTGGCTGGTCTCTCTGGCCTGCCGCAAGGCGAAGGACTTGGGCTATCCGCACGAATTGTGGACGACGCGGCTTCTGGCTCGTCACGCGCGCGAGCACGGACCAGCCGAAGGGCACGCCTGCCTTGGCAAGCTGGTTCAGGGCACTTTGTGCAAGATACTCAATGAGCAAGAGGTCAAGCCGCACAAGGTGCGCTACTACCTGGAACGCCGCGACCCCGAGTTCAAAGCCAAGATGGCGGAAGTTCTGTGCGTCTACCGCGAGGTCAAGATCATTAAAGAGACCGCGGCCGCATCGAAGAAGAAGCCGAGCGACGCGGTGGCGATCGTCTCCTATGACGAAAAACCCGGCATCCAGGCGATCGCCACGACCGCCCCGGATCTGCCGCCCGAGCCCGGCGCGCACGCGACCTTCGCGCGCGATCATGAATATAAACGCCACGGCACGGTCAGCTTGCTGGCCGGCATCGACCTGCTCACCGGCGCGGTTCACGCTCTGGTCAAGGATCGCCACCGCAGCCGCGAATTCATCGAATTTCTCCAGCTTCTCGACGCCGCCTATCCAGCCCACACGGCGATCAAGCTGATCCTCGACAATCATTCCGCGCACATTTCCAGGGAAACCAAAGCTTGGCTCGCCGAGCAGCCCGCCGGCCGCTTCGAATTCACTTTCACGCCCAAGCACGGCTCCTGGCTCAATCTCGTCGAGGGCTTCTTTTCCAAGCTTGCCCGCTCCGTCCTGCGCCACATCCGAGTCGCATCGAAACAGGAACTCAAGGAGCGCATCATCGCCGCAATGGACGAGTTCAACCGACACCCTGTCGTCCATACTTGGTCCTATAAACTCGACAACGCCGCTTGATATGATTCGAACTTTGGAAACGACGAACTAGTTCATCGATTCGATGAAACCGATCTTTTGTGAGGGATTCATTTGGTCTTTGCCGGCCTGTAGGCTGATCTTTTGATTCGCGAGACGAGATTCGAAGATCATGACGGCACGGCGACGAGCGATTGAGTTGTCGATCGAAGAAGAGGATTTGGCGAGGCTTGTTTCGATAGCACGCTCGCGAACGGAGCCGGCGAGCCGGGTCGAGCGAGCGCGAATGCTGTTGGCTTACCGGAAAGACCCCTCGTTCTTTGCGGTGGGTCAAGCTTTGGGGGTGCATCATCAGACGGTCCAGCGCTGCGTTGAGCGGGCGCTGGCCTATGGTCCAATGGCGGCGCTCGACGATCGTCCCCGGCCGGGCAAGGAGCCGACGATCACTGCCGAGGCCAGGACGTGGCTGGTCTCTCTGGCCTGCCGCAAGGCGAAGGACTTGGGCTATCCGCACGAATTGTGGACGACGCGGCTTCTGGCTCGTCACGCGCGCGAGCACGGACCAGCCGAAGGGCACGCCTGCCTTGGCAAGCTGGTTCAGGGCACTTTGTGCAAGATACTCAATGCAAGAGGTCAAGCCGCACAAGGTGCGCTACTACCTGGAACGCCGCGACCCCGAGTTCAAAGCCAAGATGGCGGAAGTTCTGTGCGTCTACCGCGAGGTCAAGATCATTAAAGAGACCGCGGCCGCATCGAAGAAGAAGCCGAGCGACGCGGTGGCGATCGTCTCCTATGACGAAAAACCCGGCATCCAGGCGATCGCCACGACCGCCCCGGATCTGCCGCCCGAGCCCGGCGCGCACGCGACCTTCGCGCGCGATCATGAATATAAACGCCACGGCACGGTCAGCTTGCTGGCCGGCATCGACCTGCTCACCGGCGCGGTTCACGCTCTGGTCAAGGATCGCCACCGCAGCCGCGAATTCATCGAATTTCTCCAGCTTCTCGACGCCGCCTATCCAGCCCACACGGCGATCAAGCTGATCCTCGACAATCATTCCGCGCACATTTCCAAGGGAAACCAAAGCTTGGCTCGCCGAGCAGCCCGCCGGCCGCTTCGAATTCACTTTCACGCCCAAGCACGGCTCCTGGCTCAATCTCGTCGAGGGCTTCTTTTCCAAGCTTGCCCGCTCCGTCCTGCGCCACATCCGAGTCGCATCGAAACAGGAACTCAAGGAGCGCATCATCGCCGCAATGGACGAGTTCAACCGACACCCTGTCGTCCATACTTGGTCCTATAAACTCGACAACGCCGCTTGATATGATTCGAACTTTGGAAACGACGAACTAGTGACTGAGGACGGCGAAGTCTTTTGGGGAAACGACCGCCTCGAGCGGGGACTCGACTGGTCGGCGCGCAGTCGCGCTTAAAATGGGCAGACCGTGCGAAGAGTTGGCGTGAGCGGATTCCTTCGAATCGGCGCGCGGGCTAGAATCGCGCATGACTCACATTGCCGGATTCGAGCGCGACCAGCTCCTGTTGCTGCCGGAGGCGGTGGACGATTACGTGGACGCTGGAAATCCGGTTCGGTTCATCGACGCCTTCGTTGACGGGCTGGACCTCGCGGCGGCGGGGTTCGCGCGAGTGACGGCGAAGGCGACGGGGCGTCCGGGGTATGCGCCCGGCGACCTGTTGAAGCTCTATATCTACGGCTATCTGAACCGGGTCCGATCGAGCCGGCGGCTGGAGCGCGAAGCCCATCGCAACATCGAGGTCATCTGGCTTCTGCGCAGCCTCAGGCCCGACTTCAAGACCATCGCCGACTTTCGACGCGACAATCGCGCGGCGTTCCGCGCCGTGTTTCGTCAGTTCGTCCTGCTGTGTCGACGGCTCGACCTTTACGGCCGCGAGTTGCTCGCCGTCGATGGAACTCGCATCAAGGCGGTCAACAACAAGGATCGCAACTTCACCCGCACTTCGTTGCGCGAGTTCATCCGCGCCGCCGATGAGAGGCTGAACGATTATCTCGCGCGGCTCGACGCGAGCGACATCGAAGACGGCGCGTCGGCCGGTGGGGCGCGCACGAAAAATCTCGCCGAGAAGATCGAGGCCTTGCGCAAGAAGCGCGGCCGTTACGAGGCGATGCTGGCCCAGCTTGACCGGACCGGCGAGGACCAGATCTCGCTGACCGATCCCGACAGCCGCGCCATGGCCGCGCATACGAAGATCGGTGTGGGCTACAACGCGCAGGTCGCGGTCGACGCGAAGAACAAGATGATCGTCGAGCAGGCAGTGACCAACCAGGTCGTCGACATGGGACTGCTGACGCAGACCGCCGAGCCGGCCCGCGAAATTCTCGGGGTCGAAACGATCGACGTCGTCGCCGATCGTGGCTACTTCAAAGTCGAGGACATCGAGGCCTGCGAGAAGGCCGGCTGCATTCCTCATGTCCCCAAGCCTCAACGAGGATCGTCGGTGCGCAAGGGTTTCTTCCGCAAGGACGAGTTCCGATACGATGCTGGGCGCGACGCCTACGTCTGCCCGGCCGGGCAGTTGCTGACGCCGATCCGCCGCGGCCGGCTGCGCGATCTCGAGAAGATCGATTACGGCGCCCCGAAGGCCTGTCGCGTTTGTCCGCTGCGCGCGCGATGCACAAACGACGTTCGCTCGGTGTCCCGTCTCGAAAATGAGGACGTGCTCGATCGCATGGCCGAACGCCTCAAAGCGAGGCCGCACATTCTCGACCGTCGCCGCGAGGTCGTCGAGCATCCCTTCGGCAGCATCAAGCAATGGATGTATCAGGGCGCGTTCCTGATGCGCAGCCTCGAAAACGTGCGCGCCGAGTTTAGCCTGACCGCGCTCGTCTACAACTTGCGCCGCGCCCTCAATGTCATCGGCGTCGAGCCGATGGTAGCGGCGGTTCGGGGGTGAGCGGCGTACCCAATCCGCGCCTAAAGAGCCGACATGGGCGGCCACAGGATCGACACAGGCCTTGTCGCACCCGAAAAAAGTCGAAACCCCCGTCCGTCGCCGCCCGAGTGCGCAAAGCCGTGGGCGCAAGCAGTTTCCGCACGGTCTGTGGGAGTTCCGCACCCGTTTCGTTCGTCACGCGGAATTGGCAGTCTCCGGACCTAATGCCTATGGTTCGCGTGGCGAACATGGCCGCGCGCCCAATTGTTCGCCAGCGGGAATTCGAATCATGGTCGACCAGAAGCATCCGATCGGAGCCGCGCAAAAGCGGATTTTTTCGTATGTCGATCCGGTCGGCGCGTTCCTGACCGAGGGGTTTCATCTTCTGGGCCTGTTCGCCATCGGCGGCGCGACGGTCTGGGCCGCCGGCGCGGCCTTCTATGCGATGATTGAAAAGGGACGAACCTCGATCGAGGACCTTCTCCTGCTCTTCATCTATCTCGAAATCGGCTCGATGGTCGGGATCTATTTCCGCACCAACCACATGCCGGTGCGCTTTTTGCTCTATGTCGGCATGACTGCGCTGACCCGTCACCTGATCGGCTTTGTCCAGGAGCAGCCGAACCCCGACTTCGGCGTGCTAATCCTCGCAGGCGCAACCCTCGTTCTGGCTTTGGCTGTTCTCGTCATCCGCTTCAGTTCGGCGCGCTACCCGAGCCCGACTTACGGCGAGGCCGGCCGCAGCGGCATTCGCGAAGACTGAATGAAATCCTTGGCCGACCAGAGCTTCGCGCGCGACTTTGGCGCTCGATTGCGAAGTCGAAGCGGCGATCCAGGAAAACCTCGTTTTCCATCGCATAGGCTGTCCGGCCACGCTCGCGGCTTATGTCGAGAAAACGCGAGGGCCGGCGCGGGGGTATGGCGATTGTCGCACCTGGCGAGGCCATGCGAATAGGCAAGCCATGACCTTCGATACGATTGTGCGCAACGCAACGCTGCCCGACGGCCGAAAAGGCCAGGACGTCGCCATCGCCTCGGGCCGGATCGCGACGATCGAGCCAAGGATCGAAGCGGAGGCGCGTCACGAGATCGACGCCGGCGGGTATCTGTTGTCGCCGCCGTTCGTCGATTCCCACTTCCATATGGACGCCACGCTTTCGCTCGGCCGGCCGCGGCTCAACGTGTCTGGCACGCTCATCGAGGGGATCGCGCTCTGGGGCGAACTGAAGCCGCATCTGACCCACGAGGCGGTCGCGGAACGGGCGTTACGCTATTGCGATCTCGCCGTGTCGCAGGGGCTGCTCGCGGTGCGCAGCCATGTCGACGTCTGCGACGACCGCCTCACAGCGGTCGAGGCGCTCATCGACGTGAAGAAGAAGGTGAAGCCTTATCTCGATCTGCAGCTCGTCGCCTTTCCGCAGGACGGCTACTTCCGTTCGCCGACCGCCGCGCGAAACCTCGAGCGCGCGCTCGATCTCGGGGTCGACGTCGTCGGCGGCATTCCGCATTTCGAACGCACGATGGCCGAGGGCGCGGCCTCGGTCAGAGCGCTGTGCGAGATCGCGGCGAGACGCGGGCTGATGGTCGACCTGCACTGCGACGAAAGCGACGACCCCCTGTCGCGTCATGTCGAGACGCTGGCCTTCGAGGCGCATCGGCTCGGTCTTGGCGCGCGAGCGACCGGATCGCATCTGACCTCGATGCATTCGATGGACAATTATTACGTCTCGAAGCTCTTGCCGCTGATCGCCGAATCCGGCATCTCGGCGATCGCCAACCCGCTGATCAATCTCACGCTTCAGGGCCGCCACGACACGTATCCGCGCAGGCGCGGCGTCACGCGCATTGCGGAAATGCGGGCGCTCGGAATTCGCGTCGCGCTCGGCCAGGATTGCGTTATGGATCCGTGGTACAGCCTCGGCTGCGCCGATATGCTCGACGTCGCGCACATGGCCGTGCACGGCGCGCCGATGACGAGTCGCGACGCGATCCGCTGGACATTCGATGCGATCACCGAGATCCCGGCCCGCATCCTGGGGCTCGAGGGTTACGGCCTTCATGTCGGCGCCCGCGCCGACATGGTCCTCATGCAAGCCCGCGACCCGACCGAGGCCGTTCGCCTGCGCGCGACGCGACTGGTCGTGCTTCGCGGGGGAGAGATCATCGCCCGCACGCCCGCACGTGTGACGGAACTGTCGCTCCCTGGCAGGCCTTCGCGCCTCGACCCCGCGTCCTATGCGCCGGAGGCGGCCGAAATCTCGGCCGTTTCCGCCAGCGTCGGACAGGCGTAAGGCGCGCCGACGCAAACGCAGTTCAATGCGTGGAGCGCGTCGACCGCGTCGTCGAGCGGGTGGATGAGATCGGCCCGGAAGCCGGCCAGCCCGGACGGATCGTCGCGCACAAGCTCGATCTGCCGATCGAACAGCTGCGGGCTGAAATCCCGCTCGGGAATGCGTTCCTCGTTATCGAGCTTGATGACGTCGGACCGCATATCGGCGTAGCCCAGATCGGCGGCGCACATCGCCCACGCCATCCAGACGATGGACTCGCCGCGCGGCCCCATCTCGCGAAGGAGCCGGCGCATATAAGCACGCATGCCGGCTTCATCGACGACAGCCTCGGCTCGCACGAGATACGCGAGCGCCAGGAGCGCCGAGGCGCGGGCGAACTCGTAGCCGTTTGGCGATTCGATGGCTTGTTGCAATATCGCGACGTCGCCGTCGAACGTGCTGATCAGAATGCCGGGCAACGTCTCGGTGACCGCGTCGCCCAGCCATCGATCGATGGCGGGGTCATTGGCGATCATGCGGCAGAGGGGCGAGAACGCAGCGCGTTCGCCCTGTTCGGCGCACAGGTGGACAGCGAAAAACGCCTCCATGCCTGCGGCGCTCGAACGAATTCCGTCCGCGGCAAAAGCCCTCAGTCTCGAAACGAGCGAAGGACCCGCCTCTTCCCAATGAGCGAGAATCCACCTTATTTCCGCACGCGAAACCTGCCCGCCGTCGGACAACCGACACAAGGCGTCGTCGACACTCATTGTCGCGCCCCCTGAACTGCGCGTTATTCCCCAAACCCATATTGGAGCCGCTCGCGGCCGGGCGCAACAGAAATCGCAAAAGATTTTGCTTATTTCCAATTATTTCCCAAGCAAATCTCGTCTCGCCGTAAAGCGCGTATAGCCCAGCGCGCCGATGTAGGACGGAATAAGCATCGCCGGGGCGACGGATGAGAAACTGCGTGAGGTCGGCGTGCGCAAGCGTTCCAGTCCTCGCGTAGATCGCAATCGTCAGCACATGCATCGCGATATTGTACGCCTGCAACGCAACTCAGGGGCTGGACGCGGGATCTCAGGCGCGCGACGCGCTGAGCCAGGATTGCAGGGCGTCTGGCACGCCCTCAGTTTGATCCCGCGCCGGTGCGCTTCGCCAGCGCGGCCGAGCGAATGGCGCTGAGCGTCGTCGTCGGCGTAATCGCTTCGGGATCGATCTTGACGTGGATGATCGCGGGCAGACCCGAACCGAGCGCGCGCTCGAAAGCCGGAGAGAATTCCGCCGTCTCCTGGACCGTCTCGCCGTGGCCGCCGAAGGCCCTCGCATAGGCCGCGAAGTCCGGATTGCGCAGCTCTGATCCGATCACGCGGCCCGGAAATTGGCGTTCCTGATGCATCCGGATGGTGCCGTAGACGCCGTTGTCGATGAGCACCACCACGATCGGAAGATTGTATTGCACGGCGGTCGCAAACTCCTGTCCGTTCATGAGAAAGTCCCCATCGCCCGCGAAGCAGACAATAGTGCGCCCGGGAAAGACGCGCGCGGCGCCGATCGCCGCGGGCAGGCCAAATCCCATCGAGCCAGAGGTCGGTCCAAGCTGCTGCTCGATCCGGCGAAAGCGCAGGAAGCGGCCGACCCAGATGGCGAAGTTGCCCGCGCCGGTCGTAAAAATCGCGTCCGGCGCGCGCCGGCGCAACGCGAACATGATCTCGCTCACCTGCACGCGGCCGGGATTGAGCGGCGCCTCATCGCTCCAGGCGAGATATTCCGCGCGGGCCTGACGGGTCCCTTCGGACCACGGGATCTTGGCGGGAGGCTGAACGCCCTCAAGCGCGGCGCAGAATTCCGGCGAGGTCGCGATGATGCCGAGCGCAGGCGCGTAATTGCGGCCGATCTCATGCGGATCGGCATGAATATGGACGAGGCGCTGCCGCGGCTCAGGAATGTCGAACAGGGTGTAGCCTTGCGCCGCCGCCTCCGACATCCGTCCGCCGACCAGCATGATGAGGTCGGCGCTCTCGATCCGCGCCTTGAGCTTGGGATTGGCCGAGAGCCCGATCTCTCCCGCGTAATTCGCGTGTTCGCCGTCGAACGCGCTGGCGCGGCGGAAGGAGCTTGCGACGGGCATGTCGAACCGCACGGCGAAGCGGGCGAAGGCCGCGCTCGCCCGCTCGGTCCAGCCCGGTCCGCCGAGGATCGCGATCGGCCGCTCGGCCTTCCAGAGCATCTTTTGCAGTTCCGCCACCTGGGTGAGTCCCGGCCAGATCGGGACCGGCGTGACCAGCGGCGCGTCGCGGACTTCCGCGCTCTCGGTGAGCATGTCCTCCGGCAGGGCGATGACGACCGGCCCCGGCCTTCCCTGCATGGCGATATGGAACGCGCGGTGGACAACCTCGGGAATCTGGGCGGCGGTCTCGATCTCGGTCGCCCATTTCGCGGTCGAGCCGAAGAACGCGCGGTAGTCCATTTCCTGAAAAGCCCCGCGGCCCCGCATCGCCCGCTCGACCTGGCCGATGAACAGGAGCATCGGTGCGGAATCGTGCTCGGCGATGTGAACGCCGTGCGCGGCGTTGGTCGCGCCGGGCCCGCGCGTGACGAAGCAGACGCCTGGCCGGCCCACGAGACGCCCCTCCGTCAGCGCCATCATCGCCGCGCCGGCCTCCTGGCGGCAGACCGTGACGTCGATCGGCGAGCCCAGCAGGGCGTCGAGCGCCGCCAAATAAGACTCGCCCGGCACACAATAGACGCGCTTGACGCCCTGCGTGACGAGCTGGTCGACGAGGATCTGCCCGCCTGTGCGGGGTTTTGACTTGGACATGGCGCAAACCTGATCTTAGGGAAAACAAGCGAAAGCCGCCAATCTACGCGGGCCGCGCGAAAGCAGGCAACGTCGGCAAGTCGACTTCAAGGGGACGGGCTAGGGCCGCGGCGTTTGGGCGCGCGTCCCGCGCCTTGCATCCGGCTCCCCTTCCCGCCATTCTTGCGGCAATGGCCGTTCCCGCCGACCGTCCCGCCGCCGAGATCGGCGCGCTTGCGAATCTCAACGCGCGCTCGCGCGAGATTTTCCGCCGCATCGTCGAGGCCTATCTTTCGACCGGCGAACCGCTGGGGTCGCGCCACCTCTCGCGCATGCTACCGATTTCCTTGTCCCCTGCATCCGTGCGCAACGTCATGCAGGATCTCGAGGAGCTCGGCCTGATCTACGCGCCCCACGCAAGCGCGGGACGCCTTCCGACACAGCATGGGCTGCGCTTCTTCGTTGACGCGCTGCTCGAGCTCGGCGACCTCGGCCGCGAAGATCGCGCGCGGATCGACAGCCAGGTCCGGGCCGCCGCGGAGGGGGGCGGGTTCGAGGAGGCGCTCGCTGAGACGACAAGCCTGCTCTCCGAACTCACGCGCGGCGCTGGGGTCGTCCTGACCAGCAAGTCGGATCCGTTGCTCAAGCACGTCGAATTCCTGCGGCTCGACCCGAATAGGGCGCTCGCGATCCTGGTCGCAGAGGACGGCTCGATCGAGAACCGCGTCGTCGCGACGCCCGAGGGAATGCCGGCGTCGGCGCTCCAGGAAGCGAGCAATTTCATCAACGCGCGTGTACGCGGACGCACGCTTTCCGAGGCGAGCGCCGAGATCGAGGCCGCGCGGCTGAAAGCGCGCCAGGAGCTCGACGAGATCGCGGCGCGCCTGGTCGACGCGGGCCTCGCCTCCTGGTCGGGGCAGTCCGGCTCGCGCGAGCAGCTCATCGTCCGCGGGCAGGCCAATCTTCTCGGCGACGTTCACGCCGACGACGACCTCGAGCGGATAAGGACGCTGTTCGCCGACCTCGAAACAAAAACCGATGTCATCGATCTTTTGCATCGGGCTGAAACAGGTGACGGGGTCAAGATTTTCATCGGGTCGGAGAACAAGTTATTCTCGCTGTCGGGATCGTCGATGATCGCGGCGCCCCTCCGCTCGGGCGATCACCGGATCGCGGGCGTGCTCGGCGTCATCGGGCCGACCCGGCTGAACTACGGCCGCATCGTTCCGATGGTCGAATACGCGGCTCAGGTCCTGGGCGAGTTGAAGCGGCCGCGCTAGGCCGGCAGTCCTTGCGTTCAAAGGGAGGACAGCAATGTCGAACGTCGTCACGTCGCCGCACAGCCTCGGACAAGCGGTCGAGCGTCTGCGCGCCAAATGGGCGGCCATCACCGCATTCGGCGTGCTCCTCGTCGTCCTCGGCTTCGGCGCCTTGTTCTTCTCGCTGATCGCGACCATCGCCACCGTGACGCTGAACGGCGTCCTCTTCCTTCTCGCGGGAGCGGCGGAAATCGGCATCGGCATGCATTCCCGCACCTGGGGGCAGTTCTTTCTCTGGGTCATCGGCGGTGTGCTCTATCTCATCGCCGGAGTGCTCTGCATCGCCAATCCGGCGCTGGCGTCCGTCGTGCTGACGCTCCTCCTCGGCGCCGGCCTGATCGCCGCGGGCGTGGTGCGCCTCTATCTGGCGACCCAGCTCCCTGCCGATCATCCGCGGGCGCTCGTTTTCGTCGCCGCGGCGGTAACAATTTTGCTTGGATTGATCATCGTCACTCACTGGCCGCTCGACAGCGTCTATGTGTTGGGAACTCTTCTCGGGATCGACCTCCTGTTTCATGGGGTCGGCTGGGTGAGCTTTGGAATGGGACTGTATGCGCGGAGCTGACCCGTCGGGCGTCCCGCGGTCAGGAACTGAGGAGCGAAACAATGTCAAAGTGGGTCTATTCCTTCAGCGCAGAGCGCGCCGAGGGACGAGGGGAGATGAAGAACCTGCTCGGCGGGAAAGGAGCCAACCTGCATGAGATGGCGTCGTTGGGCCTGCCCGTGCCGCCCGGCTTCACCATCACGACCGAGGTCTGCACCTACTTTTACGCCAACGGCAAGACCTATCCGCCCGATCTCGCGGCGCAGGTCGACTCGGCCGTCGCTGAGGTCGAGCGGCAGACGGGGCGCGTCTTTGGCGACGCGGCCAATCCGCTGCTGCTTTCGGTGCGCTCGGGCGCGCGGGCCTCGATGCCGGGCATGATGGACACCGTCCTCAACCTCGGCCTCAACGACGCCTCCGTCGATCCGGTGGCCAAGTCGTCCGGCGACGAGCGTTTCGCCTTCGACAGCTATCGCCGCTTCATCCAGATGTATTCGCACGTCGTGCTCGACGTCGACGACCACGAGTTCGAGGACATCCTCGAGCGATACAAGGACGGCAAGGGCTACGCGCTCGACACCGACCTCAACGCGAAGGACTGGCGCGCGGTCATCGTCGAATACAAGGCCAAGGTCGCGGAGGCGACGGGCAAGCCCTTCCCGCATGAGCCGAAGGATCAGCTGTGGGGCTCCATCGGCGCCGTCTTCTCGTCCTGGATGAACCAGCGGGCGATCACCTATCGCCGGCTCAACAACATTCCCGCCGACTGGGGAACCGCCGTCAACGTGCAGGCGATGGTGTTCGGCAACATGGGCGAGACGTCGGCGACCGGCGTCGCCTTCACACGCAACCCGTCGACCGGCGCGAACGACCTTTACGGCGAGTTTCTCGTCAACGCACAAGGCGAGGACGTGGTCGCGGGCATCCGCACGCCGCAGAACATCACCGAGGCCGCGCGAAAGGCGGCCGGCTCCGACAAGCCGTCGCTCGAAGTGCTGATGCCGGAGGCGTTCAAGCAGTTCGCCGCCAACGCGAAGCTGCTCGAGAAGCATTACCGCGACATGCAGGACCTCGAGTTCACGATCGAGCGCGGCAAGCTCTGGATGCTGCAGACCCGCAACGGCAAGCGCACCGCGCGCGCGGCGCTGCGCGTGGCGGTGGAGATGGCCAACGACGGCCTCATCTCCCGCGAGGACGCGATCACGCGGGTCGAGCCGGCCGCACTCGACCAGATGCTGCATCCGACCCTCGATCCCAAAGTGAAGCCCGCGCCGATTGCGACGGGCCTCCCCGCTTCGCCGGGCGCTGCGAGCGGCGAGATCGTGTTCTCGGCCGAAGACGCCGAGGCGGCGCGCCAGGCGGGACGCAAGACGATCCTGGTGCGCGTCGAGACGAGCCCGGAGGACATTCAAGGCATGTACGCCGCCGAAGGCATCGTGACGACGCGCGGCGGCATGACCTCGCACGCGGCGGTGGTCGCGCGCGGCATGGGCAAGCCCTGCGTCTCCGGCGCGGGCTCCATCCGCATCGACTATGCGAAAGAGACCATGACCGCGGGCGGCGTCACGCTGAAGAGGGGCGATATCGTCACCATCGACGGCGGCGCCGGCCAGGTCATGCAGGGCGCCGTGCCGATGGTGCGGCCGGAGCTCACCGGCGATTTCGCCACCCTCATGGGCTGGGCCGACGGGGTCAGACGGATGAAGGTGCGCGCCAACGCTGAAACCCCGGCCGACGCGCGTCAGGCTCGGAAGTTTGGCGCCGAAGGCATCGGCCTCTGCCGCACCGAGCACATGTTTTTCGAGGGCGAACGCATCGTCGCGATGCGCGAGATGATCCTGTCCGAAACCGAGGAGGGACGGCGCGCGGCGCTCGCCAAGCTCCTGCCGATGCAGCGGCAGGACTTCGCGGAACTGTTCGAGATCATGAGCGGCCTGCCGGTCACGATCCGCCTGCTCGATCCGCCGCTGCACGAGTTCCTGCCGAAGACCGACGAGGAGATCGACGAAGTCTCGAAAGCGATGGGCGTCGACGCCGAGAAGCTGCGTAGGCGCTCGGCCGAGCTGCACGAATTCAATCCGATGCTCGGCTTCCGCGGCATTCGGCTCGCGGTCCGCTATCCGGAAATCGCCGAGATGCAGGCGCGCGCCATCTTCGAAGGCGCCGTTCAGGCCGGCCGCAAGACCGGAACGCCGATCACCGCAGAGATCATGCTGCCGGTCATCTTCGGGCGCCCCGAGTTCGACTTGGTCAAGCCGATCATCGCCGCAGCCGCGGAGGCGGTCGCCAAGGAGACGGGCGTCACGGTGCCCTATCACGTGGGGACCATGATCGAACTGCCGCGCGCGGCGCTGCGAGCCGGCGAGATCGCGGAGAGCGCCGAATTCTTCTCCTTCGGCACCAACGATCTGACCCAGACCACGCTCGGCATCTCGCGCGACGACGCCGCCTCGTTCCTCGGCATCTATACGACGAAGGGGCTGCTGCCCGCCGACCCGTTCATGACCCTCGACACGGTCGGCGTCGGCGAGCTCATCAAGATCGCCTGCGAGCGCGGCCGGGCGGTACGGCCGAACCTCAAGGTCGGCATCTGCGGCGAGCACGGCGGCGATCCCGCCTCGATCGCCTTCTGCGAGTCGGTGCATCTCGACTACGTGTCGTGCTCGCCGTTCCGCATCCCGATCGCCCGCCTCGCCGCCGCCCAAGCTGCGCTCGGCCGAAAGGCGCACTCGACGGCGTGAGGGACCGGCAACGCAGGGCAGCGGCTCATACGCGCTTCAGCGCCCGCCCGAAGCGATCGAACATCTCGTCGATCTCCGCCCCCGTGATGACGAGCGGCGGGCAGAAGGCGATGACGTCGCCGATCGCGCGGATGATGAGCCCCTCCTCCTGGCATAGCTCCAGAAGACGCAGGCCGAAGGCGCCCGGCGGCTCGAACGCCGCTTTCGTCGGTTTGTCGGCCACGAACTCGAGCGCGCCGATGAGGCCCGCGCCGCGCGCTTCGCCGATGAGCGCGTGCGAGGCGAACTCGGCGATGCGGCGCTGGAAGCGCGGCGCGAGCGCGTTCACCCGGCCGACGAGGTCGCACTCCTCGATGATGTCGAGGTTCTCCATCGCGACCGCCGTCCCGACCGGATGTCCGCTCGCGGTGAAGCCATGGGCGAAGACGCCGATCTTGGCCGAATTGTCCGCGACCGCCTGATAGATCGCATCCGAGATGAGGACCGCCGACAGCGGGAAGTAGGACGAGGTCAGCGCCTTCGAAACGATCATGACGTCGGGCTCGATCCCGTACTTGTGAGAGCCGAACATCGCCCCCGTCCGTCCGAAGCCGGTGATCACCTCGTCGGCGATAAGAAGAATGTCGTGCTTGCGGCAGATCGCCTGCATCGTCGGCCAATAGCCGGCCGGCGGCGGAATGACGCCCCCCGCCCCCATCAAGGGCTCGCCGATGAAGGCGGCGATCGTCTCGGCGCCCTCGGCGGCGATCAGCGCCTCGAACTCGCGGCCCAACCGCGCCGAAAACTGCTCCTCGCTTTCGCCGGGCTCCGCGAAGCGCCAGTGGTGCGGCGCGGTCAGGTGTCGCACGAAGGGCAGCGGCAGATCGAATTCGCGGTGGAAGTTCGGCATACCCGTAAGCGAGCCGGACGCGATCGAGACGCCGTGATAGCCCTTCTCACGGCTGACGATCGTCTTCTTTTTCGAGCGTCCCAGCGCGTTGTTGTAATACCAGAGGAGCTTGACCACGAAATCGTTGGCTTCCGAGCCGGAGGAGGTGAACTGCGCCTTGGCTAGCTTTCCGCCGGCGAGCTTGACGAGCCGCTCGGCGAGCGCGATCGCCTGCGGATGCGATTTGCCGGAAAACGAATGATAGTACGGCAGCTTGGCCATCTGCGCCGTCGCCGCCTCGATGAGCCGCTTCTCGCCGAACCCGACCGCGACGCTCCATAAGCCCGCGAGCCCCTCGATATAGTCCTTGCCCTGGTCGTCGCGGACATAGACGCCGCGCCCGCTCTCGATCACGAGCGGCCCGATCGCCTCGTGCCGGCGCGCGTCTGTCGCGGGGTGGAAGTAATAGGCGACGTCGCGCGCTTCGAGCGAATTGGGCAGGATGGTCATGTGGGGGACTCCGGAAAGGCGCGCATTTGCGACGCGCCAGGAGAGAATGTCCAGCCCTGCGCGCACGGGGTCCCCATTCAATCGACCCATCAGCCAGGCCGTCCGCATGTCTTTTGGTAACGGACGGCGCCGCGCATCCGAAGAAGCAGGCGTAACCAGAGGGACAGTCAAATGGCCGAGAGAGACGAGCCGGCGGCCAACGCCGGCGGCGCGCCCGCGTCTGCGCACAAAGCTTTGGCGACCGAGCTTAAGGAAGGGCATGGACAGGTGGTTCTCGTTATGCAGGGCGGGGGCGCGCTCGGCGCCTACCAGGTCGGCGTCTATGAGGCGCTGCACGAGGCGGGCGTCGAGCCGGATTGGGTGATCGGCACGTCGATCGGCGCAATCAACGGAGCGCTGATCGCCGGCAACCCGCCCGAAGCGCGGCTCGATCGTTTGAACACGTTCTGGAGATGCGTCGAGCAGTCTCCTGCGTTCGCAGGCGCCTCCATCCTGCCCGTGGTCGGCGCGATGTTACCGAAATGGGCGACGATCATGGGGGGGCTGCCTGGATTTTTCCGGCCCAATCCGCTGGCTTTTCTCGGATTGAACGTCGCGCTCTCCGCGGACGAGGCCGGCTATTATTCGACGCAGCCTCTTTACGAGACGCTCTGCGAACTCGTCGACTTCGGCGAGATCAATGCCGGAAGGACCCGGCTGACGGTCGGCGCCGCCAATGTCCACACCGGCGCCATGCGTTACTTCGACAGCCGCGACATCGAAATGTCCGTTCGCCACATCATGGCTTCGGGCGCGTTACCGCCGGCCTTTCCCCCTGTGCGCATCGACGGCCAGCTCTACTGGGACGGCGGGATTCTCTCCAATACGCCGGTCGAAGCGGTGTTCGACGACAGCCCGCGCCGGAACTCGGTGGTGTTCGCCGTACATTTGTGGAACCCGGACGGGGCGGAGCCGCGGACGATCCTGGAGGTCATGCACCGGCAAAAGGATCTGCAATATTCCAGTCGCACCGTGAGCCAACGTCAACAGCAGATCCATCGCCTGCGCCACGTCATCGCGGAACTGTCGGCGCGACTTCCCGACGCCGCCAGAGATGAGCCCGAGGTGCGCGCATTGACGGGCTACGGCTGCGTGACGCGCATGCACGTGCTTCGGCTTCTGGCCCCCATGATCGCGGGCGAAGACCACACCAAGGACATCGACTTCAGCGCCTCGGGCATCCAAAGGCGACGACGGGCGGGTTACGCGCACGGGCGCCGCGCATTGGAGGAGAAGCCGTGGGAGGGCGATTTCGACCACCTCGAAGGCTTCATCCTGCACGAGGTTCTGGCCACGGTCGCGTCCATGTGAACCGCTCGGCGTTCCATTCGTCGGTTGAATCCGAGCAGCGCGGTGGCGAGGGATGAATTCTACGGAACACGGGGAAGGCGCGTATGCCGCGCTTCATCTCCATGTCAGCCACGCCGTCCCCGCCGCAAGCGTCATCAGCGTCAGTGGCAGGCCGACCTTGAAATAGGCCCAGAAGCTGATCGGCGCGCCCTCGGCCCGCGCGCGCTCGGCGACGATGAGATTGGCGACCGAGCCGATGAGCGTCAGGTTTCCCGCGACCGTCGAGGCCATCGCGACCACGAGCCACGCGCGCTGAGGGTCGGCGAAAGCCGGGATGAACGGCCTCAAGATGAGCACCGCCGGCACGTTGCTGACGATGTTGGAGAGCACTGTCGTGAACAACGAGAGGCGCCACGGAACGTCGAGGCCGAAGCTTTTCGCCATCGCAATGCGCTCCGGCGTCAAGAGCGCCTTCTCCGCGCCAGCGACGACGATGAAGAGGCCTGCAAACAAGATCAGAAGTGGGCCGTCGATCTCGCGGTAGATCCGATAGGGCTTGATCTGCCGGGTGAAGAGCAGCATCGCCCCGCCGATCACGGCGGCTTCGGCGGGCGGGACGCCTGCGAAAAACGCGACCGCGAGCCCCGCGCAGACGAGGCAAGCCTTGACCACCTGCCCGGGGTGCATCCGTCCGGGCTTCAGATGCGGAGCGATGGCGCCGTCTCGGACGAATTCCTTGCGGAACACGAGCCATACGACAGCGACGACAGCGACGAGCCCAAAGGCGGCGACCGGCGACAGCGCCGCTGAGAAGGCGGGATAGGAGATCTTCGATACGGCGCCGATCACCATGTTTTGCGGATTGCCGGTGATCGTCGCGACGCTGCCGCAGTTCGACGCCGTCGCCGTCGCGACAAGATAGGGAACCGGATTACGGCCGAGCGCCCGCACGACCTGCATCACGATCGGCGTCATGACGAGACAGATCGCGTCGTTGACCAGAAAGGCGGAGAGCACGCCTGTCAGCACGGTCACGGTGACAAGCAGGACGAACGGCGCGTGCGCATGTTCGATGACGAGGCCTCCCAGCGCCCGGAAGGCGCCGGACACCTTGAGATGCGCGACCACGATCATCATGCCCATCAGAAGCGCGATGGCGCGGAAGTCGATCGCGCGGAACGCTTCGTCGAGGCTCATGGGCCCGAGCGCGATCATGCCCGCCCCGCCGAGAAAGGCGATCCCCGCCCGGTCGAGTCTGAGTCCTGGAATCCTGCCTGCGGCCACCCCGACGTATGTCAGCGTCAGGATCGCGAGGGCGGCGGCGGCCGTTAGAGTCATTTGCTGGCGGTTCCTTGCAGGCCCGTCGCTTCCTTGTCGAGCGCGCTCGCCCGACCGTCACGGGTTTCGGGCATGAAGGCGATGAAGACGCCCCATGCGATCGCGGCGGCGGCGCTGAGAAAGAGAAACGAGACCGTATAGCCAAAGTGGTCGACAACCTCGCCCGTCGCCAGCGCGCTGATCGTCGCGCCGACACCTTGTGTCGTTGCGACCGCGCCTTGCGCGAGGTTGTAGCGCCCTGTGCCGCGCATGATGTCCGCTATGACGAGCGGGGTCAGCGCCTCATAGATCCCAGCCCCCACGCCGTCGAGCAGTTGCACCCCGAGGAGCCAAAAGGCGTTGTCGGACAGGGTATAGAGCGCGGCGCGTATCGGCAGGACGGCGAAAGCGACGAGAAAGATCGGCCGCCGGCCCAGGCGATCCGCGTTGCGGCCGACGAAGATGGCGATCGGAAGCATGACGCCCTGGGCGGCGACCATGCAGAAGGACATCATCGCCGTCGCCTCCTTCGGGAATTCGAGCGCAAGCTTCTGTCCGACGAGCGGCAGGAGCGGCGCGTTGGCGAAGTGGAAGAACAACGCGCAACACGCGAAGATCAGGAGCGGGCGCGTCTGGAACAGCACGCTGTACCCGGCCGCGACGCCATCGTCATCCCCGTCCTCGCCGAGATCGCGCGCGCGGTCGTGATCGATCGCCTTTGCGGGAATCATCAGAACGGCGGCGCAGGTCAGCGCGGCGAACACCGGCACCAGGAGAAAAACGACCCTCTGCGAGAACAGATAGCCAACGCCGCCCGCGACCAGAGCGATCGCGATGTTGCCGCCATGGTCGAACGCGGAGTTGCGGCCCAGCCGCCGCGCCAGCGCGTCCCTGGTCACGAGGCCGAGCGTGAGCGCCGCCACCGCGGGAGCAAAGGCGTCGCCCGCGAGCGAGAGGATGCTTGTCGCGAGCGCCATCGGCCAGAACGTCGGGAAGGCGACGATGATGAAGGCGGCGAGAGTCATGGCGGCCATGGTCGCGACAATCACCGCGCGCTTCATTCGTGTGATGTCGATGGCGGCGCCGATCGGCGTCTGCAACGCGATGCCGATGAGGCCGCTGCCGGTCGAGATCAGCCCGACGTCGGTCTGGGTCCAATGCTGGCTCGTGACCAGAAAGAGGTTGATGAAAGGTCCGAATAGATTTCGGACGTCGGCGGAGAGGAAATTCAGCGCGTCGAGCGCGTGTGGAATCGATGGCATCGCCAGGCCCCGATGCGACGCAACGCGCTCGCCGGATCAAGAAACGTGGCGGACCAGACTTCGTTCCGGCGGCTTTCTCTCGTGCGAAGCGAAGAGAAAAGGGCCGCCCGAGAGCGACCCTTCCCTTCCCTACCCCTGTTTGCGCCTCCATCGCACGGAGTCAGGCCGCTTTTGGCGCCATTCGCAGGCCGCGCCTACGCGTTCCCGCCACGCCCAACCCTGCGAAGCCGAGCAGCATCAGCGCCCAGGTGGACGGTTCCGGAACGATTGCGACAGGATTGCTTGCGTCGCCGAAGCCCAGGGCCAGCGTCTCCTCGCCAGATCCCGGCGATGCGCTCCTTTGGTCGAGGAACACTGCCTCCACCGCGGAGAGCGACCCAAGCGGCAGCGGCGCCCCGAGCGCTGTCGGGCCGCTCGGGTCGAGGTTCAGAGAAACCGCCAGCGTCTGCTTCGCGCCGAAGTAACCCCGATAGAACGTGAAGATATCGGCTCCCGACCCCAAGCCTCTGCTTTCACCGGAGGGGTGGTCGTTCGAAGTCCCGAACGTCACCTGATCGCCGTTGTCGGTCAGATTCGCTCTCCGGGCCTCGCCGGAGATGAGATCGCCGAACAGCTCCAAGAGGCAATCGAATGGATCGGCGCATCGTCGCATCCGTCGGCAAAAGACTTTACCCGTCGAGGATCGATGGAGGCGTTCGGCAGATCCAGCATCATCGTCAGGGCGAATGGCTTTCCGAAGAGGTCCCCGCCACCGAAGTCGTCGTAGATATCCGCGGTCGTCTGTTCGCTGAAACTGTTGGCAGCGACGATTTCACCCTTGAATACCCGTGCTATAGTTTCGCCCCACGCGAATGACGGCGGCATAAACATGGCCGCTGCCCCGAGCAGTGGCAATATTGACTGACGCATGAATACCCCACTTAGTGAAGTCCCATGTCGTCACCAGCGTCTGTTGGTCATGACGTTGCGTCAATAGCTGCTTTTATCGTTGCCTTGGCACAGTTAACCTAAGCTTTTGAGCAGCATGACGATGCAAGACATTTCTGCGATCGAAGGAATAATTATAAATTGAGCAAACTTTATTTCGCTGCCGCTAAGGTAAACAGCCCTGCGTGACGACGCCTTTTGGCTGACGCCGACCCCTCGCCCCCTTGAGGCCTGAGCGCCGATGTCCGCTCGCGATCGACAACGGCTCGGCCGTCGTCGCCGATCGCGCCATGGGGCGGGTCACCCGCTTCGAGCGGGCGCGAAACCGGCTGACCGGCGCCGTCCTCGTCGGTGCGGCGACCGAGCTCGACTCCGCGAAGCGGGTGCGCTCGTTTGAGTGTTCAGCGCTCGGAGGATCTGGTCTAAACACGCTCCGCCCAGAGGAGCCCATGCGCAAGCGCGCTGATATCGTTCTCGTAGAGCGCGGCCTCTTTCCGAGCCGGGCGCGGGCGCAGGCCGCGATCGCCGCGGGGCTGGTCCGGGTCGGCGGCGCCGCGTTGCGCAAGCCCTCCGAGGAGATTGACGAATCCGCCGAGATCGAAGCCGGGGCGCCGCATCCCTATGTATCCCGCGGCGGCGTGAAACTCGCCGCGGCCCTCGACGCCTTCGCGCTCGATCCAAAAGACCTCGTCTGCCTCGACGTCGGGGCCTCGATCGGCGGCTTCACGGACGTCCTGCTCCGGCGCGGCGCGGCCAAGGTCGTCGCGATCGACGTCGGCCATGGACAGTTCGACGCGCGCCTTGCGGCGGACCCGTGCGTGCGTTCACTCGAAGGCCTCGATGCGCGCGCGCTCACGCCCGGCCATCTCGGCGATGCGCCGGAAGCGATCGTCTGCGACGTGAGCTTCATCTCGCAGCGGCTCGTTCTGCCGTATGTGCTGAAGCTCGCGGCCAAATCCGCTTGGCTCGTGAGCCTCATCAAGCCGCAGTTCGAGGTTGGCCCGGCGGAGATCGTCAAGGGCCGGGTGAAGAGCGACGCGGCGCTCAGCCAAGCGTGCGACGACGTGCGCGCCTTTATCGAGGCGCAAGGGTGGACGGTTCTCGGCCTCATTCCTTCGCCCGTGCTCGGCGGCGGCGGGGCGAAAGAATTCCTGATCGCGGCGCGGCATGGCTGAGGCCCTCGAGGAGTTGGCGATTGTCGCGCTCGACGCGCGGGGCGAGGGCGTCGCGGCGAATGGTGCGACCGTTCCCGGCGCCCTGCCCGGCGAGCGCGTACGCGCGCGGCTCGACGGCGATCGGGGCAAGCTCGTAGACTTGCTCACCTCGAGCGCTGAGCGCGCAAAGCCGTTCTGTCCGTGGTTCGGACGCTGCGGCGGCTGCGCGGGGCAACACATGTCCGAGGCTCTTTATCGCGAGTGGAAACGCGGGCTCGTCGTCGCGGCCTTGACGCGCGCTGGCGTCGCGGCCGAGGTCGGGCCGCTCGTCGACGCGCATGGGGCCGGCCGGCGGCGCGCGACCTTCCACGCGCGTTTTCCGCATGGGAGGCCGGACGAAGTCGGCTTCATGCGCGCGCGTTCGCACGACATCGTCTCGATCGACGCTTGCCCGTTGTTCGCGCCTTCCATGACGGGCGCGATCGACGCGGCTCGTGCGCTTGCGCGCGACCTGCGCGGCCTCGCGAGGCCGCTCGACATCTGGGTGACGGCGACGCGCGACGGACTCGACGTCGACCTGCGCGGCTCGGGTCCGCTTGCTCTTATCGAATCGCAGAAGCTCATGCGCACGGCGCAAAAGCTCGACCTTGCACGCGTCTCCAATCACGGCGCGGTCGTGATCGAGCGTCGCAGCCCATGCGTCGCCTTCGGCGATGCGATGGTCACGCTGCCGCCGGGAGGCTTCCTGCAGGCGACCGAAGCGGGGGAGAATTGGCTCGCCGCGTTTGCCGAGGAGGCGCTCGGGACATGCAGAAGAGTCGCCGACCTCTTCTGCGGCGCGGGAGCGTTTGCGCTCCGCCTCGCGCGCATGAGCGAGGTCCTCGCCGTCGATTCCGACGCCGCCGCGATCGGCGCGTTGAAGCGCGGCGCGGCCGGAACCCAGGGCCTGCGCAAAGTCGTGGCTGAGACGCGCGACCTCTTCCAGCGACCGCTTCAGGCCGCAGAGTTCGCGGGCTTCGACGGCGCTCTGTTCGATCCGCCGCGCGCGGGCGCCGAAGCGCAGGCGCACGCGTTCGCGGCGAGCGCGCTGCCGCTGGTTGTCGCGATCTCGTGCAACGCGACGACCTTCGCCCGCGACGCGCGCATTCTGACCGAGGGCGGCTTTCGCCTGGAGACCGTCGCGCCGCTTGACCAGTTCCGCTACTCGCCCCATGTCGAGATCGCCGCCGCCTTTCGCCGCCCGAGAGCGAAGGCGCGCGTGCGGAGGCTGCTTTAAGTGAACGCGACGATGCGCAACGCTGCGATTGCCGCACTCGAGGCGATCGTCGGGCCGCGTCATCTCCTGACCGATCCCGCTCTCTTCGCGGGCTCCCTCATCGAGCCGCGCGGACTTTACCGGGGCAAGGCGCTTGCGCTGGTGCGCCCAGGCACGACGCAGGAAGTCGCCGCGATCGCCGCCTTCTGCAACGAGGCTGGAATCGGAATCGTGCCGCAAGGGGGCAACACCGGGCTTGTCGGCGGCCAGACTCCGGATGAGAGCGGCGGCCAGATCGTACTTTCGACCCAGCGGCTGAAAGCGATCCGCGAGGTCGATCCGCACGCCGACGTGATGGTGTGCGAGGCCGGCGTCACGCTCGCCGAAGCGCAGGCCGCGGCGCTCGCCGCAGACCGGCTCTTTCCGCTGTCGCTAGCGGCCGAGGGAAGCTGCACCATCGGCGGCAACGTCTCGACCAACGCGGGCGGCGTGGCGGTGATCGCCTACGGCAACGCGCGCGAGCTCGTGACCGGCGTCGAGGCGGTGCTCGCCGGCGGGCGCGTCGTGAATGCGCTCTCGAAGCTGCGCAAGGACAACACAGGCTACGACGTCAAGGACCTGTTCGTTGGCTCGGAAGGGACACTCGGCATCGTCACCGCCGCGTCGCTCAGGCTTTTCCCCAATCCGCGGGCGCGCGCGACCGCCTTCGCCGGACTCGCGAGCCCCGAGGATGCGCTGAAACTTCTGGCGCTCGCGCGCGAGCGGCTCGGGGCGGGCGTGACGAGCTTCGAACTCATTGCGCGCATGGCCTACGACATGACAGTGGCGAACGGCCTTGCGCGCGCCCCGCTCGCAGGCGAATACGCCTGGTACGTGCTCATGGAAGCGTCGTCGCAGATCGCTCAAGGGTTCGACGAGGCGTTCGCTGGCGCGCTCGAGGCCGCGTTCGAGCGCGGGATAATCGAGGACGCGACGATCGCTGCTTCACTCGATCAGCGGCATGAATTCTGGAAGCTGCGCGAGTTGATTCCGGAGGCGCAGATCCGAGAGGGCGGGTCGATAAAGCACGACGTCTCAGTTGCGGTTGGCGACGTGCCCGTGCTCCTCGACGAAGCGACTCGCGCCGTTCTCGCGTTCGAACGGAACGCGCGCGTCGTTGCGTTCGGCCATCTCGGCGACGGCAACATCCATTTCAACGTGTCGCAGCCCGTGGGCGCGGACAAGGCCGCCTTCATTGCGAAGTGGGACGCGATGAACGAGGTGGTTCACGCCATCGTCGCGCGCCTCGGCGGCTCATTCTCCGCCGAGCACGGCGTCGGTCGCCTGAAGCGCGATCTGCTCGCACGAACCAAGGACCCGGCGGCGCTTTCGGTCATGCGCGCGATCAAGGCCGCGCTCGACCCGAACGGGATCATGAATCCGGGCAAAGTGCTGTAGTCGCCTCCGCCGCGAGCCGGATCCACGCCAAGGGAGAGGCCGCCTCCGGGCGGCCTTCGGCGGCGCAACGCGCCAATGCGACGACACGCCCGATGGCGCGAATCGGCTGACAGGTCTATCCTTTCGTTAGCGTCCAGATTCGGCGCGTGAACTGGCGCGATGGGAAACAGAGGCGAGTTCGACGAAGGGTTGAAGCCAATGGCGCGCAGCGGTTCCGCCGCTTTGGCAGGTCTTCTGAGCTTCATTGTCAGTGCGTGCGTCACGCCGGCATTTGCCGGCTGCGCGCCGAAAAGGTTCGAAGGCGCGAATTTCACGGTCTGCGTGTTCGACCCGCGCCATGACGATATCCGCCTCTTTTGGAAAGGCGCGGACGATAAGCCCTATGGTTCGCTGTCCGCCGTCGCAGGCGCGCTCAAAGCGAAGGGCCGCGAGCTAGCCTTTGCGATGAACGCCGGCATGTTCAGGCAAGACCAGTCGCCGGTCGGCCTCTATGTCGAGAACCGCAGCAAGCTTCATGACGCCAACACGCGCGGCGGCGCGACCAATTTTCACATGAAGCCGAACGGCGTGTTCTGGGTCGGCGACGGCGTCGCCGGCGTCGCCGAAACGAGCCGCTATCTCGCCAACCCGCCGGCCGCGCGCTACGCGACCCAGTCGGGGCCGATGCTGATCGTCGACGGCAAGATCCATCCAAGGATCCTGCCGACCGGGACGTCTGCGAAGATCCGCAACGGCGTCGGCATCGGCGACGGCGGCGCGGTCGTGTTCGCCATCGCCGACGACCCCGTCACCTTCGACACGTTCGCGCGCCTGTTCCGCGACGGGCTTGGCTGTCAGAACGCGCTCTTCCTCGATGGCTCGGTGTCATCGCTTTACGCGCCCGAACTTAAGCGCGACGACGAAGGCGAGCCGATCGGGCCAATCGTCGGCGTCGTCAAGCCGCCGGCGGTTGGCAGCAAATAGCGGCGCCGACCGGGCGCGGCCTCAGTTTGCGCCGGCGCGATCGCGCGCATCGGCCCTCGATCAGTCCGCCGCCGGCGATTGGCTGTCGCCCGACGCGAGACTGCGTTGCAGGATCGGCGTATCGACCCAGCGACCGAACTTGAACCCCACTGATCGCAGAATGCCCATGAGTTCGAACCCGAACCGCCGGTGCAGCTCGATCGAGCCGGCGTTGGCGCTATCGCCGACGACTGCGACCATCTGGCGCCAAGGTCCGCTCTCGCACCTAACGATCACCTCCCCGAGAAGGGCGGAGCCTATGCCGTGACGGCCGAAACCATTGGCGACGTAGACCGAATCCTCGATCGTGAAGCGATAGGCGGGCCGCGCGTGGTAGGGGGCGGCATAGGCGAAGCCAAGGATTTGTCCTCGTGCTTCCGCGACGAGGTAAGGCAGGCCGATCTCGGTCGACTTGTGCTGGCGCGCAATCATCTCGTCGAGCGTCGGCGGCGTCTCCTCGAAAGTTACCAGCGAGTGCAGCACGTATCGCGCATAGATATCCCGCACGGCCGTCATGTCGCCTGCGCCCGCGTCGCGCACAAGGCCCGAGAAGCGCGGAGTCCGGTCATCGCCGACGGGGCCGCTCTGCGGCGCAGGGCTGGGAGGCCTCATGGGAACAGCCCCCGCGCCTGCTTGGCCTTTCTCACCCGCTCGACGCCGATCGCCATCGCCGCGGTGCGGTTGGGGACGCCGTCGCGCCTGGCGCGATTGGCGACCATCGACCATGAGCGGTCGAGCGCCCGCTCGAGCCGGTCCATCACCTCGTCTTTCGACCAGAAGTATTGCTGCAGGTCCTGCACCCATTCGAAGTAGCTGACGATGACGCCGCCCGCGTTGCAGAGAATGTCGGGGATGACGAAGATCCCGTCGTTGCGCTCGGCCAGCACCAGGTCGGCCTCGGGCGTCGTCGGGCCATTCGCGCCTTCGGCGATGATGCGGCAGCGCAGGCGCCGCGCGAGTTCGGCGTCGATCACCCGCTCGACCGCGCAAGGCGCGAGCACCGCGCAGGGCTGCTCCAGAAGCTCGCGCGCGCCGATCGCGGCCTCGCTCGACCAGCCGGCGAGCGAGCCGGCCTTCGCGACATGATCTACCAGCGCGCGGACCGGCAGGCCGTGCGGATCGTAGTAGGCGGCGGCGTGGTCGCTGACGCCGATGAGCTTGACGCCGCGCGCCGCAAGCCCCAGCGCCGCATGCGAACCGACGTTGCCGAAGCCCTGCACGATCGCCGTCGAGCCGGCGGGATCGACGTTGAGCGCCTCCATCGCGCGGAACGCGAGGAAGGCGACACCGTGGCCGGTCGCCTCGCGCCGCCCCAGCGTGCCGCCCGTGCCGACCGGCTTGCCGGTCACGATCTCGGGCACGGTGATGCCCTGGTACATGGAATAGGTGTCCATGAACCAGGCCATTACCTGTTCGTTGGTGCCCAGGTCCGGCGCCATCACGTCGACCCGCGGCCCGACGAACGGGATCATCTCCTGCATATAGCGGCGCGAAAAATTCTCGAGCTCGTTGAGCGAAAGCATGCGCGGATCGACCGCGACGCCGCCCTTGCCGCCGCCGTAAGGCAAGTCGGCAAGAGCGCATTTCCAGCTCATCCAGATCGCGAGCGCAGCGATCTCGCCGATGTCGACCGACGGGGCGAAGCGCGTGCCGCCCTTCGCGGGGCCGAGCGTCAGATGGTGCTGCACCCGGAAGCCCGTGAAGACCTGCTCGCGCCCGTCGTCCATGTGGATCGGGCAGGAGACGACGATCGAGCGCTTCGGATAGAGAAGGCGGTCGCGGTCGTCTTCGGGGATATTGAGGTGATCGGCGATGACGTGAAACTGGTCGCGGGCCATCTCGAAAACCGGACCCGAATAGAGGCTCTTCACCAGGCTTTCTCTCCCGAACCGGACGCACGTTTCGCATAGGGGAAGCGTCGGCCATCAGGATAGCGGCGCCCGAATGGGAAGGCGAACGGCCGGCGAACGCGGGATGTCCGGCTTGACTTCGCGACGGGCGCGACTATGTTCCTCGGCGCTCATGAGCCCGCAAGCTTCCCGCGGGCTCTTTTCCGTTTCCGGCGCCCTTGCCGCGCCAATCGTTCAGGGACTGTACGACATGGCCAAGGCCGCCTCGCTCAAGATCAAGCTGCTCTCGACCGCCGACACCGGCTACTTCTACGTCACGAAGAAGAACGCCCGCACCAAGACGGAGAAGCTGGCGTTCAAGAAGTACGATCCCGTCGCGCGCAAGCACGTCGAGTTCAAGGAGACGAAGATCAAGTAGCCGAGCCTTTCAGGGGACGGGTTCCGGGGCGCCTTCGGGGCGCCCTTTTTATTTTCCAGCCCCGTTCTTTTGAACCGAGAGGCGCCGTGCGCGGAAATGTTTACAGGCGGCCAGCACCGCGTATGATAGCCTCGACTCAGGAGACGGGAAGATCGCTCGCAAACCCACCAGGAGGAAAGCCGGACCGGTCGCCCGGGTTCAATACGGCGCGCTTCCCTATCGGTTCACCGACAGCGCCTTGCTGGAGGTTCTTGTCGTCACGACGCGCCAGTCGCGGCGCTGGATCGTTCCCAAGGGCTGGCCGATCAAGGCCTTGAGGCCGGCGAAGTCGGCCGCTCGCGAGGCCTTCGAGGAAGCCGGGGTCAGCGGCAGAGTTGGGTCGAAACCGATTGGCGTTTTTCACTATGACAAGCTCATCGAGGAGACCGGTGCCCGGGTCGCTTGCGAGGTCAAGGTTTTCCCCTTGCTGGTGAAACGACAAAGCGAGGTCTGGCCCGAGTTCGCGCAAAGGATCGTCCAGTGGGTCGACCCCGAGAAGGCGATCACCTTGATCACGGAGCCGGAACTCAAGACAATGATCGCAGACTTCACCAAGCGCGTCGCGCTTGCGGCGAGCAAGCTTCCGTCTTGAGCGCCTCTTCGATTCCGGCAAGCATTCAGGCCGGAACCAGGACGCCCGCAGCCAAACTCGCGAGAAAAATCGCCGGCAGCGGCAGCCAGTTCACGACGCTGCTCCGGAACGGCGCAAAGTTCCGGTCAAAGAGAGGCGCGACGATGGTCGGGTCGAGCGGCGTAGCCAGGATCGTCAGCACCGCTGCCCGCAACACGGGCTCGAAGTCGGGGGCGATGAGCTTGTGCGCCGCCGAAACGACGAACGCGATGACCGGCGCAAAGGCGAAGTGAAGGCGCGTAAGCGTCGTCACCGACAGGTGGCTGAGCGGCATGTAGGTGATCAATGCCCACGCGCACCAGGCGCCGACCGAAAGCGCGATCAGGTAAACCCACGCCATTCCGCAATTCCCCCAGGCTCTCGTCGCTCGTGGCTCAAGCGAATCATGGTTCGGCGCTAGCCCTTCAATTGCGCGACGATCCCCGCAATGTCGCCCATCCCCCAATGCTCGATGATCTGACTGCCGGAGACGCGGAAGATGTCGCACGAGGTGAAGAAGATCCGTTTCCCCGTCGGCGTGAAGCCGTAGTAGGGGCCTTGGTTCGTGCCCTCGTAAGCGAAGCTCGCCGCGACCTTGTCGGCCTCGGCGAGGCTCGTCTCGATCGAGACTTTCAGGTCCGGCAGGGCCTTCAGGCGCGCGGCGAAGAAGGCGACCGTCGCGGCCTTCGGCTTGACGCCGGCGGCGCGCGGCGGGGCGGCGGCGCTGACCTGATGATTGACATAGCCTTCCGCGAAAAGCGTTGCGAACGCGTCGATGTCATGCGCGCTCAAGGTCGCGGCGAACCGCTCGACGATCGAGTCCTCGGCGGCCTTCGTGGTCGTCGCGAGCAAGGGCGCCGAGCCCGCGAACGCGGCGCCGGCGATGAAGGTTCTGCGTCGCATGTCCGTCTCCAGTTGCGGCCGCCGACGTCACAATCGTCGGCTTATGGCGCCGCAGCGTCGCGCTTTCGGGCAAATTCTACGAAGAAGCGCGCCTCGACAACAGAAAATTCGGCGCGGGGCTGCGTTCCGGCCGGTCCCGTTTCGCGGGACAGCTTGAGGCGCCGGATTCGCCTTGAGGGCGCCAACGGAAGGGCGCAGATTATTCATCCCAACGGCGGTCACGCGAACGCCGGATCAGCCAGGGAAACGCTCATGAAGCCAAACAAGCTTAAGAAGCTCGCATTGGCCTCGCTCGCCATTGCGCCGCTCACCGTTGTCTCACCCGTCGCGAGGGCCGACGAAGCGGCCTTGGCGCCGCGGGAGGTCCCGGCGAAGTCGCTGCCGGTTCCGACGGATGTCAGCCCCGGCATGCAGAAATTGATCGCAGCGCCCCTCAATTCGGCTTGGCATGATCTTTGGCAGACCGGTGAGGAATGGCGCAAGGCCGCCGACAAAATGGATGCCGGAATCGTGCCGACGATTCCTGCCATGGCCGCGCGGTTACATGTGAAGATCGAGCCGGCGACAATGGACGGCGTGAAAGTCTTCGTCGTGACGCCCGACGAGATCCCGCCCGAAAACCGCAACCGGCTTCTCATTCACGCGCACGGCGGATGCTACGTTCTGTTCCCAGGCGAAGCGGGAGCGACCGAAGCCATGATCATGGCCGGGTTAGAGCACTTCAAGGTGATCTCGGTCGACTACCGAATGCCGCCCGAGGCCTACTTCCCCGCCGCCATCGACGACGTGCTCACGGTGTACAAGGCCGCTCAACGCGCGACCGACCCCAAGAACATCGCGATCTTCGGAACCTCGGCGGGCGGCGCCTTGACCTTGGAAGTGATTCTGCGGGCCAAGGAGCAAGGCGTGGCGTTGCCGGGCGCCATTTCAGCCGGCACGCCGATGTCAGACGCCACGAGGACTGGCGACAGCTTCAACACCAATGAGTTCGTCGACAACGTGTTGGTGTCGCCAAACGGGTTCTGCCATGCGGCGACGGTCGTGTACGCGAATGGCCACGACCTCAAGGATCCGCTGCTGTCGCCGGTCTACGGCGACATGCACGGATTCCCGCCCACCATCCTCACTACCGGCACGCGCGATCTCTTGCTGAGCAACACCGTGCGGTCACACCGCGCTCTGCGCGCGGCCGGCGTGGAGGCTGAGCTCGAGGTGTACGAAGGCCAGTCGCACGCACAATATCAGTTCGACGACCGCTTGCCCGAGACCGCGGTCGCGTTTGGCGAGATTGCCGCCTTCTTCGACAAGCACCTCGGAAAGTGACGGGCTCCTGAAGCGGGATGAATTCAAGCCGATTCATTCCGTCATTGCGAGCGAAGCGAAGCAATCCAGGGGAACGTCGGGCGCGCCTCACGGCTGCTGGATTGCTTCGTCGCTCACGCTCCTCGCAATGACGGCGTTGGTTCAACACGGAATTTCATCATGCTCTAAGCTGCGGCGGGGTCGCAGCAAAGTTTGGCGCTGCGCTCGCGACCACCCCGAACGGGCTATTTCCTACCGCGCATCATCCGGTTCGACAGGCGGGTCCGCGGGGTCGGCGCCATGCGACGTTGCATGAGTGCCCGGACGCACGATCCGGTCGTCCCGCGGCCCTATCGGCGCAGGCGACCACGGGCGGTTCTGCAAGGAAGATCGGTCGCTCGTCAGCGTGAAGCCCGCTTCGTCGCTGAAGGTGAGACCCACCGCGCCGAGACGCGCCAGCGCCTTCTCGTCGAGCACGTATTTGGCCTGGCAACGTTCGGGCGCGGTCAGCGCGCTGACCACGACTTCGGCGCGCGCGCAGTCTTCGTCGAACGCCATGCGGTCGATCACGATCGAGAGCGATTCCCCCTCAGGCAAGTCGGCGACGCAGCCGAGCCGGTCGCAGGGCGCATTCTGATCGCGCGCTTGCGCCGGGTCGCGTCCGTCCCCGTCTGCGCTGAGCCATTGTTCGGCGGCGAAGGCGTTGAAGCGCTTGCCGACGATCTGCAAAAGGCCGTCAGCGTCGCGCACCGCGGCCTGCTCGCCCGAGGGGGCGACGATGACGTCGAAGCGCGGCCCCTGCGTCGCGCCGATGAGGCCGAGAAAAGCGAGCGGAATCGCGCTCGCCCGGAAGACCCAGGTCCGCCAGATCGTCGCGCTCATGACCGCGAGCGCAAGCGAAGGCAGCGCGAACGGCGCGAACGCGCGCACATGCAGGGTCGAGCCGGGGGCCTCGGCAATGAATCGCGCTACCCACAGGATGAATTTGATGCCCGCCCCGACATAGAGCCAAACCGGCCCATCGAGCCCGAGCGGATAGAGCGCCGCGCCGAGAAGCGCACCCGGCACTGCGAAGAACTCGATGATCGTCAATGTCAGCGGATTGCCGATCAAGACATAGGGGCTGAGGTCGTGGAAGTGATAGGCCATGAACGAGGCGGTCGCGCTCGTCGCGCATGCGGTCGCGAAGAGGAGCGCGAGCGGCTTGTGCAGGAGGTCGGCAAACGGCAGCGGCTCACGCGCCCCGCGCTTCGGCAGATACGGATCGGGGTCGTTCTCCATGGCGACGAGCCGCGCCTCCATCACCGCGACCAGCGCCGCGACCGCCGCGAAGGAGAGCTGGAAGCTCACGCCGAGGATCGCTTCCGGCTCGATCGCGATGACCGCGATGACCGCAAAGGCGAGATTGCGCATGGTCAGCGCGCGCCGGTCCATGATCACCGCGCCGAGCACGATCAGAGTCATGACGAGCGCGCGCTCGGTCCCCACGCGCGAGCCGGTCACGACGTCGTAGAGAAGCGAGCCCGCCATCGCGACCGCGGCCGCCCATTTCTTGATCGGATATTTCAGCGCCAATGTGGGCGACAGGGCCAGCAGTCGGCGGGTCACGACGAAAAAGATGCCCGCCACCAGCGTCATCTGCACGCCGGAGATCGTGATGATGTGGAAGATGCCGGCCTCGCGGATGAGGTCCTTGGCGTCGTTCGAGAGGAAGTCGCCCTTGCCCGTCACCATGGCCGCGGCGATCGCGCCCTCATCGCCCCCGATTACGCCGTTGACGCGCAGCGCGAGGCGATTGCGCGCGTGGTCGATCGCCGCGTTGAACTTTTGGCGCAAGGTCGCGTCGCCCGGCGGCGGCATGACCTTGATGGCGCCGAGCGTCGATCCGACGGCGCCGACGCCGGCGAAGAACGCATCGCGGGCGAAGTCGTATCCGCCCGGCATAGCCGCATGCGAAGGCGGCAGGAGGCGCGCTTTCAGCGCGACGAAGTCGCCTGCGGCGACGTTCGGGGCCTTACGCGTCGTCACCCGCACGCGGGATGGGACTTTTTCCCGCGGCATGCCGTCGGCGTCCGCGATCGAGATGATCAGGCGCGCGCCGACGGACCGCAAGTCGACCTCCTCGACGTAGCCTTCGAGGTCGACGATGCGGATGCGGTCGATGACCGGCGCCGCGACTCGCGCCGTGCGCAGGGACATCGCTAGGAAACCCGCGAAGAGCGCAGCCAACGCCAGCGAAACGCCGAGCGCGATCGGTCGCGCCCGCGAAGCCCAGGCGATGGCGGCGAAGGTCGCCGTCAGCGCCGCCGGCAGCCACAGGACCGGCTCGCGGTCGGCCGCGAGATTGAGCGCGACGCCGCCCATGCCCATGACCGGCAGCCAGAGGAAGAACCGCCGCTCCTCGACCTCGCCCGCGAGCGCATGATCGAACGCCTTCCGCCAGTCGGGCGCCCATGCGACCGCGCGCGCAAGGCCCGCGGTCGCCGAGAGAACGCCCGGGCGCCCGGAAGTTGACATGGCTTACAATAAGCACAACGCGCGCGCGGAAGAAAGAGCCGCACGCTCGACGGCCTTGCCGAACGCTTAAAATGCGCCGGCTAGCGATGTGAATTATTCGTCGTTGCTCGCGTTCAGCTCCTCGGCGGCGATCGATCGCGTCCCCCGTCGCTCGCCGAGCGTCTCACGCAACGCGTTGATCTCGTCGATCGTGCGCCGCAGAAGGTCGATCTCGAAATCCGGTGCCTCGCCGTTGCGCTTCCCCAGCCGAGCGTCCGTGCTCATCCGCCCCAGCCAATCGTCCAATTCCCGAACGATGTCGCTCGAATAGTTCATCCCGACCATTCTCCCCCGAGAGAGGCACAACCGTACGGTTGCACCATACCTGATTCTTAGCGCACATGCTGGCTCCCATACAAACATGTCAGGTTGGAGGCTCAAAGCCGGCGGCTTCAGAATCGCCAGCGTGTAATCGCTGCGACGAATTGGCGTGACCCCCTTCCCAACGAAAGTTCAGGATCCCGTCCGATATTTCGACGGCGTCGTTCCGAACGTCGCGCGGAAACGGGCGTTGAAGGTCGAGAGATCGCCGAAGCCGCTGTCGAGCGCAATCGTCAGCACGGATTCCTTCGAAGTCGCGAGCCAGCGCGCGGCTCGCGCCATCCTGGCGCTAAGCACATACTGATAGGGCGTCATGCCGGTCAGCCTGCGGAACACGCGCAGGAAATGATGCTTGCTCAGGCCCGCGATCGCCGCCAGTCCGGCGAGGTCGACCGCATCGTCCGGCCGCTCCTCGATCGCGCGCACAACGTCCACCACGCGCCTGGTCTCCCACCCTGAAGGCGTAGGGAGCGCGCGGGCGCCTTCGTTGAGCGCGGCGACGACGGTCTCGATGAGCGAAATCAGGAGCTCCTCGGCGCGCATCGGCGAAGCGCCGTCACGCAACCTCTGGATCGCGGCGATGAGCGGCGTCAGCCGGTTCGACGCGGGCAGCATCGGCTGGCCGAACGGTTTGCGGCTACGCGAGCGGGCGACCGCAGCAATCTCCTCGAACGCGTCCTCGCGCACATTGAAAGAAACGCAGCGGTCGCCGCGCCCATGCTCATGCCCGCATTCGTAGCATGCGCGACTGTTTCCAAGCAGCAGCGCTCCGGGATAGAGGAGGCTCGCGCCGGAACCCGTGCGATAGGTGAAGCAGCCTTCGAGGACCGCCGCGACGCTGAAGCCGTCGTGCCGCTCTTCGTAAGGGCGATCGGCGGGGCCTGCGGAGCAGACGATCTCGCTCACGCTCCAGGTCTCGCCGCCTGCGATGCGCTTAACGGACGGCGCGCGCGCCGTCGCGTTTGTCGCAGGCTTCGGAATCGGACGCGCGTTCATGCGTCAATCATAGCAATTTTCCCCAAGCCGTTCATCGTGTGCCTAAGTAAATTGCCTCGAACCACGAGCCGCACCGGCTCTTCATGCCCATGAAAAGAGGCTGACCCCATGTTCGACCATATCTCGATCGGCGTTCGCGACATCGCAAGAGCGAAGGCCTTCTACGACCCGACGCTGGAGGCGATCGGCTACCGGCGTTTGAGCACGGGCGATGACTCGCTCGGCTACGGCAAGCAAGCGGCGGGCTTTTGGGTCAACCTCACGGATTCGCCGGTTCCCGAGGATCCGAAGTCGGGACTGCATGTCTGCTTCGCGGCGCCCGACCGCGATAGCGTCGCGCGCTTCCATGCAGCAGCGCTTGCCGCGGGCGGACGCGACAACGGCAAGCCGGGCATCCGCGCGGACTATGGCCCGGATTATTTCGCCGCCTTTGTGATCGATCCCGACGGCTACCGGCTCGAAGCCCTGCATCTCGGAGCGTGACGATGGCGACCATTCGAACCTCTCTCGACACCGCCGCATCCGCCGAAGACGTTTGGGCGGTGATTCGCGATATCGGAGCCGTGCATACGCGCCTGGCGCCGGGTTTTGTCACCGACACGAGGCTGGAGCCGGGCGCCCGCGTCGTGACCTTCGTCAACGGCATGGTCATCCGCGAGCCGATCGTCACCCTCGACGACGAGGCCCGCCGGCTGGTCTGGACGGCCGAAGGCGGATACGCGACCCACTATAACGCCTCGCTGCAGGTATCGCCGCGCGCCGACGGCGGCGCGACCGTCGTCTGGGTCGCCGACTTCCTGCCCGATGAGGTCAAACCCCAATTGTCCAGGGCGCTGGAAGCAGGCACGCAGGCGATGAAGCGAGCGCTCGACAAGCTCGCGAAGTGAGCGCAGTCGCTCACCCCGCCGCGCCGCAGTCCGCGAGCACCGCCTTGAGCTGCGCCGCGAGCGGTCCGGCGCCGGGGGCGTACGAGCCTTCGATCGCCGACGTGCCGATCGTGAAGGCGTCGGCGCCCGCGGCGCGAATGGCGGCGATGCGTGCGGAGGAATTCACCGATCCCGCGACGACGACCGTTCCCTTGTCGCCCAGTCCGCGCCGGCAGGCGGCGACGAGGTCGAGCGGCGCGGCTTCGGTCGCGCGATAGGCGAGGATGTCGACGCCCGCGCAGCCTTTCCTCGCGAACGCGCGGCAATGCGCCTCGACGTCCGCGGCCGAGCCGCCGAGTTTCGTCGGATGGCCTTGCGGCGCGCCGGCGAAGGGCAGATAGCGCGGCGCGCTCCCTGCGAGGATCTGCAACGCCTCCTCGGCATGCACCCCGCCCATGAGCCAATCGACGCCGAGATCGCGCGCCAGCGCAATCGACCGCAGCTCGTCGTCGCGGCTCGTGGAGACGACTTCCATCCACACCGCCGCGCCGCCCGCGCGGATCGCCTCGGTCAGCCGCTTCAGCTTCGACGCTTCGGCGCCCACGTCCTTGAAGCCGATATGCTTCAATCCCAAGGGACGCGCCACCTCGATCAGGTCAAGCGCGTTCTCGACCGTCGCGTCGTTGCGCGTCAACATGAAGACGAAGTCCATATCGCCCTTTCGCCGCACGCCGGTTTCGATGGGAGCAGTCTATCATCGCGTGCGTTGAAGGGAACGTCCGATGCAGCTTTGCCGCCGCAGGCGCCTTCTGCTAGATCGTCATCGCGAGGAGCGAAGCGACGCGGCGATCCAGAGCCGCAGCCTCGGTCCTTCATCTTTGGATCGCCTCGCTGACCCTCGCGATGACGGTGTTGCTTTCTGTTCTTGGCAACGCGGTCGCGCTGAGTTCCTGAAGGCCTCTCGTCCATGTCTCACGTCGTCACCCGCTTCGCGCCCTCCCCGACCGGCTTCCTGCACATCGGCGGCGCGCGCACGGCCTTGTTCAACTGGCTCTACGCCAGGCGCTTCGGCGGGACCTTCCTCCTGCGCATCGAGGACACCGACCGCGAGCGCTCGACGGAAGCCGCGGTCGATGCGATCCTCGACGGTCTCAAATGGCTCGGGCTTGATTGGGACGGCGAGGCGATCAGCCAGTTCGCCCGCGCCACGCGCCACCGCGAAGTCGTCGACGAGATGCTGGCGCGAAACGCCGCCTATCGCTGCTACGCCAGCACCGAAGAGCTCGAGGACATGCGCCAGAAGGCGCGGCTCGAAGGCCGGCCGATGCGCTACGACGGGCGCTGGCGTGACCGCGATCCTGCCGAGGCGCCCCTGGGCGTCGCGCCGGTCATCCGGCTGCGCGCGCAACAGGAAGGCGAGACAGTCATCGACGACAAGGTGCAAGGCAAGGTCACCTTCCCCAACAAAGACCTCGACGACCTCGTGCTCCTGCGTTCCGACGGCAACCCGACTTACATGCTCGCCGTCGTCGTCGACGATCACGACATGGGCGTCACGCATGTGATCCGCGGCGACGACCACCTGACCAACGCGGCGCGGCAGACGCAGATCTATCAGGCGCTCGGCTGGGACATCCCCGTCTGGGCGCATATCCCGCTGATCCACGGGCCCGACGGCGCGAAGCTCTCGAAGCGCCACGGCGCGCTCGGCGTCGAGGCCTATCGCGCCATGGGCTATCTGCCGGCCGCCCTGCGCAACTATCTCGCGCGGCTCGGCTGGAGCCATGGCGACAAGGAGTTTTTCACCACCGACGAGCTCATCGCCGCCTTCCACCTTTCGGCGATCGGCCGCTCCGCCTCGCGCTTCGATTTTGCCAAGCTCGAGAACATGAACGGCCATTTCATGCGCGCCGCAAGCGACGACGAACTCTTCAAGGCCCTCATCGACACGCTCCCCTATTTGCCACGCGGACCAGAGGTCGCGGCGAAGCTCGACGATCGCAAGCGCGCCCAGCTGCGCGCCGCAATTCCCGGCCTGAAAGAGCGCGCCAAGACCCTGGTCGAGCTTCTCGACGGCGCGACCTTCCTGTTCGCCGAGCGGCCGTTGGCGATGGATGAGAAGGCGGCCGACATTCTCGCGCGCGGCGGACACACGCACCTGGCTGCGCTCGTGCCGAAGCTCAGCGAAGTCTCGGAATGGACAGGTCCCGCGCTCGAAGGCGTCGTGCGCGCCTACGCCGAGGCGACGGGGGCGAAGCTCGGCGCGGTCGCCCAACCGTTGCGCGCCGCGCTCACCGGCCGCTCGACCTCGCCGGGCATTTTCGACGTGCTGACCGTGCTCGGCCGCGAAGAGAGCCTCGGGCGCATTTCCGATCAGGCGGCGTAGCCGCCCCCTCTACCCCCCGCGGCTTATCCGGTAGATGTGGACCTCGTAGCCCTTGAAGTCGTCGCGGAGGACGCCGTTCGATATCGGAACCTGCCGGTCCTCGCCCACGACCTCGGCGCGCCCGTCGCCGGCGCCCTGAACCGCGAACGCAGCTGAGCCGGGCTTCGGGTCCGTCGATCCGGCGAAAAGGTAGAGCGCGCCGCCCTGCTCCTTCAGCATCGTCATGAACGGGATCGTCCCCGACGCGGCGACGCGGCCCTCGATCGTCGGACTGTTGATGGCCGGCGCGAGGCGCATGAGGAGCGCATTGGTATCCCTCACCGCCCGGACGATTTCGGGGTAGCGGAAGAGGCCGTCTTCGCGGAACCCGCCGGTCCACTCGTGCGCGAAATAGATGACGCCGTCCGCGCCGGCGGTGACTGCGAGCAGGATCTCGGACCTCAGCTCGGCCGGGGTTACGCGCGCATTCCGCCAGCCGCCGCGCGTCGTTTCGATGATGACCCAGACATGCTGCCCGGCCTGCGCCGCCGCCTTGAGGCGCATCACTCCGCGGGCCGGATAATCGAGCTCATCTCCATAGCCTGACGACACCGGATAGATGTCGAAGGCGAGGATGTCGGCGCCGACCGCGGCTTCGCCGTAATAGGCCAAATCTCCCGTGCAGTTCCCCCGTCCCATCCAGGACGGGTCGGCCGCTCCGCGACCGAAACTGACGAGCACCGGCCGAGTCGGGTCCTTCGCCTTGATGGCGCGCGTTTCCGCGACGACCGCCTTCGCCGGCACGCACTGTCCCCAGCCGCCCGACGGTAGAGCCTGTGCGTTGTCCGGCTCGTCCTCTTTGAGAAGCCAACCCCGGATCATGTTCGCGTTCGGCGAGCCGAGGCCGACGTCGTTCTGCTCGGCGAAGGCCGGCATGCCATCTCTTGCGAGTTCGGCGAGCTCATCTTCGGTCGGGCCCTTGTTGAGGCCGACGAAAAGATTGACGCCGATCGCCTGATATTCGGGGGCGAACCGCGGCGATTGCAGCCACACACCGATCGGGAAAATGGCGGGGTCGGACGGCAGGCCGTTCGGGCGCGCCTGGCGCCCGTCCGCCGCCGCGGCGCCGGAGAACGCGACGGACGCTAAGAGGCAGGCCGCGGCAAGAAGAAATGTGGCTCTGGGCATCCGGGCCTTTGTCCCCTCGCTCACCCCTCGACGAACGCCTCGCGCTTGATCCCCTGCGCGTAGAGGAGCGCGGTCAGGTCGCCGTGATCGATCCGGGCTCGCGCGCCCGCGGCCACCTTCGGCTTCGCGCGATAGGCGACGCCGAGTCCGGCCGCCTCTAACATCGGAAGGTCGTTCGCGCCGTCGCCGACGGCCATCGTCTCGGCGAGCGAGAGCGCCATCTCCGCCGCGATCTCCTCGAGAGCGCGCAATTTCGCGTCCTGGCCGAGGATCGGCTCGAGGACCTTGCCCGTCAGCTTGCCGTCGAGAACCGCGAGCGTGTTGGCGCGATCCTCGTCGGCGCCGAGCTTTTCGCTGATCGCGCGGGTGAACTGGCGGAACCCGCCCGAGACGATGACGACGCGCGCGCCCCGCGCCCGCATCGTCCTGACGAGCGTCCGCGCGCCGGGGGTCAGCGTGATGCGGTCGCGGAGCACGTCCGCGATCACCGCCTCGCTCAACCCCTTGAGCAGCGCGACACGCTCGCGCAGCGCCGGCTCGAAGGCGACGTCGCCGCGCATCGCCCGCTCGGTCAGCGCGGCGACATGCGCGCCCACGCCCGCAAGGCTTGCGAGTTCGTCCACGCATTCCTGCCCGATCAGGGTCGAGTCCATGTCGGCGACGAGCAGGCGCTTCTCACGGCCTTCCTCATGCTGGACGATAATGTCGATGGGCTCATCCGCGAACGCCTCCTCGAGCGCGGCGCGTTTCGCCTCCATGTCGCCTGTGAAAACGATATCCGCCGCGACGCCCTCATCGAGCCACTGCCGCCGCTCGATGCCGCGCAGGGCTTGCGCGGCCCGGTCGAGTGTTGCTTCGCTGAGCGGCGCTTCCTTTGGGTCGGCGATAAGGGTGGCGACGAGGACGGACATGAGGCTTCCGGATGAAGAGACGAAGGAATGAGGCGGGCGCTCCTCATCGCAGGCCCTACCGCAAGCGGCAAGTCGGCGGTCGCGCTTAAGCTCGCGCGCGCGTTCGGCGCGACGATCGTCAACGCCGATTCCATGCAGGTATACAGGGATTTGCGCATCCTGACCGCCCGGCCGAGCGCAGATGAGGAACGGATCGCGCCCCATCGCCTGTTCGGCGAGATCGACGGGGCGGTCAACTACTCGGTCGGCTTATGGTCGCGACGCGCGCGCGAGATTCTGGCCGGGATTGGAGACGCGCCCGCGATCTTCGTCGGCGGCACGGGCCTCTACTTCCGCGCGCTGACGGAAGGGCTGTCCGACATGCCCGCCGTGCCCGCGGCCGTCCGCGCCGCGATCCGCGCCAAGGCGGAGGGTCGCCCGACCGCCGACCTGCACGCCGAGCTCTCCGCGCTCGACCCCGCGACGGCGGCGGCCTCGAGGCCGTCCGACCGCCAACGGACTTTGCGCGCGCTCGAGGTCATTGCCGCGAGCGGCCGGCCCCTCGCATCGTTCCAGGGGGCGCGCGCGGTGCCCGCGCTTTGCCCAGGCGAATGGACCGGCCTCTTCCTCAACCCCGACCGCGCGGCGCTCTATGAGCGCATCGACGCCCGCTTCGATGCGATGATCGAAGCAGGCGCGCTCGACGAGGCGGCGGCCTTGATGAAGCGCGGCCTCGATCCGGCGCTGCCCGTCATGCGCGCGCATGGGGTCCCGCATCTGATCGCGCATCTTCAAGGGCGGCTGACGCTCGCCGAGGCGGCGGAACGCGCGAAGCTCGACACGCGCCATTATGCCAAACGCCAGTTCACCTGGGCGCGGCATCAATTGAAAGGGTTCGCGTGGGTCGCGCCCGACGCTGCGGAAGAGGCGGGAGCGCGCGCGCTCGGGGATTTAAGGCGCATTCCTTAACCTAATCTCGCTTCAATGCGAGGCGCGCGCCGCGCTTCGCCGACGAGAGATGGTTTCTTTGAATGCAGCTTCGTGACGATTGGTCGCCGAAGCCGAGGCCCAGGTCTTTCGGCCTGCCGATGGCGCTCGCCGTCGTCGCGCTCGCGCTCGCCACGATCGCGTTTCAATCGATCGAGAAACGCCAGGATGACTTCATTACGCGGCGGAACTTCGCAGCCACGACACTGGCTCGCGCCTCGCACGCTGTCTTGAAGGCGCCGTACGCGATCCTCAGCATTCTCGCATATGACGACAACACCGAAGCCGGACGACAGGCGCCCGTGCTTTTTCTCGACGCCGTGCGCGAAACAAGGAACGCGCTCAACCAGGCCGTCGAACTTGTGCCCGACAAAGCGACCGAGATCGAAGGTTTCAGAAAGCGGTTTGAAGACCTGATCGAGAAGGCCAAGACGCCCCTCGCCATGGGGAATGCGGCGCCCGGCCTGACGAGAGGCGCCGCGCTCACCCCGGCCGAGCTCGCTCAGATTGCGTCCGCCGCGGTCATGGCGGCTGAGACTGACGTTCAACTCCAGTCGCTGGCGCGCGATCTGGCCGAATTCGAACAGGCGCTCACCCGCGAAAACGCGAGGATGGCCCCGGTGCTCCAGGGGGAATCCGACGTCGCCATCCTGATCCTCGCGGCGGTCGGCTTCGGGACGCTGTTCCTCGCTCGCATGTCCGGCCGGCGGCGCCTGCTGTACGAATTGCTGCGGCGGCGTGAAGCGCGGCGACAGGTGCGTGCGATCGACTGGATCGAGGCCGACTACGCGAGGGCGCCGGAGACGGAAGCGAGCGGCGCGGAAACCCACCGCCACCCGTCCTTGAGCGCCTCGGCAAACTAGCCGCCCCCCGCCTTGTCGCCTCGGGCGGGCGAAGGCGCCCAGGAACAGAGGCAGCCTTCCGTCGGCCTGCGCCCTGCGTTAATTTCACGCCCCATGACGAAAAGGCCAACGGCCGAGACGCCGACCCTCGCCGACGCGCGCGCCGAACACGCGCGCCTCGGCGCCGAAATCGCCGAGCACGACCGGCGCTATCACGTCGAGGACGCGCCGACGATCTCCGACGCCGAATACGATAGGCTGCGCCGCCGCTACACAGCGCTCGAAGCGGCCTATCCCGAGCTTGCGGACGCGGATTCCGCCAACCGCAAGGTCGGCGCGCCGCCGTCGGAGAAATTCGCGAAAGTCCGGCACGCCGTGCCGATGCTGTCGCTCGGCAACATATTCTCCGACGACGAGGTGGTCGAGTTCTGCGCCCGCGTGCGCCGCTTTCTGGGGCTGTCGGCGGAGGCGCCACTCGCCATGGTCGCGGAGCCGAAGATCGACGGCCTCTCGTGCAACCTGCGCTACGAAAACGGCGAGCTCGTTCAGGCGGCGACGCGCGGCGACGGCTTCGAAGGCGAGGATGTGACCGCCAACGTGCGCACGATCGCCGTGATCCCGAACCGGCTGAACGGCGCGCCGCGGATCTTCGAGGCGCGCGGCGAGGTTTTTATGCGCCTCGCCGATTTCGCCGCGCTCAACGCCCGCCAGGCCGAGGCCGGCAAGCAGGTCTACGCCAATCCGCGCAACTTCGCCGCCGGTTCGCTGCGCCAGCTCGATCCCACGATCACCGCGTCGCGTCCGCTTGCCTTCTTCGCCTACGCTTGGGGGCAGGTCAGCGAACGCTTCGCGACGACGCAGCTCGGCGCCATCCACGCGATGGAGCGCTTCGGCCTGCCGACCAATCCCTTGACGAAACTGTGCCACACGGCAGAGGAGATGCTCGCGCACTACCGCGCCATCGAGGCTCAGCGCGCGAGCCTCGGCTACGACATCGACGGCGTGGTCTACAAGGTCGACGATCTTTTGCTTCAGCAGCGGCTCGGCTTCGTCTCGCGCAGCCCGCGCTGGGCGGTCGCGCACAAATTCCCGGCCGAGCGCGCGACGACAGTGCTCGAGGCGATCGAAATCCAGGTCGGCCGGACAGGGGCGCTGACCCCAGTCGCCAAGCTCAAACCCGTCACCGTCGGCGGTGTCGTCGTCTCGAACGCCACACTGCACAACGAGGACGAGATCGCCCGCAAGGACGTCCGGATCGGCGACACGGTGATCGTGCAGCGCGCCGGCGACGTCATCCCGCAGATTATCGAGGTCGTGCTCGACAAGCGCCCGCCAAGCGCAACGCCATACGTCTTCCCGGAGACCTGCCCCGTCTGCGGCTCGGCGGCGCTGCGCGAGATCGACGAGAAGACTGGTGAAGCCGACGTCGTGCGCCGCTGCACCGGCCATCTCGTCTGCCCGGCGCAGGCGGTCGAGGGCTTAAAACACTTCTCATCGCGCAACGCCTTCGACATCGAAGGGCTCGGCGACAAGCAAATCGAGCTTTTCTTCAAGGAAGGCCTCATCCGCACGCCGGCCGACATTTTCGCGCTTCGCGCGCGCGACGGTCGCGGCCGGCCACCTTTACGGGAGTGGGAAGGTTTCGGCGAAACCTCGTCGCGCAACCTCTTCAACGCGATCGACGCGCGCCGCACGATCCCGCTCAACCGGTTCCTCTTTGCGCTCGGCATTCGCCACGTCGGCGAGACCAACGCGCGGCGCCTCGCGCGCCACTTCGGCGACTGGGACTCGTTTCGCGCCGCGGCGCGGGCGCCGGACGCGGCCGAGGAGCTTTCGCATATCGGAGGGATCGGCCCCATCGTCGCCGAGGCGATCGCCGACTTCTTCGCCGAAGAGCGCAACGAAACGGCGCTCGACGCGCTCTTAAAGCAAGTCGCGGTCGAGCCGATGGAGGCGGTCGCCGCCGGCCATCCGCTTGCGGGCAAGACCATCGTCTTCACGGGGTCCTTGGAAAGAATGACGCGCGACGAAGCCAAAGCCATGGCCGAGCGGCTGGGGGCGAAAGTCTCGGGCTCGATCTCTGCCAAAACCAACCTCGTCGTCGCCGGTCCCGGCGCAGGCTCCAAACTGACAAAAGCGCGCGAACTCGGCGTCGAGACGATCGACGAGGAGGAATGGCTGAAGCGGTCGACGAGCGGGCCGGACTGAGCCAGCCAAGGCCGGCTTGTCGGCGAACCCAAACCCGCGCAGCATTAGCCTGAATAGGCCTCCAACTGGGGAAGAGCGCGCGATGGAAACTCCGGACGCGATCGTCGTTGGCGCTGGTCCGGCTGGCCTTGCTGCAGCTAGAAGCCTGCGGATGCAGGGGTTGAGAGTTGTAATCCTGGACAAGGCCGACAAGGTTGGCGCGGCTTGGCGGCGCCATTACGATCGGCTATGTCTGCACACAGACCGTTCTCATTCCGGACTGCCCGGCCTCGCCATGTCGTCGGCCTACGGGCGTTACCCTTCGCGCGCGCAATTCATCGAGTATCTCGAACTCTACGCCGCGCGATTCATCTCAAGCCCGTCTTCAACGCTCCTGTCGGCGCCATCAAGCGCGAAGACGCGCGCTGGCGCGTCGAAGCCGGCGCGAAGTCCTACGCGGCCCCCGTCGTAGTCGTAGCGACCGGCTGGGCGGACTTTCCCTATTCGCCGACCTGGCCCGGTCTCGAGACTTTCCGGGGCGCAGTCGCGCATTCGAGCGCCTATCGCAATCCTGCGCCTTACGACGGCAAACGCGTGCTCGTGGTCGGCTTCGGCAATTCCGGCGGCGAGATCGCGCTCGACCTCGCCGAAGCGAAGATCGACGTGACGCTGGCCGTGCGTGGGCCGGTCAGAATACTACCGCGCGAGCTGCTGGGCCTGCCGATCCTAACCTGGGCGATCGCTCAGCGCCATTTGCCCGCCCGCGTCGCCGACGTTCTCAGCGCTCCGGCGATCCGCCTCGCGGTCGGATCGATCGAGAGCCTCGGCATGAAGCGGGCCGCGAAGGGTCCGCGCCGAATGGTCGAGGAGGACGGCCGCATTCCGCTGCTCGACATCGGCACGGTCGCGAAGATCCGAGCGGGCGCGATCAAAGTGCGTGGGGCCATCGTTCGGGTCACGCCGGATGGTGTCGCGTTTTCGGAAACCGGTCCCGAGGCGTTCGACGCCATCATCCTCGCGACGGGCTTCCACCCGGACCTTCGCGCGCTGTTGCCGGACGCCGCAAGCGTGCTCGACGGCACAGGCAAACCGCTTGTGAGCGGCAAGCCGACGTCGGCCCCCGGCCTCTTCTTTTGTGGCGCGATCGCCTCCCCGACCGGAGAGTTACGCGAGATCGGGATTGAAGCGGAACGGATCGCCAAATTGGCGAGGATTTTGGCGGATCGGGCGCCAACCAGCATGTCGCCGGACTATCGGGGAGCCTCTTATGTCGATCGCTAGGCGATTGCCTGGGCGCGAACTCATCCGTTTGCGACGCAGGCGCCGAAAACAGCGCGTGGATATTGTTATTTTTGTCCGGCCCACCTCGCCCGCCGCCCAAGGTCAGCGCCGTCTTGCCGCCTGATCCGGCCAGTTGCTTAGCAGCACCGAGAACAAGAACGCGGTTGTCAGGCCGAACAGCATCATGCCGTTAAGCGCCTCGAGCGCGCCCATGAGTGGGATTTGATCAATACCAGTACGGCATCGCCGGCCCCCAGACGCCGCCCCAGTCCTCCGCCGCCTCGGCGTTCAGGAGCGCCGTCGTCTCCTGCATCTGCGCGATGTTGTTCGCGGCGCGGATCTGCTGGTACTGCTGATAGGCGGCAACGTTGCCGACGAGCGCGCAGCCGCATCCGGCCGCGTCCGCGTAGATATAGGCGTTGCCCTTCTTTCTCTGCGCGTAGACGATCGTGTTCTGCGGCAGCGCCTGAAGCTTGGCCATTTTCGCCGGGCTGTCCGCCTGGAGCCTAACGAACCCCGCTGCGGCGAGCTGTCCTTCCCTCTCCGGCGCGCCGACGCTCACGCATCCCGCAAGGCCAGCGGAGGCGGTCAACGCGGTCACGACAATCGTCGTCCTGCGTACACCCATCAACCCCGCCCTCCGCGACCGGCGTTTCCCGTTGCTTGCCCGTGAGGGACATGCCCCTCCAAGCCCAGGCGACCGTCGCCGAGGTCATGGCCTAAGTCAACAGATGCGGCGAAGATCGGACTGGAATACGGGCTCGTCGCAAGGCGCTCAAGCCTCCTCGATCCAGCGCACGGCCTCGCCTTCCTGCCCCGGATCGAACGCCTTTGCGTCGCGGTGCAGAAACATGCGCATCGTATCGACGAGCCAGCGCTGCCAGCCGTGGCCCGCGATCATCGCGAGTTGGTCGACGAACATCTGATGGGTTTTGACGAAGCCGGAGTGAAGCTCGAACGCCCTGAAACTCTCCCAGCCATCGAACTGGCTGGCGTCGATCAAAAGTCTGATCCGGCCGACGCGGTCGATCATCGCATCGACCTGCGGCGAGAGGAGACGGAAGTCGGCTTCGGTAAGCTTCTGCGACAGAACGATCCGCAAGGCGTTCGCGGCGATCGGCTCGAATTTGATCATTCAGAGTCCGGTTCGCGGGGAGAAGCATCAAGATGAGCCGCGCGGCGTGATAGCGTCAGTTGCGCGCCCCCACGATCGCGCGCCAAAAGCCGCTGTAGCCCAGTTCGAAGCCGACGATCGAATATTCGAGGTCGATCGAGTCCAGCACTTCATACGCCGAGTTGTTGCACATCGAGAATATGATCAGCCCATCCCTCGAGACGTGATGCCGCGCCTGTCTCAGGTAGGACTCGGTGATGCGCCCGTGCGGATCGCACAGGCTGTATTTTTCGATGTCGTTCTCCGGGTTTTTGTCGACCATCGGTGTATTGAAGATGATCAGGTCGAAGTCCTTCTCTCCGATCTTCTCGAAGAGGTCGGACTGGAACGCGGTCAGCGTCAGGTTGTTGAGCTGAGCGTTGTCGAGGGTCGCCTGAACGGCGACCGGGGAGATGTCGGTTGCGACCGTGCGCGACGTCCAGTTGGCCGCGATGAAGAGCGAAATGATGCCGCAGCCGGCGCCGATCTCGAGCGTCTTGAAGATCAGCTTCGGATTCATCGCCCTGATGTTGCGAATGAAAAACTCGGAGCTCGAATCCGGCAGCGGATGATAGACGCCCGCCGGGACGTCGACGATCAGGCCGTCGGTCTCGATCCGCTCCGGGACCGCTTGCCGCCGCACCAGGGCCTCGTGCGCCGCCGCGATGTCAAAGCGTTCCGTATCGACGAGATTGGCGAGGCCAAGCTTCCTGAGGACGGACAACCGAGGTGCGACCCGATATTCAATGTTCATAGCGCCTCGCCTCTTCCACGTCCGCGAAGTCCAAACATGCACAACGCAGACCAAGGCCCGGCCGGGCCGACAGATGCCTATACGGGAGATTTCGCTTTTGGGTTCAAGTTTCGCGCCCGCGCTCGCTTTCATGCCATTCGTGCAGCAGCCAATGCGAGAACGCGGTCAGAAGCACATGAATTGTGATCCCGGCGACCGAGATCAAGAGGAGCGCGGCGAACATTCTCGGAATATTCAGGCGAAAACCCGACTCGACGATGCGATACGCGAGGCCGGAACCCTGCCCGGCCGAACCCGCGGCGATCTCGGCGACGATCGCGCCGATGAGCGCAAGCCCGCCGCTGATGCGTAGCCCAGCGAGGAAATAAGGGAGCGCCGACGGCAGCCTGAGCAGCAAGAACTGCTGGGTGCGGGTCGCCCGATACATCTTGAAAAGATCGACGAGATTGTGGTCGGCCGACGACAGCCCGAGCGTGGTGTTCGCGAGCAGCGGGAAGAAGGCCACCAGGAACGCGCAAACGAGGACCGCAACCGACGGACTGAGATAGATCAGGAGCAACGGCGCGATAGCGACGATCGGCGTCACCTGCATGGCGACCGCGAACGGATAAAAGGCGCGCTCGACGAGCCGCGACTGGGCGAAGATCACGGCAAGAGTCACGCTTCCGACGACTGCCGCCAGGAGCGCCTTCAGGGTGATTGAAAGCGTCACCCACAGGGAAGCCGAAAGGGTCGGCCAATCGGTGAACAGCGTGGCGATGATGACGCTCGGGGCGGGAAGGAGGTATGGCGGGATGTCGAAGAACCGCACCAGGCCTTCCCAGACGCAAAGTCCGAGCCCAAGCGTCAAAGCCGGAACGGCGTAGCCAATGAAGTCGTCACGAGTCATAGGGCGTCGCCGGGAGGGGTTTCGCCCATCGCCAGGTGCAGTGCTTCCGAAGTCCGGCGGCAGGTTTCGGCGTAGCCTGCGGTCAAGCGGAAGCCCTCCCGCCTTACGGCGGGCGCATCGACGAGAATTTCAGCCACCGCCCGCCCCGGACGCGCGGCCATGACCACGATGCGGTCAGCAAGATAGGCGCTCTCGAACACGGAATGGGTGACGAAGACGACCGTAGCGCCGAGCGACGATTGCAGTGCCGCGAGATCGTCATTGAGCTTCAACCGCGTGATCTCGTCGAGCGCCGCGAACGGCTCGTCCATGAGCAGCACGGCGGGTCGGGTGACGAGCGCCCGCGCGATCGAGACGCGCATCTTCATGCCGCCCGAGAGCTGGCGCGGATACGCTTTGGCGAAACCGGAGAGGCCGACCTGCGCCAGCGCCTCCTCGATCCTCGGCCGGGCCTTTTGTTTGGATATACCCGCCAACCGGAGCGGCAGCCAGACGTTGGAGAAGACGTCCGACCACGGCATCAGTGTCGGATCCTGGAAGACGAAGCCGAACTCCGGGCGATCGCAACTCCAGGCGATCTCGCCCCGGGTCGGTTCGGTCAGCCCCGACAGGAGCCTCAGGACTGTCGATTTTCCGCAGCCGGATGGGCCGAGCAGAGCCAGGAACTCGCCCGCGCGAATCTCGAGATCGAGCCCCGACAGCGCGCAGACGCGGTTTACAAACACCTTGTCGACGCCCTTGAATGTGGCGAGCGCGGGGGCCTGCGCTTTCGCCGCCGCTCCTCCCACCACCAGCTTCACGACCTTTGTCATTTGGCGATCCAACCGGGCAGCGGGGGGTGTGGTTCCGAACGCTCGAGCGCCGGGGCAAGAACAACCAAAGGCCGCGCATTACTCATGGGAAACCGTGCCGAGCGGGCGCATTCGCCGACATACCGCCCTCTTTGACCTTTAATACGCTCGAACTTGCGCATTTGTTACAACGGCTTGACTCTGCGAGCTTATAGGCCTCCCTCTTTCGGGTCAAACAGAAGCGCGATTTTCGCCGCAAACCTGGCCTCACGCTCCCAACGCGTCCTTTGGACGCGCCCGCGCGTCCTTGACGGGGAACAGGGGCCCATGCGATCCGCCTTCCCGCGATCAAGCTATTGCGTCGGCTCGGCGCGTCCCAAGGTCCACGCGATGACCCATGACTATGTCGCCGACAATCTGACGGCGCCGTCTCTCGATCACCTGTTCCCGAACATGATCGAGGTCGACAAAGGCGTCTCGACCTGGCCTTGGCTCCGCCGGGAGATCGATCACGCCTTCCGGGTCGACCGCCGCAATCCGATCGTCGGCTTCATCAATCGCGACGAGGCGTCAATCCTCTATGCCAACGCTAGGCTGTTCGCGGGCAAGAAGGGGATCGAGATCGGCGCATGGCGAGGTTGGTCGACGGCGCATCTCATCGCCTCCGGCCTCGCGACTCTTCATGTGATCGAACCCTTGCTCGCGGACCCCGACTGGCGGGCGGAGTTTGCATCGATAACGCGCGGCGCGGGCGACGGGACGACGACCCTTATCCCCGAGAAGAGCCCGGCCGCCGTGACGCGCCTCGGCGCGTCCGGTCTGCGATGGTCGTTCGCTTTCATCGATGGGGATCATGACGGGGACGCGCCGACGCAGGACGCACTCGCCTGCGCGGCCTATATGGAGGCGACCGCGATGGTTCTCTTCCATGACCTCGTCTCGCCCTATGTGGCCAAAGGGCTCCGCGCGCTCGAGAGCCGCGGCTGGAACGTCATGGCCTATCAGACCGCCCAGATGCTGGGCGTCGCCTGGCGCGGCGAAGTCGCTCCGGTCGCGCACAAGCCGGATCCGACCCAGGTTTGGCGGGTTCCGGACCACCTGAGGGGGATTCCGATCTCGGGAGTAGAGTGATCTCGACCGGTTCAACCAGAGGAGGACGCAAGAATGGCTTCAGTCTTTGACAGGAAGGTCTTCGTCGGGCTTGCGCTCGCGCTATTCGGGTTGTCGCCGCCGGCGATCGCCGACGAGGCGCAGATCGCGCGCGGGCGCTATCTCGTCGTCATCGCCGGCTGCTCCGACTGCCACACCCCCGGCGCTCTGATGGGCGCTCCCGACATGAAACGCTATCTCGGCGGATCGGACGTCGGTTTTTCCATTCCGACCCAGGGCGTCTTCGTCGGCCAGAATCTGACGCCCGACAAGGAGACGGGGCTGGGCAACTGGACCGACGAGCAGATCGTGACCGCGATCCGCAAGGGCAAGCGGCCCGACGGCCGCCAGCTCAGCGGCGTCATGCCTTACGCAGCCCTCTCGCACCTGACGGACGAGGACGCCTCCGCGATGGTGGCGTTTCTCAGGAGCGTGCCGCCGGTGAGCAACAAGGTCGTATCCTACAAATCGTCGGACAAGGTCCCGATCGCCGTCTCGGCGGTGCTGCCGCCCGCCATCTACAACGGGCTGCCCGCATCGCAGAAATGAACGAGGCGGAAGCGGCGCGGCGCCGCTCCCCTCATTTCGGCTCCGGCAGATCTTTCGGCCGCAGATCGAGGCCGACGCCATGGTTGACGAACTGCAGCGTGTAGGCCTTCTTGTAGTCTATGCCGGCCTTCACGACGCCAGCTTTCATCATCTTGTGGTAGAAGTCGGACCAACGCTCGTCGGTCATCGCGCCGATGCCCTTCGTCAGCGTGTCGCCGGAATCGACGATGCCGTATTCCTTGAGTTTGGCGACCGAAAAGACGATCTGCTCGTCCGTCATTTCCGGGTTGTCCTTCTTGATCAACGCGTTCGCCTTCGCGTTGTCGCCGTAGAGATAGTGGTACCAGCCGATCGCGGAGGCGCTGACGAAGCGCTGAACAAGGTCGGGGGTCTTCTCCACGATTTCACGCCGTGTCACGATCTGGGTCGAATAGGTCGTGTAACCGTAGTCGGCGAGCAGGAACACATTCGGCTTGAAGCCGCCCTGCCTTTCGACCTCGAAAGGCTCGGAGGTGATGTAGCCCTGCTGGATCGAGTGTTTGTCGACGATGAAGGGCGCCGAATTGAAATTGTAAGGCTTGATGTTCTCGTCCTTGAATCCGTATGCGACGCGCATCCAGGCCCAGAACGTGTTGACGGCGCCTGCGCTGACGAACGCCGGATTGGCCTTCGGCAGATCCTCCCATTTGTCGAGGCCAACGCCGGGGTGCGACATGAAGCACTGCGGGTTCTTCTGGAAGTCGGCGGCGACCGTAATCAGTGGAATGTTATTTTGAACATTAAGGAAGTCGCCGATCATGTCGCCGCCCATGAAGAACTCGATCTTGCCGGCGATGAGCAGCATGCCCCCGTTGGACGTCGGTCCGCCCGGCATGATCGTAACGTCGAGCCCGTATTTGTCGTAAGTGCCGTCGACCAGCGCCTGGTAGTAGCCGCCCGCCTCCGGGTCGGCGAGCCAGTTGGTCGCGAACGTCACCTTGTCCAGGGCGAAGGCCGGCCCGGACAGGCTCACAAGACCCGCCAAAGCGGCTATCATCGCAACGCGCATACAGACTCCTCCATCATTTTTCCACGGAGGCGCCAGAACGCATGCGTTGCCTCCCTTGTCCGCGTCGGCTTTTCGCCGCCGTCGTCCGCGAGCCGGGGACCCGTTCGTCCTCCGTCTCACGGGTCGCATCACAATAGGGGCCGGATTCGCATGCGTCGAATCCAAAATGCAAGGGAACGCGAGAAGAGGGTGGCGCCCGACGCATGGCGCCGCTAACCAGCGCCGGTCCGTCGGCCCGCGTCCCATCGGAGTTCATGTCCCATGCGCCTCTGGATCAAGGACCCGCTCGCTATCCTCGCCCCGAACGCCGAGCGCGGAATTGTCGTCGACGGGTCAGAGATCGTCGAATGCGTCGCCCGCGGCCATTCGCCGGCCGAACGCTGCGACGCAACGTTCGACGCCTCTCGTCACGTCGTGCTGCCGGGCCTCGTTAACGCGCATCATCACTTCTATCAGACGTTGACGCGCGCCCACCCCGCGGGCGAGGGCCAGGAACTCATTCCCTGGCTGGCCGCGATGGAGCGGGTCTGGGACCGCATGACGCCGGAGGCCCTGCGCATCGCGATCCGCATGGCGCTTGTAGAGCTCATGCTCTCCGGCTGCACTACGGCGGCCGACCATCACAATCTCTTCCCGCCAGGCCTCGAGAACGCGATCGACATCGAGGTCGAGGAGGCGCGAGCCTTGGGCATGCGCATGACCGTGACCCGAGGGTCGATGGGCATTTCGCAAAAGGACGGCGGCCTGCAGCCGGACTCGATCGTCCAGGACTCGGACACAATTCTCGAAGACAGCGAGCGTGTGCTCAGGCTCTTTCATGATCCCAGGCGAGGGGCGATGATCCGGGTCGCGCTTGCGCCCTGCTCGCCGCTCGCCGTGCCGATCCGGGTCATGACGGACTCGGCCAAGCTTGCCGAACTCCACGACGCCCGCCTGCATTGCCACCTCTGCCAGTCGACGGATGAGGACGTTTACGCGGTGCAAACATTCGGCAAGCGCTCGGTCGATCTTCTGGAGGAGGCCGGCTGGCTCTCGCCGCGCACCTGGGTCGCGCACGGCATTCATTTCAACGAGGACGAGATCGCGCGACTGGGCCAGGCGGGCGTTGGCGTTTGTCACCTCGCCGCGGCCGATATGGCGTTCGGGGTCGGGATCTGCCCGACGAAGGAGCTCGAAGCCGCAGGCGTGACGATCGGGCTCGGCGTCGACGGCGCGGCCTCGAACGATTCCTCCAACATGATGGAGGCGGTGCGTCATTCGCTGATGCTGCAACGCCTGCGCTACGGACACGCCTCCGTGAGCCCGCACGACGCGCTCCGCTGGGCGACCGAAGGTTCGGCGCGCCTCCTCGGCCGCGACGATATTGGCCGGATAGCGCCGGGAATGCAGGCGGACCTTGCGCTCTTTATGCTGGACGAGCCGCGCTTTTCCGGCGCTCAGGACAGGATCGCCGCCCTCCCGCTCTGCGGCGCACACCGCGCCGACCGCGTGATGGTCGCGGGCCGCTGGCGCGTCATCGACGGCAGGCCGGAGGGCGTGGACCTCGAGGCGCTGATCGCAAGACACAGGGCGGCGGCGCGAGCCTTCGCGTAAAGGCGAGGGGCGCGGCGCGCGAGGGCGCGCACGCCTGCGCTACAGCGCCGCGGTCGCGGCATCGGACCTGTTCGCGGACAGGCGGGTTTTGGCGATCTGACTGATCTTGAGACGCACGTCGCGGTTGTCGCGCATGAAGCGGTCGAAGTCGGCCTTGCGCAGCACCAGGAGCCGGCAATACGTGAGCGCTCTCACGTCGGCCTGCCGGGGCTCGCCTGTAAGCAGAGCCATCTCGCCGAACACGTCGCCGCTGCCCAGGGGAATGCGGCGACCTGGAAGGACCACCTCGGCCGCGCCTGAGGCGATGAAGAAGACCGCGTCTCCCCGCTCGCCCTTGCGCACGACCAACTCGTTGGGCACGGTGAAGCGCGGCCGCAGCAGTTTCTGCATGCTCTCGAGGTGCTGCGGATCGAGGCTCGCAAACAGCTGGAGGCGCGCGATGAGCACATGCGTATCGAGGCCGATGTCGAAGCGCGGCGGAGCGTGGGACACTTGCGCATCCTCGACGCTGCCCACGAGGTCGCGGTAGACCTCGGCTGGAATCAACCCGCCCTCGAACAGCGCCCGGTAGCGGCCCATCTCGCGTCGCAAGGCGGATTGGCGCAGGAATCTCGCTTCCAGCGCCGCGGCATAGTCGACATATTGGCGGCGCAGCGCATCGAGCGCGGACTTCGTCCTGTCGAGGCGCGCTTGAAGCATGCCGTCGATGATCGAGGCGATCCGCTCGCCAAAGATCAAACGTGAGCGTTTGGGGGCGCCGCCGGCCAGGTCCTGGACCAGAAGGCGCGTCACCAAGAGCGTCTCGAAGCGGTCGCCGAGACGATCCGCGAGAAAGCGGCGGACGCCGAAGCGCCGATAGACGAAATAGGCGGCCCGGAACGAGAACGGGAACGCGAGCGCGTCTTTGGCGACGCGCTTATATCCGAGCCGCCCGCCGCTCCGCGCGCCCTCGACGAGCCGCTCCGCGTTGCGCATCAGCGCCTGGACGGCGGCGGGCGAAGCCGCCCGACGCGCCAGCATCTCGAGGACCAGCATCCGCTCCTGGTTTCCGAGCGCGACCAGCGCGACCGTCAGCCGCTCCCGCTCAGTGAGCGCGGTCTCCTCCGCCGTATCGCGTGCCCCGGCTGCTTTCGTCCAAGCCTTGTACGGCGCAAGCGCGCTCTCCACGGCCGCCGGATGCAGATCGTGATCCTGGGCGGTCTTGGCGATCATCTCGCTCGTGTCGGCATAGGAGAGTTCGAGCACCCGGTCGCGCAGGAGCTGATCGACCGGCGACAAGCGATCGAGCCCGAGCAAATGGATGACCGCGCGCAAGGTCATGCCGTTGACGAGGAGCGTGAACAGGACGAGGCCGGTCGCCAGCACGGCGATGAAGCGGCGCACCTCGTCCGGCAGCCCGCGATCTTCCGTGACAGAGAGCGCGAGCACCAAGGTGAGCGCGCCTCTCAAGCCTCCCCAGGCGATCGCAAGTTTGTAGGCCGTGCTGATCGGCTGGGTCAGCCTGGCGAGGCTCAAGACCGGCACGAAAAGAAAGAGGACGACGAGGCGCGCCCCGAATGCAGCTGCGATGAGCGCGGCCAAAAGGACCAGGTCGCGCAGGCGGACGTCGAACAGCAGTCTCGGGACCACGATCGACGCCAGCAGGAAGACGAGCGAATGCGCCCAGAATGCGATCTGCTCCCAGAGGTCGGCGAGGAACGCCCAGTTGTCAGGCGCGATCCGGGTCCGTCCGAACGCGCCGACGGTCATGCCGGCCGCGAGCACCGCGACGACGCCCGAGACATGGAACAGGCGTTCGGCCGCGATGAAGGCGAGATAGGCGAGCGCAACCGTCAACGTCCCCTCGGCCAGCCGGTCGTCGCGCGTCCACGGAACGATCTGCACGAAAGCGCGGCCGGCGAGCACGCCCAAAAGCGCGCCGCCGAGAAATGAGCGGATGAATTCGGCTGCGCTGCTGCCGAGGAGCGGCGTGCGTCCCGAGGCGATGATCCCGAGCAGAACCGCATAGAGCACGATCGCCGCCGCGTCGTTCAGGAGGGATTCGCCCTCGACGAGCCGCGTCAGTCGGGCGGGCGCGCCGACGTCGCGGAAAACCGCGATGACCGCGGCCGGGTCGGTCGTCGAGATCACCGCTCCAAGCAGGAGGCAGACGACCAGCGGCAACCCCGCGAGCGGCCAAAGCGCCAAGCCGACCACCGCGGCTGTGACGACGGTCGCGACGACCGCGAGCATCAGGATCGGCGCCGCGTCTTCGAGGATGCGCCGCACGTTGCTCTTGAACGCCGCTTCGAAAACGAGCAACGGCAGGAAGACGAAGATGAAGGTCGCGGAACCGAGCGGCAGATCGGCGAACAGATTGGGAATCTCGCCGTATCGCGCGGAGAGCGGGGTGTGCGAGAGAACCGTCGAGGCGCCGCCGATCGCCACGCCGATCACCGCGAGCAGAACGACCGGCGACAGCCTCAACCGCGCCGCGAGCGGCTGGCTCAGGGCCACGACGAGCAGCAGGCTCGCGAATATAGCCAGAATGAGGACGATATCGAGCATGGCTTCCGGAACTGGCGCGCCAAAGGATGGCGCGCGCCACTGAAACGTTCGCGAGATTTGCTTGTCAACCGCGCCGAGCGGTCTCCAACCGGCGCCTCTAACGCAGTTGACGCGTCAGCACATCGGACAGCGTTTCCAGCTGATAGGGCTTCGTGAGCACGAGAAATCCGTCGGCTTCGGCCTCGCGGACCCCCTCGGCGTAGCCGGTCGCCAGGATAACCGGCAACTCGGGATGGCGTCGGCGGATCTCGCGCGCGAGCTCGACCCCGTTCATGCCGCCGGGCATCATGATGTCCGAAAATACGACGTCGATCCGCCGCCCGTGCTCGAGCGCGCCTAGCGCGGCGTCCGCCGACGCGGCGTGCGTCACCTCGAGCCCGACGCTTTCCAGCATCTCGCGCGAAAGAATGGCGACCTCGCGATCGTCTTCGACCAAGAGGACGTGGCCGGCCAACTCGTCTTCGCCGCGCGGCGGCGGGCGCGGATCATCCCTTTCGGCTCTCGGGGCCGAGGATTTGTTCGAGCGGGGAAACCTCAATCGGACAGTGGTTCCCATCCCCGGTTTGCTCTCGATCGCCAGCGCGCCGCCCGAACTGGTGACGAACGCGTAAACCTGCGCAAGCCCAAGCCCGGAGCCCTTGCCGATTTCCTTGGTCGTGAAGAACGGCTCGCAGGCGCGCGCAAGGACCTCGTCGGACATCCCTGCGCCCGTGTCGCCGACGCAAAGCTCGACAACCTCGCGACCGCCGCTCTCGCCCTCCTCGGTCACGTTGCGCGCGTCGATCATGATCACGCCGCCCTTCGGCATCGCGTCGCGGGCATTGACGCAGAGATTGAGCACCGCAAGCTCGAGCTCGCCCGCATCCGCTTCGATGGTCCAGATGTCCGGCGGCAGGCCCATCATGATCTGGACGTCGCCGCCAAGGCTGCGGTCGATGAAGTCGCGCATGCCGCTCACCTGGGAAGCGAGGTTGATTGGCTCGGATGCGAGCGGCCGACGGCGCGAGAAGGCCAGCAATTGGCGGGTCAGGCTTGCGCCGCGTTCGACGGCTCTGCGCATGCCGGCCAGCGCGCGCTCGCGCTTGACCTCGTCCAGAGGCTGCTCCATCAACCGGAGCCCGGCGGAGACCGCCATGAGCAGATTATTGAAATCATGCGCGACGCCGCCGGTCAGCTGACCGACGGCCTCCATCTTCTGCGCGTGCCGAAGCACGGCGTCCGCCTCCCGGAGACGCGCCTCGTTTCTCAGCCCCTCCGTCACGTCATGGGCGAACTGATAGGCGCCGATGGTCTTGCCGTTGTGGTCGCGCAGGACGTTGAATTTCATCTCGTAGAAGCGCTGCTCGGGCGACGGCGAGCCGACCTCGACGATTTCCGTGAACTCCTCGCCCGCGAGCGCGCGGCCCCAGACGCGCTTCACCCGCGCCAGCTGTTCGGGCTGACCCGCGAGCAGATTGAGCAGGCTCTCGCCGACGGCCGGGCGAACGCCGAGAGTCAATTCGAACGCGTCCGCCGCCGCCTTGTTGATCGCGAGGAGCCTGTAGTCGAGGTCGGCGATCTGCACGAAGGCGTCAGTGCCTTCGACAATGTCGGCCAGGATGTTGCGCTCGGCGACAGCGGTCGCAACGCGCTGTTCGAGCGTCTCATTGAGCTCGCGCAACTGCTCCTGGGCCGACCTCCGCTCAGTGATGTCGATCGCGGTCCCGATCACGCGAATGCATCGACCTTCATCGTCGAAGACGCCCCGTCCCTTCGCTGCGACCCAGCGGATGATTCCGTCCTCCTTGCCGACGGTGCGGTACTCGACGTCATAGACGGATCGGATCGCCGGATTCGCCGCCGCCGCATATTCGGCGCTGACGAATTCGCGATCGTCGGGATGGAGGCCCGCGTAAAAGTCCGCCATCGAGACGGGCACGTTCGGCGAGATGCCGAACATGGCCTTGACCCGCGGAGGCCAAAACAGCGTATCCGTCACATGGTCGACATCCCACAGCCCGACGTCGGCGGCGTCGGTCGCCAGACGGAGCTGCTCTTCGCTGTTCTTCAGCGCCGCCTCGGCCTCAAGCCTTTCGATGAGGTCCGCAGCCTGACGCGCGAGCACGTCGAAGAACCGGAACTCCCGCTTGGAATAATGATGCGGCGCGCGGCGACAGGTCGACATCATCCCGAGAAGCCGGCCGGACCTGGAAAAGAGCGGCGTCGCCTGGACCGCGCGCAGCCCCTCGCGCCGGTAGTCGCCGAGTTCCCGGCTTCCGGACAAAGGTGCGCACGTCTCGACGTCTTCGATAGCGACGCGAGTTTGAGCCTTGAGCGCCTGACCGGACGCGGCGGGCGACTCCGCCGTCACGACCGCCTCATACGCCAGTGCTTGCGGCGATAAGTTCTTGGTCGCCCGCAACCTCAGTGCGTTCTGTTCCGCGTCGTGGACCTGAATGGTCGCCGCGTCGGACCGCATAAGCTGGATCGCGGCGTCGAGCATGTCGTCGTAGAGCGCGTCGGGCCTCTGTTCGTGGATGAGCCGCGTGCTCACCGCTTGAAGCGTGCGGGCGTCGGCAAGCTCCTGCTCGAGCCGCTGCTCGCCGTCGCGCAAGGCCTCTTCCGCAAGCTTGCGCTGGGTGACGTCGATCGCCGTTCCGGCGACGCTCGACGCACGCCGCGGCTCGCCGGCAAAGGCGGTCTGGCCGTTGATGGCGATCCAGCGGACGTCGCCGCCGGGCAGGAGAATGCGGATGTCTTCACGCAGCTCGCCCGGCCCGTTCGGGTCGCACGCCCGCGCTACCGCGCGCGCGTAGCGGTCGCGATCGTCGGCGTGAATGAGCGTCGCCAACGCGTCCTTCAACGTCCGTTCGCCTTCCGGCCGCAGACCGAACAAGGCCATCATGCGCTCGTCGGCTTCCCAGACATCCTCCTCGACGTGCCAGATGAACGCGCCCAGGCCCGTCGCCGCGAGGGCCTGACGGAGCTTTTCCTCATGAGTTGTCTCAGTGACGGCGCAGTAGATTCCCGCGACGTGACCGCCTTCATCCCGTACCGGAGAACAGCCGAAAGTGAACCATGTCTGCTCGGCAAAACCCTTGCGGTTCATGACGAGGGGCAGGTCTTCTCGGTACGTCGCCTCGCCGCGCATGGCCGCATCGATCAGCGGGCTAATGTCGGGCCAGATTTCGGACCAGATGTCGTAGAAGGGGGCGCCAAGGGCGCGTGGATGCTTGGACCCAAGGATTTCCGAATACGCGTCGTTGTAGAGAAGGAGGAGATTCTCCCCCCACGCGACGAACATCGGGAACTTCGATTGGAGAACGAGTTCAACCACGGAGCGCAGACACTGCGGCCAGCCGCGTGGGGATCCGAGACCGGAGGACGTCCACTGGCGGGCGCGCATCAAAGCGCCAATCTCACCGCCACCCTGGAGAAACGCGAGGCCAGAGACGTCGTCCGTCACACAAGGCGCTCCGTCATGAGAAAGGCCGAACCACGTCGCGTGCGCTCAATTAATGTCCGGGACGCGGACCCGAACCTCAATAGTCCCCAACTCTCTTTCGTCAGTGTGGTTCCTAATTTGACCTTAAGGCGCAAGCAGCGCCGTCGCGGACTCCATCGGATCACCGAGCAATCCCGCCTAAGTCATCGTAATAGTGTGGCTTTCTCGTGGCGCGCTTTGGGCTCGCCGAGATGCGCTCAGGCGTCAGCCATGGCGGGACACATGCCAGCGCAGCCGCACCCGCCCATGGCGTCGCACGCCTCCATCGACGGCGCGGACCCGCCGCCTTTGGCTGGCGAGGCGATCAGCGATAGCTGCTGCTCCAGATTCGCGCTCTCGCAGGCGCGGCAGACCGGCGTCTCGCCGGACATGACCAGGGTTTCGAACTCCTTGCCGCAGCCGCGGCAAGGGGTCGCACGCTCTTAAGAAGCGGTCGACGACCGCGCCGGACAGGATCATCGATCCCGGGCTACAGCGCTCGGCGTTTACATGCGTTCGTCCGTCACCACAATCTCGCTGCGCCCAACGCCAATCGCCGCGGCGAGCAGGCGCATGCGATCGCCGACGACCTCGCTGTCGGGCGCCCGCGCCACCGACGAGACTTCGAGCCGGACGCAATCCGCTTCGATCCGGAGGTTGGCGCTCGCGAGAACGGACGGGACGCCGCCGGAAAAGCGATAGGCGAGCAAGATCGCGCGACCGAGAATCTCGGCGCGACGCCGACGCGGGGGCGAAAGGAGGTCGATCGCCGGATGAAGATATGGATCTTCGCGACGGCCGGCGTAACGCGCGTGGATCGCCGCGGCGATGAAGACTCTTTCTCCGTGATCGAGCCCGATGAACGGAAACTGCAGCACGCGGCGAAAGCTTTCCTCGGCCCTGAGGTCCGGCGCGTCTCTCCAGGCGATGTCAGACAAGGCGCAAATCGCGACGCGAAGCCGCTGCTCCGCCGCGCGTTCGCCGGGCACGAGGCTCGCCGTCCACGACACGAGAGCCGGCGCGAAGTCCGGAACGCGAGCAAGCGGGAGGCCGATGAGCTGGGCTCCCTCGATCAGGGGATCGAGATATTGCTCCGCCTTCGTGAGCTGCGAATAGAGAAAGCCCTCGCGCAAGCCCAGCGCCGAGAAGACGATCCGCTCCGGCTGAAGTCGCTTCAGCACGCGGTCGAGCACCAGGGCCGCGGCCGGGAGAGTGCGCGCCCGGCGGGCGGCGACCCCAGGGTAGGTTGCGAGCTTCGCCGGAGAGAAACGCAGGACCGACCGCGCAAAATCGCGCGCGACGGACGCCTCGAGCGTATAACCGTGAACCACTCTGACGGGGGCCCGGACCGCCTCGATATGGGCCTTGGCGAGCGCGCGCCAGCCGCCGCCGACCGGATAAAAAACCGGCCGGCGGAGCGCGGACGGCAGACTCTCCCGAAGAACATCGTCGACGCGGCGCTTTGCGGCCGCATAGCCCTCCGCAAGCATCGCTTCGACCGGCAGCGCGCCGAGCGGGAGGCTGACCCAGTCCTTGCCCACATGATCGTCGATCGCCTCTGCGACCTCCAGGCTGCCGCCGCCCATGTCGCCGACCAGCCCCACGGGGCGGAAGAATCCCGAGATCACGCCGAGCGTGGCGAAGCGCGCCTCCTCGGCGCCGGACAGGATGCGGACTTGAAGGCCAGCCTCGGCCGCGATCGCGGCGGCCAGCGCCGGCCCGTTGGAGGCGCGGCGCATCGCCTCGGTCCCGGTGGCGTCAATCCTGCTGACGCCCATCGCCTCGGCGATGGCTCGAAACCGCCGCGTCGCCTGCACGGCCCGCTGGAAATTCGCGGGCGCGATCGCGCCGGTCTGCGCGAGCCCATCGCCGAGCCGGCAAAGCGACTTTTCATTGAAGCGCGGCAACGGCGCGCGGCCAAGCTGGTCATACACGATGAGCCGCACCGAATTCGAGCCGATGTCGACGATCGCATAAGGGCGCTTCCCGGCCCCCACGGCGCGCGCGGGGTCCAGTTCGAGGGAGCGCGTCGCTTCCTCTTGCATCGTCGCGTCTCCTCTCCGCCCGGCGACGATCATGAGCATGAGGCGCGAATTTGACCAGTGGGGAGCGTAGGCCTTGCGAGATTGACAATGGCCGCGTCGGCCCCGATTGAGCCTCGGCGATCACCCTGGCCCGAGGACGAAAGCCGTGACGCCCGAAGAATTCCGCCGCTATGGCCATAAGCTCATCGACTGGCTGGCCGACTATCATGAGAGCATGCCCGATCGACCCGTGATGGCGGCGAGCCGCCCCGGCGAGGTCCGCGAGGCGTTGCCTCAAGCGCCGCCGAGCGAACCCGAGGACTTCGACGCCGTGATTGGGGACTTGAACCGGGTGGTCCTGCCCGGATTGTCGCTCTGGCAGCATCCGAGATTCGTCGGCTATTTCCCCGCCAATGCTTCGCTCGCCGGTATTCTCGGCGATCTTGTCAGCACGGGCCTCGGCGTGCTCGGCCTGTCCTGGCAGTCGAGCCCGGCGATCACGGAAATCGAAGAGGTCGTCACCGACTGGATGCGCCAGATGCTTGGCCTCACGCCGTCCTGGAGCGGGGTCATTCAGGATACCGCGTCGACCAGCACGTTGGTGGCGCTGATTTCAGCGCGCGAGCGGGCGACCGGCTTTGCGCTCACGCGCGGCGGACTGCAGGACGAGACCCGCAAACTCCGCGTCTATCTGTCCGGGCATGCGCACAGCTCGGTCGAGAAGGGCGCGCTGCTGGCGGGCTTCGGGCGCGACAACATCCGCCAGGTCCCGGTCGACGCCAATTTCGCCATGCGCGCGGACGCTTTGGCCGAGATCATGGCCGCGGACCTGGCGAGCGGTCATCTGCCCTGCGCTGTCGTGGCCACCGTGGGCGCGACGGCGACGACAGCGATCGACCCGATTGCCGAAATCGCCGCGCTCGCTCGGCAAAACGGCGCCTGGCTGCACGTGGACGCCGCAATGGCGGGCAGCGCGATGATCCTGCCCGAATGCCGCTGGATGTGGGACGGGATCGAGGTTGCCGACAGTCTCGTGGTCAACGCACACAAATGGCTCGGAGCGCCGTTCGACTGCTCACTCTACTATGTGCGCGACCCCGAGCATCTCATGCGGGTGATGTCAACCAGCCCAAGCTACCTGCAATCCGCTGTGGACGGCCAGGTCAAGAACCTGCGCGATTGGGGGATTCCCCTCGGCCGCCGCTTCCGGGCGCTCAAGCTCTGGTTCCTGATCCGCGAACAGGGGGTGAGCGGGCTCAAGAGCCGGCTGAGACGGGACCTCGGCAACGCGCGCTCTCTCGCGAAGCAAATCTCCGCGACCCCAGGCTGGCGCGTGCTGGCCCCTGTCCATCTCCAAACCGTCTGCGTTCGCCACGAACCGCTCGCCCCCGACGGGACGGCGCTCTGCGACGAGGCCATGGACGCCCACACGCTCGCCTGGGTCGAACGGGTGAACCGCTCGGGCGCCGCCTATCTCACGCCAGCGGTCCTCAACGGGCGCTGGATGGCGCGGGTGTCGATCGGCGCGCTCCGGACGGAAGCAAGCGACGTCGCGGCCGTTTGGTCGGCGATGCGAGAAGCCGCTGAAGTCAAGGCGCCTGCTTCTCCGTCCGAGGCGTAACCCGAACGCCCCTGCGAGCCCGCAACGGCCGCTGAAGATGACAAGGGCGCGCGCCTCCCGCATGATCATACCCTGGCTTGATCACGTATCTTTGGGAATCGCGTTATGGAGAGCCGGCTCAAATTCTACGGTTGGGGGTTCGAGAACACCGGCCTCACCGAGGCCGAGCGCGAGCATCTCTTCCGCTTCGTAAGAGACCGGCTCGGCGCCGAGCCGCGCCGTGAGCCGCCGCCGCGAGCAGCCGACATCGCCTTGCGCGCGCCCCGCGTCGCGCCCCCTTCTCCGCTCGCGAGCGTTCTCACGGCCGACCCTTACGAACGGCTTCTGCACACCTACGGAAAATCCTTTCCCGAAACCGTCCGCGCCTTTGCGCGCGACTTCGCCAACGCGCCTGACCTCGTCGCCTTGCCTGAACATGAATCCGACGTCGGCGCCGTGCTCGACTGGGCGAGCGGCGCGAAGGTCGCGGTCATTCCGTTCGGCTGCGGCTCCTCGGTCGTCGGCGGGGTCGAGCCGGCGGTGGGCGGGACTTACGCGGGCGTCGTGAGCCTGGACATGCGCCGCTTTGACCGGGTCGTCGAGGTCGACGCGACGAGCCGCGCCGCGCGCATTGAAGCCGGCATCCGCGGCCCCGCGATCGAGGCGGCGCTGAAACCACACGGCCTGGCGATCCGCCATTACCCGCAGAGCTTCGAGTTCTCCACCCTCGGCGGCTGGATCGCGACCCGCTCGGGGGGACATTTCGCCACCCTCTATACGCACATCGACGATTTCGTCGAAAGCATCCACACGGTCACGCCTGCGGGCGTCATGGAGTCGCGCCGCCTCCCCGGCTCCGGCGCGGGCCCGAGCCCAGACCGGATGATGATCGGCTCCGAAGGCGCGCTCGGCGTCATCACCGAGGCCTGGATGCGGCTGCAAGGGCGGCCGCGCTTCCGCGCCGACGCCGTGTTCGGCTTCCCCGATTTCTTCGCCGCCGCGAGGGCCGTGCGCGCGGTCGCGCAAGCCGGGCTCTACCCATCGAACCTGCGCGTGATCGACAACGACGAGGCGGGAGCTTACGGCGTCAACGCCTACGAGGAGAGCGTCCTCGTCCTCGCCTTCGAATCCGCCGACCATCCCGTGGACGCCTGGATGGCTCGCGCCGCCGAACTCCTGCAAGATCACGGCGGCCGCCGTCACACCGACGAGGGCGCCGCTCTACGCTGGCGCACGGCCTTCATCCGCATGCCCTATGGGCGCGAGCTGACCGTGCCCATGGGCGTGATCAACGACACGTTCGAGAGCGCGATCACCTGGGACAAGTTCGAGACTTTTCACGCCGCCGTGCGCAAGGCGACGCAGGAGGCGCTGAAAGAAGCGACCGGTTATGAAGGAACGGTCTCGACCCGCTTCACCCACGTCTATCCGGACGGGCCCGCGGTCTATTACACCTTCAACGTGCGCGGCGATCCGGGCCGGCTGATCGAGCAATGGCGGCACATCAAGACGCGCGCCTCCGACGCCCTCATCGCGGCCGGCGGCACGATCACCCACCACCACGCGGTCGGGCGCGACCACATGCCCTGGTACCGCGCACAGCGCCCCGCCCTGTTCGGCAAGGCGCTCTCGGCGGCCAAGAGCGCGCTCGATCCGGCGGGCATCATGAACCCGGGGGTGCTGGCGCCCTGAGCGATCGGAAGCGGCAGAAAGCAAAGGTTCGCATGCCGCGGATGCACGCTTTGCCGCCCATCACCTCGGGATTCTGTCGCATCGTCATGAGACCGCAACCACTCGATTCCGGGTTCACAGACTACGTCTGCGCCCCGAATGAGCGGTCAATCGTCGAAATCGATGTGCCTGTCGAACACCACGACGCCGCTGTTGTTCTTGACGACATTGTAGCCGTGGAGACCGTCGCCGTTCTTGTCGAAATTGTAGACGCCCTCAGCCCCCGCGTAGCCTTTCACTGACAGGATCGCCTGCCGCAGCTTCTCAGGCTCCAGGCTCTTCGCATCGTCGATCGCGCGGGCCAGCACATGCACGGCGTCATAGCTCCAAGCGCCAGTGAAATCGGCCGGCGCGTTGTAGGCGGCTTCGTATTTTGTTGCGAACGCCTTGGCCGCCTCGCTCGAATCCCGGTTGAAGTCGGTGACTGCATAGGACCCGTAGAGCGCCGGACCGGCGAGCTTGAGCGCCACGACCGAAACCGTCGTTGGCGAACCAACCCAGATCAGGGTGACCCCCAATTGGCGCAATTGCTTTGCGAACATGGCCTGATCCGCCTCGAACATATAGGTGCCCATCACGTCCGCGCCGGATTGCTTGACGGCGAGTGCGACCGCCGTGAAATCCTGCGAGAAGTTCGGATACCCCTGGATCAGCACCGGCTCAATGCCCATGCCCTTCAATGACTCGACCAAGAGCTTCATGCCGCTGGTGCCGAAGGCGTCGGTCGAATGCACGATCGCCCATTTCGTCTTGCCGAGCGTTTTGGTCCCATAGTCCGCGATCACGCGCGCCGAATAGGTATCGTTGGGACGGAACCGATAGTACCACGGATTGCCCATATGGGTGAGGACTGGGTCGGTGCCGCCGATCAGCACGGGCTTTCCGAGCTTGAGCGCATCGGGCGCCATGGCGTGCAACTGGGTAGACCGAATTGGGCCTACGAAAGCCACGAACTCGGGATTGGCGGCAAGCTTGCTAAACGCCAGCACGATGCCCGGATTGGTGGACTGATCATCCTCGATCACGAGTTCGAGCGGCCGGCCGAGCACACCGCCCGCTTTGTTGATCTCGTCCACAGCGAGGTTGGCGGCCTGGATTTGGTTGCGTCCGGATTCCGCATTCGGGCCGGTGAGCGGCGCCGTCTCCCCGATCTTGATCGGTTCGGCCGCCTCCGCGGAGAGCGCCACCAGGGCCAAGGCCCCGGCAAGCATGTACGAAACTACGGTGCGTCGATCCATGACTTCGCCTCCGCTTACGTGAAAAATTCCACCCGTCGATGGCGCCCTGCTGCCGGTTTGTTCTTGAGACTCAGCACGCCCCCCTGATACCTTGTGCATGAGGCTACATCAGTCTGCGTCCTGCGAAGGGGGCACGATAGCCGTGGTTTACCCGCCCGCCTACGATGCGCCAGCCGCCGCTCAGTTGGTCTGCTGTCTGAGCCGACATTCGCCAGATAACAGCCTCACGCAAGGTGAGGTTGCGCCCAAAGCAACACTTTGACAAGACTGAAATGTCGTTGAGATCTCGCCATGGCCTGAAGATACTTCTCCGGGCGGGGCCGGCTCGCGGTCGCGAGCCGAGGAATGCCGGATCTTCTGTCATCAAGACGCACGTCTCCCGTCGTTTTGATGATACGCGCGACACCAAACGCCTCACGCTGTTGACGTGACCAGCGGCGGTCACTGTTGGAATGATCGTCGGCCAGATCGGGGCTAGGCGCGCGATCGACGATCTTCTATCGGACTACCCTTACCTCGAACGCGAGGACATGCTGCAAGCGTTACGCTACGCCGCGTGGCGTGCCCAGGAGCGTGAAGTCGCTCTAGCCAGCGGATGAAACGATCGACGCCCCTCCCTTCTCCCGCCTGCGGGAGAAGGTGGCGCCATAGGGCGTCGAAAGACGCCCGTCTTTCGACGGGCTATGGCGCCGGATGAGGGTCGCCGCTTCCCCTCACCCCCGCCCTGTCCCGCAAGCGGGAGAGGGAGTCACCCCTTCGGTGGCCCTCGACGGGCCATTTGATAACCGGAAGCCTCGGCGACATTTGCTTCCGAAAAGTCGAAAATCGTGTTAAGGTTTCCAGATGACCGCAAAATGTCTTCTCCGGACCCAAAGCCCTCGGCTTCGCGCGCCTCGAGGACGAGGAGGGGAAGAGAAAAAATTTTTAGGGCTATGCACTTGACTCAAGTGGCCCAAGCTGTTGTGGTTCGGCCGTGGCTGATTATCCCCGCACGGTGCTGGAGTTTCGCGATTGGTTCGTAGACGAAGCAGCGTGCCTTGACTATGTCGCGCAGCTGCGGTGGCCGGAAGGCTTCCGCTGTCCGATATGCGGCACGGCGGATCATTGGGTGACGGCGCGAGGCTTGCGTCACTGCCGTCGGTGCGACCGACAGACGTCGGCGACGGCGGGAAGTCTGTTCGCGGACACCCATTTGCCCTTGCGCGTGTGGTTCGAAGCGCTCTGGCACGTGACCAGCCAGAAAGGCGGGACCAGCGCTCTGGGCCTGCAGCGGGTGTTGGGGCTGGGGAGCTACCGCACAGCGTGGACATTGCTGCACAAATTGCGTCGGGCGATGGTTCGTCCCGGTCGTGAGCGGCTGCAAGGCATGGTCGAAGTCGACGAGATTTTCATCGGCGGCCCGAAACCGGGCAAGCGTGGGCGCGGAGCGCAAGGCAAGGTATTGGTGGTGGTCGCAGCTCAACAGGCGGCCAAGGGGATCGGTCGCATCCGGCTGGCGCGCGTGCCCGACGCTTCAGCCAAGAGCCTGGAGGCGGCGATCACCGCCTCGGTTGAGCCTGGCAGCCAAGTGCGCACGGACGACTGGAGGGGTTACAACGGACTCGACCGGCTGGGCTATCGCCGCGAAATCGCCCGCGCCAGCGCGGACGTGGGCGAAAACCTGTTGCCGCTGGCCAACCGCGTCGCGTCGCTGCTGAAGCGATGGCTGCTCGGGACGCACCAGGGAGCCGTCAGTGTCACACACATCGACTATTACCTGGATGAGTACACCTTCCGCTTCAATCGCCGAACATCGGGATCGCGCGGACTGCTGTTCCTGAGGTTGATGCAGCAAGCCGTCGATCTCGGTCCGCTCCCCGCGAAAGAAATCCGAGGCGGCAGATCCCCTGTCCCCGGCACAACCAGTTGATCGAACTTGAGTCAAGTGCATAGCCATAAAAATTTTTTCGGGAAATCCGTTGTAGCCCATTGAAAAGGCTCGATTCGGACGAGAGAATCCAAGGAAATCCAAGCTTTTCCAACCCCTTTTTGGCGCTATTTTCGCGGTCAACAGGGGCTTATCCAAGAAAATCCAAATCCGGCGCACGGCCCGCCTCCAACTCCGCGCCAATTGGCTCTCACCGGGCTCCTACCGCCTAAATTCCACGCTTGACTTAAGTTTATATGGGCTCGCGGAATTTTTTTGGCCTGTCTCGCTCGTAACCCTTGGCCTGTCTCGCTCGTAACCCATTGAAAAGTCCCGATTCGCCAAAGGAAATGCAAGGAAATACAAGGTTAATTCCTTGCATTTTTCTTGCATTTGGTTTGGTCTGGCTTGGATTCAGCTTGGTTTGGCTTGGTTTAATTTGGCGGCGTCTGGCGTTAAGGTGGCGCTTGCGCCGGGCGTTCTGCGTTCCGCCTACCCCTTCGGGAAGTCGAGCCCCATCGCCCGGTAGCGCTCAGGGTCGTCCTGCCAGTCTTCGCGCACCTTGACGTGCAGGAAGAGATGGACGTTCGCGCCATGCGCCTCGGCGATGTCCTTGCGCGCGGCCGTGCCGATCGCCTTGATCGTGCGCCCGCCCTCGCCGATGACGATCTTGCGGTGGCCTTCGCGGGTCACGAACACCGTCTGCTCGATCCGCGCGGTGCCGTCGGGCAGATCCTTCCAGCTGTCGGTTTCGACCGTCGCCTGGTAGGGCAATTCGTCGTGCAGGCGCTCGATGAGCTTTTCGCGGGTGATCTCGGCGGCGAGCGAGCGGATCGGCGCCTCGGCGATCTGGTCCTCCGGATAGAGCCAGGGGCTTGAAGGCATCATCGCCGCCAGGCGCTCGACGAACCGGTCGAGCCCGTCGCCGGTCGCGGCGCTGATCATGAAGGTCTCGTCGAAGCGAAGCGCGGCGTTGAGGCGCTCGGCGAGCGCGAGCAGCCTCGGACGCTCGATGAGATCGATCTTGTTGAGCGCCAGAACCTTGGGCTTCTTGATCTCTCCGAGCCGCTCGAGAATCGCCTCCGTCTCCTCGCTCAAGTCTGCTCCGGCCGCCTCCTTGCGCGCGTCGATGAGGAGCGCGAGCGCGTCGGCGTCCGCCGCCGCGGCCCAGGCGGAGGCGACCATCGCGCGATCGAGGCGGCGCTTCGGCGTGAACAGGCCCGGCGTGTCGACGAAGACGATCTGCGCCTCGGCGCGAGTCATGACGCCGCGCACGGTCGAACGCGTCGTCTGCGCCTTGCGCGTGACGATCGACACCTTCTCGCCGACGAGCGCGTTGACGAGCGTCGATTTTCCCGAGTTCGGCGCGCCGACCAGCGCGACGAAGCCGCAGCGCGTCTCGCTCATCGCGCGTTCCAGCGATCGAGAAACGCCTTCGCGGCCGCCTGCTCGGCGGCGCGCTTCGAGCTCGCCTCGCCTGTTTCGGCGTCGTAGCCCGGCAGCGCGACGCGGATCACGAACTGGGGCGCATGCGCGGGGCCGCTGCGGGCGACTTCCTCGTAGCGCGGCGCTGCGAGCGCACGCGCCTGCGCCCATTCCTGCAACGCCGTCTTGGCGTCCCGCGCGGGCTCAGCGTCGGCGGTGAGGCGTTCGCCCCACGCGCGCAGGATGAGGTCGCGGGCCGCCTCGAAGCCGCCATCGACATGGACGGCGCCGATCAGCGACTCGCAGACGTCCGACAGGATCGCGATCTTCTTTCGCCCGCCGCCGCGCGCTTCGCCCAGGCCCAGGACGACATACGATCCGACGTCCCATTCGGCCGCAATCGCCGCGCAAGTCTCGCGGCGCACGAGCTTGGCGAGCCGCATCGACAGCTCCCCCTCGCTCGCGTGCGGAAAGGCGGCATAGAGGCGCTCCGCGACGACCACGCCGAGCACGCGGTCGCCAAGGAACTCGAGCCGCTGATAGGACCGGCCGCCAGCGACCTGCGCAGATAGATGCGTGAGCGCCAGCGCGGCGAGGTCGGGATTGCGAAAACGATAGCCGAGCCGGGCCTCGAGATCGGAAAGTTCAGGCTTCACGCGCTTGTTCATCGACGAACCGAATCGATCAGACGCGTCGCTCCCTCCGGAGGAAACGACGCTAGCGCCGCTTGGAGCGCGCCGCGCGGAAGCCTTCTTACCCCACTCAATGCACGCGCTGGAAAATCCGGTTCCAGCGCACCGCCCAGGGCCACTTCCAGATTTCCCAGGCGGGCGTGTCCTCCCCGATCGAGAAGAAGATCACCTCGCCCCGCCCGATCAGGTTCTCGAACGGCACGTAGCCGACGCCGCCCTGGTCCCCCGCGAGACGCGAGTCGCTGGAATTGTCGCGGTTGTCGCCCATGAAGAAATAGTGGCCGGGCGGAACCTCGTACACCTTCGTGTTGTCGAACGTACCGTCGTCGCCGTCAATCTGGATGATCTGGTGCTTGACGCCGCCGGGCAGCGTCTCGATGTAGTGCGGCGCCTCCTCCGGCTTGCCGAAGTGATTGACGGTCGGATAGGGCGCGATGGGCTCGCGCGGAGCCATCTCCCCGTTGATGATGAGCCGTCCGTGGACGACCTGGATCTTGTCGCCCGGCAGGCCGATCAGCCGCTTGATGTAGTCGGTCTGTCCGTCGCTCGGCAGCTTGAAGACGATGATGTCGCCGCGCTTCGGCTGCGAGGCGAAGATGCGTCCCGGCATCGCCGAGGGGTCGAGATCGAGGAAGCTCGGCAGCGAGAAGTGCGAATAGCCGTAGGAATATTTCGAAACGAACAGATAATCGCCGACGAGCAGGGTCGGCACGAGGGAACCGGAGGGGATGTTGAAGGGCTGGAAGAGAAGCGTGCGGACCACGAGGGCGATCAAGAGCGCCTCGATGATGACCTTGACGGTCTCCCACCAGCCCTCTTCCTTCTTGACGGGCGCGACCGCCGCTTCGGCGGGCTTCGAACTCTTTTCGCTCATCTGGGTCAAAAGGCCCTTCCTCTTCGGCTCGATTCGACGGCCGCCGGCGCACAAAGGCCTCCTATACAGAGGCGGCCCGCCCGCGCCAAGCGGCGCGGGCTCTTGGCCGGAGAAGTTGGCGCAAGGATGGCCGGCCTTAATTCAGGGCAGGAGCACGACCGAGCCCGCCGTCTCGCGCGCCTCGAGCGCCCGATGCGCTTCGGCGGCTTCGGCGAGCGGCAGGCGCCGGTCGATGCGGATGGTCACCTGGCCGGCGCCGACCGCGCGCATGAGATCGCGCGCCATCTTCTCGAGCCGCGTCCGGTCGGGGAGGAAAGTGAAAAGCGTCGGACGGGTGGCGAACAAAGAGCCCTTGCGGCCGAGAAGGCCGAGGTCGAAGGCCTCGATGCCGCCTGAGGCGGAGCCGAAGCTTGCGAACAGGCCAAAGGGCCGCAGGCAATCAAGCGAGGCTGGGAAGGTGGCCTTGCCGACGCCGTCGTAGACGACATTGCATTTTTCGCCCTTGGTGATCTCCTCGACGCGCTTGGCGAAATCCTCCTCCCGATAGAGGATCGTGTGGTGCGCGCCCATGGATTTGGCGAGTTCGGCCTTTTCGGGCGAGCCGACCGTGCCGATAACCGTCGCGCCGAGCGCCCTCCCCCACTGGCAGAGGATTTGCCCGACGCCTCCAGCCGCCGCATGGACGAGGATCACATCGCCCTCTTTCACGTGGTAGGTCTGGCGCAAGAGGTACTGCGCGGTGAGCCCTTTCAGCATCATCGCGGCGCCCGTCTCGTAAGAGATCGCGCGCGGCAGCTTGATGAGGAAGCGCGCCTCGATGTTGCGCTCCTCGGCGTAGCCCCCCAGCGAGCCCGCATAGGCGACGCGGTCGCCCGGCTTGAAGTCCTTGACTCCGGGCCCGACCTCTACAACGTCGCCCGCGCCCTCCCCGCCCGGCGTGAACGGAAGCGGCATCGGGTAGAACCCGGTGCGGTGATAGACATCCATAAAGTTGACGCCGGCGGCGTGCTGGCGGATTCTGACCTCGCCCTCTCCAGGTTTCGGCAGCTCGACCTCCTCGAGCTTAAGGACCTCGGGGCCCCCGGTCTGATGGATGCGGATCGCGCGCAATCGGGCCTCCCTCGAATTTCGGCGTTCGGGCCCGAGCATTGTCATCAGGCGCGCCCGCCGCGCAAGCGCATCCTCGCGCTCATGAGGCGGAATCAGCGCGCGCGCCCCTTGCGTGTGTAGATTTGCGACCGTATAGCAGCGCTCGCGCTCCGGGACCGACGGAGCCAAACGCCTCCGCGCTTACCTTAAAAGCGCCCATCGTCTAGCGGTCCAGGACGCCGCCCTTTCACGGCGGAAACACGGGTTCGATCCCCGTTGGGCGCGCCAAGAATCAATGTCTATGGCGGCGGCGGTTGCACGGCGACAAGCCTGGCCCGCTTTCCTCGCCGATCTGGCCACGGCTTGCGTCCGCGCCACGCGGCCCCCGCAGACTGGACACCGAGCCACGCGCTCGAGCGGCCGCCCGAACTGAATTTTGAGCGGAGGCGCCCGCGCCGGACCACGCAACGACCCGACAGGCCGATGCCCGATCGCATCATCTGTCCGCGTCGCCATTATCAGCGCGAACCGTCGCCTAGCTCGGATAGGTCTTTTCGAGATACAGGACGAGAACCAAAATTCCGCCGATCACAAGCACGGCAGGGATCAACAACATTGCCGCCTCCTGCAATACCCCGCCCGACACCGCGATACGGCCGCGATTATACCGCGCCAGCCGCCCCCGACATAGCCCGCCCTGCTAACGGCGATCCGGCTCCGGGGGATCTCCGTTGGCTCAGGCCGGCTGCTTCAACGCGGCGGCGTCGATGGGCAGCTTTCGTAGGCGCTTGCCGGTCGCCGCGAAGATGGCGTTGGCGATCGCGGGGACGATCGCCGATGTTCCGGGTTCGCCCATGCCGCCGGGCGCCTCGGAACTCTGGACAATATGGACTTCGATCGCCGGCGCCTCGTTGATGCGCAGCATCTGGTACGTGTCGAAGTTGGCTTGCTCGACCCGGCCGTTCTTGAGCGTGATTGCGCCGTAGAGCGCGGCCGTGACGCCGAAGATGATCGCGCCCTCGACCTGCGCCTTCACAATATCGGGATTGACCACAATGCCGCAATCCAGCGCGCAGACCACGCGCCGGACGCGGATCGAGCCATCCTTCGACACCTCGACTTCGGCGACCTGCGCCATATAAGTGCGGAAGGCGTGCTGGAGGGACACGCCACGCCCGACCCTTTCAGGCAGCGGCTGGCCCCAGCCGGCCTTTTCCGCGGCCAGCTCAAGGACGGCTTTGGCGCGGGGCGCCTTGTCGAGCAGAGCCCGCCGATAGGCGACTGCATCCTGTTTCGCCGCGGCCGCCAGTTCGTCGATGAAGCTTTCGGTGACAAAGACATTGTGCGACGGCCCGACGCTGCGCCAGAAGGCGGTCGGAACGCCCGGGGGTTCGACCCGAATATATTCGACGCGCATGTTCGGCAACGCATAGACGAGATTGATCGCGCCGTCGGTCGAGTCGGGGTCGAGACCATTCTTGAACCCCGGAGGGAGCCATCGCGCAATCACCGAGGAGCCGGCGAAGCAGTGGTTCCACGCGACCGGCATTCCTTTCTCATCGAAACCGGCGGACATCCGGTCAAACCAATAGGGCCGATACATGTCGTGCTGGACGTCCTCCTCGCGCGTCCAGACGACCTTGACCGGACCATCAACGTGCTTGGCGATCTCGACTGCGCGAGCGACGCCGTCGACTTCCAGCCGCCGGCCGAACCCGCCGCCGATCAGGTGATTGTGGACCACGACTTTTTCCAGCTGCAGACCGGTAACCTTCGCCGCCTGGGCTCGCGCCAGCACCTGGCTGCCGACCCAGACTTCGCAGCCGTCGTCGCGGACGTGGACCGTGCAGTTCATCGGCTCCATCGCCGCGTGCGCCAAAAATGGAACCTCATAATTCGCCTCGACCTTAGCGGCGGCGCCCGCCATCGCCTTGTCGACATCACCGATAGTCTGCGCGACCGGCCCCGAGTTGAGCGTGGCCTGTTCGAGCTCGCTTACGATCTGGTCGGTGTCGAGTTTCGCGTGCGGCCCGTCGTCCCATTCGATGACGAGAGCCGCCAGCCCCTTCTTCGCGGCCCCCATGTGGTCGGCCACGACGGCGACAGCGTCGTCGAGCCGCACGATCTGGCGCACGCCGTTGACCGCCTTGGCCGCCGCGTCATCGAGGCTCTTCACGCGGCCGCCGAACACGGGCGACTGCGCAAGCGTCGCGATCTTCACGCCGGGCGGCCGAGCGTCGATGCCATAGACGGCTGATCCGTTGACCTTCGCCGGAGTATCGAGCCGCTTGGCCGAAGTCCCGATGAGCTTGAATTGCTCTGGACGCTTGAGGACGACGCTTGCGGGGACGGGCATGCTGGCCGCGTCTGCGGCAAGCTCGCCATATTTGATGCGTCTTCCCGTCGGCGGATGGAGGACTTCGCCGTCTTGCGCCCGGCAGGACGCCGGATCGACATTCCAGCGCTTGGCCGCGGCCGACACGAGCATCGTTCTTGCGACGGCTCCGGCTTCGCGCATCGGCCGCCAGGCAGCGCTTATCGCGGTCGAGCCGCCGGTCGCCTGCACTCCGCCGATCATGGGGTTGCCGTACAGCTTTGGGTTGGGCGGAGCATGCTCCAGCCTCACTTGCTTCAGGTCCACCTCGAGCTCTTCGGCGATCAGCATCGGGATCGCGGTGTAGTCGCCCTGGCCCATCTCGACATAGGGCATGGTCAGGACGATGCGGCCATCGGGATCGATGCGGATGAAGGCGTTGGGCGCGAAGCCGCCGGCGTCGGCGGCCGCGGCTGCGCCGTTCGCGAACGGCAGGCTCAGGCTCAGCATAAAGCCGCCTCCGGCAGCCGCTCCAGCCTGCAGGAACCTGCGCCGGGAGAAGTCCGCGTCGGCGGGGTGGGGAGCGATGCGATCGAGGATCATGCTCAGCCCTCCTGTCCGGCAGCGTGCGCGGCTTGCTTGATCGCCGCGCGAATGCGCACATAGGTCCCGCAGCGGCAGATGTTGCCGGACATCGCGTCGTCGATGTCGGAGTCCGTCGGATGGGGTTTGCTCGCAATGAGCGCCGCAGCGGACATGATCTGGCCCGATTGGCAGTACCCGCACTGGACCACCTCGCGGTCGAGCCAGGCCTTCTGGATTTTGGCGCCCGCTGGCGTCGCGCCGATCGCCTCGATCGTCGTGATCCGGGAGGCCCCGACGCTGTTGATCGGGGTAATGCAGGAACGCGTGGCGGCGCCGCCGATATGCACGGTGCACGCGCCGCAGAGCCCCACGCCGCAGCCGAACTTCGTGCCGGTCATGCCGAGCACGTCGCGCAACACCCATAAGAGCGGCGTATCGCCGTCGACATCGAGGCTGTGCGTGTTTCCATTGACCGTAATGGTGAAGGCCATCGCGTCCTCACTCACCTTGCGGGCGAGCGGCGTGGTCCGCCGGCTCTTCGGACATTGTGAAGCAGCTTTTTGGCGCAATCGTGCCGGCTTCTGCGAGCTCTGCCGTTCGCCCCTCAATTACGCGACTTCCGCCGTCGCGCGCGAACGGAAGCCGGCCTCGGCCTCCTGCGTGACCGACGCCATTGCGTCGCGTCTCGCACAAGCTCCAGCAGCGCGACCGAAAGGATTACGAGGCCAAGCATCAGCTCCAAGACGCGCATGCGGAATGGGTCACGCGGGCGCAGATCAAAGTCTAGTGACGCGTTGCCGCAGGCCGGCCGGGCGCGGTCCAAGAACGCCCGGCCGCCGCCCGCAGAGTGAAAGCATATGCCCCACGGACCTCATAATCGCGGGTCATGTGCGTAGAAACCCGGAACATGGATCGTAACGCAAGCGTTGCAGCGGCAATGCTGCGCCAATCTAACCGACCGGTCAGCCTCTTGGAGCTTTATCTAACAGCGGCGATCCTCCTTCTTGAAATCCTCCTGCTTCTGCGCGCGTTTCGACAGCGGAGCGCTCTTCGCCCCTTGAGGCCGAGGGTCGCGCCGCCCGGAGCGCCCGAGGTCGCTGTCATCGTGCCGGCCCGCAACGAGGCGGCCAATATTGGCGCGTGCCTGAACAACCTGACCCAGCAATCCTACCCGAGGCTCCGGATCATCGCGGTCGACGATGAGTCCGAGGACGGTACGGCAGAGATCGTCGCCGCCATTGCAAGGCGTAATCCCGGCGTCACGCTCCTCAAGAGCGGCCCATTGCAAGCGGGGTGGACGGGCAAGACCCAGGCCTGCTGGCGGGGCGCGAATGCAGCCCCGCCCGAGGCCGAGTGGCTTTGCTTCATCGATGCGGACATGCGCGCGGAGCCGCTACTCGTCGCAAGCGCGGTCGCTGAGGCGCAACTCGGCCTCGACCTTCTTTCGCTCGCCCCTCATCACCGCCTCTTGAGCTTCGCCGAACGCCTGATGATCCCTTGCGGCCTTTATCTCCTCGGCTTTCGCCAGGATCTGGCGAAGGTTCAATCGGCCCGCAGCGGCGAAGCCAGCGTGACGGGTCAGTTCATGCTGATCCGTCTCACGGCATATCTCAAAGTCGGCAGTCACGCAGCCGTCGCCGGCGCGATCTGTGAGGACCTCGAACTCGGCAGGCTGATGAAGCGGTCGGGATTCTCCGTCCTGATGATGGACGGCTCGCGCCAGATTTCGACCCGCATGTATTCCGGATGGAGCACGCTCTGGCCGGGCTTCGCCAAGAACGTGATCGACATGTTCGGAGGGGCGCGATCGACGCTGGCGACCGCCGCCGCCGCTTTTCTCTTGAGCTGGTGCGTGGTCGTCCTGCCCTTCGTGGACGCCGCAAATTGCATGCACGGCTCGCCCGGCGGCTGCGTCGCGCTCGGTTTGGCGGTTGCCGCCGCTGGCGCCGCGGTCGGCTTCCACGTCGCCGGCGCGGCCTTCTTGGGCGTCCCCATCTGGTACGGAATTCTGTTTCCGGTCGGATATACGGTTGGCGGCCTGATCGCGCTGGATGGTCTCCGTCGCAGGAGCCTGGGACGGATTTCCTGGAAGGGCCGCATCTATCCATGAGCGGTCCATGAGCCCCGCCCCCGATCAGAAGCCGAGGGACGGCGCGGCTCAAGCGGTCGACGTCGTGGCGGTGCTGCTCATTGTCCTGTCGGTCCTCGTCTTCTTCTCTCTGATCCACCTCGTCCTGCTGCCGTTCGTATTCGCGGCGGCCGTCGCCTTCGTGCTGACACCCCTGGTCGACTGGATCGCGAAGACGCTCAGGGCGCCGCGGACGGCAATCGCGCTTGCCGTCGTCTTCGTCCTCGCGGCGGTCGTTGGGATTGCAGCCTATTTCGCCCTGCCCGCGCTCGCAGACGAAGCGCTGCGCGTGCTTGCGAATTTGCAGGTCTTCATCGAGCGGCCCCTCCAGAGCCTCATGGGAGACCGTCAGATCCAGATCCTCGGCCAACCGGAGTCGGCCGCGGAGATCGCCGCGACCGCAGTCGGGAGCCTGCGAGCCGCCTTGCAGAGAAGCGGCGTTGTCCCCGCCTTGTTGGGCTTGGCGTTCGGCGGCGTCTTCGGCTTCTTTTTGACGCTGACCTTGCTGGCCTATTTCCTCATCGGGGGTCGTCAGCTCGTCAACGGGATCCTCTGGCTCTTCCCGCCGGGCTGGAGGCCTCTAACGGCCCGAGTTGCCGGCGCGCTACGGCCGATCCTGCTGCGCTACTTCACAGGGATCGCGGCCGTCATCGTCTACGCAGGCGTCGCCGCCTATCTCGGCCTTGGCCTCTTCCTGAAATTGCGGCACGCCGCCTTCCTTGCCGCGGCGACCGGGCTTTTGGAGGTTGTGCCGGTGGTCGGACCGGCTCTGTCGGCCTTGATTGCCGGGTCGGTCGCTGTCCAGGAGGCGAAAAGCGTCTGGAACATTATCGCCTACGTGATCTACGCCAGTGCGCTCAGGCTCTCCATCGACCAGCTTGTCGGACCTGCCGTGCTCGGCAGCGCCGCGCGCGTTCATCCCACCGTTGTCATCTTCTGTTTCCTGGCGGGAGGCGCGCTGTTCGGGATCGTCGGCGTCATTCTCGCAGTTCCGTTCGCGCTCACGGTGAAAGTGGCTCTGGCGGCGGTTTACGACGAGCCCCTCGGCGATCAGGACGACAAGCGCCCTTCGCCCGGAAACTGAGCCGCCGGAGACTTGTGAGATCGCGAGGACCCGCGGAGCCAACCGGGGGATGTGAAACTTTCCCCGCTCAAAAGCGTTGTTCGTGCGGCTGGCGGCCGATAATCTTCGGAGAGCGGCGCATGAGCTTTGCGGCGGCGAACGGGCGGCGTTCCATCGCCCGGCTCGTTTTTGCCCTCGACAAGCGCCTTCGGGCGCGGAACGGCGTATTCGACTACGTCGATTCCAACGATTGCATCCTGCGGATCAAGCTCGTTCGCGCCGGGCGTAAGATCATGCTCGCAGACGGCGTGCGCGTTGACGCAGCCGATCGCGTGATCGAGCTCCACTTTCGGAATGAACATTTTCCGCCGATGGGCCCCGGCGGCGCGACGATCGGCTGGGCGCTCCGCGTCGCAAAGCGCATGGACCGTTCCCTCCTCGAGTTATGCGCTTTCCTTCGATGCCGCCCCGACCTCGACGACGTCGTGGCGATCCGCGCGGTCATGCCGTTGAGGAGCATGGAGCAGTTTCCCCAGATCGAGCAGATCGCCTCACGATTCGGCTTTTGCCTTGCGCCTGAACCGGATAGGTTCGGAGGCAGCATGCAGAATCTCGGCCAGAACGCGATCGGTCTCCTGCTCGTGCTTGCGAGCAACCCTAGGGCTGCGCACCTCGATCTCCTCATCCGTCAGGGGGCGCCGCTTTTCACGTCGCGCCGCTCCCTGGAGGACCGATACCGCCAGCGCGTTGATCAGGTGTCCGCGGATGGGCGTCTATGACAGCGGCCGCGCACCCGGATCTGGCGCTATGGGTCGGCGGCCTTTGCTCGTTCGCGGCCGCGCTCGGCGTCGTTTACCTTTCGCTCGCCTCCATCCTCATCATGCGGTTTCGCACGCTCCCCCGCGTGAAGGCGAACAACAGCGAACCTGCGTCGATTCTCGTGCCGCTGTGCGGCGAGGATGGGCGCCTGCACGAAAGCCTGACGGCGCTCTGCCGCCAATCCTATGACGCGGCGGTCGAGCTCATTTGCGGAGTTCAGAACGCCAATGATCCCGCAACCCGCATCGTCGAGGCGGTTGCGGCCGAGAATCCGAAGGTCCGGATCGATCTCAAGATCGACGCCAAGCAGTACGGAGGAAACCGCAAAGTCTCCAATCTCATCAACATGGCCCCACTCGCGCGGACCGGGCTCCTCGTCATCATCGACAGCGACATCCTGGTCGGCCCAAACCATCTCAGCGACATCGTGAGCGAATTTGACGGGCCGCGCGTAGGCGCGGTCACCTGTCTCTATCACGGGATCAGCGGCGCAGGGCTCTGGTCTTCGCTCTCGGCGCTGAGCCTCAATGCCGATTTCCTGCCGAGCGTCGCCTTGGCGCTGACGTTCGGGCTGGCGCGGCCCTGCTTCGGCGCCACGATCGCGCTTCGCCGCAGGACGCTCGAGACGATTGGCGGCTTTCGCGCCTTCGCCGATTGTCTCCACGACGACTACGCGATTGGCGAAAGCGTGCGCGAAGCGGGCTACGAGGTCGCGATCCCGCGCTTCTCGGTCGGGCATGTCTGCCGGGAACGCACCGCGCGCGCCCTCATACAGAACCAGTTCCGCGCCGCGCGCACGATCAGGATGATCAACCCGCTGGGCTACGTCGGTTCGATCGTCGCACATCCAATGGCGTTCGCGATTCCTGCGGCGCTGCTCGACCCGGCGTATGGAGCGCCGATGCTGCTCTTCGCGCTCGCGGGTCGATTGATCCTGTGTCTCTCGGTCGAATACGCCTTTTCGCTACAGCGTCAGACCTATTGGCTTCTCCCCTTTTACGACCTCATTTTCCTCGTCGTGTACGTCGCCAGTTTCTTCGGCGGACCGATCGTATGGCGCGACCAGCGCTATCAACTGAAGCCGGACGGCACGCTCGTTCCCGACGAACTGAAGCCGGACGGCACGCTCGTTCCCGACCCATGAGCCTCGGAGGGTCCATTGCGCACGCTCTTCCTTCAAGCGCCCTCCTATGACGGCTTCGACGGAGGCGCAGGCTCCCGCTATCAGGCGAGACGCGAAATCCGCTCGTTCTGGTATCCGACCTGGCTCGCGCAAACCGCGGCGCTCGTTCCCGACAGCAAGCTGATCGACGCCCCCCCGCACGGGCTCGCAGCATCCAATATCCTCGAACAGATCGATGGCTTCGAGCTCGCGGTTCTGCATACGTCGGCGCCCTCCTTCGCGTCCGACGCGGCGATGGCCGCGATGATGAGGCAGGCCAACCCGGGCCTGAAGATTGGGATGGTCGGCGCGGCGGTGGCGGTCGAGCCGCAGAAAAGCCTCGTGGCGGCGGGCGCCGTGGATTTCGTCGCGGGCGCGGAGTTCGACTTCACGATCAAGGAGGTCGCGGACGGCCGCGGCCTCGAGGCGATTAGCGGCCTCTCGTACCGCGACAAGCGGGGCGCCATCGTTCACAACGCGCCGCGCCCCTTGCTGCGCGACATGGATCAGCTGCCGTTCGTGACCCCGGTCTACAAGCGCGACCTCGACATCCGCAAATATTTCATCGGCTATCTGAAGCATCCCTATCTTTCCTTCTACACCGGGCGCGGCTGCAAATCGCGCTGCACCTTCTGTCTCTGGCCGCAGACGGTAGGCGGCCACCGCTACCGTACGCGCAGCGTGGGCCACGTCATGGATGAGGTGCGCTGGGCGGTCAGCGCCTTTCCGGAAGTGAAGGAGATCTTCTTCGACGACGACACCTTCACCGACGACGCGCCGCGCGCTGCGGCGATCGCGCGCGAACTCGGAAGGCTCGGCGTCGCCTGGTCGTGCAACGCCAAAGCGAACGTCGCGCGCGAGCTGCTCAAGACGATGAAGGACAACGGCCTTCGCCTTCTTCTCGTGGGTTACGAGTTGGGCAACCAGCAGATCCTGCACAACATCAAGAAGGGCATGCGCGTCGACGTCGCGCGGCGCTTCACTCGGGATTGCCACGAACTCGGCATCGTCATCCACGGCACGTTCATCATCGGCCTCCCGGGCGAGACCCGGGAAACGATCGAGGAGACGATCCGCTTCGCTTGCGAGATCAACCCGCAAACGATTCAGGTTTCGCTCGCGGCCCCCTACCCCGGGACCGAGCTCTACCGGCAGGCGCTCGAGAATGGCTGGCTGGACGACGAGCACACCGAGCTCGTGGACGGACGCGGGATGCAGCTCGCGCCGCTCTCCTATCCTGATCTCTCCTATCAGGTATCCTTCGATTCTGTCGAAGCCTTCTATCGCAGATTTTATTTCCGAGCGCCCAAGATCGCATCGATCCTGTCCGAGATGGCGAAGAGCCCGCACGTGCTGGCTCGGAGGTTGCGCGAGGGCGCCGAATTCCTGTCGTTCCTGCGCGCCCGCAAGAGGATGGCGTGAATCGCCTTGTCGTCACCGCCGACGATTTCGGCCTGGCGCGCGAGGTGAACGAAGCGGTCGAGATCGCGCACCGCGACGGAATTCTTTCAGCAGCGAGCCTGATGGTCGGCGCGGCCGCCGCCGCCGACGCGGTCGCGAGGGCGGCGAGGATGCCGCGCCTGCGCGTCGGGCTTCACCTCGCAGTGACGGACGCGACGCCGATCCTGCCGCCTGAGAAGATCCCGGGCCTCGTAGACAGGCGCGGGCGTCTCCGCTCCGATCTCGCACGCCTCGGACTCGAACTCGCTGTCAGGCGGTCATTGCGCGATCAGATGCGCGCGGAAATCGATGCGCAGTTCCTCGCGTTTCGCGCGACGGGCCTGCCGCTCGATCACGTGAACGTCCACCAGCATTTTCATCTCCATCCGATTGTCGCAGCGATGGTGATCGACATTGGCGCGCCTCATGGCCTCAGCGCGTTGCGGGTGCCGCTCGAGCCGAGGCGCGTCGTTGAGGCCGCCCGCGGCGATCGACGGCTGGTCGAGGACGTGTGCTCCCGGCTGCTTCGCGCCGCCGCTCGCAGGCGTGGCCTCGTCACGACCGACGCTGTTTTCGGCTTGCGATGGTCGGGAGAAATGACGTCCGAGCGAATGCGCTTTCTCCTCCAGCATTTGCCCCGCGGCTTTTGCGAGATCTATACGCATCCGGCGACGCGCGACATTTTTCCGGGACATGCGCCGAATTACCGCTATGAGGACGAACTCGCCGCGCTCGTCGACCCGAGATGCGCCGACGCCTTGAGACGCTGTGGCCGCAGCCTCTGCGGCTACGGGAACGTGTTTGATTCCGACACCAAGCGCGATCGTCGATTGACAGGGGCCAGCGATTCGGGACCTATTGGCAGTGACGTTGTTTGAGCTCACGTTTTTGGTTGGCGATTGTGCAAACAGCGATGGCTCAGCTGAATATCGAGTTTCAGCTGGCGTCCAATCGCTTTATGGGGGCAGACGCGGATGACGGTTGACGCGGGCGGGAGCCGGACGCTTGCTCATGTGCAGGAGCTGGCGCCCGGAAACGAGATCTTCCGGATCGGACGCCGTTGGCTTCGCGCGTCCGCCAAGTCCGGCCACGGCGTAAAGTCCAAGGCCGCGCGCGAATCTTCATCGCATCAGGACGCGTCATTGCTTCAGGCGACAGTAGCCGACGCAGGCATCGTCGCCGTCGTCGGATTGCGGTTCGAAGCGCGGATTGTTGCCGGCCCGACGGTGCGCGCCGTCTTCCTTGGCTCGGAGTTGAGCACGCTCGCCGTCACGCTGCTTCCGACCGACCTCGGCGTGATCAGCTTCGGCATTTGCGGCGGTCTTGCGCCGGGCCTTCGCGCGGGCGCCTGCGTCGTTGCGTCCTGCGTCTATGACGGCGCGCGGGTTTGGCCGACCGACAAGGCCTGGACGAAGAGCCTGGCGCGCTCGATCCCGAACGCAATCATCGCCCCGATCCTCGGCGTTGACGCGCCCGTCCTCGAAGTCGCCGACAAGAGGAGGCTTCACAAGAATCATGGCGCCGTCGCCGTCGATACGGAATCTCACCTCGCGGCTGTGGCCGCAAGCGCGCATGGCGTTCCGTTCGTGGCGGTCCGCGCTGTGGCGGACGAGGCGCATTGCAGACTCGTGTCTGTGGCGCTCGCGGGTCGCCTCGCGGACGGATCGGTCAGCGCCGCCGGCGTCTGGAGCGCGCTCAAACAACAACCGGGGGAGCTGGCGCCATTGATCCGCCTCGCCGCTCAGACCGGTCTTGCCTGCGCGACCCTCATGCGCCTGCGCCCGCACCTGGCGGCTCATGGCGCTCCCCGGGAAGGGTGATCTTCTCCTTCAGCGTGTCGCGCACGTAAGCCTTCTGCACAATGAGGCGAGAAAGCGCCGGTAGCTAAGTTCGTTCGCCTGTCGCAACGTTTCCGGAGCGAGAAGGTTTCGCGTCTCGCGAGGCCCACCGCCGCACTGGCTGCCGGCCTCGGCGCCAACTTTTCAACGCGTCCGTCAAGTACGAGTTCCTTTCCGCGCATGATGAGCGGAAAGTCGCCGGCGCAAAGCGCGATTCGCAGGCAGGCCAATCGCGCTCTTTCCTCCACTCCGGAGCCCCCTGACGCATGAACAAGACAGTATTGGTCACCGGAGCCTCCTCCGGCATCGGCGAAGCGACGGTTCGCACGCTCCTGGAGGACGGATGCACCGTCTTCGCGGCGGCGCGGCGCGTGGAGAGGATGGCGCCGCTCGAGGCGATGGGCGCCAAGCCCATGTTCCTCGATCTGACCGACGAAGCCTCAATTCTGGCGGCGATCGAGACGATCAAGAGCGCCGCCGGCCGCCTCGACGTTCTTGTCAACAATGCGGGCTACGGTTGCTATGGGGCGCTCGAGGACGTGTCGCTTGCGCAAGCGCGGCGGCAGTTCGAAGTGAACCTGTTCGGCCTCGCCCGGCTCTGCCAGCTCACGCTTCCGATCATGCGGGCGCAAAGGGCCGGGCGGATCGTCAACGTCGGCTCGATCGGCGGAAAGTTCGGCGAGCCTTTCGCAGCGTGGTATCACTCAAGCAAATTCGCCCTCGAGGGCCTGAGCGATTGCCTCCGCATGGAGGCGGCGCCGTTCGGCATCCACGTCATCGTCGTCGAGCCTGGAACGATCCGCACCGAATGGCCCGGCATCGCGAGCGAAAACCTGAGACGCGCGTCCGGCGGAACGGCTTACGCGCCTTACGCGCGCCGGCACTTGGCGATGCTCGCGCGCGCCGAGGCCTCGAGCGTCCCCTCGCCCCCCGAGGTCGTCGCGAGAACGATCGCGAAGGCGGTTAGCGCGTCGCGGCCGCGGACGCGCTATCCGACCGGCGCCGCGGCGCGCCCAATGCTGTTTCTTCGCAGCATTCTGTCCGACCGAATGTTCGACCGCCTCATGTGGGGGCTGTCGCAGAGCTTCGGCGAGAAAAAGGCGCCGCGCTGACCGTCTGCGGCCGGCGTTCGGCGTAGGCGACGCGCCCGGTCACGAGGCCAGGCCGTTGTGAGGATTCGGCGGACCCTGCGGACGCGCGGAGAGGCGAGCTCATAGCCAGCGTCGCATGAACTCGCCTGCCTGCATGAGCGCGACGCGGCCGGCTTCGAGATGTGTGTTCCACAGCGGGAAGGCATGGATCATATGCGGCCAGACTTCGAGGGTCGCTGGCGCGTCGGCGGCGCCTGCGCGCTCGGCGAGGCGCACGGCGTCGTCGAGCAGCGTCTCGGCCGATCCGACCTGGATGAGGTTCGGGGGGAGGCCGCTGAGATCCGCGTAGAGCGCCGAGATGCGCGGGTCCTTGCGCCCGATCCCCGCCGGAACATAGGCGCTTGCGAGCTCCTCGAGATATTCCTTGTGGATCAGCGGATCGACGCTGGCCTTCGTGGCGAGCGTCGCGCCCGACATCGTGAGGTCCGTCCATGGCGAGACGAGCCAGAGGCAGGCGGGGAGCGCTTCGCCCACCCGCTTCAATTCGCCGAACAAGGCGAGCGTCAGTCCGCCGCCGGCGCTGTCGCCCCCGACGGCGATCCGCTCGGCCGGGACCCCCTGCCCGCGCAGCCAACGCCACGCCTTTATGGCGTCATCATAGGCCGCGGGGAACGGATGCTCCGGCGCGAGCCGATAGCCGACGGCAAGCGTCCGCACTTCCGCATAGCGTCCCGCCTCGGTGACCATCCGGCGATGGCTCACGATCGAGCCCGAGCAATAGCCGCCGCCGTGGAAGAACATGAGGACGCGCGAAGAGTTGCTGCCTGGCGCAATCGACCATTCCCCGGGAATTCCGTCGATATCGACCGCATCGAGGGCGATGTCGCCCTCGATCGGCCATACCGCGCCGACCTCATCGAGTCTGCGGCGGCGCTCCTCCCATCCGACCGGCCTCGGCTTCGAGGCGAGAAGCGCGCGAACGGCGTCGATTTCGCTCGTGTCCATCGGCTACCGTCCTTGTGCTGAGAGCATCGCGCACACGCCCCGGGTCGAAGTGCTTGCAAGCTCAAACCCGCGCCGGCTTCGGCTCCGTGAGCGTCCCTGCGCGGAGGTCCGCGAAGGCCTCGAGAATCTCCTCGCGCGTGTTCATGACGAACGGTCCTCCCATCGCGATCGGCTCGTCGATCGTCGGGCTCGCGAAGACGAGGAGGCGCGCGGCCGTCGTCGTCGTGACCGCGAGCGCGCCGTCAGCGGGCGCAAGCGCCGCCCAGACGACGTCGCCTGCCTCCGCTTCTCGCTGTTCCACTCCGAATGCGGCGGCGCCTTCCAGCATGTAGGCGAAGGCGCGCTCGCCGGCCGCAATGGGAACGTCGAACGCCGCGCCGGCCGCAAGCGTCAGGTCGATCAGCGTCAAAGGCCAGGTCGAGCCGTGCGGGACGACAAGATCGCCGAGCCGGCCTGCGTAAACCCGCGCCTCGGCGCCGTCCTTGCGCGCTGCCGGCGCGTCGGCCCGGCGGAGGTCCTGGTAGCGCGCCGGCGCGCGCTTCAATCGGGCGGGCAGGTTGAGCCAGAGTTGCAGGCTCTGCACGCCGTCGGGTCCAGGCATCTCGCTGTGCATGACGCCGCCGCCCGCGGTCATGAACTGAACGTCGCCCGCATTGAGGCGGCCAGCGCCGCCGGTATGGTCCTCGTGGATGACTTGGCCGGCGAGGACGAAAGTGACCGTCTCGATGCCGCGGTGCGGATGCGTCGGGAATCCGGCCGGAGGCGCGAACCAGTCCTCGGCCAAGAGGAGAAACGGGCTATGTTCGACGGCCTCATCGGGCGAGACGACGAGTCGCGCGCTGTGCTTGGGACCGCGCGCCTGAGGCGGACCGGCCGGCTCCACGGACTTGATCATCAGCTGCATGTGCTTCGCGCTCCTCGGCCGCGCCCTATGAGAATGATATGCGAGGTCATCACCATTAATACCAGCCGATCCAGTTCAGACTTCATTGTCAGGCCGGGATGTGATGATGCGCGAGGCGCCCTTAAGGCAGAAACGGTCCCTCATTGCCGCCGCAAGAATTGGGTTGAATTCCGGCCTCGGCGGCGCATGTTGCTTCCAATGGGGCAACGCGGAGCCCACGCGATGAACCGAGCCGCGCAACATTATCACATCTTCGAAACGCCAAGCGGCTTCTGCGGCGTCGCTTGGAGCGAATTGGGCGTCACGCGTTTTCAGTTGCCGATGAAAAGCACTGAGGCCGCCGAGCGGCGGCTCACGCGTCGGACGCGAGACGTCGAAGCCGGCGCGCCCCGGTCGGAGATTGCGGAAGTCGTCGCGGCGGCCAAACGATACTTCGAAGGGGAGGAGACCGACTTTTCGAGCGTCCGGCTCGACCTCGGCGGGGAAGATGCGTTCTTCCGGCAGGTCTATGAGGCCCTGCGCCGGGTCGGCTGGGGCCGCACGACCAGCTACGGCGCCTTGGCGAAGGAGGTCGGGGCCGGTCCCGAGGCGGCGCGCGACGTCGGCGAGGCCATGGCCAAAAATCCGGCGCCGCTGATCATTCCCTGTCATAGGGTCTTGGCTGCGGGCGGCAAGATCGGCGGTTTCTCCGCGCCCGGCGGCTCGAAGACCAAAATCCGCATGCTCGAATTGGAGGGCGTTCGCGTTGCGCGGCCGCCGGCGCTTCAGCCGACGTTTGATTTCTGAGCGCCGCTTTACGGATTTTACGGAGCGCCGCTTTAGGCCGATTTTTCATTCGCCTTTCGTAGCGGCGGGTCCAACGGCGAAACGTCCGCACGTCGACCCCAAGCACCTCCGCCGCCTCCTCCTGGTTCAGCTCCGCCGATTCCCACCGGTGCAAAAGATTCAAAAACACCGCCATGCGCACCCCCTGAAGGGCTTCCGTCCGGCGCATCCAAGACCCCCCAAAAGGGCCAAGGCTACCGGACAGATCGTGGGCTACCTAAACCGGACATATCGTCTGCTACCGACACTCCAACCGACATTTGGCTCTTATAGCGTTGGCTGCGGGTAGGGCGTTCCTTTCGGTTTTTTCGTCAGGACCGGCTCCCCCGGTAAAGCCCGGTCTTGAGGATCGCCGACCGACCACCTTCGACCCTGAGCGGGAGTTCGCCGCGAGCGAATGAACGTCGCGAATTGACGTTGGGACTAAACCGCTCGCGCGGTAGCTGCGGCGAGGGCAGCGCGGGAAGCTGGGTCGGACGAGGCCAGGACTGTCTCAGAATCATGGGGTTCAACCCCATGGGAGACAGGAGCTTTCGCGATGTCCGACAAGCCCATCAACCCGCTGCGTCAGCGCATGATCGACGACATGACGGCGCGTCGGTTCAAGGAGAAGGTGCAGAAGGACTACGTCCGGCACGTCAGGACCTTTACGGCCTTCCTGGGCCGGTCGCCCGATACGGCGACGAAGGAGGACCTTCGCCGCTTTCAGTTGCATCTGGCGCAGCAGCAGATCAGCCCAGGTTCGATCAACGCCGCCGTCACCGCGCTTCGGTTCTTCTTCACCGTGACGCTCGAACGGCCAGACCTCGTTCGTCCTCTGACGATCGTGAACAAGCCGCGCAGGGCGCCGGTCGTGCTCAGCCAGGAAGAGGTCGCGCTCCTGCTCGAAGCCGCGCCGGGCCTGAAGTACAAGGCCGCGCTCAGCGTCGCCTACGGCGCGGGCCTGCGCGTGTCCGAGGTCGCGCACCTGAAGGTGTCCGACATCGACAGCCAGCGCATGACGCTTCGGGTCGAGCAGGGCAAAGGGCAGCGGGACCGTTATGTGATGCTGTCGCCGCAACTGCTCGAACTGTTGCGCGCATGGTGGAAGGCGGCGCGGCCGCGGGCCTGGCTGTTCCCCGGCCAAAACCCGGTCAACCCGATCACCGCCCGTCAGCTCAATCGCGCCGTCACCGCCGCCAAAGACCTGGCCGGCATCTCCAAGCGCGTGTCACCGCATACGCTGCGGCACAGCTTCGCCACCCATCTGCTCGAACAGGACGTCGACATTCGGGTGATCCAGGTGTTGCTCGGCCACGCCAAGCTCGAGACGACCGCGCTCTACACCCAGGTCGCGGTCAACACGATCCGCGACGTCAAGAGCCCGCTCGAGCGGCTCGGCGTCAACCTGGCGAAGCGAAAGCCGGCCGACTGACCGCGGCCGCATGGCGCGGCCACCGGGTCACCACCTGGAGGTCGCCAACGTCTTTCGCGCCCACGGGGCGGCGTGGCGAATGGCCAACGCCGGTCACGTGAGCCTCGACCAGTTGAAGGCCATGTCGGCGATCGAGACCTGTCGCACAGCCGCGCTCGGCGGACACGTCGAGCGCTGCGAGGACTGTGCGCACGAACGGATCTCCTACAATTCCTGCCGCAATCGCCACTGCCCGAAGTGCCAGGCGGCCGCGGCGAGGGAATGGCTCGAAGACCGCGAGGCCGAACTCCTGCCGGTTCCCTATTACCACGTCGTCTTCACCCTGCCGGCGTCGATCGGCGCCGTCGCGTTCCAGAACAAGTCCCCCGTCTACGACCTCCTGTTCAGGACCGCCGCCCAGACGCTGACCACGATCGCGGCCGACCCGAAGCATCTGGGCGCGCGCATCGGCCTGACCGCCGTACTGCACACCTGGGGCTCGGCGCTGACCCACCATCCGCACGTCCACGTCATCGTTCCCGGCGGCGGCCTGTCGCTGGACGGATCGCGCTGGATCGCCTGCAAGCCCGGCTTCTTCCTGCCCGTGCGGATGCTGTCGCGTCTCTTCCGCCGGCTCTTCCTCGAAGGGCTCGCAGCCCTGCATGCGGCCGGACGCCTCGTCTTCCTCGGCGACCTCGCGCGGCTCGCCGACAAAGCCGCCTTCGACGCCGTCCTCGCGCCGCTGCGCCGATCGGAATGGATCGTCTATGCCAAGAGGCCGTTCGCCGGGCCGAAGGCCGTGCTCGCCTATCTCGCCCGCTACACCCACCGCGTCGCGATCTCGAACTCCAGGCTCATGGAGCTGGACGACAAGGGCGTCACATTCAAGTGGAAGGACTATCGGGTCGAAGGCCGCGACCGGTTCAAGACCATGACGCTCGCGGCCCACGAGTTCATCCGCCGCTTTCTCCTGCACGTGCTGCCGAGCGGCTTCCACCGCATCCGACATATGTGGACGGCCTCTTGGCAAGTGGTTTTCGACGCTCTGATCGCTTTGGTCGGCTGCGGTCATATGTCCGGCCTGTTGGTGCGGTATAGGACCGCTGGCCCTGATGATATTCGACAGTCCTGGTCCCTATCACTACGGCGAGCTCGGGGCTCGTGGCGGATGTCAGGGTGTCCTGGGCTTTCGTTGCGACCGTGTCGTTCATCACGTCGTTGCGCTTGCCAATCTCTTCGAAACTGAAACGTCTATCTTGGAGAGCTCTTTGTCGTCAGGCCTTCGTGTAAAGTTCGGTTCGGAAGGCTTCGCCGGTCGACATCATCGCCCAGGCGATTCTGGCCAGCTTGTTGGCCAGGGCGACGGCGACGACGCGCTCGGGCTTCCTGGCCCTCATGGCGACGATCCATTCGGCCAGGGCGCCTTTGTATTTATGGGCCACGCGCAAAACCGACGTGCATCCCACGACCAGCATCTTGCGCAAATACCGGTTACCCTTTTTGGTGATAGCGCCGAGCTTGTCCTTGCCGCCGCTCGAGTGCTGGCTCGGAGTAATGCCCAGAGACGCGCTGAAATCGCTTCCCGACCTGAAGACGCTGGGATCGGGATTGAAAGCGACCATCGCTGATGCGATCAGCGGGCCGAAGGCGGGGATCTCGTCCAGCAACCGGCTCGTCTGGTTCTTGCCGCTCGCCCGGGCGATCGTCTTCTCCAGATCGTCGATCTTTTCGTCGAGGCCGTCGCTGTGCGAAGCCAGCATCGCGGTTGCTTGCTTGGCCTCTTCGGGAAGGGTCTCGTCGGCTTGCGCGAGCGCCAGCAATTCCTTGACCCGGTGGATGCCCTTGGGCGCGATCAAGCCGAACTCCGAGAGATGACCGCGCAGCGCATTGACGGTCATGGTTCGCTGCTTGACCAGCAATTCCCGAGTCTTGTGCAGCATCAGCACGGCTTGCTGATCCGCGCTCTTGATCGGCACGAACCGCATCTCGGGCCGCGACATGGCCTCGCAGATCGCAGCCGCGTCGTTCGCATCGTTCTTGCCGCGCTTGACGTAGGGTTTCGTGTAAGCAGGAGGAATCAAGACCACTTCGTGCCCCAACGCCCGGATCTCCCGCGCCCAGTAATGGGACGATCCACAAGCCTCCATCCCGACGCGGCAGGGCGCCGCTTGGGCGAAGAAAGCAAGCACCTTACCTCGGCTCAATTTGCGCGTAACCGCAGGCGCACCCTCGCGCTCGATTGCATGCACCTGGAAAAAGTTCTTCGCCAGGTCGATCCCAATCCTGATAAAGGTCTTCATGGACGGCTTCCCTATCCGCGACCTGCACCGGTCACGCCTTGGCACTTGATGCCGTTCGGGTGAGGCCGTCCACATCATCACTACGGCCTCTTCGCCGGCGCGGTCCGAGCCAGCAACATCGAGCGCGTCCGCCAGGCGCTCGCCGCGCCCGAGGCTGCACCCGAGGGCTCGCACGCCGAGACCGACGGCCAGGCCGAAGCCGTTTCGCCGGCGCGGCGCTGCCCCTGCTGCGGCGGCCGGATGATCATTGTCGAGACGTTCGAAGGGCCGCGCCCCGCGCGATCGCCTTCCCCAAGCCGGATCAGGATCGACACGTCATGACCGACGCCGCGCGTCCCGCCTCGCAGCGCCGCTTCCCCTCGCCTCCAGCCGCACGCCGGAGCAGGAACGCGACGTCCTCCCGACGTCCGCACAGGCTCTCCAGCCGCCGAGCCCATCCCCGTCGCCCTCATCCGCGCCCGACAAGAAGCCCGTCGTCTCGGCTCCCGACGATGAAACCGACCGCCTTCCGCCACCGCCCCCAAATCGGCGATCCGACCGCGATCCTCAAATCCCCATAGGCCGCGCTCGGTCAAACAGCGCCCTTCCTCCCCGCGGTTTCCTCCTTACGAGGCTTTCAAACGCCGGCCCCCGCGTCTCGCACGACCGTCCGAAAGGGCCGGCGTCTGAAACCCTTCAGTTGAGCGGGCGTTCCGGTCCTCGGCCTTGGACGCCTCATTTGGGCGAGGTAGCCGACCTTCCTTCTCAGTTGCTGTGGGCCTTGAGAACGCTACGTCCCCTTTACTCGTTTGGGTCTTCCATTTGAGAGGCCACCACAGCCTGCGCCGCGCCGTTGTTCTTCAACATGGGATCTTAAAGGCCGCTTTCGAGGCCGAGTTGGTCCCAGAGGCCGCACTGGTGCTCTGCCCCGAAGCCGAACTCGGGCTGTGGACGCGGCGTTGTAAGGGCCTGGACGTCGTCGGACGTGCTGTCATAGCGCCGCCAAAAGTCCGGGTAGCGCTCTCCGCCCCATTCCACCAGATCCGGCTTCGATCCCGTTTCGGAACGGTTAGGGTCGAGCGTCGCGACGAAATTGGTCCAATACCGCACCATGTCCCGCGAGAGGCGCCGTTCGTCTGGGCTTAAGGGAAACGGATCGGTCGGGACCGGATAATCGACGTTGGGAAAAAACGCGTTGGGATCGAAGATGAACTGGAGCTCGCTGGCGTGTGTCGCCCCGTAGGGGAAGACGGTCGGCAGGTTGAAGAGTTCCGGCGCGTTCGTGTCCTTGAACTCGTACGCCCATACCGGAACGATTTTGCTCAGAAGCTGGTCGGCGGTGCGCGCCGTGCAGGCGAACAGCGAGTCGGTGACGATCGCCGCCGCCGCCTCTCCCGGCGCCGCCGCCGCGCCGTCCGCCGAATAGTTCGCGATCGGATACTGGCTCTCGATCGTCGCGATCGTCGCCGCCGGAGTATTGGGAAACAGGCTCGCGACATAGTCGCCGCTGGTCAGGACCCCGTTGAACAGCGGAATGAAAAGGCGGCCCTCGTCGAGGTTGGTTCCCTGAATCACCGGGACCTTGTTGTAGGCGCCATCGCTGAAGGCCTGCTGCGGCGCCTCCGGCAATATTGGAGTTCCCACCGCAACCACCCAAGGGAGCTGCAATGCAGCGGCGAGAATCGCGGAAACCGGCTGAGCTCGCAGGCAGTCGGCGGTTGTACAGTTCAAAGCGGCGGCGAACGAGGCGCCGAAGGTTTGCTCCAGGAAGGACTGCGGATACTGGAAGACGATGCACCCGCTCTCGATGATCGCCCCACGAAACAGACCCGCCGCCGACGGCGAGGCGAGGTGCGAACAGGTGTCTATTCCGCCGGCGGACTCGCCGGCGATTGTCACCTTGCGCGGATCGCCGCCAAAAGCGGCGATGTTGCGGTTGACCCAGCTCATCGCAAACTGCTGGTCCATCAGGCCGTAATTTCCCGAGCTGCCGGGAACGTCGCCGTCCAGCAACGAGTTGGCGAGCCAGCCGAGCGCGCCGAGGCGGTAGTTGATCGTGACGACGATGATGTGGCCCTGGGTGACGAGTGGCGTCGGATCGTAGGTGCTGCCCTCGCCGTATTGGTTGGACCCGCCATGGATCCAGAAGAGCACCGGCAGCGGCTCGCCGCCGTCATCCCGGCGATCGGCTGGAACGTAGACGTTGAGAAAAAGGCAGTCCTCGCTGTCGGCGCTGCCCGGCGTGGGGGTCGTGTTGGGCGGCGTCGGCAGCGGGATCGAGTCGCCGAACTGGGAGATGTTCTGCGGGCAGGGAGCGCCAAATTGCGTCGCGTTGTAGGCGTTCTGCGGCGTACCATAAAAGCTTGGAGATTTCGGCGGCGTCCAGCGGTTCGCTCCGGCGGGCGACGCCGCGTAACGGACGCCGAGCCACTGGTCGACGGATCCGACGGTTTTCCCCTGCACCCAGCCATTTGTGGTTTCGACCAGCGTCGATGCGGCGGCGCTCGTGATCCCGAGCAGCGCTGCAAGGGTTATCGCGGCAGCCATCATCGCACCAAGTCGCGCCATCCTCAGTGCAGACCTCGCTCCGAAGCGTGCTGGTTCGCCGAACGTCATATTTCCCTCCCGAAGATCGGACCCAAGATTATTGATTGATACAGGCGCCGATCCTACCGCTTGTCGCCACGAAAACAATCCCCCTCCCCCCGTCGGTAAACGACATGCTCACCCGGTCGGGGGCTCTCCGCTCAGGCTGCCCGTGGCTGGGCGGCGCCCGACAGCTGCGTACCGCGACGCGGCAATAGCCCATGCGGGTCTTTATCGCCCGAATGTCGGAAAGGGTCGATTGACCCGTTCGCCAAGCCGTCAGCGAATGGCCGCTCCTGTGCGCGTTCCTGCCGTCGATAGTGTCGGCTTCGAATGATCGCTCTCCGCCCTTTCGCGACATTCCCGTTTCGGCGCCAGTGGTAGACTTTGACCAACCCTGCCAACGGCTAACGCGATAAGAGCCCGACATTTGCTTCCGAAAATCAGAATTACGTGCTAATGTTCGCGAATGAGGATATCGACAGCCGTCTCCAACATGCCCGGCAGCGAGCCGACTTCGAAGTCCGGAATTGCGGCCGCCGCAGATGTCCGCCCGCCTTATTTCGGACGAAAACTTGGGAAAAATCCGGTAAGAAATTTTTTTTCGCGAAATTCCCCCTTAACCCATTGAAAAGGCTAATTTCTGACGAGGAAATCCAAGAAAATCCAAGGCCCGTTTCGAGGCAATTTAAGCGGATTCTCGGCCCCTCCCAAGCAAATCCAAACGGCGCCAAAAAGCCGCAATTCCACGCGTCGCTCATCGGACGTGGCACATGAGCCCCTCGTTCGCGAGAATCGGCAGGAGCCCCGCGAACATCTCTTCCGCCGCCCGCTCGTGTCCGCGCACGGTGAAATGGACGATGTCGAGATAGACGTCGTCGTCCCAGACGCCGTCGAGGCCCTTGGCCATGTCGATCAGGGGCACGCCCTCGTCGGCGGCGATCAGCTTGACCATCCGGTTATGGGCGGCGTTGGCGGCGATGATGTCGTCGATCGGCTTGAACACGGCGCCGTAAAAATCCTTGACGTCGCGCGGCGAGGCTTCGTCGACCGCCATGCTCGCTGTCGCGAGAACGACCTGCGCCCCGTTCTCCCGCGCAAGCGCGATCAGCTTGCGATAGTCTTTTGCGTAACGGCTCTTCATGAGCGCGTCGTCCGAGAGCGGCGGCGGCTCGACCGGGCGCGGCGCGTTGCGCGTGCGCCAGTCGTGGACCTCGCGCTCGATCGTGAACACGGCGCGCCCGAGGAGGGCCGAGGCGCGCGGACGGACGCCGGGCTCGTTCGGCTCTGAAAGCTGTCTGAGGCCCAGCGCCAGATACCCATTCAGACCGTGGGTCGACAGGATGAGATCGGGTTTTCTCGGCAGGATGTCGCGCCGCATCCGCTCGAGATTGTCTTCGAGCGTGTAGGCCTCGGTGCCGGCGTTGATCACTTCGACGGGCCGCGAGCATGACGCCTTGTCGAACATCCCCTGCAGCGCCTCGGGCCAGGGCTTCTCGCCGTCGTGCAGGGTCGGGCCGAAGGTCTGCGATTCGCCGAGCGCGAAGATGCGGAAGCGGTCGCGGGCGCCGCTCGCGATTTCCGGCCCGCGGAAGCCGGCCGAGTTGATGCGGATCGTCGTGTCGAACATGCGGCCCGAGCTCCCGGGAATGAGCACGAAGGGCAGCTTCTTCTCCGGGTCCGGCTTCTCGATCGCGCTGCGGATGCCGTCGTCGCGGATCCATTCGTTCAGGTAATAGAACCACCACATCGCGAAGGCGGTCGGATTGGCGCGCGCCTCGCGATAGGAATAGGTCGGGGTCGCGGTCGAGCCGGCGAGCGGCACGCCGGTCGCCGACCGGTAGAGCGCATCGACCGCCGGAAGCGCGAGCGCGAACAGGAGAAAGACTCGCGCCGCGACGCCGAAGCCGCCGGCGAACCGCCCGGCTCGTTCGGCGAGCGCAAGGCACAAGACGCCCGTTGCGATCAGCGCCAAATAGAAGACGAACGGCGCGTTGCCCATGAAGGCGTTGCGCGCGACCGCGCCAACGCCGATTGCTCCGAGGCCGAGGGCGAACGAGATCAGCCATGGACGGGACTTGCGACCCCGGCCCTCTCCCACGAGCGGGAGAGGCGCCGAATCCCTTCTTCCGCTCACCGGAGAAGGCGCGAAGCGGAGGGCGCTCCGCGGGACGTAATCGGGCCGCGCGGCGAGGATCGGCCGTTCGAAGCCGCGCCAGAAGATGGTCGAGAAAGCCCAAACGATTGCAAGATAGACTGCGAGCTGCGCGATGAGCGGCCAGCCGGCGATCCGCGGCTTCAGCGCCATCACGAGGATGATGTGAAAGAGGTAGGCCGAATAGGAGATGCGTCCGAGGGTGAAGCTCACGGCGGCAAGACGCGGTCGCATGAAGATCGGATTCGCCTCGCGAAAGAATCCGACCATGCTCATGCCGAAGGCGGCCGACGCATAGGGAAACACGGCTTGAGCGCCCGCGCTTCCCTCAACTCCCTTGAGCGCGATCCAGAGTTCGAGCGCGGTTGCGGCGGCGGCGAGCGCCCCGAGCGCGGCGAGGCGCCTCACGAATGCCTGTCCGTTATCCCCTCGCAGCGACGGTTCCCGGCGCCGCTCCAGCGCGAGATAGAGCAGGTAGCCCCATACGATCGAGTCGATCCGGTAGAGCGTCACCCGCCGGACGTCGAGGTCCCAGTCGTGCGGGGCGAAGGCGGCGCGCAGGGTCGCGACCGCCGCGACGACAAGGAGCGCGAAGGCGACGTCGAGCCGCCGGTCGCTGCGGCCGATGGCCCGCCCGACGAGAAAGAGAAGCGGCGCGAACAGGAGATAGAACCACTCCTCGACCGCGAGACTCCAGGCGACCGGATAGAAGTCCGTCGCGTTGGCCGACCGGAACAGGTTCTCGACGTAAAAAAGGTAACGGACGAAGTCGCGCGTCATGAGGTTGCCGGTCATGAGCGCGATGACGGTCAGCGCGACGACATAGGGCGGGATCGTGCGCATCCACCTTCGGGCGAGAAAGACGCCGAGGTTGCGCCACGGCTTGCCGATAACCCAGTCGACGATCTGCGGCGCAAGCACGAAGCCGCTCAGCACGAAAAAGACTTCGACGCCCGCGATCGCGACCGCCTCCGCCATCGGCTGGAACGGGGCGTTGGTCGTGAGGTAGTGAGGAATTGCGACCGCGAACGCCGCCGACCCGCGCAGGAAGTCCAGCGATGCGCTGCGCTTCATGGCGGCGCGTAATAAACGAACGGCGCGTTCACGGTCTGGCCGGCGAGCGCGAACAGAATGACGTAGAGGGCAATGCAAATGAGCGCCGGCGCCGCCCAGTTGCGCGCGAGCTGCCGAATGATGAAATCAGCGATGAACAATTGCCGCCGGTGAGCTGCCTCGCCCACGTCAGGCGCAGGCGCCGCCCTTATACGCAGGCGCGCTCAGCCGGCAAATGCATTGAGCCGGCGGCGCAAACCCATGATGCCGTCGTCGTTCGCCAATTGCGCCCAGTGGTGAGCCGCTTGCCAGCCGATCTTAACCTTTGGCTCGACCCCGGGGACGGTCCCCGCCTCGACCCGGAGGCCGCGCACAAGCGCGTTCGAGGCGAAAGCCCTCGCCGCGTCTTCCGTCGGGAGCGGCGTCAGGACCCATTCGACCTCCCGCCCGAGGGGCCGTGTCGTCGAAACGAACCATGAAGACATTGCGGCTCCTCGAGGCCAGAGCCCCTCTTCGCCCCATCAAGACGGGGCCATTGTGTTGGTAAGATGACAATCCCTGGCTGGGGCGCTTTCCATCGCTGATTCACGGCGCGATTGCGGCGGGACTGTGGGCGAAGCGGGAATGAACCAGGAACATCCGCTAGTCGCCGGGAACAAAGCCGGATCGCGGCCAAGCGTCGCAGTGCGCCTCAGCTATTCCTCGGGCTTGGGCTGCGGCGAGGACGCCAGCATTGGAATGTTCAACGGCCAGAAGCCCTGGAGGGTCTTGACGATGCTGCGGGACATGAACGAGGGCAGCGGCGGACCTTTCGAGCGCGCATCGAGCATGGCCGTGGCCGCGCGCCGGTCCGCGTCCGACGCGGCGGCGAAATCGTTGACGTAGATGTCGCGGATCCATTCGTCCTTGGGGCCGTCAGCGCGGTTCTTGGCGATCTGAAGCCACATCAACCCCTTGGCTCGCTGGGGCGCAACTCCGTCGCCGGTGAACAGCATATGGCCGAGCAAGGCTTGCGAGGGTCGGTGCCCTTTGCCCGCCGCCAACACGAGCCATCGGATCGCGGTCATATTGTCCTTCGCGAGCCCGCCCGCGCCGGCAATGTACATGTGCGCGAGATTGTACTGGGCGTCCGGATCGCCGAAGGTCGTCGCGGCGTACTGGAAGAGATCGCGCGCCCGCTCGGGGTCAGCGCGCACTCCGCCGCCCGGAATGCCCGTCAGGCTATACACGCCCACGGCGACGAAGGCGTTGGAGATTGCGCTCCTGTTTCTCAGGTCGGGCGCGTCCTCGTTGTAGCCCTCAACGAGCTGACTGAAGTAATGGTAAGCTTTGAGGTCGTCGCGCTGAACACCTACGCCGTCGGCATACATTTCGCCCAGCTTCCAGCGCGCGATCGGCTGCCCGCCCTCCGCGGCGTAGGTCAGCGCCTCGACGCAAGACGCCGCGTTCCCCGCATTGAGGTCGTCAATGCCGACGCGCAGCGCCTGGTCGGCGCTCGTGAAGCTTTTGGGCGATATTTTCGCCGGCGGGCCGTCGGTGGAGCCGTCGAAAGGGAAAGCAGGCGACCCGCTGAATGTCAGAATGGCTATGGCGGCTAGCGCCGCGCCCCAGCCCGGACCCCGCGCGCACCCGCTCCCCGCCTCAACCCACGCGTCAACGCGCATCCATCCGACCCGCCAACCGGTCCGCGCCGCCGCCCCCCAATGGAGACGCACACGTCACGCATGACTTCCATCATCTACCGCAAGCAAACTGCGAGTCGTTTATGGCGCAATAGCGGCGTGTTCCGGCCCGATTCGGGATCGGCGAGAGTTGGATCTTCTATGTTGCCGGAAAGCAACAAACTGAGCATTCGCCGATCGATTCAGACCCGCTCCAGCCGCTCCCGCGCATGGGTAAGCTTAACGAGTCGTTCCTCGAACGTCTCGCGCCGTTCCTCGTGCTCGGCGATCACCTCCTCCGGCGCCCGAGCGAGGAAGTCGTCGTTGCCAAGCTTCGCCGCGACCTTGGCGATCTCGAGCCTGACTTTATCGATCTCCTTGTCGAGACGGCCTCGCTCGGCCGTAAGGTCGACGACGCCTGCGAGCGGCAGGGCAACGACTTGGTCCCGCACCACGAGCTGCAACGCGCCCGAAGGCGCGACCTCCGCGGTCTCAACCCTCTCGACGCGCGCCAGCCGTTTGATGCTCTCGCTCCACCCCGCGACGCTGCGGGCCGCGCGATCGCTGGGCGCGATCAGGACGAGCGGCACGAGCGTCGAAGGCGGCACGCCCATTTCCGACCGCACCGAACGGATTTCGCTGATCAGGTCGACCACCCAGCCGATCTCGGACTCGACCGCTTCGTCGACCTCGACGCCCTCCGTCGGCCAGGGCCCGAGCGCCAGCGGACCCGCGCGCGGAGGACCCGCTTCTCCCTTCACGGCCCACAGCTCCTCGGTGAGGAAGGGCATGAAGGGATGCAGGAGCGCGTAGATCGTGTCGAGCACGTGCGCGATCGTCGCCTGCGTCTCGGCCTTCGGCGCTCCGTCTGCGCCGCCCTGCAGAACCGGCTTCGCCAGTTCGAGATGCCAGTCGCAGAAGACGCTCCAGACGAAGCGGTAGACCAAGTTGGCGGCGTCGTTGAACCGATAGGATTCGATCGCCCCCGCCGTCTCGGCCGCAGCCTTCGCCGCTTCGCCGAGAATCCAGCGGTTGAGCGGCTCGCGCGCAAGGGCCGGGTTGAAGCCGGCGACACGGACACAGCCGTTCATCTCGGCGAAGCGCGAGGCGTTCCAGAGCTTGGTCGCGAAGTTGCGGTAGCCCTCGACGCGAGCCTCCGAGAGCTTGATGTCCCGACCCTGCGCGGCCATGGCGGCGAGGGTCATCCTCAGCGCGTCCGCGCCGTAGCGGTCGATGAGGTCGATCGGATCGATGACGTTGCCCTTCGACTTCGACATCTTCGCGCCCTTCTCGTCGCGGACGAGGGCGTGGATGTAGACGTCGCGGAACGGGATTTCCTTCTGGAAATGCAACCCCATCATCATCATGCGCGCCACCCAGAAGAAGATGATGTCGAAGCCCGTGACGAGCACGTCGGTCGGGTAATAGCGCTTGAGCTCGGCGGTCTCGGCCGGCCAGCCGAGGGTCGTGAACGGCCACAGCGCCGAGGAAAACCAAGTGTCGAGCACGTCGTCGTCGCGCTTGAACGTCGCGGCGAGCCGCGCCTGATCGCCGGTCAGCGCCCGCGCCTCCTCTTCGGTCAGCGCGCCGCGCTCGACGCCGTCGGCGAGCGCCGCAGCGTAAGCCGCCTCGTCGGTCTCCTCGACATGAACCCCGCCCCACGGCGAGTACCAGGCCGGGATCTGGTGCCCCCACCAGAGCTGGCGCGAGACGCACCAGGGCTGAATGTTCTCAAGCCATTCGAAATAGGTCTTCTCCCAGTTCTTCGGCACGAACTGGGTCCTACCCTCGCGCACGGCCGCGAGCGCCGGCTGAGCCAACGTCTTGGCGTCGACGTACCATTGGTCGGTAAGCCAGGGCTCGATAACGGCGTTCGAACGGTCGCCGTGCGGGACCATGTGCGCGTGCGGCTCGATTCTGTCCAAAAGACCAGCGAGCGCCATCATTTCGACGATCCGGAGCCGCGCGACGAACCGATTCTGTCCGTCGACAACCGCGATCAGGCGGGCGTGGTCGTGATCGCTCTCAAGCCCCTCGAAGAAAGCAAGGTTGTCCTTGAGCGAAACTTTGGCTTCCGCGTCCAACACATTGATCAGACGAACGCCTTCCGCCTCATGGCGCTTGCCGACCTCGAAGTCGTTGAAGTCGTGCGCAGGCGTGATCTTGACCGCGCCCGTGCCCTTCTCGGGATCGGAATATTCGTCGCCGACGATCGCCATGAGGCGCCCAACCAGCGGCAATCGCACCCGCCGCCCGATGAGATCATGGTAGCGCTCATCGTCCGGATGGACCGCGACGCCGGTGTCGCCGAGCATCGTCTCGGGTCGGGTCGTCGCCACCGTGACGCGCTCGCCGGTCTCCTCCCCGTTTGCGTCCACCACCGGGTAGTCGAAGTAATAAAGGTGTCCGTTGGGATTCTTCGCCAGAACCTTAGCGAGAGCAGACGCGTTGAGCGGCTGGCCTTCGGCGCGCGACCATTTGAACGAACCCCGGCTTTCGACCTGAACGACTTCGAGGTCCGAGATCGCCGTCTGGAACTTCGGGTCCCAGTTGACGAGCCGCTTGTCCTTGTAGACGAGCCCTTCGCGGTAAAGCTGGACGAACACCTTCGCGACCGCGCGAGAGAGACCCTCATCGAGCGTGAAGCGCTCCCGGCTCCAGTCGCATGAGGCGCCAAGGCGCTTGAGCTGCTCGATGATCGCTCCGCCCGACTCCTCCTTCCACGCCCAGACCCGCTCGAGAAAGGCCGCGCGGCCCATAGTCCGCCGATCCGGCGCCTTCGCCTCCATCAGTTTCCGCTCGACCACCATCTGGGTCGCGATGCCGGCGTGGTCAGAGCCTGGCTGCCACAGCACGTCGCGGCCGTTCATCCGCTGATAGCGGCAGAGAACGTCCTGAAGCGTGTTGTTGAGCGCGTGGCCCATGTGCAGATTGCCGGTCACGTTCGGCGGCGGGATGACGATGCAGAACGGCGGAGCGTCCAGGCGGTCGGGCCGGCCGGCGCGAAACGCTCCGCTCTTCTCCCACAGCGCGGAAACGCGGCCTTCGACCGCAGCGGCGTCAAACGATTTGTCCATCATTGGAATTCCGGGCGCTCCGCGCCATGATCCGGGCGGTTCATCAAGATTAAGGCAGGCGGTCCAGGCGAGCCGTCGGAAGCGAGCCGGCGCCTCGGAACCAGGACGGGTTATAAACGCATCGCGGCGCGCCAAGTCAACGCGCGCGGCAAGTCAACGCAATTCTTGACAGAGCTGTTGCGCCCGCTTTGGCAATGCCGTAAGGTCAATCGCTGCACGGCCGACAAGCCGAATAACGCGCGGGACAAAACGAGATTTGTTCCTGATTTGTTCTTGACAAGCCGGCGCGTTCGGGTAGGCTCCCGACATCCGCCGTTCTCCTGTCCAGACGGCCCAACAGTCAGGACGCTCATTCGATGCAAACGCGAGACGTTTCGCAGCGCCAAACGGCGCAGATGCCGGGTTTCGGGGATCGATTCGGTCTTGCCTTCGACGCTCTCAAGCGAGCCTGGGCGGTCGAGTTGCGCTACAATCCCTACTACCCGTTCTTGACATGGACGCAGAGCGGGCCACGGCTCGGAGCATCGACAGTCTTGGTGCGCAAAATAAGGGGCGAAGAAGGCCGCCTCCTGGCCTTGCTCTCGGTCGCATGTGGCTTTCCGGTTCCGGCGAGCGCGTTGAAGGATCTCGTCGCGGCGGAACGCGAGTTCGAGCGCGGCAACCCGGCGAGATCGGCGATGCATGTCCGGTCGGCCGGAATTCCCGCCCTGCGGTCAAGCGAAAGCGCCCGCCTTCTCTATATTGCGGCCGGAATGCTCGACCGGGGCTTCGTCACGCCGGCGGATCTCATGAAGGCTTGCGAACTCGATTGCGCGCCGCTCGAGTTGATCGACAGGCACGGGCCCTCCGGGGCGGGCATGCGTTTCCGTGAACCCGCTTTGGGTCGCGAAGGTCGATAAGCCGGCGCGCGTTTCGGAACTCGCCCCCGCGCTGCGCTTTACGGCGTTCTCAAGCCGGGCTGGCCTCGAATGAGGCAGCCTCGTCGTCGCGGGCCGTCGCAGGCGACGATAGACGCCCGTTGGTCAGACGGGCTCATGGCGGCGTGGCGAACCAAGGGCCGCGGGACGCCTGGCGTCTTTCCGGATCGCTTCCCATCCGGGCCAAGCCGAGGATCGCGACGACGACCTTGTCCGGGCGTCGGGGGCTGAGAAGGGACAGATTTTGAAGGGACAGATTTTGGCGCCGAAGGTATTGAAAACGTGTCCTCGCGGCCCAGACCTTCAGGCGTCGCGAGGCCTGTTAGACGGGGCGCCGCTGTCCTGACATGACCCCAATTTGCGCCTTGCAGGTGTCCCCTCCCCCGCGAGATCGTGGAGGGCAGGCGAGGGTCGAAGGGGTCGGTCGGCGATCCGGACTTTACCTGATCAATCCCCGGTTCAGGTGGTGTCCCACCTGGTGGTGTAGCTCAGCGGGAGCAAGCCGCTCGCGAAGCGCGCTCCCCATAGCGCCGTAGCGAGCGAGCGGCTTGCGGCGGTCATTGGCGATTCTCCGGTAGGGTCGGGTTGCGAATCTCAACGCAACCGAGGAACCCCCAATGACCCACGAGATGATGAACCTTCGCGCGTTTGTGGAGAAGACCCCCGACGCGGATATCTTGCGTGAGATGATCGGCTTCGCCGCCGAGCGGTTGATGGAGCTGGAGGTGGGCGCCAGGACCGGGGTGCGCCATGGCGAGCGATCTCCTGATCGGCTGGTGCAGCGCAATGGCGATCGCGATCGCGATTGGGAGACCCGAGCCGGGACGGTCGAGCTGCGCATCCCCAAGCTGCGCAAGGGCTCCTACTTCCCGAGTTTCCTCGAGCCGCGGCGGATGGCCGAGAAGGCGCTGACCGCGGTGATCCAGGAGGCCTACGTGCAAGGCGTGTCGACCCGCTCGGTCGACGATCTCGTCCGGGCGATGGGCGGCACGGGCGTGTCGAAGAGCCAGGTGTCGCGCCTGTGCGAGGAGATCGACGAGCGGGTCAAAGCCTTCCTCGACCGCCCGCTCGAAGGTGATTGGCCTTATGTCTGGCTCGACGCCACCTACGTGAAGGTTCGCCGCAACCATCGCATCGTCTCAGTGGCGGTGATCATCGCCGTCGGCGTCAATGCCGACGAGCGGCGCGAAGTGCTGGGCATGGACATTGGCCCGTCCGAAGCCGAGACCTTCTGGACCGAGTTCTTGCGCAAGCTGCGCCGCCGGGGCCTGCGCGGCGTCAAGCTGGTCGTTTCTGACGCCCACGAAGGGATCAAGGCCGCCGTCGCCAAGCTGATGAACGCCACCTGGCAACGCTGTCGCGTCCACACGATGCGCAACGCGCTCGCCCACGCCGGCAAGAGCAGCCGGCGCGTCGTCTCCGCCTTCATGGCTACCGCCTTTGCTCAGGACAGCGCCGAGGCCGCCAAGGCGCAGTGGCGCAAGATCGCCGACCAGCTCAGGTCCAAGCTGCCAAAGCTCTCGGCCTTCATGGACGAGGCCGAGGACGACGTGCTCGCCTATATGAGCTTTCCCGCCGACCATTGGCCGAAGATCCACTCCACCAACGGACTCGAACGGCTCAACGGCGAAATCAAACGGCGGACTGAGGTCGTTGGCATTTTCCCCAACGACGAAGCCATCACCCGACTCGTCGGAGCCATACTCCTCGAACAGAACGACGAATGGGCCGTCCAACGCGCCCGCTACATGACCCTGGAAACCATGGCCGCGTTGAGCGATGATCCTGTCGTCGGATTGCCCGCCATGGTGATCTGACCGATCCGGCCCCATGCCGGAAATCGTCGTGGTCAGCCGCCTCGAACTAAACCACGCCTCGGGACACGATCCCGGTTCAAGTCCGGGGACGGCCATGACGAAAAAAACCGAAAGGAATGCCATACCGACGGCGAACGCTGTAAGCGAGAACAAGCTCTTTCTGAAAAGCAAAATCTATGGTACCTTGCCTCTCATGACGAACTCGACGATCGCAGCCCGGGGCGCAAGGGACCGGAGCAACCGCAGACCGGAGGCAGGTCGCCGCGAGCCGCAGGGGGGCGTCGAAGACGCCGTTTTCGACGCCCCGTGGCGGCGCCGATCATGGAAATCCAGCAAATTGGGTATCCCCTTCATTGCCCCGTTGTCCGAGAGTCGCTGGAACCCGGTGGCTTGACGATGGCGTTGTAGGGCGCGGGTCCAACGGCGAGGGCTTGTTGGGCGAGGCGATGAAAGAGCAGCCCGCGGGCCTTTGATCTGCGGCGATTGAAGCGGAAGGTGAATTCGTCGAGGTAGTAGTCGAGATGTTGATGCTGGACGCCACCTTGGTGAGTACCGATCAGCCATCGCTTGAGCAGCGAGGCGACGAGGTGGACGCGCGGCATGACTTCGTGCGCCGGGTCGGAGCCGCCGCTGAGGACCGTGACCTGATGCTGGTAACCGGCCGCCGCCAGTCCGGCATAACCCCTCCAGCCGTCGGTGTGAACCATCGCCCCGCGCTTCACAGCGCCTTGGACGAAGGGAAGCAGGCTGTCTGTCGAGACATCTCCGATCTGCTGAAGGCGGATGCGGCCAAGCCCCCGGCCGTTCTTCTCGACTGCTATGGCGACGATGGCCTTGCTCTCGGTTTCTCGGCCTCGCGTACCCTGTTCCGGGCCACCAACATAGGTTTCATCAACCTCGATCGCACCAGACAGCAGGTCCCGGCCCGGCCGGACCATGGCGCGGCGCAGTTTGTGCAGCCAGGTCCAGGCAGTTTCGTAGCTGCCAAGCCCCAATTCCCTCTGGAGGCCGAGCGCACTGACCCCATTCTTCTGGCTGGTGACGAACCACATCGCCAGAAACCACATCCGCAACGGCTTACGGGCACCCTCGAAGATCGTCCCGGCGGTCAGCGATGTCTGTTTGCGGCAGGCCCGACACCGCAGCCATCCCCCTGCCATCACCCATGGCTCCCCCGCCTCTCCGCAATGGGGGCAGGTGAATCCCTGAGGCCAGCGCAAACGACGGATGTACTCGCGGCAGGCCGCGTCGTCACGGAAGCGTTCGTCCATCGCCTGAAACGTGCGCGGGTAATCAAGTCCAGCGACCGGGTGTCGAGTGGTGTCCACCAGACAGGCGTACCACGTCCCTCAGGGGCAGTGAAGGGGATACCCATTTTGTGCCAATGTCAGGCGCCGAAAGACGCCCCGTATTTACAGCACCCTGCGGACTTTGGTGGCTTCAGCGAGAGCCGCGCGAGACTCGCTCGATTTCGGCGCGCACAAGGCCCTCGACGATGCCAGGTAAGTTTTCATCGAGCCACGTCTTCAGCATCGGACGCAGCAACTCGCGGATCACCCCGTCGGCGAGTTCAGCGCTCCGAGCGGCCAAAGTCGCTGAAAGGGCGTCAAATGCGGAGGCCACGGACCTATCCGTCTCAGCGGACAGCAACGGCTCCTGATCGCGGCGCCCCACAGGGGCGGCGTCGGACTTCGCGGGCTCGGCCTTGACCGGCTCCTGCTTCTGAACTCCTGATTTGGCAGCTTCCCGCTTGGCGGCCTCGGACCTGGCCGGATCCTGCTTGCCGGCGTCGGACTTGCCGGCGTCGGGCTTGCCCGCCTCGGACTTGCCCGCCTCGGACTTGGCTGCCTCGGACTTGGCCGGATCCGGATGCGACCAGATCACCTTTGGCGCATTTGGCTCCGTCGCAGGCGCTTCGTCCAGCGGCGGCTCGGGCGCACCTTTGGAATAGACGATCTGCGGCCCGGGGGCGTTGGCGGGGGCGGCCCGCTGGGCCGCGCCCTTTACCGCCGGCGGTCTTCCCGCCTCCCGGTCGTCGGCGATGATGTTGCGGATCGAGGCGAGGATTTCTTCCATCGACGGTTCGTATGCGCGCTGCGCGCGACGCAGGGCTTCGAGTTCGCGATCGCGATCGCTTGAGTTTGAACTGACTGCGCTCATGTCCTAAGCCCCGCCCTTCCGACGGCCTGTCCCAACCGCACCGATGCATCGCGTGCCCAAGCGAACCGGCGCGATCTCAGGTCAGTATCACCACTGTGATGCAAGCCGAATTGGTTCCGCATCCGATGAAGGTTAGTCGTTCTAGGGCTAAGTAAGCAAGCTCATCAGCGACGATTACTTGCCGTCGGGCGTCCTGAGGCCGATCCATTTGCTCTTGACCTGATTGAAATGCACGCGCGGATCGTACTCGTCGACGGCGAGCGCCAGCGTCGGCACATTCAGGCGCCCGATGGCCGACAGCAGCGAGTAGGAGTTGACGACCGCGTCATGCTCGGCGGACACGAGTTGCACGCGGGCGTTCAACAGGGCCTGCTGGGCGTTGAGCACGTCGAGCGTCGTGCGCTGGCCGACCTTGGCCTCTTCCCGCACGCCCGCGAGCGCGACCTCGTTGGCCGACACCGCTGCGCGCGCCGCTCGGACGACGCCGACCGACGCCTGGTTGGCGCCCCAGGTTGCGACGACGGCCTGTCGCACCTGGTTGCGCTCCGAATCGACGGTCAGCTCCTGCTGCGAAAAGTTCTCCTTCGCCTGACGGGTCGTGGCGTATTCTGCGCCGCCCTGATAAATGGGGATCGTCACCTGCCCCAGGACCTCACCATCCAAGATGTGCAGGCCGGGAAAGCCGTTCGCATCGAACTGGTTGGTGACCGAGCCAGTCACCGAGACGGTCGGGTACAGCGCCCCCTCGGCGATCTTGATCTGCAAGAGGGCCGAATCGACGCCGTGCAGCGCGCCGACGATGGCCGGGTGCTCGACCTGCGAAATCGAAATCGCCTCCGGCAGCGTCTTTGGCAGCGGCCGCGCGATCGGCTTGACCGGCGCAAGGCTAGTCGGCTGGTCGCCGATCACCTGGCGATAGCGCGCGACCGAGGCTTCGAGCGTCGAGACGGCGCTGAGCGCAGTCGCATTCGCGCTCGCCAGACTCGCCTCCGCCTGCGCAACGTCCGTGCGCGTGACTTCGCCCACGGTGAACCGGTCCCGAGTCTCGCGGAGTTGCTCCTGCAAGACCTGAACGTTGTTGTTGTCTAGGTCGAGGATGGCTGTGTCGCGCAGCACGTCCATGTAGGCGGTGACGCCCGAAAGCAGGGTGTTCTGTTCGGTGTTCCGCAGTTGCTCGCGCGCTCCCAGCACCTTCGATTCCGCCTGACGGATCGAGTTTGTGGTGCGCATCCCATTGAAAATGGTCTCGTTGGCGGTGACCCCCCAGCCCCGGGGGTGGAGAGTAGCGTTCTGGCTGCCGCCCCCGCCTCCGCTTAGACTGGACAGATTCCCGCTAAGGCGCTCGATGGCGTAGTTGCCCTGCGCGCTGACGCTCGGGAGATAACCTGCATTCGCCTCGGGCACGCCCTCGTCCGCCACCCGGACCGCCGCCCGCTGGGTGTTGATGTCCGGGTTGTTCAGATAGGCTTTGACGAGCGCGCCGCCGACTGTTTCCGCCCTCGCGGCGCCGGCCGTCAGCGCGACCGCCGCCGTCGCCGCCAAAAGCAGCCGCCTTGCTGCGCCACCGAGATTGGTTCCCCGCCGCCCGCTTGCGCCTTCGTCCCAACCCATCTCCGCCTCATCAGTCCCATGATGAGGACATGCCAAAGTCCTCATCGCCGCCCAGACGCCGCTCCGCTGGCGCGAAGCCAAAACAGGCGGATGCCGGGGGCCGCCGCATTTTCCCGCGTCGGCTTTACACCTCAAGCATAAGCGGTGCGCGCCGGCGCGCGCCATAAACCATTAGCGAATTGGCGCCGAACTGCCAATTTTTTGCCGCCGCGTCGCAAAGAAGATACACATTCAACGAGCCGGGAAGCTCAGACGGGTCGGATAAGCCCCGGTTTCTAAAAGGCGAAGCTCGCCCTCGGCTGGAATCCGTCCAGGGTGTCGGCGGCCGTCTCGAAAAGCGCGCGACGGCTGACCCCCTGCCCGCGCTTCTCGAACAGCGCCGCCTGCGGCGCGCCCATGATCGCGTCGATCCCGACCAGGCGTCCTCCGTCGGCAAGCAGCGCGATGAGACGGTCGGGCGACACGCGGAAGGCGCCCTCAACGACGATCACGTCGAACGGGCCGAGACCCTCCGCGCCGGACTCAAGGGGGCCCTCGACGATCTTGACTTCGGGCGAAGTGGAAAGTTCCGCACGCGCCGCCGCGGCTGCGCCCGGATCCGACTCGAGCGCGACCACCTTTGCGCCCATGTACCTCAGGAGCGCGGCGCCATAGCCGGAGCCGCCGCCGACGTCGAGGGCGCGATCCCCTCGTTTGACCGCGGTCGCCTGCAACATGCGCGCAAGGGTCAAGGGAGGCAAAAGCCGGCGGGTCTTGGCGCCGAGCGCGGGGGCGTCGCGATCGAGGTAGGCGAGAGGCGCAAAACCCGGGGCGACAAACCGCTCGCGCGGAACGGCCAGGAACGCCGCCAGCACCTCCCTATCGACAACGTCGCCGGTGCGAAGCTGGCTGTTCACCATATTGAGACGCCGATCCTCCTGCGTCTCCGCCGAAATGGTCGCCGCCATCTGATATTGCCCCTGCCGCCTTGATCAGCCGTCCCGGCTTCTATGATTATATTGGAGGCCCCGCCCGGAATCGACCGGGACGCAGGGGTTCACAGTCGGATCTTTGCCGGTAGCCCCTTGCAGACCTCGGCACTTCGTGGCGCCTTGCGGCGGCGGTTGGCGACGCGCAACGCTGGACGCAAACTTGATCAGCTGCAACAAGGGACACGAAATCCTTCGATGTCGATAAGACTCGACGAACGCGCCGTCAAGGCGGCGCGGGCCCCAGCCAAGGGCGCTGTTTCGGTCTGGGATGACGAGATCACGGGCTGCGGCCTCCGCGTCATCGCGCCGACCAGGCGCAATCCGTCGCGCCCGCGGCGGAACGTCGACAGGACCTTGGGGGCCAACATGGTGACGAAAGCAGGCATCGTCGAAAAGCTTGGCGAGCGCGCCGTCCTTCTCCCCGCCCTGATCGAGGAGGGCTTGGCGGCGAACGACCGGTTGAAGATTCGGCTGACCATGCTGCAGGAAGCCGCCGCCCAGGCTTCGGAGCCGGGTCGGGCGGCGCAGTCGATGGAGCGCGAGCGCCGCGCGGTCGGGCTGACGGACCCGATCTTCAACGCCGCCATTTCCGGCGCGCGCCGCATCGACGCCGATACCTTTCTTGCGCCCGGCGCGGAGGCGCTGGGGGCAGGCATAGCCGTCGACTTGAAGGCGATGATGGCGCCGATCGAGATCGCTGAGGCGGAGGCCGCGCCGTCGCTGAAAGCGCGCCTCGACGCGACGCTCGCGGACTTGCCCGGTTTCAAGGGCGACCGCGTCGCCCATCGTCAGGTCGCAGAACTCGACCTCGCCGCCGCCCGCGCATCCCGCTACGCCGAGCCGGCGGAGCCCGTGGCGAAAGCCGGCGTCGCCTCTCCCGGCGTCGCCTGCGGGCATGCCTGCTTCACCAGCGAGCGGGCGAACGAGGTAGCGGCGCGCGGCGAGCCCGCGATCCTGGTGGCGCGATTCGATCATAGCGAAGGGTGCAAGCTTTTCAGCTTGATCCGGGCATCATTCGTTGTGAGGTGCCACTCGGCGATGGCGTGAGTTTTGTTTCGCTCGCAGACCCAGGCGGCGACCTCGTCGATGACGGCCTGTTTATTGGGGATGCGGCGGTCGAGGCATTGCGAGGCGAGGACGCCGAGTTCGGATTCGGCCAAGTCGAGCCATGAGCCGTGTTTGGGCGTGTAATGCCATTCGAAGCGTTCGACCAGACGCCGGGCCTCGGCGGCGGGAAAGGCTTCGTAGAGCGAGGCAGCGGCGTGCGTGTTGAGATTGTCCTGGATGAGGACGATCGTTTCGGCTTGTGCGAAGTGGACGTCGGCCAGGTCTTTCAGAACATGCGCGTAATCGACGGCTGTTCGGCGGTCGGTGACCTTGACGTGGCGCCAGCCTTCGAGCGGCGCGAACATCATGAAGAGGTTGGCCACTCCGTTGCGCGCGTATTCGTAGTCGACCCGGGCCGGAAGCCCCGGGCGCAACGCGACTGGCGCGCGCGTTTCGGCGATGAGTTGCTTGGAGGGTTGCTTGGAGGTCTCGTCCAGACAAACCACCGGGCGGTCCGGGTCGCGCGCCCGCGTGTAAACCGACAGTACGTCTTCCATCGCCGCTACGAACGCGCCGCTGGCCTTGGGCGGGATGACCCAGTATTTGCGGCGGTGCGGCTTAAGAGCGTTTTTTTGAGCACGCGCTGGATCGTTGAGTCGCTGGCGGCCTCGACGATGCCGAACTCCACCACCTTGCTCTCCAGTAGTCGCAAGCTCCAACGCGCATAGCCCTCTGGCGGCTTGGAGCAGGCCAGAGCGATCAGCCGGGCCTCCTTTTCGCCATCGAAAATCCGCGGCACGGCTGGCGCAGCCGCGGTCTTGCGGCTCAAGACGGCATCGAGCCCTTCTTCCACCAATTGCTTGCGAACCCGATAGACCATGGAAACGCTGGTCTCCAGAGCCTCGATGATCCGGCTGTCGCTCCAGCCTTCGCCGTCGTCCGAGACGTCGGCCTTCAACAGGATGCGCGCCTTCAGAAGCCGCTGCGCCGCGCTCTTACCCTTGCGGATCATCGCCTCAAGCTGCTGACGTTCTTCGGCGCTCAGCCGTACGACATACCGCTTCACCGAAGGCGTCTTCGCCGCCATAATTTCCTCCATCGCTCCAATCGCGATCGATAAGGAATCGTCAATTCCTTTCGAAATCGTTGAAGCGAGCCACTCTCATGTTCGCCGTTTCAAGTAGCAGGCACAAGAAAGCGTAGCTCGCGCGCGAGCGGTTCAGAATGGCCGCCACTGAGCAGGGCAGGAGGCACGATCATCAAAACGACGGTTGATCATGCTCTGATGCGCGGGTTGGATACCGCCGGACCGGTGATGCGTCGCGGAGCTTCCTCTGTCTAACGGCCAGCGTCGGAAAATATCCGGCTGATAGTGGACGCGAGGGTTCTCCTGGCCGTGACCGTGCCTCCAGCCTTGCTCAGCTTTGGATAGATGCGTTGTCGGCGATGACCTCCTTTTCGTGAGGTCCGCTGTCGATCTCAGCGCATCAAGCGCCGGCGATCTGAACGTGCTTGGCGATCGCCCAGGCAAAGCCCGCCAGTTCTCGAGCGATCGCGGTCGTGACCACAGTGGGTGATTTTCCTGCCCGGGCAAGCTTGCGATAGCGCCGACACAGCCTTTCTTGGGCCTTCCACGCGGTGTCGCGGATCGGCTTTGCCAGACCCTCCTGGCGCAACAGCTGCTCCCGGCTGATGCGCGCCGGGAACCGATAACTCCAGGCCGCCTCGATCAGCATTCGCCGGGCCGCGCCATTCCCGGCTTTCGTGATGCCGCCTTGGCGTCGTGTGGCGCCGCTGGAGCGCTCGGACGGAACCAGACCGAGATACGCCATGAGTTGACGGGGATTGGCGAAGCGGGTGATGTCGCCGAGTTCGGCGATCACCGTCGCCGCCGCGACCAGAGCCATCCCGCGCAGCGCTTGCAGGGCGCGCACCACCGGGGCCAGCGACCAATCCGGCAGCGCTGCCTCGATATGCGCTTCCAGACGATCTCGCCGCGCCGTCGCCGCCTCGACGGCGGCGATGCAGTCTTCCAGCACGATGTGATGCGCCGCTTGCTCGAATCTCAGTCCGGCCATCCAGCGACGATGCATCAACGTCCACGCCGGCCGATTGTAGTGACGGCCATGACGCAGGAGAAAGCCAGAGAGCTGCTGACGGGCCTGGCGCAGACTGCGCACGGCCGCAAGACGCGCGCGCACAAGATCGCGGATCGCCTCATGAGCCTGATCAGGAATCCACACAGCGGTCAGTTCACCGGCGCGATGCAGCTTGGCCAGGTTGATCGCATCCCGCCGGTCGGTCTTGATCCGATCTCCCGGCTTGCGTGGGATCAACGACGGAGCAACGACAACGCAACCATGCCCAGCCAGGGTCAACTGCCGTTGAATGCCATAGCCGCAAGGGCCGGCCTCATAACAGAACCGTAGCTCGCTTCCAGCGCGCGACAGCTTCGCCGCCAGAGCGTTCAAGGCCGTCGCTGTGTTCGCGATCTTGCCATACTCGCGCACGTCCTTGTGTGCGCCCGCCTCCGCAAGCGCCACCGCGATCGTATCCTTGTGCACGTCAAGGCCCACGTATGTGATAAATTCGTCCAAGACCCGTCTCCTATGCATGAGGCTCGGCGCCGGAAAGCCCGGCGCAACCCTCGACAAGCCTGCATACTGTGAGACGGGTCGCCCTATCTCAGGCGAACATGTAGTCTAGTCCGACGCGACACGTCCACCGAGGACGACGCCGGATTCGCTGTGGCCCAGGGGATTCTCACCGCCGTCGGCGACCGCACTGCCCACGGCGGTCGTCGCTCGGCAGATGGGCAAGGTCTGCCTCGCGCTCGCCGTCGCCGAACGTCAGGACTCCGCGACCCTCGATGGTCGGGAAATCCGCGTGGGCGACTGGATCGTGCTCGACGGCGCGACCGGCGAAATCTCCCTCGGCCGCCACGCGGTCGTCGCTGAAGAGACGCCGGGGACCGATGTCATCCGGCGCTGAAAAGACGAGGCGGCGGCGTGAACGAGGGAGGTCGGACCCACCTTCGCGATTTCACATGCCCGCAAGACCAAAGACCCCTCATTCCCAGACGACGTGCAAACGTTCAATCGGACCCAAAGGGGATGTTTGGCCCACGGTCAGCGCCGCCTGACAGGCCTTGCGAACGCCAAATCAGTCAAGCAGCCTTCGTAAGACGGCGGCGCCGACCCTCAAGACCCGAATATGTTCGAGCGGTTTGACGTAGCCGCCCGCATAAAAATATCGGATCATCGCGATACGCGTCTCAAACGAGTGAGCGAAGGCGACGGCAAAGTCGTCCGTATCGATGCGGACAATCTTCGCCGGCACGCGGCAATCGGGCAACTCCAATTCGATCCGCTCTCCCAATCCGAGTGGCGGCCTGCCGAATATGCGAGCGCCGGTAATCGAGAGATCCGCCAGCTGCATGACTTGCTCGAGGGTTGCAGATTTGACTCTCACAAGGTCGCGGGAATCGAAGCGTTCGGCGGCTCGCAAACGCGGCTGCTCGATGCAGACAAAGCACAGCACAACGAGAACCAGCAAATTATACCAGCACCAAGCGACCGCTGGGCCCGAATAGCGGAGCGTATCCACGCGCCCGTTGATGTAGAAGGCGTATACGATCGCTAGGATCGTTAAGCCGATTAGAATGGCGAACGGTCGCATGAGCCCCCATTCTACGAACCGCCGTCCGCGATCGCCGCCCTTTGCGGTCACCTGGAACTTGTGCCCCTGGGGACGGAAGAGGCCTGCGACGACTGCTCGCAGGACTTGAGGCATGACGATGATCTGGCTCACGTCGGAAAGGATCGGCACGACCCGTCCGCCCGATAGCCAGTGCATCGTCAGGCCGTTCCAAAGCCAATAGGGAAGGAAGTGCGTCGCGATGTCGTGAAGCGAAGCCCGGAAGGGGTGGATATCGAACGCGAGCGAAGCGATTGGGATTGTCAAGCCGACCGCGCGTGACACGTAGACCGCGGTCCAATTGAGAAAAGTCTCCGCGAGGGCAATTCGATCGGTCAACGAGAGCATGCTGGTTTGCGAGAACGGGCCGCTCCGGCCGCGTGCGATTTGCATGAAGCCCAGACACCAGCGACTGCGCTGTGTGACGTATTCCTTCAGTCCTTCTGGGGCGAGCCCGTAGCTCAAAGGTTCGTTGAGATAGGCGGTCGCATAGCCTGTCTCCTTCAGCCGTAGGGTCAGCAAATAATCCTCGGTGACCGAGTCCGTCGGGAATCCTCCGATCGCAAGCAACGGATGCATACGGATGATCGACGAGGTTCCGCAGCAGAACGCAGCCGACCACGCGTCTTTTGCCGGCATGACGATGTCAAAAAAGTAGCGCTGCTCGTCAGGCCAGAACTTCGTTGCGCCGAGATTGATCTGGATCGGATCCGGGTTAATGAAATGCTGCGGGGTCTGCACGACGCCGATGGTCGGGTCGCGAAAAAGCGTCATCGCACGTCTTAGGAAACGCGGCGTAGGGACGAAATCGGCATCAAGAATGGAGACAAATTGAGGGGGATCTGGAAGGTCGGCGAGGAATTGGAGCGCGTGGTTGATGTTGCCGGCCTTGGCGTGCTTGTTGTCGGGTCGCGAAACGTAACCGCAGCCGAGTCGCTCGCAGAGGGTTTTCAACCAGTCGCGCCGACTATCGTCGAGCATCCAAACTCGGAAATTTGGGTAGTCCATCGCCAGCGCGCCAACGATCGTGCGCTCCAGGATCGACTTCTCTTCGTTGTACGAGCAGATCAACACATCAACGGATGGGTAATTTGCCTCCCGGTCGAGCCACTGGGCGTTTCTGTCGGCGTCAACTGATCGGTCTCGGACCCGGAATAGAAACAGAATTGAAAGCGCGGCGGCGGCCGTGCCGGCTATTTCGGCGATGAGAAAGCCGATCGCGATGGCGTATTCAACATTGAATGCCGGCGGCGGAAGGGTTTCGCTGACCCGCCACCACATGTATTGCGCGATGAACGCGACGCTCGTTGAAAGCAGCAGCACGCGGCTCATTGGAGTGGGCCGCGGCCAAACGGCGACTGCGATCAGAAACAGGCCGAACGCCATCAGGACCGGCGTCAGCGACGCGAGGAGGGGATCGTCGGCGATGCTGAGCACTTTGACGGGATCTCAGAACAGCCCGGATCGAATCGACGCTGCGGCGTCGCGCGCATCACGAGGACTCGACGGTCCTGCTTTTGCGTTCTTCGCCAAGGCGTCGCGCGCGCCGAAGGTCACGGTTCCTGTTCGGCCAACTGCGCAACCAATTTCATTCAATCCATCAACGGCGACCGTCACGTAAAACGGGCTCTTGCGCATGGCGACTGGTGGAATGGCGAAATTACCCGACGCCGCGGCGGCGCCTGTTAGGTTGACGATCGTTCCCGGATAGGTCTTGCCGCTTCCCTGCGAGGGTCGGAACGTCGCCGGACCGCCAGCCTCAAGGCCGTTATAGACGTTTTCGTCGACGTTCGCACTTACGATCGGATGGGAACAGTCGAGCACGCGCATCAGGTCCTGTCCTTTGTTGACGTGTTCGCCTGGCCCCGTCAGCATCTCCCAGACCCGCCCGGTCGCCGGCAGCACGACCAAGGCGTCCGATCGGTCACGGTAGCGGGCCTCCTCCTCGGCGATCTGATCCGAGAGGAGTTTCAACTGAGATTGTGCGGCCGCTGACTGGGCCTCGAGTTCGCCGACCCGCAGGCGCAACTCGGTCGCCCGCTGGTCGGAACTCGGGCTGTCATTGTAGCTGTCGCCAATGAACACCCCTTGCGCGACCGCTTCGCGCTCGACTTTCGTCTCCTCGAGACGCTGCGTTGCGGCGGACTGCGCCGACGTCGCGGCGACCCATTCGTATTGAGTGCGATCGCCCTCCGCCGCTGTTGCGGCGCCGGTCTTTTGCAATTCGTCGGTCCGCCGCTTGGATTGCGCGGCCTGGGAAGCCTTAGCGGCGGCCGTTTCGAGTTCGGCGGCTTGCGCCTTGAGCCTCGCGTCGAGCAGCTTGAGGCGTCCTTCGCGAAACCTTTCGACCTGAACCGTCAGCGTCTGAAGCGCGTCGGCGGCCAGTTCGGATCGGCGTGCAAGAAGACGCGATTGAGACGCGATCTCCTCATATTGGCGCCGCAGGTCATCGAGGCGCGCATGATCGGCAAGGGGGTCGAGTACTCGTAGGCGAGGCGGAGACTGGCCGGCGCTCCATGCGCGGTTCCCGTCGGGCGCCGACTCGACGGTTCCCTCGATCGGCGATCGGATCATCGCGACGCGCGCGTTGACCAACGCCTCGACGCTGGTTCTCGTCAGGATCGCCCGGAGCGGCGACCATCCCATTGAAACCAGGAGTGCAACGCCAAGCGCAATTTTAAGAAGACGGCGAGCTGTCGGATTTTTTGGGAGAGAAGGCTTTTCATGGGGGCCGTTCGATGGCGCCTCAACGGCCTCGAACTCGCCTGAGTCGCCGCGCAAGTTCCGCTCCAGGACCGACTGCAGCGATCGCGCGTCCTGCGAACTTGTGTCTGCCTCCGGTTGGCGGATTCGCGCACCGGTCGGCCTCGCCGGAGGGCTATTTGCCGCCTCGGCCGCGTCGTGCGCTTTCAGCGGCAATGACGACAGAACTCGCAATCCTTCGGGCCGTTGATACAGGGACACGCGCGGTTGTCGAGCGCCGCCCAGGTGCGGGTCAGTCGCTTCCAGGCGTGACCCTCGCGTCCAGACGTGACGTCTCGCCGGGTCGCTTCGAAGACGAAGGCCCCGTCATACGCCTGATCTTATAGGACATGCCGGAAACACCGGCTTAGCGGACGGCCTCATGCCCTCGAATAACGCCTCTTCGCGCTTTCAAGCCGCCGCTCACAACTGTGCATCGCCTCTTTTAAAAAAGTAATAAGCGACGGGGCTTTGTCACGGGAAGATCGAGCGTCTTAAGTCGGCGGGTTGCGGCGCCGATGACCTCCTGCATCGGCTGGTACGTGAGCTGTTTCCAGCGATGACCGGCGGCGGTAAGGAGAAACCACCGGGGGACCGCGGGAGTGTCGGCTAAGTCTTTGGTTTATGGAGGCCTCGCCCGGAATCGAACCGGGGTGCAAGGATTTGCAGTCCTCTGCGTAGCCACTCCGCCACGAGGCCGGCGACGATGAGCGCCGCGAGGCGCTGCCTATAGCAAGGATTTGCTCCTCACGGCAAGGCGGCGCCCGCTTCAGTCCCGCTTCAGCGATCGGCCCACGGTGAATGCCTTTGCAGCGGCAACGCCAGAAAATAAAGCCCCGTAGCAACGAGCCCGCCGACAGCCCAGCCGGAAGGCGCCAGATTTTGCGCGATCGCGATCGCCGCGAAGGCGAACCACGCCAAGGTCATCGCGATCGTCAGGCAGCGCAGCTTCACGACCCGCAAGGGGTGCACGAACACGACTGGCGCGAACATCATCGCCGCGGCGCCCAAGAGAACGGCGGCGCTCACGATCCAGGGCGGCCGGAGAATGAAGAGATAGAGGACCACGATATTCCAGGTCGCGGGAAAACCACGAAACCACAGATCGTCGGTCTTCATCCGCGTGTCGGCGAAATAGAGCGCCGAGGCGATCGTGACCACGAGACCGATCCAGAACGAAGCCTCGGTCGGCATCAGGTCCGACCGCCACAGTGCCACGACCGGGACGAGGACATAGGTCAGAAAATCGATGACGAGATCGAGAACCGCCCCGTCGATCGAGGCTGCCGTCACATGCACTTTCGCCGCGCGCGCGAGCGTCCCGTCCACCCCGTCGATGAAAAGGGCCAACCCGAGCCAGGCGAAACACGCCGCGAAATTGCGCTCGATCGCGGCGTAAAGCGCGAGCACCGCCACGGCCCCGCCGGAAGCGGTGAAGAGATGGACCGAGAAGCCCGCTGCCCGGGCCACGCGAATGGGTCGCTTTTCGATCGACATGCCTCGCCCCGCCCGTCTATTGCTGCGAATAAGACCGTCCTCGTCGCCGCTTGGCGCCCGCGCCTTGACCTCGCGGTCCTCGGCTTATCAAAGTCAAGCGGCGCAGTCTCCCCGCGCGAAAGCCACGAGCCGCCGGGAATCAATGTGAGCGACCCATGAAAGGTTTCGACAGACCGGCCGACCGAACCTGCGACGTCCTCATCGCCGGATCGGGGCTCGCGGGCCTCACGGCTGCGATCGCTTTCGCGCGGGCCGGATTCGACGTCGTCGCATGCGGCGCCACCGAGCGCCTGGCTCAGGGCCGCACGGTCGCCCTGCTCGATCGCTCCGTCGCCTTTCTCCAGTCCCTGGGACTATGGACCGCGATTGAGCCTCAAGCCGCGGCGATGGGCGCCCTCAGGATCATCGACGACACCGGATCGCTGTTTCCGCCTCGCCCGGTCGAATTCCAATGCTCGGAAATCGGTCTCGACGCCTTCGGCTGGAACGTCGAGAACGATCGCATGGCCGACACGCTGTCGGCGCAAGCGGCCCTGACTCCGGGCCTCGAACGCATCGCATCGCCCGTGATGCGTTACGACCTTTCCGGCGAAAGCGCCCTGGCGCAACTCGAAGATGGGCGCGTCGTTGCGAGCGCAATCGTTGTCGGCGCCGACGGGCGGATGTCTCCGGCGCGGCGCGCGGCCGGCTTGGCGACACGCGTGCGTCGCTACCCGCAGAGCGCGCTGACCGCACTTTTGGCCCACCGTCTGCCGCACGGCGGCGCGTCCACCGAGTTTCACACCCGAACGGGACCGTTCACGCTTGTGCCTCTCCCGCCGAGCGACGCGGCCCTGCACCGGTCGAGCCTCGTCTGGGTCATGTCGGACGAGCAGGCGCGCCGCCGGAAGAGCCTTGAGGACGCGGCTCTGGCGGCCGAAATCGAACGTCGGGCGCGATCGATCCTCGGCGCCATGCGCCTCGAGGGCCCGCGCGGCCTGTTCCCGATGGCGCGTCAAATCGTGCCGCGAATTGTGGGCCCGCGGCTCGCGCTCGTCGGCGACGCCGCGCACAGCTTTCCTCCGATCGGCGCGCAGGGGTTGAACCTCGGCTTGCGCGACGTTAAGGAAATCGTGGAGCGCGCCATCGAAGCGCGCGCGGAGGGGCGCGACATCGCGGGGCCGGAAACCCTCGCGCGTTACCAGCGCGCCCGGCGGCCCGACATCGCGATCCGCGCCGCAGCAGTGGACGGGTTGAACCAGGCGCTGCTGACGCGGTTCGCCCCTGTAGACTTCGCTCGCGGCGCGGGTCTTGCGGCCCTCGGAGCGATCGGTCCGCTGCGGCGCTTCGTCATGAGCGAGGGAGTCGGGCCCCGCCTCGCGCGCTGACAATTTATTAAGCCTGAATGCTTATCGCGCTGGCGCGCCGCGCGGTCGTGTCCTTTCCCATGGGTGGCGCCAACGCAAGGAGAGACCCGTATCGATGAACCCGAACGGCAGTCCTTCGTCGCTCGCTGAAGACGCCGCGCTCGGCCCTGAGAGCGGCGGCCTCTTGATGCGCGCCGAAGAGGCCGCTCCGATTCGTGAGCGCCGCGTCAATCTGCTGACGCTCTGTCTTCTTGCGCTCGGCGTCGGAATACTGACCGGGATCGGCGCGGTTTTCCTGCGTTCGCTGATCGGCCTCATTCACAACCTTATGTACAACGGCGTCCTGAAAATCGCTTATGACGCCAATATCCTCGAAGGGCCGAGCCGTTTTGGAAACTGGGTGATCCTTTCGCCGGTCCTCGGCGGCCTGATCGTCGTCTATCTCGTGGAGCGCTTCGCGCCCGAAGCCAAGGGCCACGGCGTCCCGGAGGTCATGGACGCAATCTTCTACAATCGGGGCAACATCCGCGGTCTGGTCGCCGTCATCAAGTCGCTTGCGTCGGCCTTGTCGATCGGCTCCGGAGCGGCCGTCGGGCGCGAAGGCCCGATCATCCAGATCGGGGCGGCCCTCGGCTCGGCCTTCTCCCAGTCGATTGGGCTTTCGACCGGGCAGAAGATCACGCTGCTCTCCGCCGGAGCCGGGGCCGGCATCGCCGCCACCTTCAACACCCCGATCGGCGGCGTGCTGTTCGCCCTCGAAATCATGCTCCCGGAGGTGTCGAACCGCACTTTTCTCCCGGTCGTGATCGCGACCGGCTCGGCCACACTGCTGGGCCGAATCCTCATCGGCCCCAACCCCGCCTTCTCCGTGCCCGAACTCCTTTTTCCGGCCGCGCACACCTTCGGGATCGAGGAGGCGATCGCGTGCGTCGCGCTCGGGGCCTTGTGCGGCCTTGGGGCGTGGGCCTTCATCCGGCTGCTTGTTTTCATGGAGGATGGGTTTCCCAAGCTGCCGGGGAATATCTACACGCAGAACATTATCGGCATGACGCTCGTCGGGCTGATGATGGTCGGCCTCACCCACGCGTTCGGCCATTCCTATGTCGACGGCGTCGGCTATGGCGTCATCCAATCGATCCTCGACCACAGCATGACCGCAGTGGGTTTGTTGGCGCTGCTGTTCGTCCTGAAGCTGCTCGCGACCACGATCAGCCTTGGCAGCGGCGCGTCCGGCGGCATTTTCTCGCCGTCGCTCTTTCTCGGCGCGACGCTCGGGGCGGCGTTCGCATCGCTTGTGAGCGTCGCTCTGCCCACCGCCGGCTTGTCGGCGCCGTCCCTGGCGATCGTCGGCATGGCGGCGATGGTCGGCGCAGGAACCGGCGCCGTGATGACGGCCATCATCATGATCTTTGAAATGACGCGCGATTACGCGATCATCGTGCCCGTCATCGTCGCGGTCGCCGTCGCGGCGGGCGTCCGGCGCACCCTGATTCCCGAGACGGTTTACACGATCAAGCTGCGCCACCGCGGACATCGCATTCCGAAAGAGCGGCACATCAATCTCTATCTCGTGAAGCAGGCGGCTGATGTGATGGAGCGGCGCTTCATCCTCGCCAAGGCCGGGACGACCTTGAGGGAATCCCTGGGCTGGGAGGACGTCGACGACCTGCGCGCCATCGTGGTCGAGCGCGACGGGCGGATCGTCGGGCTCATCCAGCCGCGTTCCGGCCTGTGGCGTGAGAGCGCGAGCAACGCCGACCGGAAGGTCGACGACTTCATGGAGACCCGGCCCGTCCTCTGCCGTGACGTCGACCTCCTGAGCCTCGTTCTCGCCCGTCTCAAGCGCCGCCGATCGGGCGCGGCGATCGTCTATCATGGGGAGGGCGTGCCAAGGGCGGCTGACGTCGTCGGAGTGATCACCAAGCGCGCAATCGCCGACACTGTCATCGACAGCTACGACAACTGAAAGCTGCTTGAGCGGCGCGATCAGGCCGCTCGTGCTGATGTCGCAAATGGGCTGAACGACGGTCAGGCCCCAGGACTCTCGGTATCACTACCCAGCACTTCTTCGCCACGATCCACGCCGGGATCTCGGCCGGAGGCGGCCATCGCCAGTCTGCCCAGATAGTGCGCCCAACCTTTGTTATGGTTGGCGGACTCGACGGCGTCGGGAAGACCGCTATGGGTCATCCGCAACAAAGTGCCGCCATTCCGCTCGATCAGGTCGATCTCGACGAGGCCCGATCCTGGCGGCACGGCCTCGTTTCCTTCCCAACCAAAGCTGCAGGCGAGCCGATGGACCGGCACGACCTCGCGGAACGCGCCGCGCGCAATGCGGCCAGGCCGCCCACCCACGCCCTTGACGAGATAGAGTCCTCCCGGATGGACCTCGGTCGACGCCTCGGCGCCCATCCAGCTCAGGATCTTTTCGGGATCCGTCAGGAAGGCGAAAACGGTGGCGGGCGGGGCCGCGACATGGGTCTCGCGCCGGACGGTCAGCGATTCAGTCATCAGAACTCTCCTTGATTGCGGGCAACGCGAGTTGGGGGGTCCAAGTCTTGGCCTCGAATAGCTGATGACAACGGGACCGTGTCAAGCCGATGATCGATCCCATGCAACTGTCTTCGACGCTTTCCTGGCTTGTCGACGCCGCCGCCGAGACGCGGAGCGCCGAAGCGTTTCTGGCGAGCCTCGGGGGCGCCTCATCGATGACGGTGCGCCGCTCGCTGGCGGCGCCTTGACGCTGGCCGCACCGCATCCGCTGATCGCCCGGCGCACATGGCTGTGGCGGGCCGACAGCGGAGACGTGAGCGAGGCCTTGGGTTTCGTGGCGGGAGGGCTTGGCGCCGCGTTAGCGCCAAGCCGGCCCGGCGAGGCTGGCCGGCGCTGGCTCGAGGGGCTGGCGGACGGACTCGTGCATGAAGACGCGGTCGCGCCGAAGCCGGACGGACCGAGGCTCGGCTGGATCGGACCGCGTCCGTTCACGCGCGAGGAGGCCAACCGCCTGCACGAAGCAGCGCGCTTCGCGGCGGCCCCGCTCGCCGCGCTCAACGCCCGGGCCACGTTGACGGCGGCGCTCGAGGCCTATCTCGGCCGGCGCAGCGCGGCGCGCGTGCTGTCCGGTCCTTTGCGGCGCGGCATCGGCGAGACGATCCAGGCTGCGCTCATCTTCGCCGATCTGCGTGGCTTCACGGCGCTCTCCGAGAGCTACCCCCCTTCAGTGGTCATCTCGGCCCTCGACGCGTGGTTCGACCGCATCGCCGGTTCGGTCCACGCATATGGGGGCGAGGTCTTGAAATTCATCGGCGACGGAGTCTTGGCGATTTTCCCGGTGGTCGGAGGGTCGCCCCGTGAGGCGTGCGACGCAGCGCTCCGCGCGGTCTCCGCCGCGCGAGCCGGAATGGCGCATCTCGACGAGGCGCGACGGCGGCAAGGGCTGCCGCCCTTGCCGTTCGGCATTGCGCTGCATCTCGGCGAGATGATGTGGGGCAATATCGGCGCGGCCGATCGGCTGGACTTCACCGCGATCGGCCCCGCCGTCAATCTGGTCAGCCGCCTCGAGGGGCTATGCCGGCCGCTTAAGAAGGCAGTCCTCGTCTCGGGCCCTTTCGCCGCCGAGACCACCGCGCCGCTGATCCCGCTCGGCACGCATGCGCTGCGCGGCATCGCGTCTCCCTGCGCCGTCTTTACAGCGCCGCAGGATTGAGCCAGCCGCGAGGATCGGCGCGCTCCCCTTTCCCGAAGGGGGCGGGCGACGCGTTTGCCCAACCTCAAAGGACGACGACGCGCGTTCCCTTCGCGACCCGCCCATAAAGATCGATCACGTCAGAGTCCATCATCCGGATGCATCCGGATGAGACCGCTTTGCCGATCGTTTTGGGCTCGTTGGTCCCGTGAATGCGAAACAAAGTGTCCTTCTTTCCTTGAAACAAATACAGGGCGCGCGCGCCGAGCGGGTTCTCCATGCCGCCGTCCATATGCTCGGGCAGGCCCGGCTGACGAGCCAACATTTCCGGCGGCGGGGTCCAGCCGGGCCAGAACGCCTTTCGGCCAATCTCCGCCACGCCTTTCCAGGCAAAACCCTGGCGCCCGACGCCGATCCCATATTGCAGCGCGCGGCCGTCGCCCAGCGACAAGTAGAGCTTGCGCTCCCGAGTGTTGATGGTGACCGTCCCCGGCGGCTCCCCTGTCGGATCAATGACTTCCCTGCGGGTGGTGAGACTCGTGTCGACATCTTTGTCGAAGCCTCCCGGAGTTGAATAGTTCGGATCGGCGTCAGGCGGCAGATAGTCCGGCGTTTCGGGCGATAGCGAAGGAGCCCCCGGAAGAAGAAGCTGGGAGACGGCCAGCCGCGGGTCCGTTGAGATCGCAACGCTCGCAACGCTGATCAGGAGAAGACTTCGCGCGCCAAACAAGTGCTGACCCCTCCCGTTAGGCCCTGATGTTGTTTCTCGATAACAAAGACGGCGAAATCGGGACACTTTTTCATCCTCGCCCGGAAGTAGCGAGCCGGGCGCCCGCTCCTCGACGCACGCCCGCTCCTCGAAGCGGTCGATCAGAGCCTCAGCCAGCGCCTCCTCGGAGGGAAAGAACTGCTAACGAGATCCGATCGCCGCGCCGGCGCGTTCGGCGACCCGCCCCTTCTTGGAGCCGCCCGATGATCGACCTCGACCCGCAAACGACCGCCCTCGTCCTCATCGACCTGCAACGCGGCATCCTCGGCCGCACGCTCGAGCCCATCTCGGCCGAGGCGCTCGTCGAGCGCTGTAAGGCTCTCGCCGAGCGGTTTCGCACTGGCGACAGCGCGGCCCTCGCATTCTCGCGCGACTGACTTCCCCATGGAGCAACTGACGCTGCACGAAAGATCAGCGGCGCAGCAGTGGTCCGCGCTGCTGATTGCGACGCTCCTTTTCGTTTCTGTCCTTCGGCTTGTCGGCCTGCCTGCGGCTCTCTTGCTCGGCTCGATGGCCGCCGCGGCCCTGCTCGCCTCGTTCCACGGGAAGGTCCGGATACCGCCCTGGTCCTTCATTCTCGCGCAGGGCGTCGTCGGCTGTCTCGTCGCGAGGGCCATCGGCTCCGCTTCGACCATAACGGTGATCCGGGAATGGCCGATCTTCCTGTCGGGCGTCCTCGCCGTGATCCTGTTCGGCGCCGTGCTCGGCCTCCTTCTGGCGCGCTGGAAGGTGCTGCCGGGAACGACGGCGATCTGGGGCTCCTCCCCGGGCGGAGCGACCGCCATGGTGCTGATGGCCGAAGCGTATGGCGCCGAGATCCGGCTCGTCGCGGTCATGCAATATCTGCGCGTCGCCCTCGTGGGGCTCCTGGCGTCGGTCGTCGCCCGGACGTGGGGCGGCAAGGGCGCGGTCCCGCCCGCCACAGAGTGGTTTCCCCATCTCGCGGCCGGACCTTTCTGACGACGCTGGCGCTGATCGTCGGGGGCGCCGTCATCGGCGTGAAATCGAAGATCCCCGCCGGCGCTCTGCTCGTGCCGATCTTTGTCGGGGCGGTCCTATCGGCGGGCCACGTCGTCACGATTACCCTCCCACCTTGGCTTCTCGCCGCATGCTACGCCGTGATCGGCTGGTCGATCGGCCACAGGTTCACCCGGCCCATGCTGGCCTACGCCGCGCGCCAACTGCCGCGGATCGCCGCCTCGATTCTGACCTTGATCGCGCTCTGCGGCGGCCTCGCCTATGCGCTGCATGTCGTCGATGGCACGGACCCGCTGACCTCCTATCTGGCCACCAGTCCGGGCGGCGCCGATTCCGTCGCGATCATCGCCGCGTCGTCGAAGGTCGACATGCCCTTCGTCATGTCGATGCAGATCGCGCGCGCGATTGTGGCGATACTGGTCGGCCCCCCTCTCGCCCGCTTTCTGGCGCGCTGGGTGGAGGATTGAGGGTTCGCTTCAGTTCAATTCGAGCAGCCTGGCCGCATAGCGCGCCATCTGGTCGACCTCGATGTTGACGTGATCGCGCGCCTTGCGTTCGCTCCAGGTCGTGACCTTCAGCGTATGCGGGATCAGAAGAACCTCGAAGACGTCGCCTTCGACCGCATTCACTGTCAGCGAGGTTCCGTCGAGGGCGACGGAGCCCTTGGTGGCGACGAACCGCGCGCAATATCTGGGCGCGAGGATGCGGAAATGGGTCATGCCGTCGAAGTCGCGCCGGGAAACAATCTCCGCGACCCCGTCGACGTGGCCGCTGACCATGTGTCCGCCGAGCTCATCGCCGACGCGCAACGAACGCTCCAAGTTGACGCGCGTTCCCTCGCGCCAACCTCCGAGCGTCGTCACCGCGAGCGTCTCGGCGCCGACGTCGAAGGAAACGCGCGAGCCGGCGCCCGAGGGTTCGATCCCGACCACCGTCAGGCAGACCCCGGCGTTGGCGATCGAGGCGCCGATCTCGATCGCCGAGGCAGGGTACGCGCTCGCGATTACGAGCCGGCTGCGCTCGCCGAGTCGTTCGATCTCAACCACTTCGCCGACGTCGCTGACAATCCCCGTGAACATGCTTCCTTCGGCCTTATTTGATGCGGGCGCGGGCCGCGCGCTAGTTCCGCCAACGCTTAAGCAAAGCAACGGCTGTTGTCGACGCAGGGCCGTTGGTCGGCCGTACGCCGGATTTGGTTTTCCTTGGATGATCCCCTTTTGACCCGCGAAAATGGCGCCAAAGAGGGGTTGGAAAAGTTTGGATTTCCTTGGATTCTCTCATCTGAATCGGGCCTTTTCAATGGGTTACAGGGGATTTTCGCGAAAAATTTTTTCTCTGCCCCTCCTCGTCCTCGAGTCCTCGAGGCGCAGGCCGCCTCGCCCCGGGACGAGCTTGGTCCGGAGCTGTTTGGGTCCCTGAGAAGACGTTTCGTGGATCATTCAGAAACCTTAGCACGCCCTTCTACTTTTCGGAAGGAAATGTCGCCATCTTGAGAACCAGCTGGACCGACGGATGCGTCGGGCGGCTTATAACCACGCCGCCTCGGAGGATTCCCGCCGCTCCCACACCCGCATCGCATCGGCGCCATAGGCGGCGCTTTCGAACAACCGGTAGCGTTCAGGGTCCATGAGCGCCACACGCGCGCCCTCGCTCAGGGCGGGCAGACCGGCAAGGCCGAGCGGCTTTTCGGCCGTGACAAGGACGACCTCGTCGGCAAGCCCCGAGTCGATGAGCCGGGTCGCAACCCGCGGGCCCCCTTCGCTGAACGCCCTTGTCACGCCGCGCGCGGAAAGCGCGCGTAAAGCGCGGCTGAGATCGACGCGTCCCACGGCGTCGAGCGCCACCCTCTCGACCGAGACGCCAAGATCCGCAAGCCGGCGCGCCGCGTCGTCGGGCGCCTCAGGCCCCGCGATCGCGAGCGTCGGCAGCTCGCGGGCGGTCGCCGCGAGGCGCGAGCGCGCCGGCAGACGCAGGCGCGTGTCGAGCACGACGCGCAATGGCTTTCGGTCGAGGCCGGGCAGGCGAACCGTCAGCGCGGGGTCGTCCGCCAGCGCCGTCTCGACCCCGATCATGATCGCCTCATGGGTCGCGCGCAGGATCTGCACGCGAAGATTGGCGATCTGTCCGGTGATGCGCAGGCGCAGATCGTTCGGGCCGCCGGCGGCGAAGCCGTCCGCGGTCTCCGCGAGCTTCAGCGTGACGCATGGCCGCCCCTGCGTGACCGTCAGGATATGGCCCAAATGGTCGCGCCGCGCCTCATCCGCGCAAGGGCCGACCGTGACCGTGATCCCAGCCTCTCGCAGCCGGGCGTGGCCTTGGCCCCCCACGCGCGGATTCGGGTCCTCCATCGCTGAGACGACGCGGGCGATCCCCGCCGCGACGACCGCGTCCGCGCAAGGGGGCGACTTGCCGAAATGCGAGCAGGGCTCGAGCGTTACGTACAAGGTCGCGCCGCGCGCGGCCTCGCCGGCGGCCTCGATCGCGATTTGCTCGGCGTGCGGACGCCCGCCCGGCGCTGTCGCCCCGCGCCCGACGACTGTGCCGTCCTTGATCAGAATCGCGCCGACCGAGGGGTTGGGCGCTGTGAGCCCGAGCGACCGCTCGCCGAGATTGAGCGCCGCCTGCATCCACCGCCGATCGTCCTCCGCGCCCTCGCGCGCGTTCATGGCGCGGAGGTCTCCTTGCGCTGGCGGACCGCGGGCCTTTCTTCGGGCTCGCCCTCAAGTTCGCCAACGATCGTATTGAAATCGCGCGCTTCCCGAAAATTGCGGTAGACGGAAGCGAAACGGACGTAGGCGACGTCGTCGAGACCTTTCAGCCCTTCCATCACAAGTTCGCCGATGCGCTCGGTCGGGATGTCTCCGTCCGTCTGGCTCTCGAGCTGGCGCACGATGCCGTTGATCATGCGCTCCACCCGCTCCGGCGGCGCGGAGCGCTTTCTGAGCGCGACCTGGACGGAGCGGACGAGCTTGTCGCGATCGAACGGAACCCGGCGGCCGTTCTTCTTCACGACCTGCAGTTCGCGTAACTGCACGCGCTCGAAGGTCGTGAATTGGCCGCCGCAATCGGAGCAGACGCGCCGCCTCCGTATCGAGGACGCATCGTCCGTGGGCCGCGAATCCTTCACTTGCGTGTCGAGGCTGCCGCAATAAGGGCATCGCATCGCAAGCTACCTCTTTAAGGATCTCCCGATCCTAATAAACCGGGAAGCGGCGGGTAAGCTCGGCGACGTCCGCGCGCACTTTCGCCTCGACCGCCACATTCCCCAATTCGCCGTCCGCCGCCAAGCCGTCCAGGGCCTCCACGATCCACTTTCCGACCATCGTGAATTCGGCCGTCCCAAAGCCGCGCGACGTGCAGGCCGGAGATCCGAGCCTGATCCCCGAGGTCACCATGGGCTTTTGCGGATCGAACGGGATGCCGTTCTTGTTGCAGGTGATGTGGGCGCGGCCGAGCGCAGCCTCGGCGGCCTTGCCGGTCAGGCCCTTCGGCGTCAGGTCGACGAGCATTAGGTGGTTGTCCGTGCCGCCTGTCACAAGCTTATATCCGCCGGCGATGATCAGCTCGGCCATCGCCTTGGCGTTGGCGACGACGGCCTCGGCGTACGCCCTGAATTCGGGCCGCAGCGCCTCCTGGAAGGCGACCGCCTTCGCCGCGATCACATGCATGAGCGGGCCGCCCTGAAGCCCTGGGAAGATTGCGGAATTGATCTTCTTCGCAAGCTCCTCGTCGTTCGTGAGGATCATGCCGCCGCGGGGGCCCCGCAGCGTCTTGTGGGTCGTCGTCGTGACGACATGGGCGTGCGGGAACGGCGAGGGATGCGCGCCGCCGGCGACCAATCCGGCGAAATGGGCGATGTCGACGACGAAATAGGCGCCGACCGCGTCGGAGATCTCCCGGAAGCGCTCGAAATCCCAATGCCGCGCATAGGCCGAGCCGCCGGCGATGATGAGCTTGGGCTTGTGCTGCCTGGCGAGCGCCTCGAGCTGATCCATGTCGACCCGCTGCGTCGCCTTGTCGACCCCGTAAGCCACGGGATGAAACCATCGGCCAGACAGGTTGACCGGCGAGCCGTGGGTCAGATGGCCGCCCGCCGCGAGGTCGAGCCCCATGAACGTGTCCCCGGGCTGCATGAGCGCCAAGAACACGCCCTGGTTGGCCTGGCTGCCGGAATTGGGCTGTACATTGGCGTATTTGCAATCGAAAAGTTTGCAGGCCCGCTCGATCGCAAGCTTTTCGGCGATGTCCACGAACTGGCAGCCGCCGTAATAGCGCCGTCCCGGGTAGCCTTCGGCGTATTTGTTGGTCATCACCGAGCCTTGCGCCTCGAGCACGGCGCGCGAGACGATGTTTTCCGAGGCGATGAGCTCGATCTCGTCGCGCTGACGGCCGGTCTCGAGCTCGATCGCGCGCGCGATTTCCGGATCGACCGCGGCGAGAGGCGCGGAAAAGAACGAATTCGAGCGCGCCGGCGCTTGGGCGGTGACGTTCATGGGGGCTGGCCCTCCGAGCAGCAAGCTTGCCTTCGCAATGGGAAGCCCGGCCTTAGCATGGGAGACGCGCGAGCAAAAGCGTCCCCATGCGGAGTTGGCCGCATTTGCCGACGGCATGGGCGCCGCCGGGGGGCGACGAGCCAAGCCAAACCAAGCCAAACCAAGCTGAATCCAAGCCAGACCAAACCAGATGCAAGGGAAATGCAAGGAATTAACCTTGTATTTCCTTGCATTTCCTTTGGCGAATTGGGACTTTTCAATGGGTTACGAGCGACTCAGGCCAGGGATAGCGGCGGCAACGCCGTCGCCGGCAGGTTCACCGACCCACGACCGGGCTTGAGAGCTGCTCGACAACGCAAGAATCACCGCATCCAGGCCGAGGCCTGGTCTTCCGAGGCGTCGACCTCCGGCTCCTCGGCGCTCTCCCCGTCCTCCGTCAGGGGCACGTCTGGGATTTCGCCTCGGGCGATCGCTTCCCGCACCTTGGCCTCGTGGGCGGCGATGGCCTTGTGGTTCTCGGCCAGGATCTTGTCGTAACCCAATCGTTCGGCGATGCTGTTGATCTTGTTGAGCAGCCTCTCGCGCGCCCCGTCGTCATATTCCTCGGAGGCGCAGGCGACCTTCTGGTAGCGGTCGAGCCGGTCGAGCGTCTGCAGGTAGAGCCAGCCGACTTTGAGGTCGCCCCCCATGAGCGCTTCCCCGGTGAAGTGCATCATCCGCTCGAGCCGCATGAGCTGGAGGCGCGCATGATCCGCGCCGCTGTCGACCTTCCGCTTCTGCAGGACTTCCGACACGATCTGCCGGATGCGCTCCCGCGAGACCCCTTCCTCGCGCGCGACCTCATCGTAAGCCCAGCCCTCGCGGATCCGGGCGAGAATCCGCGCCCGCCGCATCGCCCTGCCGAACGTATTGAGCCGCCGCTTGCGCGGAGCCTCGGCCGCCGCCTCGTCCATGCCATCCTCGCTTTTGACCCGCCGAATGCCGGATTATCAGAATTATGAGCGTAGCATATATTTTGCAAATCAGAAATACAATGTTGAAGATTTGCTCACCGGGGACGCTGGCGCGTCGGCATGGACGACGCCGCGACGCAAGCCGTCGGCGCTATCGCCACGTTCAAGCCGTAAAAACGTGGCTTTCCCTATCGCTGTCCAATCGTGCAACGAATACAGGATTACATATACCTGACTCCCCTAGCGACGCTCCCCGAACCTTTCGGATTCGCGCAGTCATGCCACTATCATTTAGGATCGCCTCGTTGGAGAGAGCCTAGATGTCCGACGAAAAACCCCCAAAAAATTGGTGGGAGTTTGCCTCGAATTGGACGTGGGGCGGTCTGGTTTCCACGTGCGCTGTCGTCTTTATTGAAAGGCTTGTCGAACAAAATTACGGACAAGCCCTTTTCGCCCTCATTCTCGGTCTGGGGATAGGGGCCGTGGCTCTCCACTCGAAAACATGGCTTGAACGAACGAACCCAAATTGGATTTATGCCGCATGTCTCGCGGCCGTGCTGTCGATTCTTCTGTTGCCCAATATCGAAGAGAAGCGCTGGCCCATTTCGGCTTGGTTTGCTCCTGCGCGAGTTTCTGATGTCGATATCGCCAGTGTCAGAAAACAACAGTTAGTCGAAGATCAAAAGCAAATATCCGAGGCTCAAGACACTGCGCGCAAGGCGGTAACTGCTAAAGAGATAGCCGAGCACAACTTAAACATGGCACATCAAGAAATTGGGACGCTTCAGTCGCAACTAGCTCAGGCCCTCAAAGACCGGGACGTTGCTCAGCAAGCATTGGCCACGCGCGAAGCTCTTCCTACAAATTCACCAGGGAAAGGCGCTCCTCTAAGAGCCCGTCCGGGAACTTAACGAATTGTTGGAATCGCTTATGATTTAAGGAAGGCGGCCCGAATCGCTTGGGGGGGTCGCTGATGTGGACCAACGAAAATCGCGCTCGCTACGACCGCAGTCGGCTGCGCTATCCGAGCGATCTGACCGACGCGGAATGGGCGCATGTCGAGCCGTTCATTCCACCGGCCAAGCGCGGCGGCAACCGACGTCATGTCGATGAGCGCGAGGTCGTCAACGGCCTGATGTATGTCCTGAGCACCGGCTGCCAATGGCGCGCCGTGCCGAAGGACCTGCCGCCGCGTTCGACGCTTTACGATTACTTCGATCGCTGGAGTTGGGACGGCACGCTCGATCGCATCCACGACGCGCTCTACGTGAAGTGTCGCGAAGCGGCCGCTCGCGAGGCGAGCCCGACCGCCGCGATCATCGACAGCCAGAGCGTCAAGAGCGCGGAAAAAGGGGGACCTGCATCGATCCGGCGGGTTACGACGCCGGCAAGAAAATCATGGGCAAAAAGCGCCACATCCTCGTCGATACGCAGGGCCTGTTGATGCATGCGATCGTCCACGCCGCCGACATCCAGGACCGCGACGGCGGCGCCGCGCTGATGGCGACCTTGTTCGGCGCCTTTCCGTTCCTGACCAGGCTCTTTGCCGACGGCGGCTATCGAGGGCCGCAATTTCAGACCGCCATCGGACGAACTCTGGCGCGCGTGAAGGTCGAGATCGTCAAGCGATCGGATCAGGCCAAGGCCTTCGTCGTCCTGCCCAAGCGCTGGATCGGCGAACGCACCTTTGCCTGGCTCGGCCGCTGCCGACGGCTGGCCAAGGACTGGGAATGCCTCAACCGCAAGGCGCTCGCGTTCCTCCGCCTCGCTTCCATCCGCCTCATGCTGCGAAAACTATGCAATCCCACATGATGTTTCCGGACAAACTCTAAGCAAAGAAGATATTGCCACGAAAATTGGCGTCTGGCGAAGTATTGCGCGGCAAATGCATGATTTAGAAAATGCATTGAAAGATGGCGATGCCGCGATTGACGCAGCAATCTCTCAAAATCCGGGTCAGACTCAGGAGAATAATAAGCTAGATGAAATAGCACGCTCACTAGCAAATATTAGGCAGAGTTTGAACTCGTTACGCCTGACATATCATAAATATCCTGATATTGCTACCGCTCTCGCTGAGGCGACTATCTTTGGCGGGGCTCCGCCAGTCCCGGGTACGGTTTTTGATAACTTTTTTAATTCTCTTGGTGGATTTACGCAGCAGTTGCGCATGGTAAGTACAGTCTCATCAGAAACTCGCGGAGACGTAATAGAACCATACACGCGAGGACTTCGGCGGGACCTTGAGAAACTGAGGGATTGGCGGACCAAGACCGAACAGCTTGCAGAAGGGCAGGCGAAAGTGCTTTCTGAGGTTGATTCAAAATGACGCCGTCTAGGCTGCGGATCGGGTTGCATCCCCGCCATTCCGGAACCCTCGACATGGCCGATGATGGCGTTAGGCTTTGCCGGCCTCGGCTTGGCCGGATATCGCAGGCGCTTAACGCGGCTTGTCGATTCCGCGCTCAGCGACCGCGACGGCAAAGGTCGAGCTTCCGGCACCCAGATCCTCCTCGACCCAGATCAAGTGATTTTTTCGCGGCTGGGGGAATAAACGGCGCTTTTCCCGAGTCTCTCCCACGACGGCGCTTTCCGCCGGATCGAGGGAGAAAGCCATGGCTGACGAGATTTCAGGCCGCGTGGACCGCCGCCAAACCCTGAAATGCATGCTCTGGGCCGGAACCGGCGTCGTCTGGACGGTGGCGGGCGGCGTGCCGGCCTCGCGCCTGATCGGCTCGGCGAAGGCGGCGGAGGGAAGTTTTTCCTTCGTCCAGATGTCCGATAGCCACATCGGCTTTTCGAAGCCGGCCAATCCGGACGCGCGCGCGACCCTCGACACGGCGATCGACAGGATCCTGGCGATGCCCGGCGATCCCGCGTTTATGATCCATACCGGCGACGTCACCCATACGGCCAAGCCGCAGGAATTCGACGACGCCTTGCAGATGATCAAGCGCGCGAAACTCGACGTCCATTACGCGCCGGGCGAGCACGACATTCTCGACCCCGCGACCCGCGCGGCCTATCTCGACCGCTTCGGCAAAGGGGCGGGCGGCGGCTGGTATTCGTTCGACCACGGCGGCGTCCATTTCGTATCGCTCAACAATGTCGTGGACCTCAAGAAAAACGGCCTCGGCTCGCTCGGGGCGGAGCAGCTCGAGTGGCTCGAGGACGACCTCAAGGGCAAGGCGGCTTCCACGCCGATCGTCGTCTTCGCCCATATTCCGCTGTGGATGGTCGCCCCCGAATGGGGCTGGGGCACCGAGGATTCGGCGCAGGCGCTTGCCTATCTCGCGCGCTTTGGGTCGGTAACGGTGCTGAACGGCCATATCCATCAGCTGATGCAGAAAGTGGAGGGCAACGTCACGTTCCACACCGCCCGCTCGACTGCATTCCCACAGCCCGCGCCAGGAACCGCGCCCGGGCCCGGTCCGAAGGTCGTGCCGGCGGGGGAGCTGCGCAAATGGCTCGGCGTGCGCGAGGTCGCCTATACCGTGTCGCCGACCGCCCTCGCCGTCACCGACGCCGACCTCTCCTGAGGCCCGGAGATGAAGGGCGCCATTGCCACGCTGGCGGCGTTCCTCGCGGCCGGCCCCGCCTTCGCTGGCGGTCTCGCCGGCGATCCCGACCGCGGCGAGCACATCTACGAGGCCTGCACGGACTGCCACTCGCTCGATAAGAACGATGTCGGCCCTCGCCATCGCGGCGTTTTTGGCCGCAAGGCGGGCTCGCTGCCCGACTACGCCTATTCCGACGCGCTCAAATCCTCCAATATCGTCTGGAACGAGGAGACGCTCGACAAGTGGCTGACCGACCCTCAGGCCTTCGTTCCCGGCGCCAAAATGTTCTTTCATCTCCCGAATCCGCAGGACCGCGCCGACGTGATCGCATTCCTCAAGGAGCGGGCGAAATAGGCTTGATGTTCCGGTGACGGCGCCTCCGGTCGGACCCCTCGCTCAACAACGCTTTCGCGAAATCGTGCCGCCGCTGCTCGACGACGCCTATACGCTCGCCAAATGGCTCTCCCGCAACGGCGCGGACGCCGAGGACATCGTGCAGGAAGCGGCGATGCGCGCGCTTAAAACGCTGGATACGACGGCTGTCGAACGGCCGCGGCCGTGGTTTCTCATGATCGTGCGCAACGCCGCAATGTCCTGGATGGCGAAGAACCGTCCGAGCGACCTTGCCTATGCCGGCGATTCGGCCGATCTCGACGCGCTCGATCCGCGCTTGCATGAAGCCGCGCCCGATCCTGAACAGACCCTGATCGCGCTCCAGGACGGCGAGGGCCTCAGGCGGGCGATCGCCGCGCTGCCGACCCCGCTCCGCGAGGCGCTCGTCATGCGCGACATCAACGGGCTGTCCTACCGCGACATCGCCGAGGCGACGGGCGCGCCGATCGGCACCGTCATGTCGCGCCTCGCCCGCGCCCGCGGCGCGCTCGCGAGGACCGTAAAGGCCAAGCCATGACCGACGATCCCGAGAACCGCATCTTGCGACTGAACGCCGCCCTCGACGGCGAGCTCGACCCGATGAGCGCGGTGGAATTTGAACGCGATCTCGCCGCCGACCCAGCGCTGGCGGCCGAATACCGCCGGCTCGAAGCTTTGCGCGACGCGACCCGCCGCGCGGCCCCGCGCGAGGCCGCCCCGAAGGCTTTGGCCGACCGTATCGCCATGCTGACGGCGCCCGCGTCCCCCTCTGTTGCGACCTTCGCGCCGGTCCGGCGCCCGGCGTGGAGCGGGAGGCGTGCTTTTGCCCTGGCCGCCTCGTTCGCCGTCCTCGGCTTCGCCGTCGGCGCGGGACTGATGTCGCTCAAGATGCAAAGCGCCTCGCAAAGCGTCACGCAAAGCCTCGTCTCGGACTATGCCCGGGCGGAGATCGCCGGCCAGCCGTTCGACGTCGCCTCCTCCGACCGGCATACGGTGAAGCCCTGGCTCGCCGGCCGCACGACGGTCAGCGCCGACATCGTCGATCTGGCAAGCCAGGGTTTTCCGCTCGCCGGCGGGCGCGTCTCTGTCGTCGACAGGATTCCGGCCCCGACCCTCGTCTATCGTCACAACGAGCACCTCGTTGCCGTCACCGAGCTGCCGCACGACGTGAAGGGCGCGCGCGCAAGCGGCGGAATCGAGACGATCGACGGCTATCACGTCGCGCGGTGGTCCGACGCGAACTTGAGCTACGTCGCCGTCTCCGACATGGATGAAAAGACGCTCGCGGATTTCGTCGCGGCGTTCAATCGGACGCAGAGGCCGGCGGCCGAGGCGCCGGTGCACTGAACGGGCGCGCCGCCAGCTTGTCGAGCTTCGCGACCATCGCGTCACTGTCCCAGTTCGCGGCGCCCTCGAAACGGGCGAGGGGGGCGCCGTCCGGGCCCAGGATCAGGGTCGTCGGAAAGCCGCGCGCGCCGATCTCCGGCGCCAACTCGCCCGTCGGATCGAGGTAGAGCTTGAGGTGGCTGAGCCCCATCTTGTCGAACATGCGCTTCGAGGACGTGTCGCCGACGGCGTCGTTGGTCACGGCCGCGATGGCGAATTGGTTTTCAGGCAAACGCGCCGCCAGCCGATCGAGCGAGGGCATTTCCTTGAGGCACGGGACGCACCACGGCGCCCATAAGTTGAGGATCAGGATTTTGCCGCGAAACGCCTCGACCTTAACTTCCGCGCCGTTCGCGTCGACGAAGGGCGCGAGCTTCGCCGGCGCCTGGCCAGCGAGCTCGACCATGTCGGCGGTCGGCTCCGGAGCCGCCACGCGAAGCGCCGCCATCGCGGCGAGGCCTGCGACCATGAGGACGACGAGCCCCAGCCGCCCGGACGCTTTCGCCGCCGGCTGAGCGGCGCTCATGGACTCGCGCGCATGGTCTGTGTGGGCCGCATCAGCGCCCGGATCGCTACGATGACGAAGGCCGCGCCGCCGAGAATCGTAAAGATCGAGGCGATCCCGTGCACCGCCATGCCGGCGGCGGCGACGGCGTCGAGCGAGCTGACGCCATCCGGCGTCTTGCGCAGGGCGCCGTAGCCGCCCGCCACGAACATGGCGATCGACGCGACGAACTGCCCGCCGCCGTAGAGCGCGAAAGCCATGCGCGCGACGCCGGCCGGCGCGGGCTTTCGTCCAACTTTGTCCAGTCCGAACGTGAGAAGCATGCCCGCGCTCGACACGCTGACGGCCGTGATGACGGCGTGGTAATGAGCGGGCGTGCGGGTGTCGGACCCAGTGATGAGGAAACCCATCACACCGCCGAGCGCGAACAGGGCGAGCGACATCGCGAGCGCAAAGAACGCCGGATCGCGCCACGGAAGCCTCTCACCCCTCATGTTGCGGACGAGCGGGATCGCGAACGCGAGCGTCGGCGCGGAAAGGCCGAATTGCAGAAAGCGGAACGCCTGCCGCTGCTCTTCGGAAAACGGGGCGAAGATTGCGTAGAAGAACGGCGCCGCAAGCGCCAGAGCGCCAACGATGCCGACGCTCACGCGGAATGCGCCCTCGGGGACCGCGGCCTCGCCGAGACTGCGCCGCGCGAGGATGCGCCAGTTGACGATGAGCAGGATCGCATAGACGAACTGCAAGACATGGCCCCCGCCCCATAGGAGCTGATCGTGCGACGGCGCAAAGGCGACCCGGCGCGCGAGAAGGCCGAAGGCGATCGCGAACAGGGCGAGCGCCACCACGTAGATCAGGCCCGCGACCGACATCGCGAACATGAGCGGCGGCCGCTTCCCGCCGCCAAGGTTGAGGCCGATGCGCGCGACCGGCGAAAGCACGCCGAGCGCTAGGAAGACGAGCCCAAGATCGTGAACAGGATGCCGGATCAGGGGGACGTAGTTGGTGAGCTCCGGCTGGCTCGCATTCAGGAAAGCGGGGACGAACAGACACGGGAAAGCGCAGATGACGAGGCCCTGCCCAATCCGCCCTAAGGGCGCGGCGCGCATCGCCTCGCCGCGCGCCTCGAGCGTCGCGACCGAAACCAGGAACGCGAATATGCCGAGGAGCCAGATCACCAGCGAGAACACGACGTGGATCACGAGGCCCTTGTAGAAGAATTCGAGCGGCCAGAACGGCGCCTCGTCCATGCCCGGAATGCGCGAGAGCGCGAGCAGAAGCGCGAACACGCCAGCGACCGCGAGCGCCCCGACCGCAAGCCAGGCCCAGGTCAGGATCTCGCGCCTGACCGCGCTCGCGACGCCCGCGTCGCCGAAGCCGGGCCTCGCGGAAGTTGCCGATTGCGCCGCCTCGCCCATGGCGGGATCAGCTCCCCGCGAGCGGATAAAGGTCGATAGCCATGACGTAAACCACGAGCCCGGACGCGGCGACGAACAGCCACGCCGGCAAGGTCACCCGCGCAAGCCGGCGATGCGTGGCGAAGCGCCCCTTCATCGCGTTGAAGAACGTAAGCGGCACGAGGACCGCGACGACAAACGCCATGACGACGTGGATCGCGAGCAGCGTGAAATAGATCGGCCGGATGGGACCATAGCCGCCGAATTTCGCTAAGCCCGCGGACGCATGGTAGATCAGATAGACCGTAAGGAACGCGACGCCGAGGCCGATCGCGACCATCATCGTGCGCCGATGCCCTTCGCGGTCTTTCGCGCGGATGCGGCTATAGGCGATGAGGAGCACGACAATGGTCGCCGCGTTGATGACGGCGAGCAGGTGCGGCAGATCATGAATGGGGATCATGGCGGATCAGAATCCGAAGTGGGCGATTTTGACCCAGATGCTCGCATACATGAAAATCGCGAGCGCCGCGAGGAGCGCGAAAAGCATCCAGTTGGCTCGCTTGCGCGAATTGTCCTTGTCCGGAGCGGCGGGCTTCTTCATCGAGATCATTTTTCAGTTGATTGTTGTCGGGGGCGCAAGCCGAGCGCCCTCTTTATTATAAGAGCGGGCCGACCTTCGACCACAAGCCTGATTTCGTGGCCGCATCGTGGCGGGCCCTAAATCATGTTCTGAGCAGGACCTCCGCCAGCAAGGCCGCGAACAAGAGGAACATGTAGAGGATCGAGTAGCCGAACAGCGCCATCGCCGCCTTGCGCCGCGGCGATTCCTCAGCCTCGCGCAGGCGATAGAGCGCGAGGGCGCGCCATAGGAGGACGGCGTCGCAGGCGCTCGCGACGACTGCGTAGAAGACGCCGACGCCGGGAATGGCGAGCGGCCCAAGCGACGCAGGCACGAGCAGGAGGGCGTAGATCACGATCTGCCGGCAGGTCCGGACGGGACCCACGACATTGGGCAGCATCGGCACGCCGACCCGCTTATAGTCGCCGCTGCGGCAGAGCGCGAGCGCCCAGAAATGCGGCGGCGTCCACAGGAATATCAGCAAAAACAGGGCGATCGGGCCGGCGGTGAGCCCGCCGGTCGCAGCCGCCCAGCCGATCACCGGCGGAAGCGCGCCCGCCGCGCCGCCGATGACGATGTTCTGCGGCGTCCGGCGCTTCAAGACCATCGTGTAGAGCGGGATGTAGATCGCGATCGTGAGCGCGAGCAGGAAGGCCGCGAGCCAGTTGACCTGAAGCCCGAGAGCCGCGACCGAGACGAACGACAAAAGCGCCCCGATCGCCAGCGCCTGACGCGGCGGCACGGCGCCGCGCGGGATCGGGCGCATTGCGGTGCGCGCCATATTGGCGTCGATGTCGGCGTCCCACCACATGTTGAGGGCGCCGCACGCCCCCGCCCCCGCCGCCATCGCCGAGAGCGTCGCGACGAGCCTCAGCCAGTCGATGCGTCCCGGCGCCAGCGCAAAGCCGACCGCCCCGGTGAAGACGACGAGCGACATGACCCGCGGTTTTAAGAGAACGAGGTGGTCGACCACGCCTCCGCGCGGACGCTCGCGCGCCGCGCTCCGCTCATAGCCTCTGCGCGCAACTCTTTCCACGCGAACCGTCACCCTGCCCTCGTCCTTTCGCGCACGTTTTCGGCAATTTCACGAGCGAATCAGGCGAAGCTGAGGACGCCCCTTTTCGTTACCGCGCTCGATTGGCTCTTCGGCCTGACGCGACGCCGTCAGAATGACACAGGGCGGCGATTTAAATGTCAAGTTCTCGGCCGGGCGGGTGGTGGATCAGTAGCTTGTTTGGTCGCGAGAAGATCGGGTATGAGCGTGCCAAACCGGACGGCGGGGATCGCGCCGGATCCATTGTTAAGAGGGATCTTCGTATAGCGAAGCGTATCGGGGGGTCGCCGTGCTCACACTCCTTTGTCCGAGGCTGGCCGCTGCATAACCTGCGGACGGGTCTTCTCTCGGTGGGCTTTGTGTTTTTAGCTATAAGTCACAGTTCATTGCGAAAGCACACCGCCCGACGTATTCTGGCGAACGGAGAAATACCATATCCGAATTGGAGTTGTCTATGAACCAAGTACAAGTCGAGCAGAAAAGCTATCAGATGCCGCCGCAGGATGGGTTTACCGTGGCATTCTTTCTCACCGTCGCCGACATCGAGCGATCGGCTCGATTTTACGAAACGGTCTTCGGAGGTCGCATTCTGAGCAGAGGCGACAGCAGCGGCGCGCCGGGGTACATCCAGATCGCGAACACGTGGCTCATTGTCAACGTCGGGGGCGGTCCGACACCCGACAAACCATCGGTAACGCTCAGCGTCCCGGCCGACCCGGATTCAGTCAGCAGCTTTATGAATATCCGCGTTGCAGATATTCAAGCGTGCTATGAACTATGGCGCAATCGAGGAGCCCAGTTTATCACAGAGCCAAAGGACAAATACGGTGATAAGTGCTGCTACATTCGCGATCCTGATGGTTATATTATAGAAGTTGGGCAAAGCAAGCCGGGCTTCGCTTACGGCTGAAGGGCATAACACACGAAAGCATCTGTGGTGGACCGCGTACACTCCGGCGACGTGAGGCTCCAAACGGAAGTCACGGGAGCGACGGTAGCGTTATGATAAACGACATCGACGATGGGGTCATTCTCGCGGCGCGTCTTTTTCTCGCGACACTGTTTCTGATCTTCGGCTGGAGAAAGCTGAGGGACTATTCGGGCACGGTACGTCAGATGGTGCAGGATGGCGTTCCGGCGCCGGTACTGGCCGCTGCCTTAGCGATCTTCATGGAGCTTCCGGTTGCGTTCGCGGTCGCTGTTGGCGCGTTCACACGTCCTTCGGCCGTACTATTGGCTTTGTACACGCTGGGAACTTCGCTTGTTGAGCATCGCTATTGGACAATTACAGGCGCGGATCATCTCGCCAGCATGGAGGGCTTTTACAAAAACCTCAGCATAATGGGAGGCTTCTGGCTGTTGTACATTACTGGTGCTGGCAAATATTCGATCGATGTATTGTCTGGCATCGCCGTAACTTGACGTTGTATCTTCGCCTCAATAGCGTCTCAGTTCATTGCTAACGCACGGTGGCGGACGTATTCCGACGAATGGAGGAATACCATGTCAGGATTGGAGTCGTCTACGAACCAAGTACAAGTCGATCAGAAAATCTATGAGATGCCGCCGAAGGATGGATTTACCGTCGCACACTTTCTTACCGTCGCCGACATCGAACGATCGGCTCGATTTTACGAAACGGTCTTCGGAGGTCGCATTCTGAGCAGAGGCGACAGCAGCGGCGCGCCAGGGTACATCCAGATCGCGAACACGTGGCTCCTTGTCAACGTCGGGGGCGGTCCGACACCCGACAAACCATCGGTAACGCTCAGCGTCCCCGCCGACCCCGATTCAATGAGCAGCTTTATGAATATCCGCGTTGCAGATATTCAAGCGTGCTATGAACTGTGGCGAAGTCGAGGAGCGGAGTTTATCACAGAGCCAAAGGACAAGTACGGCGAGACGCGCTGCTACATTCGCGATCCTGATGGTTATATTATAGAAGTTGGGCAAAGCAAGCCGGGTTTCGCTTACGGCTGAAAGCATCTGTGGTGACCGCGTACACTCCGGTGACGTGAGGTTCCGGAGGAGGGATCCTCATTGGCCGCCGTCCAAACTCTCGGTGAACACGTTTAGGGGCAGCGTTGCCATCCACGTGCACGCTGCTGGCAACCACAGAGTTTTCGGTCAGGCCGACCAAAACGTCCAGATAAGGAGGACGGCGATGGTTCAAACGCACCAGCGAGGGCAGGCCGCATTTAGATCGGTCCCGAATACATCGAAGGAGACATCGAATGAGATGGACCATGATGGATTTACTGTTCCTTGGTGTTGGGTGGACCGACCTCGCAATCACCCTGAGCCGGATCGCGGTTGGGGCATTCTTCATGCTGTCGGGATATCACAAGCTGTTCAACGCAGAGCGCCACCGTACATTCGTCGATGAGCTCAAGGCGCTCGGCGTTCCAGCAGTGGGCTTCAATCAATGGTGGGTGCCGTTGGTCGAGTTCACCGCCGGCGGCGCCGTCCTTATCGGGCTCTTGGCGCCACTCGCCGCGCTTGGCCTGCTTGTCACCATCCTCGTCGCCGTCGCCACCTCCGGGCGGCAGCGAATCAAACTCTACAAGCCGATCGATGAAGCGGATCGCATCGACGATTGGCTCTATTTACCGGAGACGCTTTATGCTTTCATGCTGATCATAGTCGTCTCGGCGGGCGCCGGACCCTACAGCCTCGATGCCCTGATCCTGGGCCTGATGAATAAGCACGTCGCGTGACACCCGGTCCTCACCGCTTATCTTCTTCCGATGCCTTATCTTCTTCCGATGCCGCAGCAGGCCGGCAAACCGCCGCCGCCATGAGTGGTCCACCGTGAATGTCACGACTTTTCCAAACGCTGTGCCTGTTAGGAAACTTGGCAAATTCCCAAAAGAATACATGGATGGTTTTGTCGACACGGCACACGGTCAACTCGACTTCACTCTGCCCCAGTCGCCGCATATCGATCCGAGAGCGACCGTAATACGGCCGCTTATTCCGTAAGCAATCTTGGACCGCTGACGAACCGATTGCCCCGAACGTAGAACCGCAGCGGACTGTCGGGCGCGCGCGTAATGCCGATCCGTTTGCTCCGCCCGATTTCGCCCGACCCTTGACCGTCAGATCCGAGCCACAGCGGGCCGGCCCGACAGAGGTCGATCCCGTCCAGCCGGCGATCAATCGCCAAGGCTTCGCACAGCCGTCCCGGGCCCCGCGCCAAGTCTCGCACACGCTCGGCGCCGCGATTTCGCTCCATGATCGCGACGCCAATGGTTGGCTCGATCGCCCTGATCAAGACGCCTGCGCCAACGCCAGACGTCTCGCTCGAGACGTTCAGCATGAACGAGACGCCATAGGCGAGATAGACATAGGCGTGCCCGCGCTCGAGGAAAAGCGCCCGATTGCGCGGGGTGATGCCGCGATAGGCGTGACCCGCGGGGTCGCCGACGCCGTATGCCTCGGTCTCGACGATGCGGCCGCCCGCCACGCCGTCGGCCAGTATCCGCACGAGCATTTTGCCGATGAGAAAACGAGCGAGCTCGGTGGTGTCGACGGGCATCTCCGCCCGATCCAGCACGCGCGGGGGCGCCGCTGTCCCGCCGATTTCATCCCATCCGCTCGACCAAATGCGCGCGCGAGGGTCCGGGTTCGAACGGGTCGGCAAAGTATTGGGTCTCGCGGGCCACCTTGCCATCCAGGAACTCCATGACGCTCACCGTGTAGGACGGCCGGCCGTCATACGCGAGGATGAATTCCGTGACCCAGAGGTTGCCCGCGCCGACGATGCGGCGCACCGTGAAGCGCTTCGAGTTCGGCTGCGCGACGCGAGACGCCTGGATGTTGTGCCGGCCCCTGATGCGCTCGCCCGATTGCGGGTATTCGAGCACTGCGTCCTCCCGGTATATGTCGTGCTCGACATCGAAGTCATTGGCGTCCGAGGCGGCCCAGTGGCGATTGAGCGCCTCTCGAATCTCATTGTCGTCCATCCTCCTGCTACTCCTGTTCCTGTTCACTGAGGCCCGGCCGCACTGCGCCATCGCACGTTGACCGCCCACGCGAACCCGATCGCGAACGTCCTGGCGGAGACCGCTTCGGGTCGATTTGACCCGCTCGCCAAGCTGTCCGGCAATGACTGCTCCTTGCGCATCCCCGCCGTCCGCTGCGTGATCCTTGCACGGGTGAAATCCCCCGAAATTCAAACTGACCCACTGCGGCCGGGCGAAGGTTCATTGGCCGCGGTTCAGTTGGCGGAGGTCTCCTCCCCGAGAGCGCCGGCCCCGGATTCGAACTGCAGCCGGGCGAGCCGGGCATAGACGCCGCCCTTCATGACCAGCGCCGTGTGGTCGCCCTCCTCGACGATGCGCCCCGCCTCCATAACCAGGATGCGATCCGCTTTGAGGACTGTCGCCAGCCGGTGGGCGATCACGAGGGTCGTGCGCCCGCTCATCACGTGATCGAGCGCGGCCTGCACCTGGGCTTCGTTGTGGGCGTCGAGGGCGGAAGTCGCCTCGTCCAGGAGCAGGATCGGCGCATCTTTCAGGATCGCGCGGGCAATCGCGAGCCGCTGCCGCTGTCCGCCCGAGAGCGTCACGCCGCGCTCGCCGAGCTCGGTCGCATATCCCCGGTCGAGGTCGCGGATGAAGCCGTCGGCCGCCGCGCGGCGCGCCGCCGCCTCGATCTCGTCCTCGGTTGCGCCCTCGCGTCCATAGGCGATGTTCTCCGAGACGGACCCGCCGAAAATCGGCGCCTCCTGCGCCACCGGCGCGATCCGCGCGCGCAAGGTCCTCGGATCGACGGTCCGGACGTCAACGCCGTCGACGAGCACCCTGCCCGCCGTGCAATCGTAAAAGCGCATGATGAGCTGGAACACCGTCGACTTGCCGGCGCCCGAGGCGCCGACGATCGCAACCCGTTCTCCCGGCGCGATCGAGAAATTGAGATCGTCGATCACGCACGCACCGGGCGCGCCTTCGTAGGCGAACCTGACATGATCGAAGGCGATCGCGCCCAGCGGCGGCCTCGGCATGGCGGCCGGCTTTCGCGGCGCGACGATCCGCGGCTGAACCGCAAGTAATTCCGAGATGCGCCCGGCCGAGCCGGCAGCCGCCGCCGCTTCGCTCCAGACCTGCGACAGCTCGCCGAGCGACGTTGCGCCAAGGACCGCGAACAAGACGAACTGCGACAGGAGTCCGCCGCTCATCCGGCCCGCGAGCACGTCGTGCGCGCCGAGCCACAACACGGTGACGACGCTGCAAAAGGCGAGCGAGACGGCGACCGCGATCAGAAGCGCGCGCGTCATGGCGGCGCTGCGGGCGGCCTCATAGGCGCTGTCGACGGCGCGGGCGAAATGCGTCCTGCCGCGCGTCTCCGCCCCGAACGCCTGCATCGTGCGCACGGCTCCGAGGCTCTCGGCGGCGAAGGCGGTGGCGTCGGCGAGCGTGTCCTGCGCATGGCGCGAACGCCGGCGAACGACGCGCCCGGACGCGATCAAGGGCGCCGCGATCACCGGAATCGCAATCAAGACAAGCGCCGACAGCTTGGGGCTCGTGTAGACCATAAGCGCTGTCGAGCCGACGAACATGAAGAGATTGCGCAGCGCGATCGAGGCGGACGAGCCGAAGGCGGCCTTGATCTGCGTCGTGTCGGCTGTCAGGCGCGAGACGAGTTCGCCCGTGCGGGCGCTGTCGTAAAAGGACGCGTCGAGCCCGGTCAGGTGAGCGAAGACGTCGCGCCTCAAGTCGGCGACGACCCGCTCGCCCAGCGTCGTGACGAGGTAGTAGCGCGTCGCGGCGGCGATGGCGATGATGAGAACCACGACCCCCATCGCGAGAAAATAGGCGTCGATCGCGCCTCGGCTGTCCTTCGAGAAGCCGAAGTCGATCATTCGCCGCAAGGCGAATGGGACGGCGAGCGTCGCGGCCGCGGACGCCGTCAGCGCCGCCAGCGCCGCGAGCGCCCGCCCGCGATAGCGAAGGCCATATCGAAAAAGGGGCAAGAGCGCGCGGAAGGACGCGCTCTTCTTTGCGGGCTCTGGCGAGGGTCCTTCCATGGGTCCTTCCATAGTCGCTTTGCCTTTCGAAGAACACGGGGAGCCCCGAGCGACGTGGGAGAAGCTCTTCCCATCCCGCCGCGCACGGGCGTAAATGACATTTCAGCCGAAGAAAGGGCCGACTTTGCAATTTCGTTGGTTTGTTTCGGCCGCGGCGATCGGTCTCGTCGGCGTCGCGGCCGCCTTCGGCCAGCAGGCCGGCGACGCCCGCGCGGGCGAGCGGCTGGCGGCGGCCTCCTGTCTGCAATGTCACGGCGGCCGGGCGGCGGCGAAAAAAGCCCCGGCCTTCTCCGCCATCGCGGCCATGCCCTCGACGACGGCCCGGTCGCTCGGCGTCTTCTTACGGACCTCGCACGCCGGCATGCCGAACCTGATCCTTGGAGCCAAGGAGCGCGACGACGTGATCGCCTACATCTTGAGTTTGCGCTAAAGCTGCGAAGGCTCTTATCGCGTTATCTGTTGGCAGGGTTGGTCGTAAGTCAGCCCTTCAGGCTTTTTTCAGTCATGGCCGGGCTTGTCCCGGCCATCCACGAGAACACCGAACTCTCCGAATAAGATACTGAAAAAGCTGCGAATATTGAACTCAGGCACCGGTGGCGCGGCGCCGCGTGGATGGCCGGGACAAGCCCGGCCATGACGAAAAACAGAAAGGAATGCTCGTACCCACAGCCAATGCTATAAGCCGCTGCGAACAAGCCTCACGGCGTCCATTCAACCAGCGTGACATCGTCGCCGAGACGCTGGAGCGGACCCGGCTTCAAACCCGCAGCCGCGAGGACCTCGTCCGGCGTGCGGCCGAGACGGCCTTCGGGGAAGAGCGGCAGGCCGCCCGGCAGGCGCACCTTTTCGGCGCGGCTCAGGTAGAAGTCGTCGTAGCCGACTTTCAGAAAGTAGCCGTAGACCTCCGGACCGCCGAGAACCGCGACCTCACCCGCGCGACAGCCGACCGCGATGCACGCCTCCTCGAGCGAGGCGCCTACGGGATTCCAGAGCCTTGCGTTCGCGTTATCAGGGTCTTGCGCGAGCGCCTTCACGCGACGCGTGAGGATCAACCGGCGCCGCTTCCACGAGTTGGGCTGGCCTTCGTGCGACCTGCGGCCGTGCACGACGACAGCGGCGCGATCGAGCGATTTCTGGTAAAAGCGTTGATCGGCTTCAAGCTTCAGCACATCGGGGTGGACGCCGCTCTCATCGGCGATCATCCCGTCCACGGACACGATTACGTAGGCTACAATCCGAAAGGGTCCGCGCATGGCTCGATCTCCCTCGGTTTTTCAGTCGCCGACAGGCGATCGCGCTCAAGAGCCAGCGCTTCAAGGGTTTGCGTCAGACCCGCGGGCGGAAAGCGAAACATCCCCGAACAGGTCGGCTCAGCCGCACGAAATAGAAGATTGCGCCGGCGACCGCAATCGGCTCGGCGCGTTCGGCGCCGCCCGAGGCGCGGATGCTGGAACGCGGAGGCAATGATCCATGAGCACGCTGACGCGCGAGAAAGCGGAGAGCCGCCCGACCGAAATCGGCGGATACGCCATTGTCTCGGACGACGACAGGATCGCCGGCGCCGACGGGCTCATTCCTCCTTCTCTGCGCAACGAAAAGGACTGGGACTTTTACCAGCGGGCGCTCGCGAACTCGGACCTTATCGTGTTCGGCCGTCACAGCCACGAAATGGAGCCCAACGTCAGGGGCGACCTGCGTCTGGTCATTTCGAGCACGGCGGCTGGGCTCGAGCAACGCGGGGACGGCTGGTGGTGGAGTCCGGCGCCCGCAAGCTGGCCGGCGGTCGCCAAACGGCTGCTCCCGCTCGGCGGCACGGTGGCGGTCCCGGGCGGCCAGGGCGTGTTCGATCTCTTCCTTGAGATCGGCTTCGACGCATTTCATCTCTCGCGCGCGCATGGCGTGAAGCTCCCCGGCGGGCGGGCGATTTTTTCCGCCTGCGATACGGGCATGTCCGCGGAGGAAGTCCTCGCCGGGGCCGGTCTCAGCGTCAGCGAGAAGATCCCGCTCGATCCGGAGCATGGCGTCGAAATGGAGGTCTGGCGCGCGGGTCCCCCCGTCGCCCGATTGAAGTGAACGCCAAGCGGCTTTAGTGTTCCTGTCCGAGCGGGGATAAAAAGCAGTCGACGATCGCGCGCTAAATTTCGGAGGCGCATGATGAAAGTTGAAGAGGTTTTCGACATCGTCAGGCGGAAGCGGTTCCTCGTCGTGTCGACGGTCCACGAATCCGGCAGGCCCGAGGCGGCGCTGATGGGCTTTGCGTTGACGGCGGAGAATGAATTCGTGTTCGACACCCTGTCGACCAGCCGCAAGGCGGTCAACATCGCTCACAATCCTGCCGCAGCGCTCGTCATCGGGTGGGACGACGGCGTCTCGATCCAGATCGAAGGTGAAGCCCGTCAGCCCGTTGGCGACGATCTGGCCCGCGCCAAGGCCGCCTATTTCCGCGAATGGCCGGATGGCCGCGACCGCGAGCATTGGCCGAACATCGCCTATTTCGTCGTGCGGCCGCGATGGGTGAGATATTCGAGCTACGCGGGCGCGCCCGTCGTCGAAGAGTTCACCCTTTAAACGAGGCCGACCCTCAGCGGATCGCTGACGGCGCCGGCCGCGCGACCATGATCGCCGAGCGGCGCGGCGCCGGGCTGCGGCGCAGGAGCGCGACGGCGACGAACGCCGCACCTGCCGCCGCGACATAGGCGGAAGGGCGGAACGCCATGTCGGGGTCGATGTTGGCGGAAAGCACTTCCCAGAACGGGATGTGGCGCACGAGCGCGTACCACGTCGCCTCGATCAGCGCGTCGAGCGGCGTCGCGACGATCGAGGCCGCGAGCGCAGCCGCCCACACAGGCGCGCCGCGCTTCACGAAGACGCGGAACAGCATGAGGATCGCGAAGAAGCCGACCATCATCACCGGCTCCGACACGTCGGCCTTCGCCTGGATCATTAAATGCAGGAGCCCGACAGCGGCGATTGCATAGACGAGCGAATGGAGGGTCTTCCACTTCGGCCCCAGCCGGCGGATCATCGCGTCGGTCGAGGTCGCGGCGAGCGCTGCGAGGCCGAGCCACGTCGTGAAGCCGATCGTCAGGTAGAAGCGCAGCGCGATCTCGGAAGCGACGTGCAGAAGCGCAAAGTGCTGGTCGGTCACGTAAAGGAGAAGATGCGCTGAGGCGTAGGCGAAGGCGGCGACCCCGACCATGCGGCGCACCGCCACAAGCTTCGGATAGCGCGCCCCGCGCATGAGCGGCGTGATGAGGAGCGAAAGCGTCAGGAACCGGATCGCCCATTGTCCCGTGCGATGGATCATTTCCGTCACGACCTTGGGCTCGAGCGCGCCGGTCGCGGCGAGGTAGGCGATCCATGCGCCGGGAACGAAAAGGCCCGCGAACACGATCGCCTTCAGAGGCGAGAAGCGGCCGTTGCGTTCGTTCCAGGGCGCCTTCAAGGCAATCATGCGGGAACCTCAGGCTCGGATCGCGGGCTTTCAAGCCTTCGCAAGCTATACGGACGCCCGCGCCGATTGTTTCAACGCACCTGCCCGCGGGAAAGATGGCGCGCGCTCACGCTGGCGCGGTCCGAGCCGGCGACCTATAATTTAAGCGCGGGGGAACGACCCGACATGATCGCGAGAGGCAGGCTTTGGACATCGTTCAGCGCGCAAAGGCCGTGATCCTGTCGCCCGCCGCCGAATGGCGGGCGATCGAGCCCGAGTTCGGCGACTCCGCCTATCTGTTTGCGAATTACGTCGCGTTCCTCGCGGCGATTCCGCCGGTCTGCGAGTTCCTGCGCCGGCATGTGTTCGGCTGGCGCGGCCCCCGCTTCGGCTTCCATCACCACCAGGCCGGATTCTTCGGCGGCCTCTTCGGCGCTCTTATCCACTGGCTCATCGCCTTCGTCGTCGTCTACGTGATGGCGATCGTCATCGACGGGCTCGCGCCGACCTTCTCGGCGCAGAAGAACCGCGAAAACGCGATGAAGCTCGCGGTCTATTCGATGACCCCGGCCTGGCTCGCCGGCGTCTTCGCGCTGATCCCCGGCCTCGGGTTCCTGCGGATCATCGCGCTCATCTACAGTCTCTACGTGTTCTGGTTAGGCCTGCCGATCCTGATGAAGCCGCCGCCCGACCGCGCCGGTCCCTATGCGCTTGCGGCGATCCTCTGCGGCGTCGTGCTGTGGGCCGTGGTCGCGGCGGTGGCCGGGCCGATTATGTAGGACCCCGCGCGATACGCGGGCAAGAAACGCCCGTCATGCGGGAGCCCGATTCGCACTGCCTGATAACGCATTAGCTCCCCGAACGAACAAGCCCCACGACTTGCCGTCAAAGGGCCCGCATGGCTATTTCAGCTCGCGCCGAAGGAGATCCCCGTGACCTACCCCCTTGAGCCGTCCGAAGCCGTTGGAATGAGCGCCCGCCGCCTCGAACGGATACGGCCGGCGATGCAATCCTATGTCGACAGCGGCGTCTATGCGGGCGTCAGCACCTTGATCGCGCGGCGGGGCAAGGTCGTGCACGCGGAGCAGGTCGGCTGGCGCGACAAGGAAGTGCGCTCGCCCGTGTCCGCCGATACGATCTTCCGCCTCTATTCGATGACCAAGCCGATCGTCTGCACGGGGCTGATGACGCTCCTCGAAGAAGGGCGCTTTTCGCTGTTCGACCCGGTGGCGAAATACATTCCGGCCTTTGCGGCCGTGAAGGTGCTGCAGGCCGACGGCAGACTGGCCGATCCCGCGCGCCCCGTCACGCTCTCGGACCTCATGACCCACACCAGCGGCCTCACCTACCATTTTCTCGAGGATTCCCCTGTCGGCAAGATGTATGCGCGATCGAAATTCCTGGACGCGAGCACACCCCTCGAGGCGGCGATCGACGACCTTGCGCAGTTCCCGCTCGCGTTCCAGCCAGGGTCGCGTTTTCACTACAGCGTCGGCATCGACGTCGTCGCCCGCGTGATCGAGGTGATCTCCGGCCGGCCGCTCGGCGAGTTCCTCCACGAACGGCTGTTCGAGCCCCTCGGCATGGTCGACACGGACTTCGGAGTGGCGCCGGAAAAGCGCGGCCGCCTGGCGGCGATGTACGGCCGGGTCGACGTCCTCGATCCGACGCAGACTTCGAGCGCCGCTCTCCTGGCCTGGACACAGGGGGTCAACGAACGCATCGACGTGTCCAAGACCTATCCGGTCGATTCCCCGAAGGTGTTTGTTCGCGGCGGTCATGGGCCTGTTCGGGACGGCTCCGGATTATTTCCGCTTCGCCCAGATGCTGGCCAACGGCGGGCGGCTCGACGGAGCGCGCATCCTCGGGCGCAAGACGCTCGAGCTCATGCACGAAACTCATCTTGGCCTCGCGCTCCTGCCGATCGAGATCGGCGGTCTGCCGTTGGCGGGCTATGGCTTCGGTCTCGGCTCACGCGTGGCGGTCGACGCCGCGCAAACGGGCGCCCCAGGCTCGAACGGCGAATTCGGCTGGTCGGGGGCGGCGAAGACCCACTATTGGGTCGATCCGAAAGAGGAGCTCGTCGCGCTCTTCATGACCAGTCGATGCTGAGCTTCGATTTGCCCGAGCTCGACCTGCGCGCCCTCGCCTATCAGGCGATCACCGACTGATCGGGCCATTGTCCGGTGGACCTCCATAGGAACGACGCTAGCGGTCAAAATCAAACACTTGATACCCCGACTGGGCCATTCTGGACGTATGCGGTCCAGTATGGTTCGCGCGAAACTACAAATTCACTCTGCGGCGGCTGCCGGGGCGCGGAAGGTCGGGATCTGTGGATCCCATTCTCCTTCCGACCTCAATCTGCGCAAGAGCTGTTCCCTTGCTTCCGTGCCTCCCCCGGCTGCGATAAATTCGGCGACGACGTTCCGCCCGAATAAGCGACGCGGCTTGCGGGTCCGATGCGCCGGTCGACGCGACGTTGCCTCTGTCGCCAGATCAGGCGCGGTTGTCTCAGAAAGGCTTTCTGATACCTCCATCATGCCGCCCTCTCTTTACCCGAGAGGGCCAGTGGGGCGCGTTGCGACAACGTCGCTCCTCGGGCTGAGTAGATCGCGTCGGCGAGGCTCCTGCAGAGTTGTACCTCCAACGTGTTGCCAGTGTCCTCGTCCCAAAGCCTGACCCCGTAGGGATAGGCGGCGTTAACGCGCTTGAAGACATCGGCATGAACGCCGGTGCCCTCCTGCACGAGGGTTTGGATGAGATCGGGGGTATCTGTGAACATTTGCGGCCCTTTCAACTTGTAATGCGGCAACATTGGCGCCGTAGGCGCGCGCGACGCAAGCTGTACCGTGGATCCACTGAGCCATCCTTCCGTATCGCCCGAATTGGCACATAGTTTAGAGTGGCTGTTGCCACCGCTTCACGTCGAGTCCGGTCCGCCGCGTCGGAATTGACCATTAGGTCGCTTCACGAGCGCGCGTTTGCCGAGCCGTTCGCTGGATGTCGGGCTCTGCGGCCCTGGCGGCAATTCTGGCCCATCAACCCAGAGGCCGGCTGTGGGTAGGGGCGTTGCTTTTCTGTTTTTCGTCATGGCCGGGCTTGTCCCGGCCATCCACCCAGTGCCGCGCCACTGAACGCCTGAGTTCCGTATTCTGCGCTATTTCAGTATTTTATTCGGATAGCTTGATGTTCTCATGGATGGCCGGGCCAAGCCCGGCCATGACGGGGAAAGAAGAGTTGCATTTCCTTCCTGAAAGTCAGAATCCGCGCTATGATTTTGTCTATGAGATCGACCGCCCCTCGGCTTTTCCAAAAACGAACGCCCGCGCCGGGCAGGCGGCTCATTTTCACGCCGGCGTCTCGCGTCGAGAATTTTTTGGGGAGGATCGCTCGTAACCCATTAAAAAGTCTCGATTTGCCAAAGGAGATACAAGGTTAATTCCTTGCATTTCTCTTGCATTTGGTTTGGCTTGGTTTGGCTTGGCGTGGGCGCTCCTTGCCGGCGATTTACCCGCTGCGCGCGGCCGAGGCAGGGCGTTCTTAGACTCTCCGTGAAACGATCGAACTGGAGCTTAAGGCTTGTCCCACGTGCTCGATCGGGCCCTTCGGGCGCCTTAAAGGCCATTCTGGCGTTGCAAAATCGGCGGAAATCCAATGTCCTTATCCCCGTCCTTCGACCTCCGGCCGTCGTCGCTCGCCTCCGCGGACGAGAGGACGGCGCAGCCGCCGATTGCGTCCGGGTCCCCTGCGGCGTCGGATTGGCCGCAGGAAAGGGAGCGGCGCCGCTACCCGCGCTTTCCCCTCGCCCTCGGCGGACGCTACATGCTCGAAGACGGAAGCGAGTTTTCCTGTCAGACGCAGGATGTTTCGGCCGTCGGCGTGAGCGTTCAGGGGTTTCCCGCGGGCGCGGTCGGAGGCTGGGTCGTCGTCTATCTTGACGGCCTGGGCCGGGTCGAGGGCGCGATCGTCCGAGGAACGCGGGCGTGGTTCGCGCTCGAGATCAGCGCGACGCCGGCCAAGCTGGAGCGGCTGGCGAAGAAGATCAACCACATCGCGCTTAAGGGCGCGAAGGACGGCCAGCCGATCGCAGCCTGAGGCTCAGGTTACGCCGAGCTTGCGCTGGAGGCTCGTCGACGACGTCGTGTACTGGAAGGTCAGCTTCTTGTCGGGGAAGACGTAGTGGTGCGCCCGCTGGGCAGCGAGCGCGGCCTCGTGGAAGCCGCAGAGGATGAGCTTGAGCTTGCCCGGATAGGTGTTGATGTCGCCGACGGCGAAGATGCCGGGCGTGCTCGTCTCGAACTTCTCCGTGTCGGTCGGGATCAGGTTCTCGTGCAGGTTGAGGCCCCAGTTGGCGATCGGCCCGAGCTTCATCGTGAGCCCGAAGAAGGGTAGCATGTCGTCGCAGGCGTGATCGTAGACCTCGCCGCTCTCCTTACGCACGGTCAGGGCCGAGAGCTGCCCGCTCTCGCCCTTCAGGCCCGTCACCTGCCCGAGCACGAAGTCCATCTTCCCGGCCTGAACGAGCGCGCGCATCGCGTTGACCGAATGGGGCGCGGCGCGGAAGGCGTCGCGGCGATGGATGAGCGTGACGCGCCTCGCCACGGGGTGGAGGTTTAAGACCCAGTCGAGCGCCGAATTGCCGCCGCCGACGATCGTCACCCGGCGGCCGCGGAAGTGGTCCATCTTGCGGACGGAGTAGAAGACGCTGGTGTTCTCATAGGCGTCGAGGCCGGCGAGCGGCGGCCTCTTCGGCTGGAACGACCCGCCGCCGGCGGCGATGAAGATCGCCTTGGCCTCGATCGTCTTGTCGTTGTCGGTCGAGATGCGAAAGAGCGGATGTTCGGGGCTGCCGAGCGTTTCGAGCCGGTCGACCATCTCGCCCAGGTGAAACTTCGCCCCGAACGGGTGGATCTGCTTCATCAGGCTCTCGACCAGTTCCTGCCCGGTGATGATCGGAAAGCCCGGAATGTCGTAGATCGGCTTCTCCGGATAGAGCTCCGCGCACTGGCCGCCCGGCTTCGGCAGGATGTCGATGAGATGGCACTTGATGTCGAGAAGGCCGAGCTCGAACACGGCAAAGAGCCCGATCGGCCCGGCCCCGACGATCGCGACGTCGGTTGAGATCGCTTCGCTCATCCATCTCATCCTTGCTTGGCGGGAGTGGTCACGACGAGGCCGTCCAGTTCCTCGCTGACCTTGATCTGGCAGGAGAGGCGCGAACTGGGCCTGACCTCGAAGGCGAAATCGAGCATGTCCTCTTCCATCTGCGATGGGCTGCCGGTCTTCTCGGTCCAATCGTCGGCGACGTAGACGTGGCAGGTCGCGCAGGCGCAGGCGCCGCCGCATTCGGCCTCGATCCCGGGAATTGAGTTGCGCAGCGCGGTCTCCATCACGGTCGAGCCGATCTGCGCCTCGACCGTACGCGCCTGCCCCGAGGAGTTGATATAGGTCACTTTTGTCATAGAGCCGAAGCATTCCTGAAGAAGAGCCGTCCCCGCCCGGCGCGGACGCGCCCGGCTTCGCCGCGGCGCTTCATAGAGCAAGTGGAGCGGCGCCGGAAGGGCGCATGGCGGAGCTTGGGCGGCGTCGCGCCGCCCGCTCAGCCGCGGATACGCTCGATCTCGGCGATCGCTTCGTCGACGCTCGCCTCGAGCGCGGCGACCGCCTGAGCCGCCGCGGCCGATTGCTCCGCCGCAGCCTCTGCGCCCATAAATGAGGGCGGCTTCTCTTCGAGAGCCGCCGCGGCCCGGGCGACCCGTCTCGCCCCGACCGCCAGCGCCGACCCGCGGAGCCTGTGCGCGATATGCGCTCTCCGCTCCGCCGACAACCCCGAAGCGTGGCTGAGCTCCGCCATCAGCGCGCGCGACTGGAGGCGGAAGAGGCCGAGCAGTTCCGCCTCGAGTTCGCCCTCGCCTTGACACTGGCGCGCCAGATGAACAAGGTCCAAAGGGGGCTCTCCGGAGCCGCCATCGATGGAGGATTCGGACGTCGAGGCCCCTCCCCACTCCGCGCTGCTTTTCGGACTTCCGGGCATGGGCGTCTTTGCTGATTTTCCCTTCCGGCGGCGATCCGAGCGGCGCCCGGCGCCGGCCGGCAAGCCGCCCATCCGGCTGAACACTTTGAAAAAACATGGTAACTGAACCGTTAACGACGTTTGAAAGTTCAGCCGCCCATGCGGTTTCCTTAGGCTGGGCGGGGCGGTAAACTGTGACGTGGTTAATTAGTGCGTTTCCGCTGGCCGGCAGCCCAATGCCTGCGGAAGCCGTTGGCGCGTTGGTCGGTCGACATGCGATCGACGCCGAAAAGACTTAAAGAGGCGGACAAGATGGCAAAACAGATTTCGGCGACGGATCCGGTCTCCGCGGCGATGTCGGCGATCGAGAGCGCGTTGAACCTGACGGATGACGAAGTCTCGGCCATCGCCTCGGCCGAAAGCGCCGCCCAGACGCCGCCGCTCGCGCCCGCGAAGCCCGCCCCCGCTACGCCGGTTCTAAAGCCGAGCTTCCCTCCCTCCGAGTCGACCCCCCTGCTCCGGCCGAGTTCGACGCCTGTGCAGGCCGTCGGCGGCGAGGCCGAGGTCAAACCGGCGATTGCAGCGGCGCCGCCCGCCAACGACGACCGCGAAAACGTCGGCGCCGTCCTGCAGGCGATGAACGCTCGCCCGGCGAGCCGCACTCCTTTTGTCCTGGCGCTTGCCGCCTCGATCGCCTGGGCCGCGATTTGCGCGCTCTACGGCTACGAGAACCTGTGGCCCAGGGTCTCGTCGCAGCGGCTCGCCGAAACCTTGTATCGTCCCGAGGCGCCGCTGCTAGCGCTCGCCACGCTTGGCCCGATTTTCTTCATGTTCGGCTTTGCCGCCCTTGCGCGGCGCCTGCGTGAATTGCGTCAGTCGGCGCGCGCCATATCTCAGGTGGCCGTTCGCCTGGCCGAACCCGAAACCATGGCCGGCGACCATGTCGCGACCCTGTCGCAGGCGATCCGCCGCGAACTCACCGCCATGGGCGACGGCGTGGAGCGGGCGCTCGCAAGGGCGGCCGAGCTCGAGACGCGGGTGAAGTCCGAGGTCTCGACGCTGGAGCGCACCTATTCCGACAACGAGCGCAAGATCCGTTCGCTCATCGCGGAGATGGCCGACCAGCGCGACGCGATCGTCTCCAGCGGCGCTCGCGTTCGCGACGCCATCGCGAACGCTCATCACGGCATTTCGCAGGACATCGATTCGGCAGGCTTTCGGCTGAGCGAGCGGCTGACGGAGGCCGGCCAGCGCGTCGCGACTTCGCTCGGGACGTCGTCCGAGGAGATCGCCGTCGCGCTTGACCGCACCGGCACTGCCACGGTCGAACGCATCGCGGCGGAAGGAACGCAGATCGCCGAGTTGATCGCGGGCATCGGCGATAATCTCGCCGCGCAGCTCGGCGAAACGAGCAGGAAGACTGCGGACGACATTCTGCACCGGGTTGGCGACGTCGACGGTCGCGTCAGAGCCGCCGGCGAAGTTCTCGTCGCCAGGATGGGCGCGCGCAGCGACGACCTGATCGCCCGCATCAACGCCACGCAGACGTCGCTGGTCGATGCGATCGACGAGCACGGCGATCGGGTCGCGACGCGTCTCGCCGAAACCGCGGACGGAATTCGCGATTCGGTCGGCGCCCACGCCGACGACGTCGTGGGTCGCATCGATGAAAGCGGCGCCCGGGCCGTCGCAGCTCTCAAAGGCCACAGCGACGCGGTGGCGGATCGGCTCGCGGACGCGTCCGCGACGATGTCGGACGCGATCGGCGCCCATGCCGACGAGGTGGTTGGCCGAATTCGCGCGAGCAGCGGCGACGCCGTCGATGCGATTCGAATTCACGGCGGAGGCGTAGCCGTCCGGCTGGCGGAGGCCGCCGACGAAGCGCGCAACGCGATGACGGCCCACGCCGACCACATGGTTGGGCGCATCAGCGCCACCAGTACGGACGCCGTCGAGGCGATCCAGGGCCATGGCGACAGCGTCGCCGAACGGTTTGAAGAGGCTTCCCGAATGATGTCCGGCGCCATGGGCGCCCATGCCGACGAGATTGTCGGCCGGATCAGCGCCAGCAGCGCGGACGCCGTCGAAGCGATCCAGGGGCATGGCGACAGCGTCGCCGCCCGGTTTGAGGAGGCTTCCCGAACCATGTCCGGCGCCATGGGCGCGCACGCCGACGAGATCGTCGGCCGCATCTCCGCGACCAGCGCTGACGCCGTCGAGGCGATCCGGGGACATGGCGACAGCGTCGCCGCCCAGCTCGAGGAGGCGTCCCGAACCGTATCCGGCGCCATCGGCGCGCATTCGTACGAGGTCGTCAGCCGCATCAGCGCCACCAGCGCGAACGCCGTCGAGGCCATCCAGGGCCATGGCGACAGCGTCGCCGCCCGGTTTGAAGAGGCTTCGCGGACGATGTCCGGCGCCATGGGCGCGCACGCCGACGAGATCGTTGGCCGCATCTCCGCAACCAGCGCGAACGCCGTCGAGGCGATCCAGGGACATGGCGACAGCGTCGCCGCCCAGCTCGAGGACGCGTCCCGAACCGTATCCGGCGCCATAAGCGCGCATTCGTACGAGGTCGTCAGCCGCATCAGCGCCACCAGCGCGAACGCCGTCGAGGCCATCCAGGGCCATGGCGACAGCGTCGCCGCCCGGTTTGAAGAGGCTTCGCGGACGATGTCCGGCGCCATGGGCGCGCACGCCGACGAGATCGTTGGCCGCATCTCCGCAACCAGCGCAAGCGCGGTCCAGGCGATCCAGGGTCATGGCGAGAACATCGCCGCCCGGTTCGAGGACGCTTCGCGGACGATGTCCGGCGCCATGGGCGCGCACGCCGACGAGATCGTTGGCCGCATCTCCGCAACCAGCGCAAGCGCGGTCCAGGCGATCCAGGGTCATGGCGAGAACATCGCCGCCCGGTTCGAGGACGCTTCGCGGACGGTGTCCGGCGCAATGGGCGCGCATGCCGACGAGATCGTCGGCCGCATCTCCGCAACCAGCGCAAGCGCGGTTCAAGCGATCCGAGGACATGGCGACACCGTCGCGATCCAGCTCGAGGACGCTTCCCGGACCGTGTCCGGCGCCCTGGGCGCGCATGCCGACGAGGTTATCGGCCGCATCTCCGCAACCAGCGCCGACGCCGTCGAGGCGATCCGGGGTCATGGCGAGAGCATCGCCGCCCGGTTCGAGGACGCTTCCCGGACGGTGTCCGGCGCGATCGGGGCGCACGCCGACGAGATCGTCGGCCGCATCGGCGCAAGCAGCGCCGAGGCCGTCGAGGCGCTTCGGGGTCACGGCGACAGCGTCGCCGCCCGGTTTGACGAGGCTTCCCGCACCTTGTCTGGAGCCATGGAGGCGCACGCCGACGAGGTCGTAGGCCGCATCGGCGCAACAAGCGCAAACGCGGTCGAGGCAATCCGGGGACATGGCGACGGCGTCGCCGCGCAACTCGCGCAGGCGTCCGCGAGGATAACGAACGCAATTGGCTCACATTCCGACGACGTCGTCGGCCGGATCTCCGCAAGTAGCGTTCAGGCCGTCGACGCGATGAAGGAGCACGAGAACAACATCGCGGCCAGACTCGTCGAGTCCTCGCTCGCCATGTCAGGGGCCCTTGGCGCGCATGCCGACGATATCGTCGGCCGTATCTCCGCCAGCAGCGACCAGGTTCTGGATGCGATCCGGTCGCAAGGCGATTCCGTGGCGATCCGCCTCGACGAGGCGGCGCTCGCCGCCAGCAGCGCAATCGGCGCGCATTCCGACGACGTCGTCGGCCGGATCGCATCGACCAGCGATCGCGCCGTCCGCGCGCTCAACTCGCACAGCGAGTCCATCGTTTTGAGTCTCGCGGAAGCGGCCGACGCCGCCACCGGCGCAGTCGGCGCGCACGGCCAGGCCGTCGTCGGCCAGATCGACGCGAGCAGCGCTGGGGCCGTTCACGCGTTGCGCTTCCATGGCGACGCGCTCGCCGAGCGTCTGGCGGAAGCCGCCGAGGCGATCCACGTCCAGGGCGACTCCGTCTCAACTCGGCTCGCCGACGCCACGCTCCTCATGCGCGGCGCTCTTGAAAACCATGCCGATGAGGTCGTCGGCCGCATCAACGCGAGCGGGACCGACACGGTCGATGCGATCCGCCAACAAAGCCGATCGGCCGCCGAGCGGCTCAGCGAAGCAAGCGAGACTTTGGCACGCGACTTCGGCGAGCGTTCGTTGGCGCTGATCGACCGGCTCGACGCGAGCGGGGCTCGCATTTCCGACTCGGTTCTTATCCACGGCGACTCGCTCGTTTCGCGCCTCAACAGCGTGACCGACCGCCTGCACGAGACGGTCGTCGAGCGCGGCGGGACGCTCGAGGAGCGGCTCGACGGCTCGAGCGAACGCCTCACGTCCCTGCTGCGCGACCGCACCGAGGACGCCGCCGCCACGCTGGATGCGGCTGCGGCCCGCTGGAGCGAGCAGTTCGAACTCGCGCGAGGCCCAGTTGCGCAGCGCGATCGGTCACCAGAACGCAGCAGCCGAGGCGCTGATCGATGAGTCGACCCGCCGTCTCGTCGGCGCCATCTCCGTGCAGAGCGCGGCGACCCAGTCGCGGATCGAGGCGTCGACGATTGAGTCTCTCGCCCGGCTCAACGCGGACGCCGAGGACATCAATGCGCGCTTCTCGGCCCTTGCCAACGACGCGAGGACGGCGACCACGCTCACAGCGGAGACTGTTCGCGAAGCCTTGAGCACACAGGTTTCAGCGTTCGACGCCGTCGTCGGCGAACGCGGCGGACGCTTGGTCGAGTTGTTGTCCGATCAGACGGGACGCATGCGCGAATACCTGGAAGCGTTGGACAATCTGGTCGGCGAGAACGGGCACAGCGTGATCGAGCGCATCGCAGTCCATTCCGACGAGCTCAATTCCCGCATCGGCGGCCATCTTATCGCCATCGAAGCGATGATGAGGGCTCGCCGAGATGATTTCGACAAGCGGTTCGGCGACCACCTCGAGCAGCTCTCCGAGAAATCGGCTCAGCGTCTCGGGCAATTCGAGACCGCCACTTCCGCTCATCACAACGCGGTCGACTTTGCCCTCGCCTCGCATTCGCGGCGGATCGAATCCTCGCTGGGCGATGGGCTCTCGCGCTTCGAAGGCGCAATCGACGGGCGCGGACGCGAAATTATCCGGCAGATCGGCGAGCGCTCCGAGACCCTCGCCTCCGAAATCGCCGCCCGGTTCGCCGCGGTCGAGGAGACGATCGTCGAGCGCGGCGGAGAGGTCGACGAGAAGCTCGGTCGACGGAACCAGGAGGCGGCCGCGCTGCTCGATGCACGCATCGAGGCGATCGACAGGCGCGCTGAGACGCTCGCATCCGATCTTGCCGGCAAGCTGGCTGCGGTCGAGGAGACGATCGTCGAGCGCGGCGGAGAGGTCGACGAGAGGCTCGGACGGCGGAATCAGGAAGCGGCCGCGCTGCTTGATGCGCGCATCGAGGCCATCGACAGGCGCGCCGGGGCGCTCGCATCCGATCTCGCCGGCAAGCTTGCCATGGTCGAGGAGACGATCGTCGCGCGCGGCGGCGAGGTCGACGAGAAGCTCGGTCGACGGAACCAGGAAGCGGCCGCGCTGCTCGATGCGCGCATCGAGGCGATCGACAGGCGCGCCGAGACACTCGCATCCGATCTCGCCGGCAAGCTGGCCGTGGTCGAGGAGACCATCGTCGCGCGCGGCGGCGAGGTCGACGAGAGGCTCGGACGGCGGAACGAGCAAGCGGCTGCGATGCTCGACGTGCGCATCGAGGCCATCGACAGGCGCGCCGGGGCGCTTGCATTGGATCTCGCCGGCAAACTGGCCGTGGTCGAGGAGACCATCGTCGCGCGCGGCGGAGAGATTGACGACAGGCTCGGACGACGGAACGAGGAAGCAGCGGCGATGCTCGATGCTCGCATCGAGGCGATCGACAGGCGCGCCGAGGCGCTCGCATCCAATCTCGCGGGCAAGCTTGCCATGGTCGAAGACACGATCGTCGCGCGCGGCGGAGAGGTTGACGAGAGGCTCGGGCGGCGGAACCAGGAAGCAGCGGCGATGCTCGACGCGCGCCTGCACGCCATCGACCGGCGCGCCGAGGCGCTCGCATCCGAACTCGCGTCCAAGCTCTCCGCCATCGAGCAGACGATCGTCGCGGGCGGCGGCGCTGTCGATGAAAAGCTTGGGCGGCGCAACGATGAGGCGGCGGCGATGTTCGACGCGCGCCTGCAGACCATCGATGAACGCACGGAAGCAAAGCTCGCCCAGGTCACGAGCTCGCTCGGGTCCCTCCTCGGCAAGATTGAGGACGGTCTCACGCAACGCGGGCGCGCGCTCTCGGAGACGCTTGCGCGAAACACGCTCGAAACCGCTCGCGCCCTGGGCGAAGGCGGCCGCGAACTTGCGCAAGGCATGCTCGCAAAGTCCGACGAGATCAACGAGACCCTGCAAAAGCGCGCGGCGGAGCTGACCCACACGCTATCGGCGCTCACCCAGGACATCAACGCCACTCTGACCGGCCGAGTCGAGGACGTGTCCAGGTCGCTCGGCGTCAGCGTCGAACGGTTCAAGGACAACGTCGTCACGCCGATGGAGGACCTCAGCCAACGATTCGACGCCAATCGCGTACAGATCGAGGAGAGAGTCGGCGATCATGCCGAAAGGATCGGCGCGATGCTCGAAACGCACCGCGCGCAGCTTGGCGCCGCGTTCGATGGTCATCGCGCAACCATCGGCGCAGCCGTCGACGCCCACAGGGCGTCGCTGGCCGAGGCGGCCAGACGCAGCGGCGAGGGCTTCGACGCGCGTCTTACGGCGCTCGCCGAGGCTGCCGACCAGAGCGCGCGCATCATCGACGCGCGCCTCTCGGATCTCGGAGAGGCCGCCAACCGCAACGTCGGTATGATCGACGAACGGCTCAGCACGCGTATCGCGACGATGAACGCGTTGGTGGCCAAGGCGGCCGCGGACGCCGATTCAACCTTGGCGGCACGAGGCGCCGACCTTGCCGCCTCGATCTCGTCGCGCGTCGAGGACCTCCGTCTCGCGATCGACGGAAAGGGCGCGGATTTCGTCGCCGCGCTCGGCGAACGGGGTGAGGACGTCTCGAATCAGATCGTCGGGGCGAGCGCGCGCGCTGCGCAGACGCTCGACCAGCAAATGGCGAACCTGACGGGGCTCCTCACCCGTCGGACCGAAGAGCTGATCGAAGCTGTCAACGGCAGCGCGACCGACCCGGTGCGCGCCCTCAGCGCGCTCGCCGGTCAGTTGCGGGCCGAAGTCGCGAGTTCCAGCGAGGCGCTGCGAAGCGTGGCCGAAGACGCGAAGCAACAGTCGGGCGACGCGATCGGGGCGCTCCTGAAGCGCCTGACCGAGGAGGTCGAGGTTTCCGGCGCCGCGCTTCGGGACACGGTCGCCCGCAGCGCCGAGAGGTCGGCAGGAGCGCTCGCCGGCACTGGCGACCGCTTGCGGACCGAGCTGACGCAGGTGATCGAGAACCTGGGCAAGACGAGCGCTGTGATCGATCAGGCGGTCGCATCCGCAGGCGATCGGCTCGCCGCCGTGCAAGGCGGTCTTGCGACGCGGGTCGAGGAATTCCAGCGCGCCCTCGGCGGCATCGCCTCTCAGGTCTCGACCCTCGGGCGCCTCACGTCCACGACGCAGGCCGACGCGAGCGCCCTCGCCGCCCAGCTTTCCCAGCATGCGGATACGCTCGCGACCGTCGCGCAAGACCTCGCGGCGCAGCAGCAGTCGCTCGACGTCGCCCTCGAGCACCGGCAGAGCAGCCTCCAGACCCTGGTCAGCGACCTTTCCGGCCGGGGCGAGGCGTTCCAGACGGTGCTCGCGCGGTTCGCCGCCAATGTTGAGGACAGCTTCGGCCGCGCGCAGGCGCGGGCGCAGGAAATCAGCGCCGCGCTCGCTTCCGCGACCAAGGGGGCCTCGGTCGCCGTCGCCGGACAATTCGAGACGATCCGCGACACGGCCACGAAGGAGCGCGAGCGCACGGCGCAGACCCTACAGGCAGCCATCGACACGACGAACGCGCAGATCACCAGCGCGCTTGACCGCGCAGCGGAGCGCTTCCGACAGTCGGTCGCTGAAGTGAAGGACATGGCCGGTCAGGTGCAGCGCGAGCTCGACGCGACGCGGCAGGAACTGCGCCGTGGCGTTCTCGAGTTGCCGCAGGAGACGAGCGAGACCGCCGACGCGATGCGCCGCGTCGTTTCGGACCAGATTCGCGCATTGAAAGAACTCGCGGCGCTCGTGTCCGACTCCGGCGCCGACTTCGACGTCGCGGAACCGGAGCCGATGGCCGCCGCCGCCAATGGCCCCGTGCGATACGATCCGCCGCCGCGCGCGGCCGAGCCGTCGCGCAGAGCGGGCTCGCCACGCGAGACGACGCTGGCACGTGTCGCCGAGGCGATCGCGGCGCCTGTCGCCGAGCCAGCGCCGCGCGCAGTCAACGCGGTTGCCGCGGAGCCCGCGCTTGCCGGTCCCGCTACGCGGGGCCGGGCGCAGCTCGACTTTACGCCCGCTCCGTCCGGATTGCCGGCGCCGGCCGCGGCGCAGCCTCCCTTGAGCGAACGGGGTCAGGCCGGCTGGCTTTCAAACCTCTTGGCCGCGGCGTCCCGCGATGAGCCCGATGAGATCATGGAGACGCGCGAAACCGAGACGTTGGAGGACCTCACTCAAGGCATTGCCGGCCTCATCGACAGCGCCGTCGCCGCCGAAATGTGGGATCGCTGGCGCCGCGGCGACGCAACCGCGGTTTCGCGCCGTCTCTACACCGAGGCTGGGCAGCAGGCCTTCGATGAAATTCGCCGCCGGTATCGCACCGACGCAGCGTTCCGCGAAACGGCGACGCGCTACACGCAGGAGTTCGAACGCCTGCTGACGAAAGTCAGCCAGAACGATCGCGACGGCTCGCAGTGGCGGTCTTATCTTCTGTCGAACACCGGCAAGGTCTATACGATCCTCGCCCACGCATCGGGGAGGCTCGGCTAAAGTCGTTTGGCCCGCCCGCGCGGGGAAGATTAGCGCGGGCCGGCGGCAACCGGACCTCAAGGACGGTAGATGTCCTTGTACGTTTCGCGCAGCGCCGCCTTCTGGACCTTGCCCATCGTGTTGCGCGGCAGCGCATCGACGATGAACACACGCTTCGGGGCCTTGAATTTGGCCAGCCGGCCGCCGAGCGCGGCGAGAATCGCCTCTTCGCTTACGAGCGCGCCCGGACGGGGAACGACGACGGCGGTGACGCCCTCGCCGAAATCCGGATGCGGCGCGCCGAAGACCGCGCTTTCGAGCACGCCTTCGAGCGCGTCGATTTCGCTCTCGACTTCTTTCGGATAGACATTGAAGCCGCCGGAGATCACCAGGTCCTTAGCGCGGCCGACGATGTGGACATAGCCGTCATCGTCGATGCGGCCGACGTCGCCGGTGATGAAGAAGCCGTCTGAGCGAAACTCCTCAGCCGTCTTCTCCGGCATGCGCCAATAGCCGCGAAAGACGTTGGGACCCTTGACCTCGATGACGCCGACGTCGCCCTGCGGTACGGGCGCGCCGCTATCGGGATCGCAGACGCGCAGGCTGACCCCGGGCAGCGGAAAGCCCACTGTTCCGGCCTTTCGCTCGCCGTCGTAGGGATTTGACGTGATCATGTTCGTCTCCGTCATCCCGTAGCGCTCGAGGATGGAGGAGCCTGTGCGCTCGCGCCACGCCGCGTGCGTCTCGGCGAGCAGCGGCGCGGATCCCGAGATGAAAAGCCGCATGTTGGCGCAAGCCTCGCGCGTGAGACCCGGATGGTCGAGGAGCCGGGTGTAGAAGGTCGGAACGCCCATGAGCGACGTCGCTTTGGGCATCTGAGCAAGGACTGCGTCAGGGTCGAAGCGGTTCTGGAAGATCATCGTGGCGCCCGACAGGAGCGCAACGTTGACGGCGACGAAGAGTCCATGGGTGTGGAAGACGGGCAGCGCGTGGATGAGCCGGTCTGCAGCGGTGAACCTCCAATAGTCGATCAGAGTCAGCGCATTCGACGAAAGGTTCTCGTGCGTCAGCATCGCGCCCTTCGAGCGCCCGGTCGTGCCCGAGGTGTAGAGGATCGCCGCGAGATCGTCCGGCGCGCGGGGAACCGTCTCAAAATCCTCACCCGACGCGGCGATCCGCTCGGCGAAGGTCCCGTCCCGAGCTACCCCCAGGCTCTCGACGTGACGGAGGCCGAGCTCGCGTGCAAGCGCGCGCATGGCCTCCAGCGCGTGCGGCCGGCAGATCGTCAGCGCGGGTTCGGCGTCGCCAAGGAAATATTCGAGCTCGGCAAGCGTGTAAGCGGTGTTGAGCGGCAGGAGCGCGGCGCCTGCGCGTAGACACGCAAGCGCAAGCACGATCACGTCGGTGGACTTATCGACCTGAGCCGCAACCCGGTCGCCTGGTTTGACGCCGAGCGCGACGAGCGCGTTGGCGGCGCGGGCCGAGCGATCGAGCAAGGCGCCATAGGTCAGGGCCATGGCGTCGGAGGTGTCCAGCGCGACCTGCCCACGCTTCTGAACACGCGCTGCGATCAGGTCGAAAAGATTGGCGGAGGCGGTGTGCTTCACGGGGGTTCCCTCGAGGCGCTTTCGATCCGGCGCCCTTCTCCAGCGCCTGCGGTTTGCCGCTGGTTTAGCTCAGGCGCGGCTCAAGGACGATACCTTGGCTTCATTCGACGTCAGTCGCTCGGCCGCCATCAAGAGCTGAGCCGCAGTCGAGGCCGCGATAACCGCCGGGTCTTTGCTCTCGATCCCCGACAAGCCGATCGGGCAAACGAGTTTGGATAGCGCCGCGTCCGGAATACCGGCGGCGCGCATCTGGCTCAAGAAACGCGCCCGCTTGGTCTTCGACCCGATGAGACCGACATAGCCGAAACGATCGGCGCGAAGGGCTTCGGCGACGATGGCGAGATCGAGCGGATGGGCGTGGGTCATGACGACGATCAGCGCGCCGTCGGGCGCGTTCGCGAGTTCGGCCGCCGGCTCGGGCGCATGGATCAGCGCGACGTTGGCCGGCGCGTAGCCGGGAAACGCCTCGCGGCGGGAGTCGATCCAGCGCACCGCGAACGGCAGCGGCGCAAGCGCCAGCGCGAGCGCGCGGCCGACGTGACCGGCGCCGAACAGATAAACCGCGCGGGCGCTTTCGCCGAGAGGCTCGGTCCAATTATCCGTACGCGGGAGACTCGCCGTCAGGTCGTCGCCACGACGGTCCGGCTCCAACTCGCGCCCGACCCGCCCGTCGGGCGCCATCCTTGCTCTCAGCGTCGCAGGTCCCCAGCTCTCGGCCATTGCGATCAGCGCAAGCTCTTCGAGGTCGCGCCTGTCGAACACCTCGATGCGCCATTCGACCCGCCCGCCGCAGCATTGCGCAAGCTCCGGGCCCAGCGCCAGCGACCGGCGCTGGACGGGTCCCCGGCCCATCTTCAACGCTTTCTCAGCTGCCTCCAGGGCCGCCCACTCGAGGGCTCCGCCGCCAATCGTGCCGTGAAAGCCGCCGGAGGGCCTGACCACCATTCGCGCCCCGGCCTCGCGTGGGCTTGAGCCCTCCACGCGCGCGAGCGTCACCAAAGCCGCCGAACCTTCGGCTTCGATCGCGTCGACGAGACGGCGAAAGGCCAACATGACTCCGGTTCAGGCCGCTCCTTGCAACGAGCGGATCGCATTGAGAATGGACTCGGGCGTACACGGCGCCTCAAGCAGAGGCTGATCGCCGGGGTACGTCGCATGCACAGCGTCGAGGATCGCCGAATAGACCGAGATCGCCAGCATCAACGGCGGCTCACCGACCGCCTTCGAGCGATAGACGCTCGGCGTCGGATTGGGACGCATATGGAGCCGCGTGTTGAAGATCGGCGGCACGTCGGAAGCGACCGGAATCTTGTAGGTCGCCGGCGCATGCGTCGTCAGCCTGCCCTTCGCGTCGTAGACGAGTTCCTCTGTTGTGAGCCAACCCATTCCCTGAACGAACCCACCCTCGACCTGGCCGATGTCGAGCGCCGGATTGATCGATGCGCCAACGTCGTGCAGGAGGTCCGCCCGCAGCACGCGCATCTCGCCGGTCAGCGTATCGATCGCGACCTCGGAGCAAGCTGCGCCGTAGGCGAAATAGAAGAACGGCCGCCCCTGCGCTTTAGCGCGGTCCCAATGAATTTCAGGAGTTTTGTAATAGCCGGCGTGCGAAAGCTGCACTCGGGCGAGGCGGCAGGCCTTCGCAAGCTCGCCGAAACTCATCGCGTGGTTGCCGGCACAAACACGGCCGTCGCGGAACTCCACCACCTCCGCGGCGACGCTCCACTGCTGGGCCGCGAACGCGGCCATCCGCGCCTTGATCGCGCCCGCGGCGATCTTGGCAGCCATGCCGTTGAGGTCGGTCCCCGAAGACGCCGCGGTCGGCGAAGCGTTCGGCACCTTCGCGGTGTTGGTGGCGGTAATGCGCACGAAATGGAGAGGCACGCCGAACTCTTCGGCGACGATCTGCGCCACCTTGGTGAAGAGCCCCTGCCCCATCTCGGTGCCGCCGTGATTGAGATGGATCGAGCCGTCCGAATAGACGTGCACCAATGCGCCGGCCTGATTCAACGGGATCAGCGTGAAGGAAATGCCGAACATGACAGGCGTCAGCGCGATGCCGCGCTTTATGATGGGGCTCTTCGCGTTGAAGGCGGCGATGCGCGCGCGGCGCGCGCGATAGTCGCTCGAGGCTTCCAGTTCCTCGATGATCGCGGCTTGAGTCTCATGGTCCTCGACCGGCTGCCCGTAGGGCGTGCGCTCGAAGCCTGCGCGCAGGAGATTGGCTTTGCGGACGTCGAGCGGATCGAGCCCGCGCTCGCGCGCGATCGCGTCCATCACCCGCTCGATCGCGATCATGCCCTGAGGACCGCCGAAGCCGCGGAAGGCGGTGTTGGAGACCGTGTTGGTCTTGAGCCGACGCGAGAGGATCGCGACGGCGGGCAGCCAATAGCCGTTCCCGGCGTGAAACATTGCGCGGTCGACGACGCCGGGCGAGAGATCCGCCGAGCAGCCGCAGCGCGCGTTGAGCGACACATCGTAGCCCGCGATGACGCCCCGATCGTCGTAGCCGACGCGCCAATCGGCATGGAAATCATGGCGCTTGCCGGTCAGCATGAAATCGTCGTCGCGATCGAGGCGGATCTTGCAAGGACGGCCGGTGACGCGCGCGGCGAGGGCGGCGAGCGCCGCCCAGGTGCAAGCCTGGCTCTCCTTGCCCCCGAACCCTCCGCCCATTCGCCGCGTCTCGACAGTGACGAACGCGTCCGGAACTCCGAGGACGCGCGCGACGATGTGCTGTGTCTCGGTCGGGTCCTGACTGGAGGCGTGCACCGTCATCTCGTCGCCTTCGCCGGGGATTGCGAGCGAGGCCTGGCCCTCGAGATAGAAATGCTCCTGTCCGCCGATGGAGAGCTGGCCCTCGAGCCGATGCGCCGCGGCGCCGATTGCGGCGGCTGCATCGCCGCGTCCGAAGGCGTAGTCCTCCTGGACGCGCTCGCCGGTCTTCAGCGCGTCGGCGACGGTGACGGACGGCGGTTGTTCCTCGATGTCGACCTTCGCCAGCCGGGCCGCGCGGCGCGCCTCGTCGCGGGCGCCCGCGACCACCACAAACAAAGCCTGGCCTTGGAACATGACCTCCTTTTCGGCGAAGAGCGGTTCGTCGGCGAAGACGGGGGCGATGTCGTTCTTACCGGGAATATTCGCGGCGGTCAGCACGGCAACGACGCCGGGCGCCGCGCGCACGGCGCCGAGATCGAGGCTCCTCAGGACGCCGCAGGCCTTGTCGGCCCCACCGACGGCGACATGCAGCGTCCCTTCCGGTTCGCGGATGTCATCGACGTAGGCAGCCGAACCCTGCACATGCAGCCGCGCGGAGTTGTGCGGCAGCGGCTTGTGAACGACCGTCGTCGTGACCGCAACGGCTTCATTCAGCAGCATGAAGCGCTCCGATCCGGCTCGGCGCCTCGGCGCCGGAAATCTCCATCAACGCTTTGTCGAGCAGGTTGGCGGCGACGGTAGTCCGATAGGCGGCGCTCGCCCGCATGTCGGTGAGCGGCGTAAAGTCGGACTTGAGCGCCGCGAGCGCGGGGCGCCAGCTCTCGCGCCGGTCGAGGCTCGCGCCGACGAGCGCCCCTTCCGCCTTTGCGGCGCGTTTCGGCGTCGCGGCCATTCCGCCATAGGCGATCCGGGCGCCGATGATGCGTCGGCCGTCGACGTCGATCCGGGCGCCGAGCATCACCGCCGAAATGTCCTCGTCAAGGCGTTTGGAGACTTTGAGCGCGCGATAGTGCTGGCCGGATTTGAGCCGCGGCGCCTCCACCGCGCGCACGAATTCTCCTGGGCCGCGGTCCTGCTTGCCGTAGGCGATGAAGAAGTCTTCGAGCGCCAGCGCCCGCGTTGCTGCGCCCTTGCGCAGCACGACCCGTCCACCGAGCGCGATGAGCGCCGGGGCCAGATCGCCGATCGGCGATCCGTTGGCGATATTGCCGCCGACCGTGCCGCTCGCGCGTACCTGGACAGAGCCGAAGCGGCGCATCAGTTCGCCGAGGTCGGGATGGATCGCGTCGAGCCGCGGCGCCGCCTCGAGGAGGCTAACCGTCGCCCCGAACGAAAGGGCGCCGTCGGGCGTGTCGCCGATCGCGTCGAGACCGGCGACCCTGCCAAGCCAGATGATGCGCTTGAGGTCGCGCAGCTGCTTCGTGATCCAAAGGCCGACGTCGGTTGCGCCCGCGACGAGAGTCGCGTCCGGAAAGCGCTCGTAGAGGGCGGCGAGCGAGTTGAGGCTCCCGGGGGCCGCGAAGAAGCGCGCTTCATCGCCGATGAAGACATCGGCCTGGTCCGCGAGCGCGGCAAGCGCTTGCGCGCGCTCCTCCTCCGTTGCCGCGAAGCGATCGGCCGGCGCGCCGTCGCAGGTCGCGAGCGCGGCAGTCAGGATCGGCCGATAGCCGGTGCAGCGGCAAAGATTGCCGGCAAGCTGGTCGCAGAGGCTCGCGGTGGTCGCGGGCGCGCCGGAATGATAGGCGGCGAACAGGCTCATCACGATGCCCGGCGTGCAGAAGCCGCATTGCGAGCCGTGATGGTCGACCATCGCTTGCTGGATCGGATGCAGCCTATCGCCCTCGGCGAGGTCCTCGATCGTAATCAGCTCCGCTCCGTCGAGCTGGCCCATGAGCAGAATGCAGGCGTTGAACGCTTCGTAAGTCAGCTTGCCGCTATGCAGGCGCGCCAGCACGACGGTGCAGGCGCCGCAGTCGCCCTCCGCGCAACCCTCCTTCGTGCCCTTCGCGCCCATGTCCTCGCGCAGCCAGTCGAGCACGGTCGCGCGCGGCGAAAACCGGTCCAGCGCGACCTCCCGGCCGCGGAAGCGGAAGCGCAGCGAATGACGAACCTTTTCCTTCAGCACCATAGGCGCTCCTCGAAGCCGCTCGCATCATGGAGCTTTTGAGGTCGGAACGGAAGCGCGTCCTGTGAGGCCGAAGCGCCTCAACTTTTTGGCACGGCGCCCGAAATGTCGGTGTCGACGACGATCATTTCGGCAGACCGAACTCGTCGTACAGGAAATCCTGGCTTCGCTCGGCGTCCGGACCCGGAGTTGGCTTACCGGTCCATGACGCGCGAAGGCGGTCGAGGAGCGCCTTTCGGTCCTGCGGCGTCGCGCCCCTCGTCCTCACGGGCGCAATCCGAGCGACCGGTTGGCCGTGCCGAGTCAGCACAACCTCATCGCCGGCTTCGGCGCGCCGCACGAGGTCAGCAAGATGCGCCTTCGCTTCACTGATCGGGATTTCCATGACCGCCGGACCTTTTTTCGGGCAGTTCTTTTCGGGCAGGTTCAATTTGGTCCAAGCGTTGGTCCAAATCAAGGTGGAAGCGCGGTCACGCTGCCCGCTCCTCCCGCAAGTCCGGCGGCAGCGCCTCGGCCGCCAGCGCCTCGATTGCCTCGTCGGCGGCCATCGACGTCTGGGCGTTCGAACCCAAACGCCGCACCGACACCGTATTCTCGCTCGCCTCCTTGCGGCCGACCGCTATGAGGACCGGGACTTTCGCCAGCGAGTGCTCGCGCACCTTGTAATTGATCTTCTCGTTGCGCAGGTCGGTCTCGACCCTCAGGAACCTCCTCTTGGCGTTGGCCGCGAAGGAGCGCGCGAAATCGTCGGCGTCGCTCGTGATCGTGCAGACCACAATCTGGACCGGCGCGAGCCATAGCGGCAGGTGGCCGGCGTGGTGCTCGAGCAGGATGCCGATGAAGCGCTCCATCGAGCCGCAGATGGCGCGGTGGATCATGACCGGCGTCGTCTTCTCGCTGTTGGCGGCGATGTAGAAGGCGCCGAACCGCTCCGGCAGGTTGAAGTCGACCTGGGTCGTGCCGCATTGCCAGTCGCGGCCGATGGCGTCGCGCAGCACGTATTCGAACTTCGGCCCGTAGAAGGCGCCTTCGCCGGGGTTCAGGCTGGTCGTCACGACATTGCCGTGCCGCGCCTTGATCTCGTCGAGTACGCGGCTCATCACCGCCTCGGCGTGATCCCACATGGCGTCCGTGCCGACGCGCTTGTCAGGACGGGTCGAGAGCTTGACCACGATCTTGTCGAAGCCGAAATGGCTGTAGACGGACAAGATCAGCTCGTTGATCTTGTGGCACTCCTCCGCGAGCTGCTGCTCAGAACAGAAAATGTGCGCGTCGTCCTGGGTGAAGGAGCGCACGCGCATGAGTCCGTGCAGCGCGCCCGACGGCTCGTAACGGTTGACGGCGCCGAATTCGGCCATGCGCAGCGGCAGCTCGCGGTAGCTGCGCAGGCCGTTCTTGAAGATCTGCACGTGCCCGGGGCAGTTCATCGGTTTTATGGCGTAGATGCGCTCGTCTTCGCTCTCGGCCTCCTCCCCTGCGGGCCGCGCCATGAACATGCTCTCGCGATACCAGTTCCAGTGGCCGGAAATCTCCCACAAGCGCTTGTCCAGGACCTGCGGCGCGTTGACCTCCTGATAGTCGTCGGCGAGCCGGCGACGCATGTAGGCGACGAGCGTCTGGAAGAGAGTCCACCCCTTCGGATGCCAGAAGATCGAGCCTGGCCCCTCCTCCTGGAAGTGGAAGAGGTCCATCTCGCGGGCGAGCTTGCGGTGGTCGCGGCGTTCAGCCTCCTCGAGCTGCTTCAGGTAGGCGTCGAGCTCTTCCTTCCTGGCGAAGGCGGTCGCATAGATGCGCGACAGCATCGGCTTCGTCGAGTCGCCGCGCCAGTAGGCACCCGCGACCTTCATGAGCTTGAAGGCGTCGCCGACCTTGCCGGTCGAGGTCATGTGCGGCCCGCGGCAGAGGTCGGTCCACTCGCCCTGGCTGTAGAGCTTGACCTCCTCGTCCGGCGGGATGGCGTCGATCAGCTCGACCTTGAACGCCTCGCCCTTCCGCTCGAAGAAGCTCTTAGCGTCGTCGCGCGACACGACGGTTTTGGTGAACGGCTTGTCGTGCGCGATGATCTCGCGCATGCGCTTCTCGATCGCCGGGAAATCCTCGGGCGTGAACGGCTCCGAACGATAGAAGTCGTAATAGAAGCCGTTTTCGATCACCGGGCCGATCGTCACCTGCGTGCCGGGCCACAGCGACTGAACCGCCTCGGCGAGCACATGCGCCCCGTCGTGGCGGATGAGTTCGAGCGCGCGCGGGTCGTCGCGCGAGATGAACTCAAGGCTCGCGTCCTTGTCGATCGGATCGAAAAGATCGACGAGATCGCCGTCGCGGATCGCAGCGACCGTGCGCTTGGCGAGAGAGGGGGAGATGGACTTGGCGATGTCGAGGCCGGAGACGCCGGGCTCGTAGGCGCGCCGAGCGCCGTCGGGAAAAGTGACGTGGATCATTGGCTCCTCGTGGCTCACTCGCCGATACGAATTGGCGTAAGCTGCGCAAGCGTATAGACGCGGTCCGCACGGGGGGCAATCCTTCTCCCGCTGGGATCAGGGCGATCGGGTGAAGAAGTTGGTGACAAACGCGCAAAGTGCTGAATTTGTCGATCTCCGCTGATTCGGTTGGCGGGAGGACGACGGTGGACGCTTCGGAGGCGATGGCGGCGGCGGGTTTTGAGACAACAGTTTTCCTGATTCATTTCAATGATATGCCAGACCATCGGCAGCCAGGAAAGGTGGCCTATCGGCTCGACGAGATCCTGCTCTTGTCTCTGCTGGCGGTTCTGGCCGGCGCGGAGGGCTTCACCGACATCGCGCGTTTCGGCCAGCGGAAGCTCGCCTTGCTGCGGCGCTTCCTCCCCTTCGTCAACGGCACGCCGAGCCACGATCACCTCGGCGACATTTTCGCCACGCTCGACGCTGAGGCGTTCCGGCGGTGCTTCGTGGCTTGGGTCGGCGCGCTGATGAAGACGCCGGTCGAACTCATCGCCATCGACGGCAAGACCTCCCGGCGCTCGGGCAACAAAGGAGCCAAGGACGCCATCCACATGGTGTCCGCCTTCGCCGCCCGCCAACGCCTGGTGCTGGCGCAGGCCAAGGTCGGCGAGAAGGCTAACGAGATCGTCGCCATTCCGGCCCTCCTCGACATGCTGTCGATCGAAGGCGCCGTCGTCACCATCGACGCGATCGGCTGTCAGCGCGACATCGCCCAGAAGATCATCGACAAGAAGGCCGATTACATTCTGGCGCTGAAGGGCAACCAGGGGACGTTGCGCAACGATGTCGAATTGTTCGCCAACGAGCAGAAAGCAAGGGGTTTCGCCGATACGCAGGTCAGCGTCGATGAAACCGTCGACGGCGACCACGGCCGCATCGAGACGCGCCGCGTCACCGTGATCCACGACGTCGCCTGGCTGCAACAGCGACACGAATGGCCAGGCCTCAAGGGCCTCGTCATCGTCGACAGCACGCGAGAGATCGGCGCCAAGACCGAACGCGAGACCCGCTATTATCTGACATCGTCGTCACGGCGCGCCGACCGCCTGGGACCGATGGCGCGCGACCATTGGGCGATCGAGAACGGCCTGCACTGGGTCATGGATATGACCTTCCGCGACGACGAGTGCCGCATCCGAACCGACAACGCCCCCGAGAACGTCGTCACCCTCAAACACATGGCCGTCAACCTCGCCCGCAAGGCCAAGGGCCGAGACTCCGTCCGCCTCGCCCTCAAAACCGCCGCTTGGGATGACGACTATCTCGCCAAACTCATCGCCGCATAATTTCCTTCACCCGATTCCCCTGCGCTGGGATCGCGGCAGCGGCGGGTACCCTCATCCGGCCGCGCGTTCCGCGCGTCCACCTTCTCCCGCAAGCGGGCGAAGGGATAGTCGCGCCCTTGCCTTCTCTCTTGTCGGCAATTGGCGGTAGACTGCTTGAGATGACTGAAGCAACGCTCGTCCGCCGCGTCGTCGTCGAAGGCTTCGTCCAAGGGGTCGGCTATCGCGACTTCGCCCGCCGTGCGGCGATGCGCCACCGCATCTCGGGCTGGGTGCGCAACCGCGCGGACGGGACAGTCGAAGCGCTCGTCGCGGGCGCGCCGGACGACGTCGAGGCGATGCTGGCCGAGATGCGGCGGGGGCCGCGAGGGGCGGAGGTGAGAGGCCTGCGGCTGGCCGAGCCGGGCGAGGCCGACCAGGCCAGGACAGGCGCTTTCACGATCCTCTCGAGCTGGTAGCGTAATGTTTGTAAGCGAACGAGCGATTTCAGCGCCTTAGGCGCCAAAGTCTGCAACTTTCGCGCGTCCCCTCTGGCCGGCGCGCGTCACCTTGGGCCGCAAACATTCCTTCACGAACTTGGCGAATGGTCCTAACGGTTCGACGGCTCTCGGCCCAGCGCCTTCCCCGACGCTCGCTTGCGATCTTAGCTCCTAATTATGTTGTTACTTCAATATGTTATAATATTTATGTAAAGTAATGCATTATCCTGCGAGCTCCGCCAAACCGATGCTTCGCGCAATGCACGAGATCCGATCAGCGGCCCGGCTTGTGGGACTTGCGCTCCTATGGCGTCCCGAGGGCAGCCCGGACTCGGAACGGACGCCGCGGCGAAGCGCTTACCCTCGCCTCTTTGGCTCCCGCCGTTGATGCGGCGCCTTGGCGGAGCGCGCGTCCGGCGCGCCGGCCGAGGTCGGCGTGATGGCGAGTGGGTCGCTTGCCGGAAAGGATGCCTCAAGCGCCTTGTCGAGTTCGCTCTCGGTCTCGGGGCGCGGATCACGTGACCCGCCCAGTTTCTTCGCACGGTCTTTCATGTCGGTCGCTCCCGGCGCCCCTCGACGAAGACCATACTGGCGAGAAGGACCGAAAGTGTGGCCATTCGATCCAGGCCGTTCTGCTGCCCGAACCCACTTTTCCGCCAGCCCGTGAGGAGTCCGCTTTGCGACCCTGATTTCTTTTGCTTATCGAGACGCGTTCCGCCTGGATTCTTCGCGGAAGAGGAAACCCTACCGAGCTGGCCTCGGCTCGACCCGAAACACTTCAAGCAGCACCGTGTGGTTCTTGCCTTGCAGCTCCAACACCAGCGGCTGTCCGGCTTGCACCTCCCAACTGTCGCCGGTGTGGCGCAATACTCTCTGGTCGCCCTCGATGCTTATGACGTCGTTGGTCACGAGCGTCGCGACGTAGAAGCCGGATGGGGGAATTTCCACGCGTTTGTGGCCGCTCGCCTTAATATCGCCGAGCGAGAGTTGAAACGTTTGCGCTTGACCTCCTTGCTCGGCTAGCTCCGCGGTCGCCACGAACCGCGCCGAAGCGGCAACGCCGCGGGTCGTTTCCGAGCGAACCGGCCCGGTGTCCGCTGGCTGGGCGAGGACCGCGGACGACGCTAGCGCGACCGACACGAACGCCAGACCCATTTTCATCAGGGCAGCCTTCCGCTCGTTCATGGCGACAGCATGTAGACGTGTCCGCCCTGCGTCGCGACGAACAGGCGGCCGTTGGCGATAGCAGGCTCGTTGCGCAGTCCCGCAGCGTCGGCCCCATCGGTGAGCGCCACGTCGGCAAGAACTGCCGGGGCATAGACCAGTGAGAAACCGAGCGCCGTGCAGCTCGCGACTGGGGTCAGCACTTGCGAACATCGAACCCCGGCTGGCGGCGCCACGGCTGGATCGGCGATTGCGACGACGTGGCCTTGGTCTGTCGTGATGTAAAAGATCCCGTGGGTCGCCGTGGGAGCGCCAAGCGAGTAACCGCCGAATCCATTGTGCGGCACGTCGGCGATCCAGCGAACGCGGCCGCTCGGCGACGGTGCGCAGACGTTAAGCCCGTGCAGGCGACCATAGCCGTTGAACACGCCGCCCGCCGCCACAAGCGCCTCGCCGCCCGTCACGATCGCCAGTGTGTTCCGCCAAACGGCGGCCGGCCGCTTGTAGTCGGTGTCCCCGTGGACGTGCGCGCCGCTCGCCGGAAAACGGCAACGGCCGGCGGGAGGCACGGTCGCGGGAAATTGCCAGCGACATTCGCCATTGTTCGCGTCGAGCGCATACGCCCAACCATCTTTCATGACCGACGCGGCGATCCGGCCGCAGCTCGTGTGCGCGAGCGCCACGCCTGCAGACCAATCGGGATCGTCGTCGAGCGCGAACGGCACAGGCTGGAATTGCCAGTTGATGGCGCCGGACCTCGCCTCGACGCTCATCATGCTCAGCCCGTGATTTGGCACGGGCTCGGAAACCACCCCGTCGCTGGTGTTTCCCGTCGTGAACAGCACATCGTCGCGTTCCGCCGCCGGCGCGTTCCAAATTCCGCCGCCCCGGACGCTTGTCGCCTCGAAATTGAAAGCCGGCCTAATATGGCCCGTATTCGCATCAAGCGCGATCAGCTTGCCGTTCTGGATCGGATCGTCGCCGGCGTCGTGGATGCCGACATAGATCCGGTCGCCGTGCGCGAGCGGAGAGGAATAGGCGATGCGCTCGTGTTGCTCCCCGGTCGCGCCGAAGCTGCACCCGTTGACTCGGGCGACGACGTCGCTCTTCCACACGAGCGCGCCGGTCGCCTGATCGAGCGAATAAAGCCGCGCGCTGCCTCGCCCCCCGTCGACAGTCGGGTCCGGATCGGGGGCGCCGAAAATGATTGTGTCCTTGTAAGGGCTCGCGCTCGACAAGATCCCGTAAGCGCCAAAGGCCTGCACGTCGCCGACCGAGCCGCAGGAACCGAGCAAGGGGGGCTGCGGCAGGGGCGGGTAACTCCAGATCAAGGCGCCCGTGTTGGCGTCGAGCGCGTAGAACCTGCCGTTCGCACCGCCGATGAACACACGGCCGTCGATCACGATCGGAGAGGCGTAGAAGCTCCCGCCCACGCCCGCAGCCGTGGGCGGCCACTGCCAGCGGATCGCAAGGCCCGGGACCTTGGCAGGGTCGGCCAGGTCGCTGAAGTGGCGCTGCTCCCCTGTGCGGGACGTATCGTGGCGATAATGCTCCCAGTCATCGTCTGCCGCCGACGCAACTGTCGCGCAACCAACGAGCGCCGCTACGCAAGCGGTTACTCTTGCCCCGATCAGCATCAGCGCGTCTCCACGATGTACAGCCGAAGCAACAGAGAATCGTCGCCGTCATTGGTGAGTTGGATCGGAACGCCTGGCTCCACCGAGACCGCGGTCGCGATCTCTAGTTGCTCGGTGCGTTCGCCGGCCCGCAGGGTTCCGGAGCCGGACCGCGGATCAATGAGCGCCGAACCAGGCAGCGCATCAAGGCGCACGTCGGCCCCCGGGCCGATCAACATCTCGCGGATGATGATCTGAGTATTGTCGGGGCCTGCTCCCTCGAACAGAACGCGCATTGCGGCGGGTTGACCCGGCGCCGCCTCGAATGGATGCGTTGCCGGTTGGGCGGCAAATATTGGCAAGTCAGAAGACGGGGGCGGCAGTTCGCCCATTCCGGGCCCTTGATCTTGCGCCCAAGCCACGGAGAAAGCAGCCAAAGAGAGGGCCAGGAGACCCAAACGCGCGAGACGCTGCATGCTACCCTCGTCAGCGCAAAATATCTGGTGCGATTAAATTTCCTCGCGTGGTCACGAGCTTACTCGTGTGCTACGCAACTAAACTCTAGTTTTCACTTAAACTATCTTACCTGCTAGCGCATTTACGTTGTAATGTCAAGTATCGGCGGCGCTTCCGTGCGCACCCCGCGCCTGACGATGGCATGTGATCGGCGGCAATCCCGCGCATGTCCGAGCGTGTTCGTCGGCGCTGAGGCGGACGAGTTTCTGTCCCACGCAACGCAACCTCCGCAGCCCTTCCATTGGCCTTAAGAGAGCCACCCCGCAATCCGCTCGTACACGTCGCGGCGACTGAGCAGGTCGAGATGCCCTGTCGCGCAGGCGATCCATTGCCGGTCGGCGGCGAACTTCAGATCCATCACGGTATCCTTGTGGTGGCCCAGCGCGCTCGCAACCGGCACGAGGCCGTCGCCGACTAGGCGGTCCTTGAGGCCGCCCGGCGAGGCGGCGGTCGTGGCGGCGATGGCGTAGCAGGCGACGCCCTTGGGCAGCGGAACCGGGCGACGCGGGTCGGGTTCGCGGGCGAAGCGGTCGCGGCCCTGCCAATCCTCGTCCAGAATGGCGCCATATCGGAGATCGGTGACGCCTGCGCTGCGCACCTTTCCGAGTCTCCCGAAGGCGCCGGCGTAGGGCGTCTTGCCGACGACGACGTCGACCCAATTGCCGACCCGCTCGACCGGCGCGCCATGGTGCGGCGCGCCGAGAAAGACGAGCTTGCCCAAGTTTTTTCGCCAGGCATGTCCCGCCTCTTCGCCGTACCTGCAGGCGCTGCGCGCAACGAGCCCGCCCATGCTGTGGCCGATCATGACGAAATCCTCGATTTTTTTCGGCCATGCGGCGACGAGCGCCTCGAGCGCTTCCGCAAAGGCGCGACCGTTGACCGAGATGTGAAGGCCGGAATTGTAGGAGAGGTAGACGGGGGTGTAACCGAGGTCGCGGGCGAGCGCCGCGCCATGGTCGTGGTTCTGGCGCATCCATTGCAGGTCGCTCATGCAGAGCCCGTGCAAGAGCACGGCGACCTTGCCGGTCGCATCGGGGAACGCCTCGGCGAGCGCGTGGTCGTCGAGCGCGAGCGGCCGTCCGTCGCGGCGGAACCGCATTTTGAGCGCCAGCGGATTGCCGGTTGCGGCGAGATGGTCGCCGACGACGCCGTTCAGCGCGGCGAGGGCGGCCTCCCGTCCGCGGGAGACCGGCCGATCGTCCTTCGCCTCGAAGAGCGCGGCCGCGGCGCCGATGCCAGCGCCGGTCAGCCGGAACGCGCCGCGGACGCCGCGATAGACGAGCCGCGTGGTCCCGCCCGTCAGCCCCTGAGCCACGGGGGCGAATCCGGGCGTGTCGAGGATGGACATGTGCATATGCTCGACAAGCCCGGTGAGCCCCGCGGCGCCGTCGGCGGCGAGGCGGCCGAGGCCGAGGACGTCCGAGAGCGAGAGGGCGGCGGGCTTGGTCATGGGCGCTCCATCGAGTTGGGCGGATGCGAGTTAACTCTGATCTTGTCCGGGCTTCTGAGCAAGTCAATGCGCGAACGGACATCGCACCACGGGGTCGAGGAGGGGCAATCGTTTCCGTCATCTTAAGCGAGAACCATGGGACAACGATGCGCACTATATTGTGTATCCCGCTTGGCTCGCGATGACCGGGCGCGTATTCTTCGACCCCAGGGGCGAAGCCATGACGAAGGTGGAGACCAATGTCCGCAGGGTGGTGGAACGTCTGAAGGCGGACGGCTGGACCAACACAGGCGGCGGACGCCACGATTGCTTCATCCATAAGGACCGTCCCGACATGATGATCGTCGTCCCCCGTCATCGCGAACTATCTCCCGGCGTTGCGCGCTCGATCGCCAAGGCGGCGGGTTGGTTGTGAATACGAGGAGGGAGGCGATGACCTATTATGTCGGCGTGCTCGACGGCCGCGGCGATGTCTGGGGCGTCCGCTTCCCTGACATTCCCGGTTGCGTAGGCGGCGGCCAAACGCCGGAGGCGGCCATTGTCGATGCGGCTGAGGCGCTTCGCGACGTTCTCGCCCATAAGCGCGAACGCGGCTTCTCCGCGCCCCGCCCCTCGATCTTGTCGGACATCGTGGCGTCCGGGGAAATCGGCGAGGGCGAAAGCGCAGTCATGATCCCGCTCCTGCTCGACTCTGGCCGAACGGTGCGCGCCAACGTCACCTTCGACGCCGCCCTTCTCGACGCGATCGACGCCGCTGCAAAGGAACGCGGCCTCAGCCGCTCGGCCTTCCTCGCCAGCGCGGCCCGCGAGAAGATCATGGCGGGGGCGTAGGGCAAGGTTCCACAAGCCCGAACCAGCGGCGTCATCGCGCGCGTGAGCGAAGCGATCCAGTGACGAAGGCCACGGACGAGCCGCTGGATCGCCGCGGCGCCGCGCTTCTCGCGATGACGACACCACGATATCGCATCATGCTCTGGCCGAAAGGTAGGTCGTCCGATAGACGCCGCGAAGGAGAAGTCCTAGCTTTCTACCATGCCCGTAAAGAGCCCGCTCTACGATCGCGATTTTTTCGCCTGGAGCCTTGAGCAGGCCGACCTTCTGCGCGCGGGAAAGCTGGCTGTGGCCGACATCGAGCACATCGCCGAGGAAATCGAGAGCATGGGGAGAGCGGAAAAGCGCGAGCTGATCAGCCGCCTGAGCGTCCTCCTGCTTCATCTCATCAAATGGCGATACCAGCCGGACAAGCGCAGCCCGAGTTGGGAGGCGAGCATCCGCGTGCAGCGGAACCGCCTTGCCGACCACCTGGACGACAACCCGAGCCTCAAGCCGATGCTGCCGCAGGCGCTTGCCTCGGCCTATCGCGACGCGGCGCTGGAGGCGGTCGCGGAGACGGGGCAGGCGGGGTCGACCTTCCCGGAGACATGCCCGTGGACGGTCGAAGAGGTGTTGGATGAAGGATTCTGGCCGGAATGACGTGAGGGCTGATGATCGATTCTTCTGATAGCCCTGAAGTTCAGGCTTTCATGGCGCTTTTCCATCGCCTGCGCGAGCGCACCGCTGACGACCCAAGCGCACTGGAGCGCGAGGCGCAATCAGATCCTTCGCTCGCTAAACTCTGCAGAGAACTTGCCTCTGCAGCCGGCCTCTTAGAATTGGCCCAGCGAAACCATCGGCAACTCTTTTCTACACCAACAAATCCGAATTTTATTGAGATTTGGCGCGACTACGAGTTGAGATACAGTAGGCATGTTTCGGGCGTATTTCTTTTCGCGCTTGGACTGTTGCTGAAGTCTCCTACACAGAGCGATCGTGGAGAAGTGATTTCCAAGGGTGCCGATGAGTTCGAGCGCGTTTGGGAGTGGGAACAGGAAGAGGCGACATCTAACGCTGAAGCTTTCCAAGCCATAATTGAGCTTGCCGAAGACGAAATTGAGATTCAAGCGAAGCGTCGGAAATGGGACTCAGCCGACGTAGAAAGGGCGAGGGACGGCATACACGCTTGGCGAGGTCTCGTGGAAGGAGCCGAATTTGACTTGGCGGGAGTATTCAGACGCAGGAAGCTGACACCATTTGTGATGATTCCTCGCCATGTATCGGGCCACTACGGTACGTCCGATCCCCTCTCGCTTATGGCGCGATTGCAGCAAGCGCAGGAGGCGTTTGTATATGGAGTGCCGTTAGGCGCATTGGCAATCATGCGTTCTATTCTTGAGATAATTTTGAAAAAACACTACCAACTTGGCGACGGGAAGCTCGTGAAATTAATTGAAACAGCAGCGGCGCAAGGTTTATTTCCAAAGGAAGTCGGCCTTTCGGAAATTAACAGGTTGCATAAGCTAGGAAATGATGCCGTACATCAAATGCCAGAGGAGCTTCACAGGGTTTTCGATATAGAAAAGGAGGTGCTTTCTCTACTCTTCATATTGAGGACATTGATCGAGCGAATACCGAAGAATGAACCTTGCTGACGACAGACGCCCCTACCCCTACTTTCCCGCGATCTTCGCGATCTCCCGCATCATCTTCAGCGTCCCGGAAAGCCGGTCCGCGAGCCGCTCGAAATCTTCCGTAACGACGATGCGCATGTCCGGCCGCACGCGGGCGAGCGAGCCTTGTGAGGCGACCCACTTCACGAGAGCGGTCGGGTTGGCGAAGGAATTGTTGCGGAAGGCGAGGGTCACGCCCTTCGGGCCGGCGTCGAGTTTTTCCACATTCGCCCTGCGGCAGAGCGCCTTGATCATGACGAGCTTCAGAAGCAAGCCCACCTCCCGCGGCGGCGGGCCGAAGCGGTCGACTATCTCGGCCCCCATTGCGTCGATCTCGCCCTCGTCCTCAAGCCCCGACAGTTTTCGGTACAAGGCGAGTCTGGTCGGCAGATCGGGGATGTAGCTTTCAGGGATCGTCACCGGCGCGCCGAGCTGGATGGTTGGCGACCACATATCCTCAGCCGGCGCGTCCTCGCCCGACTTGATCCGCTCGACCGCCTCGCGCACCATCTGCTGGTAGAGCTCGTAGCCGACTTCCTTGATGTGGCCCGACTGCTCCTCACCCAAAAGGTTGCCGGCGCCGCGCAGGTCGAGGTCGTGGCTCGCGAGCTGGAACCCCGCCCCCAAAGTGTCGAGCGACTGCAAGACCGACAAGCGCTTCTCCGCCTGCGGCGTGATCTTCGCCTTCGCGGGCGTCGTGAAGATCGCGTAGGCGCGCAACTTGGCGCGTCCCACCCGGCCGCGCAACTGATAGAGCTGCGCGAGGCCGAACATGTCGGCGCGATGGACGATCAACGTGTTGGCGCGCGGGATGTCGAGGCCGGATTCGACGATCGCGGTCGACAGCAGGATGTCGTACTTGCCGTCATAGAAGGCGCCGATCTTGTCCTCGAGTTCGCGCGCCGCCATCTGGCCGTGCGCGATGACGAACTTCGCTTCCGGAACGTTCTTGCGCAGGAACGCAGCGGCTTCGTCGAGGTCCTCGATGCGCGGGCAGACGTAGAACGACTGGCCGCCGCGATAGCGCTCGCGGAGCAGCGCCTCACGCACGATCAAGGCGTCGAAGGGCGAGACGAAGGTGCGAACGGCGAGCCGGTCGATGGGCGGAGTCGCGATGATCGAGAGGTCGCGCACGCCTGTCATCGCGAGCTGAAGCGTGCGTGGAATGGGCGTTGCGGTCAAGGTCAGCATGTGCACTTCGGTGCGCAGTTCTTTCAGCCGCTCCTTGTGGCCGACGCCGAAATGCTGCTCCTCGTCGACGACGACGAGGCCGAGCTCCTTGAAGCTGACGGTCTTGCCGAGCACCGCATGCGTGCCGATGACAATGTCGACGCCTCCCTCGGCGAGTCCCTTCTTCGTCTCGCGCTGCTCCGCGGCGCCGACCATGCGCGAGAGATGACCAACGCGCACCGGAAGCCCGGCGAAGCGTTCGCGGAAGATGCGTGCGTGCTGGCGGGCGAGCAGCGTCGTCGGCACGACGATTGCGGTCTGTTTGCTGTTGATCGCGGCCGCGAAGGCGGCGCGCAGCGCGACTTCCGTCTTGCCGAAGCCGACATCGCCGCAGATGAGCCGATCCATTGGCCGGCCGGCGGCGAGGTCGTCGAGCGTCGCTTCGATCGCGTTCGCCTGATCTAAAGTCTCGTCATAGGGAAAGCGAGCGCAGAACTCGTCGTAGAGGCCTTCGGGCGGGATGAGGCGCGGCGCGGGGCGAGTCATGCGCTGCGCGGCGACGCGGATGAGTTCGCCAGCCATCTCGCGCACGCGCTTCTTGAGGCGCGCCTTGCGCGACTGCCAGCCTGCGCCGCCGAGTCTGTCGAGTTCGCCCGTCTCCGAGCCATAGCGCGACAGGAGCTCGAGGTTCTCGACCGGCAGGAACAGCCGGTCGCCCCCCGCGTAGTGGATTTCGAGACAGTCGTGCGGCGCGCCGGCCGCTTCGATCGTTTGCAAGCCGACAAAGCGGCCGACGCCGTGATCGATGTGGACGACGAGGTCGCCCGCAGAAAGCGCGCTCGCCTCCGCCAGCACGTCCTGCGCGCGCCGCCGGCGCCTCGACTGGCGCACGAGCCGGTCGCCAAGAATGTCCTGCTCGCCAATGATGGCGAAGTCCGGCGCCTCAAAGCCCTGTTCGAGGGCGACAACCGCGAGCGGCAGCGCGCCCGCGCGCGCCGTCTTCGCCTGAGGGTAAGACGAGACGAGTTCGAGCGACTTCAGCCCATGTTCGGCTAGGACGTGGCTCAGCCGCTCGCGCGAACCGTCGCTCCAGCCCGCAACGATCACGTTGAGGCCGCGTCCGCGCAGGGCCTTGACATGCGCGACCGCGGCGTCGAACACGTTGGCGTTCTCGTCCTGCCGTTCGGGCGCGAAACTCCTGCCCACCCGTCCGCCGCAATCGACGACGTTCGCAGCGCCCGGCTCCGCCTCGAACGGGGTCAGACGCGCGAGCGGCGAAGCATGAAGCCGCTCCCTCCACTCGTCTTCGGTCAGGTAAAGCCGCGCTTGAGGCAGCGGCTTGTAATCGGCCTTGACGGGGTCTTGGGCATAGGCCGCGCGGCGGGCGGCGTAGGCGTCGGCGACCTGCGCGATGCGCTGGCTTGCTGCCTCCTCGGCGCGGGCGTCGAGGACGAACGGCGCGTCCCCGACATACTCGAACAAAGTGTCGAGCTTGTCGTAGAGAAGCGGCAGCCAATGCTCGAGGCCGATCGCGCGACGCCCCTCGCTGACCGCGGCATAGAGCTCGTCGTCGGGCGTCGGCGCGCCAAATTCGGCGGCATAAGCCTGGCGGAACCGGCGTATCGTCTCGGTCGTCAGCCGCGCCTCGCTCATCGGCACGAGATCGAGCGCACGCAACTGGCCGACGCTACGCTGCGTCTCGGGATCGAACGTGCGGATCGATTCCAGGGTGTCGCCAAAGAAATCGAGCCTTATCGGCGCCGGCGCGCCTGCCGGATAAAGGTCGAGGATGCCGCCGCGCGTGGCGTAGTCGCCGACGTCGCGCACGGTGCTCGCGCGGGCGTAGCCGTTCGTCTCGAGCCAAAGCGCGAGTTCGTCCATGCGCACGCTGTTGCCGGGCGCCGCGGAAAACGCGGCGGAACCGACATATTTGAGCGGCGGCACGCGCTGCGTCAGCGCGCTCGCGGATCCGACCAGGATGCGTGGCCGCTCGACGGCGCCGCGCGAGCGCGCGAGTCGCGCCAGCGCCGTCATGCGCTCCGCCGAAACGGCTGCATTCGGCGAGACGCGATCGTACGGCTGGCAGTCCCACGAGGGCAAATAAAGCGCCTCGATCTCGGGCGCGGCGAAGCCAAGCGCGTCGATGAAATTCTGGGCGCGCAGGCTGTCGCGCGCAACGAAGACGAGCGTCACAGAGCGGGCTTCGCCCGCAGTCGCCAGAGCGCGCGTCAGGTCGGCGACGACGAAGGCGTCGTAGCCCTCGGGCGCCCGGCAAAGCGTAACGGCGCCGCCTTCATTAAGACGGCGCACAGCGGGAGCGAGCAGGCTCGGCTCGCCAATTCCAGCAGGCCGGTTGGCGGCGTGCGCGACATTCGTCACGACGGGTCTTCAACTCTTGCCAAGGCCTCGCGCGGCGCCACGCGAAGCTTCGCGAACAGCGGCGTGTCGAACTCGACCGGCATCGTGGCTTCGCCCATAATCCACGCCAGGATTTGCGGATCCGGGACGTTGAGCAGGCGCTCGAATTCGTCGAGTTCCGCTTCGGACATCGTCCGGAGATTGGCGTCGGCGAAGCGACCCATCACCAGATCCATTTCGCGCAAGCCGCGCCGTCGGGCGCGAAACAGAATCCGTCTGCGCCGCTCGTCAAGCGTCGCGCTGCTCAAGGTTGAGCCGGGCATGAGGACCTTTCAAGTTTCGCAGACGGCTAGCCTGCTCAAACGCCATCGCGAGCGGACTTGATCCGCCCTCTCTGGTGCGAGCGTCTCGGGCATTTTGGCTTGCCGACGTGCGGGAGCTTATAGCGGCGACGAACTCCGATGTCAGCCCTGGCGCCCCCCGACCCGAAGCGAGGAGCGTCTTGCGGCGTCGGCGGAGGTCGAGGCTATCGGTCGGGCCGGTCGTCGCGGGATATTGCCCGCGACGGTTGCCCTTTCGTAAAGCGCGCGCCCTTCCGCTATGGCGTATCCGGTCCCCATGTTCCTGGCGATTTTGCCCGCAGCATGCTGCTTGCGGTCATCGTGCCGCCGGGCTCGGTCGATCCTCGCACTTCGACATACTCGCCCACGCTTGGAATGACCGAGCGGAAGCGCTTCAAAGCCTCAGTGAGATCGACAGTTACGTTCTTGCCCGATCGTAACTGAACTACCACCTGATCTCCGTCCACGCTCATGATCGTTCCGAAAATCCGCGATCCGGCTGGGCTCGGGCTTTGCGCCGTGTTGGCCGTCGCCGGTAGCGCAGCCGATTGCGCCTGGACGCTGGGGGCTCGGTTCACCTTTGATTGAGCGGACATCTGAGAAGGCAGAAGTCCGAACATTGTCAGCATTTTGTAGCTTGCGACGTAGACTCTGCCGTTTGCAACCGTCGGAACGATGTTCGCGTTGCCGCCGACGTTCGGCCAGGTTCCCGCGACCGCGGAATAGATTTGCGGAAGACTGCCGCTGATCGCCGCCGCATTGAAGGCGTACAAGCTCACGTTGAAGGGGGCCGTTCTTGCGATAGGTCGAGACACGGCCCAGATGACGGCGGAGCCTGCCTGCGTGCCGTTGGAGGAAATCGAGGTGAAGAAGCCCTGGTCCTGTTCCCAAGTCGGCAGGGTGTTCTTCGCTTCGAAGGTCAGGGGGTTCTTTTTCGCCGTGTTGATTGTGTATGTATACACGGAGAAACCGCCGCTGCTGACGATGCGTCCGATCCCGTCGGCGCCAACGTAATAGGAAGGACCGCACCAGCAATTGTGAATAACCACGGCGGTCGGCTTGTCCGGACCGCCGGGTACGTAGCCCCCCAACATGCCGGGATCGCGATCCATGGTGTACAAGTAGCCGTACTTTCCTGCAGCGACCGCAAGGTGGGGAACCGGACCCGGTTGGTCAGGCAGCACCATCAGGCCACCTGAGCCGAAATCCCAATCGCGTCCCTCGAGATATTCAAAGTTGTAAGGAGTAAAGTAATCCTTGACGGTAGTCAGATCAGAGGAAAGCCTTACAACGCTTTCCTGGATGTTGTTGGCCTGTACGGTATTCGAATTTCCAGTCGTAAAGAAAAGATCCCCCGAGGAATTTGTCGCGATGCCGTAGCCGGACATCCATACCGACGACAGGAAGAAGTTATTGAACTTCGAATTCGTTGTGCCAGGTTGAGGGGTTTGGGCATTCGTTTGGGTGTTCGTCATTTCATTGGCGGGAAGCGGGGTCAAAGTCCCCGCGTTCCAGCCCAACACCCAGCCGCGGGACGCGTTTGCAGCCAGATCGCAAAAGCTTGCGAAGGCGGCGTATATATTGCCGTTCGCCTCAAGCAACGCGGCGCGCTGCCGCTGATACTGGGGGGTGAAGTTGAGGACGGTTTGCCCGTCGCTCAACAGAGCCGAGGCTGTGATTTCAGTATTCGTTATTTCCGTCAAGTTCGGGAGAGATATTTCATGAATTCTGTAAACTGGATTATTAATTTCGTAAGTGTAAGTTACGACGTACATAACACTGGCCGTAACGTCAATAACTGGCGTCGAACTGACGCCCACATGGTTTGCGTTGTTGGTGCATCCTCCGGGTAGTTTGTTCTGTGGGACCGGCGCGCCCAGATTAAGGCTTTGAAGCACGGTTCCGGCCACCGCATCGATAGCATAGATCGTATTGTTTTCCGTCACGACGTACACGACATTATTGAAGACCAGCGGTTGTGCATCCACCTGGTCGTCCACCGCTGTCTGCGCTAGGACGCCGAACAAAATGCTGTTGACGTTGCTGGCGTTCAGCACGGTCTCGTTGGAATTCCAACCCGTCCTGAACGTGTCGTTGTGGTGAGTTGTGACGTTGACGGCGACCTGAGCAGACGCCGTATCGAACGCCGCACAGGAGACAAGGCCAATAAGCGACAGCACTACTCGAGTAAGCATGATTGATCCGCCAAAGAATGATTTGCTAATATCGCCGCTCCGAAAATAATTCTCCTCCCATGGTGCGGGTTTGGCAACCCCAAAAGTGGTCCGTTGAAACAGGAGGTTGTGACGAAAGGAGAGGGCCGAGGACGTGCGTTTTGTGGCTGCTAACGCCGCTCAATCGACCCAGGTCAGATAGAGGCCGATGTCGCCGATAATTCCGTCTTCGTAACTGACGATGCGGGCGCTGAGACCGAAGCCCTGAGGTTTCAGCTCAGTGCGCCAGCGGCTGTAAAGCTCGGCGGCCTCGCCGCGCAGCGTTCCCTCCCATCCATCCTCGGCGACGTCGATTTTCCGGCCGCCGTCGCTGCAAAGGTCCGAAGGGAAGCGCAGCATCATCAATTCATGCTCCCCGCTGCGCGCCGCGAGTTCGGCGTGGTCGAGCAGTTCACGCCACAGCTCCCCGCTTACGTGATGGTCCAGCAGCACCTTGATCTGCCGGCGGCGTTCAAGCTGTGCCTCGCGATTCCGGGCCTCCCTTTGGTCCGTGCTTTCCGATTTGTAGGCGCGCGCGGCCTCGCGAAAGGCCGCGGCGGACAGGGCGCGCGGGCCCTGCTGCCTTTCCTCCTGAGGCGGTTGCGAAGCGGGCCGCTCCGGGCCTCCTCGCAGCGACGCTCCGCCGATCAAGGACTCGAGAAAGCTGAGGAGCCCGCTGCCCTCGCCCTCCCGAGTCGGCGCGGCGGCCGGCACGCTCTCGACCACGCATAGGAGGTCGGCACGGCTGACGACCCCAACCAGCCTTCCCTCGTCGATCACGGGCAACCGCTTGATTCGATGCGCTTGCAAAGCTTCGGCGATGTCCTGCACCGGCGCCTTGGCCGAGATGGTGATCAGAGGCGAACTCATGACCTCGCCGACAGGCCGCTCCAACTGGGCTTTGGGAAAGCCGTCCGGCGGCGCGCCGCGCGCCAACATCTCGAGCCACCATTGGCGATGCGCGTCGCTTCGACGCCCCATGAGGTCGCCGTCGCTTACCATGCCGACCGCCGAGCCGGCCGCGTCTACAACTGGAATCCCGCCCACGCCGGACTCCAGCATGAGCCGGGCGACCGACGACACGGACGCCTTCGCCTGAGCGGCGATGGCGGGAGAGCTCATCAGGTCGCCCGCAAGCAGATAGAGGGCGCTTTCTGAGCGTTGGTTGCGCGGCATCGTCACCTTATCGGAGGCAGTTTGCAGGCTCGCCAAACCTTATGCCAACGGGGACGCGTAGCGCCAGCCCGGTCCGAAGCGCCGACGTTGCCCCACGTCAGTAGAGCCCGGTCAAGCTATAGACGGCGAGCGAGCGCTACGAACACCGCCGCCGTCTTCAAAGCGGTGACGGCGAAAATATCACGATAGGCTTCCCGGTGCGTTAGCCCGATCACGGCCAGAAGCGTGATGACGGCGCCGCGTGTCCCGGACGGCGAGAAAGCCCGGGAGCGCGGCTTCGCCGCTAGGCCGGCTTGGCGACCTCGAGCACCAGATCGGCGAGGCGCTCCGCCGCGTCGGCGACGCCTGCGGCCTTGGCGGCTTTCGCCGCTTCCGCAAGTTTCGCTGGCGAGGAGAGCGCATCGCGCAAGATGGCGGCCAGTCTTTCGGCCGTGAAATCCGTCTGCGGCAGGACGATCGCCGCTCCAGAAGCCGCAAGCGCCGCCGCATTGGCCGCCTGGTCCGCATCGAGCGCGTGCGGGAACGGCACTAGCAGCGAGGGTCGGCCGATCACGGCAAGCTCGGAGACGGTCGAAGCCCCGGCGCGGCCGATGACGAGATGCGCGTTCGCGATGTGGGCCGGCAGATCGGGGAAGAACTCGGCGACCTCGACGGGGAAGTTCATTCGCGCGCATGCTGCGGCCACCCGCGCCTTGTCCTCCCCGCGCGCTTGCTGGGTGAGGCGAATCCGCTTGCGCTCGTCGGGGCTGAGAAGCGCCAGCGCTTGCGGAACCACGTCGGCCATGATCCGAGCGCCTTGCGAACCCCCGGTCACGAGCAGATGGAGCTGCCCGATGAAATCGGGGTAGGGCGTCGACGCAGCCGAGATGACCGCCGGCCGGACTGGATTGCCAGTGTAGCGGGTCTTGGCTTTGGTCGCGGGATCCGCGCCTTTGAGCTCCGGAAAGCCGCAGGCGACGAGCGCGACGCGCGGGCTCAAGAAGCGGTTGGCGCGCCCCATGACGGCGTTCTGCTCATGCAGAACGCTCGGAATGCGCAACAAAGAGGCGGCGATCATGGGGGGCACGGTCGGATAGCCGCCGAAGCCCACGACCGCGCGCGGCTTGATGCGTCTCAACTTGACGAGCGCCGCAGCCACCCCGGCGGCAAGCTTCGCGGTCGCCCGCGCCTTATTGAGCGCTCCCGCGCCCGTCGTCGTCGCGGAAGGAAAGGCGTGCACGGCGCGGGCGGGAAAGTCCTGCCCGTACTTCAGCGCGCGATCGTCGGTCGCAAGCTCGACCTCCGCGCCGCGCTTGCCCAAGGCGGCCGCGAGCGCCGCCGCAGGAAAGAGATGGCCGCCTGTGCCACCGGCGGCCAACAGAATGCAACGCGCCTGACTCATTCCGCCGCGATCAGATGATGCTGCAGATCGGCGATCGGGCGCTTTCGCGTGGCGGCGAGCAGAAAGCCCATGCCGAGACCGAGCGCAAGCAGCGACGAGCCGCCGTAGGAGATGAACGGCAGGGTCATGCCCTTGGCCGGCATGGCGCGCAGGTTGACGGCCATGTTGATCCAGCTCTGCACCCCGAACATGACCGTCATTCCGGCCGCGACAAAGCGGCAAAACGGATCCTGGTTGCGCGAAGCGAGCCAAAGTCCGCGCAGCACGATGAAGCCGAAGAAGAGGATCAGCGCCATGCAGGCGACCATGCCGAATTCCTCGCCCGTCACCGCGAAGACGAAATCGGTGTGCGCGTCCGGGAGAATGCGCTTGTAGACGCCCTCGCCCGGCCCGCGGCCGAACCATCCGCCCGAGAGAATGCTCTGCAGGGCCGTGTCGACCTGAAACGTATCGACAACGCCGCCGGTCGAGTCCGGATCGATGAAGCGCAGGACTCGCTCATGCACGTGGGGTGAGAGCTTATAGGCGGCGAAGCCGCCCGCGACCCCGAGCCCGCCGACCCCGACCACCCAGAACCAGTGCAGGCCCGCTAGGAAAAACAGCGCCGACCAGACGATCGACACCAGCATTGTCTGACCGAAATCGGGCTCGAGAATCAAAGGCAAGATCGTCAGCGGAAGCAAGAGGAACGAGAGAACCTTCGCCAGCATCGCGGTCGGCGACTTGCGTCCGCTTTCCGTGAAAGCCCAGGCGGCCAGAACGACAAACGCGGGTTTGATGAACTCCGACGGCTGCAGCCCGAAAATCCAGCGCCGCGCGCCCTTGACCTCGGCGCCGTACATGAGCGCGAGAACGATCAGCGCGAGGGATACGATGTAGAGGAGGAGCGCAGCGCGGCGCACGTGGCGCGGCGAGAGGAAGGACGTCGCGATCATCAGGATCGCGGTCGGCACGAGCATCAGCGCCTGTCGGTCGACGAAATGGAAGGTCGAAAGGTTGAGCCTTTCGGCGACCGCGGGGCTCGCGGCTAGCGCCATTACGAGACCGATCACCATCAGTGCGACGAACGAGCCCAGGAGCCAGCGGTCGACAGTGCGCATCCAGTCGGCGACGGGGCCGCGTTCCGCTCTCGACACCATGGACTAAGGCTCCTTACTTCGTTTGCTTAGGCTTTCCCCGCAGCGCCGCTCGATGAGATCGACAGCCGTCGCGCGAAAGGCGTCGCCCCGCGCTTCGAAATTGGCGAATTGATCGAACGACGCGCAGGCGGGCGACAACAGGACGACAGGCTCAGCGGCGCTCGACGCAAACGCGTCCCGCGCCGCCGCGGAAACCGCAGCGCTAAGCGTCCCGCAGCGCTCGAAGGGGACAGCGCCGGACAGCGTCCGCGCGAACGCTTCGGTCGCCTCGCCGATGAGATAGGCCTTGGCGACGCGAGAAAAGAGCGGCCGCAGCGGCTCGACGCCGCCCTCCTTCGGCTGGCCGCCGAGAACCCAATAGATGTCGCGAAACGACTTGAGCGCCTTCTCGGCCGCGTCGGCGTTGGTCGCCTTCGAGTCGTTGATGAACAAGACGCGCCCCTTCCGGCCGACCTCCTCCATCCGATGCGCAAGACCGGGAAAGGATCGCAAGGCGGATGCGATGTCACCGGATTCGACGCCGAGCGCGCGCGCGGCCGCGTAAGCGAAGGCCGCGTTCTGTCCATTGTGATCGCCCCGCAAGGCGCGGGCGCCGGCAAGATCGACCGGCGGCGACGCGTCACTGCGCTCGGCGATGCCTCGCGCGCGTACGAAGACGTCGGCCAGAGGGTCATTGCCTCCCGAGACTGCAACCACGCGCGGCGGACCGACGCGCGACTTCAGGCGGGCGCAAATCTCACGGCACGGATCGTCGTCGACGCCGATCAGCGCGATTTCGGACTGCGCAACGAGCCGCTCCTTGACCGCAGCGTAGCGCTGAAGATCGCCGTGCCTGTCGAGATGGTCGGGCGTGATGTTGATGAGCAAGCCGACGCTTGGCGCGAGCGAGGGCGCGAGGTCGATCTGGTAGGATGAGCACTCGATCACATGTATGCGGTCGTTCGCCGGCGGCGGGAGGTCGAGGACCGGCACGCCGATGTTCCCCCCAAGGGCGACGTCGCGTCCCGCCTCTCTCAAGATATGGGCGATCAGTGCGGTCGTGGTGGACTTGCCGTTGGTGCCCGTGACGGCGACGAACGGAGCCTGCGGCGCCCGCGCGCCGCGCTCGCGCGCAAAAAGCTCGATGTCGCCAATGATCGGAACGCCGGCGCCGTCGGCAAGCTTCACCGTCCAATGCGGCTCCGGATGGGTCAGCGGGACTCCGGGCGACAGCACCAGAAATCTGAACCCACGCCAGTCCGCTCGAGAAAGATCGACCAGCGAAAAGCCCGCTTCGGCGGCGCGTTCGCGCGCCTTGACGTTATCGTCCCAGACCGCGGTCTCGACGCCGCCCGCAGCCAGCGCGCGCACAGTCGACAGCCCCGATCCGCCGAGGCCGAAGACGGCGACGCTCTGCCCGCGGAGGGTTTCGACCGGCGTCATCGTCACCTTAATTTGAGAGAGGCAAGCCCGATCATTGCGAGCACGAACGCGACGATCCAGAAACGCATCACGATCTGCGGCTCGGACCATCCGAGCTGCTCGAAGTGATGATGGATCGGCGCCATCCGGAACACCCGCTTGCCGGTGAGCTTGAACGAGGCGACCTGGACGACGACGGACGCCGCCTCCATCACAAAGAGGCCCCCGATCACCGCCAGCACTATCTCGTGCTTGACCGAGGCCGCCATCGTTCCAAGCAGCCCGCCGAGCGCAAGCGAGCCCGTGTCGCCCATGAAGATCTGGGCGGGGGGCGCGTTGAACCACAAAAACCCTGCCCCCGCGCCAATCAGCGCGCCGCACACGACCATCAGGTCGCCGGAAAGCGGTACGTGATTGATCAGCAGATAATGGGCGAAAAACGCGCTGCCGACGAGGTAGGAGATGAGTCCGAGCGTCGCCGCGGCGATCATGACCGGCACAATCGCAAGTCCGTCGAGGCCATCCGTCAGATTAACCGCATTGCCGAAAGCGACGATCACGAACGGCCCGAACAAGAGATAGGCCCAGCCGAAATCGAAGACGTAGCCGTTCACGAAGGGCAGCGCGAGCGAACTCGCCCCGGTGCCGCCGACGCGCATGATGGCGAAGCAGGCGAGCGCTGCGATGACGTATTCCGCCGCGAGCCGCGCCTGTCCGGAAAAGCCGAGATGCGACTGTTTCGTCACCTTTAGATAATCATCGTAGAACCCGATCGAACCGAAGCCGACAGTGACGAAGAGGACGATCCAGACGTAGGGGCTCTCGGGATCCGCCCACAGAAGCGACGATGCGAACAATCCAAACAGGATCATCAGGCCGCCCATCGTGGGCGTGCCTTTCTTCGTCAGAAGATGCGAGGCGGGACCATCCAGGCGGATCGGCTGCCCCTTGCCCTGCTTCAGGCGAAGAGCGGAGATGATCGCAGGGCCGAAGAACAGCACGAGGAAGAGCCCCGTCCCTGCAGCGCCCATCGTGCGAAACGTAAGGTAGCGAAAAAGATGGAAGGCGCCGGGAAGGTGGGGAATATCGGCGAGCCACGTGAGCATCGGGCGTCCTAACCTTATGCGTCCGCAGGGGCGAAATGGTCGCGGAGCGCGGCGACGAGCGGACCCATGCGGCTGCCGTTCGACCCTTTGATCATGGCGACGTCCCCGCCTCGCAACGCATGCGCGACTTCCGCCGTCATTTCGCTCGACCGCTCGGCCCAGGCGGCGCGCATCGACACTGGCGCGGCCTCGAAAAGCGCTCGTGTGAGCGGCCCCACTCCGAACAGGAGATCGACCTTGTTGGCGGCGAGTTCGGCGGCGAGTTCGGCGTGCATCGCGGCGCCCTCAGCGCCAAGTTCGAGCATGTCGCCGATAACCGCGATCCGGCGGCCGTTCGGCCCGGGCTTCGCCGCGCCGAGCAACGCGAGCGCCGCGCGCATCGAAGCCGGATTGGCGTTGTAGCTCTCGTCGATGATAGTCGCCGGGCCGGTGGGGGTCGCAATCGAGAAGCGCACGCCCCTGCCCTTCTGGGGCGCAAAGCGCGCCAAGGCGGCGGCGCAGGTTTCGAGATTCGCGCCAAGCGCCTCCGCCGCGAGCAGCGCGCCAACCGCGTTCTCGGCCATATGCACGCCCGGCGCCCCGAGATCGAACCGAATGTCGCGTCCGAGAATACGGGCCCGCACGCGCGAGCCCTCGCCCGCGGCGACGACTTCGATCAGCCGCGCGTCGCAATCTTGGCTCGCGCCGAAGGCGACGACGCGGGCGCCGTGAGCGGCCGCGACCTGGGCAAGGCGGTCGAATTGCGGCGCATCGCGGTTGAGCGCCGCGATTCCCCCCGGCTCCAGTCCCGCGAAGATTTCCGCCTTCGCGTCCGCGATCGCTTCGATCGAGCCGAGATGCTCGATGTGAACGGGAGCGATCGTCGTGATCAGAGCCACGTGAGGGCGCGCCATGCGCGAGAGCGGCGCGATCTCGCCCGCGTGGTTCATGCCGATCTCGAAGACCCCGAACTCCGTCGTCGCCGGCATCCGGCTCAGGGTCAGCGGAACGCCCCAATGGTTGTTGTAGGAGGCCGACGAGGCATGCGTCGCGCCACAGGCGGACAACATCATGCGCAGCATCTCCTTGGCGCTTGTCTTGCCGACCGATCCGGTCACTGCGACGATGCGCGCTCGCGATCGTGCGCGAGAGGCGACGCCCAGGCGCTCCATCCCCCGGAGAGTATCGTCCACCGCAAACACCGGTCCGAGACCCGCGAGCGCGGGCGCTCGCTCGACGTTCACGACAGCCGCGGCGGCGCTGGCCTCGAAGGCGCGCGCGACATAATCGTGGCCGTCGTGCGTCTCGCCTTCGATCGCGAAGAAGAGATCGCCGAGCTCAAGCGTGCGCGTGTCGATCGAAACGCCTGCGACAGCCGAGGACACCGCCATGCTGGGGCGCGCGCAGAGCGCCGCGCAAAGTTCGGATTGGGTCCACAGCGCTGTCATGCTTCCTCCCGCAAAGCCGCGCGCGCTACGTCCGCATCGCTGAACGGCAGCGTTCTGTCGCCCACAATCTGCCCGATTTCATGACCTTTGCCCGCAACGAGAAGCGCGTCACCTTGCCTCAGGATCGCCACGCCTGCCCTGATGGCTTCGGCACGGTCGCCGATCTCGATCGCGCGAGGGGCGGCGGCCAGGATCGCGGCGCGGATCGCGGCTGGATCCTCCGAGCGCGGATTGTCGTCGGTCACGATCGCGACGTCAGCAGAGCGGCTCGCGATCTCGCCCATGATCGGCCGCTTTCCGGCGTCGCGGTCGCCGCCGCAGCCGAACACAACGATAAGCCGGCCAGTCACGTAGGGACGCAGAGCCGCGAGCGCCTTCTCAAGCGCATCGGGCTTATGGGCATAGTCGACGAAGACGGCGGCGCCGCGTGTCTCGCCGACGCGCTCGAGGCGCCCAGGCGCCCCTTCGAGCGATTGCAGAGCCTTGAAGACGGCGTCGGCTTCGCTACCCGTCGCGATGCAGAGACCCGCCGCCACAAGCGCGTTGGAGACTTGAAAATCGCCCGGCAACGGGAGCTTTACGCGCCGCCTTCTCCCGCCGAACTCGAGTTCGAGCGCCGAGCCGAGGCCCTCTCGCGCGACGGAGGCAAGACGGATCGTCTCGCCCATGGCGCCGACCGAAACGACCCTGAGGCGGCGCGCCCGCGCGACGTCGATCACGCGGGGCGCCATCGCGCTGTCGGCGTCCACGACCGCCGGCGCGCCTTCCGGCAGAAGCTCATGAAAGAGGCGCAGCTTGGCGGCCAGATAGTCCTCGACCGTCGCGTGATAATCCATGTGGTCGCGGCTCAGATTGGTGAAGGCGCCGGCGGCGAACTTCACGCCGTCGAGTCGCTTCTGGTCGAGGCCATGCGAGGAGGCCTCCAGGGCGAGATGGGTGACGTCGGCTTCTGCGAGGCGCTCGAGCGTCTGATGCAGCGCGACCGGGTCTGGCGTCGTCAGCGATCCGTACACCGTCATCGGCCGCGAAACGACGCCGATCGTGCCGAGCGAGGCCGCCTCGAGGCCCTGCGACTTCCAGATTTGCCGCACAAAGGCGGCGACCGAGGTCTTGCCGCTGGTCCCGGTCACGGCGACGACCGTCCCGGGCTGGCGCGGATAGAGACGGGCCGCGGCATGGGCTAGCGCCGCCCGCGCGTCGGCGACCCGGACGAAGGGCGCGCCCGCAACCGGTGCTTCGCGTTCGGCGACGATCGCCGCCGCCCCTTTCGCGAGCGCCTCTCCGGCGTGCTTGAGGCCGTCGTCCTTTGTTCCAGCCAGCGCGAAAAAGACGTCGCCCGGCCGCACTTTGCGACTGTCGAACGCAATTCCGCCGATTTCGCGCCCCGCGAGCGCGTCCCCGTTCAAATCCACGATGTCGCCTAGCCGTACCATCTCACTCCTTGCCGGTCTTGTCGGCGTCGGCTCCATACCCCAAACGGGCGATGATGGGGAACGGGTGGTCGGGAAACTCCTTCGCCGGAGGCACGCCTTCGAGCGGCTCGACGCGGCGAATGAGCGCGCCAGCGACGCGGCCGGCATTGTAAGCGGCGGTGTGGTAGCCGTGATCCTCGGGCGCGGGCTGCGGATCGTCGTAGAGCGTCAGGAACAGGTACTTGGGCTTGTTCGCCGGGGTGATCGCCATGAAAGTGTTGAACACCCTGTTTTGCGAGTAGTGGCCGTGGATGATCTTGTCGGCAGTGCCAGTCTTGCCGCCGACGTAGTAGCCGGGAATGTTGGCGAAGCTCGCCGAGCCGTGGGTCGCGTTCGATCGCATGAGGTAGCGCATCGATTCCGACGTCTGGGGACTGACGACCCCACGGCTGATCTTGTCGGCCTCTTCCTGGGTGCGCGGCAGGAAGGTCGGGGGCATCATCTTGCCGCCATTGACGAGCGCGCAGACGGCCATCACCGCCTGGAGCGGCGCGACGTTGAGTTCCTGGCCGAAGGCGATGGTCATGGTGTTGAGCTCGCCCCAGCGCTTCGGCACAAGCGGCTCCGCGCTTTCCGGCAGCTCGGTGCGCAGCCGGTCGAGCTGACCCATCTTCTTCAGGAACGCCTTGTGGCCCTCGACCCCGACCATCAGCGCCATGCGCGCGGTGCCGATGTTCGAGGAATGGGTGAACACTTCGGGCACGGTCAGTACCCGGTGGGTGGCGTGGAAATCGTGGATCGTGAAGCGACCGTAGCGCAGCGAGTCGCGCGCATCGATGTGCGAGCCCAGGTTGACCTTGCCCGATTCCAGCGCCATCGCGAGCGACAACGCCTTGAAGGTCGAGCCCATCTCATAGACGCCGACGTTGATGCGGTTGATCTTCGACGGATCTTGCGCGTCGAGCGGCTCGTTGGGATCGTAATCGGGCAGAGACTCGAGTGCGAGCACTTCCTCAGTATTGACGTCGATGATCATTCCCGCGGCGGCCTTGGCGTGGAAGCGTTCCATGCCGGCCAAAAGCTCGTCGCGCAGCGCGTGCGTCAGCCTGAGGTCGAGCGATAGCCTGACCGGCTTGAGGCTGTCCGGGTCGACGACGAAGCCGGGCACATGCGGATCGGTCAGGCTTTGCTGGTCGAGATATTTCTCCATGCCGGCAATTCCGACATTGTCCTTGTCGACATAGCCGATCACATGGGCCCCGACCGGCCCGTTGGGATAGATCCTCTCGTTCTCCGGCAGGAAGCCGACGCCGGGCAGGCCGAGGTGGAAGATCTCGGCCTGCTCCTTCGCCGTGATATGGCGCTTGACCCAGACGAAGCCCTTCTTCGAGCCGAGACGCTCGCGCAGCTCCTTCGCGTCGACATCGGGCAGCACCGCGGTGATCAGCTCGACTGCCTCGTCCTTGTCGATGATACGGTTCGGCTCGGCGAAGACCGACATTGTCTTAACGTCGGTCGCGAGGATCTCGCCGTTGCGATCGAGCAAATCGGGCCGCGCGCCGGACACCGCCTGGTCAGCCACCTGCTTCAGGGTCTGCGGCGGATCGTGCGAGACGCCAAGCACGACGAGCTTCACGGCGATGGCGGCGTAGGCCGCGAACAAGCCGAAGGAAACGGTGCGAATGCGCGCGCCCGACCGGTCGAGCCGGGTCATCAGAAGGGCGCGCGCAAACGCCCTCAGGTTTCTGAATGTCAGAGCCGTACGCAGCGAGCCGCTCGGCTTTCCCGCGGGCCGAGGTTCGAGATCGACGCCGAAGTTCTTCGGCACGTAGCTTTGGAAGAGCGCGATGACCGCGCGGCTCACCGGGCCGAGACGCTTCGGTCGTCTCGCCCATGCCGGACTCTTGGATTTTGGCTCGTCCATCATCTCACCTCACCGGCGGGGTCGCGCCGCCCGAATCCGCCGCGGGCGTCGCGGTGTCCTTCATGAAGCCGAGAGATTTCGAGCGTGCGGCCGATCGAATCGACCTTGGGCTGGGCTTCGGGCAGGTCGGCGACGGCAGCGATCTGGCTCAGGGACAGCGGCTCTAGGCCGAGCTTCGAGTTGGCGAGCGCTTGAATTCGGTCAGGACGCGCGAGATGGGCATATTCCGCGCGCAGGAGGTTGATCGCATCCTTCTCCTTGGCGACCAGATGGCGCGCCTTCACGAGCTGCTCGGACGCGTAGATGGTGCGGTATTTCACGCCGTAGACGTAAGCCGCCGATCCGATCAGCCCGGCGATCGCAGCCGCATGCAAGAGCCGCCACATCCCCCCTCACCTCACCTTTCGCGCGGGCAGTCGCGTCAGCGCCCCGATCGCGCCGCCAGCGCCGCGCGCGGGGGCCTGAAGCCGGATCGCAAAGCGGAGCTTGGCCGAGCGCGATCGCGGATTGGCCTCGATCTCTGCCGCGCCCGGCTCGACCGGCTGGCCGCGCGGAACCTCAAAGGTCGGCTCGGCCTCGACCGGTTCGCCCGGCAGCAGGCGCGAGGCGGCGCGGCCGCGACCCGAACGGCCCGCCAGGAACTGCTTGACGATGCGATCCTCGAGCGAATGGAAGGTGACGACCGCGAGCCGCCCGCCCGGACGAAGCAGCCGTTCGGCGGCGGCGAGGCCGCTGAGGAGCTCGCCGAGCTCGTCGTTAACCGCGATGCGCAGAGCCTGGAAGGTTCGCGTCGCCGGATGGGTCAGTTCGCCCCTCCGCGCCGGCGCGACGCGGGCGATCATTTGGGCGAGCTGCAAGGTCGACACGAAGGGCGCCGCGTTGCGGTCCGCGACGATGGCGCGCGCGATGCGGCGGGCGGCGCGCTCCTCGCCGAAATGGTAGAGGATGTCGGCGATCGTCGCTTCGTCCTCATCCTTGAGGATATCGGCCGCCGTGCGGCCCTCGTTCCCCATGCGCATGTCCAAGGGCGCATCGTAGCGCAGCGAGAAGCCGCGCTCGGCCTCGTCGAGCTGCATCGACGAGACGCCGATGTCGAATGCGACGCCGTCGACCGCGTCGAGGCCAAGGTCGTTTGCGACCGCATCGAGTGCGCCGAAGCGCGCCTCGACCAGGCGGAGCCGGCCGCCGGACGACGCGACGAGGCCGGCGCCGGCGCGAATGGCGGAAGGGTCGCGGTCGAGCGCCACAACCCGCGCGCCGCGATCGATGAGCGCCTGCGAATAGCCGCCGGCGCCGAAGGTTGCGTCGATGACGAGGCTCCCGTCGCGCGGCTGAAGCGCCTCGAGAACCTCTGCGAGAAGGACGGGGATGTGGCGCGGCGCCTGGATCACGGCGCCGCGTCCGCGCCGCGCTCGGCCCTGAGGCGCCGGACGCGCGCCCGCGCCTCCTCGAGATGGGCCTGGAAGCGCGACGGCTCCCAGATCTGGAACTTGTGCCCTTGGCCCACGAACACCGCTTCGTCGCGCAAGCCCAGGGGCGCTTTCAGCCGATCGTCGAGCGAGACGCGTCCCTCCGCGTCCATGCGCAGGATCTCGCTCGTGCCGAGGAGCGCGGTCGCGAAGGCGTCGCGCGCCGGCGAATAGGGGGGCATCGTCTGAAGCAGCGCGTCGATCTCGGCCAGGAGCTTGAAGCCGCCGCAGTCGAGGGCGGGGGCGTCGAGCGAAGGATAGGCGTAGACGCCCTCGAAGCCGTCCTTCAGGAGAACCTGCCGGAACGGGGCCGGGATCGAGACGCGGCCCTTGGCGTCGAAGCGATGGAGGAAGTGGGAGAGGAAACGGTCCACCGCGCGCGGCCTCGGCGCGCGACGCCGCGCCTGCCTGCCGAGCGGGGCTCGACGGCGGCGGCGCGGAGGCGCGGTCTGTTGACGGGATGGCGTGGGATAGCATGGGACCCCATGGGCGTCAACGAAACGACCGCGGTTCCCCGCCCCCGGAGCCGCCCTGGGGCGCATTAGGGGTTGTTAAGGTTAAACTTCCGTTAGGGCGACGGGGATTTGGCGAGCGAAGCCAGCCGAACGCCGCCAAGATGCGCGTCGGGGCCAAACGCCCCCAAGCTTCGCGCCCAAAGCCCGCACGGCTCCGACGACGCCCAATGCAGGAGCGCCTGATTCCATCACGACGAGAGCAGGCGCACTTCGCACGTGATCAAGGCGAACGGACGATCCACCGTCCGTTGGCGCCGATCGTTCACGTTACTCGATGGCCGGCAAAAGCAAGTGGTGGTTCAAATTTTAAAATTCGGCGGAACTGCGCGGCCACTTTGAGGTGAAACAGGTAAATTCAAGGTCGACAGCCCAGCGCGGCTGGGACCACCATCGATTACTGCAGAAAGGTCCGAAGGCCAGACGGGGATCGAAGGTCCGTGAGATTGAGCATTCGACCGGCGCCGACGAACCCGGAGCTCGTCGGCTTAGCCCCGGTGACGGGCTGAACCGCAGGTCAAGTTATGCTGTGAGGTCGGTCACAGCTTGGTTGGAACGCGCGGCGCTACTCTGCGTTGAGCATGAAGATTTGTAGCGCTGCTTCGCTCGGGTTCGCGAGCAGCGGCAGCGGGGCTCGATGAATACGTTCACGCTTCTCACGTTTCTCCTGGTCTTCCTGCTCGGGGTCGTAGCCGGCGCGTGGCTCAACGGCATAACTGTCCGCTCACGCTGAACCGGCAGCACTTTTGTTCTGCGTCCGTCGGCCCGCGGGTTCGAAGTGGCTGATTGCATCCACTACGCCCGCCATCCCCGCCGCCGCCCTTCGCTCGTGCTGGCGCGCGTCCTAGCCTGGAAAGCGAATGCCTGCCATCATAACGAGCCCCACGATTGCCGAGACGACGCCCGCCGCTTGGGCGACGCGCGCTCGTATGGGAAGGGTCTTTTCCGCGAGAACGAGCAGCGCCAAGCCCGCGACCCACACAAGGTTCATCACCCCGAAAACGAACAGAAGCGCCATCAACAGCGCGCAGCATCCCAGACAGGAGATCCCGTGCGCGAGGCCCAGGCGCGCCGCGCCCACCCAGCCCGGCCGCCACGATCTCATCAGAAATGACAGTGGGGAACGACAATTGTCGAGACAGGCCCGCTTGAGCGGCGTCGCCTGGTAGAGGCCGGCGAGGATCAGGAGAGCGCCGCCGATGCGTTGATTGCCGAAAGCAAGACCCATTTCCGAGATCGCGCCCGACCGCACGAGCAGCCATTGCGCCAAAGCCGCTAGCGCCGAGAACCCGCCCCAAACGGCCAGATACATTGCGGCAAAAACCGACGTCGGCGCCAGGACCGCCCCCTGCGCCCGGGCGCGCCGAGCCAGTCCGCCATAGAGCAGGATCATCGGCGCCGCGGACGGCAGCATCATCGCGATCATCATCAGGAACCACATGACGACCGCGCTCGTCAGATAGGCTGCGGCGTCCGACGGCGGGACCATCGCTGCGCCCGGCATTTCCATGCCCGGCATGGACGTGTCAGGCCCCATGGCCACCGACTCTCGCCACAGCCAGACCCAGGCGAGGGCGGCGATCAGCACAACGCAACCGCCGACGATCCATCGATCGCGCAAGATGAGACGGTCGAACGTCGCGTCGGACATGGCCGAGGTTCTCGATGTGGGCTAGTTCGACCAGTCGATCCGCGCGTAGTGGCCGTTCTTGCCTGAATTATCCCATCGCATGCCGTGGTCTGCGAACGTGTTGCCCTTGGCGCCCACGGCGAAGGCGAGCTTGTCGGGCGCAACCGGATGACCCGTCGCGCCCCAGGTCTCGCCACTGGGGTGCAGGCTCGGTAGAGGCTCGACAGCCAAATGCATGACGCCGGGGACTTCCACCGATCGAGTTTTGCCGTCGATGCTGTACTTGATCGCGACTTTCTTCACGCCGAGATGCTTGCCAACCATTGGCGCGAACGCCGCCATCGGGCCGCCCTCGCCGCCGCCGAAGATGGCGCCGAGCGCAGCCGTCTGCTTCTCGTCGGCTCGCTCGTCGACATAAGCGGCAAGCGTCCAGTCGCCGTCAGCCATTGGACCCGGCGTGTGGGCCACCACGACCACGTTCAGGCCGTCGAGCGCGACGCCGTCATAGTCGCCCTTGTCGATATGGAAGACCAGCGGCACGTTGCACACACCCTGGGTCGGCCTTGCCGTCAACGGCGCCGCCGTTGAGACGAGGCAAGGACACACGACGTCGCAATTGCAGTTTTCGAAATAGTCGCCGGATAGACGCCACTTGCTTTGCGCTGCCATCTTATCCTCCCACGCTCTGTTTCCGGGCGGTTCGGCGGTCCTGAACCCACGCGCCATTTCGACGCCGGAAGGCCCCGAAATATTACGCGCAGATATGCGATCTCACAATCGGATCCGAAACGGCGTTCGCTGGGCCGCGACCGATCGCCTGGGCTTACGCCTTCCATCCCCGCAGCATCGCCTCCGTCGCGGATCTCACTCGGCGTGAGATCGCCATGGGCGACGGCGGGCCGGACACGCCGAGGCTCTGCCTGAGCTGGTCGACGCCGAGCCACGCCGAGACGAGCTCTTCGGCGGCCAGCGCGGGGTCGGGGACGCGGAGCCCTTCACGCTCGCTGACCGCCTCGAGAAAGCGGGCGACCCGTTCGAGAACCGCAGCGGGGCCCGCCGCATAGAAGGCCGCGGCCAGTTCGGGAAATTCAGCGGCGCCGGCCGCCATGACGGCGGCGGTCCGCACGATCTCGGGCTGCGTCAAGTAGCTGACCAGCCGCTCGCCAAATTCGCAAAGCCGCTCCAGCGCCGGAACGCCGCCGTCCTCGGCAAGCTCAGGCAGCACGGTTTCTTTCAGATTGCGCTCGAAAACGGCAGCAAGCAGCGCCGGTTTGTCGGGGAAATGACTGTAGACGGTCATTTTCGACACGCATGCGCGCTCCGCGACCGCCTCGATCGAGGTCGCAGCAATGCCGCGTTCGAGAAAGAGCGCGCCAGCCGCGTCCAGGATCGCCCGGCGTTTTTCGAGGTCGCGCGGTCGGCCCCGGCCGCGCCGCGCCGTCTCGATCACCAATTCGTGATCCTCGTAATTCTTGGACTGTGCCGTCCATATATTATATTCATGGACGTAACCGTACACGAATTCGGCGGCGCGCACGAGCCTATTGCCGTCGTCATCGACAAGGGAGCGTAGCCATGGATCAATTCGCAGTCATGATCATCGGCGCGGGCGTCGGCGGGCTCTGTCTCGCGCAAGGGCTCAAGCAGGACGGAATTCGAACCCGCGTCTTCGAGCGCGACGCTTCGAAAACCAGTCCGGTCGAGGGCTATCGCCTCAGCATCAGCGCGTCGGGCGGGCAGGCGCTGAAGTCCTGCCTGCCGCGAAAAGTGTTCGAGACATTCGTCATGAACACGGGCGAGCCGAGCCGGGCCGTGACCTTTCTCGATCACAAGTTGAACCGGCTTCTCGCCATCGATTTCCCTCACAGCGACCGCCTTTCCGACGAGAGCGAACGGCCCGTGGGCCGCGCGGCGCTGCGGCGCGTCCTTCTCGATGGGTTGGACGACATCGTTCATTTCGGCAAGAGGTTTGTGGCTTACGAGCGCGAAGCGGACGGGCGCGTGACCGCCCATTTCGCCGACGGCGCGAGCGCGACCGCGGATTTTCTCGTCGGCGCCGACGGCGCAAACTCGGCCGTCCGCACGCAATTGCTGCCAGAAGCCCAGCGCATCGAAACGGGGATCGTGGCGGTCGGCGGCAAACTGCCCCTGAACGAGCGCACGCGCGCGCTGATGCCCGAGGCGCTCATGCGCGGACCGACGCCGATTCTCGGCCCGCGCGGCTGCTTCATGTTCGTGAGCGTCATGCAGTACCGCGATCTCGCGGACGACGCATGCGCGGGCGGCGAAGCGGGCGACCGCGAGGAATACGTGATGTGGGGTTTCTCCGCGCGCCGAGAGCGATTCGGCGCGGAAAAGCCATTCGCGGACCTCGACGGCCACGAACTCAAGCAGAAGGTCGAAGCGCTCATGACGGAATGGTCACCGACGCTGCGCGGCCTCGTCAAGATGAGCGATCCGGCAAGCGTCACATCGTTCCCGGTCAAGACGTCGAGCCCGGTCGCGCCCTGGAGGACCACCAACGTGACTTTGCTCGGCGACGCCTTGCACAACATGCCGCCGTTCCGCGGGGTCGGCGCGAACGCGGCGCTCCGGGACGCCTCGCTGCTGCGCGAGACGATTGCGGACGCGGCGCGCGAAGACCGCCCGCTCCCCGACGCGCTCGCCCACTACGAACGGCGCATGATCGACCACGGATTCCGCGCGGTCCGGACCTCGCTCGCGGCGATGGCGCAATTTCACAACGAAAACAGAGTGACCCGGACCCTGACGAAGGCGTTCATGCGCACGGTCGATCGCGTGCCGCCGCTGAAGACGATCATGACAGCGGAGCGGTGAGCCTACTCCTCCCCGCCTTCCCCCGGCGCGAGCGCGACCGCCTTGACCTGGGCGTGGACGGGCGCGCCCTCGGCGAGGCCGAGATGATCCCAGGACATGCGGGTCAAGCGTGAGAGAAGCCGGGCGCCCTGCCCTTCCGCTCCGAGCGCGATCACGGCGACGACCTGGTTCGAGTTCGATCGGTTTCATCGATACGACCCGCGCGGGCAGCACATTGAGGATCGAAGTTCGGCCAGGGGGCTCGCGCGCGAGGCTCACGTCGCCGGCGACGATGTTGATGCGGCGGCGCTCGCCGACGCTGGCCGGGGCTGCGGGAACGACGAAGCGTCCGCCGCGAACGGCGAGCGTCAAGAGCCCGTAGCGCGCATCGTGCGCCTCGATGACGCCAACCAGGCTGACCGCGGCGTCGCGCGCCGTCGCCAAGGGCAGCGCCGGATCGCTTTGCAGGTCGGCGAGCGGGCCCGCCGCAAGCGCGCGGCCCTTCTCCATCAAGACGACGTGGTCGGCGAGCCGCTCGACCTCGGCGATGTCGTGGGTGATGTAGACGATCGGCAGCGAGAGACGATCGCGCAGCCGTTCGAGGAACGGCAGGATCTCGCTCTTGGTCGCCCGGTCGAGCGCCGACAGAGGCTCGTCCATGAGCAGGAGCTTCGGCTGCGACATGAGCGCGCGGCCGATCGCGACCCGCTGGCGCTCGCCGCCGGAGAGATTGCGCGGCGACCGGTCGAGCAGCGGCGTCACGCCGAGGAGGTCGGCGACCTCGTCGAAGCCGATCGCGCCCGGCTTCGCGCCCTCGCCGCGCGGCGCGCCGAACAGGAGGTTCTTCCGTACCGAGAGGTGCGGAAAGAGGCTCGCTTCCTGGAACACGTAGCCGAGCGGCCGGCGGTAGGTCGGCAGAAAGGTTCCGTCCCGGTCCTGCCAGACGTCGCCGTCGATGTCGCAGACGCCGTCGCTCAGGCGGAGGAGACCGGCGATGCAGCGCAGGACCGTCGTCTTGCCGCAGCCCGAGGGGCCGAACAGCGCCGTCACCCCCTTGGCGGGGGCCGTGAAGGCGGCGTCGAGCGAGAACTTGCCGATCACGCCCTTGAACGCCGCGCGGATCGTATCGTCTCCGCTCATGCGCGGGCGCGCGCGAAGCGCTTCTCGATCAGAATCATCGTGAGGATGACGGCGAAGGCGAAGAAGACCATGCCGCCGGCGAGGATGTTGGCCTCTTGCCATTGCATCGTCTCGACATAGTCGAAGATCGCGGTCGACATCATCCGCGTGCGGCCGGGGATGTTGCCGCCGATCATCAAGATGACGCCGAACTCGCCGACCGTATGGGCGAAGCCGAGCACGGCGCCCGAGAGCAGGCCGGGGCTTGCGAGCGGCAGCGCGACCGTCCAGAAGGCGCGCGAGGGCGAGGCGCGCAAGGTCGCGGCGACCTCGAGCGGCCGGTCGCCCATGGCGACGAAGGCGTTGCGGATCGGCTGCACGACGAACGGCATCGAGGCGATGATCGAGCCGATGACGAGGCCGGTGAAGGTGAAGGCGAGCGTGCGCGCGCCCCAGAGCGGCGCGATCGCGCCGCCCACTCCGCTGGGGCCGAGCGCGATCAGGAGGTAGAAGCCGAGCACGGTCGGGGGCAGCACAATCGGCAGCGAGACGACGGTCGCGACGCCTTCCTTCCACCACGCGTGCGAGCGCGCGAGCCACCAGGCGAGTGGGGTTGCGACAACGAGCAGCGAGAGCGTCGTGATCGTCGCCAGTTCGATCGTGAGGACGACCGGCTGCCAGATATGGGCGAGGGCTTCCAAGGGCGGGCTCAGTCGAGTGCGTAGCCGAATTTCTCGATGATCGCCCGCGCCTCGGGACTTTTCAGGAATTCGAGAAACGCTTTCGACGCCTCATCGTTCGCGCCCTTCTTCAGGAGCACGGCGTCCTGCCGGATCGGCGCGTAAAGGTTCTGCGGAACGACCCAGCGCGTGCCCGCGGTCACACCGAAGAGCTGCGAAAACGCGACGAAGCCGACTTCGGCGTTCCGCGTGTCGACAAACTGGAAGGTCTGCGCGATGCTGTTTCCCTGCACGAGCTTCGGCTTCAGCGCGTCATAGACGTTGAGCGCCTTCATCGTCTCGATCGCTGCGGTTCCATAGGGCGCGGCGGCAGGATTGGCGATTGCAAGTTTGGCGAAGGCGCCCGCCTTCAATGCCTCCGCGCCCTTGGTCACGTCGACGACCCTGCTCCACAGCACGAGCTTGCCGATCGCATAAGTGAAAAGGCTTCCGGGAACCGCGTATCCTCCGTCGAGCGCTGCTTTCGGACGCTCTTCGTCGGCCGACAGGAACACCTGGAACGGCGCGTCATGGCTGATCTGGGTGAAGATCGGGCCCGAGGCGCCGAAGCTCAGAATTGCCTGATTCCCTGTCTTCTCCTTGAACAGCGCGGCGATTTCCTTCGCGGGCTCGGTGAAGTTGGCCGCGACCGCGACATTGGTCTCTCCGGCTTCGGCCGCGCCCGCGAAGCCGATCACGAGCGCGGCGAGGGCGCCCGCCAGCATTCCGAGCTTCACCATCATGATCCACCCATTCCCGACCGCGGAAGCGCCTTCCCATGGCCTTGCCGCAAGGCTATGGTCAGGCCGCCGTTATATCTCACGATACTAGTCGCAAGCGGCGCGTCCGCAATCTCTAAGAAAGGGAACCCGATGAAAATCAGCGCGCGCAACCAGCTTCATGGGACGATCAAGGAAGTCCACAAAGGGGCGACCACGGCGCATGTCGAGATCGAGGTCGGCGGAACGACGCTGATGGCGTCCATCACCAACGAAGCGGTCGAGCAACTGAAGCTCGCCAAAGGGCAGAAGGCCTATGCGGTCATCAAAGCGTCGGACGTGATGATCGGAATCGATTGACAAAGAAGGCCCGAGCGGAATTGCGCTTTTCGTCGCAGACGGGAGCACCCGGCTGCGGCGCGGACTTCCGGCGCCAGTGCGCCCCGCTCGCCTGAGATTCTATTTTCCTCGAACGATCACAAGTCGATAGCGGGCGGGAACAAACCAAAGTTCGCGTTTTGGTCTAGGCGAACTTCGGGCGTCTGTACACGAAGCGTTCTCTTAACTCCCGGTTGAGCGCGCGAGGTCTCGAGCGGCTGATGAGCCAGCCGCGTCGCGCTTCACGCGCGTCTTCGGGGCCGGGACGCGCGGATCAGTCCCGCAATGGCGCGCGTCGATTCGCTGATGCCGCGTCCTTGAGGAACCGGCGCCAGACGCCGTAAGCGGCCTCCGCGTTCTCGGACACGTCCCGATAGGACGTCTCCATGAAGACCGACATGGTGCGGGCGATTTCCCTGCCGTCCTTCGGATTGGCGGCGCTGAGAAACAAGGCTCGCGCATTGTCGATCAGCTTCTTCTGCAGGCTCAGGGATTCGATGCAGATGTCGCAGAACGCGTTGACCGCGGCCGCGGTCCCGATCGTCTCGCGCCTTGCAACGATCGCCTCGAGTTCCTTGCTGTCGTGGAACATGCGGGTCTCCCGGCTTTCCTCTCTGTTATCGGTGCTGACTCACAGAATTTGTCGCTGTGCTTCAATAGGGGAAACTACGTAGTCTCGGGCCAAGGCCTCTCACATGACGGCTACCGCTGGGCCGGCGGGCGCGACGCCTCATCGGGGTCGCTTACGCCGCGCGGAGCGGTCACGTCCACAACGCCGAGGATCTTGCGCAGGATGCCCGGGGCGATCGCCGAGAGCGGATTGACGGTCACCTCCGGGGAATTCAGCGATCCGCGCACGTGATAGGTTAGGCCGAATACGCCCTCGTTCTGCCCGCCGCCGAGCAGGATGCCGACAAGCGGAATTTGGCTGAGCATGTTGTTGACGGAATAGACCGGCACGAAAGTGCCGCTGACGTCGATGTCGCCGTGGGCGAAATCGATCTGTCCCGCCGTGGTCAGCCCCATGCTCGGATTGTAGATGACGGCGTCCCTGATATCGAGCAGGCCAGGCGAGCGCTCGAAGTCAATCGTCATCTTCTGGAAGCGCACCGACGTTGGATCGACCACGCCGTCCTCCCTCGCCGGGGCCGCGGCGACGAGCTTTCGGAACGCAGGCTCGTCGCGCAATGTGAAATTCGAGATGGTCGCGGTTCCCGCGCTCGCGTCGCCGCCGGTGCTGACGATAAGATTGAGATTGCCGCCCTCCATGCGTCCGTAGAGGTCGGCGAAGCGAGCCAACGCGCCGGCGTCGGTCGTCGTCAGGCGAAGGTCTCCGCCAACGCCGCGCCCCGCAGTGACGACTCCCTGACCAATGCGCCCGCGCAGCAAGAGGAGGCGGTCCTCGCCGCCGCGACGCGACCCATTGAGCTCGAGGCTGTTGATCGACTGCTTGTTGGCGCCGATCACGGTTGCGATCTTCATGTCGATGTCGAAGTCCTTCTCGCCCAGTTGCGAGGGCGAGCCGGATTGGGTCAGCGACTTTATGAAGGGCCGCGCGTCGAGCGTATTGCCGCGCACCGTCGCCTTGATCACGTTCGCGGCGTTGACGACGTCGACCTTGAAATCATCGCCCGCGGAAATGCGCGCTTGCGTGAACTTGGCCGCCTGAATGGAGCCGTCGACCCCCGCGTCGGCCGAGCCGCGCAAGAGGGCGGTCCCGAAGTCGACCGCGACGTTTGTCAGCGACGCGCCCTCGGGCGCCGGCTTGGCCGTAAATGTCGCTTTTCCGGGTTTGCCCGCCGCCTTGACGACGCCGGGAACGGGGTTGTCGATGCCGGCCGGGGTCAGATCGACCTCGACGTCGGCGCTCGCGCGCGTGAGCGGCGCCGTCAGCTTGACCGGCAACGAGCCCGTCAGCCAGCCGAAGTTGAGCCCGCGCTTTGCGCGCGCAGCGGCGTCGAGCGCGAACGTCAACGTGGCCGATCCTTCGTTGCCCGGCGCGCGACTGACGTCGATGTGGGTTGGCGCGCCGAACAGCTGGCCGTCGCCCGCCATCGCGAGCGTGTTCCGATCGGCCTCGAAGGTCGCGTTCGCCTGATCGAACTTCGCGTCGCCGATGAACTTGTCGAGGGTGAGGTTCGTGAGCGCGCCCGTCGCGTGGAACTGGGTGTCGTCGGGCTTGGCGGTCTTGCCGAGCTTGAGAGCGAGGACGAGATCGCCCTCGGCCTGCCCGTGCACCGTCGCCGGATCGATCTCAAGACCCGCCTGCTTGCGCAGGGGCTCGCGGCTGAGGAGATCGGCGAGCGCATCGGCGGATCCGCTCAGATGCGCGCTCGATTGCGCGTCGACGATCGGGCGCGGGGTCGTGTCGGGCACGGCGAAGACGAGGTTGTCAGCCTGGATCCGCCTCGTCGGCGAGAGCATCATGGTGGCGCTCTTGCCCGACACGCTGAAGTTGCGGCCGGTGAAGTCGCCCGAGGCCTCCCCCGACACCATCATCGGCAGCCCGGGCATGAGATCGACGCCGACGTCCCGCGTCGAAAACGAGCCATGCACGCTCTCCCGCCGCACCGCGCGCTTGTGCGCCATGGCGTCGAGATCCGCGGCGGACCAGTTGGCCGCCATCACGCCCTGGATCTCCCCGCCGTGCAGATTCTGCGCGCACCAGTCGCGAACGTCAGGGTTGATGAACTGCGGCCACAGGCGCACGACGTCGGACATGACGCTCGGGTTGATCCGAATGTCGAGCTTGAGCGAGACGCCCGGGCCGTCCGGCGCGATCTCTGCCTTGAGCCCGCCGTCGACCGTCGGACCTTTGGCCGAAAGTTCATCGACCACGAACCGCGATTCGAGCGGCAGCAAATGCGCGTCGAAGATCAGCGAATTCAGCGTCACGGGCTTCGCGCCAGGGTGCTCGGGACCGAAGCGGGCATCCTTCGACTCGAGCCGTACCGCCCAGGCGCCCGAGGCGTCCCGCGGCGGCTCGATCCAGCCGTCCGCCATGAGGTGGGTTTCGCCCGCGAGGATCGTCAGCCCATCGATGCGCAGGCGCTTCTCGGCGGCCTCCCACCTGATCTTGCCCGAGGCCTCGTCCACGAGGAACGGCAGCGCGTCTGGGTTGTTGAGGCGGACCCGGCCGGCGCCGACCGTAAAGGCGCCCGTCAGGCTTTGAATGCTTTGATCGGGCGCGAGACGCGCGTCGAACCGGAGCGCGATCGGCCCTTCCGCGAAGAGCGGCGGCGGCTTCTTGTCGAACGTCTCCATGTCGGCGAGGCTGACGTCGCGGGCTTCGACCGCAAGCGTCGGCGCGTCTCCCGTGGCGGCGACCGCCGAGGCGGACCAGGGTCCGTCGGGTCCGACGGCAGAGATTCGCGCCCTCGCCGCGTCGCCCGAGCCGTCGAAAACGAGATTGAAATCCTTGTAGGTCACCGAGCGGTGCGTCGCCTCGTTGTCGATCGAGAAACGGCCGTTAGCTAGCGTAAATCGGTCGATCGAATTCGCGGCACCTGCCAGCGCCTCCGCGCCCGCGCGAATGAGCGTGGCGAGATTGCCGCTCTCGAGTCCCGAAGCCGAGGCCGGGAGCGCGATCGGCCCGGCGGTCGCGTCGCCACCCGAGACGGCGATTGACAGGGTCCCGTCCGGGGCGACGCGCAGGCGCAGGTCGAGCCGGTCGAGTTCGACCCGCCGGACCTTCACCTGCGCAAGGAGCATTGCGAGCGGATCGAGCCCGATCTTGCCGGCGGGCGCGGACAGGACCGTGCGACCCTCGGCGTCACGGAGCTTCAATCCGCCAAAGCCAAGACCGACGCCCCAGTAATCGTGCATGAGAAAGGTCGGGCCGAGTTCGACCGAATAGCGGTCGCCGGCGCGCTCCTGCAGAACTCGATGCGATGCTGTCGTGCAGGGCCTCGAGACGGATCGGCCCTTGCGACAGGCGGGCGGCGAGCGCGGCGACGGCGAGCAGAGCAAAGACCGCAAACGCTTCGGCGACGCGAACGAAAACGCGCGCCGCAAGCCGGGCGCGGCCGCCCTTCGCGCGGCACTCGAGACGCGGGCCCTCGGCGCTCTCGACCATGCGGCGCATGGCGGCCCGGGCGCGGCCGCGCGTTCCAACATCAAACCAACCGACCAAGCGAAGCTCGTCCTCCGTGCGCCCAACCGGGCATCAGACGCGTCTTGAGCTGATACGACAGAGCCGATCCACGGGGGCCGATCCCGCTTTCCGGGACGGCGCCGGCGGGCCAGCCGCTTGAAACGCGCCACGCGTCCGGTCTATCTCGCCTGAGGGCGGCGCAGCCAGCCTCTTGCGCTCGCATTGAAACGACAATGAGACAAAACGAGGGCGACATGGCCAAAGACCTTAACCCGGGGGATCCCGCCCCTAGTTTCGCGCTGCCGACCGACGGCGGCGGCGCGGCGCGCCTTTCCGACCTCAAGGGCAAGGCGATCGTCCTCTACTTCTACCCGAAGGACGACACCTCCGGCTGCACCGCCGAGGCGATCGCCTTTACGGTCCTCGCGCCAAAATTCAAGGCCGCGGGCGCAACCGTCATTGGCGTGTCGCCGGACAGCGCCGCGAGCCACGACAAGTTCAAGCAGAAGCACGCCCTCGGCGTCGCGCTCGCCGCCGATCCCGAACGGTCGGCGATCGAGGCCTACGGCGTCTGGAAGGAGAAGAGCATGTACGGCCGGAAGTATTTCGGCGTCGAACGCTCGACCTTTCTGATCGACCGCGAGGGGCGCATCGTGAGAATCTGGCGCAAGGTGAAGGTGCCGGGACACGCGGACGAGGTTCTGGCCGCCGCCAAGGCCCTCTGAGGCGGGCTCTTCACCTCCAGGCCGCGACGCGCTCCGCCGCGCTCGCCTTGCGAATATTACGCCCTTTTTGCAATGCGTTAACCTTAATCGTTTTCATTACCTGGCCGAAGCCGCACGGCCGGAGATTGCATGTCCTCTCACACGCGCTTTTCGCGGCCGCGGCTGCCGAACACGCATTATTCCCTGTCGCTTTCACGGGGGCGCGCGATCCGGACCGTGAGATTGAGGCCGGCGCTTCTCTGGGCGCTGGTCGCGCTCGGCCCCCTCTCGCTCGGCTTCGGCGCGGCCGGGGCGGCCTATCTCGCCTTCCACGACGCATTTTTGCACACGCTCGTGTTCAGGGAAGCCCGGATGGAGGCGGCCTACGAGGATCGCCTCAACGACGCTGAGGCCCATGCCGACGAGATCGCGAGCCGGCGGCTTCTCGAGCGGAACCTCACGGACGGCAAGCTCCGCGACCTTCTCTCGCGCCAGGCGCGCCTCGAACGCGACGGCGCGGTCGTCGCCGCCCTCATCGCCGAGACCGCGCGCGGGGCACGGCTTTCCCAGGCGAAGGACGGCGCGCCCGCTCTTGCGGCGATCCGCGCGCTGAGCCCCGAGCCGCAGGCCGCGCCTGCGCCGCCCGGCGACGGCGCGGCGCGCGCCTACGCCCCGACCGGCCTTACCGTTCAGCCGAAGTCGGTCAAGCTCGGCGATAGCCTGAGCGGGCTCGACGCTCCCGCGTCGGCGTCGAACCTGGCGGCGGCCGCCGCCAACGCCGATCTCGACCCGAGGGCGCGCATCGACCTGATCGAGCGCTCGCTCGAGCGGGTCGAAAGCGGGCAGATGATCGCGCTTGGCGCCATCGACCGCTCGGCTGCGGAGGCGTCCGCCCGCGATGCGGCGGTCGTCGCCGAGACCGGCCTCGATCCGATGCGGCTCGCGCCGCCGAAAGAGGCCGCGCCGACCGGCGGCCCCTATGTCCCGGTCGACGTCGCCCCGAACGCGCCGCCCTTCGACCGCGCCGCGGCCCACGTCGCGCGCGACGTGGCGGCGGCGGATCGCCTCTCGGCGCTGATGCCGTTCATGCCGGTGCGAAAGCCGCTCTTCGGCGACGCCGAGGTGACCTCGCCCTTCGGCTACCGCGCCGATCCGTTTCTCGGCCGCCTCGCGCTTCACACCGGCGTCGACCTCCTGCAGGCCTATGGCGCCGAAATCCGCGCGACGGCGGCGGGCCGCGTCATCCACGCCGGCCCGATGGGCGGCTATGGGACGATGGTCGAAATCGACCACGGCAACGGCCTCACGACCCGCTACGCCCACATGTCCGAAGTCCTGGTCGAGGAAGGCGAGACGGTCGCGGAAGGGACGGTCCTCGGCCGCATCGGCACGACCGGCCGCTCGACCGGGCCGCACCTCCATTACGAAGTGCGCGTCGACGGCGAACCGGTTGATCCCGAACGCTTCCTGCGCGCGGGCGCGCAACTGTCGGCGGCGGAATAAGTAGCCTCCGCTGCGTCGAGCGATTCCGTCGGGACCCGTCCTGCCCTAAACAGGGCGGCATGGACGTCCTCCTCTTCCGCGCCTTGAGCCTGCTCGGCCTTGCGATCCTGGTCGCGATCGCCGCGCGGCGGCTGCGCTTGCCCTATACGGTCGGGCTCGTGTTCGCGGGCGCGGCGCTGGCGGCGATGCGGGCGCAGGCCGGTCTTGCGCTGACGCATGACCTCATCTTCGACGTCGTCCTGCCGCCACTCCTGTTCGAAGCGGCGCTCAACTTGCGCTGGAGCGATTTCCGCCGCGACCTCGTTCCGGTTCTGGCGCTCTCGACCGTCGGCGTCGCGCTCTCAGCCGCCGTCGTCGCGGGCGGACTGGCGTACTGGCTCGGCTGGCCGGTCGAATCCGCGCTCGTGTTCGGCGCCTTGATCGCCGCGACAGACCCGATCGCCGTGATCGCGCTCCTGCGCGAATCGGGCGTGACCGGACGCCTGAGGCTCCTGATCGAGGCCGAGAGTCTCGTCAACGACGGCGTGGCGGCGGTCCTCTTCACGCTCGTCCTCGCGTGGGGCGCGCACGATCCGTCGCACGGCGGGGACGCGCTCTCGGTCGCCCGCGCGTTCGTGGGCGTCGCCGGCGGCGGCCTCGCGGTCGGGCTCGTCGTCGGGCTCGTCGCGGTCGTTCTCGCCGGGACCTCGGACGATCACCTGATCGAGACGGCGGTCACGGCGATCGCCGCCTTCGGCTCGTTCCTGATCGCCGAACATTTGCACGCCTCCGGCGTGCTGGCGACTGTCTCCGCCGGGATCATCATGGGAAATCTTGGGGTCTTGGGGCCGAAAACCGGCTTCGGCCTGGCGCTCACGGCGCACGGGCGCACGTTCGTGCTCGAATTCTGGGAGTTCGCCGCCTTTCTCGCCAACTCGCTCGTGTTCCTCCTGATCGGATCGGCGATGGCGACGATCGATTTCGCGCACGAGGGCTTGAGGGCGCTCGCGCTCGCGATCCTGCTCGCGCTCGTCGGGCGGGCGGTCGCGGTCTATCCGATCTGCCTCGCCTTCTCGCGCTCGCGCTGGGCCGTGCCCCTGAACGAGCAGCACCTCTTGTGGTGGGGCGGGTTGCGCGGCGCGCTCGCGCTGGCGCTGGCGCTCGCCCTGCCTCGCGACCTGCCCTATCGCGAAGACATCCTCATCGTCGCCTTCGCGGTCGTCGCGTTCTCGATCGTCGTCCAGGGCCTGACAGCGCCCTTCGTCCTGAAGGCGCTCGGGCTGACGGGCAAGGCGACCTGACCCGCCGGTGCGCGCCGGGCGGGCGCCCGATTTGGATTTCCTTGGATGAGCCCCGTTTGAGCGCGCAAATGCTGCCAAAGAGGGGTTGGAAAAGCTTGGATTTCCTTGGATTCTCTCGTCCGAACCGAGCCTTTTCAATGAGTTACGGGCGATTCTCCGAAAAAATTTTTTCTCTCGCCTTTTCTCGGGTCATAAAAGGCGCCCCCGGGTCGTCCGGGCGGTTTCGCAGCTCCTACCGCCTCGCAAGTGGCGGTGGCCCGAGATCGCATGGTCGACGTTACTTCGCAGGAGTCCCTCTTTCAATTCGGGCCGTTCGCCGTTTCCGAAGCCTTGTCGATCATGAGGCCGTCGCGCCGATTTGGCAAGAAAATGTCGATAAATCTTTGGAGGGGTCGCCGGCCTGAACCGGCCTTCGGTCCACGCTGTGGACCATCATCGAGCAGTTTTTTGGAGAAATATGCATGTGTCACCGTAATCACGGCGCGGACGACTTCCGCGGCTTTCATCAATGCTGACGTTCTGCGCCAGACTCGAGCCGGTCGCCTCGCGGCTCCTCCGCCACGCGGCGGGACGCCACCAACCAAGGCGCCATAGCTGTCATCCGAAATGACATAACGGCTATGCGGACGTCCAATGGAGCGAGGCGAGGCATACGCTTAACTTGCTCAACGCACGTAACCAAGCGAGGACATCATGAAGCCGATCATTGTCGCCGCGCTTGCGGCGGGTTGCCTTGTTTCGTCCACCGCGGCTTTCGCCGGCGACGGCGACGCCGGCGTCTTTGACCGATGGCTGGATCAGGAAGCGCCGGAGTGCGTGCCCGTCTCTGCAATGAAGTCGGTGTCCACGGTGACCGATCTGACGCCGGAGCAGTTCCAATTCGTCCGTGCGCTCTATGTTGCGCTGCCCCCGATTTCGCGGAAGCTTCCTCCCGGCGACCGCGCCGTCATGGCGAGTTCGGGCGGGTCCGTGATGCTCGCGCTCGTCGCGGACGGCCAGGCTTGCGCCCGGTTTCTCGCCCCCGATTTCATTCAGGCGATGCTCGTTCAGGTCGGCAAGGGAATGACCGTCGGGCTCGGCACGCCTCTCTGACCGAACGGTCGAAACTCGACGAGGCGGCGGCGCAATCGTTTCACGCGCGCCGGACGCAGGCTCATGCGTAGCAGGTTCGTCTCCACACCATGGGGTTTAGATTCTATGGGCGCGCGGCGGGCGTTGGCGCCTTCGTCGCGGCAACCAAACGATGGAGCGCCCCTATGTCAAAGCAGAACGACTTGAGCAAATGCGTCGTCGCGCTCGAGCAAGACGCGACATTGATCGCCGTGGTCGAGATGGGCCAGTCGAGTTGGCTGGTCGCGGGCATCGTGCCGGGACTCGATCGCTATCCCTTGAAGAAACTTAGCCCAGACCGCGACGCGCTGCTGCAGCTTCTGCATCGCTGGCGCAACGAAGCGGCGAAGCGCGGCCACGCGATCGACCGGATCGCCGTTGCCTACGAGGCAGGCCGCGATGGCTTCTGGCTGGCGCGCTGGCTGCGTTCCCAATCCATCGAAGCCTATGTGATCCACCCGTCGAGCGTCCCGGTGTCGCGCGAGCACCGAAGGGTGAAGACGGATCGGCTCGACACAGAGCTCCTCAAGCGCGCCTTCCTCGGCTGGCTGCGCGGCGAACCGAAGCATTGCAGCATGGCGGCCATCCCCGCGCTCGAGGACGAGGATGCGAGACGACCCAGCCGCGAGCGTCAGGTCCTGGTCGGAGAGCGCACACGCATCGTCAACCGCCTGAAGGCCAATCTCGCCCGGCTCGGCATTCGCGGCTTCCGGCCCAATCTCGCTCGGGCGCCAAGCCAGCTTGAAGCCCTGCGCACGCCGGAGGGCGTCGCCATACCTACGAACACGTTGGCCGAGATGCGGCGCGACCTGGACCGCCTGCGCTTCGTCAAGCAGCAGATCAAGGAGATCGAGAAGACCCGCACCGAGCGTCTGGCGAAGACGCCAGACGAGCCACGCCATGCGTCGGCGCATGTCCTTACACGCGTGGTCGGCGTCGGCGTCGAGTCCGCGGACATGCTTATCCAGGAGGTGTTCTCGCGGGAGATCCGGGACCGTAGGGCACTGGCGCGCTATGCCGGGCTCACCGGAGCTCCAGACGAGAGCGGGCAAAGACGGCGCGAGCGGGGACTCGCCAAAGCAGGCAACGCTCGGGTCCGCCGCGGGATGATCGAACTCGCCTGGGGTCATCTGGTGCACCAGAAGGGCAGCCCGCTCAGCGCATGGTATCGGAGGCGAACGTCGGACTCACGGCGGGGCGTGCGCAAGACAATGATCGTCGCGCTCGCGCGCAAGCTCCTCATCGCGCTGTGGCGGCTCGCCACGACCGGCGAAGCGCCGGAAGGTCTGCTGCTTCGCCCGGCAGCGTAGCCACAACGGAGTTGCTGCAGGCGAGCGTCACGACGGTGCCCGACCTGTAGACGACGGCCCGAGGCGGCGGCAACCCGACATGGACTATGGCCTTCGCGCCGCGGTTTAGAATGGGCCCGCCCCTCGGAGCTTTGCCGCCGATGCGCATGACTGCATCATGGTGCGACCTTCGTGGTCGGCCGAATACAAGTTCGTGACGCGCGACGCGCGCCCAATGGCGAGCTCCCCTCGGTATCGTCGCCGCTGTCGAAACTGAACTGAACGAGCGGGACACACCCGTGTCGCCCGACTGAGGAAGCTTGACGCTGTGCTCGGGCCCCTCAAGGCAAGTCGCTCCGCGATGGCCTTCGGCCACCCTTGACGGCCACTGCGCGCAGTGTCCGAAGGAAAGTCAGGTCGGGACGAGGAGATGTCGCGGGCCAATCGAACAAGGAGATGCTCGCTATCGCCACCCTTGACAGCAATCGCCCCATACAAGTCTGATGCCCGACGTCGTTTATCCGTTCATCCTCTGGCCTGTTGGCATCGCGGTTGGCAGCTGGTTGTTCTTCGAGGTCGCGAGGCGCATGTGATGGGATCTGACGCCGCCCGGCCGGCAGGAGCAGAGCCTGTCGTCCACGGACGCGGACGACCTGGCCTTCGGCCCACGCTGCGGCGAGTTGATCGGCCGTCGGCTCGGCGACGACGCGTCTCTCGACGCAGTCAGCCGCCGCCGCAACCGCGTCGTCACCCTCCGCAAGCGCGTGGGCCGAAGCCGAGAGTTGGGGATTGAGTAAACTGTCACCGTAATCTCCGTAATCTCACCGTAATCTAGACGGCCCTTGTGCGATCAGAGGACCGAAAAGGAGTCACCAATGACAGAGATTGACGACGCAATGGCTCCGTTTGTCGAAGCGGAAATCAAAGAACATCACGCAGCGCTCATCCGTCAAATGATCGGGATTGGAAGTATCATTTGTGTTATGTTGGTATTGATGGGGCTACGTTAGTGACCGGGACGAGGAGCCCAATTAAGAAGCGCCATTAGTATCAACCGTCCGTCCGGTGGGGCTGGTTTTTTCATCACAACGGACAGTTGCACATTCTGCCTGCAGACCGTTTCGGCTATGGTTCAGACCGGAAGAGGGAAGCCGAGCGATGGACCACTTGTTGTCAATCTTCGGGGCAATTGTGGGGGATTACGGTGACACTTGCATCTTTCTTCATTAGGCATTGATGTAAAGAGGCATGTGTCACTGTATTCTGTATTCCCACTGTATTCCCACTGTCTTCCCCACAGAAACCGTCGGACAGCAATATCAGCGGACCAAATTGGCTAGCGAGCCGCCGTCTCAGCGCCGATTATGCGCCAAAACGGTTTGTGGATTTCGACTAGCGGCCGGCCAGGATCGCCCGGCTTCAGTCGGTAACGCAGCAAAGCGACCCAATCGGATCGCACTGCTGGATTTGACAGGAAGTATCCGTGCCCGAAGGGGTCGGTGTTGTCGTCGACTTCGATGAGGTCGACGAGATGGCCGGGGTCCGCGCGTAGCGCTCTCGCTGCCTGCCCGCGCAGATCCAACTGGCCCAGCCGCAGTGTGCTGCCAAAGATACTGCTTGCGAGGCCCAAAGCCTGGTCGCCAGGCGACGAATAGTTCGTCAGATGAAACGATCCCATCTTGATCGTTGCGCTGGGGTCCTTCCTGGCGCCGTAGGGCACGTCGGGATCGGAAAACACGTCAAATACTTTCGTTGCGGCAACGTCGATGTCGATGTCCGGGGCGAACAGGACGATGTTCCTCACCCGAAGGCTCTCGGTGACCGAGGAGCGCGAAACATAGCCCTCGCGGCCCAGTTGCTCAAACGCCGACGCCAGCACGTCGGCGCCGCGGCTGTGGGCGATGAGATCGACTGCGCGGACGCCGTCGGTTTCGCCGATGGCGCGGATGGCCTTTCGCATGTCAGGGACAGCGAACTCGCCGGATTCTCGGTCGACGTTGTAGCCCAAGAAAGCGCCGCGCGACCCGCCGGCCGGCCACGTGAGGAGGACGCAAACGAAATCCTGCCCGAGGAGGTGGCAGATGTTCCCCATCGCAATGGCCGCGTCGTTGAACGTGTTGTTGTAGCCATGAATGAAAACGACGACTTCCTTTCGTTCGGTCTTCGCCAGGCGGCGGCGAACTTCGCCTTGGAGCGAGGCGACCGCCTCTTCGTGCTCGGCCACGACATGGGGCGCGCGGCGATAGCCGGTGGAAGTGACCTCCGCGGGATAAGGAACCTCGGGAAAATGGCCAATTTCCGTGATTCCGCCGAGCCTGACCTCTCCCGCTGTCCCGTTCGATCCCGGCTCGACGCGAACATCCACCGATCCAAAACTCATCGTGTGCGAACGCTCGGACCCGTAGGAAAGAGCGCCAGTTTGGGGATCCGAAGTGGGCGCGCGGTCGGTGACGTAAAGAAGATTGAGATCGTCGGATGTGTTGACAGGTCGGGCGACGTAGACCTGATCCCGAGGAGCCGCGAAACTCGCAGGCGTCGGAGCCATGAGGTTGGGCGAGCAGGCGCTGAGAAGGGCCGCCCCCGTCAGGCCGGCAGAGAAGCCGAACGCAGCGCGACGACTCATGCTTGGCTCCTCCTTTGTTGTTCTTGCTTCTACTCGGCAAGCACGACCGCTTCACGTTGCGCGGCAGCCGGCGATGCTTGCCGGCCTCCGCGCCATCCTCGACGCCCAAGCTTCGAGGAAGGGAACCCAGGCCAGCCCCGACGACGATGTGATCGAAAAGGCGTTCGTTGGCAAGCGCGGAGCGCCCCTCTTCCCCCAATCGGCGAGCGCCTGCCAGACGCCTTCTCGCCAAGCCAAGCCAAAGCGTGACCAGGAAACCCAGTTCTGCAAAATCGCCGAGGGAGGAGCCGCCGCCGCCCCTATGTCGGCGAGAATTTGGCGAATGCGCCGGCGTAGGCCTTGGGAATACCTGGGATTACAGTGACACAGAATACAGTGGAATATAGTTGCATCTTTCCCCATTCGAGCAGGCAAAGGGCATTGATACAAAGATGCATGTGTCACTGTATTCTCTGTATTCTGTGTTACTAGTATTCACTGTATTCCGTCCGAACGTCAAACGCGATCGAGCGATTGCACGAGGAGTTCAAGCGCCGGATCAAGACCCGGACCGTGCTTCCCTGCGTCGAAAGGCCGCGATAGTGTTCTGGGCCCTGCTCGCTTCAGGCCAGATCACCATGCGCAAGGTCGAAGGATGGCAGACCCTATCCGAAAAGCCGACCGATCAGACCATTGACCTCGCCGCATGATCGGACAGCCTCATCCTGCCCGAAGACGCGCTGACCAATTCCGACACAATTCGCGACGGGACCCTTGCTGTTGGGCGAGTTGTGACCCAGATTTCCCTGATCGCACAGTTGAGAGGATGGAGAGCTATTATGGATCTTCTCGTGGAACGTGTCGATGTGTGGTCGGCAACCATCGAAGACAGACCCGGCGGCCTTGCGCAGGCGCTGGCTACGCTGCGGGACGCGGGTGCAGACCTGCAATTCATCATCGCCCGGCGCGCAGAATCCGGCAAGGGAGTGTTGTTCGTCACGCCCCTCCAGGGTGACAGGGAAATCGCTGCAGCCGCGCAGGTGGGTTTTAACGTGACGAATACCCTCCATTCCGTTCGAGTCATGGGCCGTGACCGGCCGGGCATCGCCGCGGAGTTGACTAAGAAGCTTGCCGAACAGCGAATTAACCTGCGCGGCTTCTCAGGCTCCGTGATTGGCGCACAGTTTCTCGCCTACGTGGCGGTGGACTCGCGGGAGGATGCGAACAAGGTGATAGAACTTCTGGAGAAGGCCTGACACACTTTGTCAAGCGGTCGAGGCGTTGGCGAAGCCAAGGGCCCGTCAGGTAGCGCTGGCGGGGTGAGTTTGGAACACGTCACGTTTGCCGCGATCCCTGGATTTGATCCGGGGAGGCCTCGAAGAGCCTGCGCCTTGCTCGGAAATTCAGGATCGCCCGCACCTTATTCGGGCCCAAGTTTGATCTCGCGCAAAAGCTTGAGTTTGGTCATGGATTACATTCCTTAATGGTTCACTCCGTGGATCGCCGCCATGATCATTGAGCGTCTGAGCCGAGAGCATCGCAATATCGAGAAGCTGCTAGCGGTCCTCGAACGGGAGCTTGAGGTTTTCGACCGCGGTGATCGCCCTGACTACCAGATTATTCACGCGACTATCAGTTATTTCAAAGTTTACCCGAAGGTCTACCACCATCCCCAGGAAGATTTGGTCTTTGCCAAGCTAAGAATTCGCGATCCCACTGCGGCTGCGAAGGTTGGTGATCTCTCGCGCGAGCACCAGGAAGGGGCCGAACGTTTGCGCCGCGTCGCTCAGGCAGTCGACAGTGCGCGGGCGAATCGTGCAATCCTTCGGCAACATGTGCATACTGTCGTTCGCGAATTCATAGAGCATGAGCGGCGCCACATCATGATCGAAGATCGTGATTTCTTTCCTGCCGCCCTCAAGGCTTTGGAGCCTCAAGATTGGGCGGAGATCGCTTCAACCTTGACCGATCATAGGGATCCGCTGTTTAGCGACGTCGCCGAAGAGGGATTTGATATGCTGCGAGCGCATATTTTGCGTTTGGAGCAAGAGGCTGAAGCCGAACGAGACTAATCCAGATTAGCCCGGGGTCGGACCGGATCGTCAGTCGTTGGCCTGGCGCAGCGCTTCGCACACTGCGTCTGTGACCTGCTGCGTTGTCGCCTTCCCTCCGAGGTCGGGGGTGTGGAGCGCCGGATCGGCTGTCATGCGCTCGACCGCGTGCATCAGCCGGTCTGCCGCGGGCTTTTCGCCGAGATGCTCGAGCATTATCGAGGCGGTCCAGAACGTCGCCACGGGATTGGCGACGCCCTTGCCGGCGATATCGAACGCCGAGCCGTGGATAGGCTCGAACATCGACGGCGTCGTGCGCTCGGGATTGATGTTCGCGGTCGGAGCAATGCCGAGCGACCCGGCGAGGGCGGCGGCCAGGTCCGAGAGAATGTCGGCATGCAGGTTGGTCGCGACGATGGTGTCGAGCGTCTGCGGCCTCATGACCATGCGCACGGTCATGGCGTCGACCAGCATCTTATCCCAGGTCACATCCGGAAACTCCTCTGCGACCTCGGACGCGATCTCGTCCCACATCACCATGGCGTGTCGCTGCGCGTTGCTCTTGGTGACCACGGTCAAGAACTTCCTCGGCCGCGAGCGAGCCATCTGAAACGCGTAGCGCATGATCCGCGTGACGCCGGGCCGAGTCATCAGCGAGACGTCCTGGGCTGCTTCCATCGGCAGACCTTTATGGATGCGGCCGCCCACGCCGGAATATTCGCCTTCCGAGTTCTCGCGGATGATCACCCAGTTGAGTTCGGGACCGGACACACTGCGGAGCGGGCTCGTGACGCCCGGCAGGAGCCGAGTGGGACGGACGTTCGCATATTGGTCGAGCGTCTGGCAGATCGCGAGCCGCAGTCCCCAGAGCGTGACGTGGTCCGGAACATCGGGGGCGCCGACAGCCCCGAACAGGATGGCGTCAAAGGCGCGAAGCCGGTCGGCGCCATCGGCTGGCATCATGACCCCGTGCTTCTTGTAGTAATCCGATCCCCAGTCGAAGTTCTCAAAATCGAGCGTGAAGCCGCCGTCGCGCTCGGCGCAAACCTTGAGCGCGCTGATAGCGGCGTCGACAACTTCGGGTCCGATGCCGTCGCCGCCGATCGCGGCGATGTTGTAGCTACGCATGTCTCTTTCTCCGAGAAGTTGCTCGGCCGGGCCGGCCGGATACGATCAGCCCGCCGGTGAAGCTGGTAATATCCCGCGCGAAGCCTATCAGGGTTCGGCCGACCTTCGCGCGAGCGCTTTGTGGCGAGCGCTTTGTGAAATGAGAGGCTGGATCATGGTTTCCGCGAAAGCTGAGCCTCGATCGCCGCCTTGTCGATGACGGCCCACACGTTCCAGATCCGCTCTTGCCGAAATTCGTAGAAGACGTTCTCGCTGAAGGAGACGCTCTGTCCGTTGACGGGCAGGCCGAGGAACCTGCCCCGCGACGTACAGTCGAAGTGCAGCCGGCTCGCAATGTGCGGCGGATCGGAGATCAGGAGCTCGATGTCGAAATGGAGGTCCGGAATCTCGCGAAAATCTCGCTCCAGCATCGCGCGATAGCCTGACAGGCCGATCCGCTTGCCGTTGTGCGACGCTTCGTCGTGCACAAATTGCCCGAGCTTCGGCCAGTCCTGCCTGTTGAGGCAGGCGATGTACTCCCGGTAGAGGTCGGAGAGGTCGGTTTTCATCATCGCGATCGTAATACCGAGTCCGCTGGCTTATTTCAGGATAAGCGCTTCCCTCTGATTGTCGATCGACCACGATTTGAAGCGGCGTAGGAAGCTCTGGCCAAGTAGCAAACCCCCCTCTACCGGTGCGATGCTGCCGGTCACGTCATTCAGCGTCCGGTCGCCAACCTTGAGCGAGCGGATCACGAACTGCTGCGATGGAACGCTTGACCCATCCGCCATTCGATATTTTTGAGTGCCAAGGAAATCCGCATCGGTGATCGTCCCAGTCCTAAGAAGCGTCATAACGACGTCGGCTGGAACACTGACATCGGAAGCGCCGCTATCGATGATGAATTTAAGAGTGATCTGATCGTTGATCCTCACCGGAACGACAAAAGTCCCGCCTTCGGGAACCATCTGCACAACGGTCGCTCCTGAGATTACGCTAGGCTGTTCGGACGGCGACTGCTTTGGCGGCATGCTCGCCGAAGGAGTGTTGTTTGACTCGGGAGACTGTTGACGGCTCCCCAGCTCCGTTAGAGCGAGCGCCACCTCTTGGTCGCCCGGCTGTAGCCGATCATAGGTCGCCAAGTCGTCGACGGCCGTCCGGGACTGGCCCATGAGCTTGTAGGTCAAGCCGCGCTCCCGGTAGGCCGCAGTCCACTTCTTGTCTAGATCGAGCGCGTGGGAGAAATCGGAGATCGCTTGGTCGAACTTTGATTGCGTCCGGAGGATTTTGCCCCTGTCGATAAAGAGGCCGCCGTCGTTCGGCGCTAATCGGATCGCCTGGTCGTAATCAAGCACGGCAAGGTCGTACTTGCCCATGTCGTTGTACACGTTCGCTCGGCCACGAAAAACAAACGAATAGGTGGGCGCTAATCGGATCGCTTCGTTGGCGTCCTTCAACGCGTCGTCGAGTCGCCCGCTTCGACGGTAGGCGTTTTGGCGGTTGTCGTAGTAGCCCGCAATTTGCGGCTCATGCCTGATGACGAATGTGAAGTCGTCGACAGCCTCGCCGAATTGGCCGGCCTCCATGAGGGCGAGACCACGCGTATTGTGGGCCGTGACAAGCGCGGAAACGTTGCTCGATTGCGCGATGACATTGGAACAATGTGCGATCTTGTCGGCTGCGTCATTCGAATTTCGGCACAGATGCAACTCGGCTGAAGGATCGCTCTGAGAGTTCGTCGCTTCGAACCCTCTTGTCATCGAAGGTCTTGTCATCGAAGGCTGCGGCATCACGATGGGCGCGCCGGCCACCTGAAGGCGTTGATCGCCTGAACCTGGACTTGGCGTATGCAACCCGTGTCGTACCGACACGCTTGCCTCAGCCGCCAAAATGGAATTCCAACTTGATCCGCGTAGCCCCTACCTCGCGTCGACTTGAGGTAGGCTAGGCCGCCGCAATGATGTTGTCCAACTCCGCTAGTTCCGGAGTTCGGCAGATGGCGATTTCATCCGGAAGGTGAGCCCTGTTGCAGTCGAAGCTCGGGCTTTGCGCTGCGGCGGGATGCCAGCTGACGCAACTGAGCCCGTACGCCGAGACCGTGCACAACAGAACACGAATACGCATTCCGCGACGCCCCCCAAGTCACGTCAGAGGTTTTCCCCTTTCTGCACGCGAGTTGCAATCGCATTCGCTTCGGTTACGGTGACACGCCGCGTTTACCTCTTTTGTGCGCCATGCGACGTTGTCCTATGATCCGCATAGCCCGCATCGTCGCGCCGGGCCTGCCGCATCACGTGACATGAGCGCGGCGATCGCGCCGAGAAAATAATCTTCGAGCCCCAGGGACATATCGTCTTTACAAGGATTGGCTGGCGGAATCGCGCCGGCCTGCGGCGCCGCGACGGTCAGCGTGCTTGGCGCCGTCGTCACGATGAGCCTGTTGCCGGAGACGAAGGGCAAGAGCCTCGAGGAGTTGAACCCGGAGACCGAAACGCAAGCGGCGCGCGAGTAAGGCGCGCTGTCGCCTTAAGCCGCAGGCGCCGCAATCGCCCTGCTCGGAAGCCATCAAGGGGCCTGTTGCAGAAACGTCACGCAGCGCCAAAAAGCAATTTCGCTTTTGTCCGCCCGGAAATCGCCCATTTGCTCAGGCGACGCGACCGCGAGGCGCGATATACCCATGAAAATACATCGTTTCTCACGGCGTGCGACGCCTGCTTTTCTCCGTGCGGGGCACGTTGACGCTTTAAGAAGCCGGAGCAGCGCTGCTTTTTGAGCAGCCACAGCCATGGCGCGAGTTCTGAATTTGGTTTTACAAACAATGCGATTCCCGGCTGGTCGGAAATCAGGCCAGCGCTGGCGTCACAGCGATCAAGCGGCTGTCAACGGATAAACGCCCGAGATCAACGGGTTGCAGCCGCTGAAATTTGGGGCAGTCATGAAGAGACTTGCGATTTCCGCGCTCGCGACGGTCGCTCTCGCTGGAATGGCTCAAGCAGCGGACCTGCCGACCGCGAAGGCCCCAACCCCGGCGCCCAACTGCTACGCCAGTCTCTGGAGCTGGCTCGATTCGACCGCCATCGATTGCCCGCTGAGCTACGCCGGCTTCACCGTCTACGCGACGCTCGACGCCGGTCTCAGCTACTATACCCAAGGCGCCGCCTTCAGCCCAGCGTTCGTCAACGGCACGCAGGGTTTGATCAGCAAGCAGAGCAACGGCTCGAAATGGGTGTGGTCGCCGAACAACATCAACCAGTCGGTGATCGGCGTCAAGATGGCCGAGCCGATCGGCTATGGCTGGTCGATCGTCGGGACGCTGGAAGCCGGCTTCGATCCGCTTTCGGGCGAATTGGCCAATTCGCAGCGCTCGCAAGTCGAGAACAACGGCAAGGCGCTCGTCCTGCAGAACGCGAACGGCGACTCGAGCCGGGCCGGCCAATGGGACAACTCGCAAGGCTTCATCGGGCTCAGCAACAAGACCTACGGCACGCTCGTCGGCGGGCGCGTCAACACGCTCGCGCTCGATGGCCTGATCGCCTACGATCCGATGGGCAGCGCCTATGCGTTCTCGCCGTTCGGCTTCACCGGCATGTATGCGGGCCTTGGCGACACCGAGCTCGCCCGCTCCAATACAGCGATCAAATATCGTTTGGACTATGCGAATTTCCGGGTCGCCGGACTTGCGCAAATCGGCGGCTACAACCAGGGAAACGGCTCGGCCTCGATGTGGCAGAGTCAGATCGGCGGAGACTTCAACCTCTTCGGCGGCGTGCTCTCGCTTGATGGCGTCGGCAGCTACGCCAAGGACGGGGTCAACACCAGCCTCATCAACGGGACGTGCGCCGTCCTCACGAAGGGGCCCTTCGCGGGTCAGACGGGGTGCGTCAGCGCCATCCCGGCCTTCTACAACGCAGACGACCTGAAGGCGACGCTGTCGAACAACACCGGCCTCCTGCTGCTCGCCAAATACAAGTTTGCGCCCGTGCCTCTGACGCTCTTTGCCGGCTATGAATATTTCCGCCAGGCCAACCCGAGCGACGACTATCCGAACGGCTTCAAGACGATCGGCGGCTATAATGTGCCCGGGAATATCATCGACAACAAGAAATTCCCGACGGTCTGGGTTACGACCAATGCCTATAACATCAACAAGATCTATAACGTCCTTTGGACCGGCGCGAAATATGCGGTAAACGACCAGCTCGATGTGATTGGCGCGTTCTACTACGCGTTGCAGAACAACTACTCGACCGCGCCTTGCACCGGCACGGGCATCCATATCAGCAGCGCGGCCTGCGCCGGAACGTTCGATACGCTCTCGTTCCTGGTCGACTACCGGCCGGTCAGGCGCGTCGACCTCTATGCCGGCGTCGCGTTGTCGAACGTGTACGCCGGCCTCGCGAACGGCTATTTGCAAACGCAGAACATCGACCCGACCATCGGCCTGCGCATCAAGTTCTGAACGCGATCGACCCCGGACAAGCAAATGTCGGGCTGTAATCCTTCCCGCGCGTAAGACTTCAGCCGTTTGCATTTGGTAAAGCCACATGGGCGCGCGTCACGGCCGCTGGATTGCTTCGTCGCTCACGCTCCTCGCAATGACGGCGTTGGTTCAACACGAATTCATCATGCTCTAAAACTGAAAGCGCAGTCCGGCGGTGGGGCCGAAATTTGCGTGGTAGAGGTAACCGCTCGCGAGGCCCCCCGTCACCTGAGACCACATGACGCCCGCATAGAGATCGACCCGCTTCGCCGGCCGGTAGTCGATCATCGCCGACAGGGCGTCGAGCGTTCCCGCGCAGCTCGAGGCCGAGAAGCCTCCGTCGGTGCAGGCGCTCGTGTTATAGTCGTTCTGGTAATAGTGATAGAAGGCGCCTGCCACGTCGATATTGTCGCGAACCGCGTACCTCGCGCCTGTCCAGAAAACGCGCAATATCTTGTTGTTGTCATAGGCCGTCGAAGTCACATATCCAGGAAGGACAAAATAGCCGCCGATCGTCTTGAATCCGTTCGGATAGTCGTCGGAGGGATTGCGAAACAGGATATATTCAAAGCCGCCGTATAGTTTAAGGGCGCCGAACGTATAACGCAACATGATGGCGCCGCTGGTGTTGTCCGAAAGCGTCGCCTTCAGATCGTTCTGGGCGACGCCGGACGGAAGCGGATATTCGCCGAAATTCGACAGCGACACCGCATCCTTGACCTTGGCGCCGACTGCGTGGAACGAGAATCCGCCGAAGTCGCCTCCGACTTCAGCCGAAAACGCGCCGTTCGAACCGTTGCCTTGGTCGTAGCCGCCCAATTGATAGAGCCCGGCCAAACGGAGCGGACCGACGCGGGTCTTGTATTGGAGCGAGGTATTGTAGCGCGCGTCTTCCGTGTCGCCGGCTCCCGCGGCGGTATTGGAGGTCCCGATCACCGAGAAGGCGGGCGCGGCCGCCATCGAGTTGTAATTGCCCAGGCCGTCCAAAATCAGCGAGTCTTGCCGGCCCGCGGTCAAGGTTCCGTAGATGGGGTGGCTCAAGCCCGCATAGGCGACGGTGTTGAACAACTGCCCCGCGCGGCTGGAATCGCCGTTCGCAGTTTGCGAGTCGAGCGCAGTGATGTTGTTCTGGACCAGAGATTTCGGCCCGTTGGCGCGCTCCAGGGTGTAGGGGTCAAAGCCGTTCTGCAGGTTGAACACGAGTGACCAGCCGCCGGCGATCGGCTCCTCGCCTTTGACGCCGATATAGGACTGGCCGAGCCCATTTGGAACGAGAACATAGCGGGAGCGATTGCTGTTCTTCGAGATCAGCTCCTCGACGCCGTTTGGATAGACATTGTTGAAGGGCACGCCGTGAGTCTGGTAGCCGGCGCCGAGGTCAAGGTTGCCATAAAGCGTAACGCCGTTCCACGTCAGCGGGCATTCCTGTGCGCTTGCGAGGAGATAGTCGACAATGCTGGCAAAGCAGGACGGCGGCGAAGCCGGCGGGAGCGTTTGCGTGGGCAGTTCGGCAGCGCGGGCGCCGCAGAGTGCGGACATGAACGCCGCGGCGCCGGCCAGAGCGACTCCGGTCGAATTCAAGCGATACCCCAGGTTGAATTCCGATTGGAGGCCGCGCCCCCCAAGGCTACAGATTCCAGCCGCGTCTACGATTTCGACGGCCAATTTGCGCGACCTTGCCGCTGACGACAAGCGCCGAATGAATCCGCCCTTTCGCGACATTCCCGCAAGGGGCGCAAGGTGTTAGATTTTGATCGCCAGATCTTTGCGGGCCGTGCTGCGTCTTGCGCGCCCCGCCGCCAGCATGAACATGTCCCTATAAGGAACGCGGAGTCCGCAATGCCGATGATCGTTCATCAGTTTCTTTGCCTGACCGACAATTACGGCGTCCTCGTCCATGAGCCCGCGGCGCGCGCGACGGCTTCGATCGACGCGCCTGAGACCGCGCCCATTCTCGCCGCGCTGAACGCGCACGGCTGGGAGCTGACGCACGTGCTTCTCACCCATCACCATGCGGACCATGTTCAGGCGGTTCCCGACCTGAAAGCGCGGTTCCCGAGCCTCAAGGTCTATGGGCCGGCCAAGGAAAGCGCGCGCATTCGCTTCCTCGACGTTCTCATGAGGCAAGGCGACGAGGTTGAGGTCGGGTCGGCTGCGGCCCGCGTCCTCGAGACGCCCGGCCACACGCTCGGGCATATCGCCTATCATTTCCAGGCGGACCGAATCTGTTTCTGCGGCGACACCCTGTTCTCGCTCGGGTGCGGGCGGGCTTTCGAAGCGCCTTATCCAGTCTTGTGGAATTCGCTCTCAAAGCTCGCGGCGCTTCCGGGCGACACGCAAGTCTATTGCGGGCATGAATATACGCAGGCGAACGGCCGGTTCGCGGTCACGATCGAGCCCGGCAACCCGGCGCTCAAGGAGCGGCTCGACGAAGTGGCGCGCCTGCGCGCCGATGGGCGTCCGACCCTGCCGACGACAGTCGCACGCGAGCTTGCGACCAACCCCTTCCTGCGCGCGGGCGAGCCCGCCGTGCAAGCCGCCGTCGGCATGGCGGGCGCCGACCCCGCCGCCGTATTCGGCGAGCTCCGGGCGCGCAAGGACAGGTTTTAGCGAAGGCCTTTACGAAGCGGACGGGTGCGGATCGTACTGCTCTTTCAGGCGTCCTTGCTGCGGGTTCTTTCTGACCACGTCCAGCTTCCGTCCTCCCGGCAGTCGAGAACGGCGTCGTACGAATCGCGCGGTTCGTCGGGCTCGCCGTGATAGAGGACGGTGATCGACAGCTCCGCGAGCCGATCGAGCATGCGCCGCGTCTCCTCAGGCCCGAGCAGGGAGGCGACCCGATCGAGAAAAGCGAAATGGGGCGCGGCGAGCAGAATGCGACCGAAGGCCAGCCATTGTTGTTCCCGCGAGGACAGGCGCGCGCCGAAGTCCTCCTCGCGGTTGAGGTCGCCGTCCTGCGGAGCGAGGGTGTCAAGACCCAGGTCGTGCAGGACTTCGACAATCTTTTGGTCCGTCGGCGCAGCCGGGCCGCCGTCAGCCAAGATCTGGCGTAGGCTGCCCGGAGGCGTGTAAGGCCGCTGCGGCATGTAGGCGATATCGCCCGCCGCGGGGCGCACGATTCTGCCGGATCCTTGGAGCTGCAAGCCCGCCGTCGCACGAAAAAGCGCGCGACCCGCGGCGGCGTTCGGTCCGGAGATCAGTGTGCGCTTGCCCTTCGGAATTTCGACCGACAAGTCCTTCAACAAAGGAGCCCCGGATTCGGCGCCCTCCAGCGTCAGGTTCTCGAAGGCCAGCCTTCCCGCCGCTTCTACAATTCCGAGGTTGGTTGAGGGACCTGGCTTCCCCTCGACTGCATCGATTAGCGAGTCCAGTCGAGACGCGACCGCAGCGTAGGTGGAAAGCGACTGGAACTGGGTTACGATCAGCGAGAAGGCGGCGACGAGGGTGGTGAACGCCATCGCCGATTGCGTGATCACGCCGAATTCGATCTCGCCGCGCATGAAGGCGGGGGCGATGATAAGCGCCGGAATGAGCTGGATCAGCCAATTGTAGCCAGTCGAGAAGAACCCGACGTTGCGGTTGATCGTCGTGATGCGCCGGAAATTCTCTGCGAGCGCTTCAAGCCGCTCCTTGAGTCGCGCCCCATGCCGCTCGCCTCTGCGCGCAAGCATGATGCCTTCGGAGTTCTCGCGAACATGAATAAGAGCCGATCGGAAGCTCGCCTCGCGGTCGAGCTGGTCACTGTTCAATCGGACGAGCGGCCGCCCGAGCTTGATCATCAGATATGAGCCGAGCCCGGCATAGACGACGGAGATGACGAAAAGCTCGGGACTGATCGACCAGAGGACCCCAGAGAAGGCGAGGATCGTGAAGGCGCTGTTCATCGCCATGAGCGCGAACGAGAGCGTCGTGGCGGTAAGCGCGCGGGCATCCTCGGCGATCCGCTGATCTGGGTTGGCGAGCTCGCTCGACTTTTCGAGGCGATAGTAGGTTCCATTGGCCATATAGGCGGCTACGCAGCGCCCGGTCACGAACTCGCGCCATAGGAGGCCGAGACGCTCCTCCGCAAAGCGCGCCAGAACCGCGACGATCGTGGACCCGGCGAAAACCGCGACCATGAGCTCGGCCTGACGGACGAACGCCGCGAAGTGCCGCTCCTCGATTGCGGACATCAGGTTTCTATTGACGTAGCTGTTTGCGACGTTGAGCCCGTTCGCCGCGAGCAGGAGCCCAACGATGGCGGCGAACATGAGTTTCGCGCTCCAACCGACCTCCGACCGAGCGAAGTTTCTGATCGATGCGGTAAGACGCATTGCGACGCCGCTGACAGCTTGCCCTTGATTCTCCATGCCTAGCCTCGGAAAGGTCGGTCCGATCAGAAGGTTGTCTGGAATGGCGTCGCCGAGAGATGGAGGTCAAAAACGTCTGGAGATCGCGCTTCCGTCTTCCCGCGGTTCGTGAGGTCAGCCCGCCGCGCAGCGCGAGCGCTAAGGCCGACAGAACGGCGGCCTGCCGCTGGAGGGTCAGGCTGCATCCGCCGAGGCGCGCCCTCAGCCGAGTTTCCTCGTTTCTTGCGACTCTGGCGCCGAGGGCGTGCCACGCCACCCGCCAATCCCTCCGTTCAGGTCCCGTCGCCGATCAGGACGTTCGCCTTCGCGACCTTTTCCGCCCTCAAGCGCGCCACGTCGGGCATGTCGGCGCCGAGGAGCGGGCGGAGGTAGTCGTGGAAGTCCGGCGTCACGTCGTTGCCGCCCTCGTTGATGAAATGATCCTCCATCACCCGCGTCTTGCCGGCGACCGTCTCGAGCGGAATCAGCGGATAGTCGACCGCGTAGTTCGCGATGCGGCGGATCGCGACCGAGCCGTCGCCGCCGCCGGCCATCGCATATTGCACCGCCTTCTCGCCGACCTCGCGCGCCTCGCGCTGGTCGACCTTGCTCACGCAGCCGACGAACGAGCGCTGCAGATAGCCGAACGTGTCGCCGCGCACTCTCTTGATGCCGATCTTCGACTTGACCTCCTCGCAGAGGAGGTCGGCGAGCGCGCCGGTGCCGGAAAGCTGGACGTTGCCGTGCGCGTCCTTCTCTGCGTGCCCCATGAGCTTGGTGATGATCGCCTCGCCCTTCTCGTCGTGGACGCCCTCCGACACCGCGATGATGCAGCGTCCGAACCGCTCGAACGTCTCCTTCACGTCGGTCAGGAACTTGTCGACGACGAAGGTGCGCTCGGGCAGATAGATGAGATGCGGCCCGTCGTCCGGGTATTTGCGCGCAAGCGCGGACGCGGCCGTGAGGAAGCCCGCGTGGCGGCCCATCACCACCGCGCAATAGACCCCTTTGAGCGCCTGATTGTCGAGGTTCGCTCCGGCGAAAGCCTGCGCGACGAAGCGCGCGGCGGACGGATAGCCCGGCACATGATCGAAGCCGACAAGGTCGTTGTCGATCGTCTTCGGGATGTGCACCGCGCGCAAGGCGTGACCGCCCTTTTTCGCTTCGTCCGCGACGATGCGCACGGTGTCCGACGAGTCGTTGCCGCCGATGTAGAAGAAGGTGTCGATCGCGTGCGCCTTCAGGACCTTGAAGATCTCCTGGCAATATTTGAGGTCCGGCTTGTCGCGGGTCGAGCCGAGCGCTGCGGCCGGCGTCGCCGCCACCGCCTCGAGATTGGCGACCGTCTCGCAGCCGAGGTCGATCAGGTTGTCGTCGACGATGCCGCGCACGCCGTGCAGCGCGCCATAGACCTTCGCGATGCCCGGATAGCGTCGCGCCTCGAGCGCCACCCCGGCCAGCGACTGATTGATGACCGCTGTCGGTCCGCCGCCCTGAGCGACGAGGATCTTGTGGGACATGCCGAGCGCCTCCCTTACGCCTTTCGCGAGCCGGAAATCTTTCAAGAGGCTTTAGGAGCGGCGCGCGTCATGTGCAAGTCGCATGAGGCGGCGCGAAGCCGGCCGCGACCGAGAAAATGCGGGACGAGACCCATCACGCGCATCTGAAAGCGACTTGCCAACTTCGCGGGAGTCGATCACAATTTCCGGGTTCTGAAGGGAATTGTGGCGCGCATCGACCGAGTAAAAACCGCCCGGGGATTTTCATAAAGATTGGGCTTGACGGGTTCAGCCAGGAGCCGAGCGAAATGAAGCTTGAAGCCCTCGTTCGCGTTGCAAAACTCGACGAACTTGCCGGCGCTGGACCCTTTGCCGTCTCAGCCAGGGGCGTGGACGTGGCGCTCGTGCGGACGGGCGCGGGCTGGCGCGCTTTCCAGGGCCATTGCCCCCACCAGGGCGCGCTCCTCGGCGAGGGCGAGATCGAGGGCGAGGCGCTCGTCTGCCGCAACCACCGCTGGCGGTTTTCGGTCGCCTCGGGACAGCGGGAAGGCGGGCCGCAATGCCTCGCCTCCTGTCCGGTCGTCGAACGCGACGTCGCCGTCTTCGTCGACGTTTCCGGCCTGACGCCCGCCTCCCTGAAACCCGCGGCGACCCGTTCGCTCGACGAATTGCCGGGCCCGAAGCCGCTGCCGGTTCTGGGAAACCTGCATCAGACCGACCCGACGCGGTTTCATCTGATCCTGGAGGCTTGGGCCGGGAAATATGGCCCACTCTACCAGTTCCGGATGCGAAATCACCGCATCGTCGCGACGAGCGACCCCGATCTCATCGAGGAGGTCCTGCGCGCGAGGCCCGAGACCTTCCGCCGCGGCGTGAAATTCGACGGCATCCTCACCGAGCTTGGCATTAAGGGCGTTTTCAATGCGGAAGGCGACGCCTGGCGTCCGCAACGCAAATTGGCGGTCGCGGCTTTGGCGCAGCGCACTTTGCGCCAACTCTATCCGCATATCGCAACCGTCGCCGGGCGGCTTGAGGCGCGCTGGCGAAAGGCGGCCGCGCTCGGCGAGACGCTGGACGTCGTCGAGGAACTGAAGCGCTTCACGGTCGATGTGACGATGCTGATCGTCTTCGGCCACGACGCCAATACGCTTGAGCAGTCGGGCGACGTCATTGAGCGCGACCTCGAGATCTTCTTTCCGGCCGTCAATCGGCGGATTTTCGCGCTTTTTCCCACCTGGCGATATGTCAGGACGCCGGCGAGCCGGCGGCTCGATCGCGCGCTTCAGCGCATCCGCGCGTGGCTCGATGAGCTCATCGCGAAGGCGCGCGCAAACATCGCCGGCGACCCGATGCGGGCGCAGCGTCCGGCCAATTTTCTCGAAGCGATGCTGACGACGGTCGACGAGGAGGGACAGTTCTTTTCGGACGCCGTGATCATGTCGAACCTCATCACCATGCTCCTGGCGGGCGAGGACACGACCGCATTCACCCTCGCGTGGGCGATGCACGAGCTTTGCGACGACCCGCGCTGGGCCCACGAAGTCCGCCGCGAAGGCGATGCGATCCTGGGCGAGGCGGCGGTCGCGGACACGCTCGACGCCTCGAACCGGCTGGCCTTGACGAGCGCGGTGGTCAATGAAGTCATGCGCCTGCGCCCGGTCGGTCCCGTCGCCATTTCGGACGCGAACGTCGATACGGCGCTCGCCGGATATTTTATTCCCAAGGGGACAAGCGTTGCGAGCCTGCTGCGGCCCCCGGCGCTCGATCCGAGGCACTTCGTCGACCCGCTGGCGTTCCGGCCGGAGCGCTGGCTCGAAGGCCTCCCCGGCCCGCACGACGCCTCGAAGCTCATGCCTTTCGGTTCGGGTCCGCGCATGTGTCCCGGCCGCTCGCTCGCGCTGATTGAAATGAGAACCGTGCTCTCGATGCTCTGCAAGGCCTTCGACATGGAGCGCGTCGGCAATTCGAAGCACGTCGCCGAACTCTACGGCGTCACCATGTCGCCCGCGGGCCTCAGGGTGCGCTTGCGCCCGCGAGCCGCGGCCGCCGAGTGAAGTCAGGGTCGAGAAATTTTCTGACTCCGCAACGGGTCGTTGGCCGTGTCTCGAGGCCGTTGGGTTCGAACGACACAAGAACTCCTCCGGTGATCTCCAGCCTTGGCGCTTGAGCGCAACTCAACTTGCCGAAGTGGGCGATCTGCCATCTTATTGCTCGCATTCTGTCTGATGATTAAGACTAAGAAAAGCTGGCGTGTGGCGCGGGAGGCAAAACCGATATCGATGGCCCTCTTAACCGAGGGAGATGTTCAATGACGACCCGTTGCCGTCGAAGTGCGGCGCCTTGCTTGGCGGCTGTAGTACTGCTCGCCTGGAGCACATTGCAGGCTCGGTCAGAAGCTTTCCTGATCGATTCACAATCAGCGAAAATCATTCCGACGACGCCAGTTCCAGACATACAATTCTCGGTAACCTTCAATCAACCGCCAGATCTCTTCACTGTTGACGCTTACGGTCGGCAAGCGGACGATTTCCAGTATTATACACCAGACTCTGTAATCCGTGGCCCGGAAATATATATCACCCGCAACACGATTCGAATCCGAAGCTATGGGCCGCCTGATCTTGGAGATCCTGCTTCCGGAGGTTGGGGTCCGATCATTGCGACAGTTCCGTTCAGTCTCAGCAGCGATACTGTAACCTTTTCAGTGCCTTATGATCTGTTCAGCAACAGTCCCTTTTTTGCGTATCAAATACAAACAGATTACTATGGAACAGCACAAGAATACGTTCAAGGGAGTACCGTGCCCGAACCCGCGACGTGGGCGATGATGCTGTTCGGCTTTGCCGGCCTCGGTTATGCGGGTTACCGCGAATCGCGCAAAGGCGTTTCGTTCGCGAGATAAGCGGCGCTTTGTCAAAACGGGAGCCGCCGCCTCGAGGCGGCGCTTTTCCTTTGCCCAGCGCTGTTGGACTTTGACCTCACAGCTAGCGCGCGAACACGCTGCGAAGGTCCGGCGGGTCCTGGCTCACGTCGCGTATGTCGAGCGCGCGCTCGACATGTTCGAGATGCGCCTGCATCGTCTCCGCCGCGCGGGGCCCATCGCGAGCGGCGAGCGCGTCGATCAGCGCCTCGTGCTCGACCTCCGAGCACGACCGCACGTGGCGCGCGCCATAGAGGCCGATGATGAGCGACGTTCGCGCGACCAATTCTTCCAGGAACTTCATGAGGACCGAATTGCCGGCGACCTCCGCAAGCCGCAGATGAAACTGGCCTGAGAGCCGAATGGATTCGCCGCGGTCGCCCTGAGCCTCGGCCGCGGCGCCGGAGCGGACGTTGGCCAGGAGGTCGCGGAGCGCGGCCGCGTCGATCCGCTCCGCCGCCGAGAGCGCGATCGAGCGTTCGATCGCCCGGCGCGCCTCGAACACCTCGCGCGCAGTTCCCGCATCGGGGCGAGCCACGAACGCGCCGCGGTTCGGATGCAGCGTCACGACGCCGCGCTCCGCGAGAACGACGAGGATGCGCCGGATCTGCGTGCGGCTGCACTCGAACGCCTCGCACAGCGCCGCCTCGGCGAGCTTCGCCCCGGCCGAGAGCTTCTGCTGCATCACCGCCGCGACGATCCGCTCGACGATCGCCGCGTCCGAAGGCGGTTGGAGTTCATCTTCCGTGAGCGACATGCGCCCTCCTACCCGTCACGTCCGTCCTTCCGGCGCGATTTTTCTTGCGGCACGACTCTTGGACCCGCGTCCGCGTGCTTCACCGGGCTTCCCGGCTGATGTGCAAGGCGTCGACGCTCTGCCGGACTTTTGTGCCTCATGCACAAATTTTGGCAGATTGTCGACAATGTTACCACGCTTTGTTGACAAAATCTTGCGCGCGAAGCAACGTGATCGGGCCGCTGCCAGGGTCCGCGCCAGCCTCCTTTGAACCAAGGCGCGTCCTCGCGGCTTCATTCGGAGGATGTTGAACCCATGCGCCCCAGCTCATTTCGCCTCGCTCTTCTCGGCCTCGCATCCGTCGTATCGCTCGCGGCGGCGTCGCTTCCCGCAGACGCCGCCGACAAGGTGCTCAAGATCGGCTTCGTCGGCGTGACGAGCGGTCCTGCCGCCGCCTGGGGCACCTCGAACGTGCGCTCGATGCAGACGCTGGCCGACTGGTGGAATTCGAAAGGGGGCGTGAAGATCGGCGACGACACGTACGACATCGACGTCGTCACCTTCGACGACCAGAAGGACCCGAAGCGCGCCATCGCCGGCATGGAGAAGATGGCGCAGGAAGGCATCCATTATGTCGTCGGGCCGAACGTCGACGACGGCGCCGCCGCCGTGCGCCCGGTCGCGGAAAAGGCCGGGATCATCTACTTCCCGTACGCCTTTCCGAAATCGCTCTACATGAAGCCCGCCTCGAACGCGGTGCTCGGCATGGTGGCGAACTATCAGTCGGGCCCGGCGATTTACAAGTATCTCAAAGACAAGAAGGGCGTGAAGACGGTCGCCTTTGTCGCCGCCAACGAGTCCGACCCCTTGAGCCAGCGCGACAGCGGCGTCGCCGCGGCGAAGGCGCTCGGGCTCACCGTCGTCGCCGACAAGGACACGTATGAGAACGACACGCGCGACTTCACGCCCGTCCTGACCCCCATCGTCAAGCTGAAGCCCGATCTCATCGTGCTCTCGGGCGTCGCGCCCGCCAACGCGCCGCTCCTCATCCGGTCGGCGCGCGAGCTCGGCTTCACGGGGCTGATCTCGACCGAGACGGCGCAGGACGCCAAGGTGCTTGAGGAAGGCGCGGGCGACCTCGCCAACGGCTTCATCTCGGTCGGCGGCGCCTCGACGCCGGAAATCCGCTCGAAGACCATGGACGAGTTCATCGACCGCTACACCAAGAAGTTCGGCGAGTACAACGACGAGTCGAACACCAAGGTCTATGCGCTCGAGTACATCGTCGACACGCTGAAGGCGGATCCGAAGGCGATCAGCGACATCGAGGAATTCAAGAAGACGATGGACACGTTCTCGGCGCCGAACCCCTACCTCAAGGACCCGTCGGCGACGCTGCATTATGTCGGCACGACGTCGTTCGGACAGAAGCGCCAGCTCGCGGTTCCGCTCGTCGTCAACGAATACAAGGACGGCAAGTTCGAGACCCTGTTCATCGCCAACGTCGACTGAGGCATGCCCTCATCCGGCGGTTCGCGCCACCTTCTCCCGCAAGCGGGCGAAGGGAATGCGCCCCCTCTCCCGCAAAGGGCGTCAAAAGACGCCCGTCTCTCGGCGGGCTATGCGGGAGAGGGTCGGGGTGAGGGTGCGGAGGAACCTACGGCATGGAACAGGTCATCGCCAACGGCCTCTATCTCGGCGCGCAATATGCGCTGATCGCGCTCGGGCTGACGCTGATCTTCGCGCTCATGAACGTGCTCAACTTCGCCCACGGTCAGATGTATGTGCTCGGCGCCTTCGTCACCTACGAAGTCTACGGCCTGATGAAGCTGCCCTTCGTCGTCGCGCTCATCGCCTCGGCGCTGACGCTCGCCGTCCTCGGCGCCCTGATCGAGCGCTTCCTTTTCCGCACCGTCATCAGGCGCAGCCAGCGGGAGGAGAGCACGATGCTGCTCGCCGCCGGCGTCGCCTATTTTCTCGACGCCGCGATCCTGCTCCTGTTCGGCGAAAAGCAGCGCGGCGTCCACAAGATCGTCAACGGCGTCTTCATCTGGGACAACCTCATCCTGCCCTGGGACCGCATCGTCGTCGCGGAACTCGCCATCCTCTTCATCCTCGCCTTCATCCTGATGATGCAGTTCACCAAGCCGGGCCGCGCGATGCGGGCGCTGGCGCAGGACCGCGTCGCCGCGCAGCTCATGGGCGTGCCGGTCGCGTTCTACGGGCTCGTCGGCTTTGCGCTCGGCGCGATGCTGGCCGGCCTCGTCGGCGGGCTCCTGGTCACGATCACCGGCGTCAATTCCGGCATCGGCGGGCCGATCTCGATCAAGGCCTTCATGATGGTGATGATCGGCGGCGCGGGCGTCGTCGGCGGCGCGATTGCCGGCGGCTTCATCCTCGGCATGGCGGAGTCGGTCGGGCTGACCATGCTGCACGCCTACGGCGACATCACCTATCTCGTCATTTTCGTAGGCTTGATGATCTTCCTCGCCATCCGTCCGAACGGGCTGATGGGCAAGCCGTGGGGATGAGCCGATGACGCGCATGGAGCGTGGCGCCCGAGCCGCCGCCGTCGCGGCGTTTCTTCTGCTTGTGTTCGTCGTCGTGCCGATGGCGATCGCAGCCGCGGGCCGCACCGACCTCTATTACACGCTGAGCTCCGTCGCGCTCCTCTCGATCGCAAGCGCCGGCGTCTGGCTCACCTTCTACATCGGGCGCATCAACATCGGCCAGGGCGCCTATGCGCTGGTCGGCGGCTATGTCTCGGCGATTCTCGTCACGAGCTACGGTCTGTCGTTCTGGCTCAGCCTGCCGCTCGCCGAACTCTTCTGCGCGGCGGTCAGCGTGCTCATCGGCCTGCCGATCTTGAGGCTTCGCGGCGTCTATTTCGCCATGGTGACCCTGGTCCTGACCGAAGTCGCACGGCTCGCGGCGCTCGCGCTGCCCATCACCAGCGGCGCGAAGGGCATCACCGACATCCCGGCGCCGGGGCCGATCCGCTTCTTCGGCCTGACGATCGTGCCGGGATTCGACACCTTCGCCGAGCGCAACGCGGCCTTCTATTTTCTCTCGGTCGCGATGATGACGTTGTGCTTCGCCGGGCTCTGGCGGCTCGTCAATTCGCGCATCGGGCGGCTGTTCGCAGCCTTGCGGCAGAACGAGGACCTCGCCTCCTCGATGGGGCTCAACGTACCGGTCCTGCGCGTGCTCGCCTATGCGATCTCGTCCTTCCTTGGCGGCGTCGGCGGCGCGATCTTCGTCGCCATCGCCCAGTCGATCTATCCGTCGAGCTTCACCGTCAACGACAGCGTCAACTTCATGCTGAATTGCTTCCTCGGCGGCTTGGGCTACGTGTTCGGCCCGATGCTGGGCACGCTCGTGCTGTACTTCGGCTGGGACCTTCTGTTCCAGACCGGCGAGTATCAGCTCCTCATCTACTCGGGGGTCATGATCCTGCTCATGCTCCTCCTGCCGAACGGCCTCCTGAGCTTGCGCATGCCATCTCGCCGGGCGAGCTGAAGCGCAATGGCCCCGATCCTGCAAATCAGGGACCTCACCAAGCGCTACGGCGGCCTGACCGCGGTCAACGAGGTTTCGTTCGACGTCCAGCCGAACGAGATCCTGTCGGTCATCGGCCCCAACGGCGCGGGCAAGTCGACCATCTTCAAGCTCATCTCGTCGTTCGTGAAGCCGACGCATGGGCAGGTGACGTTCATGGGCGAAGTGATTTCGGGCCTCGCGCCCCACACGGTCGCGCGCAAGGGGGTCGTACGCACTTTCCAGGAGACGACGATCTTCAAGGGCATGACGGCGCGCGACAGCGTCATCGTCGCCCATCACCTGCGCTCTCGCGCAAGCCTCATCGGCTTCTATTTCGGAACCGCGACTGCGCGCCGCGACGAACAGGACTTCGGCCGCTCGAGCGACGAGATCCTCGACTTTCTCGGTCTCGGCGCGGTCAAACACGAGATCGCCAGCAACCTCCCCCAGGGCCATCTGCGCGCGCTCGGCATCGCCATCGGCCTCGCCGCCAATCCGAAGATCCTTTTGCTCGACGAGCCGTTCGCCGGCATGAACGCCGACGAGACCAACCGCGCCGTCGAGATGGTGCGCGCCGTGCGCGACCGCGGCGTCACGCTGCTCCTCGTCGAGCACGACATGGCGGCGGTGATGAAGATTTCCGACCGCATCGTCGTCATCAATTTCGGCGTCAAGATCGCCGAGGGGACGCCCGCGGAAATCCGCGCCAACGAGAAGGTGATCGAAGCCTATCTCGGCGTCGAAGACGAATCGATCGGGCTCTAGCGATGGCCGCGATGCTCTCCCTCGATCACGTCGAGCTCTACTACGACCACGTCTATGCGCTGAAGGGCGTGTCGATCGAGCTCAATCAGGGCGAGACGGTCGCGCTGATCGGGGCGAACGGCGCGGGCAAATCGTCGATCCTGCGCGCGATCACCGGCCTTAACAGGATCCGCAAAGGCTCGATCAACTTCGAAGGGCAGCGCATCGACGGCCTCGACCCGGCCGTGATCGTCAAGCTCGGCATCGCCATGGTGCCCGAGGGCCGGCGCGTGTTCCCGTACATGAGCGTGCGCGACAATCTGATGATGGGCGCGTTCTCGCGCGCCGACTCGGCCGCCGTCCGCGCCTCGTTCGACGACGTGCTGGCGCGCTTTCCTCGCCTCAAGGATCGGCTGCGCCAGGCCGCGGGCACGATGAGCGGCGGCGAGCAGCAGATGCTGGTGATCGGCCGCGCGCTGATGGCGAAGCCGAAGCTCCTCCTGCTCGACGAGCCCTCGCTCGGCGTCGCGCCCAAGATCGTGCAGGACATCGCCCGCTCGATCGTCGCCATCAACCGGGACGAGAAGGTGAGCGTGCTCCTGGTCGAGCAGAATTCGCGCATGGCGTTGCGCGTCTCGCATCGCGCCTACGCGCTGACGACGGGCTCCGTCGCGCTCTCCGGCGCCTCCGCCGATCTCGTCAAGGACGAGCGCGTGCAGCACCTCTATCTGGGCGGCGACCTGTGATGCGCATCTGCGTCGTCAACCCGAACACCACCGCCTCGATGACGGCGAAAATCGGCGCCGCGGCGCTGGCCGTCGCCTCGCCTGAGGTTGAAGTCCGCGCCGTCAATTCCGAGTTCGGGCCGCCGAGCATCGAAGGCTATTTCGACGAGGCCTTCGCCGTGCCGGGTGTTTTGTCGGAGATCGCCAGGGCGAGCGACGCCGACGCCTTCGTGATCGCCTGCTTCGACGACACCGGGCTCGACGCCGCGCGCTGCGCGACCCATGCGCCGGTCGTCGGCATCGGCGAGGCCGCGTTCCACATGGCGAGCCTCGTTGCAGAGAAATTCAGCGTCGTCACCACGCTCGCCCGCTCGATCGCGCCGATCGAGCACAATCTCAGGAAATACGGCCTCAGCTCGCGCTGCGCCCGCGTCCGCGCGGCGAACGTGGCCGTGCTCGCGCTCGAAGAGCCCGGCTCCGACGCTCGGCGGACGATCGCCGCCGAGATCGCGCGCGCGCTTCGCGATGACGGGGCGGAAGCGATCGTGCTCGGCTGCGCGGGCATGACCGACCTTGCGCGCGACCTCGAGCGCAAGGCGGGCGTTCCGGTCATCGACGGCGTCGCCTGCGGCGTCGCGCTCGCGGAGGCGCTCGTGCGGGTGGGCTTGAAGACCTCGAAACGCAACGCCTACGCCCCGCCCCTCCCTAAGGCTTACGCAGGCGCGTTCGATACGTTCTCGCCGAAGTGAGGGCCGCAAATCCCTTCGCCCCGCTTGCGGGGAGAAGGTGGCGCGTAGCGCCGGATGAGGGGCGGCGAGCGGCGCGGCGCGCCGCAGCGTCCCGCCCGGCGGGCGCGAGGCGCAGCACGACGCCGAGCTGCCATACCGACGATCGGTGACGCGGGAAATGTGTAACATCGCGCGTCAGCGTAATCCACGGTCCTAATGCGGCCATGTTTGCGGCGCATAAGTACCACGGGCTGGTCGCAGAGAAACCGAAATCGGTCGGGAGGCGAGCCATGTATATACTGCAATTAGGTTATGGCGGTTTGTATTATTCAAAATGGGTAGGTCCCAGGGAGTTTGCTGAGTCCCCAGACGCCTACCGGCCCCCAGGAAACCCCCGAGGGCCTGGGAGTGACGTAGTTGGTCCCCACTACCCCGGGCTGCCGTGGTCGGTGGAATTCCTGGTGTCAGCAGTGAGTTCGAAAGCTGCCGCCGGCCAGATGAAGAATAAAGCTGCAGCGCAACAATTCATCGCTGCCGCCGACCAGGCAATAACGGCATTTATCGATAGCGACGACATCTGTCCGCCGTGGCCGTTTCCGGGACCACCGCCTTGGCTGTCAATAATCGCGGCCGAGGTGACAATGGTCGCGAATACCCTGCAAGACGGAGCTCTTCGAGCCGGCCTGATGCAAGTTGCGGGCCAGTTGCTCGACCGGGTGGCTCTGAACCCGCAGCCTTTGCCGCCGGGCTAACTGGCGGCTGAGGAAGGGGCGGCGACTGCATGAATCCGCAGTCCTGGCCCTTAGAGGTTTTACGTCATCCCGCGCTGACCCTGGCGCCTCCGCGCCGAACGTCACCAATTCGCTCCCGAAGGAGGAAGCTATGAAGAAGGCGATAGTGCCTAACGACCCGTTTGGCTGGACGCCAATATATGCGAAATTTGGCATCAATTTTTGGGCGACAGGGGAACTATCCGATCCGACGAACACACATGGCGCCAATGCCTCGTATCAAAACTTGTGCGTTGGAGTGTTCAACACGGCGGATAACTTCTCGGTTAACAGCGGTGGGACAAACGCAGGCAGCAGTCTTTTTAACACGAGCCCTCTCGGCTATGTGGGACCCGGTAACTCTTATGCCCCCACTTACACTCCCGTTGCACCATCAACGGCGTTCAACACGCCATCTAACCCCGCTACGGGCAATATTAGCAATAACGATAATGGCAACCAATCTGGGCCGGATCTCTTGGGCGATGTGACCGTGCTCAACACGGCAGTTGCCTTTAACGCGGTATTTGCCGCTGACAACACGTATACGGGTCAGGGATCTATCGGTTTATATGGACGGAGCCGCGGTAGCGACTTTAGCATAGGCGTGCTGGATCAGTCGCCGTTCGGATGCGCAGTATACGGGCTCGCGCTCGGCGTGGTTGACGCGGGGCTGACGAAAACTGCAACCGAAGTGGAGCTTTTCCAAGGCCAAATCAAGGGCTACCCTCCCTTTGGCGTCGGGGTTGTCGGGCGTTCTATGGGCGGAGAACCTACGGAAAAAGATTCCGCGGCCAATAGCATTTCCGTCGAGAACATAGTCCAGCAGGCAATTGGCGTTCTGGGCCACTCCACGTCGGGACCGGGAGTCCGCGGTCACGGTGGGACTCTACTTCCGAAGCCGTATATGGGAGACCCGCTCTCGTCGACGCCGCTCTTTTCTACGAGCATCCAGCCGGGAGGGGTCTTCAGTTCAGGAAAACTCGCGGTTCAACCCGTGGTTGGCGGGTTTCACCTGGTCAGCGAAGATCTGGCGGCCCAACTTCGACTGACACCGAGTATAACCTCTGGTGTTTCTTTGCCCAACGATAACAATATCGGAGATTTTTTTCTGCGATTCATCAAGGGCGGTACCGTAGAACTTTGGATCTGCTGTTCCAGAGGCGAGGACCAACAAAGCAACATGACCACCTGCTACTGGCAACAGGTATCTTTGGGTACCCCCCAGCCCGCATATTCTCCTGTGTCGTTACCGCTTGTTTGACGCCCAGCCGCTCGCGCGCGCTCTCGGTCTCCGCCGTGACGGCCGCGCGCCGCCCGGCTTTCGCGAGACCGATTAGCGGCATGCCGCTATAGACGGTCTCGTATTCGCCAGCGCGCACGATATAGGTCTCGTGCCAGATGCCGACGTCGCCGTGCGAATTCTTCATCCGCCGGTTGAACTCGATCCAGGCCGGCCAATGCTGCTTGTCGCGGGCGCGCGCGTAAGCCTCCAGATGATCGAAGCTACGCCAGTACTGGACGAGCGTGGTCAGGCCGAGGCTCATCTAGCCGAGAAAGCCGGCCTCGGGCGGGGCGGCAGCGAGCTCCTTCAGCATCCGCGGCATCGCGGTCAGGGCCGGCAGCCATTGTTGCGGCTTCCACGGTTTGTTGATTCGCATCCCGATCAGGAAGACGACGAAATCGCCGTCGATGCGGGCCGTGACGCGACTCTCGATGATGGCGGGCATGGGCTCATTTCCGTCGGCGGAAGAGCGTTAGGACATCGGCCCTCGCCTCCGCTGCGCCAAGGCGGCCCAAGGTCAGCCTGGCGCCAGCCCTCCGCAATAGTTGACGGCTTCAATGAGCACGCCGACACGCCGCGCCCGGCTATGGGCAATCTGGCTCCTGGTCGCCTTCGGCGCGATGAACGTGTTCGGCCCGTCGCTCGACGCCTGGCGCCGCGCCGACGATCGCGAGACGATCAACTGGAGCGCCTTGCGCCACCGCCAGAGCCCGCTCGAGCGGATGATGACGACGCTGCGCGACGACGGCGATATCGAGCGTTATTTCGCCTACGCCGAGGCCACGCTCGGACGGCCCTATTCCGCGGACTTCGTCCGCCCGGCGGGCGGCGCGGGCCTTGAAGGTCCGCCCGACCCGAGCCGGATCGTCGTCCCGCCGCGGCCGCTCGTCCCCTGGCGCGATTTCACGGTCGAATATCCGCCCGGCATGATGATCGCGGCGCTGGGGCCGGCGCTCCTGACCAGCGACGAAGACGTCTACGTCCGCCTCTTCACGCTCGAAATGGAGGCGGCGCTGACGCTCGCCGTTTGGCTCGCGGTCAGGACCGCCGATCGCTTGCGAGGCGGCGCGGGCGCGGACGCGCTGATCCATGCGACGGCGCTGACGCTCGCGCTCGGCGTGATTGCGGTCCGGCGATACGATCCCTTGGTCGCGCTGACGGTCGGCGCCGCTGTCTATGTCCTCGCGGCGCGGAGATACGGCTTGAGCGGCGCGGCGCTGGGCTTGGCCATCGCGCTCAAAGGCGCGCCGATCATCCTCGCGCCGATCTTTGTGATCCACGCGGCGGCTGCAAGAGACTGGAGCGGCCTCGCGAAGGGCGCGGCCGCCGGCGCGGCGACGCTCGCGCTCGCTGGCCTCGCTTACGCGGGAATCGCGGGCGCGCACGCGCTTGACGCCGTCGCCTATCACGGCGCGCGGCCATTGCAGATCGAGACCGTCTACAGCGGGCTCATAATTCTCGCGCAGGGCTTCGTCCGCGGATCGGTGTCGGAGATTTTCACCTACGGATCGCTCAACGTCGTCTCGCCGGCCGAGCCGGCGCTGAGGTCCGTTTCGACCGCGCTTGCGATCGCGGGCGTGCTTGCGAGTTGGGTCTTCGCTTACCGCGGCGTCGCCGCCGCGCGCGACGACGGCGAACGGCTGATCGCGGTTGTGCTTGCGAGCCTCGCCTGCCTCATCGCCTACATCACGCTTGGTCGCGTGTTCAGCCCGCAATATTGCGTCTGGCTCATTCCCCTCGCCGCGACCGCCGCGCCGGCTCTCGACGTATCGGTGCGGCGCCTCATCGTCGTCGCTTTCGCGCTCGTCCAGGCCGAATATCCGTTCCTCTACGGCTTCCTCTATTCGACGCTCATCCCGGCGACGGGAGCGCTGATCCTCGTGAGGACGATATTCTTATGGACCTTCGTGACGCGGACTCTCGACGCTCTTCCCATGCGCATGCCCTCGATCATGTCCCGCGCCAGAGGCGTACCGTGACTCGGGGCGGAGGTCGGCGACCGACATTCCGATCCGGCTACGAATGGCGCCTGCCGCTGATCGGCGCCTTCGGCCTTGCGCTCCTTTCCTTCCTGTTCGTTTTCGATCAGCCTCTCTATCGCGCGACCCTGACCTGGTGGATCGACAAGCCCTTTGCGACCCCGTTCATCGACCTCGACAGCTTGCTGACGGCTCATACCTGCTGGAGGCAGGGCTTTGACGTTTATGTCGACACGCCTTGCGACGTTCTCGATCGACCGTTCTTCTATTCCCCGCTGTGGCTGCGCCTGGACTTTTTGCCGCCCGGAGGAGGCTGGCCGCCCTGGCCGGGCCTCGCACTGACCGTCGCTTATCTCGCCGCGCTCGGAGCGCTTCCCCGGCTCGAGCGCGGATTTGGCCTGGTCGCGCTCGGCGCCGTCGGATCCTTGCCGGTCTTTGCGCTGGAGCGTGGCAATTTCGATGAGGCGATCGTCGTTTTCACGATCGTGGCGGCGCTCCTTCTGGCCAAAGGCGCCCGCGCGCGCGTCATCGGTTACGGCCTCATCGCCACAGCGGCGGCGCTGAAGTTCTATCCGCTCGCCGCGTTTGTCGTGGCCGGGCGCGAGCGTTTGCGCGCCGCAGCGACCCTCGCAATCGTCGTCGCAGTCGGGGTCGCCGCCTTCGTCTTGCGATATCGCGACGAACTCCGCGAGATCACGTTGGCGCCAGCGCATACCTTCACCGACAACATTGGCGCGGCTATCTTACCGCACGGCGTTCGCGTGCTGCTCGGCGGCGCGTTGCAAGAACTTAAGGTGGACCCCGCCGCGATTGTCGTGGTCGTCGCGCTCTCGGTCTCCGTCGTATGGGTCGGGCTCTCGGCAAGCGCGATTGTCTTCCTCGCGACGGCGGCGTCGCGACGGGATTTCATGCTCGCGCTGCGTCGGCTTCCGGTTCAGGCCAGCGTCATGCTGACGATGGCGGCCGCCATGTTCTGCGGATGTTTCTTTGCCCTCGAGAACGTCGGATATCGCGCCGTCCTTATTCTTCCCGCCCTCCCCGTTCTCGTCGGACTGACGCGAGGCGCGCCGACCCCATGGACGCGCCGCCTGTTTGCTTCGGCCGTCGCAGCGGCGATCTGCGGCTTGTGGATGCTCACCCTCCAGCAGTTCGTCGCCTTCGTCTTCGGCGGCTCTTATTATCCGGTCCAAGGCTCCATGGCGGGCTACCTCTTCTGGGTCGTCCGGGAGCTGGCCTGGTGGTGGGTCGCGACCGTGCTGGCGGCTGCGCTCGTGCGACAAATCCTCGACGGCCTGGCGGTTCGAGAGTTGCGGTCTCTGCTCGTGACCGCCGCTGGCCGCATCCGCCGCGTTGCGTCGGGCGTCGGCAAGGACGCGTCTCCGATGGGCCATGGAGCGCGGCGACAATGCGGGCCGAATGCGCTCGCGCACGAAAATTCCGAACCCTATCCGGGCCAGAACGCGTCGTCCGCGGCCTCCTCAAACCGGTAGGGCGCCGTCTTCGGAAAGTCGCTTTCCGGCAACCCCGTCTCGAGTGCTGCGCCGATGGCCGCGAGTTCGTAAGCCTTCGCGAACGACTCGCCGAGCCTGGCCTTGAGGCTCGGAATGTCGTTCAAATGACTGCCGAACCGGATGCGCTGTTCGCGGATGGCGGAACTACCGCTCGCGCTGCGAAAGCCTGGCTGAAACTGCCATTTCAGGAGCTGCGACAGGAGGATGGTGAGCCGGTTGACGAGCTCGCGCTTCTCGCCCCGTCCCATACTCTCGATCTCCTCGGCGATGTTGGCGATATCGGATGCGGCAAAGCGGCCAGCACGAAGGAGCGCGGCCTGCTCCATCGCCCAGGCGTAGAAATCGGTCTCGCAGGCGTCTGACATCGCACAGCGTCCGTTGAAGCACCGTCGCCTTCCAGGCAAATTATGCACTCGCTCCGAGCCTTGCGCAAATGATCCACAAGCTCCTGCCCTCCCGCCTCTCGACCCCCGCGGCCGCGCTTGCGACAATGGCTGACATGGAATCAGCGTCCCTCATCAAGGCTGTCGGCTTCGTCCATCTGCATGTGCACAGCGCATTCTCGCTGCGCGAGGGCGCGCTCACGATCGAGACCTTGGCGAAGCTCGCCAAGGCGGACATGATGCCGGCGCTTGCGATCACCGACACGAACAACCTGTTCGGCGCGCTCGAATTCTCGGAAAAGCTCGCCAAGGCCGGCGTGCAGCCCATCATCGGCGCGCAGGCGATGGTCGATTTCGGCGACGCGTCGCCCGCCGCCTCCCGCCTCGCCGAACAGCGCGCCACCCGCGCGCCGATCGTGCTCCTCGCCCAGAGCGAGGCCGGATACAAGAACCTGATGCGGCTCGTCTCGAGCCTGTGGCTCGACCCGAAGGAGGGCGACGATCCGCATATTCCCTTCGATTCGCTCGTCGGCGCGGAAGGGCTGATTGCGCTGACCGGCGGCCCGGACGGTCCGATCGACCGCGCGCTCGCGCGCCAGATGGCGGACCTCGCCGAAAGCCGCCTCACGCGCCTCGCCAAGGCGTTCGGCTCCAAGCTCTATGTCGAACTGCAGCGCCACGGCCTCGAATCCGAGCGCCTCGTCGAGCCGGCGCTGATTGCGCTCGCCGATCAGCTCGGCCTGCCCCTGGTCGCGACCAACGAGCCCTATTTCGCCGCGCCCTCGGACTACGAGCCGCACGACGCTCTGCTTTGCGTCGCAGAGGGCGCGCTCATTTCGGCCGACGATCGTCGCCGCCTCTCGCCCGAGCATCGGTTCAAGACCCGCGCCGAGATGACGACTTTGTTCGCCGACCTGCCGGAGTCGACGGAGGCCAGCGTCGAGGTCGCGATACGCTGCGCCTACCGGCCGCTGACGCGCAAACCCATTCTGCCGCGCTTCGCTGTTCCTGGCGGCGCGCCGGTCGACGAGGATGAGGAATTGCGCGTTCAGGCGCGCGAGGGGCTCAAGGCGCGGCTCGCCCATCACGGGCTTGCGCCCGGGCACACGCGGCAGGAGTACGAAGAGCGCCTCGCGTTCGAACTCGACGTCATCGTCAATATGAAGTTTCCCGGCTACTTCCTCATCGTCGCCGACTTCATCAAGTGGGCGAAGGCGCAGGGCATCCCCGTTGGGCCGGGGCGCGGGTCGGGCGCGGGCTCGCTCGTCGCCTGGTCGCTCACCATCACCGATCTCGATCCCTTGCGGTTCGGGCTCCTGTTCGAGCGCTTTCTGAACCCTGAGCGCGTGTCGATGCCGGACTTCGACATCGACTTCTGCCAGGACCGGCGCGACGAAGTGATCGCCTACGTGCGCGACCGCTACGGCGCGGACCGCGTGGCGCAGATCATCACCTTCGGCTCGTTCCTCGCCCGCGGCGTCATGCGCAACGTCGGCCGGGTGCTCGAAATGCCGCTCGGCCAGGTCGACAAGCTCGCGAAGCTCGTGCCGCAGAACCCCGCCCATCCGGTCCCGCTGAAACAGGCGGTCGAGGGCGAGGCGCGACTGCAGGAGGCGGCGAAAGCCGACGAGCGCGTCGGCAAGATGCTCGCCATCGCCGAGCGGCTGGAAGGGCTCTATTCCAACGCCTCGACCCATGCGGCTGGCATCGTCATCGCGGATCGGCCGCTGACCGAGCTCGTGCCGCTCTACCGCGATCCGAAGGCCTCGATGCCCGCGACCCAGTTCAACATGAAATGGGTCGAGCCCGCGGGGCTGGTGAAGTTCGACTTCCTGGGCTTGAAGACACTGACCACCTTGCAACGGGCGATCGGCCTCGTCGCGCGGCGTGGGATTAAGATCGATCTTGATCGCATCCCCCTCGACGACGTGAAAACCTACGAGATGCTGGGCCGCGGCGAGGCGGTCGGCGTGTTCCAGGTGGAAAGCGGGGGAATGCGCAAGGCCCTGGTCGAGATGCGCGCCGACCGTTTCGAGGATTTGATCGCGCTGGTTGCGCTCTATCGCCCTGGCCCGATGGCCAACATCCCGACCTATTGCGCCCGCAAGCTTGGAGAGGAGAAGGTTGAGTACGCCCATCCGCTCCTGGAGCCGATCCTCAAGGAAACCTTCGGCGTCATCACCTATCAGGAGCAGGTGCAGCAGATCGCCAGGGATTTAGCCGGCTATTCTCTTGCGCAGGCGGACCTCTTGCGCCGGGCGATGGGCAAGAAGATTAAGGCCGAGATGGACGCGCAACGCGAGCGCTTCGTCACGGGCGCGGTCGGGCGCGGCATCGCCAGGGCAACGGCCGACGCCATTTTCGACGCCTGCGCCAAATTCGCTGAATATGGCTTCAACAAATCGCATTCCGCGCCTTACGCCTTCATCACCTACCAGACCGCCTGGTTCAAGGCCAACCATCCGGCGGAGTTCCTCGCCGCCTCGATGACGCTCGACAAGGGCAATACCGACAAGCTCGCCGAATTCCGCGCCGAGGCGCACAGGCTCGGCATCCCGGTCGCGCCGCCTTCGGTCAACGCCTCGGACGTCGATTTCGACGTGCGGCTCAACGCTTCGGGCAAGCCCACGATCGTCTACGCGCTCTCCGCCATCAAGGGCGTGGGCGATGCGCAGGCTGAGGCTCTGGTCGACGCGCGCGCCGGTCGTCCGTTCGCCTCGCTCGTCGACATCGCGAGCCGCCTCGATCCGCGCCTCGTCAACAAGAAGGCGCTCGAGAGTCTCGCGGCCGCGGGAGCGTTCGACGACATCGAAAGCAATCGCGCCGTCATCTTCGCATCCGTCGAGCCGATGCTCGCGATCGCCAGCCGCAGCGTCCTCGAGCGAGCCGCCGGCCAGAACGCGCTGTTCGGCGAGGCGGAGGCGGCGCCGATCAAGGTCAGCGCGACGCCGTGGCCCGATGCGGAAAAGCTCAAGCGCGAGTTCGACGCGGTTGGCTTCTTCCTCTCCGGCCATCCGCTCGAGGCTTACAGCTCGGCGCTGAAGCGGCTGCGAGCGACGCGCTGGGCCGAGTTCGTCGCCGCGGTGCGGTCCGGCGCCACGACCGCGCGCCTCGGCGCGAGCGTGCTCGACCGGTACGAGCGGCGGACCAAGAGCGGGGCCAAGATGGGCGTCGTCCAGCTCTCCGACCCGTCGGGACATTACGAGGCGATCCTGTTCCAGGAGGGGCTGAGCCAGTTCCGCGACCTGCTCGAGAAAGGGTCCGACGTACTGGTGACCCTGCAGGCGAACGTCGAGGGGGACGATGTGCGCGTGCGCGTCGTCAACGTCGAGCGGCTGAGCGACGCAGCGGCCAAGGTGCACAAGGGTCTCAGGATCTTCGTGCGCGACGCGACGCCGCTCGCCTCGATCGAATCGGGCCTGCGCGGCGCGGGCGACGGCGAAGTGTCGCTCATCGTCATGCTCGGGCCGAAGGAGGGGGAAGTGGAAATCCGCCTGCCCGGCCGCTATACGGTGAGCGCGGCGATCGCCGGCGCGCTCAAGTCGGCCCCGGGCGTCGTCGCGGTCGAGCACGTTTGAGGCGCGAGGCGAAAGCGCAAGAACCATTTGGAAAGGCTTGCGCGTGCGGCCCTGCTTCGCTATTGACGCCGCCTGCGCCCCATCTCGCGACGTCGGGCGCCAAAAGGCCATTGGGGGATAGTTCAACGGTAGAACAGCGGACTCTGACTCCGTCAATCTTGGTTCGAATCCAGGTCCCCCAGCCCAGTTAAATCATTGAAATAATTACGTCTGATCAACCTGTGTCACCGCCGTTCGGTTTCGTGTCACCGTCATGTCACCGTGCGGCGGCGTGTCGCGGCTGTTAAGGTCACTTCGGACAATAACTAAATCGCGACGGGTCGTCGTGCGTCGGAATGACTTAGGTGTCGGGGATTCCGGGATGTGGCGAAGAGGCGTAGTTCGATCGCATGATCGACGAGGCGGCGATTCGGCTGCGATGGGAGACGGTCGGGGCGCGGCTTGACGAGCGTGGTCGGCGGTTGTTTGCGGCGGCGGAGGTCCGGAGCGCCTGCGCGACTTGTCAAGGCGGGTTTGGCCAATTCGGTCCTGTAGGAACGCCCTGCAGTGTGACGCTGCCAAACGGTGTTGTGATTCTTGGAAGAGTTGGTATACCCGGACAACTGCCGCGGGTTCTACCGATGCCAGGCTTGCAGTAACGCCAAGGAACAGCTGCGGCTCCTCCGTCCTCATAAAGTCCGCCTCCGGCTCCGCCCCGCTCAACCAGGCGCCCTGCAGTACGGGCCGGTCGGCGTCGCGGCCATCCTCGAAAGCCTTAACACCGTTTTGATGACAATCACCACGTCCGGGGTAGGGAGGCTCCTTGCCAGGCGGGGGGCGAGCCCCTGACAGCGTTCCCCTCAGACCTCGATCGACTGCGTCTTTCCAGTAACCTGCGTTCTTCCGGCGGAACAGGCTTCGGCGCTCGGGCTCGTCATTGGCGAGCTCATCACCAATGCGGTGAAATATGCTCACCCCGCCGGTGTCGCCGGCGCGATCAGAGTTGAAACATCCGCGCCGGACGAAGACACAATTGCAATTGAGGTTTGTGTTGATGGCGTCGGTTTGCCGGACGCCGTCGACCCGTTCCAAAGTCAGAGCCTCGGCTTTCGAACGATCCGGCTGCTTGCGAAGCAATTGGGGGCTTCAATTTCGTTCGACAAATTATGGGCTCGGACTGAACTGTACTTTGCGAATTCCTCACACCGCGCGCCCGCTCCGAGCGGTTTCGTGAGCCAGTGTCAGCCGTCGATCGGTTAGACTGTAGTTAGTGAGGGCGCTAGTGGCCCGAGTCACGCGAACTGAGGGTATAGCCTGGCGAGTTTGACGCGGGGGTCGGCGGTTGTGAATTGCCAGTCGGCCTTGGCGTGATGTTTGTTGCGGCGTTGTTCCCAGGCGGCGACTTCCTGGGTCAGTTCCGGCTTGTTCGGGATGCGTCGGTCAAGGCACTGGGTTGAGAGGACGGCGAGTTCGGATTCGGCCATGTCGAGCCAGCTTCCGTGCTTGGGCGTATAATGCCATTCGAACCGTTCGACGAGGCGACGCGCTTCGGCGGCGGGAAAGGCTTCGTAGAGCGACGCCGTCGTGTGCGTGCTGAGATTGTCCTGAACCAGAACGATCTTGTCCGCATCGGGAAAATACATGTCGGACAAATCCTTGAGCACGTGGGCGTAATCGACGGCCGCGCGGCGGTCGGTGACTTTCACGCAGCGCCAGCCTTCCAGCGGCGCGAACATCATGAACAGATTGGCCACGCCATTGCGTTCGTATTCGTAGTCGCGCCGCGCCGGTTGTCCCGGCTTGGCGGCGACCGGCGCGCGCGTCTCGATGATGAGCTGCTTCGACGTTTCGTCGAGGCATACGAGGGGGCGCATGGGATCATGCGGCCTCTGGTAGACTTCCAGCACGTCCTCCATGTTGGCGACAAAGGCCGCGCTGGCCTCGGGCGCGATCACCCATTGCTGCTTGAGATGGGGCTTGAGAATGTTTTTTTGAGCGTCCGCCCGATCGTGTTGTCGCTGGCGCTCTCGACGATCTGCAGTTCGACGACCTTCTCCTCCAAAAGACGCAGGGTCCATCTGGCGCGGCCCGCCGGGGCCGGCCCGCAAGCCAAAGCGATCAGCTTGGCTTCCGCGGCGCCGTCGAAAATCCGCCGCGGGGCGGAATTGGGATTGTCCTTGCGGGTCAGGGCGGCTTCGAAGCCTTCCTCGACGAGTTGCCGCCGCGTCCGCTCGACCGTCGCGATGCTGGTGTCCAGCGCCTCGGCGATTCGGCTGTCGCTCCATCCGCCGCCAGCCTCCGACACGTCCGCTTTCAACAGAATGCGCGCTTTCGTCAACAAATGCCCGGCGCGCTTGCCCTTGCGGATAAACTCATCGAGCCGAGCACGTTCCTCCTCGCTCAGCCTGACCCAGGGGAATCGGGTGAAGGAAATTATGCGGACGGAGTCTCGGCCCTTGGCCTTGCGGGCGAGGTTGACGGCCATGTGTTTGAGGGTGACGACGTTCTCAGGGGCGTTGTCGGTTCGGATGCGGCACTCGTCGTCGCGGAAGGTCATATCCATGACCCAGTGCAGGCCGTTCTCGATCGCCCAATGGTCGCGCGCCATCGGTCCCAGGCGGTCGGCGCGCCGTGACGACGATGTCAGATAATAGCGGGTCTCGCGTTCGGTCTTGGCGCCGATCTCTCGCGTGCTGTCGACGATGACGAGGCCCTTGAGGCCTGGCCATTCGTGTCGCTGTTGCAGCCAGGCGACGTCGTGGATCACGGTGACGCGGCGCGTCTCGATGCGGCCGTGGTCGCCGTCGACGGTTTCATCGACGCTGACCTGCGTATCGGCGAAACCCCTTGCTTTCTGCTCGTTGGCGAACAATTCGACATCGTTGCGCAACGTCCCCTGGTTGCCCTTCAGCGCCAGAATGTAATCGGCCTTCTTGTCGATGATCTTCTGGGCGATGTCGCGCTGACAGCCGATCGCGTCGATGGTGACGACGGCGCCTTCGATCGACAGCATGTCGAGGAGGGCCGGAATGGGGACGATCTCGTTAGCCTTCTCGCCGACCTTGGCCTGCGCCAGCACCAGGCGTTGGCGGGCGGCGAAGGCGGACACCATGTGGATGGCGTCCTTGGCTCCTTTGTTGCCCGAGCGCCGGGAGGTCTTGCCGTCGATGGCGATGAGTTCGACCGGCGTCTTCATCAGCGCGCCGACCCAAGCCACGAAGCACCGCCGGAACGCCTGAGCGTCGAGCGTGGCGAAAATGTCGCCGAGGTGATCGTGGCTCGGCGTGCCGTTGACGAAGGGGAGGAAGCGCCGCAGCAAGGCGAGCTTCCGCTGGCCGAAACGCGCGATGTCGGTGAAGCCCTCCGCGCCGGCCAGAACCGCCAGCAGAGACAAGAGCAGGATCTCGTCGAGCCGATAGGCCACCTTTCCTGGCTGCCGATGGTCTGGCATATCATTGAAATGAATCAGGAAAACTGTTGTCTCAAAACCCGCCGCCGCCATCGCCTCCGAAGCGTCCACCGTCGTCCTCCCGCCAACCGAATCAGCGGAGATCGACAGATTCAGCACTTTGCGCGTTTGTCACCAACTTCTTCACCCGATCGCCCTGCAGCCTGACCACGTATTTCTTGACGGCAATCTCTTTGCTCGCCACGAATCATCTCCATCGCTCAGATCGCGACAGCACAGATTCAGACAATGCCACCAAACGCAATGACGTGAGCCACTAGCCGATCGGCCAGGAGCGCCTGCGATCGGTGGCGGAGCATTTCATGTGTGGTTGTTGATGCAGCAGTCCTCAATGATCACCAATTGGCCGAGTTGTTCCATCGCCGCCCTCCTCGACTGACCGCTATTTGCGCACTCCGGCCCTCGTCCGCCTCGCGGCTCGGCGCTGAAGCCTATGACGGGATGGGGGATTTGTGGCAATGTACACCATCAGCGCGTTCTTGTGAAAGCTCCTGTCTCGCATGGGGTTGAACCCCACGATCTTGAGACAGGCCGCGCCTTCGCGTCCCCCTCAGGCCTTCAGTCCATCCAGCCCTCCCTCGCCGCCCCTACCGCGCGAGCGGTTTCCTTCTCGGGTCGAATCCGGCCTCGCGCATCCGGCGTCGTTGGCTCTGCGCCTCCAGTTCGACAAGCCTCAGGTGACGTCGCCCTAGGCCAGTATTCCCAGATTGCACATGCGCGTTGTTGCCTTCATAGTGCACGTCAGGCGCTGATAGACCGACCAGTCGACAAGCGACGAGCCTCGCACCCGCTCCCGCTTTCCGCGCCTCTAAGAGCCCGTCCGGGAACTTAACGAATTGTTGGAATCGCTTATGATTTAAGGAAGGCGGCCCGAATCGCTTGGGGGGTCGCTGATGTGGACCAACGAAAATCGCGCTCGCTACGACCGCAGTCGGCTGCGCTATCCGAGCGATCTGACCGACGCGGAATGGGCGCATGTCGAGCCGTTCATTCCACCGGCCAAGCGCGGCGGCAACCGACGTCATGTCGATGAGCGCGAGGTCGTCAACGGCCTGATGTATGTCCTGAGCACCGGCTGCCAATGGCGCGCCGTGCCGAAGGACCTGCCGCCGCGTTCGACGCTTTACGATTACTTCGATCGCTGGAGTTGGGACGGCACGCTCGATCGCATCCACGACGCGCTCTACGTGAAGTGTCGCGAAGCGGCCGCTCGCGAGGCGAGCCCGACCGCCGCGATCATCGACAGCCAGAGCGTCAAGAGCGCGGAAAAAGGGGGACCTGCATCGATCCGGCGGGTTACGACGCCGGCAAGAAAATCATGGGCAAAAAGCGCCACATCCTCGTCGATACGCAGGGCCTGTTGATGCATGCGATCGTCCACGCCGCCGACATCCAGGACCGCGACGGCGGCGCCGCGCTGATGGCGACCTTGTTCGGCGCCTTTCCGTTCCTGACCAGGCTCTTTGCCGACGGCGGCTATCGAGGGCCGCAATTTCAGACCGCCATCGGACGAACTCTGGCGCGCGTGAAGGTCGAGATCGTCAAGCGATCGGATCAGGCCAAGGCCTTCGTCGTCCTGCCCAAGCGCTGGATCGGCGAACGCACCTTTGCCTGGCTCGGCCGCTGCCGACGGCTGGCCAAGGACTGGGAATGCCTCAACCGCAAGGCGCTCGCGTTCCTCCGCCTCGCTTCCATCCGCCTCATGCTGCGAAAACTATGCAATCCCACATGATGTTTCCGGACAGACTCTAAAATCCAAAGGTGCGACCACGGCCGGAAATGGATCGAGGAAACGCACAGAGGAGTGACCTATGTTCGCCCGCCCCAGCCTTGTCGCCCTTGCCCTCGCCTCGCCCGCGTGGGCGGGCCCCGACTATCCCGCCGGCCTGTTCGAACGCTCGCCGTTGAACGGCCCGCCGGCGGCCGTTTCCCACCGGGGGCACAAAATCCCCCCATCTCAAGCGAAAGACCCGGCCAGCGAGCGCGCCAGCGGCGCCTGCCATCATTATCGCGAGTGGCGCTATCCGTGGCCGCAACCATGCTGACCCGCTATTCCAATGTCGAGTGCGCGAGCGCGTTAAGTTGGCCGAGCAAATGCGAGCCAAGGGGCCGCCGTCTGGGCCATGAGGTGACTCTTAGCAGCAGCTCAAATGGGTCGATTGGACTCGTTCGCCCAGCGGCGAAGAAACGGGAGTTTGCGCACTCCCAATGGCAGGGTTCGACGTAGAGCGGACATAGCTGATCGCAGGTGGACGTTGCGGGTTGGAGGAACTGATCGTTCGCGGATCTGCGACCTCGACACTGGTTTCCTCGCTCGTATAGAACGCCGCCGAGGCCGCGCCGCCGATTGGAAATTTCGAAGCGTCAGGATCGTCCAGCGCGATCTTAGTACGGGGGTTTATCTTGGAGCTTCCTCCAGTGCCGGTGAGGGCGCTCCGAGGAAACGCAAAGTGTCATTCGCGGCGCTTTCGCAAGCAGATGGCGAACCCGATCGAGGAGAATTTCGTCGGCGTGGGTCACCCGCTCGCGCTGATGCATAAGCTCGAGCCAGGACTCGATCGTGAATGTCTCGAGGAACCGCCCGACATCGGCGACGTCTTCGTAAACGCCCCAGGCATAAGCCCCGTCGCGCCTCCGCGCATGTCCCAGTTCATCAACCGCGCCCAGGAACTCAGCGCGGTTCGTGGCGTCGACGCGGTATTCCACCACCGCGAGGACCGGCCCTTGGTTATTCTCGACCTTTCGCGTGGCGAGGGGGGCGCGCCAGTGCACCGCAGGAGAGAAATCGATTCCGACGCCGGTCTGAAGTTTCCAACGCCATGTCAGCGGAATTCCGAGAACCAAGCCGGCCGCCGCGATGAAATAGGCGATCGGCAGCCCCTGCATCGCGGAGAGCTTACCCCAGACCGCGCTGCTTACAGTCGTCGCGCCGAAGATGAAGGTCAGGAATACCGCCAGCCCGCGGCCGCGCGCCCAATTCGGCAGCGCCACCTGTGCCGATACATAGAGCTTCGTCAACACCACGGTCCATGACGCGCCGCCGAGAAGGCACGCGCAAATAGCCGCAACGGGCCCGTGCGCAAGACCGAAAAGGATAAGCGCGAATGCTGCGCCGATAGATCCCGTCGCTACGAGGCGGTCCGGACCCAGCTCGTCCTTCAGCCATCTCAGCGCCAACGACCCCCCGACGGCACCGACCCCGATCGCACCGAGAAGAATGCCGTAGGTTTGCGGCCCCCCCGATATCTGATCTCGGGCCACTAGCGGCAGCAGCGCCAGATAGGCACTGGCGAAAGGAAAGAAAGCAAGCACGCGCATAAGTGTCGCGCGCAGCCATTGATTGTTCACAGCATGGCGAACTCCCGCGCGAACCGCGCTGACCAGTCGCTCCGCGGGCAAGCTCTCGGCGGCGTTTCGCGGCTTTCGCCACCAGACCAAAGCCGCGACGATGACGCCGTTGCTGGCCGCGAAGATCCAGAAAGGGACAGCCATGCCTGCCGCCGCGATGACCAAACCGCCGAGCGCCGGCCCAGCGGCGCGCCCAACATTGAAGCCGGCGCCGTTCGCGGCGATCGCGCTGTCCAGATCCTCTTTGGGGACGAGAAGCGGCGTTGTCGCTCCCCAGGCGGGCGAGGTGAGCGCTCCGCCCACGCCGAGCAAGAAGGTCGTCGCCAATAGGAGCGTCGGCGTTTCGAGCTTCAGTGAAACGAGGCCGGCGAAAATCACGGAGACGGCCAGAATCGCGACTTCGACCGCAATCAGCAAGCGCCGCGAATCGATAACGTCCGCCAAGGCGCCGGCCGGCAGAGTGAACAGGAACAGCGGCAGGCTGACGGCGACCTGAACCAGGGACACGGTCATCGGATTAGCGTCCAGGCTGGTGATCAACCAGCCGGACGCTGTGTCGAACATGGCGGTGCCGACGTTCGACACGAGGCTCGCAGTCCAAATCACTGTGAACGCCGCATAGCCGAATGCGCCCCAACGGGAGCGCGCGGGTTGCGTCGCGGTCCCAGAGGAATTCTGATTCGCACTCAAGTTTGTTCCCTCGTAGGGCACTTCACCTTCTCCCACACCCGCTGACCCAACTCCTGCCAACCGGGGCAGCGAATATCGCGACAAACGCGGCGCAAAGACAGAGGCGGCCCTTTCGTGTTTGCCTCAGAATGGCATCGGATAGAGCCAGTTGAACCACGAATGCGCCCGGATCGAAAATTCGCGCAGCGCCGCTCAGGCTTCGGTTTCTCCTATCCGTATAAATCGAACCGGACGCCTGCGTGCCGGTCTGGAACTTCGACGGATCGGGATCGTCGATGACAATCTTCACCGCGTATTGCCCCTGCGCGATGTCGGGGCCAAGGGGATTGAACTTCGGAATTTCGTCGCTTGGCAGATATTGCCCCGATCCGTTGGGGCATGGGGCGGGTTGAGGCGATGCTTCAGGGCGTGCGTCGCCATATGAGCGGAAGAGCTAAATCGAACGGACCGCGCAGCGTCTTTTGCTCCGTTGCCACGCCGGTGGCGAATGATGGGACCTCCCACCGTTTATCAAGCGGGTTTTTGAGCTGCTGAGGAGGGGTTGAAGGCGGCGCCGGATTTGAGCATAGCGCAGGCGACGTTGAGGAGGCGGTCGGCGACCGATCGCAGCGCCCTGCCATGGCTATGACCTCGGCGTCGGAGTTCAGCGTATTTGGCGAGCAGCGTGGCGAGGACGGTCCTTCCCACTCCCGGCAAGGATGCGAGGATCTCCGCGTCATGCTGCTTTTTCTGCCCCGGCTCGGCCTCCTCGGCTGGCATGAGGCGGGCGGTCAAGCCGTCGATCCGGCGATGGGCGTCTTTGATCTGACGGTTGAGCAGGCGGATGCGCGGGACGAGCAAAGCGACATGGGCGCTCGCGGCTTCGACTGTTCCGGCGGCGACGCGCACCGGCGGCCTGCCACAACGTGTTGACCACGAAAGCGGCGTCGAAGCGGCGGATGCGATGGCGTTTGAGCAGCTTGGCGATCGTCGCCTCGCGCAGGCGGCTCGCCGTGTCGAGCCGGATCGCGCGGTCGCTGCGAGGGATTCAGAGGTCTCTGGCCAGCCAATACGTGAGCGCTTGCACGAGTTGCGTCACGCGTCGGTGATTGGATTCCTCGAACATCCCCTGGTCTATCGCCGAAGGCTGATATTTTGCGGTCGCCCGCACGGGCCACTGTACGCCCCCAATCATCGCGACGCCGCTAATGTTGTCCCAAGCAGAGCTGTCCTTGATTGGCCTCAGAGCGACATAGTCCATCCGCACGACCAGCGTGCCGCCTTGCGCCGTCATGCGGCCCGCCAAGGCTTGGGCAAGTTGACCCGGTAGTCCCTGCTGCACCCACGAGGCTCTCGGGTCGCCGACGTTTACGCGCAAAGGCGCGACATCAACTTGAATATTGCGGATCGGAAGGCCCGACTGCGCAAGAGCGTTTTGACACGCGACCGCCGCGAGAAGCGCAAAGGCGATGCATGCCGCAATCGCCACGCGGCGTATCAATCCAAGGGTATACATGGTCCGCCTCCACAGGCGTCTTCAACACTCGCATGGGGCCGCTTATTCAGGCGTATCAGGTGCTCGCGTTGTCTTTGTGTCGCAACGACCGCTATTTAGCGCTGACCGGACGGCAGGTCCCGACGTTTAGCGGCTGTTGCAGGTCGCGGCCGGGAACGCCGAAAGTCGGCATGAAAGCGGGCATTGCTCGTAGGCGCGGTGTCCGCCCGAAGCAGGCATCGATCAAGACGCCGGCGGAACATCGCCAAGGGCGGATCGCGATCATTCGAAGCCGGCGCCAAGGGCGACGGCAGTGCAGCGGCCATTCACCGGTGGCGTTTTGAACGAGAACCTGCAGCGTCGATACGTGGCTAAGGACACCCCGCACAATAAGTGCTACGGTTCAGGGTGGCCTGGGCTTGATCGTGTAGTTCCATTCAGGATGGAACTGATCGCCGGTGATGTCGAGGCGCTTCATCGCGGCATTGCTGACTTTGTTTTGATAGCGGCGCGTGTCGAGCGCGCTTTCGACCTTGAGCCCGGCGTTGGTGGTGGTTGCGCCGATCAACTCGACCACGGCAAGACGATCCGTGAGCGGTCGGCCGCGCCAGTTCTGCGTGATGTGGCAGAACAGGCGGTGCTCGATCTTGTTCCACTTCGATGTGCCTGGCGGATAGTGGTGGACGTGGATCGCAAGCCCGGTCTCGTCGGCGAGCTTTTGCAGTTCGAGTTTCCAGAGCCGCACGCGCGCCCCATTCGAGCCGCCGCAGTCCGCCGTGATCGTCAGTTCTCGCGCCTGCGGATAGCGCTGTCGTCCCATGCGTTCGAGCCAGCAGCGGATCGACGCCACGGCAAACTCGGCGGTGTCGCTGGTGATCCCGACGCTGACGAAACCGGCATTGGCGGTCACATCATACACCCCATAAGGCACGACCTTGCCGAGCTTCTTGTCCTCGAAGTCGTGCACGTTCACGCGCCGCGGATCGCCTTTCGGACGATAGTCGGTTCCGCCGTTCTTGAAGTTGCCGAGCAACTCCTTCTTCTTCGTATCGACGGAGATGACGGGCTGTTGGCGGGCCTGCGCCGCAACGACTTTCGCGTTGATGTGTTCGAACTGGGCGTTGCGGTCGGGATGGTGCGAACCTTCATCCGCCTTGCGATTGGACTGGCGCGAGAACCCGAGCTTCGCCAACTCCGCGCCGACCGTATCGGCGCTGATCGGATGTCCCATCTCGGTCAGCGCTGCCGCGAGCTTCGCCATGCTTTTCGACACCCAGATCAGGGACCGCGTGGGATCGCCCAATGTCGCCGGTTCAACCAGCCGCTTGAGCGCGGGGACGAGCCCCGGGTCGGCTCGCGATACCGACCGACGCCCGCCTCCGGCACGGCGAACCCGCCCCTTCGCAAGCGGCTCGCCGTCGAGGTCGTCTTCGCCGCGATTGATCGTCGAACGAGCAAGCCCGGTAACCTTCGAGACCAGCGCGAGACCGCCGCGACCGGCGCTCCGGACCTCCGCCGCCGCAAACAACCGCCGACCACGCTCGTCAAGCCGCGCCCCGACCGTCTCCCATCGCAGCCGAATCGCCGCCTCGTCGATCATGCGATCGAACTACGCCTCTTCGCCACATCCCGGAATCCCCGACACCTAAGTCATTCCGACGCACGACGACCCCTCGCGATTTAGTTATTGTCCGAAGTGACCTAAGCGAACCGGCTTGGCCCGAACGCAGAAAGATCTGGAGCGTCGTTGCGCCGCTCGATTAGACCTGCGACGGCTTGGCCAGTGATCCCAGCCAAGGTCATTCCGAGGTGACCGTGACCGAACGCGTGGATCAAATTTCCGCAGTGACGACTGCGGCCGATGACCGGGAGAGAATCAGGCAACGATGGGCGAAAGCCCAACCACTGCCCGCGGATGGGCCCCAGATTGGGGAATAACTTGCGTGCGCCCCGCTCGAGAAGGGCGATTCGCGCGGGATTGACCGGCGCGGCCAGGCCGCCAAGCTCGACGGTTCCCGCGACCCGCAACCGGCCGACCATCGGAGTGAGGTAGAAGCCGAGATCAATTGGGCTGACCGGCCTTTTGATCAATGGAAGATCCATCTCGAATTCGACGTGATAGCCACGTTCGGTGTCGAGCGGGATTTTGTCGCCGACTTGCAGGGCCAGGGATCGCGACCAGGCGCCGGCGGCCAGAACGACGGTGTGCGCCTCCACAAAGCGATCGTCACATGTCAGCCTGATTTTCCCGTCGCTTTGCGGCTCCAACCGCTCCACCCGAACTCGTTGAAACGAAGCACCGAGGGATTCCACCTTGGCAGCCATCCGCTTACTCAGAGCGGCGGGATCGTTGACGTGAGCCGCATCAGGAAAGAAAAGGCCACCTGCCACCGGAGGAAGCGCGGGTTCCATCTCGGCGACTTCGGCGGCGGTGAGGCGACGTTGCCTGACGCCCATTTCAGTGCGCAGGCGAGCGCTCCACTCGACGTCTCTCGCGGGCATCCGTTCGCGATAGAGATAGAGGCATCCCTCCTGGCGCAAAAGATCCGCCAACTGACCCTGATGGACAAGATCGAGCCACGCCGGCATTGCATCTCTCAGCAAGCCTGCGAGCGCGCGCCCATTGCGGCGCGCGGCGACCGGCAGCGACTGCCGAACAAAACGCAACAGCCACGGAGCGAGCGTTGGCACGGCCGCCAGCCTGATTGCGAGCGGACTTTCGGAGTTGAAAAAGAGGCTTGGCAGATTGCGCAGGACATCGGGATTGCCGACCGGCGCGCAGGCGTAGGGAGCAAATGTTCCGGCATTGCCGTAAGAGGCCCCCGAACCTGGCTCGTTGGGGTCGACGACAACGACATCCCGGCCAGCCGCCGCCAATCGAAACGCCGTCGCAAGCCCGATGATTCCGGCTCCGACAACGGCGATGTCAGTCTTGATGGGCGCGACCACGGCTCTTCAGACCACGCCGGAGATTTCGAGATGACCGGCGTTCAAGAGTTCTGCCATGATCGAGAGCGCATGCCGCAGTTCCGCCAGCGAGGGCGCGGCGCTCACATTGATGCGCACGGCATGAGCTGAAGTCTCGCGTCCAATCGCGAAAGCGTCAGCGGGCAACACGCCGACGCCGCGCTGACGACAGGCCCGGGCGAAAACGCCGCTACGCCAGGGTTCAGGCAAATGCAGCCAGGCATGGGGCGACGTTTCTTGCGTCTGGACGTCGAAGCCAACGAGCGCCTCGCGGAGAACGGCTTGCCGCCGGCGCAACTCTTCACGCTGATATTCGACGATACGCCGCGCGGTTCCATCTTCCAGCATATTGGTCGCGACCAGCGTAGTGAGAGGGCTGATGCTCCAGCAATCAATCCGCAGCGCCGCGGCGACGTTGCCCAGAACGGCGCGCGGCGCGACGACAAAGCCGTAGCGAAGACCTGGTGCGATACATTTCGAAAGGCCGCTCACATGGATCGTGAGTTCCGGCTCCAAGGTCGCAAAAGACGGGATGTCGGAATCGAGGAGTGGGCGATAGACGTCGTCTTCGATGATCAGTACGTTGTGGCGCCGTGCAATCGCGATAAGCGCGCGACGGCGCTCTTCGCTCAAGGTGACCGTTGTCGGATTGTGGAGACTGGGCACGACGAAAACCGCACGAGGGCGGGAGCTCGCGCACGCCGCCTCGAACGAGTCCGGCCGCATCCCCTCTCGATCAATCGACAATCCACGCAGATCAAGTCCCTGCGATCGGCACAGAGCGCTGATGCCCTGATAAGTGAGCAAATCGGCCAGGATGACGTCGCCACGTTGCGTCAACGCGCGCAACACGCAGGCCAAGCCGTGCTGGGCTCCGTCGGTCAGCACGACGCGACCGGGGTCGCCACCACCTGCGACGCCGTTGAGCCAGCCGGCAACCGCGTCGCGCGCCCAGACCGGGCCTTCGGGCGGATGATAGTCCCGCACCGCCGCGAAACGCCGGTCTTTCGGAAGACGCGGCAGCAGCGCAGCGAGCGCTTCCAGATAGGCCGAGGTCGGCGGGCGATTGACGGACAGATCGACCAGACCAGCCTCATCGCTGGGGGCGGATTTGAATGCGCCGTCGTCCGCGGCGTGGTTCGCGATCAGCGTTCCGCGTCCGGGGCGCGCCTCAACGAGGCCACGCTGTTGCAACTCGGAAAAGGCCCGGGTCACGGTTGTAACATTGATGCCCAGCGAGCGCGCAATTTCACGGTGCGGCGGGAGTTTTTCGCCTTCGACCAGCTCGCCCCGAGCAATGCGTTCGCCGATCGCGTCGGCCAGACGCCGATAGACCGGGCGATCGTTGTCAGGCAATTCGAACTTCTCGAGCATCCTTTGAGCCGTGCTCCGCCCATCTTGTCTGGGCGAGATTGCTTAACACAGGCCGAAGCATCATACAATATCACTTGTCCTACCTATGGAAGCATTGCAAATTCGATTTGTCTGAGATGATTGGACCCAAAAATAAATTTCGTGGGGGATTGACGCCCAAATTATCCGCCTGTAGGCTCACTCAATCGTGCATTGTACGGTAAGATAATACGGATATCGACGGCAAAGTCCCCCACGCGGTCTTGAGGTGCGCAATGGTCTCGACCACGCAAAACTCATCGGCTCGCACGGCCTCGGTTGGAGGTCCAAGCATCGCCGCGCCGTCGTACAGCGGTCCACTCGTCGGCCAGGCTGGAGGCGCTGAAGGCCAGAAGGCGGATCGAACTAAGGCGAGCCGAGCCGCCAAGCCTTCCAAGAACGAAAAAAACGGCGACGAAACATTTGTCGAATTCATCGACGTCGAAAAAATGTACGGCGACTTTCAAGCCGTCAAACAGCTGCACCTGACGATCGGGCGCGGCGAATTCCTGACGTTCCTGGGGCCGTCGGGCTCCGGCAAGACCACAACCTTGAATATGTTGGCTGGCTTCGAACGACCAAGCAGGGGCGTGATCACCCTCGCCGGCAAATCGGTCGATCGGCTTCCGCCTTATCAACGCAATATTGGTATGGTGTTTCAGAACTACGCGCTCTTTCCTCACATGAGCGTCGAGCAGAACGTCGCCTTCCCGCTTTCAGTGCGAAAGACGCCAAGGGCTGAGATCGCGCCTCGCGTCAGGCGCGCCCTCGAAATGGTGCGGTTGTTGCAATTCAAGGATCGTAAGCCCACCCAGCTTTCAGGCGGGCAACAGCAGCGAGTCGCGCTGGCGCGCGCCTTGGTCTTCGAGCCGACGCTCGTTCTGATGGATGAACCACTTGGCGCGCTCGACAAGAAGCTGCGCGAGCACATGCAGATCGAGTTGAAGCAGATCCACGAGATGCTGGGAGTCACGATGGTCTGTGTGACCCACGACCAGAGCGAAGCGCTGACTATGTCCGATCGCGTGGCGGTATTCGATCACGGGGCCGTTGTTCAGATTGGAACGCCGCATGGCCTCTATAACGAACCGGCGACGGAGTTTGTCGCGAGTTTCATCGGTGAAAACAATGTCCTGGACGGAATTGCCGAACGCATCGGCGACGGTCGCTGCCTGGTCACGCTGCCAACGGGACTGAAGGCCACGGCGCTCGCGATCGGCGATATCCGGCTCGGCGCGCCGGTCCATTTGACGATTCGACCGGAACGAATTGGCCTGTCCAACGCGGACGGGCAATCAGACAATCGTTTTCAGGCGGCGGTCGATGACCGGATCTATCACGGCGACCATCAGCGCCTCCTCGCGCGTTTGGTGAACGGGCAGGTTCTGACCGTGAAAATCGGACCCGAAGCAACAATGCCGGCAGGCGAGGCGGTCGACCTTTCCTGGTCTACATCCGATTGTCGGGCTTTTCCGGCAGGCGCCGTGCCGGACGACAAACCATCGAACATTGGGAGAGGTCTATGAAGCGCACATGCAGGACGACCTTGCTCGCCTTGGCGAGCGCCGCGATCGCTTCGCAAATACAGCCCGCCACCCCTGAAGAGCTCACCGTCATGGCGACCGGCGGAGCATGGCAGGCCGCACTGAAGCAGGCCTGGTTCGATCCCTTCGCCAAGAAGATGGGCATCACGTTCAACGAGCAGGAATATACCGGCGAGCTCGGCAAGATCAAAGCGATGGTCGAGACCGGCGATGTGCCGATCGATCTTGTGACAGTGGAGACCTCGACCGTCCTGCAAGGCTGCGACGACGATGTTCTGATTCGCCTCGACTATTCGAAGATCGCAGATCGCTCGAAGTTCCTGCCCGGCACGGCTTTGGATTGCGGCGTCGGCATCGACGTCTACGGCGACGTGCTGGCCTATGACACGACCGTTCTGAAAGAGGCGCCGACGTCCGTTCTCGACATTTTCGACACCAAAAAATTCCCCGGAAAGCGCGCCATGCGCAAGGCGCCGGCGCAGAATCTCGAATGGGCGCTGATGGCCGACGGAGTGCCGATCGCCGACGTCTACAAGGTGCTCGGCACGCCCGAGGGCGTCGACCGCGCCTTCAAGAAACTCGACACGATCAAGAAAGACATTGTCTGGTGGGATGCGGGCGCGCAGCCGCCGCAACTCCTCGCCTCGAAGGAAGTGGTGATGACGACCGCTTGGAATGGCCGCATTCAGAACGCTATCGATCAGGACAAGCGGCCCTTCGCGATCGTCTGGAACGACCAGATCGTCGAATATGACATGATCGCCATTCCGAAAGGCGCGAAGAACCTCGACCTCGCCTACAAATATCTGGCCTATGCGGCCCAACCCGAGGTGAGCGCTCAGCTCGGCCGTTATATCCCCTATGGTCCTGTGCGTGCGGATGCGACGCCATACGTCCCCAAGGACGTCCTGGCGAAACTGCCGACGGCGCCGGATCATATGAAGGCCTATCTGGTCGGGGACGTCGAATTCTGGGGCGACCATGGCGAGGATCTGGTGAAGCGCTTCAACGCCTGGCTCGCCCAATAGGACCAACGCACGCAAAAGCCATGGATCGGGCGAGCCCGGTCCATGACCCGAGATGGGGACCGCTCGATGTCGTCGATCGCCCTTCCGAGGATCAGCGCGAGAGATCATAGCGAAAGCCTGCGTCCGCTGGCCTTGGCGGCGCCGCTGCTGCTGCTGCTGCTCTTCAGCTTCCTAACGCCGATCGCGTCGCTGCTGTCGCGAGCGGTCTATGAGCCGACCATCGCCAATGCGCTTCCCCACACGATTGCCGCGCTGCGGCAGGACAGCAGCGCCGGCGTCCCCGGCGAACCCGTCTTTGTCGCCTTGGCCGCCGATCTCAGACAGGCCCAGGCGGCGGGCACGCTTTATGAATTCGCCAAGGCCCTCAACATCCGTCTGCCCGGCGCGCGCAGCCAAGTGCTGCGCGCCGCCCGATACGCCGCACACGACCAAACGCCGAACAAGGCCGCGTTGATCAAGGCGGCGCCGCTTCTGGGCGAAGAGCAAAGCTGGACGGCGATCCGGAACAACTTGGGCCGCTTCACTTCATACTTTTTGCTCAGCGCGTTCGATCTGCGTTGGACAGATCAAGGTGGGATCAGCGCCGTGCCTCCTGATCAAGCGGTCTTCCTGCGCGTCTTTGGCCGCACCTTCCTGATCGCGACACTCGTCACGCTGGCGACGCTGGCGCTCGCCTTTCCGCTTGCCTATTTGATGACCAACCTGCGAGCCGCAATCGCCGGCATCGTGCTGGTTCTGGTGCTGCTGCCCTTCTGGACGTCGATCCTCGTGCGCACGGCCGCATGGACCGTGATCCTGCAGAAATATGGCCTGCTCAATGACCTGCTGCTTTGGCTCGGCGTGACGTCCGAGCGCCTCGAATTGATGTACAGCCGAACGGGCCTCATCATCGCGATGACGCATATCCAACTGCCCTTCACGCTCCTACCGATCTATAGCGTGATGCGCTCCCTTCCGCCGTCACAGCTCAGGGCGGCTCAGTCGCTGGGCGCGCGGCCGTTCACGGCGTTCTGGCGGGTCTACCTGCCGCAGGTCATGCCGGGCGTCCTCGCCGGCTGCCTGCTCACGTTCATCCTGTGTCTTGGCTACTACATCACGCCGGTCCTGATCGGCGGGGGCAGCGACCAGCTGATCAGCAATTTCATCGCCAATTACGTCAATGTCGAACTCAATTGGGAGATGGCGGCGGCGCTCAGCTTCGTGCTGCTCGCCTCCACGCTCGGCCTTTACGTGACGATGACGCGCTTTCTCGGTCTCGACCTCTTCAAGATGGGCTGACGCGCCGTGCTGTTGTCGCCATACCCGACCGTCGCCGAACGAACACGGGTGGGAGCCCTCTGGATCTTCTGCGTCTTGGTTCTCGTGTTTCTCGTCGTGCCGATCTTCGTGCCCGTCCCTCTTTCTTTCAACAGCGGCTCGTTCTTCACCTTTCCGCTCGCCGGCCTTTCGACCCGCTGGTACGAGGTCGTGCTTGGGACGCCGCGCTGGCGCGCCGCGATCGGCAACAGTCTGCTGATCGGATTTGGCGCGACGATCCTCGCGACGGTGCTGGGTACGCTCACCGCGATCGGTCTCTCGGATCCGAAATTCCCGGCGCGGCGGTTCGTCGTGCCGCTGTTGATCTCGCCCCTGATCGTCCCCGTTGTGGTGACCGCCGTCGGAACCTATCTCTTCTATGCCCGCGTCGGGCTCGCCAACACTTATGTCGGCATCATCCTCGCCCATACCGTCCTGGCGAGCCCGTTCGTCGTGGTGACCGTCGGCGCCAGCCTCACCGGCTTCGATCGCAACCTGATGCGGGCCACCTCAATCCTGGGAGCGAAGCCGTTGACCGGATTCCTTCGTGTCATGCTGCCGCTCATCCTGCCTGGGCTTCTATCCGGCGCCGCGTTTGCCTTCGTGACGTCCTTCGACGAAGTCGTCGTGGTTCAGTTCCTCGCCAACGCCAGTCAGCGCACCCTGCCGCTCGAAATGTTCACCGGCCTGCGCGAACAGCTGAGCCCGGCGATTACGGCGGCCGCTACCTTGATGATGGGGCTATCGATCCTGTTGCTGATCGTCGCGAACCTGCTCGCGCGCCGGTCGCGGCGGATCGCCGGCGCTTTGCAGGAATAGCCGAGCCCGCGCTCGCCTTCTGTGAAGCGTTTGACAAGAAAGGCCCCCTCGCATCGCGTAGCCCCAGGCGGCGCAAGGCATTGTTGCATGTCCTACCAGACGACGATCGACGGCACGCGCTGGATTTTTCCCGATCTCGCGACGCTGCTCGCCAAGGCCTCGCCGGCCCGCTCCGGCGATGCGCTTGCCGGCATCGCGGCGCAGAGCGCGATCGAGCGCGTCGCCGCCCAGATGGCGCTCGCCGATCTTCCCCTCAGGGCGTTCCTGGACCTCGATCTTGTGCCGTATGAAGACGACGAAGTTTCTCGCCTGATCCTCGACAGCCACGACCGTGCAGCTTTTGGGGCGGTGTCCCATATGAGCGTCGGCGCATTCCGCGAATGGCTGCTGGATACCCGGACGACGACCGACCGCCTAGCCGCGCTGGCTCCTGGTCTGACCCCGGAGATGGCCGCGGCCGTATCGAAGATCATGCGCGTGCAGGATCTCATCGTCGTCGCGGCCAAATGCAGCGTCACGACCGCCTTCCGCAACACCATCGGGCTCGTCGGACGGCTCTCCACGCGGCTGCAGCCCAACCATCCGACCGATGATTCGCGCGGAATTGCGGCCAGCCTGATCGACGGACTCTTGTTTGGCGTTGGCGACGCGGTGATCGGCGTCAATCCTGCGACCGATCGCCTCGAGGACTACATGCGGATCGTAAGGTTGCTCGACAACATCCGGGAGCGCCTCGACATTCCAACGCAGGCGTGCTGCTTGGGCCACGTCACGACGGCAATCCAGGCAATCAATCTTGGCGCGTCGGTCGATCTGGTCTTTCAATCGATTGCCGGCTCGCAAAAGGCCAACGAAGGCTTCGGGATAAGCCTGTCGATGCTGGCCGAAGCCCAAGACGCGGCTCTCAGTTTGAAGCGCGGTACGGTCGGCCAGAACGTCATGTATTTTGAGACCGGCCAAGGCAGCGCGCTATCAGCCGGCGCGCATTTCGGCGTCGACCAGCAGACGATGGAAGCGCGCGCATATGCCGTCGCGCGGCGTTTCAAGCCGCTCCTCGTCAATACGGTCGTGGGCTTCATCGGTCCGGAATATCTCTTCAACGGCAAGGAGATCATCCGCGCCGGGTTGGAGGATCATTTCTGCGCCAAGCTGCTCGGTCTGCCGATGGGATGCGACGTTTGCTACACCAATCACGCCGAGGCCGATCAGGACGACATGGATGTTCTGCTGACGCTGCTGAGCGCGGCGGGAGCGTCATTTGTCATCGCGGTTCCCGGCGCGGACGACGTCATGCTGAACTACCAGAGCCTGTCGTTCCACGACATTCTTTACGTCCGTCAGACGCTCGGCCGGCGATGCGCTCCTGAGTTCGAGGATTGGCTGCGGCGGACGGGCCTCGCCGACGCGGATGGGCGCCTGCTTGAGAATGCGGGGTCCAGAGGCATCGGGCCGGCCATGGCGTTGATCGAGGCGATGGAAGATTGACAATGCCAGACGACTCGCCTGATGGAAGCGATAAGCTTGAGGCGGCCAAGACCCTCGCGCGCCTGCGACGTTTCACGCCGGCCCGGATCGGGCTTGGACGAGCCGGGTCCGGACAGCTCACCGCGACAGGTCTCCAGTTCATGCTCGATCATGCGCACGCACGCGACGCCGTTCACGCCGCCGTTGATTTTGACGCAATCGAGCAATCGCTCCGAGAGCGAGGCTGGGAGGTTGTCCATGTCCGCAGCGCGGCTGGCGATCGGACCGAATATCTGCGTCGCCCGGACCTTGGGCGTCGCCTTTCGCCCGCTGGGCGTGCGGCCATCGAGGACCAATCGCACGGAAGCGATATCGTCATCGTCGCAGCCGATGGGCTTTCAGCCATAGCGATCGGCTTCAACCTTCTGCCCGTACTCGATTGCCTCCGTCCCCTATTGGGCGCTCGGCGTCTGACCGTCGCGCCCGTCGTCCTAGTCGAGCAGGGGCGAGTTGCGATCGGCGACGAGATCGGCGAACTGCTGGACGCCAAGCTTGCGGTCGTTCTCTTGGGCGAACGCCCGGGGCTTTCGTCCGCCGACTCGCTCGGCGCCTATGTCACTTGGCGACCGCGGGTCGGCACGATGGATTCGAGCCGGAACTGCATATCCAATATCCGAGCGGCCGGGCTTCCGCCCCAGGAAGCGGCCTGTCAGATCGACGATTTGATCGGCAGGGCATTCATGCAGTCGGCGACTGGCGTAACCCTAAATGAGCTGCGTGTCGCCGAAGCCGCCAACCCCGCCATTGAAAGCCGCTGAAGACAGGGCCGCATGAACGGAGAAATGTTCGCCGCGGTCCGGGGCCTTGATTTCGCGAAAGCTGAAGACCGTCGCGTTATTATCTCGAATGACCGCTTTCACGTCAATTCGCGACGCTCAATTGGTTGGGACGAAGGGCCGTGATCGTCAACTCTGTCGGGTCGGGATAACGCTGCCGCGCCCCATGCGCTCCAACCAGCAACGGATCGAAGCGACCGCGAACTCGGCGATGTCCGACGTGATCCCGAGGCTGACCCATCCCTGGTTCTCCTCGCGTGCGGGCGAGAGAAGTGCTTGTCTGGTTATGGACAAACTCCTTCGAAGCCGTCCCACGCTGTCTTGGGCGGCGTGATTGTGCGCGGGTCGATCAGCCCGCACTCCTCGAGGGTATGGTTGAAGCGGCCGAAGTTACAACCGGCACAAGTCACCACAAAGTTGTCGAGCGAATTGTCGCCGCCGCGGCTCAGCGGCAGCACGTGGTCGAATTGCAGCCAGAGGCATTGGAACGCCGCGTGCTGCTTCATGGTCATACCGTTGCCTCCCGTCGGCCACGGAACCGCGTCGGGATAGCGCTCGAGGTAGCTTTCGCAGAAGTACTCCCGCACCCGCGTGGAGATCAACGGCAACCCACAAAACGCGCAGTTGCGCCCATAGCGTTGAATCAGCGCCGCCTGTTCAGCACGCGTCGGATCGCGCCTCCGCGTTTGTTTGTCCAAAGGGAGATGCGACGGCGCGTCGAACGCAGGGCGGATGCGGTGGTATTTCCACTGATCCGGGTTGCGCGCCTTGGAGCCCCAAAGGCTGTCTGTCCATCGCCAGACCTCGCGCATGTTGGCGGCGTTGAAATTGGCTGCGGCAGTCGCGCGGTCTCCGGCGAGGTGGGCAGCGACCGCTTGCTTGAGTAGGCCGAACGCCTCGAAGATGATTGGGATTGGCTCGCGCATGCAGCGGCGCGACAGTAAGAAGTCGTTATCGTTCAACTTGTCCTCAGTTTCACGTTGCTCACGATACACCGCCCCGGTATTTGCCGGGGTGGGATACTCAGACCGTCTGGTAGTCCAAGACGGTGAAGTCGGGGTCGGCATCAGGGCGATGCGCTCGGCTGACCGCTTGCTCGAATTGGCCCGGGTCCAGCCCTTGCAGTCACGGGCAAGCTCGCGCGCGACGATGGCGGCAGAAACGTCGAAACCCAAGTCCCTCGTTGGCGGTCACGTCGTAGACGCCGTAAGGAGCGACCTTGCCGAGCGTCTTGTCTTCGAAGTCGTGAACATTCACGCGCAACGGCTCGCCCTTGGGCCGATAGTCCGTGCCGGCGTTCTTGAAATTGCCGATCAGTTCCTTCTTCTTCGTGTCGACGGACACGACCGGCTCTCCCCGTTCCTGCGCCGCAAAGACGGTCGTGTTGATGTATCGGAACTGCGCATCGCGATCGGCATGGCTGGAGCCTTCCTCGGCCTTACGATTGCCCTGGTGCGAAAAGCCGAGATTCCGCAGTTCCGTGCGAACCGTATCGAACCCCGCCGGTAAGCCCATCGACGTCAGCGCCGTGGCCAGCTTGTCCAGGAGCTTTTCGATACCCAAACCAGAGGACGCATTGGATCGCTGAAAGTGTCCGGGTCGCCCAATCGGCGCAACGCCACGCGCAGTCCGGGATCTTTGTCCCCGAGCGCGTGTCGGCCGCCGCCTTTACGGCGGATGCGCCCTATCGGCAAAGGCGCCGCGTCCAAATCGTCCTCGCCGCGATCGATCTTCGAGCGCGGCAGCCCCGTAATCTTGGAAACCACCGCCAGCCCACCGCACCCAACCACCGGAACCTCCGCCGCCGCGAACAACCGACGCCCGCGCTCGTCCAGCTTGCTCCCAAACGTCTCCCATCGGACCCGGATCGCCGCCGGATCAATCATACAAGCGACCTACACCGCCAGCCCGTCAGAAGGAATCCGTCCCCCAAGCTCAGCGATTTGATTATTTTCCGATGTCTCCTAAGGACACCCCGCACAATAAGTGCTACGGTTCAGGGTGGCCTGGGCTTGATCGTGTAGTTCCATTCAGGATGGAACTGATCGCCGGTGATGTCGAGGCGCTTCATCGCGGCATTGCTGACTTTGTTTTGATAGCGGCGCGTGTCGAGCGCGCTTTCGACCTTGAGCCCGGCGTTGGTGGTGGTTGCGCCGATCAACTCGACCACGGCAAGACGATCCGTGAGCGGTCGGCCGCGCCAGTTCTGCGTGATGTGGCAGAACAGGCGGTGCTCGATCTTGTTCCACTTCGATGTGCCTGGCGGATAGTGGTGGACGTGGATCGCAAGCCCGGTCTCGTCGGCGAGCTTTTGCAGTTCGAGTTTCCAGAGCCGCACGCGCGCCCCATTCGAGCCGCCGCAGTCCGCCGTGATCGTCAGTTCTCGCGCCTGCGGATAGCGCTGTCGTCCCATGCGTTCGAGCCAGCAGCGGATCGACGCCACGGCAAACTCGGCGGTGTCGCTGGTGATCCCGACGCTGACGAAACCGGCATTGGCGGTCACATCATACACCCCATAAGGCACGACCTTGCCGAGCTTCTTGTCCTCGAAGTCGTGCACGTTCACGCGCCGCGGATCGCCTTTCGGACGATAGTCGGTTCCGCCGTTCTTGAAGTTGCCGAGCAACTCCTTCTTCTTCGTATCGACGGAGATGACGGGCTGTTGGCGGGCCTGCGCCGCAACGACTTTCGCGTTGATGTGTTCGAACTGGGCGTTGCGGTCGGGATGGTGCGAACCTTCATCCGCCTTGCGATTGGACTGGCGCGAGAACCCGAGCTTCGCCAACTCCGCGCCGACCGTATCGGCGCTGATCGGATGTCCCATCTCGGTCAGCGCTGCCGCGAGCTTCGCCATGCTTTTCGACACCCAGATCAGGGACCGCGTGGGATCGCCCAATGTCGCCGGTTCAACCAGCCGCTTGAGCGCGGGGACGAGCCCCGGGTCGGCTCGCGATACCGACCGACGCCCGCCTCCGGCACGGCGAACCCGCCCCTTCGCAAGCGGCTCGCCGTCGAGGTCGTCTTCGCCGCGATTGATCGTCGAACGAGCAAGCCCGGTAACCTTCGAGACCAGCGCGAGACCGCCGCGACCGGCGCTCCGGACCTCCGCCGCCGCAAACAACCGCCGACCACGCTCGTCAAGCCGCGCCCCGACCGTCTCCCATCGCAGCCGAATCGCCGCCTCGTCGATCATGCGATCGAACTACGCCTCTTCGCCACATCCCGGAATCCCCGACACCTGAGTCATTCCGACGCACGACGACCCCTCGCGATTCAGTTATTGTCCGAAGTGACCTAAGCAGGCGGTGATCGCCGCCCCAGCGGAACGTCGCGACGGGCGCATCGCGGTCGTTGTGCCCGCCGTCAGGACGGTGCGTCATAGCTTGTAAGGCGCAATTGCACTCGTAGCCGCATCGCCAATTGCCTAATGCTTATTCGTGTTGCGGCCGCGACCAAGGACACCCCAATCGGAGGTTATAATCCACGATCCGGCGGATGGCGGTGAACGGCTTCCCATTTTGTCGGAAGGTAGTTCATTGAAAAACTACGACATTCGTCCACCGCGGGCGCAAGGAGATGGCCATGCAGCTCACTACGATCCGGATCGACAAGCCGGACGCAACGAATTTCATCCTCGGTCAGACCCATTTCATCAAATCCGTCGAAGACATCTACGAGACCCTGGTCGGCGCTGTGCCGGGAATCAAGTTTGGGCTCGCCTTCTGCGAGGCTTCCGGCAAATGCCTGGTGCGAAGCTCCGGCACTGATGTCGCGATGGTTCGGCTTGCTCAGAAGAACGCGTTGGCGCTCGGCGCTGGGCATTGCTTCATCGTGTTCCTGGGCGAAGGCTATTACCCGGTCAACGTCCTGAACGCGATCAAAATAGTTCCGGAGGTCTGCCGGATCTTATGCGCGACTGCGAATCCGGTCGAGGTGGTGGTGGCCGAGACCGACCAGGGAAGAGGATTACTCGGCGTAATCGACGGGCTTTCCCCGAAGGGGATCGAGGGCGAGGATGACGTCGCTTGGCGGAAGAATCTGCTTCGGCAGTTCGGCTACAAGCTGTGAGCAGCGAACCCTCCGCTTTGAGGGGACCGTTACGGCCGCGCTTAGCTTCGTGCTTACGGAAAGTGCTGGGCCAAACGCTTTCTCCAAAATTGCGCGCCCCGTCCACGATGCGAGGAATCGCCGATGAATTAGCTTCGCGCCGTTCGCGCTGGGTCGAACTGACGCGTTCGTAGCTTGTTTCAGGGACGATCGCTCCTGGCGCAATCCTTCCGTACCGAGACCAAACGGGAATGCGCGGTTAAGGCCCTATTTGCCGCGTTCGCCAAGCCGTCAGCGAACACCCGCTGTTTGCGCAATGCCGAGATAGCGCGCCCGTCGTTTCCCATCGAACCCCCGGACTCGCTCTGAGGGGATGGGGGTCGAGGCGCGGCTTCGAGTGGGGCGGGTGCTCTTTGTGGCGAGCGGGCGCGAAGCGGGTTCCGAGCCGCGCGATGTGGCCTGTTGAGAACTCGCACATCCATCACCTCGCTGGCATTCATGCGGAACGAGTTCGCCGTCGTCGCCTCGCCGGAACTCTAGCAGAGACCGCCATCCCTTTCACCGGTCCGATGCGTTCGGCGGATGCGCCCGCGACGTCCTGCCCCCTTGCGTCTTGACCGGATGCGTGTTACTTTATCTCTGGATAAAGTGACGTGCTTTAGCGCACCGCGTTCAAGAGGCTGGACAAATGGGCAAGGAAGTCAAGAAGGCCGTCGCCTATCTGAGAACCTCAAGCCGCACGAACGTCGGCGCGGACAAGGACAGTGACAAACGCCAGCGCGCGGCCATCGAGGCTTACGCCAAAGCGGCGGGCTACGAGATCGTCGAGACGTTCTACGACGCGGCGGTCAGCGGCGCAGACCCCGTTGGCGCCCGTCCCGGCTTCGTGGAGATGCTGGAGCGTCTGATGAGCAATGGCGCGCGGACGATCATCGTGGAGAGCCCGGACCGCTTCGCTCGAGACCTCATGGTGCAGCTCGCGGGCCACGACCTGCTCAAGGCGAAGGGAATCTCCCTCGTCGCGGCGTCGGCGCCCACGCACTTCATCGAGGACACGCCGACTGCAATTCTCGTGCGCCAGGTGTTGGGGGCGGTCGCCGAGTTCGAGAAGACGACCCTCGTCGCCAAGCTGGCGGCGGCGCGCAGGGGCAAGCGAATGGCAACTGGCGAGAAGGTCGAGGGGCGCAAGAGCCACTTCGAGGCGCGGCCGGACCTCGTCAAACTGGCGAAGGCGCTCGCACGCAAAAAGCCCAAGGGGGGAAAGCTAAGCCTGCGCGCCATATCCGCTGAGCTTGCTGCTCAAGGCTTTCTGAACGAGCGCGGCCGGCCGTTCAACCCGAAGTCTGTAGCCGCAATGCTGGCGGCGCGCACACGACTAGGCAACGAGTCGTAGCAGGCCAAAAAGGCGAGTAGTTATGCAGCAAAGAGGGCCCAGGATCTCGACGCTTCGGACGGAGCTTGATCTCTGCGACAGACGGGCGGAGTCGACGTATGGACTAAACCGCTCGCGCGGTAGCTGCGGCGAGGGCAGCGCGGGAAGCTGGGTCGGACGAGGCCAGGACTGTCTCAGAATCATGGGGTTCAACCCCATGGGAGACAGGAGCTTTCGCGATGTCCGACAAGCCCATCAACCCGCTGCGTCAGCGCATGATCGACGACATGACGGCGCGTCGGTTCAAGGAGAAGGTGCAGAAGGACTACGTCCGGCACGTCAGGACCTTTACGGCCTTCCTGGGCCGGTCGCCCGATACGGCGACGAAGGAGGACCTTCGCCGCTTTCAGTTGCATCTGGCGCAGCAGCAGATCAGCCCAGGTTCGATCAACGCCGCCGTCACCGCGCTTCGGTTCTTCTTCACCGTGACGCTCGAACGGCCAGACCTCGTTCGTCCTCTGACGATCGTGAACAAGCCGCGCAGGGCGCCGGTCGTGCTCAGCCAGGAAGAGGTCGCGCTCCTGCTCGAAGCCGCGCCGGGCCTGAAGTACAAGGCCGCGCTCAGCGTCGCCTACGGCGCGGGCCTGCGCGTGTCCGAGGTCGCGCACCTGAAGGTGTCCGACATCGACAGCCAGCGCATGACGCTTCGGGTCGAGCAGGGCAAAGGGCAGCGGGACCGTTATGTGATGCTGTCGCCGCAACTGCTCGAACTGTTGCGCGCATGGTGGAAGGCGGCGCGGCCGCGGGCCTGGCTGTTCCCCGGCCCAACCCGATCACCGCCCGTCAGCTCAATCGCGCCGTCACCGCCGCCAAAGACCTGGCCGGCATCTCCAAGCGCGTGTCACCGCATACGCTGCGGCACAGCTTCGCCACCCATCTGCTCGAGCAGGACGTCGACATTCGGGTGATCCAGGTGTTGCTCGGCCACGCCAAGCTCGAGACGACCGCGCTCTACACCCAGGTCGCGGTCAACACGATCCGCGACGTCAAGAGCCCGCTCGAGCGGCTCGGCGTCAACCTGGCGAAGCGAAAGCCGGCCGACTGACCGCGGCCGCATGGCGCGGCCACCGGGTCACCACCTGGAGGTCGCCGACGTCTTTCGCGCCCACGGGGCGGCGTGGCGAATGGCCAACGCCGGTCACGTGAGCCTCGACCAGTTGAAGGTCATGTCGGCGATCGAGACCTGTCGCACAGCCGCGCTCGGCGGACACGTCGAGCGCTGCGAGGACTGTGCGCACGAACGGATCTCCTACAATTCCTGCCGCAATCGCCACTGCCCGAAGTGCCAGGCGGCCGCGGCGAGGGAATGGCTCGAAGACCGCGAGGCCGAACTCCTGCCGGTTCCCTATTACCACGTCGTCTTCACCCTGCCGGCGTCGATCGGCGCCGTCGCGTTCCAGAACAAGTCCCCCGTCTACGACCTCCTGTTCAGGACCGCCGCCCAGACGCTGACCACGATCGCGGCCGACCCGAAGCATCTGGGCGCGCGCATCGGCCTGACCGCCGTACTGCACACCTGGGGCTCGGCGCTGACCCACCATCCGCACGTCCACGTCATCGTTCCCGGCGGCGGCCTGTCGCTGGACGGATCGCGCTGGATCGCCTGCAAGCCCGGCTTCTTCCTGCCCGTGCGGATGCTGTCGCGTCTCTTCCGCCGGCTCTTCCTCGAAGGGCTCGCAGCCCTGCATGCGGCCGGACGCCTCGTCTTCCTCGGCGACCTCGCGCGGCTCGCCGACAAAGCCGCCTTCGACGCCGTCCTCGCGCCGCTGCGCCGATCGGAATGGATCGTCTATGCCAAGAGGCCGTTCGCCGGGCCGAAGGCCGTGCTCGCCTATCTCGCCCGCTACACCCACCGCGTCGCGATCTCGAACTCCAGGCTCATGGAGCTGGACGACAAGGGCGTCACATTCAAGTGGAAGGACTATCGGGTCGAAGGCCGCGACCGGTTCAAGACCATGACGCTCGCGGCCCACGAGTTCATCCGCCGCTTTCTCCTGCACGTGCTGCCGAGCGGCTTCCACCGCATCCGACATATGTGGACGGCCTCTTGGCAAGTGGTTTTCGACGCTCTGATCGCTTTGGTCGGCTGCGGTCATATGTCCGGCCTGTTGGTGCGGTATAGGACCGCTGGCCCTGATGATATTCGACAGTCCTGGTCCCTATCACTACGGCGAGCTCGGGGCTCGTGGCGGATGTCAGGGTGTCCTGGGCTTTCGTTGCGACCGTGTCGTTCATCACGTCGTTGCGCTTGCCAATCTCTTCGAAACTGAAACGTCTATCTTGGAGAGCTCTTTGTCGTCAGGCCTTCGTGTAAAGTTCGGTTCGGAAGGCTTCGCCGGTCGACATCATCGCCCAGGCGATTCTGGCCAGCTTGTTGGCCAGGGCGACGGCGACGACGCGCTCGGGCTTCCTGGCCCTCATGGCGACGATCCATTCGGCCAGGGCGCCTTTGTATTTATGGGCCACGCGCAAAACCAACGTGCATCCCACGACCAGCATCTTGCGCAAATACCGGTTACCCTTTTTGGTGATAGCGCCGAGCTTGTCCTTGCCGCCGCTCGAGTGCTGGCTCGGAGTAATGCCTAGAGACGCGCTGAAATCGCTTCCCGACCTGAAGACGCTGGGATCGGGATTGAAAGCGACCATCGCTGATGCGATCAGCGGGCCGAAGGCGGGGATCTCGTCCAGCAACCGGCTCGTTTGGTTCTTGCCGCTCGCCCGGGCGATCGTCTTCTCCAGATCGTCGATCTTTTCGTCGAGGCCGTCGCTGTGCGAAGCCAGCATCGCGGTTGCTTGCTTGGCCTCTTCGGGAAGGGTCTCGTCGGCTTGCGCGAGCGCCAGCAATTCCTTGACCCGGTGGATGCCCTTGGGCGCGATCAAGCCGAACTCCGAGAGATGACCGCGCAGCGCATTGACGGTCATGGTTCGCTGCTTGACCAGCAATTCCCGAGTCTTGTGCAGCATCAGCACGGCTTGCTGATCCGCGCTCTTGATCGGCACGAACCGCATCTCGGGCCGCGACATGGCCTCGCAGATCGCAGCCGCGTCGTTCGCATCGTTCTTGCCGCGCTTGACGTAGGGTTTCGTGTAAGCAGGAGGAATCAAGACCACTTCGTGCCCCAACGCCCGGATCTCCCGCGCCCAGTAATGGGACGATCCACAAGCCTCCATCCCGACGCGGCAGGGCGCCGCTTGGGCGAAGAAAGCAAGCACCTTACCTCGGCTCAATTTGCGCGTAACCGCAGGCGCACCCTCGCGCTCGATTGCATGCACCTGGAAAAAGTTCTTCGCCAGGTCGATCCCAATCCTGATAAAGGTCTTCATGGACGGCTTCCCTATCCGCGACCTGCACCGGTCACGCCTTGGCACTTGATGCCGTTCGGGTGAGGCCGTCCACATCATCACTACGGCCTCTTCGCCGGCGCGGTCCGAGCCAGCAACATCGAGCGCGTCCGCCAGGCGCTCGCCGCGCCCGAGGCTGCACCCGAGGGCTCGCACGCCGAGACCGACGGCCAGGCCGAAGCCGTTTCGCCGGCGCGGCGCTGCCCCTGCTGCGGCGGCCGGATGATCATTGTCGAGACGTTCGAAGGGCCGCGCCCCGCGCGATCGCCTTCCCCAAGCCGGATCAGGATCGACACGTCATGACCGACGCCGCGCGTCCCGCCTCGCAGCGCCGCTTCCCCTCGCCTCCAGCCGCACGCCGGAGCAGGAACGCGACGTCCTCCCGACGTCCGCACAGGCTCTCCAGCCGCCGAGCCCATCCCCGTCGCCCTCATCCGCGCCCGACAAGAAGCCCGTCGTCTCGGCTCCCGACGATGAAACCGACCGCCTTCCGCCACCGCCCCCAAATCGGCGATCCGACCGCGATCCTCAAATCCCCATAGGCCGCGCTCGGTCAAACAGCGCCCTTCCTCCCCGCGGTTTCCTCCTTACGAGGCTTTCAAACGCCGGCCCCCGCGTCTCGCACGACCGTCCGAAAGGGCCGGCGTCTGAAACCCTTCAGTAAAGCGGCCTTCCAAGACCGCGAGGGGCGGAGGTCACGGCCTTTGGGTTCCAGGGAACCACCCCGGCTGCTATTGTTCCGCCAAGCAAAAGAGCGGTTGCACGGAGGAAATTTGATTGACGTCGCCGATCGTTCTGGCGACCAGCCGTCGCCGTTTTCTTCAGTACTTGGCTGGAAGTTCGCGGTTCGCGTCGGGCGCAATATCGTCGGGCGCAATATCGGCTTACGGCATGGAAGCGCCGTCCAAACTGGCGTCCGGCGTCGATGACGAGGTCACGTTGCGCGCGAACCGCGAGGGATTCTTGAAATTCCAGCTCCTCCCGCTTCGTCTCACTGACGTGTCTAAAAACTATGCGACGGTCGGTCGGGAGCGCAAAGGAGATCGGGTGAGCCTTCCCCATTTTTGTTGGTTTGACGAAGCGCTATCGCTGGCTCAATTTTCTTGGACGCGCCCCCAGGGTTCTCCTCCCTAAGCTATGCAGGGCGCGGGAAGTCCCGGGCCTTTGGGCTAACCCAGCGATCCCACCGATCGCCTTCCAAATAGGCGACTAAGCGTCTCCGGTCGATGATTGGAACGGAGGACCCGATCTGGCCCGTCCTACCCTCAGCGACGGGGTTCGCCGCAAGGCAAGCGATTGCCGCCCTGCGGCAGCGCAACTTCGCGATAGCGCCTCTGCTGCAACGGATCGGTCTCTCGGAACACGACTTTGACAATCGTCAGCGTCGTATCTCCGCTATCGCGCAAGGCAAGCTTCTTGAGTACGCGGCCGAGGTGCTCGGGGATACTTTGCTCGGCCTGCACCTCGCCCAGCAAGCTAACCCGCGCGAAGTCGGGTTGCTGTTCTATGTCGCGTCCGCTGCAGAAGACATCGGCGAAGCGTTGGCGCTTTACGCGCGCTATTCCCGCATCGTCAACGAAGCCGTGCGTCCGAAACTCATTCGATCCGCGGAGGGTGTGGCGGTTCAGACCAAGTTTGTCGACCTTCCCAGGCCTTTCGCCTGGCAGAACACCGAATTTGTGATCGCCGCTCTGATCAAGGGTTTGCGGGAGATGGCAGGCCGCGACTTTCAGCCAAGGCGGGTGACCTTTACCCTTGCACGCAACGTAGAGCTGCCGGAGTTCGAACGCTTTTTCGGCTGCCCAGTCGAGTTTAGCGCCTCGGCGGATCAGATGGACTTTTCGAACGAGACACTCGCCATCCCGCTACTTACCGAAGATCGGCACCTGTTGGATACGCTTCAGCCCATTTGCGAGGAGGCGGCGAAGGAGCGCAACACCGCTCACGGGACGCTACGGGCTTCAGTCGAGAACCAAGTTCAGAAGTTGCTGCCAAACGGCAAGGCCAACAAACAAACGGTGGCCAAGGTGCTTGGGATCAGTGAGAAGGCGCTCTCTCGGGAACTCGTCGATGAGGGAGCAACCTACGAGAAGGTTGTCGACCACCTCCGGCGAAGCCTGGCGCTCCAATACATCAAGGAGCCGAGAATTTCGCTGTCGCAAATTGCATGGTTGCTGGGTTACGAGGGATTGACCTCTTTCAACAATGCCTTCGTGCGCTGGACGGGCCGATCGCCGTCCGCGGTCCGCAACGTTGCTGCTTAAGTCAAACTACTGGGCGAACGCGAGTTGACGAAAGCGAACTCACTGGACGTTTCTCGATCTTGTGCTGGCCAGGGGATGTGTTTGTTCGCCAAACGGCTCGAACGACCGTCGACGGCCGACGGAACGGTGACGATCTCGACGGCGCAGTTCGGCTATCTGCTTCGAGGGCATCGACTGGCGAATGCCTGGCGTCCGACCGCGGCAGGTTGGCGGTTTTTGCTTAAAAATCGACGCAGTCATGATTCTCTTCGGACGTGATCGATACGTTCGATTCGCTCCTTCCATTCTCGCCGCCGCGCATGCGTTGATCCTCGCCGAACGGGCGGCGCGGAGGCAGAGCGAAGCGCGCGCGGCTCGCGCTGAAGCCGATCTTTCTCACGCTCACTTGACCGCCTCCAGCGCTGATCGCCCTGTTGAGGCTTGAGTTCGAGAAGCTGCGCCGCACGCTCTATGGCGCGCGCTCGGAAACGCAAGGAGCGGCTTCTCGACCAACTGGAGATCCAGCGGGCGGACGCGGAGGCCGACGCGACCGAGGACGAACTGGCGGTGATTGCGGCGTGCGCGCATTGATCTCTGTCAACCGGCGCCAGGCCGCTGCGCCTCGGCGATCTGAGCCGGGCGTCATCTTCGGCGGCCGGCGAAATGCGAATGCCCTCCTCATTTCTGCTTATCGACGGGCATAACCGCAAGCGCCATCCTCGCGCGACCTTGCACGCTTCGGTTGCCGGGGGATCCGAATGCGAGGTCGCGCCCCGCGCCCTTCCTCCCGGGCGCGGGGCGCGCTGCCGTCGCGTTTTGTCATGACCGCGCGGCGCCCCACCCCTATTCGAGATCGGCGGCCAGACGAGTCGTTACGCCCTGCGGCCCTAGAAAGGACTTCTCGAAACCGCGTGGCGAGCGGTTCACCGACTTGGCCCACTGCTTCGCCATCGCACTTACGAAAAACGGCCTCGGTCAAGTTGGCTCCGAAATGGCGAATGCAGGGGATTGCGTTCTAACAATCGAACGCCTGTCCGCGGTATCAAGCGCAAAGCGTACAGCGCGGGCTAACCATTTGCTTCAGCGAGCGGCGCTCCGACCTTCTGGGAGCGAAAGGTGGGGGACCCATCCCGCTCACTGGAGTGCCGCCGTCGCGTTCGTGGTGACCGCGACGGCGGCCACCCCCTATTCGAGATCGGCCGAGGAGGCCGCTATCTCAAATCAGCGAGCGGCGCCCATTGCTCCGGGCGAAATGGGTCGATCCTGCGTTCCCCTCGCCACAGCCGGCCCATCTCAGTGCTTCGGGGCGCGGCTTTTTCCTGAAGGAGTCACCAATGTCCGACACGAGCGAATGAACGTCGCGAATCGACGTAAGGACTTGTATGGGGCGATTGCTGTCAAGGGTGGCGATAGCGAGCATCTCCTTGTTCGATTGGCCCGCGACATCTCCTCGTCCCGACCTGACTTTCCTTCGGACGCTGCGCGCAGTGGCCGTCAAGGGTGGCCGAAGGCCATCGCGGAGCGACTTGCCTTGAGGGGCCCGAGCACAGCGTCAAGCTTCCTCAGTCGGGCGACACGGGTGTGTCCCGCTCGTTCAGTTCAGTTTCGACAGCGGCGACGATACCGAGGGGAGCTCGCCATTGGGCGCGCGTCGCGCGTCACGAACTTGTATTCGGCCGACCACGAAGGTCGCACCATGATGCAGTCATGCGCATCGGCGGCAAAGCTCCGAGGGGCGGGCCCATTCTAAACCGCGGCGCGAAGGCCATAGTCCATGTCGGGTTGCCGCCGCCTCGGGCCGTCGTCTACAGGTCGGGCACCGTCGTGACGCTCGCCTGCAGCAACTCCGTTGTGGCTACGCTGCCGGGCGAAGCAGCAGACCTTCCGGCGCTTCGCCGGTCGTGGCGAGCCGCCACAGCGCGATGAGGAGCTTGCGCGCGAGCGCGACGATCATCGTCTTGCGCACGCCCCGCCGTGAGTCCGACGTTCGCCTCCGATACCATGCGCTGAGCGGGCTGCCCTTCTGGTGCACCAGATGACCCCAGGCGAGTTCGATCATCCCGCGGCGCACCCGAGCGTTGCCTGCTTTGGCGAGTCCCCGCTCGCGCCGTCTTTGCCCGCTCTCGTCTGGAGCTCCGGTGAGCCCGGCATAGCGCGCCAGTGCCCTACGGTCCCGGATCTCCCGCGAGAACACCTCCTGGATAAGCATGTCCGCGGACTCGACGCCGACGCCGACCACGCGTGTAAGGACATGCGCCGACGCATGGCGTGGCTCGTCTGGCGTCTTCGCCAGACGCTCGGTGCGGGTCTTCTCGATCTCCTTGATCTGCTGCTTGACGAAGCGCAGGCGGTCCAGGTCGCGCCGCATCTCGGCCAACGTGTTCGTAGGTATGGCGACGCCCTCCGGCGTGCGCAGGGCTTCAAGCTGGCTTGGCGCCCGAGCGAGATTGGGCCGGAAGCCGCGAATGCCGAGCCGGGCGAGATTGGCCTTCAGGCGGTTGACGATGCGTGTGCGCTCTCCGACCAGGACCTGACGCTCGCGGCTGGGTCGTCTCGCATCCTCGTCCTCGAGCGCGGGGATGGCCGCCATGCTGCAATGCTTCGGTTCGCCGCGCAGCCAGCCGAGGAAGGCGCGCTTGAGGAGCTCTGTGTCGAGCCGATCCGTCTTCACCCTTCGGTGCTCGCGCGACACCGGGACGCTCGACGGGTGGATCACATAGGCTTCGATGGATTGGGAACGCAGCCAGCGCGCCAGCCAGAAGCCATCGCGGCCTGCCTCGTAGGCAACGGCGATCCGGTCGATCGCGTGGCCGCGCTTCGCCGCTTCGTTGCGCCAGCGATGCAGAAGCTGCAGCAGCGCGTCGCGGTCTGGGCTAAGTTTCTTCAAGGGATAGCGATCGAGTCCCGGCACGATGCCCGCGACCAGCCAACTCGACTGGCCCATCTCGACCACGGCGATCAATGTCGCGTCTTGCTCGAGCGCGACGACGCATTTGCTCAAGTCGTTCTGCTTTGACATAGGGGCGCTCCATCGTTTGGTTGCCGCGACGAAGGCGCCAACGCCCGCCGCGCGCCCATAGAATCTAAACCGCTCGCGCGGTAGCTGCGGCGAGGGCAGCGCGGGAAGCTGGGTCGGACGAGGCCAGGACTGTCTCAGAATCATGGGGTTCAACCCCATGGGAGACAGGAGCTTTCGCGATGTCCGACAAGCCCATCAACCCGCTGCGTCAGCGCATGATCGACGACATGACGGCGCGTCGGTTCAAGGAGAAGGTGCAGAAGGACTACGTCCGGCACGTCAGGACCTTTACGGCCTTCCTGGGCCGGTCGCCCGATACGGCGACGAAGGAGGACCTTCGCCGCTTTCAGTTGCATCTGGCGCAGCAGCTGTAGTAGCTGGCACTTGATCTGACGGTCAGCGTCGGGAGATGGGTCGGCTCTGCCTGTCAGATATGATCAGGCTGCGATCATTTTCTCCTTCGCAAGGGGCGTCGCGTCAAGGAAGGTCTGCATTGGCGTCTTGCCGAAGCACCATCGCCCCTGATGCGGCCTTTCCTCGTTGTAGCTCTGGACCCAGGAATCGAGATCGCCCTGGAGTTCGGCGATCGATCCGTAGATCTTCTTGCGGAAGGCGACGCGATAGAACTCGTCGAGCACCGTCTTGTGGAAGCGCTCGACGATGCCATTGGTTTGCGGGCTCTTGGTCTTGGTGCGCGAATGGTCGATATCCTCGAGCGCCAGATAAAGCTCGTATTCGTGGCGCTCGGGGTTGCCGCAATATTCCGTGCCACGATCCGTCAGCACGCGGCACAGCCTCACCTCCCTCGCATCATAGAACGGCACGACGCGATCGTTGACGAGATCGGCCGCGGTGATGGGCGTCTTGCGATCATAGAGCTTGGCGAAGGCGACCTTGGCGTAGGTGTCGATGAAGGTCTGCTGGTAGATGCGGCCAACCCCCTTCATGTTGCCGACGTAGAACGTATCCTGGGCGCCGCAATAGCCCGGACATTCGCTCTCGAACTCGCCATGCGCCTCCTTTTCGCTCTTGGCCTTCTCCAGCGCGGCCAGCTGGCTTTCGGTCAGAACCAGGCCTTCCTGGGCGACCTTGGCTTCGAGCGCCTTGAGCCGTTTCTTCATGGTTTCAAGATCATGACGCTGCCAGACGCCGCGAACGCCGGCCGGAGAAATAGAGTGGCCGAGTTTGCGAAGCTCGTTGGCGATACGGATTTGGCCATAAGCCGGCTGGTCCAGCGAAAGCTCGACGATGATCGCCTCGACCTCGGGCGGCGTGCGGTTCTTCAGGATCGGCTTTCGCCGCGTCAGTTCCTGCAGCGCCAATTCGCCCCCGGCGTCGTAAAGTTCCTTGAAACGATAAAAGCTGTCGCGGCTATAGCCCATCATTTTGCAGGCCTGGCTGACGTTGCCGAGCTGCTTGGCCAACTCCAGCAACCCAACCTTGGCGCGGATAATCTTCTGTTCCTTGGTCATCGTAGGTGTCCTCTCGAAACGCTGCGAACCCCGACCACTCCGCGCCCGGCCTCGGCTTCCGCCTCAGCTATGACACCAACTGTCAGATTAAGTCTTAACTACTGCACAGCAGCAGATCAGCCCAGGTTCGATCAACGCCGCCGTCACCGCGCTTCGGTTCTTCTTCACCGTGACGCTCGAACGGCCAGACCTCGTTCGTCCTCTGACGATCGTGAACAAGCCGCGCAGGGCGCCGGTCGTGCTCAGCCAGGAAGAGGTCGCGCTCCTGCTCGAAGCCGCGCCGGGCCTGAAGTACAAGGCCGCGCTCAGCGTCGCCTACGGCGCGGGCCTGCGCGTGTCCGAGGTCGCGCACCTGAAGGTGTCCGACATCGACAGCCAGCGCATGACGCTTCGGGTCGAGCAGGGCAAAGGGCAGCGGGACCGTTATGTGATGCTGTCGCCGCAACTGCTCGAACTGTTGCGCGCATGGTGGAAGGCGGCGCGGCCGCGGGCCTGGCTGTTCCCCGGCCAAAACCCGGTCAACCCGATCACCGCCCGTCAGCTCAATCGCGCCGTCACCGCCGCCAAAGACCTGGCCGGCATCTCCAAGCGCGTGTCGCCGCATACGCTGCGGCACAGCTTCGCCACCCATCTGCTCGAACAGGACGTCGACATTCGCGTGATCCAGGTGTTGCTCGGCCACGCCAAGCTCGAGACGACCGCGCTCTACACCCAGGTCGCGGTCAACACGATCCGCGACGTCAAGAGCCCGCTCGAGCGGCTCGGCGTCAACCTGGCGAAGCGAAAGCCGGCCGACTGACCGCGGCCGCATGGCGCGGCCACCGGGTCACCACCTGGAGGTCGCCGACGTCTTTCGCGCCCACGGGGCGGCGTGGCGAATGGCCAACGCCGGTCACGTGAGCCTCGACCAGTTGAAGGTCATGTCGGCGATCGAGACCTGTCGCACAGCCGCGCTCGGCGGACACGTCGAGCGCTGCGAGGACTGTGCGCACGAACGGATCTCCTACAATTCCTGCCGCAATCGCCACTGCCCGAAGTGCCAGGCGGCCGCGGCGAGGGAATGGCTCGAAGACCGCGAGGCCGAACTCCTGCCGGTTCCCTATTACCACGTCGTCTTCACCCTGCCGGCGTCGATCGGCGCCGTCGCGTTCCAGAACAAGTCCCCCGTCTACGACCTCCTGTTCAGGACCGCCGCCCAGACGCTGACCACGATCGCGGCCGACCCGAAGCATCTGGGCGCGCGCATCGGCCTGACCGCCGTACTGCACACCTGGGGCTCGGCGCTGACCCACCATCCGCACGTCCACGTCATCGTTCCCGGCGGCGGCCTGTCGCTGGACGGATCGCGCTGGATCGCCTGCAAGCCCGGCTTCTTCCTGCCCGTGCGGATGCTGTCGCGTCTCTTCCGCCGGCTCTTCCTCGAAGGGCTCGCAGCCCTGCATGCGGCCGGACGCCTCGTCTTCCTCGGCGACCTCGCGCGGCTCGCCGACAAAGCCGCCTTCGACGCCGTCCTCGCGCCGCTGCGCCGATCGGAATGGATCGTCTATGCCAAGAGGCCGTTCGCCGGGCCGAAGGCCGTGCTCGCCTATCTCGCCCGCTACACCCACCGCGTCGCGATCTCGAACTCCAGGCTCATGGAGCTGGACGACAAGGGCGTCACATTCAAGTGGAAGGACTATCGGGTCGAAGGCCGCGACCGGTTCAAGACCATGACGCTCGCGGCCCACGAGTTCATCCGCCGCTTTCTCCTGCACGTGCTGCCGAGCGGCTTCCACCGCATCCGACATATGTGGACGGCCTCTTGGCAAGTGGTTTTCGACGCTCTGATCGCTTTGGTCGGCTGCGGTCATATGTCCGGCCTGTTGGTGCGGTATAGGACCGCTGGCCCTGATGATATTCGACAGTCCTGGTCCCTATCACTACGGCGAGCTCGGGGCTCGTGGCGGATGTCAGGGTGTCCTGGGCTTTCGTTGCGACCGTGTCGTTCATCACGTCGTTGCGCTTGCCAATCTCTTCGAAACTGAAACGTCTATCTTGGAGAGCTCTTTGTCGTCAGGCCTTCGTGTAAAGTTCGGTTCGGAAGGCTTCGCCGGTCGACATCATCGCCCAGGCGATTCTGGCCAGCTTGTTGGCCAGGGCGACGGCGACGACGCGCTCGGGCTTCCTGGCCCTCATGGCGACGATCCATTCGGCCAGGGCGCCTTTGTATTTATGGGCCACGCGCAAAACCGACGTGCATCCCACGACCAGCATCTTGCGCAAATACCGGTTACCCTTTTTGGTGATAGCGCCGAGCTTGTCCTTGCCGCCGCTCGAGTGCTGGCTCGGAGTAATGCCCAGAGACGCGCTGAAATCGCTTCCCGACCTGAAGACGCTGGGATCGGGATTGAAAGCGACCATCGCTGATGCGATCAGCGGGCCGAAGGCGGGGATCTCGTCCAGCAACCGGCTCGTCTGGTTCTTGCCGCTCGCCCGGGCGATCGTCTTCTCCAGATCGTCGATCTTTTCGTCGAGGCCGTCGCTGTGCGAAGCCAGCATCGCGGTTGCTTGCTTGGCCTCTTCGGGAAGGGTCTCGTCGGCTTGCGCGAGCGCCAGCAATTCCTTGACCCGGTGGATGCCCTTGGGCGCGATCAAGCCGAACTCCGAGAGATGACCGCGCAGCGCATTGACGGTCATGGTTCGCTGCTTGACCAGCAATTCCCGAGTCTTGTGCAGCATCAGCACGGCTTGCTGATCCGCGCTCTTGATCGGCACGAACCGCATCTCGGGCCGCGACATGGCCTCGCAGATCGCAGCCGCGTCGTTCGCATCGTTCTTGCCGCGCTTGACGTAGGGTTTCGTGTAAGCAGGAGGAATCAAGACCACTTCGTGCCCCAACGCCCGGATCTCCCGCGCCCAGTAATGGGACGATCCACAAGCCTCCATCCCGACGCGGCAGGGCGCCGCTTGGGCGAAGAAAGCAAGCACCTTACCTCGGCTCAATTTGCGCGTAACCGCAGGCGCACCCTCGCGCTCGATTGCATGCACCTGGAAAAAGTTCTTCGCCAGGTCGATCCCAATCCTGATAAAGGTCTTCATGGACGGCTTCCCTATCCGCGACCTGCACCGGTCACGCCTTGGCACTTGATGCCGTTCGGGTGAGGCCGTCCACATCATCACTACGGCCTCTTCGCCGGCGCGGTCCGAGCCAGCAACATCGAGCGCGTCCGCCAGGCGCTCGCCGCGCCCGAGGCTGCACCCGAGGGCTCGCACGCCGAGACCGACGGCCAGGCCGAAGCCGTTTCGCCGGCGCGGCGCTGCCCCTGCTGCGGCGGCCGGATGATCATTGTCGAGACGTTCGAAGGGCCGCGCCCCGCGCGATCGCCTTCCCCAAGCCGGATCAGGATCGACACGTCATGACCGACGCCGCGCGTCCCGCCTCGCAGCGCCGCTTCCCCTCGCCTCCAGCCGCACGCCGGAGCAGGAACGCGACGTCCTCCCGACGTCCGCACAGGCTCTCCAGCCGCCGAGCCCAACCCCGTCGCCCTCATCCGCGCCCGACAAGAAGCCCGTCGTCTCGGCTCCCGACGATGAAACCGACCGCCTTCCGCCACCGCCCCCAAATCGGCGATCCGACCGCGATCCTCAAATCCCCATACGCTCGGTCAAACAGCGCCCTTCCTCCCCGCGGTTTCCTCCTTACGAGGCTTTCAAACGCCGGCCCCCGCGTCTCGCACGACCGTCCGAAAGGGCCGGCGTCTGAAACCCTTCAGTGAACCGGACATTGCCGATCGTGACGGTGGTGGAAGTCCCAGTTGTATCTTGCCCACTCCTTGGGGTCCCTCTGAGGCTGTCAGACAATGAAAGTCGCCCTGACCCCAAATGGATTTCGCGCGGATCATCTCTCGATCGACGGCCCGCTGATCGACGGCTGGAGGTCGATGAAGTGTTTCTAACCGTCATCAAGGCCAAGCGGGAGGTATAAGTCCAAGGATTGCGGGAGCAATATTCAGCAACGACTGAACACTATTCACGATTGCGGGTCGGGGGCCGGCGCGCTAGCATTCATCCTTCCGCGGTTCCGACATCTGAACCTCCATGCGAATCTAGCTGAAGAGTGATCGTTGGCTCTGCGAGCGTTGTCTGTGCCAGAGGGGAAGAACGGCTACGCGAGTTGGCTGTCCGACATCGCCTGTAAGCGGGCATGCCTCTGTATCGCCGGTCTGGGACTCAGCGGCTGCAGCCTGCGTGGAGCGCCGTCCTACAGCCTGTTTGGAGCTTTCTTTCCGGCGTGGCTTCTCTGTGCGACGATCGGGGCGGTCGGGTCGATCGGCCTGCGCAGTTTTGTGATCGCCGTGGGTCTCGAAGACGCTCTGCCGTTCAAGCTACTGGTGTATGTGGCATTCGCGGTCGGCATTGCTTTGTGGCTCTGGTTATCGCTCTTCGGCGAGCGCTGATGGCCCGGGCCCGAAGAATCAGGCGAGTCATTGCTGATGTGCTTGCCACAATCATTGTCGTTTCGGCGGCGGCCGCCATTCTCCGTTTTGTTCACGATCGAGGGTCCAACCCATATTCGGATGACGCCAGCATCGATGCTGACGTTGTTCACATAGCCCCCTCCGTTTCAGGACGGATCGTAAGGCTGAACGTTACCGAGAACCAGCATGTCAGAGCCGGCGACGTGATGTTCGAAATCGATCCCGAGCCCTTCAAGCTTCGCGTCGACCTGGCGACGGCGGACCTGAAAGTTGCAGAGGCCCTGCTCGATACACAGAAACGGACTGTCGCCACGGAAACGGCCAACGCGAGCATCGCCAATGATCAGATCGCCCAGGCGCGGTCTAGTCTCCGACTGGCGACTGACACCTTGGACCGCCTGCAGCCGCTTCTCGGCAAGGGCTATGTATCCGCCCAGCAGGTCGACGACGCGCGCACTGCTAAGCAAAAAGCGGAGACCGCTTATGCCCAGGCCGTCACACAGGCGGCGGCCAGCAACACCGCCATCGGAACCATAGACAGCGCTGTAGCCAACGTCGAGGCGCGGCGCGCCACGCTCGCCCTGGCGGAACGCGACCTACGCGACGCGATCGTGCAAGCGCCGCATGACGGCAGGGTGACCGGTTTGAATGTCGAGACCGGCGAATATGTCGCGCTCGCCCAATCGTTGTTTACTCTGGTCGTATCGGAGGATTGGTTCGCCTCCGCGAACTTTCGCGAAACGGAACTGGGCCGCATTGCGGTCGGATCGTGCGCAATCGCCTATTCATTGATCGACCGCACCATCCCCATCAAGGGGAGGGTCGACGGCATCGGCTGGGGCGTGACCGACCAGGATAAGATCAACCTTCCGCGCGATGTGCCCTATGTGGCGAAATCGGTGAATTGGGTTCGCGTCGAGCAACGTTTCCCCGTGCGCGTGCGCCTGGAAAATCCTCCAGAGAATCTGATGCGTCTGGGAGCTTCGGCGGTCGTCGAGATCAGACCGGAGGACAAATGCTGACGCCCGGGTCAGGCCTTCTCGCTGATCTTGTCGATCCCTTCCCGGGACGGCTGGCGCGCTCTCTCGAGATCAGCGTCGCCTGCATGTTGGTCGTCCTGGTGTCGATGACGTATCAAATTCCCGATCCTGCCCTAAGCGCCTATCTCGTCTTCTTCGCGGCAAAGGAGGATTCGGGCCTGAATATTCTGATGAGCATCATTTTGATCGTGGTGGTGACGCTCGTCATTGCAATGGCCTTTGGCCTGGCGCTGTTGACCCTCAACGCGCCGGAAGGGCGCATTCTGGTGATCGCCGCGGTCTCGTTCGGCGCGTTTTTCCTTGGAACGGCTAGCAAGCTGGCGCCGCTCGCGAGCACGATGGGACTGATAGTCGCCTACGCGCTCGATCTTTTCGGCAGCACTCCGTTCGGAGAGGTCACGACGCGAGGGTTGCTCTATGCGTGGTTGTTTGTCTCCATGCCGATGCTGGTTTTCATTTGTTACAACATGCTCTTTGGCCGGCACCCGGCGAAGCTGCTGCGCCGAGCCGTCGCCATGAGACTAAGGGCGGCATCCACGGCGGTTCGAGAAAGAAACGACGAAAACGACATGCGTCTCGCGGAGACCTGCAAGGGCGGCAACGAAGAGTTGTTGAAGGCGCTCAAAGTGGCCGGCCTGTTCCACCTGCAGTCAGCGAATATGGCGACGCGTCTGCGCGCCCTCCTGATGCTTTCGTACAATTTGGCCATCGCGGTGCTGGCGACGAACGCGAGTGGCGAGTTTTCGGCGGACGATCACCTCGCCGACCGCATCGATCGGGTGGCCGCCGGCGTTGACAAGATGCGTGACGTTGCACGCCGGCCTTCTCGCGGGGTGACCGATCCGCCAAGGTCTGACAGTCTTCGCGAGCAGATCGTCAGCCTTGTGGGCGCGATTGAGAATGTGGTCGGCGGGGGGCCTGTTCCTGATATCCCAGCCCACGCCGCGCAGGAGGGCAAGACAGGATTTTTTCTGCCCGACGCATTCACGAATCCCGATCACGTCCGCTTCGCCTTCAAGGGCGCGACTGCGGTGATGATCTGCTATCTGACCATCAACCTCCTGGACTGGCCCGGAATCCATACAAGCATGCTGACCTGCTTCATCGTTGGACTGACCACCGTCGGCGAAACCATGCAGAAGCTTTCGCTTCGCATCGCCGGCTGCTGCGTCGGCGCTGCGGCAGGTCTTCTTGCAATCGTCTACATCATGCCAGACACGACATCCATCACCGTGCTGCTTCTGGTGATTGGCCTAGTGACGCTGCCGGCGGCTTGGGTCGCGGTCGGTCGACCGAGCGTCTCGTATATCGGGTTCCAAGCCGCATTCGCGCTTTATCTGTGCATCTTGCAAGGCGATGAACCGAAGTTCGATCTTACGACCATCCGGGATCGGACGATCGGAATCATTTTTGGAAACGTGGTGGTCTATGTCATTTACACGCGCGTCTTCCCCGTGTCGGTGCTGGGCCGAGTTCGCGAGCAGCTGATTCACCTCATCGGTCGCTGCCGAGAGGTGCTGAGGTCCATCGCCGAGGGCGCCCCTGCGATCGAAACCGCCAACCGGGCCGCCGAGATGCAAGCCTCGCTCGAAGAAATTGAATTGAGCGCGGTCGCTTTGGGTTATGAAACCCTGCGCGCACGAAGCGGCAGCCGACAACGTCAGGCCATCCGCCGGAGCCTCGAAGCGCTTCGGCTGGTGACGGACAGCGTTTGCAACGTGGCGGCCTATCCGCCGCCCACAGCGGAACACAGCCTGATCGGCGCTGCGGTTCGGGGCAAGAGCGAGAGCCTCGAGGCCCGTTTGGAAGCAATCGCAAGCTCGTTTTCCGACGAGCGCGAGCGCGGTCCCGAACCTGGACCAGACGTAGCTTCCGAGGCGCCCGCGAGCGCCCAAGCCCCGAACGGCGCGGATTCGGCCTGGGCAGGTCGAGCTGCAGGCTTTGATCGCCTCGCAAAGCGCGTAGACGCCCTATCGGTCGCCTTGTCGCGGTACCGTCGATTGTTGCGCGCCGAAACGCAGATTCATGCATGATCTTCGCATTCCGAGCCCGAGGGCCCTGGCAATCCTGTTAGCCTCGGCGCTTCCGGGCTGCGCGGCTTCCTCTCTTTCGTTGGCGCCCGACGCGCCCGATGTTCCCTTCAAGGCTAACGCGACCTCGGGGAATGGCCAACAAGCGCAACCCGGCGTCGCGCCAGGCGCTCGAGACTTCGGTTTGCCCGCGGACGCGAACCTGCCGCTGCCTTCGACAAGCCCGCCGATTGATTCAACCCATACCTATTCGCTCGCCGAGCTGATCGATTTGGCCCAGACCCTAAACCCGGAGACGCGTGTCGCTTGGGAGCGCGCGCGCCAGGCCGCCCTCGGAGTAGGAATTGTCAAAGCGCTCTATCTGCCGGCGCTGAGCGCAATCGCAGTTGGCGGCGGCCAACGCGACACCGGATCGACGCAGGCCGGCGGTCTTCCGGCTGCGTCGGACAACGGCGGCCTGCATGGCACTATTTCCAGCCTTGCCTTGCAGTGGCTGATCTTCGATTTCGGCCAGCGGGACGCACTGAGCCGGGCCGCAAGCGAAATTTCCCTCGCGAGCAACATAGCGTTCAATGGAGCCCATCAGAAAATAATCTACGACGTCAGCCGCGCCTTTTACGAGTACACGTCGGCGCGTCAAAGAGTTGCGATCGCCTTGCAGTCAAAAACAGATAGCGCGCGCGTGCGCGACGCGGCCTCGGACCGCTACAAGCAGGGCATCGGGACGAGCGTCGAAACGGCTCAAGCCAATCAATTGTTCGCCCAGGCCGACTTCGATGTTGTTCAAGCCCAAGGCGCGGAGCGCGACGCCTACCACGGCTTGCTGGCTGCAGTTGGGATGTCGCCGACCGCCGTCATCAAAATCGAGGACGTCTCGGGGCGAGGGCTTGCCCCCGCTTCGGTCGTCCCCATTGAACATTTGATCTCGGATGCGATCGCGCGCCGCCCCGATATTCAGGCGAGCTATGCGGCGGCGAGGGCAGCCTCGGCAAACATAAAGGCGGCCGAAGCGGACTTGCTTCCGAAGGTGTTCCTGACTGCGTCGGACACTTACGCGACGGGAAATATTAATTTGACCTCTCTGCCCACGATACCGTCTCTCAGTCCCGCGGCCAGCGCCTCGCCGACCTTGTCTGGGGCCGTCCCCTCCACGACGTCCATTCCGTCGACGCTCAACAACATCTCCGTAAACAGGAACGATGCGACTGTGTTGCTGGGGGTTGCATTCCCCGTCTACGACGGAGGCGTACGCGACGCCCAGATCGATGCAGCGCGCTCGCACGCCGACGCTGCGGAGGCGACCACACAGCGCCTTCAGCAGGCCGCCGCGACGGAGATTGTCGCCGCGGACGACGCCTTGCGCAGCAGCCTCGCGGGCTATCGCGCTGCAGGCGTGCTCGTGCAGGCCTCGACGGTCACCGAAGACGCGGCGCTGGCGGCCTACAAGAGCGGCACAGGCACGGTGACCGCCTCAATTGAGGCCGAACGAGGGCTCCTCGCGGCCCGGCTCGCCCAAGCGCAAACCCACGGCACGGCCCTTATCGCGGCGGCGACTTTGGCCTTCTCGACCGGCCGCCTGACCTCCGCGGAGGCGGCAGACTCCCGCAATCTCGGTCCGCTCAGATAGCGCGAGAAAGAAGCCGTCGGCTTTCCGGATGCGTCCCGAATCCAGGCGCCTCGGTCGAGTCGGATTTCGACCATTGTGACGGGCACAAAATTCTTTGTCGGCCCTGTCATCTGGCCTGATGCGCCGGAAAAAACCCGAACCTCCACGCCCGGTTCTCGCCGCACAGGAACAGCATCGCCGGCAAGATCCTGGTAGCGCGGCGCGGTCATTTTGTCGGCCGCCGGCAGGTTGACCCAGAGCTGAAGGCTGTGAACGGTGACGCCTTCGGCGGGGATTTCATTATGGATCAGTCCGCGGCCAGCGGTCATCCATTGCACGTCGCCTGGCAAAATCGTGCCTTCATGACCCTGATTATCGTAACGATCGATGCGGCCCTCGACGACGTAGGTCACGGTCTCGATCCCTCGATGCGGGTGCTTGCCGGAAACACCGCGCGGGAACCAATCCTCCATCAGTGTGTCAATCGGCTCACAAAACTGACCCCCGATCGGCGTGCAAAATTGACCCCCCTGATGTCGCACTGACGGCAGCGCTTGCCCCGGCGGAGCTGGTCGGGGTTGCGCAGCCGGGGCGAGCGCGGGGGGGTGAGGAACGATCTAGAGCTCAGGCGCGGTTCTTGAAGCGCCAACTCTCGTTGCCGGTCTCGACGATGTCACAGTGATGCGTGAGACGATCCAGGAGCGCGGTGGTCATCTTTGGGTCGCCAAAGACGCTGGGCCATTCACCGAAGGCGAGATTTGTTGTGACGATGATCGACGTGCGTTCGTAGAGACGGCTGATCAAGTGGAACAGGAGCTGGCCGCCGGACTGCGCGAACGGAAGATAGCCGAGCTCGTCGAGAACGATGAAGTCGAGCCGCGTGAGATAATCGGCGAGCCGCCCTTGACGGCCAGATCGACCCTCGGCTTCTAGCCGGTTGACGAGATCGACGGTGTTGAAAAAGCGGCCTCGCGATCCGGCGCGGATACAGCTTCGTGCGATCGCGATCGCCAGGTGGGTCTTGCCGGTGCCGGTTCCGCCAACCAGGACGACGTTGCGTTGCTGAGCAACGAACACACCGCTGGCAAGATTGCGCACCAGGTTCTCATTGATCAGCGTGTCTTTGAACGCAAAGTCGTTCACATCCTTGGCGAGCGGCAGCTTGGCGGTCGTGAGCTGGTATCGGATCGAACGCGCCTGCTTCTCCGATATCTCGGCCTTGAGCAGATCGCCGACCAGTTGCTGGGGCTCATGCTTGCGCTTGAGCGCGGTGGCGAGCGTCTCGTCGTATGCGCTTTTCATCCCATAGAGCTTCAGTTCGCCCATCATTTCGAGGACTTCGGTTCTCTCCATGGTCATGCCCTCCTGAGCTGGTCGTATCTCGCGCAGTCAGCGACCGGCGCATGTCGGAGCCTCAGCGCATCCGGGGTGAAGATGGGCGCAACAGGTCCAGGATCGCGTTGGCGCGCGAGGATGTTGATGATCACGTCGGACGAATGGACGCCCTCTGACATCGCCTGAGCGCAGGCGGCTTCCACCGCCGGCAATCCATCGGTGAGCACGGTGGCCAGGATGGCGACCATCTGGCGGTCGCCATCATCGGATTCGGCGAGCTTGCGTCGAACCCGCTCGAGCGCCGCCGGCAGCACCCAATCCTTGAACGGAGCGCCGTTGCGCAGGGCTCCAGGCTTGCGGGCCAGGACCGGAACATAGTGCCAGGGATCGTAGACTGTCTCGCCGCGACCGTAGTTGCGGGGATGCTCTGCGACGATACGCCCATCCTGGCGGACGACGATGCGATCGGCGTAGGCATGGACCTCGACTGGACGACCGACTGCGCTGGCGCTGACCGAGTATTTGTTGTTGTCGAACCGCACCAGGCACGTCTTCGACACCGAGGCTTGTTGCGCATGGAACCCGTCGAAGCGACCGCGATAAGCGATGAGCTTGGGCCGCTCTTCCTCGAAGACCTCCCATACGGTCTGCTCGGGGCGTTCGGGGTGCGGGTGGGCCTTGGCGTAGGCGATGCACCTGTCCATGAGCCAGGCGTTCAACTCATCGTACGTCTTGAACCGCAGCCGTGGCGTGAAGAAGCGCTCACGAACAAGGCCGACCTGGTTCTCCACCTGGCCTTTCTCCCAGCCTGACGCCGGCGTGCAGGCGACAGGGTCGACGAGATGGTGCGAACACATTTGCAGGAAGCGGCGATTGTATTGCCGATCCTTGCCGACGAAGATCGTGTCGACCGCCGTCTTCATGTTGTCGTAGATGCCGCGCGTGCAGGCGCCCTTGAAGAACGCAAACGCCCGATCGTGCGCGTCGAACACCATTTCCTGGGTCTCGCGCGGATAGGCGCGTACGAACATCATTCGGCTGTGGCAGAGGCGGACATGCGCGACCTTCAAGGTCGTTGTCACGCCGCTCATCACGACGATCTCGTGGCTCCAGTCGAACTGGTAGGCCTCGCCCTGCGCAAACGACAACGGAACGTAGGCGGTAGCCGACTGGCTCGAGTGCTCGCGGCTCCAGATCTTGGCGTAGCGTCGGACGGCGTCGTAGCCGCCTTCATAGCCCAGCGCCCGCAACTCCTCGAATAGCCGGATCAGCGTCAGACGTTCGCGCGCTGGCGCGTCGGCATTCTTCGTCAACATCCGATCGATGTCGGCCTTCCAGCGTCCCAACTTCGGGCGTGGCTGGACCTCTCGCTCGTAGGAAAAAGATGTCTCGCCCGAGCGTAGAATCTTCCGAACAGTATTGCGCGATATCTTCAGATCGCGGGCGATCTCCTTGATCGACTTGCCCCTGGATAAATGCTCGCGCCGTATCCGGGCGATCGTCTCCACAACCAGCATCCCCCACCGCCCGCGTCACACAAACGCGGGCAGCCGAACAGAGCGAAAACTAGGGGGTCAATTTTGGACGCCGATCCCCCCGGCTAGGGGGTCAAAATTGCACGCCGAAACACAGGCGGAGGCCGCGAAGAAGAATCCGGGCCAGCTCAATAGCCTGCGCGCCGAAGTCCTGAGCCGCGCCGTCACCAGGGCCGGGGACCGCCCAAGGCTGTTCACCCTTATCGTCCCTACCGGCGGCGGCAAGACGCTCGCCTTTCTGTCTTTCGCGCTGGAGCATGCCGTCCTGCATGGGCGCTCACGCGTGATCTACGTGATTCCGTACACCTCGATCATCGAGCAGACGGCGCAAGTCTTTCGCGCCGCGCTTGCAACGGAGGATGACATCCTGGAGCACCACGCGAGCTTTGATTGGGAGCGCGCGAGCGACGGACGTGAGAGCGACGACGAGGGAGCTGGGGGCTGAAAAAGCTGCGACTCGCCGCCGAGAACTGGGGCGCGCCGATCGTGGCGACCACGGCGGTGCAGTTCTTCCGAGAGCTTGTTCTCCAACCGCGGCTCACGCTGCCGCAAGCTGCACAATCTCGCGAAGAGCGTCATCATCATCGACGAGGCGCAGATGATGCCGCTGAAACTGCTGCTGCCGTCGATTGCGGCGCTCAAGGAGGTTCAAGCCAACTACGGCGCCACCATTGTGTTGTGCACGGTGACCCAGCCTGCGCTGCGGACTGTCGACGGCTTTAGAGATGGGTTCGCAATCGATGATGGACGGGAACTCGCGCCTGAGCCCAAGCGGCTCTACGCGGCACTGAAACGGTTCGAGATTGAATGGAGAGCTGAGCCTGTTTCGGACGAGGAGGTCACTGCGCGCTTCGGCTGAGCGGAAACAGATGCTTGTCATCGTCAGTACGCGGGCGCACGCCAAGGCGCTCTTTGCAAAAATCAAGCAGACCGTGCGGAAACTGCTTGCGCCCACGGCTTTGCGCACTCGGGCGGCGACGGACGGGGGTTTCGACTTTTTTCGGGTGCGACAAGGCCTGTGTCGATCCTGTGGCCGCCCATGTCGGCTCTTTAGGCGCGGATTGGGTACGCCGCTCACCCCCGAACCGCCGCTACCATCGGCTCGACGCCGATGACATTGAGGGCGCGGCGCAAGTTGTAGACGAGCGCGGTCAGGCTAAACTCGGCGCGCACGTTTTCGAGGCTGCGCATCAGGAACGCGCCCTGATACATCCATTGCTTGATGCTGCCGAAGGGATGCTCGACGACCTCGCGGCGACGGTCGAGAATGTGCGGCCTCGCTTTGAGGCGTTCGGCCATGCGATCGAGCACGTCCTCATTTTCGAGACGGGACACCGAGCGAACGTCGTTTGTGCATCGCGCGCGCAGCGGACAAACGCGACAGGCCTTCGGGGCGCCGTAATCGATCTTCTCGAGATCGCGCAGCCGGCCGCGGCGGATCGGCGTCAGCAACTGCCCGGCCGGGCAGACGTAGGCGTCGCGCCCAGCATCGTATCGGAACTCGTCCTTGCGGAAGAAACCCTTGCGCACCGACGATCCTCGTTGAGGCTTGGGGACATGAGGAATGCAGCCGGCCTTCTCGCAGGCCTCGATGTCCTCGACTTTGAAGTAGCCACGATCGGCGACGACGTCGATCGTTTCGACCCCGAGAATTTCGCGGGCCGGCTCGGCGGTCTGCGTCAGCAGTCCCATGTCGACGACCTGGTTGGTCACTGCCTGCTCGACGATCATCTTGTTCTTCGCGTCGACCGCGACCTGCGCGTTGTAGCCCACACCGATCTTCGTATGCGCGGCCATGGCGCGGCTGTCGGGATCGGTCAGCGAGATCTGGTCCTCGCCGGTCCGGTCAAGCTGGGCCAGCATCGCCTCGTAACGGCCGCGCTTCTTGCGCAAGGCCTCGATCTTCTCGGCGAGATTTTTCGTGCGCGCCCCACCGGCCGACGCGCCGTCTTCGATGTCGCTCGCGTCGAGCCGCGCGAGATAATCGTTCAGCCTCTCATCGGCGGCGCGGATGAACTCGCGCAACGAAGTGCGGGTGAAGTTGCGATCCTTGTTGTTGACCGCCTTGATGCGAGTTCCATCGACGGCGAGCAACTCGCGGCCGTAAAGGTCGAGCCGTCGACACAGCAGGACGAACTGACGAAACACGGCGCGGAACGCCGCGCGATTGTCGCGTCGAAAGTCGGCGATGGTCTTGAAGTCGGGCCTGAGGCTGCGCAGAAGCCAGATGACCTCGATGTTGCGATGGGCTTCGCGCTCCAGCCGCCGGCTCGATCGGACCCGGTTCAGATAGCCGTAGATATAGAGCTTCAACAGGTCGCCGGGCGCATACCCCGGACGCCCCGTCGCCTTCGCCGTCACTCGCGCGAACCCCGCCGCCGCGAGGTCCAGCCCGTCAACGAAGGCGTCGATGAACCGAACCGGATTTCCAGCGTCCACGTAATCGTCCACCGCCTCCGGCAGCAACAGGAGCTGGTCGCGCTCGAATCCGGCAATGTGAGTCATGCGCGATTCTAGCCCGCGCGCCGATTCGAAGGAATCCGCTCACGCCGACTTTTCGCACGGTCTGCAAGGACATGGAGGGCGCAGTTTACCTTTCGACCTTGATGTGCCCACTTCATCGGCGAGCGACGCTGGCCGAGATCAAGCGTCGCCTGAGGAAAGATGAGACTATTCGACTTGTCAGCACGAGCCTGATCGAGGCCGGCGTGGACGTCGCTTTTCCGGAGGTCTGGCGCGCCGCGACCGGCCTCGATGCGATCATTCAGGCGGGAGGTCGGTGCAATCGTGAGGGCGGGCCAATACTTGGCCGGGTTGTCGTGTTCGCGCCAGCCAAGGTAAAACTGGCAAAAGACATCGAGGCGTTGTGGCGGGCGACGCGGCCGGTTCTGCGCCAATTCAGGGAGAATCCGAACGACCTCGAACCCATCCGGGCCTAAGAAGACGACTTGATAGACCGATTCGGCCCGGCTTGTCTAGAACACGAATTGTTCCTCAAAACCCCGGCTAGCCGGGGTCTTGGGAGGTTGAAGAACACTCGAGGGGCGTCGGCGAGGGTTCTGGCGAGGTCGGTGGCGAAGCGCAGCAGGGTCTGGCGGGCGTGGCGGACGACCTTTCCCACCGAGTTGAGGACGAGGAAGCGCAGTCGCTTGGGTCTGGCCTCGCGCAAATCCTCGGGTAAGCCGACGCGCTTGAACGCGGATAGAAGATTGTACAGGAGCGCGTTGAGCCGCAGCCAGGCGGCGTTGGCGCCGAACTTGTAGTAGCTGGTACTTGATCTGACGGTCAGCGTCGGGAGATGGGTCGGCTCTGCCTGTCAGATATGATCAGGCTGCGATCATTTTCTCCTTCGCAAGGGGCGTCGCGTCAAGGAAGGTCTGCATTGGCGTCTTGCCGAAGCACCATCGCCCCTGATGCGGCCTTTCCTCGTTGTAGCTCTGGACCCAGGAATCGAGATCGCCCTGGAGTTCGGCGATCGATCCGTAGATCTTCTTGCGGAAGGCGACGCGATAGAACTCGTCGAGCACCGTCTTGTGGAAGCGCTCGACGATGCCATTGGTTTGCGGGCTCTTGGTCTTGGTGCGCGAATGGTCGATATCCTCGAGCGCCAGATAAAGCTCGTATTCGTGGCGCTCGGGGTTGCCGCAATATTCCGTGCCACGATCCGTCAGCACGCGGCACAGCCTCACCTTGGCGACGACGGAGCCATCCGGAGCATTGTCGCCCCGACGCCATCTTTGCCCTGCTCTAACCGCCGCGCAGCATTCACAGCGCACCGCTGGGCGGTTCGTTACCTTCCATCGCCGCGCACGCGGCTGGCAGCAAGTGGGTACGTCCCGAAGCGACTATGACTTTCCGAGCGCTCTCTGGAACCAGGCCAAAGCGAATAGGCCGAGGCCCGCATCGCGGCGGACGTGACGGAGATGGCGGCGTCTCCAGCCGCGGCTTTGGCTTCCAGCACGCGCAGCACCGTCGTGTCGCACGGGCGCTCCAGATTATCGATGAGGTCGTCGATGCGAGCCGCCAGTCCGTCCGTTTCGATCTGCATTCCGGCGAGCAGCGCCCTAAGCGTCGGCAGGCCTTCGCCGAGGCTCTCTCCTAGATGCTCGAAACGCGCTGTCTTTAGGTGGCTGGCCGTCCCAGCGACCGCGGCGCCGCAAAGCCCCAACGCGACGGACGCGGTGCCCAGATTGAAAAGTGGCAGGACAACATTGATCATTGTCGGAAAGCCGGCGCCGTCCTGGGTCAGTTGGCCCGCCGGAGCGACCTCGCAGTCCTCGAAAGCCATCGGCGCAGAGGCGTCGGCGCGCATCCCGAGGCCGTCCCATGGTCCGGCGATCGAGACTCCCTTCGAGCCTGAAGCGACGAGATAGAGCGTTGAGTCCGAGGGCTCCGCCCCTTCGGGCGACAGCGAGGACACGACGCCCGCGCAGCGCCGGCAGCGGACGGGTGCTTCCCTGACGCGAAGGCCGCGCGCCGCGGCCCGCATTTGCATCTAACCGTAGGTCGTCTCGGTTATGCCGAGCGCCTCGAGCTGGTCGCGACGGATGGCGCGAAAGGGCGCCATGTCCGTGTAGCGAACCCCGTATCGGGCGCGCATCAAGAAACTCGCCAAGCGTCCCGCGAAAACCTGAGACGAGATCATGCTGCCCGTCTCCCGCTCGCCGGAGAGCCGCGAGGCCAGACAAAAATCCGCCCGCCGGCAGACCACCGGCCCGATGATCGCGGGCGCCGAGGCCGGATCGTCCGACCCGTCTCCGTCGATGAAGGCGAGGATCGTCGCGTCCTCCCGCGCCGCCGCAACGCCGGCGGCGCAGGCGCGCCCATAGCCACGGCGCGGTTCGACGATAACGCGCGCGCCCGCAGCGGCGGCGATCTCCGAGGTCCCGTCATGCGAGCCGCCGTCGACGACGAGCGCCTCGTCGACGCCGCCGGCGAGCAGCCCACACACGAGCGGGGCGATCGCGGCCGCCTCGTCGAGACAGGGAATGATTGCGCTGACGACGGCCTGATGCTCGCCGGCCTGCATGATTCAAAAACTCCAGCGCAAGCCGCAGTTGCGGCAGGTCTCGGGCGGCTGATTGGATTGCAGCGCCTCGCGGAAGGCCTGGTAGCGCGCCCCGTTCCAGATCTCCGCGAGAGTTTCCTGGGTCGCGTCGCCCAGCGCGTAGTTCTCGTAGCCGCGCTGCGAAAACGGCGCGATGCAGCATGGGAGCGCGCGGCCGTTTGCCGTCACATACAAGACCGTCCAGGGCCGGCCGCACAGGGTCGTCAGCTCCGCCACGAATTTAGTATCTGATATTACAATTCAACCAAGCAGGCTCTCCACCATCTGCGACGACGACAGTCCGCGCTTGCGCGTCTTCACCTTCACCCAACTGTCGATCATCGCCGCCGCTCCGGTCTGGCGGAACGCCTCAATCAGGCTTGGAACGCCAGCCCGCGGCGTGACCAAACTCGTCTCCAGCGCATCGTCAATCTCGAAACCCAGCCGCTCCCCAGCCATCACGCGTCCCTTCCACCCATTGGGTGAAAGCTACCTGAGTCGCGCCTAATCTCAGAACAAAAACAGAATCAGACACTTCTCTTCTTCACCGCACTGCCCATCCATTCAGCAGGCGGAGTTTGAGGCCTCACCAGTCGCGCGCCCGCCGGGCCTGCTGAAATGCGCGACCTGCGCTTCCTTTTGTCTTTGCCCTCTGCGACTTCACTCATTAGCCAACACGCACGTCAGGGCCGAACCTCAATCCTCGGCTGCGACCGGGATTTGGCCCTCCCGAATCGCGCATGCCTGCGCTCCAAATCCCCTCGCGTCGGCCATCCCGTCACGCTATGAAGTAAGTCCGCTGACCTCCAGAATTCACCCTATCAGGTTGACCCCGCCGTCGACGTAGACGGTGCCGCCGGTGATCCGCTTCGCCAGCGGAGTTGCCAGATAGGCGCAGGCGAAGCCGACGTCCATAATGTCGATAAGCTCGCCAATCGGCGCCCTTTGCTCGGCTTGGTTCAGCAACAGCTCGAAGTCCTTCAGCCCCGAAGCCGCGCGCGTCTTTAGCGGTCCTGGCGAGATCGCATGAACGCGGATGCCCTGCGGCCCCAGCTCGTAGGCAAGATACCGGCACACTGCTTCCAGCGCCGCCTTCACCGGGCCCATGACATTGTAGTTCGGCACCACGCGGTTCGCGCCGAAGTAGCTCATCGCAAACATCGTCCCGCCGTTGGTCATCAGCGGCGCCGCGAGCTTCGCCATTCGAACGAAGGAATGGCACGAAACGTCCATCGCCTTGGCGAAGCCTTCGGCCGAACAGTTGAGAATACCGCCCTGAAGGTCGGCCTTCGGCGCGAAGGCGATCGAATGCACCAGTATGTCGAGCCGGCCCCATTTCGAGCGGATTTGATCGAACATGGCTTCCAGCTGGCCCGGCACAGTGACGTCGACCTCGCCGACAATCGACGCCTCGAGCTCCCGCGCAAGCGGCTCGACATGCTTTCTCGCCTTTTCGTTCAACCATGACATGGCGAGCTCGGCGCCGGTCGTCCGAAAGGCCTTTGCGCATCCGTATGCGATCGACTCGTCGTTGGCCACGCCGATAACAAGCGCCTTCTGTCCCGCAAGGACCGGGCGGAATGATGCGTCGCTCATCTTCTCCCTCACTGTACCGTGTGGACTGCAGCCTTGCGCTTTGCGGCCGCGACCATGACTGCGACCGCGCAGGAAGCGAGGCGGCTGATCAACGAATTGGCGCGGCTGGTGAGAATGACCGGCACGCGCGCGCCGAGCACGATTCCCGCAGCGTCCGCCTTCGCCAGGAAGGAGAGGCTCTTAGCGAGCATGTTGCCGGCCTCAAGGTCCGGAACGACCAGAATGTTCGCGCGCCCCGCAACCGGAGACGCGATCTTCTTGATCGCCGCAGCTTCAGGGCTGATCGCGTTGTCGAGCGCGAGCGGCCCGTCGAGGACCGCGCCGGTGATCTGGCCGCGCTCCGCCATCTTGCACAAGGCCGCGGCTTCGATCGTGGAGGGGACCTTCGTCGTGACGGTCTCCATGGCGCTCAAGATCGCCACCCGAACCTCATCCGCGCCCATCGCGTGCGCCAGATCGATCGCGTTCTGGATGATGTCGACTTTTGCATCGAGATCAGGGGCGATATTGACCGCCGCGTCGGTGATGATGAGAGGGACCGGGTGTCCAGGCACGTCCATGATGAAGCAGTGGCTGATTCGGCGCGCGGTGCGAATTCCGCTCGCGCTCGAGACGACGGCGCCCATCAGCTCATCGGTGTGGAGGCTGCCCTTCATCAGCGCTTCCGCTCGACCGGCGCGCACCAGTTCGACAGCCTTGGCCGCCGACGCATGGCTGTGTTCCGCGTCGACCACCTCCACGCCTCCAATGTCGAAACCGACCTCCGCGGCGGCGCGTCGGATGCGCTCGACCGGACCGACCAGGATCGGTTCGATCAGGCGCAGCCGCATCGCCTCGGCCACTCCGCGCATCGAAGCCTCGTCGCAGGGGTGCGCGACAGCCACCTTGATCGCCGCCTGTTTCTGGGCGGACGCAATGAGTTGGTCGTATTTGTCGTGAGCCGTCGGCCCGGCGTCTCCCGGCGCGTCAACCATTGCCTTTCCTCGCTTTCGTCGGCTTCGCGCCGAACAGCTTCTCGACCTGCGCCAGGCGGCGCTCGCTCTCAGCATTCAACGGGCCTGCGGCCCCGACGAGCTGGCGTAGCACATCGAGCGCCGTGGCGGTTTCCGATTCGTCCGTCTGCAGCAGTTTCGGCAGCGAGGCGATCGCGCGTTCCTCATCGAGCAGCACGAGCTGGAGCTGCTCGTTCAGCATCTCCCGGAATTGCGGCAGGCTCAGGCGCTCGTTCGACTTGCGCGTCTCGCGGATGATTTTCAGCATCCGGAAACCCCGCTCGTCGAACCCGCCCTCGGGCCTTCGCACATAGACCAGCGCGCGCAGCACCGCCTCCTCGACGCCGCCTTCCTCGAACTTCCGGTCAAGGCCGGACCGCAATTCGGCCGCGGCGGCCTCGCGTACGAGATCGCGCTCGATGCGATGCGGGGTCTTATCGTTCGGCGAACCAAGCCCGACCATCGCCTGCAGGATCGGCGACCCGTAGGTCGTGAGGAAGTACGCCTCGGTCATGCTGTCGCGGATTTCGCCCCAGCTCTCCAGCGCGGCCGTGATCCAAGACGAGTATTGCTTCTCGACAGCGAGCAGCGGATTGTCGGCGCTGACCGGCTTCCGGTTGGCGCGAACCTGCTCCGCCATTGGCTTGATCGCCGACATGAACGGGTTCCGATCCGAGAAGAGCTCGAAGCGCAGACGGTTTGGGTGCAAGACGCGCATCACCTCGGCCATCGGCTCCGTGGCGGCGGCGCGAACCCAGGGTTCAGCGAAGGTGCGATAGAGTCCGAGATTGATCTCGGACAGCCGCGCCACCGTCGCGAATTGCTTGTCGTCCTCGGGGCTGTTGACGCCAAAGGCGCGGATGTCGTCGAGCGTCCGCCGCTCGAGCCGGAAGAGATACTTGCCGTCGACAAGGTCGCGGTTCTCCGTGTCGTCGCCGATGTCCGTGATGACCGCCTCGTACAGGCCGGGGGGCGTCGCCTCGATCATCTCCATACAGGAGACGAATTCCCTGTGTTCTTTCGCCGCCACCTTGCCCGAGACGAAGATGCCGAGATGCCCGATGCTGTGATGCAACGAGTAGATGATGGTCTGCCCGTTGGCGACGATCTCGCTCACATCGTCATAGAGGTCGAGAATCCAGTCCAGCGCCTGTTGCGGCGGGGTGATGTCATCGCCCCAGGAGCAGAAGCAGACGATCGGTGACTTGATGTTGCGCAGATCAATGCGCACGCCGTCGGACGTGCGAATCTCGCCGGTTGCGAGCTTGTTGCCGACGAACAGGTTGTCGGCGATCCACTGCATCTCGCCCGCGTTCAAGAGCACCGGGCTGCCCCACCATGTCTCGAATTCGAGGAAGCGCTCCGTTTCTGTGTCGACCTTGGAATAGACGTTGTAGGGCTTGGTCCAGTAGGTATTGGCGGGATTGAGGGACTCGAAGTTCGCTACGAGGTTGGCGCCGTCGAAAATCCCTGCGCCCATGTCGCCGGCGAGCGCAGTCAGCCACGTGCCGCCGAGCGCGCCGCCGGTGTAGCGCATCGGGTTCTTGCCGCGAACTCCGGCCCAATAAGAGAGCGGCGTGCCGGCCAGCATGATCACGCCGGCCAGGTCCGGCCGGACCGCCGCAGTCATCATGAACTGCCAGCCGGCCTGACAATTGGCGATGACGATCGGCTTGCCTTCAGCCTCGGGGTGTCGCTTCGCGACCTCCTCGAGAAAGACCGCCTCGGCGCGGCAGACGTCTCCGATCGTCTGCCCCGGAACCGGTTCCGGCAGAAAGCCAATGAAATAGACCGCGTGGCCTGCGCGCAACGCCACGCCGATTTCGCTCTCGGGCTTCATGCCCCCGATTCCCGGTCCGTGCCCCGCGCGCGGATCGACCACGACGATTGGCGGCTTCATCGGATCGATCGTCACGTCCGCCGGCGGGACGATGCGCACGAGCGCATAGTTGACGGGCGGTTCCAACTTCCGGCCGTCGAGTACGAGTTCAGCTCGGAAAGTCAGCACATGCGGCGCCTCCTTGGCCGCCTCCGCGACCTGGATGTTGCCCCGCTCGTTAAGAGTCTCGAGCAACAGCACGCCGCGCTGCCATGCGTCAGTCCAATATTGCGCGGTTGCGGCGAAAAGATTCAAATCTTGCGTCATCAGGGCTCCTCCCTGGCCGATCGTCCTGCGGGAGCGCCCCGTAATCCTCGCATCATTCCGCGCCCGCTCTTACAGGGTTTCTAGCCCGACCGGAATGGGGGCTTATTGATGTCGATCAAAGTTTGGAGCAATCCGGAGCCTCACGGTGGTTCAAGTTCATGAAGGCGCGGACCCACGGGGAGGGACTGATGAAACCGATCACGCGTTTCGTGGGGACGACAATCATCGGCGCGTCCTGTTTCTGACGCCGATGGTCGTGCTTGGGATCGTGCTCAGCAAGGCCTTCAATTTTATGCGCCGCGGCTTGCAGCCCCTGACGGCGCTCATTCCGCGGACCCTCGCCTACGGACCGGCACGACGCCTGGGGCCTGGAACGACCCGGTCGGACGAACACGAGACAAGAAGGATGATTGTCCAGGTGCCCGACAGCGAATATTGCGGCTCGATCCCGCAAGAGTCCGAGCGGTCGTTGAAGCCGCCGGTCTTTCAGACGTCGACTTTCGTCGATTGCCCAGGCGCCTGTTGCGCCATTGTTCGTTGGCGATGAATCGCGCCTCCCTGCGCCGCTGCCGATAAAACAGCCTGGAACCTTTTAGCGCATCGAAGCGCTTCCGTCGGCATCGCCGGACGCGCCGCCGACAATTGCGTGATACCTCCTGGCGATCAACTCGTCGACCAGCGGCAGACCAGCGGCGGGGGCCGCTCGCGACGTTGGAGGGGGGCCTCACGGGGGCAATCGGAACTTCCGCAAGCACGAATGCGGCGCGACGCAGCTCTTTCGGTCCGGCGCGGCCAAACGCCTCGCGCGCAAACGTGCGCAAGCATGTCTCGAAACGTTGCGCCTGATCTCGATTTGGACCTTGGCGCTGTGGGCGGCCGGGGGCGAGTGCTGCGAGGACCTCGATCGTCTCCGACAGGACGCGGCGCTGGCTGGGCTGCTTGGCTACGAGCTGCCAGCGGCCCAAACGGCGCGCGACTTTTTGACCGGCTTTCATGAGGACGATCTGCCGCTTTTGCATGAGGGCAAGTCGACCGTGCCTTCGGAAAGCGCGCCGCTCCTGGGCTTGGCCGCCGCCAATCGCGAGCTGATCCTCGATCTGCAATGCCGCAAGCCGGTGCGGTCGGCGACGCTCGACATCGACGCGACGGTGATCGCTTCGAGCAAGCGCAGCGCCAAACACACGTTCGAAGGCGAACGCGGCTACCAGCCGGTTCTGGCCTTGTGGGCGGAGCAGGACGTCATCGTCGCCGACGAGTTCCGCGACGGCAACGCGCCGGCGGGCTGCGGCAATGCGCGGATGATCGAGAAGGCGGTGGCGGCGCTGCCGGGAACCTTCGACAAAATCTATGTTCGCGGCGACAGCGCTGTTTATGAGCACGAAGCCATGACCTTCATGGACGAGCGCGCCATCGCCTACGCCATCAGCGCCGACATGAGCGCTCCGTTGAAGCAGGCGATCCTGGCGCTGCCGAACGATCATTGGAAGCCTGCGGACGTGGAAGCGGGCCGCGTGCGCGAATGGGCGGAGGTCAACTACCTTCCCGACGACGGCGTGTACAAGAAGGACCAGGTCACGCCGCGCCGCTATCTGGCGCTTCGCGTTCGTCCCGCCCAAGGCGATTTGCTGGGCTCGGAGGAAGGCGTCAGACACTTCTGCATCGTCACCAATCGCTCCGATCCCAAGGGCGGCAGCGGCCTCGACATCATCAGCTGGCATCGCGGCAAAGCGGGAACGATCGAGCACACCCACGACGTGCTGATGAATGAACTCGCCGGGTGGGCGCTGCCGAACCAGAAGTTCGGCGCCAACGCCGCCTGGCTGCGGCTCAACGCGCTCCTGTACAATCTTCTATCCGCGTTCAAGCGCGTCGGCTTACCCGAGGATTTGCGCGAGGCCAGACCCAAGCGACTGCGCTTCCTCGTCCTCAACTCGGTGGGAAAGGTCGTCCGCCACGCCCGCCAGACCCTCCTGCGCTTCGCCACCGACCTCGCCAGAACCCTCGCCGACGCCCCTCGTGTGTTCTTCAACCTCCCAAGACCCCGGCTAACCGGGGTTTGAGGTGAGGGATGAACTCTTGACACGCAGTTTCGATGCGCGGCTCGCGAACGGCTTCGCCAAGAAATGCGACGTTCTTGTCGGACGATATGGTTCGCCACCCATACCTGTTCATGTGAGGACAGTGCATGTGGGTCCGTGGTATGTCCGCACTTCGCACTTCGTTGGAGCAGGCGCCAATCAAGTGACGGTCTACGTCCTCATTGGCCTCGAAAAGAATCCGAGTTGCGCTCGCTTCTTCGTGACCAAGAACAGCGATATGGAGACCGAGCTCCGTCAGCCGCCGAATTGGCGTAATTTTGGCTTCATTGATGTCGAAGCCGTGGAGCAATACGAAGACAACTGGGATATTCTGAAACCTTAGCAGAGCTTCAGCGGCCCTTCGCCGTTGTCTGGCCTCATGAAAACAAACGCCTCCGCGGAAACGTCGTCAACAAACTCAAAGCAATCGCCCAGCTTCCGCCCGGTGCCCCCGCAGGTAGATTTGCTTTGCATTTTTGACTTCGTCGACATAGTTTAAATTGGGGCAGAATACTGTCTCTAGAAAAAGGGCGGGCGCGATAGGCCTGCGAGCAGGGAGGACGAAGATGAGTGACCAGGAACAAGCCAAAATGGTTTCGCGGCGAAGGGTGGTTTCCCTTCTCGCGCTGGCGGCCGCTGCAGGAATCGGAGCGCTGACGGGTTCAGACGCCGAGGCCCAGGAGGCCGCGACGCCCGCGACGCCCGCGCCGACTGGGACACATGGGATGCAGCGGCGCCAGTCGCGGCGCACCGGTCGCCATGAGCGGCGCCACACCCGGCGCACAGGTCACAAGACGCCCGAAGCAGCGCCCGCAGGGGCGGCGCCCGCAGCGCCGGCGACCCCGCAATAGGAGATGCGTCGGCGGATTATCTCGGGAGCGTGTTCGACATCAATCTGAAGGGAGAAGCGATTATGAAAACGGCGTTTTATGCGGTCGCGGTCGGCGGTGCGCTGCTGTTTACGGGTTCTGTGGGCGCGCGAGCGCAGGAAGGGTTGTTCACTTCGCAGCGGGACTGCGCCAGCGATGTCCAGTCCCTGTGTGCGGGCGTCAAGCCCGGCGGAGGACATGTTCTCGCCTGTTTGCAGACCCATGTGGGCGAGCTCTCCGTGGGCTGTTCGACAATTCTGTCGAAGGCCGCCTGGACAGCCGAGCAATGCGCGGCGGACATTAGGCAATTCTGCCCCGACGCCACAGTCGGCAACATCTCCGACTGCATGAAACCGCATCTCGGCGAAGCCAGCGCCGCATGCAGGTCAGCGCTGGCGTTCATGGCCTCTCCCGCCGCCGATCGGTATTGAGAACTTCTATGCGTAAATCGGTGTTGATTGGCGCGACTGTGATCGGTGCCGCACTCCTTGTGAGCTTGCCAATCTCTGTCAAATGGTCAGCAGAAAAGAACCTGTCGGTGTCCGTGGACGGGAACGCCGGCTGGCTTTCAGTGCGAAGCCAACAACCGATCTGATTTGCGCGAAAAGCCTTAGTCGCCAAACTCCAGCGGCGGCGTCGCCGCTGGATACCGCCTCGACGTCAAGACAATTGAGCGTCCACAGTGGCCAATTTCGAGGGCAGAACAATGACCACATCCGGAGGAAAACCCAACTTTCGAACTCTCGGACTGATCAGCAGCGTCGCTTTGCTGATCCTCGCGAACGCGCCAGTCCGGGCGCAGACTGCAGAGGAGCAGGAGCGCAGCTATCGCCGCGAGGCGATGGAGCAGGCGCTTCAGACGAAGGAGAGCTTTGAGCTTTATGGCCTGCATTTCGACAGCGACAAGGCAACGATTCAACCCGAGTCGAAACCGCTCCTTGACGACATCGCGACCACGCTCAAGAACTTCCCGGATTGGCACCTGAGGATCGTCGGACACACGGATGCGACCGGCGATCCGGAACACAACGTTCACCTTTCGCTGGATCGCGCGCTCGCCATCGAGGCGGCCCTGGTGCAGCGGGGGGTCGACCATCAGAGGCTGGTGACGGCGGGTCTTGGAGAGAGTCGGCCCATCACCAGCAACGCCACACCCGAAGGGCGCGCTCTCAACCGCAGGGTTGAACTCGACAGGGTCACGGACTCGGCCGAAGCGAAGAAGTTGGTTAAGGCAATGTCGGACTTCCTGGCTGCGCAGAAAACCTTGTCGGTCGGCTTCGACACCGTTTTCGAAGTGGTCACGCCAACCGATCAGAAATTGGGCCTTGCAAGCTCGGGAACTGCAACGCTCGCCCGACCGGACAAGATTCGCGTCGCGCGGTCCGGCGGGTTTGCTGACTTCGAGATCCTCTATGACGGCAAGACGCTCACGTTTCTGGGAAAGAACGCCAATCTCTACACGCAGATAGCCGCTCCGGGCACCGTCGATCAACTGATCGACACCCTACAGGACAAATACAACAGGCCTATGCCCGGCGCCGATCTCTTGATGACCAACTCGTATGACGAACTGATGCAGGACGTCTATGATTTAAAGGATCTTGGCAGCGGCGTGATCAACGGAGTCGAGTGCGATACGCTCGCGTTTCGCAAAAACGACGTTGACTGGCAGATCTGGATCGCTCAGGGCGAGCGCCCGTATCCCTGCCGGTTTGTCATAACGTCCAAGCTGGCGAACGAAGACCCCCAATATACCATTCAATTCCGCGACTGGAAATTCGGCAATGATGTCGCGGCCGATGACTTCGCTTTCAAAAATGCATCAAACGCAAAACAGGTTGCGCTGAAAGACGTTCAGGACAAGCTCGGTGACTTGCCGGACAACTTCACGATAGGAGGTTCAAAGTGACAAAGTTGAAGCATTTTGGCCTCCCCCTGGGAGTTGTGATGTTGGGCCTGATGGCGATGGAGGTTGGCGAGCGGCTCTCGGTCCCTGGGGTAAGCGGCTACGTCGCGACCGCTGAGGCGCGCGTTGGGCGCCCGCTGACGCCAGTCAGCGTCGCCGGCGCGGCGCGCAGGACGACGCGCCGCTGCGCCGCCGGCGTCTATAATTGCTGACGCGTCGGCGGCTCGCTATCTGCGGGGGAACGGCGACTCGCGGTCAGCTGACGATGACGAGCGGCGCTCTTGCCATTCGGTTGAAGCCGACCGAGTATGGCAATGCGGCGCGGCGCCTTTGGGCCGCCTCACAAGTATCTTCCGCTTCTTTAGCGGCGGCCCGCCGCGACCTTCGCCTCGGCGCGGAGTTGGGGATGAGAGCGCACCGTGGCGGTTGATGCAGATCAATGCGTGCTTACTTAGTATTGGGCCAAGCTGTGGCCGGTTGTCACGAGTTCGGCTTCGGCCGCGGCAAACGTACGTCTTGATGATAGAAGCTCGGCATTTCTCTGCACGCGAGCGCGAGCCGAGAAATGCCGCAGTGGAGGGATAGCGCCATGAGGTTCAAGGGCCATTTCAAGAATGCGCTGTTTGCGCTCGCGCTCGCGAGCCTCATCGCGCCGCAGGCGGAAGCAATCGAGATCTTCACCGGGGCGAACCCCGCGGCCCACTTCAACGACGACGTCATCACCCAGGTCAGGGGCGCCCGAGGCGGCGGCGGAATGCATCGTGGCGGCGGCGGAATGCATCGCGGCGGTGGCGGAATGCATCGCGGCGGCGGCGGAATGCATCGCGGCGGCGGCATGCACCGCGGCGCCGCCGGCATGCACCGGGGCGGCGCGTATGGCGGAGCGCGTAGGCCCGGCGGGGCGTACGCCGGAAACGTCAACCGCAACATCAATCGAAATGTGAACCGAAACGTCAACCGCAATGTCAATCGGGCGGGATACGGCTATCGGGGCGGTTACGGCTATCGCGGGGGCGCAGCCTGGGCTGGCCGTCCCGGCTGGTACCGCTGGCCTGCCGGCGGCGCCATCGCGGCCGGCGCGGCGATCGGTTTCGTCTCGGCGGCGAGCGCGGCGGCCTGGGCGGGCGCGCCGCCGCAAGCGGGGCTCTGCTGGTATTACACCGACTCAAGCCGACATCAGGGCTTCTGGGACGCCTGCCCGTAAGGGAGGCTCATTCGAAAGCGCGTGCCGAACTTTATTCCCAAATCGGCGGCTCCGCATGGCGCGGCCGATTTGATTGGCCTGCGGGGCGGCGCCATTTCATAGCGCGACGCAACTCGGAGCGCCATAAACTCGCGACGGCACGTCTGGAGAGCGTCATCTATACGGGGCTACAGCCCGTGAACGGTCTATTCCTCGGACGGGTCGGCGACGTCGCCGAGCTTGCGGACCGCAACGTCGACCGACATGCCGAGGTAGTCCTGAGCCTTGCCGAACCACGAACCATCGAGGGGGACTGCTTGTCCGGGATGGCGCGCGATCGCGACCGGGATCAGGTCATAGCCTGCGGTGATGCGGTTGGTCGGGTCGTAATGCAGCCAACCGGCGCCCGGCAGAAACACCTGCACCCAAGCATGGGTGGCTCCGGAGCCGATCATGCCCGCCGCGCCACCGTCAAGCGCGGCGTCATAGAGATAGCCGCTGACAAAGCGCGCCGCGAAGCCGAGCCGACGCAACGCCTCGATCATCAGCCAGGCGTAGTCGCGGCAGGTGCCTGATTTCGTGCGCAAGGTCTCGCCGGGCGCCTGAGTGCCTTCCGCCTCTCTCGCCTTGTAGCTGAAGGCGTCGTGGAACGTGTCCAGCATCCGTTTCAGCACATCGGTCGTTCCGTCCCGATTGTCCGAAATGAAGCTCTTGGCCCACGCGGCGACGCTGGAATCGTGATCCTCGGCGTGGGGCCGCATGAAAACCCCAAGGTCGGTCCATTCGTCCGGCGTATGCTGGACCGGCACTTCTTCGGCTCGGGGCTCAAGGGGGAACTCCTCGACGGCTCGTGCGCCGTAGTGGACGCCGCGAAACTGAAAGATAAAGGCAAGTTCGGCGCTGGGCTCGGAGAACTCCATCACGGTTATATCGTTTGCCAGGGGATCGCTCAACCAGCGAATCCAGGAAGGAGGACTTGTTTTTGCGGACCAACTGAGCAGGCGTCCGCGCATTGCGACGCGCGGCAAGAACATGGCGCGGTGCGGGCCAAATGTTACGGGGCTTGCATATTTGTACGTGGTCGTGTGGCGTATTTCGAGATGAACCGCCATGGCGTCCTACCATTGCGACAGCTTCGAACGTCGTCGAGACCGAAGTCGTCGAGCGGGGCCGGCCCTTCCTTTGTCCCGGTTCGAAGACCGACCTCCATAAGTTTCGTCGAGGCTTTGTTCAGTTGGACCCATCGAGACTCGTTGCCATCCTCGATCCCCTCTCAGCCACGCCGCCATCTTGGGCCGCCGCTGCGATAGATCAATCTGGCGCTTTGACGCATGTCTCCGAGGTTAGAGGTTCGCAGGTTTGGGCTAATGGCGCAAAATTGGAAAGAGCAGAGCGGACGATTGCCTTCACCTCAGCTCATCTCCGTGGTGCGCCGGGACAAGCCGACGCCCTGCCGGTCTTCCTGGAGGCCATGCGCTGGTCCTCGAGGTCGAACGCGAGGCCTCGATGACATGTCGAGGTGTTTGAGGTATCGTCGCACCGCCTCCGCGCGTTCTTGGCTCGGCAACGCGTCCAAAAGACCGATGAGAGCCGACCGCATCCGCCGCAGCACGTGAACCGAACCGTAGCCGAACCGTCGGATCTCATCGAACGCGAGCGTCAGATAGTCCTCCCAGGTCGGCGTCGGGAAGACCAGCCGAAGAGCGCTGCTTTCGTCGGCCACATAACCGGCGTCGAGTTCGGCTGAGCCGAGGCGGCGCATGATGTCCTCGAGCTGATCGATCGTCTGGACCGCGCTCGTCGGGTCGTTGATCGCCGGCGACAGCGCCTTGATGGCGATGTCGACGAGAAGCCGGATCGGGTATTTCGGGTCCTGCTCGAAGGTCCGTTCCTGCCCGAGACGGACGACGCTCAGGAGCGTGCCCTCCGGCAGCGGCGTTCCCGAGTCATGAACGCGCAGAAGAACTGCGCCTTCGACCAGCGTGTCGCCGACCGCGCAGGCCATCACGATCGTTCCGCCCGCCTGCCGCGCCAGCGCGACGAGAGCGCCGACGTCTAGCCTGGCGATGGTGCGGGGCTTGCCAAAGTACTTGAGCGCCTGAGGCGCGCGGCCGAGCGGCGCGCGGTCCGCCGCCGCTTCGGAAGCGCGCGAGGCGGCGGACTTGTCGTCCAGGCGCCGGAACATCTGGCCGATCACGGCGCGCCCCTGGTCGCCGATCAGATGCAGCACGTTGCCGATCTGAAGGTCGCCGAGGCGCTGCATCAACCGGGCAAACAGGAGCATGCTGACGATGATCACGATCCCCACGAGAAGCGTCGAGAACAGCGGGACCCTTGCCGATCCGCCGCGGTCCACCCAGGCGAGCGTGAAGAGCGCGTAGGCAAATGTCGCCGTGAACGCGCCAAGCGCGTGGAAGAGCATCGGTCGCGCGCGAACCCGAGCACCAGCCGCGGGGAATAGGCGATCGCGCTAAACTGCACCATCACGAAGGCCATGGCGAAACCGTCGCGCTCGACGCCGTGCCCAATGTTGCCATTCCGCGTCAGTCGCCAAGCCACAGCAAGTCCAGCCAAGTCAAACCAAATCGAATCCAAGCCAAACCAGGACCGGCTCTCTCGGTAAAGCCCGGTCCTGAGGATCGCCGACCGTCCGCCTTCGGACCCTTTGCAGACGTTCGGGTTGATCTCGTGAGCGGTGGGAATGCGCCAGATGGGGACGTTGGGACGCATCGGCGTCCTTAGTTCCCGCGCTGCCGACTCGGGCTAACAGGCCCGATAGCTACGTTCTGGGCTCATACCGCATCGCCACCGCGTCTGAGCCGAACTCCAGCCGGCTCACGAGCTTCAGGTCGACATGCTTCGATAGTCCCGCGAACAGCGTTGGCCCGTGGCCCGCCAGTCTGGGATGCACCACGAACTCGTACTCATCAATCAATCCCAACTCCGCAAGCGCCAGCGGGAGCTTCACGCCTGCCACGAACAATCCCTTGCCAGGCTGCCGCTTCAGGTGCTGAACTACGTTCTCCGGATGATCTCCGCGCACGAGCTCCGCATTCCAATCCACCTGCTCCAAGGTAGTCGACACAACGTACTTCTTTGCTGCGTCGATCGTTAGAGCGAATGATTCCATCCAGTCGGGCCTCAGTCCTGTCTGCGCCAGCGGGCGCCACGCAGCCTCCATCATTTCGTAGATTACCCGGCCAAAGAGCGGGGCATCAGCCCGCGCGAGGTTCTTAGCCGTGTAACGATGCGAGTCTTCGTCCGCGACCATTGCGCGATGATCGCAGCTGCCATCCAATGTGACGTTGATGGAATACCGAAGGGAACGCATCGGGGAAGGGTGCCGCAATCAGAGTTGGATTGGAAGTCCTCGGCGTTCGGTCGAACCGACATGCCGCACGGGCGTCGACTAACTGACCGAGTGGATCATCCTGCTCCGGCTGGAGACGTTCAACGTCCATTCTGGAGTAGTGTGTTGAAGGTCCTGCAGTTCCCCGCGGCTTCCGGACGGCAGGTCTCCAGACTGAAGGCGGCACAATTTCTACGGGGGGTCGCGCCTATAGCAGGCCTGAAAACCCGTCCGGATCGGCGTGCGCTAGGCGCCGGCGGTGGGCGCCATGACGGTCTCGATCCTCACAGGAAACTTGCGAACTCTTACCCCTGTCGCGTGCCACAACGCGTTTGCAATTGCGCCCACCGTCCCGGTAATGCTGATCTCGCCAACGCCCTTGATGCCGAGCCCGTTCACGAAGGCGTCGTCCTCATGGACCAGCAGCGCTTCGAGCGACGGAACGTCGGCATTAACCGGCACGTGGTATTCGCCGAGATCTGCATTCATGATGCGGCCGCTGCGCCGGTCGATGCTCGCCTCTTCGTGCAGCGCGAAGGAAGCGCCCCAGATCATGCCGCCATAGAGCTGGCTAAGCACGAGCCGCGGGTTGATGATCCGCCCTGCCGCGAAGGCGCCAATGAGGCGTGTGGCGCGGACCTGGCCGAGATCGGGGTCGACCTTGACCTCCGCGAAGACCGCTCCGTGCGCCTGCAGCGCATGGTCGCCGACGGCCGCCGGATCGCGCGCGCCCTTGCCCCATCCGTCGATCTCCGCCAGGTGAGCGCGGGCGAGGATGTCGGCATAGCTCTCGCTGCGGCTCTCGTCGTCTTTGCGGTGGAGCCTTCCGGCGCGCACGACGACCCCGACATTCCCCGCGCCGAAGAGCGGTGAGTCGCGGTCAGCCGTGGCGAGCTCGGCGAGCCGCGCGACGGCGTTCCTGCCGGCCGCGTCGATGGCCGAGCCGGCGGTCGCCGTATGACCGGAGCCGCCGGCGACGCCGCCGTCGGGCAAGTGAGAGCCGCCGAAGCGCAACGTGACCTGATCGATGTCGAGCCCGAGGCTGTCGGCCGCGATCTGCGCGAGCGCGGTCAAGGCGCCCTGCCCCATGTCGATCGCGCTCGTCTCGACGGTGGCTGTGCCATCGCCGCGGAGCGCCGCCCGCGCCTCCGCGGCGAACATCGGGCAGTGGAACACGGCGGTTCCCATGCCCCAGCCGACGAGGAAGCCGTCTTCGTCGCGCATCTGCCGGGGGGCGCGCGGGCGGCCCGACCAGCCGAATGTCGTCGCGCCCTTGGCGTAGCATTCGCGCAGCGCCTTCGACGAATAGGGCTTGCCGGTGATCGGTTCGACCTCCGCATAATTCGCGAGTCTGAAGTCGAGCGGGTCCATGCCGCAAGCCTCCGCCGCTTCGTCGATGGCGACCTCAAGCGCCGCCGATCCGGAGGCGAGGCCCGGCGCGCGCATGGGGCCGGGCGTGCCGATGTCGTTGCGCACGGCTTCGTGGGTAATGGCGATGGCCGGGCTCGCGTAAAGCATGCGCGAGACGCCGGCGGACGGTTCGATGAAATCGTCGAAGCTGCTGGTCGCCGCGATCGCGTGATGAGAAATCGCGGTGAGCCGGCCGTCGGTCTCCATGCCGAGCCTCAATCGCTGCCGCGTCTGGCCGCGATGGCCTACCGGCCCGAACATCTGCGCGCGCGTCAGCGCCAGCTTCACCGGCCGGCCCGTCATGCGCGCCGCAAGCGCGCACAGGATATGCGGCCCTGCGAGGATCGCTTTCGATCCGAAGCCGCCGCCAATGAATGGCGTGCGAATGAGCACGTTTTCAGGCGGGACGCCGAAGAAGCCGGCGTAGGCTGCGCGGGCCATGTACGGCGCCTGGTTCGGTGTGTCGAGCGTCAGGCGGTCGCCGTTCCATGATGCAACGATGGCGTGCGGCTCCATCGCGTTGTGGTATTGCGACGGCGTTTCGTAGGTCGCCTCGATGCGCAACGGCGCCGCGGACAGTCCCGCCTCGACGTCGCCATGCGCGACGCTCGGGGGCGAGCCGACCCCCACGGTTTCAGGGACGAAACGCTCGACGTCGAGTCCGAGGCGCACCGGCTCGACCTCGTAACGGGGCTTCAAGAGCGCGGCGCCTTCCGTCGCCGCCTCCAGCGTCTCCGCGACGACGAGCGCGATCGGCTGGTTGGCGTAGCGCACGCGGTCGTTCTGCAGCGCCTCCAAACGGAGCGCGAACAGGCCTTGCTTGGCTTCCGGGTCGCCCGCCAGCGGCGGCCGGTTGGCGGGGGTGATCACCTCCACGACATGCGGATGCGCCTTGGCCGCTTCCACGTCGAGATGCGCGACTCGGCCGCGCGCGATCGCGCTGACGGCGCACACCGCATACAGCATGCCTTCGGGATGGTTGTCCGCCGCGTAGGTCGCCCGCCCGGTCACCTTGAGGTAACCGTCGCGGCGGGTGAGCGGCTGGCCTGCGTTCGAGCCGTAGCGCAGGTTCGGCGAGGCTTGGGCGCCATGGGTCTCAGGCATGGTGAAGGGCTCCGGGAACGGAGGAGAAGGGAGAGGCCGGAAGGGCGGGAAGGCGCTCGGGCGTTCCCGCCGCCGCGAGCGCGAGCGCGCGCACGACGATCCGTTTCGCGAGCTCGATCTTGAATGCGTTATCGCCGGAGGGTTTTGCGTCGGCGAGCGCGGCTTCGGCGGCTTTGCGGAACGCCGCCTCGTCCGCGTTCGCGCCCGCGAGCGCCTCTTCGGCCGCTCGCGCGCGCCATGGCTTCGCCGCGACGCCGCCAAGGGCAAGCCGAGCGCTGCGAATCGCGCCGCCGTTGAGGTCGAGCGCCGCGGCGGCGGACACGACCGCGAAGGCAAAGGACGTGCGCTCGCGAAGCTTGAGATAGCGCGCATGCGCCGCAAAGCGCGCCGCATCGCCGGGAAGACGAAGCGCAACGATCAGGTCCCCCGGCTCGAGCGCGCTTTCGCGCTCCGGCGTGTCGCCGGGCAGGCGGTGAAGGTCTTCGAGCGCAATCTCGCGCCGACCACCTGTGCCTTCGATCTCGACAACGGCGTCGAGCGCGACGAGCGGCACACAGAAGTCCGACGGATGCGTGGCGATGCAGTGCTTGCTCCAGCCGATGACCGCGTGCAGGCGGTTCTCGCCTTGCAGCGCGTCGCAGCCTGCGCCCGGTTCACGCCGGTTGCACGCGCTCGCGACGTCATAGAAGTAGCTGCAGCGCGTCCGCTGCATCAGGTTGCCGCCGACGGTCGCGGCGTTGCGGAGCTGGGCCGATGCGCCGGAGAGCAGCGCTTCGGCAACGGCCGGATAGGCGCGGGCGAAATCCGCGTCATGCGCGAGGTCGGCGTTTGACGCCAGCGCGCCGATGCGCATGCCGCCATCGGCCAGGCGCTCCAGGCGGTCGAGACCCGGCAAGCGCGTGACGTCTACGAGACGGTCGGGCCGCATGGCGCCGCCCTTCATCAGGTCTAGCAAATTGGCGCCCCCGGCGAGATAGGCGGAGCCCGGCTCTGCCGCTGCGGCGACCGCCTCCGGAACCGTGGCGGGCCTCACATAGTCGAAGATCTTCATGCCGCATTCCTCCGGTCCCGTTCCGCAAGAAGTTTCTGCGCCTCGAGCACCGCCTCCGTGATGCCGCGATAGGCCCCGCAACGGCAGATGTTGCCGCTCATCCCCTCGCGCACACGCTCGGGGTCGTCGCCCGCCTGGCCCTCGTCGATCAGTCCGACCGCGCTCATGATCTGGCCCGGCGTGCAGAAGCCGCACTGGAATCCGTCATGCGCGATGAAGGCGGCCTGCACCGGATGAAGCTCGTCGCCTTGGGCGAGCCCCTCGATGGTGACGACCTCCGCACCGTCGAGGCTCAGCGCGAGAGCCAGACACGAATTGACCCGCTTTCCGTTCACGAGCACGGTGCAAGCGCCGCATTGCCCACGGTCGCAGCCCTTCTTGGTTCCGGTCAGGTCGAGGCGCTCGCGCAGGAGATCGAGGAGCGTTACGCGCGGGTCGTCCAGCACAACGTCCCGATGCTCGCCGTTGACGGTAAGGCTCAGAGAGAAGGTCATGAAGACTCCCGTTCAGTCTGGTGTAGATATCGAGGCCGCGGGCCGGCTATGAGAAGACCGTTGGGGGCGCGACGGCGGGTTCGCGATAAGGCTGGATCGTCTGCCCTCGTGCGAGGGCGTTCATGGTCCGATGGAGACATTATACGGAGGGATCCTCCGTTTTGCAAGAGGCGTGTCAGGCGTTATGTCAGGGCGTGCAACAAAGTCGGTGCGCAAGCCTCGCGCCGACGCGGTCCGCAATCGCGAACGACTGCTCGAGGCGGCGGCCGACATCTTCAGCGCCGGCGGCCGCGACGCCAGCCTCGAAGCCGTGGCCAAGCGCGCAGGCGTCGGCATAGGAACGCTCTATCGTCACTTTCCGACGCGCGAAGCCGTGTTCGAGGCGGTCTATCGGCGCGAAGTGGATCAGCTCGGCGAACTCGCGGAGCGGCTCGCCAACGAAGGCGAGCCTGTCGACGCGTTGCGGCGCTGGCTGCACGCCAATGTGCGGCTCATTGCGACGAAGAAGGGCATGGTGGCGGCCCTGGCCCTCGCGGCGCATCGCCCGTCGGAGCTTCACGCCTATTCGGCGGACCGCCTGACGAAGGCCGTCCGTTCGCTGCTCGACCGCGCGGCCAAGGCCGGCGAGATACGCGCCGATATCACGCCTGAAGACCTTCTGCGCGCGCTCGTGGGCATGTCCTACAACGTCTACGACACCCCCGATTGGCGAAAGACGGCGCTGCGCCTTGCCGACATCTTCGTAGACGGCCTCCGCAGGCGCTGACGGGCGCTCCAACCGCCGAGAGTCCGAAACGGGCGAGAGTACGCATTGCGGGAGCGATGCCTCGCGGGCGCGTCGGCAACGCACGCCGCGATGCTGCGCCGTCGTTCAGAGATCGACTTGCTCAGACAGCGTCAGGGCGTCATCGACTTCGATCCCGAGGTAACGGACGGTGCTCTCGATCTTCGTATGTCCGAGAAGCAACTGGACCGCTCGCAGATTGCCGGTCTTGCGGTAGATCTGCGCCGCCTTGGTGCGGCGCATCGAGTGCGTGCCATACGCGCTGGTGTCCATCCCCGCGCCTTCGATCCGACCATGCACGATGCGCGCGTATTGGCGCGCCGTCACATGCGGCTGAGCATGGACGCGGCTCGGGAAGACGTAGGGGCCTCGATCTGCCGGGCGCACGTTCAACCAGTCTTGCAGCGAGGTTCGGGTCTGTTCCCGTGATCTCGAACTGACCCAGACGGCCGGTCTTGTGCTGGACAATCGTTGCTCGGTCTCTCACGTGTCCGCCGGGACCCGAAGGCTGACGAGATCGCAGCCGCGCAACTTGCTGTCGATAGTGAGGTTGAACATCGCCAGATCGCGTTTGCGGTGCTTGATCTGAAGTCGGACGCGAATGGCCCAGACCTCTTTGGGCCGAAGCGGACGCTTCTGGCCAACGAGATGGTCTTTGTTCCATGCGACGCGCGAAGAAGCGCTGTTTGTATTGATTTCAATGGACATGGTCGACCTCCACGCCCGACCGCTCCCACCGCAGCGCCCGCACAGGCCGGCTACCGTATCGCTCCGCAGCGAGCTTGGGGATCATTCCCGCCTACACGAGGAAAGCGGTCAATGGCACTACAGTGAGGCTGCGCTAGGAGCGACCATTGTGAACATGACGGCTTCTTGCGTTTGCCGACCCTCGCGAACCGGAGGATCATGAGCGCCGCACGACATCCGTTCCCGTGATCCTCGCACTGGCTGTCCGGGCGAGAGCCGGACTGAGAGCTCGAAGCAGGAGTTCAGGAAGGCTCATTGCCGACCGCGCATCCATTCAGAAAGATCTGGGCGCAGCGTTTTGCGCGCTTGGCTATTGCGCTTGGCTCGGGCGGATCGCGCTGTCCCAGCATTGCGGCGCGCTGCGGCTCCATGATCATCATCCCCCGCAGCATGCTGACCGCTTCGCCGGGATCATCGATTGCGACGAGGCCCCGTGCGCAGAGCCGCCTCAGTGCCTCCTCCATTACCTTGCTCGTTCGCTGGATCGCCTTTTCGTAAAACGCCTCCCCGATCTCCGGAAAAGTGCGGCATTCGCCAATGACCAGACGCGTCATCGCTGTGACCTGCGGGTCGAGCGCCAGCGCGCCAAAGACGATCAGCATCCGCTCGAGGGCCGTCGCCGCATCCATCGAGTCAAGCGCGGTCAAATCGACCTCCGGGACGAACTCCGCGATTCGGTCCGAGACCACGCTGGCGAGGAGCTCGGCCTTGGTGGGAATCAGGCGGTAGAGCGTCTTCGTGGAAACGCCTGCTCGCTCCGCGACCGCAGCCATAGAGGTCGCTTCGTAGCCGTCCGCCTGGAATTCCTGACGCGCGGCCTCGATGACCAGCGCGCGCGTCTCTTCGTCCGAGCGAACCTGGGGGCGGCCTCGGCCGCGGCGCGGAGCGGCGACGTTGTTAATTTCGACCATGATTGTTTTCCAAATTTTTCTTGACAGGAGCGCTATAGCTCGTATTTTAGAAATCTACAAGTTTCCAAATTGTCGCAGGCAACGCCGAAAGCGCCGCCCTGCAGTGAACGAAAGCAGCAGTCCGATGACCCAGCATCCAGGCGAATTCACCGTCGAGCGGGCGGTCCCGGCGAAGGAAGCGGCGCCCGGCCTAAGTGACAAGCTCGTGGCGTCCAAGGCTCCTACGCGCTTTCTCCGGAGAACGCTTCTTGCCGCAGCCAGCATCCTCGCGCTGGCCGGAGCTGGATATTTCGGCTGGGAGTATTGGACGGTCGGCCGCTTCCTGGTTTCGACCGACGACGCCTATGTCCAGGCGGACAACACGACGATTGCGCCGAAGGTCCCCGGCTATATCGCCGAAGTGCTGGTCGGCGACAACGAGCCGGTCAAGGCAGGCCAGACCCTCGCCCGGATCGACGACCGCGATTTCCGGGTCGCGCTCGAAGAGGCCAAGGCCGACGTCGCGGCCGCCGAGGCGGCGATCGCCACCAAGAAGGCCTCTCTCGACGCGCAGCAGTCGGTGGTGGACAGCTCCCGGGCCGCCGTCGCCGTCGACGAGGCGAACCTCACCTTCGCCGACCAGGAGGACAAGCGCTATGCGACGCTCGCCTCCACGGGTTACGGCAGCGTGCAGAACGCCCAGCAGGCGGCCTCCCGCTTGGCGGCGGCGCGCGCCTCGGTCGCGCGCGACAAAGCCGCGCTCGACACGGCCATCCGCCAGACAAGCGTTCTCAAGTCCGAGCTCGCCGAGGCCCAGGCGACCCGCGTCCGCGACGAAGCGGTGGAGAGCCAGGCCGAGCTGAACCTTTCCTACGCCACGATCGTCTCGCCCGTCGACGGCGTGGTCGGCGCCCGCACTTTGCGCGTCGGGCAGTATGTCCAAGCCGGCACAGAGCTCATGGCGGTCGTTCCCGTGTCGGCGGCCTATGTCGTCGCCAATTACAAGGAGACGCAGCTCGCCGACGTTCGGCCGGGACAGCCGGTCGAGATCGAGGTCGACACCTTCCCCGGCCATACGTTCCATGGCCGCGTCGACAGCATCGCGCCGGCGAGCGGGCAGGAATTCGCCCTACTGCCGCCGGACAACGCCACCGGCAATTTCACTAAGGTGGTGCAGCGCATCCCGGTCAAGATCGACCTCGAACCCGGCAGCGCGCTCGCGGACATGCTGCGACCCGGCATGTCGGTCTATCCGACCATCGACACCAAGGCGCAGGCGCTGCAGTCCGCCTCGGCGGCCGGCCGCAAGAGCTGACGAGAGGATCCTTCATCCCCGCGGAACCACGGGAGGAGACCATGTCCGCCATCGCTCAGGCCCCGTCCATCGGGCCAACGACCCTCGCCGCCTCGACCGGCGCAGGCGACAAGGCGAGCCTCACAGCGTGGGTCGCGGTGCTTGCCGGCATGATCGGCGCTTTCATGGCGATCCTCAACATCCAGATCACCAATGCGTCGCTGTTGGACATCGAGGGCGGCATCGGCACCGGCGTCGACAACGGCTCCTGGATCTCGACCTCCTATCTGATCGGCGAGATCGTGGTCATTCCGTTGACCGACTATCTGAGCCAGGTGTTTTCGTTCCGCCGCTACATGCTGGCGAACGGGATTCTGTTTCCGCTCTTTTCAATCGCTTGCGCTTTCACCCACGACCTCGGCTCGATGATCGTCATGCGCGGGCTTCAGGGCTTCGCCGGCGGAGTCTTGATCCCGATGGCCTTCACGATGGTGCTGACCAAGCTGCCCAAGGCGCAGCAGCCGATGGGGCTCGCGCTCTTTGCGCTGTCCGTGACTTTCGCGCCGGCGATCGGGCCAACCATCGGCGGCTATCTCACCGAGAACTACGGCTGGCAGACCATTTTCTTCATCAATGCGCTGCCAAGCGCCGTGATGGTCGCCGCCCTCGCCCTCACGCTCGAGCGTAAGCCGATGCAGCTTTCGTTGCTCAAGCAAGGGGACTGGGCTGGTATCGCCACCATGGGCGTCGGTCTTTCGGCGCTCCAGACCGTGCTCGAGGAAGGCAACAAGGACGACTGGTTCGCCTCCCCCTTCATCGTCCGCCTGGCGATCGTCGCGGTCGTGTCTCTGACAGCCTTCGTCGCGATCGAGCTAAGCGTGGAGAAGCCGCTCGTGCGGCTGCGGCTGTTGAAGCGCCGAAACTTCGGCATCGGCGTGTTCGTGTTTGTCTTGATCGGCTTCGCGCTGTTCGGCTCGGTCTACATCCTGCCGCAGTACCTCGGCCAGGCTCAGGGCTACAACGCCGAGCAGATCGGCAATGTGCTCGCCTGGACCGGCCTGCCGCAGCTTGTTCTGATCCCGATCGTGCCCTTGCTGATGAAGCGCTACGACCCGCGCTTTATCGGCTTCGTCGGCGTCAGCATCTTCGCCGCGAGCTGCTTCATGAACATGACGCTGTCGGCCGACAGCGCGGGCGACCAGCTGTTCATCCCCAACATCGTGCGCGCCATCGGACAGGCGCTCGTGCTCACGCCGATCAGCGCGATCACGACCGCAGGCATTCCGCCGAACGAGGCGGGCGCCGCTTCCGGCCTCTCAAACATGCTGCGCAACCTCGGCGGCGCGGTCGGTACGGCGACGCTGGCGACCATCCTGACCAAGCGCGAACAATTTCACTCGAACGTCACCGGCCAGTCGGTCACGATCTACCGCGACGAAGTGCGCCAGCGCATCGACGCGCTCACTCACTATTTTCTGTCGCACGGACACGCCGACCGCCTTGCGGCGCAGCACGAGGCGATCGTTGCGATCGGCAAGATCGTGAAACGGCAGGCCCTGATCCTGGCGTTCAGCGACGCCTTCGGCGTGATCGGCGTCGTGCTCGCGATCGCGGCCGTAGCACTCCTCTTCGCCCGCAAGACAGGAAGCGCCGGGGCGGCGGGCGCTCACTGAGGGAAGCCAAATGAACAAGCTCTATCTTGAAGACTTCCGCGTCGGTCAAATTTTCGGCTCCGATCGGCTGCGCATCGACGTCGATGAGATCAAGGCTTTCGCGACCGCATACGACCCGCAGCCTTTCCACCTGGACGAAGAGGCGGCCAAAGGCTCTTTCTTCGGCGGTTTGGCCGCAAGCGGGTGGCATACCGCTGCATTGACGATGCGTCTCCTCGTGACTGGCGATTTTAAGCCGGCAGGCGGCGTCATCGGCGCAAGCAACGAAATCAGCTGGACCAGGCCGGTCCGCCCCGGCGATGAATTGCGCCTCGAGAGCGAAGTGCTCGAAATCCGCCCATCGAAGTCGCGACCCGAACAGGGTCTCATCAAGATGCGCACGACCACGCTCAATCAGAACGACGAGCCCGTACAAATCTTGGTTGCCAATCTGGTCGTTCCGCGACGCCCCGCAGGTCCCTAAACCCGAGAGAAACCGTCCATGAAGAGCGCCTCGTCAGAAACGACCCGACCGAGGCGCCCGTTTGGCGCGTGGGCAGAGCGACCAAGCCGTTTCGGGAGTCTTTTCGGCGTCGCGCAGGTTGTCGGCGAGTTTGCGCTCGCTGAACGTCCGCTCACGAAATGCAGCGCCTCCCCATCGCCTTCAAGGAGGCGCGGTTCATCATGCAAGCGATTGCACTCACTGCGATCGCCGCTCGTGGCTCCTCCCCCTCGTAGCGATACTCCCGGCTGGCCTCGATGGCAGTCGAGCGTCGCACAGTGTGAAGGCCCGCTTCGGGCGGACACCGAGCCTACAAGGCTGCGCGAGAAGCCCGGAATCCGGCGGGAAGCGGGCGTTCCCAGGTGAAGCTTGTCGGCCCGGTATCCGTGTCCAAAGCGGTAGCTCAGGGGGCCGACCGCGAATTCATTTGCCGAGCGTTGCGAAACTTCTTCGTGCCCTTCGTCGCCCTACGCAATCGGCGGCGCGACTATGCCGTCGGCATCGTCAGGGCAGGGTTGCGTGTCGTGGCCCGGCCCGGCCGGCCCTGCCCACGCGCCGTTGGTCGATCTCACCGAGGACGAGGGTGCGCAGTTGGCGAAGCTCATCGCGCGCACGAAGGAGCAATAGCGGTTTCGCCGTCCGGCTCGACCGAATAAAGTAGAGGGCTTCCCGACCCCCGCAGCCGGAAGGCGAAGAAGATGGGATCGTGGGAAGGGGCCGAGGCGAAGAAAGCCGGCGGCATAATCAGGGAGGAGCCGATGAGCGAGATTTCGAGACGGAAATTGATGACTTCCGGGGCGGCCGCAGGCGCAAGCCTGCTCCTCAGCCGGCGGCCCGTGGCGGCCCCGACCTGGAACGGCGCGGTGCCCGAGCCGAATGCTTCCATAAGAGTGCTGCGCTGGAAGCAGTTCATCCAGGCCGAGTTCGACAGCTTCGTCGCCAACACCAAGAAATTCAGCGACCATACCGGCGTCAAGGTGCGGGTCGACGCCGAGAACTGGGACGATATCCGCCCCAAGGCGGCGGTCGCGGCGAATGTGGGCGCGGGGCCCGACATCATCATCGGCACAAACGACGACCCATTCAAATTCCCCGATAAGCTTCTCGACGTGACCGATGTCGCCGAATACCTCGGCGCCAAATACGGCGGCTGGTACCCGGTCGCGAGAACGTACGGGGTGCTGGGCAAGAAATGGATCGCGCTGCCGCAAGGCGCGACCGGCGGAACGATGAACTACCGCATCAGCGCCATGCACGCAGCCGGATTCGACGAGTTTCCCAACGACACCGCCGGCTACCTGAAGCTCTGCCAGGGATTGAAGCGGGTGGGCAAGCCGCCAGGTTTCGCCCTCGGCCATGCCACAGGCGATGCGAATGCCTGGTGCTACTGGTGCCTGTGGGCGCACGGCGGAAAAATGGTCGATGACAACAACAACGTCGTCATAGACTCGCCGGAAACGATCGCTGCCCTCGAATACGCAAAGCAGCTCTATTCGACCTACATCGACGGCGTGCTTTCCTGGAATGACGCAAGCAACAACAAGGCCTTCCTCGCCGACCAGATCGGCCTGACCTCAAATGGAATATCGATTTACACGGTCGCCAAGAACTCGCCCGAACCTGCGCTCAACGCCATAGCCAAGGATATGGACCACGCCAATATGCCAATCGGTCCCGTCGGCCGCCACACGGAGCAGCAGAACATCGTCAACGCCTATTCCTATGCTTACAGCAAATATCCGAATGCCGTACGCGAATATCTGCGCTTCATGTGGGAGAAGGAGCAGATGGAGGCTTGGCAGACGGCCTCAAATGGCTACGTAGCGCCGCCTTTGCCGGCGTGGAACGACAACCCGATTTGGACGGCTGACCCGAAAGTGACCCCGTTTCGTGATGTGCTGAAATATGCGCTCGACATCGGCTATTCCGGGACGCTCGGTTATGCCTCGGCCGCAGTCATGGGCGACTTCGTCTGCGTCGACATGTTCGCGGAGGCCTGCACTGGCGCCCAGACGCCGAAGGACGCCGCGCAGCGCGCGGCCGAACGCGCCAAGCGCTACTATAAGGCGTGATGGGACAGGCGGACACGGAACCTCGCCGGCCGCCGGCGACGTCGCCCGGGAGAGGCGTCATGGCGGCGGACGCCCAGACAGCCGGCCGTGTTAGGGCAAGTCGGCTCCGGGCGGCCGCGCGCCTTCTCGACAATCGCAATTTTCTCGGGTTCGCGCTCATGCTGCCGGCGGCGGCGATCTTGCTGGTGTTTCTCGCCTATCCTCTAGGCCTCGGATTCTGGCTCGGCCTTACCGATACGCCGATCGGCGAGCGAGGGCGCTTCGTCGGGCTCGCCAACTTCATCTCGCTCGCACACGATTCCGTGTTTTGGCTCGCGGTATTCAACACCATGTTCTACACCGTCGTCGCGAGCTGCCTGAAGTTCGGCCTCGGCCTCTATCTCGCGCTTCTGCTCAACCGACGGCTGCCGCTCAAATCGCTTCTTCGAGCCGTGGTGCTGTTGCCCTTCGTCGTGCCGACGGTGCTCTCGGCCATCGCCTTCTGGTGGATCTACGATCCGCAATTCTCGATCGTCTCCTGGGCGTTGATCCAGGCTGGCCTCATCCACCATTACATCGATTTTCTCGGCCAACCATGGCATGCGCGTTGGGCGCTGATCGCGGCCAACGTATGGCGCGGCATCCCTTTCGTCACCATCACATTGCTCGCCGGCTTGCAAACGATTTCGCCGTCCCTTTACGAAGCGGCGACGCTTGACGGCGCTAGTCCCTGGCAGCGATTCCGATTCGTAACCCTTCCATTGCTGTCGCCGATCATCGCAGTGGTGATGACCTTCTCGGTGCTGCTCACCTTCACCGACTTTCAACTCGTTTACGCGATCACGCGCGGGGGGCCGATCAACGCCACGCATCTGATGGCGACGCTCTCGTTCGAGCGCGCTATCACCGGCGGCCACCTCGGCGAAGGGGCGGCGATCGCGGACGCGATGGTGCCGTTCCTGCTCGGCGCGATCCTTTTCAGCTACTTCGGATTGCAGCGCCGCCGCTGGCAGCCCGGAACGCGGGGCTGACCCATGGCCCAGCGAGGCGGACCGGAAGGAATGGACTATCTGGAGCGGCTGCCACGGCGCGTCTTCACGCTGTATCTTCCGCTCGCCGTATTCATCTTTGTTTTGCTCTTTCCCTTCTACTGGATGACGACGACGACCTTCAAGCCGGACGAAGAGCTTTACGACTACACCCACTTCAATCCGTTCTGGATTGTTCATCCAACCCTCATGCACATCCACAAGCTTTTTTTCGAAACAAGCTATCCGCGATGGTTGATCAACACGATGGTTGTCGCCGTGGCGTCGACCGCCCTTTCGCTGTTTGCGAGCGTCTGCGCCGCCTATGCGATCGAACGGCTGCGTTTCACCGGGTCGCGCTACGTCGGCCTTGCGATCTTCCTCGCCTATCTCGTTCCGCCCAGCATCCTGTTCATCCCCCTCGCCGCCATCATCTTCCAGCTCGGACTCTATGACAGCGACTGGGCGTTGATCCTCACCTACCCGACCTTCCTTGTGCCGTTCGGCACCTGGCTGCTGATGGGCTATTTCCGGACCATCCCCTATGAACTCGAGGAATGCGCGATGATCGACGGCGCATCACGCCTGCAAGTCCTTTGGTGGATCACTTTGCCCCTTGCTGTGCCTGGCCTGATCTCGGCGGGCATTTTCGCTTTCACCCTCTCCTGGAATGAATTCATTTATGCGCTCACCTTCATTTCCTCATCGGAGAACAAAACAGTGCCCGTCGGCGCCATTACGGAGCTCGTGGAGGGCGACGTCTACCATTGGGGCTCGCTGATGGCGGCGGCGCTTCTGGGGTCCTTGCCGGTCGTCATCCTCTACTCGTTCTTCGTTGAGTATTACGTCTCCAGCCTGACGGGAGCGGTGAAGGAATAGCGACCGAAGTCGCGAAGAGATCATCGTTCATGAGGCAGTCATGCCCACCCTCATCAGCCTCGTTCGATATCGGGCAATCGCCGCGCTTGTGTTCCCTGCGGGTTTCGCCGCGCTCGTCGCGCCGTGGGCCGGCCCCGTCGACAGGGTCGGCGTTGTGCTGATGCACGGCGAGCAGGGCGCGCCCGGTCGCGTCGTCGATCGCCTAGCCGCGGACCTGGAGAAAGCCGGCTATCTCGTAGGTCGACCCGACATGTGCTGGTCGGCGCGCCGCAGTTATGAAGCGCCGTTCGACGAGTGCCTCGCGGCGATCGACGACGCGATCGTCAAGCTGAAGAACCTCGGCGCGACCTCGATCGTCATCGGCGGTTTCAGTCTCGGGGGCAACGCCGCCATCGCTTTCGGCGCCAGCCATCCCGGACTGTTGGGGATCATTGCCCTGGAGCCGGGTTCGCCGGCTCGAGCGCGCCCCTTCCCGTCGATGTCGCATGATGGAGCATTCGCGTCGAAGTCGTCCCCGCGCCGCCGAGTGGGCTCGCGGTGACGATGCGGCCCGGCCTCAGCGCGAGCCGGCAGACGAGATCTCCGCCGAGCTGAAGGAAACGCAATGGCCTCCTTGTCCATCGAAAACGTCAAGAAGTCCTTCGGCGCGACCCCCATCCTGCATGGCGTTTCGATTCAGATTTCGGATGGAGCATTCGTCGTCCTCGTGGGTCCCTCAGGATGCGGAAAGTCGACCCTGCTGCGCATGATCGCAGGCCTCGAGGAGATCACCGCCGGGGAGATCAGAATTGGCTCGAGAGTGGTAAACCGTGTTCCGCCGAAGGAGCGCAACATCGCGATGGTGTTTCAATCCTACGCGCTCTATCCGCATATGACCGTCGAGCAGAACATGGCGTTTTCGCTGCGGCTCAAGGGCGCGCCGAGCGAAGAGAAGAAAGCCAAGGTCGAGCGCGCCGCGGGCATCCTTAGCCTGCAGGAGTTGCTTCATCGCTACCCGAAAGAATTGTCGGGCGGTCAGCGCCAGCGCGTCGCGATGGGGCGCGCCATCGTGCGCGATCCTTCCGTATTTCTCTTCGATGAGCCGCTTTCCAATCTCGACGCTAAGTTGCGGGTGCAAATGCGCGGCGAGATCAAGTCGCTGCACCAGCGTATGGAGACCACGACGGTTTACGTCACCCACGACCAGATCGAGGCGATGACCATGGCTGACCAGATCGTGGTGATGAACCAGGGCAAGATTGAGCAGATAGGCGCGCCGCTCGAGCTATACGACCGCCCGGCCAATCTTTTTGTCGCCGGTTTCATTGGCTCGCCGGCGATGAATTTCATCGCCGGGACCGTACGCGAGGACGGCTTCAAGACCGCGGACGGCTTTCTTCTACCGCTCGACGCCAACGTTGCGGCGCACATCGGAAACTCGGCGATTTACGGAATCCGGCCCGAGCATCTTGCCCTGGACCGCGCCGGACTGCCGTTCGCTGTCGAACTAGTCGAACCCACCGGATCGGAAACCCAGGTGCAGGGCAAGCTCGGCGAGCAGCCCTTTTCGGGGGTGTTTCGCGAGCGGATCGACACGAAGCCCGGCGCAATGATCCACGTGTCGCCTCAACCCGGCGCGATCCATCTCTTCGACGCCAAATCAAGCAGGCGCCTCAACTAGGCGCCGGGGTCGCCTGGAAGGACACGAATCGCAGGTCGGCGCCGCGTCTGGCCCAGACGCTGTGAAATAGGAGATTCACGGTGCGCTCCTCACCTTCACGCAGCCACGGATCCGAACCTTCACGTCGCTGCGCTGCATCGAGCGGTAGACCACCGCTCGTGGCAGGCCCCAATCGACCTGCCTTTGAGTTCCGCGATGTTTTTTCGGTTGGCTCGCGGCTGAGCCCCCAATTCCCAAGCCAAAGCCCGCGACGTCCCTGCCCTTCAGACCCTCCGGATCTCTGCTCGGCAGATCGCGTGTGGCCTCCTCAAGCCGGCGCTTTCTCCCAGCGCTTTTGCTCGTCGTTGCCGCCTGCAGATTGTCCACTTGGTCCCCGCAAATTTCACCGACATTGCGGACCCTCATTCTCAATTTAAGTACAGTACGGCAGGCCGAGTCTCATATTTAACTACAGAGTCTCAATTTAACTGCAAAAGGAAGCACTTGAAAATATTGAATCCGGCGTCTCACGTTTAAGTGCAGCGCGACAGCGCACCAAAGGTAAACATCAGAACCGGAGCCCGGAGCGCAGGATCAGCATCGCGTAGAGTAGAGTTCCGCGTCGAGGGCGCGCCGTATGTTCTCGGCCTTGCGGAAACCGTGCTGCTCGCCGTCGAACAGAAAATAGCCGACCGGAACGCCGCTTTTCTTCAGGGCCGCGGCCATGAGTTTCGGTCTGGTCCGGGGGGACCACGCGATCCTCCGCTCCCTGGAAGAAGATTAGCGGCGCCGAAAGGCGATCGACATGGTTAATGGGGGAGCGTTCGGCATAAGTCTCTCTGTCCTGCGGATAGGGGCCAATCAGCCAGTCCAGGTAACGGGACTCGAATTTGTGAGTATCGCGCGCGAGAGCCTCGGGGTCGCTGACGCCGTAATAGCTCGCGCCTGCGCTGAACACTTTGTCGTCTTTAGGGGTGAGCGCGCAGAGCGTCGTGTAGCCGCCGGCGCTGCCGCCGCTGATCATGAGCCGCTCGGGGTCAGCGTTCCGGTTCTCGACCAGCCAGCGCGCGCCGGCGACGCAGTCCTCGACGTCGACGAGGCCCCACTGTCTTTCGAGCCGCAGCCGATAGGCGCGGCCGTAGCCGGTGCTGCCGCGATAGTTCACGTCGAGCACCCCGATCCCACGGCTCGTCCAGTATTGCGTCGAAAGCGAGAGGGTGCTCGAGGCGGCCGACGTTGGCCCTCCGTGACTCTTCACAAGCACCGGCGCATTCTCGTCCGCCGGCGCCGCGAACTCGGGCGAAAAAGACGGATAGTAGAACGCATGGGCCGTCTCCCCGCCGCCCGTCGGGAAAGCGATCGGCTGAGGGATCGAGACGTAACGGCGGACGTCCTCGCGAAGGACGAACGAGCGACGCAAGACCCGGTGAGTTCCCTTGATCAGGTCGAGGTCGACAAGCGCGGGGGCCTCAGAAGGCAACCCGCCGATGAACACGACCCGCCCCGGAGCAGCGCGGAGCTGGGATATGTCAGTGCATTCGGTCGGAATGACGTCGAAACGCTTGGACTGCGTATCGATCCCAACCAGCGTCCAGACGCCGTTGCGAACGAAGCATGAGATCAGGCGATCGGCGGACTCGAATGCGTAGGTCGACATGCCGAATTGCCATTGCGGGCGCCCGAATTCGGCGTCCGTCTCCGCCATGGGCTCGATCGCGCCGTCGCGCTCCCGATAGAGATTCCACCAGCCCGAAATTCGGTCCGATACGAAATAGAGATCCCCGTCAGGCGACCATTCCGGCTGGAACACCGACTCGTCTGGCCCGCCCGAGACCCGGCGCGCGCTTCCGATTGTCCCATCCGGGAGGATGTCCCCGACCCAGACCTCCGTCGTCACCCACGGCATGTCGGGATGGCGCCAGTCAGCCAAGACATGCGGTTTCCGTCGGGGCTGAGACGTGGCGTCGAATAGAAGTCGTTACCCGAGACGAGAACTTGGGGCGCCGTCGCGCCGGAGAGGTTGACGCCAGCCAGCGTCGTGATCGCCTCCCGTGCCCCGGTGTGATCCTCCCGCACGCAAACCATGCGCCCCCGGCGCCGGTCTATGACGCCATCCGCGTACCGCAGCGCATCCGCAGCGGCGCCGGTTGGAGCAGGCGTGATTGGGATCGGCGGCCGGCCTGCATCCTGGCGATAGAGCCGCTGATCGAGATTGTTCGAGAAATAGACAACGCCGTCGCTGACGGCGAACGAGCCGCCGCCATATTCGTGTGCGCGCGTGCGAACGCTGAAAGCGTTGGCGTTGTCGGGCGTCACGCGTTCCGGCTCCCCGTCCGCGCCGACGCGGTAGACGAAAGTTCGTCCCTGCTTCTGCGGCTGAGTCTCGCTCCAATAGATTGCGTCGCCGTCGAGCGCGACCTGCTCGAAACGGATCGAGTCGCCGACGACGAGGTCGGAGGTTATGGGAGACGTCCAAAAGCCATAGGGGCTGGCGGTCATGCTTCTCGTCCCTCCTGGCGTCCTGCCCATGAACGCACAAGGCCAGCCGCGCCGCAAGCCAATAGTAGCCGCGGTCGTAGACCTGTGCTGATTCCTGGCAAGCCGCCTCCTATTCCGGGAAAATCCCGCTCCCTAGATTCCGATATGATCGCGCGGCCCACAACGAAATGATCCCGACCGGGTGTAATTCTGCTCCGACATCTGACTCTGTGCAGGCAAGAGCGCCGAGCCGAGCGTTGCGCGGCCTGAGTTAAAGAGCCCGATTCGATGAAACCGATCCTTCGCGCCCGCCTGAGCGCGTGCGACGCGCGCGGGTTTACGCTCGATTGCGGCGACGGCGCCCAGATGCGGATCGTCGCGCTTGCCTACGACCTTGTCCGGGTCACGCTCTCACGCTGGGGCGAGGTCCGTCAAAAGCGCACGTGGGCCGTGCCCGCGTACGGCGAGGGCGACACGGACTGGGCAGGACGCGCCCGTCTCGACGACAGTTCGTGGCCGGCCGTCGCGACCGAGATCGCAGCGTCGCCCGCGCATGTCACGCTGGCGACGCGAGCGCTGCGTCTGTCCGCCACGCTCGACGGCTTTCGCATGGACTGGGCGCTGTCCGATGGAACGGTCTTTGCGCGTGACCGCGAGACGCAGCCTTATTTTCTCGGACAGAAGACTTATGCCTTCAAACACGCGATGGCGCGCGCTCCAGGCGATCGTCACTATGGCCTCGACGACAAGACCGGCCCGCTCGACCTGACCGGGCGGCGGCTCAGATGCGCAATGCGCGATTCGCTCGGCTTCGATCCCGAGCGCGGCGATCCGCTTTACAAGAACTGGCCGTTCTTGATCGTACGCGACGCGGCGAGCGGCGTCTCGCATGGCCTCTTCTACGACAACGGCGCCGAGGGCGCGTTTGACCTCGGCTGCGAGCATGACAATTACTTCGGCCGCTATCGCACTTACGAGGCCGAGGACGGCGATCTTGATCTCTATCTGATCCTTGGGCCCCGCCTCGCGGACGTCACCGCCAAGTTCGTTGCGCTCACCGGCCGCACGGCGCTGCCGCCGCGCTGGTCGCTTGGGTTCGCGCAGACTGCGATGGCGGTCGCCGACGCGCCCGACGCTCAAGTGCAGATCCGGGGGGTGATCGACGCCGCGAAGGCGCATGATGTCCCGATATCCGCGTTTCACTTCGGCTCGGGCTACACCTCGATCGGCAAGAAGCGCTACGTCTTCACCTGGAACCGCGAAAAATTTCCGGAGCCGAAGGCGCTGACGCGCGCGTTCGCCGATGCGGGCATGAAGGTGGTCGCCAACGTCAAGCCGTGCCTGATTGACGACCATCCCAGCTATGGCGAGGTCGCGGGGGCCGGCGGTTTCATCGCCGGCGGAGACGATCACGCGCCCGTGAAATCGCAGTTCTGGGACGGCGGGGGCGCGCATGTCGATTTCACCAATCCCGCCGGCGTCGAATGGTGGAAGGAGAGCCTGACCCATGAGGTCCTCGACTACGGCGTCGACGCTGGGTGGAACGACAACAACGAGTATGGCTTATGGGACGACGACGCGATCTGCGCCGGCTTCGGCGAGCCGACGCCGCTTGCGCTGTTGCGTCCCGTGCAGGCCCTCTTGATGACGCGCGCGACGCGCGAAGCTGAGCTTGCCGCGAAGCCGAACGTTCGTCCCTTCACCGTCACGCGCGCCGGCGGGCCGGGCCTGCAGCGCTACGCCCAGACCTGGAGCGGCGACAACACAACCAGTTGGGACTCGCTGAAATGGAATTTTCGCACCGGCCTCGGCATGTCGCTCTCCGGCATGTTCAACATCGGCCATGACGTCGGCGGCTTCACGGGCCCGCCGCCCGAGCCCGAGCTCCTGATCCGCTGGACGCAAGCGGGGCTGTTGCATCCGCGCTTTCTCATGAACAGTTGGAAGGACGACGGGGTCACGACCTCGCCGTGGCTGCACCCGGAGGCGCTACCGGCGATCCGCGACGCGTTGCGGCTGCGGCTGCGGCTCATGCCCTATCTCTACAGCGCGATAGTTCGTGCGCACGAGGCGTACACCCTCGTGCTAGCGCCGACCTTCGTGGCCTTCGAGGACGACCCCGCCTGCTTCGCCGACACGGACGCCGCGATGTTCGGCCCCTGCCTCCTCGCCGCGCCGGCGATGCGCGAAGGCGCGCGTGGGGTCGAGGTCTATCTCCCGGCGGGCGTCGAAAGCTGGCGCGACTTCTGGACCTGGCGCGTTTACGCGGCCGGTCGGAGCGCGAAGATTCCGGCGCCGCTCGATCGGCTGCCGCTGCTTGCGCCGGCCGGAGCGATCGTCGCCACGACCGACAGCGGCGACGATACGTCGCGCCTGCACGACGAGCCCTCGCGGGCGCTGCGCATTTTTCCGGGCGCCGGCGCGGGCGCATCGCGCGCCACCCTCTTCGAAGACGATGGAATCTCCCTCGTCGCCGCCTCGACCCGCGTGACGATCGCGCTGAGTTGGACCGCAAGCCAGGTGCGCGTCGAGGTCGGGGCGAACGGGAATTACCCGCTGCCCTATCGCGAGATGCGTGTGATCCTGCCCGAGGACGAGACGCGGACAGTGGAATTGTCCGGGGCGGATGGAATCGCGCTCCGGCTGTGAGGACACGAAATCGGGGGAGATTTCGGTTACGGCGACGGACGCCTGTCGCTTTGGTCGAGCAAAACCGGGGCGCGGGCGCAATTATCCCGATATGCGGGCGGAGCCTTATGCTTACCAGAGCTCGCCGAAGGGCAGGACTCCGGTGTGAAGCCGCCATAGGTGGAACGGAACGGTTGCGCCAGGGGACTTGTATGGGGCGATTGCTGTCAAGGGTGGCGATAGCGAGCATCTCCTTGTTCGATTGGCCCGCGACATCTCCTCGTCCCGACCTGACTTTCCTTCGGACACTGCGCGCAGTGGCCGTCAAGGGTGGCCGAAGGCCATCGCGGAGCGACTTGCCTTGAGGGGCCCGAGCACAGCGTCAAGCTTCCTCAGTCGGGCGACACGGGTGTGTCCCGCTCGTTCAGTTCAGTTTCGACAGCGGCGACGATACCGAGGGGAGCTCGCCATTGGGCGCGCGTCGCGCGTCACGAACTTGTATTCGGCCGACCACGAAGGTCGCACCATGATGCAGTCATGCGCATCGGCGGCAAAGCTCCGAGGGGCGGGCCCATTCTAAACCGCGGCGCGAAGGCCATAGTCCATGTCGGGTTGCCGCCGCCTCGGGCCGTCGTCTACAGGTCGGGCACCGTCGTGACGCTCGCCTGCAGCAACTCCGTTGTGGCTACGCTGCCGGGCGAAGCAGCAGACCTTCCGGCGCTTCGCCGGTCGTGGCGAGCCGCCACAGCGCGATGAGGAGCTTGCGCGCGAGCGCGACGATCATTGTCTTGCGCACGCCCCGCCGTGAGTCCGACGTTCGCCTCCGATACCATGCGCTGAGCGGGCTGCCCTTCTGGTGCACCAGATGACCCCAGGCGAGTTCGATCATCCCGCGGCGCACCCGAGCGTTGCCTGCTTTGGCGAGTCCCCGCTCGCGCCGTCTTTGCCCGCTCTCGTCTGGAGCTCCGGTGAGCCCGGCATAGCGCGCCAGTGCCCTACGGTCCCGGATCTCCCGCGAGAACACCTCCTGGATAAGCATGTCCGCGGACTCGACGCCGACGCCGACCACGCGTGTAAGGACATGCGCCGACGCATGGCGTGGCTCGTCTGGCGTCTTCGCCAGACGCTCGGTGCGGGTCTTCTCGATCTCCTTGATCTGCTGCTTGACGAAGCGCAGGCGGTCCAGGTCGCGCCGCATCTCGGCCAACGTGTTCGTAGGTATGGCGACGCCCTCCGGCGTGCGCAGGGCTTCAAGCTGGCTTGGCGCCCGAGCGAGATTGGGCCGGAAGCCGCGAATGCCGAGCCGGGCGAGATTGGCCTTCAGGCGGTTGACGATGCGTGTGCGCTCTCCGACCAGGACCTGACGCTCGCGGCTGGGTCGTCTCGCATCCTCGTCCTCGAGCGCGGGGATGGCCGCCATGCTGCAATGCTTCGGTTCGCCGCGCAGCCAGCCGAGGAAGGCGCGCTTGAGGAGCTCTGTGTCGAGCCGATCCGTCTTCACCCTTCGGTGCTCGCGCGACACCGGGACGCTCGACGGGTGGATCACATAGGCTTCGATGGATTGGGAACGCAGCCAGCGCGCCAGCCAGAAGCCATCGCGGCCTGCCTCGTAGGCAACGGCGATCCGGTCGATCGCGTGGCCGCGCTTCGCCGCTTCGTTGCGCCAGCGATGCAGAAGCTGCAGCAGCGCGTCGCGGTCTGGGCTAAGTTTCTTCAAGGGATAGCGATCGAGTCCCGGCACGATGCCCGCGACCAGCCAACTCGACTGGCCCATCTCGACCACGGCGATCAATGTCGCGTCTTGCTCGAGCGCGACGACGCATTTGCTCAAGTCGTTCTGCTTTGACATAGGGGCGCTCCATCGTTTGGTTGCCGCGACGAAGGCGCCAACGCCCGCCGCGCGCCCATAGAATCTAAACCGCTCGCGCGGTAGGAGCCCGCTAACGGCGGAGGGCGGCGGGAACTCAAGGACAACCGGAGGGCGCGGGCCTGTCTCAGGATCGAGGGGTTCAACCCCATGGGAGACAGGAGCTTTCGCGATGTCCGACAAGCCCATCAACCCGCTGCGTCAGCGCATGATCGACGACATGACGGCGCGTCGGTTCAAGGAGAAGGTGCAGAAGGACTACGTCCGGCACGTCAGGACCTTTACGGCCTTCCTGGGCCGGTCGCCCGATACGGCGACGAAGGAGGACCTTCGCCGCTTTCAATTACATCTGGCCAAGCAGCACATCAGTCCGACAACCATCAACCAGACCGGCACGGCGCTGCGGTTCTTCTTCAAGATCACATTGGAAAAGCCCTCCCTCGTCCGGCATCTGGCGCCGGTGCAGCAGCCGCGCAAGATGCCGGCCGTTCTGAGCCAGGACGAGGTGGCGCGTCTCATCGAAGCCGCGCCGAGCCTCAAGTACAGGGCCGCGCTCAGCGTCGCTTACGGCGCCGGCCTTCGCGTGTCCGAGATCACGCGCCTGAAAGTGTCCGACATCGACAGCGGCCGCATGACGCTTCGGGTCGAACGCGGCAAAGGGCAGCGCGAGCGGTATGTGATGCTGTCGCCGCAACTGCTCACACTCTTGCGCGAGTGGTGGCGCGCGGCGCGACCGCCGGTCTGGCTCTTTCCCGGCCAGAACCCGATCAACCCGGTGACGGAACGCCAGATCAACCGCGCCATGCAGAACGCGGCGAAGGCGGCAGGCATCTCCAAGCGCGTATCGCCGCATACCCTGCGGCACAGCTTCGCCACGCATCTGCTCGAACAGGGCGCCGACATTCGCGTGATCCAGGTCTTGTTGGGACACGCGAAGCTCGAGACGACGGCGCTCTACACCCGCGTCGCGGTCAGCACGATCCGCGACGTCGAGAGTCCCTTGGAGCGGCTCAACCTCGCAGGGCCATCGCGCCCCGCCTGACCGCGGCCGCGTGGCGCGGCCTCGCCTCGAGGTCGCCGATGTCTTTCGCGCCCATGGGGCGGCGTGGCGAATGGCCAACGCCGGTCACGTGAGCCTCGACCAGTTGAAGGTCATGTCGGCGATCGAGACCTGTCGCACAGCCGCGCTCGGCGGACACGTCGAGCGCTGCGAGGACTGTGCGCACGAACGGATCTCCTACAATTCCTGCCGCAATCGCCACTGCCCGAAGTGCCAGGCGGCCGCGGCGAGGGAATGGCTCGAAGACCGCGAGGCCGAACTCCTGCCGGTTCCCTATTACCACGTCGTCTTCACCCTGCCGGCGTCGATCGGCGCCGTCGCGTTCCAGAACAAGTCCCCCGTCTACGACCTCCTGTTCAGGACCGCCGCCCAGACGCTGACCACGATCGCGGCCGACCCGAAGCATCTGGGCGCGCGCATCGGCCTGACCGCCGTACTGCACACCTGGGGCTCGGCGCTGACCCACCATCCGCACGTCCACGTCATCGTTCCCGGCGGCGGCCTGTCGCTGGACGGATCGCGCTGGATCGCCTGCAAGCCCGGCTTCTTCCTGCCCGTGCGGATGCTGTCGCGTCTCTTCCGCCGGCTCTTCCTCGAAGGGCTCGCAGCCCTGCATGCGGCCGGACGCCTCGTCTTCCTCGGCGACCTCGCGCGGCTCGCCGACAAAGCCGCCTTCGACGCCGTCCTCGCGCCGCTGCGCCGATCGGAATGGATCGTCTATGCCAAGAGGCCGTTCGCCGGGCCGAAGGCCGTGCTCGCCTATCTCGCCCGCTACACCCACCGCGTCGCGATCTCGAACTCCAGGCTCATGGAGCTGGACGACAAGGGCGTCACATTCAAGTGGAAGGACTATCGGGTCGAAGGCCGCGACCGGTTCAAGACCATGACGCTCGCGGCCCACGAGTTCATCCGCCGCTTTCTCCTGCACGTGCTGCCGAGCGGCTTCCACCGCATCCGACATATGTGGACGGCCTCTTGGCAAGTGGTTTTCGACGCTCTGATCGCTTTGGTCGGCTGCGGTCATATGTCCGGCCTGTTGGTGCGGTATAGGACCGCTGGCCCTGATGATATTCGACAGTCCTGGTCCCTATCACTACGGCGAGCTCGGGGCTCGTGGCGGATGTCAGGGTGTCCTGGGCTTTCGTTGCGACCGTGTCGTTCATCACGTCGTTGCGCTTGCCAATCTCTTCGAAACTGAAACGTCTATCTTGGAGAGCTCTTTGTCGTCAGGCCTTCGTGTAAAGTTCGGTTCGGAAGGCTTCGCCGGTCGACATCATCGCCCAGGCGATTCTGGCCAGCTTGTTGGCCAGGGCGACGGCGACGACGCGCTCGGGCTTCCTGGCCCTCATGGCGACGATCCATTCGGCCAGGGCGCCTTTGTATTTATGGGCCACGCGCAAAACCGACGTGCATCCCACGACCAGCATCTTGCGCAAATACCGGTTACCCTTTTTGGTGATAGCGCCGAGCTTGTCCTTGCCGCCGCTCGAGTGCTGGCTCGGAGTAATGCCCAGAGACGCGCTGAAATCGCTTCCCGACCTGAAGACGCTGGGATCGGGATTGAAAGCGACCATCGCTGATGCGATCAGCGGGCCGAAGGCGGGGATCTCGTCCAGCAACCGGCTCGTTTGGTTCTTGCCGCTCGCCCGGGCGATCGTCTTCTCCAGATCGTCGATCTTTTCGTCGAGGCCGTCGCTGTGCGAAGCCAGCATCGCGGTTGCTTGCTTGGCCTCTTCGGGAAGGGTCTCGTCGGCTTGCGCGAGCGCCAGCAATTCCTTGACCCGGTGGATGCCCTTGGGCGCGATCAAGCCGAACTCCGAGAGATGACCGCGCAGCGCATTGACGGTCATGGTTCGCTGCTTGACCAGCAATTCCCGAGTCTTGTGCAGCATCAGCACGGCTTGCTGATCCGCGCTCTTGATCGGCACGAACCGCATCTCGGGCCGCGACATGGCCTCGCAGATCGCAGCCGCGTCGTTCGCATCGTTCTTGCCGCGCTTGACGTAGGGTTTCGTGTAAGCAGGAGGAATCAAGACCACTTCGTGCCCCAACGCCCGGATCTCCCGCGCCCAGTAATGGGACGATCCACAAGCCTCCATCCCGACGCGGCAGGGCGCCGCTTGGGCGAAGAAAGCAAGCACCTTACCTCGGCTCAATTTGCGCGTAACCGCAGGCGCACCCTCGCGCTCGATTGCATGCACCTGGAAAAAGTTCTTCGCCAGGTCGATCCCAATCCTGATAAAGGTCTTCATGGACGGCTTCCCTATCCGCGACCTGCACCGGTCACGCCTTGGCACTTGATGCCGTTCGGGTGAGGCCGTCCACATCATCACTACGGCTTCTACGCCGGCCCCGGACGGGCCGCCGTCATCAATCGCCTGCGCGAACTCATCGCCGCCGCCGATCCGGGCGACCCATCTCCTCGCAGGTCCGACGCCCCGCACGAGGCCGCCGCCGATCGCGACCACTCACCGCCCAGGATCTGCCCCTGTTGCGGCGGACGCATGCGCATCGTCGAGACCTTCGCCCGCGGCGCTCAGCCCCGAAGCTTCACGACCGAACCCGCCGGTATCGACTCGTCATGACCGCCGACCCGATCCCAGCCCTCTCCAGCCCTCTTCGTCGATCGCTCACCGACGACAGTTCTCGCCGGCCGTGTCCCCGTCGCGCCGAAGCTGATCCAGGCAGCAAGGCGCGCATCTCGTCGTGCCGCCGAACCCCTCCCCAACGCCGATCCGCCAGCCCCGCACTCGGCCGTGCTTCTCATCCGGCGCGAAAGCACGTCCCCAAAAACACCGGCCGCCGCTCAACCGATCGCCAAATCCCCATAGCACGGCGGCTCCCGAGCCAGCTCCCCTTCCGGCCCGCGGTTTCCTCCCTTAGAGGTTTTCGGACGCCGGCCGAAAGCTCACAGCCTTGCATCAGCGCCCGCGCCAAGGCCGGCATCCGAAACCCTACACAGGACCGACCGTTCCTGAAAGAAGCTTCGAACGCGTCAGATCGACCCAGCGCGTAACAGTCGTCCCAAGCAATCGAACGTCGCCGATCGACGTTAACCAGTCATTGCGGATCGCGGACACACGATCTTGAGCGAGTTGATCGCGTCGGCCCAGTGGTCCGCGAGGTCGGCCTCGCCGCGGATCGCGCGGAAAAACAGCCGCTGCTCGCGCTCGCAAAACTCCTGATGGCCGGGTTCGTCCTCGGTCGACTCGATCGTGTCGGGGTTCAAGAACGCGCCGCTCGCGTCGAGCGCGGCGTGGTGGATGCGCAGTGCATTGGTTTTCGTGTGTGCATTGTGGCCGGATGACCTGACGCTCTCGCTCGCGGCCTCCCTGGCGACGATCGACACGGAGCCTTTCGGCCCGATCATGTCCTTCACGAAGAACGCGGTCTCGCTCATCATCGGGCCCTCGTACCAGCCGACCGAGCCGTCATCGAAGACGATGTGGAGATGGCCGTAATTGACCATTCGCGGCGCGATCTCGTCGGTGAGCCTCGCCCCGACCGCATGCACGAGAGCCGGCTTCGCCCGCGTGACCTGGCACATCACGTCGACATAGTGGACGCCGCAATCGACGATCGGCGAGGTCGAGCGCATGAGCGCCTTGTGCACCTCCCAGAACGAGCCGGACGATTGCTGGTTGAGGTTCATGCGCATGACGAGCGGGTTGCCGAGCGTCCGGCCGATCTCGACGAAGCGCGTCCAAGACGGATGCACGCGCAGGATGTAGCCGACGAGCAGCGCTTTCTTCCCCGCGCGCGGCGGCGACAATTTTCTCCGCCGCCTGTAGCGTGTCCGCGAGCGGCTTTTCGCAGAAGACATGCGCGCCCGCCATGAGCGCTTGAAGCGCCATCGGAGCATGATGCTCGGTGTACGCTGAGATCGCGACCGCGTCCGGCTTCAGCTTGTCGAGCGCGTCGCCAAGGAGCTCGAAGCGCGGCAGGCCGGCGAACTCGTTGAGATCATGGCGCTGAGCCGCGTTGCGGGTGCAGAGGCCGATAAGCTCGAAGCCGTCGATGCTTTTATAGGCGCGCGCGTGGCTCGTCCCCATCGTGCCGAGACCCACCACCAGAACCCGCACCGGCTTTGCTCGTTCGCTCAACGTCCGCAGTCCCCGTTTGCTGCCGGGTTGCGCCACATGAGGCGCAGCGCACGGGCGGCAGCGCCGCGCTCATGGATGTCCCCAGCAAGGCGCCGCGGTGGAAGGGGCCGCAGCAGCTGAGCCGGGCGAACGCAACCCGGCGCGGGGCGACCCCGCGTCGGGGGACAAAAGCAAGGGCTTTCGGGATGGTTCACGGTCGCGATCAGCGATCCGAGGCGCACAAACAAGAAGACCGCCCAATGGCGCCTGGCGCCTCAGCAGCAGCCGCGGAACCGCCCCTTGCCGACGGCGTAGCGGGCCTCCTGGCGCTCCCGGAAGAACTCCTCGTATGTCATCACCGGCAGGTCCGGATGATCGGTCCGCCGATGCACGACGTAGTTTCGTAATCCGGCATGCCGACCATCAGACGAGCGGTCTGTGCGACCATCTCGCAGACGTACCTGGTGCGGGCGTTCAGCATTTCCCTTACTCCGCCGCAACCGCCACGCGGCCGATCTCGACGGCGGTGATCTTCACGCTGCGCAACGCTTTACGGGCTTCGATGACGCCGTAGACGACCATGGAAATCACGATGGCGACAAACAGCGCCACCAATGCGGCGTCGACATAATCGTTACAGACGATGCGGCCCATCTCGTTCAGGGTCTTCGCAGGCGCAAGAATTTGTCCGGCTGAAGCGGCGTCGCCAAGGCGCAAAGCATGGCTCACAAAGCCCACTTGCGCGTCGGGACTGGCTACCTTCTCCAGCCCCGCGGTTACAGTGCAGACCAGCCATATGGTCGGGACAATCGTCACCCAGGCGAACCTCTCGCGCTTCATCTTGAACTGGATCCAGCCGTCCTTGATGAGTTGCTGCTGCCGCCCGAAGGTGAGGCGCGCCTGGGTCAGCACCGCCTGCATCGACGCGAGATTGGCCTCGGCCGAGCGCAGCGCATTGTCCTGAATCTGGGGGTCGAGCCGGGCGACGACCTGGCCTGCCTTCAGCACATCGCCCACATTGACCCGCCGCTCGATCATCCGGCCATGGAGGCGAAAAGCGAGGCTGGCCTGGTCCTTGGGGCGAATATGGCCCGTCAGCGAGACGATCTCGCCTTCAGCGCCGTGCTCGACGGTGACCGTCCGAACGGGCCGGGCCTCCGAAGCGGGCGGGACAGCTTTGTCGCAACCCGCCGCGGTGACAGCGATCAATGCGGCTATTGCGATCTGACACTTGATCATTGGCGCCGCCTCGAGAACAAACTCACGACTATGTTGCTGTCGATGATAGTTCCGGCGGGCGTCGGGCGAAGCGAGCCAACGTACCAGCGGATCCTCCTTCCGCTAAACCTCCTAAGCCTAAGTATGAGTCGGCAAGACGAGCGCCCAATCGCATTGGGACCGACGTTCTTCGTATCCATTGAAGTAACGCACGCTAGGGCGCAAAAGGCCCAGTGCGGTCGTCGACTCACCGTCATTAGAACTTCCCCTCGCGGAAGAACGGAAATGACGCCCATAGGGACGGAGCTGAGCGCTTCGCTTGGATCGCGCGGGCGGACCTTCCGCCTTCCTGCCGGCGTCTTCGCGCGCTGCGCGCGACCGTTCCCCCAAAACCTTCCAATCACCCCCTGAATCGATTCGGGCTTGCATGGAGCCTCCGAATTCCGCAAGTTTCAGCTTAAAACCGGTGGCCGTTCGGCGATTGTCCGTCGGAACCACTCGGAAAGCGCAATTTCAGCGGGAGGAACGCATGAGGCTCACGAGACGATTCGTAAACCTGGGAGTCGCCGCGAGTCTGGCGGCGCCTGCGTTGTCCCGCATCGCTCTCGGCGCGGGCGATACGATCAAGATCGGCATGGTGCTGCCCGTCACCGGCCCCGCCGCCGACAGCGGGAAATATGCGCTGATCGGCGCCAAGATCGCCCTCGACCGCGTCAACAAATCGGGCGGCGTATTGGGGAAACAGGTCGAACTCGTCACCGAGGACGATCAGACGACCAATCCCGGCGCGGTGCTCGCCTTCTCCAAGCTCGCCGCGCAGCCCGACATCGTCGCATTCCTCGGATCGATCCGCTCGACGCAGAATCACGCGATGGCGCCCGATATCCTGAAGACGGGCAAACCCGTTTGCTTCGGCGGCACCGATCCCGCACTGACCAAGATGGGCAATCCGTGGCTGATCCGCTTCCGGCCCAACGATTCCTACTCGGGCCGCGTAATCGCCTCGTACGGCGTGGAGACGCTCGGCAAGAAGAACTGGGCGATCGTCCACTCCACAGACGCGTTCGGCATGGGCGGCTTGAAGGCGTTGTCGGCCTCGCTCGACAAACTCGGCGCCAAAGTCACGATCGATCAAGGCTATCCCAACCAGAGCCAAGATTTCACGCCGGTCGTGCTCGCGGTCAAATCGTCTGGCGCCGACATCATCGGCTCCTATTTCACCTTCTCGAACGATCAGGCGATCTTCGCGCGACAGTTGCGGCAGCTCGGCGTGACAATCCCTTGGGTCGGATCGCCCACAACCGTCACCGCCGAGGCTGTGAAGCTCGCCGGTCCTGCGCTCTGGGGCACCTACGGCATCGCCGATTACGCCGTCGATTCGAGCCCGGAGGCGAAGGAATTCGCCGAGCTCTACAGCGCCGTCTCGAACGCGCCGCCCGACCTTTTCAGCGCCTGGACCTATGACGCGATCGGCGTGCTCTCAGCCGCCATCAACAAGGCGAGGTCGACCGAGCCCGACAAGATCCGCGCCGCCATACTTTCCACCAGGGGCTACAAGGGCGCCGAGGGCGAATACAATTTCGACGAATTCGGCGACGGCCTGCACGGCTACAATATCGTACGCAACCAAAAGGGCGTCATCGTCTTCGACAAGCATATCGAATTCACGGACTGACTGGCGCTCGCGAGCCGGCGGCCATCACGCGGCGTCACACGGCACGCTTGTTGGTTTGCCGTTGTTTGTCATTGGTTCACAGATGGATGGAAATGGCAAAGATTTCCCAGCTCGAGCTCATCCCGCTTGTGTATCACTTGCCAGAGGGCCGGACCTATGGAATGGCGCGTGGACTTGCTGCAGCCCGCCAGACCAGCATCGTAAAACTCGTGACGGATGACGGTGTCACAGGCATTGGCGAGGCTTGGGGTCCGCCAAAGGTCACCCGCGCCTATTTCGACCTAATCCTTTCATATTTCGTCGGCAGAAGCGTCCATGATTTCGAACATGTAGTCAGCGAAATCATGGCCACTCATTATCATTTTGGCGTCCAAAACCAGATGACCGCGTGCTTCAGCGGTATCGATATGGCCTGTCTCGACGCAGTCGGAAAGATGCACAACCTACCTGTTGCCGATTTGATCGGCGGTCGGGCGCGAAGTGAAGTTCCGGTGTATGTCTCTGGGGGCTATTTGACTGAGAACCCGGCCCGCGATTTCCCCCGCGAACTCGAGCGCCTAGCGCAGACCGACGCGCGGCGAGTAAAGATCAAGATCGGCATCAGCCCGGCTTCAGACGCCGAGCGCGTATCGGCAACTCGTGCAACACTGGGCGAGGAGATCGATCTGATCGTTGACGCCAACGGCAACTATACTGTCGAAGAAGCCCTAGACAGCATGCGTCGAATCGCAGCCCGTCGCATTTTCTGGTACGAGGAACCACTGACGCCGCTGGACTTCAACGGATACGCTGCTCTTCGGCGCGAAGCTCCCATGCCGCTCGCCGCTGGCGAAGCTCTCTATACTGCATGGGACTTCAAGCGACTAATTGACCTCCAGGGCATCGACGTGGCGCAGCCGGACTTGACGCTCTGCGGTGGCTTACGAGTGGGTCGCGAAGTCGCGTTCCTCGCTCGCCTCAACCATCTGCGCTTGTCGCCGCATGTCTGGGGCGGGGCAGTCGGACTCGCGGCGGCCTGCCATTTTGTTGCGAGCCTTCCAGAGTATCCGCACAGCCGCAACGTTGTCGAGCCAACGCTGATCGAATACGATATTGGCGAGAACCCGCTCCGCGACGAAATCGTTCTTGAGCCAATTCGGCTCTCGCAAGGATTGCTCAAACTTCCCGATCGTCCGGGCCTTGGCGTGGAACTCGACCCCATTGCTATGAATCGGTATCGACTAGATGGGTGAAAGCCGCGCGATTTTCGTCTCGCGCGGCGCCAAGGGAGTGCGTGTATGGGCAAACTGCTCCGCGCTTCGGTCTTGAGGGCAAGCAACTTAAGAACCTGTTTCTTCACGAATGACGGCGTAGTGCGCGCGGTGGATTGGCCTGAGCCTGGAGGTGCGGCGCGGCGAAGCCCTCGCGCTCCTGGCGAGTCCGGTGCGTGAAAGTCGGTTCCGAGACCGGCCAGAATCGATGGAGCAGGAGCGGGGGTCAAAGGCCATTCTCCGCACTCGTTCCCAATCGCCCGGAAGGGACCCATCGAAACAGTTCACGCTTGCAGGATCGTCCGAATTCCGCAAGTTTGAATTGAAAGGAGCGGCGGCCCGACGGAACCAAGCGCAAGGCGAATGGGAGGAACGCATGAGGCCCACCAGACGGTCGGTAAACTTGGGTCTAGGCGCGAGTCTTGCGGCACCAGCGTTCTTGTGCGTCGCTCGCGCCGGCGGCGACACGATCAAGATTGGCATGGTGCTGTCCGTCACCGGCCCAGGCGCGGATTCCGGCAAATACGCGCTCGCGGGCGCAAAGATCGCGCTCGATCGGGTCAACAAGGCGGGCGGCGTACTCGGCAAACAAGTCGAACTCGTCACCGAGGACGATCAGACGACCAATCCCGGCGCCGTGCTCGCCTTCTCCAAGCTCGCGGCGCAGTCGGACATCGTCGCCTTCCTAGGCCAGATCCGGTCGACGCAAACTCACGCGATGGCGCCCGATATCCTGAAGACGGGCAAACCCGTCTGCTTCGGCGGCACCGATCCCGCATTGACCAAGATGGGCAATCCCTGGCTGATCCGCTTCCGACCGAACGACACCTATTCCGCTCGCGTAATCGCCTCCTACGGTGTCGAGATCCTCGGCAAGAAGAATTGGGCGATCGTCCATTCCACCGACGCCTTCGGCACGAGCGGCTTCAAAGCGCTGTCAGCCGCGCTCGATAAGATCGGCGCCAAGGTCTTCACTGAACAGGGTTATCCCAACCAGAGCCAGGATTTCACCCCGGTCGTGCTTGCGATCAAATCGTCCGGCGCCGACGTCATCGGCTCCTATATGACCTTCGACAACGATCAGGCCATTTTCGCTCGGCAGTTGCGACAGCTCGGCGTGACAATCCCCTGGGTCGGATCGCCCACGACCGTTGCAGCTGGCACGGTCAAGCTCGCCGGCCCCGCACTCTGGGGCGCCTATGGCGTCGCCGATTACGCCGTCGATTCGAGCCCGGAGGCGAAGGAATTCGCCAAGCTCTACAGCGCAGTCTCGAATGCGGCGCCCGACAATTACAGCTCGTGGACCTATGACGCGATCGGCGTGCTCGCAGCCGCAATCAACAAGGCGGGGTCGACTGAGCCCGACAAGATCCGCGCCGCCATACTTTCCACCAGGGGCTACAAGGGCGCCGAGGGCGAATATAATTTCGACGAATTCGGCGACGGCCTGCACGGCTACAATATCGTGCGCAACGAGAAGGGACTCATCGTTTTCGACAAGCATATCGAATTCACGGATTAGCGGCGGCGCCCCTACGTGTCGCGCGTGCGGACGCCGTCCTGAGCCGCGCTCGCGAAGCCGCACCCATCCGGCGGCGGCGCGAAATAGGCTAATGCGGGAGACAATCTGAGGGCGCCGCCATGGATTTCTTTCTGCAACTGCTCTTCACGGGAATTGGAATCGGCGCCGTCTATGCTCTGGTCGCCTTGGGCTTCGTCCTGATTTTTCGCGCCACCAGCGTCGTCAATTTCGCGCAGGGCGAGTTCTCGATGGTCGCGGCTTATCTCATGGTCGTGTTCGCGGTCGATTTGGGCTGGCCCTATTGGCTCGCGTTTCTGATTGCGATCGCGGGAATGGCGCTGCTCGGGGCGCTGTTCAATCTGTTCGTCTATTATCCGCTGCGCAATCGAAACTTTCTGCCGGTGCTGATCTCCACGATCGGCGCCTCGATTTTTCTTTCCAACAGCGTTCTCGCGCTCTACGGACCCCAGCCGCAGGTGCTGCCTGGCTGGCTCGATACGCCGGGCTTTCAACTCGGACCTGTCTATCTCGACAGCCAATATCTCATCATCATCGGCGTCACGCTTGCGCTTGTCGCCTTCCAATATTGGCTGTTCGAGCGCACCTTGATCGGCAAGAAGCTCCAGGCGACGAGCCAGGACAAGGAAATGGCGACGCTGCTCGGCATTCCCGTCGCCACAATGATCATGATCACCTTCGTCTACAGCGCCGTCATCGGCGGAATCGCCGGCATTCTGGTGGCGCCGGTGCTGTTCGTCTCGATCCAGATGGGCCCCACGATCGCGCTCAAAGCCTTCGCCGCGACGATCATCGGCGGCTTTGGCGACGTCGCCGGCGCAATCCTTGGCGGGTTCGCGATCGGCGTCATCGAGACCTTCGGGGCCGCCTATATCTCCGTGCCGTTCAAGGACGCCTTCGCCTTCCTGGCGCTCATCCTGTTCCTCATCGTCCGACCGCAAGGCATCTTCGGCGAGCGGGTGGCGGAAAAGGCTTGAGATGCGCCGCTCCGTGATCGGACAAATTGCCTACGGGTGCGTCGCGGCCGCGCTGGCGGCGCTCGCCGCGACCGTCAAGACCGACGGCTATGTCGCCAATATTCTCATGCAGGCCGCGACCTACGCGATCGCGGTTTTCGGCCTGTCGATCGTCCTGGGGCTCTGTGGTCAGATCAATCTCGCACAGGCTGCGTTCTTCGCGCTCGGCGCCTATAGCGTCGCTCTCGGGACGGTCGATTACCACCTTTCCTTTTGGCTCTGCCTTTTGGGAGGCAGTGCGCTCGCTCTTGTGGTGGGCGCTGGCCTCGGCCTCTCGACGTTGCGCCTGGGCGGTCATTACCTCGCCATGGTCACGATCTCCTTCCAGCAGATCCTGACCGTCGTCCTGATCAACGCGATTCGCTTCACTCATGGGCCGGATGGCGTCAGCTCGATCGAGCGGCCGGCCGGTTTCGCCTCCGGGCAGGCCTATCTCGCGCTTGCTGTCGCCGCGCTCGCCATCTCCGGCTATCTCGTCTGGCGTCTTGCCGACACGCGCCTCGGGCGTGCGATGCGCGCGGTTCGCGACAACGAACTCGCCGCCAGCGCCGCCGGCATCGACGTCTTCCGCACCAAGGTGACCGCCTTCGCACTCGGATCTTTGCTTGGCGGGCTCGGCGGCGGACTGTTCGCTGGCGGTTTTTCCTACATCAGCCCTGATCAGTTCGCCTTCTCCGATTCAATCGTCCTGCTGACGATGGCGCTGCTCGGCGGCGTCTCCTCGCCGATCGGCTCGACGATCGGTACGGGCCTGCTCATACTGATTCCCGAGTGGCTGCGTTTTCTCAAAAGCGTCCCGGGCCTCTATCTCGCAATCTATGGCCTCGCTGTCATCCTGATCGTCGTCTTCATGCCCGATGGCATCTGGGGCTACGTCGGCAGGCTGTTTCGAACTCGCAAGCGCGCGCCGTCGAGTCCCTCAGAAGCGCTCACGTTGCGTCCGGCCGATTCCGGCGCGCCGGTCGCGCTCGAGGTCAGAGGGCTGTCCAAGAATTTCGGCGGCCTGAAGGCGGTTGACGGAGTTGATTTTCAGGTTCGGCGCGGCGGCGTGCATGCCCTGATCGGCCCAAACGGCAGCGGCAAGACAACCACGCTCAATGTGGTGACAGGGCTCTATCGCGCGACGGCGGGCGCAATTTTCGTCGACGGTGTCGACGTGACTGCGCTGCCCGCGCACAAGCGTACGGTCGCTGGCCTCGCGCGCACGTTCCAGAACATTCGCCTATTCCGGTCGATGACCGCGCTCGAAAATGTCGTGATCGGCGCTGAGCGCGACGGCAATCCGCTGATTAAGGGCGGGCACGACGCGCTCTCGCGCCGCGCCCGCGCCGCGCTCGACTTCGTCGGGTTGGGGAATCGCGCAAACGAAACCATCCCGAGCTTCAGCTACGGTCACCAGCGCCTGATCGAAGTCGCTCGCGCATTGGCCGCCAATCCGACGGTGCTGTTGCTCGACGAGCCAGCCGCCGGCCTCAATTCCAGCGAGAAGAACGCCCTGCACAAGCTGCTCGACCGCATCGCTGCGCAAGGTCTCACCATTCTGCTCATCGATCACGACATGACCTTGATCTCAGGGGCTGCACGGCATTTGACCGTGCTCAATTTTGGCCGTCGCATCGCCGACGGGGAAACGGCCGAGGTGCTGCGACAGCCCGATGTGGTGGCCGCCTATCTCGGAGTTTCCTGATGGCGCTGCTCGAAGTCAGGGACCTCTGCGTCGGTTTCGGCGAGATCGAGGCTTTGCGCGGCGTCTCATTCGCCGTCGACGAGGGCGCCGTCATCACACTGCTCGGCTCCAACGGCGCGGGCAAGTCGACCACCCTGCGCGCGATCTCGGGCCTTGTGGCGTCGCGCGCCGGCTCGATCCTGTTCGACGGCAAGCCGATCTCGGGGCTCAGCGCTCGCGCGATCGTCAAGCTCGGGGTTGCCCATGTGCCCGAGGGGCGGCGCATCTTTCCTGGCCTCACTGTGCGCGAGAACATCATGCTCGGCGCCTCGAACGGAAACGCCTCCGCTGCTGCGATCCGGCGCGAGGCGGACGCGATGTTCGATGTCTTTCCCGACATCAGGCGCTCCGCGGACAAGCTCGGGTGGACCCTCTCGGGCGGCCAGCAGCAGATGGTCGCGGTTGCCCGCGGCCTGATGGCCAAGCCCCGCCTCCTGTTGCTCGACGAGCCCTCGCTCGGCCTCGCGCCCGTCATCGTTCAGGCGGTGTTCCAGATCATCGCCGAAATCCATGAACGCGGAACGACTGTGCTGCTGGTCGAGCAGAACGCGCGCATGGCTTTGAAGGTCGCTAGCTGGGGTTATGTGCTGGAGAGCGGCCGGCTGGCGCTCGGCGGCGACCCGGCCACCCTGTGGAGTGACGAACGCATTCGTGACGCCTATCTCGGCGGCCGACAAGCGAAGGCTTCGACATGACGATCCAGATTCGAGCCGATGCGCTCACAGACTTCTGCGCCTAGGTTTTTCGAACATGTCGGCTGCGACCCGCAGGAAGCGCGCCGCGTCGCCGCCTCGCTCGTCCACGCCAATCTGACCGGCTGAAAACGTCGGTCTGCGATCGGCCGAGCCCATGTTGATCCGAATGACGTATATGCCGTCGTTCTCCGCGCGCTGTAGGAGCTTGGCGTAGGTCTGAATGTCAGGATTGTGGATAACCATGACCGCGGGCATTTCCGAGATCAGCGAGGTCACCGCCTGCGCGCCGGAATTGGCGTTCCAGTTCGGATCGCGCAGCTCGAACTTCCGCGGGGTTCGAGCCCGTTCTTGAGACCGGCGAACTATCTTCAGTCAGATCGAAGTTCATGGCGACGGGCAACGATGCCACCGTCTTGCCGGCGAGCGCCTCCTTCAACGACTTCTGGAAGGGCTCATGCAGTCCCTGCTGCGCGAGCGCCGGAGCGCTGCCCGCGGTCGCCAGTCCCAGAGGGATGAGCGCCGGCTTTGCTCTCCGATCGCTTGATGAAGTTACGATGTTGACCCCGTGACCATCCTATGAAAATGTCGTGACAAACTCGTAAAGACATGTTAGCGTTGTTCACACCCAACGATTCGAAGCAGGCCCGTAGTATCAATTAGGTGATATTTTGGGATGAAACAACAAAAGCAATCGTCAGACGATACGCTGCCGGACATCGTTCGTAGATTGGCGGAGGCAAGATTAGCCGCTCAACATCTGGACGACCAATTGCTGTTACATCTTGTTGAGAGGGCTTTGGGATATGCCGACGGAATGGCCGCGGACCGTCTCAAGAAAGCACGCATTTACCAAGAAGAGACGCTGGAAAGGCAACTTAGCGTCGCGACGTAGAGCTTCGCTCGTCATCACATAGCTTATCCCTGGCTTCAGGAGCCGAATATCCTGAGCGCCGCCCTGATCGAGTCAATCTCTAGTCGATTTAATCATACGCCTCGGCTGCTCGTTGCTGCCGAGTCGGCGCAGCGGCATCGTTACCGAACCAGGCGAGCGGTCCCCAGCGCGTGAATTCACGGGATGCCTCGCCTGGCCGCAAGTCTACGGGCGCGGGGCCGCGGACAGTCCGCCGACTGGCGGCCCGAAACCTCGGGCCGCTCGGCGACCATTCCGCGTCAGTTCATCCGCATTGTGTACGCAAGCCCTCTACCAGCGCACCACCAGCACCGTTTCCCGGCCATTGCCGAGTTCGACGGTCTCGGTTCCGTTGGCCATGCCGCTTTGCAGCTTCGGGTCATGGACGACCTCGAGACCGGCGACGTTCATCCCGACGCCTCGTCGACCTCGGCGATGCAGACCGGCGTTTCGGGCGGAAGATCCCTCACCTGCTCCATGAAATCTTGCAGCGTCATAGGCGTCTCCTTCATCGCCCGCCAAACTGCGGAGGGCGCGCGCGGGTTCCGCAGACGCTGGTCGAGGAACAGCCGGCGCCCAACCCGCCGCGGCGGGTTTCTGGAGCCGACGCCTGCCATTCCGCCTCGCCCGCCGCAAAAGTACCGTTCGTTCGCTTGATTCTCGTGATTCAGGATTGCCGACCCCATATAATCGCGGCCGGCATCGCGCGGGTCGCGCATTCCCGGCGCGGTATTGCAGGAGGCGGCGATGATGTTGATCCCTGCTGTGCTCGTGATAGGCGGAATTTTGGCGCTCGTCCTTTACCTCGAACGAAGAAGAGATCTTCTATAAAGGGGGGCGATGCGCCGGGGGTGGCGACGCGGGCATGCGATGCGATGGCTCGCATGACTGATGGCGCTTCTGCGTGATTCCGCGCCGGTGGCTTGCCCGCCTCGATCTGCCTGAGGAGTTGCGCCGCCTCATATGAAGCCGATAGGTTCCCCCCCCCGCGATGGCTGTTCGTGGAATCGCTTTTCTGCTGGCGCCCGGCGCCGGCGCCTCGTCTTCGCACCCACACATGCAGAGCTTCGCGCGCCTCCTGGCGACGTTGGGTTCGGTTGAGCTGTTCGACTATTCTTACGCGAAAGAGGGCCGGAAGCGGCCCGACCCTCTGCCGAAGCTGATCGCCGCGCACCGGTCGGCGCTGGCGGCGCTCCGTGAAAGGCACGACGGGCCGATCGCGCTTGCCGGCAAGAGCATGGGCGGGCGCGTCGGTTGCCATATCGCCCTCGTCGAGGCCGTCGCGGCGGTCATCTGCTTCGGCTATCCGCTTTGCGCCGCCGGCGACCGATCGAAGCTGCGCGACCAGGTGTTATTGGAACTGCGAACACCGGCGATGTTCGCGCAGGGAACGCGTGACCCGCTGTGCCCGCTCGATCTTCTCGAAGGCGTGCGGAGCCGCATGCGCGCGCCGTCCGCCCTGCACATCGTCGACGGCGGCGATCATTCGCTTCTGCTGTCGAAGACCGAACTGAAGGCGCGCGGCATCACCCAGGACGATGCGGACGGTCAAATGCTGAAGGCGATCTCCGACTTCATGAGCGGCTTGACGTTGAAGTGACTTCTTGGGTTGATGGTCTCATGATGGAATGGAGCAGTCTTGAGGACTTCGTCAACCGGCATCGAAGGCTCTTCGTCCTGACCGGCGCCGGCTGCAGCACAAGCTCCGGGATTCCCGACTATCGCGACGCCGACGGCAAATGGAAGCGCGCGCAGCCCCTGACCTATCAGGCCTTCATGCGCGAAGAAGCGACGCGCCGGCGCTATTGGGCGCGCAGCCTCCTCGGCTGGCGGCGCTTTCGCGGCGCCCAGCCCAACAACGCGCATCGCGCTTTGGCGAAGCTCGAGGCGAATGGCAGGACCGAGCTGCTTCTGACCCAGAACGTGGACCGGCTGCATCAAGCGGCCGGCAGCGCGCGGGTGATCGACCTGCACGGGCGGCTCGATCGGGTCCGCTGCACGGGATGCGGGCGCAGGCTAGCGCGCGATGCGGTGCAGGATGAGCTCGCGCGGCTGAACGCCGGCTGGCTGGAACTGGATGCGACCGAGGCGCCCGACGGCGACGCCGATCTCGAAGGCGCGGACTTTTCGTCCTTCGTCGCGCCGTCCTGCCGATGCTGCGGCGGGGTGCTCAAGCCGGACGTCGTCTTCTTCGGCGAGAGCATTCCGCGCGATCGGGTCGAAGCGGCCGCGCAGCATCTCGATCAAGCCGACGCCATGCTGATCGTCGGCTCCTCGCTCATGGTTTATTCGGGCTTTCGCTTCGTCCAACAGGCGGCTGCGGCCGGAAAACCGGTGGCCGCGGTCAATCTCGGCCGAACCCGCGCGGACGAACTGCTCACGCTGAAGGCCGAGCAGCCGTGCGAAGCGGCGCTGGCTTTTCTGTTGTGACGGCCGAGTCGCCGAACGTGACGCCGAATGACGACATCCGTCTGAACGAGGTCCCGGTCGAGTGTGAACGGCGGCGGCTTTGCTTTGCGAAGCAATGAGGCATGCGGCGCCCGGGTCCACTCGACCGCGCGCAGACGACCTCAGAACGCAAAGACGTAGACCGTCCCGTCGGCGGCGACGTACAGCCTGTCGTCGGCGGCGATGAGCGTCTGAAAATGGTGCAAGCCGCCCATCCGTTCTGACGGCGAGGCCAGGCGCTCGCCGTCATCGCCGCGGAATGCGTGCAGCCTGTTGTCGCCCTCGGCCCCGACGATAAACACGATCGGATTCGAGCGGCCGTCCGTGGTCGTGACGATCGGCGAGCCGTTGCCGGAGACGGAACCGCACCAGGCGGTTTCCATTGCCGGCGCGGGGTCCGCGCGTATCTTCAGCGCAATCAGTCCTTCCCCCGGCTTGTCACGCGGACAATGCGCGCCATCGCCCTGCAGCGCAACCATAACGCCGTCGCCAGCGCTCCACACGGCCGGCGACGCAATCGCGACATTTGTCGCCACGCGCGCGCTCGCGAGCGCGCCGCCGACGCCGCCGAGGTCGTCGCGGTCGAGAAGATAGGCCTCGCCGCTTTTGCCGACTGCGAAGATCAGCTTCCGGGTCCCGCCTGTGCCCGCGAGATCGATCGGGGTAGGCGCCGTTCCGCCGAGGTCGAGGTCGTAACGATCGAGGTCGCGCCAGTCCGAGGGCGCGAAAAAGTCGCGCGCTTCGTGCGGAGAAGCGAGGTCGGGACCGAGACGCAGAACGGCTTCGCCGTCGCCCCAGCTCGTCGCGCGGAACGTGTTGCCGGTCGCGACGAACAGCGACTTTCCGTCGCCGCTGACGCCGCCCTGCGCCCATATGCCGCCGCCTCGCGCGCGCGTCTCGAAGCTTGCGGCCTTGCCCGGCTCGCCCTCGGAAACGCCGACGACGAACCCGTGATAAGCGCCGCAATCGCCCCAGTGCCCGCTAAAGGGAACGAACACCTTGCCCGCGAACAGCGCCAGCGCGCCACGCTGGTTCTGCAGCGGCGGCGCGAAACTGCCGCGCAGCGCGGTCGCGACATCGACCGGCCAGCCGGGCTCGATCGAACCGTCGGCGAGCGAGAGCGCGTAGATTTCGTGGCGCGGCCCGTTGGCGCGCATAACCGCGGCGTCGAGATAGAGCGTGGCGCGCGCCTCGTCGATGACCGGCGCGCCCGTCACGCCGAGCGGCGAGATGTCGCCACAGGGGAGCGCGGACCGGGGAACGGGCTCGCCAAGCGCGCGCTTCCAGATTTCGGCGCCGCTCCGCGCGTCGAGCGCGAAAACTTCGTCTTCCTCCGTCGCGACGATCAGCACGCCGGCGCCCGATCCCGGCCGGCGCCAGAGGAGCGGCTGCGCATAGACATGGCCCTGAAAAGAGGCGTGGAACGAAGCGTCGAGATGCAAGCCCCGCGCGCGCTCATAGGTGAGGCTGGGAACGACGTATCTCCCGGCGCGATCGAGCGCGCCGTGATAGGTCGACACGGACGGATCAGCCCGCGCGGAAGCGACCGAGGCCAGCGCCACGCACAGCGCGCCAGCGAGCAAAGCGTTCCGCATGGATAGCCTTGCGCGCGGCCGCATGCGCCCTGCGCTGCAAGGTTTGATTGCGGCGTCTGCAACGCGACTCTGCGGAAGGGGATATTGACTCACGTTAACGTTCCGTATCCTATTTGGATTGCATTGGGGGTCAAAGCGCGTCGAGACCTATCGCGCGCCGCGCTTGCACATGGTAATGCATGCGCGCGCGGGTAAAAGGCGCGAACACGTCGGCGGGCGGAGAGACGCGCAACGAATTTTATGAAGGAAACCGGGGAGAACGACTTTGGACGCGAAGCAATTGCTGGGGATGTCCCAGGCGAAGCTCGACGAATTGTTCACGGCGCATGAGTCGGGTCCGATCCCGGACGGGGAGGCCGAGGGCACGGCGATCATCGCGCCGGGCACCGAATTCAGTCCCGCGATCGCGGCCTGCATCAACGTCTTCGCCTGGAAGGGCAAGGTGTTCGACGCGAAGGCCGGATTCCTGCGCAACGAGATCCTGCCGTTCGGCCTCAAGGCTATCGTGGCCCGCGTCTACAAGGCGCCGAGCTGGCTCGACGGCAAAGAGTGCATCGTGCTCGACTATTCCGAGACGTCGCTGGTCGCCTCACACGTACGCGACGAGATCCGGCTCGTCGATGACGGCTTCTATCTCGGTAAGGTCTACTGGGATTCGAAGCGGCTGATCGACTTCTCGCTCGACTTCCGCAAAAAGGGGGCGGCCGCGTGATGACTGCGGAAGCGCATCGCTCAGGCGCCGCAAGCACGGCATAACCCAAGCGGGGCGCCCTCGCGATGATCCCGCAGGATAATTTCATCATCATCGCCGCGATCCCGGACGATCGCGTCGAGCCCTTGCGCAAGCTGCTCGCGACGATGACGCTGCCGGGCCTGACCGGCGCGGCCGACCCGGCGAATGCGATCTTGCCCTTCGGGGAGTTAGACACGATCCACTTCGCCCGGCTGGTCGTGCTCGAGGACCACACGCTCGGCGACCGCGCCGCCTATCCGCAATTGCCCAAAACAGAACCGACCCATCTCTGCTTCATGGTCGATTGCGACGGCGACGCGACGGCCCTGATGAAACGCATCGCGCAGCAATGCCCCGCCCTCGCGCAGGTGTTCGCCTTCTGTGCGGATTTCCGCGAGAACACGGACCTCGAGCGCTGGATGACAGAGCATCGGACTCCGGCCTCGGCGTCCTACGTCAACTGGGTCGGGCGGACCGTCGCCCAGGCGCGCGAGGAAGCGCGGCTGCGCGAGCTCCTGCGCGAAACCTTGCCGCGCGTTTCCGCGCGCGAGCCGCAAGCCATGCTCGAGGAGCTGCGCGACGCGGTTCGGCCAAAGGCGCCGCTGACGCCGATCCCGCCGACCCCGTCCGACTGGCGCAACCGCAATCTCTTCCACCTGCTCGTGCCCATCGTCGTCACGGCGGTCCTCCTGATCGCCATTCCGTCGATCGTCATCCCGCTCGCGATCATCGCGCTGATCGCGTTCTTCATCGTGCTCAGGCGGCGCGAGCTCACCGACCCGGTTGTCGAAGACCCTTACGACCCGGCGTGGGTCACGAGGCTGCGCCTCGACGAGGATCACGACGTCACCAACCAGTACACCGCCATGGGGTCGATCAAGCCGGGGCGCTTCCGGCTGGGATTGGAGCTCGTCGCGCTCTACGCCGTCAACTGGGTCGCGCGGCACATCTTCACCCGCGGCGGACTCGGGCGCATCAGCACCATCCATTTCGCCCATTGGGTGTTCCTCGACGACCGCCGCCGCGGCTTCTTCTGCAGCAATTACGACGGCAGCCACGAGGCCTATATGGACGATTTCATCAACAAGGCCGGCTTCGGGCTCAACCTGTCGTTCTCGAGCTACATCGCCTATCCGCAGACCGACTGGCTCATCAACAAGGGCGCCTGGCGCGAAATGCAGTTCAAGCGCTTCCAGCGCTGGCACCAGATTCCGACCGACGTCTGGTACAAGGCCTATCCCGGCTTCACCGCGCGCGACCTCGCGCGCAACACCCGCATCCGCAACGGCTTCGAGAAGGCCTCAATGAGCGACGACGAGATTCGCCGCTGGCTCGCGGAAATCTGATGAGGCCCGCCGCATGACCCGCCTCAACGTCGATCGCGTGGACATTCAGGCGATCGCCTACACCGCCTTCGGCTCCCTGACCGGCGCGAGCTATCTGCTCTTTCGCGTCGTCGATGCGCCCGCCGCGCGGCGCTGGCTCGGCGGGCTCAGGCTCACCTCGGTCGCCGATCTGGGCACGGACGCGGAACCGGCCGCCGTCACGGAGGCGACGCAGCTCGCCATTACCGCAGCGGGCTTGAGAGCGCTCGGAATCGGCGAGCCGATCGTCCAGCGCTTCGGGCCGGAGTTCGTCGAGGGGATGACGGGGAGCCCGAACCGCTCGCTGCGGCTCGGCGACATCGGCGGCAACGCGCCGGACAAATGGGCGTGGGGCTTCGGCGACCGCGAGCCGCATCTCCTCATGATGCTGCTCAGCGGTCCGCAGCGCATCGACGATCTTGCCCGCGAGGCGCGCGAGACGGCCGAACGCAGCGGGCTTCAGACGATCGCGGTCCTGCCGACCTCGGACATGGGCGGCGTCGAGCCGTTCGGGTTCGTCGACGGCGTTTCGCAGCCGACGTTCGACTGGGACCGTCCGCGCACGCCGGGCACGAAGGCGGATCGCGCGTACACGAACCTGCTCGCGCTCGGCGAAATCCTGCTCGGCTATTACAACGAATACGGCTTTCCGGCCGAGTCGCCCGAGCTCGCGCCGGGCGATCCGAACCCGGCGCTGCTCACGCGCCCCGCTGCGCCCGTGGGCGTGCACGACCTCGGGCGCAACGGGGCCTACATCGTCTTCCGCCAGCTCGCGCAGGACGTGCTCGGCTTTTGGCGCTGGGTCGCCAAGGAGGCGGCGCATGCCGGCGCCGACGCGCAGTCGCTCGCCGAGGCGATGGTCGGCAGGCGCATGAACGGCGCGCCGCTCGCCGATTTCGAGACGGGCCTTGCCCTGCCGGGCGTCGATCCCGACAACCGCGCCCTCAACGGCTTTCTGTTCGACAGCGATCCGGACGGCCTCTCCTGCCCGATCGGCGCGCACATCCGGCGCGCCAATCCGCGCACGGGCGATGCGCCCGCCGGCCCGGAAGGTCCGATCGACAATCTTCTCGCCACGCTCGGCCTGACGACGCGCCGTCTCAAGAAGCCGACGTCCTCAACCCTCCCCTGGGAAGAGAACACGACGGTCTGGCCGTACCTTCGTCACGAGGACGACGCGATCGCTTCGTCGCGCTTCCACCGCATCCTTCGTCGCGGCCGCGAATATGGCAAAAAAATCGACCGCGCGGCCGCGCTCGATCCTTCGACGCCGGACCCGGAAGCGGGCCTCCAGTTCATGTGCCTCAACGCCAACATCGCGCGCCAGTTCGAGTTCGTGCAGGCGGCGTGGCTCGCAAGCTCCAAATTCGCGACCGTCACCGGCGAGCAGGACCCGCTGCTCGGCAACCGCGAGCCGTTCCCGGTCCCTCCGGTCAGCGCGACGCCCCAGCGCACCGACAGCTTTACCCGGCCCGGAGCGGAGCCCGCCTGCCGCCGCGCGATCGGCGTGCCGCAGTTCATCACCGTCAAGGGCGGCGCCTATTTCTTCATGCCCGGGCTCGCAGCGGTGAAGTGGATCGCGAGCCTTTAGGGCAGAGACCTTATCCCTGCGCGCCCCCGCAAATCCCGCCGAAAGACCGGCGTCTGTCGAGGCCCTCCCCCCGACTGTCGGCCGGGCGCCTGGCCGAGCGTGGCGGAATGACCACTTGACATCGACATTTGCTTCCGAAAAGTCGAAAAGCGTGCTAAGGTTTCTGCATGGCCGCAAAATGTCTTCTCCGACCCGAGCTCGTCCACGGCGAAGCCCCTCGGCGTCGCTCGAGGACGAGGAGGGGCAGAGAAAAATTTTTTTTTCGGGAAAACCCTTGTAACCCTTTGAAAAGGCTCGATTCGGACGAGAGAATCCAAGGGAATCCAAGCTCTTCCAACCCCTCTTTGGCGGCGTTTTCGCGGTCAAAAGAGCCTCATCCAAGGAAATCCAAATCCGGCGCATGGCCCGCCTCTGACGCCGCCTGCGACGCTTGGCGCAAACACATTGCCCGACTATAAACCGTAATTTCCCAATCGGAACGCGCAAATAAGCTGAACGTCGGTCAAGCTCCTGGGCATGAGGGAGCCCGTCCTACCCCACCGCCTCCGGCGTTCTGCGCGCCTCGCGCTCCGGCCCGAAGGCCTCGTCGCCGGTCGGCTCGATGTGCGCGACGTCGTTCATCTTCTGCCGGAACGCGGCCATTTCGTCGTACATGCGCTTGCGCGCGCGGCTCTGGTTGCCGAGCGGACGGTGGTCGGGCAGGCAGTGCCACGGATTGAAACGTAGATAGCGCGTGAAGGCGAACTGGTCCGGGTAATCGAACTTCTGCTTCGGGATGCGCAGAGTCGCGACCGGCACGCGCGGCGAGAGCCGCGTCGGCCACAGGACCGCGTTGTTCTCGATCGGCATCAGGAACGGATCGGTCTGCAATTGCACGCGCATCTCGAACTCGACGTCGGTCTGATCGAGGGTCAAAACCATGTTGTCGCGCAGGTAATTGTCGGCCGGGCGGAACGGCAGGCCCGGGATTTTTTTGGGCGCCTTCGTCATCGGCCAGAAACTGTACTGCATCGCCTGGCCCGGCCCCATGAGATAGGGGACGCAGGAATAATAGGTCGCGCCGAGCGGGTTGGTCTGCGTCTCGTTCCACAGGCCCTGCATCATGAAGTCGAGGAGATGCGAATTCCGCGGATCGAGAAAATAGAACACCGGCAGATGGCGCCGGCTCCAGTATTGCAGCCGGGCGTTCGCCTTGACGTCGGGCGTGACGAAGGTCGGCGTGCAGACTCCGGTGAAGTCCTGCGTGTGCTTCTCGTCGTCCCACAGCTTCTCGCCTTCGACCCCCATGACCTTGACGCTGATGCTGGCGAAGCCGACGTCGTTGATGTCGGGCTCGACATGCGGCCCTGGGCCGGAAAAGCGCACCCAGCAACGATAGGTCTTCGGCGTCGCGAACAGCCCCCGGCGCAGGTTCTCTCGCAGGCCGTCGTGGATTGTGAGCTCGCCGCGCACGAGCCCGTGCGTCTTGGTGTTGCCCGCCCGCTCGAATCCGCCGCGCGGGAAGTCGCGCACGAGATGCCGTCGCATCTCGTCGATCATTGTCTGGACGTCTTCATCCTCGCCAAGTTGCAACGTCTCTTCGGCGAGCGCGAGGTTCTCGCGGCTGCGGCCTGAGTTGGCGAGCGCCGTCAGCACATAGGCCAGCGGCGTGCGAAAGACGGCGTCGAAGGCGGGGCGGAGAAAGGGTTGCTCGATGCGCCGCTCGAGATGCAGGAAAATTTCGAGCAGGCGATGAAGGAACCTGAGAATCATCGCCGCCCCTCCCCTGACCGCCGGCGCGTGCAAGAGCCGCAGCCCTTGCAGAAAATCCGATCGTGAAAAACTCGCCGAGGACGGCCCCGGCGCCGCCTCAATCTTATCAATCGTAATCCGCCGCGTCAGTCTGCCAACAAGCATGGCGGAAAGCAACGGCTTGCGCCGTCATATCTATTCTATAAGCGGCGCGAGACGAACGCTATTGCGCCCGGACTCGAAAGGCGCAAGATACGCAAAAATTAGGACGCGGGGCCGTTCGGTTTTCGCCGCCGCGTTCCAAACCTTTTTCGAGGGCGACTTCGGGCCGAGGAGGCGGGGCATGCGAAGGTTGAATTTTGCGAAAGGCGTTGCGCTCATCGTCGGTCTCCTCCTCTGGCCGGCGATCGCGTCCGCCGCAGGGCCGGCGCCGCTCGACGAGGCGCAGCGGGCGGGCCGTTCGGAAACAACTTTCCCGCAGGCGAGCGAAGACTTCTTCCACGACATGGATAACGGCGTTTCGCTGACGCCGGACGAGGTCAAGGGCCGCAACATGTGGCTCGTGTGGACCGGAGGCGACGACCGCTTCTGGGACCGGGTGACGCAGGACAGTCTCGCGACTTTCGATCTTCTCAAGGTCATCACCTCGCATCCGAGCCAGACCTATTGCGACGGCCAGCGTTGCGATCGCGACTCGCGCTGGCATTGGCTCGGCGCGATCAACGAGCCTTGCTTCGAAACGCCGACCGGCCCGGATCCCAAGCGGTTCGGGCTCTGGCTCGACGTGCGCGGCGCAAACTGTCCCGTCGACCCGTTCGAGGACGAGACAAAATATCCGGGCGTCAAGATTGGCGCGCGCGGAACGAGCTTCAAGGACGGCTCGACTCTGCCGGTCGGCTCCTATTTCGGCTACGCCACCGGCATCGTCGGCCTGCGCCTCTTTCCCAACCCGGACTTCGATCAGGCCGCCAAGGATAAGTGGGACCCCGAGCGCTATTACACCGACCCGAACTACTACAACGATCCGAATCTCGTGCGCCCCTACCGGGTCGGCATGGCGTGCGGCTTCTGCCACGTGGGTCCGAGCCCGATCCATCCGCCCGCCAATCCGGCCCACCCGGAATGGGCCAACATCAATTCGACCGTCGGCAGCCAATATCTCTGGATGGACCGCGTTTTCGTCTATTCGGCCGACCCGAAGAACTTTCTCTATCAGCTCGTGCATTCGTATGCGCCGGGCACGATGGACACATCCCTCGTCTCGACCGACTACATCAACAACCCCCGCACCATGAACGCGGTCTATCTGCTCGGGCCGCGCCTCAACGAGGCCAAGCTCTGGGGCAAGGAGACCTTGAAAGGCCCCCAGCTTCTCAATAAGCAGCTTCCCGGCTTCTTCGACCCGCCCGACACCTCGTGGTCGCCCCGGGTCCTCAAGGACGGGTCGGACTCGGTTGGCGTCCTTGGCGCGCTCAATCGCGTCTATATCAATATCGGGCTCTACAGCGAGGAATGGACGCGCCACTTCAATCCGTTCTTCGGCGGCAAGCCGATCGACCCCATCCAGATCGCGACCGCGGAGAAAAACTCCGCCTATTGGCGCGCAACCGAACTCGGCACGCCCCTCATGGCGGAGTTCCTGCTCAAGGCCGGCCAGCCGGACCTGCTTTCACAAGCGCCGGGGGGCGACAAATACCTGACTGCGGACGCAGCGACCCTCGAACGCGGCAAGACCGTCTTCGCCGACACCTGCGCGCGCTGCCATTCGAGCAAGCTGCCCGACGAAGCGCGGGCGCAGCTTCAGCCCGGCGGCTGCTCCGGACCCAATTATCTCACGTGCTTCAAGCGGTACTGGGCCTACACGAAGACTGACGACTTCAAGGCGAAGATGCGCGCAATCGTCGAGGCGCCGGACTTCCTCAAGGACAATTTCCTTTCCAACGAGGCGCGCATTCCGGTGACTCTCCTGCGCACCAACGCCTGCAGTCCGCTCGCCACCAACGCGATCCGGGGCAACATCTGGGACAATTTCTCGTCTGAGACCTACAAGACCCTGCCGTCGGTCGGAAAGATCACGGTCCAGGACCCATTCACCGCCGAGCGCTGGCAATATCAGATGCCGGGCGGCGGCGTCGGCTTCACCCGCGTGCCATCGCTTGTCAGCATCTGGTCGACCGCGCCCTTCCTGGTCAACAACCGGCTGGGTCCGTTCTCGGAAGACCCCTCGGTCGACAGCCGGATGAAGAGCTTCGACGCGTCGATCACGCAGCTCCTGTGGCCGGAGAAGCGCGAACGCGAGCCGGGCTTCGACGGCTTTATCGTGCGCACGACCGAGCGCAGTTACGTCGACATTCCGAAGCGCAGCATTCCGGTCGAGCTTCAAAACCTGATCGGCTGGCTTCCGGCCAACCCATTCCGCAAGGTTTTCGATAAGGACGGGAACATCAAGATCGGGCCGATCCCGAAAGGCTTTCCGATCAATCTCGCGGCAAACTACCAGCCGAGGGTCGACATCCCGTTTGGCAAGCGGCTGCCGCACGACCTCGCTCTCACCCAGCTCGTGTTCGACGCGAAGCTCAATTTTGCGAGTCTCCACCTGAATGACGACGCAGCGATCCTGTCCTGGGCCTCCAAGCTGCGCATGCCGTTCCGCACTCTCCTGAAGTGCCCGGATTTCGTGGTGAACCGCGGCCATTATTTCGGCACCGACGCATTCAACGACACCGACAATCTCAGCGCCGACGAGAAGGCCTTCGGCAAGGAAACGCCGCTCAGCGACGACGACAAGAAGGCGCTGATCGCATACCTCAAGACCTTCTGAAGATGGGCGAGGTTCGGGGCGAGACGTTCGACTATGTCGTCATCGGCTCCGGAGCGGGCGGCGGAACGGTGGCGGCGCGGCTTGCGGAAGCGGGCATGAGCGTACTCATCATCGAGGCTGGCGCAGACCCGGCGACGCTCGAGGCGGACGGTCTGCCGCAGGACTACGACGTCCCCGCCTTCCATCCCTTCGCCTCGGAAAACAAAGCGATGGCGTGGAACTTCCGGGTGCGCGACTTCGGCGGCGACGCCGAGCGCCGGCCGGGCGTCGACGCCTCCGGGCGGCACGGCGTCCTCTATCCGCGCGCCTCCACGCTCGGCGGCTGCACCGCGCACAACGCCATGATCTTCATGGTCCCGCACGACTCCGACTGGAACGCCATTGCGGAGATGACCGGCGATCCGTCATGGCGCGCCGACAACATGCGGAGCTATTTCCAGCGCGTCGAGAATTGCCGGCATCGGCCGCTCTGGCGCCTCATCGCCAAACTGACCGGCGGGCGCATCAACCCGACCGGCCACGGCTGGAACGGCTGGCTCGACGCGGAGCGGCCGTTGCCGAAGCCGGCCTTCGGCGACGAAAGGCTCACGTCCGTCATCCGCAACGCCATCAAGGTCGATATCGGGACTAAATCCGCCGCCGGCCGCAAGACGCTCATGCATTTCTTCGGGCGCTTGGCGCGCGCTCTCGTCGGCGAGGACGATCCGAACGATCAGCGCCTGCAGGGGCGGCTCGAAGAAGGCCTGACGGCCGTCCCTCTGTCGACGTTCGAGGGGCGGCGGCGCGGAACGTGCGAACGCGTGCGGGCGGCGATGAAAGACTATGGGTTGCGGGTCGAATTCGACGCGCTCGCGACGCGAATCCTGTTCGAGGGCAAGCGCGCGGTCGGCGTTGAATATCGCAAGGGCCGAAATCTCTACCGCGCCTGTCCCGATCCGAGCAGCAGGGAGGGCGTCATGCGCCGCGTCTTCGCGAGGCGCGAGGTCATCCTGGCAGCCGGAGCGTTCAACACGCCGCAGTTGCTCATGCTGTCTGGCGTCGGGCCGCCGGACGAGCTCGCCAAGCACGGCATAGAAGTGCGCGTTCCCCTTCCCGGCGTCGGCGCCAATCTCCAGGACCGCTACGAGGTCGGCGTCGTGCACAAGGCGCTGAAGCCGTGGGCGTGCCTTAAGGGCGCCGAATTCGCGGTCGGCGATCCCGTCTTTCGCGCATGGGAGCGCGGGCGGGGCATGTATCCGTCGAATGGCGCGGCGATCGCCTTTTGCCTACGGTCGGAGGCCGCGCGCAAGGCGGGCAAGGACCCCGACCTCTTCGTCATGGCGCTACTCACGCGCTTCTTCGGCTATTTCACCGGATATTCGGACATCATTCGGAAGAGCCGTGGAGATCTCACCTTCGCCGTCCTCAAAGCGCATACGGAGAACCGCGGCGGCCGCGTGACGCTCGCCTCCAAGGACCCGCGCGATCCGCCTGTCATCGATTTTCGAGGTTTCGAGGAGGGCACCGACGCGACCGGCGAGGACCTCGCCGCGGTTGTCGAGGGCGTCGGGCGGGTGCGGAAGATGGCGGCCGCAATGCCGCAGGTCCTTCTGCCCGAAGACACGCCCGGCCCCGGCTACGCCGCCGAAGACAAGCTCAAGCAATTCGTGCGCGAGCACGCCTGGGGCCATCACGCCTCCTGCGCCTGCCCGATCGGCCGCCAGGATCAGGGCGGCGTTCTCGACGGCGACTTCCGCGTGCATGGGACGGAGGGTCTGCGGGTCGTCGACGCGAGCGCCTTCCCACGCATTCCGGGCTTCTTCATCGTCTGCGCAATCTTCATGATCGCCGAGAAGGCGGCCGACGTCATCCTGGCCGCCGCGGCGGCCAAAACGAGCGCCTCGCCCCGCCCTCAGCCCCTGGCGGCGGCGGAACCAACCCCTATATGAAGCTTCCCCGAAAGGACGGAGGAAGCACGATGGCTGAAGCATCTGCGCTCTGGGAGCTCCTGCGCCAGACGGCCGATCCGGCGCCGGTCGCGGCGCTGGAAAAGGCGGTTGAGACCGACCCCGACCGCAGCCTCAACCGCATCAATGCGCTCGCCTTCGCGAGCGACCGCGGTCTTTCCGAGGAGGCGACAATCGGAGCCCTCGTGCACGCTGCGCGGCTCGGGCTCTTCGACATGTCCTGGAGCATGCTGTGTCCGGGCTGCGGGGGCGTGCTCGACACAAGCGCCGCGCTCAAGACGCTCAATCGCCCACACTATTTCTGCTCGCTCTGCGTGACCGACAACGAACCGATGCTCGATCAGCTGATCGAGGTCACCTTCACCGTGAACCCCCGAGTCCGCCGCATCGCGGCGCATGATCCGAGCGGGCTTTCGCACGCCGAGTACATGCGGCAGATCTTCTGGGGCTCGGGCGCCGAGATTCCCGAGGACGTCGAGGGCGCCATCGCCAAGGTGACGCTCGATGTGATGGAGCTTCAACCGGCCGAGAAGGCGGCGATGTCGCTCACGCTGCCGGCGGGCTTCGTCATCGCCTTCGATCCGGTGACCCATGCGACGCTCTTCCTCGAAGTTGCGGGGGAACAGACGCAGGAACGCCGCAGCCTGTCGGTAGTCCTCGCCGACGCAAACGCGCATTTCGGTTCGACCAAGATCCAACCCGGGCCGGCGCGCATAACCTTCGAGAACAAGTCCGGCCAGCGGACGCTGCCGGGTCTGTGGCTACACGGCCCCGATATGGACAATCTTTCCCATCTCCGCCGGCCGTTCCTGACTGCGACGCGGCTCCTCAGCAACCAGACGTTCCGCGACCTCTACCGCAGCGGCACATTCGATCCCGAACAGCGCTTCAAGATCACGAGCCTGACGATCCTCTTCACCGACCTCATGGGCTCGACCGCGCTTTACGATAGGATCGGCGATCTCGCAGCGTTCGATCTGGTGCGCAGCCATTTCGGCGAATTGCTTGCGGCGGTGGCGGCCGAGGGCGGCGCCGTGGTGAAAACGATCGGTGACGCAGTGATGGCGACCTTCCCGACGCCGGACCGCGCCTTGCGCGCCGCCATGCGCATGCGCGAAGGCATGCGCAAGATCAACGAGGCGCGCGGCAGCGAGGACCTTGCGCTCAACATCGGCCTGCACGAGGGCCCCTGCCTCGCGGTTATGCTCGATGAGCGGCAGGACTATTTCGGGCAAACGGTCAACATCGCCTCGCGCGTGCAGGAGCTGGCGGACCCGGCCGCAATCCTGGCGACCAAGCCGATCGTCGAGAGCACGGAAGTGAAGCGGCTCCTCGGCGACGCCGGCTACCGGACGACGTCGCGGCAATTCTCGCTGCGCGGCGTCAGCGAAGCGTTCGAGATCTACGAAATCCGCGAACGCGGAGAGGCTGCGAAGGCGGCCTGAGGGCCGCCTTGCCTTCTCCGCCCCGAGCGAGACCGGGCGCGCCCACTCAGCTCTTCGGCGGAGTGGCGATAGACTCGATCGCCTTGCGTGAGGCCTCTTGGGCGAGCGTGGCCAGTTCCTTCGCCTGCTCACCGAGCGCGCTCGCGCGCTCGCGCATATGCGAACTCACCGCCTCAACGAAGTCCGAGGGCGTGCGCGTCTGCATCAGCTTCTGCGCAAGTTGCATATTGGCCTCGGCATTCGCCTGGAAGACCTGCATGAGCTTGGTCTGATAGTCCTGCGCGGCCTTGAACGACGCGCCGAACGCCCCGCTATAGGCGTTGGCGGCGCTCTGAAGCCGCGTCGCGGCATCCTCTCCCATCTGGACCACTGCCTCAGCGGGGTTGTCACTTTTTGCCATCGTCGTCTCCTTCAGTTTTGACCCTCGGAACGCGCAACGAGCCGCCCTGGTTTCCAGAGCGGCTCTCCTTCAAGCCATGTTGTGCAGACCCCGTCAATGTAGATCGTATCGCCAGTTACAGCCTCGAGTTCGCCGGGCCTCTCGACGTCAAAGCGCATCATGATCGAGGCGTCGATCCGCTCGCCGAGCGGCCGCACACGCGCCTCCGCCTTTTCGTTCAGCCATGTCACCGCAAGCTCGGCGCCGAACGCGCGCAGTTTGGCGGCGCAGCCGGAGGCGATCGACTGCTCGTTGGCGATGCCGACGACGAGACCGCGCTTACCTTTAAGCATATCGCCGATCGCAACGTCCGGGTCCCATACTTTCAGGAAGGGGTCGATCGTTCGAGCGGTCATGCCCAAGTCCCTTTTAGCGACAGGCAATGCGGGGCCACTCTACCGGCGCATCGCAACAGACGCGTGACCGGCCGCCTCCGCGCATTCCCCCGAGGGTTGTGGCAAAACGGCTGCGCCGCCAGGCGCTGGCCGATGATAGTCGATGAATGTGTCCAAACCCGCTCGCCATGTGGCGCCGCTCACAGTCAACGGCGCTTTGCGGGCGTACGTTAGCGTAACGCGATCGCCCTCGGAGCGAATTACGTCGGAACAATCGGAGGTCGAAGAGCTATGACAGACAAGATTCGTACAGCAACCAGCAACGCGCCGGGGTTGTCCGACCCCGGCGGACGGCGGTCGCTAAGCGCCAGGCGCAGGCTCCTCAACCGCCTGCCGCCCGAACACTTGGAATTTCTGCAGTTGGCGGGATTCCTGCCGAGCGAGGACGCGGCGTCCGAAGGCGGCGAAACAACCAAGACGGGACAGGCCGGCCGCTAGGCCCGGGCCGGGGATCCGCGCCGGGAAACGCTTGTTGTTAAGCATAGGCGGGGCCTCCCGCACCGGCCTCCCCATACAACCAGTCATGGAACCGTGCGTCCCTGCGCGCCTTTGCCCGCCACGTTCTGCAGCTTTATGAATCTTGAGGCCGCCTCCGGGCTTTCGCCGCCGGTCTTCCTACCAGCGAATCAGCGCCGCGCCCCAGGTGAAGCCGCCGCCCATCGCCTCAATCATGACGAGGTCGCCGGCCTTGATGCGCCCATCCTTAACCGCCGCGGCGAGCGCCAGCGGAATCGAGGCGGCGGAGGTGTTGCCGTGCTGGTCGACTGTGACCACGACCTTCTCGTGCGGAATGCCGAGCTTGTCGGCCGTGGCGTCGATGATCCGATGGTTCGCCTGATGCGGCACGAACCAGTCGATCGCCTGCGCCGTTACTCCGGCGTCGGCGAAGCAGCCCTGGATCACGTCCGTGACCATGCCGACGGCGTGACGGAACACTTCCTTGCCCTCCATGCGCAGATGCCCGACCGTCATCGTGGACGATGGGCCGCCGTCGACATAGAGTTTCGTGCGGTGCCGCCCGTCCGACCTCAGCCGTGAGGCAATGACGCCAGGCGAGGCGAGCGACCCGTCGCTTTCATAAGCCTCGAGCACGATCGCTCCCGCGCCGTCGCCGAACAGCACGCAGGTCCTCCGGTCGCTCCAGTCGAGGATGCGCGAGAACGTCTCCGCGCCGATCACCAGCGCGCGCCGGTGCGAGCCCGAGCGTAGGAAGTTGTCCGCCGTCGTCACCGCATAGACGAAGCCGGTGCAAACCGCTTGCAGGTCGAAAGCCGCGCCGTGGTTGACGCCCAGCGCGGCCTGCACCTGGGTGGCGACGGCCGGGAAGGTATAGTCGGGCGTAGAGGTCGCGACGATCACGAGGTCGATGTCGGAGGCCCTCAGACCGCCATGCCGAAGCGCGGCGTCCGCCGCTTTGGTCGCGAGCGTCGCGGTCGTCTCGCCCTCGCCGGCCACATAGCGCTGCTTGATGCCGGTGCGCTGCTGGATCCATTCGTCGGACGTGTCGAGCGTCTTCGCCAGCTCGCGGTTGGTCACGATGCGGACGGGGAGCGCGGCGCCGACGCCGCGAACGCAGGAACGGAGGGCGGTTGTCATATAAATGAAGGTTTTCCCGTGTCAGGACTGCGCGGCCTGCGACGCCGCGACAGGGCGGACGTCGTTGGCCTGAGCGATCATCTCGCGAATCTTCCCAAGCAGCTCCTGGCGCACCATGTCATAGCCGAGTTCGATCGCGCCGGCATAGCTTTCGGCGTCCGCTCCGCCATGGGCCTTGATGACGACGCCGTCAAGGCCGAGGAAGACCCCCCCGCTCGCCCGTGGGCTCATTTTCTCGCGCAGCGCCATCAGCGCTTTGCGCGCGAACAGGAAGCCGATGCGGGACATGACGCTGTGGCCCATAGCGTCGCGCACATATTGACCGAGCTGCTTGGCCGTCCCTTCCGCGGTTTTCAGCGCGATGTTGCCGGTGAAGCCTTCGGTCACGAACACGTCGACCGCGCCCTTGCCCAAGTCGTCGCCCTCGACGAAGCCGCTGTAGCGCATGTTCGGCAGATTGGCCTCGCGCAGGATCCGGCCGGCCGCCTTGACCTCCTCGAGGCCCTTGATCTCCTCGACGCCGATGTTGAGGAGGCCGACCGTCGGACAGTCGATGTCGAACACGATGCGGGCGAGCGCGGCGCCCATCACCGCGAGATCGACCAGATGCTGCTCGTCGCCGCCGATCGTCGCGCCGACGTCGAGCACGATCGATTCGCCGCGCAGCGTGGGCCAGAGGGCGGCGATGGCGGGCCGCTCAATCGGCGCCATCGTGTGCAGGCAGAACTTGGCCATCGCCATGAGCGCGCCGGTGTTGCCGGCCGATACCGCGCAGTCGGCGGCAGCGGTTTTGACGGCCTCGATCGCCTGCCACATCGACGAGACCCGCCGGCCGGTGCGCAAGGCTTGGCTTGGCTTGTCGGTCATCTTGACCGCGACGTCGGTGTGAAAGACGCGCGATCGTTCGGCCAGCCTCGGGCGCCGCGCCAGGGGAGGCCCGATCGCCTTCGCGTCGCCGTAGATGAGGAAGCGGAGGTCAGGCCGGCGCTCGAGCGCGATTGCGGCGGCGGGCAGGACGACGGCGGGACCGTTGTCGCCCCCCATCGCGTCCAGCGCTATGCGGATGTCGCTCGCCATTCCCTCGTCCGAAACGCGCCCCAAGCGCTGATGCTCGGGCAGCGCCCGGCGCGGGCCGCGACAATAGCGTCTTCGACGGGCAATTCAACGATCGGATGCCCGCCGGCGCGGAGCCGACCAGCAAAGCGACCGGCTGCTGGGCGAGCGAGGCTTCGACGGTTGGTTCGAGATCGCCGTCGAGCGGATCGTCAGACGTACGCGCTCGATACCCTATGGATAGGCGCTTTCCGCCGCTTCAGTCCGCCTTCCTCCCGGGCAGGGCGCCGAGCGAGGAAAAGGGCGACACGTTGTCCGAGCCCACCTTCGGCGATTCGAAGGTCGCGCCGGGCTTGCGGGGATAAGGGTCGAGGCCGAGCGCCAGGAATTCGGCGACAAGAGCGCCGAGGTCGATCTTGCCGTCGACGATCGGATCCGGTTCGTCCTCATCGGCGATCGAGTACGTCCGCGGCTCCTCGTCCTGCGCGCGCGGCGCGAAGCGGACGTCGACATCCTCCTCGACGGTCGCCGGGAAGGGTTCAAGCGAAACGACGCAGACCTGGGTCAGCCGCCCATGGACCGCGCCAGTCACGCGGACGCCGCCAGCAGAGGAACGCTTGAGGGTCAGCGACGCGGTCAGCGCCTCGATCGACGGAAGCTTGTAGAATGACGCAAGAGCTTCTCGTTCGGCGGCGCTCGCCTCGAGCGCGACGGTCTCGCCCTCTGGCCGAAGGGCGTCGACCCGAAAGACGCGGCTGAACGGCTCAGACATGCTGTCCTCCTGTCGCAAACGAGCTTTGCGGAAAGCGGAATCGGCCCATCGCGAAGTCTTCGAGCGGCGTCTCCGCCATCGCCGCGTCGAGCGAAATGATGTAGTCGGCGAGCGCCGCGGCTTTCGGCGCGCCGGTTTCGCCGGCGCCGTACACGTTGCGCGCGAGCGCCGCGGCGAGCGCCTCGCGCGAGCCTGAGTCCAGCGCTCCGGCATAGGCGGCGTTCCGTCCATAGAACGCCTGCCTCATCATTTTCAGCCGTTTCGCAACGGCGATGTCGCTCATCGCCATCTCGCGCAACGTGTCGTCGAAATGCAGGAACAGGCTGTTGACAAGGTCCTGCGCAATGTCATGCCCCAGTCCGCCGAGCGCAACGAGACGCCGGAGCGCCAGGCCTGCGTGCAAGATCAGGAGCTCGAAGCGGACGTCGAGGCGGTCGGGCGCTTCCAGCGCCTGATAGAGCTGTGGGTTCCGGGCGGCGGCCACGATCTCGCCGCGAAGCTGCTCGATGAGGTCTCTGCTGGCGCGGCGGGCGCGCCATCGGGCGAAAATCATCGCGAACGCGGCCTCTAACGCGCCGGCGAAAGCTTACGGCGCCTTGCATTTATTCGACCGCATGGGTTAGGCATCACCGGCCGAACTGGCAAGCAAAAAGGCCTGAGGAGACGGAGAGTTGAATGGGTGAGGCGCCGAAACTCGATAGACGCGCCGTGCGCTTCGTCGCGCTTGCCGGCGCCTTCGTACTCGGCGCGCTCCTCGGCGGCTGCATCGGCTACGACGGCGACTTCGATCGCGGCTATCAGGTGGACGAAGACACCCTGTCGCAGATCAAGGTCGGCGCCACGACGAAGCCGGAGGCGCTCAACGTTCTCGGCACGCCGTCCACGACGTCAACCATCGGCGGCGACGCCTGGTACTACATCGGGCAGAAGATGCACCGCGCGCTGGCCTTCATGCCGGTGCAAATGACCGACCAGCACGTGCTCGCGGTCTATTTCGACAAGAGCGGCAAGGTGTCCCGCATCGCCAACTACGGCATGCAGGACGGCAAGGTGTTCGACTTCGTCTCGCGCACGACGCCGACCGGCGGCTCGGAACCCGACTTCCTGCGCAACATGATGGTCGGTCTTTTCCACTTCAGCTAAAGCGAGCGGTTCAGGTCGAACTCGAGCGGCGCACCTCGACCTCTTGGTTTCCGGCGGGGCGATGCGTTTGCGCCAGGCGTCGCAGGCGGCGCCGGAGGCGGGGCCCGTGCGCGGGATTTGGTTTTCCTTGGAAGAGCCGCCTTTAGCGGCAAAAAGGCCGCTCAAAAGGGGTTGGAAAAGCTTGGATTTCCTTGGATTCTCTCGTCCGAATCGAGCCTTTTCAATGGGTTACAAGGGATTTCCCGAAAAAAATTTTTAGGGCTATGCACTTGACTCAAGTGGCCCAAGCTGTTGTGGTTCGGCCGTGGCTGATTATCCCCGCACGGTGCTGGAGTTTCGCGATTGGTTCGTAGACGAAGCAGCGTGCCTTGACTATGTCGCGCAGCTGCGGTGGCCGGAAGGCTTCCGCTGTCCGATATGCGGCACGGCGGATCATTGGGTGACGGCGCGAGGCTTGCGTCACTGCCGTCGGTGCGACCGACAGACGTCGGCGACGGCGGGAAGTCTGTTCGCGGACACCCATTTGCCCTTGCGCGTGTGGTTCGAAGCGCTCTGGCACGTGACCAGCCAGAAAGGCGGGACCAGCGCTCTGGGCCTGCAGCGGGTGTTGGGGCTGGGGAGCTACCGCACAGCGTGGACATTGCTGCACAAATTGCGTCGGGCGATGGTTCGTCCCGGTCGTGAGCGGCTGCAAGGCATGGTCGAAGTCGACGAGATTTTCATCGGCGGCCCGAAACCGGGCAAGCGTGGGCGCGGAGCGCAAGGCAAGGTATTGGTGGTGGTCGCAGCTCAACAGGCGGCCAAGGGGATCGGTCGCATCCGGCTGGCGCGCGTGCCCGACGCTTCAGCCAAGAGCCTGGAGGCGGCGATCACCGCCTCGGTTGAGCCTGGCAGCCAAGTGCGCACGGACGACTGGAGGGGTTACAACGGACTCGACCGGCTGGGCTATCGCCGCGAAATCGCCCGCGCCAGCGCGGACGTGGGCGAAAACCTGTTGCCGCTGGCCAACCGCGTCGCGTCGCTGCTGAAGCGATGGCTGCTCGGGACGCACCAGGGAGCCGTCAGTGTCACACACATCGACTATTACCTGGATGAGTACACCTTCCGCTTCAATCGCCGAACATCGGGATCGCGCGGACTGCTGTTCCTGAGGTTGATGCAGCAAGCCGTCGATCTCGGTCCGCTCCCCGCGAAAGAAATCCGAGGCGGCAGATCCCCTGTCCCCGGCACAACCAGTTGATCGAACTTGAGTCAAGTGCATAGCCATAAAAATTTTTTCTTCTTCCCCTCCTCGTCCTCGAGGCCGCGCGGCGCCGCTTCGCCGTGGGACGGGCCTGCCTGAGCTTTCATGTCCGGAGAAGACGTTTCGCGAGCCATGCAGAAACCATAGCACGCCCTTCGACTTCTCGGAAGCAAATGTCGTCATCAGCGAGTCGGTTGGGTAAGTCCGAAAGACAGCGATCAGAAATCGCTAATCACATTCGGACATTGCGCCAAAGCCCGCGCGCAACTACCGCGCCGATCCGACCCGCTTCTCCCGAACGGGCGGAAAGCCGTTGGGACAAAGGCGGCAATCGTCAGTGCGCCAAAATCGCGAGCAAGAGCAGGGCGACGATATTGGTGATCTTGATCGCCGGATTGACCGCCGGCCCGGCCGTGTCCTTGTAGGGGTCGCCGACGGTGTCCCCGGTGACCGAAGCCTTGTGGGCTTCGGACCCCTTGAAATGCTTGACGCCGTCCTTGTCGATGAACCCGTCCTCGAAGCTCTTCTTCGCATTGTCCCAGGCGCCGCCGCCCGAGGTCATCGAAATCGCGACGAAGAGGCCGTTGACGATCACGCCGAGCAGCGAAGCGCCGAGCGCGGCGAAAGCCGCGGCCTTCGATCCCGAGATCCACAGCGCGCCGAAATAGACGACGAACGGCGCGAGCACCGGCAGAAGCGAGGGGACAATCATTTCCCGGATCGCGGCCCTCGTCAGCATGTCGACGGCGCGGCCGTAGTCTGGACGCTGGGTGCCCTGCATGATGCCGGGCATCTCCTTGAACTGGCGGCGCACTTCCATCACCACCGAGCCAGCCGCCCGGCCGACCGCCGTCATCGCGATGCCGGCGAACAAATACGGGATGAGGCCGCCGAGAATGAGGCCGGCGACGACATAGGGGCTGGAGAGAGCAAACGAAACGACGCCGACGTCCTTGAAATACGGCGAGCCGATCTCGGTAAAGTGCCTGATGTCGTTGGTATAGGCGGCAAACAGAACGAGCGCGCCCAGGCCCGCGGAGCCGATCGCGTAGCCCTTTGTGATCGCCTTGGTCGTGTTGCCGACCGCGTCGAGCGCGTCGGTCGACTGGCGCACCTCCTTGGGCAGGCCCGCCATTTCGGCGATGCCGCCGGCGTTGTCTGTGACCGGACCAAAGGCATCGAGCGCGACGATCATACCGGCGAGCCCGAGCATGGTGGTGACCGCGATCGCGGTGCCATACAGGCCGGCGAGTTGATAGGACGAGATAATGCCGGCGACGATCACGATCGCGGGCAGCGCCGTCGATTCGAGCGAGACCGCCAGACCCTGGATCACGTTCGTGCCGTGACCGGTGACCGAGGCCTGCGCGATCGACACCACCGGACGCTTGCCCGTGCCCGTGTAGTATTCGGTGATGACGACGATGAGGCCGGTCACGGCGAGGCCGACCAGGCCGCAGACGAACAGGTTCTTGCCGACGACCGCAGTCCCGCCGACGGTCCCGATCTCGCCCCATCCGACGACGAATTGAGTGGCGATGGCGAGGCCGAGGATCGAGAGCACGCCGGTTGCAATCAGGCCCTTGTAGAGGGCGCCCATGATCGAATTGTTTGCGCCAAGCTTGACGAAGAAGGTGCCGATGATCGAGGTCACGATGCAGGCGGCGCAGATCGCCAGCGGATACATCATGGTCGGAAGCAGCGCCGGAGTGCCGTCGAAAAAGATCGAGGCGAGCACCATCGTGGCGACGACCGTCACCGCGTAAGTCTCGAACAGGTCGGCCGCCATGCCAGCGCAATCGCCGACGTTGTCGCCGACGTTGTCGGCGATCGTCGCCGGGTTGCGCGGATCGTCCTCGGGAATTCCGGCCTCGACCTTGCCGACAAGGTCGGCGCCGACGTCCGCGCCCTTCGTGAAAATGCCGCCGCCGAGACGGGCGAAGATCGAGATGAGCGAGGCGCCGAAGCCGAGCGCGACCAGCGCGTCGACGACGGTGCGGTCCGCCGGCCCGTAGCCCAGAACGACTGTCAGGAAGCCGAAATAGCCCGCGACGCCGAGAAGCGCGAGGCCCGCCACCAGAAGGCCTGTCACCGCGCCTGAGCGAAAGGCGATATCGAGGCCGCCGGCCAGCGATTTCGTCGCCGCCTGCGCCGTGCGGACGTTGGCCCGCACCGAGACGTTCATGCCGATGAAGCCCGCAGAGCCGGAGAGGATCGCGCCGATCGCGAAGCCGATCGCAACCGTCCAGGAAAGAAGGAGCCCGAGCCCGATGAACACGACGACGCCAACGCCTGCGATCGTCGTGTACTGCCGCCTGAGATAGGCTTGGGCGCCTTCGCGAACAGCGCCGGAGATCTCCTGCATGCGCTTGGAGCCGGCGTCCGCCGACATGAGGCTAATGACGGTGTAGACGCCGTAAACGATCGATAGCAGTCCACAAAGGATGATCAACCCCAACAGCATGGCGTATAGCCCCCTGATATCTCTCGAGCGCTCGCGCGCGGCTTGTTTCGTGGCGGCCTCATGCCAGAAACCGCGCCATGCCGCAACGCACAAGCCCGCTTTTTAGGCTGACTTTGCGACCAAAGTTGATGCGACAGGTTGATGCGGCCACGCCACCGACAACCCATTCTCTGTTGGATCAGTTCCTGTCTTCGCGGCGCCAAGTCCTGTCCCCAATGCGCAATGACTCAACGCGCAATTCCCCCTTCGGCTCGAACAGGTCTTCGCGAACGCCGATGTGGCCATCCGGTTGAACGATGCCCAAGATCGCGTACGCGGCCGAAAGCATCCGCGCCGCCGACCCGGTGTACCATGACCAGCCCCCTCGCCCGCCGTGCCCCCAGCCGTCGTAAATGTCGGCGGGCTGCTGAGTCGGGATCAGGCCGTAGGTCGCGATCCGGTCGGGGTCGGTCTTTTTCAGGGGCGAGATTTTCTCGAAGATCTCCAAGGCGCGGGCATGCAGGCGCTTCGCCTGCCCATGATCGCCCCTGGCGCGCGCCGCTTCGCCGAGGCGAACGAAACCGTCGACGATCCACGTCGCGCCATGGCTGTACTGGCCCCCGTTCTCGCGCACGCCCGGGGGGTAATCGGCGATGCGCCCGGGATAAGGCTGCGAATGCTCGTAAAACGGCTCCTCCATGAGCAGGACCCGGTCCGGCCGCTCGATTCCCTTTAGACCCCCCTCGACCGCCGCGAGCGCCCTCGCGTCGCCGCACGCCCCGGAATAGGCCGCCCAGCCGGTCGTCATCGCGTTGCGGACGCCGACTTCTCGGCCGTCGTCGGCAAAGTCGAGCGCGTAATGGTCGCCCTGCCAGCCGACCTCCAGCGCCTTCCTCTGCGCCGCGAGCGCCGCTTCGCAGCGTTCGGCGAACGGCCGGTCACCTTTGAGTCGGGCGAGCGCGATGAAACCATCGAGCACGTTGAAGAGGAAAAAGCCCATCCAAACGCTGGTGCCAATCTCCCGACGACCCAGCACGTCGATCCCGTCGTTCCAGTCGCCGGCGCGCAAGAGGGGCAGGCCGTTTTCGCCCATATGCTTCAAGGTGAACTCGATGGCGAGGCGCGCATGTTCATAGACCGTCGCCGTTTCGCGGGACACGCGCGGGACGACGACCCAAGTCTCTTCGTTGTCGGGAACGGCCTCACCCTCGAGGAAAGGCGTCGTTTCGTCGAGAACGCTCGCATCCGCCCTTTCCCGCACGTAACGCGCCAGCACGTACGGCAGCCACAGGTGCGGATCGCTCGCCTTCGTGCGTTGTCCAAGGCCTGTGCCGCCGTTAGGCGCGCGGTGCCACCATTTGAGGACGTCGCCTTCGCGGAACTGCTGACTTGCATGCAGCACGATCTGGGCCCGGGCGAGGCGCGGCTCCAGGCGGATGAGCGGAAGCACGTCCTGCAACTGGTCTCGGTAGCCGGTCGCGCCGCCGCGCTGGTTCGGCCCAACGCGGCCCCAGAGACGAGACGCGTAAAGTTGATATGGCAGCCATGTGTTGACAAGCCGGTCGAAGTCCGGCCGATTGCTGCGGAGCTCCACCTTGCCGAGCCGTTCCGCCCATGCCGCGCGAGTGGCCGCCAAGTCCGCGTCGGCTTCGGCGACCGATTTCCGCGAGGCTGCCGCAAGCGCTTCCGCGCGGGACGGCGCCTGGCCTAGCACGATGACGATTTTGGTCTCCGATCCGGGCGCGAGCGTCACGTCGCTGCAGAAGGCCGCGACCCGTCGTCCGTCGTCGCGCGCCGCGCCGTCGGGGGCGCCAGTCTCGACCATCGCGGGCGTATGGATGTCGCGCCCGGGTCCGCCGAAGAATCGCGTGCGGACCGTTTCCACGACCGGATTCGACAGGCTGGTCGCGGCGAAGGCGACGCCGCGGACGAAATCATTCCGGGGATTTTGGAAGAGCAGCGTCGAGCCCACTCTCTCGTCGCGAATCTTGTCGACGCTCTCGTTGGGGCTTTCTTCGAGCGCGATATCGAAGAACGGCGCGATGCGAAGACGCTTCGGCTCGCTTCCCGCATTGCGCAGCGTCAGCAGTCGAACGTCGCAAGGCCTGTCCGGCGGCGCGAAGACGACATATTCCAACGCCAGATCGCCGCGCAATTTGGTGAAGGTCGCCACGCCTGGCTCATAGACGACGTCATAAGTCGCATCCTCACGCTGGAAGGGCGCAAATCCCGGGGCGTCGGTCTCGGCCGCATCGAGATCGCGCAGGTAGACGATTTGTCCTGGCTGCACGACAGTCGCGCTGTCGAACTGAAAGGCCGTGAGGGCGTTCTGCCGCGCATTGCCGAACGCGGAGAAGATCTCGCCGTCATTCGAGACCATCGTGGCCATGCCAAGCTCGTTGGCCATCACATGCGCCCACGGGCGCGGCGTGCGATGGGTCAGCCTCAGCGCCTTTCCGTCCAGCGAGAAAGCGAACGGCCACCGGGTCGGCAGGGCGTGAGACGGCTCGACGGCCCGCGTCTCATAAAAGCGCGTGATCAGGTCTCGCTCGGGAAGCGGCGCGAACCCAAGGCGGCGAGCGACCCGTTCGCTCGCCCAGACCGCATTGTCGGCGCGCCCGACGATGAATTCCGCCTCCGCCGAGCCGCTGGCTTCGAGTCTCACGTCGACCGTGAAGCTTGCCGCGGGATCGAAGGTCCAAAGCTTGCCTTCGTCGTTGAGCTTGCGCCACCGCCACGACTCGCAGCCGGTCGGCCGCGCGAGCGACCCCTCGCCGAGAAAGCGCGTGCGGGAGTCTTCGTAGCCGACGAGCTCGGCGCCCGCGCCTGGCTTGACCCCGAAGAAGGATGTTTCGCCCCGCCCCGAGCGCGCAGAGCGCAAGAGGCGGTTGCGTGCGAAAACCGCGTTGAGAGCGCGCACGAAGACCGTCTCGACATGCATTCCGGCAAAATCGGCATCGCGCGCGTAAGCCGCGGTTTCGTGCCCTGCGATTTCGCAGAAGCTGGTCAGGCGCAGCCGGCGAGGCCGCTCCGACCTGTCCGTCAGCCGAATGCGCCAGCTCAGGACCGCGGTCTGCTCCGCGTCGGGTGCGACCTCCATGCGCGCTTCGACGCCGTTCAACGTATGGAAAATGGCGAGCCGATTGAAGCCTGGCTCCTCGATCCGATACTCGCCCGAGCGCCTGGCCGGCTCGAAACCGATCGACCAAGGCGCCTCGCCCTCCTCGCTGATGTAGAAGAATTGCCCGCGCGCCTGCAACGGCTCGAGCGGACGGCGGGTCAGATCGATCGGCCCGCCGCCGCGCTCCGCCCCCATGACGAACGCCGCGCCGCGGCCGTCCCGCAGGATCTCGAGGCCGACTGCGCCATTGTTGAAGACGTAGCGTTCGGGAAGGCGGGCGAGTTCGAGGGGCGCGCCTTCGAGCAAGGGCGCCGGCGCTCCAACCGTTCGGCGCACTCTTGCGACAAAGGCGACGGCCGCGGCCGCAATAACCGCGATCGCGGCGGCATAGGCGTAACCGAGAACCCTGACTGGCTCCGGCATGGCCCCGCCCTTGGCGAGCGTTTCGGCGCCGGTCCACGCCTGGTCCCACTCCGCTCCTCGCGGAATGTAGAAGGGAATCAACAGCGGCGCCCAGGTTGCGAACCGGCGAATGCCGTCGGGAATGGCGCGGGTGCGCCCGTTAAAGCCCACGAAGCGCGCGGAGGCTTCGTCTGCCCGGTCTCCGCCCAAAAAGGACAGGTTGACGAGGCTCGCGACCCTTAGCCCCATGTGGTCGAACCAGATGAGGATGCGCAGCCAGTCGTAAGCGAGGAGTCCCAAGAACAGCACGAGACTGAAGCGGCGAAACGCTTCGGGGCTCTGGGTCAAGTCCACGCCCACCGCCACGGCCGAGCGGACGGCTCCATCCTGATTGTACCAGCTTGGATCCGGCGATTGGCGCAAGAACGAGTTGATGATCGGGGCCATCCACAAGCCCCAGCGCAGAACCCGCACGCCTTGTTCGACGAGCCGCTCGACCCCTTGGGGGCTTACGAGAGTCTTGATGGGGCGCAAGCTTCGCTGCAAGGCCGCGTCCAGAAGCACGTAGTTGATCGAAAACAATGGCGCGGCGAGCGACCAGTTGATCACGCCCGCAACCGACTCCGCCCAGAACAACCTGACCCCGCCCGCGACCTCGCCGAGGTTGACCATCCCGTATTTGTTGAAGATCGGATAGGTCGTGAAGTCGCCGAGCGCGCGTCCGTCGAGGCGATAGTTCACATCCGCGTAGGCCCAGAACTTGGCGATGACGACCTTGAGCTGGGCCGTGTCGAAATACCACCCCAGCGCGCCGGCGACGACGCCGCCGAGCAGCACCCCCAGCGCGTAAATCCGCCAGGTTTGAAGCTCGGTTCGTTTGCCTGTGAGCACGCTCCAGGCGTCGAAGCCAAAATCGACGCCGCCGTAACAGAGCGCGCCAAGCACGAACATTGCGAGGAACCGCGCGCCCCCGTCGTAAGCCGCGAGGTCCGCGCCATAAGCGAGCGCAAGCCCGACGCCGGCGACGACGCCCCTCGCGGGCGCCCTTGGATCACGATAGGCCGCCCGGAGCCGGCCAAAGAACGGCGGCGTGCCGTCCGCGCTGCCCAGGATCGTCGCCCCCAGTGGAAAGAGGATCGCGCCGAACAAGGGTCCCGAGACGAGAGCATAGCGGCTCAGCATCGCGCCCGCCCCGGGCAGGCGGAGAATCGACGCGGCGATCAGGATGAAGCCGATGAACAACCCTCCGTAGATCGCCCCCTTCACGAATCCTGTCCGCCAGTGCTCCCAGGCGGCGTCGAACCGCGGCGGACGCCCGCCAAGCCAGTCCAACAATATGCCGGTCATCAGGTAGACGATCGCCCACAGGCCGCCTTGCGCCAGTGCCGCGCAGGCGCTTGAAAAAACGATCGCGATCAGCGGTTGCGCAACGAGTTGCGCAGCGTTGGCGACGAGCGGCGTCGCGGCGGCGACGATTGCGCTTGCCGCAAACAGCGCGTGCGTGCGCGCCGACCGGGAAAGCCGGTTGACGCTGACGAGGCTGATCAGCGCAAGAAGCGCCTCTCCGAGGAACCAGAGCGTCAGCGCCCGTCCGATCCCAACCTTCGCCTCGAAAGGCAGGGCGGCGTGCGCCGTCACGGCGGCGCCGATTTCCGCCATGTGCCAATCGGCCGCGAGAACCACAAGGACGTTGAAAAGGAAGGGCGTCGCAATCAGGCTCATCGCCTCGACGAGCCTGAGGCCGCGGAAGCCTCCGACCAGCGCGATGATTGAACCGCCGGCGTAGACTGCGAGCGCGAGCGAAGCGCCGGGAACGTCGAAGCGGAAAATGTCCAGCCATGGCCCTGGCAATTGCCAGAAGCCCAGGCCGTCGTTTCGCAGAAACGCGAAAATTGCGAAGGCTGCGGCGTCGACCGCGAAGAGCGCGTTGCTAAAAGGGCGCTGAGACAGCGCCTGGCGCAAGAGCCCGAGGCCGGCTGCGCCCGCAATGGCGGCGTAGAGCGGTTGCCGTTCCGCGACCGCGCAGAAAGCCGCCAGCCCGACCAGGGCCAGACCCGCAATCACAAGCAGCGCCTGCGCGGCGGGCCGCCGCGCGACGTTGGACGTCATCTCCATGCCGTACGCGCGCTCCCCATTCCACGGTTGAGCTATACCTTGCGAATTGCGCCACGAGTCGCAAGCGCGTTGCAACGTGAACCCGGGCGCCCCATAAACCCGGCACGTGGCCGAAAGGAGTCCACTATGAGGATCGACCGGCCTTTTATCGCCTTTGTGATCATGCTCGCCCTCATGGGCGCCACGGCGGCCGCCGAGCTGCCGGCGCAGAACAAGAAGGCGAAGCCTCCCGACCCGGCGAAACACTGCAATGTCGCTGGTTCTCCAGGGATTTTGGGGCCGAACGGCGTTTGCGTCAGGATGAGTGGCTACATATCGGCCGGATTCGGCGGCGGACCGGTCGGCGGACAGTTCAGATGAGGGGCAATGGCCTCCTTCGGCTCGGTTGACAGCGGCCAAGCGTGCGAGAAAGAGGACCGAAGACGTTGCCGAGGGCCGCTCGGCGCGGTTAAATGAGCCGATGAGCAACAGAACGAAACCCGGTTTCGCCCATCTCGGGCAGCCGTCCCGGATTCCCGAGGCGCCCGACGCGAAGACCCTCGACCGGGCGCCCAATCCGCATGCCGACACCGATTATGTCACCCGGTTCGCCGCGCCCGAGTTCACATCGATCTGCCCGGTGACGGGCCAGCCCGACTTCGCCCACCTCGTCATCGACTACGCGCCGGACCAATGGCTCGTCGAGTCGAAGTCGTTGAAGCTCTATCTCGCGAGCTTCCGCAATCACGGCGCGTTTCATGAGGATTGCACTGTGCGCATCGGCAAGGACCTGGTCGATCTCCTCAAGCCGCGATGGCTGAGGATCGGCGGGTACTGGTTTCCGCGCGGCGGAATTCCGATCGACGTCTTCTGGCAGAGCGGCAAGCTTCCGGATGGGGTCTGGGTTCCGGACCAGGGCGTCCCACCCTATCGGGGACGCGGCGGCTAAAAGCAGAATCAACAGGAGCAATCGGAAAAGGTCGGCGGCCCGCGGACGCGGACGGTCGCGTCGCGGACATGGGAAGAAGCTGGGATAACTCCCTACGCGGCCCGCTTCTGCGCCTTCAACGCCACGCGCACCGGCTTCAAGAGCTTGTGCGCGGGCCGACGCGGTTTATCAACGACAGGAGCGAGCCGGGCCAGGGCGTAAACCCCATCCTTGAGGTCGTCGGCGAGCGCTTGCCTGTCCTTGAAGCTGGAGAGCATGGCGAACGGAATCGGCGCGCCGATCGCGACCGGCAGAGCCGTTCCGATCCGTGACCTCACCTCGTGGAAGATCAAGGAGATGCGCAGCGTGTAGCTGACGTGGCTCGCGATCTGAAAGAGGCGGCTGTTTTGCCCGCCGAACCACATCGGAACGACCGTCGCCTGCGAACGCTGGATGAGCTGCGAAACGAACGGCTGCCAGCGCGCGTCCACGGCCGGTTTCAGGCCCAGCTTATCAGGCGCGGTCGACACGGCGCCGGCAGGGAACACCACGACGACCCCGCCTTTTTCGAGCTGCGCCCGCGCCGCGGCGCGGGAGTCGAGGTTCGTGCGCAGCGCCTCCTCGGATTCGCTGAAATCGATCGGCAGGATGAAGCCTTGTATCTCTGGTGCGCGCATCAGCACCGCATTGGTCAAGACGACAAAGTCCGGCCGCACCTTGCTCACGAGCCACGAAATGACGATGCCGTCGAGCACCCCGTAGGGGTGGTTGGCGACGACCACGACAGGGCCCGTCTTGGGGATCGCCGCGAGCGCATCCGCGTCATAGCGCACGTCGAGCGCCAGCGACCGCACCGCCGCCTGCCAGAAGCTTTCGTTGGCCCGGGGAAAGCGCTGATTGTTGAGATAGAGCCGCTTCAGCTCCGGTTGGCCGGTCGCCTTTTCGACGAGGCGAATGATGCCGCGTTTCAGCGGCGGGTCGCTCGCGGTGGCGTAGCTGAAGAGGTATTTGTCCATGGATCGCGGATTTTGGCCCAATGCGTCAGAATTATCTCCCGCACGCGACCGCTGTATGACACGCCAATGCGCTAAACTGGGGATAGCGCTCGCTTGGCCAGCCGGTCGAACTCCTGCAAGTCTCCGATAAGCCGCTCGAAGTCCCTGAGCGGCAACATGCTCGGCCCGTCGGACGGGGCGTGGTCCGGATCGGGATGGGTCTCGATGAAGACGCCGGCGACCCCGACCGCGACCGCCGCTCGCGCCAGCACCGCGACGAACTCCCGTTGCCCGCCGGATGACGCGCCGAGTCCGCCCGGCTCTTGGACCGAATGCGTGGCGTCGAAGATGACCGGCGCGCCCGTCTCCAGCGCCATGATCGGCAGCGAGCGCATGTCGGAAACAAGGGTGTTGTAGCCGAAGCTCGCGCCGCGCTCCGTCACAAGGATGTCGGCCGCGCCGGCCTCGTCGAGCTTGGCGACGACATGTCTCATGTCCCAGGGCGCGAGGAACTGGCCCTTCTTGACGTTGACCGCCCGGCCCGTTCGGGCCGCCGCGACGAGGAGATCCGTCTGGCGGCAGAGGAAGGCCGGAATCTGCAAGGCGTCGACCGCCTCGGCGACTTTCGCGCACTGGCTCGCCTCATGGACGTCGGTGATCACCGGCAGGCCGATCGTCTCGCGGATTTCGGCGAAGACCGGCAGCGACGCCTCGAGCCCGAGCCCGCGCGCGCCCGAGCTCGACGTGCGGTTCGCCTTGTCGAACGACGACTTGTAGACGAGGCCGATCCTGCGCCGCGCCGCAATCTCTTTCAGCGCCGCCGCGGTCTCGAGCGCATGCGCTCGGCTCTCCACCTGGCACGGGCCCGCGATCAGGGCGAGCGGCAGGCTCGCGCCGAAGCGCGCCGCAAGCGGACCCCGGCCGACCTCGACGATGGCGTTGTTGCGCAAGGCTTTATCCCTGTCCCGCTTTGCAGTCCGCGGGTCTTTGCGGCAAAATGCTTAAGCTGGCAAGGTGGGCGCAAAGCAAGGATGGACACGATGAGCGTCGAGGAGAGGCCGGACGAGCTTGGCGTGCTCGCGCGCCGCAAGATCGAGGCTCAGATCATCGCGCCGATCTACGAGGAGATGCGCGCGGCGCTCGGCGAGGAGCGGGCGCGGGAGATCCTGCGCAAGGCCATTCGCCGGGCCGCGATCGCCTCGGGCGCCGAGCTGGCCAAGCGCGCGCCCGCCGGGGCGGACCTCGAAGGCTTCAAGTCCATCCTCGAGCTCTGGACCAGGGACGACGCGCTGACGATCGACGTCGTCGCCGACGCGCCGGGCGTGTTCGACTTCAACGTCAGGCGTTGCCGCTACGCCGAGACCTACCGGGCGATGGGCCTCGGCGAGATCGGCGACATCCTCTCGTGCAACCGCGACGGCGCCTTCTGCGAAGGCTACGATCCGCGCATCAAGCTGACCCGGACGCAGACCATCATGGGCGGCGCGAGCTTCTGCGACTTCCGCTACCGCTCCGACGCCGGCGCGCAGGCGAAGGGCTGAACGGCCGCTGGCGGCTACAACACGCCTTGAGGCCAACGCCGCCAAGGAAAACCAAGCCAAACCAAGCTGAATCCAAGCCAGACCAAACCAAATGCAAGGGAAATGCAAGGAATTAACCTTGTATTTTCCTTGCATTTCCTTTGGCGAATTGGGACTTTTCAATGGGTTACGAGCGATTTGGGCTAAAATTTTTCTCCTCAAGGCCCTCCCGCCTCTTTTCCCCAACCTTCGCCTGTCCTTTGCCTGCATGATCTCAGGCAGAGCCCTGAGGGATCGCCGACCGACCGCCTTCGACCCCGAGCGACCATTCGTGCAATTGAAGGTCGCGAGACGACGTTAGGACTAAACCGCTCGCGCGGTAGCTGCGGCGAGGGCAGCGCGGGAAGCTGGGTCGGACGAGGCCAGGACTGTCTCAGAATCATGGGGTTCAACCCCATGGGAGACAGGAGCTTTCGCGATGTCCGACAAGCCCATCAACCCGCTGCGTCAGCGCATGATCGACGACATGACGGCGCGTCGGTTCAAGGAGAAGGTGCAGAAGGACTACGTCCGGCACGTCAGGACCTTTACGGCCTTCCTGGGCCGGTCGCCCGATACGGCGACGAAGGAGGACCTTCGCCGCTTTCAGTTGCATCTGGCGCAGCAGCAGATCAGCCCAGGTTCGATCAACGCCGCCGTCACCGCGCTTCGGTTCTTCTTCACCGTGACGCTCGAACGGCCAGACCTCGTTCGTCCTCTGACGATCGTGAACAAGCCGCGCAGGGCGCCGGTCGTGCTCAGCCAGGAAGAGGTCGCGCTCCTGCTCGAAGCCGCGCCGGGCCTGAAGTACAAGGCCGCGCTCAGCGTCGCCTACGGCGCGGGCCTGCGCGTGTCCGAGGTCGCGCACCTGAAGGTGTCCGACATCGACAGCCAGCGCATGACGCTTCGGGTCGAGCAGGGCAAAGGGCAGCGGGACCGTTATGTGATGCTGTCGCCGCAACTGCTCGAACTGTTGCGCGCATGGTGGAAGGCGGCGCGGCCGCGGGCCTGGCTGTTCCCCGGCCAAAACCCGGTCAACCCGATCACCGCCCGTCAGCTCAATCGCGCCGTCACCGCCGCCAAAGACCTGGCCGGCATCTCCAAGCGCGTGTCACCGCATACGCTGCGGCACAGCTTCGCCACCCATCTGCTCGAACAGGACGTCGACATTCGGGTGATCCAGGTGTTGCTCGGCCACGCCAAGCTCGAGACGACCGCGCTCTACACCCAGGTCGCGGTCAACACGATCCGCGACGTCAAGAGCCCGCTCGAGCGGCTCGGCGTCAACCTGGCGAAGCGAAAGCCGGCCGACTGACCGCGGCCGCATGGCGCGGCCACCGGGTCACCACCTGGAGGTCGCCGACGTCTTTCGCGCCCACGGGGCGGCGTGGCGAATGGCCAACGCCGGTCACGTGAGCCTCGACCAGTTGAAGGTCATGTCGGCGATCGAGACCTGTCGCACAGCCGCGCTCGGCGGACACGTCGAGCGCTGCGAGGACTGTGCGCACGAACGGATCTCCTACAATTCCTGCCGCAATCGCCACTGCCCGAAGTGCCAGGCGGCCGCGGCGAGGGAATGGCTCGAAGACCGCGAGGCCGAACTCCTGCCGGTTCCCTATTACCACGTCGTCTTCACCCTGCCGGCGTCGATCGGCGCCGTCGCGTTCCAGAACAAGTCCCCCGTCTACGACCTCCTGTTCAGGACCGCCGCCCAGACGCTGACCACGATCGCGGCCGACCCGAAGCATCTGGGCGCGCGCATCGGCCTGACCGCCGTACTGCACACCTGGGGCTCGGCGCTGACCCACCATCCGCACGTCCACGTCATCGTTCCCGGCGGCGGCCTGTCGCTGGACGGATCGCGCTGGATCGCCTGCAAGCCCGGCTTCTTCCTGCCCGTGCGGATGCTGTCGCGTCTCTTCCGCCGGCTCTTCCTCGAAGGGCTCGCAGCCCTGCATGCGGCCGGACGCCTCGTCTTCCTCGGCGACCTCGCGCGGCTCGCCGACAAAGCCGCCTTCGACGCCGTCCTCGCGCCGCTGCGCCGATCGGAATGGATCGTCTATGCCAAGAGGCCGTTCGCCGGGCCGAAGGCCGTGCTCGCCTATCTCGCCCGCTACACCCACCGCGTCGCGATCTCGAACTCCAGGCTCATGGAGCTGGACGACAAGGGCGTCACATTCAAGTGGAAGGACTATCGGGTCGAAGGCCGCGACCGGTTCAAGACCATGACGCTCGCGGCCCACGAGTTCATCCGCCGCTTTCTCCTGCACGTGCTGCCGAGCGGCTTCCACCGCATCCGACATATGTGGACGGCCTCTTGGCAAGTGGTTTTCGACGTTCTGATCGCTTTGGTCGGCTGCGGTCATATGTCCGGCCTGTTGGTGCGGTATAGGACCGCTGGCCCTGATGATATTCGACAGTCCTGGTCCCTATCACTACGGCGAGCTCGGGGCTCGTGGCGGATGTCAGGGTGTCCTGGGCTTTCGTTGCGACCGTGTCGTTCATCACGTCGTTGCGCTTGCCAATCTCTTCGAAACTGAAACGTCTATCTTGGAGAGCTCTTTGTCGTCAGGCCTTCGTGTAAAGTTCGGTTCGGAAGGCTTCGCCGGTCGACATCATCGCCCAGGCGATTCTGGCCAGCTTGTTGGCCAGGGCGACGGCGACGACGCGCTCGGGCTTCCTGGCCCTCATGGCGACGATCCATTCGGCCAGGGCGCCTTTGTATTTACGGGCCACGCGCAAAACCGACGTGCATCCCACGACCAGCATCTTGCGCAAATACCGGTTACCCTTTTTGGTGATAGCGCCGAGCTTGTCCTTGCCGCCGCTCGAGTGCTGGCTCGGAGTAATGCCCAGAGACGCGCTGAAATCGCTTCCCGACCTGAAGACGCTGGGATCGGGATTGAAAGCGACCATCGCTGATGCGATCAGCGGGCCGAAGGCGGGGATCTCGTCCAGCAACCGGCTCGTCTGGTTCTTGCCGCTCGCCCGGGCGATCGTCTTCTCCAGATCGTCGATCTTTTCGTCGAGGCCGTCGCTGTGCGAAGCCAGCATCGCGGTTGCTTGCTTGGCCTCTTCGGGAAGGGTCTCGTCGGCTTGCGCGAGCGCCAACAATTCCTTGACCCGGTGGATGCCCTTGGGCGCGATCAAGCCGAACTCCGAGAGATGACCGCGCAGCGCATTGACGGTCATGGTTCGCTGCTTGACCAGCAATTCCCGAGTCTTGTGCAGCATCAGCACGGCTTGCTGATCCGCGCTCTTGATCGGCACGAACCGCATCTCGGGCCGCGACATGGCCTCGCAGATCGCAGCCGCGTCGTTCGCATCGTTCTTGCCGCGCTTGACGTAGGGTTTCGTGTAAGCAGGAGGAATCAAGACCACTTCGTGCCCCAACGCCCGGATCTCCCGCGCCCAGTAATGGGACGATCCACAAGCCTCCATCCCGACGCGGCAGGGCGCCGCTTGGGCGAAGAAAGCAAGCACCTTACCTCGGCTCAATTTGCGCGTAACCGCAGGCGCACCCTCGCGCTCGATTGCATGCACCTGGAAAAAGTTCTTCGCCAGGTCGATCCCAATCCTGATAAAGGTCTTCATGGACGGCTTCCCTATCTGCGACCTGCACCGGTCACGCCTTGGCACTTGATGCCATTCGGGTGAGGCCGTCCACATCATCACTACGGCCTCTTCGCCGGCGCGGTCCGAGCCAGCAACATCGAGCGCGTCCGCCAGGCGCTCGCCGCGCCCGAGGCTGCACCCGAGGGCTCGCACGCCGAGACCGACGGCCAGGCCGAAGCCGTTTCGCCGGCGCGGCGCTGCCCCTGCTGCGGCGGCCGGATGATCATTGTCGAGACGTTCGAAGGGCCGCGCCCCGCGCGATCGCCTTCCCCAAGCCGGATCAGGATCGACACGTCATGACCGACGCCGCGCGTCCCGCCTCGCAGCGCCGCTTCCCCTCGCCTCCAGCCGCACGCCGGAGCAGGAACGCGACGTCCTCCCGACGTCCGCACAGGCTCTCCAGCCGCCGAGCCCATCCCCGTCGCCCTCATCCGCGCCCGACAAGAAGCCCGTCGTCTCGGCTCCCGACGATGAAACCGACCGCCTTCCGCCACCGCCCCCAAATCGGCGATCCGACCGCGATCCTCAAATCCCCATAGGCCGCGCTCGGTCAAACAGCGCCCTTCCTCCCCGCGGTTTCCTCCTTACGAGGCTTTCAAACGCCGGCCCCCGCGTCTCGCACGACCGTCCGAAAGGGCCGGCGTCTGAAACCCTTCAGTCAAGGGGTCATTCGGGATCTCGACAGTGGACGTCGCAAATGGAGGATAGCAGCCGGTCGCAATGAACGTGTGCGGCGACATTCGTTCCCATAATTTGCACCCGCCAACTGCTTGAAATCTGAGCCTCGAATATCGCGAGCGGCGCTCCGGATGTTTGCGCGAGGCACTCCGTTCATTTCAACTCGAACTCGACCCATTCGACTGGCGAGGTCCCGACGTTTCGAACGGCCCTCGTCGTTCCAGCCGCCTGCCATACGAAATCGCCGCGAACGAGGTTCAGTTCATGGTCGGGCAGGTCCCGCGCGCTTTCCACAGTATCTCCACCCTGCACCACCATTCGTATCCCAGGCGCAGTTTGCGTGATCGCGGCAGCGGACTCGCCGGGTTGAAGCACTAGCCGCCAACCGCGGACCCGCTCGTTATCCAGGACCGGTGTGTAGGCCGGGACATCCGCCCTCGTAGAAGGAGAAAAGCGCCCAGGTTGCGAATCGAGAATTTCTATCCCAATGACGTGGAGCGAGCCTTGCCCCGCATTCGCGACCTGATGAACGAGCGGAGCCTTGCTGTACCCACCAAACACCACTTGCCCCGTCTTCAATGGTACCAGCGCCATGGGCTTGCCCAAGACCGTGATCTCGAGGCGGTCCGTCGACTCTAAGATAAGATATGCAAAATCGATGGAGTGCCGATGGTAGGCGCCCACCTTGCCGGGTGGGATGAGAACGTTGAGAAATCTGACATATTCATTTTCGAATGCTTCGAGATGGAAAGGCGCGTTCTCCACGGGCACCACGACTGGATCAGTTGCAGCGGCGGCAAATCTGGCTCCTAACCCCACGCTCGCCAGCGTAGCGCAACAACCACAGAGAAATTGGCGTCGTCCCGCAACGGCTTTGCCTCGCGGTTCCATTTCTTCCTCCCAATTTATTATCTCATTGGTCACGCAATCGCGTCGGGTCGGGTCGTGCGCGATTTGACAGTCTCTTTAAGGCGTGCCGGATGTCTTGATTTTCGCGCTGTATCGGACTTCCGTCGGCATTCCACCAAGCATGCATTCCGGCTGGGCGGCTACCGTAGACCAATGTTCCCTCGGCGTCATCATTCGAAAATGGCGGGTAGTGTCTCAGTTTGACATCTCAACGCGGTTTCGCTTCAGAAAACGGAGGGTTCTCCAATGGCTGATGCCCGATGCAGTTGCGGCGCTCTCACGCTTCCAGAACCATCAAAATTGGTTGTCGCCTGTCATCGTCTTGACTGCCAACGGAGAACCGGCGCGCCATTTGGCGTCGGCGCCTTTTATCCGGTCGACGCCGTTGCCATCTCTGGAACTCAGAAAGAATTCACCCGCGATGCAGCAAGCGGCGGGAAGGTCCACACTTACTTTTGTCCAAACTGCGGGTCAACGATCTATTGGAAGGCCGACAACCTACCGTCGCTGATCGGCGTCGCAGTCGGCGCGCTGGCAGACCCAAAATACCCGGCCCCCGTCAGATCGGTTTTTGAGCAGTCGAAACATGATTGGGTTCAAATTGATCGCGCCGTCGAACACTTCCAGCAAAGCAGTGTGGCAAAAAATTCAAACTGACCCACTACCCGGAGTTCGATGTCGTCATGGAGCATGATCGACATCTGCATGTTGCAGTGGATAAGTTGAAACAAATGAGACCGCCGACGCGCGCCGGCTCGTGAGCCTCAGCGGAACGCTTCGGGAGGGGACGCATGAACCGCCGTATCCTGTGCCTCATCGCGACGCTTCCGGTGCTCTCCGCCGCGCCGAACGCGCTCGCCCAGACCCGGCTCCTCGAAATCGCGAGCGACCGCTACATCGAGGTCGCCGGGCAGGCCAGCGTCAGCGTGACGCCCGACTTCGCCCGGGTGACGCTCGGCGTCACGATGACGGCGAAGGAGGCGCGCGAGGCGATTGCCGCGAACGCGAAGGCGGTGAACGCGCTCATTGCGGTGATAAAGGGGGAAGGCGTCGCCGGCCCGGACATCCAAACCTCGAGCTTCTCGATTTCGCCTGAAATGACCAACCCTGCCCCGGGCGCGCCGGCCGCGCGCACGATTCAAGGCTACACTGTCAGCAACATGGTGACGGCGACCGTGCGCGACATATCGCGGCTCGGCGCGCTCATCGACAAGGCGGTCGCGGCGGGCGCGAATGCGATTTACGGCATCGCCTACGGCGAGAACGACCCGAGCGCGCTCCTCGATAAGGCGCGGCCGCTTGCGCTCGCGGACGCCAGGCGCAGGGCGGAGATCTACGCCAACGCCGGCGGCGCCAAGATCGGCCGTCTCATGACCCTCGCCGAAGAAGGCGGCGCAGCGCCCGTGCCATTCGGGCGCGCCTACGCAACGGCCACCGCCGCGCCGACCCCGGTCGAAGCTGGGCAGGACAAGCTGACGGTCGCCGTGACGGCGGTGTTCGAACTGACCCCGTGAACGATGGGGCCCGCCTCAGGATGAAGCGTTGCTTTGAAACAGACTGAAAGGATCATCCATGTGCCGGAACATCCGACCCTTGTTCAATTTCGAGCCGCCCGCGACCGAAGAGGAGGTACGCGCAGCGGCGCTTCAGTTCGTGCGCAAGGTCAGCGGATTCACGCGGCCGTCGCAGGCCAACGCGGAGGCGTTCGAGCGCGCGGTCGACGAGGTCGCCGAAGCCGCGCGCAGGTTGATCGCATCGCTGCATACCGTTGCGCCGCCGCGCGATCGGGAAACGGAGGCGATAAGAGCGCGCGAGCGCTCGCGCCTGCGCTTCGGATGAAGGTCAGGCGGGACGCTCGCTGTAATCGCTGACCGGCGGCGGGCGCCAGTCGCCAAGCGCGCCGGGACGCGGAGAAAAGACTTCGACCTTGAGCGGATGGCAGCGCGCTTCGTCGCTCGAATGGCTCGCGCCGCAATCCCCGCCGGGGCAGGCCGACAAGGCGCCGATGAGATCGATCTCGGCGAAGAACTCGATGAAATCCCCGGCCCGGACCGGGCTCGCCTTCATGAAATAGCGATGCGCGTCGCGCGTGAAGCCTGTGCACATGAAGACGTTGAGGACGTCGTGCACGTGACCCTCGGCCTCGTCATGGGCCAGGTTCGTCCGCTCCATGAGCGCGCGGGTAAGATTCGAGTGGCAACAGTGATGGTAGTCGGCGCCCGTGAGCATCCTGTTCGTGTAAGGGTCGCAGCGCGTGCCGATGACGTCGTGCACGCCGGCGCCGTCGGGGTCGAAGCCGTACCAGCCGAGCGTGTCATGCGTGATCGTCGCCATCGGGCGCAGGCAAGGCAGCGTGCTCCAGAGACGGTCGCCGACGCTCACGTGCGTCGCATGCAGTGCGCGCGTCTTGCCGCTGTAGAAGCGCTCGGAAAGATTGGCGGCGTTCCACAGGTTGAGGTCCCCCACCTGCGGGCCCTCGACGCAGACGACGCGAAAGAATCGCCCGGCCGGGACGTCGAAAGCGCGCGCCTCGCGCGGGGGTATGATCGTCTCGCCGACTTTCGTCATCTCCGCGCGGGCGTTCGCGTAGAAGGCGGCGTCGAAGGCCGGCAGCCGGCCCTGCGCGTAGACGAGAACGGGCTCTTGCGCCCGACGCGCGTCGGCGTCGGCGGGAGGGGGAAAAAGAGGATCGCGCGGCATGAGGCCGGACGTTAGTTGAACCGGGGCCATGCACAAGTCCTTGTTTTTGCTTCCTCGGATGGCGCGCGCGCTCGCGGCGTGTTAAAGTTTAAGTTTACGCGGCCTTCGAGACTTTCGTGGAGCGTGCCCCATGCGCGGCGATCAACGCGTCGTTGAATACTTGAACAAGGCGCTCCGTCACGAACTCGCGGCGGTCAACCAGTACTGGCTGCACTACCGCATCCTCGACAACTGGGGCTACAAGGAATTCGCGAAGACGTGGCGAGAGGAATTGATCGAGGAGATGCGCCACGCAGACAAGCTCGTGGCGCGCATCCTGTTCCTCGACGGGCAGCCGAACATGCAGTCGCTCGACCAGTTGCGGATCGGACGCGGCGTGAAGGAGATCATCGAGTGCGATCTCGCCGCGGAAATGGACGCCCGCGCGCTCTACCTCGAAGCAGCGCAATATTGTGTCACCGTGAGCGACCGCGTCTCCAAGAACCTGTTCGAGGAGCTCACGACCGACGAGGAAAAGCACATCGATTTCCTCGAGGCGCAGCTCACGCTGATCGACCATCTCGGTCTGCCGCTCTACGCACAAAAGCACGTCGGCGGACTCGAAGGCTGACGCTCCATAGGCGCGCGCGCCCCGCAGAGGTCTCCTTGACAAGGCGTGCGATTTAACGCCTCGATTGCCCCTACGCCCGCAAACGTTCGCGGGCGCGTCTTTCTGAAATAAATGTCAAACGTCCGGGAGGAAGGAAACATGCGAAAGCAATCGTTGGTCGCGCTGGCTGCGGGGCTTGCTCTGGCCGTCGCGGCTGAGGGCGCTCAAGCCGCGGAAAAGCTGAAGATCGGCTTTCTTCCCGGCGTGGTCGATCCGTTCTACCAGGTCATGCAGGTCGGGGTGGAAAAGGCGGCCAAGGATCTCGGCGCCGAAGTCGTGACCCAGATCCCGCCGACCTGGGGCGTCGCGGCCCAGACGCCGCTGTTGGATTCCATGGTCGCTCGCGGCGACCTTAACTACATCATCACCGCCCCGGTCGATAAGGATCAGATGGTCGGCCCGCTGCAGGCCGCGGTCGACCACGGCATCAAGGTCATCACCGTCGACACGTATCTCGGCGACGGCGACTACGTGAACGGCCCGGTCAAGTTCCCGATCAGCTACATCGGCTCCGACAACGTCGAGGGCGGGCGGATCGCGGCGCGCGGGCTCGCCAAGGCGATCGGCGGCAAGGGCACCGTCTACATCAACTCGACCAACCCGAACGTCAGCTCGGTCGAAGGCCGCGCGAAAGGCTTCAAAGAAGAAATGGCGAAGGATTTTCCCGACGTCAAAGTGCTGGGGCCCGACTTTAACCTCGACGACGAAAACAAGGCGGCGCAGCAGACCGCGGCGATTCTGGCGCGCGAACCCAATCTCGCGGGCGTCTTCGGCACCAACGTGTTCAGCGCGGGCGGCGCGGGCACGGCGGTCGTCAACGCCGGTCTCGGCGGCCACGTGCAAGTCGTCGCCTATGACGCGACCAAGCAGGCGATCGAGCTCCTGAACAAGGGCGTCGTGACGCTGGTGCTCGCGCAGAAGCCGTTCGACATGGGCTATATGGCGGTCATGTTCGCAGCCGCCGACGCAGCCGGCGTCACCAGCCTGCCGCGGCGCGTCGAGACGGGCTTCGCGATCATCGACAAGGAGAACGTCAAGGATCCGGCGGTCGCCCGCTTCATCTACCAGGTCCCGGGGAAGTGAGTTCCTTCTCCCCGCTTGCGGGGAGAAGGTCAGCCCCTCACCCCTTCCCTCTCCCCGCCAGCGGGGAGAGGGGGAGAAGGACCGCCCCGTGACCGAACGCGCCTCGAGGGCAGCGCTGAGCGTCGACGCCGCGGCGGCCGGCCTGCTCACGCCGGCGCAGCGCGTCGCCATATTCCTGAGCCGCATCTGGGCATGGGTCTTTCTCGGCCTGATGGCCCTCTTCTTCGTCATCGCCGTGCCGCTCACGACGGGCGGCTCGGTCAATTTCCTGACGATCCGCAATTCGCAGAACATCCTGGTCGCCATCATCCCCGTTCTGCTCCTGGGGCTCGGCCAGACCTTCGTCATCATCGCCGCCGGCATCGACCTTTCGGTCGGGTGGGTGATGAGCCTCGCTTCCGTGCTCTCGGCGCTGGCGATCCGGGACGTCTTCAATGCGGGCGTGCCGCTGTTCCCCTCCGTCCTTGCCGGCTTCGCCGCCGGAGTCGGCGGCGCGGCGGTCGTCGGCTTCGTCAACGGCGCGATCATCTCCAAGCTGAAGGTGCCGGCCTTCATCGTTACGCTCGGCACTTCGTTCATCGTGCGCGGCGTCGCCTATCTCATGTCGGAGAATTCGACCGTGATCGGCTTGCCCGCCGGCATCCGCGCCTACGGCAACGACGCGCTCCTCTATTACCTCGGCGGCGAGGGCGGCGGGCTCTATTTCCTCCATCGGCCGGAGGTCAGCGGCGAACTCCTGCGGCGGATGGAGATCATCCTGCCCTACCCCGTCGTCATCACCGCCTTCGTCGTCGCCTGGGCGATGTTTCTTCTGCACCGGACCCAGTTCGGCCGGCACACCTACGCCATCGGCGGCAACATGGACGCGGCCGTGCGCAGCGGCATCCCCGTCGATCGCCAGATCATCCTGCTTTACATGCTGTCGGCCGCGACCTCGGGGGTCGCGGGCGTGCTCTCGACGCTGCGCTTCACCGCAGGCTCGGCGGTGATCGGCGATCCGCTCCTCTTGTCGTCGATCGCGGCCGTCATCATCGGCGGCGTCAGCATGTTCGGCGGCGCGGGCACGGTCGTTGGAACGGTGATCGGCGCCCTCATCATCGCGGTGCTGACGACCGGGCTCGTCATGCTCAACGTCGACGCCTTCTGGCAGTTCATCGTGGTCGGCGCGGTCGTCATCGTCGCGGTCCTGATCGACCAGTCGCGCGACCTCATCGTGGGCCGCCCGAAGGGAGGGGTGCGGCGATGAGCGAGCCCCTGCTCTCGATTCGCGGCTTGACGAAAATCTTCGGCGGCCTCATCGCTGTCGACAACGTCAGCCTCGACGTTTCCCGCGGCGAGGTCGTCGGGCTTCTCGGCGACAACGGGGCGGGCAAATCGACCCTCATCAAATGCGTCTCCGGCGTCTACCACGCGGAAGAGGGCGCGATCACCTTCGACGGCAGGCCGGCCGTGTTCGCAACGCCCATGGACGCGCGCCGGGTGGGCATTGAGACGATCTATCAGGACCTCGCGCTCGCCAACAATCTCGACGTCGGCGCCAACATTTTTCTTGGCCGCGAGGTCAAGAAGCGCCGCTTCGGCCGGCTCGTACAGACCCTGGACGACAGGCACATGCTGAACCAGTCGCGCCAGACGCTCAACTCGCTGCAGATCCGCTTTCCCACGCTAACCGAGCCGATCGAGAACTTGAGCGGCGGGCAGCGCCAGGCGGTCGCGATCGCCCGCGCCGTCTATTGGGAGGCCAAGCTCATGATCATGGACGAGCCGACCAACAATCTCGGCGTGCCGGAGCAGCACAAGGTGCTCGAGCTAATTCGCACGCTGCGCGAGCGCGGCGTGCCGGTCATCCTCATCACCCACGTGATGCCGGACGCGCTCGCCGTCACCGATCGCATCATCGTCATGCATCGCGGCCGCAAGGTCGCGGAGAAGCTCACCGCACGCACGAACACGGAGGAGCTGGTTCAGTACATGGTCGGCGCGCGGGAGGACGTGGCCTGATTGGCGCTTCGCGAAGCTGCCCGTGCTCGACGAGCCAATCCTTAGCGCGTCAGCTTGCCCTGGCAGGCCGCAGAAAGGCGAGCAGCGCGTCCTGCACCGCTTCCGGCGCGTCGTGATGGAGCCAGTGCGTTGCTTCAGGGAAATGCCGCGCCTCGGCTTGCGCGCAGAGCGCTGCGGTTTCCTCGGCGAGCTGGGGCGCGCCGAACTCGTCCCGGTCGCCCCAGAGCACCAGGGTTCGCACGGTCAGACTGCGCGGCGCGGGCATCGGCGGTTCGTCGACGAAGAGCGCGCGATACCAGTTCAGCATCGCGGTCAGGGCGCCCGGCTGGCGCCATGCGTAGCGATAGGTCTCCAGCGTCTCGCGCGAGAACGCCTCGGGCCTTGTCGAGGTCTTGAACGCTTTCGCCAGCGCCGCGTAGTTCCCGACTTTCAGCGCCATCTCCGAGAGCCACGGCAAGCGGAGAATTTGCACGTAGCGGCTCCTGTGCCGCTGCTGCGGGTCGTCCCGCATCGCGCGAACCCAGACGGCCGGGTGCGGCGCCTGCAGCATGGCGGCGGCGATCAGCCTTTCGGGATTAAGGCCCGCCATCGTCCATGCGACCGAGGCGCCCCAATCATGCCCGACGATATGAAAGCGGTCCCGGCCCAAGGCGCTGGCCAGCGCGAAAACGTCCTGAGCCAGGACCTCGAGGCGATAGGCCTCGGCGCCCGTCGGCTTGCTCGTCAGATGTAGCCGCGCTGGTCCGGCGCGACGACGTGAAAGCCGCTCGCGGCGAAGGGAGAGAAATACTCGCGCCAGGCGAACCAGAATTCAGGAAAACCGTGCAAGAGAACGAGGAGCGGACCGGACGCCGGCCCGGCCTCAGCGCAGTGCAGCGTGACGCCGTTCGCCGGAATGAAGCTGAACCGGATGGAGGTATCCGTCGCCACTATTCGCCGTTCCTATGTGCAAAGCCCTATCACATGAGGACGGCGCGAGTTTGGCGGGGTGACGCGCGTCCGCTTTCGCCGTTACCCGGCGATGACCTCCGCGACCCACGCCGGCACAGTCTCGCTCGCCGGCCCGTAGCGCCGCTCGTCGAAGAGGTCGGCGTTGTCGGCGGCCTCGAGGTTGATCTCGCAAGTCGGCACGCCCATAGCGCGCGCCTCCGCGACATAGCCCGCCGCCGGATAGACGGCGCCGGACGTGCCGACGGCGACGAAGAGATCGGCGCGCCGCAGGGCGCGATCGATATCGTCCAGGTGGCGCGGCATTTCGCCGAACCATACGACATGCGGACGCAAAGCGCCGATCCGGCCGCAATCCGGACAGGCGTCGGCGGGGGTGAGATCGCCCGGCCAGAGCCGAACGGTTTGGCAGTTCTCACAGCGCGCCTTCAAGAGCTCGCCATGCATGTGGATGACGCGCTCGGAGCCCGCCCGCTCGTGCAGATCGTCGATGTTCTGCGTCACCAGCGTAAGCCCGCCGCCGTTCGCCGCGAGCCTGGCTTCAAGGCGCGCCAGCGCGAAATGCGCGGCGTTGGGCTTGGCGCTCAAGAGGTTGCGGCGGCGCAAATCGTAGAAGGCGAGCACCGTCTCCGGATCGCGCGCGAAGGCCTGAGGCGTCGCGAGCTTCATCGGGTCGAACCGGGCCCAGATCCCCTGCCCATGTCTGTCGCGAAAGGTGCCCAGTCCGCTCTCGGCGGAGACGCCGGCGCCCGTGAGCACGAAGATGTTTTTCCGCATGCCTCGCCTTTACCTCCTTGCGGGGCATGCGCAACCCGCATCACGGGCCGCGCGCAGCGGCGCGACATGAAAGCGGATCTGACTGTCGCGCTACCGGCCTGCGAATGATTGAATCCCCGACCCTTCAGACCAGCTGCGGCAGTACTCCGCTCGCTATTTCTTCATCTTGAGCGCGCCGCCGTCGAATGTCGTGACCATGGCCTGCATCATCCCGTCCTTGGTGATGTAGGCGTCCGAACCGCGATAGGGTTCGGCCAGGAAGTCCGCGGTCGCGATCCATTGCGTTGCGAAAACATCGCCTATCTGGGTGCTGTGCTCGACCTTGAAATTGAGCCCGTTCAGGCCACCGTTCTTTGGCTCCTTGCAGAAGCCAGCGAACATTTCGCCAATCGCCTTGCGCCCTGCGACAATCGCGCCGCCCGGCAGGTTGATCTGCGCGTCGTCCGGATACTGGGCGACGATCCGGTTCCAGTCGCAGCGATTGAGCGCATCGAAATGTTCATCCAGCACTGCCTGGGCAGAGGATTGGCGCTTCATTTCCGGCAAGGCGGTCTGCGCGCTCGCAATCATCGGATACGCGATCGTCAAAATCACCGATGTCAGGCCAGCAACATGTTTCTTCACTTTCTCCTCCCGAGATATTTTTTATTACGCATGGGTTAGGTACACCCGGCCAAAAACGCCAGCAAGTGGCGCCCAATCGCCGGGTTCGTCGACTACCGTCCGCGCGTCGCAAGCCATATCTGGACGATCGCCGCGATGAGCTCGAGCACGATCAGGATCACGATCGCCGCCTCGAGGCGGGTCGCGCGATCGGCGTCGATGATATCGGTCAGCGCGTGCCCGGTCTCGACGATGACATCGAGCTTGCGCTTGAGGACGTCGGCCCGCTCCTTAAGCTCATATTCGTCCTCGAGCCGCAGGTAGAGGCGCTCGAGATCGGGCCGGTCCCACAGGACGTCCGGCTTCTCCTCGACCGCGATGCGGCCCGACACCCGGTGCTGCACGAGGAGCGCCTGGCCGATCAGCCTCAGCATGGCGCGGCGGCGGAACGGCGGGGTGCCGCGCGCGGCGAGCTGGGCGGCGAAGGGTTCGATGACGTCGAAGACCTTGTTGACCTCGCGCTCGTCGCGCGCGAGCGCGACCGTCTTCGAAAGCGCGTCCGCGACCACGAGGAAGCGCTGCGGCGACAGGTTCTTGATCTGGATCGGGCCGCCGGACGACTTCTGCTCGTCGCCCTCGGGCGCGATCTCGAGGATCGCCGTCTCGTCGTCGCCGCGCGCCCGCTCGCCGCTGACCCGGGATTGGAGCTTGGCGAGCGTATCCTCCTCCTCGAGCGGCGTTAAGCCCACCATCACCGCGACGCCGAAGCGGAACAGCGCCACCATTCCGTGCGAGCCGACGCGATAGGCGAGCGGCAAGAGCGAGATCGTGTCCGGCCGCTCGAGCCCGGCGGTGTCGATGCGGTCGCCGACAATCAGCGCCCGCGCGGTGAGGCGCGACGGCGTCGTTTCGGCGGTCTTGACCTCGGTCATGGGCGTCAAATTACGACGGCGCGCGCCGGCGCGCCATCCATGAGCCGCCTTTCACCGCCTGATGACCGGATGGCCCATGCGCGCCTGCCAGCCTGCGCGTTCGAGTTCCGGGGTCAGGTGCTCCTCCTGCGGCCAGCCGACGCAGAGGTAGCCGATGAAGGCCCACGTCGGCGGAACGTCCAGCGTTTCGCCGAGCCGGATAGGATCGAGGATCGACACCCAACCGACGCCGAGGCCGTGCGCCCGGGCGGCGAGCCAGAAGGTGTGCAACGCGCAGACCGTCGAGTAGCGCCGCGTTTCCGGCATGGTGCGCGCCCCGAGGCCGTGGCCCTGCTCGGTCGCTTCGTCGCAGAAGACCGCCAGATGGACGGGCGCCTCGCGGAGGCCCGCGAGCTTCAGCTTGGCGTACAGGTGGGCGCGTTCGCCCGCGTACATTTCGAGCGCCTCGCGGTTGGTCGCTTCGAAATTGGCGCAGACCGCCTCGCGGCGGTTCTCCTCGTCGATGCGGACGAAGCGAGTCGGCTGGCAGTTGCCGACCGACGGCGCGAGCGCAGCCAGATGGAAGAGCGCGTTTAGCGTCGCCTCGGGAACGGAGCCCGAGCGAAACCGCCGGACGTCCCGCCGCCAGGCGACGAGTTCGGCGAACTCGGCCTGAAAACCCGCGTCGAAGAGCCGCGCTCCCGCTGCGCGCTGAGCCGTCTCCATCGCCTCCTCCGATTGCCGCCTTCATCGGCATAACGCGCGAGCCCGGGCTTTCGCAAAGGAAATAGTCGCTCGGGCGCAACTGGTCAGCCGCGCTCGCTTAAGCGCGGCCGACATGGTCATGCGCCCCCTTCATCCCTTCTTGTGGCGCGCCCGGAACGCCTTCGCCCAGCCGGCGCGCGTCTCCTGCCGGCCGCGGGCGACCGCGAGCGCGTCCGCAGCGACATTCTTGGTCACGACCGAGCCCGAGCCGACATAGGCTCCGTCGCCGATCGCGACCGGGGCGACGAGGGCCGAGTTCGAGCCAATGAAGGCGCCCGCGCCGATGTCCGTCTTATACTTGGAAAAGCCGTCGTAATTGCAGGTGATCGTGCCCGCCCCGATGTTGGCGTTGGCCCCGACGCGCGCGTCGCCGATGTAGCTCAAATGGTTGACCTTGGCGCCCGCCTCGATCGTCGCCTGCTTGACCTCGACGAAATTGCCGATCTTCGCCTTCGCGGCGATGTCGGCGCCGGGCCTGAGCCTTGCGTAAGGCCCGACCGACGCCCCGCCCGCGACCCGCGCCCCTTCGAGGTGCGAGAAGGCGTGGATGACAGCGCCATCCTCGATCACGACGCCGCGGCCGATCACGACATGCGGCTCGATCAGGACGTCGCGGCCGATCTTGGCGTCGACTGACAGGAACACGGTCTCTGGCGCGATCATGGTCGCGCCTTCGAGCATCGCTCTCCGGCGAAGCTGCGCCTGCAGCGCCGCCTCGGCGGCGGCGAGCTGGACGCGGTCGTTGACCCCCATGACCTCCGCCCCCTCGGCCTCCACAGCGCGGGCCAGAAGACCTCGCGCATTGGCGATCTCGACCAGATCGGTCAGGTAATATTCCGTCTGCGCGTTATCGGGCGTCACCGCCTCGAGCATCGCGAGCGCGTCAGAGCCGATGAAGGCGAGGGGGCCCGCATTGCAGAGCCGGGCCGTCTTCTCTTTCTCCGTCGCGTCCGCGTGCTCGCGAATGGCGAGGAGCCGCCCGTCGCGCTCGACCAGCCGTCCGTAGCCGGTCGGGTCGGCCGGCCTGAAGCCCAGCGCGATGAGGCCCGCGCCCCCGGCCAGGCCCTCGCGCAACGCCGCGAGAGTCGCGCCGCGGATCAGGGGAATGTCGGCGTAGGTCACGAGAATGTCGTCGTAGCCGCGCGCGATCGCCTCGCGGGCGGCTAGAACCGCATGGGCCGTCCCGCGCCGTTCGCGCTGGACGAACACCGCCGCGGCCGGCGCGGCCTTCTTGGCTTCGGCCGCGACGTCGTCGCGATCCGGGCCGACGACGACCGCGACGTCGTCCGCGCCGGCCTCATGGACCGCCGCGAGCGCATGGGCGAGCATCGAGCGGCCGCCGATCTCGTGCATGACCTTCGGCCGGCTCGAGCGCATGCGGACGCCCTCCCCTGCGGCGAGGACGACAGTCAGGCAGCGGCGCGGCGTCGGGCTCATGGCGAATTATCCTCCGGTCCAGGCGACGGCTCGACTTTCCCTCGCCGCCGAATCGCCGCCTTCCGCGTTATTGCCGAAGACGCGCGGCCGTTCCACCCGTCGGCCGCCCATCGAGGCGGATCCATTTTCAAACGTTGAGACAAAATGCGTCTCGCTGCGGCGCAAAAAAATATATACAACAGCGTGAAGCTCCTGGGGCGGGAAAGCGTGGCGTTCCGGCTCGCGGGACCCTCATTGGCTGCTCTGTCCGAAATGAAAACGCCGAGTGGGCCGCGTCGCGGTCGATCCACAGCGAACGAAGTCAGCATGGCGGAACCGCAACGTCGCGAGTTTTTGGGTCTGGCGCTCGGCGGGGCGCTCGCGGCGGCTAACGCACGGGGCGTAGTGACCAAGGCTTTTGCCGAACCGCTCGGACAGCCGGTCCCCTTCAGCCCGAACACGGTCTTGACCGCGGCGGCCAAGCTCGCCGCCGCGCCTTACAAGCCGCCCGAGACGCCGCTGCCGGCCGTCTTCTCGGGACTCAATTTCGAGCAGTACGCCTCGATCCGCCGCGTTCCCGGGACGGCCATCTGGGCGGACGAAAAGGTTGGGTTTTCGCTTGAACCCCTGCACCGCGGCTTCGTCTATACGACGCCGATCACGATTAACATCGTCGAGAACGGGCTGTCGCAGAAGGTCATCTACGATCCGGCGGATTTCGATTTCGGCAAGCTCCAGCCCCCGGCCGCCATGGGCGACCTCGGCTTTTCAGGCTTGCGCATCCTGAAAGCCGCGGACCATGGCTTCGAAGACGCGGCGATTTTCCAGGGCGCGAGCTTCTACCGCTCCCGCGCGCGGGGCCAGAACTTCGGCGTAACCGCGCGCGGCCTCGCGATTCGGACGGGCGACGATCCGGGCGAGGAATTCCCGCTCTTCCGGGAGTTCTGGGTGGAGAAACCGCCCCCCGCCTCGAACACGCTGACCATGTACGCGCTCCTCGATTCGGTCAGCGTGACAGGGTCGTTCCGCTTCACCATCCGTCCGCTCGAAGCGACCCTCATCGACACGGAAATGACGCTGATTGCGCGGGTGGCGACCGACAAGATCGGCATCGGGACGATGGCGGGGGACTATTTCTTCAGCGGCCTCGATCACCGCCGCACGGACGATTGGCGCGCGGCGGTCTACGAAGTCACGGGCGTGCAGATCCTTTCGGGCAAGGGCGAGTGGCTGTGGCGGCCGGTCGTCAATCGCGACACGCTGCAGATCTCCGCATTTTCGGACGTCAATCCGCGCGGATTCGGGTTGCTCCAGCGTTCGCGGGCGTTTGACGCGTTTTACGATGACGAAGGCCGGTGGGAATTGCGGCCGACGCTGTGGATCGAGCCGATCGGCGACTGGGGCGAGGGCGATCTTCGGCTTCTGGAAATACCCGCTCCCTCCGAAACCAACGCCAACATCATCGCGCAGTGGCGACCCAAGACGGCGGTGGCGGCGGGCACGACCCAGTCGTTCGCCTATCGCCAGTTCTGGTGCTGGACGCCGCCCTCGCGGCCGCCTCTGGCGACTTGCACGTCGAGCCGCGCCGGCAAGGTCGGCAACCATCCCCGCTTCGCCGTCGAGATGACGGGCGACCTTTTCGCCGATCCCCAGAAGGCCGCCGCGGCCACGGCGGACATCGCCGCCAATCCCGGCAAGGTCGCTTCCGTGCGGCTCTTCCCCTACAAGGACAGGCATTCGGTTCGCGTCGTTTTCGACCTCGATCCAGGGTCCGAGACCTATTCGGAGCTCAGACTGACGCTCAAGATCGACAATCAGGCAGTCAGCGAGACATGGCTCTTTCGATGGACAGCTTGACGCTGCCGCCGGCCGAAGCGCCGGCGAGCGACACGGGCTCGTCCCTCGGCGGGGCGATGCCCGGGTTCGCGCCGCTCGCGATGCCGGCGCAGTCGTTCCGGCGCTTCTCGCGGCGCGAGCGGCGCGAATGGATCAATCCGCGCCTCGCCGCGACCCCAATCATGGCGCGGCTCGCCGTGTTCGGCGGCGCGGTCGCCCTGACCGCCTACGGCGCCTATCAGATGTACAAGGTCGTCGGGGTCGGCACGACCACTGCCCTCGAGTGGGTCCTGGTCGTCCTCTTCGTCATCACGTTCTCGTGGGTCGCGTTCTCGTTCATGGCGAGCATCGTAGGCTTTCTCTGGCTCCTGACCGATTTGAAGAAGCCAGACCTGCCGGCCGCGCTGACCAAGAAGACGGCAGTCGTGATGCCGATCTACAATGAGACGCCGTCTCGTGTCTTCGCGGCGATGCAGGCGATGTTCGAGGACGTCGAGCGCACCGGCCTCGGCCCGGCGTTCGACTACTTCCTCTTGTCGGACACGACCGACGCCAACGTCTGGATCGCGGAAGAGCGCGCGTTCCTGGCGATGCGCGAGCGCCTGCCCGGCGCGCGCGTCTATTTCCGGCGGCGGCGCAAGAACGCGAGCCGCAAAGCGGGCAACATCGCCGACTTCGTCACCAACTGGGGCGGCCGGTACCCGCACATGCTCGTCCTCGACGCCGACAGCGTGATGTCGGGCGACGCGATCGTCCGTCTGGCCGGCGCCATGGAGGCCGACCCCGACGCGGGCATCATCCAGAGCCTGCCCCTCGTCATCAACCGCAACACCATGTTCGCGCGCCTGCAGCAGTTCGCCGCCCGCATCGCCGGGCCGGTGATCGCCGCGGGGCTCACCGCCTGGATGGGCCGCGACGGCAACTACTGGGGCCACAATGCGATCATCCGCACCCGCGCCTTCGCCGACCATTGCGGCCTGCCCGATTTGCCGGGCAAGCCGCCGCTTGGCGGGCATATCCTCAGCCACGACTTCGTCGAAGCGGCGCTCATCCGCCGGGCGGGCTATTCGGTCTACATGCTGCCGACGCTCGGGGGCTCCTACGAGGAGAGCCCGCCTTCGCTGATCGATCTCGCCGCGCGCGACCGCCGCTGGTGTCAGGGCAATCTCCAGCATTTGCGCATCATCGGCGCGCGAGGTTTCGTCGCCGCGACGCGCCAGCACTTCGCGACCGGCATCATGGGCTATCTCGCCTCGCCCCTGTGGATGGCGCAACTGATCGTCGGCATCGTGCTGGTGCTGCAGTCGCACTACATCCGGCCCGAGTATTTCACGGCGGATTTCTCGCTGTTCCCGGCGTGGCCGCGGTTTGACTACCAGCGCGCGCTGCAACTGTTCGAGCTCACGATCGGGATCCTCCTTGCGCCGAAGTTCCTGGGGCTGATCATTGCGCTGTTCGACGGGCCAACGCGGCGCGGCTGCGGCGGCGCGCTTGCGCTCATCGCGTCGACTTTCGTCGAGATCATCATTTCAGCGGCGCTGGCGCCGATCATGATGTTGATCCAGTCCGGTTCGGTGGCGCAGATCCTTTCCGGACGCGACACCGGCTGGAACCCGCAGCGCCGGGACGACGGATCGATCCCCTTCAAGAGCATCGCGCGGCGCCATCGGGCGCACGCGGTCCTCGGGTTGATCACTCTGTTCGCCGCCGCGCTCATTTCCCCCTCGCTCGTCTTGTGGATGTCGCCGACTATCGCGGGCCTCGTTTTCTCCATTCCTCTCTCATGGGCGAGCGGACAATTGTGGCTCGGGCTCGGCATGAAAAGGATCGGCCTTCTGCGAACTCCGGAAGAAACGTCGCCGCCGGAGGTCGTGCGACGCGCCAATGCGCTTGCGGACGAGCTCGCGCGCACGGGCCACGATCACGAGGACGCCCTCATCGTGGTCCACGCGGATTCGTGCTTCCGGGCGGTTCATGAGGCGTTCCTGCCGGAAAAGCCGCGACACCGTCTGGGCGACGTCGACGTCGACGAGGCCGTCGCCGCGGTCAAGCTCAACGATGCGGAAACGATCGAAGACGCGTGCGCATGGCTGAAGGCCCGCGAACGGACCGCGGTTTTGGGCGACCGCGCGCTGATCGCAATGCTGGCGCGCCTGCCGACCGCGGCGGGATTTGCCGCGGCGAACGGGGGCTAGAGACGGCTGTTCGCCACGGCCTTCCGCCGGTCGAACAGCGGGAAAAGAAAGAGGCCGGCGGCAAATCCGCCGAGGTGGGCGACCCAGGCGACGGGCATGTCCGAAAGGCCGAGGGCCTGCGCGAAAGCCCCGAAGACGAAATTCGTGATGAGCCATATGCCTAGAAAGATGCGCGTCCGCGAGTCCACGACAACCTCCCGCAGGCTCGCAGGCGGCGTGGTTTCGATGCCCATGGGCTCCCTCCAGCTTGGCGGACCCAGCGGCGCCCCAGGTTGAAACATGAACCGCGTGACGGCTCCCATCAGTCCCGAAACGGCGCCGGAAGCGCCGATCAGCGGCGCGAATTCCATCGGCGCGCTCGCCCATTGAGCGAGCGCGCTCACGACGGCGGCCACCGCCATGAATGTGAGGAACCTTACCGTCCCAAATCGGCGTGCGACCGGCGGCCCGAACGCGATGAGCCAGATCGTGTTCAGAAGGACATGGGTCCACGAGCCATGCAGGAAGGCGTAGGTGAGAAGCGTCCAGAGTTTGGGTCCGCCGGTCAGCGCATGCAGCTGACGCATGGCGCGCGCCTGCTCGAGGGCGTTGAGGTCGGTATTCGCCCGAATCAGGAGATCGATGGCGCGCGCGGGCCAGAAGGAGACCGTCAACCGTCCCGGCGCAAAGGCGAAATCACGGATGACGAGATCCTGGATCGCCGGCGGCGCCCAGGCGAACGCCGCGTAGATCGCCACGAACAGCAGCGCCAGCGCGATCACGACGGCGGGAGCGTTGAACATGGGTTCGCGACGCGGAAGAGTGCGCGGCTCGGTTGAACTCATACTCGAACAGGCCTTTTTTCAAATATTGCGCGCTTCCATGGGAAATGTCGCATAGCCCCAAAGTCCATTCGGCGCCAAGACGGGACGTCCCGGTCGTGCTTAACGCCGATTCACCCGCCACGCGCTATTTTTCTGCACGACGTTATTATTAAGCCGACATATCGTTGCGGAAAGCGCGATCGCCCTCTTGCCCGCCGCCCAGCCGGCATGTTCCCTGCGCCCTGACGTGCGGTGAGGCGCAGCGGCCCACGGTACGTTCCTTTGTGAGACACACGCTCCGGCTGGTCGCAGGGGAGAGATGATGATGCTCGCGGTCTCAAACGCGCTCTACGACTACTGGAATGCCGTGAAAGGGGACCGCGGCGCGCCTGAACGAAACGACATCGAGCCTGGCGCGATTCGCAGCATCCTGCCCGACACCTTCATGCTCGACCTCGACGATCGGCGCGGCTTTCCGTTGCGGATCGCGGGATCCAGAGCCAATGCCTTGATGTTGCGGGAGCTTCGGGGAACGCCGTTCCTTGAGCTCTGGCGCGCCGCCGATCGGGACCAGGTCTCGTGCATTCTTCGCCGCGCCGCCGGCAAGGCTGAGCCCCATCTGCTTTGCGCAGAAGCCCGGCCAGCCGGTCTCCTCCCGCTCGAAGTCGAAATAACGCTGCTGCCCCTCCGGCATCAGGGGTCGACGCGTTCGCGCATGCTCGGGTCCATCGCGGTTGAATCGCAGCCGCAATGGCTTGGCCTCGCTGGCGCCGGGGCGGCGACCTTGATTTCGTCCCGCCCCCTCGAATTGCCGATGCATGAGCGCCCCGTTCCGAAGGCCGCCGCCGTCGCTCCCTCGAGGCCGTTTGCCCAGCGCGGACATTTGTTTGTCTATTCTCGCGAGGGGCGCTGAAACTCACGTTACGGGATATAGTCTGGGTAATATCGTCTTAATGCTCGCGCCTTACAGTCGCGAGATCGTTAGTTGCTCGGCGCAGTTCATTGTCCTTGTCGATGACCGGCGCGACGAGCCGGACCCAGGAGCACCTGCTCGTGAGCGCCTTAGCATGGAGCATCACCGAGCCTGCGGCCGTCGAACGCCGACGGCATCAGCGTGTAAAGGTCCGGCTGACCGGACGCTTCATGCGATCCGATCGCCAGGAATTCGACTGCGTGACGATCGACATGTCCCCGGGCGGAATCGCGTTCGCCTCCGAGGCTGGCGTCCAGTCCGGCGAGCGGATTGTCACGTACCTGAACCAGGTCGGCCGCCTCGAGGGAGCCGTCGCCCGCACGTTTCCCGGCGGCTTCGCGATTCAAATGAAGCTTCCGCTCGCCAAACGCGACAGACTGGCGGATCAATTGACCTGGCTCGCGAACCGGGCTTTGCTCGGACTGCCCGAAGATCGCCGCCACGAACGGATCGCGCCGCGCGATCCACGCACGATACTGAAGCTTCCAAACGGACACGAGTTCGCGGCCAGTGTGATCGATCTCTCGATGTCGGGCGCAGCGATCGCCGTCGAAGGACAAGTGGCGATTGGCGCCCGGGTGCTTGTCGGCTCCACGCCAGCCCGTGTCGTGCGCCTGCTCGACAAGGGAATTGCAGTCGAATTCTCGCGACCGCTGCCGGAAGAGCGGTTAAGCGAGGATATTGTCCTCTGACCCCGCCAGGGACTACGGCTGGTCGTCCAGCGGCCTCAGCCCCGACGCAAAATGGCGCCACTTCTCGACATAGTGGCTCGCTGAGGCGCGAAGCGCAGTGAGGCCTTCCGCGTCGAGCGTACGGACTGCCTTGGCCGGGGCGCCGACGATCACCGAGTGATCGGGAAAGCTCTTTCCCTCCGTGATCAGCGCCCGTGCGCCGACGAGGCATCCGCGCCCGATCTTCGCGCCATTGAGCACAACCGCGCCCATGCCGATCAACGCGCCATCGCCGATTGTGCAACCGTGCAGGATGGCGTTGTGGCCGATCGTGCAGTCGTCGCCGATCTGAAGCGGAAACCCCATGTCGGTGTGGAGCGTGCACCCTTCCTGGATGTTCGTCCGCGCGCCCACGACGATCGGCTCGTTGTCCCCTCGCAAGACCGCCCCGAACCAAACGCCGGCGTCGGTCCCAAGCGTGACGTCTCCGATCAGGCAGGCGCTCGGCGCGACCCAGCAGCAGCCCTTAGGCGGCAGCGTCGGGCGACGTCCTTCCAGCGAATAGAGCGGCATTGGAATCTCATTCCTCGTCGAGGTCGATATCCAGGATCGCCATCTGAAGCGTGAAGGTCTGTCCCTTCGGATCGTCGGCCGACACGATTCCAAGGAATTCTGGGCCGTTGTTGAGTTCGACGGAATCCGTCTTTTTCAACCTCGCCGAGACGGTCAGCTTGTCGTTCTCGAACAGTTTCCTCAGGTAGTCCTGCAGCACGGGGCGCCCCACCGGCACCTTCATCTCAAAGGCAAACGACCGGTCGCCGTCCTCGTCGTCCACCGTGATCGCGCCGATCTTTCGTTCGCCGAGCGACACGTCCGCGGCCTCGGCGAACTTCGAACTCGGCGTCACCTGCAACTTCGGCGCGCCAAACGACTTGCGCAGGAATTCGCGCAGCTTGACGATCTCGGCTTTATCCACCCGGCTACCCGATCCTGCTCGTTGTTCGGACGCGCAGGCTTTGCCACAAAGCGGCGGCTCTCCACAAGTGCGGAGGCGAGGCTTTAGGCCTCGCCCGCCTTATCGGCCAGGATCTGGTTCATGTCGCGCGCCGGCTCCGCGCAACCCGCTTCGCCGACGATGCGCGCCGGCACGCCGGCGACCGTCTTGTTGTGCGGCACAGGCGCAAGGACGACCGACCCCGCCGCGACGCGCGCGCAATAGCCGATCTCGATGTTGCCGAGAATCTTGGCCCCGGCGCCGATCAGAACGCCGTGACGAATCTTTGGATGCCGGTCGCCGGTCTCCTTGCCCGTTCCGCCGAGGGTGACGCCTTGCAGGATCGAGACATTGTCCTCGATCACCGTCGTCTCCCCGACCACGAGCGCGGTCGCGTGATCGATGAACACGCCCTTGCCGATGCGCGCGGCGGGGTTGATGTCGACCCCGAACGCCGCAGAGGAAAGGCTCTGCAGGCTGAGCGCGAAGTCGCGCCTGCCAGCCTTCAGGAGCCAATGCGAGAGGCGATAGGCCTGGAGCGCCTGGAACCCCTTGAAATAGAGCAGCGGCTCCATCATCCGGAGGCAGGCCGGGTCGCGGTCGGCGACCGCCATGATATCCGCCCGGAACCCTTCGCCGATCGAGGGATCGCGCGCGATCGCCTCGGCGAAGGTCTGGCGGATCAACGCTGCGGACACGTCCGGATTGTCGAGCCGCGCCGCGACCCGGTAGGCGACCGAGCTTTCGAGCGTCTCGTGGTTCAGGATCGTCGTCATCAGGAACGTCGCCAGTTCCGGCTCGCGACCCATCGCCTCTTCCGCTTCCTGCCGAATGCGCGCGAACAGCGGATCGCTGCCGGCAAGCCCGACGATCCGGGCGGTCAAACCTTGCGCCATGACGAACCTCTCACCCCTGTTAGGCCAAAGATATAGCACGGGGGCCCTGCTTTTGCGAGATCGAGGCGGGCGGCGAGTCAGCGCACGGCCGCCCGCGGCGCGAAACGCGGCCACATGCGCGTCAGCACCGTGTCGCGCTTGAATCGCGCGTGCCACACGACCGCCGCCAGATGAAGGAAGAGCGTCGCCCCAATCGCCCATGCGAATATCTCATGCGCCTCGCCCGCCCCCTCGTCGAGCGCCTTGTCCCTGGGGACGAAGTTCGGCAGGTCGAAGAGGCCGAAGAACGAGACCTCATGCCCCCCGGCGCTGGACGTAAGATAGCCAGTGACGGGAAGAGCGATCATGAGACCGTAGAGCGCAAGATGCGCGGCGTTCGCGGCCGCGTGGAGGAGCCGGCCAAGCGGCGCGGCATAGTCCGGGGCGCCGGCAATCAACCGGACGACAACGCGCAGGATGACGAGCGCGAGCACCGTGACCCCGAACGACTTGTGGACGAACAGGACCTCCGAGCGAAGATCGCCGCGCGGCAGTTGCGTCGACCATACGCCGAGCGCGAGCGCGACGAAGATCAAGAACGCCATCAGCCAGTGAATCGTCCGCAAGACCGGGTGGTGGACTGCGACGACGTGAGGCGGAGCAAACGCTTTCATGAGGACAAGTCTCGTCTTTGCAAAAAACGCCTCTTGGCGCGCGAACGCGACAATCTCAAGACCGGCAAGGCCGTCAGTTTTCACGCTTTCGGTGATTGCGCGTGCCCCGCGTCGTGCGCGGCGAGGCGCGCAACGCCTACTCCTGCGGGCCAGTTCGCCGCGCCCGCTGCACGCTGCGCATGACGCTTGCCGCAAGCACGCTCGGCAAGGAGACGGCCAGCACAAGGCCGGCCGTCCATGTCGGCAAAACGCCAAGCAGAGTTAAGAGCGCGACGACGGCGACCGCGACGAGGATCCCGACGGCCATGAATTCGTCGTCGACGAAGAGGCCAACGAGTTGCTTGACGACTTCGCCGATCATGCGGGCTCCATCGGTTTCGGCCGCAAGAGCGCAACCAGCGCGGCTCCAACGCCGAGGAACAGCGCGGCGAAAGCGAAGATCGCCGCGTCGCCTCCCGGCCACGCGACCCCGAGACTCTCGCCGGTCCAGAACAGGCCAAAGGCCGAAAGCATCACGCCGACCGCAAATTTGAGCGCATTTTCCGGAACCTGAGAGAGCGGCCCCAGCGCGGCCGCTCCAGTCGCGGCCACAACGAGGCAGGCCGCTACGGCGCCTAAGCTCGCGAGCCACAGAAGCCCCCCGGCGCCGACGGCGATGACGATGAAGACGACCTCGACTCCCTCGAGCAGCACCGCCTTGAAGGAGGTCACGCCGGCGATCCAGTCGAGGCCAGCGGATCGCTCAAGCTCGAGGTCGGTGAGTTCGCGGGTCTCACGCCGAAACGCCTCGTCCTCGTCATGGAGAGCGATCACGCCGATCGATCGCAGGATCGCCTTGCGCAGCCAACGCAGGCCGAAGAGGAGCAAGAGGACGCCGACGGTCGCCTGCAGCGCATGAATCGGAATCCGGCCGATCAGCGGCCCGGCGCTCGCGACAATGAGCGCGAGCGTCGCCAATGCTACCGCCGCTCCCGTGAGCGCCGGACGCCAGCCGCGCGCAAGGCCCACCGCCAGCACGACCGTCAGGGCTTCGACCGCCTCGACGAACGAGGCGACGAACGAGGCCCCCGCGACAGAAACAACTGTTGTCAGGTTCGACATCGATAATCCTCGGCCCGCCGGCTGGTCGGCGCGATAGACTTCCGGACCTCGACCGATCAGTTCGGGCGTCTGGCCAGGGAAAGCCATATGCCCCCGCCGATCAAAACGGTTCCGGAGAGTCGGCCGAGCAATTTCGCCTGCTTTGGTCGCATGAACCACGCGCGTCCGAGACCCGACGCGACCGCCCAAGCGGAATCCGACGCCGCGGCGAGACAGACCGAGACGACGCACATCGCGGCCAATTGCGGTCCCGCCGGCAGACGCTGGTCGATGAATTGCGGCAGGAAGGCGGTGAAGAAGACAATCGTCTTCGGGTTCGACAGCGCGACCAGCAATCCGCGCGCGAACTGGGTCCGCCCTGTCTCCATCAACCTCTGGCCGCCCTCTCCCGCATGCCGCCAAGCCTGCACGCCGAGCCAAACGAGGTAGGCCGCGCCAGTCCAGCGCAGCGCTTCGAACAACTGATCGGCGTGCGCGTGCACCCAGTCCAACCCGAAGGCTATCGCCGACAGCAGCAAGGCGCTACCGAGCGTCGTGCCGGCGACGGTTGTCAGCGCAGCCCGCGGACCCTGGGTAGCGCCCGTCGATATGATGAGGGTGACGATGGGGCCGGGCGTGATGATCAAGACGATCGTGATCAGGACGAAGGCCGTAAACAGCTCAACATTCACTTCCGCTCGCTCCACGCTTTAAGGATTACGCCGCCTTCCAGAACAGCCCGATCGTGAGCGCGACGCCGATCGCGATCACGCCGAGTTTCAGGAGCCTTTCGTTGACCGTCTTGAGCATCAGCGCGCCGGCCCAGCCGCCGAAGGACGCGCCGACCGCGGTGACGCCGGCTTGAATCCAATGAACGTCGCTCGAGAACGCGAAAATCGCAACCGCGGAGGCGTTCATGACGCCGGCGAGAATATTCTTGCTCGCGCCTGCGTTGCGCACCGCAAGGCCCGCCATCGTCAGCGAAGCCATCATCAGGAACCCGATTCCGCCGCCGAAATAGCCGCCGTAGATGGCGATGAAGAATTGCACGACCGCCGCTCCCCAGGGCGGCAGATGCGTCTTGCCCGGTTGCGGGGCTTTGCGAAAAAAGCCGCCCCAGGCGAAGAGCGCGGTCGCGAACAGGACGAGCCACGGAACGAGGCGGGCGAAGACCGTTGGCGGCGTCCACAACAGAATGAGCGCGCCAAGCGCGCCGCCGATCAGGCTGAGGACGAAGAGCGTCGTCATCGTGAGGCCGGGCGGGCTCTCCGAGTCCGACCGTCCGGTGAAGCCCGTGACGAGTTGCGCGGGAAAGAGCGCGATGGTCGAGGTGATGTTCGCCGCTCGCGCGTCCATGCCCGTCAGCATCAGCGAGGGCAAAGTGATGAACGAGCCGCCGCCCGCGAGCGCATTCTGCGCGCCCGCCCAGATCGATGCGATGAAGAGGATCAGGAGGGCGGTCATGGATTCGATCATTTCCCGACGCGCGCGACGCCGCAAGCCTGGCGTCAGGCAAAATCCCGCGCCGCGGCTTTATGCTCCGCGATCAGCGCCGCGAGGTCGAGCCCGACCGGCATGCCGTCGACGAGGCGCCATTTCCCCGCAATCATGACCCGGTCCGCGCGGTGCGCGCCGCACATGACAAGCGCGGCGATCGGATCGTGCGCGCCGGAAAATCGCGCTTCGTCCAGCGTGAACAGAGCAAGGTCTGCTTCGTAGCCCTCCTCGATCCGGCCGATGTCGGAGCGCCCGAGGCAGCGGGCCGAGCCTTCGGTCGCCCAGCGCAAGACGTCGAGATGCGTCACTTTCTCCGCGCCGTAGCGCAGGCGTCCGATCATCAGCGCGTGGCGAACGGCTTCCATCATGTTCGACGAATCATTGGACGCCGATCCGTCGACGCCGAGGCCTACGGCGACGCCCGCCGCCTCGAGTTCGCAGGTCCGGCAGATGCCCGAGGCGAGCACCATGTTCGACGCCGCGCAGTGGCAGACGCCGACTCTGGCCTTGCCCAGCCGCGAGATTTCGTCGGCATTGAAATGGACGCCATGGGCGAACCAGACGCGGCTCGACATCCACCCGGTCTCCTCGAGGAGATCGACCGGCCGCAGCCCATACATCTTGAGGCAGAACCGCTCCTCGTCGTCAGTCTCGCAGAGATGCGTGTGCAGCTGGCAGTCATGGCGTTCGGCGAGACGCGCGCTTTCGCTCATCAGGTCCTTCGAGATCGAGAAGGGCGAACAAGGCGCGAGCGCGATGCGGATTTGCGCGCCGGGCTTCGGATCATGGAAGAGCTTCAGCACGCGCTCGCTGTCGGCGAGAATCGTCTCCTCGTCCTGGACGACGTTGTCGGGCGGCAGACCCCCGTCCTTGACGGACAGGTTCATTGACCCGCGCGACACCGTCATCCGCATGCCGAGCGCAAGCGCCTCCTCGACCTCGACGTCGACCGCGTTCTCGAGTCCGGCCGGGTAAAGATAATGATGGTCGGCCGCCGTCGTGCAGCCGGACATCAGAAGCTCCGCCAGCGCCAGCCGCGCCGCCAGCCGCAGATGACTCGGCTTCAGCCGCGACCAGATCGGATAGAGCGCGATGAGCCAGGGAAACAGCGCCTTGTTGATCGCATCAGGGTGGGCTCGGGTCAGCGTCTGGTAGAAGTGATGATGGGTGTTGATGAGGCCCGGTAGCACCGCGTGCCGGGAGGCGTCGAACACGGCGTCGACGGCGCCCGGCGTCTCGCCACGAGCGACCAGGTCAACGATCCGCGCGCCTTCGACGATCAGTCCCCGCTCGGCGTCCTCGGCCAGAATCGCCAGAGGGTCCTTGATCCAGGTTCGCATGCCCGAAGCGCTCCGCACTGTCCCCGAGCGCCTTAACGTGGCGCGCCCATCCCTTACCTAAAGGCAAAGCGTTCCCCGGACAGTGGAGAACAGGTTCTTTCAACGCAAATCACGCTGAGTTGAAAATTGTTCTTATTATGTACGCAGCCAAGCCACAGCGTCGCCCATAGACAAAAGCAATTTCGCTGTTACTCTGCCACGATCCGGGCTTAGGCGCATCGGGGCGAGGCGACGTTATGGCCGATAACATTGTAGACATTACTTTCACGGACGTGAAACTTGAAAACGGCTCGACAAACACTTTCGCCACCATAACGGGAACCATAGCGGTCGATTACACAACCGACACCGTGACCGGCTCGCTGACGGCGACCATTCCAGGAGGAAATCCATCTTCCATAACGTTCACTCAATTCCAATTGACGCAAACAACCTCGCCTTACGCCGTGGTCGGAACTCATGGTCTAGGCACATTGAATTTTTCCTATTCCGGGCAACAGCCCACCAGCCTCGCAACCGCCTCATTGTTTCTTCATGAGGGTTCGCTCAGCTACGATGTTCTCGTCAGTAACGTACTGACGCCCAACCCCTGCTTCGTCGAGGGCACGCTGATCCGCACGGCGCGAGGCGACGCGCCGGTCGAAACGCTCCAGGTCGGCGACCTTGTTGAGACAAGCTCAGGCGAGCTTCGCCGGGTCAAGTGGCTCGGCCATAGCGTCGTCGACTGCCGCGCGCACGCCAATCCGCGCCTCGTGCGTCCGATCCGAATCGCTGAAGACGCGTTCGGCCCGAACCGGCCGTCGCAGGATCTCTACGTCTCGACCGGTCATTCGATCTGCATCGATCTCTGCGGCGAGGTCTTGATTCCGGCCGCGAACCTCGTCAACGGCGCGACCATCGCCCAGATCGAGGTCGACGAAGTCTCATACTGGCACGTCGAACTCGACAGCCACGACATCCTTATCGCCAACAACCTGCCGGCCGAGAGCTACATGGAGATGGGCAACCGCGGTTTCTTCGACGAAGCCGGGACGCCCCTCGACGCTTTCGATCGGGGTCAAGAGAAGACGCACGCAGACTTCTGCCGCCCGGTCGTGCTCGACGGGCCGGTTCTCGCCTTCGCGCGTCAGCGCCTGATGGCGCGAGCCGAAGCGATCGGCTGGACTCCTTCGCGCGAAGCCGACCTGCATCTTATCGTCGACGGCGAGGTTCATCGACCGCTCACGCAAGGCGACGCCGCCGTATTCCTCTTCCCCTCCGACGCGCGGGATGTCCGGCTGAAGTCCAATGCCTTCGTCCCGGCCCTTGTCGGCGGCGCCGACCCGCGCGCGCTCGGGGTCATGCTCCACGGGCTCGTCTTCTCGGGAAGCCGCGGGGCACCCCACACGGTCTCCCTCGACGACGAGCGGCTGCAAGACGGACTGCATCCGGAGGAGCGGCGCAGCGCGTCTCCATGGCGGTGGACGAAGGGCGAACTCACGTTGTGCCCGGACTTCTGGTCCGGCCTCTCGGGCCAGGTCTCCCTGCTCGTCACCCACGAGGCCGAGGTGACGCGCGGCTGGAACGCGCCGGCGAAGCTGGAAGCGGAAAGCAGGCCGAGGCTGAAGCGCCGCGGCGGGTTAGTGCTTCGCTTCGCTAAAAAGAGACGAATAGATAACATATTGATTTCGCTTGTCTATTCGAAGCAGACGTATGACATACATTTCATTGGCGTGGATCGCCAAACGGCCGCTTAAACTCGCAATGACGCGAATGAATCGAGTGGCCTCGACGGGCGCTTGCGCCTGGCCCCTTATGGCTTAACACCGCAAACGTGGCCGCGCCGCCTCCACCGCTCGCCCTCACCCACGCCGCTGGGGGCGCGCTTAACGACGCTCGCGTCAGAAGTTGCACAATTTGGCGCCCAAGCCGTTGAAATCGCTCGCGCGCCTGTCGACTTTGCACGCCGCCCGAACGGCGCCGCGGCGGGCGCCATCCGCCTCGACGCCTGAACCGTGACGCGCCCCGTCATTGCGCGAAGCGCCAGATGCGACGCGACCTTTCGTTAGGGATCAGCGGGGCGGCGTCACTCGCCGCGAAGCATCCGGTTCGTCGGCCCAAGCGCCGTCACGACCTTGGCTTCGTTGTCCCGAAAGACGGCCATCTTGGCCATGCCCGTCAGCCCTGAGCCCGCATCGAGGTTGAGGCGGAAGCGAGCGATCTGATCCTCATGCGACGCGTTCGGCTTGGCGTCGTTCGGCGTGTGGCCATGGACGACGAACAGGCCGCTGAATCCCCGCCGCCCGGGCTCATATTCTAGAAACGGCCAGCGCACCCAGGCCCAGTGGCGCTCCTCGTCCATCTCGCTGAGCGGCGTATTCCAGGGGGTGGCGAGGAAGGCGTCCAGCGCCATGTGCGGATTGACGCCCGCGTGGACGAAAAGAACGTCCCTCGAGCGCCAATGCGATCGCATCGCGCCGAGCCAGTCGCGGACGCGTTCAGGCAGCGCGACGCGGAGCACGGTCAGGAGTTCGTCGGGGCCGCCCGGCGCAACCCCAAAATCGGCGAATTGCCGCACGACCGCGACGCCCCCGTTGCGAAGCCAATTGGCGAGCGCGTCGAGCGCGACTTCCCAGGGAGACTTCGGATCGAGCGCGAGCCGCATCATGGCCTCGTGGTTGCCCATGAGCGCGATCAACTCGTCGGCGCCGACCCGCTCGCGCGCGCCGAGCGTGAGATCGATCGCGCCCAGACTGTCCGGGCCGCGGTCGATCAGGTCGCCCAGGAAGACGAGCGCGCGCTTCTCCCGCCGCTTCGGCTCACGTGCGGCGTCGTCGAGGAGCGCATGCAGGAGGTCCGGGCGTCCGTGAATGTCGCCGATCGCGAATATCTCGACGTCCGGCGCGACTGCGCGCGGCAAGATGAAGGCGTGACGGTCGACGACGGCGGCCATGTGCGGTTGATGAGCTTCGAGTCGGGCGCCAGCATTGCACGGCTCGCTTGGCGCGCGCTAGAATTCAAAACCATGTTTTTCACGTTCTTCGCCAATCTGCGGCAAGCGCACGTTCCCGTGACGCCCCGCGAATATCTCGACCTGATGCGCGCGCTCGAGGACGATCTGGCGGAAAAGTCGGTGGACGAATTCTACCGCCTCGCGCGCGCTCTCCTCGTCAAGGACGAGCGGAATCTAGACAAGTTCGATGTCGTCTTTGCGAGCACCTTCAAGGGCGTCCTCGATGGCGCGACGGCCGTCGAAGGGAGAGAATTGCCCGAGGAATGGCTGCGTCGCATGTCCGAGCGCTATCTGAGCGCCGAAGAGCGGGCGGAGCTTGAGAAGCTCGGCTTCGACAAGCTCATGGAGACCCTGCGCCAGCGCCTGGCGGAGCAGAGAGGACGCCATCAAGGCGGAGCGAAGTGGATCGGGACCGGCGGAATCTCTCCCTTCGGCGCCTATGGCGACCACCCCGAGGGCGTGCGGATCGGACAGGATCGAGGCCGCCGCGGCAGCGCGGTCAAGGTTTGGGACCGACGCGAGTTCCGCGATTTCGACGGCGACGCCGAGCTCGGACCGCGCAACATCAAGATCGCGCTGCGCAGGCTCAGGCGATTCGCGCGCGAGGGAGCGGCCGAGGAGCTCGACCTCGATGGCACCATCCGCTCGACCGCCGATAAGGGCTTTATCGACGTGAAGCTCAGGCCCGAGCGTCGTAACGCGGTGAAGGTCCTCCTGTTTCTCGACGTCGGCGGCTCGATGGACTGGCACGTCGAGGCGGCCGAGCAGCTCTTCTCAGCCGCACAGAGCCAGTTTAAACGCCTCGAGCACTTCTATTTCCACAATTGCCTTTACGAGAGCGTGTGGAAGAACAATCGCCGGCGTTACGAGGAGCGCGTAGCGACCCGCGATCTCTTGAATTCCTACGGTCGGGATCATCGCGTCGTCTTCGTCGGCGACGCGTCAATGAGTCCTTACGAGATCGTCACGCCCGGCGGCTCCGTCGAGCACCTCAACCCGGAACCGGGCAAGGTCTGGCTCGAGCGCGCGATTGTCACGTGGCCCCGCTCGGTCTGGATCAATCCCTCGCCGGAGCGACACTGGGCCTATTCGCAGTCCACCCAGATGATCGCCAACATCTTTCAGCGCCGCATGTTTCCGTTGACGCCGGAGGGGGTCGAGGCCGCCATGCGCGCGCTGGCGGCTTGACGATTGGTCATTCCCGGACGACCAGCACCGAGCATTGGGCGTGGCGTACGATCGTCTTGGCGTTCGATCCGAGCAGATAGTCGCTCATGACCGGGCGATGCGAGCCGACGACGATGAGGTCCGCGTTCCAATCCGACGCCTCCTCCAAGAGCTCATGGTAGATGCCGCCGGCGCGGGCCGCCGCGCTCTTTCGGTTGGCCGGCAAATCGATATCCGCCAAAACCGCGTCGAGCGCCTCCTTCGCGCGCTTGCTCTGCTCAAGGTCGAAATCGGCCGGAACGTATTCCATGAACGTGGCCGGAACGACGGGCTGCACGTTCACGAGCCTCAGTTCGCCGCCCCCCGCCTTGGCGAGTTCGAGCGCCTGCGCAAGCCCCTTCGGTTTCGGTAGCGGCTCGGCGAGGTCGACCGCAAGAATGATCCGCTTGTACATAAGGAAAACCCTCCATTCGGCTGCGCCGCCGCAGACCGAGCGCCGTTCGATAAGGTGAAGCGCGCCGTCCCGTCTGGCAAGCCGCCTGCGTCAAAATGCGGCGGCGCCCCCCGAGCGCCCTTCCAGCCTTCACGGAGGTTTTGCCGGCGCCGTAACGGCGCCCCAACGATAGTCATTGTTCCTTTATCTAGGGATCGCTATAAGGCCGCGAATTTCCAATCAGGGACGGGAATCACTCATGAACGATGTCGCCGCTGAAAGCTACAAGCCGTCGGATGCGGAACCGTTCATGAATGAGCGTCAGCGCGAGTATTTCCGGCGCAAACTGATCGCCTGGCGCGAGGCGATTCTGGTCGAAAGCCGCGACACGCTCGCAGCCCTCCAGCTCGAAAGCGAGAACCACCCCGACATCGCGGACCGGGCCTCATCGGAGACGGATCGCGCCATCGAATTGCGCGCTCGCGACCGGCAGCGCAAACTGATTTCGAAGATCGAGGCGGCGCTCGCTCGAATCGACGACGGCTCCTACGGCTATTGCGTCGAGACGGGAGAGCCTATTTCGCTTCGCCGGCTCGACGCCCGCCCGATCGCGACGCTTTCGGTCGAGGCGCAGGAGCGCCACGAGCGCCGCGAAAAGATCTATCGCGACGAGTAGGCTTCCGCCGAGGCGCGCGAATCGCGAGCCCGAATAAGCTAGGCCGTCAGTTCAACCTTTCCCGCCCGAGCAGACGCGCCATTTCCGCCTCGAGGGTGTCAAGGCCGGCAAACGGGTCCTCGACCTTGGACGGCGTCTTCTCCGACGCGGGCTGACCCGCGCTTTGCGTGGAGGAGGAATTGGGGGCGGGAGAGGCCGCGGGCGCCGGCTCGGGCTGATCGAGCTTCACCTCAACCTTCACGCTCGCCGGCGGATTGACCGGCGTCGCGGCCATCGTCGCCGAGACTTGAACCGGCGCCGAGGTCTGGTCCCGCGATTCTGGCTTGGGCGGCCCAGCCGCTGATTCGGACTTCGCGGGCCCGCCGGTCCGAGCGCTCTCGAAGCTTCTCGGGGCGACGGGCTGCGCCGGCGGTTGATTTGCCGGATGCTTTTCCGGCAATCGCGTCACGTTGGGACGGCCAAAAGCCGCGGCCGGAGTGATGGGAGGCGGCATCGAAGGACGAGCCGGCAGCGGACGCGGCTGCGGACGCCCGCTCGACGCCGCGGGCTCGACAAGCTTCGCCGCGGCGGGCTGCGGCGCGGGAACCGGCTGCGTGGGGAGGGGCTTCGGATGCGCGGACGGGGGCGGCGAAGCCCCTGGTCCGGACGGCGCGGGGGCTGGCGACGCATGAACTGCCGGCCCGGTCGCGGGCGTCGGCGCCGCCGCTTGCGGAGCGGGCGCCGCTGGAATTGGCGGCGCAGCGGCTGGCATGGACGCCGCCGGGGCTGGCCGTTCCGGAGCCGCCCCTTGCGGCCGGATCGGACGGACATCTGCGGAAACAGGCGGCGGCGCGGCCGCCGCTTTTGCTTGCGCGGGGACCTTAGCGGCCGCTGGAGCCGCCGCAGGGACCGGCGGAGGCGCGGCGACCGGTTCAGCGCGCGGCGCGGGCGCCTCACGGGTCAGCGCGAGGGCGCGGTTGATTTGCGACTCGACGAGCACGTCGTTCGGGCCGCCGATCATGATGAGATGTTCGACATTGTCGCGACGCACCAGGACCAGCTGGCGCTGCCCATCGAGGCTGAATGCATCGACAAGCCCCAGCCTCGGCTGGCGGGTTCGGCCTCCGGGAACGCGCAACCGATGCGCAAACACCAGCCTGTAAATGATCGCCAGAACGACCAGCGCGGCGATCCCGCAGGCCGCCAAAAATCCGATTTGAACAACGCGATTATCGCCGAACGGAAGATCACTAAGCCACTGCATGCCAAATCCAACGTCTGCGCCGCCGATTGCGCAAACCAACTTTTCCCGCTCTGGCGGCGACGGCGCCAGCCGTACGCAAGCCCCAGAGCGTTCGAAGGAAACACGCCTCGCGAAGTCTTCGAACTTCGCCAGGTCGGCGTCATGCCCCGTGCGGCCCCGGATCGAGCCAACGCGGCATTCATAACAAAACGCGACCCCGTTGAAAACTGTGGCTTTCGTCCCATTTTCGCCCGGATCCGGCTTTTCCGCGCCGAGACATGAAGCCGGCCCCATGCTAGCACGAAGCGTGAGCGTATGAGTTGGCGCGCTCGCAAAAGGGATGTGTCTTGGGTTTGATTCTCCCCGTGAAATCGCCGCCGCCCGCCGCCCAGATCGACCGAATCGAGCGGAGCGCGAACCCGGTCGTGCTGGCGTTGTTGGCGCTGGCTCTGGCCGGACTCCTCTTTGCCGCTTGGTTCACGCCCAGCGCAGCCGCGCCGATTGCTTTCTGGATGGTCGGAGCGCTGGCCTTCTGCGGCGCCCTCGGCGTTATGCTGTTCGCCTTCGGATTTCTGCAGATTCCAACGCGGGCGACGCGCGCCGACACAACCAAGGCGATCGCCGACTCGAGCCCGGACGGGCTCCTCGTCACCGACTCGGGATCTCGCATCCTCTACGCGAATGACGCTTACCGCGCACTTTCGGGCGCTCGCGCGGTCGGAGACATGCGGCCGGTCGAGCGCCTCTTCACCGGCTCGCCCGACGTATCGGAATCCGTCTATCGGCTGTCGCAGGCCGCCAAGGCCGGCGGGCGGGCGAGCGAGGACTTGCGCCTTTCTCCCCCGCCCAACCGGCAGGGCGACGTCGCTTGGTATCGCATTCGCGTGCGCCCTCTCGAACTGGCTGCGCGAGCCGGCGCAACCCTTTGGACCGTCTCGGACGAGACGCGCGAGCATGACCGCCACGAGACTTTCTTCCAGGACCTCCAGCACGCGATCGACTATCTCGACCACGCCCCCGCCGGCTTCTTCTCGGCCGAGCCCAATGGGGCGATCGTGCACATGAACGCAACTCTTGCGGGCTGGCTCGACTACGATCTGGCGCAATTCGGGCTCGGCCAGCTCAAAATCGACGACATCGTCGCCGGGAACGGCGGCGCTGTGCTGACCACGATGTCCGGCCGGCCAGGCGACGTGGTCACGAAGCAGTTCGACGTCGACCTGAAGCCCCGCCAGGGCCGCGTGCTTCCGGCGAGGATCTTTCACAAGATCGCCTTTTCGAGTGACGGAGCGCCGGGTCCCTCGCGGTCGCTGGTGATCAGCCGCGCACCGGGCGAAACAAGGGACGACGAGGATTTGCGGGCGGCGGAGGTTCGCTTCGCGCGCATTTTCAATTCGACGCCGGTCGCAATCGCCGCGGTCGACGCCGCCGGGGCGCTCTTGCGTCCGAACGCCGCTTTCCTGCGCCTGGCGCCCGACGCCCTGAAAGTCGAGGGCGCGGATGGCGCGCCGAACATCTTCAAGCTCGTCGTCCAGCGCGATCGCGTTGCCTTACGAGCCTCGCTCGAAGCGGCGGCCAGGGGAGAGGCCGAGATCGCGCCGATCAATGTCGCCCTCGAGGGAGCGGACACGGCGCGATCCGCGCGGCTCTTCGTCTCCGCCGCCGATCCGCTGAGCGACGAAGGCGCAAGCGCGATCGTGTTCGCCCTCGACACCACCGAGCAGCGGACGCTCCAGGAGAACCTCGCGCAAAGCCAGAAGATGCAGGCGATCGGCCAGCTCGCGGGTGGCGTCGCGCACGATTTCAACAACGTCCTGACCGCGATCATCGGCTATTGCGATCTCCTCCTCGCCAACCACCGTCCGACCGATCCGTCCTTCCAGGACATCATGCAAATCAAGCAGAACGCCAACCGGGCGGCGGGACTGGTGCGTCAGCTCCTGGCCTTCTCGCGCCGGCAGACACTTCGGCCGCAGACGCTGCAGCTCAACGACGTCCTGGCGGAGCTGCAAATGCTGCTGCGCCGGCTGGTCGGCGAGACGATCCAGCTCGATGTCGTACTCAGCCGCGACCTTTGGCTCGTGAAGGCGGACCTCAACCAGTTCGAGCAGGTGATCGTCAACCTCGTCGTCAACGCGCGCGACGCGATGGCGCATGGCGGCAAGATCACCCTGCGCACGCGCAATTTTCACGCATCCGAGTGCGCGGGCCTGAAGGAGCTGGAAATTGCGCCCGCGGACTACGTGCTTATCGAAGTCGAGGACACCGGGCACGGCATCCCGGCCCATGTCCGCGCGAAGATCTTCGAGCCGTTCTTCACGACGAAGGAGGTCGGCAAGGGCACGGGCCTCGGCCTGTCGATGGTCTACGGCATCGTCAAGCAGACGGGCGGCTACGTGTTCTGCGAAAGCGAGGCTGGCGCTGGCGCGACGTTTCGCATTCTCTTGCCGCGCCTCATCGAGGCGGAGGCGGATGAGCCAGTCAAGAAAGAGCCCGCGAAACCCGAGCCTGATCTCACCGGCCGCGGCGCGATACTGCTGGTGGAAGACGAGGAGGCCGTGCGGGCGTTCGCCTCGCGCGCGCTCGCCTCGCGCGGCTACACCGTGCTCGAGGCCGATTCAGGGCTCGAGGCGCTCCGCGTCGCGGAAGAAGCCGGCGGTCCGATCGACCTCATCGTTTCCGACGTGATCATGCCGGAAATGGATGGACCGACCATGTTGACCGAACTGCGCCGGCGCGGTTTCACCGCGAAGGTCGTGTTCGTCTCCGGCTACGCCGACGACGCTTTCGCACGCAATCTCCCGGAGAAGCAGGAATTCGTCTTCCTGCCGAAGCCCTTCACGTTGAAGCAGCTGATCGAGACCGTTAAGGGAGCGATGACTTCGTGAGCGTCCCGCTCTCTTAAGTTCCGAGGAGCAGACAGCGCATGCGTTTTGAGGGCACGAAGACATACGTCGCCGGCGACGAACTGAAGACGGCGGTCAACGCGGCCATCGCGCTCGAGCGCCCGCTGCTGGTCAAGGGAGAGCCCGGCACAGGCAAGACTTTGCTGGCCGAGGAGATCGCCGCGGCGATCGGCGCGCCGTTCATCGCCTGGCACGTGAAATCGACAACCCGCGCGCAACAGGGCCTGTACGAATACGACGCCGTGTCGCGCCTGCGAGACTCGCAGCTCGGCGACCCGCGCGTCTCCGATATCTCAAACTACATCCGGCGCGGCAAGCTTTGGGAGGCGTTCGCCTCGCCTGTCCGCCCGGTGCTCCTGATCGATGAGATCGACAAGGCGGACATCGAATTCCCGAATGACCTTCTGCTCGAACTCGATCAGATGGAGTTCCACGTCTACGAAACAGGCGAGACGGTTCGGGCCAAACTGCGGCCGATCGTCATCATCACTTCGAACAACGAGAAGGAGCTGCCCGACGCGTTCCTGCGCCGCTGCTTTTTCCACTACATCCGCTTTCCCGATCCCGACACCATGCGCGCGATCGTCGATGCGCACTATCCGTCGATCAAGCCGCGTCTCGTCGAGGAGGCGATGCGCTCGTTCTTCTCGCTGCGCGAGACGCCGGGCCTGAAGAAGAAGCCGACGACGTCGGAGCTGCTCGACTGGCTGAAGCTCCTGCTCAACGAGGACGTCTCTCCCGAGACGCTGCGCGAGCGGGAGGCGAAGAAGCTGATCCCCCCTCTGCACGGCGCGTTGCTCAAGAACGAGCAGGACGTACATCTGTTCGAGAAGCTGGCGTTCCTGAGCCGCCGGGAGCGATAGCCCGCGGCTGGCGACGCAGCGACGACTGCCGAGACCTTAGTTTCGACAGCCCGGGGTGATACGCGCGCCGCATGCACCGCGGAAAAATCCTGATCGCTGGCGCCGGAATCGCGGGCCCGGCGCTCGCCTTCTGGTTGAACGCCGCGGGTTTCGAGACGACCCTCGCCGAGCGTGCGCCTGCGCTCCGCGCAGGCGGCTACGTCATCGACTTCTGGGGCGTGGGTTATGAGATCGCCAAGCGAATGGGTTTGGCGAGCGACCTCGAGGCAGTCGGCTACCATATCCGCGAAATGCGGGTCGTCGACGGCGACGGCCAACGTATCGCGCGTTTCGGCGAACGCATATTTGACGCGCTTACCGGAGGCACATTCGTCACTTTGCAGCGCAGCGACCTTTCACGCGCTTTGTTCGAGAAGGCGAGCCGGTCATCGGAAACGATTTTCGGCGACGAGTTGGTCGGCCTTCAGGATCAGGGAGACAGCGTGCGTGTGCAGTTCGCGCGGGCGGGCGAACGGCGCTTCGATCTCGTCATCGGCGCCGACGGGCTGCATTCGAAGATCCGCGAGCTCATGTTCGGCCCTGAGCCTCAGTTCGAGAAGCCTCTCGGCTATGTCGTCGCGGCGTTCGAGACGGAGGGCTATCGCCCGCGCGACGAGAACGTCTACGTGATCTACAACGAACCGGGCGTGATGCTCGGGCGCGTGGCTCTGAGGGACGATCGCACGCTCTTTCTGTTCGTCTTCTCCGCAGCCGGCGACGCCGCGCTTGCGGCGCATGAGCCGGCAACCCAGAAGGCGGTTCTGCGGCAAAGGTTCGGCGCTGGACGATGGGAATGCCGGGAGATCCTCGCCCGGCTCGATGAGGCGCCCGAGCTCTACTACGATCGCGTCAGCCAGATTCATATGCAAAGCTGGTCCCGCGGCCGCGTCGCGCTCCTGGGCGACGCCGCGTTCTGCGTCTCCCTGATGGCGGGACAGGGCTCCGCCCTCGCGATCGTCGCAGCCTATGTGCTGGCCGGCGAACTCGGCAGTGCGGGCGGGCGGCATGACGAGGCGTTCCGGAACTATGAAACGCGGCTTCGCCCTTTCATCGCTACGAAGCAGAAGGCCGCAGAACGCTTTTCCGCAGCCTTCGCTCCGAAGACCGATCTGGGGCTCCTGGCGCGTAACCTGGTCGTCAGGGCGTGCGCGCTCCCGGGCGTGGCGCGGCTCGCCTTCCGGCGAGAGATGACCGACGCCTTTCGTCTTCCCGACTACGCGTGGCCGCATCTTCGAGAAGCTGAGGTTCCTGAGCGGGCGAGAGCGGCAGCAGGCAGTTAGCAAGCGCGGAGCTGACTGCCGACTGCCTATTGCCTACTGCCCCTCGCTCAAGCAATCTTCGGCCATGCGCAGGTTGTTTCTCATCCGTCACGCCAAGGCCGAGCCCGCCGTGGGCCGAGACGACTATGAGCGGCGGCTGACGGATCGGGGCCGCGAAGACGCCCGGCGCGTGGCCATGGCGCTTGCGGCGCGCAAGATGCTCCCGGACGTGCTCATCCACTCGGGCGCCGCGCGCGCCAAGGAGACTGCGGAGATCTTCGCCGCCGCCTGGCCGCGCAAGGTCGAGCTCGAAGAAGAGCTCGGACTTTATGACGCGACCCAGTCCATGCTGTTCGCCCGCGCGCGGGCCCTGCCCGATTCCCGTGCGCGCGTTGGCCTGGTCGGGCATAATCCCGGCCTCGGCGAGCTTGCGGTTTCGCTCGTCGGCTCCGGCGCATACGAAGAACTGCGCCGCATGGCGGCCAAATATCCGACCTCCGCTGTGGCCGCCCTCGATTTCCGGGTCGCGCGCTGGGACGAGATCGCGCGCAAGTCCGCCCTTCTGGCGCTCTACATCACGCCCGCGGAGCTCGAAGCCGGCGCAGGTTGAGCCCCTGTCCAAACCGGTTCGAGCCCCCTAAATAGGCGCGGCCGATTTCACGCGCGGACCCCGCCTTGTCCTTCTTCACCGATCTAGTGTTCGAGGCAGGCCTCGTCGCCCGCTCGCTCGGCGACTATTTCTCCGGCGGGGGCATGCGCCTTGGCGTGACGGGCCTCTCGCGTTCCGGCAAGACCGTGTTCCTGACCGCCCTCGTCAACAATCTCATCGCCGGCGCGCGGCTGCCGGTGCTGGCGGCGTCGGCCGAGGGACGCCTAACGCGAGCGAGGCTCGAGCCGCAGCCGGACGACGCGGTGCCGCGCTTCGCCTACGAGGAGCACCTTGCGAGCCTGAGCGGCCCCGATCGGCGTTGGCCGCAATCGACCCGGCGCATCGCGCAACTCAGGCTTACGATCGAATTCGAGAGCGCCGCGGGTTGGGGCGGACGGGCGTCCACCCTCGCAATCGACCTCGTCGACTATCCGGGCGAATGGCTGCTCGACCTGCCGCTCCTCGACAAGAGCTACGCGACCTGGGCGCGCGAGACGCTCGAAGCGAGCGAGACCGCGGCCCGCGCGCCGCTCTCGGCCGAATGGCGCGGGGGGCTGAAGGGTCTCGATCCGCACGCTGCGGCGGAAGAAGACGCGGCCCGCGACATCGCCGAGCAGTTCACCGCCTATCTCCGCCGCGCGCGCGACGACGTCTATGCGCTCTCGACCCTGGCGCCCGGACGCTTTCTCATGCCGGGCGACCTCGAAGGCTCGCCCGCGCTGACCTTCGCGCCGATCGCGCTCGGCGATGACGAAGCGATCCCCTCAGGCTCGCTCGCCGCGATGATGGAGCGGCGCTACGAGGCGTACAAGTCGCACGTCGTGCGGCCGTTCTTCCGCGATCATTTCGCCCGGCTCGACCGGCAGATCGTGCTCGTGGACGCGCTGACCGCGCTGAACTCGGGTCCGGCCGCGCTGCGCGATCTCGAAAACGCACTGACTGACGTCCTTAGCGCCTTCCGCGCCGGACGGTCGTCGCGCTTCGCATCGATCTTCCGTCCCCGCATCGACCGCATCCTGTTCGCCGCGACCAAGGCCGACCATCTGCACCATACGAGCCACGACCGGCTCGAGGCGATCCTGCGCGCCCTGACCGCCAAGGCCATCGCCCGCGCCGAGGGCGTCGGCGCCGAGATCGACGTGATCGCGCTGGCAGCCGTCCGCGCAACGCGCGAGGCCGAGATCCGGCACGAGGGCGAGACGCTCGATGCGATCATCGGCGTGCCCGAAGCGGGCGAGAAGATTGGCGGACAGACATTCGACGGCGTGGTCGAGGCGGCCGTCTTTCCCGGCGAGCTTCCGGCCGACCCGATGGCGATCTTCAAGGGCGACGCGGTCGCCCTGCCCGAGGCCGACAACGACTGGCGGTTCGTGCGCTTTCGCCCGCCTTTGACCGCCCGCGGCCAGCCCGCGCCGCAGATCCGGCTCGACCGCGCGCTCCAGTTCCTGATCGGCGACCGCCTCGCATGAACCAGCGCCCTCCCCGCCCCCGCGCCTTCCGGCTCGACGACGCGCGGGTCGCGGTCGACGACGCCCCGGCCCCCATCGCGCCGTCCGCGATCATCCAGTCGAGTCATGAGCCGATCCCCTCGGAGACTGCGCCGGCGCCGATCGACGAGGCGGAGCGGCAGGTCGAAGCGGCGCAGAAGTCCGGACTTCTGTCACGCTGGCGGTTCAGCCTCGGCAGCTTCCTTTGGGCGGGCTTCGCCGGGCTCCTTTCGCTCGCATTCGGCCTATGGACCACGAACCTGATCGAGGGCCTGTTCGCCAAGGCCGAGTCGCTTGGACTCATCGGCCTTGCCTTCGGCGTTCTCTTCCTGATCGGCCTCATCGGCGTCGTCGCGCGCGAGGTCTATGCGGTTGCGCACCAGACGCGGATCGCCGAGATGCATGTCGCCTTCGCCGAAGCCCGCGCCGCCGACGACCGGCTGGCCGCGCGAAAACTCGTCGGCCAGCTCGTCGCGCTCTACCGCGACCGGCCCGAAACCGCGCGGGCGCGGGCCGAGACAGAGGACGCAGCCCGGGCGATCATCGACGGGCGCGACCTCATCGACGTCGCCGAGCGTGCGCTGCTGCGGCCGCTCGACGAGAAGGCGCAAGGGGAGATCGCCAATGCGGCGAAGCGCGTCTCGCTCGTGACCGCGATCAGCCCGCGCGCGATCCTCGATGTGATCTTCGTGATCGCCCAGATCATCCGGCTCGTGCGCCGGATCGCCGAGATCTACGGCGGCAGGCCAGGGCTCTTCGGCCTCATCAAGCTCGCCCGCTCGATCGGCGCCCATCTCGCCATCACCGGCGGCATGGCGGTCGGCGACAGCCTCGTGCAGCAGATCGTCGGGCACGGGATCGCCTCGCGCATCTCGGCGCGCATGGGCGAAGGCGTCCTGAACGGCCTCCTGACGGCGCGCGTCGGCCTGTCGGCCCTCGCCGTCTGCCGCCCGGCCCCGTTCGCGGTGGTCAAAGGCCCCGGCGTCTCCGATGTCGCGCCGTTCCTGTTCAGCAAAAGCGATGCGCCCTCGAAGGGAGGCGCGAGCGGGGCTTAGCCCGCTCAAATCGTCTGATTGTAGGCGCCGACCTCCGCGTTTTCGCGCAAGACGCGATCGACCGCGCGGAACATCTCGCGCATGCGCGCCTCTGACCTCGGGCTTTCGACGACGACGACGAGTTCGGGCTTGTTCGACGAGGCGCGAACCAGGCCCCATGTGCCGTCCGCGACGGTGACGCGCACGCCGTTGACCGTGACGATGTCGCGGATCGCCTGTCCGATGAGCGGCTCGCCTTTCTCGCGCATCGCCATGAAGCGCCGCGCGACGCGATCGGCCACGTCATACTTCACTTCGTCCGCGCAGTGCGGCGACATGGTCGGTGAGCCCCAGGTCTTCGGCAGGTCGCGGTAGAGATCGGCCATCGACTTGCCCGGGTTGCGGTCGAGCATGTCGAGCACGGCAATCGCGGTCACGAAGCCGTCGTCATAGCCGCGCCCGACCGGCGCATTGAAGAAGAAATGGCCCGACTTCTCGAAGCCCGCGAGCGCCTTCAAGTCGCGCACCCGCCGCTTGATGTGCGAATGGCCGGTCTTCCAGAAGTCGACCTTGACGCCATTGGCGGCGAGCGCCGGGTCGGTCAGGAACAGTCCGGTCGACTTGACGTCGACCACGAAGGTCGCGTTCGGGTGCAGTTTCGAGAGGTCGCGCGCGAGCATCACGCCGATCTTGTCGGCGAAGATTTCATGGCCTTCGTTGTCGACGACGCCGCAGCGGTCGCCATCGCCGTCGAAGCCGAGCGCGACGTCGGCGCGCGATTCCCTCACCGCTTCCGCCATGGCGTGCAACATGTTGAGGTCTTCCGGATTCGGATTGTAGCGCGGGAACGTGTAGTCGAGCTCGCAGTCAAGCGGCACGACCTCGACGCCGAGCGCACGCAAGAGCTTCGGCGCGAATGCGCCCGCCGCGCCGTTGCCGCAGGCGGCGACGACCTTCATCTTGCGGCCGAATTTGGGGCGGTTCGTCAGGTCGACGATGTAGCGAGCCGGGAAGTCGGGCACGAACTCATATGACCCGCCCCGCTCCGGTCTATAATCGCCGCCGATCACGATGTCACGCAGGCGCCCCATTTCTTCGGGCCCGAAGGTCACCGGGCGCGCCGCGCCCATCTTGACCCCGGTCCAGCCGTTGTCGTTGTGCGAGGCGGTCACCATCGCCACCGCCGGCGCGTCAAGCGCGAATTGCGCGAAATAGGCCATGGGCGTGATCGCAAGGCCGATGTCGCGAACCTTGGCGCCGCCCGCCATCAACCCGGCCGTCAGCGCGAGCTTGATCGAGGCCGAATAGCTGCGGAAGTCGTGGCCGACCACGACGTCGCGCGGGACGCCGAGCTCCTTCAGCAGGCGCGCGAGCCCAAGGCCCAGCGCCTGCACGCCCATGAGGTTGATCTCCTTTTCGAACAGCCAACGCGCGTCATATTCGCGGAAGCCCGTGGGCTTCACCATCGGCTGCAACTCGTAGGCGTAGGTGTTCGGGAAAAGCTGCGGCGACGGTTTGGGGAACAAGGAGGGCCTCATGCCAGGGGTGGGACGCATGGGAGCGGGTTGCGGTTCGCGCGACCGTCCTTAGCCTCCGCTTAGATGACAGGGGCGCGACAGACAACCCAAGCTTCGCCGCCCCTACTGTCGCAGGACAAGAAGCCCGCCGTGCTCTTCCACGCTGATGAGGCGTTTCAGGAAACTTGCGCCGAGAAGGTTCATGTCGCCGGCACCGGCGGGCAGGACGACCGCCTGGACGTCGTTCATGTAAAGCCCGCCGAAACTGACATGATCCAGCATGACGGGCGAGGCCGTCGTGGAGCCGTTCGCGGTCTTGATCGTCCATTTGGCGGTTGAGCCGGCGAGACCGAGCCGCGCGGCCGTCTCGGCGGAAAGGACGACCACGCTCGCGCCGGTGTCGATCATCATCCGGACGGGCGCCCCGTTGACGAGCGCGTCGGCCGCGTACTGCCCGCGCGCGTCGGCGTCGAGAACCGCCTCCCGATAGCCCGGGGCCGGGGTCGCATCGTCTTTCGCGGATTGGCTCTCGTCAGCGGTCGAAGCCTGAACCGGCGCCGCGATCGGCGGCGCTGTCGCAGGGCCTTGAAGATAGGATGGCGCCAGCGCCGCGAGCGCGAGCCCCCCGACCGCAAAAAGCACCGCGCCCTTAAACATGCCGGCTCCGGAACGGGCGCCGCCATTCGCCGGCGCCAATCCCTGATCATCGCCGACGCCCGCAAAAAATGAGTAAAGCGGACCGTTCGTTTTTCTTCGGGCGTTCCCCTTATCGCAACAGGTTCTAAACGTAGCGGTTTAGCAGGTTCTCGAAGAATTCCTGCCGGCCCGAGCGCGGCTTCGGATCGATGTTCTCGTCCGCGACGCGCTTGGCGATCGCCTCCAGGCTCGCGCCGGGCTTCAGCATCGCCCGCGCGGCGGGCGCATTCCAGCCGGCGTAGCGCTCGGCGCGAAGAGCGTCGAATTTGCCGTCCTCGATCATGGCCGCTGCGGCGACCAGGGCCTCGGCGCAGACATCGATGCCGCCGATGTGGCCAAGCAGGAGGTCGCCCGGATCGATCGACTGGCGGCGGACCTTGGAGTTGAAGTTGAACCCGCCGGGCGCGATCCCGCCAGCCTTCACGATGAAATACATCGCGGCCGTGAGCTCGGCCGCGTTGTTGGGGAACTGATCGGTATCCCAGCCGGACTGGTAGTCGTTGCGATTGGCGTCGACCGATCCCAGGAGCCCGAGGGCTGCTGCCAGCCCGACCTCGTGCTCGAAGGAATGGTGCGCGAGCACCGCGTGGCCGACCTCGATGTTGAGCTTGACGTCGTTCTCGAGACCGAAGCGCTCGAGGAACCCCGCGACCGTCGCGACGTCGAAGTCGTACTGGTGCTTCGTCGGCTCCTGCGGCTTCGGCTCGACCAGGAGCACGCCCTTGAAGCCAATTCTGTGCTTGTAGTCGACGACCATCGACAGGAAGCGGCCGAGCTGCTCGAGTTCGCGGGAAAGGTCGGTGTTGAGCAGCGTCTCGTAGCCTTCGCGCCCGCCCCACAGCACATAATTGGCGCCGCCGAGTTTATGTGTCGCATCGATCGCGTTTTTTACCTGCGCCGCCGCGTAGGCGAATACGTCCGGGTCAGGATTGGTCGCCGCGCCCGCCATGTAGCGCGGGTGGCTGAAGAGATTGGCGGTGCCCCAGAGGAGCTTGACGCCGGTCGACTGCATCTTCCTCGCGAAGATGTCGGTCATCTCCGCAAGGTTGCGCTCGAACTCGGCGAAGCTCGCCCCTTCGGGAACGACGTCCTTGTCGTGAAAGGTGAAGAAGGGGAAACCGAGGGTCGAGACCATGTCGAAGGCGACGTCCGCCTTGAGCTTCGCCGCCTTCATGTCGTCGCCTGCCCATGGGCGCTCGAAGGTCGGCGCGCCGAACATGTCCGAGCCCATCCAGGCGAAGTTATGCCAGTAGCAGACTGCCGGCCGAAGGTGCTCGGCCATGGTTTTGCCCATCAGGACGCGAGCCGGGTCGTAATGACGGAAGGCGAAGGGATTGTCGCTCTTCGGCCCCTCGTAGCGCACCGGACCGACGTCGCCGAAAAACCGCTTGGTCATTCCATTTCCTCCCGAGTTTTCTTTAAGATTCAAGGCGCGACGAAATCCCAGACGAAGCGGGTCAGCGCCGCGAGCCCGAAAGCGCAGTCCTCCAGCGTGATCGATTCCAGAGGGTTGTGACTGATTCCGCCCTTGCAGCGGACGAACAGCATACCCGCAGGACAGAGCCGCCCCATCGCCATCGTGTCGTGCCCGGCGCCCGAAGGCAAGACGCGAGGCGCGACGCCGACCCGTTCGACCGCCTGCATGAGCGCTCCGACAATGCGCGGATCGCACTTATAGGCGTCCGCGTCGTGCGTCCTGGCGAAGATGGCGCTGACGCCGCGCGCGCGGGCGATAGCGTCGATGCTCCCCTTGAGGTCGGCCTGCGCCGCGGCGCGCCGCGCATCCTCGGGCGCGCGGAGATCGATGGAAAACTGCACGTGGCCGGGGATGACGTTGGTCGCGCCGGGCCAGACTTCCATCCGCCCGACGGTCGCGACAAGGTCGGTTTCGGCGCGGGCGCGCTTTTCGACGGCGAGCGCCATTTCGGCTGCGGCCGTCAAGGCGTCGCGGCGCAAATTCATCGGCGTCGCGCCCGCGTGGCCGGCGACGCCGTCCACCCCGACCTCGAGACGCGTCGCCCCGTTGATGGCGGAGACGACGCCGATCGGCAGTCCTTCCGCTTCGAGGACCGGCCCCTGCTCGATATGCGCTTCGACAAAGGCGGCGACGTTCTCAGCCCGGATCGAGCTGGCGCGCTCCGGATCGCCGCCAAAGGCCTTCAGCGCGTCGCGCATGAGGACGCCTTTCGCGTCCTTCTGGTCGAGCGCGTCCCCCGGATAGGCGCCGGCGAGCGCGCGCGAGCCTGTGAGCGTCGTGCGATAGCGCACGCCCTCCTCGTCGCCAAAGGCGACGATCTCGACCGCGTGATCGAGCCGTTCGCCGCGCGCCGAAAGCTCATCGACGACCGCGAGCGCGGCGAGCGCCCCGTAATTGCCGTCGTAGCGGCCCGCGTCACGCACCGTATCGATATGCGAGCCCAGCATCAGCGCCGGCGCGCCCGCGCGCCTGCCTTCGTAGCGCGCGACGATATTGCCGGCCGCGTCGATCCGGGCCGCAAGACCCGCCTCGGCGCACCATGCGATGAACGCCGCGGCGGCGCGTTTGTGCGCGTCGGACAGAAAGAGCCGCGTTAGGCGCCCCGGCTCGTCGGTGAAGCCTGCGAAGGCGTCGAGCCGCGTCATGAGCCGCGCCCCAGCGGCGAGATCGGCGTCGGTGAGGCGAGGCGCGGTCATTTCTCGGCCAGATCCAACTTCAGCCAGCGCGCAAGCACGGCGCGCTCCTCATCCGTCATCTGGGTGAAGTTGTTGGGCGGCATGGCGTGCGTCAGCACCGCCTGCATGCGGAGCGCGGGGGCGAAGCGGGCGATGTGCTCGGGCGTGTCGAGCACGACGCCTTTCGGCGCCTCGCCGATCTCCTCCATCGGCGCCGGCGCATGACACATCGAGCAGCGCATCGTCACGATGTCGACAACCTCCGGGGGCGCTTTCGGCTCGTCGGCCTTCGCGACCGCGACCGGCAGGTCCGCAAGCCCCAAGAGGCTGCGCATGCCGGGCGATGCGGTCGCCGCCACGATGAAAGCGCAGGCGATCGCGGCGGCCGCGACCGCCCAGGCCCACCACGGCGCGCGGTCGTGACCGAGGTGCCATACGTTGTAGAAATAGCGCACGAGCGCGCCTGCCACGATGACGCAGGTGACGATCGCCGGAATGGCCTTCGGGTTGGAGAAGGTCATCGGATAATGGTTCGACAGCATCAGGAACAGCACGGGCAGCGTGATGTAGTTGTTGTGCGTCGAACGCGTCTTCGAGGTCTTTACCCATTTCGGATCAGGCTTCTTGCCCGCGATCAGCGCGGCCACGCTTTTGCGCTGGTTCGGCATGATGACGAAGAACACATTGCCGGTCATCATCGTCGCCATCAGCGCGCCGGTGTGGATCAGCGCGCCGCGGCCGGAGAAGAACTGGGTGAAGACCCAGCTCGTCAGGACGACATAGCCGAAGCCCACGAGCGCGAGCAGCGGCTCGTTGGCGCCGAGCGGGGAGCGGCAGAGAAGGTCGTAAACGATCCAGCCGAGCGCCAGCGCGGCGATGCCGATCAGCGCCGCCTGCCACGGCTCGAGCGGCATGACGGCAGGATCGATCAGAAAAAACGACGACTGGCCGTAATAGACCCAGCACAGCAGCACAAATCCGCTGATCCAAGTCCAGTACGACTGCCATTTGTGCCAGATGAGCTCGTCGGGAAGCGAGGGCGGCGCGAGCTGGTACTTGCTCATCTGATAGAAGCCGCCGCCGTGCACCTGCCAGGAGACGCCGGCGAGCGCGGGATCCTCGCCCGCGCGTTTGCGCAAGGAAGCGTCGAGATGCATGAAGAAAAAGGACCCGCCGATCCAGGCGATCGCCGCCGTCACGTGCAGCCAGCGGATCAGCGCCGAACCCCATTCCCAGGCGAAGGCCTCGAGCGCCCCCATCAATCTGCCTCCATGGCGCCGGAAGACCCCGCGCGACCACGTCACGATAACGGCGCTTCGGCGCTTTGGGTAGGGAGACGCAATTCGCGAATGGCCAGTGGCGAATGCAGGGCCGGCCTTCCCCCGCTCCGTTCGCCATTCCCGAAAGGTAACGCGCCCTTAACCCTATCAGGGGGCTTAATTCGACTTGACAAACTCGGGTCACGCCTTCGCCCGACCAAGCCCAAGTTTCGGCCCATTTGGGGGGCAGACCCCGCGCCGATTCCCATGTTCCGCCGCGCTTCGGCTCGCGCGGGCGCCCATGTCTTTAAAAGGTTTTCGATGCCCAATCCCGCCGACGTAGCCGCCGTGGCCGCAAATCCGGACACGAGCATACTGTCGATGTTCTGGTCGGCCCACATCGTCGTCAAGGCTGTGATGCTCGGCCTCTTTCTCGCGTCGCTCTGGTGCTGGACGATCATCTTCGACAAGACGCGCCTCTTCCATAAATTCCGCGGTGAGATGGAGAATTTCGAGCAGGTGTTCTGGTCCGGCCAGTCGCTCGAGGAACTTTACACTTCGCTGTCGAACCAGCCGAACGGCGGCGCGGCCGCGCTCTTCGTCGCCGCGATGCGCGAGTGGAAGCGCTCCTTCCAGCAGGCGGCGGGCTCCTTTCGCGGATTGCATGCGCGCATCGACAAGGTGCTCGACGTCTCGATCGCGCGCGAGGTCGAGCGGCTCGAATCGAACCTGCTCGTGCTGGCGACCGTGGCCTCGACCGCCCCGTTCATCGGCCTCTTCGGCACCGTGTTCGGCATCATGAATTCATTCCAGTCGATCGCGACGTCGAAGAACACCTCGCTCGCCGTCGTTGCGCCGGGTATTGCCGAGGCGCTGCTCGCGACCGCGATCGGTCTCTTCGCCGCCATTCCCGCGCTCATCGCCTACAACAAGTTCCAGGGCGACGTGGCCAAGCAGCAGGCGCGCCTCGAGAGCTTCGCCGACGAATTCTCCTCCATCCTCTCCCGGCAGATCGATCATCATCTGTCGCTGGAGAAGGTGGGCTGAGGCGGGGCCGCGCGCATGGGCATGTCGATCGGCAACGGACGCAAGAGCGGCCGGGGACGCCGCGGCGTTCCACGCTATGGCGCGATGGCGGACATCAACATGACGCCGTTCATCGACGTGATGCTGGTGCTCCTCATCATCTTCATGGTCGCGGCGCCTCTCTTGACGACTGGCGTCGCGGTCGATCTGCCGCAGACGAGCGCGAGCGCGCTCAACGTTGAACACAAGCCGATCGCGATCTCGCTCAACGAGCAAGGTCAGCTCTATCTCATGGACGAGCCGATCGGCGACGCGGATCTCGTGCCCAAGCTCCAGGCCGCCTCGCAAAACGACCTCGATCAGCGCATCTACATGCGCGCGTCCAGGGTCGTTCCGTACGGGCGCGTCGCTGAGATCATGGCGGCCGTCACCTCGGCCGGATTCAAGAAGGTGGCGCTGGTCACCGAGCCGATCAATCAATAGCCCGGAGCGGCTTTGGACGATGGGCGGTCATATTGGGGTTGGGCGGCCTCGAGCGCGCTGCACGGGATTTTGCTTGCCCTCATCCTGCTCGGTTTCGCCGCCGCGCCCAAATTCGAGGACAGCCCCGAGTTGATCCCGGTTGAAACCGTGTCGATCAGCGAGCTCAACCAGATCATGAACGGCGAGAAGGACGCCAAGCCGGCGCCACAGCCGCCGCAGCCAGCGCCCCCTCAGGCCGCTCCCGCCCCGCCGACGCCGCCCGAGCCCCCGCCGGATCTGCGCACGTTGGAAGAGCCGGCGCCCTCGCCGCCGCCGCGGCCGGAGGCCCCTCCGCCGCCGAAGCCGCAACCGCCTGCGCCGCAAAAGCCGTCGCCGCCAACACCGCCAAAGCTCGCCCTCGCCGAGGATGCGCCCGAGCCGCCCGTTCGGCCGAAGACGATCGACACCCCGCCCGAGCGCGCGCGGGAGACCCAACCCGAGAAGCCGAAGCCGGACCAGATCGCCAAGGTCGTCGAGCGCGAGAGAACCGAGGCGGCTCCGAAGCCTACGCACGCCTACGACCCGAACGCCATCGCCAAGCTCATCCAGAGCAGGCCTTCGGCATCGCAGGCGCCGTCCAACGTGGCGAGCGCCACGCCGCAGGGCCTGCCGCATCACGACGCGCCGCGCATGTCGCTCTCGCTGTCCTCCGCCCTCGACGCCTGGCTCACCGAAAGCTACCTGAACTGCTGGACGCCGCCCCCGGCGATGCCGGAAGGCGACGTCTACGTCGCCGAGATCAAGGTCGTGTTCAACGCCGACGGGTCGCTCTCGGCGCGCCCGGTCCTGCTCAATCCGCCGACCGACCCGGCCTGGCGCGCGCACGCGGAGAGCGCGATGCGCGCCGTCAAGAAATGCGACCCGTTGCACGTTCCCCCGGAATACGCGCCCTATTTCAACGAATGGAAGGTCGAGACGATCCACTTCGATCCGCGCGACACGCAAGGCTGAGCCCGCTGTTCGAATACTTAAAGAAAGAGCCGTGCCGATGAGAATGCCTTCCAAGCCCCTCCTGTTCTTGACAATCGCCGCCGCGCTCGCGTCAGGCCTCGCCGGTTGCGACTGGCTCTGGCCCTCGTCGACGAAAACCGCCTCCAAGGCGGCGCCGAAGCCGGCGACGCTCGCCTCGCTCTCGCCGTCCCGGGCCGTCGCGGCGAAGCCGGCAGGCGCCGTTCAGGCGGCGCTTTCGGCGCCCGAACCGGCTGCGCGCATGACGCTCGCCGAGGAGGCGAGATTCGACGCCTGGATGGTCAAGACCTATCTTGCGTGCTGGAAGCCCGCGGCGCAGCCCGCCGACGCCGACGCCTACGTCGCCCAGGTGCGGCTCGCCTTCAAGCCGGACGGCTCGCTCATGAAGCCGCCGAAGCTCGTCAATCCGCCGTCAGATCCTGCCTTGAAACCGCAAGCCAAAAGCGTCATGGCCGCTGTGCAGGCGTGCAATCCGCTGCCAGTGCCGGCCCAATATCGCCCCTTTTATGAGCAATGGAAAACCAAGACTGTCCACTTCAATCCTGAGATCGCCGCACGCTGACGCGGGCCGGCAGGCGGTGTTCTTTTTGTCTTTGCGGGAACGTAGATGAATATTGCTTCTGTCTTCTGGCGCCTTTCCGCCATTGCCGTTCTCGCTGCGGCCTTCGCCGGGTTTGAGGCCGCGCCGGCGGCGAGCGCGACCGGCGACATTTACGTTCACGCCGGGCCGAATTTCAAACCGGTCACGATCGCCGTCACGCCCTTCGCCGGCGAGGAGGGGGCCGAAAAGATCGGCGGCGTTGTGAGCAATGATTTCGCCCGCTCGATCTTCCTTCTGCCGGTCAACCCGACAAGCTTCCCCGAAAGGATAACGAACCCGGACGTCCGCCCGAACCTTGACGCGTGGAAGACCATCAACTCCCAGTTCGTCCTGACCGGACGGGTGCTGCGTCCTGACAGCGGCCACGTTACGGCGCAGTTCCGCCTGTGGGACGTCGCGACCGGCGAGCAGGTCGTCGGCGAGCAATATACTTCCGAGGCGGCGAACGCCCGCCGCGTCGCGCACCAGATCGCCGACGCCGTCTTTTCCCGCGTGACCGGCGAGAAGGGATTTTTCGATTCGCGCATCGTCTTCGTCGACGAGACCGGCCCGAAGGACAAGCGGCGCAAGCGGCTTGCGCTCATGGACATGGACGGGGCGAACATGAAGTACATCGGCGGCAGCGAAGCCGACAGCCTCGTCGTGACGCCGCGCTTTTCGCCGTCCGCGCAGCAGGTCGCCTATATGTCGTTCAACTCGGCCGAGCCCAAGGTGACCTTGCTCAATCTCGAGACCGGGCAGCGCGAGGCGGTCGGCAATTTCCCCGGCATGACCTTCGCGCCGCGGTTTTCGCCTGACGGCCAACAGATCGTCATGTCGCTCTCGGACGGCGCGAGCACCAATCTCTACACGATGGACCTGAGGTCGCGCGCGACCACGCGGCTCACCGACACGTCCGCGATCGACACCTCGCCGACCTACTCGCCCGACGGCTCCCAGATCGCTTTTGAATCCGACCGCGGCGGCTCGCAGCAGATCTATGTCATGAGCTCGAGCGGCGGACCGGCCAAGCGCATTTCCTTCGGCGAAGGCCGGTATTCGACGCCGGTCTGGTCGCCGCGCGGCGACCTCATCGCCTTCACCCGCATCAAGGGCGGGTCGTTCGGCATCGGCGTCATGAAGCCGGACGGCTCGGGCGAGCGGATCCTGGTCGAAGGCTTCCACAACGAGGGCCCGACGTTCGCGCCCAACGGCCTTTACGTGATGTTCTTCCGCGACTCGGGCGGGTCGGGCGGCCCGAAGATCTACATGACCGACATCTACGGCCACGGCGAGTTCCTGGTGCCGACCGCGAATTACGCCAGCGACCCGTCCTGGGGCCCGCTGATGCATTGAGGGACTGCGCCACTAATAACGCACAAAGCGCGTTGATAAAGCTGGCCCCGACGGGCGCGCCAATCCTCCGCGCCAAATTAAACCAAGCTGAATCCAAGCCGGACCAAACCAAACGCAAGGAAAATGCATGGAATTAACCTTGTATTTCCTTGCATTTCCTTTGGCGAATTGGGGCTTTTCAATGGGTTACGAGCGAGTTGGCCGAAATTTTTTTTCTCGCTCCATTTCATCGATGGGCACCCGTATAATGGCCTCCGAGCGCGTTCGGGCAGCCGTCTTTCTGCGTCTCCTTGGTGTTGAAGTTTATACCATCAGAAAGCATCCTAGCACTGATTCTGTTTTAAGAAAACAAATTGTTTTCCTGGCCTAAATCCAATCTAAAGCAACCTCGGGCTATGCGGGCCGGAAAACGATGCGCTGAGCAGTGTTCGGTTGGCGCGCCGCGCGTTGCAGCGTGCGATAGGTAGTTGGCCAGTTGTCTGGATCGTCACATAGCCGCAAGGGCTTCGGCGCTCGGACTCTGCTTTCAAAATCGAGAGCGGCAAGCCACTCCTCGGTGGTCTGTACAGGTCGGAGCCCTGATAGCACGTGATCCATGTTGCACCGATAACACCACGCCTGGAGCACGAACCCTTGATCGGTCGTGCAGTGCTGTACCGTGAACCTCGCGTCACCGTCCCGTCCAAACTCGCGTCCGCAGTTTTCGCACCTGCCATTTGACCGCGAGAGGAGTTCCTGTCGCGCATCTGCCGACACGTCACGACCCTTCTTGTCGTAGAACCCGCCAGCAAGGAGAAGCCCGCGTCGAATGGTTATCGCCTCCGCTATGTCCGGCCGCTCGTAGGTTCCTTCAGCGAGCTTGCGTCTGGCGTAGCGAATTAACTCTGCGATCTGACGACACCGCTCGCCGCAATAGAGCCTCAGACGACTTACGGTCGGCGCTCCACAGTTCGCACACTGTCCGGGCGCATAGTCGGGGGCATCAGAAGGGTGGTCTATCATCTTGCAAGGCCTCGACCATGCGAAACGGCGCCGGGCCGCCTCACTTCGTTGGCTTCCACTCGCGCGCCATCCGCTGCGCCTCGGCGATCTGAGCGGGCGTCATCTTGGCTGCAAGAGCGTCACGGGCCTCGGCGAACGCCTCACGCTTCACGGCCGTCTCAGCGCGCGAGGTCGCCAAATTGAACCACATGTGGGCCTGCGTGTAGTCCTGTGGCACGCCTTGCCCGTCGAGGTACATCGCGCCGAGGTCGAACTGCGCGCTGGCATCCCCCTGGTCGGCGGCCTTGCGGTACCATGCGACGGCTTGTGCGTAGTCCTGCGCCACCCCTCGGCCGTGTTCGTATATCAGGCCGAGGCTGAACTGCGCGCGGACGAGCCCCTGGTCGGCGGCCTTGCGGTACCATCCGACGGCTTGTGGGTAGTCCTGCGCCACCCCTTGGCCGTGTTCGTACATCGCGCCGAGGTCGAACTGCGCGAGGGCGAGCCCCTGGTCGGCAGCCTTGCGAAACCACGCGGCGGCTTGTGCGTAGTCCTGCGGCACGCCATGGCCCTTGGCGTACATCGCGCCGAGCATGCCCTGCGCCTCAGCAATCCCTTGGTCGGCGGCTTTGTGAGACCACGCGGCGGCCTGTGCGTAGTCCTGCGGCACGCCGCGGCCGTTCTGGTACATCATGCCGAGGAAGCTCTGCGCCTCGGCGTTCCCTTGCTCGGCCAGCGGACGCCAATACCTCATCGCCGTTGCGTAGTCGCCACGGTGATATGCAGCCGCCCCGTCCTCGAACGACCCTGCCTTCGCTGGGCCGAACAGCGTAAGCGCGAGAACGCTTCCGACAAGGAAAATGTTGGCCGGCACTTTCACTGCTTCGCCCACCTCGGCGACAAGAACGCTGCGCCAAATAGGCGCTCGCCTTTCGGAGCGCGTCAACAGGCTTGGAAAGGCGAATACCCTTGGAGCGTGGCCGCAAGTGGGCTTCGGCGCATCATCAGCGAAGCTGGGCAGTCAAGCGGCGCGGGACTGAGGCTGAGGAAGCGAATGTGAGAACCCCGGACTTGGTGATCTTGGCTTACCAAGCCGCCATCTCGCTATGCGTCGCGGTGCTGGTGTCTTTCGTAACCGTATGGCTCGCGCTCCGGCGCTTCTATCGTGAAAAGTGGTGGGAGGCGAAGATGCGCGCTTACACCGACATAATCGAGGCTTTGCACCATATCAAACGGGACGTCGAACTGAAACTCCCCGCGGCGTATGAGAATAGAGATACCGACACGGCCTTCCATAACGAGTGGCGAAACAAACATCGCGCGGCCTGGGACAATCTCGAAAAGTTTGCGGACGTTGGCGAGTTCTTGTTCTCCTTTCAATCCATCAGCGTATTGCGTGAACTGATCAACCAGGGATCGGCCCAATCGGACAACTATGTCGACTATCTGGAAGGGATACAGATTGCCGTTGAGAAGTGCTTGCCGGCTATCAAGGCATCTGCGAGGTCGGACCTAAATCTCCCAGATCGCTAAGTCGACCGCCGGACCTTTCAAGGGCTGATTCAGGGGCCGGATCATTCCACAGGAAAAATCTGAGACGTGTTTGATCAACACTGCGCAGCGAGTTCCCCGCCAGGGGGTGTTCGCGCCAACCTCAGGCGGGCCAACTGGTCACCCTCCAAGTAGCTCGCTACGCTCTCGGGGCCAGCGCAGCACCATGCGGGCCACTAGCCGCGCTCGGTCGGTCCGGGCTCTTTTCCTTGACGAAGAAATCCAAACACATCCAGGGAAATCAAGACATACTTTAAGACCGGGTTCTTCGTGACGTCCGCGGGACCTTCGATCCGGACCTCGTGCGCCGGCTCGCGCTCGATCGCCCGGCGATAGAGACGCCAAGTCGCATGGCCGAGCACGGGCATGACGACGGCAAGGCCGATGAACAGGGGCAGCGAGCCGAGCACGAGCGCGGCCGCGACGATGAAGCCCCAAAGAGCGACTGCGCGCAGGTTCTCGCGCGACGTTTTAAACGACGCGACGACCGCGGGAACAAGGCCCACGTCGCGATCGAGCATCAGCGGAAACGAAACGACGCTGATCGAAAGCGCGAGAGCCGCCAACAGGAAGCCGATCAGGCCGCCGATCGTAATCAGCGTCCATCCTCGGCCGGTCGTGAGAACCTCGCCGAGAAACGGGATCAAGGCCGCGGGGGGCTTTGGGCCGTAGAACCAGCCATAGAGGATTTGCGCGACGCCAATCCAGGCGCCGAAGATCGCCAACAGACCCAGGCCCAGCGCGATGATCGAGGGCAGCGCCGGCGAGCGGAACACCGCGAAAGCGTCCCGCCACGAGGCGGGGAGCCCCGCTTCGCGCCTGCGGCTCATCTCGTAGAGGCCGACGGCGAAGAAAGGCCCGATCAGCGCGAATCCGGCGGCGAACGGAAATACGAGGTGCAACGCGTTGGCGAACGACGTCAGCCAAACGAGCGCGATCCCGGCAAGCCCATAGAAGAGGCCGAGAAAAGCGGCATGGGTCGGCATCGCAACGAAATCGTCGATGCCGTCCGACAGCGCGGCGAAACAGTCGTGCGGCTCAAGCTTGCGGATCTCGATTGGCGCGTCGAGCGCTTTGGGCCCGAAATAGACATGGAACGTGGCGGCCACGACAGTCCTCCCCGCGTAGCGTTGCGGGGGAGCTCATAAAGACCAGCGGCGAACGCTGGCGGGCTGGAGAGAACTTCCGCCTCGCAACGGTGACGTTCTAGGCCCGAAGCGTGGTTTTCCTGCGGCAGTTTTTTCGAAGCGCCCGGCCGAAACCGGCCTCACTCGGCCGCGGCGGCGCCGGTCGGCTTCGCCGACGGCGTGCGGCGAGGCGCGAAAGCCTTGGTCAGGACTAGGATGACCGCAAGCGTTGCGGCATAGACGACGACCTGCATCACCGACGGCTGGTCAGAGTAGCCGATCAGCGTGTGCAAGACGCGGCCGAAGAGGCTCGTGTCGGAGAGGACGGCCGAGGTGTCCCACGCGGTCTGTTCCAGGGCGGTGACGAGCCCCGCCTGCTGAAGGAAGAGGACCGCCTGCGCGGCAAGCCCGGCGGCAAGGAAGCTGATCAGGACCGTCGTGACGGCGAAAAGCCGGCGCGGCGGGATCGTGACGAGGCCGAGATAGGTGACCGCTGTCACGCCAATGCCCGCGAGAAGCCCCAGAATCGCGCCGCCGATCAGTTCCGCGGCCGTTGAACCCGCCGAGGCGGCAAGCCCATACATGAACAGCGCGACTTCCGAACCCTCGCGCATGACCGCGACCGCGCAGACGACGCCGAGCGCGAAAATCGGCTTGCGGCCCGTGCGCACCGCGTCACCAACCCGCTTGACGTCGACCGCGAGCTGGCGGCCGTGGCTCGCCATCCAGACGTTGTGCGTGATCAGCATGACGACCGCGATCATGAGGATCGAGGCGTTGAAGATCTCCTGACCGACGCCGGCCATGGCGTTGGCGATGAGCCCCGCGAACGCGGCCACGAGCGACGCGCCGACAATCCCCGCTCCGACGCCGGCCACGATGACGAGCCGGCTGCCGTGCACGCCCTGCGTCACCGCCATCACGATGCCGACGATCAGTCCGGCCTCGATGACTTCGCGAAAGACGATGATCAGAGCGCCGAGCATGCTGGCTTCCTATCGGTGCGACTCATGAAATGCGTTCCATGCTCATTTCACGTCCAGAAAACCCTCGGTCGTATCTTCATGATAGTCGTCGAAGAAACGGTATCGGCCTGGCGCCAAGGGACGCACCTGAACCGCAATCTTGCCCCCGCCGGAGACAACCTTCTCAACCCGCAGGGTCTTGCTTTCGAACTCGGCGGGCGTCGAATTGAGGTTCGTCACCTCGATGACGATCGGCTTGCCGACGGGGGCGGTCGACTTGGCCGGCGAGAATTTGTGATCCTTCAGCGTCACGCTGATCCTGGCCGTCTCTTCGGCGAAGGCCGTCTGAGCGGCGAGCGTGAGCGCGAGGCCTGCGCCGAGGATCGCAGCAAGCTTTATGCTTTTCATCAGAATTTTCCTTTCCGAACCTTAGAATTCGACTTCGAACTTCAGGTTGCCGCGCTGCTGCGGGAAGTTCGTGAGATCGAGGCCAAAGTTTTCGCCCGAAGCATGGCCCGCGACCTCTGTGGACCATGCGGCCGACAACATAACCTGCCCGGTGAACTGAATCTGCAGCGTCGGACCGACATAGAGCGCCCGGCCCTGAAGCGATTGAAAGCCGAAGCCGCCGTAGTCGCGATAATATTCGACCTCTCCGCCGAGCGTGACCTTGGGCGTCACGCGATAGGCGAGCGCGGCCGTGGCGCCCCATGCCGAGGACGTCTCCCACGGCTGCAGGCGCGATTGGGCATAGTCCGGGTTGTAGACGAGGTTCGCAGCCGCATAGAGGCGGTTGGAGATGAGTTCGGTGTCGGCGACCACGCGGAAGGTGACGTTGTAGTCCTGGATCGGCTGTCCGCCATCGTCGTAACGCGCCCATTCCGGCTCGGCGGTCAGGGTCAGGCCGATCGGCGAACCGGGGCCGCGGCCGATCACGAGATAGCGAAACTCGGCGGAGAGGCCGCTGAAGTCGGCGCCGCGGGCGTTGACCAATCCTTGGACCCCGTCGACCGAATAGCCGAACCCGTGCGCGCTCAGTTCGTAGGCCCAAAATTGCGAGGGCACGCCCTCGAACTCGACCTCCTGTTCGACCGTCCCGTAGCCGCCGCCGCGCCGGCCAAACTGCGTCGTCGTTTCGAGTTCGATCGATTTCTCGCCCTCGGCGCCGATATCGGCTCCTTCGGTGAAGCCGAACAGGTATTTCGTCTCGAGTTCGTGATAGGGATCCGGCGTGGTCGGGGCGCCGGAGATTCCGACGTCGGCGTTGGCGCTCTCGGCGTCGGCGGCCGAAACGCCAGCGCTTCCCGCGCCAATCAGCAAGGCGGCCACAAACGGCCGCACGCGCACGCGCCGGCTGCAGGGATAGTTCATCGCATCCTCTTCGACCAGCAGGGTCAAGGTCTGCGGTCGATGTTCCTCGATATCAACAGTCGCTCCGACGGCACAAGAATAGCGGGCCCAGTTTAGAATTGATTCAAAACCAAGGTCCGATCGGAGCGCAGCCGGCGTCCCGTGCGTCATCCCGGCCCTTACGTTAAGCCGACGGCGCCTTCCGGACGCAGCCGTCCGCCGCGCGGGATTTCCAGCCTCGAAGCGCCCTGGACCCGGCGCCAAAATTATTGGCCGCGAGGCGAAAAAAGCCTTGCGCCGGAGGACGATTTGCACAAATAATGATCTTGCCCAATACGCACGTGCCTGTGGTCGTGTGTCGGTTGGCGGGGATCTGGACAAGAGGCCAGTTAACCGCCCGTGGAAGACCGGCAGCCGGAGGCGAACCGGCGCACCCCGCCAAACGGGGGACGCGGCTTGAAGCAACGACGGACCGGGCTTTTTTGGTCTCTGTCGGCCCTCCAAAGGTCGGCGATCAAAGAGGCTTGTCTATCTTGCCGGGCGTGCGGACGGGAAACTCTTCCTTGTCCAAACGATGGCCAATGAACGCGAGAGCCCTCGGGCTCGCGCGCATGTATTGGCCACGGCGCAGCAGCTGATTGCCCTTAAGCTATCGCCGGCGGCTCTCCGTCTTCGGCGACAGCCAAAGGCGCGATCGCGTCGGCGGGTCAACAACCGCGCATCCGCGTCTCCAACACGCGGGGCGGTCGGTCGCATCGCCGGCGAATCCTTCATCTTGTCTGGCGCGAACGCCATCGCGCCGCCGGAGGATGCCGCTCATGACGGACCGCATCAAGGAGTTCCTCGCCCGAAATCGTGAGGACGGACCCCGCCTCGTCGTCGACCTCGACGTCGTGCGGGAAAACTATCTGGGCTTCGCCAGCGCCCTGCCCGACACGCGCGTGTTCTACGCTGTGAAAGCGAATCCCGCGCCGGAAATCCTGAGCCTGCTCGCCGACCTCGGCTCGTGCTTCGACACGGCCTCGATGGCCGAGATCGAGCAGTCGCTGGCCGCCGGCGCGACGCCCGACCGCATCAGCTTCGGAAACACCATCAAGAAGGAGAAGGACATCGCGCGCGCCTACGCGCTCGGCGTCCGGCTCTACGCGGTCGACTGCGAAGCCGAGGTCGAGAAGGTCGCCCGCGCCGCGCCTGGCGCGAAAGTGTTCTGCCGGATCCTGTGCGACGGCTCGGGCGCGGAATGGCCGCTCTCGCGAAAATTCGGCTGCGCGCCCGAGATGGCGGCGCACGTGCTCGAGCGCGCGCACGCCCTCGGCCTCGCGGCGCATGGGCTCTCGTTCCACGTCGGCTCGCAGCAGCGCAATCCGCGCATGTGGGACCGGGCGCTCAAAGTCTCGGCGGCGATCTTCCGCGACATGGCGGAGCGTGGCGTCCCCCTCCAGATGATCAATCTCGGCGGCGGCTTCCCGACCCGGTACCTGAAGGACGTGCCGGGCGTGTGCGCCTACGGGCAGACGATTTTTCGCGCGCTCAGGCGCCATTTCGGCAACAGCATTCCGGAGACGATCATCGAACCCGGGCGCGGCATGGTCGGCAACGCCGGCGTGATCGAGGCCGAGGTCGTCCTGATCTCGCGCAAGTCGGAGGAGGACCGGCATCGCTGGGTCTATCTCGACATCGGCAAGTTCAACGGCCTCGCCGAGACGATGGACGAGATGATCCGCTATCCGATCCGCACCGAGTTCGACGACGACGCGCTGAGCCCCTGCGTCGTCGCCGGCCCGAGCTGCGACTCGGTCGACGTGCTGTACGAGAAGGAGCCGTACCTTCTTCCGGTCACGCTCGAGATCGGCGCCAAGGTCCTGATCGAGGGAACGGGGGCCTATACGACGACCTACTCCTCGGTCGGGTTCAACGGCTTTGCGCCGTTGAAATCCTACGTGATCTGAACGAGCGGCGCCCGCCCGAGGCGCCGCCGCCTCGGATTTGGATTTCCTTGGCGGCGCACGATTCGCAGGCGTTTCCTTGGCTTAAAGGGGCTTGGAAAAGCTTGGATTTCCTTGGATTCTCTCGTCCGAATCTAGGCTTTTCAACGGGTTATGCGGGATTCTCGCGAAAAGTTTTTTCGTCGGATTTGGCCCCTTGGGCAGGGACCGGGCGGGGCTGAGGCGCGCGACGCATTCGCGGGGGTGACACACAACGAAAATCTCATAGACATTTGCGCTCTTGACCTCATCCGCAGCGTCTATCATTCTGACAGATATTTCTGCTTTTGGGAAGCATTTGTTTGGGCATAGGTCAGCCTTCTGGTTCCCCGTCATGGCTGTCCCTGGACTTGGTCCGGGGATTGACCCGGCCATCCACCGAAACATTAGGTTATAAGAATAAAATGCTGAAATAGTGGCGCCCTTTTGCGCCGCGGCTTCTGAGTAACGGCGGTTCAAGCTATTCTAATAACCTGGGGTGGAGATTTTGCAGCATGGCGAAGCTCGTCTTCGGAACGTCGCAGTCCCTCGACGGCTACGTCGATGGCGTGGCCGGCGACCTGGAATTGCCGCCGCCTGGTCCAGCGCTCTTCCATCACTTCTACGAGTGGGTGCGCGACCTGACCGGCAGTGTGTACGGTCGCCGCGTGTACGAGTTGATGCGTTATTGGGACGGAGACCGTCCTGAGTGGAGCGCGGAGCAACGCGACTTCGCGGCGGTGTGGCGACAACCGAAGTGGGTAGTGTCGCGCTCGCTGAAGTCGATCGGCCCCAACGCCACACTTGTCGAGGATGACCTCGAGGCGGTTATAGGTGGGCTGAAAGCCCGGCTCGACGGGGAGATCGAGGTTGCCGGACCAGAGCTGGCGGGAAGTCTGACCGACCTTGGGCTCATCGACGAGTATCGGCTCTACTTCCGCCCCGTCGTGCTGGGTCGCGGCAAGCCTTTCTTCGCCGGGCCCAGGCCGCCGCTCCGCCTTGTGACCAGCGATCTAATTGGCGAGGACGTGATCAGGTTGACGTACGTTCCTGCTTAATCCTTAATCGCGCGACATGCTCGACGGACTGCGCCGACGCGTCAGGTCCGCTTCGGGTCGAAGGCGGTCGGCGATCCCTCAGGACCGGGCTTTACCGGGTGAAGCCGGCCTGACGAAAAAATCGAAAGGGACGCCCTACCCACAGCCGACGCTATAAGCGCCACGATTTTTCCTGTTTTTTCCGATCGCCTGCTGCCGCCCATCCATCGAAACGGAGAGACAGTCATGCCGCTCACCCGAATCTCATTGCGCCGCGGCAAACCCGCCGCCTATCGCCGCGCGATCGCGGAGGGCCTTTACCAGGCGATGCGCGAGACATTCGAAGTGCCCGAGAATGATTTCTTCGTGACCATCTCGGAACATGACGCCGATGATTTCCTGTACAGCCCGAATTACCTCGATATCGCACGCAGCGATGATCTCGTGATCGTTCAATTGACCGTCAGCAATACGCGCACGCTCGCGCAAAAAATGGCGCTGTTTCGTCGCTGTGTCGAACGGTTGCGCGAGAACCCCGGCTTGCGGCCCGAGGACGTGTTCATCAATCTCGTCGAGGTCCTGCCGGAGAACTGGTCATTCGGCCACGGGGTCGCGCAATACGTCAAGGCGCAGTCCTGACCGCGCTCTGTCCGCGACGATCAGAGCGCCAAGCGCGTCGGCCGGGTCTCCCTGTCATGGCCGGGCTTGACCGGCCATCCATGAAAACATCAAGCTCTCCGAACAAGACCTTGAAATAGTGGCGAACACTGTTCTACTGTCAAAGACGCGGCGCCACTGCGACAAGACCGCGCCAACGCCTCAGGGTTTGCTGGTCGCCGTCGACCGCTGTGGCTTCACCGCCGGAACGGGCCTGCTTTGGCGGCGCAACTCCTCCAATTCGGCCTGAAACACGGTCACGCGCCCCTGCGCGATGGGCAGCCAGTAGCCCTCTCGGGCTTGCTGATAGACCTCGACAGCGCCATGCATCGATGTGATCGCCTCTTCCATCAGCAAGGCGCTCTTCTGTCGTTCCGCGAGCGCGGCCAGCGCATTGCCAAGGTTCATCTGGGTCCCCGCCCAGTCGAGCGGGACCCGCTCGCGCGTGCGTTCCTCCAGCGCGGCGCGATAAGCCGCGACCGCCTGCTCGAGCGGCGCCGTCCCGCTCTCCCGCTCGCCGAGCATCCCGAGCGCAACGCCGAGATTTACCTGCGTCGCCGCCCAGTCGAGCGGAACCCGCTCGCGCGTCAGCTCCTCCAGGGCGGCGCGATAGGCCGCCACCGCCTGCTCGAGCCGCGCCGTCCCGCTCTCCCGCTGGCCGAGCGTAAAGAGCGCAATGCCGAGGTTGTTCTGCGTCTTCGCCCATTCGAGCGGGACCCGCTCGCGCGTGCGTTCCTCCAGCGCGGCGCGATAGGCCGCCACCGCCTGCTCGAGCCTCGCGGTCCCGCTCTCTCGCTCGCCGAGCCTCGCGAGCGCATTGCCGAGATTCATCTGGGTCTTCGCCCATTCGAGCGGGACGCGCTCGCGCGTATCTTCCTCAAGAGCGGAGCGATAGGCGGCGACCGCCTGCTCGAACCGCGCGGTCCCGCTCTCCCGCTCGCCGAGCGACTTGAGCGCAATGCCGAGGTTCATCTGCGTCGTCGCCCAGTCGAGCGGAACCCGGTCGCGCGTCAATTCCTCCAGCGCCGCGCGATAGGCCGCGATCGCCTCCTCGAGCCGCGCCGTCCCGCTCTCCCGCTGGCCGAGCGTAAAGAGCGCAATGCCGAGGTTGTTCTGCGTCTGCGCCCAGTCGAGCGGAACCCGCTCGCGCGTCAATTCCCCGAGCGCCGCGCGATAGGCGGCGACTGCCTCATCGAGCCGCGCCGTCCCGTTCTCCCGCTCGCCGAGCGTCGCGAGCGCATTGCCGAGATTTGTCTGCGTCGTCGCCCAGTCGAGCGGAACCCTCGCGCGCGTATTCTCCTCGAGCGCGGCGCGATAGGCCGCCACCGACTCCTCCAGCCGCCCCGTCCCGCTCTCCCGCTCGCCGAGCGTAAAGAGCGCATTGCCGAGGTTCATCTGGGTCCTCGCCCAGTCGAGCGGAACCCGCTCGCGCGTATCTTCCTCCAGAGCGGCGCGATAGGCCACGACCGCCTGCTCGAGCCGCGCCGTCCCGCTCTCCCGCTCGCCGAGCTTCTTGAGCGCAATGCCAAGGTCGACCTGCGTCGCCGCCCAGTCGAGCGGAGCCTGGGATCTCGGATACTCCGCCAAAGCCTGTCCGCAGATGGCGATGGCGCTGCGCAGCGCCTCGTTGTCGCCGCGTTCGTCGCCTTGCTGCGCGAGAGCGTCGGCCTCCCGGACCAGATATCCGCCTCGGTCGCCGGCGTCCAACTTCGGGACGAAGCCGGCCGCCTGGCTGAAGAGGTCAGCCGCCTCTCGATAGCGCCGTTCGGTCAGCGCGACGTCGCCTTCGGCGGCGGTCGAACGGGCCGCACCAAGCATTTGCGCATCCTCGGCCGCCTGCGCCTGCTCCTTGAGCTTGCGCGCCTCCCGCGCGGCGGCGACCTGCACCTGCGTCGCCTGTCGCAGCAGTTCATGAGCGCGCTGGAAGCGCCCCGCTTCGATTTCGGGCTTCGCCGCCTCGACGAGGGCCTTCGCAGTCGGATTGTCCGGATTTAACGCCGCGACCTGCGCCTGCAACCTCTTGTAGTCCCTAGCGATCTTGCTCAGCGTCTCGGCCAGCTTGTCGTCGGGAATGTTCGGGTCTTCGCCGACGATCTTCAGGAGCGTCTTGGCCGCGTCCTCCGTCACGCCGAGCGTCTTGCTGATGTCCGCGATGCGGTCGATCAAGGGGCCGGTCGCGCCCTTCACCGCCGCCTCCGTCGTTTGCTTCAGCTGCTCGGGCGTCAGACCGAAATTGCAGGTTACGGGGCTATTATTGACGCTGCCGCTGTTGGCGATGGCGCACGAACCGGCCTCGACCTTGTCTCCGAGAGCAGAAGCGGCTTGCGGGATGCCGACTGCCACGGAGACGGCAAGCGCAACCCGGCAGAGCGATCGGACCGTCATGGCTTCGCAGCCGGGGGTGGCGAAGGCCCACAAGTGACAGGGCTGCCGGTAACGGTCCCGCTGTTCGCGATGCCGCAGTCGCCAGCCTTCACGCTTGCGTCGATCTTGACCTGAGGCTCCGGGCCAGCGCCATCCTTTTTCGGCGGGAAGAAATAGACGAAAGCGGCCCACACGCCCGCGATGACGACGACGGCGCCCCCACCGTAAAAGGAAAGCGTCTTCTGGTTCTCAGGCTTCGCCAGAAAGGACCAAAGGGACTCCATGTAGACATCCTCCCCTTTGCGAACGCTATCACATCCGCGTCGCGAAAGAAGTGCGCGAGGTCACAGTCAGCCGGCTTACCCCCAACCGCTCACGCCGAAAACCGCGTCGGCTTGCCGGGGTCGAGACGACCAGTCGGTCTCGATCAGCACTCCGTGAGCGGCACATGAGTTCTGGGCACTCGACTGTGACGTCGATCCTCAGTTAGCCTCGCGCATCGACATTGTGAGAATTGCGGGGGCGCCCTCATGAATAAAGCAGTCGTTCGCGGCGCGACGGCGCTTGTCGCGCTGAAGATCCTGCTGCAACCTGCTTTCGCCGCTGACCCGCGCCCGCTCGCGACGACGCAGCCCGACCCGACACCGGACGTCGCGCCCTATTTCGTCAGCGATATGGACGCGCGCTGGTCGAGCGCGGACTGGTCGAAGGAGGACATCGAGGCGCTGCGACTGAGGGTGAAGTACGTGTTCGTGATCTTCAACGAGAACCGCTCGTTCGACCACGAATACGGGACCTTTCCTGGCGTGAACGGCATTTATTCGGACGGGAAGGCGCCGCGCGCGCCGGCCGACACGCCGGGTTTCACCCAGACTTACGCCGACACGGCGACGGGCAAGACCGTGACGGTCCAGCCGTTCCGCGTCGGCCCCGAGCAGAACGCCTCATACAAGGATTCGACCGACCATTCCCACAAAGGCCTCGCCGCCAAGCTCGACGTCAGGAACGGGGTCCCGCGGATGGACAAGTTCGCCGAGGTCGAATGGCGCAACTATGCAAAATCGGGCAGCGCCGAAGGCGAGAAGCAGGGAACGCAATTCGCGCGCCTCGTCATGGCGCATATCGACTGCGACACGATCCCGTTCTTCTGGCGCTACGCGAGCCGGTTCACGATTTTCGACAACATCTTCGCCACCGAAGACACGCCATCGACGCCGAACGCCATCGCGATGATCTCCGGGCAGTCGGGCGAAACGCAATGGGTCAAGCATCCGAGCAGCCCGTACGACCCGACGGAGACCGGACATATCGGCGTCATCATGGGCTCGATCAACGGCAAGACCTATGCGGGCGTGGCGACGACCGAAGGCCCGCCGCTGGTCAGCGATCCGCAGCCGTGGTGGGGCTCGGAGTTCGACGATTCCTCGGCGACCGTGCGCGCGCCGACCGCGCCGGATGAGAACTGGGACCCCAACAACATCGCCTCCAACCTCACCTTCGCGTCCTTGCCGCTGACGATGATGGGCGGGTGGATCAACTGGTTCACGGCTCAGGACCGCAACGCCGATCTCGACCTTGCCGACGTCAAGAAGGACATTCCCTTCATTGCCGGGCGCGGCGATGAGCCCGTCCAATGGCGCTGGTATCAGAACGGCTACGACCACGAGCCGACCGACGGGGGCGGCCAAGCCTCGCATATCGGCTACGTCAGCCACCACAACGGCCCGCAATATTTCGGCTACGTCGCCAACAATCCGGCCGAGCAGGCGAACCTGCACGGCGAGGGCGACTTCTTCGCCGACATCGCCAAGGGCGCGCTGCCGACGACGGGCGGCGTCTTCTACATCCGCGGCGGCTACTACAACCTCAACTATCCGAGGCAGACGGCGGTCATCCAGAATCCCAACTATCCGAACCCGAAAGGGCTGACCCAGGCCGAGCGCGACAAGATCACCCGCAGCAAGTCCGGCGACGACGACCACCCGAGCTATTCCGACGGCCAGCTCACCGAAGCCATGGCGGCGCGGGCGATCAACGCGATCGCCGCGAACAAGGACATCTGGGAGAAGAGCGCGATCATCATCACCTACGACGAGTCGGACGGCCTCTACGATCATGTGCCGCCGCGAATCCTGAGCTACGGCCCGGACGGCCTGCCGCTGGCGCGCGGCATCCGGATTCCCCTGATCCTGATCTCCCCCTACGCGCGGGCGCATGCGGTCGCCCACGCCGAGGGCGACCACAACGCGGTCATCGAGACGATCAACATGCTGTTCGGACTGCCGGCGCTGTCGAGCCTGCCCGAGGAAGCTGAAGGCCTCGCCGCCGGCGACTCGCCGACCTTCAACGCGCTCGCTCCTCCCGGCTTCGAGCAGAAATATCTCGGGCCTCGCGATACGCCCTCGCCGATCACCAACAGCCTTCTCGCCGGCTTCGACAAGGCCCGCGTGACGGGCGCCCTGCCCCCTCTCCCCGCCTCGCTCGCGACGATCCCGAGCGACGTGGTGGAGAGCTTCCCACATTACGGCGGCAAGGGCTGCGAGGCGATCGGGGTCACGCCGGAGAATGTGCGACAGGGCATCCCCAACGTGATCCCCGAGGGGTTCAATTCGCTGCCGTCGACGCTGCCGGCATACAATTGATCGATGGTCGGCAGGTCTTTGCGGATGGCGCTGGCTCCTGGATCGTCCTTCGAGACGCGACGCTTCGCGCCGCTCCTCAGGACGATGGTCAGACGCGCGGACGCAAACACACTCCTTCATCCTGAGGAGCGTGCAAAGCAGGCGTCTCGAAGGATTGTCTATAGACTGACCCTCGCGCTTGCGTTGATGACGGCGACGCCGGCGCGCGCCGGGCCGGTCGTCGACCGGATCAAGGCGGACGGCGTCATCCGCTGCGGCGGCGTCTCCCGCCCGGGCCTCGTCGGCCAATCTCCCGGGGCAAGCGCCGCGGGGCTCTATCTCGACCTTTGCCGCGCGGTCGGCGCGGCGCTCCTCGGCGCCGACGGCCGGATCGAATTTCGCCCGTACGATTCCGACAAGGCCTTTGCGCGGGCGCGCGATGGCGCGGACGATCTCTCCTTCCTCGACGGCTCGGAAATCCTCGATCAGAACCTCGCCGGGCGAGTGACGCCCGGGCCGCCGGTCGTGTTCGTCTCGACCGCGGCGATGGTTCCGGGCGACTCAGCCGTGTCCAGCCTGAGCGATCTAAAGGGCAAGGCGATCTGCTTCTATCAGGGGTCGAGCGCGCATCGCCATCTGGAAGCCTGGATGGCCGCCCATTCGCTGGACTTCGTTCGCATGGGATTCATGGAGTACGGCGAGCTCTACGACGCCTATGACGCGCGCGTCTGCGAGGCTCAGGTCGGCGAGATCGGCGACCTCGCGGTCGCGCGGCTTGACGAGGCCGGCACGCGCGTCAAAAGCCGCATCCTCGCCAAACCGCTCGCGACCTTTCCCGTCTTCGCGGCGACGCCCGCGAGCGACCCGCAATGGTCCGCGATCGTCGCCTGGGCGATCTTCACGCTTGAGCGCGCCAAGCTGCCGGCGGAGCCGTGGACGGCGAGCGGGCTCGCCTCGATCGCGCTCCAGGCGGCCGACCTCGGCCTCGTCGGCGACTGGCAGAAGCGCGTCGTCGCCGCCGGAACCTACGCCGACATCTACGCCCGCAATCTCGGCGAGCGCTCTCGGCTCAAGCTTCCGCGCGGACCGAACGCGCCAGTCGAGGCGGGCGGGTGGTTCGTGACGCCTTATCGGGATTAGGCAACCCCCGATGCGGCGCCGGAGCCATAGGCCCTCTGCATTACGAGGTCGCCAAAACCGGCCGCAAGGCCGGCGCTATTCGTGCGCCTTTGCGCCGGTCGCGGCGTCCCGCTGCTATGGGAAGCGCGCCGCTGGGAAAAAAGTTGCTGCGCGGTCCTCGCGCCGATGAGAATCGCGATGCCGCCTCGCTCGTCTTTCACCACGATCCGGCATCCCGGCATGCTGAAGCGCCTGGCCAGCTTGGCGACGCGGTCCCAGGCGTGCGCGGGTCTTTCCAACTCCACGCCCTTCACGGTATGCAGGGCTCCGTCGCCCTGCCAGACTTCGAAGTCGTAGCTTGGCATCAGCTGTCCCGACATGGGGTCACCGTCATCGCGAGGAGCGAAGCGACGCGGCGATCCAGAGCAACCGCAGTAGCCTTACGATCCCTGGATTGCTTCGTCGCTCACGCTCCTCGCAATGACGGACTCGCAGCGCTCAGTAGTCCATGCCGGGCGGCATCGGAGCAGCTGGCGTTTCCTTCTTCGGCTTCTCAGCGACCATCGCCTCGGTTGTGATCAGGAGGCCGGCCACCGAGGCGGCGTCCTGAAGCGCGGTGCGCACGACCTTGGTCGGGTCGATAATGCCGAGCTTGAACAAATCGCCGTATTCGCCCTTCTGGGCGTCGTAGCCGAAGGCATAGTCCTTTCCTTCCAGGATCTTGCCGACCACGATGGAGCCGTCGACGCCCGCGTTCTCGACGATCTGGCGGGCCGGGTGCACGATCGCCTTGCGGACGATCTCGACACCAGTGCGCTGATCGTCATTCTCGAACTTGACGCTTTCGAGAGCCTTCGCCGCGCGCAGCAGCGGCACGCCGCCGCCCGGCAATATGCCTTCCTCGACCGCCGCGCGCGTTGCGTGGAGCGCGTCGTCGACGCGGTCCTTCTTCTCCTTGACTTCGACTTCGGTCGCGCCGCCGACGCGGATCACGGCGACCCCGCCCGCGAGCTTGGCGAGCCGCTCCTGCAGCTTCTCCTTGTCGTAGTCGGAGGTCGTCTCCTCGATCTGCGCCTTGATCTGGGCGATGCGGCCTTCGATGTCGGACTTCTTGCCGGCGCCGTCGATGATCGTGGTGTTCTCCTTCTCGATCCGCACGCGCTTGGCGCGGCCCAGCATGTCAAGCGTGACGTTCTCGAGCTTGATGCCGAGATCTTCCGCGATCATCGTGCCGCTGGTGAGGATGGCGATGTCCTCGAGCATCGCCTTGCGCCGATCCCCGAAGCCGGGCGCCTTGACCGCCGCCACCTTCAAGCCGCCGCGCAGCTTGTTGACGACGAGGGTGGCGAGCGCCTCCCCTTCGACGTCCTCAGCCACGATCAGGAGCAGCTTGCCCGTCTGCACGACCGCCTCGAGCACGGGCAGCATGGCCTGCAGGCCGGAGAGCTTCTTCTCGTGAATGAGGATGTAGGGGTCCTCGAGCTCGGCCACCATTTTCTCGGCGTTGGTGATGAAATAGGGCGACAGATAGCCGCGGTCGAACTGCATGCCCTCGACGACGTCGAGCTCGGTCTCGAGGCTTTTGGCCTCCTCGACCGTGATCACGCCCTCGTTGCCGACCTTCTTCATCGCCTCCGCGATCATCTTGCCGATCGAATCGTCGCCGTTGGCCGAGATCGTTCCGACCTGACCGATCTCCTCGGACTTCGTGACCTTGCGGCTATTCTGCTTGAGATCGGCGACGATCGCCTCGACCGCGACGTCGACGCCGCGCTTCAAGTCCATCGGATTGGCGCCCGCGGCGACCGATTTGGCGCCTTCCCTGATGATGGCGTGGGCGAGCACGGTCGCGGTCGTTGTGCCGTCGCCGGCCAGATCGCTCTGCTTCGAGGCGACTTCGCGCACCATCTGCGCGCCCATGTTCTCGAACTTGTCGGCGAGTTCGATTTCCTTGGCGACAGTGACACCGTCCTTGCTGATGCGCGGCGCGCCGAAGCTCTTCTCGAGCACGACGTTGCGGCCCTTGGGGCCGAGCGTAACCCGGACCGCGTTGGCCAGGACTTCGACGCCGCGAATCATTTTCTCGCGCGCTTCCTGTGAAAACTTCACTTCCTTAGCGGACATGTTCTTCTCGCTCCTTAAGACATAAGCCTATTATATTGAGAAAAGGCCCTTAAATCAGGCGGCCTTCTTGGCCGGCGCGGCCTGCCCCTCGATGACGCCCATGACGTCGCTCTCCTTCATGATGAGGAGTTCTTCGCCATCGAGCTTGATGTCCGTCCCGGACCATTTGCCGAACAGGATGCGGTCTCCGACCTTCACGTCGAGCGGGACGAGCTTGCCGCTCTCGTCTCGGGCGCCCGGGCCGACGGCGACCACCTCGCCTTCCTGCGGCTTCTCCTTGGCCGTGTCGGGGATGATGATGCCCCCCTTGGTCTTTTCCTCCGCGTCGACGCGCTTGACCACGATGCGATCGTGCAGCGGGCGAAACTTCATGGGTTCTCCTTTCCTCGTTCCTTTGCCGCGGGCGCTTAATGCCCGGTTTTGCTTCACGCGCGGGCGCGTTAAGCCCGCCGCCAAAAAGATGGAATCCTGAAACGATCCTTCAAGAGGGATTTGCAGAAAAAATAGCACTCGTTATCATATGCTGCTAATAAGCTGTTATGGCACGCTTTTTGCGGAACTGTGGATTGTCAAGCGGCGTTCCGAGTGACACGATCACGCTAATTTGCGTTTGGAGAAACCGCATGGTCAGCCTCGACTTCCGCCGTCAGCTCGACGGGTTTGGTCTGACGACCGCCAATATCCTCTATCGCCTGCCCGACCACCCTGGCATCCTGCAGAATTTCATCTGGCAGCAGCATGATCTGCATCCGCATTTCCCGGAATTGCGCAAGTTCCTGGATTTTTGGACGCGCGAGCTCGATGGCCTCCTGCACTCGGTGACGGTCGCTCACGCACGCCTCATCAAGCCGGCGGAGTTCAGGGCGCGCGATGGAGAATTCTGGCTGAACTGACCACGTCACAGCCGCTTTTCGAACCAGTAATGGGCGTAGGGATTGTCGTTGAACCGCGCGACTTCGCGATAGCCTTCCTTCCGGTAGAGCGCGTGAGCCTCTGTGAGTGCCTTGTTGGTGTCGAGGCGCAGCGTCACAATTCCCCTGTCGCGCGCGGTCATTTCGAGCGTCCGCAAGACGCGGCGCGCAACCCCTAAGCCCCGCATCGATGCGCAAGTCCATACGCGCTTGATCTCGCCGGTCGTCTGATCGACCCGCTTCAGTCCGCCGCATCCGATTGGTATGCCGTCGAGCCGGGCGACAACGAACGCGCCCTGAGGCGGCAGAAGCTCGTCGTCGGGCGCCGATCCGTCCGCGTCAGGATCAAACCCGGTCTCGAATCGCGCCGTGAGCTCACGAAAATACTGGTTCAGACACGCGCGCGCGTCGCCGCTCGAAGGAGCCTCGAAGGAGATTTCGATCGCCGCCGCCGTCAGCAATCGCTCGACCTCGCCCATCGCCGTCACCAGCCGCTCGCGACGCTCCTCGTCGAGGGCCTCGAGGATCGATTCGGCCAGCCTGTCCGAGAGCCGGTCATAGGCCGCAAGTTCCGCGCTTCCTTTGCGCGTGAGCGTGACGCTCCGTCTGCGACCGTCCGCAACCTGCCTGCGAACGTCCACCAGTCCCTGCGACTGCAACGACCGCAAAAGACGGCTCAGATACCCGGAGTCGAGACGGAGCCTCTCGCGCAGCGCGAGGGTGTCGGAGCCCGCGGCGCCGACTTCGAAAATGAGCCGCGCCTCCCCGAGCGGACGTCCACGGCGCAGGTAGCTCTGCTCGAGAGCGCCGGCGCTGCGGGTGACGAGACGGTTGAAGCTGCGGATGCGCCGGACCTGCTCGCTCTGCATTCTCTGACTTTAGTCAGAGATATTTCGCGGCGCAAGACTCCCCCTTCACGAGCAGCGCCTTGAGCCGCGAGCGCTCTCATCCGCGCTCGAACTTTGTCGCGCCCGCTCCCGCCGCCGCTGGACCAGGACAAACAGGTCGACAGCGGATTCTGGCGTGACGCTGCAAAAGTCGAGCGGTAACAAAAAGGACGCCCGAAGGCGGCCGGTAAGGCTGCGCATTGGGCTTTGTTCAGGCAGGCAAAGCAGCGCTCTTCCTCGCGGCGCGATAGCCGGCGAGGCCGAGCCCGACGAAGCCGACCATCATCATGGCCCAGGTCGCGGGCTCAGGGACGCCGCCGATATTCACGGTCAACCTGTCCGCGTCGGCGCCGCTGCCCCAGGTGTAGACGTATCTCCCCGGCGTCAGGCCCAGCGAAGCGAGCGTCTGACCGTCGTAGGTCGAGGACCCCGAGAGCGGCGACTTGGACGTGTAGCCATAATAAGTTTGCAGGGATCCTCCGCCCACTCCCCCCAGCACCCCAAACGCGTCTCCGGATCCAGTCGATGCAATAAACTGGCCGCCTGGCCCGAAGGACGCCGGGCCGCTAACACCAGTGAATCCAATAATGGTGCTGTACGCCCCGACGCGGGCGAAGCCGTCCGCTGCGTCCAGTTCCGGTGGGCCATTGGCCGGACCCGCGGGGGATTCATTAAGATCGGTCAGGTCAATTGTGCCGCTGCCTGTGGCAACGACGTTGCCGCCTTCCTGGAAGATGTCGATGACCACTTTCGCATCCGCAGGACCGCCCACAACCGGCAAACCCAGCGCCGCGGCGACTGCCACCTTGCTTAGTCTCATGGCTCATTCTCCGTTAGGTGCGGGCCATGCACGCAGCGATGGCTGCTAGATCGAAATACTAGCAACTTTGGTATGCTTTTTCACGGTCTTTCTATACAACTATAAATAGTATGCTTCCCTTTCGAACCGCGCAGCTCCAACTCAAGCCGCTCTACAAAACTCCTTCGAGACGCTACGCTCCGCATCGCTCCTCAGGATGAGGTCGTGGCTTCGGCGACGTTTTGCCACAGCGTTGGTTAAATTGGCGATAGCACGGACCGAACATTTCGGCTGTGATCCGCGTCACACTATTTACAATTGGGGCTCGACGCTTTGAAGTTGCTCGACGGTTCCAGCCAGCCCACCAGACCTGCAGTTTTGAACGCGTTGGAGGGACGGCCATGGCGGGTGGGGCTCGTCCGCAACCTGCCTGCGAACTTCCACTAAGCCCTGCGACCGCACCGACCGCAAAGGACGGCTCAGGCACCCGGAGTCGAGGCGGAGCCTCTCGCGCAGCGCGAGGGTGTCGGAGCCGGCGGCGCCGACTTCGAAAATCACCCGCGCCTCCCCAAGCGGACGTCCACGGCGCAGGTAGCTCTGATCGAGAGCGCCGGCGCTGCGGGTGACGAGACGGTTGAAGCTGCGGATGCGCCGGACCTGCTCGCTCTGCATTCTCTGACTTTAGTCAGAGATATTTGCTGGCGCAAGACTCGCCCTTTACGAGGAAGGCCTGGCGCCGCGAACGCTCAAGGGTTTGAATTTTCGCGCAATAATGAATGAAGCTTCCGGGCGCTGCCCCAAAAAGCAAAAGGCTCGTAGTCCGGGTAGGGGAAACGCCCTAGGCGCAGTTCTATTTTCCAATTGTTTTCTGCAAGCCAACTCTCAACGATTCCCCTCATTGACCGCGGCAAGCCAGAGCAAACATTGACGATCCCAGAATTTTGCTGCCGACAGGATAACTGAACCAAATATGACGCTACGTCATCAATATTGAGATAGTCTCGAATCTGCTCACCGCCTGACATGTCGAAATATTGATCCCCCCGCTCCACCGCAGCCGAAAGCAGGCTGTAAATTGCTTTCGCGCTTTGTCCCTGACCGAACATATAGAAAAGCCGAGCCCAAGTTAGATTAAACGCCTTCTGCGTCTGCAAAAACTCCAATTGCCTTCTGAGCGCATCTTTGGCGTAGCCGTAGGGATTGGCAGGAAAAGAATTGGCTGCCTCCGACAATTCGCCATTCTGCATACCGTATTCAAAACAGGTCCCGGCAACGACAACCGATTTGAGTCCGCGTGAAATAAGTTCTTTCAGAAAGACATAGTGCTTTGGGAGTTCCGTTTCGAAGTGATGGAGCGAGCGATAATTGGGTAAGCCGTCCCAGGCGAGATGAAGCAGGACGTCCCGCTCCGACAAACAATCGCAGAGCTTCGATTTTGGAGTCGAGATATCTCCTTCCACAATTCGAACTCGTCCCTCGAAATCCGCGAGACGCCGGGTTTCCCGTGTGACGGCAGTTACTTCGACGCCGAGTTTCACGAGAGCGCGAAGAACCGCACGTCCGACGAAGCCGCTCGCGCCGGTAACCGCGACAGACGGCAGGACTGCAACTTGCGGCAACGGCTTACCAAATAGTGAGTTCGGGAACGAATGTAACGAATTTCGCCCCCCAGTCTCTTCCGTAGCTCATTTGGCGAATCAACTCTTCTTTGAGGTTCCACGGTAGGATCGCGATGAAGTCGGGCCTATGATCCAAGAGCTTTTGCTCAGACACGATCGGTATGCGACTACCCGGCAGGAATTGGCCTTGCTTCGCGGGGTTCCGATCGACCACGTAGGGCAGGAGGTCGGAGCGGATGCCGCCGAAGTTCAACAACGTATTGCCTTTCGCCGCGGCGCCATAGGCGCCGACTTTATGCCGCTTGCGCTTTGCGTCGATCAAAAACGAGACAGCGTCGTCTTTGATGCGTTCGGCGCGCCCTTGGAACTGTCGGTAAAAGCTGGGATCGGTCACGCCCGCCTGGGACTCCATCGTCGCCATCTTGGAAACAGCAGGATCGATTCTTCGCCTGCCACTGTCGGTACGCTGAGCAAAAATCCGAAGACTTCCGCCATGGGTCTGCAACCGCTCGACGTCAAAAATCGTGAGGCCGTTGCTCGCGAAGATCCGCAAAGCGCTGGTCAGGGAAAGATACGAGTAGTGTTCATGATATGCGGTGTCGAACTGGTTATTCTGGACCATTTCGACGATGTGTGGGAACTCGAATGTAGCAACGCCATCTGGCTTGAGCAGAATGCTAAAACCTGCGGTAAAATCATTGATGTCTGGAACGTGGGCGAGAACGTTATTCGCCGCGATCAGATCGGCCGAGCGTCCCTGGGCGATAAGTTGCTTCGCAAGTGTGCGTCCGAAGAAAGATTGGACGATTTCGATACCCTTCGACCTCGCGGCCTCCGCGGTGCTGGCGGTCGGCTCGATTCCGAAGCAGGGAATTCCGCTCTTCTTGAAATATTGCAGGAGGTAACCGTCATTCGCCGCGACTTCGCAGACGGTCGAATCCTCTGTCAGGCCGAACCTGGAAATCATCTGCCGCGAGTAGCGTTCCGAATGTTCCAGCCATGACGATGAAAATGAACTGAAATAGGCATAATCCTGCGTAAACAGGACTTCGCTTGAGGCGTAGTCGACTGCCTGCGCGAGCCAACAGTTCTCGCAGACCAAGAGACGGAGCGGCAACCACACTTCCGGCGCGTTGACGGCCGACGCCGTGAGATAAGCGTTCGACGGCGGGGCCACCCCAAGGTCGAGGAAACCGAGCGAGAGCGGAGCGGTGCAGTGGCGGCAGTTCAAAGGCGAAGCCCTTCATAATTTGAAGCGAGGGGGGCGTGCTGGCGATCGCGATCGGAAAGTGCGCCGACCGGCTCCGGCCATGAGATCGCGAGCAAGGGGTCGAAAGGAGAAACGCCGCCCTCGTGAGCCGCAGAGTAACGCTCGCTGTGAATGTACAAGAGTTCAACATCATCGGTCAGCGCTTGAAACCCGTGCGCGCAGCCTTCCGGTATCAAGAGCGCCGTGAGATTCTCCGCCGACAGCAACTCCTTGTGATGCTGCAAGAAAGTCGGCGAGCCGCTGCGCAAATCGACGGCGACGTCGCAGATCGTTCCCTTAAGGCAGATCACCAGCTTCTTTTCCGCCTTTGGGGGAACCTGAAAATGCATTCCGCGAATTGTTCCTCTATTGGCGGTATAGGTATGGTTGATCTGAGCGACCGGGGGGTCCCAACCCAACGGGCTGAACTCGTCGATACAAAATACACGGGCCAGAAACCCCCGGTGATCCCCGCGCGGGCGCCGTTCAACGCTGATGACGCCCTGGATCGGCGTAAGCCTCGTCACGAACGTCTCGCTCATGATTTTGTCTCGTACGCGGATATATCCTGCTCACACAATTCTCTTGCCGAGCCTCCTTCGTAAAAATGCCGGTACCACCTCAACGTCCTGGCGACGGCTTCTTCAAGATCCCACTGCGGAACGAACTCCAAGCTCGCTCTCGCCTTGGCGATTTCCAGTGACAGCAAACCGGCTTCGTGAGGACCAGTACTCTCACTTGCGAAAGCGGCCTGACCGCAGCCATACGCCTGTTGCGCGAGTTCGACGACGGCGCGGACGGTGGCGACTTCGTCGCTTTTAGGGCCGATGTTATAAGCCCCGGCCAAGCCTGGCGTATTCCACAAATGCTCCGCGAGAATCAAATAGCCGCATAGCGGCTCCAGAACGTGTTGCCAAGGCCGGACAGAGCTCGGCCGACGGATTTGCGCCTTTTCCCCAGCCTGCCACGCTCGCACAAGATCCGGGATCAGGCGATCGCTCGACCAGTCGCCTCCGCCGATGACGTTTCCCGCACGCGCGGTCGCGACCGCAACGCCTTGCGCGGCCAAGAAGGACTGCCGATAGCTCGCGACGCCAATCTCGCACGCGGCCTTGCTCGCCGAATAGAGATCATGGCCGCCAAGCGGATCGTCTTCGCGGTATGGATAAACCCATTCCCGATTTGAATAAACCTTGTCGGTTGTAACGATGACCGCAACTTTTGCATTGCGAAGGTGACGAATGGCCTCGAGTACGTGCAGGGTCCCGACGACATTGGTGGCGAACGTTTCAATCGGACTTTTATAGCTCTCGATGACCAAAGGTTGCGCGGCGAGATGGAAGACGACCTCCGGGTCCGCCCGGAGCGCCATCTCGTGCGTCGCTTCACGATCGCGAATGTCGACGATGTGACTTTGGACCGAGGCGCCGACCGACGCAGCGGTGAATAAATTCGGCTCCGTCTGGGGCGCGAGCGACATGCCGAACACGCGCGCGCCCATTCGGGTCAGCCAAAGCGAAAGCCAGCTTCCCTTGAATCCCGTGTGCCCCGTCAACAGGACCCGGCGGCCGCGCCAGAAGTCGCGACTGGGCAGCCGCGACGCCGCATGAGCGGTCATCACCAGACTTTCCAGGGGGCGGCGCCGTTCGCCCACAAGGTCTCGAGCAGGTTCTTTTCCCGCAGCGTGTCCATCGGCTGCCAGAACCCGGCGTGTTGGTAGGCCATCAGTTCGCCCTTTGCCGCTAGCCGCTGCAGGGGCTCGCTTTCCCACGAGGTTGAATCCCCGTCGATTTCATCGATGACTGAGGGCGACAGGACAAAAAAGCCGCCATTGATCAAGGCCCCGTCGCCGCGAGGCTTTTCCATGAAGTTTAAGACTTTCGATTCCACGACGTTCAACGCTCCATAGCGACCGGGGGGCTGAACCGCCGTGATCGTCGCCCGTTTGCCGTGCCGCCTGTGAAAGGCGATCAGCGCCGAAATGTCGACATTCGCCAGGCCGTCGCCATAGGTGAAACAGAACGCGTCTTCATCCCCGAGATATGGGGCGACACGCCTGAGGCGGCCGCCCGTCATTGTGGCATCGCCGGTGTCGATCAGGGTGACTGACCATGGTTCGGCATTCTTTTGGTGGACCGTCATCGAATTATGTTGCATGTCGAAGGTGACGTCTGACATGTGCAGAAAATAGTTGGCGAAATATTCTTTGATAACATATCCTTTATAGCCACAGCAAATTATGAAATCATTGATCCCATATTGAGAGTAAAGTTTCAAAATATGCCAAAGTATAGGCCTTCCGCCGATTTCGATCATCGGCTTCGGTCTTGTCTGCGTTTCTTCAGAAATTCTTGTGCCGAGACCACCAGCGAGGATGACAGCTTTCATAAACGAACCTTGTTGATGTGCCGTTGAAATGCGATTACCGTTTCAGCAAGGGACCGTCAACCTAAAGGTCGAATGACTTGACAAATCAACCACGCCCGCAGAACTCCCTGAAACTCATAACAATCGTTAAAACCGGGAAGTTCGACGCTCCTCGGAATGGATGCGGATAACGAAGAGCGATTGCCATGAAAATCAGGAAACTGTATCCACTGCGCCCCCTCAGCCGCGCGAAGCGATCACTTCTGAGTGGAACTCTGACTAGGGTCTGGTCGGGCGGTGTTCCGGACCGGCTACCCGTCGCGGTCGGGGCTGCCAGAGAAACAGGGGATCTCGAAGCGTCCTGGTACCTTGCTCGTAACCCGGATGTTATGGCGGCGGGTCTCGGAGCACGGCAGCACTACGAGCAGCACGGCAAGGCGGAGGGCCGCAGTTGGGGCCTTCCTGACAAGACCGAGCTGGAGTGGCAATCCATTTCGTACCTAAAGCAGAATCCCGACGTCGCCAAAGCAGGCATTGATCCGCTGCAGCACTATTTGCGGATAGGTGCGGCAGAAGGCCGTAATTGGCCGATCTCGCTGTTGACTTCCGATGAACGTGCTGCCGACGGGCTACCTTGGGTGCATGTGCTTCGTTTGATCGTCGAGCCTGCACTGTCAAATTGTCCCGCGCTGAACGTGCTGCTTCCATCATTGTCCATGGGATCCATGTCGGGCGGCCCGAATACGGCGATCAACATTGCGTGCCGGCTCGCTGCCATGGGGATAAAAATACGATTGATGTCAGTGAGTGAAGGGCACGATCCTGACTTGTCAGCGTTATGGGCACATGCGGCCTCTCTAACCGGTATCGATCCCCGCAAGTATTTCGTCGAAGCGATAGACGCGTCGCGTGATGTTGGGGCGATAAGCATCGGCGCTAACGATCTCTTCATGGCGACGGCGTGGTGGACAGCACAGGCGGCTAAGTACGCGTTACGCCACACTGCCCACACGCGCTTTCTTTATCTTATCCAGGACTACGAACCGCTCTTGCACCCCGCCTCGACGCAGCAGGCCCTGGCGGAGGAGACTTACCGACTCGATTACCTCCCGATCATCAACAGCCAGTTGCTGCGTGACTTTCTGGTCGAGCGTGGCGTCGGACGATTCAGGGATCCTAGCTTCGCCGCTAAAGCCTTCGTTTTCGAGCCGGCGGTGGACAAGAGGCTGTTTTTCTCGGTTCCACAAGACCTCTTCGCGTCGCGCCGGAAGCGGTTGTTGTTCTACGCGCGCCCCACGACCGGACTACGGAATTTATTCGAGCTTGGCGTCGCCGCTCTTCAGGTCTTGATTGCGACCCGCGCAATCGATCATGAAGCGTGGGACTTCTGCAGCATTGGTGAAGTGGTCGCGCCCGTCTCATTAGGATCCGGATCATGGCTGCAACCGCTACCATGGCGCGACCTTTCGGGATACGCGAAGCAGATGCGGGAAAGTGACGTGCTGCTTTCGCTCATGCTGTCGCCCCATCCGAGCTACCCACCATTAGAAATGGCAGCCTGTGGGCGGCCGGTGGTGACCACCACTTTTGCCAACAAGGATCAGGCTCGGTTACGGGCCATTTCTCCCAATATCATCGGGGTTGAGCCCACGGTCGAGGCAATCGCCGAAGGCCTTTTGTTGGCGATGCGGCGCGGCGCTGGGAAAGCGGAGGTCCAACTCCCTTCAACTTGGTCGGAAAGTTTGGGGGCCATTGTGCCTCGGCTGTACGATGCGGTGCTAGAGCTGCGCGGTGCGCCGACCTCGAGCCAGGAGCGCGATGTGCAGAGGAGTCCGCTGGCTTTACCCTACCCCGAGCAACACGCCGCCGAACTGATGGCGCGCCGTCTATTGACGACTTCGCCTGGATCCGAATCAGCAGATCTGTCGGTACTCACCGCAGTTTATGCCGGCTCCGATCCTGCGCTATTTCGTGCTACCGCCGCGTCGCTGCTGGTTCAAACCCGGCCTTTCCGGGAATGGGTGTTGCTCGCCCAAGGACCAATCCCACCAGCGCTTGAGGAGGCGCTTCACGAACTCCATAAGGACCAACGTGTCCGCATTCTACGCCGACCAGCTAACGTCGGAATCATCCGCGGCATGCGAATTTGCTTGGAAGAGGCGCGCGGACGCTTTGTCGCCCCGTTGGACGGTGACGATCTGCTAACGGAGGACGCGGTCCACTTTCTTATGGAGGCGTTGGAGGGAGGCGCAGATCTTGCTTTTTCTGATGAGGACGTTGTTTACCAAGAGGAGTTGCAATCTCCGATCCGTCGCACCCGCTTTGACGCCATTCTTAACGACGCTGATTTGACTATTTGGCATTTGTGCGGATTCGAACGAGAGCGCGCCTTGCGGTTGGGCGTATTTTCCGATGACGGCGCCGAAGCCTGCCAAGATTGGGACACGGTGCAGCGCTTTAGCGTCGCCGGAGCGGAGCTGCGGCATGTGCCGCATGTGCTTTATCATTGGCGGCACCATCCCGCTTCAGTGAGTAACAGCGGGATGCTCAATGATGCATCGATTCGCTCAGTTCGGCACGTTCTATCGGGGATTATCGCCCGCCAGCGGACGCCAGATCTCTACGAGATCCGGCCTTATCCTCTTTTCCGCGGAGTCGAGCAATTGGCGTTGCTCCGACGTCGCGTGGCGCCCCTATCGTTCTGCCTGGTTTACATAGCGCAGGACGACCAGACGACGAGGGCGTCAGATGAAATCATTTCCGCGCTCCCGGTCCAGGAGAATTGCGTACTGCATCCAGATCGAACATCGGGCACTCTCAGCAGTCTCGCGCTCGAAGCGGCGCTGCGGGATGTGACCTGCGAGCACCTAATTGTCCTGGACCAGCAATTGCGCCCCAGTAACGACGAGGGAGCTTGGGATGCAATGCGCATATTCGAGATGCACGACGATGTTGTAGCAATCGGCGGGCGTATTCTTGACGCGCAGGGCCTCGTTGCTGCGTGCGCCGAAACCTTGGCAGGGCCTGATATGGCTAGGCGATGGCTCGGTCGCTCCAGTCGGGATCCCGGTCCCCTTGCGCTCGCCTTGAAGCCGCAGACAGCGATCAGGATCGCCGAAGGATACTTCTTCTGTCGCAACGATATCTTGCGTGCAGCGCTATCCGAGGGTGGCGAGTGTGCGTCGCAGCACTTGGCGCAGAGGCTCGCAGAGGCTGCGCATTCGCGCCGAATGAACCTCGCCTACTCTCCGCTTGTAGAGGCCGAATATTGCGGCCAACCTCCAGGCGCGGTCATCGCGCTCTCTCCCGAGCGTTGGTCCCCGACCCTGCCCCTTCCCCGCTAGCCGCTCGGTGGTGGAGTGCGAGTTCCAGCGCGGTCTGGGACGGGGCCCGTCCTTCCGATAGTCCGTGATGGACATAATGCTGAAGGGGATCGACCCCGGCTTCGGCCACGTCCGGATATTGGTTCAGGTAGAAGTCGCGATCGAAGCCCACAGGACTGCTCGCTTTGGCCTGCGCCAAGAGATCCGTAGCCCATCGCGCAGAACCGCCCGGCGGACGGAGCCGGCGCATAATTCGCTCAAGCTCGCGGACCACGCGCCACGATCTGGAGCGGCTGAACCGGTCGACCAGCCCCTGAAGATTCGTGTACGCATCCATCACCTCGTGAAGGGAAGTCCGCAAAGCGGCCGAAAGATCCAACGACCGGTCCTTCTCCGTCTCCAAACCATGACGTTCGGCGACGAGAGAGTCGCGTTCGGCGACCAGAGCGTCGCGTTCGGCGACCAGAGAGCCGCGTTCGGCGACCAGAGAGTCGCGTTCGGCGACAAGAGAACCGATGGCCTGATCGAATTCGGCCGTCTTCTCGGTCAAAGCTCGATCCTGTGCACTAATCGTCACCGATAGTTCATGGATAACCCTTGCGTCGTCCGCCCGCTTCATGCGGTCACGGACAATCTCGGCGCAGGCAGACAGATAATCTTTTGACGGCCTGACCTGCTTGCGTTCGAAGACGAGGGCGTAGGGCGTGATCGAGAACAGCGTCGTCTCGATCAGCGGCACAAAACCGTGGGCGGCGAAGGCCTCGATCCAATAGATCGGAGGCTTGACGTTGATATGCGTAGGCTCGGTCAAATCTGTCGGGGAGGAGGAGAACACGATGCGATCGGCGGCGGCGGTCATATTGGCGATCGCCGCCATGCTCTCCTCTTCGGTCATGTGCTCGAGCACCTCGACGCAGGTGATGAGGTCGAACGGACCTTCAATCGGCTCGGTGAGGCTGCCGACAGAGCAGTATTGGCGGATGTCCGGCCGGGTGTTGGAGATGGCGTAGCTGGAAATGTCACGGCCGTAGGCGGCTACGCCCCGGTCCCAAAGAGCCTCCACCAGAAAACCGAGGGCGCAGCCCGCGTCGAAGACTCGCCGGGGCCGAAAGGTGCGCAAAAGCTCGTCTGCAATCTTGCCGAAGAACTCCCCCCAATGCGGCTGGGAACGGTCGTACGGGATATTTCCGCAATGGGACGCATAATAGCTTTCGCCGTATAGTTCGAGTGCAGGGACCCCCTCGTTGCTGGCGCTGGCTTCATTCATAACAGGCACTCATCCTCATGGGCGCGGCGAAACCTACGAGCGAGGATTGCCAAATGGCGGGCCCGGAGTTCTGACAGCCCCCCAGGTACCTTCGAACAGGATCCGGCGCTCCGGCCATGTCATTGCGTCCCAGGCCCGCGTCTGGTTGTCAGCGACGAGCAGATTGGCCTGATCGCCTTGACGGAACGTCCGGCTGCCGCTCCACCATTCGGGTGCATACGCACGGCCATTGGCTCCGACGATCGCAGCCGTCAGGCCGCGTGAGACGACCTGCCGGGTCAGGCTGTTGGGCCCGTGCTCGGCGTGGTACGCATCGAGTTTGTTCCTGATCGTCAGCCGTCCGAGGGTGCACCGCGCCAGGGGCGTCCGCATCATGAAGGCGTTGGTGCGCACGTGAACACTGGGGAAGCCCCCCCCAGCCAGGCCGATTTGGAATGAACCGGACGCGCCCACAAGGCCCATCCCAGGCAAGCCTAGGGCGGCGTTGAGCTTGCCTAGCCAGCCGGATGCGATCGGCTCACTGCCGGTGTTCAGAAATGCTGCACGCTCGCAGTTCACGCGCAAGATGGCGTCGGCATAGGCGCCGAGGTCGAACGTCTCGTCCCCCGTATGGACTTCTTTGAAGGCGATCCCGGCCATCTCAGCCCTTGCCTCATCCAGGGCGCCCTCAGACGCGAATCCCTTGAAGATCACAACGAGCTCGTGGTCCACGCCGGCAGGTCGGCTCCGATAGGCTTGGATAAAGCGTCGTATGCTCGCCAAGTGGTCAGCGTCCGCCCCTCGGGCGAGATAGAAAAGCGCGATCACATCCGCCGGCATCGAAGGTCATCCGATCCGTTGTTGCGATGGGATAACTTCATAGTTGGGATTGCGGTTCTTCAGCATGGCCTCATTATAGTATGGATCAGTCGTGAATCCGGTCCATTGTCTTTCGAAGTATTCGTCCTCGTGAGTACTGACTTCCCGGATCCGAGACATCGACTCATAGTGAATGAGCTGCGCTTGCGGCGCATAGACAGTGGCGAAGCCGGCGCGCTTGGCCTTGAGGCAGTAGTCAATGTCGTTGTAGTTGATCGGCAGGGCTTCGGTATATCCGCCCAGCTGCTTGAACAAGGAAGCCCGCGTCATCATGACCGCGCCGGTCACCGCGCTGAAATTCCGCACAGCGCATGTGCTGTAATAGTAGCCCTCGTCGTCATGAGGATATTTGAAGCGCACATGGTCGGGCTTGGCGTTGATCAGAACGACGCCCGCGTGCTGGATCTTCATCGTCGGGAAGAGCAGTTTGGCGCCGACGACGCCGACGTGCGGCTTCTCGAAGTGCTCCAGCATGCGCTCGATCCAATCCGGCGCGATGGGCTCAATGTCGTCGTTCAGCAGCAGAAGATAGTCGCCCCGGCTCTGCGCCGCGCCGATGTTGAGCTTGCGGGCGACGTTGGGAGCGCCCCGATAGGCCAGGATTTTGGCTCCGCGGTTAGCAAGAGCCTGGAGCTTCGCGCGACCCAGGTCGTCATTGTGAATGACAACGATTTCGATGTTCGTATAGGTGCTAGTCGCCGCAAGGGCGTCCAGGCAATTGAACAGCAGATCGATCCGGCGGCCGTCGATCTCCACGATTTTGCCCGCTGTCGGTATGACGACGGAGACCAACGGGTTCGAGGGAAGCGTCAGGCGGACGTCGTAGCAAGCCCGGTCGGGCGACAGCGGCGTCACGATCCCCGTGCGCCCGGTGCGGCGCAGCCGGCGGGCCAGCGCGTCCACTTCCTGCGTGATTTGCTCACGCGGCTTGGGCGAATCCAGCCCCGCTGAGCGATGCACCAGGACTTGCCGGATATGTTCGACTCTGTGTACGGCATCCGTCGCCAGCAGGAGAAGGTCATACGGACCGCGGGCCTCCCCCAGCACGCGCGCGCAGACGCGGCCGCTGAGACAGGCGGCCGTGCCGACAAAATTGAAGGATTCGAAGTAGTCGGGGCTCCAGTCCGGCTTGAAAAACGGGCGGGAGCGATAGCCGGCGTCATCGATCTCGTCCTCGTCGGCATAGATGAGATCCGCCGACGGTTGCTCGTTGATTTTGCTGGCGTAACAGTAAAGTGCGCTGGAATGCAGCGCTTCGCTGCCGTCGAGCCAGAGCAGTCGCCAGTCTTCAGGCTGGAGCTCATCGACGCGCCGCAGAATCTCATCGAGCTCGGTGCATAGCGTCCAGCGCTCGTAGATCTGAGCCTGAAGCATGTCCTTGATGCGGGCGGGCGTATTGGGGTCGTCGCACTCGAGGTAGATGACAAACAGGGGCTTAGCGGTCATGATAGCGATGTGCCGCCGCAGTTCCGGCAGTTCGAGGCCGTAGCTCTGCTCCTGCGCGGCGACCAGCCGCCTGTAGTTGATCAGATTACCAGGATTGGGATCAAAGCCGAGTTCTCGGCCGCGCAACAGATAGTGCCGCAACGGCGATGCGTCGGCCGATTCCCCTTGCATAAAGGTTTCGCGGTAAAAGCGGGTCGAGAAGTTGGGGTTCGGGTCGCGTCCCTCCGCCTCGCCATAGGCGATGAAATGGGTCAGCGCGTCCAAACCAGCCGCGGCCACATCCCCGTTCACCTCGAGATACCACTTTGAATCGAACAGCTGCAGAAGCTGCGGTTCGGCCGGCGAGGGAGGAGAAACAAGGGCTGAGGAGGTGCGGAGGATCGGCGCTGCCAGCCCTTTTACTTTCCTGAGAAGACGCATGCTTTACGGCCGCCCTCCGACGCGCGCGCCACAAACTCCAAGCATGATTGGATCGGCCCAGCGAATCTGACGATGGACTTGGCGGTGGGTTCGGCGGCGAAATCGCATCCATCTTCACCCAGAACTCGAGCACCGGGCATGTACCCTGCACGTGTGCGGTTTGCAAGGAAGCCGCGCCTGCAGCGGCTACGGCAATGGCTCGGACAGCACCACATGGCCGAGCATCGGGAGGGCGCCGCAAATTGTCCCCTCCACAAAGGAGCCCTCAAATTGTTGGCGGCCATTTGAGCGGATGGCCGAGTTGCTGGCCTTGCCGAGCAAGCGCTCGTGCCCCATGAGCCGGCCGGGAATCGGCCACAGCTAGTGTCAACCTATTCCGTGAGTTGACGAGGACTTTGAGATGGTGTCATTGTCACAAATAAGTTATCTTGGAGCTCCGCGCGCGATTAGGCTTCATCAAGCTGCTTTGGCCCGAGCAGATTCCGAATTATCGACCAAAGGCGGCTTCCGACATCCTGACGAGACAACGTAGGCATGGCCAATCCGACCAAGATACTCTTCATGCATATTGCCAAAACTGCCGGTACGTGAACGATATTTTCATCAGAACGTTAGGACCGGCAAATTGCTTTTTGCGCTGCGAGTCTTTGAGCCAACATCGTGGTACGCGTTGACGTTGTCGACGCCGATGATGCGCGGATGCAGCCTTGAATCACGCCAGACATTGCGGGCGCTGCGCCAGCGACATCCTGGCGTAAGGAAACGCCGAGCAGAGGCATGCGCCGCCTGCCGTAGGCGTCGCTGCGAGCCGTTCGGGCCACGATTGAATGCTTTCTGTTTCTGTATGTTTAAACGTGTCGAGACGCTGTGCAGCCCCCGGCTCATTCCAGAACGATCGCTGAGTAGCGTCTTCCGTTCCTGTTCGCATCGGAATTGTCCGATGTCGAAAAATACAATTGTTGACCCCAGTGCGAATAGGCCCCTTGACCTCGTTCGCGAATGCCTTGGTGCGATGAATGCGCCGGGCCTAGGAGCTGATCATCCTCGAAAAGCAGAAGCGTGGATCGGCTGGGAGATCCGACATGGTCCGAGACGTCCACCAGCTTGGGCAGCGGGAATGTCCAGCAGTGGCCTGTTTCGGGCTGTGCATTCTCCAAATTGGCTCTCGTCCTGACGCCGACGGGCCGCTTCACGCCATTTTCGAAAGTGTATGCAAGAAACCAGCGCGCGCTTTTGCGCGGCGTCGTCGACCCAGAGTAAAGCCATTGCGTCGGCCGGGGACGATCGACAACCCTTTCTCCTCGCCGCGCAGCGAATAAATAGAGATGAAGGCCCCGGTCGATCGAGCCCGCCTGGCCGTCACCGGGCTCGCCAGGACGGATTGGCCGAACGGTCCATTTATCGGGCTCTTCGAGGTGACGTGAATACAAGGCCGATTCCAGTGGCTCGAAGCCGGCCGCTTCGTAATAGTCGAACATGAGCGTCGGGCTGATTTGATAAAAGCCGTGATTAACCCATCCATTGCAGGGCAGCACGTGCACAACCAGGCCGCCCGGGCGCAACATACGCGTGATGGAGGTCAGCGCGTTGGGAACGTGAAACACGTGTTCGAGGGTGCCGCCGTTGAAAACTGCGTCGAACCGGCCCGCCAGACGCTCCGGCAGCTCGTCCTCGTTCAAATCGAAGATGTGATCCGCCCCTTCGAAGTCCGAAATATCTAATGCCTGCACCGTCGAAAAGCCCAATCTCGCGAAATACGCACGTGGATCGCCGCTGTCGACTGCCATGACGCCCAGTGTGCAGACCGCGCCGGAAAACTTCGCGCGCTCCGCCAGTTCGAAGAGTAAGGGATCGAGTGCAGCGCTAATTCCCATTGCTTTTCTCGAGCGGCCTCTGAGGGAAAAGTCTTTGGAGCGAAGACCGACGGGCCATCACCGCACCGTCGCGGTGAGCCGCCGGGAGGCCACAAATGACCATTCCTTGACCGGTCGGCAGATGCAAGACGACATCGCCTGTTGCTTTGAAAAAATCATCGAAGGCCTTTCTCGCGCCGGGGCAGGTCTCAAATCCATAATCGTCGCAAAGGATAACGCCATGCCGCGACATCCTCGGATAAAAATACGCTAGAGAGTCGAGCGTTGGTTGGTGTAAATCGACGTCAATATGCACAAACGAAAAGACGTCTTGGGCATTCTTGTCGAAACCTTCGGGAATCCAGCCTTTGTGATAGACGATATGGGTCGCCAACTCCCGCAAATTATTTTGAACCTCGTCCAGCCCTCCCAACATATCCCCCTGGGTCCAATGCCCGCCGTCAATCGACCCCGGCGCCGAAAGCCCTTCAAACGAGTCGTAGAGATGAAGCTTCTTGCTCGACCCAGCGTTCTTTAATTCCTTGGCCAGAATGTAGGCGCTCGCTCCTTTGAACACACCGCACTCGGCGAACTGCCCTTCCTCTCTAATTGCAAGTCGCGCAAACTCTCGCATGAGGAATTTCCGATCGTAGCTTCTGTAATTACCTTCCGCAAATTTTTCGAAGTCCTCCCTGAATTCCCCGTCGAGAAACATGCTGCGCTGAATTTCCGAGAGATGCACCGCGGGAACCAACACCGCCGCGAGCTTTTCGATCACCGCGTAGCGCTGATCGACACTCAGAGCCTCGAAGTCGAGGGTGGCGAGCTGCGACAGCGACGCGTTAGCCTCACGCGTCGCCGCGGGAATCAGCGCCTGATAGGTCCGGCGATTGCTTTCCGGAGGCGATCCGTCAGACGAGGAAAAATAGATTTGCTTCCCCCAATGAGAAAAACGGCCTTCTCCAAAACTCCGGACGTCAGCATGAGTTGATCGGCCCGGTCCGATCTCGACCCCGTCTTCGAATAAGCGCAGGTCCGAACCGCTGAGTCCACAGCTATCGCCGGGCGCGTCCTCGGGAGACGCTGTGATCCTGCAGAACCCCTCTTCGACAACAAATTTGTCGAGCGTGACAATACGTGCTCTTGACCGCACTCTACCTCTCTCCTCCATCATGCTCGCCTTCGGTCTGCGATGGCCAGCTGGGAAGCGCTCTGCCCGTTCCTGCTGAAGCTCTGTGCCAATCGCGGCTGTCACAGGGGCCGGACTTTCGGGCTGCCGTGAAGAAGGTCTCTGCCAGGTGGGTCGTCGAGATCGTCAAGCGATCGGACCAGGCAGCGGGCTTCCCCGTCCTGCGCAAGCGCTGGATCGTCGAGCGCACCTTCGCCTGGCTCGGTCGTCGCCGAAGTCCGGCCAAGGATTCGGATGCCTCAATCGCAAAACTAGCGTTTTCGGACAGACTCTAAGATTTCTCACTGCGATCGGGCGGCTACAACGTTAAGGTTCCGCTCCTCAGGCATGGTTCGCTTGATGTTTATGAAGCCCAGCGATCTAAGCAAATCGTGGGCTTCTTCAAACGTGTAGAGATCATTGATATTGGAGGAAATGGCGTCGAACCATGAAAGCGCCCATCGTTCCCCCTGGATACGTTTCATCGCCTGTGCCTTTTCAGCAAGATTGAGGCGATTTGTCAACTGACGCAGGGCGTAGACTTCATGATAGTATCGGTATGCATCGAAGTTGGTGCGCTCGGGTTCTGAATAGATCATGAAGTAAATCAGGCCGCCCGGCCTGACGTGCTTGGCAATATTTGAGAGCGCCCCGTAAGTATCTCCTGTGCAGTGGATCACGCCATAACTCCACACTACATCGTAATCAGCCGAATAAGGGAGCGGCTCCAGAATATTTCGCTTTTCGATAACCACGGATGGGTAGTCTGCACACTCGCGCTTGGCATCGGCCAATCCGCTGTCCGACATGTCGAAGGCCGTAACCTGCGCACCCAGTGAGGAGAAGGTCCAGGCATGTCTACCGGGACCGCAGCCGCAGTCCAATACTCGCTTACCAGCAAGCCATGAGGGTTCAACGTCCAATCGCCGGCAGAGATCAGATGGAGCCTTGGAACGCCATTCGGGATTTGACAGAAACGCATCATGGTAGGGAAGGTTTTTCCACTGAAAATCAAAGGTCTCCAACTGGTAGCTCTTACCTTCTTTAAACAGTGCAGAAGCAGCCACAAGCCGACGCAGTTGAGACTTTGTTGCGTAAAGCTCATCCAAGAGGTATTCCATCTTTGCCTCAAGCATTCTAACTCGTTGTTCTGGATCACCCTTCGGATTGTAAAGCAGGTCCGTCGATCCGTATTTATTGACTTGTGGTAAAACTTTTTCGAAAGCAACCAAGCGAGGAAAGATTACGTCAGGGGCTAGCGAAACAGCTGTTTCAGCTCTAGGAGCGTCTCCTGCTTTTGACGCCCTTACGCGATAGACCAACCCAGAGGCCGGCGGTTCACGGGCAATCGCCGATGAGAAATAGAGCTGTCGGCCCCAATGTGAATATAGACCACCACCGACGCTGCGAATGCGGTGGTGATCGGCGTGTCCCGGCCCAAGGAGCTTGTCACCCTCCCACAGCTGGAGATCGGATCTATCTAAATTGTCGATATCGTCGCCCGCTGAGACCGCGTCAGGAAGCTCTAACGTCCAACAGCATCCCTCTTCATGGCGCATAGCATCGATCGGCAAAACCAAGTCTATATCTGTCATCCTTTGCCCTCCAAATCCGGACGAACGCTACGATATGAGAGCATGGGCACCAGTGCTAGGGGCTCAGCAGAAAAGAGCCGACACCCGTCAGAAGCCCTGTGAGAAGCTTCCCGTGCGGTTCTGTCGGCGCCACCAGCCACGGTCTGCCATGGCCGCTGTTCAGTAGGGCCTGACGCGCGTCAAGACAACCGGTGGTGGACCCGAACGATCGTGCCTTCGATCATCGCGTATTCGAAATCCGGATCGCCGGATAATGCCTTGAACAGAATCTCGAAAGCATCCTTTTACCGCCCAGCGGCGAAAGCGCCGGAAGATCGAATTCCACCGTCCAAATTCAGGATGCAGATCCCGCCAAGGCGCCCCGGTGCGAACCGCTTCGACAAAGCTGCGGTTATCCTGGCCGCTGCGACCCGGATCGCAGGGCTTGCCAGGAAGCAGAGGCGCAAATCCGCTCCCATTGCGAACCGCTCCGTCGAAATCGCCTCAGCTCAAACCGAAATCGCACGAAACTCAGAAACAGGACACTAAATCGATTTGAGAGCGGCGATCACGGAGAGAAGGTCTTCTCCGCGCGAACGCGCCGCAGCTTCTTCCTTGCCGCTTTCTCGGCGCATCAAAAGACGGCCGGAGGTTCTCGCCAGATCGCTTTCGGGCCAATGACGATAGATCGACTCTGTTGAACGGATTCTCGGGAGCGTATTGAAAAGATATGGATTTTCAGCCCTGTCGTTGGTATCTCGCTCCATTACGAAAAATCCTTCCGCTTCAAAATGCCCCCAGAATTCGATTGATCGAAGTCTGTTCCCAAAACTGTAGAACACAGGCTCAGCTTCTTTTCGATAATCTTCTTCGCGCAGCGTCAAGTGCTCTAATGGGCGCTTGAAATCGCGGTGATCTCGCCAGTCTATTTGATGACTCCCAAAGCCTCCAACCTTAGTAATTCTGGCGCATTCTCGGGTCGCACAGGATACATCGTAGATGTGTTCGAAGACGGCGTTCGAATAAATCAGGTCAATTGAATTAGACGCAATCGCGTTAAGATCTTCGACTGGCTGCGCGATCAGTCGTAATTTTGAGCCATCATGGCCCTGTTCAATGGCTGCTTCCAGTTGGTCTTTTGGCCCGTCCCATCGTCTCGCGACTTCAACATATAGACGGGGATGATAGTCCGGTCTAAACTGCGTCACAAAACGATCCGCCAGGATCATTTTTGCGCCCATGGACGCAAGAATGAGTTGGGCCCCAAAGTCAGCTCCCGGGCCAAGTTCGAGGATTGTGAGGCCCTTTGGAGAAAGCCCAAGGCGTTTAAAAATATTCTGATAACTGTCTAGAATCGCAAAGACATAGGTCGCTGCGCGATCAATCTCGTCGTCTACAGCTTTAACGGAATCGGTCAATTCAAAGTTCATGGGCCGTCCTTTCAATGCTCGCTCGAAAAAGCCGAGCAACTGGTGAATGGCCCGCGCCGCGCTCACGCCGACCCCAAAATCAGATTGATGGAGCTATCCTGCTCCCGGCAACAGGTTGCGAGCGAGGCCGGCTGGTCCAATGTTCAACTCGGGTCTGACGCGGCCGTCCGAACGGGAGCGCGGACTTCGTAGCGCCGCCCGTTCACGCGCGGATCGGATCCGTCCGACGAAGAAAAATAAAGGCTTCCGTTCCAGTGCGAGTAACGGCCCGCGCCGGATTGTCGGATCTCGTCGTGGGACGCGTGCGGTGGACCGAGCTGGAGGCCGTCTTCGTACAGACGGATCACCGACGCGCCGGGATGATCCACGTCATCCCAAGGTTTGACGGTCTCGAGCGCGCACGCGAAACAGGACCCGCCTTCCTGCGTGATCCAAGCCCTCGGCAGCGTGATCGCCGGCCAGCCGTCCGGATCTAACGCCGCGTCCAAACCGGGCGCGCGGACTTCGTAGCGACGCCCGTTGACGCGCGGATCGGATCCGTCCGACGAAGAAAAATAGAGGTTCCCTTTCCAGTGCGAGTAACGGCCCGCGCCGGATCGTCGGATCTCGTCGAGGGACGCGTGCGGCGGACCCAGCTGGAGGCCGTCCTCGTACAGACGGATCAGCGACAAGGTAAGACAATCCTCGTCATCCCAAAGTTCGACGGTGTCGAGCGCGCACGCGAAACAGGACCCGCCTTCCTGCGTGATCCAAGCCCTCGGCAGCGTGATCGCCGGCCAGCCGTCCGGATCTAACGCCGCGTCCAAACCGGGCGCGCGGACTTCGTAGCGCCGCCCGTTGACGCGCGGATCGGATCCGTCCGACGAAGAAAAATAGAGGCTCCCTTTCCAGTGCGAGTAACGGCCCGCGCCGGATCGTCGGATCTCGTCGAGGGACGCGTGCGGCGGACCCAGCTGGAGGCCGTCCTCGTACAGACGGATCAGCGACAAGGTAAGATGATCCTCGTCATCCCAAAGTTCGACGGTGTCGAGCGCGCACGCGAAACAGGACCCGCTTTCCTGCGTGATCCAAGCCCTCGGCAGCGTGATCGCCGGCCAGCCGTCCGGATCTAACGCCGCGTCCAAACCGGGCGCGCGGACTTCGTAGCGACGCCCGTTGACGCGCGGATCGGATCCGTCCGACGAAGAAAAATAGAGGCTCCCTTTCCAGTGTGAGTAACGGCCCGCGCCGGATCGTCGGATCTCGTCGAGGGACGCGTGCGGCGGACCCAGCTGGAGGCCGTCCTCGTACAGACGGATCAGCGACAAGGTAGGATGATCCTCGTCATCCCAAAGTTCCACGGTGTCGAGCGCGCACGCGAAACAGGACCCGCCTTCCTGCGTTATCCAAGCCCTCGGCAGCGTGATCGCCGGCCAGCCGTCCGGCGCTCCGAGCAGCGCGTCGGGCGAAATGTCGGCGACCGCCGTCAGCGAGACGTTGCAAGGAATATTGTCCACCTTGAAAGGAAATGCGCCTTTCGAAAAGATGCCTACAAGATTGGGGTGCGAGCTAAAGTATACCGGCCGCATGGCGCCAAATATATTGCCGGCGCCCGCCGTCGCTTTGTTCACTGCGGCGAAAACCTCTATTCTGAAGTCGATCTCGTGAATTAATACCTCGTTCAAGCCGAATGGCTTCAGCATTGCAGCCAAACTGTCCCGGTTGAACGCCCTGACATGCTGCCAGCGGTGGAACAATGCGCCGGACTGCGGCTCCACAGTGCAGCCTAGTTCCAAGTCCTCCTGGTTCGGGGTGGTGAGAAAAAGCAGACCGCCTGGTTCGAGAAAATCGAAAATCTGCTGATACGTCGAGGCAATATCCTCGTCCAAAATGTGTTCCGCCACCTCAAGAAAGAAGACGCCGGCAAACTTCTGACCACCACCGGGGCCGACATGCCCCAGGAAGGTCCCGGCGTATTCCGACAGTGCTTCGCTCGCGCGCCGGGCGCGGCCTTCGGAAATATCATAGATCGCGACACGGTATCCATGGGCGCATAAGAGCTTGGCAAAGTGGCCGTCGCCTCCGCCAAAGTCGATGTACGACTTGCTCTTATCGAGGAAGGGCGAAAAGACCTGGAGGCATTGCTCGGCCGCGAGCGCCCCGAAAGCCATCTCGTCCGATAGTCTGGTTTCAGCCAAGCCATCCCAAAACCTCGCGACCAGATCGCGGGTCCATACGACGGGTTTCACGGCCATACGTGTGGAACCTTCCTTTGGCGCGAAAGCGCTCCTGAATTCTTCCTCTTACGCGACAGGGACCTCAGATTGTCAACGCCCCGCCCGGTGGGCAAATGGACGCCTCCAAAGACCCGCGCGGTTTTCTCGCTGATGTGATTCCGTATCAACGATCACGGAGTTGGAGCGCCCGTCGCTTGGGAGACGCTCGACCAAACGCTGTCGAAGGCTCTCCTCGACTATCACACGGCGAAAAATCGGCGGGGCACTTTCGAATCCGTTCCTCACCTCGAAGACGAGATCGCCCATTATATTGCACCCTAGAGCACAACAAATCCGCAAAGCGCTTTATCTGGACAATGCCAGCAGGCAATCTTCCGTCTGAGTTTGTGCACCACGAGCATGCGCATCCCTCTACGTGACCTTCTCGATTATGAGGATACAATACTTACAGTTATTGTAAAACCAACGATAGATCCGACTGCGGAGGATTTATCGGATTCATGTCCTGGATACTCCCAGTATTCCGGCAAATAGCAGGCCCGGGAGAAATAAGGCCTTGCGCTACGTAGTATCTCGTTCGCGTTCTTGTAGCTGAGCCCATTTCGGTGGTAACGACGGTTTAAATGTGCAACGTCGGACTTTGTCCACGTCGTCTGGTGCTCATTCTTTAGGCCCAGCTGAGCCCATAGCCAAAACCACCAGTATGGATGAAAAAAGCTTGCTAACGGAACTTTCATGTGCGGCTCGACAAGCTTGTATTTCGCAGGAAAGGTGTGAATACCTATGCTCTTAGGCTTCATCACGCGCGCGAGTTCACGAAATACCGGCTCAAGGTCGATGACATGCTCCAGGACCGTAGTTGACATCACGAGATCGAACGTGTCGTCCTCGTAAGGAAGCTGATAATCCTTTTCGATCCGTGTGTCGGACGCCGCTGCTGCCTTGCCTTCCGGGTCTCCTCCGACCCTAAAATATCGTATATCACTCGGATCTCGCAATTTCAGATAACCATGCATGTCGTACCCGTACGCATCAAAGCCATCGTCCCGCCAAGCATAGACCTCCGCTCCAGACCCGCAGCCGAAATCGAGCACCTTGCACGATCGGTCAAGGAAGAACCCGCGAACCGCAGCGATGCGCATCAACCGCGGAACAAGGTAGTGATTAAAGTCGGACTGATGCAACATCAAGAGAGCTCCCGGGCGTGTATAGAGCACGAACGGAGTTTGGCCAAAACAATAGCGTCCAGCGCCTTGCGTCGCGCCGCCCGGCTCATCTCGAGGATTCGGCCTCGGTCGCGGAAGAGATCGTTGAGGAAGACCGCGAGTTCCTCCGGGGTGTCCGCGTAAAACCTGTCGACGCCGTTTTACGCGACTGCTCAGGGGGCGCCGTCCCTCACCGTTTGTAGTAGTCCCCATACCACGCGACAAAGCGCTTAACGCCATCGGCGAGAGAGGTTCGCGGCGCGAAGCCGGTCACGCGCGCAAGCCGCTCGACGTCGGCGAATGTCGTCGGGACGTCGCCCGGCTGCATCGGCAGATTGCGCTGCTCGAGCTTGCGCCCGACCGCCGCCTCGATCGTCGCGATGAATTCCGAAAGCTCGACCGGTGTGTGATTGCCGACGTTGTAGATCAGGTGCGGAGTCCTGATCTTAAGGTCGAGCATTTGCGCCGCGCTTTTCGGCGCCTTGTCGAGAAGTCTGGAAACCGCTTCGACCACATCGTCGACATAGGTAAAGTCGCGTCGCATTCGGCCGTGGTTGAAGACGTCGATCGGGCGCGCCTCGAAACAGGCTTTGGTGAAGGAGAAGTAGGCCATGTCGGGCCGGCCCCAGGGGCCGTAAACGGTGAAGAACCGGAGCCCCGAGGCGGGGATCGCGAAAAGATGGGCGTAGGTTTCCGCCATGAGTTCGTTGGCGCGCTTGGTCGCGGCGTAGAGCGAAACGGGCGCAAGGACAGGGTCGTCCTCGTGGAAGGGAACTTTGGCGTTGGCGCCGTAAACCGAGCTGGACGAAGCGTAGATCAGGTGCTTCACGGGATGAGCGCGGCACGCCTCGAGGATCGACAGGAAGCCCTCGACATTGGAGCTGACATAGGCGCGCGGGTTGACGAGCGAGTAGCGGACCCCGGCTTGCGCGGCGAGATGCACGACGTATTCCGGCTTCTCGCGTGCGAACAGGGAAAGAATCGCGTCGCCCTCAACGATGTCGCGTCGCTCGAAGACGAACTCCGGCGACTTCGCGAGCTCGCGGACGCGCGCCTCCTTGAGCGAGACGTCATAATAGGCGTTCATGTTGTCGACGCCGACGACGCGCGCGCCTTCCGCGATGAGCCGCTTCGCCAGATGAAAGCCGATGAAGCCCGCCGACCCCGTCACGAGGACGGTGCGCCCGTCAAGGCCGGCCTGAGCCATCGTCGCTTATCCCCGAGTTCATGTCCGTCAGCGGCCAATGCTGACATAGGTTATCCCCGCCTGCAGCATCTCCTCGGGCCGGTAGACGTTTCGAAGATCGACGACGGTCGGTTGCTTGAGCAGCGCCTTCATCTTCGCGGTGTCGAGGGCGCGGAACATGTCCCATTCGGTGACCAGAACCATGGCGTCGGCGCCCTGGATGCAAGCATAAGCGTCCGGCGCGTATTCGACGCCTTCGATGACTTCGCGGGCGTTGGCCATCGCCTGCGGGTCATAGACGCGCACGCTTGCGCCGGCGTCCAAGAGGACCTGGATGATCGCGATCGACGGCGCCTCTCGCATGTCGTCAGTGTTCGGCTTGAATGCGAGCCCCAAAACAGCAATCAGCCGATTCTTCACGTTCCCGCCGCACGCTTTGATGACCCTGCGCCCCATCGCGCGCTTGCGCTCGTCGTTCACCAGCGAGACGGTTTGCGCGATCCGCAGCGGCACGTCGAAGTCGCTGCCGCTCTTGATCAGGGCCGTGAGGTCCTTCGGGAAGCACGATCCGCCATAGCCTGGGCCGGCGTGCAGGAACTTCGCGCCGATCCGACGGTCGAGACCGACGCCGCGCGCGACCTGCTGAACGTCCGCGCCCGCGCGCTCGCACAAGTCGGCCATCTCGTTGATGAACGTGATCTTGGTGGCGAGGAACGCGTTCGAGGCGTACTTGATGATCTCGGAACTGCGACGGTCGGTGAAAAGCATTGGCGCGCGGTTGAGCGACAGCGGACGATAGACTCTTTCCATGACCGCTCGCGACCGGTCGTCGGGCGCTCCAACCACAACACGGTCCGGGCGCTTGAAGTCTTCAATAGCCGCGCCCTCGCGCAGGAACTCCGGGTTGGAGACGACCGAGAACAGCGAGGGCGGCTTCGATTGGAGAAGGATCTCCTCAACCGCGTCGCCGGTTCCGACCGGCACCGTCGATTTGATCACGATCACCTTGTAGTCGCGAATCTCGGCGGCGGTCTCGCGCGCCGCGTCGTAGACGTAACGCAGGTCGGCGTGGCCGTCTCCGCGCCTCGACGGCGTCCCGACCGCTATGAACACGACGTCCGCCGGCGCGACCGCCGCGGCGAGATTCGTCGTGAACGAGAGACGGCCGGCCGCAACATTGGCCGCGACGAGCTCGCTGAGGCCGGGCTCATAAATCGGAACGCGGCCCGCGTTGAGGTTCTTGATCTTGGCGGCGTCGGCGTCGACACAGGCCACCTCGTGGCCGAAATCGGCGAAGCAGGCGCCGGAGACGAGCCCCACATAACCTGCGCCGATCATGGCGATTTTCATAAGTCCCCCGCCGCTATTATACGCTCGCGAAGCACGCCCGCTCGCGAATGGCGGGCGGAGAATAGCAGAAGTCCTCTTCCGCCGTCCTCAATTGACAGGCGCGCCGCCTACACCCAGCGCTTATCGACGATGAGCTCAGGAAAATCGGCGGCGTAAGCGGGCCTTCGAATCCGCTCACAGCTGCTTTGACGGGAAGCGGAACGTCTCTCCCACTTATGTTGATCCATGATGAAAAGCTTTTGTCGCTGCGGTCGCTCTGAGATCGGCCTTGCGGGCTATGCCGTCGCTCAGGAAGTTGTGGTTCGTCACACCCATCGACACCGCCAATATGTGCTTCAGCCTGGGCCAGCTGCTCACCTTCAGCCTAGCATGTGACTTCAGTCCTCGCCAGAGTTTAGCAATTCTAAACGATCATACTCTCGCCGCCAAATTGCGAAGCCAAGTTTCCGGCACTTCGCCCCTGTTTCCTCCCAATTGTTTGCCTCTCGCCTGATCGTCAAGATTTCCTGTGCGTCTCGCCACGCGGAGGAGGCAAACGGGCGCTGCGATCACGTGACCTCACCGAGGAGGTTGGTCCAGGCGGCGAGATAGCGGTCGTGATTGAAAACGTCAATCGCCTTGCGTCGCGCCGCCCGGCTCATCTCGAGGATTCGGCCTCGGTCGCGGAAGAGATCGTTGAGGAAGGCGGCGAGCTCCTCCGGCGTGTCCGCGTAAAAGCCGTCGACGCCGTTTTCGACGAAGCGATCGATGTCGTGATTACGCAAGCACACCGGAATCACGCCGGTCATCATCGCCTCGCCGCGCGCACGGGGCATCGGCGAGCGCAGCGTGGTGTTGAGATAAACGGAGAACTGGCGGATCCGATCAACGTAGGACCGGAAGTGCCGCACCGCGAAGGGGTTGGTGTTACGCACCTCGATGGAGCCGCCGGGATGCTCCGAGGTCTCGACGCGCAGACCGGGCGTCAGAAGATCGACAACCCTCTGGTGCTCCCAGGCGCCGCGGTAGTGCGGCCGGCTCATGTCGGGCGCTAGCGCGAGGATGTCGCGCTGACGGGTGCATTCCGGAAACTCTTGCGGGTCGAACCCATGCCAGATCACCCGCGCGTCGACGAATCCCCATTCTCCGAGCGCTTCGTGCGAATTGCATATCACGCGGGCGCCTGCAAGCACGAGCGCTTGCACCAGTTCCTGACGCTCGGCGTCATGCAGGCGGAAAGCATACTTGCGCTCCGGATCAAGGCCAAACTGACCCTCGAAGGGCACCGTGCCGTGGCAGATCGCCACCTTCGGCAGACTGGGGAAGTTTTCCAGAAAGTGGCGGAATGGCAGGCCCCAATGTGGCGGAATGAGGTTGTTGCCGAGACGCGGGGCAAAGACGTTCTCGTCGAAGTGCAGGATCGCCACATCGTGGTCGCGCGGGTCGATCTGCGAGATCGGGACCACGCGAACGTTGTGACGCAGCGGGCGCTGGTCGTACTGCCAGACATCGGCCATGGCGTTGCCGAGCCCAGTGGCCAGCGTAAAGTCGTGCGGCAGCTTATAGAGCTCGTACTGGTGCGGCACGTGCCAGCGGTAGCTCAGGATACGCAGGCGCCGTGCGCTGCGACGATAACTGGCGAAGAGCGGCTCGAGGACACGGCGCTGCTTGCCGAACAGCAGGTCGAGCTGGTCACGCGGCTCGCCGTCGCGGACGCCGTTGGCGTCAGCCCAGCCCACGATGCGGCCGTAGGCGTCGGTCGCCCAGCGCCGCACCGCCAGCGCCAAATCCGGATGCTTCTGGAACAGCAGCCAGAAGTCGTGCATGGATCCTTGGACCTCTCGGGGCCCAGGCATCGACGAATCGCGCGAGCAGTGGACCGAAAAGGCCTGGTCGGTGTAGCGGATCACGGCGCCCGCTGCATAGAACCGGTAGCCCATCTCGACGTCTTCCCAGCCGAAGCCAGAATACTTCATCGTCGAAGAAGCGAACTCAGTATCGAAAAGCGGCCCGCGCTCGAGGGCTCGCCGCTTGAAGGAGAAGTTGCGGGTAGTCACGTTTACGAAGCCGTCCGTCTGCACGTTGTCCCGCGGCTCGCTCTCAACGGCGATCGCCGACGGGTTGCGTTCGAGCGCCCGCGACAGTCGCGTTCCGACGCGGTCTCCGGTTTCTATGTTCGACGGGCCGATGACGGCGTCGACGTCGGGAAACCAGTGCTCGAAGACGTGGGCGTTGACGAAATCGCGATTTATCAGGCAGTCGCAGTCGATGACCACGTAGAGATCGGCCTCGACCGCCGCGACGCCAACATTGCGGCTGGCGCAGTTCCCGAGGTTCTCGGCGATGCGATGGAGGACGACGTCGATGTTGTCGACCCCGAGGCGCCGCACTGTTGTCGCAAAGTGCTCAACTCGTTCGCAGCCGTCGTCGTTGCCGCAATCGGCGACGACCATGACCGTGATGCGCCCCGGATAGCTTTGTCGCAGAACATGGTCGAGAAATGTCTCGATCACATCGGTCCTTCGGCCGAGGACCGTCACAATGCCGACATGCAGCAACCGCGCGGCGCGCACTTCCTCGATCATGCTGCCGACCCCCGCCACGTTGAGGCGGCGGTTTCTCAACGGGATCTCATGGAGATCCGTTGAGCGCAAGAGTCGCGGCCGTCCGTCGTCGATCAGCGCGTAGTGGCAGCGACGACGCGTCTGCTCGAGGTCCCGCTTCTCGGCGCGATGCCGCCCTTCGTACCGAACCCCCGGCAAAGACGGCAGGCCGCCGACCTGATAGAACAGCGTCACGACGCCGCGGCGATGAAGTTCGAAGCACAGCTCGTCGAAGCTCGGCCCGCAGAAGTCTTCGTGGCCGGTCACGCCCGCGAAGATGACCAGATCGGCCGAAAAGAAATCGCGTCGGCGTAGCACCGACTGCGGGTCGATCACCGCGAAGGCGCCCCCGTCGACCCATTCCGCGAGACCGGCCAGCGGCCCGCCAAACGCGGGCAACGAGGGCAGCACGATGAACACCTTCGGCTCGGGCGGCACGGTCGCGTTCGCGGCGTACAGGAACGTTCGCTCTCCGCCGAAGGCGACAAAACGTTGGGCGTAATCCCAGTCGCCGGCCGCGCCGGCGTGCACCCAGACGCCGATGCAGTCGTCGGGCGCACCGTCGATGGAGGAGATCACGAGGCGGTATTTAGCCCCTGGTTCGAGCGCCAAATCCTCGCCGAGGATGAAGGGGTGATACGTGTTGTCGGCAATTTCGGGGCCGGCGATCGTCTGACAGGCGAGAGCATTGCCGTCGCGGTCGAATAACTCGGCGAAGAGGCTGCTGCCGATCCGCCGCAGATATGTGCCGCAGAGCAGGTCGATCGAGGTCACGCGGCCCGACGGCGCGATGATCTCAACTTCGAAGGGGTGTCCGGGATCGATCGCCCACGCGGTCGCCGTCCCACTGTTCTCCGTGAACCGAGCATCCCACATCCAATGCGCCAGCTCGTCCCGGAAGGCGATGCGATGATGAGCAATGGGCGCAGGTTTCAACTTGCGGACCGCGATACTTGTTGCGACGCAAACCTACGGCAGTGGGCAGATCGACGGGCGACGATGATCACCGTTTTTCCTTAGACTTGCCGAGCAGTGCCAAAGGAACCTTCCAGACCTTACGGATCGACCGCTCAAGCCGCCGCATGCGGCCCCGAAAGTCTGAGGATCGGGTGCCGGTGGTCAGCGACCGCTCGAACGCAGCGCGGAGTTCGGCGAGGTCACGGTCGCGCTGCGCCAACCGCTCGAACGCAGCGCGGAGTTCGGCGCGGTCGCGCTGCGCCAGCCGCTCGAACGCAGCGCGGAGTTCGGCGAGGTCGCGGTCGCGCTGCGCCAGCCGCCGCTTCAGAATATCGATTTCGGCGACGACCCGGCGATCGAAGCGTTCAAGCGCTAAATCGGCTAGCCCTTCGGCTCCAATCGCACGGCTCAAACGACGTGCCTCGAAGGCCGGACCGACCGGCAGGTCGGCAACGTCGATCGGGTTAGCTGGGTCTGCCATTGCCTCGCTGCGTCGCACCACGACGAGTCCGTTTCGCGCCTCGACCGCGGCGACGGCCTGCTCGAAGAACGCCCGGACTTCTATCTGCGAGGCGCTGAGTTCTAACGCGCGTCCGTCCGACCGCGGCAGCACAGCGACGCCGCGCGCCGCCTCAATGCCGCCGGCCACCAGCTCGGTGATCGCCTGGATGGCGTCGAATAAAGTCAGATGCCGTGAGCCGCCGTCAGCGCCGGCAACGAAAGGCGCCGTGGCGACGTAGATCCCAGCCGGAGCCAACCGGGTCAGAGAAACGAGAAGGTCGGCGATTCGAGCGTCGACTGGCGCCGAGCCAGCGTCGATAACGACGGCCGGGTGGAGAAAGGCAGGCATCTCGGCCGCGCTCGCATGGATCGCCACGTTCGCGCCGGCGGCGGCGAGCTCCTCCCGCAGAACTCCGAAGCTCGGATCACCGACCACGACGACGTCTATCGCCGCACCGCTCCCGCGCGAAACGGCTTGCGACACGATCGTCAAGACCTGCGCCGCCAGCGGCCACTTCATCGTACGTCGCCCGATGCCACCGTTTCGCCGAATACGATCATTAGCCGAGCACGTGTTGTTCTTAAACCTGCTAGGGGCTGCACCGCGGCGGGCAGGTGCACTTCGAACAGGCGCGTCAAGGCAGCGCTAATATTCCGCGACATAAGAGTATCGGCGTCCGTTGAAGTTTGGGTTCGTACAATCTGTCGTCGAAAAATATAAGCACTCTTCAAAATGAGAAAACCGGCCTAATCCGTATGTACGAATATCTTCATGAGGACTATGACCAAGACCTAAAGGAATTTCATCCTCGAATAACATTAGGTTCGAACGCCGTGGGAATGGACCAGTATCTGCGATGGACTTGAGTTTGGCTAGGTCTGCAGCGTAAAGATAACGCCCAGCTGATGCGTAGGGACCAGAAAGAACCACATGTTGACGCTTACTTTGTATCTCACGCCACTGTTCGTTCTCGGATATCCTGGCGAATAGGTACTCAGTGTTTCCCTCTCCAGCCTTACAATTCACCAATTGCAAGTCCAGATTCCGCTCGCAAAAAATATATGTGTCTCTAAATCCTGCGAAATCCATCGGGTAGCCCCCAAGCCAATCCCGCACGTCGGTCCAGAATGACATCCCGCGATCGCCGCCATATTCCCGAATAACTGAAAACGGATTTCTCCCCGCTCGAAGCGCCGGACGCACGGCAGTTCTCCAAGCGTAGCTGAGTTCCATTTTCTTCCTACCGAACTTGCTTGCGGCGTTATATTTTTGCTTGACATCTAACCAATAATGAGAGGGAGGGACAATATATATTTCGGGGGAATATAGCGCAATGTAAAAAACCCCTCCGGGGCGCAAGGGGATCGATGCATTTCTTATTGCAGGCCACATGTCCCCTGTATGGTGGAGGACGCCCCAAGAATATACAACGTCAAACTTGCCGAGCGTTTGCATAAAGCGCTCGTCAAGGACAGACCCTTGCTCAACCGTCCAATTACTGGGCGAACCTGCGTAATCTCGTAGCCTCGCTGTCGTCGCTACTGAATGCTCGTCGTAATCAAAACTGAAGATACGATCCGCTCCCAACCGCAGTGCAGCCAACGAATGCATCCCAGACCCGCTTCCAATGTCGAGAAACGTCTTTCCTTGCAAGCTGCCAACACGAAGGAACGCTTTTAATTGCGAGGAAGACTGCATCACCTTTTCTTCTGAAAGCGATGTTTTTACGTATTTATCCCAATTCTTTCCAAACTCGAATCTCATTGTACGATACCCATATTGTGAAGGTACGAAGCGTCATCAGTAATAACGCAGAATAGATAGACGCCTGAGGCGCTTACCTATCGATTAAATCACTGTCAACGCTTTGTAGCTTCATTGGATCGCAAGCAATACCTCGCTCCTGCTGAGCGGTCGCCGGCAATTTGTGGTCAAAAAGAGAGGCAGCGACCGCAGCATAGCGCGCGGCCATGGCCGCCGGCGTCGATTGGCACGCGGCAGCCTTTGCACCGTTGGCGGCCAGTCTCTTCGCTGTTCCCTTGTCTTTGAGCAATTCGATGCAACAGCCAGCGAGGCCCGCCACGTCGCCGGCAGGTCGGATACGCGCGCTCTCTGCGTCCACGAGAAGATCGGGTATAGCTCCTACGCAAGTGGCCACTATGGGAGTTCCGCTGAGCATAGCTTCTAGGATGACGTTCGGCATCCCCTCCTTCTTTGCCGTGTGCAGTAGCAGGCTCGCCGCGCGCATGAGTACGTTGATGTCTGTCCGCGCCCCCAGGAAAAGGATACGTTCCGCAAGTCCGGCGTCGCCGGCCTGCGAGCGGAGCTGGCTCTCCAGTGGGCCGAGGCCTGCAATGAGAAAGCGAACCTCTGCGTCGCATTCCGCAATGCGCGCGCAAACCCTGATAAAATCGTCCGGGCTTTTTTCCATGTCGAGCCGGAAAACGCCTAGTACGATTGGGGCACCCTCCGAAATCTTCAAATCGCGCCGCAACGCTAACGCTTGCTCGTCTGTCGCCAAGGGAAAGAGCGTTGAGTCGATGGCGTTCGGGATCGTCGCGACCTCAGAGGGGGGGACATCGAGCCAGTGTGCATAATCTTCATTGGCCGCACGGAAATTTCCCGTCAATCTAATCCGTCGCGATCCAACCAGCGTCCGGTATGCCAACTCCATCCACGGCCACAGCGGAGCCCATTGCGGAAAGTGCGTGGGATTATAGTTCCTGAACGACATCACCACGCCAGGAATGTCTGAGACGAAAGCAGCGATGGCGCCGCCGATGTTCGTGGAATCCAGCTGCGTAAAAACCACCTTGGGGTTGAGGGCGCGAAAGACTGCCGCGACTTCTGCGGTATTTTGCAAATCCATAAAAACACAAGGAAATCTTCGCAAGAATTCGTACGATTCAATGTCAAGCGGCTGACCGGCGGCAGAAATTACTTCTATGCCGGTGCTTTCAAGAAGGGCAAGATAATGCCTATTTTGACCTTCGAGTTTGCCGCTAGTGACGAAGGTTACGTTATATCCAAGCTCAGCAAGCCCTTTTGCCAAGTACACCCACTGACGTTCCGCCCCGCCGGAGACTAGGCCATGGGTGAAGACGACAATTTTGTCACCCGCGCGCAAACTTGCTACCTGCCGTGTGGGCATGAGGTAGCGATCGGCAAAACTGGAAAACCAAGGTTCCAGTTCCATCGGTGGAATCGATCCCTCCGGCGCGACTGAGGGGATCGATTGCAGGGGTGAAACCTCTTGTTCCGCGCTATGCTTGCGTCTCTTCTTCTTCGTCTTCTTCCGTCGTAGGATTTTGTCGCGCGCCCTTCGAAGAACATGACGTACGTCATCCCGCAAGCTGTCGAAGAACAAGCGTGCTTCCGATTTTCTTTTCGGCTTTGGCGCGATCAAGACCACTTCCTGATAGACGCCGGGATCGAATTGACACGGCAGAAAGAGTTTCTCGAAGCCCTTCGCAGCCAAACCATGATAGGCACTGGGGGCAAATCGCCGGGCAATTTTCAGCGTAGGAAGCACGAGCGCCGCGGCGCTGTCCTGCGGCGCGCTTGGTACTTCTCGCGGCCCGTCGCCGCGGGCCGTCAAGAGAACAGGCTCAGGGCGCGCAGCCCCCCGCCGGCGCCGATCGCGCCGGAGCGTTCTCGAAGCGCCGGGCGGCAATCGCGGCGCCACTTCGGCGTCGGGCCTGAGGATCGTGCCGGGAACGGCAATGCAGGAGTTTCCTCCCGCGTGAACCGACCAGATTTCCGGTTGGGGCAACGCAATCCCTCGCGTCGCCCGCCGTACGTCCTTTGCTATATCGGGAAAAACGACCGGCCGGTCCCGAAGCCAGAGCTCGAGCGAAACGACGCCCCAAAGCTGGTAGGGATTGAACCTCGCCGGATCGCGATGCCGCTGAAGAAACGCCTCAACACCCTTGGCGCCCAGCTCGTCCCGCAACACGCTCGCGCCGCCAAGAAGGCTCTCGGCCATGGGCAAAAGGCTGTCTCGCATCCACGCGTTCATCGGCAGTCCAAAGCCGCGCTTGGGCATATCGATAAGATCGCGCGGCAAGTAGCGATAAGCCACTTCACGCAGCGCCCGCTTCGAATATTCGCCATCGGCGAGAACAAATTCCGGCAGCCTTTCGGCAAAGCGCGCCAGCTCGACATTGAGGAAGGGCGTGCGCACCTCCAGCGAGTGCTGCATGCTCATACGGTCGACTTTGGCTAGGACCGCGCCCGGCATGTAGTGAGCCGCATCTCCTGCCCGCATCGCGGCTAGGAGGGCGCCCGATCCCTCGTCGATCTCCGCGCGGCGCCGCGCCAGGTGACGCGCGAACCCTTCGGGAATGAAGCCAAGCAACCCTTCGACTTCATCGTCGGCGGAAATCAGAATGGCCGGACCATAGTAGTGAGCGCCGGGCGTCCAGTAGCCATTGGGCAAGAATGGTTGGCCCTTCCGCTTGGAGCGTTCTCTCAACATCCAGGCGTAGCGTCCATACCCGCCGAACAGCTCGTCGCCGCCGTCGCCGGATATGGCGACAGTGACATGGCGGCGGGCGAAACGGCTCAGGTAGTAAGTCGGAAGGCACGAAGTGTCTGCGTTCGGTTCATCGAGCAGCTTTCCATAGTTTTCCAGAAAGCCGCCGACGTCCGGCGAGATGATTTCCTCGTGGTGCTCTGCGCCAATGTGGCGCGCGAAAGCTCGCGCCACTTCGTGCTCGCTTTCCGGCGGCGACCCCGCAAAGCCTATGGAATAGGTCTTCAAGGGAACCCCGAGCCTCGTCGCGATCAAGGCGCAGACGGTGGAGGAATTGACGCCTCCAGACAGGAACGCTCCCAAGGGCACGTCGGCGATCAGGCGGCCTTTGATGCTGCGGGTCAGGATATCTTCGAGTTCATCGGCGATCGCCGGAAGCGAGCGGCGGTCAGGCTCGCCGACGCCAGGTTGGAACCGGAAATACTGCACGCTTTCCGCGTTTCCCTCCGGATCGACAATCATATAGGTCCCGGGCATGAGCTTGGCGGCGTTTTGGTAGATGCTTCGCGGGGCCCCCACGTACTGGAAGCTCAGATACTCGGCGAGCGCATCGACGTTGATCATCCGATCGAATTGATCAAGCGTCTCCAGCGATCGCAGTTCGGACGCGAAAGCGAGCACGCTTCGGTCCAGCCAAGAATAATATAGCGGCTTCTCGCCAAATGGGTCGCGTGCAAGAATGAGCTTGCCGGTTTGGGTGTCGAACGCGGCGAACGCGAACATGCCGTCCAAATCCCGAATGACCTCGGGGCCCCAAAAGGCGAGAGCCTCGATGAGTACTTCCGTGTCCGATCGGGACCGGAACCGGCATCCCTGCCGTTCAAGCCTGGCCCGGATGTCCCGGTAGTTGTAAATCTCGCCGTTGAAACTCAACTGCCACCGGGCGTCGCCACTGCGGAACGGCTGCGAGGCGGCATCCGACGTGTCGATGATGCTCAACCGGCGGTGGGAGAGGGCGCAGCGAGCGCGCTCGTCAACCCAAACGCCGGAACCGTCGGGCCCGCGGTGCGCGATGACGTTCGCCATTTCTTCAGCGAATTCTCGCAAGTGTTCTCTGTGGAGCATGCGTCCGTTCGGTTGGAAAAGTCCGGCAATCCCACACATGAACTTCCCCTCTGCTAGAACGGACTTCTCCGCCAAGACAGACACCACCCGCAACTTGGCTGCGACGCGAGGTTACGATCTGAACCGGATGCGCCGCGAACTGTTGCAAGCTGAAATATCCCAGGGCATGTTGTTGTCAACCAGTTTCAAAGCCCGCCGGCGTGCGATCGTTGCCAGAGTTCAAGCGCGATGGGCAGGGGATCGATGCCGACCCCGGCCCACCACGAGGCTTCATCACCATAGCCGTGCAGATCGCGGTGATGGAGACGGCAGACGGGTACCGTGTATTCATCGCTGACTTTTCGGCCGAGCGCGCGTGGTTGGGCAAAGCGAATGTGATGCCCTTCGGTCGGCGTTCGGCCACAGACAACGCAGGGCTGCGTGGCGACGAATTTGGAGTGCAGTTTGTCGCGCAGGCGAATGGTTTTCGCTGCAACGCCACGACGACGTACGGTTGCGGCCCGAGGAAGGATCATCGGGGCTGCGGTTGCATCTTCCATCGACGCAAGGAAAGGCTTTTCGCCCGAAGGAGCGGATGCTTGTGTTGGCACCGACCGCGATTGCTCCCCTCCCGTAGCGGACGTTGCCTCGATTGCCGCGAGCTTTTCGCGGAAACCGGCCTCGACCCGGTCTGCGTCGGCGGCAGTGAGCGTGTTCTTACGGGGCAAATTCTTCTGGACCCAATCGGCGGCCACTTCCGCCGATTGGAGCTGGCCAATGTCGGCAAGCAGCTGCTCCCGCGCCGCAGCAGACTGCTCTGGGCCGAGCATGGTCCGCACCGGCCGAACGGCTTTCTCTTTGCGGGCGAAATCTGTTGTCGCCGACGTTGGTGATACTTCCGGTGTTGCGGACTTCCTTTCGTCCGGCACCCGTGTTGGTCGGGCTTCCGCGCCGACATCGACCTTGGTGCTGACGCCGGGAGCGATATTGGCGGCGGCGTCGACTTTCCCATTGAGATCGGGCGCGTCGAGATCGTCCTCTCCGGCGATGCCGACGAGGGTGAAGAGGGCGTAGCGGCGAGCGTAGGTAAGCGCCGCGCCCATCCGGCGCGGCGCGGCCGGCTCGCTGATGGCGCAGACCGGCCATTCCGACGACAGCCACTCGCCCGACGAATGGGCGAGCGTCGTGGTGAGACGGATAAACCCTGCCTCCTTGTCAATCGCCGTCGTCTGGACGGTTGCGATCTCGTGCCCGCCGAGCGCCTTGCGCACGATGTCGAGGCCGGTCGAGAGCGCCGCGTAGCGGAACGTCTGATCCTGATCGCGTGGGCCGGAGCCGCGGATTGTGGCGATAAGCGCCTTCTCCGGATTGGTAAGCTCGGCCTGCGCCTTGGCCAGCGCCGCGGCGATCGCCCCGATGGTTTCACTGAACCGCTGCATGACTCCCCTCCCCCGTGACGAGAAGATCGAAGCTGATCGCGCCCGACTTCGAGCGCTTCGCCTGAACGCCATGGCCGGTCGCCTCTTTGGCGTCCTCCGGCATAAGGGCCTTGAGCTCGGCCTTGGCGCGTTCGTGGTCGAGAAAGGCGGGACGCGTGGCACAAAACAGGCCGGCGAATTCCGCCCAGGAGTTCGATTCGCTCATGTCGACTACCCGAACCGCTTCGATCGGCGGCCGTGGAGGCTCGACGCCATAGGGGCGCGGGGTTTCGCCGGTCTGAACACAGCGCCAGAACCGGCGTTCGGCGGTTACCAGAAAGTGCTGGTAGAGCGCGTCGGCGGCTATGTTCATCTCGATCCATTTGCCGCCGCCGGTGATGATCGAGAGCGCCGCCGACTTTGCGTTGGTCACCCACATGTTGTGCTGCAATTGGGCCATGTGCTTCTCGGCCGCCGCCTCTTCGGAGAATGACCAGGGCAGCATGAACTTGGCCTCGAACACGGCGTCGAGTTCGTTGACGAACCCGTCCAGGGTCGCCGCCAGATACCGATGCACCGGGTGCTGAACCCAGCGTTGGACGTCAGTGACAACGCGCCCAGCGTTCCGCTCGTACCAAGCTCGGTTGAGCGCCTCGGTGGCGACGCCGAGCTGGACGATGAGATTGTCGCTCAAATCCTCTGGGTCGACCTCGCCACGCTTTTCCTTCCAGAGCCGGACCAGCGCTGTCTCGTCCGGGCCCATAATGATCCGCGCGTCCGAGCCGCCGATGTAGCGACGACGGGCAAGATGATTTTCCTGTGTTTTCATTGAATTCATGTCTTCCTCCGACGGCAGAAACATAGTCTTATGCGACTCAGCAATGGTCATGTGATATGAAACATATCATTAGATAGCAAAATGTCAAGTGAAGACATCGCGCCATTAACGAGCGCGCAGATTCGTGCCGCGCGAGCTCTGCTCCGATGGAGCGCCGAGGACCTCGCTCAAGCATCGGCTCTCGGAATTGCGACGATTCGGCGTGCTGAGTTGACTGATCAGCAGACGTCGCTAACAACAGCAAATGATCTCGCAATACGTCGCGCGTTGGAGTCCGCCGGCATCCTGTTTATCTCAGAAAACGGAGGCGGTGTAGGCGTCCGCTTACGCAGCCCCTGAAGCGCGGGGCGATCGACGTAGCTGATCACACCGCAATGGCGTCGGTATCCCTCTGTCGATATTGACTCGAAATTGTGCGCCTTAAGCCAAAACACGGCGAACCGCGGAATGTCGATCGTATCCTCGACGAGATCGAGGGAGCGCTCGCCGCGCCGATCCGGTTCCCCAACCCTTATCCCCAGGCGAACTCGGGCTCCTGACGGCTATCCGAGGGGTCGCGAGCTTCCGCGCCATCCAGGCCTTCTACCAAGCCTGGCACCTGCGTCAGCTGCCCCGCGGGCAAGATGACTTCCGTATCCAGGAGATGGGGGCGGGATTGGGCCGAACCGCATATTTCGCCCGGGCGCTCGGCCTGTCGGACTACGTGATCGTTGACATTCCTCTGACCAACGCTGCACAAGGCTATTTTCTCGGCCGGACCCTGGGGCCGAACAACGTTGTCCTGTTCGATGAAGATTCTCGGAAACAGGCGAGGTGCATCTTGCCTCCTGCGAGTTTGGAGGGGGATGACCGAAACCTTCGACGTGTTCATGAACGTCGATTCATTCACGGAGATATCCCTCGAGACGACGGAGTCCTACTGGCGCTTTTCTCGGAGTAACGCGGATAGTCTTCTCTCCGTCAACCAATCAATCCGCACCGCGTGAGAGAACTCTATCTGAGCGATCCAGCCGTGCAGGTGTCGCGCTTTCCCTATTGGATGCGGCGAGGCTGTGAGCTGGAAACACCGCAAGCCGCGGGTTGAGTGAACCGCGCGCCCCGCTATTGGCTCCGCCTGCGCGGCAGCGCTGTCCGGCCGACGTTTCTGTGTCTGCGTTCGTCCCCATTCGCAGCGCCTATCGGGCGTGGGCCCGTTCACAGTTAAGTGTTGATTTCCTTGGTGCACCCAACGGACGGACGGGCATGCTCCCTGGGGGCGAAAAGCCGCTTGTCGAATCAGCGACACCAATTGTCCGCTGGAAATGCAACCGCACAGATCGAAGTTGAATCCAATCAAGGTCAGCCTGCGGTTGGCGGGCGCGGAATTCGCGTTGTTTTTGATGGGAACTCAAGTTTCTGGCGGAATTAACTCGAACGCGCCATCGGGACCGTTCCTGGGTGGCTCCAGGCGCGGGCACGCGGTCGCAAAAAGGGTCTCCTTACGGCTCCATCCATGGGTGCCGCTTGCTCTCAAAGAGCGACTCTGGCTTCAGGGGTGCCGTTCTGCTATTGTTCTCATATGCAAAGTGATTCCGGTGACAATGATGCAAAACATACGACGCTCCCACGCTTCACCTGCCCCCGTAGCGCACTCGTACGCAGGAGACGTTCTCGAGCGTGTGCTCGCGATTGCCGCCGCGCCATTGCTGCCCGGGGAAGAGGAGGCTGACTACGCCGCGTTGGCCAAGCGCATTATCCACGCCTCGAGACCGAGAGATGCAATAGAGGAGTTTCTGATCCGCGACGTTGTCGATCTCACATGGGAAATCTTGCGCCTTCGCCGCGCTAAAAGCGGAATCCTAAAGGCTTCTATGGGTGCCGGCGTGCACGGTGTTTTGGCCAGTTTGGGTTACGGGTTTGAGAGTCAACAGCTCAGTCAAGACTGGGCGGCTGGAGACAAGAGCGCGCGCAAGAATGTCGAGGCCATCCTCCGCAAGGCTGGCCTGACAATGGACGAGGTGACGGCGGAGACGCTTGATCGCAAAATTGACAGTTTTGAGAGGCTGGACCGCATGCTTGGAAGCGCGGAGGCGCGTCGAAACAACGCTCTCCGCGAAATTGATCGTCACCGCGAGGCGGTTAACGGCGCCCTCCGGAAGTCGATCGAGGAAATCGAGGACGCAGATTTCAGCGATGTCGAGACAGGGCAAGTGACAACAGGCACTGGACCGTGACCAGCGACCGGCGACATCATGCTAATCGCGTCAACGCGAAATCGAGCACGGGGCCCAAGACTGCGGCGGGAAAGGCGCGCTCGGCGCAAAATGCGTTTCGACACGGCTTGAATGTTCCAGTTCTCTCGGACCCTTTGCTCGCGCCGGCGGTCGAGGCGATGGCGCGTAAGATTTGCGGCCCCGACGCAGACGCCGAGACGCTGGGGTGGGCGCGGCGGATCGCCGAAGCCCAAATCGACCTCAACCGAGTGCGGGCCAGTCGGAGAGGTCTTCTTACGCGATTGTTAGTCGATCCTTACTATCAGCCGCGGCACGTCAACAAACAGCGGTTTCGGCTGTTGAACTGGGTTCTCGGTGGTCGCCGTCCCCGCAACCTGCCTATCGATGTCGATGCGGTCAAAGAGATGGTTTCCCCCAAGCCTCCTGAAGGTGAAGAAAAGCTTGCGGTCATCTTGGAGGAAAGAATTTCCGAGCTTGCGGTGCTTGACCGGTACGAGCGGCGCGCTATGTCGAGACGCAAAGCCGCAATTCGCAATTTCGACTTCGCGCGAGCGTCTGCTCAGCCCCGACCAAGCGAAAATTAGTGGCATATTTGAACGAATCTCAAGGACCTGCGATTCATTTGGTCGCCACTTGGACGACGCAGGCCGGGCGCGGTCGCACTTTTTAAGCCGAGGCGATAACCCTCTACTAAGATGCCGATGCTAGGCCCGTGTCACTGTTTGTCGGGATCCTTTAAGACGCGGTACTCGATGCGACGGTTTCGGAGCCGTCCCTCGGGCGTGTCGTTGCTGGCGATCGGATCGGCGCTGCCATAGCCCTTCGCGACCAGCATGTCCGCATTGGCGCCTGATTTTACCAATGCCCCGCGAACGGCGTCCGCGCGTTTCTGCGAAAGGGCCAAATTCATCCTCTCGTTGCCGGTATTGTCGGTGTAGCCTGCAATCTCCAGCTTGTAACCTGCAGGCATTTGCTTGAGATCGTCGGCTGCGCTTTGGAGGAAAGACGCCGTCGAAGCCGGAAGCTCGGCGCTGTTTGAGCCGAAATTGATCACCGAGCCGTTGAGTGCGGCGACGAGGTCCTTCATGCTTGAGCCCGGCTTGAGGGAGGCCAGCTCGGCAGTTGCCTTGGCCGTGGCCCTCGAGGCCGCCGCGTCGGGCTTGGTCGCAGCCTCGTTTTCGCTAGCGTTGGTCGTGGGCGCCCGTGCGACTGCTGCCGGAGGGGCGGGCGCAGGCTCCTTTTCGGCGGTCTGAACAGCAGCATTGGACGCTGGGACCTGCGCGACGGTTGGAGCGGCGGGCGCTGCCGCAGGCTCTTTTTCGGTGGTCGGTCCGGCCGCGTTTGTGGAGGGAGCTTGTGAGACTGTCGGAGTGGAGGGCGCTGCCGCAGGCTCTTTTTCGGCGGCGGGGACGGCCGCGTTTGTTGATGGAGTCTGTGCGACTGTTGGAGCGGAAGGCGTTGCCACAGGCTCTTTTTCTGCGCTCGGAGCGATTGCATTGGACTTTGGGGCCTGCGCCGCTGTCGGAACAGCAGGCGCAACGAGAGGCGACTGGGCCACGGGCGGAGCAACTGTTGTCCGATAGCCGGTCTGCCAGAAAATCCAGCCACCGGCTATGACAACCAACGCGGCAGGAGCCGCCCAAAACCAGCGTGTCATTATTTGCTGCATCCCGTTGCTCTGAGCTTCAACACGAATCGTTCGATTCGATGTCGACGCCCATGTTCGCGTCGCTGATGTCGACGCCGTCTGAGCTTCTATAAGAATCGTTCGATTCGATGTCGCGCCGTGAGGTCATGCTGGGCGCCGGCGTGGGCAGGGCTCCGGCTGTCGTTGGCCATCCCCATTTTGGAAAGGGACCGGCTTAGTGAGACCTGGGCTGCCGGAGACGATCGCGCGCGCAACAAAGTCGAAGCGATTCTCACGAAGGCGGGACTGACAATCGACCAGGTGACTGCGCAGACGCGGGACAGCAAACTCGAGAGTTTCGAACGGCTTGACCGTATGCTGGCGAGCGCGGAAGCGCGCAGGAACGACGCGTCGACGGAAATCGATCGCCACGTAAAGGCACATAGACATAATGTACTTGTGCTATAGTCGCCCTGCTCTCAATTTGGCGAAACGAACCCAAAATCCACCGGCCTTTTAGTTGAGTCCAGGCAATCAGATGCGCACTGGTCGGGTCCGATAAACTGGCGCCAAACCCTATTTTCTCGGCCTCAGGCTAGCGGTGCTCCGAACCAACTCTTGCTCGCGGCGGTCCGCGGCGCCGGTCGATGATCGGGGCCGTCGTATTCGCGTCCCGCCCGCGAATCGAAGGCGTTGCTCGCCCCGCCATATCCATCAATCAGCTCGGCAAGCGCACCGGTGATGTGGTAGATGGAGCCTCGACCCAGGAGCCGTCCGCCTTGAGCCTGTTGCGCCAGGCGCCGCGGCTGGGCGTCTCGAAATATTTGACCCTCGGCGTCGAAGACTGCCTGGTCCGGTTCGACAACAACGATTACTCGGTGAACGCGAACGCCATCGGCCGCCCGGTCGAAATCAACGCTATGCTGATCGCATCATGTTTCCGCAAGGACGGGCGCATCGTGGCGGAGCGCCACCGGTCCGGGTCGAACGCGCGGGCTTCAAGGAAAGGCCGGCGGTTCCTACTCCGCCGCCTGCGCGCTCATTTCGCCATGGCCATGCATCTCGCTCGGTTCAGCTGGCGACACGTGTGCGAATCTCGCGAAGCCAAACAGCATGGCCGCGACGCCGAGGTAGCCGAGCGCAACCACGGGCGACTGGGCGAAGCCGATTTCCTCGCCGTGGATGAAACCGAAGAAAGTCAGGATCGCGCCGGCGAGCGCAAACCAGCCGGCCTTATCGAGCTGACGCTCGATGATGAAGACTGTCACGGCGCCCAGGATGATGCCGGCGAGAGTCGCGCCGCCGCCGAACGTCGCCAGCCCATGATAGAGCACGCCCGCATTCCCGAGCTTGTCGAAGCCGACGGCGGCGGCGTTGGTGCCAGCCGCCCCGAGCGCGCTGTCGATCATCGTTTTGCCCCAGGCGGCAATCTGCGGCAGCATCGCCAGAATGATCGCCGGCGCGTGGCTCTTCGGCGTCTCCTGGAAGGCCTGCGAGCCGATCAGCATGCCGATGTAGAGCAGGATCGGCAGGATCGCGACAACAGGGATCAGGCTGCTGACGAGCGCAGCGATGCCAAGCCACGTCAGCACCAGAACCATGACCCCGGTCGCCGCGGAATAGCCGATGCGTCCGCCCATCGCCTTCCAGCCCGGATGGCCGATATAGACGGCGTTGATGAACGGGTTGCCGAGCAGGCAGCCGATCAGGCTGACGACCCCGTCGGCGGTCAGCACCCGGGTCGTTGGAAACGAGTTGCCGGCCGCCGCGGCGCTCTCGACATTGTCCATGGCCTCGACAAGGTCGTAGATGCCGAAAGGAATTGCGGTCACCAGGATGACGCCGAGCCACTTGAACCCGGAAAAGACGTGGCCCACAGCCGGCAACGGAAACGAGAAGCCGAAATGCGACACGGCGTCGCCCACGGCCGCAAGGGTCAGGCCGCCATAGCCGAGCCCGAACAGGTTCGAGCCCCAGGCGATGATCGTGCCGGCCGCAATGGCGATCAGGCCGCCCGGCACGCCGCCATAGTAGCGCACGCCGCCGAACCAATTGGCGAGAATGACGGCCAGGCACACGAGGCCAATCAACGGCGTCTCGAAAATCAAAAGGCCGGGCCGCATTGAAATGAAGGTGATGGAAATGCCGGCCAGCGAGCCGAGCAGCGCCGCCCTCGGCGTGATCCGGCGGATCACCGGCGCAATGAACCCGCCGACCATGAGCACGAAGCTCTGGACGAACACCCAGGTCAGGCCGGCCTCCCACGCCTGCACGGGATCCTTGGTCCTCGCCAGAATGGGAAGCATGACCACAAACGTCACGACGAACATGTGCGGCACGCTGATGCCCGACGGCAATGCGCAGACGTCGGTTCGGCCGGTCTTCTTTGCGAGCGCGTAGGCGAGATACGCGTAGTACACGGTGCTGAGGAACAGCATCAGGCCGGTGGCGGGAAGAATCCGGCCGAACACAAGAGAGTCGGGCATCTTCAGCACGAAGCGCAGGAGCCCCGTCAGGACGAGGATATTGACGAGGATGTTCGTGCCGAAGCCGAAGAAGGCGTTCCAATCGCCCGCGACCCAAAGCCGCTCCGAGCGTCCCGCGGTCATGCCCGAATTTGTCATTGCTCCGCTCCTTCCGTCTTGCCGTCCGGTCAGCCGGGGCTCTTCAACCCGCCCAACGCCTCGATCACTCCATCGGAGTGCGACACCCAGCCGAAGATGCCGCCCTGAGCCTTGATCATCTTGAGTCCCATGGCGTGGAACTCGGGAAAGTAGGAGCCGACGCAGTCCTCGAGCACGAGGCAGTCGTATCCTCGGTCGTTCGCCTCCCGCACCGTGGTGTTGACGCAGACCTCGGTAGTGACCCCGGTCACGACGAGTTGCTTGACGCCCTGGTGCTGCAGGATGGCGTGGAGATCGGTCGCGTAGAATGCGCCTTTGCCGGGCTTGTCGATGACCGGTTCGCCGGGCGCCGGATAAAGTTCTGGAATGATGTCGTGCCCGGCCTCGCCGCGCACCAGAATGCGGCCCATCGGGCCCTCGTCGCCGATGCTGGTCGCGCTGCGCCCGCGAATTTTCTTCGACGGCGGCAAATCGAACAAATCGGGCCGATGGCCTTCGCGCGTGTGCAGCGCAGGAAGTCCCGCGGCGCGCCAGGCCGCCAGCAGCCGCCGATTCGGCTCGATGGTCCGCCGGAGTTGCGCAACGTCGTTGCCGAGCATTTCGCCGAAGCCCCCCGGCTCGAGAAAATCCCGCTGCATGTCGATAATCAACAACGCGCAATGCTGAGGGCTCAGCGTGAAGGCGTAAGGTTCAGCCGCGAGCTCGATCGTCTTACTCATTCTTCGCCGCCCGCGTTTGGGGAGCGAGTCTGACCTGCCGCCCCGTCATCGCGTGCAGGCAAGGAATATGCCGGTCGCCTCGATGAAGGTGATCGTCCCTGGCGGGGCGCGGGGGACGACGAAACGGAAGCGCGCGGCGGCCGCGACGCCGCCCGAACCGACGGCTGGCGCCGGATTCCGACAAACATCCGCCATCAAGTCTGCAATTCGCGGGTCATGGATGCCCACAGCCATGGTTCAGGGCGCCAATATTATTTGCTGGACCTGCCTAAATACCGGGCCGAAGAAGAGGCGCGTCCGCGTTGCTATTGTTTCGGACTGACGGTCGGGAATCGTGGCTCGACTGCCAAAGTGACGCGGAAGGTGGTCGACGCCGGTTTGCTATGCGCAAGACCTTCTCGCGGCGCCGCAGCCCGCCGGCGCCACTCGCCCATCGCCTCAGGCGATGGGGCGATCACGGGCGGTCTCCTCGCAAAGATTGGCTAACTGGCTCGGGCTCAATAAGTCGGCGGGGTGATCGCCCAGATCACTTCCGCCTCGTCAGGACCCGGGTTGCGATAGCGATGCGGCCGCGCGCTCTTGAAGCCGAAACTGTCGCCGGCCTCGAGCGTCACCATACGGCCGTCGACCCAGAGTTCGAGCCGGCCGCGGATCACAACGCCCGCCTCTTCGCCCGCATGAGCGTAAGGCGCATCGCCCGACGAGGCGCCCGGCCGGATGCGGCAGGAGAGGAGCTCGAGCGCGCCGGTCAGGCTCGGACTCAAAAGCTCGTCCACGAGGCCGGCGGAATAATCGAGCCGGCGGCGCCGCGCCCGGCGAACAACGAGATCGCGCTCCTCCTCCGGGACCTCATCAGCCTCGAAGAACCAGCTGATCGTGACGCCGAGCGCGCGCGACACCTGATGCAGCGCCTTGATCGATGGCGTCGCGCGATCGCGCTCCAGGAGACTGAGATAGCCGACCGAGAGCCCGCTCGCCTCGGCAAGCGCAGCGAGCGTCACGCGCCGCGCCTTGCGAAGTCCGCGAATCTCCCGCCCGATCAGCCGCGGTTGATCCGCGCCGGATGGTTCGGACGGCGCCTCGGCGCGGGATAAGCGGTCAAATGCCATGGCTCTTTATGGGCCCGACTTTTTCTATTGACAAAAATACCGCCCCAAAATTTTAATGCAAGATAAACGTCGAGGACCGGGACGAATGGCCGAGCGCTATGACGCGATCATCATCGGAGGGGGCCACAACGGACTGACCTGCGGTGCCTATCTCGCTCGCGCCGGCCTGAAGACGCTGGTGCTCGAGCGCCGTCACGTGCTCGGCGGCGCGGCGGTGACCGAAGAGGTCGTGCCCGGCTTCAAATTCTCGGTCTTCAGCTATCTGATGAGTCTCCTGCATCCGCGAGTGATCGCCGATCTCGAACTTGCCAAATACGGATACAAGGTCTTGCCAGCGACCGACATGTTCGGTCCGCTTCCTGGCAATGACTACATCGTCTTCGCCGACGACATCGCGAAGACGCAGGCGTCGTTCGCGCGCTTTTCCGCGAAGGATGCCGCGATCTATCCCGAATTCGACCGCTACCTGATGGACTCGGTCAAGATCATGCGGAAGCTCCTCCTGGAGACGCCGCCCGACCCGTCATGCCGGGACTGGCGCTCGTTCAAGGAGACGGCGAAGTTTCTGTGGAAATACCGCCGCGTCGGGGACAAGCTGTTCCGCCTCGTCGATCTCATGACGATGAGCGCCGACGATTATCTCTCCGAATGGTTCGAGCGGTCCGAAATCAAGGCGGTGCTGGCCTACTACAGCGGCATCGGGACTTTTGTTGGGCCAAAAAGCCCCGGCTCCGCTTACGTCGTCATGCATCATCTGATGGGCGAGCACGCTGGCGCGGGCGGCTGGGGCTTCGTACGCGGCGGCATGGGAGCGATCACGCAAGCGATCGCGCTGTCCGGAAAAGAAAAGGGCCTCGCTTTCAAGACGGAATGCGAAGTCGTTTCGATCGAGACGGCGAATGGCCGCGCGACCGGCGTGACGCTGGCGGACGGAACACGCTACGACGCTTCCGTCGTCGCCAGCAACGTCTCGGCGAAACTGACCTTCCTGAAGTTTCTCGACAGGTCCAAGCTGCCCGCCGAGTTCGTGCGCGACATCGAGGCCTATCGGACCTATTCGACCGCCTTCAAGATCAACATCGCTTGCGAGGCGCTGCCGCACTACACGGCCTTCGATGCGCAAGCCTGCGGCTTTGCATACCCAACTTATACGCACATCGGACCGACGGTCGAATATCTCGAAAAGGCCTATGACGACGCGAAATATGGCGATATGTCGCGCGAGCCGTTCGTCACGCCGGTGACGCCGAGCTTTGTCGACGACAGCGTCGCGCCGCCGGGCAAGCATGTCGTGCATCTCTTCGGCGGTCATGCCCCTTACACATTGAAGCACGGCGACTGGACGACCCGAAAGGACGAGCTCGTCCGCAACGTCATGCGGGCGATCGACGAATACGCGCCGGGCTTCTCGAGCGGGATCATCGACATGCAGGTGCTGACGCCGCCCGATATCGAGGCGAAGATCGGCTCGCCGCACGGCCACATCTTCCACGGCGAACTGCAGGTCGATCAGCTCTTCTGGGCGCGCCCCGCGCCGCATTGGGCCGACTATCGAACGCCGATCAAAGGCCTCTATCAATGCGGCTCTTCCGCTCATCCGGGCGGCGGCGTCGGCGGGGTCGTCGGCTACAACGCCGCCCGGGAAATCCTGCGGGACCGCAAGCGATGAGCGCCGCCGGCCGGCGCACGTCGCCCTCGTCGCATCGGTGACTGCGCCGCATTTCGCGGCGGAACGGAGACAGCCTTGGCGTGGTCGATCGATTCCGAAACGGGCGCGCTGACCGACGTGCTGCTTTGCCGCCCGGATCATTACAAATGGATCGAGACCAATTCGATCGCCGTCCAAACGCTGGCCTCCGGCCGTCAGATCGACTCACAGCGCCTGCAAAGCGAGTACCGTGAGCTCGAAGACGCGCTCGATCAGGCCGGCGTACGGCGGCATTACATCGAGCCCGAGCCGCATCTGCCCTACCAGGTGTACACGCGCAACTCGAGCCAAACGACGCCCTGGGGGCCGGCGCTGACCCAGCTCGCCTTGCCGGCGAGGCGCGGCGAGATCGCCTCGATCCTTCGCTTTCATGAACTAAAGGAAGGTTTTTGGCGGTACTGCAGCCGAGGCGCGATTGAAGGAGGGGACATCCACATCATCCGGCCGGGACTGCTTCTCGTCGGCTGGTCGGGCGTGCGCACGACGAAGGAGGGTGCGAGCCAATTCGCCGGCTGGTTCGAGGAGGCTGGGTGGGAGACGAGGCTTGAAGCCTTCCCCGAACACTTCCTGCACCTCGATGTCCTGTTCTCGATGGCGACCGATCGCCTCGCCGTGGCCTGCATCGAGGCGCTCGGGGATCCGTTCGGCGAATGGCTGCGAGCGCATGGGATCCGCGTGATCGAGGCGACCTATCGCGAGGTCATGGCCATGTCGTGCAATCTGCTCGCGCTCGGCCGCGATCGCGTCGTCTCGCCGCACCACAGCCGACGCATCAACGCCGCGCTTCGCGCCGAGGGGGTCGCGGTCTACGACCCCGAATTGGATCTCTTCGCCGCCGGTGGCGGAAGCGTGCATTGCATGACCATGCCGTTGGCGCGCGAGCCGATTTGATGCCGACGCGGTCTTTGATCCGAACAGACAATTCTTCATTTGTCGTGAGCTTTGATGCCCAGTAACCTGTTCGAATTCGGTTGTGGAGCGCAAACGGCGTGAGCGCGCGGGCGGTCGGCCTCCAGACGATCGGCGTCGGCAAGTCCTTTGGGACGTTCCAGGCGCTCAAGAACGTGTCGCTCGACGTCGGCCGCGGCGAATTCCTGACCCTGCTCGGCCCGTCCGGCTCCGGCAAGACGACTTTCCTGATGATCCTTGCCGGGTTTGAGCAGCCCACGACCGGACGGCTCCTGAGCGAAGGCGAGGACATCACCGGCGTCAGCGCCGAGGCGCGGTCCTTCGGCATGGTGTTTCAGGGCTATGCGCTCTTTCCGCACATGACGGTCGCACAGAACATCGCCTTCCCGCTCCAGGTCAGGAAAGTCGCGCGCGACGTCGTCGCCCGGCGCGTCGCCGAGATCATCCACCGCGTGGGGCTCGTGGGTCACGAACACAAGCTGCCGGCGAAACTATCTGGCGGTCAGCAGCAGCGCGTGGCCTTGGCGCGCGCCCTCGTCTTCGAACCTTCGGTTCTTCTGCTCGACGAGCCATTTTCGGCGCTCGATAAGCATCTGCGCGGGCGGATGCAGGACGAGGTGAAGCGGTTGCATCAGGACTTCGGCACGACGTTCATTTTCGTGACCCACGACCAGAGCGAGGCTTTGTCGCTCTCGTCGCGGATTGCGATCTTCAATCTGGGCGAATTGCTGCAAATCGCGACGCCGCAGGAGGTCTACGAGCGTCCCGCAAACCGCTTCGTCGCCGAATTCCTCGGCGAGATCAATCTTCTGCCGATGGAGAATATCGGCCATTGCAACATCGGAACCAGCGGTTCCTTCGAAGGCGGTCGATTGACCGGGCCGCGCCAGGATCACGTCGGCAAGAGCGGAATCCTCGCGGTGCGGCCTGAGCATATGTCGCTCGCGGATGCATGTCCGGACGACGCAAACGGAATCGCCGCCTCCATCGCCGCGACGACCTATCTCGGCGCCTCCATGCGGCTCGGCCTAATCACCCGCGGCGGCACGCGGCTGACCGTGACGCTGCCTGCCGAAGTCGCCGCGAAAACGCTGGCCAACGGCGACGACATCTGGGTCACGTGGCCAATGAGCAAAGGCTTCCTCCTCCTGGAAGAACGCTTCGAACAATCTGAACAGTTTGCAACAGCCGGAGCATGACGATGAACGACGCGTTTGAGAAAGACTGTCTCGACATCCTGGCCGGCAAGGTCGAACGCGGCGAGATCAGCCGCCGCCGTTTCGCGCAACTTGCGGCCGTGGCGCTCAGCGCCGCGCCCCTTGCCATGAAGAGCGGGCGGGCCAGCGCCGCGGAGCGGCAACTGGTGCTCGTCAACTGGGGCGGCGACGCCATCAAGGCCTATGATCAGGCTTACGGCCAGCCGTTCCTGAAGGCGACCGGCATTACGGTCAAGGAGGACGGCACCGGGCCGACCGAGGGCGCCATCACCGCGCAATTCAAGAGCGGCAAGCCGACCTGGGATCTGGTCGACGCCGACCCGTTCTCGGCCATCTCACTCGGCAAGCAGGGAATGATCGAACCGATCGACTATACGATCGTCGACAAGTCGAAGATGCGGCCCGGATTCGGCTGGGACTACGCCGCTTCGACCTATTTCTTCTCCTACGTGATCGCGTATGACGCGCAGAAATTCGGGGCCAATCCGCCGACCGGCATGGCCGATTTCTTCGACGTCAAGAAATATCCCGGCAAGCGCTCGATGTACAAATGGGGCGCCGGCATGTGGGAGGCGGCGCTGCTCGCCGACGGCGTCGCGCCGGACAAGCTCTATCCGCTCGACCTGAAGCGCGCTCACGACAAGATCGCGGCCTTCAAGGGCAACGTCGTCTCCTACTGGGGCGGCGGAGCGGAAAGCCAGCAAGTCATGCTGAGCGGCGACGCCTCGATGGCGCTCATCTGGTCGACCAGGGCATCGCTCCTCGACAAGGATTCCAAAGGTCAGATCAAGTTCATCTGGGACCAGGGCCTCATCTCGCCCGGCGCCCTGGCGGTGATCAAGAACAACCCGGGCGGCAAGGACGCGGCGATGAAGTTCATCGCCAGCACGTCGGACCCTGAGAAGCAGCTCGTGATGTTCACCATGTTGGGTCAGGGGCCCGCCAACCCCGCGACGGACGCTCTCATTCCCGCCGACCAAAAGAAATACAATCCCGTCGACCCCGCCAACTTCGCAAAGCAGGTCGCGCTGGACATGCCGTGGTACGCCGACAATTACGGCGCCGCGCTCGACGCCTATACGAAAATCATCTCCGCATGAGGTCAAGGCGCCTGGCCGTTTTTTCCTCCCTCTCCTCCGTCGACGCGGAGGAGCGGGCGACGGCTGGCCCAGGCGAGCGAGCCGAGCGAAGCGGGATGCGGCCGCACGCGTCCAAATGGGTCGGCCTCTGCTTCATCGCCCCGCTGCTCGCGTTCCTTGCGCTCACTTACGTCGTCCCGTTCCTCGGCGTGGCGGCGTGGAGCGTCACCTTGCCGAAGCCGGGCGTCGGACAATACCAACGGCTTGTCGCCGATCCGCTCGTCTTGTCCGTTTTCTTACGCACCTTTCGCATCTGCGCGACCGTGACGGCGGCGTCCGTCGCGGCGGCCTACGCCATCGCCTATGTGTGGGTGCGAGGGACGCGGCTGCAGAGGCGGCTGACCGAGCTTTGCATTCTCGTGCCGTTCTGGATCTCGGTGCTGACCCGCGCCTTCGGCTGGCTGGCGCTGCTCTCGAACCGCGGTCTTTTGAACGACTGGCTGCAGGCGGCTGGACTGACTGATGGCCCCCTTCAGCTCGCGCACAACGAATTCGGCGTCATGCTGGGCATGACGCACGTGCTCATTCCCTTCGCGGCGTTTCCACTGGCCTCGGCCATGCGGTCGGTGGACGAGCGCGTGCTCTTGGCCGCGCGCGGCCTTGGGGCTTCCCGGTTGCGCATCTTCTGGCAGGTGTTCCTGCCGATGACGGCGTCAGGCGTGATCGGCGCCGCGCTGATCGTCTTCGTTTTCTCGCTTGGCTTTTTCGTCACGCCGGCGATTCTGGGCGGCGGCCGCAGCATCATGGTGGCGGAACTCGTCTATCTCCGCATGTTTCAGAGTCCGGACTGGGGCCTCGGCGCCGCGGTCAGCGTCACGCTTGTCCTGATCGTCGGCGTTCTCCTGGGAGCGCTCTACCGCTTCGCCAAGCCCGCCATGCTTGGAGGCGCGCGATGATCCAACGGCCGAGACCTGTCGCGCTCGCCCTGGCCGGCGTGGTGGCGATCTTCCTGCTCATGCCGCTGATCTCGGTCGTGCCGATCTCGCTCACCCCGGCCCGTTTTCTCACCATGCCGAAGGGCGAGCTGTCGCTCATTCACTATCGCGAACTGATCGACAATCCGGACTGGGCTCAAAGCATCCTGCTCAGCTTGCGCATCGGCGTCGCGAGCAGCTTCTTTGCGACGATTCTGGCGATCGCTTTCGCGCTCGGCGTGTGGATGTTCCAGCCGCGGTTCGCGGCACTCCTGGTCGGGTTCGTGCTCTTGCCGATGGTCGTGCCGCCGGTCGTCTCGGCGATGATCCTGTACTTCTTTCTCACCAGCCTTTCACAGATGAGCGGCTCAATCGGCTACGACACATGGTTCGGCGTGACGATTGCGCACGTGGTCATGATCACGCCCTTCGCGGTCGTCCTGATCCTGGTGGCGCTCGCACAGGTCGATCGCCGCGTCGACCTTGCGGCTCGCGGTCTCGGCGCGAGCGTGCTTCAGCGCGTGTTCAAAATCATTCTCCCCAATATCCGCTTCGGCGTCCTGACGGCGGCCTTGCTCGCCTTCGTCCTCTCCTGGGACGAGATCGGCGTCACGCTGTTCATCACCAGCGTCAATGCGATCACGCTTCCGCGTCTCATGTGGATGGGCGTGCACGACAATATCGATCCGGCGATCGCCGCGATTTCCGTGGTGCTGATCGTCATTACCACCATCGCGCTGATCGGACGCATGCTGCTCCAGCGCGAAGAGCCTGCCTGAACGAAGAGATAAGACGATGGACGAAGTTTTTGCTCGCCGCGACATGATCGCTCCATTGAGGCTGAAGGCGCTCAGCGCCAAGTCGAATCTCTTGGGCTTCCTTCGACTTGGGAGCCATCTTGCCGCGCTCGCGCTGTCTGGCGTCGCGCTTTCTCTCACGCGGGGAGGCTGGCTCGCCGTTCCGGTCTTCGTTATCTACGGAACGCTGATCAATTTCCTTTACGCAGGCCAGCACGAGTTCAGCCATTCGACCGTGTTCAGGACCAAGAGGCTCAACGAGATATTCGGGCGGCTGTTCGGTTTCGTCCTCATCTATCCTCGCGATTTCGACCAGATCCAGCATTTCGCCCATCATCGCTACACCCAGGATTGGCGGCGCGACGGCGAACTAGCGCGCGAACGTTACACGCTGACCTCGTATCTCCTCTGGGTGCTCGGCCCGACCTATTGGTACACCCGGGTCCGGCGGATCGTCCGTTTCGGCTTCGGCATCGTGACCGAGCCCTATATCCCGGCGGACCGCAGGGCGGACGTCATCCGGGAGGCGCGCTGGCATCTCGCAGGTTACGCCCTGATCGCGGGCGCGTCGCCAGCGACGGGAAGTTGGGCGGCCGTGCAATTCTGGCTCCTGCCGATGCTGGCGATGAAGCCCGTGCATCAATTGCAGAATACGATCGAGCACCTCGGCCCGCCGCATGTCGACGCCATCACCGAGAACACCCGAACGGCCTGCACGAATGCGCTGATGCGCTGGATGTGCTGGAACATGCAATATCATACGGCCCATCACGCCTTTCCTGGCGTGCCTTGCTACGCACTGCCCAAGCTCCACAACGAGATTTTCGTCGAAAAGGGTCGCAGGCCGCCCACCATGTCCTATCTCGCCTTTCAACGGGCGGTGTTGCGCGCTTTCTCGAACGGCCGGACCGAGGCCGACTATCCCGACGATGCGATCTGGATCAGCGACGATACGGATCTCCAGCCAGTGGCGCCGAGGGTCCGCGCCGCAAAGCAGGTCTGAAAATGGCGCTGCGCGTCTATCAATCGCTCTGGGCGACGGAGCTGCGCCGACCTGGCGTTCAGGAGCGACCCGCGGCCGAAAAATTCGACCGCGTGCGCGAGGCAGGGTTCGACGGCATGGGCGTCGATCTCGGAGCGATGGATATCGAGGCGGCGCGGGCGCTCATTCCGGAATTCGGCCGCACCGGCCTCAACGGCCTCCTGACCGCTTTCCCTCGCTCGATCGAGGAGTTGCGCCCCGCACTTCACCTCGCCAAGGATATCGGCTCGCCCTTTGTCATCGTCATCGGGCAAGTCATGCCATTGGCGGTCGCGGACATGGCCGAGGCGGTCCGGGCGTGGATGGCGATTTCGAAGGAGGAGAGCGTTCCGATTCAGTTCGAGACGCACCGCAACTGCATCACCAACGATCTCTTCTCGACCTTGCTGCTGATCGAGGCCTTGCCCGACATGCGGCTCAGCGCGGACCTGTCGCATTATGTCGTCGATCGCGAGATGATGCAGCCGATCAGCGCCGAATATCAGGATTATGTCCGCCGTATTCTGGATCGGTCCGATTCCTTTCAGGGACGCGTGGCGAATCGCTGTCAGATCCAGCTGCCGCTGCATTTTCCTCAGCATCGCGTCTGGATCGATACGTTCCTGGACTTGTGGCGCCGCGGCTTCGCGTCATGGCGGAGGCGCGCAGCGCCAAACGAGGATTGCATTTTCCTGTGCGAGCTCGGGCCGCGCGATTATGCGATCACCGACGCCAACGGCGAGGAGCTGTCGGACCGGTGGAGCGAGGCGCTTCTTCTGAAGCAATGGGCAGCCGCTTGCTGGGACGAAGCGATCGAGGACGAGCGCGTGAGGCGCGGCGCCGCGGCGTAGCGCGGCCGCCTCCGCAGGCATACGCCGAGGGTAGAAGCGAAGGAGCGGAATTCCAATGTCGGTCGCCAGCTTGCCGATCGAGACGCAATCCGCGGAGTGGCGGCAGCGGGTGGAGCTCGCGGCCTGCTACCGCCTGCTCGCCCATTACAAGATGACCGATCTCATTTATACGCACGCCACGGTTCGCGTGCCGGACGAGCCCGGTCATTTCCTCATCAATCCGTATGGACATCGCTGGGAGGAGATCACCGCCTCGTCGCTGGTGAAGATCGACGTCGGCGGCCGGAAGATCGGCGACAGCCCCGACCGAGTGAACCCTGCCGGCTTCACCATCCACAGCGCCGTTCACATGGCGCGACATGACGCGGCCTGCGTTATCCATACGCACACCCGGGCCGGCATCGCGGTCTCGGCCGTCAAGGACGGCCTGTTACCCATTAACCAGATCGCTTTGCAGTTCTATGGCCGGCTCGGGATTCACGACTATGAGGGCATCGCGCTCGATCTCAACGAACGCGAGCGCATCATTTGCGACCTCGGCGGCTATTGTGGCGTGATCTTGCGCAATCATGGGCTATTGACGGTCGGGCGATCGGTGGCCGAGGCCTTCAGCCTGATGTTCTATTTGAACCTCGCCTGCGAAGTTCAGGTCGCGACGCTGTCGATGGGCGCCGAGCTCGTCATTCCGCCCAAGGAGGTTTGCGAGCGGGTCGGCAAGCAATACGATCAGATGGCCTTCGAGGACGGGGATCTTCAGCTTGAATGGGCGGCGCATCTGCGCATGCTCGACGCCTTGGATCCGTCCTACCGGACATGAATCCCGCTCTTTGACCTCTTCTTCATTCGCCCGGAGGCGCAACGATGATGAAAACAGCCGCCGACTTCGACTGGACGCTGCCGTCCAGGGACTATCGCGATCCTGCTCTCTTCGAGCGCGAGCGGCGGGAGATTTTCGCCAGGAACTGGATGCTGTTTTCCTGGTCGGGACGGCTGTCCAACGCGGGTGATTATGTCACGGGGACGGTCGCCGGCTATCCTGTTTTCGCGATCCGCGACGATGCCGGGCAAATTCGCGCTTTCCACAACGTCTGCAGGCATCGCGGTGCGCAGCTTCTGTCCGGGGAGGCCGGCCATTGCGGCAAGCTCGTCGTTTGCCCCTATCATAGCTGGAGCTACGCGCGCGACGGGCGCTTGAACAAGGCGACCGATTTCGGAGGCGACGCCGGCTTCGATCCCGACGACTGGAGCCTTTACGCGATCGACGCCGAGGAATGGCGCGGCCTCGTGTTCGTCCGCCTCAAGCGCGGCGGCCCCAACTTGACGGAATGGCTCGGCCCCATTCACGACATGGCTGCGGACTATCCGCTCGAACAGCAGCGCCACTTCATGTCGAAGAACCGCGACTGCGCGGTCGACTGGAAGACCTACGGCGAAAATTACCTCGAATGCTACCACTGCCGGACGATGCACCCGGGCCTCTGCGCATCGATGGACATCGAGAGGTATCGCATCGATATCTATCGGCGCGAGAAGTTCTTCCATCTTCATGCGCCCAAGCGCGACGGCGGACTGACGCGCGGCCTCTACTTCTACCGCTTCCCGTCCCTGATGCTGAACCTCTACGACTGGGGAAGTTCGATCGCGACGATGGAGCCGGTCGGCCCCGGCCGCATTCAGCACATCAACTGGTATTTCTTCACCGACATCTCGCCCGAAAAAGCCGAGGAAAATCGTCGATCGGCGGAATGGTCGGCTCAGATCGTTTCGGAGGATCTCGACATCCTCGCCGGCGTGCAGCGCAACCTGAGCGCAGGCGTCTACGATCGCGGCCCGCTGTCGCCTAAACACGAGGCGGCGGTGAAGGCGTTCCAGGACATGGTGCGAGACGAGGCCGGCCCGCGCGACCCGCTCCGCAGCATGGCCGCCGAGTGAGCGCGGCCTGTGGCGTCCATGAAACGCCGCGCCTTGCTCGCTGTCGGTCAACGTTTGGCGGAGGAATTCGCGACGCTGTCGCGCTGACGCAAATACTCGCGCACGTCGCCGATCGAATCGCGTAACAGCTCCTCCATCCGCGCTCGAGCAAGATCCGGGTCCTGATCGCGGATCGCCTCGAGAATCGCCTTATGCTGGTAGAGCCGGTCGTCCTGGATGCGCGCCGCGCCTTGCCAGCTGAGCCTGAAGGTGCATTCGAGCGCGGCGTGGATGAGGCCGCCGAGCGCCGCGATGAAGCGGTTCTCGCTCGCTTCGAGAATGGCCATGTGGAAATCGAGGTCGGCGCCGATGAGATCGCCGGCGCCGCGCTTGAAGCGATCCATGCGACTGTACGCATCGGCGATCCGATCCACCGTGGCGCGCGACGGCGATGACGCCGCCATCGCCGCGGCCGGCGGCTCCACCATCTGCCGAAGCACGAACAGATCGTCGACGAAATGCTCGTTCGGCATTGCGAGCAGGTGCCAGGCGAGCACTTCGGGATCGAGCAGGTTCCAGTCGGACTTCGGACGCACGCGCGTGCCGATCTTCGGTCGCGCGACGATCAGCCCCTTGGCGCTGAGGATGCTGTAGGCCTCCCGCAATGCCGTGCGCGACACCGAAAAGCGCGCGCACATCTCCATCGCGCTCGGCAGAAGCGACCCCGCCGGATAGACGCCGGCCACGATGTCTTGCCCGAGCTTCTTGGCGAGTTGGCCGTAAATGTTGCGTTCGAACCCTAAGTCCTCGCGCGCCTGCTTCGCGGTCCGTCCCAATAGCAGGCGGGCCGCGGTCGCGCGCCGCCTTATCGGCGCGTCGGTCGAAGGTTTCGCGATCCGCCCCATGGACTTGGCCGCCTCAGGTCGTGTTCCCCAGCCGGAACGACCCGACCAGCGATCTCTGCATGACGATAAAGATGAACAGGAGAATTCCGCCGCTGATCATGATCCACGCCCCGTTCAAGGACCCGTTGAAATCGATCAGCGTGGCGATCAGCCCGAGAATCATGCCGCCGAATAGCGTGCCTGCGACCATGCCCACCCCGCCCGTCAGCATTGTGCCGCCGAGCACGACGGCGGCGATCGCGGAGAGCTCGTTGCCCGTTCCGGCCAGGGGATAGCCGGACGAGGTGTAGAGCGCGTAAATCACGCCGCCGAGCGCGCTGTAGAATCCTCCGAGCGCGTAGATCTGAACGGTCGTGCGGCGCATGGGCACGCCCATCAGCGCTGCGGATACGCGGTCGCCGCCGATTGCGTAGACGTAGGCGCCGAAGCGGGTGAAATGCGCGATGGCGATGGCGGCCGCGAGCGCGAGGAGCATGACGATCGCCGAGCTGCCGAGAACCCCCTCCCCCGGCAGAGGGATGCTCGCCGCCGCGAACGCGGCGACGAACGGATGGCGGATCGGCACCGAGTCCAGGTTGATCATGAAGCAGCTGCCGCGCAGCAGGAAGAGCCCCGCGAGCGTGACGATGAACGGCTGGATCTCGCAGAAGTCGATAATGAGTCCCTGAAGCGCGCCGAAGATGAGGCCGAAACCCAGCATCAATGCGCCGGAGGCGAGCGGATGCCATCCCACGACATCGAGATTGGCGATCACGACGCCGACGAAGCCGATCATCGAGCCGACCGAGAGATCGATGCCGCCCGAAAGAATAACGAACGTCGTCCCGATCGCCGCGGTAATGATGAAAGCGTTGTCTGCCAGAATGTCGCCGAGAACGAGCGTCGAGAGGAAATTCTTGTACAAAAGCCCGCCGACGACGAACAAGGCGAGAAAGACGGCGATCGTCGCAATGAGCGGCAGATATTTCTCGTTCATCGCGGCTTCCTCGCGACACTCGCATACAAGGCGCTGCGCAGATTGTTCGATTGCAGGAGCAGCACGATCACGACCACGATCGCCTTGACGACGAGGTTGTATTCCGGCGGCAGGCCGCTCGTCAGAATGGACGTGGTCAGCGCCTGAATGACCAGCGCGCCAAGGACGGTCATGCCGAGGTAGATGCGGCCGCCTGACAGCGAGCCACCGCCGATCACGACTGCGAGAATTGCGTCGAGCTCGATGTATAGGCCGACGCTCACAGGGTCGGAGGTGTGCGTGTCGGCGGCGAGCACGACCCCGGCCCAGGCCGCGCAAAGCGCGCAGATGAGATAGGCCGCGTATTTGATGAGCCGGGCGTTGATACCGGCGAGATCGGCGGCGGCCGAGTTCCCGCCCACAGATTCGAGGAAGAGGCCGAGCGCCGTGCGCCGGATCAAGAGCCACAACACGCAGAAGATCGCGACGCCCAGAATGAGCCGCGTCGGAATGAGTCCGATGTGGCCGACGCTCAGGCCCTGAAGCAGCGGGCTCGTGAAGCTCGGATTGGTTCCGCCGTACAGGAGATTGATCATGAGGCCGATGCCGCGGCCGGACGTCATCAGGATCAGGGTCGCGATGATCGGCTGGATGTCGAGGATCGCGACCAAAAACCCGTTCCACAACCCGCACAAGACGCCCACGCCGAGCGCGATCAATAGAATGAGGACATGGGGATCGCCCGCATGAATCCGCCATGTGATGACCGCACCGACGATGGCGATGACCGAGCCGACCGAGAGATCGATTCCCTTGGTGCCGATGACGATCGCCATGCCCATTGCGACAAGCGCCGTCGGCATCGCCCGGTACAGAATGTCGATCAGATTGCCGAACAGCCGGCCCTCGACGATGCGGATATGGAAGAAGCCGGGCGACACGTAGCCGTCGACGGCAAAGATGAGCGCGAGCGCCACCAGCGGCCAGACCGCGCGGTGCGCGGCTATCGCACGTAATCGCGCGTAGGCCGGCGCCTCGACCTGAAGGTTTGCGGAATGCTTCACGGACTTGCGCCCGCGATCGTGCGGATGACGTTCTGGCGCGTGATCTCCCGCTCGGCGATCTCGCCGACCTTGCGCCGGTCGCGCAGAACCGCGATCCTGTCGCTGACCGCCACCAGTTCGTCCAGCTCCGAGGACGCCACCAGCAGCGCCAAACCTTCGGTGCAAAGCTTGCGGATCAGCGCCACGATTTCGGCGTGGGCGCCGACGTCAATGCCGCGAGTGGGCTCGTCGAGAATGAGGATGCGGGGCTCGGACACGAGCGAGCGCGCGAGGATGACCTTCTGCTGATTACCGCCCGACAGCTGCCCGACCGGCTTGTCGGCGTCGGATGTTGCGATCGCCAGGGCCTTGATCATCTCCTGCGCCAGCTCTTCCTGCTCGTCATGCGAAAGCCGCCTCAGCCATCCCCGCTTCGTCTGCAGTCCAAGGATGATGTTCTCGCGTACGCTGAGCTCGCTGAATACGCCCTCGGCCTTTCGGTCTTCCGGACAGAACGCCATGCCGAGGCGCATCGACCGCCCGGGCGAATGGGTCGTCACCGGAACGCCGCCGACATCGAGCCGGCCGGAGTCGGGCCGTATCGCGCCGAAGATGAGCTTGGCGACCTCAGTGCGCCCCGATCCCAGGAGGCCGGCCAGTCCGACGACTTCGCCGGCGCGAAGCGAGAGGTCGAAAGGCGCCATCGTGCGGCGGCGCCCGAGGCCCTTGGCGATGAGAATCGGCTCTCCCTCCGCGGTCGAGGTGGCGGACGCGAGTCGCTCCTCCGTGCGCTCGAGCTCGCGCCCGAGCATCAGCGAGATCAGCTTCAAAGGCGGCAGCTCAGCCGCCGCGGCCGAACCGACCAGCCGGCCGTTGCGCAACACCGATATGCGGTCGGCGATCCGATAGACCTGATCGATGAAATGGGTGATGAACACCATGGCGATGCCTCGCGCCTTGAGGTCGCGCATGATCCGAAACAGAAGCTCGGTCTCCTTGGCGTCGAGGCTCGCCGTCGGCTCGTCGAGCACCAGAACGCGCGTGTCGTCCTCGAGCGCGCGCGCGATCGCGACGAGTTGCTGGATCGCCACGGAGTATGAGCCGAGCGGCCGCTCGACGTCGATGTCGATGTTGAGGCGCTTGAGCCGCGCTTGCGTCCGAAGACGCGCCTCGCGCCAGGAGATCAGGCCGAACCTGCGTGGCTCGCGGCCAAGCGTCACGTTCTTCGTCACCGACATGGTCGGAACGAGATTGACTTCCTGGTAGACCGTGCCGATGCCCAAGGCGCGGGCTTGACCGGTGGCGCCGATCTCGACGGGCCGGCCGTCCAGGCGGATTTCACCTGCGTCCCCGCGCAAGGCGCCGGTCATGATCTTTATCAGCGTCGACTTGCCGGCGCCGTTCTCTCCCATGAGCGCGTGGACTTCGCCGGCCTCGACCCTGAAGTCGACATGATCCAGCGCCCGAACGGCTGGGAACGCCTTCGAAACGCCGAGCATCTCAATGCGCGCAGTCAAGGTTTCCGCCCCGCTGGCCCGTCTCGCGGACGTGAACGAAATATCGCCGAACGCCGGCCGTCCCACAAGCGGCCGAGCCGGCACGCGCCTCGCCGGACCCGAAGGTCGGCGGCGAGGCGCGGTTCTCAGTTGGCTCTTTGCAGCGTCAGGCTAGTTGCCGGGAGTCGCCGCGGCGTGGAGGTCGGACGGAATGACCACCCACTTCGGCAGCTCCTTGTGGTCTTTCAGGTAGCCCAGCACGACGGGATAGATGTACTTGCCGATCGCCGAGCGAAGCTCGACGGACGCGTTGGCGTCCCCGGCCGCGAGCGCCTCTTTCATGGCCGGAACGTAGTCGACCGACACCATGAGAAAGTCCTTGCCCGGCTTGAGACCCGCCTCCTTCATTGCCTGGATGGCGCCAAGCTGCATATTGTCGTTGTGCGCGAAGACGCCACAAATGCCCTTGAGGTTGTCGGTCGACTTGATGAAGGCTTCCATCACCTTCTTGCCGCCGTCGGTGGTGAAATCGCCGCTCTGCGTCTTGACGATCTTCATGTTCGGGAAGTTCGAGATGATCGCCTCGAAGCCCTTCTTGCGCTCGATCGCCGGCGCCGAGCCGACGGTCCCCTGCAACTCTACGATGTTGCAGGTTCCCTTGCTCGCCTGGGCGAGCCAGGCGCCCGCGAGCTTGCCCTCGAGATTGAAGTCGGCGGAAATGCGCGTGACGAACAGCGACTTGTCGGCGTCGACGTCGCGGTCGGCAAGGAAGACCGGAATGCCCGCCTTCTTGGCCTCCTCGAGCACCTGCCCCCAGCCGGTGACGACGACGGGAGCGATGACGATTGCGTCCACCTTCTGGGCGATGAACGCCCGCACCGCCTTCAGTTGCTCCTCTTCCTTGCCCTGGGCGTCGGCGAATTTAAGGTCGATGCCCTCCTTCTTCGCCTCTTCCTGCATGTCCTTGGAAAAGGCCGGGCGCCAGTCGCCCTCGTCGCCCACCTGCGAGAAGCCGATCGTCACGGCGAAAGCCGACGATCCGGCGAAAAACAGCGTCGCGCCGATTGCGGCGCCTCCCAGCCACTTCATGAGTTGCATGCATTCCTCCCGATTTGATTCACCCTTGGAGCGTCAGCCGTCACAAGCAGGCCTCTGCAGTCTCCCGCCTCGCGTGGGACCGACGTCCAATAATCATACAATAATATTGTTTGCGGCCCCGGTCAACGATCGGCGCCGCCCTCAAACTGATCGACTTTTGTCCAGGAACATCCGGCGTCGCAATCGGTTCGCGAGTCCGAGCGGGAGAGCCGCTCGTAAAGCGCGAACGAAACCCGAGGCGCCTTGCGCATGAGCGAGCCCGGAGCAGCGGATCGGCGCCCGCGCGTCGTCATCGTGGGCGGCGGCTTCGGCGGTCTTTCCGCCGCCCGGGGTCTTGCTCGCACGCCGGTGGAGGTGCTGCTCGTCGACGCGCACAATCATCACTGCTTTCAACCCCTGCTCTATCAGGTCGCGACCGCGGCCCTGGCGCCGTCCGACATCGCCTGGCCGATACGGCACGTCCTGCGCCGGCAAGCGAATGCGACGGTCCTCATGACGTCCGTGCTCGGCGTCGATGCGGATCGGCGGATCGTCTCCACGTCGCAAGGGCAGTTTGCGTTCGACTGGCTTGTGCTCGCGACCGGCGCGACGCACTCCTATTTCGGCCACGACGCATGGGAGCGGAACGCCCCAAGCTTAAAGACGATCGAGGACGCAATCAGCATTCGCGGTCGGGTCCTGAAGGCTTTCGAGAGCGCGGAGGCGTCGGATGACCCGGATGAGCGCGCGCGCCTGCTCACCTTTGCGATTGTCGGCGGGGGCGCGACGGGCGTCGAACTCGCTGGCGCGCTCGCCGAACTCGCGCGGCATACGCTTCCCAAGGAATTCCGGCGGGCGGACCCGTCGCGAGCGCGCATCCTCTTGCTCGAGGCGGGGCCAAAACTGCTCCCATCGTTCCCGGAGAGGCTGTCGGATTTCGCGCTGCGCGAATTGGCGCGCATGGGTGTCGAGGTGCGAACGCGGACCATGGTCGAGGACCTCGGCCCAGGCGCGATCGTCGCCGACGGCCAACGGATCGATATCGGCGGAGCGATTCTGTGGGCGGCCGGCGTCCGTTCGTCTCCCGCCGGCCATTGGCTCGAGATGGACTGCGACGCCAGCGGACGCGCGCGGGTCGAAGCGGACCTCAGCGCGCCCGGGCGCCCGAACGTCTTCATCATCGGCGACGCGGCCGCGGCCATCGGGCCGGAGGGGCGCCAAGCACCGGGCCTGGCGCCGGCGGCGAAGCAGATGGGAGAGTATGTCGCAAGGACGATCCGCGCGCGTGTCACAGGCAAGCCTGCGCCGGGTCCCTTCCGCTACCGGGATGAAGGAAGTCTGGCGACGATCGGGCGCAACTCGGCGATCGTGAAGATCGGGCCGCTGAGCTTCACCGGTTTCCCCGGCTGGGTCTTCTGGAGCGCCGCGCACATCTATTTCCTGATCGGCTTGCGCAGCCGGTTCTTTGTCGCGGCGAGCTGGGCCTGGAGCTATTTGAGCTTCCAGCGAGGCGCGCGCCTCATAACCTGGAGCTGACCCGCGCTCAATTCGCGCCTTCGGCGCACTGGAGATCGAGGATGTCTTCAGCACCCACACGATAGGTCGCGCCGGGCGCGCCGATGGCGGAGGCGAGGATCACGAGCTCGTCGTTGTCGGCGATCCGGAGCCCGGCCACCAAGATCAATAGCTGCGCGCGATCCCTGATCTTGCCCCCGAGACCCTCGGCCGCAAGGCGGAACGGCTCGACGCCCGCAAGATCCGCTCGCCCCGTCCGGTACGCCCACAGCGCCGAGCCAGGGACGAAAGCTCCCGCTCGCGTCCACACGCCGATCGGCAACCTCGGCGCAAACGCTAGCAACCGTCGTTTCAGTCGGGGGATAAGGCAGCCTAGGTGGATGTGAAGCTGGTCCTGCGTCCGGGTCGGAGCCGCGTTGACGGCAAGCGCAATCTCGTCGCGCGGAGGAGGCTCGCCATTCGCCGTCTTGACAAGCGACCGGGCGTTCCAGGCGTCTTCGAAATAATTCGGCGCCTGGGGAGATTGCAGCCACGGGTCCTCGACGCCGACCACCCTTCGCGTCGGCGAGAGAACGGTGTCCGGCGGCCCGAGCGGAGCGCGCAGGACCACATATCCTCGTTGCTCCCCTCCGCTCAGGTCGACCATGAGACACGGGAACGGGGACCCGGTCAGCCGGTAGTCCGCAACGCACGCGCGGACGGCCTCCCACAGCGCCTGACGCTCTGGGCGCTCCCGCCACGCCGCGAGCACGCTGATCGCCCAGAGCATCGCGCCGCAGCCGACGACGGCAATGACGAGTTTGACCGAGAGCCTACGCACGTTCTCATTCCCTGACCCCGCCCGCGCCGAACTCGCGCCAGCGGGCGCCGCTCGCCCGTCACGCGCCGGCCTTCCGCGCTTTGCGGGACGCATCAACATGGCCTTACGCGCAGTTTCAAGCCTGAGTTGCGGCGCTCGCGCGCTGAAAGCGGCCAGATGCCGCCTCTCACGCGAAGCCTTTGAGGCGGCGGTAAAGGTCGAGGTAGCGCGCGAAGCCCTCATCGTGCAGCGCCTTGCGCGCGGGATTCGGCTCGAATGTCCGCTCGAGCCGGCTCATGCCGTCCACCGCCTCTTCGATGCTTGCGAACGCGCCGATGCCGAGACCCGCGAGCATGGCGGCCCCGACGACTCCCGAATCGAGGTTCTCGACGCGATCGATCGGCCGGCCGAGAATGTCCGCGCGGATCTGACACCAGACGTCCGAGCGCGCGCCCCCGCCGGCATGACGAAGCCGCGCGGGCGTGACCCCGGACGAGGCCTCGAGCGCGCCCATGAGCAGGCGCACCGAATAAGCGACGCCTTCGAGCACGGAGCGCGCCAGCTCGCTCAAGCCCATCGACCCGTCGAGGCCGGCGAACGACGCGCGCGCGTCGATGTCCCAGAGCGGCGCGCGCTCGCCTTGCAGATGCGGCAGGAAGATCGGCACCGGTCGCGCCGCGTCGCTCTGCGCCGCGAGTTGCGAAATCTCATCGCCGCTGCGGCCGACGAGCGCGCCGAACCAGGCAAGGGATGCGCCGCCGGCCTGCGTGGGCCCGGCGTGCAGCGTGACGCCCTCGCACTGCGGAAACGCGATGACGCCCGCTGTCGGAATGCGCGTGAGCGACACGATTCCGCCGACTTCGCTCGTGCCGCTGAGATAGGCGGCGGCGCCGTCTCGCCCCGCGCCCGCCCCAATCATTCCCGCCCATGCGTCCATGGTCGCATTGACGATCGGCGCGCCTGCGCCCGGCAGACCGGCGCCAATCCGCCCGACGCATTCCGTCACGCCCTTGAGCGGCGGAAGCCGTTCGGCCGCGCCGGGGACGAGATCGATCAGCGCGCGGATGGGGCGCAGATAGGAATCGACAACGCCGAACGACGAAAGCGGATCGGCCACGGCTTCGCCGGTCAGCTTGAGCAGGCAATAGTCCTTCGGCGCCATCACCCAGCGCGTCCTTCGCCAGATTTCCGGATGAACGCGAGCCATCCACGCGATGCGGCTCAGAACGTGGCTCGCGTCGATCGGCAGCGGCGCGCCCCACCATGCGAGCCGCTGGGCCTCGGGGACGAGGCGATCGAGCTTCGCCGCGTCTTCAGCCGCGCGTCCGTCCTGCCAGACGATCGCCGGCGCGAGCGCCTTTCCGTTTGCGTCGACGAACGCGTGTGTATTGACCTGGCTGCAGAGCCCGACTGCAGCGACGGCGCCTTCGCCTACGCCATCCAGAACGTCCGCCAGTCCAGCGACTGTCGCCTCAATCCAGTCGTCCGGATTCTGCTCGACATAGCCAGCGCGCGGACGCGCCGTCGAGAGGGCGCTCGACCATTGCGCGAGGCTCGCTCCATCCGCGTCGAAGAGCGCGACTTTGACCGACGTCGTGCCGACATCAGCGCCAACAAAATACGGACCCGCCATGCCTTGTCACGCCTCTCAAAAGCCGACTGGTTGGCACTTTGTAGCCGCAATGGTACCCTCGCGTCATGAACACGTACCGGCGGAGGGCGACGTTGGCGAAATCACTCACGCGCGCAGCGACGACGGTGATGAGCGCTCTCGCGCTGGCGGCTTCGGCGAGCGCGGCGTTGGCGGCCGGCAGGATCGCGGTGATCACGCCTTATCTCGCCCAGCCCGGCACGCAGTTCTATGTCGAGGCGTTTGACGAGGCGGCGAAAGGCTACGGCTGGAACGTCAACGTGATCGACACCAAGGGCGACGTCGCCGCCGCGATCAGCCGGATCGAGGATGCGGCGACAGAGAAAGTCGACGCGATCGTCATCAACGTCGATCCGGCGCAGGTCGCAGCCGGCCTCGAGACCGCAAAGACCGCCGGCATCCCCGTGTTCGGAATGGATGCGGGCGCCAGTCCCCTGCTCGTCGCCAATGTCACGAGCAACGGCTACGCCATGGCCGCGGACACTGCCGCCTATGTGGCGAACCGGATCAACGGCAAGGGCGCCGTCGTCATGTTCGTGTTCGACGCCTTTCCGCCGGTGCACTCGCGCGACGTCGTCGCAGACGCGATCTTTAGGAACAATCCCGACATCAAGGTGCTCGCCCGCGTCACGCCCGACGTCAAGGACGGCGGCATCGCCGATTCGCGTGCGAAGATGGAGGCGCTCCTCGCGGCCAATCCCGGCAAGGGCGCCATCGCCGCGGTGTGGGCCGCGTGGGATCAACCCGCGCTTGGGGCCTTGCAGGCGATTGAAGCGGCTGGCCGCGCAAATGAGGGCATCGTCATCACCGGAATCGACGCCAACCCGCAGGCGCGCGAGGCGATCGCCAAGGGCGGCAATTTCGAGGCCTCGATGGCGCAGGACTTCAAGGGCATCGGCAAGACGACCGCCGACCTCGTGAAGCGCTACCTCGCCGGCGAAAAGATCAAGCAGAGCGTCATTTACGTTCCGACCAAACTAATCACGGCCGAGAACGTGAAAGAGTGAACCTTTCGGACGCTCGCGTTGACGGCCGTCGCAATCGAACGGACGCTGAGGCGGTGAGTTTGCTCGTCGTCGAAGGCCTCGCCAAGGCCTATGGCGGCGTCGTAGCGCTGCGCGACGCGTCGCTCGCGGTCGAAGCGGGCGAGACTCATGCGCTGATCGGCGAGAACGGCGCAGGCAAGAGCACGCTCATCAGGATTCTCGCAGGCGCCGTTCAGGCCGACCGCGGCGCGATCGCGCTCGACGGCAAGGCGGTCACGATTTCGAGCGCGCGCGAGGCGCATCGGCTCGGCTTCCGCTTTCTGCACCAGGAGCTCAACGTCCTGCCGCGGCTCAGCGTGGCCGAGAACCTGTTCCTCGGCCGCGCCTATCCGACCCGCCGGGGAGGGCTCATCGATTGGCCGGCGCTGAAAGAGCGGGCGTGCGAGGCGTTGGCCGCCTTCGGCGTGACCGACATTTCGCCCGACGCCACCGTGGGGCGCCTGCGCGCCGGCGACCGCATGATCGTGAAGATCGCCTCGACCTTCCTGGACGACGCTTCCGCGCCAGGACGCATCTTCGTCATGGACGAGCCGACCGCGGCGCTGACGAATCGCGAAACGGAACGTCTGTTCAAAATCATCGGCGAATTGCGGCGGCGCGGATCGGCCGTCGTCTACGTCTCGCATCGCATTGAGGAGATTCTTGCTATCTCCGATCGCGTCACCGTCCTGCGCGACGGCGTCTCGCAGCCGCCCATCGCGAGCGCCGGCGCGACGCGTGCGATGCTGATCGAACGCATGACCGGAAGGGCCAGCGTCGAGCTTCCCGCGCGAGTCTACACCGAGCCGGCGCAACCGATCGCGCTCTCGGTTGCGGGGCTCGGCGGCGACGGGCTCGACGACATCTCGTTCGACGTTCGCGAAGGCGAGATCCTCGGCTTCGCGGGCCTGGGCGACGCGGGCGGCGACCGGCTCCTCCGGGCGATCATGGGCGCAAGCTCGCGCGGGACGATCCGCCTCGCCGGAGAAGAAGTCCGCCTCAGCGGCCCGGCCGACGCCTGGCGCCGCGGCTTCGCTTATGTGCCGCGCGAGCGGAGGGCGCACGGCCTCTTCCTCAGGCACGACGTTGCGAGCAACGTCACGCTGCCGCATCTGCGTCGGCTGAGCCGCCTCGGCGCCTTCGCAAATCGGCAGGCCGAGCGCAAGGAGGCGGCGCATGTCGGGCGGCGCGTCAGCCTGCGCGCGGCGGGCCTTGGGCAAAGGGTCTGGCGGCTCAGCGGCGGCAATCAGCAAAAGGTCATGTTCGCGCGCGCAGTCGCGGGCGCGCCCCGCGTGCTCCTGCTCGACGAGCCGACGCGCGGCGTCGACGTCGGCGCCAAATTCGAGATCCACGCGCTCCTGCGCGAGATGGCCGCGGCTGGCGCCGCAATTCTCATATCATCGTCGGATCAGGAGGAACTCATCGCGCTCTCGGCGCGAATCGCGATCCTGATCGACGGGCGGCTCTCGCGCATCGTTCCGGCTGAAGGGCTCACGCCCTTGCGGCTGCTCGAACTCTGCTATGGCGAACGCTCGGAATGAGCGGCGTCGTCGCGGGTTTCGTCCGCCGCTATGGAACGCTGATCGGCGTCGCGATCGTCGTTCTCTATTTTTGGCTGCATCTGCCGGCGACCTTTCTCACCGGCCGCAACCTCCTCAACATCTCCCAGCAGATGAGCATGCTGGCCGTCGTCGCCTCGGGCATGACGATCGTGATGGCGATGGGCGATTTCGACCTCAGCGTCGGCTCGACGGCGAGCCTGGCCGGCATCGTCGCGGCGCTCGTCTTCGTCTCCGGCGGCTCGATTGCGCTCGGAATTGGCGTTGCGCTTCTCGCCGGCCTCGCGGGCGGCCTCATCAACGGCTTCCTCGTCGCCTATGTCGGCATCCTGCCGTTCATCGCAACGCTTGGGGCGATGACCGTCTACAGCGGCTTCGCCTTCTGGCTCTCGGGCGGCAGGACCATCTTCGGCGACGCGATTCCGCGCGCCTTCTCCGACTTCGCACGACGCGGCGTCGCACTCGGTCCCGTGAATTTGACGCTTCCCAATCTCACGGTCGCCGCGCTAATCGTCGCCTTCGTTGTCTGGCTGTTCCTGGAGCAGACGGCGGTCGGACGGCGGCTCTATGCGATCGGCGACAATTCCGAGGCCGCACGTCTTGCGGGCGTCGCCGTCCGCCCGCTTCGTTTCGTCGCCTTCGGCCTCGCAGGCCTCGGCGCGGCCCTCGGCGGCCTCATGTATGCGAGCCGGGTCGCCTCGGCCAATCCGACGCAAGGCGCAGGGCTCATGCTCGACGCGATCGCGGCCGTTTTCCTCGGCCAGACGATGACCGAGGAAGGCGAGCCGCGCGCGCTCGCGACGCTCGCCGGCGTTATGATCCTCGGCGTCATCGGCAACGGCCTCACGCAGATGAACGTCGACAGCTACGTGCGCGACATGCTGACCGGCGCCATCGTCATCGCGGCCGTCGCCGCGAGCAGCTTCGGAAAGACGCGCAGAGCTTGAGCTCGCAAGACTGGAATTTGTCGGGCCCGCGCGTACGGCTCGATTTGACCGGACCGAGGGCGTTTGCTAGCAGGGGGCGGCGAAAAAAAGACGCGACACATTTCTGCCGATTATCCGGCGAGAGGGGGCGCTTAAGTGGGTATCGAACGACGCATGAGCGCGCTGGCGCTCGCAGCCCTCGCAATTGCTTTTCTCAACGGGTGCGCCACTGAATCTCCGCCGCCTCCTGTCGCCGCCGCGCCGGCCATCAGCCCGGACGCGCTCGTCGGCAAGTGGGGGCTCGCCTCGTACCACAGAGACAACGACAGGCCGCGGACGGTCAAGGAAGCGCTGGCCCAGTGCAATAAGCCTTATGTTATCGCCGCCGGTCCCAGCGGCGGCGTGATGATGTATCTGGCCGACAGCGCGCAGATTCAGGAGCTCGTCCTGAAAGCGGGCCCGGACGGCAAGACGTTCCTCGGCCCCGCTGGGCCTGCCGGCACGCCGGATGACCGTGAAGTAACGAATGTCGATCCCAACTCGTTCACGACGATCTGGGTTGATCCGGACAGCGCGGCGCGCTACGGGACGATGGTCTATGAACGATGCGGAAAGCGCGCCTGAAGCGTCGTGAGCTTTCCCAATCGAATGGAGCGGGCATGAGAGTACGGGCGCAATTCATCTTGCGGATGGCGATGGTCGGAGCGGTCGCGGCCGCAGCGTTTGTCATGCCGGGTATGTTCGCGACAGCGCAGCAGATCGACATGAACGTCGTCGATCAGCCGGGCTACGTGCCCTCGCCTGATCAGGAGCAGCTGAGCGGCGCTTACGAAAAGCAGGAGGTGTTCTTCCGCACGAACGAGGCGCCGGGGACGGTCATTATCGATACGAACCAGCGTTTCCTTTACCTCGTGCAGCCCAACAATCGCGCCCTTCGCTACGGCATCGGCGTCGGCCGCGAGGGATTCCAGTGGTCGGGCCTCGAGCGCATTTCTCGCAAGCAGGAATGGCCCGACTGGCGGCCGCCGCCGGAAATGATCGAGCGCCAACCCTACTTGCCGCGCTTTATGGCTGGCGGTCCGGGCAATCCGCTCGGTCCGCGGGCCATGTATCTCGGCAAGACCATCTATCGCATTCACGGGACGAACCAGCCGCAGACGATCGGCCACGCCGTCTCGTCTGGCTGCTTCCGGCTGGTCGATGATGACATCATCGACCTCTACGGCCGCGTGCCGGTCGGCACCAAGGTCATCATCAAGCAAGCCGTCGCTCTCTAAATCCCGGCGGCATCCCTTCGAGGCTGGTCATGCGCTCCATCACACCGCTTCTCGCCGCTGCGGCGACGTTTACGCTTGGCGCTTTGCTCGGCGCCGCCGGCGCCGAAGCCCAGACGCTGAAGACCGTGCAAGATCGCGGGACGCTCATCTGCGGCGTGAGCCAGGGGCTCGCCGGCTTTTCGATCAAGGACGACAAGGGGGCCTGGTCGGGCTTCGACGTCGATTTCTGCCGCGCCCTCGCGGCGGCGATCTTCAACGACCCGTCAAAGGTGCAGTTCGTGCCGTTGTCGGCGTCCGAACGGTTCGACGCGCTCAAGAACAAGCAGATCGACGTTCTGTCGCGCAATTCGACGTGGACCATGGGGCGCGAGAACGACTCGAGCCTCGTCTTCACGGGCGTAACCTACTACGACGGCCAGGCCTTCCTCGTGCCCAAGAGCCGCAACCTCACGTCCGCGCTGGAGCTCGAAGGCAGCAAGGTCTGCATCCAGAAGGGCACGACGTCCGAACCGAACGCCGCCGATTTCTTCGAAACCAATCACATCAACTACGAGCTCGTCGAAGGCGATACGGTCGCCGACGTTGTCGCGAACTATCTCGCCGGCAAGTGCAACACGCTGTCGACCGACGAATCCCAGCTCTTCGCCCTGCGCTCGCAGTTTCCCAAGCCGGGCGATCACATGATCCTGCCCGACGTCATCTCAAAGGAGCCGCTGAGCCCGGTCGTGCGTCAGGACGACATGCAGTGGTTCAATATCGTCAAGTGGGTGAACTTCGCGCTTCTGAACGCAGAAGAGCTCGGCGTCGGCTCGAAGACGATCGACGACGCGATGAAATCGCAAAAGCCAGCGGTCAAGCGGCTCGTCGGCGCGGAGGGCGATTTCGGCAAGCCGCTCGGCCTCACCAACGCCTGGGCGGCCAGCGCCATCCGCGCCGAGGGGAATTACGGCGAGATCTTCGACCGCAACGTCGGCGCCCATTCGAAGCTCGGCATTCCGCGGGGCCTGAACGAACTCTGGGACAACGGCGGCGTCCAATACGCGCCGCCCATCCGCTGAGAGCCTGGCCCGAAGACCCGCGATAGCTGCGGCCTTCGCTAGGGGCAGGTCCTCTGCTGGCCATGGTAGCACCGGCTCAGGTCCTGCGCCGGCGCGTCGGGCGGTGGAGGCGCAGGAGCGGGCTGAGCCGCCTTGGGAGGGGGCTTTGGCGGTCTCGGAAGAACGAGGTTCTGCGCCGGCGGCGGCGGGACGATGTACACCGGGTAATTCGGCATGAACTGCGCCTGAACCGGGCCGCTCGCCGAGACCGCCCCGAGCGCGAGGCCGACCATGACGCCCAGGATCTTCGCCTTCGTCATCGGTTTTCCCACGGGCCCCGCCATTCCCCCCATTCAAGCCCTGAAAAACGCCCCTGTCGATAGGAAGATGCGAATGGGGACTCCGCTCAGGCGCCGCTAGTCGAGAAGCATCATTCCCATATGGACCCGGATCTCGCGCGCCAACTCGATGAGCGAGGCGATCAGCAACGCCAAGGCGACCACGAACATCATCGCGACGATGCCGCCGTGACCGAACCCGGCGAGCGCCGCGAGAAAGGCGGCGATCAAGAGCATCGCCGTGACCAGCGCACTGAGCACCGCGAATAAGATGGCGCGGCCCAAGAGCTCCATCCGGCGGGCGAAGGAATTGGCGACCGCATCTGTGACGGAAGGGTCGAGAGCGGTGAACTGGCCCGAGCGCAAAGCCCGGTTGCGATCGACGATCCGCTCCATCCGGGCTATCAGGATCGAGAGGAACGCCGCGACCGCGCCCAGCATGAACGCCGGCGCCGTCGCATGCGTGATCGCCGAACTCAGATGATCGATATCGGGCACGATCGCCATGATGTGTTGCGCTTTCGAGGCCGCTTGCGTTTCGAGTTCGGCGTCTGGGCGCCGCTGCGTTCGAACCATGCGGATCGGCAAATGGAAATGCAACCCGACGACCGTTTGCGCCGCCCGTGCTTTTTGCGTCACGCCTCTTCGCGTTTCGCTTCGCGCCTCATGAATTCTGGCCTTCGACGACAGTTGTGGCCCTTGAAGGCTTCCGGCCGCGCATCTAGAGATTTCGGGCTTGCGCGGACGGGACCGATTTGGGGGCGCATATGCGGGGCTTGACAAACGCGGTGCTGGTTGCGGTCGGCGTGCTCGCGGTCGCGCCGACCTTCGCGGCGGACCTGCCGACGAAGAAGCCGGCGCCCGCGCCGATCCCCGCGCCCGCCCTTCCCTCGACGTGGCATTTCGAGGCGACGATCGACGGCTGGGCGCCGAGCCTGAGCGCCAGCTTGGGCGTACGCAACCTTCCCGCCGTCCCCGTCTACGCCAACATCTTCCAGCTTCTCCCGCATCTCGAGGGTTATATCCCAGTCAGCTTGGTCGCCTACAATGACAATTTCATCGTCGGCGCAGACCTCCTCTGGGTCCGCCTGGGCCTCCTCAAAGGGGGTCCGGGACCTTTCGGCGTGAACGCCGGCATCACCCTTAATGAGACGATCGCCACGGCGTACGGCGGGGTGAGAATCCCGACTGCAAATCCCGATTGGAGGGTCTACGGAGTTGTCGGCGCGCGCTATTTCAACTTGAACGGCTCGATCGAGTTGCAGGCGCCCTTTGCCGGTTATTCCCGTTTGGCGTCGCAAGGGAAGGAGTGGGTTGACGAGATCTTCGGCGTGAAAGCACGCCATCGTATCGACGACAAATGGTTCGTCGATTTTGAGGGGGATGTCGGCGGCTACCACGGGAGCGCGACGGCGCAGGGCTATGGGGCGATCGGATACAAGTGGAGCCCGTCCATCACGACGAGCGTGGGCTATCGCGTAATCTATGTCTACTATCAGACCCCCGCCAACACCGGCGGCGGCAGCTTCCGTTTTAACGAGAATTTGCACGGGCCGGAATTCGACGTCACCTACAACTTCTGACCGCCCCAGTGGATGAAGTGGCCATAGGTCGGGTTCAAATTCGGCTCCTAGTCAAAGGCCAGCTGTTCTCATCACAGGCGCCGGCGGAGTGATGCATCCGCCGGCGGTTGTTGATTCAACGCTTGCCGTCAGCGGCAGACTCGGACGCCGGCTCGATAATAGCAGTGAACGCCATAGGCCGGCCGCGCCACGACGGCAGCGCCGCCGTGGTAGCCATAGCCATAGGGCCGGTGCGCGACGGCCGCGCCATGGGGGCCCGCGCATCCTGCGTGGTAGGCTCCGCGGGCGCAAACCACGGCGTTGGCCTCCGTGACTGTCGCGCCGAGTAGGCCCAGAACCAGCAGCGCCGAAGCAATCGTTTTCATATTTGCATCTCCTTCACTTAGAACTACGCAACCTTCCGCCGATGGACGGTCGCAATCACTTGTTGCCCGCTTCCGCCTTCGCCATCGCCTCCTTGCAGCCGTCGCTCACTTCCGAAGCATGCGACTTGATGCAGTCCGGGATCGCGCCTTTGCCCGGCTTGACGTCGGCGCAGAACTGCTTGACGTCGGCCTTGCAGGCGCGCCCGACCGCCGCCGTCCTTACGATCGCCACCTGGCAGTCGGCGGACAGGTCGTTGTAGTGCGACTTGACGCAATCCTTAAGCTTGCCGCCGCCGGGCTTCACGCCGGCGCAGACCGTTTTGATGTCCTTCGCGCAGGCCTTCGCCATCGCCGACGGCGCGGCGTGCGCCGCGAAGCCGCCAAGCAACAGCGCCGCGCCGAGCACGACGATAAACGTCGATGTCTTCATGTCGAGACCCTTCCTCCCGAAGCGCGAACATGCGCTCGCTTCATACTGACGCCCCTCCCGGCGCGCATGTCCTTGAAGACGACGCCGATGGCATGGATGATCTTCTCGTCGCGTTGTCGTTTGCATCATCGCGAATGAACCGCATCTGAACGGCTCACACGCTCCATTTCCTTGCCAGCCAATACGCAAAAGCTTGCGACAGTGTCGTGACCCGGCCTTGCAGCGCCTGCTCCACCTGCGCCTGATCGACGGACAATGGTATGTAAGTCGACGTCGCCCGCAAACGCGTATGTCGGGTCGCGATCATGCCGCCGCTCAGCGTCGCGACACCTTTTATCGTGTCAGGGTCGGCTGGGCCGCCCTGCCCCAGATAGATGGAATTGATGCGCACGGCGAGCGTCGCGCCGCTCGCGTCGCCCGGCGTCATATGCGCCGCGAACGCCTGGGCGAGCTCACCGGGCAAAGCCTGCTGCACCCAGCTCGCGGTCGGATCGCCGCTTTGTGCGAGCAGCGGCGCTGTGTCGACCGCGATCGAGCCGATGCGGAAGCCAGAAACCGCCTGCGGCTGAACGGCCGTTGTCTGGGTCGTATTGCAGCCGCTTAAGCCCGCCGCTGCGGTTCCAAGCACGAGAAACGCGAATTCACGCCGATGGAGTTCCATACTCCGCCTCCGTTCGAGAGAAAACAAGGAGAAGCGCCATGGACGCTCCGACGCGCTTCCCTCAGTAGCAGGGCGGATAGGGATAATAGCCGCAAGCTGGCGGCGGAGGCGCGTAATAGGGATAGGCGTAGGGGTGATATGCGTCCGCGGCCGCCGCTCCGACGGCCGCGGCGCCGAGGCCGACAGCCGCCGCTCCTGCCGCACCGTAATAGGGATGGTAGTAGGGATGATAGAACGCGCCGCGATAGGCGGTGCGGCGCGCGGCGCCCGCGAAGGACATCGGCGTGCGCGGCATCCCGACAATGTCGATGAACACGGAGGCCGGCCCGTCGGTGCCGGCGAGGTCGCCTTCCAGCACCTTGACTGTGTATGTGAGATTCGCGCCCTCCAGCTTCGGCGACGTCAGTTCGACGACGGCGTCCTTGACGGTCGAGGCCTCCTTGTTGAAGGCGGAGACCGTGGCGTTGGGCGGGTCCTTGGCGAAGCTGTCCGCGCCCATCACGGGATCCCATTCTTCGAGGAAGTGCTTGGTCAGCGCGTGCCCCGCGGAGCGCACCGGCCGGTCGGCGAAAATGATGACATTCGGCGAGACGCCCATAAGCGTCAGCTTGTCGCCAGCCAAGGTCGCGCTCTGAGAGTTCATCACGATGAGCGAGGGCACGATCTCGGGCTTCGTGTTCGACGGAACGCCGATCGTCTTCGGCTCCGCCTGGGGGGACTTCAGGTCGGGCGCGCTCTGCGCATACGCGGCGAGCGGAGCAGCGAGAAGAGCCGCTAGGCCGACGCAAAGGCCAATCGTCCGGTTGTTCAACATCCTACGCTTTCTCCTCAGAATTTCGATCGTAAGATCAGCGTCGTCCGCGAACAACGCCGCTGGTTGCCGAGCCCCTCCCTTAGTCGGCGTGTTCCCGTCGCGTCGCGGCGAACAGGTCCCTGTCGGCGTCATTCTCGGAATTGAGTCCAGTGTCGACGTCGAGCCAGGAGCCCAGGCACCAATGGTCCAGACGCGGCGCCTTACAGTCGGGCGTCACCGGGCCGGGGTCGCAGACACAGTATTTGTCGGCGTGCGGAGTGATCCCGGGCACTTCCTTTCGCTCGCCCGAGGGCAACGCGAAAGCCATTTGGGAGCCCCCGGTTTGCACGGCGAACTGGCAAACGTGTCCAGGCGGCGCCGCGCACAGAAAGGTCACGGTTTGCTGCGCGCTCGCCGCACTCGCCAGACAGATTGGCGCCGCGACGCAAAGCGCCATCGACAGAAGCAGTTTTTTCATCGGTCCCCCCTCACTTCTCTTGCATTAAGCCCTCGGCGCGCATGTCGTGCATGTTCACGGCGATGGCGTGAATGATCTTCTCGTTCTGGTGCTGCTTGCAGTATTCAATGACGAGATGCTCCAGTTCGCGGCCTTTCTTGTAGTCCATGTAGTGCTTGTGATCGAGGCCGTTGTACCAGCCGCTGTACCAGGTCGTCAGCGCGTTGGCGTCCTCCTGATAGGTGTTGGCGAGCTGGCCGCAGGTCAGCGCCTGCACATCGATATAACCGTTCGCGTCGGCATAGGTCGCGAGAGGCACCGGATCGGCCTTCGCGGCGCCGATCATCGCTACGGTCGCCAGGCTCGAGAGCAATAGGAATTTCTTCATGTTCAACTCCAAAGATTGCTGTTCTACGCGGGTACGCTCATGCTTACGCCTCGCGCCTCACGAGAGGCGGATTCGATTTCGCCCGGCTGAGGCAAGACGCCCTCGAGCAACACTTTCGCGGCTCCGCGGCGAAGGCGGCCCGTAACGGGCACAACCAGGAGCCGCGCCTCGACGGACCGGCCATCTTCCGGGACGACCGGCTTCGTCTTGGAAAACCTAGTTCGCGTCCTGCGCCGCGTGCTCGGCCTCCATCAGCTTCTGCTTGTCCTCGCCGCTCAGCATCGGCGGCGCGACGGAGATCGTTAGCTTGTCGATCTTGCCGGTGAAGGCGAACGGGACCTGATAGTCGGCGTCGTCGATCGGCGTGCCGGTCTTGGAGCCGATATCGAAGGTCTCGTCCCAAGGCAGCGTGAGCGAGACCGTGCGCTCCATCGTCTCTGTCGCGACAACCTTGCCGTCGGCGCTGAGCGTTCCCGTGCCCGGCCGGCCGATGCCGCTCATGTTGTTGAAGGCGATCGTCGCAAAACCGAGGCCGTCGTACTTGAACTCGTAAGTCAGCGTGTGCTTGCCGGGCGTGAGCGCGTCCGGCCCTTGCCACTTCACCCGCTTGAGGTCGAGCAGATTCCAGGTGAAGACCGGCTTGCCCTTGATGAGATAGAGGCCATAGCCGCCGAACCGTCCGCCCTGGCTCACGATGTTTCCGTCGCCCCCGCCCTCCGGCACGTCGATGTCGGCGGCGATGGTGTAGGACGTGTTCAGCAGGTTTGGCGCGGTCGACGGCGGGATGCCGGCGACCGGTTCGCCGGAATAGGTGAAGACCTTGCGGCCCGCGATCAGACTCGGGCGCGGGACCACGAGGCGCGTCGCGGCGGAGGCGTCGAGTGGCAGCACCTGATATTTGGCGAATTCGCCGAACATCAGGTCCGTCATTTCCTTGACCTTCTCCGGGTTCTGGGCCGCCACGTCGGTGTACTGCGTCCAGTCGTGCCGGACGTCATACAGCTCGAACTTGAACGCCGTCGCCGGGTTCTCGATCGCCTTGCCCAGCAACTGCCACGGCGCGCGCGTCGGCACGCCGCTCAGCATCCAGCCGTCGTTGTAGAGGCCCTGCACGCCCAGCATCTCGAAATACTGCGTGTGGTGCGGCGATGGCGCGTCGGCGTTGGCCTTGTCGAAGCTGTAGGCCATGCTGACGCCTTCGATCGGCTTCTGGCTGATGCCGTCGACCGCGTCGGGCGCTGGAATGCCGGCGGCCTCGAGCAGCGTCGGCACGACGTCGATCACGTGGTGGAACTGCCATCGCACGCCGCCCTTATCCTTGATCCGCGCGGGCCAGGAGATCGCCATGCCCTGGCGAGTCCCGCCGAAGAAGGACGGAACCTGCTTCACCCACTTGTAGGGCGTATCCAACGCCCAGGCCCACGGCACCGCGTAATGGCTGTAGGCGTATTGCGTGTTCCAGACGTCGTAGAACTTCATCTGCGCGGGCGCCGGGAGCTCGACGCCGTTGAACTGCAAAACTTCGCTCGGCGTGCCTTTCGGCGAGCCTTCGGCGGAAGCGCCGTTGTCGCCGCTGATATAGATGATGAGCGTGTTGTCGAGCTCGCCCATGTCGTCAACCGCCTGGATCACCCGACCGATCTCATGGTCGGCGTAGGCGAGAAAGGCGGCGTAGACCTCGGCCTGACGGATGAAGAGCTTCTTCTCCTCGTCGGTCGTCTGCTCCCAGCGCTGCAACAGGTCGTCCGGCCAGGGCGTCAGCTTGGCGTCCTGCGGGATCACCCCGAGCTTCTTCTGATTGGCGAAGATCTGGTCGCGCAGCGCATTCCAGCCCTTGTCGAAGAGATGCATGTCGCTGATCTTCTGCACCCATTCCTGGGTCGGCTGATGCGGCGCGTGGGTCGCGCCGGGAACGTAGTAGACGAACCACGGCATCGAGGGGTCGATGTCGTTCATCTGCTTCATCCAATAGATGGCGTCGTCGGCCATCGCCGTGATCAGGTTCCACTTCCCCTGCTGCCCCACGTATGGATAGATCGCCGTCGTGTTGCGGAAGAGGTTCGGCTCCCACTGGCTCGTGTCGCCGCCGACGAAGCCGTAGAAATAGTCGAAGCCCATGCCGTTCGGCCATTGGTCGAATGGCCCCGCCTGGCTCGCCTGATAAGTCGGTGTGTTGTGGTCCTTGCCGAACCATGCGGTGCGGTAGCCGTTCTCCCGCAGGATCCGGCCGATCGTGGCGGTGTCCTTGGGAATGATGCTGTTGTAGCCGGGGTAACCGCTCGCCGCCTCGGAGACGACGCCGAAGCCGACCGAATGATGGTTGCGGCCGGTGATCAGCGCCGCGCGCGTCGGCGAGCAGAGCGCCGTGGAATGGAAGTTGACATAGCGCAGGCCGCTGTCGGCGATGCGGTCGAGCGCCGGCGTCGGGATCACCCCGCCGAAGGTCGAAGGCGCGCCGAAGCCGACGTCGTCGGTCATGATGAGTAGGATGTTCGGCGCGCCCTTCGGCGGCACGACGCGCATGGGCCAATAGGGCTTCGACTGCGCCGCATTGAGTTCGATGTCTCCGCCGAATTTCTGCGGCGGCGGCGGCAGCACGTGGCCGTCGATCGTCATTGTCGCGTTCGGCGCGCCGGGCGTGCCGTGGATCTCCTGCGCGCTCGCCGAGGCGAGCGAAACGACGATCGCCGTTGCAACGGCTCCCAAAAGTCCCGTTCGGTTCCAGCGCTGTTGCGACAGCGCTGGTCGCGCGACCATATCCATTCTCGCTCTCCTTGAGACATGTGCTTTCATTCCGCCGCACGATGCGGCGGGCTCCCTCATCGCGGCTCGCGCCAAGGAAAACGCTGATGGCCGATCAAGAGACGCGATGAGGGTCGGGAGGATGACCAGCCGCGCTGCACAGCTCAAGCAAAGCCGCTGCGGTCCATGGCGTCTTTGTGCGCTCATTCGTCATGCGTGACGGCCCCTCACCGCCGGGCATCCCAGAGAACCCCGACGTTCTCCGCTTCCGAACCCTAAGCCAAAGCCGCGACACGATCATGCCCCCACTCGCGCGTCATTTCGCCGCGCCATCGCTATCGCGTTGACAGGAATTTGAGCCCCTCAGCCGCAAGTTCCCTCACGTCACTTCTATCCGCCGATGCGGCGATTGTCACCCGCTCCTTCAGGCGAAGATTGAGCAAAAGAAATGGCCGCGCCCGAGCATTCAAATCGCTGCGTCTTGAGTCGCTCGACTTTCGCCGCCCGCCCCTTGGGCAAAATTCCTACCGCGAGCGCGGCTGACGCCGTCGGCGGCTTGGTTCAATCGATTGGCGTGGCGCCCTCGGGGCCGACGCTGGCCAGCACGCCCGTATGGACGTCGAACAGGTAGCCTTGCAGGACGATCCGGCCCGCGGTCGCCGCTTCGGCGATCCAAGGAAAGGTCATGAGATTGGCGAGCGAGAGCCGCACGACCTCCGTCTCGATCCGCCCGAGCCGCCCCTCCTCCGCGTCGCCCGCGGCCTTTACCGCAGGCTTGCCAATCTCGACCCACGAGGCGATGAAGTCCCTCGCCTGCGGCGGCGCGCCATATGCCATGGCCTTGACGCCGCCGCACTGGCCGTGGCCGAGCACGACGAGCCGGGCGACTTTCAGCACTTTGACGCCGAACTCGAGCGCCGCGCTCGTTCCGTGATAGCCGGCGTCGGTCTCATAGGGCGGAACGAGCGCGGCGACGTTGCGCACGACGAACAGTTCGCCCGGCACGGCGCCGAACACGGTTTGCGGATCGACGCGCGAATCCGAGCAGGCGATGACCATCGTCTCCGGGCTCTGCCCCCAATGCGCCAGCGCCTCGTAGCGCGCGCGCTCGGCCGGCCAGGTCGCGGCGCGGAATCTGCGGTAGCCTTCGATGAGCGGGTCCATGGCGGCCGCCGGCGTTCAGGGCGATTGCTGCGCTGCGATACGACGGCGCTCGCGCCGGCGCAAGATGACGAGAGGCGCAGTCGCTTCACCCAAGATGCGCGAAGCCCAGGCGAGCCGGCTGCGCCGGCTCACTCCGTCGGCAGCTTGTAGCCCTTGAAGGTCTCGCGCAGCTTCAGCTTGTTGATCTTGCCTGTCGCCGTATGGGGGATTTCCTTCACGACCTGCATGTCGTCGGGCATCCACCACTTGGCGATCTTCGGCTTGAGATATTCCAGCACCTGCTCGGTCTTGGGCTCGTGGCCTTCCCTCGGCACGACGACGAGGAGCGGTCGCTCGTCCCACTTGGGGTGCGCGACGCCGATGACCGCCGCCTCCAGCACGTCCGGGTGGCCGATCGCGAGATTCTCGATGTCGATGGTCGAGATCCACTCGCCGCCCGACTTGATGACGTCCTTGGCGCGGTCGGTGATCTGCATGACGCCGTTGGGATCGATGGTGGCGACGTCGCCGGTGTCGAAGAAGCCGTTTTCGTCGAGGATTTTTCCGCCCTCGTCGCGGAAATAGCTTTCAGCGACCGCGAAGCCCTTCACTTTCAGCCGGCCGAAGCGCTTGCCGTCCCAGGGAAGGTCCTGGTTCTCGTCGTCGACGATCTTCATCTCGACGCCGAACGGCGCCCAGCCCTGCTTCGTCTGAAGGGCGAGCTTTTCCTCATGCGACATCGACGCTTGGTTGGGCTTTATCGAGCCCACTGTGCCGAGCGGGCTCATCTCGGTCATGCCCCAGGCATGGCGCACCTCGACGCCGTAATCGTCCTCGAAGGCGCGAATTACGTCGGGCGGACAGGCCGAGCCGCCGATGACGACCAGCTTCAGAGTCGAGAGCCGCTTGCCCTCCTTGCGCATGTAATTCAAGAGTCCGAGCCAGACGGTCGGCACGGCTGCCGTCATCGTCACCTTTTCGGTTTCGAGAAGGTCATGCACCGAGGCCCCGTCGAGCCTCGCGCCCGGCATCACCAAGCGCGCCCCGCGGATCGGGCACGCGAGCGCGAGGCCCCAGGAATTGGCGTGGAACATCGGCACGACCGGAAGCACCGAGTCGTTGGCGTTCAGCGTCAGGGTTTCGGGGCCGGTCGCCATCAGCGAGTGCAGTGTGTTCGAGCGATGCGAGTAAAGGACGCCCTTCGGGTTTCCCGTGGTGCCTGAGGTGTAGCAAAGGCCCGCTGCTGTGCGCTCGTCGAACTCCTTCCAGCGAAAATCGGCGTCGACCTCGTTGATCCAGTCCTCGTAGGCGACCGCGTTCTTGAGCCTGGTCGCCGGCATGTGCGCGGCGTCCGTCATCACGACAAAGCGCTCGACGCTCGGCAGGTGCTCAGCGATTCCTTCGAGCAGCGGCACGAAGGTCAGATCGGTCATGACGATCCGGTCTTCGGCGTGGTTGATGATCCAGGCGATCTGGTCGGGAAAAAGCCGGGGATTGACGGTGTGATAGACGGCGCCGATGCCCGTTATGCCGTACCAGGCCTCGAGGTGACGGAAGCCGTTCCAGGCGAGCGTCGCGACGCGGTCCCCAAGCTTGATCCCCTCGCGATCGAGTTTTTTCGCGATCTTCAGCGCGCGCTCGCGGATCTCGCGATAGTTGGTCCGGTGCATCGGGCCTTCGACAGTGCGGGAGGCGACCTCCCGCTCCGGAAACTGGAGGGCCGCGAAATCGACGATCTTGTGCATGAGCAGGGGCCATTCCTGCATCCGTCCGAGCATGTCTCTCCCTTTCGAGGCTGGCGCGCTTGATCCCCGCGCGGATTTGGTCATGGTTGAACTTTGGCGCCCGGAGAGGCGCTTGGCAATCGCGCGACGTAGATTTCCGCGGGGGCCCCCCGCTGGGACCTTCGCCGTCACGAGCCTTTTTCTCGAAAGCACCCCGAGATGCCGAATTTCTTGCCCCAGTCCAACGCGTCCGAGCGCTCGATCCGGGTCTGGTTCCGGCTCATCCGGTTGGAAGCGCGCATGCAGGCGGCGGTCGGCGAGCGGTTGCGCGCGATCGGCGTCTCGATTCCGCAATGCGACGTGCTGACCACCTTGGGCGAGGCGGAAGGCGTCAGCCAGCAAGATCTCGCCAAGCGCCTTTATGTGACAAAGGGCAATATCTCGGGGCTGCTCGACCGTCTCGAGGCCGCCGGGTTCGTCGAGCGCCGGTCGACCGAATTGGACCGCCGCCAGTACGCGATTTACCTTACGGATAAAGGCAGGGAAATGGCGCGCGACGCGCTCGTCGTGCAGCACAAGTGGATCGCCTCGACGCTCGGGCGCATGAGCGAAGCGGACCTCGCGGCGCTCGAGGCGCAACTCGTGACGTTGCGCAACATCGTCCGCGAGGAGCAGGATCGCGCGCCGTCCGCGCCACAGGGGGCCTGAAGGGCGCGAGGCGAATCTCACGATTCAGCCTGGCCGAGGCGACGCCCCTCAACGCTCCCGCATCGCGCGCGAGGCGACTTCGACCAGCGGCGAGAACAGGTATTCGAGCAGGCGGCGCGCGCCGGTCTTGAGTTCGACCGTCACGGCCATGCCGGAGGTCAGCGGCTCATCGACGCCGTCGATGGAAATGGTCGATGTCTCCGGCTCGAGGTTGACGGCGAACACCAGATTCTGCGTCCGCTCGCCGCCCGCGAAGCCCGCCGCGTTGGACGCCCGCGCCGGATCGCCCTCGATCGCGCTCGCGTCGGGCGCGGGGATCGCGTCCTTGGCGATGCGCATGACGCGCGCCTTGATTGAGCCGTAGCGCGTGAAGGGGAAGGCCTCGACCTTGACGATCGCCTCCTGCCCGACGCTGACGAAGCCGATGTCGCGGTTTTCCACATAGGCCTCGATCTCGAGCTTCGAATCCTGCGGCACGACGCGCATGATCTCCTGCCCGCTGGTCACGACCTGGCCGACGTTGGCGATGATCGAGGACTGGATGCGGCCCGCGATCGGGGCGCTGAGCGTCAGGTGATCGACCGCGGCTTCCGCCTTGGCGACGCGCTGCCGCGCGTCCTCCGCGCGGCGCTCGGCGTCGCTGAGCTTCTGCGCGTTGTCCGACAGGAAGGTCTGCGCCGCCTTCTCGGAATCGCGCTCGATCACGTCGAGCCCGGTCGTCAGCGAGGCGAGCTGCTGCTCCTGGGTCGCAAGCTGGGTCTGTTGATATTGCAGGGTCTCGGTCGCGTCGATGACCGCTGCTTTCGCGCCGGCCTTCGCCTCGAGGAGCTGCGTGCGCATGTCGACCCGCTCCTGCAGGGTCGCGATCAGCTTCCTCTGGGTTTCGATCGTCTGGCTCAGCATGTCGCGCTCGGCGGCTTTCTGCTCCTTTTGCGCGGCGAAAGAGGCGAGCTCGGCCGCGAGCTCGCCAAGGTCGGCGGCGAGGACGTTCTCCTCGCGCTGGCGAAGCTCCGGGGCGACGTCCATGGGCCACTCGATTGCAAGCGGCGGCGACAGCGCACGCGCCCGAGCGGCGGCCAACGCCGTCTGACGCCGAAGCCCTTCGGCGCGCGCGGACGCAAGGTCCGCCTTCGCCGCGCTCACGTCCGCTTCCGCCGCGGACCGGTCGAGTTCGACCAGGACGTCGCCGGCTTGCACGAAACTGCCGTTGGCGACGTGGATGGCCGCGACCCGCCCCGTCTCGACCGGCTCGATCACCTTGACGCGTCCCGTCGGCTGGAACTTGCCCTGCGCGGCGGCGATGATGTCGATCCGCCCGAAATAGGACCACGCGAGCGCGACCGCGAGCAGGGCGCAGATGATCCAGATGAACGCCACTTTGACCGGGGAGGCCGGCGTCTCCAGAATTTCCAGCGCGGGCGCCAGGAACTCGCGGTCCGACAGATGCCGGCCGGACGCCGCTGTTTCAGCGAGCGCGCGCGACAGCGTCCGCTTCGGCGGGGGTTCGACGCGAGCGACCGTGCGGGCGTCCGTCACGACGCAATCTCCGTCGGCTGGCTCTGAAGCCCCCACAAGTAGGCATACAGGCCGCCTGGACGGCGGATCAGCTCCTCGTGCGAACCGACTTCGGCAATGCGGCCCTCGACCACCCCGACGATCCGGCTGCAGCTGCGCACCGCGGCGAGGCGGTGGGCTATGACGATGACCGTGCGGTCCTTGACGATGCGGCGCATGTTGCGCTGGACGATCCGCTCGCTCTCGTAATCGAGGGCCGAGGTGGCCTCGTCCAGAATGAGGATGCGCGGGTCGGTCGCAAGCGCGCGGGCGATGGCGATGCGCTGGCGCTGGCCGCCAGAGAGGTTGGCGCCGCGCTCCTCGATCATCGTGTCGTAGCCCTCGGCGAGCTTGTCGATGAACTCGTCCGCGCCGGCGAGACGGGCGATCTCGATGACCCGCGCGCGCGACATGGCGGGAGACGCGAAGGCGATGTTCTCGTGAATGGTGCGGTTGAACAGGAGGTTCTCCTGCAGGACAACGCCGATGTGGCTGCGGAGCCATGCGGGATCGACCTGGCTCAGATCCGCGCCGTCGATGAGGACCTGGCCTTCCGTCGGCAAGTAGAGGCGCTGAACCAACTTGGTCAGGGTCGACTTGCCCGAGCCGGAGGGCCCGACAATGCCGATCGTTTCCCCCGCCCGGATGGCGAGCGACAGGTTCTTCAGGACCTCGGGTCCGCCAGGGCGGTAGCGGAACGTGACATTGCGGAACTCGATCGCGCCGCGCGGGCTCGGCAACGCGGGACGGGTCATCGGCGCGGGCTCGGGCGCCGCGTTGAGGATGTCGCCGAGGCGCTCGATCGAAATCTGCACCTGCTGGAAATCCTGCCAGATCTGCGAGAGACGCAGCACCGGCTGAACGGCCTGGGAGGCGATCATGTTGAACGCCACGAGCGCGCCCACCGAGAGATCGCCGTCGATGACCGCCTTCGCGCCGAAGAGGAGCAGCGCCGCGGTCGAGAGCTTGCTCACGTACTGGATGGCGAGCTGGCCGCCGGTTCCGAGCATCGTCGCGGAAAAGCTCGTCTTCACGTAGGCCGCAAGCTTTTCTTCCCATTGCGCGCGCATGATCGGCTCGACCGCGGCCGACTTGATCGTGTTGACGCCGATGACGGTCTCGACGAGGAACTGCTGGCTCGCCGCGCCGCGATTGAACTTCTCCTTGACGAGGTCGCGCAAAGGGGGCCGGACGCCGGCCCCGATCAGGACGTAGAGCGGAATCGCCACGAGCACGATCAAGGTCAGCCGCCACGAATAGGCGAACAGCACGGCGATGAAGACGAAGGTGAAGAAGAGATCGATCGCCGAAAAGAGGCCCTGCCCGGTCAAGAAGCTGCGGATCGTCTCGAGCTCGCGCACGCGCGCGACCGTTTGACCGGCGGGCCGGGTCTCGAAATAGCTCATCGGCAGGCGCAGGAGATGGGCGAAGAGGCGCTGGCCGAGTTCGACGTCGATGCGATTGGTCGTGTGCGAAAGCGCGTAGGTGCGCAGGTATTGCAGCGCGACGTCGAACAGCCCGACGATCACGAGGCCCGCGATCAGCACGAACAGCGTCTCATAGCCGCGATGGGTCAGGACCTTGTCGACGATCACCTGGAAGAACAGCGGCGTCGTCAGCGCGAAGATTTGGACGCAAAGGGACGCGGCCAGCACATGTCCCAGCGGACGGCGATAGCGCCACAGGGTCGGCAGGAACCAGCGGATGCTGAATGCGCCTGGACTGACGCCGGCGCCGCCGACGCGGCGCGCGACGAGGAGCGCCTGTCCCCCGCTCTCGGCCGCCAGCTCCTCGAGAGACATCTCCGTCGCCGCATGGCTGATCGGATCGACCATCCGGACGAGGCCCGAAGGGCCGCGGCCCCCGTAGACCGCGAACGCGCCGCTTTTCATTCGAACGATGGCCGGCGTCGGCAATTGCGCCAGCCGCGCCGGGCTCGCGCCGCTGACGAGCCGGGCTTTCAGGCCGATCATGTTCGCGGCGCGGATGAGGTCGAGTTCGTCGGCCGGCTGGTCCCTGAGCGCCAGCTCGCGGGACAGCTGCGCAGGGTCGGCGGCTATGCGATAATAGGCGGCGATGCCGCAAAGGGCGCGTAAGCCAGCGTCGATCGGAGCCGCCTCGCCGGCAGGTGGAGTTGTTTGCTTCATGAACGCGCGTATCCCTGGCGCGGCAATCTCGCCCGCGGCTGCGCGCCTCCCATTCGAACAGAAGGAACTCGCACGAATTCTGCCCCCAGCCTCGCGCAAGCTGAGGCACGATCACACCGAAGCTATGAAAACGTAAGTCGAATAATAGAATTGAATTATCATCGGGTTGAACGCCAATCGAAAAGGATGCGGCAAAGCGTCCCAAACCGGGAACTTACGCTATCTGCGCAGCCTTAAGCTTGCGACACTGGGATTGGTGGATTGTCCTTTTCGAAAAAACCTGGCCTCGTAGGAGTATGAAATGGAACACATCACCTTGCCGTCTGCCCGCTCGCTCAATCTCCCGTTCAGCCAGGCCGTGCGGGCGGGCGACCTTCTTTTCCTGTCGGGCGCGATCGGCAACCGTCCCGGAACCTTGAGCCTCGTGGAGGGCGGGCTCGCGCCCCAGGCGCGTCAGGCGATGGAAAACGTCGGCGAGGTTCTGAAGGCGTGCCGACTCGGCTTCGCCGACACGGTGAAGTGGACGATCATGCTCGCCGACATGGGCAAATGGGCCGAGTTCAACGCCGTCTATGTCGAGTATTTCCCGGAGGGGCGCTTTCCCGCGCGTTCCGCCTTCGGGGTGAACGGCCTCGCGCTCGGCGGCGAGGTCGAGCTCGAATGCGTCGCCTACGCGCCGCGCGATTAGGTGAGGGCGGCGGTCGTCGGGAAAAAAGCGCGCGAAGGCGGGCTTTAGGCGCCGTGCGCCGTCACCTGCACGTCGACATTGCCGCGGGTGGCGTGGCTGTAGGGGCAGATCTTCTCGTGCGCCTCGTTGGCGAGCCCTTGCAGTTCGGCCTGCGGCATGCTCGTGTCGGTGACGTCGAGCTTGACCGCGAGGCCAAAGCCGCCGGCGTCGCGCGGGCCGATGGTGACGGCGCACTTTACCGTCGCCTTGGACGCGTCCTTCTTGTGCTGTTTGGCGACAAAGTCGAGCGCGCCGCCGAAGCAGGCCGCATAGCCCGCGGCGAAGAGGTGCTCGGGCGTCGCCGTGTCCGGCTTGCCCGGACCACCCATTTCCTTCGGCACCGAGAGCTGAACATGGACCATGCCGTCGTCGGAGCGGGTGTCGCCGTTGCGTCCGCCGGTCGCCGTGGCGTGAGCGGTGTAAAGAGGCTTGATCGAATTGGTCATTGCCATTCCTCCTTGGTGCGTTCGCGTTCGCGCTTAGGCCTAATACGATCGAACAGGATCACGGCCTTCCGCGCAGCGCAAGCGGGGAAAGCTCAATCCCGTCCGGTCTCCTTCACGATCGCCGCCATCTCGAGCGCCGCCTCGTCTCCCAGGGCCTCAAGGCCATCGACGACGCCGGCGCGGTCGGCCGTGTTGCGGTTCTGGCTCGTCTTCCATTTTCCGCGAATTTCCGCGATCTCGATCTCGACCCCGATGATCGCCTTGCGCTGCATGGCGACGAAGTCGGCCGGCGCGTCGCCGACCGCCCAGGGCTTTTTGCGGCTCGCCTCGCGCGCCTTGGTCAGGGCCTCGATCTGGCGAGCGAGCCAGGCGTCGTCATCCATCACCCTCGCGCGACCGCGCGCCTGAACCATCACATAATTCCAGGTCGGCACGACCTTGCCCGTCTCGCGCTTGGTCTCGTACCAGGAGGGCGTTATGTAATGGTCCGCGCCCTGGAACACGACCAGCGCCTCGGGCGCCTCGGCCAGGTCTCGCCATTGTCCGTTGGCGCGCGCCATATGCGCGCGAAGCGTGCCGAGCTTCGAGGCTGTGGGATCGACGAGGAACGGGATCGCGTTCGCGATGAGGCCGTGGCGCCCGCAGCTGATGAGAAGCCCGAGCGGGCGCGAGCGGATGAGGTCGTGCTGCTTCGCGAGATCGTCCTCGCGATGAAGCGGCGGCTCGTACATGGGCCGCCCTACTCCGCCGCCTGCTCGGCGCGTCCGAAGCGCCTGACGACGTAATCCTCGACCAGCGCCTTGAACTCGTCGGCGATGTGCGGCCCGCGCAAGGTCACCGTCTTCACGCCGTCGACGAAGACGGGCGCCGCCGGCGCCTCGCCCGTTCCCGGCAACGAAATGCCGATATCGGCGTGCTTGCTTTCGCCAGGCCCGTTGACGATGCAGCCCATCACCGCGACGTTGAGCCGCTCGACGCCCGGATAGAGCGTCCGCCATTTCGGCATGGACTCGGCAAGATGGCTCTGGATGTCGCGCGCAAGCTCCTGGAACACCGTCGAGGTCGTGCGTCCGCACCCCGGGCAGGCGGCGACCTGCGGCGCGAAAATGCGAAAGCCCATCGTCTGCAGAAGCTCCTGCGCGACGCGCACCTCCTGCGTGCGGTCGCCGCCAGGCTCGGGGGTGAGCGAGATGCGGATCGTGTCGCCCAGACCCTCCTGCAGGAGGACGCCGAGTGCGGCCGACGAGGCGACGATGCCTTTCGACCCCATGCCGGCCTCGGTGAGGCCGAGATGCAGCGCATAGTCCGAGCGCTCGGCGAGCATGCGATAGACCGTGACGAGGTCCTGCACGGCCGACACTTTCGCCGACAAAATGATGCGCGACCGCGGCAGTCCGAGTTCTTCCGCCCGGGCGGCGGACAGAAGCGCGGACTGGACCATCGCCTCACGCGTCACGGCGCGCATGTCGCGCGGCGCCGCGCTCCTGGCGTTCTCGTCCATGAGATGCGTCAGGAGCTCCTGGTCGAGCGAGCCCCAGTTCGCGCCGATGCGCACGGGCTTGCCGTTGCGGATCGCGATGTCGACGATCTGGCCGAATTGCAGGTCTCGCTTGTTCTTGAAGCCGACGTTGCCAGGATTGATCCGGTACTTGTCGAGCGCCTCGGCGCAGGCGGGATGCTCGCTCAAGAGCTTGTGGCCGATGTAGTGGAAGTCGCCGATCAGGGGCACGGGCGCGCCCATCGCATTGAGCCGGTCGCGGATGTGCGGAACAGCGGCGGCCGCATCGTCCCGGTCGACCGTCACGCGCACCATCTCGGAGCCGGCGCGCGCGAGCGCCGCAACCTGCCGCGCGGTCGCCTCGACGTCGGCGGTGTCGGTATTGGTCATTGACTGGACGACGATCGGCGCGCCGCCCCCGATAGTCACGGCGGCCTCGCCTGCGCCGACGCGCACCGCAACGCTCGCGCGGCGCGGCTGCGGGCCGAACGGCGGCTCGGTTCGAGCGAAAGTCATGTCGCGGTCCTCGTCGGGCGGGCGCCGTTGCAGGCGGTGGGTTCTAAGCCGGGGCTCCAGATTTGTCATCCAACGGACTCCGCCCCCTCGCAAGCTTCATCGCGATGCCATATGACCCTTTTACGCAGGCGCCCCTGCGAAACATTCATTCGGAGACGAGATCAATGTCGCTCGCCAAACGTCACGCCGTCGTCACGGGTTCCACCAGCGGCATCGGCCTCGCCATCGCCCGTGCGCTCGCCAAGGAAGGCGCGGACGTGATGATCAACGGCTTCGGCGACGCCAAAGCGATCGAAACCGACCGCGCCGGCATCGAAAAGGAATTCGGCGTCAAGGCTTTCTACAACGGCGCCGACATGTCGAAAGGCGCGGACGCCGAGGCGATGATCGCCGACGCCAGGGCCAAGATGGGGAGCGTGGACATTCTCGTCAACAACGCCGGCGTCCAGTTCGTCTCGCCGATCGAGGATTTTCCGCCAGAGAAGTGGGACATGATCCTCGCAATCAATCTTTCGTCGGCCTTCCACACGATGCGCGCGGCGGTGCCGGGCATGAAGGCGCAGAAATGGGGACGCATCGTCAGCACGGCCTCCGCGCACTCGCTCGTCGCCTCCCCGTTCAAGTCGGCCTATGTTTCGGCCAAGCATGGCCTCGCGGGCCTCACCAAGACGGTCGCGCTCGAGGTCGCCGCCTTCGGCGTCACCTGCAATTGCGTCTCGCCCGGCTATGTCTGGACGCCGCTGGTCGAGAACCAGATCCCCGACACGATGAAAGCGCGCCACATGACGCGCGAGCAGGTCATCAACGACGTCATGCTGGTCGCCCAGCCGACCAAGCAGTTCGTGACGGTCGATCAGGTCGCGGCGCTCGTCGTTTATCTCTGCTCGGACGCCGCCGCGCAGATCACCGGCGCGAACCTCTCGATCGACGGCGGCTGGACCGCGGCGTGAGGCGCGCCAACCAATCTGCCGGGATGCCGTCGGAGGCGCAAGGCGTCGTCAAGACGGTGAGTCTCGCCCTTCAGGGCGGCGGTTCACACGGCGCCTACACATGGGGCGTGCTCGATGCGCTCGCCGAAGACGGGCGGATCGCGATCGACGGGATCAGCGGAGCGAGCGCCGGCGCGATCAACGCGCTCGTCTTCGCCTCGGGCTTCGCCGAGGGCGGGCGGGACGGCGCCCGCGCAAAGATGGAGAAATTCTGGCTTTCGGTCTCGACCGAGGGGCCGCTCGCCCCCCCTCACCGAAGGCTCGTGGAAGCCTGGCTTGCAGCCTGGGGCCCCTGGGTCGGCGCGTTGCCCGACGCGCTGTCGCAGTTGGCGAGCCCCTATGAAATAAATCCTCTCAACGTCAATCCGTTGCGCGACCTTCTCGTCGCGCTCGTCGATTTCGAGCGGCTGCGCGCGACCGACGATCTGAAGCTGTTCGTCGCGGCGACAAATGTCAGAACCGGTCGCAGCGAGATCTTCCGCAGAGACGTGCTCACGGTCGATCACGTCATGGCCTCGGCCTGTTTGCCGCACCTGTTCCAGGCGGTGACGATCGATGAGCAACCCTATTGGGACGGCGGCTACACCGGCAATCCGCCGCTGTGGGACCTGTTTAATGAGACGCAATGCCGCGACGCGATCATTGTGCAGATCAACCCGACCGAGCGCTCCGAGACGCCAAGGACGCCCGAGGAGATCGCCGGTCGCGTCAACGAAATCACTTTCAACGCAAGCCTCCTGGCGGAACTGGTCGCGGCCGTCTTCCTCGCCCGTCTCGTCCGCTCGGGCGCGCTGAAGAGCGAGGACTTTCGTCTCGAACGCCTCCATCGCATTGGCGGCGCTGGCAAGCTCCAAAATTACGCCGTCTCGACCACGCTCGACACGTCCTGGTCCTTTCTGAAGGAATTGCGTGACCTCGGCCGCGAGGACGCCAAGGCCTGGCTTGAACGGAATTTCGACGCGATCGGCGTCGAGAGCACGCTCGACATCGACCAGGCGCTCATGCCCGAGCCGGCGAAGGGGCCAGTCAGAGGAGCGGATGCGGCGGGGCAAGGCCCGCCGCAAATCAAGGGAGAAGCACAGTGAGCCGCAAGACCATATCCGCCGAGCGGTCGTTCGCTGACTTGCGCAAGGATACGGCATATGAGGCGGCCTACGCGATGTTTGGCGGAGAATTCAGGCTCGCCGCCGCGCAGATCTCGGACCCCAATCCGTCGATCGACGGCGGCTGGACGGCGGAGTGAGGCGCGCCGCTCGGGAGACTGGAGCAGGCGCCAAACCTGTGAACCTCGCCTTGCAGGGCGGAGGTTCGCACGGCGCCTACGCCTGGGGCGTCATGGACGCACTGAGCGAGGACCCGAGGATCGACATCGTCGCGATCAGCGGCGCGAGCGCGGGCGCGATCGACGCCGTCGTCTACGCTTCCGGCCTGGCGGAAGGCGGGCGAGAGCGCGCCCGTGAGAAGCTCAAGCAGTTCTGGCTGTCGGTTTCGGCCGAAGGGTCGCTCGCGCCGGCGCAGCACAAATTCATCGACGCCTGCTTCCAACCATGGGGCCGGGTCTGGCCGGGGATGCAGTGGTTCGCATCCTGGGCCGAGGCGCTGTCGCAGTTCGTGAGCCCATACGCCTTCAATCCCTTCAACATCAATCCGGTGCGCGCCCACCTCGCGGCGACGGTCGATTTCGAGCGGCTGCGCGCCGGCGACGACGTCAAGCTTTTCATCGCCGCGACCAATGTAAGAACGGGCCGCGTCGAGATTTTCCGGAGAGAGACGCTGACCGTCGACCATGTGATGGCCTCGGCGTGCTTGCCGCAGCTTTTCCAGGCGGTCGAGATTGGCGGCGAAGCCTATTGGGACGGCGGCTACATGGGTAATCCGCCGCTGTGGCCGCTGTTCTACGAGACAAAATGCCGGGATACGGTGATCGTGCAGATCAATCCGATCGAGCGGGAGCAGATTCCGAGGACGCCCGAGGAGATCTCCAACCGGCTGAACGAAATCACCTTCAATTCGAGCCTGCTCGCCGAATTTCGCGCGGCGGACTTCGTCGCCCGCCTCATCCGCTCAGGGATCCTCGTCAGCGAGGACTACCGCATCGAACGGCTGCATCGCATCGGCGGCGCGGGGCGCCTCGAAAGCTTCGACGCGGCGACCAAGTTCGACGTCTCCTGGCCTTTCCTCAAGGAACTGCGCGCGCTCGGGCGTGCGGACGCACAGGCGTGGCTCGAAGCGAATTTCGACGCGATCGGCGTCAAAAGCACGCTCGACATCGATCGCGAACTCATGCGCGAGCCGGCGAAGGAGCCGGTCAAGGGCGCGCCGGCGGCCGGATAGGCTCGCGCCGCGGAACTATATTTGATTGCGGATCATTGCAAAAAAGATATAATAGCCCAAGTGGTCTGGTCCGTCGAATTCTTGAACGAGAGCGTGCTGGCCGAACTGACCGCGATGTCCGTCGATACGTGCTCGCTGCGAAAGAATTGTCCATTTGATCGAAGGCTACGGCCTTGAGCATCTCCGTGAACCCTACGTCAAACATCTCGAGGGCCGGCTGTGGGAAATGCGCATGAAAGGTCGCGACGGCATCGCCGCGCCGTCTATGTGACGGCGACAGGGCGCCGCGTCGTCGTTGTGCATGTGTTTGTCAAAAAGTCGCAGAAGACCCCGCGACGCGAACTTGAAATCGCGCGAAAATGAGCCAGAGAAGTGCAATGAGCAGCAAGACCGTCCCCGCCGAACTGGCCTTTGCCGAATGGCGAAAGGAGCCCGCCTATGAAGCCGCTTACGCGTCGCTGGAAGAAGAATTCGCGCTTGCCGAAGCTCTGATCAAGGCGCGCAGCGAAGCGGCGCTGACGCAAGAAGAATTGGCGAGAAGGATGGGCACGACCCAGGCCGTCATCGCGCGGCTCGAGAGCGGGAGATCGCTGCCCTCGACCCGAACCTTGCAGCGCTTCGCGGCTGCAACCGGCACACAGCTTCGAATTGCGTTCGCGCCCGCGTCACGTCCACCGTCCAGGAGGCGCAGCGTCCGATGAGGAGGACCCCCTTCGCCTGCCTATTGTTGAACTCCGCCGTCCGTCGAGAGGCCTGTTTTGCCCGCTGGCCCTTCACCGGTTCTTGAACTTGGCCGGCCGCTTCTCGACGAAGGCGCGCATGCCTTCCTTCTGGTCCTCGGTGGCGAAGAGCGAGTGGAAGATGCGGCGCTCGAAGCGAATGCCTTCGGCGAGCGTCGTCTCGTAGGCGCGGTTGACGCTCTCCTTCGCGGCGTACACGGCCGCCGCCGACATGGACCCAATGGTTTCGGCGGTCTTCAGGGCGTCATCGATGAGCGAGGCCGCAGGCACGACGCGGGATACGAGGCCTGAGCGCTCGGCCTCGGCCGCGTCCATCATGCGGCCGGTCAGGCACATCTCCATCGCCTTCGACTTGCCGACGAAGCGGGTGAGCCGCTGCGTGCCGCCGGCGCCGGGCATCACGCCGAGCTTGATTTCGGGCTGGCCGAATTTGGCCGTCTCGGCGGCGATGATGAAGTCGCACATCATCGCGAGTTCGCAGCCCCCGCCGAGCGCAAAGCCAGCCACCGCCGCGATCACGGGCTTCCGGGTCTTGGACACGTTCTCCCAGCGCGAGATGAAATCGCCCAAAAAAACGTCGGCGAAGCTCTTGTCCTGCATCTCCTTGATGTCGGCGCCGGCGGCAAAGGCCTTGTCCGACCCGGTCAGCACGATCGCGCCGATCTCAGGGTCCGTCTCGAACGCTTCGAGCGCCTTGTTCAGATCCTCGATCAGCGGGGACGAGAGCGCGTTCAGGGCCTGCGGGCGGTTCAGCCTGATGAGGCCGACGCGGCCATGGGTCTCGACGATGATGTTGGCGTAGGTCATGGGGCGCGGGTCCTCGGACAAGGGGCTGGCGACACCTATCGAATGCCGGGCGGCGTGAAAAGGGGGCGGCAAGGGGCGGGCCCCCCTTCTCCCTTTTGGGAGAAGGGCCGGGGATTAGGGTGGCGGCGGTCGACGCTGCCTGCGGTTCGGCGAACGGACAGCTGCGCCGGATGGGGCCACCGCCTCCCCTTCGCCCCGCTCGCGGGGAGAAGGTGGCCCGAAGGGCCGGATGAGGGGCGGGGCCGCCCTCTCCGGAAGAGTCTGCGTCGCCCCTCTCCCAGCCCGCGGGGCGAGGGGGAACAGCCTCAAACATGCAGCGGCTTGCCGAGCGCCTTCAGCGCCGCCTCGTGGAACGCCTCGCTCTGGGTCGGGTGGGCGTGGATCGTGAGGGCGACGTCCTCGAGCCGCGCGCCCATCTCCACCGCCAACGAAAAGGCCGACGAGAGCTCAGACACGCCCGCGCCCACCGCGTGAATGCCGAGCACGACATGGTTGTCCGCGCGCGCGACCACGCGCACGAAGCCTTCGTCCGCCTGCTTCGTCATCGCGCGGCCGTTGGCGCGGAAGGGGAAGAGGCCGACGAGCGTTTCGCCCTGCGCCGCTTTGGCCGCATCGGGCGCAAGCCCGACCGCGACGATCTCGGGATCGGTGAAGCAGATCGCAGGAATGGCCCGATGGTCGAAGGCGCGCTTCTCGCCGGAAATGATCTCGGCGACCATCTCGCCCTGCGCCATCGCGCGATGCGCGAGCATGGGCTCGCCCGTCACGTCGCCGATCGCCCAGACGTTGCGCATCGAGGTCGCGCACCGGTCGTCGACGCGGATGAACGGCCCTGCCATGGTCAGATCGAGGCTTTCGAGGCCGAAGCCGCTGACGCGAGGGCCGCGGCCGACCGCGACCAGCGCCTTTTCAGCCGCCAGCATCGTCTCGCCATCGGCACCCGCGACCTTGAGCGCGCCCTTGGCGAAGCCGAGCGCCCGCGCGCCGAGCATCGTTTCGATTCCGAGATCGGCGCATCGGCGCGCGACCGGCTGGGTCAGTTCGTCGTCGTATAGCGGCAGGATTTTTTGCAGCGCCTCGACGATCGTCACCTTCGCGCCAAGCTTCGCGAAGGCCATGCCAAGCTCCATCCCGATATAGCCCGCCCCGACGACGGCGAGCGTCTCGGGAACCTTTGTCAGCGCCAGCGCCTCGGTCGAGGAGAGGACGTCGCCGCCGAACGGCAGCGCGGCGAGCGGCGTCGGCTCCGATCCGGTCGCGATGACGAGGTGCTCGCAGGCGATGCGCTGATCGCCCGTGTCCACGTGCGCGACCGCCGCCTTGCCGTCGAGGATCGTCGCGCGACCACGGAGCGAACGGACGTGCGCTTTCTTCAGGAGCGCGCCGACGCCATTGCTGAGGCGCGAAACGATCGCGTCCTTCCAGGCCACCGTCTTCGCATAGTCGACCTTCAGCGCGCCGAGCGTGACGCCGATCGCGTTCAGCGACATGGGGTCGGTCAAGGCGTGCACGGCGTCGGCCGCGTGGATGATCGCCTTCGAGGGAATGCAGCCGACATGCAGGCATGTGCCGCCGAAGCGGCCGTCCTCGATGAGCACCGTGTCGAGGCCGAGTTCGCCCGCGCGGATCGCCGCGACATAGCCTGCCGGCCCGCCGCCGATGATGAGGACCTTGCAGCGAAGCTCGTTCATTCAGTCCTCGATGAAGAGCGAAGCCGGCGCTTCGAGGAGCGCGCGCACGCGCTGGATGAAGGTCGCGGCGTCATAGCCGTCGACCACGCGGTGATCGAACGACGACGACAGGTTCATCGTTCTGCGCGGAACAAAGCCGCCGTCGCGCCAGACCGGCTTTACGACGATCTTGTTGACGCCGACGATCGCGACTTCCGGCCAGTTGATCACCGGCGTCGAGACGATCCCGCCGAGCGCGCCGAGCGACGTCAGCGTGATCGTCGAACCGCTGAGCTCCTCGCGCTGCGCGACGCCCTGACGGGCGGCCTCGCTCACCCGGCGCATCTCGCGCGCGCATTCGTGCAGGGTCAGCGTCTCGGCATGCCGAACGACCGGGACCATGAGCCCGACGGGGGTTTGCGTCGCAACGCCGAGATGGACCGCGCCGAAGCGCTGGATGATCTCGTTGTCGTCGTCGTAATGCGCGTTGACCTGCGGGAAGTCGGCGACCGCCTTCACAATCGCCAGCATCAGGAACGGCAGCATCGTGAGCTTCGGCCGCTCTTCCGTCGCGCGCGCGTTGAGCGAGGCTCGCAATTCCTCGAGCGAGGTCACGTCGACTTCCTCGACGTAGGAGAAATGCGCGACGCGGCGCGACGATTCGGCCATGTTCTGGGCGATGCGACGGCGTAATCCCACGACCTTTATCGTCTCGACGGCCATGTTGGGCTGCTTGCCCGCAGGCTTCGCCGGCGCTTCGGGGGGCCTTGCGATATAGGCGTCGAGATCGTCGTGGGTGATGCGGCCCGCGGGCCCCGTGCCGCGCACGAAGCGCAGGTCGACGCCCGCTTCGCGCGCTTGCAAGCGCACGGCGGGAGACGCAAGCGGCTTCTCGCCCGCGGGCCGCGGCGCGCCCGTCTGCGGCGCGAGCAGGCTCTCGCGCAGCGCCGCCGCAGGCTGCGCCGCCGCAGGCGAGACGCTGCGAAGAGGCGGCTCGGCGGGCGCTTCCACGGCGGTCGGCGGCGCGACGGATGCGGCGGGAGGCGAGACCGCGGGCTCAACGCGCGGCTGAGCCGCCTCGGGTTTCGCGGGCGCGCCCTTGCGCGGGGCGGGAGGCGGCGAGTCCGGCATGCCCGGCGCGTCGATGCGGATGAGTTCGGAGCCGACCGCGAGCACGTCGCCGACGCCGCCGCCGAGCGCGATCACTGAGCCGGCGACGGGCGTCGGAATCTCGACCGTCGCCTTGTCCGTCATCACCGCCGCGACAACCTGGTCCTCGCGCACGAGATCGCCGACCTTGACCAGCCATTCGACGATTTCGGCCTCGGCGACGCCTTCGCCGACATCGGGCATCTTGATCGAGCGCGCGCCCATCCCTCACGCCTCCATCGCTTTGACGAGCGCGCGGCCCACGCGCGCGGGGCCGGGGAAATAGTCCCACTCCTCCGCATGAGGATAAGGCGTGTCCCAGCCGGCGACGCGCTCGATCGGCGCTTCGAGCGCGTAGAAGCAGCGCTCCATGACCTGCGCGGCGAGCTCGGCGCCGAAGCCTGCGGTCAGGGTCGCCTCGTGCACGATGACGCAGCGCCGCGTCTTTTCGACCGAACTCACGATCGCGTCGACATCGAGCGGGATCAGGGAGCGCAGATCGATGATCTCGGCATCGACCCCGGTCTCATCGGCCGCCGCCTCGGCGACATGCGCCATCGTGCCGTAGCACAGCACGGTCACGCCCCTGCCCTCCCGCCTGACCGACGCCTTGCCGAGCGGCACGACGTAGCGGCCCGCGGGAACCTCGCTCAACGGGTGCTTCGCCCAGGGAACCACCGGCTGGTCGGGATGGCCGGAGAACGGCCCGTTGTAGAGCCGCTTCGGCTCGAGGAAGATCACCGGATCGTCGTCCTCGATCGCCGCGATGAGCAGGCCCTTGGCGTCGTAAGGGTTCGACGGAATCACGGTTTTCAGGCCGCAGACATGCGCGAACAGCGCCTCGGGGCTTTGGCTGTGGGTCTGCCCGCCGTAGATGCCGCCGCCGCACGGCATGCGAAGGACGATCGGCGCGAAGAACTCGCCGCCCGAGCGATAGCGCAGCCGGGCGGCCTCCGACACGATCTGGTCGTAGCCTGGATAAACGTAGTCGGCGAACTGGATCTCGGCCACCGGCCGAAGCCCGTAAGCCCCCATGCCGATCGCGACGCCGACGATGCCGGATTCGTTGATCGGCGCGTCGAAGCAGCGCGACTTGCCGTATTTGCGCTGCAACCCGTCCGTGCAACGGAACACGCCGCCGAAATAGCCGACGTCCTCGCCGAACACGACGACGTGCTCGTCCTCCGCCATCTTGCAATCCATCGCGTCGCGGATCGCCTCGACCATCGACATGCGCGGCATGTCAGGCTCCGGCGCGGCCGAAGCGAGGAAGGGGGCTGCGCGCTCGATCTCCACGTCCTTCGAGACGCGATGCTCTGCATCGCCCCTCAGGACGAGGCTCTACGGGAGTTGTTCGCCTCATCGCGTCACACTCCCAGTTGCTGGCGCTGCTCGCGCAAGTGGCGCGGCATTTCCTTGTAGACGTCCTCGAACATGGTCGCCGTGCTCGGCTTTGGCCCGTCGTGCAAGGTGCCGTGGCTTTCGGCCTCTTTGGCGGCTTCCAGGACTTCCGATTCGACCTCGGCCTGCATCTGCTTCATGCGCTCCTCGCTCCATTGCCCGATGCGGATGAGATGGGTCTTCAAGCGCTGGACCGGGTCGCCGAGCGGCCAGGCCGCCCATTCGTCTTTCGGCCGGTATTTCAACGGATCGTCCGAAGTCGAATGGGCGCCGGCGCGATAGGTGACCCACTCGATCACGGTCGGCCCGAGATTGGCGCGCGCGCGGCTCGTCGCCCATTTCGAGACGGCGTAGACTGCGAGATAGTCGTTGCCGTCGACGCGCAACGAGGCGATCCCGTAGCCGTGCGCGCGGGCTGCGAACTTCGCGCTCTCGCCGCCCGCGATGCCCTGGTAGGAAGAGATCGCCCACTGGTTGTTGACGATGTTGAGGATGACGGGGGGACGATAGACGGAGGCGAACACGAGCGCCGAATGGAAGTCGGTCTCGGCGGTCGCGCCGTCGCCGATCCAGCCCGAGGCGATCTTGTCGTCGCCCATGATCGCCGAGGCCATCGCCCAGCCGACGGCCTGCGGATATTGCGTGCCGAGATTCCCGGAGACGGTGAAGAATCCTGCCTCTTTGGACGAATAGAGCCCCGGCAGCTGGCGCCCGCGCAGGCGATCCTTCTCGTTGGAGAAGATCTCGCACATCATGTCGACGAGCGGCCAGCCCGCCGCAATCAAGAGGCCCTGCTGGCGATAGGTCGGAAAGCACATGTCGCCACGCGCAAGCGCCTTGCGGTGGGCGCAGGCGATCGCCTCCTCGCCGAGGGAGGTGATGTAGAACGAGGTCTTGCCCTGACGCTGCGACAAGAGCATGCGCGCGTCGAAGGCGCGGGTCAGCATCATGTCGCGCAAGCCATTGCGCAGCTCTTCGGCCGAGAGAGCGCCCGCCCAGTCGCCGACCGCATCGCCCTTGTCGTCGAGCACGCGGATCATCGTATAGGCGAAGTCGCGGATCTCCCCGGGATTGACGTCGATCGGGGGCCGCGGAACCTCGCCCGCCTCGGGCACGCTGACATGGCTGAAGTCGGGCCTGCCGCCCGGCCGCACGCTCGGTTCCGGAACATGCAGCGACAGGCGTGGGCTCATTGGCGCTCCTCTCGCGGGTCGCCATCGGCGCCCACGTCAATCCGCCATCTTAGCGCCGCCGAGGAAGCGTTGTCATGCTGCGTCGGGACCTTGGTCGCGGACGGTCACGCTTTGCGTCGCGAGCCCGCGCCGCTCTTTTTGCGCTCGATCAATCCGCCGGCCGCCGGCGCGGAGCAGATTTCCCCTTCAATTGCGTCGCCTCCGGGTAGCGCTATCCCCCGGTCGGCGCGATATTCTCGCTTTGGGGTCTCCGAACGGTCCCGATTCGAGGGCCGAACGAAACTTTGGGAGAGACGATTCAAATGACCGCGTCAAACCACGCCACGCTGCGCAAGGTCACGCTGCACGCCGCGCGGTCAAAGGAGTTCCCGGAAGGATCGATCCGGCACGGCTATGACTTCATCGCCCCTTTGACCGCCGACGGCCACATCGACCTCGAAGCCTGGAAGGCCCATCGCGGCGAGTGCTTCGCCCACCGGTTCTGGGCGGGCGAGCCGACGATGCAGGGCCTGCTCGTCCACCGCGCCGGCGGGCGGGGCGGCTCGACCTGGTCCTTCGAATGGAAATTGCCGAACGCCCAGGACGAGGAGGACGAAGGCTTCCGCTTCGGCGATCACGCCTTCAGGGTCGGCGAATACGTGTCGGTGCGCGAGGCCGAGGGCCAGCTCCTGACTTTCCGGGTCGTCAACGTCGGCAAGCCGTAAGGGCCGCAGGGCGAAGGGGCGCGCTGCGCTCAGCGCCTCGCGCGTTTGCGCCACTCGTCCCAAGGGATCGGCTCTTCGCCGCGGCTTGCGACTTCGATCTGATGAGGCGCGAGCCGTTCGGTGAACAGAGCGAGATTGAGGCAGCGATAGCGCGCGTTTGGCGCAATCAATGCGTCAAAGCCGAGAAAATACGCAGCGTCGGCGATCGGCTGGGTGCGGCTATAGCCGCGATCCGCGTAGCGGTCCGCCTCCACGCCGAGGCGCGCGAGAGCGGCCAAATCCGTAAGCCTCAGGGTCTCAGCCGCCGACACCTTCAGCTTGTGCGCAAACCAGCGCGGCTTCGAGGGAAAGACCGGTTGCAGCGATAGCAGCGCGTGGATCTCGGCGATCGCCCCGTCGCGCTCGAATGAGGCATAGAGGACGTCGAACGTTCCATTGCACCAGCGGCTGAGAGACGGGCTTCCGAGCGTCGGATCGCGGCCATCGCGCACGACGCGCCACACCTCGGCTTCCAGCGGCTCGCGCGGACAAGCGTCGATCGTATCCAGGAGTTCGAGGTCGCGGGCCGGGCGAGCGGCGCCCGGCACTTACGTGTAGGCCCCGGAGTCCAAGGCTTCGATGACGGCGAGAACTTCCTGGGTCCGGCCGGCGTTGATGAGGTCGATCGCCCGCGCGCCGCCGAGCATCGGATGCCGGGCATGGAGCCAAAGGCGCGTTTCCTTAGGCGTGTAGAAGTCCGCCAGCCGGTCGACGACGTAGCGCAGTTCCGCAATGACCGTCTGCGTCCTGAGATCGGGAGTGGCCTTCCCGCTCGACCAGCGCGAGACCGTTGCCGGGGACACCGAGACGATGTTGGCGATGTCCTTTCCCTGAAGTCCGCCCTCGTCCTTCAGGTTGTCCAATATTCTACTGACAGCCGATGTCATTTTAAGCGCCTGTCCGCGTAGGGTTCCGCCGCCCATAGTTGCATATTGCTTTCATCTTTGTCAATGAATGAAATCGATATGCAACAAAAGCGCCTCTCAGCCGAGATCGCGCAAGAAGCCGACGATCTCCGCGTTGACTTCGGGAGCCCGCTCCTGCTGCGTCCAGTGTCCGCAGCCCGGCAGCATGACCGTCTTTCGCAGTTCGGGAACATATTTCGTCAGATTCGAGATGAGCCGATCCATGCCGGGATACTTGAGCACGAGGTCGCGGTCGCCCGCGACATAGAGCGCCGGAACCTCAACGCGCAGTCCGGCGAAGGGCGCCATGAGCTCCCAGGTTCGATCGATGTTGCGGTACCAGTTGAGGCCGCCGCGAAAGCCCGTGCGGGCAAACTCGCCGGCGAAAAAATCGATGTCCGTCTCGGTCAGCCAGGCGGGAAGCTCGGCCGGGTCGACCGTCCGCGTGAGGAAGCCGCCGCTCCTCGGGATCATCCCCGGCGCGAGGTCGCCGAAGGTATTGTCCGCCTTGGGCGGCGCGTCGCCCGACCCGGAGTACATGAGGCGGCGGATCGTGTCGCGAGGGTCGCGCGCGAGTTCCGCCTCGGCTGGCCCCGGCGTCTGGAAGTAGAGCTGATAGAAGAGCGACTGGTCCGTCGCGGGCATCGCGCTCGTTGGCCGCGTCCGGCCACGCGGCAGGAACGGCACGCTCAAGGCCACGACGCCGCGAAAGCGGTCCGGCCGCAGTAGCGCCGCGTTCCAGGCGACCGGCGCGCCCCAATCGTGGCCGGCGATCACGGCCCTCTCGGCGCCAAGCGCATCGGTGACGCCCAGCATGTCGCCGACGAGATGGAGAATTGTGTACTTGTCGATCTCGTCCGGACGGTCGGTTTGCCCAAACCCGCGCATGTCGGGCGCAACCGCATGATAACCGGCCTCGGCGAGCGCCTTGAGCTGCCAGCGCCACGAGTACCAGGATTCCGGAAAGCCGTGGCACATGAGGACCAGTGGGCCGCTCCCCGCCTCGGCGAGATGGATGCGAATGCCGTTCGCCTCGATGGTCCGATGCGTCGTTTGGGTCACTTTTGGCCTCCGTATTCCTGCCGGGATCTCAAGAACAAAGCGTGACGCGAAAGCGCGGCGCCCGCAAGGCGGATGGCCGCTTTCCCGTTTCGCGCCTAGCCACGCCGCCCCCGCCCGCCTATATCCAACGCCTGCTCGAACACAGGGAGGCGCCGAAGGCTCGTGCCCGATCCTCATGCCCTCGTCCGCAAGCGCGAAGGTCGTCCCGGCTCCGACACGGTCGCGGCGCTGAACGCCGATCTGGCCGCCCGCTTCGGCAACCGCTTCACCGCTTCCCATGCGATCTGCGTGCAGCACGGGCACACGCTGACGTGGCTCGAGAACGAGCCGCCCGACGCCGTCGTCTTCGCCGAGACGCGCGACGATGTGATCGACCTCGTGAAGCTTTGCATGCGGCATGACGCGCCGATCGTGCCGTTCGGCGTCGGCACATCGCTCGAGGGCCATGTCAATGCGCTGCACGGCGGGGTGTCGCTCGATCTTTCGCGCATGAACGCGGTCCTCGAAGTGCATGCCGAAGACCTCGATTGCGTGGTCGAGCCCGGCGTCACGCGCAAGCAGCTCAATGAGCACTTGCGCGACACCGGCCTCTTCTTCCCGATCGACCCCGGCGCCGACGCGACGATCGGCGGCATGGCCGCGACCCGCGCCTCGGGCACGAACGCCGTGCGCTACGGCACGATGAAGGACCTCGTGCTGTCGCTCGGCGTCGTCATGGCGGACGGGCAATTCCTGCGCACGGGAACGCGCGCGAAAAAATCGTCAGCCGGCTACGACCTCACCCATCTCTTCGTCGGGTCCGAGGGCACGCTCGGCGTCATCGTCGAGATTGCGCTCAGACTGTCCGGCATCCCCGAGGCGATCTCGGCCGGAACATGCTCCTTTCCCGACGTGCGCTCGGCCTGCGATACGACCATAGAGACGATCCAGTCCGGTCTGCCGATCGCCCGCATCGAGCTGCTCGACGCCATGACGGTGCGCGGCGTCAACGGCTATTCGAAGCTCGGCCTGCCGGAGCAGCCGATGCTGCTGGTCGAATTTCACGGCACGGAGATGAGCGTCGCCGAGCAGGCGCGCCGCTTCGGCGAGATCGTCGCCGACAACGGCGGCGGCGGCTTCATCTGGACGACCAAGCCCGAGGAGCGCGCAAAACTCTGGCAGGCGCGCCATGACGTGTACTGGGCGCAATCGAGCCTGAGGCCCGGCGCGCGTCCGTTCGCAACTGATGCCTGCGTGCCGATCTCGCGGCTCGCCGACTGCGTCGAGGAGACGCTCGAGGACATCGCGCGCAGCGGCCTCATCGCGCCGATCGTGGGCCATGTCGGCGACGGCAATTTCCATGTGAGCCCGCTCGTCGACATGGAGAACGCCCGCGAGATCGAGGCCGCCGACGCCTTCGCCTCGCGCCTGGCCCACCGCGCCATCGCCATGGGCGGCACCTGCACCGGCGAGCACGGGATCGGCCAGAAGAAGATCGCCTACATGGAGGACGAGCATGGGGCCCCCGCGATCGACCTCATGCGCCGCGTGAAGGCCGCCTTCGACTCGCAAAACATCTTCAATCCAGGCAAGGTGTTCGCGATTTAGCCCCCGGCGCTCCGCAACCCACGGGGCTCGACGCGGGTTTTGTCGGAGCGAAACAGGAGGTTCGAACAGTGAAGATCGCCGTCGTCGCGTGGGGATCGCTGGTGTGGGATCCCCGCGAGCTCAAAGCCACCGCGACATTCGCGCCGAGCGGCCCGCTCCTGCCGGTCGAGTTTTGCCGGATCTCGGGCGACGGACGGTTGACGCTGGTGGTGGACGAAACGTTCGGCGCCGTCTGCACAACCTATATTGCTCCGAGCGCGCTCGAAAATCTCGATGCGGCGATCGAGGACCTGAGGGTCCGGGAGGATATGCCGAACAAGAAGGAAATCGGCTTCGTCGAGCCTGCTTCCGGCCGCCAAAGCGACATCGCGATGCAACGCCATCCTGACGCTGTCGCGACGATCGCGGCCTGGGCGCAATCGACCGGCTACGACGCCGCAGTCTGGACCGCGCTCGCGAGCAACTTCGATGAGCCCGGCAAAGGCGGGGAGCCGTTCTCCGTCACCGCGGCGATCAGCTATCTCGAAACGCTGGAAGGACGGGACGCCGCCAAATTCGCTTTGGCGCTGGCCTATATCAGGAACGCGCCGTCCGAGGTTCAGACGCCGGTGCGCGACAAAGTCGCCAAGCGCTGGCCATGATGCGCTGCGCCGCAGAGGCCGCCTGCGCGCCGTCATTGCGGGGAGCGAAGCGACGCGGCGATCCAGGGCTGCCGCCGCATGCCCCGGCCTGCCCGTCACGACTGCGAGGCGAGATACTCAAGGGTTATCGCAGCCAGGGACGCGATCAGAGGGTAAACGACAGAGGCAGCGACTCTGGATCGCCGCGTCGCCCTGCGGGCTCCTCGCGATGACGGCGCGCCCTCGGTCGACCTTATGCGCCGCGTGAAGGCCGCCTTCGACTCGCAAAACATCTTCAATCCAGGCAAGATGTTCGCGGTGTAAAGGCCGCCGTCATCGCGACGAGCGAAGCGACGTGGTGATCCAGGGCCGCCGTTGCACACCGCGGCCTGCCCGTCACGACGGCGCGCCGCTGGTCGGCCAATCGGCGCCGCCGATTGCAGCCACATTGTCTTTGGATTGCGGACGCAATGGCTTTCTAGACCTCGTCGACGAAGACCGGGCAAGGACGGCAAGCTTGGGCGCTCTCGGATTTCTCTCGAAGACTTCCACGAGATTCTTCTATGAGGTCATGCCGGTGGCGCTCGCGAGCGTGATCGGCACGATCCTCGTCAATCATTACAGCCAGCCCGCGACGCCCGCCGTGGTGGTGGCGCCGGCGCAGGCGTCCGCCGACAGCCTCATTCAGTCGCTCCACGAAGAACACGAACTCATCGTCGACTATCTCAAGCGCAAGCAGGAGGCGGAAGCGACGCGCCTTATCGGGGCCCAGGCGGCGCGCGCGCCGATCGAAGCGCCCCTGCCCCCGGTATTCGATAATCGTCCGCAGAAGCTTCGATCGGGGTCGGCGGAGAAGCCTGCGCCGCGGCCCGCGCCGAAGCCCGCGCCCGAACCGAAGGTCGTCGCGCACGACCCGCTGCCGCTCGGACCCGATCTCGCCAGCCTGCCCCCGCCCGACTCTCCGCCATACCCTCGGGTCATCGCCGCGAACGTCATAGTAAGAGGCTCGCGCATGGCCGGGGCGTTTCGTGACTGGGTCGTCGGCGCGGCGGAATTTCCGGCCCGCGCGGCAGCCGCGCGATTCTCCGATGACAGTCCGAGGCCGCCAAGGCTAATCCCGATGGTCGGAGCGGCGCTTTCGCCTCAGGACTAACCGGGAAATTTTGAGAGATCGCGACCGGAGGCGCGGCCCGTTGCGTGCCGCCGTCGAAGTTCGCAATCCGCCGGAAGACATACGGCCCTGTGATTGACCATTCATGCCGGTCGATGCGATCGGTCGCCTATGTCACTCAAGATCCTGCTCGTCGACTCGGAAGCCGAGCGCGCTCGCTCGCTTGAGCGGACGCTCGCCGGCGCGGGATTTTCGAACGTCGCCCGCGCGGGCGGCGGCGCGGACCTTATCGAGGCGGTCCGCCGGCTTGCGCCCGACCTTGTCATCATCGACATGGCGCTGCCGGACCGCGACGCGCTGGAGGGGTTCGGGCCCTGTCGTCCAACGCGCCGCGGCCGATCGTCATGTTCTCGGACAGGGACGATCCGGCCTTCGTCGAGGATGCGATCGCCGCCGGCGTCTGCTCCTACAACCTCTCCGGGGTTTCGGACCGCGCCATGAAGGCGATCGTCGCTTCTGCGGTCGCCCATTTTCGCCGCTACGCCCGGGTCGAGACGGAGCTCGCGGCGGCGACTGCGCAGGTTGAAGAGAGGCGACTCATCGAGCGCGCCAAGGCGCTGCTGATGGCCAAGCGCAAGGTGACCGAGCCACAGGCCTACCGCTGGCTGCGCAACAAGGCGATGAACGACAACCGCCGCGTCGCCCAGGTCGCGGCCGATCTCATCAAGGACCAGGACGCCGAAGGGCTGCTCAAATGAGTGACGCTGTCTCCTCCTCACGCTCCGCGTCGGTCCGGAGGATCGCGATCGGCCTCCTGCGGTTGACGGATTCCGCGCCGGCGATCGTCGCTCATGAATTTGGCATCTGCGCCGACGAAGGGCTCGATGTCGCGCTGTCGGTCGAGCCGTCCTGGGCTCACGTCGCCGACAAGCTCGCCTACGGCGCGCTCGAGGCGGCGGTGATCGTCCCGCCGCTCGCCTTCGCCGTCTCGCTCGGTCTGCGCGGGCCCGCCGAGCCGCTGATCATTCCTTACAACATTAGCCTCGGTGGCGACACGATCACGCTCGCCAGGGACCACGCCGGGCGGCTTCGTGACGGGGCCCGTGCGGTGGGCTACGCCGCTGCGCTCGCGGCGCGCCTCAAGGCGTCCGAGGGCGGCAAGACGCTGACCGTCGTGCACGACTATTCGAATCACAATCTCTTCTTGCACTATTGGCTGGCGGCCGCCGGCGCGCTCGCGGAGCGCGACTACGCCGTCGTCGTCACGCCGCCGTCCCGCACCGTGGAGGCCCTGCGGTCGGGCAAGATCGCGGGCTTCTGCGCGGGTGCGCCGCGGGGCGACATCTCGGCGTGAAGGCGGCGGACCTCGTCGAAATCGAGAGTGCGCACGGGCGGGCGGTCCTGCGCGTCGTCGTCACCAAGCGGCAGCGGCCGGGCTCGCTGTTCGCCCCGATGCACTGGACCGAGCAATATGCTTCGCTGGCGCGCGTCGACGCGCTGGCCTCATCCGCGGTCGATCCCGTCTCAGGCCAGCCGGAGCTGAAGTTCACGGCGGTGTCGGCGAAGCCCTACGCGGCCGCCTGGCACGTCTTCGCGGTTTCGCGTGCGCCCTTGGCGACCGGCGGGGCGGACTATTTCGCGCTTGCGCCCGCGCGCGGCGGCTGGCGCGCGGAGCTTGCCGGTCTTGCCGAGCCGGCCGACTGGACGGCCTTCGCGCGGAAGGCGCTCGGACTCGGCGACGCCGCCGACCTCATCGCCTATCACGACGCCGCGGCCGGCCAGCACCGCTTCGTCGCTTTCGCCGGCGAGACCTTCGCCGGCGGATTGTTCGCGGCGCGCGAGCCGATCGACGCGGCGCGCTCCTGGCTCGCCGAACGTCTCGGCGAGCGCGTCGCGCCGGAGGATCGGCTGCGCCTCCTCGCGGGCCGTCCCGGCGCCGAGGCGCGCGACCGTGAGGGCCACAATCTGCGCCTGCTTCGACGTCGGCCGCAGCGAGATTCTGGAGGCCGCGGCGCAGGGCTGCGCGACCGTCGCCGCGGTCGGCGTGCGCCTCAAGGCCGGAACGAATTGCGGCTCTTGTCGCAGCGAGATCGGCAGGCTGATCTCCGACGCGCTCACAATTCCGACCGCCTTCTCGGCGGTCGCCTAGAAGGCCGGCGCCCACAGCGCCATGCCGACAAGCGCCCACACGGGCCGCACCGAGAAAGAACGGCCGGAATCCGGGGCTGGGCAGGGCCGCGCCCTGCCATGCGCGAGCGGCGTCGGCCGAACGATGAACCGGGGCGTGTTGCGTAGCGCTCATGAGAACAATCCGCCGCGCGATCCGGCGACCGCGCCGATGATGGTGAGGCCCGCCGCAGCCAAGAGAACGAGGTGGACACGGTAGAGGCGGCGCATGAGGCCTTCGGGATCGCGCGCCGCCTCCGCCTCCAGGCGCCGATGAGCGAAGGGCTCGATGACGAAGACGGCGATCATGAACAGCGCCCAGACGAGCGCCATCGCGCTCATCCACCAGAAGGACGGATCGGCGAAGCGCGTCCACAGGTCGAGCCGCCAGGTCATCCAGAGGCCAGTCGCCCCGGCGAGCGGGATCGTCCAGCGCACCTGCGCGGAGAACCGGCTCTCGATCGACTCGAACAGCGCCCAGCCGCTTCGCGCGTCGGATGCGGCGCGGGCGAGCGGTAGCGCGACGAGGGTGACGAACGAGACGCCGCCGATCCAATGCGCCACGAACACGACATGGAGGGCGCGCGCGAGTTCGACGTCGTCGAGCGACACGGCGGCGAAGGTCATCGCGACCCGGCCGCCTCGGGCTGCGCGGCTCCGGGCCTGAGCGGACGTCGCGTGCGCGCGATCTGATAGCCGGTTCGGCCGAGATGCCAGATGGGCGCGCTCCATACGTGCTCGAGGCGGGTGAATGGGAAGACGAGGAAGATCGTCAGGCCGAGCAGCATGTGGATCTTGAATAGCGGATTTGCGTCGGCGACGTAAGCGGCCGATTCTGGTTGCAACGTGATGATCCCCTGCGCCCAGGATCCTGCGCGATCTTGTGCAAATGGTTGCGCGACGGGCCGCCGAGCCTTTGCGCCAGCGTCTCGACGTTGGCCGTGTCCCCGGCGGCCCCGCCCTGACCAGGCGGCATCAGGATGCGCAGGGCGAAGTCTGAAGCCCGGCTGGTGCACCCGCATCGGCGCCGCGGTCCGCCCATGCGACCGCCGAACTGGAAAAGGCGCCGGCTCGGGACCGGCTGCACCTCGTGTTCGCCGACGGCAAGCCGAACGACTGCGACCACTACGAGGGGGCGCTTCGGAGTCGAGGACACGCCGCCGCGCGCTCCAGGAGGCTCGCCGCCACGGCGTCCGCCCGTTCGGGGTTACGATCGACGCACGCGCGCGGGCGCAATTCCCGCTGGTGTTCGGGCGCGGCGGAGTTCGCGGTCGTTCAGCAACCCCGCCTTCCCGCCGCGACGCCGCTCCTCCTGAGGCGCCTCGCGAGCCGATGAAAACCTGACCTACAACCGACCCAGCCAACGGCACGAAAGGGCGGCCCGCCGGCGCTGGCCCGCGAGGGCTCTTATAGCGTTGGCTGTGGGCATTCCCTTCGGTTTTTCGTCATGGCCGTCCCCGGACTTGATCCGGGGATTGATCAGGTAAAGCCCGGCCCTGAGAGATCGCCAGCGACCGCCTTCGACCCTTTGCTGCCCTTCAAGATCGGCCCGATGAACGGGCGGGAAGTGAGAGAAAGCGGTCTTCGGCTGAAGGCGTAGGTAGAGGCTGGCGGCTCGCGAAGAGCGGCCACGCGGCGGCGGGAAGTTTCTCCCTGCGCGGCGGGGAAGTTTCTCCCTGCATTGCATTGTCGACTTGGTTTCCAAATCGCACCAACGCCTGCGCGAAGGTGAGCTTCTCAGCGGGCTAATACCTTTACCAGGCAATAAGCGACTGCCCGTCCAAACCGAACTAGCTGCGCTTACGCTCCGAAAGCGGCACTCTTGCCCTTTGAGAAGCGATAGCCTGCGAAAGCAAGGTAGACGAAGCCGAGTGCAAGCATCACCCAAGTCGATGGCTCAGGAACGGTGCTGCTGAACGATACGTCGATGTTGTCGAGGCCCGTGGCATTGTTAAGTGCAAGGGGGCTCGTGAGCGTCACTTGCAACGCATCGATCACCGCGCTGCTGTAGGGATTTGACACCGTGACGAAGTCTCCAAACGTATTCGGTTCTGTGTTTGATATCCTAAAGACTGTATTGCCGTGCAGCAACCCTGTGAAAATGTAGGGGATCGGCGTTATGCTGGCATAAAGATCAATTGAATTGAAAAGGAAAGTTTCTCCGGAGTCAGTCACCGCAATCTCAGCTGTTGACGTCGGCGGAGTGGAAAACGCGATAGATGGGCCTGGGTTCCCGTCAGGAATCGCAATCCAATTGCCAGATACGGGCGACACTGTGAAGCCGTATTCCGTATAGCTCGTGAAAGGCGCCCATGCGGTTAGTCCGTCAAAATTAATCGCAGCCGCCCCGGCCGCGTTCGGGATGAAACACTCCGCACATAACGCTGTACCAACCCCAACGAATGCTGTCATGAAATATTTCAATTTGGTCGCCATCAGTCGCCATCTCCAGAAGAGTCAGCATTTTATGCTTAGGCGGTAATCCACATCGGAACCACAGGACCGCTTAACTTGCAATTCGCTCGCGGTAGTTCGCTCACTACATTCATGAGCTTTTTGCCCGCTGCTCCGCCGCGTCAAAATCCTGCCCATAAATTACCAACAGCTCGCCATAACACTTGGGCACAATTATGGCCCACGGGTCCTTGCCGGTCTGTCTGCTCTTAGCGCGACCCGAAAGCCTCCGGCGTCTACCGGATGTCCCGTTCAGACCTGGAGACGGTCCCCCGTAACGTACGTCTCAGAAGCGCGGATTGCAAACCTTCGCTGGCTATGTGCCGCTATCCGAACGCCGCTGAGGCCTCTATGAACGCGGGCGGTGAAGGCTATTTCGCGCTCGCAATGGAATGACGGCAATGGCCCGGACTCCGGTCCTTCGCGAGGCGACCCCTGTAGGCCCGCTTCCCGCCCATTAGAGACCTTCCCGACCGTGCGGTGACAGCATCGGCCGGACTGGAAGCACGGCTAAATCTTCAGCCCGCTTCCGACTGGCCGGAATCGATCCAATGCGGCCCTTCGGGAGCAACAGACACTCGAACTAGGGAGTTAGGACTCCTGGATTACGGGCGTTGCCAGGGTTCTCAATCAGTGGGTGAGCTTCAGCGCTGCGCGAAGCTTCTCGCGCTTCTCGGCGTCGAGGAGCGCTGCATCAAACTCCCCGTCCCAAAATTCTTTCCCGTAACCACTCACCGGTGCGACTGCGAACCCGACAAATGAGCGCAGCAGACGGCGTACGATCTCCGCGAGCCTCTCAATCTGCTGGAGGCGATCTTGGTGCTTTTCCTCAATTGCGCCCCCGTGCACGATCCTGCTTCTGGTGTCGTAAAACCCTCTGACCAATTTAAGCAGTTCGCCGCGCTGCTGATCATCCGGCGCAATTAGCGCTGCTGCGCGGAAGGATAGCCGGAAGGAAAGTTCAGATCCGACACCAAGGAGCGCTTCAAGTGAAGTGATCAGGTCAAGGAGCTTTGAGTCAGGGAATGCCGGCCATCGATCGTACGACGAGACGAACGACCGCAACGCGATCTCCAGATTTCCCGGCGACTTCGGGTATCCTTCCTTTTCGAGACGTGCCAGCGCGTCGTAGAGCGCCGGGTACGAACACTGCACTTCGTCGCTCCAATGGTATGGTGACCCAAACATCGGAATTGAAGTGCCAGTGGACGACAGCCCGCCTATCCCCACGTTGAAGCGCGCTGCACGCGTATGCCACATGGGGCCGATGCCAATTGAGCCCGGAGCAAGGAGACGTAGCGCTCGAATGGCTCGCATCGCCTTTAGCGATAGGTTGTATTCATCAACGAGGATCAGGTTGTCCGGTTGTTTCATAAAGCAATGTTCAGTTACGAGCACCAACGAGCTTGCTCCAGGCGTATGCCAATCTTCGGTAACGCGCTCCCACACGGCTTCTTCAAAACCCAATGAAGCCAAGTCTGTTTTGGACCTGACTCGAATAGTGACCCCGTCACCAAGGTCGATTCGGTCCACCTTGCTCTGAAAATTTCTGAGATTTGCAACGCCGCGAGCTATCCAGTACGCGTCCTGCACTTCCGCAAAGAAATCACACCACAGCTTTTTAAATTGTGTTTCTTCGTACTGAACAGCAAGCGCGTGTTCGAAGTACTGATAAATGAGCTGCAACACGATGCGCTCGGCAGAATCACTTCCAAGTCGACCAACGAAGTTTGGAATTTCTACAACGGCAGCCTTAGCAGCATTGAACGAAGTCGAAGCCTGGATGATTGCGTCCTTCTGGGTGTCATAGAAAGCGACGCCTCGAACTTCGCTGAGTGCGGGGTTGCTGGCGATGACATCCTTCAAGACCGCTCTAACCGCTTCCTTCGCTGCACCACAGCCTACTGCGTCTGTGCCCATTGTCGCCCTTCGTCGATCAATCACGTGCCGCCCAGCGAAATCATATCAGCGTAAGCGGCAAGGTTGAACGCCCGCTTTCCGCCCTTTCGCGACATTCCCGTCCGGACTTTGACCGCTACGACCGACCCCGCCAACAGATAACGCCAGAAGCGCCCCCGGGGACATGACGTTAAATGCGATAGGCGCCGACAAATCCTTTCCGAAAAACGGAATCCGTGGTACCTTTGCACGGTCGGCAGCTCAAAGCTATCTCGCGGAGACAGCCGGCGGCGCGGAAAAGGCGCGAGGGAATTTTTTTCGGTCATGTTGCCCGTAACCCATTGAAAAGTCCCGATTCGGACGAAGGAATCCAAGGAAATCCAAGGAAATCCAAGAGTGTTTTTCCTTGGATTCCCTTGGATTCCTTTGGGTTCTCTTGGATTTTGTTGGATTTTCTTGGAGCGGGCTTGGTCTCGTCTCGGTTGGGGTTGGCTTGGGGCCGCGCGCCGATCGCGCTTTCGCCCGCCCTGCCCCACACCGTTCGGGAGTTGCGAGAGTGTCAGGTTTTGGCGCCTAACCCTCTGAAAAACTTCGCTCGGAGACAGACCGCGCGCCGATCGCGTCCCGGGGGTCAGGCGCTGACTGCGTCGTCGAGCCAGGCGATCAGGTCCCGCGTCACCTCCTCGCGGTTCGTCTCGTTCAGGGTCTCGTGGCGGGCGCCCGGATAGATGCGTGTCGTGAGCCTTTTGAAGCCGGCGGCCTTCAAGGCGTCGATGAGCCCGTGGATATTGGCCCCGACGGGGTCGCGCTCGCCGGAGAAGACGTAGAGCGGCAGGTCCTTGCGGATGCGCGCGAGACTTGCCGGGCTTGACAAAAACGGCAACGCGTCGAGCACGTCGATAGCGAGCTGAGTGGTGAAGGGAAAGCCGCAGAGCGGGTCCGCGACATAGGCGTCGACTTCGGCCGGATCGCGCGAGAGCCAGTCGAATTCCGTGCGCGCAGGCTTGAACGGCTTGTTGAATTCACCGAACCACATCTGGAAGATGAGCCGGCTCTTGCCGCGCTTGCCCAGACGCAGCCGCTCCGCGCGCGCAATGAGGCGCCCCAGAGCCGCAATTGGCGGCGGCTTGCCGTTCGAGCCGGAGAGGACGACGCCCGCGAGCGCGGGTGAGCGCTCGGCCATGAACTGACGGACGAGGAACGATCCCAGCGAATGGCCGAGAAAGACGATCGGGACGCCCGGCTGCTCGGCGGCGATTTGGCGGTTCAGGGTCCAGAGATCGCTTGATGCTTTCGCCCAGCCGTCCGCGTCGGCGAAATGGCCGAGATCGGCCGGATCGCACGATCCCCCATGCCCGCGCAGGTCGCTCGCATAGACCACATAACCTGCGGCGTTGAGCTGAGCGGCTAGCCGCGCGTAGCGGGCGCTGTGCTCGGCGAGCCCGTGCGCGATCTGCACGACCGCGCGCGGGCGCCCGTCGGTCAGCCAGCGTCGGCCGAGGAGCCTGACGCCGTCGGAGGCGGTAAATCTGAACTCCCTGCCGGCCATCCTGATCTCTCGCGATCGCCTTCCAACGCGCCCCTCTGAGGCGCAAGCTGGAGCGCCGCTGCGGCACGCGTCAAGCGCCCACGGGTTTTTGCGGGCGAAATTAAAGCTCGCCGAATTGGGCGCGATCGGTTATGGGTCGAGTCCCATGGCGCGGTATATTTTCGTCACCGGCGGCGTGGTTTCCTCCCTCGGCAAAGGTCTGGCTTCGGCGGCTCTGGGCGCGCTTTTGCAGGCGCGCGGCTATACCGTCCGCCTGCGCAAGCTCGACCCTTATCTCAACGTCGATCCCGGCACGATGAGCCCGACCCAGCACGGCGAGGTGTTCGTCACCGACGACGGCGCCGAGACCGACCTCGACCTCGGCCATTACGAGCGCTTCACCGGCCGCAACGCCAACCGGCAGGACAACATCACAACGGGCCGCATCTATCAGGAGCTGATCGCGAGGGAGCGGCGCGGCGACTTCCTCGGCGCGACCGTGCAGGTGATCCCGCACGTCACCAGCGCGATCAAGGAATTCATTCTCGATGGCAACGAGGGCGTGGATTTCGTTCTGGTCGAGATCGGCGGCACCGTCGGGGACATCGAGGGCCTGCCGTTCTTCGAGGCGATCCGCCAGCTCGGCAATGATCTGCCGCGCGGGCGCGTCGTCTATATCCACCTGACGCTCGTGCCTTTCATTCCGACCTCGGGCGAATTGAAGACGAAGCCGACCCAGCATTCGGTCAAGGAGCTGCGCTCGATCGGCATCCAGCCGCACATCCTGCTCTGCCGCACCGACCGCGAGATTCCGCGCGAGGAGCGGCGCAAGCTCGGCCTCTTCTGCAACGTGCGCGAGAGCGCGGTCGTCGAGGCGCGCGACGCGCGCTCGATCTACGATGTGCCCGCCCTCTATCACGCGGCCGGGCTCGACCGCGAAGTGCTCGCGAGCTTCGGCATCGAGCCTGCGCCCAAGCCCGACATGCGCCGCTGGGACGCCGTCTCGAAGGCCTATCACAATCCGGAAGGCGAGGTGTCGATCGCGATCGTGGGCAAGTACACCGGCCTCAAGGACGCCTACAAGTCGCTGATCGAGGCCTTGACCCACGGCGGCATGGCCAACAAGGTCAGGGTCAAGCTCGACTGGATCGAGAGCGAAATTTTCGAGAGCGCCGACCCGGCCCCCCGTCTCGAGGGCGTGCATGGGATCCTGGTGCCGGGCGGCTTCGGCTCGCGCGGCGCCGAGGGCAAGATCCTCGCCGCCCGCTTCGCCCGAGAGCGAAAAGTGCCCTATTTCGGCATCTGCTTCGGCATGCAGATGGCGGTGATCGAGGCCTGCCGGTCATTGGCCGGGCTAGCCGACGCGAATTCCACGGAATTCGGTCCGACGCCCGAGCCGGTCGTCGGGCTCATGACCGAATGGCTGCGCGGCAACGAGCTCGAGCTTCGCAAAGCAGAGGGCGATCTCGGCGGCACCATGCGGCTCGGGGCCTATCGCGCCAAGCTCAAGCCCGGCTCGCGCATCGCCGAAATCTACCGCGAGACGGAGGTCTCCGAGCGCCACCGGCATCGCTACGAGGTCAACACCGCCTACCGGAAGCGCCTCGAGGAGAAGGGCATGGCGTTCGCGGGCATGTCGCCCGACGGTCTCCTGCCCGAGACGATCGAGTTCGTCGATCATCCGTGGTTCATCGGTGTTCAGTATCATCCCGAGCTGAAATCGCGGCCGTTCGAGCCCCATCCCCTGTTCGCAAGCTTCATCGCCGCCGCCAAGGCGCAGAGCCGGCTGGTGTAAGGCGCGGTACGAGTTGCCGCCGCTCGCCGCGGTATCGAAGCGAGCCCGCGTCAGCGAGATGGGCAGGCGCCAGCTCCCCCGAGGGCGCCGGCTTGACAAACAGCGTCCAACATATTGCGGATTCGAGATGGCCATCATGACGACGAGGCCGAGTAGAAGCTGACCCCATCTCGCAGGCGAGGGCCGCGGCTGGCGCCGGCATCAGGGGCTCCGGCCGAAAACGAAGCCATTGATCCAGCAAACCCCGTGCCCCGGGTTGGGGCGACGCGTCGCGCGCCGGCTGGACGAGCCCCGAACGATCTGGCAAAGCACCGGCTCGGAAGGATGGCCGAGTGGTTTAAGGCAGCGGTCTTGAAAACCGCCGTGGGGGCAACCCCACCGTGAGTTCGAATCTCACTCCTTCCGCCAGCTCGGCCTTGAATCGCCGCGGGCGGTCGGGGCGGAGGCGTTCGGGTGACGGCGAAATCGGGGTCGCACCGGGGAAGTCGACACTGCCGGGCCGTTCCTCAGGGGGTGAAGCGAGGCCAGGCCCAATCCCGCCGTCGCCTCTCGAATTAACACCGTCAATGACTGGACGCAACCTGTAGGTTGCGTCCACGAGCGCCTGATGCCTAAACTGCGCACATCGGAGAAGCCCCGGACGCACGGCCGGTCGAGGCCGCGCCTAAATCCCAGGGCTTCCCGCTTTTCGCGCCGCTGCCGCCTCCTTAAGCCGCGATGAGGCCGCTCGCCCGGGCGAGGCTCCGGAGATAGGGAACGCCGACCGTCATGACCTCATCGGACCCGCTCGCCACAGGGCGCCAGACCGACAATGCCGCAGCGAGCTGCGGCATTGAGGTGACGAACGACTCCATTACAAGGTCCCCGGAGAAATGGGCGCCCTTGAGCGCCGTCATGACGCCGCGCCAGTCGACATTGCCCGACCCCGGCACGCCGCGGTCGCTCTCCGAGAGGTGGACGTAGCGCACGCGCCCGCCGCCGTCCGCGAGCGCGTCCGCAAAACTCTTCTCCTCGATATTGGCGTGATACGTGTCGAGGTGGATCATCACCGCCGGCTCGTCGATCCGCGCGATCAGAGCGTGCGCCTGGGCGGCAGTATTGAGGAGATGGGTCTCGTAGCGGTTGCATGGCTCGAGGCCGAGCGTCATGCCGTAATCCGCCGCCCGCCTTGCGACCGGTTTCAGAGCCTTCGCAATGGCGTCGTATTCGCGCTCGATCGGCGCAGCCCCGGAGCGATAGCCCAACGTCGAATAGGTGACGCCCGTGAGCGTGTTGCACCCCAACGCGTGGGCGACGTCGAGCGCACGAGTGAGGAAGTCTTGCGCCTCCTTCGGGTGACGCGTCGCCTCAACCGCCTCGGGCAGGCAGAGCGACGCGGTTGGCGCGACGGCGTAGCGTTCGAACAGCGACAGCGAGTGCTGGACGTCGACCGCGTCCGGTTCGAGGAGCGCAATTTCGACCACCTCGAGACCGTGGCGCGCGCATTCGCTGACGCTCCTTTCCGCGCCGTCGCGCGTCCAGGCCGAGGTCCAAAGGCTCGAGTGCATGCCGAAGCGGATCATGAGTGTGCTCCTTCGTGGGGCGCATCGGTCGCCCCCACGATGTGGGCGACGACGGCGTTCATGCTCGTGTCGTGGGTCGCGTCGTCGGCGATCACCGCGCCCTGGCGCAAGACGACGATGCGGTCGCAGACCGAGAACACATCCGTCAGGCGATGGCTGATCAGGATGACCGCGATGTCATGGGCTTTCAGCGTGCGAATGAGATCGAGCACGTGCTCGACTTCGCGCACGGCGAGCGCGGCGGTCGGTTCGTCCATGATGACGAGCCGCGGATTGAAGGTCAGCGCGCGCGCGATCGCGACCGACTGCTGCTGACCGCCGGAGAGCTGGCCTGTCATCTGGGCGACCGACGGGATGCGCGCGCCGAGCCGCGCGACCATCGCTTCCGCTTCGCTGCGCATGCGCTTCACATCGATGAGCCTGACGCCCAGCACCGAGCGGGTCAGCTCGCGGCCGAGGAAGATGTTCGAGGCGACATCGCGCATCCGGGCAAGCGCGAGATCCTGGTAGATCATCTCGATGCCGGCCTGGCGAATTGCACCTGGGTCCCTGCCGACGAGCGAGAGGCCGTTGAAGCGGATGTCGCCGCCATCCGGCCTGTAGACGCCGGTGATCGTCTTCATCAGCGTCGACTTTCCGGCCCCGTTGTCGCCCACAAGGGCGACGGCGCTGCCCGCCGCCACGGAGAAAGTGACGCCGCGCAAGGCCTCGATCGCGCCAAAGGTCTTGCGGACGTCCTTGAGTTCGAGAAGACTCATCGCCGCCAGCCTTCCTTGCTGTTGATGCGATCGAGCCAGACCGCAAGAATGAGCACGGCGCCGATCGCAATCTGCTGGTAGAACGGCCGTACGGCGAGCAGATTGAGCCCGTTCTGAAGCACGCCCATGATGAGCGCGCAGATCAGCGTGCCGACGACGCTGCCGCGCCCGCCGAAGAGGTTAGTGCCGCCGAGGATCGTCGCGGTGACGGCGGTCAACTCGTAGTTAGGTCCCGCGGTCGGCTCGCCGGAATTGATGCGCGCGGCGAAGAGGAGTCCGGCGAGGCCGGACAGGAGCCCTGACAGCGTGTAGAGCAGGAGCTTCTGCCGCTCGACGCGCACGCCCATTGCGCGCGCCGCCGCCTCGTTGTCGCCGGTGACCTGCGCGTAGATTCCGAACCTCGTATGAGTCAGGAGCACATGCGCGACGAGCGCGGTCAGGAGCAGCACGATCACCGGCGTCGGCGCCCCGTACGGACGCCCCTGTCCGAGCCAGACAATCTCCGGCGGCAGGCCACAGATCGAAATGCCGTTGTTGAGCACGAGCGCGACGCCGCGCGCGACCCCGAGCATGCCGAGCGTGACGATGAAGGGCGGGATTGCGCCCCTGGTGATGAGGAAGCCGTTGAGGGCGCTGGTCAAGGCTCCGGTCGCGAGGCAGCCCAGGATTCCCGCCCACCATGGCCAATCAAGGTTCGAGGTCAGCATGGCGCCGGCGACCCCGGACAGCGCGAGAATCGACCCGACCGACAGGTCGATGCCCGCGGACGAGATGACGAAGGTCATGCCGATCGCGAGCACTCCGAAAACCGACGTCGACAGGAGGATGTTGAGGACGTTGGAGACCGAGAGAAAAACGTCCGACAGCGCGGCCATCGCCACGCAGAGCGCTACGAGCACAACGAGCGACTCTAGCCGAAGGGCCGCGGCGCCGGCGAAGCTTTCGCGCCAAGATGCAGGCGCCGCTGGGCTGGAGGTCGAAGTCATGGAGCCATCTTCAAAAGGGGGAGAGGCCGCACGCTATCAGCCGACGGGCGGCCTCGACCTCACTTCACGTATTGCAGCATCGGTCCTTGTTCTCGTCCAGCACGGCCTTGGTCAGCACCAGCGTTGGAACGTAAACGAACTTAGGAATCTTCTCGCCGGCAAGCACGTTCTTGGCGTCTTCGACCGCCTCGAGGCCGACCAGATAGGGCAATTGCGCTTACCGAGGCGTTGAGGCGTCCGGCCTTGATCGATTTGACGGCGTTGGAGTTGCCGTCGACGCCAATGACGATCACCTTGTCCTTGCCGGCCGAGCGCGCTGCTTCGACCGCGCCGAGCGCCATGTCGTCGTTGGCGCAGAAGATCGCGACAAGATCTGGGTTGCGCTGAAGCGTGTCGTTCGTGATGTTGGCGGCCTTCAGGCTGTCCCAGTCGCCGGGCAGCGAGGCGACGATGTTGAGGCCGGGCGCCTGTTTCTTCAGTTCAGCGGCGAAGCCGCGCGCGCGCTTTTCGCCCGTGATATTGCCGGATAGGCCCTCGATCACCAGCACCGGTCCCTTGGCGTCCTTGCCGAGCACGCTGACGAGATAGTCAGCGCCCTTTGCGCCCGCCAACTCGTTGTCCGACCCGATGTGGAAAGCGACGTCGACGCCAGCCTTCTTGGTGATCGCCGGATCGAGGTTGCCATCGAGATCCACGACCGGGATCTTCATCTCGTTGGCGTGCTTGAGGCAGGGCAGGAGGATAGTCGAATTGATCGCCGCCGTGATCATCACGGCCGGCTTTTTCTCCAGCATCGTGTTTCAGACGTTGAGCTGCGGCTCAGCCGCCTGATCGGACTCGACCGCCTGCAGGAAGACGTCGACATCTGCCTTCTTTGCGCCTTCGTCGACGCCCTTCTCCATCGCGCCCCAGAACGGGTTGGACAGGGTCTTCATGAGCACACCATAGACCGGCTTGTCGGTGGCGAAGGCGCTCGATACGGCAAGCCCGAGGGTGAGCGCGGCGATCGAGACGCCGGCGGCGCAATGCTTTAGCATGATTTCTCTCCCTTTTCGTTGTTCTAGCGATAGGCCTCGGCCGCGGCTTTGAACCGCAGGCGCGCGGGCCCGGTGGATTCCCGAACCTTGAGGGTGCAGGGAAGTTCGACGCGTTCGACCTCAGTCGTCGCTCCGGAGAGGCGGCGCATCAAGAGGCGCCAGGAGACGGAGGCGTAATCCTCGATCGGCTGCGCGACGGTCGTGAGATGCGGCCTCAACGCGAGCATCCAGTCGAAATCGTCGAAGCCGACGATCGAGACGTCGCCCGGGATATCGAGCCCAAGGCCACGTGCGGCCTTGATCGAGGCGAGCGCGCAAACGTTCGTGAGAGCAAAAATCGCAGTCGGCGGGTCTGCGCGATGCAACTCCATTTCGATCGCGCCGCGAAGGCTCTCGAGACCATGTCCGCCGTAGACGACCCGCTCGCGCCCTTCGAAGCCGGCCTCGCCGAGGGCGCGGCCGGCGCCCGCGATCCGCTCGGCGATGTTTTGCAGATGGCCCGAATGGGCGAGAATGGCGATGTCCCTGTGCCCCAGGTCGGTCAGGTGCCGCACTGCCGAATAGCCGCCGGCTTCGTTGTCGGCGCGCACGGTGTCGAAACCCGGTGCGCCGCCGCCCCGGTCGAGGAGCACGGTCGGCGGCAGACGAACGCCGGGCGCGCTCCGGAGCGAGGCCATCGAGCCATCGCTGGCCGGCGCCGCGATGAGGCCGTCGATCCGTCGCGCAATCAACGCATCGATGCGGCGACGCTCGGTGGCCTGATTTTCGCTGGTCGAGACCAGGAGAAGATCGTAGCCTTCGCGCTCGGCGAGTGCCTCGACGCCGTGAACGAGGCTCGCGAAAAAGACGTTGGTGATGTCGGGAACGACCATGCCGACAAGGCGCGTCGCGCTGCCGCGCAGCGCGCTCGCGACCCGGTCGAGCCGATACCCGAGCGCAGCAATCGCCTCCTCGACCTTCCGCCGGTTCGCGTCGCCGACGGGCCGATTGCCATTGACCACGTTGGACGCTGTGGCCACCGATACGCCGGCGCGCGCCGCAACGTCGCGAATTGTCGGCGTCTTGCCAAAATCCGGCTTCTCTTCCCCGCGACGGCGTCTTTGCGACCACAGTGTATAACGTTATAGCCTAAGGCCTCTCGCTCACGGCCGTCAAGCCGCTGGTGTCCAACTTTGTTTCAACTGCGTTCAATTGGCTTGGAGCCCGACCGCGCGACCGTCTCGCGTTGGGCGCGGCGACACGAAAGCGGCGGCAGGCCCTTGAGAATGAGGCCGGCGTCTGCGATCGTCTGCCGCCCGATCTCGAGCAGCGAATCGGTCATCACGCCGGCGCGGTGCGGCGACAGAACGAGGCCCTCCACCCTGCGGGCCGGATCATCGGAAGGCGCGGGCTCGACCGGAAACACGTCGGTCGCTGCGCGAAAGCGGCCGCTTTCGATCTGGCGCAGGAATTCAGGGAAGTCGACCACACCCGCCCGGCTCATCAGGAGCACCACCGAACCCGGCGCGATCATCTCGAATTCGCGCTTGCCCAGAAATCCCTGGTTCTCGCTCGTCACGGCGGCGAAGACGACGATGACCTGGCTGGTTTTGAGCGCCTCTTCGAGCGATGCGGCGGCGACCCCGAAGCTGCGCATGAAATGATCGGAGATCCAAGGGTCGTAGGCCTTGATTGCGCAACCGAAGGGCTGAAGCAGCGGCGTGAATGCGCGCGCAAGGTCGCCGAAGCCGATCAAGCCGACGCGCGCGCCATGGAGCGAGAAACAGCCCTCCACGCCGTCGAGCAGCCATTTCTCGCGTCCCGCACGCATTGCGCGATCCGCGGCGGTGATGCCACGGCACAGGTCGATCGCGAGCCCAAGCGCCATCTCCGCGACCGGATCCGCGAATGCCGAACTCGGCGCAAGCACATGGATCCCGCGTCGAAAGCAGGTCTCGTAATCGACGTTCTGGAGAAAATTCGTCTCGACATTGACGATCGCGCGCAGTTTTGCCGCACGATCGAGTCGCTCCTTCGGCATGTCGCTCTGACCGATCAGAAAGGCCATCTCGGGCAGCAGGGCTTCGAAGCCAAAACCAGTGTCCAAGTCACTGAAATCATTTGGGTGTGGCCGCTAGACCGACGCAAAAGGCGGTCTCATTCCGAGAACCGGCAATGACGCCCATCGCCGGCCCGCTTAAACCTCTCGATAGCGCTGCGTCATAGAATTTGAGGCCCGACGGAAAGCCGCACGTTCGAGCAGGAGCCGTGCGACTCCGTCGCAGGCGTCCTCGGACATGGGCGCGGCCATGCGCGCGCCGACGATCCGTTCGCGGCGCCGCCGCGCTTGATCGAGGTGTTCCCCCCCGCCACTTGCACGCGCAGAGGATCGGCGCCGAGCACGGTCGACAGATTGAGCAGCGCACGAAACTCGGGGTCGGATTTCAGCTAGTACCTCTTCGTCATTGCTGGCCCTCCTTCGTCGCCGCGAACCAGGCTTCGAATTCGGCCCGCTCGTCCGCACTGATGTGCAGGTAGTGCTTGGTGCGCCGCTCGAGGATGTCTTCCGCGGTTTCAGCCCATTCCTCAGCGGCAAGAAAGCGCGCCTCGCGCTCGAAGAGCCCGTCTCCGAAGCGCCGCCCCAAGTCGTCGAGCGAAGCGGCGCCGGCGAGCAATTTGTTCATGCGCGTCCCGTAGCGCCGCGCATAGCCGGTCGCGATCTCCCCGGGCAGCCAGGGATAGCGGAGGGGCACGGTCCCAAGGAAAGCGGCGAAATCGGCTCCATCGATGTCGCCGCCGGGCAGAGGCGCCGCCTCCGTCCATGCTGGCTTCATCGATGGGAAGAACGGCACCAGACGGTCGAGCGCGTGCTCGGCGAGCCGCCGGTAGGTCGTGATCTTGCCTCCAAAAATCGAGAGAAGCGGAGCGGCGCCGTCAGGCGCGTCGAGGTCGAACACATAGTCGCGCGTCACCGCGCTGGCGTTGTCGGTCTCGTCGTCGAACAGCGGCCGAACACCTGAGAAGGCCCCGATGACCTCCGCCCGCGTCGGGGCTTTCACGAAGTAGCGGCTTACAACGGCGACCAGGTAGTCGATTTCGTCGTCGCCGATCGCGACCTCGTCCGCGCGGCCCGAAAATGGCACATCGGTCGTGCCGATGAGCGCAAGGTCGTTTTCGTAAGGATTGACGAAAATCACCCGCTTGTCGTTGTTCTGAAGCAGATAGGCCTGTTCGCCCTGCCAGAACTTGCGTGTGATGATGTGGCTGCCCTTCACCAGGCGAACGCGGTTGGCCGAATTCGCACCCGCGGCGCACAGCACGTCTTCGACCCATGGGCCGGCGGCGTTGAGGAGCGCGCGGGCGCGAGCGCTGACCTCGCCCTCCGCCCGGCTCAGCGTCACATTCCATCTCTCCCCCGCTCGTCTTGCGCTTATCAGCGCAGTCCGGGTCAGGATCCGGGCTCCGCGCCGACTCGCGTCGAGGGCGTTGAGAACGACAAGACGCGCGTCGTCGACCCAGCAGTCGGAATACTCGAACGCGTGGACAAAGTCCTTCTTTAGCGGAGCGCCTTCGGGCGACCGCCTCAGATCAATCGCGCGGGTCGGCGGCAAGAGCTTGCGCCCGCCGAGATGGTCGTAAAGAAAAAGTCCCATGCGGATGAGCCACGCCGGCCTCTGATCGGCGCTGTGCGGCAGCACGAACCGCATCGGCCGGATGATATGCGGGGCCGCCCTCAACAGGACTTCGCGTTCGATCAACGCCTCGCGGACGAGACGAAACTCGTAATATTCGAGATAGCGCAGACCGCCGTGGACGAGTTTGCCCGAGCGCGACGAAGTGCCCTGGGCAAGATCGTCCTTTTCGACGAGGAGCACGGACAGGCCTCTGCCGACGGCGTCGCGCGCGATGCCGGCGCCATTGACGCCGCCGCCGACAACGATCAGGTCGAAGTCTCCAAGCTCCGTCATGGTCTCCACCTAATCGCGCGGTGAGTGGGCGCAACGTGCGCGCCGCAAATCAGCACGGCGAGTCAACATGGATTGAGCGGGCCTTCGCCTGCGAGATATCGGCGCACTTCCTCGGCGGCAGCCTCGGCGGCGTGCCTGACGGTCTTGATCGAGGCGCCAGCGATGTGCGGCGTCAGCGTCACGTTCTCGAGTCGAAGCAGCTCAAGATCGGCGGGCGTCGGCTCAACAGCGAAAGTCTCGAGCGCGGCGCCGCGCAGATGCCGGGATTTCAGCGCTTCGGTCAGCGCGTTATAGTCCACCATCGGTCCGCGGGCGGTGTTGATGAAATAGGCGCCTTTGCGCATCGCCGCAAACTGTTCGCGGCCGATGAAGCCGCGCGTCTCCTCGGTCACGCGCGCGTGCAGTGTCACGACATTGCTCTCGTGAAGGAGCTCGTCCAGCCCGACGTGACGAACGCCATCGCGCGCGTCCGTCGCAGAGAGCTGGACATAGGGGTCGGCGACGAGAATGCGGCAACCGAAGGCTTTCAGGAGCCGAACAACCTTCGTGCCGATATGGCCATAGCCGATAACACCGACCGTCAGTTGCGACAGTTCCTCGCCGGTCAAGTCTGCACGATAGAGATCGCCGCGCCACACGCCCTTGCGCAGCGCGTCATGTCCGCGGGTAATCAGCCGAGTCTCAGCGATAATGGCGCCGATCGTGAACTCCGCGACCGCCGACGCATTTCGCCCCGGCGTGTTGACGACCCGGATGTTGCGCTGTCGAGCGGCGCCCATGTCGATATTGACGGGACCGCCTCTCGACACCGCGATCAGCTTGAGGTTGGGCAGGCGGTTCAGCATCCCCGCCGAAAACGGCGCCAGCTGGGTGACGACGATGTCAGCGTCTCTGACGAAACGGACGATTTCCTCCGGGTCTCCCTGATATTCCTTGAGGCCGTCCATTCCCGGTATGGCGTAGCCGTGTTCCATTGGCTCGTCTGGCCAGGGCATCTCGAGGGTCTCGATCGCGAGCCCGTCGCCGCAACGAGCGCGAATTGCTTCTTCAAACATCGAGGGCAGCATGAAGCGGTCCCCAATGATCGCTATCCTGACCTGTTTCCCATCCGCTGCGCTCATCAATGATCCTCGCCGTTCAATTCGGCGAGCTTGGCCCACGCCGGCGTCATGGCGTCGCGCGCCATGCGATAGATGGGAAAGGCCTTGGCGTACGCGTCTGCCAGGCCCGGGTCCGGCGCCGTCGCCGGTCCGAGCGACGGAGTGACCCAGTCCTCGGCGCAAGCCCCGACGTCCGGATAGACACCAATGCAGACTGCGGCCATCATTGCGGCGCCCGCGGATCCGAGCTCCTCGCGCGACGAACTCCGAATCTGAGAGCCGAGCGCAGCCGCGACGATTGTGCGCAACGCTGACGAGCGCGCCGCGCCGCCGCCAATCCGCATCTCCTCGGGCGCCGGACCCGACGCCGCATAGCAATCGCGCGCCGCGAAAGCGAGGCCTTCGTAAACCGCGCGGACGAGGCCGAGCAAACCGGTGCGGCTCGACAGGCCGATGAATTGCGCTCTCGCGTTCGGATCGAGAAAGGGACCGCGCTCGCCGGCTTCGAGGATGTACGGATGGAAGATCGCCTGTGCCGGAGGCGCGGCAAGGATCTTCCCGTCAAGGCCGTTCAGCAATGTCTTGCGGCTCGTCCTGGCGCCGGCGAGGTCGGCCGCTTCGCAGGCGATATCAAGGATCCAGTCGATATTGAGAGTCGCGGCCATATTTGATTGCATCGACGCGCAGGCCCCCTCGATCGGCAGGCACATCGTGTAGCCGGAGCGCGCCGCGTTCAGCTTGACCTCTGCGGCGGTCGGCGCGTAGCGCATGTGCATGCCCGTCGATCCGAAGATCGAGAAGCCGACCTTCCCGGTGGGGTCATAGAGCCCGCCGGCCAGGGCCGTGCAGACCACGTCGACATAACCGAGCGTCACCGGCAGCCCGTGCGGCAAGCCGGTCGCTGAGGCCGCCGCCGCCGACAGGGGATGGCTCTGCCGCGAGCCTTCGACGATCGGCGGCAAGAGCCGGAGGCAATCGCCTATCCCCATCCATTCAAGAATTTCGGGCCTGTACGAGCGCGTTCGAAAATCGCCGAAGGTGAACATGCCTTCCGAAGGATCGGCGACCCGCTCTCCGGTCAGCCGAAAGTAAAGCCAGTCCTTGCAATGGAAGCACGTTGCTGCACGCACGAGACGCTCCGGCTGATGGCGCTTCATCCACGCCAATTGCGAAGAAGCCATGCAGGCATTGACGCCTGAGCCAGTCAACTCATAGTGGCGTCGAGCGGCGTCGCTGCGGCGATATTCGTCGACGATACGCGCGGCGCGCGAATCGAGCCAGAGCAGGCCGCCCCCTATCGGCTCGCCTGAGTCGTCGACCAGCCAGCAACCGTCCCCCTGCGCCGTGATCGAAAGCGCCGCGGCGCGCTTCGACAGATCGGGGACCCGCTCCGCCAGTTCGGCCAGCGTCTCCGCGCAGTCGCGCCAGGTGCGTAGCATGTTCTGCTCGATCCGCCCGCCGCCGAGATTGTCGTAAGCGTTCTCGCGAGCCGCCACCGCCACCTGTTCGCCGGACAGCTTGAAGGCGACCGTCTTGAGCACCGATGTTCCGGCGTCGACGCCGATCAGGAGGTCGCGTGTCATCGTTAGATCCAGCCCGGTCCGGCGGGGGCAAGGCCGTGCGAAACCGCGGCGCCGGATTCCGCGTCGAATACATGCAGGTCGGCCGCGGCTACGCGATAGGCGACGATCTCGCCGGCCTTGACTGCGATCGGGGAATGACTCACGGCGACCATCAGCCTCCCGGCCACTTCTGTCGCCAGATGGCTCTGATCGCCCAGCCACTGGTTTGAGACGACCCGCGCCGTGTTCGAGCCGGCGCCGAGCCGCACGGCGTGCGGGCGGACGCCGATGATCGCCCTGTCCCGCCCGCCGATCGCGGCTCTCACGTTCTGCGGCAAGTCCGAGTTCGCATACGAGAGGGTCGGTCCGTCTTTGACGGCGAAGGAAACCGTGTCGGCGTTGACGACGCTCGCCTCGAACACGTTCATCGGCGGCTCGCCGACGAATGTTGCTACGAATAGATTCGCCGGCTGTTCGCGCAGCTCCTTTGGATTGGCAAACTGTTGCAGCGCGCCACCCTCCATCACCGCGATGCGGTCGGCGAGCGCGTTCGCCTCGGTCTGGTCGTGGGTGACGAAGATCGACGTCATCCCGCGCTCGACCAGCAGGCTCTTCAGACGGCCGCGCAGCAGGGCGCGCAGCTGCGGCTCAAGCTGCCCCATGGGTTCATCGAGCAGGTAAAGGTCGGCGCGTCGCACCAACGCACGCGCTAGCGAGGCGCGTTGCTGCTGGCCGCCGGAAATCGAAGATGGATAGCGGTCGAGAATCGCATCGATCTCGACCAGACGAGCGATCTCGTCGACCGCTTGGTTGACCTCCTTGGCCGCGAGGCGAGCGCTCTTCAACGCGAAGGCTATGTTATCGCGGACGGTAAGCGGGGGATAAAGCGAATAGCCCTCGAATGCCATGGTGACGCCGCGCCGCGCAGGCGGAAGCTTATCGATCCGGCGGCCGGCGAGGTTGATCTCGCCGTTGGTCACCTCCTCAAATCCTGCAATCATGCGCAAGGTCGACGTCTTGCCGCAGCCCGACGAGCCCAGCAACGCGACAATCTCCCCCATACCGACCTCCATCCATAAGGCCTTCACAGCGTGGACCGACGGCTTGCCTCGCCGCTGATAGATCTTGTCGACGTTCCGGATCGAGAATGCGACATCGGTCATGGGCGGTCCTCACGGCTCTCGCGGAGAGATGCGCTTGCCGCTTTCGGCGTCGAACAAAAGCACCGCGCTCGGGTCGAAGCGCGCATGAGCAGGTCCATGACGACGCAGTTCCTCGTCCTTGCCCTCTTCCGACGCGATGAGTTCGCGTCCGTCGTGAGCCCGGAGGAGGAGCAGCGTCTTTTCGTTGAGGGGCGTCACCGCCGCCACGTCGATCGGGAATGCATCGGACGTGGGAGTTTCGTCGACCATGATGGATTCGGGCCTGAGACCCAGCATGCAAGCGCGCCCCGAGGCCGATTCGTAACTCATCGGGATGGGCAGAACGCAGCCGGCGAAGTGGACTGTCAAACCCTCCTGTCGGATCAGCGGCTCGACCGGCACGAGATTGATGCTGGGGTCGCCAAACAGTCGCGCCACGCCGATCGTCGCGGGCGTCCGGTAGATCTCAGCCGGCGCCGCAATTTGTACGAATTCGCCGCCAATCAGGACCGCGATGCGGTCGCCGATAGCCATCGCCTCTTTATAATCCTGCGTGACATAGAGCACGGTGGCCCTCGCGTTTTTTAGGAGAGGCGGCAGCTCGAGCCGCATCTCATAGCGCAGCTTGGCGTCGACGTTGCGCAGCGGATCGTCGAGCAGCAGAATCTTGGGATCGGCGACGAGCGCCCGCGCCAGCGCGGTACGCTGCTTCTGACCGTTTGAGAGTTCACGCGGCTCGTGGCCCAGCACGTGCCCGATCTTGAGCAGCGCCGCGACCTTCTGGACCTTTTCGCGAATGACTTTGGGGGGCGCACGCCGAGCGGTCAACGCGCTTGCGACATTGTCGAAGGCCGACATGTGCGGGAACAGCGCGAAATTCTGAAACGCCATTCCGACGCCGCGGCTTTCCGGCGGCGCCTCCGTCACATCCTCCCCGGCGAGCACAATCGACCCGAAATCAGGCATCTCGACTCCGGCGACAATGCGAAGCAGCACTGTCTTGCCCGAGCCGGAGGGACCGAAAACGCAAACGATCTCGCCAGGATCGAGCTCAAGTGAAACGTCGTTAAGAACGACGTTGCTGCGGAAGCTCTTGCGAACGTTCTGGATCGCAAGCTGCGCCATTGTCTAGCCCTTCACCGCGCCCAGCGAGAGACCTTCGACGAGATAACGCTGCGCGTAGAGCGCGAGCGCGAGCGTCGGCGTGACTGAGAGAACGATCGCTGCGGCGATCTGGCCGTACTGGATGCCGGAAGCCGTAACGAAGGCAAGCGCGCCGACAGTCACTGGCTGCTTGTCCGCAGAAGCGAGGATGAGCGCGAACACAAAGTTGTTCCAGCAGAAGATGAAGGCGAGCAAGCCCGCGGCGGCGATCCCAGGTCCGGCGAGCGGCACGGCGATGTGCGTGAAAGTGCTCCACCAGGAATGGCCCGCGACGCGATAGGCGTGTTCAATGTCGGGAGAAATGTCTTCGAAATACCCACGCACGATCCACAGAATGAGCGGCAGCGCGATCAGCTGATAAACCCAGACGAGGCCGACGTAGGTGTTGGTCAGTCCAAGCTCTTGGAAATAAAGCGACAGCGGCAGCAATACCAAGAGCGGCGGCGCGAAGCGGAAGGAAAGGAGCGTGAACGCAATATCCTCGCCAAGTCGGAACTTGAAGCGGGCGAACGCGTAAGCCGCGGGAACTCCGAGGACGAGCGCAATCGCGACCGACGTCGTCGACAGGAGTACGCTGTTCCAGAGGTTCTTCATGAAGGCGATGTCAAGATTTCCCGCGGTCGTCACAAGCGTGCCGCTGATCAGCGCCTGATAGTTGGAGAGGGTCGGCGTAAAGAACAGGCTCGGGGGCATGCGCAGAATGTCCCCGTTCGTCTGGAACGACATGAGGAAGATCCAGAGGATCGGGAACAGGAAGAAAAGGACGATCAGCGCGAGAGCGAGCGCTTTCAGCGCGCGTTCGACATGGGAAGCATGCTCCATTGCCGCCTCGCCTCGGTCAGGCCAGCCCGCGGGCGCGTTCGCGGAGCCTCAGCCATTGCTTCACGAACACGTTGGAGAGCGCGTAGGTGATCGCCCACAGGATGATGAGAAGCGCTGCCGACTTGCCGACGTTGGTGTACTGGTAGAATTCGAGATAGGCGCGCACTTGGAATACGAGCAGCGTGTTGCCCGGACCTCCCTGCGTCATCGGATAAATAATGTCGAACTGCTGTATCGAATTGAGCAGGCGGAACAGCGCAGCTGTGATGATGTAGGGCATCAGCATCGGCAGCGTGATGCGGGTGAACACGAATTGTCGCGGCACGCCGTCGAGCGCAGCCGCCTCGAAAGGTTGTTTCGGCAGCGAGCGAAGCCCCGCGAGCAACAGGATCATGATGAACGGCGTGTAAACCCATACGTCGACTAGCACGACCGTGAAGAGCGCGCTCTGCGGATCCGACGCCCATTTGAAATCCTTCACGCCGAGCGACTGCACTAGATATGACAGGATGCCGAAATTCGGATTCGTCATCAGCTTCCACATCAGGGCGGCGATCGCCGGCGCGGTCATCAGCGGAAGCAACAGCAGGATCGATATCGAGTTGTTGAGGCGCGTGCGCCGCTGTAGGAGCAGTGCGATCGCCAGTCCAAAGGCGAGTTCAACACCGACCGTCAAGACAGTGTATTCGAACGACACCCTGACCGTGTTCCAGAACTCGGAATCAGTTAGAAAGTTCAGATAGTTATCGAACCAGATGAACCCTTTCATAGCTGGCAGGTTCAAGCGATAGCGCAGCATTGAATAGTAGACGGACGTCAGGAACGGCGCGAGAATTCCGATGCACACGATCAGCGCGGGCAGACTCAGGACGTAGGGCAACACGTTGGTTTTGCGGCGTCGAACAGCAATCTGAGGCGCGACCGCGGTCATGCGCGAAGCTCCGGCAAACTTAGGCCGACGCCGAATTTCGCGCGCGCGCAAAGGCGTGCACAAACCAGCGTCGGAAGAACTGGAACGGACGAACCGTTTTCGGCCCCATGGGTTGGACGAGACCGGCGATCAGCCGAGGCCCGCGTCCTGAAGCTGCTTGTTGATCGAGGCGGCGAGTTGATCCAGGCCCTCGTCGACCGGCACTTCCTTGGCGACCATCTTCTGCAGCGTCTCGGCCCACTGAGTTGTCACGTCGAAGAACAAGGGCTGCGCGGTGAAGTAGATTTTCGCGCCCGGCGCAGAAGCCTCGTACTGGGCAAGGTAGCCGTTGTAGGACTTGTCGATGCGGGCGCGGAACTCTGGGTCTTTCCACACCGAATTGCGGACCGGGTTGACGAAGTCCATCTTGCGCGCGCCGAACATATCATGCTCGGTTGAGGACGCCCATTGCATGAAGTACCAAGCCGCGTCCTTCTGCGTGCTGGCGGAGTTCATCGCCAACGACCAGATCCACACGTTCGGCGTCGGCGCCTTGGCCGCGGGATTCGCAGCAAAAGCGTGGAAGCCGAGATTGCCCGCTTCCTTGTTCTCTCCACCGTCCATGAAATAGCCGAGGATATCTGCGTCGAAGATCGTCGCTGAGGCCCCCGCGCCCAGGTCCGTTCCCACTTGATACCAGGTGTAGGTCGACCAGTTCTTCGGTCCCGAGTCCTGGATCATCTTGACCCACATCTTGTGGTAGTCCTTCGACTCCTTCGTGTTCATGGCAGCTTTGAGCTTGCCGCCGTCCACCGTGAAGTCACGCTGGCCATAGTTCGAATAGCCCGATAGGAATCCGGGGTGGATCGTCGCCCATGAGCGCGAGCCGCGAACACCGATGCCGTAGGGGCCGCCGAGATCCTTCGTCAGTTTGGCCGCGATTTCGATAAGATCGGGCAGATTTTTCGGCGGTTGCACGCCGACCTTCTCGTACATCTTTCTGTTGTAGGTGATAGAGTTGAGCTCGAACCCCCAGGGGATGCACCACTGCTTGGCGTCCTTGGAGCCGAGTTCGCCGCCCGGCGTCCCGTTCCAGGCCGTCGAAGCCCGCAGTCCCGGAAGGACGTCGTCCCAAGCGTAGTTCGGGTTGGTCTTCGCCGGATCCTTGATCCACTGGTTGAGATCTTCGATCCAGCCGGCCGGCCCGTATGTCCAGGTCATATAGGCGCCAGTCATGAACGCGTCGTACTGGCTTGACTTCGACGACAGCGCGGCCGTCACCTTGTCGAAATAGACGTCCTCGGGGAAAATGTCATACGTGGCTTCCATGCCTGTCAGAGCCTTGAAATTCGGCAGATCTGCGATCATCGCGTCCGCGTAAGGGTGCTTGTTCAGCAGAAGGTGAAGTTTCTTGCCGGAAAATTTCTTCCAGTCGAAATCGGCCGCGAGCGCCCGCGTCGCGGCGGCATTGAGCAGGAAGTTGGCGGTCGCCGCCGTGACGCCGAGCTTACCCGCGCCGGCCATCAGCTCCCGGCGGCTGAGACGACCCGCTTTGAACGCCTGGAAGAAATCGTTCGCCTTTTCACTCATCGCTCTCTCCTTGGTTTTTCGCTTTGGTTTTTGGTTCCAACATCAGGTTCTGCGCCTGATCTCAGTTTCGCGAGCGCCCTCGCTGTTCTCTCATCGGTAATCAGACCGTGCAGCAGGCTACTGCTGAGCACGGCCCGGATCGCGCCAATCTTCGACATGCCTCCGGCCACGGCGACAGTCGGGCGCCGGCCAATATCGGCAGTCGACATGGAGAGGGCGCGCGCGGAAATGCCGCTGTCGATGACTTCGCCGCTCGGCGAAAACATGTGTCCAAGCAGCTCCCCGACGGCTCCGAGGCGGCGCGCCTCGTCGAACTCATCCTTCTCGACGAGTCCTGTCGACAGAATCGACGCATCGTCGCCGAGCGTTCCGACGCCAACGAAGCGGAGGGTCGAGTTGACGCCGAGTTCGAAGACGTCGGAGACGCCGCGCTGCTCGAGAAAAACCGTCTTGTCCTCGGCGGTGTTGGCGAAAAAGGGCAACGGCAGCACGTAAGCCGCAGCATTGGTGCGTTCCGCGAGCCGATGAATGACGTCGAAAGGAGTCGTGACATATCGGCGCGTCATTCCGCCGAGCAGCGAGACAAGCTTGAGTTCAGGCACATCCATCCGCGGCAGCATGCCGACGCACGCGGCCAGAGTGCGGCCGTGTCCGACGCCGATCGCCAAGTGGGCTCTGCTCTCGATCGCAAGTTGGAGAAATCTCCCACCCGCCAGCCCAAGCGTGCGCAAGGGCAGCGGATCCTCGTCGATCTCGGGAGCGACCACGCATTGGCGAAGCTTGTACTTGCGCTGCAGTTCGTCTTCGAGCTGCAAGCAACCCGCAATCGGGGCGTCGATGCTGACTCGCACGAGACCGAGGCGATTGGCGCGCGCAACCAGCCGGTGCGCCTTGACGCTCGGAACATTGAGACGCTTCGCGACCTCGCCTTGCGTCAGCCCGGCGCCGTAGTAAAGCCACGCGGCGCGCGCGCAAAGATCGTCTTCCACGTCATGGGGAGGGGCTGGCACGTCAAGCGTCAAAGGTCTCCCTGTCATTTTTATCTTCTCTTGAATTTTTTTTCATGGTGCTGTCATGATGTCAAGGGGCGTTCGGCGCGCAGCACGCCGCAAAACACCAGCCAAGGGAGGAACGGCGCTTGAGCTGAAAGCGCATCGGGTTCGCCAGTCGCATGAACATGGCGGCAGGATCACCACAAAGCCGAGGGAAAAACCGATGACACGAGATGAAAAAGCGCTGCGCGCAGCGATAATCGCCAAAGCCAAATGGATGAACGTGAGGGGCCTGAACCAAGGGACGTCAGGCAACATCTCCGCGCGCTATAAGGACGTCATGCTGATTACGCCTTCGGCGACGCCTTACGACGCCATGACGCCGGAGATGATCGCGGCCATGCCGTTCGAGGGAGACTACGGCGCCTGGGAGGGGCCGCTGAAACCCTCGACAGAATGGCGCTTCCACCTCGACATCACGCGGGCGAGGCCCGACGTCGGCGCGATTGTGCACACCCACTCGACCTATGCGACGGTGCTCGCGATCGCCCGCAAGGACATTCCCGCCTGCCACTACATGATGGCGGCCTTCGGCGGGCCGACCATCCGTTGCGCCGGTTACGCGCGCTACGGCACGAAGGACCTGTCCGACCACGCCTTGAAGGCGCTGGAAGGGCGCAACGGCTGTATTCTCGCCAACCACGGCATGATTGCGCTTGGGGCCAATCTCGACAAAGCGATGTGGCTCGCGGTCGAATTGGAGACCATCGCACGGCAGTATTACCTGTCGCTGGTCCTCGGCAATCCCGTGATCCTTAGCGACGAGCAGATCGAGGAAACGGCGCGCGGTTTCTCGACCTATGGCTTGCAGGGTCAGCCGAAAGCCAAGAAGAGTGCGCCCGGCGGTCGCCGCCCTAAACGCGCGGCCTGAAACGGAGTGAGGCTGGGAAGGCCGGTCTCGCGTTTAGCGTGTCGCCTTCCTAGATTTCAGTCGTTTACGGGTTCTTTTAGCGTCGTCTCCGATTCTGAGGCGGCGTGAGCTGAGGCGGCTCCCGGAACGCCCGCTGCGGGAGCGAAGCCGGCATAGTTGCCGCCGCCTGCGGGCGCGGAGAAGCCGTGGTAACGGTCGAGCTCGCGCACGATCCGGACGACCCGGTCAACCGCCTTGAGATTTCCGCCGTTCATCGCGCTGTATGAGACGACCATCGCTTCGCTCAAGCGGCGGATCTGAAGCTGGACGAACTCCGCCGGCGTGTCATGAACTCGGGGGCGATGATTGCGTTCAAACGCTCGCGACGCGGCGCTCGGTGAGCCCTCAAGCAGCGCAAGCTCCTCGATCGCCCTGCCCGCCGCCAGTTTTTCGAAAGAACGCGTCTCGCGGCGTCATTTCTCGCCGCGTGAATCTTTTCCTGCGCATCGGCGCCTTTGCGCGTTGGGTTTCAGGTTCGCCCATTTGCTGCTTTCCATTATTCAGTATTCAATCCATACCATAGGCTCTTATAGCGTTAGTTGTTGGTATGGCCCATTTCCGATGGCGCTTTTGATCCAGTTTTGTGGAGTGGTTTGGTCGGCCCAGGCTTCGAGCGCGCGTCGCCAGCCGAGATCGTTTGGCAGGTTCTTGGTGGCGACGCCGTTGAAACGGCTGAGCCATTGCTTGAGGCGGCTGTGGTAGGCGTTGACGTTGTTGATGTGCAGGTGGGGCGCCTCCGGGGTCGGTTTTCCCGGCGAGGGCGCGGCATGAAAAGGTATTTTGGCCTTGCGGGCGAAGGCGGCGATCGCCCGGCCTCCGTCGCCGAGGTTTTCGCATGTGACAACGCCAGCCAGCGCCGCGCCGATCGAAGCGCTGTCGGCCTTAAGGCAAGACGGCGTCGAAAGTCGCCCCCTTCCGGTCGCGGGCCACCAGAACGGGAATGTTGTTGTCCTGATAGGTTCCCGGACGCCGGGCCGACCCGCCGCGCTTGCGCCTTAACGCGACAGAGCGGACCACCGGCCCTTGCAGGATTCGAGGATGAAGGTCTCGTCCGCCTCGACGATTCCGGTCAGCGTTCGGGGCTTGTCGGCCGCAGGCGAAGCCAGAAACCGGTGACGCCAGCGAAAGGCCGTCGTCGGATGCACGCCGCAAAGCTCTGCGGTCTTGGACAGGCTTTTGCCGTCGATCATCGCCCGGGCGTGGTCGAGCCAGCGCTCTCTTTTGCGCAGATGCGCCATCGGCGTTTTGGTCAGCGCGTTGAAGGTGCGTCCGCAACCCTTGCAGCGGAACCGCGAAAGTCCACCGGAGCGGCCCCAGGCGATGACCTCGCGCCCCGCGCAATGCGGACACCCCTGGCTTTCCACCCGCTCATGGCCGCCCGTTCCCAAAGCGTCCGGGCGACGACGCTTTGCGCCTTCGGCGCCTTTGCCCGTCCCGCCGTTCGCCGCCGTCTCCGACGCCGCTTTCGGCGCCGAGCCGTGCCGACCGCCGTCCAGGTTCGCCAGCGCCGCAAGCGCTTTCCGGCGCTGGTCCGCGCTCAAGCGCGCGACGCCGCAAAGCCAGACCGAGAAATCCTCCGCCCTCATCGAATCAAACCCTCACCCACGCCGCGCCAATCTGACCCAAACCAACAACTAACGCTATAACAGCCATACCATAAATTTGACATTTCCGAAAGATGATGTTTTGCGGAGTCCGGCGCGCGGCCCGTCTTCACGCGTGTAAACTAAGCTTTTCAGGGAGATATCCGATGATCGACCCCGCTCAGGCGACTGGCTGGATATCCGCCGGCAAGTCCGGACTTCGATCTCCTGCGCTCGGCCTGGACGCTTTTGCCGAAAAGCGCCGAAAAGGACCGAATTGCGCAGACGCTAGCCGAAGCCGAGCGGGCGCTCGAGCTCTCCAACGCCAAGCTCGCGCAGGAGCTCGGCTTTCCGCTCTGCCGCTGCCAGTTCCCGCCGAAGCCGATGCTGTGGGACAATGCGCGGCGAGCGTTCGTGTGTCAGAATTTGGTTTGCGCGAGGATGGCGGCGCGCCAGGACGAGCAACTCGAAATATCGGCGCCGCCAATGTCGTGATCGCTTGCGCGGCGAGGGGACGACTTTTGGGACGCTATGCTCTCACTCGCTAGGGCGGCGCGAGGCCTTCCTGCGTTGCGTGCAGGCGCATCGTCGATCAACGGCTTGATCGTCGCTCCATTGATGCTCCTGCTCAGCGCGGCGTGGGAATTCTTGCGGCCGACCGGCATGATTCGGCAGCACGGGGCCTCGTCCGACCAAGGAACACCGTTCTCGGCGAAGATTTCCTCCAATGCGTCGATGAAGGTGGGATGCCGTCATCACACGCCGCAATCTGATTGCTTCCGGCGCCACTCTTCTCAGCCAAGAGGGCGCTTCAGTGGGTTCTCCCGATTTGCCGGCCTCATACACATCCGCCGTTATCCGCGGCGCCGCGCAGCGGACTGGCCAATATGAGATAAGAGAGGGTCGATCTTCTTCTTAAGGAGTAACAGGCGGCTCCGGCCGCGAATTTACGATCCTGTCCGACTGTGCGTCAGGCCAGAGAGGTCGACCATATGAGAGGAAGGGGAGACGATGTCCGAAACGCCAACCATCGACCGCGCCGGGACGGCGGAACAGTCACGCCTTCAAGAGAGCCGGGAGGCCGGGACCCCTTGGAAGCTGTGGGGGCCTTATCTCAGCGAGCGCCAGTGGGGCACCGTCCGGGAGGACTACAGCGAGAACGGCGACGCTTGGGCCTATTTCACCCACGATCAGGCGCGCTCGCGCGCCTATCATTGGGGCGAGGACGGCATCGCCGGCTTCAGCGACGACAAGCAGCGTTTGTGCTTTGCCCTCGCTCTGTGGAACGGCAAGGATCCCATACTCAAGGAGCGCATGTTCGGGCTGACCAACAGTGAGGGGAACCATGGCGAAGACGTCAAGGAGTACTACTTCTACATCGACAGTACGCCGACCCACTCCTACATGAAGATGCTCTACAAATATCCGCAAAGTGAATTTCCGTATGGCGATCTGGTCGAGACCAACCGACGGCGCGGCCGAACGGAACCGGAGTACGAGCTGATTGATACCGGCGTATTCAGCCAGGATCGCTACTTCGATGTCTTCGTGGAATACGCCAAGGAGACGCCGACCGACATTCTTATCCAGATCAGCGTGTGCAATCGCGGCCCCGACCCGTCGCCGGTTCACGTCCTTCCGACGCTCTGGTTCCGCGATGTCTGGTCCTGGCAGCCCGAAACGCCGAAGCCTTCCTTGCGGGCGGTCGTGACGAAGAACGGCGTTGCGGCGTCCGAAGCCGAACTCGGCGACTATTTCCTCTATTGCGAAGGGATTCCCTCGCTGCTCTTCACGGAGAATGAGACCAACAATCAGCGGATCTTCGGCACGCCGAACGCCGGACCCTATGTGAAGGACGGGATCAACGATTGCGTCGTCGCGGGCAGGCGGGAAGCCGCCTTTTACCTGCATCCAACCGGACAGATCCCCGCCTACGAGTGGAACTTCGGCGACGTCAACCCGCCAGTGCACGCCTGGGCTGCGATCTTCTTGCATCGGACGGAGCAGGCGCTCGGCCGCGACCCTGATCTGGAGTTCCTCGCGCGCGTCTTCACCAAGCTGTCGCTGAATTTCACCTGGTGGACGAACCGCAAGGACCGGTTCGGCAAGAACCTTTACGAGGGCGGCTTCCTGGGCCTCGACAACATCGGCGTCTTCGACCGCAGCGCGCCATTGCCGACCGGGGGCTATCTCGAACAGGCCGACGGGACGGCCTGGATGGCGCTGTTCTGTCAGAACATGCTTGAAATCGGCATCGAGCTCACGAAGCGCGATCCGGCCTTTGAGGACCTGGCGACAAAGTTCGCAGAGCAGTTCCTTTGGATCGCCCGCGCGATGAACGGGGCTGGCCCGGAGGGCATGTGGGACGAGGAGGATGGTTTCTACTACGACGTGCTTCAGCTTCCCGACGGTCGCGCAACGCGACTGAAGGTGCGCTCGATGGTGGGGCTCCTCCCCCTCTGCGCCGTCACCGTCATCGAGCCGTCGCAGCGAGAACGGGCGCCGAATATCGTGCGGACCTATATGGAACGGGTGCGGCGAATGCCGGATCTGCTCGACGCCATTCACGCGACCGGGCCTGGCCATCTGGGGGCAGGCGAGCGCGGCATCATAGGTCTGGTGAACCAGGACCGGCTGCGCAGAATTCTTTCCCGGATGCTCGACGAGGACGAGTTCCTGAGCCCCTATGGCATCCGCGCGCTGTCGCGTCATCACGCGGATCATCCCTTTGTGTTCTTCGCGCAAGGCCAAGAGTACAGAGTGAATTATCTTCCGGCGGAATCGGATACCGGCATGTTCGGCGGCAACTCCAATTGGCGCGGGCCGATCTGGATGCCGGTGAACGCGTTGTTGGTGCGCGCCCTGCTGCAGTATTATTTGTATTATGGGGACACGTTCAAAGTCGAATGTCCAACCGGCTCCGGCAACCTGATGAACCTTTTCGAGGTCAGCCGCGAGATCGCCAATCGACTGACCCGCATTTTCCTCCGCGACCAAGCAGGGCGGCGACCGGTTTATGGCGGGTCCGAGACGTTCCAAACCGATCCGCACTGGCGCGACTATCTCCAGTTCTACGAGTATTTCCATGGCGACAACGGAGCGGGCATCGGCGCCAGCCACCAGACTGGCTGGACCGGGGTGGTGGCGAAATTGATCGAAATCTTCGGGCGGGTCGATCCGCAGGCGCTCCTGAAAGGCGGCGTCGCCGAGGCTTTTGGCCGGGCGAAGCAAGCGGAATCCGCGGGCGACCCTCGCATGGCGCAGGTTCCGAAGTCTCGACGGACGCCTCCTCAAAGCGCAAGGTAAGAAGAGCGATTTGGCGCTTCGCCGCCTCTACATCGCCCGGGCTCCGCTGCCGCGATGGCGCGGAGGTTATGGGAGCGTCGGCTGGGCCTCGGCCTACTATGTCTGTGGCACGACGTGGTTCCGGCCCTACGCCGGCAACAACGGGTTCTACTACAAAGTCGTGTCCGCTCCGGGGTAGCTTGGATTGCCGACCGCGTAGGACAAAATCCTAAGTCGTTGAGCAGCGAAAGACCGGAGCCGGAGGCCGATCGACGCGGGCTCGGAGTAAGCTTGTGTCGAAGGGAGCAGTGGATGTGGTGCCGCAAGATGGCACATAATCCGCGTTCACTCCTGTCCATGATTGTTCTCTGCAGCCCTTGGTTTACAAAGGCTTACGAGTGTTGAGGTCTTCCGCTGTCCACTATCGTGTGCTACAATCCGCGTCGAAATGTGGGACCTGATGTGGGACTGATCAATGGCTCGGCTGACTGAAAGAACTGTCCAAACGGCGAAGCCCGGCCGGCACAGCGATGGCGACGGGCTGCACCTTGTCGTGGGCGAGACCGGTCGCAAGAAGTGGGTTCTGCGCTATCAGGTCCACGGCGTCCGCCGGGACAAGGGCCTGGGCTCGTATCCCGATGTCAGCCTCAAGGAGGCCCGCTCCAAGGCGAGCGCAGACCGGGCGCTGATCGCCAAGGGCGTCGACCCCATCGACGAGCGGCGTGCTTCGACGAAGGCCGCGAAGCCGGTGCCGACTTTCGGCGACATCGCACAGGTCGTCATAGCCAATGCTCAGAGCAGGTCGACCAACGCCAAGGTCCGCTACCAGTGGGAACGCCATCTCGGTCCGGCATATTCCGGTCCACTTCTCGCGCGGCCGGTGCACGAAATCACCACGCTCGATGTCGCGGCCGTGCTGAGGCCGATCTGGCGCAAAAAGCCCGAGGTCGCGCGCAAGCTCTACCCCGCAATCAGGCGCGTCTTCGAGCACGCGCGCATTCTGCTACGGGACGAACACGGCATCGCCATGCCCGACAATCCGGCCCGGTGGGAGGACCTGAAGGCCATGGGCTTCGAGCCGCCCGCGAAGCTCAGCAAGGGCAGTCACCCCTCGTTGCCGTACCCCCGGGTTCCGGCGTTTATGGCCGATCTGCGGGGGAGAGAGGCCGTAGCAGCCTACGCGCTCGAGTTCTTGATCCTGACCAACGTCCGCACCGATGCGGTCTTGAAGGCGGCATGGGACGAGTTCGACCTCGAGCAGGCGGTGTGGACAGTACCTCTGGTCAACCTTAAGGACCGGAAGCATCGCAAGGAAGGTTTCCGCGTGCCGTTGGTCGAGCGTGCGGTCGAGATCGTGCAGCGAATGCACGAAGGGCGGACTTCACGATTTGTGTTCCCGGGGCAGGCTCCCGGCAAGCCCCTGTCCAACATGGCGCTGCTGATGCTGCTCAAGCGGATGAACTCAGGGACCAATGAGAAGTGGCTCGATCCGATGAGCGGCCGACCAATCACCGCCCACGGTTTCCGCGCTACTTTCAGGACCTGGGCGGAGGAGGTCGCGACAGTCCCCCATGCCGTGATCGAGCAGGCCATGGGGCATCAGGTCGGCACTCAGGTTGAGCGGGCGTACCGCCGGACAGACGTCCTCGACAAGCGTCGGGCGTTGATGGAGGCGTGGGCGCAGTGGTGCGAGCCGTCTGCCGCAAATTCTGCGGTCGTGATGTTCGACCGACGTCGCAGGAACTGAGGAGACGCGCAATGTCGTTACGTCGGTTCGTGGTCAAGATGGTCACCCGGGGTTCGCCTGCCTGGAGCGGGACGCTATGGGCCTATGGTTGCAAACACTTGGCCTCAGCCGAGGCGCTGTTCGAGAGGCGGGCGGCGAAGTTGGCCCCGGCGACGGGCTGCTTCTGATCGACCGCCAGGAGAGGAAAATTCTGCGAGCCAACGGCAGCGCGGACCCGGTCAGGACCGCCAACTGGTTCGGGTGGTAGTTGGTAGACTTGTAGTAGCTGGCACTTGATCTGACGGTCAGCGTCGGGAGATGGGTCGGCTCTTCTCGAAACGCCGAGGCCAGGCGCTGCGAACCCCGACCACTCCGCGCCCGGCCTCGGCTTCCGCCTCAGCTATGACACCAACTGTCAGATTAAGTCTTAACTACTGCACTTGATCCCATGCGCCCCCTCGTATGCCTCGACGAAACGTCGAAGCAGCTCATCATCGAGACGCGCGCGCCGGTCGCCGCCAAGCCGGGACAACCGGCGCGGCGCGACTACGAATACGAACGCAATGGCGTGGCCAATCTGTTCATGATGTTCGCGCCGCTGGAAGGCTGGCGCTGCGTGAAAGTCACCGACCGCCGCGCGGCCGTCGATTACGCCCACGTGCTCAAGGATTTGTCCGACATGTATTTTCCCGATGCGGACAAGATCGTTCTGGTTCAGGACAATCTCAGCACGCACACGACGGCGTCGCTCTACGAAGCCTTTCCCGCCGCCGAAGCGCGTCGCCTCGTCGAACGGTTCGAATGGCATTATACGCCCAAGCACGGAAGCTGGCTCGACATGGCCGAATCCGAACTCGCCGTCCTCTCAACCCAGTGCCTTGACCGACGCATCCCGAACAAGCCGGAACTGACCCAGGAAGTCGCCGCCTGGGAACAACGCCGCAACAAACATCACGCCAAGGCCGACTGGCAATTCACAACCGCCGACGCCCGCGTCAAACTCGCCAGGCTATACCCTCAGTTCGCGTGACTCGGGCCACTCTCATGTTCGCCGTTTCAAGTAGCAGGCACAAGAAAGCGTAGCTCGCGCGCGCGGTTCAGAATGGCCGCCACTGAGCAGGGCAGGAGGCACGATCATCAAAACGACGGTTGATCATGCTCTGATGCGCGGGTTGGATACCGCCGGACCGGTGATGCGTCGCGGAGCTTCCTCTGTCTAGCGGCCAGCGTCGGAAAATATCCGGCTGATAGTGGACGCGAGGGTTCTCCTGGCCGTGACCGTGCCTCCAGCCTTGCTCAGCTTTGGATAGATGCGTTGTCGGCGACGACCTCCTTTTCGTGAGGTCCGCTGTCGATCTCAGCGCATCAAGCGCCGGCGATCTGAACGTGCTTGGCGATCGCCCAGGCAAAGCCCGCCAGTTCTCGAGCGATCGCGGTCGTGACCACAGTGGGTGATTTTCCTGCCCGGGCAAGCTTGCGATAGCGCCGACACAGCCTTTCTTGGGCCTTCCACGCGGTGTCGCGGATCGGCTTTGCCAGACCCTCCTGGCGCAACAGCTGCTCCCGGCTGATGCGCGCCGGGAACCGATAACTCCAGGCCGCCTCGATCAGCATTCGCCGGGCCGCGCCATTCCCGGCTTTCGTGATGCCGCCTTGGCGTCGTGTGGCGCCGCTGGAGCGCTCGGACGGAACCAGACCGAGATACGCCATGAGTTGACGGGGATTGGCGAAGCGGGTGATGTCGCCGAGTTCGGCGATCACCGTCGCCGCCGCGACCAGAGCCATCCCGCGCAGCGCTTGCAGGGCGCGCACCACCGGGGCCAGCGACCAATCCGGCAGCGCTGCCTCGATATGCGCTTCCAGACGATCTCGCCGCGCCGTCGCCGCCTCGACGGCGGCGATGCAGTCTTCCAGCACGATGTGATGCGCCGCTTGCTCGAATCTCAGTCCGGCCATCCAGCGACGATGCATCAACGTCCACGCCGGCCGATTGTAGTGACGGCCATGACGCAGGAGAAAGCCAGAGAGCTGCTGACGGGCCTGGCGCAGACTGCGCACGGCCGCAAGACGCGCGCGCACAAGATCGCGGATCGCCTCATGAGCCTGATCAGGAATCCACACAGCGGTCAGTTCACCGGCGCGATGCAGCTTGGCCAGGTTGATCGCATCCCGCCGGTCGGTCTTGATCCGATCTCCCGGCTTGCGTGGGATCAACGACGGAGCAACGACAACGCAACCATGCCCAGCCAGGGTCAACTGCCGTTGAATGCCATAGCCGCAAGGGCCGGCCTCATAACAGAACCGTAGCTCGCTTCCAGCGCGCGACAGCTTCGCCGCCAGAGCGTTCAAGGCCGTCGCTGTGTTCGCGATCTTGCCATACTCGCGCACGTCCTTGTGTGCGCCCGCCTCCGCAAGCGCCACCGCGATCGTATCCTTGTGCACGTCAAGGCCCACGTATGTGATAGATTCGTCCAAGACCCGTCTCCTATGCATGAGGCTCGGCGCCGGAAAGCCCGGCGCAACCCTCGACAAGCCTGCATACTGTGAGACGGGTCGCCCTATCTCAGGCGAACATGTAGTCTAGGGCGAGAGACGAGCCGAGCCAGTCGGCACCCATCGTCAGGCCCGCGACAGCGTGCTCAAAGCGCGTATCGGCGGGGAAAGGCCTCGCAGTACCCACGCACTTCGGGAACGCGGCGAAAAGCATGTCGACGAGCACCTGAACCTCTGCGATTGGATCGTAGCCCGACGGCGTGCGCGCCCAGGTCGCTGACGCCATGATGCCCAATGAGTGCGTCAAACATGCTGGCCGGGTTGTCGCACCAACCGCTGATGATCGGTCCGCGCATCGCCTTCGCAAGCGCGGCGCTGATCTTTGAGTGGCGCAGTCCGGCGTGCGCCTCGGCGAGGTGACCGCCGTCCGCGCCGGCGAGCGCGCCGATCCGGACCTGAAAACCCTGGGTTGCCTTTCCAAAGTCGTGCAAACCGACGAGCACGCTGAGCCGGTCGACATGGACGTCTGTTAGCGAAATGCCGGCCAGGGTGGACAAGCGGGCACGCGACACCCCGGTTGAGAGAATTGTCTGGGCGGCGTACGCAACGTCGAGCGAGTGCCCGATGAGCGAGCGGGTCGCTCCGCTCGAATTTGTCTTAGCAATGGCCGTCACTGACCACCTCCTCCGACGAAGAACCCGCGCGTGCGCGGAAGAACCTATTGGCTGGTCAACAAGCCGACGCACTGGATCGGTGAACCCGCGCGTGCGCGGAAGAACCGTGATGGTCGGATCGTAGAAATGCCCGATCTGCGGTGAACCCGCGCGTGCGCGGGAGAGCCGAAGAGACCTGGCACGCGCTTCAGCATTACGACGGTGAACCCGCGCGTGCGCGGGAGAGCCTGGAACAGGCGCGGCGACGGCGAGTATCGCGCCGGTGAACCCGCGCGCGCGGGAGAACCGCTTACGGCTCGATCGGCAACGAGAACCCGACCGGTGAACCCGCGCGTGCGCGGGAGAACCTACGACAACGCGGCCGGCTACGGCACGATGCGCGGTGAACCCGCGCGTGCGCGGGAGAACCGAGATATTGTTGATCTGGATCGGCACGGAAAGAGGTGAACCCGCGCGTGCGCGGGAGAGCCGCAATAATCTCGCTCTCGTGATCGACAACCCAGGGCTCTCCCGCGCATGCGCGGGAGAGCCTACATCGTCGTGCGCGAGGGGCCGGTGTTCGACGGTCAACCCGCGCGTGCGCGGGAGAGCCTGGAACAGGCCCGGCGACGGCGAGTATCGCGCCGGTGAACCCGCGCGTGCGCGGGAGAACCGACCTGGACAGCGACATCCGTAACATGACCGGCGGTGAACCCGCGCCTGCGCGGAAGCACCTCGGGCATGATGGTGTTGTTGACGTAATCCTGGGGTGAACCCGCGCGTGCGCGGGAGAGCCGGCGGCGCGACCGGGGCCGGCGTTACACTGAACGGTGAACCCGCGCGTGCGCGGGAGAGCCAACGTCTGGATGCAAGCCGGGCCGTTCTTCGACGGTGAACCCGCGCGTGCGCGGGAGAACCGGGACGCTGCCGGCGGCCTGCATCGACCAGCCCGGTGAACCCCCGCGTGCGCGGGAGAACCTCTTCACAGAACCCCTTGATAACAATGCACCAATCTCCTGCGCAATCGTGAACCGCCCGGAATAGGGCAACAAACATCACGCTGCCCTCTCAAGAGCGACGGGCTCAAGCCGGATAAATCCCCGCCCGTATGCGCGCTGCCTTCCAACGCCTGCGGCCAACGTCTCCGCGAACGCCGCCGGGTCATCCACCGTCAATACGCCCTCAAGCACGGCGTCCGGGACGATCCGCGAGGCGAAGCCGGAAGCCGGCGCTTTGTCTCCGCGGTGCGGCCGGGTGATCTTCTCCAAACGGAAGCGTCCCATGCGAACCATGTTGACCGACGCCCCACGGAGGCGGCCCGTCAGATAATCGGCGTATACCTGCTCGCGGATCGAACCCGGTGGAGATAGGAGGAAGGCGTCTTTCTCGCCCTGACGGGTGACGTTGACCGTCGGGGATAGCCGAACCGAAAAGCGAGCATGCTGCCCCGCGCGAACGACGACGGGCGCTGAGGCAATGTCGGCAAACGCGTTTCGCAGTGCCGGGGTAGCCAGCGAGAGCCGCTTACGCAAAGCGTCGGCGTCCAGGGTGGAGTAGCCCACAATCGTTACAGTGGGTCCGCCCTGACGCAGCACCGACCAAGGCCGAACGGCGGGTCCGCCGAACGCTTCCGTCAACGCTGTCTTGATGGTGAGGTCGACGTCCTGAAGCGCAGTGTGCGACAGCGATACCGCGCGCACAGCTGCGGGGACGTTCATATTTATTTCGATGTGGTTCATCGAACTTGCTCCAAAGATGTTCCTGATTACGCGCTTGCGTCAGCTTCAGACGTTCAGTAGAACGGAACATGAACATGTTGTTTTCGCAGGGGTTCTCTGATGGCGCGCAATCAGGTTCAGTTTCAGAAAGGCCTCAGCGAGGCTCGTTTCGCGGAGATTTACGGAACCGAAGAGCAATGTCATGCGGCGCTCGTCAAATGGCGGTGGCCGAACGGGTTCGAATGTCCCGGGTGCAAGGGCGCTGATCACTGCGTCGTCACGCGCGGCGCGCGGCGTTTATTCCAGTGTAACGCGTGTCGCAAGCAGACCTCTGTCAAAGCGGGAACGATCTTCGCTTCGAGCAAGCTGCCGCTGCGCATCTGGTTCAAGACGATCTACCTGGTCACGCAATCAAAGAAGGGCATTTCCAGTATCGAACTCGGTCGACGCCTTGGCGTCACCCAGACGGCTGCTTGGATGATGAAGCACAAGCTCGCTCAAGTCATGTTGGAGCGTAACGCGAGCAAACGCTTGAAAGGCAACGTCCAGATGGACGACGCCTATATCGGCGGCGCCCGGTCCGGCCGCCGCGGGCGCGGCGCAACAGGCAAGACGCCGTTCGTCGCTGCGGTCGCGACAACCGACGACGGCAAGCCAGATCAAATCATCCTTCGGCCTGTCAAAGCCTTCAGCAGCTTTGCGATCCGAAAACTCGCAAGCACCGCGCTCAGGCCCGGCGCCAATATCGTCTCCGACGGCCTGGCGTGCTTCGCCGCCGTCACCCAAGCCGGATGCCTGCACACCTCAATAAAGACCGGAAGCGGCAAGCAAGCGGTTCGCACCCCTGCTTTCAAATGGGTCAATACCGCATTGGGCAATATCAAAGCCGCCCTCGTCGGGACCTACCGAGCCGTAGGAGAAAAACACGTCCCTCGATATCTCGCGGAGTTCGAATATCGATTCAATCGCCGATACGAGCTCGAAACCATGATCCCCCGCCTCGCATTCGTTGCGCTGAGGACCCTCCCGATGCCTTACCGCTTGCTAAAACTGGCTGACGTTGCCGCGTAATCAGGAAGATGTTTGACCGCTCGTCTGCGGGCAGAGAAACGCCCTAAGCGACGGCGTAGGTATCGCTCCCGCCGTGGCGTCGAGTTCTCCAATCACGGCCGCCGGGGACCGTGCGGTGAATGCCAGGACCGGCGACCGACACCGGCGTCCAACGCGACCCAGGGCGGCGTGACGCGACGAGTTCGACACCTTGGGCTGTAGTTTCAACGTCGAGCGCTTCTCCCGCGATCGGATCGGTCGGAAACATGCCGCGGCGACCCAACGTGACGGGGAACCCCGGTCGGCGGAGCGCAGCAAGCAGCAGCTCAGGGTCGCGCTCAACGCCGACTACAGCGGTCATGTCGATGCCGCAGGTGAGCGGCCGGTCCGCGGTGTCTCGCTCCTTGCCGCCGCCACCGCGCTTGAACACGCCGAGGCTGCCGCTGGCATCGAGCGTCCACATCGCGCCGCCCATGTGCGGCTTGGCCATGTCGGTTGTCTGAAAATCCCAGATCACGGCTCCCGGGTCGTGGACGACGAAGCCAAGGTCGAGTTCGTCCTGCAACTCCTGCAAGAGGGCATGATCGCGGTAGCTCCAGCCCATCGCGCCACCGAGCATCCCGGTAATCATGGATCGTGTGGGCACCGGCAGCGCCGACGGAGCCGCGTCGTACTGGACACCCGCCAACGAGGCGATGGAGCCTGCAAGGTGCATGGTGAAAAAACGCATGCGTTGTACCCCCTGAGGTTGAGACGAGCCCACGGGGCAGTCACTCCGCAGCGGCGGCGACTGGCGGTTGAACCACGGCGGACGCTGCTGCGCGCGCAAGTGCGTCAACGGAGCCCTGCTGCGCCAGCGTCAGCACGATGTCCGGACGGCCGGCGCGAGCCCACATCTTCTCCGAGTGCGCCACCAGACGCTCCCATGCCACCTCGGTGACGTGCTCGCAGGACCGCTCGTAGGCCCTCGCCATGCTCAACGGCTGACCCTTTCCAGCGACGATCAACGCCTCGCCGGGATCTGCGTAAGGCGCAGTCGATCCCACCATCGCCACGGGCTGCCAGCGAAGCGCCGAGGCGACGATCATCTCAATCAGAGCGCGCTCCTGATCCGGCGAGAGGCCGGGGATGTCGCGCCGCAAGTCGTCCACATTGATGTAGACCTCCAGGAGAAACACCCCCGAAATCAGCTCGCGCGTCGAAATGTGTCCCGCCCCGTGCTCATGTTTTTCGCGGAGCTGATCCTGCGCGGTCCAGGCGTCGGCCACCGACTGCACCACGCCGACGCCCATCGCATGAGCGACCGCGACTGCACTGTCCACACGGGAGATCGCAACGCCGGTGGACATTCGACCGAACAGCGCGCCGTCCAGTCCCGCCCTTGATCTTCTTCGCCTTCTTTGCAGAGGCCTTCTTCTCGTCGTCCTCCGAAGCCGCTTCCTCGGATGACCCCGCGCCGGCAGGACTGTTGTCGCGTTCGCCGACGAACAGCGCCATCAGAGCGTTCGTTGCTACGACGGCTTCAGGTTCGCTGAGCCCCCTCGCGATGAGGCCTGGAGCGATGCGCTTCTGTGCGACCACCGTCGATCGGACAGTGGCGTCGAGCCCGATCGAGCCAGGATCAAACTCGTCACGAAGCGCCGCCTTGATGCACTGGCTGGAAACCCGCGAACGCAAAACGCCGCCGTAGTACATAGTCTTGGGCAGCCCATCCATCCCACGATTGGGATTGCACAGGGGCAGCGAAACGATGCGGTGAATTGAAACCGTGACAGACACCGGGATTTTCCTCCGAGCCAAGCAAATTCGTGAACCTGCGCGAGCGCAGGATAGTTTAAGCGGCGCGCCGAGATTCGATCGCGGCGGCGGCCCGAGCGTAGTCGAGCGCGACACGATGCCGTGCGGCGTCGCGAGCGGGCACGTCGCCGAGCGCATCGGCGATTGCGCAAGGCATGATGTCGGTAAGGACGACCTCTTCGACCTCATGGACGACGAGCCAGTGGACAATTTCGGCGACAAGGCTGGTCAAGTGGTCGCCCGTCGCGGCGAGCAGCGTGTTAATTCGGCTCGGCGGATACTCCGTCTCGGCGAGCACGCGCCCTACGCTTGCGCCACGATGGCGGACCCTTCAAGCGGCCGCACCGCCTGCTCAAGTGCGGGGAGCGCGGGTGCATTGACCGTTGCCCACTCGTAAGGAGCGTGCGCGAGCGCCACATACCCGGCCAGCGGGAGCTGCGCGGCGGCGCTGCGAACCGATGCACGGTCGTCCGGCGTCAGACGGCGGTCCATTTCGGCGATCACTGCATGGACCCTCTGCGAGAGCGGCGACTTCTCGTTCACAAACAGTTCCTCCTGAAAGCTGCGCCTCATCAGCCAATCGAGCCGTAGCGAAGCGTTCGCCGCGGCGAGAAGATCGGGCCACGTCCGAGCGAACGCAGTCCAAGTTTCGCGAAGATGATGAGCGCACATCGCATTGATCGCTTGCGCCTCAGCGTCCTCGTCGGGACCCTGAGCCATGAGCGAAGCTACAAGTTGCAGGGATGCTGGCCCAAGCGCGTCGGTGAGCGTGTCGACGGCGCGATAGGTATGAGCCTTCGCCACTAGGTTTTCGCGAGTGGCACCGGGAAACAGCAGCCGGACAGCGGACCACATCGCCTTTTCCGCGACGGAGCACTGCGTCAACGCGAGTTTCGAGAGCGCTGCGAGCCGGTCGGACCCATCTGCTCCGAACAGCACCCAACGCTCGCGCTCGACCGCGACCGTGGTCTCCCAATATCCACGGGTCTTGCCCTGTCCGGCGGCGACTGCGCCGATCCGAACTTGGTGGCCAGCCTGTGCAAGATCTACGATGGCCGCCCGAGTGACGTCAGGAGAACCGCACAGCGCGGCATGAGCCTGCCGGTAAGTCATCCGCCCCCCGAGCCGCATCGCCCTCCCGTCGGTCCTAATGGGGACTTGCGGGTCGCCAATATCCCCCGTCCCGGTGTTGACGCGGCCTCGAATGTTCGCATCGTCGACCGTGACAGCGCCCACTCCGCCGTCAACCATCGTCAACCGTATGGGGCGGCAGTCGAGGTAGGGCCACGGAAGAACGTCGTGGCGTTCCTCCTGAAGCCATGGACGGGTCCAGAGCAGATGGTCCGCTAAGGTCGCCCCCAAAGTAGGATGAGCAGGCGCGGCTGCGTCATAAGCCCCGGCAAGGGTCATCACCTCTGACGCGAGCGTGACGCCGTCGCCCAGCAGCACCGTAAGAACACGCTGCCGCGCGCCGCCGGGCTTGCCTCTCCCAATGTGCTGCCGCCACGTCGATGCAACGAGAGCGTAGAACGCCTGCTCGACAGTAGTGACGTCGGCAGGCTTGTAGTGATGCGCCGCGCCGGTCGTCGTATGGTCTAAGTCTGTGATCGGAAGGGGCGAGACTTTCGAGATGGGGAGGACAGGCTGCATGAACGCCGGCGCTGTAAGCGGTCCGACGAGCATCAAGCCTGCCTCGCCCAGCACCGACGTCAACGTCGTCTGATACCGGCGCTCAAGGTGAATAAGGATCGCGAGCGTCGTCACGATAGGCGCACGCTGGTCCACCCGCATACCGGGCAGATCGACCAGTGATATATGAGCCGTCGTCGCAGCGAGATCTAACCTCCGGAAGCGAAGCCTCAGAGACGCCGACAGGCTTACGAAGACGAAGCACAGGGCTGAGAAGCGAGATTGTCATGACGTACCCGCGGAAGAGCGGGATCTTATGCCATGCCACGAACACAAAACACGGGGTCCAGCCGATTGACCAACATGTATATTTTTGGGTCGCGCCGAGCGTGATCCATTCATCGAGCGGAATGGTGGGCCGGCAAGCACGTGCGGCCCGCATCCTCCTTTTTGCGCCCCGCCGTCGGCAGCATAAATTGCAGTAGTTAAGACTTAATCTGACAGTTGGTGTCATAGCTGAGGCGGAAGCCGAGGCCGGGCGCGGAGTGGTCGGGGTTCGCAGCGCCTGGCCTCGGCGTTTCGAGAGGACACCTACGATGACCAAGGAACAGAAGATTATCCGCGCCAAGGTTGGGTTGCTGGAGTTGGCCAAGCAGCTCGGCAACGTCAGCCAGGCCTGCAAAATGATGGGCTATAGCCGCGACAGCTTTTATCGTTTCAAGGAACTTTACGACGCCGGGGGCGAATTGGCGCTGCAGGAACTGACGCGGCGAAAGCCGATCCTGAAGAACCGCACGCCGCCCGAGGTCGAGGCGATCATCGTCGAGCTTTCGCTGGACCAGCCGGCTTATGGCCAAATCCGTATCGCCAACGAGCTTCGCAAACTCGGCCACTCTATTTCTCCGGCCGGCGTTCGCGGCGTCTGGCAGCGTCATGATCTTGAAACCATGAAGAAACGGCTCAAGGCGCTCGAAGCCAAGGTCGCCCAGGAAGGCCTGGTTCTGACCGAAAGCCAGCTGGCCGCGCTGGAGAAGGCCAAGAGCGAAAAGGAGGCGCATGGCGAGTTCGAGAGCGAATGTCCGGGCTATTGCGGCGCCCAGGATACGTTCTACGTCGGCAACATGAAGGGGGTTGGCCGCATCTACCAGCAGACCTTCATCGACACCTACGCCAAGGTCGCCTTCGCCAAGCTCTATGATCGCAAGACGCCCATCACCGCGGCCGATCTCGTCAACGATCGCGTCGTGCCGTTCTATGATGCGAGGGAGGTGAGGCTGTGCCGCGTGCTGACCGATCGTGGCACGGAATATTGCGGCAACCCCGAGCGCCACGAATACGAGCTTTATCTGGCGCTCGAGGATATCGACCATTCGCGCACCAAGACCAAGAGCCCGCAAACCAATGGCATCGTCGAGCGCTTCCACAAGACGGTGCTCGACGAGTTCTATCGCGTCGCCTTCCGCAAGAAGATCTACGGATCGATCGCCGAACTCCAGGGCGATCTCGATTCCTGGGTCCAGAGCTACAACGAGGAAAGGCCGCATCAGGGGCGATGGTGCTTCGGCAAGACGCCAATGCAGACCTTCCTTGACGCGACGCCCCTTGCGAAGGAGAAAATGATCGCAGCCTGATCATATCTGACAGGCAGAGCCGACCCATCTCCCGACGCTGACCGTCAGATCAAGTACCAGCTACTACAGGTCCGTCGCCTCAGCCGGCCGATGAGCCAGCGCTCGACGATCAGCACGGCCTGCTCGACCTTCGCCTTGTCGCGCGGCTTTCTCGGCCTCGCCGGCAGGATGGCGGTTCCGTAATGGGCCGCCATCTCGGCGTAGGTCCGATTGACCTGAGGGTCGTAGAAGCTGGCCTTGACGATGGCGGTCTTGGCGTTGTCCGGCACGATGAGCTCGGGAACGCCGCCGATTGCGTCGAAGGCGCGCACGTGGGCGGCGATCCAGTCGGGCAGCGCCTGCGTCCAGGTCGCCTTGGCGAAGGTGAAGCTCGACGCCCCCAACACGGCGACGAAGATCTGCGCCATGCGGATCGCGCCGGTGAGCCGGTCGATGACCACCGGGACGCCGTCGCCGGCGTAATCAACGAACAACCGCTCGCCGGCGGCGTGCGTCTGGCGCATCGTCACCGACAGCGTCTTCTCGAAGGCCCGATAGAGCTCGCAGAACCGCGAGTAGCTGTAGCCGCCCGGGTCGGCGGCGATGTATTCGTCCCACAGGATCAGCAGGGTGACGTGCTTGCGCTTCAGCTCGCGATGCACGCTCGCCCAATCCGGCTCCTCGATGCGCCGATGGCCCCGTTTGCTGCGCCGGCTTGCGTAGAGCGCCGCCTCCAGTGCGCCGTCGGTCATGTCGTCCGGCAGCGGCCAGACGAGGCCCGCGGTCTCCGCCCGCTTCAACGTCTCCCGCACCGTCGAGCGCGCCAGGCCGAGCCGCCGGGCGATCTCGTGCGTCGACACCGACGCAGACTTCAGCCGAATAACCTCGCGCGCATCGCGCATCCCAATCCGCTCCGCTGGCATCGATCCTCCTTTGGGCTTGCCAAAGGGGCGATCTGATCAGGCCAACGGCGGCGCCCGCCAATCGCGAAAGACCCCGGGCGGGATCATTCGTTATCGGGGGCGCGATCATCTCGGAATTGGGGGGCGGCATCATTCCGTTGCAGGGGGCGGCATCATCCCGGAATTGGGGGGCGGCTTCGCCCGGAATCAGCAGCCCCGCCTTTCATATCGGGCGACTGGTGAGCGATGACCGCCAGGACGGCTCGGACTTCGTCTCAAACAACGACCGCTGTCGACGTATGGACTTGTATGGGGCGATTGCTGTCAAGGGTGGCGATAGCGAGCATCTCCTTGTTCGATTGGCCCGCGACATCTCCTCGTCCCGACCTGACTTTCCTTCGGACGCTGCGCGCAGTGGCCGTCAAGGGTGGCCGAAGGCCATCGCGGAGCGACTTGCCTTGAGGGGCCCGAGCACAGCGTCAAGCTTCCTCAGTCGGGCGACACGGGTGTGTCCCGCTCGTTCAGTTCAGTTTCGACAGCGGCGACGATACCGAGGGGAGCTCGCCATTGGGCGCGCGTCGCGCGTCACGAACTTGTATTCGGCCGACCACGAAGGTCGCACCATGATGCAGTCATGCGCATCGGCGGCAAAGCTCCGAGGGGCGGGCCCATTCTAAACCGCGGCGCGAAGGCCATAGTCCATGTCGGGTTGCCGCCGCCTCGGGCCGTCGTCTACAGGTCGGGCACCGTCGTGACGCTCGCCTGCAGCAACTCCGTTGTGGCTACGCTGCCGGGCGAAGCAGCAGACCTTCCGGCGCTTCGCCGGTCGTGGCGAGCCGCCACAGCGCGATGAGGAGCTTGCGCGCGAGCGCGACGATCATCGTCTTGCGCACGCCCCGCCGTGAGTCCGACGTTCGCCTCCGATACCATGCGCTGAGCGGGCTGCCCTTCTGGTGCACCAGATGACCCCAGGCGAGTTCGATCATCCCGCGGCGCACCCGAGCGTTGCCTGCTTTGGCGAGTTCCCGCTCGCGCCGTCTTTGCCCGCTCTCGTCTGGAGCTCCGGTGAGCCCGGCATAGCGCGCCAGTGCCCTACGGTCCCGGATCTCCCGCGAGAACACCTCCTGGATAAGCATGTCCGCGGACTCGACGCCGACGCCGACCACGCGTGTAAGGACATGCGCCGACGCATGGCGTGGCTCGTCTGGCGTCTTCGCCAGACGCTCGGTGCGGGTCTTCTCGATCTCCTTGATCTGCTGCTTGACGAAGCGCAGGCGGTCCAGGTCGCGCCGCATCTCGGCCAACGTGTTCGTAGGTATGGCGACGCCCTCCGGCGTGCGCAGGGCTTCAAGCTGGCTTGGCGCCCGAGCGAGATTGGGCCGGAAGCCGCGAATGCCGAGCCGGGCGAGATTGGCCTTCAGGCGGTTGACGATGCGTGTGCGCTCTCCGACCAGGACCTGACGCTCGCGGCTGGGTCGTCTCGCATCCTCGTCCTCGAGCGCGGGGATGGCCGCCATGCTGCAATGCTTCGGTTCGCCGCGCAGCCAGCCGAGGAAGGCGCGCTTGAGGAGCTCTGTGTCGAGCCGATCCGTCTTCACCCTTCGGTGCTCGCGCGACACCGGGACGCTCGACGGGTGGATCACATAGGCTTCGATGGATTGGGAACGCAGCCAGCGCGCCAGCCAGAAGCCATCGCGGCCTGCCTCGTAGGCAACGGCGATCCGGTCGATCGCGTGGCCAGCTTTAGCGGCTTCTTCCCGCCAACGGTGCAGAAGCTGCAGGAGGGCGTTGCGATCCGGGCCGAGCTTCTTCAAGGGATAACGATCCAGCCCTGGCACGATGCCCGCGACCAGCCAACTCGACTGGCCCATCTCGACCACGGCGATCAATGTCGCGTCTTGCTCGAGCGCGACGACGCATTTGCTCAAGTCGTTCTGCTTTGACATAGGGGCGCTCCATCGTTTGGTTGCCGCGACGAAGGCGCCAACGCCCGCCGCGCGCCCATAGAATTTAAACCGCTCGCGCGGTAGCTGCGGCGAGGGCAGCGCGGGAAGCTGGGTCGGACGAGGCCAGGACTGTCTCAGAATCATGGGGTTCAACCCCATGGGAGACAGGAGCTTTCGCGATGTCCGACAAGCCCATCAACCCGCTGCGTCAGCGCATGATCGACGACATGACGGCGCGTCGGTTCAAGGAGAAGGTGCAGAAGGACTACGTCCGGCACGTCAGGACCTTTACGGCCTTCCTGGGCCGGTCGCCCGATACGGCGACGAAGGAGGACCTTCGCCGCTTTCAGTTGCATCTGGCGCAGCAGCAGATCAGCCCAGGTTCGATCAACGCCGCCGTCACCGCGCTTCGGTTCTTCTTCACCGTGACGCTCGAACGGCCAGACCTCGTTCGTCCTCTGACGATCGTGAACAAGCCGCGCAGGGCGCCGGTCGTGCTCAGCCAGGAAGAGGTCGCGCTCCTGCTCGAAGCCGCGCCGGGCCTGAAGTACAAGGCCGCGCTCAGCGTCGCCTACGGCGCGGGCCTGCGCGTGTCCGAGGTCGCGCACCTGAAGGTGTCCGACATCGACAGCCAGCGCATGACGCTTCGGGTCGAGCAGGGCAAAGGGCAGCGGGACCGTTATGTGATGCTGTCGCCGCAACTGCTCGAACTGTTGCGCGCATGGTGGAAGGCGGCGCGGCCGCGGGCCTGGCTGTTCCCCGGCCAAAACCCGGTCAACCCGATCACCGCCCGTCAGCTCAATCGCGCCGTCACCGCCGCCAAAGACCTGGCCGGCATCTCCAAGCGCGTGTCGCCGCATACGCTGCGGCACAGCTTCGCCACCCATCTGCTCGAGCAGGACGTCGATATTCGCGTGATCCAGGTGTTGCTCGGCCACGCCAAGCTCGAGACGACCGCGCTCTACACCCAGGTCGCGGTCAACACGATCCGCGACGTCAAGAGCCCGCTCGAGCGGCTCGGCGTCAACCTGGCGAAGCGAAAGCCGGCCGACTGACCGCGGCCGCATGGCGCGGCCACCGGGTCACCACCTGGAGGTCGCCGACGTCTTTCGCGCCCACGGGGCGGCGTGGCGAATGGCCAACGCCGGTCACGTGAGCCTCGACCAGTTGAAGGTCATGTCGGCGATCGAGACCTGTCGCACAGCCGCGCTCGGCGGACACGTCGAGCGCTGCGAGGACTGTGCGCACGAACGGATCTCCTACAATTCCTGCCGCAATCGCCACTGCCCGAAGTGCCAGGCGGCCGCGGCGAGGGAATGGCTCGAAGACCGCGAGGCCGAACTCCTGCCGGTTCCCTATTACCACGTCGTCTTCACCCTGCCGGCGTCGATCGGCGCCGTCGCGTTCCAGAACAAGTCCCCCGTCTACGACCTCCTGTTCAGGACCGCCGCCCAGACGCTGACCACGATCGCGGCCGACCCGAAGCATCTGGGCGCGCGCATCGGCCTGACCGCCGTACTGCACACCTGGGGCTCGGCGCTGACCCACCATCCGCACGTCCACGTCATCGTTCCCGGCGGCGGCCTGTCGCTGGACGGATCGCGCTGGATCGCCTGCAAGCCCGGCTTCTTCCTGCCCGTGCGGATGCTGTCGCGTCTCTTCCGCCGGCTCTTCCTCGAAGGGCTCGCAGCCCTGCATGCGGCCGGACGCCTCGTCTTCCTCGGCGACCTCGCGCGGCTCGCCGACAAAGCCGCCTTCGACGCCGTCCTCGCGCCGCTGCGCCGATCGGAATGGATCGTCTATGCCAAGAGGCCGTTCGCCGGGCCGAAGGCCGTGCTCGCCTATCTCGCCCGCTACACCCACCGCGTCGCGATCTCGAACTCCAGGCTCATGGAGCTGGACGACAAGGGCGTCACATTCAAGTGGAAGGACTATCGGGTCGAAGGCCGCGACCGGTTCAAGACCATGACGCTCGCGGCCCACGAGTTCATCCGCCGCTTTCTCCTGCACGTGCTGCCGAGCGGCTTCCACCGCATCCGACACTACGGCCTCTTCGCCGGCGCGGTCCGAGCCAGCAACATCGAGCGCGTCCGCCAGGCGCTCGCCGCGCCCGAGGCTGCACCCGAGGGCTCGCACGCCGAGACCGACGGCCAGGCCGAAGCCGTTTCGCCGGCGCGGCGCTGCCCCTGCTGCGGCGGCCGGATGATCATTGTCGAGACGTTCGAAGGGCCGCGCCCCGCGCGATCGCCTTCCCCAAGCCGGATCAGGATCGACACGTCATGACCGACGCCGCGCGTCCCGCCTCGCAGCGCCGCTTCCCCTCGCCTCCAGCCGCACGCCGGAGCAGGAACGCGACGTCCTCCCGACGTCCGCACAGGCTCTCCAGCCGCCGAGCCCATCCCCGTCGCCCTCATCCGCGCCCGACAAGAAGCCCGTCGTCTCGGCTCCCGACGATGAAACCGACCGCCTTCCGCCACCGCCCCCAAATCGGCGATCCGACCGCGATCCTCAAATCCCCATAGGCCGCGCTCGGTCAAACAGCGCCCTTCCTCCCCGCGGTTTCCTCCTTACGAGGCTTTCAAACGCCGGCCCCCGCGTCTCGCACGACCGTCCGAAAGGGCCGGCGTCTGAAACCCTTCAGTAAACCGGTCATTCCCGATCGGACGGTGGACGGCGCGGCTGGGCGTCAGGAAAGATAGCGCCCGACCTGTGCAGGTTCCGCATTCTCCAGGTTAAATCGCTAAATGCTCTCGTGCCGGCCGGTCATTCGCATCTCTCGCCATTGCGCGGGCGATTGGCCTACGTGCTTCTTGAAGGCTCTGGTGAAAGAGCTGACATGAGCGAAGCCGAGGTCGGAGAATATCTCGCCGATATGTTTTCCCTTGAGCAGGAGGCTTTGCGCGCGCTCGATCTTCAGCTGCTCCGCAAGATCGGTGAATGTGACTCCAGTCGACTTCAAGGCCGGCTGAGGATGTGAACGCTGACCCCCAAAGCCCGACCGACCTCGGAACGTGTCAAGCGCCCATCGCCAACATGGGAGTTCATAATCGATTTCACCCCGAACATGAAATCGCCTAGTGCGACTCGATCGCCTTTTCCAGGATTGGCGTTAGAATCTCCCGATAAGCGGGGTCGTGAACCTTGACCGGACGGTCAAGCACGGCGCGATCGAATGTGATCTTCGACGCCGGCGCCTGGTACTCGACCGGCGCTCCAAAAAACCGCGCGAACCGCTCGATATCCTTCGGCGGTTCGTTCATCAGACAGACGCGATCCGGCCGCCAATGCGCGCCGCAGAATTGGCGCATCGCGTTGACGATTATCGCCACGGAAGCGTCGCAGAACTGTTCAACGTTCCCGACACCATCGATGATAACAGAATAGCCCAAAGACGCGACGCCATCGCTAACGTCAAGCCTGACCGCGCCGCCGCTGTCGGTCGTCTTCAAGCCTTCGATAATGGCACCCCACGCTTCGCGCACAGTCGGCGAGTTCATCGAAACCAGTCCAGGCAATCCGGCCGCGGTGACCCCTTGCAAGATTCCGATATGAAGCCCCACGTCGCGGCAACCGGTCGCGCGTATCACCTCGGACAGCAGGCGGTCCAAATCCGTATAGAGGATTGTCTTTTCGAGGCTGTCAAACAGATTGGGTTCGAGGCCGGCGCTTTCGAGGACCTCTCCCGGGTCGGCGCCAAGCGATCGGAGCACGTCGGCCAGCGCGCGGAAATTTCGCACGTTTATGGTCGCGACCTTCGGCATGTTGACCGACCCTTGGCGCCTATTGCCGTCGCTCCGTTTCCTCGCTTCGGACATTATGACACAGGTCAGCGTCAAATTCGGATAATTTTTGCGCTCCCGCGTTAAAGACTCGCGCGGTGGGACTTGCAATAGTTTTTCGCCGACGTTTCGGCAGACGTTGTCGCCGCACAAGCTGCTCGCGTGTCGCGAGAGGTCTGGGGTGACGCTCGCACAGGGAGGAGACGCTCCATGAATTGGCGACAACTGTTTCTGTCATCGGCCAAGGGCGCGCTCGCTGCGGCGCTCGGCGCCGTCGGGTTCCGCACGGCGGCGCACGCGCAGTCGCCGACAGCGGTCGAGTTCCCCGACAGCAAGGTGCTGCCGACGCCGACGCCGCCCTTCCAGGGCTTCATCCAATCGAACCTGGTCGATAGCCAGCCGGGCTGGCCGCCGACCATCATGCCGCCCGAGGGCGCGCCGAACGTACTCCTGGTCCTGATCGACGATGCGGGCTTCGGCTCGAATTCGGCGTTCGGCGGCATCGTGCCGACGCCGACGGTGGACAAGTTGGCGCAGCGCGGCCTGCGCTACACCCAGATGCACAACACGGCGCTCTGCTCGCCGACAAGGGCGGCGCTGCTCACCGGCCGAAATCATCACGGCGTCGGCTTCGGCATGGTCGCGGAAGGCTCGACCGGCTATCCCGGCTACGACTCCATCATCGGCCCCGAGACGGCGCAAGGAGCGGCGGCTCTGAAGGAGAATGGCTACTCCACCGCCTGGTTCGGCAAGAACCACAACGTCCCGGTCTGGGAGGCGAGCCCGCAGGGACCGTTCACCCACTGGCCGATCGGACAGGGCTACGAATATTTCTACGGCTTCGTCGGCGGCGACTCGAGCCAGTGGGAGCCGGGCGCCCTGTTCCGCAACACAACAGCGATCCACCCCTATATGGGGAAGCAAGGCGAGTGGAACCTAATCACGGCGATGGCGGATGACTGCATCGAGTACATCACCACCCAGACCTCGACCGACCCGAAACGGCCGTGGTTCATCCACTACGCGCCGGGCGCGACGCACGCGCCGCACCATCCGACCAAGGAGTGGGTGGACAAGATCAGCGCCATGCACCTGTTCGACGACGGCTGGAACGCGGTAACCGAGCGCATCTTCGAGAACCAAAAGAAGCTCGGCGTCGTGCCGGCGAACGCCAAGCTGCCGCCTTGGCCGGATTTTCTCCCGAGATGGGAGACCCTGACCGCCGATGAGAAGCGCCTCTACCTGCGCCAGATCGACGTCTGGGCCGCCTACATGGCCTATACCGACCACGAGATCGGCCGCGTCATTGAAACCGTCGAGAACCTCGGCCTGTTCGACAACACGCTGATCATCTTCATCTGCGGCGACAACGGCATGAGCGCGGAGGGGTCGCTCCGCGGCACCCCGAACGAGGTCGCCTATTTCAACGGCTATGAATACACCGTCGAACAGATGCTGCCGCTCATCCCGGTGTGGGGCACCGATCTCACCTATAATCACTTCGCGGTGCCCTGGGCGTTTGCGATGGACACGCCCTATCGCTGGGTGAAGCAGATCGCCTCGCATCTCGGCGGCACGCGCACCGGCATGGTGGTGACCTGGCCCAAGCGCATCAAGGACGCCGGCGGCATCCGCAATCAGTTCCACCACGTCATCGACATCATACCGACGATCTTCGATGCGATCGGCATCCCTCAGCCGACGATGGTGAACGGCGTCGCCCAGCGCCCATGGGACGGGGTGAGCATGGTCTATACCTGGGACAAGGCCAACGTCGACGCCTCGTCGACGCGCACCACCCAGTATTTCGAGATCCTCGGCAATCGCGCGATCTAACACGACGGCTGGATGGCCAACACGATTCCGGCGGTGACCCCGTGGGAAGGCATCAAAGGGCACCTGCCGGTCGACGTTTTGAACGGGTTCAAATGGGAGCTGTTCAACCTCAAGGAGGATCCGACCCAGACGAACGATCTCTCCGCCCAGGAGCCCGAGCGGCTGAAGAGCATGCAGGAGCTCTGGATGATCGAGGCGGTGCGCAACAACGTGCTGCCGCTGAACGCGTCGCAGATCGCGATCCTGACCGTCGAGCGCCCGGGACCGGCGGCGGGCCGCTCGCAGTTCGTCTACACCGCGCCGATGACGTCGAACGAATTCGGCGTCGCGCCCTCGATCATCAACCGCCCATACAAGATCACCGCCGAGATCGAGGTCCCGCAGGGCGGAGCGAACGGCGTGCTAGTGACCCAGGGCGGGCGGTTCTCGGGCTACGGGCTCTATCTCAAGGACGGCAAGCCGACCTTCACCATGAACCTGCTCGACATTGAGCGGCCAAAGTGGCAGGGCGCCGACGCGCTGCCGCCCGGCAAGCACACCATCGTCTTCGACTGGAAGACGGACCCGACGGGCGCACCAATCGGGCGCGGGGGCACTGGCACGCTGTCGGTGAACGGCAATACGGTGGCGCAAAAGTCGTTGCCCCATACCCAGCCGATCATCTGGGCCTGGGACGAGACCTTCGATATCGGCCTCGACACCGGCACTTCGGTGGAAGATTCCGACTATCACGTGCCCTTCGCGTTCACCGGCACGCTGGAGAAGATCACCTTCGACCTCGGCGAAACGCTCATGTCGCCGGAGGCCATCAAGGCGATGATGGAGGAGCTGGCGAAGAAGCGGGATCGATGAAGCAACACGGGACAAGCCGAGGAACTCGCTCGCTCCGTGGCGCTGACCGAGGAAGACAGGAAGAAGCTGGGAGTCGCCTGTCGTGCCGCGCAGGACGCGAACTGAGCGGACAGCCTGACGACAAACTGCCCCCGGTTTGCAAACCGGGGTCATGCGTCCACTGCGAAACTTGAAGGGACGATTCAATGCGCTCTTATCGATATGTCGTGATCTCCGCGGCGCTGGCGGCGTGCGTTACGTTCGGCTCGGGCTCCAGCCTCGCCCAGCCGCTGACAGGCGCGCCGGCGTCTCCCGAGTTCAAGTTCTCGACACCCATGCCGCCCGGCGTCGCCTCGCCGGATACAGTCGATACCCGCTTTGGCGCGTTGCATTTCTTCGGCGGCTTTCCCGACTCGGTAAGCGTTGACAAGCTCTATGACAACCTCGGCTTCCAGCACGCCGTGCAGGCCTATCTGCTGGCGCTGCCGGTGGTCAGTCAGGTCGCCAATCGCGACAGCATCCTGACGATCGGCCCGGCCAACACGACCGTGCCGATCTGGGAGACGATGGTCGATTCGAGGACCGTCGAGCTCACGGCCAACGACAACACGCCCTACACCTGCTTCTGGATTGATTTGCACGACGGTCCACTCGTCGTCGAGGTTCCGCCCAAGGTGCTCGGCGCGGCGGACGACATGTGGTACAAGTGGGTTGGCGACGTCGGCATCACGGGGCCAGACAAGGGCGAGGGCGGGAAGTACCTGTTCGTGCCGCCCGGCTGGAAGGGCGACGTCCCGCAGGGCTATTACGTCATGCGCCCTGGCTCCTACAGCGTGTGGCTTCCGTGGCGGACATTCCTTGTCGACGGCGATCCGAAGCCTGGAGTAGACCTCGTCAAGAAGACCCTCAAGATCTACCGCCTCGGCGACGCGAACCCGCCGAAGCTTAATTTCGTCGACATGTCGGGCAAGCACTTCAACATGGTCGGCCCCGGCGACTACCGCTTCTGGGAGTTGCTCGCCAAGGTCGTACAGGACGAGCCGACCGACGAGATCGACCCGACGACCCTCGGCTTCTGGAACTCGATCGGCATCACCAAGGGCAAGCCCTTCGCGCCCGACGACCGGATGAAGAAGATACTGACCGAGGCGGCCGCGGTCGGCGACGCGACCGCGCGCGCGATCATGTTCCGCTGGCGCGGGGCGGATGGCTATTGGTATCCGGACGACCCGAAGAGTCACTGGCGCCTCGGCTTCGTCGGCGGCTACACGTTCTCTGACGGGCGCGCACGTCTCCTCGACGGCTACTCGGGCTTCTTCTTCTACGCAACCGGCGTGACGCCCGCGATGGACACCCGCATTGTCGGCGAAGGCTCGCAGTATATGGCGATGTTCGTCGACTCGAAGGACGAGGTCCTCGACGGCGGCAAAACCTACAAGCTGCATCTTCCGCCGAACATCCCGGTCAAGACTTCTGGTCGGTGATTGTCTACGACAACCAGACGCGCTCGATGGCGCAGACTGACCAGCAGTTCCCGAGCGTCAGCAGCCAGACCAAGGGTCTCAAGGTCAACGCCGACGGCTCGGTCGACGTCTATTTCGGCCCCAAGCCGCCGGCAGGCGAGGAAGCCAACTGGGCGCAGACGGTTCCCGGCGGGAGCTGGAACATCCTGCTTCGACTCTACGGGCCGGAGAAGCCGTTTTTCGACAAAACCTGGCGGCCGGGCGAAATCGAACCCGCGTAGTGAGATGATGAACCTTCGGGCAGCCCGCAGGAACGAAGCCGGCGCCGACTGGCAGTTGCGCACGCAGCTGAAGCTAATCTTCTGAAGCAAAGTCGCAGCACTCAAATGGAGAGGAACATCAATGCTTAACAACATTGCGATCGGCCTTTGCGCGGGGACTCTCGCGCTCGTCGCGCCGTCGGCGATGGCGCTCGCGCAGGACGCGATTAGCGCGCCCGCTCAGAAGACGATCGGTGCGCCGCAAAACGAGATGATTCCCTCACTGGCGGTCATCAACTCCCATGGGGCAAGCCTTCAGGGCAACGCCCTGACAATGACCGGCGTATCGCCCAACTCCATCGTCTTCGCCGACCGGCCGGTGAGAGCGGCTGGGCATGTGTTGACCAAGGATTTCCTCAAGGAGTGGGATGAGGGCGCGGACAGCTTCGCTAAGGATCCCCCGAATGCGACGATTTCGGTGCTAAGGACACCCCGCACAATAAGTGCTACGGTTCAGGGTGGCCTGGGCTTGATCGTGTAGTTCCATTCAGGATGGAACTGATCGCCGGTGATGTCGAGGCGCTTCATCGCGGCATTGCTGACTTTGATGCCCTTTTGATAGCGGCGCGTGTCGAGCGCGCTTTCGACCTTGAGCCCGGCGTTGGTGGTGGTTGCGCCGATCAACTCGACCACGGCAAGACGATCCGTGAGCGGTCGGCCGCGCCAGTTCTGCGTGATGTGGCAGAACAGGCGGTGCTCGATCTTGTTCCACTTCGATGTGCCTGGCGGATAGTGGTGGACGTGGATCGCAAGCCCGGTCTCGTCGGCGAGCTTTTGCAGTTCGAGTTTCCAGAGCCGCACGCGCGCCCCATTCGAGCCGCCGCAGTCCGCCGTGATCGTCAGTTCTCGCGCCTGCGGATAGCGCTGTCGTCCCATGCGTTCGAGCCAGCAGCGGATCGACGCCACGGCAAACTCGGCGGTGTCGCTGGTGATCCCGACGCTGACGAAACCGGCATTGGCGGTCACATCATACACCCCATAAGGCACGACCTTGCCGAGCTTCTTGTCCTCGAAGTCGTGCACGTTCACGCGCCGCGGATCGCCTTTCGGACGATAGTCGGTTCCGCCGTTCTTGAAGTTGCCGAGCAACTCCTTCTTCTTCGTATCGACGGAGATGACGGGCTGTTGGCGGGCCTGCGCCGCAACGACTTTCGCGTTGATGTGTTCGAACTGGGCGTTGCGGTCGGGATGGTGCGAGCCTTCATCCGCCTTGCGATTGGACTGGCGCGAGAACCCGAGCTTCGCCAACTCCGCGCCGACCGTATCGGCGCTGATCGGATGTCCCATCTCGGTCAGCGCTGCCGCGAGCTTCGCCATGCTTTTCGACACCCAGATCAGGGACCGCGTGGGATCGCCCAATGTCGCCGGTTCGACCAGCCGCTTGAGCGCGGGGACGAGCCCCGGGTCGGCTCGCGATACCGACCGACGCCCGCCTCCGGCACGGCGAACCCGCCCCTTCGCAAGCGGCTCGCCGTCGAGGTCGTCTTCGCCGCGATTGATCGTCGAACGAGCAAGCCCGGTAACCTTCGAGACCAGCGCGAGACCGCCGCGACCGGCGCTCCGGACCTCCGCCGCCGCAAACAACCGCCGACCACGCTCGTCAAGCCGCGCCCCGACCGTCTCCCATCGCAGCCGAATCGCCGCCTCGTCGATCATGCGATCGAACTACGCCTCTTCGCCACAGCCCGGAATCGCCGACACCTAAGTCATTCCGACGCACGACGACCCGTCGCGATTTAGTTATTGTCCGAAGTGACCTTAGTCTGAACCACGCCCTGAGGCGTGATCGCATTCTGGGCGTTGAGGGCGGCGATCAGCGCGGCGCGGTCGATCCCGAGGCCCGCCAGTTGCTCGGTCGAGAACTCCACATAGACGCGCTCGTCCTGGGCCCCGAGAACGTCGATCTTCGAGATGTCCGGCAGCTCGAGGAGCTTCTTGCGGACGTCGTCCACAGTGTCCCTCAGCTCACGATGCGTGAACCCATCGGCGGTGAAACCGTAGACGATGCCGTAGGTGTCGCCGAACTCGTCGTTGAAGCCGGGGCCGACGATGCCTTGCGGCATGTCGTTCTTGATGTCGTAGACTTTCTTGCGTACCTGATACCAGATGTCCGGCACCTGAGCCGGGCGCGTCGAATTTTTCAGGTAGACGAAGATCGTGGCCTGGCCCGCGGTCGTGTAGCTCTTCAGGTAGTCGAGGTTCGGCGTCTCCTGGAGCTTGCGCTCGAGGCGGTCCGTGATCTGCTGGAGCGTGTCGCTGACCGTGGCGCCGGGCCACCCGACCTGCACGACCATGGTCTTGACGGTGAAGTCCGGATCCTCGCTGCGGCCGAGCCGGAGGTAGGACCCAACGCCCGCCACCACGACGACCAGCATGAAACAGATCACGAGCGAACGGCGCCGGATCGCCCATTCGGCGAGGTTGAAGTTCATCAGCCTGCTCCCAGGAGGCGAACCTTTTGGCCGGGGCGCAGCGTCTGCACGCCGGCGGTGACGACGAACTCGCCTGTCTTCAGCCCCTTGCTGATCACGATGTCCGCCTGATCGTATCGAGCGACCTCGACGCTGCGCAGGGACACCGTCTTGCTCTGAGGATCGACCACCCACACGGCCGGGCGTCCCCCTGTCTCGGTGAGGGCGCTCGCCGGCACCTCGACGCCGGGCGGCGCGGCCAGCCGGATGCGGCCGACGACAGTGTCTCCCAGCTTCATCGCCGCCGGCGGATCGGTGATCCCAACCTTCACTTGAAATGTCCGCGTCGCGGCGTCCGCCTGGGGCGAAACCTCCCGCACCTGGCCGGTCGCCTTCACCCGTGGGTCGTTGGTGAGGGCGATGTCGACCTGCGTGTCCGGCGGGTTATTCCGGATGAGTTGCTCGGGAACGTCGAAGACGGCGTCGCGTCCGCCCTGACGCGCGAGCTGCACGATCGTCTGCCCGGCGCGCACCACTTCGCCCGGTTCGGCGCCGGTCGCGGTGACGGCGCCCGGCGAGTCGGCTGACAACACCGTGTAGCTCTGCTGCTCGCGCGCGGTCCGCACCTGAGCCTGTGCGGAGTTGACCTGGGCCTCGGCGCTGAGCAGTTTCTGCTGGACCTCGTCGAAATTGGCGCGTGTGGTCCAGCCGTCCTTGATGAGTTGCTGCTGCCGCCCGAAGGTGAGGCGCGCCTGGGTCAGCACCGCCTCGAGCGAGGCGAGATTGGCCTCTGCCGAGCGCAGCGCATTGTCCTGAATTTGGGGGTCGAGCCGGGCGACGACCTGGCCTGCCTTCAGCACATCGCCCACATTAACCCGCCGCTCGATCATCCGGCCATGGAGGCGAAAAGCGAGGCTGGCCTGGTCCTTGGGGCGAATATGGCCCGTCAGCGAGACGATCTCGCCTTCAGCGCCGTGCTCGACGGTGACCGTCCGAACGGGCCGGGCCTCCGAAGCGGGCGGGACAGCTTTGTCGCAACCCGCCGCGGTGACAGCGATCAATGCGGCTATTGCGATCTGACACTTGATCATTGGCGCCGCCTCTCGCAAGCGCTTCCCCGCCGCCCGTGGACCCGACGCCTCGACGTCCTCAAGCCGATTCGCTGATATGACGCCTTGCCTATGCATCACCATTGCCTTTCGCCTTCGCGGAAGAATTGCGACGGCCGCAACCGGAATTCTGTCCTCTGGAAGTCGAGAACAGACTGACGTTTATTGCGATGTCGATATTAGGCGCAGCGCGGGTTGAGCCAAGTGAGCCGACGCATTGGCGCATACGACTTCCGCCAGACATCCTAAGCCAAAGGATGAGTCCGCAAGACGAGCGGGCAATCGCATCGGGACCGGGTTCTTCTTATCAATTGAGGCAGCGCCCTCAAGGGATAAAAAGGAGCTGACATGATCGACGGCATCAAAGAGGTTGGCGTGGTCGGGGCCGGCGCAATGGGGCGGGAGTCGCGCAATCCTTCGCCGTCGCAGGCTATCCGGTGCGGCTGCAGGACCTCGCCGAGGCGCCCCTCAATCGGGGCATGGGCGCAATCAAGAAGAGCCTCGAGCGTGTGGTCGCGCGCGGCAAGCTCGAGCCCGACGCCCGCGACGCGGCGCTAAAGCGCATCGCGCCTACGACCAGGATCGAGGATCTCGCCGACTGCGACGTCGTGGTCGAAGCGGTGCTCGAGCGTTTCGACGTCAAGAAGGCGGTGATGGAGAACCTGGACCACGTCTGCCGGCTCGAGGCGATCCTCGCCACCAATACCTCCTCGATCTCGGTCACCCGCATCGCCTCGACCTCGAAAGTCCCAGGCCGCGTCATCGGCATGCATTTCTTTAATCCCGTGCCGGTGATGCAGCTCGTCGAGATCATCCGGGCGCTGCAGACGACCGACGCGACCTGCGACAGGATCGTCAAGCTCACCGAGGACATCGGCAAGAAGGCGCGCGTGTCGAAGGATTCCTACGGCTTCGTCGTCAACCGCGTGCTCGTGCCGATGATCAACGAGGCGATCAACTGCGTCCACGAGGGTCTGGCGACGCCCGAAGACGTCGACCAGATGATGAAGCTCGGCGCGAACCACCCGATGGGGTCACTGTCGCTCGCCGACCTCATCGGCCTCGATATCGTGCTCGACATCATGGAGACCCTCTACACCGGCTTCGACGACTCGAAGTACCGCCCGAGCCCGCTCTTGAAGCAGATGTGCGACGCGGGTTACCTCGGCCGCAAGACTGGCAGGGGTTTTTTCAGGTACGAGGCGTCGGCTTGACGCCCCAACCCTCGGGCGGTCCTGCGAAGAAAAGGGTCGTTATGTCCCGTGCCGCGCCGCGTCGCTGAACTCCCAGAGAGGATCGACTCCCCCTCTGGTCTTCATCATTTCATGGAGATCGCGGATTGTCTTGTTCGGCTGGAAGTACGTGTCAATAATCACGAGCATGAGTTTCTCGGCGCTTGCGACCGACCGTGGCATGGCGAACACCCGCATCCGGCGGACCATCGAATAAAGATTGACGAGGTCCGGCGCCCGCGGCTCGCTGGTGACGAGCGCCTCGCCGTAGGTCTTGGAAGCGGCGACGATGAAATCCCTAACCAGATCTTCGCGGCGACCGAGGTCGTGGCGGATCTGTTCGGCCCGCGCCTGGCGCTCTGGTTGAGCAACGTCGTGAGGCCCGAGGTCAATCCGCCGATCGCCGTGACGGCAAGAGCCGACAGCGCCGAGATCGTCGCTGTGCCCATGTGTGCAAACCCCGCTGCTCCTGTGGCGCAAAATTAACTCAGGAAGCCGCGGAAGCGCATCGGGAAGAAAACCAAGCGCAATCTGCTCGGCCTCATCGATCGCGGCCACAGCGAGGTTGGCCGCGGCAGTCGGGTAACGAAAAAAGATGCCGGCTCCAACAGGGCGATCATCCGTGGAAGGCGCCCAGCCTCAATAGAGCGGAACTGCGCCCGCCTATTGAAGCATCGCCGCGGTATGGCGCGCTATCAGGCGCTCCTCGTCGGTCGGGATGACCCAGACCGCAACGGACAAGTTGTCAGCGCTGATCAGTCCCTCGCGGGTGTGTTCGTTTCGCGCGGGATCGAGAATGGCGCCCGTCCAGCGTGAGCCTTCGACAACCTCGGCGCGGGTCAAGGCGTCGCGTTCGCCGATTCCAGCGGAGAACACGAGCCCATCGATGCCGCCCAAGGCCGCGACGAGCGAGCCCAATTCCCGCACGATGCGATAGACGAAGAGCGCGATCGCCTCCTTCGCCGCCGGATCGGCTGAGGCGCGCAACGCGCGCATGTCCGAAGAAATGCCGGACACGCCGAGGAGACCCGATTGCCGGTAGATCAGATCCTCGATCGCCGCGGCGTCCATGCCGTGACGCTGCATCATGTACAGGATCGCGCCGGGATCGATTGACCCGCAGCGCGTTCCCATCACGAGGCCATCGACGGCGGTGAACCCCATGGTCGAGGCGACGCTGCGGCCGTCCTTAACCGCGCACAGGCTCGCGCCATTGCCCAAGTGAGCGAAGACGATCCGCCCGCTGGCGAGCTCCGGCGCGAGCTCCTTCAGGCGCGACGCGAGGAACTCGTAGGAGAGGCCGTGAAACCCATAGCGGCGAACGCCCTCCTCAGAGAAGCGCCGCGGCAGGGCGAACGCCTGCGCCAGGTTGGATTGGGTGCGATGGAACGCCGTGTCGAAGCAGGCGATCTGTGGAAGCTGCGGCGCAGCCTTCATAATCGCGCGCATGGGCGCGACATTGTGCGGCTCATGCAGGGGCGCGAGCGGCGTGAGCTCGGCGAGGTCGTTGAGCACAGTTTCGGTGACGCGCACGGGGCTTGCGTACTTTATGCCGCCGTGGACCACGCGGTGTCCTACGCCGACAACCGAACCTTCGACGAGCAACCTGCGCGCCAGCTCGATGATCTCGCGCGTGGCCGCGCCGTGGTCGAAGCCGTGCGGGTCGAAGCTCCGCTCCTCGACCCCAGCGCCAGCAGCGTCAGAGACCTTGAGAAGCGGCTTAACCCCGATACCCTCGACCTGTCCCCGGAAAAGGCAGCTCTCGCTATCGCTCGCCTCGTAGATGGCGAACTTGATGCTCGATGACCCGGCGTTAATCACAGCAATGGATTTCGTCACGAGTAGTCCTCTTTCGGTCAAGCGACGAGATTGGCGCCGCCATCGACGTACACCAATTCGCCGGTGATGCGCTTGGCGAAGGGCGTCGCCAGATAGGCGCAGGCATAGTCGACGTCCATGATGTCGATAAGCTCGCCCAAGGGCGCCTTGTGCGCGGCTTCGTTCAGCATGAGCTCGAAATGCTTCAGGCCCGACGCCGCCCGCGTCTTCAGCGGGCCCGGCGAAATCGCGTGCACCCGGATCCCTTGAGGCCCGAGTTCATAAGCCAAGTAGCGGCAGGCGGCCTCCAACGCCGCCTTGACCGGGCCCATGACGTTGTAGTTCGCGACCACCCGGTTCGCGCCAAGATAGCTCATGGCGAACATCGCGCCGCCGTTTGTCATCAACGGCGCGGCGAGCTTGGCCATTCTGACGAAGGAATGGCAGGAAACGTCCATCGCCTTAGCAAAGCCTTCGGCGGAACAGTTGAGAAGCCCGCCCTGAAGATCGGCCCTGGGCGCGAAGGCGATCGAATGGACGAGAATGTCCAGCTTGCCCCATCTTGTGCGAATCTGCTCGAAGATCGCCTCCAGCTGCCCCGGGACGGAAACGTCGACCTCGCCCGTGATCGAGGTTTCGAGCTCTCGGGCGAGCGGTTCGACAAAGGGCCGCGCCTTCTCGTTCAGCCACGAAACGGCGAGGTCGGCCCCGACGGACCGGAACGCCTTGGCGCAGCCGTAGGCGATGGAATCCTCGTTGGCGATGCCGACGACGAGCGCCTTTTGCCCCGCCAGCACTGGGCGCAACGGTCCGTCATTCATGCTCAAAATCGCCTCTCAATGAATAGACGGAGCCGTCGACTTGCGCCGCGCCGCCGCGACCATGACCGCCACGGCGCAAGACGCGAGGCGAGTTAAGAGCGAGTTGGCACGGCTCGTCAGAATGACCGGAACGCGCGCCCCGAGCACGATGCCGGCGGCGTCCGCATCGGCGAGAAAGGAGAGGCTCTTGGCGAGCATGTTGCCCGCCTCGAGATCCGGAACGACCAGCACGTTGGCGCGTCCCGCGACGGGGGAGACGATCTTCTTGATCGCCGCCGCCTCCGGGCTGATCGCGTTGTCGAGCGCGAGCGGCCCGTCGAGCAGCGCTCCCGTGATCTGACCACGGTCCGCCATCTTGCATAAGGCCGCGGCTTCGATCGTGGACGGAACCTTCGACGTTACCGTCTCCAGCGCGCTGAGGATCGCCACGCGCACCTCGGGCGCGCCCATCGCATGCGCGAGATCGATCGCGTTCTGGATGATGTCGACCTTGGCGTCGAGATCAGGGGCGATGTTGACCGCCGCGTCGGTAATGATGAGCGGCTCGGCATGGCCGGGCACATCCATGATGAAGCAGTGGCTGATCCGGCGCTCGGTGCGGATTCCGCCCTCGCGCGCGACCACCGCTCCCATAAGTTCGTCGGTGTGGAGACTGCCCTTCATCAACGCCTCGACCCGGCCGGCCGTAACGAGGCCGACCGCCTTCGCCGCTGAATCATGACTGTGCGCCGACGCGACGAGCTCGAACGGGCTGATATCGAGCCCGGTGTCTCTCGCCGCGTTTCGAATGCGCTCCGGCGGGCCGACCAGGATCGGGTCGATGAGCCCGAGCTTGTGGGCCTCGATCGCGCCGCCAAGCGAGACGTCGTCGCAGGGGTGCGCAACAGCCACTTTGATTTTCGTCGCCTTCTGGGCCGCGGCTATCAGGCGCCTATATTTCTCGCCGCCGGTCGGTTCGGATTCATCCACCATTGTCAGGCTCCTATCTTAAACTTTCACCAGCTTCACGCCGAGCAGCTTCTCGACCCGGACGACCCGGCTCTTTTCTTCCGTGGGCAAGGGTCCCGGCGCCACCAGGAGCGCCCGCAGGGCATCCAGCGCCGCGTCGGACTCAGGCTCGCCAGGATGGACGAGCTTCGGCAGCGCCTTGATCGCCCGCTCTTCGTCGAACAGGACGAGCTGGAATTGCTCCTTCAGCAGGTCCTTGAACTGAGAAAGCGTCAGCTGTCTGTTCGCCTTTCTCGTGTCGCGTATGATCTTCAGCATGCGGAAGCCGCGCTCGTCAGCGGCGCCGTCGGGCCTGCGGATGTAGATCAATGCGCGAAGCGCGCCCTCGTCCGCGCCGCCGGCCTCAAAGCGGTGCTCGAGCGCGTTAGCGAGTTCGGCTGCGGCGCTCTCGCGCTCGAGATCGCGCTCGATGTGACCAGGGACCGCATTCGGTTCGGCCATGAGGCCGACCGCGGCCTGGATAAGCGGCGACCCATAGGTGTTCAAGAACGTCGCTTCCGTCATCGCGTCGCGGGCCTCGCCCAACGATTGAAGCCAGGTCGTAATCCAGTCTGACGCCGCCTTCTCGAATGAGAGGAACGGATTGTCCGGGCTGACGGGCTCCCGATTTAAGCGTGCCTCCGCGGCAGCCGCCTTGATCGGCAACATAAACGGGTTTTCGTCAGAGAAAATGCGGAATCGGAAGCGGTGCGGGTGCATTTGGCGCAAGGCCTCGGCCGTCCCCTCCGTCGTCATGGCCCGAACCCACGGTTCGACGAAGGTCCGATAGAGGCCGAGATTTACCTCGGAGACCCGCGCGACCGTGGCGAAACGCTTCTCGTCGTCAGCACTATTGACGCCGAAGGCGCGTATGTCGTCGAGCGTCCGGGCTTCCAGACGGAAGAGATACTTGCCGTCGATGAGTTGGCGGTTCTCGGTCTTGTCGGTGGCCTCGGTGATGGTCGCCTCGTAAAGCCCCGGCGGCATGGCGTCGATCATGTCGATGCACGAAACGAACTCTTGGTGCTCTTTCAAAGCGACCTTGCCCGAAACGAAAATGCCGAGATGCCCGATCGTGTGGTGCAGCGAGTAGACGATGGTTTTGCCGTTGGCCACGATCTCGTCGACGTTGTCGTAGAGGTCGAGAATCCAGTCGAGGGCCTGCTGCGGCGGCGTGATGTTGTCGCCCCAGGAACAGAAGCAGACGATCGGCGACTTGATGTTTCGTAGGTCGATCCGGACTCCGTCGGAGGTGCGAATTTGCCAGGTCGAAAGCTTGTTGCCGACGAACAGGTTGTCGACGATCCATTGAATTTCGTCGGCGTTCAGCAGGACCGGGCTGCCCCAATAGGTCTCAAACTCGAGAAAGCGCTGCTTCTCGGTGTCGACCTTCGAATAGACGTTGTATTCTTTCGTCCAAAACGTGTTTGCCGGATTGAGCTGCTCGAAATTGGCGATGAGGTTGGCGCCGTCGAACTTGCCGGCGCCCAGGTCTCCGGAGAGCGCGGTGAGCCACGTGCCGCCGAGCATGCCTCCGGTATACCGCATTGGGTTCTTGCCGCGGACGCCTGCCCAATACGACAGCGGCGCGCCTGCGACCACGATCGGGCCCATCAGATCCGGGCGGATGGCGGCCGTCATCATGGTCTGCCAACCGGCCTGGCAATTGGCGATGACGATCGGCTTGCTCTCGGCGTCGGGATGCCGACGGGCGACCTCTTCGATAAACGCCGCTTCTGCGCGGCAGACGTCCTCGATCGTCTGACCCGGCATCGGCTCAGGCGAGAAGCCGACGAAGTAGCATGGATGGCCGGCGCGGATCGCCACTCCGATCTCGCTGTCGGGTTTCATGCCCCCGATGCCTGGCCCATGGCCGGCGCGCGGATCGACGACGACGATCGGCGGTTTTGTCGGATCGACAACCGCGCCTTCGGGCGGAACGATGCGGACAAGCCCATAATTGGCCGGGCGCGGCAGCTTGCGCGCGTCAAGGATGAGCTCGTTGGCGAAGTTCAGCACATTCCGCACGTCCTTCGCCGCTTGCGCGAGATGGATGTTTCCCCTCTCATTCAGCGCCTCCAATGTTAGCACGCTCCGCTGCCACGCGTCCTTCCAATACTCCATCGCTTGGTCGAGCATCGTAGAATCGTGCAACTGACTCTCCATCATCGCGTGTTGCCTCGGCCCACATTACGGTTAATCGCCACGCAGATCGGCTTTGATTTTCTCTTGCCCATCCTGACATTCTTCGGGAGTGGCTTAGCACTGGTGAAGCGCGAAGCCGGTGGGGATTGAGCTCCAGTCTTGGTCGTTCAAACAAACGCCATCCCACTGTCGGCGCGCGCGGCCGTGCCGCTCTTCCGCGCGCTCAACCAATTGTCCCCGGCCAGATCAAGCACCATGCGGCCGTCGATTCGGCCAGCGTTGAGATCGGAAAGCACGCTGTTGATACGCTCGAGGGTGGTGGTCTCGCAATGAGCGCCGACCTTGCCCTCGGCGGCAAAGGCGATCGCTTCGTCGAGATCATGGCGCGTGCCGACGATCGAGCCTCGGATGGTAATTCGCTTGAGGACTACGTCGAAGATGGGGGTCGGAAACGCGCCGGGAGGCAGCCCGACAAGCGCAACCGTTCCCTTCTTGCGAACAATGCTCAGCGCTTGCGAAAAGGCGGGCGGCGACACGGCAGTAACCAGTACGCCGTGCGCCCCCCCGCCGGTCGCCTTCAAGATTTCGGCCACCGCGTCCGGGGATCGTGCGTCAACGGCGACCTCCGCCCCCGTCGCCTTGGCGAGTGCGAGCTTGTCCGCCGCGACATCGAGCGCCGCCACATGCAGCCCCATAGCCTTGGCGTACTGAATAGCAAGATGACCCAGGCCGCCTGCTCCCGAAATCGCGACCCATTCGCCCGGCCTCGCCTCCGTTTCCTTCAGTCCCTTGAAGGTCGTCACGCCGGCACAGAGAATGGGCGCCATGCGGACGTAATCGACATTCTCCGGCAGCTTGGCCGCGAACCGCTCGCTGGCGATGACATATTCGGCGAAACCGCCGTCGCAGCTGTAGCCGGTGTTGTGTTGATGCTCGCAGAGGGTCTCCCATCCCGTCTCGCAATATTCGCAGCGCAGGCAGGCGTCGTGCAGCCAGGCGACGCCAACCGGGTCGCCCTCCTTCAGGCTGGTCACTCCGGGGCCAAGGCCGCGACGACGCCCGTGATCTCATGGCCCGGCACGAACGGCAGCTTCGGCTTCACAGGCCAGTCGCCGTCCGCAGCATGGAGATCGGTGTGGCAGACGCCACAGGCAATGACCTTCACCAGGACTTCCCCGCGCCCCGGCTCGGGAACCGGGATTTCCTCGATCGCGAGCGGCTTGCCGAACGCGCGAACGACAGCGGCCTTCATCGTCTTCTGCATGTGCCTGGGTCCTTTTCGTCAGAAAGTGGGGCGTCGGTGACTATGTCAGCACTCGCCCGATCGCCGGCTTGCCGAGATTGGTCAATCGCCCCTCCAGATCAGGTAGAGGGCGATGTCGCCGATGATGCCGTCTTCGTAACTCACGATCCGCGCGCTCAAGCCGAAACCCCTCGGCTTGAGCTCCGTTCGCCAGCGGCTGTAGAGCTCGGCGGCCACGCCGCGCAGCGTCCCCTCCCAGCCCTCCTCGACGACGTCGATCTTTCGGCCACCGTCGCTGCAAAGATCCGAAGGGAAACCCAGCATCATGAATTCCTGCTCGCCGTTGCGCGCGGCGAGCTTGGCTCGGTCGAGCATCTCGCTCCACTGCGCGTCGCTCACATGTTGCTCAAGGAGCGCCTTTACCTGCCGCTGGCGTTCAAGCTGCGCTTCATGTTTGGACGATTGCCTATGGTCCAGCGATTCCGCCTTGCATGCGCGGACAGCGTCGCAAAACGCATCTGCAGAGAGGTCGCTGGGCGCCGCGTCCTTTTCCGGGTCGGGGGCCTGCGTCGGCTCGGGAGGGCGCTCCAGTCCGCCGCGAAGCGAAGCGCCGCCGATCATGGACTCCAAGAAGGCGAGGAGTCCTCCGCCGTCACCGGGCCGGACAGGCGGGGCAGCAGGCAAGCTATCAACGATGCAGAGAAGGTCCGCCCGGCTCACAACGCCGACTAGCCTTTCGCCGTCCAGCACCGGCAGGCGCTTGATCCGGTGCGCTTGGAACGCCTCGGTGATGTCCCGCACGGAGGCTTTTGCCGAAATCGTGATCACGGGTGCGCTCATGACCTCGCCAACCGGGCGCTCGAAAGCACTATTGAAAAGGCCGGTAGGCGGAGACTGCTTGGCCAGCATCTCAAGCCACCAATCGCGACTTCCTTCGCCTCGACGCCCCAGGAGATCGCCGTCGCTCACCATGCCGACCGGTCGTTCGCCGGCATCGAGCACCGGAACCCCGCCGACGCCCGACTCCAGCATGAGCCGCGCAACCGAGGACACGGGTTCTGTCGCACGAGCGGCAATCGCCGGCGAACTCATGAAATCACCCGCGAGCAGATGCGAAGCGCTTTCTGAACGTTGGCGGCGCGATCCGGTCGCTGCCTTGTCGGAAGCGACTGAGAAGCGCGCTAAGCCCGAGCCAACGGGCTGGCCCGACGCCATTCCCGCCGAATCGGCGCCCACTCTTTCCCTTACAGGGTAGGCCGGTCGATCGTTAGAGAGGTCGCTTCGAGCCGCATCGGTCATTTGGATTTTCCTCACAAGCATAGTTCAGGGCCGAGAGATCGATCCGGGGTTCACTGAAACTAAGAGCTATCTCGCACTTTGAATTCACTTCAACTATTGGACGCGAGGTATCAAATACTACTACTTTGGTCAGGCAACGATAAGCCTTAGCTTATCCCCATCGCAATGCGGCAGGCTCATCGCTTTGTTGAGCTAATCTGAAAAACAGCCACTGGAGGCTCGGTTTGCTATGCGGGGCGATCGTCCATCCGTCGAGGCGAAAAGTGAGGCTGACCTAGTAGGCCGTGTTGACAGTTTTGATCCAGAGCTTTGCCGCGCCGATGCATAGCATGGAGAGAAAAGCTCGGGCAGTTTCTCATAGCGGGTGGCGATGCGGCGGAACTGTTTGAGTGCGTTGATGCAGCGCTCGATCATATTGCGTCGCTTGTAGGCCTCGCGGTCGTAATCGATTGGCTCTTTTCGGTTCGATTTCGGCGGGATGACCGGCTCGATGCCGCGGTCTTTGAGGTCATCGCGGATCTGCGTCGGCGTCGTAGCCCTTGTCGCCCAGGAGCTTCCCCGGCTGCGCTTCGCAAAGCTCCATCAACGCATCGTAGCCTTTGACCTCGTGCGCTTCGCCGCCGGTCAGTTCGAAGACGAGCGGCCGTCCTTTGGCGTCGGTGCGCAGGTGGATTTTGGTCGAGAAGCCGCCGCGTGAGCGACCAAGCGCCTCCTGATTTTGATTCCCCCTTTTACGCCGGCTGCATGCTGATGCGCCCGCACGATGGTCGAGTCGATGGCATGCTCGGCGTCCGCCGGCGGGCCAAGGTTCGCCAACGTCTCGAACACTGCGTCCCACACCCCGAGCTTGCTCCAGCGCGTGAAGCGGACGAACACCGAGTTCCAGTTGCCATGGCGCGCCGGCATGTCGCGCCAGGGCGCGCCGGTGCGCAGGACCCAGAGAATGCCATTGACTGTTCGCCGCCTGTCCACAATCGGCGGCCCACGTTCGCCACGGTCCGGAAGCAAAGAATCAAATATGCGCCATTCCGCGTCCGTCTCTGCGGCATACGCAAATCGGTCGTCCTTTACTAAGCGCCGCTGACAAAGCTCGTCGAAGCACGCGCGGGCGCCAAGTGCTAAATTCGCTCCTTAAGTTTTGCCCTTCAAGCGAGGGTTCCAAAAGGTTCGGCGCACAACCCTCTGCTCCTCCATTGACAAGCCGTCAGGTCGCAAGGAAATGTCGCGCGCCTTTTTCTCATGAGGACGCGCAAGCCGCCATGACCGACGCCTGCCTTCAGAACATGATCGATGACGCCTTCGCGGACCGCGCGAAGATCTCGCCGCTTACGGCGGGCGACGTGCGTGACGCAGTCGAAAAGGCGCTCGACCTGCTCGAACTCGGGCAAAGCGCGCGTGGCAGAGAAAATCCCCAGTGCGTCAGGCCCCAATTCCTGGAAAGTGAACCAATGGTTGAAGAAGGCGGTGCTGCTTTCCTTTCGCCTAAACGACAATTCGCTCATTGAGGGAGGCCCGGGCGGCGCGACATGGTGGGACAAGGTCCCGTCCAAATTCCAGGGCTGGGGCGACAATCGCTATCGTGAAGCGGGGTTTCGCTCAGTGCCGGGCTGCGTCGTGCGGCGCTCGGCCTTCATCGCCAAAGACGTCGTTCTCATGCCAAGCTTTGTCAATCTCGGCGCCTATGTCGACGCGAAGACGATGGTTGACACCTGGGTCACCGTCGGCTCTTGCGCGCAGATCGGCAAGAACGTGCACCTCTCCGGAGGGGTCGGCATCGGCGGCGTTCTCGAGCCGTTGCAGGCGAACCCGACCATTATTGAGGATGACTGCTTCATCGGCGCGCGCTCGGAGGTCGTCGAGGGCGTAATCGTCGGCGAAGGCTCGGTCATCTCGATGGGCGTCTTCATATCGGCCTCGACCAAGATCATCGACCGCGCGACCGGCAAGGTTCACGTTGGCTACGTGCCGCCTTATTCCGTCGTGGTGTCGGGCTCGCTCCCCGGCAAGCCCATGCCCGATGGCTCGCCCGGCCCCTCGCTCTATTGCGCCGTGATCGTGAAAACAGTCGATGCGCAGACGCGCGCCAAGACCGGCATCAACGAACTCCTGCGGGATTGACGCGCGTCTGTGGCAGCCGAAACCTACGTCAGGCAGAACGTTAGCATATCGACTTAACTATCTGAAATAAAGTGTATATCTGACTAAAAATTAAGTCTTCCACAAACAAATCCTTGCTTGTTTACGACGTTCGCGGCATAGTGGGCAGTGTCGAGAAGCGCGACAGGCGCATCCCGCCCTTCACTTCATCGCTCTGCATTCGCGTCGCTGCCTTCAAGCGGCGGTCCGCTTTCGCATGCGCGCTTTCCCTCCGCCTCAAATTCCGCCTCAAATAGAGCCAACCCATGCCCGAAGCTTCTCCAAACTCGCCGAGCGAGGCGAAACTGAGCTGCGCGAAGCGGATGCTTGCGGCGCTTGTCGGCGGCGCCGGCCTCGACGCGATCGGCGCCGAAGAAAAGCTCGACGCTCCGCAAGTCCAAGCGATTGTGCGCGAGGAGCTCGGCCGGCGCTGGGTGGCGCCGGTCGCCGACTTCGCGAAAATCCAGATCACAAGGCTCGAGAGCCTTTGCCTCCTGGTCCTCGACCGCGTCCAGAAGGGGGAACTCGAGGCGGTCGACCAGGCCCTGAAGATTTTCGACCGTCTCGATCGCTATCTCGGCTTCTCGCGCGCGAGCCCGGCCCTCGAGCAATACGCCGAAGAGGAGCGCGAGCGGCTCCTGACCAAGATCAACTCCGTCACCGAACGCCTCGGCTTGGACAAGTCTGACGGCGCGTCAGAAGGATGACGGAGGCGGCGGCGGAGGCCGCGACGCCCGCGGCCATCGACCCGCCGCGGGCCGCTCTCGGACACAGCAAACGAATCCAGCGGATCGGCGATGTTCTCGAGCTCCGTCTTGACGACCGCAAACGTGTCGTCGGCGAGATGTCCCCGCTCGAATGCGCGCTCCTGTTCTACGACTGGAACTTTTGGGCGCGGCAGGACCAGGCGCCGCCACTCGGCGACTGGATCGTCTGGCTCATTCTCGCCGGGCGCGGCGCAGGCAAGACTCGCGCGGGCGCCGAAGCGGTGCGCCAATGGTCGAAGGACTTTCGCATCGTAAACCTGATCGGACCAACTGCCGATGACGTCCGCGACGTGATGGTGCTCGGCGAATTGGGGATTCTCAACATCTGCCGCAAGGACGAACGGCCCCGTTATCTTGCCTCCTCCGGCCGCCTCGAATGGCCGAACGGCGCTATTTCGCTCCTCTTCTCCGCCGAAGAACCGGACCGCCTGCGTGGCAAGCAGCACATGAAGCTCTGGTGCGACGAGGTCGCCGCCTGGCGGCGTCCCGAAGCGTTCGATCAGGCGATGCTCGGCCTCCGCCTCGGCGAACAGCCGCAAATGGTGGTCACGACGACGCCGCGACCGACGAAGATCGTCAAGCAGCTCTCCGCAGACAGGGACACGATCGTCACCCGCGGCTCGACCTTCGACAATAGGGGTCATCTGGCGAAAGCGTTCCTCGAGCGCATCGCCAGACGTTACGAGGGCCGCGTTATCGGCCGGCAGGAGCTGTTCGCCGAGATCATCGAGGAGACGCCGGGCGCATTGTGGAGCCGGGCGCTGATCGAGCGGCAGCGCGTTCAGCCCGAGAGCGCACCACAAGAATTCGCCGAAGTTGTCGTCGCGGTCGATCCGCCCGCACGCTCGGGCGCGCGCTCGGACGAATGCGGCCTCGTCGTCGCCGGCAAAGCATCCGACGGGCGCCTCTACGTTCTGGCTGACATGACGAGCCAGGGCGACACTCCGGGAGCCTGGGCGAAACGGGTCGGCGCCGCCTACCGGCGCTTTCGCGCCAACCGGGTTGTCGCCGAAATCAACAACGGCGGCGACATGGTCGCGGAGGTCCTGCGTCAGGCCGAGCCGCATCTGCCAGTGCGATCCGTCACCGCGACGCGCGGGAAATTCCTGCGCGCCGAGCCGATCGCTGCGGCCTACGAGCGGGGCCTTGTCTTTCACTCCGGCACGTTCGCCAAGCTCGAGGACCAGCTTTGCGCGCTGACGCCCGACTTCGACCGCCGCGCGGCGGGCTTCTCGCCCGACCGGGCGGATGCGCTCGTCTGGGGCATCGCCGACCTGCTCGGCCTCGACCGGGCGAGTTCCGGGGGGATGATCGGTATTGGGCAGGGGGGTAGCAAGGCTACTCCGCTACCGCCTCCCCGGAAACGCGTTTGCCGGCGTCGTGTGCACGTTCACGCCGGTCTCGCGGTTGAACGCCTCGACGTCAAATTGCGCGTTCTCCGCGACCGTCTTGTCCAGGCGTGGGTTCGGGCATAGCGCGCTCGCTCCTGCGCCGCCCAAGCGTTCGACCGCGCTCTTGAAGTCGCCCTCGAGCCGCTCCCGGCTGCCTTGGGCGAGAAAAACCTCGCTGATCCAGACTTCGGCGCCGCCTTGCGCCGCTGCGACGCAGAACGTCCAGCGCGGCGCGGGCTCAGCATGCGCCGGCAGGCAGAAGACGATCGCCGCGAACCCGGCCGCACGACGCATGAGTGGCGCTCCGCCTCGAACAAAAAGCGACCCGAACCTAGACGTCAATCGCTAAGGGAAGGCGAAGCCGCTCGTTACACCTCCCCGCCAATTCGCCTCAAACCCCTCTTCCGCAACGCGCAGCCTCACGCCCTCTTCAAGCCCCAAGGAACCAACCGCATGTCCTCGGACGCCATCGAACGCCCGCTGACCCCGAATGTTTTCGCCCGCCTCGCGCAGGCGACGCGCTACGCGATCACCGGCGTCTCGCCCGACAGCTGGTTCGGCCCGCAGCAGCCGCTCGCCCCGCAGGCCCCGCCCGACGTGAAGGGCCGCCAGTTCGACTATGCGTTCGGCGCCAACCTCAACTACATCCCGCGCTCGGAGGGCGGCATATCCTTCGCGGAACTGCGCGCGCTCGCCGAGGCGCTGCCGCTTCTGCGCGCCGTCATCGAGACCCGCAAGGATCAGGTCGCCGCTCAGAATTACACAGTGCGCCAGCGGGCGCGCGCCGACCTGCCCGACGCATCGGCCCGGATCGACAAGGCGCTCGGCTTTCTCGCCCGCCCCGACCGGCGCCATTCATTTGGCGACTGGCTGCGCATGCTGATCGAGGACCTGCTCGTCATCGACGCGGCGACCATCTATCCGCGTTACAGCCGCGGCGGCGCGCTCTATTCGCTCGACATTGTCGACGGGGCGACGATCAAGCCGTTGATCGGCGAGGACGGGCGCGCGCCGGAGGCGCCCGATCCCGCCTTTCAGCAGATCCTGCACGGCGTGCCCGCGGCCGACTTCTCCTTCGACGAACTCCTTTATTTGCCGCGCAACAAGCAGGCGCACCGGCTTTATGGGATGAGTCCCGTCGAGCAGATCGCGCTCACCATCAACATCGCGCTCAGGCGCGACATCGCGACGCTCGACTATTACCGCACGGGCTCCTCGCCCGACGCCTTCGCCACCCTGCCGAAGGAATGGACCGGCGATCAGATCCGCCAGTTCCAGGACTATTTCGACGCGCTGATGAGCGGCAATTCGGCAAGGCGCCGGATGGTCAAGTTCATGCCCTCCGACTTCAAGCTGATCGAGACGCGCCAGCCGCCGCTGAAGGACCTCTACGACGAGTGGCTGGCGAAGGTGATCTGCTACGCCTTCTCGGTGCCCGCTTCGCCGTTCGTGTCGCAGGTCAACCGGGCCAGCGGCGAGACGATGCGGCTCCAGGCGACGCAGGAAGGGCTGGTGCCCTTGAAAAGCTGGATCAAGAGCGCGCTCGATCAGATCATCCAGGTCTCGATGGGCGAGCCCGGCCTCGAATTCGTCTGGGTCGGCGACGACGCGGTCGATCCGCTGCAGCAGGCGCAGACGCTCGAGATTCTGGTCGGCGCGGGCATCAAGACCCGCGAGGAGGCGCGGGCCGAACTGGGGCTGGGGACGACGGCAGGCGGGGCGCCGGTCGCGGAGGACAGCGCCTCAAAGGCGCTGCGGAAACTCAATCCGCACCACGACGAGCGCGGCCGCTTCGCGACGGCGGACGGCGCAGTCGCCACCGTGGGCAGCGTAGCGCGCAAGCCCAGCCCACGGGCGTCCAGGTCGCGAGCCTGGACAAATATTGCAACTGACGCGATTGCCGACGGCGGAACCGCCAATGAAGCCACTGTCGCGCAGATGAGCCCCGACGCGGGCGCGGAGGGAACGCTGACGCCCAATGACCCCTCGACGCGAACCGAAAGCCCCACCGACGCGGATCCGTCACAACCGGATAAACCGGCGCCCGGGCAAAAACTAAAGCCTGTCCGTGACGTGCCTGATGATGCCGTTTCGTACACGACGAGCGACGGAACGCAGTTTCATGCGCCGCCAGACGCCGTTTTCCTTAAGGTGTACGCTGCGGGCCAAGCGAATAGGGGAGATTTAAAAGCCGCCAATTCCTCAGTCGGGCAGTTTGGGATTTACGAATTTCAACGGAAAGACGGGAATTTCTATTCCAACTACGCAGTGGGCGTATACATGGCTGGAGCGGGTTATTCCTATAGCGAAACGCTCGTAGCGGGAGCGCTTTATTCACTGATCCATTCTTCGAACTGGGAGTCGGGTCTCGCTTACCACATTAAATGGTGGACAAAGGGATGGACCGATGCAACAAACGGCTCCTGGCCTATTTCCCACCCTTGAACCTAAGCGCATGAACGCCTCACGTATTTCAAGAGATGGCGCCCTCGTCCTCTTGGTCGTCACGAACCTGTTGGCCACACCGCTGTTCCTCTATTTCTCATCACAGTTTTGGGCTCCGCCCGGCGAGAATGGTGCGTGGAATGCTCCAGAAGATGCGTCATTGTGGGGGTACCTTCCTCAAACTCCGCCTGCTGAATGGATGGGCAGTGCGGTGAAGAAGAGAAGTGTCTGATTGTGTTTTTGTTCTGAGATTAGGCGCGACTCAGGTAGCTTTCACCCAATGGGTGGAAGGGACGCGTGATGGCTGGGGAGCGGCTGGGTTTCGAGATTGACGATGCGCTGGAGACGAGTTTGGTCACGCCGCGGGCTGGCGTTCCAAGCCTGATTGAGGCGTTCCGCCAGACCGGAGCGGCGGCGATGATCGACAATTGGGTGAAGGTGAAGACGCGCAATGAACTGGACCCCGTTGGTGGGACCACGGGTCGCTGAATTTAAGGTGTAATCTCGCCTGCCCTTGTCCTTCAAAAAGTCAAGCCGCTTCTTGCTGCGTCTGTCTCTGCTGTGGGTATGTGGGCAACGCGGTTGCGTTGTCCAAGCGAAGCGGCATATCCACAGCCCTCGCCGCCGCCTCGATTTTGTCCATGCCGGCGCGCCACACCGCCATCGGCATCTGGTTGTTCATCGCCTGGTGAGGGCGCCGAAAATTGTAGAGGTTCATCCAGGAACTGATGCCGGACCGCGCCTCGCAGCCATCGGCGTAGGCTTTCAGATGCACTTCTTCATACTTGATCGAGCGCCACAGCCGTTCGATGAAAATGTTGTCCATGAAGCGGCCGCGTCCGTCCATCGAAATCACGACGCCGGCCGTCACAAGCTTGCTGGTGAAAGCCTCGGCGGTGAAAGTGGAGCCCTGATCGGTATTGAAAATCCGCGGCTTTCCGAACCGAATCAGCGCCTCCTCCAGCGCCGCCGCGCAGAAGCTCGCATCGTTGGTGTTCGACAGCCGCCATGCCAGAACCGCCCGGCTGGCCCAGTCGATGATCGCCACCAGATAGAGGAAGCCGCACGCCATCGGGATGTAGGTCACGTCGGCCGCCCACACGTGGTTCGGCTCGACAATCTTCAGGCCGCGCAGCAGGTAGGGGTATATCTTGTGCCCGGGCGCGGCTTTGCTCGTGCCGGGGCGCGGAACCAGCGCCTCGATCCCCATCACCCGCATCAGCCGCCGCACTCGCTTGCGGTTGACCCCACGGCCTTCCTTGTTGAGTTCGAAGGTCATTCGCCGCGAGCCGTAGAACGGAAGTTCGAGATGCAGTTCGTCGATGCGGCGCATCACCGCCAGATCGTCCGCCTCGGCGACGGGCTTGGGGCGGTAGACCCCCGAGCGCGCCACGCCCACAAGCGCGCATTGGCGGCGCACCGACAGGTCCTTGCGAGGCCGTTCGACCATCGCTCTTCGATCGGGCGCGCTCATCGACCTGGCCTCCTTGCCAAGAAATCCCGTTCGACCGTCAGTTGGCCGATCTTGGCGTAAAGCTTGGCCGCCTCGCGCTCGCGCTCCTCCTCGCCATCGCCCAAAGCGCTCGCCCCGCGGGCGAACAGGCTCGCCGCATTGTCGAGAACCTGCTTCTTCCAGGCATAAATCTGGTTCGGATGCACCCCATGCCGCTTCGCCAGTTCCGGAACCGTCGCATCCTCCCGCAGCGCCTCGAGCGCAATCTTCGCCTTGAACGCCGCATCAAACTTCTTGCGTGACTTCGTCATTTCTCGCTCCATCGGTTGCGACAGAGCAGGTCATTCACACCTTAGCCAGTGGTCCCAAATCCGGGGTCCAGCTCACAAGCGCGGACTGTCGTCGTCGCAGATGGTGGAGAGCCTGCTGGCGCTGTGGGCGGCCGGGGGCGAGTGCTGCGAGGACCTCGATCGTCTCCGACAGGACGCGGCGCTGGCTGGGCTGCTTGGCTACGAGCTGCCGGCGGCCCAAACGGCGCGCGACTTTTTGACCGGCTTTCATGAGGACGATCTGCCGCTTTTGCATGAGGGCAAGTCGACCGTGCCTTCGGAAAGCGCGCCGCTCCTGGGCTTGGCCGCCGCCAATCGCGAGCTGATCCTCGATCTGCAATGCCGCAAGCCGGTGCGGTCGGCGACGCTCGACATCGACGCGACGGTGATCGCTTCGAGCAAGCGCAGCGCCAAACACACGTTCGAAGGCGAACGCGGCTACCAGCCGGTTCTGGCCTTGTGGGCGGAGCAGGACGTCATCGTCGCCGACGAGTTCCGCGACGGCAACGCGCCGGCGGGCTGCGGCAATGCGCGGATGATCGAGAAGGCGGTGGCGGCGCTGCCGGGAACCTTCGACAAAATCTATGTTCGCGGCGACAGCGCTGTTTATGAGCACGAAGCCATGACCTTCATGGACGAGCGCGCCATCGCCTACGCCATCAGCGCCGACATGAGCGCTCCGTTGAAGCAGGCGATCCTGGCGCTGCCGAACGATCATTGGAAGCCTGCGGACGTGGAAGCGGGCCGCGTGCGCGAATGGGCGGAGGTCAACTACCTTCCCGACGACGGCGTGTACAAGAAGGACCAGGTCACGCCGCGCCGCTATCTGGCGCTTCGCGTTCGTCCCGCCCAAGGCGATTTGCTGGGCTCGGAGGAAGGCGTCAGACACTTCTGCATCGTCACCAATCGCTCCGATCCCAAGGGCGGCAGCGGCCTCGACATCATCAGCTGGCATCGCGGCAAAGCGGGAACGATCGAGCACGCCCACGACGTGCTGATGAACGAACTCGCCGGGTGGGCGCTGCCGAGCCAGAAGTTCGGCGCCAACGCCGCCTGGCTGCGGCTCAACGCGCTCCTGTACAATCTTCTATCCGCGTTCAAGCGCGTCGGCTTACCCGAGGATTTGCGCGAGGCCAGACCCAAGCGACTGCGCTTCCTCGTCCTCAACTCGGTGGGAAAGGTCGTCCGCCACGCCCGCCAGACCCTCCTGCGCTTCGCCACCGACCTCGCCAGAACCCTCGCCGACGCCCCTCGTGTGTTCTTCAACCTCCCAAGACCCCGGCTAGCCGGGGTTTGAGGACCTTGCCCTCCCCTTGTTGGCTGCCGGGGCATTCGCTAATATTGCTGCAATCCCCAGAGTCATGACTGAGCTTTTCTATCGTAAAGACTTCCGATTATTACTCATCTGGTGCGCGTGTCTCTTCGTATTTCTCTCAGCATACATATATGACCATATATGACGGGTTTCGCAAGCCCAATGACTATATTCTACATGGCGATCGGGTGAAGAAGTTGGTGACAAACGCGCAAAGTGCTGAATCTGTCGATCTCCGCTGATTCGGTTGGCGGGAGGACGACGGTGGACGCTTCGGAGGCGATGGCGGCGGCGGGTTTTGAGACAACAGTTTTCCTGATTCATTTCAATGATATGCCAGACCATCGGCAGCCAGGAGAGGTGGCCTATCGGCTCGACGAGATCCTGCTCTTGTCTCTGCTGGCGGTTCTGGCCGGCGCGGAGGGCTTCACCGACATCGCGCGTTTCGGCCAGCGGAAGCTCGCCTTGCTGCGGCGCTTCCTCCCCTTCGTCAACGGCACGCCGAGCCACGATCACCTCGGCGACATTTTCGCCACGCTCGACGCTGAGGCGTTCCGGCGGTGCTTCGTGGCTTGGATCGGCGCGCTGATGAAGACGCCGGTCGAACTCATCGCCATCGACGGCAAGACCTCCCGGCGCTCGGGCAACAAAGGAGCCAAGGACGCCATCCACATGGTGTCCGCCTTCGCCGCCCGCCAACGCCTGGTGCTGGCGTGTCAATCGGCTCACAAAACTGACCCCCGATCGGCGTGCAAAATTGACCCCCCTGATGTCGCACTGACGGCAGCGCTTGCCCCGGCGGAGCTGGTCGGGGTTGCGCAGCCGGGGCGAGCGCGGGGGGGTGAGGAACGATCTAGAGCTCAGGCGCGGTTCTTGAAGCGCCAACTCTCGTTGCCGGTCTCGACGATGTCACAGTGATGCGTGAGACGATCCAGGAGCGCGGTGGTCATCTTTGGGTCGCCAAAGACGCTGGGCCATTCACCGAAGGCGAGATTTGTTGTGACGATGATCGACGTGCGTTCGTAGAGACGGCTGATCAAGTGGAACAGGAGCTGGCCGCCGGACTGCGCGAACGGAAGATAGCCGAGCTCGTCGAGAACGATGAAGTCGAGCCGCGTGAGATAATCGGCGAGCCGCCCTTGACGGCCAGATCGACCCTCGGCTTCTAGCCGGTTGACGAGATCGACGGTGTTGAAAAAGCGGCCTCGCGATCCGGCGCGGATACAGCTTCGTGCGATCGCGATCGCCAGGTGGGTCTTGCCGGCGCCGGTTCCGCCAACCAGGACGACGTTGCGTTGCTGAGCAACGAACACACCGCTGGCAAGATCGCGCACCAGGTTCTCATTGATCAGCGTGTCTTTGAACGCAAAGTCGTTCACATCCTTGGCGAGCGGCAGCTTGGCGGTCGTGAGCTGGTATCGGATCGAACGCGCCTGCTTCTCCGATATCTCGGCCTTGAGCAGATCGCCGACCAGTTGCTGGGGCTCATGCTTGCGCTTGAGCGCGGTGGCGAGCGTCTCGTCGTATGCGCTTTTCATCCCATAGAGCTTCAGTTCGCCCATCATTTCGAGGACTTCGGTTCTCTCCATGGTCATGCCCTCCTGAGCTGGTCGTATCTCGCGCAGTCAGCGACCGGCGCATGTCGGAGCCTCAGCGCATCCGGGGTGAAGATGGGCGCAACAGGTCCAGGATCGCGTTGGCGCGCGAGGATGTTGATGATCACGTCGGACGAATGGACGCCCTCTGACATCGCCTGAGCGCAGGCGGCTTCCACCGCCGGCAATCCATCGGTGAGCACGGTGGCCAGGATGGCGACCATCTGGCGGTCGCCATCATCGGATTCGGCGAGCTTGCGTCGAACCCGCTCGAGCGCCGCCGGCAGCACCCAATCCTTGAACGGAGCGCCGTTGCGCAGGGCTCCAGGCTTGCGGGCCAGGACCGGAACATAGTGCCAGGGATCGTAGACTGTCTCGCCGCGACCGTAGTTGCGGGGATGCTCTGCGACGATACGCCCATCCTGGCGGACGACGATGCGATCGGCGTAGGCATGGACCTCGACTGGACGACCGACTGCGCTGGCGCTGACCGAGTATTTGTTGTTGTCGAACCGCACCAGGCACGTCTTCGACACCGAGGCTTGTTGCGCATGGAACCCGTCGAAGCGACCGCGATAAGCGATGAGCTTGGGCCGCTCTTCCTCGAAGACCTCCCATACGGTCTGCTCGGGGCGTTCGGGGTGCGGGTGGGCCTTGGCGTAGGCGATGCACCTGTCCATGAGCCAGGCGTTCAACTCATCGTACGTCTTGAACCGCAGCCGTGGCGTGAAGAAGCGCTCACGAACAAGGCCGACCTGGTTCTCCACCTGGCCTTTCTCCCAGCCTGACGCCGGCGTGCAGGCGACAGGGTCGACGAGATGGTGCGAACACATTTGCAGGAAGCGGCGATTGTATTGCCGATCCTTGCCGACGAAGATCGTGTCGACCGCCGTCTTCATGTTGTCGTAGATGCCGCGCGTGCAGGCGCCCTTGAAGAACGCAAACGCCCGATCGTGCGCGTCGAACACCATTTCCTGGGTCTCGCGCGGATAGGCGCGTACGAACATCATTCGGCTGTGGCAGAGGCGGACATGCGCGACCTTCAAGGTCGTTGTCACGCCGCTCATCACGACGATCTCGTGGCTCCAGTCGAACTGGTAGGCCTCGCCCTGCGCAAACGACAACGGAACGTAGGCGGTAGCCGACTGGCTCGAGTGCTCGCGGCTCCAGATCTTGGCGTAGCGTCGGACGGCGTCGTAGCCGCCTTCATAGCCCAGCGCCCGCAACTCCTCGAATAGCCGGATCAGCGTCAGACGTTCGCGCGCTGGCGCGTCGGCATTCTTCGTCAACATCCGATCGATGTCGGCCTTCCAGCGTCCCAACTTCGGGCGTGGCTGGACCTCTCGCTCGTAGGAAAAAGATGTCTCGCCCGAGCGTAGAATCTTCCGAACAGTATTGCGCGATATCTTCAGATCGCGGGCGATCTCCTTGATCGACTTGCCCCTGGATAAATGCTCGCGCCGTATCCGGGCGATCGTCTCCACAACCAGCATCCCCCACCGCCCGCGTCACACAAACGCGGGCAGCCGAACAGAGCGAAAACTAGGGGGTCAATTTTGGACGCCGATCCCCCCGGCTAGGGGGTCAAAATTGCACGCCGAAACACAGCCTGGAGTTATCGGTTCCCGGCGCGCATCAGCCGGGAGCAGCTGTTGCGCCAGGAGGGTCTGGCAAAGCCGATCCGCGACACCGCGTGGAAGGCCCAAGAAAGGCTGTGTCGGCGCTATCGCAAGCTTGCCCGGGCAGGAAAATCACCCACTGTGGTCACGACCGCGATCGCTCGAGAACTGGCGGGCTTTGCCTGGGCGATCGCCAAGCACGTTCAGATCGCCGGCGCTTGATGCGCTGAGATCGACAGCGGACCTCACGAAAAGGAGGTCATCGCCGACAACGCATCTATCCAAAGCTGAGCAAGGCTGGAGGCACGGTCACGGCCAGGAGAACCCTCGCGTCCACTATCAGCCGGATATTTTCCGACGCTGGCCGCTAGACAGAGGAAGCTCCGCGACGCATCACCGGTCCGGCGGTATCCAACCCGCGCATCAGAGCATGATCAACCGTCGTTTTGATGATCGTGCCTCCTGCCCTGCTCAGTGGCGGCCATTCTGAACCGCTCGCGCGCGAGCTACGCTTTCTTGTGCCTGCTACTTGAAACGGCGAACATGAGAGTGGTCAGGTTGAGCTTGTGCCCATATTCAACCTCGCGTCCGCCTTTGACGATGATGTCGGCGTGCGGCTCGAACAGGCTGACGATCTTTTCGTTGGCGGCGATCGTCTCGCCCTGAAGAACGCGACGCTCGGTTTGCCGGATGATCCGCTCAATCAGCGGGCGATAGTGCCGGAACTCGGCTTGCCATTGCGTCACCGTCACCGGGTCCAGCGCCTGCGATAACAGCGCCGCGGCCTGATCGGCGTAGGTCAAGGTCGCACGGGTCAGCTTGATCAACTCACGATAATGTGGGACTCGGTTCGGTCGAATGCGGGCGTACTCGATGGCGCGCGCCCGCTTTTTCGCCGCCCGCCGATGATCGCGCCATACGAGACGGCCCCCGATCAAGGTATCGGCGCCTGTCAACAGCCGCACCATCACGCGCACCGCATCCCAGAGAAGGCTGCTGTCGCTCGGGTCATGCGTCAGCGCGGCGGTGACCGTGCTGTCCAGCCGAACGACCTTGCCGGTTTCGACTTTCGCCTGCCGCGCGCTGGCAAGCAGGATGCGATTGATCGCTTCCCACGTCTCGGCCCGGATGGCGCTGGTCGTCTTCTGCAGCACCGACTTCTTCGGGGTCCACGACAGTGGCAGCCGGGCGAAGGCGCGAAACGAGGCGGAGTCTTCAAGGTGAAACGCCAGCTCCTCATAGCTCAGCTGGCGATGTTGCTTGAGAAGCCCACAGCGCAAGACCGACTCGGCCGGCAGACCCTGTCGCCCGGTCTCCATAACGTCATGCCGCCGCAGATCTTCCGCCACCAGCCCGATGAGCTCGCGATGCTCGTCCAGCCACTGCGACATCGCCTTCAGCTCGCGGCCGATCTCGTGATCGGCGAAAAGATCGAATAGGCTGGCCTGGACGGTGCGTTCCTGACGCATTGTCGGGCTCCGGCGGTGGCGGTTTTGTCTTTGGAATCAGTGGCTTGATTCGCAAAGCCTACTCGAAACCGCCGGGCCTTGCACCCGCCGAATTAACGATTTACTGAATTATCTCAATGGCTTGGCGTTTATGGACGCGCGCTACCTAACGCTTTGACGGTGCTTCTTGCTGATGCTATCGCCCAACAATGCGCGTCGTGTTTATGGGTACGCCGGAATTCGCGGTTCCGACGCTAATAAAGATTGCTGGTGACGGACACACTATCGCTGCAGCTTATACGCGCGCGCCGAAGCCCGGCGGTCGTCGCGGCCTTGAGACCCGGAAAACGCCCATTCATCAGGCTGCTGAAGCGCTTGGGGTTCCCGTCTTCACGCCTCCGACTTTAAGAGTCAAGGAGACGCAAGAGGTCTTTCAAAGTCACGGGGCGGACGTCAGCATTGTTATCGCATATGGCTTGCTGCTACCAAAGCCGATTCTCCAAGGTCCCCGATTCGGGTGCCTGAACTTGCACGCCTCTCTGCTGCCGCGTTGGCGCGGGGCGGCGCCCATACAAAGGGCCGTTATGGCCGGCGACACTGAAACGGGCATGCAGCTGATGTTGATGGAGGAAGGTCTGGACACCGGCCCTGTTGGTCTTCGCGAGGTGGTCCCGATACGGCCAGAGGATACTGCCGGAGATCTAGCGGCGCGGCTCACAGAAATCGCAGCGGCGTTGACGTCAACGAGTCTGGACGCGATCGAGCGGGGAACTCTACGATTCGAGGCTCAAGCGGGCATTGGAGCGTCGTACGCTCATAAGATCGATAAACCCGAAGCAGCAGTCGATTGGACTTTCAGCGCCGAACGGATCCGCAACCACATTCACGGTCTTTCCCCGACGCCAGGCGCCTTCTCGCGCCTACAAATCGCGGGCCGGGTTGAACGAGTTAAGCTGTTACGAGTTCGAACGGTAGCCGCGGCGGGGGCCCCCGGAACGATTTTGGATAACTCGATGACAGTTGCCTGTGGCGAAGGAGCGGTTCGAATTCTCGAGGCACAGAGATCGGGACGGAGGGCCGTAGCGGGCGATGAACTGATGCGCCGCGAGTTGGTCGTCGGCGGGGCCACGTTCAAGTAAGAAAGTCGAAGAAGCTTCACTTGGGTCTCATCTGAAGCGCGGTTCTCATCTGAGCTGAGAAACTGCTTGCCCTCCCTGGAGCATCGGTTCAAGGATCTCTTATACCAACGGTCATGGCTCCTGACCGACGTGGGCCCAATCGCGCATCCCGATTGAGGTGATGGCGTCGGGCAAGGCCATGAGCTTCTGCCAAGCCTCGCAGGCGGCGTCGATGATGGCGTCGTAGGTCTCGAACACGCGGTTGGAGAGCCAGTTCGAGCGAAGGTACTGCCAGACGTTCTCGACCGGGTTGAGTTCGGGGGCGCGCGAGGGCAGGAAGATCGGCGTGATGTTCTCGGGCACGTCGAGGGCGCCGGTCGTGTGCCATCCGGCCCGGTCGAGCAGCAAGACGGCGTGGGCGCCTTCGGCGACGTGGCGCGAGATCTCGTCGAGGTGGAGCTGCATGGCCTCGGTGTCGGCGTAGGGCAAGGCGAGCGCGGCGCCGACGCCGCGGGCCGGGCAGATGGCGCCGAACAGGTAGGCGTTGTCGTAGCGCTGGTCGGCCGGCTGGCGAGGCCGCGTCCCGCGTCTGGCCCATTGCCGGACCTGGCCGTTCTTCTGGCCGATGCGCGCCTCGTCCTGGAACCAGATTTCGATCGGCGCCGTCTCCGGCACGCCCTCGAGATGGGCGCTCAGCGTGCGCGAGAAGCTTTTTTTTAAACGCTTCGACGATCCGCTCGTCTTGGGCCGGATGGCGCGGGCGGGCGCTCATGTGGGAGAAGCCCAGCTTCTTCAGAAGCTTTCCGACGTAGCGCTCGTGGAAATCGACGCCGAACCGGGCGGCGATGGCGTGCTTGAGGTCGGCCCGTCGCCAGCGCACGACGCCGTCCGTCTCGCGATCCGGCCCGGCCTCGACGATGGCGGCGAACTCGGCCAGCTGCGCAGCCGACAGGCGCGGCTTGGGGCCCTCGGTCCAATGGTCGATCAGGCCCTCGGGGCCGGCGGCGTTGAACCGATGGACCCAGTCGCGCAGCGTCTGCCGGTCCATGCCGCCGATCCTCGCCGCCGAACCCCGGTCCATCCCCTCCCGCACCGCAGCCAGCGACAACAACCGACGGCTCTGGTTCACGTCCTTCGTGCGGCGGGCCAGCGCCCGAAGCTCCTCAGCCGAATAGTCCTCTCGCAACTTCACTGCTGACGGCATGGCCAAACCCTCCATGCCACCTTGAATCATCATGCTCGCGATTCGAGAATCCCCCGTGAGTCAGCCAGCGGGACCTTTGGTATAAGGCAGAGGAGGCGAACTGGCGCTGCAAGCATCCGGACCAGCTTTCCCAGGTTCTCGATGCTTCTCGCTGTCGGGACGTATGCTGCGTCAACGCCGCTTGCTGCTCTTCGCTCTTTACGCGGACAAATCGCATGTCCGGGCAGCGATGCGGCTTCGCAGATCGCGCGTGCGTCATGCGCATATGACTTCCCGCGCTTGAGGTAAGGCTTCACATAATTTCGGCGAGATCAGGCTGACCTGGTGGCCCAGGCGGGCGATCTCGCGGCCCCAGTAATAGGATGAAGGTAAGCGGCGTTTTCAGGCCACGGCTTTGAGCGGCTCCGCTTTCACGTAGGCCCATGGCAGGAGATCGTCGATATCGCGGTTTAGATGGCCGTTGACGATCTTGGCGAGTGTGTCGGCGAGATAGACGTGAGGGTCAACCCCGTTGAGCTTGCAGCTTTCGACCAGCGAGGCGATGACCGCCCAGTTTTCTCCGCCGCCGTCCGACGCGACGCCATGATGCCGGGAGTCTGGGCCGTGAGGTCGTCGTCTCCTATCCCTTCCATCCGCTATTCGAGAAGCCGGCCATTGTCGTCGCCGATCAGATGCATGGCGGGGCTCGTCATCTGACGCTCCGCACGGAGCGAGGCGATTCGTTTCTCGTTCCGGAGTGGATGACGCAGTCGGACGCCGCAAACGTCAAGGTCGTTGAAGCTCCCTGCATTTCCGTCGCCCAGCTTCGCGCTCTTCGAGCCTTCCTGGATTCGATCCTAGCCTCATCGGCGGGGAACGCCGTCCCCGGCGAAGGAGGCGCGAATGGCGAGACATTGGACCCTGCCGCAAAAGGATCTTTTCGAGCCCTCGGCGCCGGTGAGCCAACTCACGGAGACCGAGCGACGAGAGGCGCTGGATTTACTGCAGGCGCTGTTGGTCGAAGCGATGAATAGCACGCCGGAGAAGGCGCCCGCGAACCGAGCGGAGACGTGCGATGACGAAGATTTCGCCTGAACATCTGGCTCGCAGCGCAGTTGTCTACGTCCGGCAATCGACGGCTGAGCAAGTCGCTCACAATCTGGAGAGCCAGCGTCGACAATATGGCCTTGCCGACAGAGCGAGATTGCTTGGCTGGCAGGACGTGGAGGTCATCGACGACGACCTGGGCCGATCGGCTGGCGGCGTCAGACGCCCGGGCTTCGAGAGGCTGCTCGCGGCGATCTGTGAGGGGCGCGTCGGCGCTGTCATGTCGGTCGAGGCGTCGCGCCTGGCCCGCAACGGGCGTGACTGGCACACCCTTCTGGAGTTTTGCGGCCTGGTCGGCACGATCATCGTCGACGAAGACGGCGTATACGATCCTGCTTCGCCGAACGACCGGTTGTTGCTCGGCATGAAAGGGACGATGAGCGAAATGGAGCTGTCGGTCTTCCGCCAGCGCTCCATCGAAGCGATGAAGCAGAAGGCGCGTCGCGGCGAGCTCTTCTTGACCGTGGCCGTGGGCTACGTGAAGACGGGGCGCGATCTGATCGAAAAGGATCCCGATCGGCGCGTCCAGGAAGCCATCGGCCTGGTGTTTCGCAGGTACGCGGAACTCCAATCAATCCGGCAAGTGCTCGTGTGGTTCAGGCAAGAGAAGATTCCGTTGCCTGTTTTGACGGTTGGAACCGCTGCCGAGCGGATCGTCTGGAAAACGCCGGTGTACTCGACCGTGCATCATATTCTGACCAACCCGGTCTACGCCGGCGCCTACGCCTTCGGGCGTCGAACGACGCGCGTCGTCATCGAGAACGGGCGAAAGCACGTCCTACGGAATATGCAGCGCGATTGGAGAAGCTGGGGCGTTTTGATCCCCGATCACCACGAGGGCTATATTTCCTGGACCGATTTCGAGAGGAATCAGACCCTGATCGCCGACAACGCCAACGGCAAACGGTTCATGAGCCGCGGCGCCATTCGCCGCGGTGAAGCTCTGCTGGTCGGTCTCTTTCGTTGCGCGCGGTGCGGACGAAAGCTTCGTGTCCGCTACAGCGACGGGGCCGCACGCTACCAATGCGTCGGTGCGTTCTCTCATCTGGCGGCGGCCCGTTGCATCAGCTTCAGCGGAATGCGTGCGGACCGGATGGTCGCCAAGGAGGTGCTCGATCGCCTCCAGCCCCTGGGTGTGGAGGCGGCCTTGGCGGCGATTGACGCCCGTAGTCATAGGCGCTCGGAGAAGCAAGGACAGCTCGAATTCGCGCTTCAGCAAGCCCGCTATGAGGCGGCCCGTGCTCAGCGTCAGTACGATGCGGCCGATCCGGACAATCGGCTCGTAGCTGGCGAGCTGGAGCGACGTTGGAACGAGCGGCTGGTCGTGGTGCGCAATCTCGAAGCCGAACTCGACCAACTCGGCGCCGAACAGGCGGAGGCTCTTTCCGTCGCGGATCGAGGCCGCCTCATGATGTTGGGCCGAGATCTAACACAAGCCTGGGACAGCCCAGGCGCTACGGCCGAGACGCGCAAGAAAATTATCCGCACGGTCATCTCCGAAATTGTCGTCGACGTCGTCGGCTATAGCCTCGAGCTTGTCATTCATTGGCAAGGTGGAGATCACACGCGCCTCGACGTGAAGAAAAACAAGTTCGGCCACACGCGATGGGTCACCGACGCTGACATCGTCGACCTCTTGCGCGCATTGGCCCGTCACATGCCCGATCACGCGATCGCCATGGTTCTCAATCGATCGGGAAAAACGACGAGCCACGACCACAGTTGGACCCGCGGCAGTGTCTGCTCGCTGCGTCATCAGAACGGCATCGCAATTCATCGACCGGGGGAACGGGCCGAGCGCGGCGAGGCCACGATCAATGAAGCCGCCGCGATCCTCGACGTCAGTACGTCAACCGTGCGTCGCTTGATCGCCGAACGAGCGCTTTCCGCGAGCCAGCCGTGCAAGGGCGCGCCCTGGATAATCCCCCATGCCGAGTTGGCGCGCGAGACCGTTCGGCGCGAAGCCAGCGCTCGGCGGTCGCGACGCCCGCCGCCGTCTGACTATCACCAGAAAAATCTCTTTGAGATATAAGGACATGACGAGATGAGCAGTATGAAGCCCCCTCGTCGGAGCCGGCGAAGAGCGCATTCTTGCGATTAAGGGCGATGGGTCTGATCGAGCGCTCGACCGTGTTGGAGTCGATCTCGATTCGGCCGTCGTCGAGGAACCGGGTAAGGCCCTCCCAACGCGCGAGCGCATAGCGGATCGCCTCGGCGAGTTTACTCTTCTGGCTGATGAGGCCGAGCTTCTCGCGCAGCCACGGCTCGAGATCGGCGATGAGCGGTCGAGTTCTGGCCTGGCGAATGTCGCGCCGCTCGTCAGGCGCTCTGCCGCGAATGTCGTTCTCGTTTCGATAGAGCGCCGCGATGCGCTGGAGCGCTTCGGCGGCGATCGGTGAGGCGCCGCCGACGGCGAGTTCAACGAACCGCCGTCTCACATGCGACCAGCAGAACGCGAGGCTCACCTCGCCCTTTTCAGCAAGGGCGCGATAGCCAGCGTAGCCGTCGACCTGAAGAACGCCCTTAAAGCCGGCAAGATGCGCGATTGGCTGCGACGCCTTGCGGTCGGGCGCATAGACATAGGCGACCGCCGGCGGGGCCGATCCGCCCCAGGGCCTGTCGTCTCGCGCATAGGCCCAAAGCTGGCCAGTCTTGGTGCGCCCGCGGCCCGGATCGAGCACCGGCGCCGTCGTCTCGTCGGCAAATAGCTTCGTCGATGACCGGAGATGCGCGAGAATGCGCTCGTGGATGGGCCGCAAATGGAACGCAGCGCGTCCGACCCAGTCGGCGAGCGTCGAGCGATCGAGGCGAACGCCCTGGCGCTCGTAAATCTGCGCCTGGCGGTAGAGCGGCAAGTGATCGGCATATTTGGCGACGAGCACGTGCGCGACCGTTGCTTCCCGTCGGCAGGCCGCCTTCGATCAGCCGCGCCGGGGCCGGCGATTGGACGACGACGTCCTCGCATGCGCGGCAGGCGTATTTGGGTCGGCGCACGACCAGCACCCGGAACTGCGCCGGCACGATATCGAGCTTCTCGCTGACGTCCTCGCCAATCTGGTGAAGCTTGCCCCTGCAGCAGGGACAGGATTTGTCCTCGACGTCGACAATCGTCTCGAGGCGCTGCAGATGCGGCGGCAAAGCTCCACGGTTCGCGCGCCGCTTGCGCGTCGCCGTCGCCCGCTCAGTGGGAGATCTTGCCTCGGCTTCCGCAGCCGCGCCCGCCTCTTTCTGCTCGAGGTCTTCGAGCGCGAGCAGCAATTGATCCTCCGACAACGTCTCGGCGCGACGCCCGAAGCGATGGCGCTGCAATTCCTTGATGATCTGGGCCAGCCGTTCGCTACGGATCTGCTCGGCGATCAGCATCGCCTTCAGTGTTTCGGGATCGTCGGGAAGCGCGTCGACGGCCTGCGGCATAGTCGTGACGAGACCATGATTCGCGGGGCTTTGCGACGGTATTGCTCGCCCTGATTCACTATGTCGTGAGGTCAGCCCGGCAGCCTCGGCGCCAAGCGAACAACTGCTGCGGCGTCAGGCCATGACGACGCGCGACATGGCAGGCCCGAACCCCTTCCTCGAAGCTCTCGGCGACAATCGCCGCCTTCTCTCTGGCGCTCCAACTTCGCCGCCGTCCCGCGCCAGTGAAAATCTCGACTCGCCGCGCGGGAACTTCTTCCTCCGACACGTGCTTACGCTCTGAAATCGACATGTGTCGGAGCCCTCTTTCGCCCCGACTATCGCCACCACGCCCGCCCCGGAAAAGATGATGTCAAAACAGCGCTTACGGAGGAAGGGCAGGCCTCTAATATAAGGCGACGTAGCAAGGTGGAACCGCGGCCAGAAAGCCGAGGATCTTATCGCGCGGTATCTTTCGGTTCAGAGCCTCACGGCCTTCGCCGTCGACGGCGTGAACCTGAAACCACCGCTTCGCGATATCGAGCCCAATCCTGGCAATCTCGTTCATCTGATGTGGTCTCCGGCTATCGGTCGAGAATTCGACCGTTCCCCCTAAATCCTGAAGCACGCTGCTGGGGCCACATCATCAGCTCCGCGCCCGGCCTCGGCTCCTGCCCAGCTATGACACCGATTGTCAGATTAAGTCTTAACTACTGCACCCGGGCAAAGGCTTCGCGAAAAATGCGCGATCAGCCCACTGGCGGCAAATCACCCGCTCGAGCTCAGCGATCCGCTGTCTTCAGCTCGGCGCGTCGCTCCCTCATCCCGGCTTCGGCCCGCGCTTGCGGTTGAAGCCCGCCTCGCCCTTGGTCCGATAGGCGTCGCGCTATTCATAAAGCAGCTTGCGCTTGACCCCGCATCCTCGGCGATAGTCGCGATATTAGCCGGAGTCTTTCAGAGCGATCGCTCGGTGGCCGATGTCTCGTCGTGAAAAGCCGCCCGGCCAATTGATCTTGTCCACCGCGGCGTAAGCTCGGTCGCGGGCCTCGCGGACCGACTCGCCGAGTCCCGCTACCGCCAGGACCCTGCCACCATCTGCAACAATTGCATCTCCTTCCTTGCGAGTGCCCGCGTGAAACACGAAGACACGTGGGACACGCTCCGCCTCCTCAATCCCACGGATAATTGTCTCACGCAATGGATCCTCCGGATACCCTTTCGCGGCCATGACGACCGCCAGAGCTGCCTCGCGGTGAAACTTTGGCGCAGCGCCGACGAGACTGCCTTTCGCACAAGCTTCCATCAGAGGCAGCAAATCGTCGGCCAAACGCGCAAGAATGACCTCTGCCTCAGGATCTCCGAATTGCACGTTATATTCGATCAATTTCGGGCCATCTGCGCTGACGATCAGACCAGCAAACAGCACGCCGCGAAACGGTGTTCCGCGCGCTACCATGCCACGAACCGTTGGCCAGATGATTTCGCCCATGACCTTGTCGCAAAGTTCTGACGTCATGATGGGCGGTGGCGAATAAGCGCCCATTCCCCCGGTGTTCGGCCCTGTATCTCTGTCGCCGACGCGCTTGTGATCTTGAGCGCAGGAAAACGGCACGGCGATGGAACCATCACAAAGCGCGAAGAACGACACCTCTTCGCCGTAAAGATATTCCTCGATCACTAACCCCGAATCCCGTGAGCCAATTGCCGTCGACAGCCGGTCGACCGCTGCTTCCGCTTCTTCACGAGTTGTCGCGACAACAACACCCTTTCCCGCCGCCAAACCATCAGCTTTGACCACAATCGGTAAGCTCCGGATGCGAATATAGGCTTTGGCGTCGGACGGGTTCCGGAACCGCCGGTATTCCCCGGTTGGAATGAAAAATTCGCGGCAAAAGTCCTTTGCGAATCCTTTTGACCCTTCGAGTTGCGCGGCGGCGCGCGTGGGGCCGAAGCAAAGGACGCCCTTCTCAGCCAGGTCGTCGACAATTCCCGCCACCAATGGCGCTTCTGGGCCCACGACAACTAGGTCGATTGCTTCCTCATCGCAAAATTTTGCAATCCCATTGTGCTCAGTTAAGTTTAAAGCAACAGTTCGCGCCAGCGCCTGACAACCAGGATTGCCCGGCGCAACGAATAGTCGATTGAGATGCGGCGAGCGGGCGCAGGCAAGCGTCAAAGCGTGTTCGCGAGCCCCTGAACCGAGAATTAGAACGTTCATTCAATCCCCTACGAACTGAGATGGACCCGCGTAGCTGAGCCTCGCGCTCCATCTCCTGCCGCCGCGCGGGACCATCGCCGGCCGTAACTGGAATGGAGCCGTCGAACTCCACAGCGGCGCATCGCGATACAAACGTCGCGAAGCTCAACCCCATCCTCGACCGATTCCAGCACCTCTACAATCAGCGCAGACCCTACCGAGCCCTTGCCGAAAAGACCTCCGCACAAATACCTCCACCGCACGTCAGCTCCAGACGCCCCGCCGTTTCCTACGTCATGAGCCAGGACAGTGTGTTGCCTGAGGGCAAGCCGCCATGCCAGTAGGGAGCGTCGATTTTCGGAGACTCGGTTCTCAATGATCCCCTTCGCGATAAACCCGCGGCACAACAAGTGGGCAACATTGCCTAGCCATCGGACGTGGCTTCTCTCTCAGGCGAGTGACCTATTCTCATTTTTTGAGCGGCGCGCCATCAACCCGCTCGGCGGATTTCATGACCTCGACGACGAAGGTCGACCTGCTCCTCCGGGCTATGGTAGCAGGAGTGCGCCTGCGCGATATCTTCATGCCACGACGAGACTCGTGCACGCTTTCTCGATAGCCCACCTGATGGGCCGGCCGGGCGCGGATTTTATCGTTGATCACGGAATGGATTTTCTCTGGAATGGCCATCGCGATCCTGATTTTGGCGGATATTTCTGGGGCGTTGGGTATGACGGCCCAACGGACGCAACAAAACAAGCATACGGCCATGCTTTCGTGCTACTTGCCGCGTCCAGCGCAAAAGTTGCAGGTCATCCCAGCGCGGAGCGGCTGCTTGCCGACGTCTCGACAGTAATTTGGGAGCGGTTTTGGGAGGAGCAATACGGCGCTGCTGCGGAAGAGTTCACGAGGGACTGGCGCCCCTTCGATTCGTATCGCGGCCAGAACTCCAACATGCATCTGACCGAATCGCTCATGGCCGCGTTCGAAGCGACCAATGACTCGAATTATCTCCGGATGGCGGAGCGCATCGCAGATCTCATAGTACGCAATCACGCCGCGGAAAATCATTGGCGCCTTCCCGAGCATTTCGACGCGGATTGGCTAGTCAACAAAGACTATGCGGGTAACCCAATGTTTCGTCCCTACGGAACGACCCCGGGCCACTGGCTGGAATGGTCTCGCCTCCTGGTCCAGCTTTGGGAACTCGGAGGCCGCAATCAGGAATGGTTGCCGCTCTGCTCAAGATCGCTCTTTGCCCAAGCGATCGAGGATGGATGGGATGACGAACTGGGCGGGTTCTACTACACGCTCGACTGGAGCGGTCGCCCGCTAATTCGCGATCGCTACTGGTGGCCATGCTGTGAGGGCGTGGGCGCGGCTGCCGTTCTCAATGCAATCGACGGCGATTTGCTCTACGAGGACTGGTATCGCCGTATCTGGAGCTTCATCGCGACATACTTCATCGACCGTGATAATGGAGGATGGCGTGCTCAGATCGACAATGCTCTAAGACCGAACGCGGATCCTTTCTTCGGGAAGGTCGACATCTATCACTCGTTGCAAGCTTGTCTTATTCCCACTCTCCCAACGGCCGGCAGCGTTACGAAGGGATTGCTGAACATTGCGAAAGGCAGCGTGACTTAGCTTTCGTCCGCGTGCTTCACTCAATGGTTGGTGACTGGGGGCCTGCCATACGGTTAACCGCATGTTTATCTGATAACGGCAAAGTGACGTATTAGTTTGACCCTGACAGGTGGGCTCATGCACATCCTTGCAATTCAACCGTCTACAATGGCGCTTACCGTCGTTTGGTTGGTAGGCTCCGCCAATGTTGGACATGCAGGGGATGCGGATACGTTCATGATAGTTGCGGCGTCTGGCTATGGAGTTGAGGACTGTCTGGGAGAGGGAGGCGAATGCGGCCGGATAGTCGCTGACGCCTGGTGTGAAGCCCACGGTCACGGAGTCGCGCTGAAATTTGGTCGATCTGCACAGCAGGCCAACTCGAAAGCAGAGCCGCCCGCTCCTTCGCCATACTTTATAACCTGCGGCGACTAGTTGTTTTGATTCCTTTCACTTGAGGTAGTCTGCGCACTTTTGCAGGTCAGCGCCTCCCCAAGGCTCGATCGGCACTGTTGAGGTCGAGTTCTTTGGAGATCCTTCTACCAGCTTGTCACTATAGGTCATATATACAAGTATGTTCCGCTTTGCGTCGCAACCTCTTACAATTTGCATTTTCTTGAAGAAAATCGAACGGCGTTCGCTGAATACGACGTCACCCTGGCTGAATCTTTCCCTGAATTTGATTGGACCGTATTGACGACAGGCTAACGAGATATCAGAAGTTTGTTCCGCCAGTCCCAGAGCGCCGCTAACTCCACCTTTCTCCGGAGTTGTATAGTGACAGGCGACGCCTTCGACTATGGGATCGTCGATCCCGTACACGGCCAATTTATCATTAGGAGTCAAAAGTTTGAAAGTCGTCGACTTTCGGAAGATGAGATTCGGATCCAACGAGTTTGCGCTTGCGCTGGAAATCACCATCAGGATGCCGATCATCGCCGTTGCTCGTGCAGAGAACATTTTGAATCGTTCCAAATCCCGAAAGCCCACGCGCGCTAGGATAGACGGCTTTCCCGTTGGCACCAACCAGCGAATGGGTCTATCAAATCTCAATCCGCTTTAGTTAAAGGCACCAGACAAAACGCTCCCTTGCTGCTGGCGTAGAGGGAAGTTGCCGGGCATATTGTTCGCCTGAGCTCGTCAGCAAAACAGCGGCAGGCTCAAGATCCCACTCCGACACGGCGGGGCTCGCGTGGTTGGACGAATGCCGCCTGTCTCCACCGACAGAAACCTCTGGTCCGAACGACTCGACGAGTGGACGCGCGGATATGCGCCGCTTTCCGGAATTCCAGACGAGTTCATGGACAAAACCGGTCGTAGCCGCTCTCACTGGAGTCGTCTTGTCTCTTCGCTCGCAGCCTACGAGCCCGGCGAGATGCACACCCGCTTCGCTGCCGCGGACCGGCGGATTCGCAATCGCGGCCTCTCTTATCGCGTCCCCGGCGAAAAGGACGAACGGGTTTGGCCGATCAGCCGGATGCCACTGCTGATTACGGAAGTCGAGTGGCGCGGCATCGCCGAAGGAGTTGCCCAGCGCGCCAATCTGCTGGAGAAGGTCCTCGCCGACGTTTACGGCAAGGGCCAGTTGGTCAGCGAAAGCATTCTACCCGCCGCTGCTGTCGCTGGTTCGATTGACTACGTCGCCAATATGCGAGGCGTTACGCCCTCGGGGGGCCGTTGGTTGCGCCTCTATGCCGTCGACATCGGACGCGGGCCCGATGGATCATGGTGGGTGATCAGCGATCGTGCGCAGGCGCCATCCGGCTGCGGATACGCTCTCGAAAATCGCCTGGTGGTCTCTCAGGCTTTTCCTGATCTTTACTCCGAGCTTAATGTCGAGAGGCTAGCGCCGTTCTTTCGCGCGTTAGGCGCAGGTCTAAAATCAGCGGGGCAGCGTGCCGAACCGCGTATCGGGATCTTGAGCCCCGGGCCGATGAGCCTCACGTACTCAGAACAGGCCTATTTGGCGCGATATTTGGGATTCTTGCTGGTTGAGGGCGACGATCTTGTAATGCGGGAGGGGCGAATCTTCGTCCGAACCATCGCGGGTCTCAAGCGATGCGATGTAATATGGAGGCACGTCGATGCGGATTGGTGCGATCCTCTCGAATTGAATGCCTCTTCACGCATTGGCGTGCCAGGCCTGCTCGAGGCCGTTCGTCGGGGCGGGGTCGCGGTCGAAAACATGCCCGGGACTGGACTGGTCGAGTCTCGCGCAATGCTCGCATTTTTTCCGGCGCTTGCATGGCATCTTTTGGGTCAGAAATTGCTTATGCCGAATATCGCTACCTGGTGGTGCGGACAAACGGATGAACGTGAGCGGGTGTTGGACGAATTCGACCACATTTCAATTGCCTCTGCATTCAACAATGACCTTCCGGGAATGCTTGGCACGACAAACGTCATCGCCAGTGAGCTTACGCCAATCGAACGCTCCCGGCTTCGAGATGCGATTGCTGCTCGCGGTGAGGACTTTGTCGGACAGGAAGTTGTCCGCCTTTCGACGACGCCGCGTTGGGTGGAAGATCGGCTTGAACCCCGCCCATTTGTCTTGCGCGTTTATTGCGCAGCAACGCCCGAAGGCTGGCGCGTGCTGCCGGGCGGCTTCTGCCGAATATCGGATCGACCCGATGCGCGCGCCGTCTCGATGGGCGATGGGGTCGAGTCTGCTGACGTTTGGGTCCTGGCTGAAAACCCAGTTGAAACGTCCACCCTCCTTCCCTCCCCAGATAGCGTTCGAATCACGCGTCTGCTTGGCAACCTGCCCAGTCGGGCCGCTGATAATTTGTTCTGGTTCGGCCGCTACCTTGAGAGAACCGAGGCGACGGTGCGCGTCGTACGGTGCCTCAGCGCCCGTTCGGTTGATCCAGATGCGCCGATGCGGCTTGGCGCTGAATCCCTGGAGCGGTTAATGGCGGTCCTCGTCGGCTGGGGCGCAATCGATTCTGCGGCGCCCTCCAAAGGTGCAACCGCCGCCGCCAACGAGGGTCTTCACGACGGCTCGAATTACGGATCCGCACTGTCGCTCGCGCGCTCGGCGCTGAAAGCCGCGTCTGTCATTCGCGAAAGGCTCACACTACAAACTTGGGAGCTGATTGCTCGGTTGGAAAGCGTGGTCAACCGCGCCTCAAACAGGCTCCTGTCCGCGGGCGAACTCGTGGACCTCGCTGATGACGCCTTGATCATCATAGCCGCGTTGTCCGGGCTTTTTGACGAAAACTTCAACCGCGGCGCCGGATGGGTCTTCTACGTGATGGGACGGCACATCGAGAGAGGAGCCAGCACCTGTCGTCTACTTCGGCAGTTCGCAGGAAACGACGCCACCGAGCATACACTGGGAGTGATGCTTGATCTGATCGACTCGCAGATTACTTACAGCTCCAGATACCTCATCGGCGTGGCGCTCGCGCCGGTTCGTGACATGGCGTTGCTCGACCCCTTCAATCCGAGATCGGTTGCTTTTCAAGTCAGCCGTATCGACGAAGGCATCACTGGGCTTCCTGTCTTGCGCAGGGACGGTATCCTAGAAGAGCCAAAGAGGCTCGCGACGCTGCTGAGGGCGGCACTGGCGACGGAGAAGGCGGAAACACTCGATGATTATGCAATTCTGTCGGTAGAGCAAAGACTTCTCGCGTTAGCAAGCGCGATCGGTGCACGATATTTCTTGCATGGCGCTGATCACGGCCGCGCGGAAAAGGTCACGGGGCTCGCGTGATCTACGATGTTACTCATGTTACTCGCTACACATATGGCTCAACCGTCGAATTGACGAATGGAATCTTACGTCTCACACCTCGATCGGGAGGCGGACAGGTCCTCAATAGATTCGAACTCAGCGTCACGCCCCCTTGTTTACCCGCGAATGAGCGGCTCGACCCATTCGGCAACACGGTCATAAGTCTGCGGATAGAAATGCCGCATCGCGAATTGTCTGTCAGTGCGAAATCTTGCGTCGCAGTCACGCGACCGCCAATTGTGGCAGCGACAACGCCGTGGGAAGCTGTAGCCGCGGAAGCGCTGACGGTCCCCTCCCTCTGCTCGGATAGCCCTGCGCTAGCCCTCTACCCCTCGCGACGAATATCACTATTCAAGCCCGCCACGACCTACGCGCGAGAAAGCTTCTCCAAAAACAGACCAATCGATGAAGCGGCGTTGGAACTCGCGCGCCGGATTCGCTCAGATTTCGTTTACGACCCGGACGCTACGGAGGTGAACACCCCAACGCAAGACGCTTTCGTCCGGCGACGCGGCGTCTGCCAGGACTTTGCTCATATCATGATCGCCGCGCTCCGTGGCCTCGGTCTGCCCGCCCTCTATGTCAGTGGCTACATTCGAACAATTCCCCCGCCCGGGAAAGCGCGGTTAACCGGCGCTGACGCGTCCCACGCTTGGGTGTCGCTTTGGTGCGGGCTCGGGTCGGGCTGGCGGGACTTCGACCCGACAAACGCACAGACGGTTCGAGACGACCATATTGTCGTGGCCCGGGGACGCGATTACTCGGACGCGTCCCCCATTGAAAGCCTGGTCCTATCTTCCGGACGCCACAAGCTCGATGTCGAAGTCGACGTCGTCCCGATCCAGCCCGCGGCCGATTCGACCCGCCTTTTCAGCTCTTGATCCTGCTGGCGGTCTTGTGACGAAGGTGCTTTAAGGCGACGCCAGCAAAAAAGAGCAAAGGGCGCGAGATGGCGGATCATTCCACCCCTCACTTTCACAATGACCCAGGCGTCTCAACCATCAGGGTCCGTGTGCAGGAATTCATGTGCACTGGGGCCAGTCCACCGTTCGATCATCCCCACATCTTCATCGATATGGGCTCAGAAGCCGAAGCGATCTGTTCGTATTGTTCAACGCGGTACGTGTTCGACGCGGCTCTTGACGCCGTTTGCGCGCCGCCCGAATGCGAGCTACGCAGTATCGCTTAATGATGAAGCGGCGCGCCATTATCGCTGGCGCCGGGATCGGCGGTCTCTCCACAGCCTTAGCGCTGTCGCGAGCGGGATTTGCGGTCACGCTCTACGAGCGGACCGATGCGCTTGAAGAGTTTGGCGCTGGACTGCAACTTACCCCTAATGCAACGCGTCTTCTCTCGCGGCTCGGCGTCCTTGATGAGATACAAGCTGTCGCAACTTCTCCGAACGCCATCTTTGCGATGCGCGGTTCGGATGACGCGGCGCTTATGCGACTCCCGCTCGATAACTCCGTCAGCCGTTGGGGCGCGCCGTACCTTGCGGTTCATCGCGCGGATCTCCAGGCCGTTCTAGCTCAGGCGGTGGGGCGATTGCCGAATGCACATCTGGAATTGGGCGTATCCGTCAGCGATTTCGCAACTGATGACGACCACGTCTCGGTTGAATTGAAACGAGGCGCATCGACGACTCAGGACATTGCGGACCTCCTGATCGGCGCGGACGGTTTGCGGTCGGCTGTACGCGAGCGCCTAAATCTCGGGAGCGCTGACGATGCAGCGTTTACCGGACGCATTGCGTTTCGCACGACCGTCTGCTCGAGCCTGGTCGATCCGCAGATCATGCGATCCGACGTGTGCCTTCGTCTCGGGCCCAGAGCCCATCTCATTCATTATCCTTTGCGCCAATCATCGGTCATCAACCTCGTCGCCGTCATCGAGGCGAACTGGCGCCACGACGCTCAGGACTATCCCTGGGATGGCGAAGCGGACAGAATGGTTCTCGACCATGCTTTCGCTAGTTGGTCGCCGACAACGCGCAGGCTCCTCGCCGCAGCTGCGAGTTGGCGAGCCTGGCCCCTCTACGCGCGGCCGCCAATTGCTTCCTTCTCGTTTGGACGCATTGCGTTGGTCGGCGACGCGGCCCATCCCATGGTCCCGTTTCTCGCCCAGGGCGCCGCTCAAGCGATTGAGGACGCCGGCGCGCTCGGCCGCATATTTTCTCAAACCGGCGCCGTCCCCGTAGCGCTCGTTGCTTACTCGAGGGCTCGCGTCGGCCGCGCGGCACGCGTTCAGTTCGAGGCGCTGAGGCAAGGGCGCATCTATCATATGTCAGGTGCGTTTGCGCTCGCACGCGACATGGCGATGCGTCTCTTGGGGCCGCAGCGTCTCAGCGCCCGATACAACTGGCTCTACGGCGTCTGACGCAAATGAGTGGCTCACGAGTAAGGTCCGAGTCGACGATTCATACCAACGGTCATGGCTCCTGACCGACGTGGGCCCAATCGCGGATCCCGATTGAGGTGATGGCGTCGGGCAAGGCCATGAGCTTCTGCCAAGCCTCGCAGGCGGCGTCGATGATGGCGTCGTAGGTCTCGAACACGCGGTTGGAGAGCCAGTTCGAGCGAAGGTACTGCCAGACGTTCTCGACCGGGTTGAGTTCGGGGGCGCGCGAGGGCAGGAAGATCGGCGTGATGTTCTCGGGCACGTCGAGGGCGCCGGTCGTGTGCCATCCGGCCCGGTCGAGCAGCAAGACGGCGTGGGCGCCTTCGGCGACGTGGCGCGAGATCTCGTCGAGGTGGAGCTGCATGGCCTCGGTGTCGGCGTAGGGCAAGGCGAGCGCGGCGCCGACGCCGCGGGCCGGGCAGATGGCGCCGAACAGGTAGGCGTTGTCGTAGCGCTGGTCGGCCGGCTGGCGAGGCCGCGTCCCGCGTCTGGCCCATTGCCGGACCTGGCCGTTCTTCTGGCCGATGCGCGCCTCGTCCTGGAACCAGATTTCGATCGGCGCCGTCTCCGGCACGCCCTCGAGATGGGCGCTCAGCGTGCGCGAGAAGTTTCCTAAGAAACATCCGCCCGGGCGGTATCGAGCCCCGCCTCACGCAGGACAAATCCCAGCGACTTCGCGCGACGTTGAAGATTTTTCAAAACACGCTGTTTGTAGCGATCTTCGTAGTATGTGGCGCCGGGATCGGCGTAGGCCATGCCGTGCCGAAGCGTGTTGTAGAACAGAACCGCGATCTTGCGCGCGGTGGCGGTGATCGCCTTCGCCTTGCCCACCCGCGCCGATAACCGGCGGTAGAACGCGCCCAGCGCAGTGTCGGTTCGCCCCACCGTGCCGGCGGCAAGGCGCAACAACGACGCGGCCCGATTGCTGGTGCGTCGCGTTTTCGACGACAGCACCTTGCCTCCGGAAATCTTGTTGTGCGGCGCGAGCGCCAGCCATGACGTGAAGTGCTTCGCTGTCGGCCAGGCCGCCAGGTTGGTCCCACACTCTCCGACCAGCTTCAGCGCCAGATACGGCCCCAGGCCATTGATCTGGGTCAGGTCCACGCCGAGGATCGCATGGAGCGCGCCGCGAGCGTCGAAGGCCGGCGCATTGGGCTGGTGTGTCCTTTGCCTGACGGGCAGAAGCTTGCTCGCGGGTGGTGGAGCGTTCTTCTTCAGCCGCTTCAGGATCGCTTCGATCTGCTCGTCGCAGGCCGTCACCTTGGTCTGATAAACTTCGTACAGTTCCAGCGCCTGGGTCAGGGCGAAGATGTGCTCCTCACGGTAGTTGCCAACCAGCGCCTGACAAACCATCTCCACCGACGCATGACACCGCCGATCACGATGGGAGGCCAGAACATTCGGATCGCGCTCACCGGCCACCATCGCCCTGATGATGGTCATGCCAGTTACGCCGGTGATATCGGACACGACATGGTGCAGCTGAAGGTTCATCTGCATCAGCGCCTTCTGCATGTGCTGAATATGCGCCGCCGCGTAATCGAGCAGCCGCTCCCTCTGCCGGAGGTAGGTGCGCAGCCCGGCAATTTCAGCCTGGGGCCGGAAGCTGGCGCGCAGCAGTCCGTATTCGTGCAGGCGTTGCAGCCATTGCGCGTCGCTGACGTCGGTCTTCCGCCCAGGCACATGCTTCGCGTCCCGCGCGTTGACCACCATCACCTCGAACCCGCGCTGTTCCAGGATTTCGAAGACCGGGATCCAGTAAACTCCGGTCAATTCCATCACGACCGTCCTGATGCCGCACTGGGCGAACCAGTCGGACAGCCGGTGAAGGTCATCGGTGAAGGTCTGGAACGTTCGGACCGGTTCCTTGTCGCGATCCGGGCCGACAGCCGCGACATGCATGGCGGCGCCGATATCGATCGCGGCCGCCGCCGGATGAACCGGGGATAGACCCCGCGACTTGCGGGACCGCTTCGTTTGAGACATGCCGTGAACCCTCCTGCCTGAGGAAGCCAAAGAGGGCTGGGCCACGGAGAAACATCAATTTCCTAATCGGGATCGCCTGAAGACGTCACCACTCGCAAGTCCGCAACAGCCCATGGGCCACGTTTTTTTACGGGGTCTGGTCCACCAAAAACTTTCCGGCCGCTCCCCTCCGGTTCACGATAGCGCAACTCGTTTCCACCGCCACAGGCGGGCCGCCGACCCGAGCCCGTTTTTTAAACGCTTCGACGATCCGCTCGTCTTGGGCCGGATGGCGCGGGCGGGCGCTCATGTGGGAGAAGCCCAGCTTCTTCAGAAGCTTTCCGACGTAGCGCTCGTGGAAATCGACGCCGAACCGGGCGGCGATGGCGTGCTTGAGGTCGGCCCGTCGCCAGCGCACGACGCCGTCCTTTTCGCGATCCGGCCCGGTCTCGACGATTGCGGCGAACTCGGCTGCAGTAGTTAAGACTTAATCTGACAGTTGGTGTCATAGCTGAGGCGGAAGCCGAGGCCGGGCGCGGAGTGGTCGGGGTTCGCAGCGCCTGGCCTCGGCGTTTCGAGAGGACACCTACGATGACCAAGGAACAGAAGATTATCCGCGCCAAGGTTGGGTTGCTGGAGTTGGCCAAGCAGCTCGGCAACGTCAGCCAGGCCTGCAAGATGATGGGCTATAGCCGCGACAGCTTTTATCGTTTCAAGGAACTTTACGACGCCGGGGGCGAATTGGCGCTGCAGGAACTGACGCGGCGAAAGCCGATCCTGAAGAACCGCACGCCGCCCGAGGTCGAGGCGATCATCGTCGAGCTTTCGCTGGACCAGCCGGCTTATGGCCAAATCCGTATCGCCAACGAGCTTCGCAAACTCGGCCACTCTATTTCTCCGGCCGGCGTTCGCGGCGTCTGGCAGCGTCATGATCTTGAAACCATGAAGAAACGGCTCAAGGCGCTCGAAGCCAAGGTCGCCCAGGAAGGCCTGGTTCTGACCGAAAGCCAGCTGGCCGCGCTGGAGAAGGCCAAGAGCGAAAAGGAGGCGCATGGCGAGTTCGAGAGCGAATGTCCGGGCTATTGCGGCGCCCAGGATACGTTCTACGTCGGCAACATGAAGGGGGTTGGCCGCATCTACCAGCAGACCTTCATCGACACCTACGCCAAGGTCGCCTTCGCCAAGCTCTATGATCGCAAGACGCCCATCACCGCGGCCGATCTCGTCAACGATCGCGTCGTGCCGTTCTATGATGCGAGGGAGGTGAGGCTGTGCCGCGTGCTGACGGATCGTGGCACGGAATATTGCGGCAACCCCGAGCGCCACGAATACGAGCTTTATCTGGCGCTCGAGGATATCGACCATTCGCGCACCAAGACCAAGAGCCCGCAAACCAATGGCATCGTCGAGCGCTTCCACAAGACGGTGCTCGACGAGTTCTATCGCGTCGCCTTCCGCAAGAAGATCTACGGATCGATCGCCGAACTCCAGGGCGATCTCGATTCCTGGGTCCAGAGCTACAACGAGGAAAGGCCGCATCAGGGGCGATGGTGCTTCGGCAAGACGCCAATGCAGACCTTCCTTGACGCGACGCCCCTTGCGAAGGAGAAAATGATCGCAGCTGATCATATCTGACAGGCAGAGCCGACCCATCTCCCGACGCTGACCGTCAGATCAAGTACCAGCTACTACAACTCGGCCAACTGCTCGGTCGACAGGCGCGGCTTGGGACCCTCCGTCCAATTGTCGATGAGCCCTTTCGGCCCGGCCGCGTTGAACCGATGCACCCAATCGCGCAGCGTCTGCCGGTCCATGCCGCCGATCCTGGCCGCCGAACCCCGGTCCATCCCGTCCCGCACCGCAGCCAGCGACAACAACCGACGGCTCTGGTTCACGTCCTTCGTGCGGCGGGCCAGCGCCCGAAGCTCCTCAGCCGAATAGTCCTCTCGCAACTTCACTGCTGACGGCATGGCTCAACCCTCCATGCCACCTTGAATCATCACGCTCGCGATTCGAGAGTCCCCCGTAAGTCAGCCAGCGGGACCTTTGGTATGAGGCAGGCAGATGAGTGGCTCACGAGTCAAGGTCCGAGTCGACAATTCATACAGTCGATCGGCGGTTGTGTTGCCGTCCAGCCAACGGGGTCAGCGCAGGATCTGCATCAAGAATAGCTTCGTGCGGTCATGTCGAGGATCATTGAAAAAGGGCTCTGGCGCGTTGATCTCAACAATCTCGCCATTGTCCATGAACACGACCCGGTCAGCGACCTGACGCGCAAAACCCATCTCGTGGGTCACTACGATCATTGTCATCCCGTCCTGCGCAAGCGCTGTCATTGTGTCGAGCACTTCCTTCACCATTTCCGGATCGAGGGCAGACGTCGGTTCATCAAACAACATGATCTTCGGGTTCATGCAAAGCGCACGTGCGATTGCGACGCGCTGCTGTTGTCCTCCGGAAAGCTGGCCCGGATATTTTGAGGCTTGCTCAGGAATCTTTGACTCGCGTCAGCAGCGCCACCGCCAGTTCTTCGGCGTCGCGCTTTGGCATTTTGCGAACCCAAATCGGCGCCAGCGTGCAATTCTCCAGAACTGTGAGATGGGGAAAGAGATTGAAGCTCTGGAAGACCATCCCGACTTCCCGCCGCACCTCATCGACCCGCTTGGTGTTGCGTGTCAGTTCGACGCCGTCCACCACGATCGAGCCTCGTTGGTGTTCCTCCAGCCGATTGACGCAGCGGATAAGAGTGGACTTCCCTGACCCCGAAGGCCCGCAAACAACCACTCGCTCGCCGCGCCGGATGGACAGGTTGATGTTTTTGAGCGCGTGAAAACTCCCGTACCACTTGTGAACGCCAACAAAGTCGACAGCGCCGGACTCACTGGGTTTCTCATCGGTCGACAGCTGGAGCCTCATCGCTTGCGCCCTTTCGCGAGCATGCGCTCCATAAAGGCGGAGTATCGAGCCATGCCATAGCAGAAGGCGAAGTAGAACATCCCCGCAAAGATATAGCCCGTGGCCATGATTGTCGGACCGCTCCAAACGGGATCCTTGAATGCATTGTTCATCGCTTCGAGAAAGTCCGTCATTCCGACAATGGACACGAGAGTTGTATCCATGAAGAGGCCGATGAAGTTGTTCACGATTCCAGGGATTACCATCGTCAGCGCTTGTGGCAACACAACAAGCGCGATCATGCGCGGATAGTTGAGTCCCAGCGCCATCGCTCCTTCATATTGGTCGCGACTCAGCAATTGCAGTCCTCCACGCACCTCTTCCGCCATGTAGGCGGCGGAAAAGAGCGCGATCCCCATCAGCGGACGCAACAATCTGTCAGGCGCCCACGACTCGGGGACGAACAGCGGAAGCATGGTGTTGGCCACGAATAGGACCGTGATGAACGGCACGCCGCGCACGAATTCTATGAACATCACACTGGAGACCCTGACCACTGGCATTTGCGAACGGCGTCCGAGAGCGAGCAACACGCCCAGTGGCAGAGAAAAGACAATGCCGACCACCGCAGTCAGCAGCGAAATTAGGATCCCTCCCCATAGCAGCGTGTCGACAACGGGCAGCCCCATCGCGTGCGAACCGCGCAACAAGGTGAACGCCAGAATCGGGTAGACGGCGAAGAACAGTAGCGCTCCCTCCCCCCGGCGGGGAGCTTTCGGCCACAGCAACCAGCCGATCAAACATGCTCCGAGTGCTTCGACGACGCTCGCGCGCCAGCGCTCTGAAATCGGATAAGAGCCGAAGCGCAGATAATCGAGCTTGGCGGAAATGAACGCCCAACAGGCCCCGTCTTGCCGTTCCCGGCACAAGGAGCCGTCAGGAGCGCTCCAGACCGCATGCGTCGTCGCCCACTGGATCATCGGCGGAATCAGCCACAAACCGATCGCCACCAGCGCCAGAGTCGTGAGTCCCGACCAGATCGACGAGAAGAGATTATTCGTCGCCCACGCCAGCGCGCCGCGCGACAACGCGGGCGGCGGCTCCTCCGGCTCCGACTTCTCTCGCACATAGGTCCCGTTCGCGGACATCTTTAGCGCTCTTGCAGCGCGTTGCGTGCATTGTACGCGTTGAGCGCTGCGGCGACTGCAAGCGAAATGGCGAGATAAACCGCCATCGTGATCGCCATGACTTGCACTGCGGCCTGCGTCTGATTGAGGACCGTGCCGGCGAAAATCTGCACAAGGTCGGGATAACCGACGAAGACCGCCAGAGACGAATTCTTGACGACGTTGAGATATTGCGAGGTCAGAGGCGGTACGATCAGGCGCATCGCCTGGGGGATGACGACCAGTCTCGTCGCCAGCCCACGGTGCAAACCGAGCGCGCCGGCGGCTTCGCTCTGGCCGTGCGGCACAGCTTGCACTCCTGCGCGAACAATCTCCGCGATAAACGCCGCCGTAAATGTGACGATGCCGAATACGAGCGCCGCCATCTCCGGAATGATCTGAATTCCTCCTTTCAAGTTGAACCCCGAGAGCCTAGCGATTTCGAAGGTGAAAGGCGCGCCAGCGACAGCGGCGACCACCGTCGGCAGTCCGACGAGCAATCCTGCTGTAACGGCGGCGACCGGCGCTTGAGCGCCTGTCTGTTCTTGACGACGCCGCGCCCAGATCCAAAACGCTACGCTTGAGGCAACTGCGAGAAGGACCGCCGCCGCAAACGGCTTTGTTCCGGTCTCCGGGACGAGCGAGGGCAGAAACAGCCCCCGATTGTTGAGATAGACAATCTGCCACAAGCTAATGGACTGACGCGGCCCCGGCAGAGATTTCAAGACGGCGTTGTACCAGAACAGCAGTTGCAACAAGAGGGGCGTGTTCCTGATCACGTTCGTGTAGAGGAGCGCCGCCCGCGACAGAAGCCAGTTGGGCGATAGTCGCGCGACGCCGACGGCAAACCCGAGCCCTGTCGCCAACGGGATGCAGATCGCCGCAACGAGTATTGTGTTCAGCAGCCCGACCCAGAAGGCGCGACCATAAGTCGAGAGCGGCGAATAGTCGATCAGGTGGAGATTGATCTCGAAACCGGCGGGCTGGTTCCAGAAGCCGAAGCCTATCGGTATGCCACGCGCTTTCATGTTGACATAGGCGTTATATGCCGCGCCTCCAACCAATGCGGAAACGACGACGATGAGCAGCGCCTGATATAGAAACCCTCGAAGACGAGGGTCGCTAAGGATCTCTCTTCCTCCTGAAAGGCCCATGGACAGGTCCCTGTCGCAGCATCATCGGGCAAACCACGAGTCAATGTTGGCGACATAACCCTTGGGGCGCAAGGTCTTCCCTTTGGCGCTCACCACATGTCGAGGGCGACGCGGGCCTCGTCGGACATGCGACTTTGATCCCATGGCGGATCGAACACCATGTTCACCTTCGCGCCGGCGACTCCCGGAACGGCGCCGACGGCGTTTTCAACCCAGGTCGGCATTTCGCCGGCGACTGGACAGGCAGGCGCAGTCAACGTCATATCGATCGTCACGAACCGGCTGTCGTCGATATCGACGTTGTAGATGAGCCCGAGTTCATAGATGTCCGCCGGGATTTCGGGATCGTAGACGGTCTTCAACGCGGCGACGATGGAATCAGTCAGCCTCCGCAGCTCTTCCTGCGTCATTTCCGACGGCGGCTTGATCAGGTCCCGCTGAGTTGTGGTTTCGCTCGGCGCATCATTCATCGCCGACCTCTCCTTATGCGAAAAGCCGCTGCGCGCGATCCAGCGCGTCCGCCAGGGCGTCGACTTCCGCGAACGTGTTGTACAGCGCGAAGGAGGCGCGACAAGTCGAGGTGACGCCGAATTGCTGCAGGAGCGGCATGGCGCAATGCGTCCCCGCCCGGACAGCGACGCCCGATCGATCAATCAGCGTCGCCACGTCGTGAGCATGCGCGCCCTCCATCGTGAACGACAGGATCGGGCCTTTCCCGGGCGCCGTCCCGAAGATCCGCATAGAGTTGAGCGAAGACAGACGCTCGTGCGCATAGGCGCACAGCGCTTCCTCGTGCGCGCGGATGCGAGGTCTCCCCATCCCCTCCATATAGTCGAGCGCCGCCCCGAGTCCTATCGCCTGGACGATCGGCGGCGTTCCCGCTTCGAATCGATGCGGTGGATGATTGTAAGTGACGGTGTCACGTGTCACCTCCTCGATCATCTCGCCGCCCCCGAGGAACGGCGGCAGCGTTTCGAGGATCGACCGCTTCCCGTACAAGACGCCGATGCCGGTCGGCCCGTAGACCTTGTGACCTGTGAATGCGTAGAAGTCAGCGTCGAGGTCACGGACGTCGACGTCGAGATGGACCGCCCCCTGAGAGCCATCGACCAATACCGGAACGCCGCGTTCATGCGCCAGCCTGATCATCTCTTTGAGAGGCGGTGCGGTCCCAAGCACGTTGGACATCTGCGTGATTGCAACGATTTTTGTCCGCGCGCTCAGCGCGCGCTCGAACGCATCGAATGACAACGAACCGTCGTCCTCGACGTCGACCCAGCGCAAAACGGCGCCCTTGCGCTCGCGATGGAAATGCCAGGGCACGATGTTCGAGTGATGCTCCATGACGCTGAGGACGATCTCGTCGCCAGCGCCGATATTCTTCAGCCCATAGCTCGCAGCGGCAAGATTGATCGCCTCGGTCGCGGAACGCGTGAATACGATCTCCTCGGAAACGGCCGCGTTCAAGAAACGTCGCACGCTCTCCCGCGCCGCCTCATAGGCTTCGGTGGCGGCATTGGCGAGATAGTGCAGCCCTCGATGGACATTGGCGTATTCGTGCTCGTACGCATAAGCAAGTCGCTCGAGGACTGCCCTCGGCTTTTGCGCCGAGGCGGCGTTATCCAGATACACGAGCGGCTTGCCGTAGGGCCGCTCCGCGAGAATCGGGAAGTCCTCACGAATCCTGTCGACATCATAAGAGAGGCCAGTCCGAACCAGGTCGTTCACAGGCTCGCCTCCGTGCCTGCATCGGATGCTCGCGGCGCCGAGCGAGCTTCCCGCGAGTTCGAGCCACCTCCGGAACGAAGCGCTCAAGACTTCGATCAGGGTCGGATCCTCGACGCGATCAATGGCTTCTCGTCCGAAAGCCTCCAAGAGCATCGCCTCGGCTTCGCGCCTCTCAATGCCCCTTGCCTGCAAATAGAACAACTGCTCGGCATCGAGCGACCCTGCGGTCGCGCCATGACCACACACGACGTCGTCGGCGAAAATCTCCAGTTCGGGCTTCGCATTCATCTGTGCGCTGGACGACAAGAGAATCGCCTGCGACTTCATCGCGCCGTCTGTTTTCTGCGCGGCGCGCGCAACAATAATTTTGCCTTGGAAAACTCCAATCCCTTCATCGTCGACGATCGCCCGATAGAACTCGCGGCTAACGCCTGCAGGTGCCGAGTGAACGACCTGCAGCGTTGTGTCCGCCCGCCGACGGCCGTCAATCGCGGCAAGGCCGCCGAGCGAGACTTTCGCGTCTCGGCCGACCATATTCAGGAAAATTTGACGCCTCGTCAAAGCCCCTCCCGCAACAAGGGCGAACGCGTTGAGTTCAGCCTTCGCCGAAAGCTGAACGATTTGGCTTTCGACGTGCAAGCCGGCGTTGTCTTCGATGAGCGCCACGTGCGTGACGGCCGCGCCCTCTCCGAGATTGAGAGCCTCCAGAACATTGCGCTGAGCCGCCCCGTCGCCCCCAAGAAACGTCTCTATCAACGAGACGCGCGCGCCCGCACCCACTGAAATCCCAAATCGAGAATAAATCGAACGCGCCCCCTCGCCTGTCGTCACATGGACGATCTCGATCGGTCCGGCGGGAACGACGTCGTCGGCAACGCGCAGTTCGTACGGATCCGCGCTCATGGCCTCGTTGAGCGCGACCATGGGGTCGTCCGCCCTCGCTTCGAACCACTCCTTCTCGGCGACCGTCACGCCTGCGGGAACCTTGTCGGAGAGCTCTGGCGCGAGGCGCCCGTCGAGCAGGACAAGCCGCGCGGCGCCTAAGCGTGTCCGCGCTGCGAAGAACGCGCGCGCGGTCTCGATGGCCTTCGAACCCGGAGCGGGGGCGAGCGGCGCAGCGTCGCTCATCGCCGCGCGCAGATCCGTATAATGCCACGACTCGAGGCGGCGCGTCGGCAGACCGCGCTCCGCAAATCGAGCGAATGCCGCTGCGCGACGCCGTAACGGCGCAGTCGACCTCTCAGCTTCGAACTGCTTGATCAGCGTTGATTCGGCCAGCGATTTCTCAAGGACTCGGACTGTCATTGTCACCTCACGCGGCTTCTTCCGCGTAATCGCGGTAGCCATGACGCTCCAGTTCGAGCGCAAGCTCCGGACCGCCGGTGGCGACGATGCGGCCTTTCGACATCACGTGCACGACATCGGGCTTTATGTGATCAAGAAGGCGCTGATAATGCGTGATGATCAGAAAGGCCCGGTCCGGATCGCGCGAGGCGTTGACGGCTTCTGAAACAACCTTGAGAGCGTCGATATCGAGCCCCGAGTCGGTCTCGTCCAATACACAGAATCGCGGTCGGAGCAGCGCCATCTGCAACACCTCGAGCCGCTTCTTCTCTCCCCCCGAAAATCCAACATTGAGCGCCCTGCGCAACATCTCCTGGTCGATTTTCAGCATCTGTGACGCCTCGCGGACGCGCCGCATAAATTCGGGCGTCGTCACGTCGGGCTCGCCTCGCGACCGGCGCTGTGCGTTCACCGCCGCCTTCAGGAAGGTCATCGTCGCCACGCCCGGGATCTCGATCGGGTACTGGAACGCCATGAACACGCCCTTCCGCGCGCGCTCGTCCGGCGCCATCTCGAGTAGGTTCTCGCCGTCCAGCAGGACTTTGCCCGAGGTCACCTCGTAATCGGGCTTTCCCGCTATGACGTAGGAAAGGGTCGACTTGCCGGAGCCGTTCGGCCCCATGATCGCCGCCACCTGGCCTTTCTGTACGGAAAGGCTCAAACCGTCGAGAATGAGCCGTCCATGGATCGAGACAGTCAGATCTTTGATTTCAAGCATCGGCATGCGCGCCCCTTCTTCGTCCGCTTCGGGTGTCTGTCGCCCTAACCGACGCTTCCTTCCAAACTGATCGCAATGAGCTTTTGGGCCTCGACGGCGAATTCCATCGGCAGTTGCTGCAACACGTCGCGAACAAATCCGTTCACGATGAGCGCAGTCGCCTCCTCGGGCGACAGCCCGCGCTGCAGGCAATAGAAGAGCTGCTCCTCCGAGACTTTCGAGGTCGTCGCCTCGTGTTCGACGACTGCCGAAGAATTCTTCGTCTCGATGTAGGGAACCGTGTGGGCGCCGCACTCGTGCCCAATCAGCAGCGAATTGCAGTTGGTGAAGTTTCGCGCGCCCGTCGCCAGCCGGTGCGCAGAAACCTGCCCTCGATAGGTGTTCTGAGATCTCCCGGCCGAAACGCCCTTCGATATGATCCGGCTCGTCGTGTTGCGGCCGAGATGAATCATCTTGGTGCCGCTGTCGACCTGCTGTCGGCCGTTGGAAATGGCGATCGAGTAGAATTCGCCACGCGACGCCTCGCCGCGCAAAATGCACGAGGGATACTTCCAGGTGATCGCCGAGCCGGTCTCGACCTGCGTCCATGAGATCTTGGATCGAGCGCCCCTGCAATCGCCGCGCTTCGTCACGAAGTTGTAGATGCCGCCGCGGCCCTCAAAGTCGCCCGGGTACCAGTTTTGCACCGTCGAATACTTGATCTCCGCGTCTTCCAACGCGATGAGTTCGACGACCGCCGCGTGGAGCTGGTTTTCGTCCCGCTTTGGCGCCGTGCAGCCTTCGAGATAGCTTACATAAGCGCCTTTGTCGGCGATGATCAGCGTACGCTCGAACTGCCCGGTGTTCTTCTCATTGATGCGGAAGTAGGTGGACAGCTCCATTGGACACCGCACGCCCGGCGGGACATAGACGAACGAGCCGTCGGAGAAGACCGCGGAATTGAGCGTCGCGTAGAAATTGTCCGTCGGCGGAACGACCGTGCCGAGATAGCGCCGCACGAGCTCAGGGTGGTTGCGCACCGCCTCGGAGAAAGAGCAGAAAATGACACCCGCCTTGGCGAGTTCCGCCTTGAACGTGGTCGCCACCGACACCGAATCGAACACAGCGTCGACCGCCACCCTGGGCTTCTCGACGCCGGCCAGAATCTCCTGCTCGACTAGAGGAATTCCGAGCTTCGCGTAGGTTCGCAGAAGCTCCGGATCGACCTCATCAAGAGACTTCGGCGCGGCCGATGTCTTGGGCGCCGCGAAATAGTGGATCGCCTGAAAGTCGATCGACGGATATTCGACGCGGGCCCACTTCGGCTCCTCCATCGTAAGCCAGCGGCGATAGGCCTCGAGACGCCAAGCCAGAAGCCACTCGGGCTCCTCTTTTTTCGCCGATATGAAACGGATAATGTCTTCGTTCAGGCCTTTCGGGGCGACGTCGGACTCGATCGCACTCACGAATCCGTATTTGTACGCCTCGACGTCGATCGCACGCACCCGATCGACCGTCTCCTGGACAGCCGCCATAATGACATCTCCTCGCCTTGGCGGTTTCAAGGACCGCCGGTGGGGGTCAAGTTAAGCGCCTGTCCCGAATGGCGTCGAGGCCAGGCAACCGCAATATGGGGCGTTTACGCCGCTTTTGCAAATGAGCCATTCGTCCCGTCTTTGCGGCAAACTTGCGCGCCAGTTATACATATTGCTATTGTTTATACGAGCGCTGGCGCCTTGATTTCCGGATCGCCTCCGATGAGCCGGGCAAACTGTCGCATTCGCGACTGCAGCCGCTCGCTCCGCAGCGGCGCAAGGTCCGCCGGCAGGGCCAAAATGACCCGATCCCTTTCGCAGATCATCGGAGCGCGAGGGAGGACGCCCGGCATCGCCGCGGAGACGTTGAACGCGACCCGCATGGCGGCGCCGAGGATCCTCGCCCGGTCAAGCTGGCGCGCCGTCACCAGCGAACGCGATTGCGGGGTCACGAAATCTTCGTTCGAAAGATGCCGATAAGCCGCAGCGAGAGCCAGAAACGCGCGCGAGGGATGATCGACGCCGATGAAAGCCGCGTTGGCCACAAGATCGTACGCTTGAGCTCCGCGATAGTCCGGATGCGCCCGCCACGAGATGTCGGAAAGCAGGCACGCGGCGTGGCGCAGACGCCGATCGTCCTCGTCCTCCTCGAGATGCGTCGATGCGATCAGCCGGCCCGTCCATTCGAAGAGTTCCTCCCCGTGCGCTGGCGCGCGCGAACGCAAGCGGTTGAATTCGCGCGCCGAGAGAATGAGGGGATCTTCCGTCTGCATTTCAGTGGGAAGTTGCGAATAAAGCAGGCCCTCGCGAACCCCGAGCGCGGAAATGACGATCTCTTTTGGGCTGGACTGGCGGATGATCTCCTCGAGCACGGCGGCGCCGTAGGCGAGGAGCGGTCGACGCGCAGACGCAACGGATTCGATCGACAGCAGCGCCTCCGCTTCAATTCTCTCAACGAGTTTGGCGAATTCGAGCGCGTCGCGCGTCGGAATCACGTAATTGTGCATCACGTTCATCGGATACTGGCGCTGGCGCATATGGAGCCGGGCGAGCGCGCGCCAGGTGCCGCCGACGGCGTAAAACGTGCGGCCCTCGAGAGCTTGCAGCAGCTTTACGCTCGAGAGCGTCTCGCGCACGATTTTCGCGGCCTTCTTGGGCGACTTCTCCGACAGATCCATCAATGACAGGCCGCCGAGCGGCAGCGTCAGCCCGTAACCCGCTTCCCCGTTCTTCACCTCCGTCAACTCGAGCGATCCGCCCCCGAGATCGCCGACGATTCCATCCGCGTTGTGAATTGAACTCGCGACGCCGAGCGCGGACAGCCGGGCTTCCTGTTGGCCGCTCAGGAGCTCGATCTTGCAGCCGATCGCGTGTTCCGCGAGCTTGAGGAATTGCGGCCCGTTCGCGGCGTCCCGCACCGCAGCAGTCGCGATGCTGCGAATATCGGCGATTCCCATCGTGTCGCAAAGAACGCGAAAGCGCTGAAGCGCTGCGAGGGCCTTCGCGACCGCATCGTCCGGCAGCATGCTGGTCGTCGCCACGCCTCTGCCGAGCCCACACAGCGCCTTCTCGTTGAAGGTCGGGGTGGGAGCTCGCGAATGCGATTCGTATGCGACCAGACGAACGGAGTTCGAACCGATATCGACGATCGCCACAGGTTCGCCCGGCAATCGTCCCCGCGCTAAACTGTCCTGCATCACGACCCAATTGGAGAACGGCTCCCTTACGGCGCCGTCGTCTATCAGGCCCGAACTCGGAGCGCCATCGGAAAGGAATCGCTCAAGGCCTTGCCTCGCCCAGAGAGGCTCGGATTCGTCTGGAAGTATTTGTGCGCGTTGAAGGGCTGTTCCCCCTCCGCGCGCGCGATCCTTTCGCTCGACCCGTCCGGAAGGACGCGGAAGCTCTGCTCGTTGTCCATGAGGTTGGCTTCCATGATCTGATTGAGCACGTGCTCATGCACGGTGGGATTGAGGAGCGGGACCAGCGCCTCGACCCGCCGATCGAGGTTGCGCTGCATGAGATCGGCGGATGAGATGAACACCCGGGCTTTCGGATGGGGGAGTCCGTGGCCTGCGCCGAACGCGTAGATTCGGGCATGCTCCAGGAAGCGGCCGACGATCGACTTCACCCGGATGTTGTCCGAGAGATCCGGCACGCCCGCACGCAAGCAACAAATGCCGCGGATCACCATGTCGATCTTCACCCCCGCCTGGCTCGCGGCATAGAGGGCGTCGATGATCTCCGGATCAACCAACGCATTGCATTTCATCCAAATCTGCGCCGGCTTGCCCAGCCCCGCATGGTCGATTTCATCGGCGATGTTGCGCAAGAGGGTCCTCTTCAGGGTGATCGGCGAGATCGCCATCTGTTCGAGACCGTCCGGCTCGGCGTAACCGGTGATAAAATTGAAGATGCGGGCGACGTCCCGGCCGATCGACGGCTCGGCGGTAAAGAGTGAGATGTCCGTGTATATTTTCGCCGTCACCGGGTGATAATTTCCGGTTCCCAGGTGACAGTAGTTGACCAGCGTGCCCGCTTCCCGCCGCACCACCATCGACAGTTTCGCGTGCGTCTTGAGTTCGATGAAGCCGTAAACCACCTGGGCGCCCGCGCGCTCGAGGTCGCGCGCCCAGCGAATATTGGCTTCCTCATCGAAGCGCGCCTTCAGCTCGATGAGCGCAGTCACCGACTTTCCCAATTCGGCGGCCTCAACGAGAGCCCGAACGATCGGACTGTCGGCGGAGGTGCGGTAGAGCGTCTGCTTGATCGCGACGACGCTTGGGTCGCGCGCGGCCTGGTTGAGGAACTGCACCACCACGTCGAACGACTCGTAAGGGTGGTGGACCACCAGGTCTTTCTGCCGGATCGCCGCGAAGCAATCGCCGCCGTGTTCCTTCACCCGCTCCGGAAATCGCGGGGCGTAGGGGGGAAACTTCAGTTCTGGGCGTTCGATCGCGACCAGCTGCGAAAGCTCGTTGAGCGCCAGCATGCCCTCGATGAGAACAATGCCTGATGGAACGACGTCCACGTCCCCGGCGACGAATCCTCTCAGCGATTCGGACATGCTGGCTTCGATCTCGAGCCTGATCACAGATCCCCGTCGCCGCCGTTTTAGCGCGCTCTCATAGAGCCGAACGAGGTCTTCGGCCTCTTCCTCGACCTCGATGTCGCTGTCGCGAATCACGCGAAACGCGCCCTCTCCCAGGACTTCGTAGCCTGGAAACAACAATCCGATGAACGCCACGATCAGGCGGTCGAGCGACACGAAGCGCGCAATCACGCCGAGAGGCCCGTCAGGCAACCGGACGAAGCGCTCGACGCTGCCGGGAATCCTAACGAGCGCGCTCATCGTGTGGCCGTTTTGCGGATTGAGGAGTTCGAGCGCGAGCGTGAATCCGCGATTGGGGATGAACGGGAAGGGATGGGCCGGGTCGACCGCCAACGGCGTCAGGATCGGGAAGACGTGCTGAAGGAAATACTCCTGTAGCCAGTCTCGCTCCCGGCGCGTGAGATCGGCGACGTCGAGGATGACGATGCCGGTCGCGGAGAGTTCGGATCGCAGCGCACGCCAGCGCGCTTGCTGCGACGCCACGAGCGATGCGACCCGCTCGCCGATTCGCTCCAGTTGCTCGGCCGGCGTCCGTCCGTCGTCGGAGACTTCCGTCACGCCGGAGAGCACCTGACCGACGAGGCCCGCAACGCGGACCATAAAAAATTCATCGAGGTTGTCGGCCGATATCGACAGAAACCGAAGCCGCTCGAGCAGCGGATGTTGAGGGTTCGCCGCCTCTTCCAGCACCCGTCGATTGAACTCGAGCCAGGACAGTTCGCGATTGATGAACCGCTCTGGCGAAGACAAAAGCGGCGAAGTGCTGACTTCCTCCGAAAGCGACCCGACCGACACCTGCAAGAACTCATTTTTCGCAACGCGCTGCGCCACCGAATGTCCCCTTTCTCCGTCGGTCGCGATTTTGAGCCAAATTCCGCGGCGCGCCAAGCAAAACTCAAGCTTTTTGGCTGGCCGTCGCGCGCAGAGCTCTCGCGACCATGTCTAGCGCCTGAGGGTAAAGGCGGTGTTCCTCGACGAGCACGCGCGCTGCGAGCTTGTCCGCGTCGTCGCCGGCAAGAACCGGAACGCGCGCCTGAGCGATGACCGGGCCGGCGTCGAGCTCGGCCGATACGTAATGCACCGTGCATCCGTGTTCGGTCCTGCCTTCTGCGAGCGCCCGTTCGTGCGTATTGAGGCCCCGCAAATCGGGAAGCAGCGACGGATGAATATTGAGCATCCGGCCCTGCCACTTTGCGACGAATCCCGCGCTTAAGATTCGCATGAATCCCGCAAGGCAAACGAGCTCCGCTCCGGCGCCCATGAGATGCGTGTTGAGCGCCGCCTCGAAGTCCTGCTTGCCGCGAAAGCTGCGAAAATCGACCGCCTTCGCGGTCAGGCCAGCCGCCCGGGCGGCGGCGAGCCCAACGGCTTCCGGGTTGTCCGACAGGACAATCGCGATTTCAGCGGGATAATCGGCGCTCCGCGCCGCCTCGATCAGCGCTCTCATGTTCGAGCCGCGCCCCGAAATCAGGATCGCCGTCCGCACACGCCCCGTCATAGCGACAGGCGGCCGCGGGTCTCGACCCGCGCGCCGTCACGCACCACGAGCCGCCCGATCAAAGCGGGCGAAAGGCCTTGGGCTGCAAGCGCATTCCCCACCTCGTCTTCGCGTTCGGCCGAGGCAAAGACCGCCATGCCGAATCCGCAATTGAACGTGCGCAGCATTTCGTCCTCGGAAATTTTGCCCATCGCGGCCAGCCATGAGAAGACCGGCTGAGGCCTGAAGGCCTCGAGATCCAGCGAAACGGCGAGCCCCGGCCCAAGCACGCGGGGCAGATTGTCCGGATAACCGCCTCCCGTGATGTGCGCCAGCGCCAGGACGCCGTTCGCGCGCGTAAGAACCTGGAGCAGCGGCCGCACGTAGAGGCGGGTCGGAGCGAGAAGCGCTTCCGAGAGCGAACGCGAGGGGTCGAACGGCGCCGCGGCGTCCCATGCCAGTCCGGAACGCTCGACGACCCGTCGGATCAGCGAATAGCCGTTGGAGTGCGGCCCGGAAGAAGCGAGCCCGAACACGGGGTCGCCGGCTTTGAGCCCTGCCCTCGGCAACAACGTTCCCCGCTCGGCCGCCCCGACCGCAAATCCCGCCAGATCGAAATCTCCGGCGCCGTATAGACCCGGCATTTCCGCCGTCTCGCCCCCGATCAAGGCGCAGCCCGCCTCGGCGCAGGCCGCCGCGACGCCCTTGACTACCGCTGCTGCAACGTCCTCGTCGAGCTTGCTGGCCGCGAAATAATCCAAGAACAGCAGAGGCTCCGCGCCCTGGACCACGATGTCGTTGACGCACATCGCGACCAGGTCGACGCCGATCGTGTCGTACACCCGGCTGTCGATCGCGATCTTGAGCTTGGTCCCGACCCCATCATTGGCCGCGACCAGAATTGGGTCTGCGAAGCCGGCCGCTTTCAGGTCGAACAGCCCTCCGAATCCGCCCAATTCTGCATCGGCGCCCGGGCGGCGCGTGGATCGAGCCAGGGGCTTGATGCGGTCGACGAGCCGATTGCCGACGTCGATGTCGACGCCGGCGTCGGCGTAAGTCAGCGGCTTGCGGTCGTCGACCAAAGGCTGCTCCTGATGGCGAGGGCCCAAGATCGCGTAATCGGTCGCCCCAATGCGCGCAAGAGCCGCACGCGCGACGTTTCTCAATCCCCCTCTATCTGTGTTAGGCATCCCCAGGAGGATTTGCGCGACATGCGGGGGACACTAACGCGGAGCGGTTGGGTAGCGCGTCAGCGCAGTTCAAGTCGGGGCTACTGAAGCTGAACGTCAGGAGCCTCAAATATTTATGAATATATCCCAGGTCCTGAGCAATATACCCAACCTGATTACGTTAGCAAGAATGCTGATGACGCCCCTTGCAGTCTCCATGATTGTCTCTCAGCGTTTTCTGCCGGCTTTTTTAACCTTCCTTCTTGCCGGGGTTTCAGATGCGATTGACGGTTTCATCGCGAGAAACTTCGAGCTCCGGACGGAACTCGGCGCCTATCTTGACCCGCTTGCGGACAAGGCGCTGCTCACTTCCATATACGTGACGCTCGCGATCTACGCGGAATTGCCAGCGTGGCTGGCGATCACTGTTGTCTCGCGCGACGTCATGATTCTCGTCGCTGTGCTCGTCTCTTGGCTCATGGACAAGCCGGTCGAAATTCGACCGGTCTGGGAGTCGAAGTTCAACACCGTCACTCAGATCGCGCTCGCCGGCTTCGCGCTTGGCGCGCGCGCGTACGGCATAAATCCCCATCCCGTTCAGAACTATCTCGAATGGGCGGTCGCGGCCACGACCCTCGCTTCGGGTGGCGTGTACATCGCTCAGTGGCTCGATCATATGACCCGGTGAGCCCCCATGGCTGAGAGTCGCGCCGTCTCCCTCGCTGTTGCGAACCCCGCTCACGGGTTGAATGTCTTGCGCGACGCCGGGCCTGTCCGCGGGCGGCCGCCGATTGCGGGTGGCGCGGCAATGGCGCCGCAAGCCGTTGGAATCACACGAAACACGCCCGAAAATGGCAGACTGCGGGATGTCAACGCTTCTCCGTCGAGAACTTACCCGGGCTTTTCGCTGTGAGCATCGAGCGTCAGGTCCTGTTCTGGGCCGCGATCCTCGCGGCGGTCCTTTATCTCGTGCACCTCCTTGGTTCGACGGTCACCCCTTTCGCCGCGGGGATCGCGCTTGGCTACCTGCTGGACCCGATCGTCTGCAAATTGGAGAGGATTGGGCTGAACCGCGTTGGCGCCTCTCTGGTTATCCTGGTTGTTTTCGTTGCGGTCCTCACCGTCATACTCATTGTCGTTGCGCCGATTTTGGCCAACCAGCTTGTCAACTTCGCGCAGCGCTTGCCCGGCTACGCCATGCGCCTGCAGGAGCTCGCAGTCGAAGAGGGCAACTCGCTGATCGAGAAGTACGGACGGGGCTGGCTCAACGCTTTTGGCTTCAGCGAGCAGCTTTCGAGTGCGCAGATCCAGAGTTCGATCGGCGATTTCGTGGCGCGAGGCGCGCAATGGCTGGTCAACACTCTGAAGTCGCTTGTTTCGGGCGGGGCGGCCGTGTTCAGTTTTCTTTCGTTATTGGTCATAACTCCAGTCGTCGCGTTCTACATCCTCATCGACTGGGACAGGATGGTCGCTCAAATAGACAGCTGGCTGCCGCTAGACCACCGTGAGCGCGTGAGGGCGATCGCGCGTGAGATCAATCATGCGCTGGCGGGATTCATCCGCGGCCAATCGCTTGTCTGCCTGTTTCTGGGACTCTGGTACGGTATCGGCTTGACGCTGGTCGGGCTCGATTTTGGCCTATTGATCGGCTTCATCGCCGGAATCCTGAGCTTCGTGCCCTACGTAGGATCGTTGACTGCGTTGATTCTGGCCATCGGCGTCGCCCTCGTTCAGGGCTGGCCAAGCCTGAAGCTCTTCTTCATGGCGGTCGCCGTCGTCGTTTGCGGTCAATTTCTCGAGGGCTATGTCGTCTCGCCCAAGCTCGTTGGCGAATTGATCGGCCTGCATCCCGTGTGGCTGATGTTCGCGCTGCTCGGTTTCGGTCAGATTTTCGGCTTCGTCGGTCTTGTCATCGCCGTTCCGACGGCGGCGGCGATCGGCGTTTTGGCTCGTCACCTGATCGCGCTTTACCTGTCGAGCGCGCTCTATCGCGGTCGCTCCGCGCCGGCAAACCGATGACCAAGCCGCCGCGCCAATTGACGCTGGATTGGCCGCACAAGCCGAGTTTCGCACGCGAAGATTTTCTCCTCGCATCGTCAAATAGGGCGGCGCGCGCGGCCATCGACCGCTGGCCGGCCTGGCCGGGCCGAATGTTGCTGCTTGCCGGACCGGAGGGTGCGGGGAAAAGTCATCTGGCTTCGATCTGGGCCGAAAAGGCCGGGGCGGCCTTTGTCCACGCCGATAAGCTCAACGACTTGGAACCGGAGATCCACGCTCATGCCTCCGCCTTCGTTATCGAGGACGCCGACCGCGTAGATCGGGGCGAAGAGCGGCTGTTTCACCTCCTCAATACGGCGCTTCAATCCAGCGCCTGGGTGCTTCTGACGGCTCGCACGGCGCCGGACGCTTGGGCGCTGGCGATCCCCGATCTCCTTTCGCGCCTTCGCATTGCGCCTGTTATTCGGCTTGAAGCGCCCGATCTCGAGCTTACGGAAGCCGTTTTGTTCAAACTGTTCAGTGACCGGCAGCTTCAGGTCGACGCACAGGTCGTGAATTACATCGCAATGAGGATTGAGCGTTCGCTCGGCGCCGCGCGCGAACTTGTCGGCATCCTGGATCGAGAGGCCCTTGCGCGAGGCCAGCGCGTCACCCGCGCAATGGCCGGCGAATTGCTACGTGAAACGCCGGCCCAGCGCAAACCGCCTTAGGTGAGCCACAAACTTGTGGTTAAAATTTGATAAAGGGGGTTGGTCGCGAGCCACTGGGAGCGGGGAGCGGGTCAATTCAAATAGGGCGGGAACGAGGAGGAGACGATGCGGAAGTCCCTCATTCTGTTTCTCACGGCGATTGGCGGAAGCGCCAGCTATGCGACCGGCGTCACTGAAACCGGCGCGGACTCTGGAACGGCAGACCCCTCGACCTGGAGATGGCACGTCAGTTCGATCTTCGCGGATCAACAGCGAGCATCTTCGTCACCTGACGTGAATTCGGTCGAGAATCCGAATTTTGACCAGCGGTATCAGCGCTATTCGCCGCTTGGGCTCCCGGAATCCCGGCGGGATGTTTCGCCGTAGGTAAGGCGTTCGACTCGACCTAACGAGGCGCGTCGCGTTCCGGCGTGTCGAGGGCGTCGATGTTTTGGGCGCGGGACCAGATGTGGTCGAAATTCTTCTCGAATTCGTTCAGTGCGGCTGGGTCGGAAATGAGGATCACGTCGTTGTCTTGCTGGGCCAAGCCCGGATGGGAAAAGTTCCCAGATCCGGTCCGTAGGATTTTCCGATCCACGGCGTAGGCTTTGAGGTGCATCAGAACGCCCTCGCCTTTCACCCGCGCACTGACGTTCGGATGGGCGAGCAAGGCCTCGATCGGCGCACCAAATCTGAGCCCATGCTCCGAAAACTGGGACTTGTCGAGATATAGACGGACGATAACGTTGCGCTCGGCGGCGTTTGTCAGGGCTTCGATGATCCTCGCGTCGGACAGCACGTAGGCAGCCATGTCGATCGTCGATTGCGCACCATCAATCTCTCGAGCGTCGATCGATTCCAGGTTTTCGCTTGGAGAATAATGTATTTCGGCCCGTAGCGCCGAGCCGATCGGACCCGCTGGCGACCCTTGCAGGAAGACCACCGCGAACGCGATAAGGATAAGCCGCGTAGTCAAAAGCCAACTCAAAGCGCCCAGGCTGCAACTTGTAGTTGTATAGGTTGTAGGCCTGAAAATTGCAAGTGACGCCGAGCGGCACGCGTGAAGCACCGTCCCGAGGGGCCAATGAATGAACTGCCCGACGACGAGCGGCGTCCGTCGGTCTCCACATGACTGTCCCTCGGTTTGCGCCGAGTGGGCGATGATCGACTCGGGCGCGTACGGCCATGGGCGACAAGACCGGGCTTACATTGACCAATGTACAGAGGACCCACGTAAGCTCGAGGCCACCGCTCTTTATTTGCTCAACGCGACGGGATATACGGACGGCGATTTCCGGCGCTGTCGTCCCTCCCCACACGAGCGAACCTTATGAAGAAGCCGTCCGGCCTACGATCCGACGAGCCTGCGCAGAGCTTCGTCGACGTCGCGGCCATCGACCAGCTCGCCAAAATCGTCGCGCTGCACGATCTCAGCGAGGTTGAGATCGATCTCGGCGACTTTCACGTCCGCCTCGCTCGTGAACGAGGAGCGGGGACGCAGGCGCGTCTTTCTGATGCGCCGGTACAAGTCGCCACCGTTGTCGCCGATTCTCCTCCTGACGAGACTATCGCCGCAAACACTCCAGGATTCCTGGTCGGGGAGCTCCCCGGCGCGGTGAAGTCGCCGATGGTGGGAACCGCTTATCTCCGGCCGAGCCCGGAGGCAAAGCCTTTCGTCGAGGTGGGCTCATCGGTAAAAGCGGGCGACAAGCTGCTGTTGGTTGAGGCGATGAAGACCTTCAACGACATCGTTGCGCCGAGGGCAGGCAAGATCGTCAGCATCCTCGTTGCAGATGGCGCGCCGGTCGAGTACGGCCAGCCGTTGATTGTGATCGAATGATCGGCCTGGGCCTCGATGTTCGATAAGATTCTGATCGCCAATCGCGGCGAGATCGCGCTCAGGGTTATGCGCGCGGCAAAGGAGCTCGGCATCGCGACCGTCGCGGTCTATTCGACTGCCGACAAGGGGGCGATGCACGTCAAGCTTGCCGACGAAAGCGTCTGCATCGGACCGCCGCCCGCGCGCGACAGCTATCTCAACATTCCGGCGATCGTCGCCGCTTGCGAAATTACCGGCGCCGACGCGGTCCATCCGGGATATGGCTTTCTCTCGGAAAGCGCCCGCTTTGCCGACATTCTTGGAGAGCACGAGATCGCCTTTATCGGTCCAAAGGCTGAACATATCCGCCTCATGGGGGACAAGATCGAGGCCAAGCGGACCGCCAGCAGACTCGGCATTCCCTGCGTCCCGGGCTCACTTGGGGCGATCACCGACGACGCCGAGGCGCTCAAGATCGCGGATGAAATCGGCTATCCTGTCCTTGTTAAGGCCGCTGCCGGCGGCGGGGGCCGCGGCATGAAGGTCGCTGAGAGCGCCAAGGACCTCCTCGATGCGATCGCCAGCGCCAAAATCGAAGCCAAGACCGCATTCGGCGATGACTTCGTCTATCTCGAAAAGCGCCTCGCGAAGCCGCGCCACATCGAAATACAGGTCCTGGGCGACGGTTGCGGGGACGCAATCCACCTCGGCGAGCGGGACTGCTCGTTGCAGCGCAGGCACCAAAAAGTCTGGGAAGAAGGCCCTTCCCCCGCTCTCAACCCGGAACAGCGGGAAGAGATTGGCGGCATTGTCGCGCGCGCCGTCGCAGAACTCGGTTATCTCGGGGCCGGAACGGTAGAGTTTCTCTATCAAGACGGGAAGTTCTATTTCATTGAGATGAACACACGTGTACAAGTCGAACATCCCGTCACCGAAATGATTACCGGTATCGATATCGTCAACGAGCAGATCAAGATCGCCGCAGGCTCGCCGCTGTCGATACGGCAGGATGAGGTCCGAATCCTTGGGGCGGCGATTGAATGCCGCATCAACGCCGAGAACCCACGCACGTTCATCCCTTCGCCTGGCCGGATTACGTACTTCCACCCGCCCGGGGGCTTGGGCGTTCGGGTCGATTCGTCCGCGTATCAGGGCTACGTGATGCCGCCGTTCTACGATTCGCTCGTCGGCAAGCTCATCGTTCATGGACGCACCCGAACGGAGGCGCTTATGCGCCTTCGCCGGGCGCTGGACGAGTTCATCGTTGATGGGATCGACACCACTTTGGCGCTGTTCCGCGACCTCGTGAGAAACCCGGACGTGCAGAACGGGCAATACGACATTCACTGGCTCGAAGAATTCCTTAGGACTGAACCCGAGATGAGCGACTGATGCGATACCGAAAGTGATGGGCCTGACCCCTTTGCCCATTCCGATATAGATCACTGTTTTAATCTGTGCAATGACTATGCGCAAGCGTCGCAGGCGGCGTCGGAGGCAAGCCGTGCGCCGGATTTGGTTTTCCTTGGATGACCGCCGTTTTGCCCGCGAAAACGCCGCCGCGGAGGGTTGGAAAAGCTTGGATTTCCTTGGATTTTCTCGTCCGAATCGGGCCTTTTCAACAGGTTACAAGGAATTTCCGAAAAAATTTTTTGGCTCTTATAGCGTTAGTTGTTGGTATGGCCCATTTCCGATGGCGCTTTTGATCCAGTTTTGTGGAGTGGTTTGGTCGGCCCAGGCTTCGAGCGCGCGTCGCCAGCCGAGATCGTTTGGCAGGTTCTTGGTGGCGACGCCGTTGAAACGGCTGAGCCATTGCTTGAGGCGGCTGTGGTAGGCGTTGACGTTGTTGATGTGCAGGTGGGGCGCCTCCGGGGTCGGTTTTCCCGGCGAGGGCGCGGCATGAAAAGGTATTTTGGCCTTGCGGGCGAAGGCGGCGATCGCCCGGCCTCCGTCGCCGAGGTTTTCGCATGTGACAACGCCAGCCAGCGCCGCGCCGATCGAAGCGCTGTCGGCCTTAAGGCAAGACGGCGTCGAAAGTCGCCCCCTTCCGGTCGCGGGCCACCAGAACGGGAATGTTGTTGTCCTGATAGGTTCCCGGACGCCGGGCCGACCCGCCGCGCTTGCGCCTTAACGCGACAGAGCGGACCACCGGCCCTTGCAGGATTCGAGGATGAAGGTCTCGTCCGCCTCGACGATTCCGGTCAGCGTTCGGGGCTTGTCGGCCGCAGGCGAAGCCAGAAACCGGTGACGCCAGCGAAAGGCCGTCGTCGGATGCACGCCGCAAAGCTCTGCGGTCTTGGACAGGCTTTTGCCGTCGATCATCGCCCGGGCGTGGTCGAGCCAGCGCTCTCTTTTGCGCAGATGCGCCATCGGCGTTTTGGTCAGCGCGTTGAAGGTGCGTCCGCAACCCTTGCAGCGGAACCGCGAAAGTCCACCGGAGCGGCCCCAGGCGATGACCTCGCGCCCCGCGCAATGCGGACACCCCTGGCTTTCCACCCGCTCATGGCCGCCCGTTCCCAAAGCGTCCGGGCGACGACGCTTTGCGCCTTCGGCGCCTTTGCCCGTCCCGCCGTTCGCCGCCGTCTCCGACGCCGCTTTCGGCGCCGAGCCGTGCCGACCGCCGTCCAGGTTCGCCAGCGCCGCAAGCGCTTTCCGGCGCTGGTCCGCGCTCAAGCGCGCGACGCCGCAAAGCCAGACCGAGAAATCCTCCGCCCTCATCGAATCAAACCCTCACCCACGCCGCGCCAATCTGACCCAAACCAACAACTAACGCTATAAGAGCCAATTTTTTCTCGTCCCCTCCTCGTCCTCGAGCAAGCAGGGCCGACAGCTTCTGCCCGAACGGGTTTGGCCCCGACCTCGGTTCGGAGAAGATATTTTGCGGTCATACAGAAACTTTAGCACGACTTTCTGATTTTGAGAAGCAAATGTCGGCGGTCGTAGGTCAGCCTTTCGCGTTTCCCCGTCATGAGCCCCAGCCGCAGGCTTCCGCCCACGCGTTCAGCTTAGCCGCTGAAGCGCAGCGCGCGCATCGCCGTTATTTGGGTTGACTAAGACCGCGCGCTGGTAGGATTCGACCGCCTTCGCTCGGTTGTTCAGTTTTTCATAGCAGAAGCCCAGGCCCGCCCAGGCTTCAGAATTGTTGGCGTTGACGTTGAGCGCGGCGTTGAAGTCCTCTATCGCTGCCTCGTACTTGGCCGTCCTCATTAGGCTTTGGCCGCGGGCCTGGTAAGGGGCGCCGGCGAAAGGATCGCGGTCGATCGCGTTGTTGAAATCGGTTATGGCCTGAACGTCGTTGCCCTGCCGCTGATAGATGAGTCCGCGCGCGTGATAGGCTTGGGCGCCTTCAGGGTTCAGCCGGATTGCCCGGTTGAGATCGGCGAGCGCGGCGTCGAAGTTGTTTTCCGAGCGCTCGAGATTTCCGCGCCCGAGATAAGCGGCTGGGTCGTTAGGGTTGACAGCAATCGCCTGGTTGAAGTCCTGCATCGCCAGATCCTCCTTCTGCTCCTGGCGATAGGCGAGCGCCCGATTGGTGTAGGCGCCGGAAAAGCGAGGATCGAGTTCGATGGCATGGCTGAAGTCGTCGACCGCGTTCGAATACCGCCCGAGCTTAGCGTAAACGACGCCGCGAGTATTGTAGGCTACCGAATCCTGGGGATTCCGCTCAATCACCTGGGTCAGCGAAGCTATATTCCCGGCGTTGGAGGACTGAGCGGCTGGGCCCGCCTCGGTCTCCGCCACATGACTCGTTGGGGTCATTCCGCCGAGCGTTTCGCTGCACGCGCCGAGCGCAAGCGCTGCCGCGACCGCCAATCCGGTCCCGGCTAACCGGGCCTGACGCCCGTGGTCGCCTTTCAACATTTGGGGGCCTCCGCTACGGCTCGCACAAGATCAGCGACCGCCGCCGAAAATGAAAGCCCGGCTGCGCGGCAGGGTCCAAATACACAGGGCAAAATCAGGCTCGGCAAACCCTGTCCTCAGGAAGCCAAGGAGATGGCGCCCTCTCAGGCCCCCGAACGCGAAGGCGCCGGGGACTTGGCCTTCACCGGCAACAGGCCCTCGCGCTGCAGCTTTTTGCGCGCCAGCTTCCGGGCGCGGCGAACGGCTTCGGCCTTCTCGCGGGCTCTCCTTTCCGATGGCTTCTCGTAATGCCCGCGAAGCTTCATCTCGCGGAAAATTCCTTCACGCTGCATCTTTTTCTTGAGCGCCTTAAGGGCTTGATCGACGTTATTGTCGCGAACGAGTACTTGCACGGGCCGTCCTGTGTTGATGCCGAGGGATGACGAAAAACGCAAGCGCGCGCCACCCATCAGGAGGGCGCGCGCGATTAACTGTTGATTACCAGAGGGGGTCTGCTCTGTCCAGAGCGAGAACGCCCGTCAAACAACTTTGAGTTCCATCGGCGCTTCGGCCATGGCATAGATGAGCATCACGGAAATATCCAGACATGAACAAGATCGAGCGACGGCCATTCGAAGCAGGCGAAGCCAAAGTCGAATTCCTGGACGGCGATTTCCGGATTGTGCGGCCTGGTGCTTTCGTTCGCTGCGCGGTCACGGGGCAGCCGATTCCCCTTGACGAGTTGCGCTATTGGAATGTCGACCGGCAGGAGGCCTATGCCACCGCCGAGGCCTCGATGAAGCGAGAGATCGAGTCTCGCTGACCGTTTCACATGCCTCTACGGCAGATAAACATTTTGCGTGTCGTCGATTTACCCTCTTGCAAAGCGCGCGAATATAGTTCATATATGAACCGTTTCGCGCGCCGCCCGTTTCCGCGTGTCGAGTTCGAATCTTTCCTGACGCTTCGAGGATGAGCATGCCGACTTACAAGGCTCCGGTGAGCGACACCGTTTTCCTCCTGAGCGACGTCTTCGATTACGCGAACTATTCCAACCTTCCGGGCTTCTCGGATGCGTCGATCGACGTCGTCGAGGCCGTGCTGACCGAGGGCGCGAAATTTGTCGAGGAAGTCGTCCAGCCCCTGAACCGGGTCGGCGATATCGAGGGCTGCAAGCGGCTTGACGACGGCAGCGTGACCACCCCGAAAGGCTTCAAGGAGGCCTACAAGGCGCTCGTCGAGGGCGGCTGGGTCGGCCTTGCAGGCGATCAGAAGTTCGGCGGTCAGGGTCTGCCGCACTTCCTCGCCGTGCTGTTCAACGAATACGAGAATTCCGCCAACATCGCTTTCTCGATGTACCCCGGCCTGACCAACGGAGCGGTGGCGGCATTGATGGTCCACGCGAATGACGGCCTCAAGTCCCGCTACCTTCCCAAGCTGACGACAGGCGAATGGACCGGCACGATGAACCTGACCGAGCCGCACTGCGGCACCGATCTCGGGCTCATCAAGACGAAGGCGGTCCCGCAGCCCGACGGGTCGTACGCCATTACCGGGCAAAAGATTTTCATCTCGGCGGGCGAACACGACCTCGCCGATAACATCATCCATCTGGTGCTGGCCCGCATCGAAGGCGCGCCAGCCGGAGTCAGAGGCGTGTCGCTCTTCCTCGTGCCCAAGTTCCTGCCGGACGCCGACCGCAAGCCAAAAGAGCGCAACGGGGTCGTCTGTGGCTCGATTGAACACAAGATGGGCATTCACGGCAACGCCACTGCCGTCCTCAACTACGACGGCGCCAAGGGCTGGCTCGTCGGCGTAGAGCATCGCGGCCTCCCCGCGATGTTCGTCATGATGAACGGCGCGAGGCTCGGCGTCGCGGTGCAGGGCCTCGCGATTTCCGAAATCGCCTACCAGAACGCCGCGGCCTACGCCAAGGAACGCCGGCAGGGCCGTTCGCTGAGCGGCCCGGCGGAGCCGGAGAAGCCTGCCGACCTTCTGCTTGTCCACCCCGACGTCCGCCGCATTCTGCTCGAGATCCGCTCTTTCAACGAGGCGGCACGGGCCTTGATGGTCTGGATCGCGCTCACCCAGGACGAAGCCCGCCTGTCGCCGGACCCCAAGGCGCGCCAGGTCGCCGACGACCGGCTGGGCCTGATGACGCCACTTCTGAAGGGCGTGTTCACCGACCTCGGTTTCATGAACGCCGTCAAGGCCCAGCAGGTGCTCGGCGGCCACGGCTATATCGCAGAATGGGGCATGGAGCAGTTCGTCCGGGACGCACGCATAACGATGATCTACGAAGGCGCCAACGGAGTGCAGGCCCTCGATCTCGTCGGCCGGAAGCTGCCGAAGGACGGCGGCCGCGCGGTGATGGCCTTCTTTGGCGAACTGTCGCAGTTCCTGGCCTTAAACAAGGAGGACGCCGCCTTGGCGCCGTATCTTGGCGGACTGCAGAGCGCGCTCGGCCACCTGCAACAGGCGACCCTCTGGCTGTCGAAGAATGGCCTCGCCGATCCGAACGACGCTGGCGCCGCATCTACCGACTACATGCATCTCTTCGGCCTGACGGCGCTCGGCTATATGTGGGCGCGAATTGTCAGGGCGGTCCTGGCCCGGCAGGGGAAGGGCGAGAGCAACCCCGCTCTTGACGCAAAATTGACCCTCGCCAAGTTTTTCAACGAGCGTATGTTGCCCGAAACAGCCGCGCATCTCGCGCGGCTGAGTTCAGGCGCGGCGACCGTGATGGCGCTCCCGGCCGAAGCGTTCTGACCAAACACGTCAACGGGAGGTCCTAAGGACGATGAGCGGCGGCCAGGCGCGGGCAGGATTGACGGGCGGCTGTCAATGCGGCTCGGTGCGCTACCGCCTTGAGGGCGAGCCGACCGGCGCAAACATTTGCCACTGTCGTATGTGCCAGAAGGCGAGCGGCGGCCCCCTCATGGCGTTTGCCGGAGTCCGGCTGGCCGAACTCGAATGGACTCGCGGGGGGCTCAAAGCCTTCGCCAGTTCAAACCTTGCCGAGCGCGGCTTTTGCGCCGACTGCGGCACGCCCCTCACCTATCGGATTCTCGGACAGGACAGAATCTCGGTCACGATCGGAAGTCTCGATAGGCCCGGCGCCATCGCGCCTGAGATGCAGTACGGCGTCGAGTCCAGGCTTCCGTGGCTGCACAGCATCGGCGCGCTGCCTGAGCGCGACATTGCCGGGCTTTTCGGCCCCGGAGCTGCCGTCAGGTCCCATCAACATGCCGATCACGATGACTGAACGCCAATCGCGGCGGACGCCGCAGGGAGAAACCGCATGACCGACGCCTTCATCTTTGATCATGTGCGAACGCCGCGCGGCCGGGGGAAGCCGGACGGTTCGTTGCACACTGCATCCACCCTTCATCTGGCGGCGACCGCGCTGAAGGCGATCAAGGATCGCAACCATCTCGACCCGCACCAGGTCGACGACGTCGTGATGGGCTGCGTCGACCCGATCGGCGAAGCCGGCGGCGACATCGCCCGCATGGGCGCGCTGGCTGCCGGCTTCGGCGACACGGTGCCCGGCGTGCAGATCAATCGCTTCTGCGCCTCGGGACTCGATTCGGTCAATTTCGCAGCCTCCCAGGTCATGAGCGGCCAGCATGACATGACGATCGGCGGCGGCGTTGAATTGATGAGCCGAGTCGGCATCGGCACCTCGGGCGGCGCCTGGCCCGCCGATCCTTCGCTGGCGATCCCTGCCTATTTCATGCCGCAAGGCGTGTCGGCCGACCTGATGGCGACCAAATATGGCTTCTCCCGCGACGACGTCGACGCCTACGCGGTCGAATCCCAGAAGCGCGCGGCGACAGCGTGGAAAGAGGGGCGCTTCAAGAATTCGATCGAGCCGGTCAGGGACGTCAACGGTCTCACGATGCTCGAGCATGACGAGCACATGCGCCCCGCGACCGACATGCAGTCCCTCGCATCGCTCAAGCCCTCCTTTGTCATCCCGGGCGAGCAAGGCGGCTTCGACGCCGTCGCGCTTCAGGCGCACCCGGAAGTTGAGCGCATCATCCATGTCCACCACGCGGGCAATTCGTCCGGCATCGTCGACGGCGCCGCGGCTGTCCTCCTGGGGACCCGCGAGGCCGGCGCCAAGGCGGGCCTCAAGCCGCGTGCGAAAATCCGCGCCTTCGCCAACATCGGTTCCGAGCCCGCGATTATGCTGACCGGCCCGGTGGACGTGACGAGAAAAGTGCTCGCTCGCTCGGGCATGTCGATCAATGACATCGATCTTTTCGAAGTCAACGAGGCCTTCGCCGCAGTGGTTTTGCGCTTCCGCCAAGCCTTCGACGTCGACTCGAACAAGATCAACGTCAACGGCGGCGCGATCGCCATGGGTCATCCGCTCGGCGCGACCGGCGCGATGATCCTCGGCGCCGCACTCGACGAGCTTGAGCGCACCAGCAAGAGCACAGCGCTCATCACCCTTTGCATCGGCGGCGGTATGGGCACCGCGACAATCATCGAGCGCGTCTGACCGCGAGACGGAGCCTTTCCATGAACCTGACCAACTTTCTTTTCGAAACCGACTCCGACGGCATCGCGCTCGTCACCTGGGACAGCCCCGGCCGTTCGATGAATGTGCTGACGTCGGAAGTGATCGCGGAGATCGGCCAAATCGTCGACAAGATCGGGAGCGACGCGGCTATCAAGGGCGCCGTCATCACCTCCGGCAAGGAGGGATTTCAGGCGGCGCCGACCTGACCATGCTGAAGTCGATGGGCGATGAGTACGCACGGCTGGCAAAGGCGCAAGGCAAGGAAGCGGCGATGCGCGTCTTCGTCGACCGGGTCAGGCAGCTGTCGCTGACCTTCCGGCGGCTCGAGACCTGCGGCAAGCCAGTCGCGGCGGCGATCAACGGCGTGTGCATGGGCGGCGGCTTTGAGCTTGCACTCGCCTGCCATTACCGGATCGTCGCCGACTCCGACAGGGCGCGCGTCGGCCTGCCCGAAATCAAGGTCGGACTTTTCCCCGGCGCCGGCGGCACGCAGCGTGTCGCTCGGCTGATGCCGACGCCGGACGCCTTGCAGATGTTGTTCAAGGGCGATCAGATCCGTCCCGCGGCGGCGAAGAAGATGGGCCTGGTGCACGAGGTCGCGCCGGCCAACGAGATCGTCGCCCTCGCCAAGGCCTGGACAAAGTCCAACCCGAACGCCAAGGCGCCATGGGACGATCCGAAATTCAAGCTGCCGTCGGGAAAGGTCTTCTCGCCGCAGGGCATGATGATTTGGCCGCCGGCCAACGCGATCTACCGCCGCGAAACTTATGACAATTATCCCGCCGCCAAGGCGGTGCTGAATTGCGTGTTCGAGGGTCTGCAGTTGCCGATGGATCTCGCGCTCGCCGTCGAGAGCAAATATTTCGCCAACATCCTGCTTTCGAAGGAAGCCGCGGCCATGATCCGCTCGCTCTTCCTGTCGATGGGCGAACTCAACAAGGGCGCCCGCCGGCCGGCCGGGGTTCCCACGACGAAGCTGAAGAAGATCGGCGTCATCGGCGCGGGCTTCATGGGGGCCGGCATTGCTTGCGTTTCGGCAAACGCCGGGCTTGAGGTCGTGCTGATCGATCGCGACCAGGCATCGGCGGACAAGGGCAAGGCCTATTCGGACAGGGTCATGAGCTCTCAGATCGCCAAGGGCCGCGCCAAGACGGTCGAGAAGGACGCACTGCTCGCGCGCATCCACGCAAGCGCCGATTATGCAGAGCTAAAAGGCTGCGACCTCGTGATCGAAGCGGTGTTCGAGGATCGCGCCGTGAAGGCCGAGGCGACCAAGAAGGCGCAGGCGGTCCTTGGGCCCGACGTCGTTTTCGCCAGCAACACCTCGACTCTGCCGATCACCTCGCTCGCCGAGATGTCGTTGAAGCCTGAGCATTTCATCGGCGTGCATTTCTTCTCGCCTGTCGAGAAGATGATGCTCACCGAGATCATCATGGGCGACAAGACGGATGCCAAGGCGCTCGCCGCTGCGATGGATTTCGTGCGCGCGATCAAGAAGACGCCGATCGTCGTCAACGACTGTCGTGGCTTCTACGTCAACCGTTGCGTCGGAAATTACATGGTCGAGGCGCACCTCATGGTCATGGAGGGCGTGCCGCCGGCGATGATCGAGAACGCCGCAAAGATGGCTGGCATGCCGGTCGGGCCGCTCGCGCTCAACGACGAGGTCGGGATCGACCTGAGCTGGAGGATCTTGCACGCGGCCAAGAAGGATCTTGGTCCGAACGCCGTCGATCCGGCGCAGGAGAAGCTGATCGAGACTCTCGTGGTCAAGGGCCAGCGGTTCGGCCGCAAGAACGGCAGGGGCTTCTACGATTATCCGGCGAACGCGCCGAAAAGCCTATGGCCGGGAATCTCGGCGATCGCCGGCAAGGAGCTCGATCCGGACACGGTCAGCATCAAGGATCTCAAGGACCGCTTCCTGTTCACCGCCGCGCTCGAGGCCGCGCGCTGCCTGTTCGAGGGCGTCGTCACCGATCCGCGCGAGGCGGACGTCGGCTCGATCCTCGGCTTCGGCTACGCGCCCTACTCTGGCGGCACGCTCTCGTTTATCGACTTCATGGGACTCAAAGCCTTCGTCGCGAGGGCGAAGGAGCTCGCGACGAATTATGGGCGCCAGTTCGAGCCGAGCGACAAGCTTGTCCAGATGGCCGAGCGCGGCGAGACCTTCTACGGGACCTACGGCCAGAAGGCGGCGTGATCGAGCGACTCGTTGCAAGAAGCTCCGCCGAAGCTTCTGGCGGAGCTTTTGTCGAGTTGAGTTTCGCATTACGATCGCAGTTGTCCGCCCCGACCTCGGAGGATGCTGAGATGTTCCTCACCAAGGCGGGGCGCGACGTCGTTGTTGAAACTCAGCAGCCGGATGACGAGCCAGGCGCCGATGCCCAAAGGTTCGCGGTATCGTGGGTGTTCGGCGTCGTGCTCATCGATCCATCCGTCATGATGACGTTGCCGCCGAAAGCGGTTGGCGTCGCGCAGCTCACGCCCGCCCCCCAGGCGCCGACTGCTGTACCTGTCACGTCGACATAGTTGTTCACGAACTGCGTCGCGCCGGTGAAACTGCCCCAGGCAAGCACGCCCGCGTAATTGCCAAAACCGTTGAGCGTCTGAAGCCATTGCACGTTGGTCTGGCCGTTCCAGACATTGCTGGAGCCGTCGACCGCCAGGGCCAAGCCCGAGACGATAATCTGCGGCGTGCTGACGGTGTAACCGCCCACCCCGCCAGGGGTCCCGTATGTCTGGCCGGTAATGGTCGTGCCCGGAACGATGTTCTTGCCGCCGCCGTTGCCCCAGATGACGTCGCCGACCGCTATCGTCCCGCTCTTGACCGCGGTGATGGTCAAGACATTCTCAGGCGCGCCCGAGAACGATCCAACCGCGACGAAGGACGAAGTCGCGGGCCAGCTCGCTGTATTGTTGGGGACGCCGTTCGACGTGTTTGCGAACGGACACCACACGCTGCCGGCGTTGATGCCGCATTCCGTCGTCCATTGACCGCCGACGCCGGTGTTGTTGTTCAGGTTCCTGGTCAGAAACAGATTCGTACTGTTGATCTGCATTCCGGGCGCGAGCGCGGAGAACGCGCCGCCGGACTTGATGCTGTCGACGGTCAGGACGCCTTTGACGAGATGGGCGCCGATCATCGTCGGGCCGCCCGGGCCGCCGCCGACCGTGTTCACCACCAGCACGTTGTTGGAGACCTTCGCTCCGATAATCCCGGTTGTCGGCGCGTCGACGATATACTGCAGGGTTTCGCCCGCACTGTTGGTCTCTTTGGTGTTCAGCACCGTCTCGAATTGCGAGCTGAACTGACGAAATCCCGCCATGCCCTGAATTTCGGCGTGGCCCTTCCAGGCATGCGTATCGTGGATCTGCTCGTAGTAATTGTAGGCCGCCGAGATGGTCCCGGCGCCGCCGATCCCGCTGAACGTGTAGGCGTGCGCCGGGTTTTTGTAGAAGGCGTTGTAGGTCATCTGCAACGTCCCGGCCATCCGCACGCCGATCCAGTAAGCCATCGCCGCGCCGCCGGTATTCGGATTGTCCGTCTCGCCGTCGAACTCGTTCTGGGTGATGGTCACACTTCCGCTCCCCACGCCATAGGGATCGTAGATGATTGATGCCGGAATGCCGCCGACCCACTGGAAGTTCGCGCTGCATCCGGGATCGTCGAAGCCGAAGCGGTTGTTGCGAACCGTGAGACTGCCCCTATAGCCGGATGTGAGCTCGATACCGGCGCAGCCGTGGCCGCCGATGTCGCCGAAATTGTAGCCTTCGACGTCGCTGTTCAGCGTCGAGTTGACGCCGCATTGCAGATAGGGCGCGCTCGGGTTCCAGTGGCTGCCGGTCGCGTGCCAGGCGCAGTTGCTCGACGCCGGGATCCGCGCCGGGTCGGCGAGCTGCGCGACGGGGGTGTAGACGCCGACCGGATAATCCACGCCCGCCACGTTCCAGTTGGGATGACAGTTCTGCCGCGACGCCGGACAGCCGGAGTTGCCGTTCTTGTTGCCCCAGGTCTGGCCGGACTGCTGGGCGTAGCCTGAGAAGAAGGTCGGGACCTGAAATGTCCCGCCATTGGGCGCGGGGCAGCCGTCGGGCAAGCCCGACGAAATCGGGCAACCGAGCTGCGCATGCGCAGGATGGCTCGCCGGCGCGAGCATGAGAAGGATGAAACCGCCCGCCAGTACGCGCGCCCCCGCGCCGCGAACCGGCCCGAAACTGTAGTCTGCCCAGAACATTTTGTTGCCTCTGAAGTTGTGTGACAGCTTCGGATGGCAGCACCAATTCAGGGCCAAACTCTTGAGAGATTTGCGGCAGTTTTAATCAGTACAGAGGAGGCAAACGCGAGATTGAAAGGGAGCGCCAGCGCCATGCCGCCGAGCAAAGTGACCGGTAGGACAGGAGTTTCCTGCGACTTCGTGTCTTGGGGCGTCGCCGTTCAAACGGCCTTCTCGGTGCAACTGGAGGTTCCCTCTGATGCAACTCCAGCGTGTAGACACGGTGTCAAAACAGTGGCTCACGGACGAGGTGATTTCGTCGACGGCTTAGAGCCGTGTTAACCGTTTGTTCCGTTTCGTCTCTTCGACACTTGGCCAAGGGTCCCGCGTTCTTCCGTACCCCTGGACCGAGGCGACCCATGGAGCGCGCCCGCAAGGACGCTCCGGCGATGCGTCCAAGCCAAACCAGGCCAAAACAAGCTGAATCCAAGCCAAACCAAGCCAAATGCAAGGAATTAACCTTGTATTTCCTTGCATTTCCTTTGGCGAATTGGGACTTTTCAATGGGTTACGATTGATCCAGCCCAAAAAATCTATCCTCTTACGGGCGCGGCGCCTCCTGGTTCCACTCTGCGGTGCCGTGCAAGGCGCGGTCGGAAGGACATCGTCATTACGGGGGACGCAAACACGCCAGAAAGACGCCCGAAGTCTTGTCCCGCTGGATCGCCGCGCCGCCAAAGCTCTTCAAGACGAGCGTCTTCGACGCTCTACGGCGGCCCGCGATGACTCGGCTGGCTCTGAGGCTTCGCATCATGCGGTGTCTCACATACCGAAGCCGCCCATAACGCACGTTAGCACATATTTCTGATTCACAGAAGAGATTGTCGATCAAACCGCACCCCCACTTCCTCCGGCCTAGTCTGCCCCGTGCCCTTGCGGCGGCGCCGGCCGACGCCGATCCCGGTGCGCTGGCGCTGGAGCATCGCCGCCCAGTAGGGTCGCGGTCTTCGATCCGAAGGGCCGATTGCCGAAGATGCAGCTGTCGTGGGAGTGATAGGCGGAGGGCCGGAAACGGAAAATGGCGAAAACAAGTGCAGGAATCTTGCTGTTTCGCACGAGTCCGGCGGGCGTTGAAGTGATGCTGGTGCATCCGGGTGGGCCTTACTGGACAGGGAAGGATGAGGGCGCCTGGACCATCCCGAAAGGTCTCGTGGATAAGGATGAAGACTTGCTAGTCGCCGCCAGGCGGGAATTCCTCGAGGAAACCGGCGCGACAATAAGCGGCGAATTCATGGACCTCGGAGCGCACAAGCAGCCGGGCGGCAAGACGATCGTCGCCTGGGCTCATGAAGGCGGCTTCGACCCGGCGTCGCTCAGGAGCAACATGTTCGCGATGGAGTGGCCTCCGCGTTCGGGCAAGACAGCGGAATTCCCGGAGGTCGACAAGGCCTCCTGGTATTCCATCGACGAAGCGTTGAAGAAAGTGACGAAAGGGCAAAGGCCAATCATTGCGGCTTTGGTCGGAGCGCTCGGCGTGAAACTGAACGGGCGTGACGGCGGGTCAGGGTGACCTCCGGCCAAAAGCGCCTGGCGCGCGCTTGCCGTCCTCGCCGCCCGCGTGAATAACCGCGATCTCGACCTATATCAGCGTTTCATTTTGGTCGGACCCCTGCATGCCCTTCTGGCTGGATATCGCCGACTTCGCCCTCAAGGCGCTCATCATCGTGGCGGCGATCGGCGGGCTTGCAATCCTCATCGTCCGCCTTATGCGCTCGAACGAGCCGAAGGACCGGGAGATCAAGGTCCGCTCGCTCAACGAGCATTACGACGACATGCGCGATGCCCTGAACGCGGCGCTCCTCGACAAGAAGGCGCGCAAGGCGCTTATCAAGGCGCGCAAGAAGGCGATGAAGGCGAGCCGCGGCGATGACTCGGCGAAGCGGGTCTATGTGGTCGGCTTCAAGGGCGACATGCGCGCGAGCGCCGTCAAACAGCTCGGCCAGGAGATCGACGCGATCCTGACAGTCGCGCGGCCCGGGACCGACGAGGTCGTGCTGAGGTTAGAAAGTCCGGGCGGAACGGTGACCGGCTACGGCCTCGGCGCCGCGGAGATCCTTCGCCTGCGGGAGCACAAGATCAAGGTCACGGCTTCTGTCGATCAGGTGGCGGCGAGCGGCGGCTATATGATCGCGGCGGCCGCCGACCGCATCGTCGCGGCGCCCTTCGCCATCGTCGGCTCGATTGGCGTCGTCGCGCCGGTGCCGAACCTGCATCGCCTCTTGAAGAAGAACGAGATCGACTTCGAGGAGATGACCGCGGGCGAGTTCAAGCGCTCCGTCTCGGTGCTCGGCGAAATCACGCCGGCGGGCCGCGAGCATTTTCGCGGCAAGCTCGAGGACACCCATGGCGCGTTCAAGGCGCATGTCGCGCGCTGCCGGCCGAATGTCGACATCGAAGAGGTCGCCAACGGCGACACGTGGCTCGCGAGCGAAGCCATCGCGCTTGGTCTCGTGGATGAGATCGCGACTGGCGACGAATGGCTGTTCAGGGCACGCGAGGGCGCGCGGCTCTACGAAGTGTCGACCGAGGCGCGCAAGACGCTGATTTAGCAGTTGCTCAGCGGGATCGGAGTGGGGGCGCGGAAGGCGGCGGATTTCGCGGCGGCGAGGCTTCGCGGTTCGCCGGGGCGCGGATTGTAGCTTGCGACGGCGACTCTCGCCCGAGACGGCGCACGGGCTGTCGCTACCCGCGATCAGCGCAGCTCGTAGCAGTTGATGATCGTATGCGGGTTGCGCGTCACGTCAAAGAGAACGCCGCACTGAACAAGCGCGTTCTGCCCCGGGTGGCGGAACAGGATCAGCGACGTGCGATTGTCGTAGCCGCTGGCAAAGCCGGCGATCTCCCATCCGTCCGCGAGGAGCTTTTCGATCGTCAGCGGCGGCTCGGCCGCCGCGAGCCGGGCGCCGGCGAGGATCATCGCGACGCTGAGGGCGATGCGCATGCGGGTTACTCCGTTGCTGTTCTAGTAGCCTCGAGCGGGGAGCTCATCGCCCGGCCTGGTTCGAGGCTCATCAGCCGGCGGCTGAGCTCAAGCGCCGCAAAGGCCCGGGCGAGATCTGCGGGGCTTTGCGTGAAGTGCGTCCAGCCAAGATTGTGAATGGCGACGATCGTCGCTTCGGGAAAGGCGTGCGCCGTCTCGATGACGTCGTTGCAATCCATCGTCATGTGGAACCGCCCGCGCGGCTCGGCCGACCCGGCGAAGGCGATGACGAGCTTTGGCTTGAAGCGCCGCTCGACCTCAGCAGTCCCCTCGTACCAGACCGTGTCACCGGTGACATAGACCGCATCGCCGGGCTCGTGTCGTCCGATCAGGAAGCCGACGACGTCGCCGGAAATCGGTTCGATTCCGATAGGCCCGTGCCGGGCCGGCGTCGCAGTGATCGTGAGTCCGGCGTCGTCGAGCGCGGCCGTCTCGAACGGCGCGAGTTCCAAGACTGTTTCGCCCGAGCCGCGCGGCGCCCGCCTTCGTGGTGAAGGTCTTGCGCACGTCCGCCAGAAAGGCGCGGCCGGCGCGATCGAGATTGTCGAAATGTTGGTCGTGGCTCAACAGCACAGCGTCCACCGCGCCAATCTCTTCCGCCGAAAGCGCAGGTCCGGCGGTCTTCTCCAGCGAGACCGCGCCGGGATAAGCGCCTGGCGGATCAAACGTCGGATCGGTCAGGAGACGAAGGTCGCCGAGTTCGATCAGCAAAGTCGGACCGCCGATGAGCGTCAGGGTCGCCTCGAATCCGGCCACGGGCGCCTCCATCCTCGCGCCCGATTTCGCTAACGGGCAACTTCGGCGGTTCGAAGGAAGCGGTTGCAGGCGAGCGCTCGCCGGACGCGGCCAGCCGCCGCGTCCACAACCCCGGCGGATGCACTGCTAAGCGAAACCTCTCAGTTTGAACCATAGCCCGGCAATCTTGAACGACGTTTCGCCGGCTCATGACTCGCGTCCTCCAACCGGAGCTACCGACGCGCAAGAGCCTTGTACCTTGCCACCCCTCTCCGCCGCTGATATCTCCGGCCGCCAATTCCTCCCTTCAATTCCCAAGGAAACCCATGGCCGCGCGCCAGTTCATCTACCACATGCAGGGCCTGACCAAGACCTGGCCGGGCGGCAAGAAGGTTCTGGAGAACATCAACCTCTCCTTCTACCCGGACGCCAAGATCGGCGTGCTCGGCGTCAACGGCTCGGGCAAGTCGACGCTGCTGCGCATCATGGCGGGACTCGACACGGAGTTTGTCGGCGAAGGCTTTGTCGCCGAGGGAGCGAAGGTCGGCTTTCTGCCGCAGGAGCCCCATCTCGACCCGGCTCTGACCGTGCGCGGCAACGCCATGCTCGGCGTCAAAGAGAAGCAGACAATCCTCGACCGCTACAACGAACTCGCGATGAACTATTCCGACGAGACGGCGGACGAGATGACGCGGCTGCAGGACGAGATCGAGGCCAAGTCCTTATGGGATCTCGACAGCCAGGTCGAGCAGGCGATGGACGCGCTCGGCTGCCCGCCGGACGATGCGGACGTCGCAAAGCTTTCGGGCGGCGAGCGGCGCCGCGTCGCGCTCTGCCGGCTCCTGCTCGAAAAGCCCGACCTGCTGCTGCTCGACGAGCCGACCAACCATCTCGACGCCGAGACGGTCAACTGGCTCGAAGGCCACCTGCGCGCCTATCCCGGCGCGATCCTCATCGTCACCCACGACCGCTATTTCCTCGACAACGTGACGGGCTGGATTCTCGAGCTCGATCGCGGCCGCGGCATCCCTTACGAGGGCAATTATTCGTCGTGGTTGAAGCAGAAGCAGAAGCGGCTCGAGCAGGAGGGCCGCGAAGACGCCGCGCGTCAGCGGGCGCTCGCGGAGGAAAGCGAATGGATCGCGGCTTCGCCCAAGGCCCGCCAGGCGAAGTCCAAGGCGCGCATTCAGGCCTACGATGAACTCGTCAAGAAGCAGAACGACAAGGCGCCGACGGCTGCGCAGATCATCATTCCCGTGGCCGAGCGGCTGGGGCAGAATGTCATCGACTTCGAGAACTTGTCGAAGGGTTACGGCGACCGGCTCCTGATCGACAGGCTCACTTTCAAGTTGCCGCCCGGCGGCATCGTCGGCGTGATCGGCCCGAACGGCGCGGGAAAGACCACGCTCTTTCGCATGATCACTGGCCAGGAGAAGCCCGACTCGGGCGCGATCAAGATCGGCGAGTTGGTTGAGCTCGGCTATGTCGATCAGTCGCGCGATTCGCTCGACGACAAGAAGACGGTGTGGGAGGAAATTTCCGGCGGAAACGACATCATCTATCTGGCCAAGCGCGAGATGAACTCGCGCGCTTATTGCGGCGCCTTCAACTTCAAGGGCCCCGACCAGCAGAAAAGGGTCGGCATGCTCTCGGGCGGCGAGCGCAACCGCGTGCATCTGGCGAAAATGCTGAAGAGCGGGGCGAACCTGCTGCTGCTCGACGAGCCTACCAACGACCTCGACGTCGACACGCTTCGCGCACTCGAAGAGGCGCTGCTCGACTTCGCCGGCTGCGCCGTCATCATCAGCCACGACCGTTTCTTCCTCGACCGCATCGCCACCCACATGCTCGCGTTCGAAGGCGAGAGCCACGTCGAATGGTTCGAGGGCAATTTCGCCGACTACGAGGAGGACAAGAAGCGAAGGCTGGGGATCGACAGCGTGATTCCGCATAGGTTGAAGTATAAGAAGTTTTCGCGGTGAGCGGGCAATGCCCCGAGGTCATAGCGAGGAGCGCCGCGACGCGGCGATCCAGACATTAGCCCGGACGTCACCTTTGACGCGCCCGCGACGGTGAGGCAAAGGCCGCAGCCCAAAAGCGCCTTGACTTGCGTAAATTGGAGCGCAAGCTCAAGCTCTCACGGACGCGGCGCTCCATGACGACAGTTCAGACCAAGCCGGCCATCTTCATTAGCTACGCCCACTGGGACGAGCCGGAAAAACCGCGCGAAGGCGAGGTCCAATGGCTTTCGTTTGTGACCGGCTATCTGAAGCCCGCCGAGAAGCGTGGCGCGGTTGAAGTCTGGACCGACCGCCTGATGCCTGGCGGCGTCGATTGGGGCTCGGAAATCGAACGCAAGGTTCGTGGTTGCGACATTTTCATTCTGCTCGTCTCCCGCCACTCGATTTCGTCCGACTACGTCGTCGACCAGGAAATCGCGATCATTCGGGAGCGGCAAGCGAATGGCGACGACGTCCATTTCTATCCGCTGCTGCTGACGCCGACGCCGGGAATCGGGCTCAATATCGTGCGCGACAAGAACCTGAGGCCGCGTGACGCCAAAGCGTTCTCCAGCTATTCCCACGACGATCGCCTTCAGCACATGGCGGATGTGGCCGACGAAATCGTGAAGATTGCGGAGGAAATCGCTGCGCGCAAGAGAGCACGGCCGCCGCCGTCCGAACCGCTGGCGCCCCTGTCGGCTTCCGCGCCGACTTCGTCCGCGCCCGAGCTCATCATTCCCTCGCCCCTGCCGCCCAATCCCAGGATGATCGACCGGGAAGACCGGCTGGACGAGCTCGTCAAGGCGATCCGCGATGAGGACCGGCCTGTTGTCGTGCCCGGTGCGCTCGGCATGGGCAAGACGACGTTGGCGCTTGCGGCGGCCTATCATCCGCGCATTATCGAACGGTTCAGCAAGGGCCGGCGGTTCTTTGTCAATCTCGAGCCCGTGCCGGACGCCGATGGCCTGTTGCGCCGCCTCGCTGCCGATCTCGGCCTCGCCGCCTCCGGCGCGGCGACGGAAGTCGAGGCGAAAATCGCCGCGGCCTGCGCCGCCGTGCCGACGCTGGCGATCCTCGACAATCTGGAGACGCCGTGGCGCAAGGACACGAAAGCGACTGAGACGCTGCTGGGACGGCTGGCGGCGATCGAGGGGCTGCGGCTCATCCTCACGGTGCGCGGCGAGCCGCCCAACATTCCTGGCCCGGGCGCCGTCACGTTGCAAGACGTTGATCGGCTCAGCGAAGCCGACGCTCGCGCTCTATTTTTGCGCCGCGCCGGCGATCATTTCGCCACCGACTTCGTCCTGCCAGACCTCGTGCGCTCGCTCGGCGGACATCCCTTATCGATCGAGCTTCTTGCGGCCAATGCGCAGGGCAAAGGCGGTTTGCGAGGCCTCGCCGCCGATTGGCGCGACCGGCGCGCCGATATGTTGCGACAGGGCGCCGCCGACGACCGCAAGACGAGCCTTCGCGTCTCGCTCGCGATTTCGCTCGAAGCGTTGGGCCCGCCCAGCGCGGCGCATCGCCTCATCCGTCTCATGGCGCTGCTGCCCGACGGCATGTCCGAGGCCGACAGCCGCACGATCCTGAGCGACGAAGAGCCGACTAGGGAGGAGCGAGGCGCCGCGGCTAGGCTCGAAGATGCTCGCCTGGCGAGCCGCCCCGACGGCCGCTGGCGGTTGCTCGCACCCGTCCGAGAGGTGCTGTTGTCGTCCTTTCCGCCCGAGCCGGAGGACAAGTCCCGTTTGCTGGATAGGTTTTTGCTGCGTGCGACCCAAGCCGAGAGTATTGGAACAAAGAGATGGAGCGAAGTCAGGGAAATTATGGTTGAGGAGTCAGGTAATTTCGACGCAGCGATTATACTTGCTATCAAGGAGTCCGTAGTCCCCAAGGCTACTCACGCTGGTATCTTAGGTCTTGCTGAATTCCACAGACTGACTGGACTCGCAACAACAACGTCATTGCAGAGAGCGCAGAAGCGTTTTCACGACGATCACGACACGCTCGGAGAGGCTCATTGCGTCAGAAGCCTAGGGGTAATTTCTCTTGCAAGATCCGATCACACTCGGGCGCAAAACTACCTCGGCCAGGCCCTTGCCCTTTATACTAATGTACCGGACCTTTGTGGGAAGGCTTTTTGTATAAAAAGCCTGGGTGACATCGATCTGTTCTGGGCTAAACTCAACGACGCACGCCAGCGGTACTTAGTTGCTCTACCTTTGTACTAACAAGCAAATGATTACCGGGGGCAGGGCGACTGCATCAAGGCTCTGGGAGATGAGTCATTTGCACGATCCGACTATCACAATGCGTTCAAGGACTATCTATCCGCCTCTGAGTTTTACAGGGAAGCAAATGATATTCGCGGGGAGGCGAATTGCATAAAATCGATTGGCGATATAGACTATGTGACTTCACGCTACGATGAAGCGGACCTGAATTATCGAGCAGCGCAAGAATTATATCGTCTTGCCGGAGTGACGATTGGCGACGCAAATTGTATGAAAGGTCTCGGCGATGTAACGTATGCTCATTCTGATTATTCTAGTGCTCTGTCGTACTATAGCGAAGCGCAAGGCATGTATCGCAGGGTGGGTGGGCTTCTTGGAGAGGCAAACTGCCTCCTGGCAACTGGTGATGTATTTGTTATGATCGCTCGATACGAAGAAGCAGCCCAGCAATATAACATGGCGTTCCAGCTGCATACATTGATGAATATACCCGTTGGCGTCGTGTATTGCAGAAAGAAGTTAGCTGACTTAGATTACTTGCGCGGTCAGTATGAGAGTTCTCGCAGTACAATAAATGTTGCAGAAGTGTTTTTCCGACAGATAAACATGGTGTTACTACGGGCCCTCTGCAGAGAATCGCTCGGCAACATCGACTTAGCGTGCAATAACAAGGAAGCGGCCAGTATTAATTTTTCCAAGGCCTTGGAATTATATGAAGAAACTGGATCTATTGCCGGTGTAGCAAACTGCTTCAAACTCCTGGGGGATTTAGCTCTCTTGCGGTCAGACCCAGACCTTGCAAGTAATTACTTCTCTAAAGCTCTTAAGAATTATCGTGAAACTGGAGTACGATTAGGAGAGGCGGGTTGTCTTATGAGTATAGGTAATCTTGCACTTAAGGAATTACAGTATGACGCTTCACGAGAAAAGTATGAGCAAGCACTAAGGATATATCAAGAGACTGGGGTTGAGTTTGGCGAGGCAAGCTGTAACCATGCTATTGGAGACGTTAAGTACAGGCAAGGGTATATTGAAGAAGCCCGCGGATATTGGAGAGCTGAACTTGCGTTTTATTTGAAAATCCCTGACGCTTATTCGATTGGCCTAGCTCGCCTCGCTCGGCTGACTCTGCCGCGGCAAAAGCGCGCGGAGTACCTCGAGGAAGTTAGCAGCGCATGGGAGAGGGCGGGACTGCCCGATCTTACTTGGAAGTTTCTGGGCAGCGGCACGTAATGGGACAAGAGCCTAAGCAGATTCCGATTGCCTCACCAACGGATGGCTAGTGCGATTCACGAAGGCACCCGAGGCGGAATGCGGTTAGAGCGCGGTCCTTCCGTTGGCCGAGCCGCGAATCTCTGCTTAGACTACATGTTCGCCTGAGATAGGGCGACCCGTCTCACAGTATGCAGGCTTGTCGAGGGTTGCGCCGGGCTTTCCGGCGCCGAGCCTCATGCATAGGAGACGGGTCTTGGACGAATCTATCACATACGTGGGCCTTGACGTGCACAAGGATACGATCGCGGTGGCGCTTGCGGAGGCGGGCGCACACAAGGACGTGCGCGAGTATGGCAAGATCGCGAACACAGCGACGGCCTTGAACGCTCTGGCGGCGAAGCTGTCGCGCGCTGGAAGCGAGCTACGGTTCTGTTATGAGGCCGGCCCTTGCGGCTATGGCATTCAACGGCAGTTGACCCTGGCTGGGCATGGTTGCGTTGTCGTTGCTCCGTCGTTGATCCCACGCAAGCCGGGAGATCGGATCAAGACCGACCGGCGGGATGCGATCAACCTGGCCAAGCTGCATCGCGCCGGTGAACTGACCGCTGTGTGGATTCCTGATCAGGCTCATGAGGCGATCCGCGATCTTGTGCGCGCGCGTCTTGCGGCCGTGCGCAGTCTGCGCCAGGCCCGTCAGCAGCTCTCTGGCTTTCTCCTGCGTCATGGCCGTCACTACAATCGGCCGGCGTGGACGTTGATGCATCGTCGCTGGATGGCCGGACTGAGATTCGAGCAAGCGGCGCATCACATCGTGCTGGAAGACTGCATCGCCGCCGTCGAGGCGGCGACGGCGCGGCGAGATCGTCTGGAAGCGCATATCGAGGCAGCGCTGCCGGATTGGTCGCTGGCCCCGGTGGTGCGCGCCCTGCAAGCGCTGCGCGGGATGGCTCTGGTCGCGGCGGCGACGGTGATCGCCGAACTCGGCGACATCACCCGCTTCGCCAATCCCCGTCAACTCATGGCGTATCTCGGTCTGGTTCCGTCCGAGCGCTCCAGCGGCGCCACACGACGCCAAGGCGGCATCACGAAAGCCGGGAATGGCGCGGCCCGGCGAATGCTGATCGAGGCGGCCTGGAGTTATCGGTTCCCGGCGCGCATCAGCCGGGAGCAGCTGTTGCGCCAGGAGGGTCTGGCAAAGCCGATCCGCGACACCGCGTGGAAGGCCCAAGAAAGGCTGTGTCGGCGCTATCGCAAGCTTGCCCGGGCAGGAAAATCACCCACTGTGGTCACGACCGCGATCGCTCGAGAACTGGCGGGCTTTGCCTGGGCGATCGCCAAGCACGTTCAGATCGCCGGCGCTTGATGCGCTGAGATCGACAGCGGACCTCACGAAAAGGAGGTCATCGCCGACAACGCATCTATCCAAAGCTGAGCAAGGCTGGAGGCACGGTCACGGCCAGGAGAACCCTCGCGTCCACTATCAGCCGGATATTTTCCGACGCTGGCCGCTAGACAGAGGAAGCTCCGCGACGCATCACCGGTCCGGCGGTATCCAACCCGCGCATCAGAGCATGATCAACCGTCGTTTTGATGATCGTGCCTCCTGCCCTGCTCAGTGGCGGCCATTCTGAACCGCTCGCGCGCGAGCTACGCTTTCTTGTGCCTGCTACTTGAAACGGCGAACATGAGAGTGGATAGAGCCGAACACTCGTACCCCCGGTCAGCCTAGTAGTATATAACTCTTTTTCGTCGCCCTCTGTTTCGCGTGAACTCCTACCGCCCTCGACGGCGAGCCGGGAGCGTCCTAGAGTTGGTGTTTAGAAACGTCCTAAATCAAAATCAGACCCCCGGAGAGCGCGCCGAAGCGGACCTCGGCAAGCCGATCGTTGCAACGGGGTCGAACCAGTCGACGGAGGAAGCATGTGCAGCCTTTTTGCAAGCACGCCGCCGGAAAGCTATGCCTTTGAGACCCGTTCCGTTCGGCTGAACGGTCAGAGCACGAGCATCCGCCTAGAGAAGGTGTTCTGGGAGATCCTCGAGGCCATCGCGGCCGACGAAGGATTTACCGTCCCCCGTTTCATCTCGACGCTGCATCAGGAGATGCTGCTTCTGCGGGGAGAAGTCCCGAACTTCACTTCCCGCTTGCGCTGCATTTGCGTGGTGGCTCGAAACGGGAGGGAACGCGCAGAGGCGGCGTGAGCCGGCAGGAGGCGTAGTAAGCCGATACCACCCGGCTCCATCGCCCTCCGCTAGCTTTTCCCGACTTGCGCTGCGCAAGCAGACGCTGTTGGCGAGCGAAAAATGGCAAAAGCGATCCACACAATGGTCCGCGTGCTGGACGAGGCGCGGTCGCTGGCCTTCTACAAAAAGGCCTTTGGGCTGGATGTCGCCGACCGGCTCGATTTTCCGGATTTCACCCTCGTTTATCTCTCGAATTCCGAGGCGCCCTACGAGGTCGAGCTGACGATCAACAAGGGCCGCACCGAGCCGTACGAACTCGGCAATGGTTACGGACACGTCGCGTTCGTCGTGGACGACCTCGATGCGGAACACCGCCGTTTCGAGGCTGAAGGACTAAACCCGCGCAAGATCGTCGAACTCAACCGCGACGGGAAAGGGATCGGGCGATTCTTCTTCGTCGAAGATCCCGACGGCTATAAGATCGAGGTGCTGCAGAAGTTCGGGCGCTATGGGTAGCCCTTGCGACCCGCAAAATCGATGAAAAACTGGAGGAAACACCCATGACGGCAAACGATACGGCGTCCGCGAAGGGAGGCTTGTCCCGCCGCGGCTTCCTGCAAAGGTCGGCGGGCGGTTTCGCCGCCGCAGTCGCCATCACGTCCACCGGCGCGCTCCTCAACGCGTCGGAAGCCTGGGCGCTCGAAGTCAAGGGCCTCAAACCCGAGACGATGAAGACTCTCATTCTCGTCGCGCGCGACATCTACCCGCACGACAAGATCCCCGACCGCTTCTATGCGATCGCGATGAAGCCCTACGACGAGAAGGCGGCGGCCAATCCGCAAGTGAAGGCTGAGATCGAGGCCTTCGTCGCGGCGCTCGACGGGGCTGCGGGAGAGGGAGGCTATGTCGGCCGCAGTTGGGAAGCCGACCGCGTCGCGCTGCTCAAGGGCCAGAGCGCGGATCCCATGTTTGAGACGATCCGCTCGGGCCTGATCGTGTCGCTCTATAACCAGAAGGATGTCTGGCCGATCTTCGGATACGAGGGCGAATCCTTCTCCAAGGGCGGATACATCCACCGCGGCTTCGACGACATCACTTGGCTCTAGACCGCACAAGCAAAAGCCAAAATTCAGGCGAGGAAACGGATATGGCAGCGAAATTCGATCAGAACGACGACAGCGTCGTCGTCATTGTGGGATCGGGCGCGGGCGGCGGCACGCTGGGCAACGAACTGGCGCAAAAGGGCGTTAAGGTCGTCGTGCTCGAGGCCGGCAAGCGCTACGAGTTCACCGACTTCATCAACGACGAGTGGGAGAGTTTCGCCCAGCTCGCCTGGAAGGACATGCGCACGACCTCCGGCAGCTGGCGGGTTCACAAGGACTTCCCCCATCTGCCGGCCTGGATCGTCAAGGCGGTCGGCGGAACGTCGACCCACTGGGCAGGCGCGTCGCTCCGCTTGCAGGAGCACGAGTTCAGGGACGCCTCGACCTACGGCCACATCCCCGGCGCCAACCTTCTCGACTGGCCGCTAACGCTGGCCGAGCTCGAGCCCTACTACGCCAAAGCCGAGGACAAGATGGGAGTGACCCGCACGAACGGCTTGCCGGGACTGCCGGGCAACAACAATTTCAAAGTCTTCAAGGCTGGGGCCGACAAGCTCGGCTACAAGGAGTGCCACACCGGCCGGATGGCGATCAATTCCGTCGAGCGCGACGGCCGCAATTCCTGCCAGCAGACCGGATTCTGCTTCCAGGGCTGCAAGTGGGGCGCGAAATGGTCGACGCTCTACACCGAGATTCCGAAGGCCGAGGCGACGGGCAATATGGAGGTTCGCCCGGAGTTGCATGTCGCGCAGATCGAGCACGACGCCGCGGGCAAGGTCACGGGCGTGACCTATTTCGACGCGGACGGCAAGCTGCAGCGGCAGAAAGCGCGCATCGTCGCGGTCGCGGGCAATTCGCTCGAGAGTCCGCGCCTATTACTCAACTCCGCTTCCGCGAAGTTCCCCGACGGCCTCGCCAACTCCTCGGGTCAGGTCGGCCGCAACTACATGCGCCACACGACCGGATCGGTCTACGCCATTTTTGAGGAGCCAGTGCATATGTATCGCGGCACGACCATGGCTGGCATCATGCGGGACGAGGCGCGAAGCGATCCCAGCCGCGGTTTCGTCGGCGGCTATGAATTGGAGACGCTCTCCCTCGGCCTCCCGTTCATGGCCGCCTTCCTCGATCCGGGCGCATGGGGCCGCGAATTCACCACCGCAATCGACGGCTACTCCAATATGGCCGGCATGTGGATCGTCGGCGAGGACATGCCGCAGGAAACGAACCGGGTCACGCTCAGCGACCAGAAGGACAAATGGGGCCTGCCGGTGGTGGACGTGCACTTCGACGACCACCCGAACGACATCGCGCTGCGCAACCATGCCTACGGGCAGGGCAAGGCGATGTACGAGGCGGTCGGCGCGACGCGCACTTTCCCCACGCCGCCCTATCCTTCGACGCACAACCTTGGGACGAACCGGATGAGCGCCAACGCGCGCGACGGCGTCGTCAACAAGTGGGGCCAGACGCACGACATCAAGAATCTGTTCATCTCGGACGGCAGCCAGTTCACCACCGGCGGCGCGGAAAACCCGACCCTGACGATTGTGACCCTCGCGATCCGTCAGGCCGACTATATCGCCGATCAAATGAAGTCGAACACGATTTAACTAAGGCGGACAGGCCGAAGCAGCCGCGCGGGAGATTCCCCGTGCGGCTTTTTTCGGCCAGCGGACCGGCCTATGACGCGCGCATCCGTGCTGATGCCGGGAGGGATCTGGCATCGGCGGACGCCGGATTTGGTTTTCCTTGGATCAGCCCCTTTTGAACGAGAAAATGCCGCCGGGGAGGGGTTGGAAAAGCTTGGATTCCCTTGGGGGGCATTATATAAAGTCGCGGACACTAGGTAGTGTATTGTGGCTTTTTCGCGGCAACCTGAAGTTGCATTCTTCTGAAAATGAAAATGTCGCTTCTGAAAATGAAAATAACTGCGCGCCCCTCTCGCTCGCATTCGCATTGCTCAGAAAATGTCGAAGCCGCGTTCCGTTTCTATACGCTCAAAGCAAAAGCACGTTCGCTGAAGAGAAAATCGTCTATACAGTATAGAAGTTTCTGTCCTAGACTATCTCGCCGCTGTTACTCTGATTGCTTGTGGCGATAGGCTATACCATCACTATATCCCCGTCATGCGGGATTTCGGAAGCCGCGTCTCCGCCACCCTCAGCGGGTCCGCCAGCGTGGTCAGGCGCTCGAGGCTCGGCATTCGCCCCTCCGCCAGCATGAGCGCGATCGGCCGCGTCTCCGCCAGCCTCAGCGGGTCCGCCAGCGTGGTCAGGCGCTCGAGGCGCGGCATTCGCCGCTCCGCCACCCTCAGCGGGCCCGCCAGCGTGGTCAGGCGCTCGAGGCTCGGCATTCGCCTCTCCGCCAGCATGAGCGCGATCGGCCGCGTCTCCGCCAGCCTCAGCGGGTCCGCCAGCGTGGTCAGGCGCTCGAGGCTCGGCATTTGCCCGTCCGCCAGCGTGAGCGCGATCGGACGCCCCTCCGCCAGCCTCAGCGGGCCCGCCAGCGTGGTCAGGCGCACGAGGCTTGGCATTCACCCCTCCGCCAGCATGAGCGCGATCGGACGCCCCTCCGCCAGCCTCAGCGGGCCCGCCAGCGTGGTCAGGCGCTCGAGGCTCGGCATTCGCCCCTCCGCCAGCATGAGCGCGATCGGCCGCGTCTCCGCCAGCGCTCACAAGGCCGCCAGCGTGGTCAGGCACTCGAGGCTCGGCATTCGCCCCTCCGCCACCCTCAGCGGGTCCGCCAGCGTGGTCAGGCGCACGAGGCTTGGCATTCGCCCCTCCGCCAGCATGAGCGCGATCGGACGCCCCTCCGCCAGCCTCAGCGGGTCCGCCAGCGTGGGCAGGCGCTCGAGGCTCGGCATTCGCCCCTCCGCCAGCATGAGCGCGATTGGCCGCGTCTCCGCCAGCCTCAGCGGGTCCGCCAGCGTGGTCACGCGCTCGAGGCTCGGCATTCGCCCGTCCGCCAGCGTGAGCGCGATCGGACGCCCCTCCGCCAGCCTCAGCGGGTCCGCCAGCGTGGTCAGGCGCTCGAGGCTCGGCATTCGCCCCTCCGCCAGCATGAGCGCGATCGGCCGCGTCTCCGCCAGCCTCAGCGGGTCCGCCAGCGTGGTCAGGCGCTCGAGGCTCGGCATTCGCCCCTCCGCCAGCATGAGCGCGATCGGCCGCGTCTCCGCCAGCGCTCACAAGGCCGCCAGCGCGGTCAGGCGCTCGAGGCGCGGCATTCGCCGCTCCGCCAGCATGAGCGCGATCGGCCGCGTCTCCGCCAGCGCTCACAAGGCCGCCAGCGTGGTCAGGCGCTCGAGGCTCGGCATTCGCCCCTCCGCCAGCATGAGCGCGACCGGCCGCGTCTCCGCCAGCCTCAGCGGGTCCGCCAGCGTGGTCAGGCGCTCGAGGCGCGGCATTCGCCGCTCCGCCAGCATGAGCGCGATTGTCCGCGTCTCCGCCAGCCTCAGCGGGTCCGCCAGCGCGTCCAGGCGCACGAGGCATTCGCCCGTAGCGAACATCAATCGTCATTGCCAAATCGAATTGAAGGCCGCCGCGCTCAGTTCGACAACCCTTCGGCAATCCCGCGACGCGGCTACGGGACGGGACACTATGAGGCAATGCATTGTCGCGTCGTCTCAATGCCCACCGCCGCGTCTCAATGCGCGCCACGACGCCTCAACAAGCGCCAGACCCCTGCATTGCCTCGCCCGCGCACACGTCGCCTTTCCAGTTCGCGCAATGATCCGCGCAATGAATTCGCGCAATCCAATTTGCTGCGCCCTCGATATCGCGTGAGGGAAGCGAGGCGGAATGCCGCGCCGCCTAGTTCGGAGGCAATGCATTGTCGCGCAGCCTGAATGCGCGCAGCCTGAATGCCCTCGCGTCTCAATGCCCGCCGCCGCGTCTCAATGCGCGCCACGACGCCTCAATAAGCGCCGTACCCCGCGTGAGGCAATGCATTGCCGCGCCGTCTCAATGTACGCTGCGCCGTCTCAATGTGCGCCGTCGCGCTGAATGTTTGCTGCGCCGTCTCAATGCCCGCCGCCCGCCGCGCCGGACCAATGCATTGTCCGCCAGTCCTCATAGTGAGCTTGTCGAGCTATCACTTCGCCTTCGGGGATTGTCGAAGGGCGTGCAATTCCCTGGGCAATGATCCGGGCAATGAATTCGCGCAATCCAATTCGCGGCTTCCTCAATATTGCGCGCGGGAAGCGGGGGCGGACTGAGGCGTGCTGATTTCCGAGGAATGCCGCGCCTTTATTGCGCTGTGCGAAGCGAAGCCATGATCGCGGCAGATTGCCGTTCTTTCGCTCCCGCAATTCGGCGTCGCGGAATGCCCGCCAATAGGACGCGGCGGCCCTGCTTTCAATGATCATGATTTCGGCGACGCTTCGCGCCGTATTCAATTTGATATCCCATTGCTCAAAATCGCGCTGGCGTGTTTCGGCGTGGCGCGGACGATTTCCCGCGCGAGCCTGACGGGATGGCGGCGCATTGCGCGCGAACAATTGCCGGTTCGATGGCGCGCATTCGCGTCATCGTATTCGTCTTCGTTTCGAGCGCGCTTTCGAAGAATGTAATCAGTCGGCCCCGCAATCGACGCGGATCAATGGACGGTCAAGCGAAACAAGGTAAAGCTCGGTCCGCCCGGCAAAACAAGGCTAATTGAATAGCGGGCGCACCATCGGTTTGCCTCGCCGGTCAGAAACTCGCCGTGGCTGTCGAACAGGATTGCGCGCGGTTTTGGTTCGGCGTCAAATATCAATGCGAATTGTTCATTCGCTCGGATTGAGGTCCGTGTTCGATTTCCAATGCCCCGCCGCGAACGCGCAATGCGGCGTATGCGCCGAGAACGAGAACGCGCTGCATTTCAATCGGGCAGCCTGTCGAGACACAATCTTGCAACGCTCGAAGAGCGAGCTTGTGACGTTGCGGCGCGCAGTTGCTGTCATGTCGACGACCCCTTACGCAGACGCACACCCGGCCCGCCGCCGTTCTCGGCGATGAAATCTACGCCAGCGCTTTCGAGGGCTTCGACAACGGCCGCGAGCGTGCGCGGCATGAGCGCGTCGCCGCGTTCCAAGCGGACGATTGTATCCGCGGAGACGTTCGACGCCGTGGCGAGTTCGCGCACGCCAAGCCCTAACGCGGCCCGCGCCATTTTGGATTGAGCGGCCGTTATCGTGACAGATTTCCGAACCATGTATTGATTTCCTATCAAAATAGTGTTATCATAACATAATTATGGAGTCATGACAATCTGACTTCGGCGACAATGAGGAAAACCAAAATGTTGACCATTCTTCGCCCCGCCGTTCGCCCCGCCTTCCGTTTGGGCTTTTGGCTTGCCCTTTCGGCCGCGACGCTCTTTGCGTCAACCACGTCCGTTCCGTCGCGCGTCGCGCACGTGCCCGCTTCCGCTTCTGCCACGGCAACGATCGCGTCAGACGAGGCCGCGATGATGACGGACGCGACGGTTGGCGAGTGAAAGGACAGCGGCGCGAGAGCGAGCGCGAAGCCGCGACGAAGCGGAGCGTGTCGCAACGCGCTCCCGCGTCTTCAGTTGCGGGCTTCGACAATCCCGCGACATCGCTAGGGGGCGGCGGTCCGCGCTCGAAGCGTCAAGCGGTACATGCATTCGTTTTCTCGCCGCGTGATCCGAACTTCGAGCATGTCGCGGCTCAATGCGCTTCGGGCCGAAACATCTATAAGGCGTGGCTTGACTACACCCCGCGTGTGAAACAGCCCTATTCCCTGAAGACGTTCTATTCGCGCTTCGCGGCTTGGCGTGCGGCGGGAAACCCCGCTCAATTCGCCCGAGACGCGCCCATTGCAAGCGCGAACGCTCCCGCTCTTCAATGCGAAGCCATCGTAACCGCTGGCGGGATTGCTTTCGTTGAAACGCCCGGCATTGCGCTTCAGGTTCGCCGTCAAGCGCTTTGCGTCCGGTTTCCGGACGGAGCGAAGCAATTCTTTCATGCACGGGATCACCGGCTAAAGACGGTCATTCTCGCGGCTTCTGCGTCGGTTTCAACGGAAGCCGTTCAATGGCTCGTCGCCGAACGCGTTGGATTGCTCATTGCGAATAAGAGCCTAACCGGGTTTTCATTGATCGGGCCGGAACCGACTTTCGAAGCAGACAAAAACCCGCTCGAATTGCGACGGAAGCAATTCGCCGCTTCGCCTCTCGCCGTCGCCCGATATGTTGTCGGGATAAAGATTGAGACTTTTGTGCTCCCCGAAGCCGAGCGCAAGCCGTTGGCCATCCGGCTCGCCAATGCCGCAACCGTTTCCGACGTTATCGCCGTCGAAGCGCGCGCTTCGCTCTTATATTGGCGACGATGGAAAGGCTTTGAAATTCGGTTCAAGGGCGAACACGCCATTCCGATTAGCTGGCGCGTCTTCATAACGCGCGGCAATGCAAACCAATTGAAAAGCGGCCGGATGGCGCTTTTCTACGTTCAGCGCAATGCGACCAATCCGATAAACGCCATGCTGAATTACGCCTATGCCGTAATGGTCGCGCAAGTCGCCCGCGCAATTTGCGGGGTTGGGCTTGATCCGGCTTACGGCTTTCTTCACGCCGACAAAATCGGGCGAATGAGCTTCGCGTATGACGCAATTGAATTGCTTCGGGCCCGCGTTGATGAGTTGGTTTTCGAGTATGCGGGTTCGCGCCGGTTCGTTCGCGAAGACTTCATTGAATTGGACGGCGCGCACGTTCGCTTGGCCGCCAAGCTTGCGCGAGAGATTGCGAGCGTCGCATTGCGCGGAATATCATTTCACGATTGCGAGAAAGCCGTTTTGGCGATCGCGAAGCGGTTCGGCGAAGGGCGATTGTCGCCGACTTAACATAAGCCATGAGACATGCGATGGTCCTCCTAGATCAAAGACAGCCGGTAATAAAAGGGTTGTACTATAAACTCCAAGAAACCATCATCCAAAGAAAAGAGCGGCAGCGACACTAATTTGTCGCCATTCTGGCGGGTTGCCCGTTTGTTGCTCATCGGAGTTTTGGTCGCACAAGCGATGAATATGGCTAAGACCGGCGACAACCATCAAAATAGGCAGAGCGAAAAGCGCAAGTGGTGGCGTGATCCGTCGATATGGACTAACATTTGTATCGCTGTGTTCACCTTGTTTTTGGTTGGAGTTGGCTATTTGCAATGGTCTACCTTGGAGAAGACAGATGTCACCCTTCGCCGGCAGATAACTGTCGGTATTCAGAGCCAGCGAGCTTTTACGTACTACTCCGACATGACCGTTATTCAGACAACAAATGAGTTTGGAAAGAGCGTTATTAGGATTTTTCCCAAATGGACCAACAGTGGAGATACGCCGACGAAGAATTTATCCATTTATATTATGTGCGGCGAGGACTATAAGGCGTTTAACTATCAGCACGGAGTCAATGCCCGAGGTGACATTTTCGGCCCTAAACAAACAAAGGCGAACGGGGACTGCGAAGTTGGGCTCCCAGACGTTCTTGATAAGCAGACTAAGGTATTTAAAACCATCTTCGTCGGCGCAAAAGCGACATATTACGACGTATTTAGCACTGATCGGCATGTTAGCGAATTCTGCTTTGATGTCCCGATAATCCAAATATACTCCAAAAAAGACGATGCCGTCACGTTTAATGGTGCATTGGTTGGAGAAAACTGCCCAACACATAACTGCACTGATAGCGAGTGCCCAGAGAGCGAACGACAGAGTGATTAGCCTTGGAATAGAGATAGCCCTCGTCGGCTCTCTCCCGCGCCAGCACGCAAGCCTCTCGGAAATCGCGAACGCCATAGATGTGGTAATATGATACCGCACCCCTTCGGGATAATCGCCCGGCGAAGCTTGAGACGGGCTGCTTGAACAAACGCCGTCCCAATGCGTCAAGCCATCGAAACCATAATCTCTTCTGCTTCCCGTTCCGCTTCCGTCCTGTCGCCCAATTCCTCAACCAGCCAATCCGGATTGCGGGGAGCGGATAGGTTGATGAGAATACGCCCGCTCCTGTCCATTCCAAGCAAGTCGAAATTGTCAACGGCAGCGGGTTGGCTTGGGACCAGCATTCGGCAACGCATGGCGAGACCTTCCCGTAAACACGCTTCGACGTCGGCGGGGTTGCCCCTTGTGATCGCGGCGAACGAGGTCGCGGCATTTCCCATTGGTTCGCTTTTTACGTCGCCTGAGCAGTAGAGAGGCTTCAGGAATGCGTCGCCGATCAGCCGTCGCTTTGTGCTAATCGTGTGAACGTCAATCATTCGGTTTCTGTCCGCCCAACGCCCACGCAATTTGTATCGCTCTTCGCCCGAAACCGCCGAACCAATGGTAATGTATTCGCGATAGGGAAGGTCAATTCCAGGCGTTTTGTCGAAGGGTTTCGACCAAAGCGGAAGAACCAATTCCATCAAGATTTGTTCGGTGTCGTGTCTCGTTATGAGGTTTCGCATGTCAATGCCACGGGTCTTCAGGCTCTTCGGCTTTCCGTCCCTGTCGAAAAGAGCGTAAATGCCGGATTGAACGAAAAACCCTCCTCCGGACCGATTGAACTCCCAATCGCCAAGCAGCGGCTTTCGCCCCTTATTTGCCGGGTCGTCGCAATCCATGACGCGTTCAAGCGTCAATTCCTTAAGCGAAATAATGCCGTCCGTTGCGAACATCACAATATCGCTTGGAGCGCTCAGCGCGGCAAACATGAGCCTCATTCTGCAATTCGCGGTGATTGCGGCCGCATAGTACGGACACGCCGTCGCGGGTGGTTTTCCCTTCGCTCCGCCGATACTTTGCGCCGTCTTCCCATAAAGGGAGTTGAGACAAAGCTTGATTGCTTTATTCAGCGGATCACTACCAGGCGTCTTGGCGCGCAAATGGTAGAGCGCTTCGACGAATGTAAACGGGCGGGCGTCGCTTGCTGGTTCAAAAGCCCATTCGTCCAATAGGGTGAAATTCGCCCCCTCTTCGACAAAGCGCTTTCCCGGAAGAATGGTTCGGACCCATTCAATCGCGCCGCGCAATTCGTCGCGCATAATCCAAGCTTCGCCAACGGGCGGAAACAGGATGGCTCCCGTCCTCTCAACCCTGTAGGGAATAGGATAAAAAGGAATATCGAGGGATTGCGGAAAAGACCAGCGAACGCGAAACATGCTCAGAATATTCTTCTTTTCGATACGCTGGCGCAATTCCTCCAATTGCTTGATAGTCCGCGTGGGTTGAAGCGTTTTCGTATTCGTCCACTTTCCGCCCTTCATGCTTGGCAATTCGAGCGTCGCGGACGGATAGGCGCTTGCGATGTCATAGCCGAAAAGCGGCGTTTTCTGCGCAAATCCCTGCTTCAGTAATTCGATACGCCCGCCGAAATAGGCATGATGAGACACGGTTTGCCATTCGGGAGGATTGACCGTCGAAATGTCTTCCGGAAAATGATCCGCCTTCAAATTCATTTCGCTTATGAGCGACGCCGCTGCCGCGCCTGCGCCGCACCAATATTTCAGACGCATTTTTCCGGACCCGCCGAAGGGCTTGAGCGCGCGCCCCATTGCGTCGAAGCCATCGCGCAAGATCGTCGTGGCTTTCGAAAGCGCTTCCAATTCGAGACTGCAATAATGCTTCACGGTTTCGAACGGTTCGTCATTGAAGCGCGAGCGCTTCGCCTTGTTCTCGACAATCGTCTTTTGGTCTTCCTCGCTGAAATAGCCTTTCGTAACGAGGTCCGCGCTTACGGACTTGAAAGCCGATTGATAGAAGCCGAACGTGTCGTAAATCGTAATCCCGCGCTTAAGCGCCAATTTCCGCTTTCCGGTCTTTTCATCGTAAACGAACGGATTATCGGGATCTTTCAATTCCCATACCTGAAACATTTTCGACTTCAGATATTTCAGGGCGAAACGCCCCCACAAAACGGGAGCCTCGCCTATCGCGAACCCTCCCGTCTGGTCTTCTTCGCCTTCGTCTTCGGCGTCTTCAGGCGAAGCCAGTTTCTTCCGCCGGGTGATTTCATATGCTTTGTTGCGCGGAAGATCGTGTAAAATCTGCGTCACGTCGTAATTGAAGGCAAACGAGACAAAAACAGCGTTTGGAAACCTTTCCGGAAGCGTCACGAGCCAATCGAGCATTTCGCGGGTTGCAAGCGCACGTTTCGACGCGTCGCCGATGAAGTCAGCGGCGAGCGTCCGACCTTCGCGAAGCTTCTGATTGACGCGCTCGCGTCCTTCGTTTTCGACGCGCACTATGTCCTCAGCGCTCGCGCCTTCGGTGCGCAGCCGTGCCAAACACGCGTCGGTTTCCTCTTCGATCTCACCCCTTATGCGATCAAGTTCCGAAGCTTTCGTTGCCCGTTCCCAACCTTGCGCCATTCCGAGAAAGACGCCGTGCTTTGGATAACGGGCGCGGCGGACGGGTTCGCCGGGCAATTTGTAAGTCCGCACAAGATCGGCGTCTTTGTAATCCTGCCCCTCGAAGTCGATCGCGACGAACGGACGATGATAATAGTCATTCGCGCGGTCGGCGTCATAGTCGGGATTGTTCTTGCGCCAACGCTCGCGCGACGCCGTGCGCCCGCCGCTTTCGGCGTAGTTACGTTCGACTTGTGCGCGAGCGCCGCTTTCGACATAGCGCGCGTCGCAAACAGCTTTCGTCCGCGCGCGTCGCGTCCTTTCGACAGTCACGACGAATTGAGGAAAGCGCGTCGCGAAGCCGTTCAGACGAAGATTACTCCCGCCCGACAGAATGGCGGCGGTAATGGTTTCGAGGTCTTCGACAGATTGTGCGGCCTTTGCGCTCGGCGCGGCGAACAGCGAATTTTCCGGTATTATGGCGCAAACGCCACAAGAAATCTACAGGCGGCGGCCCTACATTTTAGGGCATGGACGACAACGGCAATCGGTACGCCCTTCACGCCTTGCGCGAGCGCCGCGCGGAACTCGATGGCCAGCTTCGCGAGTGCGAGCGCCGGATGCGCCATCTCCGCGAAATGCTGGGCCATCTGGACGCGACGCTTTCGCTGTTCGATCCAGACGGCAACCCGAAGGCTATCAAGGCGAAGCGGCCCTACAAGCGCGTCAAGCTGTTCGGGGCTGGCAAGCTCAACCGTGTGATCCTCGACGCCATGCGGCGGGCCGACCGGCCTATGGCAACGCTCGAAATCGTGGACGCCGTTGTAGCGGACCTCAACTTTGGCGAGGACGCGGCCAAGGGAATGAAAAGCCGGGTGCGGTCCAGTCTGCTTTATCTGTGGAAAGTGCGCGGCTCGGTCGCTAAGGAGGGTGAGCGGGAGACGGCGGTTTGGAAGCTGTCGAGCTAATGGTGACCGTGTCTGGACCCTCTGTAACGTTCATTTCCCCGATGATTGGCGCGAGCTTGGGTGAAACAGGGTGCGCTCTTTCAATGGCCTGCTTCACGAATTTCGCTTTCGCAACGCCTACGCTCACCTCTTCCAAACGCTTTACCAAAACTTCAAAGTGTGGACGAAGCCACCACAGTAACGTGAGCACCACCCCCGGCCATGCAACCGCCTCAACTATTTTTGTTGCAAAGGTTGGAAAATCCATGCGGCTTTCCTACCGCTGAAGCTCTCGAACCGGTGCGGGATCGGGCGTTCGTGGCTTCGGTTCGGGAGGTATTTGTATTGGAGAAAATGGCTTTGTGGGGGCAGGCTTAGGCTTGAATGGCTGATTGTCGCGGTCCTCGGACAGGGGCGGTTCTCCCGTGAGCAATTCGCCTCAACATCACGGGCATAATAAGACCGACAGGTTAGGTGCGTCAAGGCACGCCAAAAAAGGCGCGCGAACCGTCCTCTATCTCCTTATCACCGAGCGAGTCTGTCGAGAACTGGCATAGCTAACCGCTCGACACTCTGTCCGCTTGGATCTGCGGATAAAATGACCCGATTTCGTTCCCGTTCTTGGACAGCCCAGTTTAGAATTGTCAGAGCTTCTCTCACAATATCGGTTGTGCGTGGCAAATCCAATTTACGCCGTAGAGACTCGATGAAGTCGTCGTCCACCTGCATGCGAAGTTCCATTGTCTGCGGCTCCAGCCCCACAAAATCCGCCAAGACTCCATAATATCTCCATTTGGTATCCTTTCCATTTCCGGCCCCTCCTGTCAAGAATTTTTTTAATGGCCGCAAGCGCGCTAGCCATCCCGTGCACGGCCTTTCCTCGCCTAGGCAGCGTCCGTCCGTCGCGTCACACTGACAAATGCCTCTGCCAGTAGCCGACGAAATCCGGCGACGTTCGCTTGTGCATGGCGAGTCCGGCGACGCTGAAAGTCTGATCGCCATTGGACAGGCGACGATGATCCTCGCGCCATGACGCCTCTTGCGCGTAGCGGAGCAAATACGCGCCAGCGATGTGGTGATGATGGCCGATCTCCGCACGTCGAACGCGGCTGAAGTATTCCTCGGCAAAATTCGTGCAAGCGCCGTCGAAGCTGTATGCCTCTTGATGGTTGATCCGCTTCATTTCGAACGCGCCATGCAGGCCGTCCCATGAGGCGGCTTCGTCGGCGTTCAGAATGGTCCCCTTGAGAAGGCGCTTCTTGATCCACGATTGCGCCTGCCCCTCAGTACGGAATACGGCCGGAACTGAGTTGCCATCGCGCTCGCGCACGATGACGACGACCTTACGCTTGCCGTTTTGGTTCTGCGCCAAGCGGCGATCGACGCGGTTTGCGGCGAGGTTGCGAGGCTTTACGTAACCGCCGAAATAGCCGCCATCGACCTCAGCAACCTTGCCTTCGCCGCCGAGGGTGCGGCCCTTCATTTCCTCTGCCATCGCCTCGCGGAGCTTGTGCTCTAGGACGAAGGCGCACTTGTAGGAAACGCCAAGATCGCGCGAGAGCGCGAGGGCAGCCTTTCCTTTGACCTCGTTGCAGAAGATCGCGATGGCCGCGAGATAGGCGCGGAGTGGCAGCTTGTGGCTGGCAAACAGCGTTCCCGAGGTAATCGAGAAGTCGCACTTGCAGGCGCGGCAACGGAAGCGCGGCGCGCTATTGGGGCGGCGGCAGTCATAGGCATTCAGGCCGCCGCAGGCGGGGCAGACGGGCTGGCCGTTTGTCTCGGGCCAGCGGACCTTGGCGAACGTCGCTTCCGCTTCGGGCTCCGACATGTGGAAGACTTGAGCGAGCGTAAGGCTCTTGGCAGAAGGCGAAAGGAGGAAGTGCTGCGACATGGCGAATGTTCCCGGATATGAGAACATTCTACCGCATACGATATCATTGTCAATAAGAAATTATCGTATATGATAACCTGCGCTCGAATTTGAGAACGAGGGCCAGATGGCATACGCAAAGAGCGAACAGGAATGGGCGGAACGAGCCGCCAGGCACCTAAAGGCGGAACTGAAACGAGCGGAAGTCACATACGATGAGCTAGCCGAACGGCTCAAGGAACACGGCTTCAACGAGACAAAAGCGAGCATCGCAAATAAGCTGGCGAGGGCCACGATGAGCGCGCATTTTTTCCTTGCGAGCTTGGTCGCAATCGGAAAGGATCACTTGCGGCTGGAAGAAGTATAGCGATTGCTTAATGTGGGAATGGGGTAAAAAACCCAATTACATACAGAACCGCCGCAACTGCGCCCGTCTGAAGCAGGAGCGCGAAAAGCACGAAAAGCACCTTGTTTCGATAGACCGCATAGCTGATGCTCTTGAAAGCACTCAAGGTCAGGAGCAACGAGACGATGATCAGCGTGCACGTCGTGAGATAATTACGATAGGATTGCTTATCCTCACTGTGATTTTCACCGGAGGCGCTGATCTGATTTTCTATTGGACCTTGGTAGATTCCCACGAAAATGCGACCAAGCAACTGACGGAGGCGGATGCAGCGTTGAAGCTCGATCAACGCGCTTGGCTCGGCGTAATAAACATTACTCCCACGCCACGCATTCCGACGATTGGACAAATGTTCGAAGTTGAAGTTGATCTTAAAAATACGGGCAAAACACCCGCTCTGCACGTCGAGATTATCACAGTTGGACAGGATATCGCCAAGGGCAACGAAACGGACTTTACTTACGATAAATTCGCCAAAATCAAAAATGCCTTTATAGCTCCCAACGCTACGACCATGATGCAAGTGAGCCCCGTTAATGACGCAACCGGCAACCCAATTCCCGTTACTCAAGATATTCTCACGGCTCTCCAACATGGGGACCTTAGAGCAACCGTACACGGCCGCATCGATTACCAAGACATTTTCGGCAAACCGCATTGGCTCTTGTTCTGCTCCATTTTGATCGTCCCATTCAATGGAGTTTTGGGCCAATGCCCCACCCATAATGGGTCCGACGATTACCAAGGATAACAGCGCGGCCAATGCCGCGAACGCGCGCACGGCGCGCCTCCTAACTCAAGGTTTCCTCCCGTAACATCGTGTCGCGCGCGTTAAACCGCTTGTGGTGTTTGCGCCATAATACCGGAACGATCCGGATTTATCGACGCGAATCACACGCTGTCAGCAAAATTGCTAGTCCCGCCGCAGTTGTCCCACTTACCCCCAAAAAGAGGCCTCGCGCTCAGGAACTTGGTTGCTGGCAAGACTTTCTCGGAGCAACAGAGGCTGCACCGCCACAGGGCTGAAGCTGATGGGGGCATCGCGCCGGCTCAGTGAGGGTCGATAAACTCGTCAGGGTCCCCGACTTGCGGAATGTGGATGTACAGGCGATCGCGAGGGAGCCCAAGGCTGCGCTCGTGCTCGACCACCTTGCGCCATTCCTCAGCGTGTGCCGGCAGTCGGCGATTCCTTCGGCGTAGGCTGTGATTTCAGCACCTACCCTACCTCGTCGAAGCGGCGCTCGGCCCGGCGTCCCTCCTGCGCTCCTGTACGTATCCGCGCATGGACGACGGCTTTGCGACAGAAGCGGACATTGACGGACAGTCCGAACGGATCGACGCGAGACCGCCCGTCCCAAGAATCGCGACCGCCGGGACATGCGCGGCGGTCGCTTCGTTGACGCGGCTTGGCCGTGCGACGGCCTTCCGGCTACTGAACCTTGCCTTCAGCCGTGAATTCCCATGGGCTCGTGCCCTTGAACGTCCATGTCTCCGACTTGCCCAGAAGCGGCGCCCAGCTGCCAGTCGCCAGGACGTAATCGTATCGGCCCGAGCCAGCCGTCGGGCCGTCCATCTTTCCCTCCGTCCCGTGGACCACGACTGTTGCGCCGGCTTTGCGGACGACAAAGCTGAAGGCGAGCTCCTTGCTCGTCGGACCGTTCAGCTCCCACGTGCCAGAGCCCGTCGCGACGCCGCCTGCCAAAGGGCCAGACTCTATTCGACAGCTAAACCCCGAAACCATGAGCCAGTGGCCCTGACCAGGAGGAGGTTCGCGGTCCCCCAGCGGCTGCAAGCCTGCGCCCGTATCGCGGCAGGTATAGACATTCGTCATGTCTTGCGAAGTTTGAGCCGCCGACAGCGACGGGAACACCATCGCGGCGCCCGCTACGACCGCGGCGGCGGCAATTGGAAGATGACTTTTCATCGGAAGCCTCCTTTCTGTTCGCTTCGTTCCTTTCATTTCATGTGCGCCGCCATGAACGCATCAGCGCGCATCTGACCGTCCTGCGTCGCCTTTTCGTCGTAGACCATATGATGCCCGAGATAGTCGACCGGCTGGTCAAAGGGCATGGTGAAGGCATGTGTATCGCCCGGGTAGACGACGAGTTCTAAGCTCCGCTTGCCTTTGACCTTCTGGCAGGCAGCCGCCGGCGTCCAGTCATCCTTCTCGCCGATCATGACGAGCGTCGGGACCGTCGGATCGACGTTGTCATAGCAGAACGGATAGTACGCAACGACGCCTGCGACTTTCGTGTCATGGTTTACCGGACTGCCGGAATCGACTGCGAAGAGCGAGGAAATTGCCCCCCACGAGTAGCCCTGCAAAAAGATCCGGTTCGGATCAATTTCGGGCATCGCCTTGAGGACCTCGACCGCCGCGAGGGCGTCGGCGCCGCCTCGAGAGGCGTACCGAACGAAGGTCTTGTCGTCGACTTTCGAACACAGCCCATCCATTTCCCCACGCGGTGTAAACGGGTCGACGATCATCGTGGCGATTCCCTTCGAAAGCAGGTGGTCGACGACAATTTTTTCCTGAGAAGTTTCAGGGGGAGGACTAAGTCCCGCGCATCCGCTCATGTAGACAACCGCCGGGAACGGCCCGACCCCAGCCGGCTTGAACAGGGCTCCGGCGATCGCCTTCACGGACGGATCGCTGACCGGGATCGGAATGACGTTGGTATAGCCGCCCCCCATCGGCGGCGCCTGAGCCGCCGACACTGAGGGCAGGACGACCATGGCGCCGGCTGAAATCGCGACCGCCGCGACCGTAATCAGGAGATGACGTTTCATCAGAGCCTCCTCGTACTGTGAGCGCGCCGTTACGTTTGTTCCCCGATTGTCCGTGCGCGTTCGCGCCTCTGCTTGTCCGGATAACTTAAGCGGCTCCGCGCGGGCGACATTGATCGCGCTCAAAAATACGATAACTGAACGAAAATTATCTATCGCCCTCGTCCGCCGAACCTTGAGCGAAAGCCCATTTTGGAAATATTCCAATCTTAGGCGCTCCGCTTGCGCCTTGGCTGGACAGTCTGGGACAGGTCGATGTCGAGCAGAGAAAGCCGTATTGATATCGCAAGGGCGAACGTCAGCTCGCCCTCCAACTGTAACGTCCGCCGCCGCGATCCGCGAATGACGGCTTCACTGAAGGGTTTCAGACGCCGGCCCTTTCGGACGGTCGTGCGAGACGCGGGGGCCGGCGTTTGAAAGCCTCGTAAGGAGGAAACCGCGGGGAGGAAGGGCGCTGTTTGACCGAGCGCGGCCTATGGGGATTTGAGGATCGCGGTCGGATCGCCGATTTGGGGGCGGTGGCGGAAGGCGGTCGGTTTCATCGTCGGGAGCCGAGACGACGGGCTTCTTGTCGGGCGCGGATGAGGGCGACGGGGATGGGCTCGGCGGCTGGAGAGCCTGTGCGGACGTCGGGAGGACGTCGCGTTCCTGCTCCGGCGTGCGGCTGGAGGCGAGGGGAAGCGGCGCTGCGAGGCGGGACGCGCGGCGTCGGTCATGACGTGTCGATCCTGATCCGGCTTGGGGAAGGCGATCGCGCGGGGCGCGGCCCTTCGAACGTCTCGACAATGATCATCCGGCCGCCGCAGCAGGGGCAGCGCCGCGCCGGCGAAACGGCTTCGGCCTGGCCGTCGGTCTCGGCGTGCGAGCCCTCGGGTGCAGCCTCGGGCGCGGCGAGCGCCTGGCGGACGCGCTCGATGTTGCTGGCTCGGACCGCGCCGGCGAAGAGGCCGTAGTGTCGGATGCGGTGGAAGCCGCTCGGCAGCACGTGCAGGAGAAAGCGGCGGATGAACTCGTGGGCCGCGAGCGTCATGGTCTTGAACCGGTCGCGGCCTTCGACCCGATAGTCCTTCCACTTGAATGTGACGCCCTTGTCGTCCAGCTCCATGAGCCTGGAGTTCGAGATCGCGACGCGGTGGGTGTAGCGGGCGAGATAGGCGAGCACGGCCTTCGGCCCGGCGAACGGCCTCTTGGCATAGACGATCCATTCCGATCGGCGCAGCGGCGCGAGGACGGCGTCGAAGGCGGCTTTGTCGGCGAGCCGCGCGAGGTCGCCGAGGAAGACGAGGCGTCCGGCCGCATGCAGGGCTGCGAGCCCTTCGAGGAAGAGCCGGCGGAAGAGACGCGACAGCATCCGCACGGGCAGGAAGAAGCCGGGCTTGCAGGCGATCCAGCGCGATCCGTCCAGCGACAGGCCGCCGCCGGGAACGATGACGTGGACGTGCGGATGGTGGGTCAGCGCCGAGCCCCAGGTGTGCAGTACGGCGGTCAGGCCGATGCGCGCGCCCAGATGCTTCGGGTCGGCCGCGATCGTGGTCAGCGTCTGGGCGGCGGTCCTGAACAGGAGGTCGTAGACGGGGGACTTGTTCTGGAACGCGACGGCGCCGATCGACGCCGGCAGGGTGAAGACGACGTGGTAATAGGGAACAGGCAGGAGTTCGGCCTCGCGGTCTTCGAGCCATTCCCTCGCCGCGGCCGCCTGGCACTTCGGGCAGTGGCGATTGCGGCAGGAATTGTAGGAGATCCGTTCGTGCGCACAGTCCTCGCAGCGCTCGACGTGTCCGCCGAGCGCGGCTGTGCGACAGGTCTCGATCGCCGACATGACCTTCAACTGGTCGAGGCTCACGTGACCGGCGTTGGCCATTCGCCACGCCGCCCCGTGGGCGCGAAAGACGTCGGCGACCTCCAGGTGGTGACCCGGTGGCCGCGCCATGCGGCCGCGGTCAGTCGGCCGGCTTTCGCTTCGCCAGGTTGACGCCGAGCCGCTCGAGCGGGCTCTTGACGTCGCGGATCGTGTTGACCGCGACCTGGGTGTAGAGCGCGGTCGTCTCGAGCTTGGCGTGGCCGAGCAACACCTGGATCACGCGAATATCGACGTCCTGCTCGAGCAGATGGGTGGCGAAGCTGTGCCGCAGCGTATGCGGCGACACGCGCTTGGATATCCCCGCCAGGGTCTTGGCGGCGGTGACGGCGCGATTGAGCTGACGGGCGGTGATCGGGTTGACCGGGTTTTGGCCGGGGAACAGCCAGGCCCGCGGCCGCGCCGCCTTCCACCATGCGCGCAACAGTTCGAGCAGTTGCGGCGACAGCATCACATAACGGTCCCGCTGCCCTTTGCCCTGCTCGACCCGAAGCGTCATGCGCTGGCTGTCGATGTCGGACACCTTCAGGTGCGCGACCTCGGACACGCGCAGGCCCGCGCCGTAGGCGACGCTGAGCGCGGCCTTGTACTTCAGGCCCGGCGCGGCTTCGAGCAGGAGCGCGACCTCTTCCTGGCTGAGCACGACCGGCGCCCTGCGCGGCTTGTTCACGATCGTCAGAGGACGAACGAGGTCTGGCCGTTCGAGCGTCACGGTGAAGAAGAACCGAAGCGCGGTGACGGCGGCGTTGATCGAACCTGGGCTGATCTGCTGCTGCGCCAGATGCAACTGAAAGCGGCGAAGGTCCTCCTTCGTCGCCGTATCGGGCGACCGGCCCAGGAAGGCCGTAAAGGTCCTGACGTGCCGGACGTAGTCCTTCTGCACCTTCTCCTTGAACCGACGCGCCGTCATGTCGTCGATCATGCGCTGACGCAGCGGGTTGATGGGCTTGTCGGACATCGCGAAAGCTCCTGTCTCCTATGGGGTTGAACCCCATGATTCTGAGACAGTCCTGGCCTCGTCCGACCCAGCTTCCCGCGCTGCCCTCGCCGCAGCTACCGCGCGAGCGGTTTAGTCCTGACGTCGACTCCGGCCGTTCCCAGCGCCGGACCGCCGACAGCCGTGTCACAGTCACCAAAAGGGCGGGTCAACGCCGGATCGATTTCGCTTCGAAAACCGGCGATTAAGTCTTGGCCGCCTTAGACCGACCACTACTGTTGCGAACAGCGGCTTTCCGCGGACTCTGGCCAAGTCCGATCTTTTTCGCCATCGCTGATCGCAGCGCCGCGTAGTTGGGCGCGACCATCGGATAGTCAGGCGGCAGGTTCCATTTTTCGCGATACTGCTGCGGCGTTAGGCCGAGTTGCGTCAAGTGACGTCGCAGCGATTTGAACTTTTTGCCATCCTCCAGACAGATCAAATAGTCCGGCGTGACAGACTTGCGGACGGGCACCGCTGGCGCTTTCAACTCAACTTGAGGCGGCGCGTTTTCCGGCCCCTTTCCTAGTCTCTCAACAGCTGAATGCACTGCTTGAATTAGAGCGGGCAGTTCGCTCTTCGGTAGAGGATTATTCGAGATAAACGCGGCCACCACTTCAGCAGCCAGTTCAACCGAATTTGACGTCTCCACTTCTGATTCTCCCATTGATATTGCGTGCGCACGTCTACTCGCGGCCTTGCGTCTTGTCGATAATCCAGCTTAAACATCTACACGCAAAGTCGAAATTCTGGCCCGCTCTCCACATAATTTAGGGGGCCGAATAATTTGGCACTTTCAATATGCCGCCGGCCTTTCTGCTGGCAAAAGTTGAACCTTTCTCCGCGGCAATCTCAGGGCGAAGTGCGAACAAACGCGGGCTGGGCCAATCGGGCGGACGACTTTCAAGGAGGCGACATCGACATGCGCGCAATCGGCTACCGCGAACCGAGCCCGGCCCTCGACGCTCTGGAGGCGTTCGAGATCCCCCGGCCGACGTCGGAGAGCCGCGATCTTCTCGTTGAGGTGCGCGCGGTCGCAGTCAATCCGGTCGATTACAAAGTGGCGAGCGGCACGGCGCCCGAGGCCGGCGGAATCAAGGTGGTCGGCTACGACGCGGCCGGTGTGGTGGTGGAGGCCGGGCGTGAGACGAGACTCTTCAAGCCAGGCGACGAAGTGTTCTACGCCGGCAGCATCGGCCGACAGGGCGCGAACGCGGAATATCATCTCGTCGACGAGCGGATCGTGGGCCGGAAGCCGCGCTCGCTCGATTTCCCCGCCGCCGCCGCTCTACCGCTGACCTCAATTACCGCCTGGGAGGCGATGTTCGACCGGCTCGACGTCGCCAGACCCGTTCCCGGCGCTATGGGGGCGATTCTGATTGTCGGCGGCGCAGGCGGCGTCGGTTCGATCGCCATCCAATTGGCGCGGCAGCTGACCGATCTCGCTGTCGTGGCGACCGCGTCGAGACCCGAGACCGCGCGATGGGCTAAGGATATGGGCGCCCACCACGTTGTCGACCACAAGAAGCCGCTCGCGCCGCAGGTCGGCGCGCTCGGTCTCGGCGCTCCGGCTTTCGTTTTCGCGACGGTTCCCTCTGGCGGCCTATTCGCTGACCTCGCCGAGCTGATCGCTCCGCAGGGACGCCTCGCCCTCATCAACGGCGAAGCCGCCGACGTTTCCGTCTTCATGCGCAAGAGCGTGTCCGTGCACTATGAACTGATGTTCACGCGGCCGCTGTTTCAGACCGCCGACATCGAGGCCCAGCACAGGCTCTTGAACGAGGTCGCCGATCTGGTTGAGTCAGGGCGTGTCCGCTCCACGATGAGGGAGAACTACGGACGCATTGACGCCGCCAACCTGATGCGGGCGATGGCCTTCCTGAAGTCCGGTCACGCCATCGGCAAGATTGTGCTGGCCGGCTTCTGAGGAGCGGACGAAGACGACACGCCCCTAGTCTCGCCAGAGGTCATCCCTTCACGCCGCCTCAAGCGCCAGTCCCTGCGCGGTGACGGCGATGCGCAGGCGTTCGCTGCGGATCGTGGCGTTCACATGCGCGAGCGACCCGCTGAAGGCGAAGACGAGCCGGTGCGGGTGGTCGGTCTTGCGGCCGAAGATGACTGGCACCAGGTCGGCCACCGTCTCCAGCCCAAACCCTGCATGCCTCGCGCCGATGCCGGGTCCATGCTACGCGCCCACGCCGCAAATGCGGCGCAATGTCGGACAGCGGCGGGATTGCTGGCACGCGAAAAGACGGCGCGGTGGACGACCGCAATGCGCAAAATGCGGAAGTTCCTGCCGTGCAGGACGTCCGGCCGCTTTTACCCAAGCGGAAGTTCAGTGCTCAATGCTGAGTGGGTTGCGGGGATGTACGCAGTTGATTGAGGCAGCGGCCGCCCTCGGCGCTAACAGTCCTCCGGCAGCCCCGCCCTCGGACGCCATCGAGAAGCGCCGATAAATCTAAATATCTTGCTTGCCCGGGCGTGGGCAGCCGACAAACTGGGCAGCGGACAGTAAACTCTCATTCCTGCGAGCGAACCCATGCGCGAGGGCGGTTGAGGCGGCGGCTAAGGCTTCGAGCCAAAAGCTGCAGGCTCCTAGAAACTTTATCTCTATTCAGTATTTGCGGTTTGCAAGCGAAGGTTGAACCTTTCGGAAGACGTCGATTTCGATTGCCACACGCAGCTCATTTCGTTGTCTCCAACAACAGCATAATACTCTCCCTCAAGCGTCACGGGGCGGTCCCCTTTCCTGACGATCGCCACCTCCCGAAACCTGAGAAAGGACAATGGGTCTTTCGCGTCGCGAACGAGTTCGCGAAGCGCATCTGGGATTGGCGTCTCATAGAAATTAAGACGTTCGCCTTCGAGTGTGGTCCGACTACCGTCGCTACATTCCATAGTACCCAAAAAAGAGTGCCATCCGATCCGTTCTTTGATCCGCAATGTGATCTCCCGATTCGTTGCCGCGTAACGGCCCGTCCAAGTCTGGTCACTCCAAACCCGCGGTTCGAGGGTTGTCATGGACGAGGAGCGCCCCCGAGCGAAAATCGGTCCTGAGAACTCCGATGCGCGCAAGCGATCTCTTTCCTCGCTTGCGATCCGCCCTGGCAATTGCTGCAAACGGTCACCAAGCTCATAGACGAAACCGGCGAGCGCCAGATCGACTTCTGGTTGGCCCCGCAACGCCAAAGGCGAACCGTCAACCGGCCGCGCCTGCAAGGCCTGGAGTTGCGGAGCAATACGCCAGGCACACGGTCTCGCTATGAGCGGCAAGACAAGCATCCCTTGCTCTTGATGAGCAAGAATTCGCGGCATTTCATTTTCCCAAATGAAATTCGAGGCCAAAAAATCGGAGGTTACCAAGAGAACAGAAACACTAGACTCAGTAAGAGCATCTTCGATCTCCCTTTCCCAACGGCTGCCGGCCGTGATTCTTGTGTCGGACCAAACGTGCACGATACGTTGTCGTTCAAGGAGGGCTAGATGAGTTTTTAGTTGGTCAAGCCAGCTCTGGTCGCGATGGCTGTAACTGATGAATAGCTTTGATCGGTCCAATTTGACCTCCCAATCGGATTTAATAATAGACCGTGCAACACTCCCGCTACGGACGGACCGTGCCCGCGCGATAGCCATCGGCGCCCCGCATGTGCACCTTCCAACCAAGGCTTCGCGCCATACCCAATGTCTCGACTTCTATGGAAACGAAAGTGGAACGTTAGGGCGCGTGGGTCAAGCCTGCGCCCGTGTAGGGGAAGAAAACGTCACCGCATTTGGGTCTTGGTCCTCCCGCGCGCTCGACTGGAATTGACGTGAGGACTAAACCGCTCGCGCGGTAGCTGCGGCGAGGGCAGCGCGGGAAGCTGGGTCGGACGAGGCCAGGACTGTCTCAGAATCATGGGGTTCAACCCCATAGGAGACAGGAGCTTTCGCGATGTCCGACAAGCCCATCAACCCGCTGCGTCAGCGCATGATCGACGACATGACGGCGCGTCGGTTCAAGGAGAAGGTGCAGAAGGACTACGTCCGGCACGTCAGGACCTTTACGGCCTTCCTGGGCCGGTCGCCCGATACGGCGACGAAGGAGGACCTTCGCCGCTTTCAGTTGCATCTGGCGCAGCAGCAGATCAGCCCAGGTTCGATCAACGCCGCCGTCACCGCGCTTCGGTTCTTCTTCACCGTGACGCTCGAACGGCCAGACCTCGTTCGTCCTCTGACGATCGTGAACAAGCCGCGCAGGGCGCCGGTCGTGCTCAGCCAGGAAGAGGTCGCGCTCCTGCTCGAAGCCGCGCCGGGCCTGAAGTACAAGGCCGCGCTCAGCGTCGCCTACGGCGCGGGCCTGCGCGTGTCCGAGGTCGCGCACCTGAAGGTGTCCGACATCGACAGCCAGCGCATGACGCTTCGGGTCGAGCAGGGCAAAGGGCAGCGGGACCGTTATGTGATGCTGTCGCCGCAACTGCTCGAACTGTTGCGCGCATGGTGGCATGCGGCGCGGCCGCGGGCCTGGCTGTTCCCCGGCCAAAACCCGGTCAACCCGATCACCGCCCGTCAGCTCAATCGCGCCGTCACCGCCGCCAAAGACCTGGCGGGGATATCCAAGCGCGTGTCGCCGCATACGCTGCGGCACAGCTTCGCCACCCATCTGCTCGAGCAGGACGTCGATATTCGCGTGATCCAGGTGTTGCTCGGCCACGCCAAGCTCGAGACGACCGCGCTCTACACCCAGGTCGCGGTCAACACGATCCGCGACGTCAAGAGCCCGCTCGAGCGGCTCGGCGTCAACCTGGCGAAGCGAAAGCCGGCCGACTGACCGCGGCCGCATGGCGCGGCCACCGGGTCACCACCTGGAGGTCGCCGACGTCTTTCGCGCCCACGGGGCGGCGTGGCGAATGGCCAACGCCGGTCACGTGAGCCTCGACCAGTTGAAGGTCATGTCGGCGATCGAGACCTGTCGCACAGCCGCGCTCGGCGGACACGTCGAGCGCTGCGAGGACTGTGCGCACGAACGGATCTCCTACAATTCCTGCCGCAATCGCCACTGCCCGAAGTGCCAGGCGGCCGCGGCGAGGGAATGGCTCGAAGACCGCGAGGCCGAACTCCTGCCGGTTCCCTATTACCACGTCGTCTTCACCCTGCCGGCGTCGATCGGCGCCGTCGCGTTCCAGAACAAGTCCCCCGTCTACGACCTCCTGTTCAGGACCGCCGCCCAGACGCTGACCACGATCGCGGCCGACCCGAAGCATCTGGGCGCGCGCATCGGCCTGACCGCCGTACTGCACACCTGGGGCTCGGCGCTGACCCACCATCCGCACGTCCACGTCATCGTTCCCGGCGGCGGCCTGTCGCTGGACGGATCGCGCTGGATCGCCTGCAAGCCCGGCTTCTTCCTGCCCGTGCGGATGCTGTCGCGTCTCTTCCGCCGGCTCTTCCTCGAAGGGCTCGCAGCCCTGCATGCGGCCGGACGCCTCGTCTTCCTCGGCGACCTCGCGCGGCTCGCCGACAAAGCCGCCTTCGACGCCGTCCTCGCGCCGCTGCGCCGATCGGAATGGATCGTCTATGCCAAGAGGCCGTTCGCCGGGCCGAAGGCCGTGCTCGCCTATCTCGCCCGCTACACCCACCGCGTCGCGATCTCGAACTCCAGGCTCATGGAGCTGGACGACAAGGGCGTCACATTCAAGTGGAAGGACTATCGGGTCGAAGGCCGCGACCGGTTCAAGACCATGACGCTCGCGGCCCACGAGTTCATCCGCCGCTTTCTCCTGCACGTGCTGCCGAGCGGCTTCCACCGCATCCGACACTACGGCCTCTTCGCCGGCGCGGTCCGAGCCAGCAACATCGAGCGCGTCCGCCAGGCGCTCGCCGCGCCCGAGGCTGCACCCGAGGGCTCGCACGCCGAGACCGACGGCCAGGCCGAAGCCGTTTCGCCGGCGCGGCGCTGCCCCTGCTGCGGCGGCCGGATGATCATTGTCGAGACGTTCGAAGGGCCGCGCCCCGCGCGATCGCCTTCCCCAAGCCGGATCAGGATCGACACGTCATGACCGACGCCGCGCGTCCCGCCTCGCAGCGCCGCTTCCCCTCGCCTCCAGCCGCACGCCGGAGCAGGAACGCGACGTCCTCCCGACGTCCGCACAGGCTCTCCAGCCGCCGAGCCCATCCCCGTCGCCCTCATCCGCGCCCGACAAGAAGCCCGTCGTCTCGGCTCCCGACGATGAAACCGACCGCCTTCCGCCACCGCCCCCAAATCGGCGATCCGACCGCGATCCTCAAATCCCCATAGGCCGCGCTCGGTCAAACAGCGCCCTTCCTCCCCGCGGTTTCCTCCTTACGAGGCTTTCAAACGCCGGCCCCCGCGTCTCGCACGACCGTCCGAAAGGGCCGGCGTCTGAAACCCTTCAGTTGAGCGGCCGTCGCGGACGGCGGCCCTGGAAGTCGCAGTTTGGCGGGAAGCGGGCTTTCCATATTGCCTGGGGTACGGGCGGTCGCCGCCCAACGGAGACGTCGACGGATGCGGCCTGCGACGTCCGCATTACGTGTGCGCCGTGAGAAGGCGGCGCTTTCCAGTGGGTGCGAGCCCCACCCGGCAAACGCTCCAGCCGGAAGCAACCGGAGCAGTCATGGAGGTGACGAAATGGCTGAAGCCTTCGGTGTAGCCGTCACATATAGGTGACTGCGCGAGTGTGCGGGCTGCAACGCGAGTGAACGCTGAGCAATCCTCGAAAAGGACGATGTGCAGGCCGACCCGACAACGTTTTCGGGGAAGGCTGTTACGGCTGGGTGAGACGAGCGAAGACGACGCCTAGTCGCTGCACCGGGGTAGTGGCGGCAGCACGTACACAAGGAAAGCGCGCGCAACACGGGAAGCCCCATGGCGTGGACAGGGATGACCAACCGGACGCCCGCGAGGGATGGGCCGGGCCTCATGGGGTGGCGGAGAGGTTCGTAGTACCGCTGAAGCCGGGTAACGCCGGGGGAGGGAAGGGGCCTCAGTTCAAGACAGACGCAAGACGCAGCGAGGGACCTGGAGATTGGGCAACCTATCAACTCCGGACAGCGTTCAGAAACTGCAGATGGCGTTGCACGCGAAAGCGAAGGCAGAACCCGGCTATCGCTTCTATGCCCTCTACGACAAGATCAGCCGCGACGACATTCTGACGCATGCCTATGCCCAGTGCCGCTCTAACAAGGGCGCGCCGGGCGTGGACCGTCAGGACTTCGAGGCGGTCGAGGCGTATGGGATCGAGCGATGGCTGGGCGAATTGGCGCTTGCGCTCAGGCAGGAGAGGTACCGACCGGACCCAATCAGACGCGTGTACATACCGAAGGCCAACGGCAAACTCAGGCCGCTGGGCATTCCGACGTCTTGCGCATAAAGCACCTCATGCAGCTTGGGTTGGGAATGTGCGATTCAAGTGGTTCGATTTGGCGACCCGGTCGCGCAGGCGTTGGTCGGTGTCGTCATCGATCGTAATCGCATAGGGCGTGGCTTGTTTGCGTTTCTGGGCGCGGACGAGGCCGCATTGGATCCAGTAGTAGACCACACCCCAGCTGACGCCATATCGCGCGCCTACCTGGCCGACGGTTAGGGCGCCGGCTGGAGCTGTCGGAGCAGGGATGCGGTGTTTGAACCGTATCCATCTGATCATATCCACGGTGAGGGCCTTTCCCGTTGAGCTCTTACGGCCTTCGGCGGTCATGAGGGCGGCGATTTCGTCGTCGTGATGATCGGCGGCCAGGGTGCGAACGCGCGCGACGAACTCCGCCCCATAGCGAATGGCGTCGGCTCGGTTCGGCGGCAAGGTGACCTCGATGGTTTCCGTCTCGCCGCCTTGCCAGCGTACGTGCAGGTTGATGACCCTGGGCGCCCGCCCCTTTGAGACTGTGATGTCGCGCACCAGCAGGCGCAGGATGCGCTTGCGATCCTTGGACGTGGTGGTGGCAGCCGCCCACAGTCGCGGAAAGTCTTGCGCCAGTTGAAGGATTTGTCGTTTCTGCTCCGCGGTGACGGCGCGCAGGGTCTGGCGCTCGAAGTTGGCCAGTTCGACTTCGAGATCGCGCAGACGCTGCATGGCCTCGTTCCAGCGCTGCTCGAGGGTTGCGGCGATCAGGCGGTTGTCCGGATCGACGGCGTCATAGCGCCGCTCGGCGAGGTCGACTTCATATTGAGCCCGTTCGATCCGCATCCTCCATTGCGCGCCGATCGCACGATCTCGCTCCTCCAGGGTGGTCAGCGCGGCCAGGGCGAGTTCGAGCCTGAGCGGGGTGATGGCGCCGGCCACTCGCTCGGCGAACACGCGGTCGATCGGTCCGGCGGGCAGGTGCAGATGGCAGCCTTCGAACCCATCTCGACGCCTCGAGGTGCATTCATAGATCGGATAAACGCCGCCGTTCCCCGTGTATCGAGCACTCACCCTGCGCCCGCAGGTCCCGCAGACGAGCATGCCCTGCAGGAGGCAAAGGCCCTCTCTGGCCGGCCCGGGCAACACCTCGGCGTTGGTTCGATTGGCGCTGAGGCGGACGCCATTGGCGGTGAACTGATCCCCGTCGATGTAAGCTTGATGATGGTCTGGGATCATCACGCGCCAAGCTTCTTGGCGTACGGCGCGACTTGACGGTGATCTCGCCGGTCGGCGCGATCTCTTTGGACGATTGATAGCGCCCGAACACGTAGACGCCGGCGTAGGAGGGATTGAGCAGCATGCTGGTCACACGGGAGTGGATCAGCGGCCCCCAGACAAGCTTTCCGTCCCACGCGCCGCCATAGGAGCGTCGCGGAAAACGCAACCCGAGCTCGTTGAAGCGCCGAACCACGCCAAATGCTGAACCCGTCTGCTGGAACAGGGAGAAGATCATGCGCACCGCGCCCTGCACCTCCTGGTCGGGGTCGAGCACGATCTTGTCGCCTTCGAAGACGAAGCCGACGGGCAAGGGAAAGTGCAACTCGCCCTTGGCCGCCTTGTTCAGTTTACCGCCATGGAGGCGCGCGCGAATGATATGCAGCTCCGCCTGAGCGAAAGCGCCTTTCATGCCGAGGACCAGAGAGTTGTTGAACTCGGCGGGATCGTAGCAACCGTCCTCGTCGATCACTAGGGTGTTGGTGATCGCGCAAAGTTCCAGAAGCCGATGCCAGTCCTGGTTCGAACGCGCCAGGCGCGAGGCCTCCAACGAGAAAATCGCGCCGACATGGCCCATGGCCACGTCGCCGACCAGGATCTTGAAGTCGGCGCGGTTGGTGGCGGAGGATCCGGACTGGCCCAGATCGCCGTCCAGAACCCGGATCTGATCCTGGCGCCAGCCGAAGGCTCGAGCCTTGTTCATCAGATTGTACTGACGCTCGGTGCTCTCCTGGTTGAACCGAACCTGACCCGGAGTTGACTGCCGGATGTAGACGCAGGCCTGTCGCGTCAGGTGACTTGGGTTGATCTTCGAGGTCGTCAGGGTCATCGCGCTTCTCCTCCGCAACGGGCGGCGGGGCGGCGTCGAGATAGGCCGTGACCATGTCGGCAAGAATGGCGCCCGCCTGGGTCAAGTCGAACTGGACGGGCGCGAGATCCATGGCGATCTATCCAAGCTCCTCGTGGCGTCGCAGAAGCTCTGTGTTGATGGCGCAGATCTCGTCGAGCGCATCGCGTAAGGCGTGCAAGTTGCTGATGAACTGAGCGGCGCGCGCAACGTCGGCGTTACGCACGTAATCCCTGTGGGGCCGCCCGCTGGGCTGACTGACTGAGAGATAATACTTGGGTCCGTGGCCCGGGCCGTCGACACAGCGGCAGTTGGGCCGGCCGCAGCGTTTGTAGGCTTGGCTCAGCGTCCCCCGCATCACCTGCTCGGTCGGCGGCATGTCCTGCGCCAGCTGGCGGCGGCGTTCGCGCAAGGCGGAGGTGGAAATGTTCTTGAGAATCATCGGATTGCTTCGAAAGGCCGTCCGAGAGAATCAGAGGTCGAGTTATCGGTCAACCCCTTCCTCACCGAGCTTCAGCCAAGCCACCAGTTCAGCGAGCTGAACCAGGCCAAACGCGTCGACAAGGAGAGACTCGCGCCCGGGCGACGGCGAAGCGCCAGGCGGCGCCCAGTCCGTCCAATTGCTCAGCATGGCGAACGTGCCGCGCTCCGGGTGGCGGAGGCTCAGTGATTCCTGTCCGGACAGCCGACGGACCTTCAAGACTTCAAAGGTTTGGCCGCGTAGACGATGAAACGGATGGGTTACGGTCGCGAAACCCAAAGAGCGATTAGTGTGGAGTGCAGTTCGATGGGTGTGTGTCAACCTTGCGGGATCGGGTCTGCATGACGGCAGCGATGCTGGTGCTGGAGCCGATCTTCGAAGCCGACCTTCCACCGGAACTCTACGCCTACCGTCCTGGGCGAAACGCCCAGCAGGCGGTGGTCGCGGCGGGAGAGCTGCTGTTTCGCGGCCATCCGGAAGTGGTGGACGCCGACCTCGCGGACTACTTCGGGAGCATTCCCCATGCCGAGCTTTTGAAGTCGGTATCGCGCCGGATCGTTGATCGGCGCGTGCTGCATCTGATCAGGATGTGGCTGGATTGCCCCGTGGAAGAAACCGACGATCGGGGTCGGAAGACACGCACGACCGAGGCGCGGGACAAGCGACGCGGCATCCCGCAGGGCTCACCCCTCTCACCGTTGCTGGCCAACATTTACATGCGCCGGTTCGCGCTGGGATGGAAGATGTTCGGGTTCGAGCGAAGCCTCGGCACGCGGCTCGTGACCTACGCCGACGACCTCGTGATCCTGTGCAGAAGGGGCAAGGCCGAAGAAGCCTTGCAACGCCTGCGCGAGATCATGGGCAAGCTGAAGCTGACGGTCAACGAGGGGAAGACACGGATCTGCAAAGTGCCGGGAGGAGAGTTCGACTTCCTGGGATACACGTTCGGGAGAATGTTTTCGGCGAGGACCGGCCAGGCCCGTATCGGCTACCGGCCGTCAAAGAAAAGCATTCAGCGCGTGGTCGAGAAAGTCCACGCGCTGACCGACCGAGCGGGAACATGGCAAGAGACCACAACGCTGGTGGGCAAAGTGAACCGCACGTTGCGCGGATGGGCGAACTACTTCCAAGTAGGAACCGTCAACAAGGCGTATCGGGCGCTTGACGCTTACACAGCGGTGCGGTTGCGCCGGTGGTTGCGCTCCAAGCACAAAGTCAGGCGACGAGGGGGCGGGAGCTATCCACTCTCTCACCTCTACGGGCACTTCGGGCTCGTACGTCTGAGCCGGCTTGGGCACGACGTGCCGTGGACGAAGGCGTGAGGTCTTGTCCGAGAGCCGGATGCGGGAAATCTGCACGTCCGGTTCGATGAGCGGGGTGTGGAAACGGAACTATGGTTGAGCCACTAAGGCACCGCCAGACGAAAGGGGCGGAAACAGACATGCTCAGCCTAACGTCACCGCGCCACATCTCGACTCTACCGATTGCGGGCGTTCCACTGGCGAAGACCGTAGGGTCGCTCTCCGCCCAATTGAGGCGTCCAAGGCGGCGGCCTCCTACGTCCGCAACTGAAGGGAGCGGCAGTTCCGCGCAAGCCGCGGTCATTCCCCGGCAGGGTGGCGAACGCATCGAAATGACCCGAAGCCGTCATTCCGGACCGATGCTATGGACACTGCGACCGCGTCGGACCATCATGGGGTCAGGCCTAGAGGCTGTTAGGGACTTGCGGCCAGTTTTACGACGTTTTTGAGCATGATGCAGACGAAGGCGATGAGGTGGAGGTCGGCGAGGGTTTGCGCGCATCGTTCGTAGTCTTTGACGAGTCTCCGGAAGCGAGTGGCCCAGGCGAAGGATCGTTCGACGACCCATCGTCTGGGCAGCAGCACGAATTCGCACAGGAACACGAACCCCGAGCTTTTTAGCGACTTCTCGGGTTCCAATTGCGAGGTTACGCAACCGGACAGAATGAAACAAGTTGGCGACAGCAGATTCGCCGCTCTTAGCTCGCACCGTGTTTCGCGATCATCCGGCCCGTTGAAGCCTCACAACGTTCGATGCGGCCCGCCCGGCAATAATGTCTTGCAACCGTTCATCCCATTGCCGCAAGGCATGGAACTTGCGGTCGATCATGTCGGAGCGAACGTAATGGCGAACAAGCGTTCGCGTGTTCTTCCCGCCGGCTTCGTGGCCGATCACAGCGGCGACAAGGTCAAGCGACAGGCTCATTTCCGCCATCATGGTCGCCACCGTCCGCCGCAGATCGTGCGTGTTGAATTTCTCGATTGGCAACCTGTCACACCGCGTCAAAAGGAAGTGTCCGACGCGAGCCGACGTCAAGACGGTTCCGACTTCGGCCTTGAACAACGGCCCTGTCTGAACGCTCCCAAGCCGAGAGGCGACGATTTGGCGGGCTACGCCAATCAGCGGCGTAACTCGCGGCTGTTTGTTCTTTGAACGCGCGGCGGGGAGCGTCCAAGTCCATTCCTCGCGATTGATCTCCTCGACACGAAGGCCGCTGATTTCCCCGCACCGCGCGCCCGTCAGGAGTTCAAGCTTCAAGATGTCTGCCGGCGCGGACGGCAGATCGCCCGAATCAAGCCATTTCCAAAGCGCCTCGATTTCTTCCGCCGTCAGCACGCGCTCACGTGGCGTCCCGGGATCGTATGCCTTCAGTCCCGCAGTCGGGTCCGCCTCAACGATGTCTTGTGACAAGGCCCATCGGAACATTGCGCCGATTGTCTGCCGGCGCTTTTCCGCTTCGCGCTCGATCCTTGGTCTGCCGTCGAATCCAGCAATTCCCGAATGTCGCGGCGGCGGATGTCGGCGGCGTATTGCGTCAGGATGGGCGCGAGCGCCCGGTTCAACCGCCTCTCGATTTCCTTAGCGGTCCGCAACCGGCCGGTAACTCTGCGCCTCACATAGACCTCGATCAGGCCTTCAACCGTGAGGCGCGACGCGGCGGCAAGCCGCCTTTCGTTTTCTTCCACGATGAGGTCGCGGCCGGCGCGCGCCGCCTTGGTTATCTCGTTCGCCCGCTCCCGCGCGCTTTCGAGGTTCACGTCGTCCACGTCGCCCAGCGAGACGCGCCGAACCTTCCCCGCGCCGCTAATGCGAAAGGCCAAGTCCCAGGTTTTCACGCCGCTCGGCGCGACGCGAACCGCCAGCCCAGCGCAGCGCTGATCCGTGACTCGATATGGCGCTTTCTCCTTGCGAAGAGCCTCGATGAAACGGTGCGTGAGCGAAACCGCCTCTCGCTTCAGTCCCGATCCGCCAGCCATGTCCTGTCCCTCGTTTGTCCCGACTGTCGCAACGCCGTCGCAACAGATCTGGCGGCTCCCGCCGTATCAATCCGAACGCCTGTGGATTATAACACATTGATTTTATTCCGTAAACTTCACAGGCTTGAACGTCCTAGAACGTCCTAGAACATACATACAAAGGCTGGATCCAGACCTGCATCGTCCATTCGCGCGATCCGTCGCGCTTTTTCAACGAATTGGGCGCGATTCGCGCCGCCGCCACTACGATTTTGGTGTTCGGGACGGTGTTGACGGCGCTGTTCTGGCCGTACTTCGCTTTCGACACGCTGCGTCGGCTCTGCGAAGCGCCGATGGGCGTTCCGTCGGCGTGGCGCGAAGGGAGCGATGTCTTCACCTACATCCTCGCGCTGGCGGGGATCTGGTCGATCGTCATTCCGGCCGTCATTGTCGCCAGGCAGCGGCAAATGAGGCTGACCGCGAGGACGATCGCGCTCTTGCCGGTCTATCACATTCTCGTATCGGCGGCCGCCTGGACGGCGATCGTCGATCTCTTCGTCCGGCCGCATTACTGGTCCAAAACCGCGCACGGGCGAGCGCCCCGCCGTCGCGCCGAAACCGCGCCCGTCAGGCCCACGATCGGCGTGGCGACCGCGACTTAGGGCCTGAGACAAAATATCTGAATTGATCTGGCGGCGCGGCGCTTATTTTCTGGCCGGCTCTGGACGGGATGGGCAGGGTATGATTCTTTTGCTCGATGAGATCGAGTCGACGAAGATGATAGACGTTGCCGCCATCAGGATGCGGTATGAGGGAGTTTCTCTCCATCTAAACGAACGTTCTCGTCGCCTGTTCGCGGCGAACGAGGCTCAAACCGCAGGGCGTGGCGGCTTGGCTGCTGTCTACGAGGCCACCGGCATTGCGCGTAGCACGATCGGGCGCGGCCTCTCGGATTTGCGGAACGCACATGGCCCGCTGATCGGCCGCATCCGTCGTCCCGGCGGCGGTCGCAAGCCAAAGACCGAGACAGAGGCTGGCCTCGTGGAGGCGCTTGGAGACCTTGTGCAATCTGCGATCCGTGGCGATCCCGAAGCGGCGCTGCTCTGGGTGAGCAAGAGTTAGCGCCACCTCGTCCGGGCGTTGGCTGATCGCGGCTATACGGCCAGTCAAAAATTGGTCGGCCGCTTGCTCCGGGACCTGGGGTTCAGCCTTCAGGCCAACAAGAAAACCCTTGAGGGGGCGAGGCATCCGGATCGCGACGCCCAATTCGAACACATCAACCAGAAGATCAAAGACTTCCAAAGCACGAGCCAGCCAGCGATCTCCGTCGACACCAAGAAAAAAGAGCTGGTCGGCGACTTCAAGAATGGCGGACGCGAGCTACGGCCGAAGGGAAGGCCGCAAGCGGTGCGGGTTCACGATTTCCAAATCCCTCAACTCGGCAAGGTTGCGCCCTATGGCGTTTACGATCTTGCGACGAATACGGGCTGGGTAAATCTCGGCATAGATCACGACACGGCTGCTTTTGCGGTCGAGAGCATCCGCCGCTGGTGGCGCGCCTTGGGGCAGAAGCGTTATCTCGGTGCAACCAGTCTTTTGATCACTGCGGATTGCGGGGGCAGCAATGGGGCTCGTGTCCGACTATGGAAGCGTGAGCTTCAGGTCTTCGCCAACGAGACCGGCCTTGCCATCACTGTCGCTCACCATCCCCCCGGCACCAGCAAGTGGAACCGTATCGAGCACAAGCTGTTCGCGTTCATTACTCAAAATTGGCGCGCCAAGCCGCTTATCAGTCATCAGGTCATCATCCAACTGATCGGCTCAACCAGGACCCGAACGGGCCTCAACGTCCACTGCTGCCTCGACGAAAACAAGTATCCTAAAGGCATAAAGGTCTCCGATAGGGAAATGGCCTCCATCAACCTTGAGCATGACAGCTTCCACGGCGAGTGGAATTACACGATTTCCTGATTTCCGCCAAACATAGTTCGATGCAACCCAGCCCGTCCCTCTCAAAATACGGACCTCGTCTAGCCAAGGACTATTGATGATCGACGATCTTGAGAAAACCAACTTCCTCTTGGAAAAACTGAAGACAGTCGTTCCAATCGAAGCGAGGCTCCCACAAAAGCCTCATCCGATTGTTGGCGGAAAAGTCTCCGGAGATGACTATTCCGGAAAGGTGCAACGTAATCGACGTATTTTATACTGGAGACGAAGGAGGCATAATCTGCTGCCTCGATATCGGCGGCCCACAAACCCAGAACGCCAATCTAGTCTCAATAACACACCTCGGATTTCATCGTAATACGCCGCTGTCCCGAGAGATCGACCTTTACCAACGCCATAGAATTAAGAAGCTCAAGCAACAGAGCGCCCGCGGATACTAACTCTCTCCCAGCCATGGGGCTGGTTCGCGCCCGCAACCCCATGCCATCCAGTTCGCGCGAGCGCGGCATCGGCTAAAGCGGTTATTTCGCATCAGGCCCTTAGGCTCAAAAGACCGGCTGAAAGCGCCGCAGATTGACTCGCCGCCGAAGTGACCTAAGTGTGCGGCCTCGTCCCGCGTGGCGTTTAAGCCAAGGCGGGTTTTCCCGGCAACAGGATTCGCATGTCGTTGCAGTCGCTGCGCGAAGCCGCTGAGGTTTCGAAAGCATGGCCGTTCGAGGAGGCGCGGAAGCTGGTCGAACGGCTGAAGCGCTCGATGAAGGCCGAAGCGGTGTTCGAGACCGGATATGGGCCGTCGGGGCTTCCCCATCTCGGCACGTTCGGCGAAGTCGCGCGCACGACGATGGTGCGGCACGCGTTCCGCATCCTGACCGAGGATAAGGTCAAGACGCGTCTCATCGCCTTCTCCGACGACATGGACGGCCTGCGCAAGACGCCGGACAATATCCCCAATCGCGAGTTGGTCGCGCGGAGCCTGGGCAAGCCGTTGACGCAAGTTCCGGATCCCTTCGGCGAATACGACAGCTTTGCCGCGCACAACAATGCGCGCCTCCGAAGCTTTCTCGATCGGTTCGGCTTCGAGTACGAATTCGTATCCTCGACCGAAATGTATCGCGCCGGCAAATTCGACGCGGCGCTCATGCGGACCCTCGCCCGTTTCGACGAGGTGCAGGCGATCATGCTGCCCTCGTTGCGCGAAGAGCGCGCCGCAACCTATTCGCCGTTCCTTCCCATTCATCCCCGGACGGGCATCGTCATGCAGGTTCCCGTGCTCGGGCACGACGTCGACGCGGGGACGATTCGCTGGCGCGATCCGGACACTGAGGAGGAGTTCGAGACGCCGGTGACCGGAGGGCGGTGCAAGCTGCAATGGAAGCCCGATTGGGCGATGCGCTGGTACGCGCTTGGCGTCGACTATGAAATGGCGGGGAAGGATCTGATCAACTCGGTGAAGCTCTCGTCGCGGATCGCGCGGGCGCTCGGCGCGGAGCCTCCGGCCGGGTTCAATTACGAGCTTTTCCTCGACGAGAAGGGCCAGAAGATCTCCAAGTCCAAGGGCAACGGACTGTCCATCGAGGAATGGCTGACCTACGCCAGTCCGGAAAGCCTTTCCCTCTTCATGTTTCAGCGGCCGACCGCCGCCAAGCGGCTCTATTTCGACGTGATTCCGCGAACGGTCGACGATTACCTCGGCTTCCTCGAGACCTATCCGAGGCAGGACTGGAAAGAGCGTCTCGGCAACCCGGTCTGGCACATCCATTCGGGCGAACCGCCGGAACCGGAGATCCTGGCCCACGACGAGAAGGCGCAGACGTCGCTCTCCTTCGCCATGCTCCTGAACCTGGCAGCGGTCGCCAACAGCGACAACCCCGCCGTCCTGTGGGGCTTCTTGCGCCGCTATGCGCCGTCCGCGTCGCCCGAGAACCATCCGCGTCTCGATGCGCTCGTCCGTTACGCCATCGCCTACTTCCGCGACTACGTCGCGCCGAAGAAGCGCTACCGCGAAGCCGACGAGGTCGAGCGCGACGCGCTTCTCAAGATGTCGGCCAAACTCGCCGAAATGCCGGCGGACGCCAGCGCGGAGGAGATCCAGCACGTGCTCTACGACGTGGCGCGGCCGATCCCGCGCTATCAGGATTTCTCCGCCAAAGGCGCGACCGCCGAGCGGCCGGGCGTCTCCAACGACTTCTTCAACATGGTCTATGGCGTCCTGCTCGGCGAGGAGCGCGGGCCCCGCCTGGGGTCGTTCATCGCGCTCTACGGGATCGGCGAAACGCGCGCGCTGATCAAGAAGGCGCTCGCAGGCGAGCTCGTCCAGTCGCGATAGGGCGCTAGCGTTTCGCTTCGCTAAAGCGAAGGAATTCGACAACATATTGATTTAGATGGTCTATTCAGAAGCAAATCCATAACACACGTTTCATTTATGTTAATAACTAATGGCCGCGCCGCGCGGCCCGCGCTTAACGCCGCTCGCGTCAGAAGTTGCACAATTTGGCGCCCAAGCCATTGAAATCGCTCGCGCGCTTGTCGACCTTGCACCTCGCCCGGACAGCTGGGCGGCGGGCGCCGCGGCCTCGACGCCTGATCGCGATTTGCGGGCGAAGCGAAGCGCTAGGCCGCCTCTTGCGGCGGCGCGCGAAGGAGCAATCTGCACAGTCGCGCCAGGGTTTCCCGCTGCTTCTGCCTCGGCACGACCATGTCGATCATGCCATGGGCGAGCAGGTACTCGGCGCGCTGGAAGCCTTCCGGCAGGCGCTCCCTGATGGTCTGCTCGATGACCCGCGCGCCGGCAAAGCCGACGACGGCGCCCGGCTCCGCCAGATGGACGTCGCCGAGCATGGCGTAAGACGCGGTCACGCCCCCCGTCGTGGGATTGGTGAGCACGACAATATAGGGCAGTCTGGCTGCGCGAAGCCGCTGCACCGCGATCGTCGTGCGCGGCATCTGCATGAGCGCGAACACGCCCTCCTGCATGCGCGCGCCGCCGGACGCCGTGAAGATGATGAACGGCGTTCGCCGCTCGATCGCCGCGGTCATGCCGGTAATGAGCGCTTCGCCCGCCGTAACGCCGAGCGTCCCGCCCTGGAACGCGAAATCCTGCGCGGCGACGGTCACGTCCTGGCCCTCGATTTGGCCGAAGGCGACGGTGATCGCGTCGGACGCGCCCGTCTTCGTCCGGTTTTCCCTCAGGCGCTCGGCGTAGCGTTTCACGTCGCGGAACCGGAGCGGGTCGGAAATCCCCTCGGGAGTTAAGAGCTGCTCATACGCGCCGCCGTCGAAAAGGAAGGCGAAACGGGCCTTGGCGCCGATCGGCATGTGGTAGCCGGAGCCCGGCACGACCATGAGGTTCGCTTCCAGATCCTTGTGGAAGACGAGCTGGCCGCTTTCGGGGCATTTCACCCACAGGTTCTCGGGCGTATCCCGGCGCAGGAGCGACCGAATCCGCGGCGGCACGACATTGGAGATCCAGTTCATGTTCGTCTTTTCAGCTGGCCGGCGCTTCGCTCGGCGCGCGGCTGCAGGCTTTGGCGAGGCGTTGCACGAGCGCGGCGACCGCCGGGACGGTCGAGGCGCTTGCGACGCCTTCGTTCAGGGAATGGCGCACCGCCTCGACCAGGGCCGTTCCGACCGCGACGCCATCGGCGAACCCGGCGATCGCTGCTGCGCCAGCCGGGTCCTTGACGCCGAACCCCACTGCGACCGGCAGCGAGGTGCGGCGTTTCAGCCGCCGAACAGCGTCGGCGACCCGAGCGGGATCGGGCGCGGCCGCCCCGGTGATCCCGGCGATCGAGACATAGTAGAGAAACCCGGAGGTGTTGGAGAGCACCGCGGGCAGCCTCGCCTCGTCCGTCGTCGGCGTGGCGAGGCGAATGAAGGAGAGCCCGGCGCTCAGCGCCGGCAGGCAAAGCTCGTCGTCCTCCTCCGGGGGGCAGTCCACGACGATGAGGCCGTCGACGCCCGCGAAACGCGCGTCGCGCAGGAAAGCCTCCACGCCATAGACGTATATCGGGTTGAAATAGCCCATGAGCACGATCGGCGTATCGTCGTTCTCGGCGCGGAAGGTTTCGACCATCCTGAGCGTCGCCCGCAGGGTCTGGCCGCCTTTTAGCGCCCGCAATCCCGCGGCCTGGATCGCCGGACCGTCGGCCATGGGGTCGGTGAACGGCATTCCGAGTTCGACCACGTCCGCGCCCGCGGCCGGCAGGGCGGCGAGGATCGCGGTTGAGGTCCGAGCGTCGGGATCGCCGGCCATGATGTACGTGACCAGCGCGGCGCGCCGCGCGTCGGCAAGCTCCTGAAAACGCCGTTCGATGCGTACGGTCATGGCGGTCCTGTTAGCACGATGAGCGGCTCCCGGAAACCGAAAGCGCTTTCGTCTTCGCTTGAGCGATACGGAACTCGACCCGAGCGGCAATTTTCGCTAAGCCCGTCCTCGCGACGAAGCGGCGCCGATGGCGCCATGGCGGTCGAGGGAGGGACGTTTTGCGGCTGCTTTTCCTGGTTGTTCCCGCGCTCGTGGCGCTCTGGACGCCCCTTTACAACCGGGAAGCGCCGCCGCTTTTCGGAATCCCCTTCTTCTACTGGTTCCAGTTGGTCCTGATCCCCTTGTCGGCGCTGGCGATTCTCGCGGCCGACCGGCTCAGGAAGGACTAGCATGTTCGCCCATCTCAACGTCGTCGCGACCGCCGTTTTCGTGTTCTTTTTCGGTCTGATCACCATCCTCGGCTTCGTCGCCGCGCGATGGAAGGCCGCCGATCTCAACCACATCCAGGAATGGGGCCTCGGCGGCAGGCGGTTCGGCGCCTGGATCACCTGGTTTCTGCTCGGCGGCGATCTCTACACGGCCTACACCGTGATCGCGATTCCGGCGGTCGTCTATGCGATCGGCGCGTACGGGTTCTTCGCCGTGCCCTACACGATCATCATCTATCCCTTCATCTACCTGACCATGCCGAGGCTGTGGGCCGTCTCGCACAAGCACAATTACATCACGGCCGGCGATTTCGTGCTCGGCCGCTACGGCGACCGTTGGCTGTCGCTCGCGGTTGCGCTGACGGGCATCCTTGCGACGATGCCGTATATCGCGTTGCAGCTCGTTGGATTGGAGAAAGTGATCGTTGCGCTCGGGTTTTCGGGCGAAGGCCTGATGCAGCACGCGCCGCTCACGCTCGCGTTCGTCATCCTCGCCCTCTACACCTACAAGAGCGGCCTGCGCGCGCCGGCGATGATCGCGTTCCTGAAGGATGGGATGATCTACGTCTTCATCATCGCCGCGATTATCGTCATTCCGGCCGAACTCGGGGGTTTCGCGAAGATTTTCGACGCGGCGCGCTTGGCCTATGCAGGGAAGGTCGTGGCCAAAACCGTGCCGGCCGCGGGCCTCACGCTGTCGCCTGAGCAAATCGGTCCTTACATCACGCTGGCGATCGGCTCGGCGATGGCGCTTTTCATGTACCCGCACGCGCTGACGGGCACGCTCGCCGCATCAAGCGGACGGGCGATCCGGCACAATGCAATAACGCTGCCGGCCTATTCGCTCGTTCTCGGTTTTATCGCCCTCCTCGGCGCAATGACGATCGCCGCTGGGGTGCACGTGAAAAACCCGCAGGACGCCGTGCCGCAGCTCGTGCTCTGGGCGTTCCCCGATTGGTTCGCCGGCTTTTGCTTTGCGGCGATCGCGCTCGGCGCCCTCGTCCCGGCTGCAGTCATGTCGATCGGGGCCGCCAATACGTTCACCCGAAATGTCTGGAAGCCGTTCGTTCATCCGACGATGACGACGCGGGAGGAATTGTTCGTCGCGAAGCTGGCTTCGCTCATCGTCAAGATCGGCGCGCTCATGGTGATCTTCTTCATGCCGACCCGGTTTGCGCTCGATTTGCAGTTGCTGGGCGGCGTCTGGATGGTTCAGATCTTCCCGGCGATCATCTTCGGGCTGTACACGCGCTGGTTCAGCGGCCCGGCGTTGCTTGTCGGCTGGGCCGCGGGCATGATCGTCGGGACGGCGTTGTCCTGGGGCGGCAAGGCGTGGACGCCGGTGCATCCCTTGAATTGGGACATTCCGCTGATCGGCCACGTCGACACCGGGCTGGGCTTCCTGGCCTACAACGGACTGACGGCCGTGGCGGCGAACATCGCCGTGGCGGCGATCCTCTCGCTCGTCCTTCGCTCGAACGCGCGCGACGAAACCGCGCCGGCCGACTACGACGAATTCGCCGTGGCTTAACGGAAAGCGGGAGCTAACCCCTGGCTCGCCGCTCGCGGATCATGAAATTGTCGAACGAATATTCGGCAACCTGCCACCAGAGGTATTCGTCGCTGCGAAACGCCATGTAGGAATCGGCTATCTTTTTGAAATTCGGATTCGTCCGGCCGAGCTCGGCATAAAGCTGGAACGCCGTATCGTAGCAGGCCTCGAGCGTCTCCTGAGGGAACAGGCGAAGCTGCGCCCCGCCCACGACCAGCCGCTTCAGCGCGCCGGGGTTGGCGGCGTCATATTTTGCCAGGATCTGCTCATTCGCCATCGCCGCGGCGGCTTTCAGCGAGTCCTGGTATGATTTCGGCAAACCGGCGAATTTTTGCGCCGAGACGACGAGGTGCAGCTGCATCGCGCCCTTCCACCATCCCGGATAGTAATAGTACGGCGCGACCTTCGAGATCGGACCGGCGGCGGCGCCAAATCGCTCGTCGTCGTACGGACCCACCCACTCGAACGCGTCGAGCGAGCCGTTCGCGAGCGCGGCCAGAATTCCGTCCCTCGGTATCTGGACCGGTTTCGCGCCGCGGAGTTCGAGCACTTTGCCGGCGAAGCCGCCGATGCGGACTTTCATTCCATTGAAATCGGACGAGCTGCGGATCTCCTTGCGAAACCAGCCGGCCATTTGCGCGCCGGTGTCGCCGAGAGGCGCCGCCATGAGCCCCCGCTGGCCCAATAAGTCGTTGAGGAGGTCGGATCCGCCCCCGCTCTGCAGCCATGCCGCCTGCTGCCGTGTGTTCATGCCGAACGGCGCTCCCGTCCCGAAGACGTAGGCCGGCTCCTTGTTCCAGGAATAAGCGAGCGCCGTGTGGGCGCAGTCAGCCTTTCCGTCCGCGACCGCGTCGAGAGCGTCGACGGCGGAGGCGATTTCCCCGGCCGCGGACACCGAGATCTTGAAGCGGCCGTCGGTCATTTTGGAGACCGCGTCGGCGAGCGTTTGGGCGGCGCCAAAAATGAAGTCGAGATTGGGTTGGAAGGCGGAACTCAGCGTCCACTGCACCTCCGGCGACGTCTCGGCCAAAGCCGGCGCGCCAATCGCCGCTCCGGCCGCAATCAGTCCTCCCTTGGCGATGAATCGTCGCCGCGAAGCGCGCATGCACTAGCCTTTATCGCCTGATCTCGTCTCGAATGGCAGTCTGCCGGCTCATCCGAAGCGAGCGCGCCCCCAGATGCGGACTGCCGGGGCTTTGATGCCCGCACTTAAGGCGCGATGCAAGGCATTCCCACTATTTAGGCGTTTAGCACAGCGGCGAGCGCCCTGACGTCGGCCCAGGCGTTCCGTTTTTGCGCCGGCTGGCGCAAAAGATAGGCGGGATGAAACATGGCGATCGCCCGCAGCGTGCGCCCGTCTTCAAGTGGGTACGAAAACCACCGGCCTCTCGCGCGCGTGATTCCGTCCTGCACCTGAAGGAGCGTCTGGGTCGCCGAGGCGCCGAGGCAGACGAGGATTTCCGGCTCCGCTAGCTCGATCTGCCGTTTGATGAAGGGCAGGCACGCCTGCGTTTCCTGCGGCGTCGGGGTTCGGTTTCCGGGCGGGCGCCAGGGCACCACGTTGGCGATGTAGACGAGCCGGCGGTCGAGGCCGATCGCCGCCAGTATGCGATCGAGCAATTGCCCCGCCCGCCCGACGAACGGTCGCCCGATCCGATCTTCGTCGGCGCCCGGCGCCTCCCCGACCAGCATGACCCGCGATCCCGGCGTTCCGTCCGCAAACACGAGCTGGGTCGCGGTTTTCTTTAGCGCGCAGCCCTCGAATCGCTCCAGGTTGGACCGAAGCGCGTTCAGATCGGCGGAGGCCGCGGCAAGCTCATTTGCGGCCAGCGCCGCCTCGTCTGGCCGCAAATTCAAACCGGCTCGGGCAGGGGTTGACGACACAGGCTCGCGGGACGGTTCGGCGGCCCGGCGAGGCGGCGCGCCTTTGGGCTCGCTGTCGGGATCGGCGGAGGCGAATTGATCGCGGGGACTGTCGGCGAGCGTGAACTCGACGCCGGCCTGCACCCACCATCTCAGCGCAGCCGCGGCTTCCGTGGCGCTGAGATCAAAACCCGTCTTGTCGCCGCTCACCCACGCCCCATGAATTTGTCGCTGCGCTTGCGCGCCTCCACACGCAGAGCTTACCATATCGCTCGCGGACGCATAGCGCGCGGCCGGCAAGAGTTTACATGTGAACTATCTTCGGCGATAAGGCCGCGCCAAGAGCGTCATCCAAAAAGCGACATTCATAATGACCGATGCATCTGGCCTTCCTCCACGCGAATCGATGGAATACGACGTCGTCGTGGTGGGCGCCGGTCCAGCGGGACTGGCCGCCGCCATGCGGCTCAAGTTGCTCGACCCAGAACGGTCGGTCGTCATCGTCGAGAAGGGCTCGGCGGTTGGCGCGCATATCCTGTCGGGCGCCGTCATCGATCCGATCGGACTCGACCGGCTGACGCCCGACTGGCGATCCGATCCCGAATGTCCGCTGAAGACGCAGGTGACGGAAGACCGCTTCTATTATCTCCTGACCGCGACGGCGAGCCTGCCTCTGCCGAACTGGCCGATGCCGAAGCTCATGAACAATCATGGCGCCTTCATCGGCTCGCTCGGTGCGGCGTGCCGGTGGTTAGGCGCCCGCGCGGAGGCCATGGGGGTCGAGATTTACCCCGGCTTTGCCGCGACCGAACTTCTCTTTGGCGACCAGGGGGAGGTCGTCGGCGTCGCGACCGGCGACATGGGGCTAGGTCGCGACGGGCAGCCGAAAGCGAGTTTCTCGCGCGGGATGGAGCTCCGGGGCAAATACGTTCTCCTGGCGGAAGGCGCGCGCGGCTCGCTCGCGAAGCAGGCGATCGCCCGCTACAAGCTCGACGCGGACCGGGACCCGCAGAAGTACGGGATCGGCCTCAAGGAACTGTGGCAGATCGCCCCCGATCGCTTCCATCGGGGGCTCGTCCAGCACACGTTCGGATGGCCGCTGTCGGGCGCCACCGGCGGCTCGTTCCTCTATCATTATGACGATCGGCTCGTCTCGGTCGGCTTCGTCGTGCACCTCAGCTACGACAATCCGACCCTTTCCCCGTTCGACGAATTCCAGCGCTTCAAGACCCATCCGCTCGTTCGCGAAACGTTTGTGGGCGGCAAGCGGCTCGGCTATGGCGCCCGGGCGATCGCCTCGGGCGGCTGGCAGTCGGCGCCCAAGCTCGCCTTCCCCGGGGGCGCCCTGATCGGATGCGCCGCGGGCTTCGTCAATTTCGCCCGGATCAAGGGATCTCACAACGCCATTCTGTCCGGGATGATGGCCGCCGACAAAGTCCATGAGGCGCTGGCGGCCGGCCGGGGACACGACGAACTCTCGGCCTATGAGGAGGCCTGGCGCGGCTCCGACATTGGCGCCGACCTCTACAAGGTCAGGAACGTGAAGCCGCTATGGACCCGATTCGGGACGATCGGGATCGGACTCGGCGGCTTCGACATGTGGACCAACTCCCTATTCGGCGGATCGCTGTTCGGTACGCTCAGAAGCAACAAGAAGGACAGCGCGACGCTGAAGCCGTTGTCGGAAGTTCGTCCGATCGTCTATCCCAAGCCCGACGGCGTCGTGAGTTTCGACAAAAGCTCTTCTGTGTTCCTGTCGAACACCAATCACGAAGAGGACCAGCCGGTCCATTTGCGGCTGGCCGATCCCGCGATCCCGATTCGCGAGAATCTGCCGCGATATGGCGAGCCCGCCCGGCTCTACTGTCCCGCCGGAGTCTATGAAGTCGTCTACGCCGATGAAGCGAAACGGACCGACCCCCGGTTCGTCATCAACGCGCAGAACTGCGTGCATTGCAAAACCTGCGATATCAAGGACCCGGCCGAGAACATCACCTGGGTCCCCCCTGAAGGAGGGGGCGGACCGAATTACCCGGATCTGTGAAACGTCGGAAACGGCGCAAATTTGCCCTTTTCTCCTGTCAGCAGCCTTGTGCGATTGAGCCAGGTTTCGTAAAGCGCCCCGATCGGGGGCCCCGGTTACTTGAGCATTCGGAGACCCATCGCATTGACCACACAATTGAGATCCGGAATGTTGGCGGCCGCTCTCATCGCCTCGACCGCCTTGGCGGCCACAGGCTGCGCCTTCGCCGCCACTCCGTCCGAGTCGCAGCCGCTCGAGATGGGCATGAGCCAGCCGGGCAACTACCTTGCGGCGCTGATCGCCAGCGCCGACCGCGACACCGCATCCGCCGAGGCCTATTATCGCGAGGCGCTGCGCGTTGACCCGCGCAATTCCGAGTTGCTCGACCGCGCTTTTGCCGCCGCGCTTTCCAATGGCGACGAGGCGAGCGTCAACGCCCTGGCCGAGCGTGTGCTCGCGCGTGACCCGACCAACAGCGTCGCGCGCCTGGCGACTGCGGTCCACGCCTTCGCACAAGGGCAGTACGCCAACGCACGCGCCCAGCTTGCGTCCGCGGACGCCCGATCGAAGGATGTCACGACGAGCCTCCTCTCCGCGTGGTGCTATGCCGGACAGTCGGACCTGCACCGCGCGCTCGACACGCTGGATCGGATTCGCGATCCGTCTTTGCTGGCGTTTCGCGACTATCATGCGGGGCTGATCGCCAATCTGCTCGGAAATCCGGCAGAGGCCCGCCGCAGACTGAAATCGGCGTATGACGCGGACAAGGGCACGCTTCGCTTCGCCGACGCCTACGCGAATGTCCTGGCGGCGCAAGGCGATGTCGCCGGCGCGAAACAAGTCTACGGCGAGTTTTCCGCTCTCGCTCCGCACCACCCGATCGTCGAGCGAGCGCTGGCCAATCTGAACTCCAATCAGACGCCGCAACCGCTCGTCCGCAACGCAAAGGAAGGCGCGGCGGAGGTGCTTTATGGACTGGGAGCGGAAGGGAGCCGGCAAGGCGGGGACTTGCTTCCGTCGCTCATCTACCTCCGCCTGTCGCTGTATTTGCGGCCTTCGAGCGACCTGACCGCCGTGACGTTGGCTAACCTGCTCGATCAAATGAAACAGGGCGAGCAGGCCATCGCGGCCTACAAGTCGGTTCCCTCGACCTCCCCGCTTTACGACGATTCCCAGATTCAGATCGCCATCGAGCTGGACAGCATGGGTCAGGCGAGCCCGGCAAGGGAGAAACTCGCTCAAATCGTCGCCGAAAAGCCGCACGACGTCGATGCGCTCAGCGCGTTGGCCGGGTTGGAGCGCATGGACAAGAAGTATGCGGTGGCCGCGGCGACATACGACAAGGCGATCGCGGCCGTCGGCATCCCCCAACGCGACAACTGGACGCTCTTTTACTTCCGCGGGATCTGTTACGAGCGGGACAACCAATGGCCGAAGGCGGAGGCCGACTTCAAGAAGGCGCTCGAGCTTTATCCGGATCAGCCGTTGGTGCTGAACTATTTGGGATATTCCTGGGTCGACAAGGGGATGAACCTCAACGAGGCGTTCAAGATGCTCCGCAAGGCGGTGGAACTGCGTCCCAACGACGGATATATCGTGGACAGCCTCGGCTGGGCGCATTTCAAGCTCGGCCAGTATCAACAGGCGGCTGAGACCCTGGAGCGGGCGGTCGACCTCAAGCCCGCCGACCCGGTCCTGAACGACCATCTCGGAGACGCCTACTGGCGGGTCAATCGCCGCACCGAAGCGCACTTCCAATGGAACCACGCCCGCGACATGGGGCCGGAGCCCGAAGACCTGCCGGCGATTCTTAAGAAGATCGAGGTCGGTCTTCCGGATATCGCCGCCGATCCGGGCACGACGGCGCAGCAAAAACAGAATGGCGGATAAAGCCCACGCGCCAAGGACCGCATGCAATGGCGCCGCGCTCCCGCCAAGATCAACCTGACGTTGCACGTGATCGGCCGTCGGGAGGGCGGGCTGCACGAAATCGAAAGCCTGGTCGCCTTCGGAGCGCCCTGCGACTGGCTCGGCTATGAGCCGGGCTCTCGTCTTAAGCTCGACGTCGAAGGCGGCGGCGCGCCGTTCGTCGGCCCGACCGAGAAGAATTTGGTTCTGCGCGCCGCCCGGGAATTGGCCGATCGGGTCCCGGGCCTGCGATTGGGACGGTTCCGCCTGATCAAGCGCCTGCCGGTCGCGGCGGGCTTAGGCGGCGGCTCGGCGGACGCGGCGGCGGCGTTGCGCGCGCTCGCAGGCGAGAACGGCTTGACCGTCGATGACGAACGCATGCGCGACGCGGCGCTCGCGGCGGGGGCGGACGTTCCGGTCTGCCTCAGCCCACGCTCCCGATGGATGGCGGGCGTCGGCGAGCGCCTAGGCTCACATGCGCCCTTGCCCGAAATCTTCGCCGTGCTTGTCAATCCGCGCGCAGCGGTCCCGACGAGGCAGGTATTCGAGGCCCTCGGACTCGCGCCCGGGGCGTCAACCGCGAAGTCGGAGCCGCACGCGAATTCGCCGCTCACGCTCGCCTCGCTGGCTTCCTTCCGCAACGATCTGGAAGCGCCCGCGGCGCGCGTCGCGCCGATCGTTGCAACCGTGCTCGAAACGCTGTCGCGTCTCCCGCATGCCAAGGTCACGCGAATGTCCGGTTCCGGCGCGACCTGCTTCGCGTTGTTTGATAAGAAGCAAGACGCCGCGATCGCTGCCACGATGATCGCGACGGAACGACCGGAATGGTGGACCAGGCCCACGCGCCTTCGCTAAGGGCTTAAGCGAGCTTATCGATCAAAGGGAGCCGCAAATGAGCAAAGTCGCTTTTATCGGGCTTGGCGTCATGGGGTTTCCCATGGCGGGCCATCTGAAACGAGCCGGACACGACGTCGTCGTCTATAATCGCACCCAGGCAAGAGCCGCCAAATGGGTCGAAACTTATGGCGGATCGAGCGCGCCGACGCCGCGCGAGGCGGCGGCCGGCAGGGACTTCGTTCTCGCCTGCGTCGGCAACGATCAGGACCTGAGGTCGGTCACGCTTTCGCAAGACGGCGCGTTCGCCGGCATGCGCGGCGGCGCGGTGTTCATCGACCATACGACGGCGTCGGCGACCATCGCCCGCGAGCTCGACCGCGAGGCGAAGCGCCGCGATCTCGGATTTGTCGACGCGCCGGTGTCGGGCGGCCAGGCCGGGGCGGAGAACGGCCGCCTGACTGTGATGTGCGGAGGAGACGCGGCGAGCTACGAAGAGGCGGTGCCGGTGATCGCCGCTTATGGCCTCGCTTGCCGTCACATGGGACCCGCGGGCGCGGGCCAGCTCACGAAGATGGTCAACCAGATCTGCCTCGCCGGACTGGTGCAGGCGCTCGCGGAAGGACTGCGGTTTGCCGAGGCGGCGGAGCTCGACGCTCAGCTTGTCGTCGATGTGATCTCCAAGGGAGCGGCTCAGTCCTGGCAAATGGACAACCGCCATCAGACGATGATCGCAAAGAAATTCGATTTTGGCTTCGCGGTCGACTGGATGCGAAAGGATCTCGCCATGTGTCTTGACGAGGCGCGCCGCAACGGCGCGTCCCTTCCCGTCACCGCCCTCGTCGACCAGTTTTACAACGATCTGCAACAGCGCGGCGGCGGACGTTGGGACACTTCCAGTCTGATTGCGCGCCTTTAAATCTATTGGCATGGGGTTGCGCGTCGATTAAATGGTCGCGCGAGGCCCCATTCCTTTAAGGCGAAAAGCCGCCGGCCGACGGCGCGCGCAGGGACGGCAAATGATTGACGGGCAACCCGCCGTTGTTGACGAGAAGCCGTCAACCGGACCGGATTTCAGCAATCTCCAGGGATTTCAGGTGGTCGGGGCGCGCGACAGCGACAGCTCCAACGACACGGTTCCCGAAGACGCGCTGAAGCTCGAGTTCGCCGCCCGCGCAACCCGCTTCCACAACGCGGTCGACGCGTCGATCGTGCTCGCCAACGACGGCGTCATCCGATGGCTCGGCGATCCGATCGCGAAACTGAGCGGGGGCGGCGATTTCCTCATCCCCGGCGCGGTGATCCTCGCCGATCCCCGGTTGCCCGAGGATGCGCGTCAGACGATCTCGACTCGGCTCGACCTGTGGCTTGCCGCGCTCTCGCGAAAATTGCTGGGGCCCCTCTTCGCGCTGCGCGAACTGCAGCAGGAGCCGCAGCCGGTTCAAGACCTCGGATCGTCGATCGCCTCGGCGTTCGGCGTTCTGGATCGTCAGTCCAAGCGCAATCAAATCAAGGCGCTCGATCAGAATTCAAGAGCCTGCCTGAGAAAGCACGGCGTTCGCTTCGGCGCCTATTACGTCTACGTGCCGACGATCCTGAAGCCGGCCTCGCGAGCGCTGGCGCTCCAGTTATGGCAGCTCAAGTCTCCGGGGGTCGATGCGGAGGCGCTGGCGCAGACGCTTCTGCCGATGGCGTCGTCCGGCAGGACCTCCCTGCCGGTGAACAACGAGATCACCCGAGAAGGCTATCGCGTGGCCGGGTTCCGGGTTTGCGGCGACCGGGTCGTGCGGGTCGACATCGTCGAACGTCTGGCCGACATGATCAGGGCGGCGTTCCCCCAGAAAGCCGCTTCGCAAGCCCAAGTCCAGACTCCTAAGGGCTTCGTCGTGAACGGTCAGATGACGTCGCTCACGGGTTGCTCGGCGGCGGATTTCGCCTCGATCCTGCGCTCGCTCGACTTTGAAAGCTTCGATGTCCCCCGAAGCGAGCTGATCGTGCCTGTTTCCGAGCCGGCGCCCGCGACAAGCCCCGAGCCTGCCGCGGGAAACGAAAATTCGGAGGTCGCGGACGGCGAGCCTCGAGCGGACGAGCCTCAAGCGGATGTGAACATATCCGAGCCTCCGCAAGAGCCGGACGAAGGTTCGGCGCTCGCGGCGGAGAGCGCGCCGGAAGAAACGGACGAAGGGCCGGCTTTCGCGGCGGAGCGCGCGTCGAAGGAACCAGACAAGGGTCCGACTCTCGCGGCGGAGAGCGCGCCGGAGTCGTCCGATGAGGGCATTGACGAGCGCCCCGAGAGCGCCAACATAAGTGGGGCGGACGCCGGAGAGCCCGCCGTCTCCGAATCCGATGGCGCATTGACGACGGGCGAATCGGCGATAGTCACTTTGTGGCGCCCCGTCCCGCGGGTGCGGCGGCACGAGCAGAGGAGAAGGCCGAGGTCAGAGACGCACAGGGCGCCGGCCGGCCCGAGTGAGCAGACGGGTTCCGCGCCGGGCGACGCTTCGTCTGGCGGCCGCGACTGCGGACGTCATCGGAGGCGGCACGAGGCGCAAATCGGTCGTCCGGAAGCGCCGCCCCCTGATCCAGGGCCGAGCGAGGCTCGATCCAGAGCACCCGATGGGGAAAAGGCCGAGCGCATGCGAAAGAATTGCCGGCCCGACAAAAAGACCCAAAACGCGAGCATGGGCCGCCCCCATCATCAGGTCGTAAACGTAGATCCAAGCTCGCCGTTTGCGAAACTCATGGAACTCCGATCCGCCCTCGTGCAGCAACAAGCCGCCAATCGCGAAAAATAGTCCGGAAATTATTTTCGAGGGAATGCGAGTTTGTCTTTAGTATAACGCGTAAAAGGACCGAGAGGGACCGTATGACGTATGTGGTGGTCGAAAATTGCATAAAGTGCAAATACATGGACTGCGTGGAGGTGTGTCCTGTCGACTGCTTTTACGAAGGGGACAACATGCTCGTCATTCACCCTGACGAATGCATCGATTGCGGAGTTTGCGAGCCGGAGTGTCCTGCGGAAGCGATCAAACCCGATACAGAGCCAGGATTGGCGTCCTGGCTGAAGCTCAACGCGGAATACGCCGCCGTTTGGCCGAATATCACATCGAAGCACGAGCCCCCGGCCGACGCGAAGGAGTTTGACGGTCGCCCGAACAAGTTCGCCGAGTTTTTCTCGGCCGAACCCGGCCAGGGCGACTGACCGCCTGGACGGTCGGCCGAGGATAAAATCGGCGGTGCGCTCCATCCCCTTTGATTCTTCGACTGTTTTGTGCTAAACGAGTCTTTAACAAAACAACCGATTGCCCCCCGGAACGAGGTACGAATTTTCGGCAAGCCGACGGAGGGTCGCTGTTTTCGAAGTGATTGACCGGAAAAGCTGCGGGCGCGGCGGCAGCGACGAACGGTTGTGGCTTGGAGAGTAACAATGGCGGTGCGTAGGAAGACGACAAAAAAGGCGAGCAAGACCGGCGTCGCGAAAGCCAAAGCAGCCTCCCGATCGAGATCAACCAGGAAGGCCAGCTCCGCAAGCGCGCAGCGACCAACGAAACGGACCGCAAAACCGAAAACTGCGGCTCGCACGAAAGCAGGCGTCGCCAAGCGCGGCGCAAAATCGACAAATGTGAAAAAACAGGGCAGTCGCGGTGAAAGAGGGCTGACGAGGGCGAGCAAGCGAGCGGTGGCCGCTAGCGTCAGGAAGACGACGACAAAGGCCAAAGCAGCAGCTTCTCCGAAGCTGAGCGCAAAGACTTTGTCGGCGAAGCACTCAAAAGCTCCGGGCTCCAACACAAACCAGGTGGAAGCAAAATTGCATTCGAAGACCGATCGAATTGACGAAAAAACCGTAGCCGTGGACAAGCGGGCTCAGGCCAAGAGCGCGCCGAACGCTGTCGCCGGTCAGCCGAAGGCGGCCGCGTCGCAGAAGATTGCCGGCGCCGCGGTCTCGCCCCCAAAGCCGGATGCGACGCTTTCGAAGGAGCAAAAGCCCCATCCGCGGCAAGAAGCTTTTGGAAACGCCAGTCCGACAAAGGCGGCCGCGCCTCGCCAGGGATTCAAGCTGAACGAGTTCGTCGTCTATCCCGCGCACGGCGTCGGGCAGATCGTTGCTGTCGAAGAGCAGGAGGTCGCCGGGTTCAGACTGGAGTTGTTCGTCATCTCCTTTTCGAAGGACAAGATGATTTTGCGGGTGCCGACCTCAAAAGTGACCGGGGTCGGTCTCCGCAAGATCTCCGACGCGGACACCGCAAAGCGTTCGCTCGAGATCCTGACTGGGCGCGCGCGCGTGAAGCGCACCATGTGGTCCAGACGCGCGCAGGAGTACGAAACGAAGATCAACTCGGGCGACATCGGCGCCATCGCGGAGGTGGTGCGGGATCTCTATCGCTCCGAGGCGCAGCCGGAGCAGTCGTATTCCGAGCGACAGCTGTATGAAGCCGCCCTCGACAGAATGGTTCGGGAGATTGCAGCGGTGCAAAAATCGAACGAGATTGATGCACTGAAAGCGGTCGAGGCGCAACTGCAAAAGGGGCTGGGGCGCTCCAAGCCGTCCGCAGCCCCGGCCGACGCTAGCGATTCCGAGATCGAAGAAGCTGCGTAAGGGTGTTGGGTTGCTCTCGCATGCGGATTCCGGGGGCGCTCTTTACTGATTGAACTGACGAGGTTCGCTTTCTCGATCGGCAACGAACGCTTCGCATTGAGAGCGTGCGGTCGGAGGGAAACGCCATCGGCGCTCTGCCCTTCACCGGGATCTGCAGGGCGTCATCCGGCGGCGGCCGCTGCGGCGCGAGCGCGTGCGCCAGCTCCGCTTCAAGCCATCGGTCGACTTCAGCTGGCGTCGTCAGGATGACGGACTCAGGATGACGGACATCGCCTTGGGGTGAACCGGGGCGACGACGGCGTTGGCCGCCATCGACAGAAAATCAAGCAGCTCGCGAGATCGCCCTCGACGGGCGCGCTCTTGGTACCCCGAATGCCTATCCATGGCCAACGCGAACAGAGGCCGATCCTCGCTCAGCGCGAAACCAAGGCGTCCGTGATTCTCGTCGACGCCTTGGTCTGGATCGCCCACCTGTGCGGCCATCGAACGCGGGCGACCGCCGAACTGGAAGCTGCAGCGATCGGCGATCTCGTCTTGCTCCAAGTTCTCCAGGGCGCCCAGGACGAGGCTCACACTCTGCGCATCGAACGCGGCTTGCGTTCCCATGCTGTCGCGCCGCTCCTCGACGCCGAACTGGCCTTGCACGCCGCCCGCTTCTGCATCGAACATCGCCATCCGATGACCGCGACTTGCGCCCACGCAACAACACCTCGGCCTCAAGGTCGTTTGAACCGGCGTCGCCGCCGACAAGCCTGTCGCCGCTCGGCTGCCGAATGGCCGCAATCGTTGCCGCGCCGACGCCGCCGACGAGGCCGCCGATCACAATGGCCCTGCGCGACGGACGCCGGGCTTGGAGTGCCGCGGCCTCAAAAAAGGACGCCCGACTCGCACGCGGGGCGTCCCCTCAGTTCGCAACCTTCGCGACCGTCTAATGCGCCGCCGCCACGTCTGCGCCGATGCCGGTCTGCGAGCGCACGTATTGGGCTTCGAACGCCGCCTGCTCCTTCACCGCAGCCTTCGAGCTGTCGGTGACAGAGAACAGCCAGCAGCAGAGGAAGGAGAGCGGCATCGTGAACAGCGCCGGCGACACGTAGGGGAACCACGCTCCTTCGGCGGCGAGCCCAAGCACGCTCACCCAGATGGCCTTGCTGAAGACCGTCAGGATGACAGCGCTGATGAGGCCGACGAAGCCTCCGATAAAGGCGCCGCGAGTTGTCAGGCCCTTCCATAGCATGGAGAGCAGCAGCACCGGAAAGTTCGCGCTGGCGGCGACCGCGAAGGCAAGGCCGACCATGAACGCGACGTTCACCTTCTCGAACAGGACGCCGAGAATGATCGCGACAATGCCGAGTATGACCGTCGTGATCCGCGACACCCGCACTTCCGCGCCTTCCTCGACCCTGCCGTGCCGGAACACGCTCGCATAGAGGTCGTGACTAACCGCGCTCGCGCCCGACAGCGTCAGGCCCGAGACGACCGCAAGGATCGTCGCGAAGGCGACCGCGGCGATGAAGCCCTTCATCAAATCGCCGCCGACCGCTTGGGCGAGATGGATCGCCGGCATGTTGCCGCCGCCCAGGAGAGCGCCGTTGATGTCGTTGCCGACGTGATAGGCGGGGTTCGTCCCGACCAGAATGATCGCGCCGAAGCCGATGATGAAGGTCAGGATATAGAAATAGCCGATGAAGGTGGTCGCCCAGAACACCGACTTGCGCGCTTCCTTGGCGTTGCCGACGGTGAAGAAGCGCATGAGGATGTGGGGGAGGCCAGCGGTGCCGAACATCAGCGCGAGGCCGAGCGAGAAGGCGTTGATCGGATTGGCGATCGCGGAGCCCGGGGTCAGAATCTTATCATGGGCCGGATGGGCCTCGACCGCCTTGGTGATCAACGCGTTGAAGTCGAAGCCGAACTTCGCCAGCACCAGGAGCGCCATCAGCGTGGAGCCGAACAGCAGAAGCCCGGCCTTGATGATCTGCACCCAGGTGGTGGCGATCATGCCGCCGAAGGTCACGTAGATGATCATCAAGACGCCGACCACGACCACCGCCCAGAGATAGGGCAAGCCGAACAAGAGCTCGATCAGTTGTCCCGCGCCGACCATCTGCGCGATCAGGTAGAGCGCGACCACAACAAGCGTGCCGGTCGCCGCCATTGCGCGCATCGGCGTCGCCTGAAGGCGATAGGACACAACGTCGGCGAAGGTGAAGCGGCCGAGGTTGCGCAAAGGCTCCGCCATCAGGAACATGATGAACGGCCAACCGACGAGGAAGCCGATCGAATAGATCAGCCCGTAATACCCGCCGGTGTAGACGAGCGCCGTGATGCCGAGGAACGAGGCCGCCGACATATAGTCGCCGGCAATCGCGAGGCCGTTCTGGAACCCGGTGATGCCGCCGCCGGCCGCATAGAAGTCCTTGGTCGTGCGGGTGTGCTGCGCCGCCCAATAGGTGATGCCGAGCGTCACGACGACGAACACGAGAAAGATAATGACGGCGTTCCAGTCGACCGGCTGGATCGCGCCGGCCTCGATCGGGCCGGCGGCGTCGGCCGATCCTGCGGCAAGGCTGAGAATGCCGGCGAGCGCGCCGGAACGAATGAGGCGCGTCATCACTTCTTCCTCCCGGTCCTGACCGCGTTGACGATCGCATTGGTCAGATCGTCGTATTCGCTGTTCGCCCGCATCACATAGATGCCGGTCAAGAGGATCGAGGTGAGAATGATCGCGACGCCGATAATGATGCCGATGGTGATGTCGCCGAAGACCTTGGTCGAGATGATTCCCGGCGCAAAAGCGACGACGGCGATGAAACCGTAGTAGATGATGAGTGTGATAATCGCGAGCGTCCAGCCGAACGACTTTCGCTCAGACACGAGCTTCTGGTAGTTCGGATCGGCTGCGATCCGCTTCAGCATTGATGGGTCCATGGGTGTTCCTCCCCAAGCCTATAGCGCGAGCCCGCCCCTGATTCGCCCGGCCTCCGCCTGCCGGGCGCGGAATTTGTAAGGCTTTTCAAGCTGAAACGCGAAATCGATACGTGCGTTCGGTCAGCTGTTTGTATCGCTCATTTTGCTTCGGATTCAAAGCCGCGTCGACCGTGACGGCTCTAGGCAATTTGTCTGGCGGTGAGGCTTCGGGCGGCTCACCCCAAGTCTGATGGGGTTTCCGGGCCTCGCCGCCACGCGCCGGAACCCCCTACGCATTTAGTCGAATTTTGGGCAAACGGTGTTTTCGGTAAAGTAACCGCGCTTGACTCAACCATAATACGAAGGCCGCGACTGTGATCGGCCGTGAGGAGGAAAACGTGATGAAACTCGCCAATCCGGCGCCGCTGGGCCTGACCGGCTTTGCGCTGACCACCTGGATGCTGAGCATGGTGAATGCCGGCTGGTACACCGGGGCCAGCGTGCCCCTCGTGCTGGCCAGCGCATTCGCCTACGGCGGCACCGCACAATTCGCGGCCGGGCTGATGGAATTGCCTCGCGGCAACACCTTCGGCGTCGTCGCCTTCTGCTCTTACGGCGCGTTCTGGTGGACCTTCGCTCTGTTCGTGCAGTTCTTCGCCACCAACGTGCCGCCTCATTTCGTCGGCTGGTGGCTGGTGATGTGGGGCGTGTTCACGTTCTACATGTGGGTCGGCAGCCTGCCCTTGAACCGCGCGCTGCAGTCGGTGCTCCTGGCGTTGTGGATCACCTTCTTCCTGCTGGGCGGGGCCGATTTGTTCGGAATTCCGCTCCTGCGTATTCTGGGCGGCTATGTGGGGCTGATCACCGCGGTGCTCGCGTTCTATCTCGCGGCCGCCGACATTATCAACGAGACCCACGGCCGCACTGTGCTGCCGGTCGGCGCGCCACCCCCCAAGGCCGAAGAACAACGCGAAGAGCTATGAGCGCATGGCCAAGCGCGGCGGAGCGTTCCAAGTCGCGATCCGCTGCTTAGAATGGCCCTCGGACGCGGCGTAAGAGCCGGCGACCACCGCTTTTGTGGCCGGCTCGCCCCGGGCGCACGTGCGAACGAAGCCGGATACGAAATGACCGGCAGCGCCGTCTCGACCGGCCCGAGACCATAAAACCACGGCCGCTATCTTTACCGGATAGCGACCGTTCCCACGTGGTCTCCCGATGCTTTTCGCCGAACCAGATCGGCGCCGCCCGACTACTTTTTCATCTCCCGGATCTCGGCGACGACTTCGGGATTGGCCAGCGTCGAGATATCACCGGCGTCTTCCTCGTTCGAGATCGCCGCGAGGACACGGCGCATGATCTTGCCGGAACGCGTTTTCGGCATGTCAGGCACGATCACGACACGGCGGGGGCGGGCAATAGCGCCAATCTCGCGGATCACCGAGTCCTCAATACGCTTGCGAAGCTCGTCGCTTGCCTTGAGTCCGGGTTTCAGCGACACGTAGAGATCGGGGGTCCTGCCTTTGATTTCATCTCGCGCAGGGACCACCGCGGCTTCAGAGACGTCGTCAACGAGCAGACTGGCCGACTCGATCTCCTTGGTCCCGAGCCGGTGGCCGGAGACATTGATGACGTCGTCGATCCGGCCCAGGATGCGATAGTAGCCGTCAGGCGCCTGCAAGGCGCCGTCATTGGCAAAATAAGGCCAGTCCCGCCAATCCTTGCTATTCCGGTCTTTGCAGTACCGCGTGTAGTATTGCTCGACGAAGCGATCGGGGTCCTTCCAAATCGTCTGGAATATGCCCGGCCAGGGATTCTGGATGCAGATGTTTCCGGCGCGGCCGGAGCGTGGCGGAATTTCGTGGCCGTCATCGTCGTAAATGATCGGGTGGATGCCGGGCACCCCTGGCCCGGCGCTTCCCGGTTTCATCGGGTGGAGGGCGGGCACGGTGCTGCAGAGGAACCCGCCGTTCTCGGTCTGCCACCACGTGTCGACGATAACCGCTTCCCGCTTGCCCACAACATCGTGATACCAGCGCCACACCGCCGGCTCGATGGGCTCGCCGACGGTCGTCATATGCTTGAAGTGATAATGGTATTTTGCCGGCTCGTCGGGTCCGGCGCGGCGAAGCGCCCTGATCGCCGTCGGCGAGGTGTGAAAGATGTTGACGTCGAGTTCCTCGGCGATGCGCCACGGACGCCCAGGGTCGGGATAGGTCGGAACCCCTTCAAACACCACCGAGGAGGCAGCGAGGGCGAGCGGCCCGTAAACGATATAGGAATGACCGGTGATCCAGCCGATATCGGCCATGCACCAGTAGACGTCCTCGGGATGGATGTCCTGGATGTATTTCGAGGTTCCGGCGACGTAAGCGAGATACCCGCCGGTGCTGTGCTGACAGCCCTTCGGCTTCCCCGTCGTGCCGCTCGTATACATCAGGAACAACGGGTCTTCAGCCAGCATCTCCACTGGATCGACCCGGCGGCGCCGGAAGACCGACAACACGTCGTTGACGATGAAATCGCGGCCCTCGACCAGCGGCGTCTTGGCCGAGTAGCGGCCCGGATACCTCTGCCACACGAGCACCTTCTCGAGCGTCACGCCGTCCTTCTTCGCTTCGTCGAAGGCGATGTCGGCTTTCTCCTTGTGATCGAGGAGCTGGCCGCTACGGTAGTACGCGTCCATCGTAATGAGCACGCGGCTTTCGGAATCGACGACACGGTCTCCCGTGGCTTTGCCGCTGAAGCCGCTGAACACCTGCGAGTGAACGACGCCGAGTCGCGCGCACGCGAGCATCGTGATCGGAAGCTCGGGCACCATCGGCATGTGGAGCGTGACTCGGTCACCCTTGTTCAGACCGCAGAAATCTCGCAATAACGCCGCGACTTCGTTCACTCGGATGAAGAGTTCCTGATAGGTGATGTGCTGGATGGCTTCGTGCTCAGGTTCCGGGACGAAGTGAATCGCCGTTTTGTTTTTATATTTTGCCAGATGGCGATCGACACAATTATAACTGGCATTGATTCGGCCGCCGACAAACCACTTCCAGAAGGGCGGATGGCTGGTGTCGAGCGTCACATCCCAAGGCTTGAACCAGTCGAGGAGATCGGCGTACTCCTTGAAGCAGCCCGGGAACTTGTCGAGGCCGAATTGGTCGAATACCGCCAAGTCTGTCAGGTTGGCTTGAGCGATAAATGAATTCGGCGGGCGGACATAGGCCTCTTCCTGCCAGTGGACCGCAATCTCGGCCTCCGACACTTCCCCGGTTCTATCCTGCGCCATTTGTCTCCTCCCGGATAATGGAGCCGCCAACCGACGTTACGGTCGCCAATCAAAAACTGTAACACCGACGAGCCTTGGGCTGCAAGCTCGACTGAGCGCGATCCGCATGGGGTCGAAGGCGTGGATGCGGTTCTGCAAATGGTCAATCGGAGGTGGCAATTGCGTCCTGGGCAGCGCAGGGCGCCCCCGCCGCCGCGGATCAGGGGCATCATGATGGACCTGACTTTCGAGCGCCGCCGGACCCGAAAAGAGGCTTCCCGAAATTCCGAACCAAGCTGTTGGTCGCTTAACGATTTTGGACTTTGCCCTGCTCGCCCCCCGGGGAACGTTTGTGCCGCGGCCGCCAATCGGCTAAGTTGACGGGCGGGGGATGGCCCCCGGTCCGGACAAGACCAATGCTTGGCTTATGCGGCCCGAATCCCCATATCCTGTCTCCGCGCGCGCGGGTCCCGACGGGAGTTCACCAGAAAAGGCCACGTGCATGGATTTTCTCAAGCCACGGTCGCACCGCATGAACCGCCGCCGACGCATCTACGAAGGCAAAGCCAAGGTGCTCTACGAGGGCCCGGAGCCGGGCACGCTCGTGCAGTACTTCAAGGATGACGCGACGGCCTTCAACGCGAAGAAGCACGAGGTGATCGAAGGCAAAGGCGTGCTCAACAACAGGATTTCCGAGTACCTATTTCAGCGCCTCAACGACATCGGCGTGCCCACCCATTTCATCCGCCGCATGAACATGCGCGAGCAGCTCATTCGCGAGGTCGAGATCATTCCGCTCGAGGTCGTCGTCCGCAACGTCGCGGCCGGATCGCTGGCGACCCGGCTCGGGCTCGAGGAAGGCACGCCGCTGCCCCGCTCGATCATCGAGTTCTACTATAAGAACGACCAACTCAACGATCCGATGGTGTCCGAGGAGCACATCACGGCGTTCGGCTGGGCCGCGCCGCAGGAGATCGACGACATCATGGCGCTCGCCATCCGCGTCAACGATTTCCTCACCGGCCTCTTCCTCGGCGTCGGCATCCGTCTCATCGATTTCAAGATCGAGTGCGGGCGCTTATGGGAAGGCGAGAACATGCGGATCGTGCTCGCCGACGAGATCAGCCCCGATTCCTGCCGCCTGTGGGACTCCAAGACCAACGACAAGATGGACAAGGACCGGTTTCGCAAGGATCTTGGCGGCATGATCGAGGCCTATACCGAGGTCGCCCGCCGTCTCGGCGTCGTGCAGGAGAACGAGGTCCCGCGCGCGGGCACACCGCGCCTGGTGAAGTAGGGGCCGCCAAGGGCGCCGCCGTTATATCGGCCCGCGACGATTGATCGCGCGCCGAATTGGCGGCAACTTTGGCCATGGCCCGGATCGCCTTTACCGCCAATCTCGAGCGACACGTCGACTGCCCACAAGCGGAGGCGGACGGCGTCACCGTGCGCGAGGCGCTCGACACCGTGTTTCGTTCCAACCCGCGTCTGCGCGGCTACGTGCTCGACGACCAGTCTGCGCTTCGGCGCCATATGGCGATCGTGGTTGACGGGAAGCCGTTGCGCGACCGCATCGCCTTGAGCGACCCCATTTGCGCCGCCAGCTCCATTTACGTGCTTCAGGCTCTTTCCGGAGGTTGAGGTATGAGCGACAGGCTCCTCGTGTCGACCCGAAAGGGACTGTTCACTGTCGAGCGCCAACGTGGCGACTGGCGGGTCGCCGACGCCCACTTTCTCGGCGACAACGTCGCGCTCGCGCTGCATGACCGCCGCAGCGGCTACGACTACGCCGTGCTCAACCACGGACATTTCGGCGTCAAACTGCATCGCCGGGAAAACGGCGTCTGGACGGAGATCGCGGCGCCGGCCTATCCGCCGAAGCCCGAAGGCCTCGTCGACCGCGACGGCTGGGGCAAGGACATCCCCTACAACCTGATCAACATCTTTTCGCTCGAGAGCGGCGGACCCGAGGAGGATGGCCTCCTGTGGTGCGGGACCATTCCCGGCGGCCTCTTCCGCTCGCGCGACCATGGAGCGACATGGGAGCTCGTCCGTTCGCTGTGGGACAACCCGAAGCGCCAGCAATGGATGGGCGGCGGCACGGAATGGCCGGCGATCCATTCGGTCTGCGTCGATCCGCGCGACAGCGCGATCGTGCGGATCGGCATATCCTGCGGCGGCGTCTGGGAGACGCGCGATGGAGGGAACGCCTGGGAATGCCGCGCCGAGGGCATGTTCGCCGCCTACCTCCCCCCCGACATGGGGCGCGACCCGAACACGCAGGACCCGCATTGCCTGGTGCAGAGCCCGAGCGAACCCGACCGCCTATGGGTCCAGCACCACAACGGCATTTTTCGCAGCGACGACGCTTCGGCGAGCTGGCGCGAGATCGTCGACGTTGCGCCGTCCTCGTTCGGCTTCGCGGTCGCGGTGCATCCGCGCGAGCCGGACACGGCCTGGTTCGTGCCGGCGATCAAAGACGAGCGCCGCATTCCGGTCGACGGAAAGCTCGTCGTCACTCGCACGCGCGACGCGGGCGAAAGCTTCGATGTCCTCAGCGCAGGCCTTCCGCAGGAGCACGCCTATGACGTCGTCTATCGCCACGCGCTGGCGATCGACGAAAGCGGCGACCGCCTCGCCTTCGCCACCACGACCGGCGGCCTTTACCTGACGGAGGATCAGGGCGATCATTGGCGGGAGGTGAGCCATACCTTGCCGCCGGCGCACGCGGTGCGGTTCGTTCCTTAACCGCCGGGGGAGGACGTCATGACGGGAGGGCCGACGCCGATCGGAGGGATGTTGACCGGCCACGCCCACGACCACGAAGGCAGCGAGCTGTCCGACATCGCGCTCCGCGTGCGCGCGCTCGAATCGCTCCTGATCAAAAAGGGCTATGTCGATCCGGCCGCGCTCGACGCCATCGTCGAGACTTACGAGAGCAAGATCGGGCCTCGCAACGGCGCGCGCGTTGTTGCGCGAAGCTGGATCGACCCCGACTATCGGAAATGGCTTCTCGAAGACGCGACCGCGGCGATCGCCTCGCTCGGTTACGCCGGGCGGCAGGGGGAGCACATGGTCGCGGTCCAAAATACCCCCGATGTCCATAATCTGGTCGTCTGCACGCTCTGCTCCTGCTACCCCCTGCCGGTGCTCGGCCTGCCGCCGGTCTGGTACAAGTCCGCCCCCTACCGATCGCGCGCCGTGATCGACCCGCGCGGCGTGCTTGCGGAGTTTGGCGTTGCGTTGCCGGATTCGACCAAAATCCGCGTCTGGGATTCGACCGCCGAAATCCGCTACCTCGTCGTGCCGATGCGCCCCGAGGGGACGGAGGGGTTCAGCGAGGAGCGGCTGGCTGCGCTGGTCACTCGCGATTCGATGATCGGAACGGGGTTCGCGCTCGACCCCGGGTCGCTCAAGCCGGAGGCGGCCGAATGAATGGCGCTCAGGACATGGGCGGGCTGATGGGATTCGGCCCCGTCCTCGCCGAACCCAACGAGCCTGTCTTTCACGCCGAATGGGAGAAGCGCGTCCTTGCCCTGAGGAACGCGGCCGGCGCGCTCGGCGAATGGAACATCGACATGGCGCGGCACGCCAACGAGACGCTCCATCCGGTCGACTATCTCTCGTCGAGCTACTACGAGATCTGGCTGAAGGGTCTGGCGAAGCTCCTCGTTGCGCACGGCCTTGCGACGCCTGAGGAGATTGCCGCCGGGCGAGCGCTGACGCCAGCAAGGCCGACCTGTCCGCGGCTCGACGCCGCCGCGATGGCTAAGGCTTTGGCCAGGGGAACGCCCTACGATCGCCCGCCGCAGACGCCCGCCCGCTTCGCGATCGGCGACCACGTTCGGGCGTTGAACATCAATCCGACGGGCCATACCCGCCTGCCACGCTACGCGCGCGGCAAACGGGGACGCATCGAAAGGATCCACGGCGTCTTCGTATTCCCCGACGCGAATGCGCATGGCCTCGGCCCGAGCCCGCAATGGCTCTACGGGGTGCGGTTTTTCGGCTCGGAGCTTTGGGGCCGCGAAGGCGATCCGGACCTCGAGGTGTCTGTCGACGCCTGGGAGAGCTACCTCGAAGGGCTCAAGTGAACCGGCGCGACGGGATCCTCGACGGCGTCGGCGCCGTGCATCCGATCCCGCGCGACGGCGACGGGCCCGTCTTCAACGAACAATGGGAAGCGCAGGCCTTCGCGATGGTCGTGGCGCTGCACGAGGCGGGGTTGTTCGGCTGGGGCGAATGGACGGCGGCGCTGGGGCGCGAGATCGCGGCGGCTCCAAAGGCCAGCGACGGCGGCGTCGGCCAATCGTACTATTGGCATTGGCTCGCGGCTCTGGAACGCATCGTTGTCGAGAAGGGCGCCACAAGTCGCGCGATGCTCGCCGAGCGGAAGGCGGCCTGGGCGCGTGCGGCTGAGGCGACGCCCCATGGCCGCCCGATCCTGCTCGCCAACGATCCGGAGGCGCGACAGGATCCGGTTCGATGAGCGCTTAAGGACCTCAGGAGCCGTAGGTCGCTCGAGCGGGTCAGTCGCCGTCAATGGTCCACAGCGTCGACGCGTTGAGGATCGGCCTTTGGAATGCCACGCCGATGTCGGTGAACTCGGCGGCGAGGTCGAGCATCGGCTGGAACGACGCCATCTGGTTGGCGTCCGCGATCGTCCTCCAGAAGCTCACGTTATGCATCGCGCCGGCGGTGCGGTCGAGGCCGACGAAATAGCCGAGGTTGTCGCGCATTGCGCGAATGCCCGGTTCGAGCCGCTCCCTGGCTTCGATGAGCTTGGCCTCGACGAGATCAGCCTTGGCTGCGTCGAAAAAGCCGAGCGAGATGCGAATGACCGGAGCGCGCATGGGGTCTCTCCTCCTCGGTATCAGCCGATAGTAAGCCCTCCCTTGTCGCGCAGAAAGGCGATGACCGCGTCGAGGCCCTCGCCCGTCTTCATGTTGGTCATGACGTACGGCCGCGTCTTGCGCATCAGGGCTGCATCGCGCGCCATGACTTCGAGCGAGGCGCCCACGTATGGGGCGAGGTCGATCTTGTTGATGACGAGCAGGTCCGAGCGCGTGATGCCTGGCCCGCCTTTGCGGGGAATCTTCTCGCCGCCCGAGACGTCGATGACGTAGATCGTAAGGTCCGCGAGCTCGGGCGAGAACGTGGCGGCGAGATTGTCGCCGCCGGATTCGATGAGAATAGCGTCGAGGTCCGGAAAGCGCCGGCGCATGTCGGCGACGGCCGCAAGGTTGATCGACGCGTCCTCGCGGATAGCGGTATGCGGACAGCCGCCGGTCTCGACGCCCATGATCCGCTCGGGCGCGAGCGCGCCCGCCTCGACGAGAATGCGCGCGTCTTCCTTGGTGTAGATGTCATTGGTGATGGCGGCGATGTCGAGCTTTCGCTTGAGCCGCTTGCAGAGCTGCTCCATGAGCGCCGTCTTGCCGGAGCCGACCGGCCCGCCGACGCCGACGCGTAGGGGTTGCTTGGGAGCAGTCATGGAAAATCCTTTGATTCATTTCTTGCCCTCCGACCTGCAGCCGGCCGATGCGCTGGCGTTGCGGCCCCAATGGCGCTCGACCGGAAGCTGTCGGCGGCCATGGCTTGACGTCGCCGGCGCCAGACGATTCTCAGGAGCCGCTCTTCATCTCTTGCGACAGGCCGCCGTGAGGGTGCCGTCGGTCGCCGCGCCGGTTGGATCTCCGGACATAGGTGATGCTCGCCTCGGGATGCCTATGCTTCGCCTTGAGGGCGGCGATGAGCGCATCTTCGGCGTCTATGGTGAGCGCTTCGGAGCGGTTGTGAAGCTTGAGCCCGACCGTGTGTTCAATGGCCATGTCCGCCTCCGATCGTGATGACGACGCCGAAGCGTCAATGCAGCCATCAAATCAACGACGACCATATCACCGATTCCAACGAGAACAGAAGCGCTTGGAGTGCGAAGCGTCGGTCGATCGCCCTTCTCCCCATAGCCCGTCGTTTAGAACGGGCGTCCTTCCGGATGCCCTATGGCGGGAGAAGGTGGCCCGAAGGGCCGGATGAGGCGGCGCCGTCAGGCGGCTTCATGACGCGCGACTTGCGGCGCCAACCCCTTACCCCGACCCTTCTCCCGCAAGGGGAGAGGGGAGTCATCACGATCGAAACAGCCTTGAATATTGCGTCTCGTGACGCATGGCGGCGATGTCGGAGCGGAAGGCGGCGGAGCCGAGGTCGGCCAGGGTCGATCGCGCGGCCTCGCGCGCCAGCGCGCGAAGTCTCGGCAGGAGCGCGGCCTGGATCTTCTGGCCGCCGGTCTGACCGATGGGGCCGAGCCGCACGACGGCTGAGACGAGATTGGCGACGAGCGCGAGCACGAACGCCTGCAGGCTCGCTTCGAGCGGCAGGTCATGGCCGGCGGCGGCGGCCGCGACGGCGGCCGGATAGGCCGCGCCTTCTTGAACGCCAAGCCTGCGCAACGGCTCGCAGTCCCACGCCGCGCGCGCCGCCGCGACGAAAGCCGTCCCTTGCGCGGTCGTTTCGAGCCGCCGCTCGGCCGAGGTCGCGAGCGCGACCGCCAGCGCATTCGTCTCGATCAGCGCCGGCCAGTCCCCGGCACCCGCCGCGCGATAGGCCGCGGCGAACAGGATCGCATCGGCGCGCGGCGCACCGAAGCTCAGGAGATCGACGAGCCAGCCGCCGAGCGAGCGCGCATCGAAAATGTCGCCGGCCTCGACCGCCCATTCGAGCCCATGCGAATAGGCGAACGCGCCGACCGGGAAGGCCGGCGAGAGCCACAGCATCAAGGGCATGAGCGAGGCGTCGGCTTCAGCGTCGTCCATAGTCAGGCCCAGGCCCATGATCGTGATGATGGTCCGCGTGATCGCAATGCTCGTGATCCTCGTGGGCGTGACCATGATGATCGTCGGCGTGATGCGCGTGCTCGTGCGGATAACCGTGGTCGTGGTCATGCTCATGCGCGCTGGCCTCAGCCTGCACATAGGCGCCGCCTTCGGGATTGAACGGGGCCTCGAGCGGGGTCACCTTCGCGCCCAGACCCATGGCCATGTCCTCGATCACGGAATCGCGGCGGATGCGCAAGGCTTTCGGCAGAAGCTCGGTCGGCAAATGACGGTTGCCGAGATGCCAGGCGACGCGCATCAGCGCTTGCGCGTCCGCGGCGCGGATTTCGGCCAGCGGCTCGGGCGCGGCGACCACCTCGACGACGCGCCCGTCCTCGAGCTTGAGACCGTCGCCGCCGCGCAGCATCGCGGCCTCGGGCAGGTCGAGCAGGAAGGCGAGGCCGCCGACCCCGGTCATCACCAAGCGCCGGCGATAGCGCTCGTCGAAATCGAGCACCACGCTGTCGGCCGGCGCGCCCGACCAGGCGCCCGCGGCAAGAACCTTGTCCGCCCTCAGCATGTCCGCCTTTCCGCGGCTTTAGCGCCGCATTTTCGATTCTGCGCCAGCATGAACGAGACGCGAAACGAACGCCAGCCGGCCTGTAAGCCGGGTTCTGTATGGCCGGGGTTTGGCCCCGACGTGACGGCCATTCCTCTGGGACGCCCGTCGCCGGGCGCCTCGAGCAACCAACCCGAGCGACAAGGCCTACGGAAAAGGCCCGCGGGCGAACCCGCATGTCGCTCCTATTCGGTTTTGCTCCCGGCGGGGCTTGCCGTGCCGCCGACGTTGCCGCCTGCGCGGTGCGCTCTTACCGCACCCTTTCACCCTTACCCTCGCGAGCCTCATCGGCTCGCTTCAGGCGGTTTGCTTTCTGTGGCGCTTTCCCTGGGGTCGCCCCCGCCGGACGTTATCCGGCGCCGTATCCGTATGGAGCCCGGACTTTCCTCCGCAATAAATGCGGCGACCGTCCGGCCGACTGGCGCGCATGGGCATATGAGCGCGTGTGCCGGCCGGTCAAGCAGAATCGGCGCCCCTTTAGCCCCGTGTGAGCTTCGCCTCGATCGTCGGCGAGCGTTTCAGGGTCTGCAGCACCACGCAATAGCGCTCGGTGAGCTTCAAAAGCGTGTCGAGCTCAGCCTCGGGCGCGTTCGTGTCGAGCTCGAACATAAGCCGGATGGCGGTGAAGCCGACGGCTGCGTCCTTCGCGACGCCGAGCGTGCCGCGAAAGTCGAGATCGCCCTCGGCCTTGACACGCCCCGAGCGCAATTCGACGCCGAGCGCGGTCGCGACGGCCTTTAGGGTGACGCCGGCGCAGGCGACCAGCGCCTCGAGCAGCATGTCGCCCGAGCAGAGCTCCGCGCCGCTGCCGCCGGTCGCCGGATGCAGCCCGGCGGCCACGATCGCCCGGCCGGTCTCGACCCTGCAGGCGATCGAAGCGGAGTTGAGCGTTCCGCTGGCCCTGAGCGTGATCCGCGCGGCGTCCGGCGCCTCGCGATAGCGGTCTTTGAGCGGCGCCTGGATCGCGCGCAGTTCGTCAGCGTTCACGTTACGGCTCCCTCGCACGAGGGGGCGAGTTTGCCACGCGTCTCAGCGCCGACGCAAGCGGGGACCCTTGCGGCGGCAGGGCGATCGGGTGAAGAAGTTGGTGACAAACGCGCAAAGTGCTGAATCTGTCGATCTCCGCTGATTCGGTTGGCGGGAGGACGACGGTGGACGCTTCGGAGGCGATGGCGGCGGCGGGTTTTGAGACAACAGTTTTCCTGATTCATTTCAATGATATGCCAGACCATCGGCAGCCAGGAAAGGTGGCCTATCGGCTCGACGAGATCCTGCTCTTGTCTCTGCTGGCGGTTCTGGCCGGCGCGGAGGGCTTCACCGACATCGCGCGTTTCGGCCAGAGGAAGCTCGCCTTGCTGCGGCGCTTCCTCCCCTTCGTCAACGGCACGCCGAGCCACGATCACCTCGGCGACATTTTCGCCACGCTCGACGCTCAGGCGTTCCGGCGGTGCTTCGTGGCTTGGGTCGGCGCGCTGATGAAGACGCCGGTCGAACTCATCGCCATCGACGGCAAGACCTCCCGGCGCTCGGGCAACAAAGGAGCCAAGGACGCCATCCACATGGTGTCCGCCTTCGCCGCCCGCCAACGCCTGGTGCTGGCGCAGGCCAAGGTCGGCGAGAAGGCTAACGAGATCGTCGCCATTCCGGCCCTCCTCGACATGCTGTCGATCGAAGGCGCCGTCGTCACCATCGACGCGATCGGCTGTCAGCGCGACATCGCCCAGAAGATCATCGACAAGAAGGCCGATTACATTCTGGCGCTGAAGGGCAACCAGGGGACGTTGCGCAACGATGTCGAATTGTTCGCCAACGAGCAGAAAGCAAGGGGTTTCGCCGATACGCAGGTCAGCGTCGATGAAACCGTCGACGGCGACCACGGCCGCATCGAGACGCGCCGCGTCACCGTGATCCACGACGTCGCCTGGCTGCAACAGCGACACGAATGGCCAGGCCTCAAGGGCCTCGTCATCGTCGACAGCACGCGAGAGATCGGCGCCAAGACCGAACGCGAGACCCGCTATTATCTGACATCGTCGTCACGGCGCGCCGACCGCCTGGGACCGATGGCGCGCGACCATTGGGCGATCGAGAACGGCCTGCACTGGGTCATGGACATGACCTTCCGCGACGACGAGTGCCGCATCCGAACCGACAACGCCCCCGAGAACGTCGTCACCCTCAAACACATGGCCGTCAACCTCGCCCGCAAGGCCAAGGGCCGAGACTCCGTCCGCCTCGCCCTCAAAACCGCCGCTTGGGATGACGACTATCTCGCCAAACTCATCGCCGCATAATTTCCTTCACCCGATTCCCCTGCTTGCGGCGGCAGGACCGCGCGCTATTTCGCCGCCGGCGCGGTCGCCGCATCGGCGGGCGGCAACAGTTCCATCGTCATGTTCATGTTGGCGTTCGCGCTCCGACGCGCCTCGTCGGCGAACTGCTGGGGGAAGCGCCGTCCGTTGAGATTGGCCCCGAGGTTCATCTGCGCGACGCGGCACTCGCGTTTGAACGCGGCGGCCAACAGGTCGCACTGGCGCGCCGCAAGGTTGGTCAACGCGTCGTTCGCCTGGGCGAGCGCCTTGGCGATATCGGCTGTCGTGGCCGAGGCCTCGATCGGGACGCTGAGTTGGAAATTTACGTTGAGTGTGATGGCTTTCCCGTCGTTGGGCGGGGCGTTCTGCGCCGTGGCGGGGGTGATCGCCAAGCACGAGACGATAATTGCGGCGACCGTTACTTTCATGGGGCTCCTCGGGAGACAGGCCGACGATGCGTCGAGCATCGCCCCGACACCGGATCATACAGGAACGGCGCGGGCTCGTCGCCGCTGCGCCGGGAAACTGGTGAATCTCGGCTGGCGCTCCGCCCCGCAGACATGAGCGCTTGCGGGCCGACGACCCTTGTGGCGCCGCGCGGGGCGGGTTAACGCTTTGAGCACATGACGCGCACGGCCTTCTTCTCCGGCTCCTTCGATCCGATGACCAATGGGCACCTCGACGTGATCGAGCACGCCGCGGCTTTGTGCGATCGCCTGGCGATCGGGGTCGGCTCCAATCCGAACAAGGCGGGCCTCTTCACGGTCGAGGAGAGGCTCGAACTCATCCGCGAGGCGGCGGCGCCGATCGTGAAGAAGGCCGGTTGCGCGCTTGAAGTCGTGAGCTTCACCGGGCTCGCGGTCGAGGCGGCGCGGAAGGCGGGCGCGACCCTGGTCGTGCGCGGTCTGCGCGACTCGACCGACTTCAACTACGAGATGCAGATGGCGGGTATGAACGGCGCTATGGCGCCGGAGCTGCGAACGGTCTTCCTGCCCGCCTCCTCGCCGGTCCGGCCGATCACGGCGACGCTGGTGCGCCAGATCGCCTCGATGGGCGGCGACGCTTCCCCCTTCGCCCCGCCGAACGTGGTGGCGGCCCTGAAGGCGAAATTCGCCCGAACCCCCTAGAGCCAGGCCCGCCATTTCCGGGGGAAGTATCCGCTTGACGTACCAAGCCGCATGATGTAGTGTTTCGCGTTAAAGCGGGGAACCCCACATGTCCGGCCTCAAACTAACTCCCAAAGTCGATCTTCACGACCCGATCTATCACGATGATGACGCGGCGCGTGCGCATCTCGAAAGCGTACTTTGGCCGCAAGGACCGGTCTGCCCGCGCTGTGGCGTCATGGGAGACAGAATAACCAAGCTCCAAGGCCAAAGCACTCGCCCCGGCGTCTACAAGTGTAAGGACTGCCGCAAACCGTTTTCTGTCACAGTCGGGACCGTGATGGAAAGGTCGCACATTCGCTTATCAACATGGGTTTGGTCTGCACAAATCATGTCGTCAAGCAAGAAAGGTTTCAGCGCCCTTGAACTTCAGCGGATGATCGGCACGAATTACGAAACCGCGTGGTTTTTGTTTCATCGCCTACGCGAGGCTGCGGACGCGCTTCGCGGCGATGATCCGCTCGGCGGGTCGGGAAAAGTCATCGAAGCCGATGAAGCGTATATCGGCGGCAAAGAGACGAACAAACATCGCAGCAAGCGGTCGGGCAAACGCGGCCACTCCGGCAAGAAGCCGGTTGTTACATTGGTCCAATGAGACGGTAAGTCACGTAGCTTCCACATAGCCAATGTCACAGCATCGAAGCTACAAGACGTGCTCAAAGAGCACGTTGACGCGGCCAGCGTTCTCATGACTGACGAGTCGAACGCTTATACCACGGCGGGAACTCGGTTCGCGTCTCACAAGAAAGTCGATCACTCGCGCGAGGAATACGCCTATCGCGACCGCAAGACCGGCTTGCTTGTCACGACGAACGCGGCCGAATCCTATTTCGCCTTGTTCAAGCGCAGCATTTACGGGACGTTCCACAACATCAGCGAGGCGCACTTAGACGCTATCTCGCGGAGTTCGATTTCAGGGCGAACACGCGGGAACTGTCTGACCGCGAGCGTTGCGCCGCCCTATTAGCTGCGACGAAAGGGCGGCGATTGGTCTACGAAAATCCTGGCGACGCCACGCACGCCTAAGCAGAAGGAACGCGCTTCTCGCCGCTCGACTTGGAAGCGCGATTAGGACTAGGCTTCTCCCCGGCTTTTGGACGGTGGCGCTTGCGCTCCGCCCTTGGCTGGGGAGGCGTTTTCAAAAGCTGCAATAGCAGCTCGTCGCGTGATGGATTTTCGCTTTCCTTGTCGTTCATACGGGGAGGATAGCATGCCCAAGACAATCAAGCGAGGCCAGCAAGGGCGCGGCTCACAACGCTATACGTCCAAGGAGTTCCTACCTTATGCGACCGCGCTGGGGCAACTCACTCTCGCTTGGAATGATCTTCAGGAAAGTTTGGCTGCACTTTTCTGGAAATCCATGATGCCCGGGCCGCCTCAGGCAGGAGATTTTGTCAGTTATACAGCTCTTTGGGTTTGGCGTTCTATTAAAACCGACCGAATGCAAAGGGATATGTTGAAAGCGGCGGTCGATCATCCATCCGAACAGTGGAACCGCCCTAAACTCACAGAAGACGTCAATTGGCTTGTCGATAAGGTAACAAGTCTCGAAGATGCTCGTAACGATGCAATTCACACACCTCTTTTTGCAACAAGTCTCTATATGGCGGTGCCTTCGCGAATCAATCAATAGCGCCCGCCTATTGGCTCTTAAATCCTAGAGCACAAAAGCTGATGAAACGTGGCGATTTACTGCATGAATTTCGTTATTGCAGAGACATAGCGCTCATGCTTTCCGATTACGTGCGCGAGATCGATGGCGCTTTGATAAACTCACTGCGGCCATGGCCAAATAGACCTTCTTTGCCAGTGCGGCAGCAGAAAAAAAACCGCCCAAGTCGGCTCCGCCGACTTAACTCAAAACGGCCTCCTCCCCCGCCTCAATCATCTCGGGGGTGATCTCAATCTCGTCGTTTGATTTCGTCGCCGGCCTGTCACAGCCAGAGTCTACATCTTGTGTGTGGTACGTCAAGCGGATACTTCCCATTTCCGGGCGCTGATCTCGCGATTTCAAGGGGTTGCGGCGCCTTTTCTGAGCCTCCGGCGAGCCGCGGAAGAGCCCGCCGCAAGCGGGCGCCCTGTCCCAGATGCTGCGCTCGACGCTAAAGCACTTGCTTTACTGTTCGGCTCGTGATACTAAAGCATATGCTTAACCATTCACAAGCGCTGGACCTCGCCTTTCAGGCCCTCGCCGACCCGACCCGGCGCAGCATCGTCGAGCGACTGACGCAGGCGCCGGTTTCGGTCAGCGAACTGGCGCGGCCCATGGCCATGTCGCTGCCCGCCGTGATGCAGCACCTCGCCGTCCTCGAGGCGTCAGGGCTCGTGCGCTCGGAGAAGTCCGGCCGCGTGCGCACCTGCCGCATGAACCCAGAGGCGCTGAGCCTCGCCGAGCAATGGATCAACGCCCGGCGGATGGAGTGGGAGCGCCGCCTCGACCGGCTGGGAGACTATCTCGCGACCCTGAAACCAGAAGGAGAAGACGCCAATGGCTGAGACGACCGCAATGAAGCTTCCCCTCGAACCGCCGCCGGTGCGCATCTCGCGCACGTTCCATGCGCCGCGCGAGCTCGTGTTCAAGGCCTGGAGCTCGGCCGACCACGTCAAGCGCTGGTTCGCGCCGACCGGCTTCACCGTGCCGCAGGCGAAAGTCGAGATGCGCGTCGGCGGGCCGTTCGAGGTGCTCATGCGGGCACCCGACGGCGTCGAGCACTGGGCGCGCGGGAAATTCGTCGATGCGTCGGAATTCGACCGGCTCGTGATCGACATTGTGGTCGAGGACGTGAAGGGCCACGCGCTTTTCCGCGCCTTGACGGACGCGAATTTCTCCGAGGCGCTGGGCGGCACGCGGATCGACATCGTCCAGACCTACACGGTGCTCGATCCCGAGGCCGCCTGGATGGCGCAGGGGGCGCCGCAGGGCTGGGCGCAGACGCTCGATAATCTCTCGACCGAGCTGCAGCGCATGCAGGAGCCGGACGCGTCCCAACGCTCGGTCGTCCATGCGATTTTCACCGTCGAGCGCACCTATGACGCACCGGTCGAGCGACTCTGGCGAGCGCTGTCGGACGAAGCGGAGAAAGCCAAATGGTTCGGCGGCGCGGCGGGCGAATGGACGCCGATCGAGCGCGCGATGGATTTTCGCGAGGGCGGCCGCGAACGCGCCAAGGGGCGGTGGGCGAGCGGCGTCGTCTCGACGTTCGACGCCGTTTACCACGACATCGTCCCGAACGAGCGCATCGCCTACGCTTACGAGATGCATCTCAATGAGAAGAAGATCTCCGTCTCGCTCGCGACGATGCAAATTTCGCCGGCAGGCCCGGGCCGCTCGACCCTCAAGGTCACCGAACAAGGCGCCTTCCTCGACGGCTATGACGACGCCGGCTCGCGCGAAAAGGGAACCGGCTTCCTGCTCGACAAGCTCGGGGCGTCGTTGAGCGCGAAAGAGCCGTAGTCACGACCGAGGCGCCGTCTCGGCGGCGCCTCGGTAACGCAGCGCATCGACCATGAGGGCAAAGGCGGGCGTTGGTTGGCGGCGGCTCGGGTAATAGAGATGGTAGCCGGAAAACGGCGAGCACCAATCGTCGAGCACCCGGATAAGTCGCCCCTCCGCGACGCGCCCTTGAACCTTATCCTCGGGCAGGTACGCCAGGCCGAAGCCGGCCTCAGCCGCCTTGAGGAGCAGCGTCACGGAATTGAACACCAACTGCCCTTCCACCCGCGCCCTCAGCTCGCGGCCGCCTTTGTCGAACTCCCAAGCGTAAAGGCCTCCACGGGTCGGAAGGCGCAGATTGATGCAAACGTGGTCCGTCAGGTCGTGCGGGGTCCGCGGCCGCGCCCGCCGCGCGAAGTAGGATGGCGAGCCGACGACCGCCATGCGCTGGTCCGGCCCTATGCGCACGGCGATCATGTCCTTGGCCACCACCCCGCCAAGCCGTACGCCGGCGTCATACCGCTCCGCCACGATGTCGGTGAGCCCATTGTCGATGACGATTTCGACCTTGATATCCGGGTAGTCGGGCAGGAACCCTTCCAGGGCGGGCCAGAGGACAGCCTCGGTCGCGTGTTCATCAGCCGTGATTCGGATCGTGCCGGCTGGCTTCTCGCGCAACTCGCTCAGGGCGGCCAGTTCGGCGTCGATCTCGTCAATCCTTGGTCCCACAGTCCGAAGCAGACGTTCGCCCGCCTCGGTCGGGGCGACGCTGCGTGTGGTGCGGGTCAGCAGCCTGAGCCCGAGACGCGCTTCGAGCCGGCGGATTGTGTGGCTCAGCGCCGACTGCGAAACGCCGAGCTTCGCCGCCGCCCGTGTGAAGCTCCGCTCCTTCGCCACAGCGAGGAAGGCGAGAATATTGTTGATGTCTCGCATTCATGAACCCGCGTCATAGGCGCATGCGGTTTCTACCATCTAATCGCACGCCGTCGCGCCCCTTAAATTGCCATCGATAGCAGTCGGACAGTCCGCCCTTTGGCGAAGGGGCGTCCATGATCCGACGCCTGCGTTGCGAACTGCCCCATGAGAGCGAAGGGAAGGAACAATGGAGATCAAGCGAAGCGGTTCACAGCCGTCTGGCAAGGGGCCGACGGATTGGTTCACCGGCGCGGTCCGCATCGATCCGCTGTTCAGCCCGCCTGATCCGGCGCGCGTCGCCGGCGCAACCGTCACCTTCGAACCGGGAGCGCGCACGGCGTGGCACACCCACCCGCTCGGCCAGACTTTGATCGTCATTTTCGGCTGCGGCCGGGCGCAGCGCGAGGGCGGCCCGGTCGAGGAAATCCGGCCGGGCGACGTCGTCTGGTTTTCGCCCCGCGAGAAGCACTGGCACGGCGCCACGCCGACCACGGGGATGACCCATATCGCCATCCAGGAGAAGCTCGACGGCAAGGCGGTCGACTGGATGGAGAAGGTCAGCGACGAGCAGTACCGGGCCTGATCGTCAGGCGCGGTGGTTGTTTTTGAACGCGAAGATTAGGAGCGCGAATGCATGCAAAAGCGCACACTTGGAAAGAGCGGCTTGAAAGTCTCGGCGATCGGGCTCGGGTGCATGGGAATGAGCCATAGCTACGCTCCGTTCCCAGCCAAAGAGGACATGATCGCGCTGATCCGGTCCGCGGTCGAGATCGGCGTTACGTTCTTCGACACGGCCGAGGTCTACGGCCCGTTCAGCAATGAAGACCTGGTCGGCGAAGCGCTTGCTCCCGTCCGTGAGCGGGTGGTCATCGCCACGAAATTCGGCTTCAGATTTGGTCCCAACGGGGAGCCTATGGGCGTGGACAGCCGGCCCGAGCACATCAAGCAGGCCGCCGAGGGCTCGCTGAAGCGGCTAAAGACCAGTGTCATCGACCTCTACTATCAACACCGCGTCGACCCGAACGTGCCGATCGAGGACGTGGCGGGGGCGGTGAAGGACCTGATTCAAGAAGGGAAGGTGAAGCACTTCGGCCTTTCGGAAGCAGGCGTGCAGACGATCCGTCGCGCGCACGCCGTCCAGCCGGTGACGGCGCTCCAAAACGAATACTCACTGTGGTGGAGTAGCCCCGAAAAGGAAGTGATCCCGACCCTCGAAGAGCTGGGGATCGGGCTCGTTCCGTATAGCCCTCTCGGCAAGGGCTTTCTCACGGGCAAGATCAGCGACGACACGACGTTCGCCAGTTCTGACATCCGCAACACGATCCCTCGTTTCACGCCGGAGGCGCGGAAAGCGAACCATGCCTTGGTCGATCTCATTGCCGAGATTGCAGAGCGGAAGAAGGCGACGCCCGCCCAGATCGCGCTCGCCTGGTTGCTGGCCCAGAAGCCGTGGATCGCGCCGATTCCCGGCACGACCAAGCTCGAGCGTCTCAAGGAGAACATCCGAGCGGTCTCGATCGAACTCACGCCCGACGATGTCCGTGAGATCGAAAGCGCCGCCTCGCAGATAACGGTGCGAGGGGCTCGCTATCCCGAACATCTCGAGCGAATGACCGGCCTTTGAGCGCCTGTCGCGACTCCATCACCGAGCCGGACGTCGCCGAGAGGATTTACAACTTTTATGAGGCGATTGCGATTCCCGCCGCTTCGTTTGCGCGGGCGGCCGCCTTCGCCCCATCGGCCAGACGGACGACGTGGACGTGAACGAGATCATGTTCCGGCCCACGCGCCAGGAGTTGTAGGGTTACATCTCCATCGCGTCTTTGATGCACTTTTTCATGAACGACGCCTCGGCCGCGCCGTGAAGCTTCTTGTCGGCCGCCTGCGCCTTGCAGGCGTCCTTCTCGCACTTGGTCATGAAGCTCGTCTTGGCGGCGCCGGCGAGCTTCTTGTCCGTCGCCTGAGTCATGCAGGCGTCCTCGGCGAAGGCGAGCGTCGGCGCCGCGACGAGGCTGAAGGCGAGGGCGGCGAGCGCGAGCGTCTTGGTCATGGAAGTTTCTCCCGAAAATCAGGCCGTTGCTTCATAAGGCCGCGTGGGACAATAGCGGCGCAGTCGCAAGCTGGCGAGTGGCGCCCTCAAATCCGCTCGTAACGCCCGATGAGCTGGCCGCGGGAAAGGACGGCGCCCGCCATGGCGGCCGAGATCGCCGCGAGGTCGGGCGGCTTTGCGAACTTGAGACGCGTCGCCAGAGCGAACATCTGAAAGACATAACGGTGCGGGCCATGGCCGGCGACCGGCCGAGGGCCCTCCCAGCCCATGCGCCCGAACGATCCGCGGCCGAGGCGGACATCGCCCGCGTCGAAGGCCCCTTCCGCAACGGAGCCGGCGCACGGCTCGAGGCCGTAAGCGATGAGATGCGTGACGGGCCGGGGAAGCGGCGCGTCCGGGTCCTGGACGATCAGGGCGAGGTCGACCGCGCCGACCGGAACGCCGGTCCACTCGAAGGGAGGCGAAATGTTGTCGCCTACGCCGCGGCCCGCGGTGCGCCTCGGCATCAGGCCGCCGTCCTTGAAGGCGGCGCTCGACAGGACGAACGTCCGGCGCGCGCGGAGGCGCGGATCGTTCCAGAGGAGACGCGCGTCCCCCGCCCGGACGGGGCGCAGGAGCCTGCCGAGCGCGCTTTCAAGCGACATCCGTCGATTTCCCCTTTGTGCCTATCCCCGCCGAAGAGACCTGACGCGTAAGATCGCCCAAAAGTTCCATGGGGCAGCCCATAATTTCATCGGCCCCGTCATCTGGCGCGCCAGATCGCGCCTGAATAAGATCAAGATCTTGCGGAACGCTGCGACGCGATCCGAGGGACCTTGCAAGCAGCGATGAGACGCGTGAGCAATTGGCTGTTGTTCGTTCTGGCGCTGGCCGCCGTCGCCGCCGGCGCGTCGGCGCGGTTCGGCCTGCTTCACGCCCCGGTTTCCCCGACCGCTTTCGCAGTCGCCGGCGCAGTCTTCGCGGCGCTGCTCGCCATTCGCATGCTGCCGCTCAAGGCCCGGCGGCCGGTCGTGTTCCTCGTGACGCTTGCTTGTCTTGCGGGCCTGACGGGCGGGCTCGCCTATTTCCAGTTCGTCATCAAGCCGAACATGGTCAAAGGCTTCATGGCCGCCGCCTTCAAGCCGAAGCCGACTGCCGTTTCGGCTGAGGAGGCGCGAGTTGAACGGTGGCCGCCGCAATTGACCGCAATCGGCACGCTGCGCGCCTACCAGGGAATCATTATCGCGCCGCAGGCGGCAGGCGTCATAACCGCCATTCACTTCGAGTCGGGCGGCGACGTCCAGACGGGCGACCTCCTGATCAACATCGACGACTCGGTCGAGCAGGCCGACCTCGCCAACGGCCTCGCCCAGCTCAAGAACGCCGACGCGACGCTCGTCCGGCAAAAGATGCTGGTCGCCAACGGCAACACGCCGCAGTCGACCGTCGACCAGGCGCTGGCGGCGCGCGACTCCGCCGCCGCCACGGTCCAGCGCACGCGCGCGGTGATCGCCCAGAAGGCGATCCGCGCGCCCTTCGCCGGCCGGCTTGGCCTGCGCAACGCCGATCTCGGCCAATACGCCTCGGTCGGCATGAGCCTCGCCACTTTGCAGCAGCTCGATCCGATCTACGCCGACTTTCCCGTGCCCGAAGAGGCGCTCGCGACCATGGCCGTCGGCCAGGACGTCAGGATGACGATCGACGCCATTCCGGGGCAGACGTTCGACGGGAAGATCAAGGCGATCGACGCGCGGGTCAGCGCCGAGTTGCGCAACATTACCGCGCGCGCTGAATTCGCCAATCCCGAGCGCAAGCTGCTTCCCGGCATGTTCGCCAATCTGACGGTCACGACGGGCGCGCCGGCAGAGGTCCTGACCGTGCCGCGCACTGCGATCGTCTACAGCCTCTACGGCGACAACGTCTTCGTGGTGAAGCCGGCGCCGGCCCCTGCGCCCGCGGCCGACGCCGCGCAGGCGGCTCAAGGGGCGGCGAACGCGAGTCCCGCGCCCGCGCCGCCGGCGGCCGGCGGCCTCGTGGTCGAGCGCCGATTCGTGCGGCTGGGCGCCGCGCGCGGCGAACGGATCGCGGTCGAGGAGGGCCTCAAGCCGGGCGAGCTGGTCGTCACCGCGGGCCAGATCAAGCTCCAGGGCAATTCGCCGGTGACGATCGACGAGGCGGCGGCCCTGCCGGCGCCGGCCGCGACGCCGAAGCCGTGACGCCGCGCGCATGAACGCCTTCACCGATCTCTTCATCCGCCGGCCGGTGCTCGCCAGCGTGGTCAGCCTCCTGATCCTGCTCGTCGGCGGCATGGCGGGGTTCAAGCTGCAAATCCGCCAGTTTCCCGAGACGTCGAACACGACCATCACCATCACGACGACCTATCCGGGCGCTGCCGCCGACGTGATCAAAGGCTTCATCACGACGCCGATCGAACAGGCGGTCGCGAGCGCGGACGGCATCGATACGCTCGTCTCGAGCTCACAGCAGAACGTCTCGACCATCACGCTCAATCTCCGGCTAGACGCCAATCCCGACCGGGCGATGGCCGACACGCTCTCCAAGGTCAATCAGGTGCGCGGCCTCCTGCCGCGCGAGGCCAACGATCCGGTCGTGGTCAAGCAGACAGGCCAGGGCTACGCGCTCATGTACCTGTCGTTCAATTCGGATGTGATGACGGCGTCGCAGATCACCGACTATCTGACGCGCGTCGTGCAGCCGCGCCTGCAGACGGTCGACGGCGTCGCCAACGCGCAGATCCTCGGCGGGCAGGTGTTCGCCATGCGCATCTGGCTCGATCCGACGAAGATGGCCTCGCTCGGCGTGACGCCGAACGACGTGCGCGCCGCGCTCGCCGCCAACAACTTTACGACCGCGGCGGGCGAGATCAAAAGCGACTACACCCAAGTCAGCGTCAACGCGCTGACGTCGCTCGACAGCGCCAAGGCCTTCGGCAAGCTGGTCGTCGCCGCTCACGGCGACGCCCTGGTGCGGCTGGGCGACGTCGCCAAAATCGAGCTCGGGCCGCAGAGCTCCGACACCTCGTCCGTGTTCGACGGATTGAAAGCAGTGTTCATCGGCGTCTACGGCACCCCCGAAGCCAATCCGCTCACCGTCATCGACGGCGTGCGCGCGATCATGCCGAGCGTCGAGAACCAGCTGCCCGCCGGGCTTAAGGCCACCATCGCCTACGACTCGACCAAGTTCATCCGCGCCTCGATCTACGAGGTCGCGAAGACGCTCGCGGAAGCCGCGGCCATCGTGATCGTGGTGATCTTCCTGTTTCTCGGCAACCTGCGCTCGACCTTCATTCCGATCGTAACGATCCCGCTGTCGCTCATCGGCGTCATGATCGCGCTGCTCGCGCTCGGCTATTCGATCAACCTGCTGACGCTTCTGGCGCTCGTGCTCGGCATCGGCCTGGTCGTCGATGACGCGATCGTCGTGGTTGAGAACATCCACCGCCACATCGAGGAGGGCATGACGCCGTTCGACGCGGCGCTGCGCGGCGCGCACGAGATCGCGCTGCCTGTCGTCGCGATGACGATCACGCTCGCGGCCGTCTATGCGCCGATCGGCTTCGTCTCGGGCGTGACCGGCGCGCTCTTTCGCGAGTTCGCCTTCACGCTGGCGGGCGCCGTCATCGTCTCGGGTTTCATCGCGCTCACGCTCTCGCCGATGATGTGCTCGAGGCTCCTGCGTCACGACATGGGGCAAGGCTGGTTCGGCCGATTCGTCGACAAGAGTTTCGAGCGCCTTCGCAGGGCCTATCAGCGGCGGCTGCACAGCACACTGAACTTCCGCGCGCTGACGCTTCTCATTCTCGTCGGCGTGCTCGCCCTGACGGCGGTCATGTACATGTCGACCCCGCGCGAGCTCGCCCCCGAGGAGGACCAGGGCATTCTCTTGTCGCTCGTCAAGACGCCGCCGGTCGGAAATCTCGACTATACCGAGAAGGCGACGCAGAAGCTTTGGAACGAAGTGCGCGGGATTCCCGAGGTCGACCACCTCTTCGTCATCAACGGGTTTCCGAGCGTGCGCGCGGGCTTCGCCGGCGTTCTCCTGAAGCCGTGGGACCAGCGCGAGCGCAGTCAGAAGCAGATCCTGACCGAGCTCGGCCCGAAGTTTCTCGCCGTGCCGACGGCTCAGGTTCAGGCGTTCTCGCCGCCGGCGTTGCCGGGATCGACCGGCGGCGCGCCGATGCAGTTCGTCATTCGCACGACGGGCGACTATGCGACGCTCGCTGACGTCGCGCTCAAGATGCAACAGGCGGCGAAGGAGAGCGGCCTCTTCCTGTTCACCGACGTCGACCTCAAGTTCGACACGCCCCAATACGTGTTCAAGATCGACGCCGACAAGGCGAACCGCATCGGCGTCAACATGTCCGACATCGGCACGGCGCTGGCGACGATGCTCGGTGGCAACTACGTCAATCTCTTTAGCCTTTACGGGCGCAGCTATCAGGTGATCCCGCAGGCGCCGCGCGAGTTCCGGCTCACGCCCGACTGGCTCACTCGCTACCAGTTGCGGACGACCAATGGCGAGCTCGTTCCGCTGTCGGCGGTCGCGACCGTTTCCGAGGAGGTGCAGCCGAACGCGCTGACGAGCTTCCAGCAGCTCAATTCGGCGACGCTGTCGGGGGTGCCGTTTCCGGGGCGCACGCTGGGCGAGGCGCTCGATTTCTTGAAGGCGAAGTCGAAGGAGATTTTCCCCGAAGGCTACTCCTATGATTTCCAGGGCGACTCGCGCCAGTACGAGCAGGAGGGCAACGCGCTCGTCTATGTGTTCGTGTTCGCGCTCGTCGTCATCTATCTCGTGCTCGCCGCGCAGTACGAGAGCTTCCGCGATCCGCTGATCATCCTGATCGCGCTGCCGACGGCGCTCTTCGGCGCGCTGCTCCCGCTCAATGTCGGCGGATTCTTAGGCTTCGCCAGCATCAACATCTATTCGCAGATCGGCCTCGTCACGCTGATCGGCCTCATATCCAAGCACGGAATTCTGATGGTCGACTTCGCCAACCGGCTGCAGGAGCGGGAGAGCTTGCCGCGCCGCAAGGCGATCGAGGAGGCGGCGGCGATCAGGCTGAGGCCGATCCTGATGACGACCGCGGCGATGGTGGTCGGCATGATCCCGCTCATTCTCGCCTCAGGCGCCGGCGCCCGCTCGCGCTTCACCATCGGCGTCACCATTTTCGCCGGCATGGCGATCGGCACGCTGTTCACGCTCTTCGTGACGCCAATGGTCTATACGTTCCTCGCGCGCGACCACGCCGCGTTCATTGCGCGCGAGCGCGCGGCGGGGCATTTGGCGAAGAAGGACGGGGTGCACTGAATTTTTGGAGCAGTGGGTTCCTTAGAGCGGGTCGGCGCCGATGGCCTCGAGCGCCGCGCGCCCGCATTCCATGTCTTGCGTATAGTGCCCGCCGCTGAGCCCGATCGCGCCGATCATGTCGCCCTTGAGCATGATCGGGAATCCGCCGCCGAAGATAATGAGCCGCGGCGTATTGGTGATGCCGTGCAAGAGCGGCGGGTCGTCCTTGATGAAGTCGAACCAGGCGTGCGTCGGGATCGAGTACGAGACCGCCGTGAACGCCTTGTCCTGCGCGATCTGGATCGAGAGCTTCGGCGCCCCGTCCATGCGGACGAAAGCCTTCAAGTCCCCGCTCTCGTCGCAGACGGCGATGCACATCTTGAGCTTGAGTTCCGTCGCTTTCTTCGCGGCCGCCACGACCGCCTTCCCGGCCATCTCGGCGTCGATGCTGTGCTTTACGATGGTCATGTCTTGCCTCCCTTCAAATGCGCTCGCGTCGGCGGCGGCTGAGAAAAAGATGGTCCGGCGCCGACGCCGCGTCAACATTGCGCGCCCTGCGGGTCATGGCGGAGTTGCCGGCGAAGGTCCTTCCGTCCTATCCCTTGAGGAACGGCCATTGTCATTCCCCCCGTGAGCGCTCGCCCCATGCGCGGTCTTCGCGAACTCATCAAAGCCCGCCCGAACGATCGGGTGATTACGGCGCCGGGCGTCTACGACATGGTGTCGCTCCGCATGGCCTCGCGCATGGGCTTCGACGCGCTTTACATGACGGGGTACGGAACCGTCGCCTCGCACCTCGGGCTCCCCGACGCTGGGCTTGCGAGCTATTCCGACATGGTGGGCCGGGTCGAGGCGATGGCGCGCATGGCGGACGCGCCGCTGATCGCCGACGGCGACACCGGGTATGGCGGTCTCCTCAACGTGCGCCATACGGTGCGAGGCTACGAAAGCGCGGGCGCCGCCGCCATTCAGCTCGAGGACCAGGAATTCCCGAAGAAATGCGGCCACACGACTGACCGCCGGGTCATTCCCGTTGACGACATGATCCGCAAGATCGCGGTCGCCGTCGAAGCGCGAACTAGCCCGGATTTCCTCGTCATCGCGCGCACCGACGCGCGCACTTCGCTGGGTCTCGACGAGGCGATCGCGCGCGCGAGGGCCTATGCGGCGGCCGGCGCGGAGCTCCTCTTTGTCGAGTCGCCCGAAACGGAAGCGGAGATGGCTCGGATCGGCCGCGAACTCGGCGACAGGCCGCTTGTCGCCAACATGGTCGAGGGCGGACGCACCCCGATGCTTGGGGCCGCCAGGCTCGCGGAACTCGGCTATGCGCTCGCCATCTACCCCGTGGCGGGGCTTTTAAGCGCGACCGCCGCGTTGGAAACGGTCTATCGGCGGATCCGCGAGACGGGCTCTTCGCACGGGTCGACTGCGCCCCTCTATGCGTTCGCTGACATGAACCGGCTTATGGGCTTCGACGAGGTGTGGCGGTTCAATCAGGACCACACCGAGGTTTGAGGCGGCGCGGGCCGGGACGGTGTCTCCATGCTCACCTCCGGGCCAAAACTCGTCACGCGCGCCCATTGTCTTCGGTCCGCGGTTCGGCGAGGTTATCCGCGCCAAGCTGGGAGGGTCTCCTTGATTCTGCGCGCCATCGCCTTCTGCCTCTTTGCGACGCTTGCGGCGCTCGCGCCGGCGCGAGCCGCGGATTCGTTCGTCATCGGCGTCATGAACGACCAGTCCGGGCCCTACGCCGATCTTTCCGGACCGGGCGGAGCCGAAATCGCCCGGATGGCGGTCGAGGATTTCGGCGGGAGCGTGCTCGGCAAGCCGATCGAGCTTCTCGTCGCGGACCATGAGAACAAGGTCGACGTCGGGCTTCAAATCGCGAGGCAGTGGTACGACGAGCGCGGCGTCAAGGCGATCTTCGACATCACCAATTCGGGCGTCGCGCTCGCGATCCAGGACCTCGCCAAGGCGCGCAATCGGATCGTCATCTTCGATTCGGCCTCCTCGTCCGACCTGACCGCCAAGGCCTGCTCGCCGAACGGCGTCCAGTGGAACGCCGACAACTGGTCGAACGGCGTCGCGCTCATGCGCCTCCTCATCGCCAAGGGGCTCGACAGCTTCTTCTTCATCACCGCCGACTACGCTTTTGGCGCGTCCTTGGAAGCGGACGCGCGCGACGCGATCACGCACGCGGGCGGAAAGGTGGTCGGGGCGGTGCGCTCGCCGCTCAACACCTCCGACTTCAGCTCCTATCTCCTCGACGCGCAGGCCTCCAAGGCGAAGGTGATCGTCTTCGCCATCACCGGCGCCGATCTCTCGAACGCGCTGAAGCAGGCGAACGAGTTCAAGCTCGCCCCGGCGCAATATCTCGCGACCCCGATCACCTATCTCAGTGACGTCAATGCGCTCGGGCTCGACGTCGCGCACGACCTCACTTTCATGCAATCCTGGTACTGGGACCTGAACGACCGGACGCGCGCCTTCGCCAAGCTCTTCTACGCGCGCCGCCAGCGCATGCCGAACGACAACCAAGTCGCGCTCTATTCGTCGGTCAGCCACTATCTCGAGGCGGTCGCGAGTGCGGGAACCGACGAAGCCCAGGCAGTGATGAAGGCGATGCGGGCGGCGCCGATCCACGACGTCTTCACCGACAACGGGACGATCCGCGCGGACGGGCGCGTGCTGTACGACCGCTACCTCATGCGGGTGAAGACGCCCGCCGAATCGAAGTATCCGTGGGATTACCTCGCGGTCGTCGCGAAAATTCCGGCGGCGCAAGCGTTCCGCCCGCCTGGCGCCGGCGGCTGCACGCTGGCGGCGCCTTGAGAGGCGGCTTGCCGCCAGAACTCGACCAAACCACTGTGACGAGGCGTTGAGATGTTTGCACAATGACCGCACGTGTCGACCGGCGCAGTATCCTTGCGGGAATCGCGGTTCTGCTTGGGGGTTGCGCAACCCAACGCGGGATCGCCCCCGGGGCCGGCTTCTATCCGCTCGGGAACCCGGGACTCGCGGCCGCCTATGGCCCCAGGCTCGACCATGGGCACAAGATCCCCGGGCTCGACCTCACCCGGATCGATCCCAGCCTGCTTCGCCAACAGGTCGCCTTCGCCGGCCCCTACCGCCCGGGGACGATCGTCGTCAACATCGCCGAGCGACGACTGTATCTGGTTGAGCCCGGCGGCGTCGCGACCCGCTACGCTGTGGGCGTCGGCCGCCAGGAAGCGCTCAATTTTCGCGGCTCGGCCGTCATCCGGCGAAAGGCCGAATGGCCGCACTGGTCGCCGACCGCAGACATGATCCGCCGAATGCCGATTTACGCGCACTACGTAAAGGGGCTCCCGGGCGGCATCGGCAATCCGCTTGGGGCGCGGGCGCTCTATCTTTATCGCGGCAATCAGGACACCGATTTCCGACTGCACGGAACCAACGAGCCGGACACGATCGGCACGAAGGTGTCCAGCGGCTGCATACGCCTGTTCAATCAGGACATTATCGATCTTTACAACCGAGTTCCGGTCGGTGCGCCGGTCGTAGTGCTGCAGGAGGGGCAGTCGCTGCGCGCCGACGCCGGGGCGGAGACGGATGGCTACTACGACCCTTATGGACCGGAGCCGCCGGGACCCTACCCGCGACCGCCTGGCCCGTACCCCTACTATGAGCCGCCTTCGGGGCAATGGTGACCGTCGCATGCGCGGGACATGGACGCGATGACCGCTCCGCGCCTTGTCAGCGAAGGCGGTCCAGGAAACGGCAATTAAATCAAAGCCTTATATGGATCATTGACTCTCGTGACTCCAACCGGCGCTCGGAAGACCATCGTCTCGGCGACTTTCGGCGCCTCCAAGCCAAACCAAGCTGAATCCAAGCCAGACCAAACCAAATGCAAGGAAAATGCAAGGAATTAACCTTGTATTTCCTTGCCTTTCCTTTGGCGAATTGGGACTTTTCAATGGGTTACGAGCGCTGCGCCTCCCGCCTCGGCCGGCTCGTGGCGCAGGGCGCGACGAGGTTCTGCGCGGTGCCGGGCTCGAGCCCGGACGGGGGGAAGCGAAGGTTCACGTCTTGCCGCCATGAATCCGTGTCCGGTGCTTTCTGCATTATGAAAATAACTATAGCATTGTTTGCCGTATTTTGCAAAGAGTTTGTTGTGACACATGCGCCGAGCACCGCCCCGTTTTGCCGCCGACCCCGAGGCCAATCGACAGCGCGCGGCCTCGGGCGTAGTCTCGCCGAATGACGTCGCGACGTTCGCTGCGCGATAGCGATTTCTACGCCTGGAGCCTTGAACAGGCAGCGCTTTTGCGCGCCGGCCGCATCGGCGAAGCCGATCTTGCCGCCATCGCCGAGGAAATCGAAAGCATGGGCAAGACCGAGAAGCGCGAACTTATAAGCCGCCTCACGATCCTCCTCATGCATCTCCTGAAATGGCAGCGCCAGCCGGCCGGACGCGGCAATTCATGGCGGCTGATGATCGCCAATGCGCGCGACGAGATCGACGACCTCCTCGACGACAATCCAAGCCTCAAGACCGTCATCGACGACGTGACAGCCTCCGCCTACCGCTACGCGCGCCGCAAGGCGGCGATCGAGATGGGTCTGGCCGAGGAAGCCTTTACGGCGCAATGCCCGTGGAGCTTTGCGCAGGCGTTGTACGGGGAATTTGCGCCATATTAGGCCGGCCTTGTTGACCCTGAGGAGATCACGTGGTCCACCTACCGTCACTTGAGAACTATCAAGAACTGCTGCCCACTCCCAACCTTGTCCGACTGACAAATGCTATCGGAGAAAAATCGGACGAATTGACTCTGCTCGTTAAAACTATATCTCTGCAAGTCAGGTACATACTACAGGGTTCCAAGATTCAGATCCTGTTTTTTACCACAAAAGATGGCACTCTATGTTATGGCTTTCAAATCTGGGATGACAACGCGGCCCCGATTTGTTTTTGGGCTGCAGTCAATTCAGCGGCCGAGCTCGAGTTGTTTCAAAGGTTACGAAAGGAAGGTGAAGTAGTAATCCAGCTATTCAATGAAGCCGCGATAAACTGATCTTCTACCCCACAAATTGCCAAGGCATTGATTGAAAGCGGAAATTGACGCTGGAAAAGCGCCTTGGCACTACATTTTCGTTGATCGATGGGCTGGGATCAGGCGTCGGCGAGTTGGCGCACGGTGGGCGGCAGGGCGACGCCGGCGGCGCGTAAGGCGAGGCTTGCGGCGGGGCGCGGCGGCGAGCGCAGGAGAAAGCGTTTGCCGTCTTGTTCGACCTCGGTCTCGGTCAGCGAGTTGAGATCGGCCAGAATAGCGGGCCAGGAACCACTTTGCGCGGCGTCGCCGTCGGCGGCCGGCTTGCCCAGATTGGCGATGCGGTCCTCCAGCTCCTTTTTCAGCACGAGGGCAAGGAAGCTGCACGAGACGTGGCCGCGAATGGTCTCGTCGAGTTTGTGAAAGATCGGCCGCGTGGCGAACAGGCTCTTGGAGGTGCGGAACGCCCGTTCCACCCGCCAAAGTTGCTTGTAGCAAAGCATCGCTTCGAGCGGCGAGAGATCGGCGTTGGTCCGTAACACGAAGACGCCGTCGAACTTGGCGTCCTCCTCGGCTTTGTCCCAATCGATGGCGAAATGGTCGTCGCCGGGCGTCGCCAGGAAACGACGGTAGCCCTTGTTGCCGATGAGGCTCTTGTCGCCCTTCTTCAGCTGCCGTTCGAGCGCGGCCAGGATCGCGGCCCGGGCGGCGGCGTCCTTTTTCATCTCCTCGCGATTGCGACAAACGATGTAACGCCGCCCGGCCAGCGTCACCGCCTTGGCCTCGTAGTCGATGACCTTCTTCCGCTTGGTCAGAACGAGCGGGATGAAGGGAGCGCGATCGTCGAGGACGAGTTCGCGCACGAGCTTGTCGTTACGCTCGCGAACCCCAAGGATATAGAGAAGCCCGCGCGCCTCGAGTTCGGCGATCGTTTCGGCGCTGATCATGCCGCGATCGGCGACGACGCAAACCCGGCGGATGGAAAAGCGCTGGCGCAAGCGATCGACCACGGGGATCAGGCTGCCCGTGTCGGCGGTGTTCCCCGGCCACATCTCGGTGCACACCGGTCGGCCGTCGCCGTCGAGAAGAACCGCCAGAATCATCTGATTGAGATCGGGCCGATGGTCCTTGGAAAAGCCGCGGCGTCCCAGCGTCTGGCCGCCGGCGCCTTCGAAATAGAGGCTGGTCGTGTCCATGAACACCAGATCGAGCGTGCTGAAGAGATCGCGCCGCCGCGCGAACAACTCCTCCTCCACCACGTCCTTCAGGCAACGCGGCGCAAAAGGCGTGGCCCCCTCCTGTTGGTCTACGGCCAATTCCTCGCCGAGCCATGCCATCGCCCGGTAGAGATGGTGCAGGTCGAGGCCCTCAACGCCGTCGATGCGGTAATCCTCCCTCCAGCGGTCCGCCGCCCGGTCCGAGCCGCCGCAGAACAGCCTATGCAGAACGGTCAGGAACATCGCGCGCTCCAGCGCAAAATCATGCTTGCGGGCGCCGGCGAGGTTTTCGACGACCTCCCGGCAGCCGGTCTCCTCCCACAAGCGTTCAAAGACGAGCGCCGGCCCAATGCGCCGCGCCGAGCCCGCTGCGACACTGCCGGCGGCGATGGCGTCGACGACAATGGCCTTGGCGGCGAAGCGGGCGCCCGAGCGCAGCAGGCGCTCCAATTGCCCGCTCTCGCGCAAGTCCTCGACGCGGCCGAGGGTGGCGATGACCTGCTGGCGCACCGCCGCGCCTTCGCGGCGGCTTTCGACGATCTGAAGATAGGCGCGGCCGCCGGAGGTCTTCTTGCGGAAATACATGGTGCGGAACCGTGGCGGCGACTCACGCGGGGTCCGCACATGATCAGCGAAAACTCCATGAAAGTCAATTGTAAATCAACGTCTACGTGGCACTACATTTTCGCGCAGCTCTCCGCTCGATCCAACAATATCAATGACTTACGACGCACAGGAGGACCCCAAGTGTTGAAGATCAGATAAACGTAGGGTGGGGAAACGCAAAGGTATTCCTGATTACGCGGCAACGTCAGCCAGTTTTAGCAAGCGGTAAGGCATCGGGAGGGTCCTCAGCGCAACGAATGCGAGGCGGGGGATCATGGTTTCGAGCTCGTATCGGCGATTGAATTGATATTCGAACTCCGCGAGATATCGAGGGACGTGTTTTTCTCCTACGGCTCGGTAGGTCCCGACGAGGGCGGCTTTGATATTGCCCAATGCGGTATTGACCCATTTGAAAGCAGGGGTGCGAACCGCTTGCTTGCCGCTTCCGGTCTTTTTTGAGGTGTGCAGGCATCCGGCTTGGGTGACGGCGGCGAAGCACGCCAGGCCGTCGGAGACGATATTGGCGCCGGGCCTGAGCGCGGTGCTTGCGAGTTTTCGGATCGCAAAGCTGCTGAAGGCTTTGACAGGCCGAAGGATGATTTGATCTGGCTTGCCGTCGTCGGTTGTCGCGACCGCAGCGACGAACGGCGTCTTGCCTGTTGCGCCGCGCCCGCGGCGGCCGGACCGGGCGCCGCCGATATAGGCGTCGTCCATCTGGACGTTGCCTTTCAAGCGTTTGCTCGCGTTACGCTCCAACATGACTTGAGCGAGCTTGTGCTTCATCATCCAAGCAGCCGTCTGGGTGACGCCAAGGCGTCGACCGAGTTCGATACTGGAAATGCCCTTCTTTGATTGCGTGACCAGGTAGATCGTCTTGAACCAGATGCGCAGCGGCAGCTTGCTCGAAGCGAAGATCGTTCCCGCTTTGACAGAGGTCTGCTTGCGACACGCGTTACACTGGAATAAACGCCGCGCGCCGCGCGTGACGACGCAGTGATCAGCGCCCTTGCACCCGGGACATTCGAACCCGTTCGGCCACCGCCATTTGACCAGCGCCGCATGACATTGCTCTTCGGTTCCGTAAATCTCCGCGAAACGAGCCTCGCTGAGGCCTTTCTGAAACTGAACCTGATTGCGCGCCATCAGAGAACCCCTGCGAAAACAACATGTTCATGTTCCGTTCTACTGAACGTCTGAAGCTGACGCAAGCGCGTAATCAGGAAGGTATTTGTCGGAGCGGACGCCGTAGCAGCTATTTTGGCGGGCAATTATTTTGTAGACGATGTTAACAAACTGTCAGATGAGGTCGGGGATATTCTAGATCGCGTCTACAAAGATCCTGGCAGTTCAGCGGAGTTAGAAGTTAAAGGCGGATGGAAGACAATCCGATCGACTTTGGTGACTGACCGACTTGATGCCTGTAGTATAGATTTTCTCGGGATTGAAGAAGGAAGCCAGCAGGAGAGCTTAGTTCGTTGGCTGACGGACGAGCTTGGACCTGTTGGCGCCCATGTGAGCACGCAGCTTCACGAACCTAGCGGGAAAAAGGAATTTACGGACGTTCTCCTCACGTACGACGCGGGTACCTTCGTTATCGAATTGAAAGCCTTGAGTCTCCTGACTAGGTTAAGTCTGCCGGGTCGAAGCAAATTAAATGCTGATACAAAAAGTAAAATAAAAGACGCTCGACGGCAGTTGAGAAATGTGACGAGAAAATTGCACGAAGGAATTCCTGTATACGATAAAAAGAGCGGCAATGAATTGTTGATCGAGCGGAAGCTACCTATCCACGCGATTTGCTTAGTGCCTGACCTTTCCTTGATACATGGCGCCAAAGAGTTCGGCGGAACGCTGCTGCGCGAATTTGCGGCTCGCAATGGCGACTTTTTTCATGTCCTCGACACTACCCAGCTCTTCCGTGTTGTGCAGGCGGCCCACATAATGGGCGGTGCAGACAAGAGCAACAGAATGGCCGCATTTGATTCGCTCCTGATTGAGCGCTTTAAATTCGCCGCTACGACCGACGTGGTCGATTTTGACATGGCAGTCAATCTACAGACAAGTCCACCGCGTATACGATTTTCACACTAATATTTAGACCGAGCCGGCAATGACGAGAGTTGCCCCCGCAAACCTGCCAATGCGCTGCCCCTCAGACGTGGGAGGACGCCCGCCTCGCCAGTCGGGGTTTCCGTTCGCACCACGACCCTGCAATCTCGTGCATCCCCCCCAGGCCAAATTCGGCATAGGCGGGGCATCCGCCCGACGCGCCTGTAGCCGCGCTCGCCTCGCTTATGACGGCCGGAGCCGGGGCGATCGCAATATTGGCTGGCTGGCGTGGCGTTTTCACCAGGGGATTCAGCAAGCCGTCACCGTAGTGCCCACATCACTTCGGCAAAAATTCCGCGTCCGCCGCCAGCTCCATTGTCCACGGGCAGGATTCAGGCACATCGCCGTCCGCGGGCCCCATGTCCTTCCGTGCGGCTTCGAGCATCGAGCCACAAGTCCCTCCTGCCAGTCCGGGTTGCGCATGACCGCCTTGAGGCTCGGCGTCTCCTTGATTGCGAGCGCGATCCGCCGGCGCTGGTCTTTGATCGTCGCCCGCCAGGAATTCGTTCGATTCTCGGGCTGAACCTGCCATTTGAGGAGATGCGCCAGAAGAACGGCCATGCGGTTCGCGAGTTCTCGTTTTTCGCTTTTGCCCACGTCTTCGATCTCGTCGGCCAGATGTTTGATGTCGAGTTCGTCGAACCGGCCGGCGCGCAGGAGGCGGGCCTGCTCCTGCGACCAGAGGATCACGTCTTTCTCGTAAGAGGCGCGGGACGCCTTCGCCTTTTCTTTGACGGGCGCCGCGCGGCGACGGTGTTGCACGGCAGAATCCTTGGGCCGAGAAGGCAAACCCGTGAAACTCCCACTGTCCTCGTCCTGAGGCGCCTTTTGCGGAAGCAAAAGACCTCGAAGGATGCTCCAGAGGGCAATGGCGCCGGCAGCGCCTGCTGGAGTTGTCCTTCGAGGCCGCTTCGCGGCGCCTCAGGATGAGGTCCGTTCGTGCAACTATGGCGCAGTTGCCCTTGCCCCGCAAACCTGCTATCCGCCGCGCCTTCACCCGTGGAAGAGCGCTCGGAAAGCCAGCCGGGGAAACGTTCGCACCACGAAACTGCAACCTGGCGCATCCGCGAAAAGCCATGAAGGGCCAAGTCGGACGCGTCCACGCATGGAGCGGCCGAATGGCAAAGAAAATTGTCGGCTACATCAAACTGCAAGTGCCGGCGGGCGCGGCCAATCCGGCGCCCCCGATCGGTCCCGCGCTCGGCCAGCGCGGCCTCAACATCATGGAGTTCTGCAAGGCCTTCAATGCGCGCACGGCGCAGCTGGAGAAGGGCGCGCCGATCCCGGTCGTGATCACCGCCTATCAGGACCGCTCGTTCACCTTCGAGATGCGGCAGCCGCCGGTGACCTTCTTTTTGAAGAAGGCGGCCGGCCTGAAACTCGGCAAGAAGCCGGCCTCCGGCGCCAAGACGCCGGGCCGCGGCTTCGTCGGCAAGGTGACGAAGGAACAGGTGCGCGAGATCGCCGAAAAAAAGATCGTCGACCTCAATTGCGACTCGATCGAAGCCGCGATGGCGATGATCGAAGGCTCCGCCCGTTCGATGGGCCTGCAGGTGGTGGGGTAAGCCAATGACGCATCACGGCAAGAGAATCCGCAAAGCTCGCGAGGGCGTCGAGCGCACCAAGCTCTACAAGCTCGATGAGGCGGTGAAGCTCGTGAAGAGCAACGCGGTCGCCAAGTTCGACGAGACGGTCGAACTCGCGCTCAACCTCGGCGTCGATCCGAAGCACGCGGACCAGATGGTGCGCGGCGTCGTCAACCTGCCGAACGGCACCGGCCGCACGCTGCGGGTCGCCGTGTTTGCGCGCGGGGCCAAGGCTGACGAAGCGCGCGACGCGGGCGCCGACGTCGTCGGGGCGGAAGACCTCGTGGCCGCCGTTCAGGGCGGCGAGATCAACTTCGACCGCTGCATCGCGACCCCCGACATGATGCCCCTCGTCGGCCGTCTCGGTAAGGTTCTTGGGCCCCGCGGCCTGATGCCGAACCCGAAGGTCGGCACGGTGACGATGGACGTCAAGGCGGCGGTCGCGGCGTCGAAGGGCGGCGCGGTCGAGTTCCGCGCCGAGAAGGCCGGAATTGTGCAGGGCTCGGTCGGCAAGGCCTCGTTCGGCGACGACAAGCTCGCCGAGAACATCAAGGCGTTCGTCGACGCGGTGAACCGGGCCAAGCCCCCGGGCGCCAAGGGCCATTATCTCCTGCGCGCCGCCGTCTCCTCGACCATGGGGCCGGGCGTCAGGCTCGACCTCTCGACCCTGCAGACGGCCGGCTCGGTCGGCGCGTAAAGCGGCGGCTGAAATCCTCATCCTTCGAGACGCCCGCTTCGCGGGCTCCTTGAGGCATGAGGATCTCTTGCGCCGGGCGGTGGGTTTCCTCAACCCTCATCCTGAGGAGCGATGCGAAGCATCGCGTCTCGAAGGATTCGCGGGGACGACAGGAGGCTATTCCGTCGACTGGATCGAGAACAGGAACGCCTCGATCTCGGTGAACTGCTCGTCCGTGAAAACGCCCTTCCAGGTCGGCATGCCCTTTTCCGGGCGGCCCTCGTGGACCGTCTTCCAGTACATGTTGAGCGCCTTGTCGCCGTAGCGCAACTTGAGGCGGCGGAGGTCGATTTTCTTGACCCCCTCCATCGCGTCCACCCCGTGGCAATGGGCGCAGGTGCCGTTGAACACCTCCTTGCCTTCGCCGATCAGCGCGGGCGTCGCGGCCGGCATGGGCGGCGCGACGTCGAACTCCCCCTCGCCCGCCGCCTTGGGCTCGGGTTCGGCGGTCGCCGTCTGAGCGGATTGCACGGCTGGCGCCGCAGCCGGCGCAGGCGCGGCCGCCTGGACGTCGACGAGGACGGCGGCCTTCTCGACGACCGCCGGCTTGTCGGCGGCCTCGGCCGTCGCCGGCGCGTCCGGGCCCATCCCGTATTTGGCGAGGAGGGCGGGAAACTGCCGGGAGACTTCGGGCATGACCGCATCGATCGAGTCGCGCAAGTCCGTCGAGGCCTTGGCGTAGCCGATCGCCGCCGGGAAGGTGAGGCGCGGCCCCTCGACGGGGGTCAGGACGAAGCGGCCGTCATAGGCTGACTTGTTGAGGAAGCCTGCGCTCGGCGCCCAGAGGAAGGCGGCGTCGGCGCGGCCCTCGGCGAGGGCCTTCATCCCCTCTTCGGGCGAGAGAACCGTCACGGCCGTCATGTCGTCGCGCGGGGCGACGATGTTCTGCGGCTCGCTCTCGAACTGGACCGCGACGCGCTTGTCTTTCAAGTCTGCGAGGCTTGCGATCGTCTGCCCCTTCGGCGCGACGATGGCGTAGCCGAGATTGAACATGGGCTTCGAAAAGATGACCTTCGGCCCCATGAAATCGTCGCTGGCGGGAAGGCCGATGGTCGCGTCGCATTGCTTGGCGAGCATGGTCGTGCGCACCGCGCGCTTGCCGAAATAGGTGCGGTACCAGACATGCGTCACCGGCCGGCCGAGCGCCTTGCCGATCGCGTCGCCGATCTCGAGATAGAGGCCGGGCTTGGCCGGATCGTCGCTCGAGAACGGCAGGTTGGTGGGATCGGCGCAGAGGCGTAACGCCTTGGCGGGGGCGTCCTCGGCGAGTGTGGGAGGAATGCTCGCCGAGGACGCGAGAGCGAGGACGGAGACAGTCAACGCTTGTTGCAACCATCCGAAACGCATTTTCTATCTCCTTCCTTCGCTTTTGCTTGCGTCAGTCGACCGTGAAGACGAACAGCGCGCCGCCCTCGGGGGTCGCAGCGATCATTTTTTCGCCGATGAAGCCGACGAAGGCCGGGATAGAGACCGTGCGACCGACGACAACCGCGACATATTGCTTGCCGTTCACCGAATAGGTGATGGGGCCAGCGCCGATGCCCGAGCCGAGATTCTTCTTCCACAGCTCCTTGCCGGTCTTGGCGTCGAGCGCGCGGAAGTCGCCGTGCAGGTCGCCCCAGAAAACGAGGTCGCCGCCGGTCGTCAGCGTGCCGCCGTTGAACGGCAGATCGGACTTCATACCCCAGACCTTCTCGTGCTTGACGGGATCCCACGCGATCAGCTCTCCGAGATAGCCGCCCGGGCCGTCGTGCGGGGGAAATTCGCCGCCGAGATAGAAGACGCCCCGCTTGTAGGTGACGTCGCTGACCGACCAGTCCATGCAGACGTTGTTGGAGGGGATATAGACGAGGCCGGACTCCGGGTTGTACGACATCGGCTGCCAGTTCTTGCCGCCGATCAGGTTCGGGCAAACGCCCTTCACCGGATGGCCGGGGCCCGCTCGCTTGTCAGCGACTTCGACCGCGCGGCCGGTCGCGATGTCCCACTTGTCCGCCCAATTGGTCGGCACGTATTTCTCGGCTGACAATACCTTGCCCGTCTCGCGGTTGGTGACGAAGAAGAAGCCGTTGCGGTCGGCCTTCATCATCGCCGGAACGGTCTCTCCGCCCATCTTGAGGTCGGCGAGGACGAGCTCGTTGACGCCGTCGTAATCCCAGGCGTCGGCCGGAGTGCCCTGCACCCACCACTTGATCTTGCCGGTGTCGGCGTCGAGCGCGAGCGTCGATGCGGTGTAGAGATTGATCAGCTTGCCGAAGTCGCCGTTGCCGGTCGAGCGGACGCCGGTGTTCCACGGGCCGGGATTGCTCGTGCCCCAGAAGACGGTGTTGGTCTTGGGATCGTAGGAGCCGACGAGCCACGGCGCGCCGCCGCCGTGCTGGGCGGAGTCGCCCTTCCAGGTGTCGCCGTTCGGTTCGTCCTTGAGCGGGACGGTCCAGGTCTTCCAGACCTGCTTGCCAGTGTTGATGTCGTAGGCCTGGAGCGAGCCGCGCGCGCCGTATTCGCCGCCACCGAAGCCGCTGATGACCAGGTTCTTCACCACCAGCGGGGGCGAGGTGATGACCGAGCCTTGGGTGTAGTCGACGACTTCGGTGATCCAGAGCTGCTTGCCGGTCAGGGCGTCGAGCGCGACCAGCTTGCCGTCGAGGCGGCCGACGAAGATCTTACCGTCGGCGTAGGTCACGCCGCGGTTGTCGACGTCGCAGCAGGCGTACTGCAGCGTGTCGTCGGGCATGTCGGGTTCATAGGTCCACTTGCGCGCCCCGGTCGCGGCGTCGAGCGCATAGACGTACTTCGGACCCCAGGACGTCGAAACGTACAGCGTGTCGCCGATGACGAGCGGCGTGGATTCGTTGGAGCGCAGCGAGCCGAACTGGAACGAATAGGCCAGCGTCAGGTGCGACACATTGCTCGTGTTGATGGACTTCAGCGGGCTGTAGCGCGTGTTGGCGTAGTCCTTGCCGTAGACCGCCCATTCGTTGGGGTCCTGGCCGCCTTTGATCACCGATTCGTTGGCCCCGGCCGATCCAAGGCCGAGCATCAGGCAGTATCCCAGCGCTGCGCCCGCAAGGAGCGCGCCCTTCAGCTTCGTCATCTGTTCCTCCCCGTCAGGGTCCATTTATGGGCTCACGCATCCATGCGCGCGAGAGCCCATAGTGTGCCGCCGCTTCCTCCACGAAAGCAAGCAAACGATAATACGCATCCCTGATCCGCGCCATATGCAGATCTACCTACTTTGGCGCCGATGCTTTGGCGCCGCAAGCACGCGGGATTCCGCAGCAATTGCCGAGCTTCCCCGGTCGACGTTGCCTTCATCGAACGAGGCTGCGAAAGACAAGCGCGGATGACCGCTCCTGACGCGCCTTTGCCGATCGACGACGTGCTCGGAGACTTGCGCTCCGCGCTCGCCGCGCACGCGAACGTCGTGCTCGTCGCGCCGCCCGGCGCGGGCAAGACCACGCGCGTCCCGCTCGCTCTCCTCGATGAGGCTTGGGCGAGGGACAAGCGTCTGCTTCTCCTGGAGCCGCGCCGGCTCGCGGCGCGCGCCGCAGCGTCAAGGATGGCCGCGACCTTAATCGAAAAGGTCGGCGAAACGATCGGCCTGCGCGTCAGGCTGCAGAGCCTGGTCTCGGCCCGCACGCGGATCGAGGTCATCACCGAGGGCGTGTTCACACGGCAGATCCTCGACGATCCATCGCTCGATGGCGTCGCCGCGGTCCTGTTCGACGAATTCCACGAACGCTCGCTCGACGCCGATCTCGGCCTCGCCTTCGCGCTCGACGCGCAACAGGGCTTGCGCGACGATCTGCGCCTCATCGTCATGTCGGCGACGCTCGACGGCGCGCGTGTGCGCGCGCTCATCGGCGACGCGCCGCTGATCGAGAGCAAAGGCCGCGCCTATCCGGTCGTGACCCGCTACACCGGACGGCGGCCAGGCGCGCGGATCGAAGACGAAGTCGCGCGGCTGGCGCTGCAGGCGCTCGACGATGAGACCGGCTCGATCCTCGTCTTCCTCCCTGGCCAGGGCGAAATCCGCCGCGTCGCCGACATGCTCGGCGCGCGCGTCAAGCGGCCCGACATCGACATCGCGCCGCTATACGGCGCGATGGATCAGCGCGCGCAGGACCTCGCGGTTCAGCCGGCGGCGCAGGGGCGGCGCAAGATCGTGCTTGCGACCTCGATCGCGGAGACCTCGCTGACCATCGAGGGCGTGCGCGTGGTGATCGACAGCGGCCTCATGCGCGTGCCCCGCTACGAGCCGGACATCGGACTGACCCGGCTCGAGACGATCCGTGTTTCCCGCGCCAACGCCGACCAGAGGCGCGGACGCGCCGGTCGCGTCGAGCCCGGCGTCTGCATTCGCTTGTGGGAGGAGGCGGCGAACGGCGGCCTCGAGCCTTATGCGGCGCCCGAGATTCTTACGGCCGACCTCTCGGGGCTCCTCATCGACTGCGCCGCATGGGGCGTCGCCGACCCCGCGCGGCTCGCCTTCCTCGATTCTCCGCCGCGCGGCGCGCTTAACGAGGCGCGCGCTCTTCTGACCGCCATCGACGCGATCGACAGCGAAGGCCGCATCACCGACGAAGGCCGATCGATCGCGCGTCTCGCCCTGCCGCCGCGGCTCGCGCGCATGGTCATCGATGCGGCGCGAAAGGGCGATGCGCGATTGGCGAGCGAAGTTGCGGTCCTCTTGACCGAGCGCGGGCTCGGGGGCGTCGCGGTCGATCTCACGAGCCGGCTCGAGGCCTTTCGCCGCGACCATTCGCAGCGGGCTGACGACGCGCGACGGCTCGCGAAGGGATTGGCCGAGAGGGCGGAGGCCCTCACCCTCACCCTGGCCCTCTCCCGGAGGGAGAGGGGGCGCAACCCTTCTCCCCTGGGGAGAAGGTGGCCCGAAGGGCCGGATGAGGGCTTGCCGTCGCACTCAGGCGCCTTGCTTGCCTCCGCGTACCCCGAGCGCATCGCCAAAGCGCGCGGGAGGCGCGGCGAATTCCTGATGGCGAACGGGCGCGCGGCGGCGCTCGACGCGCACGAGGCGCTCGCGGGCGAACCCTATCTCGCGATCGGCGAGATCGCCGGGCGCGCGGCGTCGGCGCGCATCCTTCTCGCCGCGCCGCTCGCGCTCGACGAGATCGAGGCCGTCGCCGCCCGGTCGATCGAGACGTCGGACGAACTCGCCTTCGACCAGGCGTCCGCCGCCTTGCGGGCGCGCCGGAGCCGGCGGCTCGGCGCGATCGTCCTTGCCGAGCAGACGCTTCCCGTGCCCCACGACGAGACCGCGGCGGTCGCGCTCGCGCGCGGCGTCCTCTCGCTTGGGCTCGAGCGCCTGCCGTGGAGCAAGGCGCTCAAGCAATGGCGCGACCGGGTGATGTTCCTGCGGCGCGCGGAAGGCGAGGCCTGGCCGGATCTCTCGAACGAGACCCTGGCCGACGATCCCGACTGGCTCGCGCCGTTTCTCCTCGGCAAGACGCGCCTTAACGACATCGGCGCCGACGACTTGTCGGAGGCCCTGCGGGCCAGGCTCCCTTTCGCCCTTGCGCGCCGGCTCGAAGACGAGGCGCCGACCCACTTCGTCGCGCCGACAGGGACGGTCGCTCCGATCGACTATGAGGCCGAAAGCGGACCGTCGATCGCGCTGCGCGTCCAGGAGTTGTTTGGACTTGCCGAGCATCCGTCGGTCGCCGGCGGCCGGATTCCGCTCACCCTGCAATTGCTTTCGCCGGCTCACCGTCCGATCCAGATCACGCGCGACCTGCCGGGCTTTTGGCGCGGCTCATGGGCCGCCGTCCGGTCCGACCTGCGCGGGCGCTATCCCCGCCACTTCTGGCCGGAGGATCCGGCGAGCGCGGCCCCGACGTCGCGCGCGAAGCCGCGGGGGACCTAGCCCCTCAAGCGCGTGATCTTCTCGTTCTTGTCGCGCTGAGCATCGCCGTCCCTGGCGTTCGGGCCCGCCTCGCTCTCCTGATGCCGCGCGCCGCGCTCCTGGCGGGCCAATTGCAAGGCGCCTTCGGCGAAAGCGCGCGCCGCGCTTTCGGCCTCGATCTGCTCTTTGAGCTTGGCGATCTTTTCCTCGTAGAGCTCACGTTCGGCGAGGGTCGATTTTCCCTGCTCGGCAAACTTGCCTTCGAGCGATTCAATTCTCTGTTCCGCGCGCTGCAAGGCGACGTCCTTGTCTTCGAGCGCCTTGGCGAGAGCGGCCGAGCGCTCGACCGCGGCGGCGCGGGCTGCGTCCGCTTCCGCATACATCGCGCGCGCCCCGTTGACGTCCTTTTCGAGGTCGGCGAGCGCGACCTCCTTCGATTTGGCCGCGAGCGAGCTTTCGAGCGCCCGTTGCTCGAATCCGCGGATCGCCGCTTCGCGCTCGCGCAACGCCGCGCGCGACTCCGACAGGAGGCGTTCCGCGGCCTCCGAGCGCGTCGTCGACGCGCCGAGTTCTTCCTTGAGCTTGGCCACGCTCATGCGATGAGCCTCGGCCGCATCGAGATGCGCGGCCTTGAGCTTCGCGTGCGCGGTGGTCTCCTGACTGAGCGCCGTCTCGAGCTCCTCGATACGCTTGTTCGCGTCGTCGCGCCGCACTTCCAAGTCGCCGATCTGACGATTGAGGCGCGAGACATTGGCGACAAACTCGTCGATGCGGCCCCTCAGCGACCGGTTCTCCTGAGCCAGGAGATCGTGCTGATCGTGCAGGCTCGCCCGCTGCTGCTCGACCTCTTGAAGGCGTTTCTCCTTCGCCGCGAATTCCGCCCTGAGCGCAGGAAGCTGCTCGCTGACGGTGTGCAGGCGACGGCGATTATCCTCGAGCTCGCGTTCGATGCGCTCGAGTTTCGCGGTCCGTTCGGCAAGCGCTGCGCGCGCCTCGGACGAAGCCGCCTCGGCAGCCGTGAGGCCCCGCTCGAGGTCGCTGATCCGCGCGACCAGTTCCTCCTGCTTGACCGAGAGCGCGTTGCGCTCGAGGGTCGCTGCGGCATGGTCGCTCTTCAATCGCTCGTGCGCGGCGGTCAGGCCTTCGAGCTTTCGTTCCGCTTCGACGTGGGCGATCTTCGTGCGCTCGATCTCGGCGAGCGTCTGATCGATCGGGATCAGTGTCTCGTGAAACTGGCCGCGGATCGCCTCGATGTTGCGGAAGGAAAACTCGACGGCGTCGAGCTGCGCTCTCAAGGCCTCGTTGCGCCGGCCGATCGAGTCGAACGTCCGGGCGACCTTCTGCGACTTCGTGGCGCCGCTGCGGCGCTCGGCGAAACCGCCCTGTTCACGAGGCGTCTCGTTATCGGAGTTGTAGCGGAACGAGGATTGGTCCGCATCGTTCGCCGGCGCCGGACCGTTTCGAAACAGCTTTTCCCAGACCGAACTCATGACAGCGTCTCCGAGCGAGGGCGTCACAATTTACGATTCTTATCCGCAGGATGTGCGGCCAGCCATCGGACAGGCGGATGGTTCGTTGCAATCAGGTTGAGGCGGAAGCGGTCTCCAAAGCCGTTAGTCAAAAGCAAACGTTGCGTCAACCGCCGGGTTGCGGAACTTTCGCCCAGCGAATCCGGGCGACCAATCCCGGCGGATCAGCCTGCCGTCCCGGAAAATTCCCAGGGGGGTTGCGGAAGATCTCGTAGTATCAGAGGCTTGGCTTTTTCAGGGGCGGAGCGCTCCCCTCCAGCGGAAGAATGACCACGGCGACGCCGTCAAAGCAGCCCACGGACAAATCGTTGAGAGCTCAGAGCCATCCGGTAAGGCTGGGGCCCGCGCCCTCCACGTACTTGCGCCAATTATGCGCTTCCTTGAATCCGAGCACTTCGCGCGCCTTGCGGTTCGATAAGGGGGCCTCGAACTCGCCCATCTCGCGTGTGATCGGCGTCTTGGGGCAAAGCTTTGCGAGCGCCGTGCGGGTGGGCACGTCGAGCGTGATCGTGTCGTTGACCGCGTTGAACACCTGGAAGCCCAGGCCGTCCTTTTCGAGGCACAGCCTTACGATCTCGCCGAGATCGCGGGCGTCGACATAGCTCCAGGCGTTGCGCTTGCGCATCGGCGGATCGGCGAGGAAGCGCCGGAACTCACCGTACTCGTGCGGCTCGATCACGTTGCCGATCCGGAGCGCATAGACGTCCGCGCGATAGCGCATCGCAAAGGCCCGCGCGGTCTTTTCGTTGCAGACCTTGGAAAGCCCGTAGGAGTCCATCGGATCGACGTCGTAGTCCTCTTCCAGCGGGAAGGAATGGAAGTCCTTGTCGCCCTCGGCGAAGCAGACGCCGTAGGTCGTCTCGCTCGAGGCGATGACGACCTTGCGCACGCCGAGCTTCATCGCCGCCTCGATCACGTTGTAGGTGCTTATGACGTTGGTCGTGAACGTCACATTGTCCGGCTCGATCAGGACGCGAGGGATGGCGGCGAAATGGACGACCGCGTCCGGCGGGCTCGGCGGGCGCCCCTGATCGAAGCCGGCGAAGGTCGGGTGGGTGGTCAGCGCGTTGAACGCCTGCCCGCTGTCGGTCAGATCCGCGATCAGCGTCGGAATGCCGGGAACGTCCAGCGGCTTCAGATCGACGTTGAGCACCGAAAAGCCGTGCGCTACGAGATGCGGGACGGCGTGGCGGCCGGCCTTGCCGGTTCCGCCGGTGAACACGATGCGCTTGCCGGTCATTGGGGAGCCTCGAGAATGGCGAAAGGCCATCTTCATAGCGCCCCCGCCCGAGGCCGTCGATATGGCGGCTAAGCTCACGCCCGCGGGTGGGCGGAGCGGTAGGCGGCGAGGAGGCGGGCCCCGTCGACCCCGGTGTAGACTTGCGTGGTCGACAGGGACGCGTGGCCGAGCAGCTCCTGGATGGTGCGCAAGTCGCCGCCGCGCGCGAGCAGGTGCGTCGCGAACGAATGGCGCAGCGCGTGCGGCGTCGCGCTGTCGGGGAGACCGAGCGCGCCGCGCATCCGCTCCATCGCGAGCTGAACGATGCGCGGCGACAAGGGGCCGCCTTTCGCGCCGACGAACAGCGGCCCGTGGGCTTTGAGCGCATAAGGGCAGAGCGCGAGATAATCTTCCACCGCCTTGCGCACGGGCGCGATGACGGGAGCCTCGCGCGTCTTCTTGCCCTTGCCGACGACGGCGACCGCCTCGCAGGCGCCGACAGGCGCGTCGGCGCGGCGGATTCCCAGCGCCTCGGAAATGCGCAAGCCCGCGCCGTAGCAGAGCGCGAGCACCGCGGCGTCGCGCGCGAGCACCCATGGATCGCGCGCCTCGCCCTCGCGCGGAGCGGTCGTGGCGACGGCTCGCGCGTCGGACGCGCTCAAGGGCCGGGGCAGCCGGCGGGCGGCCTTCGGCGCCCGGATCGCGCCAAGCGCCGAAGCCGTCTCGCCGCCCTCGCGGGCAATGTGACGCGCGAGCGAGCGCAGGGCCGAGAGCGCGCGCTGCAGCGACCGGCCGTCGACGCCCTCCGCGCGGCGGCGCGCAAGAAACGCGCGCAAGTCCGCCGGCGCGCAATCGGTAAAGTCGGCGATCGAAGGGGGCGCGCCGAAGCGTTCCCTGAGAAAGGCGAGAAACTGGCGCGCGTCGCGCCCATACGCCTCGATCGTGTGCGCCGACATCTGCCGCTCGTGCTTGAGCCGGCGCAGCCATGCGACGACCGCCGCAGCGAGATCCGGCGCGGCGGGCAGAGCGGCGAGGTCGGCGGCATCAGAGGACGAAGCCATAACGACAGAATAGGGATCGCGCATTAAGGCGCGGTTTCGCGCGGGACAGTCTGGCCCGCCGCCGGAGAACGCGCTATTTAGACCGGTCAATTAAATCGGTCAAAACAGATGCCTGACATTCTCGAGTACCAAGCCTCCGACGCCAAGGCGCGGTTCGCCGAGTTATTGGACCAAGTGGAGCACGGCCAAACTATTCGGATCACGCGACACGGCAGGCCGGTCGCGCTACTCGTGCCCGAGACCGAGGCGCCCAAGAAGGAAGCCGCCGAGGCGCTGGAGCGGTTGCGCGCGTTGCGAGAGAAGGTCGGCAAGGCGCCCCGCGCGGAGATATTGGCCTCGATTCGTGAGGGCATCAAATATCGAGCGGATTTGTTATCGATGCTTCGGTTGTCGCTACGTGGTTTCTGGAAGACGAGACCGATGCTCGCGTCGAATTTGTTGTCGAGTCCCTGACGCGCCTTGGGGCCTGCTCTCCATGCCTGTTCTTCTTCGAAATCCGCAATGCGCTCTTCGTCAACGAGCGGCGGCGGCGCGTGACGGCGGCCCAGTCGGCAGAGTTCGTTCGGGAGTTGTCGAGAATGCGAATAAGACTGGAATCTCCGAGGCAAGACCTCGACTTGCTGGCGCTTGCGCGCGAGCGAAAACTGACCGTCTACGATGCCGCCTATCTCGAGCTCGCCATACGCGAGGGACTGCCGCTCGCGACGCTCGATCGCGCCCTGGAAAAGGCGGCGATCGCCGAAGGCGTCGCGCTGTTCGGCTGAGCGCTCGCTCTGGCGTGTCCGGGGATTGAATTCCTCGATGCCTTCAGGGAATGTATGAGGACGCAACGGCGTCGCCGCAGTCTCGCTGGTCCTAGGGCTACCGACAGGAAAAGGAGCAGGCCCCATGCAACTCCTGGCCTTCATTGGCGCGCTTGCAATCCTCATCGCCATTGCCGCGGCGATCTTCTTCTTTGGCGGCTTCTACAGCGTCGCCGAAAACGAGGACAATCCGGCCATCGTCAACTGGGCGTTGGCCACCGTGCGTGCGGCCTCGGTCGCCCGGCACGCAACCGAGGCGCCGCCGGCTTCACTCGACGATCCCGCGACGGTGAAGGCCGGCGCGCGCGCTTACGCCACGATCGGCTGCGTCAATTGTCATGGCGGGCCGCCGGACAAGGATTGGGCCAAGTTTTCCGAAGGGCTGAAGCCGGTTCCCGCCGATCTCAAGGTGATGGCGAAGGAGCGGACCGACTCCGAACTCTTCTGGGCGATCAAGAACGGCGTCAAGCTGACCGGGATGCCGAGCTTCGGCCTGGCCGGGACGTCCTACCAGCAAATCTGGACGATCGTCGCCTTCATCAAGGCGTTGCCGAAAATGTCGGACGAGGACTACAAGACCTGGACCGCGTCTCCCTGAACTGCTCTCGTCCGACTCAACCGAGCAAATCCTCGAGATGGGGGATCAGCGGCGCGTCGGCGGGCGGCATCGGATAGGCGCGCAGGTCCTTCGGCCGCACCCACTTCAGCGCCTGTCCGTCGAGGGCCGCGACAAAACCTTCCCAGCGGCGGCAGACGTAGAGCGGCATGAGAAGGTGGAAGTCGTCGTAGGAATGGCTCGCGAAGGTCAACGGCGCGAGGCAGTCGGCCTTCACGACGATGCCGAGCTCTTCGCGAAGCTCGCGGATCAGCGCCTGCTCAGGTCCCTCGTCGGCATCGATCTTGCCGCCGGGAAATTCCCACAAGCCCTCGAGCCGCTTGCCTTTCGGCCTCTGGGCGATGAGCACGCGGCCGTCAGCGTCGACAAGCGCCGCCGCCACGACGAGGATGAGCTTCACGAACGATAGTCGCCGTTGATCGCGACGTAGTCCTTGGTGAGGTCGCAGGTCCATACCGTCGCGCGCCCGGGTCCGATGCCGAGATCGGCGGTGATGACGATCGAATCCTTTTTCATATAGGCCCCGGCCGCCGCTTCATCGTAATCCGGATCGCGCAGGCCCTGATGCGCGACGCGGATCTTGCCGAAAAAGATGTCGAGCTTGTCACGCTCGGCCTTCTCGCCCGCCTTGCCGACGGCCATGACCACGCGGCCCCAGTTCGCGTCCTCGCCCGCGCAAGCCGTCTTGACGAGCGGCGAATTCGCGATCGACATCGCGATGCGCTTCGCGGCCTTGCGGGTCGCGGCGCCCTCGACGTTGACCTCGATGAACTTGCGCGCGCCCTCTCCGTCGCGCACGACCTGCTGGGCGAGGTTGCGCAAGAGCTTGTCGAGCGCGCGCTGAAAGGGGGCGGCGAGCGGATCGGCGGCGTCCTCGATGCGCGGCGCCGTTTTCGCCGCGCCGGTGGCGAAGATCATGAGCGTGTCGGAGGTCGAGGTGTCGCTGTCGACGGTGATCGAATTGAATGAGCGCCCGACCGATTTCGACAGCATCGTCTGCAGCGCGGCCGAGGAGATCGGCGCGTCGGTGAACACGTAAGAGAGCATGGTCGCCATGTCCGGCGCGATCATGCCCGCGCCCTTGGCGATGCCGTTGAGCTTGACGATCGCGTCGCCGAGCTTGACGAAAGCGGTGGCGACCTTCGGATAGGTGTCGGTCGTCATGATCGCCTTGGCGGCGTCCATGAGCCGATCCTCTCTTGCTTCTTTGGCGAGGTCGCCGATGACGCGGGCGATGCGGGTTCCCTCGAGTGGCTCGCCGATGACGCCGGTCGAGGCCATGAAGATCTCGGATGGATTGGCGCCAAGGATCTTGGCGGCCGCCTGAGCCACGACTTCGACCGCCTCCATGCCCTTATGTCCAGTGAAGGCGTTGGCGTTGCCGGAATTGACGATGAGCGCCCGCGCTTTTCCGCCGCTTAAGTGAGCCCGGCACCAGTCGACTGGCGCGGAGGGGCATTTCGAGCGGGTGAAGACGCCGGCGACCGCGGCCGGCTCGTCGAACAGGGCCATCATCACGTCGGTCCGGTTCGCGTAGCGCACGCCAGCTGCGATGGTCGCGAAACGCACGCCAACAATTGGCGGAATGGCGGGGTATTTCTTCGGCGCGAGCGGAGAGAGCGGAGCGGGCGCGGCCATGGATGCAAGTCCCCGGGGGCAAAAAGAAACGCGGGCGAAAGGCCCGCGCTTCGGAAGTCGACTCTTACGGGGTCTTCGGCTTGTCGGCGCTTCCCGCGGCGCCCGCCGGCGCGTCCTTGGCCGGCGCCGCAGCCGGGGCCGGGGGCGGCAGCGGCTTGCCGTCCGCATCGAACATCTCGATCTTGGCCGCGCTGTGAAGCGACGAGACCATCTCGCCTTCGGCCTTCTGCGCGACGTAGCGCGCCGCCTGATCCTTCACCTGCTCGAATGGCGGGAAGGTCTTGGTGCGCGTGTCTTCGACCTTGATGATGTGCCAGCCGAACTGCGTATGGACCGGCTCGGAAATCTCGCCCTTCTTCAGCTTGAAGGCGGCGTTGGAGAATTCCGGCACCATGCGGTCCTTGGTGAACCAGCCGAGGTCGCCGCCCTCCCCGCCCGGATCCTTGGAGAGTTCGGTCGCGACCTTGGCGAAGTCCTCGCCTGCCTTGACGCGGTCGAGCGCCTTCTTGGCCTCGTCTTCGGTCGGCAACAGAATGTGGCGGGCGTGAATCTCCTCCTGCGGCGGCTCGGCCTTGGCGGCCTCGTCATAGGCCTTGTGTTCGGCTTCGTCGGTGGTCGCCGACTTGGCGACGGAGCTCAAGAGTTCCTCCATAGCGAGCTTGTCGTGCTGATAGGCGAGCTTGCGGGCGAATTCCGGCGTCTGATCGAGCTTGTCGGCCTCGGCCTTTTTGGCGGCGAGCTTGAGGTCGATCAGATAGTCGAGCACGTATTTCTGGCGCGCGGCGGCGTCGAGCTTTTGCGGCAGTCCGGGCCCGATGTCCGCCATCGCGTCGGCGACGTCCTGGTCGGTGATCGGCGCGCCGTCGACTGTCGCCACGACCTTGGGATCGGCGTGGGCGGCGCCGGCGAAGATGAGAGACGCGCCGAGGGCGAGTGCGAGCGCCGCGGCGGTCGAGCGCAGATGCTCGGGAAACGTGTTGTTCAATTGGGGCTCCTTGGAAGCGTCATTCGCCGGTCGCCGGCGGGTCGGTCGGTGGCGCTATAAAGGGAATCCGGCGAATTTGCGAGGGGCGAGGGGCGGACCCGGGAAAGATCGTCACGCAAGCGTCATTCACCGAAACGCGCCCCGCGCCCTGCCCGCAAGGCGAGCGCAAATGCGACGAGAACAAGGCCGATCAGGATGCGCAGAAAGCGGTCGGTCGGCCCGGTGTTTGAGCCGGCGAATGCGCGGCGGCGGCCCGGTGTCATATTGGTCATATATCGGCGGCCTAAGAGGCAAGCTTTGTGACAACGTGCGCGAGCGCCCGGGCGCCCGCGGCGACTCGATCACGACAGACCACGCAGGAGGAAAACCATGGGAAGGCTGCAAACGCCGAATCGCGAACCGCGCCCGGCTCCCGACGTGGATGCGCTCCTGCGCAGCTATGGTTGCAGCGCGCCGCGTTTCGCCGGTTCGCCCGACGCGCTCTACGAGCGCCACCTCAAGTTCGACAACGTGGTCGAACCTCAGTCGGCGGACGCCCGCGAACGGTACGAAGCCACGGCGCGCGCCGTTCGCGACGTGCTTTCGGACCGCTGGCTGCGCACGAATGAGGCCTATGAGGCCAAGGACCCGAAGCGGGTCTACTACGTCTCGATCGAGTTCCTGATCGGCCGGTCGCTCGCCAACAATGTCATGAACCTGATGCTCGATCCGGTCGTCGGGGCAACGTTCGACGAGCATGGGCCTCGATGGATCGAGCTTGTCGAGGAGGAGCCGGACGCGGGCCTCGGCAACGGCGGCCTCGGACGCCTCGCGGCCTGCTTCCTCAATTCGATGGCGACGATGGCCATTCCGGCGATGGGCTACGGACTGCGCTACGAGCACGGCATCTTCCGCCAGAAGTTCCGCAACGGCTGGCAGGAGGAGCAGCCGGACAATTGGCTCAGTCATCCGGACCCGTGGGAAGTGGTGCGGCCGGGCGAGAGCGTCGAAGTCAGGCTCGGCTGCACCATGGAATTGCGCGACGGGAACCTCCGCCTCGTTCCGAACAATCCCTCGACGCTGATCGGCGTCCCCTATGACCGGCCGGTGGTCGGCTACGGCGGCCAGACTGTCAACACGCTGCGCTTGTGGAGCGCGGCGGCTGCTCGTTCTTTCGATTTTCAGAGGTTCAGCCACGGCGACTTCGTCGCGTCGATGGCCGAGTCGCTCGGGGCCGAGTCCCTGACCCGGGTCCTCTACCCCGACAACTCGACGCCGCAGGGGCGCGCGCTGCGGTTGATGCAGGAGTATTTTCTCGTCGCCTGTTCGCTCGCCGATCTCGTTCGCCGGTTTCGCGAGACGAATACGGATTGGCGGACGCTGCCCGAAAAGGCCGCCATCCAGCTCAACGACACGCACCCGACCCTCGCCGTGCCGGAGCTCATGCGCATCCTTTTGGACGGCGCCGGCCTCGATTGGGACGCCGCCTGGGATGTCACCCGGCGCACGCTCGCCTACACGAACCACACCCTCCTGCCCGAAGCTCTGGAGCGGTGGCCGGTCGAGTGGATCCACATCATCGCGCCACGCCAGATGGAGATCATCTTCGAGATCAACCGGCGCCTGCTCGATGACGTTCACACGCGCTTCCCGGACGATCACGGGCGCGCCGCCCGCGCGAGCCTCATCGAGGAGGGCCCCGAGCAAACTGCGCGAATGGCCAATCTCGGCATCGTCGGCTCCCACAGCACGAACGGCGTGGCCGCGATCCATTCCAATCTCCTGCGCACGATGACGGTGAGCGATCTCGCTGCGATTTTCCCGGACCGTTTCAACAACAAGACCAATGGCGTCACCCCGCGGCGCTGGATGCGGCTCGCCAATCCGTCGCTCGCCGAAGCGATCACCTCGGCGATCGGCGATTCCTGGATCCGCGATCTTGCCGAATTGCGAAAGCTCAAAGCCCTGGTGGACGACGCCGGATTTCGCGCCGAGATCCAAGAGGCGCAGCGCATCTGCAAGGCGCGCTTCGCCGATTGGGTGCGCGCCCGCCTCGACGTCTCGGTCGATCCGGACTCGATCTTCGATTGCCAGGTCAAGCGCATCCACGAATACAAGCGTCAGCTTCTCAACGCGCTCCGCATCGTCGTGCTCTACAATCGCCTGTCGGCCAATCCGAACGATCCCGTGTCGCCGCGGACCTTCTTCTTCGCCGGCAAGGCCGCGCCGGCCTACCGCCTCGCGAAGATCATCATCAAACTGATCAACAACATCGCCGCCGCGATCGACGCCGATTCCGACGTGCGGGGCCGGCTCAAGGTCGTGTTCCTGCCCGAGTACAACGTTTCCCTCGCCGAGCGCATCATTCCGGCCGCCGACGTATCGAACCAGATTTCGACCGCCGGCTACGAGGCGAGCGGCACGAGCAACATGAAGTTCATGATGAACGGCGCGCTGACGCTGGGCACGCGCGACGGGGCGACGATCGAGATGGCGGAGGAGGCCGGTGAGGAGAATTTCTTCCTGTTCGGCCTCACCGCGGATGAGGTCGCGAACAGCCGCGGCTGGTACAGCCCCTCGTGGCACTATCAGAACGAGCCCGAAACGCGGAAAGCGCTCGACCTCATTTTCTCCGATCGCTTCAGCCGCGACGAGCCCGGAATTTTCGAGCCGTTGCGGGAAGCGCTGCTGACACATGGCGACCCGTTCATGCACCTCGCGGACCTCAAGTCCTACCTGCAGGCGGACGAGCGAGTGATCGCGCTCCACCGTCAGCCGGAGGAGTGGACGCGCAAGGTTATTCTCAACATCGCGGCCTCCGGCAAATTCTCGAGCGACCGGACGATCCAGGAATATGCGAGCGGGATCTGGAACGCGCCGCCGTGCCCGGTGGAGTAAGGTCGCCCGCGGCTGCTGTTCGATCGGCTCGCGGCCGTCATCCTGAGGCGCCCGCGAAGCGGGGTCTCGAGGGATGCTCCAGCGTGCGCCCGCTCGTCCTTCGACAAGCTCAGGACGAGGTCCGACACCGCTCGCGCCTCCATCCCCTCTCGAACCCTTCTGAGCGCGCGATGCGTTCGCCGCCCGCGATTTTGCTTGACAATTGCCGGCGAGCCACTAAATGCGCGCTATCCCAAACGTAACCTGGGTCCCGGCGCCGTCGAGCGCATGGGACTTTTTGCGTTTTTCAGGGATTCTCGGCAAGGGCCGGCCTCCACCGGACGCCGGGATGGTTTGTCCCGCGGCGTTCTTTCAGCGTCTCGCCGAAAAAAGGCGCCGAAATGGAGCATGAGAGCGAATGGCTCGTATAGCCGGAGTCAACATTCCAACCAACAAGCGCGTCATCATCGCGCTTCAGTACATTCACGGGATCGGGCCGAAAAAGGCCGAAGAGATTTGCGAGAAGGTGCATATTCCCTCGGAGCGGCGCGTCTCCCAGTTGTCGGACGCGGAAGTCATGCAGATCCGCGAGACGATCGACCGCGATTATATCGTCGAAGGCGATCTTCGCCGCGATGTGGCGATCAACATCAAGCGCCTGATGGACCTCGGCGCCTATCGGGGCCTTAGGCACCGCCGGCAGCTGCCGGTGCGCGGCCAGCGCACGCACACCAACGCCCGCACCCGCAAGGGCAAGGCGAAGCCGATCGCCGGCAAGAAGAAGTAATTCGTTTCAGGATTTGGCGCGCGGGAACGCGCGATTGAAGGGCATAAGGAATGGCAAAAGAAGCAACCCGCGTCCGCCGCCGCGAACGCAAGAACATCGTGTCGGGCGTCGCCCATGTGAACTCGAGCTTCAACAACACGATGATCACCATCACCGACGCGCAGGGCAACACGATTTCGTGGTCCTCGGCCGGCACCATGGGATTCAAGGGCTCGCGCAAGTCGACCCCCTTCGCCGCGCAGATCGCCGCCGAGGACGCCGTCCGCAAGGCGTCCGAGCACGGCATGCGCACGCTGGAGGTGGAAGTGTCGGGGCCGGGCTCCGGCCGCGAGTCCGCGTTGCGCGCGATTCAGGCCGCGGGCTTCACCGTCACCTCGATCCGCGACGTGACCCCGATCCCGCACAATGGCTGCCGGCCGCGCAAGCGCCGGCGCGTCTGATCCTTTTCATGCGCCGAAGCCGTTTCGGCGCCTGTGGCCCCGCCGCCTTTCAAGGCGTTTCGAGCCCACGCATCCGTCCAATGGAAGGCTCAAACCCGTGATCCAGAAGAACTGGCAAGAACTCATCAAGCCGAAGAAGCTCGAAGTGGCGACCGAGGACCAGCGCCGCATCGCGAACGTCGTCGCCGAGCCGCTCGAGCGCGGCTTCGGCCAGACGCTCGGCAATTCGTTGCGCCGCGTGCTCCTCTCCTCGCTGCAGGGGGCCGCGATCACCTCGATCCACATCGACGGCGTTCTGCACGAATTCTCCTCGATTCCCGGCGTCCGCGAGGACGTCGTCGACATCGTGCTGAACGTCAAGGACATCGCGGTCAAGATGCAGGGCGAGGGCGTGAAGCGCCTCGTGCTCAAGCGCCGCGGACCGGGCGCGGTCACCGCCGGCGACATCCAGACGACCGGCGACATCCAGATCCTCAACCCGAGCCTCGTCATCTGCACGCTCGACGAGGGCGCGGACCTGCGCATCGAATTCACGGTGACGACCGGCAAGGGCTATGTGCCCGCGGATCGCAACCGCGCCGAGGATTCGCCGATCGGCCTCCTGCCGATCGACAGCATGTTCTCGCCGGTCAAGAAGGTCAGCTATCGCGTCGAGGCGACCCGCGAGGGCCAGGACCTCGACAAGGACAAGCTGACGATGACGATCGAGACCAACGGCGCCATGTCGGCCGAGGACGCGCTCGCCTATGCAGCGCGCATCTTGCAGGATCAGCTCGCCGTCTTCGTCAATTTCGAGGAGCCGCGCCGCGAAGAGGCCGCGCATGCGATCCCCGAGCTCGCCTTCAACCCGGCGCTCTTGAAGAAGGTCGACGAGCTCGAGCTTTCTGTGCGCTCGGCCAACTGCCTCAAGAACGACAACATCACCTATATCGGCGACCTGATCCAGAAGACCGAGGGCGAAATGCTGCGCACGCCGAACTTCGGCCGCAAGTCGCTCAACGAGATAAAGGAGGTGCTGGCGCAGATGGGCCTGCATCTCGGCATGGAAGTTACCGGCTGGCCGCCGGAGAACATCGAAGACCTCGCCAAGCGGTTCGAGGAGCATTACTGAGGAATCTCTTCTCCCCGCGCGGGGAGAAGAGCCTGCCCCCAAGCTTGACCCGGGGGTGGCGACCGACAGCCCGACGGATGAGGGGCGGGGCCATCCATTTCCGAGAGGTCCGCGCAGCCCCTCACCCCAAGCGGGGGAATAAAACGAACGGCCGTTCCTTGGCACGGCGGCCGCAGACCCGATGAAGGAGACTCGCCAATGTATCATGGACGCGCCAAGCGGCGTTTCAACCGCACGCATGAACATCGTCAGGCGATGTTCGCCAACATGGCCCAGGCCCTGATCAAGCACGAGCAGATCACGACGACCTTGCCGAAGGCCAAGGACCTTCGCCCTGTGGTCGAGAAGCTCGTGACCTTGGGCAAGCGCGGCGACCTGCATGCGCGCCGCATCGCGATCTCGCGCTTGCGCGACGCCGATCTCGTCAAGAAGCTGATCGAAGTCCTCGGACCTCGGTACAAGAACCGCAACGGCGGCTACACCCGGATCATGAAGGCGGGCTTCCGCCCCGGCGACAACGCCGCGATGGCGGTGATCGAGTTCGTCGATCGCGACGTCGAAGCCAAAGGCAAGGATTCCGGCCCGGCCCAAGCGGAGGCGTCCGCGAGCTGAGCGGTGCCCGCGGTCTATGAAAGCGCGGAGGCGGCGGTTCGCGACACGGGCCGACGCGGTCTCTTGACAGCTTCGGGACGGTTTCACAAGGCTCAACGGCATGTCACAGGCGGATGGCGTCTCGGAGGCGGATTCTCATGCTTCGCATCGCGCGAAGCCGTCGAACGAAGAGCGCATCTCACGCGAAATCAAGCACTTCCGGGACTTTGCGGCCGTCTACACCGACGCCATTCGCTCGAGCGACTTCAAGGCCAACATCGCGCTTCTGTTTCTGCCGCTGCTCATGGTTCCGGTTCTCAGCGCGCATGAGAAGTCGATGCCTCACGTTCCGCTGTGGCTGATCCTAGCGCCTTTCCTGGCGGCGTATTTTTTCCTGATTCTGGCGATTTTCCCCAGATACCTTCGCTCCGAGAAAAGCAGTTTCCACCTGTCGCGCAACGCGAACCCGGATCAATTCACCTTCAACCACGATCTCGACGCTGAGCTTGAAGAGGTGAAGCACAGGATCGCCTTGCTGTCGCAAATCCTCTATTGGAAGACGGTCTATCTGAGGTTGAGCCTCAGCATTTGCCTTGTCGCCATCCCCGTGTTCGGGGTCATGCTCGCCGTTTATGGGGTCTAGGCGGCTAGAACCTGACCGCCCCCATTCGCGCCGCCTGCGCCACCGCCTCCGTCCGCCCGTCTGCGTCCAGCTTGTCGAACAGGGAGGCGATGTGGAACTTTACCGTGTGCACCGAGATCCCGAGTTTTCGCGCGATCGCCTTGTTGGATGCGCCTTCGGCGAGGAGCGCGAGCACGTCAAGCTCGCGCGGCGTCAGCGCGACGTCGGGCTCCTGAGGCCGATCGCGCGCGGCGACGAGGCTCACGTCCGCCGGCTCGCCGGGCGCGGCAAGACGCAAGCCCGGCACGTCCGCCAGAAGCGCCGCCAGCCGATCGGCAAGCGCCCCCTCGCCGATCTCGATCGCGACGACGATCGCGGCGGACGGCGCGTGCCTCATTGCGCCTGCGGCCTTTCGCCGATCGTGAGCTCGAGCTCGACCGGCTCGCCCGCCCGCCGCAGCGAAAGCTTGACCGTCGTTCCGACGCTGTCGGGCCCGAGCGCGCGCATGAGATGATGGACGCCGCGGAGCGGCTCGCCGTTCCACGCGACGATCACGTCCCCCTGCTTGACGCCTGCTGCGGCGCCGGGGCCTTTGGCGTCGACGCTGAGCGTCATGAGCCCCACGCCGCCGGCCTCTAACTTCACCGGCTGCAGGCCGAGACCCAGATATCCGCGCGCGATCCTGCCTTTTGCGGCGAGCGTCTCCGCGACGCGTTCGATCGTCGCTGCGGGAACAACGAGCGTGCGCCGTCTCGGGCCGTAGACAGCCATGCCGAAGGCGCGCCCCTCGGCGTCGAGCGCGAGCCCGCCCTCGCTCGACCGGCGCAGTCCGGCGCTGAGTTCGATTCTCGCGTCGATGAGGCCGCCGCGCATGCTGCGCCACTGCGGACCGGCATAGGAGACGATCCCGAGAGTCGCCGCGGCGGCGCCCTCCCGCGCGGCGACGACGAGCGCGAGCGCGCCGGCCGTCGGGCTGCCGGCCGAAAGCGAGGTTTGCGGCAGGTCCGTGCGCTGAACGCGCAAAAGCGCGACGTCGGTCGACGGATCGCGGCCGACGAGCTCGGCCCGGGCCGAGACGCCGTCATGAGCGACGACCTCAATCTCCCCGTCGTCCGCCAGCGCTTGCTCCGGCGCGACGATGAGATGCGGGCGCCAGACGAAGCCGCTCGATTGCGTGTGCTGCGACTTGACCGAGACGACGCTCGGCGCCGTGCGGCGGACAAGATCGGCGAGGGCGGCGGAAAAAGCGGTTAAAGGCGAGGGGCTGGAAGCGTCGGACATGGATATGCTCCTTTCCGCCCTTAGATGTCCCCCGGACGCACCGCCGTCACCCTCGCCAGATGGGCGGGACAGAGGGGATATGGCGGCCGGCGCCGTCCTTTGCAGCCCATGCGCACATGGAAGACGACGGCGAACAACCTTGGCGGTTCGGTTGCGTCAAGGCCGGGCTTGCGGCTCCCGCATCGCGGAAATGCGGGAAAAGACAAGCCATGGGGCCGCCACAACCCCACCGCGATACTATGCAATTGGCATCAGCCGCTGCGCGACGTCTTGTCGGCGTCGTGGGGGGAACTCAGGGGGTTCTGTTCTTGAAGGTCCTCGATCTCGATGTTCCAATGGGTTAAGCCGGCAAGCGGGCGCCGCAGCATCGCATTCGGCGCCGAGCGGCTGGCGCTCATTCCGTTCAAGGCACCCGCGGCCACGGTTCTGGCCGCGCTTGCGCTCGCCTTGTTGGCTGTTTTGGGAATCCAGCGAATAAGGACCGACGAGTCGCTCAGCCAGCTGTTCCGCTCGGACGACCCGGCGTTCACGCAATTCGAGCAGGTCTCGCGCGACTTCCCGTCGAGCGAATACGACGTGATGGTCGTCGTGACGGGCGATTCACTGCTCGGGCGCGAGTCGGTCGACAAGCTGCGCGACTTCGTCACCGACGTGCAGCTTATCGACGGCGTCCGCGGCGCTCTCTCGATGTTTTCCGCGCGCGAGCCCGCTCCGCAAGGCGGGATGCCGGAGCCCCTCTTTCCCGAACCCCTTCCACAAGGGCCCGGCTACCATGAGCTTATCGACCGGGTGAAGAGCAACGCGATCGTCAGCGGTAAGCTGCTCTCGGACGACGGCCGGCTCGCGGTCATCATCCTTTCGCTCGAGCAATCCGTCGTCGACGGAGGGAAGCTCGAGACGGTCGTCAACGACATCCGCCGGACGTCGGACGAGGACCTGCAGGGAGCCGGCCTGACGGCGGAGCTGACGGGCGTGCCGGTCATGCAGCTCGAAATCCGCCACGCCATCGAGCGCGACCGGATCCTCTACAACGCCGTCGGATTCGCGCTCGGATGCGCGATCGCGGGGTTCTTCTTCCGGCGCCTGTCGCTCATGGTTGTCGCGGCGACGCCGCCGCTGCTTGCGATCGTGTTCGCGCTCGGCGCGCTCGGATGGCTCGGATTCCGCCTCAATATGTTCCTCAACGTGATGACGCCGCTCATCATGGTGATCAGCTTTTCCGACAGCATGCAGCTGACGTTCGCGGCGCGCGATCAGCTGATGGCGGGCAAGGACAAGCGCACCGCCTTCCGCAACGCAATTCTCATCGTCGGCCCGGCGTGCGTGCTCACCCATGCCGCTGCGGGTCTTTCGCTGCTCGGCTTGCTCACCTCCTCGAGCGACCTCATCCGCGGCTTCGGCGAGGCGGGGTTCCTCGCGACCGCCATCGCGCTCGTCACCGTGCTCTCGCTCGTTCCCACTATTGGCGTCTTGCTCATCCGCGACGAAGCGCGCCTCATCGCAACGTTGAAGGCCGCTGATCCGGGCGTAACCGCGCTCCGCCGCTTCTGCGACTGGATCGCTCGGCGCATGGTGAGCCGTCCGGCCTTTTTCAGCCTCGTGGACCTCGTGGTCGTCGCGGGTCTCGCCGTCGTCTATTCCGGCCTCACGCCAAGCTATCGCCTCGCCGACGAGGTTCCCGATAAGGAGCAGGCGGTGGCGGCGAGCGGCCGGCTCGACGCGGAGATCAGCGGTTCGAATCCGATCCAGGTCTTGATCACGTTCCCGCCGGGGATGAGCCTCTACACGCCGCAGACGCTTGCGACGATCGCCGACGTCCAGAGAGCTATGGAGAGCCAGCCGGGCGTCGGCAACGTGTGGTCGCTCGAATTGCTGCGGCGCTGGCTGGCTGGGCAGATGGGCCTGACTGGCGTCGACGCGCTCCGCCAATATGTCAGTGAGCTGCCGGTCTTTCTCGTGCGGCGCTTCATCGCCAAGGACGAGAACTCTGTCATCGTCTTCGGCCTCGTGCCCGACAGGAGCCTGACGCAGCTCATGCCGATCGTCACTCAGATCGAAGCGCGGCTCAACGCCGTGCGCAAGGCTGACTCGGGCTACGGGATCGCGGTGACCGGACTGTCGGTGATCGCCGCGCGCAACAGCGCCAACATGATCAACAAGCTGAATCGGGCGCTGACCTTTGAATTCGCCTTCATCGCCGCCTTTATCGGCTTTGCGTTCCGCTCGGCCCGCATCGGTCTCGCCTGTCTGCCGTCGGGAATCTTTCCCGTCATCGCCGGCGGCTCGCTCTTGAGTCTCTTCGGTTACGGCCTGCAATTCTCCAGCATCGTTGCGCTTTTCGTCTCGTTCGGCTTGGGCCTGAGCGCGACCATCCACTTCCTCAACCGCATGACGCGGGAAAGGCGGATGAACGAGGATCCGGCGGTCGCCGTTGAGCGGGCGACGGTGCTCATGGGGCCCGCGCTCATCCTCACCGCCTTCGTGCTCGCCTGCGGGCTCGCGGCGCTCGTCTTCTCCAACTTGCCGACCCTTCGTCTGTTCGGCTGGTTGGGCGCGCTTGCGATGCTCGCGGCGCTCGTCGCCGATCTCCTGATCCTGAGGCCTGTCGTCACCTTCCTTCTTCGGCTCGACCGCCGTACGATGCGGCTCGGAGGCGGCGCCAAGTGATCCAATGTCCGAAATGAGAGGGCGACAATGTCTTTCGTGTCCTGGCTTGGCAGCCCGCCGATGACGGCGTTGGGCCTCGCCGCGGCGATTGTCCTTTTCGCGCCGAAGCCCGCCGCCCTGGCGGCCGGCCCCTTCGATCGATTCGTGGGCGCTTGGATCGGCGGCGGCCAGATCGTCGGATCAAACGGACATCGGGAGTCGATCCAGTGCCGAGCCGAATATTCGGAGGCGAAGGACGGCGCCGCGCTCAATCAGACGATCGTCTGCGCCAGCGAGAGCTTCAAGCTCGACATCCACAGCTACGCCGAGGCCTCTGGGGAATCCGTCCAGGGGTACTGGCGGGAAACCGGCCGCGATCTGTCCGGTCACATGACCGGCCGCATCTCCGGAGGTCAATTCGTGGGCGAGATCATCGCCCCCACTTTCACTGGCGCCATTTCGCTGACCTCCAACGGCCGAACGCAAACCGTGAGCATCCAGCCCCGCGGCGGCGACATTTCCGACGTCCGCATCGAGCTCAGGCGACGCGGTTGACGAGGCAAAGCACGAGGCCCTTGCTCAATGCTTCGGCGGCGAGGAGACGAGGGACGGTTTTGAGGCCTGCAGCCGCAGTCGGCGCCGGCTTTCGGACTCCGGCGCGGCGAATGAGGAAAATATCGATGTATCCCCGTAAGACCCCCCGTAAAACCAAATCGGTCGTCGCGTGCGTGGCGGCGCTCATTCTATCGGCCGCCGCGATCTTGGCGACCGATTCCGCCGGCGCCATGACGCGTTTCGGCGGCGCAGCCGCCTGGCCTGGCGGCGCCTTGGGCCATCTTGGATGGGGCCGGGATGGCTGGGACCATCGCTCGCGCGGGCGCTATGGCGGCCGGGGCCATGGAGGTTATACGTGGTGGGGGCTCGGGCTCTGACTTCGGCGACTCCTGCTGGCAGGTTCGCCCAATCTATTCCATCTCCGGCGCCTGGCTCGACAACCGGCGGGTCAACGTCTGCTACTGAGGCGGTCGCACTTTGAACGTGAAGCCATTACAGTGATGGCACTCCATGCATCTTTCCCCCTCGGGAGCGATCTCGACCGCCTCGCGGGGAATTGCGGCGACGCTCGTATTTTTCCCCGGTGAAATTCCCGCGCCTGCTCGGCGAAGGGAAACGGAACAATTTGGAACAGTCTAAAGCCGCCGCTCCCTTGTTCGACTCCACAGTCCCGACACACGGATTCCACTCCCCACGTCACCCTAAGCCACGTCGCCAATCCGCAAATTCCAGCAAGCGATCCGCGTGGTGATCAGGATCCCGGAACGCGTCCACGGATCGGCCGTCAGATCCCGCTCGATCTCGTCCTTGTTTCTGGCCCGGAATATGAGCAACACGTCATCGCCGCCCTCGAGCGGTCCGCCGAGCCGCGCCGCGCCTTTCGCCTCCAGCGCATTCATGAAGACTCGGTGCGCTTCCCACTCAGGCTGCGCTTCGAGCGGCTTTTTGCGATCGTAGGGCGGTCCGTACCGGCGGATGAGCATGAATAGGCGGTGTGCGCTTGACATCGGCGGCGCCTCGCGAGGTTGTCGCTTTCGGTGCTTAGCAAAAATCGCCGCGCTGTGCGCCGCCGAGACCATTGGCCGCCGCTCGGCGCCGCGGCTTTCCTCGACCGCCTCGCCGCGCAAGAGGGGCCGGATTGAGCCGAGCGAAAACGCCCTCGTCTCGCGGCCCGCAACACGCGCGCCGGCGGCCATCGCCCGTTTGGCGCGATACGCCCAATGCTCATCGTTTCTTAATTCAGCGGTCCTATTTTTGCGGAACGATGGGTCGGGCTGAACGGGCGGTTCCCGATGTCGAACTGGATGTCCAACGGACTTTCCCCCCCATGCCGCACTGGCTAAAGATAAGATTCTATTGCCGATCCAGATCTGGCCAGCGCCGGGGCGTCGCGTGATGCGGGCGCTCGGCGATCTCATTTTGAAGTCAAACCAGGACTTTGGAGATTGTCCCATGCTGTTTAGACGCCGCGGTGCGGCTTCCGCGATCGCGCTCATGCTCATTGCAATTGGATCGAGCGTCGGCTCGGCGGACGAGGCCTCCGACAGCCTGAAGCAAAGCTACAAGCGACCGCTCTTAATCCCGTTCCCTGCCGCCGCGCCGTACTCCCCGCAAATGGCGACTCTGGGGAAAATGCTGTTCTTTGATCCCCGCCTCAGCGGCACCCAGAATCTCAGCTGCTCGAGTTGTCACGATCCGTCATTTGGATACGAAGTGCCGGTCCCCGGCCCGATCGGCTCGGCGAACACGCCCCTGGCCCGCAAGGCGCCGACGGTGCTTAACGCCGCTTTCACACCGATCTTTTTCTGGGACGGTCGCGCGAAGGACCTCGAGGAGCAAGCTCAGGGGCCACTGACCGCGCCGGCCGAGATGAACAGCAAGTTTCCAGACATCGTGTCGCGCCTGAAAGCGATTCCTGAATATCAAGCCTGGTTCAATCACCTGTTCCCAGGCGCGGGCGTGAGCGAGGAGACCCTTCTCACCGCGATCGCGACCTACGCACGGTCGTGACCGGCTCTGCGCCGTTCGACCGTTGGATCGAGGGCGAGGAGACGGCAATCTCGGATTCGGCCAAGCGCGGATTCGGCTTATTCAACGGCAAAGCGGGCTGCGCCGCCTGCCATACGGGATGGAACTTCACCGACAACCGGTTTCACGACGTCGGGTTTCCCGACAACGACATTGGCCGCGGAAAACTCGAGCCTGAAAACCCGATGGCGCAGCACGCGTTCAAGACGCCGGGCCTGCGCAATCTGATCTACCGGGCGCCGTTCGGACACAACGGCCAATCAGCCGACCTGCAATCGATCATCGCCTTCTATGAATTGGCAGGGGCCGACCGCCCGTCGAAGTCCACGCTGATCAAGCCTTTCACGCTCACTGCCGGGGAAACCGAGGACCTCGTCAATTTCCTGAGGTCGCTGACGGCCGAGAAAGTCGAAACGCCGCTTCCCAATCTGCCAAACTGAAAAAGGGCGCGCCGATGTCCATTCGAACCAAGATTCTTATTCCCCTTCTCCTGGCGGTGTTTGTCGGCATCTTCATAGCCGGCTTCGCCAGTTATCGCAGCGGCGCCGACAACGCGGAGATCGCCGTGTTGACCGGCAAATCCATCGATGTGGGCGAATTGACCCGTCGCGCCCACGACGACTTCGATCGCCTCAGCGATCTCGTCGCCGAGGTGACCGCGATGACGCACTTCATCGAGCCTTCGGAAATCGAAAAGCGGTTCAAGGACAGCGCGGCTTCGATGGATTCGGATCTCTCGGGTCTGCAAACTGCGGCCCTTTCCCCCGAAATGTCCAAGCTGGCCGGCGATGCCGCTCAGCGCTTCGCCGCCTGGCGAGACCAGGCCGAAGGCGTGCTGGGCCTGAAGCCGGCGCAGGAAATCGCGACTCAAGACCTCCTCAAGCGCGACGCCGACAGCCTGAAGGCGCTTTTGAACCAAGCGCTCGCTCTTGCAGGAGGGGACGCCCGCGCCAGGATTGCCGAGGTCGCCGCGAGCGCCAAGGCGGGAACATCCCTGCTTCTTTTTGCTGCGATCGGCTTAGGGATAGCCGGGAGCATCGGCGCTTTCGTATTGGCCAAGAGCCTCGCCCGCCCCTTGCTGGACCTGTCCTTGAACGCGGAGAAACTTGCTGGCGGCGACGTGTCGGTCGCTTTTTCAGCGTCAGGCCGCAAGGACGAGATTGGCGAGATTTCTCGCGCAGTCGCTTGCTTTCGCGACAACGTTCTGGCGTCTCAGGCCGCCGAGGCCGCCGCCGCCGCGGATCGTCAAGCCGCAGAGGAGGCGCGACAGCAAAACGAGCGATTGCGTTCCGCTTCTTCAGAGGAACAGGCTAAAGTCGTCGATGCGCTTGGCGCCGCTCTCAATCGGCTCGCCAACGGCGACCTCACGTTCCGCCTCGCGGGTGAATTTCTCGCCTCTTAGGCGCGACTTAAGACCGACTTCAACGCCTCGCAGGAGACCTTGCAGCAGGCGATGCCGATGATCGTCGGCAACGCCGAAGACATGCAGGAGGGCTCGCGGGAGATTTCCGGACTTGCTGGCGATCTGGCGCAACGCACGAGCGCCCAGACCGCGAGCATTCAGGAGGCGGCGGCCGCGCTCGAGGAGATTACGGCAACCGTCAAGATGACTGCGGACGGCGCGGGCCAGGCGCGCCAGATTGTGTCTCAAGCCAGGACCGAGGCGGAAAAGAGCGGAGAGATCGTTCGAACTGCGGTCGACGCGATCGGCCGCATCCAGAAATCGTCGCAGGAGATCAACACGATCGTCGACGTCATCGACGAGATCGCGTTTCAGACCAATCTGCTTGCGCTGAACGCGGCGGTCGAGGCCGCGCGAGCCGGAGAGTCCGGTCGCGGGTTCGCGGTGGTGGCGACCGAGGTGCGTGCGCTGGCGTCGAGATCGGCGCAGGCGAGCAAGGAGATCAGAACGCTCATCTCGGCCTCGCGCGCCCACGTCGAAGAGGGTGTCAGCTTTGTCACGTCGGCGGGGTCCACCCTGGACCGGATCTTCACTCGGGTGGTGGAGATTGACGGGGTCATCACCAATAGTGCGAATGGCGCGCGCGAACAAGCCGCGGGGCTGCAAAGCGTGAACAACGGCGTCGCAGACATCGACCGGGTCACTCAGACGAATGTGGCCATGGTCGAGCAGGCGAGCGCCGCGAGCGCGGGCCTCGCGAAACGCGCGGAGGAACTTGCGAGATCCGTGGTGGCGCGGTTCAAGATTGGAGCCGGCGCGGAACGGAGACTTTCGCGCGTCCAGCCAGAGGAACCGACCCGTTTGAGAAGGCGGGCTTAGCCCCGTCGAATCGCAGCGCATTTTGACCGGCCGCAAGATCACCGCCCGCGACGGGCCTCCGCATGCCGCATCTCCGCTATCGACGCGCGGCCGCGCATTCTTTTTGATAACTTCCCTGCATGCGTCACTATTTTCGGGATATGGGCGGCCGGGGACTGGCCGGCGCCGTCCTTTGCAGTCCACGCGGCGTCCGCCTATATCAGCCGCGCTTTTGCCCCGGAGGTTCGGTTTGATACGCTTGGCGCTCGCCGTCGTCTTCGCGCTTCTCGTCGCCCCCGCCTTCGCGGACACGGTTCAGAGAGTTGTGCCGCAGGGTCCCGGTCAGGTTCGCTTCTCCTTCGCGCCAGTGGTCAAGAAGGTTCAACCCGCGGTCGTCAACGTCTACGCCTCGCGGGTCGAGACGATGCCGCGCAACCCGCTGTTCGACGATCCGATCTTCCGCAGGTTTTTCGGCGGCGGCGGCGGCGAGGGCCAGCGGGTGCAGAAGGCGCTCGGCTCAGGCGTCATTGTCGACCCCTCGGGCCTCGTCGTGACCAACAATCACGTGATCGAGGGCATGACGGACGTTAAGATCGCGCTCTCGGATAAGCGCGAGTTCGACGCGGACATCGTTCTGCGCGACCCGCGCACCGATCTCGCCGTGTTGCGAATCCGCGGCGGCGACAACTTCCCAGTGCTCGAACTCGGCGATTCGGATGCGCTCGAGGTCGGCGATTTCGTCATCGCGATCGGCGATCCGTTCGGAGTCGGGCAGACGGTGACGCAAGGCATCGTGTCGGCGCTCGCCCGCACGCAGGTCGGCGCCAGCGATTACGGCTTCTTCATCCAGACGGATGCGGCGATCAATCCCGGCAATTCGGGCGGCGCGCTGGTCGATCTCGACGGCCGGCTCATCGGCATCAATTCGATGATCTACTCGCGATCGGGCGGAAGCATGGGGCTGGGCTTCGCCATTCCCGTCAACATGGTCAAAGGCGTCGTGGCCGCGGCGCGCCACGGCGGCACGACGGTCAAGCGCCCGTGGCTCGGCGCCACCCTGCAGAACGTGTCGAAGGACATCGCCGACAATCTCGGCCTCGACCGTCCGACCGGCGCGCTGGTCGTTGAGGTTTCGGACGTCGGCCCCGCCGCCGACGCGGGCCTGAAGCGCGGCGACGTGATCGCGGCCATCGACGGTCAGACTGTCGATGACGCCGAGAGCGTCGGCTTCCGGCTCGGCGTCAAGCCGCTTGGTGGAGCGGCGAAGCTCAAGGTCCTGCGTGACGGACGCACGCTCGACCTCGTGTTGAAGCTGGCGTCGGCGCCGGAAATCCCGCCTCGCGACGCGCTAACCATCCAGAGCCGCTCGCCGTTCCAAGGCGCGGAGGTGATGAATCTGTCGCCCGCGGTCAAAGAGGAGCTGTCGCTGGACGGCGCCGGCCAGGGCGTGGTCGTCGCGGCCGTCGGCGACGGCTCGGCCGCGGCCGAAGTCGGCGTGCAGAAGGGCGACGTCGTCGTCGCGGTGAATGGGCAGAAGATCGCGACGACCCGCGACCTCGAGAAGGCCTGCGCCGAGCGATCGCGATCATGGGACCTGACCATTCAGCGCGGCGGCGAGACGATCCGGACACGGCTCGGCGGCTGATCGAACCTTGAAAAAAGAGGCAGGGCGCGCGACGCGTCCTGCCGAGATCCGCGCGAGTGGGGGAGGATCTTCGCGCGTTCGACTTTACGCGGCCTCGCGCGCGGCGGACCGGGGTCTGACCCGGGTGAGACGACGGTAGATCGAGGTCCAGAGGCTGCGCATTTCCTCGGCCGCCGCGCCGTTCGGATGAAGCTCGCTGACGCCCCAGCCGCGGCGCGCCGCCTCCTGATAGTCGACGCGCATGAGGATCAACGGGGTGATCAGCCCGCCCAGCTCCTCGAGCGTCTCGACGCCGTCTTGCACGCGCGCCGACTGCTGCGCCGGCGGACATTGATTGAGCAGGAAAACGAAATCGCCGCCGAGGTCCTTCAGCGCCGCACGGGTCTTGGCGCTCGCCCGGAGATCGAACATGCTTGGACGGGAGGGAATGATGTTGAGATCGGCGACGATCATGGCGGCGGCGGGGGCCGGGCCCTCGGCGCCGGGCGTGTCGATGATCGCGAGGGTGAACCCCTTCGCCTTCAGTTGCGCGAGAACGGAAGGCAGGCGAGCCGCGCCGGACGCAACGACTTCGATGTCGCCCGCGGGCCTCGTCTTGGCCCAAGTCATGAGCGAGCCTTGCGGATCCATGTCGATCGCGCAGACCTTCTCGTTCATCTCCTGCGCCACAACCGCGAGCGACGAGGCAATCGTGCTTTTGCCTGAACCGCCCTTCTGAGTCACAAACGCAATCGTCCGCATGACCGTTTTCGCCTCGTCGCCAAACGCGCGCCCAAGGTTTGCTGGTCGCAATCGAGGGCGGGTGTTAATGAACCTTTACGAGTTGAAGCCGTTTTCATTAACAAAGCATTACGGAGACGGCGCTCCTTGCAGGATCGTTACAAAACTTCATAAATCTTTGATTAATGATTTACTGTCGTGAAAGCCCGGCAGCGCTCGACGACGCGCGCAAGGCGGGAGGGCTTCGAGGCGCGCCGCCTCAGAGCCTGACCCAAAAGCCTGCGCCGTCGTCCTGAGGCGCCGCGAAGCGGCCTCGAAGGATGACGCGCTGCTTTTGAAACAGGCTCTCAGTCGCCATCCAGCGACGTGACGCCTTTGGGCTTGCCGTCGGCGGCGAGCGTGATCTTTTCGATCCGCATCTCGGCGTTGCGCAAAAGTTCGTCGCAGCGCTTCTTCAGTGCTTCGCCCCGCTCGTAAAGCTTGATCGAATCCTCGAGCGTCACCGCGCCCTTTTCGAGTTGATCGACGATCGCTTCGAGTTCGGCCAGCGCCGCCTCGAACGGCATTTGCGCGATTTCGGGATTGGCTTCGGTCACGGGGCCCGCTTCTCCGGTTGCGCCTCGGGCGCGCGCCGAGCCAGCGCCGTCCTTATCAGAGCCGCGCGGGGAAGCCAAAGGGTCCGGCCCGAGCAAGCCCCAAGAAAGCGGCGGCGCAAGGCCGCGAAAGGCGCCATAATTCCGAGTCGGACTTCAGGAGTTGCACCCCATGCTCGTCGGCGTTCCCAAGGAGATCAAGGACAACGAATTTCGCGTCGGGATGACGCCGACGGCGGTCGCGGAGCTCGTGCTTCACGGCCATCGCGTGATCGTCGAAAGGAGCGCCGGCGTCGGCTCGGGCTCGCCGGACGAGGAATATGCGCGCGCCGGCGCGGAGCTCGTCGCGACCCCCGAGGAGGTCTTTGCCAGCGCCGAGATGATCGTCAAAGTGAAGGAGCCGCTCGCCGAGGAGCGCAAGCGTCTCCATGCCGGGCAGATTCTGTTCACCTATCTCCATCTCGCGCCCGATCTCGCCCAGACGCAGGACCTCATCGCCTCGAGGGCCACTTGCATCGCCTACGAGACCGTGACGGCGCCGAACGGCGGCCTGCCGCTGCTGACCCCCATGTCCGAGGTCGCGGGTCGGCTCGCGCCGCAAGTCGGCGCGCATGCCTTGGAAAATGCCCAGGGCGGGCGCGGCGTGCTGCTTGGCGGCGTGCCGGGGGTCGCGGCGGCGAATGTGCTGGTGCTTGGCGGCGGCGTTTCGGGAACCCACGCGGCGACGATCGCGGTCGGCATGGGCGCGTCCGTCACCGTCGTCGACCGTTCGCATGACGCGCTGCGACGGCTATCGGCGCAGTTCGGCTCGGCGTTGCGCACGGTCTATTCGACGCGCGCTTCGATCGTCGATCTTGTCACGAAGGCCGATCTCGTCATCGGCGCCGTCCTCCTGCCGGGCGCCGCCGCGCCGAAGCTCATTACGCGGGCCATGCTCGCGACGATGCGCCCGGGCGCCGTGATCGTCGACGTCGCCATCGACCAGGGCGGCTGCTGCGAGACCTCGAAGCCGACGACGCATTCGAATCCGACCTATGTCGTCGACGGCATCGTCCATTACTGCGTCGCCAACATGCCGGGCGCGGTCGCGCGCACCTCGACCTTCGCGCTCAACCATGCGACGCTCCCCTTCACGCTCGCGCTCGCGGACAAGGGTTGGCGCAAGGCGCTTCAGGACGATCCGCACCTGCGCGCCGGGCTTAATGTCCACGACGGCAAGGTCACCTGCGAGCCGGTCGCGGCCGCCCACGGGCTGAAATACGTGAGCGCGGAAAGCGTTCTCGGGTGATGCGCGGCGGATCGACGCGCGGTGGCCGCCGGAACGGGCAAAGACGGGTGCGCCACCGTATTCGGAAGATTGGGGATTGAGTAAGCTGTCACCGTAACTTGGATGCGCTGGTCGCCGCGAAAGCCGCGCTCGCCGCTGCGGAAGGTCTCGGCCGGTTGACACAGATCAATGCGCGCTCGCTGCAATCTGCGATGGTGGCGGCATCAGAGCGGGCCACGGCCAAAAGCCTTCGGGAGGAAGGTAGTCGCGGTTACCCCTCCGAAAGTAAGGCCGGAGTTGGGTCTCGCTCGCTCCGGCCCTACTTCGTTTGGGAGGAATGCGATGACGGGCGTGATTGCGGTCCTATTAGTTCTGCCTGCGGCCTGGTGGGCGGGTTTTTTAACGCCATCGTGTTGTCGGACAACCTCTTCTTGTGGCCGCAGGGTAAGAAGGTCGGCAATAACTGGGTGTCCTGGAGTCCTGGAGGTCTCCTAAACGTTTTTGCTGGTGGGGCCGCGGCGCTGGTTTCCTGGGCTCTCTATGGTCCCGTGGCCACGCTGTCGATCATCGACTTCAACTCCAAAGTCGATGTGACACTGGCCGCATTGGCCTCGGCGTTTGTTATGGGCATCGGCGGAGCTCACTGGCTGGGCGTCGAAGCCGATAAGCGGAACCTCACAGAAGATAAGCGGAACCTCACAGAAGATAAGCGGAACCTCACAGAAGCGGGTGCCCTTGCGGCCGGCAAGGAAAGAAATCCGCAACTCGCCGATGATTTCGGCCGTCTTAGCCCGGCGGAAATTCTGAAGGCGGCAGTCGCTGCGCCCAAGTAAATAGGAGTCGGTCGAACAGGGCAACCGCTACGGGCAGTTCGGGCTTGTAGTTACGGTGACACATTACCAAATCCCTTATTGGAAGCCGGCTTCGGGCCTCGTTTTCGCGGTCGCGGGTCGCGCCCGGTGAGGGCGACGATGCTGTCGAGGAAGGCGGGCGATCCGAGCGGGCGGCCGATCGTATCCGCTCCGCGCGACGCGGCCATCGCCTCGGCGCGTCGATCAGGTCGCCGACGCGGAATTGCATCGCTTTAGGAGCGGCGCGACGGTCGCCAGCCCGTCGTCGCGCGCGGCCATATGCGCCCGAACGCTCGACCAGCGCCAATCCCACGCACGCGCCGCGAGCCGCGCCCGCACCGGATTCAGCGTGACATAGGGCCGCCGCGATCAGGTGCTCCTCGTCCATGACCGCCGATCCGAAGCGCGACTGAAACAGATGTCCGGTCACGGAAAAGAGGAGAGGCATATGCGGTCGTCCCCAAAGGCGACCCATGCCGCTTTAGCCGCCTCCCTCGGACGGGATCAATCAGGGCCGGTCGCCGTGGCCGTTGAGCGCGCCTGGCGCCCAGTCCACGCCGTCGCGCATGGCGTAGAAGATGTGGGCGCCGATGCGATCGACCCTGCGCAAATATCCGACCCAGAACGGCGAGACATAGTTGGCGTGGTAGTTGACCGCCTCGCTGACGCGCGGATTGCAATTCTGCCCGCTGACCACTGCCTGCGATCCGCTCTGGGGCGGCAAGCCGGCAAGGAGGATCGCGCTCTCCCCGTCGATCCGCGAAACCAGCGGTCAGTGAGGTTTATTTCTCTCGCCGGGCGATCGCGTAGCGGCGAACGACAGCATGGCTGCCTTCATAAACCGAGTGCGTCGATGCGTCGATGTGAGTCGGGAGCACGGGCCGGTGACGCCCCGCATCATAGCGGCCGCCGCTGAACCACGAGACTTCGTGGACGCCTATTTTCTGACTGAATGCAAGGGGAGAGTCGGTTGAAATTTGCGACCCATCGGTCGGGCGACGCTGTCAGGGTCGGCGTGGTCGATGAGGACGCGGACCGGCTGTTCGATCTCGCCGGCGCGTTGTGGCGCGCCGGCGTCGCCGGGGGACGCCTTGCGAAATATTCTCTGTCGCAAACAAATCATTTCTGAATAACGGGATCAGTGGTAGCTTGGCGAGATGACCCTTTTTTGGAGATCCCCGCGCGCGACCGGCTGCTTACCGGCCATTTCGACTCCGTTGGCGACGGCTCCTTGAAGACCGAGGCGGCAGGTCGCCCGGCCAAAAATGGAGGCTTGAAAAAATTTTTGGCCCGAGTCGCTTGTAACCCATTGAAAAGTCCCGATTCGCCAAAGGAAATACAAGGTTAATTCCTTGCATTTTCCTTGCATTTGGCTTGGTTGGCTTGGATTCGCTTGGACCGCTCACATCGGCAAGGGCGACTTGCCGAAGAGCCACAGGTGCAGCCCAGCGATAAGCACAGCCCACAGAACGACGCCGGTAAGGATCGCCCAGAGTGTCCCGCCCCAGTTGGGCGCCGGGTAGACGACGGCGTTGCGCGCGTCGCGGCCGTATGAACTGATAAGGTCGGCGATGGCCCAGACCAGGAAGGCCCCGAACAAGAGAAGGTCCGCCGTGGAGCCATTGGCGAGGAGATGCGCGGCGCTCCACACCGCAACGCCCCACACCATCGGATGGTGGACCGCAACCGCGATATGGCTCCGCTTGAAGAGATAGGCGCCAATAAGGATCATGCTGATCAGCATGAGGAAGACCGCCGTGTGCAGGGTAAAGACCGACGGGAACCAGAACTGGACCGCGCTCCGCCGCGCCAGGCCAAATCCCCAGACGATCAACACGAGGCCGATCAGCGAGAGGAGCGAGTAGACGCCTTTCCAAGGGCCCTCGCCCAGCCGCGCAATCGCCTTCGCTCGGGCGTCCTCGGCGAAGATCCGGGTCGAGTGAAGTCCCAGGAAAATGACAAGACCGAGCGCCAGAATCGCCATGAGCCAATGCCTTTCGTGGGAGCTGTTCTCGACGGCTAAGGTTAGGCGGGAGGCCATGAGCCTGACAAGGGCCGCCTTGCGTCACGCGCGCGGGCGCCGCATGGAGCGTTCCTCAAGGGAGCGCGTCATGTCCTGGTCAGCGGCCCAATACGTCAAGTTCGAGGAGGAGCGGACGCGACCCGTGCGTGACCTCGTGGCGCGGATAACCCACGTCGCGGTGCGGCGCGCGGCCGATATCGGCTGTGGGCCCGGCAATTCCACGGAAGTTCTGCGCGAGCGCTATCCCGACGCCGAGATCGTCGGGGTAGACAGTTCGGCCGACATGATCGAGGCGGCGCGGAAGCGCCTGCCCGGAGTTGGTTTCGTGATCGCGGACATCGCGACGGCATGGGGCGATGCGGGTTTCGACGTCGTCCTCGCCAATGCGCTCATCCAGTGGATTCCCGGCCATGAGACACTCCTGCCGGCGCTGATCGCGAAGCTCAAGCCGGGCGGATCGCTCGCGGTCCAGATCCCCGACAATCTCGACGAGCCGTCGCACCGTCTGATGCGGGAGGTCGCGGCGCATGGGCCTTGGGCGGCGAAGCTCGCGCATGCGGCGAGAGCGCGCGAGGCCCGCCACGGCGCCGAATGGTATTTCCGGCTCTTGCGCGCGCATGGCGCCCGCGTCGACGTCTGGCGCACCACCTATTTCCATCCCCTGTCGGGCGGGGCGCGCGCAATTGTCGAGTGGGTGAAAGGAACGGGCCTGAGGCCGTTCCTCGATCCGCTCGACGCGCCCGAACGCGAGGATTACCTCGCCCGCTACGAGGCCGCGATCGCGAACGCCTACCGGGTCGAGCCGGACGGAACCGTGCTCCTGCCGTTCCCGCGGCTCTTCTTGGTCGCGACGCGCTGAGAAGCCGGCGCTTCCAAGGCGCTCACGCTTCGTGTTATGGCGAGCGCGTGAAGCGCGCCCGTAGCTCAACTGGATAGAGTATCGGTCTTCGAAACCGAGGGTTGGGAGTTCAAGCCTCTCCGGGCGCGCCAGCCAACTAGCGGATGCCGGCGGCGCCGGAACAAACGCCGGCAACGGGGAAACCCTAATGACCGAGAGCCTGAACCACCTCGCCAAGGGAGCGCTCGCCGATCTTTCCGCCGTGTTCGCCGCGATGCCGGAGGACGCGCTCGACGGATTGATCGAGGAGATCGTCAAGGCCAAGCGCATCGTTGTGTTCGGCCTCGGGCGCGAGGGCCTACAGATGCGCGGCTTCGCCATGCGGCTCTTCCACATGGGCCGTAACGTCGCGGTCTGGGGAGATGCAACGACGCCCGAGGTGGCCGTCGGCGACCTCTTCATCGTCTCGGCCGGCCCCGGCGACCTTGCGACCGCACGCGCGCTTGCGGGCGTCGCGCGCAAGGCGGGCGCCCGCACCGCGCTGGTGACCGCCCAGCCTATGGGCGAACTCGCCAAGCACGTCGACGTCGTCACAGTCATTCCGGCGCAGACGATGGCCGACGATCAGGGCGGAAAGGTCTCGGTCCTGCCGATGGGGTCGCTGTTCGAGACCGCGCAGATGATCGCCTTCGAACTCGCAATCCTGAAACTCCGCCCGCGCTTCAATGAGACGTCCGAGACGATGCGCGCCCGGCACACGAATTTGGAGTGAGGAGCTCTTTTCCGGGCCGCTAACGCCGGCCGCCTTCTCCCGCAAGCGGGAGAAGGGCTAGCCCCATCGCCCGCATGCGGGAGAGGGTCGAGGAGAGTGCAAGCAGCGACGTCCTTCAGTAGTCCATGCCGCCGCCCGCCATTGCCGGCGCTGGCGTTTCCTTCTTCGGCTTCTCGGCGACCATCGCCTCGGTCATGATGAGGAGGCCAGCGACGGAGGCGGCGTCCTGCAGGGCCGTGCGCACGACCTTGGTTGGATCGATGATGCCGAGCTTGAACATGTCGCCGTATTCGCCGGTCTGCGCGTCGTAGCCGTAGGCGTAGTCCTTGTTCTCGATCAGCTTGCCGACCACGACAGCCGCGTCGACGCCCGCGTTGTCGACAATGTAACGGGCCGGCCATTGGATCGCTCTGCGAACGATCTCGACGCCGGTGCGTTGATCGTCGTTCTCGAACTTGACGCTTTCGAGAGCCTTCGCCGCGCGCAGCAGCGGCACGCCGCCGCCCGGCAGGATGCCTTCCTCGACCGCGGCTCGCGTGGCGTGCAGCGCGTCGTCGACGCGGTCCTTCTTCTCCTTGACTTCGACTTCGGTCGCACCGCCGACGCGGATCACCGCAACGCCGCCCACGAGCTTGGCGAGCCGCTCCTGCAGCTTCTCCTTGTCATAGTCGGAGGTCGTCTCCTCGATCTGCGCCTTGATCTGGGCGATGCGGGCGTCGATGTCCTTCTTCGCGCCGGCGCCGTTGATGATCGTCGTGTTCTCCTTCTCGACGCGGACGCGCTTGGTCCTGCCCAACATTTGCAGCGTGACGTTCTCGAGCTTGATGCCGAGATCTTCCGCAATCATCGTGCCGCCGGTCAGGATCGCGATGTCCTCGAGCATCGCCTTGCGGCGGTCGCCGAAACCCGGCGCCTTGACGGCGACAACACTAAGGCCGCCGCGCAGCTTGTTGACGACGAGCGTTGCGAGCGCCTCCCCTTCGACCTCTTCGGCGATGATGAGGAGCGGCTTTCCGGCCTGCACCACCGCCTCGAGCACCGGCAGGAGCGGTTGAAGCGACGACAGCTTTTTCTCGTGTATGAGGATGTAGGGGTCCTCGAGTTCGGCGATCATCTTCTCCGCGTTGGTGATGAAATAGGGCGAGAGATAGCCGCGATCGAACTCCGTTCCCTCGACGACGTCGAGCTCGGTCTCGAGGCTCTTGGCCTCCTCGACCGTGATCACGCCTTCCTTGCCAACCTTGTCCATGGCCTGCGAGATGATGCCTCCGATCGACTTGTCGCCGTTGGCCGAGATCGTGCCGACCTGAGCGATCTCGTCGGACTTCGTGACCTTACGGCTGTTCTTCTTGAGGTCGGCGACGATCGCTTCGACCGCGGCGTCGACGCCGCGCTTGAGGTCCATCGGATTCGCTCCGGCGGCGACCGCCTTCACGCCCTCTTTCACGATCGCCTGCGCGATGACGGTCGCGGTCGTCGTGCCGTCGCCGGCGATGCTGCTCTGCTTCGAGGCGACTTCGCGCACCATCTGCGCGCCCATATTCTCGAACTTGTCGGCAAGCTCGATTTCCTTGGCGACAGTCACGCCGTCCTTGCTGACCCGTGGCGCGCCCCAGGATTTCTCGATCACGACGTTGCGTCCCTTGGGACCAAGCGTCACCTTGACGGCATTGGCGAGGATGTCGACTCCACGGAGCATGCGCTCGCGGGCGTCCTGCGAAAACCTGACTTCCTTGGCAGACATGTTTGCTTGCTCCGCGATTGCTGGTTGAAAAAGACCTTTTTGGATCACGCCTTCTTGCGCGCCGGCGCCGTCTTGGCGGCAGGCTTGGACTTCGGCGCTGGCGCGGCCTTCGCCGCAATTTTGGGCGCAGACTTGGCGGCAGGCGCTGCCTTCGTTTCGACGACGCCCATGACGTCGCTTTCTTTCATGATCAGAAGCTCCTCGCCCTCGAGCACGATATCCGTTCCGGACCACTTGCCGAACAGAATGCGGTCGCCGGGCTTGAGGTCGATCGGGATGAGCTTGCCGCTCTCGTCGCGGGCGCCGGGGCCTGCCGCGAGCACTTCCCCTTCCTGCGGCTTCTCCTTGGCGGTGTCGGGAATGATGATCCCGCCTTTCGTCTTCTCCTCTGCCTCGACGCGCCTGACGAGAACGCGATCATGCAGCGGCCGAAACTTCATCTGTCTCCTCCTGTTTTGGATTTTGACCTCGCAATTATCACCTCGGCGGGATGTTTTCGAGTCTCTTTGTTCAGCGAGCGCCAAAGCCGAACATTCGCATTGTCGCCGGCTCGGTCCGCCGAGCGCGTCGTCGGCTCGCGACGGTCGACGCGCGGCTGGCCTACCCTACCGCATTCCTCGCAGCGGAAGCGCTTGTAGCCTGCGTCGTTCGAGCCGGCTCGACCCGGCGAGCGGCCGCGGAGCCGAGGAGAGCTCACGACCCTTTGCTGACGGGCCTCTCCCAAAGTGCGGCCCGCGCCTGGTCACACGTCCAAATTCGCGACCGTCAGCGCGTTGTCCTGGATGAACTCGCGCCGCGGCTCGACGACGTCGCCCATCAGTTTCACGAAAATGTCGTCGACCTCGTCGAACTCGCGGATCTTGACCTGCAAGAGCGAGCGCGCGTCGCGGTCGAGCGTCGTCTCCCAGAGCTGGTCCTTGTTCATCTCTCCAAGGCCCTTGTAGCGCTGGAAAGTCACCCCCTTGCGACCCGCGGCGTTGACCGTCTCGAGCAGGTCGGACGGCCCGGAGACGGGCATCAAATCGCCCCGACGGGAGAACGTCGCGGGCTCGGCGAAGGCTTCGCGCAACGGTCGCGCGTGTTCGTCGAGCCGGCGCGCGTCGGCTGAGGCGAGCAGGGCCGCGTCGAGGATCGCCGCCTGACGCACGCCGCGCACCTCGCGCATGAGCACATAGCCGCCCGCGTCGACCCGGCAGCTCCAACCGCGCTCGGTTTCCTCCGCGATCGCGTTCATGCGCTCGGCGAGCGCTCGCGCCCGCTCTTCGCCCTCCGGGTCGTCGGCTGCGCTTAATGGGCGCAGGGCGCCGAGCAGCGCGGCCTGCTCGACCGCGCTCTTCAAGTAGCGCGAATGCAAGCCGGTCAGGATACGGCGCAAGGCGCGCGCCTCCTCGACCAGCGCGCGCAGGTCAGCGCCGGCGCGCACCTCGCCGCTCGCAAGCTGCAAAGACGCGCCCTCGAGTTCGGCGTCGACCAGATAGTCCTCGAGCGCGCGCTCGTCCTTCAGATACTGCTCGGACTGGCCGCGCTTGACCTTGAACAGCGGCGGTTGCGCGATGAAGAGGTAGCCGTTCTCGATGATCGCCCGCATCTGGCGGAAGAAGAACGTCAAGAGCAACGTGCGGATGTGCGACCCGTCCACGTCCGCGTCGGTCATGATGATGATTCGGTGGTAGCGCAGCTTCTCGATATTGAAGTCGTCGCGGCCGATGCCGGCGCCGAGCGCAGTGATCAAGGTGCCGATCTGCTCGGACGACAGCATCTTGTCGAAGCGCGCCCGCTCGACATTGAGGATCTTGCCGCGCAACGGCAGGACAGCCTGGAACTCGCGGTTGCGGCCCTGCTTAGCGGTGCCGCCGGCCGAGTCGCCCTCGACGATGAAGATCTCGGACTTGGCCGGATCGCGCTCCTGGCAGTCGGCGAGCTTACCCGGCAGGCTCGCCACATCGAGCGCGCCCTTGCGCCGGGTGAGCTCGCGCGCCTTGCGCGCCGCTTCGCGCGCCTGCGCCGCCTCGACCACCTTGCCGACGACGATCCGCGCCTCCTGCGGATGCTCCTCGAACCATTGCGCGAGCAGCTCGTTGACGAGGCCCTCCACCACCGGGCGGATCTCCGACGAGACAAGCTTGTCCTTGGTCTGCGATGAGAACTTCGGATCGGGGCACTTGACGCTCAGGACGCAGGTCAAGCCTTCGCGACAGTCGTCGCCGGAAAGATCGACCTTCTCCTTCTTGAGCAGCCCTGAGCTCTCTGCATAGCCGACCACCTGACGGGTCAGCGCGCTGCGCAGGCCGATGAGATGCGTGCCGCCGTCGCGCTGCGGGATGTTGTTGGTGAAGGGCAGCACGTTCTCGTGATAGCTGTCGTTCCACGACAGCGCGACCTCGACGCCGATGCCGTCCCGCTCGCCCTTGATGAGGATCGGCGTCTCGATCAGCGACGTCTTCGTGCGATCGAGATAGCGCACGAATGCCTCGAGACCGCCTTCGTAAAAGAGCTCCTCGCGCTTCGGCTCGACATGGCGCGCGTCGGTCAAGATGATGCGGACGCCGGAGTTCAGGAAGGCGAGTTCGCGCAGGCGATGCTCGATCGTCGCGTAATCGAACTCGACCATGGTGAAGGTCTCGGTCGAGGGGGTGAAGGTGACTTCAGTGCCGCGCTTCGGCCTGCCGTCGACGATCGGCGCGGGCCCGACGACCTTGAGCGGCGACAACGCGTCGCCGTGCGCGAATTCAATCAGGTGCTCGAGCCCATCGCGCCAGACGCGCAATGTAAGCTTTGTCGAAAGCGCGTTGACGACCGAGACGCCGACGCCGTGTAGCCCGCCCGACACCTTGTAGGAGTTGCGGTCAAACTTTCCACCGGCGTGCAACTGGGTCATGATGACCTCGGCGGCAGACACGCCCTCCTCCTCATGGATGCCCGTCGGAATGCCGCGTCCGTCGTCGGCGACGGTGCAGGAAGCGTCCGCGTTGAGGGAGACCGTCACAAGCTTGGCGTGGCCGGCCAACGCCTCGTCGATGGCGTTGTCGACCACTTCGTAGATCATGTGATGAAGGCCGGAGCCGTCGTCGGTGTCGCCGATATACATGCCCGGGCGCTTGCGCACCGCGTCGAGGCCTCTGAGCACTTTGATCGAATCGGCGCCGTAAGTCTCGGCCGCCGCCTCTGCGCCGCGAGTCAAATCTCTGTTGTCGATGTTCAACACCAATGCCTTTTCATGGGAATCTCATGTCGCGGGGCGTCCGCGATTCGCATCCAAAGCCACCTTACCCCGCCGGGGCCGCCGTTGCACGTCAAAAGCAGCCCCGGGGACGGCCCCGCCGGCCTGGATCGCTTAGATCCAAACGCATGATATATATAGTGTTATTCCGCCAGCGCGCCAGACCCCGCGGGATTAGAGCGCCCGCGCCGCCGACAATTCCGCCTTCGCCGCGCTGCGCATGAGGGCCTGGTCGCTCGAAACGCTGCAAAGCCTGAAACCCAGCGCGGCCATCGCGCGCGCGTCCGCCCCGTCGAAACAGAACATCGCCGCGTATTTGCCGTGCGCCCTTGCGCGCCCGACGATCCGTCCCGCCTCCTTCATCAGCGCCGGGCCGCGCGGCTCGGCGCTGCGCCCGTCGTTGAGCGCGATCGAGAGATCGGACGGGCCCACCAAGACGCCGTCCAGGCCCGCAACTTCCAGGATGTCGTCGAGCGCCTCGAGCGCGGAGCGCGTCTCGATCATCGCGATCGTCTGGGTCAGCGCATTGGCGGCCGTGAGATAGGCGGGAGCATCGAGGCCGCTCAGCGGCAGGACCGCGCGCGGACCCCAGGACCGTTCGCCGAGCGGGGGATATTTCGTGAAGGCGACGAGCTCTCGCGCGTCGTCGCCGCTGTTGATCATCGGCGCGATGATCCCCGCGGCGCCCGCGTCAAGCAGCCGGCTCGCCAGCGAGAATTCGCCAACCGGCGCGCGCACGATCGCCGGCTTGCCCGCCAGCGCGACGAAGAGAATCGCTCGCGACGCGCCGACGAAGTCGAGCGCGCCATGCTGCATGTCGAGCACCACCGCGTCGAAGGCCTCACGCGCCAGCGCCTCGGCGACCGCCGGTTCGTTCATTACGACCCAGGCGCAGAACAACGCATCGGACGAAGCTATCCCATGCGCGAGTTTTCCAACCACTGTCTCAACCATTTCGCATCCCTCTCGCCCGCCTTTTCCGGCGGCCTCGATCATTACGGCGAGTTAATTTGAATTTCATCTGCCCGGCGCACATAAGTTCGCACCTGCTCGATCCATGAGGGCCTGGTTCATGAAACGGTACGTTGTCGCTCCTCTGGCGGCTTTGGCCGTATGCGTTGTGCCGATTGCCGCCGGAGCCGCTCCGGCCGAACAGGGCGGGCCGACCGGAATGGAGAGGATGCAGCATTGGGCGGCCGACCGCGAGGCGGTGCTCGACGCCAAGCTCACCGGCATGAAGGCCGGGCTGAAGCTAACCCCGGAGCAGGAAAAGCTCTGGGGGCCGTTCGAGACCGCCGTTCGCGACGGCGCCAAGTCGCGCATGGACGCCATGCAGAAGATGATGGAGATGCGCGACAGCAACGAGCACATGACGCCGATTGATCACCTGGACACGATGGCGGAACGCCTGTCGCAAGCGGCCGCGAACATGAAGAAGATCGCCGATACGGCTAAGCCCCTGTATGCGAGCCTGGACGACACCCAGAAGCACCTTTTCGGCACGCTCGGCCGGATGCTGATGCCTGAGCGCGCCCGATTCGCCGAGCAGATGTGGCGGCGCCACGAAGGCGCAGGAATGCAACAGTAGTTCCGAAGCTCCCCCCTAGCTTCGGGTCATGGAAGACGCGGCCGCCCCCCTTCGGCCGCGTCTTCTTTTTTGCGCACGCCGCCATCGACTGTCATCAGCCTAACGCGGAGTTGATTTCTATTTTGAGCGCAGTCCCCATAAACTTGTTGCGCCCCAGGACTGTTGGAGGAAATCGCTCATGAAATCGTCTCTTCGCGGCGCGCTCGCCGCCCTTTTCGCCGCGTCCGCTCTCGTTGTCGCGGCAGGCCCGGTCGCCCTTGCCCAGGACAACACGGATCGTTCATCCGCGCACTGGATGGAGCGTTGGTCCGCCGATCACGCAGCGCTGCTCGACGCCAAACTCGCGGGCCTGAAGGCGGGTCTAAAACTGACCCCGGACCAAGAAAAGCTTTGGCCGCCGTTCGAGGCCGCGGTCCGTGCGGCGGCACAGACGCGGATGGAGCACATGCATGACATGATGGAGCGCATGGACGAAATGCGCTCCATGGGCGAGATGGGCATGCGCGGCGAGATGGGCATGCACGGTGACATGAATATGGAAGAAGGCCACATGACGTCGCCGATCGACCGTCTCGACATGATGGCAAGTCGATTGACGCAGGCTGGCGAAGCTCTGAAGAAAGTCGCCGACGCCGGCAAGCCGCTCTATGCAAGCCTCGACGATTTGCAAAAGCGCATCTTCGGATTCCTCGCCCCCGAGATGTTGATGATGGGCGGTCCCGGCCGGATGGGGGCGCATGGCCATCATCGTTGGGGTCACGAGGACGAAGGCGGGCCGGACGAACAGTAAGGCTGCCCGCTGGCCTTTGGAGCTCCTACCTAGCTTGGGGTCATGGAGGAAGCGGCCGCGCCCCCTTTGGCCGCGTCTTCTTTTTTGCGGCGAGGCCGCACAAGCCGCAACGTCGCGCCCTGGACAATGAGGCCGACGAGCGTCGCGAGCGCAAAGACCGCGGTCAGCGGCATGTGGCCGAGCGCGCTTGCCGCGACGAGGAAGAAAACCGCAAAAGCATAGAGCGCCACCGCCATGCCGCGCATGACCGCGACGCCCGCCGCCGGTCCATTGGCTAGGTGTGAGCTTTCAGGAGGTTGTCCATTCGGTTTTGGCCGTGAAGGCTGATGTCGCCAAAACCTCAGTGATTCGCGGGGGACCGAATGGACACGCACAAGAATGCGCCTTTGACGCCGAAAGGTCGAGAGATGATGGTTCGCGCCGTGTTGGACTGCGGGCTGTCCAAAGCGGCCGCCGCGCGCCAGTTCAACACCACGCCCAAGACTGTCGCGAAATGGGTCCGGCGCTTCCGCGCCGAAGGCGTCGACGGTTTGCACGACCGCTCGTCAAGGCCCCTTTCATCGCCAAGCCAAACGCCGCCGGCCACATGCGCGGCGGTCGAGGCTTTGCGCAGGCAGCGCCATCCTGGCAAGCAGATCGCCGCCGAGGTCGGCGTTTCGGCGGCGACGGTCAGCCGGATCCTGCGGCGGCTCGGGCTTAACCGGCTCTCGTCCCTGGAGCCGGCCGAGCCGATCCGGCGCTATGAGCGCGCGACGCCTGGCGAGCTCATCCATATCGATATCAAGAAACTCGGCCGGATCGGCTCGGTGGGACACCGGATCACGGGGCGGCGAACAGGCGCGGTCAACCGCCACCTCGGCATTGGCTGGGAGTTTGTCCACGTCTGCATCGACGATGCATCCCGCATCGCCTTTAGTCAGGTCATGAAGGACGAAAGAAAATCCAGCGCAATCGCCTTCCTTGCGGCGGCGGTGGCCCATTACGCAAGCCTCGGCGTCAAGGTCGAGCGCGTCATGACTGACAACGGATCGTGCTATCGCTCGCGAGCCTTCGCGCAGGCGTGCAAGAAGCTTGGCCTCAAGCACATCAGAACCAAGCCTTACACGCCCAAAACGAACGGAAAGGCCGAACGCTTCATCCAGACCAGCCTACGGGAATGGGCCTATGCGCAGGCCTACAACAGCTCAGACGAACGCACCGCCGAGCTGCCCCGATGGCTCCATCGATACAATTGGCATAGACCCCATGGCAGCCTGGACGCCAAGCCCCCCATCAGCCGACTTGCCCTTTCCAAGGACAACCTGTTGAGGCTCCACAGCTAGGTGAGCGAAAGCGGCGATCGACGCCCCGATCAGCGGAAACGACGCCGCAACCCCGCTCACCTCGGGGCCAAGGGCCGATGCGGCCATGGTCACGAAGACGACAAGGGCGGTCGTGACGGCAGCCCGCACCAGCGTTTCGCGCGCATCCGCGACTTTGAGGCTCACCGCGGCCTCGCGCGGCATGATCCGGATGACGAGCGTGAGCGCCGCAACGGCGAGTAGAAAGAGCGGGACGCTTGGCAATCCAAGCGGAATGAGCGCGGCCGCGGACATCGCGTAGGCGACGGTCGCCGCCGCGAGCGAGGCCGCGGGGCCCCGCCGCGCGAAGATCCCGTAGGCGAAGCAAAACGCCGCCTGCGCGAGGACGCCCGCCAAAGAGCCGTTGGCGGCCTGCGCGGCGAACTCCGGTCCCCGTTCAAGCGCCAGAAAGACCGACACAGGCCCCGACGTCAGCGGCAGCCCAACCATCCAGCCGGCGACTGCGTCGCCCCAGCGGCGCGCGGCGAGCGAGGCCGCGATCACGATCAAGGGCGTCACGACGAGCTTTGCTAGGAGAAGCGACATGCGTGCCGCCTTCGCACATCGGCACGGTTGACGAAAGGCGGCCATTCCTTCCCGCCTGCCCGAGGCGCCGGACGCTCGTCTTTTTCAGATCGGCTAACCGGCGCTCGAAACCTTGCGCGGGCGATCCAGCTGTCGCAAGCTTTCGTGCGGTAGGCGTCAAGGGTCAGAGCTTTGAATCCGAAGGTCATCATTTCCTGCGCCGTGACCGGCGCTGGCGACACGGTCGGCAAGCACCCGGCGATCCCCGTGACACCGCGTCAGGTCGCCGATTTCGGCCTTGGAAGCGCATGCGGCCGGCGCCGCGATCGTTCACCTGCATGTGCGCGATCCTGCGACCGGCAAGGCCGCGCGCAAGGCCGCGCTGTACCGCGAGGCGGTCGGCTTGATCCGCGCGTCGGGCGCGGACGTCGTCATCAACCTGACCGCGGGCATGGGCGGCGACTTCTTTTTCAATCCCGCAAACCCGACCTCGGGCGGGCCGGGCACCGACATGGTCGGCGCGGCCGAGCGCGTTGCCCATGTCGAGGAGCTTCTGCCCGAGATTTGCACGCTCGATTGCGGCTCGCTCAATTTCGGCGACGGGGCCTTTCTCGCGACCGCAGGACTTCTGCGCGAAATGGCGCGGCGCATCCAGGCAGCGGGCGTGAAGCCGGAGATCGAGTGTTTCGAGCTCGGCCACGTCTGGCTCGCCAAGCAGTTGATCGGCGAAGGCCTGATCGACCCGCCGCCGCTCTTCCAGCTTTGCCTCGGCATCCCCTGGGGCGCGGAAGCGACGACCGAATCGATGCTGGCGATGCGCGCCCATCTCCCGGCCGGCTCGAACTGGGCCGGGTTTGCGATCGGCCGCATGCAAATGCCTTTCGTGGCGCAGGCGGCCTTGCTCGGCGGTCACGTCAGAGTGGGGCTCGAGGACAACCTATGGCTCGACCGCGGCATGCCGGCGAGCAATGGCTCTCTGGTGGCGCGTGCGCGCGAAATCGTCGAGCGCATGGGCGCGTCGGTCGCGACGGCGGCGGAAGCGCGCGCGATGGTCGGCCTGAAAAAGCAGAGGTGACGGCGTCATGGCGAAACCAATCGAACGCGTCGCGATCGTCGGCGCGGGCGTCATCGGCGCCGGCTGGGCGGCCCGCTTCTTGGGCGCGGGCCTCGACGTTACGGCCTGGGATCCGGCCCCCGACGCCACAGATAAGGCGCGCGCGTCGATCGAGATCGCCTGGCGGGCGATGAGCCGCAGGGGCCTCGCGCCCGGCGCGAGCCTGTCCCGCATGACCTTCTTCGCCACGGTCGAAGACTGCGTTGCCGGCGCGAACTTCGTGCAGGAAAACGCGCCCGAGCGCGAAGCGCTGAAACAGGATTTGCTCGCCCGCATCGACGCGGCCAACCCGCACGCCATCGTCGCCTCCTCCACCTCAGGACTGTTGCCAACCAAGCTCGCCGCTAGGATGACGGCTCCTGAGCGCATGCTGGTCGGGCACCCGTTCAATCCGGTCTATCTGTTGCCCTTGGTCGAGCTGGTCGGCGGCGAGAAGACCGTCCAGGCGACGATCGACAGCGCGGCCGATTTCTACCGGTCGCTCGGCATGCGGCCTCTGCCGCTCAGCCGGGAGGTCGAAGGCTTCGTCGCCGATCGCCTGATGGAGGCGCTGTGGCGCGAGGCCTTGTGGCTCGTCAACGACGACGTCGCGACGACCGAGGAGATCGACGCGGCCGTGACTTATGGCTGCGGGCTCCGCTGGGCGCTCATGGGCACGTTTCTGACCTTCCACCTCGCGGGCGGCGAAGGCGGCATGCGCCACATGCTGCATCAGTTCGGCCCGGCGCTGAAACTGCCGTGGACGAAGCTCGTCGCGCCAGAACTCACCGACGAACTGATCGACAAGGTTGCGAACGGCTGCCAGGCCCAGGCGGCGGGCCGCTCAATCCGGCAGCTCGAGGCGCGGCGCGACGACTTTCTTGTCGATCTCCTCGCGCTCGTGCAAAAATATTGGCCCGAAGCGGAAGGCCGGGCGGGCCGGCTTTAAATCAGATCACGGGAGGACGTCATGCGCCACGGTTCCGTGCTTCCGGTTTTATCGACCGCCGTCGTGCGGGAGTGGCTCGACTACAACGGCCACATGAACGACGCGGCTTATGCGACTGTATTCAGCCGCTCGGTCGATGCGCTCATGGACCGGATCGGCCTCGACTCCACGTCGCGCCAGCGCACCGGGCAGACGGTGTACACGCTGCAAATGATGCTGCACTATTTCAAGGAGGCGAAGGAGGGCGACGCGCTCGCTGTGTCCTGCCATCTGCTTGACCACGACGACAAACGTATGCGCGTCTGGCTCGACATGACGAGCTCTGACGGGCAGCTCCTCGCGGCATCCGAGCAACTGCTCCTTTCGGTCGCCCAGACCGAGTCCGGCTCCCGTGCGGCCCCGTGGAGCTTCGAGACGCTGGCCGCGCTCGACGCGCTCGCGAAGGCCCAGAGCGGGATGGCGCACCCCCCGCAGGCCGGCGCGGGTGTGGTGCTGAAGCGGAAGGACAGCGCCGGATCGTAGCCGCGCCCGATTGAACACGGCCGATACTTCGGTCGGCTTAGTAGGAAGTAGTGCGGTCAATCGACTGTCTGCGACCGCGCTTCGCTGCGCGTTCCTCCCCGAACGCGCGGTTGAATCGCATGCACCTGCATTGCGTGGTAGCGCGGTCGAACCATCGCTTCGATTCGGTCGCGCTCCAGACCCTCGCCAGCGCGGCGCCGGCATTGACAAACATCCGTGCGCCATCCATATGCCATCCAGTTGGATGGCAAAAAGACGATGGCGTTACCGAAGCTCGTGAAGCTGCCCGAAAGCGAGAAGCTGACGATCAATCTTGGTTTCGTGGACTTGGGGCACATCGATCTCCTGGTTCGCGACGGCTTTTATTCAAATCGATCGGACTTCATCCGAACCGCGATCCGCAATCAACTGGCGGCGCATGCGGATACCGCCAAACAGGCCGCGTCGCGGCTGACGCTCGAACTGGGCTTGAGGACCTTCACGCGCCAGGACCTCGAAGCCGTCCAGGCGGCGGGGGAGCGGCTCAGGATTCGCGTGCTTGGCCTTGCGGTCATCGCCGACGACGTCACGCCCGATCTCGCCAGGGCGACGATCGAATCGATCACGGTGCTCGGCGCGCTTCACGCGCCGGCCGATGTCAAGACGGCGCTGGCCGACCGGCTGCGCTGACGAAATGCGGGTCAGGGGACAGAACACATGAAACCACGCTTGCTCGACGTTATGGGCGACGCTTTGCGTCTGGTGCGGAAGTCGCATCTCAGCGAGGCGACGGCCCTCATTCGCAGGGCGCTCTCGGGCCAGGAGATGCAAGATCGCCAGAGCGTTCGGCCGCCCGAGCCGCGCATCATGGGCCGCCTCACTCTCGTGCGGCAGCCAGAGGCGGCGGAGGCGCTTTTTCGCCGGGCTTCACCCAGCATGGACGCGCGGGGTCGCGAGAGCGACCCGCCGACAGAGCCGGACGCGGACAAGACTACCCTCACTCTCGCGCTCCAGGCGATTCCAACGGAGACCACCGTGCTTCTTCGCCAGGCGCCCTCTGGCGAGGAGACGCGAGATCGGCAGAGCGCTCCGGCGCCCGAGAGGCATGCGGACGATGCGCCCCATCTGGCGCCGCAGCCCAATCTCGCGGAGGCGGCCGCGCTTCTTCGGAAGGCGTTCAACGGTGAGAGGACCGAACGCCAGGAGAGCGATGTCGAAGCGCAGCCCGCGCCCCCTCCCAGGCCTCGGCGCGCGCCGCCGCCCCCAACACCGCGTCCGCTGGGTGAGGTCTTGCGCGCGTTGCGCGCCCGACCCGCCTTCGTTCCGGGCGAGAGGCCCGAGCCGCGGCCGCGGCCCGAGTTCGGCGAACGATTCGCCGCCCGCGTCTATCGCGGCGAGGCGGGCGCGCTGAATTATCGGCTCTATACGCCCGCCGATACCGAAAATCGGGACCTTGCTCTGGTGCTCATGCTGCATGGATGCACGCAAGACCCGGAGGATTTCGCGCTCGGAACGCAGATGAACAGTCTGGCCGACGAGTTCGGTCTCATCGTCGCGTACCCTCACCAGCCGCGCCGCGCGAACGCGTCCGGCTGCTGGAACTGGTTCGACAAGCGCCATCAGAGCCGAGGGTCCGGAGAACCCGCCAAACTCGCCGGGCTGGCGCAGGCGCTCGCGAGGGAATTCGGCGTCAGGAAGGAGCGGATCTTTGTCGCCGGCCTCTCGGCCGGCGGCGCGATGGCGGAGGTGCTCGCCGCGACCTACCCGGATGTGTTCGAAGCCGTCGGGGTTCACTCGGGCCTGCCCTACAAGTCGGCCGTCGACGTGCCGTCCGCTTTCGCCGCGATGAAGGGGACCGCAGTCGTTCATCCCGGGCCCCCTGTCGCCAGGCATCCTCGCAAAATCGTGATCCATGGCGGCGCTGATGCGACAGTCCACCCGGTCAACGGCGAGCGCATACGCGATCAGGCGAGCGGCGGCGCAAGGCCGCTCGAGAGAATCGACCTCGACTGGGAGGCCGATGGGGGCCGCGTCAACCGGACGGTCCTGAAAGACGCGGAGGGACGGAAGGTCGTCGAGCACTGGTTCGTCGAGGGGGGAGGGCACGCGTGGTTCGGCGGCGATCTGCGCGGCACGTACACGCAAAGCGTCGGAGTAGACGCCTCGCGAGCCATGGTGCGCTTTTTCCTGGACGCGTGAGGCCGATCACCCGGACGGAATGGGTATTGCTCCCGCGCACACGTTCGGTGGCCAACAAGGGGCGACGAGGCAGCCCCTGTCAAAGCCTTTACCCGCCGAAGGCTGTGGCCGAAGGCCAGCCTTTGCTGGGCTGACCCCTCGGCCTTACTCGGGCCACCTGCGCACCCGGACCAGCAGCCAAAAGCCCTCGTCCATCGCGGCTCTTTGGTCGGCAAGCCCGTCGCCGCCTTGGCCTGGGACAACAACTCGTCGTGCATTTCGATGTTGGCCCCGCATGGCGGTCGCCTGTTGATGTGTATAGAGACAATATTATACACATATCGGCTTATACACATATCGGCGCGGCGCAACCGGACTAGCCGCGCCCCACAGCGTCGCGGCCCTATCCTCCGACCGTCGCAATGCGCAGGTTGTTGGTGCCGCCGACCGTCCCGAAGGGCACCCCTGCGACCACGATGATGCGCTCGCCCGCGCCGGCAAATCCGTCGATGTAGGCGTGCCGGCTGGCCCGCTCGGCCATGTCGCGCTCATCGCGCGCGTCGTCGGTCACGATCGGATGCACGCCCCAAACGAGGGCGAGGCGGCGCGCGACCGCCTCGACCGGGGTCAGGGCCAGGATCGAGGAACGCGGCCGCTCGCGCGCGATGCGGAGGCCCGTCGCGCCCGAGCTCGTCCAGGCGCAGATGACCTTGATCCCCAGCGTTTCTGCGACGTCGCGGGTCGCCTCCGCGATCGCGTCGGCTCCGGTCGGCTCGGGCGTCGCGCGCTGCGACGCGACAATCGACGGATAGATGCCTTCCGATTCGACAGCCTCCGCGATCCGGTTCATCGTCGCCACCGCTTCGCGCGGATATTGGCCCGACGCGCTCTCGGCCGAGAGCATGACCGCGTCCGCGCCCTCGAACACGGCGGTCGCGACGTCCGACACCTCCGCGCGCGTGGGCACGGGCGAGACGATCATCGACTCCAGCATCTGCGTTGCGACCACCACGGGCTTGCCGAACTTGCGGCCGAGGCGCGTCAGCGTCTTCTGGATGCCGGGCACGCGCTCGAGCGGCATTTCGACGCCGAGATCGCCGCGCGCGACCATGAACGCGTCGGCCACCGCCACGATCTCCTCCAGCCGCTCGACAGCTTGCGGCTTCTCGATCTTGGCCATGACCAAGGCCCGGCCCTTGGCGATCGCCTTGACCTCGGCCACGTCCTCCGGCCGCTGCACGAAGGAGAGAGCGATCCAGTCGATGTTCTCCTCGAGCGCGGCAAGGAGATCAACCCTGTCCTTCTCGGTCATCGCAGAGGTTGGAATGGTCGTGTCGGGCAGGCTCACGCCCTTCTTGTTGGACACACGGCCGGCGACCTCGACGATGGTCGAAGCTCGCTCGGGCCGGGCGTCGGCGACGCGCAGCATCACCTTGCCGTCGTCGATGAGGATGCGATGGCCGGGCGCGAGCGAACTCAGGATTTCGGGATGGGGCAATTGCACCCGCATCGCGTCGCCAGGCTTAGCCTCGCTGTCGAGGACGAAGGCGTCGCCCTTGTGCAGTTCGGCGCCGCCCTCGGCGAAAAGGCCGAGCCTCAGCTTCGGCCCCTGCAGGTCGACGAGAATGCCGATAGGTCGGCCGGTCTCCTCCTCGAGGGCGCGGATCATCGCCACCCGCTCGCGCATCGCGTCGTGCGAGGCGTGGCTCATATTGATGCGGAAGACGTCAGCGCCCGCCTCGAACAGCGCAGCAATGGTCTCACGGTCGGCCGAGGCCGGGCCGAGGGTGGCGATGATCTTCACACGGCGGCTGCGACGGGAATGCAATCGTTTATCCTCCACGAATCGGCGGCGTTTGATCGCCGTCTCGGCTTATCGTCCGCCCGCGGCCGCGATACGATGACAGGCGTCAGGGGCTTGCGGGCGTCGCCTGATCGGTCAGCTGCACCGTCCAGCTTTTCGCGTCCTTGCCGGTGTCGACTTCGAAAAACCCAGTACGATCGTAGCCGCGGGTGAAGCAGTCCTGCCGGCCGTCGATCTTGAACTCGCGGTCGGACGTGCACATGAAGGCTTTGCCCTTCCACTCGCCGCCGCGTTCATCCATCGCGTAGACGTAATAGTACTGCGCCGCGAGCGCCCCGCGCAGCAGCGTCGCGCAGTCGAGCGACTTCAGGTTCCACCAGCCTTCGCTGACCCATTCCTGACCGTCCGTATAGGCGAGAGCCACGCTGACGCGATTGCTGGTGTTGTTGCACATGCGCAAATCCGCGTGCGCCGGCCCTCCCGCTGCGACGAGAACGCCGAGCGAATATGCGAAGGTTCTTCTTCCGTTGATGAGGCTCATCTCGGTTCGGTGGGAGCCGGCGGGTTGCGCGTCATATTCGACGCGGCGGCCGCGCTGTCAACTGAGGCCCAGCGCGGGCGGCGGCTCCGATGTCACGCCAGTGTCGTCTCACGTTCAGCGCATTGTCATCGGAATGACGAGAAGCTTTCAAATCAAAATGCGCATGATCGCCCTCGTCTACCCAACTCCGCGAGAGACCGCGGAACCTCTCACGCAATGGAGTGAACAAAATGACGAAGACGATCGGCGTCTCTCTGTTCGCGCTCATCATCGCCGGATCGGCGCACGCTCAACAGATCGGCGATGTCTTTTACATCGCGCTCGAGAACCAAGGAGGGCGCCAATCTTTTGAACACGTCGGGCCAGAACTTCAATTCGGCGGGCGGCACGCTGACCAACAACGTCGCCTCCAAGAGCCAGTATGAAGTTCCGCTGACGAGCTTCTCAGGCACGTCGGCCGATTACACCAATGCCTACAACGGCAGCCACCAATACAACTATGCGGCGAAGCATAACCCGTTCGTGTTCTTCACCGCCACCAACGGCGGGAACAACCCGACCTCGAGCAATCCGCAGGCGCAGAATTACGCCCCGCTTCAGCAGCTGTCGACCGACCTCGCGAACAACACGGCGGCAAATTTCAACTGGATCACGCCCGACCAGTACAACGACATGCATACGGCGTTGAGCACCAACTTCACCTACAACGGCGTCACCTATCTCGCGGGAACCGACCAGGAGCAGATCGCGCTCGGCGACAACTTCCTGTCGAAGATCGTGCCGCTGATCGAAGCATCGCAGGCGTTCAAGGACAACGGCGAAATCGTCATCTGGAACGACGAGACCGAAGGCGACAGCAGCTCGAATTCGACCGCCGGCTACACCAGCACGGAGATCATCATCTCGCCGCTGGCCAAGGGCGACGCCTACACGAACGACACCCTCTATACCCACTCCTCGGACCTTGTGACGCTCGAGCGCATCTTCGGCGCGGCGGCGCCCGGCGGCGGCTATCTCGGCGCTTCGGGCGGCGCGACCTCGCTCTCCGACCTCTACGTAGCGGGCGCCATCCCGTCCTCCATTCCCGAGCCGAGCACTTGGGCGATGATGGCCTTGGGCTTCGCGGGCCTTGCCGGCGCAGCCGGATTGCGGCGCAAGTCGCGCGCAGCGTCCTTGGCCGCCGCGCTCTGAACCCGGCCGGACGCTTGAAAGAAAGCCGCATGCGAGAAGCTCCCACGCGGCTTTTTCTAAGTCCGCCGCTCGAAGCGCCAATCGGGCCGGACGGAGCGGATGAGCACGACCTCGCCGAGCGCCTGGCGCGTCAGCAGGCCGACGATCGCGCCGTCGGGGTCCGTGACGTAGAGCGCCGCGGCCTTGGGATCCTGCAGGCGCTCGAACACGGCTTGGACCGGCGTCGAGGGCCGCACGCTCTCGACCCCTGAGCGCATGAAGGCGCTTGCCGGCTCTTCGCGCCCGTGCTCGCGCACGGCGGTCAGGATGTCTTCGCGGGTCAGAAGCCCGATCGGCTTCTGGAACGCGTCGACGACCGGGAACTCGTGCTGCGCGGTCGACGTCAGCGCATCGACTGCCTGGCCCAGATTGGCCTCGATGGGGATCGGGGTGAAGCCCGTCTCCATCGCCTCGCCCACGCTGAGGTCCTTGAGCGCCTCCTGCGCTGCGCTCATCTGCGCTTCACCCGCCGCCGCGATATAGACGAAGATCGCAATGAAGATGAGCAACGGGTTGCCGAACAGCCCGAGAAAGCCGAGCCCGATGGCGAAGGCCTGGCCGACCTTGGCGGCGATCTCGGTCGCGAGCGGCCCGCCGATCCGCATCGCGAGCAGCGCGTGCAGCACCCGCCCACCGTCCATCGGATAGGCGGGGATGAGATTGAAGGCGAACAGGAAGAGGTTCGCCGCCGCGAGCCGTCCGATGAGCGACAGATGCGAATTTTCAATCTGGGTCAGGTCTCCCTGATGCAGCGGCCCCATGGCGAGAAGGAGAGCGAACCCGATAACCAGGTTGACGGCCGGTCCGGCAAGCGCGACGACGAGTTCCTGCCGAGGATCGGACGGCAGGCGCTGCATGCTGGCGACCCCGCCGATCGGCAAGAGCGTCACGGTCGGCGACTGGATGCCGTAGCGGCGCGCGGCGAGGATATGGCCGAACTCGTGCAGGACGACGCAAGCGAAGATGAGGATGATGAAAAGAGAGCTGTCGAGCGCCGCGGCCGGGCCTCCCTGCCCCCAGGCGGCAAAGGCGATCCATGCGAGAAACAAAAGGAACGTGATATGGATCTTGACCTCGGTCCCGCCGAAGCGGCCGACAGTGATCGACCAGGGCATCGTTCCGCCTCCGTATTTTGCGGCGCGCCATTCTAGCGCAGGCGACGCTTCGTTGGGCGATTTCGCGGTGCGACCTCGACGCGGGGGACCTCTGCAAGGCGCAAACAGCGGCCATTCCCGGAAGGCATGGGGAATGGTCAAGTCGACCCGTTGCCGTCATTCCGCCACGTGCTCTGCGGAGTCCCATTGCGCCTGAAGTGGTTGACACCGAGACGCGAGATTCCGGGCGACCTTTGTGTTAAATGATCTTCACGCCGATGTGGAACGGGCGCGAAGGACACCATGGGCGAAGCACGGAAACTCGCCGCAATCATGGCCGTCGCCGTTGTCGGCTATTCCCGCCTGATGGGCGAGGATGAGGCGGGGACGGCGAAGGCGGTGCGCGAGCATCGCAAAGCGGCGGCTCCGATCGTTGCGGGTCTCGGCGGCCGGCTCGTCAAGACTATGGGCGACGGACTGTTGCTCGAGTTTCCCTCCGTCGTCGCCGCCGTCGAATGCGCGGTTACGATCCAAAACATGATGGTCGAGCGCAACGTCGATACGCCTGAGGCGAGGCGGATCGTCTATCGCATCGGCGTCCATCTCGGCGACGTGCTGATCGACGGCGACGATATATTGGGCGAGGGGGTCAACATAGCGGCGCGGCTCGAGAGCATCTGCGAGCCCGGCGGCGTCTCAATATCCCGGGCCGTCTATGATCAGATCAGCGGAAAGCTTGCTCTCGGTTTCCGAACTCTCGGTCTGCAAAAACTGAAAAACATCGCCAAGGCGGTCGAGGTATTCGCAATCGATTATGTCGACAAGGACGACGCCCATACGCCCGACGACGCGAACATCGCGCAGACAATCAAATATTGCCGGGCGCCGGACGGAGTACGCCTCGCCTACGCGATTTCAGGCAGCGGACCGTCATTGGTGAAGTCAGGAAACTGGCTGAACCATCTGGAATACGATTGGGAAAGCCCGGTTTGGCGTCATGTATTTCGCGGGCTGTCGCGCGGCCATACCCTGATTCGCTACGACGCGAGAGGCAACGGTATGTCCGACTGGGATGTTGACACGCTCTCGCTCGACGCTTGGGTGGCGGACCTCGAGACGGTCGTCGATGCGGTCGGCGTCGAGCGGTTCCCGCTCCTAGGGATTTCCCAAGGCGGCGCCATCGCGGTCGCCTATTCAGTGCGGCGCCCGGAACGGGTGTCGCACCTTATTCTGTATGGCGCGTTCGCGCTCGGCGGAAAGAAGCGCTCTCCGGCGGAAAAAGAAAGACGCGATGCGATGGCGACTTTGATGCGCATTGGATGGGGCGCGGACAATCCAGCCTTTCGGCAAATGTTCACAGGGCTTTTTATCCCGGGAGCAACGCATGAGCAGGCGGACATTTTCAACGAGCTGCAGCGGAAAACGACCTCTCCCGAGTGCGCCGTTCGCTATTTCGATGCCGTCGGCGATTTCGATATCATCGATCTGCTCTCCAAAGTGAAGGCGCCGACGCTCGTCATGCACGTGCGGGACGACCAGATCGTTCCAATCGAAACCGGGCGCCAGCTCGCCGCCGGCATCCCTGGCGCTCGTTTCATCGCCCTACCCGGTCGAAACCATTTATTCCTGGAGCACGAACCAGCTTCTGATCGATTCTTCGAGGAGCTCGGCCTTTTCCTGAAGAGCTGACCGGCCCGGGCTCTCCTGAGCCCGCTTGGGTCCAGCCCGCTCGACGGACATGCGTAAATCGCGGATGATTGAGCCTATGATTCGGATAGCTTTGTCCCTGTGCGCGGCGGCCGGACTCCTGGCGCTCCCCTCTCCTGCGCGCGCGGATTTTTCCAGCTGCCTCGCGTCGCTCCGCGCTAACGGGACGCGCGCGGGCGTGTCGCCCCGAACGCTGGATATCGCCTTCAACGGGCTTCAGCCCGACATGAAGGTGCTCGAGTTCCAGAAGCAGCAGCCGGAGTTCAAGACGCCGATTTGGGACTATGTCGCAGGCCTCGTCGACGATGAGCGCGTCGCCGACGGCAAGGCGGCGATGGCGAGGAACGCCCACGCGCTCGCCCATGCGGAAGAGACCTACGGCGTCAGCCGTTACATGCTGGCGGCGATCTGGGGCGTCGAATCCAATTTCGGCGCGGAGATGGGCGAGCGGCCGCTGGTGCAGTCGCTCTCGACGCTCGCCTGCTACGGCGAACGGGCGGGCTATTTTCGCACGGAATTGATGGCGACCCTGAAGATCATCGATCGGGGCGACATCCCGGCCGACAAACTTTCGGGCTCGTGGGCGGGCGCCTTCGGCCAGACCCAGTTCATGCCCTCGAGCTATCTGAGGCTCGCGGCCGCAGGCTCCGACGGGCGGCGCGACATCGTCGATTCGGCCGACGCGGCTCTGGCCTCGACCGCCCATTATTTCATGAAGTCGGGATGGCGGTCCGGCGTCCCCTGGGGCTTCGAGGTCAAGCTGCCGCCAGGCTATTCCGGTCCTTCGGGCCGCAAGGCCAAGCAGTCGATGTCTTTCTGGGCGGCGCGGGGGTTGACCCGCATCGACGGGCGGCCGCTCGGCGAGGGCGAGGCGGGGCTGCTGCTTCCCGCCGGCCGCGACGGCCCGGCCTTCCTGGTCACGCGCAATTTCGACGTCGTCTATTCCTACAACGCCGCCGAATCCTATTCGCTCGCCGCCTGCGTGCTCGCCGACCGCCTCGCGGGTGGAGCGGGCATCGTCACGCCCTGGCCGACCGACGATCCCGGCCTCTCGCGCGAGGGGCGGCGCGAACTGCAGAGCCTATTGGCGAAGCACGGCTATGACGTCGGCCAGCCGGACGGGGCGATTGGCGCCAAGACCAAGGCGGCGATCGCCGATTTCGAGCAGAAGAATGGGCTGCCGGTCAACGGGCGGGCGTCGCAGAAGGTCCTGGAGGCGCTGAGAAGGTAGGGAGCCTTCCCCCCTCCTCTTGCGGGTTAGTCCAATGTCCAGACGGCTGCCGAACGGAGACCGAGCAGAAATCGATCTTCGGAAGCTCACGGAATATTGCCTCAACCCCGGACATCCGCGCGGCCGCCACAAGGCCCCCGTCTTCCGCGAAGCTCTCGGGATCGGACAGGCCGAGGCGGAGGAATTGCGGGCGCAGTTTCTGCGCGCGGCGCAGGAAGGTGCGGCGGTGCTTCACGAGGCCGACAAATGGGGCGAGCGGTGGCGCGTCGATGTCGCAATACCGCGACAAAACCGGCGCGTCATGGTAAGAACCATTTGGATCATAGGGGGCTCGACAAATCCGCGGTTCGTAACGTGTTGGGTGCGATGACATTGGCGATCGATAGAACCGGTGAAGGACGCGAGCTGTTGAGCTCGGTTGCGCTGCTGCGGGACCTGCCGGAACGCGGGCTAGTACGCGGTCAGGTGGGTACGATCGTCGAACCGCTCGACAACTCAACCGCGCTCGTCGAATTCAGCGACGACGAGGGATGCGCGTATGCGATCGTCCCGTGCCCGCGCGAGGCTTTGCCGATCTTGCGGACCGCGCCCCTCGCCGCGTGACACGCGGTCGGCGAACGGCCGCCCGGAAATGCACCCAGGCTAATCAACTAGGGAAAAGTGCAACTGTCACCGTGGATGCCGTAAATGCGACGCACGGCTCGGGGCCGATGCGGGTCGCTGCTCCTTCGTCGCATCGGACTTCCACCGCCGACTCCTTGCCGGTCCCCCGGCGCATCTGTCGACGTAATTCCCATTGAGCGTCGTACCGCACTAAGCTCTATCAGGTGATGTTCCGTTCAGAACGGTATTTCATCTGATAAGGCGTCGCGCTCTGGGGGCAGCGCACCAGCAGGTAGTGGGATGTTGTTGACGATGAAAAGGTTCAAGAGACTGCGCTCCGATCGCATCGATCTCTATCAATTGCATGTCCCGGATCCGGTCGTGCCTTTCGAGGACTCCGTCGAGACTCTGGCTCAGATGCAACGAGACGGGAAGATTCGTCTGATCGGGCTATCAAATGTCACCAAGGAACACATCGAGCGAGCCCGGAAGATCGTGCCGATCGTCTCGGTGCAGAACCGATACAGCTTCGCCGATCGTGAGTGGGATTATGTAGTGGATTATTGTGAGCAAAACGCCATTGCCTTCATTCCATGGTTCCCCCTGGGAGCAGGCAAAGCGGCGGGCGAGATTCTCCGTCGGGTCGCGAATGCACGCCAGCGAACACCGATGCAGATTGCATTGGCTTGGTTGCTGCAACGCTCACCGATCATGCTGCCTATTCCGGGGACGACCTCGATTGAACATCTGGAGGAAAATATCGGAGCGAGTTCCTTGCGTCTGACACGAACGGAATTTGAAGAACTCTACGGTGTTCCCCATTTGGCGGCATAGGACGACCCCCAAAGGGGGTCTTTAGACGCCCGTCTAACGACGGGCTGTTGGGTCACCTCCGCCGGAACCGTCCGCCGGTTGACGTCTTTTCATGCCCGGGGGATGAAAGCTCGCCCGGGCGAGATCTCCATGAGCACAGAGTTCGACGTCGTGATCGTTGGCGGCGGCGCCGCCGGGATCGGCGCGGCGCGGACTTTGGCGGCGAGCTCATGTTCGACGCTCTTGCTCGAGGCGAGCTCACGCCTCGGCGGGCGCGCATGGACCTATGAGATCGCCTGGCATCCGCTCGATCTCGGCTGCGGCTGGCTGCATTCGGGCGATCGCAATTCCTGGGCGAACGTCGCGAAAGAGGCCGGCCTCGCTGTCGACCGGCGGCCGGCCAAATGGGGCGTCCAGCACCGGCATCTCGGCTTCTCACCGCGCGAGCAGCAAGAAGCGGGAGAGGCGTTCGACGCCTGGTTCAATCGGCTCTCCGTCGCACCGCCGCCGAGCGACCGGGCCGCCGATGCGCTTCCGCCCGGCGGCGAATGGAACGCCTACCTCGAGGCGATCAGCGGCTTCATCAGCGGCGCGCCGCTGGAACGCGTCTCCATCGCCGATTACCTCGCCTACGATTCCGCCTCGACCGGGGTCAACTGGCGCGCCCCGCACGGCTACGGCGACCTGATTGTCGCGAGCCTGCCGTTTGGCGCCGTTTTGCGTCTCTCGACCCCCGTCGAGGCAATCGAGCTCGAAGTGGTCGGAGAGGGCCCGTTCGCGCCGGAGACGCACGTCCTGGGCAATCCGCGCGATCGCCGTACGGCGACCTATACCATCCGGCCCTTCGGCCGACCCGTGATCGAATGCTTCTTCGGCGGCGAAGGCGCCGAGATGATCGAGGAGAGCGGTCCGACCGCCGGCTTCGATTACGCCATCGGGCAACTGATCGCGCTGTTCGGGAGCGACGCTCGACGGAACCTCAAGCCGCTCATCGCCTCCTCATGGAGCCGCACGACCCGCATCGGCGGCGCCTATAGCTATGCCCTGCCCGGCCGCGCAGCGGCGAGGCAGGCGCTTGCCCGCTCCTTCGCGGATCGCTTGTTCTTTGCCGGGGAAGCCACAAGCGCTGAGGACTTCTCCACCGCGCATGGGGCGCATGACAGCGGGGTGCGCGCGGCTGAGGAAGCGCTCGCCGCGCTCCGGTCCAGGAGCGGCGTTGCGAATCGGTGAACGGCCGGCGGCGGTCCTGATGAAATAAAACATTCTGACGTTGTTGCATGGCGCGGCCCGAACCGACGCGCGAGCCGCTTCCAACAAGCCCCTACCGCCTTCAGGCCACATTCCGCCAAGCCAAACCAAACCAAGCTGAATCCAAGCCAGACCAAACCAAATGCAAGGAAAATGCAAGGAATTAACCTTGTATTTCCTTGCATTTCCTTTGGCGAATCGGGACTTTTCAATGGGTTACGTGAAATGGACCCGCGCAGCGGGACCGCTTGAGGCGGTTTGTTCGTTGGAAGCGCGACCGCTTGAGATTCCTTTTATCACGCAGCGAGAGGCTGCGTCTGCTGTTGCGGCTGTGGGCATGTGGGCAACGCGGGAGCGTTGTCCATCATGTCCACAGCCTCTGCGCCGGCGATCGCTTCGCGCCAGACCGCCATCGGCACGCGGTCGGCGAGCGCCTGGTGTGGGCGCCGCTCGTTGGTAGAAGGCGATCCATTCGGCGATTCCGCGCGCGGCTTCGCGGCCGTCGGCATAGCCCTTAAGATAGATGTCCTCGTACTTCAGCGACCGCCACAGCCGCTCAATGAACACGTTGTCCATCCAGCGTCCGCGGCCGTCCATGGAGATCGCGACACCGGCTTCGGCCAGCGCGCCGGTGAAGGCGGCCGAGGTGAACTGCGAGCCCTGGTCGGTGTTGAAGATCTCTGGCTTGCCGAACCGCGCCAGAGCCTCCTCGAGCGCAGACAGGCAGAACGAGACGTCCATCGCGTTCGACAGACGCCACGCGAGCACCGCGCGCGACGCCCAGTCGATGATCGCCACGAGATAGAGAAAGCTGCGCCCGATCGGAATGTAAGGGTGAGTAGGCCGAAGGAGTTTCACCTTCGGCCCCTCTCAGAACCGGACGTGAACCTCTCGGCTCATCCGGCTCCCATCATCCACCCTACGACAGGTAACCCATCAGCCAATGGACGAATGCGCGTGGTTGGCGTTGCGCCAACAGTTTGAGCGTCTCGGCGGCCCGCGTTTTGTGGCCCGCCAGCTTCTTGTGTTTGCGCATCAGCCATCCGATCAGGGATCGGTTGACGCGACGCCAGACCGACTTGAGGGCCGACCCATGGAAATGGCCGTAATATTGCTGCCATCCCCTCAGTATCGGTCCGAGCATGGCCGAGAGATCGGTCAGGCTCTTGTCGTTCTTCAGTTGGACCCGCCATCTCCGGATGGTCTGCCGCATGGCCTTGAGGGCGTCGCGGCTGACGGCCGGCGAGAAGTTCACGTACACGCGGCCGTACTTGTCCACCGCCTTGCGGGGTCGGAACGTGTAGCCGAGGAATGTGAACTGGATGTCGGGATTGTCCTCGGTCCGATTGATGTCCTTGCAGTACACGATCCGTGTCTTGCCCGGATGCAGTTCGAGATGGCAGGCCCGAAACCGTTCTCGGATGCGCTCAAGCACGTATTCCGCCTGTCGTCGGCTCTTGCAGTGAAGCACGGCGTCGTCGGCGTACCGGGCAAACCGGACGCCGGGTAGATGTCGCGTCACCCAAAGATCGAACGCGTAATGCAGGAACAGATTGGCCAGGATTGGCGAAACGACGCCGCCTTGCGGCGTGCCCTTGTCGCGCGCCTGAACCCGCCCATCCGCGCTTTGCATCGGCGCTCTCAGCCAACGCTCGACGTAGAGCAGGATCCAGGGTTCCTGACAGTGCTTGCGCAGAGCCGTCATCAGGAGGCCGTGGTCGAGATTGTCGAACAGCCCGCTGATGTCAAACTCCACCACCCAGTCTTGGTCCCAGCAACGGCGTCTGGTGACGGCGATCGCCTCCAGCGCCGATTTGCCCGGCCGGTAACCGTAGGAATCCTCGTGGAAGAGCGGATCGAGCCGTGGCTCCAGCCACATCTTGACCGCCGTCTGCGCGATCCTGTCGGATACCGTCGGAACCCCCAACACCCGCACGCCCCCCGACTTCTTCGGAATCGGCACAGCCTTGACCGGCGGCGGAAAATAGCTGCCGGAGCTCATGCGATTCCAAAGCTTATACAGGTTGGCGGCGAGCTTCGTCTCGAACCGCTCGATCGTCTCCGCGTCGATCCCTGCGGCTCCCTGATTGGCTTTGACACGCAACCAGGCTTCCCAGACCAGCGTCTTGGGAATGTCGTACGATTTGCAGGTCACAGGAGATTCCTCCCGGTCTCCCGGTTGATCTCCCATGCCCGCCAGATGACGCCGTCCCTTCGCTCCCCCGCCATTACAGCGGTCTCGACACTACTACGGACGGCTCCGTCCCTTGGCGGCGCTTCGCTACTATCGGCCTCGCTTTTGAGACTTGGGCCTTTCGCTTGGCATCGCCGCCGAAGGTTCCCGCAGTTCACCGCAAGAGCCCGAAACAGGATCGCGCCGCCTCTATGCCGGACGCCGTCTGGACCGTAAGCAGGCATCGTCCAGACTGATCCCGGCGCAACATCACTCACCGGTTTCGACGTCATCTGAGCACTTTCGACACTTGAATGGCGGTTCACGGGTGTTCGCCTTCCTGTCTCCCACCTGACGCCTTAGAGCAGCGCCTTTTCCGTAACGCTCACGACCCCGGCTTTTGACCAGCGCCGCATACGGTGGTTTGCGACCCGCTCCTGCAAGCCGATCGCGGGGGACCTACCCCCATCTCTCACGCCGCTTGCTGCGGCACACTGATATCGGCCGCCCAGACGTGGTTCGCCCGCTCGATCGCCAGGTTGCGCAGGAGATAGGGATAGATCCTGTGGCCGGGCGCCGGTTTGCTCGTTCTCGGCTTCGGTCCGAGCGCGGCGATCCCCATCAGGCACATCAGCCGCTGCACCCGCTTGCGGTTCACGCTCGCGCCCGCCGCGCGCAGCATCGCCGTCATCCGGCGCGAGCCGAGAAAGGGCCAGGCGGTGAACAGCTCGTCGATCCGGCGCATCAGCCCGGCGTCGTTGTCGTTGGCCGGCTTGCGCGCCCGGTAGACGCCCGAGCGCGCCACGCCGACAAGCGCGCATTGCCGCCGCAGCGACAGCGCCCCGGCGGCGCGGTCGAGCATCGCTCTGCGGTCCGGCGCGCTCATCTTCCGGACCTCCTGGCTAAAAAATCGCGCTCCACCGTGAGCTGCCCGATCTTCGCGTGCAGCCGCTCAATCTCCCGCTCATGCGTCGCTTCCGCGTCCCGCCCGACGCCCGGGTCGAAGGCGCGCGCCGCCTGATCCTGAAGCTGCTTCTTCCAGGCGTAAATCTGGTTGGGATGGACCTCGTAGCGCTGCGCAAGGTCCACGACCGTGGCCTGCTCCCGCAGCGCCTCCAGCGCGATCTTCGCTTTCAGTCCGGCGTCAATCCGCCGCCTCGTCTTCTTCGTCATCGTTCGCTCCGTCTATCAAACGGAGCGGTCGTCCTCCAACTTAACCCCCGGTCCCAAAATCAGGGTCCACTTCACGACCGATGCCGCGATAATGACATGGCGGTAGGGCCATGCCATAGACGCCCCGAATCGAATCGTTAGGAACCCTCCGATGAACACAACCGAACTCGTCGCAAAGCTCGCTGAGGCGCATGGTGTCAGCAAGGTGCAAGCCAAGTCGATTCTCGACGACATCTTGAAGGACATCGTGGACGCCGCAGCAAGCGGCGCCGAGGTGTCGCTACCGGGGTTCGGGAAGTTCAAAGTCAAGGCGACGCCGGAACGCGAAGGCCGCAATCCTGCGAGCGGTGAGAAGATCAAGATTGCGGCGTCAAAGAAACTTGCCTTCTCCTCTGCCAAATCGGTCAAGGACCTCCTAAACGGCTGAGCCGAATTTCCGCCAGGCATTGTCATGTCTGGACGTCGCCCGCTGATCAAGGGCTATTTTCGGCGTTGCGCTTGGTCGTCGGTGCGGTCATGTCTTCGGCCTTGTTTTGCGGAGAATAGAAGTCCGCTGGCCCTGATGTTGTCCGCTGATCCGTTGCCCCAATCACACCGGCGCGCTTAGCTGCGCAGACAATGCCACGGGCTTCTGGATCAATCCGCTTTCCTGCACATCACCTCTTGGTCACCCTCGACTCCTGTGCCGCCTTTGGCTCTTGGTGAGCCTTGGCCGCGAACCCTACCGACGCTCCTTACGCCGGAATTTCCCGATAGACCGTCTTGCTCCGCATGATCGCAAATGCGATGCGCGCCATCTTGTTGGCGAGAGCCACGGCGACAAGCTTGAAGGGCTTCTTCTCGAGAAGCCTCTTCGCCCACATCCGCAGCGGGTCGGTGTGCGGCTTGCGGTGAAACAGCACCGCATGCGCCCCGACGACGAGCAGTTTGCGCAAGTTCCGGTTGCCCATCTTCGAAATGCGCCCGAGCTTCTGCTTGCCGCCAGAAGAGTTCTGCTTGGGCGTCAGCCCGAGAAAGGCGGCGAACTCGCGCGGGCCCGCGAAGCCGGACGCATCCTGAATGGTCGCTGCCATCGCTGAGGCGGTGATGGGTCCGAACCCGGGAATGCTCATCAGCCGGCGCGCCGTTTCATCCTTCTGGGCCATCTTCGCGATCGTTCGGTCGAGCCGTGCAATCGCCTCATCGAGGTTTCGCAATTGCACGACGAGCGGCGCCAGCGCCTCGCACACTTCAAACGGGATTGTCTCGTCGCAAGCCTCGATCAGCTCGGCCAGTTCGCGGCCGTGTCTGGGCCCTTGCGCCGCAATGACGCCGACTTCAGTCAAGTGACCGCGCAGCGCGTTGAGCAACTGCGTGCGTTGCGAGACCAGCATCTCCCGCGTCTTGTGACGCATCAGCGTCGCCTGGTTCTCCAGCGAGCGCACGCCGACAAATCGCATCGAAGGCCTCGTCACCGCCTCGCAGATCGCCGCCGCGTCCGACGCGTCGTTCTTCTGCCGGCGGATATACGGCTTCACATAAGCCGGAGGCATCATCCGCGCGTCATGGCCAAGCTTGATCAGCTCGCGCGCCCAATGATGCGCCGACCCGGAGGCCTCGAGCCCCACCAGGCAAGGCGGCAGCGAAGCGAAAAACTCCAGCAGCTTGTTGCGCCTGATCGCCTTGGCGACCACAACGCGCCCCGAAGCATCAACGCCATGAACCTGAAAGACGTGCTTGGCCAGATCGAGCCCTACGGTCGTGACAGACGAAAAATCAGTGATAGACTTTCCCATGGACGGCGCTCCTTCAAACGGTTGCTCTAACGACAACCATTTTGGCACGGCCCTTCATTGAGCCAGATGCCGCGCGGGCGTCGTCCACACCATCACATCTAGCAAGTAAAGGCTCTCTCGCCGTCCTCGACTGGTTCGCTAACCCATTGACTTTATTGAAACCGGCTCCTCCTAAGGGAAAAGTACTGATCAGTAAAAACGGTTGATGTGACAATGCCCCCAGGTCAGTTCGCTGTCGTTGAGCGCAGCGAGTGCAGCCTCGCGAGAAACGGATCGCTCGCGATACAGGACCAGCGGCAGCGCCGCACCCGGAACAAGGTCGAACGTGTCAGCCGCGGCCCAGACCAGCGGCTCACTATCTGGGGCAGCCACAGCAAGGGGCCCAGACCGGCCGGTCGCAATTCGGCATGGATGAGGCCACGCTTTCGGACAACCCGCGACTTGTGCTAGCCTTTTTTGCTTGTTGAGAGGGGTCACCTGGGCCATGCCCCATCCTGCCAAGCCAGCGTCTACGAAGAATACCGTCGGCCGGGCGATCGGTCTGCCAGATGCGCCGGGGCTGACCACACGTGCGGCGCGAGGAACGGGCATGGCTTTCCTCGAGCTCAATTGTGAACGTCGCAACGCCGGAATTACCCAGCCAGTGCGCGAAGACGCCTTCTTAGTCGCGCTCCAAATGAAGACGTGCCCCGATTTCGATCTCTACGCAGATGGTAGGTTGATACCACCAAACGGGTTTGATGCCGGCGATGTCGCAATCTTCGACTTAAGGACAAATTTAGCTAGCGACCTACGAGACCCATTCCACGCCCTGAATCTCTACTTGCCACTCAATGCGCTTGCGGCCATGGGTGACGACGGGGACATACCGAGGCACATTGAAGAACTGCGTCATACACCTGGCGGCTCCGTTCAGGATCCAGTCGCCCGGGATTTGCTTTCCTGATTACGCGGCAACGTCAGCCAGTTTTAGCAAGCGGTAAGGCATCGGGAGGGTCCTCAGCGCAACGAATGCGAGGCGGGGGATCATGGTTTCGAGCTCGTATCGGCGATTGAATTGATATTCGAACTCCGCGAGATATCGAGGGACGTGTTTTTCTCCTACGGCTCGGTAGGTCCCGACGAGGGCGGCTTTGATATTGCCCAATGCGGTATTGACCCATTTGAAAGCAGGGGTGCGAACCGCTTGCTTGCCGCTTCCGGTCTTTTTTGAGGTGTGCAGGCATCCGGCTTGGGTGACGGCGGCGAAGCACGCCAGGCCGTCGGAGACGATATTGGCGCCGGGCCTGAGCGCGGTGCTTGCGAGTTTTCGGATCGCAAAGCTGCTGAAGGCTTTGACAGGCCGAAGGATGATTTGATCTGGCTTGCCGTCGTCGGTTGTCGCGACCGCAGCGACGAACGGCGTCTTGCCTGTTGCGCCGCGCCCGCGGCGGCCGGACCGGGCGCCGCCGATATAGGCGTCGTCCATCTGGACGTTGCCTTTCAAGCGTTTGCTCGCGTTACGCTCCAACATGACTTGAGCGAGCTTGTGCTTCATCATCCAAGCAGCCGTCTGGGTGACGCCAAGGCGTCGACCGAGTTCGATACTGGAAATGCCCTTCTTTGATTGCGTGACCAGGTAGATCGTCTTGAACCAGATGCGCAGCGGCAGCTTGCTCGAAGCGAAGATCGTTCCCGCTTTGACAGAGGTCTGCTTGCGACACGCGTTACACTGGAATAAACGCCGCGCGCCGCGCGTGACGACGCAGTGATCAGCGCCCTTGCACCCGGGACATTCGAACCCGTTCGGCCACCGCCATTTGACCAGCGCCGCATGACATTGCTCTTCGGTTCCGTAAATCTCCGCGAAACGAGCCTCGCTGAGGCCTTTCTGAAACTGAACCTGATTGCGCGCCATCAGAGAACCCCTGCGAAAACAACATGTTCATGTTCCGTTCTACTGAACGTCTGAAGCTGACGCAAGCGCGTAATCAGGTTTGCTTTTGTCTATGCGCCCGGCGCTCGCGGCAAGACCGGAGGAAACGCTCGAACTCTTCGTTGACCACGTCGAGCTCGCGCTTTCGATTCACGTTGCCCATAGATACGGCAACGTCGCGGCATTGCCGCAGCAATGGGAAGGCGGTCTGGCGCCATGGCAAGAGCGCCGAGCCAAAGAGCTCCTCGACGCCCACATTGGCGGGGGCGTCACACTCGACCTGCTCGCTCGCACCTGCGAACTTTCGAATAGGCACTTCACCAGAGCGTTTCGCCAGTCGACCGGGATGGCGGCTCATCAGTGGCTGCAATACCGGCGGACGGAGAAGGCGAAGCAGCTTCTAGAGAAGTCCTCGGGTTCGCTGAGCACTATTGCCTTGGATTGTGGTTTTGCAGACCAGAGCCATTTCGCCAGGACGTTTTCGCGCGTCGTTGGCGTTACGCCAGGGACATGGCGCCGAAGGAAACGCGAATAGTTTTGGCTCGATCGTTCCATGCTTGGCCGCTTCGTTCATGACCCAAAGGGCACGCCTCCATAAATCTCGGCCGTTGAATGACCAGACGTCAAACAATGGAGAACAGACATGCTCAGGCTTGACCGCCGGACGCTCCTGCGCGCCGGCTCTGCCGCAGTCGGGGCCGCCGCACTCGCGCCTACCGCCACCGCCCTCGCCCACGCGCCCCAAGTGGTCAAAGCGCAGCCTAGCTTCTACCGCTTCAAGCTCGGCGCCATCGAGATCACCGTCGTCAGCGACGGCACGCTGGCGTTCCCAGCCGAAACGCTGTGGGGCGATCGGGCCGAGCACGCACGAGGGCTGCTCCGATCCACGTTCCAGCCGGCTAGCCCAGTGGGGTTGGAAATCAACACCATCCTCGTCGACACCGGCGACAAACAGGTGTTGATCGACGCAGGCTGCGGTGTCGACAAGTTCCAGAAGACGGACGGCAGGTTGCTTGGCAACCTCGCGGCCGCGGGCTACGCGCCGCGCGATATCGACACGATCCTGCTCACTCACGCCCACTTCGACCACCTGTGGGGCATCAGTGACCACGAGAACGCCTCGCTGCGGTTTCCCGCGGCCGAATTCGTCGCCAATGAAACCGAGGTCGCCTTCTGGAGCGCCCCGGAACTGGCCAGCAAGTTGCCGCCTGAGCAGCAGCCGCAGGTTACCCAGGCAAATCTGAAATTAGCCAGCCCCCGCATGCGCCTGATCAAGGGGGCGGCGGAGGTCGCGCCGGGCGTGACCACCTTCGACACCCCCGGTCACACGCCAGGCCATATCTCGGTGCGTATCGCTTCCGGCGGCGAAGAACTGCTCCTCACCGGCGACGTCGTGGTCAACTCGGCGGTCAGCTTCCTGCATCCGGAATGGCCGTTCGGGTTCGACATAGACGTGCCACTGGCAACCAAGACGCGCCTGGCCTTCCTGGACCGCGCAGCGGCCGACAAGACGCTGGTCGGCAGCTACCATCTACCCTTCCCCGGCTTCGGGCACCTGGTGCGCGATGGGAGCGCTTATCGCTGGCTGCCTGCAGATTGGCAGTGGACAAGCTGACGGCCACTGCGGGCGGGGACGGTGTGCTTCCCCGCCCGGCCTCATAGGCGCTACGCACAAAAATCAACCCAGGAGTTTGATCGCCAACTCCAACCTTAGGCAAAGGAGAACTTCCATGAATGGCCAAGACGATCTTCGGCCGAGGCATCCAATGGATCGACGCACCTTCGTGAGCATGGGCTGCAGGGGCGGCAAGCACTCTTTTCCAGGGCGCCGCCGCCGTTGCGCAGCCCGCGCCGGAGGCGCGCAACGTCGTCCTTGTGCACGGGCTATTCGCGGACGGGTCATCCTGGTCAGAGGTGATTGCACGATTGCAAGCAGCGGGGCTCAACGCCACGTCAGTGCAAAACCCCCTGACTACGCTGCCCGAAGCGGTAGCCTCGGCCCAGCGCGTGCTAGCGCGGCAGGATGGTCCGACGGTGCTGGTCGGACATTCCTTTTCCGGCATGATCGTGACAGAGGCCGGTGTACATCCGAACGTTTCGGCCCTTGTCTATGTGGCGGCGCGGGCGCCGGATGCGGGCGAGGATTACGCGTCGCTGGCCGAGACATTTCCGACGCCGCCCGCCTCCGCCGGAATTGTCTTCGACGGCGATGAAGGACGTCTCAGCGAGGCTGCGTTCTTGCGCGATTTCGCGGGCGACCTGCCGGAGGCGAAGGCGAAGGTCCTCTATGCGGTCCAAGAGCCGTTCCAAAAGGCCCTGCTTGCGGGCAAGACCACGCATGCGGCCTGGCGGTCGAAGCCGAGTTTCTACGCCGTTTCCACGGAAGACCGGACAATCAATCCCGATCTCGAACGCTTCATGGCCAAGCGCATGGGCGCCAAGACCATCGAGGTGAAGGCCAGCCATCTCTCGCTGATCTCCCATCCCGACGAAATCACGCGACTGATCCTCGAAGCCGCGGGACAGCAAGCTTGACGAACCCGGCACATCCACAGCACGAACGGAAGCAAGGAGTCATGAAACGCTTTGGATCTGCCGCCTGGAACGGCGGCCTGCGTGAAGGTAAGGGCTCGGTCTCGACCGAGAGCGGCGCGCTGGATACCTATCCCTACACCGGTCATATGTGCATTCGTTCCGTGCCGGGCGCCAAGCGTGAGGGGCAGCAACGGGTCGATATGGCGCGTTCCCCGAGCCATCGGCGAACGGCCGGTGTTTTGCGCAAAGCGGTCATGCGGCCGGCGGGCTGCTCGGCGAGCCAAGCTTTGGTTTCCCTGGAAATGTGCGCGGAATGATTGTCGAGGATCAGCTTGATCGCCGTGTGGGCTGGATAGGCGGCGTCGAGAAGCTGGAGAAATTCGATGAATTCGCGGCTGCGGTGGCGATCCTTGACCAGAGCGTGAACCGCGCCGGTGAGCAGGTCGATGCCGGCCAGCAAGCTGACCGTGCCGTGGCGTTTATATTCATGATCGCGCGCGAAGGTCGCGTGCGCGCCGGGCTCGGGCGGCAGATCCGGGGCGGTCGTGGCGATCGCCTGGATTGCAGTAGTTAAGACTTAATCTGACAGTTGGTGTCATAGCTGAGGCGGAAGCCGAGGCCGGGCGCGGAGTGGTCGGGGTTCGCAGCGCCTGGCCTCGGCGTTTCGAGAGGACACCTACGATGACCAAGGAACAGAAGATTATCCGCGCCAAGGTTGGGTTGCTGGAGTTGGCCAAGCAGCTCGGCAACGTCAGCCAGGCCTGCAAGATGATGGGCTATAGCCGCGACAGCTTTTATCGTTTCAAGGAACTTTACGACGCCGGGGGCGAATTGGCGCTGCAGGAACTGACGCGGCGAAAGCCGATCCTGAAGAACCGCACGCCGCCCGAGGTCGAGGCGATCATCGTCGAGCTTTCGCTGGACCAGCCGGCTTATGGCCAAATCCGTATCGCCAACGAGCTTCGCAAACTCGGCCACTCTATTTCTCCGGCCGGCGTTCGCGGCGTCTGGCAGCGTCATGATCTTGAAACCATGAAGAAACGGCTCAAGGCGCTCGAAGCCAAGGTCGCCCAGGAAGGCCTGGTTCTGACCGAAAGCCAGCTGGCCGCGCTGGAGAAGGCCAAGAGCGAAAAGGAGGCGCATGGCGAGTTCGAGAGCGAATGTCCGGGCTATTGCGGCGCCCAGGATACGTTCTACGTCGGCAACATGAAGGGGGTTGGCCGCATCTACCAGCAGACCTTCATCGACACCTACGCCAAGGTCGCCTTCGCCAAGCTCTATGATCGCAAGACGCCCATCACCGCGGCCGATCTCGTCAACGATCGCGTCGTGCCGTTCTATGATGCGAGGGAGGTGAGGCTGTGCCGCGTGCTGACCGATCGTGGCACGGAATATTGCGGCAACCCCGAGCGCCACGAATACGAGCTTTATCTGGCGCTCGAGGATATCGACCATTCGCGCACCAAGACCAAGAGCCCGCAAACCAATGGCATCGTCGAGCGCTTCCACAAGACGGTGCTCGACGAGTTCTATCGCGTCGCCTTCCGCAAGAAGATCTACGGATCGATCGCCGAACTCCAGGGCGATCTCGATTCCTGGGTCCAGAGCTACAACGAGGAAAGGCCGCATCAGGGGCGATGGTGCTTCGGCAAGACGCCAATGCAGACCTTCCTTGACGCGACGCCCCTTGCGAAGGAGAAAATGATCGCAGCCTGATCATATCTGACAGGCAGAGCCGACCCATCTCCCGACGCTGACCGTCAGATCAAGTGCCAGCTACTACACTTTATTGATCTTGACCTCGCGGTAGACGCACAGAACTTCCGCCATCTTGGCTTTGAACTCGGGGTCGCGGCGTTCCAGGTAGTAGCGCACCTTGTGCGGCTTGACCTCTTGCTCATTGAGTATCTTGCACAAAGTGCCCTGAACCAGCTTGCCAAGGCAGGCGTGCCCTTCGGCTGGTCCGTGCTCGCGCGCGTGACGAGCCAGAAGCCGCGTCGTCCACAATTCGTGCGGATAGTCCAAGTCCTTCGCCTTGCGGCAGGCCAGAGAGACCAGCCACGTCCTGGCCTCGGCAGTGATCGTCGGCTCCTTGCCCGGCCGGGGACGATCGTCGAGCGCCGCCATTGGACCATAGGCCAGCGCCCGCTCAACGCAGCGCTGGACCGTCTGATGATGCACCCCCAAAGCTTGACCCACCGCAAAGAACGAGGGGTCTTTCCGGTAAGCCAACAGCATTCGCGCTCGCTCGACCCGGCTCGCCGGCTCCGTTCGCGAGCGTGCTATCGAAACAAGCCTCGCCAAATCCTCTTCTCCGATCGACAACTCAATCGCTCGTCGCCGTGCCGTCATGATCTTCGAATCTCGTCTCGCGAATCAAAAGATCAGCCTACAGGCCGGCAAAGACCAAATGAATCCCTCACAAAAGATCGGTTTCATCGAATCGATGAACTAGTTCGTCCAGCAACGCTTTGGCTTCCTTCAAGTCGAGCGTGTCGAAGCCCTCGGTGAACCAGTGGTAGATGGACGCAAGGAGCTCGTGGGCCTCTGTGCGCCGGTCCTGATCGCGCCAGAGGCCGAATGCGGAGAAATGACTGGCTTTCGGTCCGAAAGCGAGCATGTATGTGGACGTCCGCAACCGCTATGGCGCGGCGGGCAAACCCTCAGCCCCGGCGATCGCGCCGATTCGGGGCTCGCGTCGGTGAGGGGCCTGGATTGGCTTGGCCCCAATCGAAGACGCGAAGGGTTCGTCCATGTCCATCAAACTCACCGATACGCAGCTCGTCATCCTAAGCTCTGCAGCCCAGCGCAAGGATCGCTGCCTCGTTGCCCCGCCGACGCTGAAGGGCGGCGCGGCGCAGAGGGTCGCAAATAAGCTGATCTCCTCTGGTCTCGTAAAAGAGGTCAAGGCGAAGACCGACGTCCCAGTCTGGCGGCGCGACCAGGAATCAGGGGCGCCCTACGCGCTCAAGCTCTCAGCGGCCGGGGCGAAAGCGATCGTAGCCGACGAAGGCGTCGAGCCTGAGAATGCGGATAACGAAGGCGGAGCGCTCGGGAACCACAGTCAGCTAGCCGTCCCCTCAGAGACGGCGGTCCAGGTTGCTCCGTCCGCAGAAGCGATGGAGCCTGTTGCTGCAGGCCCTTCCGCTCCACGCAGCGGCTCGAAGCTGGCGCGAGTCATCGAATTGCCTCAGCGGGACCATGGCGCGACCATCGACGAGTTGATCGCCGCAACCGGATGGCTGGCCCATACGACGCGCGCCGCGCTCACCGGCCTACGAAAACGCGGCTGTGCGGTTGTGATCGATCGGTCGGACGATAAGCGCGGATCGTTCTATCGCATCCAGGCGGATGAGGCCCGCGACGACAAGGCCCCCGCCGCTCACGCCGAAGACGGCGGGTCGGACTCCGCGGCGCCGCGGAAGAAGGCGCGGCGCCACTCGAAGTCGCATGCACGTCGAGCGGCGTGATGGCGGCGCGGCGACTATCGCGCGTCGTCGGCGAGGCTTTGCGTCGTTCGACGCCCGGATCGGAAGCCATCGCGTCGCTCGATGACGCCATCGCCGGTTTCGTCGATCTCGACGTGAAAGGGCTTTGTCTGCATTGGCGCAACCACTTGGGCGGGCTCCCTCCCGCCCATTTGCCGCGTTGGCTGCTCTTGAGGATCTTGGCTTATCGGGTCCAAGTCGGTGCGCTAGGCGGGCTGGACAAAGAAACGCTGCTCATCCTGCGTCAGCCGAAGGGCCGCACGCTCGAATCCCCGGACGGGCGTCCTTTCGAGGCGCGGATTCCAACAACGCGGGAAGGAGCCAGGCTGACAGCGGGGGCGCTGCTCGCCAGAGAATGGAACGGCAATCTGGAACGAGTGATGGTCCTGGAACGTGGCTTCGCCTGGAACGGCGAAACCTACGGCAGCCTGTCGCAGGTCGCCAAGGCGATGACCGGCACAAACTGGAACGGCCATCGGTTCTTCGGCTTGCGAACCGCAAAGTCCGACCGATCCGCAACAGCCGGTCGCAGGGGAGGGCATGACGACGTTGCTTCGGCTGATGTTGGTTCCCGATCAATCAAAGAGAGCAGAGCCGCTCATATCCGAGGATCCAGGCGGGAGGAGGCCTCGCCGTGAGATCCGAGAAATCGAGAGCGACCCTTCGCTGCGCCGTCTACACCCGGGTTTCGACCGAACACGGCCTGGAGCAGGAGTTCAACTCGCTCGACAATCAGCGGGAGGCGTCGGAGGCCTATGTCAAGAGCCAGACCCATGAAGGCTGGAAGCTGATTCGCGGCCGCTACGACGATGGCGGCTACTCCGGCGGCTCGATGGAGAGGCCTGCCCTCAAAAGTCTGCTCGACGACGTTCGCGCTCGTCGCATCGACGTGATCGTGGTCTACAAAGTCGACCGGCTAACCCGCTCGCTCGCCGACTTCGCCAAGCTGGTCGAGCTCTTCGACGCGCATCAGGTGTCGTTCGTCTCGGTCACCCAGGCGTTCAACACGACGACCAGCATGGGGCGGTTGACTTTGAATGTGCTTCTCTCCTTCGCCCAGTTCGAGCGCGAGGTCACCGGCGAGCGGATCCGGGACAAGATCGCCGCCTCGAAGAAGAAAGGCATCTGGATGGGTGGCGTGGTTCCGCTCGGCTATCGGGTCGAGAACCGGGCGCTCCATGTCGTCGAGGAGCACGCCGCCTTCGTGCGGGGCTTGTTTCGGCGCTATCTCGAAATCGGCAGCGTGGTGCGGCTCAAACAGGTCCTCGATGAGGAAAACGTGCGACTGCCATTACGAACCGACGGAACCGGCAAGACGACAGGCGGCGGGCTCATCAGTCGGGGGCATCTCTATAAGATGCTATCGAACCCGATTTATCTCGGGCGGCTGACTCACAGGGGGCAGGTCCAAGAAGGCGTTCATTATCCGATCATTGATCGGGAGACTTGGGATCGCGTCGAGGCTCTGCTCGCGGAGCATGCTCAGCGCACGGCAGGGTCGCGCCAGAGCTCGGACGCGCTCCTCTCCGGCAAGCTCTTTGACGATCGCGGCAACCGGATGAGCCCGACCCATGCGTCCAAGAGGGGCCGGCGATGGCGCTACTATGTCTCGCAGTCGATCCTGCAGGGCCACAAACACGAGGCCGGATCCGTCGCCCGCGTCCCGGCGTTGGAGATTGAGCGAAGGGTCGCCGAAGCGGCGCGCGCCGCCTTGTCCGTCTGCGATCGTCAGCGTTCAATTGGAAGCGGTCCAGGAGGAGCGATCGGCCCGGTGCGCCATCCGATCTTCCGGCGCGCCTGCGCGCCATCGACCACGACGCCAACCTGCGAACCGCCGTTGAGCGCGTCGTGATCTCTCGTACGACGATCGAGATCGAGCTTGCCGAGGGAACGGCGGGAGACAATCAGAATCGCATCCTGATCATTCCCTGGACGCCTCCGTCGCCTTATCGACGCCGAGAGATAGTCCAGGGCGAGGGCGAACGACCGTCCACGATGCGGCCGATGAGAACCAAAGCGCGCGCGGTTCTCATCGATGCGCTTCGCGACGCACAGCGCTGGCTTGACGAACTGACGACGAAGTCCGACCAAACCATCGAGGTCCTCGCCGCGCGCGAAGGAAGGACCGAGCGCTCGATTCGGATGACTCTGTCACTCGCCCTTCTTTGCCCCGCACTTGCGCGAGCGGCGATCGACGGTCGACTGCCTCGCGGGTTTGGAGTCAAGCGCCTGATGGACCTTCCAATGGCTTGGTCTGACCAATGGTCGGCGCTCGGACTGAAGGATCCTGCTCAGGCAACCTTCAGCTCGGCGATCTGAATCCGCAACTCGGCTTTACCGCGAAGATCACCCTTGTCCGGCACCGTGACTTCGCCAGCTCCACAGTCATTTGGGAAACGGATTTTCGCGGCACGGAGACCCGAGGTCGCATTCGAGGGCAGGGTGCGACAAAACCGCTGAAATGGCCGCCGCAGACCAGTCTCTGGCGCGCTAACGCTTTACACTGTCGCACGTTTCTGGAAGCCGGGAAGCCACTGCAGCTCGCGGGGACTACCTGGTGGAGCTGAGGGGATTCGAACTGCGAACCTCTCTATGATGCGTTGGTGAATTCTCGCTATTTGAAGGCCGAGGCGACGCGATCGGCGATGGACTAGAACGAGAAAGAAGAGCTACGAGCAAGAAGACCAATTATCGCGCGCTCCATCATGGGGCGCTCGTCGGCCCGACGGCGGCGGATCCGGCCTCCCTGAGCATGCCGGCGCCGGACACCGCCTTCATCTGTCCGGGGTCGATTGCCGTCTCGGCCGGGCGCAGCGGGGGCCTAGCGCCAGGGGTAGCCAATTGGCCAATAAAGGCCGTCATTTCGCCGTGTCGGCAGCCGAAATCGCCTCGCCCTTTCGAGCGTCTCGGCCGAGATCATCATCGGAAAGTTGCAATTCTCCTCGGTTAGGGCTTGGCTTACGGAATCGCACTGATCGTCATACTTACTGCCTGGGAACGCGAAGAGCTCCGCTTCGACATCTGCGAGCCATGGGGCGCGCTCGGGGAAAAAGACTACGCCCGACTCGAATTTCGCCGAGACGACAGCCATGCGGCTGATCTTGTCGCGATCCGGTTTCACCGCGACAATGCCGGTGACCTTGCCCCTCAAACTCCGCCTGCTGAATGGATGGGCAGTGCGGTGAAGAAGAGAAGTGTCTGATTGTGTTTTTGTTCTGAGATTTGGCGCGACTCAGGTAGCTTTCACCCAATGGGTGGAAGGGACGCGTGATGGCTGGGGAGCGGCTGGGTTTCGAGATTGACGATGCGCTGGAGACGAGTTTGGTCACGCCGCGGGCTGGCGTTCCAAGCCTGATTGAGGCGTTCCGCCAGACCGGAGCGGCGGCGATGATCGACAATTGGGTGAAGGTGAAGACGCGCAAGCGCGGACTGTCGTCGTCGCAGATGGTGGAGAGCCTGCTGGCGCTGTGGGCGGCCGGGGGCGAGTGCTGCGAGGACCTCGATCGTCTCCGACAGGACGCGGCGCTGGCTGGGCTGCTTGGCTACGAGCTGCCGGCGGCCCAAACGGCGCGCGACTTTTTGACCGGCTTTCATGAGGACGATCTGCCGCTTTTGCATGAGGGCAAGTCGACCGTGCCTTCGGAAAGCGCGCCGCTCCTGGGCTTGGCCGCCGCCAATCGCGAGCTGATCCTCGATCTGCAATGCCGCAAGCCGGTGCGGTCGGCGACGCTCGACATCGACGCGACGGTGATCGCTTCGAGCAAGCGCAGCGCCAAACACACGTTCGAAGGCGAACGCGGCTACCAGCCGGTTCTGGCCTTGTGGGCGGAGCAGGACGTCATCGTCGCCGGCGAGTTCCGCGACGGCAACGCGCCGGCGGGCTGCGGCAATGCGCGGATGATCGAGAAGGCGGTGGCGGCGCTGCCGGGAACCTCCGACAAAATCTATGTTCGCGGCGACAGCGCTGTTTATGAGCACGAAGCCATGACCTTCATGGACGAGCGCGCCATCGCCTACGCCATCAGCGCCGACATGAGCGCTCCGTTGAAGCAGGCGATCCTGGCGCTGCCGAACGATCATTGGAAGCCTGCGGACGTGGAAGCGGGCCGCGTGCGCGAATGGGCGGAGGTCAACTACCTTCCCGACGACGGCGTGTACAAGAAGGACCAGGTCACGCCGCGCCGCTATCTGGCGCTTCGCGTTCGTCCCGCCCAAGGCGATTTGCTGGGCTCGGAGGAAGGCGTCAGACACTTCTGCATCGTCACCAATCGCTCCGATCCCAAGGGCGGCAGCGGCCTCGACATCATCAGCTGGCATCGCGGCAAAGCGGGAACGATCGAGCACGCCCACGACGTGCTGATGAACGAACTCGCCGGGTGGGCGCTGCCGAGCCAGAAGTTCGGCGCCAACGCCGCCTGGCTGCGGCTCAACGCGCTCCTGTACAATCTTCTATCCGCGTTCAAGCGCGTCGGCTTACCCGAGGATTTGCGCGAGGCCAGACCCAAGCGACTGCGCTTCCTCGTCCTCAACTCGGTGGGAAAGGTCGTCCGCCACGCCCGCCAGACCCTCCTGCGCTTCGCCACCGACCTCGCCAGAACCCTCGCCGACGCCCCTCGTGTGTTCTTCAACCTCCCAAGACCCCGGCTAGCCGGGGTTTGAGGTTGCCGTTCAGCTCTTGAACGACCGAGGTCCCGGCGCCAGCGTCCTCGACGAGGACGCGTTGCGCCTTGTGCCTTGCGGCATGGCTTTGCACCGCCGCCTTCAGGTCTGGATAATCGACCCGCTTCCGCCAGACGTCGATCAGGTACCATCGCCTATTGCGGGTCACGACCCAGGTCGTGCAAACCGAGAAGTCATTCTCCGGGCCGCCTTTGTTGGCGGTATCCCAACTCTGGAGAATGAGGAATTGTTCGCTCGGCGGGGGCAAGTCCGTATAGCGCTGGATCCACTTTCGCTTGATCATCGCGCCGCCGGGCGGGACCGGCATTTGCTGATACTGCGCCGAGAACGCGTCGCTGCCGAGCTGAAGCTTTAGAATCTCGAGCACGGAGATCGGTTCGCGCGCGGGCGAGAGCGCCTCGCCGGCCTTGCGGCAATGAACTCTCGTCGCCGAGATCGGAATGTCCTGGTCGGCCTCGGCTATGGCGGACAGGTTGAGGACCTCCCATTCGTCGGACGTCGACAGGACGAAGCCGGTTAGGTCGTCCATGTGGACGCGCTGCATGACGACGACGATCGCGCCGGTGCGTTTGTCGTCCAGACGGGACAGCAGCGTGTTGGTGAACCATTGGTTGGCGGCCGTCCGCCTGATCTCCGATAAGGCGTCGTCGGGCTTCAAGGGATCGTCAATGACGATGATGTCGCCGCCGCGACCAGTCAATGTGCCGCCGACCGAGGTCGCCAGCCGGAAGCCACGCTCGGTGAGTTCAATCTCGGTTTCAGAGTTCTTGTATGGCCCGATCCGCGCGGTGGGGAAGACTGACCGATACCAGGGCGCCTCGAGCACGGCGCGGAAGTCGTTGGAATGCTTTTTGGCGAGTTCGGCGGAATAGCTGACGCAGATGATGCGGCGCGATGGGTCGCGTCCGAGAATGAACGCGGGGAAAGCGACCGACGCGGATATCGATTTGAGCGATCGAGGCGGCATATTGATGATCAGTCGCCTGATCTCGCCCCGGCGAACGCGCTCGAGCTGATAAGCGATCGCCTCAATGTGCCACGACCTCTCATAGTCCTGGCCGGGACAGAGGGTCGTGAACACCTTGTGGATGAAGGCGCGGAAGTCGTTGCGCAACAGACCCTCAAGCTTGCGGGCGTCACTCGTCATCGCCTTCCTCCTCACTATGGACTAATTCGGCGAGTTCTCTGGCGGACGCTTTGGGCTCGAGCAGATATTGCGCCAGGATCGTCTGATCCTCGGCCAGCAGCTCGCCCAGTTGAACCTTGGCTTCCGTCGTCTCCGCGTAACGGTCGACAAGGGCGAGCAAGAGTTTCATCGCCTTCGCGTCGCTTCGCATCGCGTCGTTGACGAGACGGCGCAGCATGACCTCAAGCGCGGCCAGGCGACGCGTCTTACCGTTTTCGGTTACCGCGATTTTTTGTCTAAGTATGTCCTGCAGGATTGCGCCGACGGTCCGGCTTCCTTTCGGGCGGCCCCTCGGATTGCCGCTTTCGCCCGAGGCGAACTGCGTCGCTCTGGGCGGCCTGCCGTATCCGACGGCGTAATCGGCTGAGCGAGAGCCTCTCCAATTCGTCATGACCGAGCTCCCTGTTGGAGCTGGTTGCGCGGCGCTTCCTCGACGCCGGAGACAGTCGCCCTCGGATCATCCGCCGCGCTATCGGGTGGCGATTGGCCGTCAGCGGGTTTACAACGCCGGGCGTTGGGCTTTTCGATTTCCGTCGCGCGAGCAGAGGCGATGTCTTCGAAACTGCGCCCGTCTCCAGCGAGGATCGCCTCCAGCTTCGTCATGCGCTGCCACCGCAGGATGGCGACATCGACGTAGCGGGGTTCGTATTCGATGCCGACGGCGACGCGCGCGACTTTTCCCGCCGCCAAAATGGTCGTTCCTGAACCCGCGAACTGATCGAGCGCGACGTCGCCGCGCGCGGTGCAATCGAGCAGCGCGTCAGCGACCAGCGCGACCGGCTTTACCGTGGGATGAGCGGCGAGCGCTTCCTTACGCCCTTTGCCGAACGTGTTGACGCCCGCGTAGGTCCAGACGTTCGACCTATTGCGCCCGAATTGGCCCAACTCGACATTGTTCCGGTGCGATTCTTCGCCGACCCGGAAGACGCCAATAAATTCATGTTGAGACCGATAAAATGAACCTTGGCCGGCGTTGGACTTGATCCACGCGACGATGTTCAACATGTCGCCGTAAAGCTCGCGGCCGACCTCGATCAATGCGCCGATGTGGCGCCAATCCATGCAGACAAAATGGACCGCGCCTTCAACCGAAACGCGCACGCCGTTGCTGAGCGTTTGCGAGAGGAAGTTTCGAAACTGCGTCTGCGTCATCTCGCCGGAGGCGAAGGCGAATTCCGAATGTTGAACGCGCCCGCGCCCGCCGATCGCGCGCACGCGCAAGTTATAGGGCGGATCGCAAAAGACGGCCGCCGCCAACGCCCCGCTCATCGCCCGGTCGAAGTCCTTCGGCTCACGCGCGTCGCCGCAGAGTAGCCGGTGCTTTCCCAGGAGCCACATATCGCCGCGCCGCGTTACCGCCGTCTTCGGGAAAGGCGGAATGACATCTTCCGGGCCGGGCTGCGAGCTCGCCACGTCCGCAAACAGCAAATCGATCTCAGCCGTTTCGAATCCTGTAATCGAAACGTCGAGCTCCTCCACCGGCAACAGGTTGATCAGCTCGCCCAGCTCAATCGCCAGCATTTCGCGATTCCAACCGGCCTGTTCGGCGATCTTATTGTCGGCGATCACATAGGCCCTCTTCTGAGCCTCGCTGAGATGGTCGAAACGGATGATGGGCACGTGGGTCAAGCCTTCGAGGCGGGCGGCCTCAAGACGCCCATGGCCAGCAAGGATCATGTTGGCTTCGTCGACGATCAGCGGGTTCAAAAATCCGAGCTTCCGGATGCTGGCGGCGATCTGGCGGATCTGCTTTCGCGAATGCGTCCGAGCGTTTTTGGGATTGGGGCGAATTGTCGCGATCAGCGCCCATTCGATTTGCGGCGCGCCCGCCGATTCCAAATGGCTATTCGATGAAGAAGAAATGTTCGCAGCACCCATGGCCGTTCTCCGTGATCAGGTCATGATCACGGTTGTCAGCGATTCCTCGCGCGAGCGCTAAGGCACTAATTGACGTTGTTCCGAACGTTGGCGGGGCCGCGCAGTCAGCGCAGCCGTCGGTTCGAATTCAACCCTCTCTGCAGACGGCGAGCCGGGGGTGGGTCAAAGTCAGGTCGCCAAACGCCAGTCGCGTCGCTTGGGTCAACTGGTCCGTAAAAACTTCACTGACACTGTCCCACGTGTAGATCATCGGCCCCATCATGTTGCCGAAATCCAAGAGCAACAATTCATGTGCGATGCTCGCCGCGCTCACTCCCGATCGTGGCGCCGATTCAGCTTACCATTCCTCTGGCAGTTCGCTTCAGCGCCTCTCGTGCTCGAACTCTCCGATAGGGCGGTCGGGGGTCAAAACCGGGCTCATCGAATTCCTCTGCCGTCGCTTGTGTCATTTGGTCGGTAAAGCCCGATTCGATGTCACTCCAAGTGTACGCCCCGCTGCCGATAATATGGAGCGTTTCCAACAAGTATTCATGCGCCGCAGAGGCCGGGCTGACTTTTGGCCCGCGCGGGACTGACGCCCGATACTTAATCGCAGCCGCGATCGCCGTTGCGCTTTGCCGTGCAAGCCGATCCCCCTCTACAGCCAATCTTAGGTGTTCTATGAACTCGAGCTCGCGCAAAGGAGCGTCCTCAAACAACTCGTCCAGGAGGGCCGTATCCTCGCAAGCTGAAAGTATGATCCGCGTCTGGCGGAGGAATGGTTCGTTCTTCCTCCTCCCTGGCTTGGCGATGAAGCGAATCGCTTCAACGACCTTCAATTGTATCTCAGCTGCCTGAGCCTTTCGGCGCCCGGTGGCTACGACCCAAGCGGCCAGGAGCCCCGCCCAATTTCGATCGTATCCTAGGCCCGTGAGAAACTTCACATAACCGCGATCGCCCGGGTATTTCATCCGGCGACCGAGCGTAACATTCAGGGGTTCGTCAGGTTTCGGCGGACTGTCGCACGCCGGATCCAAGGTCGCCAGATTGGCAGCTCCATTTGTTTAATCGGTGAGTCCTCATCCATCCTTTTCCGGCTCCTGCGCCGCCCCCTTTGTGTCCTCGCGACAGTGGTGGGCGCCATCGCATAAGAAAATTTTGCGGAGCTTCTAGGTCGATTTGAGGCGGGGCCGCCTTGAAACTGGCGTGCCGCGTGATCTTCGACTGGCGTCCGCCTCCTCTCTCAAGCTCCGCGTTTGCGCCAATGATTCCCTGTTCGAGGGAATATCATTCCCTGATCTGGCGATTTATTTCCCTGTTCAGAATCTTAGGGAATTTGCTCGTAACAAACTGAAAATACGGGCGATTTCGGAGCCGATTTTCGCCAAGACCGCCGAAAATTGAAAAATTCCCTGTTATTTTCCCTGTTAGCAGGGAATTTGCCTCTCGGAGACCAGTTTCACAGGACTGCGTCCGCCACCATGCAGTCCCGGCAAACCGCCGCGGTTTCCGGGTCGGCAGAAACCCTCGCAATTTCGGTCGGTTAGCGAGGAGTGTCGCGGTCTGCGAACCGAATTCCCACCGTTCTCACGCGTTCTGCGCCTGAATTCGCCCGCCAGTCTCAGCCCGCAAAATTTCGTTTCCCGGACCACGAGATGCAGAGGCCGAAGCAGACGCTGAGCGCCTTCCGATGACGAGTCCGGCCTCTGATCGGACACGGCCGGTTCGACGGCGTCGAGACTGCCCGTGTGATGGCCTGCCTCTATGCGGCGGCACGGCTCTACGTGAACTTCTTCCAGCCATCGTTCAAGCTGGCCGAGAAGCGACGGGAAACTGATGCGCAAGTTGCTCAAGAAGCAAGGTTTCGCACCCGATGTTATGGTGACCGATAAGCTGCGCTCCTACGGCGCGGCAAAGGCCGAGATGGGCTTATCGGCTCGCCACGAGCAGGGCTTGCGCAAGAACAATCGGGCTGAGAATTCGCATCAGCAGACGCGACGACGCGAGCGCAAGATGCAGCGCTTCAAATCGCCGGGATCAGCCCAGCGTTTCTTGTCCATTCACGCCGCCGTCCAAAACAGCTTCAACGTCCAACGCCATCTCACATCCCGCCGCACGCTCCGCATCCTCCGAGACGAAGCATTCCAGACGTGGCGCGCCGCCACCGCGGCCTGAGCCTGGACCGGGACTTCCAACTCGCGCACGACCAAATTCAGTTCGCGTGACAGCGCCGCCAGCCGTCATCCATCAGGCCATCGCCGAGGCCTATGCAGGCCGCGGCGTCGCGCATCTGACTGCGCCAATGGACGTCCTCGCCGCAAAGGCCGAGGGCGCCGTTCCGAGCCTCCTCACGCTCAAGCCGCGTCCCGAATTCTCCGCCAGTGAAGAAGATATCGGCGAGATCGCACGCCGCATCGACGAAGCCGGCAGCATCGCGATTATGTGCGGCGCCGGTTCTCATGCCGCAGCCGAGGAATTGCGCGCGCTTTCCAAGCGGCTCAAGGCGCCGTTGATCCATTCCGATTCTTCAGTCATTCTCCGCGCTGATCATTGCTGGCCGATCGAAGCCATTCGCCGGTCCACGCCTTTATGAACATGCCCTGGCGGGGCCACGAAAGGATGTCGCGCCGCCCTCGATGTAGTCGGCGCTTCGCTGCTTTGACTAAGAATGATGGCAAGGTCCGATCTATTCGTCGCATTAACTCGTTCAACTGCTCAAAGCGGCGAACTTCTTGGGAGAACGCCGGCCCCAACGGCGCAATTTGATCGGCAAACCGCGTCTTCACCCAATCGTACAATTCTGTATCATACTGGTTCATTTGCTTCAAACGATTTCGGGTCTCTGCCGACACCACGTCTACGGTCGGCCGGCCGCTCCCTGCAGACTCATTCTTTTTGTTGAAGATTACCAAGTGCAGAGGCCAATTGTAGAGGCGCTTGAAAAACCAAATCAGCGCGGTGACCTGCTCCATTGGGGCCGCCACGATGAAGCGTTCCTCGATATTTCGCTTGGCTAACTCAAGGTGGCGCCGCTTGACAGGCGGGCCGGAGAGAGCGCGGCCTTGTGGATCCCACTGACAATCCAAGCTGGCGCAACCACTCAGGATCCGCACCTGATGATTGTCCGCGTCGATGCCGATGCCGCTATCAAGGTATTCCTCTATCGTCCTATCCTTGATGAATGGATAGCAAGGCAGGTGATCCGACGCGCGGTTGTGAAAGAAATTTGAAATAGCGCGATCCACGGGGTCACGCACGACGGTAAAGAACCGGACCGGCCTGTCGAACACTGTCGCGACATCTATGGCGACATGTTCATCCACAAGGCATCTGACCGCTCTTTGCTCCTCCGGCGGCAGCTGACGGAATTTCTCGGCGATCTCGCTGGTCGGACGCAAGAGCAACGCGGAGGCAGAGACATGAATGTGTCCATGGAAGTTAGCGCCGGGGAGACAGCGCTCAAAAACCGCTTCCAAGGTGGTTCCAGCCGTCTTGGGAACTCGGAGGAAAACCAGAATCTCCGGCGGCGTAAGGCCTGGGATGCCGGATGCCTCGGAATCGAGCCGAAACACGTACCTATATTCCTCTTCAGACGGATATCGAAAAACTCCTCTTCAGACGGATATCGAAAGCAGGTTAATGCTGTTCCCTCGTAGTCCAAACCCGCGAAGGCGAGATCAGTCTTGCATGCGCCGGTTCAAACCGACGGTGTCCAACCCGAGTTCTCACGATGTATCGCCGCCTGGGATCGGAGCAGGCTGCGCATCGCGACCACCGTCCTCGCGCCCAAAAGTTTCGCGCCATTGCTCCAGGTTTCGTCACGCGGCGATTTCGGTCTGATCCCTAGACTGCGAAGCCGATGATTCGTCTTATAGACCAGCCCGAGCCGCTGAATGGAGGCCAGATCGAAGCAACAGCTGACGGCTATCGACACCTGCTCCCGGTTGCGCGCCCAATGGGGCGCCATGCACGGGACGTGAACGCCAAATCCAGCATGGAGATCGTGATCCGTTCCCTCATTCTGCCGATCGGGCTTGAAGCGCCCGGCGCTTTCATCCCCGTTGAAGTAGCGCTCCAGCTCCTTCGGTAATGAGCGTGCGGTCGGTGTGGTCGAAAACGGCAAATGACTTGTCGCCGGCAACCTGCAACAGGTAATTGACGTCCGAATCGATGTGGTATGCGGTGATCCGACGTGGCGACGCAATCAGGATGTTCGCGCGGCCGACCAGCACATCCTCGGCCATCTCCGGCCCGGCGAGCCGCATGATGGTTGTCAGGACGTCGCGGAAAAACGGCCCTGCAATCTCCACGACGATCCCGCAATCAGACGTCTCGAGATCGCCGGGGCCGCCCAAATCAAGACACACGATCGGCATCCCGTGTGCCAGCGCTTCCAGCGCGACAAAGCCGCCACTGTCATGCAGGCTTGGAAACAGCAGCAGGTCGTGGGTCTGATAGAGCCTGAAAAGTTCGTCCTGCGGCACTCAGCCCTGGCGCGCTCGCGCATGGAGTCTGGTGATCCACGCCTCGCCGCGCCTGCGACCCGCGGGGAATTTCCTGCCCTCGGTGCGTTGGCGCTCAACCATCGCGGCGGCGACGCCGCCTTTGCCCTCCGGCGACTTCGGCCCGGTCGACGCGCCGCCGTGCACCCGACAGCGTCCGTTCTCCATTGCCCAGGCCTGGGCAAAAGGGGGAGCGGAGAACTCTGACGCCGTTCTTGCCGATCTTGACGGGGTTCTTGGCCCGTGAGCCGCAGCGCTGGCGTTGCCGCGATCGATTTCGGCGACGATGATTGCTCGAACCCCGGAAACATGGGCTTACCTTAAAAAGTCCGCCCTTCTGGCGCGGAGACTGCGTTTGACTGTCGCACAGCCTCAATTCCAAATCCTGTCGCAAAGGGCGGAGAGCGACCCGACGGTCGTCGCCAGTGGAACGCCCGCAATCGACGTTAGGACTAAACCGCTCGCGCGGTAGCTGCGGCGAGGGCAGCGCGGGAAGCTGGGTCGGACGAGGCCAGGACTGTCTCAGAATCATGGGGTTCCACCCCATGGGAGACAGGAGCTTTCGCGATGTCCGACAAGCCCATCAACCCGCTGCGTCAGCGCATGATCGACGACATGACGGCGCGTCGGTTCAAGGAGAAGGTGCAGAAGGACTACGTCCGGCACGTCAGGACCTTTACGGCCTTCCTGGGCCGGTCGCCCGATACGGCGACGAAGGAGGACCTTCGCCGCTTTCAGTTGCATCTGGCGCAGCAGCAGATCAGCCCAGGTTCGATCAACGCCGCCGTCACCGCGCTTCGGTTCTTCTTCACCGTGACGCTCGAACGGCCAGACCTCGTTCGTCCTCTGACGATCGTGAACAAGCCGCGCAGGGCGCCGGTCGTGCTCAGCCAGGAAGAGGTCGCGCTCCTGCTCGAAGCCGCGCCGGGCCTGAAGTACAAGGCCGCGCTCAGCGTCGCCTACGGCGCGGGCCTGCGCGTGTCCGAGGTCGCGCACCTGAAGGTGTCCGACATCGACAGCCAGCGCATGACGCTTCGGGTCGAGCAGGGCAAAGGGCAGCGGGACCGTTATGTGATGCTGTCGCCGCAACTGCTCGAACTGTTGCGCGCATGGTGGAAGGCGGCGCGGCCGCGGGCCTGGCTGTTCCCCGGCCAAAACCCGGTCAACCCGATCACCGCCCGTCAGCTCAATCGCGCCGTCACCGCCGCCAAAGACCTGGCCGGCATCTCCAAGCGCGTGTCACCGCATACGCTGCGGCACAGCTTCGCCACCCATCTGCTCGAGCAGGACGTCGACATTCGGGTGATCCAGGTGTTGCTCGGCCACGCCAAGCTCGAGACGACCGCGCTCTACACCCAGGTCGCGGTCAACACGATCCGCGACGTCAAGAGCCCGCTCGAGCGGCTCGGCGTCAACCTGGCGAAGCGAAAGCCGGCCGACTGACCGCGGCCGCATGGCGCGGCCACCGGGTCACCACCTGGAGGTCGCCGACGTCTTTCGCGCCCACGGGGCGGCGTGGCGAATGGCCAACGCCGGTCACGTGAGCCTCGACCAGTTGAAGGTCATGTCGGCGATCGAGACCTGTCGCACAGCCGCGCTCGGCGGACACGTCGAGCGCTGCGAGGACTGTGCGCACGAACGGATCTCCTACAATTCCTGCCGCAATCGCCACTGCCCGAAGTGCCAGGCGGCCGCGGCGAGGGAATGGCTCGAAGACCGCGAGGCCGAACTCCTGCCTGTTCCCTATTACCACGTCGTCTTCACCCTGCCGGCGTCGATCGGCGCCGTCGCGTTCCAGAACAAGTCCCCCGTCTACGACCTCCTGTTCAGGACCGCCGCCCAGACGCTGACCACGATCGCGGCCGACCCGAAGCATCTGGGCGCGCGCATCGGCCTGACCGCTGTACTGCACACCTGGGGCTCGGCGCTGACCCACCATCCGCACGTCCACGTCATCGTTCCCGGCGGCGGCCTGTCGCTGGACGGATCGCGCTGGATCGCCTGCAAGCCCGGCTTCTTCCTGCCCGTGCGGATGCTGTCGCGTCTCTTCCGCCGGCTCTTCCTCGAAGGGCTCGCAGCCCTGCATGCGGCCGGACGCCTCGTCTTCCTCGGCGACCTCGCGCGGCTCGCCGACAAAGCCGCCTTCGACGCCGTCCTCGCGCCGCTGCGCCGATCGGAATGGATCGTCTATGCCAAGAGGCCGTTCGCCGGGCCGAAGGCCGTGCTCGCCTATCTCGCCCGCTACACCCACCGCGTCGCGATCTCGAACTCCAGGCTCATGGAGCTGGACGACAAGGGCGTCACATTCAAGTGGAAGGACTATCGGGTCGAAGGCCGCGACCGGTTCAAGACCATGACGCTCGCGGCCCACGAGTTCATCCGCCGCTTTCTCCTGCACGTGCTGCCGAGCGGCTTCCACCGCATCCGACACTACGGCCTCTTCGCCGGCGCGGTCCGAGCCAGCAACATCGAGCGCGTCCGCCAGGCGCTCGCCGCGCCCGAGGCTGCACCCGAGGGCTCGCACGCCGAGACCGACGGCCAGGCCGAAGCCGTTTCGCCGGCGCGGCGCTGCCCCTGCTGCGGCGGCCGGATGATCATTGTCGAGACGTTCGAAGGGCCGCGCCCCGCGCGATCGCCTTCCCCAAGCCGGATCAGGATCGACACGTCATGACCGACGCCGCGCGTCCCGCCTCGCAGCGCCGCTTCCCCTCGCCTCCAGCCGCACGCCGGAGCAGGAACGCGACGTCCTCCCGACGTCCGCACAGGCTCTCCAGCCGCCGAGCCCATCCCCGTCGCCCTCATCCGCGCCCGACAAGAAGCCCGTCGTCTCGGCTCCCGACGATGAAACCGACCGCCTTCCGCCACCGCCCCCAAATCGGCGATCCGACCGCGATCCTCAAATCCCCATAGGCCGCGCTCGGTCAAACAGCGCCCTTCCTCCCCGCGGTTTCCTCCTTACGAGGCTTTCAAACGCCGGCCCCCGCGTCTCGCACGACCGTCCGAAAGGGCCGGCGTCTGAAACCCTTCAGTTGAGCGGACGTTCGCCGCTTTATGATCTGCGTCCGTCCGTTAAGCAGCCAACCTGTGCCTTTGGCGCGCCTAACGTGCCATCACAAAGCCTTTCCGGTGCGGTAATCGGCGCGCCGGGCCCGGAGAATGCAGTAGAACATGACGCAAGCCGATCGCGCTACGACCGCGACGACCGTGCAGGCATCGCCCAGCACGGCGTGGAACGAGGTCGTCGAGGCTGACGAACAGAGGCTCTTCGAAGGATTTGCGCGCGAGATCACGGCACGACAGAAAGAAGTCGCGGCGGAGACTGCCGGACCGCTCCGGCGCGGATTTCACGCCAAGCTCCACGCGGGACTGATGGCCGAGTTCAAAGTGCTGGCTGATCTGCCCGAGCACGCGCGTTACGGCGTGTTCAGCGCGTCACGGATCTTCTCGGCGCTGGTCCGGTTCTCCAACGGAGAGCCAGCCCCTCAGCCGGACAAACACCCGGAACCTCGGGGCATTGCCATCAAGCTGATCGGGGTCCCGGGGCGCAAGCTGCTGCCGGGCCAGGAGAACGCCGTCACCCAGGACTTCCTCGCCACAAGCCATTCGGTTACCTCGGCGGTCCGAAACGTCAGACAGTTCATGGCTTTCATCCGGGCGACGCGCAACCGCTGGACGATGATCGTCACCCTGGCCCGCGCGGTAGGCGCGAGCGAAGCGTTGCGCATCCTGAATGCCGTCGTCAGCACCGTTGTCTTCAGCAGGGTGCGTAGCATGGTCACCGAGCATTACTCGAGCACTGCCCCGATTAAACTCGGGCCCTACGCGGTGAAATTCACGGTGCGGCCCGCGGAAGGGACCGAGGCGACAGCGAGCCGTCCGTTGACGAACAACTTTCTGCGCGACGAACTGGCAGATCGGCTGCGCAAGGCGGACCTTGTGTTCGACTTCTTGGTTCAATTCTACGTGGACGATATCCGCACCCCGATCGAGGATACCTCGATTGCGTGGGACGTTCCACTGCTGAAGGTTGCGCAGGTGCGCATTCCGAGTTGCGATCTGAACAACCCGCAAACCAGTGCGCTGAGCGAGGCGGTGAACCAGCTTTCGTTCTCCCCATGGCATGCGACAGATGACCACCGCCCCTTGGGCAACGTGATGCGCGCCAGGCGGGTGGTCTACGAAGCGAGCTCCGCTCTCCGGGGGCACAGTCCCGAACCGACTGGCTTGCCACTTACCGGACAGTGATCGCCTCTCGACGTCTCCTCCTTGCGCACGGCGAACGGCGGGACTCGACGTTAGGACTAAACCGCTCGCGCGGTAGGGGCGGCGAGGGACGAGGCTGGGATTGAGCTGAGGAGGAACACGACGGGCCGGATTGTCTCAAAATCATGGGGTTCCACCCCATGCGAGACAGGAGCTTTCGCGATGTCCGACAAGCCCATCAACCCGCTGCGTCAACGCATGATCGACGACATGACGGCGCGTCGGTTCAAGGAGAAGGTGCAGAAGGACTACGTCCGGCACGTCAGGACCTTTACGGCCTTCCTGGGCCGGTCGCCCGATACGGCGACGAAGGAGGATCTTCGCCGCTTTCAGTTGCATCTGGCGCAGCAGCAGATCAGCCCAGGTTCGATCAACGCCGCCGTCACCGCGCTTCGGTTCTTCTTCACCGTGACGCTCGAACGGCCAGACCTCGTTCGCCCTCTGACGATCGTGAACAAGCCGCGCAGGGCGCCGGTCGTGCTCAGCCAGGAAGAGGTGGCGCTGCTGCTCGAAGCCGCGCCGGGCCTGAAGTACAAGGCTGCGCTCAGCGTCGCCTACGGCGCGGGCCTGCGGGTGTCCGAGGTCGCGAACCTGAAGGTGTCCGACATCGACAGCCAGCGCATGACGCTTCGGGTCGAGCAGGGCAAGGGGCAGCGGGATCGCACCGTGATGCTGTCGCCGCGACTGCTCCAACTCCTGCGCGAATGGTGGAAGGCGGCGCGGCGGCAGGTGTGGCTGTTTCCCGGCCAGAACCCGATCAACCCGGTGACGCCACGCCAACTCAACCGCGCCGTCACCGCCGCCAAGACCCTGGCGGGCTCCAGCGAGCGCACGCCGACAAATCGCATCGAAGGCCTCGTCACCGCCTCGCAGATCGCCGACGCGTCCGACGCGTCGTTCTTCTGCCGGCGGATATACGGCTTCACGTAGGCCGGAGGCATCATGCGTGCCTCATGGCCGAGCGTGATCAGCTCGCGCGCCCAATGATGCGCCGACCCGGAGGCCTCGAGCCCCACCAGGCAAGGCGGCAGCGAAGCGAAAAAATCCAGCAGCTTGTTGCGCCTGATCGCCTTGGCGACCACAACGCGCCCCGAAGCATCAACGCCATGAACCTGAAAGACGTGCTTGGCCAGATCGAGCCCTACGGTCGTGACAGACGAAAAATCAGTGATAGACTTTCCCATGGACGGCGCTCCTTCAAACGGTTGCTCTAACGACAACCATTTTGGCACGGCCCTTCATTGAGCCAGATGCCGCGCGGGCGTCGTCCATACCATCACACCGCGCCGGGACTTGTGATCCCACCGGTGATTCGGTAGCCAAGCAATGATCGTAGGCGGGAATTGGTGGCGGGCGAACGAGATCGTCATCCGCCATTTTACCCGTCAAACGGAGGCGCGCCATCGTTCTCGTGACAGAGCCCGCGCGGGGCCATGACACCAAGACCCCCTCCCCTCTTTCCCTCGCAGACGATACCCTGTCCGACATCGGGCGGACTAAGGGCCCCCGCTGCAATTACCGTCACGAAGCGGGAGCCCCCGAAGGCGTGGCGCCGGTCCCCGGTTAATCGGGGCGCGCGTTGCCGCGTTCGAGACTCCCGGCTAGAACGCATTTGGAAGACTTACGAAGCGCCGCTTGTGCACGCCCACAGCATTATGGATTGTGTAGAGGAGAGAACCGATGGGGCTGAAGCTGGAGCAGGCGCAGACGATCGTCGCGGCGGCGCTCGCATACGCGAGGGCGAAATCCCTGAAGCCGATGGCCTTCGTCGTCCTCGACGAGCGGGGCGCGCTTCGCGCAGCGGCCGCCGAAGACGGCACGAGTCTGGCGCGCTGGAAGGTCGCATACGGCAAGGCCCAGGGGTCGCTCAGCATGGGCGTCAGCTCGCGCAAGCTGCAGGACATGGCGGTCGAGCGGCCGCATTTCATCGCCTCTCTTGCGACGGTGTTCAAGGAAGGGATCATTCCGGTTCCCGGCGGGGTGCTGATCCTCGACGGGGCCGGCGCGGTCGTCGGTACGGCTGGCGCGTCAGGCGATACTTCGGAAAACGACGAGGCGGCGCTGGTTGCCGCCATCGCTGAAGCCGGGCTGAAAAGCTAGCGGGCGCGCCAATGCTGCCGCTTGGTTGATGGAGCCGCGCGCGGCGTTGTGGTGGACGCGTCTACAGGCGAACTCGCCGCCAGCCACTCAGCCCTATCGACATGGCGTCATCACCAAGGCCCCGCCCAGCGGCCGGACGCTGCCGCTAACCGGGTGAACCACTTCGGGCCGATGATCGCCGCGCATCTGCGCAACCGCCGCCTGAAGCGACTTGGGACCTGGCATCCGGACGAAGTCCATTTGAAAGCAGATGGGCAGATGATTTACCTGTGACGCGCTGTCGACGCCGAGGGCGAGGTCCCCGATGTGCTGTGTCCGCCACCAGCCACAACTTGACCAACTTGACAGCGAACAAATACGTTACGCGGCCCGGGAGGAAGGGGATTGGCGCAAGCAGGTACCCTGCAGTTTGTGAATGTCGCCAAAGCGTTCGGCGGAACGCAGGCGCTCAAAGGCGTGAGTTTCGGGGTTAGCCGCGGAGAGGTCGTCGCGCTGCTCGGTGAAAACGGCGCCGGCAAGTCGACGCTGATCAAAGTTCTCGGCGGCATCGTTGCAGCCGATGGCGGAACCGTCACAATCGACGGTGAGCCTTATCGTCATCGCGCGGATGCGCGCCAGCGTGTCGCCTTCGTGCATCAGGACCTGGGCCTCGTCGAATGGATGACGGTCAGCGAGAACATGGCGCTTGCCCAGGGCTTTCCACGGCGCAGCTTTTTCGGGGGTCTACGCACCATCGATTGGCCGCGCGCCGAGATGCGCGCAGCGGAGGCTTTGGCCCTGGTCGGCGGCCGGATTGACCCGAGCCGCAGGGTGCGAAGCCTTAGCCGCACCGAGAAATCGCTGGTGGCGATCGCCCGCGCCTTGGTCGTCGACTGCGATTTTCTCGTGCTCGACGAACCGACCGCCAGTCTTCCCGCCAACGAGGTCGAGCGGTTGTTCGAGGCCGTCAGACGGCTTAGGGGCCGCGGAGTTGGAATGATCTACGTCTCGCATCGGCTCGACGAGATTTTCCGCATCGCCGACCGAGTCGTGGTGATGCGCGACGGCCGCCTCGTCGGCGAGAAACCCGTCAATGAAACTAACCCGGACGAACTGGTGAGCCTCATCGTCGGCCGCTCGACGTTTGAACTCTTCCGCAAGTCCGAAAGTGCTCAAGGTGCCAGGCGAGTCGTTGTGCAGGGCCTCGCGACGCCTAGTGCGGGGCCGGTCGATTTCGATATTCGCGAGGGCGAACTGCTTGGCCTCGTGGGCTTAAGGGGCGCGGGGCAGGAGGAAATCGGTCGCGCCCTGTTCGGCGCCGTTCCTCACATGGGCTTGATCCTGATCGACGGCGAGCGGCCGGATCTCTCTTCGCCCCGCGCGGCCGTGCGCGCGAACGTCGGCCTACTTGCGCGCGATCGGGCGGAGGAATCCGTCGCATCCGCCCTGACGGTGCGCGAAAACGCCTTTCTCAATCCCGGCGCTTCTGGACGCGGCCTCTTATCCACTCTGTCGCCGCGCGCCGAAGCGCGAAAGGCGATTGCGCTTGGCGCCTCGGTCGGCCTTCGCCCAAACGCCCCCGAATTGTCGCTTGAGAGCCTGTCTGGTGGCAATCAGCAGAAGGTCGTCGTCGGACGCTGGCTCGCGACAGGCCGCCGGCTGCTCGTCGCCGAGGACCCGACCGCCGGCGTTGATGTCGGCGCAAAGGCGGAAATCTATCGCCTGATCGAGCGCGCGCTTCAGGAGAAGCTAGCCGTGGCGGTGGTGTCGACCGATTTCGAGGAGGTCGCCCACATCTGCCATCGCGTCCTCGTCTTTAATCGCGGCCGGATCATCGCGGAACTTAAGGGCGCGGCGCTGACAACTGAGTCGGTGATCACTGCAGCCTCGGCGTCCGAGGCGGCCTGAAAAGCGTAGCGAGGTAGCGCGATGGCGACGAATTCGATCCGCTCCGACGCTCTGGAGCCCACCCGCGCCGAGCTGAGGAACGCATCCTTCGCGACGCGTCTGACGCGGCTCCTGCCGGTTTACGGCCTCCCGATTCTCACGATCCTCCTGATCGCGCTCTTTTCCATCATCCTGCCGGATACGTTCCCGACCATTCTCAATCTGCGCTCGATCATCGCCGACAAGGCGATCATCGCGCTGTTGTCGCTCGCCGCCATGATCCCGATGGCGTCGGGCAAGATCGACCTGACGGTTGGGTACGGCATCGTCCTCTGGCACATCCTTACTATCAGCCTGCAAACCATGTACGGGCTGCCCTGGCCGCTCGCAGTCGCGATCGTCTTGGGCCTCGGCGCGCTGGTCGGATTGATTAACGGAATTCTCGTCGAGGTCGCCTTCATCGACTCGTTCATCGCAACCCTCGGCACCGGCACCGCGCTCTACGCCATTGCCCTCTGGCATACCGGCGGACGGCAGGTGTTAGGCAGTCTGCCGCATGGCTTTCTGGCGCTGAACGGCACAATGATTTTTGGCTTACCAATCACCGGATTTTACGTTCTCGGACTCGCGTTCATCCTGTGGTTCGTGCTCGAACATCTGCCGATCGGTCGTTATCTCTACGCTATTGGCGCCAATCCCAGGGCTGCGGCGCTGAACGGCATTCCTGTCCGACGCTACACCGTCGCCGCGTTTGTCGCGTCGGGACTTTTGACCGCAGTCGCTGGCGTGCTCTTGGCCTCGAAGCTCAGGATTGGTCAGGCGAGCGTCGGCCTCGAATATCTGCTCCCGGCGCTGGTAGGCGCCTTTCTGGGCTCGACCACGATTAAGCCGGGCCGCGTCAATGTGTGGGGCACCTTGATCGGCGTCGCCATTCTTGCCGTCGGCATCGCAGGCATTCAGCAGTTCGGCGGCTCGTTCTGGGTCGAGCCCATGTTCAACAGCATTACTCTTCTCGTCGCCATTGGCATCGCCGGCTATGCCCAGCGCCGCCGCAGCGCGGCGGAGAGCCAAATCAACAAGAAGACCGCCGCCTGACGCGGCCGTCGCAACCCGGAGGAGGACGTATGGGCAAAAGGGCTTTTCTGATGACGGTGGCGAGCGCGCTGACGCTTGCTTTCGTCGGGGGGGCGGCGCGGGCGGACGCGCTGGTCGACGAAGCGAAGGCCGTCGTCGAGAAAGCGACGAGCCGCGCCGACAAATGGGACGGCCCGACGACCGGGCCGAAGGCAGTTGGTAAGAAGTCGATCGTCTATGTCGCTGGCGACATGCGCAACGGCGGCATCCTCGGCGTCGCGCATGGCCTGAAAGAAGCGGCTGACGTGATTGGGTGGACGTATCGCGAGATCGACGGCCAGGGCACGGTGTCTGGCCAAGCTGCGGGCCTCAGCCAAGCGATCGCTTTGAAGCCCGACGCGATCGTCGTGGGCGGCAGCGACGCGGTCCAACAGAAGGCGGGGCTCGAGGACGCCGCCAAGCAGGGCGTCGTGATCGTCGGGTGGCACGCGGGGCCGAAGCCCGGTCCGATGGAGGGCGCACCTGTCTTCGCCAATGTCACCACTGACGCGATGGAGGTGGCCAAGGTCGCGGCGATGAAGGCGATCGCCGACTCGAATGGAACCGCGGGAGTCGTGGTCTTCGCCGATTCCGCCTACGCCATCGCCATCGCCAAAGGCCGCGCGATGGAAACTCAGATCAAGAAATGCGCCGGCTGCAAGGTGCTCGCGTTCGAGGATACCCCGCTCGCCGACACCGCCAATCGTGTGCCGCAGCTCACAACGACCTTGCTTCAGCAATTCGGCGACAAATGGACCCACTCGCTCGCGATCAACGACCTCTACTACGACTCCATGGGCCCCTCATTGCAGGTCGCGGGATTGAAAGGCGACGGCAATCCGCAGAACATATCGGCGGGCGACGGCTCGGAATCCGCATATGAGCGCATCCGCGACAAGGACTATCAGGCAGCGACCGTGCCGGAGCCGCTCAACATGCAGGGCTGGCAGCTCGCCGACGAACTCAATCGCGCGTTCGCTCACGAGAAATGGTCGGGCTACGTGCCGGGCGTCCATCTGGTGACGGCGGCCAATATCGCGTATGACGGCGGCCCGAAGAATGTGTTCGATCCGGACAACGGCTACCGCGACGAATACAAGAAGATTTGGGGCGTGAAATAATATCGCTCGCAGGCGGCCTCCCGCGGCCGCCGGGGCATTGTCATGTCTGGACGTCGCCCGCTGATCAAGGGCTATTTTCGGCGTTGCGCTTGGTCGTCGGTGCGGTCATGTCTTCGGCCTTGTTTTGCGGAGAATAGAAGTCCGCTGGCCCTGATGTTGTCCGCTGATCCGTTGCCCCAATCACACCGGCGCGCTTAGCTGCGCAGACAATGCCACGGGCTTCTGGATCAATCCGCTTTCCTGCACATCACCTCTTGGTCACCCTCGACTCCTGTGCCGCCTTTGGCTCTTGGTGAGCCTTGGCCGCGAACCCTACCGACGCTCCTTACGCCGGAATTTCCCGATAGACCGTCTTGCTCCGCATGATCGCAAATGCGATGCGCGCCATCTTGTTGGCGAGAGCCACGGCGACAAGCTTGAAGGGCTTCTTCTCGAGAAGCCTCTTCGCCCACATCCGCAGCGGGTCGGTGTGCGGCTTGCGGTGAAACAGCACCGCATGCGCCCCGACGACGAGCAGTTTGCGCAAGTTCCGGTTATCCACATGGCCTGGATCGAGCTCGATCGCGCAGCTGCGCCGTCCTGTTCTTTCGGCGGCGAGGATGGTCGTGCCGCTGCCGCAAAAGGGATCGAGAACGATATCGCCGCGCTGCGTAACATCGAGAATCGCGTCGCTGACCATGGCGAGGGGTTTGACGGTCGGATGAAGGTCAAGACCGCGTGTACGCCCGCGGCGCGCAAAGGAGTTCATGCCCGGATAGTTCCAGACGTTCGTCCGGTTGCGCCCGTGCCGGCCGAGCTGAACGTTATTGGTGCGCGTAGCGTCGCGTCGGCCGAACACGAACACGAGCTCGTGCCGAGAGCGATAAAGCGATCCCATGCCCCCGTTGGTCTTCACCCATAAGCAACTTCGCGCCTGCGAGGGCATTCGCCTGCCTACGGGCGCTGATCAACTTCTGCGATTCGGAGAGCGAACCAGCATCCTCCACCTCCTTGACCGTGAGTGACTTGGGCGCAGGCTCACCTGTCGCGCGGGCTAACGCCTCGAGGCCACGATGGCCCTTACGCAGCTCCGCGTTCTCGACGAGCCTCATTCGGTAATCGGCAATCGCGTTCTCTACGGAGAGCACGTGGCCAAGCAGCTGTGCGAGTGCGCCGCGCGGCTCATCAAGAAGGTCACGCGCGCGCAACATGAGAGGCTCGAATTTGCCGAGTTGCGCCGGGCCGTCGAACTCCGAGCGAAGGCGATCGACCTCTTCGTCTTTGACGTCGCTTAGCGTGCTGTCGATCAACCCAGGGCGCCCCCGAAGCTTTTCGAGCGTCGGCGTACCCTTGGGGTATTGGAAGTCCGGAGGCGCGCCCTTGAGCGCCGTCTCCAGTGCCAAGATACGCGCAGTGGCGTCGACGAGATCGGTCCGGAGTTTTTCGTACACAGCCTTGAGCTCACGGAACGCGCCGACGATCTGTCGCTGCGCAGACGCACGGAAGCTATCCGCAGTGGCGCTGGCATTTGGATGAGGTCTTTGTGAAGGTCAACGGCAAGCTCTGCTATCTGTGGCGCGCCATCGACCATGAAGGCCAGGTCTTGGAGGCGGTGGTCACCGCAAAGCGGGACAAAGCTGCGGCGCTAAGGCTTCTCAAGCGGATCATGAAGAAATACGGCGCACCGCGGCAGATCGTCACCGACGGGCTTGGCTCGTATTCTGCGGCGATAAAGGAAATCGGCGCCGCGGATCGGCACGAGGTCGGTGGCCGCCTCAACAATCGGGTGGAGACTTCGCACCAGCCGTTTCGACGACGAGAGCGGGCGATGCAGTGGTTTCGAAGTAGGAAGACGCTTCAGAAATTCAGCTCGGTTCACGCCCAGGTCCACAACCATTTCAACCAGGACCGCCATCTCGTCATCCGCCAAGTCTACAAGCAGAGACGCTCTGCCGCATTGGCGGAGTGGCGCGCCCTTGCAACGTAGATCGCTCGCAAGAGGGAATGTCGCGCTACGCGTCGACGAAGCCGTTACTTTGACAACGCCGATGGCACCATATCTGATCGCGCTCGGTGCCTGCGGTCCTGGGCCGTTCCGCATGCAGGTGGCGATTGGACAGCAGCTGCCCCAAAAGAGGATGAGGTGAAGCGTGGCGGAAACGCTTGAGGCTCTGTCAACCGAGCTCGCGAACGGTCGCGCCTCCTCGGTCGCGCTCGTCGAACGGTCTCTACAGCGCATCGCAACGTTCGACTCGCGGCTGAACAGTTTCGTTGCACTCGCCGCCTCGGACGCTCGCGCCGCCGCGACAGAGAGCGATGCGAGGCGGGCGCGCGGAGAGGCACGATCGCGGCTCGACGGAATCCCCATCTCAGTCAAGGACAACATCCACGTCGCTGGCTTTCCATCAACCTGGGGAAGTCGGGCGCTGAGGGACTTCCGTCCCTCGGCCGACGAACTTCCCGTCGCGCGGCTGAAGAGCGCCGGGATGATCGTCCTCGGCAAAACCAACGTGCCAGAGTTCACCCTCGAAGGTTATACGCGAAACGATCTATTCGGGGTCACCCGCAATCCCTGGAACACGGAGCTCACTCCTGGTGGTTCAAGCGGCGGGGCGGCCGCGAGCGTCGCGGCGCGCTTCGTCCCTGCTGCGATCGGCACTGACGGCGGCGGCTCGATCCGCCGTCCGGCCTGCCACACAGGCCTCACGGGCTTCAAGCCGTCGATCGGGCGCTGGCCGCGACTCGACGGCTTTCCGGCGATCCTGACCGACTTCGAAACCATCGGGTCGCTCACCCACACGGTCGCGGACACGCTGATGATCGACTCAATCCTCAAGGGGCCGGACTTACGCGACCCCCGCTCTCGGCTCGCGCCCTGCGGACCCTGGGCTGGCGGGCGAGTTCGCATTCGCTACACCCCGCGCTTTGGCGAGGCCCCCGTCGATTCGGAGGTCGCGGCGGAGGTCGAAGCTTTGGCCAAGCGTCTGGCTGAGGACGGCCACGACGTCCGCGAGGCGGGCGTCTTCTTCGACCTCGATGTCTTGGCCACCATTTGGCGAATCGTTTCGCGGTCGGGCGTCGCCTGGCTCATGCGCGAAAATCCCTCCTTCGAAGCGCTAGCTGGCGACTCGGCGCGCGCCATGGCCGACGATGGCCGCACCATCTCTGGCGCCGACTATATCGGCGCACTCGAAGCGGTTGCTGCCATCCGACGCCGCGTGGCGGAACTCTTCGCCGAAGTCGACCTCATCCTGACGCCGACAGCCGCGGCGCTGCCGTGGCCAGCCGCGACGCCTTACCCTGACACAATCGATGGACGACCCGCGGGCCCGCGCGATCACGCGATCTTCACCGGCTGGGTCAACATCGCCGGCGTTCCCGCGATCAGCCTGCCGGTCGGCATGTCGCGGTCGGCTTTGCCAATCGGCGCACAACTCGCAGCCGGGTTCGCGGCCGATGATTTCCTTCTCGCTTTCGCGAGCGACGTGGAGCGGGCGGTTCCTGCGACCCTCCTGCCACAGATGGAGACCGCGCCATGAGTGCCCGTTCCGCCGGCCACCATTTCCTGCAGATTCCAGGGCCGTCCGTCGTGCCGGGTCGCGTCCTGCGCGCATCTCTGAGCCGACGATCGACCACCGCGGCCCGGAATTCGTGGACCTCGCCCGCTCGGTTCTGAATGGGCTCAAGCGCGTCTTACAGACAAACGATCCTGTTCTGGGTCTTTCCGGCCTCGGGTACCGGCGCATGCGCGCCGGGCGGTTGACGCAGTAGGACATCCAGCTTTGCTGCTGGTCGACACCATCTGCATCGATTGACGCCCGGCACGGGGAATGGGGCGTTGACGTGACAGTCGCGGGCTAGAAGCCGGCGTTGGTCTCGAGCTTCGGCCTCCAGTCCCAGTAGCTTCTCGCAAGCTTCGCTGTTTTGGAGGCGTTCAGCGCGCCCGGGCCGACCGCATTGAAGGACAGGCCGGGCGCCGGCCAGAAAGCGCCCAACCTCGGAGCCTCTTGTTAGCGATAAAGTTCCGAGCCGTTTAGACGGCGCAATCGGGGTCGCTCCCGCGAAGCTTGCAGCAATTGCAGGACAGGAAATGAGGTCGCAACCAGGAGCTAAAATCTTTTGGATTCACTCGGTTGCGAAACGGGGGGGGCAAATTCATTCTTGAAGAACTGCATTTAGTATGCAAAATTCAAAGAGCGCTCTCGCTCCAAGGGTCCGAAAGCATGGACGATCAGTTCGCGGGTCAGGTCGCCCTGGTGACGGGAGCAGGCAGCGGAATTGGTCGCGCGACCGCACTGGCTCTTGCCCGACAAGGCGGGAAGATCGTTTGTCTCGACCTGGCCGGAACGGAGGACGTTGTCCGGGACATTGAACGTCTGGGCGGCACGGCTCTGGGACGGAAGATCGACGTTCGCGACTCCCAAGGATGGCGGCAAATCGTCGAGGAGACGGTCGACGCATTCGGATTTGTCGATATTCTCGTCTCAAGCGCCGGCATCGCAGTTTCTGGAGATCGCGCTGCTGAGGTTCCAGAGGAAATTTGGGATCGAATCCTGGACATCAACGCGAAAGGCGTCTGGCTTGGGATGAAGTATGTTCTGCCGCTGATGATTGCGAGGAAGCGGGGAAAGATCGTCAATGTGGCTTCGACTGCCGCCCACATAGGTCTGCGGGATGCCGCCGCATACTGCGCCTCCAAAGGCGCGGTCCTTGCGTTGACGCGACAAGCGGGCGTTCAATATGCGGCGCACAATATTCAGATCAATTCCGTTTCCCCGGGCACAACCATGACGGGGATTCAGCGCGATGTGACTGACGAGCAACGGGCGGCGTTCATGAAGCTCACTCCAATTGGCAGATTCGCAGAGGCGGACGAGATTGCCGCCGTTATCGTTTTCCTTTGTTCCTCGGGATCCTCCTTCATGGCCGGCGCTGATGTCGGCATAGACGGTGGAATGGTCGCCTTCTAAGCAATACGCACGCGACGGTAGATCGTCCGCGCTTCGAGTGGAAAAAGACGTAACGACAAAAGGGAGGATGTAATGACAATGAAGATTTAAGCGATCTCTGTTGCCGCTTTGTTATTCGCCGCTCCGGCGAGCGGTCTTGCTGCAGAGGCCGGTTTCGGCTTCGACCTCAAAAATGCTTCATCCGGGACAGACATTCCACAAGTCGAGGTTAGCCTGGGCATGCGTCCGGTCGCCAACGACCTAATCTTTGTCTCCGCGATCAAGCAGGGATTCTTCGGCGATGTCGGCATTAAGGTCACGCCTCCGCCATACGGACGGAAGGTCCTGTTTGATCAAGCCATTCCCCTGCTTGTCGACAAACAGATTGACGCTCAGACCTTGTATCCGCCTGATGTGGTGGCCGCGCTCGATACTGTGAAGAGTATACGTTTCATCGCTCTTTCGGACTTATTTCAGGGCTTCGCCATTCTCGCCAATCCCGAGAGCGGCGCGAAGACAGTCCGTCAATTGATGGACGGCGGCATGAGTTTTGAAGACGCCATGAAAGCCACGATGGCTCAGCTGAAGGGAAAGAGCTTCGTCACCGCGCCAAACATCGACAACCGGATATTTCTGAGTTTGGTGTTCTCGCTTGGCGGGCTGACGATGGACGGCGACACTCATCTCATCATCACTCCGGACTCGAACGCGCTCCAGCTCGCCAGCGGGCACAAGGTGGATTTTGCTTCGCCGGATGGCGCACCGTTCACCGCGCAACTGGAAGGGGCGGGCTGGATTCCGCTGGTGACGCCGGTCGACGTCCTCCAGCACATGGCGCAGACGACCGGCTCGCCTGCTGCTGGCCTGGTCGGAACGCCGGGTGTGGCAAGCGACGCCGACTGGGCGCGCTCTCACCAGGAGACAGTGCTTCGTTTCGTCTCGGTGATGTTCCGGATTATCGACCAGGAGCAGAAGGACCCCAAGACGATGCTCGGCGCCATGCTCGACTACGTCAATTCCTTTGCTGGGACATCGCTCGACTACAAGGGTCTGAAGCTGACAATCGACGCCTTGAGTTCCTCTGTCGAGCTTCGAATTCCAGAAGAACTATTGCGACAAGCCGGACAGCCCGCTGTTTTACAAGAACGCCTTCAACGCGCACGTCAAGTTCAACATCGACAAGGGGCTCCTGACGCAGGCCGCCTACGATCCCGACAGCCTGATCTGGGCGTGCGAGATCTACTCCGACCTCGGTAAACTGAAGACCGAGTCGGACGCACGGCTTGCCGACCTCAAGGGCAAGACTCTTACTGCCGCTCAGCAAGCCGCTGTCGACAAGGCCAAGCAGTTTTACGACTGGTACGACTATCTCAACTCTTACCGCCTGCTGAAAACCGTCGTCGCGCCCTAGCTGCATGCGTGTAGGGACAGCCGGTTGCAAATTGTAAAACACACCCTAGCCCTGCCAAGGATACGAAAATGTCTATCGCAACCTGGAAAACGACGGCGTTCGCAACCCTCTTCGCGTGCGTGCCGACGGTCGTTCTCGCCGACGAAGCGGGCTTTGGGTTCGACCTCAACAAAGTCTCGGCCGGAACGGACATTCCTCAGGTTGAAGTGAGCCTGGGCATGCGTCCGTTCGCCAACGACCTGATCTTTGTCTCTGCGATAAAACAGGGGTTCTACGGCGACGTCGGTATCAAGATCACGCCGCCACCAAATGGCCGAAAGGTGCTTCCCGATCAGGCCATCCCGCTGCTCATCCATAAGGATGTCGATGTTATGGCGCTCTATCCGCCTGATGTGGTGGCCGCGCTCGATACTGTGAAGAGTATACGTTTCATCGCTCTTTCGGACTTATTTCAGGGCTTCGCCATTCTCGCCAATCCCGAGAGCGGCGCGAAGACAGTCCGTCAATTGATGGACGGCGGCATGAGTTTTGAAGACGCCATGAAAGCCACGATGGCTCAGCTGAAGGGAAAGAGCTTCGCTACGCCGCCGGACGTGGATAACCGGATATTTTTGAGTTTGGTGTTCTCGCTTGGCGGGCTGACGATGGACGGCGACACTCATCTCATCATCACTCCGGACTCGAACGCGCTCCAGCTCGCCAGCGGGCACAAGGTGGATTTTGCTTCGCCGGGCGGCGCGCCGTTCACCGCGCAACTGGAAGGGGCGGGCTGGATTCCGCTGGTGACGCCGGTCGACGTCCTCCAGCACATGGCGCAGACGACCGGCTCGCCTGCTGCTGGCCTGGTCGGAACGCCGGGTGTGGCAAGCGACGCCGACTGGGCGCGCTCTCACCAGGAGACAGTGCTTCGTTTCGTCTCGGTGATGTTCCGGATTATCGACCAGGAGCAGAAGGACCCCAAGACGATGCTCGGCGCCATGCTCGACTACGTCAATTCCTTTGCCGGGACATCGCTCGACTACAAGGGTCTGAAGCTGACAATCGACGCCTTGAGTTCCTCTGTCGAGCTTCGAATTCCAGAAGAACTATTGCGACAAGCCGGACAGCCCGCTGTTTTACAAGAACGCCTTCAACGCGCACGTCAAGTTCAACATCGACAAGGGGCTCCTGACGCAGGCCGCCTACGATCCCGACAGCCTGATCTGGGCGTGCGAGATCTACTCCGACCTCGGTAAACTGAAGACCGAGTCGGACGCACGGCTTGCCGACCTCAAGGGCAAGACTCTTACTGCCGCTCAGCAAGCCGCTGTCGACAAGGCCAAGCAGTTTTACGACTGGTACGACTATCTCAACTCTTACCGCCTGCTGAAAACCGTCGTCGCGCCCTAGGCATTGCGCGGCGGTGAAGGAGGAAAGCGGCCCCTTGTGCGTACGAGCAAGAGATCGGGAGCGCGAATGAAGGGGCCTCCGGCGGCCAGCGGCGAAGTCGCCTCGGCGTCGTCCCCGCATTCGAGGTCCACGCGGACCCGGGGGGCGGTGTCGGCGCGGCTCATGAACGCGGCCACAACGCTGGCCGGCGTACTGCTTTTCTTCCTGGTCTGGACTCTCGCGGCGCGAATGTTGCCACCGAGTTGCCTTGCCACGCCGCTGGTCGCCTTTCTCGATTTGCAGCACAATTTCTTCTTGTCGCCGAGACTAAGCGTGTTTGGTCTGGGAAGAGTCGGCTATCTCGACCTGATGGTCTATACGACGCGCAATGTCCTGATGGGCCTCATCGCCGGCGGCGCCATCGGGATCCTGCTTGGCGTCCTGAGCGCGAAGCTCCTCTGGCTGCGACGCATCGTGGACCCTGTCGTTCTTGTTCTGGGAACGGTGCCTGTCCTGATCGCCGCGCCTCTGTTCCTCCTTTGGTTTGGGGTCGTTCCCTTTACGCAGGTCCTGCTTGTCGCGTTCTACTCCGCCGTCATGATGAGCCTGTTCAGTCAGAAGGCGGTCGAAAATCTCGATCCGATCTACGAAACGGCGGCCATGACCGTGGGAGCCGGGGTCCTGACGCGCGTTCGTCACATCCTGCTGCCTGCAACTTTCCCGGAAATCGTAGGCGGTCTGCGCATCACGCTGTCGAGCGCGTGGGGACTTGAAACTTTTGCGGAAATCCTCGGGGCGCCCAGTGGGATCGGGCAGGCGATCAAGACGCTCGTGAATGTCAACAACGTGCCCGGCATGATGGCCTGCGTCGCCCTTGTCGCCACGACGGCCATCGTGACCGATCTCGTACTTTCGAGCCTCGCGGGGCGGATCACCCGATGGGCGTAAGAGAGCATCAAGCCGCATCGACGGTTTCAGCAGTCGTCTCGATACGGAATTTGGCGGTCAGGTTTATGCGAACGGACGGAAGTCTGGTCAGAGCGTTGAATGGTGTCTCGCTCGACGTCGCGGAGGGGGAATTCCTTTGCATACTTGGCCGATCGGGCCATGGAAAGACCACGCTGCTGAACGCCATCGCCGGATTGACTCCTGCCTCCGACGGCGAACTGTTCGTCATGGGCCATCCCGTCGCCGCGCCCGGAATCGACCGCGGGGTCATATTTCAGCGCGACGCGGTCTATCCCTGGATGCGGGTGCAGGACAATGTTGCTTTCGGCTTGATGGTGCGGGGCGTCCCGAAGAGGGAGCGCCTGCGCGTCGCAAATGACTGGATCGCACAAGTGGGACTTGCGCAGGTTGCCCGGGCGTGGCCACGGGAGCTGTCGGGAGGGATGCGCGCGCGTGTGGCGATCGCCTCGGTCTTCGCAAACGATCCGCCCATTCTGCTTGCTGACGAGCCTTTCGGCGCCCTCGACTACGTTACGAGACGGCAGCTACATTCAGTGCTTCGCGACCTTTGGCGGAGAAGCGGCAAGACCATCCTGTTCGTTACACATGACGTCGACGAGGCGCTGATGCTCGGAACCCGCGTCATCGTCGTCTCACACGGCGTGATCGCGGAGGATCGGCCCGTCAATCTGCCGATTCCGCGGACGGACGACGATCTCGCGACACCGGAAGGCCTCTCGCTCCGACACCTTCTGCTCCATCACATCGGCCTGGAGTAGGGGATGAAACGAACGCGATCGGTCTGGCCGGGCTTGTGCGTGCTTGCTGCCTGGATACTGGGATGGGAAGCGCTCTCGTTTATCGTCACCGCCAAGGGGAGCTACGACGAGCCGCTCGTGCCGGGGTGGGGCTATCTTCTCGATAACTCTTTGCTTCGCATGTCCGATTATTGGGGCGGTGGCTTTGGCGTTCCAGCGCCCTCCGAGGGGGGCCCGCCGACTTATGCGGCTGCATTGCTGGCGCTGGTTCAGGCCTCGCTCGTCACGTTCCAGCGCGTTCTTCTCGGCGTCGGGTTCGGGGTGTTGAGCGGGATCGGCCTTGGCCTCCTCGTTACCGCTTCCAACCTTGCAAGGCGGTTGGTCGCGCCGAGCGTCCATATCATCCGGATGACACCTTTCCTGGCGATGATCCCGCTGTTCAACCTTTGGTTCGGCGCTTCGACCTTCGGCATCATCCTCTTCGTCGCCTATGGCGTTGCGGTCATCATGTTTGTCGGCACCGTGAACGCTGTGACGAATTTGCCCGCGGTCTATCTGGACCGGGCGGCGACGGTCGGCGCGACGCGGGTCGCCACGTTTCGCTATGTCGTGATGCCGGCGATATTCCCCGGCATCCGCTCCTCGTTCCTGCTGAGCTTCGGTCTCGCCTGGAGTCTTGTCGTCGCTGGGGAGCTGCTCGGGGCACAGACAGGTCTGGGGGTGATCGTGATCTACGCGCTGCAATTCGCCTACACCGGCCGCGTGCTGGTCATCGCGATTCTCTTCGTTATCTACGCAGGGGCCAGCTTTGTGCTGTTTGACGCTCTCTCGGCCCGCATTATTTTGTGGCATCCGCAAGCGGCCGCGCGCGCCAGGAGCTGGCCGATGTCCGGCCGGCGGAAGGCCAGCGCTCGTGACGATGCGCGCCGCGGATAGCAAAGTGAGCCAGGAGAAGCGGGAGTTGTAATGCGCGCCGACGTTCATCGCTTCACCTTAAGTGACCCAGGCGATGTTTCAGGACTGAAGATGGCGCTCGATTCCGGACGCGTCGATGCGACCGCAATCGTGGCCGTCGTCGGGAAGACCCACGGCAACGGCCTCGTGAACGACTATACGCGCGGTTACCTCACCCTGTGCCTGTCGACATTGATCGCGGAACGATTGAGTGAGAAAGCAGAAGCAATCCGCGCACGCATTCCCTTTATCTTCTCGGGAGGCGTCGAGGGCGTGCTGTCGCCGCACTACTGCGTTTTCACGGCGTCGCCGTCGGACGGGCCCACAAGTTCCCAAAAAGCCTTGGCGATTGGCGTCGCCTTCAGCGCGCCGATGCGCCCATCGGATGTCGGCCGGAACGCCCAGATGGAGGCGGTGTCGGCCGCCGTTACGCAAGCGATCGCTTCCGCGAAAATCGATGACGTCCACCTCGTGCAGGTCAAAGGTCCTGCCTTCACCCTGGCCGAGATCCGGGAGGAGCGGTCCGCCGGACTCGATTCGGCGACGGAGGACCCGGGAAAGCTTATGGCGTATGGGCGGGCGGCGAGCGCGCTCGCCGTCGCCGGGGCGCTGGGCGAGATTCCCTCCGCGCGCATCGCCGAGAACGCCGTGCTTTCCGACTTCTCGCTCTACTCCCAGGTGGCTTCGATATCGGCGGGAACCGAGGTCCGGGCCAATGAAGCGATGGTCCTCGGCATGAGCTCGGCCTGGTCGGGCGGCCTTGCGATCGAGCATGGCCTGATGGCAGATGCGCTCGATGTCGGCGCGGTTCATACCGTCATGCGGCGGCTTGGCTTTCCAGACGCTCCACAGGTCGCCGACCCTAGTCGCATCCGCGCGGTCTTCGTGAAGTGCGAACCGCAACGCGATGGAAGGATCCGCGGTCGTATTCACACAATGCTCAACGACGGCGACATTGATGCCCAGCGGCATATCCGGGGAGCAGTCGGCGGTCTGGTCGCAGGCGCGCTGGGCGAAACGGAACTGTTCGTGTCCGGAGGCGCGGAACATCAGGGACCGCCCGGCGGTGGCCTCGTCGCTGTCATAGCGGAGAGGCCGTAATCCGGGCCAATGCAGCGTTCGCGCTCGACGAAGTGGCTTTAGTCCAGGCTACGCGCCCGTCCAGGTGGGACGTTTCTTGGAGAGGAAGTTCTCCACGCCCGAACGAAAATCGCCGCTCCCGTAGACCATCTCGATCAGGTCGCGAGCGTCTGGCAGGCCGGCGAGCACCGCCCGTCGAATCATTTCCTTGCTTGCCCGCAAGGTGAGCGGCGCGTGGCTCTTCAACCGTTCGCAGAGCGCCGACACGCGAGACTCCAGATCCGCCGGCTCGACCACCTCAAGAACGAATTTCAGCGCGAGCGCCTCGCGGGCGTCGATTGTCTCGGCGAGAAGCATGATCCTGTTCGCGAGTGATGGACCGAAATGCATGACCAGTCGCGCTATGTTGGCCATGGACAAGCAGTTCCCGACGGTCCGGGCGATCGGATAGCCGAATTTGGCCGCTGGAGTCACGAGGCGGATATCGCAGACGGTCGCCAGCGCGAATCCGCCCCCGAGGGCAAAGCCTTCGATGACCGCGATCGTCGGAACAGGAAGCGCTTCGACCGCCCCCACCACCCGATCAATGCGCTCTTCATAGGCGACGCCGTCGTGCGGTCCGTGAAAATCGAGAAACTGCTGAATATCCGTGCCGGCGATGAAGGCCTTGCCTCCCACGCCTTGGAACACCGCCGCACGGATGGTTGCATCGTTGCGGATCGCTGTGCACGCCGCCTCCAGTTCCCCATACATGGAAAAGGACATCGCGTTGAGCACGTCGGGCCGGTCAAACCTGATGTCCGCGATGCCATTGTTGACCGCGTATCGAACCTTGCCGCTCATGCGGAAAAGGCTCCTCCTTCTTTCATCTCCTCAACCTGACTTGCCGACACGCCGAGCTCGGCGAGCAGCTCGGCGTTGTGCTCGCCCAGGAGCGGCGGCGGCCGACGAATCTGCTGGGGCGTGCCGCTGAGTTTAACCGGAAATCCAATCGATCGAATGCGCCCCTCGATAGGATGATCGATCTCCATCGACACTTGGCGCAATCGCGCATGGTCGTTGTCGAGCGCTTGTTCGTAGTTGTAGATCGGCCCCGCAGGAATGCCGGCCGCGAGCAGCTTCTCGACCCATTCTTCCATAGGCGCCGTGACAAACGTCTTCTCGAGATCCTCAATCAGCGGCGCGCGATTCGCCAACCGGTCGGCGATCGTCGCATACCGTTCGTCGGAGAGCAGATCCGTGCGATCCATGACATTGCAAAGCGTCTCCCAAAGCTTGTCGTTGTTGGCCCCCATCACGAAATAGCCGTCGCTGGCCTTGACCGCCTGGTAAGGGGCGCTCATTCGATTTGCCGTGCCGAGTTTCTGCGGAATTTGACCGGTGCCCCAATATTCGGAGATGTCCCATATCGCGAAGGAAATGGCGGCCTCGAATAGCGATGCATCGATGTGCTGGCCGCGATTTGATTTCAGGGAGCCAATGTATGCGCTGAGGATTCCGTACAGCGCGAAGAGCGAGCATCCGATATCCGCGACGGGTACCCCTGCTTTTGCGGGCGGGCCGTTCGGGTCTCCGGTAATGCTCATCACGCCTCCCATCGCCTGCGCAATGAGATCGAAGCCCGGCCGCTGCGACCAGGGCCCGGTTTGGCCAAAGCCGGAAATGCTCGCATAGACCATACGGGGGTTGATCGCGGACAGGGTCTCGTAGTCGATCCCAAGCCTGCGAGCCGCGCCGGGCCGGTAGTTTTCCACGAGAATGTCGGCCGTCTCGACAAGCCGATAGAAGACAGCGCGGCCGGCGGCGGTCTTGAGGTTGATGGCCATGCTGCGCTTGTTGCGGTTCATGTTGAGGAAGCCGAGGCTGTCGCTCCCCTTCAGTTTGAAGCCCATCGCCCTTCGAGTCTGGTCGCCGGTTTCGGGTGGCTCGATCTTGATGACGTCAGCGCCCATGTCGCCAAGCAACATCGAGCAGAATGGACCAGCCATCACCTGGCTCACGTCCAGGACCCGCACCCCATTGAGCGGCAGTCCTGAGTTGGACGACGCCGATGGTGGGGATCGTCGTTCCGGACGGCGAGGCATGGCGGTACCCAATTTTTGCATTTTTGATTTTGCATACATAGCCAAAGTGGTCGTAGAAGGCAAATTCTGCGGCTTCGCTGATTGTGACCCATAGCAAACCTGCTCTATGAAAGGTTCGCATGAGAACTCAAATTTCCGCTCGAAGCTTCGAAACGACAATTGATCGTCGAAGCCTTCACGACCACGTGATTCGGCTCCTTCGTCAAATGATCGTCGACGGCGAACTCCAACCGGGCGAGAAAATCATCGAGCAGGCCCTTTGCGACCGTTTCGGCGTTTCTCGGACGCCTTTGCGCGAGGCGCTCAAGGTGCTTGCGGCGGAAGGACTGGTTGCGCTTCTGCCCCGCCGGGGAGCGGTCGTCGCGAAAATCACCGCCGACGAGATCGATGAGCTCTATCCGGTAATGGGCGCGCTGGAAGCGCTCGCAGGCAAGCTAGCCGTCGCGCGTCTGGGCCAGGCCGACATCGAGAGGATCTCGAAGCTTCACGATAAGATGGTCAACTCCTTCGTCCGCCGGGACGAGAAGAATTACATCAAGGCGAACCGCGAAATCCACGAAGCGATTTTCGAGCTCGCGTCCAACGACACTCTCGCTTCGATGCACCGGCAGCTGCTGGGTAAGACCCACATGGTTCGGTTCGTCGCGCGCAAGACCCCGGCGCAGTGGGCCAGAGCGATCGAGGATCATGAGCGGATGCTCGATGCGCTCAAGCGGAAAGACGCCGAGGGGCTGTCGGCGGTCCTGTATGCGCACATGGTGGAGACGGCGGCGGACATCGCCCGCGCGTCGCTCGGTTTGACCCTCGGCCCCAGCTAAAGCGTCGATTCGAGAAAATCGCAGAACTTTTCGGTTCCGCCTCCACCCATGCGCGTCCATCCTCCGATCGAGGATTGGGTGAGGGAGACCCATCCGGCGGCGCTTCGCAAGTCGGTGCCGCCTCAACGTGCGGCGCGACGCTATCGTCGCCCATCTCCGTCGGGTCGATCCGGTAGACCGATCCTCGCGCCTTGTCGGCCCGATCAATCCCGACGGCGTAGCCGCGCCTGCGCAGACCCGTGAGCGCGGCCCGCGTCGTGTGCGGCAGCCAGCCGGTGCCGGCGACAAGTTCGGCGAGCGTCGCGCCATCGCTGCACTGGCAGCAGTTCGATGACCTGCGCGATCTTCGTTCCGCCGCGCGGAGACGTTGGGCTCGCGGCGACGCCGCTATTCGAATCTTCATCAAGCTTGCTTTCGTACCATTGCACGGCGACCCGCCCGAAAAGCCGCCGTCGTCATAGCGTTCGCGGACGAGCTTCCATCCCTCATGGGCCTGGCTTTTGATGTAGGCTTCGGAGGCCTCGCGCTGGTTGTCGAGGGAGTTGAAGTCCTGCTCCAGACCGCAGTCGGTGGAGACGCGTGTGTAGACGGCGCAGCGAAGGGCGATCTTGCGCTCGACCCGTTTCATTGCCTGACCTCCTGGACGGCTTGAGCTTCTCGCCGGAGCTCGCTGGGGTCGGAACGCGGGTCCTTGCACGAGCAGATCTGACGGACCGTTGGCCCGCCCTCGCAGCTGCGTCGCCAAGCCGATTCGTTCGGAGATGTCGAATTCGGACTCCTTGGTTGCGAGAGGCGGCGAACGATCGGGCATTGCGGAGGTGAACCCGGCGAGGGTTGGCGACACGCCAATATCGAGCAATGAGTCCGGTCTTGGGGTGACGTTTCTTTTTCTGTTGGAGGCGCCGGTCCTGACCGCCTTCAACCCGAAGAAGCGGTGTCCGTTCCAGTTCGTGCCGGTGATCGCCTTGGCGACCCGCGAAAGGCTGCGGTAGACGCAGCCGTTCCAGGCGCACCCGTCGTCGAGGATCATGACCTGCTCGAGACGGCCGTTCCATTCGCGGACCAGCAGAGCTCCGGATTTGAGCCCGACGCCCTCGCGTGTCGTCGGTCCGCGGGTTGCAAAGGGACGAGCGTCCCCCAACTCGAAGGCTTCGTCCCTGTGTTCGCGCAGACGCCGCAAAATCGCCCGATCGAGATCTCCGAATGCCGCGGCTTGGATCCGATAGGCGAGCACGCGCATGAGCAGCCATCCCGGGACATAGGCGGGAGCGATCCCGCCCAGATGGTTACGCCACTGGAGGCGGAGCTGATCGACGTTGAGGCCGGAAAGGCTCGCGACCAAGGCATCGATCGTTTCGCGCTCTGACGCCGACGGCGCTGGCGGGACCAATGTCCCGCCAGGGCCGCTCGCTTTTCGGCGCTCTTCCATCACGCCGCCCGACGAGTTCGCAGGCTCGCGGCCCGCTCGGGCCGATCCGGCGGCGCTTCGCAGGTCGGCGCCGTCTCAACCTGCGGCGCGACGCTATCGTCGCCCATCTCCGTCGGGTCGATCCGATAGACTGATCCTCGCGCCTTGTCGGCCCGATCAATCCCGACGGCGTAGCCGCGCTTGCGCAGACCGGTGAGCGCGGCCCGCGTCGTGTGCGGCAGCCAGCCGGTGGCGGCGACAAGTTCGGCGAGCGTCGCGCCATCGCTGCGCTGCAGCAGTTCGATGACCTGCGCGATCTTGGTTCCGCCGCGCGGAGACGTTGGGCTCGCGGCGACGCCGCTATTTGGCTTGTCAATGGCTGCCGCTGCGCCTGAACCAAGTTCGAGCTTCGGATTGGGAGAGACGATCGGCTGGTCCGCACGCCGTTCCCCCATGCTCTCAGACGCCGTCGCGTCGTCAACCGCGATCGCTTTCGCGCCGGCGGCGGTCAGCTTGAGCGCATAGGTCTGCCCGGTCTCCTCGTCGCGCCGCCAGATCGGCGCTCCCGTCTTTGCCCTTATCTCCTTCAAGAGCCCGGCTTCGATAAGCTTGGCTACGGCCCTCTGGGCTCGGCCGCGCTGTGCCCCCGCTGGCGGAACCACGCAATGATCATCGCGCCGCGATGCAGCGCTGAGCAGCACAAGTTGCGTGTCGTTGAATTTGATAGACATGTTTGACCCTTCGCGTTTCGAGTGCCGGCCAATCCCGGCCCCTCACTGACGCGAGCCCCGGATCGAAGCGATCGTCGGGGCGAAGGGTTCACCCGCAGCGCCTCAGCGCTCACGGACGTCCACACACATGCTCTCTTTCGAACCGAAAGCCAGTCTTTTCTCGGAGCGCGAGCGCTTTGATTGAAAAGAACCAGCGCATCTCGTGCCAGGGGCCATGGGTAGTTTCCCAGGTTGCCCCCCGGCGCCTCTGATAGGACGCAGTCGGCCGACCCGGACAGCGCCGGCCGACTGCATGCATCAATGGGCGCGTGTCCCTACGGACGAACGCGGATGATTGTCTTCCCCTTGCGCCGCTCGGTCGGGTTGAAGGCGGCGACGGCATCGTCGAGGGTCGAGACGGTGCCGATGTTCGTCCGCAGTCGTCCGTCCCGCACCCGCTGGACGATCTCGCTCAGTTGGGCACGATCGGACTCGACAACGAAGTCGACCGCCAGGCCGTTGGCGGGCCGTGCCTCGGCCGGGCCGGCGATGGTAACGAGCGTTCCTCCCGCTCGAATCAGGGCTGACGACCGCTTCCCGATGCGCCGCCGAAGACATCGAAAACCATCAGGCCCCGCCTGTGGATGTGCATTTCCTCGTCACAGACAATCCACCGACGGGCCTCGGCGAGCCGGCTCTCCCGCCGGTGATTCCCGCGCTGTGCAACGCCATTTTCGCTGCTACCGGCAAGCGCATCCGTGACTTGCCCATCGAAAGCGCGGTGTTGAAAGCTTAGAGCCGGTGTCGGAGCGGTAGGAATAGAACAGGTGTATGAAAACCTGGTGCGCCCCAGCTCAATGCGCCCGGGCGGGCTCAAATCCGCGACGTCGAGCGGGCCGAGCCGGCGTGATGCACGAATGGCCGCGAGGGACGAGGCGTGAGACCGCGAATGTCCACAATGAAAGCCCTCCGGTTTGAAAAATATGGGCCATCATCGGTACTCTCGATCGAAGGAATTCAAGACGGGAGAAGCGCTTGTCGGGCGTTGTCACACGTCGCGGCTCGCCACGTCTGGAACGCTTTGTCTCTGAGGAGTTGGAGCGTGTCGCGGGACGTGAGATGGCGCTGGACGTTGAAGGTGTTGTGAACGGCGGCGTGAACGGACAGGAATTGTTGGGCTGATCCAGGCGATTTGAATCGCTGCATCTTGCGTTCGCGTCGTCGCGTCGGCTGATGCGAATCCATCAATTGGAAATTCGCTCGGCGGGGTGAGTGATGATAGGCAGCCGGTGTAATGCGCCCCCGACGGGGAGCAGCTATCTTCGCCCACCAGGATTTCGCGCTCGCGGCTGGGACGCCTGGCGTCTTCTTCCTCGAGCGTGGGGATCGCCACCATTTTGCAGTGACGCGGCTCGCCGCGCAGCCATCCCAGAAACACGCGGATGAGCATCTCTGTATCGAGCCGATCCGTCTTGGCTCGGCGGGGCTCGCGCGATACTGCGACACTCGTCGAATGCATGACGAAGGTCTCGACGCCACGGACCCGCAGCCATCGAGCCAGCCAAAACCCATCGCGACCAGACTCGAAAGCGAGAAAGGTCCGTGTGATCGCTCTGCCAGCTTTTGTCGCTCGATCCCGCCAACCCTCCACCAAATGCAATAGTGCAGTTGGATCGGGATCCAGTTTCTTCAGTGGTCGCCGTTCAATTCCAGGAACAACGCCGGCGGCCAGCCAGCTCGATTGACTCAACTCGACTACGATCACCAACGTGCTGATTTGTTCAAAGGCAATCAGAGAACGGCTCAGGTCATCAACTTGGATCATGGAACACCTCTATCGGCTTTTGCACAACGACAACGGTGCCAGACCTTTGTCGCGGTCCCCATAGTTTCTCGACCCGAAGCGGTCAATTACGCCGGCAGCGCGCCAGGCGGGTAGTCCTTGCGCGATAAGGGATTCGCATGGCAGTCTCGTCCCGAGGTCATCTCCTTGGCTCGGCTGGTCATGGCGGAGGCCGTCTTCAAACTGTTCGTGTCGTCGCCGGGCGACGTGGCGGCCGAGCGGGCGCGCGCCGACGCCGTGGTCGAAAAGCTCAACGCCGAATTCAAGGACCGGGCACGGTTCGAGCCGGCCTTCTGGGAAGACCACTTCTATTCCGCTGACAAGACTTTCCAGGACCAGATCCCCGAGGCCGCCGATTGCGACCTCGTCATTGCGATCTTCAAAGCCCGACTCGGCTCGCCGCTGCCGGCCGGTTTCAAGCGCCAGCCAGACGGGGAGCCCTATCCGTCCGGCACGGCCTACGAGGTGCTTAGCGCCATTGCGAAGCGGCGCGACGGCGCGCCGATCCCCGACATTTACGTCTTCCGCTATCCGCGCGACCCCAAGGTCTCGCTCGACGACCCGAAGCGGCCTGAGATCGAGACGCAGTGGAGAGTGCTGAAGGACTTCTTCGAGCGCTGGTTCAAGACTTCGAGCGGAGAGTTCCTTGCGGGCTTTCAGACCTACGACAGCACCGACGATTTCGCGGAGCAGGTCGAAAACTGCCTGCGGCAATGGCTCGCCAAACGCGGAGTCGTCGCGCGCGAGGTCTGGGACCGCGCCCGCGTCGGCTCGCCGTTCCCGGGCCTCGCGGCGTTCGAATCCGACCGCACGCACGTCTTCTTCGGCCGCGATCTCGCGATCCGGCAGGCGGGCGAGCGCCTGCGCCAGGCGAAAACGCCTTTTCTCCTGATTCTCGGGGCGAGCGGGGCGGGGAAATCGTCGATCCTGCGCGCGGGGCTCATGCCCAAATTGATGCTGCCCGGCGCGATTCCGGAAGTCGATCTCATGCGGCCCGTCGTGATGACGCCGGGGCTCGACCCGTTCGCCGAACTCGCCGAGGCGCTGCTAAAGCCCGAGGCGCTCGGAGGCAAACTCGCCGGCGGTCGCTTCGCCGACAGGACGACGCTCGCCGAGGCGTTGCGCGGCGACCCCAGCACCGCCGTGGGCCTGATCAGCGAGGCGCTCGACAGGGCGGCCGAGGCTCGGCGCGCCGCCGCTCATTACGACAAGCCTCGCCCGACGCGGCTGCTGCTCGGCGTCGATCAGGCTGAGCGCCTGTTCACCGAGGCGACGAAGGACGCGGACGCCTTCGGCGGGCTCATCCAGGCGCTCGCGGGACCCGCGGCCTATGTCGTGATGGTCCTGCGCGCCGACGCCTATGCACGACTCCAGGCTTGCGCCCCACTCCTCGCGCTACGCGCCGTGGGCGCGATCTTCGACCTCATGCCTCCGACCCCGGCCGAGCTGGCGGACATTGTCGCCCGCCCCGTCGCCGCCTGCGAACCGCCGCTCGACTTCGGCCCGAGCGATCCGCCGCTCGCCGAACGGCTTGTCGCCGACGCCAAGGGCGGCGACGCGCTGCCGCTACTGCAAATGACGCTCGAAGGGCTCTACAAGGCTGAAGAGACGCGGGGCGACGGCGTCCTTCGCGCCGAAGACTTTAAGGGCATGGCGGCGGCGGTGACGGAGGCCGCCAACGCGGCAGTGGCGCCCTTGGGCGATGAGGGTCGCAAGGCGCTCGAGGCGCTGGTCGCGGGCCTGGTCGCCGACCTCGCGCCCGATCCGGTCACGGGCGAGCCGGCGCCGGTCGTCGTCGCGCTCGACCGCGACGCCTTCGTCAAGGGCAAGCCGGATCGCGAGGCGCTGGTCAGCGCCTTCGTCGAGGCGCGGCTCTTGACGATCGAGGGCGCGGCGCGGGTGCGTCCGACCCACGACGCACTCCTGCGCATCTGGCCCGAGGCGGCGGCGCTGGTGAAGGAGATGGGCCCTCTGATCCGCGCCCGCCGTGCGCTTGCGCCGCTGGCGCAGGCCTGGGCGGAAGCCGCGCCCGGCGATAAGGCCAAGCATCTAGAGATGTCGGCGCCCCTGCTGGCGGCCGGGCAGCAACTCGAGGCGCGCTTCGGCGATGACCTCGGCGCGCCGCTGCAGCCGTTCATCGCCGAGGCCGAGAAGGCGGAAGCGGCGGAGCGCGCGCAGGCGGCACGGCGCCGTCGCAACATTTTTGGCGCGACTCTCGCAGCGCTCGCCGTGATGACCAGCCTCGCAGGCGCGGCGGTTTGGCAATGGCGCGACGCGGTGGCGCAGAAGGCCGCGGCGGTTGAAGCAAAAAACGACGCCGACGCGCAGAAAACGATTGCTCTCGACGCCAAGAACGAGGCGATCGCCCAGAAGGCGGCGGCGAATCAGGCCAAGAATGAAGCGCTGGCACAGAAGGCGGCAGCCGAACGCGATCTTGCGCTTGCGACCGACGCCGCAGATTCGCTGGTGTTCGACCTAGCCCAGAAGTTCCGCGACGTCTCCGGCGTCCCCGTCTCTCTGATCAAGAGCCTGCTCGATCGCGCCGGCGACCTGCAGGAGAAGCTGCTCGGCGGCGGCCAATCGAGCCCTGGCCTGCTTCGCAGCCAGGCCGCCGCCCTTGACGAGACGAGCGTGACGTTGCTGACCATCGGCGACACGAAAGGCGCCCTCGATGCGGCGCAGAAATCGGCCGGCGTCTTCGAAATGCTGCTGAAGCAAGATCCCGACAGCCCGGATTATCAGCGCGATCTCTCGGTGTCGTACGAGAAGATCGGCGACGTCAAGAGGGCGCAGGGGGACCTTGCGGGGGCGCTGATCGCCTATCAGGACAGCCTCGCGATCGCCGAGCGTCTGGCGAAATCCGATCTCGGCAACGCCGGGTGGCAGCGAGATCTCTCGGTGTCGTACGAGAAGATCGGCGACGTGAAGAGGGCGCAGGGCGACCTTGCCGGGGCGCTGATCGCCTATCAGGACAGCCTCGCGATCAGAGACCGTCTGGCGAAATCCGATCCCGGCAACACCGGCTGGCAGCGCGATCTCTCGGTGTCGTTGAACAAGGTCGGCGAGGTGAACACGGCTGAGGGCGACCTAGCGGGGGCGCTGAAGGCCTATCAGGACGGCCTCGTGATCATCGACCGACTGGCGAAATCCGATCCGGGCAACGCCGGCTGGCAGCGCGATCTCTCGGTGTCGTACGAGAGGATCGGCGACGTGAAGACGGCGCAGGGCGACCTTGCGGGGGCGCTGAAGGCCTATCAGGACGGCCTCGTGATCGTCGATCGTCTGGCGAAATCCGATCTCGGCAACGCCGGGTGGCAGCGAGATCTCTCGGTGTCGTGGAGCAATATCGGCGAGGTGAAGACGGCGCAGGGCGACCTTGCGGGGGCGCTGGAGGCCTATCAGGACGACCTTGCGATCGCCGCGCGTCTGGCGAAATCCGATCCCGGCAACGCCAGGTGGCAGCGAGATCTCTCGGTGTCGTTGAACAAGCTCGGCGACGTGAAGACGGCGCAGGGCGACCTTGCGGGCGCGCTGAAGGCCTATCAGGACAGCCTCGCAATCAGAGACCGTCTGGCGAAATCCGATCCGGGCAACGCCGAATGGCAGCGCGATCTCGCGGTGTCGTGGAGCAATATCGGCGAGGTGAAGACGGCGCAGGACGACCTTGCAGGGGCGCTGAAAGCCTATCAGGACAGCCTCGCGATCTTTGACCGTCTGGCGAAGTCCGAACCCGGCGACGCCGGGTGGCAGCGCGATCTCGCGGTGTCGTGGAGCAACATCGGCGAGGTGAAGACGGCGCAGGGCGACTTTGCGGGGGCGCTGAGGGCCTATCAGGACTGCTTCGCGATAAGTGACCGTCTGGCGAAATCCGATCCTGGCAACGCTGGCTGGCAGCGCGATCTCGCGGTGTCGTTGAACAACATCGGCGACGTGAAGACGGCGCAGGGCGACCTTGCAGGGGCGCTGAAGGCCTATCAGGACTGCTTTGCGATTAGTGACCGTCTGGCGAAATCCGATCCCGGCGATGCCGAGTGGCAGCGCGATCTCGCGGTCTCCGACAGCAACCTAGCTTCGGTCTATCTCGCGCAAAAGGACAGCGCCAAGGCGCGCGGCGCCTTGAACGCAGGCCGGGCGATCATGGCGAAGCTCGTCGCGCTTTCGCCGGACAACGCGGGCTGGAAGGAGGACCTCGCCCGGTTCGACCAGCAGCTCGCCGCGCTGAAGCGCTGAGCTGCCGCCCCCTCAACTCGCCGGTAGGTCCGGAAACCTGGTCGCTTTTGTTGCGGCGCACGTAGGGCTTTACGTGCGCGGGCGGAATAAGCCTCACTTCATGTCCAAGTTCAATCAGCGCCTCAATGCTTTGCGCGGGCATCTCGCTGAGATCGGCCTCATCGCGCCGCAGGGCGCGCTTGCTGATGAGATAGTTCGGTCCGCGCGACTGTCTGGCGGAGCTTGAAATTTGTACGCCGCCGCGGCGACGGACGGCGCTACCCACGGCGGATCGTCGCCGACAGCCTGAGCCGGAGACGCAGCACTTCCGCGGCGTCTACGAAAATTCCTCTACTAGGGTGAGACAGGACGGAGTGCGAGCTGGTGCCGATGCGCTTGGGCCTCATCCCCGCGTGATGGACGAAATCTCCGAAGGAGATGCCCACGACGTTCAACGCCCGCACAGAATCCGGTGCCGACAAGCCGATGTTCTGCACCGCCTTCGAGGAGCGTGGCTGGGTCATCCCGGAAAGCGGGTTTTTATAAAAGGACCGGCAAGGCAGCAAGCAGCCGCACCTTATTCACGCACAGCCGACGCTCCCCAGTTCGGGTCGTTTGCGGGCCGCCGGCGTGCGTTTACATCTATGCGATTGGGATGTTGGTTTGGATCTTGCTCAGTCTGGAGAGGGCCCAGATTGCGGCGTCGAGACGGTTGGGGGATCCGTCGACGCTTCGGTCCCAATCGCGGCTGAACGATAGCATGTCGGCTTCGAGTTTTTCGAGGCCGCGGCGGTGGAGGACACGGCTTCGTTCGTACAGGAGCGAGACGGGTTCGGCGCGCATGACTTTGCCGCGTGAGGCGCTAACTTCCCGGATGCGGATGAGGTTTGTCGACCTTTCTCCTCGCGAATGGGCGCGCTCGGCGGCTTGTTTGATGACTTCAGTCGCCATGTCGCCGCCGAAGTTGACTTCGACGGTGACATCGTCGGCGTCAAAATTATCGCTGGCTCGGACGACGGCGTCGCCCCACTGGGCTGGCGAGCCGGCGGTTGACCGATCGGCGAGCACGGCGAGGCGGCCGTCGTTGAGCAGCGCGCCTACGATGATGCCGACCTCGTCGCTGCCGCCGGAGGGGTCCACGCCGACGGTGACTTGTTCGATCCGGTCTTCCTTAACGTCGTCGTGGATTAGCCACGTCTCTTCGAACAGTGCGTCGGCCGGCTCGAGGAGCATGGAGCCATGCAGCTCCTGCAGCCCGCGCCGGGTGCCTTCGTATTGCTCTCGGACGCGCTTGAGGAAGTCGGCCGAGAGGAGGGTGTTGGCGAAAGTCGAGCTTGTCGTGATCGACACACCCTCCATTTTCACCAGCTTTTTCATGAAAGCTGTGGGGCGTGGCGTTGTCGTGATCAACATGCGCGGTTTGTCGCCGAGGCGCAACCCGAGCATCGCGTTGTCAAAGACATCTTCGGCGTACCTCATCTTGGCGAGTTCGTCGACATAGCAGAGTTGGGCTTGGGGACCTCGGAGCTGGTCGGGCTCCTCGCCGCTGAAGAGCGCGCAGGTCGCGCCGTTCGGCCATTCCACCCGGCGCTTGTACCTGATTATCTGGGGAACCAGGCCGGCGCCGCAGGTCTTCATCAGCCCGGACGGCCCCTCGACGAGCACGTCCCAGGGCACTGTCACGCGAACTGAGTTGGCCGTGCGCAATTTGCAATTCCCAGTTCGGGCTCAGGCCGCGGTGGCGGCTCGCCACGTCCGCAACGCTTCGTCTCGGAGGACGCGGAGCGTGTGGCGGGATGTGAGATGGCGCTGGACGTTAAATGTGTTGTGGACAGCGGCGTGAACTGAGAAAGTCTTAACTTAATCTGACGTGAACAGACAAGAAGCGTTGGGCTGATCCGGGCGATTTGAACCGCTGCATCTTGCGTTCGCGCCTTCGTGTCGGTTGATGCGAATTCTCAGCTCGATTGTTCTTGCGCGAGCCCTGCTCGTGGCGAGCCGACAATCCCAACTCCGCCCTGGCCGCGCCGTAAGAGCGCAGCTTGTCCGTCACCAGCATATCGGGCGCGAAGCCCTGTTTCTTGAGCAGCTTGCGCATCAGCTTCACGGCCGCAGCCTTATCGCGCCGTCGCTGCACCAGCAGATCGAGAACCTCGCCTTCATCGTCGACCGCGCGCCAGAGCCAGAACTGCCGGCCCACAATCGTCACGGCCATCTCGTCGAGATGCCATCGCGACGTTGGCCGCGGGCGTCGATGGCGAAGTTCTCGGGCGAACAACGGCCCGAACTTCAAAACCCATCGCCGCACCGTCTCGTAGGAGACATCCAGACCGCGCTCCGCGAGCAGATCTTCGACGTCGCGATAGCTGAGCGTGAAACGCACATAGAGCCAGACGCCGTGTTGGATGATCGCAGGCGGAAACTGGTGGCGAGCAAATGAGATCGTCATCCGCCATCTTACCCTGCGAACCGAGACGCGCTACCGTTGCCGTGACAAGGCCCGTTGGCCTCCGTCGTCAGGAAGCCGAAGAGTTCATGGACGCCCTCGACAGGCGCGCTCTTCAGCCCTCGCACGCCGCGCCAGGGCGTCCAGAGCGCGGCGAAGGCGAACAGCGGCCTGTCTTCGCTCAGCGCGAACCATATCGGCGTCTTGCGCGGCTTGGTGTCCAAGTACTCGCAGAACGACGTGACGGGGACGACGCATCGGCTCCTCTTGCCTAGCCATCCTCGCCAATGCGGACTGCCCAAGTTGCGGATATTGGTCACCGGTTGGCCACCGTGCTGAGGGGGACCCGGCATCCCCCAGCGCGCCATGACGAGCTCGCGCTCGCCGTCGGTCCCGACGCGGACGATCGGGGCCATCTGATCGGGAAAGATCGCCGGCAGGAGGGGCAGGTTCCCGACGCGGTCATTTGCGGCCCGGAAGAGATCGCGGATCGCCGACTGGCCCTTCGCGGATGGGCTCACCGCGCAGAACGAGACGTCAACGCGCAGCTTCTACGGCGCCATGTTCGCGTTGCTTGAGAATATCGAGCGCGACGTCGACGATCATGTCCTCCTGTCCGCCCACCATGCGGCGGCGGCCGAGTTCGGTGAGAATGTCGCGCGTGTCCACGCCATAGAGCTTCGAGGCGTTCTCGGCATGGCGCAGGAAGCTCGAATAGACGCCGGCGAAGCCGAGCGAGAGGCTCTCGCGGTCGACCCGAACGGGCCGGTCCTGCAAGGGCCGCACGAGATCGTCAGCCGCGTCCATCAGGCCATGCAGATCGCAGCCCGTCTCGACGCCCATCCGCTCGAGCACGGCGATCAGCGCCTCGATCGGCGCATTGCCCGCGCCCGCGCCCATGCCCGCGAGCGAGGCGTCGACGCGCACCGCGCCCGCCTCGATCCCCGCCACCGCATTGGCGACGCCCATCGTCAGATTGTGATGCGTGTGGACGCCGATCTCCGTCTCCTGCTTCAGCGCCTGACGGAACGCCTTGACCCGCTCGGAATATTGCCCCGGCAGCAGCGCGCCCGCCGAATCCGTCACATAGACGCATTCGGCGCCGTAGCTCTCCATCAGCTTGGCCTGTTCGACCAGCTTCGCCGTCGGCGCCATATGCGCCATCATCAGGAAGCCGACCGTGTCCATGCCGAGCTTCAGCGCCGCCTCGATATGCTGCCTGGAGACATCCGCCTCCGTGCAATGCGTCGCGATGCGCACGCTGCGCGCGCCCCGGTCGTAGGCGCCCTTCAGATCGTGCACCGTGCCGATGCCGGGAATCAGCAGCACCGCGACGCGCGCATGTTTGCATTCCGCCGCGACCGCCTCGATCCACTCGCCGTCGTCGTGCGCGCCGAAGCCGTAATTGAACGTCGAGCCGGTGATGCCGTCGCCGTGGCAGATCTCGATCGCGTCGACCTTGGCGCGGTCGAGCGCACGCGCGATGTCCCGCACCAACTCCAGATGATACTGGTGCCGGATCGAATGCATGCCGTCGCGCAGCGTGACGTCCTGGACATAGAGTTTGTTCGGATTCGCGCGCGCCATCACGCGGCCTCCTTCGCCAGCTGCCGGCCCGCCCAGCGGTCCGCCGTCGTGAGCGCCGCCGAGGTCATGATGTCGAGATTGCCGGCATAGGCCGGCAGATAATGCGCCGCGCCCACGACCTCGAGGAACACCGTCGTCTTCAGGCCCGAACACGGGCCGACGCCGGGGATGCGCACCGGCAGATTGTCGCCGATGTGCTCAAACTGCACTTTCTGCTTGAGGCGATAGCCCGGCACGTATTTCCGCACCGCCTCCGCCATGTCCTCGACCGATTTCTCGATCGCTTCCTGCGTGCCGCCCTGGGACAGGGTGAAGACCGTGTCGCGCATGATGAGCGGCGGCTCGGCCGGGTTGAGGATGATGATCGCCTTACCCCGCTCGGCGCCCCCGAGCTTCACGATCGCCTTCGAAGTCGTCTCGGTGAATTCGTCGATGTTGGCGCGCGTGCCGGGGCCGGCCGATTTCGACGAGATCGACGCGACGATCTCGCCCCAGATCACGCGCTTGGTCGCGCGCCTGACCGCGTAAACCATCGGGATCGTCGCCTGCCCGCCGCAGGTGACCATATTGACGTTCGGCTCGTCGATGTTCGCGTCGCCGTTGATGACCGGAATGGTGAAAGGGCCGATCGCCGCCGGCGTCAGGTCGATCACCTTCTTGCGGTCGCGCTGCAGAATCTCGTTGTTGCGGATATGCGCGCCGGCCGAGGTCGCGTCGAACACGACCACGATGTCCGTGTAGTTGGGCAGCCTGCGCAGGCCGTCGATCCCCTCGTGGGTGGTCGGCACGTTGAGGCGGGCGGCGCGCGCGAGGCCGTCAGACTTCGGGTCGATGCCGACCATCGCGCCCATCTCGAGATTCTTCGACTTGCGCATGACCTTGATCATCAGATCCGTGCCGATGTTGCCCGAGCCGATGATCGCGCAGGGAATCTTCGCCATCTTATGCCTCACCCTTCGCAAACGCCGCGCGCACCGAGCCGAGGCCGGAGATGCGCGCCTCGTAGACTTCGCCGCGCTTGACCGTGACCATCGGCCCGAGCGCGCCCGACATGACCGTGTCGCCCGCCTTCAGCGGCCGTCCGACTTTCGCCATGGTCTTTGCGAGCCAGAGCGTCGCCGACAGCGGATCGCCGAGACAGGCCGCCCCGGCCCCGACCGAAACTTCCTCGCCGCCCATCTCCATCACCATGCCGCAGAGACGCAGCTCGAGGCCGTCGAGCTTCTTCGGCGAGGCGCCGAGCACATAGAGGCCGGAAGACGCGTTGTCGGCGATCGTGTCGAGAATGCCGATCTTCCAGTCGGCAATGCGCGAATCGACGATCTCGATCGCCGGCAGGGCGAACTCGACCGCGCGCAGGACGTCGGCGACCGTCAGATGCTCGTCATCGAGGTCGCGCCCGATGACGAAGGCGATCTCGGCTTCGACCTTGGGCTGGATCAGCTGGGCGCAGGCCACGTCCCAGCCGTCGGGAACGGCCATGTCGTCGAACAGCATGCCGTAGTCAGGTTGATCGACCCCGAGCTGGCGCTGGACCGCGAGCGAGGTCAAACCGATCTTTCGGCCGACCAGCCGGCGCCCCTCCTTCAGCCGCCGCTCGGTATTGATCTCCTGCGCAGCATAGGCGAGGTCGATCGCGTCGGCGGGCAGCATCTCCCGCACCGGCGGAATCGGCGTTCTCGAGTTATGGGCGGCGAACAGTTTGTCCGCCACCGCTCGCGAGGCTTCAAGAGTCAAGGCGCGTTCCTTCTTCTGATCAGTGCGAGGCTTCAGGCGGCAGTCCGCAGACGTATTTCAGGAGCGTTCACGGTCGGGGCGCGGTCGGCCTTCATCGCGCGCAGCACATGCGTGACGATGTCCGCGGCTCCGCTCGCCGGCGCCAAAGCGTAGACGAACTTGTCGGGCCTGATGACGGCGACCGAGCCCTTCTTCGCCCCGACGCTGCGGAACCAGGCGACCCCTTCGCCGGAGAGATCTTCCACTTCCGCGAGGTCGGAGGGGGCCGCGGCTTCAACGCCGTGCGCGCGCTGAGGCCGGCCGCCATAGGGATAGAGGGCGACACAACGAACGCCGAGCGCGGTCAGCGCGGCGAGGCTCTGCGCATCGAGGCCCGCGCGCGGGTCGACGGCGTTGCCGACGAGCGCGAAGTCCTCGCCGAGAAAATCATCCAGGAGGGCGCGCCGTCCCTCGTAGGTGCGAACCTGCGGTTGCGGGATCGGCCGCCCCTCCGCGCCTTTCCGCCGTCGCCGCGGGAGCCCGAAATAGGCGCCGTTGGGGTAGGTCGGCGGCGGCTTGAACCGCGCCTCGCGGATATAGTCGCCGACCTTCGGCGTCTTCAGGAGGGTCTTGACGACGACGTTGCGCAAGCCGGCCAGGAACGGATTCGCGATCGAGACGAAATCCTTCATTCTCACCGAGATGTCGATCATCTCCTTCGCATGCGGCTTGCGCTCGGTCTCGTAGGTGTCGATCAGCTTCGGGTCGGCCCCCTTGCGGAGCACCGCCTCGAGCTTCCAGGCGAGGTTGTGGGCGTCGCGCACGCCCGAGCTCATCCCCTGCCCCATGAATTGCGGCGTCATATGTGCGGCGTCGCCGGCGAGCAGCACGCGTCCTTCTCGCCAGCGCTCGGCGACGAGCGCGTTGAACGTATAGACGAGCCTCCGCAGCACCTCGACCTTGTCGACGTCGACATATTGGGCGAGCAACGAACGCACCGTCGTCGGATCCTCCATCTGCTCCTTGGTCTGGCCGGGCATCAGCAGGAACTCGAACCGGTGGTGGCCGTTCGGCTGCGGGCAGGAGACGGTGGGCTGCTTCGGATCGCAGTGGAAGTTGAAATAGGGCATGTGGCGGAAACAGTCCTCGCCCTCTTTCGCCTTGATGTCGACGACGAGCCACGGCTCGGGAAAGCTCTTGCCGGTCATTTTTACGCCGAGACGCGCGCGCACGCCGCTGCGTCCGCCGTCGCAGGCGACGAGCCATTGGGCCCGGACGCGAACGGTCCCTTCGGATGGTTTCGTCTCCGCTTTCGTCTGGCCATAGCGCACGCCCGCGCTCGCGGCGTGCTCGATCGTGACTCCGGTCTCGTCCTGCGCGAAGCTCACGAGCTCGCGGCCCCGCAGCGGCGTCACATTTGGGTAACGCTCGAGCAGCCGCTCCATCTTGGTTTCGAGATAGGGCTGGTAGAAGAAATTGCTGACCGCCCAGCCGTAGGGACGGTCGGTGCGCCTGAGCTGGCTCAGAACCGAACCGTCTTCGAGCACCCACTGGACCGGCGTGTCGAGGAGCATGTCGGCTTCGACGTCCGTCGCCACGCCGGCCGCCTGAAAGACGCGCATGCACTCGTCGTCGGTGTAGACAGCGCGGGCCGCGCCGTAGAATTCCGGCTCACGCTCGAGCGCGAGCACGCGCAGTCCGCGCCGGCCGAGCAGATGGGCGAGCGTCAGCCCGGTCGGGCCGAGCCCGACGATTGCGACGTCATAGAGGTCCTGAGGCGTGTCCATAGGCGTTTCCTTCGGAGAGACGGTTCTTGTTCAGAAAGGGGAGTATTCGGTGCGGAACAGCGAGGTCACGCCGTTGCGGATCTGCGCGAGCTTGTCGCCGAGCGTCTGGTCTTGAGGTTTGTGGCCCCAGACGCTGATGCCCTGGTGGGTCACCTGCGGCCAGGTCTCGGCTTCGCTCTCGCCCTCGGATGACCAACCGAGTTCGAAATAGAACCCCGACGGCGTCACCGCGTAGAACGAGACGTCCCGATCGTTGGGGTGCTGTCCAACCGCCATCGCGATCTTGAAGCCCAAGGCGCGACAGCGGCGGTAGGCGGCGCCGATGTCGTCAAGCGTCGCCGCCTGCATTTCGAGATGCTGGATTTTTGTCGCAAACGGGTCCATCGCGAGGCCCTTGGTCGCGGCGACGGCGATCGAGTGATGGCGTGGATTGACTCGTAGAAAGGTGAAATGAAGGTCGACGCCGGAGATGCGGTCCTCGATGTAGTCGGAGATTTTCGCGTCGAAGATCTCCCGCCAGAACGCGATCATGTCCGCCGGTCTGCGCGTGGTGATGGCGACATGGCCGAGGCCCCGCTCCCCGGTCACGAAAGCGCTGACCAGCGTTTTCACCGGCGGCGCGACCTCGGGCTCGGTGAACAATTCGAACGCCTGACGCTTGGGCCCGAGAAAGCGCCAGAACTTTGCGACGCCGCGCAGCGCCGCTTCCTCGCCTGCGACTTCCTCGACCGCAATCTTGCGCACGGTAAGGCGCGCGAGGATCGTTTGCAGCGCGGCGTCGTCCCCGACCTTCCAGCCGAGCGCAATGTCTTCCTTCGCGCTCATGCGCACGATCAGGCGCCGCGCGTGGGCGTCGGTCCGGAACGCCAGGGTCGTCGGCGTCGCCTTGCCGATGGCCATTCCTATCCCCTCGGCGGCGAACCGTTTCCAATCGGCAAGCCGAGGTGAGTTGACGAGGACGTAGCCGAGTTGAACGGCGCCGTAGACGGACGGCGGCGGAGTTTGACTTGTTGTGGCGCTCATGAAGGCTCCGTTGAGTTTGGCGGCAGGCAGCGCGGCTGGTTTCACTGCGAGAGAAAGGCGATCGTCGCCGCGTTGAACTCGGCCGCGCGCTCCCACTGCACCCAGTGGCCCGTGCGGCTGAACAGATAGAGGTCGCAGTTGGGCATGCGCTTTTGCAGCGAACGGCCGCCGCTCGGGCGATTGACCCGATCCTCGACTCCCCAAAGAACCAACGTTGGGTTTTGCAACTTCGACAGGCGCGGATCGCGGGTGAAGTCGATGGCGCGAAAATCCGGCAGACCCTTGGGACGCGCGAGCGGCGGCTTGGCGACGATCTCGGGGTCAATGCTGCTCGCGAAACGGTCGTCGATCACCGTGTCGGGAATCGCGGAGCCGTCGTAGACAAGGTATTGTCGAAGGAAGGTCGCGAGCTTTTCGCGGGTCGGCCCTTCGCCGGCGTAATAGCCGAGCAGGCTTTTCAGGCCTGCGGTCGGCAGGCTGCGCGTCGTGTCGATCCCGCCCGGACCAAGCAGCAGGAGCCGGTCGACGCGCGCCGGCTGCTCGAGAGCCATGCGCAGCGCGCAGGCGCCGCCCAGCGAGTTGCCGAGCGCGTGCGCCTTCGCGACGCCGAGCGCGTCCATGAGCCCTAGCATCGCGCCGGCGAGTTCCCCGAACGGGTCCTTGCGGTCGAGGCCCTTGGTCGAGCGGCCGTAGCCGGGCATGTCCGGAACGATGAGGCGGAACCGCTCGGCGAGCGCGGGAATATTGCGTACGAAATTGGCCGCGCCGGTCGCGCCCGGCCCGCCGCCATGCAGCATGAGCAAAGGCGGGCCTTCGCCAACCTCTACGACGAAGATGTCGCGGCCGGCTGCGCGGACGATCCGGCCGGGCGCCGGCTCGATGGACGCAATGGCATTCATGCTCGATTTCTCCCCAGACAAGGACGCGATTGCGTCCGACGGAGGACGATATGACACTGTCGTCATTATGATGCAAGTGTCAGCTTGAAAAATATTTCGGACGTGCTATTGCCTGCCCCAAGGAGCCGAAAATGCTGGAATCGCCTGTCGCCATTGATCACCGGCCGAGGGTCGCGGCCGAGCGGCGGGCGCGCATGCGCCGCAAGCTTGTCGAAAGCGCCCTTCTTGTCTTCGCTGAAAAGGGAGTTGACGCCTCGGCGATCGAAGACGTCATTGCGGCCGCGGGGGTCTCGCGCGGCACCTTCTACAATTACTTTCGCACCAACGCCGAATTGCTCGTCGCGGCGATTCGGGCGCTCGGCAACGAAGTGGTCGAGCTCGTCGAGTTGCGGGTGAAGGGGGTTCCCTCGCCGGCGGCGCGATTGTTCACCGGCTTGCGCCTTTACCTGGACACGGCGCGCCGCTATCCGCTCTTCGCACGGTTCATCGCGCGCGTCGGCCCGCAGGCGATCGGGCCCGACGCCCTGGTCTACAAGTACATCCCGATCCACATTGCGGAAGGGATCGCGGCGGGCGAGTTTGTCGACGCAAACGTCGGGGTCGCGCTGGACATGGTGGTCGGCGCCGGACTAATTGCCATTGCGCGTATTTCCGCCGGCCGTGCGGACGACGCCTATTTGAGCGCCATGCTGCTCGCGCTTGCGCGCTCTCTGGGGCTCGACCCGGTTCACGCCGAAACGCTTCTGTCTGAGCCGGTCGCGCCGCTGGACCTCAGCGCGGACTCGCTTCTCGTCCGAAGCGATGCACGCTCAAAGAAAAAGAAGCGTCAGAAGGGGATTGTCACGGCGATCCGGGCTTGCGGGGTTCTCCGTGGCCGGGTAGCCCCACGCGGATGAACAAGGTCAGCTACAGCGGGTATCGTTTCCCGCCCAAGATCATTCAGCAAGCGATATGGCTTTACCTCCGGTTCACCCTCAGCCTGCGCGACGTCGAAGATTTGTTGGCGGAACGCGGAGTGGCGGTGTCTTACGAGACGGTTCGGCGTTGGGTGAACCATTCGGACCTATGATCGCCGCCGACCTGCGAAAGCGTCGTCTGAAGCCTCATACGACTTGGCATCTGGACGAGGGTGTGCCGCGAAGGCTTCCGCAGTGATGTGGTGGCCGAGCTGCATGGAAGATGAGGGCAGGCCCCTCGAAGCCGACCGTCAGGGGTAGGCTTCAAACCACTGCAAGCTGCGACGGTAAAGAGCCGTGGTGGTGAGCGTTGCAGGAAAAGGCGGACTTCAGTCCGTCAGGTGAGGGTTAGAGAGACGAGCGCAAGCGAACCGCTGATGAAGTGTCGAAAAGTGCAAGACGATGTCGAAACCAGGGGGAATTCGTTAACCTGGGACGAGCCTGGGGGGCGGCCTGATTTCTGCCCAGGCGGCATCCGGCATGAAGGCGGCGTGACTCTTAACCAGGCTTCCGTGTGGAACGCGGGAACCTGTCGCCCCGATGCTAAGGGAGAAACCCAAATAGGCGGTCCCTATGAGGGTGAGATTACCGAGGCGGGGCACAGGGGCGGAGCAACCCGTAGTAGTGTTGAAGGTCCTGTAATGGGGCTGGAGCGAAGGGGTTGCGTTGTTCAGCTCTGGAATGAGGACAACCGGCGACGGGAGGATCCTCATGGATAGAGCAAAGCCGTATTCAATTCCGAAAAGGGAGGTATGGGAAGCTTACAAGAGGGTCAGAGCAAACCAAGGGGTGGCTGGCGTAGACGGTCAGACGATTGCGGACTTTGAGGCTGATCTTGCGAACAACCTCTACAAGCTCTGGAATCGACTGACGTCGGGCAGCTACTTTCCGCCGCCGGTGCGGCGGGTCGATATACCGAAGAGCGATGGCAAGACGCGACCGCTGGGCATCCCCACGGTGGCGGATCGCATCGCGCAGATGGTGGTCAAACGCCACCTGGAACCTATGGTGGAACCCAAATTTCACCCGGATTCTTATGGATACCGGCCCGGCAATTCGGCGCTCGATGCGATCGGCGTGGCGCGGCAGCGATGCTGGCGTCACGACTGGGTTCTTGATCTCGACATCAAGGCCTTCTTCGACAGCATCGAACCGGAACTTCTGATGCGGGCGGTGCGCAAGCACACCAATTGCCCGTGGGTGCTTCTATACATCGACAGATGGCTGAAAGCGCCGGTGCAGATGCCGGACGGGAGTCTCGTCGGGCGAGAACGAGGAACGCCGCAGGGCGGGGTGATCAGCCCCCTCCTGGCAAACCTCTTTCTTCACTATGCGTTCGACATGTGGATGGGTCGGAACTTCCCGGACATTCCGTTCGAACGCTATGCCGACGACGCGATCTGTCACTGCAGGACGGAGGGCCAAGCGGTGGCGCTTCGGGCAGCTCTGGGCGCGCGTTTTGCTGACTGCGGACTGACGCTTCATCCTGACAAGACCAAAATTGTCTTTTGCAGAGATGAAAGCCGACGTGACACGCACCCGATCATCAAGTTCGACTTTCTCGGCTATACGTTCAGGCCGAGGCTGGTGAACAAGAGGGCCGGAGGCATGGCGTCTCGTTCAGTCCCGCCGCCAGCCCGAAGGCGCTCAAGGCGATCCGCGGAACCATCCGTAGTTGGTCGATGCACCTGCGTAGTGACAGGGCCCTGGATGATCTGGCACGGATGTTCAACTCGAGCATACGCGGCTGGGTCAACTATTATGGACGGTTCTGTCCTTCGGCACTCTATCCCACCCTGTGGAACATCGAGCGATACTTGGCGCGATGGGCCTCCGGAAAGTACAAGTCCCTACGCAGACACAAGCGGCGTTCCCGACACTGGCTTGCGCGCATCGCTCAACGTCAGCCTCGGTTGTTCGCCCATTGGCCTCTGCTCCATGGACACGGCCGAACAATGGGAGCCGGATGATGCGAGAGTATCACGTCCGGTTCTAAGAGAGCGCGGGGGTGAAACTCCCCCGCGCCACTCGCCTCTATCTGAAAATCGACGGCCGAATGGTCTACCTTTGGCGGGCTGTGGACGCCGAAGGCGAGGTCCTCGATGTGCTGGTCCAGGCCAGGATTTGTCGAACTTCGTCTTTAGGTTACTCCATCCGCTCACGACTCGAACCGGTGCGCCGTGGTGCTCGCCTGCAGACAGAATGCCGGCCGTCATCGAATTATCATGAACTGGACTTACGGCCTTGCCTTGATCGCGGCCGGACTATTTACTCTGGCGCCTGGGCGCATCATGCAAGGGCGCATGATGCACGCCCCAATCTTCGGCAAGCGCGGCGGATTTCGACGGCAAAAAGCGAGGCTATCCCGAGGCCAACTGCGCGCGAGCGCGCGCCTCAAACGCGCGATGAGCTGATTGCGCGCATGCCGCTGCTCGTAGGGAACAAGACGCTTGCGGGCGCGTCCGAAAAATTCTACCTGCGCCTCGAAATCGGCGGCAAGCGATGGATCGGGCAGATCGCGCCAAGGGATGCCGGCGCGAAACCTGAAGAGAACGGCTTCGACGAACAGGCGATTGTCCGCCGCCCGTGCCGCCCACATGGCCTTCACGGCCCGGCAGAATGTCTTTGATCCGATCCCACTGGTCGTCGCGCAGTGGATATCGTCGCATCGGTCAGCCCCTCCTCGGGCCGATCACTCACGAGTTAGACATTTGCTGATTTGGGAATCCCTCGCGTATCCAGAAACACAAAACGTTCTGCGTCCGATTCCAATCCGTTCTCGCGTCAACTGAAGACAGGCCCTAGTTGACAGGCCCTAGTTGAATTGGCGGGGTCGAGCGCCAATTTAACGCCTTCGGCGCAACCCTCCGAAGCGGCGGTGATCGTTGGATGAGAGCTCGGCCTCGAACCGTTGCCTCAGGCGGCATGGGGAGGCTTCGAGGGCGCGGCGCGCGGCGCAGGCCGGCCAGCACTTCCTGCGATGACGCCTTAAGATCCGATTTCATCCCGGCCTGTTACACGCCTCAATCCTCGCCAGGGCATCTCGCATCGCCGTAGCGAAGGCTGGACGGTCAAAAATGTCGTTGTGCCCAGCGTCGATCGTGCGCTCAAACACAAGGTTTCCAATGGCAAGACGCAAGGGAGCGCTGCGCCGCGCCGGCACGTTTCTGTCGCGCTCCGCAATGATGAGGGCCGTGGGCGCGAGCGAGCCGCGAACGAACTCGATCGTGGGCATACGATGGTGGAGAAGCAGGTCGACAGGAGCCCACCAGTAGAGATCGCGGGCCAAGGTCTCGAGCGAGTTGAATGGCGTGACCAGGATCAGCCCCACGACAGGTCGATGGCGGGCGAGATAGGCGGCGACGGCCGACCCGATGCTGAACCCGATCGCGAGGATGGGCTCGTCTGCCTGCACCTGCCGCAGGTGGTCGAAAATCACAAGCGAATCCGATAGCACTGCGGTTGCGCTTGGCCTGCCGCTGCTCGGCGCATAGCCGCGGTAGTGGAACGTAACGACATCGCGATCGGGAAAAAGCGCGTGCAGGGTGAGGGCCATTGTCCACGCGTTCCAAGCGTTCCCCCCGAAGCCGACCAGCGTTGGCGCACCCTCAGCCTTCGCTCCCACTGATCGGATTCGCATGCCCGCGAGGCTTTCGCCGTCATGGGTCTTGACCTCCAGATACTGAGTTGATGCGGGAGGCTGAACCGCCGGCGCTCGGGCAAGCGCGGTCGGGAAGAGAAGCCAAGTCTGGGCGAAATACATCGCTGTGATGACGGCGGCGTAGAGAGCCGTCAAGCCAAGCGCGAAGTGGACGACCCACATGGTCTCAGTCCGGATCGAATGCATCGGGAGGTCGGTGTCGACCTACGCAACAGCAGTGGGCCAGCGGGCCATTGTAAGCTCACGGACGCCGTCTGGCGCGTTGCGGACGATCGGCGCGGCGTAGTCAGGAAACACGCCTGGGATCGGCGGCAGGTTGCCGGTCTTGTCCCGCATGGCGCGAGCAAAGTCGCGGATCGCCTGCGGGCCTTTGGTGATGCTGTAGAGGTTGCACATAGAGTTGCCACTATGCGTCGATTGCGGGGCCGGGCATAGGGGTGAGAGGGGTGCGACGATTCGCCAGGCGTCTGCGGCAATGTTCGCAATTCCGCCGCCGGGCCACTCGATCCCCATCCTGCGCCGAACGTGAAAGCTGCTGCGGCGCAAAAGATCGCTGGCAAACTGATCGCCTCCGGCCTTGGCGGTGAGGGCGAAATTACCACCATTGCTGGAGTGGCGTCGGCGCGTCAGAGAGTGGCGCCACCGGCATTGCCGAGGCGGGAATGGCCGAAAAGTGTTTCTGACGTCAGCGATCGCGCCGTAAATCTCAATGCGCAACGACCGCTTCGAGAATTTCAACAGACAGCGGGACATCCCCCTTTGGGATGCGCAACGGGATTGACAAGTAAGATGCGCGAACGTGACAACGCCGACTGGACAAACCAAAAAGCCGGTTGTCAAATATTGGAAAGCGCGGACGTTCAATTTTGATCGCGAAATCGCGAACGAAGGGAGGAAACGATGCGAAAGGACATTGAGTTCAAGACGCAGGACGGCTTGACGCTCAAGGGGTGGCACTATCTGCCTGACAGGCTCTCGGGCAAGGCGCCGACCATCGTGATGGCCCACGGGTTTTCCGCCGTCAAAGAAATGTATCTCGACAAGTTCGCGGAAGCCTTTGCCGCCGCGGGACTGGCGGCGCTGGTCTTCGACAACAGAAATTTTGGCGCGAGCGGCGGCGAGCCGCGCCAGGAAATCGATCCGTGGCGTCAGGTCAGCGACTACCGCGATGCGATCACGTTCGCGGAGACACTTCCCGAGACCGACGCCGCGCGTATCGGCATATGGGGGTCGAGCTACAGCGGCGGCCATGTGCTGGTCGTCGGGGCGATCGACCGGCGCGTGAAATGCGTCGTCGGCCAGGTTCCGCTAATCAGCGGACACCGCAACGCACGACGCTTGATCCGCGCCGATTTTTGGGCAGGCCTCAACGGGATGTTCGAGGACGATCGCCGCAATCGTTATGCCGGCAAGCCCCCCGCCATGATCCCGGTTGTCGCCGAAAATCCGGCCGCGCCGTCCGCCTTGCCGACGGCCGACTCCTGGGCGTGGTTCACGGAGACCGGCAAGACCCGGGCGCCGTCCTGGCGCAACGAGGTGACGCTGCGGTCGGTCGAAATGTTCACGGAATACGAGCCCGGCGCCTATGTAGGCTACATCGGCCCGACGCCGCTGCTACTCGTGGTGGCGCAAGGCGACCATCTGACGGTCGCCGACGAAGCGCTCGCGGCCTACGAGCGTGCGCTCGAGCCGAAGAAACTCGAGATCCTCGCCGGTGGCCATTTCGACGCCTACGTCAAGGATTTCGAGGCAGCCGCTGTGCCAGCGCGAGACTGGTTCGTCGCGCATCTGAAATGATATGCCTAGCAGCCTGTCGGACTTAACGCCGCGCCTGCGGGCACGCTAGAATTTAACGTTGATTCGCGCAGGGCGGCGGGCTTTTTTTGATGACCAATTTCCGGACGATCGATCGGCAGACGGGATATCTGCTGCCGCCTTCGGTGGACGAGTGGCTTCCGGAGAAGCATTTGGCGCGGTTCATCGTCGAAGTGATCGACGGTCTCGACTTGGGGCGGATGAGCGGGGCTTATCGAGGCTCGGGTTCGGCTTCGTATCATCCCCGGATGTTGCTGGGCCTGTTGGTTTACGGGTACGCGACGGGGGCGTTCTCCAGCCGGAAGCTGGAGCGGGCGACCTACGACTCGGTGGCGTTTCGGTTCATTGCGGCCAACGATCATCCCGACCACGACACGATCGCCGCGTTCCGGCGGCGGTTCTTGAAGGACATCGAGAAGCTGTTCGTCGAGGTTCTTCGGCTGGCGCGCGAGATGGGCGTTTTGAAGATGGGCACGATCGGGCTGGACGGGACGAAGATCCACGCCAACGCCAGCCGGCACAGCGCGCTTTCCTATGAGTATGCGGGCAAGATCGAAGCGCAACTGAAGGCCGAAGTCGCCGATCTGCTGGCCAAGGCCGAGGCGGCGGACGCGGCCGACGTTCCCGACGGGATGTCGATCCCCGACGAACTGGCGCGGCGCGAGGAGCGCCTGCGCAAGATCGCTGAGGCGCGCGCGACGATCGAGGGGCGCGCCAGGGAGCGGCACGCGCGCGGAGAAGGCGGAGCACGACGCCAGGATGGCCGCGCGCGAGGCCAGGACCGCCGAGACCGGCAAGAAGCCCAGGGGCAAACCGCCGGCGCCGCCGACCGAAGGGCTGCCGACCGATCAGGTCAATCTGACGGACGCGGCGTCGCGCATCATGCCGGCAGCCGGTGGCGGCTTCGAGCAGGGGCTTTGTCAGAGTAACGGCGGATCATCAGCGCGTGGCGCAAGACGCCCACCCTCAAGCGACATTCAAGCCGCGAGGGCGCGCCACTCGGCCAATGTGGCAGAGCGTCTCTGCTTGTAGACTTGGCGGGTGACGAGATGGCGCTCCTGATTGAAATGGTTGTGGACCTGGGCGTGAACTGAGCTGAATTTCTGCAACGTCTTCATACTTCGAAAGCGCTGCATGGCGCGCTCTCGTCGTCGAAACGGCCGATCCACTCGTCGAAGGTCATCTTCGCAAGCAGGCGCGCGCTGCCCTCGGTCATCTTGGTGAGCACGACGTCCCAGTGGCCGTCGCGGCTGCCGTCCCACACCATCCGGGTCGTGAATGTCCCTATGTCGGTCTCCTCCGTGCAAAGCCTTAGACTGTGGTCGCCTGTTGGCCCGACGTTAGGCTGAGCATGTCTGTTTCCGCCCCTTTCGTCTGGCGGTGCCTTAGTGGCTCAGCCGTAGCTCCGTTTCCACACCCCGCTCATCGAACCGGACAGGCAGATTTCCCGCATCCGGCTCTCGGACAAGACCTCACGCCGTCTTTCGCGTGCGACGCCATCGGCAGCTTCTGAACATCATTGGAGGTGATAGGTTTCCCTCCGCCGGAGTTACCCGGTTTCCGCGGTACTACGAACCTCTCCGCCACCCCAGAGCGCCCGGCCTGTCCCTCACGGGCGTCCGGTTGGTCCTGTCATTCCTGACCTAACCCCGCTTTGGGGCTTCCCGTGTTGCGCGCGCTTTCCTTGCGTACGTGCTGCCGCCAGTACCCCGGTGCAGCGACTGGGCGTCGTCTTCGCTCATCTCACCTAGCCGTATCAGCCTTCCCCGAAATTGCGGTCGGGTCGGCCTGCACATCGTCCTTTTCGAGGCTTGCTCGGCGTTCACTCGCGTTGCGGCCCGCACACTCGCGCCGTCACCTATATGTGACGCGCTACACCGAAGGCTTCAGCCATTTCGTTACCTCCATGACTGCTCCGGTTGCTTCCGGCTGGAGCGTTTGCCGGGTGGGGCTCGCACCCACTGGAAAGCGCCGCCTTGTCACGGCGCACGCAAAGAGCGGTCATTCCCCATGGGGTGGCGAGCGGGTCAGCCCGGCGCTATCTTTCTTTGGTTGGTCGGGCCATAGAGACTTCTGACGATTACAAGTCATAAGAAAACAGGGAGACCCACGTCGTCGATGTCACGCGGCATGAGCGTGTCAGCCGTCATCGCGTCGCTGCGCGATCGGCATGGCGAAGCGACGGCATGCAAGATGGCACGGCTTGAGCAACTGAAAGCCCGCCGCGCGCGTTCCCGCAAGCGGTTCGACTTCTGGACGGCAGTGGCGACGCAAATGGAACAGGGGCGCTTGGACAGCGAACCGACGCAGTCGAATGCACTTCGCAAGTCGGCGAGTTGAGACGGCCGTCGGCGTGGCAAGCTTGGACCGGCGTATGATCAACGATAAAGGAGGACGCAATGAATAAGCGACTGGCGGAATTCATAGGAACCTTCGCCCTGGTGTTCTTCGGCTGCGGGGCGGCAGTCGTCGGCAGCATGGGCTCGGGCCCAGGTGCAATCAATCTGCTCGGGATCGCAAGCGCCTTCGGCTTTGCGATCGTCGCCATGGCCTACGGCATCGGGCCGATCTCCGGCTGTCACGTCAATCCGGCGGTCAGTTTCGGCGTGTTCGTCGCGGGCCGTATGAGCGCGACCGAAATGGTCGGCTACTGGATTGCCCAGGTGCTCGGCGCCATCGTCGCCGCGGCCGTGCTCCATCTCATTCTATCGGGCAAGGCGCAGGGCTGGAACGGCGGGCTTGGCCAGAACGGCTGGGGCCCCGGCTATATCGGCGAGTACAACGTGGTGTCGGCCTTCGTCTTCGAGGTGGTGGGCACGTTTCTCTTCCTCGTCTGCATCCTCGGCGTCACGCACCCCTTCGCTCCGGCGGGCTTTGCCGGCCTCGCCATCGGCTTGACGCTGGTCGTCATCCACCTCGTCGGCATCAACATCACCGGCACGTCTGTCAATCCGGCCCGGTCGATCGGCCCGGCGCTCGTCGGCATCGCCTCGAACCCACAACGCTTTGCACAGCTCTGGCTCTTCATCATCGCGCCGCTGATCGGCGCGGGCGCTGCCGGTTTGCTCTTCAAGGAAAGCGCCGTGCTCGACGCCAAGAGGAGCTAAAGACCTTCATATTGTGGCTGACCCGAACTGTCGAGAAAGGCTGTTGCTCGTCTTGACCGTTCGAAGCCCGCGAGCAATCGAATGACCACTTCACGCGGGCTCCAGCCGTCCGCTGCGCGCAAACACCGGTCTTCGCCGACGGATTCCGTGATCGACGCCGTGCGCTGCGCGGTCGAAATTCAGAACGCCATGGTCGAGCGCAACGCTGCCGGCCGACCGCCGCGAACACTGAGATCCCTCGCCAGAGCCGGCGAACCTCAGCCTGACGCCTCCAGTCGTCACGGCTCTGCCCGATCTCGGCGAGCGCGGCCTTCATGGCCCGCAGTTGAGACGCTCGCGGGTAAGCGAGGCCAGCCATTTCATCGAGGTCGTTCAAAACGAAGTAAGGCCGGAGCGAGCGAAACCCAACTCCGGCCCTAACTTCAGAGGGTAATCGCGGCCGCCTTCCTCCCGGGGCTTTTGGCCGTGGCCACGCTCTGACATTGCCCAGCATCGCCGATCGCAGCGGGCGTGTTTTGATCTGGGTCAACGGGTGGGGGAGACGCAGTACAAGATTGTAGCAAGCTGACAGCGGATTGAGGCTCTCGCTACGAAGCTACTCGATCAAAGCAATGACGAGGCATCGGGCGATGGCAATGCGCGTCGTCAGCGGTCGATGCCGAGGTCCTCGGCGCAATCGACCGGCGATCATCCTCACTTCACTGTCGACTCGCGCGCCAGCCGCTGCGCCTGGGCGATCTGAGTGGATGTCATTTTGGCGGCCGCCACCTCGCAGTAGCCTCGCGGCCTAACGAAGCCCTTCTCCTCCACCCCTCTCAGCCCAACCCTCAACGAATCACTTCTGTGAGCGCAACGAGGGCATTGAGCACGCCTGAGTTTGGACAATAAGCTTCCCACACCAAGGTGTTAGGATCGCGCTTCAAATCCAGCGCGCAGGCTTCCCGATCGCCGCAACTCGGGCAATTACTCCTGATCTTGTCGAACACTTCGGGGAGGTCGCGTGCCAACGCATCGACATCGAGCCCCAAAATTTTCAACCGACCCCGTAGAAGATCGTCGACGCACGGCGTCGTGGGCTTCCCTATTGAAGGATCGTAGTCCACCCCACGAACCGCAATTTCGTTCTTGATGCCTATCACCCCGGGCACTCTGCGCACGTCCGCCTCGGCGAGGGACCTCTGGTACGCCCATTCGACTACGCCCTGCAGAGTAACCCAGCCGCCGTCCACTTTCGCGGTTACCCTATGACGAGGGATCGCGATATCCCAATGAAGCGCATTTGCGACTTCGGCGCGAATATCCAACATGGCGCGCCCTCCCTACTGATTGAATGTTGTATTGACGGAAGTTCAGGGCGAAATTTTTACCAAGTATCCCTGAGAGGTGCGACGCGTTGACGCAGTGGTCCGACCGACCGCGCGGAGACGCTCGTTCGTCGACGGCGTCATCCTTAGCGCCTCTTCGCAACGGCCGCTCGGCGTAGAGTCGAGGTGTGGCGCGGTGACGTTAGGCTGAGCATGTCTGTTTCCGCCCCTTTCGTCTGGCGGTGCCTTAGTGGCTCAGCCGTAGCTCCGTTTCCACACCCCGCTCATCGAACCGGACAGGCAGATTTCCCGCATCCGGCTCTCGGACAAGACCTCACGCCGTCTTTCGCGTGCGACGCCATCGGCAGCTTCTGAACATCATTGGAGGTGATAGGTTTCCCTCCGCCGGAGTTACCCGGTTTCCGCGGTACTACGAACCTCTCCGCCACCCCAGAGCGCCCGGCCTGTCCCTCACGGGCGTCCGGTTGGTCCTGTCATTCCTGACCTAACCCCGCTTTGGGGCTTCCCGTGTTGCGCGCGCTTTCCTTGTGTACGTGCTGCCGCCAGTACCCCGGTGCAGCGACTGGGCGTCGTCTTCGCTCATCTCACCTAGCCGTATCAGCCTTCCCCGAAATTGCGGTCGGGTCGGCCTGCACATCGTCCTTTTCGAGGCTTGCTCGGCGTTCACTCGCGTTGCGGCCCGCACACTCGCGCCGTCACCTATATGTGACGCGCTACACCGAAGGCTTCAGCCATTTCGTTACCTCCATGACTGCTCCGGTTGCTTCCGGCTGGAGCGTTTGCCGGGTGGGGCTCGCACCCACTGGAAAGCGCCGCCTTGTCACGGCGCACGCAAATAGCGGTCGTTCCCGGACGGCTTGGCGGATCGGTCAAATCGACCCGAAGCCGCCCCCGGGGTTGCCTCGGGCTGGCTTCCTTCAGTCCCGATAGCTTTCGCTAGGTAGACGCGCGGCTCAAGCCCTTTCTTGTGCTATTCTGCATGACGCGTGAGGGCGCGCCATGTCCGAAATCCGGAAGATTGCTGCGATCCTGGTTGCGGACGTGGTCGGCTATAGCCGGCTTGCTGGCGCCGACGAGGATCGCACGCTCTCGCGCCTTCGGGGACTGCGGAGCGATTTGATCGATCCCGCCATCGCCGCGCATCGCGGGCGCATCGTCAAGCGCACCGGCGACGGCAGCCTTATCGAGTTTCGCAGCGTGGTCGACGCCGTGCGTTGCGCGATCGAGGTGCAGGACGGCCTGGTCGAGCGCAACGCCGGCGTGCCGGTCGAGCGTCGCATCGAATTCCGCGTGGGCATTCACCTTGGCGACGTCGTCGAGGAGGCGGACGGCGATTTGATGGGCGACGGCGTCAATATCGCCGCGCGCCTCGAAGGCATTTGCAAGCCAGGCGCGATCTGTCTCTCCGAGGACGCCTACCGTCAGGTGAAGGGGCGGCTCGATCTCGCGGTCGACGACCTCGGCCCGATCAAACTCAAGAACATCGTCGAGCCGATCCGGGTTTATTCGCTGCAGGTCGGCCAGCCCGCTGAGGCGAAGCTCGCGCCGGCTTCAGCGCCCGAAAAATCCACCCCACCGCGCCTGTCGATCGTCGTCCTGCCGTTCGTCAATATCGGCGGCGACCCCGAGCAGGAGCATTTCGTCGACGGGGTCACGGAAAGCCTGACTACCGATCTTTCACGGATCCGAGGCTCGTTCGTGATCGGGCGCAACACCGCGTTCACCTACAAAGGCAAGGCCGTCGATCTGAAGCAGATCGGGCACGAATTGAACGTCCGCTATGTCCTCGAGGGGAGCGTTCAGCGCGGCGGCAACCGCATGCGCGTCAACGTGCAGCTCATCGACGCCGAGACGGGCAATCACCTCTGGGCCGAGCGGTTCGATAAGCCGCTCGCCGATCTCTTCGACATGCAGGACGAAATCGTCGCGCGCCTGGCGGGCGCGCTGAACGCCCAGCTTGTCGCGGCCGAGGCCCGACGCGCGGAACAGACGCCGACCCCGGACTCGATGGACCTCTCTTTTCAAGGTCTGGCTTGGTTCTATAAGGGTCTGACCCCTCCATATATGGCGCAGTCGCGCAGATATTTCGAACGCGCGCTCCTCGCCGATCCCAACAACGGCGACGCGCGGATTGGATTGGCAGGCGCCGAGGCGATCGAGGGCGTAAATTCCTTTGCGACCGATCCCGTGGCGTCGTTTGCTGCGGCCGAAGCAAAGTTGACCGAAGCCCTGTCGTCGGTCCCGGACCACGGGGTTGGCCATATGTGGCTAGGACTTGTCTATATATGGACGAAGCGTGCTTCCGAGGGCATCGCCAAATGCGAACATGCGTTGGCGCTGGATCGTAATCTCGCCCCCGCTGAAGGCGCTATCGGATTTGGCAAGATACTTATCGGTCGCGCTGAAGAAACCGAGGCGCACGTTGCCGAGGCCCTGCGCCTCAGCCCGCGCGATACGGCGGCTTTTGTCTGGATGACTTACGTGGGCGTGGCGAAGAACCAGTTGGGCAATTGGGAGCAAGCGGTCAGGTGGTGTCGACGTGCGATCGAGGCGAACCCAAATTATCCTAGAGCGTATTTTCAGTTGGCCCTCGCCCTCGCGCAGCTTGGGCGACTCGACGAGGCGCATTCGGCCGTCAAGGCCGCTATTGCGATCAACCCGTCCTTCACCGTCTCCCGCGCCCGCGTCAACTGGACGGCGTGGAGCGACGACCCGACGTACCTGGCCCAGCTCGAGCCCATTTTCGATGGCCTGCGCAAGGCCGGGGTCCCCGAGCAATGACCGCGACCCGCCGCCTCGCCGCCATCCTCGCCGCCGACGTCGTCGGATATTCGCGCCTCATGGGCGAGGACGAGGCGGGGACGGCGCTTCGCGTTCGCGAATATCGCGAAGCGGCTCGCCCGATCGTGGCGGGCTTGGGCGGGCGCATTGTCAAGACGACGGGCGACGGGCTGCTGCTGGAGTTTCCCTCCGTCGTCGCCGCCGTCGAATGCGCGATCGCGATCCAGAAGCGGATGGCCGAGCGCAACGCCGAGACGCCGGAGGCGAAGCGGATCGTCTACCGCATCGGCGTCAATCTCGGCGACGTCCTGATCGAGGGCGACGACATTCTGGGGGACGGGGTCAATATCGCGGCGCGGCTGGAGGGCCTTTGCGAGCCGGGTGGCGTGCTGATCTCGGGCGCGGCGTACGACCACGTCCGCGGCAGGATCGACGCGGATTTCGTCGATCTCGGCGACAAGGACCTCAAGAACATCGCCCGGCCGGTGCGGGTCTATTCGCTGGCCTCGAGCGCACCCGGACCAATGCCCGAACCCCCGAAGCCGCCAACCGATCAGCCATCCCTTGCCGTGCTGCCGTTCATCTGCTTTTCCGAGGAGCGCGAATTCAAATATCTGACGGAGGCGATGACTGAGGATTTGGCCGCGATCCTGGCGCGGATTCCCGGCTTCATCGTGATCGCCCGGCAATCTTCATTGGTTTATCAGGGCCGCACCGTCGATAGCCGCCAGATTGGGCGTGAACTCGGCGTCCGCTATCTCGTCGAGGGCAGCCTGAGGCCCGTCGGCCCGCAGCTTCGCGTCGGCGCGCAACTCATCGACGCCGCGACAGGGGCGCAACTCTGGGCCGACCGATTTGACCGTCAACCCGAAAATGTCCTCGAGCTGCAGGATCAAATCGCCCGCGCGATCGCCGGCCGGATCGAACCGGAACTCGTTCGCGCCGAAATTGCCTTGATTCGGCGTCGGCGCGACGCCAGCCCGAGCGCCTGGTCGTGCTACCGGGAGGGAGCTGGCATGATCAGTCTCAAGGGCTGGAGCGAAGAAACGCTGACCCAGGCGACGGCGCTGTTGCGGCAAGCCGCGTCTCTGGATCCGGATTTCGCGCTCGCGCGGGCGCACCTTGCGCTTTTCTTGTCGTTGGGCGCCCGGCACGGCCTCATGGCGGACGCCGCGGCGGCCGTGACGGAAGCGCGCGCGGAAGCCGAACGCGCGGTGAAGATCGACCCGGATGCCTCCGAGGTCTTGGGCTATGCGGGCTGTGCGCTGGCGGAACTGGGCGAAGTGCAAAGAGGCTCCGAGATATTGGAGCGGGCGATCGAGAACGATCCGAGCAATGCCCAGGCCTGGGTCGCGCTGGGGGCCGGGCAATATTTTCTCGAAAAGAGGGGGGACGTCGGACTTGAAAAGTTGCGACAGGGGATGCGGCTCAGTCCCCGCGATCATCGCTTGGGATTCTGGGGAACTTATTATGCCCTGGCTCTGGCGAGGGATCGCCGGCTGGAAGAGGCCTACGAGGAAGCGCGAGTGGCCTGCCGTCGCGATCCGCAATTCCACGTGGCGCCAATCGTGCTCGCCCTGACGGCGGCCGGCCTCGACAGGAAGGACGGCGCCATCGCGGCGCTGCGCGAGGCGAAGCGCCTGCGCCCGCGGCTCTCACTCGAGGAGATTCAGCTTTTGGTGGGACGGCGTGAGGCGACCCTGCTCGCCCCGCTCTGGGACGAAGTCTCGAAATCCCCGCAGTGACCACGGCCACGTCGCAAGCGGCCGCCGCTCGGCTAGACCCTCGTCCGGGCGAGACCGGCGATTCCCCTGGCCTTTCATGCTAACGTGCTTGAAGCGCGCCAGATGAGCGAAACCCGAAGGCTCGCCGCGATCCTCGCCGCCGATGTGGTCGGCTACTCGCGGCTCATGGGCGAGGACGAGGCGGGGACGGCGCGCGCGGTGCGTGAGCATCGCGAGGCGGCGCGGCCGATCGTGGCGAGCCACGGCGGGCGCATCGTCAAGACGACGGGCGGCACTGTCACGCGAACTGAGTTTGGCCGTGCGCAATTTGCAATTCCCAGTTCGGGCTCAGGCCGCGGTGGCGGCTCGCCACGTCCGCAACGCTTCGTCTCGGAGGACGCGGAGCGTGTGGCGGGATGTGAGATGGCGCTGGACGTTAAATGTGTTGTGGACAGCGGCGTGAACAGACAAGAAGCGTTGGGCTGATCCGGGCGATTTGAACCGCTGCATCTTGCGTTCGCGCCTTCGTGTCGGTTGATGCGAATTCTCAGCTCGATTGTTCTTGCGCGAGCCCTGCTCGTGGCGAGCCGACAATCCCAACTCCGCCCTGGCCGCGCCGTAAGAGCGCAGCTTGTCCGTCACCAGCATATCGGGCGCGAAGCCCTGTTTCTTGAGCAGTTTGCGCATCAGCTTCACGGCCGCAGCCTTATCGCGCCGTCGCTGCACCAGCAGATCGAGAACCTCGCCTTCATCGTCGACCGCGCGCCAGAGCCAGAACTGCCGGCCCGCAATCGTCACGGCCAGGCGAGTGGCGCGGGGGAGTTTCACCCCCGCGCTCTCTTAGAACCGGACGTGATACTCTCGCATCATCCGGCTCCCATTGTTCGGCCGTGTCCATGGAGCAGAGGCCAATGGGCGAACAACCGAGGCTGACGTTGAGCGATGCGCGCAAGCCAGTGTCGGGAACGCCGCTTGTGTCTGCGTAGGGACTTGTACTTTCCGGAGGCCCATCGCGCCAAGTATCGCTCGATGTTCCACAGGGTGGGATAGAGTGCCGAAGGACAGAACCGTCCATAATAGTTGACCCAGCCGCGTATGCTCGAGTTGAACATCCGTGCCAGATCATCCAGGGCCCTGTCACTACGCAGGTGCATCGACCAACTACGGATGGTTCCGCGGATCGCCTTGAGCGCCTTCGGGCTGGCGGCGGGACTGAACGAGACGCCCATGCCTCCGGCCCTCTTGTTCACCAGCCTCGGCCTGAACGTATAGCCGAGAAAGTCGAACTTGATGATCGGGTGCGTGTCACGTCGGCTTTCATCTCTGCAAAAGACAATTTTGGTCTTGTCAGGATGAAGCGTCAGTCCGCAGTCAGCAAAACGCGCGCCCAGAGCTGCCCGAAGCGCCACCGCTTGGCCCTCCGTCCTGCAGTGACAGATCGCGTCGTCGGCATAGCGTTCGAACGGAATGTCCGGGAAGTTCCGACCCATCCACATGTCGAACGCATAGTGAAGAAAGAGGTTTGCCAGGAGGGGGCTGATCACCCCGCCCTGCGGCGTTCCTCGTTCTCGCCCGACGAGACTCCCGTCCGGCATCTGCACCGGCGCTTTCAGCCATCTGTCGATGTATAGAAGCACCCACGGGCAATTGGTGTGCTTGCGCACCGCCCGCATCAGAAGTTCCGGTTCGATGCTGTCGAAGAAGGCCTTGATGTCGAGATCAAGAACCCAGTCGTGACGCCAGCATCGCTGCCGCGCCACGCCGATCGCATCGAGCGCCGATTTGCCGGGCCGGTATCCATAAGAATCCGGGTGAAATTTGGGTTCCACCATAGGTTCCAGGTGGCGTTTGACCACCATCTGCGCGATGCGATCCGCCACCGTGGGGATGCCCAGCGGTCGCGTCTTGCCATCGCTCTTCGGTATATCGACCCGCCGCACCGGCGGCGGAAAGTAGCTGCCCGACGTCAGTCGATTCCAGAGCTTGTAGAGGTTGTTCGCAAGATCAGCCTCAAAGTCCGCAATCGTCTGACCGTCTACGCCAGCCACCCCTTGGTTTGCTCTGACCCTCTTGTAAGCTTCCCATACCTCCCTTTTCGGAATTGAATACGGCTTTGCTCTATCCATGAGGATCCTCCCGTCGCCGGTTGTCCTCATTCCAGAGCTGAACAACGCAACCCCTTCGCTCCAGCCCCATTACAGGACCTTCAACACTACTACGGGTTGCTCCGCCCCTGTGCCCCGCCTCGGTAATCTCACCCTCATAGGGACCGCCTATTTGGGTTTCTCCCTTAGCATCGGGGCGACAGGTTCCCGCGTTCCACACGGAAGCCTGGTTAAGAGTCACGCCGCCTTCATGCCGGATGCCGCCTGGGCAGAAATCAGGCCGCCCCCCAGGCTCGTCCCAGGTTAACGAATTCCCCCTGGTTTCGACATCGTCTTGCACTTTTCGACACTTCATCAGCGGTTCGCTTGCGCTCGTCTCTCTAACCCTCACCTGACGGACTGAAGTCCGCCTTTTCCTGCAACGCTCACCACCCCGGCTCTTTACCGTCGCAGCTTGCAGTGGTTTGAAGCCTACCCCTGACGGTCGGCTTCGAGGGGCCTGCCCTCATCTTCCATGCAGCTCGGCCACCACATCACTGCGGAAGCCTTCGCGGCACACTCTCGTCGAGATGCCATCGCGACGTTGGCCGCGGGCGTCGATGGCGAAGTTCTCGGGCGAACAACGGCCCGAACTTCAAAACCCATCGCCGCACCGTCTCGTAGGAGACATCCAGACCGCGCTCCGCGAGCAGATCTTCGACGTCGCGATAGCTGAGCGTGAAACGCACATAGAGCCAGACGCCGTGCTGGATGATCGCAGGCGGAAACTGGTGGCGAGCAAATGAGATCGTCATCCGCCATCTTACCCTGCGAACCGAGACGCGCTACCGTTGCCGTGACAAGGCCCACGTCAGCCCAAACGCACCGCACGCTCCGCGCCGAGGCGATGGACACGTGGCGGACCGCAGTCGCAGTGTCCTGACAATTCTTCAGGCGGCGACACTTCGCGCTCGTCCCACAGCAACGTGACAACCCCGGCCGAAGACATGACCGCTCCCGAGACGTTCATAGACCTTCAAAGCGATCCTTGACGACGGGGCGCCGTCCAGACATGGCCGCTATTTGCGCTCACCGGACGGCCGGTGCAGGTCCAGCCGTTCGCGGCTCTGCAGAAGTCTCCACTGTCGCTGCGGGGCGTGAACCCGAGGGCTCGCGGCGGTTGTCGGCCGATGGTTGGTGGACATCCCGGATATCGGTCCTCGCCGGCGCTGGCCACGGCCCGGCGCGACGACCGCAAGCGGGTCGCGTGAGGCGAAGGCGAGGAATTCGGGGCGGCTTAGGGTTTCAGCGCGCCGAGGTGCGTATCGAACCAGTCGAGGAGGCCCTTCGCCGTCACGTTCTCAGGCAAGAGCGCCACCTGCCGCGCGATGATCACGCGGCCCGTTTCAAAGGCCTCGCGCGCGTTCGCGTCGTCCTTTTGCGCAGCATAGGCCGAACCGAGCTTGGCGTAGGATCGCGAAAGATCGCGCTGCCAGTCCGCGTTGCTGGGATCGGACTCAGCGAGATGCTTGGCGATCGCGAGGTCGTCCCGGTAGGAGTTGAGAGCTTGGGCGAACTGGCCTTGCTCAAGCTCGACGTTGCCGACCTTCGAGTGAAACACGGACAGAAGGCCCTGCCAGTGTGCGTTGCCGGGATCGGACTTGGCGAGGTGGTCGGCGATCGCGAGGCCGGCCCGGTAGGATTCGAGAGCCTGGGCCAACTCGCCCTGTTCATCCTCGACGTTGCCGACCTTCTCGTAAGACGCCGAAAGGTAATGTTCCCATTCCGCGTTGCCGGGATCGGACTTGGCGAGGCGCCCGGCGATCGCGAGGCCGCCTCGGTAGGAATTGAGGGCTTGCGCGAGGCCGGCCTGATAGGAGTTGAGGTCTTGCGCGGCTTGGGCCAGGTGAACCTCGACTTCGCCGACCTTCTCGTAAGACACCACGAGACTGCTCTGCAGGTCCGTGTTGCCCGGATCGGCGTTGGCTAGGCGTTCGCCGATCGTTAGGCCGGCCCGGTAGGAATTGAGGGCCTGCGCGTATTGCTCTTGTTCTGCCTCCACGTCGCCGACCTTTTCGTACGACACCGAAAGATTGCCCTGCAAAAGCGCGTTACCGGGATCGGACTTGACGAGGCCCTCGCGGATCGCGCGGGCCTTCCGGTAGGAGTTGAGGGCTTGCGCGAGCTGGCCTTGTGTATCCCCCACGTCGCCGACCTTTTCGTAGAACACCGAAAGGATGTTCTGCAACGTCCAGTTGCTGGGATTGAGCTTAGCGAGGGGCTCCGCGATCGCGAGGCCAGCCCGATAGGAGGCAAGGGCTTGCGCGAGATGGCCTTGGTCAACCTCCACGTCGCCGATCCTGTCGTCGGACAGTGAAAGATCGAACTGGTACTCTGCATTTGCCGGCTCACTCCTCTGCAGCGCTTCGAAGATGGCCGCCTCTTTGCGCGCCGCGTCGAGTGCGCCCGCCGTGTCGCCGAGGGTCCTCAGCGTCGTAAACGTCTCGTCGAGCGCTGCCCCCTCCCCGCGCAGCAGGTCCGGGCTCGTCTGGCCAGCGCTGAGCAGCTTCTGTTGCAGATCCAGCGCGCGGTCGAGAATCGTCTTGACCAGCGAAGCAGGAACGCCGGAGGCGTCGCGGAATTTCTGCGCGATGTCGAACACGAGCGAATTGGCGGCGTAGGTCGCGAGGGCGAGATTGTGCTCAGCCGCCGCCTTCTGCACCAAGGCTTCGTTCTTGGCTTGGTCGGCGGCAGCCCTTTCCGTGTCCGCCTCGTTCTTCGCCGCAACCGCCGCCGTCCTTTGTGTGATCGCGTCGTTTTTTGCTGCGATGGCCTCGTTCCTTTGCGAAAACGCCCAGGCGGCGAGCCCGGCCATCGCGAGGGCCACAATGACCGACGCCGCGATAGTCATGCGGGCGCGTCGGGTCTCGCGCGCCCGCCGCGCCGCGTCCGCCTTCTCCGCCGCCCCTATGAGCCCGCGCAGCGGTTCGCCCAAATCCTCGCCAAACCGATCCTCCAACTGTTGTCCGCTCGCGAGCAGGGGCGCCGAGAGTTGCAGATGGCCGGGCTTCTCGCCCGGGGGCGCTTCGTCCCATGCCTGAGCAAGCGGCGCCAGCGAGTGGCGGGCGCGGATCAATCCCGCCATTTCGGCGACCCGCTTCGCCGCGTCGGGCCAGATACGCAGGAGCGCGTCATGAGTCGGGCGAAGGAGCGCGCCGCCTTCCAAGGTCAGGAGCCGCGCCTCGACAAAGGCGTCGACGAGCGCGGCGCGATCGGGCTTGCCCCTGACGAATGCGTCGCGGTCGAGCGCTACGATGACCGGCAGCGGTTCGGCCGTCACCGGGTCGGGCGCCACATCGGCGACGAGGCCAACGACGAGCGCGTCGAGCGCGCCGCGCCCGCCCGCCCCCAAATGCGCCATCGCGTGGTCCGCGGTCTCCGTGATTGCGGCGGCCATGCCCTTGTAATCCTCGGCGCAAAGGATGCCGTCGCCGCGCACCTCTTGCGCCTGATAGAGGCGCTCCAACGTCATTTGCAGCAGCGGCAGGGCGTCGCCGCCCTGCGCGTCGGCGACGAGGCGCTGGCCGAGCGGCAGATCGCTTTCGCCGAAAGCGAGCGGGGGCTCGCAGGCGGCGACCGGGCGCGCGACGATCTCCTCGAGTTCCGCCGCGGTCGGCGGGACCAGGTCGAAGGTCGCGCCCCGGGCGCGAAGATCGAGCAGCGGCGCGCAGGCCTGGACGCGCGCATAGCCGTCGGCGCGCATGACCATGACGACATAGGCGACGCCGCTCGCCAGGGCTTGCAGAAGCGCCGCGAAGGCGTCGGCGTCCTTCGACGCCTCGGTGAACAGCCGCTCGGCCTGATCGACGCCGATGAGCAGCCGCGCGGGGCGCTGCTTTTCGAAATGCGCCGCCTTGCGCCGCGCCTCGGCAGCCTTGTCGAGCGCCTCGCCGATCAGCGCCGCGGCGGTTGCGGGGTCGCCCCTCAGCGCATGGCTCAGCGCGGCCTTGTCGGCGAACCGGCCGCCTGCGAGTTCGGGTCCGAGCGCCTCGGGCGCGAGCAGCGCGCCGGCGAGCTCGGCGAACGGGTCGAGCCCCGGCGTCATCAGCGCGGGGCGGAAAAGGTCGATTTCGGGGATCGCCCCGGGCCGCGCGAGCCTCGGCATCAGCCCGGCGCGCAAAAGCGACGACTTGCCCGCTCCGCTCGCGCCAAGGATCAGGAGGAACGGTGTCTTCGCCCCGCGCAGGCGCTCGGTCGCCTGACGGATCGCGAGATCGCGGCCGAAGAACACGCGCTCACGGTCGGCGCCGAACGCCGCGAGGCCGGGGAACGGCGAGCCGAAGCGGGCGCGGTCCCAGGTCTCGTGCGCGGAAATCCCGCGCTTGGCGAGCCACTGGCGCAGGCATTCCTCGAGTTGCTCGGCGAAATCGTCCGTGCTTTCATAGGGCTGGAACCCGGCGACAAACTGCCCGCCGGCGGTTTTGAACCAGCGCTCAAAGAAGCCCTCCAGCCCCCGCCATTGCTTCTCGATGTCGGCGCGGTCGGCCGCGTTGAGCGAGACCTGTGGATCGTGCGGATAGCGGAACACATAGATGTCGGGCAGAGGCCCGCCGTCGCGCCGCTTCGCGATCGCGCTCAGGACCTCGTAGGCAGTGCCGGAGGGATAGGGCTCGCCGTCGGCCTGAGGCTGGAATCCTTCCGGCAGCGGCGAGCCGAGGCGGGCGCGGAAGATCGCGACGACGAGGTCGCAGTCGGCCGCCTCGGGGATCTGCTTCTGGAACGTCTCGTGCGCGGAATAGAAGTTCGTCTCCCAGCGCACGGCGTCGAAGCGCGCGCGGTCCTTGAACTCCGCGTTGAGCTTCTCGACCGCCGCTTCGAGGCGGGCGCGCTCCGCTGCTACGTCGCCGGGCGACGAGACGAACAGCCGAAAGACGGTCGCGCTCATGGCTCCCCGGCGACGCCGACTCAAGACGAGCGCATTTGGCGCGCAAACAACTCGCGCCGCAAGGACTTATTGTGCCGACCCGCCGCAAACGCTCAGCTGCCGGCCGAAGGTGTGGACGTACTCGGTGGCGGCGGGTGGACATCGGGGTGCCACCCCCCTCGAATATCTCGTTGAGTATGTCCGCCATGGGCCTCTGATCGTCATCGACCCCGCGGGGGCCGCGACGGTTACCCTGCCAGGCAAGGCGGGGGCGTCGGAAGCATTCGCCTCGCTACCGTTCGCCGAGGCTGATCTGGCGAGCCTGCCTGCGCTGATGGCCGCACTCAAGGGCGCCTCCGTGAGCGTCGAGACGCCGCGAAAACTCGCGGGGAGCATTGTCAGCGCCTCAACAGAGACGTTGAAGGACAAGGGCGGTGACGAGCGTCAGATCACGCGGGTGTCGCTGTTGAACGGCGCCACCGTCGAACAGTTCGTTTTGGAGGACGCCGAAGGTATGAAATTCGATGACACGCGCCTCGGCGCTCAGGTCGACACGGCGCTGAAGGCCCTGCGGGCGGCGCACGATCGCTCGGGACGCGATATCGCGATCCGTCTCGCGGCCGGCGGCAAGCGCACCGTGCGGCTCGGCTACGTCGCTGTCCACGTCACCTCGTCGACGCCCGGCGCTGCGGACTTCTTCAAATCGGAGAAGCTCGCTCGCAAAACGTCGACGTTGATGTGATGCAGAAGCGCCGTCAGCTTGCTCTGCCTGTTCCTGATGACGGCTTCTCGTATGTGGACCTGCGCCTGTGACACGGCTTCCCGGCTCTGCGTCCGGACCGTGCTTTGCAGCTCCGCATTCTCCTTGGCCCCGCCCCTTCGCTCCACGCGCTCCGCAGCAGCCAAGGCCGCCTTGTTCGCTCGCTTCCGCGCTACTACGGGCAGGTCCGACTTCTCCATCCGGCTCATCGTCGGCTACGGCCTCCGGCCTTCCCGACAACGTCCCGGCCACGACGGACGGGGACGGCGATGGAGATCTCCCGGTTCCCGAGCAAAAGGCTTCTGCGCATGCCAGGGTCTACGACGACGCGGGGCCAGCATGTGTCTTGCGATATCGACACCGGCTGTGTTGCCTTCTGTTGGACGGAAAACATCAGCGCCCCGGACTTGTCTTACGCCGCTCAATACCTCGCCTACGCCCTCCCCTGTGAACGCTTCACGTCTGCCCTCGCGGGCAGCCCGTGCATCACTCGGGGCCGGTGCGGTTCGCTACGCCTTCACCGTGACGGACTTCCACCGTCTACCTCTTGCCGGTCTCCCGGCGCACCCATCCACCCCATCAGTAATTTATGAGACCTGTGACTCCATTCGATGCACGATGATCGTCGCCCAAAGACAGACCCTTAAATTACGCCAATGGAGCGGAAGTCAGATGTGATATGCGTCACAGCGTTTCGGCTTGCGTCGTGTTATCATGGCTCGAGTGTTGCGGAAAACGCGATGCAGGTTGCCCACAGGAGGGAGGTCTTAATGTACATCCTTGAGCCAGGATAGGGTGTTTGGTGAGCTAAATGCCGCCGCCCCGTATCGCGACACTTTCGCCCGATACTGGCCCCGGAAAACAGCGAGGGCCGGAGATGACCGGATGGTCTTGGGGCAAATCGGGCATATTGCGCCAAGCGTGGAGCACTTTTTGCGGATGTCGCGCTCACGATTAGGAGGAGTCGATGGGAGACCTGATTAGGCATTCCCGATTTGTGTTTACGACCGTGGTGTTCGGTCTCCCGCTCCTCACGGGGATGCAACGCCCAGCACGCGCTGAGTTGGGGGTTCCCGCCCAGGCCGATCAGATTCAAGTCGATCAGAACGCTGTCGCGGCCCAACTGGCGGTCATAAGGAAGGTAAAAGGTTTGAGGCTTGTCTCGGCTTCAGCCGCTCCTGCCCCGACGGACTCGTTCTGCAGGGCCAATTTTGGCAGTCCTTGCTACAGTCCACAGGAGATTCAGACCGCCTATGGTCTTAAATCGCTGTTGAGCGCCGGATTCAATGGCGTTGGTGAAACGATTATTATTGTAGACTCCTTTGGCAGCCCTACGATCACGCAAGACTTGGCGGGATTTGACGCAGCTTATGGCATTCCTGATCCCCCGTCGTTCAAGGTGCTTGCGCCTCTGGGAACTGTGCCTTTTGATGAGACCAACGCAGATATGGTCGGTTGGGCTCTCGAGGCGACTCTGGACGTCGAGTGGGCGCACGCAATGGCTCCCGGTGCCAATATCGTCTTGTTGACCAGTCCGGTTGACCAAACAGAGGGCGTTCAGGGTCTGCCACAATTCTTAGCGTTGGAGAAATATGCGCTCGATCATAATATCGGAAAGATAATATCGCAAAGCTGGACTGCAACAGAAAATAGCTTATTTACCCCGGAGGGAGAAAAACTGATCAGCGATTTCGAGACCTTTTACCTTGGCGCGGCTCTGGACGGGGTGACGGTGTTGGCTTCTTCTGGAGACAGCGGCAGCGCCAACTCGGATGTCGATGGAAATAACTATCCCTTTCCGACAGTTAATTTTCCTGCTTCGTCGCCCTACGTCACTGCCGTAGGCGGCACGAGCCTCTATGCCGACACCAACGGAAATTATCTCAGTGAAACCGTTTGGAACAACGAGTTCGGCGCTAGCGGCGGCGGAGTGAGCCAATATTTTGCGGAGCCGCTTTACCAGCGTTTTCTCAACGCTTACCAGCCGCTGTTCGCGGGGAAGCGTGGCGTTCCGGACGTTGCCTATAACGCCGATCCGAACACATCGATTTTGATTTATGAGAGTTTCCTTAGCAGCTGCCCCGGCTGTTACATAACCGTCGGTGGAACCAGCGAGGGCTCACCGCAGTGGGCGGGAGTTGTCGCGGACGCCAATCAATTGGCGGGGCATCCACTCGGTGATTTGCATCCGGGCCTCTATCTCGTCGGCGCGCTGAATGCGACGAACAAATTCTTCCACGACGTGGTGTCAGGCAACAACGGTTTCGACGGAGTTCCCGGTTACCGCGCGGCGCCCGGGTGGGATCCCACGACCGGCTGGGGAACCCCCAATCTTCCAGCCCAAAATCTGGGCGCCGTGGTGAGGGCATTGGCCCAACCGAGCCAGCCATGGGAGGCGGCGAGTTCTCGCTGACATGCTCGATATTGAGTATTACTAGCAGCCTGTCGGACCGGTGTTTTCGGCGTGGGCTAGTGGCCCGAGTTCACGCGAACTGGGGGTATAGCCTGGCGAGTTTGACGCGGGCGTCGGCGGTTGTGAATTGCCAGTCGGCCTTGGCGTGATGTTTGTTGCGGCGTTGTTCCCAGGCGGCGACTTCCTGGGTCAGTTCCGGCTTGTTCGGGATGCGTCGGTCAAGGCACTGGGTTGAGAGGACGGCGAGTTCGGATTCGGCCATGTCGAGCCAGCTTCCGTGCTTGGGCGTATAATGCCATTCGAACCGTTCGACGAGGCGACGCGCTTCGGCGGCGGGAAAGGCTTCGTAGAGCGACGCCGTCGTGTGCGTGCTGAGATTGTCCTGAACCAGAACGATCTTGTCCGCATCGGGAAAATACATGTCGGACAAATCCTTGAGCACGTGGGCGTAATCGACGGCCGCGCGGCGGTCGGTGACTTTCACGCAGCGCCAGCCTTCCAGCGGCGCGAACATCATGAACAGATTGGCCACGCCATTGCGTTCGTATTCGTAGTCGCGCCGCGCCGGTTGTCCCGGCTTGGCGGCGACCGGCGCGCGCGTCTCGATGATGAGCTGCTTCGACGTTTCGTCGAGGCATACGAGGGGGCGCATGGGATCATGCGGCCTCTGGTAGACTTCCAGCACGTCCTCCATGTTGGCGACAAAGGCCGCGCTGGCCTCGGGCGCGATCACCCATTGCTGCTTGAGATGGGGCTTGAGAATGTTTTTTTGAGCGTCCGCCCGATCGTGTTGTCGCTGGCGCTCTCGACGATCTGCAGTTCGACGACCTTCTCCTCCAAAAGACGCAGGGTCCATCTGGCGCGGCCCGCCGGGGCCGGCCCGCAAGCCAAAGCGATCAGCTTGGCTTCCGCGGCGCCGTCGAAAATCCGCCGCGGGGCGGAATTGGGATTGTCCTTGCGGGTCAGGACGGCTTCGAAGCCTTCCTCGACGAGTTGCCGCCGCGTCCGCTCGACCGTCGCGATGCTGGTGTCCAGCGCCTCGGCGATTCGGCTGTCGCTCCATCCGCCGCCAGCCTCCGCCACGTCCGCTTTCAACAGAATGCGCGCTTTCGTCAACAAATGCCCGGCGCGCTTGCCCTTTGCGGATAAACTCATCGAGCCGAGCACGTTCCTCCTCGCTCAGCCTGACCACGTATTTCTTGACGGCAATCTCTTTGCTCGCCACGAATCATCTCCATCGCTCAGATCGCGACAGCACAGATTCAGACAATGCCACCAAACGCAATGACGTGAGCCAGTAAGTATCCCCCGGCAGAGCCGGGGGCTTTAGGATTTGAGCCGCTCGAAGCGGCAGGAGGGGTCGCTGACGCGGCCCCTTGAGTTTGGAGCCGCCCAAGGGCGGCGCTGTCAACGCCAGAGGTTCAACTGTTCCAGCCTCTGATCTTCCTTTTCTTGATTGCGGATGTAGGCGCGGATGGCCTGCTCATCGCGCCCGACCGTGTTGACGAAGAATCCTCGGGCCCAAAAGTGCTGCCCAACGAAATTGCGTTTGCGCTCTCCATAAACTCTGGCCATGTGGATCGCGCTCTTGCCCTTGATGAAGCCGACCACTTGCGAAACCGCGTATTTCGGCGGGATCGAAAGCAGCATGTGGACATGATCGGGCATCAAATGCCCTTCCTCGACCTTCGACTCCTTCTGGTGCGCGAGCTTGCGGAACACTTCGCCCAGATGCCGCCGTAACTCTTGATACAGCGTCTTGCGCCGACATTTCGGAATGAAGACAACATGATATTTGCAGTCCCAAATTGTGTGGCTTAGGCTCTCATACTCGTCCATCGGTGGAGTTCCTTTCGTATGAGTGGCTGCTCACGTTGGAACTTCGCCGGTGGACCGCCGGACACGTCAAACTTCTACTGCCGCCCCGGCACAGCCGGGGGGTCTCCCGCTTACGCTAGTGAGGGCGATTTTGGCGAACCGCAAAAATCCTTCGACTTTGGATCGGCTCCAGGGCGCGTTCAGCAGTGGCTGGGGTCGGATCGGAAGCTTGGTTTTCGGGTGCGGGAGACCTTGCGGCTGATTACGCGGGGGAGAGGGCGAACATGCTCTTTAAATTCCACGCCATGGTCACGAGGATCCATTCGCGCCATGGTAACGAGGCTCCATTCGCCGCGCATTTTCGTCGGGGCCGCGCAACGAAACTGACGGAACCCGAGCGCCGATTTGGTGATGCAGAACACCGGCTCCGGCGTCTGCTTGCGCAAAGCGTAGAGCTTGCGGCCTTCGGGGGTCTTCAGCCGATGGGCCATGACCTCGACCGGCGTCGGTTTTCCGGCGCGGGCCCCTGCCTATCGGACGGAGGGTGATGCGGCTGACGGCCCATGGCGATCGGCAGTTCGAGTTCGGCGTCCCGGCAAGCTCGACATTCGTCGCACTGAAATAGCCGGTGTCCGCCAGCAACGTTTCGGCCACGCCCAGCTGTTTGGGCAAAGCATGGTTTTGTCCAGCATCGGTTGGAGCAGCTGGTTGTCGTTGTCGTTTCGCGCCTGAACCACGTCGGCCGCAACGACCAGCAGGCTCCCCGCGGACACGGCGGCTTGCGCGTTGCCGAAGCCGGCATGAGGCGTGATACTAAGGGTCAGAAGTGGACCCCTCACATGGGGTGTTTCCAGTCAAGCTCATTCATTTCGGCATTGTGCGTGCTCCTGGGCGTTTGGATCCGAAGCGTGAGCCCGTCTTTGCCATGCAGCCCTGACGACCGCATCACCTCACATCCGGCCGAGCTTGTGGGCTCGGACCATAATCCCTCATGCTCGGGGGCGTCGGGCTCGGGTTGGCGCGACCATCCTTTTTCACGGCGTGTTTCAGCCCGGGGGTCGATCCGCGGTCACCGCCGGCCCGGATCCGGCGAAGCCGTCGCGTTCAGCTTCGCTGGAGTGGGGTTGAGCCCTCGGGTCATGCCGCCTTGAACACGGCGCCTTCGGGAACGACGCCTTGGGTGACATAGCGCCACAAGGCGACGAGGAGTTTGCGGGCCAGCGCGACGATGGCGATCCGGCGGATCCGTCCCTTTGCGGCGCCGACCCGCGCCTGAAACCAGCGGCTCAACGCCGAGTCCGGCTGGTGACGCAACCAGAACCAGGCACCATGGTCTTGCGCAGGCGGCGATCGCCCGACTTCGAGATGCCTGATCCCGTTCGACGCCGCCGCTCTGCCAGGGGCTGGGCGCCAATCCTCCGTAAGCCGCCACCTGGCGTCGGTTGCCGAAGCTGCGAAACAACGATTCCAGCCAGAGGAGCGAGGCGAACTCAGGGCCCAAGCCTTTGAGCTTGAGGAGCAGGGCGGCGGGGTTGTTGCGCTCCTCGGCGTCCGTGCGGATGAGCGCGTCGCGGGCGCGTTCGACCGCAGCCAGTTGCGTCGTCACCAGCGCGATCCGATCGAGCTCCCGGCGGATTTCCGCCTTCAGCAGCGGCGGCAGCTCACGGCCCTCGCCGGTTCGCAGCGCCTCGAGTTGTTCGAAACGATCGCGCCGAAGCGGGTTGTAATCCCGGACACCTTGGCCGCTGAGCAGGCCCTTGACCCGATTGGTATGCTGAATGCGTTCCTTGAGCAGCGCGCCGCGCTCGCGCGTCAGCCGCCGGCGATCCTCGTCTTCCGGACTGGGCGCGCGAACCATCGAACAGACCCGCCGCTCGCCGCGAGCCCAGGCCATCAGCGTCCGCAACAGCGTCTCGCCGTCGATCGCATCGGTCTTGGCCCGCCGATGCCGCCGGTCGACCGCGATCGAAGCCGCATCGACGATGTGGCTCTCGATCCCGTTGGCGAGCAGCAAGCGATGAATCCAAAACCCGTCCAATCCCGCTTCCTGAATGACGATCGCTTTGACCTGCACGCCGTAGCGCTGCTCGGCCTTCGCCCTCGACCGCGAAAGAAGGTCGAGCAGGCCGGCGCAGTCTCCGCCCTCGACAACATGCTTGGAAAACTTCTCGCTGCCCGGACTGTTGATCGTCACAACCCATTTCGATTTGCTCAATTCGAGCGAGGCGAACAGCGTGATATTATTCGCGCGGGGCGGTGGTCGCGACAGCGGTCGCGGAGGTGACGGACTGCATCGGTTGCCTCCATGCTGGTGTGGAAGCTCAGCCTACCAAGTCGGGCCGCCGTCCACCCGCATAGGATCTTTTTGGGACCGGAGGTTGAGTTGTAGACCGGCCGCTCCGTTTGATAGACGGAGCGAACGATGACGAAGGAGACGAGGCGGCGGATTGACGCCGGACTGAAAGCGAAGATCGCGCTGGAGGCGCTGCGGGAGCAGGCGACGGTCACAGACCTCGCGCAGCGCTACGAGGTCCATCCCAACCAGATTTATGCCTGGAAGAAGCAACTGCAGGATCAGGCGGCGCGGGCCTTCGATTCCGGCGTCGGGCGGGACGCGGAGACGGCGCACGAGCGGGAGATCGAGCGGCTGCACGCCAAGATCGGGCAACTCATGGTGGAACGCGATTTTTTAGCCAGGAGGTCCGGAAGATGAGCGCTCCGGACCGCAGAGCGATGCTCGACCGCGCCGACGGGGCGCTGTCGGTGCGGCGGCAATGCGCGCTTCTCGGGGTGGCGCGCTCGGGCGTCTACCGGGCGCGCAAGCCGGCCAACGACAACGACGCCGGGCTGATGCGCCGGATCGACGAGCTGTTCACCGCCTGGCCCTTTCTGGGCTCGCGCCGGATGACGGCGATGCTGCGCGCCGAGGGCATGGCTGTGAACCGCAAGCGGGTGCAGCGGCTGGATCGCCGCGCTCGGACCGAAGCCGAGAACGACCAAACTTGCGCCCGGCCACAGGATCTATCCTTTCTCCTGCGCAACCATTATTGGTCAGGAGGCGGTGCAGCCAAAACCCGTCGCGGCCAGCTTCGAAACAACTGGTCAAGGTCACATCGGGGCCCATCCGGGCCGCGACCTTCTCCCGCAGATCCGAGGCGAGAGTCAGCAAGGCCGCGCTGTCGCCCGCCGAGACTTTTTGCAGCCTAACTTTGTCACTCCATGGGAGGCGGTACGCAATCAACCAAGAGGTGCGCTGGGCGAGATGAATGGTGCGGGGGAAGTCGTGCTGGCAGACATGCGAGGGGCTCCAGTGCAAATGTTTGGACCGCTCATTTTGCCGCCGGCCCACCAACATAGCATCTGGAACCAGATCTCGATCGGCATTGTCTCCGGCAATCCCTCGAAATGGGCGCTCAGTGTGCGCGAGAAGTTTTATGGAATGGCCCGCCCCTCCTTCCGGCGTCGTAGGCTCGCCGGCAGTTCAGGAGGAGGAAGGGCTATGGCGATGATCTCTGTTCTCGGCGTTGATCTCGGCAAGAACGTCTGCAGTGTGATTGGGCTCGACGCGTCCGGCGCGGTTGTCATGCGACGCAAGACGAGGCGCGCGACGTTCATCGCTCTGGCGGAGAAGCTTCCTCCGTGCGTTGTCGGGATGGAGGCCTGTTGCGGGGCTCATCATCTCGGCCGGGGTTTCGCAGCGCACGGTCACGAGGTGCGGCTGATGTCGCCTGAATATGTTCGGCCCTATGTCAAGGCACAGAAGAACGACGACCGGGACGCCGAAGGGATAGCGGAAGCGGCGACGCGTCCGACGATGCGGTTTGTCGAATTGAAGAGCCAGGACCAGCTTGACATGCAGACGCTTCATCGTTCTAGGGACCGCTTGGTCGGCGAGCGGACGGCCCTGATCAACCAGCTGCGCGCGATCCTTCTGGAGCGCGGATTCGTCGCGCCACAGGGCAAACGGAAGCTCGCGCAGTTCCTGATCGTTCTCATGGACGAACAAGGCGGAGCCGACTTGAGCCCGCGGATCGCTCTGCTCGTCGCCGACGCTCGCGCGCAGTGGGCTGAGCTCGACCGGCGGGTCGCGGCCTTCGACGCCGAGTTCGTCCGCCGACGCGAAGGAGAACGATGCGGCCCGTCGACTGACGACGATCCCCGGCTTCGGCGCGATTGTCGCGTCGGCGCTTGTCGCCGCCGTCGGTCAGGCGGAAAGCTTCGACCGCGGCCGCGATCTTGCGGCCTGGCTCGGCCTAGTTCCTCGACAGTTCGCCACCGGCGGCAAGCCGAAGCTCTTGGGCATCAGCAAGCGCGGCAACAATTATCTGCGCAGACAGTTGATCCACGGAGCCCGCGCGGCGCTGCCTTATGTGGCTGAGCGGGACACTCCGCTCGGCCGATGGGCGAAGGGCCTCATGAGCCGCGCCCATCGCAACGTCGCGATCGTCGCCTTCGCCAACAAGCTGGCCCGGATCGCCTGGGCAGTGTTGCGGCGTGGAGAGCGGTTTACCGCCGGAGGAATGTCTATGGCGGCGTAAAGGTTGGTCGATCCGGGCTCGAGGGCGCTAATCGATCGATGAGGTTTGCGAGAGGGTGACGACGAGATGGCCTAACAGTCGAACGGCGTTCCGGAAGCCTGGTTTAAAAAACGGCGTATGAGGACCGGAGCGCGCGTATCTCCATCTTGGCCGGGAGGAGTCCTCCGAGGCCGGATACGTTGAAGCAGACTGATCAGCCGCCAATCTCGACAAACCCCCTTGCAGACGGGGCGGGCCATACGTTTTTAAACGCCTCGACGATCCGCCCGTCCTGGGCCGGACGGCGCGGTCTTGCGCTCATGTGGGAAAAGCCAAGCTTCTTCAGGAGCTTTCCGACATAGCGCTCGTGAAACTGGACGCCGAACCGCTCGGCGATGACGCGCTTGAGGTCGACGCGCCGCCGACGCACGACACCGTCCCTCTCACGATCCGGCCCGACTTCGACGAGGCTCGCCAACTCGGCCAACTGCTCGACCGACAGGCGCGGCTTGGGACCCTCCGTCCAGTTGTCGATCAGGCCCTCGGGCCCCGCGACGTTGAACCGATGGACCCAGTCGCGCAGCGTCTGGCGGTCCATGCCGCCGACCTTGGCGGCCGACCCTCGATCCATCCCGTCACGCACGGCCGCCAGCGACAGCAGTCGGCGGCTCTGGTTGACGTCCTTCGAGCGCCGAGCCAGCGCCCGAAGCTCTTCGGCCGAATAGTCCTCTCGCAACTTCACCGCTGATGACATGGCGCGAATCCTCCGCGCCAAGGGAATCAGAAAACCGCCGCCATCCCCCCGCAATGGGTCAGCGGTAGAGGCCTTTGGTATAAGTCCTCGTCGGGGAGATTGGTCTGGTCCTTCGGCAGCGGCCCTTCGACCGCGGCGGGCGACTTGCCGCTCGCGGCGGTTTTGGCCTCGCGCGCGCTTGGCCCGCTCGCGCTCGTAGCGCGCCTCGATCCTCGCGCGTGCCTCCGCGAGCTTGGCCAGACGCTTCTCGCGCAAGGCCAGCTCTTTCGGGGATTGACATGCCGGTCGGGGGCGTCGGCCTGGTCCGCAGCCTCAGCGCGCGCCAGCAAAGCCGCCACCTCGGCTTTCAGTTGCGCCTCGAGTTTGCCCGCGTGATCCCAAGACAGCGCGCTGTGGCGGCTGGCTTGGCGTGGATCTTCGTCCCGTCAAGGCCGACCCTTCCCAGTTTCAGCACCCGATCTCGCGCGTAAGCAGCAGCACCTGAACGAACAGCCCCACGATTTCCTTGAGAAACCGCCGCCTGAACGTGGCGGTCGTGTCGTGGTCGGGATGGTCGTCGGCGGCGATGTAGCGGAACGCCACGCTGTCGTAAGGGCCTGAGACAAAATATCTGAATTGATCTGGCGGCGCGGCGCTTATTTTCTGGCCGGCTCTGGACGGGATGGGCAGGGTATGATTCTTTTGCTCGATGAGATCGAGTTGACGAAGATGATAGACGTTGCCGCCATCAGGATGCGGTATGAGGGAGTTTCTCTCCATCTAAACGAACGTTCTCGTCGCCTGTTCGCGGCGAACGAGGCTCAAACCGCAGGGCGTGGCGGCTTGGCTGCTGTCTACGAGGCCACCGGCATTGCGCGTAGCACGATCGGGCGCGGCCTCTCGGATTTGCGGAACGCACATGGCCCGCTGATCGGCCGCATCCGTCGTCCCGGCGGCGGTCGCAAGCCAAAGACCGAGACAGAGGCTGGCCTCGTGGAGGCGCTTGGAGACCTTGTGCAATCTGCGATCCGTGGCGATCCCGAAGCGGCGCTGCTCTGGGTGAGCAAGAGTTAGCGCCACCTCGTCCGGGCGTTGGCTGATCGCGGCTATACGGCCAGTCAAAAATTGGTCGGCCGCTTGCTCCGGGACCTGGGGTTCAGCCTTCAGGCCAACAAGAAAACCCTTGAGGGGGCGAGGCATCCGGATCGCGACGCCCAATTCGAACACATCAACCAGAAGATCAAAGACTTCCAAAGCACGAGCCAGCCAGCGATCTCCGTCGACACCAAGAAAAAAGAGCTGGTCGGCGACTTCAAGAATGGCGGACGCGAGCTACGGCCGAAGGGAAGGCCGCAAGCGGTGCGGGTTCACGATTTCCAAATCCCTCAACTCGGCAAGGTTGCGCCCTATGGCGTTTACGATCTTGCGACGAATACGGGCTGGGTAAATCTCGGCATAGATCACGACACGGCTGCTTTTGCGGTCGAGAGCATCCGCCGCTGGTGGCGCGCCTTGGGGCAGAAGCGTTATCTCGGTGCAACCAGTCTTTTGATCACTGCGGATTGCGGGGGCAGCAATGGGGCTCGTGTCCGACTATGGAAGCGTGAGCTTCAGGTCTTCGCCAACGAGACCGGCCTTGCCATCACTGTCGCTCACCATCCCCCCGGCACCAGCAAGTGGAACCGTATCGAGCACAAGCTGTTCGCGTTCATTACTCAAAATTGGCGCGCCAAGCCTCTTATCAGTCATCAGGTCATCATCCAACTGATCGGCTCAACCAGGACCCGAACGGGCCTCAACGTCCACTGCTGCCTCGACGAAAACAAGTATCCTAAAGGCATAAAGGTCTCCGATAGGGAAATGGCCTCCATCAACCTTGAGCATGACAGCTTCCACGGCGAGTGGAATTACACGATTTCCCCGATTTCCGCCAAACATAGTTCGATGCAACCCAGCCCGTCCCTCTCAAAATACGGACCTCGTCTAGCCAAGGACTATTGATGATCGACGATCTTGAGAAAACCAACTTCCTCTTGGAAAAACTGAAGACAGTCGTTCCAATCGAAGCGAGGCTCCCACAAAGCCTCATCCGATTGTTGGCGGAAAAGTCTCCGGAGATGACTATTCCGGAAAGGTGCAACGTAATCGACGTATTTTATACTGGAGACGAAGGAGGCATAATCTGCTGCCTCGATATCGGCGGCCCACAAACCCCAGAACGCCAATCTAGTCTCAATAACACACCTCGGATTTCATCGTAATACGCCGCTGTCCCGAGAGATCGACCTTTACCAACGCCATAGAATTAAGAAGCTCAAGCAACAGAGCGCCCGCGGATACTAACTCTCTCCCAGCCATGGGGCTGGTTCGCGCCCGCAACCCCATGCCATCCAGTTCGCGCGAGCGCGGCATCGGCTAAAGCGGTTATTTCGCATCAGGCCCTAAGTCGCGCGCTCCAGCTTGCGGCTCGAAAACGCCACCTTGGCGCAACCCCTGAGTGTATTCTGAACGACGGGCAGCGAGCGATCGACCCGATCATCAATTAGACTGTACAATGAGAGCGATCGATTTTCGGATCAGGAGAATTGACGCTGAGCTGCGCTATTACCGGCTCACGGAGAGAGCTCTTCGTCCGTGCAAGCTCGTCCTGGCTGCAATCGAGTTGATCGTAGGCTCCTCGCCAATAGAGGAGCGCACCGCGCCCGTCGCCGAGCAGCACCCGCCGAACGCGTCCGATGACGATTGCGTGCGTATGTCGTTCCAACTGCTCCTCCACCTCACAGTCGAAGACGGCGGCCGACGCAGCAAGACAGGGAGCGCCGCTCGGCAGGACGAACCAGCGGCCATCGCGAAACCGATCTGCGCCCTTGAGCCCGAACGCGCCAGCAAAGCGTTCGGCAATCTGGCGCTGATCGGAGGCAAGCACATTAACCGCAAACGCTCCAAGCGATTGGACGGAAGCGTAGCTCGACGACCCCCGGTTGATGCAAACCAAAAGCGTCGGCGGTTCGACGGACAGCGAGACGACGGACGTCGCGGTGATGCCTGTCCGCCACTCGCCACCCCCAAGCGTCACCACACACACCCCGCTCGCGAGGTGCCGCATGCCGTCGCGAAACGTCTTCTCGGTCGCTTCCGCAAACTGGGAGGTCATGAAATGGGCCATTAAGAGATCCCGACGAATTGCTATTCATATCGCAAAGCCGCGACCGGGCGGGCTTGAGCAACGCGGACGGCATGAAAGGCGGTCGTGGCGATGGCGATTGCAACCGCCCCCATCCCAGCGACCAAGAACGGACCAGGGCCGAGATCAACCCGATAAGCGAAGCCCTCCAGCCATTTCCGTATGAACCACCAGGCAATCGGCCAAGCCAGCGCATTTGCGATGAAAACTGGCTTCACAAATTGCCAGATCAAGAGACTGGCGACGTCGAAGGTAGAAGCGCCAAGCGCCTTGCGAATGCCGATTTCCTTGGTGCGTCGCTCGGCGGTAAAAGCCGACAGCCCGATCAAGCCGAGACAACCGATGACCACGGCGAAGCACGCAAACGTGGTGAACACTACGCCATCATGGACGACATCCATATAGAGTCCGGCAATACGCTCGTCGAGAAAGACGCGAGTGATTCGCTGACCCGGTACGACCTCATGCCACGCGGCATCGACGCCACGCAGGGTTTCCGGCAGGTTCGCGCCCGACAGTTTGACGCTAAGGGCTTTGAACATATCCGGATCGACCACGAAAATGCTCGGCGGTACCGGGTCGCGGATAGAATTGAGCGGGAAATCCGGAGCAACGCCGATAATCCGGTGGTGGCGTGCAAACTCAGGATCCGTGCTCTTGACCTCTTGTCCGATCGCCGTCGACCGATCGGTGAAGCCCAGCGCCCGTAGCGCTGTCTCGTTGATAATCGCTCCGCTCAGCCGAGACTTGTCGTCGGCCGCCGCCTTGTCTTCGCTGAGATCGCGAGAGAAGTCCCGGCCTGCGAGCAGGGGTATGCGATAGATGCCGAAGTACCCGAAATCGACCGGCTGTACGGTGAGATTGACCGGCCGCCCGTCACTCCGGCCCGATCTGACGAAGTCCGTCCTTAGAACATTTTGCCACATCGGCAGAGTGAATGTCGCGACCATGCCCTGGACGCCGGGAACCGCGGCCAACCGATTGCGCAAGACCTCGAGCGGAGTTGCATCAAGCCGTCCGAGACCGTCCGGCGTCGCCCGTTGCGGCATGTCGTCCACGTCGATGGTCAGCATGAGGTCCTTGTCGAAGCGGAGCGCATTGGAAGTCGCGAAAGCAAATTGTCGATGGATCACGATCGTTGCGATCAATACGGCAATTGTCACAGTGAACTGAAAGACCACCAGGGCCGAACGCATCCGGCTCCCGCCGATCGGGGCGCTGGCCCTCGCCTTCATCACGTGCGCAGGCGGAAAGCGTGACAGTATCATGGCCGGATAGACGCCAGCGACAACGCCAAACACAACAGCCGTTGCAACGGGCGCGGCCGCCAAAAGCGGATGCCGCCAGAAACCGAAAGTGATTTGTCGGTCGAGAAACGCGTTCAGGTTGGGCAGGAAAAGTTCCACCAGCCCCAAACCGAATAACAAACCGGCCAGTGAATAACCGAGCGCCTCGCCTATGAACTGGATCATCAACTGGCTGCGCAGCGCGCCCAGTCCCTTGCGAACTCCGACTTCGACCGCGCGGCGCGTGGCGCGTGCTGTAACCAGATTGACAAAATTGATCCCGGCCAGCAGCCAGATGAGGAGTCCCGTCATCGCAACCGCATAAAGTGTTTGCTCCCGGTCATCCGGCTCGCGGGTGTCCGGGTTGTAGGGATGAAGATGCACATTGGCCAAAGAGTGCATGAACATCGACGCGAATAGCGGTTTTGTCGGCTCATCGGGGTCCGGATAATGGGCGAGGGCGAAAGTGGACAGCCGGGCGGCCAGCTTCTGCGGATCGACACCGGCGCGGAGCCGCACGTAGGTCCTGCCCGTAAGTCTCAGCTCGCCCCGCGGCGCCGGGGTGGCGTCCGCGATGGCGAGGTTGCTCCAGGGGGTAGCAGCCGACAGCAGAACCTCGATTTGCTCGGTTGCATTTGATGGCGGATCCTCGATGACGCCAGTGACGCGTACCGAGTGGAGATGATTGACCTCCAGACTTCGTCCCAGGCAATCGATTGTGCCGAAATATTTTTCTGCTCGGGTTCGGGTCAGCACGACCGAGTCGGGCTCGGCCAGGGCCGTCGTCGGATCGCCGCGCAACAGCCGGTAGCCCAGCACAGCGAAGAAATCTGCGTCGACGTCCAGGATGGTCTCGACCGCTTCGACGTCGCCGTGACGCAGGCCAAGCGCCTCGGGCGTAATACGGGTGGTTGCGGCAATCTCGGGAAAATCAAGCTTCAGTTCCGCGCCCATAGTTGCAGGCGTGGCTTGCGAGGTCATCGGCGCCTGCCCCGCGTCGGCAATTGTCAGCTTCACCCAGTAAACATCCTGATAGCCGGGCAGAAAACTGTTGTAGGACAGTTCGTCGCGCACGAAGAGCCAGATGAGGATTACAACGGCGAAGCCCAGAGCAAGGCCAAAAACATTGAGCACGGCGTAGAATGGGTCGTGGCGAGCAATTCGCCAAGCGGTAATGAAATAATTCCAGTACATCGGTTCCTCCCGCATCGCTACGCGTTCAGGCGGCGAGCCGTATTGGGGACACGACCTGGCCGTCGAGCAGATTGAGCGTGCGCTGGGCGTGGGCCGCATGGGCGCGGCTGTGTGTGACCATGACGACAGTGGCGCCGCCGCCGGCGACCTCGGCGAGCATGCTGAGGACAGCATCGCCGCTGACGCTGTCGAGATTGCCGGTTGGTTCGTCAGCCAGGATCAGCCTGGGCGCCGCCACCAGAGCGCGCGCTATCGCGACGCGCTGTTGCTGACCGCCGGAAAGCTGTTGCGGCAGATGGCGGGCGCGATGCGGCAATCCTACCCGCTCAAGCGCCGCCGCACCTCGCCTCTTCCGTTCCGCCGAACCGACGCCGCGATAGATCAGCGCGACTTCGACATTCTCTTCGACGGTCAGATCGTCAATCAGGTTGAAGCTTTGGAAGACAAAGCCGATATGGGCGCGTCGCAGAAGGGTCAGTTTGCGCTCCGAGGCGCGCGTAATGTCTTCACCTAGGAAGAAAAGCTGGCCGTCGCTGACTCTGTCGAGCAAGCCAAGTATATTCAGAAGGGTCGACTTGCCGCAACCCGATGGCCCCATGATGGCCAGGAATTCGCCATTCCTGATCTCCAGGCTCACCTGCCGCAACGCCAGCGTTTCGACTTCGCTGGTCAGGTAGCTCTTGGTGACGTTAATTAACTTCAGCATGATTGCGATCTCCTGTCTCAAGAGGAAAGGGCGAGGCGATCGATTCGCTCGAGGCCGGTGTAGTCGGATGTGACGACACGGTCGCCGGGGACGAGTCCGCTCAGCACTTCCACAGCTTCGGTGGTGCGACGACCGAGTTTGACGGGTCGGCGCACGGCGCTGGTCCCGGCCCGGTCAAGGACGAACACCCAGGCTCCGCCGGAGGCTTCGAGAAACGCGCCGGCAGGCAGCACGACCGCGGACGCGTCATCGCCCAGTTCGAGCTTGCCCTGGATGGTCTGGCCGCGCCGCAGACCGACCGGCGCGGCGCCCCGCCAAACCAGATCAATTGCGAACATCCCTTCCTTAACCTGCGGATAAACCTTGGTGACAAGCAAGTCGCCGTCGATGGTCGAGGCGACGTGCTGGCCGGGTTTCACGCGCGACAGATAGAATTCATCGACCTTCATCGTCACTTTGAAGCCGCTGTCGCGGTCGATCTGGCCAATATGCTGGCCGCGACTTTTCTCCTCCCCCACGTGGGCGTCGAGCGATGTCAACAGGCCGTCCGCGGGCGCCCATATGGTCAGCGCATCAAGCTGGCCCTTGGCGGCCGCGAGGTTGGCGGAAAGCCGCGCCGCCGTTTGGTCGATCAGATCCTGGCTGCGCCTGATCACCGCTGTGTCGCGCTCAAGAGCGTCGGCGGCGATCTTCCTCAGCCGCTGCTGGTAGGCCAGCTCGTCGGCCGATTGATCGAGCATTTCCTGCGATGCGAAGCCTTGTGCAGCCAAAGGCTGGCGCCGGGCGACCTGCCGGCTGAGGCGCATGATGTTGTACTCGGCGTCGACGACGGCTTTGGCGTCGTTGGTTTTCGTCTGCTCGAAATTGAGCTCGAGCGAACGCTGGTTGTTGATCTGCTCGATGATCTGTGTTTCTCGCGCAATCGCCTCGAGTTCCAGAGAAGGCTCGGACAGACGAATCAAGGGCTGCCCAGCCGTGACCTTCTGCCCCGCTTCGGCCAGCACCTCTTCCACCCTTCCGCCCTCGACGGCGTCGAGCACGACGGCGGACAGGGGCTCGACCTGGCCGCGCACCGGGATGAAATCCTGGAATGGCACCATAGCTACGGACGAGACTATGATCTTCGACGCATCCACCCTCAGCACACGCTCGGGAGGGTGCGAGACCTGCCAGGCAATAACCGCCAGCGATGTCGCGGTGATGGCGGCGCCCACCAGCATCGACGGCTTGAATCTGCGCCTGGCGCGCGGCCGATCCATTGTCGTTTGTAAAAAAGCGTCGCCGACGATGTCCATGTTATGCGGCCTCTCTACAACGTTCCGCCGCAGCCAGATCCTGTAAATACAGTTCTTGCCGGTTCATCGCTTGGTATATCGTCGCTCGATTTTCGTAATGGGCCGGGTCTTCCCCATCGCGAACGATCACATAATCCATGTCCGACAGCGCAAGTTCAAATGCTCCTTTGTTGTAAAGTAAGGCGGCTCGATTGACTCGCACAGCCGTCGAATCATAACCTAGCGCTATCGCGGTATCATATCCTTCGAGTGCTTCATCCACACTTCCCAGTTCCCGCAACACATCTGCCTGCAGAGCATAAGCTACGGGTTGGTCGGGATTGAGTTCGAGCGTTTTTCTAAAGCAGCTTAGCGCTTGTTCTAACGACCCAAGGCGGGCGTGACAAACGCCCTTGTTGAAATAGACTTCGGCGTAAGGCGCACTACATTCTATGGCGCGTGCGTAATATTCTACGGCTTCCTCATATCGGTCCATTTCCTGCAATAAATTTCCCGCTTCATTATAATATTCAGAATAATTTGGGTCCATTTCTAACGCTTTATTATAATACAATAGACCTTCACCAAGGTCTTTAATCATCACATAGACTTGAGCAATATTATATAGCAACACAGATCGATGCAAGCGGTGACGGTCGTCGCCCATTTCCTTCGTCAGAAATTCGTAACCCTTCTTGCACAGATCCAACGCCTCCTGATGGCGTCCCTGACGCGCACGCAAGAACGCCAGACCATTATCAATAAAAACTTTCCGGAACGGGTCTCGATGTGACTCCGCACTCATGAGTCCGACGGCGCGCAGGAAATGTTCCTCCGCACGCTTAAAATCTTTCTCTTCTGCATAACGTAGATAGTAGATAGCCACCATATAATTTGACTCGGAAACCGAGCGCGGATCGGTGAGGTATCTGGCAGAAAGAGTCTTAACAGTACTGATCGATGAGGCCGGATCTCCGGTCATGACATGGCATATATAAATATTAGAGATATAGTACACGCGCAGCATTTCATTATCGTTCGTAATATCATCAAAGTACGGTGTGATCATTGGCAGGAAGCTTTTGGCCTCATAATAATACCCATATCTGGCATAGAGAACCAGGACATCAAGCGCTATCTGTGCTGCAGCTAGATTATCACCGGACTGTCGATAATGACTAAGCAGTTTGTTGTAATTCTGTTCGAACAAAACTTGCCTACGGTCCAACGTCTTCGATAGCAACTCTCTGATCTCGACCTCATTAATTATTTCACGCGCGGACGATTCTTGCGCGGCCGAAGCGCGCCGGACGTCGGAGATCCTCGGTTCAGCCGGAACAATTTGCATACCCGGCACGTGCATCGCGAAGTCGGCGGTGCTATAACGGGTCGCGATGATGACGGCGATCTCGCCGTCGATCTCGGAACGTCGCGCCAATTCTGTATAGAAACGTGTTGCCAGATGCTCCGCACGGTCGAAGTTCCGTACGATGACAACCCAGGGACTTCGATCGCGCAGCGCTCTCTTCCACTGCAAGACCAGGCCGACAACACCATTCACAATGCGGTGCGCGCGATCCAGGGGATAAAAGCGCGTCTGCTCATCGGGGGGAGCCGTATCGGTCAGGCATAAACACTTTGGACGAATCCGGTCGCGATAGGCTGGCAGCACCATATAGAGTTCGTAGAGATGCTCTTCGACGATCGCCTCCTGTTCGATCTCCAAAAGGCCGAGATAGGCCGCCTCCACCAGTTGGTCGACGCCGGCCCACGTTCCTCCGGAGTCGAAACTTGCATCGACGTCAAACACACGGCTTGTCGCCGGCGTACTCCCGCGCCCGGAGGTCAAGCGGATTGTGGGAGCCCTGCGAGGAGCGCGAAGCAATCTACGGAGTTCTGCGCCATCGCCGGCGTCACCCGCTGAAGATTCTTTTGGAGATATGTTGGCCATTGCCTTGCTCTCCATTGTCGTGCGTCAGGTTCGAACCTGCCTTAGCCACATGTACATTCCAACACCAAGCATTGTCATTGCTATGGAAACGTATATTAATGTATCACAGAAGATCCAGATGGAACCGGAAGCCCCTATCAGCACGTGAAACGCTGACACTACGTATCGAACCATCGTCGGTATGAAAACGAAAAGCAATATGAGAAGGGAGAAGACACGGCCAAATAACCAAATCGCGGTAAATACGCGAAGACCGTTCAAATTCCTGACGTGTGACTGTGACGACCGAATTCCACGGTTGCCAAAACTGATTCTATAAAGCAGGTCTCGCAAATATATCCGTGCCTCCATGTCAAGATCAGGATGGCTGTAATAATTACAAAGTATATAGTAGATATCGGTTTTGACGAATATGTTAAACTGCCAGATAATGCTGATGACAATGTCTAATATCACTGCCTGAACGACTTGAATGCTGAAAGCATTGACTCCGCGTTGTATCATAAATTTCAAGAGTATGGTCAAAAGCGCGACACAAAGAATGTCAACAAACAGGCCTGCAAGCATCGGAAAGTAGCGCTGGGACTTCGGTAAACATAAGATGCCCGTCAGATCCGACTCGGCGACAATCATCCACAATCGATTGCTTATCCCATATTTCGATTTGATCCCGCGCCGTGCAGCTGCAAGCATGTGACCGGCTTCGTGCAGAGCGATCTGTACGAACGCGAGAACCATTAAGATAAGTAAGAATAAAGTTCGGTTTGTTTCGATGTAAAACGCGGTAAAATTTAAACGGAGCGCGGGGTCCATTATAACGCAGACGGTCGCATAGAATATTATACCGACACTCAGCAGTAGAACAGGAGTTGAATATATCCTGTTGGCGATGCGCGGATCTACGTCGAAGACTCGCCGCGTGTCATGTTCCGTGGTCGGGCGGCGCTCATGCACCGTCGACAAGTCGCCTCTGGGATGGATAAAATCTATGCTTAACAAAAGTTGAACAAAACTGTCAACATCGATCTTTTCGGCCTGCTCCGAGACAAGCTCGGATTTGATCGTGGATGCGCTATGGCCGGCCGCGAGCATATTGAGAATTTTCACGCCCTCATCCGGAAATTGGTAAAAATCGCCCTTTTCGCTATTTCCGACCAGGTAGAAGCCTCGTTCTTTCTGTACGGAGAGCGGAATTACGGAATATATTTCCGTATCGAAGGTCGATAATTGAAACTCGGAATCTTGCGTTGACACATTGCGACCATGTATTGAGAGTATTAGATTTGTTTGCGAGCAGTACAGTGCGTGTAGACGGCTTCCAGGTCAAGGACCATGACATGGAAGCCGAATTATGCACACGGAAGGTAAGTTAGCCCAAGTGTACAATCCCACAACCATGACCATAGGCGGCGACAGCCGTCTTGGTCAGAGCGATTTTCTGGACCTTGACGATCGAGAGCGTCTTCATTGATGTCTCCATTTGTGTTTAGAGTGTTTAGAGTGTTTAGACTAGGCCGCTCTAGGAATAGCACCCGCTGGCGCAGGCAAGATTCCCTTCGCGTACCGATAAAATCACGGGTTGAGCGTCGAGTCTTGAAATATAAGTAAAAATCTTCTGAAGAATGCATGAAATTGAACGTCTCGCCGTGGCCCGGATACGGCGCTGCCCGTGGGATCCATCGCCATCAATGGCGGCGGGGTCCTGCGGATTTTTCCTACCTTTGGTCCCGGGAAACCTGTAGGCGGATCTTATCTATATTGGCAATCGGGGCGGCTTCGCGATTGCCGGGCGCGTCGACTCCGAAGGGCAAACCAAGGAGAGCTTGCCGCGGACACGTGGCCCGGGAGATGCGCAATGAGCTTGTTGATCTCGTGAACTCGGTGAGACGGTGGGACAGGCGCACCGTCTCCTTCAAACGGTGTAATCCCGCCTCATCGACGTCTTCTCCCCCAGGGAAGGCGACCCTCGTTCTTCCCGTGTTTCGCCGCCTGGCGGCGAGTTGGGATGCCGCTCCATGACGCAGTCGGGGATGCCGTGCCGCCGGCCAGCGTGTGGAATGCCTTGGCGGTGGCTCGCGGTCCAACTTCCTGGCGATTGACGCCGCTATCGCGTCCGCGCCCTCGTAATGGCTGTGATGTGACCCAGATCACAGCACCTTTGCTGGAAGGATGTTACTTGGAATGGTGGTCGCACGTTAAGTGTGCACCGACGCACTTCTTTGCGTCTTGAGTTGGTGTTTACGATGTTCCTTTTCTAAAACCCACGCTAATCCGAATTGCGACCGATGACTATTGTTTTGAGGGAGAGCGCGAATGGGACCTTGGCCTGCAACTCTGCATTCCTGTCGGGCGGGGGGAGAACGGAACGTGTCGTCGATCGCCAGACAAACGGAGAACATAGCCTACAAATTTAGTGGATTTACTCTCGACGCGAACAGCGGGGCACTACTGGCGATGGACGGCACGGAGCTGCCCTTGCGCCCCAAATCCTTCGCTTTGCTGTTGCTACTCGTTGAAAATGCCGGCCGCGTCGTCTCGAAGGAGTTGATCATGGCTTCGGTCTGGCCAAGTGTCTTTGTAACAGAAAACAATATCACCCAGTGCGTTCATGAAATCCGCTGCGCCCTGGGCACCGAGGCGCAGCGGATCTTACGCACGCGCCCCCGCCGCGGTTACCTGATAGCCGCCGATGTGGTCGGCATTCCCGCGGAGCGGGGCTTCCACCGCAGTGTCGCCTGGTTGTGACCGGGCGGCACCGCGCAACGATGACCAGACCACTCTCGCGGGCCCCCTGAGAATCCTGCGGCTGGACGAGCCGCTCTCGGCGCTCGACGCGCGCGTCCGTGTGAGCTTACGCGAAGAGATTGGTGCGCTGCAGCGCCGCTCGGGGTCACCACTATCGTCGTCACCCACGACCAGGAGGAGGCTCGCGATCTCCGATTGCATCCTGGTCATGAACGAGGGCGCGTTCGAGCAAGTGGGTGCACCCGCCGACATCCACAGCCGCTCGAAGACCCGCTTCGTCGCTTCGTTGGTCGGCACCCTCAACTTGCTGGACGGCCTTCGGCGCGGAACCCGCGTCCGACGCGATCCGGCTGGGCGCGGCTACGATCATTGCCCGCGCGCCGATCGTGGACGCCCAGGCGCTGTGGCTCGGACGGTCCGGCGGGGCGAAAAAGCGCACCGTCGTCGTCGAAGACGTTGGCTTGCTTGGCCCGGTCGTGCGGCGCGACGCCGGGCCTTGCCTCTAGCCGCGGTCTCGGTAGAGATCCTATGGGGCGAGTTGCGCCGCCTGATACGGTTCGGCTTTGGCACCGTGACAGAGAACGGCCGATGCTCTAGCCCGTGGTGATCATTTAATTATTTGAGCCAGATGGCGATGGCGGCGAGTTTGACGAAGCCCATGAAGTTGGCGAGCAGCTTGTCGTATCGCGTCGCGACGCGGCGGAACTGTTTGAGCTTATTGAAGAAACGCTCGATGATGTTGCGCTCCTTGTAGAGGTCGTCGTCGTAGGGACGCTTGACGGTGCGGTTGCGCTTTGGCGGGATGACGACCTCGCCGCCGGTTTCTTCGATCCGGTCGCAGAGATGATCGGCGTCGGAGCCCTTGTCGGCGATCGTGACGTCTGCGGCGAAGCCGTCGACCAGATCATGCGCGAAGGCGATGTCGTTGCGCTGCCCTGGCGATCCAATCAGGCGCACCGGATTGCCCGAGCGCGTCGCCAGCGGCGTGGATTTTCGTGCTCAAGCCTCCGCGGGAGCGGCCAAGACCCTGGGCGTCGGCCTCCCTTATATTTCGCGATCGAATTATGCGACGGTTGGCGGGCAGGCGGGTGGTGGCCCTGTTTATGCGCTCGGGCTCGGCGTCCTTGGTAACAATGTCGTCGTCGGCGATACCGGCGTCAATCCGGCCAACTCGCAAAATATTTCCTGATTACGCGCTTGCGTCAGCTTCAGACGTTCAGTAGAACGGAACATGAACATGTTGTTTTCGCAGGGGTTCTCTGATGGCGCGCAATCAGGTTCAGTTTCAGAAAGGCCTCAGCGAGGCTCGTTTCGCGGAGATTTACGGAACCGAAGAGCAATGTCATGCGGCGCTGGTCAAATGGCGGTGGCCGAACGGGTTCGAATGTCCCGGGTGCAAGGGCGCTGATCACTGCGTCGTCACGCGCGGCGCGCGGCGTTTATTCCAGTGTAACGCGTGTCGCAAGCAGACCTCTGTCAAAGCGGGAACGATCTTCGCTTCGAGCAAGCTGCCGCTGCGCATCTGGTTCAAGACGATCTACCTGGTCACGCAATCAAAGAAGGGCATTTCCAGTATCGAACTCGGTCGACGCCTTGGCGTCACCCAGACGGCTGCTTGGATGATGAAGCACAAGCTCGCTCAAGTCATGTTGGAGCGTAACGCGAGCAAACGCTTGAAAGGCAACGTCCAGATGGACGACGCCTATATCGGCGGCGCCCGGTCCGGCCGCCGCGGGCGCGGCGCAACAGGCAAGACGCCGTTCGTCGCTGCGGTCGCGACAACCGACGACGGCAAGCCAGATCAAATCATCCTTCGGCCTGTCAAAGCCTTCAGCAGCTTTGCGATCCGAAAACTCGCAAGCACCGCGCTCAGGCCCGGCGCCAATATCGTCTCCGACGGCCTGGCGTGCTTCGCCGCCGTCACCCAAGCCGGATGCCTGCACACCTCAATAAAGACCGGAAGCGGCAAGCAAGCGGTTCGCACCCCTGCTTTCAAATGGGTCAATACCGCATTGGGCAATATCAAAGCCGCCCTCGTCGGGACCTACCGAGCCGTAGGAGAAAAACACGTCCCTCGATATCTCGCGGAGTTCGAATATCGATTTAATCGCCGATACGAGCTCGAAACCATGATCCCCCGCCTCGCATTCGTTGCGCTGAGGACCCTCCCGATGCCTTACCGCTTGCTAAAACTGGCTGACGTTGCCGCGTAATCAGGAAATATTTTCTATGGCTTGCAGACGACATGTCCTTCGACCTGCCTTCCGAGCAGCACCGTCGCCTACGTCTACGGAAATTCGCTCGGCCTCAATGTGTATGAGGACCCGGCGTTCGCCAACATGACTGATCTGCTCGCGAACCGGGTCGGAAATCCGACCTGCGCTGGCTTCGTCAATACAACGCAATGCATGGGCTGGAACGCCAACACGAAAACCCTGACGACGCTCTCTGTCATTGGCGATCTGATTCCATCGGCGAGCGGGACGACCGGCAAGGGCTATCAACTGCCGTCTACGATCTGCGCATCGAATCCCCTCTATCCGACATGGCTCAAGGGCGTCGTTTATCTGCAATGGAGCGGCTCGGCGCTGACCGAGAACGCCGGGCTCGTCAACAAGCCGTGCGGTCTGTAGAATTTATTTCGGCATGCGATCCCTGGAGCACAAGCGTGCGCCGCGAGGAATGATGCCCTCGCAGCGCATCGCGCACCTTCTCATCGCGCCGTCGAGGACGAGGTAAGGAAAGGGCTCTGCGACGGTTGTCCAGCCACGCGCTCGCCACCAGCCCGAGCGCGCCATCCAGCACAACGCCCCAGCTCAGAGCCCTCCTTCTCGGAACCCTGCTTTAATGTCATCGGATCGACAGCAAGAGGTTGTCTTCGAGCAAAGGCGCTCCTTCGGAAAAAGGTGGCATCCCACTTCTGCGACGTGCCCCATCGGGATCCGCGATGTCCGGTTCACTGAAGGGTTTCAGACGCCGGCCCTTTCGGACGGTCGTGCGAGACGCGGGGGCCGGCGTTTGAAAGCCTCGTAAGGAGGAAACCGCGGGGAGGAAGGGCGCTGTTTGACCGAGCGCGGCCTATGGGGATTTGAGGATCGCGGTCGGATCGCCGATATGGGGGCGGTGGCGGAAGGCGGCCGGTGTTGTTGTCGGGAGTCGAGACGACGGGCTTTTGGGCGGCCGCGGATGGGTGCAGCGGGGATGGGCGCGACGGCTGGAGAGCGTCTGCGGAGGTCGTGAGGACATCGCGTTCCGGCTCCGGCGTGCGGCTGGAAACGAAGGGAAGCGGCGGTGCAAAACAGGACGCGCGGCGTCGGTCATGACGTGTCGATCCTGATCCGGCTTGGCGACGGGGAACGCCAGGGGCGCGGCCCTTCGAAGGTTTCGACGATGATCATGCGGCCGCCGCAACACGGGCAACATCGCGTCGGCGAAGCTGCTTCAGCCTGGCCGTCCGTCTCGGCGTGCGAGTCCTCGGGTGCTGCCTCGATCGCGGCAAGCGCCTGGCGGACGCGCGCGATGTTTCGGGCTCGGACCGCGCCGGCGAAGAGGCCATAGTGCCGGATACGGTGGAAGCCGCTCGGCAACACGTGCAGGAGAAAGCGGCGGAGGAACTCGGCGGCGTCGAGCGTCATGGTCTTGAGCCGGTCGTGGCCCTTGATCCGGTAGTCCTTCCACTTGAAAGTGACGCCCTTCTCGTCGAACGCGAGGAGGCGGGCGTTCGAGATCGCGACGCGGTGGGTGTAGCGCGACAGATAGGCGAGGACGGCTTTCGGTCCGGCGAACGGTCTCTTGGCGTAGACGATCCATTCGGAGCGGCGCAGCGGCGCGAGGACGGCGTCGAAGGCGGCTTTGTCGGCGAGCCGCGCGAGGTCGCCGAGGAAGACGAGGCGTCCGGCCGCATGCAGGGCTGCGAGCCCTTCGAGGAAGAGCCGGCGGAAGAGACGCGACAGCATCCGCACGGGCAGGAAGAAGCCGGGCTTGCAGGCGATCCAGCGCGATCCGTCCAGCGACAGGCCGCCGCCGGGAACGATGACGTGGACGTGCGGATGGTGGGTCAGCGCCGAGCCCCAGGTGTGCAGTACGGCGGTCAGGCCGATGCGCGCGCCCAGATGCTTCGGGTCGGCCGCGATCGTGGTCAGCGTCTGGGCGGCGGTCCTGAACAGGAGGTCGTAGACGGGGGACTTGTTCTGGAACGCGACGGCGCCGATCGACGCCGGCAGGGTGAAGACGACGTGGTAATAGGGAACAGGCAGGAGTTCGGCCTCGCGGTCTTCGAGCCATTCCCTCGCCGCGGCCGCCTGGCACTTCGGGCAGTGGCGATTGCGGCAGGAATTGTAGGAGATCCGTTCGTGCGCACAGTCCTCGCAGCGCTCGACGTGTCCGCCGAGCGCGGCTGTGCGACAGGTCTCGATCGCCGACATGACCTTCAACTGGTCGAGGCTCACGTGACCGGCGTTGGCCATTCGCCAGGCCGCCCCGTGGGCGCGAAAGACGTCGGCGACCTCCAGGTGGTGACCCGGTGGCCGCGCCATGCGGCCGCGGTCAGTCGGCCGGCTTTCGCTTCGCCAGGTTGACGCCGAGCCGCTCGAGCGGGCTCTTGACGTCGCGGATCGTGTTGACCGCGACCTGGGTGTAGAGCGCGGTCGTCTCGAGCTTGGCGTGGCCGAGCAACACCTGGATCACCCGAATGTCGACGTCCTGTTCGAGCAGATGGGTGGCGAAGCTGTGCCGCAGCGTATGCGGTGACACGCGCTTGGAGATGCCGGCCAGGTCTTTGGCGGCGGTGACGGCGCGATTGAGCTGACGGGCGGTGATCGGGTTGACCGGGTTTTGGCCGGGGAACAGCCAGGCCCGCGGCCGCGCCGCCTTCCACCATGCGCGCAACAGTTCGAGCAGTTGCGGCGACAGCATCACATAACGGTCCCGCTGCCCTTTGCCCTGCTCGACCCGAAGCGTCATGCGCTGGCTGTCGATGTCGGACACCTTCAGGTGCGCGACCTCGGACACGCGCAGGCCCGCGCCGTAGGCGACGCTGAGCGCGGCCTTGTACTTCAGGCCCGGCGCGGCTTCGAGCAGGAGCGCGACCTCTTCCTGGCTGAGCACGACCGGCGCCCTGCGCGGCTTGTTCACGATCGTCAGAGGACGAACGAGGTCTGGCCGTTCGAGCGTCACGGTGAAGAAGAACCGAAGCGCGGTGACGGCGGCGTTGATCGAACCTGGGCTGATCTGCTGCTGCGCCAGATGCAACTGAAAGCGGCGAAGGTCCTCCTTCGTCGCCGTATCGGGCGACCGGCCCAGGAAGGCCGTAAAGGTCCTGACGTGCCGGACGTAGTCCTTCTGCACCTTCTCCTTGAACCGACGCGCCGTCATGTCGTCGATCATGCGCTGACGCAGCGGGTTGATGGGCTTGTCGGACATCGCGAAAGCTCCTGTCTCCCATGGGGTGGAACCCCATGATTTTGAGACAGTCCGGCCGTCGCGTTCCTCCTCAGCTCAATCCCAGCCTCGTCCCTCGCCGCCCCTACCGCGCGAGCGGTTTAGATTCTATGGGCGCGCGGCGGGCGTTGGCGCCTTCGTCGCGGCAACCAAACGATGGAGCGCCCCTATGTCAAAGCAGAACGACTTGAGCAAATGCGTCGTCGCGCTCGAGCAAGACGCGACATTGATCGCCGTGGTCGAGATGGGCCAGTCGAGTTGGCTGGTCGCGGGCATCGTGCCGGGACTCGATCGCTATCCCTTGAAGAAACTTAGCCCAGACCGCGACGCGCTGCTACAGCTTCTGCATCGCTGGCGCAACGAAGCGGCGAAGCGCGGCCACGCGATCGACCGGATCGCCGTTGCCTACGAGGCAGGCCGCGATGGCTTCTGGCTGGCGCGCTGGCTGCGTTCCCAATCCATCGAAGCCTATGTGATCCACCCGTCGAGCGTCCCGGTGTCGCGCGAGCACCGAAGGGTGAAGACGGATCGGCTCGACACAGAGCTCCTCAAGCGCGCCTTCCTCGGCTGGCTGCGCGGCGAACCGAAGCATTGCAGCATGGCGGCCATCCCCGCGCTCGAGGACGAGGATGCGAGACGACCCAGCCGCGAGCGTCAGGTCCTGGTCGGAGAGCGCACACGCATCGTCAACCGCCTGAAGGCCAATCTCGCCCGGCTCGGCATTCGCGGCTTCCGGCCCAATCTCGCTCGGGCGCCAAGCCAGCTTGAAGCCCTGCGCACGCCGGAGGGCGTCGCCATACCTACGAACACGTTGGCCGAGATGCGGCGCGACCTGGACCGCCTGCGCTTCGTCAAGCAGCAGATCAAGGAGATCGAGAAGACCCGCACCGAGCGTCTGGCGAAGACGCCAGACGAGCCACGCCATGCGTCGGCGCATGTCCTTACACGCGTGGTCGGCGTCGGCGTCGAGTCCGCGGACATGCTTATCCAGGAGGTGTTCTCGCGGGAGATCCGGGACCGTAGGGCACTGGCGCGCTATGCCGGGCTCACCGGAGCTCCAGACGAGAGCGGGCAAAGACGGCGCGAGCGGGGACTCGCCAAAGCAGGCAACGCTCGGGTGCGCCGCGGGATGATCGAACTCGCCTGGGGTCATCTGGTGCACCAGAAGGGCAGCCCGCTCAGCGCATGGTATCGGAGGCGAACGTCGGACTCACGGCGGGGCGTGCGCAAGACGATGATCGTCGCGCTCGCGCGCAAGCTCCTCATCGCGCTGTGGCGGCTCGCCACGACCGGCGAAGCGCCGGAAGGTCTGCTGCTTCGCCCGGCAGCGTAGCCACAACGGAGTTGCTGCAGGCGAGCGTCACGACGGTGCCCGACCTGTAGACGACGGCCCGAGGCGGCGGCAACCCGACATGGACTATGGCCTTCGCGCCGCGGTTTAGAATGGGCCCGCCCCTCGGAGCTTTGCCGCCGATGCGCATGACTGCATCATGGTGCGACCTTCGTGGTCGGCCGAATACAAGTTCGTGACGCGCGACGCGCGCCCAATGGCGAGCTCCCCTCGGTATCGTCGCCGCTGTCGAAACTGAACTGAACGAGCGGGACACACCCGTGTCGCCCGACTGAGGAAGCTTGACGCTGTGCTCGGGCCCCTCAAGGCAAGTCGCTCCGCGATGGCCTTCGGCCACCCTTGACGGCCACTGCGCGCAGCGTCCGAAGGAAAGTCAGGTCGGGACGAGGAGATGTCGCGGGCCAATCGAACAAGGAGATGCTCGCTATCGCCACCCTTGACAGCAATCGCCCCATACAAGTCCTCACGTCGATTCGCGACGTTCAATCATTCGCGACGCGCAACTCTCGGAGGCCTCACCTCGGCGTCGAGGGCCGCCAGCTTGATTTACCGCTAGCTCGTCTGTTCCGCTCGTTTAAGGCGTTGCAGGCGGCTCCATCGCTAACGAGTACCCACCCACCTAGCCTTTCCCCTAATAGGGCGGCGAAGCGGATTTCCAAAAAAAATCTTGGACTCCCGAAAAGGCTTTCACATAACTTATCCGTGGTGCAGAGGAGACATGCGCCATGACGACCATATTATTACTCCGCAGCGCTCGCCACGAGCTGGCGAACGAGTTCCGCTCAATCCGGCCCACATCGATCATGCCGAGGAAACAATATCGAGCCCTGGGGTCGCTTATAGCGACGTCACTCCGCGATCAGCAGGAGCAAGGCCTCGCCGCACAGCTCGTAATTCGTGCCTTGGCCGCCGATGAGACTTTCAGTGCCCAAGATGGCCGCACTGTTGGGGCCATCAGCCCAGTTGCAGGTATCGGTCACCCGGTACCAGTTCTTGCCGCTGCCCGGTGACGGCAAGATGAAGTCCACACCGCCTGACCAGCCGTTGTAGGCAACGTAAATGGCTGAGACGGGGTCGCTGACTTCGGTGCCATCCATTTGCCAAGCAATTGAGTGATTGCTGGAATTGTTCCAGTAGGCCGAGTCAGCGACGGTTCCAGCTGGGGTGTACCATTGCAGCTGGACCATCCCGTTCCCATTGTTACCCGAGGCGGAGAACCAGCTCTGCGGTCGCAATGCCGGATGCGCCTTGCGGAACGCAATCATGCGCTGGGTGAAGTTCCAGAAATTCATCTGGTCAATGGTCCAGTTATAGTTCAGCCAGTTTCCAATGGAATCGAGGTCGTACGGGTTGTTGTTGCAGTTGAGCGAGCGCAGATACTCGTCGCCGCCCGTTATCATTGGCGTGCCCGCCGACAGCATCAGGAATGCCAGGCCGGTGCGCGCCGCGCGGCGCTCGTCGGGCGCGGCACCCCCCTGATCCCAGCTGTCGTTGCTGGTGCTCCCGCCGTCAGAGGGGCCGAATGGCCAGGGCTGGCCGTTGTTGGGGCCGTTGCATGAATAGAGGTCCTTCAGCGTGAAACCGTCATGCGCCACCATGAAGTTCACGGAATTCCAAGGATAGCGGCCATTATTCTGATACAGATCCGACGACCCCGAGAAGCGGGTCGCCAGCGTAGCCACGGAGACCGGTACCACACCCAGGTCGTTTTGTGCCTCGCGTAAGGTATCGCGGTAGAAGCCGTTCCATTCCGACCACCCAGCCGGGAAGCCGCCGACCTGGAAGGAGTTGCCGCCGATTGCCCATGGTTCGGCGATCAGATCGACCCCGTCGCCGCCGGCCGCCGCCCGCGGCGGCAGCTCGCGCACGATGCGATTGAGCGCGGTGTTCGGATCCAGCTTATCGAAGTTGAAGCACCCGTCCTGGCAGGTGTTGCCCAGAACTGCCGCAAGATCGAAACGGAATCCATCGATGCCCATGGTATCGCGCCAGTAGGCGAGCGAATCGATGATGAGGTTCTGCACGATCGGGTTGTAGGTGTTGAAATTGCCCCCAACCCCGGTGTTGTCCCAGGAATACTGCCGATCTGTTGTCAGAGAGTAGTAGGTCAGATTGTCAAGCCCCCGAAACGAATATAAGTTGTAGGTCGTCGTGTCGGTGGGGTTCCATGCGCCGCCCTCGCCAGTGTGGTTGTAGACGACATCAATGTAGACCTTCATGCCGACGTCGTGAAATGCCTTCACCATCGCCTTGAACTCGCGCGTTGGGCCACCTGGCGAGCGGTCGGATGCGTAGTGGCGATCCGGCGCAAAGTAATTCAGGGTGTTGTATCCCCAGTAATTGATGCCGACCGTCGTGTCCGGCGTTACGTCGTTCGCGTCGTTCTGGGTTTCCTGAACCGGAAGAAACTCGATCGCGGTGACGCCCAGGCTCGCGAGATAACCCGCCTTGAGCGCAGCACCGGCATAGGTTCCGCGATACGCCGCGGGAATGCTCGCATCGTTCTCGGTCAGCCCGCGCACATGCACTTCGTAGATGATGTCGTCTTTTTGCGCGCGCCTGACCCCGAAACCATCATCAAGCCGGGTCAGTTCTCGATGGGAATCCCGGGTCAAATCTCAGCGGAAATCGACACCCTGCGCTTGTCGAGAGGGTCAGGCGTCGGTATCGGTCGGTGTACGAGCGAGGCGAAAATCTCTCTGACTATCTGGCATGCAAGCGGCTAGGTGCATCGCCAATAGCCTAACGCTTATTCGTGTTGCGGCCGCGACCGAGGACTCCCAATCGGCTGAGGTTATAATCCACCATGCGGCGGATGGCGGTGAACGGTTTCCCATTTTGTGGGAAGGTAGTTCAGTGAAAAACTACGACATTCGTTCATCGGGGGCGCAAGGACATGGCCATGCAGCTCGCTACGGTCCGGATCGACAAGCCGGACGCGACGAATTTCATCCTCGGACAGACCCATTTCATCAAGTCCGTCGAAGACATCCACGAAACCCTGGTCGGCGCCGTGCCGGGAATCAAGTTTGGGCTCGCCTTCTGCGAGGCTTCCGGCAAATGCCTGGTGCGAAGCTCCGGCACTGATGATGCGATGGTTCAGCTTGCTCAGAAGAACGCGATGGCGCTCGGCGCTGGGCATTGCTTCATCGTGTTTCTTGGCGAAGGCTATTACCCGGTCAACGTCCTGAACGCGATTAAAATGGTTCCGGAGGTATGCCGGATCTTCTGCGCGACTGCGAATCCGGTCGAGGTGGTGGTGGCCGAGACCGACCAGGGAAGAGGATTGCTCGGCGTAATCGACGGGCTTTCCCCGAAGGGGATCGAGGGCGAGGATGACGTCGCGTGGCGGAAGAATTTGCTTCGGCAGTTCGGCTACAAACTGTGAGCAGCGAACCCTCCGCTTTGAGGGACTGTTACGGCCGCGCTTAGCTTCGTGCTTACGGAAAGCGCTGGGCCAAACGCTTTCTCGCAAATTGCGCGCCCCATCAGGATGCAAGGAATTGCCGATGAATTAGCTTCGCAAGGTCCGCTCTGGGTCGACTTGACCCGTTCGCCGAGCTGCTGGCGAACGGCCGCTGTTTGTGCAAAGCGGAAGGCCGGAGTTGGCGGCGGCGATCAGAAGGCGTTCGGCGATCGGACCCCAGAGTTAATCGATCACGACATCCACGCCCGGCGAACTGTTCCCTTTTCCAGCGCCGTTTCGTCCTCGACAAGCGGGATGGTCACATTGGCCCCGAGAGCCCCGATCGATTTGAGGGCGTCGAGGTTGCGGGCGGTCGCGATGACCTTCGCCACTCCGAGATACTTGGCGATCGGAACGGCCAGACGGCCCGCTGTGCCGGTCGCGCCATTGACCAGCACGGTCTCCCCGGCGCTGAGCCTGGCTCGTTCCTTATAGGCCGCCTATGACGCGCGCTGGGGCGGCCTTAAAACCCATGACGAGTTGATGGGCGCTTGATTCAGATCAATACGCTCGCGGCTGCCATCGACGATGCTGGTAAACATCAGAGCGGGCCACGGCCAAAAAGCCTTCGGGAGGAAGGCGACCGCGATCACCCTCTGGAAGCGTGGGCCGGAGCTGATGACTCGCTCCGGCCCAACTTCGTTTCCACGGCTCCGCCGGTGTGCTCCATGCTTTGAAGATAAGATCCAAAGTCAAAGGAGGTCGAATGCTTGAGGAAAGCGATTGGGTGCGGGAACAACTGTGAATGGTGGAAGAATCCGGCCGCAGCATCCCGGCCACCGCTGGTATCAGCCCGATCTGAATATCGACAGGGATCGGGCCTATCTCATCGGGAGGGGATTCGCCTTTGCGGTCATCGCCCGGGGCGATAGGCGAGGGAAAGCCGTCTCGGCGCATTGGACCCGGGCGTTGGCCAAATTGGCCGCGAAGGCGTTCGGGGGGAAAAGCCCCCCGAACGGTCGAAATCGCGACCTTCGCTTAAACGCCGGTGCCGTCGTAGCAACCGTGTACAATCGTTTCTGGCTAACGGACCACTCTCATGTTCGCCGTTTCAAGTAGCAGGCGCGAAAAAGCGTTGCTTGCGCGCGAGCGGTTTGAGAATGGCCGCGACTGAGCAGGGCAGGAGGCACGATCATCAAAACGACGGTTGATCATGCTCTGATGCGCGGGTTGGCTGCCGCCGGACCGGTGATGCGTCGCGGAGCTTCCTCTGTCTAGCGTCCAGCGTCGGAAGATATCCGGCTGTTAGTGGGATCGAGGGTTCTCCTGGCCGTGACCGTGCCTCCAGTCTTGCTCCTTTCGTGATATCCCGGTGTCGGTCTCAGCGCATCAAGCGCTGGCGACCTGCACATGTTTGGCGATCGCCCAGACGAACCCCGACAGCTCGCGGGCGATTGCGGTCGTAACGACGGTCGGGGATTTTCCCGCCCGGGCGAGCTTGCGATAGCGCCGACACAGTCGTTCCTGCGCCTTCCATGCGGCGTCGCGGATCGGTTTGGCCAGGCCCTCCTGCCGCAGCAGTTGCTCTCGGCTGATGCGCGCAGGGAACCGATAACTCCAGGCCGCCTCGATCAACATGCGCCGCGCGACGCCATTCCCGGCTTTCGTGATGCCGCCTTGGCGACGTATGGCGCCGCTGGAGCGCTCGGACGGAACAAGACCGAGATACGCCATGAGCTGGCGGGGATTGGCGAAGCGGGTGATGTCGCCGAGTTCGGCGACCAATGTCGCCGCCGCGACGAGAGCCATTCCGCGCAGCGCTTGCAGGGCGCGCACCACTGGGGCTAGCGACCAATCCGGCAGCGCCGCCTCGATATGGGCCTCCAGACGATCGCGCCGCGCCGTCGCCGCCTCGACGGCCGCGATGCTGTCTTCCAGCACGGTGTGATGCGCCGCCTGCTCGAATCTCAATCCGGCCATCCAGCGACGGTGCATCAACGTCCACGCCGGTCGATGGTAGTGATGGCCATGGCGCAGCAGAAAGGCTGACAGTTGCTGACGAGCCTGACGCAGACTGCGGACCGCCGCCAGACGGGCGCGCACGAGATCGCGGATCGCCTCATGAGCTGAATCTGGAACCCAGACCGCCGTCAGTTCGCCCGCCCGATGCAGCTTGGCCAGGCTGATCGCGTCCCGGCGGTCGGTCTTGATCCGATCTCCTGGCTTGCGCGGGGCCAACGACGGAGCCACGACGACGCAATCATGTCCGGCAAGCGTCAACTGTCGTTGAATCCCATAGCCGCATGGTCCGGCTTCGTAACAGAACCGAAGCTCCCTTTCGGGACGCGCAAGCTTCGCCGCCAGAGCCTTCAACGCCGTCGGCGTGTTCGCGATCTTCCCATACTCGCGCACGTCCTTATGCCCGTCCGCCGCGGCAAGCGCGACCGCCACCGTGTCCTTGTGCACGTCAAGACCGACAAATGTGATAGCTTTTTCCCAGACCCGTCTCCTATGCATGAGGCCCGGCGCCGTTAGACGAGTGGTCCGAAGAAGAGGCTCCAATTTGGGGAGGTGAGAGGTGGGCGGTTGTCGAGTGTTGCGGCTGCCGAACACTCACCTTTCTCCACGAAAGGTGGTTTTCGGAGGATACCATTGACACCGATCAAGGGGCTGACCCAATCATCCATCGGACCATCTACCCTCCCGCTCCGACTCGAAAGATGCCAGAATGGGCAAACGATAAATACTTCCTGATGCTTGACGTTCCAATCGGGGTTGAAGCACGAGGTCTGCTCGGCCGAGACGACGACCTCATCCATATGCCATTTGTCGCCGTGAGCAGGCGCGCGCTGGCGGATCCGATCGGAGAACGCCTTGCCGAATTTCTTTCCCCACTGGCGCACGGTCTCGTAGGTCACGCAAATCCCGCGCGCCGCCAGCATCTCCTCGACCATGCGAAGGCTCAAGGGAAACCCGAAAATAGAGCCAAACAGCATAGCTGATCACCTCTGGAGGAAAGCGATGGCGGCGATAGAGAGGATCACGGGCTGTCGACATGACCCGCGCTTACTCGACCCTCCATTCCCGATTCGTTAAGCTGACGGTGCGCCCTAGAGACTTATGAAACACGGGTAGTTCGTCGGGGTCACCGCGCCTTGGCGATGTGGTATTCGATTCGCCGGTTGCGGCGCCGCCCCTGCGGGTCGTCATTGCTCGCGATCGGGTCGGCGCTGCCGTAGCCCTTGGCGACGAGCATGTCGGCCGGAACGCCCGCCTTGACCAGAATGTCGCGGATGGCCTCAGCGCGCTTCTGGGACAGCGCAAGATTTGCCGCGGCGTCACCAGTGTTGTCGGTGTAGCCCGCGATCTCGAACACGTAACTCGCCGGCAGTTTCTTCAAGCCCGCGGCGGCCTTCGCGAGAAAATCGAGCGCCGAGGCCGGAACCTCTGCGCCGCCTGAGGGGAAGTTGATGACTGAATGATTCAGGATCGCCACAATATCCGTTGCGCCGAAGTTCGTCGGCAAATCGCCGAGCGCGGCGAGCGCCTTCGTGTTCGCGCTGGACGCCAGCTCCTTCAACTTGTCCTCGAGCGTGCCGACCGCGAAGTCGGCGCCGAGCGCGGACTTGATCGACGACGTGACCTTCTCGCGGTCGGCCTCGGGGATCGCGCCGCCGATGCTGACCGAGCCGCCATCGAAGATGGCTTCGACGTTCGGACTCTTGAGGGCGTCGAGAGCGGCGCGGAGATTGGCGAGCCACGGAGCAACATCGCGGTTCGCGTCGACGGCGACCTCGCCCTTGAGCCTGTCCGCGCCAAAGGCAGCCTTGAGCGCCTCGAGGATGGATGCGCGGGTCTGATCGTCATGGACGGCGCCGGAGTAGTGAACGACGCCGTTTTCGTTGTCGAGCGCGAGCGTCGCCGGCTCGGGGGGGACAGCGGCCGTCGGCGTTGAGGCGGGCGGAGGAGTTGTAGTCGGCGCAGGGCTCGTGGCCGGCGCCGCAGCGGTGGTCGCCTCGGCAGTCGCCGGAGCGGGAGCTTGCGCGGTCGGAGCCGTGGTAGGCTCAGGCGCCAGGGCCTGCGTGACCGGACCCGTGGCCGGCGTGGGCGCCGGAGCCTGCGCAGTCGATGCAGCAATCTTGGGGGCCGGAGCTTGGGCTGCAGGAGCGGGACTGGTCGCCTCGGCAGTCGCCGCAGCGGGAGCCTGCGCGGTCGAAGCCGGCGCAGGCGCCTGCGCAATTGGCGACTCGGCAAGCTTCGGGGTGAGCGTCAGCCACAGCGGCCAGCCGATCAGTAGCAGCGCGACCGCGGCGAGCACCAGCCAGAGCCAACCCGGAAGGATGGAGCTTCTTGCCGAAAACCTTGAATTGGGCGTGGTCTGCTCGCTCGACGCCCCGCGGGCGCTGCTGATCTGCGAGGGCGTGACCTTACCACCGGGGGGCGCGAGAAAATTTGTCACTTCCGCCGGAAGAGCGGTCGGGACGACGCCGTCCGGCGTCAGGAGGCCGATCAGCTTCGGAACGCAATATGCGAGCGCCGTCGTCACGGCGGGCTGGCTCAAGCCTAGTCGGCTCGCAATGCCGCCTAGCGCGCTCGTCCCGATCACTCGCTCCAGGTCCTGTGTCGCGAGCGCCGGAGCGTTCGGCTGGCCTAGCCACGCCGAGACCTGTGGCGCGAAGCCCGCTTTCCTGAATAGGTCGAGGAAGCTGCCGACGCCACCTTTCCCGGCCGCGATTAGCGAGAGCCCCTCCCGTACGAGTGGAGCGGCGTTGGAGCCAAGCCTGAAGCGGCTCGCCATATCGCCGATGAGCGCGTCGAACAACGCCATGAACGTCTCCTCCGATTGGCGCCGCGAGTCAGCCCCTATCGATCAGGGCGCCCCCTCGGGCCTGAGCCGTGCGACAAGCCATTCGAGGCTCTCCTGATTTCGCCCAGCCGCGCTTCACGACGAGTTTCGGTATCTATGGAGAGGCAGTGCGGATTCAGTGTGGCTGGGAAGCGCGTCATCGTGACGCGGCGGAGTGGGCCATTGCCCCATGACTTAAAGAACGGGTTCAAACGCTCTTCTTTCGAAGGGTGTCGGGAGCCATCTTGGCTTGAGAATACCGAACTTCGTGGCAAAAAAGCCATCAAATGACTCCTCCTCAATCTGCGTGCTGCTCGGTTGGGCGGATGGGCAGCAACGCGTGCCCGCAGCAATTCGAAACAGGCGCTGCCGTACATATGGCCCGCTTGAGTGTCTTCAGCCGATTGATCTGACCTTCGGTCTGGCCATTGCTCCAGGTTTCGGGGGTCTGCCTCACTTTCCGTGCTTGGCAGGACATCGACAGCCCCTAACACTTGGAAACCGCAAGAGAAATTGGCAGGAGCCGCGCGAGACGCCACGCACCGCGCAGGGAAAACAAAGTTCCCCCGGGTAATCAGTTGTTTACATCGAATTCGAGCGCCTCACCAGCACGGAAAGTGAGGCAGATCCCGGCTAAATGGCCGCCAACAAAGTCGCCATAAGCCCAGTTATTATTGCAAACTAGTTGTATTTATCTAGTCAACTCCCGAATGCGAGGGTCAAATCAATCGCGATTATCGACAGAACCGCAGTGTACAGCAGGTTAAGCCGTGGTATTTGGCTTCCGAAAAATCTTACTAGGGGAAAATATAACGGCACCGTCATCTTACAATGTGGCAAGCTAATACCCAAATAAAATTCGCGTAGACCGTGAGGCTGCGTTACGGAAGATTCGGCCTAAGGGCGGATCGTTCGCATGTCGCTCAAACAGAGAGGTCATGCTATGCGTACATTTGATTTTGCTCCCTTCTATCGTTCCACCGTCGGTTTTGATCAGCTGTTCTCAATGCTCGATCAAGTCAGCGGCGCGGAAGGCGCTGCGGCGCCGGGCTACCCTCCCTACAATATCAAACGTTCGGGCGAGAACGCCTACAACATCTCGGTAGCCGTCGCCGGCTTCGCTGGCACTGATCTTTCGATCGAGGTGAAAGAGAACGTGTTAACGATCCGCGGCAACAAGCAGAGCAGCGGCGAGGAGGAGAGCGACCTGATCTACCAAGGCATTGCCGAGCGGAATTTCGAACGCAACTTCCAGCTCGCCGACCATGTCCAAATCAAGGGCGCGAGCCTGGAGAACGGGCTTCTGCAGGTCGACCTCTTGCGGGTGGTCCCAGAGGCGATGAAGCCGCGGGCAATTCCCATAACGACCGCCAAGAAGGTCCTTGAGGGCAAGACGGCCAAGATCGCCGCGTGAGAGTTCTGACGATTGAAGTTTGGGAGCGCCCCGGTTGTCGGGGCGCTTTCGTTAGGCCTTGCTGGCCTTGACGGGACGCCCCTGCTTTCTGGCGCCCAGGCGCGCCGTCACGATGCAGAGAGCCGTCCTTAACCATTGCTTGCGCCTGTATGGGCCGGATGGCGACTCGGTCGCGCTGAGCCTCGCATGCGATTTGATGTGCTCGTGAAGACCGTGGAGGGCGTTCAAATGAAAGACGCCACTGTTGGCGCCCTGGCCAGCGTTCCGGCCCTGCCTATTCCCGCTGTCGCAATGGCGGCGCCCGTCGATCTGTTCTTAACGGCGATCGAGCGCGATCGCATCGCCTATGTCGCCTTCGCCGCCTCGCTCAATGGGACCGACGGATGGAAGGCAGCACAGGGAAAAGGTCGCGAAGTCACACAAACCGATGAGGACGCTTACGAAGCCGCCAGAGGCGTCGGGGAGGACGGTGCTAATCAAGTCATAGCCTCGGGCATCGCGTGAGTAGTTTCCGAGGGTTGCCACAGAGCGCCGCCGGCCCTTTGCGGAATTGTCTAGACTTCGGCTGGCGAATTTACCGTCTTCAATAAGTTGGTTCGCTGGCGAGGACCTGCGGTGAGGGGACGTACCCGTACCTGCCCCGCGCCGCAGGTGGTCCACGGTTATCGCCGGGCGGTCGCCAAATCAGGACTCGCCGCGGTCCTTCTTCTCGCCCTTCGCGACAATGCGCAGCGCGTCGTCAGGCAATGGCCGCTCAGCGCCAAAGCGTCGGCCGTCTCCGCCTCGAGCCAGCGGTCGACTTCGGCCGGCGACGTGAGAATGACGGGCACGGCCTTGGCATGAATTGGCGCGGCGATCGCGTTGGGTTCGGTCGTTAGGAATGCGAACAAGTCGTTTGTCGTCGCGCCCTCCTTTACCTTCCGAACTGACCTCCAGCGCGTCCAGATTCCGGCGAAGAGGGCGAGCGGCCGGCTCAACGCGCCATTGTAAGCTCGCGCGCGCCATCTTCGGGCGACGCGCGAATTGATGAAAGTGCGCGCTACTGACAGTGCGCGCGACGACAAAAAAGCCGCAAACGAGTTGATATCGTTAACGATCGGCGTGCGGCGCCGCTTAGAACGCGTAGGTCGCGCGCGGCGAGGGGCAATCGGAGAGTAAGGGGAGCGGATCGACAACAAGGATGTTGCCTAGGAGGCGCATCATGTACGGCCAAGTGTTTTTTCACCGTCGGCCCGACCCGTCCTTGAAAGCGGCTGAAGTGAGCTTTCGCCTAGCATCGGGGAGGAAATGGCGACTGGCCGAGAGGCGTGTCACAATGGTCCGTTTGCTGGTTAAGGTACGACATCAGCAATGGGTGCGCGCCGAGTTGGCCAAGGCCTATCGTCCTCCCACGCTGCTCGAAGATAATCCCACTTCCGGGTGATCGTCAGCGACGCGGTGAATAATCGCGAACCCGTCCGTCTTGCGTTATCAACGGGCGCAAGCGTGCACAACGCCGACGGCTCGTCGAACACCTTGAGCGATCCGGCTTCGTCGTCATGAAGCGACCGCCGATCGGAGGCGGGGCGGTGATCACCCCAGTCGGTAGGTAATCCCGCCTTCGGTGGATCATGCTAATCGTCTCCTCTGGGCGGTCTCCGCGCGTACAAGGCTGCCCGAGAAGGCCCGGAATCGGGCGGGAAGCGGGCGTTCGATGGCATCGCATGTAGGCGCGGTGACAGGGATCGCCCGAAGCGCCCGGAGGTCTGGATGGCCCTCATTCCGTCCAACTGTGGTCACCAAGACCCCGCGTGCGCACACCAGGAAAAGATGCGGCCGCCCACGTGTGCGAGCGTTCGCGAGTTCAAAAATCTATAGACCGTCGCGCTCACAGTCAGAATTTGGCAATTACACCTAACGGTTTGCGGTCTCTACATCGGCCACTCCCTCGGCTTCGAAATGACAATGGGCATACAGATCGGAATATGGGTGCGGGACCAGTCGGCCTGCCACCAGCGCAGGAACTGCGAGACGCTGTCGACCTGATCGTCGTGGCGTCCGTTCGGAAAGGCGAGCAGCTCGGAGAGAAAGTCGCCTAGCCACGGTGCGCTCGTCGGCAGGTGGACCTGGCCGGCCTCGATCTTCGCCGATTGCGCCGCCATGCGTTCCAGTTTGCTTCCCTCCGGCTTGACTCCGATCGGGCGAATGAGCCCCAGCGGCATCGACTGTTGGAGATCCTGCAATAGGTTCATTCCGGGCCCTACGTCCTCGAGCAGGATCGTTGCCGGTCGGCAAACTTCGGCGAGCGCAATGACCTTGCGGCGCAGATCGGGATATTCGAGCCGGCCGCGAAAGACGTCGAGAAGATAGACGTCGTCCTTGTCGGCGCGCCAGGTCGTGCAGACCGAATAATCGTTCTGGTCCCCGGTCGTCATCGCGACGTCCCAGCTTTGGACGACTTTGCTGGGGTAGACGGCAGCGGGCAGTTCGGCGGGCTCGTAATGTCGAAGCCAGGCGCGTCGGATGAGGTTGCCCTCCACTGGGATGGGCCGCTGCTGGTACTGCGCGGAAAAGAGAAGGCTGCCGATTTCTCTCTTGATCTTGTCGAGCGCCGCCAGGTTCTCCCGCTGGGGATGGAGCGCAACGCCGACGTGGCGCAGATGGATCTTGCCGTGGCCAAGGTCGACGGCTTCGTCTTCCAACGCGATCGCCGGCATGTCCAGATGGACCCATCCGCCTTGGCGAAGCAGGTGGCCTGCGAGGTCGTCTTCGTGCAGACGCTGCATGACCGCAATGATCGCGCCCTTGCGCTTGTCATTGAGACGAGAGACCAGAGTTCCGCCGTACCAATCGATCACCTTCTTGCGAGCGACCTCCGATTGGGCCTCGTTGGCGTTGAGGGGATCGTCGACGATGATCGTGTCGCCACCACGTCCTGTGAGTGTTCCGCCGACCGAGGTCGCGTAACGACCGCCGCCCCGGCTTGTGACAAGTTCCTGGGCGGTCTCTTTCTCCCATTTGGCGCCGGGGAAGAGCTCGGCGTACCAGGCCGATTTGACGACCTGTCGGAACTGCCGATGAAGCTCGGCGGCGAAATCGCCCGAATAGCTCGCGACGATGAAGCGCCGGGTCGGATCCTGGCCGAGCGCCCAGGCGACATAGGCGACCGAGATGCAGATCGACTTCAACGACCGCGGCGGCTGATTGATCAACAATCGAAGCGTTTGGCCTTGTTGCACCCGCATCAGCTGGCAAGCGATCGCCTCCACGTGCCAGTTATGACAGTAGGCCTCGCCCGGCGAGACGGTCGCAAAGACCTTGCGGATGAACGACGGCAGATCCGTGCGAAGAATGGCTTGAAGAACTCTATCCATCAGCGCGGCCCTCTTGCGAGGGGTCCGGCGTCAGTTCGATGGCTGCGGCAGGGCGCGAGCGGACCTCCTCGGCGAAGGCCTCGAGGATCGTCCGATCCTCAGAGGCCATGAGCTCGCCGCCCGTGCGCTCGCCCGCTTCGTCATTGTTGTGGGCTCTCGCTAGACTGAGAAGCGTCTCGAGGGCGCGATTGTCGCCCTTGAGGGCTTTCTCGCGCAGCCGCAGGACGAGCGCCTCCTGTGTTGAAACCCGCCTCGGCCTGCCCTTGTCGTTCAACGTAACGGGGATTTCGCAGGGGAATTGCTTCAGGTTAACGGCGCTTGGCGGACGAGGGTTTCGAGATAGTCGGGGTCGAGGTTTGCGCGTTTTCGGCGAACTTTGAGGTTGTGCTTGTCGGTTTGGCTTCGGATCAAGTTCATGTTCATGTGCTTGATGACGGCCATGTTGTGCGGTCCGTTGGCGGTCCTGAGGCGCGCGAGGTCGTCGTGGAAGACGACGTCGAGCACCCAGTGGAGACGGTTCTCGACGCCCCAATGCGCACGGACGGCGGCGGCGAAGGTCTTGGCCTCGAGCGGGGCGGAGGAGAGATAGTACCGTCGCTCGGTCGTCAGGGCGCCGTTGCGCTCGACGCGGCTTTCGATCATCCCGATCATCGCCAGATGAGGAAAGCGCGGCTCGTCGGCATAGCGTCGGTCCGAGAACAGCCAGTCCACTTGGCGGCAAACGCGATGGCGGCGCGTTTCAATGCGGCCGTGATCGCCGTCGACCGTCTCGTGAACGGGCGAGACCATGTCGGCGGGGGGATCGGCGAAGAAGTCGACGACCTTGTGGAGGGCCGGTCGATTGGCTTTCAGCGAAAGCAGATAGTCGCCGCCGCGACGCACGATCGTATCGGCGATGTCGGTTTGGGTTCCCATCACGTCGATGGTCACGAGCGCGCCCGCCAGTTCCAGCCGCTGCAGAAGCAGAGGAATGGCGACGATCTCGTTGGATTTCACATCCACGGCCTCTTGTCCCAGAACCAGGCGCTAGCGAGCCGCCCAGGCGCTGACCATGTGCAGGGGCGCGCGACCCTTGCCGCGATCGTGGGTTCGCCGGGAGGTCTTGCCGTCGATGGCGACGCTTGCTGTGCGCTTCGATCTCCTGCCGCGTCGCGGCGTAGATCATATCGCGATAGTCGTTTGATATTTCCTCGTGCAGGCGCTCGGGGGCGTGAGCGAGGAGATTGCGGTGCTCGTGAACCGTGCAGCACTGGACCGGCGCGTCGGGCCACAGCGCCGCCAGCGCCTTTTCCAGGCCCGGCGCGCCGTCGGCGATGACCAACTCCGGCGTCCTCAATCCGCGCTTGATGAGATCGTCGAGCAGCGCGCGCCAAGCGGCCTTGCTTTCCCCGCCCATGCTCCGGATCGCCAGCAGCACCTTCTGGCCGTCCGCGCGCAAGCCGAGCGCCACCAGGAGCGAGATCGACGTCGCGCGTCTGTTTCCGCCTGCATTGGTGGAACTCGAGCGAGCGCCAGGATCACGGCGGCGCAGATTCACGGCGACCGTAACCGCCTGTCAAAACATTTCCGCCGGCAACTCCATCAGCGTTTCCGCGCCGCTCCTCAGCTTCGCCAAATGTGCCCCCGCCTGCGGGAGCATTCTTTCGTTGAAAAACTTCGCGAGCGAGAGTTTTGCGTCGAGTTCTGGCCTGCTGGTCCCTGCGGCCCGCCGCGCCAGCACCGCCTTCGCCATGTGCGCCCACATGAATCCGAGCGCGGTCAGACCAAAAAGACGCAAGTAATCGGTCGACGCGGCTCCGAGATTGTCCGGGTTCAGCTTTGTGTTCTCAGCCAGCCATAGTGTCGCCTGTCGCAATTGATCGCGCACGGTCTTTAGAGGGGCGAGATAGGGCCCCAAAACCGAGTCGTCCTCGTTACGGGCGACGAAATCGGAAATCTCAGCAAGGAAGGCCGTCACCGCGCGTCCCCCGTCCCTCGGCAGCTTGCGCCCGACCAGATCCAGCGCCTGAATGCCATTGGCGCCTTCGTAAATCATTGTGATGCGCGCATCGCGCACGAATTGCTCCATTCCCCATTCTGAGACGTAGCCGTGGCCGCCGAGGACTTGCTGGGCCTTGACCGCGTTGGCGAAACCCACGTCCGTGAACATGCCCTTCAAGACCGGAGTGAGCAGGCCAAGACGGTCGTCGGCGGCCTGGCGGGCGGCCGTGTCAGGGGATTCGTGCGCTTCGTCGAGGGAGAGCGCAGCCCATATCATCAAAGCGCGCGCGGCTTCGTTGAAGGCGCGGATCTCGAGCAGCATGCGCCGGACGTCGGGATGCACCAGGATGGGATCGGCAGGTTTGCCAGGCTCCTTGGCGCCGGTCAGCGAGCGGCCCTGCAGGCGATCCTTGGCGTAGGCGGCCGCGTTCTGGTAGGCGACCTCGGATTGCGCGAGACCTTGCACGGCGACATCGAGGCGGGCGCTGTTCATCATCACGAACATCGCATTGAGCCCACGATTTTCCTCGCCGACCAACCAACCCTTCGCACTGTCATAGTTCATCACGCAGGTCGAATTGCCATGGATGCCCATTTTGTGTTCGATCGATCCGCACGACACTTTGTTTCGCTCGGCCAGCGATCCGTCGTCGTTGACCAGCACCTTCGGGACGAGGAAGAGCGAAATGCCCTTGACGCCGGCCGGGGCGCCCTCGATACGCGCGAGCACGAGGTGAATGATATTCTCGGAGAGATCATGCTCTCCCGCTGAGATGAAGATTTTCTGGCCCGAGATCGCGAACGAGCCGTCGCCCTGTCGCAAAGCGCGCGTCTTGATGAGGCCGAGATCGGTGCCGCAATGCGGCTCGGTCAGGTTCATCGTGCCGGTCCATTCGCCGGTCGTCATCTTGGGGAGAAAGCGGTTCTTCAACGTCTCGTTGCCATGGGCGAGCAACGCGTCCGTCGCGCCTTTGGTCAAGGCGGGATACATCGTAAAGGCAAGGTTGGCCGCAAGCGCATATTCGTTGAGCGCGACGCTCAGAAAATGCGGAAGCCCTTGCCCGCCATACGTCGGTGAGCCTGCGATCCCAACCCAGCCGCCTTCGACATAGGCCTTGTAGGCCTCCTTGAAGCCCTTGGGGGTGACGACCGAGCCGTCGGGCAACCGCTTGCAACCCTCCTGGTCGCCGGGCAGGTTGAGGGGCTGCAGCACTTCCTCGGCGAGCTTCCCGCCCTCGCTCAGAACCGCCTCGACGATGTCGATCGGGGCGTCGGCGAAGCGCGGCAGGTTCTCATAGCGGCGCAACTCGAAGACATCAGTGAGAAGGAACATCGTGTCGGCGACAGGCGCTTTGTAACTGGGCATGACGTTTCCTCGGAAGATGATGAAACAGCGGAACCCGTGGAACGCGCGTTCCGAATGCGAAGCGTCTTTCTAACTGTCGAACGGCCGTTGCCTCCTACCGCCCGATCTTGGCGAGCTCGGCCGTCAGCTCCGGCAGGGCCTGATAGAGGTCCGCGACGAGGCCGTAGTCGGCGACCTGAAAAATCGACGCCTCCTCGTCCTTGTTGATAGCGACGATGACCTTCGAATCCTTCATGCCGGCCAGATGCTGGATCGCGCCCGAAATACCGACCGCGATATAGAGCTCCGGCGCCACGACCTTGCCGGTCTGGCCGACCTGCCAGTCGTTCGGCGCGTAGCCGGCGTCGACCGCGGCGCGCGAGGCGCCCATCGACGCCCCGAGCTTGTCGGCTACCGGCTCGATGTAGGTCTTGAAGTTCTCCGCCTTCTGCATCGCCCTGCCGCCCGAGATGATGATCTTGGCGGACGTGAGCTCCGGCCGGTCGGACTTGGCGAGCGCATCGCCGACGAAGGAGGAGACGCCCGGGTCCGCGGCGGCCGGCACGGGCTCGATGGGGGCCGAGCCGCCGGCGCCGGCAGCTCCGAAGGAGGCGGTGCGCACGGTGACCAGGATCTTCGGATCGGTCGCCTCGACCGTCTGGATGGCGTTGCCGGCATAAATCGGCCGCTCGAAAGTCTTGGGCCCGAGAACCCTGGTGATGTCGGAGACCTGCATCACGTCGAGGAGGGCCGCGACCCGCGGAGCGATGTTCTTCGCGTTCGCGGTCGACAGCGCGACGATCGCGTCATAGGCCGGGGCGAGCGAGACGACGAGCGCGGCTGTCGGCTCGGCGAGCGCATGGGCGTAGAGAAGATCGTCGGCGACGCGCACCCTGGCGACGCCCGCGAGCTTCGCGGCCGCCTCGGCCGCCGCGCCGACGTTGTGGCCGACGACCAGAATGTCGACCGGCTGCCCGATCTCGAGGGCGGCGGTGAGGGCGCGCGCGGTCAGATCGCTCAGGGCGCCGCCCGCGACCTCGGCCAGAAGAAGGGTCGCCATGATCAGATCACTCCCGCTTCGTCGTGCAGCTTGGCGACGAGCTCCGCCACCGACTTGACTTTCACGCCCGCCTTGCGGCCGCCCGGCTCTGATGTCTTGAGAACCTTGAGCCGGGGGGCGACGTCGACGCCGTAATCGGCCGGCGTCTTCTCGTCGATCGGCTTCTTCTTCGCCTTCATGATGTTGGGCAGCGAAGCATAGCGCGGCTCGTTGAGGCGCAGGTCGGTCGTGACGATCGCCGGCAGCTTCAGCGAAACCGTCTGCATGCCGCCGTCGACCTCGCGCGTCACGTCGACGCTGCCGTCGCCGACGACGACCTTCGAGGCGAAGGCGCCCTGACCCCAGCCGGTCAGCGCCGCCAGCATCTGCCCGGTTTGGTTGCAGTCGTCGTCGATCGCCTGCTTGCCCATGATGACGAGGCCCGGTTGCTCGGCGGCGGCGACGCCCTTGAGGATCTTCGCCACCGCCAGCGGCTCGACGATGGCGTCGGTCTTGACGAGGACGCCGCGGTCGGCGCCCATCGCGAGAGCGGTGCGGATGGTCTCGCTCGCCTGGGCGAGGCCGATCGAGACTACGACGACCTCGGTTGCTTTGCCGGCCTCCTTCTGCCGAAGCGCCTCCTCGACGGCGATCTCGTCGAAGGGATTCATCGACATCTTGACGTTGGCGAGCTCGACGCCCGATCCGTCCGCCTTGATGCGGATCTTGATGTTGTAATCGACCACCCGCTTCACGGGCACGAGAATCTTCATGAGCGGGGCGCCTCCGCCTTGTCGCCTTCGACCTTGGTTGTCGCGCCTGTGATGAAATTGGCGAACACGTCTCGAATCGAAGTCTTCGGATTGAACCCGAACCAGTCTTGCAAGACGGCGTCCGGAGAGAGCCGGTCCAGGCTCGCGGTCATTTGCGCTTCAAGCTTGGTCGCCATCGCCGTCTGCATCGGACGCAGATCGGGCAACCCCATGAACTCTCTCGCCTCGGCCGGCGTGCAGTCGACCTCAACCGACACTTTCATCTGTCCAAGGCTCCCATCCTGCCCGCTTCGCTGCGCGGCGCGGACTGTCTCCGCGCCGCTCACCGCGTATGTGGTCTCGCCGCATGTGAATTGTCGAACCAGAGCTCAGGACTTCGGCTTGTCCGCCCTTTCGGCCTTCTCGAAACTCGCGCGAAGCTCTGCGATGCTCGCCACGATCCTGTCGCTGGCGATTTTCAGCGCCTCGGCCTGCGATCTGCTGACCTGTTCGGCGATCTGCTTCGTATGATCGATCGCCGCATCGAACGCCTTGCGCGCCATTTCGCCTTGCTTGGCGAGAATTTGTTGCGGATCGCCGCTCGGCTTGAAGTTTCGCGCCATGTCGAGAGCTTCGCGAAACGCGGATTCGACCATCTCTTTCTGTTTCGCCGCCAAGGATTTCAGCCCGTCCGACGCAACCAGGGCAGTCTGCGTGAGGGCTTCGAAATTCTTGCGGTGCGTCTCCACGAGCTTGTCGACGTCGACCTTCGGAAGTCCGAGGTCGGATCCGAATTGCCTCACGATATCGACGAACGATTGCGTTTCCTTTGTCATATCTTCACTCCTGTGTTGAGCCGATGATTCGACGTCCTGTCGGACGCTCGGCATGCGCTAGTGCAACCCCAGACCATGCTGGGCTGCATAGAGACCGAGGCCAGCCAAGCCGCCGATGAAGGTTCCGTTGAGGCGGATATATTGCAGGTCCCGGCCAATATTCAGCTCAATGATATCGACCATCTGATCGACGTCCCAGGATCGGATTTGATCGGTGATGAATCGCGCGATTTCCCGCTTTTGATTTTGAACGAATGTTTGCAGGACCTTCACCATGCCGGCGTTGATTTCGGCTCGCAATCGCGGCTCGTGGGCGAGCTTGCGGCCGAGGTCGGCAAGAAAACGAGCGAGATGGAATTCCAGTATAGGGCTATGCACTTGACTCAAGTGGCCCAAGCTGTTGTGGTTCGGCCGTGGCTGATTATCCCCGCACGGTGCTGGAGTTTCGCGATTGGTTCGTAGACGAAGCAGCGTGCCTTGACTATGTCGCGCAGCTGCGGTGGCCGGAAGGCTTCCGCTGTCCGATATGCGGCACGGCGGATCATTGGGTGACGGCGCGAGGCTTGCGTCACTGCCGTCGGTGCGACCGACAGACGTCGGCGACGGCGGGAAGTCTGTTCGCGGACACCCATTTGCCCTTGCGCGTGTGGTTCGAAGCGCTCTGGCACGTGACCAGCCAGAAAGGCGGGACCAGCGCTCTGGGCCTGCAGCGGGTGTTGGGGCTGGGGAGCTACCGCACAGCGTGGACATTGCTGCACAAATTGCGTCGGGCGATGGTTCGTCCCGGTCGTGAGCGGCTGCAAGGCATGGTCGAAGTCGACGAGATTTTCATCGGCGGCCCGAAACCGGGCAAGCGTGGGCGCGGAGCGCAAGGCAAGGTATTGGTGGTGGTCGCAGCTCAACAGGCGGCCAAGGGGATCGGTCGCATCCGGCTGGCACGCGTGCCCGACGCTTCAGCCAAGAGCCTGGAGGCGGCGATCACCGCCTCGGTTGAGCCTGGCAGCCAAGTGCGCACGGACGACTGGAGGGGTTACAACGGACTCGACCGGCTGGGCTATCGCCGCGAAATCGCCCGCGCCAGCGCGGACGTGGGCGAAAACCTGTTGCCGCTGGCCAACCGCGTCGCGTCGCTGCTGAAGCGATGGCTGCTCGGGACGCACCAGGGAGCCGTCAGTGTCACACACATCGACTATTACCTGGATGAGTACACCTTCCGCTTCAATCGCCGAACATCGGGATCGCGCGGACTGCTGTTCCTGAGGTTGATGCAGCAAGCCGTCGATCTCGGTCCGCTCCCCGCGAAAGAAATCCGAGGCGGCAGATCCCCTGTCCCCGGCACAACCAGTTGATCGAACTTGAGTCAAGTGCATAGCCATATTCCAGTATTGAGTTCCCGCTCCGCGCGTCCTTCTCGAGGAAGCGCCTGACGCTCAGCCAGAGATCCTCGGCGAGAGCCCTGATCTCGGGGCGGGCGAGCAATTCGCGCTTCAGCGTCTCTGCCCTGTCGGCGTATTCGGGCGAGGAGCCGAGCTTGTCCACGAAATCCTGGACGAACCGGTCGAAGTCGCGGCGCAGGGCATGGTCGGGATCGCTCTGCGCTTCGTGGATGAAATTCGAAATCAACGTGATCAATCGCCGCAGCACGTAGGCGTCGGCGCGAAACAGATTGAATAGCGATGGCAATTCGCCGCGTATTTTCTCTCGAACAGCCTCTTGCGTTTGTTCGTCTTGCAGAAGCCGATCGAGCCCGATGAGAATTTCATCGAATATGCGCTGGTGGCGCTGGTCCTCGACAAAGGCCGACATCAGCCTGGCGGCAAGCGGAGCCACTTCGAGAGCCTCGATCTGTTCGACGACATGTCGCGCCATGAACGACTGCAGCCCGGTTTCCTCGACGGCGGACAAGGCTTGCGGCAAGAGCCGCAGCGCAAATCGCGACAGCGACAGGCTCCGCTCCTCGTCGGCCAGCCAGTCCGAGCCCGCCGCAGCGAAGTCGACGGATTTCAGCTTTTGCTCGATCGGATCGGGGGCAAGAAACTGCTCTTCCACAAAGTCGCCAAAGCTTTCGGCGATGCGCTCCCGATTGCTCGAGATGATCGCGGTGTGAGGAAGAGGAATGCCACAGGGATGGCGGAACAAGGCGACCACGGGCATACCAGTCGGCAAGTCCGCCGACCGCCGCCGCCTCCGCCCAGGCCGCCACATAGCCGAGGCTCCAATGACGGCTCTCCAGGAATCTCGCCGCGAAGGCGACAACGACGCTGAAAGCCAGCAGCGCCGTAGCGACGATCTTGATGCGCGCCAAATCTCTCGAACGCTCCAGGTCCGTTGGGGAGTGTGCGAGCGACGGCGCAAGCCTCGATGGCGGACTGAGAATCGGCGCGGGCAAGTTCATGTCACGCCTCGCCGACGAATTGCTGGAAGAGCTTTGCTGTTTCGCGCGGCATCGTGACGATGAACAGATGACCACACGGCATCACTTCCAGCCGGGAGTTCGGAATGAGCCGGGTCAGGATCCGGCCGTTCACCATCGGTACAATTGGATCGTCGTGTCCCATGACGACGAGAGTTGGCTGCGTCAGGGAGTGCAGCCACAAGAGACTTGTCCAACCCATCATAGCCAGCAGTTGGTAGAGATAACCGAGGTTCGAGGCCCCCTTCATGTTTTCCGCGTGCGCATGAATGAGGCTTGGATCCTCGCGCAGGTTTCCTCCGTAGATCTCCGCTGCGATGGAGTGCAGGTAATCCTGGTCGACGTAGCGGCGCGGGCTCGCCATCTTCCAGAGAACCGACAACTTGCCGGGGACCATGATCACCCCGGGTGACGTCGCCGCCAGGATGAGCCTCCGGCAAACTCGCGGATATTGATGTGCAAATTGCTGGGCCATGCCGCCGCCCCAGGAGACGCCCGCGACGTCGATCCTGTCATAACCGAGCTGGTGCATAAGCCCGGCGGCCCAACGCGCGACAGTCGACGGGCGATAAGGCAGTTTTGGCAGTGGCGACCCGCCTACGCCGGGAATGTCGAAGACCACGGTCTCGACGTCGCCCATCTCGCGCATGAAAGGCTCGGCCAGTTCGACATTGGCGCCGATGCCGTTGAACAAGAGAAGCGGCGGACGGTCCTTCGCGCCGGGCTTGACGGAGACCCATAGATCCTGTCCGAGGACGCGCACCATGCGAGGGTTCATCGGGCGGCCGCCGCTTCGAAGCGTTTCGTACCGCTCATGGAAACGCTCTCGCTGCCGTGTGTTCGCCGTCACGCATCAAACACATAGGTTCCGGGCGCGGCTTGGCCCGGCAGATGCTCGGCGTTTCCCAAAGAACCCGGCGCCCCGACCTTGTCGCCCGACCGGGTCGACAGCCATTGGCTCCAATGCGTCCACCAGCTCCCCGACTGCTTCGCCGCACTTGCCGCGAACGCCTCCGGATCGGGCGAACTCGCCGGCCCGGTCACGAACGTCGCCTTGGGATTTCCCGGTGGGTTGAGGAGGCTTTGCAGGTGCCCCGCGTTCGACAGGACGAACGTCGAACTGTCGCCGACGATTCTGGCCGTCTGATAAACCGACTTCCACGGCGTTATGTGATCGGTCGAACCCGCGACGATATAGGCGTCCAGCCTGACCTTCCCCATGTCGACCGGCGTTCCCGAGATCGTCAGGGCGCCTGTTTTGCGGAACGGATTGGTATTGATCAGATCCAGGTAATCCGAATGCAGTCGCGCAGATAGCGAGGTCGTGTCGCTGTTCCAGTAGAGGATGTCGAAGGCCGGCGGCGCGTTGCCGAGGAGATAATTGTTGACCCAGTAGTTCCAGATGAGATCGTTTGGCCGCATCCAGGCGAACACTTTCGCGAGATCGCGGCCATCCAGCACGCCGCGAAACTCGGAGGTCTTTCTGGCGGCTTCGACAGTTTGCGGCGTGATAAGCGCGCCGAGCGCCGTGTCGTCAACTGTCGAGGGATCGAGCGTGCAGACCGCAAGGATGAGGTTCTTCACCTTGGACTCGCCGCGGCCGGCCTGCCACGCTGCATAGGCCGACGACGTGATCCCGCCCGAACACGCCCCAAACACCGAGACGTCCGCGCTGCGCGCAATGTCCCTCACGGCGTCAACGGCTTCATCGACAGCCTCGACATAGGTGTCGAGACCCCAGTCGCGCTGTTCGGCGGTCGGGTTTCGCCAACTGATGCAAAAGACCTGAACGCCTTCGCGCAGCAGGAACTGGATCATGCTTTTGTCAGGAGACAAATCCAGCGAATAGAACTTGTTGATCTGCGGTGGAACGACGAGGAGCGGGCGCGCCCAAACCTCGGCCGTCATCGGCTTATACTGAATGAGTTCGAAAACCTCGGTGCGAAACACGACGGCGCCGGGAGTTGTCGCGAGATTCTTGCCCACTTGGAACGGCTTGGCGTCGACCTGCGACGGCATGCCGCCGTTCCTGACCAGGTCTTCAAAATAGTTTTTCAGTCCCGACCAGAGGCTCTCTCCCCCCGTGTCGACCAGCTTTTTCAAAGCGGCCGGATTCGAAACCAAACCGTTCGTCGGCGACAGCGCGTCGACGAGGATGTCCGAGATGAGCTTGGCGCGTGCGCGGTCCTGGTCGTCGAGGTCGACCTTGTCGACGAAGGCATGGATCGCATCGCCCCAGGCCAGGTAACTCTGAAGCAGCTTTTGGTGCAGGCCGCTGGTTTTCCAGGCGGGATCGTTGAAGCGTTTGTCCCCCGGCTGCGCGGCGCGCGCGCTTTCCCCGGCGACAATCTTGCCGAGGTCGCCCATGAACGAGAACCATTGCTTGACCGCGATTTGCGGACGGCCGATCGCCGCTTTGAACACGGTCTGCGCCGCGTCGACAAAGTCGCGGCCGCGCAAGCCGACCATCGGATTGAGCGCAAGAGTATGCTTCACCGCCTCATCCGCGATCGCATCCGCTGCTGGACCTTCTTCTGTCGTCTTCGCCATCGAACGTCTCCCTTTACCTGGCCGTCTTTCGAGGGACCAGCAACGCCAGGGCGTCCGCGATCAGGGCTGGCTTGTCGCTGTTCTCGATTTCAATGGTGTTCCTGGTCTTGACGAGAAGCTGGCCGTCCTTCTTTTCCTCGACATTGTCGAGGACGATGCGCAGTCGGACGCGCCCCCCGGCCGGCACCGGCGCCAGAAAGCGCACCTTGTCCAGGCCGTAGTTGAAGCCGGCCGCCGCGTCCGCAGGAACGACGCCGACATCGAGCGACAGCGGACCGATCAGCGACAGCGTGAGATAGCCATGCGCGACCGGACCGCCGAAGGGACTTTCCCGTTTGGCGCGGTCGACATCGACGTGGATCCACTGACGATCGCCGGTGCAGTCGGCGAACTCGTTGATCCGCTCCTGCTCCACGACCATCCAGTCGGACACGCCGAGCTCGCTGCCCACGCGGTCCTTCATGTTCGACATCGTCAAATCGCTCATCGTCATCCTCTTCCGGAATCGCGACCTTGCGCGCTCCTCACCAGACGTTACCTCGGTCTATTCGTCCTGCGTGTAACGGGTTCGAAGCAGTTTCTTGTCGACCTTGCCCACGCTCGTGCGGTCGAGCTGATCGACGAACAAAATGGTTTGCGGCACGCCGTATTTCGAAATGACGCCCGCGTCCACAAACCCGCCGACATGGGCCTTGATCGCATTCTCGGTCGGCGCCTCCTCGGCCTGGTAGTCGCGAACAACCAGCGCCACCGGGCGTTCGCCCCACTTCTCGTCCTTGACGCCGATGACGGCGGCTTCCTTGACTCCGGGGGCTTTCATGATGATGTCTTCAAGCTCGAGCGACGAAATCCATTCGCCGCCGCTCTTGATCACGTCCTTGATGCGATCCGTGATCTGCAGATAGCCGTGCGGCGACATGTTGGCGATGTCGTTGGTGTGCATATAGCCGCCATGCCACAGGTCCTCTGACGCCGAGGGGTTCTGGTAATATCCCTGGGTCAGCCATGGCGCGCGCACGACGATTTCGCCGGACGCCTTGCCGTCATGTGCGACATTCTTCATGTCGGAATCGACAACCCGAATGTCCACCAGGGGAATGGGGCGTCCGGTCTTGGTCCTGAAGTTCACTTCGTCGTCGGCGACGCCGCTGAGCATCGATGCCTTGAGATGCGCCAGGGTGAGGACCGGGCCCGTTTCAGACATTCCGTAGCCGGTAAAGATATCGATGCCGCGCGCCATCGCGCGCAGAGCAAGCATCTTGGGCAGCGCCGCTCCCCCGATCACCATGGTCAGGCCGCTGAGATCCGTGTCGGCGCTCGCCGGAGCGTCCAGCAGCATCAGCAGGATCGTCGGCACGCAATGGGTGAAAGGTCACGCCCTCGCTCTTGATCAGCTTCAGGAGCAGGTCCGGAAGATAGCGTCCAGGGTAGACTTGCTTGGCGCCCGCCGTGGTCGCGGCGTAAGGGAACCCCCACGCATGGACATGAAACATCGGGGTGATCGGCATATAGACGCTTTCGCTGTGAAAGCGGCCCTGCTTGGGCGCCATTCCGAACGCCGCGAGTTCGCTGATCGTGTGCAGAACCATCTGCCGATGGCTGAAATAGACGCCCTTCGGCGCCCCCGTCGTCCCGCTGGTGTAAAAGGTCGTGGCCTGCGTGTTCTCGTCGAAATCGGGAAAGTCGAAATCGGGTGAAGCCGCCGCCAGCATGTCTTCGTAATGACCGGCGACGCCCTCCTCGCGCAGGACGAACGAGTCGTTGTCCGACATGACGATGATGGTCCTGACCTTCGTCAGACGGGGCCGAATCTCTGCGAGAAGCCTGAGGAATTCGTCGTTGACCAGCAGGGTCGTCGCGCCAGCGTGTTCGATCGTATAGATGATCTGTTCATGAGATAGACGCACGTTCACCGTCTGCAGGATCGCGCCCATCATCGGGATGGCGAAGAACGCCTCCAGGAACCGATGCGTATCCCAATCCATCACGCCGACGGTGTCGCCCGGACGCACGCCCAGTTCTTTAAGTCCGCCCGCCAGACGACCGATGCGGTCGCGCAGCATGCGATAGGTGAAGCGCTTCTGATCGCGGTATACGATCTCCTGATCCGCCGCATGCAGCATAGACGAATGGAGAAGGTGCTTGATGAGAAGAGGAAACTGATACGCTGAGGCCGTCACATCGATGAGTTTGCCCGACACTGTTTCTTCCCTCTCTTCGCCGTCTTGTTGCTGCGGCCCCGCGTGACGCGTGAGCGGCGCGCTATCGCTCTCTTTTCGGGGGGCGCGCGCAACGTTGCGGGCTCCTGCGAGAACATATGCCGGTTTCGGGAGGCCGACGTAAGGTTACCTTCGGCCAATCAGGGGTTTCTTTCGGCCACAATGCGCGACTGAGGCAATCACTACTGCGAAACCGGCTGCGTCGTGTCTTGCGAGCGGCGCGGAGCATAGGCGAGGGGGCGGCGACCTTGTCAGCAAGGGATGCGCGCAACGTCAGAGTTCGCCGATCTGGCCCAACTGTAGAGAGCGCCTGACCTCTTGCGGCGAAGCGTGATTCCAGCGTCGGAACGCGTGGCGAAAATTCGACGTCTCGCTGAAACCCAGGGCATGGGCGATATCATCGATCGTCATCTGAGTATCGCGCAGATATTTTATCGCCACTTCGGCCCGTAACTGGTCGAAGAGGTCGCGGAACGACGTTTCTTCGTCGCGCAATTTGCGTCGGAGCGTGCGCACCGGGACGCCCAGATGTGCGGCGACGTGCTCCAGGCTCGTGTTTCGCCCCAAGGTCGCGAGCAGAAACGACCGCACCTTTCCGGCCACGCCAATCCGGTTCTGCAATCGATCGTGCAAGTTATCGCAGAGAGCGAGAACCGACGCGTAAGTGATTTCGTTACCGAATTGCGGGGCGCCATGAAGCCAGGCCGCATCAAAGTGAAAGCGATTTCGAGGCTGCCCAAAGGCAACCGGGCATCCGAGCGCTCGTGCGTATTGGTCCTCAGGTTCGGGCGCCGCAAATGTTACCTCAAGGGCGGAAGGATAAAATCCTGATCCCATGATGTCGCGGTGGAGGGACACGTGGACGCCGAATTGCATTTCGACAATGAACCGGAATAGCCGCGCGTCAATCGCCGGATGCGGCAACGGATCGATCATCCAGTCCGCAAGGCCCGCCGCTTCGCGGAACTGCAGTCTGACCAAAGGGGTCGCGAGCTGGTGATACTTGACGGCGAATTGCATGGTCTCGCGAAAGTTCATGCTGCTGAGGATCGCGAAGCCGTACATTCCATATGACGAGACGTGCGCCTTCAGCCCCGTTTCGAAGGCGAAGTGAGGAGCGTGGGAAAGCCGAATCGCGTTTCGATAGGATTCGATGACCTGGTTCACCGAGACCTGAGTCGTTGGCGATCGCAGTTCGCTCGGCGAAAGGAACGTCCTCTGAAGCGCGTCGGCGAGCGGGACGCCCTCTGCCGCGAGCGCGTCCACTACAATCGCAATTTTCGCGGCGGGATAGATCCTTTGTTCCCATCCGATCTCGATCATTGCGTCGCTCTCCCCCGTCGATATCGCGACATGATTGGAGACAACGATTTTGCCGATCGATGTTCTACGTTAGGCGGGTTTTCGTTTGAGATCGATGCGCAAACGATCGTCGCATGCGCGCCCAACTGAGCGTCAAACTCGTCGATGGGTCGAGCGCCAGCCCCGTGGGCCGCCGAAGCGATGTCCAGCAAGAACGTCCCGGCCTGGGCCGGCTGGTGGGCCATTTCCTCGAACTCGCGCCGATGTCGAATGGACCGCGCCCTTTGAATCAGGTTTCTCGGCGAGCAAGGGCGCAGAATAGCAGGGTGTGTCTCGCCGGGTTAGCTCTTGCCAGCACTCACCTCCGGACAATTTTGGATCCCAGCACAAATCGGATGATGCCGAATCCGATTGGCTCCGCCAAGGTGCAGCGCGGCAAATAGGGGTGCAGATCGGCCACAGCGGCCCAGCATAGCGGAACCGCCCCGAGGACTTGGCTATGTCCCTCCGAGAGGCCCGATCTATTCCGAATTCGAAGCGCAGCGAACGTAGTTTCCTGCTTTCTTGGACATGGCCGAAAAAACCTCTTGCTGTCCGAAACGAACCTTGGAATCCGGGGTGAGAACGGCAATTTGAATTCGTCCGAGGTTACGGCCGGGACGAGGCGCGACGAGCGAAATCGCAGCTTGGCCTTCAAACGAAAGAAAGGAATTGCTTTCGGCGCTCATGTCGCCAACATGCGGGCGAAAGTAGACTCGGCCGCGCAGGACATCAATTCCAATTCAAACGGGAGGATCGTATGGCGACGCCAACGCTCCGGGGAAAAACGCTGTTCATTACCGGCGCGTCGCGCGGCATCGGTCTCGCGATCGGCCTGCGCGCCGCGCGCGACGGCGCCAATGTCGCCATCGCCGCCAAGACCGCCGAGATCAACCCCAAACTGCCCGGCACGATCTACACCGCCGCCAAAGAGATCGAGGCGGCGGGCGGCAATGCCTTGCCGATGACTGTCGACGTGCGTGACGAGGCGGCGGTTCGCGGCGCGCTTGATGAAACCGCGCGGCAATTTGGCGGCATCGACATTGTCGTCAACAATGCGAGCGCCATCTCGACGACCGACAGCCAGGCGACGGACATGAAGCGCTTCGATCTCATGCATCAGATCAATACGCGTGGCACGTTCATGGTGTCCAAGTTCGCGGCGCCCTATTTGTTCAAGGCCGCGAATCCGCACATTCTGATGCTGTCGCCGCCGCTCGACATGAAGGAGAAGAGGTTCGCCCCTCACACCGCCTATTCGATGGCGAAATTCGGCATGAGCCTCGTCGTACTCGGCCTCGCCGGCGAATTTCGCAAACAAGGCGTCGCGGTCAGCGCCTTGTGGCCGCGCACAACGATCGCGACTTCGGCGGTGAAGAACGTGCTTGGCGGCGATGCGTTGGTGCGCGCCTCGCGCACGCCCGAAATTCTGGCGGATGCCGCCTATCTCATATTCAATATGCCCGCGCGCGAATTCACCGGCCGGTTCCTGATCGACGATACTTTCCTCGCGGAAAACGGCGTCACCGAATTCGACCATTACCGCGTCGACCCGACGCAGATCTCGCGGTCGATTTCTTCGTGCCCGAGGACAGCATCGCGCCGGCGCCGCTCGCGCGCCTGAAGGGGTAGGGCCGCTTCGAGAGGAAGAATGCGTGCAAGCGGCAAACTTGCGGCCGAGGGCATCGCCCGGCGCAACGGAGATCCGGCGTCTCGGCGACCGCCCCATGCGCTGCTGCTTGGTTTTCAACAAAAGGACGAAAAAGGAAGGTCATGGAGTTTTCCAAGGAGCTGCCCGTTCGCGAGGCGATGGAATTCGACGTCGTCATCGTCGGAGCAGGACCGGCCGGCCTCCGCCGCTGCGATCCGGCTGAAGCAACTGGACGCCAACCTGTCTGTCGTTGTCCTCGAAAAGGGCTCGGAAGTCGGCGCCCACATTCGGTCATCGACCCGATCGGTCTCGACCGGTTGACCCCCGAGTGGCGCACCGACCCGGAAATGCCTCTCAAAACGCCGGTCTCCAAGGACCGGTATCTCGTCTTGACGGCCACCGGGGGTATGGCCCTGCCGAACTGGCCGATGCCGCGCCTTCTCGGCAATCACGGCAATTTCGTCGGCTCTCTTGGGATGGTTGCCCGCTGACTCGCCAAGTGCGCTGAATTGCTGGGCGTCGAGATCTATCCGGGATTCGCGGCTAGCTAGTTGTGGAGCCTCAACAGGTTGTCCTTGGAAAGGGCAAGTCGGCTGATGGGGGGCTTGGCGTCCAGGCTGCCATGGGGTCTATGCCAATTGTATCGATGGAGCCATCGGGGCAGCTCGGCGGTGCGTTCGTCTGAGCTGTTGTAGGCCTGCGCATAGGCCCATTCCCGTAGGCTGGTCTGGATGAAGCGTTCGGCCTTTCCGTTCGTTTTGGGCGTGTAAGGCTTGGTTCTGATGTGCTTGAGGCCAAGCTTCTTGCACGCCTGCGCGAAGGCTCGCGAGCGATAGCACGATCCGTTGTCAGTCATGACGCGCTCGACCTTGACGCCGAGGCTTGCGTAATGGGCCACCGCCGCCGCAAGGAAGGCGATTGCGCTGGATTTTCTTTCGTCCTTCATGACCTGACTAAAGGCGATGCGGGATGCATCGTCGATGCAGACGTGGACAAACTCCCAGCCAATGCCGAGGTGGCGGTTGACCGCGCCTGTTCGCCGCCCCGTGATCCGGTGTCCCACCGAGCCGATCCGGCCGAGTTTCTTGATATCGATATGGATGAGCTCGCCAGGCGTCGCGCGCTCATAGCGCCGGATCGGCTCGGCCGGCTCCAGGGACGAGAGCCGGTTAAGCCCGAGCCGCCGCAGGATCCGGCTGACCGTCGCCGCCGAAACGCCGACCTCGGCGGCGATCTGCTTGCCAGGATGGCGCTGCCTGCGCAAAGCCTCGACCGCCGCGCATGTGGCCGGCGGCGTTTGGCTTGGCGATGAAAGGGGCCTTGACGAGCGGTCGTGCAAACCGTCGACGCCTTCGGCGCGGAAGCGCCGGACCCATTTCGCGACAGTCTTGGGCGTGGTGTTGAACTGGCGCGCGGCGGCCGCTTTGGACAGCCCGCAGTCCAACACGGCGCGAACCATCATCTCTCGACCTTTCGGCGTCAAAGGCGCATTCTTGTGCGTGTCCATTCGGTCCCCCGCGAATCACTGAGGTTTTGGCGACATCAGCCTTCACGGCCAAAACCGAATGGACAACCTCCTGAAAGCTCACAGCTAGTGCGCGTCCATAGATGCCAAGCCATTGAGATAATTCGGTAAATCGTTGATTCGGCGGGTGCAAGGCCCGGCGGTTTCGAGTAGGCTTTGCGAATCAAGCCACTGATTCCAAAGACAAAACCGCCACCGCCGGAGCCCGACAATGCGTCAGGAACGCACCGTCCAGGCCAGCCTATTCGATCTTTTCGCCGATCACGAGATCGGCCGCGAGCTGAAGGCGATGTCGCAGTGGCTGGACGAGCATCGCGAGCTCATCGGGCTGGTGGCGGAAGATCTGCGGCGGCATGACGTTATGGAGACCGGGCGACAGGGTCTGCCGGCCGAGTCGGTCTTGCGCTGTGGGCTTCTCAAGCAACATCGCCAGCTGAGCTATGAGGAGCTGGCGTTTCACCTTGAAGACTCCGCCTCGTTTCGCGCCTTCGCCCGGCTGCCACTGTCGTGGACCCCGAAGAAGTCGGTGCTGCAGAAGACGACCAGCGCCATCCGGGCCGAGACGTGGGAAGCGATCAATCGCATCCTGCTTGCCAGCGCGCGGCAGGCGAAAGTCGAAACCGGCAAGGTCGTTCGGCTGGACAGCACGGTCACCGCCGCGCTGACGCATGACCCGAGCGACAGCAGCCTTCTCTGGGATGCGGTCCGCGTGATGGTGCGGCTGTTGACAGGCGCCGATACCTTGATCGGGGGCCGTCTCGTATGGCGCGATCATCGGCGGGCGGCGAAAAAGCGGGCGCGCGCCATCGAGTACGCCCGCATTCGACCGAACCGAGTCCCACATTATCGTGAGTTGATCAAGCTGACCCGTGCGACCTTGACCTACGCCGATCAGGCCGCGGCGCTGTTATCGCAGGCGCTGGACCCGGTGACGGTGACGCAATGGCAAGCCGAGTTCCGGCACTATCGCCCGCTGATTGAGCGGATCATCCGGCAAACCGAGCGTCGCGTTCTTCAGGGCGAGACGATCGCCGCCAACGAAAAGATCGTCAGCCTGTTCGAGCCGCACGCCGACATCATCGTCAAAGGCGGACGCGAGGTTGAATATGGGCACAAGCTCAACCTGACCACTGGCCGGAGCGGCTTGATCCTCGACCTGGTGATCGAAGCCGGCAATCCGGCGGATAGCGAACGGTTCTTGCCCATGCTGAAGCGCCACATCGCCTTCTATGGCGACGCGCCTCGGCAAGCCGCGGCCGACGGCGGTTACGCCAGCCGTCATAATCTCGCGCAAGCGAAGGCCCTCGGAGTCCATGACTTGGCCGGGTAACCAGCCTCCGTTCGGGCGGAAGCCGAGGACGGCTATCTTCAGGACGCCGTCCTCAAGAGACCGCCGAGAGTTCGAATTGGCACTGGCGGCTCTTGACGCCGGAGCCCGCGTTGAAGGGCAGCGACCGCTTCCACACCAGCACCTACCTGGGGATTCGAACCGCGATGCTCTTGGCGATGCCTTCGAATAACCGCAGTCGGCGCGCGCCTGTCATTCGAGAGCAGGCTTGAATCAGAAGCCTTCGCTAGCCGTTGGGCCTCAATTCCCCTGCCTAGTGGGCCAGTTCTCAGTAGAAAACAACACGCACCTCTCGGTTAGAACCCCTCCCTATTCCCTAGGGCCATGGCGATGCCGTAGCAGAAGGCGTCAAGGAGGTCGTCCTCACGTTTGCTGTCTTTGGCGCCGATGCGAAAGCTCTCGACTTGGTCGAGCAGATGGTTACGCGAATGACCTTTGTAGGTGGTGGTTTTATGAAACGCCGGCGCCGAATATTTGACGCGGCCCTGATGCACGTAGCCGGACACCGACATCGCCCGCTCGTCCTTACCGACGGCGGTGAGCTTGGAGTTGATCGGTTGCGCCGGCATTCCCCGCCGCAAGGCCTGCTGTAGGAGGATCATGCCCGCGCTCTTGTCCTCGATGAACGCTCCGATCGAGCCCATGCGAGCGCCGCAGAGGCGGGCAAGCTCCTCGAGCCTCAAGAACACGCTCGGCAACCAGCTTTCGAGAACGGCACCCTCGATCTGGTCGATGTCCCAGTCGAGAATCACGAGCGGAATGGGGGCGTGTTGATCGTAGCCGAAGAAGGTCACCGCCGTCCCGTCGTTGTCGGTTCCCGTTTTGACGGCTGTGTCGATCACCGCGAAGACGGAGTCGCAGCGGCTCGGCGGCGGTACGGGCTGATCGTCGACGAGCAGCTTTTCGCGGCTGAAGAAGGCGACGCCTGGCCTTTCCAGCGCCCGCAGGGCGGAGAAGCTCGATCGGGCGGATCACCGGCCGCAGTTGAGTTGACTCTCTAGGCGGCCGGACAGTCGCGCCAGTTATCAGAAGCCTTCGCTATTCCCGAGTGCCAGCGCGACGCCGTAGCAGAAGGTGTCGAGTAGGTCGTCCTCGCGGTCGCTGTCTCGGTCGCCAACGCGAAAGCTCTCGACTTGGTCGAGCAGGTGGTTTCGTGAGTGTCGCTTGTAGATGACCGTCTTCTCGAAGGCTCGGGCCGGCGAAGCCGCGTGGGATCGGATGTGACGGCGCTGGCGGCTCGGTGACGCCGTCGCAGTCCCGGCAGGCGAACTTCTCGCGCACCCGCTCGATGATCTTCCAGCGTCGCGGCTCGCATTCGAGCGTCTTGGACACCACCTCGCCAAGCTTGCGCAGCCGCGCGCCGCCGCATCGGCCGCAAAGGCAAGGGGCTGGCTCGACAATGCGTTCGACCGGAAGATTGTCCGGAAGCTTGCGGGGCCCGCGCGGCGCGCGTCGCCGTGGCGCCTTGGCGGTCTCAGGCGCCGAGATCTCGGCCTTGGTCTCTTCCTCGGCCTGCGTCTCCTCCAAATCCTCGATCGCCAGTTCGAGCTGCTCGACAAGAAGCTTGCTCCGTTCCGACGACTGGCCGTAGGTCTCGCGGCGCGCCTTGGCCAGTTGCAGCTTCAGCCGCTCGATCTCGAGGGCGCGAACTTTCGCTTCGTTCTGCGCGGCGGAGAGCATCTCGCGCTGGGCGAGGATCATCGCGTGCGCGCTCGCCAGATCGTTAGGAAGGTCGTCAGGCAGACCGTCGACAGGATGTTCGTGCGGGCTCGTCACGACGACGACGAGAGCAGATTCGGCAGCAAAAGTCGTCCGCCAAACGACCCCCTGAGTCAATCGGCCGCAGTCATCCGGCCGCTGTGGGACGCCAGGTTTTCTGCGGCATTCGCCAGTCAATGCCCGACAAGAGATAGGACAGTTGCGCAGCCGAGATCGTCACCACGCCGTCCGCGACAGAGGGCCACAGGAACCGCCCCCGCTCCAGCCTCTTTACGAACAAACACGCGCCGTCGCCGTCATGCCAGATCAGCTTGATCAGGTCTCCCCTGCGTCCCCGGAAGACCCATAAATCGCCGGCATGCGGATCGCGCTTGAACCCCTCCTGCACAATGAGCGCCAGCGAGCCGAACCCCTTGCGCATGTCGGTGTGCCCGGTCGCAAGCCATACCCGAGCCCCGCTCGGAAACGCGATCATCGCCAGCGATCCCGTGCCGACAGCGCGCCGATCACGCTCGCCAATGTTGCCGCGTCCGGCGCGCCCTCGATCGTCATGCGAACCTGCTGGCCGAAAGCGATCGTGATCGAAGACGACGGCGCCGGCGGTGGCGCACAGACCGGAGCGGTCGCGGACGCCGACTCGTTCAGGTCGGGAGAAATCCTCACCGGCACAAACGCCGCCATCTCGCGTTCCGCCGCAAACTGCCGCCGCCAACGATACAGAAGGCTCGCCACGACGCCCGCGCTGCGAGCTATCTCCGTCACCACGGCGCCCGGTTCGTTCATCGCAGCGACAAGCCGGGCCTTCTCCGCCGCGCTCCAGCGCCGCCGACGCTCAATCGACGTGATCACCTCAACCCGATCCATGACCCTGTGGCTAACCTCGTGCTAGCCACTGGTCCTACGCCAGTCTCACCCGCTCACAAGGCGGCGCCTCTCGGACGCGTACGAAGATCTTGACATCGGATCGCGAAAGACAGGATTGAAGTCCGGGCTTGGTGAAGCCGTGGTGGCCGAAAAAGCGCTTCCGATGCCACGCCGGCAGGTTGGATGAAATCGTCGCTCAGGCGGGACAAGTGGCGACCCCAATTTCATCCAGAATTTTTCGAATCACAAGTTATTAATGCATGACGGCCCATTGTTGCGAGCGCGTCACAGGCCGGGGTTCGCCACCGCCTGCGTCTGGCTCGACATTGTTCGTCCCCAGTGGAGCGTGCCGCCTTGGATTGTACAGACACTAGGTCCCGCGATGAAAACCATGTGATCCATTGTTAACTATCCAGCGTAACGCAAGGGTCCACTTATGACGAGCGTGATCGCGGATTCCGCCGCTATGCTTTTAACCAATTTCTTGCGAGGCCAATGCCCACAAACCTTGGAAGAAGTATTGGAGAATGTCGCGGCGGCGATGGACGTACGATATATTTCATACGTACGTTTTGTCTCTCATTCAGATTCTAGAATAATAAACACCATCGTGACTTTTCCAATTGCCTGGCAAAATCGCTATTCAGAAAGAAATTATTTTCTCATTGATCCGGTTGTGACATTTGGGTGCACTTGCGTCATTCCCTTTGACTGGGACGAAATAAGAACGGACAATTCTAATATCGGTGCCTTTTTTGATGACGCAATTGCTCATGACATTGGACGCAACGGCGTCTCACTCCCGGTTCGCAATCGAGACGGCGGTTTTGCCTTGGTGTCCTTCACAAGTGATTATTCAAAGCGGAAATGGTCTAAGTATAAAAAGGACAATATGACTTCGCTTCAGTCAATTGCCGCGCTTATCGACTCGGCCGCGAGCTTCACAAGGAAGGCGCCTCCGTTTCCCCCGGCTCTGTCTGAAAACGAAAAGAGATATCTTATTTTGTTTGCAAGACAAAGAAGTGTCAATGACATTGCGGGAGAAGTTGGCGTGTCGCCTAGCATAGTAAAACTTTATTTGGACAATGCCCGCCACAAATTGCGTTGCATTAGTTTGACCCAAGCGGTCGCGCTTGCTATCGCTACGGAAGCTATTTTCCCCTGACATTCTAGAGAAAATTTATTAATGATAATGACGTAACGGCATAATATTGCTCTAAAGATCGATTTGGTTAATGTCTCCTCGCTGTATAACGAGCAAGGGGGCGAGAAAATGATTCGGCTTATTCAAGGAGCACGCGCGTTGTCATTTCCAAACGAGATTAACGCAATGTTTCGCTGCAGAGCACAAACTTTCTTCGAGCGTCTTGGATGGGATGTTACTGTAAAAAACGGATATGAGAGAGATAATTTTGACGACGAAAATCCTATATATATTATTTCTGTCGACCAATACTCCGGAAAATATTGGGGTTCATTACGATTACTACCGACAACCGGGCCAAATATGCTCCGTGACGTTTTTTCGTGCTTGCTTGATCATGGCGAAGTCATCGAAAGTGCCACAATTTGGGAGGCTTCGCGCATTTGCGTGATCTCGGAGGGCCAGCCGGAACGCACCAGAGGCGGCGTCAATTACGTTCTTGCAGAACTGCTTGTGGGGATCGGCGAGGTCGCTACGCTCGCCGGCTTGACTCAGATCGTCGCCGTTTGTGACGGGCCAACTTTCCGCGTCTTGAAGGCAGCGGGGTGCAAGCCGCAAATCATTGGAACACCTCGTCGCATTGGCCAGACGATGAGTTATGCGGGACTGTTCGACACCGGAGAGGCCTTCCAGCGCGCGTTACGCGATGGACCTAAGATCGAAGGCTCCGTTCTTGAGCCAGGCGCCAAGGAACTCATACTGGCATAGCCCAAGGTCTCACAATCTCGCCGCGAGCGCCTGCGGAGTAAATCGGCAGGCGTGCTCAGTTTGCAAAGTCTCCACGGACGGAATAGCACGCGCGACGCAGATACGATGGCGTCGGGAATGGCGCGGGCGACAGGCGCGCCCCGGCGCGCCGCTCACTCCTTGTACCAGCTGATCTGGACGCCGTTGGCGACGAGCCGCCCGTCGGGCGTCCAGAGGGCGCAGATCTGGTGGGCGAAGCCTTTATGGACGCGGCCGCGCCGAGATAAGTCTCCGGATCGGGCTTGTAATGCCGGAACAGATCGGCGCCGAAGATCATGTCCCACGGCAGCCCGAGCGATTTGGACATGGATACGAGAAGTGCGACATGTCCGTTCGACAAGGGGGCGATCATGTAGCGGGGCTTCAACCGATAGAGGCCGCCGACTACATCCGGCCATGCAGGCAGCTCGTGCCAAAATCGCGCGAGCGTGTTCAAGCCCTCGTCGTCCTGCGCGGGAACGCCGAATTTTGGCGCCAGACGTTTGAAACGGATGATGGGCACGTGGGTCAAGCCTTCGAGGCGGGCGGCCTCAAGACGCCCATGGCCAGCAAGGATCATGTTGGCTTCGTCGACGATCAGCGGGTTCAAAAATCCGAGCTTCCGGATGCTGGCGGCGATCTGGCGGATCTGCTTTCGCGAATGCGTCCGAGCGTTTTTGGGATTGGGGCGAATTGTCGCGATCGGCGCCCATTCGATCCGAGGCGCGCCCGCCGATTCCAAATGGCTATTCGATGAAGAAAAAATGTTCGCAGCACCCATGGCCGCTCTCCGTGATCAGGTCAGAATCACGGTTTTCAGCGAAATGGGTATCCCCTTCACTGCCCCTGAGGGACGTGGTACGCCTGTCTGGTGGACACCACTCGACACCCGGTCGCTGGACTTGATTACCCGCGCACGTTTCAGGCGATGGACGAACGCTTCCGTGACGACGCGGCCTGCCGCGAGTACATCCGTCGTTTGCGCTGGCCTCAGGGATTTACCTGCCCCCATTGCGGAGAGGCGGGGGAGCCATGGGTGATGGCAGGGGGATGGCTGCGGTGTCGGGCCTGCCGCAAACAGACATCGCTGACCGCCGGGACGATCTTCGAGGGTGCCCGTAAGCCGTTGCGGATGTGGTTTCTGGCGATGTGGTTCGTCACCAGCCAGAAGAATGGGGTCAGTGCGCTCGGCCTCCAGAGGGAATTGGGGCTTGGCAGCTACGAAACTGCCTGGACCTGGCTGCACAAACTGCGCCGCGCCATGGTCCGGCCGGGCCGGGACCTGCTGTCTGGTGCGATCGAGGTTGATGAAACCTATGTTGGTGGCCCGGAACAGGGTACGCGAGGCCGAGAAACCGAGAGCAAGGCCATCGTCGCCATAGCAGTCGAGAAGAACGGCCGGGGGCTTGGCCGCATCCGCCTTCAGCAGATCGGAGATGTCTCGACAGACAGCCTGCTTCCCTTCGTCCAAGGCGCTGTGAAGCGCGGGGCGATGGTTCACACCGACGGCTGGAGGGGTTGTGCCGGACTGGCGGCGGCCGGTTACCAGCATCAGGTCACGGTCCTCAGCGGCGGCTCCGACCTGGCGCACGAAGTCATGCCGCGCGTCCACCTCGTCGCCTCGCTGCTCAAGCGATGGCTGATCGGTACTCACCAAGGTGGCGTCCAGCATCAACATCTCGACTACTACCTCGACGAATTCACCTTCCGCTTCAATCGCCGCAGATCAAAGGCCCGCGGGCTGCTCTTTCATCGCCTCGCCCAACAAGCCCTCGCCGTTGGACCCGCGCCCTACAACGCCATCGTCAAGCCACCGGGTTCCAGCGACTCTCGGACAACGGGGCAATGAAGGGGATACCCAATTTCAGCGATTCCTCGCGCGAGCGCTAAGGCACTAATTGACGTTGTTCCGAACGTTGGCGGGGCCGCGCGCCGTCAGCGCGGCCGTCAGTTCGACCTCAGCCTTACGCGACCTCTCTGCCGAGGGCGAGCCGGGAGTGGGTCAAAGTCAGGTCGCCAAACGCCAGTCGGTCGCTTGGGTCATCTGGTCCGTAAAATCTTCACTGACACTGTCCCACCTGTAATCATCGGCCCAATCATGTTGCCGAAATCCAAGAGCGACAATTCATGTGCGATGCTCGCCGCGCTCACTCCCGATCGTGGCGCCGATTCGGCTTACCATTCCTCTGGCAGTTCGCTTCAGCGCCTCTCGTGCTCGAACTCTCTGATAGGCCGGTCGGGGGTCAAAACCGGGCTCATCGAATTCCTCTGCCGTCGCTTGTGTCATTTGGTCGGTAAAGCCCGATTCGATGTCACTCCAAGTGTACGCCCCGCTGCCGATAATATGGAGCGTTTCCAACAAGTATTCATGCGCCGCAGAGGCCGGGCTGACTTTTGGCCCGCGCCGGACGGACGCCCGATGTTTTATCGCAGCTGCGATTGTCGTTGCGCTTTGCCGTGCAAGCCGATCCCCCTCTACAGCCAATCTTAGGTGTTCTATGAACTCGAGCTCGCGCAAAGGAGCGTCCTCAAACAACTCGTCCAGGAGGGCCGTATCCTCGCAAGCTGAAAGTATGATCCGCGTCTGGCGGAGGAATGGTTCCTTCATCCTCCCTGGCTTGGCGATGAAGCGAATCGCTTCAAAGACCTTCAATTGCATCTCAGCTGCCTGAGCCTTTCGGCGCCCGGTGGCTACGACCCAAGCGGCCAGGAGCCCCGCCCAATTTCGATCGTATCCTAGAGGCTGTTAGGAACCGGCATTGCTGTGGGGCCAATCGGACAGGGTTTGTACTCGCAAATGCTTGGCTTATCGGCTTCATGAACGTCTGCACCCGGCCAAACAGACAGAAACGAGAGTTCAGAAGTCTGACCTTGGGGGAGCACAGTCTCGAAAATTCAGACACTTAATATGGCGTCAGTTCCTAACAGGCTCTAGCCCCGTGAGAAACTTCACATAACCGCGATCGCCCGGGTATTTCATCCGGCGACCGAGCGTAACATTCAGGGGTTCGTCAGGTTTCGGCGGACTGTCGCACGCCGGATCCAAGGTCGCCAGATTGGCAGCAACCATTTGTTTAATCGGTGAGTCCTCATCCATCCTTTTCCGGCTCCTGCGCCGCCCCCTTTGTGTCCTCGCGACAGCCCACGCCCGAACGCCATCGAATTGCATAAGAAAATTTTGCGAAGCTTCTAGGTTAAATTGAGGCGAGGCCGCCTTCAAACTGGCGCGCGGCGGGATCTTCGACTGGCGTCCGCCTTCCTTTCTCAGGCTACGCATTTGCGCCAATGATTTCCTGTTCGAGGGAATATCATTCCCTGATCTGGCGATTTATTTCCCTGTTCAGAATCTTAGGGAATTTGCCCTCTCGGAGACCAGTTTCACAAGACTGCCTCCGCCACCATGCAGTCCCGGCAAACCGCCGCGGTTTCCGGGTCGGCAGAAACCCTCGCAATTTCGGTCGGTTAGCGAGGAGTGTCGCGGTCTGCGAACCGAATTCCCACCGTTCTCACGCGTTCTGCGTCTGAATTCGCCCGCCAGTCTCAGCCCGCAAAATTCCGTTTCCCGGACCACGAGATGGAGAGGTCGAAGCAGAGGCTGAGCGCCTTCCGATGACGACAAGGAGGATTCGCGGCGCGCGGAAAGGAGCGGGATGGATCAGCGGAGTTCGGCTCGAACCTGAGCCGGCGCCTGCAGTCCGATGGCGCCCCATTGCTCGGACCAGAGCATCGGCAGGTCGGTCAGGCGCTTGATGCAGAACCCGCGCGGAAGCCGACCCTCCATTGCGGCTTCCGCCAGAGCGGGGGACATGAACGCAAGGGACAGCGTCATTCGGATCGAGCGCTCGCTTTTGCCCTCGCGGATGGCGAGCGACTCGACGGTCTGGGTGGGATCGACCTGTCGCCTTCGTCTATCAAAAGCGGGCATAAAGCGGGCATTTCGCTACGGCTGTTTGCCCGGAGGTCTAGTGGACGGACTCCGACTGTCGAGAAAGGATGATTCCGCGCTCCTCCAACCGGTCGCGAATCACGTCGATAGGCTCTCGCCGATCAAGCCAAGGCGAGATTGCGCTGCGGATCCGTGACTTCAGTTCACCGCGCATGCCGCGGTAGTCATCGGGCATGCCGCCGTAGGAAGCAAACGGGGCGCAGCGAGCTCCTTCAGTCTCCGGTACGCCGTACATCCGGAAATACTCGGCGAAGTTGACTGAGCTTTCGTCCACGCGCAGCATCGTTTCGACCGGAGCCCCTTCGGCATAGATTGCGTCGTGACTTTCCAGTTTGATGTGAAAGAACTCTAACTCGTCGTCCTCGCTCGCCTCATCGCGAGCGATTGTTGTGCCGTTGATCAGGTTTCCGGCAGGTATCAGCAGGCCGTCGATGAGCAAGGCATGCCATCTCGTCACAAAGAGGTCGGCGTGTGGAACATCGGGCGCGATCGCCGCGCGGGCGACCCGGATGGGGCGCACGTCCTTCGGCCATGGCTTTGACGGATCACTCTTCCTGAATGGATAGCGTCCAATCCACTGAATGGGACGTACTCCCCCGAAAACCGTAGGCAACAAATCGCCGATCGCCAGGTCTTCAATTCTGCGAGCGCCGTCGGCAGTCAGAATTGTCGTGCCTCTTAAGAAGCACTGATGAGGTCCAGGGGGAGGTGGGGGAGGTGGGGACTGATGAGGTCCAGGGGGAGGTGGGGGAGGTGGGGGAGGTGCGGCCAACCCGCTCTTTGCTGAGGCGAGAGCCGCGACAACCGCTGACGCTGCGATCGCGCCCATCTTCAGCATGTTGCGTCGGGTGCGCTGCGCCCTGACGCTCATATTTTCAAGATTGCCCGCCATGATCGTTCCCCATTATGAGCTCGAGCAGCACAACCTATGGCGTGTACGTGCGCTTCTGTCAATTAAGTGGCGTTCAAATGCCCTAGGGACCGGCTCGCGCACCGCTCTCGGCACGACAGTCGCGTTAGGCGACCCGCGCGGGGAGACACTTATTTCTGCTTCGGGTCGATCTGACGCGTTCGGAGCTCCCTCCCGGAACGGTCGCCCAATGCCGCAATCCGTCCATTAACGGGACCAGTCTGAAAAAGCAGCAAAGGGTCGAATTTACCCGTTCGCCGAACCGTCCGGCAACGTCCGCTCCTTGCGCACACCGGACGGCTGGGTCATTGCAAAACCAATGGCCGGTCTTGCCCGCTCAAGCAGGTTCTCATCGAGGCCGGCCACTTCCCAGGTGGAGCGGCAGTGCTTCGACAGAGGCAAGTCGGCCGACCATGGCTTCGAGAAAGAGGCGCACGCGGAGAGGCAGTCGCGGGCTTGAGGGGAAGAGTCCGCAGACCGGCGTGGGCTCGCTGCGCCACTCGGGCAGGACTCGGACAAGGCGGCCCGCCTGAACATCAGGCGCCACGTCCACCCATGATTTCATGATGAGGCCGCATCCGGCGAGCGCCCAATCGTGCGCGACCTCTCCGCTCGCCGCTGTGTCGCCAAGCCGATTCGTTCGGAGATGCCGAATTGGACCCCTTGGTTGCGAGAGGCGGCGAACGATCGGGCATTGCGGGGGCGAACCCGGCGAGGGTTGGCGACACGCCAATATCGAGCAATGAGTTCCCGGTCTTGGGGTGACGTTTCTTTTTCTGTTGGAGGCGCCGGTCCTGACCGCCTTCAACCCGAAGAAGCGGTGTCCGTTCCAATTCGTGCCGGTGATCGCCTTGGCGACCTGCGAAAGGCTGCGGTAAACGCAGCCGTTCCAGGCGCACCCGTCGTCGAGGATCATGACCCGCTCGAGACGGCCGTTCCATTCGCGGACCAGCAGAGCTCCGGATTTGAGCCCGACGCCCTCGCGCGTCGTCGGTCCGCGGGTTGCAAAGGGACGAGCGTCCCCCAACTCGAGGGCTTCGTCCCTAGACTCGCGCAAGCGCCGCAAAATCGCCCGATCGAGATCTCCGAACGCCGCGGCTTGGATTCCGATAGGCGAGCACACGCATGAGCAGCGATCCCGGAAGATGGGCTGGAGGGATCCCGCCCAGGTGGTTTCGCCATTGGAGGCGAAGCTGATCCATGTTGAGGCCGGAAAGGCTCGCGACCAGACCGTCGAGTGCCTCGCCCTTTGACAACGATGGCGCCGGCGGGACGGATGCCTCGCCGGCGCCGTTTGCGTTTCGTCGCGTCGCCATCACGCCGCCCGACGGGTTCGCAGATTCGCGGCGTGCCCGGGCCGATCCGGCGGAGCTTCGCAAGTCGGCGCCGCCTCAACGTCCGGTGTGGCGCTATCGTCGCCCATCTCTGTTGGCTCGATCCGATAGACCGATCCTCGCGCCTTGTCGGCCCGATCAATCCCGACGGCGTAGCCGCGCTTGCGCAGGCCGGTGAGCGCGGCCCGCGTCGTGTGCGGCAGCCAGCCGGTGGCGGAGACAAGCTCAGCGAGAGTCGCGCCATCGCCACGCTGCAGCAGTTCGATGACCTGCGCGATCTTGGTTCCGCCGCGCGGAGACGTTGGTGTCGAGGCGACGTTGCTGTTTGGCCTGTCTATGCCTGCTGGGTCGGAAACGGGCTCGGGCTTCGGATTGACGGAGATTGGATGGTTCGCGCGCTGTTCCCCCATGCTTTCAGACGCCGTCGCGTCGTCAACCGCGATCGCTTTCGCGCCAGCGGCGGTCAGTTTGAGCGCATAGGTCTGCCCGGTCTCCTCGTCGCGCCGCCAGATCGGCGCTCCCGCCTTTGCCCTAATCTCCTTCAAGAGCCCAGCTTCGAGAAGCTTGGCTACGGCCCTCTGGGCCTGGGCGCGCTTTGGACCTTCCGCCCGGACCAGACAATGATCATCGCGCTGCGACGCAGCGCTGAGCAGCACAAGTTGCGTGTCGTTGAGTTTGATGGACATGTTCGAACCTTCGCGCTTTGGGGGCCGGCCTATCCCGGCCCCTCACTGACGCGAGCCCCGGATCGGAGCGATCGTCGGGGCGAAGGGTTCACCCGCAGCGCCTCAGCGTTCGCGGACGTCCACACACATGCTCTCTTTCGAACCGAAAGCCAGTCTTTTCTTGGAGCGCGAGCGCTTTGATTGAAAATGGGTATCCCCTTCACTGCCCCTGAGGGACGTGGTACGCCTGTCTGGTGGACACCACTCGACACCCGGTCGCTGGACTTGATTACCCGCGCACGTTTCAGGCGATGGACGAACGCTTCCGTGACGACGCGGCCTGCCGCGAGTACATCCGTCGTTTGCGCTGGCCTCAGGGATTTACCTGCCCCCATTGCGGAGAGGCGGGGGAGCCATGGGTGATGGCAGGGGGATGGCTGCGGTGTCGGGCCTGCCGCAAACAGACATCGCTGACCGCCGGGACGATCTTCGAGGGTGCCCGTAAGCCGTTGCGGATGTGGTTTCTGGCGATGTGGTTCGTCACCAGCCAGAAGAATGGGGTCAGTGCGCTCGGCCTCCAGAGGGAATTGGGGCTTGGCAGCTACGAAACTGCCTGGACCTGGCTGCACAAACTGCGCCGCGCCATGGTCCGGCCGGGCCGGGACCTGCTGTCTGGTGCGATCGAGGTTGATGAAACCTATGTTGGTGGCCCGGAACAGGGTACGCGAGGCCGAGAAACCGAGAGCAAGGCCATCGTCGCCATAGCAGTCGAGAAGAACGGCCGGGGGCTTGGCCGCATCCGCCTTCAGCAGATCGGAGATGTCTCGACAGACAGCCTGCTTCCCTTCGTCCAAGGCGCTGTGAAGCGCGGGGCGATGGTTCACACCGACGGCTGGAGGGGTTGTGCCGGACTGGCGGCGGCCGGTTACCAGCATCAGGTCACGGTCCTCAGCGGCGGCTCCGACCCGGCGCACGAAGTCATGCCGCGCGTCCACCTCGTCGCCTCGCTGCTCAAGCGATGGCTGATCGGTACTCACCAAGGTGGCGTCCAGCATCAACATCTCGACTACTACCTCGACGAATTCACCTTCCGCTTCAATCGCCGCAGATCAAAGGCCCGCGGGCTGCTCTTTCATCGCCTCGCCCAACAAGCCCTCGCCGTTGGACCCGCGCCCTACAACGCCATCGTCAAGCCACCGGGTTCCAGCGACTCTCGGACAACGGGGCAATGAAGGGGATACCCAATTGATTGAAAAGAACCAGCGCATCTCGTGCCAGGGGCCATGGGTAGTTTCCCAGGTTGCCCCCGGCGCCTCTGATAGGACGCAGCCGGCCGACCCGGACAGCGCCGGCCGACTGCATGCATCAATGGGCGCGTGTCCCTACGGACGAACGCGGATGATTGTCTTCCCCTTGCGCCGCTCGGTCGGGTTGAAGGCGGCGACGGCATCGTCGAGGGTCGAGACGGTGCCGATGTTCGTCCGCAGTCGTCCGTCCCGCACCCGCTGGACGATCTCGCTCAGTTGGGCACGATCGGACTCGACAACGAAGTCGACCGCCAGGCCGTTGGCGGGCCGTGCCTCGGCCGGGCCGGCGATGGTAACGAGCGTTCCTCCCGCTCGAATCAGGGCTGACGACCGCTTCCCGATGTCGCCGCCGATGACATCGAAAACCAGATCGACTGGGCCGACGTCTTCGAGGGTGTCGTTGTCGAGGTCCACAAACTCCTGCGCGCCGAAGTCGAGCGCCGCCTGACGGCCGGCAATATGCCCGGTGCCGATGACGTACGCCCCGGCCTCACGTGCGAGTTGGGTTGCCATCGAACCGACAACGCCGGCCGCACCGTGCACGAGGACGCTCTGCCCTACCTGGAGGCGGCCGTGCTCGAACAGTCCCTGCCATGCGGTCAGGCCCTGCATCACGACGGCGGCGCCCCCCGTGAAGTCAACGTCGCCCGGTAGCGGCGCGAGGTTGCGTGCCTCGACGGCTACATACTCCGCTAGCGTGCCGTCGCGAGTCCAGTCCGTGAGGCCGAACACCCGCTGTCCGACCGACAGCCCCGTAGTGCCATAGCCAAGAGCGGTGACCACCCCGGCCAGCTCGTGGCCGGGGATCGAAGGCGTCCGGTCACGGCCGAGGCGATCGGTCCAGGTCGGGGGCCACGTCAGCTCATCCGAGGTGAATCCCGACGCATGAACCTGAACGACGACGTCGTTTATCGCTGCCTGCGGCTCGGGCCGCTCCACCAGCTTCATCCCGGCCGTTCCCGCAGCTTGGTCCGTCACAACGATTGCCTTCATGAATTTTCTCCTCTGTCACTTGTCTCTTTGGTGGAAATGTTGCAGCGTTGGAAAGCCCGTTCGACATCTCATGCCAGGGGCCATGGGCAGTTTCCCAGGTTGCCCCCGGCGCCTCTGATAGGACGCAGCCGGCCGATCCGGACAGCGCCGGCCGACTGCATGCATCAATGGGCGCGTGTCCCTACGGACGAACGCGGATGATTGTCTTCCCCGGGCGTCGCTCGGTCGGGTTTAAGGCGGCGACGGCATCGTCGAGGGTCGAGACGTTGCCGATGTTCGTCCGCAGTCGTCCGTCCCGCACCCGCTGGACGATCTCACTCAGTTCGGCACGATCGGACTCGACAACGAAGTCGACCGCCAGGCCGTCGGCGGGCCGCGCCTCGGCCGGCCCGACGATGGACACCAGTGTTCCTCCAGCTCGAATCAGGCCTGCGGACCGCTTCTGGATGTTGCCGCCGATGACATCGAACACCAGATCGATGCCGCCGACGTCTTCCAGCGCGTCGTTGTCGAGGTCAACGAACTCCCGGAAGTGGTTTTCTGAAAATTCTGAACACAAGCCAAGGCACGGCATCTTTGAAAGTCTCTTGCCGATACAGTTCGCCCGGCCAAGAAATCGGCTCACACCCAGGCTCGACAAGGTCAACCAGAACGTCGCCGTCGCGCGGTCCTAATACGCCCGGCGGAAGTTCAACGACGCCGGCGAACACGGCAGGATCACAGACCGCCCCAACCGTTTTTGGGCCATGTCCCCCCCACCCTGAAAGGTGTTCCGTTCCGTTGAACGGTTGATCAAGTCGTTGGAGTTGTTTCTCACTGAACTTGCGGCCTTCGCTCTTGTGGTGGAACTTGCCGTCGAGATGATAACTAGCGTGAGGATTGCTACCGTCCGGACGAGGCATGAACCGGCGGCGCTTCGCAGGTCGGCGCCGCCTCAACGTACGGCGCGACGCTATCGTCGCCCATCTCCGTCGGGTCGATCCGATAGACTGATCCTCGCTGGGTCTGCGAGCGAAACAAAACTCACGCCATCGCCGAGTGGCACCTCACAACGAATGATGCCCGGATCAAGCTGAAAAGCTTGTACCCTTCGCTATGATCGAATCGCGCCACTAGAGCGGCTCGGCCGCTACGAGGTCCATCTCGACCGCAAACTCGAACGGACGCTGGCCATGTTACTGCGCCTCAAGGACCTGCGGCAGGCGGCGATCGCGGGCTGATCCGTTTGGCAAAAACCGGGTGGGGCACCGTTTCTGCGGGGACGATGCCAAGCGGCGCAGCTGGCAGGATGTATCGCGTCGATAGCTTTGGGAATCGGTCATGGTGATGAGATCGTGGTCGCCTCTCTTCAGTGGGCGGCCACGTCCGCCCGGCTGGCGGGACGGGGAGCAGTTCCGTCAGCCCCACAAGATCGTGCGCTGCCCTTGCGCCGCTAATCTGCAAGGGGCGCAGAACGGCCCAAAGGGGAACTTGCTTGGGCCGCACCGCGCTCTTGTCTTCTCCAGCGACTATGATTTTTTGGACTGTTCGCCTGCGGTCGCTGAAAGTTTCTGCGCTTGCTCGCTGTGTTCCTGAGCCGCTTCGGCGTGCGCCTTAGCCTCTTTGTGCTCGCCAACATCATGGTGATGAGCGGCCTGATGATGATGATGTGCGGCTGCGTGGTGATGAGCGGCCGCCTGATGATGGTGCTCGCTAGCCGGGTGCTTTGCCATGTCGCTATTCCTCCTCCCGGTCCCCCGACAAATCAGGAAGCCGGATGCGCCCTTTACCGTGCGGCTGCCTCCGGCTGCAAGTACGGCAAAAAGAAGATGTCCTTTGTTCGATCCGCGCCGGAGGCGAGGGTAATTTGCCGAACTTTGGCTACAAGATGATCTGGGAGCGCCGCCAATAGCGCTCCATCGAACGGCTGCTGATTCCCGAGAAGCTGTACGGGCGCGAGCGGGAGGTCGAGACCTTGCTCGCCGCCTTCGATCGGGTCGTCGCGAGCGGCGCGCCGGAGCTGGTCTTGGTTTCGGGCTATTCCGGCATCGGCAAGTCGTCGGTCAGCAACGAACTGCACAAGGTCCTCGTTCCACCGCGCGGGCTGTTTGCCTCGGGCAAGTTCGACCAGTACAAGCGCGACATTCCCTATTCGACGCTGGTGCAGGCGTTTCAGAGCCTGGTGCGGCCGCTTCTCAGCAGGAGCGATGCCGAGCTGTCGCGCTGGCGCGAGGCGATCCTGGAGGCGCTGCGCCCGAATGGCCGGCTCATGACCGACCTCATTCCCGAGTTGAAACTGATCATCGGCGAGCAGCCGCCGGTCCCCGAGGTTGAGCCGCAGCAGGCTCAGGGTCGGTTCCAGCTGGTGTTCCGCTGCTTCATTGGCGTGTTCGCCCGGCCGGAGCATCCGCTCGCCCTGTTTGTCGACGATTTGCAATGGCTGGACGTGGCGACGCTTGATTTGCTCGAGGATCTGTTGACCCAAGCGGATGTTCAACACCTCCTGCTGATCGGGGCCTACCGGGACAATGAGGTCGATGCAGCCCATCCGCTGATGCGGAAGCTCGAGGCCATCAAGACCGCCGGCGGAAAGGTGGCGGAGATCACACTTGCGCCGCTCGCCCCAGAGCATATCGGACAGTTAATCGCGGACGCTCTTCGGTGTGAGCTGGAGCGCTCCGCGCCACTCGCGAAACTGGTGCACGAGAAAGCCGGCGGCAATCCATTTTTCGCCATTCAGTTCCTATCTTCGCTCGGCGAAGAGAGAATGGTGGCCTTCGATCATGATGCTGCTCGTTGGTCCTGGGATGTCGATCGCATTCATGCCAAAGGCGAGCCAGAGATGGCATCGATCTGTCATTGCACCGACTGCCAGTGCTTCTCCGGGCGCCTTTTCGAGCCAGCGTCCGGTCATTCTATAGTTGGCTTGTTTGAGAGCGCAGCTTCTCTATGTCCGCGCTTGAGATTCGCGTTAAATCGCGCGAAGACCTGACACGTGAACGGGAGGAAGACTATGTCCGCGAGCGTGTCAGAAATGCCGCTGGTCACCGATGAAGGCCCGTCAGCGGATGAATGGCGGGTGCAGGCCCAAGATCAGATGCTGATTGAGGGCGTGCGAGGAGCGTTACGCGCGAGGAGAATTTCCGACGCGGACGACGCCGCGGTTAGCATGCTGTGTTACGCAGCGGTTCTCGCCCCCAACAATCAGAAGTTCATTTCAGCTACCAGGCTATTTCTGGGCGCGTTGGAGAGCGCCCGTTCCGGCGAGCCGCGGCCTGGGTCCCAGATTGCTGCATTGAGCGCTGTGGTGGGAGAGGAAAAGCAATTCGCAGCGGCCTGGCCGCAGGTTCGAAGCCGTTATCGACTGCAGTCGGCGAAAGAGGCGCTTGAAAGATTGCAATCCGCTTGGTTCGCGACCGAGCTCCGTCGGCTGATCGACCGTGCCGCCGACAATCCCAGCGATCGCCCGCTGAGTGACGCGATCATGCGCGACCTTCTGCGGATCCCCGATCGCGCGCTGCGGAGTCGGTTCGGGAACCTGAATGGTCTCGCCCGCGCTGTGGACCGGAAACTCGGGCTTAAGACGATTGAGTTTGCCCCGAATGTGTGGGTGTTCCTGGCGATCGAGGGACAGCACGCCGCGAATTTCGCCGCCGACCTGGCGCCGGGGAGAATCTTCTTCTGGCGACACAACAGCCTGTTCTACACGAGGCAGATGAAAGTCGGTGACACTGTCATCGTGTTGATCGGCGCGAGTGGCGGCAGGGGCAACATCATTGCCACCGGCATTCTCGCTGCCGACGCCTCGATGGTTTTCACGGACACGAACCAAGCTGTGCGACGGTATCCGGTGCTGTGCATCGACGCGTTCCAGAAGACGGCGATCGATCGTGGCCCTATCGAACGGACCGCCGGGCCGCTGGTTCGAAACCAGGGCGCAGTGCACCCGGTGACGGTCCAGGGACTGGAGGCGATCAACACAGCGCTAGTTGCGTCGCATCCAGGAAGAGCGTTGCCAATCGCGGTCGACGCCGCGAACGCCGCGCTCAAAACGGGCGAGTCCATCCGCTCAGCCCTTTCGCGCTTTCCCCATATCCGGCCGGACGAGAAGACCGACACGGCGCTCAAACAATGGCCTCCGGTGATCCCGACACGCAACGCCGAGTCGCCCGCTGCGGTCGAGGAGCAGCAACCGGACAGTGATCTAACGCTCGATCAATTCGACTCACGGGTGCCCTTCACCACCGACGCGCCGAGCGTCGCGGACACGCTCGGGCGCGGGCCCCTGGCCTTCTTTCTTGCGCGGCGGCTTCACCTAATCTGGTGCGAATTAAATGATTGTGCCCCCGGTTCGAAGGCGGGGCGGGAAGCGCGGGCCCCCCAGATGAGGGATCCGGATGAAACCTTCATCGTTCATATCGACTCACCCTGGGGTGGCGGCAAAACGACCTTCGCGAATTTCGTCGCACGAACACTCAATCCGGTCGGCGAGAGATTGGACGAAGATCACTTTCTCTGGTCGGTAGTGGGATCAACTCGCGCGGCGGAGGGGCAACCGGCGGCACGACGGCTTGATGAGGTGTTCTTTATCAACCCGGAAGCCTCGGAGGAGAAGCGCGAGCGATGGCCCAAGCGCGCGCGCAAGCCGTGGATCATCGCAAGCTACAATGCCTGGCAGGAGCAGAGCGCTCAGCCGCCCTGGTGGCACATCTTTCTGACGTTGCAACGTACCCTGATCAAGGAATCTTGGTCACCCGGCATGGGTTTCTCACGTTTTTACGATTGGCGCTGGTGGCGTTCAATTGCGTTTCGCGGGCGGATCCTGGGACGGGGGCTCCGGTACAAGCTGTTGAATTCGAAAATCCGCACCCAATTGGTGGTGGTTTTGCTGGCGCTGGTCTCCCTGGCGGTCATGTTTCTGACGGGCGTCATTAACCACTTGGAAGATTGGAGCACGCAGACTAAAGTGTCCCCGACGGCGATATTCACATCTCTGGGAATCGCTCTGTCCGCGCTCCTGACCATCATCGCCCAATCGTTGGTGCCAGAAGTTGATTTCAGCGCGGAAAGCCGGCAGATCGGTGTCGGCAATCCGATCAACCGGTTTCAGAAAGCATTCCAACGCCTGCTGGAGATCATCGACCGGCCGGTCCTGCTGATCGTCGACGACATCGACCGCTGCGACCCGCGCAACGCGGTGGAAATTCTGCGCGGCTTTCAGACGATCATCCGTTCGCCGCGGCTATTCGTGCTGGTGCTCGGCGACCGATCTTGGATCGAAAAGGCGCACGAAATCTATCACAAGGATTTCTCAGGTCTCAACGTTGGCACCGAAGCCAAGCTCGGGGAACGCTTCGTTGAGAAGATATTCCAGCTGTCATTTCGGTTGCCTGCGATGGCACCTGACGCGATCGCGCGGTACACGCAAGCCGTACTTACGCCGCGCCAACGGAGCGAGATGTCGGGGGGACTGCCCGCGACACAAGTGGGTGACACGCCACGGACCGGCACCGGCGACATTGGCATCGCCGGCCAGGCGCAGGCATTCCAAGCGGAACAGCAAAACGAGGAACCCGCAACTCGTGAAGGACCGACCGATCCGCGCGAGGCGGAGATCGAGCAAGTCACGAGGGAGGCCGGGGAGGAGATTACGAGGATAGCCGAATTGTCCGCGACAATCCAGGAGCGGGAGGCAAGGATTAGAGATGCTGTCGTAAGAGCGGTGAAGCGCGGCGTTCGCTCTTCCGAAATCGAAAAGATCGCTTCGATCAAAATGGTCGCCGCGTCGGGCTCCGATATTGACTATATACAGGATGTCACGAACGCGTTGCTGGGACTAGTCGCCAGCCTTCCCGGCAACCCACGCCAGATCAAGCGAATCTTCAATGCTTTTGCTGTGTACGACGGGGTGGGTCGGATCATGTATAATTATCAGATGCGCTCAGACGGAAGCGAAGAACAGAACCTGCGGGCGCGCCGCTGGTGGCAGCTCGCGAAGTGGGTCGTTTTGGCCACCGAATGGCCTACGACCTGGCGCGCAGTGGCGTGCCAGCCACAGTTGTTGGACGCCGCGTATCTTGAAGACGAGGGCGCTCGCGAAGAAGCCATGAATCAAATTTTGGCGGAACTGCAGGACGAGGAGCAAAAGAACGCGGCCCGGGCGGTCCGGCGTCGGCTGGTTCAGTCACCTTGGCTGAACCGGCTGCTGAGTCATCCCGACCAACGGGAATGGAACGCGTCTCGGCAGGAGGAGAGCGAGGCCATCCCGGCAATCACCGATGTCGGCATGGAGCGGGAACCGATTTACCAGTTCAATCGCATTCTTTGGGAACCGGGATTCCCGCTTACCGTGCCGGAGGTGCAAAGCTCGGCGCCCGTGGCAGCGCGGTCATGAACAGTTCGACACCACCGGCGGTGAAGGTGTTGCTGCACGGACCGTGTCGACACTCCATGGGGCTTGCGACCATCCGCTTCCTGCTGCTCACTGGTTTCCGGCGCATGGAAGCCTTGGGGCTTCACCGGGCATGGCTAGATGAGGAAGAGCGGCCCACATACGCGCGTGATCGGGGCGGGCCGCCATCAACCTGTTGCTCGAGCAGACAAAGACGAAGTCACCCTTCTTCTTCCGGACGACTGGGGCGAGGGACATGTTTGTCGGCGTGGCGCGGGTGCCGGACCGCGTCTGCGAAAAAGCACAGCTGGTCGACAGCCGACCAACTGTCCCGGTCTGAGGATGCCAGATGAGCGTCGTCTCAATGAGGTCTTTTCCACCGACAGTGAAGCCCCTGAGTGCGAAGCCAGCCAAATAGGAATCATCCCCGCTTGCTAACTCGGCCTCTAATACCGCTGCTGCCTGACGCGGATTTATATTGGCGTCCGCCGACATGGAAATGAAAATCATTTCAGGAAGGTGCGGGTTCTTCGGAAAGATTCGAAGTCGCAAAGGTCTGAGCGAAGCTTGGCGTTTGCTGAAAGTGCGGGGCAAGCGCGCTCAACGCTTGCGCGCGCGCCGACGGATCCGAGATTGCGCGGGCGTCAGCGAGGGCTTCAGCGAGCAGTGTCTCCGGCAGGTGTGACGCGAGCACGCTCAACACGCGAGCGCGCCAAACATCGGAGATCTCGCGGGCGTCGGCGAGGGCTTCAGCGAGCAGTGTTTCCGGAAGGCGTGGGGCGAGCGCGCTCAGCACGTGTTTCGGCGCGCCGACATATCGGAGATCTCGCGGGCGTCGGCGAGGGCCTCACGCAGAACGGTTTCGCGCTCAGTCTCCGGCAGGCGTGAGCCAGCGCTCTCAACACGTACGCACGCCCCACTGTGTTTCGGCGTGCAATTTTGACCCCCTAGCCGGGGGGATCGGCGTCCAAAATTGACCCCCTAGTTTTCGCTCTGTTCGGCTGCCCGCGTTTGTGTGACGCGGGCGGTGGGGGATGCTGGTTGTGGAGACGATCGCCCGGATACGGCGCGAGCATTTATCCAGGGGCAAGTCGATCAAGGAGATCGCCCGCGATCTGAAGATATCGCGCAATACTGTTCGGAAGATTCTACGCTCGGGCGAGACATCTTTTTCCTACGAGCGAGAGGTCCAGCCACGCCCGAAGTTGGGACGCTGGAAGGCCGACATCGATCGGATGTTGACGAAGAATGCCGACGCGCCAGCGCGCGAACGTCTGACGCTGATCCGGCTATTCGAGGAGTTGCGGGCGCTGGGCTATGAAGGCGGCTACGACGCCGTCCGACGCTACGCCAAGATCTGGAGCCGCGAGCACTCGAGCCAGTCGGCTACCGCCTACGTTCCGTTGTCGTTTGCGCAGGGCGAGGCCTACCAGTTCGACTGGAGCCACGAGATCGTCGTGATGAGCGGCGTGACAACGACCTTGAAGGTCGCGCATGTCCGCCTCTGCCACAGCCGAATGATGTTCGTACGCGCCTATCCGCGCGAGACCCAGGAAATGGTGTTCGACGCGCATGATCGGGCGTTTGCGTTCTTCAAGGGCGCCTGCACGCGCGGCATCTACGACAACATGAAGACGGCGGTCGACACGATCTTCGTCGGCAAGGATCGGCAATACAATCGCCGCTTCCTGCAAATGTGTTCGCACCATCTCGTCGACCCTGTCGCCTGCACGCCGGCGTCAGGCTGGGAGAAAGGCCAGGTGGAGAACCAGGTCGGCCTTGTTCGTGAGCGCTTCTTCACGCCACGGCTGCGGTTCAAGACGTACGATGAGTTGAACGCCTGGCTCATGGACAGGTGCATCGCCTACGCCAAGGCCCACCCGCACCCCGAACGCCCCGAGCAGACCGTATGGGAGGTCTTCGAGGAAGAGCGGCCCAAGCTCATCGCTTATCGCGGTCGCTTCGACGGGTTCCATGCGCAACAAGCCTCGGTGTCGAAGACGTGCCTGGTGCGGTTCGACAACAACAAATACTCGGTCAGCGCCAGCGCAGTCGGTCGTCCAGTCGAGGTCCATGCCTACGCCGATCGCATCGTCGTCCGCCAGGATGGGCGTATCGTCGCAGAGCATCCCCGCAACTACGGTCGCGGCGAGACAGTCTACGATCCCTGGCACTATGTTCCGGTCCTGGCCCGCAAGCCTGGAGCCCTGCGCAACGGCGCTCCGTTCAAGGATTGGGTGCTGCCGGCGGCGCTCGAGCGGGTTCGACGCAAGCTCGCCGAATCCGATGATGGCGACCGCCAGATGGTCGCCATCCTGGCCACCGTGCTCACCGATGGATTGCCGGCGGTGGAAGCCGCCTGCGCTCAGGCGATGTCAGAGGGCGTCCATTCGTCCGACGTGATCATCAACATCCTCGCGCGCCAACGCGATCCTGGACCTGTTGCGCCCATCTTCACCCCGGATGCGCTGAGGCTCCGACATGCGCCGGTCGCTGACTGCGCGAGATACGACCAGCTCAGGAGGGCATGACCATGGAGAGAACCGAAGTCCTCGAAATGATGGGCGAACTGAAGCTCTATGGGATGAAAAGCGCATACGACGAGACGCTCGCCACCGCGCTCAAGCGCAAGCATGAGCCCCAGCAACTGGTCGGCGATCTGCTCAAGGCCGAGATATCGGAGAAGCAGGCGCGTTCGATCCGATACCAGCTCACGACCGCCAAGCTGCCGCTCGCCAAGGATGTGAACGACTTTGCGTTCAAAGACACGCTGATCAATGAGAACCTGGTGCGCGATCTTGCCAGCGGTGTGTTCGTTGCTCAGCAACGCAACGTCGTCCTGGTTGGCGGAACCGGCGCCGGCAAGACCCACCTGGCGATCGCGATCGCACGAAGCTGTATCCGCGCCGGATCGCGAGGCCGCTTTTTCAACACCGTCGATCTCGTCAACCGGCTAGAAGCCGAGGGTCGATCTGGCCGTCAAGGGCGGCTCGCCGATTATCTCACGCGGCTCGACTTCATCGTTCTCGACGAGCTCGGCTATCTTCCGTTCGCGCAGTCCGGCGGCCAGCTCCTGTTCCACTTGATCAGCCGTCTCTACGAACGCACGTCGATCATCGTCACAACAAATCTCGCCTTCGGTGAATGGCCCAGCGTCTTTGGCGACCCAAAGATGACCACCGCGCTCCTGGATCGTCTCACGCATCACTGTGACATCGTCGAGACCGGCAACGAGAGTTGGCGCTTCAAGAACCGCGCCTGAGCTCTAGATCGTTCCTCACCCCCCCGCGCTCGCCCCGGCTGCGCAACCCCGACCAGCTCCGCCGGGGCAAGCGCTGCCGTCAGTGCGACATCAGGGGGGTCAATTTTGCACGCCGATCGGGGGTCAGTTTTGTGAGCCGATTGACATTGGAGTTGAGGCGACGCCGCTGTTTGGCCTGTCAAAGGCCGCCGTAATCGCTGCTGCTGCGACTGAACCGGGTTCGGGCTTCGGATTGGCGGAGACGATCGGATGGTCCGCACGCCGTTCCCCCCCGCTTTCAGACGCCGTCGCGTCGTCAACCGCGATCGCTTTCGCGCCAGCGGCGGTCAGCTTGAGCGCATAGGTCTGCCCGGTCTCGTCGTCGCGCCGCCAGATCGGCGCTCCCGCCTTTGCCCTTATCTCCTTCAAGAGCCCGGCTTCGAGAAGCTTGGCTACGGCCCTCTGCGCCTGGGCGCGCTTTGGACCTGCCGGGGGAACAAGGCAATGATCATCGCGCTCCGACGCGGCGCTCAGCAGCACAAGCTGCGTGTCGTTGAATTTGATGGACATGTTTGAACCCTCGCGTTTTGGAAGCCGGCCGATCCCGGCCCCTCACTGACGCGAGCCCCGGATCGGAGCGATCGTCGGGGCGAAGGGTTCACCCGCAGCGCCTCAGCGCTCGCGGGCGTCTACACACACGCTCTCTTTCGAACCAAAAGCCAGTCCTTTCTTGGAGCGCGAGCGGTCTGATTGAAAAGAGCTAAGGGCTCGTCAGAGAATAGCTGAATTGGTTCTGTGCCGACAGTGAGGTAGCGGGGATTCCCCGCGGTCGTGGCGCGTCGTAGTTTTGGGGATGGTTGATGAAGATTCTCTCGAAAAGCTCCGGAAGCGCAATGCAGCGATATTGCCTCAACTGGATGAACGGCAACGACGGCTTTTCGCGGCGTCGGAAGCCAGGGCGGCAGGGCATGGCGGCATAGCCGCGGTTTCCCGGGTCACGCGCATCGCCGCGAGCACGATCGGACGCGGCCTGAAGGAACTCGATGCGCCGCCGCCGCTGAAGCTCGGTGGCGTTCGCCGTCCGGGAGGGGGACGCAAATCGTTGACGGAAACGGACCCCGGTTTGCTCGATGATCTGAACGCGCTGGTCGAGCCCGACGCGCGCGGCGATCCGATGTCGCCACTGCGCTGGACGTGCAAGAGCCTGCGCCGGCTGGCGGCTGAACTCGACAAACTCGGGCACAAGATCAGCCATACGGTTGTCGGCGAGTTGCTGAAGAAGCAGAAGTTCAGCCTGCAAGCCAATAGCAAGACGCGCGAGGGCGCCGACAATCCCGACCGCGACGCGCAATTCCACGTCATCAACGACGCGGTCAAGGCAGCCATGACCGAGAACCAACCGGCTATTTCAGTCGATACGAAGAAGAAGGAACTGGTCGGCGATTTCAAGAACGCGGGCCGCGACTGGCGCAAGCAAGGCGATCCAGAGGAAGTGCGCGTGCACGATTTCCTGATCAAGGAGCTCGGCCGCGCCGTGCCTTATGGAATTTATGATCTGGCCGCCAACGCAGGCTGGGTCAACGTCGGGATCGACAACGACACGGCGGCCTTCGCGGTTCAGACGATCCGCCGATGGTGGCAAGACGTCGGCCGTGTTCGCTATCCGCTCGCGCGCCGCCTGGTCATCACCGCCGATGGCGGCGGATCGAACGGCACGCGCGTGCGGCTGTGGAAACTTGAATTGCAGCGCCTCGCCGATGAACTCGGCATATCAATTGAAGTCCATCATCTGCCGCCGGGAACCAGCAAATGGAACAAGATCGAGCATCGCCTGTTCTCGTTCATTACCCAAAATTGGCGGGCCAAACCGCTGCTCAGCTATCGCGTCATCGTCGAACTGATCGGCGCCACGACCACCCGAACCGGCTTGACGGTTCGATGCGAACTCGACGACAAACCCTATCCTAAGGGAATCGTCGTGTCGGACGAGTACATGCGAAACCTCAACATTCAGCGCGCCGATTTCCACGGCGAATGGAACTACACAATCGCCCCTTCAACCCCATACATCAAAGCGGTTGATTCCTGACAGGCCCTAAGAGCACCGCAAAATCGCTGGCGGCGTCCGCGTGCGCATCTTGATCCTTTGCCGCCATCAGGTTGGCGCGCTTATCTACGCAGAAAAAGCCACTGGCCCCGGGATCAGTCCACTTCGCCGCGCGTCATCTCTTGCTCCTTATCGGTCGCCTCCGCCACGCAGCGCCGCCCCGAGACGATCCCCTGCAGGCCGATTTCGCACGCCTTCAGCGAAAAGAGCCGCGCCCCAAACTGTCCTCGATCGCAGGCCCAGTCCGGGGCGGCTAGGCTATGCCCGTTCCGACAGACGGCCAGCCAATTGCGTCAGTCCCCAATTGCGCGCCAGCTCCGATGCTGCGGCCCATGTCGGCATCTGATCGGCGACCGAGGGCAGCGGCGCTGACGCATCCATGGTGGCGATCGACCGGTAGAGCCGAACCATCTTCGCTTGGGCGGGGAAGCGACCGGCATCAAGGACGCCCTCCAGCGTCCCGTAGCGCCGCAGCACGTCAGAAGCGCCTTTTGGCCCAACTCTTGCAGCCCCTGGGAGCTTGTCGGAAGGGTCGCCTAGTGTATTTGACCAGCGCGAACCGCAAACGCGAGTTCGCGGAGTAGGCGAGCACTGCGCGTGCATAAGAGAGAGTTGCGTCAAGAGTGCCTGACAACGCTCTGTTCTTGGTTTTCAACTCGCAAGGGCGTACGCCTCGCGGAATCACCTGGCGAACCGAGGTCAGCCTCGCAACCAGGAGTGGGTTCGCATCAACAGTCACTTTGGGCTGAGGGGAGCGAGGGCCGTGGTCGATCATACTGTCAAAGCGTATGACAAGGAGCTCGATACTGTCGGGCGCCGCGTTGCGGAAATGGGCGGCATCGCGGAGAAGATGGTCATTGAGGCGATGGACGCGCTTGCCAACGCCGACCCCGTGCTCGCATATCAGGTCGTCGCCGTGGACTCGCATCTCGATGCACTTCAGCGCGAAATCGAGAATATCACCGTCTCCACCATCGCGCGCCGCGCGCCCGTGGCTGCGGACTTGCGAGAATTGATCAGCGCAATTCGGATCGCCGGCGATCTGGAACGAGTCGGCGATTTGTCCAAGAGCATCGCCAAGCGAGCTATGAAGCTCGGCGCGAAGGCGCGGGTTCCGCGCGCGATCATCGGCCTCAAGCATATGAACGAGGTGGCGACCGAACTCTTAAAGGACGTACTTGACGCCTATGCGCAGCGCGACGATGAGCTCGCCCGCGAAGTGTGGGAGCGTGACATCGATCTCGACGCCCTGGAAGATTCGGTCTTTCGCGATCTCCTGACCCACATGATGGAGGACCCGCGCAACATCTCCTTTTCCGCCCATCTCCTCTTCTGCTCCAAAAACATCGAGCGCATCGGCGATCACGCCACCAACATCGCAGAGACGGTTGTCTATCTCGTCACCGGCAATTCGATGCCGTTGGAAAGACCGCACGGGCACAGGGAAAGCGAAAGCGACATTGACGCCGCCGGGCGCGGCGCATGAACGAGGCACGCAAGGTTGGCCGTCCAAAGGCACGCTCGTCGCCGCGCATCCTCGTTGTTGACGACGAATCGGATCTGGCTCTCCTGCTCGCTTACAATCTTGAGGCGGAAGGCTACTCGGTCGAGAGCGTCGAGCGTGGCGACGAAGCCGAACTTCGTCTCTCCGAGAACGCGCCCGACCTTGTCATCCTCGACTGGATGCTGCCGGGCCTGTCGGGCCTCGAAATTTGCCGCAGACTCCGAGCGCGGGAGAACACGCGCACGCTTCCGGTCATCATGCTGACGGCGCGCGGCGAGGAGGCCGAGCGCGTGCGCGGGCTTTCCGTCGGGGCCGACGACTATGTCGTCAAACCGTTCTCGCTCCCCGAGCTGATGGCGCGGGTTCGGGCGCTCCTAAGGCGCAGCAGCCCCGAGCGCATCGCCGATCAACTCATCGCCGGCGAACTTGAGCTTGATCGCGAAACGCTTCGGGTGCGGCGCGGCGAGCGTTACATCCATCTCGGTCCGACGGAATTCCGTCTCCTCGAATATATGTTGGAAAAGCCGGGTCGGGTGTATTCACGCGCGCAGTTGTTGGATGGCGTATGGGGCCGCGGCGTGGAGATCGACGACCGCACGGTCGATGTCCATATTGGCCGTTTGCGCAAGGCTCTGTCGAAGGGACGTGAACGCGACCCCATTCGCACCGTTCGCGCCGTCGGCTACGCCTTCGACGAGAACTTCGGCAAACGATAGCCGCAGCGGATATTCGGATGACTTGGACGGGCCGGCTTGCATGTGGTGCGAGCCGGCGGCGGCTGGAAACGTCGCCGCGCTGTCGTGCGAACGACCGGTACTGTGCAGGTTTTTGGACGCCGGCATCACGAGAGGCGCCTCTTGCTCCGGCGGCCGGCGCCCAAAAAGCGCCAAGGCACGAAGTCGCGGGAAGTTGGGTGGCGGCTGGGCAGTGAGCGCTATGGGGATTTGATGCTAGCGGCGAGTTCGCTGGTGGGCGCGAGGGCGTTGTCACGTCGTCGGCGGCTTGGTAGCCAAAGAGCATGACGAAAATCAGCTACTCCGGATATCGGTTCCCTCCGGAGATCATTCACCAGGCGATCTGGCTCTATCTCCGGTTCACGCTTAGCTTTCGTGACGTCGAGGATTTGCTCGCGGAGCGCGGAATTGTAATTTCTTACGAAACAGTCCGACGCTGGGTGAATCATTTCGGACCGATTCCAGTCGCCGCTCATCAAACCGGACGTGCGGATTTCCCGCATCCGGCTTTCTCCCGTCCCGTCAAATCTTCGCTCTTGGCAGGTCGCTGCGGTTTCGCGGGACGGTGTAGAGGCCGAGCGTCTCATAGAGATACTCGTCCGGGATCTGGCCGAACCCGGTGCCTTTGCGTCCCGATCGCCGTAGCAACCAGCGACGGATTCGTCGCTCGGTGTACCTGTGGATGAGGTCGTAGATCGTGATGACCGGCCCCTGGTCAAAGTAGCCGCACCAGCCGCGTAACATGCTGCTGATGCGCGCAACCGTGCTTTTAGGGTCATCCGCATACCACTGGCGCGTCGTCCGTTGGTGGATGCGTCCGAGCAGGCTCTTCACTGACTTCCGCGACGGCCGAGTGCCGATATACGGGCGCCCGTTTTTGCCGTGGAAGCGACCGACCGTATACCCGAGAAAATCGAATGATTCCTCAGGCAGTCGGGCGATCCTGGTCTTCTTGGCGTTCACCTCCAACCCAAGCCGCGTCATCAACGTCGCCATCCGCGCCATCGCCGCCGGCGCGTTGCCAGGTCGGCAGCAGATGACGAAGTCGTCGGCGTAGTTGACGACGTGGGCATCGAGTCGGTCCCGATGGCCATGGTCGTGCCAGGCTAACAGGAAGCGCCGAAAGTAGCAGTTTGCCAGCAGCGGCGAAATCACTCCGCCCTGCGGGGTTCCCCGCTTCGTCCTTCGCCCTTCGGCGGTCTGCACCGACCGCCCGTCGATGACCTCCACCACCGGCGCTGTAAGCCAGCGTTTGATGACGTGGAGTATACGCCCATCGGCGATGCGGCGGCTCAGACTTCGCATCAACGGCGCGTGCGGAATTGAGTTGAAGTAGTCGCGCAAGTCCGCGTCCACGACCTCACGCCGCCCGTGCTGCGTCACGTGCCAGTAGACCCGTCGGAGAGCCATCTTGGCATCCAACCCGGGACGGAATCCATGCTGCTGGGGCAGCAGGTCCACCTCAAAGATGGGACCAATGACCAGCACCGCCGCCATCTGAACCACCCGATCCCGGATGCACGGAATGCCGAGAGGCCGTTGGCCTCCGTTGCTCTTCGGTATCCACACCCGCAGGAGGGGCTTGGGGACATACTTTCCCGAAGTCAGCTCCTCCCACAGCGTTTCCAGCCAGCGCCATGGGTGTCGATCCGTTCGAACGTCTCGCTATCAACCCCCGACGCCCCCGCATTCGCGCGACAACGGCGATAGGCTTCAAGCAGGACATCCTTGCGACAGACCTTGTCCCAAAGGGCGTAGAAGCGGAAGGCTGGTTCAGCCTTAGCTTTCGTCTGCAGCGAGGTCTGCAGCTTCTCAACCGTTTCACACGGCGTTCGTAAACTCATCGTCAATCGCCGAGCTGTCAGCTCTTCCCTCGCTTGGGTCGGGTCAGGGCTCCTTCCCTCCGCCGACGTTACCCGGCCTCAACGGTAGTACGAACCCATCCGCCATCTGCGTCCGCCGGCGCTGGCCCTCACGGGTTCGCCGTTGGCCTGGAATTGTCGTTCCCCACCACGATCGCAGACTTCCCTTGTTGCGCACCATTCATGTTCCGTGCGTGCTGCCATCATTACCCCGGTGGAATCGTCGGCTGCGTATCTCGCTCGCTTCACCGACGACAGCGACCTTCCCCGTTATTCTGGCGGGTCGGCTCCCACATTGGCTCTTTCGAGGCCTGCTCAATGTTCACTCACGTTGCGGCCCGCACGGTCCGCTGACCCCCTACGGGGCCTTTCTATCGAAGTGCTTCAGATCATTCGTCGCCTCCTGATCCGCTCCGATCGCTTCCGGCTGGAGCGAGAGTTTGCCGGCCCGGATTTCCACCGGGGAGAACGATGCGCCTTGCCAAGGCACACAGAACAATCGGGCCGAGAATTCGCATCAGCCGACCCGACGGCGGGAGCGCAAGATGCAACGCTTCAAGAGCGCAGGCTCAGCCCAGAAGTTCCTCTCAACGCACGCTGCCGTCTCCAACACTTTCAACGCCCAACGCCATCTCACGTCAGCTCAATCACACCGCGTGCTACGCGCCGCGGCGATGACCACGTGGCGCGAGGCCGTCGCGGCGGCTTGACATGCCTAAGGCGTAGACCCGCTCGCGCTTTTCGCATGGCAACGTGACAGCGCCATCAGACCAGATCCGGACGGGTGAAGGGTACACGGGGCGATCGCAGGACTGACCGGGCTGACCGGGGCCTATTCGCGCTGGGCGACTTCCCCAACAGTCTTTCGAGGACGGGCTTATAGCCGTTTGCCTTGTATTCCGCACAAGAGATCGGGATGTTCCGAGGTCCGTAGGCCACCATGACCGATCCGTCATGCAACACGTACAGGCCGGTTGCCATGTTCTCCTCCCCGTTCACGTTTGATCGGCAGCTTGGGGCTGCTTACGAGCCACCGTGTTCCAACAACGCTTGTCAAGCAACCCACGTCCGGGCAGCATCCCCACTATCCACAGTCTGGCGTTTCCTTGAAATCGGTTTGGCGTTTGACGATGACTTCAACGGTGGCTTTGAGGTGTTCGGTTATCCGCCTTCACCTCCATGGGGACCCTCGAATCTTCGTCACGCGCTCCTGCCGGCCTCAATCGGAACCGACAGCGCGACGCGGCCGATCAGGATTGGACAAGAGCAGAAGTTTCCGGCTAACGCGCCTCCACACCACTTGCGTCAATGTTTTCCGCCCCTGTGTCCGCGGGGACAGCTACGAAAAAATGTTGCTCTGAATGTCCCGACTATGTCGCGCACCTGGATGCGCAGCCGAAACCTACTCCCACTACAGGAGCCGCGAATGTCGACCAGCGGCGTCGGCAATCTTTACGCCGCATCCTGATCGGTTCGTCTTCGACGTCTCTCAGACCCAGCACTACCAGCAGCATTTTGTGGCCTGCGGCCGAAACGGCGAGCCTCCCGTCGCCTCACAGCAGGACAGCGCCTGTTGCCTATGGCTGCACCTTGCAATGAATGGCGGCACAGCTAAGCAGCCAACCAGCGCCTGCGGAGCGCCATTATGCGTGAAAATGTTGGCAATTGACTCGGCTCGCCGAGGCCGCCAGAATCGATTTTCATGGCAGAAATTCGGGGCATGGCCAACGGATCGGCGCTGCGCTTGCAGGGCGATCGGGTGAAGAAGTTGGTGACAAACGCGCAAAGTGCTGAATCTGTCGATCTCCGCTGATTCGGTTGGCGGGAGGACGACGGTGGACGCTTCGGAGGCGATGGCGGCGGCGGGTTTTGAGACAACAGTTTTCCTGATTCATTTCAATGATATGCCAGACCATCGGCAGCCAGGAAAGGTGGCCTATCGGCTCGACGAGATCCTGCTCTTGTCTCTGCTGGCGGTTCTGGCCGGCGCGGAGGGCTTCACCGACATCGCGCGTTTCGGCCAGAGGAAGCTCGCCTTGCTGCGGCGCTTCCTCCCCTTCGTCAACGGCACGCCGAGCCACGATCACCTCGGCGACATTTTCGCCACGCTCGACGCTCAGGCGTTCCGGCGGTGCTTCGTGGCTTGGGTCGGCGCGCTGATGAAGACGCCGGTCGAACTCATCGCCATCGACGGCAAGACCTCCCGGCGCTCGGGCAACAAAGGAGCCAAGGACGCCATCCACATGGTGTCCGCCTTCGCCGCCCGCCAACGCCTGGTGCTGGCGCAGGCCAAGGTCGGCGAGAAGGCTAACGAGATCGTCGCCATTCCGGCCCTCCTCGACATGCTGTCGATCGAAGGCGCCGTCGTCACCATCGACGCGATCGGCTGTCAGCGCGACATCGCCCAGAAGATCATCGACAAGAAGGCCGATTACATTCTGGCGCTGAAGGGCAACCAGGGGACGTTGCGCAACGATGTCGAATTGTTCGCCAACGAGCAGAAAGCAAGGGGTTTCGCCGATACGCAGGTCAGCGTCGATGAAACCGTCGACGGCGACCACGGCCGCATCGAGACGCGCCGCGTCACCGTGATCCACGACGTCGCCTGGCTGCAACAGCGACACGAATGGCCAGGCCTCAAGGGCCTCGTCATCGTCGACAGCACGCGAGAGATCGGCGCCAAGACCGAACGCGAGACCCGCTATTATCTGACATCGTCGTCACGGCGCGCCGACCGCCTGGGACCGATGGCGCGCGACCATTGGGCGATCGAGAACGGCCTGCACTGGGTCATGGATATGACCTTCCGCGACGACGAGTGCCGCATCCGAACCGACAACGCCCCCGAGAACGTCGTCACCCTCAAACACATGGCCGTCAACCTCGCCCGCAAGGCCAAGGGCCGAGACTCCGTCCGCCTCGCCCTCAAAACCGCCGCTTGGGATGACGACTATCTCGCCAAACTCATCGCCGCATAATTTCCTTCACCCGATTCCCCTGGCTGCGCTTGGGCTTGATATCGATGAAGGCGCAGCGATCTGTCGCGAACCTGTGGCGGGCAGTGAAAATCTATCCGTCGGTTAACCAAACGGAATCTGCCATGAAAATCGATTCTGGCGGCCTCGGCGAGCCAACTCAATTGCCAACATTTTCACGCATAATGGCGCGCCGCAGGCGCTGGAAAATGGTTCAATGCGACGAAAGGCTTCGGGTTCATTCAGCCAGACGCCGGCGGGCCCAGACGTGCTCGTCCAGATCAGTGCAGACGAATGGGCCCGCATGCGTGACCTGAATGAAGGACAGAAGATCGGCCATGAGATCGCCGCCGACAAGCGCACCGGCAAATCCTCGGCGGAAAACTTGAAGCCGGCCTGAGCATGCCTGTGACCCATCATGTCGTCGTCGCGTTCGATCGGGATGAGGAAGGCATTGCAGCCTGGGGAAGCTCAGGAGGTCATGAGTCCAATCGTGGCCAAACTCCGTGCGCGAGCGCTCGCGCTCGAACATGCCGGCGCCCTGGCTTTCTCTCGCCCCGGCAATCCGGCGACAGGCGAGTTTCTGGACGCGGTGATCCTGGCGCAGTTCAGTGAAAGTCGATCTCGATTCTCTCAGCGAGCGAGAGGCGGCACAATTTCGGGGCAGTGCCGGCTGATGAAGGCAGTCTTCGATCCAACTCAGGCCCCGGATTTAGTTATGTCCTCGGTCACTTGCGCGGAGAGAAATAGTCTGCCGCGCAGATATTCAGGCGAACGGGGAATTCAAGTGAGCCTGTGTCGGAAAATTGGCCGGTATGATGCGCATCGCTGCGAGTAAGCGCGGGATCTTTTTCGCGGAGACCGGGCCTGCGCCCGCCATGGCATTGTCACGGCGCGCACAGCTTGCTGGTGTTTGGAATGCGGGATAGCCAAGGAGCATGACGAAAATCAGCTACGCCGGATATCGGTTCCCCCCTGAGATCATTCACCAGGCGATCTGGCTCTATCTCCGGTTCACGCTCAGCTTTCGTGACGTCGAAGATTTGCTCGCTGAACGCGGGATCGCCGTCTCTTACGAGACCGTGCGCCGCTGGGTGAACCACTTCGGGCCGATGATCGCCGCGCATCTGCGAAAGCGCCGCCCGAAGCCGCATGCGACCTGGCATCTGGACGAGGGTGTGCCGCGAAGGCTTCCGCAGTGATGTGGTGGCCGAGCTGCATGGAAGATGAGGGCAGGCCCCTCGAAGCCGACCGTCAGGGGTAGGCTTCAAACCACTGCAAGCTGCGACGGTAAAGAGCCGTGGTGGTGAGCGTTGCAGGAAAAGGCGGACTTCAGTCCGTCAGGTGAGGGTTAGAGAGACGAGCGCAAGCGAACCGCTGATGAAGTGTCGAAAAGTGCAAGACGATGTCGAAACCAGGGGGAATTCGTTAACCTGGGACGAGCCTGGGGGGCGGCCTGATTTCTGCCCAGGCGGCATCCGGCATGAAGGCGGCGTGACTCTTAACCAGGCTTCCGTGTGGAACGCGGGAACCTGTCGCCCCGATGCTAAGGGAGAAACCCAAATAGGCGGTCCCTATGAGGGTGAGATTACCGAGGCGGGGCACAGGGGCGGAGCAACCCGTAGTAGTGTTGAAGGTCCTGTAATGGGGCTGGAGCGAAGGGGTTGCGTTGTTCAGCTCTGGAATGAGGACAACCGGCGACGGGAGGATCCTCATGGATAGAGCAAAGCCGTATTCAATTCCGAAAAGGGAGGTATGGGAAGCTTACAAGAGGGTCAGAGCAAACCAAGGGGTGGCTGGCGTAGACGGTCAGACGATTGCGGACTTTGAGGCTGATCTTGCGAACAACCTCTACAAGCTCTGGAATCGACTGACGTCGGGCAGCTACTTTCCGCCGCCGGTGCGGCGGGTCGATATACCGAAGAGCGATGGCAAGACGCGACCGCTGGGCATCCCCACGGTGGCGGATCGCATCGCGCAGATGGTGGTCAAACGCCACCTGGAACCTATGGTGGAACCCAAATTTCACCCGGATTCTTATGGATACCGGCCCGGCAAATCGGCGCTCGATGCGATCGGCGTGGCGCGGCAGCGATGCTGGCGTCACGACTGGGTTCTTGATCTCGACATCAAGGCCTTCTTCGACAGCATCGAACCGGAACTTCTGATGCGGGCGGTGCGCAAGCACACCAATTGCCCGTGGGTGCTTCTATACATCGACAGATGGCTGAAAGCGCCGGTGCAGATGCCGGACGGGAGTCTCGTCGGGCGAGAACGAGGAACGCCGCAGGGCGGGGTGATCAGCCCCCTCCTGGCAAACCTCTTTCTTCACTATGCGTTCGACATGTGGATGGGTCGGAACTTCCCGGACATTCCGTTCGAACGCTATGCCGACGACGCGATCTGTCACTGCAGGACGGAGGGCCAAGCGGTGGCGCTTCGGGCAGCTCTGGGCGCGCGTTTTGCTGACTGCGGACTGACGCTTCATCCTGACAAGACCAAAATTGTCTTTTGCAGAGATGAAAGCCGACGTGACACGCACCCGATCATCAAGTTCGACTTTCTCGGCTATACGTTCAGGCCGAGGCTGGTGAACAAGAGGGCCGGAGGCATGGGCGTCTCGTTCAGTCCCGCCGCCAGCCCGAAGGCGCTCAAGGCGATCCGCGGAACCATCCGTAGTTGGTCGATGCACCTGCGTAGTGACAGGGCCCTGGATGATCTGGCACGGATGTTCAACTCGAGCATACGCGGCTGGGTCAACTATTATGGACGGTTCTGTCCTTCGGCACTCTATCCCACCCTGTGGAACATCGAGCGATACTTGGCGCGATGGGCCTCCGGAAAGTACAAGTCCCTACGCAGACACAAGCGGCGTTCCCGACACTGGCTTGCGCGCATCGCTCAACGTCAGCCTCGGTTGTTCGCCCATTGGCCTCTGCTCCATGGACACGGCCGAACAATGGGAGCCGGATGATGCGAGAGTATCACGTCCGGTTCTAAGAGAGCGCGGGGGTGAAACTCCCCCGCGCCACTCGCCTCTACCTGAAAATCGGTGGGCGGATGGTTTATCTGTGGCGCGCCGTCGACGCCGAGGGCGAGGTTCTCGACGTGCTGGTCCAATCCAAGCGCAACAAGGACGCCGCACTGAAACTGATGCGCAAGCTTCTGAAGAAGTATGCCTTCGCTCCGGAGCGGTTGGTCACGGACGACCTGCGGTCATACGGCGCAGCGACCCGCGATCTCGGCATCGAACACCTGCATGACCGCGGGCGAAGGAGTAGAGTCGACGACTGGCGCAGTGGCTGTAGGTCCCGAGGAGTGGCTGTTCGCCGGCAGCTTTCGCACATTGCCGGTGCCTCAGTTCGGACCGTGGCTCCGTTTCCAGTCGCCGCTCATCAAACCGGACGTGCGGATTTCCCGCATCCGGCTTTCTCCCGTCCCGTCAAATCTTCGCTCTTGGCAGGTCGCTGCGGTTTCGCGGGACGGTGTAGAGGCCGAGCGTCTCATAGAGATACTCGTCCGGGATCTGGCCGAACCCGGTGCCTTTGCGTCCCGATCGCCGTAGCAACCAGCGACGGATTCGTCGCTCGGTGTACCTGTGGATGAGGTCGTAGATCGTGATGACCGGCCCCTGGTCAAAGTAGCCGCACCAGCCGCGTAACATGCTGCTGATGCGCGCAACCGTGCTTTTAGGGTCATCCGCATACCACTGGCGCGTCGTCCGTTGGTGGATGCGTCCGAGCAGGCTCTTCACTGACTTCCGCGACGGCCGAGTGCCGATATACGGGCGCCCGTTTTTGCCGTGGAAGCGACCGACCGTATACCCGAGAAAATCGAATGATTCCTCAGGCAGTCAAGCGATCCTGGTCTTCTTGGCGTTCACCTCCAACCCAAGCCGCGTCATCAACGTCGCCATCCGCGCCATCGCCGCCGGCGCGTTGCCAGGTCGGCAGCAGATGACGAAGTCGTCGGCGTAGTTGACGACGTGGGCATCGAGTTGGTCCCGATGGCCATGGTCGTGCCAGGCTAACAGGAAGCGCCGAAAGTAGCAGTTTGCCAGCAGCGGCGAAATCACTCCGCCCTGCGGGGTTCCCCGCTTCGTCCTTCGCGCTTCGGCGGTCTGCACCGACCGCCCGTCGATGACCTCCACCACCGGCGCTGTAAGCCAGCGTTTGATGACGTGGAGTATACGCCCATCGGCGATGCGGCGGCTCAGACTTCGCATCAACGGCGCGTGCGGAATTGAGTTGAAGTAGTCGCGCAAGTCCGCGTCCACGACCTCACGCCGCCCGTGCTGCGTCACGTGCCAGTAGACCCGTCGGAGAGCCATCTTGGCATCCAACCCGGGACGGAATCCATGCTGCTGGGGCAGCAGGTCCACCTCAAAGATGGGACCAATGACCAGCACCGCCGCCATCTGAACCACCCGATCCCGGATGCACGGAATGCCGAGAGGCCGTTGGCCTCCGTTGCTCTTCGGTATCCACACCCGCAGGAGGGGCTTGGGGACATACTTTCCCGAAGTCAGCTCCTCCCACAGCGTTTCCAGCCAGCGCTCAACGCCATGGGTGTCGATCCGTTCGAACGTCTCGCTATCAACCCCCGACGCCCCCGCATTCGCGCGACAACGGCGATAGGCTTCAAGCAGGACATCCTTGCGACAGACCTTGTCCCAAAGGGCGTAGAAGCGGAAGGCTGGTTCAGCCTTAGCTTTCGTCTGCAGCGAGGTCTGCAGCTTCTCAACCGTTTCACACGGCGTTCGTAAACTCATCGTCAATCGCCGAGCTGTCAGCCCTTCCCTCGCTTGGGTCGGGTCAGGGCTCCTTCCCTCCGCCGACGTTACCCGGCCTCAACGGTAGTACGAACCCATCCGCCATCTGCGTCCGCCGGCGCTGGCCCTCACGGGTTCGCCGTTGGCCTGGAATTGTCGTTCCCCACCACGATCGCAGACTTCCCTTGTTGCGCACCATTCATGTTCCGTGCGTGCTGCCATCATTACCCCGGTGGAATTGTCGGCTGCGTATCTCGCTCGCTTCACCGACGACAGCGACCTTCCCCGTTATTCTGGCGGGTCGGCTCCCACATTGGCTCTTTCGAGGCCTGCTCAATGTTCACTCACGTTGCGGCCCGCACGGTCCGCTGACCCCCTACGGGGCCTTTCTATCGAAGTGCTTCAGATCATTCGTCGCCTCCTGATCCGCTCCGATCGCTTCCGGCTGGAGCGAGAGTTTGCCGGCCCGGATTTCCACCGGGGAGAACGATGCGCCTTGCCAAGGCACACAGAACAATCGGGCCGAGAATTCGCATCAGCCGACCCGACGGCGGGAGCGCAAGATGCAACGTTTCAAGAGCGCTCGCTCTGCGCAGAAATTCCTCTCAGCCCACGCCGCCGTCTACAACACTTTCAACATCCAACGCCATCTCACGTCAGCTCAATCACACCGCGTGCTACGCACCGCGGCGATGAGTACGTGGCGCGAGGTCGTCGCGGCCGCTTGAAAATCCGTATGGCGCAATCCCCCTCGCTTCCTCGCATCGCAACGTGACGACGCGCTCCGGACTGTTGACTCCAGACGCGCGAATGTCGTCGAGCGTTCGCGGCTCGAGGCGGAAGAGACACTTGCCATCGACGAGCTCGCGGTTCGCGGTGTCCTCGCCGACGTCGCTGATGACGGCCTCGTAAAGGCCAGGCGGCGTCGCCTCGATCATTTCCATGCACGAGACGAATTCCCTGTGCTCCTTTGCCGCCACCTTGCCCGAGACGAAGATGCCGAGGTGCCCAATTGTGTGGTGCGGCGAGTAGATGATCGTCTGCCCGTTGGCGACGATTTCGCTCGGGTCGTCGTAGAGGTCGAGAATCCAGTCCAGCGCCTGCTGGGGCGGCGTGATGTCGTCGCCCCACGAGCAGAAGCAGACGATCGGCGACTTGATATTGCGCAGATCGATGCGCACGCCCTCGGGAGGTACGAATCTCACCGGTCGAGAGCTTGTTGCCGACAAACAGGTCGTCGGCGATCCACTGCATCTCGCCCGCGTTCAAGCGCACCGGGCTGCCCCACCATGTCTCGAATTCGAGGAATCGCTCGGTCTCCGAATTGACCTTGGAATAGACGTTGTAGGGCTTGGTCCATAGGTGTTGGCGGGATTGAGCGACTCGAATGTGTTTCGGCGTGCAATTTTGACCCCCTAGCCGGGGGGATCGGCGTCCAAAATTGACCCCCTAGTTTTCGCTCTGTTCGGCTGCCCGCGTATCCTTTGCAGCACAACAGCTCCGACATGTCTCCGGGCAAATCAAGGGCATGCTTTTTGAGCCGGTTCTCTATGACACCGATCAAAAAAAGCGCCTTATTGAGGAGGTTGTTCACGCTGCCCTTCAGGACTTCAACCGGAGAGGCGAGGGGGCAAAACAGAGGGGCAGTGATGCGCTTTCATTGATAACGCCGCTGTTTAAGGATCCTGGTTTCTCTGAAGAGAGGGAATGGAGGCTTGTCTTTATGCCGCAGTTCGGGACAGGGCCTGTTCAATTGAGTTTTCGCTCTCAACTCGATCTTTTGGTCCCCTATGTCAATATCGAAACTATTCTTGGTGGCGGAAGCCCCTTGTCGGTAACCGAGGTGATGGTGGGACCATCGAATCTACAGGACCTAAACGAATCAGCTCTAGGGCGAGTGCCTAGCGCACCCAGGATATCAAGGTCGATCATTCCATACAGGGTGTAGAACGCGCGATCGACGGGGCTCGAACGATCTGCTGCCCCATCGCAGAGGGTATATGCAGCCACACGTGTCCCTGCGACGGCCTGGCTCTGCTGACTTCGGCGGCGAGGTCGAGTGTCGCGGCGTCCCAACTAGGAGCGCGCGCCGGAGCGTGACGATCGCCCCTCCACAGGATAAAAGTTGGGGATCGTGGCGGTCAGCGTAACCGACCCTAACCGCCATAGCCCCGGCGACCCCAAGAACCTGCAAGGGATGGCGGCGACCTCGATGACCCCCGAAACCATCCTCAGCCAATCGCCCGTTTTCTTCTGCGGCGCAGGAATCAGCATCGATCCGCCCGCAGGCCTACCGGATTGGCATCATCTGCGCGACTACACAATTGAGGCGATCGGCTCGCGGCATCCGTTTCTGACGCCGCACGTCGCCGACCTCACGTCCATTGAAATGGTCGCCATCCCGGGCAAGCGCGGCATGACCCCCGAGGTTGTCGCTTCGATCATCGCCGAAGGCTGCCGCGGCTATTTCGAATCCTTCGCGAGCCTTAATCAAGGAGAGCCGAACAGCAATCACCTCTGGATTGCCCGCGCCGCAAAGGCGTCCCTGATCCAGTTTATCGTAACGACCAATTTTGATTTATTCTTGGAGGCCGCCCTGCGCGCCGAGGGGGTCGCGTTCAAGATTTATCGCACAGACGAGGAATTCGGGACTTTCGACGCTGGACCGGGCGTGCACCTGTTGAAACTGCACGGATGCATCAGCCTTCCCGCGACGATCACAGTTACGGTCGAGGACGAAGGAAAAGGTCTTTCGGAGCACAAGCTTCATGCGCTCGAGCTTCTGCTCGAGCGGTTCCCGTTCGCATTTTGGGGCTACAGCGGGGCCGACCTCAAAATTGATCTCGATTATCTGAGGATGATGACCGCGCGAGATCGCGCGATCGGCTTTGTCTGGAGCCTCTATGAGAAGGGGGATTACCGCGAGGCCCCAAATCGCTATTTGCTTGACCTGCAGGCAGCCTACGGGCAACGTAGCTTGATTGCTCACGGCCTGTTCCCCCGCGCGCTTGAAGCCGCGCTGGGCGAGGAAAGCGGCGATGCCGGGCTGGGCCCGGCGGCTGCCGATCGAAGCGCTTGGCTGGCCGCGAAAGACGCGGCATTGCGGGCGTCTCTGTTCCACTGGGCCGAAGACGACGTGGCGCCGCTTCTGGCATGCAGCATCTTCGGAGAGCTGCTGCAACACAACGGCCAGCACCGGCAAGCCTTGGCGTGCTTTGGCGAAATGGCTTCGCTCGCCGAGAATTGGGGCGATGGCGTTCCGTTTGCAAATGCGCTCGTGGGCGCTTGGATCGGAATGGCTCGGCAGCACCATCAACTCGGCGCCAATGCGGAAGCGGTCGTTACCTTACGGCGAGCGCTCAAGCTGGCGCGGGATATCGAACAAAAGGGCCAGCAGGCCATCATATTGAGCGAACTCGGATCGGTCCTGGGGAGACTCGGAGATTTTGGCGCCGCGCTTGACGCCTATCGAGAAGCGGAAATTTTGCTGGAGGACAACGATCCCGAAGGCTTCTCGAACATTCTGACCCGGAAGGGACTCATCTACCAGGAGCAGGGAGACGTTGAACGCGCCCTCACGACATTTCAGCAGGCGGAAAGCCTCATTCGAAATAACGCGTGGAAGCGCAAGCTCGCCAACATCCTCCACCATATCGGCGGCGCTCACCAGGCCTGGGGCGAGTTTGCCACCGCAAGACGCTATTTCGAGGCGGAGCTCGAACTGGCGCAAGCCCTCGGCGAACGCGAGCAACTTGGCTATTGCCTTCGCGAAATCGCTGTCGCCTGCCTAGGCGAACATGATGACGATCAGGCGATGCGGCATCTGGACGACGCGCTGACCGTCGCACGATCGCGAGGCGACAAGCACCTCGAAGCCGCTGTTATTTCGGATCGGTCCTTCTTATTGGCCCGCGCCGGCCAAACCGATGCGGCGCACGAAGCCGATTCGGCCGCTCTGGGCGTCTTTCAAGCGCTCGGCGACAAACGAAGCATCGGCCGGTTGCATCTCAATCTGGCGGCGCATTGGAGTTGATCGGGAAAACCCGACAAGGCGGAGCAATCTTACCAGGAAGCCATTGAAATCATCACGGCTACCGGAGATCGGTTCTCAGCGGGCACGGCTTGTCTTCAATATGCCGATTATCTGAATGCGGCCAAGCGCACGGAACAGGCGTTGCGCTGGTATCGCACGAGCCTCTCGCACTTCCACGCCGGAGGATTACATCAATACGCGCCTGAATTGCTGCCCAAAATCGCCGCCTGTCGACGCGCCATTTCCGGCCAAGCGGATCCTCCGCTCGACGCGTGGCTTAGAGCCGCGCTGATCCGCTCGAAGGTCGATCCGCATTTGGCGCAAAAGATCGCCGCCAGGTGCGGGTGGGACAAACAGCCGCTCGACCTCAGCGAGTTTTGCAACGCCCTGGAAAAGGATCTCGGGCGCGAACTGGCTCTGTTCAGGCTTGCGATTGAAGCCAAACACCAAGGCATTGAATACAAGGAGATCAAGAACTTTGTCGGTTGTCTGAGTTGCGCCGCCTTCAGTCTCGATATCAGCGTTGCGCTCGACGACGCCCATGGGATCAGCATCTCCGCCAATGACTTGGGATTCTGTTATCTGAAGCTCGGCCACAACAAAGAGGCGCTGCACTATTTGGAGCAGGCCGTGGCGATCGAGCGTTCCGTCAACGATTATCGGGAACTGTCGATACGGCTGCGCAATCTCGCCGACGTCTACAAAAAACTGGAACGACTCGATGATGCCGAGAAGGCTTGCAGCGAAGCGGAGAAAGCGATCCGCAACGTGGACGTTCCCGACGATCTGCTCCAAGTTCTATTGGCGTACGCGGACGTTCTAAAGCTTAAGAAGAAACCGCAAGCGTTCGCCAAATATGACGAAGCCGGCGTGCAGGCGGAAAGGCTCGGCGACTTCAAGGCCTTGATCAAGGTCTATGGCGGAAAGGGCAAGGCGAAATGGGACGCCGGGGATTTCGCGGAGGCGAACGCTTGGCGCGCGCGCGCATTGGAGCTTTCCGTCCAGGAGAGGGACTTTACCAATGCCTCGCTGACGGCGAACCTGATAGCGAATACCTATCATGAGAAACTGAAAGTGCGGCCGGAGGCGGACCGATATTACCGGCGGGCCGTGCAGCTCGCGACCGACTCGGGGAACCCGTCTCTCGCGCGGCAACTGCGCGAAAAAGCCGGCAGCCAAGGTTATCGCCTCTCGTAGCCCAAACCCTGGCGATTCGCTAGGGCGTATCGGCGGATCGCGACTTGTGATTTCACGGCTGCGCCGCCATCATGTTGACGGATGATATTGCTCTTCTGCCGCGAATCCGCGCCTGCCTCGAATATTCCAGCATCGAAGCTTCGCGCCGGGTTTTGAGGGCCAGTCACGCTCCCATTGAGCTTGGGGGGACCCGATGAGCGCAAAGCACCATCTTGTCGTTGTCGGCGACATTATCGTCGATCATCACATTTACGAAGGCGACCGCGAAAAGCCGACCACGCTGAACCGCCGCGGCGTTCTTGAAGTTCGGGAAACCGGCGGATCGGCGACATTCTGCAAGCTGTTGAACGCTGTCCAACGTCATAGCGGAAAGTCCGACTGGGAGGCGATTCTCGGGATCGCAGAGCCGAAAATGGAGGATATACCGGCGACGCATCATGCCTATGCAACTTGGCGGCCGTTCGCGCTTGAGCCCGACGATAAATCGGGCGCTGCGCCGGAAAAAAAGAAGGAGGTCTGGCGGGCCCATCTGAAGCTAGGCTACGGAGGCGAAGCTGGCGCAGCCGCGGCGACCACTCCGTTTGCGTACGCGCTGCGAAATGATCTTCCCGAACGGGACGTTCTGGTGCTCGATGACGGCGGATTCCAATTCCGCCTCGCCGCCCAGCAACAGTGCTGGCTTCTGCCCAAAAAAGGAGAAAAACGTCCTAAGTGGATTCTGATGAAGATGTCGGATCCAATCGCGCGCGGCGATTTGTGGCATCAGCTTGATCAGAAATTTCTCGATCGCGTGGTTTGTTTAATATCCGCGACAGACTTGCGCCGCGAAAGCGTGGCGCTGAGCAAGGGGCTGTCATGGGAGCGATCGGTCGACGATCTGCGCGACGCCTTTCACCAAAACCATCTCTTGGAGGGGTTGACGCAGTGCCGGCATCTCATCGTCACCCTGTCGGCTGACTGTGCGCTGTGGCTCGAAAGGGAGAAAAAGACGCAGCGCGCGAGGTTGTTCTTCGACGCCAATGGGGCGGAAGGCGAATGGGCGCATCGACTCGGCGGCGAAGTCGTCGGATCGACGACCGCGACCGCCGCATCGCTTGCCTACGAGCTCGTCTGGCAGATTGCGGATAATAAAGCCGAACCTGATCTTGCATTCGCAATCGAAAGCGGCCTCCGGAGCATGCGCGACCTGATGCGCATGGGGCACGGTTTCGCAGACGAAAAGAAACCGCCCAGCGGGTACCCGATCGAACGGATCGCCGAAATCATCGCGCGAGACCGAGATTCGAAAGCGCCGAATGAGTTCGCGGATGCGAAGCTCGACTGGGCGGTCCAACCTGGACGCAATTCCAGATGGTCGATCATCGAGACCGCGCAGCGCCCGCTCGATTTTACCCCCCCTTCGACCATGATGGGTCTGGCGCGGCAAGTCGTCATCAAAGGCTTGTCGGCGCTCAAGCAACTGCCACATGCGAAGTTTAAGAAGCTGATAACCACGGATCGGCGCGAGATCGAGACGCTTCGCAGCATCCGGGCGCTGATGATCGACTACCGCGACGATAAAACAAAGACGAAGCCGCTATCGATTGGCGTGTTCGGTCCTCCAGGGGCCGGAAAGTCGTTCGGCGTCGAGCAGATTTCGAATGAAGTGTTCGGCAAGGAGTCCTGGCTCAAGTACAATCTTTCGCAGTTTTCAGGCCCCGAGGACCTGCTTGGCGCATTCCACAAAGCTCGCGATCTGGTGTTGGAAGGCAAAACGCCGGTCGTCTTCTGGGATGAATTCGATTCCGGCGACTACAAATGGCTGCAATACCTGCTGGCGCCGTTGCAGGACGGCCGTTTCCAGGAGGGGCAGCTCGATCACGCGGTCGGCAGGGGCGTGTTCTTCTTCGCTGGAGGAACCACATATACGTATGAAGAGTTCGGGGGTCTGACGGCTCGGGCCGGCCCGAAGCGGGAGGCGCGTATTTTGGCCAAGGCGCCCGATTTCTTCAGTCGGCTGGACGCCTATTACGACGTTCACGGTCCCAACCCGTCGATGCGGCGTATCGAGTCGAAAATTGCCGGGAATTCCGATCAGCACGCAAAAACGGTGAGCCAGTCTGCGGACTCGAGAGAGGTATCGACCGAATGGGAGCCCGATCCCGAGGATGTCGGCTATCCACTTCGACGGGCCCTCTTCATTCGCAGCAAGGTCGAGAACGACGCGGGGCAGGCCTTGGATTTCGATCCAGGACTGTTGGACGCACTACTGTTTGTTCCAAAGTACAAGCATGGCGCGCGATCGCTGGAGAAGCTGCTCGCGCCGCTCGGTTTGGCTCAGGGCGGCCCGGTTCGACGTTCCTCGCTTCCCTCGCCCGCGCAAATCGCCATGCATGTTGATTTTGGCGTTTTCAGCTCGATAATGAACCGCAACGAACAGTTCCGCACGGAGGACAAGATCGAGAGCTTGGCGGCAGAAATTCACAATACCTGGCGCGAACGCGAGCGCGCGGCGCGGCGGAAAATCGAAAAAGATCTCGATTGCGAGTACCAGGAACTCGCCGAGATATTCAAGGAAGACAATCGCGCGGCCGCGCGCCGCATCCCGGACGTGCTGTCGTTGGCCGATTTGGCGGTCACCAAGGACGTGGTACCAAACCCGCCGAGCGACGGGGCGGTCACGGCCCAGATCGAGCATCATCTCGAGCGATTGGCCGAGGCCGAGCACGATGGATGGGTCGAGCAAAGGGTGCGGAATGGCTGGGTTTTTGCCGAAAAGCGCGATTTTGCCCTGCGACACCATGAAATGATAAGGAAATATGACGAACTGCCGTCGGCAAATAAAGAAAAGGACCGCAGCTCCGTCCGAAATTATCAACAACGAATTGCCGACGCCGGGTACAGCATCGTCTGGCTCTCGCAAGCGCTGCCTTAATTCTGCCCGGGAATCTCGACGCCCAAGCCCCGCCCTTCCCTTCCCGCCCCGCTTCGTGTATCGCAGCGCAACATAGCGGCGCGCGACGTTGGATTTCCCGCTCGCCGTTGCGACCCCATCATATCCATTGCCGAGGGAGCTTTTGAAGTCGGTGGCGCGCCGGATCGTTGATCTGCGCGTGCTGCACCACCGCGCTCAAGCGCAAGCATGAGCCCCAGCAACTGGTCGGCGATCTGCTCAAGGCCGAGATATCGGAGAAGCAGGCGCGTTCGATCCGATACCAGCTCACGACCGCCAAGCTGCCGCTCGCCAAGGATGTGAACGACTTTGCGTTCAAGGACACGCTGATCAATGAGCGGCGATTCAGGAGTAGTCGGCAATGCTGAGGGACGACAGTGGGAACGGTGGAGGTCGCCCGAGCTCGCCTCGGAATGTCCTCGGCGACCGGCTCGACGTCTGCTCGACGGAGCCCCAGACGGGGTTCTTTCGTGACGGCTGCTGCAACACCAACGGAGAAGACGTCGGCAGCCACACGGTCTGCGCCGTCATGACTGCCGAGTTTCTTGAGTTTTCCAAATCCCGCGGCAATGATCTTTCGACGCCGATGCCCCAATTCGGCTTTCCCGGCCTCAGGCCCGGCGACCGCTGGTGCTTGTGTGCTCCCCGCTGGCTCGAAGCCCTGGAGGCGGGCAACGCGCCCCGCGTGGTCTTGCGGGCTACTCACGAAGGCGCCCTCGATCATTGCTCGCTCGCCGATCTCAAGCGTTTCGCCCTGGACCTCGCCTGAGTTCGACCATCGCACCCGGCGCGCGCATGCCCATAGAGGCGCGAGAAGGGATGAACTTCGTGGCGGGTCGTCGAGCTAGGCGCCGCTCGGTCCACCGCCAGCTGCCGACGGCTGGCCGTCCACCAAGCTTGCAGAGCGAGCCGACGGTATCTAATTGAAACACATCTTGAGCGACGCACTCGAAAAGAGATTGATTGAGGCTTTGAAGCGCGTGGACGCGCACGGAGACGTTGCCCCGCCCCATGTCCACGATCCGATGACGATGTTGCTCCGGCAAAACGCCATCCAAGCCAACTTGATGCGCTGGGACGACGTGCGAGGTCGCTACGTGCTGACCGGCACGGGCCGCCGGCGAACTGTCGACGGTAGTCGCGCCCCTGGCACGGTAGTGTCGTTCAGAAAACGCGGTATCGTTGGCAGCGGTCCGCTGCATCGGAAATCCGCCAACACCAATCTCAAGGAATAGCCGTTCGCGCGATTGCGCAGACCGGGGGGGAATTGCGGTGAACAATTTCTTGGGCCTCGGCGACATTAGCATTCATCGCATTGTTGAGCTGGAGGGGCCGTTTCTGCCGGCGCTTGACGTGTTTCCTTCTCTCTCGGCCGAAGTGCTCGAGGAGAATCGCCACTGGCTTGCGCCGAAAGCCCTTAGTCGAGATGACAGGCTGGTCTTCAGTTTCCAATCCTATGTCGTGCGCACGCCGCATCATATCGTTCTGGTTGACAGTTGCATCGGCAACGACAAGGTGAGGCCGACGCGACCGGAATGGAATCTGAAGCGCGACGCGAACTTCATGCGTGCGCTGGCCGCCGCGGGTTTTAGTGTCGATGATATCGATTTCGTCATGTGCACGCATCTGCATGTCGATCATGTCGGCTGGAACACGCGGCTGCAAGACGGGCGTTGGACGCCGACTTTCCCTAAGGCGCGCTATCTGATTTCGAAAGGTGAATTCGACTATTGGACAGAGCAACACGCCAAAACGCCTTTGCCGCACTTCGCCGATAGCGTGCTTCCGGTTATGGAAGCGGAGCAGGCCGAATTGGTGCGCGACGACTACCCGCTTGACGACCATGTCCGCCTCGCGCCAACTCCCGGCCACACGCCGCACCACGTTGCGGTTTGCTTAGGACGAGATGGCGACGATGCGGTCATGCCCGGCGACGTGTTACATTCGCCGCTGCAGGCGCGCTATCCCGAACTGTCCCCGCGCTTCGACGTCGATAGGGATGCGTCCGCTAAAACGCGTCGCAGCTTTCTTGATCGATATTGCGACACGCGCACCGTATGCTGCACGGCTCATTTCCCATCGCCGTCGATAGGACGAGTCACGCGTTGGGACGATGGGTTTCGCTGCGATTTCGTCCAAGCCTGATCGACCAGCTGTCGGACTGGACTGGACGTCTCGCTAGGGCCGGGACCGGGCAGGGCGCCGAACTTCAAGCGGGCGCGAGCTTGCGGAAGTGGCCACGAAGGCCCCTCGCTCGGCGCTGCCGCTCCGATCAGCGTTTATCGTCGCAGATGGTCATGGACCGCCGCCAAGGCTGCGGAGTGATGTCGTGGGCGTAGAATTTGGCGTGGTGGGCGGTGACAGCAGCAAGTCCGCCAGTTCGTCGACGCCGTCGACCATCAAGTCGAAAGTTCCTGGCGTCGGCGCGGGCTCCACGATCCGGCCCTCGCCGTATTCGAGCTTCCGGGACACGTAGCACGTCCGCAGACCACAGCGCGCCGCCCCTGCGAGATCGGATGGGTGGGAGGCGACCATGATCACTTCGCCCGGCGCGCAGCCGAAAAGCGCGGCCGCGCCGAGATAAGTCTCCGGATCGGGCTTGTAATGCCGGAACAGATCGGCGCCGAAGATCATGTCCCACGGCAGCCCGAGCGATTTGGACATGGCGACGAGAAGCGCGACATGTCCGTTCGACAAGGGGGCGATCATGTAGCGTGGCTTCAACCGAGAGAGGCCGCCGACGACATCCGGCCATGCAGGCAGCGCGTGCCAAAATCGCGCGAGCGTGTTCAAGCCCTCGTCGTCCTGCGCGGGAACGCCGAATTTCGGCGCCAGGCGTTCGAACGACTCGCGGTGCAGCACGTCGAGATTCGCCCACGCCCGCTCGCCCCTGCGAACGCGATCAAGGGAGGGCGGATAGTCCATCCGCCACGCATCGACCAGCGCCGGCCAATTGGCCCGAATGCCGCGCGCGTCTCCCCACGACGATAGATGCGCGATCATGCCGCCGCGCCAATCGACGAGCGTGCCGAATGTATCGAAGACCAGGGCGCGAATTCCGTTCATGGATCTCGTCCCCTTCCCTCGTCCGCTCAGAACGGACCTTGGCCGTTCGGGGGAAGGCAGGCGTCCAGGGCAATCCCGCCGCCCACGCGTCCCGAGATTACAGCTGGATCAGGCGCCAACCCTCGAAAGCCGCTGATAGTGTAGATGCGGACAAACCCACCATCGATTTCCGAGCTCGCGGCGGCTAGCGTCGTCGCCTTCGTACTGTCGTATTTCATAGAATGGTGTCCCGACCGCGCGCCAACGCCAGAAATCCATTTGAGTGTGGAAACCCGGAGACTACCTTATTCCCGCCAGATCCCAGACGCGACCCATGGCCGATTTTGTACAACTCGACTTGTTTGGCGACCGGCCTAATATCGACCGCCCGCCCAACGCGGCATCGCTGCAATCCCTTCTCCCTCAGGAATTGTCGGACGAAGAGCTGATTGCCGCTCTTCCCGAAGCAACGCTTGCCGACGCCTGTGCGTTAGCGGCGGAAGTAGGGAAGCGGCGGCTGAGCGCCGCCATCCCCGCGCTCACGACTCTTTGCAATCGCTTCGTGGGTTATGGCATTGACGTCGGAGTTCCCGAACAAGCTGCTGCGCTCGAGGCGCTCGGGGTCATTGGTGGTCCCGAGGCGTCACGTGCCGTTGTCCAATTGATTGTCAAGAGAATCGTTCAAGGTCCGACTTTGGTCGTGGCGACTACCGTAGCCTCGCAACTCGGCGTCATCTTTCCGACTGACGTTGCCCTCGCTTTTCTGCGGGATTCGAATCCCTCGGTTCGCGCGCTTGCCTGCGCCTGCGTCCGTGCGGGATACGAAGTCGTAGCAACCTTGATTGCGATGCTGGACGACCCTGATGGCGAAGTGTCAGCCGCTGCTGCATGCGCGCTCGGACGAATGGGAAGAGTGGAGGCGCGGATTCATTTGAAACGATATTTGACCGAAAGGCCTTCGGGCCCTGTGGTCGAAGCCGTGGCTCGAGTGGCGGACGACGAAGCCATCATATTGCTTGCGCGGGTCGGTCGCGCTCGCCCCGACTTAACGCATTCAATCATTTCCGCGCTCGAAGAAATCGACAGCGCCAGGGCCACGTCCACCGCCTTGGGGCTAAAAAGATTCCTGATTACGCGGCAACGTCAGCCAGTTTTAGCAAGCGGTAAGGCATCGGGAGGGTCCTCAGCGCAACGAATGCGAGGCGGGGGGTCATGGTTTCGAGCTCGTATCGGCGATTGAATCGATATTCGAACTCCGCGAGATATCGAGGGACGTGTTTTTCTCCTACGGCTCGGTAGGTCCCGACGAGGGCGGCTTTGATATTGCCCAATGCGGTATTGACCCATTTGAAAGCAGGGGTGCGAACCGCTTGCTTGCCGCTTCCGGTCTTTTTTGAGGTGTGCAGGCATCCGGCTTGGGTGACGGCGGCGAAGCACGCCAGGCCGTCGGAGACGATATTGGCGCCGGGCCTGAGCGCGGTGCTTGCGAGTTTTCGGATCGCAAAGCTGCTGAAGGCTTTGACAGGCCGAAGGATGATTTGATCTGGCTTGCCGTCGTCGGTTGTCGCGACCGCAGCGACGAACGGCGTCTTGCCTGTTGCGCCGCGCCCGCGGCGGCCGGACCGGGCGCCGCCGATATAGGCGTCGTCCATCTGGACGTTGCCTTTCAAGCGTTTGCTCGCGTTACGCTCCAACATGACTTGAGCGAGCTTGTGCTTCATCATCCAAGCAGCCGTCTGGGTGACGCCAAGGCGTCGACCGAGTTCGATACTGGAAATGCCCTTCTTTGATTGCGTGACCAGGTAGATCGTCTTGAACCAGATGCGCAGCGGCAGCTTGCTCGAAGCGAAGATCGTTCCCGCTTTGACAGAGGTCTGCTTGCGACACGCGTTACACTGGAATAAACGCCGCGCGCCGCGCGTGACGACGCAGTGATCAGCGCCCTTGCACCCGGGACATTCGAACCCGTTCGGCCACCGCCATTTGACCAGCGCCGCATGACATTGCTCTTCGGTTCCGTAAATCTCCGCGAAACGAGCCTCGCTGAGGCCTTTCTGAAACTGAACCTGATTGCGCGCCATCAGAGAACCCCTGCGAAAACAACATGTTCATGTTCCGTTCTACTGAACGTCTGAAGCTGACGCAAGCGCGTAATCAGGAAAAGATTTGTGTCCAAGGGGCAACGACGCTGACCTATGAAGCGCAACCTTCGAACCTATTGGCTCACAACCAATGTTTCTGTTTGGACCCTGGGAACTGTTGATCGGCGCGAGGTCCAAACGCTGATCGCCGTCGCGAGATGCCTCAGCGCCGTGTGACGTCCGTTGGGAGAGCGACGTCATCGAGGGGCGCTTGCGGTCCAGCGAAGGCGGCCAGCGAAACAAGCCCACAAGGCCTTCTTTTATGTACTTGCTGCTATGGGCCTGCTGCGCTGCTGGATTGCGTCGGACTTCGCGGCGATCCGCATCGGAATCCGTCGATATCGTATGACCCCAATCGTTGCACGCACAGAAGCGCGCCCTCTGAAACATTTGAAACATGAAACATCGACCAAACATCGATGCGCCGCGACCATTCGGCTTGAGATAACGGGCCCCGGTGCGGCTCACACAGGCTTGGCATCTAACCCAGAGTTCGCGAATGAACGAGCAGCGGTGTATCGCCGCCGAGGATTTTGATGTCCGCTGCTTTCGTTTTCGTGCGCGTTTGAACGCCTCGTGATCCCGCTGAGAAGCGGCAGAAGCGCCTCACTTTCATTCCCAGAGACTTCGGTATTCCTCCTGCAACCGGTCATGCAATCGCTTGAGCGCTGCATAAGATGACGATCTTTTATCCGGATATGCGCGCAAGTCCTTCAGGGCGAGGTCCATCACCGCCAACCGGCAATCAAGATCCCAGCGATAAAATCCGATGGGTCGCTTGCCCGAATACGCTTCGATCCGTCGATCAAGTCCGAAGGCCTCGACCATGTCGATGGTGAAGCGCTTCAATTCGTGAAGCTCGTCCCCCGTGGTGAGAATCGTGAGCTTCCCGTCATTGGGGCTCAGTCTCATCCCGCCCACCTCTAGGAAGCCGACGTCGATTTCTCAGGTTTTCGCCCGCATGTCCGTCCGGAGCTCATCGCGGCGGGTCGTTCATTGATCGACCTCTCGGATACGGCGGCAGTCCAGCTGTCACGGCCGCTATTATCACTTCACTCGGGCCTTCCTCTCGGGCTTGCGGATTTTGACGGTCGGGTTCTCGGATATGAATTCCTCGGGCACGAACGCGATTCTCATGCCCCATCCCGCATGCACGCGGAGCAGCCGGCCGAACTCTCGGAGCGACAGCTCTTGGTCGTCGATATGGATGATGACTTCCCCGTCCGGCCCGCCGTCGTCGATGATGCGGCGGAGCACGTCGCCGCGCGGGACCCACTGATCGCTGTTTTCGTGATAGTCGATCTGCTTTTCGCCCGGCGGTTCCTCAACGACCGTTTTGTCCCAAGCCTCCAGGAGCGACCACTGAGAGTTGAGGATCTGGTTGTACATCTCGACGATCTCGGCGTCAGTCATCGTGGCGATGCCCGTGATGCGCGCGCCGGAGAGGTTCGCGTCGGCGTGGTCGATCATCGCGTCGCCACCTTCACGGGTTATTCGCACCTGATCCATCAAAATGTGCGTCGGCCTCTTTGGGCGCATTGTCCGGCTCCTCAATGAGCCGATCATAGCGGCAAAACGCTTGCTATGTCCGCCACCCAAGGTGCCGATGGAATGACTATCAGCGCTTTGCCGACCGGGCTTCGAAATGCCTGGACTCGACCCGAAGGGGACATTGCCAGTCGCAGAGATCGAGATTATTGCACCGGTGCCGATTGTCCACCGGAGCCGGATCCGATTGTATGCCGTGGGTCTTATTTGTCTTATCTGTCTTTGTGGCCGCGGGCCACTTCCTAGATTTTCTGGTTGGTGAGAAGGGTCAAAGGAACATCAAGGACAGACTTGTGAGTTTTTATGTATTCATTGCCGAAGCGGACTGGTCTGCGGCCGTACGTATAGCGGCAGTAAAATAACCAGCAATATATCGAACACGTCTTTGGCCACACCATCACTTCCTGGCGCTTTTTTGCGCGAGTACTCACTTATAGTGTGGTGATAACTGCTGTTGTATTATTTTCGACAACTATCTGGTATTGGAAGAGCGATCCCATCATTAATTTCGTTCGGCTTTTGGACTGAACCAAAATAGCAATCACCAATGGTATACTTGATCTTGTTTCAATAATAATTTTATACCAAACCTTCCGATTTGGATCACAGATCACTCTGAGAAGTGGCGCAATATTGTTCGTGCTAGGTATCGTATTTGTATACCTTGCGGTTATCGTAGCCGTTACTACGGCGATCACGATATCCACTCTTTTGTTGGACGTACGCGCCGGCCGAGTCGAAGATAATCGATTTGTGGAATCAAGTCAAAATTTCTTCTATGTTCTCCAGGGTCCTTGGAACGTCGGCCAAAACAGGATTTACTCAGCGTTTGGATTTTCGACAGGACTGCCGGTTATATTATAGTTGCTATGTATTGTTGGCGGGGCTCGTCATTTATATCAGTAAACCTTTAACTAAAAAACCACTGCTACTTCTCTGTGAACGGCTAGAAAGTTCTAGATCTGGTGTTTTCACGATGATTGCTTCGGCGATTTCGCTCATTGTTGCAATTATTTTGGCGTTTCAGAAGGCTGTTGACTGACAAGCACAAAGTGCCGCTTTCCGCCCTTCTGAGACATTCCCGGTTGGGGATTCCGGGCGAGCCCAGTGTCGATAATGGCGATATCTTCTACTCGCTGCGAATCGCCTGGAGTCGACCCGTCGCGCAACGCTAACCCGTTGCTTTTTTTTGGACCTCGTTTGTAGCGAAACCCTGTAGCGAAAGAATTTCCATGAAGATCGGCTATGCGCGGGTATCAACCGACGACCAGAATTTGAGCCTGCAACTGGACGCCCTGGCAGCGGCGGGATGCGACAAGGTGTTTCAGGATCAGGTTTCAGGCGCGGCAGAGAAGCGCCCCGGTCTGGACGCCGCCCTTGCCGCCGTGCAGCCGGGCGACGTGTTGACCGTGTGGAGGCTCGACAGGCTAGCCGCGTCAGTGATTTCGTACGGACACTCGTTGGCTTATTCGACGCAGAAAAATTTGCAGGGGAAAGAGTTCAAAGAACTTAGCGAAAGGTCTCAGCGTTTAGCGATGGCGATCCACGTAATTTGGTTTGTTTTGTTCATCATCGCGTGGCTCTGGCTAAAGCTGCCGTAGATATTATCTCATCATGCGCCGGATCGTCGCTCATGGAGTCCCCCTTTTTGCCTAAGCGTCGCGTCCGAAACCGCGGCGGTTCGACGCTCTCAAGGTCCGAAAGGTCAAGATCGCAGATTAGCGCAAGGCTTCCGCCGTCGCGCTGTTCTCAAGGCTCGGGGGCAGGGTGTCCAGCCAGTCCCGATATTCGGCTTGCAGGGTCACGAGCTCGGCCGCGGCGTCCCGCCATCGCTGCGGTCGGTGCGCCGGTCGCCCGTGCGCCGATCGGGAACGCAGCGCGCCAGACGTTCGGCTACGCCCAACCGCCGCTCCGCCATCGAAAGCAGCATGACGCCGCCATCCGAGGACATCCGCCCGTCGTCGAAAGCGGCTGTAACTTTCTTGCCCTCAACGGCTGGAAACGAAAACAACGGGATCGTATCGTCGGTCATGGCGGCCGTGGCAGGCGCGAAGGCGCGCAAAAGATGGGGTCAGCAACCAAATCCTACGCGATTCCAAAATTTTACCTGATTACGCGGCAACGTCAGCCAGTTTTAGCAAGCGGTAAGGCATCGGGAGGGTCCTCAGCGCAACGAATGCGAGGCGGGGGGTCATGGTTTCGAGCTCGTATCGGCGATTGAATTGATATTCGAACTCCGCGAGATATCGAGGGACGTGTTTTTCTCCTACGGCTCGGTAGGTCCCGACGAGGGCGGCTTTGATATTGCCCAATGCGGTATTGACCCATTTGAAAGCAGGGGTGCGAACCGCTTGCTTGCCGCTTCCGGTCTTTATTGAGGTGTGCAGGCATCCGGCTTGGGTGACGGCGGCGAAGCACGCCAGGCCGTCGGAGACGATATTGGCGCCGGGCCTGAGCGCGGTGCTTGCGAGTTTTCGGATCGCAAAGCTGCTGAAGGCTTTGACAGGCCGAAGGATGATTTGATCTGGCTTGCCGTCGTCGGTTGTCGCGACCGCAGCGACGAACGGCGTCTTGCCTGTTGCGCCGCGCCCGCGGCGGCCGGACCGGGCGCCGCCGATATAGGCGTCGTCCATCTGGACGTTGCCTTTCAAGCGTTTGCTCGCGTTACGCTCCAACATGACTTGAGCGAGCTTGTGCTTCATCATCCAAGCAGCCGTCTGGGTGACGCCAAGGCGTCGACCGAGTTCGATACTGGAAATGCCCTTCTTTGATTGCGTGACCAGGTAGATCGTCTTGAACCAGATGCGCAGCGGCAGCTTGCTCGAAGCGAAGATCGTTCCCGCTTTGACAGAGGTCTGCTTGCGACACGCGTTACACTGGAATAAACGCCGCGCGCCGCGCGTGACGACGCAGTGATCAGCGCCCTTGCACCCGGGACATTCGAACCCGTTCGGCCACCGCCATTTGACCAGCGCCGCATGACATTGCTCTTCGGTTCCGTAAATCTCGGCGAAACGAGCCTCGCTGAGGCCTTTCTGAAACTGAACCTGATTGCGCGCCATCAGAGAACCCCTGCGAAAACAACATGTTCATGTTCCGTTCTACTGAACGTCTGAAGCTGACGCAAGCGCGTAATCAGGAAATTTTATGCTACGGCCGTCAGCCGAGAGACCCCAGCCTCATGAATAAGATGGAGTGGGGCCCTTGCCCCGTCGTTCAAGGTCCGCCCGGCATGAGCGCGGCGGACAGGCCGGCGAACAGATCGGCCTCTGGGCAAGCGGCGGCGAAGGCCAGACGGACGCGGCTCGCCAATTCGACGACGCGAGCGGCGACCTTGAGGAGCTTCAGGCGCAAGGTCGCGAACTCCGCCTTGGCCAGATCGCGCGCTTTGGGAATGGCGTCGCGGACGGCGAGCATCAGCCAGTAGGCGCCGGTGTGCAGAACGAGGCGCGTCTGGTTGGCGAGCGCTGAGCGGCACGACGTGCGATCGGAAGCAAGCTGGCTCTTGTGCAGCTTGATGAGATTCTCCGCCTGGCCGCGCGCGCAATAGAGGCTTTCGTAGAGCCATTCGGGCGAGCCATGGTCGAGATTGGTGACGATGAAGCGGATGTCGAGGCCGAGCCGCGTGGCTTCGATGCGAGCGACGGCACGCCGCTCCTTATGCCAAGAGCCGGCCCTGTGGCGGGTCTCGGCAAAGCCGCGCACAACGTCCAGATCGGCGATGGCGCGCTCGGTGCGAACGGCGTCGGCGGCATCGTCGACTTTCTTCGAAAGCGGCTTCGTGCCTGGAAGGCCGAACACGTAATCGACGCGATTGTCCTCGCACCATTCCATCGCCTCGGGCCGGGCGTAATGGCCGTCGCCCCGGAACAGAATGCGGGTCGCCGGCCAGCGCGAGCGGACGCGGCGCACGAGCCGGCGCAGATGCGCGCGGACCTCGACGCCCGAAGGCGTCTTGCCGGGACGCAGCACGATCGCGACGGGGCGGCTCTTCCCGGTGTCGTAGACGTGGATCGGCAGGAAGCAGCGCTCGTCGTAATGGGCGTTGAACAGCGAGAGCTGCTGATGGCCGTGCGCCACGTCGCAAGTGTCGTCGATGTCGAGGGTGACGCGCGGCGGCGGCGTTTCGTAGGACGCCATCCACTGATCGACGAGCGCGTAGGTCAGGCGGATGACGTCCCTCAGCCTCGGCGCGTTTTCAAGCCGCGAAAGCGTCGGTTGCGAGCAAAGATCGCGCCCGCTGTCGGGCAGCCGGCCGCAGGCGAGCTGCAACGGTGGGGAAGCGCATTGCAACAACGTTCAACTCGGTAGGTTCGGCCGAAATCGAACCAACGTCTGGAACTACCCTGGGGCCAACGTTTTCAAGCGAAAGGCGCACAAGAGCGATCTCGAGTTGCATCCAACTGTCAAACCCATCGCTATGGTGACCGACGCGATTTTGGACTCAACCAATCTCGACGACGTCATCCTTGATCCCTTTCTCGGCAGCGGTACGACACTGCTCGCTGCGGAACGTGCGCGCAGACGATGCCATGGCGTCGAACTCGATCCGCTCTACATCGACACTGTCATTGCCCGCTGGGAGGGCTTGACCCAGCAACAAGCGCGTCTGGCTTCGGGCCAAACCTTCGCCGATATCAAGAGCGAGAGGAGCGGCAATTGAGCGCGCCCGATGAGGACTACATGGTTGGCTATTCCCGACCGCCGAAGGAAACCCGATGGAAGAAGGGGCAGTCGGGAAACGGGGGCCCCAAGAAACGCAATTCGGCGTCCGTCGCTACGGTTGAGATTATCGATCGGTTGTTCGGGGAGCCAATCGATATTGTCGAAAACGGGGTTGTGCGCAAAGTGAGCACCCTGGAGGCCATCCTGATGCGCCTATGGGCGGCGGAAATGTCCGGCAGCAAACGCGCGGGCAGGGTTCGATTGCAGTTTCAGGAGCTCGTACCGGCGGAGGATAAGGAGCGCGAGGTTATCATTGAAGAGATCAACCGGCAGCTGTGAATCGGGCATGGCTGACTACGAGATTGGCTATCGGAAACCGCCACGGCATTCCCAATTCAAGAAGGGTGTCTGCGCCAACCCGCGAGGCCGCCCCAGGCGTGGTAACGCTGAAATTGCCGACGTCGTGCGCAGCTTTATGAGCGCCGAGGCGCAGTATCGAGAGAAGGGGCGAACCAGAAAGACGTCAAGATTGGAATTGACGATCAAGCGACATGTCAATTCAGCGTTGAACGGTGACGTCGGCAGCGCTGCAATGCTTTTGAAGATGCGAGCGCACGCTGAGAGGCGCGGCGATATCGGCCCGGCGGTTATTAAAATTGTGAATGCGCTTCCTCCTCCCCCGGATGAAGTCGACGGCGAAGAAGAATCGTGATCGGGCTAAGGCGGACCTTCGAATACAGGCTGTTGCAGGTCGGAATCGATTTCTCTCCTGCGGTGCACTGGCGCGCCCCCCTCGCCACGCGAAAGGTCGAGAATAACCAAGGGCCGGTCCTCGCGGTGGTGGAATACCGCGTCGACGCCACGAACCGCGCTGAGTTCCTGGGCGCGGTTGATGAACTGGGACATGCGCGGAGGCGCGACGGGGCTTATGCCTGGGGCGTTTACGAAGACGTCGCCGATGTCGGGCTGTGTTTCGGCGTGCAATTTTGACCCCGCATTGCCTCATCAAGAATGTTACTGAATAAGTTCTCGCCAATGACTGGGGCAGCGTCACCGAATCAGGCCGGTGGCGCCGATGGCGAGACAGATCAGCATGGGCGCACGGCGCGAGGTGGTGTGGGCGGTGGCGGAGCGCTACGGCGCGGCGGGACGGCGTGAGAAGGGGCGCATTCTCGATGAGCTTTGCGCCACAATGGGCTGGCATCGCAAGCATGCGGTGCGCGCGCTTGGGCGACACGGGACGGGGAAGCCGGCCGGGCCGGAGGAACGGACCTCTGGCAGGCGCAAGTACGATGCAACGATCAAAGACGCGGTGACGGCGCTGTGGGAAGCGTCGGATCGGGTATGCAGTAAGCGGCTCGTAGTGATGATCCCAGCTTTGGCGCCAGCGCTTGAGCGGCATGGCCGGCTGAGACTCGACGCGGGCGATCGAGAACGAGTTTTCGCGATCAGTGCTGCGACGATTGACCGAATGCTCGGTCCGACGAAGCTCGTGGCGGCCGGCGGCCGTCGTCGCCGCATGGGCTTCTATTCGGCGATCCGTCGCGAAGTGCCGATCCGGACATTCAATGACTGGAAGGAGCCGCCGCCTGGTTTTTGCGAGGTCGACATGGTCGCCCACGGGGGCACATCGGTCGCGGGCTCGTTCATCCAGACCCTCACGATGGTGGATGTTGCCACGGGCTGGACCGAGTGCATGCCGCTTGTCACCCGCGACGGCAGCCTCGTTGTCGAGGCGATCAAACGCGCACAGAGCTTGTTCCCTTGGCTGTTGCGCGGCGTCGACTTCGACAACGACAGCGCCTTCATGAACGAGGTCGTCGTACCGTGGTGCCGCAACCAGAAGCTCGAGGTCACCCGATCGCGCGCCTACAAGAAGAACGACCAGGCCTTCGTCGAGCAGAAGAATGGCGCAGTAGTCCGGCCTCTGATCGGATACGGCCGGTTCGACGGCGTCGAGACTGCCCGTGTGATGGCCTGCCTCTATGCGGCGGCACGGCTCTACGTGAACTTCTTCCAGCGATCGTTCAAGCTGGCCGAGAAGCGACGGGAAGGCGCCAAGGTGATCAAGCGTTATCATGATCCGTCGACGCCTTACGAGCGAGCACTGGCGCATCAAGAGGTCCCAAAGGCCGTGAAGCGGAGGCTACGCGAGCAATACCGGACCCTTGATCCGGTAATGCTGCTGGCCGAGATCCGAGCCGCGCAGGAGGAACTGGGCAACCGCGTCGACCGTCGGGGTGTCAACGGCGCGTTGACACTGCCGGCGGCCTCACCATTGCCCGACGCTGGCAACTTTGCGAAGGCACTCGGTAAGGCGACCGAGGCCGCCGAGCCGCGCGCGACTCACCGCAAGCCGAAACGGCGTTACACGAAGTGGTTCGCATGCCGTCCAAGCTTGATCGGCATCTGGCCACGATCGAGACCTGGCTGGCCGCCGAGCCTCAGCTGACCGCGCTCGCGATCGTCGGCCGTCTGGCCGAGCGCGATCCTCAGACGTTCGGCCCCAAGCAGCATTCGATTGTGCAGCGGCTGTTGCAGGCGCTCGACGGTCTGGGTGGGATCGACCAGGAGTTCGTCGAGCGAGCGGTGAGCGTCGCGCAATGCTTTGATGAAACCGTCTCGCGCCTTCGTTCGCATTGCTCGTAAGGGTTGCTGCGCTTCGCCCACGCGCTGGATGATCTCGCGGCGGCGACGCGAAGACGTCCGAGTCCAGGGGAGTGACAATACCCGGTCCTGCCCCTCGGCGACGATGGACTCGCTCAGAACAATTTCGATCCGCTTCGCGCTGACTGTGGCGCGCTCGATCGCGTTTCGTATGTCATCCTCGGTCGCCGGGTCCCTTCGCAAACCGCGAGTTTGTTCGTGCTGCGGGATCGCCTGGTTGGCGCCGGTCCTGCCCCTCGGCGACGATGGACTCGCTCAGAACAATTTCGATCCGCTTCGCGCTGACTGTGGCGCGCGCGAATAGATCAAGCAGAGTTGTCACTAGTCGCCTTTGCAAGGCCATTCTACCCTCGCTTGCGCCAGGGCGATCGGGTGAAGAAGTTGGTGACAAACGCGCAAAGTGCTGAATTTGTCGATCTCCGCTGATTCGGTTGGCGGGAGGACGACGGTGGACGCTTCGGAGGCGATGGCGGCGGCGGGTTTTGAGACAACAGTTTTCCTGATTCATTTCAATGATATGCCAGACCATCGGCAGCCAGGAAAGGTGGCCTATCGGCTCGACGAGATCCTGCTCTTGTCTCTGCTGGCGGTTCTGGCCGGCGCGGAGGGCTTCACCGACATCGCGCGTTTCGGCCAGAGGAAGCTCGCCTTGCTGCGGCGCTTCCTCCCCTTCGTCAACGGCACGCCGAGCCACGATCACCTCGGCGACATTTTCGCCACGCTCGACGCTCAGGCGTTCCGGCGGTGCTTCGTGGCTTGGGTCGGCGCGCTGATGAAGACGCCGGTCGAACTCATCGCCATCGACGGCAAGACCTCCCGGCGCTCGGGCAACAAAGGAGCCAAGGACGCCATCCACATGGTGTCCGCCTTCGCCGCCCGCCAACGCCTGGTGCTGGCGCAGGCCAAGGTCGGCGAGAAGGCTAACGAGATCGTCGCCATTCCGGCCCTCCTCGACATGCTGTCGATCGAAGGCGCCGTCGTCACCATCGACGCGATCGGCTGTCAGCGCGACATCGCCCAGAAGATCATCGACAAGAAGGCCGATTACATTCTGGCGCTGAAGGGCAACCAGGGGACGTTGCGCAACGATGTCGAATTGTTCGCCAACGAGCAGAAAGCAAGGGGTTTCGCCGATACGCAGGTCAGCGTCGATGAAACCGTCGACGGCGACCACGGCCGCATCGAGACGCGCCGCGTCACCGTGATCCACGACGTCGCCTGGCTGCAACAGCGACACGAATGGCCAGGCCTCAAGGGCCTCGTCATCGTCGACAGCACGCGAGAGATCGGCGCCAAGACCGAACGCGAGACCCGCTATTATCTGACATCGTCGTCACGGCGCGCCGACCGCCTGGGACCGATGGCGCGCGACCATTGGGCGATCGAGAACGGCCTGCACTGGGTCATGGATATGACCTTCCGCGACGACGAGTGCCGCATCCGAACCGACAACGCCCCCGAGAACGTCGTCACCCTCAAACACATGGCCGTCAACCTCGCCCGCAAGGCCAAGGGCCGAGACTCCGTCCGCCTCGCCCTCAAAACCGCCGCTTGGGATGACGACTATCTCGCCAAACTCATCGCCGCATAATTTCCTTCACCCGATTCCCCTGTCGCTTGCGCCCTCTTTTGCGCGCTGCCTCTGCATAAGGGTGGAACGATCGGGCGGTCGCGCGACTGTCGATCGAGGCGCTTATTGGCGTCGTCGAAGTCGCGCGTAGCGCCGCGCCCTAGAGGGCTTGTCCGGCACTTGGCGCCCGCGAAGCGATGATTCTAGATTGAATGCAGATGTAGGGAGGACAACTATGGGCGCAGCGACGAACGCCAACGCAGCGGACCGCGCCGCGCCCTGGCACGCGATGTCGGCGGACGAAGTCGGGGGGCGGCTCGCCGCCAACAGGGACAAGGGCCTCGACGCTGCGGAGGCATCGAGCCGGCTTCAGACATATGGGCTGAACCGCCTGCCGGAGGGAAAGAAGCGGGGCCCGTTCATGCGGTTCCTCGCCCAGTTCAACAACATCCTTGTCTACGTTCTGCTCGGCGCCGGGTTCACCAAACTGATGCTGAGCCTCTGGGTCGACGCGGCGATCATCTTCGCTGTAGTCGTTCTCAACGGGCTGCTCGGGTTCATCCAGGAGGGAAGGGCGGAGAAGGCGCTCGATTCCATCCGCAACATGCTGTCCGCCGAGGCCCGGACGTTACGCGGCGGCGAGACGCGGATGCTTCCCGCGGATCAGCTCGTTCCGGGCGATGTCGTGCTCCTCGAGTCCGGCGACAAGATTCCGGCGGACCTGCGGCTTGTCGAAGCGAAGAACCTGCGCACCGAAGAGGCGGCGCTGACCGGCGAGTTGGTGCCGGCGGAGAAGACCACCGACGCCGTCGCCGCCAACGCGACCGTCGGAGACCGCCAGTGCATGGCGTTCTCCGGCACCATGGTCGTCTCCGGACGCGCGACCGGCCTCGTCGTCGCGACAGGCAGCGAGACGGAGCTCGGCCGCATCAACCAGCTGCTCACCGACGTGAGCCCGCTCGAAACCCCGCTGCTGCGTCAGATCAAGAAATTCGGCTATGCGATCACCGCGGTCATCGGGGTCATCAGCGTGCTGATCTTCTCCTACGGCCACTGGCTCGGGCACATGAGCTTTGTCGAGCTCTTCCAGGCGGTCACCGGCATCGCCGTGTCGCTGATCCCGGAAGGGTTGCCGGCGCTGATCACCATCACGCTCGCCATCGGCGTGCAGCGGATGGCGCAGCGCAACGCCATCATCCGGCGGCTGCCCGCGGTCGAAACTCTGGGCTCGGTGTCGCGCATCTGCTCGGACAAGACGGGCACGCTGACGCTGATGGAGATGATGGTGACGTCGGCCGTCACCGCGGAATCCGCCTATGAGGTCACCGGCGAGGGCTATGCGCCGGAGGGCGAGGTCAAGCAGGGCGGAAAGCCCGCAGGCGAGGCGCCGGTGCTGGCGCTGATGGGGCGGGTCTCGATGCTTTGCAACGACGCCGAGCTCTTCCAGGAGGAGGGCGCCTGGAGGGTGGAGGGCGATCCGACCGAAGGCGCGCTCTATCCGTTCGCGACCAAGCTCGGCCTCGACCGGCAGGCCGAGCAGACGGCGTCTCCCCGCATCGACTCGATCCCGTTCGAGTTGGAGCACAAGTTCATGGCTACGCTGCACAAGGCCGCGGACGGCCGCGAGGCGCTGTTCGTCAAGGGCGCGCCGGAAGTGATCCTCGAGCACTGCGACCGCCAGCAGACGGCGGGCGGCCAGCCCGCACCGCTCGACCGCGCTCATTTCCAAGAGGCGTCGGACAGGCTCGCCGCCCAGGGCGAGCGGGTGCTGGGACTCGCGTGGCTCGAGGCGCCGCAGGTGAAGGCCGGGAGCCTCGGTCCGGCCGATCTGCCCGGAACCCTCATTCTGCTCGGCCTGGTCGGACTGCTCGACCCGCCGCGGAAGGAGGCGATCGAGGCGGTGAAGGAATGCCACGGCGGCGGCATCCGGGTCACGATGATCACCGGCGATCACAAGATCACCGCGGCGGCCATCGCCAAGATCCTCGGCATCGGCGACGGCAAGACGGCGCTCACCGGCGCGGAGATCGAGGAGATGGACACCGCCACGCTGCAGGAGCGCGTCCGCGACGTCGACGTGTTCGCCCGCGCGAGCCCGGAGCACAAGCTCCGGCTGGTGAAGGCCATCCAGGCCAACAAGCAGATCGTGGCGATGACCGGCGACGGCGTGAACGACGCGCCCTCGCTTAAAAAGGCCGACATCGGCGTCGCCATGGGCATCAAGGGCACCGAGGTGACCAAGGAGGCCGCGGGGATGATCCTGGCCGACGACAACTTCGCCTCGATCACCGCGGCGGTGAAGGAGGGGCGCACGGTCTACAACAACATCGAGAAGGCGATGCTCTTCCTGTTGCCGACCAATGTCGCCCAGGCGCTGGTCATTGCGGTGGCGATCTTTTTCGGCTTCACCATGCCGATCACGGCGCCGCAGGTCCTCTGGGTCAATATGGTCACCTCCGTCGCGCTTGGCCTCGTGATCTGCTTCGAGCCGCACGAAATCGACGTGATGCAGCGGCCGCCGCGCGCCGTCGACCGCTCGATCGTGACCGGCTTCGGAATCTGGCGAATCATTTTTATCGGCGTGGCGCTGCTCGCCTACACGCTGATCGCCTTCTTCTGGATGAAATCCGAGGGCGCCTCGGATGCGCTCGCACGGACGGTCGCGGTCAACGCCATCACCATCGGCCAGGTATTCTACCTCCTCAACAGCCGCTATTTGCTCGACTCGTCGTTGTCGCTCAAGGCGCATTTGGGCAACAGGTACCTGCCGCTCGGCATCGTTGCGGTCGTGATCCTGCAGCTCCTGTTCACCTATACGACGCCGTTCCAGGCGATGTTCGGCAATGAGGCCGTGCCGCTCTGGGTCTGGCCCTGGCTGCTCGCGGGCGGTCTCGTGTTCTTCCTCGTCGTGGAGGCGGAAAAGTTCGTCATCCGCTCGTCGGACGCGTTGCGGAGCGCGGTCACCTCGGTGGAAGCAGGAGCCTGAGCGCTTCCGCCGCTCCGCACCGGCGGGATGAGCAGACTGCCGGCGACGGCTTGAATGCGCCCGGCCGGCGCGCGAGAGACCTGGCTATTCGCCGCGGCCGGCAAGATACGCGGCCGAGCGCCAGGCGTGTCGCGCGAGCGCCTCGAATCGGGTGACGGCGTCGACGCGCGCAATGGCTTCGTCCGCTGTCAGCTCCCCGGTCGCGACCTTGCTGAGCGTCGCGCTGCGATGGGCGAGCCGCAGCGCGCCCAGCGCTTTGGCGGCTTCCTCCAGTCGGACGAGGGCCGCCGGCGGCGCGGGCTTCGCGGCGGCTTCGGGCGACGCTTTCGCCTGCGGGCCTGCTCGGCCGATGTCCGCCGGCTCGGCGGCGGCTTCGCCCGCGACGGAGGCTGCGCATTGCATCGCCTCCGCGCAGAGTTCAGCGGCGCGCAAATCCTCCGGCCCGCCTTTCGCTGTCGCCGGCGCCGCCTCGCCTCTGGCTGCTTCGGCCAACCGGGTCGCGTGATCGAGCGCGTGCAATGTGCTGGTGAGGCGGCGCTGCTCGTCCTCGTCTTCCGGCGGACCGCTCACGTCCGACATGAATTCCAGCGCCTTGTCCAGGGCCTCCGCGGCCTCCGTCACGGATGCGGAGGCTGTCCCGGAAGGGGAGGCTGCGGCGCCGGATCCGGCGGTCAGCGCCGCAGCCAGGGGCCCGCATATCGACCCGACCGCGCGCGCAACGGTGCGCCGGACGGCTTCGGCGGCGGCGATTGGGGTCGCGAGCGCCGCGGGATCGAGAGAGCGCGTCAGCGGCGAGGTCCGGTCGGGCAGAAGCCGCTCGACGAATCGGGTAAACCAGCCGATCACCGGCATCAGGACCAGGACGCCGACGACGTTGTAGGCTGTGTGGTAGGCGGCGAGCAGCGTCACGCCGTCGAAGGCGCCCGCGGCGCGGACGATCAGGGGAATGGTCAGCGGGAACAGCGCCAGCGCGATCAGCGCGGCGATCACCTTGAACAGGATATAGGCGACCGCCAATCGCTTGGCGGTCGTGCTCGCGCCGATCGCCGCCATCGCCGAGCTGGTCGCCGTTCCGATGTTCTGCCCGATGATCAGCGCGCAACCCTGGTCCACGCCAATCGCGCCGGCGTAATACGCCGACAGCGTGACAGCGATGGACGCCGTCGACGACTGCATCACTGCGGTCATCACGAGCCCGACCACGACCAGCGTCAGAAGGCCGAGCGAGCCGGACAGCCAGCCGACCCCGGGCGCCCCGAGGACGGCCGGCAGGTCCGAGGGATGCAAGCTCTCGGCGAGCCCGCCCATGCCTTGCTGCAGCGTGGTCAGTCCGAAAAGCACCAGAGCGAAGCCGGCGAGCGCCGCCCCCGCCGCCGAGACGCGCCCGCGGCCCAGGAGCTTGACCAGCGCCCCGACGAAGATCATTGGCAGCGCGTAGGAGGAGAGCGAGACGCGGACCCCGACGAGCGCCACGAGCCAGCCGGTACCGGTGGTGCCGATGTTTGCGCCGAAGACCAGGCCCAGCCCCTGAGGAAAGGTCAGGAGGCCCGCGCTGACCAAACCGATCGTCGTCATGGTCGTCGCACTCGACGATTGCACGAGGAGCGTGATGACTGCGCCCCAGAACGCGCCGGAGAGCGGGGTCGCCGCCGCCTTGCTGAGCACCGTGCGCAATGAGGAGCCGGCGAGCGCCTTGAGCCCCTCGGTCATGACTGTCATGCCGAGCAGGAACAGACCGACGCCGCCGAGGATCGAGATCGCTGTCGACATGAACTGCCCTTCCTCCGGGACTCAGCGGGATCTTGGTTGTCGTTCGTAGCAAGGCGCTGCCGAGGAAGGAGCGTGTGCGAACTCTCGGCCTCGCGGCTGCGCCAGGGTTCGGCAGTCCGCCGTCGTCTTATGAGCTCTGGCCGGCAAGCTCCGCACGCGCGGCCGCCAACTCCTTCTTCTTGTCCGCGTCGACCTTCGGATAGGTGAGGTTCAATTCCTCAACGACCTCGACGATCGCCGCAGCGACGACAAGACGGGTGAACCACTTGTTGTCGGCCGGCACCACGTACCACGGCGTCTGTTTTGACGCGGTGCCGCGGATGGCCTCCTCGAACGCGTGCATGTAGTCGTCCCAGAACTTGCGCTCGTGCACGTCGGATGCCGAAAACTTCCAGTTCTTCTCGGGCCGCTCAAGGCGCTGCAGGAAGCGCCTCTTTTGTTCCTCGCGCGATAGGTTCAGGAAGAATTTGAGGACGATCGTCCCCTGCCGGGCGAGGTAATCCTCGAAATGCGCGATGTCCGCGAGACGCTCGTCCCAAATCTTCTTGCCAACGAGTTCTGGCGGCAGCTGTTGCCGCTTCAGGATCTCCGCGTGCACCCGCACAACGAGAACCTCTTCGTAGTACGACCGGTTGAAGATGCCGATCCGCCCGCGCTCGGGGAGGCGCCTCATATATCGCCACATGAAGTCGTGATCGAGGTCCTCTGAGGAGGGCTGCTTGAACGAGACGACCTGGCAGCCCTGCGGATTGACGCCCGACATGACGTGCTTGATCGTGCTGTCCTTGCCTGCTGCGTCCATGGCCTGGAAAACGAGCAATAACGACCAGCGGTTCTGAGCGTAGAGCATATCCTGCTCCTCAGCGAGCCACGCGGTTCCGGCTTGGAGGAGGCCGGCCGCCTCGCCCTTGTCCAGCTTGAGACCGCGCGTGTCGCCGGGTCGAAGTCCTTCAGTTGAAAGCCTTTGCCTTTGGTGACGCGGAACGGGTGAACGTACTTCTGGATCCGGTCCAGGATCTCTTGTCTCGCCATGGCGCAACCTCCCTTCACCAAGCCACACCCTAGCGCCGGGCACTCTGGGGCGACCAGGGGTTTCGCGGCCATGTCGTTTCGGATTGCGGTGCGCGAGGTTGCGCGCTCCGCCTAAACCGCGCCAAAGCTCGACATCGCGACCAACTTGACGGCCAACTGCCAGTTTCGCGCTCGCCGAGATTGGGCGTTTTATGAACCTGGAGGCGGCAGATACAACGATGAGGAGACGCCGGAGGTACCGTTTCTGGACCAAAGATGCACGGCAGTTCCACCCCGACGCCGCCGAAGGCGACGTGCCCCGCCACGCGAACGCCTTTCGCCAACCCCATCATTCTCCACTGCGCCCGATTGGAGCTACCGCTACGGGTCGATTTTACAAATTTCGCTGCGCCTTGAGGAATGACTGCTATTTGCGCGGAACTGCCGCTCACGACGTCGCACTTGGTGGGAAAGTGGTCGATCGCCTGCGCAGCACCGATCGCATTCAAGTCTTCTTCGCGTCGAGTAGGGCGCCTTCCTTGAAGAGGAAGCCCGCAGCGCCAGCGCCGATCAGCGGGGCGATGATGAAGAGCCAAAGCTGCGCGAAGCGTTCCGGGTTTGAGGCGAAGCCGACGAGCGCCGGGCCGATCGAGCGGGCCGGATTGACCGAGGTGCCGGTGATGTTGATGCCGACGAGGTGGATGACGACCAGCGTCAGGCCGATGGCGAGGCCGGCGAAGCCGGTCGGCGCGAAGGGGTGCGTGACGCCAAGAATGCAGACCAGGAACAGGAACGTTCCGACGACCTCGAAGACGAAGGCCGAAACCACGTTGTATTCGCCGATATAGCCTGGGCCCCAGCCGTTCTGCCCAAGCCCGCCGTTCCAGCCCTGCGCCTTGCCTGACAGGATGAGATAGAGCACGGCCGCGGCGACGATGGCGCCGAGCACCTGGGCGATCCAGTAACCGACCATTTCGGTCGCGCTCATACGGCCCGCGACGAACACGCCGAAGCTGACCGCCGGATTGACGTGACAGCCGGAGATCGGCCCGATGCCGTAGGCCATGGCGACGATCGCAAAGCCGAAAGCGCTCGCGATCCCGAGCAGATTGATCGCACCTGGGCCCGAGCCCATGCTGCCGACGACCGCCGCCCCGCAGCCGAAGAACACCAAGGCGAAGGTTCCTATGAATTCCGCCAGTCGCTTATTCATTGCGTCCTCCCTTGATCGTTGATCCTCCAGGAAGCGAACCAGCCAGCTTCGGCTGACCGCCCCAAAGAAATTTTGGATGTCGGCGTCAAGTATCCAGTTCACCTTCCGTATCTTGATCGCCGTCGATAGCGCGTCCAGCGCATCGTGTGGCCCTCGCCCGGGTCGGAACCCGTACGAGAAGCCGCAGAAGTCGCTTTCGTAGACAGCATTGAGCGCCATGACGGTTGCGCCCTGGACGATCTTGTCTTCCAGGGCGGCGATCGCGAGCGGCCGCTGCTTCCCGTCGGCCTTCGGTATGTACGTCCGGCGCGACGGTTGCGGTCGGTATGCTCCCCGGTGGACCCGCTCTGCAAGAGCCTCAACCCTCGGTTCGAGGTCCGCCTCGTAGTCGTGCCACGTCACGCCATCCACGCCGGGGGCGGCTTTGCGCTTAAGCGCGTAGAACGCGGTCCGGAGCGTGTCGGGGTTGATGTGGTGGAGGAGCGCGGTGAACTGTCCCTTCTTCCTCCGCCTTGCGGCTTCTCGTACGCGGTCCAGCGCCTGGGTCACGCGCACCCGGCTCTGGGTCCGGTGCGTGCTTAGCTGGTCTGCGTTCCCCTTGGTCCCCGGTCTTGGCTCCGCCGGCTCCTCAGCCAGTCGCCCGGCTTCGTTCGTCGGCTTCGTTGCTACTATGCCGGAGTTTGACTTCTCTGGATCGTGCATCGGCGGCTACGGCTCCTCACCTTCCCGCCGCGGACCATGTGACCCAACAGGGCTCATGGCCGATCCAGAGATCTCCCGGTTCCCGCGCAAGGAGCGTCCATACATGCCAGGGTCTAAGACCACGCCGGGTCGGTCGGGCGCTCGCGTTAGCGCGCCCGTCCGTATTGCCTTCCGATGAGTAAACGGCGTCGGCGCCCGGGATGACAACGGTTTCGCGGCTCGATGGCTGGCCTATATGCTCCCCTGCCGACGCTTCGCTGACGTCCTCGCGGACGCCTGCGCACGGCTCGGGGCCGATGTGGATCGCTACTCCTTCATCGCAGTGGACTTTCACCACATACTCCTTGCCGGTCTCCCGGCGCACTCACTCGCGTTGCGGCCCGCACACTTGCGCCGTCACCTATATGTGACCAGCTACACCGAAGGCTTCAGCCATTTCGTCACCTCCATGACTGCTCCGGTTGCTTCCGGCAGGAGCGTTTCGCCGGGTGGGTCTTGCACCCACTGAAAAGCGCCGCCTTTCACGGCGCACGCAAAGAGCGGTCGTTCGCCGACGGTGCGGCGAACGGGCCCGCGAGGCGCTCCTGCGCGCGTGCCAATGCCGGCGATGAGGCCTCGGTCAGCCGCGCCAACGGCAACCAAGATCGGAGCGAGTTTCGGGCCTCGCCTATCGCGATCCTCCAAGCACGAACTGAGCAGAGGTGCGCGTCCTAAGGGAACGTCAACTCCCGTCACCCGAGCTCCGCCAGCAGGGCACGGGCGTTGCGCACATCCCTTGTGGTCTCTCCACCCTCGATCACGGCGAGAATCGGCCCGACCGAGCTGGCGGACCTCAGAGGCGAAAGTCTGCACCGCCGTCCTTTGCGCTGTGAAGACCCCATAGGCGCTCGCCGTGAGCAGGCCGAGGACAAGCGCGAGCAGAAGTGTGATGAGCCCGACAACAGACTGGATTGCGTCGCGATCGCCTTGCGAATGGTAGGGCGTCGCGTCCCGGTAGAAATAGTATTCCTTGACGTCCTCGCCCCGGTTTCCCTGATACCCCGTCAGGCCAAAAGCGCGCTCCTTGAGCATCGGGTCGCGGCCATTCCACAGCGCAAGCGCGAAGCACAGCCGTTGCTTTTCGTCGCTGATCCCGGCGAGGCCGTCCTCGCTCCAGCGATAGGCGCGCGAGCGCGCCTGCTCGTGGGGGAAATGGGTCCAGACGTCGCCATGGGCGCTGTACTCCTCGCGGACCGTTCCCCAGGCGCGCTCGGAGAGATAGGGGCCCCAGAGCCGCCAGTTCTCGGAGCCCAGGCGCTGGCGTTCGAGGCGGGCCTGCTCGGCTCCTGGTCGGCGGACTGCGCCTGTCTGTTCCTCCCTTGTCGGTCCGGCGTTCGCCATTGCGGGGTCCCATCGTCGGGGCGCGGCCGAGACAGACGCCGCGCTCCCTTGGCGGCGGCCGGAAGCCGCCGCTTTCTGGTCGAGATTTCACCCCCCTGGCTCACCCATCTCACGACCCAGATCTAGTCGATGTGAACACGCGTCTCCCGGGCCCCCGTGTAACGTTTCGCGGCGTAAGCCGAACATACTTTCATATGAACCGATGAACACAGGAATTCGGTTGTGATCATTCGGTTGAAGGAGACGCAAATTTTATTCGCGTTGGCCACGGCGAGCGGGCACGGAAGAACGATGAGATGCTGGCGCCCTTAGGCAGAAGAATGGCGGCCTTCCTGTCCAAGGAAGGCCATGTGCACAGCACGTCTCAGCCGACGAGCCAGGAGCTGCTGAAGCGCGCGCTGCGTCCCGCCGACGTTCTCCTTGTCGAGGGCACCAGCATCATAGCCACCGCGATAAAATACCTTACCCAATCGACATGGTCCCATGCGGCGCTCTGTATCGGCGATGCGACCCAAGGAGCGGGCGAGTCTGAACACGAGCCGATGTTCGTCGAGGCGGACCTCATGGACGGCGTACGCAGGGTCGGCCTTCAAAGGTATGCAGGACACCATTGCCGGATCTGCAGACCCGTGGGTCTGTCTCCCGGCGATGTCAAACACGTTCTTTCACAAGCGATCGGCCAACTCGGACGCGCCTATGACACGCGAAACATCATCGACCTTGCACGATACCTGTTTCCGACGCCCCCGGTTCCGGCGTCGTGGCGTCGCGAGATGATCGCGTTCGGCAGCGGCGATCCGACGCGAGCAATTTGCTCGGGACTCATTGCCCAGTCGTTCGAAGCGGTCGGATATCCGGTCCTGCCCGTCGTTACATACCTCCCAGCGCCGCTTGTCGATTGTCCCGACTGCGTCGAGCAGATCATGCGCGTGCGCCATCACAGTCTTTATGTTCCGCGCGACTTCGACGTGTCGCCTTACTTTGAAATCGTCAAGCCCAGCCTCGAAGCAAAATTCGATTTTCACATTCTCAATTGGGCCAGGGAAGGCGACCAGCAGGGAATTGAAATTGGCAGTCCAGACGATGTCGGAGAACCCTTCCCGCACTGAAATATTCAGCGCAAAAGCGCCCATCAGCCGGTCCAACATTTTCGCGTACTTCAGCCTTCGAGCTATCGCCGATATTTGGTGGTGGCCGTCGCCGGAGAGATTGCTGAGCGGCAGCACGACAATGGAGCGCTCATGGTCGACTTTGGCGAACTGCGGCGCGCCGCGGTCGGTATCGCGATAGAGCCAGGCGACGGCTGCGAGAGCGATCTTGCCGAACTCGGGTGCGCCGCGGGCCCCCATTCGCCTCGACCGCGTTGCACCAGGAACGGTCGTTGATCCGAAAGCCTGCTCGCGGGCTTCTCTCCTCGAGAGAGGAGAGCACTATGCGATTTGGGACCTGCTGCCTCAGTGATCCCGCCAATGGGCTAACTCTGCTCTTTTTCGACCTCAGCCAGTCCGAATTGGCTTGCGTTCGTGCGCCGCCACGTAGGCGAGCGCCATCTCGAACGCCACTTCTAATGGCCGATTGGACTTTTCGCCTTTCGAAAGCAGCAGGCCGCCCTGCAAGGCGGTCAGGACGGCGAGCGCGATGTCGGCAGGGCTGGCGTCGCGCGATAGATCGCCGCGATCCCGCATTTTGACGAGTCCCTTCTCGACCTGCATGCGCCACCTCTCGAACCCGTCTCCGACGACTGTTCGCGCGCGTTTGGCGCTCTGCGGCAACTGGTAGACGAGCGCGCCCAGAGGGCAGCCGTCCTGACTGTTCAGCGCAAGGACCGCGTCCCGCCACCGGCGCAGCGCGTCGAGCGAGTTGAGCGAGTTGAGCAATTGCCCGTGCGTCGCGACCACGCGCTTCGTTTGGAGCGCCGCGGCCTCGCGCAAAAGCGCGGGCGTTGCCACGTCGTCGGCGGCTTGGTAGCCAAAGAGCATGACGAAAATCAGCTACTCCGGATATCGGTTCCCTCCGGAGATCATTCACCAAGCGATCTGGCTCTATCTCCGGTTCACGCTTAGCTTTCGTGACGTCGAGGATTTGCTCGCGGAGCGCGGAATTGTAATTTCTTACGAAACAGTCCGACGCTGGGTGAATCATTTCGGACCGATCATTGCAGCGGAATTGCGAAAGCGCCGTCCCAAACCGCATTCGATCTGGCATCTTGACGAGGTCTACCTGAAAATCGATGGGCGCATGGTTTACCTGTGGCGCGCCGTCGACGCCGAGGGCGAGGTTCTGGATGTGCTGGTCCAATCCAAGCGCAACAAGGACGCCGCACTGAAACTGATGCGCAAGCTTCTGAAGAAGTATGCCTTCGCTCCGGAGCGGTTGGTCACGGACGACCTGCGGTCATACGGCGCAGCGACCCGCGATCTCGGCATCGAACACCTGCATGACCGCGGGCGAAGGAGTAGAGTCGACGACTGGCGCAGTGGCTGTAGGTCCCGAGGAGTGGCTGTTCGCCGGCAGCTTTCGCACATTGCCGGTGCCTCAGTTCGGACCGTGGCTCCGTTTCCAGTCGCCGCTCATCAAACCGGACGTGCGGATTTCCCGCATCCGGCTTTCTCCCGTCCCGTCAAATCTTCGCTCTTGGCAGGTCGCTGCGGTTTCGCGGGACGGTGTAGAGGCCGAGCGTCTCATAGAGATACTCGTCCGGGATCTGGCCGAACCCGGTGCCTTTGCGTCCCGATCGCCGTAGCAACCAGCGACGGATTCGTCGCTCGGTGTACCTGTGGATGAGGTCGTAGATCGTGATGACCGGCCCCTGGTCAAAGTAGCCGCACCAGCCGCGTAACATGCTGCTGATGCGCGCAACCGTGCTTTTAGGGTCATCCGCATACCACTGGCGCGTCGTCCGTTGGTGGATGCGTCCGAGCAGGCTCTTCACTGACTTCCGCGACGGCCGAGTGCCGATATACGGGCGCCCGTTTTTGCCGTGGAAGCGACCGACCGTATACCCGAGAAAATCGAATGATTCCTCAGGCAGTCGGGCGATCCTGGTCTTCTTGGCGTTCACCTCCAACCCAAGCCGCGTCATCAACGTCGCCATCCGCGCCATCGCCGCCGGCGCGTTGCCAGGTCGGCAGCAGATGACGAAGTCGTCGGCGTAGTTGACGACGTGGGCATCGAGTCGGTCCCGATGGCCATGGTCGTGCCAGGCTAACAGGAAGCGCCGAAAGTAGCAGTTTGCCAGCAGCGGCGAAATCACTCCGCCCTGCGGGGTTCCCCGCTTCGTCCTTCGCCCTTCGGCGGTCTGCACCGACCGCCCGTCGATGACCTCCACCACCGGCGCTGTAAGCCAGCGTTTGATGACGTGGAGTATACGCCCATCGGCGATGCGGCGGCTCAGACTTCGCATCAACGGCGCGTGCGGAATTGAGTTGAAGTAGTCGCGCAAGTCCGCGTCCACGACCTCACGCCGCCCGTGCTGCGTCACGTGCCAGTAGACCCGTCGGAGAGCCATCTTGGCATCCAACCCGGGACGGAATCCATGCTGCTGGGGCAGCAGGTCCACCTCAAAGATGGGACCAATGACCAGCACCGCCGCCATCTGAACCACCCGATCCCGGATGCACGGAATGCCGAGAGGCCGTTGGCCTCCGTTGCTCTTCGGTATCCACACCCGCAGGAGGGGCTTGGGGACATACTTTCCCGAAGTCAGCTCCTCCCACAGCGTTTCCAGCCAGCGCTCAACGCCATGGGTGTCGATCCGTTCGAACGTCTCGCTATCAACCCCCGACGCCCCCGCATTCGCGCGACAACGGCGATAGGCTTCAAGCAGGACATCCTTGCGACAGACCTTGTCCCAAAGGGCGTAGAAGCGGAAGGCTGGTTCAGCCTTAGCTTTCGTCTGCAGCGAGGTCTGCAGCTTCTCAACCGTTTCACACGGCGTTCGTAGACTCATCGTCAATCGCCGAGCTGTCAGCTCTTCCCTCGCTTGGGTCGGGTCAGGGCTCCTTCCCTCCGCCGACGTTACCCGGCCTCAACGGTAGTACGAACCCATCCGCCATCTGCGTCCGCCGGCGCTGGCCCTCACGGGTTCGCCGTTGGCCTGGAATTGTCGTTCCCCACCACGATCGCAGACTTCCCTTGTTGCGCACCATTCATGTTCCGTGCGTGCTGCCATCATTACCCCGGTGGAATTGTCGGCTGCGTATCTCGCTCGCTTCACCGACGACAGCGACCTTCCCCGTTATTCTGGCGGATCGGCTCCCACATTGGCTCTTTCGAGGCCTGCTCAATGTTCACTCACGTTGCGGCCCGCACGGTCCGCTGACCCCCTACGGGGCCTTTCTATCGAAGTGCTTCAGATCATTCGTCGCCTCCTGATCCGCTCCGATCGCTTCCGGCTGGAGCGAGAGTTTGCCGGCCCGGATTTCCACCGGGGAGAACGATGCGCCTTGCCAAGGCACACAGAACAATCGGGCCGAGAATTCGCATCAGCCGACCCGACGGCGGGAGCGCAAGATGCAACGCTTCAAGAGCGCGGGCTCAGCCCAGAAGTTCCTCTCAACCCACGCCGCCGTCTACAACACTTTCAACGTCCAACGCCATCTCACCTCAGCTCAATCTCACCGCGTGCTACGCACCGCGGCGATGACCACGTGGCGTGAGGCCGTCGCGGCGGTTTAAAAATCCGTAAGGCGTAGACCTCTCGCGCTCTTCGCACGGCAATGTGACAGCGCCCCCGGACGGCGTCCTCCTGCGTTACGCTGAGACCGAATTTACGCGCGCGTTCTCTGCGGATTGGAGGCGGGGACGGGAGAGCAAAGGCCAAGGAGACGCAGAGCCTGGCTCGTCACAAGCGCCGGTCGATCTCGGCGAAGAGGACGCCGAAGCGCTGAAGGCGATGAAGCCATGAGCGACGATCGCCAGGCGACGAACGGCGAGGCGGAGCGCGTTGGCTATCCCATGACGAAGGAACGGAAGAAGAGCGCCCATTCGCCGGCCGCCTTTGCGAGCCGGTTCAACACCGAGATCAAGACCAGGAACCGCGAAAGGCGTAGCGCTTCGCGACGCTTGGCCGCAACGCAGGCGGCCGCGGGCTCCGGCCGCAACGACCTGCTGCCGCCTCTCGAACTCGTCGACATCCGCCTCGACGATTTGAAGCTGAGCCAACGTCGTCTGCGTAAGCGCGATCCCGCGCATATCCGGGTGGTCGCCAATTCCATCGCCAGGCTCGGCTAGCGAAGGCTTCTGATTCAAGCCTGCTCTCGAATGACAGGCGCGCGCCGGCTGCGGTTATTCGAAGGCATCGCCAAGAGCATCGCGGTTCGAATCCCCTCAGCTCCACCATGCAGTCCCGGCAAACCGCCGCGGTTTCCGGGTCGGCAGAAACCCTCGCAATTTCGGTCGGTTAGCGAGGAGTGTCGCGGTCTGCGAACCGAATTCCCACCGTTCTCACGCGTTCTGCGCCTGAATTCGCCCGCCAGTCTCAGCCCGCAAAATTTCGTTTCCCGGACCACGAGATGCGGAGGCCGAAGCAGACGCTGAGCGCCTTCCGATGACGACAAGGAGGATTCGCGGCGCGCGGAAAGGAGCGGGATGTGTCGTCGGTCCGCGGGTTGCAAAGGGACGAGCGTCCCCCAACTCGAAGGCTTCGTCCCTGTGTTCCGGCAGACCTTCGTCGACACCTACGCCAAGGTCGGCTTCGCCAAGCTTTACGACCGAAAGACGCCGCTGACCGCCGCCGATCTCCTCAATGACCGGGTGATCCCGTTCTACGAGGAGCACCACATTCCCCTGCTGCGCGTGCTAACCGACCGGGGGACGGAATAATGCTCGACGAGTTCTATCGCATCGCCTTCCGCAAGAAGCTCTACGAGACGATCGAGGACGCGGTATAGGCATCTCCAGATGGAGTTGAACCGAGCATCATATAGGCGAACGCCGCCGGACCCGGCGGTGTAACTCGGTCGTCGTTGGGAACGAACTCCACAGCAAGCACACGCCCCCCCCGATCGCAAGAGCCCGACGCGCACGGGACAGAAGATCGATGCAGGTGTCCCGATCGAAATGATGCAGGAAGTTAGTCAGCAGCACGATATCATACCCATGGGCCAAAACGCCCGAGAGATTGAACACTTCGTTAATTTCTTCGTCAATTTCTTCGGCTATTCGCCGGCGGAGGCGCTCGGGTGCGCGACATTCGTCGGCTGCGATTTGATGGGCCTCAAAGGCGAGCTTGGCGCGGTGAAGACGAGGGCGCTCGCGGACATACTACTGGTCGAAGGCAGTCCCCTCGCCGACCCATCGGCGCTAGTTCGACCCCGGTCGACTTGCGATGATCGCGAAAGATGGCAAGATGCGCTGCGACCCGGGAGGCAGGCGCGGCGCTTTTGATCGGCGTGCGACGAAATAACGGTCAGCAGAAGCAAACGTCGGGAGGAAACGAGTGGAGAGCGCCGCGCTCGCCCTCGAGATGCGCAACATCACGAAGACGTTTCCTGGCGTCGTGGCGCTAGACAACGTCACCTTTGGCTGCAGGCGGGGCGAGGTGCACGCGCTCTGCGGCGAAAACGGCGCTGGAAAGTCGACACTGATCAAGATCCTCGGCGGCGTCTACCAGCCGGACGCCGGCACGACTCAGATCGACGGACGCGACGTCGTGTTCTCGCACCCGGTCGCGGCGCGAAAGGCTGGCATCAGCATCATTCATCAGGAACTCAGCCTCCTTCCCTATCGCACGGTCGCCGAGAACATCTTTCTCGGCATCGAACCGACCCGCTATGGCGTGCTCGACCGCCGGCGCATGAGCGTCGAGGCCGGCCAGTTGCTCCACCGCCTCGGCTCGTCGATCGCCCCGCAGGCGCTTGCGGGAGACCTGTCGATCGCGCACCAACAGATCGTCGAAATCGCCAAGGCGTTCGCGATCGAGGTGCGCATTCTCGTGATGGATGAGCCGACGGCCGCGCTCGGACGCGCCGACGCGTCGCGCCTGCTGGACCTGGTGCGGCGCCTGAGCTCGGAGGGCGTGTCAATCGTCTACATCTCCCACAGGATGCCGGAAATCCAGGCGGTCGCGCATCGTGTCACCGTGCTGAAGGACGGCCGCGCCGTCATGACTGCGCCACTCGCGGAGGCACCGACCAACAGGCTCATTCACGCGATGGTCGGCCGGGACTTGGCGGAATTCTATCCACCCCGATCGTCTCGACCGCCCGGCGCGGAAGCGCTGGCGATCCGAGCCGGATCAAATCGTTATGTGCGCCACATCGATCTTGCCCTGCGCGCCGGCGAGATCGTCGGCGTCGCGGGATTGGAGGGCTCCGGGAAGAACGAGCTGGCGCGCGCCATCTCGGGCGATGAGCCGTTTGAATCCGGAACGATGGAAGTTGGCGGCAGGGCGATCGTGGCCGGAAGTCCCCGCGCCGCCATCGGGGCAGGCCTCGGGCGTCTGTCAGACGACCGGAAGCGCGAGGGGCTGCTCATGCAGCAGTCCTTGCGAGACAACGCCACGCTGATCCTCAGGGCCTTCGCAGGTCTGCTTCGGTCGCCGACCGCCGAGCCCATGTCGACCGCGGCCACCGACCGCAGACTGAAGCAACTCGATGTCCGCGCGGCGAGCTTCGAGCAGGAGGTGCGCCTCCTGTCCGGAGGCAACCAGCAGCGCGTGATCATTGCGCGTTGGCTCGCTCGCGATCCCGAAGTTCTGATCTTTTCCGAGCCGACGCGCGGCATCGACGTCGCCGCCAAGGCCGCGATCTACAGGATCATACGCGATCTCGCGGATCGGGGGCGCGCGATTCTGATGATCTCGTCGGATCTTCCCGAAATTGTCGGGGTCAGCGACCGCATCATTGTGATGCGGGAAGGCGCCGTCGCAGGCGAATTGTCTGGCGGCGCAAGTGAAGAGGACGTGATGGCGCTCGCGGTCGAACACGACCACGGCCCGCATGCCCCGCTCCAGTGAGCGCTGCGGGCGTCTCTGGGTCGGGGCCGGCAGGAAGCCGGAGCATCGGCGCGCCGATGCTGCTGTTCGTCGGGTCCGTCGCTCTCTATGTCGGCGTCGCGCTCTGGACCGGGCAGACGAAGATGCTGGAGGCCGACGGAGTCATCGGACTCCTGCAAAGAATGGTCGCGCTCGGCGCCGTCGCTCTCGGCCAGACGTTCACGATCCTCGCCGGATCGATCGATCTTTCCGTCGCCAACCTGATCAGCGTCGGGGCCGTGCTCGCCTCGTTCATCATGCAGGGCCGCACGGAAATGATGCTCCCGGCCATCGGCGTTGTCCTTGCCGTTTCGGCGCTCGTCGGGGTCGTGAATGGAACCCTCATCACTCGGCTGCAGGTCAATCCGTTTATCGCGACGCTCGGGGTCGGGCTCATCCTGCAAGGAATGCTTTCGGCAAGTTTCACCGACTTCGCCGGATCGGTTCCGCGCGAGTTCCAGGCTGTCGCCTACGGCTCGTTCGGCGTCGTCCCCTATTCGGTCGCGGCGCTGTTCGTTCTCGCCGCCGTCGCGTCCATTGTCCTTCGCGCCACGCGTTTCGGCGCACATCTCTACGCGGTCGGCGGAAACGCGGAGGCCGCGCGCCTCGCGGGCATCCGCACGGACCTCGTCACGATGGGGGCTCATGTCGTCTGCAGCGTCTCTGCCGGTGTGACGGGCCTTTATCTCGCCAGCCGTCTCCGATCCGGGGCGCCCTGGATCGGGCGCGACGGCGTCTATGACCTCGAGTCCATCGCGGTCGTGGTCATCGGCGGCACGCTCTTGACTGGCGGTCGCGGCGGCGTTTGGGGCACGCTCGCCGGGGTGCTGCTCTTCGCCTCGCTCGACGCCGCCTTCAACATGACGGGAGTCTCGGCCTATCCCAAACTCGTGCTGCGCGGAGCGATCGTGATCGCTGCGGTCGCGATCTACACAGTCCGCACTCGGGGTCATGTCGCATGACGCTTGCTCTGGACGAAGCCCGCAGAAGATCGCGCGCGATCGAGGCCGCCCGCCGCGTCAACATCGCGGTCGTCGTCTTCCTCGTTTTCTACCTCGCCGTCGGATTGCTGCAGCCGACTTACCTGGAGCCCGCTGGGATCATGAACTTCCTTCGGCGCGCCGCGCCTCTCGCCATTCTGGCGTCGGGCGAGCTCTTCGTGCTCGTCAGCGGCGGCTTCGACCTTTCAGTGGGATCGGTGGTGACGCTGACCGTGGTCGGCGGGTCGATGCTCACCGCCAACGATCCCTCGAAAACGTGGTGGGCGATCGGCATCCTCTATGCGATCGGCTTCGTGGTCGGGCTCATCAACGGCGGGGTCGTCGCCTATCTTCGAACGCCTTCGATCATCGCGACGCTGGGAACTTTGCTGTCGGTCAACGGCGCCGCGATGATGTGGTGCGGGGGAGCGCCGCGTGGTTACCTGCCGGACAATTTCCGGATGTTCGGCCGGTTCGTGTTCCACGACGTGCCGCTCATCAGGATTTTCCCGCTCGCGATCATCGTGCTCGCGGCGGTCTGCGGGCTCGCCTATTGGGGTCTGCATGGGACCGTCTTCGGGCGACGGGTGTTCGCGGTCGGGGACAATGCGCGCGCCGCCGAATTGGCCGGCGTCCAGGTCGAATATGTGCGCCTCGGCGTGTTCGTCATATCCGCGCTCACGGCGGTGACGGCGGGCGTGATGCTCGGCGGATTTGGCGGCGTCTCGATCGACGTGGGCCTAGGGCTCGAATTGCAGGCCATCGCGGCCTGTGTGGTGGGCGGCGTTCAGTTGATGGGCGGACGCGGAACGCTAGTCGGCGCCGTCGCCGGGGCGCTCACGCTGACGGCGCTCTTCGCGCTGCTTACCCTGCTTGGGCTGCCTCAACCGCTCAAGGAGACGGCGCAAGGGATGATCTTGATTGCCGCGGTTGCGTTCGGCGCCTGGCGCCAGCGCCGCGCGGGATAGCGGGCGCACTTCGCGCTCCGTGAGACGCCGGGTAACGGCGACAAGGGAGGTAACGAAAATGACGATGCTCAAGCTGATCACATCGACGATCGCGGCGGCCGCCTTGGCCACCATCGCGAGCCGCGCGCACGCCCAGAATTTCGACGATCCGAAGGAGTTCCAGGCCGCCAAGGACCTCCTCGCGACCACCCCACAGGGCCCCGCCGACAAGCCCTGGGAACAGCACCTCGGCGGCAAGGAGATTGACACCGCGCAGTACAAGAAGCCCGGACCGTACCGGATCTGCTTTTCCAACGCGGGCCTCTTCAATCCGTGGCGCGTCGTCGGCTGGACCAACATGCAGGCGCAGGTCGACGCCCTGAAGGACGACATCAAATCCTTCACCGTCGCCGACGCGCAGGGCAAGGACGACAAACAGATCTCCGACATCGACGCCTTCGTTTCGAGCGGCAACTGCGATCTGCTTATCGTCTCGCCGAACACGACTGCGGCGCTGACGCCGGCGGTCGAGGCCGCCTGCAAGAAGCTCCCCGTCATCGTCTTCGACCGCGGCGTTCTGACCCAATGCCCGGTGACCTTCATCAATCCGGTCGGCGGATACGGCTGGGGCATCTCGACCGCCGATTTCGTCGTCTCCAAGCTGCCGAAGGGTGGGAAGGTTTTGGCGCTGAGGATCTCACCGGGCGTCGACGTGCTGGAGACCCGATGGTCCGCGGCTAACCGCATCTTCAAGGAGAACGGGGCCAACGTCGTGGGCGCCGAGTTCACCGGCGGCGACAACGCGAAGACGAAGTCAATCGTGGAGGACTACATCAACCGCTTCGGCAACATTGACGCGGTCTGGATGGACGCCGGCGCAACGTCGGTGGCGGCGCTCGAGGCGTTCGAGGACGCGGGCAAGCCCTATCCGATCATCACCGGCGAGGATCAGGAAGACTTCCTGAAGAAGTGGAAAGAAAAAGGCCTCACCGCGATAGCGCCGACCTACCCGACCTTCCAGTGGCGCACGCCTATCATCGCCGCGGTCGAGATCCTGAAGGGCCAGCCGGTGCCCGGACCGAACTGGAAACTGCCGCAACCGGTCATCATGCAGGCCGACCTCGACAAGTATGTCGACGACAAGATGCCGCCGCTGCACTACGCGATGTGCGGCTGCAAGGACCTGCCCGGCTACCCGCAGCGCTGGGGCGGAAAGTGACGCCTTGATCTGACGCCTGGATCGGGCCGGAGGGCCATGCCCTCCGGCGGTTCATGAGCACGACGCGGCAAGCCCGTCACCCAAGGATCGCGCGCAGATGCTTGAGGCCGTCCGCGGCGAGCGCGTCCTGGCTCGCGGCGAGCGGACGCCAGATCGAGACGGCCTTGGCGATCTCGCGAATCTCCGGAGTGAAGGCCTCGATCACGACCGGCCCGTCGTAGCGCGCGGCTCGGAGCGCTTCGGCGATCCTCGACCAGGGGAGATGGTCCTCCCCGGGCGTTCCGCGGTCGTTCGAACAGGCGTGGAACTCCACGATGTGGCCGGCTGCGCGCGCGATCGCGGCGGGAATATCCTTCTCTTCGATGTTCATGTGGAATGTGTCGAGAAGCAGCCCGACATTGTCGGCGCCGATGTCCTCGATCAGCCGAAGGCCCTGGTCCACCGTGTTGACGAGGTCGGTTTCGAACCGGTTGAGAGGCTCGATCGCAAGCTTGACCGATCGTTCGGCCGCGTAAGCGGCGGCGACCCGCAGGCCGCCGACGGCTCTCATCCATTGCTCGCGACGCGCCTTTTCGTCGAGCAATCGCGTATTGCCAACGGCCGCGTACATCGGCCCCGACACGAACGGGCTGCCAAGGGCTTCGGCGTAGTCGATACAGCGCCGAAGATAGGCGAGGGCCGCGTCGTGGACCGCCTCATCTTCAGAGCTCAAGTCCCGGTCCGGCCCGAAAGCGCCGCAAATCGTCACTCCGACGCCGGCTCGGGCTGCGTACGAGCGAATGGCGGAGACGTCGATTGTCTCCGGGTCCTCGATGCAGATTTCGATGAGATCGAAACCGATCGACTTGACGCGGTCGATAACGTTGAGCGTCCGATTGGAGAAGGGCGAAACCCAGATAAACGTGCTCGCGCCATACCGCATTCGAAGGCCCAAATGCTCACCCGCTCGAACAGTCTTCCCGTTCCGGATCGCGATCAAGGGAATTCCGCGGGCGCCCCAACATTGCCTCGCGCAGAGTCCTTGCGAATTAAACTGGACGCTGAACGTCCTCAATGGGTCGCTTTGACTCGCCCGCCATGTCATCAGCGAATGACCGCTATTTGCATAGAGCGGCCATTGCTGATCGCGGCAGTTGAGGTCGCAGTTGCTGAAGATCCTATGGGGGCGCTCGGCGGCCGAGGTCGGTATCCTTGGTCTGTCGAACGACCTCAAGGAGAAGGCAGATGTCTCAATTCTCGGGATCCCCTTTTCGTCGAGCGTCTAAAAGCCAGGTGCGCGGCGGCGGGTCGCAAGATCACCCGGGTCATACTCACCCATGAGGCTGGGCGCCCACCATTCTGTCGCGCCAAGCGAGCCGTTCCGTCAATCGTTGGAGAATGCTGGCATGGTCCTTGACCGCCGCTCGCAGGTGAGCGTGACGCCACCCCCAGACGCGCTCACGTTACTCTGACAATACCCTGCTGAATGATCTCAAGCGTAAGCGCTGTGTTGATGCTGAACGTCGGTCTCGACGATCGTCAGTGGCAATCCAATTAGGATCCTCCAAAACCAACAGGAGCTGAGAGGAGCTGTTGACGTATATCCTGGTGACGCGCGAGAAGGCGATGACCCCCTTAGAGCCCGTCCGGGAACTTAACGAATTGTTGGAATCGCTTATGATTTAAGGAAGGCGGCCCGAATCGCTTGGGGGGGTCGCTGATGTGGACCAACGAAAATCGCGCTCGCTACGACCGCAGTCGGCTGCGCTATCCGAGCGATCTGACCGACGCGGAATGGGCGCATGTCGAGCCGTTCATTCCACCGGCCAAGCGCGGCGGCAACCGACGTCATGTCGATGAGCGCGAGGTCGTCAACGGCCTGATGTATGTCCTGAGCACCGGCTGCCAATGGCGCGCCGTGCCGAAGGACCTGCCGCCGCGTTCGACGCTTTACGATTACTTCGATCGCTGGAGTTGGGACGGCACGCTCGATCGCATCCACGACGCGCTCTACGTGAAGTGTCGCGAAGCGGCCGCTCGCGAGGCGAGCCCGACCGCCGCGATCATCGACAGCCAGAGCGTCAAGAGCGCGGAAAAAGGGGGACCTGCATCGATCCGGCGGGTTACGACGCCGGCAAGAAAATCATGGGCAAAAAGCGCCACATCCTCGTCGATACGCAGGGCCTGTTGATGCATGCGATCGTCCACGCCGCCGACATCCAGGACCGCGACGGCGGCGCGGCGCTGATGGCGACCTTGTTCGGCGCCTTTCCGTTCCTGACCAGGCTCTTTGCCGACGGCGGCTATCGAGGGCCGCAATTTCAGACCGCCATCGGACGAACTCTGGCGCGCGTGAAGGTCGAGATCGTCAAGCGATCGGATCAGGCCAAGGCCTTCGTCGTCCTGCCCAAGCGCTGGATCGGCGAACGCACCTTTGCCTGGCTCGGCCGCTGCCGACGGCTGGCCAAGGACTGGGAATGCCTCAACCGCAAGGCGCTCGCGTTCCTCCGCCTCGCTTCCATCCGCCTCATGCTGCGAAAACTATGCAATCCCACATGATGTTTCCGGACAGACTCTTAGGGGCAAAGGGTGTACCGCGAAGGCAGGCATGGGCAATGAGCTACTTCATCAGCGAGGATGATCTTAAGAGCTTCGAGGGCTGGCTTCGGTATCAAGGCTACGACCCGACGATGCTGGCGTCGGACGATTTGGCAAAATGGCGCGAAGTCTTCGATGAGATCAGCAAACGGCCAGATGCCAAAGTCGGCCTAATGAAGCTCGGGGCGAAAGTTCAGGGAGATCGTATTTACGCGGTAGCCGTTCGCGACTCTGGTCTTTGGCTTACATTGTGGGTCCGGCGCTCATGGAAGCCCGAGTTTTTCGTGTTCATGCCTCGTCCGGACGGTAGCAATCCTCACGCTAGTTATCATCTCGACGGCAAGTTCCACCACAAGAGCGAAGGCCGCAAGTTCAGTGAGAAACAACTCCAACGTCTTGATCAACCGTTCAACGGAACGGAACACCTTTCAGGGTGGGGGGGACATGGCCCAAAAACGGTTGGGGCGGTCTGTGATCCTGCCGTGTTCGCCGGCGTCGTTGAACTTCCGCCGGGCGTATTAGGACCGCGCGACGGCGACGTTCTGGTTGACCTTGTCGAGCCTGGGTGTGAGCCGATTTCTTGGCCGGGCGAACTGTATCGGCAAGAGACTTTCAAAGATGCCGTGCCTTGGCTTGTGTTCAGAATTTTCAGAAAACCACTTCCGGGAGTTCGTTGACCTCGACAACGACGCGCTGGAAGACGTCGGCGGCATCGATCTGGTTTTCGATGTCATCGGCGGCAACATCCAGAAGCGGTCCGCAGGCCTGATTCGAGCTGGAGGAACACTGGTGTCCATCGTCGGGCCAGCCGAGGCGCGGCCCGCCGACGGCCTGGCGGTCGACTTCGTTGTCGAGTTCGATCGTGCCGAACTGAGTGAGATCGTCCAGCGGGTGCGGGACGGACGACTGCGGACGAACATCGGTAACGTCTCGACCCTCGACGATGCCGTCGCCGCCTTAAACCCGATCGAGCGACGCCCGGGGAAGACGATCATTCGCGTTCGTCCGTGAGCGACACGCGCCTATCGTTGCGCGCGGCCGGCCGGCGCTGTCCGGATCGGCCGGCTGCGTCCTATCAGAGGCGCCGGGGGCAACCTGGGAAACTGCCCATGGCCCCTGGCATGAGATGTCGAACGGGCTTTCCAACGCTGCAACATTTCCACCAAAGAGACAAGTGACAGAGGAGAAAATTCATGAAGGCAATCGTTGTGACGGACCAAGCTGCGGGAACGGCCGGGATGAAGCTGGTGGAGCGGCCCGAGCCGCAGGCAGCGATAAACGACGTCGTCGTTCAGGTTCATGCGTCGGGATTCACCTCGGATGAGCTGACGTGGCCCCCGACCTGGACCGATCGCCTCGGCCGTGACCGGACGCCTTCGATCCCCGGCCACGAGCTGGCCGGGGTGGTCACCGCTCTTGGCTATGGCACTACGGGGCTGTCGGTAGGGCAGCGGGTGTTCGGCCTCACGGACTGGACTCGCGACGGCACGCTGGCGGAGTATGTAGCCGTCGAGGCACGCAACCTCGCGCCGCTACCGGGCGACGTTGACTTCACGGTGGGCGCCGCCGTCGTGATGCCGGGCCTGACCGCATGGCAGGGACTGTTCGAGCACGGCCGCCTCCAGGTAGGGCAGAGCGTCCTCGTGCACGGTGCGGCCGGCGTTGTCGGTTCGATGGCAACCCAACTCGCACGTGAGGCCGGGGCGTACGTCATCGGCACCGGGCATATTGCCGGCCGTCAGGCGGCGCTCGACTTCGGCGCGCAGGAGTTTGTGGACCTCGACAACGACACCCTCGAAGACGTCGGCCCAGTCGATCTGGTGTTCGATGTCATCGGCGGCAACATCGGGAAGCGGTCGTCAGCCCTGATTCGAGCGGGAGGAACGCTCGTTACCATCGCCGGCCCGGCCGAGGCACGGCCCGCCAACGGCCTGGCGGTCGACTTCGTTGTCGAGTCCGATCGTGCCCAACTGAGCGAGATCGTCCAGCGGGTGCGGGACGGACGACTGCGGACGAACATCGGCACCGTCTCGACCCTCGACGATGCCGTCGCCGCCTTCAACCCGACCGAGCGGCGCAAGGGGAAGACAATCATCCGCGTTCGTCCGTAGGGACACGCGCCCATTGATGCATGCAGTCGGCCGGCGCTGTCCGGGTCGGCCGGCTGCGTCCTATCAGAGGCGCCGGGGGCAACCTGGGAAACTACCCATGGCCCCTGGCACGAGATGCGCTGGTTCTTTTCAATCAAAGCGCTTGCGCTCCGAGAAAAGACTGGCTTTCGGTTCGAAAGAGAGCATGTGTGTGGACGTCCGTGAGCGCTGAGGCGCCGCGAACGAACCCTTCGCCCCGACGATCGCTTCGGTCCGGGGCTCGCGTCAGTGAGGGGCCGGGATTGACCGGCACTCGACACGCGAAGGGTCAAACATGTCTACCAAATTCAACGACACGCAACTTGTGCTGCTCAGCGCTGCGTCGCGGCGCGATGATCAGTGCTTGGTTCCGCCAGCGGGGGCACAGCGCGGCCGAGCCCAGAGGGCCGTAGCCAAGCTTCTCGAAGCCGGGCTCTTGAAGGAGATAAGGGCAAAGACGGGAGCGCCGATCTGGCGGCGCGACGAGGAGACCGGGCAGACCTATGCGCTCAAGCTGACCGCCGCCGGCGCGAAAGCGATCGCGGTTGACGACGCGACGGCGTCTGAGAGCATGGGGGAACGGCGTGCGGACCAGCCGATCGTCTCCGCCAATCCGAAGCTCGAACTCGGTTCAGGCGCAGCAGCAGCGATTACGGCAGCCGTTGACAAGCCAGATAGCGGCGTCGCCGCGAGCCCAACGTCTCCGCGCGGCGGAACCAAGATCGCGCAGGTCATCGAACTGCTGCAGCGCAGCGATGGCGCGACGCTCGCCGAACTTGTCGCCGCCACCGGCTGGCTGCCGCACACGACGCGGGCCGCGCTCACCGGTCTGCGCAAGCGCGGCTACGCCGTCGGGATTGATCGGGCCGACAAGGCGCGAGGATCAGTCTATCGGATCGACCCGACGGAGATGGGCGACGATAGCGTCGCGCCGCAGGTTGAGACGGCGCCGACCTGCGAAGCGCCGCCGGATCGGCCCGAGCGGGCCGCGAGCCTGCGAACTCGTCGGGCGGCGTGATGGAAGAGCGCCGAAAAGCGAGCGGCCCTGGCGGGGCATTGGTCCCGCCAGGGCCGTCGGCGTCAGAGCGCGAAACGATCGATGCCTAGGTCGCGAACCTTTCCGGCCTCAACGTCGATCAGCTCCGCCTCCAGTGGCGTAACCATCTGGGCGGGATCGCTCCCGCCTATGTCCCGGGATGGCTGCTCATGCGCGTACTCGCCTATCGGATCCAGGCTGCGGAATTCCGGGATCTCGATCGGGCGTTCTTGCGGCGTCTGCGCGAACACAGGGACGAAGCCTTCGAGTTGGGGGACGCTCGTCCCTTTGCAACCCGCGGACCGACGACACATCCCGCTCCTTTCCGCGCGCCGCGAATCCTCCTTGTCGTCATCGGAAGGCGCTCAGCGTCTGCTTCGGCCTCTGCATCTCGTGGTCCGGGAAACGAAATTTTGCGGGCTGAGACTGGCGGGCGAATTCAGGCGCCGGTTTGCCGGGACTGGGATGCAGGGATCGAACTGATGGCCATCGCAGCTTGGCATCCCTTCAAAACGAGGCGGCGCGTCGCGGATTTAGTGAAGGCGGGCTTCTCCACGCCGCCTCTGTAGGGCGCGGTTGTTTGACGCGCCGGCCGTGCTCCACAGGGCGTTCGGCCACCCTCGAAGTCCTTCTTCGCTGCCTGAAATACAGCCTTTGGACAGACTTCTCCCGCTCGACCGCAGCGCTGTAGGCGCTGGAGCCAAGTGCGTCGTTCCCAATGGGTCCTCTTGCGCGAAGATCCCGATCTTCGCCATCCAGGCGGTCGCGGAGGTCATCGGCGCCGTCGTGCTCTGGGACCTGCTCTTCATGAGCGGCCGGAAGGCGACTGGTTCAGGAATGGAGTCTTCGGCTGCTCGCAAGTCGGGGCGCGGAGACAACGGGAAGTGGCATATGTCCCCAGCCCAAGCCTGCGACCAGGAACGCGTGCTTGGCCCCGAGGTCCGCGAGGCGCCAGATCCGACCGTCGAGGACACCGAAGTGTGTTTCGGCGTGCAATTTTGACCCCCTAGCCGGGGGGATCGGCGTCCAAAATTGACCCCCTAGTTTTCGCTCTGTTCGGCTGCCCGCGTTTGTGTGACGCGGGCGGTGGGGGATGCTGGTTGTGGAGACGATCGCCCGGATACGGCGCGAGCATTTATCCAGGGGCAAGTCGATCAAGGAGATCGCCCGCGATCTGAAGATATCGCGCAATACTGTTCGGAAGATTCTACGCTCGGGCGAGACATCTTTTTCCTACGAGCGAGAGGTCCAGCCACGCCCGAAGTTGGGACGCTGGAAGGCCGACATCGATCGGATGTTGACGAAGAATGCCGACGCGCCAGCGCGCGAACGTCTGACGCTGATCCGGCTATTCGAGGAGTTGCGGGCGCTGGGCTATGAAGGCGGCTACGACGCCGTCCGACGCTACGCCAAGATCTGGAGCCGCGAGCACTCGAGCCAGTCGGCTACCGCCTACGTTCCGTTGTCGTTTGCGCAGGGCGAGGCCTACCAGTTCGACTGGAGCCACGAGATCGTCGTGATGAGCGGCGTGACAACGACCTTGAAGGTCGCGCATGTCCGCCTCTGCCACAGCCGAATGATGTTCGTACGCGCCTATCCGCGCGAGACCCAGGAAATGGTGTTCGACGCGCACGATCGGGCGTTTGCGTTCTTCAAGGGCGCCTGCACGCGCGGCATCTACGACAACATGAAGACGGCGGTCGACACGATCTTCGTCGGCAAGGATCGGCAATACAATCGCCGCTTCCTGCAAATGTGTTCGCACCATCTCGTCGACCCTGTCGCCTGCACGCCGGCGTCAGGCTGGGAGAAAGGCCAGGTGGAGAACCAGGTCGGCCTTGTTCGTGAGCGCTTCTTCACGCCACGGCTGCGGTTCAAGACGTACGATGAGTTGAACGCCTGGCTCATGGACAGGTGCATCGCCTACGCCCAGGCCCACCCGCACCCCGAACGCCCCGAGCAGACCGTATGGGAGGTCTTCGAGGAAGAGCGGCCCAAGCTCATCGCTTATCGCGGTCGCTTCGACGGGTTCCATGCGCAACAAGCCTCGGTGTCGAAGACGTGCCTGGTGCGGTTCGACAACAACAAATACTCGGTCAGCGCCAGCGCAGTCGGTCGTCCAGTCGAGGTCCATGCCTACGCCGATCGCATCGTCGTCCGCCAGGATGGGCGTATCGTCGCAGAGCATCCCCGCAACTACGGTCGCGGCGAGACAGTCTACGATCCCTGGCACTATGTTCCGGTCCTGGCCCGCAAGCCTGGAGCCCTGCGCAACGGCGCTCCGTTCAAGGATTGGGTGCTGCCGGCGGCGCTCGAGCGGGTTCGACGCAAGCTCGCCGAATCCGATGATGGCGACCGCCAGATGGTCGCCATCCTGGCCACCGTGCTCACCGATGGATTGCCGGCGGTGGAAGCCGCCTGCGCTCAGGCGATGTCAGAGGGCGTCCATTCGTCCGACGTGATCATCAACATCCTCGCGCGCCAACGCGATCCTGGACCTGTTGCGCCCATCTTCACCCCGGATGCGCTGAGGCTCCGACATGCGCCGGTCGCTGACTGCGCGAGATACGACCAGCTCAGGAGGGCATGACCATGGAGAGAACCGAAGTCCTCGAAATGATGGGCGAACTGAAGCTCTATGGGATGAAAAGCGCATACGACGAGACGCTCGCCACCGCGCTCAAGCGCAAGCATGAGCCCCAGCAACTGGTCGGCGATCTGCTCAAGGCCGAGATATCGGAGAAGCAGGCGCGTTCGATCCGATACCAGCTCACGACCGCCAAGCTGCCGCTCGCCAAGGATGTGAACGACTTTGCGTTCAAAGACACGCTGATCAATGAGAACCTGGTGCGCGATCTTGCCAGCGGTGTGTTCGTTGCTCAGCAACGCAACGTCGTCCTGGTTGGCGGAACCGGCGCCGGCAAGACCCACCTGGCGATCGCGATCGCACGAAGCTGTATCCGCGCCGGATCGCGAGGCCGCTTTTTCAACACCGTCGATCTCGTCAACCGGCTAGAAGCCGAGGGTCGATCTGGCCGTCAAGGGCGGCTCGCCGATTATCTCACGCGGCTCGACTTCATCGTTCTCGACGAGCTCGGCTATCTTCCGTTCGCGCAGTCCGGCGGCCAGCTCCTGTTCCACTTGATCAGCCGTCTCTACGAACGCACGTCGATCATCGTCACAACAAATCTCGCCTTCGGTGAATGGCCCAGCGTCTTTGGCGACCCAAAGATGACCACCGCGCTCCTGGATCGTCTCACGCATCACTGTGACATCGTCGAGACCGGCAACGAGAGTTGGCGCTTCAAGAACCGCGCCTGAGCTCTAGATCGTTCCTCACCCCCCCGCGCTCGCCCCGGCTGCGCAACCCCGACCATATGTGGACGGCCCCTTGGCAAGCGCTTTTTGATGTGACGGCTCTTTGGCGATTGCTGTCATATGTCCGGCCTGTTGATGCGAAGCCGCAGCCTCGCTGGCCATGATGATATCCGCGTACCAGGTTTCTCATCAGCTCCACGCGCTCGAGGCGCCGGTCGGGGTTCGGAATGCCCTGGTCTGCGGTTCGCCGGGAGTTCATCACCTCACTTCGCACTAGCCAACGTCGACGCCGTCTCCGGCGAATCTCCTTCGAGTTTCGACCGCTATGTCGTTGCGGCCGCACCAACCGAGCGGAAAAGTTCACCCGTCGTCATGATCGCCCAGGCGACGCGAGCCAGCTTGTTGGCGAGCGCGACGGTGACAAGTCGCGCCGGCCGGCGCTGCAGGAGCCGCTTTGTCCAATCGGCCAGTGGATCCGTCCGTTTGTGGAGCCACCGTAAGCTCGCCGTCGCCCCGAGGACGAGGAGGCGGCGCAGATACGGATTGCCTTGCTTCGTTATCCTGCCGAGCCTTTCCTTTCCGCCGCTGGAGTTCTGTCGCGGAACCAGACCGAGCCACGCAGCGAAGTCGCGGCCGGAGCGGAATATGGAGGGATCGGGAACATGCGCGGCCAAGGCCGCGCTGATCAACGCGCCAATGCCCGGAATGGTCTTGAGCGCCTGGGCCGCGGCGCTCTCCCGCTGCCAAGCCTCGATCTGCTCGTCGATCGCCGACACGTGCGCGTCCACGGCTCTTAACTGATCCGCCAAAATCTTCATGACCATGAGTGCGCCTGCCGGGATCTGCGCGAGCTCGTCATCATCCTCGTCGAGCATGCGGACCAGCTCTCCGACGTTCTCGATGCCCTTCCTCTCGATGACGCCGAATTCCGCGAGCTGACCCCGAAGGGAGTTCGCAACGGCCGTCCGCTGATCGATGAGCAACTGCCGGGACGTATGCTGCATCAGCGCCGCCTGCTGCTCTTCGCTCTTTACGCGAACAAACCGCATGTCCGGCCGCGACGCGGCTTCGCAGATCGCGCGCGCGTCATGCGCGTCGGACTTCCCGCGCTTGAGGTATGGCTTCACATAGTTCGGGGGGATCAGGTTCACCCGATGGCCCAAGCGGCCGATCTCGCGGCCCCAATAATGGGATGAGGAGCAGGCCTCCAAGGCGACATCGCAAGGCGGGATCGCAGCCAGAAAGCCCAGGACTTTGTCGCGTGGCAGCTTGCGGTTCAAAACCTCACAGTCGTCGCCGTCGACGGCGTGAATCTGAAACCAGCGTTTGGCGATATCCACCCCAATCCTGACAATCTCGCGCATGTGGCGTAGCCTCCGGCTCTCGGTCGCGAATCGACCGTCCCTGCCAGACCCTGAATCGGGCCGCTCGGGCCGTCCACATCATCAGCTCCGCCGGGGCAAGCGCTGCCGTCAGTGCGACATCAGGGGGGTCAATTTTGGACGCCGATCGGGGGTCAGTTTTGTGAGCCGATTGACAGCGGCGATTGTCGCCGAGAGCCTCGCGGAAGGGGTTCGGGCCTGCCATATCGCGCGTCGTCATGGCCTGACGCCGCAGCAGTTGTTCGCCTGGCGCCGGGAGGCGCGCCGCAAGGCGGAGGCAAGGATCGATGCGCCGCCGTTCGTTCCGGCGGTTGTCGAGACGGCGAACGCCGCCGCATCATTCAACTTTGACGCGACAAACAATGCGGCTGTAGCGCGCCCGCACTCGATCGAGTTGGACATCGAAGGTTCGAGCGTGTGGGTCTGGCCCGGGGCGGATGCGGCGATCGTGGCGGCGATCATCGGCGCGCTGAAGGCGGCGAAGTGATTGGACCGACGGGTGCGGTGCGGGTGATGGTGGCGACGAAGGCCGTCGACTTCCGCAAAGGGGCTGAAGGCTTGGCGGCTTTGGTGCGCGAGGTCATGCAGGCCGATCCGTTCGACGGGGCGGTCTACGTCTTCCGCGCCAAACGCGCGGATCGGGTGAAGCTGGTGTTCTGGGACGGAACGGGCGTGTGCCTGTTCGCCAAGCGGCTCGAGGACGGTCGGTTTCAATGGCCGAAGATCGAGGACGGGGTGATGCGCCTGTCGGCCGCCCAGCTCTCGGCGCTCATCGAAGGTCTCGACTGGAAGCGCGTGCGCGCGGCGAAGGACACGCCGGCGCCGAGGCTGCCGGGCTGACCTGCGACATAGTGAATCAGGGCGAGCAATACCGTCGCAAAGCCCCGCGAATCATGGTCTCGTCACGACCATGCCGCAGGCCGTCGACGCGCTTCCCGACGATCCCGAAACACTGAAGGCGATGCTGATCGCCGAGCAGATCCGTAGCGAACGGCTGGCTCATACCAAAGGTCCCGCTGGCTGACTCACGGGGGATTCTCGAATCGCGAGCATGATGATTCAAGGTGGCATGGAGGGTTTGGCCATGCCGTCAGCAGTGAAGTTGCGAGAGGACTATTCGGCTGAGGAGCTTCGGGCGCTGGCCCGCCGCACGAAGGACGTGAACCAGAGCCGTCGGTTGTTGTCGCTGGCTGCGGTGCGGGAGGGGATGGACCGGGGTTCGGCGGCGAGGATCGGCGGCATGGACCGGCAGACGCTGCGCGACTGGGTGCATCGGTTCAACGCCGCCGGCCCCGAGGGCCTGATCGACCATTGGACCGAGGGCCCCAAGCCGCGCCTGTCGGCTGCGCAGCTGGCCGAGTTCGCCGCCATCGTCGAGGCCGGGCCGGATCGCGAGACGGACGGCGTCGTGCGCTGGCGACGGGCCGACCTCAAGCACGCCATCGCCGCCCGGTTCGGCGTCGATTTCCACGAGCGCTACGTCGGAAAGCTTCTGAAGAAGCTGGGCTTCTCCCACATGAGCGCCCGCCCGCGCCATCCGGCCCAAGACGAGCGGATCGTCGAAGCGTTTAAAAAACGGGCTCGGGTCGGCGGCCCGCCTGTGGCGGTGGAAACGAGTTGCGCTATCGTGAACCGGAGGGGAGCGGCCGGAAAGTTTTTGGTGGACCAGACCCCGTAAAAAAACGTGGCCCATGGGCTGTTGCGGACTTGCGAGTGGTGACGTCTTCAGGCGATCCCGATTAGGAAATTGATGTTTCTCCGTGGCCCAGCCCTCTTTGGCTTCCTCAGGCAGGAGGGTTCACGGCATGTCTCAAACGAAGCGGTCCCGCAAGTCGCGGGGTCTATCCCCGGTTCATCCGGCGGCGGCCGCGATCGATATCGGCGCCGCCATGCATGTCGCGGCTGTCGGCCCGGATCGCGACAAGGAACCAGTCCGAACGTTCCAGACCTTCACCGATGACCTTCACCGGCTGTCCGACTGGTTCGCCCAGTGCGGCATCAGGACGGTCGTGATGGAATTGACCGGAGTTTACTGGATCCCGGTCTTCGAAATCCTGGAACAGCGCGGGTTCGAGGTGATGGTGGTCAACGCGCGGGACGCGAAGCATGTGCCTGGGCGGAAGACCGACGTCAGCGACGCGCAATGGCTGCAACGCCTGCACGAATACGGACTGCTGCGCGCCAGCTTCCGGCCCCAGGCTGAAATTGCCGGGCTGCGCACCTACCTCCGGCAGAGGGAGCGGCTGCTCGATTACGCGGCGGCGCATATTCAGCACATGCAGAAGGCGCTGATGCAGATGAACCTTCAGCTGCACCATGTCGTGTCCGATATCACCGGCGTAACTGGCATGACCATCATCAGGGCGATGGTGGCCGGTGAGCGCGATCCGAATGTTCTGGCCTCCCATCGTGATCGGCGGTGTCATGCGTCGGTGGAGATGGTTTGTCAGGCGCTGGTTGGCAACTACCGTGAGGAGCACATCTTCGCCCTGACCCAGGCGCTGGAACTGTACGAAGTTTATCAGACCAAGGTGACGGCCTGCGACGAGCAGATCGAAGCGATCCTGAAGCGGCTGAAGAAGAACGCTCCACCACCCGCGAGCAAGCTTCTGCCCGTCAGGCAAAGGACACACCAGCCCAATGCGCCGGCCTTCGACGCTCGCGGCGCGCTCCATGCGATCCTCGGCGTGGACCTGACCCAGATCAATGGCCTGGGGCCGTATCTGGCGCTGAAGCTGGTCGGAGAGTGTGGGACCAACCTGGCGGCCTGGCCGACAGCGAAGCACTTCACGTCATGGCTGGCGCTCGCGCCGCACAACAAGATTTCCGGAGGCAAGGTGCTGTCGTCGAAAACGCGACGCACCAGCAATCGGGCCGCGTCGTTGTTGCGCCTTGCCGCCGGCACGGTGGGGCGAACCGACACTGCGCTGGGCGCGTTCTACCGCCGGTTATCGGCGCGGGTGGGCAAGGCGAAGGCGATCACCGCCACCGCGCGCAAGATCGCGGTTCTGTTCTACAACACGCTTCGGCACGGCATGGCCTACGCCGATCCCGGCGCCACATACTACGAAGATCGCTACAAACAGCGTGTTTTGAAAAATCTTCAACGTCGCGCGAAGTCGCTGGGATTTGTCCTGCGTGAGGCGGGGCTCGATACCGCCCGGGCGGATGTTTCTTAGGAAACTTCTCGCGCACGCTGAGCGCCCATCTCGAGGGCGTGCCGGAGACGGCGCCGATCGAAATCTGGTTCCAGGACGAGGCGCGCATCGGCCAGAAGAACGGCCAGGTCCGGCAATGGGCCAGACGCGGGACGCGGCCTCGCCAGCCGGCCGACCAGCGCTACGACAACGCCTACCTGTTCGGCGCCATCTGCCCGGCCCGCGGCGTCGGCGCCGCGCTCGCCTTGCCCTACGCCGACACCGAGGCCATGCAGCTCCACCTCGACGAGATCTCGCGCCACGTCGCCGAAGGCGCCCACGCCGTCTTGCTGCTCGACCGGGCCGGATGGCACACGACCGGCGCCCTCGACGTGCCCGAGAACATCACGCCGATCTTCCTGCCCTCGCGCGCCCCCGAACTCAACCCGGTCGAGAACGTCTGGCAGTACCTTCGCTCGAACTGGCTCTCCAACCGCGTGTTCGAGACCTACGACGCCATCATCGACGCCGCCTGCGAGGCTTGGCAGAAGCTCATGGCCTTGCCCGACGCCATCACCTCAATCGGGATGCGCGATTGGGCCCACGTCGGTCAGGAGCCATGACCGTTGGTATCAGATCATCAAGGAATTGCAGCGCCATCGCTTCGGGCGTCGCGCCGAGACGTTGTCGGAGGATCAATTGCTGCTCGCGCTCGAAGACCTCGAGCAGAGAGAGGCGGACGCGGCTGCGGAAGCCGAGGCAAGATCTCCCACTAAGCGGGCGGCGGCGACGCGCAAGCGGCGCGCGAACCGTGGAGCTTTGCCGTCGCATCTGCCGCGCATCGAGACGATTGTCGACGTTGAGGACAAGGCCTGTCCTTGCTGTAGGGGCAAGCTTCACCAGATTGGCGAGGACGTCAGCGAGAAGCTCGACGTCGTGCCGGCGCAGTTCCGGGTGCTGGTCGTGCGTCGGCCCAAATACGCCTGCCGCGCTTGCGAGGACGTTGTCGTGCAATCGCCGGCCCCGGCGCGGCTGATCGAGGGCGGCCTGCCGACCGAGGCGACGGTCGCGCACGTGCTCGTCGCCAAATACGCCGATCACCTGCCGCTCTATCGCCAGGCGCAGATTTACGAGCGCCAGGGCGTCCGCCTCGATCGCTCGACGCTCGCCGACTGGGTCGGACGCGCTGCGTTCCATTTGCGGCCCGTGCACGAGCGCATTCTCGCGCATCTGCGGTCATCGACGAAGCTGTTTGCCGACGAGACGACGGCGCCGGTGCTCGATCCGGGCCGCGGGCGCACCAAGACTGGCCAGCTTTGGGCCTATGCGCGAGACGACAGGCCCTGGGGCGGGTCGGACCCGCCGGCGGTCGCCTACGTCTATGCGCCCGACCGCAAGGCGTCGCAGCCAATCGCCCATCTTGCCGGCTTCAAGGGCGTACTTCAGGTCGACGGCTACGCCGGCTATCGCGCCCTTGCTGAAAAGGGCGAGGTGAGCCTCGCGTTCTGCTGGCCGCATGTGAGACGGCGTTTTTATGAGCTCGCCGTCGGCGGCGCCTCGCCGATCGCCAGCGAAGCGCTGCAACGCATCGCGGCGCTTTATGCCGTCGAGACCGACATTCGCGGCCGCGGGCCTGAGCAGCGGCGCGACATTCGCCAAGCCAGGACCCGAGCGCTCCTCGCTGAACTCGAACCGTGGTTGCGGGAAAAGCTCGTCCTCATCAGCAAGAAGAGCAAGCTCGCCGAGGCGATCCGCTATGCGCTCACGCGCTGGGAGGGCCTCACCCGCTTCCTCGACGATGGCCGCATCGAAATCGATTCCAACGCCGTCGAGCGCTCGGTCCGACCCATTGCTCTCAATCGAAAAAATGCGCTCTTCGCCGGCTCCGACGAGGGGGCTTCATACTGCTCATCTCGTCATGTCCTTATATCTCAAAGAGATTTTTCTGGTGATAGTCAGACGGCGGCGGGCGTCGCGACCGCCGAGCGCTGGCTTCGCGCCGAACGGTCTCGCGCGCCAACTCGGCATGGGGGATTATCCAGGGCGCGCCCTTGCACGGCTGGCTCGCGGAAAGCGCTCGTTCGGCGATCAAGCGACGCACGGTTGACGTACTGACGTCGAGGATCGCGGCGGCTTCATTGATCGTGGCCTCGCCGCGTTCGGCCCGTTCCCCCGGTCGATGAATTGCGATGTCGTTCTGATGACGCAGCGAGCAGACACTGCCGCGGGTCCAACTGTGGTCGTGGCTCGTCGTTTTTCCCGATCGATTGAGAACCATGGCGATCGCGTGATCGGGCATGTGACGGGCCAATGCGCGCAAGAGGTCGACGATGTCAGCGTCGGTGACCCATCGCGTGTGGCCGAACTTGTTTTTCTTCACGTCGAGGCGCGTGTGATCTCCACCTTGCCAATGAATGACAAGCTCGAGGCTATAGCCGACGACGTCGACGACAATTTCGGAGATGACGGTGCGGATAATTTTCTTGCGCGTCTCGGCCGTAGCGCCTGGGCTGTCCCAGGCTTGTGTTAGATCTCGGCCCAACATCATGAGGCGGCCTCGATCCGCGACGGAAAGAGCCTCCGCCTGTTCGGCGCCGAGTTGGTCGAGTTCGGCTTCGAGATTGCGCACCACGACCAGCCGCTCGTTCCAACGTCGCTCCAGCTCGCCAGCTACGAGCCGATTGTCCGGATCGGCCGCATCGTACTGACGCTGAGCACGGGCCGCCTCATAGCGGGCTTGCTGAAGCGCGAATTCGAGCTGTCCTTGCTTCTCCGAGCGCCTATGACTACGGGCGTCAATCGCCGCCAAGGCTGCCTCCACACCCAGGGGCTGGAGGCGATCGAGCACCTCCTTGGCGACCATCCGGTCCGCACGCATTCCGCTGAAGCTGATGCAACGGGCCGCCGCCAGATGAGAGAACGCACCGACGCATTGGTAGCGTGCGGCCCCGTCGCTGTAGCGGACACGAAGCTTTCGTCCGCACCGCGCGCAACGAAAGAGACCGACCAGCAGAGCTTCACCGCGGCGAATGGCGCCGCGGCTCATGAACCGTTTGCCGTTGGCGTTGTCGGCGATCAGGGTCTGATTCCTCTCGAAATCGGTCCAGGAAATATAGCCCTCGTGGTGATCGGGGATCAAAACGCCCCAGCTTCTCCAATCGCGCTGCATATTCCGTAGGACGTGCTTTCGCCCGTTCTCGATGACGACGCGCGTCGTTCGACGCCCGAAGGCGTAGGCGCCGGCGTAGACCGGGTTGGTCAGAATATGATGCACGGTCGAGTACACCGGCGTTTTCCAGACGATCCGCTCGGCAGCGGTTCCAACCGTCAAAACAGGCAACAGAATCTTCTCTTGCCTGAACCACACGAGCACTTGCCGGATTGATTGGAGTTCCGCGTACCTGCGAAACACCAGGCCGATGGCTTCCTGGACGCGCCGATCGGGATCCTTTTCGATCAGATCGCGCCCCGTCTTCACGTAGCCCACGTCCACGGTCAAGAAGAGCTCGCCGCGACGCGCCTTCTGCTTCATCGCTTCGATGGAGCGCTGGCGGAAGACCGACAGCTCCATTTCGCTCATCGTCCCTTTCATGCCGAGCAACAACCGGTCGTTCGGCGAAGCAGGATCGTATACGCCGTCTTCGTCGACGATGATCGTGCCGACCAGGCCGCAAAACTCCAGAAGGGTGTGCCAGTCACGCCCGTTGCGGGCCAGGCGCGACGCCTCGACCGACATGACAGCGCCGACGCGCCCCTCACAGATCGCCGCGAGCAGCCTCTCGAAGCCCGGGCGTCTGACGCCGCCAGCCGATCGGCCCAGGTCGTCGTCGATGACCTCCACGTCCTGCCAGCCAAGCAATCTCGCTCTGTCGGCAAGGCCATATTGTCGACGCTGGCTCTCCAGATTGTGAGCGACTTGCTCGGCCGTCGATTGCCGGACGTAGACAACTGCGCTGCGAGCCAGATGTTCAGGCGATATCTTCGTCATCGCACGTCTCCGCTCGGTTCGCGGGCGCCTTCTCCGGCGTGCTATTCATCGCTTCGACCAACAGCGCCTGCAGTAAATCCAGCGCCTCTCGTCGCTCGGTCTCCGTGAGTTGGCTCACCGGCGGCGAGGGCTCGAAAAGATCCTTTTGCGGCAGGGTCCAATGTGTCGCCATTTGCGCCTCCTTCGCCGGGGACGGCGTTCCCCGCCGATGAGGCTAGGATCGAATCCAGGAAGGCTCGAAGAGCGCGAAGCTGGGCGACGGAAATGCAGGGAGCTTCAACGACCTTGACGTTTGCGGCGTCCGACTGCGTCATCCACTCCGGAACGAGAAACGAATCGCCTCGCTCCGTGCGGAGCGTCAGATGACGAGCCCCGCCATGCATCTGATCGGCGACGACAATGGCCGGCTTCTCGAATAGCGGATGGAAGGGATAGGAGACGACGACCTCACGGCCCAGACTCCCGGCATCATGGCGTCGCGTCGGACGGCGGCGGAGAAAACTGGGCAGTCATCGCCTCACTGGTCGAAAGCTGCAAGCTCAACGGGGTTGACCCTCACGTCTATCTCGCCGACACACTCGCCAAGATCGTCAACGGCCATCTAAACCGCGATATCGACGATCTCCTCCCCTGGGTCTACGCGACGACAGAGCCCCTCAGAAACGTGGCCTGAGAACGCCGCTTACGGACGAGTTGGAAGCCGAGACCATTGTCGATCATGGCGAACCTGCCCGCCGATCCCAGATGAGTCGATGATCGTTGAAGTCGAGGCCGCCGCTGACGGCGATCTTCGGGCCGGCTGGCAATAGTACCTCGTTTTCGGCGCGACGTTTGGCGGCGAGGAAGTCGCGACTGTTGATCATGGCCGAGGTCAGCTCGCGATGGTTCACCTTCGATCCCGAGCGCGGCCGCCAGGCCGAGCCGGTGTGGCGTTCGAACTGGTCGGCGGCCTGCGATCCGCCCGTCGGGCGAGTCGTGCTCGGACCGGGACGAGCCGTGACCTGCGACGACCTGGGCATGCGACCACTGAGCCCTCGACGCCATGGCGATCGGCCCGCAACATTCGGCCGGAAGACCCCGGAGATCGGCCTGCAGTGCGCGCGAGCGATCGAGTTGTCGTAGATCTTGTCGACCGAAATGACTGGACTTGGGGTGCGAACAGAGCGGTAGTGCGGGTGCGCGCCTGCCATTAGGCGCCCCTGCCCCGCCGGCGTCAAGGCCGCCGCGGGGTCGTGCTGGTGACAGCGGATGCTGTCGAAAGCACGAGGAGAACACCATGGCAAAGCTTACCGATGCCCAGCTGATCGTCTTGTCAGCGGCGGCAGCGCGCGACGACGGGGTCGCGGTCGTTCCAGCCAAGATGAATAGGGTCGCGGCTTCGAAAGTTGGATCGAGCCTTGTTACGTGCAAGCTGATGCGGGAGGCGCGTTCAAAGCTAGGCATGTCCGTCTGGCGGGAGGATAAAGACGGTCGTCCCATCAGCCTGATAATCACCCGCGCCGGTCGGGATTCGATCGGGGTCGAGGAGGACGCGCCGGCTGAAGCCCAGAGTCCAAGCAACGCGCCTCTGAGGGAGACGCAAGCTCCAGGCGACGAAAAGCGATCACGGGACGGTTCCGGCGAGAAAGAAGCGATTGACGGCGGCGCAACGTCGCCGCGCGCCGGGACGAAGCAGGCGCTGGTGATCGCGATGCTCTGCGCGAAGGGGGGCGCGAGTCTGAACGCGCTTGTCGAAGCGACGGGGTGGCTGCCGCATACGACGCGCGCGGCGTTGACGGGGCTGCGCAAACGGGGCTTCTCGATTGAACGGACGCGCGAGCAAGGATCGGACTCGATCTACCGGATCGTCTCCGCGTCTGCCATTGCGGCCGCCTGACCATGTCTCTCAGCGAGACTTCCGCCACTCAGCCGGCCTCTGCGCCGGCTGAGCCTCTCGATGTCGCGCTCGCGCGCATGGGCGAGATGAACATTGAGCAGCTGCGCGTTTGCTGGCGTGAGACGTTTGCGTCCGATCCGCCAGCCGCCTTCTCGAAGGGCCTTTTGGCGCGCGCCATCTGCTACCGGCAGCAGGAACAGGCGTTCGGCGGCCTGAGCGCGTCGACCAGCCGCCTGCTCCGCTCTCTCGTCAAACCGGGCGTCGAACCGCCGCGGCAGGTCAAGGTTGGCTCCCTCCTGATCCGCGAGCATCAGGGCGTCGTTCACCAGGTGCTGGTCGTCCCGGGCGGCTTCTGCTGGCAGGCAAAAACCTATGACAGCCTTTCGACGATCGCGAAGACAATCACCGGCACGAGTTGGAACGGCCCCCGGTTCTTCGGGCTCAGATCAAAGAAGATGCCTGATCAGGAGGAGGATCCGACGACCAGTCAGGCCTCTGTTGGCCGCGACCGTAAGCCCCAACGTTTATCGCGTCGGAAGGCTTCCGGTCGGTCCGGTCGCCGGTCCAGCGTGCGGGCAATGTCCGGCGATGCGGGAGAGCGCCTGTGAAGACTGTCACTCCCAAACGCCAACGCGGCGCGATCTACACGCGCAAGTCGACCGAGCACAATCTGGATCTGGCCTTCAACTCACTGGACGCCAAGCGGGAGGCCTGCGAGGCCTATATCAAGAGTCAGGCGCATGAAGGCTGGGTTCTGGTTCGGGACCGGTTCGACGACGGCGGCCTGTCCGGCGCCTCGCTCGACCGCCCTGCCCTGCAGAAGCTCTTGGATCGGGTTCGAGCTCGCCAGATCGACATTGTCGTAGTCTACAAGGTCGATCGTCTCACCCGATCCCTCGCCGACTTCGCCAAGCTGGTCGAGCTGTTCGACCAGCACGACGTGTCGTTCGTCTCTGTGACCCAATCGTTCAACACGACGTCGAGCATGGGACGGCTGACGCTCAATGTGTTGCTGTCGTTCGCCCAGTTCGAGCGGGAGGTGATTGGCGAGCGCGTGCGCGACAAGATCGCCGCCTCCAAGCGCAAGGGCATCTGGGTCGGCGGTCCGGTGCCGCTGGGCTATCGCAGCGTCGACAAGAAGCTGGAGATCGTGCCGCAGGAGGCAGACCTGGTCCGCAAGATCTTCGAGGGCTACCTGCGTCTCGGCTCGATCAGCGCGCTGGCGGCGTCGCTCAATGCCGAGGGCGTCAAACCGAAACCACGGCGATTGGCGAATGGGCGGACGGTCGCCGCCGCCTGTTCTCGGGTGGGCCCGCTCGCGCATCTGCTGAAGAACCGGTTTTACGTCGGCGAGGTCGCCTATCGCGGCGAGATTCATCCAGGCGAGCATGAGCCGATCCTGGATCGGGCTCTGTTTGACGCCGTGCAGACCCGTCTGAAGGAACAGGCGGTAGAGCGATCGGCGATCAGGTCGTCCTCGCCATCGCTTCTTGCCGGCCGCATCTTCGACGACCGCATGAATCCGATGACGCCGACGCACGCGAACAAGAAGGGCGTGCGGTATCGCTACTATGTCTCGCACGCCCTGTTGCAGGGGCAGGCCAGCCAAGCTGGCTCCGTCGCCAGAATCTCGGCGCCCGACGTCGAGGCTCTGATCGTCAACAGGCTCCGCGCAAACAGCAATGCTGGCGACGACGCATCCGATCGCGAGATCATTGAGAACCATCTCGGCCGAGCGGTCATGGGTCGGGACCAGATCACCATCACCCTGCGATCAGGCGACTTGGCGGACGCAATGAACAATCAGAACGATGTTCCGACGATTTCGGTCCCGTTCACGGCGACCCTGCCCCTGCGCAAGGGAATCTTGCATTCGCCATCGGGCGGTCAGGCGATCGACGAAGCAAGGCAATCGGCGCTGCTGACGGGGATAGCGCGGTCGAGAGCGTGGGTCGACATGATCGTCAAAGATCCGGCGGCTGACATCGGGACGATTGCGAAACGGGAAAACCTGGCCGAGCGGCACGTCCGGTTCCTGACGCCGCTCGCCTATCTCTCCCCACGCATCATCGAGGCGATCGCCGAGGGTCGCGCGCCTGCCGGTCTGACCGTCACCCGGCTCGTCCGCAATCTGCCGACAGTCTGGGCGGACCAGGAAAAGCAGCTCGGGTTCGCCTGATCCAACAAGCCGCGCCAACAGCCCCCACCCATAGTCCGTCCGCCCGGGGTCGTTCGGCGGCTTCGGACAGGGTCAGGCCACAAGGGCAAATTCCGGAGATTGGGAATTCGGGGTTAGAGACCGGCCTGCCAATTGGCCTCCAGGAGACCCATTCCTGGCGGTCTCCAATCTCAGCGTCCGCAAAGGCCCGCGGAATGTGGGCCTCTGCGCAGGTCGTGGCGAAGTCTCCGTATTCCGGAAATGCGTGGCTGGGGCGGGAGGATTCGAACCTCCGGATGGCGGAATCAAAATCCGCTGCCTTACCACTTGGCGACGCCCCAATCCGCCGCAAATCGGAACGGCCGGGCGGAAAGCGCGGCGGACAATAGTTCCGGCTCTCGCGCATCGCAATGGGGCCTCGGCATGTTTCCACGCCGCTTCAGTCCATGAGGCCCGGCGGCTAAAAGAGCCTGGCGACCACTCCCAGATCCGCGTTCGACCCGCAGACGAGCGCGCCGACCCGCTCGCCCTTCGCCGGCCGGTATGCGCCGCTCGCGAGCGCGGCGAACGCAGCCGCGCCGCCCGGCTCGGCGATGATGGAAGCCTCCGTCCAGAGACGGCGCTGGGCCTCTTCGATGGCCGGGTCCGTGATGAGGACGACCTCGCTGACAAATCGCCGGCAGATCGCGAAATTGACGCCGCCGACGCGCTTCGCCCCGAGCGAATCGGCCGCAATCGACTGGACCGGGACATCGACGGGCGCGCCCTCCTCCATCGCGGCATGCAGCGCGCGCGATCCGACCGGCTCGACTCCGACGACCTTGATCCGGCCCGCAAACCACGCCGCAACGCCCGCGATCAATCCGCCGCCGCCGACCGCGACAAGGATCGAATCGAGCGCGGCCAAGCGCCGCGAACGCAGATCCTGCTCCCATTCCAGCCCGACCGTGCCGGCGCCTGCCACGGTCTCCCATGCGTCGTATGGATGGATCGAAAGCGCCCGCTGTCCGCGACATAGGCGTCGCAGCGCTCCTGCGCTTCGGCGTAGGACCCGCCGCCGATCACCGCCTCGGCGCCGTAGGCCTTGATCTTCGCGATTTTGGCTGGAGTGGCGATCTCCGGCACGAAAATGCGCGCGCTCACGCCGAGCGCCCGGGCCGCGAAGGCGACCGCGGCGCCGTGGTTGCCGCCGGAGGCAGTTGCGCAGCCGGCGGCGGGGACGGCGCGGGTCAGGAGATTGTGGAACGCGCCGCGCGCCTTGAACGAGCCGGTGTGCTGGAGGCACTCGAGCTTCAGCGAAATGGGCGGCGAGCCCGGCGCAGGCGACGCAGCTTCGAGGATCGGCGTGCGCCGGACATGCGGCGCGATCCGTTTGTAAGCCGCGCGAATGTCGGCGGGCGTCACCGACGCTGTCGCCATGATCTTCACCTCCGCGCAACTCCGAGCTCACGTCGCGCCTTTCCGGGCAGTCCCGCGATCACGAGCGCATAACTCTGGCGCAGGTAGTCCTTGAGTTCTTCGTCGCCGAGCGTCCGGCGGTCGGTCCGCTGCACCCAGGTCAGACCCCGCGAGGCGAGATAGGGCGCAGGGCGCAGACCAGGCAAATCTTTAAGGACCGCGAAGCTCGTCGGCGAGCATTTGAAGGTGACCGTAAACTCGGAAGACCCGGACCAGCCGCCGATCGCGAACACCTTGCCCCCGACTTTCCAGACGCTGGCGTCGCCCCATTGGACGACATGCGTGACGTTGGGCAAACCGCCGCAATACGCTTCATACTGTTCGTGGGTCATGGGGCCGCCCCCTCATCCGGCCCCTCGGGCCACCCCCGGGTCAAGCCCGGGGGGAGAAGGGATTCGCCTCCTCGCCCTCCGGGAGAGGGCTCAGGGTGAGGGAACCCCGCCCGTCAGAGCTTCATCGTGTCCTTGAGCTCGCGCAATCGATCGAGCTTTTCCTGCGCCTCGCGCTTCTGGTCCTCGGCCGCGTCGGCGAGGTCCTCTTCCGCGTTCTTGATCTCCTCATCGAGATGAGCGGCGCTCAAGTCCTCGAACGGGATCGCCGTCTCGGCGAGAATGGTCAGCCCCAGCCGATTGACGTCGGCGAAGCCGCCGCGGACGAAAACCCTTGTATGCTTGCCGTTGGCGTCGTCGATGCCGACGACGCCCGGGCGGACCGCGGTCATGGTCGGCGCATGGTCGTTCAGCACCTGAAAGTCGCCTTCGTGGCCCGGCACGAGCACCGCTTGCGCCGCTCCGCTGAACAGCACCTTGTCCGGCGATACGAGCTCAAAGGGAAATGTGGCCATGGGCTGAACCAGTTCCTCTCGCTCAGGCCGCTTCCGCAGCGAGCTTCTTTGCCTTCTCGACCGCCTGCTCGATCGTGCCGACCATGTAGAAGGCGGCCTCGGGCAGGTTGTCGTACTTGCCCTCGATGATGCCCTTGAAGCCCTTCACCGTGTCCTCGATCTTCACCTGAACGCCGGGCGTGCCGGTGAACACGGCCGCGACGTCGAACGGCTGCGACAGGAAGCGTTCGATCTTGCGGGCGCGAGCGACGATCTGCTTGTCCTCCTCGCTGAGTTCGTCCATCCCCAAGATCGCGATGATGTCCTGCAGCGCCTTGTAGCGCTGCAGCACCTGCTGCACCTGGCGGGCGACGTTGTAATGCTCCTCGCCGACGATTGCCGCCGTCAGCATGCGCGAGGTCGAGTCGAGCGGATCGACCGCCGGATAGATGCCCTTTTCCGAGATCGCGCGCGACAGCACGGTCGTCGCGTCGAGGTGGGCGAAGGACGTCGCCGGGGCCGGGTCGGTCAGGTCGTCGGCCGGGACGTAGATCGCCTGCACCGAGGTGATCGAGCCCTTGGTGGTGCTGGTGATGCGCTCCTGCAGCGCGCCCATGTCGGTGGCGAGCGTCGGCTGATAGCCGACCGCCGAAGGGATGCGGCCCAAGAGCGCCGACATTTCCGAGCCCGCCTGGGTAAAACGGAAGATGTTGTCGATGAACAAGAGCACGTCCTGCCCCTGGTCGCGGAAATATTCGGCGACCGTGACGCCGGTCAGGCCGACGCGGGCGCGCGCCCCTGGCGGCTCGTTCATCTGGCCGAACACCAGGGCGCACTTCGACTTCACGTCCGGGTCGGGATGATGCGGATCGGAGTTGACCTTCGATTCGATGAACTCGTGATAGAGGTCGTTGCCTTCGCGGGTACGCTCGCCGACGCCGGCGAACACTGAATTGCCACCGTGCGTCTTGGCGACGTTGTTGATGAGCTCCTGAATGAGCACCGTCTTGCCGACGCCCGCGCCGCCGAACAGGCCGATCTTGCCGCCTTTGGCGTAGGGCGCGAGCAGGTCGACGACCTTGATGCCGGTGATCAGGATCTGCGCTTCGGTCGACTGGTCGACATACGCCGGCGTCGGCTGATGGATGGCGCGGCGCGCTTCCATCGGGATCGGACCGGCCTCGTCGACCGGCTCGCCGACGACGTTCATTATGCGCCCAAGCGTGCCTGCGCCGACGGGAACCGAGATCGGGCCGCCGGTGTCCGTCACTTCCTGGCCGCGGACGAGGCCCTCGGAAATGTCCATCGCGATGCAGCGCACCGAGTTCTCGCCGAGGTGCTGGGCGACCTCGAGCACAAGGCGCGCGCCTTTGTTCGTCGTCTCGAGCGCGTTGAGAATCGGCGGCAGGTAGCTGTCGAACTTCACGTCGACGACGGCGCCGATCACCTGGGTGACGCGGCCGGTGGCATTCGCGATATTCGCCATTTTTGACGTCCTCGTTCCTAGATCCTCGGTCGCCGCGGCGGCGACGGAATTGCGTTAAAGCGCCTCGGCGCCCGAAATAATCTCGATCAGTTCCTTCGTGATCATCGCCTGGCGGGTGCGGTTGTAGCGAAGCGTATACTTCTTCACCATTTCGCCGGCGTTGCGCGTGGCGTTGTCCATCGCGCTCATCTGCGCGCCGAAGAACGACGCGGCGTTCTCGAGCAGCGCCCGATAAATGCGCACGGTCAATGCGCGCGGCAAGAGCTGGGTCAAGATCTCGCCCTCGTCCGGCTCGTAGTCGTAAGCCGGCGCCTTCTCGTCCTTCGGGCCCAGCTCCGGCGGAATCAGCTGCTGGGCGGTCGGGATCTGCGCGATCACCGACCTGAAGCGCGAGTAGAAGAGCGTGCAGACGTCGAACTCTCCGCCGTCGAACAGCGCGATGATTTTCTCGGCGATCGGCCGCGCGGTGTCGTAAGTGATCGTGCGCACCGCGCGCAAATCGATCAGCTCCAGAATTTGCCGCTCGTGCGTGCGGCGAAGCTGGTCGTGGCCCTTCTTGCCGACGCAGAGGATCTTGACCGTCTTGCCCTCGGCCGCGAGCGCATAAGCCCTTTCGCGCGCAAGCCGCACGATCGCCGTATTGAAGGCGCCGCATAGTCCGCGCTCGCCCGTGCAAACGACGAGCAGATGAGTTTGGTTTGAGCCGGAGCCGGCGAGGAGCCGCGGGCCCTCTCCGTCCGTCGCCGCGCCGGCCAGATTGGTCAGCACGGCTTCGACGCGCTCCGCATAAGGACGCGCCGCTTCGACCGCAGCCTGCGCGCGCCTGAGCTTCGAAACGGCCACCATTTGCATGGCCTTCGTGATCTTCTGCGTCGACTTGACGGAGGCGATCCGGTTTCTGAGGTCCTTGAGCGACGGCATCGCTTGGCGTCTCCGTCCCGCGCCTCATTTTAAAGCGCGAGGTCCAATGGGCGTTAAAGTGCGGATCAGGCGAAGTTGGCGGAGAACGCCTCGACCGCGGACTTGAGCTTCGCCTCGACGTCGGGGATGAGGTCGTTGGACGAACGGATCGCCTCCAGGATGTTTGCGTTCTTCGACCGGAGCCACGCAAGAAGCCCGTCCTCGAACCGACGGACCTTTTCGAGCGGCAGCTTGTCGAGGAAGCCGTTGACCCCGGCGTAGATCACGCAGACCTGCTCCTCCATCTTGAGCGGCGAGAACTGCGGCTGTTTCAGAAGCTCAGTCAGGCGGGCGCCGCGGTTGAGCAGCCGTTGCGTCACCGCGTCGAGGTCCGAGCCGAACTGCGCGAAGGCCGCCATTTCGCGGTACTGCGCGAGTTCGCCCTTGATCTTGCCGGCAACCTTCTTGGTCGCCTTCGTCTGCGCCGCCGAGCCGACCCGGGACACCGAGAGCCCGACGTTCACCGCGGGACGGACCCCCTGGTAGAAGAGGTCGGTCTCGAGAAAGATCTGGCCGTCGGTGATCGAAATCACGTTCGTCGGGATATAGGCCGAGACGTCGTTCGCCTGCGTCTCGATGATCGGGAGAGCCGTCAAGGAGCCGGAGCCATTGTCCTTGTTGAGCTTGGCGGCGCGCTCCAAGAGGCGGGAGTGCAGATAGAAAACGTCGCCCGGATAGGCTTCGCGGCCCGGCGGGCGCCGCAGCAAGAGCGACATCTGGCGGTAGGCGACGGCCTGCTTCGAGAGATCGTCATAGATGATGACCGCGTGCATGCCGTTGTCGCGGAAATATTCTCCCATCGCGCAGCCCGAGAAAGGCGCGAGAAACTGCATCGGCGCGGGGTCCGACGCGGTCGCGGCGACGATGATCGAATATTCGAGCGCGCCGTTCTCCTCGAGAACCTTGACGAACTGCGCGACCGTCGAGCGCTTCTGGCCGACCGCGACATAGACGCAGTAGAGCTTGCGGCTCTCGTCGTCGCCTTGGTTCAGGGGCTTCTGGTTGAGGATCGTGTCGAGAGCAATGGCGGTCTTGCCGGTCTGGCGGTCGCCGATGATGAGCTCGCGCTGGCCGCGGCCGATCGGAATCATGGCGTCGATCGCCTTCAAGCCCGTCGCCATCGGCTCGCTCACGGACTTGCGCGGGATGATTCCGGGCGCCTTGATGTCGACGCGAGCGCGCTTGGCGGCGTTGATCGGGCCCTTGCCGTCGATCGGGTTGCCGAGCGCGTCCACGACGCGGCCCAAGAGCTCCTTGCCGATCGGCACGTCGACGATCGCGCCGGTGCGCTTGACCGTCTGCCCCTCCTTGATCTCGCGGTCCGCGCCGAAAATGACGATGCCGACATTGTCGGTTTCGAGGTTCAGCGCCATGCCGCGCGTGCCGTTCTCGAACTCGACCATTTCGCCCGCCTGGACGTTGTCGAGTCCATAGGCCCGCGCGATGCCATCGCCGACGCTCAGCACCTGACCGACTTCAGTCACCTCGGCCTCGGCGCCGAAATTGGCGATCTGGCTCTTCAGAATCGAAGAAATTTCAGCGGCGCGGATGTCCATCAGCCGACCTCTTTCATGGCTAGGCGAATTGCGTTGAGCTTGGTTCTCAGCGAGCCGTCGACCATTCGCGAGCCGAGCCTGACGATGAGGCCGCCGATGATCGAAGGGTCAATCTTGACGTCGAGATCGACATCCTTGCCGCCCGAGGCGGACTTGAGCTGGTCCTTGAGGTCCGCGAGGTTCCGGTCCGACAGTTCCCTCGCGCTCGTGACCTCGGCGCGCGTCACGCCCCGGCTCGCGTCATAAATCTTACGGTAGGCCGCGATCATGTCCCGAAGGTAGAACAGGCGCCGCTTGACCGTGACCAGACGCACGAAGTTGGCGGCGATTCCCGTGACGCCCTCTCGCGCGAGAACGGCGTCGAGCGCCCTCAACTGCTCGGCGGCCGAGAAGACAGGACTGCGCACCAGACGCGCGAGATCCGCGCTTTCGGCGACGAGCGTGTCGAGTTCCGCCAAAGATTGCGCGACCGCCTCCGTCTGACGGTCGTCCTGGGCGAGGGAAAACAGGGCGGAAGCGTAGCGGCCGGCGACCCCGGAAACGTGAGTTTCGTGTTGTGCCAAAGCCCTTCACCTCATGAGGCGCCGACTGCCGCGGCGGACCCGGTCCGGCACCGCAAACCCCAGGAATTCGTCATGATTCCGCTTCGCGAATTTTTAGCGCGCGGGCCGGCATGATCCCAAAGGCGGGCGTTGCCTAACATAGGACTTTTCGAGGCGCAACCGGCGAAACCCCGGCAAAACGGCGACCTCGACCAAAGGAGAAAAGCGAGCCCAACCGGCGGCATAGGCCACGCCGCCGCGATTGCGACGCGAGCCCCGAAGGCGCCATCCCGCCTTGCCGCCGCCATCATGCGCCCCTTAGAGGGCCGCCACGGAACAGAAGCCCGAGGAGCATGGCATGATGGTCCACCCGATTGCGGACGTGCGCGAGGATCGCGAGACGCTTTACCGCGACGGCGTCGTCGCCCGCAAAGGCGCCTTCTCGCGGGCGTTTGCCGAAGCCATGCGCGAGGACATGATGGCCGCATTCTGGGACGCGATCCAGCGACCGGGCGGGGCGATCGCGCGGGGGCCGCGCCGCTGGTATGTCGAAATTCACCCGCAGATGTTCGGCGGTTTTGCCGAGCTTTGCGCGCACCCTTGGGTTGTCGCGATGTGCGAGGCGGCGCTCGGGCGGGACTACAAGGTCGTCGAGATCGGCTTCGACACGCCCTTTCAGGGCGCGATGAACCAGCCCTGGCATCGCGACTTTCCCTCGCCGCCCGACGCCTGGCGCGACAAGCGCATCACCTCGCTCGCCTTCAATCTGACCGGCGTCGACGTGACGCTGGACATGGGCCCGTTCGAGATCGCCGAGGGCACGCAATGGGACGACGGACGGGACTGGAGAGACGAGATGTTCCCGCCCGAAGAACTCTGGCCTTCCTATGAGGCGCGGGCGGTGCGCAAATACCCGCAGGCGGGCGACATTTCGTGCCGCTCGGCGCTGACGATCCACCGCGGGACGGCGCACGGCTCGCCGATCGCCCGGCCCGTGTTGGTGCTCGGCGTCGACGCGCCGGGCGCAGGGCACGACAAGCTGCACGACCTCATGGCGACGCAGGACTATTACGACGTCCTCCCCCCGATCGTGCGCGATCACCTCGTCTGCCGCGTCGTGGACAAGCTTGTCCCGGTGACCCAGAAGCACGATATCGACGGGCTGGCCTTGGGCGCGCCGTAAGGCCTACTGACTCCGACGAACTCCCTATCCTTCGGGCCAGAAATCGTCGCTCAGAATGCTTTCCATCCCCCAGGGACAAGCGGCAGGAAAACTCGAAGCATCGAGCCCGGTTTCTTTTTCCGCCTCGATCAGCGCGCGACGCCAGGCCTGTCCGATCGACTGGTCGAAGACCGACCGCAGGCTCGGGTTGTCGTCGAGCAAATCCCGGATATCGAGTCTTTGTCCCTCGATGCTGAGGCGCCAGCTTCGGCCGCGCATCATGGGCTGGAAGCGCCATTTGACGAGGTGGAGCAGGAGGACCGTCAAGCGGTTGATCAGCTCTCGCTTTTCGGTCTTCCCCATGCTTTCGATTTCCTCGGCGATATTCTTGAGGTCCGCCTCGGAGGCTTTTCCTGCGCGCAGGAGCGCCGCCTGTTCCTGGCTCCAGGCGTAGAAGTCCTGCTCGTAAAGGCTCATCTTGGCGGGCATGATGAAATGTTAGCGCCTCTAGCGGGTTCGGTCCATAATCCTGAAACAAAGCGCGCATCGCCGAGCATGCGGCAATCGGGGATGGCTGCCCGTCGTTCTCGCACCCAGGCTGCGCGAGCCTAATTCCGTTCCCTTCCCGCGCCCGCCCTGCTAATCCCGGCCCCATGACCGCCCACCCGATCGAAAACATCCGCAACTTCGCGATTATCGCGCACATCGACCATGGCAAGTCGACGCTGGCGGACAGGCTGATCCAGCTGACCGGCGCGATGGCCGAGCGCGAGATGGTCGAGCAGGTCTTGGATTCGATGGACATCGAGCGCGAGCGCGGCATCACCATCAAGGCGCAGACGGTCCGGCTCGAATACCGCGCCAAGGACGATAAGCTCTATATTCTGAACCTCATGGATACGCCGGGCCACGTCGACTTCGCCTACGAAGTCTCGCGCTCGCTCGCCGCGTGCGAGGGGTCGCTGCTCGTCGTCGACGCGAGCCAGGGGGTCGAGGCGCAGACGCTGGCCAACGTCTATCACGCGCTGGACGCGGGGCATGAGATCGTCCCCGTCCTCAACAAGATCGACCTGCCGGCCGCCGAGCCCGAGCGGATCAAAGAGCAGATCGAGGACGTGATCGGCCTCGACGCTTCGGAGGCCGTGCCGATCTCGGCCAAGACCGGCCTCAGCGTCGACCTCGTGCTTGAGGCGATCGTCCACCGCCTGCCGCCGCCGAAGGGCGACGAGACGGCGCCTTTGAAGGCGCTCCTGGTCGACAGCTGGTACGACTCCTATCTCGGCGTCGTCGTGCTCGTGCGCGTCATCGACGGGGCGATCAAGAAGGGCATGCGCATTCGCATGATGAGGGCCGGCGCGGCCTACGAGATCGACCGCATCGGCGTCTTCCGTCCGAAAATGACCGAGGCGGATCAACTGGGTCCCGGCGAGGTCGGCTACATTACGGCGCAGATCAAGCAGGTGGCCGACACGCGCGTCGGCGACACGATCACCGAAGACCGCCGCCCGACGGCCGAGGCGCTGCCCGGCTTCAAGCCGGCGCAGCCGGTCGTGTTCTGCGGGCTCTTTCCCGTCGACGCCGCCGACTTTGAGGCGCTTCGCGCCGCCATGGGCCGGCTTCGCCTCAACGACGCGAGCTTCTCCTACGAGATGGAGACCTCGGCCGCGCTCGGCTTCGGCTTCCGATGCGGCTTCCTCGGGCTCCTGCACCTCGAGATCATTCAGGAGCGACTCGAGCGTGAGTTCGACCTCGACCTGATCGCGACCGCGCCCTCGGTCATCTACAAAATCGCGCTGACCGACAGAAGCGAGATCGAGCTGCACAATCCGGCCGACATGCCGGACCCGGTCAAGATCGCCGAGATCAAGGAGCCGTGGATCAAGGCGACGATCCTGAGCCCCGACGAGTATCTCGGCGCGATCCTAAAACTCTGCCAGGACCGGCGTGGCGTACAAGTCGACCTCAACTATGTCGGCAAACGCGCCATGGTGGTCTATGAGCTGCCGCTCAACGAGGTCGTGTTCGACTTCTACGATCGCCTGAAGTCGATCTCGAAGGGCTACGCCTCGTTCGACTACCACCTCGCCGACTATCGCCCGGGCGACCTCGTGAAGATGTCGATTCTGGTCAACGGCGAGCCGGTTGACGCGCTCTCGATGCTGGTCCACCGCGACCGGGCCGAGAGCAGAGGCCGGGCGATGGTCGAGAAGCTCAGGGAACTCATCCCGCCGCACATGTTCCAGATCCCGGTGCAGGCGGCGCTCGGCGCCAAGATCATCGCGCGCGAGACGATCCGGGCCTTGCGCAAGGACGTGACCGCCAAGTGCTACGGCGGCGACGCGACCCGCAAGCGCAAACTCCTCGAGAAGCAGAAGGCCGGCAAGAAGCGGATGCGCCAGTTCGGCAAGGTCGAGATCCCGCAGGAAGCCTTCATCGCGGCACTCAAGATGGATAGCTGAGGAGCAGGGCCCCGTGCCTTCGCCGGGCAACGGCGGGTTTGTCCGGCGAGGCTTATCAAGACGTCAGCCGGGGATGCGGCCCATCAGCGCCTCGACCGGACGCCCAGCGCCGCGCCATTCGGGCCTGTGGCACACAGCCTCGACGTTGTTGCCGTCGGGGTCGATGACGAAGGCGCCGTAGTAGTTCGGATGATAGTGCGGCCGTAAAGCCGGCGCGCCGTTGTCCTTGCCGCCCGCGGCGAGCGCCGCGCGAAAGAACGCGTCGACCTCGGCGCGCGTCTGCGCGGCGAAGGCCACGTGGGTTCCGCCCTTGGGGCGAGCGCCCGAGCCGATCCAGAAGAACGGCTTTCCGCCCTCGCCGAAGCCCGCATGCGCCTCGCCGCCCGTCTCCGCCGCCGTCACCTCCTGGATCAGGCCCAGCCCGAGCGGCTTCAGCGCAGCCAGATAGAATGCCTTCGAGCGCTCGAGGTCGGTCACCGCAAGGCCGATATGGTCGAGCATTGGCTTGACGCTCCCTGATCCGCAACGCATCAGTAAATCATAGGACGGGCGCAGGGTCATGACAGAATGCGACCGGTTTGCTGCACTGCACCAAAATTATCGTCGCAGGCTCGCGTGCAGGCGTTGGCGCACGGAACCGAATCGGCGATCGCAGCTTTGTTTCAAGCGAGCTTGCAGTCTTCCGCCTGTTGCGCGAGGGTCCCTGGGCAAGCCGGTCAGCGCATTCGGCTGATACAGAGGATCGCCGCCCATGAATCCTCTCCACGCGACCGAGGGCTACGCGGGGCGCCACGCCGAGGCGGCCTATAGCCGCTGGGCGCCGATCTACGATCTCATTTTCGATCTGCCGTTCCATCCCGGCCGACTGGCGGCGGCGCGCGCGGCGGCCTCGGCCGCCGGGCCGGGGGGCGAGATTCTGGTCATCGGCGTCGGAACCGGGCTCGAACTGCCGCTCCTCCCGGGCAACGTCCTTGTCACGGGCATCGACATCAGCGCGCCGATGCTCCGCGCGGCCGAGGCGCGCGTCGAGCGGAAGAGGCTTCGGCAGGTCAAGGGCCTCCATGTGATGGACGCGGGCGCGCTCGACTTTGCCGACGCCGCCTTCGACGTGGCGCTTGCGCCCTATGTCATGAGCGTGGTGCCGCAGCCGGTGCGGGCGCTCGATGAAGCCTGGCGCGTCTTGAGGCCCGGCGGCAGCCTGATCGTAATGAACCATTTCGCCGCTTCGGGTGGGGTGCGCGCGGCGATCGAGCATCGCATGGAGCGCGCCGCCGCCTGGCTCGGCTGGCATCCGAACTTTCCCTATTCGGCGGTCGGCGACTGGATCGCCTCGCGCCTCAACGCTCGCATCATCGAGAGGCAGGAGCTTCCGCCATTCAGATTGTTTACGCTGCTGAGGATCGTGAAGGGTAGCGGCAGTGAATGGCTCGTCGGCCGACCGCGCATTTTGACAAGGGGGCCCGATCGATGATTTCGCGTTTGCTCATCCTGGCCGCTGCGGCGTTCGGCGCGGCTCTCGCCTCACCCACGGCGCCGAAAGCGCAAAGCGGTTCGGCGTCCGAAACCTTCACGGAACCGCTCGCCGTCGAGAGGGAGCAAGTCCGGCCCGACGCCGCGTCCTTGCCCGTCCCAAAGGGCTTCACGCGCGAACAGATCCTGCTCGGCGACCGTATTTTTCACGGCGAGGCGGCGGGCGGGCAGTGCAGCCATTGTCACGGTCTGGACGCCAAGGGTACGCCGGTCGGCAACGATCTGACGACCGGCATGTATATCTGGGGCGACGGCAGCGTGAACACGATCAAGCGGACCGTTTTGCACAACATGGCCGTCGTGCCCGGCATGGACGGCGACCTGAAGCCCGCGGACGTCGACGCCGTCGCCGCCTACATCTGGGCGCTCGGCCGCCGCAGCCCCTGAGCGCATCCGCCTTCGCTTGTATCCGGGGTGGGCGCCAACTACCTATGCACGATTACCCGCGAGCCTGATCCTTTGCGAAAACCATCCACCGTACGGCGCGCCGCCCAGCCCGCCGCCTCGCCCGCTTTGCCTTCGCGCGAGGAGCTCATCGCCTTCATCGGCGGCGAGGCCGCGCCGAACGGCGAGAAGCCGCCAGCGCGCGTCACCAAGCGCGACATCGCGCGCGCCTTCGGGGTGAAGGGCGAAGCGAAGGCGGAGCTCAAGCTCATCATCAAGGACCTGCAGGCCGAGGGCGCGATCGGGCGCGGCCGCAAGGCGCTGCAGGTCCAGGGCCGCCTGCCCTCGATCGTCGTCGCCGAGGTCGCCGAGCGCGACCGCGACGGCGAGCTCATCGCCAGGCCCGCCGAATGGAGCGAAGAGGGACCTCCGCCCCGCATTCTCGTGCGCCGCTCGCGCGCGAAGCGCGATAGCGTGCCGGCGCCGGCCGTCGGCGCGCGCGTCCTCATGCGGGTCGAGTTCGATCCGGACGCCTCCGGCAAGGAGCCCGCCTATTCGGGCCGCGTCATTAAGATCCTCGACAAGATGAAGGCGCGCGTCTACGCGGTCTTCAAGAAATCACAAGACGGCTCGGGCCGCGCGCTCCCCGTCGAGAAGCGCGCCTCGGGCCGCGATTTCCTCGTGCCCGCCGCCACGGCGGGCGACGCCGAAGACGGCGACCTCGTCGCAATCGAGCCTTTGCGCGCCGGCCGCCTCGGCGTCCCGTCGGCGCGGGTCGTCGAGACGCTCGGCTCGGTCAAGTCGGAGCGGGCGGTCAGTCTCATCGCGCTCGCGACGCATCATATCCCGCACGTCTTTTCGCCCGCGGCTTTCAAGGAGGCGGAGACGGCGAGCCCCGTGCGTCTCGCGCCGCCGCGCGAGGACTGGCGTTCACTGCCGCTCGTCACCATCGATCCGCCGGACGCCAAGGATCACGACGACGCGGTCCACGCCGCCCCTGATCCCGATCCGGCGAATGTCGGCGGCTTCATCGTCACCGTCGCCATCGCCGACGTCGCAGCCTACGTGCGTTCCGGTTCCGCGCTCGACCGCGAGGCCCTGGAGCGCGGCAACTCGGTCTATTTCCCCGATCGCGTCGTGCCGATGCTGCCCGAGCGCATCTCGAACGACCTCTGCTCGCTGCGCCCGCTCGAAGACCGGCCCGCGCTCGCCGTGCGCATGATCCTGAGCCGCGAGGGGCGCAAGCGCGCGCATGCCTTCCATCGGATCATGATGCGCTCGGCGGCGAAGCTCTCTTACGAGCAGGCTCAGGCGGCGATCGACGGCCGGCCGGACGAGACGACCGCGCCCATTCTCGAAAGCGTCCTGAAGCCGCTCTACGCCGCCCATTCGGTGATCAAGATCGAACGCGAGCGGCGCGATCCGCTCGATCTCGAACTGCCCGAACGCAAGCTCATCCTCGACAAGGAGGGGCGGCTCAAGGACGTGCGCTGGCCCGAGCGGCTCGAGGCGCATCGGCTGATCGAGGAGTTCATGATCCTCGCCAATGTCGCCGCCGCCGAGACCCTCGAGGCGCAGCATTCGCCGCTGCTCTATCGCGCACACGACGCGCCGAGCGTGGAGAAGCTCAACGATCTCGTCGAGTTCCTGAGCACGATCGGCGTCAAGCTCGCCAAGGGCGACCGCGTCCGGCCCTCGCATTTCAACGGGGTCCTGAGCCGCGTGCGCGGGCAAGGGGTCGAGGCGCTGGTCAACGAGGTCGTGCTGCGCGCGCAGGCGCAGGCCGAGTACAGCCACGAGAACTACGGCCATTTCGGCCTCAATCTGCGCCGCTACGCGCATTTCACCTCGCCGATCCGCCGCTACGCGGATCTCATCGTCCACCGCGCGCTGATCCGGGCGCTGGGACTCGGCGACGGCGGCCTAAACGACATGCGCGGCGGGGAACTCGCGCAGATCGCCGAGCACATTTCGGCCGCCGAGCGGCGCGCGATGGCCGCCGAGCGCGAGACGGTGGACAGGCTGGTCGCGGCGCATCTCGTCGACCGGGTTGGCGCGATTTTCAACGCGCGCATCGCGGGCGTCACGCGCGTGGGCCTGTTCGTGAAACTGACCGAGACGGGCGCGGACGGCTTCGTGCCCGCGGCGACCCTCGGCGACGAATATTTCCGCTACGAGGAGGGGACGCGATCCCTCGTCGGGTCGCGCACCGGCCAGACTTTCCGGCTCGGCGACGCCGTTCAGGCGCGCCTCGTCGAGGCCGCGCCTTTCGCCGGCGCGCTCCGGTTCGAGATCGTTTCCAGCGAAGGCGACGGCGCCCGTGGACGGAAGCGCGGAAGGCCCGCTCAGCCCGACATCCGGGGGCGCAGAGAGAGCCGCAAAGGCATGCGTCGATGAACGACCTGTCGGGCTTCCGGGGCTGGCAGGCGCCACGCCGGGACCGGCCGCTCGGCGAGGCGATCCGCCGCGGTCTCGCGGGCCGCTGTCCGGCCTGCGGCCGCGGCCGGCTCTTTCGCAGCTATCTCAAGCTCGTCGACAGCTGCAAAATCTGCGGCGAGGATTTGAGCCATGCGCGCGCCGACGACGCGCCCGCCTATCTGACGATGCTCGTCGTCTGCCACATCGTCTGCGGCGGCGTTCTGTTCACGGAGGAGCGATGGCCGCAAACGCCGCTCGGCTACACGGCGTTCATCTGGCTCGCGGTGACGCTGATCGTGAGTCTGCTTCTCTTGCCTCGGATGAAGGGCGCGGTCGTCGGCCAGCAATGGGCGCTGTACATGCACGGCTTCGGCGGCGGCGATTAGGCCAGCCTCTAAGGCCCGCACCCGATCACGTCGCAGAGCAGCGGCGCCGTCTCATTGGCGATGATGGCGTGCGCCTCGGCGGTCGGATGGAACGCTCCCCCCGTCGTGCGGCCGGTCAGATCGAGCGTTCCGAACGCGCTCGCGTCGATCCTTCCGTCTGGCCGCTGATTGATCGCCATGAAGACGTCGTCCATCGTTCGATAAAGCCGAGTGCGATGCCGGTACGGCTCGAAGCGTCGGGGCGGAAACGGGTGGAAGAACGCGGGATCGCCGTTGTTCGCAAGACAGCTCTCGGCGCCCGAGGTCGTGCGCGGCGCATGCATCGACTCCGGGTCCGAGGGCGGATTGCCCGGCGCGCAAGGAAGGGTCACGATGTCCTGAGTGGTGAAGCACGCCTGCCCCGCCGGCGGATGGCTGTCGCGATCCGTCGTCGCGCAGACGCCGCGGGCGTCGAAGTCCGGCGTAAATGCGTTGACGACGTCGTATTGCGCCCCGGGCTTAAGCGCGAAATCGGCGAGACTTCTGATTGAGCTTGACGCGCGCCTCCTCGACGTCGCGGACGAGGTCGACGTCTGCGGGGTATGCGGCGATCACCCCTTTGGCGACGCCCAGAACCAGGCCGCCGCCGCACGCGCGGTCGTTCATGAAAAGGGCAGGGCGGAAGGTCGCAACCGTGAGACCGGGATTGCCCTGCCGACAGAACGCCCCAGCCTCGTTTTCGAGCGCCGGCGGATAGACCGGCACGATCACGTGCGACGGATCGACGCCGAAGTCTGGGAGCAAATATCGGTCGAGGACGTCCCTCAGGAGCGCGTAGCGGCGGCCGAGGCGATCGTAGAGCGCCTTGGTGTCGGCGAAACTGCCGGCGCATGATCCGGAGGGGTCGAAGCAGGGCGTGAACGCCTGCGCGATCGATCGCAGAATCCCATCGCTGAGAATAAGGCCCGAAGCCCAGCGCGAAAAGCCGACGTCGTTGATGCCAATGTCGAGGAAGACGGCGTCGGCGGACCGCTTGAAGACGTTCGTTCCGCCGCAGCGCGCAACCGTCCGCCGCTCCCGTTGCAGCGCCTGATCGTAGAAGCCCGGCTTGGCCTCGTCCGCGTCGGACGGCGCGGCCGTCGAACCGCACCACGGCGACCGGTCGCCGCGGCGGCAATAGGGGGACCTGAACGCCTGCGGCTGACACATCTCCTGATACGCCAGGCCGAACTCGGCCCGGCTGCCGACGATGTTATGGTCGGTCGCCTGGCTCCACTCCACGCCGTCGTATTCGTAGAGAAGCCCAGCGAGGATCGTTGCGCCGGAGCAGCCATAAGGGAGAAGCGTCACGGACTGATGCAGATTGCTGAGCGCAGCGTAAAGCGCACTGCGAATCTGCCAGGAATAGGCGGAGCGGTGGCACCATCGGTCCGTCCATTGCGCGCGCGTGTCGGTTCCTCGGAGAGAGGTGGGGTCGGGCTTGCGGGCCGGAAGATCCGAGCCGCCGAAACGGTCGCTCATCCACGGGTCGCCGGTGAACAGGGCCGGGCGTTCCGGATTGCCTTCGCCGGACGTGAACGAGTTGCCGAAGCCGACGATCAGCCGGTCGCGCGGCGCGACGTCGAGGCTCGCTTGCAGGCCGTTCGGCGACGTCCGGACAATCGTGGCGTGACCGGCCACGTTCTTGGGGTCCGCTGGATCGGAGGGGACGACGAAGCGAACCTCTCGGCAGTCGGCCTGGACCGATTGCTTCGGGCCGTGCAGCGCGCGCTCACTTAGCGATTGGAAATTGGCCGGCGTCGGGCCGCTCACAAACGCGCCGCCTTCGGCGGTCCACGCGCATTGCTGGCCCGCTGCGGCGGTAGGGTCGAACACCCGCACGACCCATCCGGGGGGACGCACGTAATCGCCCCAGCGTCCGCAGTTGTTGTGCAGCCTCACGCCCGGGTTCCAGCACGTGGCGGTGTAGCCGGTCGGTCGGGCCGCGTCGCGTCCCTGTGCGAGCAGGCTCGCCCAGCCGAGGCGGCCGAGTTCCTCCGGGCCGATCAGGAAAGGCCGGCCTTCTTCTTGCCGGAGAAGTCTGACGAGGTCGTAGACCGTGGCGCGATCGTCGCGCGGCCAGTCGATCGGCCAGCGGTCGCTGAGCGCGCCCGCTTTCGCGAGCGGGGTCGTCCAGAAGGCCTCGCCGTTGATGAGAAGCTCGGATTCCTCCGGGGTCGGCGCCTTGCCCTTTTCGGCGATGAAAATGTCGCGCACGACGCGCTGCACGGCGACGTCCGAGGGGTAGGAGAAATAACGAAAGTTGCGCTCGATCTCCCAATCGAGCGCGAAGGCGGCGGCGTTCCAGACGAGGGCGCATCCAAACGAAAGGAGCGCGGCTGCTCGCGTTCGCAACCCCATCTTCCCCTCCCCGAAACGCGGGTCACGCGCCGCCGAAGGCCGACGTTGCGAGGATTACCCGTCCCGCCGCCGGCTTCCGATGCTAAGCCGGGCGCGGCCGGTGTCAACGGGGTCGGACAGATGGTCTCAGACGCATCTCAAGCCGGCGCTTGACGCTCGTCCCCGCCCGCGCCCAATTTGGTCCGGACATCAAGTCCGGCGAGATCCATGACGGCAGAGGCCGGTTCCCCGAAGCCGGAGAAAGATCGCTTCCGAGCGGCGAGAACGCTGCGCCCGCGCGACGCGGCGACTCTCATCATCATCGAGCGCACGGCAGGCGGCGCGCGCATCCTCATGGGCAAACGCCATTCGGGCCACAAGTTCATGCCGGGGAAGTATGTCTTCCCGGGCGGCCGGGTCGAACCCGAGGACCGGCGCATGAGCGCGGCGGGCGCGCTCGACCGCCATGTCGAAGAGAAACTCAACCTGCGCGTGCCCCGCCCCTCGCCAGCCTTCGCCCGCGCAATTGCGCTTGCCGCCATCCGCGAAACCTTCGAGGAGACGGGGCTCGCCATTGGCGTCGGCGATTATGGCGCGCCCGAGAATCCGCCGCCCGGCGCATGGGAGCGGTTCGCCGCAACCGGCGTCTATCCGGCGCTCGACGACATCGACTTTCTCGCCCGCGCGATCACGCCGCCGGGACGGCCGAGGCGCTTCGACGCGCGCTTTCTCGTCATCGACGCGCGGTTCATCGCCAAGCGCGTCGATGGAGCAGCGCATGCGCAAGCCGAGCTCGTCGACCTCGTCTGGACGCCGCTGGAAAAGGCGCGCGAGCTCGACCTGCCGGGGATCACCCGTCAGGCGCTCGACGACCTCGCGCAAGCGCTCCAAGGCGGGCTCGATAAGCGCCGCCCGCGTCCCTTCTACCGCGAGCTGCATGGCAAGCGGCTGCGGGAGGAATTGTAGCTGAAAGGTCTTAGGCCGCTGCGCGGGCCGGGGCGAGCCGGCCGGCGAGCTGCATCAGCGCCAGGTGATAGGCCCTGGCCGTGCGGTGCGAGCGGTTGTAGCGCGTGATCACGACGTCGAGGAGTTCGGTCATGATCTCGCCGTCGACCTCGGCGAGATGGTCGAGCGAGAGGCTGCAATGCCCGAGCGCCGTGACCAGCGTTGGGCGCAGCATCTCGAAACCGGTCATGTCTCCGCCGATGAGCGCGCGCCACACGCGGGCGTGCAGGCGCGTCAGACCGCGCGCCAGGGCCTCGTCCTTGATGAGATTGTTGTACGCGAATGACAGGCGATCGAAGATGAGCGGTTCGGACCATTGCTGCAAACCCGAGAAACCCTCGGACGGGTCGGTCGTCGGCATGGCGGCGATCCTCAAAGGCTTCGATCAAAGGCCCGAATCAGGCCGGGTTTGGCAGAAATGAATCTTGTCCAGACTGGCGGGCTATGGTTAAGCCGAAGTTAACCTTTCGCAAAAGTTATCCACAGAAACTTCAACAGAGGCCATGGATTCCGCTTGACGCAGCGTAAAGTCCGTTCTCGGCAGTCACGCGCCGAGCGCGAATTCCGCGGGCCGGGTCTGCCGCGCGAGCGCGTCGAGCACCGCGTTGATCATGCCGCTTTCCTCCGGCCCGAAGAAGGCCGCCGCGATGTCCACATATTCGGTCACGACCACCCGCGCCGGCACGTCGGGCCGGCGGCGCAGTTCGTAGAAGGCCGCGCGCAAGATCGCGCGCATGAGCGCCTCGACCCGGCGCAGCGGCCAGCCTTTGGCCAGGGTGTCGTCGAGTCCGCGGTCGATCGGGAGCTGGTCTTTGAGGACGCCCGACACCACGTCGCGGAAGAACGCGATCTCCGCCGGGTTGTAGGCGTCGCCCTCGATTTCCTGGCCGATCCAGTGAGCCTCGAACTCGGCCAGAATGTCGTTCAGCCCCTTCTCGGTGACCTCCATCTGGTAGAGCGCCTGCGCGGCGGCGAGCCGCGCCGCCGAGCGGCGGTCGGACTTCCTGATCTTCGTCACTCGCCAAACCCGCGCTGGAGGATCGCCAGGCCGATCGCGGCTCGCGCCGCCTCGCCGCCCTTGTCGCCGCGGGTGGGATCGGCGCGCTCCGCCGCCTGCTCGATCGTGTTCGTGGTGAGGATGCCGTTGCCGAGCGCGAGTTTGCGGTGAACCGACATGTCCATGAGCGCGCGCGCAGACTCGCCCGCGACGATCTCGAAATGGAAGGTCTCGCCGCGGATGACGCAACCGAGCGCGACCGCGCCATCGTAAGGGCGGTCCAGCGCTTTGGCGGCGTCGAGCGCGATCGCCATGCCCGCCGGGATTTCGAGCGCGCCCGCGACGCGCACGACATCGTGCGTCGCGCCGGCGGCCTTAAGCGCGCGGGTCGCGCCGGCCAGGAGATCCGCGCCGATCTCCTCGTAGTAGCGCGCCTCGACGATGAGGAAGCGCCCGCCCTCGAGGCGGTGCGCGGGTGCGTCTGCGGCGCGGCGCGGCTCGGCCATGGCTCGTTAAAATCTCTGCGGCGTCTTTTGCGGAATGCCGCCCGTCCATAAAGGCCGGGCGACGCAGAGGCAAGGCGCGCTTATTCGCAGCGAAAGCGCCAGCGGCCATAGCGCCATGGCAGCGCCCAATGCGCGCGCGGCGGAATCGCATCCGCCGGCGGATCGTATCCCGAGCCGCCCCAAGGGTGGCAGCGGCAAATGCGGGCGCCGCCCATCCACGCGCCCGCCCAGAGGCCGTGGCGCTGAATCGCCTCGTCCGCATAGGCCGAGCACGTCGGCAGATAGCGGCATTGCCGGCCGAGGACGCTCGACAGCGTCAATTGGTAGAAACGGATCAGAGCGTGCGCCGCGCGCCGCGGCGCGACCGACAGCGCACTCATGACGCCTGCGCGGTCTCCGCAGTCTGTTGTCGGGCGGCGATCTGCCCGAGTGCGTCCGCAACCGCGTCGAAAGTGAGCAGCGTCGAAGCGTGACGGGCCTTGTATGCGCGCACCGGCTCGAGCACGGCGAAATCTGCCCATTTTCCATCGGGCGCCAGGCCATTGGCCTTCAGCATCCGCGTCATCGTCTCGCGCAGGGCGGTAAGCTCCTCGGGCGTCGCGCCGATCACGTGGCGCGCCATCAAGGACGATGACGCCTGGCCGAGTGCGCAAGCCTTGACGTCGTGAGCGAAATCGACGACGCGGCCGTCCCTGACGGTGAGATCGACGACGACGGTCGAGCCGCAGAGGCGCGAATGCGCTTTTGCGGTCGCGTCAGGCGCGGACAGCCGTCCGAGCCGCGGGATGTTCGCGGCGAGTTCCAGCACGCGCCGGTTGTAGATGTCGTCAAGCATCGAGACGCCGAACGTTTTCCTGGGGTGGCGCGAGCGCGCCTGGGTCCTATATAGGAGCAGGCAAAGCCGAAATCGAGGGCGGCGGCCGGGCTCGGGACATGGGTCCCGCGGCCTTGCGGGAGACTATGATGGACGACCTGGTGAAGTTGAAGCCGGTTCCGGCGCGGGAGCCCGCGCGCGCAAGGCCGAGCCGCGAGGAGGCCGAAGCGGCGGTGCGGACGCTGATCGCCTGGGCGGGCGACGATCCCGACCGCGAGGGCCTCGTCGAAACGCCGCGGCGCGTCGCGAAAGCTTACGAGGAATTGTTCGCCGGCTACCGCGAGGACCCGGCCAAGCCGCTGCGGCGCGTGTTTCGCCAGGTCTCCGGCTACGACGACCTCGTTCTCGTGCGCGACATTTCCTTCGTCTCGCACTGCGAGCATCATATGGCGCCCTTCTTCGGCAAGGCGCATATCGGCTATTATCCGCGCAGCGGGGTCGTCGGCCTGTCGAAGCTCGCCCGTCTCGTCGACACGTTCGCCCGCCGCCTGCAGACGCAGGAGGCGCTGTCGGCCCAGATCATCATGGCGATCGAGGAGTTCCTCGACACGCGCGGCGTCGCGGTCATGCTCGAGGCCGAGCACACATGCATGGCGATGCGCGGCGTGAAAAAAGAGGGCGCTTCGACGGTCACGACCCAGTTCAGCGGTGTCTTTCGCGACGATCCGAACGAGCAGACGCGCTTCTTCAATCTTCTGCGCGGCGCCCGCTGACGATGAGCGGCGCGCCGGATCGCGAGGAGAGTCTCGTATTCCAGCCGAAATTCGGCGCGGACGGGCTCCTGACCTGCGTTGCGGTCGACGCGGCCCGCGGCGACGTCCTCATGGTCGCGCATATGAACGAAACGGCGCTGGCGGCGACGCTCGCGACGAAGGTGGTCCACTACTGGTCGCGCTCGCGGGCTGAGCTCTGGCGCAAAGGCGACACATCCGGCCAGACGCAGAGACTGGTCGAGATGCGCGTCGACTGCGACCAGGACGCGCTCCTGGCTTTCGTGGACGTCGCCGGCGACGGCGGCGCCTGCCATACCGGACGGCGCTCGTGCTTCTACCGCCGGATCGCCGCGGATGGCGGGGGGACGCGGCTCGCGTTCATCGAACAGTAAGAGTTGTTGGCTTAGGGTTAACGCCAGGTCACGAATTCTAAACGGCTCGGAAACGCTATTTGTCTGGCGCAACGCGTCGGATGGAGGTACGGTTGCTACGGAACGCAATCGGGCGACTCGACGTTCCAAGTGTTGCGATGTTCAGGGCGGTCTACTGGAGAAACGAACCTGAGTCTGCGTCTGGCGGCGGACGCGGGCGCCCCGCAAGGGTCGGCGTCGTGCTCGGCGCGGGCGCGGCGCGCGGTTGGTCGCACATTGGCGCGCTTCAGGAGCTGAACGCCCTCGGCATCCATCCTGACATCATCGTCGGCTCTTCGATCGGCTCGCTCGTAGGCGGCTGCTATGCCGCCGGCAAGCTCGACATGCTCGAGAGCTTCGCGCGCTCTCTCACCAAGCGCCGCATGTTCGGCCTGATTGATCTTTCCTTCGCCGGCGGCGGCCTCATCGGCGGCGAGCGCCTGCGCGCCAAGCTCGAAGCGGAGCTAGGCGGCGTCCGGATCGAGGATCTGCCCATCCGCTTTGCGGGCGTCGCCACCGAGATCGACGGCGGCCATGAGATCTGGCTCCGGCGCGGCCTGCTTTCGGAGGCGATCCGCGCGTCTTACGCCCTGCCGGGCGTATTCGAGCCCGTCCGGGTCGAGGGCCGCTGGCTGTTCGACGGCGCGATCGTCAACCCGGTGCCCGTCAGCGTCGCGCGCGCGCTCGGGGCCGAGCGCGTGATCGCCCTCAACATTTCGAGCGAGAGCGTCGGCCGCGGGACGGCGATCCAGGACCCGTTCGGACGACTGGAGACGGAGCCGCTTTCCGCGATCGGCGAACCCGCGAACGATGCGGGCGGAGTGCTCGCGCGCTGGTGGTGGCGCGGAGCGTCACGGACCGGGGAGCCCGGCGCCACGGCCCCGGGCCTCATGACGGTCATGGTCAACGCTTTCGACATTCTCCAGGACCGCATCATGCGCTCGCGGCTCGCCGGCGACCCTCCCGATACGCTGGTCCAGCTCAAGGTCGGCAGGATCGGGATGTTCGAGTTCCACCGCGCCGACGAATTGATCGCGATCGGCCGCGAGACGATCCGCAAGGCGGCCCGAGAAATCGCCGAGCACGTCGAGCAGCCGCGAATCGAGTCCGCCGGCGCGTGAACGCCGGCGGCAAAGTTCAGGCGGTCGCGATATATTCGCGCAGCGCCTGCCGTTCGCTGTCGAGCGCGTTGACGTGCCGCTTGACGACGTCGCCGATCGAAATAATGCCGATGAGCCGCCCGTCCTCGACGACCGGCACGTGGCGGAAGCGCCCTTCCGTCATCGTCTGCATGACATGATCGATCGTGTCGGCGCGCGTGGCCGTGACCACCCTCGGCGTCATGTAGCGCGATACCTGATCGTCGAGCGCGGCCGCGCCGTGCTGGGCGACCACGCGGACCACGTCGCGCTCCGACAGGATGCCGAGAACGGCCAGCGACGCGTCGGCGACAACGACCGCGCCGACCCCTTTCGCGGCGAGAAGCTCGACGACCTCCCTCAGAGTCCGATGCGGCTCGGTCGTGAAAACATCACGCCCCTTTTCAGCGAGAATGCGCGCAACTGTCATCCCGTTTCTCCCGGTTCGGACGGCCTTGTGCCCGGCCGCCACGGACCCCAGAGGATGCGCCCGTCTTGACGCCGGATCAAGCCCCTTTCTCCGGGTCTGCTCTGGTTGACGCAGTCTCTAGCGAAGCCCTCCGTCGACGAGGAAGCACTGCTTGGTGATCATCTCGCTGTCCTGAGCCGACAGGAAGAGCGCGAGGCGCGCCACGTCCTCGGCCACGAGGCTGCGGTTGAGACACTGGCGCTCGCGGAAGTCGGCGATGTCCCTTTCGTTCATCCATAAGCGCCGCTGCCGCTCGGTGATCACCGCGCCGGGCGCGATGGCGTTGACACGGATGTTGTCGGGGCCGAACTCGCGCGCGAGACTCTTCGTAAGCCCGACGATCGCGGCTTTGGCGGCCGAATAGACCGAGAGCCGGGCGATGCCGATCATCCAGGCGGTCGACGAGAAATTGACGATTGCCCCGCCGCCGAGTTCGCGCATGGACCGCCGGGCGATCTGGGCGGCGAAGAACTGATGCTTCACGTTGAGGGCGATCGCCCGGTCCCAGTCCTCTTCGCTGACCTCGTCGACGTCCTCGCGCTCATCGTTGGCGGCGTTGTTGATCAGGACGCCGATCGGCCCCAGCCGCTGGCGCGCCTCCTCCATCGCCGTCTCGAGCGAGGCGATATCGGCGAGGTCGCACTTGAGGAAGAGCGGCGGGGGTCCGGAGGCGCCGAGCCTGGCCGCGAGCGCCTTCGACGGCTCGGTCAGGATGTCGACGAAGGCGACGTTCGCGCCCTGGGCGACAAAGGCCTCGACCATCGCCGCGCCGATCCCCGAGCCGCCGCCTGTGATGAGGACAACCTTGTCGAGAAGCGAGGGATAGCGGGCGTAGAGCATGGCGGTCTCGTCATCGGAAAGCGCCGGGCCCGGACGGCCCTGCGCAGGTTTGCTCGCGATCGTTTGTTTCCAGCGGCTTAACTGTCAAATTCTGTCACTTTTTTCAACTCGGATAACGGAGATGCGGAGAAGGACGGACACCAGTGCCCGGAACATGTCGGCAATTTGCACCGCCGACCGCCGGACGCAGCCAATGCCAGAACTACCTGCCTCAAGGGGCCGTTACGCTATTAGTGAGGTACGCTATTAGTGAGATCGCCTGCATAGCGCAGGCGCGCCACAAAACGCTGCTTGAGCGACTGAGAGGCAGTCACGCCGAGGAAACAGGTCAAAATAGCTGTTCTGCCGATTGAGGCCATTTTCGGAAGGAAATTTCTGTGACGAAGCGTTTAAAGCCTTACAACCCTATGCTCTTGAGGATGCAAGCACGTCGTCGCGCCCAATGGGACACGGAATTTGCCGGCAAGTCCGGTGAGAAGATCGGGTCGTTAGAGAAGTTGGTGAGACGCGTTGGAGCGTTCTGGAAGGGACTCACAACATTCCTCTTCAGCGCCGTCGGCGTAGCCAGCGTTCTATACATTCTATTCCTTCTCTGGCATGCGGGGACGGACCAAACGATCACCATTGCCGAGATCTCCGTGCCGAACGTAATGGTGGAGAAGGGATATACGCCCCAGGTTGTGGCGATACAGTTGCGGAGCGCAGTTAACCGGCTTGCCGAAGACGCGCGGAACGCGAATATACGTGCCGTTCCACTCGAGTTAGCGAAAAGCGGTTCCAAGGCAGATGACGGATGCGGTGATTTCGCAGAAATAAAAACAAAGCTGGCGAGCGAGATTCCCAATTTCGTCGTTCCGAACACAGGTCTGTCAGTCGAGTCTATTGCGGGAATGATCCGTGATTTTGAAAAAATAGATAACCGCTCAATTTTATCTGGTGAGATAACTATTCGCGCGGAAAGGCCCGTGCTGCATCTGCACTTGCAACAGGGAGGAACGATAAAAGACCTCAGTGCTGTCGACGAAGATCCAAAGCTCCCCGACAATTTCCTTCTGGTCGGCGCCGAAGAAGTCATCGAGGTGACAAATCCCCTGCTTCTTGCATTGGCCTTTGTCAAACACGATCCGCGTAACGCGATTCGCATCGTCAATTCCTTAATCGATAAAGCCTCTCGCCCATCTTCGGATTCCACAGAATCCGAAAACGTTTCAAGACCTTGGTTCGCTCGCTTGTCGCCAACTCGAACTGGGGGCCGTTCCGGTCGGCAGTGCACAATTGAATGGGCGCATATCTTGCGTGCCAATGCTCTGTGGGCCATGGGCGAAGAAGATGACGCACTCGAAGAATTTAGACAAGACACCGCGCTCTACCCAGAAGATCCGCAGGTCTTCTATTTAGCCAGTATTATGTTGGACGGTGCATCCAAGACAGGCAAATCGAATTGGGAGGAGGCGATCAGGGACTTGGATGAGGCGATCAAACTCGATCCGCGACCGCCGCAATATTACGCGCAAAAGTGCCTGTCCAAGTCACTACTGGCCGAACATGACAAGACCAAGCTTGACAAGGCGATTTCCGAATGTCGGGCGGCTGTACAACACGATCCAACTTTTGTTAAGTCGCGACTCTACCTTGCCTATCTTTTAGAGCAAAAAAAGCTCGGAGATGGGCTTGCTGAATATAAGAAGGCCGTCGAGCTCGATCCAAACGATTCGGATGCGCACGTTAATCTTGGCGCAGCTCTTTTCAATCAGAAAAATCTCGATGGCGCCATCGCTGAATATAAGAAGGCCATCGAACTCGACCCAACAAATTCAGCCACGCACAATCGTCTCGGCACAGCTCTTTTCAATCAGAAGAATTTCGATCGCGCCATCGCTGAATATAAGAAGGCCATCGAACTCGATCCAACAAATTCAGCCACGCACAATCGTCTCGGCACAGCTCTTTTCAATCAGAAGAATTTCGATCGCGCAATCGCTGAATTTAAGAAGGCCATAGAACTCGATCCAAACAATTCAGATGCGTACTATAATCTTGGCTTAGCTTTTGTCAATCAGGAGAATTTCGATGGCGCGATTGCTGAATTTAAGAAGGCCATAGAACTCGATCCAAACAATTCAGATGCGCACGGTAATCTTGGCGTAGCTCTATTCAATCAGAAGAATATCGATGGTGCGATTGCTGAATTTAAGAAGGCCATAGAACTCGATCCAAACAATTCGAATGCGCACGATAATCTTGGCGCAGCTGCCGGCAACCTGGGTAACCTTGCCTATCAGTCGTTGCTGATAAAGGAATTTGAGAAATCCTTGGATGCCTCAGACCGTGCGATCGCCGCTGCGCCCAGTTTAGTATGGCTCTATTCAAATCGCGCCCATGCGCTAATGTTCCTCGGCCGGCTGGACGAAGCCCGAAAGCTCTACCAAGACCATCGCGGGGAGGAGGCGCAAGGGAAGAAGATGTGGGAGGACGTCATCCGTGATGACTTCGACGAAATGCGCAGGCGTGGGCTGACCAATCCTCTAATGGACGAAATCGAGCAGAAATTCGCGAAAACACAATAACTGCTTTAGAGGGTACCAGATCGTTATATTATAACCACTGCCCTTCGCTGGGATATCGGGGTTGGCCTGTGATTTCTACACCCGGCGGCTCGTCACCCGCTTCTTTTGCTTAGTGAAAGACGCGCTGCGTTTGCCTAGCGTCCTATACGCCAACCCGACGTGCTTACCGCTTCCGGGTAAGCATTGGAGCTCTCGATGAGGCGCGGGCGGGAGCTCGACGGCCAAAGGGGTCCACCGCGATTGCTATAGCCCGCCACGTCGCGGGACGGGTCATTTCACCCCGCCCCTCATCAAGGCCAGCAGACCCTTCATCAGCGCCGCCGGGCTCGGCGGGCAGCCGGGGATGACGAGATCGACCGGAACGACGCTATCGACCCCGCCGGCGATCGCGTAGCTGCCTGCGAAGACGCCGCCGTCCGCAGCGCAAGCGCCGGATGCGACGACCCATTTCGGCGCGGGCGTCGCGTCGTAGGTGCGCTTCAGCGCTTCCCGCATGTTCAGCGTCACCGGGCCGGTCACCAGGAGCACGTCGGCGTGCCGGGGCGAAGCGACGAAACGGAAGCCGAACCGTTCGAGGTCATAGAAGGCGTTGCCGAGCGCGTGAATCTCGAGTTCGCAACCGTTGCAGGAGCCCGCATCGACGTGCCGGATCGCGAGACTGCGTCCGAGCGTGCGCTCGGCCGCCGCTCTCACCGTCGCCGCGAGCGCGACGATTTCCGGATCGTCGGCTGCGAGGCCTTCCGTCAGCGGCGGCCGGAGGCCTTGCAGGAGCGTATCGCGCATCTTAAAGGTCGCACCCCGAATAGGAGCAGTTGAACGACTTGTTGCATAGGGGGAAGTCGGCGACGATATTGCCTTCGATCGCCGCCTCGAGCAGCGGCCATTGGAACCACGACGCGTCGCGCAGATGACAGCGCGCGACCGAGCCGTCCTCGGCCAGGCGCACATGCGCGAACACATCGCCGCGAAAGGCCTCGACCAGGGCAAAACCTTCGCATTCGGACCCGGAGACGGCGAGCGCCGAGCGGATCGGCCCGGCCGGCAGCCGCATCAGCGTCGCCCCGATCATGTCGAGGCTTTCGAAGACCTCCTCGATGCGGACCCAGATGCGGGCGTTCACATCGCCCTCGCGCCGCACGGGAACCTTGAAGGCGAGATTGTCATAAGGCGGATAGACATGATTGCGCCGCGCGTCGAAATCACGGCCCGATGCGCGGCCGACGACGCCGCCAGCGCCGAATTTGCGCGCGAGATCGGCCTTGAGCGCGCCCGTGCCGACCGTGCGGTCCTGCAGCGAAGCAGTGTTGTCGTAGAGCTGGACGAGCTTCCGAAACGTCGCTCGGACTTCGTCGACGAGCGCCCGGATCGCCTCGGCGCCCTCCGCCGTCAAGTCCGCGGCGACGCCGCCGGGCGCGACCGCGTCCATCATCAGTCGGTGGCCGAAGGCGGCCTTCGCCGCGCGGAGCGTGCGTTCGCGCAAGACGCCGCAATGCGCGAGCATCAGCGAGAAGGCGGCGTCGTTGCAGATGGCGCCGATGTCGCCGAGATGATTGGCGATGCGCTCGAGCTCCGCCATGAGGCCGCGGAGGGCATGCGCGCGGGCGGGCGCCTCGAGGCCGAGCGCCGCCTCGACGGCGCGAGCGAAGGCGATGCTGTAGGCGACGGTCGAATCGCCGCTGACGCGGCCCGCGAGAACGGCCGCGCGCTCGACGCTCGCGCCGCGCATGAGGCGGTCGACGCCTTTGTGCACGTAGCCCAGCCGCTCCTCGAGCCGCACCACCGCTTCACCGCCGGCATGAAAGCGGAAATGGCCGGGTTCGATGATCCCCGCATGAACCGGGCCGACCGGAATCTGGTGCAGGCCCTTGCCCTCGGCTTTGAGGAAGACGTAATGGTCCGCCTCGCCGTGATGCGGAACCGCGGGCCCAAGCGGGTGGCGGAGCGGCCAGCGGCCATGATCTAGCCAACGGCGATCGTCGCGCGTCTCACGCGCCGCAAAGCCGAAGAGATCGCACGCGGCTCGCTCGAGACGGCCGGCCGGCGGATGGAGACCCGCCACGGAGGGGAAGGCCCCGTCGGCGCAGGGGACTTCGACGAGGGACAGCGCCCCGTCGGCCTCGCTGAGCGCCATGCGCATGCGGCCCTCGTCTCCCCAGAGACTGACGAGGGTCGCCTCTCCCGCCGCAAGACGATGCGCGGCGGCCCGCCACTCGGCTTCGCTCATCGGGTTGACGCGTGGGCTCGCGGTCATGGCGCGCTTCTCTAGCGCAACAGTTGCGCGACGTGCTGGAACCACGTCACGAGCGGGGGCGGAAGATAGAGGCCCGCCATCAAGACAAGGGCGAAATGGGCGAGGATCGGCATGGCCGACGCCTTGGCGGGCGCGGTCGAACCGGCAGGCGCGCCGAAGGCCATGCCTTGCAGGCGCAGGACGAGCGCGCCGAGCGCGATCACGAGGCCGAAGCCAAGCGCGAGCGCCAGCCACGGCGCGCGCTCGAAGGTCGAGCTCACGATCAGGAATTCGCTCATGAACACGCCCATTGGTGGCAGGCCGACAATGGCGAAGACGCCGAACACAAGGCTCCAGCCGAGGAGAGGATGGGTGACGGTGAGCCCGCGAATCTCGGCGATCTGCTGCGTGCCCTTGACCTGCGCGATCTGGCCGACGGTGTAGAAGATCGCCGATTTCGTCAAGCTGTGCATGGCCATGTGCAGGAGGGCGGCGAAGTTGGCGAGCGGCCCGCCGATCCCGAAGGCGAACACGATCACGCCCATGTGCTCGATCGAGGAATAGGCGAACATGCGCTTCACGTCGCGGCGGCGGTAGAGCATGAAGGCGGCGAACACGACCGAGATGAGGCCCAGGGTGGCCATCAAAGGCCCCGGCGCGAGCGCCAGCGCGTTGGCGTCGAGCAGGAGCTTGAAGCGGAGCACCGCGTAAAGCGCGACGTTGAGCAACAGGCCCGAGAGCACCGCCGAGATCGGCGTCGGACCCTCGGCGTGCGCGTCGGGCAGCCAGGCGTGCAGGGGCGCAAGCCCAACCTTGGTGCCGTAGCCGAGCAGGAGAAAAACGAAGGCGAGGTTAAGCAGGGCGGGGTCGAACGCTGGCGCGTGGCCGATCAGGCTCGTCCACAGCATGCCCTGAACGCCTTCGCCGACGACGGGACGCGCGGCCATGTAAACGAGGATCGTGCCGAACAGCGCAAGCGCGATGCCGACGCTGCCGAGGATGAAATATTTCCACGCCGCCTCGATCGCCTCGTGCGTACGGTAAATGCCGACCATCAAGACGGTCGTCAGCGTCGCAAGCTCGACCGCCACCCACATCAGCCCGATATTGTTGGCGACGAGCGCAAGGTTCATCGAAAACAACAGGAACTGGTACATCGCGTGATAGAAGCGCAAATGCGTCGGCGTCAGCCGACCGGTCTCGATTTCGTGGGCGATGTAGGTCGCGCTGAACACGCTGGCCGTGAAGCCGACGAAGGTGTTGAGCACGATGAAGACGACGTTGAGGTCGTCCACGAGAATGTAGGCGTTCGACGGCGGCGCGGTGGCGAGCAGCGAGACCGAGGCCAGGAAGGTCAGGAAGGCTGAGGCGACGTTGAGCGCGGCCGAGAGCCGGTAGGACGGCAGCAAGGCGAGCAGCGCCGCCGTCGCCGCCGGCAGCGCCAGAATGACGATCGCGGCGTTCAGCGTCATCGCCGATCTCCGCGATAGCGGTCGAGCGCCTGCGCGTCGACCGTCTCGAACCGTTCCGCGATGCGAAACAGGAAGACGCCAATCACCACCAGCGCAACCAAGACGGAGAAGCCGACCGAAATCTCGACCACGAGCGGCATCCCCTTCGCGCCGGTCGCCGCGAGGATGAGGCCGTTTTCGAGCGACATGAAGCCGACGACCATCGAGACCGCGTTGCGGCGGACGACCATCATCAGCATGCCGAGCAGCACGACCGACAGGGCGAAGGCGAGATCCTCGCGCGCGAGGACGTCGGCTTCAGTGGCGATGCGCAGCATGACGACCTCGGAAAGCGCGACCAGCGCGAGCCCGCCAAGCATCGTCGGCCCGACGCCGACCACGTTCTCGACGTCGCGCTGGATGCCGAGTTCGGCAATGATGCGATGGAGCGCGATAGGGATGACGACCGCCTTGAAGGCGAAGGCGATCAGCGCGGTGACGTAGAGATGATTGGCGTCCTGGACATAGGCCTGCCAGAGAACCGAGAGCGAAAGCACCACCGCCTGCAGCGCGAAAACGTTCAGAAGCGCATAAAGACGGTTCTGATAGAGCAGCATGAAGCTGATCAGCACCAGGCCGCCGGCGAGAAGATGCGCGACGTCGAAGGCGAGACCCCTCATTTCAGGGTCCTCGAGACGAACAGGAGCAAGGCGCCGAGAAAGCCCAGCATCAGAGCCACGCCGACGAAATCCGGCACGCGGAAAACGCGCATCTTCGCGATGCTCGTCTCGAACACGCCGAGCGCAACCCCGGCGATCGCGAGCTTGACGAGATAGGTGAGCGCGCCCAGGAGCCGGTCGCCCACGCTGGCGTCGGCAATTGCGAGGCCCCACGGCGCGAACACGCAGGCGATGAGCGAGACGTAGAGCGCCAGCTTCAGCATCGCCGCGAGCTCGATCACCGCCAGATGCCGGCCGGAATATTCGAGGATCATTGCCTCGTGCACCATCGTCAATTCGAGATGGGTCGCCGGATTGTCGACCGGAATCCGTCCATTTTCCGCAAGCGCGACGATGATGAGCGCGACCAGCGCCATGCCGAGCGAAACGCGCAGGCCGACATTGCTCGACACCATGAAGGCCGCGACTGTCGACAGTTGCGTCGAGCCCGCGACCAAGGCCAGGGTGAAGACGATCACGATCATCGCCGGCTCCGCCAGCGCGCCGAACAAGGCTTCGCGGCTCGAGCCGAGGCCGCCGAAGCTCGTCCCGATGTCGAGCCCTGCGAGCGCGAGGAAGAACCGCGCCGCGCCGAGGAGCGCGATGATGGCGATGAGATCGGCCGACCACGAGAAGAGGAGCTCCGTCGCGAAGGTCGGAACCAGCGCGGCGGCGACCCAAGTCGCGGCGAACACGAGATAGGGCACGAAGCGGAAGAGCCAGGACGCGCTCTCGGCGACGACCGCCTCCTTGCGAGCAAGACGGATCAGGTCGCGGTAAGGCTGGAGGAGCGGCGGCCCCCGCCGGCGCAGGAGCCGCGCCTTGGTCGCACGGACGAGACCGGTCAGGAGGGGCGCCACCGCGATGACCAGCGTCATCTGCAAGAGTTGGAAGATCAGATCGACGATCAGGGCCATGACGCGAGCACGACGAGAAGCGTGACAAGAGCGCCGAAAACGACGCTGAGGTACTGGCGGATGGTGAGAAACTGCAGGCGGTTGAGCTGAATCGAAGTTCTGCCGACGATCGCTATCAGCGGAACGTAAAGCGAGTCCCAGATCCTGTCGCTGAGCGTGAGATCGAACCGCGCTGGCCGCGTGTCGCCCGGCGCCGGCATGTCGATGCGCTCGCGCGCCACGAACGCGACCGCGCCGAACACGCGGCGGATCGGCTGGGCGAAGCTCTCCGCCGAATATTGAGTCTTGGGGCTGGCGTCGGGAAAGCCGCAGTCCCACGCCGGCGCGCGGCGTAAGGCGGCGGAGGCGAAGCGGTGGATGACGCTCGCCGCCAGCGAAGCCGAGAAGGCGATGAACAGGAACACGAGCAGCCCGTTGTACGAGCTGCGGCTTTGGGCGATCGGCGCGATCGACAGCCACGCATTGCCGACTTGAGCGGGCATTCGGGCCCCGATGGCGTTGCTCACAGCCGGCGCGAGGCCGTCGATGAAAAGACCGGGAAATACCCCGGCGGCGAGACACAGGGCCGCGAGCGTCAACATCGCCGTGAGGGCGAAGCGATTGGTCTCGCGCGCTCGCTTGGCCACGTCCGTGCGGGGACGCCCAAGGAAGGTTATTCCGAACGCCTTGGCGAAGCAGGCGGCCGCGAGCGCGGCCGAGAGCGCGAGCAGCGCCCCGACCGCGGGCGCCAGGATCTTCAGCACCCAGGACGACAGGTCCGGGGTCAAGAGGATGGCTTGAAACGTAAGCCATTCGGAGACGAATCCGTTGAACGGCGGCAACGCCGAAATGGCCGCGCAACCGACGAGAAAGGCGAAGGCCGTTCGCGGCATGTTGTGAATGAGGCCGCCGAGATGATCCATGTCGCGCTCTCCCGTCTCGGACAGGACCGCGCCCGCGCCGAAGAAGAGGAGGCTCTTGAAGAGCGAATGGTTGAACGCGTGCAGGAGCCCCGCGGTCATCGCCAGCGCCGCCGCCGCAGGCAGGTCGAACACCTTAAACGCCAGCGCGAGTCCAATTCCGATATAGATGATGCCGATGTTCTCGACCGTATGGTACGCAAGCAGACGCTTGAGGTCGTGCTGCATCAAGGCGTAAAGCACGCCGAGCAAGGCGGTGGCGCCGCCGACCGCCATGACCGGAACGCTCCACCACCACGCCGCCGGCCCCGCCAGTTCGAACACGATCCGGATGAACCCGTAGACGGCGACCTTCGTCATCACCCCGCTCATGAGCGCGGAGACGTGGCTCGGCGCCGCAGGGTGGGCGAGCGGCAACCAGACGTGCAGCGGCACGATCCCCGCCTTCGACCCCGCGCCGATCAGGGCCAGGAGGAAGGCGAGGGCCGCGAGACCCGGCGCCGGCCGGGCCGCGCGCATGGCGTCGAAGGCGTAGCCGCCGGCCGGCGTCGCCAGCAACGCGAAGGCGAGCAGCAGCATGAGCGTGCCGAAGCTCGCCATCACGATGTAGACGTAGCCGGCGCGCGCGTTGTCGGCCTCGCGATGGTGGGCCATGACCAAGGCCCACGAGGCGATCGACATGAACTCCCACGAGAGGAGAAACGTGTAGGCGTCGTCGGCGAGAAGGACTGAGTTCATGCCCGCGAGGAAGGCGGGGAAGAACGGCGGCACGCGTTCGGGCGCGTGTTCGCTGCGGCCGTAGCCAAGACCGTAGAGGCTGGCGGATGCGCCGCCGAGATTGACGATGACGAGAAAGAACGCCGACAGCGCGTCAACACGGAAGCGCGCGCCGATCCAGGGCAGTCCGAGCGGCAGGACGAGCGTTTCGCCGCTCCTGTCGCCAATGAGATCGACGAGCGCGAGGGCCAGCAGGCCCGCGCAGATCAAAAGCGACCCGCCATAAACGAACGCGCCGGCGGCGGGCTTGCGCGCCACGAACCCGCCGGTGACGGCGAGCGCAATGAGCGCGGCCACGCCCCATAGAAAAAGCGCTTCCGCGCTCATCGCGGCGCGCGATCAGGCCGCGAAACCAGACCCCTGTTCACCACCTCACCCGACTTCCAGCCGATTCAACTCGTTCCTGGCTGATGCGACCGTAGTAGAATTCCGCCGCGAGTTAAGCAACGCTCTTCAATAGTCCCAAGAGCTCGCGATGCATGACCTCGTTGCCGCAGGCGATCGAGCCGGTTTCGAGAAAGCCGGCCGCGCCGTCGGCGTCGCTGACGAAGCCGCCCGCCTCGCGAATGAGCAGCGCGCCGGCCGCGATGTCCCACGAATGGAGGCCCCGCTCCCAGAACGCGTCGAAACGGCCGGCCGCCACATAGGCGAGATCGAGCGAAGCGCAGCCCATTCGCCTGACGTTGACGACGCGCGCCATCACGGCGGCGAGCTCCGCCTTGAAACGCGGATGCTGCGCCGCCTTGCCGAGATGGGGAATTCCGCAGCCGAATAGGGCTTGCGACAGGTCCGTTCGCCCCGCGACCCGCAGTCGGTGATTGCGGCCGAACGCCCCCTGGCCCTTCTCGGTCACGTATATATCGTCGTCGGCGGGATTGTAGATCACGCCGGCCATGATCTGCCCGTCGCGCTCGAGCGCGAGCGAGATCGAAAACATCGGGATTGCGTGCAGGAAGTTGGTTGTCGCGTCGAGCGGATCGATGTGCCAGGTGTGGCTCTTGTCGGTTCCCTCGACGCGGCCGCTCTCCTCCATCACGAAGCCGTAGCCGGGACGCGCCCTGGCAAGCTCCTCGTAGAGCGTCTTCTCGGCGCGCTTGTCGGCGAGGCTGACAAAATCGCCCGGCCCCTTCATCGACACCTGCAAGTGGCCGATTTCGCCGAAGTCGCGCTTGAGCCCCCGCCCCGCCTTGATCGCGGCGTTGGACATCACGGTCATCAATGCGGAGCGGATCATGGAGCGTGTTCCGTACGCGGGCGGGAGCGGCCGGAGCTTTAGGGGATGCGACCGAGCGAGGCAACCGCGCGCCGCGCCTCAATAGATGTAAGGCGCGAGCCGCCACGTGCGCGCGCGATAGGCGTCGTATTCGGCGCCGAAGGTCTCGCTGAGAAGCCGCTCCTCGGCGCGGATGCGGGCGATGACGACGATGAGCATCATGACGGCGATCGCAACGCCGACGCCGGCGCGAAACGCAAGACCCCACCCCAGCGCAACGACGAAGAGCCCAAGATAGCTCGGATGGCGAATCACGCCATAGATTCCGGTGGTGACGAGGCGATGGTCCGGCTGGATCGCGACAAGGCCGCTGAATCTGCGGCCAAGAACGAACACCGGCGCGATCCTCAGGACGCCGCCGAGCGCATACAAGAGAACGCCGAACCAGCGCACGCCCTCAGCCCCGAAGGTCAGGATATCATGCCGGTCGGTGTAGGCGGGCAAATACGCATCCGCGAAGCCGAGAATCGTGAACGCGACGATTACCCATCGGTTCGAGCGGTCTTCGCGAACGCCCGACCCGACGTGTCCCTCAGTGAAAAGCGAAACGACGCCGAGCGCGATGGTGACGGCGGTCAGCGCTATGAGCGGCGGATGCGAGAAGAAGATGGCCGCGCCGCCCGCGCCGGCGATGGCGAGGCCGAGATAAAGCGCGAGGCTGACAGTGGTGAAAAGGACGAGCCGCAGCGTCATCTCTTGTCCTTCCGCGCGAGCGCGCCGCCGCAGCGGCGCCCAGGACAGCATAAGACCATGCAAAAGATTCGAGCTTGCAAATCGCAGCCGCCCGGACGATTCCTCCCGTTCGCGCCTCCTCCGGAGGCTTAAGCCGACCGAGGGGCGATGCTTTCCGACATCGAAATCGCGCGCGCGGCGCGCCTGCAGCCGATCGCCGAAATCGCCGCCAAGATTGGCGTTCCGGAACAGGCGCTCCATCCTTACGGCCGGTTCATCGCAAAGCTCGAGACCAGCTTTCTTTCCGGGCTCAAAGATCGGCCTGACGGCAAGCTGATCCTCGTCACGGCGATCAGCCCGACCCCGGCCGGCGAAGGCAAGACGACGACGACCGTCGGGCTCGGCGACGCGCTCAACCGCATTGGAAAAAAGACCGTCATCTGCCTGCGCGAGCCGTCGCTTGGGCCGAGCTTTGGCATGAAAGGCGGCGCGGCTGGCGGCGGCTACGCCCAGGTCGTGCCGATGGACGCGATCAATCTTCATTTCACCGGCGATTTCCACGCGATCACCTCGGCCCACAATCTTCTGGCGGCGATGATCGACAATCACGTCTATTGGGGCAACGCGCTCGCGCTCGATCTGCGCCGCATCGCATGGCGGCGCGCGCTCGACATGAACGACCGCGCGCTGCGGGACATCGTGGTCGGACTCGGCGGCGCGCCGAACGGATTCCCACGCGAGGACGGCTTCGACATCACGGTTGCGTCCGAGGTGATGGCGGCGTTCTGCCTCGCGGTCGACCTCGACGATCTCGAAGCGCGGCTCGGGCAGATGATCGTCGGTTCCACTTACGAAAAGCGGGCGGTGCGCGCTTCCGACCTCAAGGCGGAGGGCGCGATGACCGCGCTGCTCAAGGATGCGCTCAAACCCAATCTCGTGCAGACGCTCGAAGGATCGCCCGCCCTGGTTCACGGCGGGCCCTTCGCCAACATCGCGCACGGCTGCAATTCCGTCGTCGCGACGCGCGCCGCGTTAAAACTCAGCGATTATGTCGTGACCGAGGCGGGCTTCGGCGCCGACCTCGGCGCGGAGAAGTTCTTCGACATCAAATGCCGCAAGGCCGGATTGGCGCCTGCGGCGGCGGTGATCGTCGCAACCGTGCGGGCGCTCAAGATGCATGGCGGGGCGTCCAAAGATGCGCTCGGCGTCGAGGACCTGCCGGCGCTCAAAGCGGGCCTTGCCAATCTCGCGCGCCACATCGCCAACATGCGAAAGTTCGGTGTGCCGGCAGTGGTCGCGATCAATCGCTTCGAAGCGGACACGGCGGCGGAGCTCGATCTCGTGAGGAATGCGGTCGCCAGCGAATTCAGCGTGAAGACGCTCGTTTGCGAGCACTGGGCGCGAGGCTCGGCCGGATGCGAGGACCTCGCCCGCGCGGTCGGCGCGCTTTGCGACGGCGGTGGCGCCCGGTTTCGACCGCTCTACCCGGACGAGATGAGCCTCCTCGACAAGACGCGCGCGATCGCGCGGGAAATCTACGGCGCCGAGGACGTCGCGGCCAGCGACGCCGTGCTCGCGCAGTTTCGCGATCTCGAAGCCGCCGGTTGGGGAGGCTTGCCAATCTGCGTCGCCAAGACTCAGTATTCGTTCTCGGACAACCCAACGCTTATCGGCGCGCCGAGCGGGTTCAAGCCGACCGTGCGGGAACTCCGGCTACGCGCGGGCGCGGGCTTCGTCGTCGTGCTTATGGGCGACATCCGGACCATGCCCGGGTTGCCGCGGATCCCGGCGGCGGAACGGATCCGCGTCGTCGACGGCGAGATCGAAGGCCTCTTCTGAAAGAGCGGCTTTTCCCGCCGTCAACGCGGCGCGGGCGCGTCCTCGCGAATGAGCTTTTCCGCCTTCAGCGCGCGCCATAGCGCATGCGGAATTTTCGCGTTCATCATCGTCGCGTTGCGTTTGGCCTCGCTCGCCCTTTGCGCGCCGGCGATGACGCTGACGACCGCGGGGTGACCGAGCGGAAAGTGAAGCGCCGCTTCCGGCAGCTTGACCTTGAAGCTCTTGCAGATCTGCTGAATGCGCCGCACGCGATCCTTCACCTCTTCGGGCGCCGGCCCGTAATTGTAGTGCGCGTCGGCCTTCACGCCGGTCGCAAGGATGCCGGAGTTGAACGGCCCGCCGATGACGACGCCGATGCCCTTCTCGGCGCAGAGCGGCAGGAAGCTCGTCAGCGACTCCTGCTCGAGCAGCGTATAGCGGCCCGCGAGCAGGAATACGTCGAAATCGCCTGCGCGCGCCAAAGTTTCCGCGACTTGCCACTCGTTGATCCCGGCGCCGATCGCCTTGATCGCTCCCGATGCGCGCAGACCGTCGAGCGCACGGTAGCCGCCGTTCATGAACTCCCTGATCCGGGCGTCGGACGCTTCCTTGCTGCCGTGCGTGACGACATCGACGTCGTGGGCGTAAACGACGTCGATCGCGTCGAGCCCCAGGCGCTCGAGCGAGAATTCGAGCGAACGCATCACGCCGTCGTAGGAATAGTCGTACCGTTCTCGCCGCGACGGCGCCTCGAAGAACGCCTCGCGCCGCGTCCGCTCGTGCGGTTTGCAAAGCTCGAGAAGGCGCCCGACCTTGGTGGAGATCAAATAGGAATTGCGCGGTTTCGGTCGAAGGAAGCCGTTGAGGCGCGTCTCTGAAAGCCCAAGTCCGTACAACGGCGCAGTGTCGAAATAGCGGACGCCCGTCGCCCAGACGGTGTCGAGCATGGTGCGCGCTTCCTTCTCGGTCATCGGCCGGTAGAGATTGCCGAGCGGCGCTCCGCCGAAGCCCAGCTCGGTGAACGTGAGCTGCGTCCCTCGACGCGTAACGAGTTTCCGTGTTCGTACGCTGCGCCCGTTCATGGTCGACGCCATCGAGACCGCCCCTCCCCGATCATTCGGATTCCGTGAATTCCCGACGCAACAACGCCGCCTGCGGGCATCCGCGTTCCAGCGCGCCGGCCGAACCCTGCGCCCCCGACAGGGATTCCAAACTTCAACGACGGCGCTTCTTTCCAGCGGATGAATTTGTTCAGCACCCGCCGCGACGAGTCAAGCGAGGCGCAGACGCATGTTGCGTTTTGGCCGTCGATCGCGCATGGCTCAGCCTTTCCGGATTGCGAGAATAGCGTGACCTCCATGAGACGGGTCAAGGTCGTCGGCGACATTATGTCTCGTCCCTGCCCTCTCGATGAGCGCGATCTCCAAACACGATAAATACCCGGAGATCCTCCAGTCTGGGATCCTCCGGCGATCGGGCTTCGAGGTCCGCAAGGATTTTCGTCAAGGCTCTGCGTGCTGTCGGCCAATCGTGCGCACCTTCTTGCGACATCCGCCGGGCGTGACGGATCGTCTGGCGCACGATGTCGGCGATCGAGACGCTCATGGCGCACTTTCAGTCCTCTTCCGGCGGCAACCCGGGAAGAGACCGGCAAAATCGGCGCCGATGACGTTCGTCAGATTTCGTTTCGATTTGGGTCAGGTTACGCAGCGTCGCGCGCGACGGCGCGCGTATGCACGCGTCAAGTCGGGATCGCGCCGACCGAGATCATCGCCTGGCTCTTAAGGCCGGGTTGACCCGAGCCCGCTTTTGCTCAGGCTGCTCGCTATTGCGCTGGAATGCGTTGGCTGTAGCCGAGGCGCTCGTTGAGGCGCTCGATCAGGCTTTGCGCAGCATCTGCGATGACCGTCCCCGGCGGGAAGATCGCGTCGGCGCCGGCGGCGCGAAGGGGCGCGAAATCCTGCTCCGGGATGACGCCGCCGACGACGATCATCGCCTCGGCCATGCCCGCCTTGCCGAGCGCGGTCTTCAGAGCCGGCACGAGCGCAAGATGTCCCGCGGCGAGCGATGAGACGCCGACGATGTGAGCCTTGCTTTCCGCCGCAAGCGCGGCGACCTCTTCGGGCGTCGCGAACAGGGGGCCGATCTTCACGTCGAAGCCCAGATCGGCGAAGGCGGAGGCGATGATCTTCTGCCCGCGGTCGTGTCCGTCCTGGCCCATCTTGGCGACGAGGATGCGTGGGCGATGGCCTTCGTTCTCGGCGAAGGCGCGCGTCATCGCGATCACGCGTTCGTTCGCCTCCGCGGCCGGACCCGCTTCCGCGAGATAGACGCCCGAGATGGCGCGGATTTCGGCGACATGGCGGCCGAAGGCCTTCTCCATCGCGAGCGAAATCTCGCCGACCGTCGCCTTGGCGCGCGCGGCCTCGACCGAGAGCGCCAGCAGATTTGCTGTGGCGCGCGCGCCCTCGGTCAAGGCCTCGAGCGCGGCTTTCGTCCTGGCCTCGTCGCGCTCGGCGCGCAGGCGCTTGAGCTTCTCGATCTGCATCGAGCGCACGGTCGCCGCGTCAACCTTAAGGACGTTGAGCTCGCGTTCGACGGTCGGCGCGAAGGCGTTGACGCCGACGACCGTCTGCCGGCCGGAATCGATGCGCGCCTGGGTGCGGGCGGCCGCCTCCTCGATGCGGCGTTTCGGCACGCCCTGTTCGATCGCCTTCGCCATGCCGCCAAGCGCCTCGATCTCGTCGATATGGCCTTGCGCCTTGCGTGCAAGCTCCTCTGTCAGGCGCTCGACGTAATAGGAGCCGCCCCAGGGGTCGATGATGCGGGTCGTGCCGCTTTCCTCGATCAGGAAGAGTTGGGTGTTGCGCGCGATGCGGGCGGAGAAGGGCGTCGGCAGCGCCAGCGCCTCGTCGAGCGCGTTGGTGTGCAGCGACTGGGTGTGTCCCTGCGTCGCCGCCATCGCCTCGATCTGGGTGCGGATGATGTTGTTGAACGGGTCCTGCGCCGTCAGCGACCAGCCCGACGTCTGGGTGTGGGCGCGCAACGGCAGCGATTTATCCGACTTGGGCCCGAAGCCCTTCACGAACCCCGCCCACAGATTGCGCGCCGCGCGGAGCTTCGCGACCTCCATGAAGAAGTTCATGCCGATCGCCCAGAAGAATGACAGGCGCGGCGCGAACTGATCGACGCTCATGCCCGCGGCGACGCCGGCGCGGAGATATTCGACGCCGTCGGCCAGCGTGTAGGCGAGCTCCAGGTCCTGCGTCGCCCCCGCTTCCTGCATGTGATAGCCGGAGATCGAGATCGAATTGAACTTCGGCATGTTCGCCGCGGTGAAGGCGAAGATGTCGGCGACGATCCGCATCGAGGCGGCCGGCGGATAGATGTAGGTGTTGCGGACCATGAACTCCTTCAGAATGTCGTTCTGAATGGTCCCCGACAGCGCCGCCATTGGAACGCCCTGCTCTTCCGCCGCGACGATAAAGAGCGCCAGAACCGGCAGCACCGCCCCGTTCATCGTCATCGAGACGCTGATCGAATTGAGCGGAATGCCTGAGAAAAGCGTGCGCATGTCATAGATCGAATCGATCGCCACGCCCGCCATGCCGACGTCGCCCGCGACGCGCGGATGATCCGAATCGTAGCCGCGATGCGTCGCCAGATCGAAGGCGACCGAGAGGCCCTTCTGGCCCGCGGCGAGATTGGCGCGATAGAAGGCGTTCGATTCCTCCGCGGTCGAGAAGCCTGCGTATTGGCGCACCGTCCAGGGCTGATTGACGTACATCGTCGGATAAGGCCCGCGCAGATATGGCGGAAGCCCTGGCCATTCGCTCGCGAGGTCGAGGCCGTCGCGGTCGCGCGGCCCGTAGAGCGACCTGACGTTGATGCCCTCCGGCGTCGTCCAAACCCGCGGCTCTCGCGCGGCGGGCGCCTGCGTCGCGGCGGAGAACGGCGCCTCGGCGAAATTGGGGATTTGGCTCATGGCGCTTGTCCCATCTTTACCCAGCGAGGCGTCGATAGAGGCCCTCGAACGCCGCTACCGCGTCGCCGCCGGCGTAGATGAAGTCGTCGATGCCGGCGGCGCGAAGCCGAGCTTCTGCGTCCCCCGGCCGTCCCGCGACACACAATCCTTTCGCGCCCGAAGCCTTGATCGCCTTGGCAAAGGCCGCGCCGTGAGCGGCGTAGGCCGCAGCGTCGCCGCAGAGGCAGGCGAGCGCGGCGCCGCTCGCCTTAAGCCGCTCGACCGCTTCTGCGGGCGTCGCGGCTTCGCCGTCATAAATCGGCTCGATCCCGCCCGCTTCCAGCCATTCGCGCATGAACGCGACCCGCCGGCGATGCGACGGTTCAGGTCCGAGCGCGATCAGATAGACCTTCGGTCGCGTAAGCCCCTTGGCGAACAGCGCGTCGGAGACCTCGCGCAAGGCTTCGAACGGCTTAGAGAGCCGCATCGGGGCGAGCGCGCCGGCAACGACGGGGGCCATGTCGGGCGGAGGCGCTCCCGGCGCGACGTGAGCGGTGCCCTCGGCCAGGTCGGCATGGGCGCTGACCCCGGTGATCGGCGACTTGAGCTTGGCGACGTCGCGTTTCAGCGCCGCGGCGCTTTCCGCAACCTCGCGCTCAAAGCTTCCGCTCGTGAGCGCGGCCGGCAAACCGCCCCGCGCTTCGATCTCCTGGAACTTCGCCCAGCCCTTGTCGCAGAGCGCCCTCGTCAAGCCCTCAAACGCGCCTGCGCCCGCGGCCGGATCGGCGACGAAGCCGAGATTGGATTCGCGCAACAGGATGAGCTGGCCGTTGCGTGCGAGACGGCGCGCAAGGTTGTCGGGCAGGCCGATCGCAAGCGTATGCGGCAAGACGCTGACGCTGTCGGCCCCGCCAAGCCCAGCCGCGAAGGCGGCGATCGCGCCGCGCATCACGTTCACGTACGGGTCGCGCGCGGTCATCATGCGCCAGGCGCTTTCGGCCTGCACATAGGCTTTCAGCGGCTCAAGCCCGCAGAGCTCTTCGACCCGCGCCCACATCAAGCGCAGCGCGCGGAACTTCGTGAGGGTCAGGAACTCGTCGGCGTCGGCCGCAAGGCGGAAGGCGACGCGCGCGCGCGCCTCCTCGAGCGGCAGGCCCGCTTCGCTCATTGCCCGGATGAGGCTCATGGCCCCGCCGAGCGCGAAGCCGAGTTCCTGAACCGGCGTTCCGCCCGCGGCATGCACGCTGCGCGCGTCGGCGACGACGAGCGGACCAAAGAAGCCCTTCGCCCTCAACGCAAGCGCCGCCTCGACATGAGGCCTCACGTGTGCGGCCCAGTCGGCGGGGAACGGCGCAAAGGCCGCGGCCGCGAACGGATCGAGGCCGAACGACACAGCGCAGTTCTCATGTTCCGCGCCCGACCGCTCGATCAGCGCCGCGAAGCCTTCGGCTTCCTCCGGGCCGTCGCGCCCGAGGTCGAGTTCGAAGCGCGGGCCGGCGTCGAAGCGGACGCCTTCGAAGGCGCGGTGCAAGGTCGCTGAGTCCGCGCGCTTCAAGCCAAATCCGTAAGCGCCGATCGCGTCCGAGAACACGACCTGCAAGCCATCCGCGCCGCCGCCGAGATCGTCAAGCGCCTGGGCGTTGGCTTCGCCCGCGTCAGGGTGGTCGACGCGCGCCATCACCTTCCACGGGCCGTCCGGCCCGAGCGCCCGCGGTCCCTCGGCTGGAGCGTACAAGGGCTCGATGCGGACGCCGTCGGCGGTCTTCGATGCGAGCTTGTCGGGGCTCACGCCCTTCAGGGCCGCTTCGGCGGCCTTGCGCCAGTCGGCTTCGCCCCAGGCCGGAAAGAGCCTCGCCTCAGCGCCCAACGCTCAAATCTCCCGCTAGTGGCCCGCTTCAGGCAAATTGGAGGCGTTCTCCTTCCCCCAAAGGGCGTTCGGAAGAACGCCCGTCTTTCGACGGGCTACGGTGGGGGAAGGCAGGGATGGGGGGTCGCGCCAATTCGGGGAATAATGGGGCCTCGCCCCGTCCCTGACCCTCCCCCTCAAGAGGCGGAGGGAACATCGCCCTTCGATCTTGCTGACGCGAGACACTAGATGAACTCCGACAGGCCTGGAATCGACGCTGTGATCTCGCCAACCGTCTGATCGCCCGCGACCTCGCGAGCATAAGCGAAAACCTCTTTTCCGACCGTTTGAATCTGGTCCATGCCGAGGCCGAGGCCCATCAGTTCGCCGCCGAGCGCCATCAATCCGCCGCCGCCCATCGCCCCCGACCCAATTCCCATCAGGCCCCTGAGGCCCGAGCCCATGCCTTCGCCGCCAGTCGACGCGCCGGAGGCGATGATCGCCCGCATCTCGGGCGCCTTGTCAAAGAGATCCTTCACCGCGTCCTCCGAAGCCTCGCGTTGAATGAAATCGGCGATCAGGGCGACGGCCCTTCGCGCAACCTCGGGGGAAAGGTTCGCCGCGGTGGCGACACGGGCAATCAGGTTATCCATGCGGGGCTCCTTGGGCTTGAGGCCCACGCGGGGGCGCGTCGGGTTCTCTCGCCGCTCGCGCGGACAAAATCAAGCGCGCGTGCGCATAGTAATTCGTCGGCGCAGAAAGCGAAACGGCGAACGTCCGGTGTTGGGGACGGTGAAGAGCCGGATGGCGCCGGCTGGGCCGACGTTGAATCGGGCCCGCTTCGCCGTCCGGTTCTCGCCCAGCATTTTTTGCATTTTTACAGGGCCTTGATCACTCGCGGCTCTGCCGGTCGCGGATAAGGAACACTTGCGCGGTCCGAGCTTGTCGAACGCGCCCCTTCACAAGACGGGCGTCATTCCCCGACGCGCCGCAGAGCGTATTCAGCGGTGGCACTTTCTGTCGATAGCGAATTAAGTTGTCCGGTTTTGGCAGCACATCAAATGTCCGCTTCGTCTGGTTCTGTTCTGCCTCTTGGACTGTGGGCAAGGCGGAGGCGTTGTCCACATTTCCACGAGGGGCGCCGCCGAGCGGATTTAAGCGGCGTTTTTGGCATCTCTGATCGCTCCGTTCTGGTCGTATCGGCCGATGCATCGTGGCCCATGGAAGACGGCGTGGGAGCCGTCGGGATAGACGTGGACCTTGACCCGCGCCTTGACGAAATGCGGCCGCATCGGGCTTGCCGGGATCTGCAGCTTCAGCGTGCGGTAGGACACGCAATTGTCGTTCCCGACCTGCCGCTCCTCCTCAACGCACAGGATCTCGTCGAGATCGACGCCGGGAACGGGGGTGAAGGCCGAGCCGATCTGCGCCGGCGCCACCGCAAAGCGCGCGTTATAGGTGGGCAGGTAGACGTCGCGGAGGTAGGCGTTGGCCTGATCGATTCCGGCGATCCTGGGGGATGGCGTATACCTCGTAACCAATAAATGGTTCCGGGGGTTGTTGGCCGGCGCGACCCGGCCGCGCCAAGCGAAGCGGCGGCATTAGTGATCTGCCGATCGCACCGTCAAGGCGCGGTTCGTGGGCGCGCCGCGAGGCTCACCCCTCGCCCGGCCGCTCGGGAAAGACGCGCGTGACGTGGCCCATCTTGCGGTCCGGGCGGATTTCGAGCTTGCCGTAGAGATGCAGGCAGAGGTCGGGCTGGGCGAGGATGTCGCGCCACTCCTCGGCGTCCTCGCCGATCAGATTGTGCATTTCGACCCGGCCGCGCCGCGTTGGCGCACCGAGCGGCCAGCCGGCGATCGCGCGGACGTGCTGCTCGAACTGCGAGGTCTGAGCGCCGTCGAGCGTCCAGTGGCCAGAATTGTGGACGCGGGGCGCGATCTCGTTGACGACCAGGCCCTCGCGGTCCCCCCGATCGCGGGTGACGAAAAGCTCGACCGCCAGCACGCCGACATAGTCGAGCGCCTCGAGAACTTTCGCGGCGATCCGCCTCGCTTCGAGCTCCGTCTCGGGGCTCACCCGCGCGGGCGCGCGCGTCCGCGCCAGAATGTGGTGCTCGTGCTCGTTCTCGCTCAAGTCGTAGGCGGCGATCTCGCCTTCCAGGCTGCGGGCCGCGATGATCGAAACCTCGCGCTCGAAGGCGACGAAACCCTCGAGGATCATCGGCGCGCCGCCAAGCGCGCGATGCACCGCCGAAACGTTGGAGCCCTCGCGGATCATCGACTGGCCCTTGCCGTCGTAGCCGAAGCGGCGGGTCTTGAGGACCGAGGGGCGGCCGAGCTCGGCGACCGCGCGGGCGAGCGCGCCGGCGTCCTCGACGCCGACGAACGGCGCGATCCTCAGATCGATGTCGCGCAGGAACGCTTTTTCGGTGAGCCGGTCCTGGGTCAGCGCAAGCGCGCGCACGCCCGGGCGCACGGGCCGCCGGCGCGCAAGGAACTCGACGGTCTCCGTCGGCACGTTCTCGAATTCGTAGGTGACGAGGTCCACGGCGTCGGCGAAGCGACCCAGCGCTTCCTCGTCGCTGAACGAGGCGATGGTTCGCGCGGCCGCCGCGTCATACGCCGGCGCGTCGGCGTCGGGCGCAAAAATATGGGTGCGCAGGCCCACCTTCAGCGCGGCGATCGCCAGCATGCGGCCGAGCTGGCCGGCGCCCAGGATGCCGATCGTGGCGCCGGGGCTCAGGATCATGCGCACTCGCCCGGATCGGCGGGACGCTCGGCGACCTCGGCCGTGCGCTCAGCCCGCCACGCCTCGAGCCGCGTCCCCAGGGCGTCGTCCGCCAGCGCCAGGATCGCGCAGGCCATCAGCGCCGCGTTCACGGCGCCCGCCTCCCCGATCGCAAGCGTGCCGACCGGCACGCCCGCTGGCATCTGCACGATCGAGAGCAGGCTGTCCTGGCCCAAGAGCGCCTTGGTCGGGACCGGCACGCCGAACACCGGCAGAGTCGTGAACGCCGCCGTCATGCCGGGCAGATGCGCCGCGCCCCCGGCACCGGCGATGATGACCTTGAAGCCCTGCGCCTTCGCGCCCTTGGCGAAGGCGACCAGCCGGTCGGGCGTGCGATGGGCGGAGACAATGCGCGCGTCATAGCCGACCCCGAGTGCTTCCAGCGTTTCGGCGGCGCGGCGCATCACCGCCCAGTCCGACTGGCTGCCCATGATGACGGCGACAGGCTTGCCGGTCACCCGCGCTCCCCTTCGTGCCGAGCGAAACCCATGCGATTCGCGATTAAAGGAAGGCGCCGGGGCGCGCAAGCGAGGCTTCCGATCCGAACCGCTCCGCCCACATGTCTTTGGTGGGCCGCGTCCCCTCTGTCCCTTTTCCCGCGGCGCTAAGTTAAAGTCGTCCTGCGCGACAACGAGGGAGTGGCCTTGGCCTCGGGCGACGAAGCTCCAGATGCGGACGCGATGGCGCTCAGGTCCGACGCGCCGGTTCCCGGCTCGCTCGCGGACCCGGCGGCGCTGCGCTTTTGGACCGCCGTCATCCTGACCGGCGTCGCGGCCGGGCTCGCCGCGGCGGCGCTGACTTTTCTCCTCAAAGAGGTCCAGGGCCTCGCATGGGGCGTCAACGAGCCGTCGGCGCTGGCGGAGGCCGCGCGGCGCTTACGCCCGTGGCGTCATGTCCTCTTGCTCCTTGGGGCAGGCGTCCTCACCGGCTTCGGGCAGTTTCTCCTGACCCGCCTCGCCTCCGGCAACAGCATCGACACCACCACCGCGATCTGGTTCCAGGCCGGACGGATGCCTACGCTGAGGACGCTCGGCAGCGGCGTCCTGTCGCAAATCATTGTCGGCATGGGAGCGGCGCTGGGGCGCGAGGGCGCGCCGAAGCAGGCGGGCGCGGTGTTCGGCAATCTCGCTTCGAGCCTGCAGAAGCTGTCGGACGAACAGCGCCGGCTGATGGTCGCCATCGGCGCCGGGGCGGGTATGGCCGCCGTCTACAGCATGCCGCTCGGCGGCGCCCTGTTCGCGCTCGAGGTGCTGCGGGGAGCCCTGGCCTTGAGGCTGGTCCTGCCCGCGCTCGCCGCCACGACGATCGCGACCGAGATCGCAACCTTCGTCATCCCCAACGCGCCGGTCTATTCGACGCCGGCCTATGTCGTGACGCCGCAGACCTACCTCTGGGCCGTGCTGGCGTCACCGATTATCGGCGTCTGGGCGGTCGCCTTCGTCCGCCTGATCGCCTGGGCGGATCGGGCTCAACCGTCCGACTGGCGCCGCTTCATCGCGCCGGCGCTCGTCTTTCTCGCGGTCGGGCTGATCTCGATCCCCTACCCTGAAGTGCTGGGCAACGGGCAGGACGTCGTGCAACTCCTGTTCCGCCACCCGATGGCGCCTCTGGCGCTCCTCGTTCTTCTGCCGGTCCGGCCGCTCTGCACGGTGGGATCGGTCGCGAGCGGCGCGCCGGGCGGCCTGTTCACGCCCTCGCTCGCTGCGGGCGCGCTTGCAGGCAGCGCGCTCGGCGCGGTCTGGCTGTCGTTCGTCCCGCAAGGCGACGGCGGCCTTTTCGCGCTCCTCGGCGCGGGCGCGATGGTCGCGGCGACGACGCAGGGCCCGATCTCGACGCTCGTGATGATGATGGAATTGACCGGCCAGGCGCGGCTCTTCGCCCTGCCGATGCTGGTCGCAATCGTCGTCGCGACCGTGACCGCGCGAACGATCGAAATGCGATCGATCTACGAGGTGCGGCTGACCGACGAGCAGGTGGCGCAAAGGTTGCGCGCGCGAGACCCGGCAGGGAGGGCCAGCCCCGTACAACCCGATGAAAGCTAGTGCTTCGCTTCATCCTTCGAAGGCGGTCTTACGCGCGCTCGGAGCCCGGGCGGCCTTCTTCCTCACGCCGGCGGCTCTGCCCTGAAGGACCGGGCGGAACTCCGACTGGCGGTCTCAGCCTTCCCGGCCTCGCGGGGTCGAACTCGCGCCGGTTGGCCGGCGCTCGCGCGAGCGCGGTCCGCGCGCCAGCTTCAGTCCGCGCCGCCCGCAACCGCCCGGAAAACCCGTCGCGCAGCAGCGAAACGATCATCAGCGCCGCGCCGCGATTGAGCGAATTGCTGAGCCTCGCGAGCGCGAGAATGCGCTGATGGCCTGGACCCGCGTAGAGGTCGTTCGACACCAGCACGCGCACGAGAACTTCGTTTGACGCGCCGAGGGCCGCGAGCGCTACGGCCAGAGGTTCGCCCGACGCATCGTCGACGATGCGTTTCGCGAGGTCGGCGTCGCAATCGAGCGCCTTGGCGAGAACCGCCGCAAACCGCCCCGGTTGGCGCGCGACCGCCGACATCTCCAGTTCCTCGAGCGCCGCCGACGCGATCGGCGCCGACGCTTTCGCCGAGCGGCCGATCTGCTCGCGCTGCGCGGCGAGGAGGATCTCGATCCGCTGAGTCAGAATTCGCGCTGAGGAAGAGGATCGCGTTTTCCGCGCGGGCCGGCTTCCGTTCCAGGAGCGCGTCGGCGAGCCGACGATCGCCGTGAACCTCCGCGGCGTCGCGCGCGGTCCGCAAGAGGGAAGCCAAGGTCGCCCGCTCGAGCGAAATCGTTTCGTTCCGGGCGAGCGCAATCAAAACGTCCATGTCGTTGCTTGCGGCGATTTTTTCCACGAGATCGGGCGGAAGATGCGCGCGCCTGGCGACTGCTGCGGCATGTGGCGCGCCACGAGCGATTGCGCGCTCCAGATCGGCATGCGGATAGGCCGCCGCGTGCTCGAGAAGGAAAACGTCGGCTTCGCGGTCAAGTCTTGCGAACTCGGCGAGGAGGGCCGGTGGCGTTTGCGGGCAGGGCGCCAGTTTCCGGGCGATTTCCAGTCTCGTGATCGGGTCCGCCGCCGTCAGTTGCAACGCGAACGCGTTTGCGAACTTCTCGATCTCATCCGGGTCTGTCGGCTCGGCCGCGACAAAATGGTCGCTTGCGACCCGGAGCCAGATCCGTCGGTCCTTCCTGCTCGCGCTTGCGCCAAGCGAGGTGAGAAAGGGGAATTCTGAAAGGGTCAGATCGCGCACGATTGAGGTGGCCGTCGAAACCACAGGGATACCGTCGGGTTACGCCAATCTGATTGACCGAGTATTAACCTTCGGCGGTTGCAATATTGGAATCATGGGTTGTGGGGGACGGTAGTGGGCGATCTTATTCTCTTTCGGCCTCAAAGAGGGGCCGATCGGCGGCGGAACGGCTGCGCAGAGATCCTGTTTTTCACTGGCGTTCGATATGAGCAGGTCGACGGCGCGAGCGTCGACGTGAAACCGCACGACGCTCCCGAGCGTGGCGGAAAGGGCGGCGGAGCTCGCGCCCACAAAAGACGTCGGGGCGGGCGATAATCGAACCTGAGGTTTCTGCCTCGCGGAAGTTCACAACATTTTGAGAACCTGGCAAATTCGTGGCCCAATCGGGCGTTGGCCCTAACTTCGCCATGCAATTCGTTTTCCTCCGCAGGCTGTGTTAGGCGGCTGAGAGACGGATGGCGTTTCGGGGCGAGGCGATGGCGGCGGGCTTCGATGGCTCGGAGCGAACGGCGGCGGCGCGCGCCGGCGCGCGTCGAATCTCCATCGCGCCGCCCCCCGATCGCGCCGAGGCCTTCGCCGATGCGAAGAGGAGGTCGGCGCGCGTACGTTTTCTGCGCAAGGCGATTCTCATCAGCGTCGTTGTGGCGATTCTAGCGATGCTTGGCGTCGTGATCTTCGACCCTTTCTCGCCGAAATTCGGACCCTTGAGCTTTTCCGCGCTTTCCATCGACGGAACGAAGATCACCATGGCGCGGCCCAAACTCGCGGGCTTTCGCAGCGACGGACAGCCCTATACGCTGACGGCGGAGCGCGCCCTTCAGGACGTCAAGCAGCCGACAATCGTCGAATTGCAGACGCTGAACGGCGACATCGGGATGGCCGGCGGCGAACCGACGCACATCAGCGCGGATACCGGCGTCTACGACAGCGTCAGCCAGCACATGCGGTTGTCGCACAACATCCGGATTGGAAACGACCGTTTCGAGGTGCGCTTGCGGAGCGCGAACATCGATTTTAAGAACGGGACCTACCAGAGCGATGAACCCGTCGAGGTCCATGTCGGCGACGGGACGACCATCTTCGGAGACCGCGCGTCGGCCCGCAACAATGGGCAGGAACTGGTTTTCGAAGGACATGTGAAGACCACGATCCGGCCGCAGGACGACGCCGCGCCGGACGCCGAGGCGAAGAGGGGCAATCCATGATCAAGGCGCCGGAGCGGACCCGCGGCGCGTTGCTGGCGCTGATGCTGATTCTCGCGTCGAGCATCGCTGAGGCCGCGATGAAGCCGGCCAGTCCTTCCCCCGCCGCAAGCCCGATCCAGATTCTGCCCGGAACGAGTTCGAAGGAGCCGATCTCGATCGACGCCGACAAGCTCGTTTATTTCGATAAAGAGCGAAAGGCGATTTATTCCGGCAGCGTCGTTGTGATCCAGGGCGACACCAAAATGACTTGCTCGGTCATGACGGTCTATCTCGAGCAATCGCCCGGGCAGCAACCGGCCGGAGCGCGCGCGAGCCCGGCCGGCGCGAGCAAGTCGGCGGCTGAGCCTGCGGGCGCCCCGTCGCAAAACTCCGGCATCAAGCGACTGGAGGCCGCCGGCCCGGTCACGGTCGTCTCCAAGACCCAGGTGGCGACGGGCGACCGCGGCATGTATGACAAGGCGGAGGACAGGGTGCAACTCATCGGCCATGTGACCTTGAGCGACGGTCAGAACGTGACCAAGGGCGACAAGCTGACCTACGACCTCAAGACCGGTCAGGCGACGATCGACACCAACGGATCGAAATCCGGCCGGGTCCACGGGCAGTTCACTCCGAACGGCGCGACCGACGCGACGAAGGCGAAGTAGGAGTTCGTAAGCTTTGGTCGCACGCTGCCGGTCATTCCTTAAGCGCTGCGCGGGCGCCCGTCCGTGAGCGAGGACCTGCTGCGCGAGGACCTCGAGCGGCCCTCCCGGCGGAGGTGGCTCGGCGCCCGCGCCAAAGCGACAGCCGCTGCCGCGCCTGCGAGCCGTCTCGATCGTCAGGGCGTGCTCGCCGTCCATCACCTCGGCAAGGGCTACCGGGGACGCATGGTCGTCGAGGACGTCAGCATCTCGGTCCGCCGCGGAGAGGCGGTTGGTCTCCTCGGTCCGAACGGCGCCGGCAAGACGACGGTCTTCTACATGATCACCGGGCTGGTCAAGCCGGACAAGGGGACCATCGAGCTCGATGGCCACGACGTCACCGGCCTGCCGATGTTCCAAAGAGCGCGGCTCGGGGTCGGTTATCTGCCCCAGGAAGCCTCGATCTTCCGTGGCCTCAACGTCGAGGACAACGTCCGCGCCGTCCTCGAGGTCAACGAGCCCAATCGCAAGGCGCGCGAGGCGATGCTGGAATTGCTGCTCGAAGAATTCGACATCGCGCGGTTGCGAAAGGCTCCCTCGATTTCGCTCTCCGGCGGCGAACGGCGGCGCTGCGAGATCGCGCGGGCGCTCGCCGGCAAACCATCCTTCATGCTGCTCGACGAACCGTTCGCGGGCATCGATCCGATTGCGGTCGGCGACATTCAGGATCTCGTTCGTCACCTGAAAGGTCGCGGGATCGGCGTGCTCATCACCGACCACAACGTGCGCGAGACGCTCGGGCTGATCGATCGCGCCTACATCATCCACAGCGGGCACGTCCTGACGGAAGGCCCGCCGGAGGCGATCATCACCCATCCCGACGTCAGGCGATTCTATCTCGGCGAGGATTTTCGCATGTAAACGGTCACTCGTCCTCGCCGAAACGGTTGGAGACCAGTTCGGTGAGCGCGTCGAGCGCCTCCTTCGCCTCGACGCCGTAGGCGAACACGGTGATGGTCGATCCGAGCCCGGCGCCGAGCGTCAGGATTCCCATGATGGAATCGCCGCCGACCGTCTCGCCGCAACGAGACACCTTGATGTCGGCGTCGAACCGGTCGACGCATTGAACGAACTTCGCCGTCGCGCGCGCGTGCAGCCCCTTTCGATTGACGATCAGCATGTCCCGCGAAAGCGCGCCGGGAAACTCGGGCGGCGGCGGGCAATCCTCGTCGGAGACCAAGTCTCTCATTTTCCTGCCAGCACTTTGCTGGCGATCGTGATGTATTTGCGCCCGGCCTCGCGCGCCTCGACGACCGCCTGATCGAGATCGGCGGTTTCGCGCATCGTCGCAAGCTTGATCAGCATCGGCAGGTTGACGCCGCAGATCACCTCGATGCGGCCGCCGTCCATGACCGAGATCGCAAGATTGGACGGAGTGCCGCCGAACATGTCGGTCAGAATCACGACGCCGGCCCCGTCCTGAACGCGGGACGCTGCACTGAGAATATCCGAGCGGCGCTGCTCCATGTCGTCTTCGGGACCGATCGTGATCGTCTCGAGCTGAGACTGCGGCCCCACGACATGTTCCAGAGCCGCCCGAAAACCAGTGGCAAGCTCGCCGTGGGTCACAAGGACCATTCCAATCATCAACGATCCATCAGTCGACCGGCTCGGGTCCGCGCCGCTCAGGCGCGCGGCGAGACGGCAACCTTCCCATTTTTGTGCACTGCGGCGGATTGTTCAAGCGAAATTCGTTTCTAGCGCAATCATTCGCCGCCATTTTTGTCATACATTCGTCGAGCGCGAGCGCATCGTCGGTTGCGCTCCCGCTCGAGTTCGAGCGCAAGCCGCGGCAAGCTGACCCCCTCGAAGGTCAGGCCGTCGGGACCCTCGGGAAGCCGCGGCCACGATTGCCCGCGCCCGCTCAATTCGACAATCAGCCGGACGACGCAGGCCGGTTCATGTTCGATTGTGACGAAACCGGTTCCGCGTCGCTCGATAACTCCCGCCATGTGAAGCGCTCCCGAAGCGACGAGACGGCCGCCCTGCGCGCGCAGATAGACGCGATCGTCGCCGACCAACGCGCCGAACAGCCCACGGTCTCTCGCGCGCGCCAGCGCGGCAAGAGCAAGCGCGCTCTTGCCCGAACCGGACGGGCCGACGATCATGACCCCGGATTCTCCGTAGCAGATCGCGGTCGCGTGAACTCCGGTTCCCGCCTGCGTCATCACGACGCAAACGCCGGCAGTTCGACGACGAATCGGGCGCCCGCGCCGTGGCGCACAGGCTCCTCCGGCTCCTCGCCCCCACCGGCGCCAACGGCGGCCGGTTCGGCCGGGCGGTTGGCGGCCCAAATGCGCCCGCCGTGAGCCTCGACGATCTGGCGCGATATGGAAAGACCAAGGCCAGAATTCTGCCCGAAGCCCTCGCTCGGCCTATCGGTGTAGAAACGCTCGAAGATGCGCTCGAGCGCGTGCGGCGGGATCCCGGGCCCATCGTCGTCGACGGTGACGACGACATGCTGCTCGGGCGCTTCGCCCTCGGCCGACGTGGTCGTCCTCGCGAGCGCGACCCGGACGATGCCGCCCGGCTCGGAAAACGAGCAGGCGTTGTCGATCAGATTGGTTACAACTTGCGCGAGCCGTGAGTCGTGCCCCAGCACGAAATAGTCGGCGCTGGCGCCTCGGCCGCGTCGCGCCGGAATCGAGAGCTCGATCCGGGCGCCGTTGCTGCGCGGAGACTCTTTCGCCATCGACACGACCGCGCGCAAGAGCGCCGCGACGTCGACGGGACCCGCCTCGCCGCGCGCCAGCTCGGCGTCGAGGCGCGAGGCGTTGGAGATGTCCGAGATCAGGCGATCGAGCCGGCGAACGTCATGCTGCATCACGTCGATGAGCCGATCGCGCGACTGCCCCGATGTTACGCGGGGCAGGGTTTCCAGCGCGCTGCGCAGCGACGTCAATGGATTCTTGAGTTCATGCGCGACGTCGGCGGCGAAAGTCTCGATCGCGTCGAGGCGGTTGTAGAGCGCCTGCGTCATCTCGCGCAACGCCCGCGACAGATGGCCGATCTCGTCCGAACGCCAGGTGAAGTCGGGAATCTGCTGGCGCGAGCGAATTCCGCGCCGCACCCGCTCCGCCGCCTCCGCTAGGCGTCGCACGGGCTCGGCGATCGTGTTGGCGAGCGACAGCGACAACACCAGCATCACAGCGGCGAGGACCGCGAAGAAACGCAAAATCGCTCGGCGTTCGGATGCGATCACGTGGTCAATGTCGCCGCCCTGCGTCGAGAGCTGAAGCGCGCCGCGCGTCGCCATCATGTATTGGATCGGCACCGCGACCGACACGATCGTTTCGCCCTCGCCGTTGATGTGCACCGCCGACTGCGTTTTACCTTGCAGCGCGTCAGCCACTTCCGGCATCGTCCTGCCGTCGACCAGCCACTGATCCTTCGGTTGCGGCGCAGAGCGCGGGGAAAAAAGGCTTTGCACGAATGCCGTTACGTGGTCGAAAAATCCGCGGCGCCCGGCAGAATCCGGCAGATCCGAGCGCACCACCGCTCCGCGCGCCGACAGGGAACGCGAATCGAGGAGGAGTCGGCCGTCGCTGTCGTAGATCCGAGCGCGCGTATGGGTGGGAGTCACGAGCCGATGCAGCACCGGACCAATGCGTTCCGGATTGATGGAGAACTGCGTCGCGTCCTCGTCGCTCTCCGACGGCGGGGCGGTCTGGCCCGGCGCGAGCTGCAGGAGCTTGTCCGGATCGATCGTGATCGTATCCGTGTCAACCGCGGCGGACGCGGAGATCGCCGCCGAGATGATGTCGGCCTGAGTCGTGAGGCTCTGGACCCTGGCTGCGATGATGTCGGCGCGAAACTGGTTGAGCAGCAAGAAGCCGATCATCAGCACCACGAGGCCGCCGAGGTTGAGGACCACGATGCGGCGCGTGAGCGAGGACGAAAAGCGCGCTGTCAGAAAGCGCGAGGCCAAACGGGCCCGCGTGCGCGCCCAATGCCAAACTCCGCGTCTCAGCGGAGCGGCGACAATGCGATCGTGACGCGTTTCCGCCTTCATGGGACCCGTTTGAGCCGCTACCCTTCCTTGAACCGGTAGCCGACGCCGTACAGCGTCTCGATCATCTCGAACTCCGGCTCGACCACCTTGAATTTCTTGCGCAGCCGCTTGATGTGGCTGTCGATCGTGCGGTCGTCGACATAGACCTGGTCGTCGTAGGCCGCATCCATGAGTGCGTTGCGGCTCTTGACCACGCCCGGCCGCGTCGCGAGCGCCTGCAGGATGAGGAATTCCGTGACCGTCAGCGTGACCGGCGTGTTGTCCCAGGTGCAGGTGTGGCGCTCGGGGTCCATCTTCAAGCGGCCCCGCTCGAGAATCTTGGCTTCGGTTTCTTTCTGCCCCGCGGCGTCCTTTGGACTGGAGCGGCGAAGGATCGCTTTCACGCGCTCGACCAGCAGGCGCTGCGAGAACGGTTTGCGAATGAAGTCGTCGGCGCCCATCTTGAGGCCGAACAGCTCATCGATCTCCTCGTCCTTCGAGGTGAGGAAGATCACTGGTAGATCCGACTTCTGGCGCAAACGGCGAAGTAGCTCCATGCCGTCCATCCGCGGCATCTTGATGTCGAAAATGGCGAGGTCGGGCGGGTTGGACTTCAGCCCCTCGAGGGCGCTCGCGCCGTCCGTATAGGTCTGCACCCGGTACCCCTCCGCTTCGAGCGAAAGAGACACCGAGGTGAGGATGTTGCGGTCGTCGTCGACCAGGGCGATTGTTGGCATTAGGCTTCCGTTTCGAAGATCATGGCGCCAAGCGGGCGGCCGTTTCGACCATCATAACTGTTCGCGGCCGAAATGTGTTCCAGATTTGGGAAATTGGCCGGACATTTGAAGGCGAGATATGGGGCCGCGGCGCGACGAGTGCAAGCTGCGCCCACGGTCGACCGACCGCGGCGCTGATGCGGCAAATCGGCGAAACCCTGCCGCCTGGGCTCCGATTACGGCCCTCCGCCGCCCGCCGTTTCGGCCTCGCAAAAGCCTGAATGGCGCATCGTCGATGGATTTCCTTTTCGAATTCGGACAAAGCCGACCGTCCCCGTCAGCGGCTTGACGAGGCAAACGCGCCGGGCTTGTCTCGCCCGAGCGTTGTCCAGCCCGAGCCCTTGAATGGCGAAAGCGCCCGTCGATCCTCAAGATTCGCATGCGCTTGCAGTCAGCGACGCCAAGCGGCTGATGCGGCTTTCCCGCACGGCCGCGCTTGCAACCTTGGACCCCGACAGCGGCGCGCCGCTGACTACGCTGGTGGGCGTCGCCAGCGATTCCGACGGCGCGCCCTTGTTTCTCATGTCGACGCTGGCGCGGCACACGCGCCACCTGGCGCGCGACCCGCGCGCCTCGGCGCTGCTCACCGAGGAGCCGGAGCGCGGGGACCCGCTGAACCACCCGCGCATCACGTTGAACGGCCGAATTGAGCGCGCCGGGGGTCCTCGCGCCCGGACGCGCTATCTGCAGCGCAACCCGAAGGCGAAGCTGTACGCCGACTTCGCCGACTTCACGTTTTTCCGGCTCGCGGTGGAAAGCGTTCATTTCAACGGCGGCTTCGGTCGCGCCGATCCGCTGCTGCCGTCCGACATTCTCATCTCGACGGAGGGGCAGGATGCGCTTTTCGACGCCGAGCCGCGGCTGATCGACGGGATCAACGCCCAGGGCGACGCCTATGCAGCGAGGCTCGCCGGCCGAACGCATTCAGGGCGGCTCACATGGCGCGCGATCGGCCTCGACGCGGAAGGCTTGGACCTGTCGGCCGGCGGCCGCGCAGCCCGCCTTCAGTTTCAGCGCCCCGCGCATGACGAGGCGAGCTGGCGAGCGCGGCTTAACGAGGCGCTGGCCGGCGAATGACCGAATGGCGGTTCGGCGCGGCGTCCCCGAAATCGGCGTCTGGAAACCCCACGGGCAAGCTCGTATCGTGGCCGGAACGCGCGGGGAGCGCCCTGGCGGCATGCAAGGCGTTCGCAATGAAGCTTTTTGGCGGGTTCGCGAAGTTGAGGTCGATGGGCGAGATCGCCGCCAAATCGACGTCGGCAGCCAGCCTCATCGAATCGGCCGACGCCGCCCGCGACCGTGAGGATTGGCGCGCGGCCGCCGCCGCCTATCGGCAGGCGCTCGCGGTCGATTCCACCCTCGAGCACATCTGGGTGCAGCTCGGCAATTGCGAAAAAGAAAGCGGACGACTGGAGCAGGCGGAAGCCGCGTACCACAGGTCGTTGGACCTCGATGCGCTGGTCGCCGACACACACCTGCAACCCGGCCATGTGCTGAAATTGCGCGGCAAGCTCGCCGAAGCGAAGGCCAGCTACGAGGCCGCCCTGGAGATTGATCCGCGGTCCGCCGCCGCAAGGAGCGAAGTCGACGCCCTCGACGAAATCGGCGTCGCATCGAAGAAGGGCGCGACGAGCGGAGCAAGCGAAATCCGGATGATCTTCGACTGCAGCGGTGTGACGGAGCGCCTGGCCGACAGCCGGCTTCCGGGCGGCGTCTACCGCATTGCGGTCAATATCATTCGCTCCGCACTGGCGCTTCCCGAGTTCGAGGGACGCATCCGGATCGTGTTTTTTTCGAAGGCCAGCCGGAGCTGGCGGGAGATCCGCGCGCTGGACTTCATTGCGTTGACGAACGCCGCTCAAGAGATGCAAGCCGTTGGCGATGTCGCCTGGCGGGCCATCCGCAGCCGCATATGCAACCCCGACTTTGCGGCGAAGTTCGAATTCACCAAGCATGATGCCCTGATCGACATCGGCGCGTCCGCGTGCGTGGAAGACTACTTCCTTTGCATTCGAAATCTGAAAGAGGCATTCGAGCTGAACTATATCGCCCTCGTCTACGACTGCGCGCCGCTGCTCATGCCCGAGCATTGCTCGGATGACGACGCCAAACGGTTTGCTTCGTGGATCGAAGGGATTTTCCAGCACGCCGACCGCATCGTCGTCAGTTCGCACGCGGCCGAGGCTGATCTCATGAACCTCGCCGCCCGCTACCAGCGCGAGCGTTCGGACATTCATGTCGTGCTCCCGAACGGAGATCTGAACCCTTCACGGTCCGATGACGAATCCGATCGAGAGCGGCTCGGATGGCTCCTCGAACAGTGCGACGTTGCCCCGAGCGGGCGCGCGCGGCCGCGGTTCGCGCTGCTTCTCTCGGCAATCGAGCCCGGCAAGAACCATCTGCTCGCATTCAAGGTCTGGGAGCGATTGATTTCCAGCTTTGGTTTGCAGAACACGCCCTACCTCATTTGTCTCTGCGAGCATCGCGGAATGTTCGACGGCGTTCGGGATTATCTGAGCGCCAAGCCGCAACTCGCACAACGCGTGAGGCTCCTGTCCGGGATCGACGACAGCCTCATGTCTGCGCTCTATCGCGAATGCGAATTCACGCTGTATCCCAACCATTGCGAGGGTTGGGGCGCGCCGGTCGTCGAGTTGCTGGCCCACGGCAAGGTCGCGGTGGTCGCGAGCGCGCCGGCGCTCCGCGAGGCCGGCGGAAGCTTCGCGCTCTACTTCGACCCATTCGCGCCAGGCGAAGCGTATGCGATCGTGGAAAAGCTGATCGCGCAATCTTCCTACAAGCAAGAGCTGGAGCAAGCGATCGCGACCGGTTTCCGCCCGCGCGACTGGAGCGAAATCGCGGCCGACGTACTTTCGCTCTCAGTGGAGCATTCCGCGGTGGCGACGACAGGCGCGCTGCCGAGCTGGATCGAAGAGGTCGAACCGGGCGCGATCTACGTCCTTTCGCGAGATGGGGGTGCGGATGGAAGTTTAACCAGAACCGGCGCGCACATGCGCATCGGCGATGGCTGGTCGCGTTGCGAGGACGGGGGCGCGTGGACCGGAATGGGCCGGGCGCGGCTCGCGTTCGCCTTTCCCGAGGAGAATTGCCGCGAGCTTGCCGTCTACCTTCGTCTCAAGGGCGCGCCGGAAACGGGGAGCTCGGTTGAGATCGGCGCCAATTTTTCGGACGCGTTCCAAACGGTCTCTCTGGCGCCGGAAGAGGTCAGGTGGATCCGTCTCATGTTCCCGATTTCCTCAACGGTACGAGTCAAGGAGCTGACATTCCACATGGGTGAGGCCGCCGGCGTCGCGCCTTCGTCCGCCGGAAAAGAACGTCGTGCCGGGTGCGGCGTCAGCGCCTTCGCGGCGGCGTCCCGATCCGATCTGGCTGGCCGGCTGGCGGTGATGGAGGCGATACTCTCGTCGGGATAGCCCGGGGCAAGCGCGGCGAAGGAGAAGCTTCATGCAGTTGAGGGACTCTGCCGCGAGCCGCGAGGATCTGGTCGCCGCCTATCGGCTCGTTCTCCTGCGCAATCCGGACGAAGCCGGCCTCAGGCATTTCCTCAGCCAATCCGAGCGCGGACGCCTGAAGCTCTCCGACGTGGTCGCGACGTTCCGGAGCTCCAGCGAGTACCGCTCCATCGCGGACGCGAACATCGCCACCGTCGACCTCGGCGGCTACCTCGTCGTCGTCGACAAGACGGAGCCAGACTTCGGAAAGAAGATATGCCTGCACAGGGCCTGGGAAAATCATCTCGTCGCGGTTTTGAACGAGCGCCTGCGGCCGGGCGACGTATTTGTCGATATCGGGGCGAATGTCGGCGTAATGGCGTTCGCGGCGGCAAAGCGCGTGGGCCCGAGCGGCAAGGTCATCGCGTTCGAGCCGAACGAGAGCAACGCCCAGATGTTCCTGAGGGGCGTCGTCGCAAACGGTTTGGAGTTGTTCGTAAGGCTCTATCCTTTCGCACTCTCCGACAAGCCGGCTTTGTTCGCCCTGCAGGGCTCGTCGAACACGCACTTGAAGACCCCTGAGCGCTTCGATCGTCTCGTGCAATCGCTGCCCGGCGACGACATTCTCGGCGTCGAGCCGAGGATCGATTTCATCAAGATCGACATCGAAGGACACGAAGCGTTCGCGCTCGACGGCCTGAAGCAGATCCTTGCGAAGCATCGGCCGACGGTGCTGTGCGAATTCAATCCCCGTTGCCTCAAGGATCATATCGGCAAGGCGCCGGATGTCTTTGCGCGCGAATTGTTCGGCCTGACCGACGAGATCTGCGCAATCGAACATAGCGGCCGGCGGAACATCGTCACGGACCAGGGGCGCCTTATGGATCTCTGGCGAATGCGGAACCGCGAGGCTATCGAAAGCCGAATGCTGCCCGACGGCTTGCTTCACTTCGACCTCTTGTTCAAGGCCGACAAGCTGGGCCCGCAAGACGCCCACCGGCGAGAGTCATAAGGGCGTTCGAGGGCCAATCCTTTCGTGCTTCGCGCCGATTTGCAATTCGCCTTCGTTGAACATATGGCGGAAGTCGTCGTTTCGCGTCCCGAGGGAAACCTGGATGACCGAGCAACCGCCTAGTCCCGACAAGGAGCGACAATTCGCCGCGAGCGACATCGTTCGCGCCCTCTACCAGTCCCTGCTGGGCCGGAAACCGGATCAGAGCGGTTTCGAACTCCATGTGAAGTCGCTGCAAACCGCGAGCCTGGATTACGTTCTGGAGATCTTTGCGAATTCCGCCGAATTGCGAAACCGATACGCGACCGCGCCCGGGAATCTGGACCTCAACCTTGGTCCTGCGATGAGCGTGCAGACCCGCCTGTCGCCCGATGAAACGAACCAGCTCTGGGCTCATGTCCGGCGAGTGTGGAACGATCTGGGCCTGACCGAGCCCTATTGGTCCGTCCTGACCAACCCCAAGTTCCGCGCCGACGAGATCCATCAAGCCGATCTTCTCGAGAAATTCTACGCGAGCGGCGTCGACGACGTCCGCTATCTCGACGCGTTCCTGCAAAGAAACGGACTGGCGCTTCCGCCCGACGCGCTCGTCGCGGAATTCGGCTGCGGCGTCGGGCGCGTAACGGGCGCAATGGCGCGACGCTTCGCGAAAGTGCTCGCTTTCGACGTGTCGGCCTCTCATTTGAGCGCCGCTCGCGAGCGCATGGCGCGCGAAGACGTCACCAACGTGGAGTTCGTCCTTCTCGAACAGCCCGACGATCTCGAGCGTCTCAAGAATATCGATCTGTTCTTTTCAATGATCGTACTGCAGCACAATCCGCCGCCGATCATGGCCGAGATCCTCACCCGCGCTTGCGGGGGTCTGAACGATGGCGGCATCGCTTTCTTTCAGGCGCCGACATATGGCAAAGATTATGCGTTCAATATCGATCATTATCTCGCCGGCGATTACCAAAAGAGGGAAATGGAGATGCATTTCCTGCCGCAGTCCCAAATTTTCGCGATACTTCAGGCCGCAAAGCTCTCGCCGATCGAAATTCGCCAGGATCATTGCGTCGGCCACTACGACCGCTGGATCTCGAATACCTTCCTCGCCAGGAAGCAAGGCCCATGATCCGTTCGAGTCTGCCTCGACAAGCGGCGCCGGACGTTTATTAGCTTCCGACCGATGCAACACAACGAGGCCAGCCGCACGGCCCTGGGCGCGGCGGGGCATCGGGCGGCCCATCAGGCGCTCGAGGGCGGCGTCGTCTTCAAGGATCCGCTGGCGCTGCCGATTTTGGGGCAAGACGCCGAAGCGGCGATCGCGCTGGCGAAGGAGCGGCCGGAGCGTCGCGGCTTGCGCTTCTTCGTCGCGATGCGCAGCCGCTTCGCCGAGGATTGCGCGCGGCGCGCGATCGCCGATGGGGTTCGGCAGATCCTCGTCCTCGGCGCCGGGCTGGACACCTTCGCCTACCGGCTCGAGGCGCACGACGGCTTGCGCGTGTTCGAGCTCGATCATCCCGCGACCCAACGCGACAAGCGGCGCCGGCTCGCGGCGGCGAGCATCGTCGCGCCTCCGCACGTCGGTTACGTGGCGCACGACTTCGAGCACGGAAGCATGACGGCCTCGCTCGAGGGCGGCGGCTTCGATACGCAGCGGCGAAGCTTCGTGCTGTGGCTCGGCGTCACGCCCTATCTGACCGAAGACGCGGTTTACGCGACGCTCAGTGAGCTGGCGCGCTTTTCCGGCGGGGCCGAGGTCGTGTTCGATTACGCCAACCCGCCGCATGCGATCGAAGAAGCGCAGGCGCGTGCGTTCCATGACGACATGGCGGCGCGGGTCGCCGCCAGCGGCGAGCCCTTCCGCTGCTTTTTCGACACTCATGACCTGCACGCGCGCGCCCGCGCCCTCGGCTTCGTCGAAATCGAGGATTTGGATCGCGCCGCGCTTGTCGAGCGCTATCTCCCGCAGGCGCCCGCCCCCAGGCCGGGCCCGGGCGGCCAGGTCGTCAGGATGGCGACGCGTTAGGCCGCGCTTTCCCGCATGCGGGCGACAATTGCTTTGCGATTTTCGGAATCGTGTTACGTTCGAATTTCCAGAATGGCATTATCTCATAAAAGCAAAATCCATGGCGCCTTCCTCTCATGACGAACTCTTTCGATCGCAGCCCGCGGCGAAAGGGACCGGAGCGCCAGCGGACCGGAGGCGGCTCGCCGCGAGGGGGGGTCTCGAAGACGCCGTCTTTCGACAGGCCCTTGGCGGCGCGCCGATCAGGGAATTGAGAAATCACGACATGCTTATATGTTGATCTGCGTCGCCTGCAATGTTCTTATCGCCGGCGGGCCTGGAAAAAATTTTTCGGCCGTAACCCATTGACAAGTCCCTTGTAACCCATTGAAAAGTCCCGATTCGCCAAAGGAAATACAAGGTTAATTCCTTGCGTTTTCCTTGCATTTGGTTTGGTCTGGCTTGGATTCAGCTTGGTTTGGCTTGGTTTAATTTGGCGGCGTTCGGCCCCGGGGCGGCTTTCCATCGCCTGGGCCAGAAATGTCGGCGCGCGTGCGCTCCAGCGCCGCATGCGCGAATTTGCATGCGCCTCGTGCTAGACTTCGAACGCGAAAGCCATGAGAATCAGCCGATGATGGCGAACGCGGAGCGGGCAGCCGGCCGGGGACACGATGCGACGTCTTGCTAGGATTCTGGCGCTGGCCGCGTTGGCGTGCGCCTCAGGCGCAGAGGCGAGCGCGCTGAGCGCCGGCGAGCGCGCCTACGCCCGCCATAATTATGTTCGCGCGGCGCCGCTGCTCCTCGCCGAGGCCGAGCGCGGGTCGCCGACGGCCCAGGCCTATATCGGCTACATGTACCAGTACGGTCTGGGCGTGCCACAAAACTACATTGTCGCCGCAGGCTGGCTGAACCAGGCAGCCTGGCAGGGTGAGCCGACTGCCCAATTTCTTCTCGGCCTGCTGTTCGACAAAGGATTCGGCGTGCCGCAGGATTGGGTTCAGGCGGAGGTGTGGCTCATTCTCGCCGCGTCGCAGGCTGCCGGGCAACAACGGGACTTTTGGGCGCGCGTTCGCGACGGCGTGGCGCAGAAGCTGACCCTCGATCAGCTCGCCCAGGCTCAACAGCGGGCGTTCTTCTGGAGGCCCCTCCCCGTCGGGGCCGGCGGCGCCGTCACCGCCCGGTATTGAACGCGGCGAGGCCCTGCGCCAGCGTTCCGTCGCCGCGCCAGGTCGCGAGAAGCCAGCAGATCCAGATCGCCGGCGCGAAGAAAGCGCCAAATGGGAGCTTCGCCCTGAGGTCCAGGTCCTTCCCCTTAAGCCGCCCGACGAGCGCCGCGGCGAGCGCGGCCAGCGCGGCGATATCGACGGCGATCGGCAAATCGCCCCAGTCGAGCCAGACGCCGGCGACGGCGGCCAGCTTGACGTCCCCGAGGCCCATCCCCTCGACGCCGCGAAACCGGCGATATCCGGCGCGAAAAACGAAGAACGCCGCGAACATGACGGCCCCGCGCAGGATGGCGTGCGAAACCGCCCCTACCGGCGACGCGTGAGCCGTCAGCCCGGCCGCCGTCAGCCCGGCGACGAAAGCGAGCGCGTTCAGTTCGTCGGGTATGACAAGCCAGCGCCGATCGACGACCGCGATTGTGAGGCAGAGCGCCGCCAGCGCGGCGCCCGCGATGCCGATCAAGCCGGGCGCCGCGGCGAAGCTCGCAAGGACCGAACCCAGGCCCGCGAGGGCGATCAGAGCCGTCTCGGCCGCCAGTGTCTGACCCGCTCTCCGCTTCGCGGCCGTCATTGCAGCGGCCGCGCATTGATGTTGAGCATTCCCGGAAGGGTGATCGCCTGCTGCTTTCCTCCGCGCATTTTCGACCGAAGCTCCTCGGCGACCATCGCCGCATCGACGCCGTCCCGGACGATCTGCGGTCGAATGAAGATGATGAGCTCGGTGCGCACTTCGTTCCTCCCCGAGGTGCCGAACGCCGAGCCGACATAGGGAAGCTGATTGAGAATCGGCACCCCCTGTCGCGATTTGTCCTGCTCGTCCTGAATCAGTCCCGCGAGCAGCACCGTCTGCCCGCTCACGACCGAAATCTCGCTTGTGACTTTACGCTGAGTGATCGTCGGGGTCAGGCTCGTGCTGCCCTCCGGCACATTGCTGATCTCCTGGTCGATGTCGAGCAGGACTGATCCATTCGAGTTCACCCGCGGCTGCACGTGCAGGATGATTCCGGTGTTCTTGTAATCGACGGTGTTGACGACTGCATTGTTGGCGCTGAGCACGGTCGCGCTGCCGGTCGATATCGGAATTTGATTCCCGACCTCGAGCGTCGCCTCGCCGTTATCGACGACGACAAGCGAAGGATTGGACAGAATCCTCACGTCCGTGAGCTGGTGCAGCGCGTTGATGACGACGCGCGGAGTGAGGGTGTTCCCCATCACCACATTGAGGCCGCCGGTCAGGCCCGGACCGGTCGGGTTCTGGGTCAGATTGTTGGCGACGCTCGGAATGACGCCGGTCAGAGTGTTCGAAAACGCGCCGTTCTTGAGCCAGAACTGCACCCCGTAATTGAGCTGGTCGTTCAGCGTGACTTCCGCGATCGTGACCTCGATCGCAACCTGCAATCTCGGCCGATCGAGCTGATCAAGCGTCCGTTGGATGATCTGGTACTCGCTGGCGTTGGCGTAGATCAGCACCGAATTGTTGACCGGATCGGCCGTGATCCGGACGTTGGGCAATTGAGGTCCGCCGCCCCCTCCGCCTTGACCGAAGCCGAGAGCGCCGAGTTCGGCGTTGAGGGTCGCCACCGGACCGCCGCCCGCACCCGCTTGCCCGCCGCGAGCGTTGCCGCCCGGCGCGCCGCCCGGCGTCGGATTGTTGGCCTCGGGCGGAGCTCCGCCCGTGAGGCGTTGAACCGGCGTCATCGCCTTGGCGCCCGACGAGGGAGCGAGTTCGTTGGTTGCGGACTCCGCGGCGCCCCCGCTGCTCCCGAAAATCTGCTGTAACAGCCGGGCCAGCTCTTTAGCCTCGCCGTAACGCACCTTGTAGACCTTGACGCTCGCGCTCGCGCCCGCCGGCTCGTCGAGCCTCGCGATCCAGCGTGCGGCGGCTCGCAACAGTTCCGGCTTCGAGGCGACCACGAGGATCGAGTTCAAGCGCGAAACCGGTTCGAGTTTCACGAGACCGTGTCCGAAGCCCGATTCCCCAGTGTCCATGATCTTCTCGAGTTCGCTGACGATCGGCTCGGGCGTGCTGTTCTGCACCGGATACATGCCCACCGACTGCCCTTTCAACCAATCGACGTCGAAGCTCCGAACGGTGTCCAAAGCGGACTGACGCTCGCTACCGGTCCCCGCGATGATCAGAATTTTTCCTGATGGATCGGTTCGAATGGCGCCGGGTCGCGCGGAAAATCCTTCGAGGAGCTTCGTCAGGGTTGCTCCGGAGACGTATTGCAACGGAATGACGGTCGTGCCGTATCCCGGCTCGACGGTTCCCCTTCCGCCGGCATTGTCGACGGACCCGAAATTCGCGTCGCCCGCGGGCTCAATGCGATAGCCGACCTTGTCCTTCAGCAGGTTCAGATTGTTGGCGTGCAGAGCGTCCTCGAGGATAAACAGCATGTCCTTCTTGGCGACTGGCCTTCCCGATGAGAGCGTGATCGACCCCTGCGCGCGCGGATCGATCACATAGCCGACGCCGAGAATATCGCCCAAGATCGATTTTGCGACATTCGCCACGGGAGCGTTATCGAAATTGAGGGTGTACTCTCCGGTCGATGCCTCGACCTCCAAGGCGCCTGCGGGCGCCGCCGGCGCTGGCGGCGCGGGGGTCGACCCGCCGAAGATGGAAAAGCCTCTCGGCGCGCCTGTTCCGCCCGTGTCGACCGTGCCTGTCCGCTGAGGGAATCGCGGCGTTAAATCGGTGGAGCGCACGATGTCGGCTGCGTTCTGCGGCTGGTCGGTTCGCTGCTCGAGATACGCAGTGTTGCAGGCGTCAAGCGTGAAAAGGAGAGCCGTTGCCAAAACGCTGCGCCACGCCGCCTTCACGAAATCGAAATCGTTTGCCACCCTAATCCCATCCGCGATGGCGTGAATCACATATTGAACGACGGGCAAAAAACCATTAAAGCTAATATTCTGTCAAGAAAACGATTGCGGATCCGGTCATAAAGTCGCTGTAAAGGACTGATGAAAGTTACAAATAACATTGGTGAGGCGACCCTCCCTGCCGTAGAGCCCCTTTATGGCTTTATAAAGTATCTGAACGACACGCTAGCGTTGGACGTTCCCAACCTCAAACGCTTCGCAATAGACAGTGTCGTTGGTGAACAATTGTCAATACGGTCGATCTGGGTATCGAGCGACCTTTCGGCTGACGAGATGGCCGACTACGTCGCCGCCTACTTCAAACATCGCCGGGTGATGCTGGCCGATCTGCTGGCCGCCCCTCCGCTCGTCGATCGTTTCACTCGCAGATTCCTGCGCGAGACGGCGATTTTTCCGTTCGACGCCGGCGGGGGGAGCATCGGTCTTGCGGTCGCCGATCCGACCGATCTCGCCGGCCAACGCGGCGCGCAGATCGTGCTCGGGCGTGCGCCCGCGATCGCGGTGGCGTCTTTCGACGATATCGCAGCGGTTTTGGCTGAACGGCTGGGGCCGGAAGATGAGAGGCCGCCGCCGTCCGCGGGCGAAACGCCCGGCGGAGCCGAGGAGAGCATCGACAGTCTGCGAGACCTCGCCAGCGGCGCTCCGGTCGTGCGCGCAGTCAACGATCTTCTGGAGAAGGCGATCGATCTGCGCGCAAGCGATATTCATATTGAGCCAATGCGCAACGCTCTCCATGTGCGCATGCGGATCGACGGCTTGTTGAGAGCCGTGCCCGCGCCGCCGCACGCGCTGCCGCAGGCCCTCATTTCCCGCATCAAGATCCTCGCCGGCCTCAACATCGCCGAGCGGCGGCTTCCACAGGACGGCGCGGCGCGCCTCGAGATTGAGCGCGTCAATATCGACATTCGCGTTGCCACCATGCCGACGCAGCATGGCGAGTCCGCCGTCATCCGTCTCCTGCCGCGAGATCGCGGCCTCCTCGATATCCCAAAGCTCGGGCTGAGCGCCGGCGACGAGCGCAAGGTCCGGCGATTCATCGATCTGCCGCACGGCATGATCGTGATCACCGGCCCGACCGGCAGCGGCAAGACGACGACGCTCGCCACGATGCTTTCGGTCCTCAACACGCCGCATCGCAAGATACTGACGATCGAGGACCCGGTGGAATATGAGATCGCGGGCGTCAACCAGTCGCAGGTCAAGCCCGCAATCGGGCTTACCTTCGCCAATGCGTTGCGCGCCTTCGTTCGCCAGGACCCCGACGTGATCATGGTTGGCGAAATCCGCGATTCCGAGACGGCGGGCATCGCGATCCACGCCGCGCTGACCGGGCATCTCGTGCTCACGACGCTGCACACGGAAACGGCGGTCGCAGCGGTTCCCCGACTTCTCGACCTCGGCGTCGAGGGCTTCCTCTTGAGATCGACGCTCAGAGGCGTGCTCGGCCAGCGGCTGGTGCGCGTCCTCTGCGAGCGCTGCAAGACCCAGCGGCGGCTTTCGCCGGCCGACTTCGACGCGGATCCGCGCTACGGAGCGCTCGGGCTTTCTGTAGGAGACGCGGTCTGGGAGCCGCGCGGCTGCGAAAGGTGCGCCGGAACGGGCTATCGCGGCCGCGTCGGCGTGTTCGAAGCGTTGGAGGTGACCGGTGAAGTGCGCAATCTCGTCGGCCCCGGGGTCGACGCGAACGCTCTTGACGAAGCCGCGCGTCGCGCGGGCGTCACGACCATGATGGAGGACGCCATCGCCAAATGTCGCGAAGGCGTGACCTCGGTCGCCGAGGTTTTCCGAGTGACGACGGCGCGGTGAGCCGATGCCGACTTTCCAATATCGCGCCCTGACCTCCGTCGGCGAAATCGTCAGCGGATCGCTCGACGCGCCGAGCGTCGCCGAGGTCAATCGCCGGATCGAGTACCTCGGCCTCATTCCAATCGAGGCGTCGACGGCGCGGAGCCGCGCGCCGCTGCAAAGCCGGCTGTCGCTGTCGTCGCTGTCGCGGCCGCGCGCCGAGGACGTGACCATATTCACCGCCGATCTGGCCTTGCTCCTGCGCACCGGCGCGCGCATCAATGACGCGCTCGAACTCCTGGCCGCCGACGCCGACATCGGTCGCATGCGGCCGATCGCCGCATCACTTGCGACTTCGGTTCTGTCGGGGGAAAGCTTCGGAGAAGCTATCGCGCGGCATCCGAGGATTTTTCCTCCGATCTACGCGGCTCTGGTGCGGGTCGGCGAGACCTCCGGGGCCTTGGTCCCGATTCTCGAAGCGCTGGCGTCCGAGCGCCAGCGGGCCGAGGCCATGTCGCGGCGGCTGACCGATACGCTGCGCTATCCCGCATTCCTCCTGGCCGCGGCGTCAGGCGTCATGCTGTTCTTCCTGACGTTTGTCCTTCCGCAATTCGCGAACGTGTTTCGCGACTTCAACGCCAAGCTTGACCCGGTGCTGGTGGCGTTCCTCAGCCTGTCCGCCCTCCTGCGCACGAACGGTCAGGCGGTCGCCGCCGCGCTGCTCGTCATGATCCTGGCGGTCTGGCTCCTGATGCGGCAGCGATCGGTCCGGGCTCGGCTGATGGGAGCGGTGGCGCGTCTGCCGGTCGTGCGTCCGATCATGGACAGCCGTCGCACAAGCCTTTTCTGCCGCAATCTCGGTCTCTTATTGTCGAACGGGGTCACGCTGACCAGCGCTCTCCGGATTCTGGCGGAAACGATGGAAGCGACCGGGAGCGTCATCGCCTGGTCGAATATCGTTGATAGGGTCCGACATGGCGGCAAGCTCTCGGACGCGCTCACGGCCGCCCAAGCATTGCCCCCGATGGCGATTCGGACTATGCGGATGGGGGAGGAGTCCGGTCAGTTGCCCGCGCTCGCCGGGCGAATCGCAGACTTCTACGAGGCGAAGTTGCAGCGGGGCCTCGACCGCGCCATCGGCGTCGTCGGTCCCCTCGCGATCATAGTCATCAGCGTAATTGTCGGCGGGCTTATCGTTTCCGTTATGACGGCATTGATGTCTGTCAATCAGGTTGTCAACTAGGAGTTTGGCATATGAGCATTTTCAAGCTTGAGAGGCTGAACGCTCGAGTTGGAGACGGCCGCCGCGATCGCGAGGGCGAGGGCGGCTTCACCCTGGTCGAGATGCTGGTCGTCATCACGATCATCGGTCTCGTCATGGCGCTGGTCGGGCCGCGCGTCCTGAACTATCTCGGCGAATCGAAGGTGAAGGCCGCCAAGATCCAGATCGAGAGCTTCACGGCAGCGCTTGACCTTTATTATCTCGACAACGGCGCCTACCCCACCGGGAGCGAAGGCTTGACGGCGTTGGTCAAGCGTCCGGGCTCATCGCCGGCCTGGAACGGCCCCTATCTCAAAACCAACACCGTCCCCGACGATCCGTGGGGTCGCCCCTACGTTTACAAGGCTCCCGGCGATCACGCGCCCTACGAGATCGATTCCTACGGCGCCGGCGGGATCGGCGACTCGCAGAGCATGATCAAGAGCGCGGCGCGGTAGGCCAAGACGGCGATGGACCGCGAGGCCGGCTTTACGCTCATCGAAACGGTTTGCCTGCTGGCGATCGTCGCCCTTCTCGCGGCTCTTGTGCTGCCGGCGTTTCCGCTCGCCACCTCGCAGACGCGTGTTGCGGGTTACGCCGTCGAAGTCGCCGCGCTCCTCAAGGGCGACCGCAACGCGGCCATCCGCAATCACGCCATGGTTGCGACGTCGCTCAACGCCGACCGCCGCACCGTGCGTTCGGGCGCGTCGGCGACTGTCGTCGAAATCCCGCAGGACGTGATCTTTTCCGCTCTCCTTGCCCAAAGGTGCGCGGACCGCCCGGTCGTGTCGACGATCGATTTCTTCCCGAGCGGCGCCTCCTGCGGCGGAACGATCGCCATCTCACGGCAAGGTCTGGGCTATCAGATTCGCGTCAATTGGCTGACGGGAGGCGTCGAGATTGTGCCGATCGGCAAATCCTGAATCCCGCTCCGCCGGATTCACTCTGATCGAGGCGCTTGCGGCGCTTGGCGTCCTGGCGGCCGGATTGGCCGCGATCGGCTCGCTTGCCAATTCCAGCATTCATGCAACCCTCTACACGGAGCGGCATCTGGCCGAGATCGAGACCGCGCGCAAGATCATGACCGCCCTGCCGAGGCGCGACGCGCTTCCCTTTGGGCGCTCGACCGGCTCCCTGGACGGGCACGAATGGCGCATCGATTCCGCGCCTGTCGCCACGACCGTCAATGGCGGCGGCGTTTGGACGCCGCAAAGCATCGCATTGGTGGTGCGGTCGCCGTCCGGCGCGATGATCGAGGTCGATACGATCCGCCTGCGCGAGGCGGCGGCGCCGAAATGAAACGCCCGCCCGACGCGTTCGTCGCCGGCTTCTCGTTGATCGAGGCGTTGGCGGCGCTCGCTCTGACGGCGACGATCATCCTGTCGCTGTCCTCGGTGGCGGGACAATGGATCCCCAACTGGAGCCGGGGCTTCCTCGCCCTCCAGCGCACGGACCTTCTCGGCGTCGGCCTCGAGCGGCTCGTGCAGGACGTCTCCGCGGCCGAATTTGTGACGCCCTCGAGCGACGCGAAAGGACCGCTGTTCGAAGGCGATGAATCGTCGGTCGTCTTCGTGCGGTCTGCGATCGGCCCGGACGCCTACCCGCATCTCGAAGTCGTGCGGATTACCGAGAGCAAGGACGATCGCGGCCTCGCGATCGTTCGAACGCGGGCGCCGTTCACGCCAGCAGCGCCGCGCGGGCGGCGGCGGCGCGACTTCGCCTTCAAGGACCCGGTCGTCCTCATTCGCGAACCCTTCCGCATTTCGCTCGCCTACGCCGGTCCGGATCGCGTCTGGGCTCCGACCTGGAAAGGCCAGGAGAAGTTGCCGGAAGCGGTGCGGATCACGGTTCGGGACGCCGTCGGCAATCGCATGCTCATGGCCTCGACCGCCGTAACCATGAAGGTTACGAATTGAGGAGCGCCGAAACCGGACACTCAGACGAAATCCACCGGCGTGCCCCTCTCGTCCGGCCCCCCCTCGCCGGCAGCGCAGGGGACGCACTGATGTCTTGTCGCCTCGGTCGCCGGGCCGAATCCGGTTTCGTTCTCGTCGCCGTGCTTTGGATGCTCGCCGCCTTGGCGACCCTCGCTTCGATCTACTCGGCCTATGCGATCAACACCGCCGCCGCGTCGCACGTCCCGGACGACCGCATCCAGGCGGAAGCCTCCATTCGCGCAGCAGTCGAGATGACTGCATTTCAGGCGCTTGCCGTCGCCGACGCGAACCGGCCTTCGCAGGGCGGCTTCAGTCTGCGGGTCGGGCGCACGAACCTTGCCGTCCGGTTTCGTTCCGAGGCCGCGAGGGTCGATCTCAACGCCGCGCCGGTTGAAGTGCTGGCGGGACTGTTCGCCGCCCTCGGCGTCGACTCCGCCCAGGCGAAGACCTTCGCGGATCGCGTCATCGGCTGGCGCACGAAATCCGACACGAATGCGGCTTCCGACGCCGTCTCGAAGGAGGCGAAGCTCTATGCCGCACAGGGCGTTCCTTATCCGCCGCGTCAGGCGCCGTTCGACAGCTCTCTGGAGCTCAGCCTGTTGCCGGCCGTTCCCATGGCGGTCGTCGAGCGCGCGCTCCCATTCGTGACCGTGTTCAGCGCGAGCGCGGAAATCGACCCGCTTGCGGCGGACCCGACGGTCCTCTCGGCGTTGCCGGGCATGACGCCCGATATTTTGCGCGGCTTTCTGAAGGCGCGCGCGAATCCGCCCGCCGACAAGCAAATGCTCCTCGATCTGCTCGGGCCGGCCAAGAGTCACGCCGCAGCCAAAGGCTCCAAGGTCTTCCGCTGTGAAATCGAGGTCGTATTCGATAGCGGCCGGCACATTCGCGGGGAGGTGGTGTTCCGCCTCAAGGACAAATCGGAAGAGCCTTTTGACCTTCTCTACTGGCGGGACGATTTCGACGGCCCGACGACAGCGTCGTAGGCGCAAACGATGAGCGCCGCAGCCTCGATGCTCACGTTCTTTTCCCGCTGGATCGACGATGTCGCGGCGGGGCTGACGCGTTTCGGCGCGACCGTCCGGCGCGGACAAAAGATCGAACTTGCCGAGCACGAAGACGGGTCATATTCCGCGGCCTTACGGCGCAAGGGATCATCGCTCATGCTCGACGACGCGCCGCTCCGCCTTGACGGGGACGGCTTTGCCGAGCCCCTATCTGCGCGATGGCGGACGTTGCTCATGCGAAGTCAGGTGGACGTCGCGCTTGCGCCCTCGCGCTTCGTCTTTCGGCCACTCGAACTGCCGCGCGCCGCCGAGCCCTTCCTTGAAGGCGTTGTCCGCGCGCAGATCGATCGCTTGACACCTTGGAGCGCCGCAGACGCCGTTTTCGGCTGGAGCGCGCCTCAAGACGCCGGTTCCGATCGAATCGCCGTGACGGTCGCAGCCACGGCGCGAACGCAGCTTCATCCGATAACGCGGGCTCTTGTTGCAAGCGGCGCGGGCTCGATCGGCCTGTCGACCAGGGCAGGAAGCGACGGCACCCTCGTCATTCCGGTCCTTGCGCAACAGGGGGGCGACGCGGACCCTGCGAAGCAGCTCCGCCTCCGGCTCATCGTCGGCCTCGGCGCCGCTTGCCTCCTCTTCGCCTTGAGCCTCGGGGCCTGGATCGGGATCGGCGGGCAATACGACGCGCGCCTCGCGGACTTGCAGAATCAGATCGCGGAGCGCCGCGCCAAGCTCATGAACTCCCGAGGTTCGGACGCAGACCGGGCGCTTCACGCGCTCCAGGCGAGAAAGCGGACGACGCCTTCCCCGGTCATGGTTCTCGAGGCGCTTTCGAAAGCGCTGCCGGACGACGCCCACCTGACGGAGTTGCGCATCGAGGACGGCAAGGTTCAGATCTCCGGCCTCGCCGCCGATGCGTCGGAACTCATCCGCTTGATCGAGCAGTCTTCGCAATTCACCCACGCCACGTTCTTCGCCCCGACAGTCAGGAGCCCGGACGCGCGCGAGACCTTTCACATCGAAGCCCATCTCGAACCATCGTTTGCGGAGACGAATTGACGCTGTCCTTCGCCACGTTTGCGCCGCTCCGCCGCGAGTTCACGGCGGCGGCCGCCTATTTCATCGCGGTCGCCGCGCTGGCCGTCCCGTCGCTCTGGTTCATGGGGGATCTCAGAGAGAGATCGGTTGAGACGGCCTCCGCTCAGACGCGTCTTGAAGAATTGACCGAACGGGCGAAATCACAACCGCCAGGGTCGATCGCCGCGAACGTCGCGGGTTCCCCGTTTCTCGACGGGCCCACAATCACCGTCGCCGGCGCGGGCTTGCAGGAACGGCTTGGGACCGCGGTTGCGAAGGCAGGCGGCGCCCTGATATCCTCCCAGGTGGAACTCGACGGCCCCGACGCGAAGGCCGGATTCATCAATTTGACCGCAAACCTGGAGCTTGGCCAAACCGCATTGCAACCGATGCTGTATGATATCGAGGCCGGAATGCCCTACCTTTTTGTCGAAAAGCTTTCGATCCAGTCGCCTGAAAGCTTTGGCGAGCCAGAGACTGGACGGATGCGGGTGACGATCGGCGTCGCCGGGCAATGGCGGCGGTCCGAATGATGCGCATGGCGGCGGCATATCTTGTTCTCGTCTTGGCCCTGACCGCGACGTTGTCGGGGGGCCTGGCGGCGGATCGCGACCTCAGGCCGACCGAGCCCTCCGTCGCCGCACTTCCGCCGGGAAGCGATGTGGGCGGCAATTCAATCTCGACCCTAGCGCTTGGCGCCCCCGATCGCGATCCGGCCATGAAGAGTGGCAATCCGCTCTGGTTGGTGCCCCTGAGCGCCCTGAGCGCGACGCGAGACCGCCCCCTGTTTTCGGCCTCGCGCCGGCCTCCGCCGTCTGTCGCCGCAGTGGCCGCTCCAGCGCCGCAGCCGGTTTCCGCTCCGCCCGCTCCGGCGGCGCCTGAACAACCGCCATTGGCGTTGGTCGGAACGATCGTCAGCCCCACGACCACGAAAAGCATCGCTTTCCTGAAGGATGCCACAACGCAGGCGGTCACCCCGCTGCGGATAGGGGAAGAGAATGCGGGCTGGCGTCTGCAATCGGTATCAATCCGCTCGATCGCGGTTGAGAAGGGCGCGCAGTCGGTCACGATCGAATTGCCGCAACCGCTGATCAAAATCGGGGAACAAGCGGCGCCTCAAGTGACCGAGGCGCGCCCGCGCAACCATTGACCGACGCGCTTTCGTCCCGGAGGCGGACTCGCCGACCGCAGCTATCGCGTCCGCGCCGACCGATCGTCCTGGTCGGGGCAAGGCGGCGCGCCACTCCGGTTCGGTTTCTGGACCGATGCGCCATTTCCGGACGTGAATCCAATCCTTCCAAACTCTGGCTTACGCGGCGTCATCAAAGTAACCAAGCTACTTGGTGCTGTATCAATCTGTTTTATCAGTTCGTCGTCGCGGTTTCGGGGCCCCTGGATTCCGCTGGCTTGGACACGACGTCCCGCCCTCGTCAGCCGTCCACGCCGTCCAATGGCGCGCCGCGGAGCGCAGAGGGGACATTCCGCAGGCGACCATAAAGGATTTGCGAGCGCGGCGAGGCTCTCTAGGACCACGCCGTTCTGCCTGAGGAAGGGATGCGCCGCTTCGCCAAGGACGAGCAGCGCCCCGGCGGCCACCGGCTTTGCGCCGGCCTCGACGAGCGCGCCGAAAGTTGCGCGCACTGCCGATCCGGCGTTGACGACATCGTCGACGATCGCGACGCGCTTGCCGCGTAGGAGTGGGGCGACTGACGCCGGCAGGCGATAGGCGACGGAATAAAGCGCATCGCCCGAAGAGGGTCGCTGAGGCGACGTGTAGGCGAACAGCGCCTCGATTTCCGTCGCGATCATTTGCGCGACGAGCGCGCCGCCGACGAGCGGTCCGACGACGGCCTCGACGTCGCGTCGCGCGAGCCGCGTCGCGAGGTCTTGGGCAAGCGGCGCGATCCGGCGCGGATCGAGAAACAGTCGGTCGAGGTCCAGCCAGACCTCGCCATGGTAGCCCAACTCGTAGCGAAAATGGCCGCGCCGAACTTTCATCAAGTCGAGGACGTTGACGCCCATGGTCCTGTCTCCTGCCGCTTTGCGGGCCCTCAGCCGATTTTGCATGCGGTCTCTGCGGACCGCCCGGCCGGCCTCAATTCATCCACAGCGACCCGGAGCCTACCCTTGACCCGACTCGCGGTTTGAGGTCATGCCTCGCCCCTTTCCGAAAGAAAGGGAAGGACCGCCGATGCCCGAGGCCGCGAAGAAGAAGGACGACATTACGACCGGAACTGAGGAGGTCAACGCCGGACACTTGCGCGCCTTCGTCGAGCGCATCGAGCGGCTCGAGGAGGAAAAGCGCGCGCTCTCCGACGACATCAAGGACGTCTACGGCGAGGCCAAGGCCAACGGCTTCGACGTGAAGATCCTGCGCAAGATCGTGTCGATCCGCAAGCAGGACCGCGACAAGCGGATCGAGGAAGAGACGATCCTCGACCTTTATCTCGCCGCGCTGGGGATGAACTGAAAGTCAGTTCAACCTCTTGTTGGAGCCGGCCAAGCGCTCGCTTGCGCCGCTCGCCGGATCACCGGCGTCCGGTCGCCGCCGACCGCGTGCAACGGAAAGCCCGGTTTTTCCATTGGGCTCGCTGCGTCACGCCAAGCCCGGTCATGGGCAAGATCGGCCGATCTGCAAACGGATCGCGGCGAACGCACAATCCCCGCAAATACGGCGATAATGACAAGCCAGACGCAGCGTGGTTTGATGGGCCCCGGGGGCGTTCGTTGGGTGTCGCACGAGTTGGGGCGATTGGATATCGAAGGTGAAGACGCGCCCCAAAGGAGAGATCGGCAGGTGAGCGCCGAACTGGCCTCTCTCGCGAAACTCTTGGACCTGGCCAACGTCATCATCCATGACATGGACGGCAGAGTTCTGCATTGGACGACAGGCTGCGAGCGCCTGTACGGCTGGGGCCGGCAGGAAGCGGTCGGCCAACTCGTCCATGAACTCTTGCGGACAAACTACTCCGTCCCACGCAGCGAGATCATTGCGACGCTGCGGCGCTGCGGCAGCTGGGAGGGAGAACTCGAGCATCAGGCGCGGGATGGATCCGCCGTCTCGGTCGCGAGCCTCTGGGTCGCGGACAAGTCCGAGGATCACGCCACCCATTGGGTGCTGCAGAACAACAGCGACATCACCGGTCTCAAGCGGGCTCAAGCCGAACTCGCGGCCCGCGAAGCGCATTTGCGCTCGATCCTCGCGACCGTCCCCGAGGCGATGATCGTCATCGACGAGCAAGGGCAGGTCACGTCGTTCAGCGCCGCCGCCGCGAATTTGTTCGGCTATCGACCTGAGGAAGTCATCGGCCGCAATGTAAAGATGCTGATGCCCGAGCCGTACCGGGCCGAGCACGACGGCTACGTCGGCAATTACTTAAGGACCGGCGAAGCGCGCATCATCGGCTATGGCCGATTGGTGAAGGGCCTCACCAAGGACGGAGCAGTGTTCCCGATGGAGCTCGCCGTCGGCGAAGCGCAAGCGAACGGGCGAAGAATCTTCACCGGATTCGTCCGCGACCTCACCGCCCGCCAGAAGATCGAGAACGAACTCCGGCAGTCGCAGAAGATGGAGGCTGTCGGCCAGCTCACCGGCGGCGTGGCGCATGATTTCAACAACATCCTGACAGCGATCATCGCCAATCTGGAGCTGCTCTATCCCGCCCTCACCGACCCCGATCAACGCGAGCTGGCTCTCGAGGCTCAAGGCGCGGCGCAGGACGGCGCGAAGCTCGCGGCCCAGCTTCTCGCCTTCGGCCGCCGCCAACCGCTCAATCCGAAACCAACCGATGTCGGTCCCCTCGTCGCCAATTTCGCCGAGCTTCTGCGGCGGACATTGGGCGAAGCAATCGAGCTGAAAATTCTCGTCGGCGGCTCGTCGCATCTGACCGTGGTCGACACGACGCAACTGCAAAACGCCTTGCTCAACCTCGCCATCAACGCTCGCGATGCGATGCCGCGCGGAGGGAGGCTGACGATCGAGATCACGCACGTGCGTCTCGATACCGACTACGCCCTGATGTACCCGGACATTCGTACGGGCCGCTATGTCCTGATCACGGTCACGGACACGGGGTCAGGCATGTCGGAAGAGGTGCGCAGGCGGGCGTTCGAGCCGTTCTTCACAACCAAGGCGACAGGCGCCGGCACCGGGCTCGGTCTCAGCATGGTGTACGGATTCGTGAAGCAGTCCGGCGGGCAAATTCAGCTTTACAGCGAAGTCGGGCGGGGCACGAGCGTGCGTGTGTACTTGCCGGTTTCGGACGTCGCCGCAGCGGACGGGGCGCCGACGGCGTTCGAAGCGCGGGAAGCGGATATGCCGCAAGGATCTGAAACCATCCTCCTGGTGGAGGATGATCCCCGTTTGCTCAGGGTCCTGAGCAGGCGGCTCAGGAGCCTGGGCTACGAGGTGGTCGAAGCGGAAAGCGGCGCGGCGGCGCTCGTTCAGCTCACCGCCCGGCCCGACGTCGCGATGATCTTCACCGACATGGTGATGCCGGGCGGCATGACCGGCTACGAATTGGCGCGGGCGGCGCTGGACATCAAACCTGGCCTTAAGATCCTGTTCACGTCCGGCTACGCCGAACCGGGAATTGCCCGTCTCGGACTGACCGCGGGCGCATGGCTGAAGAAGCCCTATACCGCTGACGAGCTAGCCGAAAAAATTCGCGCGGTTCTGCACGATCATCCTCCGGCTTCATGATGCGAATGGCGCGGTTTCTGGCGATCGGCCTCGCGGCCTTCATCCTCGGAGGGGCGACGGCCTCTCGGGTGCATGCCGGCGGGCGGGTTCTCGCGCTGATGGATGTGGTCGCGATCAGGATCCTCGATCAGCCCGACCTGAGTGGGACCACGCGCGTCGAACCCGACGGGACCATCAACTTTCCCTATGTCGGCCGGATCAAGGCGGCGGGGCAAACGGAAGACGACGTGGCGCGCGAAATCGAAAGGCGATTGGTCGAGCTAAAGATCCTCGCCCGTCCATGAGCTCGCGAGCCGCGAAGCGGCGCGGCGATCGAGCGCCTGCCCTTCCGCCAGCCGCTCCGTCGCCTCGGCGAACACCTTGACCACGCCGACATCGATGAGGGCCGCGAGCTCGGTGTGGGCTTTTCGCCATTCGGCGAGGGCCGATTCGAGTCGCTGGGCGCCTGCCTCGGTCAGCCACACGGCCCGGCGGCGCGAGTCCGTCTCGCCGGCCGCCATCTCGACGAGCCCGTCCCGCTCAAGCACCTGCAGATTGCGTGACAGCGTCGATTGATCGAGGCCGGCCGACCGCGCGAGCGCGCCGAGCGAATCGTCGCTCGCCGCCGCGATCTGCGTCATGAGCCAGAACTGAGCGACGCCGAGGCCCGACCCCTTCATGCGATCCGTCAGGAATTGCGTCAGCCTGCGCGCGGCGAGGCGCGCGTTGCCAACGGCGCAGGTCTCGACCGCCGCGCGGGCCTCCCTCACGAGCGTCTTCTCCGGAAACCGTCTTGCGCTGCGGGCCATTCTCATGCATATACAATATTTGTATCTGCAAGGGAAGCGAGACGATCATGCTGGACCTTCCGAACCAGCGCTATGGCGTCGCTGAGCCCAAGTCCGTCGCGGGCATGACCGGCAGGGAGATCTTGCAGGCCATCATCGACGGCGAACTGCCCGCGCCGCCGATGGCGAAGACGCTCGACTTCACGCTGGTTGAGGTTGGCGACGGCGCGGCGGTTTTCGAGGGCGAGCCCGGCGAAGCCTTCCTCAATCCGATGGGCGCGGTGCATGGCGGCTGGGCCCTGACCCTCATCGACAGCGCGACGGGCTGCGCCGCTATGACACTGCTGCCGGCGGGCATGCTTTATACGACGATCGAGACCAAGGTGAATTTCTCCCGCCCGATCACGACCGACACGGGGCGCGTGCGCGCCCAGGCGCAGGTCGTCTCCCGCGGCCGGCGCATTCTCTCGGCCGAAGCGCGCGTGACCGATGCAAAAGGCCGCCTTCTCGCCCATGGAACATCGACCCTGTTGGTCTTGAACGAAGGCGCGCCTTCGTAAAACCGCGCACTGGGGAGCGGACTGTCCGCCGCCATCGCGGGTTTCGCCTCCTTTCAACGGTGGCCAAGCGCCTTCCGGCTTGCTATGACCCCGCGCCCATCACGGGGCACAAAGGCTTCCGGATTCGTCATGCGCAAGTGCGCAGTCGCACGCAAAACCAAGGAAACGAGCATCAAGGTCGAGCTCGACCTCGACGGGTCGGGCGCGTCCGACATTTCGACCGGGGTCGGCTTCTTCGACCACATGCTCGACCAGCTCGCGCGCCATTCGCTGATCGACATCACGATCCGCGCCGAAGGCGACCGGCATATCGACGATCACCACACGGTCGAGGATGTCGGCATCGCGCTCGGCCAGGCGCTCGCTCAGGCGCTCGGCGACAAGCGCGGACTTGCGCGCTACGCCGACTGCCTGCTGCCGATGGACGAGACCCTGACGCGCGTCGCCATCGACGTGTCCGGCCGGCCGTTCCTCGTTTTCCGCATCGAGTTTCCGACCGAGCGGATCGGCGTTTTCGACACGCAGCTCGTGCGCGAGTTCTTCCAGGCCTTCGCCGGTCACGCCGGGCTCACGCTGCACATTGAGACGCTGTACGGCGTAAACAGCCATCACATCGCCGAATTGTGCTTCAAGGGGGTCGCAAGGGCGCTGAAAGCCGCCGTCGCGATCGATCCGCGTCAAGCGGGCGCGGTGCCTTCGACGAAGGGGGCCCTATAAGGCCCATGATGCGATGACCGTCGCCATCATCGACTACGGTTCGGGCAACCTGCATTCGGCCCAGAAGGCGTTCGAGCGCGCGGCGCGCGAAGCGGGCCTCGCCCGCGAAGTGAAGGTCACTTCACAGCCGGACGACGTGCGCGCCGCCGAGCATATCGTGCTGCCTGGGGTCGGCGCCTTTGCCGACTGCCGCCGCGGGCTCGATGCGGTTGCGGGCGTGGTCGAGGCGCTCGAAGAGGCCGTGCGCGGGCAGGGCCGGCCGTTCCTGGGGATTTGCGTCGGCGCGCAGCTGCTTGCGAGCCGCGGCCTCGAGTATGAGATCGTCGCCGGCCTCGACTGGATCAAGGGCGACGTCGCGCCGATCAAGCCGCGCGACCCGGCGCTCAAGATCCCGCACATGGGCTGGAACACGCTTGACGTGAAGCGCGATCACCCCGTGCTCCACGGAATCAGGACCGGAGCTGGCGGCCTGCACGCCTATTTCGTCCACTCCTATCAGCTCTATGCGGAGAATGCTGACGCCGTTGTGGCGACGGCGGATTACGGCGGCCCGGTGACGGCGATCGTGGCGCGCGACAACATCGTCGGCACGCAGTTCCACCCGGAGAAGAGCCAGACGCTCGGCCTCGCGCTGATCGCCAATTTCCTGCGGTGGCGGCCGTGATTCTCTTCCCCGCAATCGACCTGAAAAACGGCGAGTGCGTTCGCCTGTTGCGCGGGGACATGGCGCGGGCGACCGTGTTCAACACCGACCCCGCCGCGCAGGCGCGCATCTTCGCCGAACAGGGGTTCGACTATCTGCATGTCGTCGATCTGGACGGCGCCTTCGCAGGGGCTCCGGTCAATATCGAGGCGGTGAGGCGCATCTTGCCGGGCCTCGCGATGAAGATGCAGCTCGGCGGCGGCGTGCGCGACATGAAGACGGTGCGCGGCTGGCTCGAGGCCGGCGTCACACGCGTCATCATCGGCACGGCGGCGGTGCGCGATCCCGGTTTCGTGCGCGAGGCGGCGCGGCTATACCCGGGGCGGATCGCCGTCGGCGTCGACGCGCGGGAGGGTCTTGTCGCGGTCGAGGGCTGGGCCAAGACCTCGAACGTCTCCGCGCTCGATCTCGGCCGCCGCTTCGAGGACGCCGGCGTCGCGGCGATCATCCATACCGACATTTCGCGTGACGGCGCGCTCGCCGGCCTCAATATCGAAGGCACTGTCGCGCTCGCCGAGGCGCTTTCGATCCCCGTCATCGCCTCCGGCGGCCTCGCTTCGCTCGACGACGTCAGGCGCCTCATGGCGCCCGATTGCGCACGGCTCGCCGGCGCGATCGTCGGCCGGGCGCTCTACGACGGTCGGCTCGATCCGCGCGTAGCGCTGACGCTACTCCGCGCCAGGACCGCGGGCTCCCCCCTGTCGGAGGGCGCCGCCTCATGACCCTCAAGGCCCGCGTCATCCCCTGCCTCGACGTCAAGGACGGCCGCGTCGTCAAGGGCGTCAATTTCGTCAACCTGCGCGACGCCGGCGATCCGGTCGAGAGCGCGATCGCCTATGACAAGGCAGGCGCGGACGAACTCTGCTTTCTCGACATCACGGCGAGCCACGAGGACCGCGGCATCCTGCTCGACGTCGTGCGCCGCACCGCGGAAGTGTGCTTCATGCCGCTGACCGTCGGCGGCGGCGTGCGGACGACCGACGACATCCGCAATCTCCTGCTCGCCGGCGCCGACAAGGCGTCGATCAATTCTGCGGCGGTCGCGGACCGCGGATTCGTGCGCCAGGCGGCGGAAAAATTCGGCAGCCAGTGCGTGGTCGTCGCGATCGACGCCAAGCGAGTCGCCGCGCCAGATGGACTGCTCCGGTGGGAGATTTTCACCCACGGCGGCCGACGGCCGACCGGCATCGACGCGGTCGCTTACGCGCGCGAGGTCGCCGACCTCGGCGCGGGCGAGATTCTCCTGACTTCGATGGATCGCGACGGCTCGAAGCAGGGGTTCGACCTCGAGCTCACGCGCGCGATCGCCGACGCCGTGTCGATTCCGGTCATCGCCTCCGGCGGGGTCGGCAATCTCGACCACCTGGTCGCAGGGGTCACGCAAGGCCACGCCAGCGCGGTTCTCGCCGCCTCGATCTTCCATTTCGGCGAGTTCACCATCCGGGAGGCGAAGGCCCGCATGGCGGAAGCGGGCATCCCCGTGCGCCTGAATTAGGGCCGGTGGCTCCCGGCCTCTCGGCGCGCTAAGCTTCGCCGCATCACGGGGGAGAGTTTGAGATGCCTGTCGCGTCGGAGCAAACGCATTTCGGCGAGCGCGCCGTGCGCATGGACGAAAAGCAAGGGCTGGTCGACGACGTCTTCCAGAAGGTGGCTAGCCGCTACGATCTTATGAACGACCTGATGTCGTTCGGCCTGCACCGCTTATGGAAGGACATTCTCGCCGCCAAGGTCCGCCCCTCGGCGTCGCGGCCCTTCGCCCACCTCGACGTCGCGGGCGGCACCGGCGACGTGGCGTTCCGCGTCGCGAAGGCCGGCGGTCCGCTGACGTCGGTGACCGTGGTCGACATCAACGGCGGCATGCTCAGGGTCGGCGCCGAGCGGGCGCGCAAGCGCCGCCTCGACGATCGCGTTCGCTTCGTCGAAGCCAATGCGGAGGCTCTCCCCTTTCCCGACGGGCGTTTCGACGCCTACACGATTGCTTTCGGCATCCGCAACGTGCCGCGCATCGAGACAGCGCTTAAGGAGGCCTTCCGGGTCTTAAGGCGGGGCGGAAGGTTCCTGTGCCTCGAATTTTCGCGCGTCGATCTCCCGGGCTTCGACCGCATCTATGACGCCTATTCCCTCGCGGCGATTCCTGCGCTTGGCAAGGTCGTCGCCGGAGACGGCGCCCCTTACCGCTACCTCGTCGAATCGATCCGCAAGTTTCCCCCGCCCGAACTCTTCGCCGACATGATCGCAGCCGCCGGATTCGCGCGCGTCGACTGGACGCCCTTGAGCGGCGGCGTGGTCGCCATCCACTCGGGCTGGAAGCTCTAATTGTGTCATTCGTCACGGGGTTCGGCCACAGCCTGCGGCTCATGCATGCGGGATTCGTGTTTGCGCGCGAGGGCGCGTTCATCGACGTCGATCCGCTGCTGCTGCCGCCGTTCGCGCGTCTTCCGCTGGCGCTCGCCAATCTTATCGCGAAGAAGAACGTCAAGGGCCTCAGCGGCCTCTCGCGCGCGATCGACCGGCTGGGTCCCTCCTATGTCAAGTTGGGTCAGTTTCTTTCGACGCGACCCGATATCGTAGGAACGAAAGTCGCCCTCGAGCTCGAGACCCTGCAGGATCGGGTGAAGCCGATGGACCGGCAGAGCGCGATCGACATCATCGAGGCGGCGTTCGGCGTGCGGATCGACGCGGTGTACGAGAGCTTCGGCGAACCCGTCGCCGCCGCCTCGATCGCGCAGGTTCATCGCGCGACGGTCGGGACGAGCGAGGGCTCGAAGCCGGTCGCGGTGAAGGTTCTGCGCGCCGGCGTCGAGCGACGCTTCGCGCGTGATCTCGCCGACATGTTCTTCGCCGCGCGAATGGCCGAACGTCTGGTCCCGGAGATGCGCCGGCTGCGTCTCGTCCAGGTGGTCGACACGCTCGCCCGCTCGGTGCGGATGGAGATGGACTTCCGGCTGGAGGCCGCGGCCGCGTCGGAATTCGCCGAAAACTCCAGGGACGATCCAGACATTCGCGCGCCCGCAATCGACTGGGACCGCACGACGCGCGGAGTCATGACGATGGAGTGGATCGACGGCGTTCCGCTCGCCGACCCGCAGCGTCTCGCCGAACTCGGATTCGATCCGCGCGCGCTCGCCAGAGCCCTCATCCAGACTTTTCTGCGCCATGCGCTTCGCGACGGCTTCTTCCACGCCGACATGCACCAAGGCAATTTTTTCGTCGACGAATCGGGCCGCATCGTCGCAGTCGATTTTGGCATCATGGGCCGGCTCGGGCGAAAGGAGCGCCGGTTCCTCGCCGAGATCCTCTACGGCTTCATCCGGCGCGACTACCAGCGCGTCGCCGAAGTGCATTTCGAGGCCGGCTACGTCCCGCATGTTCATAAGGTGGAGGACTTCGCGCAGGCGATTCGCGCGATCGGCGAGCCGATCCACTCGCGCACGGCGGACCAAATCTCGATGGCGAAGCTCTTGACGCTGCTCTTCGACATCACGTCCCTGTTTGACATGACGACCCGGGTCGAGCTTGTCATGCTGCAGAAAACGATGGTCGTCGTCGAAGGCGTCGCGCGAAAGCTCGATCCGCAACTGAACATGTGGTCGACGTCCGAGCCGGTCGTGGGCGCGTGGATCGCCGAGAACCTGGGGCCGCGCGGACTGGTGGAGGACGCAGGTCGGAACCTTGCTTCCGCCGCCGCCTTCCTTGCGGAGGCGCCGCAACGTCTCGAGGACATGGTCGTTCGGCTTGAGACCGCGGCCGCCGGCCGGGTCGCCAAGGAGTTCGAACACGATATCCCGCGTGCGGCCTGGATCTATCTCCTGGTCGGGTTCTTCCTCGCGCTGGTGGTCGTCGCCGTCTTCCGCCTCGCCTTTTAGGACCGGGTGCGAAGACTCTCGCGCGCCTGAAATGGGACAATTTCGTAGCAGCGCAAATCTTATGTTAAAGGAGCCGGCCGGGAGCCTGAATTGACCGTCATGTCGCTGTCCGCCGCACGCATTCTTTTGATCATCGGCGGCGGGATCGCCGCCTACAAGTCGCTCGAATTGATTCGGCGGCTCAAGGAACAAGACGCGGCCGTGCGCGTGGTGATGACCGCCGCCGCGCGCGAATTCGTCACGCCGCTTTCGGCCGCAACGCTCAGCGGAGAACCCGTGCGCGAAGACCTTTTCAGCCTGACGGACGAGGCGCTGATCGGCCATATCGAGCTCTCGCGCTCTGCCGATCTGGTTGTCGTCGCCCCTGCGACCGCGAACCTGCTCGCGCGCATGACCTCAGGGATCGCCGACGATCTCGCGACGACGCTCCTCATCGCCACCGACAAGCGCACTCTCGTCGCTCCGGCGATGAATGTCAGGATGTGGCTTCACCCGGCGACGCGGCGCAACGTCGACCGCCTGCGGGCGGACGGCGTTCTCTTCGTGGGTCCGGAAGTCGGCTCCATGGCCTGCGGCGAATATGGTCCCGGGCGGATGTCGGAGCCCATGGCGATCGTCGCGGCGATCGAGCAGGCGCTTGCCGCCGGGACCACGATCGGCGACTTGGCCGAAGGCGCGGCCCGACCGCTCGCCGGCCGCCATGTCCTGGTCACCTCGGGGCCGACCTATGAGCCAATCGACCCGGTTCGGTTCCTCGGCAACCGCTCGTCCGGGCGCCAGGGTCATGCAATTGCGCAATCGGCGGTTCGCGCAGGCGCAAAGGTCACGCTCGTGAGCGGGCCGGTCGCGTTGCCCGATCCGCCGGGAGCGAACGTTGTTCATGTCGGCACCGCGCTCGAAATGCAGGCGGCTGTCGAGGCGGCGCTGCCGGCGGACGCTTTCATTGCCGCGGCAGCGGTCGCCGACTGGCGCGTCGACAACGCGGCTCAGGAAAAGATCAAGAAGGGCGACGCCGCCGTTCCCGTCCTGCGGCTTATCGAGAACCCCGATATCCTTGCGGAAATCTCAAGAAAAGCCGCGCTGCGGCCGACAGTCGTCGTCGGCTTCGCTGCCGAAACGGACGACCTCGTCGCGAATGCAAAGGCCAAATTGCGACGCAAGGGATGCGACTTGATCATCGCCAATAGCGTCGCAAAGGGGGCATCGACCTTTGGGGGCGAGATGAATGAGGTGCATGTGATCGACGCGGATGGGATCGAGCCGTGGCCGTCAATGAGCAAGATCGACGTAGCGGACCGGATCGTGCGCCGGCTGGCCATCGAGCTGGCGAAGCGGAAATGATTACGGTTGCTTTCCGGCGATTGGCCCATGCCGAGGGCTTGCAATTGCCGACATATAAGAGTGAAGATGCGGCCGGGATGGACCTCGTGGCCGCATTGCCGGCCGAACGCGAGGTTGTCCTCGGTCCCGGCGCATGGGCGTTGATACCGACCGGGCTGGCGATTGAGTTGCCCAAGGGTTTTGAGGCGCAGATCCGTCCGCGGTCCGGACTGGCTCTGCATAGTGGAGTGACTGTTCTCAATAGTCCCGGGACGGTCGACGCCGATTATCGAGGAGAAATTGGCGTTATCCTCATCAATTTTGGAACAAAGCCTTTTTCAGTTCGGCGCGGCGCGCGAATAGCGCAACTCGTCGTTTGTTCTGTGGAACGCATCGCTCTTATTGCGAGCGAGCGGCTCACTTCGAGCGCGCGAGGGTCGAGCGGATTCGGCTCCACCGGGCGCTCTTCGGAGGAGGTCTGAAATGAATTTGCTGTCGCGACGGAGCGTTCTCGCCATCGCCGCCGTTGTCGATGTGGCGTTGCATTCTCGGTCTGCGCCGGTTGCGGCGAAGGCTCTGGCGGCGCGCCACAAGCTGCCCCCCCGCCACCTGGAGACATTGCTCCAGGGGCTCGTTCACGCCAAAATCCTGAAGGGCGTGCGCGGACCGCGGGGCGGCTACGAACTTGCGCGCGAACGCCGTCGGATTAGCGTCGGCGAAATCGTGCGGACTGCAATGTCGTTGAGCACCGCTGACCCTGACGATCTTGGCGCCAACTCGCTCCTGCTCGAGCGCGTCATCGATCCTGCGGTGAAAAAGGCCGGCGAAACGTTTCTGGCCAACCTCGATGCGATCACCGTCGAAAACATGTGCGACACGGCGGAGCGTGCGCACGTTCTCGACGACGAGAAGACGGCTGGGGATTTTGCAATCTGACATTGCTATTCCGGCCGTACTATAGTTATGTCTCGGATGAAGTGGTAAACGTCGGGCCGCGCCGGTAAAGCGTCGGCCCGACGGCTTCCTATGGAGAGACTTGTCATGACGACAGAAGCGTCGCCGCGCACGCGCGGGCGAGGAAGGGTTTTCGCGTCGATCACGGATACGATCGGCGATACGCCCCTCGTCGCGATGGACCGAATCGCCAAGGAAAAAGGCGTCGTCGCGCGGCTTTTGGGAAAGCTCGAGTTCTTCAACCCGATCAGCAGCGTAAAGGATCGCATCGGCGTCTCGATGATCGACGCGCTCGAGGCGCAAGGCCGGATTGCTCCCGGACACGGCACGCTGGTCGAACCGACTTCGGGCAACACCGGCATTGCGCTGGCCTTCGTGGCGGCCGCGCGCGGATACAGGCTCATTCTGGTCATGCCGGAATTGATGTCGATCGAGCGGCGCAAGATGCTCGCCCTTCTCGGCGCCGAGCTCGTGTTGACGCCGGCGGCGCTCGGCATGAAGGGCGCCATCGCCAAGGCCGATGAGATCGTCGCCTCGACGCCCGGCGCGATCATCCCGCAGCAGTTCGAGAATCCCGCCAATCCGGAAATTCATCGACGCACCACGGCGGAGGAGATTTGGAACGACACCAACGGCGAAGTCGACATCGTCGTCTCGGGCGTCGGCACCGGCGGCACGATCACCGGCGTTGGACAGGTCCTGAAGCAGCGCAAGCCGAGCGTGCGCATGGTCGCCGTCGAACCAGAGGACTCGCCCGTGCTATCCGGCGGGGCGCCGGGGCCCCACAAGATCCAGGGCATCGGCGCGGGCTTCGTGCCGGCGATTCTGGACCGCGGCGTGATCGATGACGTCCTCACCGTCGGCAACCAGACTTCGTTCGACACCGCAAGGCTCGCTGCGCGGATCGAGGGCATTCCGGTCGGCATTTCCTCGGGCGCGGCGATCGCCGCCGCAATCGACGTCGGCCGGCGCCCGGAGAACGCGGGCAAGACCATCGTCGTCATCATCCCCTCGTTCGCGGAGCGCTATCTCTCGACCGCCCTGTTCGAAGGGCTTTGAACGCGGCCAAGCGCCTCGCCCCCTTTCTTTGCGGACGAAGCGATCCGGTTCACTCGGAACCCGCGGGGCGGCCCCACGCCGCTGCGGGACGCGGCTCGCCGCCTTCGGATCGAGGCCGCGCGGCTCGGCCAAAGCGAATATGAAAGAAATCAAATGCGATGATATTGCTATTTGTGGGCGCGCGTGAGACGGCGACCGCAATCGAGCGCCTGATCGAACGCACGGCGGAAGGAAGTCTCTCATGAACCGCAGGCGCTTTCTCGCGATGCTGTCGATGGCCGCCGTTCCACTCCTGACGGCCTCGGCGCTCGGCGCCCCCTCTGCGGCTATCGATGTCGACGCGATTCTGAACGACCCTGACGCGCCTCTCGGCGGAAACCCCAACGGGGACGTCACCATCGTGGCCTTCCTCGACTACAATTGTCCGATCTGCAAGCGGACCGCGCCGGATCTTCAGCGGTTCGTCTCGACCGACGGCGAGATTCGTCTCGTCTACAAGGACTGGCCGATTCTGGCTGAGACGTCGGTCTACGGCGCCCAACTCGCGCTCGCCGCCAAATATCAGGGAAAATACGAGACGGCGCACGCCGCGCTCATGGGCGTTCGCGGGCGAAAAGCGTCCGAAGCGAGCATGCTCGAAGCCGTCAGGGCGGCGGGCGTCGACATGACGGCGCTGGAGAGGGATCTCGATGCGCATAATCAGGCGATCGGCAACCTTCTCAAGCGGAACATGGCGCAGGCGGACGCGCTCGGACTCCAGGGGACCCCCGTTTATCTGATCGGTCCCTACCTGGTCGCCGCCGCGCTCGATTACGACGGATTCGGCCAAGCCGTCGCGAAATTCCGAGCGCGGATCGCCAAGTGAGCCGAGCCGCCGCGTTTCCGCCGCTTGGCTCAGTCCGCCGAGGGCGCGAACACCCTGAGGCGCTGCCCGTCGGGATCGAGACCGACGAATGTGTAGCCGAAATCCATTCGCGTCGGCGTCTGGGCGATCGGGACGTCCAACGCGCGCCATTGGGCAAAGCGCGCATCGACTTCGGCTTCGTCCGCGGCCGTGAAGGCGATTTCGCCGCCGCCCGACGCCATCGCCGCGGGCTTCACGCCATCACGCCGCCAGAGGCCAAGCATGAGATGGGGCGCGGCGGGCAGCATCGCAAACGTCGGCGAGGACTGGATCGCGAAACGTCCCAGTATGGATTCATAAAAGCCTTCGCTCCTCGCGACGTCGTCGACATAGACGAGAATGAAACTGATCTCTGACATGGGGACCGCCTCCGGGTTGGATCGGGGGCATCCATAACGCGGTCGCCTGTCAGTTCCTGTCAGCAGTCCGTCGCGGGTCGGCTGCGCTCGGTTGAGCGCGGCCGACCCGGAAGCCGGCCGCCGGCGGGGAGGCTTGCGAGGACGCTGGGGCGGACGGCTCTTCCCGGAAAGGACGTCACCTCACGACGTCGACCACCTCGCGCGTGTCCGGATCGACCAGGACGACGCGGTCGTTCGCCAGGAACACGCGATAGCGCTCGATCATCGGGATCTCGGCGACCACCCGCTGCGGGACGGGCTCGAGCGTCACGTCCGCCGGCACCCTTGCGCCGTCAGAGAGGTCCGTCTCCACGCGAGCTTCCGGCACCCCGGCGTTACGCACGCCCTCGAGCAGGAGCCGCTGTTGCGCCTCGGTCAAGTCGATCCGGTTCCCGGGCTCTCGCATCGCCTCGGCCGGCCCGCCTTCGCGAATGATCTCGACGACCCGCCGCGTGGACGGCTGAACGATGTAGATCTCCTCGTGGACGACGACGTAATCGTAGCCCCGGAATTCGGGCACGATGTCGACGACCGCGGGCGGAAGCGGCCGAACGTCCACGTCGCCCGGCAACAGACCGCCGACGCTCACGTCGACGTTGACGTTCTGCGGCGAAGCGGTCGCCGTCAGAGAATTGGCGATGCGAGACGCGCTGGCGCTGGAAATGTACGCGTTGCCCATCGCCTGTACGTTGCCCGCTGGACGCCCGTTCGCCGCTGCGCCCTGTCGTGCGTTCTGCTCCTTCGGGCTCTGTCCGGCCGGCATTGCGCCCTCATTGTTGCCGGCTTGCGAGGCCTGGCGCGTCGAGGTCTCGCCGCCCGTGCGGTTCTGAGGCTGCGCCGCCTGCCCCGTGCGCTCCGTCGGCCGGGCGCCTTTCTCGGTCGTCGCGGCTTCGCCAGCGCGCTGCTCGGGCCGGTTGCCCTTTTCCGTCTCCGCCGCCTTGCCCGGACGCGTCTCGCCTTGCTTGCCTTGCGCGTTGTTCAGTTCGCGATGGTTCTGCGTTCCCTCAGCGTTGGTCTCGCCAGAGCGATTCTCCGGCTGGGCCGCCTGCGCCGCTTTCCCTTCTGCGCCTTGTCCGGTCCCACCCGCCGCGGGCTTGCTTGACTCCCGCCGCTCCTGAGCGCCGGCCGGCTGTTGCTGAGCCTGGCCCGTAGAGGGCTCCGCCTGCGCGTTCTGCGCGCGCTCCCCTCTCCTCTCCATGTTGCCGGCGCCAGGCGCTTGGGCGCGCTGACCTTTTTCCATCTGATGCGCCGCTGGCGTCTGCGTCTGATCCTGGCCGGGCTGCCTTTCCTGAGCCACGCCATATCCGGTCGCGCCGACGGTGAGCGCGGCGACTGCGGCCGCGCCGATCCATGTCCTTCTCATGACATTCTCCCGAGGTTCTCGTGCTTGTCCCTCGGGCCGGACAACGATCGTCCTCCGTGGATGTTCCGGTCCCGCGCTGGGTCCCGTCAGCGGATTCGTGGCTCTCATCGCCAGAAAGGATCCTCGCGCCGGAAGGCGTTCCACTGCTTGCCGAGCTTGCGCATGGCCACTCGGCTCGCGTGCTCGCGGCTTACCGCGAGCGCGCCGACCGGAACCCCGAGTTCGGCGTGGCCGCGCCCCGCGAGTTGCTCCGCGAGCGTCGTCGCCATCGCGGCGTCGTTGATGGTCGCGAGGCTCTTCTGCAGGCCTTTCAGGCGCTTGACGAAGCGCTTCACCGCCTTGCGCTTGTATAGCGACCCGACGAACTCGATCGCGTAGCGCAGTTTCTTGAGCGACTTGCGCAAGGGATGAAGCGCGCTCGCCGCCGCGTGAGGCCCAACGGCGTCGCCGCGCTTCTCGACCTTGCGCGCGAGCCGGTCGAGCAGGTCTGGGGCGATACGGGAAAGCCTCCGCTCGAGACGCTTGGCTCCGAGGAGACGCCTTTGTTCGCGCCCTGTCTCCGTCCAAGCCGCGAGACCGAGCACGAGGGCGGTGAACGAGGCGGCGTTGAGCTCGCGCGCGCTTGCGGCGTCCGCCGAAGCGCGGCGCGCCTCGGCGGCTTGCCGAATGAGCTCGCCCAATTCGGCATCGTCATGATCGCCGAACGACTCCGGCAGCATCTCGACGCAGAACACGTCCCAGTCGCGCGCCTCGCCGATGATGCGCCCGATGCGTTTGAGTTCGCTTTGGAAGAGCGCCGTCGCATGCGGCTCGAGGCGAGGCCCGAACAGCCGCAAGGCGGAGCGCAGCCGGCGGATGGCGACGCGGGTCTGGTGAATCCCTTCCGCGTCGCCGGCGAGGGCCGCGGCGCGGTTGGCCAGGAGATGGCCGAGCGCGTTGGCGACGATCTTGCGGAGCCCGTCGACCGCGTTGACGTCGCGCGCAAGCGTCATGTCCGTGGGCTTCTCGGCGCGCGGCGCGCTGCGTTCCTTGAGCCGGTAGCCGCGCGCGGCCTTGCTTTCGGTCTCAACCGCGACCGGCGTCGCCGCGTGCAGCGTGAGCGCCAGGCGATAGAGCGCGCCGGGCGCGCCTTCGCGCAATTCGAGCTCGAGCTCGTGCACAGGCTCCTTGGCGTCGCCCGCCTCGATCGATCCGCTGTCGAGCGCAGCTTCGATGGTGTTTCCCTCGAGTTGGACGGTTCGCGTGGTCCTGACGACGTCGGTGACGACGACGGGCTCGAGCTGCTTGTCGAGTTTTGGCGGCAGCCTATCGACGATCGGGGTGGTCGCGACGAGGTCGAGGTCAGGCTCCTCCTTCGCGATCGGCCACTCCCACTCGCCGCGGGCCGCGGCCACGCCAGCGTCGCCTCTCGCCTTCACGGTCTGGATGAGGCTCAAGCCCCGGCGCGCAAGGTCGCGGTGGGGTGTGTCGAAATAGGTGGTGACTATGCGCTGGCTCTTGGGTTCGCTTGCGCTCGGAGGCCGGAACGCCGCAAGCTCCTCGAGCCGCCGCTCCGCCGCTGGCGAGATAACGAGCTTGAGCTCGGTTTCGGTGTGATTCTGCGGTTTCGCCATGGTTTTCTCTCCGCTTTGGCCTTTCCGGCCAACGCGGGCGCGCAACGATTTGATCCGATTGGCGGATGGAAGCTCGGGCGTCAGCCTGTCACGCGCGAGCGGGGCATGACGAGGCGGATCGCGAGCCCCTCAAGCCGCCAGTCACGCGCGATCTCGCCGCCGAGCTGGTGGCTGACCGCGATGCGCGACAGCACGCCGCCGAACCCCTCCGGGCCGTGCGGCCGCGAGACCGGCGGTCCGCCGCGCTCGGTCCAGGAGACGACGATCATTTCACCCTCCTCGGCGCATTCGACCTCGATGGTTCCCTGCGGCGACGACAAGGCGCCGTATTTCGCGGCGTTGGTGGCGAATTCATGCACGAGCAGGGCCAAACTCGAGACCGCTCCGCCGGAGATCGGCGCGTCGATCCCCGAGATTGTGATCCTGGACTCGTCGGCTTCGTCGAACGGCGCGACCAGCGTGCGGATGAGCGACTTCAGCGTTGTTTCCTCGCCCGACGGTTGGCCGTGGGAAAAGGTCAGCGCATGCGCGCGCGCCAGCGCCGCAAGCCGCTCGCGCGCCGAGTTGGCCAGTTCCTGCACCGTCGCGGCCGAGCGAGCGCTCAGGCTCACGATGCTGCTCGACAGGGCGAAGAGGTTTTTGACCCGATGGCTCATCTCCCTGAGGATGAGATCTTGCCGCTCGCGCGCCCTCTTCAGTTCGGTGATGTCGCGGGCGATTTTGGACGCCCCGACAATCTGGCCGTCGGCGTCGCGGATCGGCGAGATGGTCAGGGAGATGTCGACGAGGCTCCCGTCCTTGCGCTGGCGCACCGTCTCGAAATGCTGGATGCGCTCGCCCGCCCGGATCTTCGCGAGAATGACGGGTTCTTCGTCCCGCCGGTCGAGTGGGATGATGATCGTCACTGACCTGCCGACCGCCTCATCGGCGGTGAATCCGAACAGCCGCTCGGCGCCCTGATTCCAGCTCAGGATCACGCCGTTGAGGTCCTTGGACAGAATCGCGTCGTCCGAGGATTCGATGATCGCCGCATAGTGCTGCGCGGCGCGGATGTTCCCGACCTCCCTTGGAGCGGCCTTAGTCGAGTCCGACGCCGCCTCCAGGCGGGGCAGCGAGACCAGAAAGCGATCGGCGTTGCTCAAAAACGCATCTCCGGCATAAAGGGTTGAGCGAGCAACTGCAAGGTTGTCAGGATGGCGTCGGCCGCCCGATGCAATTCCATATCGCGTCTCGGGTATTCGCAGCCGGCTGGCGCCTGCTATAATGCAATTCCAGCTTTGATGTGACGTTGGCACAAATTTCCGATTGAGGCTAGGGTCCGGAACATTCGAGAGGAACGCACGTTCGCGTGAGTTCGGGTTGCGTTTAGGCGAGGAGAGTTCCATGGCGCCGCCGAGAGCGACCTGGAAGGGTTACCTCAAGATCGCCGAGGTGACGTGTCCGATCGCCCTTTATGCGGCGGCGTCGACGTCGGAGCGTATCGCGCTGCACACGATCAATCGGGCGACGGGGAACCGCGTTCAGCGGCAGTTCGTCGATTCCGCGACTGGCGCGCCCGTCGAGCGGGACGATCAGGTCAAGGGCTACGAGGTCGCCAAGGACGAATATGTCGTCCTCGAACCCGAGGAGATCGCGGCAACCGTGCCCCAGAGCGACAAGACGCTGGCGGTGTCGGCGTTCGTCGACCGCCACGAAATCGACGACGTCTACTTCGATCGGCCCTATTATCTGGCGCCGTCCGACCGGAGCGCCGGGGAGGCCTTCGACCTGATCCGGGAAGGATTGCGCGCAAGCGGCGTGGCGGCGATCGCGCAGGCGGTCCTCTTTCGGCGCGTCCGATCGGTGCTCATCCGGCCGCTGGGGCCGGGCCTCGCCGCAACCACGCTCAACTTCGACTACGAGGTCCGGGCGGCGGCGGACGCTTTCTCGAGCGTGCCGGACATTCGCATCAAGGGCGAGATGCTGGAGCTTGCCGAACACATCATCAAGACGAAACAGGGAGAGTTCGATCCTGCCGCGTTTCACGATCGTTATGAGGCGGCGCTGGCGGAACTCGTCAAGGCCAAAATGGAGGGGCGGACGATCGAGCGGCCGAAGCCGCGGAAGCCCCAGGCCGCCGGCGATCTCATGGCCGCTCTGCGCGAGAGCGCCGGTCTCTCGCCAAAAGGCCCGCCCGGCGGCGAGGCGAAGGGCGCGGCGCGCCGAGGTTCGGCGGCGAGCCCGCGCCGGAAGGCGGGCTAGCGAATGGCGCTCGAACAATACCGCGCCAAGCGGAATTTCTCCGCCACTCCCGAGCCGAAGCCGAAGGTCGCCAGGAAGGCCGACCGCGGTGACAGTTTCGTCGTGCAGAAGCATGACGCACGCCGGCTCCATTACGACTTCCGCCTCGAATTGGACGGGGTCCTGAAGAGCTGGGCGGTGACGCGCGGCCCGAGTCTCGTGCCGGGAGAAAAGCGGCTCGCCGTCGCCGTCGAGGATCACCCCTTGGAGTACGGCTCGTTCGAGGGGACGATCCCGAAAGGCGAATACGGCGGCGGCGCGGTGATGATCTGGGACCGGGGCGCGTGGACGCCGATCGGCGATGCGCACAGAGGGCTCGCCAAGGGGCACCTCGAATTCGAGCTGCACGGGCAGAAGCTCAGGGGCCGCTGGCATCTCGTGCGGATGCGAAAGAATCCGCGCGAAAAGCACGACAACTGGCTTCTCGTCAAGGGCGACGACGAATACGCGCGCGCCGAGGATGAGCCCGACATTCTGGAGGAGCAGCCGGAATCGGCGACGACCGGGCGCTCGATCGGCGAGGTCGCGCTCGAGGAGCCGGGCTGGTCGTCAAAGACAGGCCGGATCGAGAAAAAGGGCGACGCGGAAAAAGTCGCGCGGGGCGGCGGCGCGCGAGCCGATCCCGCGTCGGTCAAGAACGCGAAGAAGGCGCCCATGCCCGGCTTCGTCGAGCCGATGTTGGCGAGCCTCGTCAAGACGCCGCTCGCGGGCGGCCGGTGGCTGCACGAGATCAAGTTCGACGGCTATCGCCTTCAGGCGCACGTCAATGAGGGGCACGTGAAGCTCCTGACGCGCCGCGGGCTCGACTGGACGGAAAAGTTCGGAGACGCGATTGCTGCCGCGTTCGAGGCGCTGCCGGTTCGCGAGGCGCTGATCGACGGCGAACTCGTGGTCGAGAACGACGCTGGCGCGTCCGACTTTTCGGCGCTGCAGGCGAACCTGAGCGAAGGCCGCATCGACCGCTTTGTCTTCTACGCCTTCGATCTCCTCTATCTCGACGGTTACGCGCTCAGTGAGGCGCCTCTCGTCGAGCGGAAGGCGCTCCTGAGGACGATTCTCGGCTTCGGCGACGGCGTGCTGCGCTTCAGCGGCCATTTCGACGAGAGCGGCGAGATCGTCCTGAAGCATGCGTGCCGCCTCGGTCTCGAAGGCGTCGTCTCCAAGCTGCGCGATTCTGCCTATCGTCCGGGCGGCGGCAAGAGCTGGCTCAAGGCGAAATGCTCGGCGCGGCAGGAGTTCGTCGTCGCCGGCTTCGTGCCCTCGACCGCGGCGCGCGACGCGATCGGTTCGCTCGTCCTCGGCGTTTATGAGGGCGATAAGCTTCGCTATGTGGGACGCGTGGGCACGGGCTTCAGCGCGGCGGTCGCGAGAGCGCTTCATGTCCGGCTCGAGTCGATGCGCGTTCCCTCGAGCCCCTTCGCCAAGAAGCTCTCCGCCGACGAAGCGCGTCAGGTGCGTTTCGTGAGGCCGGAGCTCGTCGCGGAGGTCGACTTTCGCGGCTGGACCGCCGACGACATCCTACGCCAAGCTTCCTTCCGGGGCTTGCGCGAGGACAAGCCCGCGCGCGAGATCGTCCGGGAATCCGCGCTCTCCGAGTCCGCGGTCCCCGATCCGCCGAAACCTCCGAGGCGGACTGTGAAGCTCACCCATCCCGACCGGCTCTACTGGCCCGACGACGGCGTCACCAAGGAGGGACTTGCCGACTACTATGCCGACGTCTGGCCCCACATCGAGCCGTTCATCGTCCGGCGGGCGCTCGCGCTGCTGCGCTGCCCCGACGGAATCGCAGGGCAGTCCTTCTTCCAGAAGCACGCGTGGAAGGGCTTGAACGCCAACATCGTGCTCGTCAACGATCCGAAGGAGCCGGAGCCCCTGATCAGCATCCGCGATCTCGACGGGCTTCTGGGGCTTGTGCAGGCGGCGGTGCTTGAGATTCATCCGTGGGGCTCGACCGTCGCCGACTGGGAGCGGCCAGATACGATCATCATGGACCTCGATCCGGGCGAAGACGTCGCCTGGGAGACCGTGATCGAGGCGGCGGGTGAGGTTCGCGCGCGGCTGAACGACGCGGGGCTTGCCGCGTTCGTGAAGACCTCCGGCGGAAAAGGGCTGCACGTCGTTTCGCCCGTCACGCCGAAGGCGGATTGGCAGGCGGTCAAGGCCTTCACCAAGGCGATCGCCGACGCGATGGCGGCCGACAGCCCGAACCGCTACGTGGCGACCATCGCCAAGGCGAAGCGCAAAGGCAAGATTCTCGTCGATTACTTGCGCAATCAGCGCGGCATGACGGCAGTCGCCGCCTATTCGACACGGTCGCGTCCGGGCGCGGCCGTCTCGATGCCGCTCGAATGGGAGGAGTTGGGTCCCGCAATCGGGCCGGCCTACTTCACGGTCGCCAACACGCCGACGCGGCTCGCTTCCCTGCCGCGCGGGCCCTGGGAGGGCTTTCGCGCCGCGGCGGCGCCGATCGAGACGCGCAAAGCGGCTCGGCGCGGCTCCTCATCTGCGCGGGCGTGAATCGTCGGGCGGCTTTTTCTTGGATTTGGCCTCCGCGGCGACGCTCCGGCGCAGGGCGTCCATGATGTTGACGACATTGCTCGCCGCCGGCTCCTGCTCCAATTCCGCCTTTTTCTTGACCGGCCGCCCCTTCTTCTTTTCCTCGATGAGGTCGATGAGCCGCTCCTGAACGGGATCGCGCACCATCTCCCCCGACCAATGCTTCTTGCGCTCCTCGATCAGTTGCGAGACGAGGCCCAGGAGGTCGGGATTGAGCTTCGCGCCATCGCGGCCAGCGGGAAATATGTCGCGCGGATCGCGCACCTCCTCGCCGTAGCGCAACGTCCAGAGCTCGATGCCGTTCTCGCGCGGCTTTAAGAGCACCGCGCGTTCGCGGCGGTTGAGGACGAGTCGGGAGACGCCGACGGTCCGGGTCGCCCGCATCGCGTCGCGGATCACGCAATAGGCCTCCTCGCCGACCGGGTCGTCGGGCGTGAGATAATAGGGCGTGTCGTACCAGACCCAATCGATGCCGTCGGCCGGCACGAAGCTATCGATGTCGATGGTGCGCGCGCTTTCGAGCCGGACGGATGCGAGTTCGTCGTCCTCGAGCAGCACGAAGTGCGACTCGTCGCGCGGATAGCCCTTGACCTCGTCGTCCTCGGCGAGCGGACGGCCCAACTCGCTGTCGACGTAGCGGCTGACGACCCGGTTCCCCGTTTTGCGATTGAGCGTATGAAATCGGACCTTCTCGCCTTCGCTGGTCGCGGGCGTGAGCGCGACGGGGCAGGTGACGAGCGAAAGCTTCAGGTACCCTTTCCAGAAGGGGCGCGGCGCCATGGGCTCAGCGGCTCCGGCTCGCGGTCGGCTTCCGCTTGGGCGCAGGCGCGGTCGCGGATCGCTCTCCGTCCCCCGGCGGCTTGCCTTCGGCGGTCTTGCGCTCGGCGTCTTCCGCCTCGTACAGCGCCTCCGCCGCAAACCAGTGGCGCTCGGCCTCGCCTTCCGGACAGCCTTCCTCCCGCCAGAGCAAGTAGGCAAGCTCGCGAATGCGCTGATTTCGCCCTACCGCCGCCTGGTTCATCGCCGCCTCCTCCCGCGCCACGGACATCATCGCGCCTCCGGCCGCACGCATCAAGCGGCCTCTTGGCGTCCCCGCCTTCCGCAGTTTGCGGCAAAACGGGGGAACCGAAGCGAAAGTTCCGTTTCACTCCCCGCCGGGTTATTGTCGGCTCATGGCGACAAAGCAGAGGACGACGATCGCAAGGCTGATCAGCGACGCGGCGATCGTCCGAACGATCTCGAATTGAAGCAGTTCGGAACCCGTCATATCGGACTCGCATGAGTTACGCGCATGAAAAGGCGCATAGCCGTCGAGACAACCGACGCGCAATCCCAAGGTTCCGAACCGTTAAGCGCCGTGCAGCCGTTGTGTCGAAGCACCGGACCGTGCGCCCGGAAAGGGAACAAGCTCGACCGGGGCTCGTTTCTCCGAAGGCAGCGGAGGCCGTCGGACCTGAAGGCGCATGGCGGCAAGGGTTGGTTATTGTGGTGAAGGCAAACAACAGCCACAACGGGCTTACAGGCGTCCGCGTGCTTGTCGTTGAAGACGATCCGCTCTTGCTGATGGACCTTGAAGCGACTCTGGCCGGCGCCGGCGCAACCGTCGTCGGACCCTGCCAGACCCTGGACGATGCGATGCGGCGCTCCGACGCCGCTGATTTTGCGGTCGCGGTTCTCGATTTCCGCCTCGGATCCGATACCGTCTCGCCGGTCGCGCGCCGACTTGCGAGGCGAGGCGTTCCGTTCGTTCTCTACACCGGACAACCCCGCCTCGAGCCGGGCATGGCCGAATGGCGGGAGTGTGCGATCGTCGAAAAGCCGGCCCTGCCGCGCACGCTGATCTCGGCCCTTCGCGAGGCTCTCGCCCGCTAGTGCGTCGCCTTCGCTATGATGGGTCGCGTCGCCGCGGGCCGGCGGCCGGCCTCGCCGTCCGGCCGCGGTGCAAAGTCGGCAGGCGCGCGATCGATTTCAACGACTTGGGCGCCAAATTGTGCAACTTCTGACGCCAGCGACATCAAGCGCGGGCGCAGGGGCGCGCCGCGCGGTCAACACGTTCGCGGTCTCTGCATAAAAGGCGCAAGCGCCCGTCGAGGCCATGATAGCGGTCGAGCGCGGCGACGCGTCTCGCTTAAGGGCGCGAAGGGCAAGAAATGTCGCCCGTGGTCGAAAGTCGGCATGGGCTGCAGGCGCGAAAACCAGATTAGCACAGGGACCTGTTTTCTCCAAGAAAATGTTCCCGATTTGTTTAAGATAGCACTTAACTTCTGTTGTCATTTCAATGGCATACGACATCGACAGCGGACTCGCGCCGGCGCTTCGCGGTGCGGCACGATGGTCGACATTCTCAGCGGCAAGCGCGAGGATCTCGCCCCCTTGCGATGGCGGGGCTTCTTCGGCCCTAAAGCGGGATGAATTCAATCCCATCTGCGAGAGAAGCGAGGCGCTGGTCCAAGGCTTCGCGCAACGACCGCGGAGCTACGCCGCCTGGCTAACGCCGTTCCCCAGACCATCGGCGACAAACCGGCCAAACAGCTTCTCCGCTCTCATCTCCTCCTCGAGCGTGTCGCGCAGAAGCTGAGCGGCGAAGGTCAGGCCGAGTCCGCGCGCCCAGCTTTCGAGACTGCCATAACGGGCGACCTCATAGCGCTCGACCGCCTGCGCCGACGCGGCGAAGGCGCCGTCCAAAGGCTCCGGTCCCATCGGGTTTTCGATCGCCCGGCGGCTATTCTCGACGGCTTCGACGATCGCGTCGCAAGTCTCTCCATGAACGGGATTATCGATCTGATCGGGCCACGCCATGTCGTCGAAGATCCGCAAAAGGCGCTCGATATGTCTCTGCGTCTCGACGATGTGGTCTTCGAAGGCCTTCTTGAGATTTGGCGACGCAGTATTGGCGAGCCATCTTCTTGAACGCTCGAAGCACCAGCCTTTCTGCGAAGAATGCGTCCTCGAGCCCTCCACGAAATGCTCTTTGAGTTTGGGGCCGGCGATCAATTGTGTTCTCCGCTTTACGTATTTCCGTAATAACGGATCTGGGCAAGACAAGTTCCTTGGAGAGCCGTTCCGCCAGCAGGGGGAGCGTTGGGGGAAAGCGCGCGCCTATCCGGCTCGCCGCACGCGCCGTTCGAGCGGCGGCTCGGAACGTTCCTCGAGCGCCAGTAGCTCGACGAGCTTCGCCCGCGCGCGGCTCAGGCGGCTCTTGATCGTTCCGATTTCGACCTCGCAGATCGCCGCCGCCTCCTCGTACGAGAGGCCGCTCGCGCCGACCAGCGTCAGCACTTCGCGCTGCTCCGCGGGGAGCTTGGTCATCGCCTTGCGGAAGTCCTCGAGGTCGAGATGGCTTTCCTGATCGCCCGAGACGGTCAGGCGTCGCGCATAGACGCCTTCGCTGTCCTGAACCTCGCGGGCCCGCTTGCGATAGTTGGAATAGTAGATGTTGCGGAGGATCGTGAAAAGCCAAGCCCTGAGGCTCGTTCCCGGCTGAAACTTATCCGACTTGCTCCAGGCCCTGAGCAGCGTCTCCTGGACCAGGTCGTCGGCGAGCGCCACCGACCCAGACAGCGAGATCGCGAAGGCACGAAGATTCTTGATCTCCGCCACGAGCTCGTCCTTGAAGCTATTTGGCGGCATCGCGCCTGCCTCGCGGCTCGCACAACCGCTCTTCGGCCTCGAGCTGCGTCAGGAGATCGATAAATTTCTGCGGCAACGGCGCTTGGACAAGATCGTCGTAATGCGCCCGCAAGGCCCGGCCGATCGCCTCCAACGCCTTGGGACCGAGCGCGCCGTCGCCCTGACCTTCCATTTCCGCGGCTTTCGGTTTGGTCATCATTCCCCCTCGCCTCATGCCCCCGCCTCGCGTCAAGGCTCAAGCTCTTTGTCACGCCCACTGCACAACACGGCCTTTCGCCATTTCGTTCCTCAGGCCCGAAAAATAATCTCATTGAGGCGCCCTGATGGCGGCGCCTCAATGAGGGGTGGGGCTGTGGCGACAAAGCGGCGACATGCGACCGCTGCTAAGTACTTTCCCCAATTGAAGCGTCGGAATGAATTTGCGAAGTTTCGGTCTGGAGGGCGACGTAGGGCCGAGGTCTCGCCGGACGTTCCGACCGCGAGGGATCCGGTCAACAAGCTCAGAGATGCATCAATGTCGATCTCGCAAGTCATAGCGCCGTTGCTTCCTTATCTCAGGCGGTTCTCGCGGGCGCTGAACGGGTCCCAGGAGAGCGGCGACGCCTATCTGACAGCCACCTTGGAATACCTCCTGGAGAATCCCGCGGCCTTCACCCGCGACCTCGATCCGCGGATCGCGCTTTACCAGCTCTACCTGGAAGTGTGGTCGGCTACGCATATCTCCGACGTGAGCCTCGACTGCGAGGAATCCGCGTTCGACCGCAATCTTGCCGCGCTTTCGCCGCGCACGCGCCAGGCCTTCTTGCTCAAGACGGTGGAGGGCTTTTCGATCCCCGACACCGCTACGATCATGGGCCTCGACTCCGCGCGGGTCGCGACCCTGCTGGGACGAGGCGCGCGGGACATCGCGCAGGAGCTGGCGACGAAAATCCTCATCATCGAGGACGAGCCGATCATCGCGATGGACCTCGAGACGATCGTCGAGGACCTTGGACATCGCGTTGTCGGCGTCGCGCGCGCCAAGCGCCAGGCGATCGCCCTCGCTGCCGAGCGCAAACCCGAACTGATTATGGCGGACATCCAGCTCGCCGACGGCAGCTCCGGGCTCGATGCGGTCAACGAGATCCTGAGCGTGGCCAGCAGGCCCGTCGTGTTCATCACCGCGCATCCGGGCATTTATCTCGGCAGCGCGGCGAAGCGTCCGGAGCCAGCCTTTCTGTTGCAGAAGCCGTTCAACCCCGACTCCGTCAGAGCGGCCGTCAGCCAGGCTCTGTTCTTCGACAGAAGAGCCCGCGCCGCCGCCTGACGGCATAGGGGAACGAGGCGCGCCTTAAGGCGCGCCCCTCCTCGTAAAGCCCATCACGCCCGAGATCAGAAACGCGATCAGGGCGACGATGAAGATGATCTTCGCGGCGGCGAACGCCGTTCCGGCGACGCCTCCGAAACCGAGAATGCCCGCAATCACCGCGATGACGAGAAAAGCGATCGCCCACCCGAACATATTGACCTCCTTGAGATTGTCTGGGCGGTAAACGCGGGAGGCGTCGGCCTGTTCCTCCAGCGGCGACGATCAACACCGCGGGGCGTTTTCGCAGTTCAGCCAGAGCCTTTCGCCACCGACGCTTTGGCCTCGTCTGGCTTCGTCGCGGCTCCATCCACTCGTCCCGCCCGCTGCTCCGCCGGCCCTGCCACACTAGCCAGATTGTGAGCCGTGTTGATCAGCGCCAGGTGCGAAAACCCCTGGGGGAAGTTGCCGAGCTGGCGGCGTCCGGACGGATCATACTCTTCCGCCAAAAGACCAACGTCGTTGCGCAGCGCGAGCAATCGCTCGAACAATTGGCGCGCCTCGTCCTGCCGGCCGAGCATGGCGTAGGCGTCCGCGAGCCAGAAGCTGCAAGCCAGGAACGCGCCTTCGCCGGGCGGCAAGCCGTCCGTGCGGGTTCCGGTGTCGTAGCGCATGACGAGCCCATTCCACACAAGGTCGCGCTCAATCGCCGCGACGGTGCCGCGAACCCGCGGATCGTCGGGCGGGAGGAAGCCGACAAGAGGAATGAGCAGGAGGCTGGCGTCGAGCGCAGTTGACCCGAAGGACTGGACGAAGGCGTTCCGGCCGGAGTCGAACCCGTGCGCGCAAACCTCCTCATGAATGGCCGAACGGACGGCGCGCCAGCGTTCGACCGGACCTCCGAGATCAAACTCCTCGATCGAGCGCACCGCGCGATCGAAGGCGACCCAGGCCATGACCTTCGAGTGGGTGAACTGCTTGCGCCCGCCGCGAACTTCCCAGATGCCCTCGTCGGGTTCGCGCCAGATCTTCTCGAGATGGTTGACGAGCGCGCATTCGAGATCCCAGGTCTCCTCGCTTGTGCACAGTCCCGCCCGGCGGGCGACGTAGAAGGCGTCGAGCACTTCGCCGTAAACGTCAAGCTGGAGTTGGGAAACAGCCGCGTTGCCCACGCGCACCGGTTTCGCGCCTCCGTATCCCGGCAGCCAGGGGATTTCATACTCGTCCAGCCGGCGTTCCCCGGCGACGCCGTACATCGTCTGGACGTCGTCGGGAGACCCAGCCACGGCGCGAAGGAGCCACTGATGCCAGGCCTTTGCCTCGTCGAGATAGCCTGTGCCAATCATTGCGAAGAGCGTGAACGTGGCGTCGCGAAGCCAGCAATAGCGGTAGTCCCAGTTGCGCGAGCCGCCCACCTTCTCGGGAAGCGAGGTCGTGCCTGCGGCGATGATCCCGCCCGTCTCCCAATGCGTCAGCGCCTTCAAAGTGAGGAGCGAACGCAGGACGGCGTCGCTCCAGTCTTCGCTTGGTTTAGACATCGCGGCCCAACCGGACCAGAAGGATTCGACGCTCTTCAGCGCCTCCCCCGCCGGCAGCGCCGCCGGGGTGGGCCGGTAAGATGGCGACCAGTTGAGCGCAAAGCTTGCCTCCTGTCCCGCGCCGATGGTGAATTCGCTCAAGGTTCGGTAGTCTTCTCCGCGGGTCGGGACATCGGTGTCGAGGAGCAGCCGATCCGGACCCGCGATGAACTCAAGCCGTCCGTCCTCCTGCTTCGTCACCCACGGGACGACCGAGCCGTATCCGAAGCGAGCGACAAGCTCCATCCGCATTGGCACCTCGCCTTGCAGGCCCTTGACGATGCGGACCAGATCCGAAGCCCCGTCGCGGCGATACATGAAGTCGGTGAGGCTCGCGGCGCCGTGTTCCGTCCGGAACACCGTCTCCAGAATCAACGTATCGCCGCGATAGCGGCGGGAAACGCGAATATCGGACGCCGCCGGCGCGATCAGCCACCGTCCGTGCTTCGGTTCGCCGAGCAGCGCTGTAAAGCAGGCGCTGCTGTCGAAGCGCGGCAGGCTCAGCCAGTCGATGGAGCCGTCACGCCCGACGAGCGCTAGCGTCTCGCAATTCCCGATGACGGCGTAATCCTCGATACGGCTGGGCATCAAGCCTCGCGAGTGAAGGAGTGACTGAACCGGACGTCCTGCGGTGCGTCCCTTATGCGCTCAGTTTGCGACAGATTACCGGGAAAGACCGCGTTCTGAGAAGTAGCGCTGCAATCCCTCGGCCGAGCCGCGTTCGTCGGCGAAAGCAATGTAGCTATCGGGCCGGATGAGATAAAGCGCGTCCCGCGCAAGACCCGCCCGGTCGTGTTTGGCCGTCCATGGAAAAACGTGCAACGGCGTCGCGTGCCTCTCACACCATGAGGCCACGTCGGGCAGCGCATGACCATAGACATGCGCTTGCCACTCCATGGCGCTCAGAGATTGATGGTTGTCGAGCCCCTCGGCGACCCAGGGCAGACGGTCCCCGCCATGCACGGCGCCCGCCTTTCCGTGGCTCAAGGGACCGCCGCGATAATTCACATTGATCTGGGACACTGTCTTGAATGCGAACTCGCGCATCGCCTCGAACGCGAACGCGCTCGAAAGCACGACCGGCGCGACCCAGAGGCGCAAGAGATCCGCAAGCCCGCCTTCTGCAGTCGCCAGCGTGAAAGCCTGATCCGTCGTCTTCACCAGTCGTCGCGCAAAACCGATGCGCTCGGCTTCATAAGCGTCGAGCAACGCGTCGGACGCCTTGCCGTCGAGAACCGTCTTCAGCTTCCAGGCCAGATTGATGGCGTCGCCGATGCCGGTGTTCATGCCCTGTCCGCCGGCGGGGCTATGGATATGGGCGGCGTCGCCGACGAGGAAGGCGCGCCCTTTGCGAAAATGATCGGCGACGCGATGATGCACGCGGTAGGTCGAAAACCAGTTCGGCTCGCCGACTTCCAGTTTCAGGTTCGTGATCGCGCGGTCGCTCACGTCCTCGAAGCGCAGCGAATCGACGTGGGTTGCGCCTTCGCCCCGCACCGTGCCGACGAGACGCGCGCGGCCACGTCCTTTGAGCGGAAAGATAGCGAGAAAATCTGCTTCGTCGAGATCGACATGCAGCTCGCCGTCGATAGCGGGGCCGGCGGCGTCCACGTCGGCAACGTAAAAGATGTCTTGATACGTCCCGCCGGGAAAGCCCGCGCCGATCGTCTCGCGCACAAGCGAGCGCGCGCCGTCGCAGCCCGCGATGTAGGCGACTTCGCATTCCTCGTCGCCGTGCGCTTTGCGAAGGCGCGCGACGATACGGCCGCCCTCCTCCGCATAGCTCACTACCTCCGTCTGCCGCTCGACCGAAACGCCCTCGGCCTCCAATCGCGCAATCAGGAGCCGCTCGTGCTCGTCTTGAGGGAAGATGTGCAAATGGGGATAGGGCGTGAGCCCGACGCCGACTTCCTCGAAGCGCATCCGCGCCTTGCGCTTGCCGCGCGCCCACAAGTTGACGGCCGGCACTTTGTGCGCCCGCTCGAGAACAGCGTCGGCGAGATCGAGCTGCCGGTAAAGCTCGAGCGTCCGCGCCTGGATGGCGAGCGCCCGCGAGGTCGTGCCTGGAGCGTCTGTCTTGTCGACGATGCGAACGTCCACGCCGAGCTTCGCGAGCCACAAAGCCAGCACCAAACCGGTCGGCCCGGCGCCGACAATCAGAACGTCTGAGCGCGTCACCTCAAAGCTCCGGATCGCCTACCTGTAGGGGGCATCGGCCAGAATATTTCGAGCGAGTTCGCGCTCCCAGCGATCGCCGTTGGCCAGGAGCCGCTCCTTGTCATAGTACAGCTCCTCCCGCGTTTCGGTCGAGAACTCGATGTTCGGGCCCTCGACGATGGCGTCGACCGGGCAGGCTTCCTGGCAGAAGCCGCAGTAGATGCACTTGACCATGTCGATGTCATAGCGCGTCGCGCGGCGCGTGTCGTCGTTGCGGCTTGGATCCGCCTCGATCGTAATCGCCTGCGCGGGACAGATCGCCTCGCAGAGCTTGCAGGCGATGCAACGCTCTTCGCCGTTGGGATAGCGCCGCAAAGCGTGCTCGCCGCGAAAGCGGGGCGACTGCGGGCTCTTCTCGTTGGGATAGTTCAGCGTGGCCTTCGGCTTGACGAACATATAGCGAAGCGACAGCGCGAAGGCCGCCAGGAACTCGCGCAGGAAAAGCGAGCGCACGCCTTCCTGAAGTCTCATCGCTCCCTCCATGACATGCGTCGTTCCTGCGTTTTGCCGAGCGCCCGGGTAGCCACGATTACCGCGTGAGCCGCCCCTGCGGCATCTCTTGAGGCCGCGCCGGCGGAACCTCGCTTGGTTGCGGGGGCGTGACGATGTCCGGACCGGGCTCCGGCAGGCCGGCGGGCTCGCCCGGCTCGGGCGTCTCGGCCGGCGTCGGCGGCCGGACGATGGCAGGCTCCGGGACGGGAATCGGATCGTTCGGCTGCGGCGTCGGCATCGGCTCGCGTCCTTGCGTCACCGAAATGCCGCCAGCGTCCGTTTGTTCCCCCAGGGCGGGTCCGGCGCCATGCCCTGAGACTGAAGCCGGAGGAGAAGCGCGCTGACGGTGGAACCCTTCCGGTGGCGTTCGAGTTTCCGAAAACTCTCGGGTCTATGAGGAGTGAACCCCATGCGCAGCTTCTTCATTGCCGCGGCGGCGGTAACCGCCCTGGCGTGCGCCACCGCCTTGGCGCAGACGAACCCAAATACGAACGGCGCCAGTTCCACGGCAAACACGACCAACACCGGCGCGAACGTTAACGGCGCAAATTCGACGGCGAAGGCGCCTAGGGCTGGCGCGAAAACAGCGGAAACAAACGCTCCCGCCGGCGCCAATCCGAACGGCATGAATCCGCCGGCTAACGCGCCTCAGGCGGCCGCCGCGACGCCGACGCCGGCAAAGCCGCAGTTCATCAACCTGCAAAGCAGCGACATGCTGAGCTCAAACGTCGTCGGCCTCAACATCTACAACAAGCAGAACAACGACATCGGCAAGATCCAGGACGTCGCCTTCAACAAGCAGAAGCAGGTGACGGGGTACATTCTGTCGGTCGGCGGCTTCCTTGGCATGGGCACGCACTACGTCGCGGTCGATCCCGACGCGGTGGCCGTGACCTATGACGCCAACAACAAGATCTGGCGGGCGACGATGGACGCCACCAAGGCTCAGCTCAAGTCCGCGCCGGAATTCAAGTACGGCGGCCAGTGGACCGCCAGCCGGAGCTGATGGGAACGAATGCGGTGCGCGACACCTCGCGCTGCGCCACGTCGGCGCGCCGCTGGCGATCGCTATCGCTATCCCGTGACGCGTCTCGGAAGAAAAGCCCCCGGAACAATCGGAAGCGCGCGCCGTTGGGCCGCGGGCGGGATTTCAGGAGCCTTTCCATGCCGAACATTCAGGACGCCCGAATCCTCACAATCTGCACGGACGGTGTCGAGCAGGTCGAGCTCACCACCCCGCGCGATGACCTGCGCAAGAAAGGCGCGCGGCTCGATGTGGCGACGCCGACGGGAAGACCCGTCCGCGCCTGGAAATTCACCGACTGGGGCGACAGCCAGCCGGCAGATCTCAAGATCTCGGACGTGAACCCCGACAATTACGATGCGCTCGTCATCCCCGGCGGCGTCATCAATCCGGACAAGCTGCGGATCGACCCGGAGGCGATGCGTGTCGTCAAGGCGTTCATCGACGGCGATAAGCTCGTCGCCGCCGTCTGTCACGGGCCTTGGCTCCTCGTACAGGCCGACGCTGTCGAGGGCCAGGGCGATCGGGTGAAGAAGTTGGTGACAAACGCGCAAAGTGCTGAATCTGTCGATCTCCGCTGATTCGGTTGGCGGGAGGACGACGGTGGACGCTTCGGAGGCGATGGCGGCGGCGGGTTTTGAGACAACAGTTTTCCTGATTCATTTCAATGATATGCCAGACCATCGGCAGCCAGGAAAGGTGGCCTATCGGCTCGACGAGATCCTGCTCTTGTCTCTGCTGGCGGTTCTGGCCGGCGCGGAGGGCTTCACCGACATCGCGCGTTTCGGCCAGAGGAAGCTCGCCTTGCTGCGGCGCTTCCTCCCCTTCGTCAACGGCACGCCGAGCCACGATCACCTCGGCGACATTTTCGCCACGCTCGACGCTCAGGCGTTCCGGCGGTGCTTCGTGGCTTGGGTCGGCGCGCTGATGAAGACGCCGGTCGAACTCATCGCCATCGACGGCAAGACCTCCCGGCGCTCGGGCAACAAAGGAGCCAAGGACGCCATCCACATGGTGTCCGCCTTCGCCGCCCGCCAACGCCTGGTGCTGGCGCAGGCCAAGGTCGGCGAGAAGGCTAACGAGATCGTCGCCATTCCGGCCCTCCTCGACATGCTGTCGATCGAAGGCGCCGTCGTCACCATCGACGCGATCGGCTGTCAGCGCGACATCGCCCAGAAGATCATCGACAAGAAGGCCGATTACATTCTGGCGCTGAAGGGCAACCAGGGGACGTTGCGCAACGATGTCGAATTGTTCGCCAACGAGCAGAAAGCAAGGGGTTTCGCCGATACGCAGGTCAGCGTCGATGAAACCGTCGACGGCGACCACGGCCGCATCGAGACGCGCCGCGTCACCGTGATCCACGACGTCGCCTGGCTGCAACAGCGACACGAATGGCCAGGCCTCAAGGGCCTCGTCATCGTCGACAGCACGCGAGAGATCGGCGCCAAGACCGAACGCGAGACCCGCTATTATCTGACATCGTCGTCACGGCGCGCCGACCGCCTGGGACCGATGGCGCGCGACCATTGGGCGATCGAGAACGGCCTGCACTGGGTCATGGACATGACCTTCCGCGACGACGAGTGCCGCATCCGAACCGACAACGCCCCCGAGAACGTCGTCACCCTCAAACACATGGCCGTCAACCTCGCCCGCAAGGCCAAGGGCCGAGACTCCGTCCGCCTCGCCCTCAAAACCGCCGCTTGGGATGACGACTATCTCGCCAAACTCATCGCCGCATAATTTCCTTCACCCGATTCCCCTGTGTCGAGGGCCGTCGCATGACCTCCTACCCCTCGATCCGCAAGGATGTCGAGAACGCGGGCGCGAACTGGGTGGACGAGGAAGTCGTCGTCGACGGCAGGTTCGTCACCAGCCGCAAACCCGACGATCTGCCAGCGTTCGTCGCCAAGATCGCCGACCAAATCGAAAAGGCAGGCGGCGGGCGGCGCGCCGCCGAGTAGCAGTCACGGCTTGCGCGGCGGGTTTTGCCCGTCGCTCTTGCCGACGTTTTCCTCGGGCGGCTGAACGACTCCGGCGCCGGAATAGTCCTCGTTCTCCTTGCTGTAGGGCTGGCGCTTGCTACGATCCGGCTCGTGCTTCTGAGGCTTCGTCGCGTTCTTGTCGGCGGGTCGGCGATATCGGCTCATGCGGGCGGTCTCCAATTCTATCGAAGCCGGACTACCGGCTCACGCTCCCCATGATCGAGGCGCGCTCTTGCCGGACCTCGTCCGCCGTGACCGCCGGCGCCGCGCCGCCCCAGCTATTGCGGACATAGGTCAAGACCGCAGCAACCTCCGCGTCATTGAGCTTCCAGGCGAACGACGGCATGCCAGGGCCGGTCGGCTGGCTCGGCGTCGCCACGCTCCGCGCCGCTTCGAGCACGACCCGAATGAGGCTCGTCGGGTCGTCCGAGTGGACGTTGGGCGACCCCGCCAGCGCAGGGAAGAGATAATCGACTCCCTTGCCGTCCCCGGCATGGCAGGCCGAGCACTCATCGACATAGATCGCCGCGCCGGCCGTCATCGTCGGGTCGGACGATGCGATCGGCGAGGTGGAGTGAGACTGCCCCGGCAGGCTCTTCAGATAGGTCGCAATCGCTTTCAGATCGTCGTCCGACATGTGCGAACTCGCGAAGGCGACCTCCTCGCCCATGATTCCGGTCGCGCCCGTCGCTGGGTTGTGGCCGCTCTTGAGGTAGGAGGCGATCTCATCGACGCTCCAGCCGCCGACGCCGTTGACCTTGTCGCCGGTGATGTTCGGCGCAAACCATCCCTGCAAACGGTAGCCTTCAAGTGGACGCGACGTATCGTCGCCGCCAAGGATGTTCTTCGGCGTATGGCAGGCGCCGCAGTGGCCTGGTCCAAGGACGAGATAGGCGCCCCGGTTCCAGACTGGCGACTTCGTGGTGTCGGAAACGTACTCCCCCGGCTTGAAGTAGAGTGCGTTCCAGACCGTCATGATCTCACGGACGTTGAAAGGGAACGGCAGCTGGTTGGAGACGACGTCGTGGTGAACGGGCTTGACCGTGTTGAGATAGGCCCGGATGGCGAGCGCGTCGGCTTCGGGGAGCCCTGTGTAATAGGGATAGGGCATCGCGGGATAGAGGAACGATCCATGCGGCGTTGCGCCGTCCCGCAATGCCGCAACGAATTCGGCGTCGCTCCAAGCGCCGATGCCGGTGTCGCGGTCGGGCGTGATGTTGGCGGCGAGGACCTTGCCGAATGGCGTCTCGATCGCGCGCCCTCCGGCGAAGGGCTGCTTGCTGTCCTGGTCGTCGTGGCAGCTCTCGCAATCGCCCGCGAAGACCAGATAGTGGCCCTCCTGGATCTGGGCGTAATTCTGCGGGTCGAGGCGGGAGCCCTCGAGGGTGGGGCTCCTTTGCAGCGACCACACATAACCGCCCCAGGCAAGGGAGGCCGCGACGGCGACGATGAGGACGATGAGGACGAGGGTCCTAAGCATGGACGAGCGGCCCCGGGCTCTTTAGGTAATGGTTGCGGATCGCCTCGGCGGACCAGAAGGCGAGGGCGCAGAGCGTTCCGGTCGGGTTGTAGCCAGCGTTCTGTGGGAACGCGCTCGCGCCCATGACGAACAGGTTCGGCACGTCCCAGCTCTGCAGGTAGCGGTTGATCGCGCTCGTCCTCGGATCGGTCCCCATGATCGCGCCGCCGCAGAGATGCGTCGTCTGGTATTTGGTCACGTCGTACGGCGCCGTCCGGTATTGTTTCTCGACCTGTTTCGCGCCCATCGCCTGGATGATCTCGGCGAACTTGTCGGTCAGGAAGCGGTTCTGCTTGATCTCGTTGTCGTGGAAGTCGAGCGTGATGCGGACGAGCGGCCGGCCGAGGGGGTCTTTGTAGGTCGGGTCGAGATCGCAGTAGACGTCGCGGTAGCTGTAGAAGCTGCCATGCACGCCCGTGCCGGGCGTGACCGTGCTGAGATAGTTGTCCCGAACGGCGGTTTTCCACTTCGCGCCCCAACGCGGCGTGCCGGGCGGGACGTTGGTCGTCTCGATCGGGCGGCCGCCCGTCTGCACCTGCCCCATATATCCGCCGCCAACGAAGCCATAAGGCCCGTGATCGAAGTTGTCGCCGTTGAACTCGTCGATGCACATGCCGATCGAGCCGGAGGCGATGAACGGATTGAAGATGAACTTGTCCTTTTCGAAGAAACCGAGCACGTCCGAAATCGTCTGATGGGTGAAGTTGCGGCCGATCACGCCCGTGTTGGCGACCGGGTCGTACGGCTGGCCGATCTTCGACAGGAGCAGGAGCTGGACGTTGAAGATCGTGTAGGCGGCGAGGATGACGAGGTCGGCCGGCTGCTCCCATTCCACCCCCTCCGAATCGACGAGCGTCACGCCCGTCGCCCGCTTTCCCGACGGATCGAGGTTGATGGTCGTGACCTCCGAGTCGGCGCGCCAGCTGAAGTTCGACTTGCGCAGGAGCACTGGCAGGATCGTCGTCTGCGGGCTCGATTTCGAGTAGTTGCCGCAGCCGAACCACTCGCAGAAGCCGCAATAGGTGCAGGGCCCCAATTTGACGCCGAGCGGATTGACGTAAGGGCGCGACATGTTGCCCGAAGGCTGGGGAAAGGGCTTGTAGCCAAGGTCGTGCGCGGCCCTTGCGAACAAAGCGGCGCCGAACGGCTGGGCCTGCGGCGGATTGGGGTAGGGACGCGAACGCGGGCCCTCGAAAGGGTTGCCGCCTTCGGTGATTTTCCCGTTCAGGTTGCCGGCCTGGCCCGACGTGCCGCAGAGATATTCGAACTCATCGTAATGCCTCTCGAGATCGTCGTAGGTGACGCCCCAGTCCTGGATCGTCATGTCCGGCGGGAGGAAACTCGCGCCATAGCGCTGCGTCAGGTGCGTCTTCAGCACGAAGTCGCTCGGCAGGAACCGCCAGGTCTCTGCATTCCAGTGGACGCCGCCGCCGCCGACGCCGTTCGGCGGCATGAAGGCGCCCCAGGTGCGGATCGGCAGCGCGCGTTGATCCATCTTGTTGCGAAAGGTGAAGGTCGTCTGCGCCGGCCGCAGAAAGAGCTCGTGCCGGATGCGATAGCGAAGCTCGTCCTGATCGTAGGTCGGGGGAAAGTCGGTCGCCGTGTCGCGCCAGGGGCCGCGCTCGATCGCGATTACCTCCAGCCCTTCGTCGGTCAGTTCGTTGGCGAGGATCGACCCGGTCCAACCGAAGCCGATGATGACGACGTCTTTCGCGGGCAGCCTGCGGGCCATCGTCTTTCCCTCTAGCTCTTGGACGGCAGGGACCAATCCACGCGTCCCATGATGCTGACCGGGGGAAGGGGATAGCGCTCGTTGTGCTTCAGGACCCAATCGCGGTAGTCGTACCGGGCGCCGGGAAAGCCGATCATCTTCCACGCGCACATATCTTTATTGCCGCCGTACAGCGGGTCGGCGAAGAAGCCCTCCTGCACGTCCCGAAGGAGCGTTTCGAAGAACGACTTTCCGTCGACGCCTTCGAGCTTGGCCTCGCCTTTCTCGAGCCCGCCGATGATTTCGTCCTGATCGGCCGGCGTAAGCTTGGCGAAGACGTCGCCCTTATGGGCTTTCGCATGGGCGTCGAGCGCGGCGAACGCCTTGCGGTACGTTTCCGCAGGACCGTCCGCCTCCTGCGGACCCTGCGTCGGCAAACCATTGACGAAGGGAGGGCTTACATAAAGCCCGCGCCGGCTCCCATAGGGCCCCGCCAGCTGGCGGTCGAGATAGACGGCGCAGCCGGCGTCCTTGCCGCCGGGCGTCTCGGAATCGGGAGGGATCAGCCGATCGGCCAGCGCCTCGGCGGTTGCGCCTTCGCCGCCTACGAAGAAGCGCCAGCCGCCCGGCGCTGCCGGCTGAGGAGGCTCGCCCGCGTCCGGTCGCCAGGGCAGTGGCGAGAGCACATCGGCGCGCGTGGTGGAGGCGACCATGAAAGCCGCTGCGCTGCCCAGAAGTTCGCGTCGATGAATCCTCAACACGGCCCTCCCTTTGGATCTGATCAGGGCCCTCCGGTCGCGCCATAGACCTGGCCGGTGGCGTAACTCGAATCTCCCGAGGCCAAGAGCACGTAGATCGGCGCGAGCTCGACAGGTTGAGCCGGCCGACCGAGCGGCGCGTTTGCGCCGAACGCCGGCAAGGCGTCGAGAGGCTGTCCGCCGCTCGGCTGCAACGGCGTCCACACCGGCCCCGGCGCGACGGCGTTGGCGCGGATGCCCTTGCTCGCGACCTGCTTCGCGAGTCCCTTGCAGAAGTTCATGATCGCAGCCTTTGTCGCCGCGTAGTCCAAGAGGACTTCCGACGGCTCGTAGGCGTTGACGGACGAAGTGAACACTATCGACGAACCGGGGCCCAAATGCGGCAACGCAGCCTTGGTGATCCAAAACATCGCGTAGACGTTGGTCTTGAAGGTCGCGTCGAACTGCTCTGTCGAAATGTCCTCGAGCGATTCGACGGCGCGCTGCACCGCAGCGTTGCTGACGAGCACGTCGAGACCGCCGAGCTCACGCACGGCGTCCGAGACGAGACGCTGGCAGAACGCCTCGCTGCGAATGTCGCCCGGCAAGGGTACGGCCTTCCGACCCTCGGCGCGGATGAGCTCGACGACCTCCTCAGCATCCGGCTCCTCGACCGGAAGGTACCCGAACGCGACATCCGCGCCCTCGCGCGCGAAAGCGATCGCCACGGCGCGGCCTATGCCGGAATCGCCGCCGGTGATCAGCGCCTTGCGCCCGATCATGCGGCCGGCTCCCTTGTAGCTCGTCTCGCCGTGATCGGGCTTCGGCGTCATCTTCAGCGCAAGTCCTGGCGGGTCCTGCTGCTGCGGCGGGAACGGAGGCCGAGGATATTCGGTGCGCGGATTCTTGATGATCGGCGCAGGAGTCTCCGCAGACGCGATCTCGGTCGCGGGATCGCTCTCCCGAGCGACCGCGCTGTCGGCCACTGCGTCGTATCCAGTTGCCACGGCCTCGCGGCCCGAGGCGCCTTTCCGACCGGGCATGACATTTCTCCTGAGGGACCTGGCGGAGGAAGGGCAGAGGATCAGACCTTGCGCCCGAACAGTTGGCGTAGCTTTGTCTTTGCCGATTCGAGCGTACGCTTGCGGCGCGGGGAGAGATTGCCGCCGGCGCGATTGATGTAGAAATTCAGCATCGACATCGCCGAGCGGAACGGTGTCGACTTTCGCCGCTCGCTCGCCTCGGCCGAACGTTTCAGCGATCGCGCAATCTCGGCCGCGCTCGTCTTGGCGAAAACGCCGGATTCGAGGTCGAGCGCGTCCGAGTGCTCCGTGACGTCGGCCGACCATTTACGTTTCTTTCGAGCGGACGCCATGGGACAGACTCTCGACTTCTCGCAGCGCAAGCGGAAACGCCGAGGAGCGCGACCGAGTTCCAGCCGGCGCCGGACAGCCGCCGTCAATCCTTCCATTCCCACTCCAGAATTCCCGGATGCCGCGCGAGACCCGCAATCTCAGCCGGCACGATATGGTCGCCGGGAAGACTATAGTGGCGTACGGAGCACTGGAGCTCCTCGACGCCTTCGCCCGGATTCCGCCGGATGACGAAGTTCGTGAGCTCGAGCTCCGCGACGCGGAGCGTCGCCAGGGCGGCGGGCAGGTCGATCGCGTCCTGCCGCCACTTGACGGTGAGCTTGGCGGGAGTTTCTGCCGGAAGCGCTGCTCGATCCGTTTCAGTCCGCGCAGGATCGCGAAGCCAATCGCCGCGCCGACGACGCCGAGGAAGATCTGGCCGCCGCCGAAACACAGGCCGATCACGGTCACGAACCACAGCGTCGCCGCCGTGGTCAGTCCGATGACGTCGCTGCCCTTCTTCAGAATGGCGCCGACGCCGGTCAGAATCCCGAGCGGCAGGCGCATGAGATCGAGCGTGACGAAGGAATTCGGCGCCTTGCCGACCGTGTTGATCAGCCAGTTCGCCTGAACCATCGACAGGCAGGCGGCCAACGCCACGAGCATCGTCTTGACCCCCGCCGGATGGCCTTCGACGCTGCGGTCGAAACCAAGCGCCGCGCTCGCGAGAGCGGTCAGCAGAATCCGCAGGCAGACATCCGCGATTGTCAGCGTGACCGGCATCTCGGCGCTCGCGCACTTTGTTTCAGCGGAAACCGTCTCCTTCGACCGGAACGCCGCCGCGATCGCGCGCGCCAGCGGGATCCGTCGCCGCTGCGACCTCGATGACGATGTCATGTCCGGATCGGAGATCGCCGCCCGCTTCGCCGACCGCGACCTCGAACGCCGCCTCCTGCGTGAAGTAGCTCATGCCCGGCTTGCCGTCGCGCGAGACCGACCATTGAGCGCCATCCCGCGTCACTCTGTAGGCGATGGTCGCCATCAGCTCTGCTCCCTCGAGATTCCGTGTCCGGAACAACAGCGGGAAAACGCGCGACGTTCCAGGACGCTGACTTCAGTCGCCGGTTACTGCGGAACAACGGCGCCGTCGAAGGGGTTTGGTTCAGCCGGCTCGTGGCTCATCGAGCCCAAAGAGCAGATGGAGCTTTACTCATGGACTGGAACCGGGTCGAAGGAAACTGGAAACAAGTTAAGGGCAAAGTGAAGGAACAGTGGGGCAAACTGACTGACGACGACTTGACAGAGATCGGCGGGAAGCGCGACCAGCTCGAAGGCAAGATTCAAGAGCGCTACGGCATCCAGAAGGATCAGGTCAGGCAGCAGGTCGACGACTGGTGGTCCCGGCAGACCTGGTAACCGCAGTCGCCGATCTTACCCTTAAAGAAGTCGGCCGCCCGCTCGTCAACGAGCCGGGCGGCCTTTTTCTTTCGCTGCTCGGAACTACGGGGTGGTCCTCATCGTGGGATTGGTCTGATTGAGGGTTCCCGCCGCGCCATTCGCGGTTCCTGTCGCGTTTCCGGCGCCCGAGTTTCCATTCGCGCTGGTCCCGTTCGAGCCATTCGCGCCGGCGACGCCTGCGCTGGTTCCGGTTCCGGCACCGCCGTTCGAGCCGGTTCCGGTCGCCCCGGGACCGGCGGCCCCTGTTCCGGCTGCGCCGCCCGCGCCCGTTCCGGCGCCTCCCGCGCCCGCCGCGACCGCGCCTTCAGCAAAGGCAAAGGCTGGCAAGGACGCGAGAGCCAGGACTGCGATCAATTTGGCCTTCATTGAGTTCCTCCTCGTGTTCGAAAAAAGGTTGGAAAGTTGAGCTGGGGGTCGCGCGCGATGCGCCTCAACGTGGCCCGCGGGCGAACGTTCCCGGCGATGGCGCGGTTCGCCTCAGGCGTTCTTGCGCATGTGACCGGACTGCGAAAGGTCCTCACTCGCCGATGAGGTGCGCGGCGATCTCGCGCCGGTGGGGAGCGCGACGGTGCTCGAAAAGGTAGACGCCCTGCCAGGTCCCAAGCGCAAGCCGGCCCTCGATCAGTGGAATCGAAAGATGAACGCCGGTCAGCGCCGCCCGGATGTGCGCCGGCATGTCGTCGAGCCCTTCGTCGTCGTGTGCATAGAGTTTCGGGTCCTCGGGCGCGAGCCGCTCGAAAAACGCCTCGAGATCGGTTCGGACCTCGGCGGCGGCGTTTTCCTGGATGATGAGCGACGCGGACGTGTGCCGGCAGAACAGAGTTGCGAGCCCCGCATGCATCCCGTGCCCGTCAATCCAGCTCGCGACGCTGCGCGTGACGTCGATGAGGCCGCGGCCATTGGTTCGAATCGAAATAATGCCGGTGAATTGGCGCATGGCTCAACTTTCCTGGACAGTCTTCTCGCGAAGGTCGGCGCGCGGGAACTTTGCCGTGTTTTTTGCGTTGTTGGGCACGCCAAGCTGGCGGATCGTTAGGCGGGGGTCCTATGCGTCTCATCCTTCTCATCATCGTCATCATTCTGCTGATCGGCGCGCTGCCGACCTGGCCCTACAGCACCGGCTGGGGCTACTACCCCGTGGGCGGTCTCGGGACGATCCTGATCATCCTTCTCATTCTTGCGCTGCTTGGCGTGATATAGCGCCGCGGTCATGGCCCAGTCTGCGAGTCAGGCCCCGTGCGGCGCCTCGCGGAGGCCGCGAGCGCAAAGGCCGCTCCGCCGACCGCCAGGAGCGGCAGCATGCGCTTCAAGCCCACCGCCTGGATGACCTGGAACGCCGCCAGGATCAGGCGAGCATCGGACAGGAGGGAAGGCGTGGCCGCATCCTTTGCGGCGCGCGCTCTTGCCTCCTCCGCCATTCGGCGGCGCCGCGCCACAACCAAGGCGTAGACGATGAGGAGGATGATCGTGACCGCGAGGAAGACGGCTGCGCCCGCGAGGCAGGCGTCCGTCAGGCCGTAGCGATCGAGGACAAAGACGAAGGCGGCTGCGCACAAGAAGGTGAGCGCGATCCCGGCCGCCGCGATCGAGGCCGCGGCAAGCGCCGCCAGCCGCACGGCGCCGCGAGCTTGCGCCTTCCAGCGATCGGCGAGGCCTTCCAGCATTTGCGCCGTCAGCGGCGCGGGATCAGCGGCGCCACGTCACGCCGATCAGGAAGCCGATTCCCATCGCCAGGGCCAGCGTTGCGACCGGCCGCTCCTGGATGACTTCCGCCAGCGTGTCGCCGATCGACGCCGCTGCGTCCTGCGCTGCGGTCGCGACCAAGCCGGCGCGGTCCGAGGCATCCGAAACCACCGCGTCGACGTTCGAGCGCGCCTGCTTCAAGCCCCGCCGCGCCTGGTTCTGCGCCATCGCGGTCAGCGCGTTCACCGCTTCGGATATCTGTTGGGAGAGGTGGGCGACATCGTTCTTCACGGCCGTCAGGTCCTTCTCGAGCCGATCGTAGCCTTTGTTTTCCGCTCCGCCTGTCGCGGCTTCATTCATCTTAGCCTCCCGGCATGACGACAAATCAACGTCCGTCCAGTCTAAAGGTTCCAGGGGCCTAGGCAGACGCCTCCGGCGCGAGGTGCTCTTTGAGGATCAGGGCGACGATCAGGATCGGCGACGAGAGAAAAGCGCCCATCGGTCCCCACATCCAGGTCCAGAACAGAAGCGAGAGCAGAACAGCGAGGCTGTTGAGCTCGATCCGGCGGCCGATGATCGTGGGCGTGATGAACTGGCCCTCGAGGAAAACGACCAGCATGAACAGGGCGGCCGGAAGCAAGCCCGAACCGAGGCTCGGCGCGGTCACGACTCCGGCGAACGCCATGACGACGAGCATGAAGATCGGGCCGACGATCGGGATGAAGTTCAAGGTGGCGGCCAGTGCGCCGAAACCCAGGGCGAACGGCAGCCCGGTCACGGCGCAAATGAGCGCCGCCGCAACGCCGACGCCCAGGTTGATACAGGCGACGGTGACGAGATAGGCGGCGAGGTCGGACTCGATTTCGTTGAGGATCCTCAGGACGGTCAGGCGCGAGTTGCGGCTCGCGAACGTCATCACGAGGTTCTTTCTGAGGTCCGGCCACCAGGTGATGAAGAGCAGCAGCACCACGAGGAAGTAGAGGAATCCGGTCAAGGGCGGAGACAGGTAGCCGATCGTCGTCGGGACCCATTCGATGCTCGGCAGCGGAATGGGGGGCGCAGCGTTCGTCGGGCTGATCCCGATCGAGCTTTCGAGCCGCCGCCAGAAATCGATGAGCCCGTGGAACACTTGCAGCTTGCCGCTGATCTGCGGAAGCCTGCCCGCCAGGTCCGCCACTGGCGAAGCGATCAGCGCCACGACGAATGCGATGAGGAGCGCGGTCAAGACCACGATCAGCGCGGCGGACGCCGCCAGCGGAACATTGCGCGCCTCGAGCTTCCGGGCGATCGGCGAAAGCATCACGCCGACCACGAAGGCGGTCACGACGGGAAGCAGCAATTCCCGCATGAAATAGAGGACCGCCCCGGTCGCGATGATCGCCAAGACCGCCATAGACCAGGTCGAGATGAGACGCAGCCGGTCGACCGGCTGGGCGTCTTCGTCGACCACAACGGTTGGGATTGGCCGCTTCCGCCCTTCGCGCACTTCCTGCCCCACAGAGCCGTCGTGCGAAGAACCGGCCGCGTGCGCGATTGTTCCGCTGGGAGCCCGAACGGCTGGGGCGTGGGGCGCTTATGGCGTTCGGGCGATCGGATTATGATTTTGACTTTTTGGAAAATATCTGCTATTGTTTCGTTTTTCGGGAACAGCGTGGCGTGAGTGGACTGGATGAAGGCATGGCCGCTTAACTTTCAGGCGACATCGTGGTGCCGCGGGCGCTTGCGGGCCGATCGGGAGGCCGAAATTTTTTTTCGCGAGATTTCCTCATAACCCATTGAAAAGGCCCGTTTTGGAAGAGAGAATCCAAGAAAATCCAAGGTCCGTTTCGAGGCGTTTTGAGCTGATTTTCGCCGATTCCAAGCAAATCCAAATGGCGCCAAAAAGCCGCAGTCTCCAACGCCGAACCCGCCGTCATCGACCATCCGGCGCCGCAGTTGTCGACGCGACGGCGCCGAAGTGGGCTTCAAGCCCCCTGCGGCAACGCGCTTTTGACAGGCCAAAAGGCGCGCTCTACACACGCCGTCAATGACGTCGTCGGTGCGGAGCCTATTCGGTGACCTTGACCTATCTCGACCTGGAAGCCTTGAAAGCAGCGCCAGTGGCGAAGGAGCCGTTTGAATATCTGGTCGTTCCCGGCTTCGTCCGGCCCGAGGCTTGCGCCGAGATCAACGGCGACTATCCGAAGATCAGTGAGAGCGGCAGCTTCCCGGTCGCACAAGTGTCCTTTGGACCGAAGTTCCGCGACTTTCTCGACCAAATGGAGTCCGACGAGTTCCGCGCAGCTTTCGAGGACAAGTTCGGCCTTAATCTCGCCGGGCGCCCGCATACGATCACGGTGCGCGGACAATGCAGCCCGAAAGACGGACGCATCCACACCGACACGAAGAGCAAGATCATCACGATCCTGATCTACATGAATCCAGACTGGGAAGCGCCGGGCGGTCGGTTGCGCCTCCTGCGGTCGGCCGACGATCTCGACGACGCGATCACGGAGGTGCCGCCGAACGCGGGCACGCTGCTCGCGTTCAGACGGTCAGAGAATTCCTGGCACGGCCACAAAGCCTTTTCCGGCGAGCGCCGCGTCATCCAGTTCAACTGGGTCACCTCGGACGGCGACCGCCGCATCGCGATGCTGCGCCACCACGTTTCGGCCTCGTTCAAGCGCCTGTTTGCGAGCGCGTCGCCGAACCGCGCTTCGGCGTGAGGGCGGCCCCACCTTCCCACAGCCCTCGATAGACGGCGACGATCTCGTCGACCTCGCGGTCGCGGCTGAAGTCCTTCATGACGCGGCCCCGCGCGCGCTTTCCCATCTCCGCGATGCGCTCGGGCTCGCGCATCAGCGGCTCGAGCGCCGCAACGAGACCATCGACGTCATCGATTGGCGCGAGGACGCCGGTCTCGCCATCGGCGATCACCGTTTCCGCCGCGCCCGCTCGCGTCGCGACCACCGCGTCGCCCGCCGCCATGGCCTCGAGCATGGTGAGACCGAAGCCTTCGACCCGCGAGGCGAAGACGTAAATCGAGATGCGCCGGTACCAGAGCGGCACCTCCTCGATCGGCAGTTCGCCCAGGAAACGGATGCGGTCCGACAGTCCGGCCGCGGCGATCCGCTGCTTGAGACCCTCCACGAACAGCCGGTTGTCGACCGAGACGAAGCCGATCACCACGGCGGTGAAATCCGGATAGTTCGGCAGGAGCCTCAACATCGCCTCGACGAAGAGATCGACGCCCTTCTGGCGCCGCACGCGGCCGAACGTGCCGACGCCGTACTTGCCGGGAAGGCCGGTCGCCGCGAAGGCCGCGAGTCGGTCCGCCGGCGGTCGGTACGTCTCGACGTCGATCCCGTGATGGATGACGGTTGCGGGCCGTCTCAGGAACAGAGCCGACGCCTCGCTGGTGGCGATGATCGCGTCCATGCGCGCGATGAGGAAATCGGTGTAGCTCGACTTCCGCCGCTGACCGGCCGAATTGAAGATGAGCTTGAGCCTCCAGCCGAGCCGCTTGAGAACGAGCCCGAGCAGCATCTCCGTGTTGCGGCGCGCGTGCCAGATGCGGACCGCGTGACCGGCGGGATGCATGAACCGCAACCTGAGGAGGTCGATGAAACCAAGCCCCGCCACTCCCTCCGGCCGGTCGAGCCCGAACCAGGCCGCGCGGCAACGCTTGGCAATCAACGGGGCGATCGTCCGGTTCACCGCCGTGCCGCCCGAATAGCGTCTCTTCAGGTTCGGGATGATGACTTCGAGCTCGTCGAGCGCTGCGCCCTCGCGCTTGTTCCTCATGGCCGAACGCCTTCGCGGGCGCCGCTCGGGCGACCCGGCGTGTCCGCGGAGGCTTTGCGGGCGTAGTAGAATTGGCGATGCATGGCCTCCGTCATCAGCGAATAGGTCGCGCCGGTCGCGGCGTGAATGAACCCGGCCCAGCCGCACAGGAAGAAGCGGTTCCAGAAGAAGATCCGCAAGAAGTAGATCGACGGATTGAACATAAGTTTGAGCCGCGACGGCTTCCGGCCGTTCGCGAGGCGCTGCTCGGCCTTGAGCCGCGCGTAGACGATCTCCTTCCGCATCTGCTCATCGAGCGGCAGGCCGCGCTCGTGGCGCAACAGGCCCTTGCGCGCGACCTCGGTCTTGCCGTCGGCGATCAATCCCTCGTGGACGATGAGGTCGGCGTCGAAATGGGCGCGCCCGGCCCGGACGAGGCGCAAAATGCGCTCCGGGCGCGTCCAGAGGCTCACGGGGGCCATTTGCCCGTAAAGTGTCAGGGTGCGGCGCAGCTGCCAGCCCGCGATCGATTCGCCTGCGCTCGCCAGGCGCGGCAGTTCGGCGCGAAGGTCGTCGTCGAGCCATTCGTCTGCGTCGATGCTGAGCACCCAGGGCGCTTTGGCCTGATCGAGGGCGAACTGCTTTTGCCGCGCGTAGCCGAGCCAGTCCTGACGGATGAGCCGGATCGGCAAGCCGCGCTTCGCGAAATCCTCGACGATCGCGAGCGTGCCGTCCGTCGAGCCGGAATCGACGACGACGATCTCCGCGAGCCCGTCGAGGCTCGCTAGGCACTTGCCGATGCACGCCTCCTCGTTTTTGCAGATGACCGTGGCGGAGATCGGCAGGAGGGCTGGCGAGGGGCGCGCGGGAATCGGGTTCGCTCGGTCCGTCATGCCTCAAGGGGTCATTTGGCGGGTCTGGTCTCGTGGCCCCGCAACGTGGTAGCAGCGCAAAGCCGAGCGTCGAGAAGCCGGCTCGCGGTCCAAGGAGCGCGCATATCAGGTCTTTGCGGGGACGGCCAGTTCTTTGAACTCGCCCAAGGCTTTCATTCTCCACCTCGAACGGGCGACGGGCCGCAAGAGGACCGTCGAGGCCCTGCGCGCTTGCCTGCAAATCGAGAGCGAGGTCCTGCCCGCGGTCGACGGCGCGCGCCTGACGCCCGAGGAGGCGAAGGCGGCCTATGAGCGCGCCCGCTTCGCCCCGCGCTACCCGTTCGCGCTCGGCCTGACCGAAATCGGCGCGTTTCTTAGCCATCGCGCCGCCTGGAGGCGGATCGTCGGCGACGGGCTCGACTTCGCCGTCGTGTTCGAGGACGACGCCGCCATCGACGCCACGCGCTTCGCCGCCGCGCTTGACTTTGCGACCGCCGCGCGCGGCGCGTGGGACTACCTCATCATGCCGGCGGCCGGGCTCGAGCCGGCCGGCGACGTCGTCGCGAGACGAGGCGGATTCTCGCTCCTGAAGCCGCATGCGCCGCCATTGCGGGCGATCGGGCAGTTCGTGTCGCGCGGTGCGGCCGAGCGGCTCCTCGCCTCAACCGAGCCTTTCGACCGGCCGGTCGACACCTTTCTCCAGATGACCTGGGTGACCGGCGTGCCGATGCTGATCGCCCTTCCGACGCCGATCCGCGACGTCTCGCGCGAGACCGGGGGCACGACGGTCCAGCGCAGGCGCATGGGGCTTGTCCAGCGCCTGCATCACGAGGTCATGCGGCCGATCTACCGCGCCAAGGTGCTGGCGCTCTACCGCCGCGAGACGCTCAAAACGAAATAGCAAGGGGGTTCACTTCTGGGTCGGCCGGCTGCGGTCGAGCGCGGTAATCGACAGGAAGCCGCCGATCCAAGAGCCGAGCGCGGCGAACAGCACGTAAGTCCAGTTCGACGTGTAGCTGATGACCGCGAAGGCCGAGAGCAGATACCACATGCTGCTCCACGAGGCCGCGGCGATCCTGCGGCGTGAGGCGACCGCCGCGTTGAAGAACACGTAGACCGCGTCGGTGATCGCCGTCGATAGAATGACGCCGCCCGCGATGACGGGATCGATGGTCAGCAGATGCATGGGGCTCCCTCGAATTGTCTCGTGCGGCCGATCAGCCGAGATCACCGCCTCTCGACCAACTGCTTCGCGTCGTCGTGCAGGGCTTTCCGCGTATCGTCGCGGCTATAGTGCATATGGCCGCCGCGATAGACTTTCAGCGTCAGTCGTCCTGGCGCGCCATAGTCCGGGATCTGATCGAGTTCGAGCTTGCTGGCGAAATAGGGCGCCTGAACGTCGGTCAGTCCATGGCTGACCAGCGCGTGGAAATTCGGATCGAGCGCCAGCATTTGCCGTAAGTCGGTGATCGACTGCGCGGGATGCAGGCCCGAGCCCCAGTCCCAGCGCGCGCTGACCTCTCCGTTCAAGAGTTCGTAGCGGTCCTCGATCTTCCAGCCGAGCTTGCGCTCGTAGAGATCGACGATCGCGCTCGAGAAAGGACCCTCGAAGCCGGGCAGCACCGGATCAAGCGAACGATTTGAAAAATCCGTCGGAAACGGGTCGTAGGCCGCGATCGTCGCGTCGTAGAACGCGAGCACCTTGCCATCCGCGCGTTCGGACTCTTGCAAGAAGTCGTCCTTGTCGACCTCGCCGCCCAACCGCCGCACCAGAGCAGGGTCGAGCCCGGTCAGAGCAGCGACCCGTTGCGACATCCGCTCGACCGAGGCGCGGTCGCGCGGGCCGCGCAACCAGTCCTGCAAATAGTCTCCGACGGAGTATTCCTCCACATCGGCGAGATCGGCGCGCGCGACCGGTCCCTTCTTTTCGCGGTGAGCGGCCGCAAAGGACGGCAGGCGGGTCAGAAGTGGGAAGGGGCCGCTGAAAAACGAGCCGAAATCCAGGACTGGCGAAATCAGGATGACGCCGCCGAGGCCGACCCCGTCGTTGGTCGCGAGGCGCTTCGCGAGTCGGGGCCCGCGAAAGCCCCCATAGCTTTCGCCGACGATGAACTTCGGCGAAGCCAGCCTGCCGTTGGCGACGAGCCAGCGACGGATGACCGCGCTCAGCGCGTCGATGTCGCCCTCGATTGAGAAGAACGATTTCCTCGCCTCGTCTCCCGACGCGACGATCCTGCTGTATCCGGTCCCCGGCGGATCGATGAAGACGAGATCGGTAAAATCGAGCCAGGTCTCCTCGTTGTCGACGAGGGTAGGCGGCGACGACGGGGACAGGTTCGCCATCGGCAGCCGCCAGGGCCCGAGCGCGCCCAGGTGGAGCCATGCCGAGCTTGCCCCAGGCCCGCCGTTGATCGCGAAGGTCACGGGACGGTGGGCCGGGTCGGCCGCGTCGAGTTGGTATGACACGGCGGCAATCTCGGCTTGCGGGGCTCCATCCTCGCTAACGAGGCGGATCGAGCCGGCGGTCGCTTTGATCGACAGCGCCCGCCCGCCGGCGTTCACGGTGAATGGAGCGCTCGAATCCGCGGGAAGCCGGAGTTTTTCCGACGAGGCCTGTTTCCCGTCCTTCGCCTCCGGCTCATGGGCCTTCGCCGTCCGCTCCTCCGCTTCGGCGCGTTCGGGATAGAGCGGGGAAAGCCAGACCAAATTGGCGAGCTGGAAAGAGGCGCGGCGTGTGATTCGCATGTTGGGCATCGGGCTTCTGCAAAAGGAGGCGGAATCCGTTCATGCCGGCGCTTCCGGCGGGACGGTGGATAGTCTTCGACGTCGATCGGCGTACAGACGATCGAATCACGGCGCGACCGAGGCTTCGGCGGGGCGGCGGTGACCGCCGTCGAAGGCTGCCGGCTCGGACGCCGCCGAGACGGGCGTTTATCAGGTTATCCCGCCTCGGCCCGCTCGGACAGTTCGAGCCACGCCTCCTCGGCTAACATCAGCGCCCGCTCGAGGTCGCCGCGGCGCGCCGCGAGGTCGGCCAGCTTTAGGGCGTCGCCGCCCGCCGCGCCCGCCTCGGCCAGAGCCTCATCGATCCGGCGGATAAGGTCCTGGAAGCGGCTCATCCGCTCTTCGAGCGAAGCGAGCTCCCGCTTCATAGGCCTATCGTCGCGCCTGCCGCCACGAACCGGGGCAGGCTTCACCGCCTGCTCTCGCTTCGCCTTCGGAGGCTGAGGCGCGCCCTGGCCGAGCACGTAGCGGCCGTAGTCGGCGAGGTCGCCGTCAAACGACCGCACTGTGCCGTTCGCCACCAGCCACAACCGGTCGACGCTGGCCTCCAGGAGCCGCCGGTCGTGCGAGACGAGGATGCAGGCGCCTTCGTATTCGTTGATCGCCTCGATGAGTTCCGCGCGGCTGTCGATGTCGAGATGATTGGTCGGCTCGTCGAGGATCAGGAGCTGGGGCCCGTCGAAAGTCGCAAGACCCATGAGCAGCCGCGCTTTCTCGCCGCCCGAGAGTTCCTCGACCCGGGTATCCGCGCGCGCGCCGGAAAAGCCGATCATCGCCGCTCGCCCGCGGATCTTCGATTCCGGCCGGCCGCGCATGCGCTCAGCGACATGGGAATAGGGCGTGCCGCCCGGCGCGAGCTCCTCGATCTGATGCTGAGCGACGAAGCCGACCTCGAGCTTGTTAGCGCGCGTCATCTTGCCGGCCATCGGCGGCAGGCGCCCGCCGACCAGCTTGGCGAAGGTCGACTTGCCGTTGCCGTTGGCGCCGAGGAGCCCGACGCGGTCGTCGTTCGATAGAGTGAGGTCGATTCGCGACAGCACCGCGCGCTCGCCATAGCCGGCGCTGACCTTATCCATGGTGACGATCGGCGGGCTCAACGGCTTCTTGACCGCGGGCCATGTGAACGGCAGCGCTTCCTCGTCGACGACCGCCGCGATCGGCTCCATTTTCGCCAGCATCTTGAGGCGGGACTGGGCCTGCGTCGCCTTGGTCGCGCTCGCTCGGAACCGATCGACGAACGCCTGCAAATGCGCCCGCCGCTCCTCCTGTTTCTTCAGCGCCTTGCCTTGCAGGACCTGCTGTTCGCGGCGCTGGCGCTCGAAGCTCGTATAGCCGCCGCTCCAGAGCGTGAGCCTGCCGCGGTCGAGATGGAGGATATGCTCGGCGACGTCGTCGAGCAGATCGCGGTCGTGGCTGATGACGAGGATTGTCGACGGACACGTCTTGAGGTAGTCGGTGAGCCACAGGACGCCCTCGAGGTCGAGATAGTTGGTCGGCTCGTCGAGCAGCAGGATGTCCGGTTGCGCGAAGAGCACGGCGGCGAGCGCGACCCGCATGCGCCAGCCGCCCGAATATTCGCTGAGCGCCCGGTTCTGCGCCGCCTCGTCGAAGCCGAGCCCGTTCAGGATACGCGCGGCCCGCGCCGGCGCGGCGTGGGCGTCGATATCGACGAGCCGCGTCTGGATCTCCGCGATCCGCTCGGGGTCGCTCGCGCCCTCGGCTTCGGCGAGGAGCGCCGCGCGCTCGGCGTCGGCCGAGAGCACGAAGTCCATCAAAGTCTCGGCGCCGCCGGGCGCCTCCTGCTCGACGCTGCCGATGCGCGCGCCCTTAGGGTACGTGATCGCGCCGCTCTCTGGCGAAAGTTCGCCGCGAATGAGCCGGAAGAGCGTCGTCTTGCCGGCCCCGTTGCGGCCTACAAGCCCGACGCGCGCTCCGCTCGGCAGCGCGGCGGTCGCGCTGTCGATCAGGAGACGCTCGCCGAGTCGGTAGGTCAGGGCGTTGATATGGAGCATGGCCGTGGGCTTTTGGCCCGCCATGCTGGCCGTTGCAAGATCAGACCAGCCCTGAAGTCACGGCTTCCGGGGCACGAGCAAAGCGCCTTCGCGATAAAGAAGGCCCGCAGCGCCGGCGCCGATCAACGGGGCGATGATGAAGAGCCAGAGCTGCGCCACCCGTTCCGGTTTTGCGGCGATGCCGACGAGTGCGGGGCCGATCGAGCGGGCTGGATTGACGGACGTGCCGGTAATGTTGATGCCGACGAGGTGGATGGCGACGAGCGCCAGTCCAATCGCGAGGCCGGCGAAGCCGGCCGGCGTGAAGGGGTGCGTGACGCCGAGAATGGTCACAAGGAAAAGGAACGTCCCAACGACTTCGAATACGAAGGCCGCGACGACATTGTACTCGCCGAGATAGCCGGGGCCCCAGCCGTTCTGGCCGAGACCGCCGGTCCATCCCTGCGCCTTGCCCGAGAGAATGATGTAGAGGACGCCCGCGGCGACGAGCGCCCCGAGCACTTGGGCGATCCAGTAGCCGATCATTTCACTTGCGCTCATGCGGCCAGCGACGAAGACGCCGAAGCTCACCGCCGGGTTGACGTGGCAGCCGGATACGGGGCCGATGCCATAGGCCATCGCAACGATCGCAAAGCCGAAGGCGCTCGCAATGCCGAGCAGATTGACGGCCGTCGGGCCGGAGCCCATGCCGCCGACGACCGCCGCCCCACAGCCAAAGAATACCAGGGCGAAGGTGCCTATGAATTCCGCGAGTTGCTTATTCATAGCTGAATCCACTCCATTATCGCGCCGACGGCATAGTCCGCGTCAACTGTTGATAACAGACCCGCTGAGCGCGGGCCAGCGCCTGAGACTTCGCTCTCACAACAGGAGCTCGGTTTTGGGATTGTCATTGTCACGGGCGCCCTTACCGAGTAGGTCTTTGCCAATGGTGGACAATGTACATTCGCATCGATGACGGGCTGACGAAGGTCGTGCCCAACGACAACATTTGGAAGAACGTCATCGTCAATCAGACGACCCACGTCGTCAAAAGTCCCGCCGAGCCAGCGCCCCCGGAGGCGAAGCCGGCGGCAGGGTGAGGCGATGTCACGCGATCCCTCTTTTGTCCGATCGACGCGCCCTGAGCCGCCGGACGCAGGCAGCTATAAGGACGCGAATGCGCATTGTCGAGCGCCGCTCCAGCGAGGGGATAGTTGATGTCCGAAGCCACCAATTCCGCAGTTGAGGCCAAAGAAAAAGATCGCACCGTTGCTCTGATCATCGCGGTTCTTGCTCTATTGCTGGCCCTCGCCGAAGCCGGCGCAAAGAACGCTCAGCACCTGTCGACGGAAAAAAATATCGAGTTGTCCGATCTGTTCAATTTCTATCAGGCCAAGAGGATCCGCTCGACCGTCGTCGAAACGGCGGCGTCGATGCTCGAGGCGCAAAAGACGGCGGTCGCCGACCCGAAAGCGCAAGAGGCGTTTGAAAAGCAGATTGGGGATTTCAAGGCGACCGTCGCGCGATTTGAAAAGGACCCGAAAAAGCCCGAAGACAGCCTGGATGCGATCCAGGATCGCGCCAATGGGGCCTCTGAAACGCGCGAACTGGCAAATCACCGCCTCGGACATTACGAGCTCGGAAGCGGCCTGATCCAGATCGCGATCGTGCTGGCGTCGGCTGCGATCATCACCGGGATCGCGGCCCTCATCTGGTTCAGCGTGGGGCTGGGGGCGATTGGCGCCGTCCTCCTCGCCTTCGGGTTCCTGAGCCCGACGGCGTTGCCCTTCTTCGGCTAGGTCGGCGGATAAAGCGGGAGGACCCGCAGGGCTCGCACAGGCGCGCGTCGTTGCTTTCGCGGGGCCGGCGGCTATATAAGCGTCGCCCTTCGTAATGACCCCCTGATGAACGGCGCGGCTTTCGCGTCGCCGGAGCCTTAGCCCCCCGTGTGGATAACTGCAGCCTTCGCCCAGACCGGCGGCGCCGCGCCAACGACCGACACGCTGGTCCAGATCGTTCCGATCGTGGCGATGATCGCGATTGTCTATTTCGTGCTTTGGCGGCCGCAGCAGCGCCGCGCCAAGGAGCAGCGGGCGATGGTGCAGGCGGCCAGGCGCGGCGACATCGTCGTCACGACCGGGGGAATCATCGGCAGGGTTACGAAGTCGGTCGACGACAACGAGGTCGAGTTCGAGATCGCCCCGAACGTGAGGGTGCGGCTGGCGCGCTCGGGTATCGCCGAGGTTCGAGCAAAGGGCGAGCCGATCAAGGATGCGGCGCCGCCCGCAAAATCGCCGCCGGCCAAGAAAGACGCTTGAGAACGCCTGAGCGCCGCCGAGCCCGGCGCTGCAACATTGGTCAGAAAGCCTGATGCTCCGTTTCGCCCCCTGGAAATTAGCTTCGGTTATTGCGCTTGTGGCGGCGGCGATCCTGCTCGTCGTGCCCAGCTTCTTCCCGACCGGCGCGGTCGATTCGCTGGCCGCCCGGCTCCCTGGTTTCATCCCCGTGCGCCAGATCGTGCTGGGCCTCGACCTTCAGGGCGGCGCCTACATGCTGATGCAGGTGGACCAGTCTTCGGTCGTCAAGACTCAGGTCGAGGCCCTGCGCGACGACGTGCGGCAGAAGATGCGCGAGGGCAAAATCGCGCTCTCGGGCGGCATCGCAACTCAGCCGCGCGGCGTGCTTGTGCGCATATCCGATCCCGCCGAGCGGGACAAGGCCTATGCGCTCCTGCAAACGCTGAGCCAGCCGATCGGGGGGCCGCTGGCGGGCGGCAACGGACGCACCCTTGAAGTGACGAAGACCGATGCGGGCGTCCAGTTGACTCCGACCGACGCGGCCATCGCCGACAAGGTCCGCCAAGCGGTCACGCAGTCGATCGAGGTGTTGAACCGCCGCATCAACGCGATGGGGACCAAGGAGACCCTTGTCGAGCGACAGGGGTCCAACCGCGTGCTGATCGAGGTGCCCGGCCTCCAGGACACGACCAAGCTCAAGCAGATCATCGGCCAGACCGCCAAGCTCGACTTCCAGCTTGTCGCCGATCCCGGCGACCCGCCGAACGAAGTCGAGACGCTGCCGATGGAAAAGGGCGGAGGCACGCTCCAGGTTCAGAAGCGCATCATGGTGGACGGGGCCGATCTTACCGACGCGCAGCAAAGCTTCGATCAGCAGACCGGCGAGCCCGACGTGACGTTCCGCTTCAATCTTCGCGGCGCGCAGAGGTTCGGGCAGGTCACTTCGGAAAACGTCGGCCGGCCGTTCGCCATCGTGCTCGACGGCAAGGTCATCTCGGCCCCGGTCATTCGCTCGCCGATCACCGGCGGCACCGGTCAGATCACCGGCAATTTCACCCTCGAGGAGGCGAGCAGCCTCGCGATCCTGCTCCGCTCGGGCGCTCTGCCCGCGAAGCTCACGGTGGTCGAGGAACGCACCGTCGGCCCGGGCCTCGGACAGGATTCGATCGACGCGGGCAAGCGGGCGGCTTTGGTCGGGGGGCTCCTTGTCGTCGTCTACATGATTACGACCTACGGGATCTTCGGCGTTTTTGCCGACCTGGCGCTCGCCGTGCACATCGTCCTGATCTTCGCCTCGATGGTCCTGCTCGGCGCGACGCTCACATTGCCCGGCATCGCCGGCATCGTGTTCACGATCGGCATGGCAGTCGATTCCAACGTCTTGATCTACGAGCGCATCCGCGAGGAGGCGCATCTCGGCCGCTCGGTCATCTCGGCGCTCGACGCGGGCTTCAAGCGTGCTTTCGCCACGATCGTCGACTCCAACGTCACCATGTTCGTGGCCGCGCTCATTCTTTACCTGTTCGGCTCCGGGGCGGTGCGCGGCTTCGCGGTCTCGCTCGGTCTCGGCATCATCACCTCGATCGTGACCGCGGTGACGATGACCCGAATGATGATCGCGCTGTGGTACCGGCGCGGCCGGCCGAGCAAGTTGCCGATCTGAGCGGGCGGGCTGACGTCATGGACATCGCAACATGAAACTTCTTCGCCTCGCGCCCGAGAACACCAAATTCGGGTTCATGCGCTTCCGCCGAGTCAGCTATCCGCTGTCGGCGATGCTGTCGATCATATCGGTGGTGATGTTCCTGTTCGTTGGTATGAATTTCGGCATCGATTTCGCGGGCGGAACGCAGGTCGACATGCGCGCGAAAAGCGGCGAGGCGCATCTCGCCGAAATCCGCGCCAAGGCGGAGAGCCTCGGCCTCGGCCCGGTCGAAGTGCAGCGCGTCGGCGCCGTGTCGGACGTTCTCTTGCGCCTCAACGTCCAGCCCGGCGGCAATGCGGGCGAGCAGACGGCGATCGCCAAGCTGCGCGAGGCCTTCTCCAACGACTACGAATTCCGCAGCGTCGATTCGGTCGGGCCGACCGTCTCGGCCGAGCTCGTGCAGAGCGGCACGCTCGGGGTCGTGGTCGCGATCATCGCCGTCCTGACCTATTTATGGTTCCGCTTCGAGTGGCAGTTCGCGGTCGGCGCGATCATCGGCACGATGCACGACCTTCTCCTGACGGTCGGCTTCTTCTGCGTGACGCAGCTCGAGTTCAACCAGACCTCGATTGCGGCGATCCTGACCATCGTCGGCTATTCGCTGAACGAGACGGTCGTCGTGCTCGACCGCATCCGCGAGGTCATGCGCAAGTACAAGCGGCTGTCGACGGCCGAGATCATCGACATGTCGATCAACGCGGTGCTGCCGCGCACGATCATGACTGCGACGACCGTGTTCCTCGCGCTGCTGGCCCTCTTCTTCCTCGGCGGCCATGTGATCCGCTCGTTCTCCGCAGCGATGATCTGGGGCATTTTCGTCGCGACCTATTCGTCGGTCTTCATCTGCTCGCCGATGCTGATCTACCTCGGCGTGCGCGCCGACGTGTTCGACCGGTCGAAGGACAAGGATGAGGCCGCGCCGGGCGTAAAGGTCAACGCGTGAGCGCTTCCGGCTCGCCCGCCGCGTTTGCGCCGGGCAGCCATCATATCATGGCGCACGGGGGCGGCGCCTTCGCCTTCGCCGGCATGCGGCGCGAGGGGTCGATCCTCGCCACTCCGGGCGGCGTCAGAGGCATCGAGGCGACCGCCGCGCATGAGCTCGACCCGCAGACATTGGCGCCGCTGTTTGACGAACTCGCGGCCGCCCCCGGCTCGATCGAGTTTGTCGTGATCGGGACCGGCGCCGAGACGGCCGCGATCTCACGGCCGCTGCGGGCGGCGCTGCGCGGCGCGGGCCTCCGCTTCGAGGCGATGGCGACCGGCTCCGCGCTTCGGGTCTACAATGTCATGCAGGCGGAGGGCCGGCGGGTCGCTGCGGCTTTGATCGCCGCGCCGTGAGCGAGCCCCATGCGCTCGCCGACGCCCATAAGCATTGCGCGGCGCTGGCGCGCGCTAACGCCCGCGATCAATGGCTCGGCGCGCTCTATGCTCCGCGGCAGGCCCGCGACGGCTTGCTGGCGCTCGCGTCGTTCGATTACGAGATCCGGCAGGCGCGGTCGCGCGCGCGCGACCCGAACCTCATGGCGATGCGGCTCCTCTGGTGGCGTGGCGTCGTGCGGGGCGAGCGCGTCGAGGAGGCGGCGGGCAGTCCGGTCGCGCGAGCGCTAATGTCCGCGATCGAGGCGTTCGCGCTTCCCCCCGACGATCTCGAGGCGATGCTCGACGCGCGCCTTCAGGAGATCGCGCCGCAGGACGATTTGAACCTGACGGCGTTCGAGCATTTCGCCGACGAAAGCGAGGGCGCGCGCCTGCGCCTCGCCTCACGCATCGCAGCAGGCGGGCAGGACCTCGATACGGCAGGCGCACATGCGCCCGCGGGACTGGCGCTGGCGCTGACGCGCATGCTCGGCGCGCTACCGTCGAGGGCAGGCGCGGGTCCCACGCTCTTTCCCGTCGACGTCGCGGCGCGCCACGGCGCGAGCGTCCGCGACTTCGATCTGCGCCGGGCGAGCGACGAGGTCGTCGCCGCCTGCGCCGAGATGCGGGCGCTGGCGCGCGAAAGGCTCGGCGAGGCCGAGCGAAGGCTCACGTCCTCGCCCCCTATGATCCTGCCGGCCTTCATCCCGCTCGGCGCGCTGCGCCTCGATCTCGACCGGCTCGACCGCCACGCCTCCCGCCCCTTCGAGCCCGCCGGCGAGGCCTCGCCGCTCAGCCGGCAATGGGCGATCTGGCGCTGGGCGCGGCGCCGCTGAGGCGCGGGGCTTTGAGCTGACGCCCGTCGAGCGCCGGCGGACGCGGTCCGCCGATATCCACGGTCTCCGTATGGCCGCTTTCTTCCAAGGAAAACCAAGCTGAATCCAAGCCAGACCAACCAAATGCAAGGAAATGCAAGGAATTAACCTTGTATTTCCTTGCATTTCCTTTGGCGAATCGGGGCTTTTCAATGGGGTACGGGCGACTCGGGCCAAAGACCGCCTCCGGCGCTTTCGCGCGCACGCGACGAGCCAAAATCGCTCGGATCGTGCACGTTCGCCGTCGCAGCCTTAACTTCAGGGGAAGACGCTCTCGACTTTTGGATTGTAGCATTAATCCTGTTTATCAGAAATATATTGTCGAGGATTCTTTTTGACCCGAAGGCAGAGGGTCCGGGCCTGGCGGATCGAGGCGGGCATGCCTAGCCGCGTTCAGCTCCGCTCCGACGATCGCGCCAGGGAGGCCGGCAAGTGTCGAACATGGACCAGCGCCGAAGCGCGCTGCCCGGATTGACATGACCCAACACGCTCGTCCGCCGCATCGCCCCCGCTTAGAACGGGAGACGAATATCGCGGACAACTCACGCGCCACAAAAGGCGGACAACTGACGCGTCACTAACACTGGATCGCTCTGAGGATCGCTCTCGTGTCGGTTGCCGGACATACGCCGCTCGTGTATGCTCCTCTCGGATTCGGAAAAAGGGGTGGGGATCCTGTCGTCGCGTGCGCTCGTGAGAGGCGCCTACTCTAATAGTTTTGCCTCGCCTCAGAGCAGTTGCCGGCTACCTTAGGAGATTGACTTAAAAATAGCGCAGCCGATACGGCCTCGACTTAGAGTGCTCTCCCAAGTCTCAGCGAAACCATTGAGGAGCCGATGAAGCCGCGGGTGTCGATTTTGATCCCGGCATATAACGCAGCGGAATTTGTCGCCGACGCGATACGGTCAGCGATTGCCCAAACTTGGGAACGCAAAGAGATCATCGTCGTGGACGATGGATCCAGGGATGAGACGGCGGAGGTGGCGCGGAGATTTGCATCGCGGGACATTGTCTTTGTTTCCAAAGAGAACGAAGGTGCGTCGGCAACCCGCAATCATGCGTTTCAGCTCAGTCAGGGAGATTACATTCAATGGCTGGATGCTGATGATCTTCTGGCGCCGGACAAGATCGAGCGGCAGCTCGCGGTTCTACGCGAAGGCGACAGCAAGCGGATGCTTCTATCCTCCTCGTGGGGCCACTTTAGTTATCAGGTTAAACGCGCGCGCTTCGTCCCTACTTCCCTGTGGCAAGACCTTGCGCCGGTTGAGTGGCTCTTGAGGAAACTGGGCGAACACCATTTTATGCAAACCGCTACCTGGCTGACGAGCCGAGAACTCGCCAGCGCGGCGGGACCTTGGGATACGCGGCTCCATGTTGATGACGACGGTGAGTATTTTTGCCGGGTGCTTCTGGCGTCCGAGGGTGTTCGCTTCGTTCCTGAAGCCAGGGTGTATCACCGGGCCAGTCCGTCGAGCCGGGTGAGTTACATAGGTGCATCGGACAAGAAGAAAGACGCCCTACTGATTTCGATGAAACAGCATGTCCAATACCTGCGATCGCTGGAACAAAGCGAACGCGTCCGAAAAGCTTGTTTAGCATATATGCAATATCATTTCATCATTTTCTATCCGGAACGGCCGGATATCATGGCCGAGTTGCAGGTTCTCGCCGCAGACCTCGGGGGACGCTTGGAGGAACCCGTGTTGGGCTGGAAGTACGCCTGGATTAAGCCGATCTCGCGGTTTGAGGCTGCGAAATGGGCTCGCGTGACGCTTCCGGAGTTGAAGGCGCAGCTGCACAGGCAATGGGACAAGGCCATGTATGTGATGGACGGCCGCACCTCGACGCTGCCGGAGCTCGAAAAAAAACAGCGCGGACCAAACGATAGGACGTTTCCCTCAGCGGTCTGACGACTAAAATCCACGTGCTCGCCTACGCGTTGGGCAGCCCTGTCGATTCATCCTGACGTATGGCCAAGCTCATTACGTGTGCGCGGCGCTCGACTTGCTCGACGGCGTGGCTTGCCGGCGGCCTGATCGGCGACAAAGGCTACGACCCAGACGCCTTGATCGAACGGCTTCGGCACGCCATCAATCGCATCGACCAAAAACGATTTTTGGGCTCATGTCGTAAGCACAATCTTGCCGAGATGCGCGTCGCTTTCCATCCGCGCGTGGGCTTTGGCGGCCTCGGCCAGCGGAAACACAGAATCGATGTGCGGCTTGCAGCGGCCGGCCTCCAAGAGCGGCCAGACCTTTTTCCGCAGGGCGTCGGCGATCACAGCCTTTTCCGCAGGCGAGCGCGGGCGCAGCGTCGACCCGGTGTGAACGAGACGTTTCGTCATGAGCGGCCGCAAATCGACATTCGCCTTCTGGCCGCGCATGAAGGCGATCTGCACGATCCGCCCGTCTACGGCGGCGGCGGCGTAGTTGCGCTCGACATAGTCGCCGCCGACCATGTCGAGGATCACGTCCGCGCCCCGCCCATCCGTCGCGCCAAGCGTACGGGCGACGAAATCCTCGGTCCGGTAGTTGATCCCAAGGTCAGCCCCGATCCGCGCGCATTGGCCGACCTTCTCGTTCGAGCCGGCGGTCGCCAGGACACGCGCGCCGAAGGCCTTTGCCAGCAGGATCGCCGTCGTCCCAATGCCGGACGTCCCTCCATGCACGAGCAGGGTCTCGCCGGCCTTGAGCGCGCCGCGGTCGAAAACGCTGGTCCATACTGTAAAATAGGTTTCCGGCACGGCCGCCGCCTCGACGGAGGTCAAACCCGAAGGAATCGGCAACGCGTTGCTCTCGTGAACGACGCAATATTCAGCATAAGCTCCGCCGGGGACGAGCGCCATGACCCGCGCGCCGTCGCGGTGGAGCGTCGCATGCGCACCATGACCCGCGACGACGCCTGCAACCTCCAGGCCGAGCACGTCGCTTGCCCCCGGCGGCGGCGGATAGTTTCCCATGCGTTGCAAGACGTCCGGGCGATTGACTCCCGCGGCCTCGACCTTGACGAGGATCTGACCCTCGCCGGGCGCTGGGCGCGCCCGCGTCACGACCTCAAGCACTTCGGGAGGCCCGGGGCGAACCGCGACCACTGCGCGCATCATCTCGCTTCCAGCCGCCACGTTACGCTCCCATCAATCCGTCACAGACTTCAATCGGCGACCGCGAGCGGCGCGGTCGCCCCGTCCTGCGGCGGCGCTGCGCGGAAGGCAGGAAGCGCCTCGGCGCGGGCGCAGAAATCCGCAAGATTGGGGTAGGCGTCGGCCTTGATCAGGTCGGCGTGGACCAGCCGGACGAAGCCGTAGGCGCAGGCGGTCGCGATATCCGCGAGGCCGAGGGCGTCGCCCGCGATCCAGCCGGTCCGAGGCAGTTCGGCTTCGAACGCGGCGAGGGCGCCGTTGAGCTGGCCCATGACGCGATCGACCCATGGCTGATGGAGCTTCTCCGCCGGCCGAAGCGCCCGTTCGTAATGCCGCTGCACCGCCTTCTCCATCACGACGAGCGCAAGTCCCGCGGCGCGCAAGGCCTGGAGCCGTTTCGCCGGCGCGGACGGAGCCAGCGCCGACATCCGGGGTTCGGTCGCCATCAGGTAGTCGAGGATGAGCGTGGAATCCATCAGGACGGTTCCGTCTTCGGCGACGAGGGTCGGCGCCTTGAGGAGCGGATTGATCTTCGAGAATTCATCGATGTGGCGGAAGAGGGAAATCGGCCGGTGCTCGAACGGAATTTTGGCCGCGATCAGCGCGACCGCGACCCTGCGGACGTAGGGCGAATCCAGCATGCCCATCAGTTGCATCGAGCGAAGGCTCCCTCGCAAACACGCCCATGGGCACTGTGCCCGCTGACGGTCGGGCCTGCAAGCCGAGCGCGCTCATGCGGAAGGGCGGTTGGCGCCGCTCCAAAAGCAAAAAGCCCCAGCGGGTTTGCGCTGGGGGCTTTTGTTTGGTTGCGGGGGCCCGATACCAGCGTTACTTGCTGGACCTGAAATGCAGGCTCAGGCTAACGAAACCGTGTTCGAGGGTCCCTTCCCCCGCGCCATCATGACAACAGAGGACTCATATCAAAGGGACAATAGCGGTCGTTCGCCGAGGGCGTGAAACCAGGCGATCAAGCGTGCGGCGGGGTCGGCAAGCTACCGCGGAGCGGACACGACTTTGTAGTAGAGCCCGTTGTTGCCGGCGTAGGGCCGGAACCACGTCGTGCCGCAGACATAGTAGTGGACCCCCACGACCGTCTCATGCTGGCACTCCGAACTCGCCGGCGGCGTCACCACGGTCGTTCCGATCGCGTAGCCCGTCGCCACGGCGGCGCCCGTCGCCATGGCCGTGGCCCAAGCCGCGCCTCCGCAGTTGTAGCAGCCATTGGCATAGTAGTGGTTGACGGCGGCGGCGCCGCCATAGCCGCTATAGTAGGCGTCGGCATGATAACCGTCTTGTGCCAGGTTCCCCCGACGGCGTCGACGCCGCCTCCGTGCCACGAGTCATCGCCGCCTGAGTAGCCGCGATCCCCGCCGCCGAAATCCCCGCCGAAATGTCCGCCTCCGCCTCCGCCGCCACCGCCGCGAGACAGCGCTTCTTCCGGCGCCGTCGCCAGAAGCGCGGCCAGCATGGCGAACCCCAGTATTGTCGAGCTTTTCATCTCTTTACCCTCAATCGGTTCTATCGCTACTTCGCCGCGGCGGCGTCGGGGCGAGCAAAGTCGATCTTCTCTGCGCTTTGCGTATTGGGCGGCGTTATGTCGATCGGCTGACCGAGCTTCCAATCCGAAAATTCGGTCATCCTCAGCGGCTTCTGCGGCGCGTGGGTGAATGTCAGCCACAGCTGTCTCGGCAATTTATCGTCGGACCCGATCCAGATCTGAACCTGGACGTGGTCGTTGGCGATGGCGACCATATCGGTCGTTGTGCCGCCGACGAGCTTGGACTGGCCTATGACAAAAGCCGACGTGAGCCCGTCGATCATTTTCTCGTGCGATTGATCGACAAGGTAGTGAATGAACGGGAAGTAGAATCCATACTTTTCGTAGACGTCATCGAGCATCGCTCCAAGCTCGGGCGGCGCCCCTGTCTCTGCGACCATATTTTGGGTCGGCAGGTACTCCATGATCGTCTTGCCGTCATAGAGAAACTCGGACGGCGGCCCGTCGCCAGAGGTGACGATCTTCATTTTGTCCGGGCGCTCCACGGAGACGGACGCCTGAACCATGTAGAACAGCGGCTGGCCGTTTCGCGCCGGCTCCTCGAAGGCGGTCCTGACCGAAAACGACATGCTCTTCGCCGCGTCCAGTTTCGCGCTCATCGCATCGAGGAGTTCGATGGCCTTGGGTTCGATGGCCGGGGCGCCGCGGCCCCGGCGGGCGGATTCGCAGGCGGCTTAGCGTCCTGCTGCGCCGATGCCGGCGGCGCGTGTGCCGAGGCGGCGCATAACAGAATTATCAACGCGGCGGTCTTGAACACACTCATGCCGATGCTCCACCTTTCCAATGCTGTCGCTCAACTCGAAACAGCGGCTCACGCGCCCTCGGCCGCCGCCGGTTCAGGCGCGCGGTTCGGGCGCTGGCTTGCGCGCGGGCTTCTCGGGGCTGCTCCGCCATTCCGCAAAGCGCTGAAGCACGGCGAAGAAGGACGGCACAAACAGCACCGCGAGGCAGGTCGAGGCGATCATGCCGCTGAACACGCTGATGCCCAGCGACCGCCTTGCATTGGCGCCCGCGCCGGTCGCGAGCACCAGCGGCAACACGCCAAGAATGAAAGCAAACGACGTCATCAGGATTGGTCGGAAGCGGGTGCGTGACGCCTCGACCGCGGACTCCCAGATGGACTTGCCGTGGACGAGACGCATTTCGCGCGCCACCTCGACGATGAGGATGCCGTTCTTGGCCGAGAGCGCGATCAGCAGCATGAGGCCGATCTGGGTGTAGAGATTGTCCGCCAGGTTGAGGCTTTTCAGCGCGACGACCGGGCCGAGCAGCGCCAGCGGCACCGCCGAAAGCACGGCCAGCGGCAGGATCCAGCTCTCGTACTGGCCGGCGAGGACCAGATAGACGAGCAGCAGCGACAGGCCGAGCTGACTGCCGGTGATCCGCTCCTGGTAGGCCATCCCCGTCCATTCAAAGGAGACGTCCGCCGGCAGGACCCGCTTGGCGATCGCCGCCATGGCCGCCATCGCCTGGCCGGAGCTAAAGCCGGGCGACGGACCGCCGATGATCGTCGACGAGGGATAGAGATTGTAGTTGGTGAGCAGCGGCGGCTGGACGGTCGAGCCGAGGTGGGCGACCGCGCCGAGCGGCACCATGTTGCCGTCCTGGCTGCGGACATAGAGGTTCAAGAGGTCGTCGGGATGCAGGCGGTAATGCGAGTCCGCCTACACATAGACCTGGAGCGAGAGGCCGTACTTGTTGAACTGATTGACATAGGTCGACCCGACATAGTCGGTCAGCGTCGCAAACACGTCGCCGACGCTGACGCGCAAGGTCTGAGCCCGGTCGCGGTCGACCGTCAGCGTCACATGCGGCGCCGAGGTCTTGAAGGTCGTCAGCACGTTCCGGAGGGCCGGATCGCTGTTCGCCTCCTTGATCATCTGGTCGGTCGGATTGCCGAGCTTTTGGTAGTCGGTGCTGCCGCCGAGCAGTTCGGCTGCATCTGGAAGCCGCCGGCGTTGCCGATGCCCTGGATCGGCGGCGGGGGCAGGATGAAAGCCTTGCCGTCGGGAAGCGACGCCAGCGCCTTTTGCAGGCGATTGTAGATGGTGAGGAAATCCTGATCCTTGGCCTTCAGCCGCTCGTCGAACGGCTTCTCCATCACCCACGCTGTTGTGACATTGAAGAGGTCGGCGCTGTTGTCGAGCATCGACATTCCGGAGTTCGAGAGGACTCGATCGACGCCGGGAATGGCCAGCGCGGCTTTGGTCGCCTCTTCCATCGCCGCGGTGGTGCGGCCGAGCGCCGCGCCTTCCGGCAGTTGGATTGTGAGCAGCAGATAGCCCTGATCGTCGATCGGGATGAAGGCGGTCGGGATGTGGGCGATGGTCCAGACGCCAAGCGCCGAGACGCCGAGCGCGATGATGACCATGAGGCCGCTCCTGCGGACCATCCGGCCAATGAGGGCGGTACAGGCGCGCTCCATCGGGTCGTAGACATGATTGAAGAAGCGGAAGAGGATGTTTCGCCTTTCCGGCGGGACGGGGGTGCGAAGCCATAACGCGCACTGGGTCGGCTTCAGCGTCGCCGCATTGACCGCGCTGATCAGCGCGGTCACGGCGATAACGAGCGCGAACTGGGCGAACATGTTGCCGGTGAGGCCCGGAACGAACGCCGCCGGAAGGAACACGGCCATCAGCACCAGGGTGATGCCAATGACCGGACCAATCAGGTCGTTCATCGCTCTGGATGGCCGCGTCGTGGCCGGACATGCCGCGCTCGATATTTTTTGTCACCCCCTCGACGATGACGATGGCGACGACGATGCCAATCGCCAGCACGATGCCGAACAGGGTCGAGAGGTTGACGGTGAAGCCGAGCGCCGCCATGCCGGCGAATGCGCCGATGATGGAGACTGGCACCGTGGTCGCCGGGACGAGGGTGGCGCGGAAGTTCTGCAAAAAGACGAGGATGACGATCAGCACCAGGATGCCGGCTTCGTAGAGCGTCTTGTAGACCTCGGCGATCGAGTCCTTGACGAAAATGGTCGTGTCGTAGGGGATCGCGTAATGCAGCCCTTCGGGGAAGCGTTGCGACAGCTTCGCCATTGTGTCATCGATCTCCTTGCCGACCTGCAACGAGTTCGCTTCGGGCGTCTGGAAGACCGCGATGCCGGCCGCGGGTTTGCCGTCGACCTGGAAATTCTACGAATTTGGTATCCCCTTCATTGCCCCGTTGTCCGGGAGTCGCTGGAACCCGGTGGCTTGACGATGGCGTTGTAGGGCGCGGGTCCAACGGCGAGGGCTTGTTGGGCGAGGCGATGAAAGAGCAGCCCGCGGGCCTTTGATCTGCGGCGATTGAAGCGGAAGGTGAATTCGTCGAGGTAGTAGTCGAGATGTTGATGCTGGACGCCACCTTGGTGAGTACCGATCAGCCATCGCTTGAGCAGCGAGGCGACGAGGTGGACGCGCGGCATGACTTCGTGCGCCGGGTCGGAGCCGCCGCTGAGGACCGTGACCTGATGCTGGTAACCGACTGCTCGTGCGCGGCCAGAAGATCGCCAAGCGAACGTTCGAATCGAACTGTCCGCCGCTCGAGGCCATCGCGCACGAGGAAAGGATCACAGCTTCTTATGCGACGCGCCTTGTGCGGCTGGCCTTTCTCGCTCCTGATATTGTCGCCGCGATCCTTGCAGGGAAGCAACCGCCTGGGCTCACTGCCAACATGCTGATGGCCGACACGCGTCTGCCCCGCGATTGGCGGTATCAGCGAGCCGCGCTGGGATTCGCGTAACCCGATAGTCTATCCCTTACGATTCCCTCCCCGGCCCGACGCGGCTGTGCTCCTCCCACACGATACATCGGCGAAGAGCGCAAACTTGTTCAGCCACGGACGTTCCCTTGCAGAATTGCCGGCTCTCTTGGAGACGTGAGGACCGAAAGATGCTCCCCGGGGACCGTGCAGTCAGAGACGCTCGTACCACCGAAAGTCGACTTCCAGACTTGAGGACCGGGAACGGCACGGAGAGGCCGGGAAAACGTCTCTACAGGGTGAGCGAAAATGCATCCGCCACAGGCCTTCCCTCGAGAGGTGTGGTTGACAAGCGTAACTTTCGCGTCATGTATGTGTCGCAAAGTGGCGGGGTCCAACTCCGAAGAAGGATAATTTCGGGCGCTTATAGTGGAGGCCCCGACTGATGCGTTCATTGTGCGTAGGCTGGGAAAATGACCGAAAAGCAGATCGTATCGAGCTTCATCCATCCGTCTAAAGCCGCGGGCCTCTTGTCGAGTAGGCATGGCGAGCTTCCCGCCCAGAAACTGGCAAAGTCCGAATTGAGAAAAGCTCGGCGCGCACGATCGCGCAAGCGCTTCAATTTTTGGGCGGCGGTCGCAACCCACTTGGCGTCTCGTTCAGAGGACTACCTAGACGGTGCGACCAACGAAAGCTGCCCTCCGCCAGGCGTTGCCTAGCACGCAGTCAGAGACGCCCGTACCACCGAAATCAGACTTTGTGACTTAGGTATTCAAACCGGCAGAGAATGGCCGAGAAATCGTCTCCGTGAGGTGACGCAAAAATGCATCCGCGACAAGCCCTGGAAAAGAAGCCCGAATTCAACTCAACCAAAGTCAAAATCGCATGTAATATCAGATACTAAATTCGTGGCGGCGGACGCAGTCCGCTGAAACCGGTCTCTGACGCCGAAATTCCCATCTCTCAGGGAAAATAACTGGGAATTTAGCCGCTTTTGAGCGGAGACCACGGGAATGGCCCGAAATAAGTGGCTCCCCACCGGGACTTGCGCGCGCGATTCCCTGTGAGATCCATTTGGGAATTCCGTCCGGTGAAAAGGGTATTTTGAAAGCGAACTGGGAATTGAATCCGCGATGGTCGATCAGCACGACATCCAAACTCAGATCGACCGCAAACGGGCTGTTACGCCGGCTTTGGCGAAACAAGTCTCCGGACACACCCCACCGGAGTGGCTGATCGAATATTTCGTCAATTGGTCGGGTTCGCTGGCGCTGCATCGGCATGTCTGGGAACAACGGATGTCGAGAGCTCAAGTGACGGAGCGGCTCAAGCGGATGCAAGAGGCGGCCCTTGAACTGTCGAACGCATTATCTGAGCCGGAGCTCACAGAATATTTGGCCCCGAAACCGAACCCAGCCGAAATTGCTGACGTCAGGAGAGTTCTGATGCTCGTCCACGGTTGGGCGGAAGGCGGAGGTAAATCCGCGGGGTTGGTCAGCGCGAATGGGAAAACGCGCGCAGGCGCCGGGCTTGCCGTTCCTTCGCGTTCCATCTCGCCTCAAGTCTTTTGCGCGTTAATTGTCTCGGAGGCTTGGAAGTATGTTCGTGGGCGCAGCCATGGCCCGCGAAATCCGAAAGCGGCCGCGGCTGCTCAAGAGTTGTGGAATCTCGCCGTTGTTCCCGGCGGCGATCGGTTGCCCAGAACGGAACGTGAGCGCCGTGGTGACCCCCTCAATGGTTGGCGCCCGCACTTCACGGCCGCCGCCAATGAAGCGCTTTATGAAAACGATCGGGCGGAGCTTGTCCAATATCTGAAGAACGCGGCTCACCACGCGAGGATGTTGGGTGACCTGGACTCGAATTCGTGAGGAAAAGGCTCGAATCAGTTCCACTTACGTAGGCAGTCAAATCGCGCTACATCGTCGACCATTCTTCTGCTCATCAAACAGCGGCGAAGGAGGTCGCAGTGGACTCTTCTAGCGACAACAATGACAAAGCGCAGTTCGGCTATGGACGGCCGCCCAAAAGCAGCCGCTGGCGCCCCGGCCAGACTGGGAACCCCAAGCGAAAACGAGCCGGAAAGCCGCCGCGCGCGGATGCGATCATCGACGCGCTCCTCGACGCGCGTCTGAAAGTCTTCATAAAGGGCGAGCCCACGACCTTAACCGGGCTCCAGGCGATCGCGGCGCAGCTGCTCACGAAGGCCAGCGCCGGCAGTCAAGGAGCCCTTAGAGTGTGTTTCGGCGTGCAATTTTGACCCCCTAGCCGGGGGGATCGGCGTCCAAAATTGACCCCCTAGTTTTCGCTCTGTTCGGCTGCCCGCGTTTGTGTGACGCGGGCGGTGGGGGATGCTGGTTGTGGAGACGATCGCCCGGATACGGCGCGAGCATTTATCCAGGGGCAAGTCGATCAAGGAGATCGCCCGCGATCTGAAGATATCGCGCAATACTGTTCGGAAGATTCTACGCTCGGGCGAGACATCTTTTTCCTACGAGCGAGAGGTCCAGCCACGCCCGAAGTTGGGACGCTGGAAGGCCGACATCGATCGGATGTTGACGAAGAATGCCGACGCGCCAGCGCGCGAACGTCTGACGCTGATCCGGCTATTCGAGGAGTTGCGGGCGCTGGGCTATGAAGGCGGCTACGACGCCGTCCGACGCTACGCCAAGATCTGGAGCCGCGAGCACTCGAGCCAGTCGGCTACCGCCTACGTTCCGTTGTCGTTTGCGCAGGGCGAGGCCTACCAGTTCGACTGGAGCCACGAGATCGTCGTGATGAGCGGCGTGACAACGACCTTGAAGGTCGCGCATGTCCGCCTCTGCCACAGCCGAATGATGTTCGTACGCGCCTATCCGCGCGAGACCCAGGAAATGGTGTTCGACGCGCACGATCGGGCGTTTGCGTTCTTCAAGGGCGCCTGCACGCGCGGCATCTACGACAACATGAAGACGGCGGTCGACACGATCTTCGTCGGCAAGGATCGGCAATACAATCGCCGCTTCCTGCAAATGTGTTCGCACCATCTCGTCGACCCTGTCGCCTGCACGCCGGCGTCAGGCTGGGAGAAAGGCCAGGTGGAGAACCAGGTCGGCCTTGTTCGTGAGCGCTTCTTCACGCCACGGCTGCGGTTCAAGACGTACGATGAGTTGAACGCCTGGCTCATGGACAGGTGCATCGCCTACGCCAAGGCCCACCCGCACCCCGAACGCCCCGAGCAGACCGTATGGGAGGTCTTCGAGGAAGAGCGGCCCAAGCTCATCGCTTATCGCGGTCGCTTCGACGGGTTCCATGCGCAACAAGCCTCGGTGTCGAAGACGTGCCTGGTGCGGTTCGACAACAACAAATACTCGGTCAGCGCCAGCGCAGTCGGTCGTCCAGTCGAGGTCCATGCCTACGCCGATCGCATCGTCGTCCGCCAGGATGGGCGTATCGTCGCAGAGCATCCCCGCAACTACGGTCGCGGCGAGACAGTCTACGATCCCTGGCACTATGTTCCGGTCCTGGCCCGCAAGCCTGGAGCCCTGCGCAACGGCGCTCCGTTCAAGGATTGGGTGCTGCCGGCGGCGCTCGAGCGGGTTCGACGCAAGCTCGCCGAATCCGATGATGGCGACCGCCAGATGGTCGCCATCCTGGCCACCGTGCTCACCGATGGATTGCCGGCGGTGGAAGCCGCCTGCGCTCAGGCGATGTCAGAGGGCGTCCATTCGTCCGACGTGATCATCAACATCCTCGCGCGCCAACGCGATCCTGGACCTGTTGCGCCCATCTTCACCCCGGATGCGCTGAGGCTCCGACATGCGCCGGTCGCTGACTGCGCGAGATACGACCAGCTCAGGAGGGCATGACCATGGAGAGAACCGAAGTCCTCGAAATGATGGGCGAACTGAAGCTCTATGGGATGAAAAGCGCATACGACGAGACGCTCGCCACCGCGCTCAAGCGCAAGCATGAGCCCCAGCAACTGGTCGGCGATCTGCTCAAGGCCGAGATATCGGAGAAGCAGGCGCGTTCGATCCGATACCAGCTCACGACCGCCAAGCTGCCGCTCGCCAAGGATGTGAACGACTTTGCGTTCAAAGACACGCTGATCAATGAGAACCTGGTGCGCGATCTTGCCAGCGGTGTGTTCGTTGCTCAGCAACGCAACGTCGTCCTGGTTGGCGGAACCGGCGCCGGCAAGACCCACCTGGCGATCGCGATCGCACGAAGCTGTATCCGCGCCGGATCGCGAGGCCGCTTTTTCAACACCGTCGATCTCGTCAACCGGCTAGAAGCCGAGGGTCGATCTGGCCGTCAAGGGCGGCTCGCCGATTATCTCACGCGGCTCGACTTCATCGTTCTCGACGAGCTCGGCTATCTTCCGTTCGCGCAGTCCGGCGGCCAGCTCCTGTTCCACTTGATCAGCCGTCTCTACGAACGCACGTCGATCATCGTCACAACAAATCTCGCCTTCGGTGAATGGCCCAGCGTCTTTGGCGACCCAAAGATGACCACCGCGCTCCTGGATCGTCTCACGCATCACTGTGACATCGTCGAGACCGGCAACGAGAGTTGGCGCTTCAAGAACCGCGCCTGAGCTCTAGATCGTTCCTCACCCCCCCGCGCTCGCCCCGGCTGCGCAACCCCGACCAGCTCCGCCGGGGCAAGCGCTGCCGTCAGTGCGACATCAGGGGGGTCAATTTTGCACGCCGATCGGGGGTCAGTTTTGTGAGCCGATTGACAGCCTGACCGCCGTACTGCACACCTGGGGCTCGGCGCTGACCCACCATCCGCACGTCCACGTCATCGTTCCCGGCGGCGGCCTGTCGCTGGACGGATCGCGCTGGATCGCCTGCAAGCCCGGCTTCTTCCTGCCCGTGCGGATGCTGTCGCGTCTCTTCCGCCGGCTCTTCCTCGAAGGGCTCGCAGCCCTGCATGCGGCCGGACGCCTCGTCTTCCTCGGCGACCTCGCGCGGCTCGCCGACAAAGCCGCCTTCGACGCCGTCCTCGCGCCGCTGCGCCGATCGGAATGGATCGTCTATGCCAAGAGGCCGTTCGCCGGGCCGAAGGCCGTGCTCGCCTATCTCGCCCGCTACACCCACCGCGTCGCGATCTCGAACTCCAGGCTCATGGAGCTGGACGACAAGGGCGTCACATTCAAGTGGAAGGACTATCGGGTCGAAGGCCGCGACCGGTTCAAGACCATGACGCTCGCGGCCCACGAGTTCATCCGCCGCTTTCTCCTGCACGTGCTGCCGAGCGGCTTCCACCGCATCCGACACTACGGCCTCTTCGCCGGCGCGGTCCGAGCCAGCAACATCGAGCGCGTCCGCCAGGCGCTCGCCGCGCCCGAGGCTGCACCCGAGGGCTCGCACGCCGAGACCGACGGCCAGGCCGAAGCCGTTTCGCCGGCGCGGCGCTGCCCCTGCTGCGGCGGCCGGATGATCATTGTCGAGACGTTCGAAGGGCCGCGCCCCGCGCGATCGCCTTCCCCAAGCCGGATCAGGATCGACACGTCATGACCGACGCCGCGCGTCCCGCCTCGCAGCGTCGCTTCCCCTCGCCTCCAGCCGCACGCCGGAGCAGGAACGCGACGTCCTCCCGACGTCCGCACAGGCTCTCCAGCCGCCGAGCCCATCCCCGTCGCCCTCATCCGCGCCCGACAAGAAGCCCGTCGTCTCGGCTCCCGACGATGAAACCGACCGCCTTCCGCCACCGCCCCCAAATCGGCGATCCGACCGCGATCCTCAAATCCCCATAGGCCGCGCTCGGTCAAACAGCGCCCTTCCTCCCCGCGGTTTCCTCCTTACGAGGCTTTCAAACGCCGGCCCCCGCGTCTCGCACGACCGTCCGAAAGGGCCGGCGTCTGAAACCCGGCGCGGCGCTGCCCCTGCTGCGGCGGCCGGATGATCATTGTCGAGACGTTCGAAGGGCCGCGCCCCGCGCGATCGCCTTCCCCAAGCCGGATCAGGATCGACACGTCATGACCGACGCCGCGCGTCCCGCCTCGCAGCGTCGCTTCCCCTCGCCTCCAGCCGCACGCCGGAGCAGGAACGCGACGTCCTCCCGACGTCCGCACAGGCTCTCCAGCCGCCGAGCCCATCCCCGTCGCCCTCATCCGCGCCCGACAAGAAGCCCGTCGTCTCGGCTCCCGACGATGAAACCGACCGCCTTCCGCCACCGCCCCCAAATCGGCGATCCGACCGCGATCCTCAAATCCCCATAGGCCGCGCTCGGTCAAACAGCGCCCTTCCTCCCCGCGGTTTCCTCCTTACGAGGCTTTCAAACGCCGGCCCCCGCGTCTCGCACGACCGTCCGAAAGGGCCGGCGTCTGAAACCCTTCAGTAGCGCTGCCGTTGCAGATCGCCAACGCGAACGGCTTAATTGGGCAGGTAAGCGGGCATTGCCTCGAACCGCAGTACCCGCCCCAAGCAGGCGTCGAAAGGGCGTCCCAATTCGTCGCAGGAACTCTTGTCGTCGCGCTTACATTTCGAATATCGTTAAGATAGTGGCTTTTGGCCAGCCCGAAGGAACCATATGACGCGCATTTTCCTAAGCCACTCAGGTAAAGACAAACTGAAGGCGAAAGCGTTCAAGAAGTGGCTCGCGTCGGAAGGTTGGAATGACGTCTTCCTGGACATCGACCCCGACACTGGGCTTATCCCGGGGGACAATTGGTCCCGCCAGCTGAATGCCGAAGCGGACCGTTGCAAGGCCGTTATATTTTTGATGTCGCGGAATTGGCTCGCTGGGGAATGGTGCGATAAGGAGTACGATGCCGCAAAGGGTCTGGACAGAAAACTCTTCGTGGCGATTGTCGATCCAAACCTAACGTCCTCGGACATTCCTCCAAAGTATACCGTGGAACAGGCAGTTGAGGTCGCCAGTGGACGAGACTGTAAGTATTTTTCTACCGGAGATAGGACAGAAGAGAATGTATTATTTTCAAAAACTGAGCTATTTAGGTTGAGACGCGGCCTTCTTAAGGCCGGGCTCTCCGATAATTATTTTCAATGGCCGCCACAAGACGATCAAAATCGTTACCCATATCGCGGTTTTGAACCGATCTACGCAATCGACGCCGGCATCTACTTTGGTCGAGAAGCAAGGATCGCAGATGCGCTCAAACAGCTTCGAGACTTGGCTGCAAGCGGGTGGCCCAAGAGACTTTTCGTCATCCAGGGCGCTTCGGGCGCCGGAAAGTCGTCCTTCATGCGCGCCGGCCTCCTACCGCGACTCGAACGCGACGACCTCACGTTCCGCGTCCTTCCGCCAATCCGGCCCGGTCTAGCGCCTCTCGGGCGAGAAGCCGCAGAGACGGGAGAGGACGGTGGCTTCATTGATGCGCTTGCAGAGTTTCTCCGCCGCAATCAAGGGGAAATCAAGCGCAGCGAAGTCGAGTCTGTCGTTCGCGCGGCGGAGATTGGCGCGGCAGTCGGTGGAGAGCGAAGACTGCTTGGCCAATCCCTTGAGACCGCAACGGCAGTCCCGGGCGAGGATCACGAACAGCACCCCACTTTCGTGATCGCGATCGACCAGGCGGAAGAGTTGTTTGATGGCCAGGATCCGGAGGAAAGCAATCGCCTTCTGGCGTTGCTGGCGGCGCTGTGCAAGGGGAGCGAGCCTTCGATCGTCGTCATCTTCGCAATCCGCACGGATAAATACGACAAGCTTCAAAACGCCGATGCGCTCGCGGGACTTGATCAAGCCACATTCCCGCTTCCTCCGATGCTGCCAGGTGATTTTGCGTCGGTCATCGAGGGCCCAGCACGCCGAGCCACCGAGGCGGGCAGAATGCTGACGGTGGAACCCGAGCTAAGAGAGCAGCTTCTCAGCGATATCAGCAAAGGTGCCGGAGACCCGTTCAGCAAACGCGCAGCGGACCCGTTGCCCCTCTTGGCGGTTCGCAGACCGCGACACTCCTCGCTAACCGACCGAAATTGCGAGGGTTTCTGCCGACCCGGAAACCGCGGCGGTTTGCCGGGACTGCATGGTGGCGGACGCAGTCCTGTGAAACTGGTCTCAGAGGCAAATTCCCTGCTAACAGGGAAAATAACAGGGAATTTTTCAATTTTCGGCGGTCTTGGCGAAAATCGGCTCCGAAATCGCCCGCATTTTCAGTTTGTTATGAGCAAATTCCCTAAGATTCTGAACAGGGAAATAAATTGCCAGATCAGGGAATGATATTCCCTCGAACAGGGAATCATTGGCGCAAATGCGTAGCTTGAGAAAGGAAGGCGGACGCCAGTCGAAGATCCCGCGTCGCACCAGTTTCAAGGCGGCCTCGCCTCAATACGACCTAGCAGCTTCGCAAAATTTTCTTGTGCGATTCGATGGAGGGCACCATTCGGGCGTTGGGCTGTCGCGAGGACACAAAGGGGGCGGCGACAGGAGCCGGAAAAGGATGGATGAGGACTCACCGATTAAACAAATGGTTGCCGCCAATCTAGCGACATTGGATCCGGCGTGCGACAGTCCGCCGAAACCTGACGAACCCCTGAATGTTACGCTCGGTCGCCGGATGAAATACCCGGGCGATCGCGGTTATGTGAAGTTTCTCACGGGCCTAGGATACGATCGAAATTGGGCTGGGTTCCTGGCCGCTTGGGTCGTAGCCACCGGGCGCCGAAAGGCTCAGGCAGCTAAGATACGATTGAAGGTCTTTGAAGCGATTCGCTTCATCGCCAAGCCAGGGAGGAGGAAGGAACCATTCCTCCGCCAGACGCGGATCATACTTTCAGCTTGCGGGGATACGGCCCTCCTGGAGGAGTTGTTTGAGGACGCGCCTTTGCGCGAACTCGAGTTCATACAACACCTAAGATTGGCTGTAGAGGGGGATCGGTCTGCACGGGAAAGCGCAACGGCGATCGCGGCTGCGATAAAGCATCGGGCGTCAGTCCCGCGCGGGCCAAAAGTCAGCCCGGCCTCTGCGGCGCATGAATACTTGTTGGAAACGCTACGTATTTTCCGGAGCGGGGCGTACACTTGGAGCGACATCGAATCGGTCTTTACCGACCAATTGACACAAGCGACGGCAGAGGAATTCGATGAGCCCGGTTTTGACCCCCGACCCGCCTATCGGAGAGTTCGAGCACGAGAGAGGCGCTGAGCGAACTGCCAGAGGAATGGTAAGCCACAAAGCCGAATCGGCGCCACGATCGGGAGCGAGCGCGGCGAGCATTGCACATGAATTGTTGCTCTTGGATTTCGGCAACATGATCTCGCCCCGGCGAACGCGCTCGAGCTGATAAGCGATCGCCTCAATGTGCCACGACCTCTCATAGTGCTGGCCGGGACAGAGGGTTGTGAACACCTTGTGGATGAAGGCGCGGAAGTCGTTGCGCAACAGGCCCTCGAGCGTGCGGGCGTCAGTCGTCACCGCCTTCCTCCTCATTATGGACCAATTCGGCGAGTTCTCCGGCGGACGCTTTGGGCTCGAGCAGATATTGCGCCAGGATCGTCTGATCCTCGGCCAACAGCTCGCCCAATTGAACCTTGGCTTCCGTCGTTTCCGCGTAACGCTCGACGAGGGCGAGCAAGAGTTTCATCGCCTTCGCGTCGCTTCGCATCGCGTCGTTGACGAGACGGCGCAGCATGACCTCAAGCGCGGCCAGGCGACGCGTCTTACCGTTTTCGGTTACCGCGATTTTTTGTCTGAGTATGTCCTGCAGGATTGCGCCGACGGTCCGGCTTCCTTTCGGGCGGCCCTTCGGATTGCCGCTTTTGCCCGAGACGAACTGCGTCGCTCTGGGCGGCCGGCCGTATCCGACGGCGTATTCGGCGGAGCGAGAGCCTCTCCAATTCGTCATGGCCGAGCTCCCTGTTGGAGCTGGTTGCGCTGCCCTTCCTCGGCGCTGGAGGCAGCCGCCCTCGGATCATCCGCTGCGCTATCGGGCGGCGATTGGCCGTCAGCGGGTTTCCAACGCCGGGCGTTGGGCTTTTCGATTTCCGTCGCGCGAGCAGAGGCTATGTCTTCGAGGCTGCGCCCGTCGCCAGCAAGGATCGCCTCCAGCTTCGTCATGCGCTGCCACCGCAGGATGGCGACATCGACGTAGCGGGGTTCGTATTCGATGCCGACGGCGACGCGCGCGACTTTTCCCGCCGCCAAAATGGTCGTTCCTGAACCCGCGAACTGATCGAGCGCGACGTCGCCGCGCGCGGTGCAATCGAGCAGCGCGTCAGCGACCAGCGCGACCGGCTTTACCGTGGGATGAGCGGCGAGCGCTTCCTTACGCCCTTTGCCGAACGTGTTGACGCCCGCGTAGGTCCAGACGTTCGACCTATTGCGCCCGAATCGGCCCAACTCGACATTGTTCCGGTGCGATTCTTCGCCGACCCGGAAGACGCCAATAAATTCATGTTGAGACCGATAAAATGAACCTTGGCCGGCGTTGGACTTGATCCACGCGACGATGTTCAACATGTCGCCGTAAAGCTCGCGGCCGACCTCGATCAATGCGCCGATGTGGCGCCAATCCATGCAGACAAAATGGACCGCGCCTTCAACCGAAACGCGCACGCCGTTGCTGAGCGTTTGCGAGAGGAAGTTTCGAAACTGCGTCTGCGTCATCTCGCCGGAGGCGAAGGCGAATTCCGAATGTTGAACGCGCCCGCGCCCGCCGATCGCGCGCACGCGCAAGTTATAGGGCGGATCGCAAAAGACGGCCGCCGCCAACGCCCCGCTCATCGCCCGGTCGAAGTCCTTCGGCTCACGCGCGTCGCCGCAGAGTAGCCGGTGCTTTCCCAGGAGCCACATATCGCCGCGCCGCGTTACCGCCGTCTTCGGGAAAGGCGGAATGACATCTTCCGGGCCGGGCTGCGAGCTCGCCACGTCCGCAAACAGCAAATCGATCTCAGCCGTTTCGAATCCTGTAATCGAAACGTCGAGCTCCTCCACCGGCAACAGGTTGATCAGCTCGCCCAGCTCAATCGCCAGCATTTCGCGATTCCAACCGGCCTGTTCGGCGATCTTATTGTCGGCGATCACATAGGCCCTCTTCTGAGCCTCGCTGAGATGGTCGAAACGGATGATGGGCACGTGGGTCAAGCCTTCGAGGCGGGCGGCCTCAAGACGCCCATGGCCAGCAAGGATCATGTTGGCTTCGTCGACGATCAGCGGGTTCAAAAATCCGAGCTTCCGGATGCTGGCGGCGATCTGGCGGATCTGCTTTCGCGAATGCGTCCGAGCGTTTTTGGGATTAGGGCGAATTGTCGCGATCAGCGCCCATTCGATTTGCGGCGCGCCCGCCGATTCCAAATGGCTATTCGATGAAGAAGAAATGTTCGCAGCACCCATGGCCGTTCTCCGTGATCAGGTCATGATCACGGTTGTCAGCGATTCCTCGCGCGAGCGCTAAGGCACTAATTGACGTTGTTCCGAACGTTGGCGGGGCCGCGCAGTCAGCGCAGCCGTCGGTTCGAATTCAACCCTCTCTGCAGACGGCGAGCCGGGGGTGGGTCAAAGTCAGGTCGCCAAACGCCAGTCGCGTCGCTTGGGTCAACTGGTCCGTAAAATCTTCACTGACACTGTCCCACGTGTAGATCATCGGCCCCAATCACGCGACTGATCATCAATACGCCCCCGCGGTCGCTCAAATCGATATCCTCGTCGGTCGCTTTCCCCGCGTTCATTCTCGGACGCGACCCATCGCGCCGCATCATCTGCGTCAGCTATTCCGCCGAACTCGCCAAAAAGCATTCCAACGACTTCCGCGCCGTGCTCGAGGCGCCCTGGTATGGGTCAGTCTTCCCCACCGCGCGGATCGGGCCATACAAGAACTCTGAAACCGAGATTGAACTCACCGAGCGTGGCTTCCGGCTGGCGACCTCGGTCGGCGGCACATTGACTGGTCGCGGCGGCGACATCATCGTCATTGACGATCCCTTGAAGCCCGACGACGCCTTATCGGAGATCAGGCGGACGGCCGCCAACCAATGGTTCACCAACACGCTGCTGTCCCGTCTGGACGACAAACGCACCGGCGCGATCGTCGTCGTCATGCAGCGCGTCCACATGGACGACCTAACCGGCTTCGTCCTGTCGACGTCCGACGAATGGGAGGTCCTCAACCTGTCCGCCATAGCCGAGGCCGACCAGGACATTCCGATCTCGGCGACGAGAGTTCATTGCCGCAAGGCCGGCGAGGCGCTCTCGCCCGCGCGCGAACCGATCTCCGTGCTCGAGATTCTAAAGCTTCAGCTCGGCAGCGACGCGTTCTCGGCGCAGTATCAGCAAATGCCGGTCCCGCCCGGCGGCGCGATGATCAAGCGAAAGTGGATCCAGCGCTATACGGACTTGCCCCCGCAGCAGGAACGCTTCCTCATTCTCCAGAGTTGGGATACCGCCAACAAAGGCGGCCCGGAGAATGACTTCTCGGTTTGCACGACCTGGGTCGTGACCCGCAATAGGCGATGGTACCTGATCGACGTCTGGCGGAAGCGGGTCGATTATCCAGACCTGAAGGCGGCGGCGCAAAGCCTTGCCGCGAGGCACAAGGCGCAACGCGTCCTCGTCGAGGACGCCGGCGCCGGGACTTCACTCGTTCAAGAGCTGTGCGGCCGGTCACTGGCATTGTCGCGGTGAACCCGAATCGCGACAAGAAAAGCCGCATGGCGGTCGTCTCGTCAAAATTCGAGTCGGGCCTAGTCTTTTTCCCCGAGCGCGCCCCATGGCTCGCAGATTTCGAAGCGGAGCTCTTCGCGTTCCCAGGCAGTAAGTATGACGATCAGTGCGATTCCGTAAGCCAGGCCCTAACCGAGGAGAATTGCAACTTTCCGATGATGATCTCGGCCGAGACGCTCGAAAGGGCGAGGCGATTTCGGCTGCCGACACGGCGAAATGACGGCCTTTACCCGCCAATTGGCTACCCCTGGCGCTAGACCCCCGCTGCGCCCGGCCGACACGGCAATCGACCCCGGACGGATGAAGGCGGTGTCCGGCGCCGGCATGCTTGGGGAGGCCGGATTCCGCCGCGATCGGGCCGACGAGCGCCCCATCATGGGAGCGCGCGATAGGTGGTCTTCTTGCTCGTAGCTCTTCACTCCGGTTCCGGTCCATCGCCGATCGCGTCGCCGCGGCCTTCACGATCGCCGTTCCCAATGGCTGAAAGGGCTCGCAACGAAACGAGGTTTCAATCGAACGATTGTCGCGCTCGCCAATAAGACGGCAAGGGTCGCCTGGGCTGTGCTCACGCGGAAGGAGGACTATTTGGCCGCCGCATGATCGCAACGCGTCAGCGCCGAAGCGGTGTTCTTTCGCTGATTCATCGGGCGAAAGCCCTTGAGATGTCGCCACCGCTTCCAATCTCACTCGCGTTCGACATCGCCGCTGAGATCAGCACCCTTCTCGCGCGAAAGAATTTTGGCGCGAATTTCCTTTTTCAGGACTTTTCCGACCCTCGAACGCGGCAGGTCGGGCCAGACATCGACCTGCTTCGGCGCTTTCACACTCCCGATTTTCGCCTTGACGAAGGCCACGATCTCGATGGGGTCGGCCTGGCGGCCCACGTGGAGCTGGACCGCCGCGCAGACGCGCTCGCCCCACTTATCGTCCGGCAGGCCAAAGACCGCGGCGTCCATGATATCCGGGTGTTGCCGCAGCGCGTTCTCCACCTCGATCGAATAGACGTTGAAGCCGCCGGTGATGATCATGTCCTTGGCGCGATCGACGATGAAAAGATAGTTGTCGTCATCGAGGTAGCCGATGTCGCCGGTGTGCCGCCACCCGAATTGCGAGATCTCCGCGGTGGCGTCGGGGTTCTTGTAATAGCCCGCCATGGCGAGCGAGCCGCGGATGACGATTTCGCCGCGATCGCCGCGCGGCAGCAGCTGACCGTCGTCGCCCATGATGGCGAGCTGAACGAGCGGCGTCGGCCGCCCGGCCGAACTCAGCCGTCCGCGTGCGACAGAGCCGTCGGCGTTGAAATGGTCGCGCGGCGCCATGGTGGAGATCATCATCGGCGCCTCGGTCTGGCCGAAGAGTTGGCCCATCACCGGGCCGATCTTGACCAGCGACTCCTCCAGCCGCGCGGCCGACATCGGCGCCGCGCCGTACCAGAAGCATTGCAGCGAGCTTCGGTCGGTTGCGGCGAGCTTGGGATTCTCTAGGAGCATGTAGATCAGGGTTGGCGGCAGGAACGTGTGGGTGACGCGACGGCGCCCAATCAGGTCGAGAAACTCGGTAAGATCCGCTTTCGGCATAATGACGATCCGGCCCCCAAGCGCCAGGATCGGGAAACACAGGACTCCGGCGGCGTGGGTGAGCGGCGCCAAGGCGAGATAAACCGGGCGGCCTTCGAACGGATAGCTCATAAGCGTGAGCGCCGACATCGCTTCGAGGTTGCGGCCCGAGAGCATCACGCCCTTGGGCTGCCCCGTCGTGCCGCCAGTGCCCGCGATCATGACGATGTCGTCGATCGGCGCGACCTCGATGAAATCTTCACGCTGGCCGCCCAGCCGTTCCTCCAGCGAAGGGGCGAAGGAGGTGCGGTTGTCGAGGCAGACGAGCGTGGCGAGCTTCGGCAGGTCGGGAATCATGCGCTCGACCAGCGCCTCATACGCGCTATGGAAGATCAGCGCGCGGCAGTCGAAAGCGTCAAGCACATAGCGGTTCTCGGCAGCCTCGTTCCGCGGATTGATCGGACACCAGACGGCGCCCACGCGCGACAGCCCGAAAACGCAAGCGAAGGCGACAGGATCGTTGCCCGAGAGCACAGCGACTTTCTCGCCGGGTTTGATCCCCGCCGTCTGCAGCGCCCGCGCCACGCGATAGGTCAACTGCTGGACCTCCGCATAGGAGAGGTTCGCCTCGCCCGTCGTGAAGCACGGCGCATCCGGGCCGAGAGACGCGCCCTTGTCGAGATAGTCGATCAGTCGCATTGGAGGGCCTTTGGTTTGGTGCTGGAGCCGCCGTCATCCGGCGCTTTGCGCCGTCCTCCCGAGCGCCCTCTCGGGCGCGCGGAAGTATGCTTCGGGTGAGGATGGCTCCTCGCAAGCAGGGGTCGCGCGCAGCAGCTTCCAACAAACGAGCATTGCGCGCTTCCTCACTCCTGCATAGTGACGACCGGGTTCATGACGAGCCCGAAGCTGCGCAGCTGGCCGAGCAGCGTTTGATGCCCGAAAGCCTGGCAACCGGAAGCGAAGCCGACGCGGTTCGGGGCCTGCTGCGTCAGATGATAGGCCGCATAGGCCTGCAACATGCCGGTCTGCTTGTAGTTGCAGTTGCCGTGAATGACGACGTGCTTGCGGCCGAGCGGGCCAGAGGCATAGACCGAATCCACCGACGTGTTGATGCGGGGATTTTCGCGCGGCGGCATCGAGGCCTGCAGGGTTGCGGCGATCTTGCCGAGCTCCTGCTCCTGCTGATCGAGCGACAGCGGCTTGATCTTCTCCTTCACCATCTGGGTCGTCGCGACGACATTTTCCATCACGGGCCGCGCGAGCACGCCGCCCATCGCCTTGCAGTTGGCGACGCGAGGATCGTTGCGGAACCAGACGGGATGGGCGGTGCCTCCCCACGGCACAGCGATCGCGGTCTCATGCTGGCCGGGAACCACGACGTCAGCCCTCGCGACGACATCCCATTCCAGGAATTTTTTCTGTTCCATGTAGTACCAGTTGGCCTTCAGGATCGTGAAGATCGTCTGCGTCGAGGCGTAGGTCGGAAAGCCCTTCCAGAACACAAGGATGTCGAGCGTATCGAGACCGGGCGTCTCGAGCGCGATGTTGGCGGCGATCTCGCCGGTCGTGTACATCTGTGCGAGGTTCGGCGAAAGCAGCAGACCCTTCTTGGCGAAAGCTTCGCCCCAAGTGTCCGCGCATTTGAGCACCCAGTCCTGCTCGCCGGTCGTATCCGTGTAATGGCAGCCGGCGTCGAGGCAGGCCTCGACCACGGGGTCGCCGTATTTGATAAACGGACCCACCATATTGGACACGACCTGCGCGCCGCGGAAAAGCTCGGCGAGCGCAGGCCGGCTGTGCTCGACCTCAACGACCTCGCAGTTCGCGGTCTCGACGCCGGGAATCTTGTCGACGACATCCTGCATGCGCTTCTTGTCGCGTCCGGCGGCGATGAAGGGGATGTTGTATTCGCGTAAGTATTCGCACACGAGCCGGCCGGTGTAGCCGGAGACGCCGTAAACGACGACGGGTTTCTTGTCGGGCATAGCTTCCTCCCTTGCCGTAAGTTGTCGTAAACGAGGCGGACGTCAGGTCCCCATTCCGCCCTCGACCGGCAGGCCGACGCCGGTGATGAAGCGCGCGGCGTCCGAGCAGAGGAAGACAACGGCGTCCGCCATATCAGAGACCTCGCCGAGGCGGCCGAGCGGCGTCTGTTCGATGACCGAGCCGACCGCCGCCTCCACGCTCGGGAAAAGCCCCGCTTTGACGACGTCGCTTGCGAGCTGCATGCCCATCTCGGTCGGCACGAGGCCCGGATAGATGCAGTTGACGCGCACCCGGTAGCCGAGCTTGCCAGATTCCGTCGCCGCGATGCGCGTCATCCGGTCGACCGCGGATTTCGTGCCGGAGTAGCCCGCGATCCCGGGGAAGGCGATGGTGGCCGCGACCGACGAGATGTTGACGATCGCGCCGCCCTTGCCCGCCGCGCCCCCTGGTTTCATGGCCCGGAAGGCGTGTTTCATGCCGAGCCCGGCGCCCACGATATTGACCGCGCACATGCGCTCGAGGTCGGCAGCCTTCACGTCGATCACGAGCGAGGTGATCTCGACTCCGGCGTTGTTAATCAGGATATCGAAGCCGCCGAGCTCGGAGATGGTCTCGGAAACTGCCTTGATCCAGCTCAATTCCTGGGTGACGTCTAGCGGAACGAAACCGGCCTTGACGCCTTTGCCCGCAATCGCCTTGGCGGTCGCTTGGCCGGCGTCGGGCAGGATGTCGCCGATCATGACCGAGGCGCCGGCATCGGCCAGCGCGTCCGCCATGCCCGCGCCGAGCCCGCGCGCGCCGCCCGTCACGAGCGCCTTGCGGCCCGTGAGGTCGAATTTGCCCATGTGATTCCTCCCGACTTTTCTTCTTGCGTTGAACTTTAGGCGGCGCGGATGCGTGATTGCCGGCGCAGGGCGTTGAACTTGCGTCAGGCGGTCATGCCGCCGTCGACGACCAGATCGGAACCGGTGACGTAGCTCGCCGCGTCCGAGGCGAGGAACACGACGGCGGCGGCAATTTCATCGGGGCGGGCAAACCGCCCCATCGGGATGCGGGCCAGGGTCGCGGCCGTCGCCGCTTTTGCGGCCTGTTCGCCGAGGGCGGCGAGCGCATCGGAGACCATCTGCGTCTCCGCGAAGCCCGGGCAGATGCTGTTCACGCGGATGTTGTACCCGGAGCGCGCGCAAAGAATGGCGGTCGACTTGGTGAGGATGCGCACCGCCCCCTTGCTGGCGTTATAGGCCGGCAACGCAGGGTCGCCGATCATTCCCTCGATCGAAGCGACATTGACGATCGAGCCGCCGCGCCCCTTCATGCGCTCGACGCCGATCTTCGTTCCAAGAAACATCCCGTTGAGATTGACGTCCAGCGTCTTCGACCAGCGATCGAAGGTCATCGTCTCGATCGTCTCGAAATGCCCGATGCCCGCGTTGTTGACGAGAATATCGATCGCGCCCAGGCGCGCGACCACTTGGTCCAGCACGCGATCCCATTCGTCGGGCTTCGTCACGTCCTGAGACAGGAAAACGACATCGTCGCCCAACGAGGCCACCGCGCGCGCCCCTTCCGCTTCAAGCCGGTCCGTGACTGCGACTTTCGCGCCTTCGGCCTTGAAAGCCTTTGCAGTGGCGAAGCCGAGCCCCCGCGCCCCACCGGTCACAAGGGCGCACTTCCCCGTCAACTGACCCATCGGTTTCCTCCCGCGTCGCCCTGTGTTGGCATGAGCGGTCCACGGAACAGAGCCAATATTTTGACACCCGTCAAGATACTGTCTATACGATTGTCAGAAAAATTATTTCGCAAGTGTCCAGGGCGCGCCGGGTCGCTTGGACGCGGGCGCACGTATGGTCCTCTCCGATCACCGAAGAGCTTGCAGGTGGGAATGACGACGCGAACGGTAGAGAGACTGGACAGACTTGCGCGGCGGCCGGTCGAGAAATTCACCGAGCGCCGCGCCGAACTGGCGGAAGCGGCCCTGCAGACGCTGTCCGAGCTTGGTTACGCCCGGACGAGCGTGCGCGAGATCGCGCAAAACTCGGCTTTCAGCCATGGCGTGCTGCACTACTACTTCAACGACAAGGTCGACCTCATCCTGTGCAGCGTGCGCCAGTACAAGGCGCGCTGCATCACGCGCTACGACGCCGTCGTAGCGCAGGCCCGAAGCGCCGACGAACTGGTCGACGGGTTCCTCGACGCCCTCGGGCGCACGCTCCACGACGACGCGCATTTGCACCGCCTCTGGTACGACATCCGGGCGCAGGCTTTGTTCGACGCCTCTTTCCAGGCCGATATCGCCGAGATAGACAAGAGCCTCGAGGACATGATCTGGCGGATCATGGAGCGCCTGTTCGCGCTCGCCAGCATAGCGCCGACGGTCTCATCCTCGGCTGCCTACGCCATCATGGACGGCTTGTTCCAACAAGCGCTGCTGAAATATCTTTCAGGCCAGACGGACGCCGTCTCGAATTTGCAGGCCGACGTGCGCGCCGTGCTCACGCACATCGCCGGGGTTTAGGATCATCCCTTAGAGCCCGTCCGGGAACTTAACGAATCGTTGGAATCGCTTATGATTCAAGGAAGGCGGCCCGAATCGCTTGGGGGGTCGCTGATGTGGACCAACGAAAATCGCGCTCGCTACGACCGCAGTCGGCTGCGCTATCCGAGCGATCTGACCGACGCGGAATGGGCGCATGTCGAGCCGTTCATTCCACCGGCCAAGCGCGGCGGCAACCGACGTCATGTCGATGAGCGCGAGGTCGTCAACGGCCTGATGTATGTCCTGAGCACCGGCTGCCAATGGCGCGCCGTGCCGAAGGACCTGCCGCCGCGTTCGACGCTTTACGATTACTTCGATCGCTGGAGTTGGGACGGCACGCTCGATCGCATCCACGACGCGCTCTACGTGAAGTGTCGCGAAGCGGCCGCTCGCGAGGCGAGCCCGACCGCCGCGATCATCGACAGCCAGAGCGTCAAGAGCGCGGAAAAAGGGGGACCTGCATCGATCCGGCGGGTTACGACGCCGGCAAGAAAATCATGGGCAAAAAGCGCCACATCCTCGTCGATACGCAGGGCCTGTTGATGCATGCGATCGTCCACGCCGCCGACATCCAGGACCGCGACGGCGGCGCGGCGCTGATGGCGACCTTGTTCGGCGCCTTTCCGTTCCTGACCAGGCTCTTTGCCGACGGCGGCTATCGAGGGCCGCAATTTCAGACCGCCATCGGACGAACTCTGGCGCGCGTGAAGGTCGAGATCGTCAAGCGATCGGATCAGGCCAAGGCCTTCGTCGTCCTGCCCAAGCGCTGGATCGGCGAACGCACCTTTGCCTGGCTCGGCCGCTGCCGACGGCTGGCCAAGGACTGGGAATGCCTCAACCGCAAGGCGCTCGCGTTCCTCCGCCTCGCTTCCATCCGCCTCATGCTGCGAAAACTATGCAATCCCACATGATGTTTCCGGACAAACTCTTAGGCCATCTTTGTTTCGAACGCACCAGAGGAGGGCGCCAAATTGACACGAGCCATCGTCGCGGGCGTCGGCATGATGCCTGCGCGCAAGTCCGCGTCCACGACCTCACGCCGCCCGTGCTGCGTCACGTGCCAGTAGACCCGTCGGAGAGCCATCTTGGCATCCAACCCGGGACGGAATCCATGCTGCTGTGGCAGCAGGTCCACCTCAAAGATGGGACCAATGACCAGCACCGCCGCCATCTGAACCACCCGGTCCCTGATGCACGGAATGCCGAGAGGCCGTTGGCCTCCGTTGCTCTTCGGTATCCACACCCGCAGGAGGGGCTTGGGGACATACTTTCCCGAAGTCAGCTCCTCCCACAGCGTTTCCAGCCAGCGCTCAAGGCCATGGGTGTCGATCCGTTCGAACGTCTCCCTATCAACCCCCCGACGCCCCCGCATTCGCGCGACAACGGCGATAGGCTTCAAGCAGGACGTCCTTGCGACAGACCTTGTCCCAAAGGGCGTAGAAGCGGAAGGCTGGTTCAGCCTTAGCTTTCGTCTGCAGCGAGGTCTGCAGCTTCTCAACCGTTTCAGACGGCGTTCGTAGACCCATCGTCAATCGCCGAGCTGTCAGCTCTTCCCTCGCTTGGGTCGGGTCAGGGCTCCTTCCCTCCGCCGACGTTACCCGGCCTCAACGGTAGTACGAACCCATCCGCCATCTGCGTCCGCCGGCGCTGGCCCTCACGGGTTCGCCGTTGGCCTGGAATTGTCGTTCCCCACCACGATCGCAGACTTCCCTTGTTGCGCACCATTCATGTTCCGTGCGTGCTGCCATCATTACCCCGGTGGAATTGTCGGCTGCGTATCTCGCTCGCTTCACCGACGACAGCGACCTTCCCCGTTATTCTGGCGGGTCGGCTCCCACATTGGCTCTTTCGAGGCCTGCTCAATGTTCACTCACGTTGCGGCCCGCACGGTCCGCTGACCCCCTACGGGGCCTTTCTATCGAAGTGCTTCAGATCATTCGTCGCCTCCTGATCCGCTCCGATCGCTTCCGGCTGGAGCGAGAGTTTGCCGGCCCGGATTTCCACCGGGGAGAACGATGCGCCTTGCCAAGGCACACAGAACAATCGAGCTGAGAATTCGCATCAACCGACACGAAGGCGCGAACGCAAGATGCAGCGGTTCAAATCGCCCGGATCAGCCCAACGCTTCTTGTCTGTTCACGCCGCTGTCCACAACACATTTAACGTCCAGCGCCATCTCACATCCCGCCACACGCTCCGTGAGCTGGACCCCGGATTTGGGACCACTGGCTAAGGTGTGAATGACCTGCTCTGTCGCAACCGATGGAGCGAGAAATGACGAAGTCACGCAAGAAGTTTGATGCGGCGTTCAAGGCGAAGATTGCGCTCGAGGCGCTGCGGGAGGATGCGACGGTTCCGGAACTGGCGAAGCGGCATGGGGTGCATCCGAACCAGATTTATGCCTGGAAGAAGCAGGTTCTCGACAATGCGGCGAGCCTGTTCGCCCGCGGGGCGAGCGCTTTGGGCGATGGCGAGGAGGAGCGCGAGCGCGAGGCGGCCAAGCTTTACGCCAAGATCGGCCAACTGACGGTCGAACGGGATTTCTTGGCAAGGAGGCCAGGTCGATGAGCGCGCCCGATCGAAGAGCGATGGTCGAACGGCCTCGCAAGGACCTGTCGGTGCGCCGCCAATGCGCGCTTGTGGGCGTGGCGCGCTCGGGGGTCTACCGCCCCAAGCCCGTCGCCGAGGCGGACGATCTGGCGGTGATGCGCCGCATCGACGAACTGCATCTCGAACTTCCGTTCTACGGCTCGCGGCGAATGACCTTCGAACTCAACAAGGAAGGCCGTGGGGTCAACCGCAAGCGAGTGCGGCGGCTGATGCGGGTGATGGGGATCGAGGCGCTGGTTCCGCGCCCCGGCACGAGCAAAGCCGCGCCCGGGCACAAGATATACCCCTACCTGCTGCGCGGCCTGAAGATTGTCGAGCCGAACCACGTGTGGGCGGCCGACGTGACCTACATCCCGATGGCGTGCGGCTTCCTCTATCTGGTGGCGATCATCGACTGGGCCAGCCGGGCGGTTCTGGCATGGCGGCTGTCGAACACCAACGATGCGAGCTTCTGCGCGGCGGCGCTGGAGGAGGCGCTGATTCGGTTCGGAAAGCCGCGGATTTTCAATACCGATCAGGGCTCCACTTTCACCGCCGAGGCTTTCACCAGCAAGCTTGTGACGGCCGGCGTCGTGATTTCGATGGACGGACGCGGCCGCTTCATGGACAACATTTTCATCGAACGGCTGTGGCGCTCGATCAAGTATGAAGAAGTGCATCTGAAAGCCTACGCCGATGGCTGCGAGGCGCGGTCCGGCATCAGTTCCTGGATGAACCTCTACAATTTTCGGCGCCCTCACCAGGCGATGAACAACCAGATGCCGATGGCGGTGTGGCGCGCCGGCATGGACAAAATCGAGGCGGCGGCGAGGGCTGTGGATATGCCGCTTCGCTTGGACAACGCAACCGCGTTGCCCACATACCCACAGCAGAGACAGACGCAGCAAGAAGCGGCTTGACTTTTTGAAGGACAAGGGCAGGCGAGATTACACCTTAAATTCAGCGACCCGTGGTCCCACCAACGGGGTCCAGTTCACCGCGTCCTCCGAGACGAAGCGTTGCGGACGTGGCGAGCCGCCACCGCGGCCTGAGCCCGAACTGGGAATTGCAAATTGCGCACGGCCAAACTCAGTTCGCGTGACAGTGCCTGTGATGAACTCGCCGAGCTGATCGAAGGGCATTTCGAGATTGTTCGGATCCTTTTGCCGGATGATCAGGCCGACGGAATTTACCGCCGTGCTCGACCAGTTCTGAATTTTCATATCCATCATGGAGTTGCTCCATCGACGCCGCTGCTGTCGCGCTCGTCAGAGGTGGGCGCGACCCAACGATAGGCCCCCCTTTTGTATGGCCCTCATGCCCGCATCGGGAGTTCGGAAATCAACTTGTCCAGGGTTATCGGATAGTCCCGGACACGAACGCCGCAGGCGTTGTAGATCGCGTTGGCGATCGAGGCGCCAGCCCCGCAAATGCCCAGCTCGCCGATACCCTTGCTTTTCAGAGGATTGGATTCGGCGTCGAGTTCGGGAAGGAAAATCGCGTCCACGTTGGGCACGTCGGCATGGACCGGAACTTGGTATTCGGCGAGATCGTGGTTTACGTAGAAGCCGAAGCGCGGGTCGAGGATCATCGCTTCCTCGAGGGCCGCGCCTACGCCAAAGATCATACCGCCGATCGCCTGGGATCGCGCGGTCTTCTCGTTCAGGATGCGGCCAGCGGCAAAGACGCCCAGCATGCGTCTCAGCCGAACCTCGCCGGTGTCGATGTCGACGCCGATTTCGGCAAAGTGCGCGCCATAGGATTGCTGCGAGAATTCTGTGCTCGTGGCGCCAGGTCTGATCTCGCCGTCGGCGTCGATGCCTTCCGGACCGACGAGGTCTATCAGCGGCGTGGATTGACCGGCGGCTTCAATCCGGCCGTCGCCGAAGCGGGCGCTGTCCGACTCCGTGCCCGCGAGCCTCGCCAGTTTTGCTCTCAACTTGTTGCAGGCGTCGAACAGGGCGGAGCCCGAACTGGCCGCGCCAAAGGAACCGCCCGAGCCCGATGCGTACGGAAAGCACGTGTCCCCCAATTGCACTCGAATGCGTTCGGTAGGCAGGCCGAGCATTTCCGCCGCGATCTGGGACAGAATGGTGTAAGTCCCCGTACCGAGATCGGTCATCGCCATGCGCACAACGGCCAAGCCGTCCGGTCCAAGCCGCACGTTGGCCTTGGACACTTCAAGCGGGTTCCCGCGCGTGGCGGCGGCCATGCCCATTCCGACGAGCCAACGCCCGTCCCGCGACTGGCCGGGCTTTGGATTCCGCCGGTCCCAACCAAACCGGCGCGCTCCCTCCTCGAAGCAGCGAATGAGGTGACGGCTGGAATAGGGGATGTGCTTTTCCGGATCCTCCGTCGGCTCGTTGCGCATCCTTAGCTCGATCGGGTCGAGATCGAGCTTTTCAGCGAGCTCGTCCATGGCGCATTCCAGAGCCAGCAGACCGACCCCCTCTCCGGGGGCGCGCATCGACGAAGCGACAGGAATGTCCAGAGGCGCGAGACGATGCCTGGTCAGCCGGTTGTCGCCGGCATAGAGCGTCCGCGTCTGGAGCGCCGCGCCCTCGTAGGTCTGCACGCTCCAAAGATTGCCCGAAAACACATCGTGGCCGATCGCAAGAATGCGGCCGTTTCGATCCGTGCCCAGGCGGATGCGTTGAATGGTGTCCGAACGGTGCGTCGTGACATGGAACACCTGCTGACGGGTCAGCGCCGTCTTCACCGGCCGGTTGAGCTGCCGCGCGGCGATCGCCGCCAGAATCGCGTCGGCGCCGACCCAAAGCTTGGCGCCAAACCCGCCGCCGATGAACGGGCAGATCAGCCGGACGTTCTCGACCGGAATCTGGAGGGTCCTGGCGACCGCGTCGCGCCCCTGATTCAGCATCTGGTTCGACGTGTGAAGGATGAGGTTGTCGCCCTCCCACCTGGCCAGCGTGGCGTGGGGCTCCATCATGGCCTGGCTTTGCAGCGGCGTGGTGTAAGTGACGTCGAGCTGTGTAGGAGCCACGGCGAAAGCCCCGGCGAAATCTCCCACCGCGCTATCGGGCGGAGGCCTGAGCTCCGAGTGCGGAACGCGCGCTTGGTCCAGACCGCTGCGCAAAGCGAATCTTCCAGGCGCGGCGTCATAGTTCACGCGCACGAGGTAGGCAGCCGCTGTGGCTTCCTCGAAAGTCTCTGCCACAACGAACGCGACCGGCAGGCCATAGTACAGCACTTCTGGGCTCGTGAGCACGGGGTGGGCCACGCGATAATCGCCCGTGTCTTGCTCGGGCGCATTTCGATAGGTCAGCACCAGGATCACGCCGGGCGCCCGCTCCGCCGGACTCGTATCGATGGACGTGATTCGTCCCTTGCCGATCGACGCTTCCACCAGCACGCCATAGGCCGCCTTCGGACCCTGCTCGAACTCGTAGGCGTAGATAGCGCCACCTGTGACCTTCAGCCGTCCGTCGACGCGATCGAGGGGCTTGCCGACGACGCCCTGCGCGCCGACATCGAGCGCGTTTGATCCTACGGGAGCGTTCATTTCCATTGGCTTGCCTCTCAGGTCAGACTCGCGTCGGCCAGAACGGCCCGCAGCGTGCGGCGCGTGAGGGGGATCTTGAAGTCATTGCCTCCCCAACCGCGGGCTCCGTCCAGAACGTCGGACGCGACGGCGGCGAAGGTCTCCTCACTCGCCGGCGCCCCGACCAGGCGTTCCTCCGCCGGCGCGACGCGCCAGGGCTCGGGCGCAAGGCCGCCAAACGCGAGACGCGCCGACCGGATTTTTCCGCCCGCGGCGTCCACGATGGCGGCGACGGAAACCAGAGCGAAGGCGTAGGACGCCCTGTCGCGGACTTTTCGATAGATCTGCTTGCCTGCCGGCGGGGGCGGCAGGGTGACGGCGGTGATGATCTCGCCCCGCCTCAACGTCGTCTCGATCTGCGGCGTGTCCCCCGGCAGGCGATAAAACTGGGCAATCGGGATGGCGCGCGTCGTGTTCTCGGCATCGACCGTCTCGACCTCAGCGTCGAGCGCCCGCATCGCAACAGCCATGTCGGACGGGTAGACGGCGATGCACTGGTCGCTGGCGCCGAGTATGGCGTGGATCCGGTTGAAACCCCCGAGCGCCGCGCAGCCCGAGCCTGGCTCGCGCTTGTTGCAAGGCTTCGTGATATCGTAGAAGTAATAGCAGCGGGTCCGCTGCAGCAGATTGCCGCCGGTGGTTGCCTTGTTTCGCAATTGCGCGCTGGCCCCTGCCAGCAGCGCCCGACTGAGGACCCCGTAGCGCTGGCGCACGCGCTGGTCCGCCGCCAGATCGCTGTTCCTCACCATCGCGCCGATGCGCAGGCCGCCTTCCGGGGTATCCTCGACCTTATCCAGCGGAAGACGGTTGATATCGATGAGATGGGTCGGCGTCTCGACCTGCAGCTTCATCAAATCGAGCAGATTGGTTCCGCCCGCGATGAGTTTGGCGCCGGGTTTAGCCGAGGCCGCCGCAGCCTGGGCCAGCGAATTCGCGCGCTCATAGGTAAAGGCCTTCATGTGAGCTCTCCCGCGGCTTGTTTGATCGCCGCCACGATGTTCGGATAGGCGGCGCAGCGGCAGATGTTGCCACTCATCCGTTCGCGGATCTCCGCCTGAGTCAGCTCTGGTTGCACTTCCGCCAGATCTTCGGTGACGTAACTCGGTGCGCCTGCGCGGCTCTCGCTCAGCATGCCCACGGCGGAACAGATTTGCCCCGACGTGCAGTAGCCGCATTGAAAGCCGTCGTGCTCGATAAAGGCGGCCTGTAGCGGATGCAGCGTTTCGCCATCGGCAAACCCCTCTATCGTTGTCACGGGCTGGCCGTCATGCATTGCGGCGAGCGTCAGGCAAGAGTTGATACGGCGGCCGTCCAGCAACACCGTGCAAGCGCCGCATTGGCCATGATCGCAGCCCTTCTTGGATCCCGTGAGTGCGAGATGCTCACGCAATGCATCGAGAAGGGTTGTCCGCGGATCCAGCGTCAGCAAATGGAGCCGACCATTGACTTGAAGTTCGACGCTTATCGGCATCAGCAACGCTTCGGCGTCGGGTGCCTCCGCTCCGTGCCCGACGCGTGGAATACCGCCGAGCAAGAAAGCGGCTGTGACAGCTCCGGACTCTAAAACCGCCCGTCGAGTGATCCGAAAACCTCGGTGTCCGCTTTCATCCATGGGTGGCGCCTCGCTCGTTATTGGAATCGACGATCGGGTCTGGAAATGTTTGCGGTATGACTGCGCTTTCGGCCATTTGAGATCTACCGCCACGTGTCCTCTGGAAGATTGACCACGATCGGAGTCGATGTGCTTCGAACCACTACCCATCGGAACGGTTGCGTATCGGACCGATTGATTTCCAAGTGAGGCAGGAATGCCGGCACGTGAATGAAGTCACCGGCCTCCGCGCTCGCCGCGAATTGGCCGTTCGGACCCCAACGCACTTCGCATACGCCGGACAAGACATATGCGATGGTCTGCTGCTCGCCATGATGATGAATTCCGGTGCGAGCGCCCGGGTTGACTTCAAACACGCCACCCCACATCGTCGACTCGATTCCGAGTTGCGGCGCAATTGCAGCTCGGCGCTCTGAGCCAGGCGTTTGCAGTGTGCCCCTATCGAATTCACCTGGGTGAACAATACGGATTGCAGAGGAATTGCTCATCGATACATCTCTGATTTCGCTCGGAAGCTAACGTTGCAATCTACCGGCGTATTGCCCTCGCGATCCAATTGCGAGCGCTGCCGACGAACGTAGCCATTCGCGGCGCAATTCGTGATCCTACATTAGTAGACGTCGGCCACTCTTATGTTACGCAAAACAAACTTTGGTATGTCCCGGGCCGCTTAAGCTTTGAAGTGGACCCTGATTTTGGGACCGGGGGTTAAGTTGGAGAACGGCCGCTTCGTTTGATAGACGGAGCGAACGATGACGAAGAAGACGAGACGGCGGATTGATGCCGGGTGAAGGCGAAGATCGCGCTGGAGGCGCTGCGGGAGCAGGCCACGGTCGTGGACCTTGCTCAGCGCTACGAGGTCCATCCCAACCAGATTTACGCCTGGAAGAAGCAGCTTCAGGATCAGGCGGCGCGCGCCTTCGACCCGGGCGTCGGGCGGGACGCGGAAGCGACGCATGAGCGGGAGATTGAGCGGCTGCACGCGAAGATCGGGCAGCTCACGGTGGAGCGCGATTTTTTAGCCAGGAGATCCGGAAGATGAGCGCGCCGGACCGCAGAGCGATGCTCGACCGCGCCGACAGGGCGCTGTCGCTGCGGCGGCAATGCGCGCTTGTCGGGGTGGCGCGCTCGGGCGTCTACCGGCCGCGCAAGCCGGCCAACGACAACGACGTGGCGCTGACGCGCCGGATCGACGAACTGTTCACCACCTGGCCGTTTCTTGGCTCGCGCCGGATGACGGCGATGCTGCGCGCCGAGGGTGTGTTCGTGAACCGCAAGCGCGTGCAGCGGCTGATGCGCCTGATGGGGATCGCGGCGCTCGGGCCGAAGCCGAGAATGACCAAGGCCGCGCCCGGCCACAGGATCTATCCCTATCTCTTGCGCAATCTGACGATCGAGCGCGCAAACCACGTGTGGGCGGCCGACATCACCTACATTCCGATCGGGCGCGGCTTTCTCTATCTGGTGGCGATCATCGACTGGGCGTCGCGCGCGGTGCTCGCGTGGCGGCTCTCGAACACAATGGACGGCGTTGTCACGTTCGCGCATTTTACTTGTCAACCGCTCTGCGCACTCAAAGACCACATCGAGGAAAATCAATTATTTAGAGCCCTCGACGTGGGAGCGAAATCCTCCAAAAAGGGCCTATTCTTGGCGAGTGTGATGGTGTGGACGACGCCCGCGCGGCATCTGGCTCAATGAAGGGCCGTGCCAAAATGGTTGTCGTTAGAGCAACCGTTTGAAGGAGCGCCGTCCATGGGAAAGTCTATCACTGATTTTTCGTCTGTCACGACCGTAGGGCTCGATCTGGCCAAGCACGTCTTTCAGGTTCATGGCGTTGATGCTTCGGGGCGCGTTGTGGTCGCCAAGGCGATCAGGCGCAACAAGCTGCTGGAGTTTTTCGCTTCGCTGCCGCCTTGCCTGGTGGGGCTCGAGGCCTCCGGGTCGGCGCATCATTGGGCGCGCGAGCTGATCAAGCTTGGCCATGACGCGCGGATGATGCCTCCGGCTTATGTGAAGCCGTATATCCGCCGGCAGAAGAACGACGCGTCGGACGCGGCGGCGATCTGCGAGGCGGTGACGAGGCCTTCGATGCGATTTGTCGGCGTGCGCTCGCTGGAGAACCAGGCGACGCTGATGCGTCACAAGACGCGGGAGATGCTGGTCTCGCAACGCACGCAGTTGCTCAACGCGCTGCGCGGTCACTTGACTGAAGTCGGCGTCATTGCGGCGCAAGGGCCCAGACACGGCCGCGAACTGGCCGAGCTGATCGAGGCTTGCGACGAGACAATCCCGTTTGAAGTGTGCGAGGCGCTGGCGCCGCTCGTCGTGCAATTGCGAAACCTCGATGAGGCGATTGCACGGCTCGACCGAACGATCGCGAAGATGGCCCAGAAGGATGAAACGGCGCGCCGGCTGATGAGCATTCCCGGGTTCGGACCCATCACCGCCTCAGCGATGGCAGCGACCATTCAGGATGCGTCCGGCTTCGCGGGCCCGCGCGAGTTCGCCGCCTTTCTCGGGCTGACGCCCAAGCAGAACTCTTCTGGCGGCAAGCAGAAGCTCGGGCGCATTTCGAAGATGGGCAACCGGAACTTGCGCAAACTGCTCGTCGTCGGGGCGCATGCGGTGCTGTTTCACCGCAAGCCGCACACCGACCCGCTGCGGATGTGGGCGAAGAGGCTTCTCGAGAAGAAGCCCTTCAAGCTTGTCGCCGTGGCTCTCGCCAACAAGATGGCGCGCATCGCATTTGCGATCATGCGGAGCAAGACGGTCTATCGGGAAATTCCGGCGTAAGGAGCGTCGGTAGGGTTCGCGGCCAAGGCTCACCAAGAGCCAAAGGCGGCACAGGAGTCGAGGGTGACCAAGAGGTGATGTGCAGGAAAGCGGATTGATCCAGAAGCCCGTGGCATTGTCTGCGCAGCTAAGCGCGCCGGTGTGATTGGGGCAACGGATCAGCGGACAACATCAGGGCCAGCGGACTTCTATTCTCCGCAAAACAAGGCCGAAGACATGACCGCACCGACGACCAAGCGCAACGCCGAAAATAGCCCTTGATCAGCGGGCGACGTCCAGACATGACAATGCCCCCGCGCGCTCGCCTTTTCCTTCTCACCTGAGAATATTCTCGTCCCAGCAACAGACGAGCGTCCGCGATGCTGAGCTGGCTGCGCCGGCGCCGGGACCGGGCCGAACGAATCGAAGCCGAGGCGGACGCGCTGATCAGCGACCTCGGCGACGGCCTATTCGGAGGCCCGGCGCAGGGCGCGCGAGGCGAGCAGCGACGAGATGGAGCGCGAATGGGGTCGGGTCGCTCTGGCTGTCGCGCGCAAGACAGGCAGAAAAGTCGGACTCGACGCCGACTTCTCTGTTCGTGAAGGCGGGACAGCGGGAGAAAGCGAGCCGTTCGAGGAGACCGACCCGCTCGACGACGCCATGCGGATCGTGTCGGAGACCCCGACCCGGCCCCCGTATCGGATTCGGTTCGTTGGGGGCGAAGGCGGACGCGGGACATCGATTCTGAAGGAGGTCAGGCTGAATGCCTCCGACCCGTCCGAAGCCGTGCGGAGGGGTCCCGTCTGCATTGGCCTCCTCGCGCCATCGGTTTCCGTTTGATCGACGCGGACGGCCAGGAGGTCTTCGGTCGCGATCGTCGATAGCGCCGGACGGAACGCCTCCTGCAGTTACTGCAGCGGGCTCTGAGACGGCGCGGCGCGCTGCCGAGTTCAGACGCCGCGGCTCGGTTGACGGGCCGCTCCTCGCCGCGAATGACGCTTGTCTCGGACGGGCACGCCGAAGGACGCGATCACGGCCTCGCTCGTCCGCACGAGATTGGCGCTGGGCCCCCCGGTCCCGACGCTGCGGCGGCTGACCCGGGCGCCTTCGATCAGAAGAACAATCGTGTCCGCGAGCAGGCCCGGCTGCGCGGCGCCCGCGGCCCAGCATAGCTTCGCCAGGCGGTCGCGCTGACGTTTCTTGAACTCCTCGATGACCTTGAGCCCGGGATGCCCTGCCTCGGTCAGTTCGACCGCGGCGTTCGCGAGATCGCAGCCCCGCTCGTCCTCGGCGATGAATTTCGCGACCCGACCGATATAACCATAAAGCTGGCCGACGGGATCGCCAGGGCTCGCGGCTTCGATGTCAGACCAGATTTCGTCGGCTTTCTGCGCTTTGCGGCCCAGATACTCGACAATGAGATCGTCCTTCGACCCGAAGTGGCGGTAGAGCGTCACCTTGTTGGTGCCGGCGGCTTCGGCGATCGCCTCGACGCCGACTCCCCGAATGCCGTGGCGATGAAAGAGTTCCTGCGCGCAGGCGACGATACGCTCGCGGGGACGCTCCGGCGCGACCTCGGCCTCGTCCGGCTTTGCATTTTCTTTTGCCATGGCTCTTGACTGCGATGTTACCGACCGGTATCTACGGACTATTACCGATCGGTAACACCCCTTCGCGCCGGAAGTCAACACAAGTCGACGCTCCTCGCGCCGCGCGAGGCATTTTGTCACAACGCCGAAAGGAAGCGCCATGTCGCTGCGCCATAGTCCGACGATCGACGATCTCCTCGGGGATTCGCTGGTCCAGGCGGTCATGCGAGCCGACAACGTCGAGCCGCAGGCCCTGAGGTCCTTGCTCGTGGACGCCGCCGTCCGTGTCACCGCCGCCCACGTCGAGCAGAAGCCGGCGAGCCGGCTTTTGGCGAAGCCGCCGATCGACAGGCGGCCGGCGTACCGGGGCGCGAACGCGCCGATGCGCGTCCGCCCTGCCCCGCTTGCAGACCCATGCGTGTCGGCGCTTTGCTGCTAGTTTCCGTCAAGCCCCGAAGGAGCCCGCCGTGATTCATATTCACTACTGGCCGACCCCGAACGGCAAGAAGATCACAATCCTCCTCGAAGAGCTCGCCCTGCCCTACGCCATCGTGCCCACCAACATCGGCAAAGGGGACCAATTCAAGGACGAGTTTCTGAAGATCAGCCCGAACAACCGCATGCCGGCGATGGTCGACGACGCGCCGGCGGACGGCGGGGCGCCGATCAGCATCTTCGAGTCCGGCGCGATCATGATGTATCTCGCGGAGAAGACTGGGCGCTTCTATCCGCAGGACCTTCGCACCCGCTACGAAGTCAATCAATGGGTGCTTTGGCAGATGGCCAATCAGGGCCCGAAGCTCGGCGAGTGCGGGCACTTCCGGCGTCTCGGCGACAAGCAGGGCGACCAGTCCTACGCCGTCCGTCGCTTCACCGACGAGGCGAACAGGCTTTATGGCGTGCTCAACAACCGGCTTTATGACCGGCGATACATCGCCGGCGACGAATACACCATCGCCGACATGATTAGCTACCCTTGGACTGTGAACTGGCAGGCGCAGGGTCAGGACATCGGGGAGTTCAAATATTTCAAGCGCTGGTTCGACGAGCTCAGCGCGCGTCCCGCCGTTCAGCGCGGCCTCGCCGTCACCGCCGGTCCGCCCGAGGACCTCGACAGCCTGCCCGCGGAGGAGAAGGAGCGACGGACAAAGCTGCTCTACAACCAGCGTGCCCGGCGAGCTCCGAATGGCGGCCTCACTGCCGCATGAACGCCGAACGGCCGTCAGGCCCGCCACACGGATGCGGCGTTCCCCTCGCAGGCGAAACCCTGTCCGACATCGGGCGGGCCGGCCCCCCGCTGCACTTACCTTCACCGGGCAGACGACCTCGAAAGTGGAGCGCCGGTGCGTGGCGCGACTATCTTCTTGCCGACTCCTGCTTGAGTTCAAGTCGGCACAAATGGGCCAGACGCCTGGCTTCGCCGGAGGTCGACTGCGAAGTCGCCACAAGCTGATCCAGCAGCTTCACGGCCGCCGAAAATTGACGCTTGCGCATGAGGAGAAGCGCCGCATTGTGGAGCGCGTCGGCATAGGATGGCTCCACGGCGAAGGCTCTCTCGTAGCTCTTGAGCGCTTCATCCTCCCGGCCGATCTTCTCCTGAAGAACGCCGAGGTTGAACCATGCGTCCGGAAAATTCGGGTCGCGCGCCAGCGCCTGCCTGTAAGCGATTTCCGCATCGCGTCCGCGTTCGAGCTCGTCGAGAACGTTGCCGAGATTGAACGGAATGACCGGATCGTCCCTGTCCAGTCGAGCGGCGAGGTCGTAAAGCCTCTCCGCCATTTCAAGATCCCCCTCCTGCTCGTATTCCTCCGCTCGGGCGAAGACCTCGTCGGCGTCGACATCGGAACCTTCGAGAGGAAGGAGCAGTTGACCGTCAGCCTGCGCCAGACCGCCTTCGAGCACCTGAACGAGCTCCCCCCAGGGAGCCTCCGCGAGCCGGACCCCCGACAGGCCCACCCCCCGCTGCTCGAGCGCGAGCGCGGCGGCGATGATCTTAGGAAAAGTCGCACCCTCCGCCGATAGCCGTCCGACCGTGCGGGCGACGACGAGATCCGTATAGGAGAGTCGGCATTCATCTGCGCTGAGCACGTCATAGAGCGCGAGAGTCCGAAGCTGTCCGACGCCGAGCCCGGCGAGCTTTGCGACCTGGTCCTCGGAATAACGACCCTCGGCGGCGGCTCTCGACGCAGGCAATCCGATCCGGGACTTGAACGACCGCTCGGACAGCAATTTTGCACGGCTCTTGGGCCGATACCGCAGGCGCAGCTCGCCCTGTTCGGAGACCACCGAGCGGGCCGTGCTATGAGCCAGCACGATAATGTCAGCGGCGGACGGCCGACGGGTGAGGGCGAGCCCTGATGAGCGGGCGAGCTGCCCGATGCGCCTCTTCGTGATGCCCCGCAGGCGACCGACAACATAGACTTTCTGGTTCGGCGAAGTCATTCTATGGTGGCGTCGTCTGAAGTCCCGCTTTGATATTCCGGTCCAAGTGCGTTTTCGGAGTATGCGCCATGGCCCCACGAGCCAACTGGAAAGGCTATCTGAAGCTTTCCCTCGTCTCCTGCGCTGTCAACCTCTATCCCGCCTCCAGCACCTCGTCGCGCGTTTCGTTCAACACCATCAATCGCAAGACCGGCAACAAGGTGAAGCGGCAGTTCGTCGACGCCGAAACCGGGGACGTGGTCGAGAACGAGGACCAGGCCAAGGGCTACCCCGTCGCCAAGGATTCGTACCTGCTCGTCGACGACGACGAGCTCGACAAGATCCAGATCGAGAGCACGCATACGATCGACATCGACAAATTCGTGCCCCGCGCCGAGATCGACCCGCGCTACTACGACGCGCCCTATTACATCGCGCCGAGCGAGCGCGTCGGCGAGGAGGCTTTCGCGATCATCCGGGACGCCATCCGCGACGAGAAGGTCGTCGGGCTCGGGAGGGTCGTGATCGCACGGCGCGAGCGGATCATGATGCTGGAGCCGCTCGGAAAAGGAATCCTCGGAACGGCTTTGCGGTACGGCTCCGAGGTGCGCGGCGAGGACTCCTATTTCGAGGACATCCCCGACCTGCAGCTGCCCCAGGAGATGAAAGACCTGGCTCACGTCATCATCGAAAGGAAGGTGGGACACTTCCGGCCGGAGGAATTCAACGACCGCTATGAAGACGCGGTCGTCGAGCTAGTCCGCGCCAAGCAGGCGGGCATGCCGGCAAAGGTGACGGAGCAACCCTCGCGGCCGACCAATGTCGTCAGCATCATGGATGCGCTTCGCAAGAGCATCGCGGTCGAGGCCGCGAAGTCAGCTGCCGCCAAACCCAAAGCCGAACCGGCACCCGCCGAAGACATCGCCTCCCCGAAGCCGAAGGCTTTGTCGAAGGCGAAGGGCAAGGCTACTGCCGCCGCTCCGGCCCCGGCCGCGCAGAAGGCGCGCAAGGCCAAGTAAGGCGAAATCGGGGGTTCCGGAGTGGTGCGGAGCTGAGGGCCGCCGCCGAAGCTATGGCGAAGGCGCGCTCGCCATGACGTCGCTCCACTCGGGATGCTTTCTGTACTGGCCGAGCATGTAGGGACAGATCGGAATGATCTTGAACCCCTCGCCGCGGGCGTCGCCGATCATGTGCTCGACCAGCGCCGTCGCCGCGCCGGTGCCGCGCATGCTGGCCGGCGCCTCTGTGTGGTCGGCGCTGATCAGCGACGGACCACGAATGGTGAAGCGGAGCTCGGCTGCGCCATCGACGCCGTGGATCCGGCCGACATAGCGGCCGCTCGTCCCGGCTACCTGCTTTTCGATGCTGGTGGCGCCAGTCATCTGCGCTCCATTGCAAGCAACTTCATCGGCCTGCGCACGGCCGCGTCGGCGGCAGAGGCGTGAATTCGTCGCGGTCGTCGGGAGGAAGGTCGAAAAGGCCGCTACCCCATTCGGCCTTGCACCACTCATCCTTGGCGGGAGCGCTAATCGAAGACCCGGCGAAGTTCTGCGAAGATCGAATACACGGTGTTCGAAGCGTGCGGCCGCTCCGCGGCTTCACAGGGCGCCGCGGCGCAATGGCTCGCAGAGCGCGTTACAGGGGCTTTGCGCTGCAAAACTTCGGCCAGGGCGCCGACCGGGATGCTCTCGGCTGCCTCCATATCCGCCAGGCCGCTCACGGGGATGCTCTCGGCCCTCTCCACCCCGCTTGAACCGACCTTTGTAAGGGCGGCGACGACGGGCGCCAGATCGTCCGTGCTCTCAGCGAGTTGGACAAGCCGCAATCGGAAATTCTCGCATCCCAACGCATCGCTCGCCAGCGGCGCCGCTCGGTCGCCGACCGAGTTGGTTCGCAGATGCTCCACGCGATCGGCACCGTAACTGCAGATCGCATAGGACGAGGTCTCGTCGGACGCAGGCGCCGCCCGCCGCGAAGGCCCGGCGCTCGCCTCCAAGGTTTCCGCGGAAATGCGCTCGATCCTCACGTGGGCCAGCCCGGCGTCCCGGAAGCCGAGCGTCACGGCGGCCGCAGTCGAAACGTCGATGACCCTTCCGTGGATAAACGGCCCCCGATCGACGATCCTGACGATCACGGACCGGCCGTTGTCGAGATTGAGGACCCTGACCCGCGATCCCATCGGCAGGCTGCGATGCGCCGCGGTCAGTCCTTGAGCGCCATAAAACGACGCCAAGCCCAGCTCCGTCGCCGAGGCGTCGCAACCCATACCGAGAGCGACCGCGCAGAAAACAAAAAGTGTTCGCATCCGCAGCTTGCCTCGTGCGCCTTGCGCCCGCTCGGAGTCCGCCGCAATGGAAACACAAAATTAACCAACTTGCCAGCCGCCCGAGTGTAGTTCGACCCGTTGCTGCCCTTCAGGATCAGCCCAGCGCGCCCAGAGAAGGACGGAATCCGGCCGTTCAGGTTCCATGGACCATAGTCGCCTACGCCGCGTAGGGTCGCTTAGAAGCGGCGCACCGTCTCGCAGGCCAAAAGGAATTGCTCGCCGCGACGCAATCGGCTTTGACGAGTGGCGCACAAGCTCACTGCAGCATCGGCAATTTGTCCAAGGAAGCATTCGCTTATGAAGGCGTCATTTCAAACGGTCGATGTCTTCACCGATAGGCAGTTCGGCGGTAACCCTGTGGCGGTCATTCCCGATGCGCGCGGTCTTTCCGACGCTCAGATGCAGGCCATCGCCAACGAGTTCAATCTCGCCGAGACGACTTTCGTGTTGCCTCCGGCCGATTCTGCAAACACCGCTCGTGTCCGGATTTTTACGCCTCGCGCCGAGATGCCGTTTGCGGGTCATCCCAACGTCGGCACAGCGTTCGTACTGGCGCATCAGGACAGGGTTTGCGGCGTCCCTTTCGATCGCGGGAACATGATCTTCGAGGAGATAGCCGGGCTCGTCCGAATGACGATCGACACTGTCGCTGGTCTCGTCGCGGGAGCGTCTCTGGCCGCGCCCCAGCAATTCCGGATCATTCGCGATTTCGACGTCGCAATGATCGCGCAAGCGTGCTCGCTCGAGCCGTCGGATATCGAGGTGCGCCGGCATCCGCCCTGCCTTGCCAGCTGCGGCGCGCCATTCGTTATAGCCGAAGTGCGTGATCGAGCCGCGTTGCGGCGAGCGCAACAGCGCATGGATGTCTTCCTGTCGCATTTGCCGCGAGACGAGGTGACCGGAATTCATCTGTATGTCGAGGAGGCCGAAGAGGGTGCCGACTTTCAATCGCGAATGTTCGCGCCGTTGCATGGGGTCTTCGAGGACCCTGCGACCGGCAGCGCAAATGTTGCCCTTATCGGCCTCCTTGCCCATTTGCGGCCTGAATCCTCCCTGCGATTGAAAGCCGCCATTGGACAGGGCGTCGATCTGGGACGACCGAGCCTACTGAGGGCTGTCGCGGAAAAGGTTGACGGCGCAGTCACCGGGACATTCATCGGCGGCGGCTGCAAGCCGGTGATGTCCGGCTGGATCGACCTCCAGTAGCACTCCCTAACGCTTCTCGAACAACTTGCCGGCTGATCGGGCGTCCCGGCATCGCAGCCACTTCATCCGCTATCCCGCCGGCTCCCGGCGTTCGGCCGAGGGCCGCTTCGCGCCCATTGCGCCTGTGGCGGCGGCGTCGGTGAATGCGACCTTCGGGCGGACCTTTGCCGTTCCCGGGCGATGCTGGAGGGCAGGTGTCGTGTGCAATCCGCCTTCCATGTCGTCTCAGGTGACAGGTGGATCACGCGGGTCGGCGCTTCGGCCGACACATTCGAGCCAAACACCGTTTACGCGGCGGCCTCCGATCTCTACGCGTTCGACCAGCCGGAGGACGAGGCCGAACTGACGACCAATCAGCGCTTCGAGAAACTGTGCCGCCTGGAGCAGCTCATCAAAGCGACGGACGCCAAGGAACGACGATATCGAATGCTTTTGTGACTTCGTCATCATGTCAGGGCGTCCAACCGAACATTGCCCCTGTCCGCTGTGGGCCTGACGCGTTCGCAGTTCGCTACCGGAACGTCGCTTCTGGCGCAAGGCTTCCGTTGCGCCTACAGCAGCTTTCTGGAGTTCTCCGCCCGTAGGAGGCCGATCGGGAAAGACCGCAAGGGGTCGAGTCCGGCCGATGCCAACGATCAACCCATCTACGTCTACGGAGGGCGGGGAGTGGACTTCGGACACCTGATTTCTCCACCGCGTAACCCATTGACTTCATTGACGGCGATTTGCAGGTCAAAAACCTTGAAATTCTGCACACAGGCAACGGCCGCAAGAGTGAGAAGCAGACATTAGTTGTCAAGGTCAACGATACCGTGGCAATGATACGGCTGTGCCGACGAAGGCACGCTGAAACAACGCTAATTTTGCGCCTACTAATCTCTGAGAGGAGCAACTGTGCCAAGGCTTGATCGGCTCCAACTCCGGCCGATGGGGGTAGCCCCGTGCTGGAAGCACGTGTGGATCTCTCATTTCCCTGATAGCGAACGGTGATCATGCCCTCGCTAACTTCATATAACCCTTGATGGCGACCGTTATGGGTCCTGATTGGCATCCACTCTTCAGGGCTCTTGGACATCTTTCTCATTCGACTACACCAGCTCTAAGAGTTTGTCCGGAAACATCATGTGGGATTGCATAGTTTTCGCAGCATGAGGCGGATGGAAGCGAGGCGGAGGAACGCGAGCGCCTTGCGGTTGAGGCATTCCCAGTCCTTGGCCAGCCGTCGGCAGCGGCCGAGCCAGGCAAAGGTGCGTTCGCCGATCCAGCGCTTGGGCAGGACGACGAAGGCCTTGGCCTGATCCGATCGCTTGACGATCTCGACCTTCACGCGCGCCAGAGTTCGTCCGATGGCGGTCTGAAATTGCGGCCCTCGATAGCCGCCGTCGGCAAAGAGCCTGGTCAGGAACGGAAAGGCGCCGAACAAGGTCGCCATCAGCGCCGCGCCGCCGTCGCGGTCCTGGATGTCGGCGGCGTGGACGATCGCATGCATCAACAGGCCCTGCGTATCGACGAGGATGTGGCGCTTTTTGCCCATGATTTTCTTGCCGGCGTCGTAACCCGCCGGATCGATGCAGGTCCCCCTTTTTCCGCGCTCTTGACGCTCTGGCTGTCGATGATCGCGGCGGTCGGGCTCGCCTCGCGAGCGGCCGCTTCGCGACACTTCACGTAGAGCGCGTCGTGGATGCGATCGAGCGTGCCGTCCCAACTCCAGCGATCGAAGTAATCGTAAAGCGTCGAACGCGGCGGCAGGTCCTTCGGCACGGCGCGCCATTGGCAGCCGGTGCTCAGGACATACATCAGGCCGTTGACGACCTCGCGCTCATCGACATGACGTCGGTTGCCGCCGCGCTTGGCCGGTGGAATGAACGGCTCGACATGCGCCCATTCCGCGTCGGTCAGATCGCTCGGATAGCGCAGCCGACTGCGGTCGTAGCGAGCGCGATTTTCGTTGGTCCACATCAGCGACCCCCCAAGCGATTCGGGCCGCCTTCCTTGAATCATAAGCGATTCCAACGATTCGTTAAGTTCCCGGACGGGCTCTAATTGCATATCAGCTTACCGCCATGACCTAGATTTCTAGGTGTACATTGGTAAGCAGTTGGACCGTTTGGATGGCATACCCATAGAGAATTGCCTACTTGGGTCGGAGCGTTGATTATAAGGTCCCAATTTCCTTCCGTATTGTCATAATTCAATTGGCTCAAATAACGACCGCCATCGCTCCACGCTACGTTATAAAGCATCATCACCCAGGCGCCCTGACCAAATCGGTCTGAAGTCGGAGTCGGGACGGCGATATATTTAGAAATCGATGCCGTCCTTCTTACGTCAGCATCCACAAAGCTGATTGTAGGAAGGTCGAGGACCCGCGTTTACTTCAACTTTGATCTGATGTGTCGTGCCTTCTTCCTCACAGTCAAATGAAACCAACCCGCATCCTTGGAAAGTAATATCGTTGGCCCTTGTGTTAGTGGCCAAGGCAGCCATAATCGAAAAACTTCCGACACGGAGAAAGCCGGAGAACTGCACAGATCGCCCCCGCTTATTTTTCGGCCTGAATCGCGTGGCGCACATTTCTTGCAGACCGTGCGAAAAGTCGGCGTGAGCGGATTCCTTCGAATCGGCGCGCGGGCTAGAATTGCGCATGACTCACATTGCCGGATTCGAGCGCGACCAGCTCCTGTTGCTGCCGGAGGCGGTGGACGATTACGTGGACGCTGGAAATCCGGTTCGGTTCATCGACGCCTTCGTTGACGGGCTGGACCTCGCGGCGGCGGGGTTCGCGCGAGTGACGGCGAAGGCGACGGGGCGTCCGGGGTATGCGCCCGGCGACCTGTTGAAGCTCTATATCTACGGCTATCTGAACCGGGTCCGATCGAGCCGGCGGCTGGAGCGCGAAGCCCATCGCAACATCGAGGTCATCTGGCTTCTGCGCAGCCTCAGGCCCGACTTCAAGACCATCGCCGACTTTCGACGCGACAATCGCGCGGCGTTCCGCGCCGTGTTTCGTCAGTTCGTCCTGCTGTGTCGACGGCTCGACCTTTACGGCCGCGAGTTGCTCGCCGTCGATGGAACTCGCATCAAGGCGGTCAACAACAAGGATCGCAACTTCACCCGCACTTCGTTGCGCGAGTTCATCCGCGCCGCCGATGAGAGGCTGAACGATTATCTCGCGCGGCTCGACGCGAGCGACATCGAAGACGGCGCGTCGGCCGGTGGGGCGCGCACGAAAAATCTCGCCGAGAAGATCGAGGCCTTGCGCAAGAAGCGCGGCCGTTACGAGGCGATGCTGGCCCAGCTTGACCGGACCGGCGAGGACCAGATCTCGCTGACCGATCCCGACAGCCGCGCCATGGCCGCGCATACGAAGATCGGTGTGGGCTACAACGCGCAGGTCGCGGTCGACGCGAAGAACAAGATGATCGTCGAGCAGGCAGTGACCAACCAGGTCGTCGACATGGGACTGCTGACGCAGACCGCCGAGCCGGCCCGCGAAATTCTCGGGGTCGAAACGATCGACGTCGTCGCCGATCGTGGCTACTTCAAAGTCGAGGACATCGAGGCCTGCGAGAAGGCCGGCTGCATTCCTCATGTCCCCAAGCCTCAACGAGGATCGTCGGTGCGCAAGGGTTTCTTCCGCAAGGACGAGTTCCGATACGATGCTGGGCGCGACGCCTACGTCTGCCCGGCCGGGCAGTTGCTGACGCCGATCCGCCGCGGCCGGCTGCGCGATCTCGAGAAGATCGATTACGGCGCCCCGAAGGCCTGTCGCGTTTGTCCGCTGCGCGCGCGATGCACAAACGACGTTCGCTCGGTGTCCCGTCTCGAAAATGAGGACGTGCTCGATCGCATGGCCGAACGCCTCAAAGCGAGGCCGCACATTCTCGACCGTCGCCGCGAGGTCGTCGAGCATCCCTTCGGCAGCATCAAGCAATGGATGTATCAGGGCGCGTTCCTGATGCGCAGCCTCGAAAACGTGCGCGCCGAGTTTAGCCTGACCGCGCTCGTCTACAACTTGCGCCGCGCCCTCAATGTCATCGGCGTCGAGCCGATGGTAGCGGCGGTTCGGGGGTGAGCGGCGTACCCAATCCGCGCCTAAAGAGCCGACATGGGCGGCCACAGGATCGACACAGGCCTTGTCGCACCCGAAAAAAGTCGAAACCCCCGTCCGTCGCCGCCCGAGTGCGCAAAGCCGTGGGCGCAAGCAGTTTCCGCACGGTCTGCTTGATTTTTGCACCACTGGCAACGTCCGCAACGGGTCGACTTCGGGTCGACTGCAGACGTCCCGACGTGGCGGCGGCATGAAGCTCAGTCGGGGCCGAGAGAAGGAGGCGAGCCCCTGTGCCGAGGCAGGAGCCGAGCAAGCCTTGAAGTGCGGTTCTAACTCGCGATAATCCCCACTTATCACGACTTAGATTGGGCGTGGCGTGACGACCCTTTCTTGACCAATTGCAGACCGCGGAATATTATCCAGTGCGATCTGTTCAAACAAACCGCCTGGCAGCCGACGCCAAGTCGGAACCCGCGCGGCTTCAGATCGGAAGAGGCGGTCGGCTTTTATTGGAATGCATCGCCGACTAAGTCCAAATAAGTAACGGGAGGAAACCTATGGTTGGTAAGTTTATGATCGCTGCGGCAACGGCCGCAGTCCTCGCCCTGTCGACAAATGCTTTCGCGCAGCAAACGGGCGGCACGGCCGACGAGGCCAAGGCCATGCTGATGAAGGCGGCGGCGGCTGTGAAAGCCGACAAGGCCAAGGCTATCGACATGTTCAATAAGGGAGAAGGCGGGTTCCTCGATCGGGACCTCTACGTGTTCTGCGATAATCTCAGTGACCTCAAGATCGTGGCCTTGGGCAACCCCAACGCCAAACAGTTACTAGGCACGGACGCTAGGCTCACTAAGGACTCCACAGGCAGGGTGATCGGCACGGAACTCATCGCGGCGATGCAGAAGCCGGAAGGCCAGATCACCGAGGTCAGCTACATGTTCGTGAAGCCGGGGGCTGACAAGACGCCAGCCCAGAAGGTGAGCCTTGTGACGAGGGTCAGCGATGACCTCGGCTGCGGTGTTGGATATTACAAATAGACCGTCGCGAACCTTAATCAGTGGCGCGCCGCAGTCCGGCGCGCCTACTCTCGCCTATCAGGTCAGCGGCGAATATTCCCGCGATCCGCAGGATCACGTCGCTGTAGCTTTCGCCGGGGCCGCGCATGGCCGCAGCCGGTCGACTACGGCGGGGGCCAGCCAAATCAGCTTTTGGCCATGCTCGTCGGCCTCGGACTCAAAAGCCACGCTGCTGAGCGGGAGCGTCCGGGCAATCGCCTCGAAGGCCTCGACGCTGATCGCGATGCGGACCATCAAATCGACTCGGCGGCCTTCTGGCGCAGCTCCGTCGCCTTCTTTTCGATCAAGGCCAGCTGTTCGTTCAGGCCGGCGTGAAACATTCTCGCCGCGCGAAGCTGGCGGCCTGGTAGCGGCGGATGATCACGTCGACGTAGAGAGGATCGAGCTCGACGCCGCGGCATACGCGACCGGTCGCCTCCGCGGCGATGAGGGTCGAGCCGGACCCGAGGAACGGGTCGACAACAATGTCGCCGCGGCTGGTAAGGTCGCGGAGTGCGTCCTCGAGGCATGGCGGTCGGCTTGACGGTCGGGTGGTCTCTGAGGCCACGACGGGCGTCTGAACCGAGCGATGAGGTTCCGGGATAGGTCCAGACGTTTGACCGCCAACGGCCGCGTTTGCCCAGTTCGACATTGTTGACGTGGGGAGCGGAGCCGCACTTGAACAGCGGCAGCAGCTCGTGCTGGGACCTGTAGAGGCTGCCCATGCCGGCGTTCGTCTTCGCCCAGACGATGAGATTGAGCGGCTTGAGCCCGAGCTTTGCGGCGGCCGCTGAGACCGTCGGCAAGCCGCGCCAGTCGATAATGGTGCCGAAGACGGCGCCGTCGCAGAGACAGGGCAGAACAGCTTCCATCCATGCTTCATTGAAGCCGAGGAATTCGGCGTCGGTCATCTCGCCCGAAGCCATGGCGAATTCGCGGTGCTGGCCGGCGGTCACGTGTCCGGCGATCGGCACATTGTACGGTTCGTCAGTCAGGACGAGGCGAGCGGGCGAATTGCCAGCGCCGAGCAAGCGGCGTTCATGCTCGCAGGGGCAATCTGCTCCTTTGCCATCTGGATGCTGGAGTCTTGTCTTCGGCACGGGAAGGCGTAGCGTGGTCACTCGGCGGTCACGACGTCGAACAGCCGATGCAGCCGGTCGGAGAACCAGGCCGCGACCCGGCTCGGCGGCACGCTCTTGTCGATCTCGGTCGAGGCGAGCAACCTGCCTGCGGCTTGGCGCGTGGCCAGCGCCCGGCACATTTCATGCGAAACTTCGGGCCGCGCCTCGAGCAGGGGCGCCAGATCCTCTTTGGACAACTCGTAAATGGTCACCGGCGCCAGGGCTCTAGCAGTCGCCTGTGCTGGGTGCCCGGTCAGCATGCCGATCTCGCCGAAATGATCGCCCGGTCCGATGCGCAGTATCTCGATGTCCCCCTCAGATACGGCCGATGTGAACGACAGGACGCCTGCGCCGATGATGAATAGAGATGTCAGCACCTTTCCGGGTTCGACCAAGGCCTCGCCGGCGTCGTAATGACGGAGCGTGGTTTTCCCAGCGAGCATCTTCCGCTCCTGCTGGGTAAGTCCGGAAAAGAGGTCAACGAGATCGAGCGCGCGTTCAGGAGCGGTCTTGGGGTCGTCGGAAATGGCGGCTGGCGGCAGCCAAGCGGGCGGGTTCTGGTTTGATGCGAGAGCGATGCCGGCCGCCGCCAGATGCCGCGAAATCCAGTCGAATAGCTCGTTTTGGGCGTGGGTCGACTGCGCCAGTTCCTCGACATAGAAATCGATATCGAATTGTGTCCCATCGGCGGAGACCGACTTGACCGCAACCAGCGGAGCAGGCATCGCCAAGATCAGCCGCGTATTCAGGATCGCCAGTTGAAGGATTTCGGCACCGACGCCCGGAGGCGTCCCAGTGCCGAGCCGCACCGTCACGGTCATGCCATGGATATTCGTTGGGGAGCTGGCATTGACGATCTTGGCCTTGGCGATCGTGCTGTTCGGGACGATCGCCAGATCGCGCTTGGCGGTCAGCACATGGGTCGCGCGCCAATTCATTTCGATGACTCGGCCCTCGGTGCTGCCGTCGATGCTGATCCAGTCGCCCGGCCGGAAAGGCCGGCTGAAATTGAGCACGACGCCCGAAAAGACGTCGCTCAAGGTGCTTTGCAACGCCAAGCCGACTATGATCGCGATCGCGCCCGAAGTGGCGAGCAATCCTTCTATCGGCAGGTTGAAGACGTACGATATGATGGCGAAGAAAGCGGCGAGGTAAATAAGGCCGGCGAGTAGATCCTGGACCAGCTTTCCTTCGTGCGGACGATGCTCCGTGGCGACAAAAACGCGCAGAACGCCGACGACAAACCAGGCCGCCAACGCCCACCAGGCTATCTTGAGGGCGGCATGGGCTGCATCTTCGAGCGGCGCCCCGGTCAGAACCAGCTGCTGATAGGGAACGATGCCGGCGTGCAGCAAGACGATGGTCAAAACGCCCAGAAAGACTACCCGCACCAACGCGCGGCCGAGCGGATGGAGGCGGAACAGGAAATGGGCCGCCAATCCCAGGAAGGAAAACGCGCAGAGCGTGACAAACACCGGGTCGCGCAGCGCCGCCATTCCCACCGACGAGAGATCCATCATCGCGTCCTGTCTCTAACCGTGGTCCGAACGAGAATATTAGGCTCAGCAAAGAACGGTGGCCAACCAAGGTCAACGAGCGCAGCGCCTCCCCCTGCGGGCTTGCCGCCGGCCTTGATTAGGCCCGCCGGAACGTCGGAGGCAGCAAGCCTGACTGCGCCAAAGCCGGATTTGACGCGAATCACCTGAGGGCGGATTCTGCCGAGACGGGCGCGATTGGAGCCAGACCGGAGCGATCGATGAGTGGTCAATATTATAGTGCAATTCAAGAGCAGTGGTCCAACATCCGTGGATTGTACATGGCCTACGGCAGTAAAAAGCCAATCATGTTGTATGATATCCACGAGAAGAAAATCTACGCTTATCCATATAGGGAATTTAAAGCAGAATTGAGCGAAAATACCCAACTGTCTCTGGAAATAGACTACAAGTCGACGTCTGTTCGTGGCGGTATGATAGTGTTTGTCAGAAGACGACATAGAACGGAAACTGGTCTCGTACGTGATGAACATTGATGCGGCGACCATTCAATAACGACCGCGCGTTTGGAGACCGATTTATCGGCGGCATTGGCGGGCCAACGGTTGATCCGTGGGGGTGGCCGAGCAAGTCTGCTTAACGCGCCTTCTCTTAGCGAAAGGGGCCGCCATTCGAGTCGCCTTTTTCATCGCCCCCCTCAAACCCCTATAGCCGGCGCCGCGCCGCTCACGTCCGCCCGCCGCTTCACGACAACGAAGCTCCGGGGGCGAGAAAGGGCGGTCTGAGCCCCCGCTGCCACTTGCTCGGCCGCGTTTCACCCTTCCTTGAGAAATCTCAATTCGACGGCCAATTTCCCGAAGTGCGCCGCGGTGAATGCGCCGTCCCGTTCCACGAGGCGTGAAGACGCTGAACGGAGCGGGCGCCGGCGCGACGACTGGGAGGATCGCGCGCCGCCGTTTGCGCGCTTCCGCGCCGATCGCCGGTCGCCGCCGCTGGTTCGGCGGCTTCCTTCAGATCCGGCACTGGAACCGCGACATGATGAGGTCGCCAAGGTTCGGAGCCCTGGGCCTCGCTGTGATGCCGGTCAAGGCGATCGACACCCTCCAGCCATTTTACGGCCTATCGGCTTTCGCTCTACTGCTCGGGTTTCTGGCCACGGACCGAATCTACGCCGTGTTTCCTGCCGGCGGACTGGCGCTCGCCAAAATTGGGCTCGACGTTGCCAATATGGTGCTCCTCATCGCCGCGGACTGCGACGCTGGACGGGAGATCGATCCGCCCTCAGTCGTCTACACGGCGACGGCACGAAACAAGGATTGGGATGTGGCGATACCGGCAAAGGGAGTTGAGCTGGACCCCGGATTTAGGACCATTCGCTAGGGTGTGAAATGTCCTGCTCTGTCGCAACCGATGGAGCGAGAAATGACGAAGTCACGCAAGAAGTTTGATGCGGCGTTCAAGGCGAAGATTGCGCTCGAGGCGCTGCGCGAGGATGCGACGGTTCCGGAACTGGCGAAGCGGCACGGGGTGCACCCCAACCAGATTTACGCCTGGAAGAAGCAGGTTCTCGACAACGTCGCGAGCCTGTTTGCGCGCGGGGCGAGCGGTTCGAGCGATGGCGAGGAGGAGCGCGAGCGTGAGACGGCCAAGCTTTACGCCAAGATCGGCCAACTGACGGTCGAACGGGATTTCTTGGCCAGGAGGCCAGGTCGATGAGCGCGCCCAATCGAAGAGCGATGGTCGAACGGTCCGGCAAGAACCTGTCGGTGCGCCGCCAATGCGCGCTTGTGGGCGTGGCGCGCTCGGGGATCTACCGCCCCAAGCCCGTCGCCGGAGCGGACGATCTGGCGGTGATGCGCCGCATCGACGAACTGCATCTCGAACTTCCGTTCTACGGCTCGCGGCGAATGACCTTCGAGCTCAACAAGGAAGGCCGTGGGGTCAACCGCAAGCGGGTGCAGCGGCTGATGCGGGTGATGGGGATCGAGGCGCTGGTTCCACGCCCCGGCACGAGCAAAGCCGCGCCCGGGCACAAGATATACCCCTACCTGCTGCGCGGCCTGAAGATTGTCGAGCCGAACCACGTGTGGGCGGCCGACGTGACCTACATCCCGATGGCGTGCGGCTTCCTCTATCTGGTGGCGATCATCGACTGGGCGAGCCGGGCGGTTCTGGCGTGGCGGCTGTCGAACACCAACGATGCGAGCTTCTGCGCGGCGGCGCTGGAGGAGGCGCTGCTTCGGTTCGGAAAGCCGTGGATTTTCAATACCGATCAGGGCTCCACTTTCACCGCCGAGGCTTTCGCCGGCAAGCTCGCGGCGGCCGGCATCGCGATTTCGATGGACGGACGCGGTCGCTTCATGGACAACATCTTCATCGAACGGCTGTGGCGCTCCATCAAGTATGAAGAGGTGCATCTGAAAGCCTACGCCGACGGCCGCGAGGCGCGGGCCGGCATCGGTTCCTGGATGACTTTTTACAACTTTCGACGCCCGCACCAGGCGATGAACAACCAGATGCCGATGGCGGTGTGGCGCGCCGGCATGGACAAAATCGAGGCGGCGGCGAGGGCTGTGGATATGCCGCTTCGCTTGGACAACGCAAACGCGTTGGCCACATACCCACAGCAGAGGCAGAAGCAGCAAGAAGCGGCTTGATTTTGAAGGACGAGGGCAGCGAGATTACACCTTAAATCCAACCCCCCGTGGTCCTACGAATGGGGTCCTGCCTTAGTAGGTCACGTTCGGCTGGAACATGCGGGCGACTATTTTTGCCGTTTTCATCCGTTCATGACGGGGCGGATTTCGGTGACGCCATAGAGCGACGCCATCAACCACCTAACCTTCATGCGGATCCAAGGACCATTACGCGAGCAATCAATCAGCGCTCGCCGAACATCCGCGGGCTGACATTCAGGTTGAGCGGATAGGCTATAGCGCCGCTTACACACCAAGTTGGGGCACTGGAGTTCCGACATGAAAGCGACCGAGAAGCTTCACAATGAGGGTCAGAGCCTCTGGCTCGACAACATCACCCGAGACCTGCTGACCTCCGGCACGCTCAAACGATACATCGACACGCTATCGGTCACTGGGCTCACCTCGAACCCGACGATCTTCGACCATGCGATCTCGAAGAGCGCCGCATACGATCAGGAGGCGCGCCGCTGGAAAAATCATAGCGGCGACCGGTGGTGTTGTCGTCGCACGCCCTTCGGGGGACCGTGCTAGAGGGGGCAGACTACTCGGTGACGCCGTAGGTCGGGCGGCGGTCGAGGAAACGGCGGTGGGAGTCCGCGGACCGCCCCTCGCCTCTCGGGCGTGCCGTCATCGGGCACATTGCAGACATGAACCGGTTGTCTGCGCGCATTTAATGGGATTGACGCAGGAAAAGTCGCCGCCGGAGGACCACCCGGGAGACGGACTGGGTGCGTAAGGAGACGGCCCAGGCAGAAGCATGTAGTGGCGGTGATGATGGTGGTAACGATACACCGGTTCCTGAGCGACGGCGTAGCCTGCAAGTCCAATCGTCAGAGTCATCGCCGCGACAAGGCTTTTGATCATGGAATACCTCGTATCATCGAGGGCTGCTTAACCTTGCGTTCTCGTAGATAGGCGCGCGGCGTGTTGGGCTCAAGTGGTAGATCAATCTGCCGCCCTTCTCCCCGCCACGGCATATCACGAGACGTCAGGCGCGCGAGGCCCTCAGCCCCGCCGCACTCGCTGCATCCCCTGACGGTTAGTCCGCTGCGTGCAAACAGCAGCCAGTCGGGCCTCGAGAATTACAGCGCGTTCAACACTTGACTTGCGGCGATTGACCGGCCATTTTCCCGCCCCGAGTCCGTTCCTCTGGCAGGCCCTCACTTTGCGACCATGACTTTGCAAGGCGCGATGTCGACGAGCCGGTCCGCCGTGCTTCCGATCATCCGATTGTAAAGCGCCGAGTGGCCCATGAAGCCGACGATGAGCAAATCATAGCCGCCACGCTCGGCGAACTCAGCTATTGCCGGAACCGGGTGTCCCACGACCACATGTGTTTTCAAGGCGACGCCCTGCGATTTCGCTTCTATGTTCGCGTTTATCGCGACGGTGTAGAAGAGGTTGGACGCATCGGCCCGTGTCTCTTCAACCTCGTCGATACGGGCCGGATGACGCGGAAGTTCTTCCACGCAAATCATCTCGAGTGCGATGCCGAGGCGCTTGGCGAGTTCGAGCGCGCATTGAAACGCTCTCTCCCCGCCCTGTGATCCGTCAATGGCGACCAGCAGCTTGTCGAACATTCATCCCTCCCCTTTTTGCGCACGTATCCGGAGACGCTCTCGATTGTCGGTGGTGGCCATTTGTAGCGAGGGTGCGAAGCCTATTTGGCACTTCCTCGATGATCGTGCGAACGGCTGCCATATTAGCTGAGCCTAGGGGAGCGGCTATCCCCAGCTGCGCCGTCCACCTTCGCGCTTTGGATGACCGGTTAACTGCGACTCCGGCCGTTTGCGCTGAAATGGACCCGCGCAGCGGGACCGCTCATGAGCACGCCCGAGTTGCTTGTCAGATTGCCGCTGCAGTCGCGGCCGTGCCGCGCCAATCGTCGCCTTCGCCTTGGCGGACCATGGTCTATCTCCCTCTAGTCCTGTTCACCGATCGTTTGGGCGTAAGTCTTGCCGTAAGGATAGAAGCGCTCCTTTTGGCCTTCTCTCCACGCCGCTCTGAGCTCGGGCGTTGTGATGTCCCAATCAGGTCGGCATTTCCTGGTAACGGCCCGCAGGTCCTGGCGGAGATCCTCCATTGTGGGGCGGCCGAAGAACCAATAGCCATTATAGATTCTAAAAACAACGAGACCCGGCTCCAGTACAATGGTGTAAGGAATCATTGGATCGTGGAGGGGGTCGGTGTATTCGGCTATGTCTAGGTCCTTTTGAATCACGCGCCTCACGTCGGAGAGAAAAGGCCAGTGCGCGCCGACCCCACTGCGATATTCATTCGTCTCGGTGATGTTGTCGGTGCTGATCGTGACCAGCCGGCAATAGCCGACCTCGAGCTCACGGTGGAGCTGCACAAGCCCCTCAGCCTGTCGGCGGTCCTTGGGACAGTAGCCTCCACGGCTGAGGACGAGAACCATTGGATGCTGTCCCTGCAGCTCTGACAGCTTGCGACGTTTCGCGGTGTGGTCGGAAAGCTCGTAGTCGGGGAAGATCGCTCCGGGACAATGTCGGATCGCATCTGAAGACCTCATTGGTTGAACGCGCGTCGACCTCCGCGCCTTGACGCCGTGTCAGCAGGAGAGGCGTTGGCGCGCGTTTCCAGAACGTTGGTCGCGCCTTGCCATGCGCTGAAGATGTCCCTTCCTGTGCTGGCGGCAATTGGTCGGCCGAGGACCTTGCGGGTCATCATTTGCCCACATGCGCGCCGCCGTCCACGCGCGGCGAAGCGTCCAGTTGAGCGCGTAGGCTCCTGCGGTTGGTTATCTCCTCCTGCGGGCTCGGCGCAACTCACCCCTTCAGCCAAAGTCCGCTTTCTCGCTTCGGGCCCGTTCATCCGACGGATTTTGAAGGGCAGCTTCGGGTCGAACCGTCGCGTTGCAGAGTTTGGGGAACGGCTGGTCGCCGAGCGGAGGATGACCGTCTCAATTGGGCGGATTGCGCGCTTACAGGGGTCGCCTCGGGAAGGACCGGAGTCCGCGTCTTAGTGGCCATTGCCGCATCGCGCGGCATTGTCACGGCGATCCGGGCTTGCGGGGTTCTCAGTGGCCGGGTAAGCCCCACGCGGATGAACAAGGTCAGCTACAGCGGATATCGTTTCCCGCCCGAGATCATTCAGCAAGCGATATGGCTTTACCTCCGGTTCACCCTCAGCCTGCGCGACGTCGAAGATTTGTTGGCGGAACGCGTATTCAAGCGCGAGTTCCTGCCGCGCCCTGTGGCGGCTCATGGCGATTATCCGGCCGGCCTCCATCTGCTTTGCCGCTAGTGGCTCACATCATTGCGTTTGACGGCATTGTCTGAATTTGTGCTGTCGCGATCTGAGCGATGGAGATGATTCGTGGCGGTGTTGTCACGTTGCGACTCGATGAGCGCGAAGCGTCGGCGCCTCAGGAATTGTCAGGCCGCTGCGACTGCGGTCCGCCACGTAGTCATTGCGACGGCGCGAAGCGCGCGGTGCGTGTGGGCTGAAGTGAGATGGCGCTGGACGTTGAAGGTATTGTAGACGGCTGCGTGTCTGGAAAGAAATTTCTGGGCTGAACCCTGGCTTTTGAACCGCTGCATCTTGCGCTCCCGCCGCCGCGTCGGCTGGTGCGAATTCTCAGCTCTATTATTCTTCCATCGCCCGCGCACATGCCGGCGTTCGATCCCAAGGTCCCGGACCGCGGCGCTGTATGATCGCAAGTCGTCGGTGACCAACCGCTCAGGAACAAAGGCATATTTCTTCAGGAGCTTGCGCATCAGTTTCAGCGCGGCGTGCTTGTTTCGCTTGGACTGGACCAGCACATCGAGGACCTCGCCCTCAGCGTCGACGGCCCGCCAAAGGTAGACCATTCGACCATCGATTTTCAGATAGACCTCGTCGAGATGCCAAGTCGTATGAGGCTTCAGGCGACGCTTTCGCAACTCAGCCGCGATCATCGGTCCGAAATGGCTCACCCAACGGCGAACGGTCTCGTAAGACGCCGCCACTCCGCGCTCCGCCAACAAATCCTCGACGTCACGCAGGCTGAGAGTGAACCGGAGATAGAGCCATATTGCTTGGTGAATTATCTCCGGCGGGAACCGGTACCCGCTGTAGCTGATTTCTTCATCCCCTTCGGCTACCGAGCCACCAGAGGGACCGCAAGCCCGTCGCGGCGTGATGGTGTGGACGACGCCCGCGCGGCATCTGGCTCAATGAAGGGCCGTGCCAAAATGGTTGTCGTTAGAGCAACCGTTTGAAGGAGCGCCGTCCATGGGAAAGTCTATCACTGATTTTTCGTCTGTCACGACCGTAGGGCTCGATCTGGCCAAGCACGTCTTTCAGGTTCATGGCGTTGATGCTTCGGGGCGCGTTGTGGTCGCCAAGGCGATCAGGCGCAACAAGCTGCTGGAGTTTTTCGCTTCGCTGCCGCCTTGCCTGGTGGGGCTCGAGGCCTCCGGGTCGGCGCATCATTGGGCGCGCGAGCTGATCAAGCTTGGCCATGACGCGCGGATGATGCCTCCGGCTTATGTGAAGCCGTATATCCGCCGGCAGAAGAACGACGCGTCGGACGCGGCGGCGATCTGCGAGGCGGTGACGAGGCCTTCGATGCGATTTGTCGGCGTGCGCTCGCTGGAGAACCAGGCGACGCTGATGCGTCACAAGACGCGGGAGATGCTGGTCTCGCAACGCACGCAGTTGCTCAACGCGCTGCGCGGTCACTTGACTGAAGTCGGCGTCATTGCGGCGCAAGGGCCCAGACACGGCCGCGAACTGGCCGAGCTGATCGAGGCTTGCGACGAGACAATCCCGTTTGAAGTGTGCGAGGCGCTGGCGCCGCTCGTCGTGCAATTGCGAAACCTCGATGAGGCGATTGCACGGCTCGACCGAACGATCGCGAAGATGGCCCAGAAGGATGAAACGGCGCGCCGGCTGATGAGCATTCCCGGGTTCGGACCCATCACCGCCTCAGCGATGGCAGCGACCATTCAGGATGCGTCCGGCTTCGCGGGCCCGCGCGAGTTCGCCGCCTTTCTCGGGCTGACGCCCAAGCAGAACTCTTCTGGCGGCAAGCAGAAGCTCGGGCGCATTTCGAAGATGGGCAACCGGAACTTGCGCAAACTGCTCGTCGTCGGGGCGCATGCGGTGCTGTTTCACCGCAAGCCGCACACCGACCCGCTGCGGATGTGGGCGAAGAGGCTTCTCGAGAAGAAGCCCTTCAAGCTTGTCGCCGTGGCTCTCGCCAACAAGATGGCGCGCATCGCATTTGCGATCATGCGGAGCAAGACGGTCTATCGGGAAATTCCGGCGTAAGGAGCGTCGGTAGGGTTCGCGGCCAAGGCTCACCAAGAGCCAAAGGCGGCACAGGAGTCGAGGGTGACCAAGAGGTGATGTGCAGGAAAGCGGATTGATCCAGAAGCCCGTGGCATTGTCTGCGCAGCTAAGCGCGCCGGTGTGATTGGGGCAACGGATCAGCGGACAACATCAGGGCCAGCGGACTTCTATTCTCCGCAAAACAAGGCCGAAGACATGACCGCACCGACGACCAAGCGCAACGCCGAAAATAGCCCTTGATCAGCGGGCGACGTCCAGACATGACAATGCCATCGCGCGCAATGCGCCTGCGCATCGCGACACGCTGATCGAACTTGACGTCAATCCTTTGTTGGTCTTTGCCACGGGATCAGGCGCCGTCGCTGTTGACGCGCTGATCCGCCTCAGCGAGGAGGTTCTCTGAATGACATCGCCCGTTCGCGTAGTCCGGCGCGGCGCAATCGTCGAGGTGACGCTCGACCGGCCCAAGGCCAACGCGATCGACGCGGCGACCAGCCGTGCGCTTTACCTTGCATTCCGAGCGTTTCACGACGATCCCGAGGCTCGCGTAGCCATACTGACCGGCGCCGGCGATCGGTTTTTTTGCGCCGGATGGGATCTCAAGGCGGCGGCGGAAGGGGAGACGGCGAGCGCCGATCACGGCCCGGGCGGCTTCGCCGGCCTGACGGAGTTTTTCGAACTAGACAAACCGGTCATTGCGGCGGTCAATGGCCTCGCCTTCGGCGGCGGATTTGAGCTTGCGCTCGCCTGCGATCTGGTCGTCGCTGCCGAGCGCGCCGCATTCGCGCTGCCCGAGGTCGGCCTCGGCATCATTCCCGATTCGGGCGGCGTCCAGCGGCTGCCGCGGCGGCTGCCGCGCGCCGTGGCGATGGAGCTCATGCTGACCGGCCGGCGGGTCGAAGTTGAGGAAGCGCTTTCGCTCGGCCTCGTCAATCGGCTCGCCCCGCTCGGCTCGCTGATGAGCGCCGCCCGCGAGCTCGCCGCGACCATCGCCGGGAAAGCGCCCCTGGCGACGCGCGCGGTCAAGGCCGCGGTTGACGCGGGCGAGGGCCGTTCGGTCGCCGAAACTTTCGTCGCCATGCGCGGCGGCAAGACGCCGATCTATGACGCGATGCGGTCCTCTGAAGACGCCCGCGAGGGACCGCTTGCCTTCGCCGAGAAGCGCCCGCCCGTGTGGACGGGGCGCTAGTACCTCTGCACAGTGTTTATGACTTTTTGGCTGTGTCGGGGTAAGCGCGTGCGAGCTTGGTGCGAGCACGCTTGGTTGTGAACGCGCCGTCGCCTGTCCGCTTGACGACGCGCCCATAATGGAGGCCGGCGGTAGGATCGAAGAGATCGCGCACGCAGAGAACACACGCGCCCCGAAGCGTCGTAATGCTCAAAACCGAGCTGCATCCTGACTCAGTAGAGACCACAATCGGTCGTGAGCGCCAATTCCGCGCATGCGCGAGCGGTGTCGCAACCGGGGGATCCGTGGGAAGACGACGCGGACGACTGCTGTGCGCAAATACCGGTCATTGATCATCGGCTCTGCGGACGGCTCATATCCTACTCTTTGCTGATGGGGTGGACGGCGCCCCGAACGGCATCAAGCGTGCCAAGATGGTCGTCGTTTAGAGCGCCATCTGGAAGGGAGGCCGTCCGTGGGCAAGTCTATCATCGATACATCGGGTGTCACGCGCGTCGGGCTTGATCTGGCCAAGAGGGTCTTCCGGGTCCACGCGGTCGATGCGACGGGTAAGGTTGTCATTGCTCGCTCGGTCAATCGTCGAACGCTTTTGAAGTTTTTCGACGCGCTTCCGCGGTGCGTGGTGGCGATGGAGGCCTGTTCCTCTGCGCATCACTGGGGGCGGCAGTTGCAGGCGCTCGGCTTCACGGTGAAGCTCATTCCGCCGGCGCACGTGAAGCCCTATGTCCGGCGCAACAAGAGCGACGCAGTCGACGCGGCGGCGATCTGCGAGGCGGAAGGGCGGCCGGGCCAGCGCTTCGTTCCGGTGCGCTCTTTCGAGAACCAGGCCGCGCTGATGCGCCATCGCGTCCGCGAGTTGTTGGTCGGGCAGCGCACGGCGGCGCTCAACGCCCTGCGCGGCCATCTGTCGGAGATCGGCGTTGTCGCCGCGCAGGGGGCTCCGAACGCGTATGCGCTCAAGGAGCTGGTCGACGGCGGCGTCGATGAGAACGGCGAGATCGTGGTTCCCGACTGCGTGCGCCTCGCCCTCGCTCCTCTCGTCCGGCAGATTGACGCGCTCGACGAAGCCATCGAGACGATCGACAGGGAGCTTGAAGCCTCCGCCAAGGCCGACGAGACCGCGAGGCGGCTGATGACCATTCCCGGGATCGGCCCGGTCACCGCCATGGCGCTCCTCGCCACGGTCCAGGACTTCGGCGCGTTTTCCAGCGGACGGGAGTTCGCCGCCTTCCTCGGCCTGACCCCGCGTGAGCATTCGAGCGGTGGCAAGCCGCGGCTAGGGCGCATCACCAAGATGGGCGACCGCTACTTGCGCAAGCTTCTGGTCGTGGGCGCCTGCTCTGCGCTCGCCGCCCGCAAAGGGCATAGCGACGCCCTGCGCCGCTGGGCGAGCGGAATGCTCGAGCGCAAGACCGTCAAGTACAAGTTCAAGCTGACCGCGGTGGCGCTCGCCAACAAGCTGGCGCGGATCGTCTATGCGCTCGCGACCAAAGGCGGCCATTACGACGACCGTCCAGTCGCGGCCTGAACCAACAAGGTCAGCCGGAACGAGGTTTCGCCGCAAGGCGATCCGCATCGAGGGCGACGGCGAAGCGATGTGAACCAACGGAAGGCTCGGAAGCCCGAGGGAACGGCAGCGCCGTAACGAGCGCGTTTTGCTGATTGGGCGAAGAGCCATGCGGACCAGCATCAGGGCCAGCGGGACATTCGTTTCCCGCGCAAACAGGCCGAAGACATGACCGCACCCGATACGTTCGCAAAGCCTCAACCAAACCCTTGACCACGGGGCGCCGTCCAGACATGCCCTTCTCCGCCGGTCCCGGTACGGAACGCAACCCGGCGCGGGGCGACCCGGCGTCGTGGGACAAAAGCAAGGGCTTTCGGGATGGTTCACGGTCGCGATCAGCGATCCGAGGCGCACAAACAAGAAGAACGCCCAATGGCGCCTGGGCCTCAGCAGCAGCCGCGGAACCGCCCCTTGCCGACGGCGTAACGGGCCTCCTGGCGCTCCCGGAAGAACTCCTCGTACGTCATCACCGGCAGGCCCGGATGATTGGTCCGCCGATGCGCGACGTAAGTTTCGTAATCCGGCATGCCGACCATCAGACGGGCGGTCTGTGCGACCATCTCGCAGACGTACTTGGTGCGGGCGTTCAGCATTTCCCTTACTCCGCCGCAACCGCCACGCCGCCGATCTCGACGGCGGTGCTCTTCACGCTGCGCAACGCTTTACGGGCTTCGATGACGCCGTAGACGACCACGGAAATCACGATGGCGACGAACAGCGCCGCCAATGCGGCGTCGATATAATCGTTAAAGACGATGCGGCCCATCTCGTTCAGGGTCTTCGCCGGCGCAAGAATCTGTCCGGCTGAAGCGGCGTCGCCAAACCGCAAAGCATGGCTCACAAAGCCCACCTGCGCGTCGGGACTGGCTACCTTCTCCAGCCCCGCGGTTACAGTGCAGACCACCAGCCATATGGTCGGGACAATCGTCACCCAGGCGAACCTCTCGCGCTTCATCTTGAACAGGACCACCGTGCACAGGATGAGAGCGATCGCCGCCAACATCTGGTTCGCGGTGCCGAACAGCGGCCACATTGTCCAGATGCCGCCGAGCGGGTCGATGACCCCCTGATACAGGAAATAGCCCCAGAGCACGCACGACAGCGCCGAGCCGATCACGTTGTTCGTCCAGGATTCGGTCGCTTTGAAGGCGGAAACCACGTTGCCGATCAGGTCTTGGATCATGAACCGACAGACCCGAGTGCCGGCGTCGACCGTGGTCAGAATGAAAAGCGCCTCAAACAAGATGGCGAAATGATACCAGATGCCCGCCAGGGCCGGGCCGCCGAGGAAGCCGGACAAGATGCTCGCCATGCCAACGGCCAGGGTCGGCGCGCCGCCGGTGCGCGACATGATGGAGGACTCGCCGACGTCATGGGCGACCTGCGTGAGGACGTCCGGCGTCACGGCGAAACCCCAGCCGGAGATCACCTCGGCGGCGCGCGCGGGATCGGCCCCGATCAGGCCCGCTGGGCTGTTCATCGCGAAGTAGACGCCGGGGTGGATCACCGAGGCCGCAATCAGCGCCATGATGGCGACGAACGATTCCATCAGCATGCCGCCATAGCCAATGAATTGGATCTGACTCTCGTTCTCGATCATTTTTGGCGTGGTGCCCGAGGCGATCAACGCATGCCACCCGGACACAGAGCCGCAGGCGATCGTGATGAAGAGGAACGGGAACAGGCTGCCAGCCCAGACCGGGCCGGAGCCGTCGATGAACCTGGTCAGCGCCGGCATCTGCAGATCGGGCCGCACGATGACGATGCCGATCGCCAGCAGCAGAATGGTGCCGACCTTTAGGAACGTCGACAAATAATCGCGCGGCGCCAGCACCAGCCAAACCGGCAGCACCGAGGCGACGAAGCCGTAGCCGATCACGATCAGCGCCAGCTCCGGCCCGCTCAGGTTGAACCAGGCCGCCAGCGCGGGCGTCTCTGACACTGTTCGCCCGTAAACCAGCGCCGCCAGCAAAAGCGCGGCGCCGATCAGCGACATCTCGCCGATTCGGCCCGGGCGGATGAAGCGACTGTAGAGACCCATGATCACTGCAATCGGTAGGGTGCAGAACACCGTGAAGGCGCCCCACGGGCTGCCTTTCAACGCGTTGACCACCACCAGCGCCAATACGGCCAGGATGATGACGCAGATCAAAAGCACGCCAATCCCGGCGACGCTGCCGGCGACCGGCCCCATCTCGGACCGGATCATGTCGCCGAGCGATTTGCCGTCTCGCCGAACGGACAGGAACAGCACCGTCATGTCCTGCACCGCGCCGGCGAAGACGACGCCCGCCAGGATCCACAGCGTCCCTGGAAGGTAGCCCATCTGCGCCGCCAACACCGGCCCGACCAGCGGCCCGGCGCCGGCGATCGCAGCGAAATGGTGTCCGAACAGGACGTAGCGGTTCGTCGGGACGTAATCGAGCCCGTCGTTATGGCGATAGGCCGGGGTCGCCCGCTTCGCGTCCACGCCATACGCCTGGGCGGCGATGAAGCGCGCATAGAACCGGTAGGCGATGAAATAGATGCAGACAGACGCCGCCACGAGCCAGGCGGCGTTCACGGGCTCCCCTCGGGTCAGCGCGACAACGCCGAATGAAATCGCTCCCAAGATGGCCACCGCCGTCCAGATCAGCTTTTCGCGCAAGTTCATTCTTTCCTCCCCGAAACCCCGCCCGGCATTTGGCACCGTTCGGCGGGCGGCGGATTCCGCGCTCTGACGTTGCTCACATCAATAGCATGTTCCGCTCAAAATCGCAGCGCCGACGCCGGAATCCCGGAGCTTCAGCGCGTTCACTACGGCTATGGCGACGCTTTTTAAAGGGTTCGGGCGCAAAAATCGGCGCGCTGACAAACTGACCGAGCTTGCCGTCCGTATTCGACCTGCTGCTCCGCCAGGAGAAAAAGGCCGGTCGCGATGAGGAAGCGCTTCCATACGGCGATGGCCGAACGCCGTTGCGGAGGACGGCGGCGCAGTCTTGCTCACGAACATCGCGCGCCGGGCGAGACCGCGCGCCTACTCCGGCAGGCCCGCCTAGCGTAGGCCGGCGAGTAGCGGGCGCCCGAGCTCGGGCAGCAGGAACTTGGGCGCAATGTGCTCCCAAGGCTCGATGCGGAAGGTCGGCTCCAGCTCCAAGACACGTTTGGCGACAGAGTTTAAATCCTCGGTGCGGCCCGCCAGGGCCAGCGCCGCGGCATGCCTGGCATAAAGTACGCTGAATCGCGGATTGGCCTGCACCGCCCTGGCCATATGCGCGGCCCGCGTCTTCTCAGCCTAGCGCGCCGTAACGTTCTGCGCTGGCGCGCTTCCAGTTCTGGATGCCGTCCCAGATCTCCTGCGCCGTCTCGGCGTACCAGAAGAGGTCGCGATCTTCGGCGTCGATGACGCCTTCGCGGGCCAGGAAGTCCATATTCACGGCCTCGCGCCAATACCGCTCGCCGACGAGAACGATCGGCATCGGTCTGACCTTGCGCGTTTGCGTCAGCGCGAAGGACCTCGAACAGTTCGTCGAACGTGCCGAAGCCGCCCGGAAAAGCGACGAGCGCCATCGCCCGCTGAAGGAAGTGCAACTTGCGAATCGCGAAATAGTGGAAGGTGAAGGCGAGGTCCGGGGAAACGTACGGGTTCACAAACTGCTCACGCGGCAGGCTGATGTTGAGCCCGATTGTCTTGGCCTTGGCGTCGAATGCGCCTCGGTTCGCTGCCTCCATGATGCCGGGGCCGCCCCCTGTCACGATCAGCATCTGCCCGTCCGCCATCTCGCGGTTGGCGTCGCCGACGAGACGGCCGAACTCGCGGGCGACCTCGTAATAGCAACTCTTGTCGAGAACCCGCTCAGCGACAGCCACATGGTGCGCGGTCTTCGCGTTCTCCGGATCGTCGGCCAAGGCGTTGCGCGCGGCCTCGACCCTGCGGCGCGCCTCCGCCGGCTCGCAAATCCGCGCGCTGCCGAACACGACGATCGTCCGCTCGACCTTGTGCGCCCGGAGCGCGAGCTCGGGCTTGAGGTAGTCCATCTGCAGGCGCAGGCCGCGGACCGGGTCGCCGGCAAGAAAGTCGAGATCCTCACTCGCGACGCGGTAGGTCGGCGAGTCCATGGTCGTGGCGAAGCTCGTCAGGCGCATTCCCGATGACCTTTCGGGCAAGCGCGACAAGGCGCTGATCCGGGTAGGCTTCGCCGCGGCGTTGCGCCGCAGCGAGCTCGTTGCGCTCACACTTGCCGACGTCGAGCGCGTGCCAGAAGGAATTGTGCTCCACATCCGCCGGTCGAAGACCGACCAGGAAGGGCAAGGCGATCAGATCGCCGTGCCGACCGGGCGCAAGCTTAATCCCGTCGAAGCGCTCGACGCCTGGCTCAACGCCGCTCACCGCGCTGCGGCGAAATGGTCTGGTCGTCTTCGGGGTCGCATGGATTTCGAGGGAGCTCTCCGCGTCGCCATCGTCGGAAGCCGACGACGATCCTCCGCCTCTGACCGGCCAGATGCCGGAGGGAACCGGCTACAATGCGGCGGTCGGCTATTTTCAGGACATGTTCCAGGCCGGCGTGGTTGATCCGGTCCGCGTGACCATGACGGCGCTCGCCAACGTCGCCTCGGTCGCGACACTGATCCTGACCACGGAGACGCTGGTCGGCGACTTCACCGAGGCCGAAGACCCGACCGAGGGCCCAACCCGGGGCGGCGGCGCGGAAAGACTCGGCCGGCCTTGACCCTGCTTGTCGCTCTTATCGCGTTAGCCGTTGGCAGGGTTGGTCAAAGTCTAACACTTCCACCCGAACGGGAATGTCGCGAAAGGGGGGATTGCGGGCCTTTAGCACCCGATTTCTGCACCGGCCTAACGTACCGATTTTATTGATGCCGATTCGCAGCGCAAAAATCTTGCAGACCGTGCGGAAACTGCTTGCGCCCACGGCTTTGCGCACTCGGGCGGCGACGGACGGGGGTTTCGACTTTTTTCGGGTGCGACAAGGCCTGTGTCGATCCTGTGGCCGCCCATGTCGGCTCTTTAGGCGCGGATTGGGTACGCCGCTCACCCCCGAACCGCCGCTACCATCGGCTCGACGCCGATGACATTGAGGGCGCGGCGCAAGTTGTAGACGAGCGCGGTCAGGCTAAACTCGGCGCGCACGTTTTCGAGGCTGCGCATCAGGAACGCGCCCTGATACATCCATTGCTTGATGCTGCCGAAGGGATGCTCGACGACCTCGCGGCGACGGTCGAGAATGTGCGGCCTCGCTTTGAGGCGTTCGGCCATGCGATCGAGACGTCCTCATTTTCGAGACGGGACACCGAGCGAACGTCGTTTGTGCATCGCGCGCGCAGCGGACAAACGCGACAGGCCTTCGGGGCGCCGTAATCGATCTTCTCGAGATCGCGCAGCCGGCCGCGGCGGATCGGCGTCAGCAACTGCCCGGCCGGGCAGACGTAGGCGTCGCGCCCAGCATCGTATCGGAACTCGTCCTTGCGGAAGAAACCCTTGCGCACCGACGATCCTCGTTGAGGCTTGGGGACATGAGGAATGCAGCCGGCCTTCTCGCAGGCCTCGATGTCCTCGACTTTGAAGTAGCCACGATCGGCGACGACGTCGATCGTTTCGACCCCGAGAATTTCGCGGGCCGGCTCGGCGGTCTGCGTCAGCAGTCCCATGTCGACGACCTGGTTGGTCACTGCCTGCTCGACGATCATCTTGTTCTTCGCGTCGACCGCGACCTGCGCGTTGTAGCCCACACCGATCTTCGTATGCGCGGCCATGGCGCGGCTGTCGGGATCGGTCAGCGAGATCTGGTCCTCGCCGGTCCGGTCAAGCTGGGCCAGCATCGCCTCGTAACGGCCGCGCTTCTTGCGCAAGGCCTCGATCTTCTCGGCGAGATTTTTCGTGCGCGCCCCACCGGCCGACGCGCCGTCTTCGATGTCGCTCGCGTCGAGCCGCGCGAGATAATCGTTCAGCCTCTCATCGGCGGCGCGGATGAACTCGCGCAACGAAGTGCGGGTGAAGTTGCGATCCTTGTTGTTGACCGCCTTGATGCGAGTTCCATCGACGGCGAGCAACTCGCGGCCGTAAAGGTCGAGCCGTCGACACAGCAGGACGAACTGACGAAACACGGCGCGGAACGCCGCGCGATTGTCGCGTCGAAAGTCGGCGATGGTCTTGAAGTCGGGCCTGAGGCTGCGCAGAAGCCAGATGACCTCGATGTTGCGATGGGCTTCGCGCTCCAGCCGCCGGCTCGATCGGACCCGGTTCAGATAGCCGCAGATATAGAGCTTCAACAGGTCGCCGGGCGCATACCCCGGACGCCCCGTCGCCTTCGCCGTCACTCGCGCGAACCCCGCCGCCGCGAGGTCCAGCCCGTCAACGAAGGCGTCGATGAACCGAACCGGATTTCCAGCGTCCACGTAATCGTCCACCGCCTCCGGCAGCAACAGGAGCTGGTCGCGCTCGAATCCGGCAATGTGAGTCATGCGCGATTCTAGCCCGCGCGCCGATTCGAAGGAATCCGCTCACGCCGACTTTTCGCACGGTCTGCTTGGTTTGTGCAGCTCTCTCCCGGAGGAAAGCCCGACCCGCGGCGCCCGCCGCGATCACCGCAACCAAGCTAGGGCGCCGCTTACCAGGGCCGCCCAGCGCATGCGGCGTGCATATTGGGCCTGAGCCTCGGCTTTTCCCGTTCGACGTCGAGCTCGCGCTGGCGCTGCTGCTGTCGCTCCGCTCGTTCCGCCTCCCTCGCCTTGCTGCTCTGCGTCAGGAAACTCATCGCGGCCGCGAAGCCGGCACGGCTGGCTCATGTCGCGCCAATCGAGCGCCAGTTGCAGATCCGCTCGATCCATTTGGCGACGGTCTTCGGCTTCGTGTTGAACTGGCGCGCCGCAGCGGCCTTGGACAGCCCGCAATCCACCACCGCGCGAACCATCATCTCTCGACCTCTGGGCGTCAGAGGCGCATTCTTGTGGGTGTCCGAATCACTGACGTTGGTGACATCAGCGTTCTCGGTCCAATCCGAATGGACAACCTCCTTGAAAGCCCACAACTAGCCCCGGCATGGCTTTATCTGCTTTCTAAAATTCCAATCCACCTGTTAGTTTCGCCGCGCGGGAGGCTGGCCGCATGTTCCTTTGGATCTACGATTACCCGAGCGCAACGATCGGCGTCCTGTTCGCCGCGGTCTTTGTCGGCGTCACCTGGCTCGGAATTATCGTATTCCGGCCTTTGGTCCGCTCCTGGATCCACGGCAAGCGAAGCGCCAACGACATGGTCGGCTTCGCGTTCTCAGGCTTCTCGGTTCTCTATGGCCTTCTTCTCGGCCTACTGGCAGTCGCCGCGTACCAGAACTTCTCGTCGGTGTCCGATCTGGTGGACAAAGAGGCGTCGGATGTCGCCTCGCTTTATCGTGATGCGGAAGGTTTTCCCGAGCCGATCAACAGCGTCCTTCAGAGGGAGCTTCGCGAGTACACGCGCTTCGTTATCGAAAAGGCGTGGCCGGAACAGCGAAAGGGAATCGTTCCAACAGGCGGAGGCAGAGCGGAAACCGCTCTCGCGAACGCCTTGATGACATTCAAGCCGCAGGGCCGGAGCGAGGAGATCATCATCGCCGAGGCGCTGCACGAGTTCAATGCTTTCCTCGAGATCCGACGCGAGCGACTCGCCAACGTCACGACCGGGATACCTGCCGTCTTGTGGTGGGTTGTCGGGCTCGGCGCTGCGCTCAACATCATCCTGATCTGGATGTTCGATATGGAGATTCACGTTCATCTCGTTCTCGGAGGCGTCCTCGCATTGTTTCTTGGGATCGTGATCTTTCTGATCGCGGCTCTCGACAACCCGTTCCGGGGCGAAGTGAGCGTCGGGCCCGATGCGTTCCAGCTTGTCTACGATAACCTGATGAAAGCAGACGAGGGGAAGGAAGCGAGCGTGGGCAAATAGGAGCCGTCAGAGGGGCCGTTCGCCGCTTCGGCCGTTTTCGCGATCAACACGGGATGGCCCGCTCGCCGACGCCCCTGGCCGCCGTCGCGTTCCAGATTAAATTGAACACTAGGCGTTTAGTCTAGCGATCGATCATGCGCGAGAGTTGGGGCACGGGCGCGCTCGGTTGGCAGATCGGGTCTACGATGTCGACGCCGTAACGCACCAAAAGATTCGTCGTGTCGTGATCGCCGACCGTCTTGCATGCGGTCGCGAAGATGTTGGGGTCGACTCGCGGGGTCGGCGATATGCGTCCGGTCTTGTCGTCGGAGGCGGACAGGACCCGCGCGCCGTCTGGGCTGAGCGCGGCGCTGTGGACGGGACCCAGATGCAAGATGGGATTGCCGATCGGCGCCCCGCTCGCCGCGTCCCACACTCGCGCCGTATCGTCCGCGGAGGCGGTCACAACCCGCCTGCCGTCGGAGCTGAATGCGGCGCTGCTGACGCGATCGTCGTGCCGCAACGGGACGCCGACCGGCGTCCCGGTGGCCGCATCCCACACCCGTGCGCTGTTGTCCGAAGACGCGGTCACGACCCGCGCGCCGTCGGGGCTAAATGACGCGCGGTAGACCAATCCTCTGTGTTGCAAGGGCTTGCCTATCGGCGCGCCGCTCGCCGCATCCCACACCCGTGCGGTCTTGTCATGCGATGCGGTCACCACCCGCTTGCCGTCGGGGCTGAACGCCGCATCGTAGACTTGCCCGTCGTGCCGCAAGGGTTGGCCGATCGGCACGCCTGTCGCCGCATCCCACACCCGGGCCGTGTCGTCGTCGGAGGCGGTCACCACGCGCGCGCCGTCGGGGCTGAAGGCCGCCGAGTTGACGCTCTCGTCGTGCTGCATGGGTCGGCCGATCGGCGCGCCGGTCGCCGCGTCCCACACCCGCGCGGTGTTGTCGGAGGATGCGGTCGCGATCCGCGCGCCGTCGGGGCTGAAGGCCGCGCTATAGACGAAACTGTTGTGCCGCAAGGGCTGACCGATCGGCGCGCCAGTCGCCGCATCCCACACCTGCGCGGTCTTGTCCTGGGATGCAGTCACTACCCGGGAGCCGTCAGGGCTGAACGACGCGTCATAGACCAAGCCCCTGTGTTGCAGGGGTTGGCCGATCGGGGCTCCGCTAACCCCGTCCCATATCCGCGCCGTCATGTCGGCGGAGGCGGTCACCACCCGCTTGCCGTCGGGGCTGAACGCGGCCCACAGGACGCGGTCATTGTGCTGCAATTCCTTGCCGTAAACGTCATTCCACACGCGTGCGGTCTTATCTGCTGAGGCGGTCACCACCTGCCCCCCGCGCGGGCCGAACGCCGCGCTGAGGACGGCATCGTCGTGCTGCAACGGTTTGCCGACCGGCGCCCCGGTCGCCGCATCCCAAACCTGGCCAGTGTTGTCATCGGAGGCTGTCACCACCCGCGTGCCGTCCGGACTGAACGCAGCGCTGTTGACCGACTCCCTGTGCCGCATCGGGTTGGCGACCGGTTTCCCCGTCGCCGCGTCCCACACCCGCGCGGTATCGTCGATGGAGGCGGTCACGATCCGCTCGCCGTCGGGGCTGAACTCCGCATCGTAGACCGAATTGTCATGCTGCATGGGAGCCCCGATCGGCGACCCGGTCGCGGCATCCCAGACCCGCGCGGTGTTGTCCGCAGACGCGGTCACCACCCGCGCTCCATCCGAGCTGAACGCCGCGCGATAGACGCGCCCGTTGTGCTGCAACGCTTTGCCAATCGGCGCGCCGGTGGCCGAGTCCCACAAGCGTGCGGTGTGGTCGCCGGATGCGGTCACCACCCACTTGCCGTCCGGGCTGAACGACGCGCTGTAGACTGCGGCGGCATGCCGCAAGGGCTGCCCAATCCGTGCCCCGGTCTCCACGTCCCATACCCGCGCGGTGTGGTCGTCCGCTGCGGTCACCACCCGCTTGCCGTCCGGGCTGAACGCCGCGCCGTTCAGTTTGCCATCGTGCTCGAGCGGTTTGCCGATCGGGGCGCCGGTCGCCGCATCCCATACGCGCGCGGTCTTGTCGGCGGATGCGGTCACCACCCGCGCGCCATCGGGGCTGAACGCGGCTCCGACAACGTCACCCTGATGCGGCAAGGGTTGGCCGATCGGCGTTCCGGTCTCTGCGTCCCACACCCGGGCGGTCCTGTCCGCGGACGCGGTCACTACCCGCGCGCCATTGGGGCTGAACGCTGCATGGAAAACCTTGCCGCCATGCGGCAGCGGCGGCGAGATCGGGAGCAGTCCCGCCAGAGCCTGCGCTAGCGCTTCGATCGTTTGGCGAAGCAAAGGCCGTTGGTCGGCCGCGGAGCGTGGCCAGGCGGCGAGCGCCAGCTTCACGGCGTCGGCATAGTGGCCCTGAAGCCTTGCCGCCTCCGACAGAGCGGTTAGCGCCCGTGACTTGTTCGCGATCGCCATCCTTTGCATGGCGCTTTCCCGCAGGAAAGCCCAACCGGCGGCGCACGCCGCGATTACGGCGACCAGCGCGAGGGCGCCGCTTGATAAGGCCGCCCAGCGCATGCGCCGAGCATATCGGTCCTTAGCCTTGGCTTTCTCCTGCTCGGCGGCGAGCTCGCGCTGGCGCCGCTCTCGTTGTTCCGTCCACTCGGCCTCACGCGCCTCGCTGCTCTGCGTTATGAAACCCATTGCCGCCGCGAAGCCGGTGTTGTAGCGCGATGCCCACGCCTCGTTCGGCTGGTTCTTGTCGCGCCAATCGAGCGCCAGTTGCAGGTCCGGGTCGCGCCACAGGCTTGCGGCTCCCGTCGCGTGCAGGGTGGCCGTATCGGTCAGACGGCGATATCTCCGCGCCGACTGGGCCTCCTCATCCGCCCAGGCATTGAGCCGGCGCCATACCCTCATCAGGCTCTCGTGCGAAATGTCGATCACCGTCTCCGGGCCGAGCGCTTCGTCGGCCGGCGGCATCAGGAAGGAACGACCAGGATCGCGGAACACATTGATCACCTCAGCGACTTCCGCTTCCGTCGCGTCCGCCAGGGCGCACAGGATACGAAGGGCGGTCGGACGCCTTATGCCGCGCGGGTCGGTCGCTTTGTCGGTAAGCGCCTTGAAGAGTTTCTCGCAGATCTTCTGGGCTCGCGCACCGCCGAGATCCGAATAGGCCTGCTCGGCATGCTGATCCAGGGCATGGGTCATCGTGCCGACGGCCTCATAATCCGCCAGATCCAACGGCCCCTGGCAACCCTCCTCCTGCCAGCGCGCCCACGTGCGGTTCAGTGCGTGCTGTAGGATCGACAGTTGGTCAGGGTTGTCGCCGACGTCGTTGACCAGCCTGGTCAGCAATATCGGTGTTATCTCCGCGTCGCCCACCCTGGCGGGACCCTCGATGGCGGCGCGGCGCTCATCGCGGGTCATCCGCGGGACCAGGTACTGTCCGGCGTTGACCGCCTCCGCCAACCCGGGAAACTGGGTGCAGTCGCCAAGAAAGTCCGAGCGCATCGTCAGGACGACGAAGATTGGGCACGTTACTTGCTCGACCTCCAGCAGCAAGTTCACGAGAGCGGCCGCTTCCTCACTAGGGCGTTGGTCGCCCTCACGTGCGGCGGCCTCCAACTGCCGGTAGCGAAACATTTCTTCGAACTGATCCACAACCACGAGCAGGTTGACGCCTTCGTCCAATCGCGCCTGCTCGAACATATCGACCAGTCCAAGCTTGCTCATGCGCAAGGTGGTTTCAATGATTTCGGCCAGCGGAAGGCCTTCCGCCGCATCCTTGGGAAACAGCACGCCATCTTTCGCCAGGGCGCGAGCCAATGCCCGAATCGGATCGTTGCCAGGCCGGAACTGCGCCATGCGCCAGGCTGTCCCGGCGCGAGCCATCAGACCTCGGCGGAGGGCTGGCCGCAGACCGCAGTTCACAAGCGAAGACTTGCCACTGCCGGAAGTTCCGACGACGGCGAGAAAATGCGTGTCGGCCAACTTGTCGACCATGGCGTCGACTTGGTTTTCCCGGCCGAAGAACAAGTATTCCTCATCCTCCCGGAAGGGCCGCAAGCCCGGAAACGGGTTCGTGCGCACAAGGGAAGCTGCGTGGTTCATGCGGCCGCTGAGGCCTCGGTCGCGTGCTGCAGGAATTTGGCCGTGGCCGACTCGGCAAAGCCGCCCAATCCATCGATCAGGCCGGGTTCCTCCATGTCGATCAGGTCTTGCTTGTCGGCTGTTCTCGGCTCGGCCAGATAAGTGAAAATTGGCGGCAGCGACTTCCCGCCCCGGTAGCCCGCCATTTTCCTCAGTTCATTGTCGATCGCACGTTTCCACGCCGCGTCGCCAGCGCCGTAAAACACGAACACGACGTCGCAATCGGCCAGGTTTTGCTGGTTGGCCTTGCGAACCTCGGAGGCGTCGCCCTCGAAAGCCGGGAGGGCGACATCGAGCCCCAATTGCTTGCACAACTTGCGCACGGGAACGCTGGCCTTGCGGTCCTTCTCGTCACAGATGAAGTAGATGCGCCTCGCGCTCTCTCCAGCGGAAGGCTGTGCGTCGGCGCTGTTGGATTCCCGTTGCTTCGGTTCCGGCTGCTCTATCTTCCTCAAGGTGGCGTGGACCGCGGTCCTCAGCTCCTCGATATCTCCCGCAATCAGGTCCGCGCCAAACAGGGCTTGAGCGTCGTGAGGCAGCGCCTCGATGACCGACCGCTGGACCGGGTTCTGCGAGGTCGTCCCTTGCGGCAGCCAGATCAGCCGCTTGAGGCCGCCGCTTCTGCAACGCGCAGCCGCCAGTTCATTCTGGAGGATGCCGACCGATTTTCCGGTGGGACCATCGGGGACGGCGCTGTAGTTCTCGCCCACGAGATGGATCGAGAGCGCGCAGCGCGCGAGCAGCGCCTCCACCGCCGCGACATATTCCGCCTCATCGGTCGGCAATCGCTTATTCGGTAGGACAGGGTAACTGAGGCGCTTAAGCTCCCCTTCAAGAAGCTCCCTCTGGGGCCTGCGGTCGTAGCTACACTCGGCCAAATAAACGGCCGGCTTGATTGGCGCCGCCGAGTCGCTCAGACCCTGCGCACCATCGCTCCTGCTCTCGCCTCCTGCGGCCTGCAATGCCTTGAGGAGCTGCGCAATGTCTTGCGCGAGCACAGCAACCTTTTGCTTGTAAAGCTGAGAATACTCCGGGCCGTAGTCCGGATCCAATTCGAGCGGCGCCCCGTCCTTATAGGCAAAGAACTCGAAGCCGAGCAGATCCTTCATCGGCACGGGCAATACGCCCGCCTCGTGGTCGTCGACCGGCGTCTTGATCACCTTAAACACGCGCGCCTTGTTGCCGATGACCAAGCCGCCGTTCTGTTGCGCGGCCTCACAGAATTCGCTGGCCTCGCGCGTGCACCATTCCGAATTGAGATAGCGGGGCGTGACGACCGACAGCAAGACCGCTGATTGCTTGAACTGAGCGACGATCTCGTCCGAAAAAACATCATTGCCCTTGAGCTTCTCGTCCCTCCAGATCTTCACATCGCGACCCATGCGCATGCTCAGTATGGCCTTCAGGGTCACATGAAACCGGGTGATCCAGCCCTGCTGCCCGGGGTCTAGTGGCTGATCGTCGATATGCGCATAGCTGATAAAGAGGGCTTGCTTAAAATCCACTGTACCTCCGCTTTTGGTTGCGACGCTCCCCACCTCCCTTCACCGAGACGGCGATCGATTCCTATTCGACCCAACCATCAGTCGGAGTAGAGCACCTGCTTGGCCTTGTCAGGGCTAGGATCTCCGCCTCACCAGTTTTCTGGTCGGGGCGCAAATCATTCGTCGTCCTGCCAGGACTCGCCGTCCCTGCCGGTCGTGGTCAGAGCATCCTTGGCATCCTTGGTCCCTTCGAGGCGCCGCATGAAAATTCCGCAGTATTCCAAGTGTCCAACAGCTTATCGAGGATCTTGGGAGGCGACGTCGCGGAGGGTCTTTTTGGCACCGGTTTGAAGGTCCTTGCAAAGTCCTTGGATTTGTATCCCAACCTGGGCGATACTTTCCGCCGGCGAAGCATAAATTCGTGATCATCGAGCGATTCGTTAAGCTTAGGAACAATATTCAATTTTGTTTGGAGGAGCGTCAAGTGAAAAATGCTTCGGACCGGCTGATTTCAGGTTCGGTTGGCCGAGAGGGCGTCAATCGAAAGGACGACGTGTGGATCATCCAGTTCTTGTTCAATCTGACGACCCGGTCAAACTTTCTGCCGGAGACCGGCGAATGCGATGATCCTCGCCGCTCGTGCGGACTACCTGGTGGAGCTGAGGGGATTCAAACCGCGATGCTTTTGGCGATGGCTTCCAGCACCGGCCTCAATCTTGAATGGTCGGTGGCGGAACGACGTTTGCCATGAAAATCGTTCTGGTCTGGCCTTTCCAGCGCCCGCAGGGCGGAGAAGCTCGATCGGGCGGATCACCGGCCGCAGTTGAGTTGACTCTCTAGGCGGCCGGACAGTCGCGCCAGTTATCAGAAGCCTTCGCTATTCCCGAGTGCCAGCGCGACGCCGTAGCAGAAGGTGTCGAGTAGGTCGTCCTCGCGGTCGCTGTCTCGGTCGCCAACGCGAAAGCTCTCGACTTGGTCGAGCAGGTGGTTTCGTGAGTGTCGCTTGTAGATGACCGTCTTCTCGAAGGCTCGGTCCGTGTACTTGACCAACTCGCGATGGACATAACCGGACACAGAAATCGCGCGCTCGTCCTTGCCCATCGCGGTGAGCTTGGTGTCGCGCGACAATCAGGGTGAGAACTGAGCGACAATCAGGATGAGAAAGCGCCGGGGATGGGCTGATGGAGGGAGGGCGTAGCCCGACCGCATTCAGTCCATCCCCGGCGGCGCGTTTTCCCCGGGGATTGTTCCTCAAGGGGAGGCACGTCGTCAGGCGGTCTCGGAGCGGTCGGGCGCAGCATCTGATTCTTCGTCACCGGAAGGATCAGCGCTTGCCTGGCCGACACATCACCGATTGCCAGACGAGGTTGTACATGAAGTCCCGTCAGACCAATGGCTTCGCCATCGCCGCCGCGAAGGCGGGGTTTTCCACCGCCACCGCGTATCGGATCGAAGCCGACCCGCGGCCGCCGTCACAGAAGAAAAAGTCACGCGGACGCCGCCGTGCCGACCCGCTCGCTGGGATTTGGGAGGACGAGATCATGCCGATGCTGGAAACCGCGCCAGCCATTCGCGCGGTGGCGGTGTTCGAGGAGATCTGCCGCCGACATCGGGTTTGCGCGACTGTTATCAACAACGCGTCCGGCGAAGATCATCGAAAAAGGTCGGCCGGTCGATCGCCGCTAGACCCCTATCCACTATGCCGGTTCAGGTTCCCTATTTCGGCGAAAGAATTCCCTGTTTGACGAAAAATCATTCCCTGTTTTGCCGCTTAGGGAATTTTCTCGTAAGACGCCGAAAATGCGCACGTTTCTACCAGCAGATTTCGGCCGAAGCGGCCAAATATTCAAAGATTCCCAGTTATTTTCCCTGTTAACAGGGAATTTGTCTGCCCGAGACCGGTTTTACGGGACTACGTCCACCACCATGCAGTCCCGGCAAACCGACGCGGTTTCCGGGTCGGCAGAAACCCTCGCAATTCCGGTCGGTTAGTGAGGCGTGTCGCGGTCTGCGAACCGAATTGCCACCGTTCTCACGCGTTCGGCGCCTGAAATCGCCCGCCAGTCTCAGCCCGCAAAATTTCGTTTCCCGGACCACGGGATGGAGAGGCCGAAGCAGAGGCTGAGCGCCTTCCGATGACGACAAGGAGGATTCGCGGCGCGTGGAAAGGAGCGGGATGGATCAGCCGAGTTCGGCTCGAACCTGAGCCGGCGCCTTTAGTCCGATGGCGCCCCATTGCTCGGACCAGAGCATCGGCAGGTCGGTCAGGCGCTTGATGCAGAACCCGCGCGGAAGCCGACCCTCCATTGCGGCTTCCGCCAGAGCGGGGGACATGAACGCAAGGGACAGCGTCATTCGGATCGAGCGCTCGCTTTTGCCCTCGCGGATGGCGAGCGACTCGATGGTCTGGGTGGGATCGACCAGGAGTTCGTCGAGCGAGCGGTGAGCGTCGCGCAATGCTTTGATGAAACCGTCTCGCGCCTTCGTTCGCATTGCTCGTAAGGGTTGCTGCGCTTCGCCCACGCGCTGGATGATCTCGCGGCGGCGACGCGAAGACGTCCGTGTCCAGGGGAGTGTCAATACCCGGTCCTGCCCCTCGGCGACGATGGACTCGCTCAGAACAATTTCGATCCGCTTCGCGCTGACTGTGGCGCGCTCGATCGCGTTTCGCACGTCATCCTCGGTCGGCGGGTCCCTTCGCAAGCGGCGAGTCTGTTCGTGCTGCGGGATCGCCTGGTTGGCGGCGAGAACGCTGTGGTTGATGTGATGGTCGTCGATCGCGATTGCTGCCTGAGCCGCCAGATGCGTCCCGACCGCGCGCGTAATCGGGTTTTCGATCTCTGAGGCGGGGACGCGGACGATCGATCCGGCGTCTTGCTTGCGCCCCGTCAGCGCCGCACGCGACACATAGTATCGCCAGCGCCGCCCGCCCTTGGACGCATGGCTTGAGCTCATCCTGTTTCCGCGATCATCGTAGAGCTTGCCCGCGAGGAAGGAATGATCGTCGGGTTGGGAAATCCGCCTTGCCCGCGTCTGGCTCCCGAGCTTTTGCTGGACCCGGTCCCAGGTCTCCAGGTCGATGATCGCCGGATGAAGGCCGCTGTGGATCTGGCCCTTGTGGCGCAGCCGTCCGACATAGATCGGGTTCGACAGGATCCAGTATAAGTGGCCTCGCGAGATCGGGACGCCGCCGGTCCTTTTGCCAGTCCCGCTCATGCGGACTGGCGAGCGAATGTTCTCGGCGTCGAGTGCGGTCTTCAGCCTCACCACGCTGCCGACTTCGAGATACCGACGAAAGAGACTGCGGACGAACTCGGCCTCATCTGCGACGACATGGAGCGCGCGGTCTTCGACCCGGTAGCCGAGCGAACCGCTCCGCCCATCCAGATGCCCTTCCGCTTCGAGGCGGCGACCTTGTCGCGGATTCGCTCGCCGGTGATCTCGCGCTCGAACTGGGCGAAGGACAGCAGCATGTTCAGGGTCAGCCGCCCCATGCTGGTGGTCGTGTTGAAGGCCTGGGTCACCGAGATGAAGGAGACGCCGTGCGCGTCGAACAGCTCGACCAGCTTGGCGAAGTCGGCAAGCGACCGCGTCAGCCGGTCGACCTTGTAGACGACGATCACGGCGATCTTGCGAGCCCTCACATCGTCCAGTAGCTTCTGGACCCCGACGCGGGCGGCAACGCTACGCGGCTTCCTTGACTTCGATCTTCTTGGCTTCGGTCTGCGGGGGCTTCGGGATCGTTATGTTGAGGACGCCCTTCGACATCGTCGCCTGAACGGTCGAGGGGTCGACTGTCATCGGCAGCTCGAGGGCGCGGTAAAAGACGCCGTAGCTCCGTTCGGCCACGTGGACGTTCTTGTCCTTCTGTTCCTGTTCCGCTTTCCTTTCGGCGCGGATCGCGAGAACATTGCCGTCGAGCGAAATGTCGACGTCCTTGCGCTCGAAACCGGGCAGTTCGACCGAGACTTCGATATTCTTGTCGGTTTCCGCGACCTCAATCCGGGGCGCGACCAGCGCGCCGGCTCCGTTCTGCGGACCGCCGAACGAACGAGCGAAGTCGTAGAACAACCCTTCGAATTCACGCCTCAGGGCGTCAAAGGGATAAAGATCCATGCGCGCGAGATTCGACGGTGCGAACGGAACCAACGATCTCATGTTCAAGAAGGCCTCCTCATTCCAACACGATTGATTGCAGCGCTTGCCGAAGGCGGCCCTGTGCGGTCGCCCGGCGGGGCGGCGCGACGTGCTCAAACTCTAGAGTTTGTGGCGGGTCCGACCATGACGGCCGTCAGTTTCCGCGGACTCTTTTTGCGGTCCGAACAGCGGCGCCACGACGCGATCAAGCTATTGCCTGGGCTGCGCCGCCCCGGGACGGCCGGCGAGGCCCCCTTTACCATCCGCCTCGAGGGCGCCACCTTGGTCGCTGGCCGTCGCGCCCGTTTGCGGGTTCGGCAAAATCATGTCGCCGCGAGGAAGACGGATCCCATGTCGGACAAAGCGCGGTCCTTGAACCGTCGTCGCGGCCGGGGAGGTTTGCACGGCCCGATCGTCCTCTGCGCGGCGCGGACTGTGCATGGATAGCCTGGCCATCTGGCGCCTGGTTCGCGGTCGGGTCCGCGCTCATAGAGCTCACTTGCGCTTCTGTCTGCGCGTGACGGTCGCCGCCCTCGCGGCTCTCGCCCTCGTCCAGACTTTCCGCTTTCCGCTGCACGGTTTGTGGACGGTGCTGACGGCCATTGTCGTCACGCAAGTGAGCATCGGGGGATCGCTTCGGGCGACCGTCGAATACATGATCGGCACGCTCGGCGGCGCGATTTACGCCGCAGCGCTCGGCGTGCTCATTCCCCACACCACCGCGGCCTCGCAGGCTCTCGTTCTCGCGCTTGCGATCGCCCCGCTGGCGCTCGCGGCGGCGATCAATCCGAGCTTCCGCGTGGCGCCGTTTTCCGCCGTGATCGTGCTGCTGATTGGAGGAGATATCGGCGCAAGCCCGATCGGGTCGGCGGTCACGCGCGTGTCGGAGGTCACCTTCGGCGGCCTGGTCGCGATCGCTGTCTCCATGCTTGTGTTCCCAGAACGAGCCCACAAACTGTCGCTGGAGGCGGCGGGCCGAATCCTAAACAAGATGGCGGACGTCCTCCCGCAACTCCTGTCGGGGTTCACGCGCAATCTCGATGCGGCCGAAATCCGCCCCCTCCAGGATGATCTGGGCCGATTGGTGACCGGGTTCCAGGAGACCACGGCCGAGGCGAGGCGCGAGCGCGTGGTCCCCTTCACGCGCGCGCCGGATCCGGCGCCGCTCTCGCGAACCTTGCTGAGGCTGAGACACGATCTGGTCATCCTCGGGCGTGCGGCGGCCGCGCCGCTGCCGGGCGCCATTGCTCAGCGTCTGGCGCCGCTGCTCACGCATGTGGGCGAAGGCGCAAGCGCGTTTCTGTTCGCGAGCGCGATCGCGCTCACGCAAGACCGGCCTCCGCCGCCGCTCGAGCCGGCGGCCGCGGCGCTGCAGGCCTATGTTTCGGAGGTCGCCGCGCTTCGCAGCGAGGGCTTGACGCGCGCTCTATCAACCGACGAGCTGGAGCGCCTGTTCGCGCTCGGTTTCGCGCTCGAGCAGCTGCGCCACGATTTGTCCGATCTTGCGCGGTGCGTGCGCGAACTCGCCGGAGGTCCGGGCGAGGAAGCCGGTCATGAGCGAGACATCGATCATCAACAAAGCCGCCCATAACCCTCTCCATTCCTCTTCTCCTGAAGGGTATGCGAGAGCCCCTTGAATAACCGCCAGCCGGCGGGTACGGCGCCGGCGAAACCAGAGCGGGCGTCGCGGCATGATTGCGCTGTTCACGGATTTCGGCCTGCATGGACCCTATACGGGTCAGATGAAGGCGGTTCTGTACGACTTGGCGCCGGGCAAGCCCGTCGTCGACTTGTTCGCCGACGCGCCGGCCGGCAACCCGAAGGCGTCGGCATATCTGCTGGCGGCCTTTGCCGCGTGGTTTCCCGAGCCAACCGTCTTTCTCACACGGATCGAAAGTCTGGATCGAGATTCGGAACAGCGCCAGATCCACTTCGCCGCCCTTGAGCCCGGGAACCTTCAGGACCGCGGCGAATCCGACAAAGAACACGAACAGCAGGATGAGCTGGTAGAGCGGCATGACGATCGCGTTCTTGCGGAACACGCTGGCGTCCCGAGCGGTGTACAGCGCGCCAAACGCGTGCGGCCACATGTAGAAGCCGAGCGCGGAGAGTAGCACGCTCGAGCTGAACCACAACACGTTTTGGCCGCGCTCGGGAAGCGCGAGGAAACCTGGCTTCGCCTCGTCGATCGCGCTGAACATCGCGCCATATCCGCCATAAAGGTGAAGCGGCAGGTAGACGCCCAGGAAGAGAACGACCAGCAGGATCATCGTGTCCTTGACGACCGCATTCCATGCGGAGCCGTGCACGCCCGACACCATCACGTAGGCCGTGACGATCGTCGCGCCGATCCAGATCGCGACATTGGGGGAGATCGACCCGTAGGAGCTCGTCGAGACGATGATGCCGAGGCCCTTGAGTTGGAGGACCATATAGGGGATCAACGCGCTCCACAATACGTGCCGGCATCGCGGCTCGCGAGTTTGCGCCGCAAAAAAGGGCACAGCGAAGCGGCTCGTCTGCCCCTATCATCAATGGACCTACGATCTGGACGGAAGCCTGATCCGCGCCCGCCAGATGGACAGCGGGCTCGACAAAACGAAGCTTGGGCTCAAGCCCGTCCATTGCGAGAGCGTCGGCGGATACATTTTTGTGTGCGTCGCACCTGTCGCGCCAAGCTTCGAGCCTTTCCGGGCCCAGGTCGAAAGCTATTTGGCGCCACACAAGCTTTCGGACGCGAAGATCGCTTTCGAGAGCACCATCGTCGAGAACGGCAACTGGAAGCTCGTCTGGGAGAACAATCGCGAGTGCTTTCACTGCGCGGCGAACCATCCGGAGTTATGCCGCACGTTCCCCCAGACGCCGACCGTTTCGGGCGTCGAGGGCGCCATGAGCAACCCGGAGATAAAGGCTCATTGGGATCGATGCGAGGCGCTCGGGCTGCCCAGCGTCTTTCAGCTCTCGGAATCGGGACAGTATCGGTCGAGCAGGGTCCCCCTCTTGGACAACGCGGTCAGCTACACGATGTCCGGCCAGGCTGCGGTCGCCCGCCGGCTCAGCGATGCGATCACAGAGCCCCGCGTCGGATCGCTCCTCATCTTCCACTATCCATCCACCTGGAACCACGTCCTCAGCGATCACGCCGTCAGTTTCCAGGTGCTGCCGATCGGATCGATGCAGACGCAGGTCAAGACGACATGGCTGGTTCACAAGGAGGCGGTCGAGGGCAAGGATTATACGATCGAGGAGCTGACGCAGGTGTGGCTCGCCACCAACGATCAGGATCGTCGTGTGGTCGAAGAAAACCAGATCGGCATCCGATCCCCCGCCTACGAGCCTGGATTTTATTCGCCTGACGATGAGAGCGGGGTCATGCAATTCGTCGAGTGGTACTGCCGGACGATGCAGCGCGGCCTCGGAGGCGGGCGGGCGAACCTGGGCCGGGTGGCTTAGAGGGCGTCTTACAGCTTGACGTAGCATATCACGTTGCGCCGGAGGCGCGTCTCGAAGAGCGCTCCAAGTGGCGGCGCGTGGAGGGCGCAGCTTCCGGTTTTTTCGAGCAATTTCTTGCTGAATAACCAGGCTCCTACAAAGCGCCGCCGTCGGCACCGTCACCACTCTCGCCATCGGCTTCGGCTGGGGCGGCGGGTGGTGCTTGGAAGCAGTCTCGGCTGCAATCCGGCGACGAATTTTTTTCACGCCGGCTGTCGCGCGCGCTTGGGCCGAGACCAAGGCGCTACACGAGACCAGGCGCTACAGTGGCCGCTTCCGGACGGTGCACTGAGGATCGTGGCAATCGGCGAGAAGAAAACACGAGGCGCTGGCGGCCCTGATGGATCATCCAATCGGGAAGAGTCTCGACAAGAACTCCATTTCCAGTTCTCCTTCGTAAGTTTCGGCGCCAACATTCAATGCTTCCGCCACGCGTGCTTGCGTCACCTCGCTGGCGACACTCAAATCGAACTCATGGGCTTCCGCCAGAAGCCCCTCTGCGATGGAACTAAATGCGCCCCTATCCACGGCCGCCTTCGCGTGAGCGATGGCATGCGCGGGAAATGAGGCGATGCGGCGAGCCAGGTTCTCGACAAAAGGCGTCAGCTCCTCCGCCGGCAACGCTCGATTGATATAGCCGTAACGCTCTGCCAGCTCCGCAGGTGAAACGATCCATACGTCCTCTGATCAGCGAGCGACGTCCAGACATAACTGGCGTGTGATTTTGCCCCTGAGCCGACGAGCGGCGCTCGCTCTCTTCCCAACCCTGGCGTGACCCTGAGTAGTTTCCGAGGCTATCGCCCACGAGGGCTTTGTCAGAGTAACGGCGGATCATCAGCGCGTGGCGCAAGACGCCCGCCCTCAAGCGACATTCAAGCCGCGAGGGCGCGCCACTCGGCCAATGTGGCAGAGCGTCTCTGCCTGTAGACTTGGCGGGTGACGAGATGGCGCTCCTGATTGAAATGGTTGTGGACCTGGGCGTGAACTGAGCTGAATTTCTGCAACGTCTTCATACTTCGAAAGCGCTGCATGGCGCGCTCTCGTCGTCGAAACGGCTGATGCGAATTCTCGGCGCGATTGTTGAGCCCGCGGCCGACCTCCTGGCGATCGGTGTTGCCGACCTCTCTCATCGCCGCAGGGTAAGCGCGAAGCCCGTCGGTCACGATTTTCCGCGGTCGGCCGTATTTCTTCATGATGCGCTTGAGAAACTTCACCGCCGCCGCCTCGTCACGCTTCGCAGTGACGACCGATTCCAAGACCTCGCCTTCATGGTCGACAGCGCGCCAGAGATAGCAGAGCTTTCCGTTGACCTTCACAAACACCTCGTCCAAATGCCACTGCCACTGAGGATAGCCGTGCATGTGCGCGACCCGCTTCTTGCGGATCTCGGCGGCGAACATCGGGCCAAACCGGTTCCACCAGAGCCGGACGGTCTCATGGCTGATGTCGATCCCGCGCTCGGCTAGCAGATCCTCGACGTTGCGTAGCGACAGCGGGTATCTCACGTACATCATCACAACAAGACGGATGACCTCCGGCGAGCTGTTGAAATATCGGAACGGATTGCTCATGACCCAAGCCTACCACGGTCAGAGGCACCGCGAGCATTTGGTCTGACAGAGCCGAGACGACAGAAGGCCGAACAGAGGAGGGGCATCACCACGGCGCGAGGGGGTCGTTGGAGCGCCGTTCAGGTGCAACGGCTGGGCTGTAATTTGGCCGGCTCTCTGAGGAGGCGTGCGCTTGCGGGGTGCGCCTGCTCGGTGAGTCATCCTCGTCCGGCTCGCGATTCTCGGCGTCTCTTTCGGTCTGCTCGCGTTCGAGTCGCGCAAGATGCGTGCGAATTTCATCGGCCGAAAACATACGCCGCACTTCGGAGACAAATCGAGGAAGCTCCCTGGCGAAAGCTGGATGATCATGCGCGGCGCTGGCGAAATTCATCAGTTTCTCTCCGACCGCATAGTCAAACGCCGCCTGGAGCCCAAAGCGCTCTCGGATGGTTCGCGCCGCTTCACATTGCTCGATCCAAATTTGATGTTGTTTGCTCGCACTCATCGCCTAGCTCTCGCTACAATCCGGTTGAGCGAACGCTGAAAAACCAACGAGGCCGGAGCCGCGCGCCGCGAAGAGCGCATTGCCGTAGGCCAATTGCAATTGCGTCAGTCGCTGCCGCCGGGACGCTTGCGCTTTGACCTCGCCGCCAGCAGAGCTTGCGCCTCCGCGATCTCCGGCATCTCCGGCGTCGACGCGAAGCCTTCCAGTGCTGGCGCGAGGACCGCCTCGGCTTCGGCGGGGCGGGCAGTCGACCAGTAGAGCTTTGCGAGCGAGAGGGCGGCGCGCAGGCCGAAGCTGCGCGCGCCCTGCTCGCACGCAAGCGCGATCGCGCGCTGAAGTGCGGTCTCGGCCGGCGCGACATCAACGGGGTTGCGCTTTAACAGCATTTCGCCGCGCAGGCGATGCAGCTCAGTGTCGTAGGTCCGCTGACCGGTACGGGCGGAGCTCGCGAGCGCGTCATCGACGATCTCGATCGCGCCTTCGAAATTCCCCGTCTCGGCTTCCTCCTCTGCGAGTGCGCTCTTCAACAAGCCATCGTAGAGACAGACGTTCTGCGCCCGCAGGAGCTCGAGCCCCCGCCGCATGCTCTCGCGCACGCGCGCAGAGCCATGCGGCTCATCGCCCCAGTCGAAAAACGAGGCGAACGCGCGCCACATCGGAAGGTCGTGCTGCCGCGCCAGGTCCGCCACCCGCGCTCCGCGGGCCGCGGCTTGGCTGCGATCTCTACGCATCAAATAGAATATCGCGGCGATGTTATTTCCCAAGGCGCGAGTCGCGGCATGCGAGAGAGCAGTGCATCGTGCCTCGGCCTTGTTGATGAAGTCGACCGACCGTTCGACTTCGCCCAGTATCCAGAAGCAAACGGCGGCGTTGGCCAGGTTGCCGACTCCGGAATCGTGCCCGAAGCGGAACGCGAGGTCGTCGTCGCGGCTCGGCTCAAAGAGCGCGAGCGAGCGCTCAAAATGGGGGCGAGCCGCCCGAAACGAGCCGGCGAACGTATGCATGACCCCCACGGTCCGCTCGGCGACGCCGGCTTCGGGCGAATTCGGCGCTGCGCTCGCGTCAGCGAGGAAGGTCGCTGCAAGCGCGCGCATCCGGTCCAACTCGCCGCGAAGGTACGAGCCCACCCACAGACCAAAGTCCGCCGCCAACCGTTCCGACCTGCTGCCCTCCCCGGCTGTCTCGCGCGCCTTTGCGAACGCCTCCGTGGTTTCGGGCGCGCCATAGCCGCGCGCGGCGATGAGCGCGTTGCCGTAGGCCACCTGCAACTGCAATCGCCGCTGCCGTTGCGCCGCTTCGGCCTTGACTTCGTCGGACTCCGTCAGCGCCGTGAGCAGCGCCTGCGCCTCGGCGATCTCCGGCATCTGCGGCGTCGGCGCAAAGCCTTCGAGGGCGGGCGCGAGAGCGGCGTGGGCGTCGACCGGGCGTGCGGTCGACAGGTAAAGCTTGGCCAGTGAGAGCGCCGCGCGCAGTTCGAAGCTGCGCGTTCGCTGCGCGTGCGCGATCTCGATGGCGTGCTTGTGCGCATCCTCCGCGGGCGAAGGGTTCGCCGGATCGCGCCGGAGCAGCAAGTCGCCGCGGGTGCGATGCAGTTCCGCTTCGAACGCGCGAAAGCCGACGCGCTCCGCTGTCGACAGCGCCTCGTCGAGGGTCGCGACGGCGCCCTCGAGATCGCCTGCCCGGGCTTCGGCCTCGGACAAGGCGATCTTGAGGAGCCCGTCAAACACCAAGGCATTCTGCGCGCGCAGGTTTTCGGCGCCGCGGCGCATGCTTTCGATTCCGTCGGCGAGCGCGCCGCCATCGACGGCCATCCAGCCCCCAAGAAACTCGTCGAACGCGCGGAACAAGCGCAGATCGTGCTCGCGCGCGATGCGGGCGAGTTCGAGGGCGCTCGTTCGGATGCGCGGACGGTCGCCGCGCATCAATTCAAAGGCCGTCGCGTGCATCGTGCCGAGCGCCAGCGTGTTGGCGTGCGTGAGGCCCGCGGTCCGCTCTCTCATGCGCTCAGCCAGCGATAGCGCGCAATCGATCTCGCCGAACGACCACAATACGAATGCCAGATAGGCCATAGCCGGGACGCCCGGGTCCATCCCGAAGCGATAGGCCAAATCGTCGTCGCGGCCAGGCCCGAAGAGGGCGAGCGCGCGCTCGAGATGATCGCGCGCTTCGGCAAATTCTCCCGCGAACCAGTGAGTGATGCCTTGGACGCGACGCGCGACGCCGGCCTCCGGCGAATCGGGCCGCGCCTCGACGTCGGCGAGAAAAGCTGCCGCCTGCGCCCTCATCGACGGTAATTCGCCCCGCGTGTAGCTGCCGGCCCACAGGCCGAAGTCAGCCGCCAGACGTTCGGGCGCATCCTGTTCGCCGAACGCCGACTGGCGGGCTCGCGCGAAGGCTTCCGTCGTTTCCGGCGCTCCAAAGCCGCGCGCGGCGATGAGCGCGTTGCCGTAGGCGACGTGCAACTGCGTTCGCCGCTGGCGCTGCACTACTGCAGCCTTGACTTCATCGGTGTCTTGAAGCGCCGCGAGCAGCGCTTGCGCCGCGGCGATCTCCGGCAGTTCCGGGGTCGGCGAGAAGCCTTCGAGCGCGGGCGCTAGAACACCGTAGGCGTCGGCGGGCCGTCCGGTCGACTGGTAGAGTTTGGCGAGGGACAGCGCCGCCTGCAGGCCGAAGCTGCGTGCGCCCTGCTGCCGAGAAATGTCAATTGCAGCAAGAAACGCGGTTTCCGCAGCCCGAGCTTCCGCGCGATCCGACGCTAGCAGCGCCTCGCCAAAGAGCCTCTGTAGGAACGCGTCGAAAGCCTTCTGCCCCGTGTCCCCGGCCAGCCTTTGGGCCTCCTGCATGCTAATCAGCGCCGCATTCGGTTTCTGCTCCGCAAGCTCGATTTCGGCGAGACGTCCGAGGAAGAAGGGCAAATAGAGTTGATGTCCTTGCTCTGAAAGGACGGCGAGACTTCTGACGAAACTCGGAGAGGCCGCGATCGCGGCCTTCGAGGCGCGCTCGCGCCCAGGCCGAGATCGCCCTTCCCGGGCCGAGAAACTGCTCGACTCCATGCTCTCGGCAGAAGTCGATCAACGAGCGGGCGAGGGGCAAGGTTGCGCGCGCGTCTCCGCGCAGCATCTCGCGCATGGCTGCGAAGTAGCGAACGACCGTTTGGGTCGGAACATGCTCGATCCTTTCCGCGCGCGCGGCCGCTTCCTCGATCTCCGCGCGTGACCGGTCGAGCGCGCCCAGCATCCAAGAGACGAGACAGAGATGGGCGGCCGCAGAGGCGCTCGGGTCGGGGCCGGCGCCGAACGTGCTGTACTGATCGGCAAGATCAAGAGCATCTCGAAGGATACTCGAAGCCTCCCCGAAATGGCCCTGAACGAGAATCGTCGCGCCCAAGCTGCGACGCGCAGCGGCCACTTCCCACAGGATCCGCGCGCCCTCCGCCGCCTTCAGGAAATCTTCCGCCGCCTCCCGCGCTGACGCCATCTCGCCGCGCATGAAGTTGGTGGCCCAGCGGCCCTGATAGGCGGCAACCCGCTCAGCGTGAGCGCCGGAATCCGTCGTCATCGCATCCGCGACGCGGTCGAATACGCGCTTTGCTTCCTCCGCGCCGAATCCCTTCGACCACCCGACCGCCTGGGCGAGAGTGCTTTCCAACTTGAACCGCCGGTCTCGCGCCCGATGACGCGCGGAACTCTCGGCGCCGGAGCGACTCCCCATGGCGTCCGCCATTGCGATCGCCTTGCCGAGATGGGCGATGGCCTCCTGGAAGGCCGAGCGCCGTAGTGCCTGGTCGCCCGCCTTGCCCCACCATTCGATGGCGAGGTCTTCGAGACCGGCCTCGGTGAAGTGATGCGCGATCGCCTCGGGCTCGGCGTTTGCCTCGCGCAAGGCCTCCGCGGCGCGACGGTGCAGCGCCTGACGGCGGCTCCTGAGCAGGCTGTCATACGCGGCGTCCCGGATCAGCGCGTGCTTGAATCGATAGGTCGCTTCGGGAGGGGCGCCCTCGGCGTAGACGAGGTCGGCACCGACAAGGCGGTCGAGCGCGGATTGCAGGGCGGGGTCGTTGTAGCCGAGCTCGCTGAGCGCGGCTACAGCGGCCCCGCGGTCATCGACCGCGGCTACAGCAGCGAGCAGCGCATATGAGAAATCCCGCCCCAGCACCGCCCCGATCTGCGCGACCTCGCGCGCTTCGCCCAGCCGGTCGAGCCGCGCGGCGAGCGATTGGTGCAGGGTGGGCGGGATCGCCTGCGCGCCGCCCTGCGCGTCGCGCTCGAGCAGCAGGCGCGTCACCTCCTCGACAAACAGCGGGACGCCGCCTGTTCGCTCGCCCACTCCATCGATCATCTCGTCGGAGAGCGCATGTCGGCTTGCGATCTCCCCGACCATTTTTCGCACCTGCGCGCGGTCGAGCGGCGCGAGCGAAATAATGCTGTGGTGCGAGCGCAGGCTCCAGTCTGGGCGGAATTCCGGCCGGGTCGTCGCCACGATGAGAAGCGGCGCCTGGGCGCCGCGTTCTACGAGCGCCCTCAACAGATCGAGCGAAGTCGGATCGGCCCAGTGCAGGTCTTCGAAGGCGAGCACGACCGGCTGCGAGCGGGCGCCTGCCAGAAACAAGGCCGTCATCGCAGCCAGTTGCCGGCGCCGCAATTCCTCCGGCGCGAAATTCGCCGCGCGGTCCTCAGGCAACGCGACGTCGAACAGCGGCGCGAGCAAGGGCGCATATTCGGCCGCGTCGAGACCGATCAGCCGCAAAGTGTTCTCGAGATCGGCGAGCTTCTGCTCGTCGGACGCGTCGGCGCCGCCGTAGCGCAGCCGTCCCCATTCGGCGAGCGGGTGCAGGGGCGTGTTCTGCAGGAGCTGCGAGGCGGCCCACTCGACCCAGGTGTGCGGCGTCTCGGCGAGCTTGGCGCGAAACTCCTCGATCAGGCGCGACTTGCCGATGCCCGGCTCGCCGACGATCTGGACGAACTGACCCTCGCCTGCCAGAGCGCGCGACCAGCGGCGCATGATTTGCGCGAGCTCGTCCTCCCGCCCGACCAGCGGCGTCAATGTCCGTGCGCCGCCCCGCCGTCCGGCGCCGCTCGCACGGACGATGCGGTAGAGCGTGACAGGCGCCGGCACGCCCTTGAGCTCATGCGCGCCCTTGTCCTCGGCGACGAACAAGCCGGCGGTCTGGCGCTGCACGGCCGCGGAGACGAGCACCGTCCCAGGCTCGGCCGCGCTCTGCACACGCGCGGCGACGTTCGGCGCATCGCCGAACACCTCGCCCGCAGCGTCGACCACGACGGGCCCCATGTCGAGGCCGATGCGGGCGGCGAGCTCGGGCGCGCCGGTCTTCGCATTGCGGGCGTTGAGGTCGGCGAGCGCGCGCTGGATCGCGAGCGCCGCCCGCACCGCGCGCTCGGCGTCGTTCTCCTGCGCCTGCGGATAGCCGAACAGGGCCATCAGCCCGTCGCCGAGCTTCTTCAATACATGGCCGCCGAGACCCGTCACCGCGGCAGAGGCCTCGTCGAGATAGGCGCCGACCAGGTTGCGCCAGTCCTCGGCGTCAAGCCGCGCCGCAAGGCCCGTCGAGCCTACCAGATCGCAGAACATCACCGTGATCGGACGGCGCTCGGCGTCGGCGCCCGAGGTTGACGGAGATGGGGAAGACGCAGCTGGCGACGGCTTCGCGGCCGGCGACCGCGCTCCTTCCCCTGCGAGACCGGCGATCGCCCGCATCAGCCGCTTGCGGTGCCCCAGCGGCACGCCGATCTTCTGGAGGTCGGCCTCGGTCAGGTCGATGAGGACGTCCGCGTCGATCTCATGCTCGCGGAACAGGGCTTCGTACTGTCCGAGGTCGATCGCGTTCAACCACTGGGCGACGTTCATCGTCGTTCCCGCACACAGTTCGACTCTCATGATGGTCCCCGGGAGACTGAGAGTCCAGGTTGGGAGCGTTGACCGGCCGCTATGGGGTCGGTGCGACCCGTTCGCCACGCCGCCGGGGAATGTCTGCTATTTAGCGCGTACCCGACGGCTGGAGTCGACGTAAGGCGGTCGAAGCACACCCGCGATCTTCGGCGAAAGTACAATCTCGAAAATCTCGAACTGCAAAAGCTGCCGATCGAGCGGGTCCGGGAGATGGGTCGATCTTTCGATCTGGTGGTTTGTACCGGAGTGCTGCACCACTTGCCGGATCCGGACGCCGGCCTTTGCGCCCTTCGCGACGTCCTGCGGGCCGGTGGCGCGATGCGCCTCATGGTCTACGCCCGCTACGGCAGGGATGGAATCTATATGATGCAGGAGTACTGCCGCCTGCTCGAAGTCGGCACGTCGGAGACGGATCTCCAGACGCTTGGCGCTGCGCTCAGGGCTCTGCCGCCGGACCATCCGATCTCAGGCTTGCTGCGCCGGTCGAAGGACTTTTGTCGCCCGGAGGCAATGGCCGACGCGCTCCTTCATCCCCAGGATCGCGCTTACACCGTGCCTGAAGTGTACGCTTGGCTTGACCGGTGCGGCATATCCTTCGGTCGCTGGACCGAACAGGCTCCCTACCTCGCGCACTGCGGAATCTTGGCCCGCAGCCCGCATGGCCCGCGCCTGGCGGCGCTGCCGTCGCGGCAGCAGCACGCCGCCGTCGAACTTTTCCGCGGAACAATGGTCTCGCACAGTTTCATTGCGTACCGCGATGACAGTGCGGACGAGAGCCAGCCGATCACGTTCGCCGGGGATCGTTGGCGTGACTACGTGCCCATCGCGCTCCCGTGGACCGTGTGCGTTCGGGAGCGTCTGCCTCCCGGCAGCGTGGCGGTGCTGATCAACCGGTCGCACACGTTTACCGACCTCATTCTGACGGTCGACTCTTTCGAGGACGGACTACTCGGCTCCATCGACGGGAAACGGACACTCGGCGAGATTCTGGAAATTGCGTCTCGCGAGCACGACTTCGAACGAAGAGCCCTGGTTTTCTTCGAGCGCCTTTGGCAATACGACCAAATCGTCTTCGACGCGTCGACCATTCCGATGACAACTATGAAACGGGGGCTCGGGTCACGTCCCGCTGAGCCAGCCGCCCGATGGCGGTGTGACGCCTAAAGCCGAACGGCTTTGTCATGTCTGGACGCCGCCCGCCGATCAACGGCTATTTTCGGCGTTGCGCTGGTCGTGGGTGCGGTCATGTCTTCGGCCTTCTTGCGCGGAGAATTGAGTCCGCTGGCCCTGATGTTGTCCGCTGATCCGTTGCCCTCATCACGTTGGCGCGCTTAGCTGCGCAGACAAAGCCTCGGGCTTCAGGATCAATCCGCTTTCCTGCGCATCACCTCGTGGTCACCCTCGACTCTTGGGCTGCCTTGGCTTTTGACGAGCCTAGGGCCGCGAACCTAACGACGCCCGCTACGCCGAAATCTCCCGATAGATCGTCTTGCCATGCAAGATCGCGAAGGCGATGCGCGCCATCTTGTTGGCGAGCGCTACGGCGACGAGCTTGAAAGGCTTCTTCTCGATCAGCTTCTTCGCCCACATCCGCAGCGGGTCGGTGTGGGGCTTGCGATGAAACAGCACCGCATGCGCGCCCACGACGAGCAATTTGCGCAAATAGCGATTGCCCATCTTCGAAATGCGCCCGAGCTTCGTCTTGCCGCCTGAAGAGTTCTGCTTGGGCGTCAGCCCGAGAAAGGCGGCGAACTCGCGCGGGCCGGCGAAACTGGACGTATCCTGTACGGTCGCCGCCATCGCCGAGGCGGTGATGGGGCCGAAACCGGGAATGCTCATCAGCCGGCGCGCCGTTTCATCTTTCTGCGCCATCTTCACGATCGTTCGGTCTAGTCGCACAATCGCTTCATCCAGACGATGAAGTTGACGAACGAGTTCCGCCAGCGCCTCGCACACTTCAAACGGGATTGTTTCGTCGCAGGCCTCGATCAGCTCGGCCAGTTCGCGGCCGTGTCTGGGCCCTTGCGGAGCGATCACGCCGACCTCGGTCAAGTGCCCGCGCAAGGCGTTCAGCAATTGCGTGCGTTGGGAGACCAGCATCTCGCGTGTCTTGTGACGCATCAACGCCGCCTGGTTTTCGAGCGAGCGCAAGCCGACAAACCGCATCGAAGGCCGCGTAACCGCCTCGCAGATCGCCGTCGCGTCCGACGCGTCGTTCTTCTGCCGGCGGATATACGGCTTCACATAAGCCGGAGGCATCATGCGTGCGTCATGGCCAAGCTTGATCAGCTCGCGCGCCCAATGATGCGCCGATCCGCTGGCCTCAAGCCCCACCAGACAAGGCGGCAACGAAGCGAAGAACTCCAGCAGCCTGTTGCGCCTGATCGCCTTGGCGACAACGACGCGCCCCGAAGCGACAACGCCATGGACTTGAAAGGCGTGCTTGGCCAAATCGAGCCCAACGGTCGTGACAGACGACAAATCGGTGATAGACTTTCCCATGGACGGCGCTCCTTCAAACGGTTGCTCTAACGACAACCATTTTGGCACGGCTCTTCATTAGCCAGATGCCGCGCGGGCGTCGTCCACACCATCACATTGCCGTGCGGCGAGCGCGAAGTGTCGGCGGCTCAGGAATTGTCAAGCCGCTGTGACTGCGGTTCGCCACGTGGTCATCGCCGCAGCGCGAAGGGCGCGGTGCGTTTGGGCTGAAGTGAGATGGCGTTGGACGTTGAACGTGTTGTAGACGGCGGCGTGGGTTGACAGGAATTTCTGCGCCGAGCCGGCGCTCTTGAACCGCTGCATCTTGCGCTCCCACCGCCGCGTCGGTTGATGCGAATTCTCAGCTCTGTTGTTCTGTGTGCCTTGGCAATCCACCGCGTCGGGCGAGACAAATGGGGCGCGCGCGTCCCTGCCGGACCGTCGTTTGCGGCCTCATGATGCGTCGGCAGCGAAGGCCGGGAAATGATATCCCGCGATCCCTGCCGACACTGGTCAAGGGGGCGAGTCGACGCAGCGGGCCACGGGCTTGGATGGGCGGCGTGGTTCCGATCGGCTATCGGGTCGAGAACCGTGCGCTCCATGTCGTCGAGGAGCACGCCGCCTTCGTGCGGGACTTGTTTCGGCGCTATCTCGAAATCGGCAGCGTGGTGCGGCTCAAAGAGGTCCTCGATGAGGAAAACGTGCGACTGCCATTGCGAACCGACGGAACCGGCAAGACGACGGGCGGCGGGCTCATCAGTCGGGGGCATCTCTATAAGATGCTATCGAACCCGATTTATCTCGGGCGGCTGACTTACAGGGGGCAGGTCCACGAAGGCGTTCATTATCCGATCCTTGATCGGGAGACTTGGGATCGCGTCGAGGCTCTGCTCGCTGAGCATGCTCAGCGCACGGCAGGGTCGCGCCAGAGCTCGGATGCGCTCCTCTCCGGCAAGCTCTTTGACGATCGCGGCAACCGGATGAGCGCGACCCATGCGTCCAAGAGGGGCCGGCAAGAAGCGCTGTCGCGTGATCCTGCAGCCGACGCCTGAGGCGATTGAGAGCTTCAACCGATCGCGCGACAAGAAGATCGCCCTCATCCACGTCACCTGTTGACGCTGATCGCAGCAGTTCGCCACGGCGCCCCGCGAGGGAACCCATCGGCGGGCGGCGCTGGTCGTCTGATGTCGACGCCGCGCCCGCGAATGGCGGTCGTGCGCCGCGAAAGGTCGATCAGACGTCGCAGGCGCGGTTGTGGTTCCGAGAACAGACCCAACCGTCCCAAGGCCAAGGGCCACTGGCGGTCGTCACGACGAACTTCCGGCCGCGTCCGACGAAGCCCGACAGCGGAATCCTATGCTCGCGCGCCGCAGCGCGTCATTGCCGCCGCCGCCGGCCGGATGCTTGTGGGTCAAAGAGAACGGATGGCTGCTCGATTGCACCCATCATTGAGCGGTCGAGTCTTGGTGCGAGCATTGAAATTATCGTGGCCATGCGCGCGTGTGCTGATGAGGACGGCGGCGGTCAGCGAAAGGGCCCTCCTAGACCGGTTCGGCATTGACGGCAAAGCCGTCTGGCGATGATGTGCTGCGCCTCATGAGCTATTGGGCTGTTGTGCGCGCTGTTCTCAATCACGAGCGCTTGGCCGGTGAGTTAGGGTCACAAGGCGCGCTCACGCGGCTCCTCATTCGGGAGAATACAGGGGAGACAACTATGAAAAACGTCCTGCTCGTGACGGCTGCGTTCGCCTTGGCTGCGGCCGCGTCGCCATCATATGCCCAGCAGGTAACGACCAAGGACCAGCTTTTGGGAAGTTGGAAGGTTCTCAGCCTCAAAGCCACGACCGGGAATAAGGTCACGTATCCACTCGGGGAGCAGGTGGCGGGCTACGTCACCATTACTCCCACGCGGATTTGGCTGCTATTCGTGGATGCGACCCGAAAGGCACCAGCCACACCGTCGCTGACCGATGCCGAAGCTATCGCAATGATGAAAACGCAGGTGGCCTGGACGGGCAAATACACCATGGCTCAGCAGGCCGCAGAGGGGATCAAGTTGACGGCTCATGTTGACGCAGCGTCCAGTCAGGCGATCTTCGACACCGATCGCGTATATTTCTTGCGAATCGATGGCAACAAACTGGTGGTGAGATCACCAGGCGTCATCGTCCCCATGACCGGCCATGCTTTCGAAATGCGGAATGCCCGTCTTCTTGTTGGCGTCGGCAACGGACGAATAGATCAAATGCCCGACGCCGGCAGCCTTCGCAGCTTCCGCGGCAATGATTCCCTGACGGGTCTCTTCCTCGGTCCCGGCCTCGTAGCTGTTGCCCATCAGAAACACGGTGCCGACGCCACTTGCTGCCTTCAGAACCGAATCTCCGTCACCGATCTCAACGATATCGTGGTGTTCGCTCGTGTCGTCGAAGCGGGCGGTTTTACAGCTGCCGCGCGCCTACTTAGCATGCCCAAGACGACGGTCAGCCGCCGCGTTGCGGCGCTCGAGCGTGAGGTCGGAGTGCGGTTGGTCCAGCGCACGACACGCAGCCTCAACATGACGGACGCGGGACGTCTCTATTACGAGCAGAGCAGTCAGGCGCTGCGGACAATCGAAGATCCGAATTTGCGGCTCGCGGAAGCGAGAGCAGAGCCGTCGGGCACGATCCGGGCCTGAGCGGACTTTTTGGGCAAAAATCGTTGTTCCAAATGTGTTAGGCTTCGAATTCGGACCCCTTGCCGCAGTTTCTGCTCAAGTCCGGTCGGCTCTTCGCTTTCCCCCGCGACTGTCGGGTAACGTCGCGCTGCCCGCGAGCGGCCAGGTGGGAGGAAGCCAGAAATGTGTCTGTTCTGTTCTATGACACGGCGGCAAGCGTTTCGCGGGCTGACCGCAGCCGCCGTCGGCGGTGCGGCGCAGCGTCTTGCCGCCCCGGCGATCCGCTCTCCGCTGGCCGGTGTGGCGGGCTTCGCCGCGTTGGCGGCGGCACCCGGGGAGGCGTCCGCCGCCGAGCCGGTCATTTTGGGCGAAGGCCGCTACCGCTATCGGGTGGTCGAGGGCTGGGGCGCGCTGCCCCCCGGGTTCACCTATCGGGACGGCGCCGCGGTCTGCGTGGACAGCAAGGACAACGTCTACGTGTTCAACCGCGGCGCCCATCCTGTGATCGTGTTCGACCGGGACGGCGGGTTCTTGCGCTCCTGGGGCGAGGACATCGGTTTCGTCAATGCTCACGGCGCCGCCACCGGCCCCGATGACATGCTCTACCTGACCGACGATTTCGGCGCCGCGGTGCGCAAGTGCACGCCGCAAGGCAACGTCGTGCTGACCATCGGCACGCCCGGCAAACCCGCACCCCGTTTCTCCGGCGACCCGTTCAACCGCTGCACCCACACCGCCCTCTCACCGCAGGGCCACATCTACGTCTCCGACGGCTACCAGAACGCCCGCGTCCACAAATACGCGCCCAATGGAAAACTGCTGTTCTCGTGGGGCGAGCCAGGCACCGGCCCGGGCCAGTTCAACCTCGTGCACAACATCGCCTGCGACGACGACGGCTTGGTCTATGTCGCCGACCGCGAGAACCATCGCGTGCAGGTGTTTGACGGCAACGGTAAATACCAGGCCGAGTGGCACAATATGATGCGCCCCTGCGGCCTCTATGTGACGCGCGGCAAGTCCCCGCTGGCCATCGTCGGCGAACTGGGCCCGGAGACGGTGGCCACGCTGACCGCCGGGGTGCCAAATCTTGGCCCGCGGGTCTCGCTCTTGTCGGCGCAGGGCGAGGTGCTGGCGCGGCTCGGGACGCAGCCGCTGGGCGAGGCCCCCGGGCAGTTCATTGCCCCGCACGGCGTCGCGGTCGATTCCCGTGGCGATATCTACGTGGCCGAGGTCGCCAACACCTACTGGCCGCAGTTGTTCGGCAAGAAGCCCGACCACGAGCTGCGCTCGCTGCAGAAACTGGCGCGGGTGAGCTGACGCCCGCGCGGTCCCAGGAGCGTCTTTACCAAAATTCTTGCAGACCGGGACGCCCGTGATCACGACATGACCGGGCTTGGCTAGTTGTGATGCGCTGTTTCACGCGGTTGCCCCGCCGGGTGTTGCATATGATTCATATGCTTGGCCGACGCCCGTGTCGTGTTTCCCTGTCGACAACGAATGAAACCGCCTCTATGGACCGACCCTTGGATGGACTGGGTCTAAGGTCCGCACCAGCGAAGGGGCGGCCCGCGATGGCAAAGTCGAGATCGTCGCGAACGTGTTTTGTGAACAAACGCCGCGCTCAATTTCCTGCGCCGCTCTATCCTATACTCTCGTCCATGACCGAGAACCCCGAGGAGCCTATCCGATGACCCATGCGATTCGCTTTCACAAGACCGGCGGCCCGGAAGTGCTGCAGTGGGAGGAGGTGGAGGTCGGCAAACCCGGACCCGGCGAGGCGCGCGTGCGCAACACCGCGGTCGGCCTCAACTATTTCGACACCTATTTCCGGTCCGGGCTTTATCCAACGACCCGAGCGGGCTTGGCGCGGAGGGGGCGGGGGTCGTCGAGGAGGTCGGTCCCGGCGTCACGGACGTGAAGCCTGGCGACCGCGTCGCCTATGGCGTCGGACCGATCGGCGCGTATTCCGAGGCGCGCGTGATGCCCGCCGACCGGCTGGTCGTGTTGCCGGACGGCATCAGCGACCGGCAGGGCGCGGCGATCATGCTGAAGGGCATGACGACGCAATACCTGATCCGTCAGATTCATAAGGTCCGCAAGGGCGACGTGATACTGTTCCACGCCGCGGCCGGCGGCGTCGGCCTCATCGCCTGCCAATGGGCGAAGGCGCTAGGCGCGACCGTGATCGGCACGGTCGGCAGCGACGAGAAGGCCGAACTCGCCAAAGCGCATGGCTGCGATAATCCGATCGTCACGACGCGGGAGGATTTCGTCGAGCGCGTGAAGGAGATCACCAACGGCGCGAAAGTCCCGGTCGTCTATGACAGCGTCGGTAAGGACACGTTCATGAAGTCGCTCGATTGCCTGTGCCCGCTCGGCATGATGGTGAGTTTCGGGCAATCCTCCGGCTCCACCGGTCCCATCGATCTCGGCATTTTCGCGCAGAAGGGCTCGCTGTTCTTCACCCGCCCGACGCTCTTCACTTACGCCGCCAAACGCGCCGACATGGTCGCGATGGCCGACGACCTGTTCGAAGTCGTGCTCTCGGGAAAGGTGAAGATCCAGATCAACCAGACCTATCCGCTGAAGGACGCCGCTGAGGCGCATCGCGACCTTGAGAGCCGGAAGACGACGGGTTCGACGGTGTTGACGGTGTAGCGGCGTCTGGGGACGCTGAGGGCATGCCGTCTAAGAAGACCGTCACTCTGGACAACCTTGTGGCTCTCGGCCCCGAGCGCCTTGCCGCGATCCTCGTCGAACTCGCGGACGGCGATGCCGAGATCAAGCGGCGCCTGCGACTGGAACTGGCCGCGCAGGCCGGCGATGACACCATCGCCACCGAGATCAGCAAGCGCCTCACCGCCTTGCGGTCTGCACGGTCCTTCGTCGACTGGCAGCAGCGCCGCGACTTCGCGAAGGGTCTTGATCTGCAGAGAGCGATGATCGTCGACCGGGTTGCCCAGACCCGCGCCGACCTGGCGCTCGACCTGATGTGGCGGTTCATGGACCTTGCCGAGCCGGTGCTCAACCGCGTCGACGACAGCAACGGCTCTCCCCGCCGCCTCCTTCGCACGGCGACTATCTTCAAGCAGATCAAAGCCAATTCGGGAATCCCTCCCACGATTCAAAGTTACGCCGACTTCTCGACACGGACCCGGACGATCCCCGTTTCGCCGGGCTGCGTTGCAGCGAGCTGATCGGCCGCCCGCTCGGCGCCCGCGCCTTTCAGGATACTATCAGCCGCCGCGTCGGGCGCGTCTTCGGACGCCGCCAGCGATTTTGCGGTGCTCTTAGCTCTTTTCAATCAGACCGCTCGCGCTCCAAGAAAGGACTGGCTTTTGGTTCGAAAGAGAGCGTGTGTGTAGACGTCCGCGAGCGCTGAGGCGCTGCGGGTGAACTCTTCGCCCCGACGATCGCTCCGATCCGGGGCTCGCGTCAGTGAGGGGCCGGGATTGGCCGGCTCCCGAAGCGCAAAGGTTCAAACATGTCCATCAAATTCAACGACACGCAGCTTGTGCTGCTGAGCGCAGCGTCGCAGCGCGATGATCATTGCCTTGTTCCCCCGGCAGGTCCAAAGCGCCGCCGAGCCCAGAGGGCCGTAGCCAAGCTTCTCGAAGCCGGGCTCGTGAAGGAGATGAGGGCGAAGGCGGGAGCGCCGATCTGGCGGCGCGACGACGAGACCGGGCAGACTTATGCACTCAAGCTGACCGCGGCCGGCGCGAAGGCGATCGCGGTTGACGAGACTGGGCCGTCTGAGGGGGAGGCGGAACGAGGCCCGGACCCCTTCGTCGCTCCGAAGCCCGAACCCGGTTCAGACCTAGCGGCGGCCTTTGACAGGCCAAACAGCGGCGTCGCCTCGACACCAACGTCTCCGCGCGGCGGAACCAAGATCGCGCAGGTCGTCGAACTGCTGCAGCGCAGCGATGGCGCGACGCTCGCCGAGCTTGTCGCCGCCACCGGCTGGCTGCCGCACACGACGCGGGCCGCGCTTACCGGCCTGCGCAAGCGCGGCTACGCCGTCGGGATTGATCGGGCCGACAAGGCGCGAGGATCGGTCTATCGGATCGAGCCGACGGAGAAGCGGGACGATAGCGCCGCGCCGCACGTTGAGGCGGTGCCGACTTGCCAAGCGCCGCCCGATCGGCCCGAGCGGGCCGCGAGCCCGCGAACTCGTCGGGCGGCGTGATGGGGGAGCGCCGAAAAGCGAACGGCCCTGGCGGGGCATTGGTCCCGCCAGCGCCGCCGGCGTCAGAGCGCGAAACGATCGATGCCTTGGTCGCGAGCCTTTCCGGCCTCAACGTGGATCAGCTCCGCCTCCAGTGGCGTAACCATCTGGGCGGGGTTGTTCCCGCCCATCTTCCGGGATGGCTGCTCCTGCGCGTGCTCGCCTATCGGATCCAAGCCGCGGCATTCGGAGATCTCGATCGGGCGTTCTTGCGGCGTCTGCGCGAACACAGGGACGAAGCCTTCGAGTTGGGGGACGCTCGTCCCTTTGCAACCCGCGGACCGACGACACGCGAGGGCGTCGGGCTCAAATCCGGAGCTCTGCTGGTCCGCGAATGGAACGGCCGTCTCGAGCAGGTCATGATCCTCGACGACGGGTGCGCCTGGAACGGCTGCGTTTACCGCAGCCTTTCGCAGGTCGCCAAGGCGATCACCGGCACGAATTGGAACGGACACCGCTTCTTCGGGTTGAAGGCGGTCAGGACCGGCGCCTCCAACAGAAAAAGAAACGTCACCCCAAGACCGGACTCATTGCTCGATATTGGCGTGTCGCCAACCCTCGCCGGGTTCGCCCCCGCAATGCCCGATCGTTCGCCGCCTCTCGCAACCAAGGAGTCCGAATTCGGCATCTCCGAACGAATCGGCTTGGCGACGCAGCTGCGAGGGCGGGCCAACGGTCCGTCAAATCGGCTCGCGCAAGGACCCGCGTTCAATGAAACGGGTCGAGCGCAAGATCGCCCTTCGCTGCGCCGTCTACACACGCGTCTCCACCGACTGCGGTCTGGAGCAGGACTTCAACTCCCTCGACAACCAGCGCGAGTGATCCCCTTCACAGATTAAATGTTAATTAGGGCTATGCACTTGACTCAAGTGGCCCAAGCTGTTGTGGTTCGGCCGTGGCTGATTATCCCCGCACGGTGCTGGAGTTTCGCGATTGGTTCGTAGACGAAGCAGCGTGCCTTGACTATGTCGCGCAGCTGCGGTGGCCGGAAGGCTTCCGCTGTCCGATATGCGGCACGGCGGATCATTGGGTGACGGCGCGAGGCTTGCGTCACTGCCGTCGGTGCGACCGACAGACGTCGGCGACGGCGGGAAGTCTGTTCGCGGACACCCATTTGCCCTTGCGCGTGTGGTTCGAAGCGCTCTGGCACGTGACCAGCCAGAAAGGCGGGACCAGCGCTCTGGGCCTGCAGCGGGTGTTGGGGCTGGGGAGCTACCGCACAGCGTGGACATTGCTGCACAAATTGCGTCGGGCGATGGTTCGTCCCGGTCGTGAGCGGCTGCAAGGCATGGTCGAAGTCGACGAGATTTTCATCGGCGGCCCGAAACCGGGCAAGCGTGGGCGCGGAGCGCAAGGCAAGGTATTGGTGGTGGTCGCAGCTCAACAGGCGGCCAAGGGGATCGGTCGCATCCGGCTGGCGCGCGTGCCCGACGCTTCAGCCAAGAGCCTGGAGGCGGCGATCACCGCCTCGGTTGAGCCTGGCAGCCAAGTGCGCACGGACGACTGGAGGGGTTACAACGGACTCGACCGGCTGGGCTATCGCCGCGAAATCGCCCGCGCCAGCGCGGACGTGGGCGAAAACCTGTTGCCGCTGGCCAACCGCGTCGCGTCGCTGCTGAAGCGATGGCTGCTCGGGACGCACCAGGGAGCCGTCAGTGTCACACACATCGACTATTACCTGGATGAGTACACCTTCCGCTTCAATCGCCGAACATCGGGATCGCGCGGACTGCTGTTCCTGAGGTTGATGCAGCAAGCCGTCGATCTCGGTCCGCTCCCCGCGAAAGAAATCCGAGGCGGCAGATCCCCTGTCCCCGGCACAACCAGTTGATCGAACTTGAGTCAAGTGCATAGCCATAATGTTAATTTCATCACATATCGAATCGCCTACGGCCTATGCCGCAAATCGTCACCACGACGGGCGATCGGCTGCGCAACCCCGACCAGCTCCGCCGGTCAAATCCGGAGCTCTGCTGGTCCGCGAATGGAACGGCCGTCTCGAGCAGGTCATGATCCTCGACGACGGGTGCGCCTGTGCTCCTGAGAAGTCTTGGCGTATCAGATCCAGGTCGCCGCACTCGGCAGACCAGGCGATCCCGCAGCACGAACAGACTCGCCGTTTGCGAAGGGACTCCTTGTCGTCATCGGAAGGCGCTCAGCGTCTGCTTCGGCCTCTCCATCTCGTGGTCCGGGAAACGGAATTTTGCGGGCTGAGACTGGCGGGCGAATTCAGGCGCAGAACGCGTGAGAACGGTGGGAATTCGGTTCGCAGACCGCGACCCTCCTCGCTAACCGACCGAAATTGCGAGGGTTTCTGCCGACCCGGAAACCGCGGCGGTTTGAACCGCTGACTTCCGCAGTGTAGGCACCCGCGCGCTTGACGGCGGCGCCGCTTCCGGTTCTGCAAGGCTAGCGCGCCGCTGGATTTGGAACCTAGACCGGCGCCGCTGCACTTGCTCTGCGCAGCGCCAGCGACTCGAAGGTCTCGCCGGTCTCGACAAGAACCGCTGGGTTGCCTGTCGCCATTTCATAGCGTCGGACGATGACATCGACATAGAGCGGGTCGAGCTCAACGCCTCGGCAGGCGCGCCCGGTGGTGTCGGCGGCGATGAGAGTCGATCCCGAGCCGAGGAACGGGTCGACGACGATGTCGCCCCGGTTGGTAAGGTCGAGGAGCGCGTCCTCGAGCATTGCGGTCGGCTTGACGGTTGGATGGTCCTTCAGACCTCGGCGCGCGTCCGAGCCAAGCGACGAGGCGCCAGGATAGGTCCATACGTTCGAGCGCCAACGACCCTTCTTGCCTAAATCAATGTTATTGACGTGTGGCGCGTCTCCTTTCTTGAACAGCGGTAGGAGTTCGTGCTGCGAGCGATAGAGACTCCCCATGCCGGCGTTGGTCTTCGCCCAGACGATCAGATTAAGTGGCGTAAGGTTGAGTTTGGAGGCTGCGGCAAAGACGGTCGAATAGCCGCGCCAGTCGATAAAGGTGCCGAAAACGCCGCCGTCGCAGAGACAGGGCAAGGCAGCCTTCATCCAGGACATATTGAAGGCCAAGAACTCGGTGTCTGACATCTCGCCAGAGGCCATCGCGAACTCCCGGTGCCCGCCGCCGCTGACGTGTCCGGAGATGCGAACGTTATAGGGCTCGTCGGTCAGGATGAGCCGAGCCGGCTCGTCCCCGTCCATCAGCCGCCGGAGCGTTTCGGGTTCGGCCGCATTGCCGCATACAATTCGGTGGGGTCCGAGCTGGAACACGTCGCCTAGCTTGGAGGTCGCGGCGTCTTCAGGCTCCGGTTCAAGCGGACCCCGCTCCAAACCCTCGGCGCCGTCGCCAAGAATGATCTGGTCTATCTCGGCCAGCGAGAAGCCTGTGATTTCGATCGGCGCGTCGGTCAGGATCAAGTCTTCGAACTCGATCTTCAACGCGTCGAGGTCCCATTGGCCCTTTTCCGCAAGCCGATTGACTGCGAGCCGAAGCATACGTTGTTCTTCCGGGCTCAAATGGGCGATGCGGATGCAAGGAAGCTGGTCAAGGCCCAATTGCTTGGCGGCCTCGTAGCGAGCCTCGCCGTTAACGAGCTCGTTATCGCGACCCACAAGGAGAGGATCACAAAAGCCAAGGACGCTAATCGAGGAAGCAACCTCGCGAACATGAGCGGGATCGAGCTTGCGGACTTTTCTCGACGAAGGCCGAAGGTCTGCGATCGGAATGTAGGAAAGCGCCAATCGCGGGAGGATGTCATTACGCCGAGGGCGCGTGCTTGAAGCCTTGGCCCCTCGATTCTGCTGTTCACGGCGAAGGCGGCTCTTTCCCCGAAGCTGGTCGGTCAAAGTGACCCGAGGCGGGGTCGGATTTCTGCGATCTGTCACGACCATCTCCGTTGTGGACCGACATCAAAACGTCGTCTTCCCTGCTGCGGGAAGGCGAAGAGCTAATCCCGAAATCCCGAATCAAGTCGCGCCCCCCATGAAGAAGACTAGATCCGATTCGAACTTTACGGAGACCCCAGCCAGGCAAGTGACTTTCAACACAATTTAGTCGTAGCCTTCAATCATTCTACGATAAATATCAGCCGCCTCCGTTGGTGTCATGTCTTTTGTAATAGTCTCGTACTTCTCGCGCTCTAGGACAGTACTGATCTCACGTTCTATAGCCATGACCAACGGTATCAACTTCTGAGTGCTAAATTTATGGTGTTCAATGCAATACATTCTCGAGCAGTAACCTTACGAATTTTTCCGCCTTCTTTGATATCAATCTTTCTACTTAGAGCCTCATGGAAATAGGTCATCATATTCTTAGCCCCTTTGCGCCGGCCCTTAGGATTCCCACTCTGACCCGGCTTCCAACGCGTCAAGAGGGGCGGACGTCCCTTGCCCACGACGTAGTTGTCAGGGCCTCGCGAACCTTTCTTCTTCATTGCGCTCCCCCGCGCGGTCTCCGTCGGGTGCGAGTGACCCGTGGTGCAAAGCACAACCTACGGGCGTCCTCCGTCTGTATCGGTCCCCCGTCGTCGGTCATGTTAGAAACCCTCGCAAGGGTTCGGTCGGTTATAGCCATCTCGGCCCCCGAGTCTTGGCCAAGACGTGAGCCCGTAGCACCAAAGAATTGATCGGTCTAAGATGGAAAAGGCCCTAGTTTTTTCCGTCGGAGCCGATGAGGCTCAGCTTCAAGGCGCTCTTTCGCTCGCGGGCGGAGCGGCGGACTTGGTCACACCGCGGAATCCCGAATTCGCATCGGTGGCGGAAGCATCTCGCTTTTGCGCAGCAAGTTGGCATGCAGCGGACTAAAGCGAGGGTTGTTCATCGCAAGGCGTGTGGCTTGCGTCACTTGATCGACGAAATCGTCATTGCTGTCCGTTTCCGAATAGGTGTAGGCGCGCTTAACCCCCAAGCTTTCGAGGTGACGCTGAAGGAAAATATGGATGCAGGTTTCTGGGGAAATTGGTCGCCCGCGCTTTTCAGGCAGATGGGGCGCCAATTGCTCAGCCATCCGTCCAAGGTCACGGCAAGCGGCCTCATCTCGCGCGCATGCGGCCTTAACAAGCTGATTGAAGTCGGCCGCTGTCGTCATAAGACCGGCCTTCTGGGAGGCTTCATCGATCAGATCTCGCGCCTCCAGACTATTGCACTCGTCTCGGAATCTCTCCGCACGCCGAGACGTCACCAGGGCACTACGGCCTTTCGCCTTTGCGATTTGGTCGATAATTGCGCGCACTCGGCGGCCTTCGTTTATCTCGTCTGCCAGAAGCTCGCCCCAGCGATGAATGAGACGCGTCACCAGTCGCGCCCAAAGCGGGCCATATCCAAACCACTCTACCAAGAGCGCCTCGTGGCCTGGCACCTCCGGCGCCGCCGCAAGATTCTTCTCCACTGAATTCAGGAACGCCACGACCTCTTCGAAAAATAGGGTAAGCGCGACATTTGCTGACGCTGTAAGCGGCTTCCGAAGCCTACATCAAAAGCCAGGCCCACGAGGGATGAAAGCTCGTCCGCGAACGCTATGACGATGGCGGCTTTTCGGGCGGGTCGATGGAGCGGCCGGCGCCGCGTCTCGGCTCCGCCATCCTCCCGGCAGAACGAGCTCCCCGAACGCGAACGCCTTCGCGTTCGCGCCGGTGATCGCGAGCCGCCGCGGAAACCGGGAACTGACATCGGTCCGACCGCGGCCGACGCCGGTCCGGATGGATTGGGTCGAGACGCAGCACCGTGAACCATAGGAGAATTGCAATGGGCAAGGCGATCGGCACCGACCTCGGGACCACAAACTCCTGCGTCGCCGTCATGGAGGGCAATTCCGCGAAAGTCATCGAGAACTCGGAGGGCGCGCGGACGACGTCTTCGATGGTGGCCTTCGGGATGAAAGGAAAACGACGATGAAGATCCTGATGGTTCTCACCTCGCACGATCAGCTCGGCGACACCGGCAAGAAGACCGGATTCTGGCTGGAGGAACTCGCCGCGCCCTATTACGTCTTCAAGGACGCGGGCGCCGAGATTGAGCTGGCCTCTCCCAAGGGCGGCCAGCCGCCGGTCGATCCGAGGAGCGCCGAGCCCAACTCCCAGACCGCCGCCACGCGCCAGTTCGAAGCCGACCCCGAGGCGAAGGCGGCGCTCATCGCTACGCGCAAGCTGTCTGGGGTTTCCCATGAAGGCTTCGACGTTGTGTTCTATCCCGGCGGTCATGGCCCCCTCTGGGACCTGGCTGAGGATCCGGCCTCGATCGGCCTGATCCAGACCACGATCGCCGCCGGCAAGCTGGTCGTGGCCGTCTGTCATGGGCCGGCCGCGCTGAGGCATGCTAAGGCCAGCGACGGCAAGCCGCTCGTCGCGGGCAAGAAGGTCACAGGCTTCAGCAACAGCGAGGAAGAGGCCGTAGGTTTGACCAAAGTCGTGCCCTTCCTTGTCGAGGACATGCTGAGAGAGAACGGCGGTCTCTATTCGAAGGCCGGCATGTGGCAGCCGCACGTCGTTGCGGACGGCCTGCTCATCACCGGGCAGAACCCTGCCTCGTCGGCGCCAGCGGCTCGAGCGCTACTCGAGAAGCTTGGTTGAGAAAGGCGAACGACGCGCTCGTGCGTCCATCCTTCGAACAGCCTGCCGAGATAGACGCCGATCAGCTTGCCGAGCACGGCGGCGTAAGCGCGCTCCGGATAGTCGTCCGGCAAGGTTCGCATCGGCGCATCCTAGATGATTTCGAGGTCGTCGCGATTGGGCGCCGCCGGAAAGGGCCCCGCCGGCAGCGTCTGGCACCAGTATGCGACGGATGCGATGTCGTCCTGCAGGGGCAGATAGCGCCGCTTGTCGAGCGCACCCTTCTCGGCGCGCTCGACGGCGCGCTCGATCCTGTCGCCCGAATAATAGCTTGCGCCCCGCGCCGGCTCTCGGGCGGCGTAGCCCAAGAAATGGCCTGATCGCTCGTAACGCCGCTGTTCGGAGCGCAAAAAGAGTTGCCGGAAACTGACGGCCGTCATGGTCGGAGTCGGCACAAACTCTAGAGTTCGCGACCGGCGGTAGCGGGGCGCCGACAAGGACACGTCGCGCCACCCCCCCGCCGGGCGACCGCACAGGGCCGCCTTCGGCAAGCGCTGCAATCAATCGTGTTGGAATGAGGAGGCCTTCATGAACATGAGATCGTTGGTTCCGTTCGCACCGCGTTCGAATCTCGCGCGCATGGATCTTTATCCCTTTGACGCCCTGAGGCGTGAATTCGAAGGGTTGTTCTACGACTTCGCTCGTTCGTTCGGCGGTCCGCAGAACGGAGCCGGCGCGCTGGTCGCGCCCCGGATTGAGGTCGCGGAAACCGACAAGAATATCGAAGTCTCGGTCGAACTGCCCGGTTTCGAGCGCAAGGACGTCGACATTTCGCTCGATGGCAATGTTCTCGCGATCCGCGCCGAAAGGAAAGCGGAACAGGAACAGAAGGACAAGAACGTCCACGTGGCCGAACGGAGCTACGGCGTCTTTTACCGCGCCCTCGAGCTGCCGATGACAGTCGACCCCTCGACCGTTCAGGCGACGATGTCGAAGGGCGTCCTCAACATAACGATCCCGAAGCCCCCGCAGACCGAAGCCAAGAAGATCGAAGTCAAGGAAGCCGCGTAGCGTTGCGGCCCGCGTCGGGGCGCGTCTCGGCTCCGCCATCCTCCCGGCAGAACGAGCTCCCCGAACGCGAACGCCTTCGCGGTCGGTAATAGCTAGCCGCCGCGAAGAAAGCGAGCTGACAACGGCGGCTCTGCCGCGCCTGCGCCGATCCAGACTGCATTGGGTCAACACGCAGCACCGTGAACGATAGGAGAATTGCAATGGCGAAGGCGATCGGCATCGACCTCGGGACCACAAACTCCTGCGTCGCCGTCATGGAGGGCAACGCCGCGAAAGTCATCGAGAACTCGGAGGGCGCGCGGACGACGCCCTCGATGGTGGCCTTCACGGAAAGCGGCGAGGTGCTGGTGGGACAGCCCGCCAAGCGCCAGAGCATCACGAATCCGGAGAACACGATCTTCGCGATCAAGCGCCTGATCGGCCGCCGGTACGACGATCCGATGACGCAAAAGGACAAGGGCATGGTCCCCTACAAGATCGTGCCGGGGGACCGCGGCGACGCATGGGTCGAGGTTCGCGGCAAGAAATACAGCCCAAGCCAGATCAGCGCATTCATTCTGCAGAAGATGAAGGAGACCGCGGAGGCCTATCTTGGCGGGTCCGTGACGCAGGCGGTCATCACCGTGCCCGCCTATTTCAACGACGCTCAGCGCCAGGCCACCAAGGACGCCGGGCGCATCGCCGGACTCGAGGTGCTGCGCATCATCAATGAGCCCACAGCCGCGGCGCTCGCTTACGGCCTCGACAAGAAGAAGTCGGGCAGGATCGCGGTCTATGACCTCGGCGGCGGCACTTTCGATATTTCAATTCTGGAGATCGGCGACGGCGTGTTCGAGGTCAAGTCGACCAATGGCGACACGTTCCTTGGCGGCGAAGACTTCGACACGCGGATCATGGACTACCTGGCCGATGAGTTCCGGAAGGAGCAGGGCATCGATCTCCGCAAGGACCGTTTGGCGCTACAACGCCTCAAGGACGCAGCCGAGAAGGCGAAGATCGAGCTTTCCAGCGCCAGCGAGACCGATATCAACCTGCCTTACATCACCGCCGATCAGAACGGGCCGAAGCATCTTCACATGAAGCTCAGCCGCGCCAAGCTCGAGGCGATGGTCGACGATCTCATTCAAAGGACGGTCGAGCCCTGCAAGGCGGCGCTGAAGGACGCCGGCCTCACGGCCTCCCAGATTGACGAGGTCGTGCTCGTGGGCGGCCAGACCCGAATGCCGAAGGTGCAAGAGACCGTACAGGCGCTGTTCGGCCGCGAGCCCCATAAGGGCGTCAACCCCGATGAAGTCGTCGCCGTCGGCGCAGCCATCCAGGCTGGCGTGCTGCAGGGCGATGTCAAGGACGTGCTGTTGCTAGACGTGACGCCTTTGTCGCTCGGCATCGAGACGCTCGGCGGCGTGATGACCAAGCTGATCGAACGCAACACCACGATCCCGACAAGAAAGAGCGAAACCTTCTCGACCGCCGAAGACAATCAGACGGCCGTCACGATCCGGGTGTTCCAGGGCGAGCGTGAGATGGCGGCCGACAACAAGCTTCTCGGCCAGTTCGACCTCGTCGGCATTCCCCCCGCGCCGCGCGGCGTGCCGCAGATCGAAGTGACCTTCGATATCGACGCGAACGGGATCGTCAACGTCTCCGCCAAGGACAAGTCGACCGGGAAGCAGCAGACGATCCGCATCCAGGCGTCGGGCGGGCTCACCGAGGCCGACATTCAGCGCATGGTCCGCGAGGCGGAGGCGCATGCGGAGGAGGACAGACGCCGCCGAGAGCTCGTCGAGCTGCGCAATCAGGCGGATGCGGCAATCTACACGGTGGAGAAAGCTCTGAAGGATGCGGAAGGTCGCCTTCCCGCGGATGTGAAGAGCGACGTAGAAGGAGCGGTTTCGGTGCTCAGAGATGTCATGCAACGCGATCAGGCGCAGCCGATAAGCGACGGAATTGAGCGGTTGAGACGGGCGTCGATGCGGATAGGCGAAGCGCTCAATCAAGCAGGGCAGAGTTCAGGCGGACAAGGTTCTGGCGCCGGCGACAATCCCGACGTGATCGACGCAGAGTTCAGGGAAGTCGACGACGACCATCGCAAGGCCGGCTGAACTCTGCCCGGCCCTTCATTGCTGATCCGCGTATACCTGGGAGATCCCCCCGATGGCGGAAGACAATTATGACAAAATCCAGTCAGCCGGTCCGGCTCCGGCGGACAACGCCGCAGAAGCGGATAACACGGCAGAATCAGCCACGCCCGCGGCTGAGAACGCCTCCTTGCGCGATCGCCTGCTGAGGTCGCTGGCGGACGCCGAGAACACCCGACGCCGGGCCGAGCGCAGCGCGGCGGACGCACGGCAGTACGCGATCTCGGACTTCGCCGCCGAGCTCCTGGCGGTCGTCGACAACTTGCAGCGCGCGATCGCCTCGGCGGAGGATCGGCCGGAACAGACGCCCGGCGAGGCCGCGCTTCTCGATGGCGTGCGCGCAACGCAACGTCTGCTCCTCGCGACGCTCAATCGGTTTGGCGTACGAAAGATCGACGTGCTCGGAGCGCCGTTCGATCCCGCCCTGCATGAAGCGATCATCGAGGTCGAGGACGAGTCCCGTCCGCCCCGACGCGTCGTCAGCGTTCTCGAGGATGGCTACACGATCCACGACCGGCTGCTCCGGGCAGCCAGGGTGGCCGTCGCCAAGCCTCGACCACAGCCAGCGCCGGACGCCGAGGCCGCGGCGGCTCCGGAGGCGGGCGGGGTCGCGTGAGTTTGATCGCGGCCAAGGCTTTTCAGCGGGTCAGGAGGCGCAAATGGCGCGAACCGTTGCGGATATGCTGGTCGGAACACTCGAGCAGCTCGGCGTCAGGCATGTCTTCGGTCTCATCGGCGATTTGCTTAACCCGCTCGCTGACGCGATACGACGCAGCCGCATCGATTGGGTCGGCGTCCGCCACGAGGAGGGGGCGGCGCTCGCCGCCGCTGGTCAGGCGAAACTCACCGGGCGCCTCGCTGTCTGCGCCGGTACGACGGGTCCCGGCAGCACCCATCTGGTCGCCGGCCTCTATGAAGCCGCGCGCGACCACGCGCCTGTCCTGGCGCTGTCGGGCGACATGCCGCGGAATCTCCGCGGCATCGACTACATCCAGTCGACCGAGCCTGATCTCTTGTTTCGCGACGTGTCGCTCTATACGGAAACCGTCTCCTCGCCGGCGCAGGCGCCGCGCGTCGTGCATCAGGCGATCGCTGCCGCCTACGCCGGCCGCGGCGTAGCTCATCTGACGCTGCCGCAAGACGTCATTGCTGCGAGCGCTGAAAGCTCCGTCCCGAGCGTCGTCACCCTGAAGCCGCCGGCCGAGCGCGTCGCGAACGACGACGACATCGAGGACATCGCAACGAAAATCGATATCGCGGACCATGTCGTCATCCTGTGCGGCGCCGGTTGCCACGGAGCCGCGGCCCTGTCGGACCGGCTCGAGGCGCCGCTGATCCACTCGGTCAAGGGAAAGGACATCATGCCGTACGACGATGCGCATTGGATGGGCGGCATCGGCATGATCGGCACGAGAGCGGCATATGACGCGGTGATGAACTGCGATCTCCTGCTCATGGTCGGGACCGACTTCCCCTATTCAGAGTTCCTGCCCGGCATGACTGTGGTCGTTCAGATCGACGAGCGGCCACAAGCGCTCGGACGCCGAACCGAGACGGCGCTCGGCGTCGTCGGCTCGGCGCGGCCGACGTTGCAGCTGCTCCAGGACCGTGTCGCGGCCAAGAGCGACAGGCGGTTCTGGGATCGCATAGTCAAAGAGCGGCGGAAATGGGATGACATGCTGGACAAGCAAGCGGACCTCGCCCGCAGCACGGATCGCATACATCCGCAGGCCGTCGCGCGCATGGTCAGCGATCTCGCCGCGCCCGACGCGGTCTTCGTCCTGGACACCGGCCTCAACACGCTTTGGTCGGCAAACTGGATACGGCAGAGCGGATCCCAGCGGATTGTGGGCTCCTTCAACAACGCGGCGGTCGGGACGGCGCTCCGCCAGGCCAACGGCATCCAGGCGCTGGACCGTTCGCGACAGGTGATCGCGCTCTGCGGCGACGGCGCCTTCAACATGCTGATGGGCGAGTTCCTGACCGCGTCGCAACACCAACTGCCGGTCAAGGTCGTGGGCTACAACAATTCCTGTTTCGGTTTGATCCCGCTGGAGGCGGAGGCCGCCGGGCTGCCGTCGTTCCGCAAGGGCGTCGTGTTCCCCAATCCGGATTTCGTCGGACTCGCGGCGGCCTGCGGCGAACGCGGATTCAAGGCCGAGAAGCCGGGCGAGCTCAAGAGCGCGATCAGCGAATTGCTGGCCTGTGACGGACCGGCGATCGTCGATGCGGTCGTCGCCGCCGACGAGATGCCGAACATGCCGCATCTCGACCTCTCCCTGGTTGGGCGCTTCGCGCTGGCCAAGGTCAGGGAAGCGGTTCTCGCGGCGACCGGCGCCTGACTCGTCCGTCACTCTGGCCTCGGACTGGCGCAAGTCTATGGTTTTGCCAAGCAGTCTGGTGGAGGCGTGGGGATCGAGACGCGCGTCAGCGAAGGCGCCTCGGTGAGAGTCTTCCTCCCTCGCGCCTAAGTCACAGTCCACCCTCGTCGAGCCTAAGCCCCCCGACGTGCGACCTCGTGCATCGCGTCGATCATGTGAAGCAGACGGGCTGCGGCATTCTCGATGTCGAAATGCTTGTATTGGCCCGCACGGCTTTCCGCCGCCAACAGACCGCAGCGGTGGACCTTCTCGAAATCGCCGTAGGGGAACTCGTACCTCCCCTTGGTCTGCTCGCCCTTCTCATCGTTTATGCCCAGGCGCCACTTGCCGTATTCGGCGTAGCCGTGCCGCTCGATGAACGCGTTCTCCTCGTCGGCGGTTGGGCGGTGTTCGCTCCAGTCGTCCCGCTCGTCGAACACGAACCTGCCCGCGCTGACAAGCTTCTTCGCGTATTCGAACGCAATCCTGTTTAATCGCTCTGTCATGACCTGCTACCTCCGTACTCTCATTGCTCGGCAAGGCGAAAGGCGAGGCCGCCGCGTGCCAGGCGGACGGCCCCAATATAGGCCAAGGCGCCGGCGGCGAGCGCGCCTGCCGCCGCGGTCGCCTGGATCGACGCCGCGCGAATGGCGGCGTCGGCCCCATCGATACGGTCCGTCAAGCTTCCTTCTGGCGCGGCGTCGGCAGGTACTCGACCCTGCCGCCGCTCGGCCTGCGCACCGGCTGGGGACAGGCGCCTCGACCTCTCTCTGGTCAGGCGCTTTGCGCTGGCCAAGGTCAGGGAAGCCGTTCTCGCCCGCGCCTGGCTCGTGAGTTCGAGCCGAGTTCGGACGAAGAGCCGATCGATCAGCGCGCCGGACCTGGGCTGCGCTCGGCGTGCGTGGTGCGGCCGACGGATCGCCATCGGCGTGCGCCGGACGGGTGCGCGCCTTCGGCGCCGGCGTCATCCGGTCCGCGTGTCGGCGGCCAGGGAGCCGCAGCTTGCGCCAGGAGAGCGGCGGCGGGGGTCGCGTCAACTCCTCGATAAGCGTCGCCAACGCGTCGCGGAGCTGGGTAAGCACCTCCGCGTAGTCGACGATCGCATGTTCGGGCGTGAGCGGGGGCTCTTCTGCGCCCTGGACGTCGCTGGGGCGAAGCGTGCCGCTTACAAAGCTGGAATCCGTGCGGGTCCCTTCCCGGCGGATCTCCTTGTCGAACTGCGCCAGCCGGTGGCTGCAGTCGTCGATGATGAGGATCAGCTCCACTGCGCGGCGACTGAGGAGGGCATGCGCCTCCCAGTTCTCGTCATGGAGCATCCGCGGCTGCACCAGCCGGAAGCTGGCGATCGCGACGGACGCTTTGCCGCTGCGAAAAGCAGCGAGTTGCGCTTGGGCGGCCGCGCAGGCGCGAACCACCTGCTCGTAGTACTCCTCGACCACCCGGGTCAGTCGGAAACGATACGCCAGAGCCCGGACTTCGTGGGCGCGCTCCTGAAACCGCACCTGCCGAACTGCGCCGATATAAGCCAATGCGCCGGCGGCCACCGCGCCCGCTGCTGCGGTCGCCTGGATCCAGGCGGCGTGAATTGCGGCGGCGGCGCCGATGCGCGCCGCCTCGATGGTGGCCTGAGCCTGCGGATCGGTGAAGGTAGTGGGGTCCATCGACAGTCATCGAGGCGCGTCAGCGCGGGCCTTTTTCCCGGCGGCCGACAGGATGATTCAAGCTTCCTTCTGTCGCGGCGTCGGGAGGTACTCCACCCCGCCTCCATTTTGCATGCGCACGGGCTGCGGATAGAGCGACATGAGCTCGAGCACTTCGTTCGGCATGTCGGTGCGGACCGGCAGGCCGAGTTCCTTCGCCGTTGTGGCCCAGATCGGATAGTCGTGCGTCCATGTCCCCGTGGCGAGTTTTTCCGCCACCGCTTCCGCCCGGTCGGCCGGGATCGTTCGCTGCAACAGGCCCGCTGCCGCTTGCTTGACCTGCGCGATCGCCTTCCTCCCTATGTCCGCGCGGATCAAGGTCTGATCGTCGATTTCCGCCACCGGCTTCTGTTCGACGACCTTGAGTAGCGAGGCGGCAGGCGAATCCCCGAGTTGCGGATCGATAGGGCCGAGAACGGAGTGCTTGCACATGACGATCTCGTCCGCCGCAAGCGCGATGAGGGTGCCGCCGGACATGGCGTAATGCGGCACGAAGACTGTGACCTTGGATTTGTGGTCGCGAACGGCTTGCGCGATCTGAAGTGCAGCCAGCACGAGGCCGCCCGGCGTGTGGAGAACCATGTCGAGCGGCACGTCGTCGTCCGTCATCTGAATGGCGCGCAGAACATTCTCCGAGTTGTTAATGTCGATATAGCGGGCCAAGGGAAAACCGAGGAATCGCATCGTCTCCTGTCTGTGTACGAGCAGAATGACCCGGGAATTACGCTTTCGCTCCAATTGCGCGATCTTCCGCGTGCGCATGGCGTCGAGCATTTGCTGACGCAAGACGGGCTGCAGCGCGGAAAAGACGAAGAAAAGCCAGAAAAGATCAGAGATATGCATGATCTCCTCCTATCGCACGCCCACTTTGCCGGCGTCCCATTGGATTGAAGCCGTAAATTCCCTCATCGGCGTAGTATGGCCGATAGCGTTGCTTAGAGCGCACCAACAACGGACCGACCAGCAAGCCGGCGAGGAAGCCGCCGATGTGCGCCCAATACGCTACGCCGCCGCTCGTGGACGTCATGAATAGAGCCCCCGCGCCGTTCAGAATCTGAATTGCGAACCAGAAGCCGATGACGACAATGGCCGGGAGTTCAAAGAAGAACGGGAAAAAGAGGACGGGAATGACAGCGACGATGCGCGCCCAGGGAAACAGGCGCATGTAGCATCCCATCACGCCCGCAATGGCTCCCGACGCGCCCAGCGCCGGCGCCGTCGAGGTGGGGTTGACGACGGCATGGGTCACCGAGGCGAGGAACCCGCACGCAAGATAAAAGACGAGATAGCGGGCGGGGCCCATGCGATCCTCGACCGTTCCGCCGAACAGCCAAAGCGCCCACATGTTGAAGATCAGATGCAGCCATGCGCCGTGCAGGAACATGTTCGTGAAGAACGGCTCCCAGTTGGAGAGCGCGTAGCCGAGGTCGAAATTCGGCGTGAAATAGAGCGCGGGGATGAGCGCAAAGCGCCCGAGAAAGGACTCGAGCTCATCAGGACTCAGAACTCCGCTCGCAAAGGAAAACCAGGCTGTTCGCCGCGATCAGCGCCCACGTGATGAGCGGCGGACTGCGGGACGGCGCGGTATTCAGGATCGGAAACATAGCGGGCGACGTCGGTGCGGACGATGCCGCTCGCTCCAGAAGCGCCGGCTCGTCCGGCGGGCTCGCGTCGGCTGCTCTTCTGCGCTACGCCGCCAGAGGAGCCGGCAAAAGGCTGCGACGTCCGAGAAACGCGCCGGGGTGCGGTATTGACTGCTCATGCTCGTCCCGGATGCGGTTGTCCCGGAGGGACGTGGAGTTCGCTTTCGCTGCTTCGAGCGCCGACGCGAAACGTTGCGCCGAACGGACGGCCTGCGCCCTGACGTCTGTCAGTTTTTCGACCCGTATCTCGCGGTCGAAGTCGATCAACCGCCCGAGAAATCTGACTTCCGTCAGCGCCGGGCAATCGGCTTGCGTGCATGATGAGGAATGCCAGCGCAGTCGAATGAAGAGGCCATGACCCGAGATGAGCACGATCCTCCTTCCGACAGCGATGTCGTCGTCGTTCGAGAGGTCGTCGGGGCCGCACAGAGCCGCGAGGAACTCGACGCCTTGGTCGACAGGTTGACCACGTCGGGGTTCGATCGCAGCGACATCAGTTTAATGGCCAGTCACGATGCTGTCGTCCAGAAGCTGAGGGCGATCTATCGCGACCCGGTCGAGATCGCCGAAGCCCCAGACCTGCCGCGCCGCGATCTGGTTACTCGGGATGATGTCTCAAGCGTTTCCGCCGTCGTGTTCGGGACGCTCGTCAGCGTTGGCGCCTTGGGCGCGGCTCTTCCGGTGATCGCATCGGGAGGCGCCCTGGCCGCCATCGTCGCCGCGGCCCTGACTGGCGGCGCAGCGGCGACGGCCATCGGCAAAGTGATCAGGGACCGTATTGTCAAAGGGCTCGACGCGGCCACCCTCGAGAACGACCTGTTGCACGGAGGCCTCGTCGTATTCGTTCGCGCGCGCGATCCTGAGCGTGAGGAAGAGGCGATGGCGATCATGCGCGACTGCGGCGCGCGCAATGTGCACGTTCATGAAGTCAAGATGAAGCGGTTCGAGGACGCGCCGCTGTAGAGGATCCCACCAAAAAGGAATGCAGCTCCGCCACCACCGCCGCTCCCTCGCCGATCGCCCCGCCGACTCGCTTGACCGAGCCCGACCGCACGTCGCCGACGGCGAAGACGCCACGCACGCTCGACTCGAGCGGCAGCCGCCCATCAGGACGATTGTCGCCTCGAGAATTGGTCGGAACAAGACCGGCGCCCGTTTGCACAAAGCCGTTTGAGTCCAAAGTCACGCCGCAGTCGCGCAGCCAGTCCGTCGCCGGATCAGCACCGATGAACAGGAACAAGTTGCGGATACGGCGCTCGGTTTCCTCCCCGGTCGTACGGTTCTTCCATCGGACCCGATCGAGCCAGCTGTTCGGCGAGCCGCCAAGCGCAGTGACTTCGGTGTTGAAGTGAAGCTTGATATTGTCCGTGGCCTCGATCCGCTCGATGAGATACCGCGACATGCTCTCAGCGAGGCCGGGGCCACGCACCAGCATCCAGATCGTCTTCGCGAAGCCGGACAGAAACACGGCCCCTTGTCCCGCAGAATTTCCTCCGCCGACGACGACCGCTTCTCCGCTGCGGCACATGCGGGCCTCGATGGGCGAGGCCCAATACCAGATGCCGCGGCCTTCGAAATCTTTAAAACTGGGGATGTCGAGGCGCCGGTAGCGAGCGCCGGCGGCGACGACCACGGCCTTTGCCCGCACCCGGCCGCCGTCGCCGAGGCGCAGCGCGAGTGGGCGCTCGCTGCAGGCGAGACTGGCGATTTCCTCCGGGATGGCGAAACCGGCGCCGAATTTCTGCGCCTGCACGTAGGCTCGCCCGGCGAGTTCCTGGCCTGAAATGCCAGTAGGGAAGCCGAGATAGTTCTCGATGCGGGCGCTGGCGCCGGCCTGGCCGCCGAAGGCGCGCCGGTCGAAGACAATCACCGAGAGGCCCTCGGACGCCGCGTACACGGCGGTGGCCAGACCCGCAGGGCCAGCCCCGACGATGCCGACATCGAAGGTTCGATCCGCCGCGTCGCGCCGGACCATGCCGAGGCAGCGAGCCAGCTCGGTTTCGCTTGGATTTTTGAGCACCGACCCGTTCGGGCATACGGCAAGCGGCAGATCTCGCGGTTCGGGCGCGTAGCGCTCGATCAGCGCCTTGGCGTCCGGGTGGGTCGCAGGGTCGAGCACCTGATGGGGGTAGCCGTTGCGGGCGAGGAAGCCCTGGAGCCGCACCATGTCGGAGCTCGATTCCTCGCCGACCAGGACGGGGCCTCCGGCGCCCAGGTCGATCAGGGTCGCGCGCCGGACGATCAGCGCGCGCATCACCTTGTCGCCCAGCTCGGTCTCGGCGATGAGCAACGTGCGCAGGCGCTGCGGCGGTATCAGAAGCGCCTCGACGTCGGTGATCGCCTCAGCGTCGACCAGCGCCGGACGGCCGGACAGATCTTCGAGCTCGGCGAGAAAGTGGCCAGCCTCCGCCTCGATGATCGGTGTCACATGGCGCAACCCGTCCCGACGTGTGACGGCGACAGAACCCGTGAGGATGACGAACATGCCGGGGCTCGGCTCGCCAGCGGAAAATAATCGTGTACCAGCCGGGTAGCGGCTCGCCGACCCGATCCGACGCAAGCGGTCGATCTCCTCCGGGGTCAGGTTCGGAAGCAACTGTTTGCGGCGGGCGTCGATGATCGACATCGCGAATCCCTGATCCAGTCAATTGACGGATGCGCGGCTCGAGGCCGCCGCAGCACCTGCTCAAGGCTTCAAAACTCAACACTCCGTGCACGCAAACGATCTCGCCGCCATGACGCCAGTCAGGAGAAGAAGCTTTTCCTTGTGCTGAAACGGATCGCGCTTACTCGTGCCCCTTTCGACGATCTGCTCAAGAATTGCCCCTCGCGGTTTCGCCCGATTCGGCGAACTTTCGCGCCGCCAGAAGATTCGTGATTCTTCCGGCGATATGTTATGCTGAAATCGTCTCACGGACGCTGGCGGAACCCGCCGCCGCGCGGACTGGTTACCTGGACAAGCTCTTCCCGGTGACGGTGGTCCGGCTCCTCCAAGAGGCGGCCCCATTTCTGAAGCACGATGTTCAAAGTGCGTGACTGGTGAGGCCTATCGGACAGCGCAGTTAGTCGATCCGCATGTGCGACGCGCCAGTTGGCGGCGTTCATCCGGACAGCTGTCGGCATCCATTAATTTCCTTAAAGTATTCTGGTTCCAGGATCCTGATTTTCCGCGCGCCCTGGAACGCGATAGCCCCTCGATGCTCCAGCCCGGTGAGCGAACGGCTGACGGTCTCCGACGAAATAGCGAGATAGTCGGCTATCTCGTAGCGGGAGACCGGGAGCACGATCTCCTCTTGGCATTGGTTGCATTCCCGGCGCGCGACCAGGCTGATAAGGAAGGCGACGACCTTTTCGGGCGCGCCCTTCTGGCCAAGGATCTCGATCTGCCTCTCGGCGCGCGCAATCGCTGCGAAGGCCATTTCGCGAATTGCTCGAGCAACTTCGGGATTGGCGTCCGCGATTGTCTCAGCGCGACGGCGCGGATAGCAGGCGAGAACCGTGTCGTCTACGACCGCCTCGACCACGTACTGATCTCGCTGGTTCTCGCTAAGGCCGAAGAAGTCTCCGGGAAAGAGCAGGTCCACAATCCGGCGGGCGCCATCGGCTCGCAGCGCCCACTTCTGGACCGCGCCCGCGAGAACGCGGCACCAGCAATCGGCAAGCGGCCCCCCGTCAGAGATTATCTGCCCGCGGTCGTAGCTGATCCGGACCGCGATGGAATCAAGGATCGCGAAGGGTGATTTGCACAAAGGCGCAGGCAAAGGCTGCCGGGACCGAACTTTCGCCCGCGCGCGAAGAATGCGGAGGAGGCGTGGCGCCATGACCCGCTCCATTTTTGTCGTCTGAAGCTGAACTCCGCCGAGACGTCGGCGGACGCCAGCCGGATCGCCACGAAACCTCAACGCCTGAATTCTCGGAATCGCAGCGTCGGCGCTGGGTGGCGCTGATGCGAAGTTGCGAAAAAACGTCGCGCTCGGACTACAACGCTTTGATCGTCGACAGGTTCCAAGGTCGACTGCCAGTACGAGGGAATGGATCCAGGTCAAACGCGCGCTTCGACGTGGCGCAACGCCGAAAAGCGGCTCGGTCCGAGCGGCCGCCTCGGGCTCGTGAAGGTCGCCGAATATCCGTGAAAAGCCCGAGGCGGCGAAAGGCCTAGGTGGCGACGATTGTCAGTCGATTCTCGACCTTTGTGACGCCCGGCGCGCCCCAGGCGGCGCGCTCGGCCTCCTTTCGCTCCGCCCAAGACCGGACACTGCCCATGAGAGTCACCTCGCCACCGTGCGCTTGGACGGTGATGCGACTGGCGTCGACTTCCGCGCTGCGGCGAAAGGCTTCCTCGATCTTGGATTTGATTTCAGAAGGCGCGACGCGCGGCTTCAGCGTGATGAGATTGATGACGCCCTTGATTCCCCTTACGCGTCGGACGGCTTCCTCGGCCCGAGTGCGCTGATAGTTCCACTCGGCCGAACCCTCGAGCGTAGTCCATCCGTCCTTGACGATCACTTTCATGTTTTCTGATGAGTAGGGGAGTTCGTTCTTCAGAGCGGCGACCGCGTCGCGGGCGATGTCCGGGTCGGGGCGTTCGCTGACCGAGGGCAGGCGCACCTCAAGATCGTTGGCAATGCCGATCACGCCGGCGACGCGTTTCACATCGTCCTCGGCCTGCCATTTGTGCGTGTAGCTGCGCACAAAGCCTGTTAGAGCCACCACGCCCCCCTTGACCGCGACGGCGATATCGGTCGCATCAATGTCCGGATCCCATCGCAGCTCGGCCTCAACGTCGCGCTTAATGTCGGTGTCGGATTTCATCGGATTCTCCCATGGTCTACGTATCGACCTGCGCCGACCCGTCGGAGTCGCGCGCGCAGACAAACGCTGCTAAACGCCGCTGAGCCGCAGCGCCCTGACGATCGTCAGGATTTCTCGATCTTTGGCGAGCAAGCGCGATTCCCGGCTCTCCTAGCGAGGCCTGAGATCAATAACTCGATCTCTCGCAGGCGCCGTCATCGTCACGTAGGTGAAGCAATTCTCGGTTCAGCGATTGTAGAGGAACACCGGTAGCTTCTGCAGTGCTGCGCGACTCGCGCCGGGGAGCACGATGTTGCCCGAAGGATCATCGAGCTTGAGGCTGCGGAACGGGACGGCGACCAGTTCGCCATCGGGCCCGAGGCCGCCGACAGCCAGAATGGCGAAGACCGGTCCATTGTCCCGTCCGAAGATGAAATCGTCGATTTGACCAATGATCTCGCCCTTGTCATTGACGACGGATTTGAGCTTGAGCGCGCTGGCGCGGTAGCCTTTTGCAACCTCCTTGGCGTCGGGCGCGACGAGGCCGACTTCCTGTGTCGATGCGCAAGAGGGTGTCAACACGAAGATTATGACCGCCAAGACGAGGACCGAATTGCAGTATAAACTTGTGGTCCTCATGAAATATGCCTCCTGTGGTGGCTATTTGAGCTGACGACCGTCAAAAGGCCGGGCCTTAGTGCGTGGCGTACGATATCGGCGAGTGGGATGTCGCTCAAAGGCTTATCGAGTGTAATTTCGTGGACGCGAACCGCCTCAGCGCCCCCCATCGCCCATGATCTGTTCCACGCGCCTTTCTGCTTCCTCCGACCTCACCCGAACCCAAGGGACGAGACCACCCCATGATCATCGTCCCGACCAGCTTCGCCGATATCGCCGACCGACTCGACCTGATTGGGCGAGCGCAGACAAACCCTGCTAAACGCCGCTGAGCCGCAGCACCCTGACGATCGTCAGGATTCTCGTTTTTCGCGGGCGAGCGCCGGCGCGGCGGTGCCGGCGCGGCGGTGTCAGTGCGGCGTGCGACGGTCGCTCTTCCACTGGGCCAGGAGCGCCTCATGAAGCAAGGCAAAGCCTTGCATTGTGTGGGCGTAATCCCCCCGCTCCGACGCGAAGTTGTGCGCCATTTGAAGGAGTTCGGGATTTGCGGCTTCAAGATTGTTGATCGCCTCGCGGCTGAATTCCTCGTCTCCAATCCGATCGATGCGTGCAACGATTGCGTCGCGGGTTGCAGAGGAAACCCGAGGCAGCGGACTAAGGGCGCGAGATTCAAGCGGAGCGAGAGTCTCCGCCGCCAGCAATCGATAAAACATGCCGAACGCAGTAAGCAGCCTCTCGCCGTCTTGCCCTCCGCGCGCCCATTTGATCGCCATCTCCAATAGCTCGGGATTGTGTCGATCAAGATCCTTTCGAATGTCGGCCATGCAGGCATCGGGTCCCAAATCATCGAATTCGCGCGAGATTCGCTCCCTTGTGAAATCTGTGACTCGAGGCAACACGCTCATCAAAATTCTCCTCCTCCATCGAAAACGCCGGCTCGCCGCAGCGCGTTTTCAGGCATTTCATCGTCCCGAAGCGATCCCCGATGGTCGCTTGGGTGACGACAATGGCGGTGAGCACTGCCCCATGCAAGGGAAGTTGAAGCAGTCGACAACGGCGAGAGCCGGCAGGCCAGCGACCGCCATGCGCAGACAGAAGCGCAATTGCGCCCTGTGAGCGCGGACCTGGTCGCGAAGCAGCCTGCAAGCGGCCAGGTTATTCACCGCTATTTGTGGGGCGGCTCCGGCACGCTCGCTTCAACGAGGCGGGCATTCTTGTCGTTATAATTGGCGTCGTATTGCCGCCCGAGCTCGGTTGCCGCCTGCATCAATTCCGACTCGGTGACATCTGCCGCCGCCAGGGCCGGGGCGGCGGCGCCGACCAGCAGAGCCAGAAGAGAATGAGCATAAAATCTCTTCATCTCGGTCATCTCCTTGATCATGCGCTGGAGAACGTGATCTGGGCGTTGCGACCTCGACGGCAACGACAAAGATTGGTGCTCCGCGAATCGCCTCGCGATCGAAATACGGGCTCCAGAACTCGAACTACCTCGGTTCCGGTGACATTGGCGATCAGGCGCATCGACACCATGGCCATCTCGTCGGTTCCGTGAATGTAACCGACGCGAATAATCCCGTTGATCGGGTGCCTCCCTGGCTTGGTAGCCCGCAGGGGGACCTCGAAGACGAGGACGTCTTCGTCAAGCGTCGCGGGCGCCACCCTGCGTTCGAAGGCGACACCGTCATCGAACGAAGACAATTCGATCACCCGATTGTTGTAGTGTTTGACTGATCTTCTACACCACAAATTGCCAAGGCATTGATTGAAAGCGGAAATTGACGCTGGAAAAGCGCCTTGGCACTACATTTTCGTTGATCGATGGGCTGGGATCAGGCGTCGGCGAGTTGGCGCACGGTGGGCGGCAGGGCGACGCCGGCGGCGCGTAAGGCGAGGCTTGCGGCGGGGCGCGGCGGCGAGCGCAGGAGAAAGCGTTTGCCGTCTTGTTCGACCTCGGTCTCGGTCAGCGAGTCGAGATCGGCCAGAATAGCGGGCCAGGAACCACTTTGCGCGGCGTCGCCGTCGGCGGCCGGCTTGCCCAGATTGGCGATGCGGTCCTCCAGCTCCTTTTTCAGCACGAGGGCAAGGAAGCTGCACGAGACGTGGCCGCGAATGGTCTCGTCGAGTTTGTGAAAGATCGGCCGCGTGGCGAACAGGCTCTTGGAGGTGCGGAACGCCCGTTCCACCCGCCAAAGTTGCTTGTAGCAAAGCATCGCTTCGAGCGGCGAGAGATCGGCGTTGGTCCGTAACACGAAGACGCCGTCGAACTTGGCGTCCTCCTCGGCTTTGTCCCAATCGATGGCGAAATGGTCGTCGCCGGGCGTCGCCAGGAAACGACGGTAGCCCTTGTTGCCGATGAGGCTCTTGTCGCCCTTCTTCAGCTGCCGTTCGAGCGCGGCCAGGATCGCGGCCCGGGCGGCGGCGTCCTTTTTCATCTCCTCGCGATTGCGACAAACGATGTAACGCCGCCCGGCCAGCGTCACCGCCTTGGCCTCGTAGTCGATGACCTTCTTCCGCTTGGTCAGAACGAGCGGGATGAAGGGAGCGCGATCGTCGAGGACGAGTTCGCGCACGAGCTTGTCGTTACGCTCGCGAACCCCAAGGATATAGAGAAGCCCGCGCGCCTCGAGTTCGGCGATCGTTTCGGCGCTGATCATGCCGCGATCGGCGACGACGCAAACCCGGCGGATGGAAAAGCGCTGGCGCAAGCGATCGACCACGGGGATCAGGCTGCCCGTGTCGGCGGTGTTCCCCGGCCACATCTCGGTGCACACCGGTCGGCCGTCGCCGTCGAGAAGAACCGCCAGAATCATCTGATTGAGATCGGGCCGATGGTCCTTGGAAAAGCCGCGGCGTCCCAGCGTCTGGCCGCCGGCGCCTTCGAAATAGAGGCTGGTCGTGTCCATGAACACCAGATCGAGCGTGCTGAAGAGATCGCGCCGCCGCGCGAACAACTCCTCCTCCACCACGTCCTTCAGGCAACGCGGCGCAAAAGGCGTGGCCCCCTCCTGTTGGTCTACGGCCAATTCCTCGCCGAGCCATGCCATCGCCCGGTAGAGATGGTGCAGGTCGAGGCCCTCAACGCCGTCGATGCGGTAATCCTCCCTCCAGCGGTCCGCCGCCCGGTCCGAGCCGCCGCAGAACAGCCTATGCAGAACGGTCAGGAACATCGCGCGCTCCAGCGCAAAATCATGCTTGCGGGCGCCGGCGAGGTTTTCGACGACCTCCCGGCAGCCGGTCTCCTCCCACAAGCGTTCAAAGACGAGCGCCGGCCCAATGCGCCGCGCCGAGCCCGCTGCGACACTGCCGGCGGCGATGGCGTCGACGACAATGGCCTTGGCGGCGAAGCGGGCGCCCGAGCGCAGCAGGCGCTCCAATTGCCCGCTCTCGCGCAAGTCCTCGACGCGGCCGAGGGTGGCGATGACCTGCTGGCGCACCGCCGCGCCTTCGCGGCGGCTTTCGACGATCTGAAGATAGGCGCGGCCGCCGGAGGTCTTCTTGCGGAAATACATGGTGCGGAACCGTGGCGGCGACTCATGCGGGGTCCGCACATGATCAGCTAAAACTCCATGAAAGTCAATTGTAAATCAACGTCTACGTGGCACTACATTTTCGCGCAGCTCTCCGCTCGATCCAACAATATCAATGACTTACGACGCACAGGAGGACCCCAAGTGTTGAAGATCAGTTTGAGAATTCGGTAGCCGTCGCGTGCCTTGAGGGTGGCGCGCATGACCGCGGGTCGCCAACCTTGGCGGTGACATCGCTGACTTCGACGATATAGGCGGACGGTTCCTCGGCGACGGCCCATCCGCCGGCGCTCCCTCCGAGGGATATCAGAATTAGGGCAATCAGGGCCGACGCGCGACGCGCCGCCGCTCGCTGACGCCCGCGCCGTCCCCGCCTCGTCCTCGCCCATCAGGCGCGAATAGCCGACGACGGCGGCGGCGAGGATGTCATGAAACTCGACGATTGGCGCCTTTGGATCGGTGCCACGGAGGAGCCGTTCGGGGGATTCGTCCGTGACTGGCTGTTTTCGCAGATGATGTCCGGGCGGCGCCATGTCCGCACCCAGGACGTTCGCGAGTACGCCATTAAGGCGTGGAGCCTTCACTCTCCGAAACGTCCCCTTTCGGAGCACGGCGTCGTGCGCGCGGCGCGCGATCTCGTCCACACGGCCGCGCAACTCGGACTGCTGTCGGGCGACGGTCCGGTCAAGACCCTTTCCGCCATTCCGACCAGCAAGACGGCGACGACGGACTGGTCTGATCGACCACCAGAAGTTGCCGTTCAGGAGACAGACCTGCTGGCGGCGGCAGCAATACGCTTCGCAAACGAGGCGACAATCTTCCTGAGGCCGGGCTCCTTGATCAGCGCGATGGCCTTGCTCGGTTGAACCCACTGGGTTGTCCGCTGTTCGAACTCCGGCCAACTTTCGCTTTGCCGATTCACCAGCAGCGGATAAATCTTGACCTCGCACGTCGCCCTGACCCCCGCCTCGTCGAGCGCCTTGTCGTAAGTGAAGGCGCCCAAGGGCTTCGCGCCGATCTTTCCGCGGACACCTGCTTCCTCGAACGCTTCCCGCGCAGCCGACTTCGGCGGTCTCAGTCCCTTGATCGGCCAGCCCTTCGGGACGATCCAGCGTCTGGTCTGTCGCGTGGTCACGAGAAGAACCTCCAGCGCAGCATCCTGCGTGAACCGGTAGGGCAGCGCGCCGTACTGTATACGGACGGCCGCCTTAGCCTTCCGTTTGGCAGGTTTTCGAGGAATTGTCTTTCACTCCAGAATCGCGCGCGTTACTTCGACCAGCGCCTTTAGCGTTCCAGGATGGGGGCAACAAGCAGGCGCCTCGCTCACGTTGCGCTCTTCGCCGTCTTCTTTGGCGGCGAGCCGTTTGTTGGGGCCAAAACGCCCAATAGCCGCTCCGCTGCTTCGAGCACTTTCGGGTCGAGCGGGCGAGGATCCAGCGACACGTTCTTGGAAAGGCGATCGACCATGATGCGCAGTGCGGCCAACCTGCCATATGGCTTGTCGTTGGCGGGGATCAGATGCCAGGGCGCCTGGCGCGTCGAAGTCTTCTGCATCATGTCCTCGATCGCCTCCTCGTATTCCGTCCAACGGGCGCGATTGCGGAAATCCTCGTAGGACAGTTTCCACCGCTTGAGCGGATCGGTGAGCCGGCTGCGAAACCGGCGCAACTGTTCGTCAGCGGTGATGTGCATAAACAGCTTGATGAGCCGCGTGTCGTCGGCGATCAGGATGCGCTCGAAGTCGTTGATTTCGTCGTAGGCCCTGCGCCATTCGGCGGCGGTGGCGAAGCCCTCGACGCGCTCGACCAGGACGCGGCCATACCAGGAGCGGTCGAAAACGACGATCTGGCCGTCCCGCGGCAGCCGCTCCCAAAAGCGCTGGAGGTAATGCAGCGACTTCTCCCGCTCGGTCGGAGCGGCGATCGAGTGGACCTTTAGGCTGCGCGGGTCGAGCGCCCAGCCCAGCCGCCGAACGATGCCGCCCTTGCCGGCGGTGTCCCAACCCTCGAGAACGAGGACGGCGCGATGGGTCGTCCCGAGATAGGCCTGCTGAACCCGCTGAAGCGTTTCTTGAAGTTCCTCAAGACGGCGCTCGTAGTCGGCGAACTCGACCTTCGGGAAACGCTGAATGTCGGAAAGTCTCGGACGTTTCGAGACGACAAAGTCGGCGGTCTTCATGAACTGCGGAGCCTCCCCGCTTACAAACGCTCAAAATGATGAACATCGCCAAAATCGCCAAGCGATGCCAGGCTTCCGATAAGGCCCGATGCTCGACCCTATGCAAGCCGCAGCGCGATCACGCCGCCGACAATCAGCAACGCCGCGCCGGCGCGCGCGCCGCGGAACGGTTCGCCGAGGAATGCGACGCCGATTACCGCGGCGAACACGACAGAGCATTCTCGCAACGCCGCGACCGCGCCAATGGACGTCTGCGTCATCGCCCAGACGACGATCGCGTATCCACCGAATGCGGCGAGGCCGGCGAAGGCGCTACGCAGGGGATCGCGCAAGAATTCCGGGCCGACGGCTTTACCGCGCAGCGCCAGCACGACCGGTAGATAGATCACCGCCGTCAGTCCGTCCGACCAAGCGTTGTAGGCGAAGGCGTGCGCCGCGTCGGGTCCGGCGAGCCGCGCGCCCTCGCCGTCGATGACCGAATAGGTTGCGATAATCACCGAATTGAGGAGCGCAACGACGAGCGTCACACGGCCGATGCGTCCATAAGCGAGACCGGAGAACCCCATCGTCGCCACACCGATAACTAGCGCTAGTACGCCGACGAGTGCGACCGCGTCCGGGACTTCACGCAGCGTCACGGCTGCTATGGCCGTCGCGACGAGTGGCGCCAGACCGCGCATCAGCGGATAGGCGACGGACAGATCGGCGTTGCGATAGAGGCGGCCGACCAGAAGGAAATAGACGACGTGGATGAGCGCCGAAGCGGTCACATACGGCAGCGACGCCACGAACGGCGCGGGCGTGGCCAGACTGACAAGCGCGGCGACAACGCCGGTCCACAGGGCGACGCGCGCCGAGCTCATGAACTTGTCGCCGGCGCTTTTTACGACCGAATTCCAAAGCGCGTGCAGCAACGCCGCGACCAGCACCGCCGCCCAAACGAAAGTCGTCACCTGTCCGCCGTCCCGACCGTCACAAAATCGTCAGGAACGAGGCTAGCCAAAACATGGCGGCCAGGCCAGCCAAAGCGTGGCGGCGTCTGATGGCGGAATGAAGAATAGCCCACGGCGTCATTCCACGTGCGCTTAAGACCTGCCGGCGCCCCTTTGAAGCGAACTTGCCAACGGGCGGCGGCCCGCGGGAGAAAGACGTCGAGGCCGCCGGGGCGACGCATGATTCAGACGCGCAGGGAGAACGGCCGCGCAAGCCGGATATCCTACAATCTGGATGCTGTCGGTTACGTGCACGGCAGCGCCAAAGGGGACACAGACGATGGCTACGTCGTCGATTCCGCCGGTCACAAGATCGCGTTGCCTCGCGGGCGCTCTGACGCCGCGCTCGCGCCTCATCACGTCGAGCGCTCGAAGCTGTTTGTGTTGGATCGTCTGGCAACAGTCGAGGGAACTTGATGAGAAGCGGATCGCCCGGCCGCCCGTGCTGAGCCACCACGCGCGGGCCTCTTTTGCTCGCGTTCATCAACCACGCTACTGGTGTTGCCCGCGGCCTCGAGCCCTTCCCGGAGTAACAGTCAGTGCCGAAGAAGAAGACCTCAGCCCATCGCACTCCGTGGACCAAGGAAGACGTGCGTGAGCTCAAGGCGCACTCGAAAGCGCGGACGCCACTTCCCGAGATCGCCAAGACGATGAAACGTACCGAGAGGGCGCTGCGGCGAAAGGCGGGGATTCTCGGCATTGGTCTCGGCCATAATCGCTGAGCTTCGCTTTCGCAGCATCGCGGCGATCGCGCCGACCGCAAGGGTCGCAGACGAGCCAGATGTTCGGAATGACCCCTTAGCGCAAATACCGGCCGTTCGCCGACGGCTCGGCGTACGTGTCAAATCGACCCTTTGCCGACCTTCCTGATCGGTCCGGGTACGGAAGGAATGGGCCAGAAAGCGGCCTTTCCTCGCGCAACAAGTGGATTGGTGTCGACCTGTCCCCCGTCCAGGAGCATCGCGGGATCGGCGCGAGCATTTCATGCTGCTGGCCAAACATCCTGCTGCAGTTCAAACGGCGCGTCCCGGCAGCTCGGGTTTCGTTCAGCGATTTCCCCACTTGTGACCGATACGAATTTTGGAATGAACGAACGAAATGACAAAATGGCGACACGAAAGTTTCGTAGTTCGAAATTCGAAACGGGTCGAAAACAAGTTCAAATGTTCAACGGTAAGATTGGACAGGCAAAGCCAGGGTGAGCGTTCTTTGGTCTCGCGCCTCTCCCCGGCATCGTGAGCAAGAGCCGCCACGAGATAGAACGGCCTGTCAGGCGATCCGCTTGCCAAAAGCCGCGAACGTCAAGGGCCAAAAGGGAGACGAGTCCGAAGGAGGCCCGCCATGACCGGGAGACCGATCCAGGTCGCCAAGTCCATGTATTAGCATCCACCGATCCTCAGGCAGTTGTCGCGCACGCCGCTGTTGCAATCGCCAGTCCAAGCAATCCTGTCAGCGCCAATACTTTCGTTCAACCGAACTGAAGGGGACGGTTGCAGCTGCGTCAAGCTTCTGCAAGGAGCCAGAGAGATCGTGTGTCAGAATAGTGCTGATTGAATACCGACTGGAGGCGGACATGACTGAGCTTCAGGCTACCAAAACAGGAACTTCATCCAGCGCCAAGACCGTGGTCGGCCGATTATTCCTTCTCGAACTGAGCGGCGACCGCATTCACTCCATGAATCCCGACGGATCCGACCGCAAGACCATCGTCACTGATTGCCATCTCCCCGACGGCATCGTCGTGGATGCGAACGCCGGTCATATCTATTGGACCAACATGGGCGTCCCCAACCTCGACGACGGCTCTATCGAGCGCGCCGACCTCGACGGCGGGAATCGCAGGGTCATTGTCCCGCAAGGCGTCACGCACACGCCGAAACAGATTCATCTCGATAAGGACGGAGGCAAGCTCTATTGGTGCGACCGCGAGGGCATGCGCGTGATGCGTGCGGACCTCGACGGTTCGCACGTCGAAACGCTGGTCGAGACCGGCCACGGCGACGAGGATCGACGCGATCAGACCCGGTGGTGCGTCGGAATCACCATTGATCCGAAGCTTGGGAAAATCTACTGGACGCAAAAAGGCCCGACGAAGGGCGGGCTAGGGCGTCTCTGCCGCGCTACCATCGATATTCCCAACGGCGAGCGCGGGGCGAACCGCTCCGACATCGAGGTGCTGTTCGATCAGCTGCCAGAACCCATCGACCTCGAGCTCGATCTGGCGAACCGCCTCCTCTACTGGACCGACCGCGGCGATCCTCCGCGTGGCAATACCGTCAATCGCACGCCAATCGACAAAAAGGCGGTGCCGGAAATCCTGATCACGCACCTAATGGAGGGGATCGGCATCGCGCTCGATGTTCCCAGCAACCGGATGTTCGTCACCGACTTCGCCGGCTCGGTCTATTCCGCCGATCTCGATGGCAAGAACGAGCGCAACTTCCTCTACGCCCAGGGCAATCTCACCGGCATCGCCTATGCCGAAGTCTAACAAATGCATCGGAGACATGACATGACCGACACCAATCCCGTTCGGCGCATTGCCATCATCGGAACCGGTGTGATCGGCGCGAGCTGGACCACGCTGTTTCTCGCCAAGGGACTGCAGGTCATCGCGACGGACATCGCGCCGAACGCGGAAGCCGCGCTGAGGAAGTTCGTGGAGACCGCCTGGCCGGCGCTCAAGCGATTGGGCCTGTCGCCCGGAGCGTCGCAGTCGAACCTCAAGTTCACGGCCGACCTCGCGCAGGCGCTGACCGGCGTCGACCTCGTCCAAGAAAACGGCCCGGAGCGGATCGAGTTCAAGCAGAAGCTCTATGGCCAACTCGACGAGCTGCTCGCTACCGACGTAATAATCGCATCAAGCTCGTCGGGCCTTAAAATGAGCGACATCCAGTTGGGCGCCCCGTCCCATCCGGAGCGCTGCGTCATCGCCCATCCGTTCAATCCGCCGCACCTGATCCCGCTGGTGGAGATCGTCGGCGGAGCCAAGACTTCCGAGGAGACGATCCGGCGCACAGCGGAATTTTACACGTCGATTGGCCAGCGGACGGTGCGGGTCAACAAGGAGATGGCGGGCCACGTCGCAAACCGGCTGCAGGCCGCATTGGCGCGCGAGGTCTATTACCTCGTTGCCGAGGGTGTCGTGAGCGCCGCCGATGTCGACACCGCACTCTCCTGGGGGCCGGGCCTGCGCTGGGGCGTCATGGGCAACATGATGCTGAATCACCTGGGCGGCGGGTCCGGCGGCATCGAGCATTTCTTTCAGCAGTTCACCGGTCCGATGGCAGCTTGGTGGAAGACCCTCGGTTCGCCGGTGCTGACTCCGGAAGTGCAAAAAAAACTGATCGACAGCGTCCACGCCGAGGTTGGATCGCGTACCGTCGAGGAGCTGGAGGCGGAGCGGGACGAGATTCTGCTCGGCCTCATCGAGCTGCGCACCAAGGGTGCGAAGACCTCCGCTGCACCCAAAGCTTCGGCTCGCGGCGCCTGAGGCGGCGCAGAGCGAACCTATTTTCAGACGCGGAACGGAGACGGACGCTCAACAAAAAGAGCGCGCAATCAGTAGCCGCAGCCTAAGTATCTCAACTAAAGAATAGAATTGGATAGATCCTGCAAAACTTTAGAATGCGGAGAAGCACTAATGAACAGCGCGACAAGAACTGGCTCATCAGTCGAAACGAGCGGCGAAAGCAGTCGGCTAGCTGAGACACTCGAAGAGAAGTTGAGTCATCCGGCAACGTCGCCAGACTTCGATCTGGTGAAAGGCGTGAATGAAGTCCTCTCGACTGTCGGCATGGCGAGCGACGATTGTGGCGGAGAACTCAGTTTCTATGGAAGCGATCCAATTCTCCAAAGCCCGCTGCGGTTCGGGACAATGGCCGCGATCGGTCTGGCCGCAAGGAGCGTAGCGGTAGCCGCTGTTTGGAGGCAAACCACCGGCGAAGGACAGAATATCTCAGTGGACGTACGCAAAGCATTGCGGCGCTTCTGCGGTTTCTTTGATGGGTATCCCCTTCATTGCCCCGTTGTCCGGGAGTCGCTGGAACCCGGTGGCTTGACGATGGCGTTGTAGGGCGCGGGTCCAACGGCGAGGGCTTGTTGGGCGAGGCGATGAAAGAGCAGCCCGCGGGCCTTTGATCTGCGGCGATTGAAGCGGAAGGTGAATTCGTCGAGGTAGTAGTCGAGATGTTGATGCTGGACGCCACCTTGGTGAGTACCGATCAGCCATCGCTTGAGCAGCGAGGCGACGAGGTGGACGCGCGGCATGACTTCGTGCGCCAGGTCGGAGCCGCCGCTGAGGACCGTGACCTGATGCTGGTAACCGGCCGCCGCCAGTCCGGCACAACCCCTCCAGCCGTCGGTGTGAACCATCGCCCCGCGCTTCACAGCGCCTTGGACGAAGGGAAGCAGGCTGTCTGTCGAGACATCTCCGATCTGCTGAAGGCGGATGCGGCCAAGCCCCCGGCCGTTCTTCTCGACTGCTATGGCGACGATGGCCTTGCTCTCGGTTTCTCGGCCTCGCGTACCCTGTTCCGGGCCACCAACATAGGTTTCATCAACCTCGATCGCACCAGACAGCAGGTCCCGGCCCGGCCGGACCATGGCGCGGCGCAGTTTGTGCAGCCAGGTCCAGGCAGTTTCGTAGCTGCCAAGCCCCAATTCCCTCTGGAGGCCGAGCGCACTGACCCCATTCTTCTGGCTGGTGACGAACCACATCGCCAGAAACCACATCCGCAACGGCTTACGGGCACCCTCGAAGATCGTCCCGGCGGTCAGCGATGTCTGTTTGCGGCAGGCCCGACACCGCAGCCATCCCCCTGCCATCACCCATGGCTCCCCCGCCTCTCCGCAATGGGGGCAGGTGAATCCCTGAGGCCAGCGCAAACGACGGATGTACTCGCGGCAGGCCGTGTCGTCACGGAAGCGTTCGTCCATCGCCTGAAACGTGCGCGGGTAATCAAGTCCAGCGACCGGGTGTCGAGTGGTGTCCACCAGACAGGCGTACCACGTCCCTCAGGGGCAGTGAAGGGGATACCCATTTGATGGCAAATGGGAAACCGTCAATGGCCGACCGCCCTCTCCCGGTGGCTATGCGGTTAGCCCATTCCTAAAGATGGGAGATGCTTTCTTTCGCGAGACACGCGACGGACGACATGTGGTGGCGCTGGACATTTATCCTCAACTGCTCGTGCGCACTCTTGATTTTCTCCGCTGCAGCCCGAGCACCGAATCCATTAACAACGCCATACTCAAATGGGACGCCGTTGAATTAGAGGAGGCTGCGGCCGCCGAAGGACTGGTTCTCGCGATGGTGCGCACGAACGAGGAATTTCGCCGCGAACCCCAATACACGCAAGTCCTCTCCAAAATGCCGCTGATCACGGTGGAGAAAATTGGGGAGAGCGATCCCGTGCCGCTTAAGGCGAGCGATAATCTTCCTCTCTCCGGCATTCGCGCATTCGGGATGGGTCATGTCATCGCGGGAGGCGCGATGGGAAGAGACATGGCGCTATACGGCGCGGACGTGCTCAACATCTGGAGACCCCGCGATTCGGAGATCGAAGCCTTCGCGTGGGATGTCCAGGTGGGAATGCGTTCCACCATCCTCGACGACTCGAAGGAGGATCGCACACGGTTCAATCAGCTTCTTCGGGATGCTGATGTATTCTTTGCGAATAAGCGCCCAGGATTTTTGAAAACGCATGACCTCGATGCCGAGGCGCTTTGCCAGCAGAAGCCCGGATTGATTCACGCAACCGTCGTTCTCCACGGTGAGAACGGACCATGGTCGAACCGGCCCGGGTTCGACGAAATTGGCGCTGCGGTGTCTGGCCTCTTCACGATTGAAGGTTCTGCAACTCGGCCGCAGCAGCCGCCGATTGTGCCGATTTGCGATAACGTGGTCGGCTGGTTAGGCACGACGGGAATCCTCGCAGCACTGCGCCGGCGCGCGATCGAGGGAGGCAGCTATCGTGTTGTAGTTTCGCTGACAAGGACTGTGCTTTGGTTGCTTTCGTTAGGCATCTTCGACAAGGACTACGCGCGAGCGACCGCCGACTCGACCGATGAGCACCGCGACATTGCTCCCGACCTGTTCACTGCAGAAACGCCTTTGGGCACGTACCAAGGGATGACTGATCAGGTGGTGTTGTCGCGGACGCCGGGATCATTTCGGACCGTGCTGGTCCCGCGGGGTTCGAGCAAGCCGGAATGGTTGAGCTCGTAACAGCTCGGCCGGGAACTAAGGATGCATGAGGCCCTGAACTGCAGCAAAGCGGCGGATAGCGGGCATTCCCTGGCGATGCCGGTAGGTCCGGAGTCCGCCCATCTGATGCGTCCAAGGCCGCGGTCTGGTACGTCCGCAATACGACGTCGACTCCGGCCGTCCGGAGTGCGCAAAGAGCGGTCGTTCGCCAACGGCGAGGCGGACGCCGACACGCCATTCTCGCCGCATTCCTTTCCTCAGGCGTATTCTATGCCGCGACTCAGAACGTGATTCGCGCCCGCAGACTGCTGACCTAAAGCGAGCCGGTGTTCGGGTTGAGGGTGGGATGCAGGATCCACTGCACGTTGGGCGTAATCGCAAGCTGCGTCGTCAGCTGCAAGCGATAGAACGCCTCGAATATGTACTGGTCCCTCAGGTTCGGGTTCGCGGGCTGCGCCCCTCACGGTGAGAAAAGACGAGCGCGGGTTGATGTCGATCAATGCGCAAGACGCCTGAGCGTCTAAAGGTCGCGAAACTAAGAAGCGGTGCCAACGCAGTCGGGCAGAAACGGAGAGGCGCAAGCAGCTAGAAGCGAAAGGAAACGCCATGGCGACCTATGTCACGCTGATCAATTTCACCGAACAGGGCGTCAAGAACGTCAAGGACACCGCCAATCGCGCGAGCCATTACAAGGAGCTCGCTGCAAAACTTGGCTGCACGATGAAGGACATCTGGTGGACGCAGGGACAATACGACGTCGTCTCGATCATCGAAGCGCCGGACGACGCCGCGGCGACCGCGCTGGCGATGAGCGTCGGGAAGCTGGGCTATATTCGCACGCAAACCCTGCGCGCCTATTCGGCGGCGGAGCTCGCGCCGATCATGGACAAAGTCGTTTAGGACGACGGGCGGGCGGATTGCCGAAGGGCATGAAGGGGGCGGGCGCTACGCCCGCCCCCCGTTCGGGTTCTGCGGGGGGCTTCGCCATCGATGGCCTCGCCGGCCTTGCCCCCGCCGGGCGGCGCTTTTCCCATTTCGCCGACCTCCTGGACGCCGAGGAGGGGCAGGGAGGCCATGGCCATTATCTTGGCCGATATCCCGTCAACGTCTGTTAATAGGTCGGCAGCCCTGACGTTTCCCCTTCGGTGAACATCGAACGCGCCCCTCGGCGAGGTCTTCTTGTCAGTTGTGGGGCCTAGCTGTGAGCTTTCAGGAGGTTGTCCATTCGGTTTTGGCCGTGAAGGCTGATGTCGCCAAAACCTCAGTGATTCGCGGGGGACCGAATGGACACGCACAAGAATGCGCCTTTGACGCCGAAAGGTCGAGAGATGATGGTTCGCGCCGTGTTGGACTGCGGGCTGTCCAAAGCGGCCGCCGCGCGCCAGTTCAACACCACGCCCAAGACTGTCGCGAAATGGGTCCGGCGCTTCCGCGCCGAAGGCGTCGACGGTTTGCACGACCGCTCGTCAAGGCCCCTTTCATCGCCAAGCCAAACGCCGCCGGCCACATGCGCGGCGGTCGAGGCTTTGCGCAGGCAGCGCCATCCTGGCAAGCAGATCGCCGCCGAGGTCGGCGTTTCGGCGGCGACGGTCAGCCGGATCCTGCGGCGGCTCGGGCTTAACCGGCTCTCGTCCCTGGAGCCGGCCGAGCCGATCCGGCGCTATGAGCGCGCGACGCCTGGCGAGCTCATCCATATCGATATCAAGAAACTCGGCCGGATCGGCTCGGTGGGACACCGGATCACGGGGCGGCGAACAGGCGCGGTCAACCGCCACCTCGGCATTGGCTGGGAGTTTGTCCACGTCTGCATCGACGATGCATCCCGCATCGCCTTTAGTCAGGTCATGAAGGACGAAAGAAAATCCAGCGCAATCGCCTTCCTTGCGGCGGCGGTGGCCCATTACGCAAGCCTCGGCGTCAAGGTCGAGCGCGTCATGACTGACAACGGATCGTGCTATCGCTCGCGAGCCTTCGCGCAGGCGTGCAAGAAGCTTGGCCTCAAGCACATCAGAACCAAGCCTTACACGCCCAAAACGAACGGAAAGGCCGAACGCTTCATCCAGACCAGCCTACGGGAATGGGCCTATGCGCAGGCCTACAACAGCTCAGACGAACGCACCGCCGAGCTGCCCCGATGGCTCCATCGATACAATTGGCATAGACCCCATGGCAGCCTGGACGCCAAGCCCCCCATCAGCCGACTTGCCCTTTCCAAGGACAACCTGTTGAGGCTCCACACCTAGCTACTTGGAGAAAAACAACGAGTTGACCAATACATGCCTTAGCGAGTTTGCGCAGCTCGCAACGGAGGACTTGGGTACCGCTTGCTAACAGCCTTCCAGCGTAGGGCAACAGTCAAGACTTTTTGCTCCGCGACCCGCCCTTAATGGCATCGATGGGTTAGGAGGTGCCGAAACCACATGGAAGAAGGCCCAACTGTCATGTCAACGGATGCGGTCTGCTACGACCGCTTAACTGAAGGGTTTCAGACGCCGGCCCTTTCGGACGGTCGTGCGAGACGCGGGGGCCGGCGTTTGAAAGCCTCGTAAGGAGGAAACCGCGGGGAGGAAGGGCGCTGTTTGACCGAGCGCGGCCTATGGGGATTTGAGGATCGCGGTCGGATCGCCGATTTGGGGGCGGTGGCGGAAGGCGGTCGGTTTCATCGTCGGGAGCCGAGACGACGGGCTTCTTGTCGGGCGCGGATGAGGGCGACGGGGATGGGCTCGGCGGCTGGAGAGCCTGTGCGGACGTCGGGAGGACGTCGCGTTCCTGCTCCGGCGTGCGGCTGGAGGCGAGGGGAAGCGGCGCTGCGAGGCGGGACGCGCGGCGTCGGTCATGACGTGTCGATCCTGATCCGGCTTGGGGAAGGCGATCGCGCGGGGCGCGGCCCTTCGAACGTCTCGACAATGATCATCCGGCCGCCGCAGCAGGGGCAGCGCCGCGCCGGCGAAACGGCTTCGGCCTGGCCGTCGGTCTCGGCGTGCGAGCCCTCGGGTGCAGCCTCGGGCGCGGCGAGCGCCTGGCGGACGCGCTCGATGTTGCTGGCTCGGACCGCGCCGGCGAAGAGGCCGTAGTGATGATGTGGACGGCCTCACCCGAACGGCATCAAGTGCCAAGGCGTGACCGGTGCAGGTCGCGGATAGGGAAGCCGTCCATGAAGACCTTTATCAGGATTGGGATCGACCTGGCGAAGAACTTTTTCCAGGTGCATGCAATCGAGCGCGAGGGTGCGCCTGCGGTTACGCGCAAATTGAGCCGAGGTAAGGTGCTTGCTTTCTTCGCCCAAGCGGCGCCCTGCCGCGTCGGGATGGAGGCTTGTGGATCGTCCCATTACTGGGCGCGGGAGATCCGGGCGTTGGGGCACGAAGTGGTCTTGATTCCTCCTGCTTACACGAAACCCTACGTCAAGCGCGGCAAGAACGATGCGAACGACGCGGCTGCGATCTGCGAGGCCATGTCGCGGCCCGAGATGCGGTTCGTGCCGATCAAGAGCGCGGATCAGCAAGCCGTGCTGATGCTGCACAAGACTCGGGAATTGCTGGTCAAGCAGCGAACCATGACCGTCAATGCGCTGCGCGGTCATCTCTCGGAGTTCGGCTTGATCGCGCCCAAGGGCATCCACCGGGTCAAGGAATTGCTGGCGCTCGCGCAAGCCGACGAGACCCTTCCCGAAGAGGCCAAGCAAGCAACCGCGATGCTGGCTTCGCACAGCGACGGCCTCGACGAAAAGATCGACGATCTGGAGAAGACGATCGCCCGGGCGAGCGGCAAGAACCAAACGAGCCGGTTGCTGGACGAGATCCCCGCCTTCGGCCCGCTGATCGCATCAGCGATGGTCGCTTTCAATCCCGATCCCAGCGTCTTCAGGTCGGGAAGCGATTTCAGCGCGTCTCTGGGCATTACTCCGAGCCAGCACTCGAGCGGCGGCAAGGACAAGCTCGGCGCTATCACCAAAAAGGGTAACCGGTATTTGCGCAAGATGCTGGTCGTGGGATGCACGTCGGTTTTGCGCGTGGCCCATAAATACAAAGGCGCCCTGGCCGAATGGATCGTCGCCATGAGGGCCAGGAAGCCCGAGCGCGTCGTCGCCGTCGCCCTGGCCAACAAGCTGGCCAGAATCGCCTGGGCGATGATGTCGACCGGCGAAGCCTTCCGAACCGAACTTTACACGAAGGCCTGACGACAAAGAGCTCTCCAAGATAGACGTTTCAGTTTCGAAGAGATTGGCAAGCGCAACGACGTGATGAACGACACGGTCGCAACGAAAGCCCAGGACACCCTGACATCCGCCACGAGCCCCGAGCTCGCCGTAGTGATAGGGACCAGGACTGTCGAATATCATCAGGGCCAGCGGTCCTATACCGCACCAACAGGCCGGACATATGACCGCAGCCGACCAAAGCGATCAGAGCGTCGAAAACCACTTGCCAAGAGGCCGTCCACATATGTCGGATGCGGTGGAAGCCGCTCGGCAGCACGTGCAGGAGAAAGCGGCGGATGAACTCGTGGGCCGCGAGCGTCATGGTCTTGAACCGGTCGCGGCCTTCGACCCGATAGTCCTTCCACTTGAATGTGACGCCCTTGTCGTCCAGCTCCATGAGCCTGGAGTTCGAGATCGCGACGCGGTGGGTGTAGCGGGCGAGATAGGCGAGCACGGCCTTCGGCCCGGCGAACGGCCTCTTGGCATAGACGATCCATTCCGATCGGCGCAGCGGCGCGAGGACGGCGTCGAAGGCGGCTTTGTCGGCGAGCCGCGCGAGGTCGCCGAGGAAGACGAGGCGTCCGGCCGCATGCAGGGCTGCGAGCCCTTCGAGGAAGAGCCGGCGGAAGAGACGCGACAGCATCCGCACGGGCAGGAAGAAGCCGGGCTTGCAGGCGATCCAGCGCGATCCGTCCAGCGACAGGCCGCCGCCGGGAACGATGACGTGGACGTGCGGATGGTGGGTCAGCGCCGAGCCCCAGGTGTGCAGTACGGCGGTCAGGCCGATGCGCGCGCCCAGATGCTTCGGGTCGGCCGCGATCGTGGTCAGCGTCTGGGCGGCGGTCCTGAACAGGAGGTCGTAGACGGGGGACTTGTTCTGGAACGCGACGGCGCCGATCGACGCCGGCAGGGTGAAGACGACGTGGTAATAGGGAACCGGCAGGAGTTCGGCCTCGCGGTCTTCGAGCCATTCCCTCGCCGCGGCCGCCTGGCACTTCGGGCAGTGGCGATTGCGGCAGGAATTGTAGGAGATCCGTTCGTGCGCACAGTCCTCGCAGCGCTCGACGTGTCCGCCGAGCGCGGCTGTGCGACAGGTCTCGATCGCCGACATGACCTTCAACTGGTCGAGGCTCACGTGACCGGCGTTGGCCATTCGCCACGCCGCCCCGTGGGCGCGAAAGACGTCGGCGACCTCCAGGTGGTGACCCGGTGGCCGCGCCATGCGGCCGCGGTCAGTCGGCCGGCTTTCGCTTCGCCAGGTTGACGCCGAGCCGCTCGAGCGGGCTCTTGACGTCGCGGATCGTGTTGACCGCGACCTGGGTGTAGAGCGCGGTCGTCTCGAGCTTGGCGTGGCCGAGCAACACCTGGATCACCCGAATGTCGACGTCCTGTTCGAGCAGATGGGTGGCGAAGCTGTGCCGCAGCGTATGCGGTGACACGCGCTTGGAGATGCCGGCCAGGTCTTTGGCGGCGGTGACGGCGCGATTGAGCTGACGGGCGGTGATCGGGTTGACCGGGTTTTGGCCGGGGAACAGCCAGGCCCGCGGCCGCGCCGCCTTCCACCATGCGCGCAACAGTTCGAGCAGTTGCGGCGACAGCATCACATAACGGTCCCGCTGCCCTTTGCCCTGCTCGACCCGAAGCGTCATGCGCTGGCTGTCGATGTCGGACACCTTCAGGTGCGCGACCTCGGACACGCGCAGGCCCGCGCCGTAGGCGACGCTGAGCGCGGCCTTGTACTTCAGGCCCGGCGCGGCTTCGAGCAGGAGCGCGACCTCTTCCTGGCTGAGCACGACCGGCGCCCTGCGCGGCTTGTTCACGATCGTCAGAGGACGAACGAGGTCTGGCCGTTCGAGCGTCACGGTGAAGAAGAACCGAAGCGCGGTGACGGCGGCGTTGATCGAACCTGGGCTGATCTGCTGCTGCGCCAGATGCAACTGAAAGCGGCGAAGGTCCTCCTTCGTCGCCGTATCGGGCGACCGGCCCAGGAAGGCCGTAAAGGTCCTGACGTGCCGGACGTAGTCCTTCTGCACCTTCTCCTTGAACCGACGCGCCGTCATGTCGTCGATCATGCGCTGACGCAGCGGGTTGATGGGCTTGTCGGACATCGCGAAAGCTCCTGTCTCCCATGGGGTTGAACCCCATGATTCTGAGACAGTCCTGGCCTCGTCCGACCCAGCTTCCCGCGCTGCCCTCGCCGCAGCTACCGCGCGAGCGGTTTAGTCCTAACGTCGACTCCGGCCGTCCGGAGGATCGTGTCCCTTAAGGTGGTGTAGCTCACGGGCTGACCACGACGATTTCAGGCATGGGCCGGATCGGTCAGATCACCATGGCGGGCAATCCGACGACAGGATCATCGCTCAACGCGGCCATGGTTTCCAGATGCTATGGGGCAGGCACCGACCGGTGACAGGCTGGTGCTCTTCGGGAACGCTGGAGATGCCCCATGCTGCAAGATGTTGCAATCGTCCGGTCGGCCACGGCCTTCAATCCGGATGAGACGCTGTGTATCGTCGTCAAGATGAGCCTTTCGAGCTGGCTGGTTGCCGGACTCCTGCCCGGAATCGAGCGGCGACCGTTGGAAGAAGATGGGTCCCGATGAGATCGGGCTGTTCTCTTTGATCGAGCGCTGGCGTGCCGAGGCGACCAACAGCGGTCGTGCGATCAAGCGCGTTGTGCTGGCCTACGAAGCCGGACGCGACGGGTTCTGGCTGGCGCGGTGCGCGCGAGCGCGCGGCATCGAGGCTCACGTGATCCACGCGAGCAGCATCGCCGTGTCACGCGATCGCCGCCGTGCGAAGACGGACCGGCTCGACACGGCGCTTCTCATGCGCGTGCTGCTCGGCTGGCTGCGGGGAGAGCCTGGACACTGCAGCATGGTGGTCATACCCGGGCTCGACGAGGAGGATGCCAAACGGCCCACACGCGAACGCGAGAACCTCGTGGGTGAGCGCACTCGTGTGATCAATCGCATGAAGGCGGCCTTGGCGCGCCTGGGGATCCGTGGGTTCAATCCTGCGCTTCGGAAGGCTGTCGATTGTCTCGTGGGGTTGCGTACCCCTGAAGGCGCGGCGCTTCCGGCCCGCAGCGTGGCGGAACTGCGGCGTGACATGGCCCGACTTCGTTTCATCGAGGACCAGATCGCCGAGATCGAGCAGGAACGTGAGGCCCGGCTCGAGCAAGCCCCTGACGATAAGGCCGGCGGCATAGTGCGCACACTGACCCGCGTGGTCGGGATTGGGGTGGAGACGGCTGACATGCTCACCCACGAGGTCATGCTGCGTGATCTCCGCGACCGGCGCGCCGTCGCCCGTTACGCGGGATTGACCGGATCGCCGCACGAAAGCGGAGCGCGACGTCGCGAGCGTGGGCTGTCCCGTGCCGGCAATGCTCGGGTTCGCCGCGGCATGATTCAGTTGGCCTGGCGCTTCCTCGTGTTCCAGAAGCAGAGCGCCCTGGTGCAATGGTTCAGGACAAGAACTGCCGAGGTTTGCAGCAGCCGATTCAAGCGCAGGGTTTCTGCCGACCCGGAAACCGCGTCGGTTTGCCGGGACTGCGTGGTGGTGGACGCAGTCCCGCCAAACCGGTCTCCATTGGGCCGATTCCCTGTTTATCAGGGAAAAATAGAGAAATATGGCTATGCACTTGACTCAAGTTCGATCAACTGGTTGTGCCGGGGACAGGGGATCTGCCGCCTCGGATTTCTTTCGCGGGGAGCGGACCGAGATCGACGGCTTGCTGCATCAACCTCAGGAACAGCAGTCCGCGCGATCCCGATGTTCGGCGATTGAAGCGGAAGGTGTACTCATCCAGGTAATAGTCGATGTGTGTGACACTGACGGCTCCCTGGTGCGTCCCGAGCAGCCATCGCTTCAGCAGCGACGCGACGCGGTTGGCCAGCGGCAACAGGTTTTCGCCCACGTCCGCGCTGGCGCGGGCGATTTCGCGGCGATAGCCCAGCCGGTCGAGTCCGTTGTAACCCCTCCAGTCGTCCGTGCGCACTTGGCTGCCAGGCTCAACCGAGGCGGTGATCGCCGCCTCCAGGCTCTTGGCTGAAGCGTCGGGCACGCGCGCCAGCCGGATGCGACCGATCCCCTTGGCCGCCTGTTGAGCTGCGACCACCACCAATACCTTGCCTTGCGCTCCGCGCCCACGCTTGCCCGGTTTCGGGCCGCCGATGAAAATCTCGTCGACTTCGACCATGCCTTGCAGCCGCTCACGACCGGGACGAACCATCGCCCGACGCAATTTGTGCAGCAATGTCCACGCTGTGCGGTAGCTCCCCAGCCCCAACACCCGCTGCAGGCCCAGAGCGCTGGTCCCGCCTTTCTGGCTGGTCACGTGCCAGAGCGCTTCGAACCACACGCGCAAGGGCAAATGGGTGTCCGCGAACAGACTTCCCGCCGTCGCCGACGTCTGTCGGTCGCACCGACGGCAGTGACGCAAGCCTCGCGCCGTCACCCAATGATCCGCCGTGCCGCATATCGGACAGCGGAAGCCTTCCGGCCACCGCAGCTGCGCGACATAGTCAAGGCACGCTGCTTCGTCTACGAACCAATCGCGAAACTCCAGCACCGTGCGGGGATAATCAGCCACGGCCGAACCACAACAGCTTGGGCCACTTGAGTCAAGTGCATAGCCCTATAGAGAAATTGACACCTTTTGACGTCCAGAGCGCATTTTTGTCTCGAGAAAGTGTGGAACATCATCGGGTTACGGATCACTTCGTTAAGTATCCGAACAGGGAATTGAAATCTCGCGATCAGGCAATATTCGTTGTGTAAGCAGGGAAAATCGTTGGCGCCGTCGTCGTGCTTCGACGCCGAGCGGCCGAGGGCCACCCTTTCCCCGCTATCCCCCGGGGCTCGATTCCGTTCTATTCGGACATTCGCTCTGGCGTACGGTGCGAGAGTGTTCGTGGCGGAGGCGAACATGAGTAAGACGGCGCGCCGCAAGCAATACACGTTCGAGGACGCGGCTCGGCTCGTTTGCAAAGGCGCTGACCCGCCCGAGGGGCTCGTGCGTCACTTAAGGTCTTGGGCTCGACCAATGGAGGGCTTTCCGAACATCGAACTGGAGCCGCCGCTTGGGCGAAAACAAATGGTTGATGCGTTGAAGGGGTTGAGTGCAGCTGCGGATGTCATTCTGCGCGGCCTGGCTGGCCAACCGATGAAGTTTGTCATGGCGCCGAAGTATCCCTCTTTCGATCGGATCTTGCTTATCGATCTGCTGTGGGACCTCAAACGTCGATGCCATGATTCTGTTTTCTCTCCACCGCTTTCTTCAGCGAAGGGCGGCGTGAAGCGCGGTCCGGGCCACATTGCGGATCCCGATGGAACAAACCTGATGGTGTTTTGCGCGGGAGCGATACTCCTCGCTTGGCGGGTTCTTCACGGAGCCTATCCTGGTTCGCGCAATCCTTTCGCCGCTGAGGCCGCGGAGGCCCTGTTTCGCCTTGCGACCGCGCCGGCTGGAAAGGCGGACGCGCAACCCAAGAGGTCAAGCCGTGGCGAAAATCCGCTGACCGCCTGGAGGCGTCCATTTGAAGTCGCGCGGGCCAAGGAGTTGATTCTCGGACCCTTGCACGACATTTATCTCCGAAACCTGCGTCACGCCCTCGGCATGGATGAGCCGCAGCCGGAAGGCGCTCTTTCAGAGATGGAACCGCCGAGTGGAGCGGGAGCTAATTCCAGCGCATAACGCTTTAAATTTACTCCACTTTTCCAGGCCGGGGATCGCCCTAGATACCTCGTTGCTGAGCGGTCGTTTTTTTGGCGACACGACGCCCGGAGCCGGGGATCGCTTGAAACGGAACAACGAAAGTATCTATCAGAATCGCAACGGCGAGGACGCGCCCGCGTCGGTGACGTCACCCGTTCGTCTTCGATCGCCCGGTCGTGCACGAAAATCGCGACCCATCCAGCGGGCGATCGTTACCTACCAGCCCGTCGGCTCAATCGTTCCGGATTCCAACAATCCGCGGTCGCACTCCTCGGCGCAAATAGAGGCAATCGCGCGCAGCATCGAAGCCTTTGGCTTCAATGCGCCCATTCTCGTCGACAAGGCGAACCGGCTTATCGCCGGACATGGCCGGCTGGAGGCGGCGAAGCGGCTCAATCTCGCGCAAGTGCCAGCGATTCGTCTCGAGCATCTGACCGAGGCTCAGGCCAAAGCCTACATGCTGGCCGACAACAAGCTGACCGATCGCTCGAGCTGGGACGATCGCAAAGTGGCGGTTGTGTTGAAGGAGCTTTCCGACATCGCGCTCGATTTCGAGATTGATGCGACCGGCTTCGAGCCGCCGGAGATTGATCTGCGAATTCAGTCTCTGGAGCCGCCGGACGAGTCCACGGATTCCGAGGACGAATTTGAGGTCCCTGAGGGCGCGCCCGTGTCGCGATCTGGTGACATTTGGACCTTGGGCGACCACCGTCTCCTCTGTGGGAATGCCCTGGATTCTCACGCCTATGGCGCACTTCTCGCCGGGGAGAAAGCCGGCGCCGTCTTCACGGATCCCCCCTACAATGTCCGGGTGAAGGGCCATGTGAGCGGCAAGGGCGCGAAGAAACACCGCGAGTTTCCGATGGCCGCTGGGGAACTCACCGAAGACGCATTCTGCCGATTTCTCGTGGACGCATTCGGCTTACTGGTCTCCCATTCGGTCGATGGGGGAACCTTCTTTGCCTGCATGGACTGGCGCCACCTGCTCGAGGTCGTCGGCGCGATCCGAGCGGTCGACTGTAGGCTCTTGAACCTCTGCATATGGGTCAAGACCAACGGCGGCATGGGATCGCTTTATCGCTCTCGGCACGAGCTCGTGTTCGTGTTCGGCCGACGCGACGCGACGCACGTCAATAACGTTCAGCTCGGCCGGCACGGGCGCAACCGGACGAACGTCTGGAACTATCCGGGCATGAACTCCTTTGCTCGGCGCGGGCGCACGCGCGGGCTGCAACTGCACCCCACCGTCAAACCCATCGCGATGGTCAGCGACGCCATCCTCGACGTGACGCAGCGCGGCGACATCGTTCTCGATCCCTTTTGCGGCAGCGGCACGACCATTCTCGCCGCCGAACGGACCGGACGACGCGGCTATGCGATCGAACTCGATCCAGGCCATGTGGATACCGCAATAGGGCGCTGGCAACGCATGACGAAACAGACGGCGGTTCATGCGAGCGGCAAGACCTTTGAGGAGATGTGCGCCGAACGACATTCCAAAGATGGTGGGATCTAGCAGCCGTGGGACCGGGCTCCAATGAACCGCCGATCAAGCGCGGCCACCGAGCGAAGGGTCGAGGTCGGGGTAGGCGTCGGCGTGGACCTGTCCGCCAGGAAAGCACGCCTGAAATCATGGATCGCCTCTTGGGCCGCCGAGTTCCCATAAGCGTGAGCGGCGAGCCAGCGCGGGTCACCGCAACGGAGGCGATCGTGCTTCAGCTCATGCAAAAAGCCATGTCCGGCAATCCCCGAGCATGGCAGGCGCTCTTGAAGTATCAGGAGTTCGCCCACAGCCGTTCAGACAGGTCGACAGAAGTCCGATTCGTCGAAAGCGATTATACGCGGGCTGTCGCCGAAGGCTCTGCGAGGAGCAGCGATGGCTAGTTACCAGGTCGGCTATGGCAAGCCGCCTCTGAGCGGGCGCTTTCGCGCCGGCGTCTCCGGCAACGCAAAAGGACGTCCGAAGCGCAAGCCGACCCCGCTCGCCGAGCGCATCAAAGCCGTGCTCAACTCGCCGATCGAATATCGGGAGCGGGGCAGAACCAAGGTCGCCACCTATCGCGAACTGAGCCTAAAGATGCTTGTCGACCGCGCCATCAGCGGAGATCTCAGCGCAGCCGAACTGGCGCTCACAATCGTGGCGCGCGCCGAGCGTTACGGTGATCCAGGCGTGGACCCGATTCTGGTTGAGAACTGGATCGCCGACTACCCCGATCAGACCGCCAGCCAGAAGACTGCCGACTTCGCGGCTGGGCGCGACGCCACGCCTGCCGAATGGTGGTCGTCGTCCGAGAACTGATCGAGAGAACAAAGTTCGCGATGTCCGTTCTCTCGAGAGCCCACGGGCGGCGCATATCGCTCGGACGACTGCATTTGGGGCAGTTAAAGGCTTATTGGGCCTTGCGGCCTCATCGCTTCAAAGCGCTTCGCTGTGGAAGGCGGTTCGGCAAGACGGAGTTCGCGAAGACCTGGATCGCGCAGGGGCTCGTGCAAGGCGAGGAATGCGCCTGGTTCGCTCCTCAGCATATGACCTGGTCCGAAGTGTATTTGGATCTGACGCAAATGCTCGGGCCGATCCTCGATTCAAGCTCGAGGACGCCTCCGGTGATCCGTCTCTCGAACGGCGGCCGCATCGACTTCTGGTCGTTGGAGAACGCGATCGCTGGCCGAGGCCGGCGATATCGACGCGTCGTGATCGACGAGGCCGCATTCACCAAAGACGGCGACAATCGGTCAGACGATTCGATGATGGCGCTGTGGGAGAAGGGGATCAAGCCGACCTTATTCGACTACGGCGGCGAGGCGCTGGTTTGCTCGAATTCCGCCGGCAGGAACCCGGACAACTTCTTCTACAACATCTGCGTGGACCCTCAGTACGGATTCCATGAATTCCATGCCACCACCATGGATAACCCGTTGCTTCCGAAGCGTGCCGCCAATGAAAGCGTCGAGGATTGGCGCGGGCGCCAAGCCCAGTTTCACGAAGATCTGCGCAAGGACAACGACCCCCTGGTCTACGCCCAGGAATATATGGCCGAGTTCGTCGATTGGTCGGGCGTCGCGTTCTTCAGTCGAGAAAAGCTTCTCGTTGACAATAAACCCCTTCCCCTCCCCACTCGGTGCGACGCCGTCTTTGCCGTCATCGACACAGCCTCCAAGACCGGCACCGACAACGACGCGACGGCCGTGACTTTTTTCGCTTACGACACCCTCGGCAGGATCTCGCTTTTCATCTTGGACTGGGACGTCGTGCAGATCGAAGGGGCGATGCTGGAAACCTGGTTGCCTCAGGTCTTCGCTCGCCTCGAAGAACTTGCTCAGCTGTGTCGTGCCCGCCGCGGCTCGATCGGCGCCTTCATCGAGGACAAGAACTCGGGGACGATTCTCCTCCAGCAAGCATTGCGACGGCAAATGCCCGCGCACCCGATCGACTCCAAGCTCACCGCGATGGGCAAGGACGAGCGCGCGATTTCTGTGTCCGGTTATGTCCATCGCGAGTTGGTCAAGTACACGGACCGAGCCTTCGAGAAGACGGTCATCTACAAGCGACACTCACGAAACCACCTGCTCGACCAAGTCGAGAGCTTTCGCGTTGGCGACCGAGACAGCGACCGCGAGGACGACCTACTCGACACCTTCTGCTACGGCGTCGCGCTGGCACTCGGGAATAGCGAAGGCTTCTGATAACTGGCGCGACTGTCCGGCCGCCTAGAGAGTCAACTCAACTGCGGCCGGTGATCCGCCCGATCGAGCTTCTCCGCCCTGCGGGCGCTGGAAAGGCCAGACCAGAACGATTTTCATGGCAAACGTCGTTCCGCCACCGACCATTCAAGATTGAGGCCGGTGCTGGAAGCCATCGCCGCCAAAAGCATCGCGGTTTGAATCCCCTCAGCTCCACCATGCAGTCCCGGCAAACCGCCGCGGTTTCCGGGTCGGCGGAAACCCTCGCAATTTCGGTTTGGCGCTTTTTCGATCGGCGCCAGATCTCGCTCAAAAAAAGTCCGCGCACGCGGCCGAGCAGCAGCGGCCCGACATTCTGAAACGTCGCGAGGCCTGGTTCGAAAGCCAGCTCGATCTCGATCCGGAGAAGGACGAGACCTGGGCCTCCACCAATATGGCGCGCCGCTACGGCCGCACGCCCAAGGGGGAGAGGCTGAGAGCCGCCGTACCGCATGGCCATTGGAAGACGACGACCTTCGTCGCCGGTCTCCGTCTCGACGGCCTCGTCGCGCCGTTCGTCTTCGACGGGCCCATCAACGCGCTCACGTTCGAAGCCTATGTCGAGCAGTTCCTCGTTCCTGAGCTCAAGCCCGGCGACATCGTCGTCATGGACAACCTGTCCAGCCACAAGCGACCGAAGGTGGGAGCGCTGATCGAAGCCGCAGGCGCGAGCCTCCTCTACCTTCCGCCCTACAGCCCGGACTTCAATCCGATCGAGAAGCTGTTCGCCAAGCTCAAAGCCTTGCTGCGAAAAGCCGCCGAGCGGACCATCGACGGCCTCTGGAGAGCCATCGGCAAATGTTTCGACAAATTCACTCCGCGCGAATGCGCCAACTACTTCGAGGCCGCAGGCTATGAGCCAACGTGAGCGGAAACCGCTCTAGCGCGCCCGCGTCCAGCTGAACGATTTGCAGACGAGGCCGCCGAGCACGCAGCCGGCGGTGACAAGATGATCGCCGGACAGCGTCATCTTGCCGCTGTATCGCTGGCCGTCTTCGGGATCGAACGCCGTACCCGACCAGGTATTGTCGCCATTCGGCTTCATGTCGAAAAACACCTGCTGGCGGAGCTGGTCGGGCCCGGCCGGGTCTTGGATCCAGGAGACCTCGCCGCAGACCGTGTCGCCGGCGCAGCTGGAGATGCGCACTTTCGTCTTGCCGTCGTCCCGCTCCCATTCGCCCGTCACTTCCTCGGCGACGGCCGCCGAGATCGCCACGGGCAGAACCAAAAGACCAAGCAGCAGGCTGCGGGACATCGGCTTCCCCCTCGAAGTATTTCACCCCGGAAAGTCCGCCGGAGCGCGTCTCGGTCATATCGGACCACGCGTCCCAAGGGATTCAATTCAAACGTCGTCGTGACCGCCAGTGTAGGCGGCCCAGCGCCGGGCGCAAGCTCTCCCGCAGGCGCTGTCACGTTGCCATGCGAAAAGCGCGAGCGGGCTACGCCTTACGGATTTTCAAGCCGCCGCGACGGCCTCGCGCCACGTGGTCATCGCCGCGGCGCGTAGCACGCGGTGAGATTGAGCTGACGTGAGATGGCGTTGGGCGTTGAAAGGGCACTGTCACGCGAACTGAGTTTGGCCGTGCGCAATTTGCAATTCCCAGTTCGGGCTCAGGCCCCGGTGGCGGCTCGCCACGTCCGCAACGCTTCGTCTCGGAGGACGCGGAGCGTGTGGCGGGATGTGAGATGGCGTTGGACGTTGAAAGTGTTGTAGACGGCGGCGTGCGTGGAAAGAAACTTCTGGGCTGAACCTGGGCTCTTGAACCGCTGCATCTTGCGCTCCCGCCGTCGGGTCGGCTGATGCGAATTCTCGGCCCGATTGTTCTGTGTGCCTTGGCAAGGCGCATCGTTCTCCCCGGTGGAAATCCGGGCCGGCAAACTCTCGCTCCAGCCGGAAGCGATCGGAGCGGATCAGGAGGCGACGAATGATCTGAAGCACTTCGATAGAAAGGCCCCGTAGGGGGTCAGCGGACCGTGCGGGCCGCAACGTGAGTGAACATTGAGCAGGCCTCGAAAGAGCCAATGTGGGAGCCGACCCGCCAGAATAACGGGGAAGGTCGCTGTCGTCGGTGAAGCGAGCGAGATACGCAGCCGACAATTCCACCGGGGTAATGATGGCAGCACGCACGGAACATGAATGGTGCGCAACAAGGGAAGTCTGCGATCGTGGTGGGGAACGACAATTCCAGGCCAACGGCGAACCCGTGAGGGCCAGCGCCGGCGGACGCAGATGGCGGATGGGTTCGTACCTATGTCATCCTCGGTCGCCGGGTCCCTTCGCAAACCGCGAGTCTGTTCGTGCTGCGGGATCGCCTGGTTGGCGGCGAGAACGCTGTGGTTGATGTGATGGTCGTCGATCGCGATTGCTGCCCGAGCCGCCAGATGCGTCCCGACCGCGCGCGTAATCGGGTTTTCGATCTCTGAGGCGGGGACGCGGACGATCGATCCGGCGTCTTGCTTGCGCCCCGTCAGCGCCGCACGCGACACATAGTATCGCCAGCGCCGCCCGCCCTTGGACGCATGGCTTGAGCTCATCCTGTTTCCGCGATCATCGTAGAGCTTGCCCGCGAGGAAGGAATGGTCATCCGGCTGGGAAATCCGCCTTGGCCGCGTCTGGCTCTCAAGCTTTTGCTGGACCCGGTCCCAGGTCTCCAGGTCGATGATCGCCGGATGAAGGCCGTCGTGGATCTGCCCTTTGTGGCGCAGCCGTCCGACATAGATCGGGTTCGACAGGATCCAGTATAAGTGGCCTCGCGAGATCGGGACGCCGCCGGTCCTTTTGCCAGTCCCGCTGATGCGGACTGGCGAGCGAATGTTCTCGGCGTCGAGTGAGGTCTTCAGCCTCACCACGCTGCCGACTTCGAGATACCGACGAAAGAGACTGCGGACGAACTCGGCCTCATCTGCGACGACATGGAGCGCGCGGTCTTCGACCCGGTAGCCGAGCGAACCGCTCCGCCCATCCAGATGCCCTTCCGTTTCGAGGCGGCGACTTTGTCGCGGATTCGCTCGCCCGTGATCTCGCGCTCGAACTGGGCGAAGGACAGCAGCATGTTGAGGGTCAGCCGCCCCATGCTGGTGGTCGTGTTGAAGGCCTGGGTCACCGAGATGAAGGAGACGCCGTGCGCGTCGAACAGCTCGACCAGCTTGGCGAAGTCGGCAAGCGACCGCGTCAGCCGGTCGACCTTGTAGACGACGATCACGTCGATCTTGCGAGCCCGCACATCGTCCAGCAGCTTCTGGAGCGCCGGCCGCTCCATCGACCCGCCCGAAAAGCCGCCGTCGTCATAGCGTTCGCGGACGAGCTTCCATCCCTCATGGGCCTGGCTTTTGATGTAGGCTTCGGAAGCCTCGCGCTGGTTGTCGAGAGAGTTGAAGTCCTGTTCCAGACCAGAGTCGGTGGAGACGCGCGTATAGACGGCGCAGCGAAGGGCGATCTTGCGCTCGACCCGTTTCATCGTCGGACCTCCTGGACGGCTTGAGCTTCTCGCGGGAACTCCCTGGGGTCGGAACGCGGGTCCTTGCGCGAGCCGATTTGACGGACCGTTGGCCCGCCCTCGCAGCTGCGTCGCCAAGCCGATTCGTTCGGAGATGGCGAATCGGACTCCTTGGTTGCGAGAGGCGGCGAACGATCGGGCATTGCGGGGGCGAACCCGGCGAGGGTTGGCGACACGCCAATATCGAGCAATGAGTCCGGTCTTGGGGTGACGTTTCTTTTTCTGTTGGAGGCGCCGGTCCTGACCGCCTTCAACCCGAAGAAGCGGTGTCCGTTCCAATTCGTGCCGGTGATCGCCTTGGCGACCTGCGAAAGGCTGCGGTAAACGCAGCCGTTCCAGGCGCACCCGTCGTCGAGGATCATGACCTGCTCGAGACGGCCGTTCCATTCGCGGACCAGCAGAGCTCCGGATTTGAGCCCGACGCCCTCGCGTGTCGTCGGTCCGCGGGTTGCAAAGGGACGAGCGTCCCCCAACTCGAAGGCTTCGTCCCTGTGTTCGCGCAGACGCCGCAAGAACGCCCGATCGAGATCTCCGAATGCCGCGGCTTGGATCCGATAGGCGAGTACGCGCATGAGCAGCCATCCCGGGAGATGGGCGGGAGCGATCCCGCCCAGATAGTTACGCCACTGGAGGCGGAGCTGATCCACGTTGAGGCCGGAAAGGTTCGCGACCAAGGCATCGATCGTTTCGCGCTCTGACGCCGACGGCCCTGGCGGGACCAATGCCCCGCCAGGGCCGCTCGCTTTTCGGCGCTCCGCCATCACGCCGACCGACGAGTTCGCAGGCTCGCGGCCCGCTCGGGCCGATCCGGCGGCGCTTCGCAGGTCGGCGCCGCCTCAACGTACGGCGCGACGCTATCGTCGCCCATCTCCGTCGAGTCGATCCGATAGACTGATCCTCGCGCCTTGTCGGCCCGATCAATCCCGACGGCGTAGCCGCGCTTGCGCAGACCGGTGAGCGCGGCCCGCGTCGTGTGCGGCAGCCAGCCGGTGGCGGCGACACGACATAGATCGGGTTCGACAGGATCCAGTATAAGTGGCCTCGCGAGATCGGGACGCCGCCGGTCCTTTTGCCAGTCCCGCTGATGCGGACTGGCGAGCGAATGTTCTCGGCGTCGAGTGCGGTCTTCAGCCTCACCACGCTGCCGACTTCGAGATACCGACGAAAAAGGCTGCGGACGAACTCGGCCTCCTGTTCGACGACATGGAGGGCGCGGTCTTCGACCCGGTAGCCCAGCGGAACCGCTCCGCCCATCCAGATGCCCTTCCGCTTCGAGGCGGCGACCTCGTCGCGGATTCGCTCGCCGGTGATCTCGCGCTCGAACTGGGCGAAGGACAGCAGCATGTTCAGGGTCAGCCGCCCCATGCTGGTGGTCGTGTTGAAGGCCTGGGTCACCGAGATGAAGGAGACGCCGTGCGCGTCGAACAGCTCGACCAGCTTGGCGAAGTCGGCAAGCGACCGCGTCAGCCGGTCGACCTTGTAGACGACGATCACGGCGATCTTGCGAGCCCTCACATCGTCCAGTAGCTTCTGGAGCGCCGGCCGCTCCATCGACCCGCCCGAAAAGCCGCCATCGTCATAGCGTTCGCGGACGAGCTTTCATCCCTCGTGGGCCTGGCTTTTGATGTAGGCTTCGGAAGCCTCGCGCTGGTTGTCGAGAGAGTTGAAGTCCTGTTCCAGACCAGAGTCGGTGGAGACGCGCGTATAGACGGCGCAGCGAAGGGCGATCTTGCGCTCGACCCGTTTCATCGTCCGACCTCCTGGACGGCTTGAGCTTCTCGCGGGAACTCGCTGGCGCCGGAACGCGGGTCGTTGCGCGAGCCGATCTGACGGACCGTTGGCCCGCCCTCGCAGCTGTATCGCCGAGCCAATTCCTTCGGAGATGGCGAATCGGACTCCTTCGTCGCGAGCTGGGGCGAACGATCGGGCGTTGCGAGCGCGAACCCGGCGAGGGTTGGCGACACGCCAATATCGAGCAATGAGTCCGGTCTTGGGGTGACGTTTCTTTTTCTGTTGGAGGCGCCGGTCCTGACCGCCTTCAACCCGAAGAAGCGGTGTCCGTTCCAATTCGTGCCGGTGATCGCCTTGGCGACCTGCGAAAGGCTGCGGAAGACGCAGCCGTTCCAGGCGTATCCGTCGTCGAGGATCATGACCCGCTCCAGACCGCCATTCCATTCGCGGACCAGCAGAGCTCCGGATTTGAGCCCGACGCCCTCGCGTGTCGTCGGTCCGCGGGTTGCAAAGGGACGAGCGTCCCCCAACTCGAAGGCTTCGTCCCTGTGTTCGCGCAGACGCCGCAAGAACGCCCGATCGAGATCTCCGAATGCCGCGGCTTGGATCCGATAGGCGAGTACGCGCATGAGCAGCCATCCCGGGAGATGGGCGGGAGCGATCCCGCCCAGATAGTTACGCCACTGGAGGCGGAGCTGATCCACGTTGAGGCCGGAAAGGTTCGCGACCAAGGCATCGATCGTTTCGCGCTCTGACGCCGACGGCGCTGGCGGGACCAATGCCCCGCCAGGGCCGCTCGCTTTTCGGCGCTCCCCCATCACGCCGCCCGACGAGTTCGCAGGCTCGCGGCCCGCGTCGTGTGCGGCAGCCAGCCGGTGGCGGCGACAAGCTCGGCGAGCGTCGCGCCATCGCCGCGCTGCAGCAGTTCGACGACCTGCGCGATCTTGGTCCCGCCGCGCGGAGACGTTGGAGTCGAGGCGACGCCGCTGTTTGGCCTGTCAAAGGCCGCCGTAATCGCTGCTGCTGCGACTGAACCGGGTTCGGGCTTCGGATTGGCGGAGACGATCGGATGGTCCGCACGCCGTTCCCCCCCGCTTTCAGACGCCGTCGCGTCGTCAACCGCGATCGCTTTCGCGCCAGCGGCGGTCAGCTTGAGCGCATAGGTCTGCCCGGTCTCGTCGTCGCGCCGCCAGATCGGCGCTCCCGCCTTTGCCCTTATCTCCTTCAAGAGCCCGGCTTCGAGAAGCTTGGCTACGGCCCTCTGCGCCTGGGCGCGCTTTGGACCTGCCGGGGGAACAAGGCAATGATCATCGCGCTCCGACGCGGCGCTCAGCAGCACAAGCTGCGTGTCGTTGAATTTGATGGACATGTTTGAACCCTCGCGTTTTGGAAGCCGGCCGATCCCGGCCCCTCACTGACGCGAGCCCCGGATCGGAGCGATCGTCGGGGCGAAGGGTTCACCCGCAGCGCCTCAGCGCTCGCGGGCGTCTACACACACGCTCTCTTTCGAACCAAAAGCCAGTCCTTTCTTGGAGCGCGAGCGGTCTGATTGAAAAGAGCTAAGGGCTCGTCAGAGAATAGCTGAATTGGTTCTGTGCCGACAGTGAGGTAGCGGGGATTCCCCGCGGTCGTGGCGCGTCGTAGTTTTGGGGATGGTTGATGAAGATTTTCTCGAAAAGCTCCGGAAGCGCAATGCAGCGATATTGCCTCAACTGGATGAACGGCAACGACGGCTTTTCGCGGCGTCGGAAGCCAGGGCGGCAGGGCATGGCGGCATAGCCGCGGTTTCCCGGGTCACGCGCATCGCCGCGAGCACGATCGGACGCGGCCTGAAGGAACTCGATGCGCCGCCGCCGCTGAAGCTCGGTGGCGTTCGCCGTCCGGGAGGGGGACGCAAATCGTTGACGGAAACGGACCCCGGTTTGCTCGATGATCTGAACGCGCTGGTCGAGCCCGACGCGCGCGGCGATCCGATGTCGCCACTGCGCTGGACGTGCAAGAGCCTGCGCCGGCTGGCGGCTGAACTCGACAAACTCGGGCACAAGATCAGCCATACGGTTGTCGGCGAGTTGCTGAAGAAGCAGAAGTTCAGCCTGCAAGCCAATAGCAAGACGCGCGAGGGCGCCGACAATCCCGACCGCGACGCGCAATTCCACGTCATCAACGACGCGGTCAAGGCAGCCATGACCGAGAACCAACCGGCTATTTCAGTCGATACGAAGAAGAAGGAACTGGTCGGCGATTTCAAGAACGCGGGCCGCGACTGGCGCAAGCAAGGCGATCCAGAGGAAGTGCGCGTGCACGATTTCCTGATCAAGGAGCTCGGCCGCGCCGTGCCTTATGGAATTTATGATCTGGCCGCCAACGCAGGCTGGGTCAACGTCGGGATCGACAACGACACGGCGGCCTTCGCGGTTCAGACGATCCGCCGATGGTGGCAAGACGTCGGCCGTGTTCGCTATCCGCTCGCGCGCCGCCTGGTCATCACCGCCGATGGCGGCGGATCGAACGGCACGCGCGTGCGGCTGTGGAAACTTGAATTGCAGCGCCTCGCCGATGAACTCGGCATATCAATTGAAGTCCATCATCTGCCGCCGGGAACCAGCAAATGGAACAAGATCGAGCATCGCCTGTTCTCGTTCATTACCCAAAATTGGCGGGCCAAACCGCTGCTCAGCTATCGCGTCATCGTCGAACTGATCGGCGCCACGACCACCCGAACCGGCTTGACGGTTCGATGCGAACTCGACGACAAACCCTATCCTAAGGGAATCGTCGTGTCGGACGAGTACATGCGAAACCTCAACATTCAGCGCGCCGATTTCCACGGCGAATGGAACTACACAATCGCCCCTTCAACCCCATACATCAAAGCGGTTGATTCCTGACAGGCCCTAAGAGCACCGCAAAATCGCTGGCGGCGTCCGCGTGCGCATCTTGATCCTTTGCCGCCATCAGGTTGGCGCGCTTATCTACGCAGAAAAAGCCACTGGCCCCGGGATCAGTCCACTTCGCCGCGCGTCATCTCTTGCTCCTTATCGGTCGCCTCCGCCACGCAGCGCCGCCCCGAGACGATCCCCTGCAGGCCGATTTCGCACGCCTTCAGCGAAAAGAGCCGCGCCCCAAACTGTCCTCGATCGCAGGCCCAGTCCGGGGCGGCTAGGCTATGCCCGTTCCGACAGACGGCCAGCAAATTGCGTCAGTCCCCAATTGCGCGCCAGCTCCGATGCTGCGGCCCATGTCGGCATCTGATCGGCGACCGAGGGCAGCGGCGCTGACGCATCCATGGTGGCGATCGACCGGTAGAGCCGAACCATCTTCGCTTGGGCGGGGAAGCGACCGGCATCAAGGACGCCCTCCAGCGTCCCGTAGCGCCGCAGCACGTCAGAAGCGCCTTTTGGCCCAACTCTTGCAGCCCCTGGGAGCTTGTCGGAAGGGTCGCCGCGAAGCGCAATGAAGTCCGGAACCTGCTTTGGATCGACGCCGTAGCGCTTCTGGACCTCTTCGGGCCCGATGCGAGCCATTTCGCCCGCCCTCACTGGGTAGAGGATCTTTGTCCTGTCTGAGGCAAGCTGGAAAGTATCCCGGTCGCCGCTCGCGACCAGGGCGCTCGAGGCGCGCCGGCGAACTGGGGATGTTGCTCCGGAAAGAAGCTTTTTGCCGCGGCCATGACGGCAACGGCGCAGCCGAGCGCATCTGCGAGCTCGATCGCCTGCTTTTCTGCGCCCGCTGACCGGAGCTTGCTGCCGATCAATATGATTGGTTTCTGCTTGTCCTGCAGGAATTCGACCGCTGCTGCAATGGCCGCCGCGAGCGAATGCTGGTCGCTCGGCTCTTCGTCAAGGATCGCGCTGATCGGGCCAGGGGCTGCGCATTCAGCGGGAGCGATGTTGCATGCGATTTCCATGTAGGCCGGCTTCTTCTCGCGTAGCGCCGTGCGGATAGCATAGTCGATCTGGTGGGGCGCATCGATCGCAGAAGTGATAGAGACCGCCGCACAGGTCAGCTTCTTGGCGATTTCGATCTGGTACGACCAATCGTGCGTCGCGAGGGTGTGGTGGATCAGGTGCTCCGTCGCCCGGTCGTTGCTGTTGGGAGCGCCTGAAATCAGGATAACGGGTAGGTTCTCAGCGTAGGCGCCTCCGATAGCGTTGATGGCGGAAAGCCCGCCTACACTAAAGGTGACGACGGCCGCCGCCGCCCCGCAGGCGCGCGCGTAACCCTCGGCGCTGTAGCCGCAGTTCAGTTCGTTGCAACAATAGACCTGCTGCAGCTCTTTATTGGTCAGCAGCTGGTCAAGCAAAACCAGATTGAAGTCGCCGGCGACCGCAAAGTGGTGCCTGAGGCCGATTTGCGACAGACGGGCTGCGAGATAGCTTCCAACCGTGTACATTGTAGCCTACATGCGTCAGAGGACAGCCTTGTCGTAGCTAAGACTGCCCCCGTTGCCAGATTTTGACAAGACTAAAATGTCGTCGCGACCCCGCAGTGGTTTGTAGATACGTTCCGGGCCGGGCCGGACCCAATTGAGCACGACGAGTGGGAGACCTATTTGAGCGGGGAAGCGGCCGCGTACGCGAATTGTCGGACTAGATCTCTGCCGCGGAGCGGGCCGATCGACTCCATCGTCTACCCGCGCGCGGCGAGAGCCTGAAGCACGGCGGCCGGACGGATTGGCAAGTGGCGCAGCCGAGCCCCGACCGCAGCGAAGATGGCGTTGCCAATCGCCGGGCCAACGACGGTCGTCGCCGGCTCGCCGAGGCCGACCGGGACCTCGGCGCTGTCAATGAACTCGATGTCAAGTTCGGGCTCGTCGCCGATGCGCAGAGGCGTATAGGTGTCGAGGTTCGTGTCCTTCACCTGGCCTCGAACGAACTCCGATCCTTCGTGTAAGGCGAGGCTCAGACCCCAGAGCGCGGCCCCCTCGACCTGCGCCAGCGCCCCGTCCGGACTGACCACCGTCCCGGCGTCCACAACGATCGTCAGCTTCTCGACCGCAACCACGCCGCGGCTCCGGTCGACCCGCACCCGCGCCACGCAGGCGATCCAGGTCGGCATGTCGCGTTCCTGTCCGAATGTCGTCGCGACGCCAAGCCCTGTGTCCTTCGGCATCGCCGCGCCCCAGCCGGCCTTCTCCGCCACGCGCTCGACGACCGCCCTTTGCCGCTTCGCCCCGCCGACCGAATTCGGGGCCGAGCCGGCGTTGCGACCCGAGCCATCCAGCATCCTGGCGCGGAAGGCGACCGGATCGACGCCGGCGGCGTGAGCCGCTTCGTCCATGAAGGTCTCGACAGCCCAGTTGGTCCAGCCAGGCCCGACCGAGCGCAGCCAGCCAGGCCGAAAGGCGCGATTGGCGACGTCGTTCGAAAGCGCCCTGACGCGTTGCGCGCCGACATCGTACCAATGGTCAGCGCCCGCGATCGCGAACGGATCGTATTTGAGGCCGTACAATCCAGGCGACATGAAACCTTGTGCCATAACCTCCGTCGGCCAGCCCGCTGACGCGTGATGATCCATCGCCGTCACGTTGCCGTTGGCGTCGAACGCCATTCGGAGTGTCTGGATCGAAGGCGACCGAAACGAGTCGAACTGCATGTCGTCGGGGCGCGTCAGGACCATCTTGACCGGCTTGCCGAGAGCTTTGGCGGCGAGGGCCGCCGGCACCGCGTAATCGCCGTTCAGACGCCGGCCGAAGCCGCCGCCGAGCGCATAGGTGCGCATCACGATCTTCTCTTGCGGCAGACCCAGCGCCTTGGCGAGGACGGGCAGGATCAGGCTTTGCCATTGATTACCGGTATGGATCTCGAACACGCCATCCTTTTCGAACGCGAGCGCGTTGACCGGCTCGAGTTGGAAATGGAGCGCGGTGCTGGTCGTATAGGTCTGTTCGAGCGTCGATTTTGCGCTCCGGAAAGCCACGTCGAGCGCCTGGTCGTCGACCAGCAGGACGCCGCCCTTTGGGTCGGCGATCTGCTTTGCCCCATGATCGAGAATGTCCTGTTCCGAGACGTTTGCGGCGTCTCCGGGCGCCCAATCGACCTTCACCAGGTCGGCGGCGCGGATCGCGGCCGGGTAGGAGCTCGCGAACACCATCACCCAGCCCGGAACCGTGCCGGATGGGTCGTCAAGCGCGAGACACTGGATGTAACCCTTGACGTTTCTGGCGGCGGAATCGTCGATCGAGCGAACGGTCGCGCCGTTGCGCGTTGGGGGAATCTTCGGCCGGGCGTAGACCATGCCTTCGACCTGCGCGTCGATCCCATAGCGGGTTGTCCCGTTGGTCTTGGCGGGAATGTCGATCGCGTCTGCCTTGTGTCCGATGAGGCGGCGCCCAGAGGCGGGCTTGATTGGCATCTTGGCCAATTCGTCGGCGGTGAAGGAGCGTTTCAGGTCGCCTTGCCTGACTATATCGGCGTAAGAAACCGAGCGGTCGCCGGCGACGAGGGCGCTGGCGCGAGCCAGGCATTGGTCGGTGGGAACGCCGAGAACCTTCGCCCCCGCTTCGATGAGGGCAATCCGCCCAGCCGCGCCCGCCTGGCTGAACACCGGAAACGTCGCCCACACCGACCAGCTGCCGCCAGTGACCATCAGGCCCCACTTGGGGTCGGTATCGACCGCGTCGAGCCGCACCTTGTCCCAGTCCGCCTCGAGCTCATCGGCGAGAATGCGCGCAAGCGCGGTTCCAACGTGCTGCCCCATCTCAGCGCGGATGATGTTGACGGTCACGATTCCGTCGCCGTCGATGCTGTACCAGATGGTCGGCTCGAACGCGTCGGGCGCGATCTCGTCGCCGGCAAACGCCCCGGTCCTGGCGAAACCGAAGGCGGCCGCAGCGCCCGCCATTCCGACGAGAAAGCCGCGACGAGAGACCGGGAAGCTTTCATGCCTAGCCATTGTTGGTCCCCATCCGTTGCTCCGCAGCAGCCTGCTTGATTGCTTTTCTGATGCGGACATAGGTCATGCAACGACACAGGTTGCCGGCCATGACCGCGTCGATGTCCTGGTCGCTCGGAGTGGGGAAGTCCCTAAGCAATGCCGCCGCCTGCATGATCTGCCCGGATTGGCAGTAGCCGCATTGCGGCACCTGAACGGCGATCCATGCCTTCTGCAGCGGGTGCTGTCCCGCTGGATCGAGCCCTTCGATCGTCGTCACCTCGGCGTCGGCGACGTATCCAACAGGGGTGATGCAGGAGCGCGTGGGGCGCCCGCCCACATGAACGGTGCAGGCGCCGCACATGCCGATGCCGCAGCCAAATTTCGTGCCCGTGAGGCCGACGACGTCACGGATAATCCAGAGCAGTGGCGTATCCTCATCGGCATCGACCGTCACGGCGCGGCCGTTGATGCGGAATGCGGTCATGGTCGATGCCTCCGGAGGGCGAACCTCATTGCGTGGCGCTTGCCTGCTGGCGGATCGCGGCGATCTTCGCGTCGAGGTCAGGCCAGGGCGGCAGGTTGCTGCGCGTGCGCCGCAGATAGGCGACGATCCTGGCGATGTCGGCGTCGGTGAATGCGTGCACGAAACTCGGCATCACTACGTCCGGGATCCCTTCGGCCGCGGTGACGCCGCGCAGTATGACTTGGATCAGGTTGGTAGGATCGGGCAGGTTCAGGGCGCTGTTGAGGGCAAGGTCCGGCCTGACCGCAAGCGGCGCGCGGCCGGAGTTGTAATGACACGAGGCGCAGGCGGCGGCGTAAAATCGGGAATCAGGATCGAACTCTTGCCCGGCACTGAGGGTCGCATAAGACATAGCGCGCGCCACCGCCGGGCCGACAGACGCCGCGCGCTCCGCCGCATGATCGACGTCGGCAAAATAGGTTGCGATGGCGCGAACGTCCGATTCGGGAAGCGCGGAAAGGCCATGCGGAACGGGCGACATCGGCCCCGCTGCAATCCCATGCAGGACGCTGACGCCAGTGCGCAGATAGCTTTGCAGCTCCTCCTCGGTCCATGGCGCGGGGGAGGGGTTTTCGGTGGTCAGGGGAGGGGCGATCCAATTGTCGATCACCGCGCCAGCATAGGCGGCGCCGGTCTTTTCCGCGCCGAGAAGGTTGCGCGGCGTGTGACAGGCGCCGCAGTGGCTCAAGCCTTCCGCGAGATAGGCCCCACGGTTCCACTCGGCGCTCTTGTTGGGATCGGGTTCGAAGCGGCCGGGGTGGAAGAACAGCAGTTTCCATCCGGCCTGGAGATAACGGATATTGAACGGGAACGGGATCGTGTTGGCTGGGGCGGAGGCCTCAACCGGCGTCCGCGTCATGAAGTAGGCGTAGAGCGCCCGCACGTCGTCGTCGGTGAGCCTGGTAAAATGGTCGAACGGGAACGCGGGAAAGAGATGCGACCCGTCGCGCGCAACTCCTTCGCGCATCGCGCGGGCGAACGCCGCCTCCGACCACGCGCCAATTCCCGTCTCGGGATCGGGCGTGATGTTGGTCGAGTAGATCACGCCGAACGGGGTCTGCAGCGGATAGCCGCCGGCGAACTTCGCTCCCCCTTTGGCGGTGTGGCACTCGCTGCAAAAGCCAGCCGCGGCAAGGGCCTTGCCCTTGGCCACAAGCTCCGACGCAAAGCTTTCACGGGCAGGTGCGTTGATTGGCGGGATCGCGGGCCTGATCGCCAACAGGCCGAAGCCCAAGGCGCCGACGACGGCCAGCCCGGCAATGCCAAGAAGCAGACGTTTCATCGGCGGCGTCCCTCAACTGGGCTGTGGAGACGATGTCTTGCGTCCCCAGCATACGTCCGTCCACGGACAGCTGGCAAACTCCGTGCGGCCTCCCTCGTAAGGGGAACGACACGTGAAGGATGGTAGCGACCTAAGGGCTCGAGGGTTATGTCCCGATCAGCCCGTCGCCTAGCGGGTTCATCATCTCGGGGTTGATAGAGGCGTCCTTCGACGGCGAAGACGGGCGGCGGCCGCGACGGTGTGTCGGAACATGAGATCAAACAACTCGCTCTGCGCCTCCACATCGTAATCTTGCTGCGCCAGGAAGAACGTAATTTCATATTGCGTCTGCCTCGCGTCGGATGAACTGGCGAGGGCGAGACGCCACGCCTTCTCCCAACCAGAACTTGATCTCGGCGAGGTCGTTGCCCTTGGGATCGAGATAAGAGCCCTGCCACGTCGCGTTGTCGACGAGGCCGTGCCAGACCTGCGGATCCTTGGCGTGCGCGTCGACGTAAGTGTTCCAGCGGTAGTTTTGGTAGATGGCGATGATATTGACCGCGTAAGCTGCGGCGAGCGGCGCGTTGCCCTCCACGATCATCATGTTGTCGTCGTTTTGGGTGGAGGCCTTGTAGCCCAGATTGTGCGAGCCCGTGATGAGCACGGGCTTCTTGCCGAACGGATCGATCACGACCACTTTGCTGTGCACGTGCACGCCCTGGTTCATCACTTCACTGGCCCAGTTGTGGAAGGTGTCCTTGATCGCCTTGGGGATCATCGATTCGGAGGGGACGGCCAGCGGCGCCGTCTTGCCGCTGCCGTAGGGTCGGGCGAACATTCGCCATGCGCCGCGCCGGTCCTGGCGCCCACCTCCAGTTCCATCAGCCGCTCTAGGATTGTGGAACCGGGGAAACTACCGTCGCTCGCGCGGACTACCTGGTGGAGCTGAGGGGATTCGAACCGCGATGCTCTTGGCGATGCCTTCGAATAACCGCAGTCGGCGCGCGCCTGTCATTCGAGCGCAGGCTTGAATCAGAAGCCTTCGCTAGCCGTTGGGCCTCAATTCCCCTGCCTAGTGGGCCAGTTCTCAGTAGAAAACAACACGCACCTCTCGGTTAGAACCCCTCCCTATTCCCTAGGGCCATGGCGATGCCGTAGCAGAAGGCGTCAAGGAGGTCGTCCTCACGTTTGCTGTCTTTGGCGCCCCAGAAGCCGGTCAAGCACGCCCCAAGTAAACGCGCCAAAGGAGCCGCCGCCTTGCAAAGCCAGAGAGAGATTCTGCGGCGGCCAGATTCGCGGAGGAGGGTCGTCTCTGAGAATTCTGCGTGATGGATATGCTTTTCTCAAGTCCTGCACCTCCAGATAATTGCGGATCCAGTGCGCTGCCGAGCGCAGCGCTTACGACCGCGTCACGAAACTCGGTGCGTCTCCTGAGGTCAGTCCGCACCAAGCCCTGCATAGGGAACGCCAGCCAGCATCCTGTCGCGGCGATCGGCTGGTTCACCTCGCGGGCGATCGACGCCGTAAGCTTCCCCCATTGTTGCGACGCGGTTGGCCGTGCGTGAGTTGCGTCTATACTTCGCGAAGCGCCGCCTCCGCCTGCGTGCGCGCTCCCTGGGGAACGCGCCGCCAGAGCGTAGCGTTATGCTTTCTTACGCCTTTTGCCGCGAAGCGAGCCGCGCCATTTCGTGGATGTCGGCGCGATCGATGCCGATATCGTGCAGTTCACGGTCGGTATAGGCTGAGAGCTCGTGCACCACGCTCCAGTAGGTCCGGCGCGCGCGCATAAAGCGCCTGAGAGAAAACATCATGATGGCAGTCTCCTGTGCTTTGATCCGACCCCTTTAATAATTTGCTGCACCGCGAAAGTAAATGGTGCAGTGCAATAAAGAATGCTAAATTCGCGTAGCTAATATTTTGCAGACCGTGCGGAAACTGCTTGCGCCCACGGCTTTGCGCACTCGGGCGGCGACGGACGGGGGTTTCGACTTTTTTCGGGTGCGACAAGGCCTGTGTCGATCCTGTGGCCGCCCATGTCGGCTCTTTAGGCGCGGATTGGGTACGCCGCTCACCCCCGAACCGCCGCTACCATCGGCTCGACGCCGATGACATTGAGGGCGCGGCGCAAGTTGTAGACGAGCGCGGTCAGGCTAAACTCGGCGCGCACGTTTTCGAGGCTGCGCATCAGGAACGCGCCCTGATACATCCATTGCTTGATGCTGCCGAAGGGATGCTCGACGACCTCGCGGCGACGGTCGAGAATGTGCGGCCTCGCTTTGAGGCGTTCGGCCATGCGATCGAGCACGTCCTCATTTTCGAGACGGGACACCGAGCGAACGTCGTTTGTGCATCGCGCGCGCAGCGGACAAACGCGACAGGCCTTCGGGGCGCCGTAATCGATCTTCTCGAGATCGCGCAGCCGGCCGCGGCGGATCGGCGTCAGCAACTGCCCGGCCGGGCAGACGTAGGCGTCGCGCCCAGCATCGTATCGGAACTCGTCCTTGCGGAAGAAACCCTTGCGCACCGACGATCCTCGTTGAGGCTTGGGGACATGAGGAATGCAGCCGGCCTTCTCGCAGGCCTCGATGTCCTCGACTTTGAAGTAGCCACGATCGGCGACGACGTCGATCGTTTCGACCCCGAGAATTTCGCGGGCCGGCTCGGCGGTCTGCGTCAGCAGTCCCATGTCGACGACCTGGTTGGTCACTGCCTGCTCGACGATCATCTTGTTCTTCGCGTCGACCGCGACCTGCGCGTTGTAGCCCACACCGATCTTCGTATGCGCGGCCATGGCGCGGCTGTCGGGATCGGTCAGCGAGATCTGGTCCTCGCCGGTCCGGTCAAGCTGGGCCAGCATCGCCTCGTAACGGCCGCGCTTCTTGCGCAAGGCCTCGATCTTCTCGGCGAGATTTTTCGTGCGCGCCCCACCGGCCGACGCGCCGTCTTCGATGTCGCTCGCGTCGAGCCGCGCGAGATAATCGTTCAGCCTCTCATCGGCGGCGCGGATGAACTCGCGCAACGAAGTGCGGGTGAAGTTGCGATCCTTGTTGTTGACCGCCTTGATGCGAGTTCCATCGACGGCGAGCAACTCGCGGCCGTAAAGGTCGAGCCGTCGACACAGCAGGACGAACTGACGAAACACGGCGCGGAACGCCGCGCGATTGTCGCGTCGAAAGTCGGCGATGGTCTTGAAGTCGGGCCTGAGGCTGCGCAGAAGCCAGATGACCTCGATGTTGCGATGGGCTTCGCGCTCCAGCCGCCGGCTCGATCGGACCCGGTTCAGATAGCCGTAGATATAGAGCTTCAACAGGTCGCCGGGCGCATACCCCGGACGCCCCGTCGCCTTCGCCGTCACTCGCGCGAACCCCGCCGCCGCGAGGTCCAGCCCGTCAACGAAGGCGTCGATGAACCGAACCGGATTTCCAGCGTCCACGTAATCGTCCACCGCCTCCGGCAGCAACAGGAGCTGGTCGCGCTCGAATCCGGCAATGTGAGTCATGCGCGATTCTAGCCCGCGCGCCGATTCGAAGGAATCCGCTCACGCCGACTTTTCGCACGGTCTGTTTGATTTGAGTGAATGAGCGCTTAATGACGCAGATACCGGACCACATGATTGAACTGGCGAAAAGTTTCGTTTGTTCCATGCATATTCTGCATACCTTGATCGCGCGCGCGGGTGGGCGAGCCTCTCTGGGCGAGCCTGATGGCGCGAGCGATTGAATGTCGCGGATCGACGGCTAACGGCCTGCCGGGCGATGGCGCCGAGCTCCATTGAACTACGGCCAGCGTTACTGACTCGATTGGGCGGGGAGCGTGAATTGAAAGACGGCACCGCGAGGCGAATTGACGCTCGCCCACAATCGTCCGCCGTGCGCTTCGATGATCGAACGGCAGATCGACAGCCCCAGGCCCAAGCCGTTCAGCTTGGTCGTGTGGAAGGCCTTGAAGAGATTCTCGAACATTGCTGGCGCCAGTCCCGGGCCCGAATCGCGCACTGCGACCAGCGCGTCGCCCGACTCGCTCCTACCCGTCGTGATCAGCAATTCCTGCGAACCTTCGCTCATCCCGCTCATGGCCTCGAGGGCGTTGAGGATCAAGTTGAGGACCACCTGTTGCAGTTCGACCAGGTCTCCCGGGATCAGCGGTAGGCCATCGGCGAGCTCCATCCGCACCGAGACGCCGGCCTTCATCGCTTCGCTGCGGGTAAGCTCGATCACCTCGCGGATCGCTGCATTGATGTCCACGCGCTCGTCGCCAGGCGGAGCCTTCTTGATTAGACTGCGAATCCGGCCGATGACGGCGCCCGCCCGGTCGCCGTCCCTGACAATGCGGCCGAGAGCTTGCCGGACCTCATCCAAATTCCGTGGATCAGCGCCGAGCCAGCGCAACGCCGCCTGGGCGTTGGCGACTGTAGCGGCGATCGGCTGGTTCACTTCATGGGCGATCGACGCGGTGAGCTGCCCAGTCGTTGCCACGCGGTTGGCGTGCGCCAGCTGCGTCTGCGTATCGCGCAAAGCCTCCGCAGCACGCTTGTTCTCGGTGATGTCTTCGCATGCGATCAAGACGACCGGTCGGTTCTTGATCAACATGGCTTTGGCAGTCTCGCGAACCCACAGCATCTTGCCGTCCTTGCAGATCTTGCGCAGCTCCCAACTCGACGTCTGGCCAAGAAATTCGAGGCAAGCCGCTGCATTCCTCCGGCCGTGCTCTCGGTCGGCCGGATGAAACAGGATTTCCAAGGGACGGCCAATCAATTCGTCCGAACAGTATCCTAGCTTTTCGGCGCCAAAGGGATTCACGGATAGTATCGCGCCGGTTGGGTCCACCATGAAATACATGGTGGGGTTGTTCTCGAAAACCGCCTTCCACTGCTCTTCGCTATCGCGAAGCGCCGCTTCCGCCCGCTTGCGGTCCTCGACATCCGCTGAAATCGAGTACCACCTCAAGATGTTGCCCATCTCGTCCCGCAGCGGCAGGGCACGAACCAGGAACCAGCGGTATTCCCCATGTGCTGCCCGTAAGCGCACCTCGCTCTCGAACCGCTCTCCGGTCGTCAACGAGTCGCGCCACTTGCTCAAGTGCGTATCAAGGTCGTCAGGGTGAACGGCAGCTTGCCAGCGTGAGCCTTCGGTTTCCTCTGCGGAGAGACCCGTATATTCGATCCACCGCCTGCTGGTGAATGCGATCGACCCGTCGGGTCTACTCATTCCGGCGATCGCCGGAATTGTCTCAACGATATCACGAAGCTCTTTCTCTCGCTGACGAAGGGCTTCCTCAATATGCTTGCGCTCGGTGATGTCCCGAGCGACGCCGCGGTACCCGATGAAGCGTCCCATCTTATCGGATACCGGCAGTCCCGAGACGGAAAAGAAGCGCTTGCCACCATCCAGTGTAGGCCGCGCGAGCTCGAAATCACGGAACGGCAGATGTGCGTCGAGCGCCTTGCGGTGATTGCGCCAGGCTTCTTCGTCAGGTTCCGAATACGGCGCTTCCCAGCGAGTCTTCCCGATCCCGGCGCCGGGCAGAATCGCGTCGCCGAGACGCTCTGAGAACTCCTGCTGGACGAAGCGATGCTGAGCGTCGGTCTCCCAGTAGACCTCGAAGGAGAACTGCATGAGAGTGCGAAGACGTTCCTCGCTGGCGCGAAGCGCCTCTTCCGCCTTCTTGCGCTCGGTTAAGTCGAGTACGAAGGCAACTCCTTGGGTCTCGCTTTCCTCAAGCATCGCGTTACCGTGAAAAATCGGCACGCGGCTGCCGTCCTTCCGGAAGAACTCCTTCTCGCGCGGTTGCATTATACCGGTCGTTCTGACCTCTTGAATGGCTCGCTCGGTGTCGTCACACCATTCCGGCGGCGTGAGGTCCGTCCAGCTCAGGCCGGCGACGAGATCTTCGCGGTCGTATGCAACGATCCGAAGAAAGGCATCATTGGCCTCAACAATGTGACCGTCGAAATCCCAGATGAAGATGCCGATGATGTTGGCGTCGACGAGGCGCCGGATCTTCGCTTCACGTTCTGCGAGATCGCGGTTCGCCTGCGCAAGCGCCAAGGTGCGTTGCTTCTCGGCTTCGAACAGGCGCACGTTTTCGATCGCGATCGCCGCCTGGTCGGCGAAGGACTCGAGAAGCGTGATCTGGTTGTCGGAGAATGGTCGGACCTCCCATCGCCGGAACAGAATTCCTCCAATAAGGGTCCGCTCGCGCAGCAACGGTATTCCGAGCGTGGTGCGATGGCCCAGGCGTTTTGCGTCACTGCTGCCCAACGGGTACTCGCTATCCTCTGCGGCGAGATCGTGGACATGAACCGACCGCTGATCACATATGGTTCGTCCTATCACCCTGTCGCGATTTACGGGAAATCCCTCACGGGCTTGAATATGCACCGGAAGTTCCCCGTATGAAGCCACCAAGCGAATAAGGTTGTTCTCCAAGCGGTAGATCTCGGCAGTGTTGTCGCACAGGCGTGCGGCATGTTCGGCCACCGCGTCCAGCACCGACTGAAGCGGCGAATCCGAGATGATGCGCAGCATCTCGGAGGTGGCAGTTTGCTGCTTCGTAGCCTCGATCAGGCGCTCCCGCGCGTTGGCGATCTCCCGTTTGCATGCTTTAAGCTGTCGTTCGAGATCGGCGCGGGTCTTGCGAGTTCGACCAACCCGCGCCTTCGCTTCGGTCAAGGGAAGCTTGCGACCTCGCGTTCGGCTCTCCGTCCATTTGCGAGACAAGGTCGTCTCCATCGCCCAAGAAGCCCCAATACTGACCGTCACAGCCGGTGACGGGGCCTGGCGGAGAATAGCACGCAGCCCAGAGCGCGCGCCAGCACATTGGCCGCTTTGGGTCTTGTGTCACTGTCAATACATCACATCCAGCAAGTGCCCCAACTTGTCCTTTTCTTTTTCAGATACCTAACATTGTCTCGATTGACAGGCGCCTGGATAGGCACCCGCTCAACGATGCGCAAACCATAACCTTCGAGGCCGATCACTTTGCGTGGGTTGTTCGTTAGCAGGCGGACCTGGCGCACGCCAAGGTCGCGAAGAATCTGAGCGCCAATGCCGTAATGGCGTAGGTCCGCCTTGTATCCCAATCGCGTGTTGGCCTCGATTGTGTCGAGTCCTTCCTCCTGCTGTGCAGTAGTTAAGACTTAATCTGACAGTTGGTGTCATAGCTGAGGCGGAAGCCGAGGCCGGGCGCGGAGTGGTCGGGGTTCGCAGCGCCTGGCCTCGGCGTTTCGAGAGGACACCTACGATGACCAAGGAACAGAAGATTATCCGCGCCAAGGTTGGGTTGCTGGAGTTGGCCAAGCAGCTCGGCAACGTCAGCCAGGCCTGCAAGATGATGGGCTATAGCCGCGACAGCTTTTATCGTTTCAAGGAACTTTACGACGCCGGGGGCGAATTGGCGCTGCAGGAACTGACGCGGCGAAAGCCGATCCTGAAGAACCGCACGCCGCCCGAGGTCGAGGCGATCATCGTCGAGCTTTCGCTGGACCAGCCGGCTTATGGCCAAATCCGTATCGCCAACGAGCTTCGCAAACTCGGCCACTCTATTTCTCCGGCCGGCGTTCGCGGCGTCTGGCAGCGTCATGATCTTGAAACCATGAAGAAACGGCTCAAGGCGCTCGAAGCCAAGGTCGCCCAGGAAGGCCTGGTTCTGACCGAAAGCCAGCTGGCCGCGCTGGAGAAGGCCAAGAGCGAAAAGGAGGCGCATGGCGAGTTCGAGAGCGAATGTCCGGGCTATTGCGGCGCCCAGGATACGTTCTACGTCGGCAACATGAAGGGGGTTGGCCGCATCTACCAGCAGACCTTCATCGACACCTACGCCAAGGTCGCCTTCGCCAAGCTCTATGATCGCAAGACGCCCATCACCGCGGCCGATCTCGTCAACGATCGCGTCGTGCCGTTCTATGATGCGAGGGAGGTGAGGCTGTGCCGCGTGCTGACCGATCGTGGCACGGAATATTGCGGCAACCCCGAGCGCCACGAATACGAGCTTTATCTGGCGCTCGAGGATATCGACCATTCGCGCACCAAGACCAAGAGCCCGCAAACCAATGGCATCGTCGAGCGCTTCCACAAGACGGTGCTCGACGAGTTCTATCGCGTCGCCTTCCGCAAGAAGATCTACGGATCGATCGCCGAACTCCAGGGCGATCTCGATTCCTGGGTCCAGAGCTACAACGAGGAAAGGCCGCATCAGGGGCGATGGTGCTTCGGCAAGACGCCAATGCAGACCTTCCTTGACGCGACGCCCCTTGCGAAGGAGAAAATGATCGCAGCCTGATCATATCTGACAGGCAGAGCCGACCCATCTCCCGACGCTGACCGTCAGATCAAGTGCCAGCTACTACATGTGCTGCAAGCGATATGCTTGAAGCTTGGGCAAAAGGCCGATGCCGCGTCCTTCCTGGCGCATGTAAAGAACGACGCCCTTACCATGCTCCCCTATCTGGGACATGGCCTGATGCAATTGCGCTCCGCAATCACAGAGCGTGCTGCCGAAGACGTCCCCGGTGAAGCACTGGCTGTGAACGCGAACCAGTACGGGCTCGTTATGCACGGCAACGACACCCTCCTTTTCACGGCCAATGCCGCCCAGACACAGGGCAAAAAAACCGCGCAGCGTTCGGACGAGGCCGAGCTGCGCGCCTACGAGGTCCATGACGAACTGGAACCGCACCTTCCGCGCAAACGCGAGGCCAATCTCCACTTCGCGTTGCACTTCAGCGAGCGCGTCTCCCGCCGCAAGTAGGTTCGAGTTCAAGCTGACATGGCTGTATGCCGCAAAGGTGAGGTCGCCGCTCTGGCTGGCGATCTCGAGCGCACGCCGCAAGATATCGCGGCAGGTCCGGACATGTCTCGTCCACGGTATGACGTGAGCCCCGAAGTCTTTGTAGGTCCTGGCTTGGAAGCGCTTCAGCTGGCGTTGTTCGACCAGTTGGTAGCCGAGCCGGCCAAATCGAAAGCCGGCCGCGTAGTCGCCGAAGCGCGGCCCAGCGATATGGCCAAGCGACACATAATGGTAGCAGGAACCGTCGCTGTTGCCTCGCTCGAGGCTGAGATTGACCGCACCGCAAATCGCCATGCACGCAAGATTCGCATCGACATGTCAAACGGCCGACACGAGCTTCGTCAGAACATCGAGCGTCGCGAGGGAGGCCGGATCGCTCATCAGGGGCAGCTCAATGAGCTCCTCGATCGACCGGATTCCTAGCCGGGACCAAATTTGTTCGTATTCTCGGCGCGCTTCTTCGTCGCTCGGATGCGGCGACCAGTTGATGCGGAGATGCCGCCGGAGGTAGTCGAGACCGACGGCGACGGAGCGACTGGTTTGACCGAGCGCAGTAAATCCGGGTCTTTTCCCGGTTGAGTGTGACGCCGAGTTGTTCGAGAATCTTTGCCGCCCGAGCCAAAACATGTTCGGCTTCGGCTCGGGTTCGACAGGTCACCACCCAGTCATCCGCCCACCGTGTCGTTCCATGAACCACTGCCGCAACTTCCGCTCCGGACGGTGAAGCCGATTTTGCGCCCGCAATCGAATGACGGCTTCCGCTCCGGGCGGACTCCGGTCGTTCCCGAGGCGACCCTTGTAGGCGCGCTTTCCGCCCAATTGAGGCGTCCAAGGCCGCGGTCAATACGTCGGCTCCGGTCATTGCCGAGCCGGTGAGTTTTGACCGTGATCAACGACTTATGTCGGCGTTGGCCTATGTTTGATTTCACGAGTTGCATCGATGTTAGGCGCGCGCAACCAGCGCGGATTGCCACTTGGTCCAACCCGCGTAGGCGCCGCGAAGGAGGCAAGATGAGGCGCAACCGGCCGCAGAATTGCGGCCATCGTTGGTATCGTCCAGATCTGAATATCGAGCAGGATCGCGCCTACCTCATAGGACGCGGATTTGCCTCTGCTGTGGTCGCCCGGGGCGAGAAGCGTGGGCGAGTTGTCTCGGCGCACTCCTCAAAGGAACTCGCCGATCGGGCGGCCAAGAATTTCGGCGGCAAAAATCCGGCCGAAGTCGTCGAAATTGCAACATACGTGTTGGTCGGCGACCGACCTAATTCCTAGCCATAGTTTGACGCCTGCCAGATACGCCGCGATCTGAGCCACACCTACGGCTGAGCCACGAAGGCATCGCCAGACAAAAGGGGCGGAAACAGACATGCTCAGCCTTACGTCACCGCGCCACACTTCGACTCTACCGATTCGGGACGTCGCCTCGAACGTCTCAAACGCGCATTCGCCGACGGGGTAGCCGACGGGTCAAATCGGACCCAATGCGGCTTGCTGTGCGTGTTTTCAACCTGGGCCTAACGCCCCCTTAATTTTGTCTACTTGGGGCAGGGCGGTAGTCCGGGCTTTCCGCACAGGGGCGCATGCTGGGCCGGTGGCGGCGGCGCACGGACGACCGACGGCGGCGGTGGCGCGTGAACGACCGGCGGCGGCGGCGCATGGACGACCGGCGCCACTGGCGAAGGCGCGGGAACGACTGGCGGCGGCGGTGACGCATGAACGACCGGCGCTACTGGCGAAGGCGCGTGGACCACCGGCGGCGGTGGCGGCGCATAAACGACCGGCGGGGGCGGCGGCGCGTGGAAGGCAGGAGCTGGCGGTGGTGCATGAACGACCGGCGGTGGAGGCGGTGCATGGACGACCGCAGCCGCCGGCGGCGGTGACGCATGAACGACCGGCGGTAGAGGCGCGGTCGGCGGAGCCACCGGGGCTACGGAAGGCTGACTGACGCCTGGTTTCGGAACCACATTCTGCGCCGGCGCGGGCGCTTGTCCCGGTGCCTTGGGTAGCGGTTTCGGGGTCGTATTTGGCGCAGTCACGACGGGCGGCGGGGCAACCGGTAACGCTTTCCCGGGCGCGGGAGCGACGAGCGTGCCGGCCGGCGGCTTCCCGACGGCTGGCGATGTCGGAGCGCCGGGCGCCTTTCCGCCCAGAGGCGCCGCGGGACTTCCGGTCGTGGGAGCTGCGACACGAGGCGGGATCGTCAGCGGCTTTCCGCCCGGGGGAGCAGTCACGGCGCCCGGCGGTTTTCCGCCCGGCGTCGCCACCGGCGCCCCGGGCAGTGGGGCCGGCACGCCAGGCGTAGCCGTCGGCCGCTTCCCGCCCAATGCTGGCGCAACAGGCCCACCAGTTGGCGCCTTCCCACCGGGAGCAGGCGCAACAGGCGCTCCTGTCGGCAACTTGCCTGCTGCAGCGGGCGCACTCGGCTCACTGGCGGGCCGTTTGCCCCCCCGCCGAAGGGGCGGCAGGCGTTGCTGGCTGCGGTCTCGGCCCCACCGGAGGGCCAATAGGCGGCAGCGGCTTGACGTGGCCGGCGACGGGTGCGGTAAGGCGGGCTGAGGTCGGGGGGGGCGGCTGGACCGGGGTGATGTTGCGTGGCAGAGGCGGCGGCTGAGGCGGCGGCGGCCGAAACGGTGGCAGGCCGGCAGGCGCCACTCCGTTGCGATTGTAATATTTGTAATGTTGGAACCCGATCGCGCCGACCACGAGCGGAATTGCGACCGGCAGCACCGGCAGAAAGCCAACATCGACCGGCGGCGGGGGCGGCGGCAAATCGCGCCAGTCATCATCTTCGACGTAATAATATTGCGTGTAATATTCTGGCGGCGGCGGCAGCGGCGGAGGGCCGAACGCGTCGAAGGCGTAATAAGGCTGCGCCTCGTAAAAGTCTTCGTCTGGCGGCGGCGGCGGCAGGTCCTGATAGGTCATGGGCTGAAAATCGGGCGGCGGCTCATACGCTGCCGAGATCATCGCAAGACGCCGTCGCGCATCCGCGACGTGCGGGCCGTTGGGATAACGGCGCAGATAAGTCCAATACGCATGCGCGGTGTTGGCTTTGATCGATCGCAGCCAGAAGTACGCTTCGCGCCGCGCGGCGAGAATGGCGCGAACGCGCGGCGCTTGAGCCGAATCGGGATAGTTGGCCAGGTACTCCTCGTAGCCCCTCATCGTGTCACGCTGCAGCGCCGCCGCATAGGCCGCGTCGGCAGGAAGGCCGGCGATCGGCTGGTTGGTCACAGCGCTGGCGACCGGAGGCGGCGCATCGGCGGCGCGTTCGAAGATGTAATAGGGTTCGTTCAGCTTCGAGGCGCTCCAGGGAAGCAGCGCGCCCTGCGTCAGCTGGTTGACCGTCACCCGGGTCTGGTCGAATACTTCCACGACATCGACGCCGCCCTGGCGGATCGCGCCAGCAAGCGTCTTGCCATAGGCGCCATATGGACCTTGTTCGTCGCCCGCCAAAGTGCCCGGCGCCGCATTGAAAGCCATCAGTTCGCCCGGCTCCGGATCGACCAGCGCGAGTCCCGGCGCAAGCGGCGACCCTTGCGAGGCATAAGGGTTGGGGCGGGCCGCATCGAGCACGACGATGCGGGCCTTGCCCGGCGTCTGGGCCAGCGCATGCGTGAAGTCGGAAATTCGCACCGCATCGATCGGCACGTCGGCGTCGCGGTTGATCTGCGCGTCGACCGGCACGAAGTAGTTGTCGCCGTTATATTGCACGCCGCGGCCGGCGAGATAGACAAACGCCTGCATGTCCGGACCGGCTGCCGACGCCTTGTCGAGAAAATCGCGGAACGCGGTCCGCAAGGACTGGCCGTCGAGATCGCGAGCGCCGACCACATCAAAACCCGCCGCCTGCAACGTCTGCGCGACAAGCCCGGCGTCGTTCGCGGTCGTCGCCAGCGCTTGGTCCCGATAGGTTGCGTTGCCGATGACGAGCGCGATGCGGGGATTCTGCGCCTCCTGTTGCGCGCTCGCGGCTAAGGACATTAGTCCTGTGGCCAACGAAAGCACAAACGCCGCGAGCATTCTCATGTTGGCGATCATCTGACATTTCTCATGAGTTGGCCGACTTCTCGCGCGTTCCGGCAAACGATTCAGTTTCGGTTCAGTGGAGATAACCCGCAAGGCGCCAATGGTCCAGACACGACCGCTTACCGTTGTGAGCGGCAGTTTCGCGCAAAATCCTGACTTTGGGGCGTTCCCCGGAGCGGACATTCGCGCGATGGTTGGAGTGGCCAAGCACGCGCCAAGAGCGTTTCTTTTTCGTCAGCGGCTATGCCAGCAATGCGATTGCTCTGGCGTCTTGGCGACCGCCCTGTCGAGGTCTGAGCATTTGCCGAGCGCACGGAGACTTCGATGGCCTCAGGCTTCAACGTCCACGCCGTCGCCGGCTATGAGCAGCTCATGGGCCGCTGCCGGTCGAGGTCGAGGCGCTCGTTTGGTCGACGAGGATCGTTTCCTCGTGGTCTGAACTGGACCCCATTCGTGGGACCACGAGGGGTTGAATTTAAGGTGTGATCTCGCCTGCCCTTGTCCTTCAAGAATCAAGCCGCTTCTGGCTGCTTCTGCTGTGGGTATGTGGGCAACGCGTTTGCGTTGTCCAAGCGAAGCGGCATATCCACAGCCCTCGCCGCCGCCTCGATTTTGTCCATGCCGGCGCGCCACACCGCCATCGGCATCTGGTTGTTCATCGCCTGGTGAGGGCGCCGAAAATTGTAGAGGTTCATCCAGGAACTGATGCCGGACCGCGCCTCGCAGCCATCGGCGTAGGCTTTCAGATGCACTTCTTCATACTTGATCGAGCGCCACAGCCGTTCGATGAAAATGTTGTCCATGAAGCGGCCGCGTCCGTCCATCGAAATCACGACGCCGGCCGTCACAAGCTTGCTGGTGAAAGCCTCGGCGGTGAAAGTGGAGCCCTGATCGGTATTGAAAATCCGCGGCTTTCCGAACCGAATCAGCGCCTCCTCCAGCGCCGCCGCGCAGAAGCTCGCATCGTTGGTGTTCGACAGCCGCCATGCCAGAACCGCCCGGCTGGCCCAGTCGATGATCGCCACCAGATAGAGGAAGCCGCACGCCATCGGGATGTAGGTCACGTCGGCCGCCCACACGTGGTTCGGCTCGACAATCTTCAGGCCGCGCAGCAGGTAGGGGTATATCTTGTGCCCGGGCGCGGCTTTGCTCGTGCCGGGGCGCGGAACCAGCGCCTCGATCCCCATCACCCGCATCAGCCGCCGCACTCGCTTGCGGTTGACCCCGCGGCCTTCCTTGTTGAGTTCGAAGGTTATTCGCCGCGAGCCGTAGAACGGAAGTTCGAGATGCAGTTCGTCGATGCGGCGCATCACCGCCAGATCGTCCGCCTCGGCGACGGGCTTGGGGCGGTAGACCCCCGAGCGCGCCACGCCCACAAGCGCGCATTGGCGGCGCACCGACAGGTCCTTGCCAGGCCGTTCGACCATCGCTCTTCGATCGGGCGCGCTCATCGCCCTGGCCTCCTGGCCAAGAAATCCCGTTCGACCGTCAGTTGGCCGATCTTGGCGTAGAGCTTGGCCGTCTCGCGCTCGCGCTCCTCCTCGCCATCCCCCGAACCGCTCGCCCCTCGCGCGAAAAGGCTCACCGCATTGTCGAGAACCTGCTTCTTCCAGGCATAAATCTGGTTCGGATGCACCCCGTGCCGCTTCGCCAGTTCCAGAACCGTCGCATCCTCGCGCAGCGCCTCAACCGCAATCTTCGCCTTGAACGCCGCATCAAACTTCTTGCGTGACTTCGTCATTCCTCGCTCCATCGGTTGCGACAGAGCAGGACATTTCACACCTTAGCCAATGGTCCTAAATCCGGGGTCCAGCTCAGTCTGCAAGATGGCGACCTCGTGCTACGGAAGAATTTCAGAGAGCGGAAATCGCGTTACACTCGTAATATCGGCGGTTCGTCGGACGTCAGCCCACCAGACGCTAGAGCGGTTTTCGAGCCGATAGAATCGCTGAGGATTCACGAATTGGGGGAAATCTGATTCATCCTTTTGACCGGCGAAGGAGGCCGGCGGGGATGGCTGAACCTCTTTCCTTGGATCTTCGCGAACGGGTCGTCGAGGCGGTCAAGGGCGGGATGTCGCGCCGTCGCGCTGCGGCGCATTTTCGTGTCGGGGTTTCGAGCGCGATCCGCTGGGTCGCTCAAGCCGAAGCCTGTGGCGATCTGCGGCCCAAGCCGATGGGCGGGGATCGTCGTTCGGCGGCGATCGAAGCCCAGGCCGGAGGACGCGGCTCGGCTCGTTTGCAAAGGCGCTGACCCGCCCGAGGGGCTCGTGCGTCACTTAAGGTCTTGGGCTCGACCAATGGAGGGCTTTCCGAACATCGAACTGGAGCCGCCGCTTGGGCGAAAACAAATGGTTGATGCGTTGAAGGGGTTGAGTGCAGCTGCGGATGTCATTCTGCGCGGCCTGGCTGGCCAACCGATGAAGTTTGTCATGGCGCCGAAGTATCCCTCTTTCGATCGGATCTTGCTTATCGATCTGCTGTGGGACCTCAAACGTCGATGCCATGATTCTGTTTTCTCTCCACCGCTTTCTTCAGCGAAGGGCGGCGTGAAGCGCGGTCCGGGCCACATTGCGGATCCCGATGGAACAAACCTGATGGTGTTTTGCGCGGGAGCGATACTCCTCGCTTGGCGGGTTCTTCACGGAGCCTATCCTGGTTCGCGCAATCCTTTCGCCGCTGAGGCCGCGGAGGCCCTGTTTCGCCTTGCGACCGCGCCGGCTGGAAAGGCGGACGCGCAACCCAAGAGGTCAAGCCGTGGCGAAAATCCGCTGACCGCCTGGAGGCGTCCATTTGAAGTCGCGCGGGCCAAGGAGTTGATTCTCGGACCCTTGCACGACATTTATCTCCGAAACCTGCGTCACGCCCTCGGCATGGATGAGCCGCAGCCGGAAGGCGCTCTTTCAGAGATGGAACCGCCGAGTGGAGCGGGAGCTAATTCCAGCGCATAACGCTTTAAATTTACTCCACTTTTCCAGGCCGGGGATCGCCCTAGATACCTCGTTGCTGAGCGGTCGTTTTTTTGGCGACACGACGCCCGGAGCCGGGGATCGCTTGAAACGGAACAACGAAAGTATCTATCAGAATCGCAACGGCGAGGACGCGCCCGCGTCGGTGACGTCACCCGTTCGTCTTCGATCGCCCGGTCGTGCACGAAAATCGCGACCCATCCAGCGGGCGATCGTTACCTACCAGCCCGTCGGCTCAATCGTTCCGGATTCCAACAATCCGCGGTCGCACTCCTCGGCGCAAATAGAGGCAATCGCGCGCAGCATCGAAGCCTTTGGCTTCAATGCGCCCATTCTCGTCGACAAGGCGAACCGGCTTATCGCCGGACATGGCCGGCTGGAGGCGGCGAAGCGGCTCAATCTCGCGCAAGTGCCAGCGATTCGTCTCGAGCATCTGACCGAGGCTCAGGCCAAAGCCTACATGCTGGCCGACAACAAGCTGACCGATCGCTCGAGCTGGGACGATCGCAAAGTGGCGGTTGTGTTGAAGGAGCTTTCCGACATCGCGCTCGATTTCGAGATTGATGCGACCGGCTTCGAGCCGCCGGAGATTGATCTGCGAATTCAGTCTCTGGAGCCGCCGGACGAGTTCACGGATTCCGAGGACGAATTTGAGGTCCCTGAGGGCGCGCCCGTGTCGCGATCTGGTGACATTTGGACCTTGGGCGACCACCGTCTCCTCTGTGGGAATGCCCTGGATTCTCACGCCTATGGCGCACTTCTCGCCGGGGAGAAAGCCGGCGCCGTCTTCACGGATCCCCCCTACAATGTCCGGGTGAAGGGCCATGTGAGCGGCAAGGGCGCGAAGAAACACCGCGAGTTTCCGATGGCCGCTGGGGAACTCACCGAAGACGCATTCTGCCGATTTCTCGTGGACGCATTCGGCTTACTGGTCTCCCATTCGGTCGATGGGGGAACCTTCTTTGCCTGCATGGACTGGCGCCACCTGCTCGAGGTCGTCGGCGCGATCCGAGCGGTCGACTGTAGGCTCTTGAACCTCTGCATATGGGTCAAGACCAACGGCGGCATGGGATCGCTTTATCGCTCTCGGCACGAGCTCGTGTTCGTGTTCGGCCGACGCGACGCGACGCACGTCAATAACGTTCAGCTCGGCCGGCACGGGCGCAACCGGACGAACGTCTGGAACTATCCGGGCATGAACTCCTTTGCTCGGCGCGGGCGCACGCGCGGGCTGCAACTGCACCCCACCGTCAAACCCATCGCGATGGTCAGCGACGCCATCCTCGACGTGACGCAGCGCGGCGACATCGTTCTCGATCCCTTTTGCGGCAGCGGCACGACCATTCTCGCCGCCGAACGGACCGGACGACGCGGCTATGCGATCGAACTCGATCCAGGCCATGTGGATACCGCAATAGGGCGCTGGCAACGCATGACGAAACAGACGGCGGTTCATGCGAGCGGCAAGACCTTTGAGGAGATGTGCGCCGAACGACATTCCAAAGATGGTGGGATCTAGCAGCCGTGGGACCGGGCTCCAATGAACCGCCGATCAAGCGCGGCCACCGAGCGAAGGGTCGAGGTCGGGGTAGGCGTCGGCGTGGACCTGTCCGCCAGGAAAGCACGCCTGAAATCATGGATCGCCTCTTGGGCCGCCGAGTTCCCATAAGCGTGAGCGGCGAGCCAGCGCGGGTCACCGCAACGGAGGCGATCGTGCTTCAGCTCATGCAAAAAGCCATGTCCGGCAATCCCCGAGCATGGCAGGCGCTCTTGAAGTATCAGGAGTTCGCCCACAGCCGTTCAGACAGGTCGACAGAAGTCCGATTCGTCGAAAGCGATTATACGCGGGCTGTCGCCGAAGGCTCTGCGAGGAGCAGCGATGGCTAGTTACCAGGTCGGCTATGGCAAGCCGCCTCTGAGCGGGCGCTTTCGCGCCGGCGTCTCCGGCAACGCAAAAGGACGTCCGAAGCGCAAGCCGACCCCGCTCGCCGAGCGCATCAAAGCCGTGCTCAACTCGCCGATCGAATATCGGGAGCGGGGCAGAACCAAGGTCGCCACCTATCGCGAACTGAGCCTAAAGATGCTTGTCGACCGCGCCATCAGCGGAGATCTCAGCGCAGCCGAACTGGCGCTCACAATCGTGGCGCGCGCCGAGCGTTACGGTGATCCAGGCGTGGACCCGATTCTGGTTGAGAACTGGATCGCCGACTACCCCGATCAGACCGCCAGCCAGAAGACTGCCGACTTCGCGGCTGGGCGCGACGCCACGCCTGCCGAATGGTGGTCGTCGTCCGAGAACTGATCGAGAGAACAAAGTTCGCGATGTCCGTTCTCTCGAGAGCCCACGGGCGGCGCATATCGCTCGGACGACTGCATTTGGGGCAGTTAAAGGCTTATTGGGCCTTGCGGCCTCATCGCTTCAAAGCGCTTCGCTGTGGAAGGCGGTTCGGCAAGACGGAGTTCGCGAAGACCTGGATCGCGCAGGGGCTCGTGCAAGGCGAGGAATGCGCCTGGTTCGCTCCTCAGCATATGACCTGGTCCGAAGTGTATTTGGATCTGACGCAAATGCTCGGGCCGATCCTCGATTCAAGCTCGAGGACGCCTCCGGTGATCCGTCTCTCGAACGGCGGCCGCATCGACTTCTGGTCGTTGGAGAACGCGATCGCTGGCCGAGGCCGGCGATATCGACGCGTCGTGATCGACGAGGCCGCATTCACCAAAGACGGCGACAATCGGTCAGACGATTCGATGATGGCGCTGTGGGAGAAGGGGATCAAGCCGACCTTATTCGACTACGGCGGCGAGGCGCTGGTTTGCTCGAATTCCGCCGGCAGGAACCCGGACAACTTCTTCTACAACATCTGCGTGGACCCTCAGTACGGATTCCATGAATTCCATGCCACCACCATGGATAACCCGTTGCTTCCGAAGCGTGCCGCCAATGAAAGCGTCGAGGATTGGCGCGGGCGCCAAGCCCAGTTTCACGAAGATCTGCGCAAGGACAACGACCCCCTGGTCTACGCCCAGGAATATATGGCCGAGTTCGTCGATTGGTCGGGCGTCGCGTTCTTCAGTCGAGAAAAGCTTCTCGTTGACAATAAACCCCTTCCCCTCCCCACTCGGTGCGACGCCGTCTTTGCCGTCATCGACACAGCCTCCAAGACCGGCACCGACAACGACGCGACGGCCGTGACTTTTTTCGCTTACGACACCCTCGGCAGGATCTCGCTTTTCATCTTGGACTGGGACGTCGTGCAGATCGAAGGGGCGATGCTGGAAACCTGGTTGCCTCAGGTCTTCGCTCGCCTCGAAGAACTTGCTCAGCTGTGTCGTGCCCGCCGCGGCTCGATCGGCGCCTTCATCGAGGACAAGAACTCGGGGACGATTCTCCTCCAGCAAGCATTGCGACGGCAAATGCCCGCGCACCCGATCGACTCCAAGCTCACCGCGATGGGCAAGGACGAGCGCGCGATTTCTGTGTCCGGTTATGTCCATCGCGAGTTGGTCAAGTACACGGACCGAGCCTTCGAGAAGACGGTCATCTACAAGCGACACTCACGAAACCACCTGCTCGACCAAGTCGAGAGCTTTCGCGTTGGCGACCGAGACAGCGACCGCGAGGACGACCTACTCGACACCTTCTGCTACGGCGTCGCGCTGGCACTCGGGAATAGCGAAGGCTTCTGATAACTGGCGCGACTGTCCGGCCGCCTAGAGAGTCAACTCAACTGCGGCCGGTGATCCGCCCGATCGAGCTTCTCCGCCCTGCGGGCGCTGGAAAGGCCAGACCAGAACGATTTTCATGGCAAACGTCGTTCCGCCACCGACCATTCAAGATTGAGGCCGGTGCTGGAAGCCATCGCCGCCAAAAGCATCGCGGTTTGAATCCCCTCAGCTCCACCATGCAGTCCCGGCAAACCGCCGCGGTTTCCGGGTCGGCAGAAACCCTCGCAATTTCGGTCGGTTAGCGAGGAGTGTCGCGGTCTGCGAACCGAATTCCCACCGTTCTCACGCGTTCCGCGGACCGTTGGCCCGCCCTCGCAGCTGCGTCGCCAAGCCGATTTGTTCGGAGATGCCGAATTGGACTCCTTGGTTGCGAGAGGCGGCGAACGATCGGGCATTGCGGAGGCGAACCCGGCGAGGGTTGGCGACACGCCAATATCGAGCAATGAGTCCGGTCTTGGGGTGGCGTTTCTTTTTCTGTTGGAGGCGCCGGTCCTGACCGCCTTCAACCCGAAGAAGCGGTGTCCGTTCCAATTCGTGCCGGTGATCGCCTTGGCGACCTGCGAAAGGCTGCGGTAAACGCAGCCGTTCCAGGCGCACCCGTCGTCGAGGATCATGACCCGCTCGAGACGGTCGTTCCATTCGCGGACCAGTAGAGCTCCGGATTTGAGCCCGACGCCCTCGCGCGTGGTCGGCCCGCGGGGTGCAAAGGGACGAGCGCCCGCCGACTCGAACGCTTCGTCCCTGTGCTCGCGCAGACGTCGCAAAATCGCCCTGTCGAGATCCCCGAATGCGGCGGCTTGGATCCGATAGGCGAGCACGCGTAGGAGCAGCCATCCCGGAAGATGGGCGGGAGCAACCCCGCCCAGGTGGTTTCGCCACTGGAGGCGAAGCTGATCCGTGTTGAGGCCGGAAAGTCTCGCGACCGAAGCGTCGAGGGTTTCGCGCGCTGACGCCGATGGCGCTGGCGGGATGGATGCCTCGCCGGCGCCGCTCGAATTTCGGCGGTTCGCCATCACGCCGCCCGAGGGGTTCGCAGATTCGCGGCGCGCCCGGGCCGATCTGGTGGCGCTTCGCAAGTCTGTGACGCTTCAGCGTGCGGCGCGGCGCTATCTTCCTCCATTTCCGTCGGCTCGATCCGATAGACCGATCCTCGCACCTTGTCGGCCCGATCAATTCCGACGGCGTAGCCGCGCTTGCGCAGGCCGGTGAGCGCGGCCCGCGTCGTGTGCGGCAGCCAGCCGGTGGCGGCGACAAGCTCGGCGAGAGTAGCGCCATCGCCGCGCTGCAGCAGTTCGACGACCTGCGCGATCTTGGTTCCGCCGCGCGGAGACGTTGGGCTCGCGGCGACGCCGCTATTTGGCTTGTCAATGGCTGCCGCTGCGCCTGAACCAAGTTCGAGCTTCGGATTGGGAGAGACGATCGGCGGGTCCGCACGCCGTTCCCCCATGCTCTCAGACGCCGTCGCGTCGTCAACCGCGATCGCTTTCGCGCCGGCGGCGGTCAGCTTGAGCGCATAGGTCTGCCCGGTCTCCTCGTCGCGCCGCCAGATCGGCGCTCCCGTCTTTGCCCTTATCTCCTTCAAGAGCCCGGCTTCGAGAAGCTTGGCTACGGCCCTCTGGGCTCGGCCGCGCTTTGCACCCGTTGGCGGAACCACGCAATGATCATCGCGCCGCGACGCAGCGCTGAGCAGCACAAGTTGCGTGTCGTTGAATTTGATAGACATGTTTGACCCTTCGCGTTTCGAGTACCGGCCAATCCCGGCCCCTCACTGACGCGAGCCCCGGATCGAAGCGATCGTCGGGGCGAAGGGTTCGTTCGCGGCGCCTCAGCGCTCACGGACGTCCACACACATGCTCTCTTTCGAACCGAAAGCCAGTCTTTTCTTGGAGCGATAGTTTTCATGGATCATCATCCTCGACGTTGGTTGCGCAGCGCGACCAGCTCGGAGAGCAGCCCCGAGCGCCTCTGGCGATCAGGGATAACGCAGAGTGACGTGGATGACAGTGCCCTCGCGCCTTGTGCTATTGCGAGGCCGCTGCGCTCGAACACATTCAGCATGGGGACATTTTCCGAGAGGACCTCGGCGATGAACTCACGAAGTCCGGCTTCACGGCCGAGGGTTGCGAGATGGCGCATCAAAGCTGAGCCGATGCCTAGGCCCTGATACGCATCGATGATCGCGAACGCGACTTCGGCTTGATCGGGCTGGACGACAACATACCGCCCGCCGCCGACAATCGTCGGCTGGCCTGCGTCGTTGGCCACCGCCACCAAAGCGACGTGGTTGACGAAGTCGATGTCGAGGAAATAGTCCATCTCCTTCTCCGAAAACTCGCGCCTGACCCCGAAGAAGCGACGGTAAAGCGACCCCGAGGTGGATCGCGCGATCGCCGCGTGCATGCCTTCGCGGTCCTGGGAACGCTGCGCGCGAATTTCGACCGTGCGCCCGTCGCGCAAGGTCTCGGTCGCAGAATAGTTGGCTGCGTCGATCACGATCGAACCACCCATCAACTCGCCGCAGCGTGGCTGCCGAGATAGACCCGCGACTGGGCAGGTTCTAGCACATCATGGACAGGGCAAAGGTGGACCTGATTCCTCGATCCCGAACCTTGCTTGCTCTCCGTTGGACTTGTCATGCAGCCGCGCTGATGCTCCGGAGCTCAAACACGTTGATCTGCCAGGGGGCTTGGTCGATGTAAAGGCCGCGACCAACCAAATCGCTGCCATCACGATGGTAGACTTCGCTGCCCATCAGATCCGTGAGAAGCACCCGTCTCCCCTCAAGCTCTGGGAATGGCAGGTGGAGATAACACTGCCCGCGATCTTCTCCGTAATTTATGACCGCGACGTAGCGGCCTTCGTCCTTTCCGGCCCAGGCGTAGGAAACGAAGCCCTCTGAACTGAAGTTGCCGGGCCAAGCCGGCAGCGGGTCGATCTGGGACCAGTCACCATTCCGAATGGCCTCGGTGTCCTTCAGCATCAGCAGCAGCTTGTCATAGAACGGGGCCACATCCTGGTCGGTCGCCTCGACCGGGCCCCGACAGAGGTGTACTGGCACTCGCACCCGTGCGCCGTCGAACTGGCCCTGATGGAAAAAGCGCAGGCCCGGCGACAGGAAAGTGATCACCGCCGCTGCGCGATGCTTCGGCCATTGGAATGTCAACGCGGCGCGGGGCTCGTCGTGGTTCTCGAGGAATCGAGCAAGCTTGTCCTGGTAGTCGAGACCGGCGTGAAGGTGTTCGCGAATTGATCGGACGTCGTCGGACTGCAGCCGGTCATAGAGCCTCTTGTCGTAGCAATAGTCGAAGCCCTGCTGTTGCAGCGTCCATTCGAGGTCCCAATAGACCTCCGCCAAGAAAAAGAAGGACGGATGCGCGTGGCGCACCGCCGCCGTCGCCTTCGGCCAGAAAGGCTCTGGGGCGACGCCCCAGGTGCGCTGGAAGACTTCGGGCAAAACCAGCATCGCCATGTCGCAGCGAACGCCGTCGCACTTACCGGCGATGGCGATCAATTCGTCGATTTGCGACTTCTGCAGCTCAGGATTGGCGTAGTTGAGCTGCAGCGTGTCGGGCCAACCGGGATAATTGGGGTCGCGTCCGTGCGCCAGGATTCGCTGCCCCCGGTCGGTTTCGACCTGCAAGTAGTTTTGCGGCGCGGAGCCAATCTGTTCCTCGCTGCCTTGCACATAGTAGTCCGGGTCGGACTTCACCCGTGGGTGATCCGGTGCGGTATGGTTCGGCACGAAATCAAGCATCAGCTTGATATCGCGTTGTGCGAGCCGTTCACGAAACTGCGCCAGCGCCGCGTCACCCCCAATCTCGTCGCTGATCGTGTAGGCGGTGATAGCGAAGCCGGAGCCGCATATGTCGTCCTCGTCGAGATCAGGCAGGACGGCTCTGAACTCGGCTCGCCATTCGGGGTTGCTCCGCGAGATGGCCCGGCCTGCGGGACCGGTCCGCCAGACGCTCAACAGCCAAATCCAGTCGAAGCCATGACGAGCGAAGCCGTCGATCGTGGCGTCGTCAATTTCGGCCAAAGTGATTTGTTTGCCACGGTCATGCGACAGGCGTCGCAACCAAACTCGGGTATTCAGCTGATAGAGGGAGGGATAGCGTGGCGCGATCGTCATGGACGCACTCCCGTCTCTTACGGCGCGTTTTGAGGCGACGGGGTCCTTCGAGATTTCGGAATCTGCGGCGCGCGAGAGTTGCCTGCCGGTTTCGTTTCCTTGGCCTGACCAAAGGACTTGGCGATGCCGCCCTCCAGGAGCGCCTGCGGATCGACCCGCCCGAAGATCTCGATCAATTTCGCTACGACCCCGGTCCACCCCGTCTGGTGGCTGGCGCCGATGCCCGCTCCGTTGTCGCCATGGAAATACTCGTAGAACAGGAGGTAGTCGCGCCAATGCGGATCGGTTTGGAATTTCTCGGCCCCGCCATACACCGGCCGCCGCCCTGCTTGGTCGCGGAGGAAAATGCGGGTCAGTCGATTGGCGATCTCGCGGCTGACCTCGAAAAGGTTCATCAGGTTGCCGGAGCCGGTTGGACATTCGACTTTGAACGTGTCCCCATAATACAAATAATACTGCAGCAGGGCGCGCACCAACAACGCGTTCACCGGCATCCAGATCGGTCCACGCCAATTGGAGTTGCCGCCGAACATGCCGGTGTCCGACTCCGCCGGTAGATAACTCACTCGATATTCTTGGCCCCCCGCGAAGAACACAAAGGGATGCTCAGCGTGATGACGTGACAGCGCGCGGATGCCGTAGGGGCTGAGGAACTCGTCCTCGTCGAGCATCCTGGACAGGATGCGGCGCAGCCGGTCCTGGTTCACAAGACCCATGATGCCGCGCTCGCCCACTCCGAAATGGCCAGGCCCGGTCGCGTGAATGGTGCGGAGCAAATCCGGCATTCGCCGCAGACGTTCCGCAAAAGTCCGCACGAGGTTCGGAAGCCGTTCCCGCTCCGACGGTTCGATGACGGTGACTGCACAGACGGGGAGCAGCCCCACGATGGAGCGCACCTTCAGTCGCATCGAACGACCGTCGGGAAGTCGAAGGACATCGTAGTAGAAGCCATCCTCCTCGTCCCACATGCCGTCTGGACCGACACCGTTCATCGCGTGGCCGATCCAAAGGAAATGCTCCATGAACTTCGTCGCCAGATCCTCGTAGGCTGGGTCGCGCTTCACCAACTCGACGCCGATTTCGAGCATGTTCTGGCAAAACAGCGCCATCCATGCAGTCGCGTCGGCCTGTTCGAGGTAGCCCCCAGTCGGCAGCGGCGCGCTGCGATCGAAGACGCCAATGTTGTCGAGACCGAGGAAGCCGCCCTCGAAAAGGTTCTTGCCGAACCGGTCCTTGCGGTTGGTCCACCATGTGAAATTCAGCGACAGCTTGGTGAACACGCTTGTAAGGAACTCCATATCGGGTTCGCGGCCGAGCGCCTGCTGCGTCCGATGCAGGAAGATCGCGGCCCAGGCGTGCACCGGCGGGTTGACGTCGCCGAAGTTCCATTCGTAGGCCGGCATCTGTCCGGTCGGATGCAGGTAGAAAGACTTCAACATCAGTTCGAGCTGGCGCTGCGCGAAATCGACGTCGACCGTCGAGAGCGCGATCGTGTGAAACGCCAGGTCCCAGGCCGCGAACCATGGATATTCCCATTTATCCGGCATCGAGATGACGGCGTCATTCACCATGTGCGCCCATTCGCGGTTCCGCGTCGCTAGGCCCCGCGCCTGGGCAGGATCGCGCCCGTGTTCCTGGTGCCACTTGGCCAGGTCGAAGAAATAGTACTGCTTGGTCCACAGCATTCCCGCCAACGCCTGCCGCATCACCCTGGCAGCGTCCTCGTCGACGCGCGCTGGCGTTACTGTGCGGTAGAATTCGTCAGCCTCCTGCTGACGGCGCTCCAACATCTGCGAGAAATGGTCGCCGAAGGGATCGCCAATCGAGTCGGGCGCGGTCTTGGTCAGGCGAAGGCGAATTGCCGCAGTCTCCCGCGGCCCCATCTTGAGTTGATAGTTCGCGGCGGCCTTCGTCCCCTCCAGCCCCGGATTGACGGCTTCCTGCCTGCCCCCGACGACGAAATCGTTGATCCCGTCCTTCACATAAGGCCCTGCGTTGGGCGTGCCGAAGATCCGCTGATTATTGGTTTCGTTCTCGGTAAAGAGCAGCGACGGCTTCCCTTCGCAATAGAGGAAATAGTCGCCGAGTTCGGCATCGGACGCGGCGATGCCCGCGACGCCGTTCTCCGTGATGACCGCTCGCAAGGAAGGCTTCGGCGTATCGGGCCACCAGGTCCAGACATTGCGGAACCAGAGCGTCGGAAGGACGTGAACCGGCGCCGTGTCCTGGCCGCGATTGCAGACGCTGATCTGGATAAGAATGTCGGTCGGCGTCTCCTTGGCGTATTCCACGAAGACATCGAAGTAGCGATCCTGGCTGAATACGCCAGTATCAATGAGCTCGTACTCCGCTTCAGTGCGACCGCGCCGGCGGTTCGTCTCGACCAGATCACGATATGGAAATTCACTTTGCGGATATTTGTAGAGCATCTTCATGTACGAGTGGGTCGGCGTACTATCGATGTAGAAGTAGTACTCCTTAACGTCTTCGCCATGGTTCCCCTCGCTGTTGATCAGGCCGAACATGCGCTCCTTGAGTATGGGGTCCTTGCCGTTCCAGAGGGCGAGCGCAAAGCACAAACGCTGCTTGTCGTCGCTGAAGCCGGCGACGCCATCCTCGCCCCAGTGATAGGCGCGCGAGCGCGCTTGATCGTGGGAAAAGTAGCCCCAAGCGTCGCCGTTCTCGCTGTAGTCCTCCCTTACGGTTCCCCACTGGCGCTCGCTGAGGTAGGGCCCCCACAGCTTCCACAGGTTCCCGGTGTCCCGGCTTTGTTGAAGGCGCGACTGTTCCGCCGTCCCGGCGCGATCCATGATTGGCGTCCCGGACATCGTCTTCCCCTCCGTGGTTTGGCGACTATCTCGCCCGACAGCTTAGTAAAATCAAATGCGGCTCTTTCGGCGAGGGTCAGGCTTGGGCCAAAGCAGCCCGCTCCAATACTTTCAACAGCTCAACGGAGGTCGTCTGCCCGGTGATGAGATGAGCGCGAAAATCGTATCGGACATGGTTTCGCGACGAAAGGTGTTTTCCACTATTGGGTTGTCGGTCGCCTTCAGTTTGTTGCGGCATCACGAGCGGCGCACCGTCGCCATGAGAGGCGGCACACGCGGCGCACCGGTCACACTGTGCTCTCTGAAACAAGCTCCGGCGTAGTCGCGGTCAGTCCCCCCGCATATGCGTCCCGGGCTGGGCACAACGCGATCATGCGCGAGACGGCAAGTCCAAGACCCTGGCACGTCGCCGGCAGTGTCGAACGGCAGGACCACTTGCGCGGCCTGTCCTGTACAGCAAAGAGCCCTTTCAACCGCCGCGAGAGCGTCTGCGTCCTGCCGGTCGGTTCGACAGATTTTTCCTGATAGCCAGCGTCCTGCGCGCGAATCCGGGTTCGGCGACAGCGTGGACGGCGAAAGTCCGGTGAATGGGGGTCGGCTGACTGAACGTGCTATGTGGCTGACGCGAAGAGTTCAAACTTAGGATCGAGACTTGGGCGCGACGACAATGAGCGATAGAGGCGATGACCGTCGTCGTGCGCTTGAACAGAGAGGGGCGGACGCCCCTGACGACGAGGCCGCGCGAGTGCTCAAGGCGGACCACGCAGCCCGACTGCAGCCCTTAGACCCTTCCCTTTGGGCTGACATCGGTTCGCGCGTTCTTCGTTCGATTCCGGAAAACAGGTTGCTCGCCACCGCCGGCGGGGTGGCCTTCTTTGGTCTGATGGCCATCTTCCCGGCATTGGCGACGATCGTTTCGCTCTACGGCTTATTCGCCGACCCTCATGCGATCCCCGAGCGCCTGGCTATCCTGTCCGGCGTCGTTCCAGCCAGTGTTATCGGCCTCCTCAAGCAGCAAGTATTGTTGCTCGCTGAAAACCAGATCAGCACCCTGAGCATCGCGTTCCTGATCGGATCTCTGGTTTCGATGTGGAGCACCAACTCTGGAGTGAGTGCCCTTTTCGATGCGCTGAACGTCGTGCATGGAAGCAAGGAAACGAGAGGGTTGCTGCAATTTTACACGAGAACACTGGTGGTAACCCTAGGCTCGGTCGTCTACGGCCTTCTCGCGCTGATCGGCGTTCTGCCGCATGTGTTCAGCTTCGTGGGTTTGAGCCAACGCGCGGAGAGCCTCGCGGCAGTTTTTCGTTGGCCAGTGACCCTGCTCATTGTGATGATCGGACTCAGCATCGTCTACCGCATTGGTCCGAGTCGCAGCGATGCAAGGTGGCGCTGGGTGACGCCGGGCAGCGCGCTTGCCGCCGTGCTGTTGGTCACCGTGTCGATGATCTTCACTTGGTATGTTGCGGAATTCAACAGTTACAATCGAATATATGGCTCCTTGGGCGCCGTCGTCGGTTTCATGACCTGGATTTGGCTTTCGGTCGTGATCGTTCTCATCGGGGCGGAGCTGGACGCTACAATCGAAAAGCGAACGTCCAGGGAGTCCGACACGCGAGTTGTCCGCCATCGACCGATTTGAACCCGTCGGCAGGGTCATCGTTAACGGAACGCGGTCACGTAGTGGCGCCTGGGATCTTCGCCGTTTCGGCGAGGAGCCGTGCGCTTTTCGAGGGGCAGCGCCAGGCGCTGGCGGACGGCTTTAACCTTGGAGCGGTCTCGGGGCTTCCGGCCGTAGCTGGCTGCGTTTCAGCGCCCAAGAGGGACCCCCTACATAATCTCGGCTAGTACTTTGACGTAGCAGTGGCGCGCGAGCGAAACTGGGGTCCTCATCAACGCCGATCGGGCCATCGGTGCTGAAACTTATGTCGCCGCTACTCGACGACCTTCCAACTCGCGTCGGGATTGTACTGAGCCATCGAGGCGCCAAGAGCGGCAGTGTTCGGCCCGAGGTCCTTTTGGTAGACAACGCCGTTCTCGCCGCAGATGAACGTCTCGACGCCGCTGTCGCCATAAGCCGCCGGCCAGGCGACCATCGCGTGGCCCGCGATCATGTGGCCGTTGATGAGGTAGGAAAAGGCGCCGCCCGGCGCCGCCGGCCCCTGCGCAGTAAGGATGCGATAGTAATAGCCGTTGTAAGGCTCCGGCTTCTCGCCCGAACGCCCGGCTAGATTGGCGTCTTCAGCGAATCCATCAAGCGGCGAAATATCGGCCTGGTTTTCCGGCGGCCAGTAGAGGCCGTCGTGGGTTCCGGGGGTCGAGATGAACCTGCGCGCGTACTCGCGCAAGCCGTTGCCGTCGCGATCCAGTCTAAAATATTCGTCCTGGGCGGCGACATAGGCTTTGCACGCTTCAATGGCGCTGAGCTCGTTGTAGCCGACCCGGCGATTGGTCATCTCCTCCTTTCCTTTGGCGACGTCGAAGCGCCAGCCCGTGTCGGTCTTGACGAGCGGCAGCGGCAAGGTCCAGCCGTTCTTGCCGACGCGCAATATTTTCGTGCCGTCGGGACCGTCGTCGATCGCGGTCTCAGCGGCTGCCGCCTGGTTGAACTCCTTCAGGTTCTCGGCGTCCTCGTCGGCGTCGCCAGACCTGAGCAACGCCGCGCCGTCCTTGCCGAGAATGCGGTCGCCGAAGCCTGGCGTCTTGGCTTTGGCGGAATCGACGAGGTCCTTCACCGCTGCTTCCGGAGTCGGATAGGTCTCTTGGGCGAGCGCTGGAAGCGCCGCGGCGATCAAGACGACCACCGCGAGAATGCCGCCGATCCTCATTGTCATCGTCGTTGTCCTCGTCCGCATTCCCGCTATCGGCTCGCTTCATCCATCGCCGGCGCCGGCCGGCGCGCACGCGCGAGCCAGGCGGCGCCGCCATCAATGCGCGGTCGGTTTCACACCGGGCAAATGCGCGCCGGTCGCCACCCACTGGTCGTAGGTCTCGAACGGCAATCCAAGCCGGTCGTAGGAAACGCGCATATAGCCATCAGCGCCGCGCATTACTGCTTCCGGCATCACGGTCTGCACCTCCTGCGCCATCACGCCGACGTAGGCGGTGTGGCCGCCGTTGTAGACGAAGCGATAATAGCCGAGGCCGTCGTCGAGCCGCCCGAGCAGCACGATGTCATGCTTGAGCCGCATGTCGGAGCGACGCCGGCCGCCGCCCCCGCCGCCGCCGCGCCCGCCGCCGCCGCGGAAGCCGCCGCCGCCGCGCCCGCCGCCGCCGAAGCCGCCGCCGCCGCGCATTCCGCCCCCGCCGAAGCCGCCTGCCCTCGCTCCTCCGAAGCCGCCCGCCCTCGCTCCGCCGAAGCCACCCGCCATTCCGCCGCGGCTCAACGCGCCGCGATTGGCGAAGGCCGCGTTGGCTCCGCCCATCCTTACGCCGCCCATCGCCGAGCTTCCCGGCCGGCCGACGTTCGGCCTCGCGGCTGGACGGGCGCCGCCGCTAGGACGGCCCGCCGGACGCGTAGCCGGACGATTGGCCGCTTGGACGCCGCCGGGCCGGCCGGCGCCGCCGACCCCGCCTGGCCTGCCGGGTCCACCGACTCCGCCCACGCCTCCAGGACGACCAGGACCGCCAACCCCGCCCGGGCCGCCGGGTCGGCCTGGACCGCCAACCCCACCTGGCCCGCCGATGCCGCCGGGTCGGCCTGCACCGCCGACGCCCCCTGGCCCGCCGATGCCGCCGGGGCGGCCTGCACCGCCGATTCCTCCAGGCCCACCCGGCCCGCCGATGCCGCCGGGGCCGCCGACGCCGCCTGGCCTCCCGGGTCGGCCAGCGCCGCCGGGGCGATTGGCGCCGATTCCCGGCTTGCTGCCCATGCCGGGCCGATAGTCCGCGTTCGGCCGCCAGGGCTTCACGTTATTGCCGACGTTGCCGAGGTTGACGTTATTGCCGATATTGACGTTGCCGTTATTGACGTTGCCACGCCAGCCCGAATAGCCGGCCCAGACCGGGGGGTAGATCGCGCCCGTTCCCCAGTTCCAATAGTTGTTGTTCCACAACGCCCCGACAGCGATGCCTGCGCCGAAGCCCAAGAGAGGCGCGATGCCAGTGTAGGGCTGATAGACCGCGGCCGGATCATAGGTCGGGACATAAACGGTCGACGGATCGGTCGGCTGGATGGAGATATAGCTCGCCGCTTCCGGCGCGGCCGCCCCTTGAGGCGCGCCTGATCCCGCCGGTACGCTCGCCTCCACGGTCTCGACGGTCTGCTGCTCCGTCGTCTTCAGGGTCCCGACCGCTTGCGCTTTGGCGCGCAGCGCCTGGATGGCTTCTGCGACGTCCTGGGGCTGATTGACTTCGGCGTCGCCGAGGTCGGTCGTCCAGTCGAGATCGTCGCTCATCTTCTTCATGACTTCGGGAAAGCGCGCGAGCGCCTTCACCGCCGGATCCCAATTCTGCTCGTCGATGTCGGAATAATCGTTGTTGGCGACGAGGGCCTTGTTCTTCTCCAGCCAGCGCTGGGCCTGGACGATCTGCACCGGATATGCGCTCGCCGGCAGCAGTTGGGCGAGCAGCGGGTCGGGATAGAGGGCGATCGGGGCGAGCAGCTTCTCGAGTTCTTCGGGCGTGAACGAGCTGTTTGCAGGCGGTTGTTCGGCCTCAGCTGGCGCTGGCGTTTCCGCAGGAGCTGGAGCTGGCGTCGCGGAAGGAGCTGGGTTCTGTTGAGCCTCAGCAAGCAGAGGGTCGGCGGCCAGAGCTATGGCAACCGCCAAAGCGAACAGGCCATGCGCGCGCTTCGCGCCGCAGCTGATTGCACGCATCATTGGCGCGCCCTCCCATTTCCCCGTCAGACGGCGGGCGAGCCGCGCGCTCGCACTTCGTCACCGCGCCTCGACGACGACCGCGACAGCCGACCGTTGCTCTCTAGCGCGGCCACGCCCCGAAGATCAATATTGAGCGTGGGCGCAGGCATGAAGCACGCTCATTTATGACGCGAATGGCCAGCCGCGGCGACGGTCGACCGAAGCGGCGATTCGGCCGCCGATCCCGCACCGAGTAAGCGCGCTCGCACGTCAGCGCCCTTGCAAAAGGTCATAAGAATTCTCCACCCCGCATCACGTCCGCTTTTGGAAATGTCGCGTCGCGCTTCCTGCAAGCACTGCGTCGATGGTGGGGAGCAGATCCGTTGCGATGGATCGTTTGAGGACAAATCCATCGGCTCCCGCTTCAATCGCCGCGAACTCCACATTCTTTTCCTCGTGGACGCTGAGAGCGATCAGCTTCAGCTGCGGGAAATCGCTCCGGATTCGGCGAATCAACCCCAGCCCATCTCCATGTCGTAGCGAGAGATCGACCACGGCCATAGCGACGTGGAGCCGACGCACACTCTCGAACAGCGAAACTTCATCCCCGACCACCACAACCGCCTCAAACTCAGTCTCAAGGAGGCCGCGTACGCCTTCCATCAAACCAAGATGCCGATCTGCCAAAAGCGCACAACCTCTCTCTTTTCCAGGCATCTCTTCATTTCGCGTTCGCCGCCCGGGGCGTCCCGACTCTTCGAGCGAACCTTGGACCCAGAACGCGTGAACATGACCTCGAAAATTTACTAGCTCTCAGGATGAAAAATTACGAGGCGCGCCAATCGAGAAGTTGTAGCGACGGGGCCGACATGACGCGCCTTCTTGGGACGCCCTTCGTCGGGTCGCATCCCAGGGGAATCGGGTGAAGGAAATTATGCGGCGATGAGTTTGGCGAGATAGTCGTCATCCCAAGCGGCGGTTTTGAGGGCGAGGCGGACGGAGTCTCGGCCCTTGGCCTTGCGGGCGAGGTTGACGGCCATGTGTTTGAGGGTGACGACGTTCTCGGGGGCGTTGTCGGTTCGGATGCGGCACTCGTCGTCGCGGAAGGTCATATCCATGACCCAGTGCAGGCCGTTCTCGATCGCCCAATGGTCGCGCGCCATCGGTCCCAGGCGGTCGGCGCGCCGTGACGACGATGTCAGATAATAGCGGGTCTCGCGTTCGGTCTTGGCGCCGATCTCTCGCGTGCTGTCGACGATGACGAGGCCCTTGAGGCCTGGCCATTCGTGTCGCTGTTGCAGCCAGGCGACGTCGTGGATCACGGTGACGCGGCGCGTCTCGATGCGGCCGTGGTCGCCGTCGACGGTTTCATCGACGCTGACCTGCGTATCGGCGAAACCCCTTGCTTTCTGCTCGTTGGCGAACAATTCGACATCGTTGCGCAACGTCCCCTGGTTGCCCTTCAGCGCCAGAATGTAATCGGCCTTCTTGTCGATGATCTTCTGGGCGATGTCGCGCTGACAGCCGATCGCGTCGATGGTGACGACGGCGCCTTCGATCGACAGCATGTCGAGGAGGGCCGGAATGGCGACGATCTCGTTAGCCTTCTCGCCGACCTTGGCCTGCGCCAGCACCAGGCGTTGGCGGGCGGCGAAGGCGGACACCATGTGGATGGCGTCCTTGGCTCCTTTGTTGCCCGAGCGCCGGGAGGTCTTGCCGTCGATGGCGATGAGTTCGACCGGCGTCTTCATCAGCGCGCCGACCCAAGCCACGAAGCACCGCCGGAACGCCTGAGCGTCGAGCGTGGCGAAAATGTCGCCGAGGTGATCGTGGCTCGGCGTGCCGTTGACGAAGGGGAGGAAGCGCCGCAGCAAGGCGAGCTTCCGCTGGCCGAAACGCGCGATGTCGGTGAAGCCCTCCGCGCCGGCCAGAACCGCCAGCAGAGACAAGAGCAGGATCTCGTCGAGCCGATAGGCCACCTTTCCTGGCTGCCGATGGTCTGGCATATCATTGAAATGAATCAGGAAAACTGTTGTCTCAAAACCCGCCGCCGCCATCGCCTCCGAAGCGTCCACCGTCGTCCTCCCGCCAACCGAATCAGCGGAGATCGACAGATTCAGCACTTTGCGCGTTTGTCACCAACTTCTTCACCCGATCGCCCTGGGTCGCATCCGGATGTTGCTTGACAATGGCGCCATGTTCTCGGGTAGTGGGCGATTATAGTGCCGTTGATTGCCCGGGTATCCCATGGGATGGGCGCGCAGCGCGTGGATGGCAGTCACTCTGCTGGCTTACGCCGCAGGGAACGCGACGGCTGCGGAGCCGAAGCGAGTGCTAATATTGCACTCATTCGGTTGGAATTTTCAGGCCGAGGATGCCTTCGGAGACTGCCCGCGGCCCGACTCGCGCCGGTGCGATGCGGCTTCGTTTTCGTGTTGAGCAACAGCGCCCGGGCGAAGCGGCGCGGCTGGATTACACTGGTGTTGATGTGAATGTTGGCGCGGACCTGCCGCCGCGTCGCATCATCATTTCGTGGCGCAATCCCGACGGCACTCTCTATGGTGTCGACAAGGACGACGACTCTCTCGACGATGGCACATCCAGCGGCAGCAAGCTCATCGAACACGAGGCCAATCCCAAGCCGCCAGACAAGGACTGAAAAGCCTCGCGAAAGCTCGATAAAGCAGGCCGCTCCGCGGATTTCCGGCAAGATGCACTAGCGTAACAAAGCTTCGGCGAACAGCATCAAAGCACGGAAAGACAGCGCAATCGACGAGATGGCTGTGCAGATGTTTCGATCTCACCTGCGGCTTCCGCCCGAGACTGCCAAGCCTCTCGCACCTGCTCAGTCAGCCGACCAATAGGACGACGTGAATCAGCGACGCAATGGCGCGCCCTCGCGCATGTTCAGCCGCCGTTCATACGAAACGGTGCTTGCTTGGCACCCGGGGCCGGGCGGTCTTCGAAACGGGGAGGTGGATAATGCGTGAAGACGTCTCGCGCCGTAAGGCGCTTTCCTTGCTTGGACTCGGGGCGGCATTGGGCGTCACGCTAGCGGCGGCGCTGGAGCCATTGGAAGCCGAAGCACAGGCGGCCGCGCCCGCCGCCGCGCCCGCTCAGGCCACCGGGACACATGGGATGCAACGGCGGCAAGGGCGGCGCGCCGGTCGCCATGAGCGACGCCACGGCCGCCAAGAGCACCGCCACGAGCGACGAACGGGTGAGAAGCCAGCGGCGACGCCGCCTGCTGGCGCACCTCCCCCCCAATAGCCGGCCGTCTGCTCTCAAACCGCCTGTCAGCGCGGTTTGATGAATGGGCGCTACGCGTCCAGCGGGTTAGGCGATGAGCGAGACCGCAGACGGAAGGAATGGGAGGAAGCCAAGGCGCGCGCCCCGTCGGGCGAACGTTTAGTGATTGACGAATTGTCGAGACGCGGATTCGAGGCGCAGCTTTCGGATCGCAAGGAACACGTCCTGCTCGTTCGGGCGGGCCACTCAGTGCCGAAGCCCGTTCGAGTGAAAACCGTGCACTCGACGCCTTGGTACGTGCGCCATGCGACTTTTGATGGAAGCCTTGCGGATCGAGCGACGGTGGACGTCCTTGTGGAACTCAAACGAGGCGTAAAGTGTGCTCGTTTCTATGTGGCTCGGAACCGTGATCTCGCGGCCCAGTTTCGCCGACCGCCGACTTCCAACCCTATTGGATTGATCGACGCCAAGTCGGTCGAGAAATACGAGAATACTGGGAGATCTTAAGATAGGCCAGTGTATGTCATCAAACTGAAGGGAGAAGCGACATGAAGACGGCATTTTATGCGGCAGCGCTCGGAGCGGCGCTGGTTCTGACGGCATCGACGGCGTCGGTTCGAGCGGAGGACCGAGATTGCACCGTCGATCTCAAGTCCATATGCGCGGGCATTGCGCCCGGCGAGGGACATATTCGTGCGTGCATAGAGGCGCACATGAGCGAACTCTCCGTAGGTTGTTCGTCAAGGCTGTCCAAGGCTGCATGGGTCTTCTCGGAGTGCAAAGGGGACATCCAGCATTTCTGCCCCCAGGCCACATATGGCAACATTGCCGACTGTATGAGGCCGCATCTTGGCGAGGCGAGCGACCAATGCAGGGGAGCGATCGCGTTCATTGCCTCCCCCGCCGGCGATTAGGAACGCCGAGCGGGTCTGTCGGCCGGCTTCAGCGCGAAGCCAGCAACCGATCTGGCGGAATAGGGTACGCGAGGCCGAGAAACCGAGAGCAAGGCCATCGTCGCCATAGCAGTCGAGAAGAACGGCCGGGGGCTTGGCCGCATCCGCCTTCAGCAGATCGGAGATGTCTCGACAGACAGCCTGCTTCCCTTCGTCCAAGGCGCTGTGAAGCGCGGGGCGATGGTTCACACCGACGGCTGGAGGGGTTATGCCGGACTGGCGGCGGGGCCGGTTACCAGCATCAGGTCACGGTCCTCAGCGGCGGCTCCGACCCGGCGCACGAAGTCATGCCGCGCGTCCACCTCGTCGCCTCGCTGCTCAAGCGATGGCTGATCGGTACTCACCAAGGTGGCGTCCAGCATCAACATCTCGACTACTACCTCGACGAATTCACCTTCCGCTTCAATCGCCGCAGATCAAAGGCCTGCGGGCTGCTCTTTCATCGCCTCGCCCAACAAGCCCTCGCCGTTGGACCCGCGCCCTACAACGCCATCGTCAAGCCACCGGGTTCCAGCGACTCCCGGACAACGGGGCAATGAAGGGGATACCCAATATCGACATAAGTTGGCGGCCTCCTTGGATGCAGCGATTTGTTTCAACGTAGAAAGCAAAAATAGAAAGGGAGAGCAATGTTTGGAAGCAATGTAACGAAGGGCCTTGCAGCGGTGGCCGTCTGTTTTTTTGCGGCTTACGCCGGGACAGCGCAAGAGGTGAAGAATTTGCCGCCGGGCTCTACGCCCATTTTATCTATTTTCCCACCGGCGGCTATACGTTGGATCCCAAAGACCAAGATCAAATACACGATGTGGCTGGAATGATTGAAAGTCACCCAGACTTCGTCGCCACAATACTCGGCAAGACCGATTCAGTCGGCTCTGCGGGATTCAACGAGCGCCTATCACAACGACGCGCCAATGCCGTATTCGAGGCTCTCGTGTACGACAACAAAGTGTCAGAGAACCGGATACAGATGTGCTGGACCGGCGAGCGCCTGCCATTCACATCAACTGCCGATCAAACCCCGGAGGCGCAGAACAGGATGGCTGCGATTATCGTAAGCAAGCTGACGGACGCACATTTTTGTGGGGGATGAGCACCCTCCGCTAGTGTTTGCCTAACACATGCCGCCATGGCGCGACGGCTCGCGCCACGTGGTCAGTGTCCGACGTCAGCGTCGCCGGCGAGGCGCAAGACGACCCCGCGACCTCTCGCGGTCAGCTGACGCGCCGCGCTGCCGCCATTTCGGATGGCAGCGCGGTCTTTTACATGTTCGGCTGCCCATTCGACGGCAGCCACAAGGTCGCATTACCTGACGGGACAGAATCAACTTGCTTACACGAACAACGAAGGGAGAACATCCATGCAATTCCGTATCGCCATTTTGGCAAGCGCCCTGGCAGTGGGTTTGGTGTTTTCGGCTCTGCCGGCTACCGCAGCTATAACCCACACCACCATGAACCTGAACCTGCGAGCGGGACCCGGCACGCATCATCGGGTCAAGGCCATCATTCCGGCGGGAGCGCCGATTGATATCGAAAGTTGCGGGGACACCTGGTGCTACATGGCCTGGGCCGGACGCCGTCCGGCCCGATCACGCCAACCATGATGCGCGCGGGAATGTCGATGCTGACATCGTCGAGCGAAACCGTCGCGCCGTATCGATGCGATACGTTCGTAACCCGCGCGATGGCCTCAGTCATTTTGCGTCCGGGGCCTTGGCGTCAGGCGTCGAGGCCCCGCTCGCATCGTCCTTCGCCGGCGCAGCGTCTTGCGCCTTGGTTTCGGGCGGCTTGGGAAGCTTGACCTGAAGGTCCGCGGGCCATTCCACGTCGGCCTTGGTGCGAACGAACCCCATGCCGCGAACGCCCGTCTTCACCCGGGTGTAGAAAGCCTGAAGAACCTGCGGATCGACCTTGAGCTTGATGCGGAACATAAGCTTCGCGCGCTCATCCGCCGTCTCGACGGTCTTCGGGGTGAATTGCGCGTCAGCGGCGACGAAACTGACAGTCGCCGGCACAACGTAGTCGGGAATGGGATCGAGGATGATCCGAGCCTCGTCGCCGACCCCCACCCGGCCCGCGTCCGCGGCGGGCAGGACGATCGTCATGTAGACATCGGTGAGGTCGAGAATGGTCACGATCGGCGCGCCGGCGGCGACGACCTCTCCGGCTCGGGCAAGCTGATACTGGACGCGTCCCAACCGCGGCGACACGAGGGTCAGATCATCGATGATCGACTGGATGCGGTCGACCTCCGCCTCCGAGTTGGCGATCTGGGACAGGGCCTGATCGCGCTGCGACGCGAAGCTCTGCACCGCCGCCACCGCAGAGTTGCAGTTGCGCTTGCGCTGTTCGAAGACCTGCTTGGTGATGAACCCGGTCTTCATCAGCTCCTGCCCGCGTTCGAAATCGGATTTGGCGAACTCAAGCGCGCTTTGACGGGAGGTGATTTCCGCCTCCGCCGCCGCGAGCGCGTCGTTGGCCTTCTGGACATCGGCCTTCGCAGCGCGCAATTGGGCTTCGTATTCCGGCGAGGAGATGCGCGCGATGACCTGCCCCTGGGTCACTGCCGAGCCTTCCTCGACGGTCACTTCGGCCAGCCGCCCGGCGTATTTCGACGAAACGTCGACCTGCGTCGCCTCGATCCGGCCGTTCGACTTGACAATTCCGGCCGGCAACGATTGCGGATGAGGCCCTGAGCATGGGCCGAAGGGACCAGTGAGACGCCGCGTTTCGGCTCTCCGCTCACCGAGAGCGCGCACGCGCCTATGCCCAACAGGAGGGCCGATGTCGCAGCGCGCCGACGATAGGTCATTGTGGGTCTCCTCCGCACGTCATCCGTACCTGGCCATTCGCCAGCGGGACCCGAAATCTCAGAGCGCAGCAACCGCTTCAGCCGTCTCGCGACGCGGCAGCGAAGGCGCCGCCTTCGCATCGCCACTCCTGCGTCCAAGCCCTCAGCCCCTTTACTAGGCAAGCGCGCCTGTGTTGTAAACGAAGAATAGGGAGGGACGCATGGCTGCGACAAAAGGTCAGAGCAAAGGCCGTGAGGCCGACGAAGGGAACGGCCCGGAGCGACACGAAAAGCTCGATAACAAGACGTATGAGCGCGAACTGGCCAGGCTACATGTCGAGCTGGTCAAGCTGCAGCTTTGGGTGGTCGCCAAGGGCCTCAAAGTCTGCATTGTGTTCGAAGGCCGCGACGGCGCCGGCAAGGGCGGAGTCATCAAGGCGATTACCGAACGGGTCAGCCCGCGCATCTATCGCGTCGCCGCCCTGCCCGCGCCGACCGAACGCGAAAAATCGCAGATGTATATCCAGCGATACATGGCACACCTGCCGGCGGCCGGCGAAATAGTCATCTTCGATCGCAGCTGGTACAATCGCGCCGGTGTTGAGCGTGTCATGGAATTCTGCTCGATGGAGCAGGCTAAGCGCTTTCTCGAAGTCGCCCCGGAGTTCGAAAAGGCTATGGTCGAATCCGGAATCACGCTGATCAAATATTGGCTTGAGGTGAGCGAGGAGGAGCAAACCCGCAGGCTCGAGGGGCGGATCGACGATCCACGCAAGATCTGGAAATTGTCGCCGATGGATCTGAAGTCCTACAGTCGTTGGTACGATTATTCCCGCGCCCGCGACGATATGTTCAAGGCGACTGACACGCCCTGGGCGCCGTGGCATGTGGTGCGGTCGGACGACAAGAAGCGCGCCCGGCTCAACACAATTGCGCATCTTCTGTCACTGATCCCGTACGAGGAGCTGCTCCGCGAAAAACCTGACTTGCCAAAGAGGCAGAAGTCGCACGGTTACGCGGAACCAAACTACCCGTACAAGTATGTGCCGGAGTTGGGTTGGCCCGTGAAATAGCGGACACAAGCCGTTGAGCTCAGCGAATGGACGCCGTTCAACCTGAACCGACGAGAGCGGCGAACTGGATCCGCTGGCTGCCAGGAATCGCGACGCTACGAATTTATAAAGCGCGTTGGCTAGTTCGCGATCTCGGAGCGGGGTTGGTGCTCACCACCGCGCTTGCGCCCGTCGGAATCGCATACGCAGTCGCGTCCGGCCTCCCCGGCGCATGTGGCCTCTACGCGACTATCGTCCCTCTCCTCGTTTACGCGCTGTTCGGCCCTAGCCGCATCCTGGTGCTCGGGCCCGATTCCTCACTGGCGGCGATCATTCTGGGTGTCGTGGCCCCGCTCGCCGCAGGAGATGCAAACCGGGCGGTCGCTCTTGCCGGAATGATGGCCATCGTCTCCGGCGCGGTCTGCATCCTTGCGGGCATCGCACGTCTGGGCTTCGTCACCGAGCTTCTGTCCAAGCCCATCCGCTACGGATACATGAATGGAATCGCGTTGGCGGTTCTCGTGAGCCAAACGCCCAAGCTCATCGGCGTCAAAATCGAAGAGGCGGGGCCGTTGAGGGACCTCTGGTCGATCGGCTCCGAGATCGTTGGCGGGAGGGTCAATTGGGTGGCGTTCGCGCTCGGCGCGGCCACGCTCGCAACGATCCTGTCGGTCCGGAGCTTCAAGGGGACGCCCGGCGTCCTTATCGCCGTGATCGGCGCGACAGCCGTCGTTCAGGTCTTCGGCCTGGAGACGCGGGCCAACGTCTCGGTGCTCGGTCCGCTTCCTCCGGGACTGCCCGCGTTCTCGGTACCCTGGGTCGGCCTTCAGGATTTAATGCCGGTGGTTCTCGGCGGCCTCGCGGTTGCGGTCGTGTCATTCGCCGATACTAGCGTCCTCTCTCGCGCGTACGCCGCACGGCTTGGCGACCCTGTCGATCCCAATCAGGAAATGATCGGTCTCGGCGCCGCAAATCTCGCTGCAGGATTCTTCCAGGGATTTCCGATCAGCAGCAGTTCGTCCCGCACGCCCGTCGCTGAAGCGGCGGGAGCGCGCACGCAATTGACCGGAGTCGTTGGCGCCGTCGCTGTGGCCCTCCTGCTGCTCGTCGCGCCCCGCCTCCTGGAGGATCTCCCCAATGCGGCGCTGGCGGCCGTCGTCATTGCCTCGGCGATCGGACTTTTCGAGGTCTCTGGACTCAAGCGACTCTATCGGATTCAGCGCTGGGAGTTCTGGTTGTCCATCCTCTGTTTCGCAGGAGTTGCCGTCTTCGGCGCGATCCCCGGCATCGGTCTTGCTGTCGTGATCGCGGTCATCGAGTTCCTGTGGGACGGGTGGCGCCCGCACTCCGCGGTGCTAGGCCGCGCGGACGGCGTGAGGGGCTATCACGACATCACCCGCTATCCCCATGCGCGCCAATTGTCGGGCCTGCTGCTGTTTCGGTGGGACGCGCCGCTGTTCTTCGCCAATGCGGAGCTCTTCAAGGAGCGGGTTTTCGCCGCTGCAACCGCCGCGCCGGCCAACGTCACTTGGCTCGTAGTCGCGGCCGAGCCGGTAACGAGCGTCGATGTCACTGCCGCCGACTCCCTCGTCGAGCTAGACGACACACTGCGCGACAAGGGAACAAAGTTGTGTTTTGCGGAGCTCAAAGACCCCGTGAAGGACAAGCTGAAGCGGTTCGGACTGTTCGATAGGGTTGGCGAGGCGTTCTTCTTCGCGACTATCGGCGCCGCCGTCGATGAATACCAGGCGACGCACAAGGCCGAATGGATTGTGGGCGCGGACAGTGCCGGGGAGCACCCTTAACTATGCGCTGTCGCATGCAGCTCATTCGTCATTTCGTGACGTTTCGCCTCGCGATGCGCTGGTTCCGCAGGGCGGCCTTGAGGTGCTAAGATGATATGAACTTACAATGAAAATCTCTCGAAAGATACGACAGCCGCGGGAGAACGAGATAAAGCTCTTGGAGTTGCTTGCTTCGGGACCCTGCGCACTTGACTCCGGACCTGTTGGCAGATGCTCAAGCCGCGGATGGATCCGTTACATTGCACTGGATGAATCCAAGCGCGGCATTTACGCGCTAACGCCGTTGGGGCGTATTCAAGTTGATGAACAATGGAACCGCATGCCAATTCCGGCTGAACAACAGGATCGCAGCGCCTCTCGAGCAGATGGCTGTGCTCGAGAACCTGAGCTGGTTCGGCGAGCTGCCTTCAACGGCGAGCGGTCGTTCACCGATTCGGACGCCCGATCGAAAATAAATTGCCTTCGTCAAAAGTCCGATTAAGCTGGCCCGACCACTGCGAGTTCGCCCAGCAGCGCCCCCGCTCCTGTTCCGCAGCGCCTGAGAGCACCCATCGCGGCGGCGAGGGAGACGCCGGCGGGACGCACGCGGTCGGGGGCGACAAGAAACACCCCGCCCGACAGCGCGTTTGGCGAATTGGGGATGAACACGGCGACGAGATCCTCGCCGAGGACGTCGGTCTGAACGCCAATGCGCCACGCCCCCCCGAGATTGACGAGCACGACCGGATAATTCGCCGTCTCGCCGACGCCGAGCACGCTCGCGCCGGCCTGCTTCATATATTCGTAACCCGGGACCTTGGAGAGAACGGACGATTCGAGTTCGCCCACGATCCTCTGCGCCCAAACCGTCCGCGCGAAGAGCCCGGCAAGGAAGCAGGCGAGCGCGATCAACAGCACTTCGAGGACGGCGGTGATTGTCGTTCGCGCCGAGAGGCTCTCCGGGATCAGCGCGGTGAGAGGTTGCAGGACCCGACCCGCGACGTTGTAAGCCTTGCTGAGGATGAGCCAGATAACGACGATCGGTGTTAGGAAAAGAACGCCACCGAGAATCGTGGTTCGCACGAAGCGCGAAATCGCCTGCATGAACGTCTCCCGTCCCTTCGTTACACGGATGTCACAATAGTGTGAGCTTGGGTTCGGGCAAGCTTTGACGATTGTCAAAAAAGTGAACGCGCGGCTCGGTTTGCGCGAAAGGGCCCCGGTCCTAAGAGCTGGCGCCGAGATGTCCGAGGGCTAGGCCGACGAGGAAGATGTGATGGCGCAGGGTTCCACGGTGTTCGAGGCGGCCACGGAATATTGGAGGGACGCGGCGCAGCGCGGCGTCCTTTTCATGGAAACCTTGAGCGAGCGGGGGAACACCTATGTCGCGCAGTCGGCCAAGACGGCGCCGCATGTTCTGACCTTCCCGGTGGAAATCCTGCGCGACGGCCGTACGCTCGAGCGTCCGGCCAATTACGCGCTCGTGCGCATCGTCCCCCCCAACGATGTCACCATCGATCCCATGAAGCCGCCGGTCGTTGTCGTCGACCCGCGCGCGGGACACGGTCCCGGCATCGGCGGCATGAAGCCGGATAGCGAGATCGGCGTCGCGCTTCGCGCCGGCCATCCCGTGTACTTCATCGGCTTTCTGCCGAAGCCTGAACCGGGACAGACGATCGAGGACGTCTGCCGCGCGGAGGGGACGTTTATCGAGGACGTCGCCCAGCGCCATCCCGAGGCCGAAGGCAAGCCAATCGTGATCGCCAACTGCCAGGCCGGCTGGCAGACCATGATGATGGCGGCGATCCGGCCGGGCCTGACTGGGCCGATCATTCTGGCGGGCTAACCGCTCTCCTACTGGGCCGGCGTCAGGGGCAAGAACCCCATGCGCTACCTCGGTGGGCTGCTCGGCGGAACGTGGCTGACGGAGTTCTCTGGCGATCTCGGCGCCGGGATCTTCGACGGCGCGCATCTGGTGGCGAATTTCGAGTCGCTCAACCCGGCCAACACCTATTGGACCAAGCCATACAACGTCTATTCGAAGGTCGACACCGAACCGGAGAGGTTCCTCGACTTCGAGACTTGGTGGGGCAACCCGGTCCTGTTGAATGCGGGCGAGATGCAGTGGATCGCGGACAACTTGTTCGTCGGCAACAAGCTGTCGAGCGGACAAATTCGCACGTCGCTGGGCGAGCGCGTCGATTTGCGCAACATCAAATCGCCAATCGTCGTGTTCTGCTCCTGGGGTGACGACATCACTCCGCCCCAGCAGGCGCTGGACTGGATTCTCGACCTCTACGACGACGTCGACGAGATCGTCGCCGGGGGACAAACGATCATCTATTCGCTGCATCCCACCATCGGCCACCTCGGTATTTTTGTCTCGGGCAAGGTGGCGGCGAAAGAGCACAACGAGTTTGTTTCCTGCATGGAGATGATCGAAGCGACGCCGCCCGGCCTCTATGAGGCCGTCATCACGGACGCGGGACCGGATACGGCGAACAGAAATCTCGTGGACGGCAACTATCTGTTCCGTCTGGAGAAGCGCACGCTCGACGACATCCGCGCGTTCGGCGTCAATAGCCCCGAGGGTGACGCGCGCTTCACCGCCCTCGCGCGGCTCTCAGAAATCAATCTCGGTCTCTACCGCACGTTCTGGCAGCCATGGGTTCGCGCCAGTGTGACCGAACCGACGGCAGATCGCCTGGTGAATGATCTCCGGAGGGAACCGATATCCGGAGTAGCTGATTTTCGTCATGCTCTTCGGCTACCAAGCCGCCGACGCCGTGACAACGCCGTTCAAGGGCCTGGGATCTGCCCAGAAATTTCTCTCCACACACGCCGCCGTCTACAACACTTTCAACGTCCAACGCCATCTGATCACCGCCCAGACGCACCGCGCGCTTCGCGATGTGGCCATGAACACGTGGCGGACCGCGGTCGCAGCGGCCTGACAATTCCTGAGGCGCCAGCATTTCGCGCTCATCGACTGGCGACGTGACAACGCCAGATTGAGGGATCAACTCAGGCGCTGGCCACCGCCGCGCAACTCGGCAACCGCCGGCTCCAGCAGGAGGAGATTTTGGCGCGGCTTGCGCGTATCGAGCCCGACGACCGCATGACCCTGTGCGGTGAATGCGAGCCCTTCCGGCTTGCCATCCAGATCGCCGAGCCGCCACGCATCAAGGAGCGCAGCGCCGCCGCCGCCCGGCGGGAGATCATCGAGCCGCGCAATAGTGGAGGATTTGTCGCTGAGCAGATAGAGGCGACCATCGGGACCAATTTCGAGGTCACTGAAGTCGGCGCAGGTTTTGGCCAGTATCTTGTCGGGACTCCAGATTGCGAGAGCAACGAACCGGTGGCGCCCTTTTTTGATCGGCCACCGCCCGCCGTTCGCCAGCGCGCCGCCGCGGACCAAGCCCCGCGACCGCGAATTTGGCGGGCCGAACTCGATGAAAGCCGCCGGCTTCTTCTCCTTGGCGACGAGCAAATGCCCGTCGGGCAGTAGCACCATTCCTTCGCCCCGCGATCCCTTCGGGTCGGACCACGCTCGCGCGATTTCGCTGCGCCCTTCCACCGCAAGATCGATCGACGCAACCACACTTAACGCCTCGGGGTCGATAAGTTCGACGCGCGGAGGCGTTTCCTGGAGCAGCAAGACGCGCCCGGAGCCGTCAGCGCAGACAGCCTCGATTTGGGGGTCGTGCTTGGGAAGCATCGAACCTGAGAGCTTCCCAATGTCGCTCGTATGCCAGTCGATCCGGCCCCCATCGCTGCGCGGCAGGAAAAACCAGGCGATCTTCGCCACCCGGTCGCCGACCGCGATCAAATGCATCCGACCGTTTCGGCCGCGACGCAAACAAATGCCGGAGACCTCGTGAAGCGGCACGTCGATCACGCGGCACACTTGCAGCCGGTCGTTGTTCGACTTACCGTTTTCCGCCATGGGAGAGAGCCCGTCCAGACATCAAGTCGAACATACAACCATTGTCTGACGATTTTCTCGCGTTTCGTGCCCAATTCATTTCGAAAAATGGCAATGCCCGCTTTGGGCGGCCGTCCAACGCCGCGTCTTCGAACGGCAACCCGACCCGAATGCACTGATATGATTCGAATTCGGGATCGCGTGGCTGCTCATGCTGAGGCTCTGGCGCCCAGGCCCGTTGATGCGTTTGTCCCAATCTGCACCATCGGCGCGAGTTGATCACATATGTAGGTGGTTGCGACGCGATTGTGCGCGCGAGCGTCTAGAACAGGGTGAGCCTCAACATGAGGCCCCGTCAGCCTGACTCTCTACGGCTCGATTAACTTCTCGGTGACTTTCATCGCTATACCGTATGCCCTTACGAGCGACGCCACGAGCGGCGAACGGGTGAGAAACCATCAGCGACTGCCCCGCCGGAACAGAGGCGGCGCCGAAGTAGCTAGCCGCGGAAGCCGGTAGGGCGGCTTCACTGACGGCTCGGGAAACGTTCCGACAACGCTACGTTTTCCTAACACCTCAGCTTGTGGCGTACCCCTCGGGCAGCCGCTTGAGCCTCAAGACGATGCCACTTCCGTCTAACGGTGTTTTGGCCCGACGCCAGCCGACCGCGGAAAAAGCCGAAAAACCGGAGACGGGGAAGAAGGGCTGAAACCAATACCGGGCGATCTGCGTCTTGATCGCGCGTAAAAGCCGTACGAGGGATCGTCCAGCTTTCTCACGCTCCGGCTGCCCCTAGTGGCCCAGAGATCACTTCTCCGGGCCCTCTTGCTTTCGCGGCGAGGAGCCGGGATGCCGGGATACTACGCGGGCCTTATCTAAACTCGAACCCCTCAACGTTGTTCTGGCGTTCTCGATATAATCGATCCCGGCGCAGCTCGTCCCGGCTCGCCTTCACCCCAGCGAGCAGAGCCGCTCTTGTAAACTGCCCTGATACGTCGGACAATTGTGAGATGAGTGCAGGGATGCACCCCAATTCTGAGGAGACGAGCCATGGGAGACCCAGAAATTGGTTGGATCGCCGCCATTATCATCGGCGGAATTGCAGGCTGGCTGGCTGAGCAGTTCATGAAGAGTGATATGGGATTGCTGATGAATATCGTGCTCGGGATCGTCGGAGCCGCGATTGCCAGCGCCATTCTCAGCTTCTTTGGCGTCGCCCTGGGCGGATGGATCGGCTACCTGATTGCAGGGTTCATCGGTGCGTGTTTGTTGATCTGGATCGTCCGTGCGGTGCGGGGCCGCACAGCGTGAGGACGAGCGCTGCCGAACCCGGTATCGCCGGCGGGAGATTGGCGAGGAGGGCGATTGATACGGGCGGGCTCCCTGGCCCCTGGCAGAGCTGAAGTTCGACTAGACGAGGGTCAAGTACCGGCGGCTCAAACGACTCAACGTCTCTCGAACCGTTGAAGGCGCGAGACCAAAACGCCACGCGAACTCGCGCGTCGGCAGGCCGGTTGAAGACTTCAGACGAATGACCTCGCGCGCCCGGCGCATCGAAGTAGTTCCGCTGGCATCGATTGCGCCCGTGGATTGCCAAAGGAGAGACCCTAAACAGGCCAGCGGAGGTGCTCGTCGCCGTCAAAAGACCCCGGGCGGGACTATTCCGTTCCGGTGGGCATGAGGCGGAGCAAGAGGCGATGGCGTTGCGGGCTCAGGGAAGGCCGCTGACGGCCATAAGCCACACGATCAGTCATCAGGTTCTAAAGGCTGAACGGCTGGCGAACACCTTCAACCGGGCTGCCTGATGACCCTGACGATTGTTGGGAAGGCTCGGCAGGCTGAGGCGGCGGCGCTCTGTACCGCGGACAGCATATTTGTCCCGGCCCGCGTTCGTCAATCCTCAACTCCGCTGCCACCGATTCGCTGACAATTCCACTCTTGGTCGCCGCTGGGCGTCCCAGCGCGGCCATGAGCCGTGAGTTCCGCGCCGACGCGCTCATAGCTGCGCCCATGAAGTGAGACGCAACTCTCTGACGGGCGACGGCGGACTGATGTGGTGGCAGAGCCACCCATCGAGACGCCAATATCTTTTCGCGCGATCTATGTTGACGGAACCGGATTTTATACGTTCGGCTATTGTTCGGTCCTGAGGCTGCATGCGAAACAGTGGATGTGACATAAAAGGGCCCATGTTGTTTTCTCAGCAACTTTGCAGGGGAGCTGTTCGATGGACAGACGGGGACGCTCCGGGATTGCCAAATCGTCGTGTCAATCGACTCACAAAACTGACCCCCGGCTATGGAGCGGGCGCCTTAGGGCGGACATTGATCAGGCTGCTGATTTGACCATGGGCCAGGGTTTGCGGTCCTCGAACTGTTGCGGGCTGAGATAACCCAGAGCGGAGTGGAGACGGCGTGCGTTGTAGACTTCGTCGATGAATTGCGGAAGATCCTGGGCGACGTCAGCGAAGGTTTCGTAGGCCATCGGATAGACGGCTTCGACCTTGAGCGTCTTGATGAAGCTCTCGGCCTTGGGATTGTCATAGGGATTGCCACGCCGGCCCATCGAGCCGACAAGACCATGGCGAAGCAAGGCTTCCGGATAGCCTGAGCGGCGTATTGCGAACCGCGGTCTGTGTGATGGACGCAGCCGGGCGAAATGAAACGGACTTTTGTCGAGCAGGGTCTCGTGGACGTTACGGAAATGCAGCTGATGAACCGCATGGACTACCAAAGCTTTGATGACTATTGGGCGCCGATTGCCGCAGGCGAAGGGCCGCTCGGAAAGTATGTGGCAACGCTGAACACTGCGGAGCGCGCACGCGCCGACGCCGCCGTGCGCGATGCCTACGAGGCCGGCCCGACGGCCCGAGGTCCTTTGCGAACGTCGCGTGGGCCTGCCGAGGACTCGTTCCTTAACCCGACGGCCAGCGCAACCTTTTTCCAGGCTTCTGAAGCCGAAACAGTTCGCGCGACCGCGAATGTCGGATTTCGGGGTTGTTACCGATCCCGAGGAGGTCAGCAATGTCAAAGCGACCACAGCGGACTGGACCGGGACGCCATCGCATTAGGTTCTCGCTCCTTGGCGCTTGCGCTTCAGTTGGCTAGGCGCGCGCAACCAGCGCGGATTGCCACCTGGTCCAACCCGCGTAGGCGCCGCGAAGGAGGCAAGATGAGGCGCAACCGGCTGCAGAATCGCGGCCATCGTTGGTATCGTCCAGATCTGAATATCGAGCAGGATCGCGCCTACCTCATAGCACGCGGATTTGCCTATGCTGTGGTCGCCCGGGGCGAGAAGCGTGGGCGAGTTGTCTCGGCGCACTCCTCAAAGGAACTCGCCGATCGGGCGGCCAAGAATTTCGGCGGCAAAAATCCGGCCGAAGTCGTCGAAATTGCAACATACGTTTTGGCCGGCGACCGAGCTAATTCCTAGCCATAGTTTGACGCCTGCCAGATACGCCGCGATCTGAGCCACACCTACGGCTGAGCCACGAAGGCACCGCCAGACAAAAGGGGCGGAAACGGACATGCTCAGCCTTACGTCACCGCGCCACACTTCGACTCTACCGACTCCGGCCGTCCGCTTAACTGAAGGGTTTCAGACGCCGGCCCTTTCGGACGGTCGTGCGAGACGCGGGGGCCGGCGTTTGAAAGCCTCGTAAGGAGGAAACCGCGGGGAGGAAGGGCGCTGTTTGACCGAGCGCGGCCTATGGGGATTTGAGGATCGCGGTCGGATCGCCGATTTGGGGGCGGTGGCGGAAGGCGGTCGGTTTCATCGTCGGGAGCCGAGACGACGGGCTTCTTGTCGGGCGCGGATGAGGGCGACGGGGATGGGCTCGGCGGCTGGAGAGCCTGTGCGGACGTCGGGAGGACGTCGCGTTCCTGCTCCGGCGTGCGGCTGGAGGCGAGGGGAAGCGGCGCTGCGAGGCGGGACGCGCGGCGTCGGTCATGACGTGTCGATCCTGATCCGGCTTGGGGAAGGCGATCGCGCGGGGCGCGGCCCTTCGAACGTCTCGACAATGATCATCCGGCCGCCGCAGCAGGGGCAGCGCCGCGCCGGCGAAACGGCTTCGGCCTGGCCGTCGGTCTCGGCGTGCGAGCCCTCGGGTGCAGCCTCGGGCGCGGCGAGCGCCTGGCGGACGCGCTCGATGTTGCTGGCTCGGACCGCGCCGGCGAAGAGGCCGTAGTGATGATGTGGACGGCCTCACCCGAACGGCATCAAGTGCCAAGGCGTGACCGGTGCAGGTCGCGGATAGGGAAGCCGTCCATGAAGACCTTTATCAGGATTGGGATCGACCTGGCGAAGAACTTTTTCCAGGTGCATGCAATCGAGCGCGAGGGTGCGCCTGCGGTTACGCGCAAATTGAGCCGAGGTAAGGTGCTTGCTTTCTTCGCCCAAGCGGCGCCCTGCCGCGTCGGGATGGAGGCTTGTGGATCGTCCCATTACTGGGCGCGGGAGATCCGGGCGTTGGGGCACGAAGTGGTCTTGATTCCTCCTGCTTACACGAAACCCTACGTCAAGCGCGGCAAGAACGATGCGAACGACGCGGCTGCGATCTGCGAGGCCATGTCGCGGCCCGAGATGCGGTTCGTGCCGATCAAGAGCGCGGATCAGCAAGCCGTGCTGATGCTGCACAAGACTCGGGAATTGCTGGTCAAGCAGCGAACCATGACCGTCAATGCGCTGCGCGGTCATCTCTCGGAGTTCGGCTTGATCGCGCCCAAGGGCATCCACCGGGTCAAGGAATTGCTGGCGCTCGCGCAAGCCGACGAGACCCTTCCCGAAGAGGCCAAGCAAGCAACCGCGATGCTGGCTTCGCACAGCGACGGCCTCGACGAAAAGATCGACGATCTGGAGAAGACGATCGCCCGGGCGAGCGGCAAGAACCAGACGAGCCGGTTGCTGGACGAGATCCCCGCCTTCGGCCCGCTGATCGCATCAGCGATGGTCGCTTTCAATCCCGATCCCAGCGTCTTCAGGTCGGGAAGCGATTTCAGCGCGTCTCTGGGCATTACTCCGAGCCAGCACTCGAGCGGCGGCAAGGACAAGCTCGGCGCTATCACCAAAAAGGGTAACCGGTATTTGCGCAAGATGCTGGTCGTGGGATGCACGTCGGTTTTGCGCGTGGCCCATAAATACAAAGGCGCCCTGGCCGAATGGATCGTCGCCATGAGGGCCAGGAAGCCCGAGCGCGTCGTCGCCGTCGCCCTGGCCAACAAGCTGGCCAGAATCGCCTGGGCGATGATGTCGACCGGCGAAGCCTTCCGAACCGAACTTTACACGAAGGCCTGACGACAAAGAGCTCTCCAAGATAGACGTTTCAGTTTCGAAGAGATTGGCAAGCGCAACGACGTGATGAACGACACGGTCGCAACGAAAGCCCAGGACACCCTGACATCCGCCACGAGCCCCGAGCTCGCCGTAGTGATAGGGACCAGGACTGTCGAATATCATCAGGGCCAGCGGTCCTATACCGCACCAACAGGCCGGACATATGACCGCAGCCGACCAAAGCGATCAGAGCGTCGAAAACCACTTGCCAAGAGGCCGTCCACATATGGCGGACGCGCTCGATGTTGCTGGCTCGGACCGCGCCGGCGAAGAGGCCGTAGTGTCGGATGCGGTGGAAGCCGCTCGGCAGCACGTGCAGGAGAAAGCGGCGGATGAACTCGTGGGCCGCGAGCGTCATGGTCTTGAACCGGTCGCGGCCTTCGACCCGATAGTCCTTCCACTTGAATGTGACGCCCTTGTCGTCCAGCTCCATGAGCCTGGAGTTCGAGATCGCGACGCGGTGGGTGTAGCGGGCGAGATAGGCGAGCACGGCCTTCGGCCCGGCGAACGGCCTCTTGGCATAGACGATCCATTCCGATCGGCGCAGCGGCGCGAGGACGGCGTCGAAGGCGGCTTTGTCGGCGAGCCGCGCGAGGTCGCCGAGGAAGACGAGGCGTCCGGCCGCATGCAGGGCTGCGAGCCCTTCGAGGAAGAGCCGGCGGAAGAGACGCGACAGCATCCGCACGGGCAGGAAGAAGCCGGGCTTGCAGGCGATCCAGCGCGATCCGTCCAGCGACAGGCCGCCGCCGGGAACGATGACGTGGACGTGCGGATGGTGGGTCAGCGCCGAGCCCCAGGTGTGCAGTACGGCGGTCAGGCCGATGCGCGCGCCCAGATGCTTCGGGTCGGCCGCGATCGTGGTCAGCGTCTGGGCGGCGGTCCTGAACAGGAGGTCGTAGACGGGGGACTTGTTCTGGAACGCGACGGCGCCGATCGACGCCGGCAGGGTGAAGACGACGTGGTAATAGGGAACCGGCAGGAGTTCGGCCTCGCGGTCTTCGAGCCATTCCCTCGCCGCGGCCGCCTGGCACTTCGGGCAGTGGCGATTGCGGCAGGAATTGTAGGAGATCCGTTCGTGCGCACAGTCCTCGCAGCGCTCGACGTGTCCGCCGAGCGCGGCTGTGCGACAGGTCTCGATCGCCGACATGACCTTCAACTGGTCGAGGCTCACGTGACCGGCGTTGGCCATTCGCCACGCCGCCCCGTGGGCGCGAAAGACGTCGGCGACCTCCAGGTGGTGACCCGGTGGCCGCGCCATGCGGCCGCGGTCAGTCGGCCGGCTTTCGCTTCGCCAGGTTGACGCCGAGCCGCTCGAGCGGGCTCTTGACGTCGCGGATCGTGTTGACCGCGACCTGGGTGTAGAGCGCGGTCGTCTCGAGCTTGGCGTGGCCGAGCAACACCTGGATCACGCGAATGTCGACGTCCTGTTCGAGCAGATGGGTGGCGAAGCTGTGCCGCAGCGTATGCGGTGACACGCGCTTGGAGATGCCGGCCAGGTCTTTGGCGGCGGTGACGGCGCGATTGAGCTGACGGGCGGTGATCGGGTTGACCGGGTTTTGGCCGGGGAACAGCCAGGCCCGCGGCCGCGCCGCATGCCACCATGCGCGCAACAGTTCGAGCAGTTGCGGCGACAGCATCACATAGCGATCCCGCTGCCCTTTGCCCTGCTCGACCCGAAGCGTCATGCGCTGGCTGTCGATGTCGGACACCTTCAGGTGCGCGACCTCGGACACGCGCAGGCCCGCGCCGTAGGCGACGCTGAGCGCGGCCTTGTACTTCAGGCCCGGCGCGGCTTCGAGCAGGAGCGCGACCTCTTCCTGGCTGAGCACGACCGGCGCCCTGCGCGGCTTGTTCACGATCGTCAGAGGACGAACGAGGTCTGGCCGTTCGAGCGTCACGGTGAAGAAGAACCGAAGCGCGGTGACGGCGGCGTTGATCGAACCTGGGCTGATCTGCTGCTGTGCAGTAGTTAAGACTTAATCTGACAGTTGGTGTCATAGCTGAGGCGGAAGCCGAGGCCGGGCGCGGAGTGGTCGGGGTTCGCAGCGCCTGGCCTCGGCGTTTCGAGAGGACACCTACGATGACCAAGGAACAGAAGATTATCCGCGCCAAGGTTGGGTTGCTGGAGTTGGCCAAGCAGCTCGGCAACGTCAGCCAGGCCTGCAAGATGATGGGCTATAGCCGCGACAGCTTTTATCGTTTCAAGGAACTTTACGACGCCGGGGGCGAATTGGCGCTGCAGGAACTGACGCGGCGAAAGCCGATCCTGAAGAACCGCACGCCGCCCGAGGTCGAGGCGATCATCGTCGAGCTTTCGCTGGACCAGCCGGCTTATGGCCAAATCCGTATCGCCAACGAGCTTCGCAAACTCGGCCACTCTATTTCTCCGGCCGGCGTTCGCGGCGTCTGGCAGCGTCATGATCTTGAAACCATGAAGAAACGGCTCAAGGCGCTCGAAGCCAAGGTCGCCCAGGAAGGCCTGGTTCTGACCGAAAGCCAGCTGGCCGCGCTGGAGAAGGCCAAGAGCGAAAAGGAGGCGCATGGCGAGTTCGAGAGCGAATGTCCGGGCTATTGCGGCGCCCAGGATACGTTCTACGTCGGCAACATGAAGGGGGTTGGCCGCATCTACCAGCAGACCTTCATCGACACCTACGCCAAGGTCGCCTTCGCCAAGCTCTATGATCGCAAGACGCCCATCACCGCGGCCGATCTCGTCAACGATCGCGTCGTGCCGTTCTATGATGCGAGGGAGGTGAGGCTGTGCCGCGTGCTGACCGATCGTGGCACGGAATATTGCGGCAACCCCGAGCGCCACGAATACGAGCTTTATCTGGCGCTCGAGGATATCGACCATTCGCGCACCAAGACCAAGAGCCCGCAAACCAATGGCATCGTCGAGCGCTTCCACAAGACGGTGCTCGACGAGTTCTATCGCGTCGCCTTCCGCAAGAAGATCTACGGATCGATCGCCGAACTCCAGGGCGATCTCGATTCCTGGGTCCAGAGCTACAACGAGGAAAGGCCGCATCAGGGGCGATGGTGCTTCGGCAAGACGCCAATGCAGACCTTCCTTGACGCGACGCCCCTTGCGAAGGAGAAAATGATCGCAGCCTGATCATATCTGACAGGCAGAGCCGACCCATCTCCCGACGCTGACCGTCAGATCAAGTGCCAGCTACTACAGCTGCTGCGCCAGATGCAACTGAAAGCGGCGAAGGTCCTCCTTCGTCGCCGTATCGGGCGACCGGCCCAGGAAGGCCGTAAAGGTCCTGACGTGCCGGACGTAGTCCTTCTGCACCTTCTCCTTGAACCGACGCGCCGTCATGTCGTCGATCATGCGCTGACGCAGCGGGTTGATGGGCTTGTCGGACATCGCGAAAGCTCCTGTCTCCCATGGGGTTGAACCCCATGATTTTGAGACAGTCCTGGCCTCGTCCGACCCAGCTTCCCGCGCTGCCCTCGCCGCAGCTACCGCGCGAGCGGTTTAGTCCTCACGTCGGCGCCGGTCGTCTGTTGCACGCAAATCGCCGTCATTCCCCGACGACGGGGCGAACCGTCAAAAAGACTCAAAGCGGCTCGAATCCAATGAGCTGCGTCAAACCGAGCATTTGCACCCGCGGCACTATTCATCATCTCATCGTCACAGCCTCATCATTTTTAGTTCGTAGCCTCGTCGAAGTCGGGATGGGGCTCAATGTCGGTGACGCTATGAACCCTCGCGCGCGGCCTTTCTGGCGATGCCGGCTAAGTCAAATATCCGGCGCTACCGCGCTTGCATTCGTGGTCGCTTGTCTGCCAAGCTCGACCTCGGCCTTCGGCCGACCGCCTCCCCTTCAGCCCAATTTCATGACGCAACTCGGCCAGCCGTGGAGCGGCGACCTCGACGGTATGCTGAAACGCCGGTTCGTGCGTTTCCTCGTTCCCTACAACAAGACCCTCTACATGATCGACCGGGGACGGCAGATGGGCCTGGTGGCCGAATTGGGACAGGCGTTCGAAGCCTGGCTCAACGCCAAATACGCCAAGGGCCATCTGAGGATCCACGTGGTCTTCCTGCCGGAGGCGCGCGACGCGTTGATCCCCGATCTGACGGAAGGCAAGGGCGACGTCGTCGCGGGCGAACTGACGATCACGCCCGAGCGGCAGGCCGTGATCGATTTTGCGACGCCCTGGGTTCGGGATGTGAAGGAAGTCGTCGTCACCGGCCCCAATTCTCCAAGCCTCGCCTCGCTTGACGACCTTTCGGGCAAAGAGGCGTTCGCTCGCGCCTCGAGCGCCTATTCCCGCAACCTCCGGCGCCTCAACGGGGATTTCGCGGCCAGGGGCCTCCCGCCGATCGCAATTCGTGCGATCGACGAGGATCTCGAGGATGACGACATCCTTCAGATGGTGAGCGCTGGACTCCTTCCCTATGCGGTCGTCGACGACTACCAGGCGAACGTATGGGCGAAAATTCTCCCGGGTTTGCGAGTGCGCGAGGATCTCGTCATCCACGACGACGGGGCGATTGCGTGGGCATTTCGGAAGAATTCGCCGCTCTTGCAGAAGGAGCTTGCGGCGTTCGTCGCCGCCCATGGGCCGAATACGAGCTTCGGAGCGACGGTCATGCGCCGCTATTTCACCGGTCCCGAGGCGCTACACAACGCAGATTCGCCGGTAGCGATGCAGCGGTTCCAGGAGCTGCTGAGGGTGTTCGAACGGGCCGGCGCAAAATACGGGTTCGACGACCTGATGCTGATGGCCCAAGGCTATCAGGAATCTCAGCTCGATCAGGCGGCCCGCAGCCCCCGGGGCGCGGTCGGCGTGATGCAGGTCCTCCCTTCGACGGCGGCAGCGCCCCCATTGAACATCAGAGGCGTCGACCGGGACGTGCAGGCGAACGTCGACGCTGGCGCCGCGTATCTTCGTCTTGTTCGCGACAGGTACGTGAACGATCCCACGCTCAAGGACCCCGACCGGACGCTCATGACTTTCGCCGCCTATAACGCCGGCCCAGGCAATTTCTGGCGGATTCGAGATGCCGCCATCGCAAGGGGCCTCGATCCCCATGTCTGGTTCAACAACGTCGAGAGCGAAGCCGCGCTACTCATCGGACGCGAAACCGTCCAATATGTCGCGAACATCTTCAAGTACTACATTTCATTCAAACTGGCCGAGGAACGACTCGAGGCGAAGAAGGAGAGCCAGCCGGCGGCTCTCCAAGAGAACCGGCACTAGAGTCCTGGACGAAGGCCGCGCCTGGCCGCGTTTCGATGTCGTTGAACCGCGCGCTTGGGGATCGAATTGGCTGGCCGGCGTCGCATGGCGAGCGCAGAGGGTTCAATCAACCGCCGAGCAAAGAGGATGCTCGACGACCGCTCTCCCCAACTGCAAAGCCCCACGGCCGCGAACCAGAGCGACCGCTTGACGTCGCAATCGGCCGTCCGCTTCGCGCAGATAGTGTTGAAAAAATCGAATTTCCGCATCGATCACAATTGAGGAGACCGCTGGCGGCCTCGATGAAAAATTCCTTAGGGGGGTCCGCGGACCGACCGGTCTTGCCGCGTGCGACGCTCCTATATGCCCTGCCCTGAAGACTATCGGCTGACACTCGCGCCGTCACCTATACGTGACGCGCTATACCGAAGGCTTCAGCCATTTCGTCACCTCCATGACTGCTCCGGTTGCTTCCGGCTGGAGCGTTCGCCGGGTGGGGCTCTCACCCACTGGAAAGCGCCGCCTTCTCACGGCGCACGTAGAGTAGGAGTGTGGCGCGGTGGCTGTAGGTCGAGCATATCGGTTGGCCGCCCCTTTCGTCTGGCGGTGCCTCAGTGGCTTGACCATGGCTCCGTTTCCACACCCCCCTCATCGAACCGGACAGGCAGATTTCCTGCATCCGGCTCTCGGACAAGACCTCACGCCTTCGTCCACGGCACGTCGTGCCCAAGCCGGGTCAGACGAACGAGCCCGAAGTGCCCGTAGAGGTGCGAGAGTGGATAGCTCCCGCCCCTTCGTCGCCTGACTTTGTGCTTGAAGCGCAACCACCGGCGCAACCGCATCGCCGCGTAAGCATCGAGCGCCCGATACGCCTTGCTGAAGGCGCCTACCGAAAAGTAGTTCGCCCATCCGCGCAGCGTGCGGTTCACTTTGCCCACCAGCGTTGTGGTCTCTTGCCATGTGCATGATCGCTCGGTCAGCGCGTGGACTTTCTCGACCGCGCGCTGAATGCTCTTCTTTGATGGCCGGTAGCCGATACGAGCCTGACCGGTCTTCGCCGAGTACATCCTGCCGAACGTGTATCCCAGAAAGTCAAACTCTCCTTCCGGCACCTTGCAGATGCGCGTCTTCTCCTCGTTCACCGTCAGCTTCAGCTTGCCCATAATTTCCCGCAGTCGCTGCAAGGCTTCTTCGGCCTTGCCCCTTCTGCACAGGATCACGAGGTCGTCGGCGTAGGTCACGAGCCGCGTGCCGAGGCTTCGCTCCAGCCCGAACATCTTCCATCCCAGCACGAACCGGCGCATGTAAATGTTCGCCAGCAAGGGTGAGATCGGCGAGCCCTGCGGAATGCCGCGCCGCTTGTCCCGCGCCTCGGTCGTACGTGTCCTCCGACCTCGATCGTCGGTTTCTTCCACGGGACAATCCAGCCACATCCTGATCAGATGAAGCAGCGCCGATCGACGATGCGACGCGCAACCGACTTCAAGAGCTCGGCATGGGGAATGCTCCCGTAGTAGTCTGCGAGGTCCGCCTCCACGACTTCCGGGTGGCCACGAAACAGCAGCTCCTCCACCTCGACCACCGCCTGCTGGGCGTTGCGCCCGGGGCGGTAGGCATAGAGTTCCGAGGGAAGGTCGGCCTCGAAGATCGGCTCCAGCACCAGCATCGCGGCTAGTGGATCGCGTCTGACATTCGAATCCCTTTCGGGGATTCCCCGCGGACTCGCGGCGTGCGAGTCTGCGGGATGCGAACCGGCGTCTCCTTTTCCGTCACCCATGCCGACATGGATCGGCTCCGCAATCTGGTCAAAGACCGCAACGCGCCGCAGAAGCACGTGTGGCGGGCGCAGATCGTGCTGCGCAGCGCCGAAGGTCTCGGCACGAACGCGATCATGCGCGCGACCGGCAAGTCCAAGACCTGCGTCTGGCGCTGGCAGGAGCGTTTCGCCGCCGAAGGCGTCGACGGGCTTCTGCGCGACAAGACGCGGCCTTCGCGCATCCCGAAGCTCGATCCCGCCATCAGGAGTTCATCCGCTTCCTCAACGCCGTCGAGCGCGAGGTTCCGGCCGGCAAGACGATCCACGCGATCATCGACAATTACGCCGCCCACAAGCATCCCGCCGTGCGGCGATGGCTGGCGCGCCACCCGCGCTGGACGTTCCACTTCACCCCGACCTCGGCCTCCTGGCTCAACGCTGTCGAGGGCTTCTTCGCCATCCTGACCAAGCGCCGTCTCAAGCGCGGCGTCTTCCGATCCGTCGCCGACCTCCAGGCCGCGATCAACCGCTTCCTCGACGATCACAACGCCCACTCCAAGCCCTTCCAGTGGGTCGCCGATCCCGACAAAATCATCGCCGCCGTCAGGCGCGGGCATCAAGTGTTAGAGTCCATCCACTAGCATGCAGACCCGATCCCGCAAGGTTGAGATGCCCAGCGGCCTGAGTTTGCCGTTGGCCTTCGGTATGAAACCGCCACACAGCGCAGGGCGCGCTCGGCGGCATTGTTCGACAGGCAAATTCTTCCGTCGTCGAGGAAGCGGGTGAACGAAGGCCATCGCGTCAGCATGTAGCGGATCGCCTTGGCGACATCGTTCTTGGGCGACAGCCGCTCGAGCTGCTCGCCCATATAGCCCTCGAGCGCGGCGACGAGCGGCTTCGACCGCTCCTGCCGGACGGCGCGACGCATATCGGGCGGCTCGCCGTTGATGGCGCGCTCGATGGCGAACAACTCGTCGATGCGGCGCACGATCTCGACCGCGATCGGCGCCTTGGCGAGTTTGGCGAGGTCGAAGAAGTCGCGCCTCCCGTGTGCCCAACACGCGGCTTCGACGACCGGCGCGGGCTTGCGGTCCCCGGCGTAGAGGGCGTTGTAGCCGGAAAATGCGTCGGCCTGCATGACGCCCGACCAGGCGACGAGGATTTTGCGCGGATGCTCGCCATGACGGGTCGGCGAGTAATCGTACAACGCCGCCGGCGGTCCCTGGCCGCCGAACGGCCGATCGTCGCGCACATAGACCCAAAGCCTGCCGGTGCGCGTCTTGGTCTTGGCGAGCACCTTCACGGTCGTGTCGTCGACATGAATGCGCTCGGCGGCGAGCACATGCCGGCGAAGCTCGGCGAGGATCGGATCCAGGGCGGCGACGCATCCGCCGACCCAGTCGGCGAGCGTCGAGACGTCGAGTTCGACGCCCTCGCGGGCGAAAGCGGCGCTCTGCCGGTTAAGCGGCAGATGGTCGCCGAACTTGCCGACCAGGATCATGGCGAGCAGGCTCGGGCCGGCGAAGCCGCGCGGGATCGGATGCGACGGCGCCGGCGGCTCGGTGACGCCCTCGCAGTCGCGGCAGGCGAACTTCTCGCGCACCCGCTCGATGATCTTCCAGCGCCGCGGCTCGCATTCGAGCGTCTTGGACACCACCTCTCCGAGCTTGCGCAGCCGCGCGCCGCCGCACTTACCACAGACGCACGGCGCAGGCTCGACGACGCGCTCGACAGGCAGATTGTCCGGGAGTTTGCGGGGCCCGCGTGGCGCGCGCCGCCGCGGCGCCTTGGCGGGCTCCGGCGCTGCGATCTCGGCCTTGGTCTCTTCCTCGGCCTGCGTCTCTTCCAGATCCTCGATCGCCAGTTCGAGCTGCTCGACAAGAAGCTTGCTCCGTTCCGACGACTGGCCGTAGGTCTCGCGGCGCGCCTTGGCCAGTTGCAGCTTCAGCCGCTCGATCTCGAGGGCGCGAACTTTCGCTTCGTTCTGCGCGGCGGAGAGCATCTCGCGCTGGGCGAGGATCATCGCGTGCGCGCTCGCCAGATCGCTCGGAAGCGCGTCCGGCAGGCCGTCGACGGAATGTTCGCGCGGGCTCGTCACGCCCGCGACTTGAGCATATCCGACCGGAAAAATCGCTCGCCAACCGCGCCCTGAGTCAATCGGCCGCAGTCATCCAGCCGCCGTGGGACGCCAGGTTTTCTGAGGCATTCGCCAGTCGATGCCGGACAAGAGATAGGTGAGCTGCGCGGCCGAAATCGTCACGACGCCATCGGCCACGGAGGGCCAAAGAAACCGCCCGCGCTCGAGTCGCTTTACGAACAGACACGCGCCGTCGCCGTCATGCCAGATCAGCTTGATCAGGTCTCCCCTGCGCCCCCGGAAGACCCACAAATCGCCGGCATGCGGATCGCGCTTGAACCCCTCCTGCACCATGAGCGCCAACGAGCCGAACCCCTTGCGCATGTCGGTATGGCCCGTCGCAAGCCATACCCGCGCCCCGCTCGGAAACGCGATCATCGCCACCGATCCCGCGCCGTCAGCGCGCCGATCACCTTCGCCAAGGTCACCGAGTCCGGCGCGCCCTCGATCGTCATGCGAACCTCAGCGCCAAATGCGATCGTAATCGAAGACGACGGCGCCGACGGCGGCGCGCAGACCGGCGCGGTCGTGGCCACCGCTTCGTTCAGGCCGGGAGAGACCCGCACCGGCACAAACGCCGATATCTCCGGTTCCGCCGCAAACTGCCGCCGCCAGCGATACAGAAGGCTCGCCACGACGCCCGCGCTACGCGCGATCTCGGTCACCACGGCGCCCGGCTCGTTCATCGCCGCGACTAGCCGAGCCTTCTCCGCCTCGCTCCAGCGACGGCGACGCTCGACCGACGTAATCACCTCAATGCGATCCATAACCATGTGGCTAACCTCGTCCTAGCCACAGGTCATACGCCACCTCCATCACCTCACAAGGCGGCGCCTGTCGGACGCGTACGAATGTCCTCGCGGCTGATCTTGTCGTAGAGGGCGTAGAAGCGGTAGCCGGGTTCAGCCTTCGCTTTCGCGTGCAACGCCGTCTGCAGTTTCTGAACGCTGTCCGGAGTTGATAGGTTGCCCAATCTCCAGGTCCTTCACTACGTCTTGCGTCTGTCCTGAACTGAGGTCCCTTCCCTCCCCCCGGCGTTACCCGGCTTCCTCGGTACTACGAACCTCTCCGCCACCCATGAGCGCCCGGCCTCTCCCTCGCGGGCGTCCGGTTGATCATCCCTAACCACGCCCATGGGCTTCCCGTGTTGCGCGCGCTTTCCTTCCTGTACGTGCCGCCGCCAGTACCCCGGTGCAGCGACTGGGCGTCGTCTTCGCTCATCTCGCCCAGCCGTATCAGCCTTCCCCGAAATTGCGGTCGGGTCGGCCTGCACATCGACCTTTTCGGAGCTTGCTCGGCGTTCACTCGGGTTGCGGCCCGCACACTCGCGCCGTCACCTATACGTGACGCGCTATACCGAAGGCTTCAGCCATTTCGTCACCTCCATGACTGCTCCGGTTGCTTCCGGCTGGAGCGTTCGCCGGGTGGGGCTCTCACCCACTGGAAAGCGCCGCCTTCTCACGGCGCACGTAGAGTAGGAGTGTGGCGCGGTGGCTGTAGGTCGAGCATATCGGTTGGCCGCCCCTTTCGTCTGGCGGTGCCTCAGTGGCTTGACCATGGCTCCGTTTCCACACCCCCCTCATCGAACCGGACAGGCAGATTTCCTGCATCCGGCTCTCGGACAAGACCTCACGCCTTCGTCCACGGCACGTCGTGCCCAAGCCGGGTCAGACGAACGAGCCCGAAGTGCCCGTAGAGGTGCGAGAGTGGATAGCTCCCGCCCCTTCGTCGCCTGACTTTGTGCTTGAAGCGCAACCACCGGCGCAACCGCATCGCCGCGTAAGCATCGAGCGCCCGATACGCCTTGCTGAAGGCGCCTACCGAAAAGTAGTTCGCCCATCCGCGCAGCGTGCGGTTCACTTTGCCCACCAGCGTTGTGGTCTCTTGCCATGTGCATGATCGCTCGGTCAGCGCGTGGACTTTCTCGACCGCGCGCTGAATGCTCTTCTTTGATGGCCGGTAGCCGATACGAGCCTGACCGGTCTTCGCCGAGTACATCCTGCCGAACGTGTATCCCAGAAAGTCAAACTCTCCTTCCGGCACCTTGCAGATGCGCGTCTTCTCCTCGTTCACCGTCAGCTTCAGCTTGCCCATAATTTCCCGCAGTCGCTGCAAGGCTTCTTCGGCCTTGCCCCTTCTGCACAGGATCACGAGGTCGTCGGCGTAGGTCACGAGCCGCGTGCCGAGGCTTCGCTCCAGCCCGAACATCTTCCATCCCAGCACGAACCGGCGCATGTAAATGTTCGCCAGCAAGGGTGAGATCGGCGAGCCCTGCGGAATGCCGCGCCGCTTGTCCCGCGCCTCGGTCGTACGTGTCCTCCGACCTCGATCGTCGGTTTCTTCCACGGGACAATCCAGCCACATCCTGATCAGATGAAGCACGCGCCGATCGACGATGCGACGCGCAACCGACTTCAAGAGCTCGGCATGGGGAATGCTCCCGTAGTAGTCCGCGAGGTCCGCCTCCACGACTTCCGGGTGGCCACGAAACAGCAGCTCCTCCACCTCGACCACCGCCTGCTGGGCGTTGCGCCCGGGGCGGTAGGCATAGAGTTCCGAGGGAAGGTCGGCCTCGAAGATCGGCTCCAGCACCAGCATCGCGGCTAGCATGCAGACCCGATCCCGCAAGGTTGAGATGCCCAGCGGCCTGAGTTTGCCGTTGGCCTTCGGTATGAAAACGCGTCTGATTGGGTCCGGTCGGTAAGTCTCCTGCCTGAGCGCAAGCGCCAGTTCGCCCAGCCATCGCTCGACCCCGTACGCCTCGACGGCCTCGAAGTCCTGACGGTCCACGCCCGGCGCGCCCTTGTTGGAGCGGCACTGGGCGTAGGCGTGCGCCAGAATGTCCTCGCGGCTGATCTTGTCGTAGAGGGCGTAGAAGCGGTAGCCGGGTTCAGCCTTCGCTTTCGCGTGCAACGCCGTCTGCAGTTTCTGAACGCTGTCCGGAGTTGATAGGTTGCCCAATCTCCAGGTCCTTCACTACGTCTTGCGTCTGTCCTGAACTGAGGTCCCTTCCCTCCCCCCGGCGTTACCCGGCTTCCTCGGTACTACGAACCTCTCCGCCACCCATGAGCGCCCGGCCTCTCCCTCGCGGGCGTCCGGTTGATCATCCCTAACCACGCCCATGGGCTTCCCGTGTTGCGCGCGCTTTCCTTCCTGTACGTGCCGCCGCCAGTACCCCGGTGCAGCGACTGGGCGTCGTCTTCGCTCGTCTCACCCAGCCGTATCAGCCTTCCCCGAAATTGCGGTCGGGTCGGCCTGCACATCGTCCTTTTCGAGGCTTGCTCGGCGTTCACTCGGGTTGCGGCCCGCACACTCGCGCCGTCACCTATACGTGACGCGCTATACCGAAGGCTTCAGCCATTTCGTCACCTCCATGACTGCTCCGGTTGCTTCCGGCTGGAGCGTTCGCCGGGTGGGCCTCTCACCCACTCGAAAGCGCCGCCTTTCACGGCGCACGCAAAGAGCGGACATTCCCGAGTGCTTGGCGAGCGCCCGGCGTCATGGGCGCGGGCCATGACAGATTGACGACGGCGAATGTCGCGCGGCGCGACCGCTCGTCCCACAAATTCGACACTTGGGTGAGGATCGCCCATTATTGGAGACAGTTCCAAGCGACGCGACGGGGATGCCATGTCGCGCTGGTTATGGGCTTTCCTCGAGGGCGTTGTCCTCGTCGCGATCGCAGCCACCTTCTGGACAGCCAGCAACCAGACGAATGTCACACCCCCCGTTTCGCCAAGCCCAACACCTATCGCTCCTGCGCCGGTCGCCCACGAACCCGCGCCCTTGTCGGCTCCCGCCCCTACTGCGCAGGAAGCCGCGCCCTCGCCTCCGCCCTCACCTGCGCCCCCGGCCGCGCAGGAGGCGGCGGCCCCGCCCGCTCCCGCTCCGACCGCGCCCGATGCAGGACACCAAGCCGCGTTGCCGCCTGCTCCCGCGCCGTCCGCCGAGACGCCCTCGGCTCCGCCCGTCGGTGCGCAAGAGCCCCCACCTCCGCCTGCTCCCGCCCCGCTCGCCGAAACGCCCCTGCCGCCGCCCGCGCCCGGACGGGAGGAGCCGGAAGTCCAAGGCGAATACGCGCCCAAAAACCTCACGCAGCTGGTCGGGGCCTGGGCCTATTCCGCGGAGGATTGCGAGCGGCTTTTCCAGCGGCGCGGCGGCGGCTGGGCCTATCGGCAGCCGGTGGATAAGTTCGCCCAGGCCGCGATTGTCGAGTTGCCGAAGAGGATCCTTCTGCCTACCGCCACCGGCCTGGTCGAGCGCGCGTCTGAAGCGGAAGGCGCGCTCAAGGTGAGCGCGCAATGCGCGGACTCGATTAGCTACTCGTCCCGGAGCACGGTCATCACGCTCCGCTCCCCCACCGAGCTCGTCTACAGCGCTTCCGGCGATCCGGTGCTCGCCACAACCCTGACAGACCGTGCGAAAAGTCGGCGTGAGCGGATTCCTTCGAATCGGCGCGCGGGCTAGAATTGCGCATGACTCACATTGCCGGATTCGAGCGCGACCAGCTCCTGTTGCTGCCGGAGGCGGTGGACGATTACGTGGACGCTGGAAATCCGGTTCGGTTCATCGACGCCTTCGTTGACGGGCTGGACCTCGCGGCGGCGGGGTTCGCGCGAGTGACGGCGAAGGCGACGGGGCGTCCGGGGTATGCGCCCGGCGACCTGTTGAAGCTCTATATCTACGGCTATCTGAACCGGGTCCGATCGAGCCGGCGGCTGGAGCGCGAAGCCCATCGCAACATCGAGGTCATCTGGCTTCTGCGCAGCCTCAGGCCCGACTTCAAGACCATCGCCGACTTTCGACGCGACAATCGCGCGGCGTTCCGCGCCGTGTTTCGTCAGTTCGTCCTGCTGTGTCGACGGCTCGACCTTTACGGCCGCGAGTTGCTCGCCGTCGATGGAACTCGAATCAAGGCGGTCAACAACAAGGATCGCAACTTCACCCGCACTTCGTTGCGCGAGTTCATCCGCGCCGCCGATGAGAGGCTGAACGATTATCTCGCGCGGCTCGACGCGAGCGACATCGAAGACGGCGCGTCGGCCGGTGGGGCGCGCACGAAAAATCTCGCCGAGAAGATCGAGGCCTTGCGCAAGAAGCGCGGCCGTTACGAGGCGATGCTGGCCCAGCTTGACCGGACCGGCGAGGACCAGATCTCGCTGACCGATCCCGACAGCCGCGCCATGGCCGCGCATACGAAGATCGGTGTGGGCTACAACGCGCAGGTCGCGGTCGACGCGAAGAACAAGATGATCGTCGAGCAGGCAGTGACCAACCAGGTCGTCGACATGGGACTGCTGACGCAGACCGCCGAGCCGGCCCGCGAAATTCTCGGGGTCGAAACGATCGACGTCGTCGCCGATCGTGGCTACTTCAAAGTCGAGGACATCGAGGCCTGCGAGAAGGCCGGCTGCATTCCTCATGTCCCCAAGCCTCAACGAGGATCGTCGGTGCGCAAGGGTTTCTTCCGCAAGGACGAGTTCCGATACGATGCTGGGCGCGACGCCTACGTCTGCCCGGCCGGGCAGTTGCTGACGCCGATCCGCCGCGGCCGGCTGCGCGATCTCGAGAAGATCGATTACGGCGCCCCGAAGGCCTGTCGCGTTTGTCCGCTGCGCGCGCGATGCACAAACGACGTTCGCTCGGTGTCCCGTCTCGAAAATGAGGACGTGCTCGATCGCATGGCCGAACGCCTCAAAGCGAGGCCGCACATTCTCGACCGTCGCCGCGAGGTCGTCGAGCATCCCTTCGGCAGCATCAAGCAATGGATGTATCAGGGCGCGTTCCTGATGCGCAGCCTCGAAAACGTGCGCGCCGAGTTTAGCCTGACCGCGCTCGTCTACAACTTGCGCCGCGCCCTCAATGTCATCGGCGTCGAGCCGATGGTAGCGGCGGTTCGGGGGTGAGCGGCGTACCCAATCCGCGCCTAAAGAGCCGACATGGGCGGCCACAGGATCGACACAGGCCTTGTCGCACCCGAAAAAAGTCGAAACCCCCGTCCGTCGCCGCCCGAGTGCGCAAAGCCGTGGGCGCAAGCAGTTTCCGCACGGTCTGCTGAAGAAATGCGCGCTTTAAGGGGACGGCAGTGAATTCGTTCTCCGCGCCCTCTCTTGATCTACCAAGCCTGCTGGCAAATGAACATGTTTGACCTGCGGAGCATCGGCGCTGCGGCGTGACGATGCGCCAGCAAGAGCAAGAAGGTTCCGAGGATTCTCCAACGTGGGGTAGTGGCCAGTTGGTCCACTACGCAACGTCAGGGGAATCGGGTGAACGAGTTATGCGGCGATGAGGCTTGCGAGGTAGTCGTCATCCCACCCAGCCGTTTTTCGCTTGAGACGTTGGGAATCTTTGCCGGGCGCTCTGCGAAAGAAGGTGTTGGCCATGTGCTTTAGGGTTGTGAAGTTGGCTGGGGCATTGTCGGTTCGCACCCGGCGTTCGTCGTCGCGAAAAAGCATGTCCAGCAGCCAGTGCAGGCCATTCTCGATCGCCCAATGATCGCGGATCATCGGCCCGATCATGTTGGCGAGCAAGGTCAGCGAGGTGATGTAGAAGCGCGTCTCCTTTGAGATTTTACCCTCGATTTCGCGCTGGCTATCGACCATGACGACGCTCTTGAGGCCGGGCCAATCATGGCGCTCTTGAAGCCATTCGACATTGTCGAAGACGGTGTAGGATCGCGTTTCGATGCGCCCATGATCGCCATCGACCGTTTCGTGTCGGCTGATCGTGACGTCCTTGAAACCATTGATTTTCTGCTCGGCGGCGAGGCGTTTGACGTCTTCGTGCAACGCGCCCTGATTGCCTTTGAGCGCGATGATGTAATCGGCTTTCTTGGCGATGATCTTCTTGGCGATGTTGCGCTGACATCCCATCGCGTCGATGGTGACGACGGCGCCTTCGATCGCCATCATGTCGAGCATCGCCGGAATGGCGACGATCTCGTTGGATTTTTCCGCCACCGCGATCTGGCCCATGACGAGACGCTGGCGCGCGGCGAAAGCCGAGACCATGTGGATCGGCTCCTTCGATCCCTTCTTTTGATAGGAGCGGCGCAAGGTCTTGCCATCGATGGCGATCACCTCGACCGGGGTCTTGGTCAGAGCCGCCGCCCAAGCGACGAAGCAGCGCTGAAACGCCCCCGCGTCGAGGGTGGCGAAAATGTCGCCCAGGTGATCATGAGCCGGCGTACCATGCTCAAAGGGGCGGAACCGTCGCAAGAGCGTCAGCTTCTTTTCGCCGAACCGCGCAATTTCGGTGAACGTTTCGCTGCCCGCCAAAACCGCCAGAAGACACAAGAGCAGAATTTCGTCGAGCGGATAGATCACTTTCCCGACTTGGCGGGTATCCGGCATATCTCTGAAATATCGAAGGAAAACCGTCGTTTCGGCCAAGGCCGCAAAATTCTCGGCGCCGTCGTCCATGAAATCCCCCGAAAGCGAATCAGAGGATTCCCACAGATTCAGCATCCCACCCCGTTGTCACGAACTTCTTCGCCCGATCGCCCTGACGCAACGTAGCCAACTGTTGCCAAATTGCGTTTTCGTGGTTAAATTTGGGCGAGCTGCGGACAGCAAACGGGCGGGAATGCGTCGCTCGTGGTTCAGTCGTTCATATGAGTTGGCGGCCTCCTTGAGGGCAGCAAATTATTTCAACGTAGAAAGCAAAAATAGAAAGGGAGCGAAAATGTTAAGAAGCAATGTAACGAAGAGCCTTGTAGCGGCGGCCTTCGGCTTTTTTGCGGCTTACGCCGGGACAGCACAAGAGGTGAAGAATTTGCCGCCGGGTTCTACGGCCCATTTTATCTATTTTCCCACCGGCGGCTATGCGTTAGATCCCAAAGACCAAGACCAAATACGCGATGTGGCTGGAATGATACAAAGCAACCCAGACTTCGTCGGCACAATTCTTGGCAAGACCGATTCAGTTGGCTCTGCGGGATTCAACGAACACCTATCACAACGACGCGCCAATGCCGTATTCGAGGCTCTTGTGTATGACAACAAAGTGTCAGAGAACCGGATAGAGATGTGCTGGACCGGCGAGCGCCTGCCATTCATATCAACTGCCGACGAAACGGCAGAGGCCCAGAACAGGATGACTGCGATTATCGTAAGCAAGGCGACGGATGCACATTTTTGTGGCGGATGAGAACCCTGGGATGGTGTTGGCTAACACACACACCGCCCTACAGATTGCCCGCTGCGCAGGCTTCTACGATATCGCGCAGGAATGGCTGGCGGGAGAAATAGGGGAAGCGGTGAGCGCCAGCAAATGACTGCCGTTCTAGGCTTCCCCAATTTCAACCAGGTGAGGCTGCACCGCACGCCTTGACGCCTGTTTCGGCATTGTCAGAGTAACGGCAGGTCGTCTGCGCGTGACGCAACACGCCCACCCTCAATCGAAATTTAAGCCGCGAGGGCGCGCCACTCGGCCAATGCGGCAGAGCGTCTCTGCTTGAAAACTCGGCGGGTGACGAGATGGCGCTCCTGATTGAAATGGTTGTGGACCTGGGCGTGAACTGAACTGAATTTCTGCAACGTCTTCACGCTTCGAAAGCACTGCGTGGCGCGCTCTCGTCGTCGAAACGGCTGATGCGAATTCTACGCGCGATTGTTGAGCCGGCGACCGACCTCCTGGCGATCGGCGTTGCCGATCTCTTTCATCGCCGCAGAATAAGAGCAAAGTCCGTCGGTGACGATCTTCTGCGGTCGGCCATATGTCTTCATGATGCGCTTGAGAAACTTCAGCGCCGCAGCTTTCTCCCGCTTTGCAGTGACCACCGCCTCCAAAACCTCGCCTTCGTGATCGACGGCGCGCCAGAGATAGCAGAGCTTACCGTTGACCTTCACGAAGGCCTCATCCAAATGCCACCGCCACTGAGGATAGCCACGCGTGTGCGCCACCCGCTTCTTTCGGATCTCGGCGGCGAACATCGGGCCAAACCGGTTCCACCAAAACCGGACTGTCTCATGGCTGATGTCGATCCCGCGCTCGGCCAGGAGATCCTCGACGTTGCGCAGCGACAGCGGGTATCTCACGTACATCATCACAACCAGACGGATGACCTCCGGCGAGCTGTTGAAATATCGGAACGGATTGCTCATGGCCCAAGCCTACCACGGGCAGAGGCGCCGCGAGCATTTGGTCTGACAAAGCCCCTGCGAGAACTTCTTGACTCGATGATTCCGACGTTGGCTTCATGAGGGCGCCAGGATCGCCTGTTCTCTCTTCACGCGCCACTCCGCGAATGCCGCGCAGGCGGTCTACCGCTCAATCTGGGCCGCATTGGCTGAATGACGCTTATTGACGCTGCCGTCACGCCTGTCAGGTCGAGGTCCATGATCTCGGCGCCCCGGTCTCACTGTGCTTGAGTTGGTGCTCCAGCAGTATGAGCGCATCGGCAGTCATGTGGGCGTCAAGCAACGCGCCGTGCCGGTCGTCCCTTTCGCTGCTGTCGAGCACTAGTCGATCGCACATCGAGGTAAGCGACTTACTGGCGCCCGGGAAAAGCTGCGCGAACAGGACCTGCGTGCAAATGTACCGCTCCTCAGCGTAGGCGCTCTCGCCCCACTGAATCACCTTGGCCCGGGCGAACTCATAGTCGAGGAAACCTCGCTCGTTCTTGTAAGCGTGGGCCACGATCGGCGACTCTCCAATGAAGTCCTTCACTTTCGGCAGGATCGTCGGGAATCGTGGAGCGTTCTTGAGATCGGCGGGCCGAATCCTGTGGATCTTGATGGCCTCGGGGTCGATTGGGCCGTCCGGGTTAACCCTAGAGCGCCAAGCCTCGCCCTTGCGCCAGCCCTCGCCTTCGCGCAGCATTTCGACGAAACCGACTTCGATGATGATGCCAGGGGCTCTCCAGGCGAAAGGCTGCTTGCGAATAAACTCTGCGTCGGGTGTACGCTTGCCAGTCGTCTCCGCGTCGAAGGCGACGAGCCGGTCGAAACCGTCGAGGAAATTCGGCATGTACATCGCGGCCCTCCGAAGCAGCGCCCATTCCTACGCGTTTCGCAAATCGGCGTCACGGCGTGGCGGCTATGGGATTGTCGACTCGCCATGAGCAGGGCTTGCGCATGAACAATCGCGCCGAGAATTCGCATCAACGGGTTCGACGGCGCGAGCGAAAGATGCAGCGTTTCAAATCGGCCGGATCAGCCCAATGGTTCACGCTGCTGTCCAAAACACCTTCCTCTGCCCGACGCAGGCGAGCTACATCACCGGCCAGAATCAACTGATCAACGGCGGCGCCTTTCCCGACCTACTCTGAGGACGCCCATGCACAGGAAACCGTTCGAAACCGACATCGCCAACGACGGAGCCCACCTGATCGGCCCGTGGCGCAGCCCGCGCCAGATGCTGGCCGAACAGGTCTATGACGATCACGTCTCGATCCACGACGACGCGACGGCGAAGCGGCTCGGCTTCCAGGGGGGCGCAATAGAAGGGCCGACTCACTTCAGCCAATTCGCGCCGCTCGGCGAGCGGCTCTGGGGCGAGGCGTGGTTCGAGACGGGTTGCTTGTCGGCGCACTATCGCAACCCCGTCTTCGAGGGAGAAGACGTGCAGGCGGTCATGGCCAAGCCGCCCGTCGGCGCCCGCGAGACGGAAATCCGGATGGTCAAGCGCGACGGCGCCGAGGTGCTGCGAGGCACAGCGTCGATAGCGGGCGCCTCTGGACCGACGGCGCTGGAAAGGCGCCTCGCCGAAGGCCTGCCGCCGCTGCGGGACTCGGTCATCCTTGCCGACGTCAGGATCGGCATGAAGACCGCTCGCCAACGCGTGCGCATGGATTTCGACCAGAACATGGGCGCACTCTATCCGTTCTCGCTGCGACGCAAGCTCGCCGTCATCACCGAGCCTTCGTGGCTCTACGACCCCGAGACCGCACGCGAAAGCCGATGGGGACGGGCTGTCGTTCCGTTCGAAATGCTCAGCGTGCTGTTCCAATATTCCTCCCGCGACGACGGCTTTCCCGTGCGAGGGCCCGCTGTCGGCCTCTTTGCTGACCAGGAGATCCGGCTCGTAGAGGGACCCCTGTTCGTTGCTGAGGACTACGAACTCGAGCGCGAGGTCGTCGCCATGAGCGCCAGCCGACGCACCGAAAGCCTATGGGTGCGCACGTCCGTTACGCGGCCAGGGTCCAACCGCGTCGTCGCCCTTATGCTGCTCAATCTCGCGAGCCTCAAAGACTCGTATGCGCCCTACGCCGCGGAACATGCAGCGCTCTATGGACGTGAGCGGTCCGGCGGCTGACCGCACGGTGCAGCTGTCGTCGCGACGGGACCGCGACGCCGATCGGGGGTCAAACGCCGCGCCGATTCGCAAACGTCCTTCAGGAAGCTCGCGGGCTAGAATAGGGCGATTTGCGCGGCTCGGGATCGCGCCGGGCGCGGAGGCTTCCACGACTTCCGGGTCACATCTTCCGACAAGGAATGGCGGTCGCGGGCGAAGTCGACGCACCCAAGAACACGAGCGTGAATGCCGAGGATCAAGTCCTTTTCAGAGCGGCGCTTCCTTGATACCGCTTGTGTCGTTTGACGCCGCCTTACGGCGTCGAATGTCGTTGGCGCGCGCGAGACGAGCGCGCACGGCTGTTGCGCGATGCCTGGCGGTCAGGGGAATGACGACATGACTGATGTCACGCAAACGTCGTCGGCGCAGCTGCGGCCGGGCGGGCACTGGCGCAACTGGGTTGGCAACCAATCCTTCATCGCCCGGCATAAGGCAGAGCCTGGCTCGGAAGACGAATTGGCTGCGCTCGTGCGCGAGGCCTCGCGTCAAAATCTTTCCATCCGCGTAGCCGGCTCCGGCCATTCGTTCACACCGATCGTCGCGACCAGCGGCTTGCTGTTAAGCCTGAAGAACATGCAAGGGCTCGTCAGCGCCGACCTCGATCGCAAGCGCGTCGTCGTGCGCGCAGGCACGAGGATCGGCGACGGCCTTGTCACGGCAACGGTAGCGCGTCTCGGTTCGCAGGGTAAGATGGCGGATGACGATCTCATTTGCTCGCCACCAGTTTCCGCCTGCGATCATCCAGCACGGCGTCTGGCTCTATGTGCGTTTCACGCTCAGCTATCGCGACGTCGAAGATCTGCTCGCGGAGCGCGGTCTGGATGTCTCCTACGAGACGGTGCGGCGATGGGTTTTGAAGTTCGGGCCGTTGTTCGCCCGAGAACTTCGCCATCGACGCCCGCGGCCAACTTCGCGATGGCATCTCGACGAGATGGCCGTGACGATTGCGGGCCGGCAGTTCTGGCTCTGGCGCGCGGTCGACGATGAAGGCGAGGTTCTCGATCTGCTGGTGCAGCGACGGCGCGATAAGGCTGCGGCGGTGAAGCTGATGCGCAAGCTGCTCAAGAAACAGGGCTTCGCGCCCGATATGCTGGTGACGGACAAGCTGCGCTCTTACGGCGCGGCCAGGGCGGAGTTGGGATTGTCGGCTCGGCACGAGCAGGGCTCGCGCAGTAGAGTCGACGACTGGCGCAGTGGCTGTAGGTCCCGAGGAGTGGCTGTTCGCCGGCAGCTTTCGCACATTGCCGGTGCCTCAGTTCGGACCGTGGCTCCGTTTCCAGTCGCCGCTCATCAAACCGGACGTGCGGATTTCCCGCATCCGGCTTTCTCCCGTCCCGTCAAATCTTCGCTCTTGGCAGGTCGCTGCGGTTTCGCGGGACGGTGTAGAGGCCGAGCGTCTCATAGAGATACTCGTCCGGGATCTGGCCGAACCCGGTGCCTTTGCGTCCCGATCGCCGTAGCAACCAGCGACGGATTCGTCGCTCGGTGTACCTGTGGATGAGGTCGTAGATCGTGATGACCGGCCCCTGGTCAAAGTAGCCGCACCAGCCGCGTAACATGCTGCTGATGCGCGCAACCGTGCTTTTAGGGTCATCCGCATACCACTGGCGCGTCGTCCGTTGGTGGATGCGTCCGAGCAGGCTCTTCACTGACTTCCGCGACGGCCGAGTGCCGATATACGGGCGCCCGTTTTTGCCGTGGAAGCGACCGACCGTATACCCGAGAAAATCGAATGATTCCTCAGGCAGTCGGGCGATCCTGGTCTTCTTGGCGTTCACCTCCAACCCAAGCCGCGTCATCAACGTCGCCATCCGCGCCATCGCCGCCGGCGCGTTGCCAGGTCGGCAGCAGATGACGAAGTCGTCGGCGTAGTTGACGACGTGGGCATCGAGTTGGTCCCGATGGCCATGGTCGTGCCAGGCTAACAGGAAGCGCCGAAAGTAGCAGTTTGCCAGCAGCGGCGAAATCACTCCGCCCTGCGGGGTTCCCCGCTTCGTCCTTCGCCCTTCGGCGGTCTGCACCGACCGCCCGTCGATGACCTCCACCACCGGCGCTGTAAGCCAGCGTTTGATGACGTGGAGTATACGCCCATCGGCGATGCGGCGGCTCAGACTTCGCATCAACGGCGCGTGCGGAATTGAGTTGAAGTAGTCGCGCAAGTCCGCGTCCACGACCTCACGCCGCCCGTGCTGCGTCACGTGCCAGTAGACCCGTCGGAGAGCCATCTTGGCATCCAACCCGGGACGGAATCCATGCTGCTGGGGCAGCAGGTCCACCTCAAAGATGGGACCAATGACCAGCACCGCCGCCATCTGAACCACCCGATCCCGGATGCACGGAATGCCGAGAGGCCGTTGGCCTCCGTTGCTCTTCGGTATCCACACCCGCAGGAGGGGCTTGGGGACATACTTTCCCGAAGTCAGCTCCTCCCACAGCGTTTCCAGCCAGCGCCATGGGTGTCGATCCGTTCGAACGTCTCGCTATCAACCCCCGACGCCCCCGCATTCGCGCGACAACGGCGATAGGCTTCAAGCAGGACATCCTTGCGACAGACCTTGTCCCAAAGGGCGTAGAAGCGGAAGGCTGGTTCAGCCTTAGCTTTCGTCTGCAGCGAGGTCTGCAGCTTCTCAACCGTTTCACACGGCGTTCGTAGACTCATCGTCAATCGCCGAGCTGTCAGCTCTTCCCTCGCTTGGGTCGGGTCAGGGCTCCTTCCCTCCGCCGACGTTACCCGGCCTCAACGGTAGTACGAACCCATCCGCCATCTGCGTCCGCCGGCGCTGGCCCTCACGGGTTCGCCGTTGGCCTGGAATTGTCGTTCCCCACCACGATCGCAGACTTCCCTTGTTGCGCACCATTCATGTTCCGTGCGTGCTGCCATCATTACCCCGGTGGAATTGTCGGCTGCGTATCTCGCTCGCTTCACCGACGACAGCGACCTTCCCCGTTATTCTGGCGGGTCGGCTCCCACATTGGCTCTTTCGAGGCCTGCTCAATGTTCACTCACGTTGCGGCCCGCACGGTCCGCTGACCCCCTACGGGGCCTTTCTATCGAAGTGCTTCAGATCATTCGTCGCCTCCTGATCCGCTCCGATCGCTTCCGGCTGGAGCGAGAGTTTGCCGGCCCGGATTTCCACCGGGGAGAACGATGCGCCTTGCCAAGGCACACAGAACAATCGAGCTGAGAATTTGCAGTAGTTAAGACTTAATCTGACAGTTGGTGTCATAGCTGAGGCGGAAGCCGAGGCCGGGCGCGGAGTGGTCGGGGTTCGCAGCGCCTGGCCTCGGCGTTTCGAGAGGACACCTACGATGACCAAGGAACAGAAGATTATCCGCGCCAAGGTTGGGTTGCTGGAGTTGGCCAAGCAGCTCGGCAACGTCAGCCAGGCCTGCAAGATGATGGGCTATAGCCGCGACAGCTTTTATCGTTTCAAGGAACTTTACGACGCCGGGGGCGAATTGGCGCTGCAGGAACTGACGCGGCGAAAGCCGATCCTGAAGAACCGCACGCCGCCCGAGGTCGAGGCGATCATCGTCGAGCTTTCGCTGGACCAGCCGGCTTATGGCCAAATCCGTATCGCCAACGAGCTTCGCAAACTCGGCCACTCTATTTCTCCGGCCGGCGTTCGCGGCGTCTGGCAGCGTCATGATCTTGAAACCATGAAGAAACGGCTCAAGGCGCTCGAAGCCAAGGTCGCCCAGGAAGGCCTGGTTCTGACCGAAAGCCAGCTGGCCGCGCTGGAGAAGGCCAAGAGCGAAAAGGAGGCGCATGGCGAGTTCGAGAGCGAATGTCCGGGCTATTGCGGCGCCCAGGATACGTTCTACGTCGGCAACATGAAGGGGGTTGGCCGCATCTACCAGCAGACCTTCATCGACACCTACGCCAAGGTCGCCTTCGCCAAGCTCTATGATCGCAAGACGCCCATCACCGCGGCCGATCTCGTCAACGATCGCGTCGTGCCGTTCTATGATGCGAGGGAGGTGAGGCTGTGCCGCGTGCTGACCGATCGTGGCACGGAATATTGCGGCAACCCCGAGCGCCACGAATACGAGCTTTATCTGGCGCTCGAGGATATCGACCATTCGCGCACCAAGACCAAGAGCCCGCAAACCAATGGCATCGTCGAGCGCTTCCACAAGACGGTGCTCGACGAGTTCTATCGCGTCGCCTTCCGCAAGAAGATCTACGGATCGATCGCCGAACTCCAGGGCGATCTCGATTCCTGGGTCCAGAGCTACAACGAGGAAAGGCCGCATCAGGGGCGATGGTGCTTCGGCAAGACGCCAATGCAGACCTTCCTTGACGCGACGCCCCTTGCGAAGGAGAAAATGATCGCAGCCTGATCATATCTGACAGGCAGAGCCGACCCATCTCCCGACGCTGACCGTCAGATCAAGTACCAGCTACTACAGAGAATTCGCATCAACCGACACGAAGGCGCGAACGCAAGATGCAGCGGTTCAAATCGCCCGGATCAGCCCAACGCTTCTTGTCTGTTCACGCCGCTGCCCACAACACATTTAACGTCCAGCGCCATCTCACATCCCGCCACACGCTCCGCGTCCTCCGAGACGAAGCGTTGCGGACGTGGCGAGCCGCCACCGCGGCCTGAGCCCGAACTGGGAATTGCAAATTGCGCACGGCCAAACTCAGTTCGCGTGACAGTGCCACGCGGCGTGCTTGTTGCGCTTGGACTGGACCAGCACATCCAGAACCTCACCCTCGGCGTCGACGGCGCGCCACAGGAAAACCATGCGCCCATCGATTTTCAGGTAGACCTCGTCAAGATGCCAGATCGAATGCGGTCTGGGACGGCGCTTTCGCAATTCCGCTGCAATGATCGGTCCGAAATGATTCACCCAGCGTCGGACTGTTTCGTAAGAAATTACAATTCCGCGCTCCGCGAGCAATTCCTCGACGTCACGAAAGCTAAGCGTGAACCGGAGATAGAGCCAGATCGCCTGGTGAATGATCTCCGGGGGGAACCGATATCCGGAGTAGCTGATTTTCGTCATGCTCTTTGGCTACCAAGCCGCCGACGACGTGACAACGCCCCCTCAACCAGTCCATGGGAGTAAGCATATGCTGAAAGGCTCCGACTTGCTTGTCGCCGCCCTCGAAAACGAAGGCGTCGATCGCATCTTCGGCATCCCCGGCGAAGAGAATCTCGATCTTGTCGACTCCCTGCGAAAATCGTCGATCAACCTGATTCTGACCCGGCATGAGCAGGCGGCCGCGTTCATGGCCGCGACGCATGGCAGGCTCACCGGCAAGCCCGGCGTGTGCCTCACGACGCTCGGGCCCGGCGCCCTCAACCTTACGACTGGCGCCGCCTATGCGCAGCTTGGCGCGATGCCGATGGTGATGATCACCGGCCAGAAGGGTGTCCTGTCCGCGCGCCAGGCGCAGTTCCAGATCGTCGACGTCGTCAGCGTCATGCGGCCCCTGACGAAGCTCTCCCGCCAGATCGTGTCGCCCGGCCTGATCCCCACCATGGTGCGTGAAGCCTTTCGGGTGGCGCACGAGGAGCGGCCGGGCCCGGTGCATATCGAGCTGCCGGAGGATATCGCCGCGGCCATGATCGACGATCCCGGCGTGGTGCCGGCTCATCCCGTCGAGATCCCGCTGGCGAGTGAAACCGCGCTCGATCGCGCAGGACGGATCATCCTGGATGCCAAACGCCCGCTGGTGATGCTGGGCGCCGCCGCATCGCGGCCGCGCTCCAGCGAGAATCTCGCCCGGTTCGTCCTGCGGACCCGCATTCCCTACTTCACGACGCAGATGGGAAAGGGAACCGTGCCCGGCGGCACCGAGCTCTACATGGGTACGGCGGCGTTGTCGGAGCGCGACTACGTCCACGAGGCGATCGAGCGGGCCGACGTGATCGTCACTATCGGCCACGACACGGTCGAGAAGCCGCCCTTCATTATGGGACCGGACGGTCCGCAGGTTATCCATGTCGGCTACCAGCCGGCGCATGTCGAGCAGGTCTATTTTCCGCAGACAGAGGTGATCGGCGACCTGGGGCCTTCGCTCAGGCTGCTTGCCGACCGGGTGGAAGGCAAGATCGCCAACGCGCAAGCGCTTCTGCCACTTCGGGAAGGCATATTGAGCCGCATCGCCGAGCGCGCCACCGAGCCGCACCTCATCCCGCAGCGCCTGGTGCACGATGTCCGCGAGGTGATGCCGCCGGACGGCATCCTCACGCTCGACAACGGCATGTACAAGATCTGGTTCGCGCGCAACTACCGCACCCGGGTCGCGAACACGCTGCTGCTCGACAATGCGCTCGCCACCATGGGCGCGGGTCTGCCGTCGGGGATCATGGCGGCGCTGCTCTATCCCGGGCGCCGCGTCATGGCCGTCTGCGGCGACGGCGGCTTCATGATGAACAGTCAGGAGCTGGAGACGGCGGTCAGGCTGAAGCTCAACCTCGTCGTCCTGGTCATCGAGGACCACGCCTTCGGCATGATCCGCTGGAAGCAGGCGACCGACCATTTCCAGGATTTCGGCATGACCTTCGGCAACCCCGACTTTGTCGCCTATGCCCAGGCCTATGCCGCGAAAGGCACGCGGGTGGGCTCGGTGGACGAGCTGCGGCCCGCGTTAGAGGCGGCGTTCGCGGGTGGGGGCGTCCATCTCGTGGTCGTACCCATCGACTATTCCGAAAACAAGCGCGTGCTGGTCGACGAACTGCGGCAGAGGTTTCCCGTGGTGCCGCCAGCCGCGGGCGCCGTGACCTGAGCCACGCCGACAAGGGAGACTGATCAATGGCCCTCGATCTGACAGAAAAGCGCATGGTCCGGTTTTTTGGCACTCCCTTCAAGCGAGTGCCAACGGGGGCTATCTCAGTGGCGCAAAGAAAGCTGCTGCGCCTCATGGCATCATAGAGAGCCGGTGCATGAACGATCAGAGGAGACGAATCCCATGAAATTCCGTCCGCTGCACGACCGCGTTGTCATCCGCCGCATCGAGGGCGAGGAGAAGACAAAGGGCGGCATCATCATTCCCGACACCGCCAAAGAGAAGCCCCAGGAAGGTGAGGTTGTCGCCGTGGGGCCAGGCACCCGCGACGAGAGTGGCAAGCTTCAGCCTCTAGCAGCCTGTCGGACTTAACGCCGCGCCTGCGGGCACGCTAGAATTTAACGTTGATTCGCGCAGGGCGGCGGGCTTTTTTTGATGACCGATTTCCGGACGATCGATCGGCAGACGGGATATCTGCTGCCGCCTTCGGTGGACGAGTGGCTTCCGGAGAAGCATTTGGCGCGGTTCATCGTCGAAGTGATCGACGGTCTCGACTTGGGGCGGATGAGCGGGGCTTATCGAGGCTCGGGTTCGGCTTCGTATCATCCCCGGATGTTGCTGGGCCTGTTGGTTTACGGGTACGCGACGGGGGCGTTCTCCAGCCGGAAGCTGGAGCGGGCGACCTACGACTTGGTGGCGTTTCGGTTCATTGCGGCCAACGATCATCCCGACCACGACACGATCGCCGCGTTCCGGCGGCGGTTCTTGAAGGACATCGAGAAGCTGTTCGTCGAGGTTCTTCGGCTGGCGAGCGAGATGGGCGTTTTGCAGATGGGCGCGATCGGGCTGGACGGGACGAAGATCCACGCCAACGCCAGCCGGCACAGCGCGCTTTCCTATGAGTATGCGGGCAAGATCGAAGCGCAACTGAAGGCCGAAGTCGCCGATCTGCTGGCCAAGGCCGAGGCGGCGGACGCGGCCGACGTTCCCGACGGGATGTCGATCCCCGACGAACTGGCGCGGCGCGAGGAGCGCCTGCGCAAGATCGCTGAGGCGCGCGCGACGATCGAGGGGCGCGCCAGGGAGCGGCACGCGCGCGGAGAAGGCGGAGCACGACGCCAGGATGGCCGCGCGCGAGGCCTGGACCGCCGAGACCGGCAAGAAGCCCAGGGGCAAACCGCCGGCGCCGCCGACCGAAGGGCCGCTGCCGACCGATCAGGTCAATCTGACGGACGCGGCGTCGCGCATCATGCCGGCAGCCGGTGGCGGCTTCGAGCAGGGCTACGACGCGCAGGCGGCGGTCGCGGCCGGGAGCCTCCTGGTGGTGGCGGTCGACGTGGTCCAGGCGCCCAACGACAAGAACCAGGTCGAACCGATGCTGGAGAAGATCGGCGCGCTGCCCGAAGGCTTGGGCAAGGTCGACCATCTGCTGGCCGACACCGGCTATTTCAGCGCGGGCAACGTGGCCGCCTGCGAAAAGGCGGGTGTCGAGCCGGCGATCGCGATGGGCCGTCAGCCCCATCATCAAGCAATGCGCCGTGCCGGTCATCTCTTTCGCTGCTGTCGAGCACCAGCCGATCGCACATCGAGGTAAGCGACTTACTGGCGCCAGGGAAAAGCTGTGCGAACAGGACCTGCGTGCAAATGTACCGCTCTTCAGCGTAGGCGCTCTCGCCCCACTGAATCACCTTGGCCCGGGCGAACTCATAGTCGAGGAAATCTCGCTCGTTCTTGTGGGCGTTGGCCACGATCGGCGATTCTCCGACGAAGTCTTTCACTTTCGGCAAGATCGTCGGGAACCGTGGAGCGTTCTTCAAATCGGCGGGCCGAATCCTGTGGATCTTGATGGCCTCGGGGTCGATCGGCCCATCCGGGTTGACCCTGGAGCTCCACGTCTCGCCCTTGCGCCAGCCCTCGCCCTCGCGCAGCATTTCGACGAAACCGACTTCGATGATGATGCCAGGGGCTCTCCAGGCAAAAGGCTGCTTGCGAATAAACTCGGCGTCAGGTGTACGCTTGCCAGTCGTCTCCGCGTCAAAGGCGACGAGCCGGTCGAAACCGTCGAGGAAATTCGGCATGTACATCGCGGCCCTCCGAGGCAGCGCCAATTCCTACGCGTTTCGCTAATCGGCGTCGCGGCGCGGCGGCGAAGCTGCTTCGCGAAGAGGACCGGCGCCTCAGCGCAGCGCGCAGACACCATCAAGATGTCGCGCCGGCCGAGCAATACGTTCTCATGGAGTCCAAGTTCCCGTCGGCGCGGCACACGAAGACCCGACGTTCGCTCGTACGTAGGGTCGTCGCCAACACGCCGGGCCACGCGTCACCCGCGATGCTCGCCGGCATCCAAAATCCATGTCCGGTCGGCGAACGCGACATAAATGCGCTCCTGCCCAAGCGCCGCGCCAAGCTCGGTCGCAAGCTCATTCAACATGGCCTCGATGGCCGCATCGGAGAGATGACCGAGGTACGCGTGGACCGCTTCGCCCGTGAATAGGGCCACGGGTTCGCGGTCCGAACCGACTGTGCCGTCGTCGCGTGGCCAGGCATAGGTGACTTCTGCGCGAGTAAACATGCCGGAAAGGGCGGGCTGGCCGGTCTCGACACGGCGCTTCATCCAGGCGCGAGCAGTGCGCACAGCCTCGGACACGTCGAACACTCGGCCCTCAGCGTCCCAGCCCTCGCGCAGACCGATGCTAATGCGAAAATCGCGTCGCGGCCCCTGCGAGCCGGGCACGACGACATAGTCTGCGGGCCGCGGAGGGGAAGGCCGGGGGATAGGCACTTCGGCCATATCATACTCAGTGCTGTGTTGCCGCCAACAATGCGCGAGCTCAGACGCGAATTTCTTACACCCTCCCGCGCGCAATTTCCTCCTTGCGGCAACGGATTTCCTCTTCGACCGGTGGCAGCACTATCACGTACCAATTGTCACTTAGAATTGAGTACGTCAAAGCGCCGGTCTTTTTGTCGCCACATCGCATACCTATTTGCGCGGCGTTCAAATGGAGTACCTGAATAATGGCTAGAGCTTTGAATAAGACTGTCAAGGGCACGAAGTCCGCCAGGACTGTGAAGGCGAAGACGGCACGTCGCGTCATCAAGCCGTGGACGAAAGAAGACGTGCGCACGCTGAAGGCGCATTCGAAGGCCCGCACGCCCGTCGCCAAGGTTTCGAAGGTGATGAAGCGCACGGTTGGCGCTCTCCGCCGCAGAGCCGGTATCCTCGGCGTCGGTCTCGGCCACCGCCGGTAAGGTTCTCGGTTTTCTACAGCACTCCTCCACCCTGCCGCCTAGTCAGCCAGTCCCTTCGGGAGAGTGGTTTTGACCTATGCAAGCGGCAGGGGGGTAGGGACTAAAAGTCAGTGAGCATTTGCGGCGGCAATCGAAGCAGCGGTGGCCTTGGCGAGGCTCCGCGCGGTTCAGGAAAGGGCTGCGCCGCGAGGATCGCCGGTTCGATCGCCGCGTGCGGCTCCGTCTGGCAACGGTCGCTGTAGCCTTAAGGCTGCGTCGCGTTCCGCAGTCAGCCATGCACCACCCTCGTCGGGAGTGATTTCGCGCATGAAGGGGGATAGGAGTGGGCAATGAGCTCGCAAGGGACCAGAAGAAACAGACAGGCGGAACTCGAGCGCCCCCTTGGCGCCCGTCCGACGCCACAAGCGAACGCGGAAGTGCTGCTGGCCGAATTGAAACGTTTGCTTGAGTCTTCAGGGCATCCGCCCTTCGCTCCATCGCCGTCTCCCGCTCCGCCGCTGTCTGCGTCGACCGTGTTCGCGTCTGCTTCAACCTTTGCGAAACCTCGGCAATCGACGGACTTCGACAAGACAGACGGTGCTGACGACTTGAGCGCCGACGGATCACTGAAGCGCAGCCAGGCGGCCCCTTGCGACACTTATGGCCAACATCAGGATCTGACCAAAGAGGCGACACACCTTCGTTCTCGAAGATGGAGACTTGCGGCTTCGGGGCTCGCATTGGGCTTCGCGGCTCTGGCCGGCGCGGGCCTCGCCCTCAAGCCGGCCGCTCCCGGGTCGAAGAGCCCACTCTCCGTTGTCCCAATGCAGGCGCAAAGCGATGTCCAGCCGCGAAGCGCGGAGTCAGTTGTAACCTCAAGCGACGTCGGCGGTCCGCTCATCAAAGACAACCCGCTGCCTGAGCATATGGAAGTCGGCAGCAGAGAAGCTGTAATCAACGCCCAGGAATTGACAGCAAAGACGTCGGCGGCGAACGACACGCAACGGCCTGCCGATCGCCTCAACGCAGTGGCGGTCGCGACGCCGGCCTTAGCAAGCGCGGCGGCCGGAAGCGCCTTGACGGTTTCACCAACCGCTCGTCATGAGCCTGAGCGAAAGGTCTTTGTCGGGCCAGACGGAGCGCCAATCGCAACGAGATCCTCCAATTCGGTCGATTCGACATCTCCCAGCGAAGGACCAAAGTCGCAGACGGAGGCGGCAAAGACGGCTGTCGTCAGGGTGGACTCAGCAAGGCTGTCGGCTACGAAGATCGACTTGTCGGCGAGGCCCATTGCCAGCAAAAAGTCAGTAAGAAAAATTGTTGCGAAGAGTGGGAAGGCCACAGCGGGAGCAATGGCCGAGGCTCCGAAACAGCCCCTTTCTCTGGCGCAGCCAGAGAAGGCGGTGAAGTCACCCACCGCTCAGGCCGCCACCGATCAAGTTGCTGCCACGCCAACTGCGCCGACCACATTCGCCGCGCAGTCCGTCGGTCAATTGACGCACGCGTTTGTCTATCTGACACACTTGCCGGTCGCGCTTATCCAACACCCCACCGATACGAATACCGAAGCAAAGTAAAATCGCTTCCTCGGCGAGCTGGCGCGGCCGTTGGCAAGGGATCGGGCTGAGGTCGTCAAATATCTTCCTGATTACGCGGCAACGTCAGCCAGTTTTAGCAAGCGGTAAGGCATCGGGAGGGTCCTCAGCGCAACGAATGCGAGGCGGGGGATCATGGTTTCGAGCTCGTATCGGCGATTGAATTGATATTCGAACTCCGCGAGATATCGAGGGACGTGTTTTTCTCCTACGGCTCGGTAGGTCCCGACGAGGGCGGCTTTGATATTGCCCAATGCGGTATTGACCCATTTGAAAGCAGGGGTGCGAACCGCTTGCTTGCCGCTTCCGGTCTTTATTGAGGTGTGCAGGCATCCGGCTTGGGTGACGGCGGCGAAGCACGCCAGGCCGTCGGAGACGATATTGGCGCCGGGCCTGAGCGCGGTGCTTGCGAGTTTTCGGATCGCAAAGCTGCTGAAGGCTTTGACAGGCCGAAGGATGATTTGATCTGGCTTGCCGTCGTCGGTTGTCGCGACCGCAGCGACGAACGGCGTCTTGCCTGTTGCGCCGCGCCCGCGGCGGCCGGACCGGGCGCCGCCGATATAGGCGTCGTCCATCTGGACGTTGCCTTTCAAGCGTTTGCTCGCGTTACGCTCCAACATGACTTGAGCGAGCTTGTGCTTCATCATCCAAGCAGCCGTCTGGGTGACGCCAAGGCGTCGACCGAGTTCGATACTGGAAATGCCCTTCTTTGATTGCGTGACCAGGTAGATCGTCTTGAACCAGATGCGCAGCGGCAGCTTGCTCGAAGCGAAGATCGTTCCCGCTTTGACAGAGGTCTGCTTGCGACACGCGTTACACTGGAATAAACGCCGCGCGCCGCGCGTGACGACGCAGTGATCAGCGCCCTTGCACCCGGGACATTCGAACCCGTTCGGCCACCGCCATTTGACGAGCGCCGCATGACATTGCTCTTCGGTTCCGTAAATCTCCGCGAAACGAGCCTCGCTGAGGCCTTTCTGAAACTGAACCTGATTGCGCGCCATCAGAGAACCCCTGCGAAAACAACATGTTCATGTTCCGTTCTACTGAACGTCTGAAGCTGACGCAAGCGCGTAATCAGGAATATCTTTGCAGCGCGTCGGGACGCCTAAGCTTGCGCCCAGGACCAGATAGTGCGTTTGTCCGAAGCTACACCATCACGGCGCCTTTAAGCCACGGACCCCTTCAGTGGAGCAGACATTCCCAGGGAGCAGACATTCCCAGGCGACGATACCAGGAATCAAAGTCATTCGAGATTCCTATTGCCCCGGCATTGCTGCTTGCGCGCGCATTAGGTCTGGCGGACTGGCGAGAGTTGCTGCCTCCCGACACAAAGGCGCGCCAACGCGCTTACTTAGCGATCCCGGGGCTGAGCAGGGACGCCAGCACCCGGTAGGGCTCTGTCAGACCAAATGCTCGCGGTGCCTCTGACCGTGGTAGGCTTGGGTCATGAGCAATCCGTTCCGATATTTCAACAGCTCGCCGGAGGTCATCCGTCTTGTTGTGATGATGTACGTGAGATACCCGCTGTCGCTACGCAACGTCGAGGATCTGCTAGCCGAGCGCGGGATCGACATCAGCCATGAGACCGTCCGGCTCTGGTGGAACCGGTTTGGCCCGATGTTCGCCGCCGAGATCCGCAAGAAGCGGGTCGCGCACATGCACGGCTATCCTCAGTGGCAGTGGCATTTGGACGAGGTGTTTGTGAAGGTCAACGGAAAGCTCTGCTATCTCTGGCGCGCTGTCGACCATGAAGGCGACGTCTTGGAATTGGTCGTCACTGCGAATCGTGACAAGGCGGCGGCGGTGAAGTTTCTCAAGCGCATCATGAAGAAATACGGCCGACCGCGGAAAATCGTGACCGACGGGCTTCGCGCTTACCCTGCGGCGATGAGAGAGGTCGGCAACACCGATCGCCAGGAGGTCGGCCGCGGGCTCAACAATCGCGCCGAGAATTCGCATCAGCCGTTTCGACGACGAGAGCGCGCCATGCAGCGCTTTCGAAGTATGAAGACGTTGCAGAAATTCAGCTCAGTTCACGCCCAGGTCCACAACCATTTCAATCACGAGCGCCATCTGATCACCCGCCAAGTCTACAAGCAGAGACGCTCTGCCACATTGGCCGGGTGGTGCGCCCTCGCGGCTTGAATGTCGCTTGAGGGCGGGCGTCTTGCGCCACGCGCTGATGATCCGCCGTTACTCTGACAAAGCCTCGGCGAGCCAATGTGCGGTCTCGGGCAGGTGGACGAAGCCGTTCTCGATCGTTGCCGTTTGGGCGTGCAGGCGCATGACCTTGTCGCCGTCGGGCTTGTATCGCGTGACGCGCGAAAGGCCGGCGTCGATGAGGTCCTGGATCAGTTGCGTCCCTGACGCCTTGTCCTCGATCAGGATGGTCGTCGGGCTGAAGAGATCGCCCTGTTCGCCCACGGCTCGCTTGAGGTTGGGAAAGTCGAGCTTCTTGCGCAGGACGTTGAGCAGATAAAAGTGCGGCCCGTTGACGCCCCAAGTCGTGCCGACGGAATAGTCGGCGAGCTCCGAAGGCTTGTTCGCCGTGTCCCAGCTCTGGGGCGGAGGGGATTCGAACTGATGGCCATCGCAGCTTGGCGGCGCGGCGATGACCACGTGGCGGAACGTGGTCGCAGAGACCTGACAATTCCTGAGTCGCTGACGCTTCGCGCTCGCGGCATTGCAACGTGATGGTGTGGACGTCGCCCGCGCGGCATCTGGCTCAATGTAAGAGTGGTGCCAAGATGGTTATCGTTGAAGCAACATCTGAAGGAGCGACGTCCGTGGGAAAGCCTATCATCGATTTGTCCTCTGTGACGACCGTTGGGCTCGATCTGGCCAAGCACGTTTTTCAAGTCCATGGCGTTGATGCTTTGGGGCGCGTTGTTATCGCCAAAGCGATCAGGCGCAATCAGCTGCTGGAGTTCTTCGCTTCGCTGCCGCCTTGCCTGGTTGGGCTCGAGGCGAGCGGATCGGCGCATCATTGGGCGCGCGAGCTGATCACGCTCGGCCATGAGGCACGCATGATGCCTCCGGCCTACGTGAAGCCGTATATCCGCCGGCAGAAGAACGACGCGGCGGATGCCGCGGCGATCTGCGAGGCGGTGACGCGGCCTTCGATGCGGTTTGTCGGCGTGCGCTCGCTGGAGAACCAGGCGGCGTTGATGCGTCACAAGACGCGCGAGATGTTGGTTTCTCAACGAACGCAATTGCTGAACGGCTTGCGCGGCCACTTGACCGAGGTCGGCGTCATCGCGGCGCAGGGGCCCAGACACGCCCGCGAACTGGCCGAGCTGATCGAGGCCTGCGACGAGACAATCCCGTTTGAAGTGTGCGAGGCGTTGGCGCCGCTCGTGGTGCAATTGCGGAATCTCGACGACGCGATCGCGCGGCTTGAGCGCACCATCGCAAAGCTTGCGCAGAAGGATGAAACGGCGCGCCGTCTGATGAGCATCCCCGGCTTCGGCCCCATCACCGCCTCGGCGATGGCGGCGACCATTCAGGATGCGTCCAGTTTCGCCGGCCCGCGCGAGTTCGCCGCTTTTCTCGGGCTGACGCCAAAACAGAACTCCTCAGGCGGCAAGCAGAAGCTCGGGCGCATTTCGAAGATGGGCAATCGGAACTTGCGCAAGTTGCTCGTCGTGGGCGCGCATGCGGTGCTATTTCACCGTAAGCCCCATACCGACCCACTGCGGATGTGGGCCAAGAAGCTAATCGAGAAGAAACCGTTCAAGCTCGTCGCGGTGGCGCTCGCCAACAAGATGGCGCGCATCGCCTTCGCGATCCTGCGCGGCAAGACGGTCTATCGGGAATTTCCGGCGTAAGACGCGTCGGTAGAGTTCGCGGCCGAGGCTCGCTAAAGAGCCGGCGGCACAGAAAATCGAGGGTGACAAACAGGTGATGCGCAGGAAAGCGGATTGATCCAGAAGCCCGTGGCATTGTCTGCGCAGTCAAGCGCGCCAACGTGATGAGGGCAACGGATCAGCGGACAACATCAGGGCCAGCGGATCCTATTCTCCGCACAGAAAGGCCGAAGACATGACCGCACCCACGATCTGCGCAACGCTGAAAATAGCCCTTGATCGGCGGGCGACGTCCAGACATGACAGAGCCGTCCAATGCGCTCGCAACCCGACAGGATCCGCGGGACCCTGGCGGCTTGCGAGATGCGCCGGGTCGTCCCAGATTTGACCTCCATCAAACCCCCGCGGGCAGCAGACGGCGCAGGCACAGCGAAAGGCGAAACCATGAAAATCATCGTCATCGGAGCGACCGGCACCATCGGCAGCGAGGTCGTAAAGGCGCTTTCGCTCAAAAGGCATGAGGTCGTCCGCGCCTCGCGCAACGGCGAGGTGAAGGTCACTCTCGACGATCCGGCGTCGGTCCGCGCCCTGTTCGAGCGGGTCCGGAACGTCGACGCGGTGGTCTCCTGCGCCGGCAATGCGGCGTTCAAGCCCTTCGCCGACCTGACCGACGCCGACTACGAACTCGGCCTGCGCAGCAAGCTGATGGGGCAGGTCTCGCGCGCGCGCGCGGCGAAGGACGCCGTGGGCGACAGCGGCTCGATCACCCTGACCACGGGCGTCCTCGCGATGCAGCCGATGCCGGGAAGCGCGTCTATTTCGCTCGTCAACGCCGGCCTCGAAGGTTTTGTGCGCGCCGCGGCGCTGGAGATGCCGCGAGGGCTTCGGATCAACGCCGTCAGCCCGCCGTGGGTGAAGGAGACGATGGTGAAGTTCGGCATGGACCCGACTCCCGGCCTCTCGTCGGCCGACGTCGCCAAGGCCTACGTCGAGACGGTCGAAGGCTCGCGCCAGGGCGAGATTCTTCTGGCGACTCAATTTGCCTGATGGCGCGGGGGCTCCGGCGCCGGAGCGGCCGCCCGCGAGCGAGCTCGAGCGCCGGACCGTCTGCGACGGTGCGGGCGCCAGCGCGGAAAAGTGGGACATGGACGCTTCGGATGAGATCCTGAACCGTCATCATGTGGTCGTGGTCGGTGTCGGATTCGGCGGACTGGAAACGGTTCATCGTCTCGCCGGGGCGCCGGTCCGCATCACCTTGGTCGACCGTCGCAATCATCACCTGTTTCAGCCGCTTCTCTACCAGGTCGCGACTGCCTCGCTTGCGCCGTCGGAGATCGCCTGGCCGATCCGCACTCTTTTTCGCAAGCGCCCGGAAGTCGCGACATTGCTCGCCTCCGTCGAGGCTATCGACAAAGAAGCGCGCCGCGTCCGGCTCGATGACGGTTCGGCGCTGCGCTACGACACGCTCGTGCTGGCGACCGGCGCGCGGCACGCCTGTTTTGGCCCGCGGGTCGCTGCGCGGCGCGCGCAGGCGAGGGCGCGCGCAAGCGCTCCAACCCTTCTCGGCGCCGCCGGCTTTTTATCTTCAGCTGGCGGGTTAGCGACCGCTCGCCCTGGCGAGGCCCGTCGTTTGCGCTATCCATCGTACGTCTCCCATTCCGATTGGTTCATTGGACTCGTCAGTCTCGGTGTTGCCACCGCCGCCGCTCGTAGAGTATCTGATCCCGCGACTTCGGTGGGATCGGAGGGACGACGCGCGGAATCGGCCGGATGCGGCCAAGCCGCTTGCCCTGGAGAAAAACGCCCGCCATGCTTGGATCTCGTCGGATTTGTCGTCGAACTCTCTCGGCGCTTGCGGCTTCGACAATCGCACTCCTCACCGCCAGCACGTCGCTCGGCGCCGACCTCGTCCTCAAGCGCGTCCTTCTCGGGACTGGCGGCGTGGGATACTTCGAATACGCGGCCGACGTCGACGCGAGCGACGCTTCACTGCAGCTGCGGGCGCGGCTCGATCAGGTCGACGACATCCTCAGGAGCCTGATCGTCATCGACCCCGCGGGGGCCGCGACGGTTACCCTGCCAGGCAAGGCGGGGGCGTCGGAAGCATTCGCCTCGCTACCGTTCGCCGAGGCTGATCTGGCGAGCCTGCCTGCGCTGATGGCCGCACTCAAGGGCGCCTCCGTGAGCGTCGAGACGCCGCGAAAACTCGCGGGGAGCATTGTCAGCGCCTCAACAGAGACGTTGAAGGACAAGGGCGGCGTCAGATCACGCGGGTGTCGCTGTTGAACGGCGCCACCGTCGAACAGTTCGTTTTGGAGGACGCCGAAGGTATGAAATTCGATGACCAGCGCCTCGGCGCTCAGGTCGACACGGCGCTGAAGGCCCTGCGGGCGGCGCACGATCGCTCGGGACGCGATATCGCGATCCGTCTCGCGGCCGGCGGCAAGCGCACCGTGCGGCTCGGCTACGTCGCTGAAGCGCCGGTCTGGAAAGCGGCCTATCGCCTTTCCTTGCCAGAGGAGGCCGGGGGCAAGGCGCGTTTGCAGGGCTGGGCGGTGCTGGAGAATATGACCGGGACGGCATGGAACGACGTGGCGCTGAGCCTGATCTCGGGCTCGCCTGTCACTTTCCGGCAGGCGCTTTACGACCCATACTATGTTCCGCGCCCGACGGTCGCGCCGCCGGTCAGCTGGTTGGCGCTGCCCAGGACGGATCCGGGTCAGATCGCGGCGGACAATCTTCAGGGTGGCCCCGAGACGCGGCAGGGAGCGGAGGAGGGAGCCGGAGGGGCAGTCAACGCCAAGAAGGCCGTCGCGCAGCTCGCTGCGGGCAGGACTCAGCAACTGGCCTTGCCGGAGAATGAACCTGCCGCGCCGGCGCCCTTGGCTCCTGCCCCAACGCTCGGCGCTCCTGCGCCGTCCGCCGACAACGCGGAAAATCTCTCGGGCGCAAGCTTCAGCCTCGCCGCGCCGGTCAATGTTAGGGCAGGCGAGATGACGCTGCCCTTTATCGATATGCCGATCGCGGCCGAGGAAACTGCCGGGATCCAACCCGCCTCTGCCGCCCATAACCCATGGCACGCTGTCAGCCTTGCCAACTCCGCCGATGTGACTCTGCCCGCGGGCTCAGTGACGCTTTACGAGACGACGACGGCGGGTCCCCTTTTCGCAGGCGAAGCGCAGTTGAACATAGTGCCACCGGGGCAAAAGCGCCTCATCGCCTTCGGTGAGGACCAGAAAGTGCGGGTCGATCGCGAGCTCAAGGCGAGGGGCATGATCTCGGAGATCATCCTCGCGAAGGCGACGATCACTGTGACGCGTCTCGTCCGTGAAACCACTGTCTATCGGCTGACCAATGACGATTCCAAGCCGCGCAAGATCGTTGTCGACCACCCGCGCGCCGATGGATTGATGCTAGCGAGTCCCCCGGTTTCCCAGGCGAGCCTAGTGAGCAACTCTTGGCGCCTCTCGAGTGAAGTGGGCCCCCGGCAAGACCCAAATTCTCGAAGTTTCTGTCGACCGCCCGATCGGCCAGAGTGTCGCGATCGGCAGTCTTCGCGCAGCGCGCTGGCGCAATTCCTGGCGATCGACGATCGCGAGATCGGTTCGGGCCGCGCCGGTTTCGCGGCTCTGTTATCGCAGATCGGCGTCGATGAGGCGATGAAGGATCGGCTGGAAAAGATCGCTGATGCGGCCGACGCGCTCGAAGACGCTAACCGCCGCGTTGCAAAGTCGCTCGAGGAGCGAAAGGCGATCGTCGCCGACCAATCGCGTCTACGTGAGAACCTGCGAGTTGCGCCGGCCGGCAGCGATTTGGCCAAGGTCGCGACGCGCAAGCTGCTCGATCAGGAGACGCAGCTGGAGCACATCGATGCCGAGACCAAGAGCGCGACCGACGCCCAGGAGACGGCCCGGGCCACGCTTGATGAACTGGCCGGAAAGGCCGCCGCCCAGGAACTGCGGTTCAAGAACACCGCGACGTTGTGAGGCCAACACAGATTGGGCCGCCTTCTTTTGTGGCGCAACGATATAGCGGGCGACCGGCTGAAAACCCCGCACGGCGGCAAGGGCGACTGTCGGCTCAGGCGGGATTCCGCCGATCCGCTGGCACGACGAACGCGACCGAAGCGCCAGTTTGCGATCGAAGGCGGAACGCGACGGTTGCGCTAAGTGCTGCCGTTCCCGGAGTCGCCCTGTGGACGCGCAAGTTCGACCCGTTGGAGACCTCGACCTTGATCCCCGAAGCGTAGGAAGGCTACTTCACCGGCGTGCCGTAGTTTCGACCCGTCACTGCCGAAATCGAACTTCTTGAGCATGGCTGCAGGCCGAGGTGATGACACGTGGAGCAACTCTCGTCGGCCGAGGCGCGGCGCATCGCTCTCGCAGCCCAGGGCTTCGGCGTTCAGCGCTCCGACAAGGTCACTGCCGCGCAATGGCGCAGGACGATCGACAGGCTCTCCCTCCACCAGATCGATAGCGTCAATATCCTGGTCCGCGCTCACTATATGCCCGCCTTCTCGCGTCTCGGGCCGTACGATCGGTCCCTGATCGACACGGCGGCCTGGGGAGGCAGGCGGCAGCGGCGTCTGTTCGAATATTGGGCTCACGAAGCGTCGCTCGTGCCGCTCGAATTGCATCCCCTGCTGCGCTGGCGAATGGCCAGGGCCGACCGCGGCGAGGCCGGCTGGAAGGGCCTCCGCGTCTTCGCGACCGAGCGCAGGGCCGAGGCCGAGGCAGTGCTGGAGCGCATTCGCAAAGAGGGTCCTCGCGCCGCCTCGGACTTCGAAGAAAGGCGTAGTCGGCAGGGCTGGTGGGAATGGACCGACACCAAGCGCGCGCTCGAATGGCTCTTCTGGGCGGGGCACATCACCACGGCGACGCGACGTGGCAGTTTCGAGCGCGTCTACGACCTGACCGAACGGGTCATTCCGGCAAAGATCCTGGCCCTACCGACGCTTGACGAGGGTGAGGCGCACCGCGCCCTGGTCGAGCGCGCGGCTCTGGCGCTTGGCGTCGCCACCGCTCTGGAGCTGCGCGATTATTTCCGTCTCGGCGCGGAAGAGGCCAAATCGGCCATCGAGATCCTCGTCGAAGCAGGCATCCTGCGGCCGGTCGAGGTCCCCGGCTGGGGTCGGCTCGCATTTCTGCACCGCGACGCCCGTGTGCCGCGACGCCTCTCCGCCCGAGCGCTTCTCGCCCCTTTCGACCCGCTCGTCTGGGAGCGGTCCCGGGCCTTCCGCCTCTTCGGCTTCCACTACCGGATCGAGATCTATATGCCTGCAGACAAGCGGCAACACGGCTACTATGTCCTGCCCTTCCTGCTCGGCAACCGGCTTGTGGCGCGGCTCGACCTCAAGGCCGACCGCCAGGGCAGTCGGCTCCTGGTCCATGCCGTGCACTTCGAGCCGCGCGAGCCCTCCGACGCCATGGACGCGATCGTCGCGGAGCTCGCCGCACTGGCGGACTGGCTCGGACTCAATCGGGTTGTCCTGCCATCACAGCTCGCCTGATGGATCCGGCAGACGACCGTTACCGGTCGGTCAGATGAGTAGCGCACTCCAACTTCGACATCGATCGGCAGTTTCACGTTGATGGGCCTGGAGCCGGAATTGCTGCTCCGGGCGGCGACCCGCGCATAGCGGCGGTTTCTGAAGGTCGGCATCCCAGAGGATTTCGTTCTCTAATGGGTCAAGGGGCGGGAGGCTCTTCCGGGTTTCGACGCTTTCGGGTGCCTGTGTTCTCTGCGTGCTCGTTCGGCACTTGATGGGGTAAGCTGTTGAAGGTCGTCCTTCCCCGAGGCGGCAGCTCTCCGACCAGCTGCGCCGCCCGCGCTACTCAACCCCCGTCCATCAAACATTCGACCCGGACCAAATCACAGGAGTTGATCGGGCGGGATGGCCGCTCACCACGGAAATTGCGCCGACGGTTAGGAGCGTCCGGTTTGCTGGGCGCTATCGTTTGGTTGGCTTGTGGAAAAGACTGCCCCATAGCGCGCATCAGCAAGTGTCGAATCGGCGCGAATCATGCATGACTCTCCATGGGGTCATCATGCAGTTCCTCACCATCCGACACGTCACGACCTACCGCTACCGGCGACCGGTCGCCTTTGGCGAACATCGGATGATGCTCCATCCACGCGACTCCCACGATCAAAGAGTGATCCAAGCGGACCTAAAGATCAGCCCGGAGCCGAGGAACCTGTGCTTCGTTCAGGACGCATTCGGCAACAATGTGGGGATCGCGCGGTTTTCGCGCCGGTCAAAGGAGCTGAGCTTCGAGAGCGTCGTGTGCCTTGAGCATTCGCCCAGTGACGCCGCGCTCGTTCTCGAAAACGCCGTACGGTCCTTCTGCGTCGACTACAGCGTCGGTGAGTTGCCGGACCTAGCCCCGTATATCGAACGCCATCACCACGATCCGATGGACGAGGTTGGGCGATGGGCTCGGCGATTCCTGCTCCCAAGCGGGTCGATCGGCACCTTCGAGCTTCTCACGCGGTTGTCACAGGCCATCCATCACGGCTTTCTCTACAAGCGGCGCGAAGCAAAGGGAATCCAGCTGCCGGTGGAAACGCTCCGGCTCGGCCATGGGAGTTGTCGCGACTTCGCCATGCTGATGATCGAGGCGGCGCGCTCGTTTGGTCTCGCTGCGCGATTTGCGTCGGGGTATCTCGCAGTCCCGCCGGACGATTCGCAGGAGCCGACGAGCGGCTCAGTTCGCGGGTCGACGCATGCCTGGGCGCAAATCTATCTGCCAGGCGTCAGCTGGATTGATTTCGATCCTACAAGCGGCGGCGTCGGCAACGTCGACCTTGTCACCGTTGCAGTTGTCCCAGATCCTCGCTATGCGATCCCGCTTCACGGCACCTTTATCGGATTTCCGTCCGACCATCTCGGCATGGAGGTGCAAGTGAGCGTCGTGTCCGGTGCTCCGAAGGCGATCGGGAACGCCCCCCAACCGTCCGCGCGTCGACAAATTGGCCAATCGGCGTGATCGACGTCGAGAGAGGGACGGCGAACGTGGATCGAAGCCACGAGATTCGTTAGATCGAGCTTCTGAGCAGGGACCTCGATTTCGACGCACTAGTGGCGCGATTCGATCATAGCGAAGGGTACAAGCTTTTCAGCTTGATCCGGGCATCATTCGTTGTGAGGTGCCACTCGGCGATGGCGTGAGTTTTGTTTCGCTCGCAGACCCAGGCGGCGACCTCGTCGATGACGGCCTGTTTATTGGGGATGCGGCGGTCGAGGCATTGCGAGGCGAGGACGCCGAGTTCGGATTCGGCCAAGTCGAGCCATGAGCCGTGTTTGGGCGTGTAATGCCATTCGAAGCGTTCGACCAGACGCCGGGCCTCGGTGGCGGGAAAGGCTTCGTAGAGCGAGGCAGCGGCGTGCGTGTTGAGATTGTCCTGGATGAGGACGATCGTTTCGGCTTGTGCGAAGTGGACGTCGGCCAGGTCTTTCAGAACATGGGCGTAATCGACGGCTGTTCGGCGGTCGGTGACCTTGACGTGGCGCCAGCCTTCGAGCGGCGCGAACATCATGAAGAGGTTGGCCACTCCGTTGCGCGCGTATTCGTAGTCGACCCGGGCCGGAAGCTCCGGGCGCAACGCGACTGGCGCGCGCGTTTCGGCGATGAGTTGCTTGGAGGGTTGCTTGGAGGTCTCGTCCAGACAAACCACCGGGCGGTCCGGGTCGCGCGCCCGCGTGTAAACCGACAGTACGTCTTCCATCGCCGCTACGAACGCGCCGCTGGCCTTGGGCGGGATGACCCAGTATTTGCGGCGGTGCGGCTTAAGAGCGTTTTTTTGAGCACGCGCTGGATCGTTAAGTCGCTGGCGGCCTCGACGATGCCGAACTCCACCACCTTGCGCTCCAGTAGTCGCAAGCTCCAACGCGCATAGCCCTCTGGCGGCTTGGAGCAGGCCAGAGCGATCAGCCGGGCCTCCTTTTCGCCATCGAAAATCCGCGGCACGGCTGGCGCAGCCGCGGTCTTGCGGCTCAAGACGGCATCGAGCCCTTCTTCCACCAATTGCTTGCGAACCCGATAGACCATGGAAACGCTGGTCTCCAGAGCCTCGATGATCCGGCTGTCGCTCCAGCCTTCGCCGTCGTCCGAGACGTCGGCCTTCAACAGGATGCGCGCCTTCAGAAGCCGCTGCGCCGCGCTCTTACCCTTGCGGATCATCGCCTCAAGCTGCTGACGTTCTTCGGCGCTCAGCCGTACGACATACCGCTTCACCGAAGGCGTCTTCGCCGCCATAATTTCCTCCATCGCTCCAATCGCGATCGATAAGGAATCGTCAATTCCTTTCGAAATCGTTGAAGCGAGCCACTCTCATGTTCGCCGTTTCAAGTAGCAGGCACAAGAAAGCGTAGCTCGCGCGCGAGCGGTTCAGAATGGCCGCCACTGAGCAGGGCAGGAGGCACGATCATCAAAACGACGGTTGATCATGCTCTGATGCGCGGGTTGGATACCGCCGGACCGGTGATGCGTCGCGGAGCTTCCTCTGTCTAGCGGCCAGCGTCGGAAAATATCCGGCTGATAGTGGACGCGAGGGTTCTCCTGGCCGTGACCGTGCCTCCAGCCTTGCTCAGCTTTGGATAGATGCGTTGTCGGCGATGACCTCCTTTTCGTGAGGTCCGCTGTCGATCTCAGCGCATCAAGCGCCGGCGATCTGAACGTGCTTGGCGATCGCCCAGGCAAAGCCCGCCAGTTCTCGAGCGATCGCGGTCGTGACCACAGTGGGTGATTTTCCTGCCCGGGCAAGCTTGCGATAGCGCCGACACAGCCTTTCTTGGGCCTTCCACGCGGTGTCGCGGATCGGCTTTGCCAGACCCTCCTGGCGCAACAGCTGCTCCCGGCTGATGCGCGCCGGGAACCGATAACTCCAGGCCGCCTCGATCAGCATTCGCCGGGCCGCGCCATTCCCGGCTTTCGTGATGCCGCCTTGGCGTCGTGTGGCGCCGCTGGAGCGCTCGGACGGAACCAGACCGAGATACGCCATGAGTTGACGGGGATTGGCGAAGCGGGTGATGTCGCCGAGTTCGGCGATCACCGTCGCCGCCGCGACCAGAGCCATCCCGCGCAGCGCTTGCAGGGCGCGCACCACCGGGGCCAGCGACCAATCCGGCAGCGCTGCCTCGATATGCGCTTCCAGACGATCTCGCCGCGCCGTCGCCGCCTCGACGGCGGCGATGCAGTCTTCCAGCACGATGTGATCCGCCGCTTGCTCGAATCTCAGTCCGGCCATCCAGCGACGATGCATCAACGTCCGCGCCGGCCGATTGTAGTGACGGCCATGACGCAGGAGAAAGCCAGAGAGCTGCTGACGGGCCTGGCGCAGACTGCGCACGGCCGCAAGACGCGCGCGCACAAGATCGCGGATCGCCTCATGAGCCTGATCAGGAATCCACACAGCGGTCAGTTCACCGGCGCGATGCAGCTTGGCCAGGTTGATCGCATCCCGCCGGTCGGTCTTGATCCGATCTCCCGGCTTGCGTGGGATCAACGACGGAGCAACGACAACGCAACCATGCCCAGCCAGGGTCAACTGCCGTTGAATGCCATAGCCGCAAGGGCCGGCCTCATAACAGAACCGTAGCTCGCTTCCAGCGCGCGACAGCTTCGCCGCCAGAGCGTTCAAGGCCGTCGCTGTGTTCGCGATCTTGCCATACTCGCGCACGTCCTTGTGTGCGCCCGCCTCCGCAAGCGCCACCGCGATCGTATCCTTGTGCACGTCAAGGCCCACGTATGTGATAAATTCGTCCAAGACCCGTCTCCTATGCATGAGGCTCGGCGCGAAAGCCCGGCGCAACCCTCGACAAGCCTGCATACTGTGAGACGGGTCGCCCTATCTCAGGCGAACATGTAGTCTAGGGCTTCCGCAAGCCCACACTTCGATCCTGTCTTGCACGATCCGATGTCAGGATCTTCGACGCGAGGAACCTTGTAGGTCGGAACCGAAATTTGCCTCGGCGCGCCAAGGCCTTCTGTTCACGCGTGTCGAAAGGCCCCGCTGGCGGCCGTCATCGTCTCCGGCCTCAGCGCGTCTGGTTTCGTCCCTCGCGTCTCGGAATATGCCATTGGATCCGTGCCCTTCAGCGCTTGCTCCGGTATCAGGCCAGTTGCGATTGCGGCGGCGACCGCATGCGTCACGTTAGCGCATCCGAGCTTGTGTCTCGCGTTTTCTAAGTACGTTTTCACGGTTGCATACGATAAATTCATGATATTTGCAGTGTCACTGGCCGTCTTACCGCGCGCCGCCCACGCCAACGCCTGCTCCTCTCGTCTCGTGAGTTCGATCGTGTTTGAGGGAAGCCTAGTTCTGACATTGGATGCAACGTCAACCAGGCATGCGAGAGTTTGAAGCTTCCCCATATAGCGCAGTAGGTACTCATCCCACTCAGGGTCCGCCAGATCGCTGGTAAAGGACATTAGCGCAACCCCGTTTGGTCTATTGCGCACCGGAATTGTGACGCCGTTCACCCCGATCCCATGGCACGCGGCATCGGCCAAGAACGCGGAAGTTTTCGGAGACGAATTTTGGAAGGTTCGCCAGTCAAAAGGCAATGAGGCCGTCAATCCAATAACGCAAACCGGGTCGACCTCATGATAACTGCGATGAAAATAACGAAGTTGCCAGTGCATAGGATAGGTTACTAACGCGGCCAACAAGGTAACATCTTCACTCCTTTTCGCGTCAAACCGGACGTATGATATATGTTTCAACCCAAGCGTCGAAACTATTTGCTTCACAATTGCTGTTACGTTGTCTTTTTTTTGGCCAAGCGCCACCGCTGCCAGCGTTTGACAGGCTAGGTCGAACCTGCATGATAGCTCGTCGAACGAGTTAGTATGGACGGCTGTCTCTGGCACCGTAAACCCCCAATGTTACTTCATCTTTGGCGTAAGCGACTAGCCAAGCCGCAGTGGGATCGATTGTTCCGGTAACTTCGATGCATAATTCGAGGATATCGACGCAGACCGAAAGAAGCTTCGCCGCTCGGACGTGCGGATCGGTCGGAGGCAACTTCCGCGGCTCGGGCATGTTTTGCGCCCGGTTTGGATTCGATGACTTGACCTTTCTTGACATAAACGTGTCCCCACGGTGTAAACATTGCACGCTCGCCATGATGTCGGCAATGCAAGAATCAGCAAGGATCGAATCTTGCGAGAACAAAAAGAGAATCTACGCAACTGAGCAGTTGCGCATATGGCGGCGATGAATGATTTTACGCTAAGTTCTATTCTTCTGTTGTACTTATTTTTTATTCCGATGAGTTACATGTCAAGTAATAATAGAGGTTTATTGGCCTATAGGCAAAGTGCTATTTCGGAACGGCGAAGTCCAGTTTGTAACGCCCGGCCTCCAAACAGCATGAGCCTGGCCGGTGGTCCGGTGAAACACTTCGGAAGGTCAGACGTCGGGTCAGCGAAAAATGCCTAGCTCGTAACGTTACCCAACATGGTGCGAAGTTACGATGATCTTCCAAATACAACCTAGCAGGCTGCTTAAAAAGTCGGCCGACGGCGCGATTCGCGAGGGAGTTCCGTGCGGGGCGAGGATCGGACGAGCCGGGCGTTGTGTTCCCATATGAAGTTGTCGGCCTGAATGAGCCCAACAAGGTTCCCGCTGCTGACAACGCTAGCGTATTGGGCGTTGGACGGAACGGGAGAGCCTGTCGCTCCTTGCGAACCGCCGCCTCCCTCGGGAATTCGTGAAGTAAGGTCAAAGGAGCGGCGGGGAATGATTGCCTCGCCCCGGCCGGCAAGGGTGCAGCCGCCAGAGCCGCTTTCGCGCCCCAACTCTTGTTTTCGGAGGGTTAGCGTCAAGCGCTCGCCAACGACGTTTCTCCTGCCGTGCAGCCGGCCGTGGGGAATGCGATTTCCCTGGCGTCCGGGGCGAGGACCGAACCCTCGATTCCACACGCCTTGCGGACGGCTTCGAGCATGACTCCGTCGCCGGTGGCGAAGAGGCCGGCGTAGCTCATAACCTCGCCGATGCGCCGCGGCGTCCCGATCACGCGCGGAGCGCAGCCCGCAGCTTTCACGACTCGAAGAACTCTTGCGTCAAAAACGGCAACGATCTCGGGGAGCCCGGCGAGAAGCGCGACCTCGCCGATACCTGCGAGGAGTTCGCCGAAGGCGAGATTGATGCCGTTACGGCTACGCTCCGGCTGGCCTTCGACGACCTTGGCGCAGAGTTGGGAGATTTCCCAGATCGTGGCGCTCTCCACCATCGGCTCGCCGCCCATTAGGAATGGGAACACGTCGCGCAGCATGTTTGGCCCAGTCGTCGGGAGGAGCCTTAGCGACCCCCAATATTCCTCGGTGTCGGGATCGACGGACAGGAGGTAGAGCGGATTCGCCGCGTCGAACTGATCGCGCTCGCGGCCGTTCTCCACGACGACATCCCATCCGAGCCTTTCCGAAAAAGTCTCCGCTCGATTGCGGAACATCGCGTCAATTTCCCTCGGAAAAAACGACGCGTAGGAGCCTTCGATAAGTTTCAACATTGCAGTGCCCCCGATTTGGCGGCCCCCAATGCCGCCGCAATCGTCGCCCTCGTCACGGCGCCCCTTCGAGAGTGCTCTGGGTCTTCCGTAAGGAAAGGCGACGTTTGTTCTTGTTTTGTTCTAACGCGCCTCGGAAATCATGTCCATTGATTCGCGAAACAACTTGGGCTTTCCTAAGGTAATAGTTAATGCTTGGATGCAGTTAGCGTGATAAAATACCTGCTATATTAATTAAAACATCTTCGATAATTCTGCATACATTTTATCAAAATTGATTCAATATTCCTGAAATTTGAGATACTTGCTTACCAAATTATTCAGAGCTGGACGAACTCATCGCCTATCGCGATCGTAAATCAGCTGGTCTTCTCGTTTCGCTTAGCGAGTCGGGCCAGGTCGACGATCCAATACGTAGACCTCACAGTCATTCGGCGGCTCGACAGCCCGCCCGAGCGCGACCCGCCGATGTCGGCCGACCGCGCGCGTTGGGAGCACATCCAGCGGATCTACGAAGCCTGCGAGCGGAACGTCTCGGAAACCGCCCGCCAACTCAACATGCACCGGCGCACGCTGCAGCGAATTCTCGCGAAGCGCGCGCCGAAGTAGCCGGCCATCCCAAACCAAACGTCCGATTTCTGTCATCCCCGGCGTACCCAAAGGGTCGAAAGTCGGCGAAAGCTGCTTGTCATGTTTTATCGTAGCGCTTCGCATATTTTCAGGGGGTTAACCGCGACTGCATGGAGTCTCCGATACTCACATCTTCGACCGCTAATTGGAGGCCCGGACGACTCGGAAAGAATAGCGTAGAGATTGTTGTCGTATAACATCTATTTTGCGCCTGTCTTGTACTGCAAATATGCTGGATCCCTGAATTCAACGTCAGCCCCATTGTGGGAGAACAATAAACGAAAAATAGCTAAATCGTCTCGTGATATGAAATTCTCATGGTACAGATATATTTTCCCAGAAAAAATAGCGTTATCACTTATCCATGCTGATTCGCCTGGAGGAGCTTCCGCAAGATGAACTGTTTTTAGGAAGTCACCAAACGACACCCTATAGCGCTCGGCTAATCAATTCATAACTTGTGAAAGGACATCTTTGTCTTCGACCGGCGGTATGTAAAGACTTGTAACATACACGTTAGACGCGACGTTGAAAAATATGGTGAAAAGTATATAATTATCAGAATGGGCGGCGGGCGCGGCGCTCGGAGATATTATAAAATAAGACTGGGCGGACAATTCCACAAATGTGTCGCTCAGAAAGTATGGAAATAACTGCCCCGTTGACTGAAGCTTCTCAATTATTTACTGAAAGTGCGCACGTTCTGCAGCGATCGAACTTGGCGAAGATTTAATAAAATACCAATAACCTATACATATACCAAATACGCCAACGCAACCAACAGCCAGCAGCGCGATTAATTTGTGTCGGCCTAAAAATTGTCTTGTTATGTGTATCCCGGTCGCAATTGCGACCAGCGCCGCGATAATAACGCATGCCCACCATACCGGTGTCCAAGGGGTAAAGGCGAGGCTCAGCATCGTTACCAGCACCGCAATTGCGATGCCAAAAAGGTCACACATTTTCCTGACTCGGGCCGCTCAGTGGCGCAATCGATAGCAGGAAAATGTACTGGCGCGCCACGCGCCGCCGCGATCATTTAGCAGCCTCGGCGTGCGGTTCGGGGCTTGTGGCGTTTGCGCCATAATACCGCTCCACTGGACCGTTTTGGCGCTTTGTAGTCAAGAATTGCGATCCTCCTCTCCGGCCCGCAATGACTGGTTATCCGCACCACTTCCTCGAGCATATAAAGGCCGTCTGCGAAAAGTTCCTGTGTGTATCCGCAGGCAACTGGCCGCCAATAGGCGCGATGCTCGCCGCTCCAAATGACGACTCTCACTCCGCCTTCTCGCGCTCGCACGTGACCTTGACGAACTCGTCATCGGCGAGCGCGCGGCCGATCGACGTCCCGGCAAGCTGGAACTGCCCGTACATCGCGCACATGGTTTCGTTGTGCGCCGGCTCGCCGCAAACGACGAGCCGCGCTGTCTCCGCTGTGCATTCCCACGGGGCTTGCCCGAGGGCGCAGACGAGGATGATCGGCTTGAAAACCCAACCCATAGGTTACCCCCCTTAAATGCGATCCATCAGTTCGGCGCGACTGATCCTGTTCTCCGAGTACGCGCGCAGAGCGTCTGCGCGCACAGTCGAATCGCCACACGGCCGCGACACGTTGGTCCCGTAATGCTCAGGATAGATGGCGGCGGGAGACCCCACGTCGGCCTCAGAGACCGCCGTCGGTGCGCCCGCGCTCTTCTTGCTCCGCTTAGGCCCTCGCTTTGCCGCGGCAGCCCTACGGGCGGCCTTGCTCCGCAATGAAGCGGCGGCGCGCTCCCGGTCCCGATATCCGTCTTTATCGAGACACCATCGCACTGAACCGTTGGCGACGCCGAGAATCCGCATGATCTCAAGGACAGACTTGCCCTCCGCATCTAGGCGCCGGCATTCTGGATGCCATGCGGGTGGCGGGCTCACTGCTCTTGCTCCGTCGCACCTACGATAGCTGGCGCAAACGGCTCGACCGCGCCGGCGATCGCTGACGCGATCTCGTCCACTTGCTCGTCTGTAGCCCCGGCCAGCAGCGCGGATAGCGTCGCCGGCGTCCACCACATCCTCAGATACGCATCGTTTACGGCGCGCGGCTGGTACGCTCTGTTATACATCTGCATATCCCGTTTTGATCGCCTGAAAGGCCATCCTCACCGTCCGGTCGTCGACGTTTGAAAAGCCGGTGGCGCTAAGAAATTCTCGGTAGGCGTTGAGGCCTCGCGCGACAGCCGCGTCCCTGGAGCGCATGTATTTTTCATGCGTGCGGCGCTCATCCTCGCCGCTGAACGGGACAGGGAGTTGGATGACATTGCTCGCGCGCCTGACGCTAGGTATCTGCCGCCCCGCCGGCCGGGTCATCCTCTCGTCACTCCAAGGAGCGGCCCGAGCGAATCGAGGGCGACCCTGAGCCGGTCGGTCACCACCGCGTCGGCCCGCCATGGCGTCACGAGTTCTGGAATGAAGCCGCGGCAGTCGCGGACGCCGGCGCCCTCGATGATGATTCGGGTCACGATCGGCCAGGCGTGCGGTCCCGCTCGCTCCTCGGCCTTGCGCATCTTGTCGCGCGCATGCAGCGCGGCCTCCGCTTGCGGCAGGCCAGGGCGGGGACCGAAGCCGGTCGAACCGATTCGGTCGAGCGCGACGGCTCGCAAGCCGTCGAGGCGCGCGCGCTGATGGCATCGCCGCAGCAATTCGCCGATCAGCCAGCGAATGTCGTTGAGCTTCGGGTCGTGCGGCGCGAGCAGGCGGTTGGCGCGCATGGTGTCGAACGGGTCGAGGATGCGGCGGAGCCGCTCCGCGTCGCGGGTCGGCGTCTGGCCGGCGTCTTTCGCCCGGGCGAGCCGCTCGGGGGTTGCGTCCAGCCTTTCCTGGACCGCGTCGGCGAGCTCTTTCGGCGTGCGCCGCGTGCGCTTGGAGGTCGGCGCCTTGCTCATTTGCGAACTCCCGTCTCGTCGGCCAGTTCCGCGCACAGGGCGGCGGGGGAGGTGCACCAGGAGCCTTCGGGGACGGGCGAGATCAACCGCGGGGTCGAGGTCGAGCGCACCTTCACGTCCGCTGGGGGCCCGCTGTGCGCGCGCTTTAGGTCCTTGAGGTGGCGCGCGCAGGTTCGAATCGCCTCCGCTCGTTCGGTGTCGGTCTTGGGCGGCTTGCGGCGCTGTGGAATGGACGCAGTCATGTATTCCCCCTCCTCGAGCTGGGCTTTGGAAAAGCGGATCAACCGGTGATGAAGATGCGGCCCCCCGGCCGCGCCGTAATCTGTTCCTTATTTGTTCATATTGCAGAAAACAGAAAGCGGTGTCAACATTCTGTTTTTTGGTATTGCGGTTTTTCGGAAGGTGTGGTTAATCCACAACCGCATGGCGAGCGCGCGCGAAAAGTCGCAAGAACGCTCGCGCGAAAACCAAGGTGGAGCACATTGACCGTCGACTGGATTCGCGCCGGGCTCAAACACACCGGCAAAACCCGTAGCGGCCTCGCCAAGGCGCTTGGCCGTTCGCCTTCCGCGGTGACCGATCTTCTCAACGGCCACCGCCGCCTCCGGGCCGACGAGATCGCGATCGTCGCGGAATATCTCGGCATCGAGCCGCCGCGGCTGCTTGGCGGCGGCTCAGGCAAGATGGTTCCGAAGGCGCCGCTCGTCGGCTACGTCGGGGCCGGCGCCGTCGCGCATTTCTACGCCGACGGCCAGGGGCCGTTCGATGAGGTCGATGCGCCGATCGACGCCAAGCCGATAACGGTTGCGGTTCAGATTCGCGGCCATTCGCTGGGGGCGCTGTTCGACAATTGGCTCGTCTTCTACGACGACATTCGCGATCCGCCGGACGACAGCCTCGTCGGGCGCATGTGCGTCTGCGGCCTGACGGACGGGCGGGTGTTGATCAAGGCGTTGAAACGCAGCCCCAACACCGGCCTCTGGAACCTCCTCTCCAACACCGAGCCGCCGATCTACGACGTCGGCCTCGACTGGGCCGCGCCGGTGCGCGAAATGCGGCCGAGATAGGAGGTTGCGAGCACGGAGCGGACGCGAACCGCCATTCGCGATTTGCCCTTGCCGCGCCCCGGAGACGTCATGCCGCCTTCCCCGCTCGATATCGCGCGGGCGCTCATCGCCTTTCCGTCGGTGACGCCGGCCGACGCAGGCGCGCTGCCCTACTTGCGCGACCTTCTCGCTCGCGGGAGGTTTTCGGCCGAGCTCGTGACGTTCTCGGCGCCGGGGACGCCCGATGTCCTCAACCTCTATGCGCGGTGCGGCGAGGGCGCGCCCAACCTCATCTTCGCCGGACACACCGACGTCGTGCCGCCGGGCGATCCATCGCATTGGCGGTTCGATCCGTTCTCGGCGGAAGTGGCCGACGGCTGCCTCTGGGGCCGCGGCGCCTGCGACATGAAGGGGGGGATCGCCGCGGCGGTCGCGGCGGCGCTGCGTTTCGTCGCCCGCGGGTCGTTCGCCGGCTCGATCAGTTTCCTCATCACGGGCGACGAGGAGGGGCCGTCGATCAACGGCACGGCGAAGCTCATCGACTGGGCGGCCGCGAAGGGCGAGCGGTTCGATCACTGCATCGTCGGCGAACCGACCTGCGTCGCGGCGCTCGGGGACACGATCAAGCACGGACGGCGCGGTTCGCTCACCGGCCGGCTGACCCTGCATGGCCGTCAGGGACATGTCGGCTATCCGCACGTCGCCGACAATCCGATCCGCAGGCTCGCGCCGGCTCTCTCGGCCCTGTTCGCCTCGCCGCTCGACGCGGGCGACGCCGACTTCGAGCCGTCGAATCTCGAAGTCGTCAGCGTCGACGTCGGCAATCCTGCGGCCAACGTGATCCCGGGCGAAGTCCGGCTCGTGTTCAACATCCGCTTCAACGACGCGTGGACGCCCGCGACGCTTGCGGCCGAGATCGAACGACGGATCGATGTCGCACTCGGCGGCGCGCCGCGCACGCTCATCTTCGACCCGACCAACGCGATCGCGTTCGTCACGAAGCGCGGGGCGTTCACCGACCTCGTCGCGGACGCTGTCGAGGACGTGACCGGCCGCCGCCCCGTCTTGTCGACGAGCGGGGGCACGTCGGACGCGCGCTTCATCAAGGACGCCTGCCCCGTCGTCGATTTCGGTCTGCCGAACGCAACCATCCATGCGGTCGACGAGCGCGTCGCGCTCGACGATCTCGAAGCGCTGGCTCGGATCTACGAGCGCGTGTTCGCGCGCTATTTCGCCGTGAGGTCGTAGTCGATGCGCTGAAGATAGAGCCCGTGCGGCGGGGCGACCTGGCCGCAGCGGCTGCGGTCCGCGGCCTTGAGCGCCGCCTTGAGGTCGTCCGCGCTCCACCGCCCGGCGCCGACGTCGACGAGCGAGCCGACCATCGAGCGCACCTGGCGATGCAGGAACGAGAGCGCGCTGACCTCGAACGTGATCCGGTCGCCCTCGCGTTTCACGTCGAGGCGGTCGAGGGTGCGCACCGGCGATTTCGCCTGGCACTGGGTATCGCGAAAGGTCGTGAAGTCATGGCGGCCGAGGAGGGCGCGCGCCGCTTCATGCATCGCATCCGCGTCGAGCCGCGGTTTTACGCCCCACACGCGGCTGCGCTCGAAGGTCAGCGGCGCGCGCCGATTGACGAGGCGATAGACGTAATGGCGCGCGCGGGCGCTGCGCCGGGCGTCAAAGTCAGACCCAACGCGCTCGGCGCTGAGCACCGCGACAGGATGAGGAACGAGATGCGCGTTGAGACCCTCCGAAAGCCGGAAGGGCGTCCAGTCGCGCTCGAGGTCGACATGCGCGACCTGTCCCGCCGCATGCACGCCGGCGTCCGTGCGGCCCGCGCCATGCGCCGTCGCCCGCTCGCCCGTCATGGCGAAGAGCGCTTCTTCCAGGGCCTCCTGGACCGAAAGGCCGTTCTCCTGGCGCTGCCAGCCGACGAACGGCGCGCCGTCATATTCGAGAGTGAGCTTGAAGCGGGGCATCCGATCGCAAAAAAACGCGGGCGCGAGTCGCGCCAAGCTCTGTAGCTCCTGGTCGTCCGCCTCGTCCAGCGGAGCCAGCCGCGGCGCCAAAACACGTCGACGGGAGAGCCGGCGCTCATGTAGCCGCGGTGTAGAGCCGCGCTCCGCCGTGCTCCCGCGGGCTTGCGCCGTACTCAGAACAGGCTGAGCTGCGCGGCCTCCTTCGCCGTTGGCGCAGGCTTGCGGAAGAGATCGGTGCGCAGGCTCGTCTTCGTCTCGCGATAGCCGAGGCGCCGGGCGGCCATCTCGAAGCGGCGGCCGATCATCCAGGCGTAGGGCCCGGAGCCCGCCATGCGGCGTCCCCACTCAGCCTCGTAATCCTTCCCGCCGTGCATCGACTGGATCAGCGAGATGGCGTGGTTCAGCTTGTCGGGATAATGGACCTGCAGCCATTCGCGGAACATGTCGCGGATTTCGAGCGGCAGGCGCAGCGCGACATAGCCGGCCTCGCGCGCGCCCGCCGCATAAGCGCGCGTCAGGATCTTCTCGATCTCCGAATCGTTGATCGCGGGGATCACGGGGGCGACCATCACCCCCGCCGGGACGCCCGCGTCGTTCAAGGCTTCGATCGCTTCCAGCCGCTTCTCGGGCGTCGGCGCGCGCGGCTCCATCTTGCGCGCGAGCTGCCGGTCGAGCGTCGTCACCGAGAGAAACACCTTGACCAGCCCGTCGCGCCCCATGTCGCTGAGGATGTCGAGATCGCGGAGGATGAGGTTCGACTTGGTGACGATGCTCAAGGGGTGCCGGGCGCGACGCAGCGTCTCGATCAACGAGCGCGTGATGCGGTATTGCCGCTCGATCGGCTGGTAGGGGTCCGTGTTCGTCCCGAACGCGATCGGCGCAACCGTGTATCTGGGGGCGGCGAGCTCGCGCTCGAGCAGCGCCGCCGCGCCCTCTTTGGCGAACAGCCGGCTCTCGAAGTCGAGCCCGGGCGAGAGGCCCATGTAAGCGTGGGTGGGCCTTGCGAAGCAGTAGAAGCAGCCGTGCTCGCAGCCGCGATAGGGGTTGATCGAGCGGTCGAACGAGAGGTCGGGCGAATCGTTCCGGGTGATGATGGCTTTGGGCTTCTCCCAGGTCACCTCGGTCCGCAGCGGCTCGGGCGCCTCCTCGCGAGTCCATCCGTCGTCGAAATCCTCACGCTTTTCCGCCTCGAAGCGGCCGGACACGTTGGTCGCGGCGCCCCTCCCCCGTCGCCTCTCGGCGGGAACGAGGCGCTCGGCGATCGCGGCGGGCTCATGACGGGGATTGGCGGGCGAGAACGGGGTCATGGCTCCATGTCCGAGGGCTTGGAACAAAGCAAGAACACATAACTAGCCGCCTGGCGGCGCTCCGTCAAGTCCGTCCAACTTCAACCGGCCGCCGTGCTTGTGCCCCTAGATGAAGAAAGGCGACCGGGCGGCCGCCTTGATGATTGCATCCAGGGTCAGCAGGCGGTGGCCAGCGAAGTCACTGCGAAAAGGTATCGCACGAGGCGACCTGCCCACTCTTCAAGCCGGTGGTCAGCCACTTTTGCCGCTGGGCCGACGATCCGTGGGTGAAGCTGTCGGGCACGGCGTAGCCGCGCGCGGCGGTCTGCAGCCGGTCGTCGCCGATCGCCGCCGCCGTCGCCAGCGCCTTCTCGATGTCGCCGGGTTCGAGGATCTTCCACTTCGCGTTCGCGTGGTTGGCCCAGACGCCCGCGAAGCAATCGGCCTGCAGCTCGACCCTCACGGACAGCGCGTTAGCCTGGGTCTGGCTCACGCGCTGCTTTGCGTCGTCGACCTTGTCGAGAATGCCGAGCAGGTCCTGCACATGGTGGCCGATTTCATGCGCCACCACATAGGAATAGGCGAAGTCGCCGCCGCCGCCGTATTTCGCCTTCATGTCGCGGAAGAACGACGTGTCGAGGTAAACCTTCTTGTCGATCGGGCAATAGAACGGACCCATCGCCGCGCGCGCGCCGCCGCATCCCGATCGGGTCGCGCCGTCGTAGATGACGAGCGTCGCCGGCTGATATCGGACGCCTGTCTGCGCCGGCAGCACTTCCGTCCAGACCGCTTCCGTCGTCCCCATCACGTGGGCAAGGAATTTGCGCGTTGGGTCATTCGGATCGACCGCCGTCGACGCAGGCTGGGTGTAAGAGGAGCCGCTGTTGCGCGTCATGATCTCCGCGCCGCCCAAGAGAACGCTCGGCGAGATCCCGGTGAAATAGCTAATCGCGAAACAGAGGATGATCACGCCGAGGCCGACCCCGCCTCCTCCTGCGACCATTCCGCCGCCGCCCTGGCCGCGGCGGTCCTCGATGTTCTGGGAAACGGGCGTGTTTTCGTACTGCATGACCAACCTCAAAAGGCGCAGGCCGTCCCCGCCGTGCAAGCGAGTCTAGCAGAGCCGCGGACGGCTGAGTAGCGCCGGTATGATGTTGGAAGGAGGTGGTGGGGGAGGTAGGACTCGAACCTACGAAGGCTTAGCCAGCGGATTTACAGTCCGCCCCCTTTGCCGCTCGGGACACTCCCCCAACGTCCGAGGTGGAGACCTCGAGGACACGCGCCTCGTTGAAAGCCTTAGGCGCAGGGGACGGCTTATGTTGCCTCCACGCCCGGCCTGTCAACCGAAAAAGCGCCGATCTCTTGGAGACGCCGCTGATCGGGACTGTTCCGGCCGAAGCTTGGCGGCTAGTGTTTTTTGCCCTCGTTCTTAGGCAGTCTCGGAGGCGGCCTCATGGATCGCGACCGCGATCGACGCAAAGCCGCAAATTTTCCGCACAAGCGGCAAAAAGGCGACGCGCTCGCGCCCGGCAAGGCCGGGAGAGCCTTTGAAGAGCGTCGCGAACGACGTGACGGCGACGTCGTGCGTATCTACGGATTTCACAGCGTGGAGGCCGCGCTGAAGGCGCCCCGACGCGAGTTGGTCCGCCTGTACGCCACCGCCGCGGCCGCCGAACGGCTGAAATCCGAGATCGCATCGCGAGGCGTCGAAACGCGGATCCTGGCGGCCGAAGAGATCGCGGCTCGCGCGCCGCGCGATGCGGCGCATCAGGGGGTGCTTCTGGAGGCGCGCCCGCTCGCTTCGATCCCGCTTTCCGAGCTTCCGGTGAAAGGGGTCGCGCTTGTCCTGGACCAGATCACCGACCCACACAATGTCGGGGCGATCGTGCGGACGGGTTCGGCGTTTGCGATCGATGCGCTTGTGACCACGGAACGCCATTCGCCGGAGTTTTCGGGCGCGCTGGCCAAGTCCGCCTCGGGCGGACTTGAGTACGTCCCGATCTGCTCGGTCGCCAATCTCGCCCGCGCGCTGACCGAGATGGGCGAGATGGGCTATCTTCGGGTCGGCCTCGGCTCGGAAGCGCCGATCCCGTTTGGCGATGCGGCGCTGTCTCGGCCGCTCGCGCTCGTGCTCGGCGCGGAAGGAAAGGGCCTGAGGCGGCTGACCAGAGAGAACTGCGATATATTGGCGCGCCTCGAACTCCCCGGCCCGATCAAAAGCCTCAATGTGTCCAATGCTTGCGCCATCGCGCTTGCGCTGACGCACCAGAGACTCGGGGACGGTTGAGGGGGCATCGTCCCGAATGGGGAGCAGAGCCGGACGTCAACTCGGGAATGGAACAACGGCGAAGTCCCCACTTCCTTCACTCAGGTTGACGACCGCGGAAGGCGGCGTTTAGGAGTTCACGGACTCTTGATGGGCAGAAGTGCTTCCTCGCCAGCAGTATGGACGTCCCTTGGCTACTGGCCTCGGGTGAGAGTGGTCGCGCCGAAATCTCGCCAATCCAGTTGCCGAGCCACAGATTCGCTGATTTTCCCACGTTCATAGAGACCAATAGGGCGGCCTCAGAGTGTATCAACCAAACGATTGTGGGTCTTGACACCTGCCCCGTTTGTCGCCTTCTATTGCATCAGAAAATCGGTTGCGCTGGGATCCCGTGAGGCTTCGCGGTCTTTGAGCGCTGCGACGCGAATGGCGGCGCAACTCGGGGGTATGCGCGCCAGATCACAGAGACAGGTCCATTAACAATCATTGGGCAACATCGAGTGCAGAATCCGGCGGGTGGAGCCTTCCAACAAATGAGGGTTTGCCAGCGACTACAGCGTTTCATAGGGAAATGGGTTTGGAGCGGGTTGGCGGCATGGATCTTGAACTTTTCGTAAACCGCAATCGAACGTCTCGTTAGGATTCGAGTCAGTGAGCAAGAACGTCAGTCCAATCGACAGATCTCTTGGATCGCGACTGCGCGACAAGCGCATATCGAGTGGCCTGACTGAAGAACAATTGGCTGCAAGGCTCGAGATCGACGCCAAGGACGTCATTTTGTACGAAACAGGCGCCAAACGGATCAGCGCCGAACGGTTACTCGGCATTTCACAGGCGCTTGAGGTGCGTCCTGGCTATTTCTTCGGCTTTCACGAGGAGGGCGAGCAAGTCTTCGCCGAGGACATGGGACGCGCTTACCAAGCCCAAAGCGTCTACCTGACGCTGCCCGAGCAGGGCATGCGGCTGAACCGCGCCTTCGTGAATGTGAGAAGCTCTGCTCTGCGTGAGGCCATTGTCGCCCTCGTCGTCGAAATGGCCGGGAGCGCCAGCGCGGAAGCGATCTAGGCCGGCCTGGGCTCGGGGCCGGATTCGAGAACCGGCCGACCGCGCAGAAAGACAGCCCGCCCCGCGCTCTGTTCGAGGCGCGGGGCGAGCGGCTTTACGCGGCTGCGGCGAATGTCTTCGTTTCAGGGGCCAGCACTGAGCCGTCGATCCCGTACGACTTGCGGAGGGCCTCAAGCAGGGCCTCGCCTACGTCGAAGAGTCCCGCGTAACTCATCGTGTCGCCGATGCGCTGGGGCTTGCCGATGATCATCGGATTGCAACCCGCGGCGCGCAGGACCCTATAGATTCGGGCGTCAAACACAGAGACGATTTGCGTGAGACCGGCCATTAGGGACACTTCCCCGATGCCCGCAAGCAATTCACCCAGGGCGAGATTGACGCCACTTCGCGTTCGCTCGGGCTGGCCTTCGGCCGAAACGACGCAGATGCGCGAGCTTTCCCAAATCGTTGCGCTCTCGATGTACTCGCCCTCGTCGAGCAAGAATGGAAACACGTCGCGCAACATATTTGGTCCTGTCGTCGGCAGAAGCCGCAGCGATCCCCAGTAGTCGTTGGTAAGAGGATCGACCGACACAAGATACAGCGGATTTGCGTCGTCGAAGACGTCCCGCTCGTACCCGTCTTTTACCGTGACATCCCAACCCAGGCGCTCCGAAAAGATCAGCGCCCTATTACGGAACATCGCGTCCATTTCCTTTGGGAACAACGAAGCCCGCGAACCTTCGATTAATTTCAACATCGTGCTATCTCCCTTCTGCGAGATAGCACGATGTTAACCTCAATTTACATTGTGGCAATCCCTCTAACTAGCTGAGTTGACAATTCCGAAAGTTATCTTAGCGCCTTAGCAGGAATCACGCCAGTCGCCACTGCGACGGCGGCAGCATGAGTTAAATTGACGCAATTCAATTTATGGCGCGCAGTGTCCAAATAACTTTTGACGCTTCCAAACGACAAATTCAAAATACCTGCGATGTCCTGGTAAGTCTTTCCCCGCGCGGCCCAAATTAGACACTGCTCCTCTCTCTTGGAGAGTTTAACCGGCTCTGTATTCAATTTCAAATTAATACTTGCCGCCGAGTCAATAAGCACCGACAATATCTGTAATTTTGGCATGTTGCGGTACTTGTAATCGATCCATTCTTGCTTTGTATGATTGCTCGTGAAGGAAACCAACGAAAAGGCGCCCCTTCGATTGCGGACGGGTATGGACAGCCCGTTGCGTCCAACGTCATAATTGGCCGCGTCCGCAAAAAAAGCCTGGACAGCCGGGTCGTCGCTCGCCAATTCTTCCCAGTCGAATGGAACGACAGCCTTGCTCCCGTGAGTTATTACGGGATCAATCAACACGTATTGCTTCTTAAAATAACGCCCTTGCCAACCCACCGGATAGGTGACAATTCCCGTGAGCAGGCTCGTATCGGAACTTTTCTCCGGGGAAAAGCGCAGGTAAGCGACGTGTTGAATCCCGATGTCAGCCGCGATTGCTTTCAGGGTCTGCTCAAGATCCTGCTCATTGTACCCAAGTATCGTGTCCGTCAGCCGTATAGCCGCAGAGTCAAGTGTGATGCCTGGCATGCTCCCTAGCCACAAACGCTACGACCGGACGTCAAGGATCCCGGCAAGAGCCTCCTCTCGCGCATATCCAACGACTGTTCCCACAGCCGGATCGATCTTGCCCGTGACCTTCGCGCACAAATCGATCATCTCTATGCAAATGCCGAGCAATCGTGAGGCCTCCGAAGACGTCAACATCACTTCATCGACTTCAGGCTTCACTGGGTTTGACAGTGCATTCAAAGTCCGAAACTCCCTAGGCATCTCGCCCTCCGGCCCCAATAATTACGGCCAGCTAGCAGTAGGATATCATGGCGACCAAATGGCAATCAACACATATGTGGAGAGACTGGCGAGAATGCCCAGATCCCCGGTCGCCGGCATCGCGGCGGCAGGCTTGGCTCGCGCGCCCAAACTTCCCTAGCGCCAGATCCGGATGTCGTCATGGCGGGGTAGGGGGCCGCTGAGCGGGTTTGGTCTGCCTGACAATTGCCTTCGTCACCGTTCGGCGAAATTCGGCCGCGTTGTTCAGCCGCCGAAGATGACGCGGCGGAAGCGGCGGTGGGCGACGGCGAAATAGACCGCGCCGATGATGAGCATGGCCGCCAGCGGTCGCCAGACCAGCGTGATGTCGGCGCCGCGGAACAGCACCGCCTGGGCGAACGACACGAAGTGCGGCGTCGGGCTGATCGTCTGCATCAGATATTGCAGCCAGACCGGCATGCTCTCCATCGGCGTGCTCGAGCCCGACAGCAACTGGGTCACCACCAGCACCGGTATCGCCAGGAGCCCGAACTGTCCCATCGTCGTGGCGAGTGTGCCGAGCATGATGCCGAGCGCCGCCACGACCAGGGCGTAGATCGCCGCGCCAAATACGAACAAGAGCAACGATCCGTTGATCGGCGAGCCGATCCACCAGTGGACGACGAACTGAAGCGACAGCGTCGCGGCCACGAGAATGACGAGGCCGTTGGCGATCATCTTCGCCAGCATGATCTCGGCGCCGACGATCGGCATCACGAGCAGATGCTCGACCGTGCCCTGCTCGCGCTCGCGAATGAGGGCAGCGCCGGTCAGGATCACAGTCAACATAGTGATCTGGTTGATGACCTGCGTCATCGCCGAGAACCAGGACGTGTTGAGGTTGGGGTTGAACGCCGCCCGCACGACGAGATTGATCGGCGCGCCGGTCGTCCCCTCCCGGCCCGATATGAACCGCTGGATCTCGTTGGCGATGGCGGTCTTGAGATAGCTCGCGCCGTTGCCGGCCTGCGCGACCGCGGTCGCATCGACGTTGATCTGAATGCCGGTCTTGCGCTGGGCGCGGATGTCGGACTCGAAGTTGGGCGGGATCTCGACGACGAACAGAAGCTTGCCCTGATCCATCATCGGGTCGATGTCCGACGCCGTGATGTGCACCGGAGGCTGGAAGGTCGGACGTTTCAACCCCTCGGCGATCCGGCGCGAGAGGTCCGAGCCGTCCTCGTCGACGATGCCGACCGAGAGATTGGTCGCTTCGGTGACGGCGCCGGTCGCGACCGTGTTGACCGAAAGACTGAACGAGTAAACGACGAGCACGAGCATCACCGGGTCTGCCCGGATGCTTCTGAGCTCCTTGATCACCAGATGGTAGATGTTGACGACGTGATCGACGAATGTCAGCGGCTTGACTTCGGCGAGATGCGGCGCGGGCGAAAAGGGAGTCTGGGGCATCTTCACGCCTCCTGCTTGCGGAGCAGCATCAGCGAAAGGATCAGGAACACGAGCGCGATGATGGCGATCGCTGCGATGTCGCGCCAGAGATCGGCCATTCCCAAGGCCTTGGCGAACACACCGACGGAAATCTGCTGATACCAGGACGACGGAAATGTCAGGCCGAGGACTTTCGCGCCGCCCGACAGCGACGAGACGGGCGCCAGCATGCCGGAGAAATTGACCGCGGGAACGACCGAGAGGATCGTGGTTGCGAACACTGCCGCGACCTGGCTGCGGGTGAAAGACGAAATGAGCTCGCCGAAGCCGGTGGTCGAAACGACATAGACGATCGTGCCCAGAAGCAAGACCAGGAACGGACCTTTGACCGGCACGCGGAAGATGAAAATTGCGATCAACATCAGCGAGAAGAAATTGATCATCGCGACCGCGATGTAAGGCAGCTGCTTGCCGATGAGAAACTCGAACCGGGTGATCGGGGTCGAACGGAAATTGGCGATCGAGCCGGTCTCTTTTTCGCGCACGACGGCGATCGCCGACATGATCGCGGGGATCAGACACAGCATCAGCATGAAAATGCTCGGAACCATCGCGTTGACGCTGAGGAACGCCTGGTTGTAGCGGAACCGGGTCTCGATGTTGTCCTCGTTCCACCTATTCGGCGCGCCGGGCCGATGCATCGCACGCTCAAGCTCCTCGCCCTGCGTGCGGACTACGCCGCTGACATAATTCTTCGCCGTTGCGCCGCGGAACGTCATGGCGCCGTCGACCGTCGCGTCGACCTCCGGCGTCCGTTGGTTCAGGAGGTCGCGGCCGAATCCGGGCGGCACTTCGACGACGATCTGAGTGTCCCCGCTTCTGAGCCGTTTCTCGGCCTCGTCCGCCGACGTAATCGGCGGCTGCACCGAAAAATAGCGGGATCCCTCGAAGCCCTGCAGCAATTCGCGGCTTTGCGGCGTGTCGTCCTGATCGAACGACGCCATGGCAAGGTTCTCGATATCGAACGAAATGCCGTAACCGAACGCCAGCATCAGAATGATCGGGCCGAGCGCGGCGAAGGCCAATCGGATCGGATCGCGCAGAAGTTCGACCGTCTCGCGCCGGGCGTAGGCCCAGAGCCGGCCGAGGCTGAAGCGCTTGGGCGGCGCAAGCGCTTCCGCCTCGCCTTCGGCGGCGCCGGCGGGCGCCAGATCGACCGTCTTGCTGCGGTCAATTCCGGCCGCCTCCGCAAGATAGCCGACGAAGCAGTCTTCGAGCGAACTGCTGCCCCGCTCCTTGACCAGCTCCTGCGGAGCGCCGACCGCAAGCACCTTGCCTGCGTGCATGAGCGAAATGCGGTCGCAGCGATCCGCCTCGTTCATGAAATGGGTGGTGACGAAAATCGTCACGCCGTCGTCGCGCGACAGATCGATCAGCGTGCGCCAGAACGCGTCGCGCGCGATCGGGTCGACGCCCGAGGTCGGCTCGTCGAGGATGAGAATGGCGGGCTCGTGCAGCACCGCGACGGCGAGCTGGAGCCTCTGCTTGATGCCGAGCGGCAGACTGTCCGGCCGGGCGTTGACGACGGTCTTGAGATCGTAGCGCTCCAAAAGCTCTTCCAGCCGGGGGGCAATCTTCGCTGGCGGCAAGTGATAGAGTTCGGCGTGCAGCGCGAGATTCTGCCCGACCGTCAGTTCGCCGTAGAGCGAAAACGCCTGCGTCATATAGCCGACATTGCGCCGGGCCTGCATGTCGTTCGAGCCCATTGGCTCGCCGAACAGGTTGCATGAGCCGCTGGTCGCCGGTAGGAAGCCTACCAGCATTTTCATCGTCGTCGACTTGCCGCAGCCGTTGGAGCCGAGGAAGCCGAAAATCTCGCCGCGGGGAATCCTGAAGCTGACATGATCGACGGCGACGAAGTCGCCGAACCTCCGAGTGAGGCCCTCGGCCTCGATCGCCGGCGTCTCGTCCGGCGAGGCGACGCGCGGGCGCACGACGACCTTCTTGTGCAGCGCGCGCTTGGCCTCCGGCATCATCGCGATGAACGCCTCGTCGAGATTGGGCTCGCCGGTCTTGGCCAAAAGCTCCTTCAAGGCGCCGGTGGCGATGATCTTGCCGTCGTCCATCGCCATCAGCCAGTCGAAGCGCTCGGCTTCGTCCATGTAGGCGGTGGCGACCATCACGCTCATCTGCGGACGCCGCGCGCGGATGGAGTTGATGAGGTCCCAGAACTGCCCGCGCGACAGCGGATCGACGCCGGTCGTCGGCTCGTCGAGGATCAAGAGGTCGGGATCGTTGATGAGCGCGCAGCAGAGGCTGAGCTTCTGCTTCATGCCGCCAGAGAGCTTGCCCGCGGGGCGCGCTTCGAACTTCTCCATGGCGGTCGCCGTCAGGAGTTCAGTGATGCGAGACCTGCGCTCCTCGGCGCCCTGACCGAACAGGCGGCCGAAGAAGTCGATGTTCTCGAACACGCTCAGCGTCGGATAGAGGTTGCGGCCGAGCCCTTGCGGCATGTAGGCGATGCGGCCGCGGATTTCCTTCAGGTTGCGGGGATTGCCGACGTCCTTGTCGAACACGACGACGTCGCCCTCCTGGATCTTTCGCACGCCCGCGATCAGCCCGAGCAGCGTGGACTTGCCGACGCCGTCCGGCCCGATCACGCCGACCATGATGCGCGAGGGAATGTCGATAGAGACGTCGTCAAGCGCGACCGTCGCGCCGTACCGGTGCGATACGGTCTTGACCCGCGCGATGGGCTCGCCGGTCATTTTGCGTCGGGCGTGTTCGTTTCGGACGGCTTGCTGTCGGGCGCCTGCGCCGCTGGCGCCGCGGCTTCAGGGGTCGAGGCGTCGGGCGCCTTGGCCTTGGGCGGCTTTACCTCGGGAGGCTTGGGAAGCTTGACCTGAAGATCGGCGGGCCATTCGACGTCGGCCTTGGTGCGGACGAAGCCCATGCCGCGGACACCAGTTTTCACCCGAGTGTAGAAGGCCTGCAAGACTTGGGGGTCGACCTTGAGCTTGACGCGAAACATCAGCTTTGCCCGCTCGTCCTTGGTCTCGACGGTCTTCGGCGTGAACTGCGCGTCGGCTGCGACGAAGCTGACCGTCGCCGGAACGACATAGTCGGGGACGGGATCGAGCACGATGCGGGCCTCGTCGCCGACAGTCAATCTGCCGGCGTCCGCCGCCGGCAGGAAGATCGTCATGTAGACGTCGGCGAGGTCGAGGATGGTGACGATCGGCGCGCCTGCGGAGACGACCTCGCCCGCGCGCGCCAGCTGATACTGCACGCGGCCGTTTCGCGGCGAAACCAAGGTCAGGTCCTTGATGATCGCTTCGATCCGCTCGACCTCCGCCTCGGAGTTCTTGATCGCCGACTGCGCCTGGTCCCGTTGCGAGGTGAAGCTCTGCACGGCCGCCACCGCAAAGTCGTAATTGCGCTTGCGCTGTTCGAAGAGCTGCTTGGTGATGTGGCCGGTCTTCATCAGCTCCTGTCCGCGCTCGAAATCGGCCTTCGCGAACTCGAGCGCGCTCTCGCGAGACGTGATTTCCGCTTCCGCCGCGCTGAGCGCGTCCTTGGCCTTCTGGACATCGGCCTGCGCCGCGCGCAATTGCGCTTCATATTCCGGCGAGGAAATGCGCGCGATGACCTGCCCTTGCGCGACGCTGGAGCCTTCTTCGACCGTTACTTCCGTAAGCCGCCCGGCGTACTTGGAGGAGACATCGACCTGGGTCGCCTCGATCCGTCCGTTCGACCTGACAACGCCGTCGGGCAGCGTTTCGCCACGCAGGCGGGCGATCAGGTTCTTGATGAAACCTTGCGCCTGCGCCGGATTCACAAGGCCGACTTCGCCCGTCAGCAGCGGCGCTCCGCCGAGGCCGAGCAGCAAGGCGGACGCCGCCGCGATGCGCCGATGAAAGGTCATTGTGGGTCTCCTGCGCACGCCATCCGTACCCGGCCTCTCGCGCCGGCGGGACCCGAAATGTTAGAGCGCGGCAACCGCTTCAGCCGTCTCGCGACGCGGCAGCGAGGATGATGCACCGTCGCGTCGCCGCCCTATGTCCAAGCCCTCTGACGCTTTACTAGGCATGCGCTCCCATGATGTAAAGGAGGAACACCGGAGGGACGCATGAGTGCGACAAAACGCCAGAGCGGCGGCCGCAAGGCCAAGGATGAAGAAGGCGCGGCGCCGGAGGAAAGGCTTGCCAACAAAGTTTACGAACGAGAACTCGCGCGCCTGCATGCCGAACTGGTCAAGCTGCAGCTCTGGGTCGTCGCCAAGGGCTTCAAGATCTGCGTGATCTTCGAGGGCCGCGACGGGGCGGGGAAGGGCGGCGTCATCAAGGCGATCACCGAGCGCGTCAGTCCGCGCGTCTTCCGGGTTGCCGCGCTGCCTGCGCCGACGGACCGCGAAAAGTCGCAGATGTACATCCAGCGCTACATACCCTACTTGCCCGCGGCGGGCGAAATCGTCCTCTTCGACCGCAGCTGGTACAATCGCGCCGGCGTCGAGCGGGTGATGGAGTTCTGCACGATCGAGCAGGTGAAGCGCTTTCTCGAAGTCGCCCCGGAGATGGAGAAGGCGATCGTCGAGTCCGGCATTCTCCTGATCAAGTACTGGCTCGAGGTGAGCCCGGAGGAACAGACGCGCCGCCTCGAAGCGCGCATCAACGACCCGCGCAAGATCTGGAAACTGTCGCCGATGGACTTGAAGTCCTACAGCCGCTGGTACGACTACTCCCGCGCTCGCGACGACATGTTCAAGGCGACCGACACGCCCTGGGCGCCCTGGCATGTGATCCGTTCCGACGACAAGAAGCGAGCGCGGCTCAATGCGATCTCGCACCTCCTCTCGCAAATCCCCTATGAAGACCTGCCGCGCGACGAGCCTGTCCTGCCGAAAAGGCAGAAACCCGGCGGCTATGTCGATCCGAAATATCCGTTCAAGCTCGTGCCGGAGCGCGAGTGGCGCGAACATTAGGATTCTCTCAGCGGCCCAGGCGCCGCTCAATAGTAACGATACGAGCGGCTTCTTTGCGCGACCCGTCGCGTCGCGCCCACGCCCGCCCCGATGGCTGCGCCGGCGCCCGCGCTGGCCGAGAACGAGCCGATGCCGGCTCCGATGACGGCGCCCCGCACATGACCCCCGCGCGTTGACGCCGAGCGCGCGGCGTTGCGGTCATAGGCCTCGCAGCGTTGCGACTTCGTGGGGTCGCCAGGGCCGCATCGCCGTTAGCGAGCACGCCGCAGATGGCAAGAGCGAGAGCAACCGCGAGGGTCCAGGCTCCCAGGGTCTTGGCTCCGGCTCAAGCGCTCCGCGTCGCCGTTCCGCCCCGTCGGCTCATTGAGGTGCGGAGCATTTGCACCCGCAGCACTATTTATCGTCACAGCCTTGCCATTTGTAGTTCATAGCCTCGTGGGCTCAATGTCGGTGACACTATGAACCCTCGCGCGCGGCCTTTCTGGCGATGCCGGCTAAGTCAAATATCCGGCGCTACCGCGCTTGCATTCGTGGTCGCTTGTCTGCCAAGCTCGACCTCGGCCTTCGGCCGACCGCCTCCCCTTCAGCCCAATTTCATGACGCAACTCGGCCAGCCGTGGAGCGGCGACCTCGACGGTATGCTGAAACGCCGGTTCGTGCGTTTCCTCGTTCCCTACAACAAGACCCTCTACATGATCGACCGGGGACGGCAGATGGGCCTGGTGGCCGAATTGGGACAGGCGTTCGAAGCCTGGCTCAACGCCAAATACGCCAAGGGCCATCTGAGGATCCACGTGGTCTTCCTGCCGGAGGCGCGCGACGCGTTGATCCCCGATCTGACGGAAGGCAAGGGCGACGTCGTCGCGGGCGAACTGACGATCACGCCCGAGCGGCAGGCCGTGATCGATTTTGCGACGCCCTGGGTTCGGGATGTGAAGGAAGTCGTCGTCACCGGCCCCAATTCTCCAAGCCTCGCCTCGCTTGACGACCTTTCGGGCAAAGAGGCGTTCGCTCGCGCCTCGAGCGCCTATTCCCGCAACCTCCGGCGCCTCAACGGGGATTTCGCGGCCAGGGGCCTCCCGCCGATCGCAATTCGTGCGATCGACGAGGATCTCGAGGATGACGACATCCTTCAGATGGTGAGCGCTGGACTCCTTCCCTATGCGGTCGTCGACGACTACCAGGCGAACGTATGGGCGAAAATTCTCCCGGGTTTGCGAGTGCGCGAGGATCTCGTCATCCACGACGACGGGGCGATTGCGTGGGCATTTCGGAAGAATTCGCCGCTCTTGCAGAAGGAGCTTGCGGCGTTCGTCGCCGCCCATGGGCCGAATACGAGCTTCGGAGCGACGGTCATGCGCCGCTATTTCACCGGTCCCGAGGCGCTACACAACGCAGATTCGCCGGTAGCGATGCAGCGGTTCCAGGAGCTGCTGAGGGTGTTCGAACGGGCCGGCGCAAAATACGGGTTCGACGACCTGATGCTGATGGCCCAAGGCTATCAGGAATCTCAGCTCGATCAGGCGGCCCGCAGCCCCCGGGGCGCGGTCGGCGTGATGCAGGTCCTCCCTTCGACGGCGGCAGCGCCCCCATTGAACATCAGAGGCGTCGACCGGGACGTGCAGGCGAACGTCGACGCTGGCGCCGCGTATCTTCGTCTTGTTCGCGACAGGTACGTGAACGATCCCACGCTCAAGGACCCCGACCGGACGCTCATGACTTTCGCCGCCTATAACGCCGGCCCAGGCAATTTCTGGCGGATTCGAGATGCCGCCATCGCAAGGGGCCTCGATCCCCATGTCTGGTTCAACAACGTCGAGAGCGAAGCCGCGCTACTCATCGGACGCGAAACCGTCCAATATGTCGCGAACATCTTCAAGTACTATATCGCGTTTAGACTGGCGGAGGAACGACTCGAGGCGAAGAAGGAAAGCCAGCCGGCGGCTCCTGAAGAGACTCGACACTGACGTTGCGGCGCGGGTTGAGGGGCGAAGCGGCTGGCCGCGTCGCCCGGCTGAGGTAGGAGAGGTAAAGACCCCTATGTCAACGTATTCGCATTCGATCGCGCTCGGCGCCGCGTTGGTCCTCGTCTGCTCAACCTTGGGAACCGACGCATCGGCGGCTTCGCGGTTAGCCTGCGCCGGGCGGTCAGATCGGCGTGCGGCCGCGTTGAGCCGAATGGCGGGCGTCTTCGCGCGTGCCTCAAATCGCACTTCGCCAAGCTTTCGGAGCCTTGCGGGGACAAGCTGTCGCATGCCGTCGCAGTCGCGCGCGCCTGCGAGGCGGACGCTCGGAAATACTGCGGCGGCGTCAAGCAAGCTGCGCGGATTCCCGGTTGCATGAAGCCGCACCTCGCAGAGGTCAGCGAACGTTGCATGGCCGCGCTGGCGACGGTCGGCGTCAAGGTTGGTCAGAAGCGTTGAGGGGGTCCCCCGCAATTCGGGCGCGAAGGCGCAGATGATCGATCCCGCTCAATATTCGGCGATCGAAACTTTGCGCGACGGCCGCAAGATCACCATCCGTTCGCAGCATCCGGACGACCGGGCGGCCATTCACGCGGCCATCGCTCGAACCAGCACGGAATCGCTGTACCACCGCTTCTTTGCGGTCAAACGCGAGTTCTCCGAGAAGGAGGCTCACTTCTTTCTCGACATTGACTTCGTCAACCACGTCGCTCTCGTGGCGCTGGCCGAGGAAGTCGGCAAACCAACGGTCGTCGGCGGCGGACGCTATGTCGTCGTTCACCCCGGCCAGGCCGAAATTTCCTTCTCGGTCATCGACGAATACCAGGCCAAGGGCATCGGCTCGGCGCTGATGCGCCATCTCGCGGCGATCGGCTGCAAGATGGGACTGCGCGAATTCGTCGCAGAGGTCCTGTCCGACAATACGCCGATGCTGAAGGTCTTCGAGCGCAGCGGGCTCGCCATGACGACAAGGCGCGAGGGAACCGTCGTGCATGTGAGCTTGCGTCTTCCTTGATGCGGCGACCGCTCTCGGCGAGACGCGCGTCGCGGTCAGAGGGGGCACTTGACCAGCGTCGTGTCCAGCGCCGGGTCGCCGGTCGGACTGTAGACGATTTCGCTGCTCGACTTCACCTTGATCTGCACCGTTTGTTGCGTGTAGCTGATCGAGTCCTGGCAGTCCGCCTTGATCGTGATCGCGCCGTTCGCGCGAGACGTATTTTCGACGCGGCAGCTGCTCGACGGCAGGCGAATCTCCTGGGGTCCGATGATCGCCGCCTGGGCGAACTTGTCCACCGGCTTTCGATAGGCCAGAGCCCCGCCCTGCCTGACGAACAGTTTCGCGCAATCAGTTGCGGACGCGGTCCAGGCGCCGGCGAGGCTCGGATCGAGCCCGCCAGCCGAATGGACAGTCCCGCTCGCAGTCAGAACCATGAAGCCCGCCGCATAAGCGAGCGCCGCCCTCCGGCGCCTATCCATGCTCGATCCCCCGCTTGTTCGCGCGCGACGCCCGCGCGCATATGAATCCCTGCAACGGTAAAGCAAACGCGAAGCCGAAGCCATCCCGTGCGGCTGGGTTGGACGCATGGCCGCGCCTCAATGCCCCTCGAACGTGATCAGCGAGCGCACTGGCACGTTCAAAGCCGCCAGCTTCTTCGAGCCGCCCAGGTCCGGCAGGTCGATGACGAAACAGCCGGCGACGACGTCGGCGCCGAGCTTGCGCAAAAGCTTCACGGCGCCTTCCGCGGTGCCGCCTGTCGCGATGAGGTCGTCGACCAGGATGACGCGCTCATTCGCCTGCACAGCGTCCTCGTGCATCTCCATTTCGTCGAGCCCGTATTCGAGCGAGTAGGCGATCGACACGGTGAAATGCGGAAGCTTGCCCTTCTTGCGGACCGGAACGAATCCGGCGGACAGCTGATGGGCTACCGCGCCCCCGAGAATGAATCCGCGTGCCTCGATACCTGCGACCTTGTCGACCTTCGTGCCGGCCCACGGCTGCACGAGTTCGTCGACCGCCCGACGAAACGCTCGCGCGTCGCCGAGCAGCGTCGTGATGTCCCGAAACAGGATCCCGGGCTTCGGGTAGTCCGGGATGGTCCGGATCGAGTCGGCAAGATCGCTCATGGCCTATCCCTATTACACGTCCCGCAGCGGCGTCGAGCTTTTTGCCGGATCGATCAGCCCAGCTTGTAATCGCGTGTGGCCTCGGGGTCCTCGGTGGAAAACCGCAGCGCCCCCAATTCCTCCCATACCGCGTCGGGGATGGGAAAACGCGCCCATTCGAGCGTCTCACGGACGCGCTCGGGCCGGCTCACGCCGCAGATCGTCGATGCGATCCGCGGGTCGCGCATGGAGAACTGCAGCGCCGCCGCTCCCGGCGGCACGTTGTGGCGCGCGCAGATCGCCTCGACGCGCCGTACGGGCTCGAGCATCTCCTGCGACGCTTCCTGATAGACGTAGCGGGGATAGGCGTTCGACCCCTTGGCCAGGACGCCGCTCGCGTAGGGCGCGGCGTTCAGGACGGCGATTCCACGGGATCTGGCGAGATTGAGCATCTCGTCGGCATTGCGGTTCAGGAGCGTGAAGCGGTTGTGGGTGATCAGCGCATCGAAATCCCAGTCGCGGAGAAGCGGCGTCATCATTGTGACCGGACCGGCCGCGAGCCCCACCGCCTTCGCCAGCCCCTCTTCCTTCATGCGGAACAGCTGGCCCAGGGCGCCGTCCCGGCTGGTCGCCTCGCCGAACGATCTGGCGTGCTCAGGATCGTGCAGGTGCAGGATGTCAATCCGCTCGAGCCCGAGCGCGATCAGGCTCTGCTCCAGCGAGCGGCGCGCCTGAGCGCCGTCGAAGACATTCGTCTCCGGATCGCGGTCGAGTTTGGTCGAGACGGCGAAGCCCGCCGGCAGGCCGCCGTGCTCGCGAATCGCGGCGCCGATCCGCTCCTCGCTGCTGCCCATGCCATAGATGCGGGACGTGTCGATGAAATTGACTGGCCCGTCCAATATGGCGCGCACCGTCGCCTTGGCGCGCTCCACGTCCACGCCGTAGCCGTAAGTGTCGGGCATGTCGCCAAGCCCCGAGGTTCCGAAGCAGACGGGCGTGACCATGAGATCCGTCCGGCCCAGTCGGACCTTGTTCATCGCTCCCTCCGTCATCGCGCTCCTCCCGTTGTCGAAGCCGAACGATCGCTGCGTTCTTCGCTGAAAAAGGGTCGGACACAAGAGCATAAGGAGATCAATCGCCAAACGCGATCTCTCAGCCAAAGTTTGATTTGGGGTATGGCGCGATTTTTACAAAACGTGTTAGCGTTGCATATTTCTGAAGCAATCAGGGTCCAGCTAAGGACGCCGGCGCATGTCCCGCATATTTTTGAGCCATTCGAGCAAGGACAATTTCGAGGCGATCGCGTTGCGCGACTGGCTCGCGTCCGAAGGCTGGAGCGACATTTTTCTCGACCTCGACCCAGACCGCGGGATTGCCGCAGGCGAGCGCTGGGAGCGGGCCTTGCACTCCGCCGCGAACCGTTGCGAGGCAGTCATCTTCCTCGTGTCGGCGAACTGGCTCGCCTCCGGCTGGTGCCGAAAGGAGTATGCGCTCGCGCGCGGGCTCAACAAGAAGCTGTTCGCCGCCCTGGTCGATCCGACGCAGACTGTCGAATCCCTCCCCGCCGAGTTGACCGGCGTCTGGCAGATCGTCAATCTCGTTCAGGGCCAGGACCTCAAGCTGTTTCCGACGCAGGCGCCCGGGTCGGACGAAGAGCGGCACATCGGTTATTGCCAATCCGGATTGTCGCGCCTGAAGCACGGGCTGGAGAAGGCCGGGCTCGACGCAAGGTTCTTTTCCTGGCCACCGGAGGACGAGCCCAATCGACCGCCCTACCGCGGCCTAAAGCCGCAGGAGGCGGCGGACGCCGGCATTTTCTTCGGCCGCGGTGCGCCGATCGTGGAGGCCATCGACCGGCTGCGAGGTTTGCGGGCGGGAGCTCCGCCGAGACTGTTGGCGATCCTGGCCGCCTCGGGCGCGGGCAAGTCTTCATTCCTGCGCGCCGGCCTTTTGCCGAGGCTCATGCGCGACGATACGCAATTCATCGCCCTGCCGGTGCTCCGGCCGGAGCGCGCGGCGTTGACCGGCGAGGCGGGCCTCGTCAACGCGCTCGCGTCCATCCTGCCCACACATTCGCGCGCCGAATTGCGCGCGGCTGCGCAGGCCGGCGGGAGCACCTTGCGGCCATTGCTTGCCGAAGTCGTCCAGGCGGCTCTGGCGCGGCGCGTCGCCGGCGACGAGACGGAGCGTGCGCCGGCCTTCGTCGTCGCGATCGATCAGGCGGAGGAATTGTTCCGGGCCGAGGGGCGGGAGGAGAGCGCGGCTCTGTTGGCGTTGCTCGCGGAGCTTGCGGCGAGCGACGATCCGACGGTCATCGTGATCTTCACAATCCGATCAGATTCCTACGATGCGCTCCAGAACGCCAAAGAGCTCGAAGGCATGCGGCAGGTCGCGTTTTCGCTGCTGCCGATGCCGCGCGGCGCCTTTGAGGATGTGATCGAGGGGCCGGCGCGCCGACTGGAGGAGGCGGGCGGCAAGCTCTCGATCGAACCGGCCCTGACGCAACGGCTGCTCATCGATATCGAGGCCGGCGCGGGCGATGCGCTGCCCTTGCTCGCTTTCACGCTCGAGCAGCTCTATCTCGACTATCGCCAGACCGGCGCGCTCCGCCTCGCCGACTATGAAAAGTTCGGCGGGATCAAAGGCGCGATCGACGCCGCAGTCGAACGCGCGTTCGCGCGCGCCGACGCCGATGCGCGCATCCCGCGCGATCGCGCGGAGCGCGTCGCCCTGTTGCGGCGCGGGCTCGTTCCCTGGCTCGCCGGCGTCGACCCCGACAGCAAAACCCCGCGCCGCAACATCGCGCGGCGCGACGACATGCCCGCTGACTCCGCGCCGCTGATCGACCTTCTGGTCGAGGAGCGGCTGCTTTCGGTCGACACGCGCTCGACGCACGACGCCACGACCGGCGAGGACATCCGCGAATCGACGATCGAGCCGACGCACGAAGCGCTGCTGCGGCAGTGGAGCCTGCTGCAGGGCTGGCTCATGGAGGATTTCGGCCTCCTCTCGACGCTGGAGGGAGCCAAGCGCGCGGCGCGCGACTGGGACGCCAACGCGCGCGGCGACTCGTGGCTCGCCCATCAAGGCCAGCGCCTCGCCGAGGCGCTGGCGCTCGACGCCCGTCCTGACATCGCTGCCAGGCTGGATGCGACCGACCGCGCCTATCTCGCCGGTTGCGGCGCGCGCGAGGAAGCGGATCGCGCCGAGGACGAGCAGCGGCGGCGCGAGCGCGAGGAGGAGCAGGCGCGCAAACTCGCGGACGCGGAGAAGCTGGCGGCGGCGGAACGCCGCACGGCGGGGCGAACCCGCCTCGGCCTCGTGGCCGCGTCGCTCTTGGCGCTCGCTGCCGGCGCATTCGGCTATTACGCGCGATCGGAGAAGGCGGTAGCCGATCAAGAAACTGTCGCAGCGGTTGCGGCGACCAAGGACGCGATCGCGCAAAAGGCGGTCGCCGAGCAGAAGACCGCCGAGGCGATTCGCGAGAAGAACAACGCCGATGCGGCGACCAGGGAGGCGGTGTCGCAGAAGGCGCTCGCGGATTCGGCGGCGGCGACGGCGATCCGGAATCAGTCGGTCGCTTTGACGGCTTTGGCCGAGGCCGAGTTGGAGAGGCATCCGATCGACGCCGCGAAACTGGCGCTTGCCGCATGGCCGAGCGACGACAGTGACATTGCCCCCAAACTCGACGCGACGCTCGATCTCTTAGGAAAGGTCGTTCCGCAACTGCGCGAGCGCGTCCGGATTCATTCGGCCGGGACGATTGCAAGCTTCTCGCCGGACGGAACAAAAATCGTGACCGCGCCCGACGACAGGACCGCGCGGATCTGGGACGCCACCGACGGGCGCGAGCTCGCGATCTTGAAGGGTCACGACGAGGGCGTCACCTTCGCCGCATTCAGCCCCGATGGGAGAGCCGTCGTAACCACTTCCAAAGACGCCACGGCGCGGATTTGGGACGCGGAAAGCGGGCGCGAACTCACGCCGCCGATGAAGCACGATGACGTTGTGACCTCCGCCACCTTCAGTCCCGACGGCACGCGAATTGTGACGGCGTCCGAAGACAACACCGCGCGCGTCTGGAACGCCGCAACCGGAGCGCAGATCGCGATCCTTAAGGGGCACGGAGACGCCGTGACCTCCGCGGTCTTCAGCCCCGACGGCAAGCGGATCGTGACCGCATCGGCTGACAGGACCGCGCGGATCTGGGACTCAGCCGACGGACGCGAGATCGTGACGCTCAAGGGCCACGAGGGATCCTTGGTCTCCGCGGCCTTCAGCCCCGATGGAGGACGGGTCGTAACCGCGTCGTATGACATGACCGGGCGGATCTGGGACGCCGCGGACGGGCACGAGATCGCGACCTTGAAGGGGCATCAGGGACCTGTGGTGTCCGCCACCTTCAGCCCCGACGGGACGCGCATCCTCACGGCGTCCGCCGACAAGACCGCGCGTCTGTGGGACGCGGCCACGGACGGCTCGATCGCCATCCTCGCCGGGCATAACGGACCCTTGACTTCCGCCTCCTTCAGCTTTGACGGCAAATGGGTGGTGACGGCCTCGGCGGACGACACCGCGCGGCTCTGGGACGCCGCGACCGGGCGCGAGGTCGCAACCTTGAAGGGGCACGACGGCATGGTGTTTGCGGCCGCCTTCAACGACGACGCGACCCGGGTCGTAACCGTTTCCGACGACCGCATCGATTCGACGACGCGGATTTGGGACGCCGCCCTCGGGCGCTCGATGGTCACGTTCGTGGGGCACGGCGGACCGGTGAACTCCGCCGCTTACAGTCCCGGCGGAATGCGCATCGTGACAGCGTCCGCCGACAAGACCGCGCGCGTCTTGAACACGGCTTCCGGCGCCGTCGTCATTCTCAGCGGCCATAACGGGCCGGTGAACTCCGCCGCCTTCAGCCCGAACGGTATGCGCGTCGTCACTGCATCCGACGACAAGACGGCGCGCATTTGGAACGCCGCGTCGGGCCGCATTCTCGTCAGGCTCGTAGGGCACGCGGGGCCGGTGCATTCGGCGGCGTTCAGCCCGGACGGGACGCGCGTCGTCACGACCTCCGACGACAGGACGGCGCGCATCTGGGACGCCGCCTCCGGGCAAGCCATCCTTACGCTCGCCGGGCATGACGGCCCCGTCAGTTCCGCGGCGTTCAGTCCCGACGGCTCGCGCGTCGTGACGGCGTCGTTCGACATGACCGCGCGCGTCTGGGACGCCGCGACCGGGACCGAGATCGTCACATTGAAGGGGCACAATGATGAAGTGGCCTCCGCCGTCTTCAGTCTCGACGGCAAGCAGGTCCTGACGGCCTCATGGGACGGGACGGCCCGCATATGGGATGTCGCGACCGGGCGCACGATCGCGATCCTGAAAGGGCACGAACATCCGGTAACCTCGGCCGCATTCAGTTCGGACGGCGCGCGGATCGTCACGGCGTCGGCCGATCGGACGGCGCGGATCTGGGATGCCTCGAGCGGGCGCCAGATCGCGATATTGAGGGGGCATGGCGACGCTGTCGCCTCCGCCGCTTTCAGCGCCGACGGCAAGCGGGTCTTGACAGCGTCGCAGGACAAGACCGCGCGGATCTGGGACGTCAGCACGATCCCGAAAGGCAATATCCTGGACGTGGCCTGCGCGTTGCTTCCGGACAAGAAACTGAACAACCTGGCTAGCAATTATCCGCTAATCATCAGGAGGCCGATCTGTGGGGCGGAACTGCCTCCGCCCGAGCTCGCGGTCATCGGCGAGGCGCGGTGAGCCGTCTCTTCGCCCGATTGCGGAGGTCTGAGGACGGCGATCCTTTCGTCCTCGCAGGCCATCTCATCTGATGGCCCGTCTGACGCTGCAACGTCTCGATTTCGATGGACGGACGCCAATATTTCGTCAAATATGCTGTCAACACCGGTTGATTCTTAAATTGACAATTCAGCAACCCGTTGAAATGACTTATGCGTTTGAAATCTCCGCTTTGGCGCGTGCTTGTGTCCTGGTTGGCCTCGGCGTCGGCCTCTGCGTAACTACACAGGCGTTTGCCGCGAATAGCATCGGCAGCGTCGCGAACATCACCCCGTCCGTCACCGCTGCGGTCAGCGGCCGGCCATTCTCCGTTTCCGCCGGCGATAAGGTCAGGACGGACGAGACATTGCGCACCGACGCCGACGGGGAAGCGCGCGTAAGGTTCGCCGACAACACTGAACTCGTCATCTTTTCGCGATCGTCAATCACGATCGATCGGTTCATCCTTTCGAGCCCCGACAGGGCGCGCAACGTCGTCATGTCGACGTCGGATGGGACCTTCGCCTTCAACACCGGCAAATCGCCTTCCGAGGCTTACGCACTCGACACGTCGGCGGGCATGCTGACGCCGCACGGCACGAAATTCACGTTCAGCGTGCGCGATCGACGCCTGAGACTCGACGTGCAGGAGGGCGCCGTGACATTCTGCCCGCGCGGCTTGAGCCGAGCTTATTGCGTCGATGCGACGCCCGGCCGCTCGGTCATCGGCATGGCCGGCGCGCGGGCGCAAATCGTACCTTATGGAACGGTGAGGGAAATCGCCACGAACGAAGAGCGGCCTGGGCTCGCGGTTCCATCCAATCCTGGGGTCGCTTCAGGACCTGCGTTCCCGTTTGGTCTTGGGTTCCTGTTTAGTCCTGGGGTCGCGTCCAGTCCTGGGTTCCCGTCCGGCGCTGGGGTTCCGTCCGGCCCTGGGGCCCCGTCCAGTCCTGGGCGCCCGTCTGGTCCTGGGGTCGCGTCCAACCCTGGCGTCCCGTCTGTCCCCGGCGCCCCTTCCAATCCCGGATTCCCGTCCGGTCCTGGGGGCCCGTCTGGTCCCGGGGCCCCTTCGGGTCCTGGGCTCGGGCCCAGCCCTGGCGTCCCGTCTGTCCCCAGCGCGCCGTCCGGTCCTGGAATCCCGTCCGGTCCCGGGGTCCCGCCCTGGACCGGCTTCCATGTCTCGATTGACGTCGGATACGCGTGGGACGGCTCGATCGTCTACATTGGTCCGTGGAACAAGGGTTTCGGCGACAGAGGCGTGTTTGGCGGTGGCGGCATCGGCTATGATTACCAAATTGGCTCCTTCGTTCTGGGGGCGCAGACCGAATACAATTTCGCCAACATCAAAGGCGACGCCTACGCCTATCCCTACGCGGTGACGGCAAACGTCGATGGGTTTGGCTCGGTTGACGGACGCGTCGGCGTCGCGCTCGGTCCCGCGCTCATTTATGGGATCGGCGGCTTCAGCTATGGCGAGGTTCACCACACCATTGAGCCGGTATGGTCGTACGGTTCCTCCGGGTACTCGGGCATGCAGACCGGCTGGGATCTCGGCCTTGGCGTCGCGTACAAGATCACGAACGATCTGTCAGGGTTTGCCGAGTTCAGGAATTATCATTGGGGCACGAAGAATTTCTCGGACGCCTATGCTTATGGCGCCAATCGAATCGATCAGACCTTGGACACCGTGCGCATCGGTTTGATGTATCGCTTCGGAGGGCCGCCCGCGCCGATCGTCGCCCGCTACTGAGCGAAGGGGCCCCGCGCCATCAGAAGGTGCGGCTAAGGCGCGGGGCGTTCGCCGTGCGTTCAGGTCTGGGGAACTTGCACTCGCCCGCGCGGCTTCCGCAACGATGACGCCGCGACGCCGCCGCGGCAACTAGCATATTGGCGGAGACGCATGGCGATATCACGCCGGAGGAACCTCGTTTCGTCGTCGTGAAAGGAGCCTCGAGCGGGGCGCTATTGGCGTTCCCCAACGTCACCCGTTAACCGTTGTTGTGACGCCCGTCAACGTCCTATCTTGCGCCGTGCAGAGTAATGCCCCATGGTAGGGCTTTGTTGCCAGGGGACCGGCACTCCGCGATCGGCGCGACCTTGTGGTCAGGTTGCGCCTTCCGGCGGTTGTAAGGGGAGAGGCACGTGTCAGCTAAGCACTTCGGCGCGAGCGCCGCGCTCGCGAGCTTCTTGGTCGTGGGTTTGCCAATTGCTCCGATCAGGGTGCAAGACCTTGTTTACGGAAGAATGCAGATTTCGGAGCCGGGCGACCCGGTTCATTTCGATCCGCCCAGCGGGATGTCTGCCGGCGATTCGAGCCAAGTCGCCTACCTCGATGACGCGCTGTACAGTCCCTCAGCCCTATCCGGAAATTCCACTTCGCTCGCGACTTCGCCCACTTTTTCGCCCGACACCGCCACTGACACAAACTACAGTTCCTTCAGCGCGAATCCCTTTTATTTTCCATCCTCTTCGCCGCCGGGGCAGGTCAACGCCCCTCAAATGACTACGAAGGTGGCCGCTGTCACATTCGCGCCCGCGGCAATGTCGCCTCGGGCGTCGCGCCGTCCCGCCCGCCCAAGACCGACGCTCAAACAGACGGGTTGCGCGCGTTGCTACGATGAAGTTGCGCGTCGATGGACCTCGGTTCGCCCGAAGCCGTTCTTTGCGGTGCTCGCGCAAACCCTGTTCCGGAAGGGCGGTTCGACGCGTCGGCAACACTTGGTTGCCTCGAACAGCTGGCAGAGACCGGCGCAGGTGCAGGTGGCCTCCAAGTAGCGCGCCGGGGGCGATGGCCTCGCCGACATCCCCAAGTTCATCAAGAGGACCGGCCAGTCGAGCGGCGCTCAGCGCACGGCAGCTGCGATCCTGGTAAGGCCCAGGTGGAAGGCGCGGGTGGTCGCCGCGGCGAAATCGCCCTTCATCGCCAGCGCGCGCTCCTCGATCAGCTTCCATGACAGGATGGCGACCGCGACGGACGTGAGCGCGGATGCAGCCATCATCTCGCCCAGCGACATGCCGGGGAAGAGATAGGCCAACGTCTGCTGGATCGGGAACGCGTAGATATAGACCCCGTAGGAATAGTCGCCCCAATTGTTGAACGACCGGATGCGCCCGCCGGGGACATAGGCGAGATGCAGGACGAGCGGCGCGAGGCTGGCTGCGTAGACAACGAAGAACGCCGTTTTGTCGAACGAGGCGAGCGCAAGCGCGGCGATGAGCCCAAGGAGCACGCCCGGGCTCATCGGGACCCTGTCGCGCCACATGTAGAGGCTCGATCCGTAGAGAAACATGAAGATGCGGATGTTCGCGCCGTTGACCGGGCCCCCGGTCCAACGGCCGCTGAGCAGAACCGCGAGCAGCGCCGCGGCCGACAGCGGCAGAATGAAGCGCATGGCCTTGATGCGCAGCGCCGGAACAACCGCGAGCGCGACCCAGATCGCGGCGAGATAGAGGTACATCCGCACTTCGACCGGCATCGTCCACAACGAGCCGTTGAACTCATGCTTGAGCGGCAAGGTCTCGAACACGCCGGGCAGCGAGTAGCGCACGCCGCCGATCAGCGTCGCGCATTTGCGGAAATATTCCCAGGTCGCGGGCGAGGTGAAATAGTCGGCGAGCGGCAGGGTCGTCAGCGCGGGCGCGAGAATGAAGATTGTCACGACGAGCATGACCCACATTCCCGGGTAGACGCGCAGGATCCGCGCCCAGAGATAGGCGATCAGATCCTGTCGGCCGACCAGGCTCGCAGTGACGAGAAAGCCGCTCGTCACGAACAGCATGTCGAGGCCCATTTCGCCGAGCGAAAACCCGAGCCGCCTGAAGAAGAACTCCCGCTCGGGCGGAAGCCCCAGCACTGCGACGCTGTGCGCGAAGAGCACGGTCATCGCCGCGGAAAAGCGGAGAAGGGTGAAGTTGTTATCCCGGCCGACAGCGTAATCGGACAGCCGCACCTCGACGCTCCTTCAAGGAACGCGCGGGGCGCGGGCTCCCGGGCCGCCGGCGCGGGATGAGGCGTGAGCGACGCGAGCGGTCACTCGGCCGCCCTGACCGGCCGCTCGGGCGCGGCCAACCGCTGCGCCTTGAGGAGATCCGCCACCATGAACGCCATTTCGATCGACTGCTCGGCGTTGAGGCGGGGATCGCAGTAGGTGTGGTAACGGTCGTGCAAATCCGTCTCCGAAATGGCCCGAGCGCCGCCGGTGCATTCGGTGACGTTCTTGCCTGTCATTTCGAGATGCACCCCGCCGGCGTGAACGCCCTCGGCGCGGCAGATGGCGAAGAAGCTCCTGACCTCCTGGGCAATGCGCTCGGTCGGCCGAGTCTTGTAGCCGGTCGAGGTCTTGACGGTGTTGCCGTGCATCGGGTCGCAGACCCACAAGACCTTGCGCCCGGCCCGTTTCGCCGCGCGCAGAAGCGGCGGCAGTCCCGCCTCGATCCTGTCGGAGCCGAAACGGCAGATGAGCGTGAGGCGCCCCGGCTCTCCGCCCGGATCGAGCACGTCGATCAGGCGCAGCATCTCGTCCGCGCCAAGCGTCGGGCCGCATTTGAGGCCGATCGGGTTCTTGACCCCGCGGCAGTACTCGACATGCGCGCCGCCGAGCTGACGCGTTCGGTCGCCGATCCAGATCAGATGGCCGGAGGTCGCGTAATAATCGCCGGAAGTCGAGTTCGAGCCGCGTCAGCGCCTGCTCGTAGCCGAGCAACAGCGCCTCATGCGAGGTGTAGAAGTCGGTGGCTCTTAGCTCGGGATGCGCCTCGGCGTCGAGCCCGATCGCCCGCATGAAGCCGAGCGTTTCGGTGATGCGGTCGGCGACCCCCTGGTAGCGTTCGGACTGCGGACTGTCCTTGACGAAGCCGAGCATCCAGCGGTGAGCATTTTCGAGGTTGGCGTAGCCGCCGGTGGCGAAAGCGCGCAAAAGGTTCAGGGTCGCCGCCGACTGGCGATAGGCCTCGAGCTGCCGGTGCGGGTCCGGCTCGCGCGCGTCCGGCGTGAACTCAATATCGTTGACGATGTCGCCCCGGTAGCTCGGCAGCGACACCCCGTCGATCGTCTCGACGTCCGACGAGCGCGGCTTGGCGAACTGGCCGGCCACCCGACCGACCTTGACGATGGGAGATGCCGCCGCGAACGTCATGACCACGGCCATCTGCAGGAAGACGCGGAAGAAGTCGCGGATGTTGTCGGCCGAATGCTCGCCGAAGCTCTCGGCGCAGTCGCCGCCTTGCAAGAGGAACGCCTGGCCTTCCGCCGCAGCGCCCAGCGCGCGCTTGAGCTTCCGGGCTTCGCCCGCGAAAACGAGCGGCGGATAGCCGGCAAGCTGGCGTTCCGCCTCCCGGAGCGCGGCCTGATCTTTGTAGACCGGCGACTGCTCGATCGGCTTCATCCGCCAGCTGTCGGGGGTCCAACGCGGGTTCGCCATTCCCTTCGCCTCGTCACTTTCTGAGCACGCCTTTTGACCGGAAAGCGACCGCGACACAAGCCGAGCGCAGGCAGCCATGCCGAATTTCGTCGCCGCTCGCGTTAATTTGCGCGGACAGCCGGCGCTCGAACATGCGACGATGTGCGGGCTTCACCTCCCCGATAACTCCCCCCGGTCTCCCCGATAGTCCCCCCTTGTCCGCTTTCGCATCCATCGCCGCGCTGCTCTGCTCCGTTCTCCTCCTGATCGGGGGAAACGCCCTAATAGGCGTCACGACGCCGCTGCGCGCGCAGATGGCGGGCTTTCCGCAGTTGAGCGTCGGCCTCCTCGGCTCGGCCTATTTCGCCGGGATGCTGGCGGGCACGCTGGCCGCTCCGGCGGTGATTCGGCGCGGGGGGCATATCCGCGCCTTTGCTGCCTTCGTGGCGCTCGCCGTCGTGTGCGTCATCCTGATGCCGGTCGTCGTCTCGCCCTGGGCCTGGCTCATCTTTCGCGCGTTGATCGGCTTTTTCTTCGCCGGCCTCTATGCGGTGATCGAGGCGTGGATCAACGCCAAAGCCAGCGACGGCAATCGCGGCGCGCTCTACGCGCTCTACCAGATCGCCAACTTTAGCGCCTCTGCCGCGGGGCAGTTGGCGCTACAACCGCTCGGCCCCTCGGGATTTTCGCCCTTCGCCGTCGGCGGCGCGCTGCTTGCGCTCGCGATCGTCCCCATGGCGCTGACCAGCGTCGAGCCGCCCGCCCAGCCGCGAAGTGTCCGGCCGCGCCTCATGTGGCTCATCGCGGCCGCGCCGCTTTCCTGTCTCGCGGTTCTGACGGCGGGGGCGGCGAACGGCGCCTCCTTCGCGCTCGGGCCCGTCTTCGCGGTTCAAATCGGCATGAGTCCCGACAAGGCGCCGATTTTCACGGCTGCGATCGTGGTGGGCTCGGCGCTCGGCGTCTTTCCGATCGGCGCGATCTCCGACCGCATGGACCGCAGGCTGGTGATGGCGACGGTGATGATCGCCGGCGCCGCCTGCGAAGTCGCCCTCGCGCACCTGACCGGCCCCGGCCCGTGGCTGGTCGTGTTGGGGTTTCTCGTGGGTCTGACGACCTATTCGCTCTATACGCTCGCAGTCTCGCTCGCCAACGATGGCGCCTCGCCGCACGACATGATCTTCATATCTGTCGGGCTCCTGTTCATTTATTGCATCGCGGCGATCGCCGCGCCCGCAATCGCCTCGATTCTCATGAAAAACTTCGGCCCGCAGGCGCTTTTCCTGCAAAATTGCTACGTGCACATGGCGATCGCGGCCGTCGCGCTCTGGCGGCTCGTCGCCGAACCCGCCAAGTCCCGAAAACGCCTGAGCGTCTAGCTATTCCTTGACGACCGAAATGTCGGGAGCGGCCGGATTCTTCATGCCGACGATATGGTATCCGGCGTCGACGTGCAGGATCTCGCCGGTGACGCCGCGCGCCATCGGGGACAACAGATAGACCGCGCTTTCGCCGACTTCTTCGGTCGTGACCGAGCGCCGGAGCGGCGCGTTGTACTCGTTCCAGCGCAGGATATAGCGAAAGTCGCCGATCCCCGACGCGGCCAGCGTCTTGATCGGTCCGGCGGAAATCGCGTTGACGCGAATGGCCTTTTCGCCGAGGTCGGCCGCCAGATAGCGGACGCTCGCCTCGAGCGCCGCCTTCGCCACGCCCATCACGTTGTAGTGGGGCATCCATTTCTCCGCCCCATAATAGGTGAGCGTCAGCATCGAACCGCCCTTCGGCATCAGCCTCTCCGCCCGCTGCGCCACCGCGGTGAAGGAATAGCAGGAGATGGCCAGCGACTTCGTGAAATTGTCCTCGGTGGTGTCGATGTACCGGCCGGTCAACTGGTCCTTGTCCGAAAAAGCGATGCAGTGGACCACGAAGTCGAGCGAACCCCAATGCCTCTTTGCTTCGGTGAAGACGGCGTCGATCGTCGCCCCTTCGGTAACGTCGCAATGACCGAGCACTTCGGCGCCGATCTCCTGCGCGAGCGGCCGAACGCGCTTTTCCAGCGCATCGCCTTGGTAGGTGAACGCGAGCTCCGCCCCGGCCGCGCGAACGGCTTTCGCGATGCCCCACGCGATCGAACGGTTGTTGGCCACGCCGAGGATGACACCTCGCATCCCGCGCATGACGCCTGAGCCGGCGTTGGCCAAAACAGTCTGCTCCATCCCAAGCCTCGCTGCGCCTCGTCGCGAAGGCGTCATAACCCGAGTCGCGGGGCATCCCTTAGCCTCGCCGAACGCGCATGGGAAGCAGCGGCCGGAGCCTTACCGTCACAAAATATGTGGGTTCGCTCACAAATAAAGCCGCGCGGCGGATACCTCTCGCCCGCGCGAGTTTGTTCAGCCCACGTCGGAGCGGGGATCGTACGGCTTCCGGTCGCGCCACTTGCGCATGAGATCGGTCAATTCGCTGTCCTCCGAGTTCGGCAGGACGATGCGAATCGTGGCGAGCAGGTCGCCGGCCGGTTGCTCGGCCGTCGCCGGCAGGCCCTTTCCCCGCAGCCGCAGCACGCGGCCGCCGCTCATGCCTGGATGAATTCGCATCTCGACCTCGCCACTGAGCGTCGGCGCCCGCGCCGTTCCGCCCAGGACCGCTTCATAGAGCGTGATCGGGAGATCGAAGCGAAGGTCCCGTCCCTCGACCTTGAACGTGGGGTGGGGCGCATAGCGAAGGGTCACGATCACATCGCCCGGCGGCCCATTGCGCTGGCCGGAATGGCCCTGGCCGCGCAATCGGATTGATTGCCCCTCTTCGACGCCGGCCGGCACGGCGACATCCAACGTCCTGCCGGTCGGGAGCGCGACGCGGACCGAGCCGCCGTTGGCCGCGATCGCGAGCGGAATGGCGACCGTCACGCCAATGTCTTCGCCTCGCGTCGCCTGAGGCCTTGCCCTCGCTCGCGACCGCCCGGCGCCGAACAGCTCCGAAAGAATGTCCGGATCGATACCGCCTTCGGCGGAAAAGCCACCGCCGCCGAAATCGAAGCCGAAATTCCGGAAATTCCCTCCTGCGCCTGGCTGATGGCCGAACCCGAATCCCTCGAATTGCGGCGCGCGCGGCTTGCCCTCGGCGTCGATTTCGCCGCGGTCGAACGCGCCCCGCTTCTTCTCGTCGCCGAGAATTTCGTAGGCCGAGCCGATTTCGGCGAAGCGCTCCTTCGCCCTCGGCTCCTTGCTTTGGTCCGGGTGATACTTCTTCGCGAGCTTGCGAAAGGCGGACTTGATCTCGGCCCCGCTCGCGGTCTTCGTCACCCCAAGAACGTCGTACGGATTTCGCATCATGAGCCCATTCTGGGCGACCGCCTTAGGCAAAAGCGCGGCCGCCAATGTCCGCGATTTATCTGGGCTCTACACGGGCGCCCTGCAAGAGCGCCGCGTGGAACCCCCTCGCGGTCGTCGACACCGGCGGCGGCGTCCTTTACAGGTGCGCATCTCCCGCGCCAACCGCAAAGGAAGAGAATCGCCTTGAGCGGCTTAAAATCCGGTGACTTCACCGAGGCTGACGACCCGATCGCGCTGTTCCTCGAGTGGCTCGACGAAGCGGCCGCGACGGAGCCAAACGATCCCGAGGCCATGGCGCTGTCAACCGTGGACGAGGACGGACTCCCGGACGCGCGCATGCTCCTGTGCAAGGGCGCGGACGCGCAAGGACTCGTCTTCTATACGAACGTCGAGAGCGCCAAGGGTCGCGAGCTCGCCTTGAGACCGAAGGCCGCGGCGCTCTTCCATTGGAAGTCGCTGCGCCGGCAGGCGCGCTTCCGCGGTCCCGTGGCTGAAGTGACGGCGAGCGAAGCCGACGCCTATTTCGCCTCGCGGCCGAAGGGCAGCAGGATCGGCGCATGGGCGAGCCAGCAGTCGCGCCCGCTCGAGTTGCGAGCGGCGCTGGAGGCGGCCGTCGAGCTTTATGAGCAGCGATTCGGGGACGGCGACATTCCTCGGCCCGAATATTGGCGCGGATACCGGCTCATTCCCGTCGAGATCGAGTTCTGGCGCGACGGCGCGTTCCGCCTTCACGATCGGGTCCGGTTCACGCGCGCAACGGTCGAATCGCCATGGAAGAAGGAGCGCCTTTATCCCTGACCGAAGCCCAGGCCCGCTCCATGGCGCGCCCCTGAGGCCGTGAGAAATGGATGACCGGCTCTATCCCGACCGGCCGATTCTGGCGGTCTCCGCGGCGGTCTTTCGCGAGGGTCTCGTGCTCGTCGCGCGACGTGCGCGCGAGCCCCTGATCGGCCTTTTCTCCTTGCCCGGAGGCGTCGTCGAGATCGGCGAGAGCCTGACGCAAGCCGCGGCGCGCGAACTCTATGAGGAGGTCGGGGTCGAAGCCGACATCATCGCCTTCAATCGCCATGTCGAAGCGATCATGCGCGAGGGCGATCGGGTCAGGGCGCATTTCGTCATCGTTTCCTTCGTGGCGCGCTGGACAAAAGGCGAACCGCGCGCGAGCGACGAAATGGACGCCGTCGCCTGGATCGAGCCGGAGACATGCGCATCCCTGCCTACGACGCCTGGGCTCTCAGACGTCCTCGCGAGCGCTCAAGCGATCGAGCGAGGCCTGCGATGAGGTGTGCCGCGATCGTCGTTGCGAGCCTCGTTGCGCTCGTAGCCGCAAGCGACCCAGCAGCCGCCGAAACGCCATCGAACAAACCGCCCGCGGCCAAGTCTGCGCCCGCCGCTCCTCAGCCCGCGCAAGCGCCACCGCCTGCGGCCGCGCGGCCGCCTCCGTACGAAGCGCAGTTGCTCCGGCTCGCCGAAATGATGGGGGCGCTCACCTACCTGCGGGATTTGTGCGGCCTCGGCGACGGGGCGAAGTTCCGGGCGAAATTGGAGGCGCTCCTCAAGGCGGAAGGCATCACCGAGCAGCGCCGCGATTTCATCGCCGGCGCCTACAATCAGGCATTTCGCGGCTACGCGACGACCTATCGCGAATGCACGCCGGCGGCGAGTGAGATCATCTCGCGCTTTCTCACGGAGTCCGCCCGGCTCGCTGAGGAAGTCGCCAGCAAGTACGGCGGCTAAGCCAAACGCTCATTCGCTATTGAGGAGCTGTCCCGGGCGAAGGCCTCCAAGCCAAACCAAGCGAATCCAAGCTGAATCCAAGCCAGACCAAACCAAATGCAAGGAAAATGCGAGGAATTAACCTTGTATTTCCTTGCATTTCCTTTGGCGAATTGGGACTTTTTAATGGGTTACGAGCGACTCAGGCCCGCAACCCCTTTCGCTCGGTTTTCCCCGGCCTTCGGCTGTCTTTTCCCCGCATGATCTCGATCCCCGCGATTTGCGAAAGGTATCACGATTTCTGATTTTCTCCAAGAGATTGTTGGCTCTTATTGGGTTGGCTATGGGTACGGCGTTCATTTCGGTTTTTTCGTAAGGGCCGGGCTTTGCCGGGGAGAGCCCTGAGGGATCGCCGACCGACCGCCTTCGACCCTGAGCTGCCCTTCCCGGTCTCGCGGGGGACTTCTGCAAGGCGCAAAGAGCGACCGTTCACTGATGCCTTACTGCAACGGTTGCATCAACGCATGCGACCCACGTCCGACAACGCCTAAATACAAAAAGCGTTTATCTCAACTGTCTCGGCGCTTTTCTTCAGGGCGATCGGGTGAAGAAGTTGGTGACAAACGCGCAAAGTGCTGAATTTGTCGATCTCCGCTGATTCGGTTGGCGGGAGGACGACGGTGGACGCTTCGGAGGCGATGGCGGCGGCGGGTTTTGAGACAACAGTTTTCCTGATTCATTTCAATGATATGCCAGACCATCGGCAGCCAGGAAAGGTGGCCTATCGGCTCGACGAGATCCTGCTCTTGTCTCTGCTGGCGGTTCTGGCCGGCGCGGAGGGCTTCACCGACATCGCGCGTTTCGGCCAGCGGAAGCTCGCCTTGCTGCGGCGCTTCCTCCCCTTCGTCAACGGCACGCCGAGCCACGATCACCTCGGCGACATTTTCGCCACGCTCGACGCTCAGGCGTTCCGGCGGTGCTTCGTGGCTTGGGTCGGCGCGCTGATGAAGACGCCGGTCGAACTCATCGCCATCGACGGCAAGACCTCCCGGCGCTCGGGCAACAAAGGAGCCAAGGACGCCATCCACATGGTGTCCGCCTTCGCCGCCCGCCAACGCCTGGTGCTGGCGCAGGCCAAGGTCGGCGAGAAGGCTAACGAGATCGTCGCCATTCCGGCCCTCCTCGACATGCTGTCGATCGAAGGCGCCGTCGTCACCATCGACGCGATCGGCTGTCAGCGCGACATCGCCCAGAAGATCATCGACAAGAAGGCCGATTACATTCTGGCGCTGAAGGGCAACCAGGGGACGTTGCGCAACGATGTCGAATTGTTCGCCAACGAGCAGAAAGCAAGGGGTTTCGCCGATACGCAGGTCAGCGTCGATGAAACCGTCGACGGCGACCACGGCCGCATCGAGACGCGCCGCGTCACCGTGATCCACGACGTCGCCTGGCTGCAACAGCGACACGAATGGCCAGGCCTCAAGGGCCTCGTCATCGTCGACAGCACGCGAGAGATCGGCGCCAAGACCGAACGCGAGACCCGCTATTATCTGACATCGTCGTCACGGCGCGCCGACCGCCTGGGACCGATGGCGCGCGACCATTGGGCGATCGAGAACGGCCTGCACTGGGTCATGGATATGACCTTCCGCGACGACGAGTGCCGCATCCGAACCGACAACGCCCCCGAGAACGTCGTCACCCTCAAACACATGGCCGTCAACCTCGCCCGCAAGGCCAAGGGCCGAGAACTCCGTCCGCCTCGCCCTCAAAACCGCCGCTTGGGATGACGACTATCTCGCCAAACTCATCGCCGCATAATTTCCTTCACCCGATTCCCCTGCGCTTTTCTTCGTTCAGCCTCTTGTTGATCCCCTTTTGCGCGCCTTCAGAAATTCTCCGCGCGGCACTAGCAGCCGGCGCCCAAGCCAGACTATTGCAGCCATCAAACAGAATGCTGTGAACAAAAAAATAGCTCTGAGGGCAGCTTCCTGTGTATTTGCATGAAACTCTTCGGGGTGGAAGATGAAACCGATCATCTCTGAAGCAATACCGCCGATTGTAATTAGAGTTAGGAGGATCAAAATGATCGTAAACGCTCGCTCCTCCGTATGGATATAAGATTCGCTGAGCCGTGAAGCCGCGTTGTCCGCGTCAACAATCATCTCATTTAATACCTCGAGTTGAGATGGCAAATTCCACTTCTCATATAGTGACCTGTAGACGTAAGTTTCTATATCGTCCGATTCTATTAACTCGCACCTCGCTTCGTGCTTTATAACTGCAAAGGCCGCAATAATCCGACGAAGGTTGTCGTGAAATTCCGCGCCCGCACTCCCCGAGATAGTCAAGCTTTTAGTGAGAAATTGCTTTAAAACGTTTGTGGCCGTTGTCGTCGCCCCATAGTTCAACAGCATGGTCCGGCGTAGCGCGGCAATTTTACGCGACGGGGAGCGACCCATCTCGAAGCCTGTGTTTAGATCGCCTCCGTCGGTACGCCAGGGCTGCGGCTCGTGGACTAACGCAACCATACCGAAACCGCTATACATTGCAATGAACATATTACTCCCGTTGGCAATTGCGTAAGCGGTCGTATCAACGGTAAGAGACTTGACTTGGCGCGAGGCCACCTCAGTTCTCTCGATGTTTGTCTGATAATCGTTGATTAGACCGACTTCGTGAACAATCGGCACGACCGCTCTTATATTTGCTGACGTCAATTCCAATTCGGGATTCCAGAACAACGTCAGGTCCATGCACTGCGTCCAGAGAAAATCGTTAGTCTCCGCGATTATCTCCTGCCCGACAACGGCTTTCAAAGCGGCTTCAAGTTGCCAAAACGAGTTAAGTCCGTTCTCTGTCATTGCGCTCGCAAACGCATCCCGAAGTTCGAGCCAGCATTGCTGAACGCTGAGTTTTCCCCCGATTATCATCGAATAAAAGTCCATTTCACCCCAGAACGATCGATCCCTTAGAAAGTTATACCAACTTTGCGGGTCAGAACTGTCTCCAGAAATTGCTACTGTCGCTTCAAACATTCCGAGGCCGTATTCCTCGAAATATAGACGTGTTGCAATGGCGTTTATCTCAATTCCAGGGTGACGTGCAGTCAGGCTATTCTTGATATGATCCAGCAAGTAGTCATCTTGCTTCAACTCGGCTACCAAGCGATGTGCCCGCTGCCTCTGTAATCGATAAGCGTCCGCAGTACTCTTTTTAAGATCTTCTACAATCCAATCCTTGACGCACCTAACGTCCCACTTCTTTAAAGCGGCGGCTAGCCCCGTGAACTTTCGTAAACGTTCAATGGGTGGCAACGGGATAAAGATTGACCTCATCCAAAATGGTGCGCACCATGTATACTCAGCATACGGCCGAAACGGGTAGAAGGACCCTGCACCATCGTTCAAGCCGCCCTCCAAGAGTTGACGTCGCCGGTCGATCAAACATCGCCCGCTTTCCGACCCTTTCGCGACATTCCGTTCGGGCGCCAGTGTTAGACTTTAACCAATCCTGCCAACAGGTAACGCCATAAGAGCCATATCGTTGTTGGCGCTGATTGCGCCTCACGCGCTGTCGGCCAGAATCGCCTCATAAGGGCGCAGAGGGGCCGCGCCCGACGCGATGGCGCGCGCGATGCCCGGCGCGACGGGAAGCAGCTTTTCCGCGAAAAACCGCGCGAGGTCGACCCGCGCGAGTTCGTTTTCCCCGTCGGCCGCGAGCGCCTGGGCCGCGAGCCCCGCCTTGGCGAGACACGCGCCCCCGAGCGTCAGCCCGAACAGGCGCAGATATTGCGACGCGCCCGCAAGTGCGGATTGCTCGTCGTTCTGAAGCCACTCATGCATGAGCCGCGTCGATTCGGCGAGCGCATCGGCGGCCTCCGAGAGCCGGGCAGCCGTCTCGCCAAACCGTTCGCCGCCGCTGTCGGAGACGGCCTTGGCGACGGCGCGAATCCCCTCGATCTCGCTCCGCACCGTTTCGCCGCCGGCGAGCGGCAGTTTCCGCTGCACGAGGTCGATCGCTTGCACGCCGTTGGCGCCCTCGTAGATCGAGGCGATGCGCGAATCCCGCATGTGCTGGGCGGCGCCGGTCTCCTCGATGAAGCCCATGCCGCCATGGACCTGCACGCCAAGCGACGCCGCTTCGTCGCCGACGTCGGACGAGAACGCCTTTGCGATCGGAGTCAGAAGAGCAGCGCGGTTGGCCGCGGCCGCGCGGGCTTCCGCCGTGCGCCCGTGACTGGCGAGGTCGAGCGACGCGGCCGTCAGATGGCAGACGCCGCGCGCCGCCTGGACGCTGGCCTTCATCGTCATCAGCATGCGCTGAACGTCGGGGTGCTCGATGATCGGCGCCATCGCCTCGCCGCCCCTCGGGCCGCGTCCCTGGCGGCGTTCGCGCGCAAAGGCGAGAGCCTGCTGGTAGGCGCGCTCGCCGACGGCGACCCCTTGCGTCCCGACCGCGAGCCGCGCCGCGTTCATCATGACGAACATAGCGGCGAGCCCGCGGTTCTCCTCGCCCACGAGCCAGGCTTTCGCGCCCTCGTTTTCCCCGTAGATCATGACGCAAGTAGGCGAAGCGTGAATGCCGAGCTTGTGCTCGATGCTGCCGCAGCGAAGGTCATTGCGGGCGCCGAGCGATCCATCCGCGTTGACGAGGAATTTTGGCGCGAGGAAGAGCGAGAGGCCGCGCGTGCCTGGCGGCGCCCCGGGCAGGCGCGCGAGAACGAGATGGACGATGTTTTCCGCCATGTCGTGCTCGCCGTAGGTGATGAAGATCTTCTGGCCGAAGAGGCGATAGGTCCCGTCTTCAGCGCGTTCCGCGCGCGTCTTGACGGCGCCAAGATCCGATCCGGCCTGCGGCTCGGTCAGGTTCATCGTGCCCGTCCAGCGGCCGGCGATCATGGCGGCGAGATAGGTGTCGAGAAGCTCTTTCGAGCCGTAGGATTTCAGCGCGCCGACCGCGCCTTCCGTCAAGAGCGGGCAGAGCGCGAACGCCATCGACGCGCCGTTCCAGATCTCGGTGCAGGCGACGTTGACGAGGTGCGGCAGCCCCATGCCACCGAATTCAGCCGGCGCGGAAACGCCGCCCCAGCCGGCTTCCGCCCAACGGCGATAGACGTCGCCGAACCCGGCGGGCATGGTGACGGCGCCATTTTCGTATCGCGCCCCCGCGACGTCGCCCGACCGATTGAGAGGCGCGATTTCCTCGGTGGCGAACCGTCCGGCCTCGGTGACGACGGAGGCGATGGTCTCCCAATCGGCGTCCCCTTCAAGGTGCCAATCGATCATGGCCGGCAGGTCAGCCACCGCCTTGAGCGAAAAGAGAATGTCGGCGACAGGCGAACGATAGGTCATGGGGCGCTTCCTCGCTTCGCGGCCGTCCGGCTTTTCGCGGGGGCCGCGGCTCCTTCCGGCAAAACCAGCGTGAGCTTATGTATAGATCGGTTCCGCCCGCGACGCGAGACGAGGAGATCATGGCGAAACGCTGGAGGACGCAGCTTGCGCCTGCCGACGCAGCATCGATTGCGGCCGCAGCCGCGTGTCTGCGCAGCGGCGGTCTCGTCGCATTGCCGACCGAGACAGTGTACGGTCTGGCGGCGGACGCGACCTCGGACGCGGCGGTTGCGAGCATCTATGAGGCCAAGGGACGGCCTTCGTTCAATCCGCTGATTGCGCATGTCCTCGACGTTAAGGCGGCGCGCGCCGAGGGCCTGTTCAACCGCGCCGCCGAGAGGCTCGCGCAGGCGTTTTGGCCGGGGCCGCTGACCTTGGTGCTGCCGGTTTCGCCCGGCTGTCGCGTGAGCCTGCTTGCGCGCGCCGGTCTCGACACGGTCGCGCTTCGCGCACCCTCCGATCCAACCGCCCGGGCGGTCATCGAAGCGGCGGCAAGGCCGCTCGGGGCGCCTTCGGCCAATCGCTCCGGCCGGGTGAGCCCCACGACAGCCGCCCATGTTCTGGCCGATCTCGATGGGCGGATCGACTGGATCCTCGACGCGGGCGCTTCGCCTCATGGACTGGAATCGACGATCGTCGCGTGTCTTGACGGCGACGCGGCCCTGCTTCGCCCCGGAGCGATCGCGCAAGAGACGATCGAGGCGGTTCTCGGAACGCCCCTCGTAGTGCCTGTCGCACACCAGAAAAAGCCCAATGCGCCCGGGCGCCTCGATTCGCATTACGCGCCGCGCGCCAGCGTCCGGCTCGAGGCGGCGGACGTGGGACATGACGAAGCCGCGCTCGATTTCGCCGGCGCATTGTCTGCGGGCGGCGGGGAGGCCCGACTTGACCTCTCCCCCGGCGGGGACCTCGCCGAGGCGGCTTCGAATCTGTTCGCTTACCTGCGCGCGCTGGACGCGTCGGGCGCGCGCTGCATCGCCGTCGCCCGCATTCCGAGCCGCGGACTGGGCGCCGCGATCAACGACAGGCTTCGGCGGGCGGCCGCGCCGAGACCGGCGTAAGATACAACCTGATGAAGGAATTTTTTGGAATGGAGACAGTTGCCTAACTGACGCGTTGAAGAGCAGGTTGGCATGAAATCGGCTGGCGACAGACCCGAAGGCGATGAACGCGGATCTCGATTGGGACGAATTCCGGCTCGTTAAGGCGATCGCGGATTCCCGTTCGCTCGCGGGCGCGGCAGAACGGCTCGGCCTGAACCACTCGACGGTGTTCCGACGCCTGGCGGCGCTCGAGTCCGGGGTCGGGGCTCGCCTTTTCGAGCGCTCTCGGGCGGGTTACGAGCCGACCGCAGCAGGCGACGAGATGATCGCGCTGGCGAACACGATGGCCGACTCGATTGTCGAGTTCGAACGGCGGATCGCGGGCCGGGACGTCAAGCCCACGGGACAGTTGCGGGTGACCACGGCCGACGTCATCGGCCAGCATTTCATGCCGGCGATCATGGCCCAGTTCCAGACCCAGAATCCGGGCGTGATCATCGAACTGATCCTGTCAAATCAGATCTTGAATCTTTCGCGCCGCGAGGCGGACATCGCGATTCGACTGACCGACGATCCGCCGGAGACTTTGGTCGGGCGCCGGATCTGCCAGGTGCGGTGGGCGGTCTACTGTCGGCGCGACCTTGTCGGCTCGCTCGGGCCGCGGGCCATCGAGTCGGTTCCGTTCGTTGGATTTGGCGACAATTACGGCCCGGCGGCGGGGCGCCGGTGGATCGAGGCTCATATTCGTCCGGGAAAGCTCGCGGCAAAGGTGAATTCGATCGACAACATGCTCGAACTCGCGGTCCACGGTTTCGGCGCGACGCTTCTGCCCTGCTTCCTTGGCGATCTGTCGCCGCCGCTCGTGCGCGTCGGTCCGCCGCAAGAGGACCTCGACGTCGGGCTCTGGATCCTTACGCACTCGGACTTGCGCCGCTCGGCCAGGGTCCGCGCCTTCATGGATTTTGCCGGAGCGGAAATGGCCAAGCATCGCCGCGTCGTCGAGGGAGCGGACGGCGAAGAAGACGGGCGGCTCGCCGCGCCGGCGGGCGGGTAGCCTCAAGAGCGGCGTCGCAATCGGGCCTGCCGAGTTCTGCCGCCTTGTCAAACGAGAGCGGGGCGGTCTATGGAGTGACCGCTCGCATCGCCATTCGGCTTTTATGAGGGGGGCTCTTCCAATGACAGACATCACGCGCCGCGGTCTCATCGTGACCGGAGCCGCTTTGGCGACCGAGGCTCTCTTCTCGCCGGCCGAAGCGGCGACCGGATCGATCGCGATCAGGGTCTTGAGCGCAGGGTTCATCTTTGGCGCGTCCGGCGGCAGCGGCGTCCTGACTTTCGAGGGTCACCAGTATCCGCTTTCGATTGGCGGAATCAGCGCGGGCGCGACGATCGGCGCCTCGGGCACGGATCTCGTGGGCACGGCGTCGCACCTTCATAGCCCCGCCGACATCGAGGGCATCTATTCATCGGTCGGGGCGGGGTTGTCCGTCGCCGGCGGCCGGTCGGCGGCGCAGCTTACGAACGCGCGAGGCGTGGTCCTGCGCCTTCGGGGCCGTCAGGTCGGCTTCATGTTCTCGCTCGATCTCAGCGGAATGCAAATTTCGCTCCGGCAGGGGTAAGAGCCGCGCTTGCTTTGGGCGCTGATCTTCGGCGCCCTCACGCGGAGGCGCGAGCAGCGATCCTTTCGAGAAAGCGTTCGATTTCGCGGAAGAAGTCGCCCCAATCCGGAAGGCCAGCGCTGACGCTCCGGCGTTGACTGGCCTTCGCGTCTTGCAGCCACAATCGGCGCACCGCCTCGCGCCAGCCAGGCCCGTCGGTCGGATCGATCATCGTCATGCAACCGCCTGCGATCTCGTGAAACACGGGGATGTCGGAGGCGATCACCGGAACCCCGGCCGCTAGCGCCTCGATCACCGGCAAGCCGTACCCTTCGGCGAAGGAGGGCATCAGGAGCGCGCGGGCACCGAGAACGAGACGCCTGAGAGCAGGCGTCGCCAGGCCTGAGGCTTGAATGACAAATCCGCGAAGCGCAGGGCAGCGCTCCAGCAAGTCGGCCGCCTGCTCGTTCTCCCAACCGCGCTCGCCGATGATGAGGAGCCGCGGCGCCGCCGGGCCGAATTGGCTGACCAGATCTCGCCAGACATGCAGAATCAGGAGATGATTCTTGCGCGGCTCGATCGTGCCGACCATGACGAAGTACGGGTGGCGACCGATGGAGGTTTGCGCTTCGTCCGTCCCGACAAACGCTTTCTCCGGCGGCAACGGCGCGACAAGGACCGGCAGGTCGGGGCGCCCCATCGCCATCATCCTCCGGAGGAGCGCGTCGCGCGTGATCGACGTCGAAACGATCGCAGCGCGACCGAAGCGCGCCAGCGTCCTCAGCCGCTTCAGGTGGCGAGCGCGCTCCGCAGGCCGAAAGAACTCGGGCGTTTCGAGCGGCAGCAGATCGTGGATGAAGAAGACCGCGTCGACGTGCGGTTCTGCGTCCAGCCAGCGAAAATAGCGGTCGACGCCCATCGGGAACTGGGAAACATTGAGATAAACTCCGCCCCCGGCCAAGTATCGCCCGGGCGATTCGCCGAACGGAATCCCGTGGCGTCCGATCCAGGCGAGCGTGTCGGCGTATTGTCCGCGGCGTGCGATCGAAATGTGGAGCGAAGATATCAAGGGCCGGTCAATCGCCGCCGCAACGGCGCGAAAACCTTCATCCGAGTCCGGATCGGCGTCCTCGCGCCAGTGCTTGCGAATATTGTCGATCGCCTCTCGCGCCGCCCGCGTCGGAATGACCCGAGGCCCGATCGGGGTCATCATGAGCCCCGAGCGGCGCGCCTCCGAATCGCTGAGGATGTAGTTGGCGAACGCATAGTCGACGCGGTCGATGCCGTTCGGAGTGCGGGCGAAGATGCGCGTGACGAGCCGGGTGATATCGTAGACGAGCGGCCGCCTCATCGGCCTTCAGTTTGCGCCGCGCGCAAGATTGCGATCCGCGTCTGGCGCGGCGGCGCTTTCCAACCTGCCGATGAGGTCGACGACATCGTCCCGCTCTTGGTCCTCCAGGTGACGCGCGGCCAAGCCCTGCGAAATCTTGGACTCCCGTTCCCCTTGCGAATGGGATGAAAGAATCCGTGCCGCCAGTTCCGTGACGTTGAAAGCGCCCGCCGCCTCGGCCAGCGGAGCCTGAAGCCCCAGTCGCGTTTCGAGCGCCAGCGTCAATTCGACCGCCATCAGCGAGTCGAGGCCGATTTCCGACAGCGGTTTCGACTTGCTGACTTCATCGCGCGGCAAACGCAGGATGCGCGCCAGCTCTTCGATGACGATCTCGCAGACGGCGCCGCGGGCCTCGTCGTAGGGCAGCCGTTGAGCGAGCTCCAGAAGATCGACCGGCCCCATGGACTGAATCTCGTCGGCCTCAAAGCCGGCGAGCAGGCGGCCGTAGCTCGGCGAGCCGAGGACCTTGAGGTTGGACCGGGCGATGGACCAGTTCACGTCCGCGATCGCCAGAACGCCGTCGTTGGCTTTAAGACGCTGCGACTCGAGCGCCTCTCCCATGAGAGCGAGGGCGACGCGCGCGTCCATTCCCTTGACGCCGACGCGCGCGCCGATCGCGTCGCGCATCGCAGTCGAGCGGGCCAGGACGCCCGCATCGGCGATGGCGCCCCACGATACCGCGAGCGCAGGAAGTCCCTTGCTTCGGCGCTCGCGCGCAAGCCCCTCGAGATAGCCGTTGGCGGCGACGTACGCGCCCTGGCCCGGGTTTCCGATGAGTGTGGTCGCAGACGAGAACAGAACGAAATAGTCGAGCTTAAGGTCGCGCGTCAGGCGATCGAGATTGTCTGCGCCTTCGATCTTTGGGCGCAGGACCTTGATGAGCCGCGTCTCGTCCATATTCGCGATGATGGCGTCGTCGAGCGCCATCGCGGCGTGGATGACGCCCGCGAGCGGCGCCTCCTCCCGGCTGAGCCGCGGGATCAGCGCCTCCGCCGACTTGCCGTCCGCGATGTCGAGGGCTTCGACGCGAACTCTGACGTCTTTCGCCTGCATGTCCGCGATCGCCTCGCGCGCGGCGTCATTGGAAGCGCCGGAGCGGCCAACCAGAACGAGCCGCCGCGCTCCGCGTTCGACGAGCCATCGGGCGGCCTCGAGTCCGAAACCGCCAAGACCTCCTGTCACGAGATGCGTGCGCTCGGGATCGACCTTGAACGCGCCTCCTTCGCCTTCGCCTGCGGTGCTTTCGATGGGCGGCGGCCGGACGATGATCTTGCCGACGTGACCGGACTGCTGCATGAGCCGCATCGCCTCGCTCGCCTCGGCATGGCCGAACACCGTGTAGGGAAGCGGAACGAAGTCCCCGCGCGCGAAACCTTGCAGGAGGTCGCGCAACAGTTCGCGAGAGAGATCGCCGCGCCAGCGCAGCAACTGGTCGAGATCGACCCCGAAGTAGCTTAGATTGCGCCGGAAGGGCCTGAGGCCAATCGACGTGTTGGCGACATAGTCCCGCTTCCCGAGTTCAACGAACCGGCCGAACGGCCGCAAGAGCCCGAGGCTGCGCTCCATTGCTCCGCCCGCGACCGAATTGAGCACGACCGACACGCCTCGCCCGTCGGTGACCCGCATTACGTCGTCGACGAATGCGCCCGACCGGGAATTCGAATGCATGCTCGGCGCCCAGCGCCAGCGCGAGATTGCGCTTCTCCTCCGAGCCCGCGGTGACGATGGCGCGCGCGTCGCGCTGCTGCGCGATCTGGAGCGCTGCAAGACCGACGCCCCCGGCGCCGCCGTGGATCAGCGCCCATTCGCCGGGCTTAAGGTCGGCGCAGGCGACGAGACCGTAGTAGGCCGTCAGGAAAGCGACCGGAATCGTCGCCGCGGCGTCGAGAGAGAGCGGCGCGGGAACTGGCGCGACATGATCGGCGTCGACGGTGACGTGCGTAGCGAACGCGCCGCCGCAGAAGCCCATGACCTTGTCGCCGACGCGCAGGCGCTTGACTTCAGTCCCGAGCGAGACGATGCGGCCCGAAAATTCGAGCCCGAGGGCGGGCCCGGCGAAGCCATCCTCGAGCATTTCGTCGGGCAGCAAGGAAAGCGCCCACATGACGTCGCGAAAATTCAAGCCCGCGGCGCTCACTTCGACCTCGACCTCACCGGCCTTCGGCGCGACGCGCGCGCATGCGTTCCAGCTCATGCGCTCGAGGCCCCCGTCCGCGGGTTTCTCGAGGCGGCCCGCCGGGAAAAGAGCCGATGTCCTCGATTCGGACGCCTCGAGCATGGTGAAACGCAAGACCTCGACTTCGTCGTCGCGAATGGCGATTTCCGTTTCGTCCGTCCCCGACAGGATGATCCGCGCCAGCCGGCGAGCTGCGGCTTGCGTCGGCGCCGCTATGTCGACCCGATGCACGTCGAGCGCAGGCGCTTCGTTTGCAAGCGTTCTCAAGAAGCTGGCGACAGCCTCCGCGACTGCGCGATCGGATGCGTCGATCGCAACGATGAGGCATGTCTTCGTCGAGCCGATTTCAAGCATGAGGGACCGGAGAGCGAGGCATTCGGACGCGACACGCTTCACGCCGTCGCCTTGCGGCGCGGTCGGCAGCCAAACCAAGACGTGAGGGCGGCGCTCGCTAAGCGATTCTGCGTCGCAGCCTTCCGCCATCCGGCACGACGCGCCGCGCCGCATCAGATTTTCCTGCAGCGCCTCCGCGAATGCGGCGTCGCCGCCGTCGCGCCGGAGAATGACGACGTCGGGCGCTGCGCGTTGCGGCTCGATCGCAAGCGCCGCGGGCGCTTCAGCGACAATCGCAACCGCCGGATCGCCGTCGTCAGCCGTTAGGTGCGCGCGGACCCGCAACAGTCCAAATCGAGCCAGAACCGAACGCCATTGCTCGATCGATCGCAGGCGGACCTCTTCATCGCAGAACCAATCGGCGCTCAGGCCGAACACGAGATCGCGAAACAGCGACGGCGCGGGCTCGATTGCAACGAGACTCGCTTTCGGAGCGAGCTTCGCTACGAGCCCATCGAGCGCGCCGCGCCGGACGCCGAGTTGCGTCACTCCGCCGACGCTCAAGACGAGGTCGAACGAACGATCGGGCAGTTCATCAAGGTCGCTGCAAAACAGGATCTCCTGATGCGGTCCAAAGCGGCGCCGCGCCTGTTCCAATGGCCGGACATCGGCATCAAAAATCGTCAGACGCGCGCCTCGCGAGGCGGCGAAGCGCGCCGCGGCGGCGCTCGATGCGCCATGGCCGACTTGCAAGATCCGCGAGCCTCGGCGCAAGGCGCTCGCAATTCGATCGAGCAGTTCGCCCAAGGCTTTCGCGGCTGCGGCGGCCGGCGTCGACCGCAGATCGAAATTTTCGCGCGCGGCGACGGAGACAGGCTTCAACGCGCCTCGGCCTAAGGCATAGTCGCGCAACATCGCGCCGACATGAGCGGCAAGCAGCAACTCCGCCGCCCTCTCGGGGTGCTCGCCAGCAAGGCTCGCCAGCACCGCATCCGCTCGGGGCAATTCACGCTCACTCAGGCGATAAGCCGAGCCGTCGGCAGCAAGCAAGCCGCTGGCCTTCAGCGCGCCGAAGATGCTCTGAGCCCAACGACGGGCCTCGGCGGGCAATCGCCCGGACAAGATCAATTCGTCGATATCGACGACGCCATCGACGCTCAGATCGCGGGCGAGCTCGAACGTCGCGGCGGTCGCCCAACCCTCGATCAGAATTGCGTCCGGACGCAAGTTCGCTTCCCCGGGCGCATGGCCCGCGCCGATGATGTGCGCTTCGATGTCCGCTGCTTCGAACCCTCCCGCCTCGCCCGAGAGTTCCGGAGAAGCCGGAATCCAGACTTGCGCCAGTCCGCTTTGCAATGACGTCGGCTGAAGTCGCGCCCGGGTCGGCTGATACCGCGCGCCGCGGATAAGAGCGATCAGGCGGCCGGCGTCGTCAATGAGCTCGAAATCCGCGAGGATGGCGCGCTCATCGGCGCGTCGGACATGCAGGCGCGCCTTGCTCAGCGTCCCCGCTCCGAAGAATCGGACCTCGTCAAAACGTACCGGCAAATAGGCCGCTGGATCCTGGCCGAGACCGTCGAACAGAAGGATGAGGCCATGAAAGCACGAGTTGAGCCGGCCAGGGTCGAGGCCGTAGCGCGCGTCTCGCTCGTGCGCCGCCAGTTCGACTTCGATCATGTCGTCGCCGTTCCGACTCGCGCGCAGGAGCTGCCGGTGCGCGGGGCCGAACTCGAAACCAAATCGGCCCGCGTGCGCATACAGCGTCTCGCCGTCGCATGCGCTCTCAAAGGCGAACGAAACGCTCGGCGCGCCGGGTTCGCACGGCTTGTCGGCGATGCGTCCGCGTGCGTGAAGGACAAGCGGCGTTCTCACGAGCCGCGGCCGGCTCATAATCTCGAAGCTCGAGGTCGGCGCGGAAACGCGGCACACGATCTCGCGCGAAGCGTTGGGCGCGAAAATCAAGGGCCGGAGGATTTCAAGGTCGACGATGGAAACCGCGTCGCTCTCCTTCAACTCGCGCGCGATGGCGAGAGCCATCTCGACAAAGGCTGCGCCCGGCAACAGCGTCTGCCCCTGAACGCGATGATCGGCGAGAGCGGTTTCCAGATCGGGGTCCAGGTTCGTTCGCCATTCGAGCGCATCGGCGCTTGTCCGACCGCCGATCAGCGGGTGACGCGCGCGCTGGCTGAAGGCGCCCGTCGCCTCCGTCGTTTCGCCGTACCGGAAGGGGACGCGGCGCCAGGGATAAGGCGGCAAGCTCACGCCTGCGCCTGGATCCGGACCGAATGCGCGCATGGGATCGATTGGGGCGCCGGCGGCCAAAAGCTGCATTGCGACGCGCTCGAACGGATCGGCCTCCGCCCCATCCCGCTTCTCGTCGAACAGGCTCTCGGCAAACGCTGCGGCGTCGAAGTGTTCGATCGTGTCGGAGAGATGCCCGCGCAACATCGGGCGCGGCCCGATTTCGAGGAAGACCCTCTTGCCGAGAGCGATGGCGCGTTCGACGCCCTCCTGGAACAGGACGGGTTCGCGAATGTTGCGCCAACAGTAGCGCGCGTCCAACGAGGCGCCCGGCAGGATCGAGTCGGCGATCGTGGACAGGAACGGCGCATGTCCCGGCGACGGCGCGATTGCGGCAAGACCGTCGAGCAGCGCGCGTTTCGATGGCTCCATCAGCGGCGTGTGGAAGGGATAGGCGAGATCGAGGCGCTGCACCTTGAGGTCCCGCGCGTCCATGGCGCGAACGGTCAGCGCTTCGAGCGCCTTTGAGGGACCGGCCGCGATGACGCAACGGTAGGAGTTATGGGCCGCGATCGTGAGTTCCGGGATTTGTTCGATGAGCGAAATCGCCGCATCGCGAGCGCCGATGATCGCGGCCATCCCCCCTTTGTTTTCTACCACCTCTTGATGCCTGCTGCGATGGAAGATGACGTGGACTGCGTCGGAGAGCGAGAGCGCGCCGGCTGCTTCGGCCGCCGCGATCTCGCCGACGCTGTGTCCCATCGTCAGTGAAGGACGGACGCCGGCATAGGCCAGCGCGCGAACGCTTGCGGCCTGGATCGCGAAGATCAACGGCTGAGCGACGCTTGTCTTCGCGAGATCGCGGCCGAGATCGGGCGCGGCCAGTCTCTCCTCCAGCGACCATCGCGCAAGGGGAATGAAGTGCGAGTCGATGTCCTTCAGGGCTTGCTTGAATGTCGCGTTGCTTCGAAGCGCCTCCCTTCCCATGCCTTCCCATTGCGAGCCGTTGCCCGAGAAGACGAATGCGACGGACCGATCGCCCTCGGCCGCGGCGCCCCTCGCGATTGAACCTTGCGTTCGTCCCAAATCCGCGAACTGTCTCAAGTTCGCCCGAAGAGCCTTAAGATCGTTGGCGCCGAACACAATGCGCTCGCGCATGCGCTCCCGCCGTCGCCCGGTCGCGGCGACGACGTGACGCCCCTCCTCGTCGTCGACCCGATCAAGCCCAGCCGCATAATCGTGCGCGAGCGCGCGGAGCGCAGCCTGGGTTTGCGCCGACAAAAGCAGGTAGCGCGGCGCGGAGGGCGCGCGTCCCCGCTGCAAAGGAGGATCGGCCAGGATCACGTGCGCATTGGTCCCGCCAAATCCGAACGAACTGACGCCGGCGAATCGGCGCTCTTGCGCGCGCGGCAGCGGCGTCTCCTCGTTGGTCACGACGAGGTTCAGACCGGCAAAGTCGATCGAGGGATTGGGGCTCGTGAAATGCAGCGACTTCGGCGCCGTGTCATGCTCGAGCGCGAGCATGACCTTGAGCAGTCCGGCCAGGCCGGAGGCGGGCTCCAGATGGCCGAGGTTGGTTTTTATCGAGCCGATCGGCAGCGGCTTCGTGCGGGCGCGGCCGAGCACAGCCCCGAGCGCGGCCGCCTCTACCGGATCGCCGACTGGCGTGCCGGCGCCATGCGCCTCTATATAGACGACCGACTCCGGCGCGACTCCGGCCTTCTCATAGACCGAGCGCAAGAGTTTCGTCTGGAACGCCTCGGCCGGCAGAGAGATGCCGCTTGTGCGTCCGTCCGAATTGACGCCGCTGCCTTGGATCACCGCGTGAATCCGGTCGCCGTTCGCGATCGCGCGCTCGAGCGTTTTCACAACGAGGACGACGCCGCCTTCGGAACGGACGTAGCCGTCGGCGTCGATGGAAAAGGCGTGGCAGAGGCCGGTCGGCGACAGCATCATCGCCTGGGAAAAGCTGATGAAACCGAACGGGCTCGCAAGGATGTTGACCCCGCCGACGATGGCGCAATCGATCTCGCCTTGCGACAGCGCCCGAGAGGCTTCATGCAGGGCGACAAGCGACGACGAGCAGGCGGTGTCGATCGTGAGACTCGGCCCGTGAAGGTCGAAGATGTAAGAAATGCGGTTGGAGATGACCGAAAGCGTATTTCCGGCGGCGAAATACGGGTCCGCCAGCGCCGGATCGTGCAGGGCGATGGTGGAGTGGTCGAGCGCGGACGCCCCGACGTAGACCCCGGCCCCGCTTCCCGCCAACTGCGACGGGGCGAAGCCCGCATCCTCGCAGGCCTCGAAGACGAGCTCGAGCAACAGGCGCTGTTGCGGATCGATCTGCTCGGCCTCGCGCGGCGAAATCCGAAAGGGCGCCGGATCAAAGCCCCAGATGTCGTCGAGAACGCCCGCCGACCACGTGTAGCTGCGTCCGGGCTCCTTCGGTCGCGGATGCCAGAAGCGCTCTTGCGGCCAACGATCGGCCGGAATTCTTGATACCGAACAGTGGCCGGACGCGAGCAGTTCCCACAATTGAGAAACACTCGAGGCGCCCGGCAGACGGCAGGAACGGCCGACGACCGCAATCTCCTTTCGCATGTCTTTCGAATAATGGCGCAAAGCAAATCTCGAATGCGATGTTTCACATCAATAACGACAGCCGGCGAGCGCTTTGAACCTCGTCGCCGCCGTCATTTCACGGTCGTGGCTGCTGTGGCGATGCTGGCCGCGGCGCCAAGCGTGTTGACGCCGCCGCCGAGGATCGCAAACACCTTCTGCACCTCGGTCGACGGCGCGTTCGACACATAGACCAGATCGCGATTGGCGATCGGGAAACTCTGCTCCAGGAACAAACTGTTCGGGTCGGCCAGATTGAGGCGGTAAACGACCGGCACAAGCCGCCCGCGCCCTATGAGCGGGCTGTAAGGTCGGATGGCGCGAAGCACGTCATTGCTTTCGTACCGGAATATGAAGACGCCCCTTGGATCGGACCGGGAGTCCTCCAACCCCCCCGCTTTCGCGAGCGCCTGCGCGAGGTTTATCCCATCTGCCTCGAAGGGGATCTCCGCGTTTCGACCGGTTGCGCCGTAGGCGATGAAGGTCTGCGGGTCGCGCACCAGCGTCACGACATCATTCGGGTGCAGGTAGATGTCTTCGGACGGGTTCTCTATGATTCTTGTCAAAGGCAAACGCGAGGTGGTCGAGCCGCGCGACAGTTCGACGAACGTCTCGTTCACCGGCGCGCGAACTCCACCCGCCGCGTCAATCGCGTCGAGCAGGCGATCGCCTTTCACCGAAAGGGGGACACGCGCTCCATTCGCGACCTCTCCGCCGACGCTAACGCTGTTGCTGGCGGCATGCGTGACGCTGACGAGGACCTGAGGCTGGATCGCCTTGCCTTGTAGAGCCTTCTCGACCGAGGCCTGGACCGCGCGCGTCGTCTTCCCCGCGACATGGATCCTGCCCGCATAGGGAACGGTAATGCCTCCGTCGCGGCCGACGACCTGTTCGGGGATCATCGCGCTGTTCGACCCGACGCTGATCTTGTCGGTGACGAGGGGCGAGGAGAAGAGACCGCCGGAACTGGCCTCCCAGATCGTCACCACGACGGCGTCGCCGACGCCAATCACCGGTTCGGCCGAGAGTTTCCGATCGCCGAAATGCGCCGAGAAGCTGTCGTAATGGCGTCGCCGCATCGCCTCGACGACGGAGGCGTCGATGTCGACGAGTTCATACTGGGCTTGTTGCTCGAGATTTGCTTGCTGCGCCTGCTGCGCCACGACCTGGGCGCTCGGGCCGGAATCGGGCAGTGACGAACAGGCAGAGAGCCCCAGAAGGGAAAACACGAAAGCGGCGAAAAGGAACCCCGATTTCTTGCCCAGCCGCATGCCTAACCCCGCGCCAATCTGGCTTTATCAGTTCGAATTACGCTCGGCTACCCTAACGGCAAGCATTCTTCGCCACGTGTTGCTCCAGGGCGTCAAACTGCAAGGAGATCGGCGTCGCTGTCGGCATCATCCTTATCCTTGCCTCTTCTTCCTGCCGGTGCCGGGGCGATGATCGACTTCGGTCGATCGGCGAGAATTATGAGGCGCATTAACTCGCGGAACCCGGCGGCGAGGTGGGCCCACGCCCGGCGTCCCGGCAGTCAGGCCGGGGCTATCACGGAACTGATGGTGAGACCCATCCTCTCCAAGCTCCGCCGCTCACTCAGAGCGCCATCCCCTATTTGGCGGATTGACAGGGAATTGGAACGTTCTCGATAAACTATTCAGAGTTCCTGTGAGAGACCAACCACTTGACCACCCTCTTTTCCAACAGCCCTTTCGACAAAAGCTTCACGATCAACTTTTTCTACAAGCACGCCGTATCGACAAAGTCGGCGCAGCTTGCATGCCCCTTCTTCTCCGATCCTGAGCCGATCAAGATACTTCGCAAGGGCAGGTGCGAGAACATTCGCCTGATCGTGCGCCTATGCGAATCGACGGTTGCCGAAGCGCTAGCGGAAGTCCGAGCGATTGACGGCGTGCACATCCGTTTCTTCAACGCAAAGAGCTTCCACGCAAAGTTCTACATTCTAGGCGACGTCGCGCTCGTCGGCTCGGCCAACATGACGTCCTCAGGGATGACAAAGAACCGCGAACTTTCAGTCGTCATCGATTTGGGCGATGAGCGGTTCGACGAAATACCCGCATTCTTTGACGAGTTGTGGGGCAGTGCCGGCGTCTTGACGCTGGACGCGTTCGAAAAGTTTGTGGCTTGGAGAGGCCGCAATGTTCCTCACGACTTTCCCCCGATCGAGGGTATCGGCGAATTCTCACCGCCTACGATCGCCGTCTCGACGCGAAACAAGAACCCGACCAGAACGTATCTCGAGACGTTTCGGTCGCTCTACCAGGAGCGTCTCCTGCCGGCGTACCGCGAACTCGAAACGGTTTATTCCGAGCGCGGCGGCCGGCATCCCGGATTTGGAGACGGTCTCCGCGCGTACGAGATTTATCAATTTTTGTATTGGGCACGCGGCCTGACGACAAACGAAGATTTATTTGCGCATCCGCTCCGGACGGGGGAAAACCGAAAAAGCAACATCCGGCGATACGTCTCCGATTGGTTCCAGGTCGAGAATCCACCCAAATTTGAAGAGAGCGTTGTCCGAATTAAAGGGTTAAAAACCTTGTTCGCTGACGAAGATGCGTTACGTCATGTCGATATGGACACAGTCACAGACCTGCTCAAGGGTTGCGCAGCATTTACTGCGATGCAAAGATACGCGGGCGGTCTAGAAAAACATCTAAAGGCATTTATAGCCGAAAATAGGATTGAGATGGTTCGAGATTCCTTTCATCACCTGATGTTTGGTGGCGGCGATTACGTACAGCGCATCTACGACTGTCTATACCTTTCCAAGTTCAAGCTCTCGCACTTCGGCCGCAACTGCCTGTTGGAGTTATTTGGCTGGGTTAATGAAGACGGGGTACCGCCCCTGAACGGACGCGCAATTGAAGCGCTTCGCTTCCTGGGATTCGACGTACCATTCTTGGACCTCTCGAAGCTGCGCCCGATGGGAGCGTAAAGTAGCCGACCTCGCGCAAGCTTCGCGCTCCGCTCTGCTGCCCGCTTGGATTTGGTGAAATGCGCAAAGGCGCCCTCGCATGGCGCTGTCTTTCTTGATAGGCAGGAGGGGCATGAGTTTGGCGTCGACGCTCGAAAATCCGATCCCTCCTGGCGCTGTCGAAGCGGACATCCTGGCCGCCGACGGCGTTCGCTTGCGAACGGTCCGATGGGACGCGAAACCGACGGTGCGGGGAACCGTGGCGGTGCTCGGCGGGCGCGGCGAATTCGTCGAAAAATATTTCGAGGTGGCGGAGAATCTGCTCGAGCGCAATTTTTGCGTCGCCGCAATGGATTGGCGCGGCCAGGGCGGGTCGGAGCGTCCGTTGCGCAACGCGCGCAAAGGTCATGTCGACGATTTTTCGCATTACGAGCGCGACCTCGAGGCGTTTGTCGGCGCCGTCCTTGAGCCGCGCTGTCCGCGTCCATGGTTTGGCCTCTGTCACTCGATGGGCGCGGCCATTCTCCTGATCTCGGCGCAAGCCGGCCGCTGCCCGTTCGATCGCCTCGTCCTGACCTCGCCGATGATCGCCGCGAAAGGCGTCAACCATCGCGGCTTCGCCCGCTATCTCATAGAAGCGCTGGACGGTTTGGGCTTCGGGGGCGCGTTCGCGCCGGGAAACGGAGCGGACACTTTCTGGTCTCGGCCATATGAGGGCAACGTCTTCACGACCGACCCGGCAAGGTTCGCCCGGATCGCGCGGCTGGTTGAAGCTGCGCCCGAGCTGTGCCTGGGCGGTCCAACGATCGGCTGGGCGCACGCGGCGTTCCGCACCATGAGTTGGTTCGACGAGCCGAATTTCGCACGAGGCACATTGACGCCGACCCTCATCATCGCCTCCGGCGAGGATCAGGTCACCGACACCCGCGCCGCGGAGCGTTTCGCTTCCCGGTTGAGGGCGGGCCGCATCGTCGTGATCGAAGGCGCGCAACATGAAATCCTGATCGAGCGCGACGCCTTGCGGGCGCAATTCTGGGCGGCGTTCGATGAGTTCGTTCCGGGGTCCGCCGCGCGGGAGACGCTGCCCGGAAGAGCGGCTTTCAGCGATGCGCAACCGGCTTGAGACGCCGTCGCTCCGTGATGGCGACGCAGACAGGGTCGCGCTCGCGATCCTTGCGGGCTTTCTCGCCGCGCGGATCGTCTTCGCCTTTGCGCTGGGGCCGGGCATCGACGAAAGCTATACGATCGCCATCGCGCGAAGGCTAAGTCTGTCCTATTTCGACCACCCGCCGTTGCACCAGTGGATCGCACATTTCGCGGCGCTGGCGCTCGGCGAAGGTTTTGCGGCGCGGGCCCCGTTCATTGCCCTGTTCGCCGCGACCGGCTGGATCTTCTATCGGATGACCCTGGGGCTGTTTGGCGCTCGCGCCGCAATCATCGCGCTCTTGTCATTGAACGTCGCGCCTTTCTTCTTCGCATCCGCAGGCTCCTGGGTCGTGCCCGACGGACCCTTGCTTTTCGGCCTCGCCGTCGCAGCGTCGGCGCTCGCCCGGCTTTTCTTCGATGCGCCGGGAAGTCGGGGGCGGATCTGGGGCCTTTGGCTGATCGCGGGGCTCGGGCTCGGCCTTGCCGGCCTCTCCAAGTACAGCGCCATCGTGTCGGTCGCGGGGCTGGCGACGTTCGTGGCTCTCGCCCCTCGCCAGCGCCATTGGCTGAAGCATCCCGCGCCCTACTGCGCCGCCGCCCTCGCGCTCCTCATGATCGCGCCAGTCTTCGTGTGGAACGCGCGGCACGCGTGGGTTTCATTCGCATTTCAGGGGTCGCGCGGGGTCCCGAGCGGAAGCCTGCGCCCGGTGCAGTTTATGCAAAATGCGCTCGGTCAGGTCGCCTACCTGTGGCCCTGGCTGTTCGCGGCCGCCGTCGCCGGACTGGCAGCGGCCTCACGCCGGCGCGGGGACGAACGGATGCTGTTCCTCATGTGCCTCGCGCTTCCGCCCATCGTCCTCTTCAGCTTGACGCCGCTCTGGGGCGGCCGCGGGCAGCCGCACTGGACGATGCCGGGCTGGTTTTTCGCCTTCGCCCTCATGGGCGCGTGGCTCGACGAAACCGCGATCGCCGACCGCGCGTTGCGCCGTTGGGCGGTCGCGTCGGCCGGTCTTCTCGCCGCGGTCGCCGCCGTCGTCGTCCTGCAGGCTTCGACCGGTATGATTCTGCGTCTGACCCGGCCCGGCTTGCCCGACCCGACGCTGGAGGCGTTCAGCTGGCGGGACTTGCGCGACGCGCCGACGCTAGATCCCGCGCCGGCCTTTGTCATCTCGACGAAATGGTCGGACGCCGGAAAGATCGCGCTTGCGCTCGGTCCCGGTATTCCCGTTTTCGTCATTTCTGGCGACCCGCGCGGCTGGGCCTTCGTGGATGACGGCGGGCGCTTCCTTGGCCGCGACGGGGTTGTGATCACACGCGCCACTGACATCGGCGACGCGCGGCGCCTCGCGCCGAGCGTTTTTACGTCGCTCGGCGAGTCTCGCAACCTTTCCCTCACGCGACACGGATATCCCGTGGTCGAACTCGCGCTCATTCCCGCGCAAGGCTTGACGCGCACGCTTCCCATCCCTTATCCGGGCGCGCCCGGCAGGTAGCGCCGTTCGACGAGCGAACGAGACAGGCAGAGTGGCCACAGAGGCAGCGCCGGCGACGCCGACCCTTTCGATCGTGGTCCCGACCTATCGGGAATCCGCGAACGTTCCCGAACTGTTCGAGCGCATGAAGGCCGCGCTCGATGGCCTGCCGTGGGAGATGATCGTGGTCGACGACGATTCCCCCGACGGCACCTCCGACGTCGCCTTCGCGCTCGCAGCGTCCGATCGCCGCATGCGCTGCCTCAGACGGGTCAACCGCGCGGGGCTCGCCGGCGCGGTCGTCGAAGGCTGGATGTCTTCGAGTGCCGATCTCGTCGCGGTCATCGACGGCGACCTTCAGCACGACGAAACGATCCTTCCCAAAATGTATTGGGCGCTTGCCGCGGGGAAGGGGAACTTGGCGATCGGAACGCGCGTCAGCGAAGGGAGCGAGGGCGGTCTCTCGCCCGCAAGGCAGAAGCTCAGCGATCTCGGCGCCTGGTTCTTCCGCCGGCTGACCGGCTTTCCGGTCACGGATCCGATGAGCGGCTTCTTCATGATCCGCCGTGACATCGTCGCTCGCCTCGCGCCCCGGCTCTCGCCCGACGGCTTCAAGATCCTGGTCGACGTCATCCTCTCCGCGGGTGGTGCGCTCAAGATCGTCGAGGCGCCCTACCGCTTCCGCAAGCGCCTAGCCGGCGAGTCGAAACTGACGCCGCTCGTCGCCCTCGATTTTCTCGGCCTCGTGGTCCATCACGCGACCGGCGGCCTCCTGCCGATCCGGTTCGTCTTGTTTGCGCTCGTGGGGGCGATCGGCCTCGTCGTCCACATCCTTGCGCTCACGGCCTTCCGCGCCGTGTTCGGAACGGCGGATTTCAATACGGGGCAGCTCTTCGCGACTCTGGTCGCGATGGCGAGCAACTTCATTCTCAACAACGAGATCACCTATCGGACCTACCGTTATCGCGGCTTCAGCAAGCTCTTCGGCTTCGTCGCTTTCGCGCTCGGCTGCAGCGTCGGCGTGCTCGCCAACATCGATGTCGCGTCCTGGCTGTACAAATCGAACCAGACCTGGTGGATCGCGGGCCTGTCGGGCGCGCTTCTGAGCGTCGTCTGGAACTATGCGGTCAGCACCAACCTTATCTGGCGCCCGAGCCGCCGCCTTTGATCCCGATGCGGCCCGCCGAACCCGGATTCCTGGCTTTTCATGATCGCCGACGCCTTCGACGCTTTCGCCCAGATCTTCTCTCCGCCCTTCCGCAGGGTCATGTGGAAGTCGATCGGGCTTACGGCCGCCGTTCTCGCGCTCGCAGGCGTCGGACTCGATCGCTTGGCGATGTCGCTCATTCATGTCGGTCCGGTATGGCTTGGCTGGGTCCTCTCGGTCGTGCTCGCGCTCGGCCTGATTGTGGGCCTCATGTTTCTCGCCGCGCCGACCGCCTCGCTCGTCGCGAGCTTCTTCCTCGACGACATTGCGACGATCGTCGAGCGCGAGATCGATCCTCATGGCGCGCCCGGCCGGCCGCTGCCGATCGGTCCGTCGGTCGCGATGGGGCTGCGCTTCGCCTGCCTGTCGCTTTTCACCAACATTGTTGTGCTCGCGCTGACGATCTTCACCGGCGTCGGCCTCGCCGCCTTTTTCCTCCTCAACGGCTATCTTCTCGGCCGCGAGTATTTTGAGCTCGCGGCGATGCGGCATATGCCGCCTGCGGACGCGAGAGGTCTGCGAGAGCGCAATTGGGGCCCGGTCTATCTCGCGGGCCTCATCGTCTCGGCCTTCGTGGCGATCCCTGTCCTGAACCTCTTGACGCCGCTCTACGCCACCGCCTTCATGACGCGCATCTTTAAGCGCCTCGCCTGAGCGGGGAACCGCTTTCAACAGGCGAGACGGCGCGCCATCGGCCCCATTGCCAAGCGGACGGAGTTGGGCTTACCTCATATCGTATGAGGAAAGGTGGCGCGTCGGCTGGTTTCCGGCGGGAGGAAGAGGAATGGCGCCGGAGGCTGCCGGGTTCACCTCGATTGTGCGGATGGAGGGCGTGCAGAAGTATTTCGGCGCGGTGCACGCGCTGCGCGACATCGATATCGCCATCGGACGCAACGAGATCGTCGGGCTCATCGGCGACAACGGCGCCGGCAAATCCACCCTGATCAAGGTCATGACCGGGGTGCTCGCGCCGACCGCGGGCAGGATCTTCATCCGCGACCGCGAGATCGAACCCAGCGAGTACTCGGTTCGGATGGCGCACGATCTCTCGATCGAAACCGTCTACCAGGACAAGTCGCTCGCCGAGAAGCAGCCGCTGTGGCGCAACTTCTTCGTCGGCCGGCAGATTACGAACCGCTTCGGATTCATCGACATCAAGCGCGAAAAGGCGGTCGCCCAAGAGATCCTGCTCGACGTCATCGGCTTCCGCGGCGTCGGCATCACGGTCGATTCGACGGTGGCCAATCTGTCGGGCGGCGAGCGCCAGGGCATCGCGATCGGCCGGGCGATGCACTACAACGCCGACCTCATCGTGCTCGACGAGCCGACCGCGGCGCTCGGCGTCGCCGAGGTGCGTAAGGTGATTGACTTCGTCCGGCGGATCAAACAGTCCGGGCGCGCCTGCATCTATATCGAGCACAATCTTGCGCATGTGCACGAGGTCGCCGATCGGCTCGTGGTTCTGGATCGGGGGCGCGTGGTCTCCGAGATCAATCCGAGGGACATGACGGTGCCTGAACTGACCGAATATCTGATCGCGCTGCAGCATAAGGCGTGAGGGGGCGATAAGGGCATGGTTCAGGGGTCAGGCGCGTCGATCCTGCAGCGTTTCGAGGCGCTGCCGATCATCATCGTGTTCGTCCTCCTGCTGGCGCTGTTCATGTATCTGGCGCCGGAGGTTTTTCTGGCGCCTTATATCTATACGACCTTCCTCTCGACCCTGCCGCCGCTGATCCTGCTCGCCACCGGCCTCACCTTCGTCATCGGGGCCGGCGAGATCGACCTTTGCTTTCCCTCGATCATCGCCTTTTCCGGTTTCGTCTTCGCCGTGTTGTTCAAGGAATATGGGCTCGGCTGGCTCGCGGTCGTCGCGGGGCTGGCGTCAGGCGTTCTGGTCGGCTTCATCAACGGCGTGATCATCGCCAAGGTGGGCATTCCGTCCTTCATGACCACGCTTGCGACCCAGTTCTTCTGGGCCGGCATGGCGACGGTGCTGTCGGGCGGCAAGTCCTATGCGCTGCGCGGCGCGGAGGAGAGCTCCGTCTGGCAAGTGATCGTCGGGCGGCCGTTCGCCTCGGCTTCGACGGCGTGGCTGCAGCAGGCGTCGATCCAGGCTCTGTGGACGGCGCTGATCGTCGGCTTTCTCTGGCTCATTCTCACCCGTCACCGCTTCGGCGAGCACACTTTGTTCATCGGCGATTCGAACGACGTGTCGCGCGTCGTCGGCATCGACGTCGACCGCGAGAAGATCAAGATCTTCACGCTGATGGGCTTTCTCGCCGCTTGCGCCGCCATCATTCTGACGCTCGAGAACAAGAACTTCTTCGGCAATCAGGGGCAGGGCTACCTCTTGACCGCCATCGCCTCGGTGCTGATCGGCGGCACCTCGATCTTCGGCGGCCGGGCGACGATCGTGGGCACGGTCTTTGGCTGCTTCATCATCGGCATGGTCGAGGCCGGCCTCGTCGCCGCGGGCCTGACCGGCGCCTGGGTCAGAACGGTGCAGGGACTTATCTTCCTGACCGCGATCATCTTTTACATGTACGCGGACGAACCGCAGCGCCGGCGGGCGCTGTTCGCCAATCTGCGGTCGTTTCGGAGATTCGGAGGCGCGCGCGCCGCCGAATAGGAACGGGATCCGCCCGGGAGGCGGCCCCGAATATGATAGGGAGAGAGAAAATGCGTTTGTCCAATTCACTTCTGATCGGAGTCGCGGCGGCGGCGGTTTCAGCGATTGTGGGGCCGGCCTCGGCCGATCCGATCGGCAAGGGGCTCGTGATGTACATGCAGATGGGCGGCAATCCCGGCGACGGCGCGACGCTCGCCCGTCAGACGGGAGCCAAGGAAGCCGCCGAAGCGCTCGGCGTGCAGCTGAAGTCGCAGTTCTCCGCCTGGGCGCCGGCGACCATGATCAACCAGTTCAAGGAGGCGATGGCCGCCAAGCCGAACTGCATCGAGATCATGGGCCACCCCGGCTCGACCGCGTTTCATGACCTCGTCAAGCAGGCGGTCGATCAGGGCATCGTCGTCACCGACGGCAATTCCCCGCTGACCGAACTGCAGACCGATTTCGGCACCAAGGGCTTCGGTTATGCCGGCGTCGACCTCTACGCCGGGGGCTCCTTAACCGCGAAGGCCATGCTCGCTCAAGGGCTGAAAGCGGGCGACCAGGCGATGGTCTACGGCGTCTTCAGCCAGGCCGAGCGCGGCCAATCCGAGAAGGGTCTCGCCGACACGCTGGAGAAGGCGGGTCTCAAGGTCGACCGGTTGGAAATCACTCAGGAGGTCAACAGCGACACCTCGCTCGGCGTGCCGATCCTCGTCGCCTACATCCAGGCCCATCCGAACCTGAAGGCGATCGGGACCCAACATGGCGGCGTGACCGGCACGCTCGAAGAAGTTCTCAAGAAGGCCGGCAAGAAGCCCGGCGACATCATCGTCGGCGGCATCGACCTCGCCCCGGCCACGATCGACGGGCTGAAGTCGGGTTATGTCAGCGCGACCCTCGACCAGCTCCTTTACATGCAGGGCTTCATGCCGGTCGTGCAGTGCGTCATGAGCGCCAAGTACAAGATGCCGGGTCTGTCGCTAAACACCGGCGCGGGCGTCGTCACGCCAAAGACGATCGACGCACTGACCAAGCTCATCGACGCGGGCATCCGCTAACGCCTCGCGGCCGACGGTAAATCGCCGGAGCGCAAAAAAGAGCGATCCGAGGGCCTGACCTTTGGATCGCAGCTTCCCTTCAGAGGCGCGACAGCGCCTCCGCCCTCGGGGCGCGGTCCGGGGCGCGGTCCCGGCCATCCCGCCGCTCGAGCCAACGCGCAAGCCGCTTCACCGTTTCACAGAAGTGAGAGACGGAACGCATCCGAGCTTCAGCTTTCCCAATTTAGTAACTCGCCATGAATTAATCTTGGCCGCGGAGCAGCATGCTCGGACCTGCAAGAAAGTATATCAATGTTGCAGCGCATCAAATCGACATGACAGTTCGTTGACACGACGCTTTGCGAACGTTGTTTTCCCACTCCTATGGATGAAGACACGTTCAAACCTACGCAATGACATGCTGAGGACAAATTTCATAGCCATAAGTCGGGTTGCTCCGGTGGGAATTGGCCGCGCCGACGAGGGAGGATTGCACATGATCGTGCGCGAGATCATCACAACATGCTCCAATCCTCACGTCGCCCGGGCGGCGGTCTCCTCGATCGGGGGGGACTTCGCCCGGCGCTTCACCCGCGACGCCGCGGATCGCAATCTCTCAAGCGGGCTTCTCGCTTCTCGTCTCGTGCGTCATTTCGCCAAGCTCGCTGACGACAGCGACTGGGAAAGCGTCGGCGAGGCCACCCGTGGTGCCGACATGCCGATTCTGAGCGGCCTGCGATGCATCCTCGAACGCGGCCTTGAACTCGCGGACGCGCACAAGCGGCGCGGCGAAGGCTGGCGTCCGCGCGAGGCGTTCTTCTCCTGCGGCGAGGCTTGGCGGAACTGCGCCTGAGCCAATCTTGCGCGTGGGCCGGGCGCGGCGCATGCTCAATTCATGTATCTCGGGCTGGATTGCGGGACATCCGGGCTCAAGGCTCTGTTGACGGACGAGGCCGGCGCGCCGGTCGCCAGCGCCGTCCGCGCCTATTCGCCCGATCGCCCGAAGCCCGGATGGTCTGAACAGGATCCGGAAGTCTGGCGTTCGGCGATGGCGGAGGTCGTCGCCGAGCTTCGCGCCTCGGCCGGCGTCGCGCTTGGCGCGCTCAAGGCGATCGGCTTCTCCGGTCAGATGCACGGCGCGGTCCTCATCGACCGCGCCAACCGACCCGTTCGGCCCGCGATCCTGCACAACGACAGCCGGGCGCATGCGGAAGCGGCCGAGCTTCAGCGCGACTTTCCTTCTCTTTCGGGCGTCGTCGGCGTCAAGCCGATGCCTGGGTTCACCGGTCCGAAACTCCTCTGGCTCCGCCGGCATGAGCCCGAGTTGCGCGGGCGGATCGACTGCATGCTCGCGCCCAAGGACTATTTGCGGCTCATCCTTTGCGGCGAGCGCGCGACCGACATGAGCGACGCGGCGGGGACGTGGATGCTCGATGAAGCCGAGCGGAGTTGGTCGGCCGAGGCGCTCGCCGCCTGCCGAGCGGACGCGGCCTGGGCGCCGGCTCTGTTCGAGGGCTCGGCGGCGAACGGAGAACTCCGGGCTCCCGTCGCGGACGAACTCGGGTTGCCGCGCGACGTCCTCGTCGCGGCCGGCGGAGGCGATGCTGCGACCGGCGCGATCGGCTTGGGCGCGATCTCCGCCGGAGAAGCCTTCATTTCGCTGGGAACCGCGACGCAGCTCATTGTCGCGACGGATCGCTATCTCAAGGCGCCGGAGAAACTCGTCCACAGCTTCGCGCACGCGCTGCCTCGCCGCTGGTATGCGATGGCCGCGATGCTGAACGGCGCCGGCGCGCTCGCATTCGCCGGGCGGCTCACGCGCGCCGAAGCGGATGCGCTCGAGCGCGAGGCTGCGGACGGCTATCCCGGCCCGGGCGCCCTGCTGTTCCTGCCCTACCTCTCGGGCGAGCGCACGCCGCTCGATGATCCTTACGCGCGTGGCGTTCTGTTCGGCATGAGCGAGACGACGACCCGAGCCGATGTCGCCCGCGCCGTCATGGAGGGCGTGGCGCTGACGCTCGCGGAGGCGCGCGACTGCCTCGCGGCCGCCGGCGCGAAGATCGACCGCGTCGGCCTCATCGGGGGCGGGGCCAGGAGCGCGTTATGGACCCGCATGATCGCCGCCGCCACGGGCTTTGAGGTCGTGCGCATGCGGGGCGGCGAGACCGGCCCGGCTTTGGGCGCGGCGCGGCTTGCGCGCATGGCCGCGACCGGCGAATTGGCCGAGACTGTCTGCACGCCACCCGAGGTCGTCGACAAGACGACGCCCGATCCACGGCTGGCCGAGGCGTTCGCGCATCAGCGGGAGCGGTTCAAGGCGCTTTATGCGGCGGTAAAGGCGGAGTTTCGCAGGCAGCCGACCGCATGACCCGGCGAAAGCTAAAGCCAGCGCTGACCGCGCTTTAAGCCGCCGATGCTTCGATCATCAGAACGTCGAGCAGGAACGACCCATCGGGCTCGATCGCGAAATGCGCCTTCGTCTCCGTGGAGGCGGCGTTCTGGAGCGCGCGGATCGCCTTCGCCTGATCTTCAGGCGTTCGCATGCGCGCCGTCCAGAGGGGAAAGTCCATCCGGAGCCGCCAGGTCCGGCAGGCCTCAAGGCCGAAGCCTGAGCGGGCGAGCGCGGCGACCCATTCGGCGCAGGTGTAATTGCGGACGTGCGAATGGTCGCGGAGCAGTTCGATGGCCTGGAGATGGGTGTCGAACAACGGCGGCCCGGGCGAATGGACATCGACGAACACGGCCCGACCGCCGCGTTTCAGCGCGCGGCGCGACTCGCGCAGGCCGCCCTCGAAATCGCGCCAGTGATGAGCGGAGAAACGGCAGGCCAGAAAGTCGAATATCGCGTCTTCGAACGGGAGACGCTCGGCGGGAGCCTCGACCGTCTCGATGTTGCCGAGGCCCTTCTCGCGCGCCGTCGCCGCGACCGCCGCCAGCATCTCGCGCGACAAATCCGTCGCTATGACCCCGCGCGCGTGGCGCGCAAGGACATACGAGACGTGGCCCCCGCCCGCCCCGAGATCGAGCGCGAGCGCTGGCCTCAGCTTGCGCGCGATCGCCTCGATCGCGTCGAGGTCCGCGCCCTGAGCGTGAACCGCGCTTTCGACATAGGCTCTCGCGCGAGGGCCGAACTGCGCCTCGACGACTTCCGCATGCGCTTCGACCATGAATCGGCTCCTTTGGCTTTCACGGAGCATAGCGCCTCGACATAAACTGGTACAGGATCGGGAGGCTTATCTTATTATGCCAGCCGCCATACTGGATGACGATCAAAGGCGGCTTCCTGGCGAATTCGTTCGCGCTCACCGGGAGCGCATGCGCCCGACTGCTGCGGCTGGCCGCCGGCGTACGCCGGGCCTCTGGCGGGAGGAAACTCGCCGCCAGGGCCGGCATCAGCGCGACCAGGTGCACATGGATCGAGCAAAGCCGTCTAGCTAGTTGTGAGCTTTCAGGAGGTTGTCCATTCGGTTTTGGCCGTGAAGGCTGATGTCGCCAAAACCTCAGTGATTCGCGGGGGACCGAATGGACACGCACAAGAATGCGCCTTTGACGCCGAAAGGTCGAGAGATGATGGTTCGCGCCGTGTTGGACTGCGGGCTGTCCAAAGCGGCCGCCGCGCGCCAGTTCAACACCACGCCCAAGACTGTCGCGAAATGGGTCCGGCGCTTCCGCGCCGAAGGCGTCGACGGTTTGCACGACCGCTCGTCAAGGCCCCTTTCATCGCCAAGCCAAACGCCGCCGGCCACATGCGCGGCGGTCGAGGCTTTGCGCAGGCAGCGCCATCCTGGCAAGCAGATCGCCGCCGAGGTCGGCGTTTCGGCGGCGACGGTCAGCCGGATCCTGCGGCGGCTCGGGCTTAACCGGCTCTCGTCCCTGGAGCCGGCCGAGCCGATCCGGCGCTATGAGCGCGCGACGCCTGGCGAGCTCATCCATATCGATATCAAGAAACTCGGCCGGATCGGCTCGGTGGGACACCGGATCACGGGGCGGCGAACAGGCGCGGTCAACCGCCACCTCGGCATTGGCTGGGAGTTTGTCCACGTCTGCATCGACGATGCATCCCGCATCGCCTTTAGTCAGGTCATGAAGGACGAAAGAAAATCCAGCGCAATCGCCTTCCTTGCGGCGGCGGTGGCCCATTACGCAAGCCTCGGCGTCAAGGTCGAGCGCGTCATGACTGACAACGGATCGTGCTATCGCTCGCGAGCCTTCGCGCAGGCGTGCAAGAAGCTTGGCCTCAAGCACATCAGAACCAAGCCTTACACGCCCAAAACGAACGGAAAGGCCGAACGCTTCATCCAGACCAGCCTACGGGAATGGGCCTATGCGCAGGCCTACAACAGCTCAGACGAACGCACCGCCGAGCTGCCCCGATGGCTCCATCGAAACAATTGGCATAGACCCCATGGCAGCCTGGACGCCAAGCCCCCCATCAGCCGACTTGCCCTTTCCAAGGACAACCTGTTGAGGCTCCACAGCTAGTGCAAGCCGAACGCGCCTATCTGTTCGAGCTTGCGGCGCGCCTCGATCCGGAAACGCCGCGGGGATCGAGCGCGGATGCGCCTGCCGCGTTGGCGGCCGCGGCCAGCCGCGGAGCGCTGAGGGCTTCACATCGCCGCCATCGCCTTCTCGACGCGCGCGATGAACGCGCGGCGCGCCCCGTCGCTGACCCGCTCGATCTTGTAGAGCGCGTGATACTGGGTCTCGGCTTTTCCGCCCGTGAACCAGCGCAGGAATCGCGTCACGGTCTTCCGTGGGGCTTCGCCCATCCACATCGCCGCCGTCCACGCCTCCCCGTAGGTCACGACGCCCACGATCTTGCGAATGTTGCCGAGTAGGGGCCTCGATTGGGCCGCGTCGTATGCGACGCCGGGAATGAGCAGCCTGTCGAAAAAGCCCTTCAGCATCGCTGGCGGACCGAAGCACCAGGTCGGAAACTGTACGACGAGCGCCTCCGCCGACTTCAATCTGGCGACGTAATCCTCCAGCCCCGCCTGATTGCGCGGGCAGTCGAAGTAATGCCGGCGCTCGTCCTTGGTCAGCGCGGGCTGGAAGGACTCGCCGTAAAGGTCGAGCAGATCAATCGAGTGTCCGCCGGCCTTTAGCGCCTTGAGCGCGGCGTCGAGGATCGCGCCATGAAAACTGTCGGCGAGCGGGTGGCAGTAGAGGTAGAGGATCTTCAAGGCGCAGGCGCGCTCCGCGAGGCGGGCCAGGCGCAAGCCCGCGACCCCCTACGCCGGATCGCGCCGAATTGTTCCCTGCCGGTTGGCCTAGGCGCGCGCCCCGCACCCCGTCGGCGTCGCTCCCGAACGGGGCCGGTTTTCACTGGGCGGCGGCGGCGCCCTCGTCGATGGGCTCGGGCATTCCCTCGCCGGACGTTCGGATCGCCGGAGACCTCCAGGGCCCCTCGATGTCGAGGCTCAAGTGAGCAGCGTCCGGCGATTGCGCGCCGGCCGAGTCGGTCTGCGTCGCGTTGACGCGGAGATTGAGCGACCGTGCGGGAAGATCGACTGCGCCTTGCAGATTTGCCGCGACGCCTTGCGCGCTCAAATCGCCGTGGACGACATGCGCGATCCCCTGGCCGAGCGCGAATTCGAGCGTCATGCGGTCGAAGGCGGTTCCGCCGATCCGCATGTCCCGTGCGACATCGATCCGCCGCCGCTGGCTTCGGCGCAGAGCCTCCTCGAGATTGACGTCGCCGATCGCTCCCTGCTCCCATAGCATCGAGGCCGAACCGCTCAATTCAGCAACCGCGGCCGCTGGCGAGCGTCCCGTCGTCGCGAGCTCGAATTCGGCCGAGCCCTGCCCGGTGACGACCGGCCAGCCCAGATCCGAAAATGCGGCGCCGATATCCGCATTGGCGAGCTTCGCCCGCGCGTGAATGTCGAGGTCGCCGTCTGTGCAGGTGACGCGCGCCTCGCCGCTCAGTCGGCCGCGATAGGCCTCCGCCTCGATCAGGCTCGCCGTCAGCGCGCCGTCCTTGAGCATCAGCGCCGCCGCCGCATTGGCGAGACCCCGCCCGTAAACGTCGAGCGATCCCGCAGAAAGACGCAGATCGACGTCAAAGTTTCGCGGCGGAGCGAAGCCGAAGGGCTCGATGCTCCATGCGCCATTCGGGTCGACGAGCGGCTTCGGCTGCCCGAAGAGCCGGGCAAGCGCCAGCCGCTCGGCGTCGAGCGTGCCGGAGATCGTCAGCCGGCCACCCAGACCCGCGACTTGCAAGGCGCCCTGGAGCGTTTGTCCGCTGCTCGTGACCGTCGCCTCGCCGAGCGCGACTGTGTCCGGCGTCGCCTTGATCCTAGCCGAAACGGCGACATCGTCGGTCGCGAATACCGAAGGCAGGGCCACGCCGATGAGACGTGTCAGCGAAGCGAGCGAATGCACCGAGACGGAGAGGTCTCCGGCAAGGGACATGTCCTTGCCGTGCACGAGGTCGCCATTGAACAGGAGATTCCCGGCGCTCGAGACCAGCACGACGCGCAGCGTGCTCGGCGCGTCTTCGCTCGCGGCGCCCGAATCGGCCAGGAACACGGAGATCGCCACCGGCGAGTCGCGCCAGACGGCCGAGAGATCGACGCGCAGCGGCAGGCCGGCGGCAAGCCCATCCAACCTGCCCTGGACGTCTTCGATGACCGTATCGAGGCCGCGCTTCGCATCGACCACACGCAGAACGCCGTTGGTCAGGCTGACGCTCGGGAGAGAGGAAAGGGCGCGCCGCGCGCCGGGAACAGAGGTCGAGCCGTCGTGAACGGCGAACGGCGGCGCGTCGAGATCGATGGCGACGATCGGATTGATCAGCGCGGCCCTTGCAGCCACTACGCGGCCGCGCAGCAATTCGCCGAGCGACAGGTCGAGCCGAGCCTCGGGGGCGGCGAGAAGCTTGACGCCGGAGGCATCGAGCTGCGCGTTGAAAAAGTGTAGGCTTGGCCAGGGGAGCGCGCGAAACGTCGCGCCCACGGGCGGGCTCCACCGAAGAGCCGTCGAACCTCCGGACCCCGCGTTGAGGCTCGCCTGGACCCACGCCGTGGGAACGGGCCATCGCGCCAATCCGCATGCTGCGAGAGCGGCCGTCAGGGCGATGGCGCCGGCCCAAGCTGCCGCCCCACGTTTCTTCATTTGTCTCCGTCAGGCGCTGCTGCGTCGCGCAACGCGCGCTTATAGCGCCGAACGGCGTCCAAAGGGAATCACGAGTCCGTTCAACGCAGGCAAAAGCCGCTGGATGCGAGCGACGGGACGGCGAGGCTCCCCACGGCGACCGCCATGATTCCGAGTCCCACGCCGAGACGTGCGTTTGGAGTTCGAGCGAGGCGCGGGAAAAGGGAAAGCCCGAGCGCGACCGCCGTCACGGACGGCAAGGTTCCGACCCCGAAGCCCGCCATCACCATGGCGCCGTGAACCGCGCTTCCCGACAGCATGGCGTAGAATAAGGCGCCATAGACCATGCCGCAAGGCAGGAGGCCCCAGACCAGGCCCGAGACGAACGCGCCGGACCCGTTAGCGAGCGTCCGCGCCGGCGCGAAGCGCAAATTCGCCGCGATCGGCGCGGCCAGCCGGTCGAACGCGGCGAGCGAAGGCGCAAATCCGGCGACGGAAAGGCCGATCCAGCCGAGCGCGACGGCGGCCGACCAGCGCATGAAGAGAAAGGCGCTGGAATGGTCGAACGCCCCGTAAAGCGCCGACCCGGCCGAGCCGACAATCGCGCCCGCGGCAATATAGGTGAGCACACGGCCCGCGTGCGCCGACACGAGCGCGCGCACGCGCCCCGGCGGATCGCCGCCACGCGAAAAAGCAAACATGAGGCTCGAGGCGATCGCTCCGCACATGCCGGCGCAGTGGAGGCTGCTCGCGAGCCCCATGAGAAGCCCGCCCAGGAATGTCAGACTGTCGGGCGCCATGGACTGGCGTAACCTCCGGCGGCTTTTCGCAAAGCAAAGCCCTACCGCCGATCATGCGACGAGGCAATTGAAGGGGCGGGCGCGGCGCTGGGACATAAGGCCGCATTGCGAAAAGCGGGTCCGCGCGGAGCTATCCGTCGAGCATCTTGCGAACCATGGTGGCGAGCAGGTCGCCGGTCAGCGGCTTTTGGATGAGGGCGACCCCGGGATCGAGCCGCCCCTGATGGACGATCGCGTTTCGCGAGTAGCCGGTCATGAACAGGACCTTGAGATCCGGTTGGCGCCGCTGCGCGTCCTCGGCGAGCTTGCGGCCGTTCGCGCCTGGCATGACGACGTCGGTCAGAAGGAGGTCGATCCTCCTCTGCTTGCCGAAGATTAGCAGCGCGTCCTCGGCGTTCGCCGCTCCCACGGCCGAATAGCCCAATCCCTGCAGCGTCTCCAGAACGTAAGCGCGGACTTCTGGATCGTCTTCGGCGACAAGGATGGTTTCCCCCCGCCGGCCCCGACCCGCCTCGGCCTCGGTTTCAGCCGCCGGCGCCGCGGCCCTCAGATGTCGCCGGAGGTAAACCTTGACGGTCGTGCCTTCACCGACCTCGCTGTAGATCTTCACGTGACCACCGGACTGCTTTACGAAGCCATAGACCTGGCTGAGGCCAAGCCCAGTGCCCTGGCCCGCCTCTTTCGTCGTGAAGAACGGGTCGAACGCGCGCTCGATGACCTCCGGCGACATGCCCGCCCCGGTGTCGCTGACCGCGATCTGGACGTACTGGCCCGGGCGCACCTCAGCGTTCTGGCCGCAATAGGCCTCGTCCAGGTAAGTATTGCTCGCCTCGATCGTCAGTTTGCCACCCTCGGGCATTGCGTCCCGCGCGTTGACGGCAAGATTGAGGATGGCCGCCTCGAGCTCCGTCTGATCCGCCTCGATCGGCCACAGACCGGCGCCGCCGACAATCTCGAGCGACACGTCTTCCCCCAAGGCCCTTTGCAGGAAATCGGCGAGGCCGCTCAAGAGCCGGTTGACGTCCACGATCGTCGGACTGAGCGTCTGCTGACGCGAGAAGGCGAGCAGCCTTTTCGTGAGCGTGGCGGCGCGGGTCGCGCCCTGAATGGCGCTCTCGATCCTCGTGCCAAGCTTGGCGCGCGCCGGATCGCTTCCCTCGGCCAACTGGCGCTTGGCCATCTCCAGGTTGCCAAGGATGATGGTCAGGAGATTGTTGAAATCGTGCGCGACGCCGCCGGTCAGCTGGCCGATCGACTCCATTTTCTGAGCCTGCCGCAGCAATTCCTCGACGGTCGTCCGCCGGTCGATTTCGGCGTAGAGGCTTTCGGTCCGGCGCAAGACTGCGAGCCAGGTCACAAAAAGGAGCAGGGTCGCGGGGAGGCCGAAGATCAAATGCGCGGCCATCGCCTTCAGCCATTCGTTGCGGATCGAGGCGGTCGAGACGCCTGCCTGGACGTAGAGAGGGGTTCCCGGGATCTGCCGGATGGCGTAGCGCCGCGACACGTCGTCGATACCGGAAACGGCGGTGTAGAAGCCTTTGTTCGCATGTTGGGCGATGATCTCGCGAAACCCGGGATTGTCTTCGAGTTTGTCCCTGGCTCCCGATGGGGCAGCCGGAAAACGCGCCAGAATTGTTCCATCGTCGCGCACTAGCGCGAGTTGCAAGCCTGACGCATAGGCCATGGTGGCGTAGAACTGAAAGAAGTTGTGAACCGGGACCGAAACCTCGATCACCGCGTCGAGAGATCCGTCGCGATAGAGTCCGCGGCTCGCGGTGAAGAAGGGATCCGCGCCGGGCGGGGGCGGGTAAACGCGGCCATAGTAGGTTCCCTCATGGTCCGCGAGGTGGGCTTGAATGAAATCGCGGGCGCCGAAATTCGTTTGCGCAGGCGGTTCAGCTCTGGAGGAGACCAGCAGTTCGCCTTTCGCGTCGTAGATCGAAACGGCTTGCGCCTCGGGGAGCTGCTTCGTCAGCTTGCTCAGTTCGTGGTGAAGCCGGTCCCGGTCGTCGCGAATTTGCTGCGCGGACAGGCCTGCGAGGGTGTCGGCCGCGTCATCGAGCGTATGGGCGACGACGGAGAAAGCCGTCTGCGCCTCTTCCTGCTCGATGTCGAGAGACCGGACGAGACGCTCAGTCGTCAGATCTTGGACGTGATTGTAGTTGATCCAGGCCGCGACGGCGAACAACAGGCACGGGAGGAGCACTGAGGCTCCCATGGCAAGCCAGATCAGTCGGATCGTCCGCGCGCGCTGCTGCATGCCAGGGGGCCTCGATGGAACAGGATCCAGCTTTCCCCGTATTGTCTCAATGGCTCGGAGAGCCGAAGTGAAGCGGCATTGTGACGGCAAATGGGGCGATCGTTTGGTATCGCCAAGCGCCCCCTTTGGACCGACAAGAACTTTACCATCAATGCGGCCATGCGCCACCGGCAAGATTGCGCGTATGCTTAGGCTTCGAGACAATGCTTGGCCCACGAACTTTTGCGGCGGGACACCGGCGCCTCTAAGGCCGGGCGAGCGCGAAGGGCCCCGTTTACCGTCATTAATCCGCTCTTAACAGATTTCACTCAACGTCAAAGAAGGCGCGAAGCGCCTGACCTTCAAGCCCGAGCGCGGCAGGGAGCCATGCGCCACGACTTCGATGCAATTCCGGATGCGGCCCCACGCGAGCGCGCGGGAAGCGTTCTCGCCCGCATCTATCACGACATCGGCCTTGCCGCCGTCGCCGAGGCGCTCGACCTTCTGGCCGTGGATTTCGATCCGGACATGAACCGGTCGCTCGAGCGGGGCGAGTTCTATCTGGTCCCGGCCAATCCTTCGCTTGCACAAGCGGGATCGCCCTCCTAAAATCAGCTCTTCGGGGTTCCGGGGCCGGACGACAACAAGGCGATCACGATCTGATGGTTCACGTGACGAGGCGCAGGTTCATGGCCAGCGCCGCCCTGACGGCCGGCGCGACCGCCTCGTTCGGCGCCTATGCGACTGCCTACGAGACCGGAAACGCGCTTGCGCTGACCTCTTACACCCCGAACCTGCGCGGCTGGCCCGAGGACCTCGACCTGAACATCGCGGTCATCGCCGATATCCATGCCTGCTATCCGTGGATGTCCGAGGAACGCGTGGGCGAGATCGTCGATCTCGCCAATGCGCAAAAGCCAGATCTCACGGTGCTGCTCGGCGATTACGTGTGCACGCATCAGTTCGTCTCGGGTTATGTGCCGCCCGGCGCCTGGGCCGAAGAGCTTGGACGTCTCGAGGCGCCGCTCGGGGTCTATTCGATCCTCGGCAACCACGATTGGTGGTCGGCCGCCATTCCGACCAATCCGCCCGACGGATCGAGGAGCGTGCGGCGGGCCTTGGAGGCGGTCAAGATCCCGGTGCTCGAGAACCAGTCGCTGCGCCTTTACCAGCGGGGACGGCCGTTCTGGCTGATCGGGCTCGGCGATCAGCTTGCGCATGTCGTTTCGCGGGCGCACGCGCGGCGCGGCGCGGACGATCTCGGACGCGCGCTGCGCGAAATCGATGACAACGCGCCCGCGATCCTGCTTGCACACGAGCCTTACATCTTCCCCGTCGTGCCCCAGCGCGTCGCGCTGACGCTGTCCGGGCACCTGCACGGGGGACAGGTGAATCTCCCGGTCCTCGGAACGCCGATCCACTATCTGCACCGGCGATCCGCCAGGTTCATCTACGGCGAATACGCGCTCGGCGACCATGAGCTCATCGTGTCGGGCGGGCTCGGAACCTCGTTCGCCCCGGTGCGAGTGCTTCGTCCACCCGAAGTTGTCATGGTGAAGCTCGGCGGCGATCCCAGCCTCGCACCGACGGCCGTGATTTAGAGCCGGGCTCCCGAAGCCGGCCGTCTCCGAAAACGAAGTGCTTTGCGACTGCGCAAGTGGCCTTGCGCAGCGAGGGTAAACCGCCAAAACTCTTCGCGCTCGATCGCGAACGACACGGGGAGGCTGTCCCATGCTGCAAACCTGGCGCTGGTTCGGGCCGGACGATCCGGTCACGCTCGAGCATACCGCGCAAGCCGGCGCCGCGGGGATCGTCACCGCGCTGCATCACATGAACCGGGGCGAGGCGTGGAGCGAGGACGAGATTTTGGCGCGCCGCGCTGAGATCGAGCGCGCGGGCCTCGTCTGGTCGGTGGTCGAGAGCATCGGCGTCGGCGAGGAGATCAAGACGCGCACGGGCGATTTTCGGCGCAGAATTGACAATTGCGGGCAGTCGATCCGCAGCGCCGCGCGCGCGGGTGTGAAGATCTTCTGCTACAATTTCATGGCGATCACCGACTGGACCCGCACGAACCTCAACTGGCGCCTGCCGAACGGCGCGACCGCGCTCCGCTTCGACACCGTCGATTTCGCGGCCTACGACCTCTTCATATTGGCGCGCGAAGGGGCGGAGGCAGACTATGCGCCGGAAAGAATTGCCGCTGCCAGGGCGCGCTTCGAGGCGATGACGCCGGACGCCAGGGAGTCGCTCGAAAAGACCCTGATCGACTGGCTGCCGGCGCGCGACTTCGTTTACGAGCGCGGGAGCTTCCGGGACGCGCTGACGCGCTACGCCCATGTCGGCGTCGAAGAGATGCGCGACAATCTCGTCGCCTTCGTGCGCGAGATCGCCGCCGTCGCGGAGGAGGAAGGCGCGCGGCTCGCGATCCACCCCGACGATCCGGCCTTTCCGATCTTCGGCCTGCCGCGCGTGCTCTCGACCGCGGACGACGTGCGCAAGCTTTTCGAGGCCGTGCCGTCGGAGGCCTGCGGCCTCACGCTCTGCGCCGGCTCGTTCGGCTCGAATCCGGCGAACGACCTCGTCGCCATGGCGCGGGAATTCGGGCCGCGCGTGCATTTCGTCCACCTGCGCAACGTGAAGCGCGAGCCCGACGGCTCGTTCTTCGAGGCCGATCACCTCGGCGGCGACAACGACCTCGTCGCGCTCGTGGCGGAGCTCATGAGCGAGGAAAAGCGCCGTCGCGACGCGGGCCGGGCGGACTGGGAAATCCCGATGCGCCCCGACCACGGCCAGCTCATCGGCGACGACGGCAAGAAGCGCGTCAACCCCGGCTATTCCTTCATCGGGCGCCTCAAGGGCCTGGCCGAATTGCGCGGCGTCATCCAGACGGTGAACGCGTTCCGGAGCGGGCGAGTGGGTTGAGTTGAGGCGCGGTCGAAGCAGCATGGAGGGTCCGCGATCCGCCAGCATCGCTTAATCGAGGATCATCGGGTCGGAGCCGATCGCAACAGCCTGGGCCTGATTCAATCTGGGTATGTGACGCGCGTCACTGCAGCGCGCCCGGAATTGTGCAAGGATGAGTGATTATACAAAAAGGCAACTGCGACTCGGATTGGATCGTGAATGGGGTCAAGACGCGCCGTCGCTAAGGGCGCAATCGTCGCCAAGTGTGAGCGGGCGCCGCTGTCGCCTTCACGGAGACGAACGAACGAACCATGCAGGGGAGTGCGGCAATGACGCCCGGAACCATCTTTGTCAGCCATAGGGCCGAGTATGGCAGCTTGGTCAAGGACCTGAAAAGAGCGATCGAGACGACATCGCGCGGTAAAATCAGGGTCTTCATCTCTGAGGAATTGCGCGGCGCCGAAGACTGGCGGGAGGCGATCAAATCGCAACTGAGGGATGCGCAGAACCTTTTTCTCGTTTACGGCGCTCCTTACGAAGATTGGTCATGGTGCTTCTATGAAGCCGGCTTTTTCGCTGGCGTTGACGCTGGAGAAAAAAATCCACGGCGAATTTATTGTATTTCGCGGCCCAATGTTCCGCCCCCTGGTCCCCTAGGCGAATTGCAAATGGTGACCGATATTGAAGGGCTCATGAAGGATCTGATTGAAATTTATGACGAAAACAAGGTCGATTACAATCCGGTCCAGCTACGTCAGAGCGTATGTGAGGCAGGGAAACGCCTGTTCCGACAGCTCGATGAATTTGTGAGCTATCCTCGGGTGTATTTCGCCGTCGATGACAGCGACTTCGGGGCCGCGGCCGATATGCCAGCTAGCGCCATGCTCAAAGGCGACAAGGTGCTGCTGACCCAGCTTTTTGGAATTGGGAGGGACGCGGTCCGGTGGGATGAGATCGCCAGGGCGAGCGATGATCGCACGCCGCAGGAACAGCTATTTGTTTCCAAATGGGTCGAAGAAACGAAGAGAATAATACTCGCCGCCCGCCAGAACAGATTCAAAGCGCCGCAGACGGTGTTGATCGGCCGCGCAGGTATGCGCGTCCGTTTCCTGCCCTATCAAGCGCGGATCCAGGGCGACGGCGTATTTTGTTGTGAATTCCTCGTCATCGACGAGGTCGGCGGGCCGACGCTTGGATTGCCCCGGAATTTGCTCGCTCTCTTGACGACCCTCCGTCTGGCCTTTCGCTTTCGCTACGAGCTTATCAAGCGCTTCGCCCATGAGCCTGACAGGTTATCCGAGGCAGACCGTCGCGCCCGGATCGAGGAGATACCCCGGATAATTGAGAGCCTTATGGTCGAATCCGAAAGCCGCGGAAATATCTCCCTGGAAGACCTGCAGGGGGCCTTCGACGACGAGGAAACCGCCGACCGGATCGGCAAGCTGATGAGCTACTGGCCGTTTCTGCAAGAGGAACTGTACAGCTCGCTCGGACTCTCCTCCGATGGGAAACTGTTGTCGGATCAAGGCCTGATCGGACCCAATTTGATCAAGTACCGGCAGGCTTTCGATTCGATGCGGCTGCTCAACCTCGAATTTCTCTCTCTCTGCTGCGCCCGCGTTTCGCGAATGATGTTGCGAACCCCGGAGGAACTGAAGAAAAACGCCGAGGCGCTGGAAAACAACGTCCTGGCGCTGAGCGAGCCTCCGATGCGGCCGGCCGCCTGACCTAACTTTCCGAAGTCTGCCGGGACAACGCGTGGTGTGACAGGCACGAGGAACAGCTTCCGCAGGGATGGTTATCGTGCTGGCGGGAGAACGGGTGAGCGAAGAACGGCTCCGCTGCGACGACGCGCCCCGACCACGGCCAGCTCCTCGGCAAGCGCGTCAACCCCGGCTATTCCTTCATCGGGCGCCTCAATGGGCCTGGCCGAGTTGCGCGGCGTCATGCAGACGGTCGAGGCGTTCCGGTCGGGGCGGGTGGAGTGAGGGAGCCCATCCCTTCTCGATGTTCGCCGGAGCGCAGGGCTCGTGACGACGATGTCTTGTTCGGGCGGCGCCCCCAACCCCCGGTGTCCGGCCCGGACGTCGCGCCGCGAAGAGCGGGAGCCCGCCTTTTCAGGCAGGCTTCCATTGGACGCTGGCGCCCCCTTTTAGCTTGGGAGTTCGGTCAGAAGCTGGCTGGCGTTCGCGGGGCTGACCTGGCTTTCGATGATCTGCTTCGTCTGAGTGTACTTGTTGTTGTAATAGGCATTGTCGTAGTTCATGTCGGCGTGCACGTCGCTGCCGCTGATGTCCAGTCCGGCGAAGGCGCCGCTTTGCCCGGACCAGACGATCACGTCGCCCTTGCCGACCGACCCCTGCGCGTTCGGGGACCAGGTGACGATCGTCAGGTTGGCGTTGCCGTTCAGAGAAAAGTTGTTGTTCTGAGTGAAGGCCGCGACGGCCTTGTCCGTCATCAGGAACATGACGACCGAGCCCGCCTTTCCGCCGGCCTGGGCGCCGACCGAGATGGAGCCGATGGTCATGAAGGCGGGGTCGCTCCAATGTCCGTTGTCATGGGCGACGAGGACTCCGGTACCGCCGGAGCCGCCGACCACGAGGGCGCCCTTGATAAGGTCGGGGACGATATAGACGCCCTTGGCCTTCTTGAGCAGGTTGGTGAAATCGTGATTGGCGTTGAACTGGCGAACAACGCCAGCCGATGATGTGACGACCTTCTGTGCGGCCGCTGCATCCGAGCCGCTATTGTCGGCGAGCGCCGGGCCCATCAGGGCAATCGACATTACAGCCGCGGAAGCGGCGACCATTTTAGCTGAAAACACGGGGTGGGCCTCCATTTTTGGATGAGTCCCACGAAAACCTATGCCAGGCCGCGGATGTTCCCGCGGAGACGCGCGGGGCGCGGTCGGCTCCGGCTACCGCGCTTGCGCAAATCCACAAAAATGGGCAAGATTTCTGGCTAGGCCGGAGGTCATTCGGCGAATCTCGGCTAAACTGTCCCGCCTTCGGCGTGGACTCGTCGATCTCAATTATACTACTCGTCCCTGCAGAACGCAAAAAAGACGATGCTGACCTAGGGGAGGACATGTGATGACGCGTCGCAAAAGGTCGACGACGATCGTCAAAGCCTTTGTTTCCGGATCCTTAATTCTTGCTCTCTCCGCTGGCGCCGTTCACGCTGCGGACCTGCCGAACCCACGGGCTGCGCCGCCTAGCCCCGTTCCCGAAGCCGCGCCCGGCTGGTACGTGAGACTCGGCGCGTTGGGTGTAGTCGATCAAAGTTGGTCCAGCCTGTTCGCGCAACCCATAACGGAGGTGGTCGTCCCGGGAATTGGATTCGTTCCCATCGGCGGATTCGGGGCCCAGGTGTCGTTGGTCGGGCGTGGCGCGACCTATTCGAACGTTTTTTCCGCGAGCTTCCAGGCCGGCTATTTCTTCACCCCGAACTGGTCAGTGGAGGTGTCGAGCGGAGTTCCGCTTTGGCTGACCATAAAGATCACCGGATTCTCGGCCACGCCGCCATCCTCAGGGACGGTTCTCGGTAAGTTGTTGCCGGCCGCGGTTCCTATAACAGCGGTCTATCACTTTACGCAGTTCGGCGCGATCCAGCCTTATCTAGGGGGTGGGATCGTACCGAGCTTCGAGCTTGCAGTTCAGGACGGTTTTAACACCGGAGGCTGGTTCGAGCCCACGGTTGGTCTCGTTGCTCAGGCTGGGTCCGACTACATGTTCAACCGAAATTGGGGCGTCTTTTTAGACGTGAAGAAGCTCTTCATTTGGTCGACAGGGAAGTCGACCGGAGTGGATCTCGGTCCGCCGATCGGTACGATTCCCGCGGCCGCCACGATCAAAACGACTTTCCAACCGTGGCTGTTCTCGACGGGCGTCACCTATCGCTTTTGAGTTTGTCCAAGCGGATCAGCCCAGCAACGAAATCCCGTTGCGGAAACCCGGCATGGAACGCAAAATCTCTCAGCGACCGACCGCTGACGCGATAGCCCAGGCCGCGGCAGCGGCGGACGTCGTCTTGCCGCCGCATATTCAGGTTTTAAGCAAGACCCGGCTCCTGACCTTTCGGCGAGGCGCGCATTGAGAGCGTATCGTTCCGCTTCGCGCTTCTTGCAGGCCAGCCGCTTGGCCGCGACCGCGCTGTGTTTCCCGAACGGCGCCATACGTTGATTAGGGCGCGCCGTGGCGGCCGATGAGAGGGAGCCGGGCGCCAGCGATGGGTCTGAGCCCCTGCCGGCGGGCACGGACTCGCCCCACCTTGGGCCAGAAGAACGCGAGCAGGCCGCGTCTCATGCCCCCTTGCGGGCGCTCGTCATCCACGAAGTCTTGCGCGAGGAAGGGGAATTCGAATTGCGCCGGCCGCCCGCCGCGCTGTTGTGGTCGGGTCTGGCGGCCGGGCTGTCGATGGGCTTCTCGTTCCTCGCCTTCGCGCTGCTCTGGGCCTACCTCCCCGATGCGCCGTGGAGGCATGTGCTGGCGAGCTTCGGCTATTGCGTCGGCTTCGTCATCACTGTCCTCGGCAAGCAGCAGTTGTTCACGGAGACGACGCTGACGGCGATGCTGTCGGTGTTTTTCCAGCCGCGGTGGAAATCCGTCGGAATCTTAATGAGGATGTGGGCTATCGTGCTCTTCGCCAATATAGCGGGGACGGTTGCTTTTGCCTGGCTCCTCTCGCGTCAGGACCTGTTCAGTCCGGAGGTCCGCCATTCGCTGTCGGCCGCGGCCGCCTCGCCGTTTCACGACAACGCCGTTCCCACCATGCTCAAGGCTATGCTGTCGGGATGGCTGATCGCGCTCATGGTCTGGGTGCTGCCGAGCGCCGGCTCGGCGGCGCTCTTCGTCATCGTGCTCATGACTTACATCATCGCGCTCGGACAATTCTCGCACATTGTCGCGGGGTCGACCGAGGCGGCGTTCGCGGTCTTCACCGGCGGTGCGGGCGTTGCGGACTATTTCATGCGGTTCTTTCTGCCCACCATCGCCGGCAACCTGTTTGGCGGGGTGGCGCTGGCGGCCTTGCTCAATCACGCGCCCGTTGCGCACGAAATTGCCGCCAAGGCCGCCGAGCAGGACGAAAGCGTCCCTTTGCAAAGGCGCTGAGCGCGGCTCAGGCCCCATACGCCTTCAAGAACACATCGACGCCGGCCGTGACCGCGGCCTCGATCTCTTTATCGGCTAACCGCTCGACAACCCCGAACAGGAGGCGCTTGTAGACGTAGCTCTGGCAGAGGTCGACGAACTGCCACGCCGCGCGCTCGGGGTCCGGCACATTGAGGGCGCCGGATTTTTCGAGCGCGCCGAGTTCCGCAGCGAGGCGGCTCGCGCCATAGAGGGGGCCAGATTCGTAAAAGGCGCGCCCGACATTGGGGAATTTTTCCGCCGCCGCGATCACGACGCGCGCGAGCGCGAGCGTGGCCGGCTCGGTCATCCGCCCCAGCAGCCGCACGCCAAAATCGGTCAGCATCGCGCGCGCGTCGCCCTCGCGCTTGAACGCGCAGAGCCGCTCGGCGGCCTGCGCGTATTCAGCGCGAATGATCGCCTCGAACAGTTCGTGCTTCGAATTGAAATAGGCGTAGAGCGTGCCCTTGGAGACGCCGGCCGAACGGGCGATGTCGTTCATGCTGGCGCCGTCGAAACCGGCGCTTAGGAAAACCGTGCGCGCTCCGTCCATGATCTGGCGTTGCTTCGCCCCGCCGTCGTGGCGGGCGCCCGCGTCGTGTTCGAAAGCTTTCGCGTCCATTCCGGTGAACCAGCCTCGTTACAGGCGAACCAGCCTTTGAGGGTCGCCGCATCATCCCACATGACCGAACCGTTCGGTTCGATTTTTGTTGCCCTACGCCGTGCTCTAGGCTATGTCAACAGAAAATGACCGAACCGTTCGGTTCGCATACGGGGAACAATGGTAGAACCCATGGCTGACGAGCACCCCGCCGTTTTCGCGCCCGCGACCGAGTCGCGCGCCGTGACCGCGACTCCCACGCCGGGCGTTCCCGCGGCGGCCGTACCGCCTACGGTCCCGGCCGGCGGACCGCCCGCTGCGAACCCCGCGCCCAAGCGTTCGCGCGGCGCGCGCAGACTTATCCTCCCCGTGCTCGTCCTCGCGGCCCTCGGCTACGGCGGCAAGATGGCCTACGACTATTTCGTCGAGGGGCGCTTCCTCGTTTCGACCGACGACGCCTATGTCGGCGCCTCGACTGCGATCATCGCCGCCAAGGCGACCGGGCACCTCACGGCGGTGCCCGTCGTCGACAACGAGGTCGTGCATCAGGGCGACCTGCTCGCCAAGATCGACGACGGCGACTATCAGAACGCCGTCGACGCGGCGAAGGACCGCATCGCCACCCAGGACGCGACAATCGCCCGGTTCGGGCGTCAGATCGACGCGCAGGGCGCGGTCATCTCTCAGGCCGCAGCGCAGATCGAAGCCTCGGACGCGCAACTCAAGGGGGCCCAGGCCGACGCCGAGCGCGCGGCGCTCGAATACAATCGTTCCCTCAAGCTCGAGCAGTCACAATTCGGCTCGCAGCAGCGGCTCGAGCAGGCGAGGGCGGACCGCGATCGCACGGCCGCCACATTGTCCGCCGCCAAGGCGACCTCTCTCTCGACCGTCGCCGCGCTCGAGGGCGCGCGGGCAAATCTCGACGTCCTGAAGGCTCAGCGCGACGAGGCCACGCAGCAGCGCGGCGAGCTTGTGACCGCGCTCGCCAAGGCCGAGCGCGACCTGTCGTTCACGCGCGTCGTCGCGCCTTTCGACGGCGTCGTCGGCAACAAGGCGGCCGAGGTCGGCAATTTCGTGCAGCCGGGCACGCGCCTCATGGCGCTCGTGCCGGTCAACGCGTCCTATGTCGACGCCAACTTCAAGGAAACCCAGCTTGGCGACATCAAGCCCGGGCAGAAGGTCGACGTCGCCATCGACGCGCTCAACGGGAAGGTCGTTCAGGGGGTGGTGTCGTCGATTTCTCCTGCGTCCGGAGCGCAGTTCTCGCTCCTGCCGCCCGACAACGCGACCGGCAACTTCACCAAAGTCGTGCAACGCGTAGCGGTTCGCGTCACCTTCCCCGACGAAGTCTTGAAGGAAGTTCCGCTCCGCCCGGGCCTTTCAGTCGTGGCGACCGTCCACACACGAGATCCCGACGCGCCGAAGCCGACCCTTCTTGGCGCGCTCGGGCTCGAGGCCGCGGCGGACAAGAGCGCGAAGCCGTGAGCGACGCGGTCGCTCTTCCCGCGCAGGCGGCGGTTGCGCGAGCAGCGCCTGCTCGCCCCGTCGGACCGCCGGGCTTTGCGGTCCCGCATTTCTCCGTGAAGCGGCTCGCCGCGTTCATCTTCATGGTGTTCGGGATGTTCATGGCCATCCTGGACATCCAGGTCGTCTCGGCGTCGCTATCGCAGATTCAGGCGGGTCTCTCGGCTTCGTCCGACGAGGTCACCTGGGTTCAGACCAGCTACCTGATCGCCGAAGTGATCATGATCCCGCTCTCGGGCTTCCTCTCGCGGGTCGTCTCGACGCGCGTCATCTTCACCATCTCCGCCGGCGGCTTCACGCTGATGAGCTTCATGTGCGCGCAGGCGAGCTCGATCAACGAGATGATTGTCTGGCGCGCGCTGCAGGGCTTCATCGGCGGCGGCATGATCCCGACGGTGTTCGCCTCGGCCTTCACGATTTTTCCGCGCTCGAAGCAGCCGTTCATCGCGCCGATCATCGGCCTCGTCGCGACGCTGGCCCCGACCATCGGGCCAACAGTCGGCGGGTATCTCACCGACTGGTTTTCCTGGCACTGGCTGTTTCTCATCAATCTGGGTCCCGGCGTCATCGTCACCGCCGCGGCGTGGCTGCTCATCGACTTCGACGAACCCGACTGGTCGCTCCTGACCCACTTCGACTATTTTGGCCTGGCGACGATGGCGGGCTTTCTCGGGGCGATGGAATATGCGCTCGAGGAGGGGCCGTCGAAGGACTGGCTCGAGAGCGGGCCGGTGACGATCGCCATCGTCGTCTCGGCGCTCTGCGGGGTCCTGTTCTTCTGGCGCGTTGCGACCGCTCGCCAACCGATCGTCGATCTCACCGCCTTCCGCGACCGCAACTTCTGGACCGGCACGATGTTCGGCTTCGTGCTCGGCATCGGCCTCTACGGGCTGACCTACATCTATCCGGTCTATCTCGCCGTCGTGCGCGGCTACTCGTCGCTCATGATCGGCAAGACGATGTTCGTGACCGGCGTCTGCATGTTCTTAACCGCGCCCTTGGCCGGACGGTTGATGACGCGGGTCGACCCGCGTCTGATGATCGCGACCGGGTTCGTCTTCTTCGCCATCGGTACCTATCAGGCGTCCTTTGTGACGGTCGACTGGGACTTTTGGGAGCTCTTGTGGCCGCAGATCTTTCGCGGCGTCGGCCTGATGCTCTCCATGGTGCCGATCAACAATCTGGCGCTCGGGACCATGTCGCCGCACAAGATCAAAAACGCCTCGGGGCTGTTCAACCTGATGCGCAATCTAGGCGGCGCGGTGGGGCTCGCGCTCATCAACACGATGCTGGACAAGCGCATGGACCTGCATCTCGAGCGCTTACGCGAGTCCGTCACCTGGGGGCGTCAGGTCGCGGTCGACACGCTGGCCGACATGACCGCCGCTCTGGCCGCGCGCGGCTCGGACGCCGAGCTTGCCGCCACCCGCCAGCTCGCCCTCATCGTCCGCCGACAGGCGGAGGTGATGGCGCTGGCCGACGTTTTCCTGGCCCTGACCGCGCTCTTCCTTGGCTGTGTCGGCCTGGCGGCCTTCATGCGCCGACCGGGCGGCGCGCCGGGCGGCGCCGGGCACTAGCGTCGACTTGAGTTCGTCCCGCTCCGGAACACGGCCCCTCGATCAGCGGGAAGCGGTGCTCAGATTGCGGCTTTTTGGCGCCATTTGGATTTGCTTGGAAAACGCCGAAACCCGCTTAAAAGGCTGCCAAACGGGTCTTGGATTTCCTTGGATTTCCTTGGATTCTCTCGTCCGAAATGAGCCTTTTCAATGGGTTATGGCGGTTTCGCGGATAAAAAAAATTCTTGCGCGGTTTTTCCTCTGTTTGTGTCCTAAATAAGGCGATCAGGGACACGTGCGGAAACCTCGCCGCCCGGACAGATTGGAGAGAGCTTGGATATTCTCATTCGCGAACGTTAGCACGAGATTCTGATTTTTGGAAGGAATTGTCGGGCTCTATAGCGTTGGCTGTGGGAGGCGGGCGTTCCTTTCGGTTTTTTCGTCAGAACTGGGCTTTCACCCGGTAAGGCCCGGTCATGAGGGATCGCCGACCGACCGCCTTCGACCCGAAGCCGCCGTTCGATGTTTCGCGGGCCGTCCCGAAATATCCGGGGGTCACACCGAGGTGAGACCCAATTCGCCCGTCGCCGGCGTCGCCCATCGCGCCGCGGGGACAACTTGCTGGTTCGCCGGCGAGTATCGCCAGGCGCGGGATCATCTGGAACGTGCGCTCGCTTTGTTCCATAAAAAGCGCGCAATTACGGCCCAACTTTAGCCGCAAAGCCGAAGCGGCGTAGCATTGAGACTGAAATCGGCGTCCCAGATAAGGTACGTCAGATCAGGCAACATACACAATGAAGGCGCCGTCGCGAGGGAGAGCACCATGGAACGTACGGTGCGGAGACTGGCCGCCATACTCGCCGCCGACGTGGTGGGGTATTCGGGCAAGATCGAGGCCGACGAAAGTTCCACCCTCGCGGCTCTGAAAGACGTTCGAGCCACGACCATCGATCCGCTCCTTGCCGAGAATAGCGGGCGGATCGTCATGACGATGGGCGACGGCTTCATCGCCGAATTCGGCTCGGTCGTCGACGCGGTCGCCTTCGCTGTCGCGATGCAGAAGAGCGTGCAGGAACGCCAGCAAGGAACCGCGCCGGAAAAGCGCCTCGTCTTCCGCGTCGGGATCAATCTCGGCGACGTGGTGGTCGAGGGCGACGACCTGCTCGGCGACGGCGTCAACGTCGCGGCGCGGCTGGAGCAGATTTGCCAGCCGAGCGGAATCTTGATTTCCGGCACAGCCTACGACCAGTTGCAGGGCAAGCTCGGATTGCCGCTCGACTTCACCGGCGAGCAGCAGGTGAAGAACATCAGCCGGCCGGTGCGAACCTACGCGGTGCGGCTCGATGGGTCCGCTCCGGGCTGGCGTCGCGCGCTTCCCCGATATGTCAAGCGCGCCCGTCCGGCGATCGCGGCCGCGCTGGCTGCGCTGATGGTCGTCGGCGGAAGCTGGTGGTATGCGCACCGCGTGACGCTCTCGTCGGTCCCGTCCATCGCCGTCATGCCGTTCGAGGTCGCGGGAGGCGACGCGGCGACCGATCGCCTCGCTCGGGGCGTCGCCAACGACATTTCGATCGACTTTTCGCGCCTGCGCAACCTCGATGTCATCGGCAGTTCCACGACTGAGGCTTATGGGAGCAGAGGTGCCGACGTCCGGCGGATCGCCAGGGATTTGAACGTTCGTTATGTCCTGACGGGCGCGATCCAGCGCGAGGGCGATCAATTTCGCGTCAGCGCCCAGTTCCAAGATGGCGCCACGGGCGCCAGCCTTTGGTCGAACCGATGGGATCGCCCCAGCGGCGATATCTTCGCGGTGCAGAACGAAGTCGCCGACGGCGTCATCTCCACGCTCGGGAACCGGGGCTTGCTGACGAGCCTCGCGGCCGCGGCGGCGAGACGCAAGGGGCCGTCCGACCTCGAGGCCTATGACCTCTTCGCGCTCGGCTACGCCGATTTCATCAAAGGAGGCGAGGAGGGTTTCGCCAAATCAATCAAGTTCTTTGACGCGGCGATCGCCAAGGACCCCCAATTCGTTCTCCCTTATGTGAAAAAGGGTTGGGCGATATTGATGTTAGCTTCATTTCCGAACCGCGACATTGGCGAGGCGGGGAACGAGCTTGAACGGCTGGCCCGGAAGGCGATCGAGATCGATCCTTACGACGCGGAGGGCCACGTCGCCCTCGGCGACAAGTTGGCTTGGTGGGGCGACTTTGCGCAGGGCGCGGTCGAACTGAATCGGGCGCTGGAGCTCAATCCGAGTTCGGCCTTCACTATGGCGCATGTCGCGGGGTCCATGTCTAATTTGGGCAAGCCTGAACAAGGCGCGGCGCTTTGCGACAAGGCCTATCGTCTCAATTCCGCGACGCCGGTGTATTATGCACCGCTTTGCTTCGAAGATTATTTTTTTACCAAGCGATACGCGGAGACGATCGAGGCGACGAAGCGCAATGATGCATGGGTGCAGGCCCACACGTTGTGGAGTCTCGGCTTCCGCGCAGCGGCGCAAATCGAGGCTGGAGCGGCCGATGACGCCGCGGCGACCATCGCGGAATGGAAGCAAATGTATCCCCAGGCCACGGTCGAGACGTACATGAGTTTCGAAGTCGCCTATTCTCGCCAACAGGAGGCCGACCAGCTCATCGCCTCGCTCCAGAAAGCCGGCGCGCCGATGTGCGTTCCGGGCGAGAAGCTTGCCGACTTCCCGAAGCTCAAGCGCCTGAAAATCTGCGACGAAGAGCGCGCCAAGCAAGCCGTCCGATGATCGGTTTGCGTTCGGGCGGCGCAGACTTCGTGGCCGGCGCAGGCTGCGCCGACGGCGAATCGAGAGAACGCCGCGGTTCCACCGCCCCAACAGATACGGCTACCCATGGCGCGTCGGTGAGTTCGCTCTAAGGCGTCTTGACAGCGGTCGCGCAAGAGCGGCGCATTGCACGTAAGTCGCTGGACCGGGCAAATCGCGCAAAAAATCCACCGCGACCGGCAGCTTACCGCCCCTTCGCGACATTCCCGTTCGGGTGGAGCGTTAGACTTTGACCGACCCAGCCAATGGCTAACGCGATGAGCCCAAATTGTCGCAAGGTTCCAGCGCAATCAAACTGTACATATTTACCCCAGCCCAAACCTGCGGCGACGCCCCTGGATATTCCTCGCCCCGGCGTGAGCTTCGTCGCGCTGATGCGGAGGCTCAAGCGGCGCGGCGAGCGGCGCCGGGCACTGAGGCGCGCCATCACGAAACCTTAGCTGCATTACGAAACCTTAAAGCGGCGCCTCTTGCGGGGGAATGGCGCTCCGCCATATTATAGCGGACGCGCGGGCTGGGCTCTTCCGACCGGCGCACCACCAGTGAGGTCTCCTTCCCATGTCCGACTTTGACCGCTACGCCAACTCGCGCTCCGGCGCGGGGATCGCACGGTCCGGCGTCGCCGTCGATCAGGGCCTGCGCTCCTACATGATCGGCGTCTACAACTACATGACCCTCGGCCTCGGCGTCACCGAACTCGTCGCCTGGGCGGCGTTCCAGTTCGGCACGGTTCAGACTGAAGCCGGCAGACTGATGCTGACCGACTTCGGCCGGGCGATATACGTCTCGCCGCTGCGCTGGGTGATCGTGCTCTCGCCGCTCGCGCTGGTGTTCTGGCTCTCGGCTCGCATCAACACGATGTCGGTTGCGACCGCCCGCAACGCCTTCATCGCCTTCGCGGCGCTGATCGGCCTCTCGCTCTCGGCGTTGCTGGTCGTCTACACCGGGGCTTCGTTCGGGCGCGCGTTCTTCGCGACCGCCGCGGCCTTCGCAAGCTTGAGCCTCTACGGCTACACGACGCAGCGCAGCCTTTCGTCGATGGGGTCGTTCATGATGATGGGCGTCGTCGGCCTCATCATCGCGAGCCTGATCAACATGTTCCTGCACAGCACGGGCCTTCAGTTCGCGCTGTCGGTCATCTGCGTCATCGTGTTCGCCGGCCTAACCGCCTGGGACACCCAGTCGATCAAGGAAATGTATTTCGAGGGCGACAGCTACGAGATGGTGCATAAGAAGTCGATCCACGGCGCGCTGCGCCTCTACCTCGACTTCATCAACATGTTCCAGGCGATCCTGATGCTGACGGGTTCGCAGCGCAACAACTGACACATCGCCGTCAACTGAGAGAGTTAATGACCCCCGTTCGCTTAGCCCGCGGACGGGGGCTTTTGTTAGCGCGGTTACCCGCGCTTCTTTTGGGGGACTGATGAGAACGATCGGCGCCGCTGTTGCAGCTGCGTGCGTTTTGCTCGCCGGCGAAGCTCGGGCCGCGGACCTGAAGATCGCCGACATCAAGGCTTACGTCTTCCTCGAACACGCGGGCAAGCTTTCGGACGATCTCGTCGACGCGCCGCCGCTCGTCGACGCGCCGAAGGGGGGCGCGCCGGATGGCGACACGGCGACGGGGGTGCTCCTCGATTTCACCTTCGAGGGCGACAGGAATTTCTCGCCCAAGTATGCGACCGCCACCGTCGACCTCATCCAGACCGGCCACGGCGGCCACAAGCTCATCACCCACAAGGCCTTCACGAATTTCATTTTCGGGCCCGACGGGATCGAGCACAAGGCGGTCTATCTCGAGAATGCGACCTGCGCGCCGCTCGCCGTCACTGTCCACGCAGGAAAGACGGAGAAGTCGGTGAAGCTCGACTTCTCGTGCAACGAGGTCCGCGCGTCGAACTGAACTTTAGACCCGCCCGCTTAAGAAGAGCCGGGCGATCAGGTTGATGACGAGCACGAAAGCCGTCACGAGGAACCCAGCGGCGTAGGCGAGCGCATTCGCCGCTGCGAACGGCTCGTTGATGAAGGTCCAGATCACATAAGTCAGGTAGCCGATCGGCGAGTTGGTCAGCCGGCCGTCCCACATGTAGCTCGACCAGCCGGCGGTTAGAGGAGCGGCGCCGTCTCGCCGACGGAAATCGCAAGCGCAAGCAGGATGCCGGTCAAAATCGCAGGCAGTGCGGCCGGCACGCAAACCCGCAGGATCACCGTGCCCTCGCTGGCCCCCAGCGCATAGGCCGCCTCCCGCAGGTCGTTCGACACCTGACGCAAGGCGAGCTCGGTCGTCCGGCAAATGTAGGGAACGCAGAGCATCGCCAGCACGATCGACGCGGCGGCGACGGAGAAATTCCAGCCGAGCCACTCGACCGTGGTGACGTAGCCGAAGTAACCCAAGACGATAGAAGGCACCCCCACGAGCACGTCCGAAATAAACCGGACGGCGCTGGCCCAGTTCGTCCGCCTGTATTCGGAGACATAGAGGCCGGAGGCGACGCCGATCGGAACCGCGAGCAGCATCGCGCCGACGGAGAGGACCGCGGTGCCTTCGATCGCGTTCAGCAGGCCGCCGCCGTTTCCCTGCGTGACGGTCGTGAACAAGGCTGGGGACATGGCGCTTAAACCGCGCGCCAGCACGACGCCGAGAATCGAAAGCATGTGGCCGGTAAGCAGAAGAAGCGCCAATCCGGACGCGGCCCAGCCCATGACGCCTATGATTCTGCGCGATGGCCGCATGCGCCGGCGGGAGGCCCGGGCGGCGGTGAACGAGCCGGCGGAGGAGAACGTCGCCATCAGCCTCTCGCCGCCGAGGTTGCGAAGTGGGCCAGCAGCATGCGCGCAAGCACGTTGATGACGATCGAGATCAGGAGCAGCGCGAGCGCGATTTCGGCCAGCGAACGGACCGCCATTCCGGAAGGGTCCTGCAGCGCGCTGTCGAGCTGCGAAACGATGAAGGACGCCATGGTCGACACGGGCGCATAGATGTTTTCCGGCAGGATGTTGAGCGCGTTGCCGCTGACCATCAGCACCGCCATGGTCTCGCCAAGCGCACGCCCGAGGGCGAGAAAGGTCGCGCCAATGAGAACTCTCCCGGTGCGAGGAAGAAGTACGGCCAATGTCGTTTCAAACCGCGTCGCCCAACGCGAGCGCGGATTCTCGCAGCGCCGCCGGCTGGCTGACGATGGCGTCGCGCATGGTCGCGACGATCAAGGGAACGATCATCAACGAGAGCACGACGCCGGCGGTCAGAAGGCCGTAGCCGCTACCCGAAGGTCCGGCGAAGATCGGAATGAATCCGAGCGCCCCGGCCAGGAAGGGGAAAACATGCTGGCCGAGGAAGGGGATCATCAGGACATAGCCCCAGAGCCCGAAGACGACGCTCGGAATCGCCGCGAGCAGCTCCACCATGACCGATATGACGAGCCGCAAATTCCCCGTCACCGCCTCGGCGAGAAAAATCGCCGCGCCGACGCCGGCGGGGACCGCGAGGGCAAGAGCGATCGCCGTCGACGAGAGCGTGCCGATGATGAGAAACAGAATGCCGTAATGCGCGCCGGGCTGCACCGATGTTCCGTGCCGCACGACGGGATTGGTGTAGAGATTGCCGAGATTCCAGACGTCGCTCACGAGAAAACCCGGCCCGTTGAATTGAACCGCGGGCCAGGCGTAAATTGCGAGGAAAACCACGACTGCCGCCAGACTGACCGGCAGCAGTCCGGCCACGAGCGCGAGCCCGTGTCTGAATCTTATGACGGCGACCGGGAGCGGATTTTGTCGATCTGTTCCTTGCTGAGCTTCGCGATCTCGGGCGGCAGCGGCGCGAAATTGACCGCCTCGAGGTACTTCTGCGAGTTGCCTCCGGAAGGGTCGATCGCCCATGACAGGAAGTTCTTCAGCGCCTCCGCCTCGGCCTGCGAGGGCTGATCGGACTTCACGATCGCGTATTCGTAATTGATGATCGGGTAGGACTTCGCGCCCGGCGCGAAAATGAGACTCGCGCTTTCGTCGGGCGGCGTGCTCGGCGCCGTCGCTTTGACTGCGGCGCTGACGTCCGCCTGGTCGGGGGCGACGAAATCACCCGCCCGATTCTGCAGGAGCGCCGTGCCGAGACCATCCTTGTCGACGATGTTCTTGAAGCTGATCCCAATATAGGCGATCGAGTAGGGGACGCCTTTCACCGCGTCGACCATGCCCGGATTGCCCTCGGCGCCCATCCCGCCCTGCACGGCCGGCCAGCTCACGGTCGTGCCGAAGCTGGTCGATTTGCCCAGGACGGCGTCGAATCGGAGAGGTACTGGCTGAAGATGAACGTGTCGCCGCTGCCGTCGGTGCGATGCACGGGCACAATCGCCTCATGCGGCAATTTCACGCCCGGATTGTCCTTGGCGATCGCCTGATCGTCCCAGTAGCGGACGGTCCGCTCAGCTTGAGCTATTTATTGTTCAAGTCGGGAATGTTGTAGTTGACCATCTGCGAGGAGATGGCCAGGGGAATGTTGAGCAGGTCCGGATGGGCCTTGACCAGCGGTTTGCTCAAATAGGCGTCCGAGGTGCCGATCTGCGCCACGCCTGAGGTTGCCTGGGCGATGCCGGTCCCGCTGCCGGTTCCCTGCGTGGTGATTTGGACGCTGGGATGGGCCTTGGAGTAGCCTTCAACCCAGAGATTGAACAGCGGGTAGAGGAGTGTCGATCCCGTCTCGAGCAGGCGAACCTGCTGACCGGTCGCCGCCAGGGGCGCGTTGACCATGGCGATCGACGCCAGCGCGACCATCGGGATGGCGACGGCCGGAGTTAAGCGTCGAAGCAAAGAAGAATTCACGTTAGCCTCCATGCCCGGACGAAGGGGTCAACCAAGGAGGGTCGAAGGATTGTCCGGGGCTCCGCGACCCGTTCAGGCGGTTCGATGCTGCCGATTATTTTTGATTGCCCGATACGGACGGAGGGACGCGGGCAATCCGGCCGCCTTCGAATCCGCACGCCAGCGGCGGCAATCTGGCAAAGAATTGCGCGAAATTCGCGGCCAACTTGGGCTTCCGACGAAGTGAACGAGGCTAAACCGAGCCAGAAATCGCGGATAGACTATCGCTTTGCGGCCTCTTCGCAGCAGTTCCATCGAAACCAGGATTAATTCGCGGTTTCGTCCTTGCGTTGCCACGGGACCGACGACCAATGTGAACTGCGTGTCCTTTTGCTGGCTCTTCCGAGGACGGATTTGTTCTTGGGTCGGACTTTCTGTCTTGTGACACTTTCGTGACGCATTGGGGAGTGTCGGCGTCATGAAAGCGTGGCGCGAGGGCATCGACGCAGGCCACGTCAAGAGCAAAGGGATATATTCGCCGATCGTCTGCCCGCGTTGGCGCGGCGAGCCTCCGCACAGGCTGGCGGAATCAGCCGTCCTTCAACCCGAGGACGTCCGCCATCGCATAGAGCCCGGGCTTGCGGCCGTGCGCCCAGCGCGCCGCCTTCAGCGCGCCATAGGCGAAGACCACGCGGTCCTCGGCGAGATGCGACAGCACGATGCGTTCACCTTCTCCTGCGAAAACGACGCTGTGGTCGCCGACGACTGTGCCGCCGCGCATCGAGGCGAATCCGATGTCGCCCTTCCGGCGGGCGCCGGTGATCCCGTCGCGCGCCCGCGCCGAATGCGTCTTCAGCGCGACGCCGCGCGCAGCGGCCGCCGCCTCGCCCAGCATGAGCGCCGTCCCCGAAGGGGCGTCGACCTTCATGCGGTGGTGCATTTCGACGATTTCGATGTCGTAATCGTCTCCGAGCGCGGCTGCGGCGCGCCGCGTCAGCGCCGCAAGGAGATTAACGCCGAGGCTCATATTGCCTGACCGCACGATCGGGGCGTGGCGCGCTGCGGCGTCGATCCTGTCAAGGTCCTCCTCGGCGAGCCCGGTCGTGCCGATGACATGCGCGATGCGCGCTTGCGCGGCGAGGCCCGCGAGTTCGACGGTCGCGGCCGGCGAGGAGAAGTCGATGATCGCGTCGGCGTTCAGCATCAAGGGCAGCGGATCGGCGACAATCGCGAGCCCGCTCACGGGGCAGCTGGCGAGCGGACCGGGATCGTGGCCGAGCCACGGCGAGTCCTCGCGCTCGAGCGCGCCGGCAAGCGAAAAATCCGTCAACTCGTGGATGGCGCGCACGACCATGCGGCCCATCCGGCCTGCGGCGCCGGTGACGATGATGCGCAAGTCCGCCATTGCCTTCGCTCCCGTCTCACTGCGTCAAACGCCTTCGACCAGCACCACCTCGATGTCCGCCGCGCCCGCGCGCAGCGCGCGCGCCGCCTGATAGTCCGCGGAGTAAAAGAAGGCGCGCGCGGCGTCAAAGCTGTCGAATTCAAGCACCACGTTGCGCGCCCGTGCCTTGCCTTCGAGCGCTTCGAACCGCCCGCCGCGCGCCAGCGCCCGGCCTCCGTGCGCCGCGATCGCCTTCGTCGCCGCGGCGGCGTAGCGGGCGTAGGCGTCGGGGTTCATGACGTCGACGCGCGCAATGACATAGCCTTTTGGCATGGCGGGCCCGATCTATTTGAGACGCCGAACTTATCGATCCCTTGCGGAGGAGCAAGTCAAGGCGCTGCTGAGCACCGATGGCCGATCGTACTTTCACAGCACCACGAGGATTATGGCAACGCAAGCGTCCACACCGCGGCCTGCCGCATCGATTATTAGACGGTCACGATCCCAAGCCTCATATTGACGACCGATCACGGCCTGCCAATTCGGCAAGGTCAGAACCAGGCACGTCGCTCTGCCGGGCTTCCACGCGGCGCTGATGCTCCTCAGATCAACTCGACCTCGAGGGGACCCAAGCGCTTGCCTCTGAAGCCGAGGTCACGCCAGGCGTTGCGCTCCTGCATGCAGTCGTTGACGCAGTCAGCGATGACGCTGAGGCTCAGGCGAAGATTGTCCTCCGCGACGCCGTAAGCCATGCGATAACCCGCGTCGTCCAGTGATTCTTACAAGATGCCCGAATCCCGCATCGCTTGTTCGATCGTGTCGATCCGTAACCAAGCCGCGCCGATCCTGCTCGCCAGCCTGCGCGCGATCGTCGATTTGCCGCTTCCGCGAAGCCCGTAGAAGGCGATCAGCGCAGTAGGTCCGGTACGCACAAGATGGGCAGATTCTATCCGACAATTTAGGATCAGCCGCCTGCCGATCATCCTGACGAATCCGGGCTTTCAGATTTCAACGAGATGATCATGCAACTTCCTGCATCGTCTCAGCGCCGAGATAAGGTCAGCGCGGCGTTGAAGCTCCAGATTAGCGCCGCGAAGCCCACCAGCGCGACCACGGCGTACACCTTGCCGGACCGCAGCGGGTTGCCGCGCGTGAAGCCGAAGAATGAGTTGGCATTGAAGGCGTGCAGGGTTAAGGCCGTCACCAGCACGCCCTGCCAGTTCTCGCGCGGCGTCAAAGCAACCGTGAAGGCCGCCACCAGCGCGTATTCGACCACGAACGCTACCGGCCCGTACCGCCACAGTCCGAGACCGACCTTGACGTCGCGGCCGAAGCCCAGCACCGGCAGGTCGGGGAGATGCACGATCACGTCGAGCAGCCAGTGCGAGATCGACGAAAGCACGAATACCACGCCGGCCACCCATCCCAACGCGGCGGCAATCGCGGCGCCCGGCAAGCAGGCAATGGCGCTGCCGAGCACGAGCGAGTGCGAGTAGGGGTAGCTGATGAAGCGAATATCCTTCTGCAGCGGCGATATCGGGTCCATCTGGACCTGCTCGATCCCGGCCAGCACGGCGACGCCCCACAGCAGATCGGGGAAGCTGACGCCACCCAACGACACCCACAGCGGGGTCTGCGGCGACAAATCCCGCGCCAGTTCGGCGCCGATCACATGCCCGATGAACATCGTCCCGCCTTCGCCCGCGGCTCAACGCGCAGGGAGCGAAATAATCGCAAATTCAGGATCGCTATGGTAGCGCGCCATGGCGATGGATCAAGTAAGCGCGGCCGCCGCGATCTCGGCGACGATCGCATCCGCTGCGGCGCGCGGATCAGAGGCCGTCGTGATCGGCCGGCCGATTACGAGATAGTCCGCGCCCGCAGCGATCGCGCTCCCGGGTGTCGCGACACGCTTCTGGTCGGCGGCTGCGGCGCCCGCCGGACGAATGCCCGGCGTAACGAGGATCATCTCCGCGCCGACCGTCGCGCGAATGCCCCTGGCCTCCGCCGCGCTCGCGACGATCCCTTCGACGCCGAGCGCCTGCGCCTGTTCGGCCCGGCGCCGCACCATCTCGGCGAAGCCGAAGCGGTAGCCCGCTTCGATCATGTCCTCGTCATCATATGAGGTCAGAACGGTCACGGCGAGGAGCTTGAGGCCCGAGACTTTCGCGCCGGCGACCGCCGCGCGCATCGTCTGCGGGTAGCCGTGGACGGAGAGAAATGTCGCGCCAAGTTTCGCCGCCTGCACCGTCGCGCGTTCGACGGTGTTCGGTATGTCGTGCAGCTTGAGATCGAGAAAGACCTGCTTGCCGGCGTCCGCGAGGCGGCTCACGAGCCCGAGGCCGCCGCCGTAAGCGAGCTCCATGCCGATTTTATAGAAGGTCGCGGCGTCGCCAATCAGCGCGACAAGTCGTTCCGCTTCCCCGACCTCCGGCGCGTCCAGCGCGACGATGAGCCGGTCGCGCGGCTCAAGGCGCTTCACCGAGCTTCCTCGCGGCCGGGCGGTTTGCCGGCGGCGTGAAGCCGGTACGTCCAGACGCGAGCAGGCGGCAGGTTCCGCCAAATCGGCGGTCCGCAATGGGCCGAATAGCGGGGCGCGTAGAGCGCGCGGGGAATGGGTGACACGAGGCCATAGGTGAACTGAACGAAGACGCCCTGCGGGCCCATCATCGCGAACGCGTCGTCAAGCAGTTTCTCGCGCCGATGCGGCGGCTGGATGAGGAGGGGTAAACTCGAGATGAAGGCGGCGACGCGTTCGCCCGCAAAGGCGGTCAGCGTGTGCGGCAGATCATAGGCGTCGCCCTGAACGATTGTCGCCGGCTCGAAGCGGCTTTCGAGCATGCGGCAAAAGCGAGGATCGAATTCGACGAGCACGAGCCGGCGCCGGTCGAGGCCCCGCTCGATCAAGGCCCTCGTGACCGGGCCGGTGCCGGGCCCGAGTTCTACGACCAGACCTAGCGGCGCCGGTCCCGCCGCCGCCGCCATCGCGCGCGCGAGCGACTTGCCGGAGGGCGCGAGCGCTCCGGTCAAATGCGGCGTGGTGACGAACGACTTCAAGAAATGCGCGCTGTCGCCGAAGGTCGGCAGCTTGTCATTCCGCATGTGACCCTGCATTCCCGCTCCGTAACGAACGCGCGGGGGGCGCATTCAGGCGCGATCGCGCGAGAGGTATAGCGAGCCTTTTGCGCTGCGGCAAAGCCGGCTCAGCTCAGGCCCTCGAAGAACTCCTTCATCTTCGAGAAGAAGCCGGCGCTTTCGGGATGGGTCTTGTGCGAGGATTCCGACGCGAACTCGAGCAGGAGCTCGCGCTGGCGGCGCGTCAAGTTCTGCGGGGTCTCGACGTTGAGCTGCACGAAGAGGTCGCCCGAATCGCGCGAGCGCAGGACCGGCATGCCCTTGCCGCGCAATCTCAGTTGCCGGCCCGACTGCGCGCCTTCCGGAATGGTGACGCGCAACTCGGTCCCGTCCAAGGTCCGCACCGTGAATTCGCCGCCGAGCGCGGCCTGCACCATCGAGATCGGAACGCGGCAGTAGAGGTCGGCGCCGTCGCGCTGGAAGATGGCGTGCGGCTTGACGGAGAGGAAAATGTAGAGGTCGCCCGCGGGCCCACCCCGGAGCCCCGCCTCGCCCTCGCCGCTGAGGCGGATGCGCGTGCCGTCCTCGACGCCGGCCGGGACATTGACCGACAGCGTTCGCTCGCGCGTGACGCGCCCGGAGCCCGCGCATTTGTCGCAAGGGTTGTCGATCGTCTGGCCGCGCCCGTGGCACGTCGGACAGGTCCGCTCGATGGCGAAGAAGCCTTGCTGCTGGCGAACGCGTCCATGGCCTGCGCAGGTCTTGCAAACGGTCGGCTTCGAGCCTGCGCGCGCGCCCGAGCCCGAGCAGGCTTCGCAGGTGACCGAGGTCGGCATCTGGATGGTGGCGGTCTTGCCGCGGAATGCTTCCTCGAGCGTGATCTCGAGATTGTAGCGAAGATCCGCCCCTCGCTCGCGGCCGGACGACTGGCGCCCGCGCCGCCCGCCCATCATGTCGCCGAACAGGTCGTCGAAAATGTCCGACATCGAGGTGGCGAAGCCGTCGCCCATGCCGCCGTGCTCGAACGCGGCGTGGCCGTAACGGTCGTAGGCGGCGCGTTTTTGCGGGTCCGAGAGATGCTGATAGGCCTCGTTGAGTTCCTTGAATCGCGATTCAGCGTGCTTGTCGCCAGGATGCCGATCGGGATGGCACTGCAAGGCCGCCTTACGGAAGGCGGACTTCAACTCCGCCTCGGTCGCTGTCCTCGATACGCCCAAGGTCTCGTAAAAATCGCGCTTGGCCATCGTCAGCGCGCCCCGTGGCGAATGGTCATCGTTTCAATCCGCATCGTTCTCGGCAACCCTTTAAGCCGGCGCGCCCTAAATCGCCCTTGCTGCGCCGATCTCATACAAAAGCCGGCGCTTCGGCGCCGGCTCCATGTCAGACCAGTCGTCCTTTCATTGCGGCGTCCCCCACAAAAGACAGCGCCGGCCGGCCTAAGCAGCCGACACGCGCTCGCTTTAGGATTTCTTCTTGTCGTCGTCGACCTCGCGGAATTCCGCGTCGATCACGTCGTCCTTGGCCTGCCCGCCGCCGGGGCCCGCGCCGGCGCTCTCGCCTCCGGCGCCCGCCTGCTGAGCCTTGTACATGGCCTCGCCCAGCTTCATCTGCGCCTGCATGAGGTCGTTGGTGCGGGCCTTGATCGCCTCGACGTCTTCGCCCTGCAGCGCCGTGCGCAGGGCGGCGATGGCCGATTCGATCGCGCTGCGGTCGGACTGCGCGACCTTGTCGCCGTACTCCTTCAAGGCCTTCTCGGCGTCGTGCGCGAGCGATTCGCCATGGTTCTTGGTGTCCACCGTCTCGCGCCGCTTCTTGTCCTCGGCGGCGTGAGCTTCCGCGTCCTTCACCATCCGGTTGATGTCGGATTCGCTCAAGCCGCCCGAGGCCTGGATGCGGATCTGCTGCTCCTTGTTGGTCGCCTTGTCCTTGGCGGTGACGTTGACAATGCCGTTGGCGTCGATGTCGAAGGTCACTTCGATCTGCGGCACGCCGCGCGGCGCCGGCGGAATGCCGACGAGATCGAACTGGCCGAGCATCTTGTTGTCCGCGGCCATCTCGCGCTCGCCCTGGAAGACGCGGATCGTCACGGCGGTCTGGTTGTCCTCGGCCGTGGAGAAGACCTGGCTCTTCTTGGTCGGGATCGTCGTGTTGCGCTCGATCAGGCGGGTGAACACGCCGCCCAGAGTCTCGATGCCGAGCGACAGCGGCGTCACGTCGAGGAGCAGAACGTCCTTGACGTCGCCCTGCAGCACGCCGGCCTGGATCGCGGCGCCGATCGCGACGACTTCGTCGGGGTTGACGCCCTTATGCGGCTCCTTGCCGAAGAACTGTTTGACGACTTCCTGCACCTTGGGCATCCGGGTCATGCCGCCGACCAGAACGACCTCGTCGATCTGGCCCGCCGAGAGCCCCGCGTCCTTCAGCGCCTTGCGGCAAGGCTCGACGGTCCGCTGGATCAGGTCGTCGACCAGCGCCTCGAACTTCGCGCGCGTGAGCTTGAGCGCGAGATGCTTCGGCCCGGTCGCGTCCGCGGTGATGTAGGGCAGGTTGATTTCGGTCTGGGTCGCCGAGCTGAGCTCGATCTTGGCCTTCTCGGCCGCTTCCTTCAGACGTTGCAGCGCGAGCTTGTCCTTGGTCAGGTCGATGCCCTGTTCCTTCTTGAACTCGCCGGACAAGTACTCGACGAGCCGCATGTCGAAGTCCTCGCCGCCGAGGAACGTATCGCCGTTGGTCGACTTCACCTCGAACACGCCGTCGCCGATCTCGAGAATCGAGATGTCGAAAGTGCCGCCGCCGAGGTCATAGACGGCGATCGTGCCGGACTTCTTCTTGTCGAGGCCGTAGGCGAGCGCGGCCGCGGTCGGCTCGTTGATGATGCGCAGCACCTCGAGGCCGGCGATCTTACCGGCGTCCTTGGTCGCCTGACGCTGGGCGTCGTTGAAGTACGCGGGAACGGTGATGACGGCCTGAGTGACGGGGCCGCCGAGGTGCGCCTCGGCCGTCTCCTTCATCTTCTGCAGGATGAAGGCGGAAATCTGCGAGGGGGAATATTGCTTGCCGTCGGCCGTGACCCACGCGTCGCCATTGGGCGCGCGAATGATCTTGTAGGGAACGAGGCCCATGTCCTTCTTGGTCATCGGGTCTTCGAAGGACCGGCCGATGAGGCGCTTGATGGCGAAGAACGTGCGTTCGGGATTCGTGACCGCCTGACGCTTGGCGGGCTGGCCGACCAGTCGCTCGCCGTCGTCGGTGAACGCGACGATCGAGGGCGTCGTGCGGGCGCCTTCCGAATTCTCGATGACCTTGGGAGTCGCGCCTTCCATGACGGCGACGCACGAGTTGGTCGTGCCAAGGTCTATGCCGATAACTTTCGCCATTGTTCTTCTTCCCCTGTTCCTTTCGCGAGATCGTCCGGCCCCGAAGCGGCCTGGACCAAGAGAACAATTTCCGCCGGCCAAACGCGACCGACAGGCTCCTTCCGATCCCCTTCTTCAAAACCAATTGCATTGGATACGGCGCCTTGCGGCTCCGGACCCGCTGGTCGGGGCGTATATAGGTTCGGGCGTTTCGGGGTGCAAGGCGCGGAAACCCCGGATTTTTTGGCCGGCGGAGGCGGCGCCGCGCGCAAAAACAGGCGCTTCCCCTTTTTCGTCGGGCCCTCTAAACTTTCGCGATGAATCGGCGTCTTTTCGTTGTCTCGTTCGGCCTCGTCCTACTCCTTGCCCCGGGCTCCGCGTCCGCCCAGCTCGTCCTGCCCGGCGCGGCGCCGACGGCCCCTGCGGGAACGTCCGCAGCCAAGCCAAAAAAGGCGGCGACGAAGGGCTCGTCCGCAACCGGAGCGTCCAAGGGCGCGTCCGCTTCCGCAAAGCCCGCCATGCTCGCCCCGCCGAGCGTTGCGAGCATCGACGGCAAACCGCTGCTCCTCAACGGCGCCTCGGGCTTGTTGCAGATTTCCGGCAGCGGCAAGACCCTGCAGATCGACAAACTGCGGCTGGCGGGCGAGAGCGTGTCCGATCCGTCGCAGCGCTGCGTCGTCGACATCGTCGGTGAAAAACCGATCGAGGCGACGAGCGTCGGAACGCCGGACGGGCTCGAGCGATACGAAGTCGAAGTGCCGGCCTGCCCGTTTGCTTTCGACGTGCTCGACGGCGCGGTTCTGGTTCCCTCGCAAATCACCGCCTGCGTCTTCAAGGCCGCCGATTGCCAGACGAGCCCCGGGGGGCTCTGGGGGCCTGACGGGGCGGCTCTCGATCAGGACGCGGCGTCGATCGAAAAGCAGCGCGCGCAAGCCGAAAAGGCGATGGGCAAGGCCGTGCACGCGATTGAGGAGCGGGCGACGGATAACCCGGAGGCCTCCAGCCTCTTGCGCGATCAGAACGAGTTTCCGGGCAAGCGCGACGACGCCTGCCGAAGCTACGTTAAGGAAAGCACGCTTGGCTATTGCGCCGCGAACCTGACGGAAGCGCAGGCGGCGCTGCTGCAGTCGCGTCTCGCGACGCTCGGGTCCGCGTCCGCCGGAAAGGGCTCCGCGGACAAGGAGAAAAAGAAAAAGGCGGAAAAGAAAAAGAAACCGAAGGCGGACGCCGCCGCCGCGCAATGAACGCCGATCAACTTTGAGCCGGGACACGCCGATGCCTAACCACCCTGCGAATTCCCTATCTGCAGCGCCCGCGACTGCGTCTTCTGACGTGCGCAGCCTGAAGGCCCTCGCCGCGCACGAACTGCGCAGCTTCTTACGCCTCTTCCTCTACCTGTGGGTGCTCTTCGCGGTTTTCGGACTGAACCAGAGTATCGTCCTCAGGGAGCACGGGATCAGTTGGACGGGGCAGGGCTTTGCGTTCGTCAACGCGCTTGTGCTCGCCAAGGTGATGATGCTGTTCGAAATGTTCGACCCGGGCCGCTGGCTTCGCCGCCGGCCGCTCATTTATCCCATCCTTTACGAGGCTTTCCTTCTGACGATCCTGTTCATCGTCGTTCATGTCACCGAGAAGGTGGTCGAGGGCCTCATTCACGGCAAGACGATTGAAGCCAGTCTGCCCAGCATCGGCGGCGGCGGCCTGACTGGACTGCTCAGCGCCGGGGTGATCATGTTCGTCGCGCTCACTCCATTTTTCGGCCTCAGGAATCTGAGCCTCATCCTGGGCGCGGACCGCATCAGGGCTATCATGTTCAGCTCCCCCGCCGAGACGACCGGCGCGGCGGAGCGCTGAGGGGAACCTCGCGGGAAGGCGTCCGCTCGCTTCTTTATTTTGCGCCGACCCTCGGCTAGCGTGTGCGCCGAGCGGACCGCGCGCCCCCAAGCCGCGGCCGGTGGCGGAGGGAGAGGCAAAAGGAATGTGGCAGGAGTTCAGAGAGTTCGCGATGCGCGGCAACGCGCTCGATCTCGCCATCGGCGTGATCATCGGCGCGGCTTTCGGCAAAATCGTGAGCGCGCTGGTCGACGACATCATCATGCCGGTCATCGGCATCGCGGGCAAAGCGGATTTCTCCAACTATTTCCTCCCGCTCTCGAGCGCAGTGACGGCGACCAACCTCGCCGACGCGAGGAAGCAGGGCGGCGTGTTCGCCTATGGCGATTTCATCACCGTCGTCATCAACTTTCTCATCGTCGCGGTCGCCCTGTTCGTCGTCATCAGGGGGATCAACACCCTCAATCGGAAGCCTGCGGCTGCTCCGACCACGCCCCCGCCGCCGAGCCCGGAAGTCGAGCTTCTGACCCAGATCCGCGACCAACTGGCCAAACGCGGCGCTTGAGCCCGCGGGAAACGAATTGCGGCCCCCATCTCGGGACCTGACGGCAGAGCGGCGCGCCAGGGAATGGCGCGCCAGGGAATGGCGCCGCAACAACTTGGAAACATTGAATCCGGGCCAATGGTATGGCCTTAGCAGCCCCCGCGCCCCAACATGGTTAGTCAGCGGCGCGCCCCGACTGTCGCCCCAGAGAATTCCCATCGCCTCCCGCTGAAAGGGCGTCTCCTAAAGCCTGAGCCGCCGCAGCCTCAACGCGTTGGCGATGACGCTGAACGAGGAGAGCGACATCGCCAGCGCGGCGACGATCGGCGACAGCACGATCCCGAACGCCGGGTAGAGGACGCCGGCGGCGATCGGGACGCCGGCGCTATTGTAGAGAAAGGCGAAAGCGAGGTTCTGCCGGATGTTGCGCATGGTGGCGGCCGAGAGCTTGCGCGCGCGAACGAGACCCTGCAGGTCGCCCTTGAGCAGGGTCAGCCCGGCGCTTTCGATGGCGACGTCCGTGCCCGTGCCCATGGCGACGCCGACGTCCGCGGCCGCGAGAGCCGGCGCGTCGTTGACGCCGTCTCCCGCCATGGCGACGACGCGGCCCTTTTGCTTGAGCCGCGCGACGGCCTCCGCCTTGGCCGCTGGCGCGACCTCGGCTTCGAACGAGTCGATGCCCAGTCTGGCCGCGACCGAAGCGGCGGTCGCGCGATTGTCGCCGGTCAGCATCACGACCTTCAGCCCTTGGCCTTTAAGCGCGGCCAGCCCTCCGCAGCGCCCGCCTTGATCGGATCGGCCACAGCGATCAGCGCCGCGGCGGCGCCGTCGATCGCGACGAAGACGACCGTCGCTCCCTCCGCGCTCAAGGCGTCGGCTTTCGCGGCGAGCCTCGAAGCATCGGCGCCGCGCTCGGCGAGGAAGGCCCTCGAGCCGACTGCGATCGCGCGGCCCTCGACGGCCCCTGACACGCCTCCGCCCGCGAAGCCATGAAAGCCGGCCGCCGGCGCGAGCTTGAGTCGCTTGAGCCGAGCCGCCGCGTCGGCCCCGCAAACGAGGGCGCAGCGCGGCGTGACGCTCGCGTTTTGGGGACGCTCCCTCACATCATGCCCATCATGCCCATCGGCCCCCAGAAGATCTGGTCGGCGGTCTTCTTCTGATCTTCGCTCAAGGAGGCGTAGAGCGGCTTGAGGGCTTTGCTCACCGCCCGTAAGGAGTCGAGCCGCGCGACCATGAACTGCTCGCGCCGGTCCAGGCGGTCGGGCAGGGTGAGGCCAACCGCGCCGTTGGGATTCATCATTGTCGTGCAACGGTCGCCCATGGCCTTCGCATTGTCTCGGGCCGCCGCCTCATAGGTTTTCCACAGCGGCTCCTGGGCCTCCGTGATTTTCAACTCGGCCTTGAGATAGGCGAGCCGTCCGTCCACGTCGCGCGCCATGGCGGCGCACATCGCCGGGGCCATGCCGCCCTGAGACATCATGCCCGGGCCCATGCCGCCCTGAGACATCATGCCTGGGCCCATGCCGCCTTGAGACATCATGCCCGGGCCCATGCCGCCTTGAGACATCATGCCTTGCGCGAGGGGCGTCTTCGTCTGGGCCAAGCCGACGGCCGACCCGAACGACAGGGCCGCTGCGAAAGCCAAAGCGGGAATGGCCAAACGATTGATCTTTGTCATGACGATGTTCCTTCATTTGAGGGTCTTCGCGCCGGCAGAACAGCCGGGCGACGAATGACCAGTGCTGATTGAGTTTGGATTCGAGGGCGCCTCCCGGGCGCCCGTTTCGCGCCGATGAAGCGAAAGCCGGCGTCGACGAGCGATGTCCGCGACGCAGTTCCACGCTGTCGCGAACGCCGGCCGGTCGTGGCCGGTCAATCAGATAAAGCGCGGCGGTCGCTTCTCGGGCGGCCAAGACACGCCCGTCATGGCGGTTGCGTACGCGATCAAGCGGTCGCTCGAAAGGGACGGCGCGATGAGGTCCGCCGACGCGGGGGCAACGACGCCGCCGGAGCAACACGGGCCATGACCGCCACACCAGCACTGGCTCCCGCAGTGATCCCCACCCGGGCCGCCCGCGCCGCATTTGTCGGCTAGGCAGGCGTCGGTCGCCTCGGCGGCGACAATGGCGTGATGCGCAGAGCGCCAAGTCGGGTATCGGCCGGAAGCGGAGGCTGCCCCTCCATTGAGAGCAATCGCGACCAGCAGGACTACCGTCCCCGCCACGACTCGCAACAGATCGCTCACACCGGGAACCACCACGAGTTGCGCTCCCAAACGCGTCCGGTTGCTTCCCACGCCAGCCGGCGGCGGGCATTGATCCAGATCAAGTGCGATCCCGCGGACGAACCGGCGGCTTCCATTCCCCTCTGCGATCGGCGACGCCGGCCTCGCGGCTTGAGTGTGTTCCGGCGGGAGAAAGAGCGAGGACCAAGCGCCCCATTTTCACCCCTACCTGAATAGGTACTTGATCAGCGCCGCGATCCCGAGCACCAACGCGATACAGACGAGCCAGATCAGCCACCCGCCCCAGATCAAAGTAACCTCCTCCTCGTTCGCTTAGCCGAGCTGAACCCAGCGCAGCCTCAGCGCATTGCTGATGACGCTGACCGAGGACAGCGACATCGCCGCCGCAGCGATGATCGGCGACAACAGCAGGCCGAAGAAAGGATAAAGCACGCCGGCCGCGATCGGCACGCCGGCCGTGTTGTAGATGAAGGCGAAGAAGAGATTCTGGCGGATGTTGCTCATGGTCGCATGTGACAGACGGCGAGCCGTCACGATCCCCTGAAGATCGCCCTTCAGCAGCGTGATGCCGGCGCTTTGAATCGCGACATCGGTTCCTGTTCCCATGGCGATCCCGACATCGGCGGCGGCGAGGGCCGGCGCGTCATTCACGCCGTCGCCAGCCATGGCGACGATCCGACCTTCCTTGCGCAGCCGCGCGACGATCTTGCCTTTGTGCTCTGGGAGGACTTCCGCCTCGACCTCTGCGATACCGAGCTTGCGCGCGACCGCCTCGGCGGTTGTCCGGCTGTCGCCGGTGAGCATGACGACGCGGATTCGGGCGTCGCGCAACGACCGTATCGCCTGTGCGGTCGTCGCCTTGATCGGGTCGGCGATCGCCAGCACGCCGGAAGGCTTTCCGTCGATCGCAACGAAGATCGCGGTCGCGCCTTCGCCGCGCAAATCCTGCGCCGTCTTTTCAAGCGCCGTAACGTCGATCGCGCCGGCTTGCATCATCAACTGGTTGCCGATGTCTACGCGCCGCCCATCGATGAACCCGCTGACGCCCTTGCCGGACGACGAATCGAAGTCTTGAACCGGCGCGAGCGCGAGCTTGCGTTCGGTCGCGGCCTCGACAATCGCGGCGGCGAGCGGATGTTCGCTGCCATGTTCGAGGCTTGCGGCAAGGCGCAACAGATCGTCCTCGGCGACGCCGCCGAAGGCCCGCACCGCCACGACTTTGGGCTTGCCTTCCGTGAGCGTCCCCGTCTTGTCGATCACCAGCGTGTCGACCTTCTCGAACCGCTCCAATGCTTCGGCGTTCTTGATCAGAACGCCGGACTGAGCGCCGCGACCGACGCCGACCATGATCGACATCGGGGTCGCCAATCCGAGCGCACAAGGGCAAGCGATGATGAGCACCGAAACGGCCGCCACAAGCGCGTAGCTAAGGCGCGGCTCCGGTCCGAAGATCGCCCAGGCGACGAAGGCGGCGATCGCCGTCGCGATCACCAGCGGCACGAACCAGCCGGACACCTGATCGGCGAGGCGCTGAATGGGGGCGCGGCTCCTCTGCGCCTCAGCAACCATTTGCACGATTTGCGCCAGCATCGTGTCGCGGCCGACCTTGTCGGCGCGCATGACGAAGCTTCCGGTTCCGTTGATCGTGCCGCCGATCACCTTCGAGCCGACGGCTTTCAAGACCGGCATGGATTCGCCGGTGACCATGGACTCGTCGACCGAGCTGCGGCCTTCGAGCAATTCGCCGTCGACAGGCACTTTTTCGCCCGGGCGAACGCGCAGACGATCGCCGACCACGACCGCGTCGAGGCCGATTTCCTCATCCGTTTTGTCGGCGCGGACGCGCCGCGCGGTTTTCGGCGCGAGATCGAGCAATGCCCGGATCGCGCCGCCGGTCTGCTCGCGCGCCCTGAGTTCGAGAACCTGGCCCAAGAGGACGAGGACGGTAATCGCCGCCGCCGCCTCGAAGTATATCGCGACCGCGCCGTCCGCTCCGCGGAAGGCCGGGGGAAACAAGCCAGGCGCGACTGTGGCGACGACGCTGTAGATCCAGGCGACGCCGGTACCCATGGCGATCAGCGTGAACATATTGAGATTGCGGCTGACGAGCGAGGCCCACGCTCGCTCGAAAAACGGCCAGCCTGCCCATAGGACGACGGGGGTCGCCAGGACGAGCTGAATCCAGTTCGAGGTTTGGGCCCCGACAAGCCTGTTCAGGCCGGTGAGATGGCCCCCCATTGCGAGCGCCAGAATTGGAACGGTCAGGATCAGCCCGATCCAGAAGCGCCGAGTCATGTCGATCAGTTCGGCGCTGCGGCCGGTATCCGCCGTCACCGTTTCCGGCTCCAGGGTCATGCCGCAGATCGGGCAATTGCCCGGCCCGACCTGCCGGATTTGCGGATGCATCGGGCAAGTGTAGATTGTCCCCGCCGGCGCGGCCTTCGGCGGCGAAGCCTCTGCCTTGGGCGCGAGATAGCGTTCGGGATCAGCGGCGAACTTGTCGCGGCACCCCGCGCGGCAGAAATAGTAGCGCGTCCCGTCGCGCTCGAGGCGATGTTCTGCGCTCGCGGGATCGACGGACATGCCGCAGACAGGGTCTTTCGCCATGGCGCTTTCGGCTTCAATCAGGGACATCGACGGCGATCCTTGCAACGAACTGGGCGAAGGCCTAAACCTTCCCACCATGGGAAGGTCAAGGCAGCGATTGTCGCAGGGAAGGCCGGAGGAGCTCCCATGAACATCGGCGCCGCCGCAACGGCGAGCGGAGTGACCGCCAAGATGATCCGGCGCTACGAGGCGATCGGCCTTCTGCCGCCCGCAGAACGCCGACGGAACGACTATCGCGACTACGGCGAACGCGAGGTCCACGAGTTGCTGTTCATCAAGCGGGCGCGGCGGCTCGGCTTTTCGACGGGCGAAATCGGCGCCCTTCTGGCCCTGTGGCGCGACCGGGACCGTCCAAGCCGCGAAGTCAGGCGCATCGCCGGGGCGCATCTGGGAGAGCTCGAGCAGCGCATCGCGGACATGCAGGCTATGGCGAAGACGTTGTGCGGGCTTATTCACAAATGCCATGGCGACGACCGGCCGGACTGTCCCATCCTCGACGATCTTGCCGGGAGCGTCTGACCGCCCGGTCGGAGCGAAGCCCCTCTTGCCCGCGCCCGCGCCGTGCGCCATGACGCGGGCCCATGAAGATCGGCTCGATTCCGAAACGCAATTGGCTCGCCGAAATCCGCCCCGCGATGCGCGACGTCGCGCCAAGCGGCATCGTCGAGGTGTTCGACTACGGCCGCGCACGCCATGGGCTCATTCCCCTGTGGGTCGGGGAGGGCGACCTGCCGACGCCGCCGTTCATCGCCGAGGCGGCCAAGGCCTCGCTCGATCGCGGGGAAACCTTCTACACCGCCCAGGCCGGCATTCCGGGTCTGCGCGAGGCGATCGCGGCCTATATGACGCGCGTCTATGGCGCCGCGCCGGGCGGCGGCGTGTTTTCGCCCGAACAATTCTTCGTGACGATCGGCGGCATGCACGCGATCGAGATCGCGACCCGGCTCATCGCGGGGCCTGACGACGAGGCGCTGATCCCCTCGCCGGCATGGCCGAATTTCGTCGGCGCGGTGCAGAGTTCGGGAGCGCGCGCAGTTCCCGTCAGACTCGACCGGACCGGACGCTGGAGCCTAGATCCCGGAAAGCTCGCGGCGGCGGTTACCCCAGCGACTCGCGCGATCTTCTTCAATTCGCCCGCCAATCCGACCGGGTTCGTCGCGACCCGCGAGGAGATCGCCGCCACGCTAGACATCGCGCGCCGCCACAATCTCTGGATCATCGCGGACGAAATCTACGGCCGCATCACCTACGACGGGACCCGCGCGCCCTCGTTCCATGACGTAATGGCGCCCGACGAAAAGATCATGTTCATTCAGACCCTGTCGAAGAACTGGGCCATGACCGGTTTTCGCGTCGGCTGGCTCGAGGCGCCGCCGGGGCTTGGGCCCGCGATCGAGAACCTCGTCCAGTTCACGACGTCGGGCGTGCCCGTCTTCAACCAGCGTGCGGCGATTGCCGCCCTGAACGAGGGCGAGGCGTTTCTCGCGAGCCAGATCGAACGCTGTCGCCGCTCGCGCGACCTCTTGTGCGAAGGGCTGGCGGCAACAGGGCGGGCGCGCTTCTTCGAGCCCGAGGCGGCGTTTTACCTGTTCTTCGCGGTCGACGGCTTTCCGGATTCTCGCGCGCTGGCGTTCCGCCTCGTCGATGAGGCGGGGGTTGGCCTCGCGCCCGGAACCGCTTTCGGCCCCGGCGGCGAAGGCTTCCTGCGCCTCTGCTTTGCTCGCGATCCCGCGGAGATCGGAGAGGCGACGCGGCGGATGGCGCGCTGGCTGAAGGGCTGATCGGCGGTCGCGCCGCATACCGCGATCTGTTCCGGGCGATCACATATCGCCGGCAGCCTCCCCCCGACATAAGTCCAATGCTGCCTTGGCGAACAAGCCTCTGGCGGTGCAGCAAGCTTGTCGCTAAATGCTCATAAAAGCGTTCAGGAGATCGTCATGTTTGCTCGCCCGCGCCGCAGCGTCCTTTACATGCCGGGGTCGAACCAGAAGGCTTTGGCGAAGGCGGCGACGCTGCCCGCCGACGCGCTGATCCTCGATCTCGAGGATTCGGTCGCGCCCGACGCCAAGGAGGCGGCGCGCGCGCAAGTCGTCGTGGCGGCCAGGCATGACTTCGGCGGGCGCGAGGTCGTGATCCGTGTCAATGGGCCGCATACCCCGTGGGGTCGGGAGGACCTCATTGCGGCCGCCGGCGCCGGCCCCGACGCTATACTCCTGCCCAAGGTCGACGGGCCAGGCGCGATCATGCTCGCGGCCCGCGTACTGCGTGAAAGCGGAGCGCCGGAAAAAACCCGCCTTTGGGCGATGATGGAGACGCCGAATGCGATCCTCAACGCGGGACAAATCGCCGCTGTCGCAGCCGATTCGGCCTCACGTCTCGCCGTGCTCGTCATGGGCCTCAACGATCTCGCCAAGGAAACGCGAGCGCGCCTCACGCCCGGGCGCCCGACCATGCTGGCCTGGGTCGCCAACTGCATCGTCGCCGCCCGAGCCCACAACGTCGACATCATCGATGGCGTCTACAACGACATCAGGGATTTGGACGGCTTCCGCGCCGAGTGCCTGCAGGGGCGGGACATGGGGCTGGACGGCAAGACCCTCATCCACCCCAGCCAGATCGACATCTGCAACGAAGTGTTCGCCCCCTCGGCCCAGGAAGTCGAAAACGCCCGCGCCATCATCGACGCCTACGCCCTGCCGGAGAACGCGGGCAAGGGCGTCATCCAGCTCAACGGCAAGATGGTCGAGCTCTTGCACGCCGACATGGCGCGGCGCACCCTCGCCATCGCCGAGGGCATCAAGTCGATGAGCAAGGCAGCGTGAGGCTGGCGGGCTCCAAACTGGCCCATCGGCAGCTGAAATGGAGCAGCGCATGAGCGCGGACCATCATCTGTTCCAACTCGGGCCGGACGCGACGCCCTATCGCAAGCTCACGAGCGAGGGCGTGCGGGTCGAGAATGCGCTCGGGCGCGAGATCCTGGTGGTCGAGCCCGAGGCGCTCACCCGCCTGGCCGAAGAGGCGATGACGGACATCAACCACCTGTTGCGGCCCGGTCATCTTGCTCAGCTCGCCAAGATCATCGACGACCCGGAGGCGACCGCGAACGACAAGTTCGTCGCCTACGATCTTTTGAAGAACGCGAACATCGCCGCGGGCGGCGTCCTGCCGATGTGCCAGGACACCGGCACCGCGATCGTCGTCGCCAAGAAGGGCGGTCGCGTGTGGACCGAGGGCGACGACGAGGGCGCGATCGCCTTAGGAATTCGCGAAGCGTACCGGAAGAAGAACCTGCGCTACAGCCAGGTCGCGCCGCTCTCGACGTTCGAAGAGAAGAACACGGGCGATAATCTGCCGGCGCAGATCGACATCGCCGCCGAAGGCGAGAATGCCTACAAGTTCTTGTTCATGGCCAAGGGCGGCGGCTCGGCCAACAAGACCTTCCTCTATCAGGCGACGCCGTCCATCCTGACCCATGAGCGGATGCTCGCCTTCCTCAAGGAGAAGATCCTCACGCTGGGGACCGCTGCCTGCCCGCCTTATCATCTCGCGATCGTCATCGGCGGCTTGAGCGCTGAACTGAACCTCAAGACCGTCAAGCTCGCGTCCGCCCGCTATCTCGACGCGCTGCCGGCAAGCGGCGCGCCGGACGGACGCGCGTTCCGCGACCTCGCGCTCGAGGACGAGATCCACAAGCTGACGCAGGCGCTCGGCGTCGGCGCGCAATTCGGCGGCAAGTACTTCTGTCACGACGTGCGCGTGATCCGCCTGCCGCGACATGGCGCTTCTCTGCCGATCGGCATCGGCGTCTCGTGCTCGGCCGATCGTCAGGCGCTCGGGAAGATTACCCGCGAGGGCGTGTTCCTCGAGGAACTGGAGCGCGACCCCGCGCGCTTCCTGCCTAGGGTCGACGAAGCCCGGCTCGGCGGCGAGGTCGTCAACGTCGACCTCAACCGGCCGATGAGGGAAATTCTGGCTGAGCTGACCAAACATCCGATCCGCACCCGCCTCGCCCTGACCGGCCCGATGATCGTCGCCCGCGATGCGGCGCATGCGAAAATCCGCGAGCGGCTCGACCGCGGCGAACCGATGCCGCAATATTTGCGCGACCACCCGGTCTATTACGCCGGGCCGGCCAAGACGCCGGAAGGCATGCCGTCCGGCTCGTTCGGCCCGACGACGGCGGGGCGGATGGATTCCTTCGTCGATCAGTTCCAGGCTGCCGGCGGCTCGATGATCATGCTCGCGAAAGGCAACCGCTCCGCCGAGGTGCGCAAGGCGTGCGCTGCGCACGGCGGCTTCTATCTCGGCTCGATCGGCGGCCCAGCCGCGCGTCTCGCGCAGGACTGCATCCGGAAGGTCGAGGTCCACGAATATCCCGAACTCGGGATGGAGGCCGTGTGGCGGATCGAGGTCGAGAATTTCCCCGCCTTCATCGTAGTCGATGACAAGGGGAACGATTTCTTCAAGGAGCTGAACCTCGGTTGAGGCAGCCCTTGCTGACCGGCCCAGCTCGAGTTCGACCCCCGACTTTGGCGCCGGACTTGCGTTATTGACGCCACAGTCGATGTCTTGGACAAGCCGCGTTCTGAATGCAATACGCAATATCAAGCGAGGTTCTTATGGGTAATGGCGTAATCTATTCAACAATCGCCGGCGTTGTTCTGGTTCTTGTCGTTCTTGTCGCATTGATCGGTTATCCGGCGGTGATCTGGATCTCCGTCCTACGCGGCCTGGGCCGCGCTTGTGTTGATCGTCGTTCTCTCAGCCGGCGATATGCTCGAGAAACCGAGCCGTCCTGCGGTCCAGACCCAGCAGCGCGCGATTGCGAGCGCCTGATACTGGTCTATATTTTTCGGCAAAGGCGCGGCGATACGTCGCGCCTTTGGATTTGAAACAATTCCAATTGTCCGGCACGTAGCTTGCTATCAACCAAGGGCGCGGTCACCAATGGGGAACAGGATCTCCACGCGCTTTCAGGTTTGCTGCCCCCAATGTCCGCTGAAGCTTTCGCCCCTTCGTCGTTCCGCTGGCGCCGTTTTCTCGCCGTGGCGGGACCGGGCCTCGTCGTCATGCTCGCCGACACCGACGCGGGCAGCGTCATCACGGCGGCGCAGAGCGGGGCGCAGTGGGGCTACAGCCTGCTAATGCTGCAGTTTATCCTGATCCCAATTCTCTACATCGTGCAGGAGTTGACCGTCCGTCTCGGCGCCGTGACCGGCAAGGGCCATGCGGAATTGATCAAGTCGCAGTTCGGACGCGGCTGGGCGTGGCTATCCGTGGCTACGCTGATCGTGACCTGCCTCGGCGCGCTCCTGACCGAGTTCGCGGGTGTGACGGGGGTGGGCAATCTTCTTGGGGTTCCCGCGCCGCTGACGCTCGCGCTCGTCGTCGCCGCGCTCCTGGCGATGGCCCTCATGCACGGATACCACACAGTTGAGCGTATCGCGATCGTCGTCGGCGCCTTTGAGCTCGTCTTTCTGGCCGTCGCACTGCTCGCCCACCCTGGCCTGAACGAAGTCGTCTCCGGCGCCCTGACGATCCCGATCGCCGATCCCAAATATCTGTTCCTCGCCTCCGCCAACATCGGCGCGGTGATCATGCCCTGGATGGTGTTCTTCCAGCAGGCCTCGGTCGCCGAGAAAGGCCTGACGCCGGACGATTTGCCGTCGGCGCGGCTCGATACGGCGATCGGCGCGGTCCTGACCCAGCTTGTCATGGCGGCCGTTCTGGTCGCGGTCGCGGCGACGCTCGGCAAGGCGGGCGGCGAGCGGGCCTTGGACACGGTCGAGGAAATCGTCGGGGCGATCACGCCCTTCCTCGGCGACTTCACAGGCAAGCTCTTGTTCGGCCTCGGCATGGCCGGCGCCGCGCTGGTGGCGGCGATCGTCGTGACCTTGACCGCGGCGCGCACCCTGGCCGAGGTCCTCGGCGCCAAGCACAAGCTCGAGGACGAGCCGCGCGAGGCGCCGTGGTTCTATGGCTCGTATGCGGCGGCGCTGATACTCTGCGCGATCATCGTCGGCTCGGGCGTCAATCTCGTTTCGCTCAGCGTCGGCGTGCAGGTGATGAACGCCCTTCTGCTGCCGATCGTGCTGGGCTTCCTGTATCTGCTCGCCCGCCGCCTGCCAGCCCCGTACCGGCTCGAGGGCGCCTATGCGGCCGTTTCGGGCGCGATCATCCTCGTGACGGTCATCTTCGGCGTCTATTCCGGCGTCGCGGGCTTATGGGGGTGACGGGCGGGCCCGTCGCCTCAGCCGAGCGCCGCCGCTGACGGCTGGCCGGGCGCCCGTGCGGCGATCTTTTCGCAAGGAATCTCCACATCGATCTCGAGCGTCGAGAAGGCCCCGGCGCGGTCCATCTTCACCGAAAGCTTCTCCGGGTCGAATTCGATGTGGCGCGCGATCGTGGCGATGAGCTCATCGCGCAGGATCGCGACGAGATCGCGGGGACCGAGCGAGACGCGCTCATGCGCCAGCAGGATCTGCAGCCGCTCGCGCGCGACCGGCGCCGTACCGCGCGACTTCAAAAATCGAAAGAGGCTCACGCTGCCCTCCGTCCGAACAGGCGGTTCAACAAGGTCTTCTTTTCGTCCGGGACCATCATCGGCACGGTTTCGCCGGCGAGACGCCGGGCCGCTTCGCGATAGGCGCGCCCGGCCGGGCTCACCGAGCCGTTCAGCGTCACCGGGGCCCCGACGTTGGAGGCGCGCAGGATCTCCTCGCTCTCGGGGATGATGCCGATGAGCGGGATCGAGAGGATGTCGAGCACGTCCGCTACCGTCAGCATCTCGCCGCGGCTGGAGCGGCCCGGATCGAAGCGGGTCAGAAGCAATTGCTTCTCCATCCGCTCGCCGGACTCTGCGCGCACGGTCTTGGAATCGAGCAGGCCGATGATGCGGTCGGAGTCGCGCACCGAGGAGACTTCCGGATTGGTCACGACGATCGCCTGGTCGGCGAAGCGCATCGCGAGCAGCGCGCCTCGTTCGATGCCCGCCGGGCTGTCGCAGAGCACCCAATCGAAGCTGTCCCTGAGTTCCCGGATGACGCGCTCGACGCCTTTGTCCGTGAGCGCGTCCTTGTCGCGGGTCTGCGAGGCGGCCAGGAGATGCAGCGTGTCGACCCGCTTGTCGCGGATCAAGGCCTGCGTCAGCTTGGCGTCGCCTTGGGCGACGTTGATGAAGTCATAGACGACCCGCCGCTCCGCGCCCATCACCAGGTCGAGATTGCGCAGTCCGACGTCGAAATCGACGACGCAGACGCGCTGACCGCTCTGCGCGAGCGCTGCGCCGATCGAGGCGGTCGAGGTGGTTTTGCCCACGCCGCCTTTTCCGGATGTGACTACGATCACCTTGCTCATTCGTTCTGTCCTCTTAGGAGCTCAATCGAGGATTTTGAGCTTGAGTTCATCTCCGTCCAGCCGGACCTCGAGGCTGCGGCCCTCGATCTCAGGGTTCATGCTTTCGGCTGTGACATAGACGCCGCCGATGCAGATGAGCTCGGCGCGCGCCTCGGTGCAGAAGATGCGCGCTGAAGGCGAACCGGAGATGCCGGCGATCACGCGGCCCTGCAACGCGCCATAGATATGGACGGACCCGCCGGCGACGATCTCGGCGCCGGAGGCGACGCGGCCGACGATCGTCACGTCGCCTTCCGGATGCACGATCGACTGGCCGGAGCGCACGTTCGCGTCGATGATGAGCGCGTTGGACTTTTCCGGCTTTGCCGGCTCTGCCGCGGGCGGAGCGTCTTCCTCCAGCGCCGCCGGCGCGTTCACCGTGCGGCCTCCGGTCACCACCGGCGGCAGGTGCGGCCCGACCAGCGTCGGGTTTGCGTTCTCGACCCCCATGACGCGAATATGTCGCAGCGCCAGATAGCTCAGGAGATTGCGGTATTCCTTGGCGCCGAGGTCAAGCCCCCCCATTTCGAGGATGACAGGTTTCGAGGCGAAGAAGGTCGGCGACCGGACGAGCCAGGCGTCGAGCGCCTGAAGCCAGTCGGCGATCGGCTCACTCGGTTCGAGGACGAAAGCGAGCAGCGACCGGGCCCGGAAATTCAATATCTGAGCAGGGCCCACATGCGCGTTCATTGCACCTATCCGTTGCCGTTTCGTTAACCATCTTGGGGCCCGAATCATTTATGAAATGTTAAGAACGCGCTGGCGCTCGCGGCTCGGGAAGGTGATTCTCCGCCTTATTCAGCCCGACGCGCACGATGCCGCGCCGGCATGGGTTCCAAGGCCGCAATTTCAGGGAGGGTCTCGACATGCGCACCCAGGTCGCCATCATCGGCTCAGGCCCATCCGGCCTTCTTATCGGGCAATTGCTGGCCAAGGCTCAAATCGACACGGTCATCCTCGAGCAGAAAACGAAGGACTACGTCTTGAGCCGCATTCGCGCCGGCGTCATCGAGCAGGGCGCCGTCGGCCTGATCGAGGAGGCGGGCGCGGCGACGCGTCTTCATCGCGAGGGGCTCGTCCACGACGGAATAGAGATCGCCTTCAACGGCGTGCGGCATCGCATCGATTTCAAGACGCTGACCGGCAAGACCGTCACCGTTTACGGGCAAACCGAGGTCACGCGCGACCTGATGGACGCCCGCGCCGCAATCGGCGCGCCCTCGGTCTACGAGGCCTTGGACGTCAGCCTGCATGATATCGAGAGCAGCCGGCCCCGGGTTCGCTTCCGCGCCGACGGCGCCGTCAAGGAGATCGAGTGCGACTACATCGCCGGCTGCGACGGCTTTCACGGCGTCAGCAGGCGCTCGATCCCCGAGGACAGGATCAGCGCCTACGAGCGCGTCTATCCGTTCGGGTGGCTCGGCATCCTCGTCGACAAGCCGCCCATCTCGCCGGAGCTGATCTACGTCAACCATGAGCGCGGCTTCGCGCTCTGCTCGATGCGCTCGACGACCCGCAGCCGCTACTATCTGCAGTGCCGGCTGGACGAACACGTCGAGCATTGGCCGGACGACAAGTTTTGGGAAGAGTTCACGCGGCGGCTCGATGCAGAGGCGGTCCGCAACCTGCAGACCGGCGCCTCGATCGAGAAAAGCGTCGCGCCCTTGCGCAGCTTCGTCGCCGAGCCGATGCGGTTCGGCAACCTGTTCCTCGCCGGCGACGCCGCCCATATCGTGCCGCCGACTGGAGCGAAGGGACTGAACCTCGCCGCCAGCGACGTCGCCTATCTTGCGGCGGCGCTCGTCGAACGATACCGGGCGAATTCAGCCGCCGGACTGGACGCCTACGCCGAGCGCGCACTGGCCCGCGTCTGGAAAGCCGAACGCTTCTCCTGGTGGATGACGCAGATGCTGCACCGCTTCCCGGAAGCGAGCGGTTTCGATCAGAAGATCCAGGCGGCGGAGCTCGATTATCTCTTCAGTTCGAAAGCCGCCCAGACTGCGCTCGCCGAAAACTACGTCGGCCTGCCGTATTAATGGCCGCGCGCTGGATTTGGATTCCCTGGGATTTCCTTGTATTTTCTTGGATTGTCTTGGGTTTCCTTGCCTGCGCGGGGTTGGAAAAGCTTGGATTTCCTTGGATTCTCTCGTCCGAATCGAGCCTTTCCAATGGGTTACACGGGATTTCCGAAAATTTTTTTTAGGGCTATGCACTTGACTCAAGTGGCCCAAGCTGTTGTGGTTCGGCCGTGGCTGATTATCCCCGCACGGTGCTGGAGTTTCGCGATTGGTTCGTAGACGAAGCAGCGTGCCTTGACTATGTCGCGCAGCTGCGGTGGCCGGAAGGCTTCCGCTGTCCGATATGCGGCACGGCGGATCATTGGGTGACGGCGCGAGGCTTGCGTCACTGCCGTCGGTGCGACCGACAGACGTCGGCGACGGCGGGAAGTCTGTTCGCGGACACCCATTTGCCCTTGCGCGTGTGGTTCGAAGCGCTCTGGCACGTGACCAGCCAGAAAGGCGGGACCAGCGCTCTGGGCCTGCAGCGGGTGTTGGGGCTGGGGAGCTACCGCACAGCGTGGACATTGCTGCACAAATTGCGTCGGGCGATGGTTCGTCCCGGTCGTGAGCGGCTGCAAGGCATGGTCGAAGTCGACGAGATTTTCATCGGCGGCCCGAAACCGGGCAAGCGTGGGCGCGGAGCGCAAGGCAAGGTATTGGTGGTGGTCGCAGCTCAACAGGCGGCCAAGGGGATCGGTCGCATCCGGCTGGCACGCGTGCCCGACGCTTCAGCCAAGAGCCTGGAGGCGGCGATCACCGCCTCGGTTGAGCCTGGCAGCCAAGTGCGCACGGACGACTGGAGGGGTTACAACGGACTCGACCGGCTGGGCTATCGCCGCGAAATCGCCCGCGCCAGCGCGGACGTGGGCGAAAACCTGTTGCCGCTGGCCAACCGCGTCGCGTCGCTGCTGAAGCGATGGCTGCTCGGGACGCACCAGGGAGCCGTCAGTGTCACACACATCGACTATTACCTGGATGAGTACACCTTCCGCTTCAATCGCCGAACATCGGGATCGCGCGGACTGCTGTTCCTGAGGTTGATGCAGCAAGCCGTCGATCTCGGTCCGCTCCCCGCGAAAGAAATCCGAGGCGGCAGATCCCCTGTCCCCGGCACAACCAGTTGATCGAACTTGAGTCAAGTGCATAGCCATAATTTTTTTTTCTCTTCCCTTCCTCGTCCTCAAACCGCGCGGCGCCGCTGCGGGACGAGCTTGGCTCGGGCTTGGGTGAGGAGACGACATTTTTGCTGGTCATGCAGAAGACCATAGCACGCATTTCGACTTTTCGGAAGCAAATATCGGTCGACGTCAAGTGGTCACTCGCCACGCTCGGCCGGGCGCGCGCGACCGACAGTCGAGGCGTGCGCGACACAATCACAAACATGGACGCCAAGGTCTAAGCAGAATTGCGCGGCTTGACCAACGGACTGCCCTCCCGGACGAATCTCTGCACTCGGCGGCAGCGGAGGTGCGGCCCCCAACGAGGAAGTCAGGGTTTTGACCCAGAGCAGATGTTGGATGTTTGACCGCATCTTCTGGTTGGACGGCCGTGAGAGCTATCGCGAACTGCGGCTGGAGCGGCTATGCTGCCTTCACCGTCCAAGCCGAGGAACTGCTCCGCATGAGCACGAGTATCCACGGAGAAAGGATCGCATCTGACCCGCAAGATCGGGTGGCCGAACTCATCGAGCAACAGACGGCCATCTCGGAAGTGCTGCGCGCCATTGCGAGCTCGCCGCACGACTTGCAGCCCATCTTCGACGCCATCCTCGACAGCGCCACACGTCTCTGCCGAGCAGACCTAGGCGCCTTACGTCTCTCCGAAGAAGGCGGCCTTCGTCTCGTGGCGGCGCGAGGGGACGCCCTTTTGGTTAGTCAGGCGTGGTCATCACGCCCGGTGCTCGACAACGGGAGCTATCTGGGTCAATTAGCCGCAAGCAGGTTACCCGCCCACATCCCCGACTTGGCAGCACTTGAAGGCGATCTTCGGGATGATTTTTGGATCCCGACGGTGAACGCAGGTTATCGAACGAGCCTGGTTGTGCCGTTGCTCAAAGACAATGAGGTAGTCGGGATAATTACCCTGGGCCGCAAACAAGTGCAGCCGTTCACCGACAAACAGATTTCCATATTCGGGGACTTCGCTGCGCAAGCCACCATTGCCTTGGAGAGCACCCGTCGCGAGCGGCAATATCGCGAGATGCAGAGCGAGCTGGCGCATGCCAACCGCGTCGCGACGATAGGCCAGTTGACGGCCTCGATTGCTCATGAAATCAAGCAGCCCATTGCGGCGGCGCGCACAAACGCCGCTGCTGCGCTGCGGTTTTTAGACAAAAGCCCACCCGATCTGGCCGAGGTGAGGGATGCGCTCGCCCGCATTGTGAACGACGCCGATCGAGGCGGCGACGTCGTCGACCGGATCGGGTCTCTCATCAAAAAAGCGCCGCCCCGGAAGGAGGTCGTCGACCTCAATGCGGCGATCCTGGAGGTGACCGCCCTAACCCGCAGCGAAGCGCTCAAGACCGGCGTCACGGTCGGCACGCAACTCGCGGCGGGCCTGCCGACCATCGAAGCCGACCGAGTGCAGCTACAGCAAGTGATTCTCAACCTGATCATCAATGGCGTCCAGGCGATGAGCGAAACGACCGGCGCGCCCCGAGAATTGCTGCTCAGCACCGAGAAAGCCGACCCGGACGGAGTGCTGGTCGCAGTGCGGGATTCGGGTCCGGGACTGGCGCCAGAGACACTTTCACGGCTCTTCGACGCCTTCTACACCACCAAGGCCAACGGAATGGGATTGGGCCTCTCGATTTGCCGCTCGATTGTCGAAGCCCATGGTGGGCGGCTGTGGGCGACCAGGTGCGAGCCGCGGGGTGCTCTCTTTCAGTTTACGATCCCCACTGACTGAGCCGCCATCTGTGGATGTCGCATATTGGCACATAGCTGCCCCGGACGTGTGCGACGGCACGTCCGCAGTTGGCGAAAGCCGACACCGCATTCCAAGCGCATCCGTTGGTCAACCGACGAAACCTTGCTTAGAGCAGACCATATGGACCTCGACGCGCGCCGAGCGCCGCCGAGCGCGCCTTGCCCTATGGCCTTGCCCTACGGCGCGGCGAAGCGGAAAAGAGAGGAACCTTTTTGTTTACGACAGACTTGGGAGCACGCGATGAATCAGTTTTTTCTATTGTCGCGCTGCTTTGCGGCGGTATCTTTGGCGGCCTTGCCGGTTGCTTCATCGTCGTCGTCCGCTCGTATCCTCGTGGTTCCAGGGTGCGAAGCGGCCGAACACCTCGACGATGGGAGCTGGCAGATGAGGTATACCAGAATTTTTGGGCGGGCTGGCGAAGTTGACGCCGGCGCCATTATATGGAGAGGGACAGTAATCAACGGCGTCGATTTAGGCGATCTTCTGGAGAAGCGTTGCTTCCGCAGATATAAAGTTGAGCCCGACTATCCTCCCTATCTCTGGCCGCCCAATGGCGACGCAAGTTGGGTAACGCCCATACCGTAAGCGGGCTGTCCTCCCTCTCGCCTTCGCGCAGCTAAAGCGTCGCCGAACGCTCGTCGCCTGGCAGGCTCGGGAGGAACCGCGGGCCCTCGCTGACGGCGAAGTCGCGAAACGCGCGCGCGGCGGGAGACAGGAAGCGGTCGGTTCGGTTCATCGCGTACCATCGGCGAACAATCGGCAACTCGGCGACATCAAGGCATACCAGTCGTCCGCTCGCGACCTCCGCAGCGATCGTATGGGCTGAAATCAATGCGATGCCCAGCCCCGCCATGACCGCCTGTTTGATCGTCTCGTTCGAACCGAGCTCCATGCCAATCTGAACAGACTTGATCGCCGTATCGCCGATGAAGTCGTCGAACAGCGAGCGGGTGCCGGAGCCCACCTCACGAAACAGGAACGCTTCGCCTGCAAGAGCCGCACGGCTCAGTCGTTTCACGCCGGCCAGGCGATGCCCTGGCGGGGCGATCAGCACGTAAGGATGGGGGCCCAGCGGAAACGTCTCGACCGCCAGGTCGCGCGGCGGCCGCCCCGTCAGAGCAACCTCGATGTCGCCGCTGCGCAACGACTCCACGGTTGCGTCGCGATTGCCGATGAGGAACCGCAAGTCGAGCTTCGGACGAGAGGCGACGAACGCGGCGATAAGCCGCGGCGCGAAGTATTTCGCGGTCGACACTGCGCCGACGGAGAGCCTGCCGCCCTCTCCCGTGCTGATTGCCTGCATCGCATTGTTGAAATCGCCCATCGCGCGCTCGACCCCGCGCGAGGCCTCGAGGGCGGCTTCGCCGGCCTTTGTCAGCCGCATGCCGGTCGAAACGCGGTCAAAGAGCTTCAGCGCGACCGCGTCCTCGAGGCCCTTCACCCGCGCCGTGAGCGCCGCGGGGGTCATGTTGAGTGCCGCGGCGGCCTGAACGAGTGAACCCGCGGCCGCGATTGCCTGCAGCGTCTCGATGTGCCGCAACGTCAGAGAGCGCATGCGGGACTCTACGACTTAAACAAAATTGAACCTGATTACGCGGCAACGTCAGCCAGTTTTAGCAAGCGGTAAGGCATCGGGAGGGTCCTCAGCGCAACGAATGCGAGGCGGGGGGTCATGGTTTCGAGCTCGTATCGGCGATTGAATTGATATTCGAACTCCGCGAGATATCGAGGGACGTGTTTTTCTCCTACGGCTCGGTAGGTCCCGACGAGGGCGGCTTTGATATTGCCCAATGCGGTATTGACCCATTTGAAAGCAGGGGTGCGAACCGCTTGCTTGCCGCTTCCGGTCTTTATTGAGGTGTGCAGGCATCCGGCTTGGGTGACGGCGGCGAAGCACGCCAGGCCGTCGGAGACGATATTGGCGCCGGGCCTGAGCGCGGTGCTTGCGAGTTTTCGGATCGCAAAGCTGCTGAAGGCTTTGACAGGCCGAAGGATGATTTGATCTGGCTTGCCGTCGTCGGTTGTCGCGACCGCAGCGACGAACGGCGTCTTGCCTGTTGCGCCGCGCCCGCGGCGGCCGGACCGGGCGCCGCCGATATAGGCGTCGTCCATCTGGACGTTGCCTTTCAAGCGTTTGCTCGCGTTACGCTCCAACATGACTTGAGCGAGCTTGTGCTTCATCATCCAAGCAGCCGTCTGGGTGACGCCAAGGCGTCGACCGAGTTCGATACTGGAAATGCCCTTCTTTGATTGCGTGACCAGGTAGATCGTCTTGAACCAGATGCGCAGCGGCAGCTTGCTCGAAGCGAAGATCGTTCCCGCTTTGACAGAGGTCTGCTTGCGACACGCGTTACACTGGAATAAACGCCGCGCGCCGCGCGTGACGACGCAGTGATCAGCGCCCTTGCACCCGGGACATTCGAACCCGTTCGGCCACCGCCATTTGACCAGCGCCGCATGACATTGCTCTTCGGTTCCGTAAATCTCCGCGAAACGAGCCTCGCTGAGGCCTTTCTGAAACTGAACCTGATTGCGCGCCATCAGAGAACCCCTGCGAAAACAACATGTTCATGTTCCGTTCTACTGAACGTCTGAAGCTGACGCAAGCGCGTAATCAGGAAATTGAATGCCGCCCAAAATTTAAATCCGTTTTCTTTCTGCCGCAAAGATTCCTATACTTTCTCCAAGTGGGCGCGCCGCAGACAAAGCAGCGCAGAATGGGGGGCGCTCGTGGCAGGTTCCGCAGGAGTTGGAAACGATCTCGACGCGTTCTTGAGCGCGAACGCGCCTCCGGAGGTTGCTCGGGTTCTGAGCGCGTTTGCCCAAGCCTCGCTGTCCGTCGCCGATCTCGTTCGCCGCGGTGGCGTTGACGGCGCCTTGAGCGCCAACGTCGGCCCGGCTCACGATGGAGTCGCGCAAAAAGCTCTGGACGTTTTCTCGGAGAAGGCCTTCCTGAACGGCCTGAGCGGCGCCGGCGTTCGGGCGGTCGTTTCGGAGGAGCGCGTCGATCCAGTTGTTCTGGATCCAGGCGGCGGGCTTTTGGTTGCGATCGATCCCCTCGACGGCTCCAGCAATATCGACATCAACAGTTCGCTCGGAACGTTTGTCTCCGTCTTCGACGCGCCAGCGGGCAAGTTCGAGGCTTCACATTTCCTGCAAGCAGGCGCCCGGCAGCGGGCGGCCGCATTCGTGCTTTACGGACCGCATGTCGACATCGTATTCACGTTCGGCGCCGGCGTCCACATGGCCACCCTCGACCCGGACGCCAACAGATTCCGCATGTCGCTGATCGACGTGCGCGTTCCTGGCGGTTCCAATGAATTCGCCATCAACGCTTCGAACTCCCGTCACTGGCCCGACCCGATTCGCGCCTATATCGATGACTGCCTCGAAGGCGACGAGGGACCGCGAGGGCGGAACCTCAATATGCGTTGGGTCGGCGCTGTCGTGGCTGACGTCTATCGCATCCTGATCCGGGGCGGCGTCTATCTCTATCCGCAGGATTCGCGTGAAGGCTATGAGAATGGGCGCTTGCGCATGCTTTATGAAGCCGCTCCGATCGCCTTCCTCATCGAACAGGCGGGCGGCGCGGCGATCGATGGGTTTCATCGCATCCTGGACCAAACGCCCGCTTCCATCCACGCAAGAACGCCGCTGATCTTCGGCTCGAAGGACAAGGTCGAGCGCGTCGCCCGCTATTACGCTGAGGGGAGCGACGCCCCGTCGGCGCCGCTTTTCGCCAGGCGCGGCTTGCTCCGTCGTTGAGCGGTTAACTCAGGATTTTGAAGCGGTGTCGATCAAGCATCCCATCATCGCGATCACCGGCTCCTCGGGGGCCGGCACGACATCGGTCAAGCGGACGTTCGAGCAGATCTTCCGGCGCGAGAAAGTCGACGCTGTCTATATCGAGGGCGACGCCTTCCACCGCTGGAACCGGCTCGAAATGCGGGAACGGATGAAGGAGGCCGGCGCCAAGGGCGATAATCACTACAGCCACTTCGGCCTGGACGCCAATCTCTTCGAAGAGCTTGAGAAGACCTTCCGAGCGTATTCGGAAAGCGGCGGCGGACGCACTCGCGTTTACATTCACGACGATCTCGAAGCGGAGCAATATGGCGCTCCTCCAGGAACCTTCACGCCCTGGCGCGAATTCGAGCCGGGCTCGGATCTGCTTTTCTATGAAGGCCTGCACGGCGCAGTCATCACCGACACGGTCAACGTCGCCCAATATGTCGATTTGAAGATCGGCGTCGTTCCGGTCATCAATCTCGAGTGGATCCAGAAGCTGCATCGCGACAAGGCGTCGCGCGGCTACACGACGGAAGCGGTCACCGACACGATCTTGCGCCGCATGCCCGACTACATCAACTTCATCTGTCCGCAATTCGCTCAGACGGACATCAACTTCCAGCGCGTGCCGACGGTCGACACGTCGAATCCATTCATCGCGCGCTGGATTCCAACGCCCGACGAATCGATGGTCGTCATCCGCTTCCGGGATCCGCACGGCATCGATTTCCCCTATCTCCTTTCGATGATCCACAACAGCTTCATGAGCCGCGCCAATTCGATTGTGATCCCCGGCGGAAAGCTCGACATCGCCATGCAGCTCATCCTGACGCCAATGATTCTGAAACTGGTGGAACGCCGCCGGCGCGCCGAGCGCGCGTGACCCGACGAAAGGTCTTCCGCACATGAATGTCGCCCTTCAATCCGCCGCTGTTGCGCATGCCGTGGCCAACGATAGACGTGGCCGAAAGGCGCGCCGTCGAGGCCGCATCGTCTGAACGCAGCATAAGGGAGGCTGCCCCATGAGCCTGCTGGACCGACCCGTCATAATCGCGCCGTCGATTCTGTCGGCTGACTTCTCCAAGCTCGGCCAGGAAGTGCGCGACGTCGCGGCGGCCGGCGCCGACTGGATCCATCTCGACGTCATGGATGGACATTTCGTGCCGAACATAACTTTCGGCCCGCCGGTGATTGCCGCCTTACGTTCGCACACGGACAAGACGTTCGACTGCCACCTGATGATCGAGCCATGCGATCCTTACCTCGAAGCCTTCGCGAAGGCGGGCTCCGACTACGTCACCGTGCACGCCGAGGCGACGAAACATCTCGACCGGTCGTTGCAGGTGATCCGCGCGCTCGGCAAGAAGGCGGGCGTTTCGCTCAATCCGGCGACGCCGGAAAGCGCGATTGAATACGTCCTCGACCGGCTCGATCTTATTTTGCTGATGACCGTGAACCCCGGTTTCGGCGGACAGGCGTTCATACCGGCGGTGGTCGAGAAGGTCGCGCGCGTGAGAAGCATGATCGGAGCCCGCGACATCCGCATTGAGATCGACGGCGGCGTCACGCCCGAGACGGCGCCCTTGGTCGTAAACGCGGGCGCTGACGTACTCGTCGCAGGCTCGGCGGTGTTCAAAGGCGGACCTTCCGCCTATGCCACGAACATCGCAGCGATCCGGGCCAGCTTCGAAGCTGAAAGTCGCGCCGCCTGAAAGGCGAAGCGGGCGTTATCGCCCCGAGGCGAGGCTCGGCGCATTTCTTCGGCGTTTCGAATCGGCATTGCGCTCGGTCCCAGCGGCGTTCTCTCGACGCGAGTTTTTCAGCAAAATCAGGAAAGCGCGGGCGAGCGGCGAAAGCTTCTTCTCTTTCAGATGCACGACATACCACCGGCGCGTTATCGGGAAGCCCTGCACGTCAAGCTCGCGCAACGGACCGGGCGAAGTATCGAGCGTCAAAACGTGGCGCGAGAGGACGGCGAGGCCGAGTCCGGCGGCGACGGCCTGCTTGATCGTTTCATCGCTGCCGAGCGTCATGCGCCTAACTGGACGGATTTTGTGCTCGGCGAAATACCGTTCGGTCGCCTGCCGCGTTCCAGACCCCGGCTCGCGCAGGATGAAGGGCTCGCGTTCCAAGAGGGATGGCGCGATCCTCTTTTTTTCGCATAGCGGATGTCCGGCCGGGGCAAGCACGACCAGCGGATTGTCCGCGAAGGGCGCCGCGACGACACCCAGGTCTTCCGGCGCCTGGCCCATGATGTAGAGATCGTCGAGATTTTGTCGCATGCGCTCCAAAATCTGCTCGCGGTTGACCACTTCGAGCACGAACTCGACCTGGGGATGGGCGCGACAAAAATCGCCGATCAGTCGAGTCGCGAAATATTTGGCCGTCGTAATCATCGCCAGCCGGACACAGCCCCGCTCCAAGCCCTGCATTTCCGCGAGTTCCATGCCGAGGAGGTCCAGCCGTTCGATGACGTCCCGGCTTGCGGCGGCGACGGCTCGTCCGGCCTCGGTGAGAAAGAGCTTCTTGCCGGCCTGTTCGTGCAGCGGCAGCCCCAAGCCCAGCGAAAGCTGCTTGATCTGGACGGAGAACGCCGACGGCGTCACATGCATCTCCTCCGCCGCCCGCGTCATATTCATGCGCCGCGCGAGCGCCGAGAAAAGGCGCAACTGATGAAGCGTCACCTGTCGCAGCATTGTTTTATCCTGGTGAAACGTAACGTTTCAAACAATGAACTTAACTGAAAGAGCAACTGCGCGTAAGAGGAAGCATGCTGATCGGGCCGAGCAAGGCTCGAGCCCCAGGGAGGACAATGCTATGAAGGTTCAGCCGTCGCAGACCGTCAAGGGGAAAGATCGCTACAAATCCGGCGTCATGGAATACCGCAAGATGGGCTATTGGGAGCCTGACTATGCGCCGAAGGACACCGACATCATCGCCTGTTTTCGGGTCACTCCGCAGGAAGGGGTCGACCCGATCGAGGCGGCTGCCGCGGTCGCGGGCGAGTCCTCGACTGCAACCTGGACCGTGGTCTGGACGGATCGCCTCACCGCCAGCGAAAAGTATCGCGGCAAATGTTTCCGCGTCGATCCCGTGCCGGGAACGGACGGGCAGTTCTTCGCCTATATCGCCTACGACCTCGACCTGTTCGAGCCAGGCTCGATCGCCAATCTCTCGGCGTCGATCATCGGCAACGTGTTCGGCTTCAAGCCGCTGAAGGCGCTTCGGCTCGAGGACATGCGCTTCCCCGTCGCCTATGTGAAGACGTTCCAGGGGCCGGCGACAGGCATCGTGGTCGAGCGCGAAAGGCTCGACAAGTTCGGCCGGCCGCTTCTCGGAGCGACTGTCAAACCGAAACTCGGGCTCTCGGGCCGCAATTACGGGCGCGTCGTCTACGAGGCGTTGAAGGGCGGCCTGGACTTCACCAAAGACGACGAGAACATCAACTCGCAGCCCTTCATGCACTGGCGCGACCGCTTTCTCTACAGCATGGAGGCGGTCAACAGGGCGGAAGCGGCCTCGGGCGAAGTCAAGGGCAGCTATCTCAACGTCACCGCCGCGACGATGGAGGACATGTACGAGCGCGCCGAATTCGCCAAGGAGCTTGGCTCGGTCATCGTCATGATCGACCTCGTGATCGGTTACACGGCGATCCAGTCGATGGCGAAATGGGCGCGCAAGAACGACATGATCCTGCACCTTCATCGCGCCGGCCACGGCACTTATACGCGCCAGAAATCGCACGGCGTGTCATTCCGGGTCATCGCCAAATGGATGCGGCTTGCCGGCGTCGATCACATCCACGCCGGAACGGTCGTGGGCAAGCTTGAGGGCGATCCGGCGACGACGAAGGGCTATTATGACGTGTGCCGCGAGGACTTCAACCCGATGAGGCTCGAGCACGGCATCTTCTTCGACCAGCATTGGGCGTCGCTCAACAAGGTGATGCCGGTCGCCTCGGGCGGCATCCATGCGGGGCAGATGCACCAGCTCCTGAGCCTGTTTGGCGACGACGTGGTGCTGCAGTTCGGCGGCGGCACCATCGGCCATCCCTTGGGAATTCAGGCGGGCGCGACCGCGAATCGGGTGGCGCTCGAAGCGATGGTGTTCGCGCGCAACGCCGGCCGTGACTATGTCCACGAAGGGCCGACGATTCTTGCGGAGGCCGCCAAGTCTTGCACGCCGCTGCGCCAGGCGCTCGACGTCTGGGGCGATGTGACCTTCAATTACGCCTCGACCGATCAGCTCGATTTCGTGCCGACGCCGTCCGTGGCGTTCTGACCCTCATCCGGCCCTTCGGGCCACCTTCCCCCAAAAGGGGAAGGAGTACAGGAGACACTTTCCATGCGCATCACACAAGGCTGCTTCTCGTTCCTGCCCGACCTGACTGACGACGAGATTCTGACCCAAGTCCAATATTGCCTCGACAACGGCTGGGCGGTGAATCTGGAATTTACCGACGATCCGCACCCCCGAAACACCTATTGGGACATGTGGGGATTGCCGATGTTCGACCTTCATGACGCGAAGGGCGTGTTGATGGAGCTCAACGCATGCCGCAAAGTCTACGGCGACCGTTACATCCGTCTCTCGGCCTTCGATTCCTCCCACGGCTGGGAGTTGGTGCGGATATCCTTCATCGTCAATCGGCCCAAGAACGAGGAGGGTTTCCGTCTCGATCGAACCAATGCGCAGGGTCGCGTCCAGCGTTATGCGACCCGCGCCTACGCAACCGACAAGCCTGAAGGGAAGCGCTACGCATGAGCGGCGCCGAGGCCGCGCCCGAGACGCCGGCGACGATCAACCTTGGCGAGGCGTTCGCGCAATCGGGCGTCGGACCGATCCTTCGACAACTCGACGACGAGTTGATCGGCCTTGCGCCGGTCAAGCAGCGCATTCGGGAGATTGCGGCGCTGTTGCTGGTGGATCAGGTGAGGGCGAAGTTCGGCCTCGCTTCGCAGGCGCCGACCTTGCACATGAGCTTTACCGGCAATCCCGGGACGGGCAAGACGACCGTCGCCATGCGCATGGCGGAAATCCTCCACAAGCTCGGCTACGTCAGGCGCGGACACCTGATCGCGGTCACGCGCGACGATCTCGTCGGCCAGTATATCGGCCACACCGCTCCGAAGACGAAGGAAGTGCTCAAGAAGGCGATGGGCGGCGTCTTGTTCATCGACGAGGCGTATTACCTTTACCGGCAAGAGAACGAGCGCGACTATGGGCAGGAGGCGATCGAAATTCTCCTGCAGGTGATGGAGAACAACCGCGACGACCTTGTCGTGATCCTCGCCGGCTACGCTGACAAGATGGATCGCTTCTTCCATTCCAATCCGGGCTTCCGCTCGCGCGTCGCCCATCACATCGACTTTCCCGACTACACCGACGGCGATCTCATCGCGATCGGCGAAAAGATGCTCGCTTCGCTCAATTACAAACTGAGCGAGAAGGGGAGGCAGGCGCTTGCTGAATATATCCCGCTGCGCAGAGAGCAGCCGCTGTTCGCCAATGCGCGCTCGATCCGCAACGCACTGGACCGGGCTCGCTTGCGTCAGGCCAACCGGCTGTTTGCCGAAAAGGATCGCACGTTGACGCTCGAAGGGCTCATCACGATCGACGCGGAAGACATCCGCCAGAGCCGGGTCTTTGGTCGACGCGAACCGGACGCGTGACGCCTTTAAGACCCGCCTCCTCCTGGTCAGCTGAGACGCGAATCGAGGGCGATGCGCATCAGCTCCATTGCGCTGCGGGCGCCCAGCTTTTGCCGGAGCTGGGTGCAGTTGTTGGCGACGGTCTTATAGGAAACGCTGAGGATATGGGCGATTTCCGCCATGGACTTGCCTGCGGCCAGCAATCGCAGGATCTCCAATTCGCGTGGGCTGAGGTCCGCTAGTCGACTGGCGTTGGCGCCTGTGCGCAAGAAGGCGATCTGGCGCGCCATTTCCGGATGCAGGTAGACGCCGCCGTTCGCCACCCTTCGCACCGCCTCGACGAACAAGAGGGGATCGTCATTCTTGGCGATGTACCCCTTCGCGCCCGCCTCGATCGCGCGCGCTGCGAACACGGGATCATCGTTCATGCTGAAGATGATGAGCCGAGCGTCGGGTTGCCGCTGGAGTATGCGCCTGCAAACTTCGAGGCCTGACAGGCCCGGCAAGTTCAAGTCGATCACTGCGACGTCGGGTTTCAGCGCAAAAAAGGCGGCCTGTCCGCTATTGGCTTCCGCGGCGTCGACAACCGAGATCGTGGGATCAAACTCCAAGAGCGCCTTGCAGCCGGACACCACGATCGGGTGATCGTCGACAATGAGAACCCGCAAAACGACTCCCCTGGCTTTAAGTCGAGTGGGTCACCTCGACTGACTTCCGGCCAAGATTGACAAGGATATCGGCAAAATCAACTTTTGCGTCGGGAGGAACGGCCAATGTGGCGGAAAGTCCCGTTGCGGCACCGACTTAATCTCATGTTTGCGGCGCTGTTCGCGCTGTGGCTCGCCGTAGACATCGGCCGCATTCTCGCGGACGCTGGGCCGCGCGTGCAGGCGGAGGCGGGCAGCGCTTCGCGACTGACGCAGGAGTTCCTGGAAACCTCCCTCGCCAATCTGCAGAACACTCCCGACCCCGAACAGGCGGTCAGGAATCTCGTCTCGAACTTGCAGTACTTGCGCCACGTCCGGGTCGGCCTCGGCGAGAACGCGTTCGCCTCCGCCCTCGTCACGGCTCCCGACCCGGACGCCGCGGCGCCTTCGTGGTTCCGTGCGCTCGTTCACGCCCCGACTGGCGTGACCACGATACCGGTCGTCGTCCGCGGTCGGCGCCTCGATTGGATTGTCATCCTCGCCGATCCGACCGAAGTCGTCGGCGAAGTCTGGCGGCAAGCGCGTCGCGAAGCGATCGGAGGCGGACTGCTTGCCCTCGCCGTGCTCGTGGCGACGAGCGTCTTCGTCCGCATCTCGCTGCGGCCGCTCGCCGTCGCCGGCGATGTGCTGGCGCGGCTCGAGGCGGGCGATTTCGGCGCGCGCGCCGAGATGTCAGGCTCGCCCGAATTCGTCGACATCTGCACGAGGATCAATCGGCTGGGCGAAGCGCTTTCGCACCTCAGCGCGGCCAACCGGCAATTGCTTCAGCGGGCCCTGGACGCCCATGACGAAGAGCGCAAGGCGATCGCCCGCGAACTGCACGACGAAATCGGGCCGCATTTGTTCGCCCTGCGGGCCAACGCGGCAATTCTCGCGAGCCGCATCGGCGCCGGCGCCGTCGATGGAGCGGCCGGCGCAGCCGGTGCGATCCGCGATGCGGTGGAGGCGCTGCAACGCCAGAACCGCCGCATTCTCGCGAGCCTCAGGCCGGCAGCGCTCGAAGAGCTCGGCCTTGCTGCTGCGCTCGGCGCGCTGGCGGAGCAATGGCGTCGGGCCGAACCGAATGTCGAAGTCCGCCTCGCCGTCGCGCCGGAAGTCGAGCGCTTGGGTTCGCGCGCCAGTCTGGCTCTCTACCGCTTTGTGCAGGAGGCGATGACGAACGCGTTTCGTCACTCCGGCGCACGGCGCGTTTCGGCGAGCTTGACCTATGAAACGCCGACCGGCGCCGCCGAGCTCGGCGACCCCGCGCTCCGCGGACTTCGCGTTCGCGTCAGCGACGATGGCAGCGGCGTCGGCCCCGACATCGTCGAAGGCATGGGGATCACCGGCATGCGCCAGCGCGTGAGAGCGCTCGGGGGCGATTTCGCGCTGCGCGCCGCGCCGGAGAGGGGCGCCGTCGCCGAAGCGAGATTTGGCCTGCGGGAATGAGGGTTTCGCGTTGCGGGAATGTTTCCCGCGACGATCGGGAGTTTCAGCCCGAAGCTCAAGATCTCTTTGGGAGCAATTGACGTTTGGCGGTTTTCGAATCATTCAGAGAGTCCGCGAGCGAGTGGGCTTCCTTCCGCTGCGGGCGGGCGTTCGAGACTCTGCGCGTCTTGTCCCTCCCGATGCCGGCGCCTCCGGCGATGCGCACGGGAACAATGGACGGGAGGAGTTTTCGGCGTATGGAGCGTTGGACGGCCCGCGGTTTCGCCGCTCTCGGCGTTGCGTTCTTCGCCGCCGCGCTGACGGCCGCCCACGCCGAGACGATTGAGCTTCCGACGTTCAATGTGGTCGCGACGACGCCCTTGGGCGGCGGCGAGATCGACGTGACGAAGGTCCCGGGCTCGGTCTGGCAGACCGGCGCGGCCGACATCGAGACCTACAAGGACTCGACGGTCACGCAGACGCTGGCGCGTCAGGCGCCGGGCGTCACTGTCGGCAACGTCTCGGGCAACGACTTCCAGCCCGACGTCAGTTATCGCGGCTTCGACGCGACCCCGGTAACCGGCAAGGCGGAGGGCCTCGCGGTCTATCAGAATGGCGTGCGCATCAACGAGGCGTTCGGCGACACGGTCAACTGGGATCTGATTCCGGCCGACGCGATCGACAAGATGACGATCGTCGCCGGCAATCCGATCTTCGGCCTCAATGCGCTCGGCGGCGCGCTCAACGTCACGATGAAGAACGGCTTCACCTGGCAGGGATTTGAAGCCGACCTGCGCGGCGGCTCGTTTGGACGCGCCCAGGGGGCTCTGCAATTCGGCAAGCAGGTCGGCGACTATTCGGTCTATCTGGCGGCGGAGGGCATCACCGACGACGGGTGGCGGGTCGACGGATCCTCGGAGATCAGCCGGTTCTACGGCGACGTCGGCTACAGGGCGAACGGGCTCGAGACGCACCTTGAGGTCACAGCGGCGAACAACATGTTCGGCGCGGCTTCGTCGACCCCTCTCCAGCTTCTGCAGAACGACTGGGGCAGCGTCTACACGACACCGCAGACGACGGACAATCAACTCGCGATGATCGCGTGGACCGGCAACTACGCCTATTCGAACACGCTGAGCTTCCAGGGCGGGCTCTATTTTCGCGCGTTCAATCAGAGCCACGTCGACGGCAACACGACCAACGTCACGCCGTGCCCGCCTTACTCATGCCTGAACGGAAATCCGGTCCACGATACGTTCGGCCAGATGGTGCCCGACATTTCGCAGAACGGCGCCGTCGACCTCGGCGAGATCGACCGCTCGTGGACGCAGTCGCGTTCGGGGGGCGGCAATGCGCAGGCCGTCGACACGGACAAGCTCTTCGGTCACGACAACACGCTCACGATCGGCGCCTCGCTCGATTACGGCTCGACGAACTTCAACGGCAACAGCCAGCTCGGCGTGATCGGCTATTACGACAACTCCTTCCCGGTGATCGGCTCCCCCTATTTTCTCGACGAGCCCGGCAGCTACCTCGCGCCCGTCTCCATCGACGCGACCAATTTCTACACAGGGCTCTACGCGCTCGACACGTTCACCGTGACGCCAGCCTTGACGCTAACCGGCGGCGCGCGGCTCAATTACGCGGCGATCGATCTTGCAGACCAGAACGGCGGCCTCGCCAGCGGCTATTCGACTTACACGCACGTCAATCCGACCGTGGGTCTGACCTACAACATCACGCCCGACGTCACGTTCTACGCCGGCTACGCGATGTCCAACCGCGCGCCAACGCCGCTCGAGCTCGGTTGCGCCGATCCCATCCACCCCTGCATCATCGACAACTTTCTGGTTTCCGATCCGCATCTTCAGCAGGTCGTCGGGAACTCGTTTCAGGCGGGCTTCCGCGGCCAGCATGTATTCGGCGAATACGGCAAGCTGCAATGGTCGGCGGGCCTCTTCCGCACGACGCTCGCCAACGACATCCTGCCGCTGCAAAGCTCCGCTAACGGCTTCGGCTATTACGCAAATGTCGGAACCACCTTGCGCCAGGGCGCCGAGCTCAGCGCCCAGTGGAGCGCCGACCGTTGGACCGCCTACGCCAACTACACCTATATCGACGCGGTCTATTTGACGACGTTCATGGAGCCCTCGCCGTTCAATCCGGCTGCGGACGCCGCGGGCCTCATTCGGATTACGAATGGCTCCCCGATCGCCGGCATTCCCAAAAGCACCCTGAAAGTCGGCTTCAACTTCGACGTCACCGACAAGTGGAAGATCGGGGCCGACTTGGTCGCGGCCTCAGGCCAGACGATCTTCGGCAACGAGAACGGCGCCGTGCCGCAGGTTCCGGGCTACGCGGTCTTCGGCGCGCACACGTCCTACCAGGTCAGCAAGCAGTTGCAGGTTTACGGCCTCGTCCAGAACATATTCAATCAGCACTACTACACCTATGGCGGGCTTTTCGACACGGGCGGGCTGCCCCATGCGGCGCCGTATCTGACCGATCCGCGCAGCCTTGGGGCGGCGGCGCCGTTCGCAATCTACGCCGGGTTGAAGTACACGATGTGACGTGGTTGAGAAGCGCCAAGAGCGAAGCGCGAAGAGCGAAGAGCGAAGAGCAAAACGAGGGCGGAAGCGAGGCGGAAGGCATGCAGGGATTGGACCTATCTCCGGTCGGGCTTTTTGTCGCGGCGGGCGTCGTCGGCAAGGCGGTCATGGCCGTCCTGTTCGTGGCTTCGCTCTGGTGCTGGGTCTTGATCGTCGAGGGCGTGATTTCGGTTGTGCGCCTCCGCCGCGCGGTCCGCGCCGCGCGTGAGGGCGCCGTCGCGAAGGCGCTTCTGAGCGTGACGGTCGCGGGCGACGAGGAGGCGCGCCGGCGCATTCCCGGCGAGACGGTGAGCGAGCTCAGGGCCCGCATTGCGGACGCGATGGCGCGCGCGGCGCGCGAGCTCTTGACGCGCTCCGAGGGCGGGCTGCCCAATCTCGCGGTCATTTCGTCGGTGGCGCCGTTCATCGGCCTGTTCGGCACGGTGTGGGGCATCATGTCGAGCTTCGCGGCGATCGCGCAGGCGCAGGACACGAGCCTTGCGACGGTCGCGCCGGGCATCGCGGAGTCGCTCGCAGCGACCGCTTACGGCCTTGCGGCGGCGATCCCGGCCTCGATCGGCTACAACCGGATCGGCGCGGCCTACGCCCGGCTCGGGCAGGCGATGGCCTCGCTGGTCGAGGAGCGCGCGCTCATGCTGATCTCGCGTCCGGCCGAGGTCTCGCGCGACGGCGGACCGCGCCGCCGCAACGAGGCACCCTGATGGCGATCGAGCCGCGCAAGATCGGCGAGGGCCTCTACCAGCCGCTGGCCGAGATAAACGTCACGCCGCTCGTGGACGTGATGCTGGTCCTGCTCATCATCTTCATGGTGACGGCGCCGATGCTGGCGGCCGGAATCAAGGTCAACCTGCCGAGCGCGAAGACCGCCACGCCGCTCGAAGCCAGAGAGCCGGTCGTGGTCGTCGTGGCGAAGGATGGCGCCCTTTCGGTCGGCAAGGCGCCGGTTTCGCGCGACGCGCTCGCCGCGACGGTCAAGGCCAAGCTCGGCGATTCGAACAGCGTCGTTCAGTTGCGCGGCGACCGGGAGGCTTCTTACGGCGACGTCGTGTCGGTGATGGACGATCTGGCGGCGAACGGGATCACCCGCATCGCCATCGTCTCGAGTGGGCGCCGCGCCGCCTTGCCGACCGAACCGGCGCCGAAGCCTTGAGCGACGCGGCGCTCGGCGGGCGCGTCTTCGAGCCGCCGGATTTCCGCCCCGCCTGGCTTCGCCCCGCGGCGATCGCGCTGGTCGTCGCGCTGCATGTCGCAGCGCTGTCGAGCCTGCCTTATCTGGCGCGGAAAGCGCCCGAGCCGCCGAAGGAGATCATCGTCGATATCGAGCCCGAGGCCGCGCCTGCGCCCGAGCCGCCTGCGCCCGCGCCTCTCCCCGCCCCTGCGCCCGAGCCGCTAAAGTCGCCTGAGACCGCGACAGCGCCCCCGCCCGAGGAGGCTGCGCCCCCTCTGCCGCCCGAGCCGGCTCCGCCTGTGGTCGAGGCGCCGCCTGCGCCCGAGCCGCCCGCTCCAGTGGTCGCGGTCCCGCCGCCCCCAGCGCCGCCGCCCCCAGCGCCGGTTGAACTCGCGCCGCCCCCCGCGCAAGAGGCGCTGCCGCCCGTCGAGCCGCTGAGGCCGCGTCTCGAGCCCGCGCCCAGAGCAGAGCCCAAGCCGCAACCCAAGCCGGAACGCACGAAGCCGGAACGCAAGGAGCCGGAACGCGTCGAGCGGAAAGCGCGTGAGCCCCACGCGCGACCCGTTGAAGCGGCGAAGCCGGCGCAAGCGCGGGAGGAGCGCTCCGCCGCCTCGGCGCGCCCGCCCGCGAGCGCCGCGTCGCAGTCGGCCTACATTTCGGCCATGAGCGCGGCGATCAGGAGCCGTCTCTTCTATCCTCCGGCCGCCCGCGCGCGGGGCGCCAGGGGAATCGTCGGCGTCGCCTTCACGATCGGCGCGTCGGGCGCGCTCTCCTCGTTCGCGATCACCCGTTCCTCGGGCGACGAGGATCTCGACGCGGCGGCGCGCACGCTGGTCGAGTCCGCCCATTTCCCCCCGCCGCCGAGCGGATCGGTCCATGTCGCCACGAGCTTCAACTATGTCCCGCGATGAGCCCGCCTCTTCGCACCTTCGCGCGCTCGTGCTCGGCTCAGGCGCTGGAGGCGGCGTTCCGCAATGGAACTGCAATTGCCGCGTCTGCCGCCTCGCATGGGATGGCGACGCCCGCGTCAAGCCGCGCACGCAGTCGAGCCTGGCGGTGAGCGCCGATGGGCGCCGCTGGCTTCTGCTCAACGCCTCGATCGATCTCAGGCAGCAGATTCTGGCGACACCCGCGCTGCAGCCGAGGGGCGAGGGACGCCATTCGCCGATCGCCGCGGTCCTGTTGACCAATACCGACGTCGATCACGCCGCCGGCCTGCTCGCTTTGCGCGAGCGCCAGCCGTTCACGATCTGGGGCACGCGCACGACCCTCGACACGATCGCCGGCAATCGGATCTTCGATGTGGTCGGGCACGACATCGTTGCCCGCCGCGCGATTCGGCTCGGCGAGGCGTTCGAGCCGCTGCCGGGCCTCACGCTCGAACTTTTTCCGGTCCCCGGCAAGGTCCCGCTCTGGCTCGAACAGGGCGAGGTCCGAACCGACGATATCGGCGAGGGAACGGTCGGGGTCGCGGTCGAGGCGGCGGGCCGCCGGCTCGTCTATGCGCCGGGATGTGCGCGCGTGACGGACGACTTGAACAAGCGCATCGCGAGCGCGCATGCGCTCTTCTTCGATGGCACGCTCTTTTCCGACGACGAGATGATCGCGAACGGCCTCGGCGACAAGACCGGCCGCCGCATGGGCCACATGCCCGTCTTCGGCCCGGGCGGAACGCTGGAAGAACTCGCGCGTCATCAAACCGTGCGCAGGATTCTGATCCACATCAACAATTCGAACCCGATCCTGATCGAAGGATCGCCGGAAGAAGTAAAAGTGAAGGCGGCCGGATGGGAGATCGCCTTCGACGGAATGGAGGTCACCCCATGAACAAACACATGCCGTCCGAACCCTTAAGCCCTGAGGGCCTGGAGGCGGCGCTGCGCGCCGTGGGCCCCGAGCGCTATCACGACCTGCATCCGTTCCACGATCTCCTGCACGGCGGCAAGCTCAATAAGGGGCAGGTGCAGGCATGGGCCTTGAACCGCTACGTCTATCAGGCGGCGATCCCGCGCAAGGACGCTTCGCTCATCGGGCGGTGCGACGACCGCGAGCTGCGCCGCGAATGGCTGCATCGCATCACCGATCATGACGGCTACGGCGACGATAAAGGCGGCATCGAGCGCTGGCTGGTTCTGACGGACGGGCTCGGCCTCGACCGCGACTACGTGATCTCGCAGGAAGGCGCGCTGCCCGCAACCCGGTTCGCCGTCGAGGCTTACGTGCATTTCGTGCGCGAGAAACCGCTTGTCGAGGCGGTAGGGTCGAGCCTGACCGAGCTCTTCGCGCCCTCGATCCACCGCCGCCGGATCGACGGCATGCTCGCCAACTACGACTTCATCGACGAGAAGGTCGTCGCCTATTTCCGCCGCCGTCTCGACCAGGCGCCCAAGGACGCCGACTTCGCGCTCGAATACGTCAAGCGCAATGCGCGCACGGTAGAGCAACAGCGCGGCGTGATCGCGGCGCTGAAATTCAAGACCGACGTGCTCTGGGCGCAGCTCGACGCGCTGCATCACGCCTACGTCTGCGGCTCGCCGCCGCCCGGCGCCTTCAAGCCCGGATGATTGGCGATGGACCTTCGAACAGGGACCGGAGCGGTGAATTGAGCTCGGCGGATTTCGAGCGTCGACGGGACGACTTTCTGCGCCTCGTCGGCGTGAGGCCGGTCGTCATGGGCATCCTCAACGTCACGCCGGATTCATTTTCCGACGGCGGGCGGTTTCAGTCGCGCGAGTCGGCGCTCGCCCAGGCGTGCAAGCTCGCGAGTGAGGGGGCCGACGTCATCGACGTCGGAGCGGAATTGACCCGTCCGGGCCATACGCCTGTGCCGCCAAACGAGGAATGGCGCCGCCTCGAGCCTGTGCTGGAGCCGCTGCTCGCCGAACTTTCGCTGCCAGTTTCGATCGACACCTGTAAGGCCGAGATCGCTCGTCGCGCGATTGCGCTCGGGGTCGGCATCGTCAACGACGTCTGGGGCCTGCAGAAGGACCCGGATATGGCCGGCGCAGTGGCCGAGAGCGACGCCGCGCTCGTTATCATGCACAATCGCGAGACGGTCGATCCCGAAATCGATATCGAAGCCGACATCGATGCGTTCTTCGCGCGGTCGCTCGCCCTGGCCGATCGCTCGAGCGTCAAGCGTTCGCGCATCCTGCTCGATCCCGGCATCGGTTTTGGCAAGAACAAGGTTCAGAACCTCAAGGCGCTCGCGGCGACCTCGCGCCTGCGCGCGAAGTTCGGTTTGCCGATCCTGATCGGCGTTTCGCGCAAGCGCTTGTTCGGCGATCTGCTCGGCGCCGGGGTCGACGATCGGCTCATCCCAACGCTCGCCGCCAATCTCGCGGCGCTCGCGCGCGGAGCCGCGGTGTTCCGGGTGCACGATGCAGCCGAGCACGCGGCCGCGTTCAAGGTGTTCGATGCAATCGACAAGGCGTGAGCCGGTCGAGGTCAGCGTCGGCCTCGGCGGCAATGTCGGCGATCCTGTGCGCTCCATCCACGCCGCTGTCGAGGCGTTGCGTCAGCGCGATGTGATCGCGGTTCGCACGCTGTCGTCGATCTATCGCACGGCGCCTTGGGGAGGCGTCGAACAGCCCGACTACGCCAACGCCTGCGCCCTCGGCTCGACGCGGCTCGAACCTCTCGATCTTCTCGACGCAATCAAGAAAATCGAACGGGATCTCGGGCGCGTCGAGACAGTCCGCTGGGGACCGCGCGTCATCGACATCGACATCCTGTCGTACGGCGACGAGTCGCTCGCCGATGAACGGCTGGTCATCCCTCACAGGGAGCTTCTGCGTCGCGCCTTCGTCCTGATCCCGCTCGCCGAGATTGCGCCAACCTTATCGATAGGCGGCGTGCGGGTCGCCGACGCCGCGCGGGCGCTTGGGGACGAAGGCGTGCGCAAGTGGGGCACCGAATGAAGCGCGTCGACATCGCGCTGCGCGGCGCTTGCTTATGGCCTTGCAACGGCCGGATGGGAACCCTCCGTCCTTATCCGAACGGAGGGCCGCAATCACATTTCGGCGGTCAGATAGGCGGTGACCTCCAGGCCCGCGCAGACTTCCACGACAATAGGGGCGGTCCAGCTCATGATCTCATCCTTCCAAGCGGCCGCGTCTGACGAGACGCAGCGGCTTGCTAATGATAAGCGCCCTTCCGCCGGTTCTTCACACCAAGTTTTCGAAATATTCTTGCCGCTGCTTCCCGAAAAACATGGGAATTATTCCCGTGATGTCGTTCGGGCGATCTCCCGTAACGCTCAAGCCTGCTCAAGGTCGGCGCGAGTCAATCGCCCGTCGTGCAGCGCGGAAGCGACCAGCGCGCCCGCGACGCCCGCTGCCTTCAGCGCTGCGAGATCGGCGGGGCCGCGTACCCCGCCCGCCGCAAAGATTTCATGCGCCGGCACCGCGGACTGTATGCTCTGCAACCGGGAAAAATCGGGGCCGGCGCCGCTGCCGACGCGCGCAAGGGTCATGACGATGACCCGGTTGGGCCACAGCCGCGGGGCGGCGAGAATCTCCGGCGGGCCGAGGAACGTCTCGCCGCGAAAATCGAGCGAAAGCGCGACGCTATCGGAGAGCGCATGCGCCGCCATGAGCGCGCTGTCGCGCTGCGACTCGGCGCCGATGACAGGCAGGCCGAGATCGCCCTCGACAATGGCCGCCAAGCCCGCTTCGTCGGCGGCCCCGTTGTCGATCCAGAGCCGCAGCTCGGGGAAGGCCTTGCGCAGGCGGCGCGCCGCGACAAAGTTGTCGCCGCAGCCTCGGATGGCGTCGAGGTCGGCGACGTAGAGCGCGGCGAACGGATAGAGCCTGAGGAAGCCTGCGACCACGTCGACGGGATCGGCCGTCGGCGACAAGGGCGTCTGGATCGGTCGGTAAGCGTCGCGGTCACCCATCCGCGCTCGCACGACTTCGCCGCCAATGAGATCAACGACCGGAATGACTTGCACGCGAACCGCCTTCAGCGGGCGATGCGAAGGCCTCTGCCGCCTTATCCCTCAACCAGCGCCATGCTTCCTGCTCGCGGGCGCCGGCGGTCTTTTCGACGATGACGCTCAGCCGCTCGAGGTCCGCCTCGACCTCGGCGCGCGGCAGGATATGCAGACGGCTGATCAGGATGGCCCCCTCGATCACCGCGCCTTGAGCGCGGTTGAAGCCCGCGAACGGCGCATGCGCGGCGCTATGGACCACACGGCACACGAAGCGGGGCCTGAGCGCATCCTCTCGCGCGTCGATGACCTCGAGTTCGAGATGGGCCAGCGTGTTTGCGAGGCGCGGCGCAGCGACGACGGAGGCGGGCGCGAGCGGCCATTCACGTCGACCGGTGAGGCAGCCCGCGAAAACGCGCACGTCGTCGGTGAAGTTGGCGACCGCGAACGGCGCCTGGCGCAGGTTCTCCAGCGTCGTCGAAGGGTGGAACGGCGCCAGGATCCAGTTCTCGCCTTCGGCGATGAGCCCGAGCGGCGCCAGATGAGGCTCGCCGCGGGCGTTGACGGTGGCGACGATCGCTTCCCGGATCGGCGGCATCGCTCAACTCCCAGCCGCGCGCGAGCGCAGAGTATGCCCCGGGACGCTGAGCCTCGTCGCATCCGCGACAGGGTGGTCGGTAGCGCAGCCCCAATCCAGCGGTTCGTCCTGCGAATAGCGCTTGCCGAGGCGGAAGGCGATTTCAGCCTTGGTCAGTTCGGCGCCGAGATAGAAGGCATGCGCGCCGTCGCTTTCGACGCCGAGCTTGTCGAACAGGGCGAACGCATCCTCGGCGACATGATGGCCGTCGCGGTTATAGACGTGCACGCCGTCCTCAGCCGCCTCGATCCGGAAATTCAAGTCACGGACCTCACGCGCGAGCTCCGCGATTTCGGCGCTCGAATTGGGGAAGGGGGCGCGGTCATGGATTTGCATGAGCGCGCGTCCATAGTCCTTCGGCAGGCTACGGTCGGCCAAGGCCGCGTACATGATGCGGCGCGCCGCGTCGTGCTCCTGCAGCGTGCGGCGGGTGTGCGGGCTGACGTGCACGGTCAGTGCGTTGGCCACGCCGAGTTCCGAGCACAGACCGAGGAGGATCGCGGTCACGCCCACACTGTCGGCGTCGGTCAGCTCGGTCAGGTTGCCGGTGCCCATCATCATCTCGGCCTCCGGCAGGCGCGCGCGCAGCTCGCGATAGCGAGCGAGAGAATTGGCGAGGCCGAAATGAATGGGATCGAGGATCGGATCGAGGATCGCCGCCACGCCGAGCCTGCGCGCCTCCGCCTCCGCGCGAACAAGCGACTCGAGGTCGCCGTGGCTTGCGGGAACCAGCACGGGACGGGCGCCCGTTTCAACCACGATCGACAGATTGCTCTCGTTGAGGCTCAGCAAGAAATCGGCGCCGGCTAGCGCGCCGCGGCGCAGCTCTTCGGGATCGGCGGAGTTGACGCTGACGGCGAAGCCCCGTCCCTTCAACGCCCGGATCGCATCGCCGAGATGCGGGAAGGGCGTGTCCGGCAAGCATCCGAGGTCGATGACGTCGGCGCCTGCGGCGCGCAGGGCCTCGGCGCGAGCGATCAGCGCTTCCAACGACATCTGCGAGGCGTCGACGATTTCGGCGAACAGGCGCAGCGCGTGGCGCGAAAGATCGACTTCCGCGCCTTTCCGTCCGAAATAGGCCGGCAGGTCCTTCAGTTCGTCAGGCCCGCGCCGGAACGGGACAGCGAACTCTCGCGACAGGCGCTCGAGATTGGCGCGGCAGCGGCCGGGCGCGAGCACGAGATTGGCGACGATCGGACGCGGCAGGCGTCGCATCAGGATGGGCTCGGTCATGAGGGCTGCGACCTTCACGCCGACGTCGAGGATCGACCATTCGAACGGCGTCGGCGCCATGGCGTTCAGCACTTTCTCAAGTCTCGACCGCGCGAGCCGGCCGGTCAGAAAGAGGATCCGTTCCGTCATTTCGTCAGCTCAGCGCGCCGACTCGCGATCGCAGCTTGCAATTCCGTGATCGAATCGACTGTCTGGGTCCCGGCGAACTTTCCCAGTCTTTCCCGGTTCTCGAGGTCGATCGGGCGCGGATAGACTTTGACCATCCCCTTGGGCGCCTCGGTCACGAGCTCCGGCGCTGTGTCGCAGGCAAAGACGATCGACGGCACCCGACATTTGCCGGCTTGAGCGAAAACGTTGGTGACGAGATCGTCCGAGATTCCGCAAATGAATTTGGCGACAGCGTTGGAGGTCGCCGGCGCGACAACGAGCGTGTGGTAGACGCCATAGTAGAATTGTCCGACCGGCACGGAACTCGCGGTCGTGTCGCGGTAGACGCGCGTCAGAGGAGGCAAGGCGAGCTCCTGCTTGTACATGCGCAGGACCTCGGCCGCCGCACTGCTGAGAAACAGATCGACGTCCTCGATTTCGCGGATCAGCGCCAGGCTTTCCTTCAAGAAATGTCCGGAACCCGTGAGGGCCCATCCCCATCTGGGCGTTTTGTATTTGGTCATGTGTGCGCCGGCTTGCGATTTGAGATCGGCTCAGGGGTCATGCAGGATTTCAGGAAACGGCCGGCCTCGCAACCCGTCGGCGAGCCTCGCAGCGTCCGTGTGCGAAGCCAGCGACGCATGCAAGCGGGACCGATGGACAAAACGCGGCAATAACGGATCGACGATTCCGTCAGCGACGAGGTCGCCGAGGTCAACCCCGCCTTCGGCGAAGCGGCCATGCTTGACGAGGATGAGGCGATCGGCGCCGAGGGCGCTGGCGAGCCAAGCGGCCAGACTGTCGGAGGTCAGATCCCAGGTCGGCGGCAGACCTTCGGCGCTCGCCATCCGCTCCGGCGACCAGATGGGAACCCGTCGCTCACGAAGCGCTCGTCGAATTGCGCTGCGAGAATCGGCGAGCAGAAACTCGGGCGCGAGGCTCTGCAGCGCGCGGCCGAATTGCGTCATCGCCAACATCGCCATCTCATGGGCCGCAACGGCGTCGAAGCCGATGATCGGCTGCGCCTCGCGCACCGCGTCCGCGAAAGGCCCGCCGCCGGGCACAACGACGATGCGGCCGGCCTCGGTGGCGATGGCGGCCAGCCATTCCCCGAGTTCCGGGCTTTTCGCGAGACTCCCGCCCAGCTTCAAGACTGCCAACCGCGAAGATGTTTTGGACCGCGCGTCCGAGCCCGGGGGGTGGTGCGCGGAATTTATTCGCATGGGCTTTCGCACGAGGTTCGCTCTGGAGTCGCAAGGATCGGGACGCCTGCCGCACCATAGGCGTCCGATGGAATATCGACCAGATAGGCGAGTTGCAACGGCGTGGGCTTGGCGTGTCCACGACCGGAGCCGCTTGCCAAAGCGCGAGCGTTGGGGAACATTTTCAACCTTTCCGTCGCTTATGGAAAAGGAGAACAGCGTGCGCGTGGTCGTCGGCTGGGACATCGGCGGGGCGCACCTGAAAGCCGCGCGCGTCGCCGACGGCCGCGTCGAGGGCGTGCTGCAGGCGGCGACTCCGCTCTGGCAAGGCCTTCAGAGCCTCGAAGCCGCATTCGCCGACTTTGTCGCCCGCCTCGGGCGCTCGGACTTTCACGCGATCACGATGACCGGCGAATTGTGCGACGCCTTTCCCTCGCGGCGCGAAGGCGTCGTGGGCCTCGCCGAGATCGCCGGGAGGCGCCTCGGACCCTCGCCGGCGCGACTCTACGCCGGGCGCGCCGGCTTCGTGCGGCTCGATGAGGCGCGAGCGCGCGCGGACGACATCGCCTCCGCGAATTGGCACGCGAGCGCGGCGCTGGTTGGTCTCCGCCTGTCCGACGCCCTCTTCGTCGACATCGGTTCGACGACCACGGACATCGTGCCGGTCGTCGCCGGCAAGGTCGCGGCCGTCGGCTACGCCGACGCCGAGCGTCTCGCCGCGGGCGAACTGGTCTATTCCGGCCTCGCCCGAAGCTTTATCATGGCGATGGCGGCTCGGGCGCCGTTCCGCGGCGCCTGGACGCCGCTCATGAACGAATATTTCGCCAGCAGCGCCGACGTCTATCGCATCCTCGGGACTTTGCCGGACGGCGCAGACAAGATGCCGGCGGCCGACGGGCGCGAGAAAACCGTCGCCGCCTCGCATGCTCGGCTCGCCCGCATGATCGGCCGCGAGGCGACCGAGGCGGACCCGGCGGAGTGGCGCGCGCTTGCCGCCTGGTTCGCCGAAGCGCAGACGCGCGAAATCGCCGACGCAATATTCCTGCGCCTTTCGCGCGGCGACCTCGCAGCCGAGGCGCCGGTCGTCGCCGCAGGAATTGGCGAGCGCGTCGTCGAGGAGGTTGCGCGTCGCGTCGGCCGCCGATCGATTGGATTTTCGCGATTGATCGACGGCCCCGCCGACGTCTCGACCTGCGCGCCGTCCGCGGCCGTCGCTCTGCTCGCGGCGACCGAGATAGCCCGCCAGGCGGAAAGCGGCGACAGGGCCGTTGACAAGGTTCACTTAGTTTAGGGGTAGGACATGCGCATCGCGAGCTTATTGACGTTGCTGACAGCGTTGGCGCCGATCGCAGCTGGGGCCGCGCCGCCGACGAACGACTATCCAACGAACGCGCGCGCGGACTACGTGTTCGCCTGCATGAAAACCAACGGGGAGACGCGTCAGGCGCTCGAACAATGCTCGTGTTCGATCGACGTGATCGCCTCACTGCTGCCCTACGACGACTACGTGGCCGGCGAAACCGTGGCCTCGATGGACCAGGCGGGGGGACAGATCGGCGGCATGTTCCGCAACGCCGCGATCGCGCGCGACGACCTCGCCCGGCTGCGCCGCGCCCAGGCAGAGGCGGAAGTGCGCTGCTTCTAAGAGCCCATCCGCGGACCTGCCGGTAATCGCCTGAATTAGGACGAAAAGGGCGGTTACAGGAATGCGCGTAAACCCCGCCAAGTTCGACTGGGGTCTGATTTGACGACGGAGGAGGCGAGAGGCAATGGGCCGCCGTTGTGAGTGACAGCGGCTAACAGCGCGTAGCGGCTTTCATTGAAGTTTGTGCTTGCGCGAAAGAGTTGACCAACATATCTTTTTTTCGGCTTCGGCTGCACGAGTGTCGGGGAACGGGAGCTCCGGCACACATATCGTAGGCAACGCGAGATTCCCCGAGAGGGGGCTCACTCGTTTCGCTGTGTCGTGACACGCTGTCGACGCCGTCCCAACTGAGGATGTCGCTGTGATGCGCGCGCCGGGAGGTGCTGCGCTGAGGCGAGTTTGACTCGGAAGTGGAACTTCAACCTGGGAGGAAACTATGCGCAAACTGTTGCTTGCAAGTTGTTTCGGCGTCGCGGCCTTGTTCACGGCCGGATACGCAACCGCCAACGATGAATTGGCGAAAATGGCCTCCGACCCGAATCAGTGGGTGATGCCCACGGGAAATTTCGCCAATACGCGGTACTCAGAACTCAAGCAGATCAACGCGGAAAACGTCCACAAGCTCGCGCCGGCCTGGAGTTTCTCGACCGGCGTCCTGCGCGGTCACGAGGGCGCGCCGCTCGTGATCGGCGACGTGATGTACGTGCATACCCCGTTCCCCAACGATGTCTACGCGCTCGACCTCAACAAAAACGGCGAGATCCTCTGGAAATACGAGCCCAAGCAGGATCCCAACGTCATCCCGGTGATGTGCTGCGACACGGTCAACCGCGGCCTCGCCTACGCCGACGGCAAGATCTTCTTGCACCAGGCCGACACCACCCTCGTCGCGCTCGACGCGAAGTCCGGCGCTGTCGCTTGGTCGGTGAAGGACGGCGACCCGTCGAAGGGCCAGACCGGCACCGAAGCCCCGCACGTGTTCAAGGACAAGGTGTATGTCGGCGTGTCGGGCGGCGAGTTCGGCGTTCGCGGCTGGGTCAGCGCCTACGATTTGAAGACCGGCAAGCTGGCTTGGCGCGCTTACTCCGAAGGGCCGGATTCGGACCTCCTCGTCGATCCCGAGAAAACGACGATGCTCGGCAAGCCGATCGGCAAGGATTCTTCCCTCAAGACCTGGGAAGGCGATCAGTGGAAGATCGGCGGCGGCGACACCTGGGGCTGGTACTCCTACGACCCCGAACTCAACCTGATCTACTACGGTTCGGGCAACCCTTCGACCTGGAACCCGTCGCAGCGCCCCGGCGACAACAGGTGGTCGATGACGATCTTCGCGCGCGACGCCGACACCGGCATGGCGAAATGGGTCTATCAGATGACGCCGCACGACGAGTGGGACTATGACGGCGTCAACGAGATGATCCTCACCGACCAGAAGATCGACGGCAAGGATCGCAAGCTCTTGACGCATTTCGACCGAAACGGGTTCGGCTACACGCTCGATCGCGAGACCGGCGAATTGCTCGTCGCCGAGAAGTACGATCCGGCGGTCAATTGGGCGACCAAGATCGACATGGACAAGTCTTCGAAGGACTATGGCCGTCCGGTGCTCGTCCCGACGTATTCGACGGCGAAACAGGACGTCAACGTGAAGGGCATCTGCCCGGCGGCGTTGGGGACCAAGGACGAGCAGCCGGCGGCCTATTCGCCGGAGACAGAGCTCTTCTACGTGCCGACCAACCACGTCTGCATGGACTACGAGCCGTTCAGGGTCGCCTACACCGCGGGTCAGCCTTATGTCGGCGCGACGCTCTCGATGTATCCGCCTCCGGGCGACAAGAACATGGGCAATTTCATCGCGTGGGACGGCAAGACCGGCAAGATCGTCTGGTCGGATCCCGAGCTGTTCTCGGTCTGGTCGGGCGCTTTGGCGACCGCCGGCGGCGTCGTGTTCTACGGCACGCTGGAAGGCTATCTGAAAGCGGTCGACGCCAAGACCGGCAAGGAGCTCTATAAGTTCAAGACCCCGTCGGGCATCATCGGCAACGTGATGACCTACGAACACGGCGGCCGCCAGTATGTAGCGGTCCTGTCCGGCGTCGGTGGTTGGGCGGGCATCGGCCTCGCGGCCGGCCTGACCGATCCGCACGCCGGCCTCGGCGCAGTCGGCGGCTACGCTGCGCTGTCGAACTATACCAACCTTGGCGGCACTCTCACCGTGTTCACTTTGCCGCAGGACTGATCCGAGGCTGACTGAGGAGCATTAACGTGGCCCGGCGCATGCGCGACAAGCACGCGCCGGGCCTTTTGCGTCCGCCATCGAACCGGAAACCAAAGCAAGGAATGAGCACCGTGCGGTTTGCTTACCCACTGATTGGGCTGGCGTTCACTTTGGGCCTGACCGCGCCGATCGTCGCGCGCGCGGACGAACCGGGCGATCCGACGGCCGTGAACCAGGACGAAGACGGAATTTGGCGCGACAAGAACGGCGATCCGACCTTCAAGGTCGACGCTGACGGGACGGTCGACTGGTACACCTATTCCGGCTTCCGCCGCTATCATTCGGAATGCCATGTCTGTCACGGTCCCGACGGCGAAGGCTCGAGTTATGCGCCGGCGCTGGCGAACTCGTTGAAGACGATGGGCTACGCTGAGTTCTACGGCATCGTCGTCAGCGGGCGCAAAAATATCGGCAGCGGCAAAGAGAACGTGATGCCGGCATTCGCGGAAAACAAGAATGTGATGTGCTACCTTAACGACATTTACGTCTACCTTCGCGCGCGCTCCGTGGACGCAGTTCCGCGCGGACGCCCGGCCAAGCATGCAGACAAACCAGCGACCTTCGATGCGAACCAAGACAAATGCATGAACGCCAGTTGATCAACGACGGACCAGAGGTCGGAGGTCCACGGCGCTTCGCGAGTGGGGCTCTCCTCGCGTTGGGTCTCGCGGCCATCTTGAGCTTGGCTGCGCCTTTGACCGCGCACGCCGAGGCGCCGGGCAATCCGACTGCCGTGAAGCAAGACGAAGACGGGATCTGGCGCGACAAGAACGGTAATCCGACCTTCATGGTCGGCGCGGACGGAAAGGTCGACTGGTATACGTACTCCGGTTATGTTCGCTATACTTCCGAATGCCTTCGCTGTCACGGCCCCGACGGCGAAGGCTCGAGCTACGCTCCGGCGCTGGCGAACTCGTTGAAGACGATGGGCTATGACGAGTTCTACGGCATTGTCGTCAGCGGCAAGAAAAGCCTCGGCGCGGGCGCCGAATTGGTGATGCCGGCCCTTTATAATGACAAGAACGTGATGTGCTATCTCACCGACATTTACATCTACTTGCGCGCGCGCTCCGTGAATGCGGTCCCCCGCGGCCGGCCGGCCGAGCATGCGCCCCCGCCCGAGGCCTTCGAGAAGAACCAAGACAAATGCATGAGCGGCAGTTGATCAGCGAAGACAAGAAGGGCGCCGGCTCACGGCATTTGACAATAGGCGTGCTCCTCGCGCTGGGCCTCGCGGGCCTCGCCTGCGTGGCTTGGCCCGGCGGCGGCCGGGCCCAGGACGACGCAGGCTCGGAAGGGTCGATCGAACTCGTCGACCCGCATGTGTTTCGCGCCTGCGCCGATCCGCGCAATCTTCCTTTCTCCAACGAGGCCGGCGAAGGCTTCGAGAACAAGATCGCCGAACTGTTCGCGCGCAAGCTCGGCAAGTCGGTCGCCTACACGTTCTATCCCGGCGCGACCGGGTTCATCCGCAACACGCTCAACGCGTATCGTTGCGACCTCGTCCTGGGAATTGCCCAAGGGGACGACATCGTTCAGCCGACCAACCCCTATTATCGGACCAGCTATGTCGCCGCGTACCGCAAGGGCGGTCCGCTGGAAGGAATCGATTCCCTGAGCGATCCGCGTCTGAAGACAGCGAAGATCGGCATCATAGCGGGAACCCCGCCCGCGACTTTCTTGGCCGTCGACGGATTGCTCGGCCAGATCAAATCCTATGCGCTGGTCGTCGACACGCGAATCGATTCGCCGGCCCGCGAGATGATGGACGATCTTGACCGCGGCGACATCGACGTCGCGTTGCTCTGGGGTCCGATTGCGGGCTACTACGCGCTGAAAGCCAAGAGCCCGATCGCCGTCGCTCCGCTGCTGAAGGAGCAGAACGGCCCCCGCATGGTCTATCGGATCGTCATGGGCGTGCGCCATTCCGACCAGAACTGGAAGCGCAGCCTCAACAAGCTCATTTCCGAGAACCAGGCCGAAATCAATTCGATCCTGCTGTCGTACGGCGTGCCGTTGCTCGACGAGAACAACCAGCCGATCACGCAGTGACGGACGATGCGCGCCCTCGTTTGGCTCGCGCCCGGCGGCCTACCGGCCGAGCTCCCCCTCCAATCGCTCCACCCGGGGCCGCGGCCTTGAAGCGGTTGCGCAGCTTGAGCGAGCCGTCAGGCGATCGCCTCGGCGGCGCGCTGCGATCAGAGCGCGTTCTGCACCGCGCGCGCGATGGCGCCGATGCGCCGCTCGATCGCGACCGGCGCGTCGCAGACGTAGCCGACGGTGCGACGGCGATCATCGAACACCCGAAGGTCCCATTGCAATCGCTGGAGAGCGTCGGACGATGGTTGCGCCTGCGCTCCTCCCTGGTCGGCCGCGCTTTGCACCGCCGCATTCTCGCGCCGGATGCGCGCGGCCATTTCATGCTGCTTGCGGCCGAAGCGGTCGAGCCCTTCAAGAATTTGCGAACGCTGGCGAGTGAGTTCCGTGAAGGCGGCGCCGAACGCCTGCAAGAGCTTCGCATCGGCGTCGGCGCCGCCTTTCGCCTTGAAATCGGCGATCGCCTTTTCCGCGTCTTCGATCGGGACGCGCCGCTGCGTCATCTTGGCGACAAGATCCGCAACCTCCGGTTCGTCGCGCCAGGTCTCCGAGGTCAAATCGACCGGCGGACCTGTCCACACGGAGGCGAGGGAGAACGCGGCCGTTTTGACTTGCTGGCAAGGCCAATCCGGATCGGCCCCTGGACGCCCTTGCGCGACGGCTTGCGACGTTGCGACAGCCAGAGCAAAGGCGGCGACGCTGAAGCGGCCCGCAAAATTCATAGGCGTTTCCTTTCTGCGAAAAATGTTAGGTTCGCGGGAAACCCTTTTCAAGCCTGCCCGTTCGACACCGCAGCCATTCGAGCCTACGAATCCGGCCAGGCCGGGGCTGTCCGCCACGCCGTCCGCGAGTTGAGCCAATGACCCGCATGCTCGCCAGCGTCATCGATGCGGAGGAAGCCGACATCGCGCTGCGATTCGGCGCCGATATCATCGATCTCAAGGACCCCGCCAACGGAACGCTTGGCGCCGTCGACCTCGAAATCGCCCGCCGCGCTCTGGCGAGCGTCGCCCGGCGACGGGAAACCAGCGCAGCGCTCGGCGATCCCCCCTACGCCGAAACGGCGCTCAATGCTCGCGCCCGGGCGTTGGCCTCGATGGGCGTCGACTATCTCAAGCTCGCAGTCGATCGCCAAACGCTGGCGCGCCTCCGTGAGAGCCTGACGGCGCTCGCGCGCGAGACAGCGCTCGTCGGCATGATGTTCGCGGACGAGGCTCCCGACTTCGGGCTCATTTCGGACCTTGCGGACATGGGTTTCAAAGGGGCGATGCTGGATACGCGCGACAAAAGCGCGGGACGCCTCCTGACGCAACTCGACATCGTACGCCTGGGCGAGTTTGGCGCGCACTGCCGCGCGGCCGAACTCATATGGGGCCTGGCGGGGTCGCTGGAGGCGCCGGACGTTCCCCGCCTGATGCTCTTGGGTCCCGACGTGCTCGGCTTCCGCGGCGCCCTTTGCCGCGATCACTCGCGCATCAACGCGATCGATCCGCAATCTGTCGCGCTCATCCGCGACCTGATCCCGCGGGAGCGCTCCGACATCGACGCTTGGGGGAAGGTCGACTGGCGATTGCTTGGGCGCGGGATCGTCGGCGGGCGCGAACAGGACGACGAGGTCGATTGCGTCTACGTTCGCAACTTCGTCCTGCCGGCCGACATCGGCGCCTACGACTACGAGCGCGGCGCGCCGCAGCGGGTCGTCTTCGACGTCGAAGCGACGGTTCGCCGCGGCGGCCCCCACTCAGACGATATGCGCGCGATCTTTTCCTACGACGTCATCCTCGACGCCATCCGGCTGGTCGTCGGACGCGGCCACTTCGAATTCGTGGAAACCCTCGCCGAGGAGGTCGCGGCCCTGGTGTTGCGCCATGCGCGGGTTCGCAGCGTCCGCATCAATGTCAGCAAGCTCGACGTCGTCGACGGCGCGGTCGGCGTCGAAATTCGCCGCGAACGCGCCGCCGCCTCCGCGAACGAGCGCCCGCTCGACATCATCAGCAAGTCGACGACGTCGACGGATTGAGCCCGGCGCGCCCCCGCCGACTCAGGCGAGCGTGCGGGCAAGCGCGAACGCCTGGCGGAAGTCGATGCGCAGCGGCGCGCGGCTTTCGGTCATCTGTTTGAAGAGCCCAGCTTCGGTCTGATATTTGACGTTGCCGATCGCGAGCGGGCCGAGGCCGAGCGCGCCTCGCTGGCCGAGCGGGGCGCCGTTCGCATGCAGATCGAGGCCCTCGATCCCGAGCGGCGGCACCGCGTTGACGTCGGCCGCGACCAGCAGCTTTTCGGCCGCCGCGATTTGCTCGGCCCCGAGCACTTGCACGCCGGCTTTCGCGGCGCAGAGCGCGACCTCCGCCGAAGCCATGATCGCCGTCTTCAAGGCGTCGCTAGAACCGTCGGCGACCGAGACCTCGACGTCGAACCGCCGCTTGACCTCATCCGCCACGCGAGCCACGCGCGAGGTTCCGTCATATCCGACGAGCGTGACCTTCGCTCCCTCGAGCGCGCTGATCACGCCTGCGGCCGTCCCTACGACGCCGGTCGCGCCAAAGATCGCGACCGCCGCGCTCGCGAGCCCGCGGTTCTTCTGCTCGCGCAACATCTTTTCCACCTTCGCGATCATGGCGGCCGCGGTGGTGAAGGAGCCCGCGGGATCGGCGAACAGCGAGATTTCGAAAGGCTTCAGGAGCGCCGCGCCGGCAGCGTCCAGCATGTCGAGCGCAACAAACGCGTCCTTGCCGCCGATGAACACTCCCGTCCGCACCGCATCGCGCGGCGATCTCGAGAACATCGCGTCCTGCACGAGGCCGGTGATCTCTTTGGCCGTGACGTTCGTATACGGGATCGCCGCGTCGTAGCCCGCGTCCAGCGCCATGTTGACGTCGAACGGACTCATGTGCGCGAGCGGCGTCAGCATATGCAGAATGTTTTTGCCCATTGGCCCTCCTCCCGTTCCTGTCAGCGCTGGCTGACGAGTTTGTCCGCCTCGATTTGAGCGCCATGGTTGAGCGCGCGACAGACTAAGATCTTGACCCCGGTCTCCGCCTCGGCGCCAGCCCGCGCAGCAAGAAATTTCGCTTCGTCGGCATCGCGCGCGAACGCGAAACCCGTGGGGCCCCATGAGCTCTGCCCGACGCCCGTGGCGCCGAGCGATTTCAGCCTTGCGGCTACACGGCCGATCGCAGGGCTCGTGAAACGACCGCCCTGAACGTGGGCGAAGTGATCGCCGACAATCTCCTGAATTCGCGCAATGCCCTCGCCGAAAGCATCGAGGTCTCTCTCGGCCAGCCCGGGAAGGACCTGCATCAACGTGCGACGGCAGATTTCGCCGGCGGCCTCGGCTGGAAAATGGGGCAGGGCGGCGAAAGCGCGCCGCTCTTCCTCGCTGTGAACGCCGACAACACGCCGATCCATGATCAGGAGAATACGCCATTCTTCGGGAACGGCGAGCCGCGTCACGACCGGCGGAGGATCGGCGCGGGGTCCGCGCCCCGCGTCGACAACCAGTCCGCCGCGCTCGAACAGGGCGACGCCGACGCCCGATCGCGCGCCGCGTTCGAGACGGCGCGCATCGTCGAGAGGATCGGGCGGAAGGCCAGAGAAGACGCGAAACGCCGCGGCGATCGCCATCGCGAGTTGCGTCCCGGAACCGAGGCCCACATGCGCCGGGATTGCATCCGCTACGGTCAAGATCGTGGCAACGTCGACGTGAAGGTAGCCCGCGATGCGCATGGCGAGTGCGGCGCTTCGCTCGCGCTCATGCCCGAGCGCCTGGAACGCGGCGCCGTCGCGAAGCTCGACGGCGGTCTCGAAGGCGTCGATAGAAACGCCGATCGACCCGAACCGCCGGCCGAGATTCCCGTTCAGGTCCAGAAATCCCAGGTGCAGTCTTGCGGTCGTTGCAACTCTCACGCGTCTCAAGGGCGCGCCTCGCTTCCTGACGTTGCCTCTGCGTGGGCATAAGCTAACGCGCCCAAGCGACATTTGGGGAAAATTTCGCGGCTTGCCAAGCTGTCCGGGACGGAAAGCTTGGCTCACACATTTGTCGTGGCGCATCGGGTTTGGCACCAGAAAGCGCACGTCTGCCGCCGCCTCGAGCGGCGCTTAATGCGGAGGGAGACCGGGAGCTGCTTCTGATGATCGAGCTGATATTGACGGTGTGTGCGCTAGCGGCGCCGAGCCGCTGCGACGACGTTCGCCTGCAATTCGTCGCGCAGGAAACGCTGATGCAGTGCATGATGCAGGCGCCTCCCTATATCGCCGCGTGGAGCGCACAACATCCTGACGTTTCCGTCAGCCGCTGGCGTTGCGCCTGGCCCGGCGAGGCCGGCCACAGGGTCTGACCGGCCGCCGGCAGCGCTTGACGGGCGGCTATTGTCGCAGCCGGTCGCGCCCATTATCGTCACAAGATGCGCTCCGTACTCCGCAGAGCTTCCGTCGAAGTCGCCCTCGCGATCGCGCTCGCCCTCGCGGCCGCAGGCGAAGCGAGACCGCAGGACATGATGCGGGGCATCGACCTGTCTTCCCCCGACATGACGAAGGCCGAGATGACCCGCGCCGAAGTGCAAGCCGCATTGGCGGCCGCGCCGCGCGGGGCGGATTTCTCGGGCAAGCATCTTTCCGGGCTCGATCTCTCGGGGCTCGACTTCACCGGGGCCAACTTCCGCGCGGCGCGGCTCAACCATGCCAATCTCGCGCACGCAAAGCTTGACGGCGCGAACCTCGATCAGGTCTGGGCGCTTGGCGTCGATCTCACGGGCGCGAGCCTCGTCAAGGCCAGCCTGTTCGGCACGCAATTGCAGGGCGGAAAGATCGAGGGTGCAGACTTCGATCGCGCTCGCGTCACGGCGGACATGACGGGCGCGCGGCTCGCGGGCGCGCGATTCGAGAACGCGAATTGCGGCGCCGACGAGAAGAACCAGTCGATGGGATTGATGCGGGCCTCGTTCAAGTCGGCGGATCTCACTGGCGCCGATTTCAAAGGCGCCAATCTCGCGCACGCCGATCTGCGTTTCGCCAAGCTGGTTCGCGCGAACCTGACCGGCGCGAACTTACGCGAAGCAGACGCGAGCGGGGCCGACCTGCGTGGCGCGCTGCTCGAGGGCGTCGACGCGACGGGCCTCGACCTCGATTCGGCGCGCATCGACAGCGCCGCCGCTGCGACGCTCTCCAAGGGCATCCATCTGGAGCGCGCGTTTCGCGATTAGGAGCAGTTCGCCTCGAATGAGGCCCGCACTTGGCTACTGCGCGTCCTTCGGCGCCATCCGGGGCGGCGCGAGCGGCGTGAACACGATGCTGGCGTTTTGTTACGAATTGACGTGGAACGCGCGGAGACGCCCGCGATCACTTCTTCTTGCCGTCCGGGCCGAACTGCTTGAGGTAGGCGATCACGTTGTCGATATCCTTCTCGTTCGGCAGACCGGGAAACACCATCTTGGTTCCGGGCACTTTCGCTTGCGGATTCTTCAAGTACTCTTTGAGAGTCGCCTCATCCCAGGTAATGCCTGAGTTCTTGTTGGCCTCGGAATAGTTGTAGCCCGGCACGGTGCCGGCTTTGCGGCCGACGACGCCGTTGAGTTCGGGGCCGACGAAGTTGTGCGCGCCCTCGCCGATCTGATGGCACACCTTGCATTTCTTGAACACCTGTTCGCCGGCCTCGGCGTCCTGGGCGTGAGCGGAGACGATGGCGGCGAGCAACGCGGCCGCCGCGAGCAACCAACACGTCGTCCTCATGTCTTTCCTCCTCGTGTTTCCTCGCCCCGCCTGTGCCGAATTGAAGCTGCATTCGCGGCGCCTGATGGCTTTGGGCGCAAATTGGATAACGGCGTCCCAGCCCTCGCGCAAGACGCGCCAGACGCCCTCGGCCAGCGAGACCGGGCCGCGCCCAGCCTACCCGCGAATCGCAGCGCGGGCAGCATCGCACGCGACACGCCTGAAAGATGTTGACTTCCGCGCGGCCCGCGCTCGCGCACCGCCGGATGGCTTGCTAAGGAAGCGTTGCTTTTTTCAGCCGAGGATTCGCGCCCCATGACCGCTCCCCGCGACAAGGCCTTTCCGGTGTCTTGGGACCAGTTCCATCGCGACGCGCGCGCGCTCGCCTGGCGGCTGGCCGCGTCAGGTCCGTTCGACGCGCTGGTCGCGGTCACGCGCGGCGGACTCGTGCCTGCGGCGATCGTGGCGCGCGAGCTCGACGTCAGGGTGATCGAGACCGTCAGTATCGTCTCCTATCACGACTACAAGACTCAAGGCGGGCTGACGATTCTCAAGACGATCGCGCCCGAGGTCGCGCAACTGAATGAGGGCGCGCGAATCCTCATTGTCGACGACCTCGTCGACACCGGCGCGACCGCCAAGGTCGTGCGCGAAATGCTGCCCAAGGCGCATTTCGCCACCGTTTACGCGAAACCGCTCGGCCGACCCCTGGTCGACACGTTCATCACGGAAGTGTCGCAGGACACCTGGATCTACTTCCCCTGGGACATGGGTCTGGCCTTCCAGCCGCCCATCGCCAAAGACGGGGCGTGAGCGCGATCACGCAGGTTCATTTTCGAGCCGAAGTGTGAAAGAACGCATTTCGCAAGCGGACGTGGCGAAACCGGTAGACGCAAGGGACTTAAAATCCCTCGGCCGAAAGGCTGTGCGGGTTCGATCCCCGCCGTCCGCACCAATACAAGGGGAAATCCTAACGAGGCCAATGAGTTGTTGAAGATCAAGGGCTTGCCAGTAGTCGCCCGCTACAGAAGGCGCTACAAATGGCAGGCATCAGAATGACGACCCTACGACGCGCACCCAACGGCGACTGGTTCAGCCGGAAGATTATCCCGCAGGACGTCCGAACCGCCTACAGGGACACCTTCGGTGTGTCGCAAGAGGCCCGTTTTAGATGTCCTGCGTCGACCCGCGAGGGACAAGCCAAACAGGAGTTCAGAGACTGGGACGCCGAGATCACTTCCCGCATTGAGCGGCTTCGATCTGAAGCTCGCGGCGAAGGGCTCCCTTCTTTGACTCAGCGGCAAGCCCGCGCTCTGGCTGGCGACTGGTATGCGTGGTTCGTCCGAAGGCATGAGGAAAACCCCGGAGATCCTGATGATTGGGCGCTCCAGTTCGAGCAGTACGAGGACGCATGTCTGGCGTTCGACAACCGGCTTGACGAGCGTGACGGCCCGCCGCCTCCGCGAGGCCCGAAGGCGAGCCGTCACGTCCACGACGCGCTGCTCTCGCTGGGCTCAGTTCCCGCGTTCTTCGGCGAACAGGGCGTGGTCCTGAGCAAGGCCGCGGAGGCCAGCTTCCTCGACGCGATGGAGGAGGAGTTCACAGCTGCGATGCGGCTCCTCTCGCGGCGCGCAGGGGGCGATTACAGGCCCGACAGGAGGCCCGAGCGGTTCCCGATTGTGGACCTCAAGACGGCGCGTCCTGCGCCCCCTGAGACAACCAGCCTCAGCGGCCTGACATGCTGGGCAGCGTTTGAACTGTGGATCGAGGGCAGGAAGCCCGCACCAGCCACAATCAACCGCTGGCGGGCCGTCTTCGTGAACCTCAAGGGCACCTTCGGGGACCGGGACGCAGCGACTATAACCGCAGGCGAAGCCCAGGCGTGGGTTGATGGCTGTGTTTCGGCGTGCAATTTTGACCCCCTAGCCGGGGGGATCGGCGTCCAAAATTGACCCCCTAGTTTTCGCTCTGTTCGGCTGCCCGCGTTTGTGTGACGCGGGCGGTGGGGGATGCTGGTTGTGGAGACGATCGCCCGGATACGGCGCGAGCATTTATCCAGGGGCAAGTCGATCAAGGAGATCGCCCGCGATCTGAAGATATCGCGCAATACTGTTCGGAAGATTCTACGCTCGGGCGAGACATCTTTTTCCTACGAGCGAGAGGTCCAGCCACGCCCGAAGTTGGGACGCTGGAAGGCCGACATCGATCGGATGTTGACGAAGAATGCCGACGCGCCAGCGCGCGAACGTCTGACGCTGATCCGGCTATTCGAGGAGTTGCGGGCGCTGGGCTATGAAGGCGGCTACGACGCCGTCCGACGCTACGCCAAGATCTGGAGCCGCGAGCACTCGAGCCAGTCGGCTACCGCCTACGTTCCGTTGTCGTTTGCGCAGGGCGAGGCCTACCAGTTCGACTGGAGCCACGAGATCGTCGTGATGAGCGGCGTGACAACGACCTTGAAGGTCGCGCATGTCCGCCTCTGCCACAGCCGAATGATGTTCGTACGCGCCTATCCGCGCGAGACCCAGGAAATGGTGTTCGACGCGCACGATCGGGCGTTTGCGTTCTTCAAGGGCGCCTGCACGCGCGGCATCTACGACAACATGAAGACGGCGGTCGACACGATCTTCGTCGGCAAGGATCGGCAATACAATCGCCGCTTCCTGCAAATGTGTTCGCACCATCTCGTCGACCCTGTCGCCTGCACGCCGGCGTCAGGCTGGGAGAAAGGCCAGGTGGAGAACCAGGTCGGCCTTGTTCGTGAGCGCTTCTTCACGCCACGGCTGCGGTTCAAGACGTACGATGAGTTGAACGCCTGGCTCATGGACAGGTGCATCGCCTACGCCAAGGCCCACCCGCACCCCGAACGCCCCGAGCAGACCGTATGGGAGGTCTTCGAGGAAGAGCGGCCCAAGCTCATCGCTTATCGCGGTCGCTTCGACGGGTTCCATGCGCAACAAGCCTCGGTGTCGAAGACGTGCCTGGTGCGGTTCGACAACAACAAATACTCGGTCAGCGCCAGCGCAGTCGGTCGTCCAGTCGAGGTCCATGCCTACGCCGATCGCATCGTCGTCCGCCAGGATGGGCGTATCGTCGCAGAGCATCCCCGCAACTACGGTCGCGGCGAGACAGTCTACGATCCCTGGCACTATGTTCCGGTCCTGGCCCGCAAGCCTGGAGCCCTGCGCAACGGCGCTCCGTTCAAGGATTGGGTGCTGCCGGCGGCGCTCGAGCGGGTTCGACGCAAGCTCGCCGAATCCGATGATGGCGACCGCCAGATGGTCGCCATCCTGGCCACCGTGCTCACCGATGGATTGCCGGCGGTGGAAGCCGCCTGCGCTCAGGCGATGTCAGAGGGCGTCCATTCGTCCGACGTGATCATCAACATCCTCGCGCGCCAACGCGATCCTGGACCTGTTGCGCCCATCTTCACCCCGGATGCGCTGAGGCTCCGACATGCGCCGGTCGCTGACTGCGCGAGATACGACCAGCTCAGGAGGGCATGACCATGGAGAGAACCGAAGTCCTCGAAATGATGGGCGAACTGAAGCTCTATGGGATGAAAAGCGCATACGACGAGACGCTCGCCACCGCGCTCAAGCGCAAGCATGAGCCCCAGCAACTGGTCGGCGATCTGCTCAAGGCCGAGATATCGGAGAAGCAGGCGCGTTCGATCCGATACCAGCTCACGACCGCCAAGCTGCCGCTCGCCAAGGATGTGAACGACTTTGCGTTCAAAGACACGCTGATCAATGAGAACCTGGTGCGCGATCTTGCCAGCGGTGTGTTCGTTGCTCAGCAACGCAACGTCGTCCTGGTTGGCGGAACCGGCACCGGCAAGACCCACCTGGCGATCGCGATCGCACGAAGCTGTATCCGCGCCGGATCGCGAGGCCGCTTTTTCAACACCGTCGATCTCGTCAACCGGCTAGAAGCCGAGGGTCGATCTGGCCGTCAAGGGCGGCTCGCCGATTATCTCACGCGGCTCGACTTCATCGTTCTCGACGAGCTCGGCTATCTTCCGTTCGCGCAGTCCGGCGGCCAGCTCCTGTTCCACTTGATCAGCCGTCTCTACGAACGCACGTCGATCATCGTCACAACAAATCTCGCCTTCGGTGAATGGCCCAGCGTCTTTGGCGACCCAAAGATGACCACCGCGCTCCTGGATCGTCTCACGCATCACTGTGACATCGTCGAGACCGGCAACGAGAGTTGGCGCTTCAAGAACCGCGCCTGAGCTCTAGATCGTTCCTCACCCCCCCGCGCTCGCCCCGGCTGCGCAACCCCGACCAGCTCCGCCGGGGCAAGCGCTGCCGTCAGTGCGACATCAGGGGGGTCAATTTTGCACGCCGATCGGGGGTCAGTTTTGTGAGCCGATTGACACGTTATGGTTTGACCCTGGTTGTGGCCGGCGCAAGAAATAACGTCGTTCGCGCAATGCGGCGCAGCATCGGAAGTTCGAAGAACGGACAGACCGGGGTGGTCAAAGGTGGCGATATGGACGAAGGTTCCGGCGAGAAAGCTTCCGGGGATGAAACGATCCCTGAGATAGGAGAGGACTTGGGTGCGTCTTCGGCTCCGGCCGCGGGTTCAGAGGCGGCGGAAGCTGCAGAGGAGCCAGAGCTTCAGGAAGTAAAGAAGGATGGCCAGCGTGCAAAGGACCCGAAAAGTTGGTTCTCGATTGTGTTGGTGGCCGCTCTGACGGGCATTGGGACCCAGCTTGCCGTTGCCGGCTTCAAAGTTGCCAACGAATATATCCCGAAGACCATCGCGATTGGGGCGAATGTCGTTGATAAACAGAGCCGACCGCTTGAAGGAGCACGAGTTGAGTTGAGAGATGGAGAGCAAATTATAGGGACCGGGAACACAAACGAATACGGAGCGGTGAAGCTCGAAGTGCGAGTACGAAATGGACCTTACCTGTTAGTGTCTCACTACAAAAACGGCGGCGTCGAATATGTCGCGAATGAGTATATTGTAATCGAAGGGTCGCTGGTGAGAAAATTACAATTCGACCCCGACGTTTGGAGAAAGCTCGGCGGAGAGAAAGCCGAAACAGTTGAAAGTCGATATGAAGCTGGTCAAGCTGACAACGAGGCTTTTCGAGCACAGGGGCCGTCATGGCTTGCGACAGCGCTCGGCGAAGCGGGAAGATACGCCCGGTTTCCTCCTGACTCAAATCCTCGGATTATGGAGTATCTGAAATCAGTTCATGGTTTTACTGCTGAGAACGACAGTGTCGGATGGTCTTCGGCTTTTGTGAATTGGGTGCTGCAACAGAACAATATTGCAGGAACCAACAGCATATTGGATCGACCATGGTTGACTTGGGGCAAGGCGGTCGCGGTTGAACCAGGTTGCATTGCTGTTTTCCAGTGGCAAAGCGGCGGCATGCACGTTGCCTTTGTCATCAAAGCGGACCAGGATAGTGTTACTACAATCAGTGGGAATGTGTGGTCGGCGTCGGATTCAAGGTCGTCGGTGTCGATCCGGAGATATCCGCGCGCCTATCTTTTGGGATGCCGGATGCCTTCTTAGGCCGGCAGAACTTTGGCCGCAGGGCTGCTACAATCAGTTTTCTGACCGCGTCGCGGAAGCGGGCGGAATTATAGCCGAATCAGCGCCTTGGAACAAAATAAAGCGGGTGCAGGTGCCGCGCCGTCTATCCCAAGCCGCGGCGAAAGTCCCAGAACGATAGCTTCGGGTTCAAACGCTTCTATGCCCCTCACAGCCGAATGGCCGCCCTTGTGCATCCCGCCCGTAGCGCCAACGGCAGCATTTTTGAGGCTTTCCGCACGTCCGGGGCTGATGGGGAAGGACAGCAACGGGTCGACATGATCCGTTCGCCGAGCCGCCAGTGAACGCCCGCTCCTTGCGCATCGCTGCCTTTCGTTGGTTCGAACTTGAACGTCTGCAATGGGTCGATTCCGGCCGTCCAGCGTAACCCGCCTTCGCTGCAACCGTAGTCGCGGCAAAGAGGGCTGGCTACTCAGAGGCCCGCCAGCTCCAACAGGACGCCCACAACGCGGCCACCTTCAGCCACTGGGGCCGCGTGGCGCGGGCCATCGCGCGGCTCGATAGGGAGGGGGGACCACATCGACGGGACACGGTTGGCTATTGAGGCTTGGTCAGTTCGGCCTCGATCATGCGCCGTCTATCAGCCAAAGCGTTCGCTTTCGCTTCCGAGGGCGAGATGACCTTCTCTCCGAGCATAGGGATCAACAGATCAAGGGTCTCATATCTGTAGAAAGGAAGTACCCATTCGTACTTCCAATAGTCCTTGAACATCGGATAGGGTCGAGACGATCCTTCGATCAACGGCTGAACGGGTACGGCAAGGTGAGGAACGATAGCCTCCAACTCTTTGGGGATGCTGCTCGGATCGGTGAGGTCGGCGATGATGAAGCGTGACATCCGGGCGAGCAAAGAGACAGTTTCGGTGATGTCCCTCTTGGCTGGGACAGCGAAGTCAAACAAAATCGGCACGTAGCCGTGCTTGCGTAGTTCCTCGCGCACCGCGTCGAGAACCGCTTTACGCTCCTTCGTGAAACGACCCAGGATCAGTACCGCCTTCGAGGTAACCGTGTCGATGACGTCGCGGATTTTCTCGTTGTGCAGAAGGAGATAGACGAACTGCGCAACCTCGACGTTGTCGACAGCGATCTCGGGCTCGTCCGCACGTGTGATGACTAAGTTCTGTTGCTTGGTTCCCACCAACTTTAGACCCCACGCGGATACGCCATAGACAGAACAGCCAGTGAGATCCGCGCCCGTAAAATCTGTCTCGAGGAGGGTGGAACCACGGAGGTCCGCCCCGCTAAGGTCCGTCCCGCTGAGGTCCGCCCCACCGAGGTTCGCGCGGCTGAAGTTCGCCCCGCGGAGGTTCGCGCCGCGGAGGTTCGCCCGACTAAGGTCCGCGTCCCTGAGGAACGCCCCGCTGAGGTCCGCTTGGCCGAGAGTTGCTTCGCCGAGGAACGCCCCTCTGAAGTTCGCCTCGTTGAGGTTCAACCCAACTAGATTCGCCCCTCTCAGGTTCGCCCCGCTAAGGTCGGCCCGGTTGAGGTCTGCTTTGCTGAGGTCCGCCTGTACGAGGATCGCGGCGCTGAGGTTCGCCCCGCTGAACGTCGTTCCGCTGAAGTTCGCCTCACCGAGGTTCGCCCTGCTAAGGTCCGCCGCGTTAAGGATCGCGCGGCTGAGGTCCGCCCCGCTCAGGTTCACCCCCATGAGCATCGCCCGGCTAACGTCCGCCCCGCTCAGGTTCGCCCCGCTGACGTTCGCCCCCATGAGCTTTGCCCGGCTCAGGTCTGCCCCGCTGAGGTTGGCCCTACTTAGGTTTGCCTCGCTCAGGTCCGCCCCGCCAAGTTTCGCTTCGCTGAGTTCCGCCCCGCTGAGGTTCGCGCCACTAAGGTTCGCCTCGCTTAGGTCTGCTCCTTTGAGGCGCGCCTCGTGGAGGTTCGCCCCGCTGACGTCCGCCCCACCGAGGTTCGCCCCTTGAAGGTCCGCCCCGCTGAGGTTCGCAGTCCGCAGGTCCGCCCCGCCAAGTTTCGCTTCGCTGAGTTCCGCCCCGCTGAGGTTCGCGCCACTAAGGTTCGCCTCGCTTAGGTCTGCTCCTTTGAGGCGCGCCTCGTGGAGGTTCGCCCCGCTGACGTCCGCCCCACCGAGGTTCGCCCCTTGAAGGTCCGCCCCGCTGAGGTTCGCAGTCCGCAGGTCGGCCTCGTCGAGGTGCGACTCGACGAGGATTGCGTCGCTAAGGTTCGCGCCACTAAGGTCCGCCTCACTCAGGTCAGCCCCGCTAAAGTTCGCGTCGCTAAGGTTCGCTTCGCTGAGGTTCGCCTCACTCAGGTTAGCCCCGGCAAACTTCGCCTCACTGAGGTTCGCTTCACTGAGGTTCGCCTCGCGGAGGTCAGCTCTGCTAAAGTTCGCCTGGCTGAGCTGCACCTCGCTAAAAGTTGCCCTGTAGAGGTCCGCCTCGCGAAGGTTCACTGCGAGGAGGTTCATCTTGATGAAGTACATCTCGCGAAGGTCCGGCCGGATGTTGGGGTTCTCGTCGCGCCACGTATTCCAATGAGCCGGCCCCATCCCAAGTTGAGCCGCGTGATCGTTGTTCGCCATTTGGTCGCACCTAGAACAATTCGTCAGTGTAAGCGGCTCCCAATCGTCGGCGACGGCTCCGTCGTCTAGCTTGCTATTGTTCGTAGGGCCCAGCCGCGCTTGGGTCTATAGTTCCGCTCATCAGGAGGTTGTGGCCGCCGGACGCCCTTGCCAGCCGCTACAGAAGGCGCTACAGATGACCCCTGAGGCGACACCGTAAGTCAAAGATAAATCAACCGCTTAGGCCGATCTCTCAGGACCCCCGCCGTCCGCACCACCGATTTTGCGCGAGGATCTCCCCGTTGACGGAAGAGCGCGCGCGTGGTCGTCATGGCGAGACCGTCCGCCTCGCTCGCACGAAAATCCATCTAGTCGGAATACTGGACGATCCGATTGTCGTTCATATCAATTATGGCGGGACGCCCATTGACCACCGCACGACCATAGCCAGGTCGGCCCGGGATTGGGCTTGGGCTGACGCCTTCCGGCAGCGACTGGCCGGGCTCGGCGGAGCCGGGAACCGAGACATCCGGGCCGCGCTCAGTCGAATAGTCTGGCGCAGTGATGGTCGACGGGAGAGACGTGAGGGGAGCTGACTGAGGGGGACCGTAGACGCCGCGGAGCTTGCCGGGAGCAGACTCAGGGGGACCGTAGACCCCCTTGAGCGTTCCGGAGTCGTTCTGGGCGTAACCTGCAATTCCGGCCCCGATCAAAATGACAAACGAGAAAACAAACCGGCGCATCAAATCCTCCTCCGCAGGATCCGTTGCTTCAAACGCGACTCCTAGCAGACATCCGCGATGAACGCGACCATCGGCCGAGGGCTCAAGCGGCTTCACCGGAAATGAGCCCGGCGCTCGAGGCGCCCATTCTTTTTTGCGACGGCCGGCAGACGGGTTAGAAGACCCTCAATTTCACCGTGGCGCGCGGATTTAATGGTCCTACGAATGCGGAACGTTTCTCTCTCCACGGCCCGCCGCCTGACGACGCCCGAAGCGCTCATCGAGGCCGGCCTCGCCAATCCTTCGCGGCTGACCGAGCTCGAGGCGGTCGCGGAGCGCTACGCGATCGCCCTGACCCCGGCGCTCGCCGGCCTCATCGACACAAGCGACCCCGCCGACCGGATTGCGCGCCAGTTCGTTCCAGATGCCCGCGAGCTCATCCATCATCCGGCCGAGACCGACGACCCGATCGGCGACGACGCGAAGAGCCCCCTCAAGGGCCTCGTCCATCGCTATCCGGACCGGGTGCTGATCAAGCTCGTGAGCGTCTGCGCGGTCTATTGCCGGTTCTGCTTTCGCCGCGAGCGAATCGGGCCCGGCGCGGCTTCGCTGAGCGAGGCCGAATTCGCGGCGGCGCTGGCTTATGTGCGAGCGCATCCCGGAATCTGGGAGGTGATTCTCACCGGCGGCGATCCGCTGACGCTGTCGACACGCCGGATTGCGGGGGTCACGGAAGCGCTGGCGGCGATCGACCATGTGAAGACGCTGCGCTGGCACACCCGCCTGCCGGTCGCCGCGCCCGAGCGGGTCACCCATGCGATGGCGCGCGCGCTAAGGGCGGGGGACAAGACGGTCGTGGTCGCCCTCCATGCCAATCACCCGCGCGAACTGACCGGGGAGGCCCGCGCCGCCTGCCGGCGTCTCGCCGAGGCGGGCGTTATGCTTGTCAGCCAGAGCGTGCTCTTGAAGGGGATCAACGACGACGTCGCGACGCTGGAGGCGCTCATGCGCGCTTTCGTCGAAGCCGGGGTCAAGCCCTATTATCTGCACCACCCCGACCTCGCGCCCGGGACGGCGCACTGGCGGGTTCCCATTGCGCAAGGCCAAGAGCTGATGCGGCTCCTGCGGCCGCGCCTTTCCGGGATCGCGATGCCGGCCTATGTGCTCGACATCCCCGGCGGTCACGGGAAAGTTCCGATCGGCCCGCACGCGATCCGGCCGGATGGGGCCGGCGGCTACCTCGTCACCGACCCGCAGGGGGTCGAGCGCCTCTATCGCGACCGGACCGGCGAAGAATGAGGGCGCTGCGGCGCGGGATCATTGGTCCCCACCCCGGCCGCAGCGCCCCGCGCCCCCGGCGAGCAGGCAATTACGGAGCGACGAACGAGGCTCCCGTCGTGAACTGCGGGTCCCAGGCGCCGTCCGAGAACGTCGCGCGCCCGAGCGCGGCGGAGATCAGCACGATCGCAAGCCCAGCGCCGACGACGAACTTCCACGACGACCGGCCCTTGGCCGTGACGACGCGGCCGCCCCGCGCAACCGTTAGGCGCTCTGTGGCAGAGATATTGGACATTTTGGCGTCTCCAGTAAATTGGCGGTTGAGGTCACGAGCCAGCGTGCTGGGTCGCAATCGCGGCCCGATGGAGCGACGCCCCTCGATCCAGCAGCGCGAAACTCAGCACGTATGCGCTCATCGAAACGATCAGCGTGGCGACAAGCAGCGTCATCCAGAAGGTGATGGCGCGCTCCGTCGAAACATCGACGAAATCCTCGGCTGGGTCTTTTCCGGTGGTCATCGCAGTCATGTCCTCATTCCCATTGGTCGAACGGAACAACTTTTTCCGCGCTACTAACTCGAACTTAAGGCGCGCCTCGATGCTGCGCCGTGATGCGCCTCACACTTTTATCACTGGAGTAAGCCGACCATTGGCGCCGAGCCCATGCGCTCGATGCGGGCGTCAGCCGCTGCGACGGGCCGTCGACAGCGCTTCAATCACCTGATCGATCCCGTCGGACGGGATGCGTAAAAAGCCGAAATACGGCTGGCTGAATTCGAGGATGAGAAAGATCGCGCTTGCGACCGACACGGCGCCGAGCAGTTCGATCATCACCGCGAGCGCATTGATGGTTGAGCTCATGCCGACGCAGGCAAACAGGAAGAACGCCCAGAGCACCACGCTGTAAATCAGCGCCCGCGGGATCGGATTGCTCAATTGCCGCGCCATCATGTAGTGCGTCTGGACGAGCGAGCCGAAGAGGCCGCGCGCGGCCCCGATCGCCGCTCTCTCGTCGTCGCCCGCAGGCCTCAGCGCCGAAAAGAAAGCCTCGAGGCTCTTAAGCTCGGCGCGCGACTCTGCATAGAGCGTCGCGGCGGCGACGCCGTCGCCATGGCCCCAGAAGCGCTTGCGCGTGGCGACGAGTTCCTCTCGCAGCAGTTCGCGGCCCTCAGCGCCCTGCGGCCCCAAGCGCTCGAGCGCGAGATCAAGCTGCAGGATCTGCGAGCCTAGCGATTGCGCTTCAGACTTCTGCTGCGCATAGACGCCGTAACCCGTCCAGACGAGGAGGCCCAGCACAAGCGCGAGAAGGAGCGTGACAAGCCCCTGGATCATTCCGATCGTCCCCTTGGCGTCGGCGACGTGCTCCTTCGGCAGAAGCCAATGAACGGCGTCGCCCATCAGGGCGCCGATGAAGATGAAGCAGCCGACGAGAATGGCGCGGCGGGCGATATGCATGAAAGGGGACCTGCACGGACAGGAGCGAAACCGTGGGGCCAAACGTCGCGTAAGCGACGGCCGCGGTCAACTCACCGGGACAGGCGCGAGACGCTGATCGCCGACATGTCGGTCGGCTACAAGATGATCCGCGAGCGATTCACGAGCCGAGTCACGCTCGACAAGCCGCGCCTGCGCGTCGTCGTCGAATATATCGACGGCCCGTTCAGCCACATGGAGAACATCTGGACCTTTCGCGACGAGCCCGACCGCGCGCGCTCGCTCATCACCTTCTTAATCGACTATGAATTTCGCAGCCGGATGCTCGGCGCGCTGATGGGCCCGATGTTCGACGCCGCATTCCGCAAGTTTTCGCAGGCCTTCGAGGAGCGGGCCGACGCGATCTATCGTGCAGACCAGGTCGAAAAGCCTGGTCTACGGACCTGAATCACTCTGCGCGTACTGACGCGCCGACCTTTTGCCGGTCTTGGCCATCGCCTCGAGGGCGGTTTCCTCAGGCATGCGGCAGGACGCCCTGCCGCAGAGTGCAGCCCCCCTTACGCTATCGCCCCAAACGCATCGCGCTGCCGACCGTATTTCCGAGAAAGAGAAATATAGCGGCGCTTTTGGTTTTCCGCAAGAGATTGTTTTCCGCCGTAGAGGCTGTTGATGACGGAAGCTGCGCGCGCGCCCCGAACTTGGCGACAGTATGCCGCATTGTCGCTATCGTCGGAGCAGCGCAGCTTGAGTTGAGCGAAGGCTGAGGGGCACCGCGAAGCCTTCAAGCGCGGGCGGGATAAGGAGGGCGGCATGACGGCGGCGGACGCACAAGGCCTGGACATCCAGTTTTCGCACGACCTCATCCAGTACTGGGGATGGTTTCTGGCCTTTGGCGTCGGATTGCTGGCGCTCGGCGTCGCCGCAGTGGTCCGCTCCGTCACGGCGACAGTGGCGACGATGCTGTTCTTCGGCTGGCTCATGCTGGCGGGGGCGGCGATTGAAATCGTTCAGGCGATCGTCGTGGGGCACTGGGCGGGATTCTTTCAGCATCTTTTGGCCGCGATCCTGTTCGGCGTCGTCGGTTTCATGCTGGTCCTGCGACCGGTGATCAGCGCCGAAGTCCTGACCCTGTTCATGGCGATGTTCTTTCTGGTCGGGGGCCTGTTCCAGCTGGTCGGGTCCGCGTGGATCGGGCTGCCCGGCTGGGGCTGGCAAGCCGCGGACGGAGTCATCACATTCGCGCTCGGCGTGCTCGTGCTCATGCAATGGCCGGCCTCGGGCCTTTGGGTCATCGGCCTCTTTCTCGGCATCGATCTGATCTTCTACGGCTCCGCCTGGATCGCAATCGCGCTCAGCCTGCGCGCGGCGTGAGGTTCGCTTCGCCCGCAAGGCTGACTTGGATTTCCTTGGCGAACCCGCTTGGTCAAAGGGGCGCGAAAACAGGCTTGGAAAAGCTTGGATTTTGCGGGTTGGCGGCTCAAGAAACAACATATATATATTGCCTAATATAGGGAAGGACCGCCGCGGGGCCGAGCGCCGCCAAGGAAAACCAAGCCAAACCAAGCTGAATCCAAGCCAGACCAAACCAAATGCAAGGAAAATGCAAGGAATTAACCTTGTATTTCCTTGCATTTCCTTTTCCTTTGGCGAATTGGGACTTTTCAATGGGTTACGAGCGAGTTGGCCGAGGGGTCCCCGCCGCTTCTGGATGCCCGCTTTCAGGCATGACGCAGCAGCCAGCGAGGAGGCCGGTTCCGTCGTCCAAAGCTCGCATCCTCATCCGACACGCTCGTCCCATTCGTTCAGGCGCCGGAACCGTCGCGCAGCGCGCGGAACCCGACAAGAGACGAGCCTAGCACAGAATGCTGATTTTCAGAAGATAATGTTGCTGCTTTTGAAGCTGAGGGGTTCGCGGCGGGCCCAACTCGGGCACGGGCAGCGTCCTTGACCCGTGATCTCCTGATCCCTCCTAACCCCTGTCGTCGTAATTTCGACGCCGTCCGCAACGGGCGGCGCCGAACTCTCGCGGATCAAACCACCCTCAGCGCGGGCCGCACATTGTCTGGTAGCTCTTCCAGTGCACGCCGGTATCGAAAAACTCCAGATGGCAGCTGGAATCAACGTACTCCGCCGTGGCGGTGCTCGGAATCGCCACCGCATACGCATTCTTGTGCCGTCTCGCCGGCGCCGTCGGCGCGCCATTGTGGGTGTAAGCCGGCGCGCTCGACCAAAACTCCTGGGCCGGAGCGGGCGTCGCGATGGCCGCCAGACCAGTTGCCGCCGCCAACAGAAGCGCCGTGCGTGTGAAGCTCATTTCGGTTTCTCCTTCAAAAGTACGATATCGTATCAATACGATATCGTATCGAAACGAGTACGTATTGTTAATTTGCGGCGAAATTCGGGCGGCGGACCTCCACAGCCAAAAATATACGGATCGGTATTCGTAAATACAGAACCTGCGCCTTGCGAAATATGGCCAATCAATAAAACTGCCTCGTATCGTTTGCCTTTACAACGAGCGGCCGCGGCGCTACGCCGTCAGGATTGTGGCCGATGCGGTTGGGCGGGCGCAAAGCCAAATGACAGAGACAGCCGCGAAACGGATGCGCCGGGCTGATCGCCGCTCCGTCCCCCACGGCCGGCCGCCGCGCGAACAGGCCGGCGAGGTCGAGGAGCGAATCCTCGACGCCGCCGGAAAAGTGTTTTTGGAGCGCGGTTTCGAAGGCGCCACGATCGATGAGATCGCCGAGGAGGCGCGTGCGTCAAAACCCACGATCTACGCGCGCTTTCCCGGCAAGGAGGCGTTGTTCACGGCGGTCATGGCCAGGAAGGTGCGCGAGAACACGAGCACGGAGGACCTTGCAGCGACCGGATCGACCATCGAGGAGCGGCTCCGGTCGCTGGCGTCGGCGATCCTCGACAAGGCTCTGGCGCCCGACGCGATCGGGTTGATGCGGGTGACTGTGGCCGAGGCGCGCCGCTTCCCCGATCTTGCGAGCAGCGTCCATCGGATGGCGCGTGAGCGCGGGCTTGAGACGATCGGCCAACTGCTTGGCGAGCTTGCCAAATCCGACGCAACTATGGGCGCTTCTCCGGCTTTCGCCGCCGATCGCCGGCCGGCGACCGCCCGCCACTTCGGGGAGTTGGTCCTGCTGCCGATCATGCTGCAGGCGCTGTACGGCGAAGACCGCGCGGCTCTGCGCGCCGAGATCGAAACCCACCTGCCGCAGGCCATCGCCTTCTTTCTCGCCGCCTGCCGGCACGACAAGGAGGACGACGCCGGCGCGGGATGATTTGTTGTGCTAATGTGGGCATAGCCCCGAAGGAAGCGCCGATGCAGATCGCTGTCGTGAAAGCTGCGTTCGATGACGACGCCGGCGTCCGGCACGTCGAGCATTCCGACATCGAGGGCCTCCACGTGGAAGGCGAAACCTTCGAGACATTCCGTCAGACCGCGACCGCGACCGCCGACCTCCTTTTCGGCCGACCGAAGACATTCACATCGAGACTATTGCGCACGCGTCTGGATGCCCGCTTTCGCGGGCATGACATAGCAGCCAAGCGAGGAGGCCGGGTTCCGTCGTTCAAAGCTCGCATCCTCATCGGCCCGCTCGTCCCATTCGTTCAGGCGCCGGAACCGTCGCGCGACGCGCGGAGCCGGACAAGAAATGAGCCTAGCACAGAATGAGGATTTTCAGAAGAGAATGTTGCTGCTTTGGGGCAGAGGGGTTCGCGGTGGGTCCGCGTCGACGTTCCCATCTGGTATCTCGGCGGCGCCTTGTAGGGCGGGGTCGTTGATGCCGTAAAGCTGTCGCCGTAATCCGGTCACTGTGATCCCGAAGATGCTGGAGGTTGATGCCGAAGGTGATCGAGCGGAGGAGAAAGCCTTCTACCTCCAGAGGGAAGTCAGGCGGTTAGCGAACGGCCCTGTGTAGCAGGTGTGGGTCTTATCCCTGCCGCGCACTTGACTAGTATGTTTACCAATTTTTCAACGTGCTTTTCATCTTGGGCAGCTTTCATCCGCGCAGTTATGCCGTCCGCGCATTGCAACACCTCCAATGAGGCCTCCGCCGGTCTCGTCCAGATTAGCAATCATAAACTCCAATGCAAACTGGGTCACGTGTTCACGTGCGTCGCCATTCGGATCGATAAAGTCTTTATAGCGGATATCGGCAGCCATATATGAATGCAACTTTCCATTCTTGATCGCCTTGGCTTGATCCGAGGTATAGTGACACTCAATAGCCTGGAGGATGGCGTGCGGGCCATAGAAGCCGCTTTGGCGCTCAATGTTTTGATTCTCAAAATCGTCAAATGGCTCTCCCTCAGCCTTGGGATCCAGCCAGCAATTGACTTTTACCGTTAAGTCTCTGGTTGGTGTATTGCCACTATTCCCAATTTTCGGGGAGATTGAGAACCGATAGACACCCGGGGCGATCTCATCTTTCAGATAATTTATCCCATCGTAATACATATATGGTCGTTGAGCAGCAACAAAGCTCGTATTATTGATGCGATTACTATCAATCATTGCATTCCATTGCCGATTTGCCACATATACATTGACTATAGTGGCAACCGTGATTGCAAGGGTAAACGCCAACTCAACCAAACGATCAATAGCTATGCGCAAGATCCTTGGAGTGGCATCGGACAGTACTTCGTCACCCCCATTGCGCCTAGGTCGGTTCTCGTCAGGTCGGTTCTCGTCAACAGAATGCGCTGGCCTATGTAGATTGGCGTCGTGGAGACCACCGTCTGTCTGATCTTTTGAATCGGCGTCCTTACTCATCGTAATGCTTAAGCATTACTTGCAAGGAGGTGGTGTCGGCTCATTCGTGTGCTCGATAAATCGGGTGAGACTACTTATTTATCGCCCGACCGCGCTCCAATGCCAATATGCCAATGCGCAGCCTTAGTGGACAGCGCTTGATTGGTCAGACACGTGCTCAAATTTGCCTTTCCCTATACCCTCTACACAGCATAAGAACACCGCTGAGGGAACAAACGGGGAGGCCGCTACCCCACCTCCAACAACCGCTCCGCCTCCGCCAGCTCGACCGACACGAGCTGGCTGACGCCGCGCTCGGCCATCGTCACCCCGAAAAGCCTGTCCATGCGCGCCATGGTGATCGGGTTGTGGGTAATGGTGACGAAGCGGGTGTCGGCGCGCGTGCGCATTTCATCGAGGAGATCGCAGAAACGCTCGACATTGTAGTCGTCGAGCGGCGCGTCGACTTCGTCGAGGACGCAGATCGGCGAGGGGTTGGTCAGGAACACGGCGAAGATGAGCGACAGCGCGGTCAAGGCCTGCTCGCCGCCCGAGAGGAGGGTCAAGGTCTGCGGCTTCTTGCCCGGCGGCTGGGCGACGAGCTCGAGCCCCGCCTCGAGCGGATCCAAGGATTCGACCAGCTGCAATTCGGCGGACCCGCCCTCGAACAGGGTCTTGAACAGGTCCTGGAAGTGGCGGTTGACGATGTCGAAGGCCGCGATGAGCCGCTCGCGCCCCTCGGCGTTGAGGCTGCCGATCGCGGTTCTCAGCCGCTTGATCGCTTCGGTCAGATCGTCGCGCTCGGCGATCAGCCGGTCGCGGCTCGCCTCGACCTCCGCCAGTTCCTCGTCAGCGCGCAGGTTGACGGCGCCGAGCCGCTCGCGCTCCTGCCGCAAGGATTCAAGCTTGCGCTCGACCTCGGCCTCAGCCGGCAGGGGGGCGTCGCCTTCGCGGCCAGCGAGCCGGGGCAGGTCAGGGGGGTCGCAATCGCAGTCGTTCAGAATGGCGTGCAGGAGATGGTCCTGGCGCGCCCGCGCGGCCTCGATCCGCGCTTCGGACGCCGCCCGCGATTCGCGCGCCGCGCTCATGGCCTCGAGCGCCTGACGGCCCATGCGGTCCGCGTCGGCGAGCGCCGTCTCTCCAAGCGCGCGCGCGTCGGCCGCCTCCTTCCGCGCCGCCTCGGCGCGAGCGAATTCGTCGGCGAGCGCGCGTCTGCGGCGGCCGAATTCGATCGGCGCCTCGGCGAGCTCGGCCCGCTCGGCTTCGGCGCCCGCATGGCGGCCGGCGAATTCGGCGATCTGCGCTTGCGCCTTGTCGCGCCGCGCGTCCCAGGACTGCCGCTCGGCCGCGATCGCCTGACGGCGGGCGGCGCGCGCCTCAGCTTCACGCGCGAGCGCCTGAACCGCCGCGCGCGCCTCGGCGTGCTCGGAGCGCGCCTCGGCGGCGCATGCGCGGGCGCGCTCGAGCGTGAGGATGAGTTCGTCGCTCGGGGCGAGTTCGGCGAGCGAGGCCTCGGCCCTTATCTTGCGCTCGGCCGCTTCGTCGCGCGCGGCCCTGGCGCGGACGTGGGCCTCCTCGATCGCCGAGAGCCGGGACATCGCATGGGCGCGCCTGCGCTCGAAGTCGGCGAGCGCGTCGCGCGCGCTGTCCGAGCCCATGCGCGCCGCCCGCACGCGCTGGCGGGCGACCGCCTCGGCCGCGCCGGCCTCGCCCACCTCGGCGGAGGCGCGCGCGGCCTCGGCGCGCACGATCTCGACCGCTGCGCGGGCGCTTTCGGCTTCGCGTTCGAGGTCGCCGAGCCGGTTTTTCTCGGCCAGCCGGCGCGCGGCCGGCGTAGGCGCCTCGGCCGCGGCGACGAAGCCGTCCCAGCGCCAAAGGTCGCCTTCGCGCGAAACGAGCCGCTGGCCGGGCTTGAGGGAAAGGCTCAGGCGCTTGCCGTCGGCGCGCTGAACGACACCGACCTGCGCAAGCCGCCGGGCGAGTGCGGCCGGCGCCGACACCTCAGCGGCGAGCGGCTCGACGCCGATCGGCAGCGCGGGATCGGCGCCTTCGGGCGCGAGCACCGACCAATGCGCCGGCGCGGCCTCGTGAGCGGGCGCGTCGAGATCGTCGCCGAGCGCCGCGCCCAAGGCCGCCTCGTAGCCGCGCGCGACGGCGATTGCGTCGACGACGGGGGGAAACCGCGCGTCCGAACTGGAGCCGAGGAGCTTCGCCAGCGTGCGCGCCTCAGTCTCGAGCTTTTGCGCCTTTCGCTCCGCTTCCGCGAGCGGTCCGCGCGAGCGCGCTTCGGCCTCGCGCGCCTGTTTGTGGCGCTGCTCCGCGGCGAGCGTCTCCTGCTCGGCGGCGGCGAGCGCCTGGGCCAGGTCGGCGACCGCCGCCGCGCGCTGCTCGTGTTCGGCGTCCTCGAAGCCCGCCGCGCGCAACGTGGCGAGCTCACGCTCGACTGCGGCATATTCGCTTTCGAACCGGGCGAGGCGCTTCGCCTCCTCCGTGACGGCGGCGCTGAGCGCATGGCGGCGGGCGTTGAGATCGGACGAGGCCGCCTGCGCCTCTTGAAGCTCGGCCTCGGCGGCGCCGAGCGTCCGCGTCGCGCGCTCCTCCCGCTCGCGCGCGGCGGCCGCGACGTCGCCTGCGTTCTCTAAAGCCGCGGCGAGCGTCGCGTCCTCGGTCGCGAGCCGCTCCATGACGCCGGCCGCGTCGGCGATCAGCGCCTCTTCGCGCGCGAGGTCGCGCGCCATCTGGGCGATGCGCCGCTCGAGCTCGGCCTGGCGTTCGCTCGCGCGCTTCTCTTCGGCCTCGAGCGCGTCGCGCGCGAGCGCGATCCGGTGTAGGGCCGCGCCGCGCCGCGCCTCCTCCTCGCGCAAAGGCGGCAAATCCGCGGCGGCGAGGGCCTGCAGGCGCGCGGCCTCGCCCTGCGCGCGCGTGCGCTCCGCGACCTCGAGGAGGTCGGCGTCGAGCCGCCGGCGCGCCTCGGCGAACTGGGTCTCGTGCTCGCGCCAGGCGATGAGATGGGCGAGCGCCGTGTGGCGGCGGATGTCGGCGGCGAGATTGCGATAGCGGCTCGACTGGCGCGCCTGACGCTTGAGGCTCTCGACCTGCGTATCGAGCTGCTTCAAGACGTCCTCGACGCGCAGGAGGTTGTCCTCGGCGCCCTTCAGCCTCAGCTCCGCCTCGTGACGGCGCGAATGCAGTCCCGAGACGCCGGCCGCCTCTTCCAGGATGAGGCGGCGCGCCTGCGGCTTGGCCGAAATGATCTCGCCGATCTGCCCCTGGCGCACGAGCGAGGGCGAGCGCGCCCCGGTCGAGGCGTCGGCGAACAGAAGCTGCACGTCGCGCGCGCGCACCTCCTTGCCGTTGACCCGGTAGGTCGAGCCGGCCTCGCGCTCGATGCGGCGCGTGACTTCGATGGTTTCATGTTCGTTGAAGGCCGCCGGCGCGCGGCGGTCGGAATTGTCGAGGACGAGGCCGACCTCGGCGATGTTGCGCGAGGGACGCTTGCCTGAGCCCGAGAAGATGACGTCGTCCATGCCCGAGGCGCGCATGTTCTTGAACGAGCTCTCGCCCATGACCCAGCGCAGGGCCTCGACCAGATTCGACTTGCCGCAGCCGTTCGGACCGACGACGCCGGTCAGGCCCGGCTCGATCTTGAACTCGGCGGCGTCGCAGAAGCTCTTGAAGCCGATGAGGCGCAAGCGCTCGAATTTCACCGTCGCGACCTCTTGGCCAGGCGGCCGACGGGCGGATTTGCCGCGCCTCGCGCCGCCGTCACGTCGTCATCCCGCTCCGCACGATCCCTGATTCCCAAGGCGTGAGGTCTAGCGGCCATATCGGCGCGGCGCAATCAACCCCGGAAGGCGAGAATCTTGTGCGAAACGCCGGCTCAATGCGCGGGGAGAGCAAGGACTTGGTCGAACTTGTCCAGCCTGTGGCCGCCGCTCAAGGCCACGCCGTTGACGAAGAAGGTCGGGGTCGCGTGGACGCCGAGCTTCGAGGCCGCGAGATCGCGCATCTCGTTCACGCGGTCAAGAAGGCCCTGATTCTTGAGGCAGGCGTCGAAGCCGGCTTCCGACATTCCCGCGGCGAGGACCTCTTGCTTCAGCTTGAACAGCGCATTGGCGGCGAACGCCCAATCGGCCTGATGGTCGAACAGGCGGTCGACGACGGCGTCGCGCTTTTCCGGGCCCGCGCAGCGGGCGAGCATGAAGGCGGCCGCCGCGAGCGGATCGAGCGGGAACTCGCGCAGGATGAATTTCGCCTTGCCCTGATCGACGTATTTCGCCTTCAGCGCCGGCCAGACGTCCTTGTGGAAGGCGGCGCAGTGGCTGCAGGTCATCGACGCGTATTCGATGATCGTCGCTGGCGCGTCGGCGCGGCCTTCGACGATGTCCGGCAGCGGCTGGCGCCCGGTCAGCGCTTCGTTCGCCGGCGCGTGCATCGCCGCGGCCTCAGCGCAAGCGCCCGTCGCAAAGAGCGCAAGCGCGAGCGCGGCTGCGGCCGAGATGAGGCGAGAACCCATGCGAGCTCCATCGGCGGGAGAGAACCCGTCTTTCCCAGGTTTCGTTCCGCCTCAATGATAGCCGATGTCCGCTCTGACCTTGCCGCGGAACACCCAGTAGGACCAGCCCGTGTACATGAGGATGATCGGCAGCAGGAACAGGGTCCCGACGAGGAGGAAGGCCTGCGTCGCTTCCGAGGAGGCGGCGTCCCAGATCGTATATCGGTAAGGCACGATCATTGGAAATATGCTGATCGCGATCCCGATATAAGACATCACGAAGAGTACGATCGCCCAGACGAATGGCGCGGCTTCCGAGCGATCGTTGAGCGAACGCCACTCGAGCCAGGCGACGAGCACGGTCACGATCGGCACGGGCGAGAGAAAGGCGATGTTCGGCCAGGAGAACCAGCGGCTCGCGATCTGCGGTTGAAGAAATGGCGTCCATAAGCTGACCGCTGCGATCGCGAGGAGCACGCCAGCGAATGCGACGCGGCCGAGGCGCCGCGCCCAGTCCTGAAGCGGCCCCTCGGTCTTGAGAACGAGCCAGCCTGAGCCGAGGAGCGCATAGCCGAACACGAGCGCGACGCCAGTCAGAAACGTGAATGGCGTGAAGCAGTCGATCGAGCTGCCGGCGAATTGCCGGCCGTCGATTTTAAATCCTTCGATGAAGGCGCCGAGCACGACCCCTTGCGCGAAGGCGCCGAGCGCGGAGCCATAACAGAACGCATAGTCCCAGAAGGTGCGGTGCTCGGCGTCGCGATAGCGAAACTCGAACGCGACGCCGCGGAAGACGAGCGCGAGCAGCATGATCACAATCGGGAAATAGACCGCCGGCAGGATGATGGCGAAGGCGAGCGGGAACGCCGCAAGCAGCGCGACGCCGCCGAGCACGAGCCACGTCTCGTTTCCGTCCCAGATCGGGGCGATCGAGTTCATCACCAGATTGCGCGCGTCGCGATCCGGCGCGAACCCATAGAGGATGCCGACGCCGAGATCGAAGCCGTCGAGCAGAACGTAGAGAAACACCCCGACGCCGAGAACGAGCGTCCAGATCGGAATGAAATCGAGAACAGGCGCGGTCATGCCTGGCTCCCCGCTTCGGTGTGCGGAAGGGCCTGCACCGGCCGCATCGGCCGTCCGCTTTCGATCTCGTCCGGCTCCGTCTCAGCCTCGGCAGGGCCTCGGTTGACGATGCGGATCATGAGCGCGAGGCCGGCCGAGAACATGAGGAGATAGACGAGGCTGTAACCGATGAGCGAAAGCAGGACGTCAGTTCCGGTGAGCGACGGCGACACGGAGTCTGCGGTGCGCAACAGGCCGTATACGGTCCAGGGCTGGCGCCCGACTTCGGTCGTCGCCCACCCGGCCAGCACTGCGAAGAAGCCGAGCGGGGACGCGAGCTCGCAAAGACGAAGGTACCAGCGCGCGTCGAACAGCTCCTCCCTCCAGCGCAGCCACCAGCTCAGCACGACGATCAAGAGCATGATGAGCCCGATCCCGACCATGATGCGGAAGCCGAAGAACGGAATGGCGACGGGGGGACGCTGATCGGCGGGAAAGTCCTTCAGGCCGCGCACGGTCCCGTTCGGGTCGTGCGTGAGAATGAGGCTGCCGAGGTCGGGGATCGAGACGACATCGTGATTCGTCTCGGCCTTCTCGTCGGGAATCACGAAGAGGTTCAAAGGAACGCGGCTCTCCGTGTTCCAGATCGCCTCGATCGCCGCGAGCTTCGCCGGCTGATGCTCGAGCGTATTGAGGCCGTGCGCGTCGCCCAGGAAGATCTGCAGAGGAACGAGAATCGTGAGCACCCACAGCGTCATCGACAGCATCGTGCGGGCCTCCTGCACGAAACGCCCGGAGCGCAGGTAATAGGCGGAGACGCCGAGGACGACAAAGCCGGTCGTGATGTAGACGGCGTCGACCGTGTGAGCCAAGCGATACGGGAAGGACGGGCTGAAAATGATCTCGAGCCAGTCTTTCGGCATGAACCGCCCGTCGACGACTTCGTAGCCCGCGGGCGTCTGCATCCAGCTGTTGGTCGCAAGGATCCAGAAGGTCGAGGCGAGCGTGCCGAGCGCCACCATCAGCGCGGCGAAGAAATGCGCCCAGCGCGGCACGAGCTTGCGGCCGAACAACAAGACGCCGAGGAAGGCTGCTTCGAGAAAGAACGCCGTCAGGCCCTCATAAGCGAGAAGGGGCGACAAGACGTTGGACACATCGTCGGAGTAGCGGCTCCAGTTCGTGCCGAACTGGAAGGGCATGGTGATGCCCGAGACCACGCCCATGCCGAACGATACGGCGAAAATCTTGATCCAGAAGGTCGAGATCCGGAAATAGATCTCGCGCCCAGTCCCGAGGTGCAGGCCCTCCAACACGGCAATGAACGACGCGAGTCCGACCGTGAAGGCCGGCAAGAGAAAGTGCCAACCGACGACCCAGGCGAACTGGAGGCGAGAGAGCAGCAGCGGATCGAGGTGCATTGCGATCTTCTCTCCGCTCCACGGGAACGATGCAAGGGCTACAGCTTCTACCGGCGGATTGCGACAGGACTATCGGCCTGGCTGCGGCGGTTCGCCGCAGTCATGGCGGGTTGAGCCCTACCCGATGGCGAGCATAAAATTCAATCTATCATTCTGAAGCCCTGAGTCACCCGGGAGCGGGCATCGGCGGATGGCCGCTCCGGGGCCCGACGCCGATGAGGGGCGCAAAGAAAGGCCGCCATTCGGCGGCCCTTCTCCCCCCTTCCCAAGCCGTCACGGCCAGCACCACCTTGCGGCGAACCGCGACCCAATTCGGCTAACGGCGAATGTTGACTAAGTCAACCACGACTCGGGGTCACTTTCTGTTTACGATCAAGACTCGCTTGGTTGGGCCGAAGCTTTACGAGCAGGCAGACGGCAGCGACGCGCTGCTTGGCGCGCTCGCGCTTCGTCACAAAAAGCTCTGCGGATCGACGTCGATCGAGACTTTGACGCCCCCGCGAGGGGAGATGGCGCCGATGAGCGCGCGCAGGAAACCTTGCAAATCGGCGGAGCGCGGCGCCTTGGCGGCGAGACGGAAGCGGTGGCGTTTGCGCAAGACCGCGATCGGCGCCTCCGCGGGGCCGAGCACGACGATCTCGTTGTCGTGCTGCTGGCCCCCGAGCGGCGCGACGCGCCAGCCCTTCGCCTCGGGCATGGCGTGGGCGGCGCGGGCGAGCGCGCGCGCATGCGCTTCCGCCGCTCCCTTGTCTTCGCCTGAGACGATGATCGCGGCGAGGCGCCCGAACGGCGGCAGTCCGCCGATCCGACGTTGCTCTGTCTCTTCCCGGTAGAAGCGCTCGGCGTCGCCTGACACCAGGGCCGCGATGACCGGATGCTCCGGCTGCCAGGTCTGCAGGAGCGCGCGGCCGGCACGCTCCCCGCGCCCGGCCCGTCCCGTCGCCTGACGCAAGAGCTGGAAGGTGCGTTCGGCGGCTCGGGGATCGGCGTTGGCGAGCCCGACGTCGGCGTCGACGACGCAGACGAAGGTGAGCAGCGGAAAATTGTGGCCCTTGGCGACGAGCTGCGTGCCGATGATGAGGTCGTATTGCCCCTGAGCCGCGGCGTCGAGCTGACGGCGCAAGGTTTCGACGCCGCCGGAAAAGTCCGATGACAGCACGAGGGCGCGGACGTCGGGAAAAAGGAGCTGAGCCTCCTCGGCCAGCCGTTCGACGCCGGGGCCGCAGGCAGTCAGCGTGTCGGCCTCGTGGCACGCCGGGCAGATGCTCGGGCGCGCTTCGACGTGGCCGCAGTGATGGCAGACGAGGGAAGAGCGAAAGCGATGCTCGACCAGCCACGCCGCGCAGTTCGGGCATTCGAAGCGATGCCCGCAGGTGCGGCAGAGGGTAAGCGGCGCATAGCCGCGCCGGTTGAGGAAGAGCAGCGCCTGCTCGCCGCGCTCGCGCGCCGCCTCGACGCCGGCGATGGCCTTGGGGGAGAGCCAGCGGCCACGCGGCGGGCCCTCACGTTTGAGGTCGACGGTCGCGATGTCGGGCATCGTCGCCGCGCCGAAGCGCGACGGGAGAGTGAGCCAGCGGTAGCGGCCCGTCTCCGCATTGACGCGCGTCTCGAGCGCGGGCGTCGCGGAGGCGAGCACGACCGGCGCCTTTTCGATGCGCGCACGCACGACCGCCATGTCGCGCGCATTGTAGACGACGCCGTCCTCCTGCTTGTAGGCGCCCTCGTGCTCCTCGTCGACGACGATGAGGCCAAGGTCGGCGAACGGCAGGAACAGGGCCGAGCGCGCGCCCACGACCGCGCGCGCCTCCCCGCTCGCAACCGCCCCCCAGATCCGCTCGCGCTGGCGCTCGGTCAGTCCCGAATGCCATTCGGCCGGCTGCGCGCCGAAACGCGTCGCGAACCGGTCGAGGAACTGGGCGGTCAGCGCGATTTCCGGCAGGAGGACGAGCGCCTGCCTGCCCTGCCGCATGGCCTCGGCGACGGCCTCGAAATAGACCTCGGTCTTGCCCGAGCCGGTCACGCCTTCGAGCAGGGTCGCCGAGAACGCTCGCTCGCCGACGCGGGCGACGAGGTCGTGCGCCGCGGAGCCTTGATCCGCATTGAGGAGCGGGCGGCGGAATTCGGGATCGAGCGCGGAAGCGACCGGCTCTGGCGCAAGCGCGACGCTCAGGAGCGCGCCGTCCGCGACAAGACCGTCGATCACGCTCGTCGAGCATTGGGCGCGCTCGGCGAGCGCGGATTTGGCCATCGGCGCGTCCCCGCCGGCGAGCGCCGCAAGCACGCGCTGACGCGCCTCGGTCATCCGCGCCGGGGCGTTGCCGGTTGCGACGAGGCCGAATTTCGGCGCCGGCGGCTCGGCGAGCTCGTGCGCCCGGATCGCTATGCGCAAGACCATCCCGCGGGGGCTCAGCGTCCAGCGCGCCACCCAGTCGATGAAATCGCGCAGAGGCTTCCGGAGCGGCGGCCAGTCGCGTAACGCCGCGACCGACTTCAGATTGTCGCCGCCGCCCGATCTCACCGCCCAGACGACGCCGGTCGCCTGGCGCGTTCCAAGCGGCACGCGGACGCACGCGCCCGGCTCGAGCTCGAGGCCTGGGGGCGCGCGATAGCTGTAGGCCGTGTCGACTGCGACGGGCACGAGCACGTCCACGACGACGGTCGATGCTTGCGTCATCGCCGGGACGCGCAAACGCAAAAGGCCGGCGCGATGGCCGGCCTTCCGAATTCGGACGTTCGCCGGATCACAGGCTCTTGTGCGAGCCGTCGCAATAAGGCGCGTTCTTCGACTGCTTGCAGCCGCAGAGCCAGGCCGTCGCGGCCTTCTCGGCGGTGAAGGCCTGCGGCGCCATGCCGACCGCCTTGTGCGAGCCGTCGCAGAACGGCTGCTTGGCCGACCGGCCGCAGGCGCACCAGTAATAGGTCTTGCCCGCCTCGACCTCGTGCGAATACGGCGCCTTCTGCGCGACGATTGCTTCCGTCATGGATCTCGCCCCCTCTCTACGAAACTTACGCTTACGCTTGACCGGCTTCCGGCTTGGCCCCTCTGGCGGCCTCCTTGGCCCCCGGGTTGTCCGTGCGCTCGGCGATGCGCGCCGACTTGCCGCGCCGATCCCGCAGATAATAGAGCTTGGCGCGCCGGACTTTGCCGCGGCGCAGCACTTTCACCGAATTGATGATCGGCGAATAGACCGGAAAGACGCGCTCGACGCCCTCGCCGTAGGAAATCTTGCGAACGGTGAAGTTCTCGTTGAGCCCCGCGCCGCTGCGCGCGATGCACACCCCCTCGTAGGCCTGGATGCGGGTGCGCTCGCCTTCGGCGACCTTGACGTTGACGATGACGGTGTCGCCGGGCTGGAAGTCGGGCATCTTGGCGCCGGGCAATTTGGCCGCGTGCTCGGCCTCGAGCTTCTCGATGACGTTCATTTTACGCTTAACTCCTGCCGTGACGCCGTGCCCGGAGCGGACCGGCGAGCGCTTCGGCGCGCTGTTTTCAGTTGAGGCGCGGCAGATACAACAACGGGGCGTGCGAGTTGAGCGGAGACTTTGAAACTCGGGTCGCGCGCAAAGGCGCGGAGAAGGAACGTCGACTTCTCCGACCTTTAGAAAAGGCGACGAGCGGCCGCGCTCTCAAGGAGAGTGGACGGCCGCCCGTCGGTTGGACTTACGGCACCACCTCGACGATGCGGCGCGTGTCCGGATCGACCAGCACCGGCGTGTTGTCGACAACGGTGTAGTCGTAGCGCGTCACGCCGTACTCGCGCGGCACCGGATAGAGAGTCACGCCCTCGGCCGGCAGAACGTCGCCGACGACGACGTGCGGATGGTCGCGCCACTCGTAGGACGGGACGTGTTCCTCCACGATGTAGTGGTGGAACCGCGGCGCCTCGGCGCCGGTGAGCCCGCCGACGATGCCGGCGGCCGCGCCGAGCGGAGCGCCGACAACCGCGCCCACTGCGCCGCCAACCGCTCCGCCAACCGCTCCCCCTGCCGCGGCGCCTTCGTTCACTGGATTGTCGCGGGTGTCCTGCGCTGCGGCCGCGACGGGGACTCCGGCCAAAAGAAGAGCAAATAACAAAACCTTGGACATCGTTGTGCTCCCAAAAGGACGAGCCGGCGGGTGGGGCCGGCTCAGGAAAGACAAACGGTTCAAGACGCGTTCGGTTCCCCGAGCTCGCAGGCTCGCGCCCAAGCCGGCGCGCCGGAGGACGGGCAAAAGGACGGCGGGTCAGGATGCTGAATGATTCAGGTCCGCAGACCAGGCTTTTCGACTTGGCCCACGCGATAGATCGCGTCGGCCCGCTCCTCGAAGGCCTGCGAGAACTTGCGGAAGGCGGCGTCGAACATCGAGCCCATCAGCGCGCCGAGCATCCGACTGCGAAACTCATAGTCGATGAAGAATGTGATGAGCGAGCGAGCGCCGTCGGGCTCGTCGCGAAAGGTCCAGATGTTCTCCATGTGGCTGAACGGGCCGTCGATATATTCGACGACGACGCGCAGGCGCGGCTTGTCGAGCGTGACTCGGCTCGTGAACCGCTCGCGGATCATCTTGTAGCCGACCGACATGTCGGCGATCAGCGTCTCGCGCACGTCGCCGGCGGTCCTGCGGCTGCGCACGCGCAACGCGGTGCAGAGCGGCACGAATTCCGGATAGCGCTCGACATCGGCCACGAGGTCGAACATCTGCCCGGCCCTGTGGCGCACCCGGCGCTCGCTGCGGAAGGACGGCACGGCCCCTGAAGCCCCCGACGGCCGCCTTCCGGCGGGATTTTTACGGCTTCGGCTCAGGCGCGCTCGGCGCGGGCGAGGCGGGCGCCGGCGCGTTGGACTGGCCCTGAAGCTGTTTCAGCTGATCGAGAATATTGCCGGGATTGATGGGCGCGGGCGCGGTCTGACCGGCAGGCGTCGGCTCCTTGCCGAGGATCGAATGGGGCCCGCGGCTCCAGCCGGCGATCATCGACATGAGGAGCGAGGTGACGAAGAAGAGCGTCCCAAGAATGGCGGTCGCGCGCGAAAGGACGTTCGCCTGTCCGCGGCCGGTCATGAAACTGCCGGTCCCGCCGCCCGAGCCGAGGACGCCGCCCTCCGAACGCTGCAGGAGAACGACGGTGATGAGCGCGATCACAATGAGGATATGGATAACGATCAATACGGTTTGCATGAAGGGACTCGAACGGACGGGCCGGGCTCAAAGGGCCCCGCGCCCTGAAGGTTGGGGCGCTCCTATCACGGCGCAAGGGGCGCGTCCATGCGCCGCCGCGCATGTTGTCGTGCTAGTTAGACATCTCCTTGTTTTTCACCTCAAGGCCACGTATAGTCTCGCACACAAGCATTGACCCGTATCCCATTCAAGCGGGCACTTGTCCAAAGGAGGAAAGCCCATGAACCGGAAACAATTCGTTGTCGGCGTCCTAGTAGCCGGGTGCTTCATAGGGGCCGCCGCGACTCTGTCGGGAGCAGGCCAGGCTCAGGATGCGAAGGTAAAGACGGCGATGGACACCTTGAAGTCGATGGCGGAGAAGTTAGGTCAGCCGAAGATCGAAGGGACCGATACAGTTGCTGGCAAGCAAGTACCTGCAATTTATTTTGGCTCGACCAAGATGGACAACAATTTCGACTTGGTTGACGCGGTCGTGAAGCAAGCTGGCGGGACAGCAACGATCTTCGTAAAGAACGGTGACGAGTATGTCCGGGTTGCCACGAACGTGAAAAAGGACGATGGTTCGCGGGCCATCGGAACCATTCTCGATCCCAAAGGCAAGGCGATCGAGTCCATCAAGAAGAACGAAGCATTCTATGGGGAGGCGGATATCCTCGGCAAACCATACATAACTGGGTACGACCCAATACGGGATGCGTCGAAAAACGTGATTGGCATCTACTATGTAGGCTATTTGAAGTAGACAAGACGTCTGAGCTCCGCTCAGGCGTAGGCCCTGGCGATCGCCAGGAAGTCCGCCGCCTTCAGGCTCGCGCCGCCGACGAGCGCCCCGTCGACGTTGTCGAGCCCGAGCAGTTCCTTCGCGTTTGCCGGTTTCACGGAGCCGCCGTAGAGAATTCGGATCTTCGCTCCGGCGGCGCCATAAATCTCGCCGAGCAAAGCCCGGATCGCCCCGTGCATTTCCGCGACGTCCACCGGCGTCGGGGTGAGCCCGGTGCCGATCGCCCAGACCGGCTCGTAGGCGACGACGACCGTCTCGGCCGCGCCGCCCGGAGGCAGCGAGCCGTGCAACTGGCGGGTGACGACCGCGATCGCCTGGCCCGCCTCGCGCTCGGCGCGCGTCTCGCCGACGCAGACGATCGCGGTGAGGCCGGCTCTCAGCGCGGCTTCGGCCTTGGCGCGGACGAGCGCGTCGGTCTCGTGATGCAGCGTGCGGCGTTCGGAATGGCCGACGATGACGTAAGACGCGCCCGCATCCTTGAGCATCGGCGCCGAAATGTCGCCGGTGAAGGCGCCGCTCGGCTCGGCATGGCAGTCCTGTGCGCCGAGGCTGACCGTCCCCCCTTTAAGCTTCCACGCGGCCTGGGCAATGAGCGTGAACGGCGGGCAGACCGCGAGTTCCGCTGCTCCCGCCTCGCCCGCGTCGGCCGCGCGGCGCATCGCCTCGATCTCAGTGAGCGACGCCGCGAGGCCGTTCATTTTCCAGTTGCCGGCGACGAATGGGCGGACGTCGGGGGTCATGCGGGCGGTCTCCGGTCATTTTTAAGTCGGAGCGGCTTGTTATCAAACGGCGCCGCCTATGCAAAGCGCGTTGGCGGAGCTAGAAGGCGCGCCTTCAAGAGGCTTCAAGCGGAAAAATCGTAGGTTCGGAATGCTCGGATCCATGCGCAACGCGGCTCAGGGGGTCGTCGGTAAGGCGATCATGACCGTCGTCATGGGGCTCATCATCGTCAGTTTCGTCATCTGGGGCGTCGGCGACATGCTGCGCGGCTTCACGTCGTCCACCGTCGCCTCGGTCGGGGCCACCAAGATCTCCGCGCAGGAATATCATTCTGCCTATCAGCGGACCCTGCAGCAATATCAGCGCCAGCTGCGCCAGCCGTTCACCAACGAGCAGGCCCGCGCGATCGGGCTCGACCGGCAGGTGCTGCAGCGGCTCCTGAGCGAAGCGGCGATCGACGAGGAGACGCGCAAGCTCGGCCTCAGCGTCTCGGACAATGCCTTGCGCGCGATGATCACGTCGAACCCGAACTTCCGCAACAAGGCGGGCCAGTTCGATCCGCAGCTGTTCGAAAGCGCGCTGCGTGACAATGACATGAACGAGCGCATGTTCGTCTCCGAGCTGCGCAAGACGGCGCTGAGGCAGTTCATCGTTGCCGCGCTGACGACGGGGATCGCGGCGCCGAAAGCGGAAGTGAAGGCGGAAGCCGACTACGACGGGCAGACGCGCTCGATCGATTATTTCGTCCTGCCCGCGTCCGCCGCGGGCGAGATCGCGCCGCCTTCCGAGGACGCGCTCAAGGCCTTCTTCAACGACCGCAGGGCAAGCTACCGGGCGCCCGAGTACCGCTCGTTCGACGTCGTCGCGCTCGAGCCGGAGACGCTCGCCAATCCCGCCGAGGTCACCGACGCGGACGCCGAGGCGGCTTACGCGAGGGTCGCGGGCAAGGATCCGCGCTATGGCGCCCCCGAAAAGCGCGACCTCGAGCAGATCCTCTTTCCAAACGAAGCGGAAGCGGAGGCCGCCGAGGCCAAGATCAAGGCCGGCGCCAGCTTCGACGACATCCTCAAGGAGCGCAACATCAAGCCCGGGGATGCGGATCTCGGCGAGACCACCAAGGACGCGATCATCGACAAGCCGGAGGCTGACGCCGTGTTCGCCCTGCCGCAGGGCGGCGTCAGCGGGGTCTTGAAGACCCAGTTCGGGCCGGTCATCGTCCGGGTCAAGAGCGTCACGCCCTCGACGGTGAAGCCTTACGCGGAGGTGGCCGAGGACATCAAGCGCCAAGTCTCCGCGTCGCGCGCGGGCGACAAGATTCAGGCGATCCACGACAAGATCGAGGACCTGCGCGTCTCCGGCAAAACGCTGGTCGACGCTGCGAAAGAAGCCGGCCTGAAGGCGGAGATCATTCCCGCCGTCGACGCGCAGGGGCTCGACCCGAAGGGCAAGCCGGTCAACCTGCCGGACAAGACGGACCTGCTGCGCGCGGCCTTCGCCTCCGACGTCGGGCTCGACGAGGCGCCCTTGCAGACGAGGGACAACGGCTTCGTCTGGTTCGCTGTCACCAAGATCGATCCATCGCACGACCGGACGCTCGCGGAGGCGAAGCCCGAAGTCGAGGCGCAGTGGCATGCGGACGCGGTCGATAAGGCGCTCGCCGGCAAGGCGGACGATCTCGTCAAGCAGCTCAGCGCCGGCGCGAAAGTCGCGGATCTCGCCAAGAGCGCGGGCGTTGAGGCGAAGACCGCGGTCGACGTTCATCGCGACGACAGGAGCCTGCCCGAGTTTGTCGTCGCGGCGGTTTTCCGTCAGCCGCCGGACGGCGTCGGATCGGCCGCGACCGGCGACGGACGCGCGATCTTCAAGATCACCGCCGACCGCACCCCGCCGGTCGAAACCGTCGATCCCCGGGTGAAGGCGATGGCCGAGCGCCTCGACGAATCGACGCGCAGCAACCTGCTCGAGCAATATGTGGGCGCGCTGCGCCGCTCGCTTGGGGTCGCCGTCCACGAAAACGTGCTGCAATCCGCCGAGGGCGGCTGAGCAGATGACGCTGATTCCGGACTTCGAAGCTTTTGCGCGCGCCTATCAGGCGGGCGGCGCGAGCGTCGCGGTGACGACGCTGGTCGCCGACCTCGAGACGCCGGTCTCGGCCTATCTCAAGCTCGCGCGCGGGCGCTCGGCCCATATGTTCCTGCTCGAGTTGGTCGAAGGCGGCGCGCAGCGCGGCCGCTACTCGATGATCGGGCTCGACCCCGACGTCATATTCCGCTCGACCGGGACGCGCGCCGAAATCAATCGCCGCGCGCTCGTCGATCCGGATGCGTTCGCGCCCTGCGCCGAAGAGCCGCTTGAGGCGCTGCGGGCGCTTCTCGCCGAGTCGCGCATCGCGCTGCCGGCGGGGCTGCCGCCGATGTCGGCGGGCGTGTTCGGCTATCTCGGCTACGACATGGTGCGGCGGATGGAGCGCCTCGCGCCCGCGAGGCCCGATCCGATCGGCGTTCCCGACGCGCTCATGATCCGGCCGACGGTCATGGTCGTGTTCGATGCGGCGCGCGACGAGATGGTTATCGTGACGCCGGTCCGGCCCAAAGCAGGCGTCAGTCCACGCGCGGCGCACGAAGCCGCGACGGCGCGGCTGGACGCGGTCGTCGCCGCGCTCGAGGCGCCGCTCGACCACGCGGCGAGCGCTTACGCCGACCCGATGCTCAAAGCGGGCCAGCCGACCTCCAACACGACCGAGGCCGAATACAAGGCGATGGTCGTGAAGGCCAAGGACTACATCGTCGCGGGCGACGCATTCCAGATCGTGCTGTCGCAGCGCTTCACGAGCCGCTTCGACCTGCCGGCGTTCTCGCTCTACCGCGCTCTTCGGCGCGTCAACCCGTCGCCCTACCTCTGCTTCCTCGACTTCGGCGGCTTCCAGATCGTCGTCTCGAGCCCGGAGATTCTCGTGCGCGTACGCGAGGGCAAGGTCGTCATTCGGCCGATCGCCGGGACGCGGCCGCGCGGCAAGAGCCCAGGCGAGGACGAGGCGCTGGCCGCCGAACTGCTCGCCGACCCGAAGGAGCGCGCCGAGCACCTGATGCTGCTCGATCTCGGCCGCAACGACGTCGGCCGCGTCGCGAAAATCGGCACGGTCAAGGTGACCGACAGCTTCTTCATCGAGCGCTACAGCCACGTCATGCACATCGTCTCCAACGTCGAGGGCGAATTGCGCGGCGACGTCGATGCGGTCGCGGCGCTCGCGGCCGGCTTTCCCGCCGGAACCGTCTCCGGTGCGCCCAAGGTGCGGGCGATGGAGATCATCGACGAACTGGAGAAGGACAAACGCGGCATCTATGCCGGCTGCATCGGCTATTTCGGCGCGGGGGGCGAAATGGACACCTGCATCGTGCTGCGCGCCTCGGTCGTGAAGGACGGGCTCATGCACGTGCAGGCGGGCGCCGGCATCGTCTACGATTCTTCCCCGTCGCCGAGCAGGCTGAATGCGTCAACAAGGCCCGCGCGCTCTTCCGGGCGGCTGAGGAGGCGGTTCGGTTTGCGGCTCAGGGCAAGCGCGGGCAATAGGAGCTTATTGCGGGCGACGCCGTTTTTCCCGCTTGCCAGCGAATGCGGCGGCCCCGCATCTCTGCTAGACTGCGGCCGCAAAACAGCAGGTCGATCGTCCTCCGCATGTTGTCTTCCCAGTTGCCGGGCAAGCTTTCGCTTGTTCTCCGGCTGACCGCAATCAGCGCGGCGCTTGGCGCAGTCTATTCCCAGACGCGCGTCGCGGCCGGCCCGCTCCTTGTCAACTATAGTTTGCCGCGCGGCGCTCTGACCGGCCTGGCGATCGGGGGCGCGCTCTCCTCTCTCGAAGTTTTGCTGCTTCCGGGGCCGGCGGGATCGTCGCTGCGCCGCACCCCGTTTCCAGTGCATGTGGCGGTCAAGACCGTCATCTATCTCGTCATCATCCTTCTCGGTTTGGAGCTCGGGCGGTGGGTGTTCCCCTCGCCAGGCGAGGACGTCGTCGAAGCCAGGGACGTCCTGTTCTCGCTCGTCGTTGCGTTCGTCTTTGTCTTCATGCTCGACGTGAATACCCTGCTGGGGCAGAACGTGCTCTGGACCTTCATCACCGGGCGCTATCACAAACCGCGGCTGGAAGAGCGCGTGTTCTTGTTCATCGACATGGAAGGCTCGACGGGCTTGGCCGAGCGGCTCGGCCCGCTCGCCTTCCACCGCCTCCTCAATCGATTCGTCGACGACCTGACCGGCCCGATCGTCGCCGCGCGCGGCGAGATCTACAGCTATGTCGGCGACGAATTGATCGCGACGTGGAAGCTCGAGGAGGGGATCGCCGAGGGGCGCTGCGTATCGGCCTGTTTCGACGCCGTGGGCCAATTGGCGCGCCGCTCGCCGGATTACCAGCGCGAATTCGGCGCCGCCGTCAAATTCCGCGCCGGGCTGCATTGTGGTCCGGTGGTGACCGGCGAGATGGGCTCGGTGAAGAAGGAGATCGTCTTCCTCGGGGATACCGTGAACACGGCGGCCCGCATCCAGGACTTCTGCCGGCAGACCGGCGATCGCATCCTCGCCTCGGCGGACTTGATCGATCGCCTCAATTTGCCGCCCGGCGTGGCGAAGCGCCCGCTAGGCGACCTCCGGCTGCGCGGCAAGGGCGCGGACCTCGCGCTCTACGCGCTCGTGAAGACGCCGGCGCAGGCGACGTCTCGCGCCGAGCCTCGCGTTGACCGCGAGGGCGCGCGCGAACCCGCTTGAACGCTCGCCGCTCCTCATGCGCGCAGAAGCTCGGGAGCCGGCGATTGACGTCCCGAGCCCGGCTTCCTACGCTCCTGGCCCATTATCGGCGAGCCCCACGCGCCGGCTCAGCCGGAAATGAGAAGCCGGACGAGAGGGAGGGGCGCATGTGCCACATCTGTGACGCCGCGGTCGGAGGCGGGGCGAGCGGCGGCTCTCACCTTGCAGTCCATTCGGCAGCGCCCCGGACTCCCCGGCGCGCGTCGCCGACCAATCTCGAAGCGGCTCACGGCGCAGCCGCGTCAAGCATGCCCGAGGGCGTGGGCGTCAAGGGCCGCCGCACGCTCATCAAGGGCGGGACGGTGCTGTCGATCGACGAGACCGTCGGCAATTACGCGATCGGCGACGTGCTCATCGACGGGCCGGCCATCGTCGAGGTCGCGGCCTCGATCGACGCACCCGACGCCGCCGTCATCGACGCGTCGGGGCACATCGTCATGCCGGGCTTCATCGACGCGCATCACCACCAGTTCGAGACGGCGCTGCGCAGTTTCCTCGCCGACGGCATCCTCATCGACGACGGGCGGCCCGAGAGCGCGCACAATTACTACGGATCGATCCTGCAGAAGCTGTCGATGGGCTACCGTCCGCAGGACGTCTACATCAACGAGTTGTTCGGCGGCGTTGCGCAGATCGACGCCGGCGTGACGGCGGTCATGGACATCAGCCAGATCCATCACTCGCCCGAACATTCGGACGCGGCGATCGAGGGTCTTCGAGCAGCCGGCCGCCGCGCGGCGTTCGGCTACTTCGAGGGCTGGGGAGACAAGGCGAAATATCCCGGCGACGCCGCGCGCATCCGCAAGCAGCACTTTGCCTCGTCCGACCAGCTCCTCAGCATGTTCATGGGGGGCGAGATTTACCTGCCGGGCTACGAGAACGCCTGGAAAGCCGGGCGCGACCTGAACCTGCCGATCGCCTTGCACGTCGTCGGGACCTTCGGGATGCAGCCGACATTCGATGCGCTGGCTGCGGCCGGACAGTTCGGCCCGGATTGCTTCTTCATCCACATGACCGGCATGAGCGACATGGCCTGGAAGGCCGCCGCGGACGCTGGCGCGCATGTCACGTTCGCCGTGCCGATCGAAATGCACATGCGGCACGGAACGCCGCCGATCCAGAAGGCGCTCGATCTCGGCATGACCATCTCGCTTTCGAGCGACGTCGAGTGCACGATGGCGGCCGACATGTTCACCCAGATGCGCGGCGCGCTCACGTTGCAGCGCATGTTCGCCAACGAACTTGCCTTGCAGGGCAAAGACTATCCGAAGCTCATGTCGGTCTGGGACGCCCTCCGCATCGCCACGATCGGCGGAGCGAAGGGCCTGAAGATCGATGCGAAGACCGGCTCCCTCACTCCCGGCAAGGAGGCCGACCTCATCCTCCTCGACGCGACCGCCCTGAACGTCGCGCCGCTCAATCATGCGCCCGGCGCCGTCGTCACGCTGATGGACCGCTCCAACGTGTCGACGGTTCTGTGCGCCGGGCAGATCAAGAAGTGGCGCGGAGGGATCGTCGGCTACGACATCCCGAAGCTCCGGGCCGAATTGGAGGCGAGCCGCGACTATGTGTTCGCCGCGGCGGGCATCGCGCAAGAGCCGTTCCGGGCGTGAGGAGCTCGCTTCCCCATCGTCATAAAGTCGCGTGACAGTCCCGTGACATCGGATTGTCGTCGGCGAGGCTTTTAGGCTATATTTCTCGCGAGGAAGCGAACATGCCTTCGCAAACAACGGCGATCTGGGCGGGAGCGACTGGCGCCGTCATTGTGGTCGCCGGCGCGGCGGCAGCGTATTGGACCCATCCGGGGTTGCTTTGGCCCGCCCCGCCTCCAGCCGTGATCTCACAGGCGCCGCCACCCGCGACGGCTGTCCCGCCGGCCGCTCCCGCGGTCGCTGCAGCTGAAAAGACGGCTCAGCCGCCTGCCGTGGTCAAGCCCGCCTTCGACGTCGTGGACGTTGCGCCGACGGGCGAAACCGTGGTCGCCGGTCGCGCGGCGCCGAACGCGAAGGTCGAATTGCGCGACGACGGCAAGACGCTTGCGGCGGCGACGGCCGACGCCGGCGGGCAGTTCGTCATGATTCCGCCGGCGCTCGCGCCTGGCGCGCACCGCCTGACGCTTGCGACAGGCCAGGGCGAGACCCCGCCGCAAAGCTCCAATCCCGTTGCAATTTCCGTTCCCGAGCCGCCGCCCGCCGTCGTCGCCTCCACGGCGCGGGCGGACGCGGCCAAGCCATCTGCGATCGGCGATGGGACGACCAGCTCCGCGACTTCAGCGTCGGCTGCTCGCGTTGCGGTCAAGTCGATCGACATCGGCGCGGGCGGCCGGCTTGTCGCTGCCGGCGCCGCGTCGCCCAATGCGACCGTGCGCCTCTATCTCAGCGGCGCCTACATCGGCGACGCCAAGACGAAAGGCGACGGAAAATGGTCTCTCACGATCGAGCACGGCCTCACCTCCGGCCCCTACGCCCTTCGCGCGGACGAGATCAATCCGGTCGACGCGACGGTCGCCGCTCGCGCGGAAGCGACGTTCGATTATCCGGCTCAGCCGGCGCCCGCGTCCCGCGCGGCCCGCGATGCGCCCGCAGCGTCAATCTCACCTGCCGATCTCGTCGTGGATTCCGTGCAGACGCATCACGTCGCGAATGGCAACACGCTCTGGGGCATCAGCCAGAAATTCTATGGCGACGGATCGCGCTACGAACTCATCTTCGCCGCCAATTCGAGCCAGATCCGCAATCCGAATCTGATTTACCCCGGCCAGATGCTCGTTGTGCCGAAACCCGAGCCAAAGCCTTAAGGGCCCCGTGTCTCGCTTGCTGGTCCGCGCGTCATGCGCGATGCTCGCCTCATGCCGCCCGACGCCTCCGCCGACCTCCTCGCTGATCTCCGACTCGCAACGTTCGACGACGCGCTCGGCCGCCGCATCATTGACACGCACATCTGGGCGGTGCGCGAGGGACTGCGCGGGGCCGTCGCCTACGACCTGTTCGACGGCTATTGCCAGCGCCTCGTCATTCATGGAACGCCGCTTTGGCGGGCGCATGCGTCGATGGAGACGCTGCATCCGCAGTGGAGCGGCTACGGCTACACCTGGCGGCGCGACCTCAACGCCATCGAGCCGGCGCAATATCCCCACGGCGACGAAGACGCGGCGATCTTCGTGAACAGCCCGTTCTACGCCCTGATTGGGCGAGCCCGCGAGGGCGAAGCGAATCCCTCGATGCGCCGGCGCATCGAAGCTGGGCCGGAAGAGCGCGATTTTCCCGTGCTGAAAGAGTTCTTCGCGTTGGGCGCGACCGATTATGCTGCGTATCTCTACGTCTACGGCAAGGAAAGCGACCGCGGCAAAGAAGGCGACCGCTCGCAGGGGACGGGGATTGTCTATTCGTTCGCGACCGACCGGAAGGGCGGCTTCAGCGACGACGACGCGACCCTCATCGACTCGACCCTGCCCGCGCTCTCGCTGGCGATGAAAGCCCATGCAGGGTATGTCATTGCCTCTGGACTGCTGGCGACTTATCTCGGCGAAGACGCCGGACGGCGCGTCCATGCCGGCGCGGTCCGGCGCGGTTCGATGACGAAGTTGCGCGCGGTCATTTGGTACGCCGATATCCGCGGCTTCACCCGGATCAGCGACGCCGCGCCGGGCCCCGCCGTCATCGACCTGCTCAACGACGTCTTCGAATCCCTAACCTCGGCGCTGCGGCCGCGCGGCGGGCAGGTGCTCAAATTCATCGGCGACGGCATGCTCGCCACCTTCTCTTTCGAGGAGGGGGAACGCGCCGAAGCCTGCCGACGCGCGCTCGACGCCGCGATCGAAGCGACGGAGAAGCTCGCCGAGATGAACGCGACCCGCGCCGCTGCCGGCGCGCCGACCGCGCTGGTCGATCTCGCCCTTCATGTCGGGGACGTGCTTTACGGCAATGTCGGGGCGGCGGACCGGCTCGACTTCACCGTGATCGGGCCCGCCGTCAACGAAGTCGCCCGCATCGAGGCTTTGTGCGAACCGCTCGGACGCGAGGTCCTGGTGTCGGCCGAATTCGCCGCCGCGGCGATCGAAAGCAGCGGCCAGCTCGAACCGCTCGGGCGCCACGCGCTGCGCGGCGTGAGGGAGCAGAAGGAGATTTTTGCGCTGCGGTTTCCCGTTGGGTCTTCCCCGGAGCGGCCTCCGGAATGAGATCGCTGACATTCACAACCCGCCGCCCAGGTCGGCGGCGAGGATCGCGGGGAGCTTGCGGGCGGCGGTCATGACCAGCGCACCCTGCCGGCAAGGCCGCGGACGTCAAAACGCCTTCGGCAGTCCGGCCTGCCGAAGAATCGCATTCGCTGTGTGCCGGCTCGGATGCCGATCGGCACGGGAAGTTGCGGTCCGTGATTGGACTGCGCCAGATCTCGTGACTGCCGCGTCCCCTTCGGACGAAAACGCAACCCGCCTCTTTCAGCAACTCGCGCAACGGTCGGTCGAACTGCGGCGCCATTCACGCCGCCACGGCCGTCGCCTCGCGAAGGGCCATCACCTGGATGAAGATCGAACCCGCGTCGATCCCCGGATGGTTGTCCGGCGCAACGTCGAGCGCCATCTGCGAGATCTTGTCCAGGAGCTCGTCGAGCGTCGGCGCGTCCGCCGCCGCGGGGATCTCGTCACAGTGTCCGCTCCACACGTTTGCCTCGGCATCCCAGATCGCGGACACCGTGAAGATCACCGGCTTGGTCATGCCCGACCTCAATCGCTCGATCTCGGCCACCGCAAGGCAGTCGATGCTCATAGCACGTTCGATTGCAGGGCGAAAACCGCATCCGCCTCGCCCAGCTCACCGTATCGGCGGGGCGTATTGCAGGCCGCCCTTGTTCCACAGCGCGTTCAGGCCGCGCTTGATCTTGATCGGCGAGTCCATGCCGACGTTGCGCTCGAAGATCTCGCCGTAATTGCCGACCGCCTTGATGATTCGGTAGGCCCAGTCGTTGGTAAGCCCCATGTTCTGGCCGAAGTCGCCTTCGACGCCGAGCAGGCGGCGGATGTTGGGGTTCGGCGATTTCAGCATCTCGTCGACGTTGGCCTGCGTCACGCCGAGCTCCTCGGCGGTGACGAGCGCGTAATGCGTCCACTGCACGATCTCGAACCACTGGATGTCGTCCTTGCGCACGGACGGGCCCAAGGGCTCCTTCGAGATGATCTCGGGAAGCACGATGTTGTCGTCCGGCTTCGACATCTTGAGCCGCTCGGAATAGAGGCCTGAGGCGTCGGTCGTGTAGGCGTCGCAGCGCCCGGAGTTGTAAGCCTTGGTCGCCTCCTCGTCGGTTGCGAACACGACCGCCTCGAGCTTCATGTTGTTGGCGCGGAAATAGTCGGCGAGGTTGAGCTCGGTCGTCGTGCCCTGCTGCACGCAGACCGAAGCGCCGTCGAGCTTCAAGGCCGAATTGATCCCCGCCGACTTGCGCACCATGAAACCCTGTCCGTCGTAGAAATTGACGCCGGTGAAGAACATGCCGCCGAGTTCGCGCGACAACGTCCAGGTCGTGTTGCGGATCAGGACGTCGATCTCGCCGGAAGCGAGAATCGTCGGGCGGTCCTTGGCGTTGATGGGGATGTACTTGACCTTGTTCGGATCGTTGAAGATCGCCGCGGCGATCGCGCGGCATTCGTCGACGTCGAGCCCCTTGTACACGCCCTGATCGTTCGGCAGGCCGAATCCCGCGAGGCCCGGATTGGCGCCGCAAATCAGCTGGCCGCGCGCCTTGACCTGATCGAGCGTTCCCGCCCCGGCGGAGACGGAGGCCAGTGAGCCGACGGCCGCCGCGGCGAGCCAGACAAGCATCGATCGCATCGTGATTCTCCTCAGTTACTCGCGCAGCGCGCGCAAAACGTCTCGGGCATAGTCGGGACAGGGAGCAGCGGAAGTCAACATTTGCCGGCGTTTTAGCCGCCGCGAATGGCGGCGCAGACTCGGGGCCCGCGTCGACAAAGCGCCCATGCCAAGCCCACGCGAACCATGCTAGGCAGAGCGCGAACATCGTTTTAGGACGCGACGCAGGCTGATGACCAAGCTCACCGACGAAACCCGCGAATCCTTGAGGAGCCGTTCGCGCCTCGTGCATTTGGGACGCGACAGCGAGCAGTCGCAGGGGTTCGTCAACCTGCCGCCGTTTCGCGGCTCGACCGTTCTCTACCCCGACGTCGCGACCCTGAGGAGCCGCGCTCAGCGTTACACCTACGGCACGCATGGCACGCCGACGACGGAGGCGCTTGCGTCGGCGTGGACCGACATTTCCGGTGCGTCCGGCACGGTGCTCGTCCCCTCAGGCCTCGCCGCAATCGTCGTCGCGCTCCTAACCGCGCTCAACGCCGGCGATCACCTGCTCATGACGGACTCGGCCTACGGGCCCGCGCGCGTCTTCGCCAACGCGACGCTCAAGCGCATGGGGATCGAGACGACCTATTACGACCCCGAAATCGGGGCCGGCATCGAGGCGTTGATGCGACCGAACACAAAGGCGGTCCTCACCGAATCGCCCGGTTCGCAGACCTTAGAGATTCAGGACGTGCCGGCGATCGCCGAGGTCGCGCATGCGCATGGCGCCTGCGTGCTCATGGACAACACCTGGGCGACGCCGCTCTTCTTCCCGCCGCACGCACATGGCGCCGACATGGCGATCGAAGCCGGCACGAAATATCTGTCGGGCCACTCGGACCTCCTCATCGGCCTCGTCTCGGCCAACGAGGCGTGGTTCAGGCGGCTGAAGCACACGACCGACCTGATGGCGATACCAGCGGGGCCGGAGGATGTGTTTCTTGCCCTGCGCGGCCTGCGCACGATGGAATTGCGTCTGCGCGAAGCCGAGCGGCAGGGGCTTGCGCTCGCAACCTGGCTGCGAGAGCGGCCCGAGGTCCTGCGGGTCGTTCATCCCGCGCTGCCCGATCATCCCGGCCACGGGATTTGGAAGCGCGACTTCAAGGGCTCGTCCGGCCTCTTCAGCGTCATCTTGAAGCCCGGGCCGGACGCGGCGGTCGCGGCGTTTCTCGACTCTCTCGAGTTGTTCGGGCTCGGCTATTCCTGGGGCGGCTACGAAAGCCTGGCGGTTCCTTTCGACTGCACGTCCTACCGCACCGCGACGCGCTGGGCGCCGGGGGGACCTGCGATCCGCTTCAGCGTCGGCTTCGAGGACATCGAGGACCTGAAGGCCGACCTCGATCGCGGCTTCGCGCGCTTGCGCGCGACGGCGTGACGGCGCGCGAAGCATCGTCGCGCGATTTGCGCCTTGCGCTCAAAAGTCAGACAATGCGGCGCTTCAAGGAGACCAGACGCTCAATGACCGTTCCCGTCTTCGATGTCGCAATCGCCGGCGGCGGCGCCGCGGGCCTTGCGCTCGCGGCCGCGCTCAAGCAGGCGATGTGCTCGGGCGTGTCGATCGCGATCATCGACCCGGCGCTCGCGCAGCCGCGCGAGAGCGGCGGGCCGTTGCGCACGGTGGCGATCGCCGAGGGGCCGCGGCGGCTTCTCGAGCTGATCGGCGCCTGGGAGGCGATCGAGCCGAAGGCGCAGGCGATCCTGAGCATGGAGATCATGGACGGCGGCGTGCGCGACGCCGTTCGCCTTGCGCATCTGCATTTTGAGTCCAGGGACGACGAGCCGCTCGCCCACATGGCCTTCAACGACGACGTGGTTGCGGCGCTGTCGGCCTTGTGCGAGCGCATGGAGGTTCAGCGCATCCCCGCGTCGGTCGCGCGCTGGCGGCCGAGCCGCGACATCGCCGAGCTCGCTCTCTCGGACGGCCAGGGTCTTCGCGCGCGCCTCGCGGTGGCCGCGGACGGGGCGCGCTCGAAGCTGCGCGCCCTCGCCGGCGTGCAGACGATCGGCTGGGACTACGACCAGTCCGGCATCGTCGCGACGATCGCGCACGAGCGCGATCACGAAGGCCGCGCCGAGCAGCATTTTCTCCCCGCGGGTCCCTTTGCGATCCTGCCGCTGCCCGGCCGGCGGTCGAGCATCGTCTGGAACGAGCGGCGCGCCGACGCGCGCGCGCTTCTCGCCCTCGATCCCGAGGATCTCGTCCGCCAGCTCGAATTCCGCTTCACGCCGAAGCTCGGCGAGATCCGTCTCGCCTCGCGGGCCGAGGCCTTTCCGTTCCGCTTTCAGATCGCCCGCCGGTTTGTCGCGGAAAGGCTCGCGCTCGTCGGCGATGCGGCGCATGTCGTGCATCCGCTCGCGGGCCAAGGCCTCAACCTTGGCTGGCGCGACGTGGCGGCGCTCGCCGAGACGATCGTCGGCGAGTTGCGGCTCGGCCTCGATCCGGGCGCAGCCGCGCCGCTCGCCGCCTATCAGCGGGCGCGCAGGTTCGACATCGCCGCGAGCGGTCTCGGCATGGACGCAATGAACCGGCTGTTCTCCAACGACTTCGCCCCGCTCAAATTCGTGCGCGATCTGGGCTTGAGGCTCGTCGATCGCGTGCCCCGCCTGAAGGACATGCTGATCCTTGAAGCGGGCGGCGCTGGCCGCGGCGCGCCCAAGCTTTTGCGCGGCCTTGCGCTGTGAGCGAAGACTGGAGTCCGCGCACGCTCGCCGCCCAGGCGCTGGGGCGGATCGACGAAGCGACGCATGCGCTCGTGCCTCCGGTCCACCTCTCCACGACCTTCATCCGCGATCCCGACAACCTCTATCGCGCGGGCGACGTCTACGGCCGGCCGGACAACGCGACGGTGCGCCAGGCGGAGGCAGTGATCGGCGCGCTCGAAGGCGCCGCCTCCGCGCTCGTCTTCGGGTCCGGCATGTCGGCGGCGGTGGCGCTTTTCCTCAGTCTTGGGCCCGGCGCGCATGTCGTCGCGCCGCGCGTAATGTACTGGGCCCTGCGCGCCTGGCTCGCCAACGAAGCGCCGGCGCTCGGGCTGCACGTGGACTTCGCCGATACGGAGGATCCGGGCTCGATTGAGCGCGCGATAAAGCCGGGGGCGACCCGGCTCGTATGGCTCGAGACGCCCAGCAATCCGACATGGGGCGTCAGCGACATCGCGGGCGCGGCGCGACTCGCCCACGGCGCCAGCGCGCTCGTCGCGGTCGATTCGACCTGCGCGACGCCGGTCTTCACGCGTCCGCTCGCGCTGGGCGCCGACGTCGTCATGCATTCGGCGACGAAATACTTGAACGGCCATTCGGATGTGCTCGCGGGCGCGCTGTGCTTCGCGCGCGACGACGCGCTCGCCGAGCGGGCGCGCGACATTCGCAAGAGCCACGGCCTCATTCTGCATCCGTTCGAGGCGTTCCTCCTGATCCGCGGCATGCGGACGCTCGATCTTCGCGTGCGCGCTTCCGCCGCGAACGCGATGGAGCTTGCGAACCGGCTCTCAAATCACGCGGCCGTCTCGGCCGTGCTCTACCCGGGGCTCCCGCATCATCCGGGCCATGAGATCGCGCGCCGGCAGATGCACGGCGGGTTCGGCGGCATGCTGTCGATTCGCGTGCTCGACGGCGCCGAGGCCGCGATCGCTGCTGCGGCGCGCGTGAATTTGTGGAAGCGCGCGACTTCGCTCGGGGGCGTGGAGTCGCTGATCGAGCACCGCGCCTCGATCGAGGGCGAAGGCTCGCCATGTCCGCCCGACCTTCTGCGGCTTTCTGCGGGAATCGAGGACGTCGAGGACCTCTGGCGCGACATCGACCGGGCGCTGCGCGGGTAGGCCGAAGGACACGGGGGCCGCCGCCGGCCGCGCGCGGCCAAGGCGCTCGATCGCTTGTCTGCCACACTGTGGTCGCAAACAACGACCACGCACGCGAACGCATTCAACCAGCGTTCAGCCACGGCGTGATTGTCTTCGCGACGTCGAAAGAACGTGGATTCCGACGCTTGCGCAGACGAGAGCAAGGGGACGATTTTCACAAACTCAAGGCTGGCGGACGCAGCCGCCGTCGTCTTTGCTTGCGCAACTGATTCGGAGCGCCGTCGGACGATAAAAACGGAAAGGACGCCTGCATGCGTTTCTTGCGACCCGCAATGGCCGCTCTCTTGATCGGCGCCCTCGCGCCGTCGCTCGTCGCACCCGCGGTCGCGCAGACCTGCGTCTGCCCGCCCGAGGAAGGGATCAGTTCCGGACCGATCATCCAGGCCGACGAGCCGCCGCCGCCTCTGCCGGAGTACGACCAGCCGCCGATGCCGGAGCCGGGCTATTACTGGACTCCGGGCTACTGGGCCTGGAACAATTACGATTATTACTGGGTCCCTGGCGTGTGGGTCGAGCCGCCGCAGCCAGACCTCCTGTGGACTCCCGGCTACTGGGCCTTCGTCGGCGGCGTCTATCTGTTCCATCGAGGCTACTGGGCGCCTCATGTCGGCTTCTATGGCGGCGTCAATTACGGCTTCGGCTACAACGGCCTGGGCTACGAGGGCGGCCGCTGGGACAACCGCCGGTTCTACTACAACACGACCGTCAACAATTTCGGCGATGCGCGCGTCACCAACGTCTACACCCAGCCGGTGGCGCCGCCGGTCGCGGCGAGCCGCGCGAGTTTCAACGGCGGACCGGGCGGAATCGTTGTGAAGCCGACGCCGGAACAGGAGCGCATGTCGACCGAGCCGCGCGTACGGCCGACGCCGCTCCAGGTCAATCAGGCGCGCACGGCCAGCATGACCCCGGATCAGTTCATTTCCACGAACAGGGGCAAGCCCCCGATCGCAGCGACGCCGCGTTCGGGCGATTTCAGGGGCAAGGGCGTCGTGCCCGCGAAGGCCGCGGGTTCGGCCCAGGCCGTCCCGGCGCAGGCGCCGACCCAACCGGCGCTTGAGCCGAACAAGGAGAAGCTGCCGGGCGAGGTGAAGCCGGCGGCCGCGCCCGCGATCCAGGAGAACCGCGTACCCGGACAGCCGACGGGCGCCGTGCGGCCGCAAGAGAAGCTGCCGGCGACGGCGCCGGGTCAACCTCCCTTGCCGCCCGGCGTGAGGCCGCTCGGCGTTCAACCCAACGCGCCCGGACAACTACCAAAAGGCGCGCTGCGGCCGCAAGAGAAGTTGCCAGCCGCGGCTCCGCCGGGCCTTAGGCCGGAGCCGAAGCTTCCCTTGGAGCAGAAGAGTCCGGCCGCGGGAGCACCGGGACAGCGCCTCGCGCCGCCAAAGCCTGAACCGGGCGCGCCAGGCGGTCAAACGCGAGAGCAGGAGATGCAACGCCAACAGCTGTTGCAGCGACAACAGGAGCAGGACCGCGTCCGCGCGCAACAGGAGCAGGAAAAGGCGGGGGCGCTGCAACAGCAGCAGCTCAAACTGCAGCAGGAGCAGCAAAGGGCTCGAGCGGCCCAGCAGGATCAGGAAAGAGCGCGGGCCGCGCAACAGGCGCAACAGCGCGCTCTTCAGCAGCAGCAGGTGCGGCAACGCGAGATGCAGAAGGCGGTCGCGCCTGAGCGCAAGCCGCCGCAACCGGGCGGAAAACCCGAACGCGAATGCGGCAAGCCCGGCCTTCCGCCCTGTCCGCATTAGCGAAGCGCGAGCGAAGGAGGGCCGAGGCCCTCCTTCTTAATTCCGGGCCCACTTTGCCGCCGCCGACCGAATTCGGCTAAACGGACGGCGGCATGTCGGGCATGTACCGAAACATCTTCTCCGTCGGCGGCTGGACGATCGTCTCCCGCCTGACGGGTTTTCTACGCGACATGGGCCTCGCCGCCCTGCTCGGCGGCGGCGCCCTGAACGACGCCTATGTCGCGGCGATCAAGCTGCCCAACCAGTTCCGCCAGATCTTCGGCGAGGGCTCGTTCAACGCGGCCTATTTGCCGACCTACACCAGCGTCCTGGAACGAAAGGGCATGGACGAAGCGGGGCATTTCGCGAGCCAGGTGTTCACGCTGCTCCTTCTCTCGCAGGTCGCCCTCCTCGGCCTCGTCTATCTCGACATGCCGCTGCTCGTGCGGCTGACCTCGCCGGGCTTCCTGAGCGAGCCCAACAAGTTCGCCCACGCGGTCGAGATGTCGCGCATCATGTTCCCCTACATCGCGTTCATCGCCGTGTTCGCGCTGCATCAGGGCACGCTCAACGCCAACAACTCGTGGAGCATTCCCGCCTCCGCCCCCGCCGCGGCGAATGTGTGCATGATCGGGTTCCTCGCCTTCGCCGCCTCCTTTCCGAAGCTGTCGCCGGGCGTCGCCAGCATGGCGAGCTGGGGCTTTCTCGCCTCGGGCGCGACGCAGCTTGCGATTGCGATGCTGGACGCGCGGCGGCGAGGCCTGCTCGAGCGGCTGACCTGGCCGCGCTGGACGCCGGAGGTGCGACAGTTCTTCATCATGCTCGGCCCCGCGATCGGCATTTCGGCGAGCTACCAGATCGGCGCGCTAGCCGATCAGATCGTGGGCTCGCTCCTGCCGACCGGCGGCCTCTCCGCCATCAGCTACGCCGACCGGCTCTATCAGCTGCCAGGCGGGGTCATCGTCATCGCGACTGGCTCGGTGCTGCTCAAGGAAATGTCGAGCCTCATCGCGCGGGGCGACGAGGCTGGCGCGCTCCATGCGCAAAGCCGCGCCGCTTCGCTGACGATCGCGCTCGGCGCGCCGTTCGTCGTCGTCTTCCTCCTGATCCCAGACCTCATCATCTCCGCGGCGTTCGAGCACGGTGCGTTCAAGGCCAAAGCCACGCATCAGGCGGCGAGCGTGCTCGCGGCCTATTCGCTCGGCATGCCGGCGCTGTTCGTCGACCGGATCGTCTCCGCAAGCTTTCTCGCGCGCGGCGACACGGCGACGCCGATGAAGGTCACCCTCGTCGGGGTCGCGCTCAACGTCGCGTTGAAGATCGCGCTCTATCAACCGCTCGGCGCGCCGGGCCTCGCGCTTGCGACCGCCGCCGGCCTCTGGGTCAAGGTCGCGGGGGTCTATGCGCTCGCGCATCGGCGCGGCTGGGCGGCGCCGGACGGCCGGTTCTTCGCCACCGCCGCGGCGGCTCTGTTCGCCTGCGGCGCGCTCGCGCTGGCTCTGACGCTGGCGGACGAACCGCTCGTTTCGGCCCTGTCGCATCTGCCGCGTTTCGCGCGCGAAACTCGGCTCCTTGCGCTCGCCGCCCTCGGCGTCGCGGTCTATTTTCCGGCGCTGGCGGCGGGGCTGTGGCTGGCGGGCGCGGCGCCCACCGACGTCTTCGGCCGGACGCGGCGGGTGCTGGATCGCGCGCGGTAGCGGCCGAAAAATCGAATGCCCGCCCGGGGCGCGTTTTGCGCTAGGATCGAGATTGGCGCCCTGTCCAACGAGATTGCTTACGTTGGAGATCGGCTTGCCTGGCGGGAGGCTCGCAATGGATGGCGATCCAGGCAGCACAATCGTGCTGCGGGACGAGGAAAGAAGTCGACTGGTCGAGAAATCCGCGACCTGTCCATTCGTCGGCAGCGCAGTGGCCGAGGGCAAGCTCGATGTGAGAAACAGCGTCGGCAATCCGCTCGCCAGCATCGCGGATGTTCGCGAGCTCGGCAATTCGGGCGGCGGCGACCTCGGCGAAGTGCTGGTTCTGTTCGCAACGGGCAATCACGCGTCCATGCTCGGCGACGGCGGCAAACTGGATGAGCCGGTTCCGGCAGGGTTGTTCTCGCTGGAATTTCCCGGTTCGCAGGGGGCCCATCCCGGCCACAGCGGCATCCTGATGGGCGATCCAACGGCGCTGCGTTCTGGCCGGTTGAGCTCGGTGGATTTTGCTCGCCTTGCAAATCGAGCGGCGAACGGCCTGATCCGACGGTCTGACGCCGGACGCTTCATTGCCGAAAACTTGTCCAACGACCCGGACGCCAAGGTGTTCGGCGCCAATGTCGCAATGGCGTTCGGCGGCGATTTGCTCGCGTTCGCCTCGACCATCGGTCCGTCGCTCTTGAGCGCACTGCGTGGAACAGACGACGAAGCGGAGCACAGTCTTCGCCGTTTCGAGCAGAAGATCACCAAACTATTGGGAGAGGACAATCTCATCGGGTCCGCCGGCGAGTTCGGCCTGCTTTTCGCCCTGATGGCGAACCGGCCCGACGCCCGCCTGATCAATGGCGAGCCGACCGTTTCCGTGCAGGATCCGGAGCGAATGTTTGTTCAGAAGCGGCTTCCCGTCGGCTTCGAGACGTGGAGAAAATTGCGGACCGACTGGGTGACGAATACGATCGCGCTGATCATAGCCGCATCCAAGGAATTCCCGGAGGATAAGGTTTGAGGCGACGACACGCGCCGCCGTCTGCCGTTCGCGGTCTTGCGGTCCAAGGCGAGCGCGACCTGAACCGGCGTCGCATCAATTCGGCTCGAAAGTTGATGAGATCGGCCATACGCCGACCTTGGGTCCCGGCGACCCGCGTGATGGTGCTTGACGCGCGACATGCAAGGGCTTCCTCTTCCCAACTCACGAAGCGAGGTTTCCGATGGGCGTCCAGGCGCGGGACGTTGCGCAGGAGTTTGGCTACCGCTTCGGCGCCACGCCGACGATCAGCCGCGCGCCGGGCCGCGTCAATCTGATCGGCGAGCACACCGACTACAACGACGGCTTCGTCATGCCGGCGGCGCTCGAATTCGCGACCCTCGTCGCGGCCTCGCCGCGAGCCGACCGGCGGCTCGCCGTCTATTCGATGACCATGGACGAGACGCGCGCGTTCGACCTCGACGCGCCCGCCCCGGCGAGCCGTCACTGGTCCGACTACGTGTTCGGCGTCGCGCTCATGCTGGAGCGGAGCGGGCGGCGCCTCACGGGGGCCGACCTCGTGGTTTGGACCGACGTGCCGCTCGGCTCGGGCTTAAGCTCCTCCGCCGCGCTCGAGGTGAGCACGGCGCACGCCCTCCTGACCGCCGCCGGCCTCCCCTTCGAACCGGTCGCGATCGCGAAGGTCTGTCAGGAGGCCGAGAACGAATACGTCGGCATGCGCTGCGGCATCATGGACCAGTACGTCTCCGCCTGCGGCGTCGCCGGCTACGCGCTTCTCATCGACTGCCGCACGCTGAAATCGCGCAACGTGCCGATCGCGCCGAACCTCAAGCTCCTCGTGACCAATTCGAACGTGCGCCACCAGCACGCGGGCGGCGAATACAACGCCCGGCGCGACGCGTGCGAGCAAGGCGTCCGGCTCCTGCGTCCCTTTCTCGGTCCGATTGCGGCGTTGCGCGACGTGACGCCGAAGCAGCTCGACGCCTACCGCAAGAGGCTGCCCGACCTGATCTATCGCCGCTGCCGCCACATCGTGACCGAGAACGAACGCGTGCTCGAAGCCGAGCGCGCGCTGTTCGCCGGCGACTTCGTGGCCTGCGGCCGGGCGATGAATGCTTCGCACGCCTCGATGCGCGACGATTTCGAGATCACCTGCCGCGAGGTCGATTTCCTCGCCGGGCTCGCCCAGGCGACCGAAGGCGTCTACGGCTCGCGCATGACCGGCGGCGGCTTTGGCGGCTGCACGGTGAGCCTCGTCGAAGCGAGCGCTGTCGATGAGGTCGCGCAGGTCATCGTCGACGGCTACCGCGTCGCCTGCGGCCTCGACGCGGAGGTGTTCGTCTGCTCGCCATCGGACGGCGCCGGGTTGACGCCGTTCTGAAGGCGCCCCACGCGATGACCAAGCTCGTCTTTTCCGAGGCCTCGCACCGGCGGCTCAATCCGCTGACCGGCGAATGGACGCTTGTTTCGCCGCACCGCATGCAGCGTCCCTGGCAGGGCAAGTGCGAGACAGTCGCCCCCCGCCGCATGCTCCGCCACGACCCCGAATGCTATCTCTGCGCGGGGAACATGCGCGCGGGCGGCGCGCTGAACCCCGACTACAAGCACACGTTCGTGTTCGACAACGACTTCGCCGCGCTTCGGCCGGACGCGCCGGACGAGCGCATCGACCAGGGGATATTGGTCGCGGAGGGCGAATCGGGCGTCTGCCGGGTCGTCTGCTTCTCGCCCCGCCACGATCTGACGCTGGCGCAGATGAAGGTCGCCGACATCGTTCGCGTCATCGACGTCTGGGTCGAGGAGACGATCAATCTCGGCGCGCGGCCGGACATTGGCGCGGTGCAGATCTTCGAGAACCGCGGCGAGATCATGGGCTGCTCGAACCCGCATCCGCACGGCCAGATCTGGGCGACGCGCCATCTGCCGAACGAACTCGAAAAGGAGACGCGGTCGCAGACCGATTACCTTCTGAAACACGGCCGGCCGCTGCTCGTCGACTATCTCGCGCAGGAGCTCGCGCTAGATGAGCGCATTGTTTTCACGAACGACGATTTTTGCGTGCTCGTGCCGTTCTGGGCGATCTGGCCGTTCGAGACGATGATCCTGCCGCGCCGGCCGATCCATGGATTCGACCAGCTGAGCGCAAGCGAAAGGGCATCCCTCGCCGAGGCGCTTTCCGATCTCACCCGGCGCTACGACCGCCTGTTCGACGTGTCGTTTCCGTATTCGATGGGCTTCCACCAGAAGCCGACCGACGGCGCGGTGCACGCCGAATGGCAGATGCACGCGCATTTCTACCCGCCGCTTCTGCGCTCGGCGACCGTCAAGAAATTCATGGTCGGCTTCGAGATGCTGGGCTCGCCCCAACGCGATCTGACGCCGGAGGCGGCCGCGGCGAGATTGAGGGAGACCTGATTGCGTCGGAGCCGCGCTCGCCTAATATCATGGGAGATCCCCCGGCTTTGCCGGGGAGGCAGTAGAAGTTTGACATACCCTGCGGTACGCGCGTCCGAGATTCGCTGTCATTAAGAACGCGAACCCTTGGAAGCGCGCCCGTTGATTCTGCGGAAGGGCGAGATCCTCACCAATGGTGAAGCTATTCCGACAGCATGATCAAGTGTCCCGGAGCAAGCCTGTTATTCGCGCGTTGTCAATGGTTGGGAATTGGCCTCAATTGGGCCCCTTTGAGGGGCCCCCAACCTTTAAAGCCCCCGGCTTTGCCGGGGGATACTTACTCCGCTTCGGCCGGCCGTTCTGTCCGCAATGCGAGGATTTCCAAGTCTCGGGCGCCAAAATCCTTCCCTTCGCAACTCGCGGGCGCCCTTACCGAAATGCGCGCTTGCGCCGCGATTGTCTCCGTCATAGCGAGAAAGGGACGATCGTCGCGTTCGGAGGGCTGGCGTCATGAAAATCATCCTTGCGGTCATCAAGCCGTTCAAACTCGAAGAGGTGCGCGCCGCTCTCGATCGCATCGGCGTCCACGGCATGACGGTCTCCGAGGTGAACGGCTACGGGCGGCAGAAGGGGCACACGGAAATCTACCGCGGCTCGGAATATGTCGCGGCCTATATGCCGAAGCTGCGTCTCGAAATCGCCGTGGCTGACGACCAGGTCGACGAGGTCGTCGCTGCGATTCAGGCGGCCGCGCGCACCGGCCAGATCGGCGACGGCAAGATCTTCGTCCTGCCGCTCGAGGGCGTCGTTCGGGTGCGCACCGGCGAGATCGGCGAAGTGGCGATCTGACGCCAGCTATGAACTAAGCTATGAACGCGAAAAGCTGGCGCGCCATTGCGAGGGCTGGCATAAGGGTCTGATGATTCGGGACGAGATCCGCCCCAAGCGCCAAACGCTTAAGCCAGCCGCAGACGCCGACCCCGGGTTCGGGGTCTATGTGCATTGGCCGTTCTGCCTGTCGAAATGCCCTTATTGCGACTTCAACAGCCACGTGCGCGGGGGCGCCATCGATGAGGGGCGGTACCTCGCCGCCTTCAAGGCCGAGATCGCCCATCGCGCGGCGCTCGCGCCGGGCCGCGCCGTCGCATCCGTCTTCTTCGGCGGCGGCACACCCTCGCTCATGCGCCCCCAGACAGTGCAAGGGGTGATCGACGCGATCGCCGCAAACTGGCGGCTCGAGAGAAATGCCGAAATCACGCTCGAGGCCAACCCGACCAGCGTCGAAGCCGGCCGATTTCGCGGCTACCGCGCGGCGGGGGTCAACCGGCTTTCGATCGGCGTGCAGGCGTTGAGCGACCCCGACCTCAGGGCGCTCGGGCGCAAGCATACGGTCGATGAGGCCATGGCCGCGGTCGCCCTCGCCGCCTCGCTCTTTCCCCGCTTCACCTTCGACATGATCTACGGACGCCCCGGTCAGAGCGAGGCGCAATGGCGCGCGGAGCTCGCGCGGGCGCTCGACCTCGCCAGCGATCATATCTCGCTCTACCAGCTCACCATCGAGCCGGACACGATCTTCGAGCGCCTGCGCGACGCCGGCAAGCTCGCGCTGCCGAACGAGGACCTGAGCCTTTCGCTCTTTTCGGCGACCCGCGAATTGACCGGCGCGCGCGGCCTTCCGGCTTACGAAGTCTCCAATCACGCGCGCCCCGGCGCCGAGAGCCGCCATAATCTCATCTACTGGCGCTATGGCGAATATGCCGGGGTCGGCCCGGGTGCGCACGGGCGCCTGATGACGCCGAAGGGTCGGCTCGCCCAGTCGACCGAGCCCCATCCGGAGATGTGGCTGACCCAGGTCGAGACCGAAGGCCACGGCCTCGTCGAGAACGCCGCGCTCAGCCGCGAGGAGCAGGGCGACGAGTTCCTGCTGATGGGTCTCCGGCTTCGCGAGGGCGTCGACCCCAGGCGGTTCGAGAAGATCAGCGGGCGCAGACTGGACCGCGAGCGGGTCCAGAGCCTGATCGCGGACGGCTTCATCGAACGCGACCCGGCCGGGCGCATCCGCGTGACCCCGATGGGCGCGCCGCTCCTGGACACGGTCGTCGCGGACGTCGCCGCCTGACGCGTTCTTCAAGAGGCGTTAAGGGGATGACGCCGCATCGCTCATGGGAGCGAGCGGCGCGTTGTCATTCGCGACGACCCGCGCGAGCGACCGGCGGACCGCGTCGGGCATTAATAACGTATGAGGCGTGTTGATAAGCTGCCCGGCGGACGCGACGCCGGTCCTCCGCCGCCAAATTAAACCAAGCCAAACCAAGCTGAATCCAAGCCAGACCAAACCAAATGCCAGGAAAATGCGAGGAATTAACCTTGTATTTCCTTGCATTTCCTTTGGCGAATCGGGACTTTTCAATGGGTTACGAGCGAGTCGGCCGAAAATTTTTTTGCCCGCTCCAGTTTCACCGAGCGGCGCGCGTATAATGGCCTCCGAGTGCGCCCTCGGACAGCCGTCTTTCTTCGTCTCCTTGGTGTCGAAATTCACGCCCATCGGAAAGCATCGTAGCACTAATTCTGTTTTTAGAAAACAAATCCTGATTACGCGCTTGCGTCAGCTTCAGACGTTCAGTAGAACGGAACATGAACATGTTGTTTTCGCAGGGGTTCTCTGATGGCGCGCAATCAGGTTCAGTTTCAGAAAGGCCTCAGCGAGGCTCGTTTCGCGGAGATTTACGGAACCGAAGAGCAATGTCATGCGGCGCTGGTCAAATGGCGGTGGCCGAACGGGTTCGAATGTCCCGGGTGCAAGGGCGCTGATCACTGCGTCGTCACGCGCGGCGCGCGGCGTTTATTCCAGTGTAACGCGTGTCGCAAGCAGACCTCTGTCAAAGCGGGAACGATCTTCGCTTCGAGCAAGCTGCCGCTGCGCATCTGGTTCAAGACGATCTACCTGGTCACGCAATCAAAGAAGGGCATTTCCAGTATCGAACTCGGTCGACGCCTTGGCGTCACCCAGACGGCTGCTTGGATGATGAAGCACAAGCTCGCTCAAGTCATGTTGGAGCGTAACGCGAGCAAACGCTTGAAAGGCAACGTCCAGATGGACGACGCCTATATCGGCGGCGCCCGGTCCGGCCGCCGCGGGCGCGGCGCAACAGGCAAGACGCCGTTCGTCGCTGCGGTCGCGACAACCGACGACGGCAAGCCAGATCAAATCATCCTTCGGCCTGTCAAAGCCTTCAGCAGCTTTGCGATCCGAAAACTCGCAAGCACCGCGCTCAGGCCCGGCGCCAATATCGTCTCCGACGGCCTGGCGTGCTTCGCCGCCGTCACCCAAGCCGGATGCCTGCACACCTCAAAAAAGACCGGAAGCGGCAAGCAAGCGGTTCGCACCCCTGCTTTCAAATGGGTCAATACCGCATTGGGCAATATCAAAGCCGCCCTCGTCGGGACCTACCGAGCCGTAGGAGAAAAACACGTCCCTCGATATCTCGCGGAGTTCGAATATCGATTCAATCGCCGATACGAGCTCGAAACCATGATCCCCCGCCTCGCATTCGTTGCGCTGAGGACCCTCCCGATGCCTTACCGCTTGCTAAAACTGGCTGACGTTGCCGCGTAATCAGGAAACAAATTGTTCCGGCCCAAATCCAAACTCGTGGCTCGTATAGCGTTGGCTGTGGGTCGCGCATTCCCTTCGGTTTTTCGTCATGGCCGAGCTTGATAAGGTAAAGCCCGGCCCTGAGGGATCGCCGATCGACCGCCTTCGACCCGTTGCAGACCTCCACGATGTCGCGGGGGACTTCTGCAAGTCGCAAAGAGCGGTCGTTGCCGGACGGCTTCGCGAGCGGGTCAAATCGACCCGACGCGGTGACGACAAATGATGACATCCAGAAGCGAGTCTAAGAGCTGCTGAGGAAGGCCGCCGAGAAGGCGGCGTGACCATTGAGCGCGTCGTGGCTGACGACGTCGGTCGGCCCGGCTACGTTCCGACTACGAGCGTCGCGGCTGATCAGAGGAAACCGAGCGGATCAAAGACCTGTGAGGTTCCCCCAGCGGCCTTGATCCGGGACGGACCAGCCCCGACATAACGTCCACCCACTCACCAAATCTGCCGGAGAAATTCGATGCTCAAGACAATCGCGCTCGTCGGCTTTGCCGTTTCGCTCGCTCTTGCTCCCGTCGCCGCGGTCGCGCAGGGCGCCACCGGATACGGCACTTACGGTCCGCAACAAGGTACGTCAACCTTCGATCGCGCATGGAACGCGTCCCACGAGAGCAAGAATTATACTTACGAAACCGCGAGAGCCGTGCGTCATCACTACTACGCGCCCCGCTACCACAGGTACTATCCCCACTATTGATCCGTTCATGCGGATTTGATGAGCCGCGCCGCGGAGAAGCCGTAAAGGCCCGAATGGCGCGGATCGTCGCTCCATGAGCAGCATGGCAGCGTGCGCAATTCGCCCGCTGCATTCACGCACTGGCCACGCCAACGATCTCGCTCGGCGCGATCGGGGGCGCGGCGCGCTTATGCTGGCAGGTTTTCCAGTCAGATCCGCGATGTCCGGTTCACTGAAGGGTTTCAGACGCCGGCCCTTTCGGACGGTCGTGCGAGACGCGGGGGCCGGCGTTTGAAAGCCTCGTAAGGAGGAAACCGCGGGGAGGAAGGGCGCTGTTTGACCGAGCGCGGCCTATGGGGATTTGAGGATCGCGGTCGGATCGCCGATTTGGGGGCGGTGGCGGAAGGCGGTCGGTTTCATCGTCGGGAGCCGAGACGACGGGCTTCTTGTCGGGCGCGGATGAGGGCGACGGGGATGGGCTCGGCGGCTGGAGAGCCTGTGCGGACGTCGGGAGGACGTCGCGTTCCTGCTCCGGCGTGCGGCTGGAGGCGAGGGGAAGCGGCGCTGCGAGGCGGGACGCGCGGCGTCGGTCATGACGTGTCGATCCTGATCCGGCTTGGGGAAGGCGATCGCGCGGGGCGCGGCCCTTCGAACGTCTCGACAATGATCATCCGGCCGCCGCAGCAGGGGCAGCGCCGCGCCGGCGAAACGGCTTCGGCCTGGCCGTCGGTCTCGGCGTGCGAGCCCTCGGGTGCAGCCTCGGGCGCGGCGAGCGCCTGGCGGACGCGCTCGATGTTGCTGGCTCGGACCGCGCCGGCGAAGAGGCCGTAGTGTCGGATGCGGTGGAAGCCGCTCGGCAGCACGTGCAGGAGAAAGCGGCGGATGAACTCGTGGGCCGCGAGCGTCATGGTCTTGAACCGGTCGCGGCCTTCGACCCGATAGTCCTTCCACTTGAATGTGACGCCCTTGTCGTCCAGCTCCATGAGCCTGGAGTTCGAGATCGCGACGCGGTGGGTGTAGCGGGCGAGATAGGCGAGCACGGCCTTCGGCCCGGCGAACGGCCTCTTGGCATAGACGATCCATTCCGATCGGCGCAGCGGCGCGAGGACGGCGTCGAAGGCGGCTTTGTCGGCGAGCCGCGCGAGGTCGCCGAGGAAGACGAGGCGTCCGGCCGCATGCAGGGCTGCGAGCCCTTCGAGGAAGAGCCGGCGGAAGAGACGCGACAGCATCCGCACGGGCAGGAAGAAGCCGGGCTTGCAGGCGATCCAGCGCGATCCGTCCAGCGACAGGCCGCCGCCGGGAACGATGACGTGGACGTGCGGATGGTGGGTCAGCGCCGAGCCCCAGGTGTGCAGTACGGCGGTCAGGCCGATGCGCGCGCCCAGATGCTTCGGGTCGGCCGCGATCGTGGTCAGCGTCTGGGCGGCGGTCCTGAACAGGAGGTCGTAGACGGGGGACTTGTTCTGGAACGCGACGGCGCCGGTCGACGCCGGCAGGGTGAAGACGACGTGGTAATAGGGAACCGGCAGGAGTTCGGCCTCGCGGTCTTCGAGCCATTCCCTCGCCGCGGCCGCCTGGCACTTCGGGCAGTGGCGATTGCGGCAGGAATTGTAGGAGATCCGTTCGTGCGCACAGTCCTCGCAGCGCTCGACGTGTCCGCCGAGCGCGGCTGTGCGACAGGTCTCGATCGCCGACATGACCTTCAACTGGTCGAGGCTCACGTGACCGGCGTTGGCCATTCGCCACGCCGCCCCGTGGGCGCGAAAGACGTCGGCGACCTCCAGGTGGTGACCCGGTGGCCGCGCCATGCGGCCGCGGTCAGTCGGCCGGCTTTCGCTTCGCCAGGTTGACGCCGAGCCGCTCGAGCGGGCTCTTGACGTCGCGGATCGTGTTGACCGCGACCTGGGTGTAGAGCGCGGTCGTCTCGAGCTTGGCGTGGCCGAGCAACACCTGGATCACGCGAATGTCGACGTCCTGCTCGAGCAGATGGGTGGCGAAGCTGTGCCGCAGCGTATGCGGTGACACGCGCTTGGAGATGCCGGCCAGGTCTTTGGCGGCGGTGACGGCGCGATTGAGCTGACGGGCGGTGATCGGGTTGACCGGGTTTTGGCCGGGGAACAGCCAGGCCCGCGGCCGCGCCGCCTTCCACCATGCGCGCAACAGTTCGAGCAGTTGCGGCGACAGCATCACATAACGGTCCCGCTGCCCTTTGCCCTGCTCGACCCGAAGCGTCATGCGCTGGCTGTCGATGTCGGACACCTTCAGGTGCGCGACCTCGGACACGCGCAGGCCCGCGCCGTAGGCGACGCTGAGCGCGGCCTTGTACTTCAGGCCCGGCGCGGCTTCGAGCAGGAGCGCGACCTCTTCCTGGCTGAGCACGACCGGCGCCCTGCGCGGCTTGTTCACGATCGTCAGAGGACGAACGAGGTCTGGCCGTTCGAGCGTCACGGTGAAGAAGAACCGAAGCGCGGTGACGGCGGCGTTGATCGAACCTGGGCTGATCTGCTGCTGCGCCAGATGCAACTGAAAGCGGCGAAGGTCCTCCTTCGTCGCCGTATCGGGCGACCGGCCCAGGAAGGCCGTAAAGGTCCTGACGTGCCGGACGTAGTCCTTCTGCACCTTCTCCTTGAACCGACGCGCCGTCATGTCGTCGATCATGCGCTGACGCAGCGGGTTGATGGGCTTGTCGGACATCGCGAAAGCTCCTGTCTCCCATGGGGTTGAACCCCATGATTCTGAGACAGTCCTGGCCTCGTCCGACCCAGCTTCCCGCGCTGCCCTCGCCGCAGCTACCGCGCGAGCGGTTTAGTCCTTACGTCAACTCCGGGCGTTGCCGGTCGTTCAGACATCGCCCGCAATCCGCCGTTTCGCGACATTTCTGGGGCATAATGGGGCCTCGCCCATCCCGACGAAAGGCGGCGTAACCCCCCTCCTAACCCACAAGAGGGGGAGGGAATGTCGCCGCCCTTCGATCTTGCTGACGCGGGTCACTAGCGGCGTGTCTGATGTTCGCGTTTCTACAAATGACCGCTTGTTGGTGCTGGCTCCCCGAAGGAGAATCGTTTCTCAACAGACCGATGTTCACTTCCCCTTAAGCTGCCCGATCTGTTTGATGAGGCCCAGCAGCATCTCACCAATTGCATGCAAAACCCCTTTTGGATGATCGGCGACCCAAAGAACGATATTGAAAAACGTGCGTCGACCGAAACCCCAGCGTTGAATGGCCACAATTGCCAAAGCCGGCATAAAGAAATATAGAGAATAGAGCAAATCGGTGAAAATGGCCCAATTGGCTGCACTGTCTACGATATTTACAGCGAAGTCAAAATGTAGCAGCCTCCATGCGTCTACAAAAAAACTGGTTATTCGTATGTGCGTCAATTGGTACAGCACGTTCAATGCCTGACCGACGGCAGCAATTATACTTATATTACTATAGATTATTATAATAGACATCATCATAATTGATGCCAAGAGACTCGTGAATATTTCGATACCACCAGTGGCAATAACCAATTTGATTAGGCCAGCAGACTCAAACATAGTATAATCTAGGATATCCCTACGGACTTTATAGCAACTAATGTAAATAAAATGAGAAAAACATTTAGAAGCAACGGAGGCATTACGATTGCAATGGCAATGTCCATGGCAACTATTGCAGTAAACTTTAATCTAGACTGTGTTATAGTTGAGGCTCCACAGCTAGCTAACTGAAGCTACCTTTGCAATTGAAGTGCTGAACTAGGCGAGTCCTGCCGGGTTCCCGATCGGCGCCACGGCCTCGAGCTCTCCGCGAATCCAGCGATGGGCCGGATCCTCGTGATCGCGGCGGCTCCAGATCATGAACATCGGCAGGCTTGGGCAGGCGAACGGCGGCGGCGCGCTCGCGAGGTCCCGCATGAGGCCGAACCGCAACAGGCCGGGGGCAGTCGCAAGGAGGTCGCTGCCGCGCAAGAAGGCGGGCACGCCGGCGAAACCTGGAACGGTGACGACGAACCGCCGCTCGATTGCCTTTCTCGCCAGATGCGCATCGAGGTCGAGCGCCCGCTGCGGCTCATAGACGACGGTCACGTGATCGGCGGCGCAATATTCGGCCTTGCTGCGGGGCGCACGCCGATGGCCGGGATCGTAGAAGACGCGGTAGCGATCCTCGAACAGCCGCTTTTGCATGACGTCAGCCGCCTCGGGCGGTCGCGGGCTGACGATCAGGCGGCAATGCTCGTCACGCAGCATCTCCGGGGTCGGAACGTTCGACGGAATAATGCGGAGCGTGACCCCGGGGGCGCGTTGCCGCAATCGGGCGAGAAGCGCGGGCAACAACGCGTCGCGCTGCAGGTCGTTGGCCGCGATTGCGAAAGTCGTCCGCCACCGGGCCGGATCGAACCCTTCGAAGGCTTCGAAGCGTTCCAGTTCGCGCAAAAGCTCACGCGCCTTTGCTGCAAGCGCCTCGGCGCGGGCGGTGGCGATGACGCCGCGGCCCGACTTGACGAACAGGGCGTCGCCGACGATCGCGCGCAGCTTGCCCAAGAGATGGCTGACCGCCGACTGCGTGACGCCGAGCCGGTGCGCGGCGCCGGTGATCGAGCCGGTCTCGACCGCCGCCACCAAAAGGCGGAGGAGCCTGGCGTCGAGGTCCGACCAATCGAAATCGCTCATGCAACCGATGATGATCCATGCATTTATCTTTGACAACGGGCGCCGTAAGCCGCTGGAGTAAGCCGTTTTGAGGGGAGGAGCCAGTGTCCGCGTCGCACGAGATCTTTGGCACGACGCCGTTCGACGGCGCGATGGCGCAAAAGGGCTACGCCCTCAACAAGATGTGCTTTTCCTTCAACAGCGCGGAGAACCGCGAGGCGTTCCGGGCCGATGAGGAAGGGTATATGCGCGCCTACGGCCTCAGCGTGCCGCAGGCCGCGGCGATCCGCGGCCGCGACGTCCTCGGACTGCTCGCGGCCGGCGGCAACGTCTACTACCTCGCCAAGTTCGCCGGCATCCTCGGTCTCGACGTGCAGGACCTCGGCGCCGCGCAGACGGGAATGACCAAGGAGGCGTTCAAGGCGCGCCTTGTCGCCCAGAACGACCAACCCGAAACGATGTGACGCGGGAGACATAAAAAATGGCCAGGATCATCGGCGGCCTCGCCACTTCCCACGTCCCCGCGATCGGCGGCGCGATCGCCAGGAAACGCGAGCAGGACCCCTACTGGAAGCCGTTCTTCGACGGCTTTGAGCCGGCTCGCGAATGGCTGAAGCGCGAGAAGCCCGACGTTGCCGTCATCTTCTACAACGATCACGGCCTCAACTTCTTCCTCGACAAGATGCCGACCTTCGCCGTCGGCGCGGCGCCCGAATACCGCAACGACGACGAGGGCTGGGGCATTCCGACCCTGCCGCCGTTCCGGGGCGCGCCCGACCTTTCCTGGGCGATCATCAACCATCTGATCGAGTGCGACTTCGATATCGTCACTTGCCAGGAAATGCGGGTCGATCACGCTTTCACCCTGCCGCTCACACTGTTCTGGCCCGACGGCGACGGGCCGCTTGCGGTCCCCGTCTGCATCAACACGGTGCAGTTTCCGCTGCCGAGCGCCAGGCGCTGCGTCGCGCTGGGACGCGCGGTCGGCGAGGCGGTCGCGGCATGGGACGCCGACACGAAGGTCGTGATGATCGGCTCAGGCGGCTTGAGCCACCAGCTCGAGGGCGAGCGGGCGGGTTTCATCAACAAGCCGTTCGACCTCAAGTTCATGGCCAGCATGGTGGACGAGCCGGAATGGGCGGCGCAATACAGCATCCTCGAACTCGTCGAAAAGACGGGCACGCAGGGCGTCGAACTCTTGAATTGGCTGGCCGCGCGAGCCGCCGTCCCCGGCGCGGTGCGCAAGGTCCATAGCAACTACCACATCCCGATCAGCAACACCGCGGCGGGAATGATGGCGCTGGAAGCGGCGTGAGTGACTGCCGCGAGCGGGGAGGCCGCCCGATGCCGTACTACGACTTCGAAGTGCTCCAGGGCGACGACGTCATCGTCGCCGAGACGTCGGTCCGCCTCGACTGCTCCCGGGCGGCGTGGCCGAAAATCATACGTATGGCCAAGACGCTGGACTCGCCGGGCTGCCGTATCCGCGTGCGCGAGCATTCCGGCGGGACCATCATCCTGATCGGCGCGGCAGCTGCCCGCCGCTATCCCGATCTCGCCTTTTGCGCCTGATCGGACTCAAGGCCGCCGCGGCGCCGCTTTTCGGCGATAGGCAGCCGAGCTAAGATCATTGTCTGGGTTCAAATCTCCGCGCGGCTTTTAAGCGCGTTTGAACGTCCGCGAAGGCGGCGAGGAAACGGCCTTGATGACGCCACGCTCCACATGCCTGGCGGGACAGCCAACGGGCCGACGCGAGACGCGCTCGCGATGCCGACGCGGAGATGAGACATGAGTTGGCGAATCTCCGGCCTTTCGTCGATGGCGACCCGGCATATCCTGGCTGATCTCGCGCGGGACTACGAGTTGCGAAACAGGATACGGGTCGAGATCCGATCCATGGGCGGCGTCGAAGCGGCAAAACTGGTGCGGGCCGGCGAACCGACAGACATCGTCGTGCTGGCGGCGAAAGTCATGCGGAGCCTGGAGGCGGAAGGCCATATCGCCAAGGACAGCATCGTGGATTTCGCGCGATCGGAGATCGGCATCGCGGTCACTGCCGGCTCGCCGCGACCCTCGGTCGAAGACACTGAAGCCGTGAGGCGGGCGATGCTCGAGGCGCGCAGAATTTGCTACTCGACGGGTCCGAGCGGCGATCATTTGAAGGCGCTGTGCGAGACATGGGGCGTGACCGAATCCGTGGTGGGACGCGCGCTGATTGCGCCGCCGGGCGTGCCGGTCGCGAGCCTGGTCGCGCGCGGCGAGGCCGATCTCGGCTTTCAGCAGCTGAGCGAACTGATAGGCCAGCCCGGCATCGAGATCGTCGGTCCTCTGCCGCCGGAGATTCAAGCCGTGACCGTGTTCTCGGCCGGGGTGTCGAGCAAGTCTCATGAGCCCGAGGCCGCACGCGCTCTCGTTGCCTACATGGCTTCCGCCGAAACCCGCGACGCAAAACGCCGCTACGGCATGGAGCCCGCATGAATTCGCCCTGCGGGTGTGTCTTGAGATCGCGCCAGGAGGCGTTCAGATGATCATCGACTGCCACGGCCATTACACGACCGCCCCCAAGGCGCTGGAGGCTTGGCGCAACCAGCAGATCGCCGGCATCAAGGACCCGGCTGTCATGCCGAAGGTCGCAGACCTCAAGATCAGCGACGACGAACTCAGCGAGTTGATCGAGACGAACCAGCTCAAGTTCATGAAGGAGCGCGGCGCCGACCTGACTATCTTCTCGCCGCGCGCGAGCTTCATGGCCCATCACATCGGCGACTTCGCCGTGAGTTCGACCTGGGCCTCGATCTGCAACGAGCTTTGTTACCGCGTCTCAAGGCTCTTCCCGGACAATTTCATCGGCGCGGCGATGCTGCCGCAGAGCCCCGGCGTCGATCCCAAGACCTGCATTCCCGAACTCGAACGATGCGTCAAAGACTACGGCTTCGTCGGGATCAACCTCAATCCGGACCCGTCCGGTGGTCATTGGACGAGCCCGCCGCTGACCGATCGCCACTGGTATCCGATCTACGAGAAGATGGTCGAATACGACATTCCGGCGATGGTGCATGTTTCGACGAGCTGCAATCCGTGCTTTCACACGACCGGCGCTCATTACATCAACGCCGACACGACCGCGGTCATGCAGTTCATCCAGGGCGATCTGTTCAAGGACTTTCCGACCCTGCGCTTCGTCGTGCCCCACGGCGGCGGCGCCGCGCCCTATCACTGGGGCCGCTATCGCGGCCTCGCCCAGGAGCTGAAGAAGCCGCTTCTGAAGGACCACCTACTCAAGAACGTCTACTTCGACACCTGCGTCTATCACCAGCCGGGCGTCGACCTCCTGACCGAGGTGATCCCGGTCGACAACATCCTGTTCGCGAGCGAGATGATCGGGGCGGTGCGCGGCATCGATCCCGAGACCGGCCATCATTACGACGACACCAAGAGATACATCGAGGCGACCGACAATCTGACGCCCGAGGAGCGCCACAAGGTTTATGAAAGCAATGCTCGGCGGGTCTATCCGCGTCTCGACAAGGCCTTGAAGGCCAAGGGCCGATAGGATTTCTCTCTAACGGGCCTCGTCCGGCGCGGAGAGCTGCGCGGCTTTCAGAATGTGATCCGCGAGAATCCCTGCGGCCCGCTCGGCGTCGCGTTTGATCGCGGCGTCGAGCATGCGCCGATGCTCCTCGGCGGATTGCGAACGCGGAAACGGCTTGGTCTTCAAGGACAGCATCCGGTAGCGGCGGCTGTGGTCGTACATGGCGCGCAGATAGAGGCGCAGCCAGCGCGAGCGGCAGTTGGAGATGAGCGCTTCATGAAACTCCTGATTGGCGCGCTCCCAGGGCTCGCCATAGATCTCCGGCTCGGCTTCGACCAGCTCTTCGACCTTTGACAGCTTGTGATGAGCGCCGACGACGCGCGCCTCCCAGTCGAGGTCGGCCGCGCCGATCGACTGCTTGAGCGCATGACACTCGAGCAGCTGCCGCATCTCGGTGATTTCGCGCAGGTCTTCGGTCGAGACCGGCAGGACCGCGAAGCCCTTCTGGCCCTCGGCGACGACAAGCCCGTCCGCTGCGAGCCGCGACAGGGTCTCGCGCATTGTGTTGACGCTGACGTCATAGGCCTTGCTGAGCTTTTCGAGTTTGAGCTTGGCGGCCGGCGGCAAGACGCCGAGGATGATGTCGTGGCGCAGCCGCTCGTGCAGCGCCTCCGTCAGAGTCGACGCTCCGCCGCTTCTCGCCGCCCGATCGTCCCTCGCTATCAGATTCATTTTAGGCCCCGAGAAGCATCATTTCATATTGCAGGACTTTCCACAACATAGTATGAAGACAAAAATATAGGAGATTTTATGCTCAGATGGTCGATCGCATCCGTCTGCATGGGCGGCGCATTGGAGGGCAAGCTCGCCGCGGCGGCAAAAGCGGGCTTCCGCGCGGTCGAACTGTTCGAAAACGATCTGACCTTCTTCAACGGAAAGCCGAGGGACGTGCGCCAAATGGCCGCGGACCTCGGGCTCGAAATCGTCGCGCTCCAGCCATTGCGCGATTTCGAGGCGATGCCGGAGCCGATCCGGGGGCGCAATTTCGAGCGCGCGGCGCGCAAGCTCGATCTCATGCACGAACTCGGCGCCAGACTGCTCTGCGTCTGTTCCAACATCTCGCCGGAAGCGATCGACGACCCGGCCCGAGCCGCGGCGGATCTGGCGGAGCTCGCCGATCTCGCGCGCCAGAACGGCATGCGAATCGGCTACGAGGCGCTGAGTTGGGGCCGGTGCGTGAAGGACTGGACGGCGGCCTGGGAGATCCTCAGCGCCGCCGACCGGGACAATCTCGGCATCGTGCTCGACAGCTTTCATATCTGCGCGCGCGGCAATCCGATCGAGCCGATCGCGGCTCTGCCGGCCGACCGCATCGCGCTCGTCCAGGTGGCGGACGCGCCGGCGCTGGTCATGGACCCGCTGTCCTTGAGCCGGCACTACCGCTGCTATCCCGGGCAGGGCGACTATCCGATTGTCGATTTCCTCGACGCCGCGACGCGCGCCGGCTACCGCGGCCCGCTGTCCTTGGAAATCTTCAACGACCAGTTCCGCGGCGCCTCCGCTGCGGCGGTCGCGGTCGACGGCATGCGCTCGCTTCGCGCCGCCGGCGAAGCGCTCGCGGCGCGGAGGGCGGAGCGCGGCGACGCGCCGCTCGCCGATTTGCCGGCCCTGTCCCCGCCGCCCGTCGTCGAGCGCGCCGAATTCATCGAATTCGCGGTCGCCGACTCGGACGCGAAGGAGCTCGTCGCGCTGATCGATGGCCTCGGCTTCCGGTTCGCCGGACGCCACCGCTCCAAGGACGTCGAACTCTTTGCCCAGGGCGGGATCAACCTCGTCGTCAACCGCGAGCGGGAGGGCTTCGCCCATTCCTTCTCGCTGCTGCACGGTCCCTCCATCTGCGCATTGGCGCTCGCCGTCGATTCCATCGACAAGGCGCTCGAGCGCGCGGCCGCTCTCGAATGCCAGAGCTATGTCGGCAGAATCGGACCGGGCGAGGCGACGCTGCCCGCCGTCGCCGGGGTCGAGGGCAGCCTCATTTATTTCGTCGACGGCCAGGAGCCGAAATGGCGCGACGACTTCGAGGCCCCGCAGGGCCTCGACCCGTCGGGGCTCTTGCGCAAGGTCGACCATCTCTCCAACGTCGTTCGACGCGGCGAATTTTTGAGCTGGTCGCTGTTCTACCGCACGGTGCTCGGGCTCTCGCCGGCGCCGCAGGTTGAGATCGCCGATCCGCATGGCGCGTTCTTCAGCCGGTCGCTGCGCAGCGCCAACAACGAGCTGCGCATCGCGCTCAACATCGGCGAGGGCGGCGCGACGGGCGTCTCGCGCTTTCTCGACGCCTTCGGCGGCGCCGGCTATCAGCAGATCGCGTTGTCGACCGACGATATTTTCGCCGCCGTCGAAGCGGCGAAGGACAAGGGCGTTTCCTTCCTGCCGATCCCGGACAACTATTACGAGGACCTCGCGACCCGCTTCGACATCGCGCCCGACCTGCTCGCGCGCATGCGCTCGCTCGGCGTGCTGTACGACCGCGTCAAGGACGGCGAGTTCTTCCACATCTACACGCGGACCTTTCGCGACCGTTTCTTCTTCGAAATCGTTGAGCGGCGCAATTACGAGCTGTTCGGCGCGGCCAACACGCCGGTGCGGCTCGCCGCGCAGGCGAGCCTGGCGGACGCCAAGGAGCGAACGGAGATCGAATTCGAATGACGGCGGCGCAGCGACGAGGAGCGCGTGCGAAATGATCAACGGCGACACGAAGATCATCGCGCACGTCGGCTATCCGACGACGACCTTCAAGTCGCCGATGATCTACAATCCGTGGTTCGAGAAGCGCGGGATCAACGCCGCGGTCGTCCCGATGGGCGTCAGGCGGGAGGACTTCGCGCATGGCTTTCCGCAAATCTGCCGCTTCACCAATGTCATCGGAGCGCTGATCACCATGCCGCACAAGATCGCGGTCGTCGAGATGCTCGACGAGACCTCGACGGCGGTGCAGATCGCGGGCTCTTGCAATGCGGTGCTGCGCGGCCCGGATGGCGCGCTCGTCGGCGACATGTTCGACGGCGAGGGCTTCGTGCGCGGCGTCGCGCGCAACGGCGGCACGCTCTTCGGCAAGCGGCTCCTCATTATCGGCGCCGGCGGCGTGGGCTCGGCCATCGCCGCCTCGTCCGCCGCCCAGGGCCCTGCCGAGATCGCGCTTTACGATGTCGATGGCTCGGCGATGGACTCCCTCGCCGACCGGCTGCGGGAAGCCTACCCGCTCCTTGAGGTCTCGACCGGATCAAACGACCCTACGGGGTTCGACATCGTCGTCAACGCCACGCCGCTCGGAACCTATCCGGGCGATCCGATGCCACTCGACGTGTCGCGGCTCGCGCCCGGAACCCATGTCGCCGAAGTGGTGATGAAGCACGAGACGACGGCCTTTCTCGCCGCAGCGCAGGCGCGGGGCTGCCGGACCCAGGTCGGCATCGACATGCTGTTCGAGCAGATCCCCGCCTATCTCGAATTCTTCGAGTTTCCTCCGGCGACGCCGGAGGAGCTGAGGGAGGTCGCAGAGGTCGAATACTAGCGCCGTCAACGGCGAAACACGAGGGAGGAACGAAAATGAGCGCAGCAACCACCCATGAGCCGCTGGGCCGCCATCAATCCCGCGTCGCCGCGGCGAGCGGCTGGATCGGCTCGGCGCTGGAATATTACGACTTCTTCATCTACGCGACCGCGGCGTCGCTGATCTTTCCGCAGACGTTCTTCCCGTCCAGCAATCCGACCGTCGCCATCGTCGCGTCGCTCGCGACCTACGGGGTGGGCTACGTCGCGCGGCCGATCGGCGCCTTCGTTCTCGGCCATTGGGGCGACACGCACGGCCGCAGGAACGTCATGCTCGTCTGCCTGTTCCTAATGGGCTTCTCCACGATGGCGGTCGGACTGCTGCCGACCCATCAGCAGGTAGGGGTCTGGGCGCCGATCCTGCTCGTCGCCCTGCGCCTCATTCAAGGATTTGCCGTCGCCGGCGAAATCTCCGGCGCGAGCTCCATGATTCTTGAGCACGCGCCCTTCGGCCGGCGCGGCTATTTCGCGAGCTTCACGCTGCAGGGCGTGCAGGCCGGCCAGATTCTGGCGGCGGCGGTCTACCTGCCTCTGAGCTACGCGCTGTCAAAGGAAGCCTTCATCTCGTGGGGATGGCGCGTGCCGTTCCTGCTCAGCGTCTTCGTTCTCATTGCCGGCTACGTGATCCGGCGCGAAGTCGAGGAGACGCCGGCCTTCGCCGAGGAGCAGGCCCACCGCGAGGTCCCGAGGACCCCGGTCATGGATGCGCTAACCAACCACTGGCCCGACATGCTGCGGGTCGTCTGCATGTCGCTGATGAACGTCATTCCGGTGGTCGCGACCATCTTCGGCGCGGCTTACGCGGTGCAGCCCGGCTACGGCGTCGGAATGGACAGGACCATCTATCTTTGGATTCCGGTCATCGGCAACATCGTTGCGGTGGTCGTGATCCCGTTCGTCGGCGACCTTTCGGACCGGATCGGCCGCCGGCCGCCGATCATCGTCGGCTCTCTTCTGTCGGGTTTGCTGTCCTTCGCCTACCTCTACGCCATCAGCATCAAAAGCGTTCCGCTCGCCTTCGTCTTCTCGATCCTGATGTGGGGCATCGTATACCAGGGATACAACGCTATCTTTCCGAGCTTCTACCCGGAACTCTTTCCGACCCGGGCGCGCGTTTCCGGGATGGCGATCGCGCAAAATGTCGGCACGATGTTGACGGCGCTTCTGCCGGCGGCTTTCGCCGCCATCGCGCCGCCGGGCTCGGCCAACGTGCCACTGACGATCGGCGCCTGCGCCTTCGGCGTCACCGCCATCTCGGCGATCGCCGCCTTCACGGCCCGCGAAACAAACCGCGTGCACCTGAACGACCTCGGCGAACCGGGCGCCGTCGCAGTCGACAAGGTCGAGTATGATCGTTTGCGCCGGCAGGAAATTGCGCCCGCAGCGTGACAGGGTCTATGAAGCCAATGCGCGCCGGGTCTCTCCCCGCTTGGACCGGGCGCTCACAGGGAAGGGACGATTTGAGGAGGCGAACCCCATGACCGAACTCGGCGTCGTCCGACGCAAAATTGAGCGCGCCGACCGCGCCGCCGTGGACGCGCTCGCCGCCTTTGGCGTCGCGACCGTGCATGAGGCGATGGGCCGCGTCGGCCTGATGAAGCCCTATATGCGCCCGATCTTTGCCGGCGCGCAGGTTTCCGGTACGGCGGTGACGGTGCTCCTGCACCCGGGCGACAACTGGATGATGCATGTGGCCGCCGAGCAGGTTCAGCCCGGCGACATCGTCGTCGCCGCCATCACCGCCGAATGCACGGACGGCTATTTCGGCGATCTGCTCGCGACCTCATTCAAGGCGCGCGGCGCGCGGGCGCTGATCATCGACGCGGGCGTGCGCGACGTGAAGACCCTGACTGAAATGGGCTTCCCGGTCTGGAGCAAATGCGTCAGCGCGAAGGGCACGGTCAAGGCGACGCTCGGCTCGGTCAACATTCCCGTCGTTTGCGCCGGCGCACTCGTCAATCCGGGCGATGCGATCGTGGCCGACGACGACGGCGTCGTCGTCGTGCCCGCCGCATGGGCTGAGAAGGCCCGAGCGGCTGCGGCCGCGCGCGAAGCCAACGAGAGCGACAAGCGGGCGAAGCTTGCTTCGGGCGTCCTGGGCCTCGACATGTACAAGATGCGCGAGCCGCTCGAACAAGCCGGCCTGAAATACATCGACTGAGGCGCAGTCCATGACCACAGCCGGCAAGCCCGTCAGCGGGCCGTTCGAGAAGACCAAGGGCTGGCTCGACTGGTTCGAGGGGCCGAGCAAACCGCGCTTTCGGCTTCCGCCCGGCAGCGTCGACGCGCATTGCCACGTGTTCGGCCCGGGCGCGGAGTTTCCTTACGCGCCGGAGCGCAAGTACACGCCCTGCGACGCGAGCAAGGCTCAGCTGTTCGCGCTGCGCGACCATCTCGGTTTCGCCCGCAACGTCGTCGTGCAGGCGACCTGCCACGGCGCCGACAACAGCGCCATGGTCGATGCCTGCCTCTCGAGCGAGGGCCGCGCGCATGGAGTTGCGACCGTGCGCCGCGACGTGACCGACGACGAACTCAAGCGGTTGAACGATACGGGCGTGCGCGGCGTGCGCTTCAATTTCGTCAAGCGCCTGGTCGACTTCACGCCGAAGGATGAGCTCATGGAGGTCGCCGGCCGGATCGCACGGCTCGGCTGGCATGTGGTCATCTATTTCGAGGCCGCGGACCTGCCCGAACTGTGGGACTTCTTCGCCGCCCTGCCGACGACGGTCGTCGTCGACCATATGGGCCGGCCGGACGTCAGGAAGCCGGTCGACGGCCCCGAGTTCGCGCTTCTTCTCAAATTCATGCGCGAGAATCCCAACGTCTGGGCCAAGGTGTCCGGCGCCGAGCGGCTCTCGGTCTCCGGGCCGCCGGCGCTGAACGGCGAGAGCGAGCCCTATCGTGATTTTGTCCCCTTCGCCCGGCGCGCGGTCGAGGACTTTCCGGACCGCGTGATCTGGGGAACCGACTGGCCGCATCCCAATCTCAAGGACCACATGCCCGACGACGGCCTCCTCGTCGACATCATCCCGCAGATCGCGACGACGCCCGAATTGCAGCGCAAGCTCATGGTCGACAACCCAATGCGGCTCTACTGGCCCGATGAGAAGGGAGGCTGAACATGGCGCTCGACAAGCCCTATCTCGACGTCCCCGGCACGACGATCTTCGACGCCGATCAGTCGCGGCAAGGCTATTGGCTCAATCAGTTCTGCATGTCCTTGATGAAGGCCGAGAACCGCGCCCGGTTCAAAGCGAACGAACGCGCTTATCTCGATGAATGGGCGATGACGGAGGAGCAGAAGCAGGCGGTCATGGCGCGCGACCTCAACCGCTGCATCGCGCTCGGCGGCAACATCTATTTCCTCGCCAAGATCGGCGCGACCGACGGCCGAAGCTTCCAGCAGATGGCAGGCAGCATGACCGGAATGACCGAGGAGGAATACCGCGACATGATGGTCAGGGGGGGCCGCTCGATCGAGGGCAACCGCTATGTCGGCGAGGACGGCGACGCTCAGGCGCACCGCCAGCCGCAGGGCGCCGCGGGCCGGAAGAAGGAGAGCTGATCCATGGCGCGCATCACCGCTTCTGTTTACACCTCGCACATCCCGGCAATTGGCGCGGCGCTCGACCTCGGCAAGTCGCACGAGCCTTACTGGAAGAAAGTGTTCGACGGCTACGAATTCTCCAAGATCTGGGAGAAGGAGCACAAGCCCAACGTCGTCTTCCTCGTCTTCAACGATCACGCGACCGCCTTCAGCCTCGACATGATTCCGACCTTCGCCATCGGCACGGCGGCCGAGTTCATGCCCGCCGACGAGGGCTGGGGTCCGCGCCCGGTCCCGAAGGTGATCGGCCATCCAAAACTTGCGTCGCATATCGCGCAGTCCGTGATCCAGCAGGATTTCGACCTCACCATCGTCAACAAGATGGACGTCGATCACGGGCTCACGGTGCCGCTGAGCCTCATGTTCGGCCAGCCCGACGCCTGGCCCTGCCCGATCATCCCATTCGCGGTCAACGTCGTGCAATATCCGGTCCCGTCGGGGGCGCGCTGCTTTGCGCTCGGCCAGGCGATCCGCCGCGCGATCGAGAGCTACGACGAGCCGCTCAACGTGCAGATCTGGGGCACCGGCGGCATGAGCCATCAATTGCAGGGCCCGCGCGCCGGCCTCATCAACTCCGCCTGGGACAACGCCTTCCTCGACCGGCTGATCGCCGATCCGAAGGGCCTCGCGCAGATGCCGCACATCGAATATGTGCGCGAGGCGGGCAGCGAGGGAATCGAGCTCGTGATGTGGCTCATTGCCCGTGGCGCGATGGCGGACGTCGCCGGCGGCCCGCCGCCGAAGGTCGTCCATCGCTTCTTCCACGTGCCGGCGTCGAACACCGCCGTCGGCCATCTCATTCTGGAAAACGCGAGCTGATGCACTCTGCGAAGAGCAACGAAACGACCTCGAACCTCGTCCTGAGCTTGTCGAAGGACGCCCCAGCTCGCACGAGCCGTCAGGCGCGCTGGACGATCCTTCGAGGCCCCCGCTTCGCGGGGGCGCCTCAGGATGAGGACATGGCGGACCAGACGGCAACGCGCCATCGCGCCTGAGGGAGCATTCATGACCCAAACCATCAAGGTCGCGCTGGCGGGCGCCGGCGCCTTCGGCCTCAAGCATCTCGACGGCATCAAGCTGATCGACGGGGTCGAGGTCATTTCGCTCGTCGGACGCGAGCTCGATAAGACGCAGGAAGCGGCCAGGAAATACGGCGTCGGGCATGCGACGACCGACCTTGCCGACAGCCTCAAGTTGCCGGGGCTCGACGCGGTCATCCTTGCGACCCCGACCCAGATGCACGCCGCCCAGGCGCTGCAATGCCTCGAAGCCGGCAAGCACGTGCAGGTCGAGATCCCTCTCGCCGACAGCCTCAAGGACGCCGAGGCGGTCGCGGCGATGCAGAAGAAGACCGGGCTCGTCGCCATGTGCGGCCACACGCGCCGGTTCAACCCGAGCCATCAGTTCGTGCACAAGCGCATCGTGGCTGGCGAGTTCCATATCCAGCAGATGGACGTGCAGACCTATTTCTTCCGCCGCACCAATATGAACGCGCTCGGTCAGCCGCGCTCCTGGACCGACCACCTGCTCTGGCATCATGCGGCGCACACGGTCGACCTCTTCGCCTACCAGTGCCGCTCCCCGATCGTGAAGGCGAACGCGCTCCAGGGGCCGATCCACCCGACGCTGGGCATCGCCATGGACATGAGCATTCAATTGAAGGCGGCGAACGGCGCGATCTGCACGCTGTCGCTGTCGTTCAACAACGAGGGGCCGCTCGGCACCTTCTTCCGCTACATCGGCGACACGGCGACTTACATCGCCCGCTACGACGACCTCTTCACCGGCAAGGACGAGAAGATCGACGTCGCACATGTCGACGTCTCGATGAACGGCATCGAATTGCAGGATCGCGAATTCTTCGCTGCCATCCGCGAGGGCCGCGAGCCCAACGCCAGCGTCGAGCAGGTGTTGCCGTGTTATCGGGTGCTGAACAACCTTGAGCTGCAGCTGGCGCAAAGCTGATCGCCCAGCCCCGAGGTCGTTGGGACACGGGCAGGCTGGCTCCCTTCGCGCTCAGCCGTGGAACGCCTCGATGCGCGCTTCGAGCGACTTCGCTTCGTCGGCGCTCATCCGCTCGCGCGGGGATTCGACGCGGATGGCGCCGATCACACGAGCCGGCCGATGAGAGAGGACGAAAATGCGGTCCGCGAGCCGGACCGCCTCGCTGACGTCGTGGGTGACGAGCACGGTCGTAACCGCGCGCTCGGCGACCAACGCCGCGAGTTCCTGCTGCATCGCCAGAGCGAGCGGCGCGTCGAGCGAAACGAAGGGCTCGTCGAGCAGGAGAAGCGCAGGTTTGATCGCAAAGGCGCGCGCGATCGCGACCCGCCGCGCAAGTCCAAGCGACAATTCGCTCGGGAAATGGGCGCGGTGGCCAGCGAGCCCGAGCAATTGCAACAGCGAGTCGAGCTCGTCGCGGCCGACATCGGGCGCGGCAAGCCGGATGTTGTCTTCGACGCTGCGCCAAGGAAGGAGGCGGGGCTCCTGGAAGACGAACGCGAGCCGGCCGGGCGGCCGCCGGACCTTGCCCGCAAACCCTTGGTCGAGCCCAGCGATGATCCGCATCAAGGTCGACTTGCCGCAACCGGACGGCCCGATCAGCGCGCCGATCCGCCCCGGCTCAAGGCGGAAGGCGAGATCGGTGAGAATTTCGACCGTCTGGCCCGAGGCGTTCATCAGGCGCTTCTGCGCCACATGAACGTCAAGCGGGCCGAGGCCGCCAGCGGGACACTCGGCGTTCAAAGGGTTGCACCACGAAGGCTTCGATCATCAGCATCGCCAACGTGAACGGCAACGCATAGGCAAGCAGAAGGGCGACGTCGAAGAGCTGGAATGCCATGTTGATCTCGAAGCCGACCCCGTTGGGCCGGCCGAGCAACTCGACCACGAGCACGATTTTCCACACAAGCGAGAGACCCGTGCGCGTCGCCGCGGCGAAATAGGGCGCAAGCTGCGGAAGGACAACATGGCGAAGCCGCTTCCAGCGCGAGAACGCGAAGACGCGCGCCATCTCGTCGAGGCCTGGATCGAGCGTGCGCACGCCTTCGCGGATCGTCACCGTCGCGTTCGGCAGCTTGTTGAGCGCGACCGCCGCAATGGCCGCGGCTTCGTTTAGGCCGACCCATATATAAAGAAGGACGATGATGACGAGCGCCGGCAGGTTGAGCAGCACGACGATCCACGGATCGGCGAGCCGGTCGATGAGCGGGCGGCGGCCCATCGCGTAGCCCATGGCCGAGCCCAGCGCCATCGCGAGAACGAACGCGGCTGCGACGCGCGCCATCGTGACGCCGATCGCGAAGAAGAGGTCGCCGGATTGCGCAGCCTTGCCCATTGCCGCGAACACCGCGGCAGGTCCGGGAAGGCGACGCGGATCGCCGAAATGCGCGGCCACGGCCCAGAGCGCGAAGAGGGCGACCAGGGACAGGAGCCGCGCGGCCATGCCTCATTTCGCCGCGTTCGGGTCGAAGTACAGCGCCGTATCGAGTTCGGGCGCCCCGCCGACGAGATCCTTGCCGCCGCTCTCGACGATCACGCGATAGAGCGCGTTGGCGTCCTCGGCTTCTTCGGCGACAGGGCGCTTGGGGACGCCCTCGATATAGCGCTTGCGATAGGTCTCGAGCGCGGCGTCGTCGGCGAGTTTGAGGCGGGCCTTGATCGGGGCCCAGGCGGCGGGGTCGCTCGTGAGGATGGCGCGCGCCTTCGCGGTGGCGGCGAGGAAGCGCCTCAGCGCGTCGCCGTGATCATGGGCGAATTGCTCGCTGAACACGTAGCCCGTCATCGCGACCGGCCCCTTGGCGCCGAGCGCCTTCTCGACGTCGGTCATTTCGATCGCCCGGCGATAGCCGCGCGTTTCGAGGCCCACGCAGAAGTTCCAGAATTCGAGCGCCGCGTCGAGTTCTCCCTGCGCAAGCTTCTCGGCGATGAGCGGCGGCGCTCCATAGACGGGACGGGTTTCGCGGGCGAGGTCGTGGCCTTGTCTCAGCGCCGCGGCCTGCGCAAGCAGCCAGCTCTTGTCGAGCGGGCCGCCGGCGACGCCAAGCGAGCGGCCGTTGAGATCGGCGAGCGAATGGATGGGCGAGTCCTTGGGCGTCATCACGGCGCCGAGCGCGGTCGAATAAGGCGTGAACATGAGCTTGTCGCCGAGCGCGCGCTCGTGCGCGACCCACATCCAGTCCGAGACGATGACGTCCGCCGAGCCGCCCTCGAGCGCGATCTTGCCGGCCTCGGTCGTCGCGAGCTCGGTCGTTTCGATGTCTATGTCCGCCGCCTTGTCGAGACCGAGCGCCTTCATGGCCGCGATCTCCCAGGCGACCGTGCCGGTCTTCTGGATCGCGAAACGGATCGTATCGGCGGCGCGCGCGTCGCCGAGGCCGATGAAGGCGAGCGCGAAGCCCGCCAAGACCGCGCTAACGCCGCGCGCTGCTCCAGTCCTCATGACGTCACGCGCCCCGCCGCATCAGCATGCCGCGCGCGGGATCATAGGCGATTACCGCCGTGGCGAGAAAGACGATCGTGCAGCCGATGACGACCGCTAGCGAGAAGGGCTCGACCTTGCCGTAGAAGGCGAAGCGGATGAGCTCGACCGCGTGGGTGAACGGATTGAGCTCGCAGACCGTCGCGAGCCACGGGCTCCCCTCCTGGACGCGCCACAGGGGATAGAGGGCCGACGAGGCGAAGAACATCGGGAAGATGACGAAATTCATGACCCCGGCGAAATTCTCGAGCTGCTTGATGAGCGAGGAGAGCACCATGCCGAGCGCGCCCAGCATCAGGCCCGACAGGACGAGCGCGGGCAGGATCGTGACATAGCCCCACCATGTCGGCGGCTCGATTTCCCAGAAATAGGCGATGACGAGATAGGCGTAGACTTGCAGGATCGAGACCGCAACGCCTGCGAGCAGCTTCGAGGTCAGAAGGAACCAGCGCGGGGCGGGGCTGACGAGAAGCATGCGCATCGAGCCCATCTCGCGGTCGTAGACCATCGACAGCGAGGATTGCATGCCGTTGAACAGCTGGATCATCGCCACAAGGCCGGGGGTGATGTAAACATCATACAGCACATAAGTGTCGTAGGGCGGAATGATCGAGACGCCGAGCGTCTGCCGGAAGCCCGCGGCGAAGATGAAGAGCCAGACGAGCGGCCGGACGAGCGCGGACACGAACCGCTCGCGCTGATGCAGAAAGCGCAGGCTCTCGCGCCACACGATGCCTTGCAGGCAGATCATGTAGGCGCCGAGTCCGAACGGCCGGGCGGCAGCCGTCGCCCCGCTCGCGCTCATGTGTCCTCCTCCTCGGCGCCGCCCGTCAGTTTCGCGAACGCCTCGCCGATCGATTGCACGCCCGCGGCGTCCATCACGGAGCGCGCCGTGTCGGAGGCGAGGACGCGGCCTTTGTGCAACACGACGACGCTGTCTTCGGGTTTGACTTCGTCGACGAGATGGGTGGTCCACAGGACGCCGACCTGGGTCTGGGTCACGAGGCCGCGCACGAGCGCGAGAATGTCGGCGCGCGCCTTGATGTCGAGGCCCGCGGTCGGCTCATCGAGCAGCACCAGGCGCGGCGCATGGATAAGCGCGCGCGCGATCTCGACGCGCCGCATCTGCCCGCCGGAGAGATGGCGCACGCGGTCGTTGAGCCGGTCGGCGAGGCCCACGCGCTTCAGAAGGTCGTTCGACAGGGGCCTGGCGCGGGCCCGGCCGATGCCGTGCAACGCGCCCTGATAGAGCATGTTCTGCTCGACGGTCAGGTCGGGATCGAGCGTGCGCTGCTGGAAAACGACGCCGAGATCGGACAGCGCCGCGCCGCTCTCGCGCGCGACGTCGTGACCGAAGATGCGGACCACACCCGTCCTGGCGGCGTAAAGATGGGTTACGATCGAGAAGAGCGTGCTCTTGCCCGCGCCGTTGAGGCCGAGCAGCACGGCGAAGGTCGCCGGCTGAACCGTGAAGCTCACGTTGTCCAGCGCCTTGCGGGCCCCGTAGGAATGCGAGACGCCCTCGACCGCAAGCGCGGCAGGCAGGGTCGCCGTCACGGGGAAGGAAGCGCCGATGTTCATTGCCGGGTGATCGCCACGCCCCACGGGTAGGACCCGACGGGGATCGACTTCAAGGCCTTCAGCGAAGGAATGTCGATGACGGTGACGTCGTTCGACACCCCGTTGGTCGTGAACAGGCGCTTGTCGTCCGGCGTCAGCGCGAGGTGCCAGACGCGCTGGCCGACCAGGATGTATTTGATAACCTGCTTGGTCGCGCCGTCGATGACGGCGACGCGGTTGGCGGGGCCGAGCGCAACGAAGCCGATCTTTCCGTCGGACGTGAATCTGATGCCGACCGGTTGAATTTCCTCCCTGCGCAGCCCCGGCACGTCGAAGCCGATCTTCTGCGTCACGACTTTCTTGACGGGGTCTATGACCGTGACCTTGCCGCCGACCTCGGAAGACACCCAGAGCTCGGAGCCGTCCGGCTTGAATTCGGCGAAGCGCGGGCGCGCGGCGACGAGGATGTTGGCGACAATCTTCTTGTTCGGCCAGTCGATCAGATGCGCCATGCTGGTCGTTTCCGACGTGTTGACGACCATGTTCCCGTCGGGACTGACGGCGACGCCCTCAGGCTCGACGCCGACCTGAAATTCATCGACCACCTTGCGCGTCTTCACGTCGATCGCCGTCAAGAGCGCGTCGTTCTCGTTGGCGACGAACAGGATCTTCCCGTCGGGACTGAGGCGCAGCTGCTCGGGATCGGGACCCGACGGAAGATCGCCGATGATCTTTCCGGTCTTGGTGTCGATGATCTGGATCGTGTCGTCGTCGCCGACGCAGACGAAGAGGAGCGCGTCGTCGTTCGACAGCGAGAGACCGCGGGGCCGCTCGCCGACTTTGATCGTCTTTGTCACCTCCATCGCGTTCGTATCGATGACGGAGACCGAATTGCCTTTTTCGTTGGTGACGTAGGCCGTGTTGGCGAAGCTCGGCGTCGCCGCGGCGAGGGCGACAGCGAGAATGAGCGCGGCGGCGAAACTCAATTGAGCTTGCATTTCGTCTCCGGCTGATCGAGGCCGAGCGTGTCGAGCTCCGATACCCGATGCAGGAAGCCTTCTTGCGGCGAGACGGAGACGGTTCCGCGACCGTCCGTCAAAAGGATCGGCTGACGAAGCTGCAGATTCCACGGCCGCAAGGTCAACCTGACGCCCTTGAAGCCGGCGACGTCGAAATCGGGCGACAGCATCAGGTCGCGCACGGCCTTCGTGTCCGCGGTTTTCGTTCGGTTGATGGCGTCGCCGATCATGCGCATCGCGACCCAGGCCTGATTGTCGCGCGCCGTCATGCCGCGATGGAACATGCGCTCAAAGCGGTTCTGCAGCTGCTGCGCGCCCCAGAGCTCGTGCGAGGGGTCCCAACTCGTCGGCCTGAGGCCGCCCGAGCCCGCGACGGGCCGCGGCTCCCACGTGCGGTAAGGCAGATAGCCGCCGAACACGTCGTTCTCGTCGGCCGCGATCAGGACGTCGTAATCGGGCGCATTCTGAGTGAAAACCGGCATCTGGCGCTGCGTCTGAACGACGCCCGAATCGGATCGGCGACCGCCACCGGTGTCCTGGAACGCCCGCTTGTCGACGATCTTCGCGCCGAATTTCTTCGCCGCCCGCTCGTAAGCCTCGCCGAGCGCGATATCCTCCGGATGCGAGCCGACGACCAAGAGCCACTTTCGCCATTGCTTCCAGATGAGATATTCGGCGAGGCCGTCCGCGAGCATCGCGCGCGAAGGCGCGGTGTGGATGACGTTGGCGCGGCAGTCCTGTTCGCGCACGCGCTCGTCCGGCGCGCCAGCATTGAATACGAGAGCATCGGACTCGCGCGCGGCGTCGGCGACCTGCAGGAGCTTGTCCGCAGGCAGATCGACGATCAGATAGCGAATGCCGGAATTGAGCAGCGTCTTCGCTGCGGCGAGGGCGTCGTCCGGACCAAGCTTCACGTCATCGATTGAAAAGGACTGATCGAGGAACTTGCCGGTCGTGTTGTTGTCGGCCATCGCGAGTTTCGCGCCGGCGACGAAATCATCGGGCGCGGGGATATCGAGGATGGAGATCGTCTCGCGCGAATGCTCCACACGGAGGACGCCGACCTTGACCTCGAGCGGATCGGCGTGCGCGATGCCGAACGTCAGGACGGCGAAAGCCGCGGCGAGCCCGAGGCGTTGTGTCCGGCGATTGGGCGGGCGAAGATGCGCTTTCCCGCCCGCGAGCCTGGCGGCTGATCGGGGATGAGTCATGAGCCGCATCAACCTACTCGCCCTCGCTGCGACGCTTCTCGTAAGCCCGGCAATGGCCAAAGACACGCGCTTCTGGAATCTCACGACATCAACCGTAAAGTCGCTCGAGCTTGCACCCTCGGGTACGACCGCGTTCGGCCCGAACCAATGCGCGAACGATCCCGACGGCGCGGTGGAGCACGACGAGCGGGTGAAGGTCACAGGCGTGACGACAGGCTCGTACGACGCGCGGCTCGCGCTCGCGGATGGGCGGAAATGCCTGGCGAAGAACGTCCGGATCGAAATCGGCAAGCCGTTCGCCATTGAAGACAAGGATCTGATCGGCTGCACGAAATGAAGACCGCGGACCGGCGCACGCGCGCCGCCGCACATCGGTTCGACCAACAAAAGCGGCGCCGATCCTCAACGGGCCGGCGCCTTGCTCTCGGCGGCTCGCTCTTCAATCCGGACGCAACCACCTCGTCCCGCCCGAAGCTCGACGGGCGACGCGTCCGCCAGAACCAGCGAAACCGCAGATGATCACATTTCGGCGGTGAGGTAGGCCGTCACTTCGAGGCCGGCGCAAACTTCGACGATAACCGGGGTGGTCCAGCTCATGAGCGTTCTCCTGATGGCTCTTTTCCGAAAACGGCGTTCTTTCCCGTTACGCTTGCCAGACTAACAGCTTGTGCGAGGCCCGTCGACACCCCTTTGGTGCTAATCGGCGCCGAACGGCAAGATCGGGAACGGAGACGCGCGGCATCGGGAAAAATTCCCGGACCCCCGCGAAAATTATTCTCGCAATTGCGAACGGAAACGCGCAAATCGTCCGCGGCGATCAGCGACTTTCCAAGGGCTAAGCGTATCGGTGCGGTTCTCGTTTTTCAATGTCGCGCGGCAGGCGTTGTCGCACAATGCGGGATGGCCTGAGCAGTGGCGCAGCCCGGAGCCGAAGGCGGCCTATGACGTGGTCATCGTGGGGGCGGGGGGGCATGGGCTCGCGACGGCCTATTACCTGGCCAAGGAGCACGGGCTCGCCAGGACAGCCGTCCTGGAAAAGGGCTGGCTCGGCGGCGGCAATACGGGGCGCAACACGACCATTCTGCGCTCGAACTACCTGTGGGAGGAGTCGGCCGCGCTCTATGAGCATGCGCTGAAGCTCTGGGAGGGCCTTGCGCGGGAGCTCAACTACAATGTGATGTATTCGCCGCGCGGCGTGATGATGCTGGCGCACAATACGCATGACGTCCAGGTCGGCAAGCGCCACGTCCACGCCAATCGCCTCGCCGGAGTCGACAACGAGTGGCTGACGCCGGAGGAGGCCAGGGCCTTCTGCCCGATCCTCAACATCGCACGCGACATCCGCTATCCGATCGTCGGCGCCGCCCTGCAACGGCGCGGCGGCACGGCGCGCCACGACGCCGTCGCCTGGGGTTACGCGCGGGGCGCGTCGGCCCGCGGCGTCGACATCATCGAGAATTGCGAAGTGACCGCGATCCGCCGCGACCCGTCGGGCGCGGTCTCGGGCCTCGAGACGACGCGCGGCCCGATCGCAACCAGGAAGATCGGCGTCGTCGCGGCAGGACACACCTCGGTCGTCATGGCGATGGCGGGCGTGCGCATGCCGCTCGAGAGCTATCCTTTGCAAGCGCTCGTCTCGGAGCCGGTGAAGCCGATCATGCCCTGCGTCGTCATGTCCAACACGATCCACGCCTATATGTCGCAATCCGACAAGGGCGAGATGGTGATCGGCGCCGGCACCGACGCCTATGTCTCCTATTCGCAGACCGGCGGCCTGCATATCGCGAACCATACGCTGGAGGCGATCTGCGAGCTCTTTCCGCCAGTGCGGCGCCTCAGCATGCTGCGCAACTGGGGCGGCATCGTCGACGTGACGCCGGATCGGTCGCCGATCATCGGCCTGACGCCCGTTCCGGGCCTGTTCGTCAATTGCGGCTGGGGCACCGGCGGCTTCAAGGCGACGCCCGGTTCAGGTCATGTCTTCGCGCATACGGTCGCGCGCGGCGAGCCGCATCCGATCGCGGCGCCTTTCACGCTCGATCGCTTCCGCTCCGGGCGGCTCATCGACGAAGCCGCCGCGGCGGCGGTGGCGCACTGAGGCTTTCATGCTCCTGATCCCCTGTCCCTACTGCGGCATGGAAAGGCCGGAGATCGAGTTCCGCCACGGAGGCGAGGCGCATGTCGCGCGCCCCCGCGACCCGAACGCCGTCAGCGACGCAGACTGGGCGGAGTTCCTCTACTTCCGCTCCAATCCAAAGGGCGTCATGGCCGAGCGCTGGCGGCACGCCTCGGGCTGCGGGCGATTCTTCAACTGCCTGCGCGACACCGTGAGCGACCGGATCCTCGCGGTCTACAAGGCGGGCGAGGCGCGGCCCGACATATCCTCAGGTCCGCCCGCATGACCCAGCGCTTCCGGGTCGCCGGCGGGGCGTCTCTCGACCGCGCACGCCCCGTTTCCTTCACCTTCGACGGCGTCGCTCACGGCGGTTACGAGGGCGACACGCTTGCTTCCGCTCTGCTCGCCAGCGGCGTGCGGCTCGTCGGGCGCTCGTACAAGTATCACCGCCCCCGCGGCGTCCTGACCGCTGGCGCGGAGGAGCCGAATGCGCTTGTCGGCGTTTCGCGCGGGCCGGGACGCTTCACGCCGAACCTCCGGGCGACGCAGGTCGAGCTTTACGACGGCCTCGTCGCGACGAGCCAGAACCGCTGGCCGTCGCTGGCCTTCGACTTGAGCGCGGTCAACGATCTCCTGTCGCCCCTGTTCGGCGCGGGCTTCTACTACAAGACCTTCATGGGTCCGGATCTCTTTGGCAAGAACTGGGCGTGGAAGCACGTCTACGAGCCGGCCATCCGGATGGCGGCCGGCCTCGGGACCGCGCCGCGCGAGCCGGACCCGGATCGCTATGCCCGCTATTTCGATCACTGCGACGTGCTTATCGTGGGCGGAGGGCCGGCGGGAACTCGCCGCAGCGCTGGCCGCGGGCGAAAGCGGCGCCCGGGTCGTCGTCTGCGACGAGAGTCCCGCGCCCGGAGGCTCGTTGCTTTCCGAGACGCGCGCACGCATCGGCGGCAGGAGCGCTCAGGAATGGCTCGCGGAAACGCTCGCGTCGCTCGCCGCCGCGCCGAACGTGCGACTGATGCGGCGCACGCAAGGATTGGGCTATTACGCGCAGAACTTCGTCGGCCTTTGCGAACGCCTCGCCGAGCCGGAGCTCGTCGCCGATCCCGAGCTGCCGCGCGAGCGCTTATGGCAAATGCGGGCGCGCGAGGTCGTGCTGGCGACGGGCGCGATCGAGCGCCCGCTTGTCTTCGCCGACAACGACCGGCCCGGAATCATGCTCGCCGACGCCGCGCGGCGGTATCTTAATCAGTACGGCGTGAAGGTCGGGGAGCGCGTCGTCGTCCTGACCGCCGACGACAGCGCCTATCGCGCGGCGCTCGACCTCAAGGACGCGGGCGTCGACGTCGAACTGATCGCCGACTTGCGCGCCGAGGCGTCGGGCCCGCTGCCCGAAGCGGCGCGCGCCGCCGGAATCCGCATTGCGGTCAGGGCCGCGATGCACGAAGTGAAAGGCCGCAAGCGGGTCGAGGCCGTGCGCCTCTCCGCAGCTCCGCGCGGCATGCGCTGGATCGAATGCGACGCGCTCCTCATGTCCGGCGGCTGGACGCCTTCGGTGCATCTCTTCTCGCAGTCGCGCGGCAAGCTCGTCTTCGATGAGGCGCTGCAAGTCTTCAAGCCCGGCGCGTCGGTCCAGCGCGAGCGCTCGGCCGGCGCCTGCAACGCGACATTCGGTCTCGCGGAGGCGCTCGTCGATGGGGACGCAGCGGGACGCGCCGCCGTGGCTGCGGCAGGCTTCGCCGCGCCCAAGCCGCGCGCATATCCTGTCGACGAGGCGCAGCCAGTGTCGGGCGGCGCTCTCGGCGCGCCGCTGCACGTTCTCGGCGACCGCCACATCAAGGCCTTCGTCGATTACCAGAACGACGTCTGCGTCAAGGACGTCGAACTCGCGGTGCAGGAAGGCATGCGCTCGATCGAGCACATCAAGCGCTACACGACGACCGGCATGGCGACCGATCAGGGCAAGCTTTCCAACATGAACGCGCTCGCGATCGCCGCCGCCTTGCAGCAGAAGCCCATTCCGGAAGTCGGCCTCACGACCTTCCGCCAGCCTTACACGCCTGTGACCTTCGGCGCCTTCGCCGGTCCCGCCCGCGGCGATCTCTTCGACCCCATCCGCAAGACGCCGATCCATGACTGGGCGGCGGAAAAGGGCGCGGCGTTCGAGGACGTCGGCGCATGGAAACGGGCCTGGTATTTTCCGCGAGCGCAAGAGTCCATGCATGACGCGGTCGCGCGCGAATGCCGGACGACGCGCGCGAGCGTCGGCCTGTTCGACGGCTCGACCCTAGGCAAGATCGAGGTCGTCGGGCCGGACGCGGCCCATTTTCTCGAGCGCATGTACGCCAACGCCTTCCAGAAGCTCGAGGTCGGACGCTGCCGCTATGGCCTCATGCTGAGCGAGGCGGGTTTTCTCATGGACGACGGCGTCGTCGCGCGCATCGCACCCGACCGCTTCCATGTCACGACCACGACCGGCGGCGCGCCGCGCGTGCTGGCGCACATGGAGGACTATCTCCAGACCGAATTCGCCGACCTCAAAGTTTGGCTGACCTCGACGACCGAGCAATGGGCGGTCATCGCCGCGCAGGGCCCGAAAGCGCGCGATTGCATCGCGCCGCTTCTTGAGGGCGTCGACCTCGCCAACGAAGCCTTGCCCCACATGAGCGTTCGCGAAGCGCGTGTGTGCGGCGTTCCTGCGCGCCTCATGCGGGTGAGCTTCACCGGCGAACTCGGCTATGAAATCAACGTCGGCTCTTCTCATGGCCGCGGCGTGTGGGAGGCCGTCTGGCGCGAAGTCGAACGTCATGGGGGCTGCGCCTACGGCACCGAGGCGATGCACGTGATGCGAGCCGAGAAGGGCTATGTGATCGTGGGCCAGGAGACGGACGGCACGGTGACGCTCGCGGACCTCGGCCTCGACTGGGCGATCGGCAAGACGAAGAAGGATTTCGTGGGAAAACGCTCGCTGAGCCGGCCCGACCTCGTCGCGGAGAATCGCAAGCAGCTCGTCGGCCTCCTGACCGAGGATCCGAACGTGCTCCTCGAAGAAGGCGCACAGGTCACGGGGAGCGCCGCGCCTGCGGTCGGCTCCCCCGCGCTTGGCCACGTGACGTCGTCTTATCGCAGCGCGACGCTCGGGCGCTCGATCGCGCTCGCGCTTGTCGCCTCCGGCCGGTCGCGGATGGGCGCAAGGCTTTACGTGCCCATGCCGAACGGCGCCATCCCCGTGACCGTGGCGCCATCGGTCTTCTACGACAAGGACTGAGCGCGCCTCCATGTCTGATGCTCACACGTCTAACGCCGACGCATCCGATCCATGGCTCGCGCCCCGCTCGCCGCTCGACGGCATGGCGGCGCCGTCCGGGCCGAAGTTTGCGCTCGCTCAAGTCCCTCCCGCCGAGCGCTTTATTTTCCGCGGCGAAGAGGGCGCGCGCGCCGCATGCTCGGCCGCCTTTGGCGCCGAACTGCCAACAAAACTCGGGCAGGCGAGGGAAGGCGCCGATCGCGCTGCGATGTGGCTCGGTCCGGACGAATGGCTCCTGATCGCGGAAGGCGTCGACCCGGAGATGTTTCCAGCGGAGATCGCGGAGGCGCTCAAGGGGTGGCCATACAGCCTCGTTGACGTTTCGCACCGGCAACTCGGCCTCGTGGTCAGCGGCGCGGACGCGGCGCGCGCGCTCAGCGCGGGGTGCCCGCTGGATCTTCACCTATCCGCATTCCCAGTCGGCATGGCGACGCGCACGATTTTCGACAAGGCGGAGATTGTGCTGTGGCGGCGTGGAGAGACGGCTTTTCACGTCGAAGTCTGGCGGTCCTTCGCGCCTTATCTCGTCGCGGCGCTGATCGAAGCTTCGCGCGGCGCGCCGGAATGGTAGAAGTGCGCGTGCCCCTCAAGGTTCAGCGCCGCTTCTCCGGCCAGGCCGGGAGCAACGCCCGAAGCGCGGAGACGAAGGCAAGCGGCTGGTCGATCATCACGTGGTGTTCGGCCTCCGGGATGACGATGTGAGGCGAGCCGGGCGCAATCAGGCTCAAGAGGTATTCGGCGTCGAGAGCGTGGAAGAGCTGCGACTTCGCGCCGCGAATGATCGCGAGAGGACAGCGCGCGGCCGAGACGATCGGAACCGGATCGACGCGGGCGAATCTTTCCCAGAAATGCGGGTCGAAGCATAAGGCCCAGCCCGGATTCCCATCGGCGTCGACCACCTCCTGCGCCGAACACCTCGCGATGTGGTCGAGGATGAACAGGTTGTCGCACGGCTGCGGCGGCATAAGGCGAAAGCGCTGAACGATCGTCGACAGCGAATGCTGCGCGCGCCGCGCTTTCGTGGGGCGGGGCGGCGACGGCGGGCGGACGTTCTGCGGCGCGAAGAACGGCGGATCGACCATCACCGCGCCCATGACCTCGTCGCCGAAATCGCGCGCGAGTCCCATCGCCACGCGACCCCCGAACGAATGGCCGACGACGACCGGAGAACCTGCCTCGAAGGCGCCGCCGATGCGCCCCGCCTCGCACGCCTCGCGTACGAATTGCTCGAACACATAAGCGTCTCGCCAGCCGGAGCGTCCCATGCCCGTGAAGGTCGAGGCCACGACGCGCCAGTCGCGGGCAAAGAACGGAGCGATGAACGACCACCACTCGGCGTGCGCCGCCCCGCCATGCAGAAATATGAGCCCTGGCTTGCCGCGGTCGCCCCACGCGAGAACCTCGACCCGCGCGCCCTCGAACTCGAAGAACGTCCGCTCGGGCTCCTGCGCGATCGCCTGCACGAACCAGCCCGGCGCCGGCGGCTTCGCGCCATGGAAGGCTGCAAGCGGCGCCATGAGATGCGGATCGTTCACTCCGACACCCCTCGGCTGCCCTCAGGCGACTTCGAACAGGCCGGCCGCCCCCATGCCGCCGCCGACGCACATCGTCACCACGACATAGCGCACGCCAAGCCGTTTGCCTTCGATTAGCGCATGGCCGGCGAGGCGCGAGCCGCTCATGCCGTAAGGATGCCCGACCGCGATGGCGCCGCCGTCGACGTTGAGCTTGTCGTTGTCGATGCCGAGCTTGTCCCGGCAGTAGAGGACCTGCACCGCGAAGGCTTCGTTGAGCTCCCAGAGGCCGATGTCGTCGATCTTGAGGCCGTGGGTCTTCAAAAGCTTCGGCACGGCGAAGACCGGCCCGATGCCCATCTCGTCCGGGTCGCAGCCAGCGACCGCGATGCCGCGATAGACGCCGAGCGGGGCAAGATTGCGCTGGCTCGCGAGCTTCGCCTCCATCAAGACGCAGGCGCTCGCGCCGTCGGACAATTGCGAGGCGTTACCGGCGGTGATGTATTGGCCCGGCTCCATCTTGCGAATGCCTTCGGCGAAGACCGGCTTCAGCCCAGCGAGGCCGGCGAGCGTCGTGTCGGCGCGCACGCCTTCGTCATGTTTCAAGGTCACCGGCTTTTCGGACGTGACGCCGGTCGCCTTGTCGACGACTTTCATCACGGTCGGCAGCGGGACGATCTCGGCGTCGAACCGCCCGGCGGCTTGCGCGGCGGCAGTGCGCGCATGCGACTGAAGCGCGAACTCATCCTGCCGCTCGCGCGAGATCTTGTAGCGCTCCGCGACGATTTCCGCGGTCTCGAGCATCGACATGTAGACGTCGCCCCGATGCTCGACGAGCCACGGGTCCTGCGCACGGAAGCGGTTCATCTTGTCGTTCTGCACGAGCGAGATCGACTCGAGCCCGCCGCCGACGGCGATGCTCATGCCGTCGTTGACGATCTCCTTCGCGGCGATCGAAATGGCCATCAGTCCGGAGGCGCATTGCCGGTCGACCGACATGCCGGCGACGCTGGTGGGCAGGCCGGCGCGCAAGGCTGACTGGCGCGCCACGTCGTAGCCGGTCGAGCCCTGCTGCATCGCCGCGCCCATGACGACGTCGTCGACTTCGCCGCCTTCGACATGCGCGCGCGACAGCGCATTGGCTATCACGTGGCCGCCGAGCGTCTGCGCCTGGGTGTCGTTGAAAGCGCCGCGATAGGCCTTGCCGATCGGCGTGCGCGCAGTTGAGACGATGACGGCTTCACGCATGGATGTTCTCCGGGCTTGGATGATGCAGGAAATCGGTCATGGGGCGCCTTCTCCCTCGGGGAGAAGGTGGCCGGCGTAGCCGGCCGGATGAGGGTTTGCGCCGGCGAGCAAATTGGCGCGCGCAAGAATTGTCTCAAAAACGCCTTCGCGATTCTTCGATACTTCATGGTTCCAAAAACGCAGCACCTTCCATCCCTGACGGGCGAGGTAGGCGTCGCGGACTCCGTCGCGGGCGTTCTCCGCGTGCTGCGAACCGTCGGCCTCGACGATGAGCTTCGCATCGACGCATAGAAAGTCGACGATGTAGGGGCCGATCGGAACCTGCCTGCGAAACTTGAGGCCGGTTAGCCGCCGGTCGCGCAGGAGGCGCCACAGGCGACGTTCGGTGTCGGTGGGCGCGCCGCGCATGGCTCGGGCGCGTCCGCGCTGGTTCGAAGAGACGCCCAGATCCGTCTTCATAAGTCCCCCTTACGCAGCGGTTTCACTCTCATCCGTTGCGCCTGCGGCGCGCCACCTTCCCCCCGGGGGGAAGGGGTTCCCGCGCAGTCGCTCGTTCCGACACTTCTCCTCCGGGGAGAAGGTGGCCGGCGTAGCCGGCCGGATGAGGGCAAGCGCGTCACCTTTCTCACGATTTCGAAAACGCGCCGCCCTCCGCCGCCAGCTTCTCGAGCAGAGGCGCGGGCTTGAAGTCGTCGCCGAACTTCGCCTCGAATTCGCGCAGCTTCTCCAAAACCGTCTTTAAGCCCACCGTGTCGGCATAGAACATCGGGCCGCCGCGATAGACCGGCCAGCCGTAGCCGTAGATCCATACGATGTCGATGTCGGAGGCGCGCTGCGCCTTGCCCTCGGCGAGGATTTTCGCGCCCTCGTTGATCATCGGATAGGTGCAGCGCTCGACAATCTCTTGGTCGCCGATCTTGCGCTGCGCGATCCCCTTCGACGCCGCGAAGTCGCGGATGATCTCCTCGACATGCGCCGAGGGCTTCGCGTTGCGCGCCTCGTCGTAGTCGTAGAAGCCGGCTCCGGTCTTCTGGCCGCGCCGGCCCTCCTCGCAAAGGATCTCGCGGATGGTCGCGCGTTTCGACGTCTCGGCCGACCAGCCGATGTCGAGCCCGGCGAGGTCGCTCATCGCGAACGGCCCCATCGGCATGCCGAAATCGACGAGCACCCGGTCGACGTCCCAGGGCGTCGCCCCTTCGAGGATAAGCTTCATCGCCTCCCGCTGTCGCTCGGCCAGCATGCGGTTGCCGACGAAGCCGTGTGCGACGCCGACGATCACCCCGACCTTGCCGATCTTCGGCGCGAGCTGCGCGATCGTCGCGAGCACGGATTTCGAGGTCTTCGCTCCGCGCACGATCTCGAGGAGCCGCATCACGTTGGCCGGCGAGAAGAAATGCATGCCGAGCACGTCCTCGGGCCGCCTCGTCATGGCGGCGATCGCGTCGATGTCGAGATAGGAGGTGTTGGAGGCGAGGATCGCGCCGGGCTTGGCGACCGTGTCGAGCTGCTCGAATACGCTCTTTTTCAGGTCCATGTTCTCGTAGACCGCCTCGATCACGAGGTCGGCCTCGCGCAGCGCGCCGAAGTCGAGCGTCGGCGTCAACCGGCCCATGCGCTCATCGACCTCCGCCATCGTCAGCCGGCCCTTTTTCGCCGTGTTCTCGTAATTGCGCCGCATGATCGAGACGCCGCGGTCGAGCGCCTCTTTCGCGGTCTCGACGATCGTGACGGGCACGCCCGCGGACAGGAAATTCATCGCGATGCCCCCGCCCATCGTGCCGGCGCCGATCACGCCGACGCTGCGGATGGTCTTGGTCGGCTCGTCGGGAGCGATGTCGGCGACCTTGGCCGCCGCGCGTTCGGCGAAGAACACGTGCCGCTGCGCCTTGGACTGGGTCGTGGCGAGCAGCGCCATGAACATTTCGCGCTCCCTCGTCACGCCTTCGTCGAACGGCTGGTCGACCGCGTTCCGGACAAACTCGATCGCCTTCTCCCACGCCTCGAAGCCGCGGAACTTTCGCGCGTTCGCCGTGCGGATGGCCTCGAAAATTTCCGGGTGACCGCGGACCGGCTCGAGCTTCTCGAAACGGTCGCGCACCTTCTTGAGCGGCGCGTTTTCGGCGATCAGGCGGCGCGCGAAGGCAAGGGCGGATTCGCGCAGCTTGCCTTCCTCGGCGAGCTCGTCGACGACGCCCCATTCCTTCGCCTCGCGCGCGCCGAACGGCGTTCCCGAAAGAATCACGTCGAGCGCCTTCTCGACCCCGATGAGCCGCGGCAGCCGCTGCGTGCCGCCGGCGCCGGGAATGAGGCCGAGCTTGATTTCGGGCAGGCCGCATTTCGCCGACGGGATGGCGATGCGGTAGTGGGCGGTCAGCGCCACCTCGAATCCGCCGCCGAGCGCCGTCCCGTGCAGCGCCGCCACGACTGGCTTCGAGGCGTTCTCGATTCTATCGAGCACGTCGGGGAGGTAGGGAGCGGCGGGCGGCTTGCCGAATTCGGAAATGTCGGCGCCGGCGATGAAGGTGCGCCCGGCGCAGATGAGGACGATCGCCTTGACGGCAGGGTCTGCCTCGCCCGCTTCGACCCCCCGGTTCAGGCCGTCGCGGACGGCCTGCGAGAGCGCATTGACCGGCGGCGAGTTGATGGTGACGATGGCGACCTCCCCGTCGAGGGTGAGTTCTGCGACCGGATTGATCGACGCCAAGATGTCCTCCCTCAAAAATCCACGACCGATGCTTATGCCATTCCCTGAACCACGCAAGAGCGGACGCATCGTCGAAAAAATCCGCCGACGGGCCTGTAACGGAGGACGCTCCGCATCCGAACAGCGAACAATGACGCGCCGGCCGCCGGCGTGCATTGTTTTCGCACCACAGGAGATGGCGCCATGATCACGTCTTTCACGCCGCGCCCCGGCCTTTCGAGGCTCGCGCTTGTCGGCCTGGCCGCCCTGGGCGGCGTCTGGATTAGCGACTCGACCGCCGAGGCGGCCCATAATAAGATCACTCAACCCGCTCTCGAGGAGCGGGCGCCCGTGATCAACGACCTGCCGAAGTTCCAGGCCCTGAAGCGGCTGTCTCCCGAGGTCTACCAGGCCGATCCGGCGCTGGTCACGGCCTCGAACCACGCCTCAGGCTGCTTGATGTGCAGAGAATGAGGACCAGGCTTGCGGCGGGCGCAGGTGGGCTTTTTTATCATTTGTATCCATGGAGACGGTTCATGATCGCGTCTTTCACGCCGCGCCTCGGCCTCTCGACGCTGGCGCTTGTCGGCCTCGCCGCGCTGGCCGGGGTTTCGATTTCCGCCTCAACCGCCAAGGAGGCGCATAAGATTCCGCCTCCTGCGGCCGACGAGCCGGCGAGCGCCGCCGGTTCCGAGATCGCTGTGGTGGCAGGAGGATGCTTCTGGGGCGTCCAGGGCGTGTTCCAGCATGTCGACGGCGTGACCAGCGCAGTGTCGGGATATGACGGGGGCGCGAAGGCGACCGCGCATTACGAAATGACCAGCCAAGGCGACACCGGCCATGCGGAATCGGTGCGGATCACCTACGACCCGCACAAAATCAGTTACGGGAAGATTTTGCAGATCTTCTTTTCGGTCGCCCATGATCCGACGGAGCTCAACCGGCAGGGTCCGGACGAGGGGACGCAATATCGGTCGGCGATTTTCCCCTCGGACGCCGAGCAGGCCCGGGTGGCGAAGGCCTATATCGCCCAGCTCGACAAGGCGCATGTTTTCGGCGCGCCGATCGTCACCAGCATCGAGCCGGGTAAGACCTTCTATCCCGCCGAGGCTTATCATCAGGATTTCCTGGCGAAGAACCCGACCTATCCGTACATCGTCTACAACGATCTGCCCAAGATCGAGAATCTGAAGAAGCTCTTCCCGGACCTGTACCGGCCTGACCCGGTGCTGGTCGGCGCGCGTTCGTAGCGGGAGGCGAGCATGTTGACGCGTCGAGCGGCTCTCAGCGTTGCGATTCGCGGCCTGGCCGCGATCGAGGGCGCAAGTCTCCTGCAAATCCCAACCGCCCAGTCCACCGAGGCGGACCATGTCGTCCGAACCGACGCCGAGTGGCGCAAGCTGTTGACGCCGCAGCAATACGCAATCCTCCGCAAGGAGGGGACCGAGCCGCCGTTCACGAGCCCTCTCCTGCATGAGGAACGCCGTGGAACCTTCGCCTGCGCGGGATGCCAGCTCGACCTCTTCTCCTCCGCGACCAAATTCGACAGCGGGACAGGCTGGCCGAGCTTCTGGGCGCCGCTGGACAACGCTGTCGTCACGAAGGAGGACCGTTCCTTCTTCATGACACGCACCGCTGTGATGTGCCGACGTTGCGACGGCCATCTCGGGCACGTTTTCGACGACGGGCCGAAGCCGACCGGACTGCGCTACTGCATGAATGGCCTGGCGCTGACGTTCAAGCCGGCAGTTTCCTCCTGAAGGTCCGTATTGCCGGTGACGACGCGGCGGACGGGTCGTCGCCAGTCGTCGCGCCGCAGGCCACGAGCCGCCCGCGCCCTCACGCATCGCTGATTGCAAGGCCGATTCATTGCCGACGTTCTCGACGACGACATCGACGCCGCGGCCCGAATTGACCTCGGAACTGGCCAAAATCGGACGCTAACCTCCCTTAAGTCCGACGCAAAAAGGCGAGCCGTCCGACTGGACGCGCGCGGCTGCTCGTCTATGATCCCGGCCCGAAACGGGGCGGCTTTGCGAGACTGAAACACATGGGACTCAACATCGAGACGATCGGCGTCATCGGCGCGGGGCAGATGGGCGCCGGCATCGCGCAGGTCGCGGCGCAGGCGGGGATCAGCGTCTATCTCACCGACGTCGCCGAGGAGCGAGTGCACGCGGCGCTGGCGACCATCAACGGGCTCCTGTCGCGCCAGATCGCGAGGGGGCAACTCGACGAAGTGGCACGCAAGGCGATCCTCGAGCGCATCCAGTACGCCCCGACTCTCGACAAGCTCGGAGACTGCGATCTCGTCGTCGAGGCCGCGTCGGAGAACGAGGAGGTCAAGCGCAAGATCTTCACCTCGCTCAGAACCTTCCTGAAGCCGGACGCGATCCTCGCCTCCAACACCTCCTCGATCTCGATCACCCGCCTCGCTTCGGTGACCGCCAATCCCGAGCGCTTCATCGGCATGCACTTCATGAACCCGGTGCCGCGCATGCAGCTCGTCGAGCTCATCCGCGGCATCGCGACCAAGGACGACACGTTCGAGGCGGCCAAGGCCTTCGTCACCCGGCTCGGCAAGACGGCGACGATGTCGGAGGACTTTCCCGCCTTCATCGTCAACCGCATTCTCTTGCCGATGATCAACGAGGCCGTCTACACCCTCTACGAGGGCGTCGGCTCGGTCGACTCGATCGACACCGCCATGCGGCTCGGCGCCAACCACCCGATGGGCCCATTGCAGCTCGCCGACTTCATCGGCCTCGACGTTTGTCTCGCCGTCATGCAGGTCTTGCACGAGGGCCTCGCGGATTCGAAATACCGCCCGTGTCCGCTCCTGGTGAAATATGTCGAAGCTGGCTGGCTCGGACGCAAGGCCCAGCGCGGCTTCTACGACTACCGCGGCGAGCACCCGGTGCCGACCCGCTGAGCTTCCGGCCATCTGTTTGGATTTTCTTGGATCGGTTTGGTTTCGCTTGGATTTGCTTCCAAAGCGCTATTGGATTTCCTTGGATTCTCTCGTCCGAAACGAGACTTTTCACTGGGTTACGCGGGATTTCCGGGAAAATTTTTTCTGCGTCGATTTTCCTTACCAAAGATGCAGAATTGACCCCATGTTGCGCCTTGCCTGGCCGACCTATAAGGGAAGCTTTACCGTAATTTCGGATATTCAGCAAGAGATTGTGCGGACCGTAGCGCCTGCGATCGCGCTTTACGCCGATCGGGTGGACCGAATGCTACGCGTCCCCACTGGTTTCAACCAATCAGTGTGGCGAGACGGCAACGGCCTGGATCGCCGCGTCGCCCTTCGGGCTCCTCGTGATCACGGCGCTTATCGTCAACCGCGCCCCCGACCGTCGCGGCGTCCCTGATCGTCATCGCGAGGAGCGCAGCGACGCGGCGATCCAGAGGCCGTGGGGCGCCGCCGTACGCCTGCGCGCGAGGAAATTCTGGTCACGCATTCAGGATTTCGTACAGGTCCGTCCACAACGGGTTGTTCCGTTCGATCAGCGCAAGCTTGTCCTTGCGGCTGCCAGATTTGATCTGCTTCTCGCGCGCGATCGCCTCGTCCATGCTTTCGTGCGGCTCCATCCAGACGAGCAACTTGCACCCGTATCGCTTGCTAAAGCCTGGGACCGTTCCGTTGCGGTGCTCCTCGGCGCGGCGCGGAAGATTCGAGGTCACGCCGACGTAAAGCGTGCCATTGCGGCGGCTTGCCATGATGTAGACGGCAGGGTGTCTCATACCCGGCCAGGATAGGCCGGGCGACGGCGGATCGACAAACCGGACGAAAGCTCTCTACGGCCCCCTGGATCGCCGCGTCGCCCTTCGGGCTCCTCGCGATGACGTCAGACACTGGCCCCGAGCTAAAGGCGATTTGCTGGGGCCAAATCCGGCCGCTTCTCCCGCGTGATCCGCTCTGCCTCGGCGCGCCTCCAAGCCGCGATCTTGGCGTGGTCCCCCGAGAGCAGCACGTCGGGGATGGAGCGGCCCTCCCAGTCGCGCGGGCGGGTAAAGTGGGGATATTCGAGCAGGCCGGACTCGAAGCTCTCCTCGTTGCCCGATTCTTCCTTGCCCATGACCCCGGGAATGAGCCGCACGCAGGCGTCGAGGACGGCGAGCGCGGCGATCTCGCCGCCCGACAGCACATAGTCGCCGATCGAGATTTCGAGGAGCCCGCGCGCCTCGATCACCCGCTCGTCGACGCCCTCGAAGCGCGGACAGAGGATGACCAGCCCCGGCCCCGCCGCCCATTCGCGCGCATGCGCCTGCGTGAATTGCCTGCCGCGCGGGCTCATGATCAGGCGCGGGCGCGAATTGTCCGGCGCCGCTGCGGCGTCGAGGCTCGCGGCGATGACGTCGGCGCGCATCACCATGCCCGGACCGCCGCCTGCCGGCGTATCGTCGACCGCCCGATGTTTTCCAAGCCCGTGCTCGCGGATGTCGCGCGCCTCGATGGACCAAAGGCCCTTCGCGAGCGCCTCGCCTGCCAGCGACTGGCCGAGCGGACCGGGAAACATCGACGGAAACAGGGTGAGGACGGTTGCGAGGAACATCGGTGACAGCTCGGCGCCCTTCGCGCCGACCCATTTATAGAGGATCGGGCCAACGGCGCGCGCCGTGATAGACGCGGAGCACTTCGATCATTCCGTGGCGCAACCGATAAGGAACGATATAGGGCGTGTGGGCGACGACGAGCTCACGCGTTCCGGGCACGCGCCCCGGCCGCCCGATCCCAGGATTCTCCGGGATCATCGTCTCGACGGACTCGATGATGCGCAAAGTGATCTTTCTGGCCGCGGTAGGGTTGTTGTTCTCGATATAGGCCTGAATACCGCGAAGATCGTTAATCGCCCGTCGCGACCAGAAGAGCCTCAAGATGCGACTGGCGGCTTGAGTTTATTCTCGGAACCCCAGGACTCGACCCACTTGCGAACGGCTTCATGCTCGATCCGTTCGCCTCGTTCGAGGTCCTCTATTGCCGCCTTGATCCCGGCGATCTGCCATTCGTTCACCGCAAGATATTCGGCGATCGCCTCGGCTGCGAGAAACGACCGGCTTCGTCCGGTGCTCCGCGCAAGCGCCTCCAGCCGATCCTTATCGGCTTCGTCGACCCGGATAGTGAAAGTGGCGGACGCCATCTCGCCGCGCTCCTTGTGCTACGTTGTACACAACAGCTTACAGCAATGGTCCGCGAGTAGCAACGCGTCACACGACAAGGATCGAATTGAAGTCGAAATTCTGCCCCGGCGGGTTCTGGCCGACCGTCAGCGTCTTCTCGGTCGGGAAATGATTGGGCGGCACCGGCAGATTGTATGGCGCGGGCACGCCCTGGAAGACGCGCCCAGCCATGTCGTACTTTGAGCCGTGACAAGGGCAGAAGAAGCCGCCCGGCCAGTTCGGCGCCGGGTTGGTCGGGTCGGGCTTGGGCTCGTACAGCGGCACGCAGCCGAGATGGGTGCAGATGCCGACGAGCACGAGGAACTCGGGCTTGATCGAACGGTGCCAGTTTTTGGCGTATTCCGGCTGCTGCATATTGTCGGAATTGGGATCGCGCAGTTGCGAGGTCAGCTTCGTGTCCTGCAGTTCCTTCAGGGCCTCGGGCGTGCGGTGAACGATGAACACCGGCCGCGCGGCCCACAGGGTCACGACCCGCTGCCCCGGCTGGATCTGGCTCACGTCGATGTCGACGGGCCCCGCCGCCGCGATCGTCGCCGCGTCCGGGTTCATCTGGTCGATCATCGGCCATAGCGTCGCTGCAGCGCCGATCGCCGCGACGGAGCCGGTCGTCAGATAAAGGAAGTCGCGCCGGGACTTCGGCTGCGACGCAGTTTCAAGGACCATTTCCGAAGGGATGTGCGTCATTCGATGCGCCTCGCCGCAAGCTATGAACCGTCGCTCAATCGCGTTCGGAGCGAACGTATAGCGGCCTCGCTAGGAAAGCGGAAGATCGGCGCATTCATCAAACTGCCGCATTACAAAGGAAAAATGACCTTGCGCATAAAATCAAGCGCCTCAGGGAGGAAATACGCGATGAGCGACACGACTCTGGCCGAGCATCACACGAAAGCCGCAGAACACCACGGGCACGCCAAGCATCACCACGAGGAGGCCTCCAAGGCGCACAAGGCAGGCGATCACGCCAAGGGGCATCATCACGCGCATGTCGCGCACGGGCACCACCTGCAGGCGGAGCATCACCAGGAGGAAGCCGCCAAGCACAGCGCGACGCACCACCCCGAACACAAGGCGTGAGCGAGCCGGCGCCGCTCGCGGAAAACGCGCGGGCGGTTCTCAGTCCTCCACGACCGCGGGCGGATCGATCACGATCTGCCCGCCCTCGAAATCGATCTTCGGCGCGACGGCCTTCGTGAACGGCAAAAGGAGCGTCTCGCCGTCGCCGCGCGCAATCTCCAGAATGTCGCCCGCGCCGTAGTTCGCCAAAGCTTCGACGCGCCCGAGCCGTTCGCCGTCGCGCGTCACGGCGGCGAGGCCGACGAGATCGGCGTGATAGAACTCATCCGCGTCCGGCGGCGGCAGCTGGCTGCGGCGAACGAAGATTTCGACTCCGGTCAGACTTGCGGCGGCCAGGCGCGTGTCGGCGCCCTTGACCTTGGCGACGAGCATGTCGTCCTTGACCCAGCGCAGCCGCTCGAAGGCGAAGACGCGCGTAGCCGCGGCGTCGGTCAGCGCGCCATAGGCGCCGATCGCCTTCGGGTCGGCGGCGAACGACTTCACGCGCACCTCTCCGCGAACCCCCTGCGGCGCGCCGAACACGCCGATGAGGACGAGGCGATCGGGCGCGCGCAATTGAAGAAGCCGCGTCAGGCGGCGGGCGCTTCGGCGGCGGCCTTGGCGGCGGCGGCTTTGGCCGCGGCGAGACGCTCCTGCGCCTTCTTCCGAGGCTTGGCCTTCTCGGGATTGTTGCGCGCGTCGCGCTTCATGAGGCCGAGGCTGTCGAGCAGACGCAGCACGCGGTCGGTCGGCTGCGCGCCCTTGGCGAGCCAGGCCTTGGCCTTCTCCTGATCGAGCACGAGCCGGCTCGCGTCTTCCTTCGCCTTCAGGGGATCGAAGGTGCCGATTTTCTCGACGAAGCGGCCATCGCGCGGCATGCGCGCATCGGCGATCACGATTTGATAGAACGGGCGCTTCTTCGCGCCCCCGCGGGAGAGGCGGATTTTCAGGGACATTCTTGGTTTCCTTTCAGTGTTCGATTGCGATTGACGGTGAAAACTCGATTGCTTGCCCTCACCCGTAAACGGGAGAGGGAGCGCGTTCCCTTCTCCCTCGGGGAGAAGGTGGCGCGAAGCGCCGGATGAGGGTGATCACTTCTTCTTCCCCCCGAACGGGTTGAAGCCACCGCCGAGGCCGGGCAGTTTGCCGCCGCCCCCGAGGCCGGGGAATTGCGGCGGCAGGTTGAAGGCGCCGGGCGGCGGAGCGGCCGGAATGCCGGGCGGTCCAGGCAGGCCGGGAGGCGCCACGCCGCCGAACTTCTTCTGCATGGCCTCGATCTCATCGGGGCTCGGCATCGGCATGTTGCCCAGCCCCATCATCTGGCCGAGCTTGCCCATCATTCCGCGTTTGGCGTTCGCCCCGCCCATCATCTTCATCATGTCGGCCATCTGCCGGTGCTGCTTTAGGAGCCGGTTGACCTGCTCGACGTTGACGCCCGCTCCGGCCGCGATGCGCTTCTTGCGCGAGGCCTTGAGAATATCGGGGTTGCGCCGCTCCTTCGGGGTCATGGACGAGATGATCGCCCGCTGGCGCTTGACGAACTTGTCGTCGAGATTGGCGGAGGCGAGCTGATCCTTGATCTTGGCGACGCCGGGCAGCATCCCCATGATGCCGCCCATGCCGCCGAGCTTCTCGATCTGCGCCAGCTGCTCGGAAAGATCGTTGAGGTCGAAGACCCCTTTTCGCATCTTCTCGGCCATCTTGGCCGCCTGCGCCGCATCGATCGACTGCGCCGCCTTCTCGACCAAGGAAACGATGTCGCCCATGCCGAGGATGCGGTCGGCGAGGCGGGCAGGATGGAAGTCCTCGACCGCGTCCATCTTTTCGCCGACGCCGAGGAGCTTGATCGGCTTGCCGGTCACCGCGCGCATCGAGAGCGCCGCGCCGCCGCGCCCGTCGCCGTCCATGCGGGTCAAGACGATGCCGGTGAGACCCACCCGCTCGTTGAAGCTCTTCGCCAGATTGACCGCGTCCTGGCCGGTCAGCGCATCGGCCACGAGCAGGACCTCATGCGGGCGGGAGGCGTCGCGAATGTCCGCCATTTCCTGCATGAGCGGCTCGTCGACATGGGTGCGCCCCGCGGTGTCGAGGAGCACGACGTCGTAGCCCTGCAGGCGCGCGGCCTGTTCGGCGCGCCTGGCGATGTCGACCGGGTCCTGGCCGGGGATGATCGGCAGCGTGTCGACGCCGACCTGTTGGCCCAGCACCGCGAGCTGCTCCTGCGCCGCCGGACGCTTGACGTCGAGCGAGGCCATCAGCACCCTGCGCCTGTCGCGCTCTGCGAGGCGCTTGGCGATCTTGGCGGCGGTCGTCGTCTTGCCCGCGCCCTGCAGGCCGACCAGCATGATCGCGACCGGCGCGGGCGCGTTGAGGTCGATCGCCTGGGATTCGCCTCCCAGCGTCTCGACGAGCGAGTCGTGGACGATCTTCACCACCATCTGGCCGGGCCTGACCGACTTGATCACGGCGGCGCCGACGGCCTTCGTGCGCGCGCGGTCGACGAACGAGCGCACGACCTCGAGCGCGACGTCCGCTTCGAGCAGCGCTCGCCGCACCTCGCGCATCGCGGCGTTGACGTCCTCCTCCGAGAGGGCGCCGCGGCCGGTCAGTTTATCCAATATGCCGGAGAGCTTTTCGGACAGGCTCTCGAACATGCAACGCTCCTTTGCGACGCCGTCGGCGGGAATGCGCCGGGCGCCCCTTACCTAGGGCCTCGCGCCGCTCAGACAACGCCAATCGCGCCCGGGGGCGCGACGCGCTGCCGGACGGGGACCGCCGATCTCATGGCGATCGGACGGCTGATCGACGAGGCTGAAAACCTGACGAAGGCGCGGTGCTTAGGCGCGCGGCGCGGGGATGTCAAATGAGGCGGACCGAATGGCCTTGCATCGGCGGCCCAACGACCGCCTGTTTGCGACTCCAGCATTGTGTTTAAATAGCCGTCATCGAGCGCGCCGGACAATGGCCATGACAGACGTCTTTATCAGCTACCATAGCGCCGACCGCGACAAGGTCACCATTATCGCTGACGAGCTTGTCAAGCTGAAGCTCGATGTGTGGTTTGATCGGGAGCTTCGGTCTGGTTCTGCCTACGACAGTCAGATTGCACAACAGCTTGAGAGCGCCAAAGCGGTGCTTACTTGCTGGACGCTAGGCGCTGTGAAATCGGACTGGGTGCGGAGCGAAGCGGATTTCGCCCGGAACAGCGGCAAACTCGTTCCGTGTGTGCTCGAGCCGGTCACGCTGCCGCCCCCGTTCAATCTTGTGCAGGCAGGCAATCTTTCCTCGTGGGCCGGTCAGGAGGACGATCCGGCGTGGCTGAAAATTCTGGAGCAGATCGGTCAACTTACCGACCAACCTGGCCTCGCCACTTACCGGGCGGTGATGAGACCTACGGCGACACTGCCGGAGCTCAAGGCCTGGGTCGCAGCAAACGCCGCAAATCCGCTGAGCGCCGACGTCTGGAACAGAATAAGCGCGCTCGAAGGCGAGAACACCGAACAGAAGGCGGCTCGCGAAGCCGCGGAGGGTCGGGCCCGCGCGCAGATGCGCAAGCTTCAGGCGAAACGATCGCGCGAGCTTGCGAAGGCGCGCGGGCTGCGCGACCCAGCAAGGGAGCGACGGCAGCAGATTCTTTTGCTCGCAGCGGTGCTTGTGACTGCCCTGGTGATCGCCGGTTGGATTGGTTACTCGGTCGATCGCGACGCGAGACTGACGAAGCTGGACCGGCTGGACGCGCCGGACGAGGTCGCCGGCTTCATTGCCCGCAACTGGTACCATCCCGTTCGGACGACGGCGGAGGAAAAGCTCAGGCGTATCGACGACCGGCTCTGGTCCGATGCGAAGCAAGGCGGACGGAAGGCGGACTTCGAAACCTATGTCAGCGCGTTTTCCAGCTTGTCCGGCCAGCATCTGGTGGAGGCGCAAGCCGCGTTGCAGGTCGCCGACCGAGTGGCCGCTGTTCAACAGAATTTGCGGAGGCTTGGCCTTTATCGCGGGCCGGCCGATGGCGCGCTGAACGAAGCCACTCGCAACACGATCGCGCGATTTCGACTGCGCGCCGGATTGCCTGTGTCCTATGGCGTCGATGATCAGCTCGTCGCCGAATTGGACAGGTCGATCCAGCGGTGGATACGGCCGACTCCATCGGAGCTTCGGACGAGCCAGCCGGGCCCACCGTCGGAGGACGACATGATTGCGCTTGCCGCGAATCTGGGCATCGAGTTGCCGGCATTGCTGGCTGTACATGATGTTGAAAGCCCTGGCAGCGGTTTTGACGCTGAGGGACGCCCAATCATTGTCTTCACCTCGCAAATCTTCCTGAAAAATGCGAAAAAGTCATACGATCCAACGTCTTCCTCGGTATCCGAGCGGCCGCGTTCATCTGGGTTGGATCGCGGATCGACCGATCCAGCGAAGCCCCCAAGCCGCTGGGACCAACTCGAAGCCGCCTTTCTCGTCGACCCTGAGGCGGCCTACGACGCAACCAGCTTCGGCGCGTTCCAGATCATAGGGCTCCATGCGAAAAGAATGGGCTTCGCGTCCGCGGGAGAATACGCGCGATTCGTATCGCAATCGGAGCTGAACCAGTATGCGGCGCTTTTCCTTTTCGGATCGAATTCGCCGGTTCTTGCCGCGCTGAAGGCGCGAGACTGGGAAGGTTTCGCCCGTGCATATCTGGGCGTGGGGAGTTCTCGATATGCAACGCGACTCTCTGAGGCCTATGAGCGTGAGGCCGCTATCCTTCGGGCGCGGCCGCCATGGGAGGCGGCGAGCCTCTCGTCGCACCGATTAGCCCCTTGAGGGGGCCGTCGCAACGCGAAGGCCTTGACAGTTGATGGGGGATCGGCTGGTTGCTGTTCGCGCAGATCACCGCAGCGCGTTGCGGAAAGCGCCAGCAGCGAACAGCATTCGTCCCGGAGGCCATGAGCCTACCGGCGCGCCCGTAATACGCGGCCGTAGAGCTCCGCCTCAGTCCTCGAGATCGATCGACGGCTTGGACCGGCGCCGGCCAAGATAGGCCGATCCGGCGATGCCGGCGAGCGCCAGCACCCAAGCCGTCGGCTCCGAAACGTTGCGCTCAACAAACCCGCGACCCCCACGCTCGTGGCGGCCCCGATCAGACTTGCGTCATCGGACCCCCATCCAATGAGCTTTGGCGAACCGACCACCCCGGCCGCCTTCCGTTGGGTAAGCGCGTGTTACCACAAATGGTGCGGCGCAGCAAGCACTGCATTGCGGCCAAATTTGCGATAACGCCTATAAAAGCACGATAACGACCGGACAAACGGGTTTAATCGACGTTCGCTGTGCGCCTCTAGCGACCCGCCGGCGCGGTGTAACGGCGCTCGATCGCCTCCCGCACGCGCCGACGCGTCTCTTTGGGCCCGGACCCATCTTCTTCGGCCCGCCGCACCTCCGCCGACAACTCCTCGTCCTTGATCTGCTCGCGGATCCAGCGCGAAACGTCGTGGGATTTCAAATGATGGCTCCAGGTCTCGTCGTCTACGCCGTCGGCGATCTGAAGGAAGAGCGTGAGGTTCTGGGCGCGCAGGTTCAGCGCGTTGTCGGGCCCGCGGAAATAGAAGCTCTTGTCCTCGCCGAGTTCTCCTTCGGCGTATTTGCGGGTGTGGCGCTCAGTCTTCCCGGCGGGCTCGGCCGGCGTGACGAATTCGGCGCTTTCGCCTGACCGGCGGCTCCAGACGAGCGCTTTGCCCGACGCCGCCGTTTCGGCCGGCAGCGGGGGCGGCTCGATCGACAGCGCGCGGCAGAACGCGCGGATCGTTTCGACCGGCTTGCTGCCGACCGCGAAGATGGTGTCGACGAGCTCGAGCGCGTTGCGCGCCATCGCTTCGGGGTCGACGGTCACGAACACGGCCGCCGGTAGGTTGGGGGGAAGCGCGCTCGCGCCCGCGTCGCGATCGGCCGGCAGCAGGTGGTGGGCCTCGTCGACGAGGATCCAGTGCGGCCGCCCGGCGCGCGCGCGCATCTCGGCGATGGCCGAAAGGAATTGCGCGAACGCCGCCGGCCGGTCTTCGGCGCTGACCGAAAGCATGTTGATGATGAGGCTCTCGTTCGGCCGCTCGAGCGCCTTCAGGGCTTCCCCGAGATGCGGGCTCGCCTTAGCGTCGCCGAGCGCGACCGCAGACGGAAAGTTCGCGTAGTCGCCCTCGGGGTCGAAGACGCAGACCTGAAACCCGCGCGCGACAACCCGTTCGATGAGCGCCGTCGCAAGCGTGGATTTCCCGCCGCCCGACAGCCCTGCGACCAATGCGCAGCCCGCATGAGCATGCATCCTGAGCGGCCTGCCGTCCGACCTGACCCCGACATCGACGGCGGTGTGCTCTTCGATTGTGCCGAACGCCTCGACGTCGCGCTGAACAAGATTTGCCATCAACTCGGAAACGCCGGCGCCGCGTGCGCCCCGCGTCACGAGGTCCGCTTCGTCTTTCACCGCAGGCAGCGCGTTCGCCACCGCGACCGCAAATCCGCACGCCTGCATGAAAGCATGGTCGTTCTCGGCGTCGCCGACCGCGACGACGTTGTGGGCGGAGAGGCCGAGATCGTCGAGCGCGGCCGCGAGCCCGCTCGCCTTGTTGACCCCGGCCGGAAGGATCATGACCGCGCCCTTGTTGAAGATGATCTGCATCTCGAGCCCGAGCTCCCGGATGGCCTCGAGCACGGCTTTCTCGTGAGGCTCCCACGTCGCCACGATCGAGCGCCCGACCGAGAGCGGACCGACGCCCTTCGCGCGCAGCAGCTCGACAAAGCTCTCGGGCGGTTCGGGCGCGAGCGGCCGCTCCTTCTTCGCGTCCGGATTATAGAGCAGCGCCCCATTCTCGGCGACGACGCGGTCGAAGAGATCGAGGCGCGGGAAGACGCGCATGAGATCCGGCAGTTCGCGCCCCGTCACCATGATGAGCTTTCTGCCCGACCGTTTGAAATCGACGAGCGCTTGTGTCGTCGTTTCGTCCACGGCGCCGTCGTGCGCGAGCGTGCCGTCATAGTCCGTTGCGAGACAGATGATGTACATGGATCCGGTTCCCCTTCGGAACGCGACCGCGAGCGCCACGGTTCCGCAGCCCAGATCGGACAAGACTTGTCGACCGTCACGCCGAAAATTTGTGCGAACTTAGGCTTTCTTCTTGTGGGAATACGGCGGCCGGGCCTCTTTGGATCGCGTCCCGGCGCGACCCCGCGTCCATGCAGGCGCCGCGGCTTGACGCTCCCGTCACACTTTCGCGGCATTTTGCGTGACGAAGGTCGAGAAGCAGGCGCCTTTCATCCGACCGAAGTGATAAGCGTTTCCCCGTGCGCGTTGTTCTGACCATTCTTGCGGTTGCGCTTGTCGCTGTGCTTTCGGTCGCGCTGGCGGCGCCGCTCTTTATCGATTGGTCCGCCCACCGCGAGGAGATCGCCGCGCGGCTCGGCGCGATGACGGGGGGCGACGTTTCGCTTGGCGGCCCCGTCACGCTCCGGCTCCTGCCCACTCCTTACCTGGAAGTGGGCGAGGGTTCCGTGACGGGGCGGGGACAGGACGCCCCCCATCTGACCTTCGCCTCGGCGCGACTCGAGCTTGCGCTCGTCAAGCTGGCGAGCGGGGCTATCCGCTTCAGCGAGATCAAGGTCGAGAAGCCGGTGTTGACGATCGCCAGGGCGCCGGACGGGTCGTTGAAGCTCCCCGTTCCGCCCGCCGGCGAATCGGATGCGATCGGCTTCGACCGTCTTCTCGTGCATGACGGGCGAATCCGAATCGTGGGCGGCGGGGAGAATGACATCGAGGGCGTCCAATTGGACGCGGACGCGCAGTCGCTTGCCGGCCCCTATCATGTTTCCGGACAGTTTGCCGGTCCTGGCGGCGCGCCCGTCGTCTTTCGCCTCGCCTCGGAAAGAAGCGGCCCGGCGGGCCTACCGATCCGCCTCTCCGTGGACCACGGTTCGGACTGGCCCGGCCTCGAATTCGACGGCGCGCTGACCGCCAGCGGCGCGGCGGGTATGGTCACCCTGAGCGGAACCGCGCCCGGCGGCGACGGTCCGTTGCCCTGGCTGGTGACCGGCCAGATGACCGCGGACTTCAACCGCGCGACCCTGCAACACGCGGAATTGCGCCTTGGACCGGAGGAACGCGCCGTGCGTGCCGACGGGTCGGCGATCGTGTCCTTTGGTTCGCCAAGTCGTCTCTCGGTCGCATTCAACGCGAAGCAGGCGAATCTCGACGCCCTGCTGCGCCGGAAGGGGGAGGAGGGCGTTGCGCCTGCGAGCGCCGTGGCGCTTTTGTCCGGCGCGGCGGCGTCGGCGTTCGACCATCCCAGCCTCGTCACGATCGACGCCAAACTTTCCGCCGACACCGTCATTCTGGGCTCGGGGACCCTGTCCGGCCTTTCAGGCGCCTTCCGGTCCGCACCGGGGGCGCCGTTGCGCACGCGCTTCGATCTCGGACTTCCGGGGGCAAGCAGGCTCAGCGGCGACGGCGAACTCGAGCAAGGCGAGGCGGCGAGGGTCAAGGGTTCGGTTGACTTCACGAGCAGCGACTTTGGCCTCTTGCGCGATTGGGCGAGCCAGGGATCGGCCGGATTTGGCGCGAAGGCTGCGCAGCTCGGCGACGCCTTCGCCTATCGCAAAGTCTCGCTCTCGGGCCAGGTCGACGCTTCTGCGGTCGGCTTTTCGGGGCGGGATCTGAAAATCGCGCTCGATCGCTCGACGTTTGCGGGTTCGCTCGCCTTCACGCTGCCGGTCGGCGCGGATCCGGGCCGGCTCTACCTCGACATCTCGAGCGACTCGCTCGACGTCGATTCGCTTCCGAACCCGGCGGCCGCGGCGAGTCTTCTCGGCGACCTCGATCTTGCGTGTTCCCTGAGAGCCAAGGCGCTGCATGTCGCCGAGGTCAATGGGACTGAGATCAACAGCGGCTCGTTCGCGCTTGAACTGACGAAGAAGGGCCGGGAGATCACGCTCGACCGGCTGAACATCGCCGACCTCGGCGGAGCGTTCGTCGACGCGACCGGCTCGATCGGGCGCGATGGCCTCGCCGCGACAGGCCGTTTGCGAACCGATCGTCTGCGCGACTTCGCCGTCCTCGTGTCGCGTCTCGCCCCGGGCGAATGGACCCGGACGCTGGCGGCGCGGGCCGACTTCCTGTCGCCGACCAACATCGCCTTCGAAGCGCATGGGCCCACCGTCTCGGATGGGGCTCCGACGCTGAGTTCCCTCAAGGCGACCGGCGCGGTCGGTAAGACCCAGGCGACGCTCAGTCTCGATCCCGGGCCGAAAGGAAACGGGCAGATTCTGACCCTGAACCTCGATTCTCCCGACGGCGCCGCGCTTCTGCGCCAGCTGGGGCTGAGCGGCGCGACGGCCGCGAACGGGGGCGCACATGTCGCGCTGCATGGCTCCGGCTCCTCGGAACGAGGCTACGACCTGGATGCGTCCGGCGCGCTGGCCGGCGCCGACCTCTCCGGGCGCGGACGATATCTGCCCTTGGCGGAGGGAGACGCTGCGTGGCTCTTTGGCGCCGTCAAGCTTAAGGCCGCGAGCATCTCGCCGCTCCTCTCCGCTTTCGGCCTTGCGCCGGCAAGTCCCGCCATCGGTCCGGTCGAGGCCGGCGCGGACGTCACCCTGCGCGGCGACCGTTGGACGCTGTCGCGGATCAGCGCGACCGTCGCAGGCGTGAAGGCGATGGGCGACCTCAGCTATGAGCCGTCGCCAAATGCGGAGGCTCAGCCCTCGCAAGCTCCGGACGTCGTGCGCGACGCGGAATTGCTCGTAGGAGCCGTATCCTCGGCGCTGCCGCCGCCTTCCGAGCTCACCGGGAGCTTGTCGTTCGATCGTATGCCGCTTTCCGACATCCTCGCCTTGACCCTGGGACCGGCCTCGCCGACCCGATCGGGAACGCCCTGGTCTGCGGCGAAGTTCGCTCCACAGCCTTTGAACACCCCGCGCACGTCCATCCATGTGAGCGTCGGCGCCCTCGACCTCCTGGACGGCGGCGTTGCGCAGGGTTTCGCGGCCGACGTGCGCCTCGACAAGGGACGGCTAGACCTCGACGACATCGGAATGAAGATCGACGGCGGGACGGCGTCCGGCCACGCGACCCTGCGGCGGGACAATGAAATCGCGACGCTAACGGGCGCGCTTCGGGCGGAGCAGCTTGCGATCGCAAGGCCAGGCCTTTCCGGTCGGATCGGCGGGACGCTCGAATTCGCCTCGACCGGGCGAAGTCCGGCGGCTCTGATCGAGGGGCTTGCCGGCAGCGGGACGGCCCGGTTCGCCGGCGTCGCCTTGTCCAGAAGCGACCCTGCGGCGGTCGACCGCGTGGTCGCAAGAGAGCAGGCGGCGGACGCGCAGCTCGATGAGACCAACGTTGCCTACGCCCTGGGCGCGGAACTGGACAAGGGGCCCTTGTCCATCCCCGACGGCGCCGCGCCGATTGCGCTGAGCGCGGGCGTGATCAAGTTCGGCCCGATCACGATCGCCCGGCCTCGCGGCGACGCGGCATTGACCGGGAGCCTCGACCTGCGGAGGTTCGCGCTCAACACAAGGCTCGCCATCACGTCTGCGGCGGCCGGTCTCAAGTTCTGGTCCGCGTTGCCGCCCAGCGCGACCGTCACGGTTGAGGACGCGCTCGAGGCGCCGAAGCGCCAGCTCGACGTCGGCGCCCTCGCGGCGGGTCTCGCGACCCAGGCGATCGCGCGCGAAAGCGACCGCATCGCCAATCTCGAGGCAGACATCCGCGAGCGCGCCTTCTTCAACCGGCGGCTCAAGGGTGAGCGGTTCCTCGATCGCCGGGCCGCCGAAATCGAGGACTGGAAGGCCGAGCAGGAGCGGCTCAAGGGTCTCAGTGAGCGTCTCGCCGCTGAGAGGGCCGAGGCGCAGAAAGCCGCCGAGCAAGCCGCGGCGGAGAAGGCGGCGGCGGAGAGGGCCGCGGCTGAGCGAGCCGCAGCAGAGAAGGCCGCCGCGGAGAAGGCGGCCGCCGAAAAGGTTGCGGCGGAAAGGGCGGCGTTGGAGCGGGCCGCGGCTGAGAAAGCGGAAGCTGACAGGGCGGCGGAGAAGCGGGCGGCTGCGGAGAAGGCGGAGGCTGACAAGGAAAGGCCGACCTTGCGGCCCGAACTTCCACCCGAACTTCCGCCCGAGAGCGCGCCGATCCCGCAACCGCCCGCGAGCGATTCGGCGATTCGGGGCGACGAGTTCGGCGTCAATTCCTCCCCGCACGCTCCCTTGCCGCCGGCGCGGCCGAAACCGCGTCCCCCGACGGATCACACGACCGCGCCGGACCCGACGGCCAGCGGGTTCTATTGACGCCTGAGCGCGACGGTCGTCTTCGACGCCGTCGCCTCGAGCACATAGACTCTCAGGGCCGACGACAGATTGGCCTCCCCGCGTGATGCGTCGACCGTGGCGGCCAGCCGGTTGACCGATAGGCCCTGCTCGGCGGCAAGCAGGCTCAGGCGGCGCCAGAAGGCGTCTTCGAGCGAGACGCTGGTGCGGTGGCCGGACACCATGAGCGAGCGTTTGACGACGCGCGCGCTCGAGCCGTCACTCGGCATCTGGATTGACATCGGGACCGGTGAGCCGGCGCGCGTCGAGATCGCGCTCCGCCTTGGCGCGCTCCTTCTCCCTGAGGCGTCGCTCCGCCTTCGAGGTCCCGAAGGCGATCCGGTTACGGGCGGCTTTCGCCTCGAAACGCTCGCGCTGCTTTCGCTTGCGCTCAAGACGCAGGTTGACGATCTCGCCCATGGGCTACTTCTTGCGGAAGGCGTCGATCGAGACGACTTTGGCCTCGCCGGCAGGTTCGCCGGCTTTCTCGGCCGGCGCCGGCGTCTTGGCGCCGGGCTCCGGCGGGGATTTTGCCGCCTGCTTGGGCGGGGCGGGCGGAGGCGCGGGGGCGGCCTCAGGGCGCGGGGCTTTGTGCGCCGGCGCGCTGCTCGACGGCGATTCCGCCGGCTCCGCCACGCGGGGCTCGAGCTTGAAGCCGAACGGCACGGACGGGTCGGTGAAGCCGGTGATCGCGTCGAACGGCACAGTCAGCCGCTCCGGCTTGCGCGAGAAGTTGAGGCTGACCTCGAAGGCGTCCTGGGTGACGACCAGGTCCCAGAATTCGTGTTGGAGGATGATCGACATCTCGTCGGGAAAGCGGCTGCGGATCGCCGGCGGCACAACGACGCCCTCCGCCTGGGTCTTGAACGCGATGTTGAAGTGGTGCTCGCCGATCAGCCCCGAGCGCGCAGTGTCGCTCAGGACCTTGCGCACGACGGAGCGCAGCGCGTCCTGAACGAGGAGATCGTAGCGGATGAGATCAGTCGACATCGGGGAAATGTGAGCCGCGGTGCTCCAAGACTTAGCCGAGGGTTCGAGGCGTTGCAACGGCGCCTCGAGGCGGCTCATGAGGTCTCACGAGGTCAAAGAAGAAAGTGGAGGCTTCTGTTGCCAGGCGCCTCCGGACCCCGCCTAAAGGTGCAAACCCTTAGGACTTGATTCCCAGTACCGTCACTGCATTACGCAGCGAGGGCCACCGGAGCATAGTTGTCATTCGCAACTATAGGTTTGACCCGATAACGGCGGTATCATGCCGAGCGAAAGATCACCCTTTTGGTCCCCCGTCGAACCTATTTCGCCCCCGCCGAAACCCGCTCGTCGCGTCAGCGGGCTTGGGTGGAGGCGCCGGGTACTGCCCCCGGGTCCGAAAGACTTATTCCGATGTCCATTTATCGCCATAGCCGCCCTCGCGGACGGCTTCAGCAATATAGGCGCTGCGAGGCCGGGAGGGAAGAGGCAGGAAGCGCGCGCCGGGCGCGCCACCCCCTCAAGCGAATGTGTGGTTCGCCATCAGCGCGCGCGCTTCGGCGATCTCGGGCGTATCCGCCGTCGTCGGGAAGCCCTTCAGCGCGGAAACGAGCGGGGCGCGGGCGTCCCCCGTGCGCCCGGAGGCCTGATGCAGCTTCGCCATGGCGAGCGCGGCGCGCAGTTCGAAACAGAGCGCCCCCTGCCGGCGCGCGATTTCGATCGCGGACTGAAAGGCGTCCCTGGCTGCGCAGGACGCCGGGTCAGCCGTACGAAGCGCTTCGCCGCGCAGGCGATGGAGTTCGGGCAGGCACCAGTATTCCCCGGTCTCCTCGGCGAGACGGAGGCCCTCGTCGATCCGGGCGAGCCCTCCGGCCGCGTCGCCGGCGTCGGCCTCGAGCTTGCCGAGCAGGCCGAAGAAATAGGCGGCATCCCACTTGTTGCCCATCGCCATGTAGGCGTCGAGTGTCCGCTGCAGCTCGGCGGCGTTTGCAGCCGGGTCGTACAGCCGTCCCCGCGCCCAATTCGCAACCATGTCGCCGAAGGCGAGATAGTGCGTAATGCCGTGTTCGCGGCTGAGCCGGCGGTGCGTGTCGGCGGCGGCGAGCGCGGCGGCCGGGTCGCCCCGCATGACCTCGAGCAGGGACCTGAACGCGTAGGCGTTCACGATCGTCGGAACGTGGCCCGTTTCGAGCGCGTAGCCGACGCCCTTGTCGATCAGGAGCCCCGCGCGTTCGACGTCGCCCAGGTGCCATACGATCAGCGCGAGATAGGTCGTCGCGGCCGCCCTCGTCTCGACGTTGAACAGGTCCCGAGACTGCCGATCGCGGTCAGCGCCAGTGTCGGTGATGGCGCGTTCGAGATGGCGTTCCGCGCGCCTGTATTCGCCCTGAAAAAGACAGGTGAGGCCGAGGACCCTCCGGGCGACACAGGCTTCCGTGGCCCGGCTCGCGCTCTCGGCGTCCCGCAGAAAGTCCTCCGCCGTGTCACGGGCCGAACGAAATTCCCCTCGCACGTAGCTGCGCACCCATCGTGCGTTGTATTGCAGGAATCGCCCAGTGGCGCTGTCGGCCCGCGCATTTTCGATGGCGCGCTCGAAGGCGGCTTTCGTTTCCTCCGCGGCGAAGCCCTTCGACCATCCGACGGCCTGCGCGTAGTCGAATAGCAGTTTCAGCCGCGGTTCCAGGACGGCTGACTCGGCGAGTTCGTGACCGGACGCTTGCGCCGTAGCGTCGGCCAGTTCGATCGCCTTGCCGAGATGGGCGTTCGCTTCCCGGAAGGCCGATTGTTTCAGCGCCTGGTCGCCGGCTTTGGTCCACCATTCGACGGCGAGATCCGTGCGGCCCGACTGCGTGAAGTGATGAGCGATCGTCTCCGGCGCAGTCGCCGTTCCATGGTCCGCGGAGTTGCGCAGCGTTTCGGCGGCGCGAAGATGCAGCGCCTGGCGATGGCTGGTCAGCAGATTTTCGTAGGCCGCGTCCTGGATCAAGGCGTGCTTGAAACGATAGCAGGCCGGCGGCGAGCCTGCCCCGACAAGGAGAATATCGGCCTCGACCAGGCGCTCGAGCGACGCCCGCAACGCGGCTTCCGGCCATCCGGAGACGTCGCGGACGAGCGCGTAGGAAAAGTCGCGGCCGAGCACCGCGGCCGTCTCCGCAATCTCGCGCGCAAGCCCAAGCCGGTCCAGCCGGGCCGCGAGCGATTGTTGAAGCGTCGGCGGAATCGAGCGAACGCCGATCTCTTCGCCCCGTTCGAGGAACAGCCGCGTGATCTCCTCGACGAACAGAGGCACGCCGCCCGCACGCTCGCTGAGATTCTCGACGACCTCCTCCGGAAGCGCGCGATTCGAAGCGATGGCGACGACGATCTTGCGCAGGCTCGCCGGATCGAGCGGCGCAAGATTGATCCTGGCGTGATGGGGTAACGCTCGCCAGGGCGGCGAAAACTCCGGGCGCGCCGTGGCGACGATATGGACCGGCGCGCCTGCGCCGGACTCGGCGAGCCTGACCAACAGGTCAAGCGACGACGGGTCCGACCATTGCAGGTCCTCGAAGGCGAAAACGGTCGGCTGGAGGCGGCGCGAAGCCGTCAATATCCAGGATTCCAGCGTCGCCAACTGGCGCTGTCGCAGTTCATCCGGCGGCCCCGTCGGCGTCCTTTCCGGCGGCAATGGAATCTCGAGCAGTGGCGCAATGAGCGATGCGACCGCGACGCCATCCAGGCCGACCTGGATCAACACCGATTCGAGCTCGGCAAGGCGCTCCTCGGGCGGTTTGGCGGGGTCGAAGCGCAGACGGCCCCATTCGGCTGCTGGGTGCAACGGCGAATTCTGCAAGAGCTGCGAAGCGTCCCAGTCGATCCAGCTATGCGGAAATTCCGAGAGCCCCGCCTGGAATTCCCTCAAGAGCCTCGATTTGCCGATGCCGGGCTCGCCGACGATCAGGACCAGTTGGCCTTCGCCCGACCGCGCGCGCTCGAACCCGCGAAAAAGCAGATCGAGCTCCGGTTCCCGACCGGCGAACGGGACCACCGTTCGCGCGCCGAGCCTTCGCCGGCCGGAGACCACGCGCACGATGCGGTAGAGATGGACCGGATGCGGCACGCCTTTCAGTTCGTGCTCGCCGCGGTCCTCGGCGATGAAGAGCCCGGCGATCTGGCGTTGCACGTCCGCCGTGATCAGCACAGTTCCGCGGTCGGCCGCCGCCTGCACGCGCGCGGCGACGCTCGTTGCCTGTCCGAAAACCCCGCCCGCCGAATTGATGACGACCCTGCCCGATTCGAGACCGATGCGCGGCACGAGCTTCGGCGCGTCCGGCGCGGCCTTGGCGTTCCGCTCCGTCGCGGCCTGCTGGATCGCCAGAGCGGCGCGCACGGCGCGTTCCGCGTCGTTCTCCTGCGCCTGCCGATAGCCGAACGTCGCCATGAGCCCGTCGGCGGCTCCGGGCAGCAGGCGTCCCTCGAACCGGCTGACCGCCTCTCGCGCCTCGGCGAGATAGGGTCCGAGAATGTCGTTCCAGTCCTCCACGTCGAACTGCGCCGCGGCCGCCGGGGCCTCGAAGTCGCAGAACATGATGGTGAGCGGACGCCGCTCGACTGCCGCCGCCAGGGTCGCGAGCGTCGGCCGCGCGCCGCTCGGCCCGCGAGCAGCGTTCGCGCGCTCAAGCTCGGCGATCGCCGCCGTCAGACGCCTGCGCGGTCCGAGCGGAAGGCCAAGCCTCCTCAGGTCCGCCTCGGTCAAATCGGGCAAGACATCGAGGTCGATTTCGTGTTCTTGAAATTTGGCTTCGTATTGGCCAAGGCCAATCCTGCGAAGCCATTCCCCGATCACCATCTTGCGCTTCCACAGTCGAAATTATTATCGTCAACGGAGCGGCGGAAGTCGAGCGCCAAACGCGCTCAAACATTGATAACATGTAGGAAAAACAGCAGAATTCGACGCGGTGTGACATGTTAGCGTTGGTCAGCGATGACGCTTGAACGCAGCGCAAGAAAACGCAAAGGAGAACCCATGACCGCAAACCTGCAAGTCCTGCTCGATCACCGGCCGACCGATAAGGTCGCGCCGAGCAACTTCCGCATCGTCGAAACGCCGACGCCAGCGCCCGGTCCGGGAGAGGTGCTCGTCCATCACCGGTTCCTTTCCCTCGACCCCTATATGCGCGGACGGCTCAGCGATGCGAAGTCCTATGCCGCCCCGCAAGAGATCGGCGCGGTGATGCAGGGCGGGACGGTCGGAATCGTCGAGGCCTCCAACAATCCCCGTTTCAAGCCGGGCGACGCGGTCGTCGGCAGGGGCGGCTGGCAGCGCTATTCGCTCAGCGACGGACGCGGCCTCGACGTCGTCGACGCGAAATCGATTCCGATTCAGGCCTATCTCGGGCCGGTCGGCATGCCGGGCGTCACCGCGTGGTACGGTCTCAACAGGATCATCGCGCCGAAGGACGGCGAGACGGTGCTTGTGTCGGCCGCGACCGGCGCCGTCGGCTCCGTCGTCGGCCAGCTTGCGAGGCTCGCCGGCGCGCGGCCGGTCGGCATCGCCGGAGGCGAGGAGAAATGCGGCTATGCCGTCAGCGAGCTCGGCTACGCGGCCTGCATCGACCACAAATCGCCGCGCTTCGCCGATGAACTCAAGGCCGCGCTGCCGAACGGCGTCGACGGGCTGTTCGAGAACGTCGGCGGTGAGCCGTTCCAGCAAGCCTTGCGACGGCTCAACGATTTTGCCCGCATCGCCATCTGCGGGCTCATCGCGTCCTATGAAGGCGCGCCGACCGCGCTGCCCGACATGCGCATCTTTCTCGTCCGCCGCATCAAGATGGAGGGGTTCATCGTCTCCGATCACCTGAACCTGTGGCCGCAGGCGATCGCGGAGCTGGCCGGTCACGTCGCCGCCGGTCGACTGAAATGGCGCGAAACCATCCGCGACGGCCTCGAGAACGCTCCGCAGGCGCTGGTCGAACTCCTGCGCGGGGAGAATTTCGGCAAGATGCTTGTCCGGGTCGATTGAGCATAACTTAAGCCAAACCCTCGTTTGAGTTGCGCTAAAAACTCTGGGGCGCTATTCTCTCGGGCGCCGCTACGATCGCTGTAATCTGCGAGCGCCGCGGGTGACGGACTGCGACGGTTTTCCGCCGTGAAACTCGACCATTGGCTCAAGCGCAACCGCGTCATGCGGGCGGAGTTCGCCCGCCGCATCGGCGTCACGCCCGGCGCGGTGACGCTGATCTGCCGGAACGAAGGCGCCTGGCTTTCGCGCGAGACCGCGGAGAGAATCGTCGCCGAAACAGGCGGGGCGGTCACGCCGAACGATTTTTTGATCAACGTGCCTGAGGAGCGCAGAGGACGCGACATGCTTCATCCCGTCTCAGCGGCCATCGAGGCTTTCGCGCGCGGCGCGATCGTCGTCGTCACCGACGACGACGATCGCGAGAACGAGGGCGACATGATCGTCGCAGCGTCTCTGTGCACGACCGAGAAAATGGCCTTCATCATCCGCAATGGCTGCGGCATCGTCTGCGCGCCCCTGACGGCGGACGACGCGCGCCGGCTGCATCTGCCGCCGATGGTGGCGATGAACGACGCCCCGCTCGGCACCGCCTTCACCGTCTCGGTCGACGTCAAGCACGGCATGACGACCGGCATTTCGGCCGAGCAGCGCTGCAACACGGTGCGCGCGCTCGCCAACGGCAACATGGGAGCGAGCGACTTCGCGCGCCCCGGCCACGTGTTCCCGCTCGTCGCCAAGGAAGGCGGCGTCCTGATGCGGTCCGGCCACACGGAGGCGGCGGTCGACCTCTGCAAGCTCGCGGGCCTGCCGCCGGTCGCGGTGATCTGCGAACTCGCCAACGACGACGGCACGGTCATGGCGGGACACGAGGTCCGCGCGTTCGCCGAGGCCCACAGATTCGAGCGCATCTCGGTCGCCGATCTCATCGCCTACCGCCAGGCGCGCGAGAAGCTGGTCGAACGGGTCGCGTGCTTTCCCATGAAGACCCCGATCGCCGAGCTGCAGGGCTATGCCTATCGCACGCCATTCGATCCGGTCCTGCATTTTGCTTTCGTGCATGGGCCGATCGGCGATGGACGCGACATGCCAGCGCGCCTCCATCGGGCCGATATCGTGAGCGACATTTTCGGCGGCGGCGCCATCCCCAAGGTGCTGAGCCGCTTCAAGGCCGAAGGCCGCGGCACGCTCGTCTATCTGCGCGACGGCGCGGCGGGAGTCCCTGCCAACTTGAGCGGCGCCGAGGCGGTAGGCTCCGACGGCGCGCGCGCAATGCTGTGGCGCGAAATCGGGCTCGGCGCCCAAATCCTGCGCGACCTGGGCGTGACCTCGATACGGCTGCGCACCGACAACCCGCGCACCTACGTCGGCCTCTCGGGCTTCGGCATCGAGATCATGGCGGTCGAGCCGATCGACGGATAGGCTTTTCAGCCCTCCATCAGCGTTGTCACATGGGCGGCGACCGAGCGGGCGAGGCTCTCGAGATCGTATCCGCCTTCGAGCACCGAAACGATTCGGCCGGCGCAGCGCTTCTGCGCGATTTCCATGATCTTGCGGGTAGCCCAGGCGTAGTCCGCCTCAACCAGATTGAGGTTGCCGAGGGGGTCGCGCCGATGCGCGTCGAAACCCGCCGAAATGATAATGAGATCGGGCGCGAAGTCATCGACGCGCGGCAGGATGGCGACCTCCATCGCCTCGCGGAAGGTGTCGCCGCCGTCACCCGCGCGCAAGGGAGCGTTGACGATCTGGTTGTGCTCGCCCCGTTCGCTGAGCGCCCCCGTGCCGGGATAGTGCGGCATCTCGTGGGTCGAAGCGTACAAGACGGTCGGATCGTCCCAGAAGATGTGCTGAGTGCCGTTGCCGTGATGCACGTCGAAGTCGACGATCGCGACGCGCTCGGCGCCATAGACCGCGCGCGCGTGGCGCGCGGCGACGGCGGCGTTGTTGAAGAAGCAGAAGCCCATCGGCGTCGCGAGTTCGGCGTGATGTCCGGGCGGGCGGGTGGCGACGAAGGCGTTCCTCACCTTGCGCGTCATGACCTCGTCGACTGCGAACGTCGCGCCCCCGGCCGAACGCAGCGCAGCCTCGAACGTGCCTGGCGACATCGAGGTGTCCTGGTCGATGACGGTATGCCCCTGCGTCGGGGTGGCCGCGCGAAGCGCCTCGATATATTCAAGCGGGTGCACCCGCGCGATCGCCGCGATATCTCCGCGCGGCGCGGCATCGCGCGCGAGCATTTGAAAGACCTCGCTCTCGAAGGCGCGCTCAACAGCCCGCAGCCGCTCCGGCTGCTCAGGATGCCCCTCGCCCATATCGTGCGCAAGACATGCGGGGTGGCTGATCAGCAGTGTTGTCACTGTCTTTTGTCCTTGACTTGCGGCGCGCCCCCACCGGGGCGGCAGTCTCGCGCCAACGGCCGCGAAAGTCCACAACCCAACGGGATTCACTGCGCGACCGGTTCGGGTTCGCAGGTCAGGCGTTTCGCGTCGTCCTCGGCTTCCGGGTAGAGGCTCGGCTGCTCGCTGAAAACGCGCATCGCCACAAAGCCCTCGGGCGCCGGCGCGGCGACGCGCAAATCGCGCGAGGGATCTTCCTCGTCGTCGTGCGCCGCCAGCGCCCGGATGTCTTTCGGCGTCGCCAGCACCACGTCGATCACGTCGCGCGTCGCGGCTTTGTCGGTCAGCGCGTAGAACACGAGGCCGCGGCGGGTGTGGAACGAGATCGACGTGAAGGCGCGTCCGACCGGCGCTCGGACGCGGATCGGACCCGAGGAGAGGTCGTAGCGGCAGAAGGACCCAGCGACCGCAGGGTCGGCGTATGGGACGAACTTCTCGGTCGGGCCTGCGCGCGGCAGGAGAACCGTCGCGTTGAGCGCGCCGAGCGGCTCGAGCCGCGCATAAGCATCGCGGGCGGCGACCAGCGGAACCGCCATCACCACGATGATGTGGACGAGCGCGGCCAGAATCGCGGCCGCCGCGACGTAAACCGCGGCATCGCCCAGCCGCCGCCCTCTCATCCGCACCCGGTCCTCGTGATGTGCGGCGCCGTCGCGGGATCGATCGCGCCGGCGGTCGCGCTCAAGGGGGAATCGTACAGATTGAGCGACAGAACGAAGCGTCCCGGCGTCCCGATCGGCAGCCAGTTGCCGGGCTGCGCGCGCGCAGCGACCGCAATCATGAAATCGCCGTTGCCGGCGCGGAGGATTTCCGAGGAGCGGAAGCCGTAGCGCTGAGCGAGGTTCTCGACCGGGAAGCCGTTCCGGTCGACAAGACTCAAGGTCCAGTAGCGCGCCGCGGGCACGCGAGAGCCGACGCGATAGACGCAGCGCGAGTCGAGCGGACGCCCCTCGTCGTCTACGCGGGCGATCAGTCTAAGCCCCTCGCCGACGGCGAGCGGAATCTCGCCGCTGCGCTCGAGCGCCGCCCAGGTGTACGGGTCCGCCTCCATCGAGCCCTCATGGGCGACGACTTCCCACGCGCCGAGTCGAACGCGGTCGAACGGGCTCGAACGGGAGAGCGCGTAAGCGCTGACCATGAGGCCGAGGCCGAGGCCAACCGCGCAAACCAGAAAGGCTTTGAGGAAGTCCGTCAACCGCGGCCCTGTTTCGTGAAGGGGCCGATAAGCGCGAGAGGGCGGGGCGAAGTCAAGTCACGGGTCCAAACGCCTCAAGGCGAGCCGAGAGCGGACCGCAACACTTCGCCGTCCGGCGCCGAAGCCGGTTCGGGCCGCGGGGCCGCCGAGGTCCGGCTATTCTGCAAGGCTTCGCGTGCGAGCGCGGCGATGTCGAGGATCGCCTTGGTCGCGCTCGGGGACAGGCCGATCGGCGCCGGCGTGGGGTCAGCCGCTTCGGCCGCGGCGCCTTTCGCGGGCGCCGCGCTCGCGACCGGCGCGCTGGGCGCCGGCGGCGGGGCGACGCCGAACGGCGGCTTCGGGTCGAGGCCCTGATGCGCGAAAATCATGATTTCGCGCCAGGTCATGGCCGGCAGCGTTCCGCCGGTCATGTTCTCCATCGACGTGTTGTCGTCGTTGCCGAACCAGACGCTGCCGACGAGATTGCCGGTGAAGGCGTTGAACCACGCGTTGGTCGAATTGTTGGTGGTGCCCGTCTTGCCGCAGATGACGAGGCCGGGAATCTGCGCCGCGCGTCCCGTGCCTTCCGTGACCACGTGGGTCAGGATGTTGTTCATCTCAGCCACCTTGTCCGCCGGGAGCACGCGCGGCGGCGGATCGGCGTTGGCCGCGTGGGTGTAGATCAGCCTTCCGTTCGAACTGCGAATCTCGACCGCCGCATAGGGCGTTATCCGGATGCCGCCGCTCGCCAGCGTCGCGTTGGCCCCGACCATATCGATCATTTTGACTTCGTCCGCGCCGACGGGCAGCGACACCGTGTCGACAAGCGGCGTCGTGAGGCCCATCGCCCGCGCGGTCTTAACGATTTTCGAGCGGCCGAGCGCGGCGATCTTCGCCAGATGATAGCTCTGCTTCGGCGGCCAGTAGAATTCGCCGATCTTGATCGACATGCGGATTGCGGCCGTGTTCAACGATTCCGCGAGCGCCCGGTAGAGAGGAATCCTGCCCGCGCTCTCGCCGTGGTAATTGTGGACGCAATAGTCGCCGATGCAGATGCCCGAGGCGTCGACGGGCGTGTCGGCGTGATATTTCCCGGTCAAAAGCGCCGTCATATAGACGAAAATCTTGAACGAGGAGCCGGGCTGGCGCGCGGCTTCGGTCGCGCGATTGAATTGGCTCTCGCCATAGTCGCGACCGCCGACCACCGCGCGGACGAGACCGTCGGTGGTCGCGGTCACCGTCGCCGCCTGATGGGCGTGGTAGGCCGGCGCCTTGTCGCGAAGCATGGTCTCGATCACGGTTTCGGCCTTGGTCTGGAGCGCGGTGTCCAGTCCAGTCCGCACGACAAGCGTACGCTCGCCGCCCAGCTTGCCCGCCGCCGCCAGCGCCCTGACCTCCGAGTAAGCGAAGTCGAGATACCAGTCGGGGCTGTTGTGGTCGGCTTGGTCGACCGGTGTCGCCGGATTGCGGCGGGCCGCGTACACCTGCCCCTCAGTCATGAAGCCGGCGTCGACGAGGTTGCTGAGGACGTCGTTGGCCCGTGCGCGCGCCGCGGCCAGATTGACGAGGGGCGAAAATTTGGTCGGCGCCTTGAAGAGGCCTGCGAGCATCGCCGCCTCGGCGAGATTGATGTCGCGCGCCGATTTGCCGAAATAGGTCTCGGCGGCAGCCTCTACCCCGAACGCGCCCGCGCCCATATACGCCCGGTCCAGGTAGAGCTTCAAAATCTCCTTTTTCGTCAGATGATGCTCGAGCCAAAGCGCAAGATAGGCTTCCTTGATCTTGCGCTGGATCGACCGTTCGTTGCTCAGGAAAAGGTTCTTCGCCAACTGCTGGGTGATTGACGAGCCGCCCTGCACGACGCCCGCCGCCTTGGCGTTGACGGTCAGCGCCCGGATCGTCCCGATGACGTCGATGCCGAAGTGACTGAAGAAGCGGCGGTCTTCGGTGGCGAGGACCGCCTTGACGAAATAATCCGGCAATTGCTCGAGCGGCACCGCGTCGTCGTGCTTGACGCCGCGCTTGCCGACCTCGACGCCGTAGCGGTCCTGGAAGGTGACGGCGAGGTTGCCGCGGTTCAGCCAATCGTCATCCGCCGTCTCTTGAAAGGCGGGAATCGCGAGCGTCAGCACGACGAGGAGCCCGCCGAGACCGAGGGTCAGGCCCTCGCAGGCGACCTCGACCAGGAGCCGCTGCAGTCCGGAAACGTGGAGGCGATCGGACGCCGCGTCGATCGTGTGCCAGGCGCTCGAAAGCCTCCGGCGGGCCTCGTACATGGATGAGTCGACGAACGCATCGAAGGCGAGCATCGCCCGCGACGCCGCCTGCAATAGCCTCCTCATCCCCGACTGCGACACGAACGTCCCCGGTTGCGGCCCCCAACACAGGGTAGCCCTTCAGGTAGGAAGGCATTACCATATGTCGAGCCTTGGCCTAAAGGGCGGCGTCGACGCGGCGGCGCCCAGCGAGAATCGAGGGCTTCAAGGCGTCGCGGCCCACGCAAGGCACGATTTCGTCGCGATGGAGACATGGACGCAAAAAACGACGCGCTTCCGTTCTGGCGCACCAAGTCGCTCGAAGAGATGAACCGGGAGGAGTGGGAGAGCCTTTGCGACGGCTGCGGCCGCTGCTGCCTCGTCAAGCTCGAGGATGAGGACAGCGGAGAAATCCACTTCACCGACATCGGCTGCACGCTGCTCGACGCCAAGGCTTGCCGCTGCCGCGACTATCAGCGGCGCACCCGGCGCGTGGCCGATTGCGTGAAGCTCACGCCTGCGGTCGTGCGCACGTTGAGCTGGCTGCCGGCGACATGCGCCTATCGCCTCCTCGCCGAGGGCAAGGACCTGCCGGACTGGCATCCGCTCGTGTCGGGCTCGCCCGACAGCGTCCACGAAGCGGGCGTCTCGGTGCGCGGCCGCGTGGTCGCGAGCGAGGACGACATTGCGCAGGAGCTGTGGCCGGACCGGATCGTCAAATGGCCGAACCGCCCGGTCAGGAGAAAGCGGTAGCGGAAAGTTGATCCGCCGACCGGCCCCGCCCTCGGTTCGCCGCGAAGCATTCAGCCGGCGTTCAACCTCTCGTCCTTAAGGTCTGCGCGCCTGATTCAAGAGGAGAGGACATGCGAAAAGCTCTTATGACGTCGGTGCTTGCGTTGGCTGGCCTGGCCGCCGCGCCCGCGACCGCAATGCCGTTCCCGCCGTTGTCGGACGGGCCTGCCGCGATTGCGCCTGTCGCCTATGGCTGCGGTCCCGGATGGACTCGCGGACCCTATGGCGGCTGCCATCCGATGCGCTACGCCTATGTCGTCCCCGCGCCGCGCGCCTATGGCTACTACGGCTATCGAGCCTACGCTCATCCTTATTATCGCCACTGCTGGTGGCGCGCGGGCGTGCGGGTCTGCAACTGAAGCCTCATCGAGCTTCAAGCTGAACAGCTCACGATCTGCGGCGGTTTGGCGCGTGCCCGCGCCTTTCCGCCGCCGATCCGATCGCCGGGAAACCGATCGTGCGCCGCGTCTTCACAACACGACCGGATACAGACCGCCGTCCATCGCCAACGTCACGCCGGTGACGTAGCTCGCCCTTGACGATGCGAGGAAGACGACGGCGTCGGCGATTTCGCGCGGCTCGGCCAGGCGGCCCATGGGGATGCGCTCGACGCTGCGGCGGCGCGCGTCGTCGACGCTGATCTTGCCGAGGCGCGCCTCGGCCGCAAGGCCCTCCGCCACGCGATCGGTCTCCGTAAGGCCTGGGCTCACGCCGATAACCCTCACGCCCTTGGCCGCGTAAGCGGTCCCGAAGCCGGCGGTCGCCAGCATCAAGGCGGCGTTGGCGGAGCCACCCGCAAGGTGGGTCGGGGAGGCGACCTTGCCGCCGGCGCCGATGATGCTGACGATGACTCCGGAGCCGCGCCCGGCCATGCGCCTCACCAAGGGATCGATGATGTTGACGTAGGAAAAGAACTTCGCGTCGAAGGCCGCGCGCCAGACCGCGGGCGTGAGTTCGGGCGGCGGCGTCCGCCGCGCGGCGCCGGCCGAGTTGACCAGAATGTCGACGGGTCCAACGCTGCTTTCGACCGGTTCGATCATCGCGAGCGCGGCCGCCGCGTCGGCGCAATCCGCGACGAAGCCGACCGCGCCCGTAAGACTGGCTGCGGCGCGATCGACATTCTCCTTGGATCGCGAGCAGATGGCGACCTTCGCGCCTTCGGCGAGAAAGCCTTGCGCGCAGGCGAACCCGATGCCTTTGGACCCGCCCGTGACGAGAACGACTTTGCCCTCAAGGCCAAGATCCATCATGGAGGCTCCGAAATCGGCGCCGAGCGCGCGCTAATGTCGCACATAGTCGCCCGGCGCGGGGGCGAGCGGGGCAAGCCCCGCGCTTGTGAGGCCGAGCGGCGGCGGCGCGACGAGGCCGCTCGAATGCTCGCCGAGCCAGTCGAACCACGCGAGCCACCAGGATTGCTCATGATAACCCGCGGAGGCGGCCCAGGCGTCCGGATCGGGACGAGGGTCCTTCGCCGCCGTCGTCATGATGCGGAAATGCCGGCCGGGCTGACCCGGCGGCGCGACGATGCCGCGATTGTGGCCGCCGTTGACCAGCACGAACGTGACTTCCGTATCGGTCAGATGGTGAACCTTGAACACCGAGCGCCAGGGCGCGACATGGTCGCGCTCCGCGCCGACCACGAAGAGGGGCGCGCGAATGTCATGCAGCGCGACCAGCCGGCCGTCGAGCTTGAACCGGCCCTCCGCCAGATCGTTGTCGAGATAGAGCGCGCGCAGATATTCGCTGTGCATCTTGTAGGGCATGCGGGTCGCGTCCGACGACCAGGCCATGAGATCGTCGACTTTTTCCGGCTGCCCCATCAGATAGCTATGGATGGCGCGCGACCAGATGAGGTCGTTCGAGCGCATGAGATCGAACGTGCCGGCCATCTGTCGCGATTCGAGCGTGCCTTGCTCCCGCATCATGTCTTCGAGCAGGGCAAGCTGGCTGTCGTCGATGAAAAGCTTGAGCTCCCCAGCCTCCTCGAAATCCGTTTGCGCGGCGAACAGCGTCAGCGACTTGATGCGATCGTCGTTGTCGCGCACCATGCTCGCCGCGGTGATCGCGGCCAGGGTTCCGCCGATGCAATAGCCGACAAGATGCGCCTGGGACGCGCCGGTGATGGCGAGGGCCGCGCTGATCGCAGGCTTGAGGCCTTCACGCGGGTAGTCGTCGAAGCCGATCTCGCGATCCTCCGCTGTCGGATTGCGCCAAGAGATGCAAAAGACCGTGAAGCCAGCATCGACAAGATGCTTGATCAGCGAATTCTCGGGGCTGAGGTCGAGAATGTAATATTTCATGATCCAGGCCGGCGCGATCACGACCGGTTCGGCTCTGACCGACGCAGTGGTCGGACTGTACTGGATGATTTCAGCGAGCGGGGTCCGCTTGACCACGACGCCCTTCGTGACGGCGACCGTCTCGCCCGGCTTGAAGGCCTGCTCGGCCGGGCTGCGCTCTCCCTTGAGCTGGCGTTGAAGATCGGCCGCATAATTGATCGCGCCGCGCACGAGGTTGAGCCCGCCTTCGCGGAGCGTCTGCTTGAGAGCGACCGGATTGGTGACGAGGAAGTTGGAAGGAGCAATCGTGTCGAGCGCCTGCCGGCCGACAAAGTTCATCAGCGCAAGGTGATGGGGCGATGCGCCGTGGATCTGCGACGTCGCCTCGTCCCACCACCGTTCGGCGGCGAGAAAAGCGTCGGCATAGAGGAAAAACGGCCAATGGCCCCATTCTTCCGCGCCAAACCGACGATCTTCCCCGCCGCGTGACAGCACGGTTTGTAGAGCGGAGGCGCCGCGGGGAGACCTGCGGGCGGCGGGCGCCAATGAGGCCTGTCCCGAATACGCGCTGAGCGCCAGAGCGGTCTGTCGTCCGGGAGAGGCGGCCAGGTGAAGCCACCAGTCCGTCGCAGCCAGGGCGAGGCCCATCGGCGAGAAGCCGCCCGAAAGGTCCGCGATGCACGCATGGACGAACCGGTCGAGCGTATTTTCGTCGCGGACCGGGGCCAGGGGCGCCGGGAGCGCGCCAGGCGGGACGGGCGGAACGCTCATGCTCGTCTTCGCCGATAGGGCGAGCGCGCGATCGACAAGCTCATCCACTTGACCCATCTCCCGGCTGCCAAAAGCTGATAGACCTCGGCGTGCGGCCTCGCATTGACCCCCCGCAACGCCGTTGACAATCGGACTCTCGAATAGGGCGTTATGGGCGCAGCGGTTCGAAGGCCGTTCAGAAGCCCGACGGATTCCAGAAATTCCAGCCGGACGCGTTCCCCATCATTTGATCCATGCCGCCAAGTCCGCCGCCAAGTCCGCCCGCTTGGGACGAGGAGCCGAAGATTGTATTCGCGAGCGTCAAGCCGTTATTTATCAACGCGAGCCAGTCTTTCTGACTTGCTTTTCCGCTGTTGTCGCCGGACGGAACCTGCTGTTGCGCCAGTGTTTGCTGTGGAGGAGGCAAATTCGGCTGTATCTGCGCCGCAGCGGCGTAGTATTGTTGCGCGACACCCGGGTTGCCCTGGAGCGAATACAGCGACGACAGCATCCACTGCGACCAAGAATCCATCGGGTTGAGCTGAACCGCGCGCAGAAAAGCCTGGGTCGCTAGCAACGCGTTGCCTTCGGCGAGCAGCACGGTTCCCGCCGCCGAATGGTACTGGAAAAAATTCGGATTGATGGCGATCGCCCGGTTCAAGGCCTGATGAGCCTCGGCCAGATGCATCGGCGCGAATTGCAGCCAGCCGAGAGCAGCCTTCACCCGCGCCGCATTGAAATGAGAGCAGGCGAGAGCAAAAAAGACGCTATCCGGAACCGGAACGCCGCTTTGCGCAGCCGTGCCCATGGAGCCTGCGATCATTGCGATCGCTTGATCGTAGCCTTGCGCCGCGACCGGAAGGTTGCCCATCATCTGCTCGGCCATCGCGGCCTGCTGCGCGAAGGCCATTCCCTGCTGGAACTGATACTGGGCCATCTGCGCTAGAGGGGACATTTGCATTACCCCGTCGGCCTATAACTTGGATCGTCGCATGAACAGAGCTCAATTGCAATAAATCCAATTGCGGACCCGGCGCGGGCTAGGGCAAGCGCACGGGCGTCACTCGAGGTGAAAGATCTCGGCGAGCGGCGCTGTGACTGGGCTGCCGTCCGGGTTCGCCGCCATGATGTCGCTCATGAACGCCCACCAGCGCCGCATGACGGGATGTTTCGGCAGATCGTCCATGCGGTGATCGTCTGTCCGCTCGAGATAGGCGAACAGGACGTTGGTCTCGGGGTCGAGGAAGATCGAATAATTGCTGACGCCTGCTTGGCCGAGCAACGCCTTCAGTTCGGGCCAGATCGCGTCGTGCCGCCGGCGGTATTCATCCGCCTGGCCGGGGTTCAAGAACATTTTGAATGCGTGGCGCTGCATCGCCTTGCGTCAATCAAAAGCGCCTTCGGTCACGCCGTGGGAAGCGGAACGGAACTCGTGTCCTGGACATTCAGAACGCGGTTCCAGCCGCCTGCAATCGGCGCGGCGAGCGTGCCGTTTGGATTCTGCTGAGAGTAACGGACTTGCAGGCCGCCATATTCGAAGGTCACCTGTTCCTTCGGCGACTCGCTGTGATAACTCCAGGAAATTGTCTTGACCGCAACAAGCTTGAAGTCAAAGCGGACAAAAATCACGCCTGACGCCGCTCCGCCGGCGCTGTTGCCCAGCGCAAGAACGACCGTCTCGAACGGCATTCCCGAGCAGGCTATCTGGAACAACAATGGCGAGGCCTTGTCGATCTTGCGGGTGATGGAGAACGGGTTGAAAGTAACCTTGCCCGCGCCGGCGCCGCTCGACTGACTGCCTATATTCAGGGTCTGTTCGATGTCGAAGCTGAAGTCCTCGACCTCGAAAATCTTGCCTGGGGTCAACGCGGAGGGCGTGTTCAGCAAAGGGTCATTGTTTGTCGAAAGGTTGACCTGCGATTCCGCGTCGAGCCAGGCGCTGCCGGAGGCGGCGGACTGCTGGAACGCCATATACGCGACGATCGCCATGATCTTCCCCCCTGCGCCTAGACCCTTTGTCTGTATCGGAGAGATGGACGAATGTCCATGGAAGGCGGTTCGGCCGCTTCGGCCGCCGGCCGATTAAAACCCCTCCGGTTTCCCCACGACCGTCGTATAGAGCGAGCCGTCGCCGAAGGCGCGCTCGGCGGCGCGCTTCAGGCTCGCCGTGGTCACGGCGGCGATCTGGCGGTTGCGTTCGACGAGCCAGTCCGGCGCGCGGCCTTCGAGCTGGATGTGGACGAGCTGCGAGGCGATCTTCAACGACGTATCAAAGCGCAGCGGATAGGAGCCGATGAGATAGGTCTTGCCCTTCTCGAGCTCTTCTTCGCTGAGGCCGTTCAGGGCGACGTCGCGAATCTCGGCCGAGGCGACGTCGAACGACTCGCGCGCGCGTTCGTTCTTGGTCGTCGTGCCGCCGTAGTAATAGCCGCCGTGGTCGAGCGCGTGGAAGTTGCCGAACACGGTGTAGGCGAGGCCCCGTTTCTCGCGCACTTCGCGGAAGAGCCGCGAAGTCATGTTGCCCGACCCGCCGAGCACATGCGCGGCGACGACGCTGGCGATGAAATCAGGATCGTCGCGCTTCAAGCCCGGACGGCCGAAGCGGATGGTCGATTGCGGCACGTCGAGCGGGATCACGTCGATCTTGCCAAGGCCGGCGAAACTCGGCTCCGCAACGGGCGTGAGGTCACCCGTAGCCGGCAAGCCGGCGAAAATCCTGTCGACCAGCTCCACCGCGCCCTTTTCGTCGATCGCGCCGACGACGGCGATGACGAGCTGGTCGCGGGCAAGCGTCCGTTTCGCCGCGGTCACGAGGTCGCCGCGCTCGATGCGGGCGAGGGTCTCGAGCGAGCCTTCGGACGGCTGACCATAAGGGTGACCTGGGAACGCATGCGCGCGCCAGGCGCGGGAGGCGACGGTCGGAGGATCATTGGCGTCGTGGCGAAGCCGCGCGTTGGCGTGCTCGCGCACGCGCACGAACGGCTCCTCGTCGAAGCGCGGCGCGTTGACGGCGAGCCTGAGAAGCTCGCCCGCGCGGTCGAGGTTCTTGACCAGCGTGCGCATCCGCCCGGTCATGTGGTCGCGGTCGTTGTGGAACGAGATCTCGACCGCCTTCTCGTCGAGGGCGCGCTGGAAGGCCTGGGAATCGAGGTCGCCCGCGCCCTCGTCGAGCAGGCTCGCGAGCATCATGCCGAGGCCCGCCTTGTCGGCCGGGTCCTGCGCCGCGCCGCCGCGCACGGCGAATTCCAGCGAGACGAGCGGGACCGCGTAGGATTCCACGAGCCAGAGGGAAAGCCCACTCGGCGTGGTGGCGGTTCTGACATTCACGGCGGTCTCAGCGGGCGAGACGGCGATGTGCTTTTGCATGGGACGTTTCCTGATGCGTTGATCTTGGCGCCGCTTTTCGCGGCGCTGTCAGGCGGCTTCGGCTTCCAGGGGCAAGAGATGTCCGGTCACGGCGGGCTTGCGGTCGAGCCAGCGGCGCGCGGCGGCCATGACCGCTTCCGCCGCGACCGCGTCGATCTTCGCCGGCCATTCCTCGACGTCGCGCAGGGTCTGGCCGATCGCCAGCGACGAGCCGTACCAGCGCGCGAGATCGGACTGGCTGTCGCGGGCGTAAATGGCGTCGGCGACGAGGCGGGTCTTCGCCCGCTCGAGCGCGCCCGGCTCGAGCCCGTCCTTGAGGAATTTTGCCAGCGCCCGGTCGAACGCCTTGTCTAGCGCCTCGAGCGACACGCCCGGGGCGGGCGTCACGTTGACGATGAACCGGCTCTGGTCGAGCGCCGTGCCGTGGTAATAGGCCCAGGCCGAGACTGCGAGCCGCTCCTCGATCACGAGCGTGCGATAGAGGAAGCTCGTCTGCCCTCCGCCGAGGAGGTGGCCCATGACTTCCAGCGCCTCCGATTCGCCCGGCTCGGCGGTGCGGCTGGAGGGCGCGAGATAGTGGCGCTGCCAGTTCGGCTGCTGCACTTTCTCGTCCGCGACGGTCACGAGGCGGTCCGCGACCGTCGGCGGCTCCAGGGGGCGATTGCGCTCCGGCGCCGCGCCGCGCGGCTCGACCTTGCCATAAGTCTCTTCGGCGAGGGCGAGCGTCTCCTCGGGTTCGGCGTCGCCGGCGACAACGAGGATCGCGTTCTCGGGCGTATAGAACCTCTGGTAGTACGCGAGCGCGTCCTCGCGCTTGAGGCCCTCGATCTCGTGGCCCCAGCCGATGATCGGGATGCCGTAGGGATGATGGGTGAAGAGCGTCGCCTGGACCGCCTCGCCAAGCTGCGCGCCGGGGTCGGTGTCGCAGTGCATGCGCCGCTCCTCGAGCACGACGTCGCGCTCGGGCGCGACGACGTCGTCGGTCAGTGCAAGGCCGGTCATGCGGTCCGCTTCGAACTCCATGCAGGCCCGCAGGTGCTGTTTGGCGACCTGCTGGAAATAGGCGGTGAAGTCGGAGCCGGTGAAGGCGTTCTCCTGCCCGCCGATCTCGGAGACGAATTCCGAGAACTCGCCCTTCGGATGGGCCTTCGTCCCCTTGAACATCAGGTGCTCGAGGAAGTGGGCGATGCCCGACTTGCCGGGCGGATCGTCGGCCGCTCCGTTGCGGTACCAGATCATATGGGTGACGACGGGCGCCCGGCGGTCGGGAATGACCACGACCTGAAGACCGTTGGCGAGGGTGAAATTCGCGATCTGCGCAGCGGGGGAGTGGGAGGTCATTCACAAATCCGGAAAACGAATCAGGCACGCCCGCCGCGACGGCCGAAAAACGTCGCCCGTCATGACGATCGTGCGACATATAAGGCGCCGCCGCGCCGCTTGCGAGTCGAGAGGAAGGCGTTTCGGAGGCCCGGTGCGACCGGCCGACATCGTAGCTACAGGAAAGCGCCTATACTGGATCGAGGCCGCCTTCCGATCTCGAACGCTGAAACAATGTCGATCGGCGGATCATCGTTCCCAAGGGTTTCAAGAGGAGGATCTTCATGCGCCTGCCCCTTATCCCGCCCTCCGAGCTGACGGCGGAGCAGAAATCGCTGTACGACGTCATGCGCCAGGGCATCGCCAGCAACTTCAACGCTTTCAAGGTCCTACGCGAGGACGGCGCCCTGATGGGCCCGTGGAACCCATGGCTGCATGAGCCGGGCATCGGCAAGGCGATCTGGGACCTGACCATGGTGATGACGGCAAACGCGTCGCTTCCCGACAATGTTCGGCAGATCGTCATCCTCGTCGTCGGCGCGCGGTATGACGCAGCCTACGAAATCTACGCCCATATCGCGGTCGCAGAGCGCGAAGGCATGAAGCCGGAGCGGCTTGCGACGCTGGTCGCGGATGTGAAGCCGAAAGATCTGAGCGCCGAAGAGAGTGTCGCCTACGATCTCGCCTTCAAGCTCGTGCGCGGCGGCACGCTGCCGGAGCCCCTGTACCAGCTGGCGGTCGACACTTTCGGCCAGCACGGGACCAACGAGATGATCTACCTCGTCGGCCTCTACGCAATGGTGTCGACCACGCTCAACGTCCCGGTTCCGGAACGGGAATAGTCGAGCGCCCCAGTTTCGCGCAATCGCGCGCGAGCGGCCGGCTGGCCTTAAGCTGGCGGCGATTGCTGCGTTGACGGAGGAGTTTGGCATGTGAGGCGCCGCCGGCGCCCGCGGATTGTACCCCTTGGGCCGCGCATTCGCTTGCGCGAGCGTGGCCGACTGCCTTAAGCGAGCGCCCATCGGCCCGCTCGTCAGGCGCGGGCCATGGGGAAGCTACGTACGATGTCGAGCGCGCGCCATATCCTTACGCTCTCTTGCGCCAATCGGCCGGGCATCGTCGCGCGGGTCTCGGCGGCGCTGTTCGACGGCGGCTTCAACATCCTCGACGCGCAGCAGTTCGACGACACGGAGACGGGCAATTTCTTCATGCGGGTCGAGTTCAATCCCGCGAAGGCCGAGGCGGACTCCGTTGCGCTCGGGCAGACCTTCAAGGCGGTCGCCGCCGACTTCGCCATGGATTGGTCGATGCGCCCGTCGGACAAGCGCAAGCGGGTCGCGCTCTTGGTCTCGCGGTTCGATCATTGCCTGGTCGACCTGCTCTATCGCTGGCGCAGCGGGGAAATGCCGATGGAGCCGGTCGCGATCATCGCCAACTATCCGCGCGAGACCTACGCCCATATCGATTTCGGCCAGATCCCCTTCCACTTCTTCCCGGTCACGCGCCAGACGAAAATGGAGCAGGAGGCGCAGGTCTGGCAGACGATCAAGGCCTCCAGCGCCGACCTCGTCGTGCTCGCGCGCTATATGCAAATCCTGTCGGACGGCTTCGCCGCCAAGCTGCAGGGGCGCTGCGTCAACATCCACCATTCGTTCCTGCCGGGTTTCAAGGGCGCCAAGCCCTACCATCAGGCGCATGCGCGCGGCGTGAAGCTCATCGGCGCGACGGCGCATTTCGTCACCTCCGACCTCGACGAAGGCCCGATCATCGAGCAGGACGTCGAGCGGATCAGCCACCGCGACACGCCCGAGGTGCTCGTGCGCAAGGGACGCGACATCGAGCGCAGGGTTCTGGCCCGCGCCATCGCCAACGTGCTCGAGGACCGGGTGCTCATCAATCAGGGCAAGACGGTCGTCTTCACCGGTTGACCGGATCGCGCCTCCGGCCACGTCGGCAGCGCCCGCCACAGCTTCGCGATCCACGCGAACACGGCGTTCTTGGCCGCAATCCGCGGCGGCGCCGGAAGCGCAACCGGCGCGCCCTGATGAGCTTCGCAGCCTTCGACGAGGCGCGAGAAAGCGATTTCGCCGTCGGTGAAATAGGGATCCCCGCCGCCGTTCCGGCCGAACAAGGTCGGACCGGTGGCTCCGACCCAATAGGTCGCCTCGACCTTCCCCGCCGCCTCGAGATTGGCTGACAAGAGATCCCGGTCGGCGTCGATGTCCGGCGCCACATGGTGCGTGATCTGTCCGGTATAGTGGTTGACGCCGACATGATCGTCGAATGTCGCGGAACCGAGCCAGACCGGGCGGCCGTCCTCCCCGGCGTCGAGCGCCTTCCAGAAGCGGACGTGGTGGCGCGACGAGGCGCTCTTGCCTGACGGCTTCTCGAAAGCGAGATCCTGCTTGCGGCCTTCGAAAAACAGCGGACTGACAGGCGCCCGATGATACGGGCGGCGGAACGCGACGCTGCCGGCGATCTTGAGCGACGAGGCGATCGTGACCGGATCGGCGGGCGACCACCCGGCCGCGGTCATCGCGCAGACGACGTCCGCCTCCGAGCCTTCGAGACCGACGTTGATCGCATCGCCGGGAATGCCCTGCGTGGTGAAGGTCTTCGCCTCGACGCCCGCGAGACCGGCCTGGTGCTCGTAGTGGCGCCAGAAGAAGGGCGCGACCAGATAGGCGAAAAGGAGATAGACCCCAAGCGCCGCCACAAGCGCGAAGGCAAGGCGCCGGAGCCTTTTTGCGTCCATCGACGTGATCTTGAGCGGCGATTCGCCTAAATGCAACGCATGGGCCTGCCGTAACAGAGGCGGGCGCTCGTGCGAAGAGTGGTCTCCGCCGCCCGTTTTCGCTTTTATGATAGGATCGACGCGTCGAGGAGGACTTCATGAGCCAAGGCCAGTTCCCGGTCACGCATACGGAGGCCGAGTGGCGCAAAATTTTGACGCCCGAGCAATATGCGATCATGCGCGAGCATGGCACCGAGCGCGCGGGAAGCTGCGCGCTCCTTTGGGAAAAGCGCGCGGGAGTGTTCGCCTGCGCGGCCTGCGGTCAGCCGTTGTTCGAGAGCAAGACGAAGTTCGAGAGCGGCACCGGCTGGCCGAGCTTCACGACGCCCGTCGAAGGCGCAATCAAGACTTCGGTCGACAAGAGCTGGGGCACGACCCGCACCGAGGTGCACTGCTCGCGCTGCGGCTCGCATCTCGGCCACGTCTTCCCGGACGGCCCGCCGCCGACCGGTTTGCGCTACTGCATCAACGGCGTCGCCACCAACTTCACGCCGGCGGCCTCATGACGACCTCATGCGGGGCGCCCGCATGAACGTCCTGTCGCGCCTGAAGGAGGCCCAATCGGGCCGCCCCGCAGGCCATCCGACCGTGCGGAGCGGCCGAATCGGCGTCCTGATCGTCAACCTCGGCACGCCGGCGGGCACGGACTATTGGTCCATGCGTCGCTATCTGAAGGAGTTTCTGTCGGACCGGCGGGTGATCGAGGCGCCGCGCATCGTCTGGGCGCCGATCCTCGAACTCATCCTCCTGAAGCGGCCCGCCGCGAGGGGCCGCGACTACGCCTCGATCTGGAACAACGAGCGGGACGAGGGGCCGCTCAAGACGATTACGCGCGCCCAGAGCGAGAAGCTCGGCCAGGCCTTGAGCGATCTCGGCCCCCGCGTCGAGGTCGACTGGGCGATGCGCTACGGCCAGCCGCCGATCGCCAAGCGGCTGAAAGCGCTGCAGGCGAACGGTTGCGACCGAATTCTGGTTGCGCCCCTCTACCCGCAATATTGCGCGGCGACGACCGCAACCGTGGCGGACAAGGCGTTCGACGCCTTGAAGACCATGCGCTGGCAACCCGCGCTGCGCGTCGCCGCGCCCTATTACGACGACCCCGTCTATATCGAGGCGCTCGCCCGCTCGACCCGCGCCGGGCTTGCGGCGCTCGACTTCGAGCCGGAAATCGTGCTCGCCTCGTTCCACGGCGTGCCGCAGTCCTATTTCGACAACGGCGACCCCTACTTCTGCCATTGCGCCAAGACGATGCGGCTTCTGCGCGACGCCCTGGGCTGGAGCGAGGACCGTCTACGCATGACTTTCCAGTCGCGCTTCGGCCGGGCCGAGTGGCTGAAGCCCTACACGGCCGACACGGTTCGCGAGCTGGCGGCGGGCGGAGTGAAGCGCCTGGCCGTGGTCACGCCGGGGTTCGCGGCCGACTGCCTCGAGACGCTCGAGGAGATCGGCGTCGAGAACGCGGGCTATTTCCGGCAAGCGGGCGGTGAAAGGTTCGCGGCGATCCCTTGCCTGAACGACAGTCCCGACGGGATCGCCGTGATCGAGGCGGTCGTGCGGCGCGAGCTCGGCGGCTGGGTTTGAGAACCCAGACGTGCCGAAGCGAGGGCTCCTTTTGGGCCTCCGAGGGTGGAAGAGATAAGGGCGATCCGCTAGCGCTGCTTCAGAAGAAGCCGCTGCGCCTCGATGAAACGCCATGCGCGGATGCGGAACAGGACGCCGATAGCCGCCAGTCGCTGCCGAGGGTTGGCGAGCTTCTCCGATCGGGCGACCTCGACCCAGTGCACAAGCGGCGACGCAAGAACCGCTAAGCTGCGCAGAAGCCACAAGATCCGCCCGTTAGGCTTTTCGATGGTCGCCGCGAACGCCTCGCGCGAGGCCTTTCTCCACTTCTGGCTGAGTTCGGTCCAGTTGCGGCGGGCCGGATGGGAGACGACGACGTCGGCGGCGTAGGTCCAGCGGAATCCCGCCGCCACCGCGCGCCGGCCCCAGTCCACGTCCTCCGCGACTTGACCGCGGAAGCCGCCGACGCGGTCGAATATCTCCCGGCGCACAAACATGTTGCCCGAGCCGGCGAAGCCGAGCTGTTCGACGTAGCGCTTGAAGTTGAAAGCAAACACCTTCTCGAAGGCCTCGACGGCAGTGGGGCGGGCTGGGTCCTCGTAGTCGACCTCGACCCGTCCGCCAACGATCTGCGCCTTCGAAATGGCCGCAAGGCCATTTTCGAGCCAGGTTGGAACCGGGCGGCAATCGGAATCGATGAATGCCAGAACTCGGCCGTTCGCGGCTTCGACCCCGGCGTTGCGCGCGGCCCCGGCGCCTTGAATCGGCGCGGGCACGACGCGCGCAATATCGCGGCAGACGCGCTCGACTTCCTTCAAGCCGCAGCGCGAGTTGTTGTCCGCGACTACGACCTCGAACTGATCGCGAGGCAGCGTCTGCGCGGCCAACAGCTCCATGCAACGCTCGAGATTCCCGAGGTCGTTGTAGTGGGGAATGACCACCGAAACGATCGGCCGCTGTTCTCGCAAGAAAGAAGCCGTGGCGTTGATCGTGAGTGGCTCTGTCGCCATGACGCCTCGCAACCATGAGAGTGCGCGGCCTTCTAGCACCGGTTGCTCGGTGTGAACAAGCTGACGAAGGCCCGCGCCTCTCGACAAGCTTTACCCATGAGGGCATGAACTCCCATCGCGACAATGGAGGCCTCAGAGGCTCACGCAAATGGACGAAAACTCGGGCTTTCTTCCGAGACTTTGGAAGCGCGTGATGCTGCGCAGCGTCCACTTCTCGGATTCGCACCGCCGGCTCGATCTGCTCTACAAGCTACCCGATCCCTGGGGCATGGAGACGAGGCGCGAACAGCACCGGTTCGGCGAAACCAACGCCTTTCTCATGCGACATCTGGGGCCGGTCGACAGGCTGCTCGAAGTCGGGTGCGGAGAGGGCCATCAGACGCTCTTCCTGCGACGGATAGCGCGCGTCGTTGTCGGATTGGACGTGAGCTCGACCGCGATAGAAAGAGCGAGGGCGCGAGCGCCTGAAGTTGCATTCGTTGCAGGCGACCTCTTCAATCTGCCGGACGCCGTCGGCCCGCGACGGTTCGACGTCGTCACGGCGTGTGAGGTGCTCTACTACGTCAGGGACGTCCCAGGTTACGTGAGAATGCTCGAACGCCTTGGCCGTCGGGTTGTCGCCACCTACGTCGACAAGCACCGGGACGCGCTCGACCCGATTCTTTTGTCGAAACCGGGCGTCATAGCCGAAAGGATTCGCTTCGAGGACATTGGCTGGACGATCGCGATGTGGCGCGGCGACGCCGAGCAAGCCGTCAGACCAAATGAATCTGATCCCAGTCGTGATCGCCTCGGTTGAAGAACCATGCGTTTGCGCTGGCAAGCTGCTCGCGTGCAGATCTGTCGATGCAAACGATCGTCGGCCGATGGCTCTTGGTAGGAAAAAAGCCGCCGCGTCTGAGCGCGCGAATCGCGGCCGGGGTCGAGAACGCCGCCTCGACAACCGCCACCCGTTTCTGGAAGAAGCGGCTCGCGTGAGCGATAAGCGCCCGCCACACGTCCTCATCGTCGTCAAGCGCGAGAGCGTCGACCAGAATTCCATGGCGCAACTCGACCTCCTCGCAATCGCGAAGCACGAGATAGCCGACGAGACGGCCGCCCCGCGCGACCTGAAGACGCTCGTAGCGAAGTTGCGGGCAATCCACGAACCGCCAGTTGAGGTGCCGTTCCGTCCGCGGGACCCCGGCGAACCGGCTTTGAACGGACGCCCAGATAGCGTCTATGTTTGCTTCGAACCTTTCAACCGGCTGGAAAGAGTATTCGGCGCCCGGATCTTGCGGTGAAAATCGATCGCGAAGATCCGCATAGGCGCGCGTGGCGGACGCGACCGCCAATGGCGCGCCGAGACGATCGAACAGATGCGCTGCGGCCTTCCATCTCGGCCGGTAAGCCGTGCGAGCGACGATGTATCGGGAGACATCGCACCCGTTGGGAGCGTCCACCCGCGACCATTGCTGCATGGCCGGAAGCGAGATTGCGCCTAGCCGGTCGGCCATGCGCCGGGTCGCTGTCGCCATGGTCAGCGTGATGAGCGCCAGTCCGCTTTCCGCGGCAGCCTGGTAAAGACGATGACCCAGCCCGAGCCGACGAAACTCCGGCAGGATCATGACATCGACGATCCAGCCGGCGGCATAGCTCTTTCCCTCCGCGGTCAATCCGCATCGTTGAACGGCGATCTGTCCGACGACCCGATCTCCCGCGAGCGCTATCCACACCGGGGGCTTCGAGCCGAGCTCCACAAAGGGATTGTCGACGAATTGCCAACGCCACCGGTTGTAGGCCTTGTAGGGAGCGAGGTCCTGGTAAGCCTCGCGGATGAACGCGTCGATCCGGGGATAGTCGTCGATCGTCGCCTGGCGAACTTCAGGATTCATGTGCGAATTGTCGCATCACCGGCGCATTGACGAGAGACGCTTTTTCATTCGCGAGGCCAGCGGCATCCAATCGTAGCCGCCACGCAGCTTGAGCCAGAATTCGAACGGCGAATCCGACGGGTCCGTGGACACCCGAGCGCGGAGGATATTCAAGTCGCGCGGATCTATCGTCCCCGGTTGAGTCGAAAATACGAATCGGTAGCCCGAAGCGCGCGCAATTTCGACAACAGCTTCGTTGAAGTCGCCGTAAGGGAAAGCAAAGATGTCGACAGGTCCGCCGATCAGGGCCTCGAGGTCTGTTTTCGACTCGGACAGCTCTTGAGCCGCCTGTCGGGGATCGAGCGCCGTCATCTTGGGGTGAGTCTGGCTGTGCGAGCCGATCCGCACGCCGCGATCGGCCAGGGCGCGAATAGACTCTGCGGTCGCGACGATTTCCTCCCGATCCGTCGCGTCATGCTCCATCGCCCATTGCGGGTGCATGCCAAGGCGCCGCGTGGGCACGAAGATTGTGACCGGCATCTTGCGAGCTTCGAGAGGCGGCAATGCATTATCGATCGCGCTGACGAAGGCGTCGTCGAATGTGATCGCGACTTTCGGGCGACCTGTCTTCTCGCCGAGATGGTCAGGCTCCACGACGTCGGCGTAGGAGCCTATGGAGTCCAGCTGACGCTCGAAGGCGATCGCGTCGCCGTCGCGGACGGCGTGATAGTAGAGGACCGTGAGCGCGCCGGCGCGATCGGGCCTAATCCCGATGAGGCTGGCCGCACGATCAGCGCACCACCACGCTGCTGCGATGACGACCTTGATCTTTCGCTTCGCGTTCACGTGGTCTTTTCTTCAGCCATGCTGGCGAGGTGGCGCTTCAATACGTCGTCCGGGCGCCCCTCGCGCCGCAAGATTCCGTCGAACATTCCGTGGAAGGCGGCGCGCATATTCGCTCTCCTGCCGCGCAGGCCGAATTCCATCGCGCGAGCAAACGACACGATCGTCGTCCAGGGCAACCACGTCGGAAAATATCTGTAAACGAAGAGGAATTTGTTGCGAAAGGCGAGGTACGTCGCGAACTCGGAGATGGTGGCCACCGGACCGGTGCCGATCGTCGTTCCTCCTTTATGGTAGACGACGGAATCGAATGCGTAGCCGATGCCGTCGGATCGTTTGGCGCGCAGACCCCAGTCGAGATCCTCGAAATAGAGGAAATAGCGCTCCTCCAGGAGGCCGATCTTTTCAAGGCAGGAGCGGGTGACGTAGACGAAAGATCCGGATGGAGCGTCGAGTTCGCGCTCGACGTTCTTGGACGGCGGGCGACTGTCGAAGGGCTCATTGCGGCCTACCGCGGCGGGGTTGGCGAGCACCCGCCGCCATCTCAGTCCACGCGTATGGATGCGGGTCGGGTCGCCGGCGAGCGCGATACGCCCGGTGATCATTCCCTTCCCGCTGATTTTCGCGTAGCGCAAGAGCGCTCCGAGCGCATCTGGATCGACCGTGGTGTCAGGATTGAGCACGAGCGCGCCAGGCCAATCGCCCGCATCTTTCAGAGGCCCTAACCATCGGTTGACGCCGCCCCCGTAGCCGAGATTTTCGCCGGCGTTGCCGACAAAGACCTTCGCGTCGACTCCTTTGAAAGCGAACGATCGGACCGACGTAAATTCGCACGTTGGGCACGGCGCAGCCGCCGTGATCGCGATGCACGGTCCGCCATCGGCCGTCAGGCGCGCGCAGAGCCTCGCAAAGGCCGCGGCGCCGCCGTTCTCGCAAATATAGAGGTCAAACGCGGGATCGGGATTCGACCGCCCAAGCGAGTGGAGGCACTCGACGACATCGTCCGGATTGCGAAAGGTCACCATCACAATTGGGATTGGAAGCGATGCGGCCATTGACCCTTCGTTTGGACGATCACGCCGACCCCGCAACTCAATCGCGATTGACGTGATACGAGCCAAAATCTTGGGAAGCAGATCCAGCGAGCGAGCCACCCCTTACCCGAAAGCCTCAAGCGCCGCCAGAGGCCGCGGGAGTTAGCCATGCACGTGGATCATGAAGGGGAGGCTAGCGTCACCGTTCGCCACGGCCTCGTGCCCGCCGGGGCTTCGCCGCTGCCGCTGCCGGGCTGATAATGGATTGGCGGTCCGGGCAGACGGCCCGCCTGAAGCGCGCGCAACGTTGGCGCGTTGGTCACCTCGAACGAGTCGAAGCCGCAGCGCAGCATGAGCGGAATTTCGTCGATCAAGACGTCCCCGACCGCGCGCAATTCGCCGGTAAAGCCGTAGCGGTCGCGCAGCAGCCGCGCGTAGGAGAACGACCGGCCGTCCGCGAACTTGGCGAAAGCGAGCGCCACCAGCGGGCGGCCGGCGAGGTCGGCGAGGTGCGCCTGCGCGTCGGCCCCCGCATCGACCGCGACGCCGACCGGCGCAGTTCTATCTTTCAGGGCCTCGGGCTCGGCGAGCCAGCGCTTGAGCGAAACAATAATCGGGCCGGCGTCCGGCGCCGGCGCGCCGTCGGCGACGAAGGTCCACGCGTCTTCGACGAAGCCGCCGCGCCGCCACAGGGTCATCAGATGTCGGCTCCCGCGTCGAGCGGCGCGGTATGGATGCCGCATTCGGTCTTGCCGCGGCCGCGCCAGCGGCCGGCGCGCGGGTCCTCGCCGGGCTTGACCGCGCTGGTGCAGGGCAGGCAGCCGATCGAGGGAAAGCCCTTGGCGACGAGCGGATGGCGCGGCAGGCCGGCCTCGGCGATGTAGTTCAGGACGTCCGTCGCGCTCCAGCCGACCAGGGGATTGACCTTGACGCGCTCGCCCTCCGCCTCGAACAGCGGCAAGGTAGCGCGGATCTGGCTCTGAAAGCCTTTCCGCCCGGTGATCCAGGCGTCATAGCCCTCCATCGCCTCGGCCAGGGGACGCACCTTGCGGATGTCGCAGCAGCGGTCGGGATCGCTCATGAACAGGAATTTTTCCGGGTCCTCCTGCGCAATCGTGTCCGCGCGCGGCCCGGCCGCGATGACGTTGGTCAGGCCCAGCATTTCGCAGAGCTGATCGCGATAGCCAAGCGTCTCCGGGAAATGCTGGCCCGTGTCGACGAAGATCACGGGCGTCGCGCGGTCGACGCGCGAGACCATGTGCAAGAGCGCCGCGGCGTCGGCGCCGAAGCTCGAGACGAGCGCGACGCGGCCGGGGTAGAGGTCCTCGATCACAAGGCGGATGAGCGACGAGGCTTTCAGGCGCGCAAAGCGGCCCTCGAGCCGCGAGGCGGCGATCTGGTCGCCGAACAGCTTGACGTCGTGCGCGCTCATCAGATGTCCTGTCCGGCGCTTCGTTCGTAAAGCGCCTCCTTGAAGGGGGCGATGCCGACGCGCCGGAAGGCGTCGAGGAAGGTCTCCTGCTCCCCGCGCCTCAAGTCCATGTAGGTGTCGACGATGGTCTCGACGGCCGCGACGACGTTCTCGGAACTAAAGCCGGGCCCGACGATCTGACCGATCGCCGCCTGCTCGTCGCCCGAGCCGCCGAGCGTGATCTGGTAAGTCTCTTCGCCCGCGCGCTCGAGTCCGAGAATGCCGATGTGGCCGACGTGATGATGCCCGCAGGCGTTGATGCAGCCGGAAATCTTGATCTTGAGCGGGCCGATCGCGTGCGACCGCGCTCCGTCGCCGAACCGCTCGGCGATGCGCTGGGCGACCGGAATCGAGCGCGCGGTCGCCAGCGCGCAATAGTCGAGACCGGGGCAGGCGATGATGTCGCTGATCGCGCCGGCGTTCGGCGTCGCCAGGCCGACCGAGGCAAGACGGTCGTAGACGGCGGGCAGATCGTCGAGCGCGACATGCGGCAGGATCAGGTTCTGCTCGTGGGAGACGCGGATCTCGTCGTGCGCGTAATCCTCGGCGAGGTCGGCGACAGCGTCCATCTGGTCGGCGCTGGCGTCGCCCGGAGGCGCGCCGATCGGCTTCAGCGACACGGTCACGACGACATAGCCCTGCGTCTTGTGCGACGTGACATTGGAGGCGAGGAAGCTCGCGAAGCGCGCGTCCTTGCCCTTGCGGCGCTCGACGCGGTCGCTGAGCGGCTTCTTCGGCTCGAGGTCCGGCATCGCGAAAAACGCGGCGACGCGGGCAATCTCCTGCGCCGGCAGGTCGAGCGCCTTGCGGTCGCGCGCGGCGAATTCAGACTCGATCTCCTCGCGCAACTTCTCGAGCGTCTTCTCATGCAGGAGGATCTTGATGCGCGCCTTGAACTTGTTGTCGCGCCGGCCTTCCATGTTGTAGACGCGCAGGATCGCCTCGACATAGCCGAGAAGATCGCGCTCGGGCAGGAATTCGCGCACCTTGCGGCCGATGAAGGGCGTCCTGCCGAGGCCGCCGCCGACATAGACGGAAAAGCCGAGCTCGCCCGCTTCGTTCTGCACGATCTGGAGCCCGATGTCGTGCGCCTGGATGACCGCGCGGTCATGCGTAGCGCCATTGACGGCGATCTTGAACTTGCGCGGCAGGAACGAGAATTCCGGATGGAGCGACGACCACTGGCGCAGGATCTCGGCGTAGGGCCGCGGATCGGCGACCTCGTCGTGCGCGACGCCGGCGAAATGGTCCGCGGTGACGTTGCGCACGCAATTGCCCGAGGTCTGGATCGCGTGCATTTCGACCGTCGCAAGCTCGGCGAGGATGTCGGGCGTGTCCTTCAAGGCCGGCCAGTTGTACTGGATGTTCTGCCGGGTGGTGAAATGCCCGTAGCCGCGATCGTATTTGCGCGCGATCTCGGCGAGCTTGCGCATCTGGCGCGAGTTCAAGGTGCCGTAGGGCACGGCGACGCGCAGCATGTAGGAATGGAGCTGCAGATAGAGCCCGTTCATCAGGCGATGCGGGCGAAACTGCTCCTCGGTCAGTTCGCCGGAGAGCCGGCGCGCGACCTGGTCGCGGAACTGCTCGACGCGCGCGGCGACGAAGGCTGAGTCGAAGTCGTCATAGTGATACATGTTCGGCCTCCAGGACGGCTGTCGGGCCGGTGTGGGGCGCGCACCCATGCGCCTGCTTGCCGAGGTCGCGCCTTACCGTCGGCCCTGCGGCGCGGATCGCCTCGCGCAGCGATTTCGGCGCGACATGCCCATTGCGCTCCTCGACCGGAACCGCGTAGGGCTCGACGACGAGGTTGGCGGCTTCGTCGGCTTTGGCGCGCGCGAGCGCGGCGGCGGTCGCGGCTTCGTCCGGCCGCACCGCGGCGCGGTTGAAGTCCTCGCTCCAGCCTTCGTCCGTCTGAAAAACGACAACGCCATCCGCGAGGCGGCTGGCGGTGATGACGTCGGGCATTCGGATCTCTCGCGCGGCGCTTCGATGAGGCCACATATAAGATCCCTAGCAGATTTTACGACAGCTCTCTATGACTAATTTTGTATAACAAATTGTATTTGGTTAAAGATGCGCTTGCGGCTATAGCTCGCTCCTCGAAAGCCGAACGCCGCCAAGGAAAACCAAGCCAATCCAAGCTGAATCCAAGCCAGACCAAACCAAATGCAAGGGAAATGCAAGGAATTAACCTTGTATTTCCTTGCATTTGGTTTGTCGAATTGGGACTTTTCAATGGGTTACGAGCGGGTCGCCCGTTTTTTTCTTGAAGGCCCCGTCCCTTGTCGCGTGGCGTGCGCGCGAACCATTGCCTTCCCCCACCGTTGCCCCGTCGAAAGGCCGGCGTTCCAATCTGCCGGAAGCGGGCGACTAGTGGCTCGCTTCAACGATTTCGAAAGGAATTGACGATTCCTTATCGATCGCGATTGGAGCGATGGAGGAAATTATGGCGGCGAAGACGCCTTCGGTGAAGCGGTATGTCGTACGGCTGAGCGCCGAAGAACGTCAGCAGCTTGAGGCGATGATCCGCAAGGGTAAGAGCGCGGCGCAGCGGCTTCTGAAGGCGCGCATCCTGTTGAAGGCCGACGTCTCGGACGACGGCGAAGGCTGGAGCGACAGCCGGATCATCGAGGCTCTGGAGACCAGCGTTTCCATGGTCTATCGGGTTCGCAAGCAATTGGTGGAAGAAGGGCTCGATGCCGTCTTGAGCCGCAAGACCGCGGCTGCGCCAGCCGTGCCGCGGATTTTCGATGGCGAAAAGGAGGCCCGGCTGATCGCTCTGGCCTGCTCCAAGCCGCCAGAGGGCTATGCGCGTTGGAGCTTGCGACTACTGGAGAGCAAGGTGGTGGAGTTCGGCATCGTCGAGGCCGCCAGCGACTCAACGATCCAGCGCGTGCTCAAAAAAACGCTCTTAAGCCGCACCGCCGCAAATACTGGGTCATCCCGCCCAAGGCCAGCGGCGCGTTCGTAGCGGCGATGGAAGACGTACTGTAGGTTTACACGCGGGCGCGCGACCCGGACCGCCCGGTGGTTTGTCTGGACGAGACCTCCAAGCAACCCTCCAAGCAACTCATCGCCGAAACGCGCGCGCCAGTCGCGTTGCGCCCGGGGCTTCCGGCCCGGGTCGACTACGAATACGCGCGCAACGGAGTGGCCAACCTCTTCATGATGTTCGCGCCGCTCGAAGGCTGGCGCCACGTCAAGGTCACCGACCGCCGAACAGCCGTCGATTACGCGCATGTTCTGAAAGACCTGGCCGACGTCCACTTCGCACAAGCCGAAACGATCGTCCTCATCCAGGACAATCTCAACACGCACGCCGCTGCCTCGCTCTACGAAGCCTTTCCCGCCACCGAGGCCCGGCGTCTGGTCGAACGCTTCGAATGGCATTACACGCCCAAACACGGCTCATGGCTCGACTTGGCCGAATCCGAACTCGGCGTCCTCGCCTCGCAATGCCTCGACCGCCGCATCCCCAATAAACAGGCCGTCATCGACGAGGTCGCCGCCTGGGTCTGCGAGCGAAACAAAACTCACGCCATCGCCGAGTGGCACCTCACAACGAATGATGCCCGGATCAAGCTGAAAAGCTTGTACCCTTCGCTATGATCGAATCGCGCCACTAGGGGCAGGCGTCCCAGAAGCCCTGTCGCTGGCCTGGGTCGGTATAATACCAGCATAGGCCAGGCGCGGGCGGGGCGCCGGCCCACGACGCGGCGGCTGCGGCGCCGACGAAGCCAAGCGCCGCTCCGGCCGCGATGGCGCCGCCGGCCGGCCATCCATACCAGCCCGGCCTCGCCCAACCGCCATAGGCGCCCGCACGATAGCCATAGGCCCCACCGCGATAGCCATAGGCCCCGCCGTGATAGACGCCGCCGTGATAGACGCCGCCGTGGCGGTAAACCCCGCCGTGGGGCCCGCGATAGACGCCGCCATGGTACGCGCCGCCGCGACGGACAACCACGACCTTCGTCACCATGCCGCCGTCCAGAACCGTCGGGTTCGCCCCGCCGTAAACCTGGATCGCACCGGCCTGCGGCGAAGCAAAGCAGCCGAGCGTCATCGCAACGCATGCGCCTTTAACGAGAGACCAATTCATCGCTATCCTCCCTGACCGCCGAACCCCTCGTCGCGGCCTCAAGACTGCTCACGCCCTCGCCGACCCCGCGGTCCGCGCGTTCGATCTGGCGCGGACATGATCGCACATGACCTCGGATAAGTCGAAGAAGGTCGCCCGCGGGTAGTGTCTCAGGGTCCTTGCCGTCGTCGGCGGGTAGCGGGTCAGTTTCCTCGTCTGTTGCAATCCACATGACCCTCACGGCTGTGCCGATCACGTCGGCGGGGCGCTGCTTGCCTTTAGGTCCGGTGGGCATAAGGGGGGACCTCCACCAATGTACCAATTAGCCGCAACAGAGCCTGCTGTTCAGGTCCCACCCCGTCTCTCAGGAAAGCCCCCAATTCAATGTGTGACAAGCGGCCGCCAGAAGGCGCGTTGGGTTGATGGATGACGAACGCGTGACCGTTCTCCGGTTCCCGACCAAGAAACCAGGAATCGCCGTTTGGGCTGCGGTACAGCTCTCGCCGATTTGACATACGAGGGACTCCCATGCTTGCCGCTCAGCATAGCACGAGACGGGAGTTGGCCACGAGCGCGCGTCAAGGGCGTCAAATCTCAAACTGAGACACTGCCCGCCCACGGACGGCCCTGGTCCAGGGCGATGTGTCGTCATGCCCGCGAAAGCGGAAAGGGGCGACGAACCATTGATATGCGCCCCAAACCAAGGCAGCCTGACGCAATGTCCCGACTCCAACAGCTCGACGACGCGCTGTGGCTCGCCGAGGGCGAGATCGTCAGCTTCTATGGATTTGCGTACCCGACGCGCTGCGTCATCGCACGCATCGGCGCCGACCGCCTCTGGGTGTGGTCGCCGATCAAGCTCGACAACGAGCTTCGGGCCGAGGTCGACCGCATCGGCCGCGTCGCGCATCTCGTCAGTCCCAACAAGCTGCATCACCTCTATCTGGACGCGTGGAAATCGGCCTATCCCGACGCGAGGCTGTGGGGGCCGCAGTCGACGATCGCGCGGAACAAAGGGCTGGCGTTCGCGGCGCCCTTGCAGGATACGCCGCCGGCCGAATGGGGCGTCGACTTCGATCAGGCGTGGTTTCGCGGCTCATTCGCGATGGACGAGATCGCGTTCTTTCACCGTCCCTCGCGCGCCGCGATGTTCGCCGATCTCATCCAGGCCTTCGATGAACCGTTTCTCCGTCAAAACTGGTCGTGGTGGCGGCGCCCGCTCGCTCGTCTTGACGGGATCGCCGCGGCCAATCCCGGCGCGCCGCGCGAATGGCGGCTCTCGTTTGTCGATCGCGCGCCGGCGCGGGCCGCTCGCGCCAAGGCGTTGAGCTGGAACTCAGACCGCGTGATCATCGCGCACGGAGAATGGCGCAGCTCGCAAGGACATGCTTTCTTGAAGGGCGCGCTTGCCTGGCTCGGCTCCGAAGATGCGGGCGCGTGAGCCGCTCGTCGCCCTCACTTCACCGCCTTCGCCATCGCCTCCTGTTCGGCCGCCGACGGGGCGCCGTAGAAGGCGGGCTCGTTGTCCTTGCCGCCGAGCGCGCCAAAAGCGCGTGCACCGTTTGCATCGAACAGAACGACGAACTTGTGGCCCTCACAATCGGTCGGCTTGCAGACGAAGGACAACGAATAAGGCTTTCCGTCGATCGTAACGCTCGTGATCTGCCCGGCGACGCCGTCGAAGTTCCTGTTGAACCGGACGAGCCAGTCGGGCGTCGGCTGCACGAGCCTCATGAGTCTGTCCCATGATGCGTGGTAGGGCGTGCGCCCGTGCAGCGCGTCGAACAGGAATTCGGTCTCCGTCGCATCGACCGTGCCGGACAGAAGGACGAGGACGAGAGGGAGGCTGAAGCGCATTGATTTCGACCGTCTTTGGTGGAGCGAGAAAAGGGAATCCGGCGGCTTCATCGCGGCGCCGCGGACCCACGGGTTCCCGGATTGCTTCGCCGGCCTTCGGCGCCGCCTCGCATTCACGGGGAACGGAGTCCATTCAGCCGCGCCTAGAACGCCTTGAAGGTGATGATCGTGCGCGTGTCGACGATGCCTGGAATCGTCTGCACCTTGTGACCCACGAAATGGCCGATGTCGACGTCCTTCTCGACGTAGAATTTGGCGAGAATGTCGTAGTCGCCGGCGATCGAATAGATTTCCGAGGCGATTTCGGCTTCCGCGAGCGCGCTCGCGACCTCGTACGTGCGCCCAAGCGCGCACTTAATCTCGACGAAGAAGGTTTGCATCGGATCCCGGCCCCTCGTTGCCGTTCTCTTGTGCAACAACTTCGACGTCGCGGTCCATACCCGACTGGACCTGGAATGTGGACTGGTAGGTCTTCGCCTCGTGCCGCGCGATGACAGCGTATTCGCCCTCGGCGAGGACGAGCGACGGAAATGCCCCCATGAGCTCGCGGATAACGTCGCCGCCGGGTGTGAGCACGGTGAAGGTCGTGTTGGCGAGCGCCTCTCCGCCCGGCTTGTTGACAAGCTTCAGGGTGAGCGTCGCGCAGCGATGCCGCAGCGTCACGTCGATCAGCTTGCCGGAAACGACCCTGATGTCGGCGTGGACGATCGAGTTGGAGGGCAGGATCGTCGACGGGGCGGGCGCCGCCGACTTGCCCGAGTTCGGCGCGGCGCCGGCGAGGAAGCGCCCTCCGACCGTGTCGAGGTAGGTCGAGACGATGTGGTAGGCGCCTTCCGGCAGTCCGACAATGTCGCCCGCCTTGGCCTTGGCGTAGACGAGCTTCCCTTGGGGATTGCGCCCCTGCGGCACATAGATCGCAAGCGATAGGTTGGCAGGGTCGATCGGCGCGTCCGAGACGGTTCCCTCGATGCGCATGCCGCCGGCGGCGAGGGAAAGCCGCTCGGAGCGAATCTCGGGCCCGAGCGTCACGCGCTTCATCGCGCTCGCGAGCCCGAACGCGACGTGAACGACGTAGTCGCCGGGCGGCACGGTCAGCGTCGGCTGAGCGAGACTGGATTCGACGATGAGCGGATGCGACCCGTCCTCGTCCGGCTGCACGCGAAACACCCGCCAGCGCAAGCCCCCGGTCAGCGGAGCCGATGCGCCGTTCAGGATTGCGGAGAGGCTGAGGGTCGCCTGTCCGTCGGCCGGCGCCGGGTCGGCGAACGCCGGCGCGCCGAGCGCGATCAACGCCATCAGGGAAACGACGCCCGCCAGAACTCGCGAAAATGCCCGCATTTCGCCTTGCTTTGCCTTGCCGCCTCGCCTTGCCGCCTTGGCCTCGCCGCCGTGCGTCGCGGTCCCAGAAAACGCAAGGCGGCGGCTCCGTGCCGCCACAATGAGGCGGTTCGAAGGCGTATTTACAGCCCCGTCGATTTGAGCCAAGCACCGGCCTCGACCCGAAGGAACGAGCCCCGCATGAACGACACGATTGCGCTCCTCAAACGCCGCCGCTCTGCGCCGCCCGCGATCATGACCGGCCCAGGCCCGTCCGCGGACGAACTCGCGACCATTCTGACCGTCGCCGCGCGCGTGCCCGACCACGGCAAGCTCGCGCCGTGGCGCTTCATCGTGTTCGAGGGCGGGGGCCGCGATCGCGCGGGCCGCATCGCGCTCGAAATCCGTTTCGCCGATAAGCCGGACCTGGACGAATTGGCGAGCGCCGAGGAACTGGGCCGTTTCGCGCGCGCGCCCCTCGTCGTCGCCGTCGTCTCGCGCGCGGCCCCCCATGTCAAAATCCCCGAGTGGGAGCAGGTTCTGTCGGCCGGCGCGGTCTGCATGAGCATGATCGTCGCGGCGCGGGCGCTCGGCTTCGCGGCCACCTGGCTCACGGAATGGCCGGCTTACGACGCAAGGTTCCGCGCCGCGATCGGGCTCGCCGAGCGCGAGCGCATCGCGGGCTTCATCCATATCGGCAAGGCGGCGGCGATCGAGGACCGGCCGAGGCCGCCGCTCGCGGACATCGTCACGAACTTTTCCGCGTGAGGGACCCATGTTCTACGAGACCGGCAGGCGCGACAAGATGAAGTTGCCGCACGATCCGTTCAAGGCGATCGTCGCGCCGCGTCCGATCGGGTGGATTTCCACGCGCGCGCTCGACGGCCGGGTCAACCTCGCGCCCTACAGTTTCTTCAACGGCTTCGCGAGCGTGCCGCCGATCGTCGGATTTTCCAGCGAGGGATGGAAGGATTCTGCCTCCTTCGCCAAGGAGAGCGGCGAATTTGTCGCCAATCTCGCGACCCACGCATTGCGTCATCCGATGAACGCGACCTCCGCGTCGTTTCCGCGCGGCGACAACGAGTTCGCCCATGCCGGCCTCACGATGGCCGACTGCCGCCTCGTGGCCGCGCCGCGCGTCGCCGAGAGTCCCGCTTCGCTCGAATGCAAGGTGGTCGAGGTCGTCGAAATCAGGACGGCGAGCGGGGCGTGGAGCGGCAGCGTGCTGACGCTCGGCGAGGTCGTCGGATTTCATATCGACGAGGCGTTGATCCGCGACGGCCGGTTCGACACGGCGAGCGCCCATCCGCTCGCGCGCTGCGGCTATCAGGATTACGCGGTCGTCGAAGCCGTGTTCGCGCTCGCGCGCCCAAAGGGCGGGGGCGACGTGTGAAGCGCGGCCGGGCGACGGGTTTCGCACGATGGAGGTTCAAGCCTTGCCTCCGCCGCCGGAGCCTGCGTCCGGTTTGGGCCGGTGGGCGCTCGTGAAGGCGTAATCGCCTCTCGCTTCGGTCTCGCGCACCCCCTTTTCGAAGGCGCGGGGACTTTGCGGCTTCACGTACAGCGCCACCACTTCGGGGTGCTTCTCGCGCACACGGACTTCGAGCGCCTGCACCGCCTTCTCGACCTCCGGCGCGCGCAACGCGTCGGAAAACTCGAGGCTCAGCGCGACCACCACCTGATAGGGCGCAAGGTGGGTCGCGACGACCCCGTTCGCGCCTTCGATCTCGCTTTGCTCCTCCGAGAGCGCGAGGATCGAGGCGGTCAGATTGGGCGCCGCCCACTCGCCGATCAGAAGGCCCTTGCTTTCCCGCACGAGGACGTAGCCGACCGCGCCGACGACGCAGCCGATCATGATCGAGGCGCTCCCGTCGGCGAGCGGCAGATCGAAGTCCGTCGCAATGAAAGTCCCCGCCGCCGCAATGGCGATGCCCGCGAGAGCCGCCGCGCCTTCCGCCAGGACCATGAACACCGGCGGATCTTTGCTCGCGACAATCGCTTGCCAATATCCGGCCTCGCCCTTTTCGACTCGGAACGTCTTCCAGGCGACGAACCAGGACACGCCCTCGAAAACCGCGGACGCGCCGAGAACGAGATAGATTGTCCCCGGCGAGCGGATCGCGCTGGGCGCCATGATCCGCGTCGCCCCTTCCAGGATCGAAATGCCTGTGGCGACCGTGGACATGAGCAACGCGACGACGAAACTCCAGAAGTAGAGCTCGCGGCCGTAGCCTAGCGGATGGCGCCGGTCCGGCCCGAGTTGCGCGCGCCGATACCCGTAGAGGAGCAGCGCGTCGTTTCCCGCATCGATGGTCGAGTGGACGCCCTCGGCGATCATCGAGGCGCTGCCGGTGAATGCGGCCGCGGCGAATTTCGAGGCGGCGACCAGCACGTCGCCGGCCAGAGAGGCGTACACGACCGTCTTGGAGCGCAGAGCTTCGGCCATCCGGCGTTCCGTCCCGGGTCCCGCGACAAGGAGCTCTTATCCAAAGAAGCGGCATCCGGCGGAATGGTTCCCGGCCAGTTTAGCGGCGTGACTTGGCGCCGACGCACGCCCGGAAATTCTCGCCGCCTCGGAACAACTCGAACCGGTTTCGAATTTACCGTTGCAATTCATCGAGGAGACTGCTCATGGCGAATCCTTCGCAGGTCGAAGTGGGGCAGGGCGGCGCCACGGGAGCGACCGCCTCCAGCGCAGTTCCTCCATCGACGACGTTCGCTCCCGAAGCTCCCGCGGGCTCGAGCGCAGGCGCGCCCGGCTCGCTCGGCGCGGGCTTCAAGGACACCGCGAAAACCGCGACCGACGCGATCCGCCAACAGGCGGCCCAGTTCGCGGGAGAGGTGGGCCGCGAGCTCGGCAAGACCGGGGAGAGCCAGAAAGCGCGCGGCGTCGACGCGCTCAAGCGTTTCGCCCGCGCGATCGACAGCGCCGCCAGGGAACTCGAGCCCCAGTCAGCGGCGGTTGCAGGCGCCGTCCACGAAGCGGCCCGGAAAGTCGACGGCCTCTCGGACAATCTGTCGAACCGCGATGTGAACGAACTGATCGAGTCTGCGGCCCAGCTGGCTCGCGCACAGCCGGTTTTGTTTCTCGGCGGTTCGGTCGCGGCGGGATTCGCGCTTGCCCGCTTCCTCAAGAGCAGTTCGCGGCAGGGATCGCGGACCGGCGCTTAACGAGCATTGAGGCCCATGCCTACGAAAGAATCCGCCCGTCCGATCGTGTCCTTGATGTCGCATGTCGCCTCGGACCTCGCCTATCTCGTCCAGACGGAATTCCGGCTCGCGCGCGCCGAGATGGGGGAGAAGGTTTCGGCCGTCTCGAACGCGGGAACCTACCTGGCGCTTGGGGGCGCCATCGCGCTGAGCGGTCTCATCGTCCTTCTCTTTGACATAGCGCGCTGGATTGCGATCGCCGGTCTTCCATATCAGTGGAGCCTCCTGATCGTCGCGGTCGTCGCCCTCGTCATCGGCGGCGGCTTCGCGATGGCCGGGATCAACAAAGTCAAGGCGTCGTCGCTGACGCCCGACCGCACCATCGAGCAGATGCGCGAAGATTACGTCGTAGCAAAGGAGCACGTGCGATGACATCCCATCAGGATCGCCACTCGTCCTCGCGCGATTACGAACGAGAGGCGGAGCGAACGCGCCGCCAGCTCGCCGAACATCTCGACGAGCTCAGCGACCGCCTGACCCCCGGGCAGGTGTTCGACGAGATGCTCACCTATTCCCGCGCCGGGGGCGGGACGTTCCTTCGCGCCTTCAACAATGCGATGCGCGAAAACCCGCTTCCGAGCCTCCTGATTGGCGCTGGCTGCATGATGTTCCTGTCGGAGAAGTTGGGGCTCATGCGCACGACTGGATTGGGAAATGGCGGCAGGCCGATGCGGTCAGCCGACGAGGCCTACGATCCCTATGAAGCGAAGCCGCGCATGTCGGATCTGGCCTCGTCGCGGATGTCAGGTGCGGCCGGCCGCATGAGCGAAGCGGCGAGCCGCGTCGCCGATTCCGCGACGTCGGGCGCGCGCTCGGCCGGCGCATCCGTTCAGTCCGGCGTTCGCCGTGCAACCGAGGCCGCTGGACGGCAGGCGTCCAACCTCGCGGAGACGGCGGGCCAGGCCGCAACCTCCATCAGCGATACGGTCGCCGGCGCGACCGACGCGGTCCGCTCGACTTCCTATGATTTGCGCGATCAGGCGAAGGGAGCGGTTTCAGGCGCGCTCGATCAGGTCAAGCGCAGCGCTGGGACCGTCGCCGGGACTGTAGCCGACACGGTGCTCGGCACATCCTCCTCGCTCGGCGGACTCGGCGACCGCGTCGCCGACAGCGCGGCCCGCACGCGTCGCGGGGCGTCGGAGGCATTGCGGCAAGGCCGGGAGCAGGCGACCTCCTTCATCACCGAGCAGCCGCTCCTTTGCGCGGCGATCGGCGTCGCGGTCGGCGCGGCGATCGCGAGCCTGATTCCATCCTCGGAAGCCGAGGACGAATGGATGGGGGAGACGAGCGACGCGGTCAAGGACGCCGCCGGCCAGGCCGGCGCCGACGCGCTCGACAGCGCAAAGAACGTCGCCGGCAAGGTCGCCGAGCGCGCGCAGTCGGCCGCGAAGGAAGAAGGCTTCAGCCCGAGCGCGGTCGCCGAGGCGGCCCCCAGCGTCGGCGAAGGCATTCAAGAGGGCGCGAAGGGACATCAGTCCTATGGAGGCGAAGCGGGGCCGGCTCCGCAGTCTTCCGCCTCGGAAGCCGTGGCCCGGGCCACGCGAATCATGAACGAAGACATCGAACGCGCCGCGTCTCAATCGGGCCCGACGTCCGGCGCAGGGCCGCAGGAGCAGATCGGCGGCGCGCAGCGCCGCTGAAGCAAGCGAGGGGCTATGCCGGAACGGCGGCTTGTATTGCCGCTCATCGCCTACGGAGCGCTGACGGCGATCGCCTTGGCGCGCCGGGGCGTGAGTTGGCCCGGACGTCGCGATCCGCGTGAGGCGCATGAAATCGACGTCGCCGCTCGCCGCGTCGTCGCCCCTCCGGCCGCCGAGAGCGAGGGCGCTTCGCGCGCCCGCGAGCGCAGCCTTGGGCGGCGCGCGACGGCGCCCTGGCGCATTCCCTGGCGCGGCTGGAAGGACATCCTTAAGCGCACCTACGAGAAGATCAACGACAACCGCCTCCTAGCGGTGGCGGCTGGCGTGGTCTTCTACAGCCTCCTGGCGCTCTTCCCGGCCATCTCAGCGTTCGTATCGCTCTTCGGGCTCATCGCCAACGCCTCGACCATCGACTGGCATCTGTCGGCGCTGTCCGGCGTGCTGCCGTCGGGCGCGCTCGACCTCCTGCACGAGGAGTTGAGGCGGCTCACCGCCAACAACGGCGCAAGCCTCAGCTTCGGCTTCATCGTAAGCTTGCTTTTCGCCCTCTGGAGCGCCAACGCCGGCATGAAGGCGATCATCGACGCGCTTAACGTCGCCTATGGCGCGAAGGAAAAGCGGAGCTTTGTCCGGCTGAACCTCGTCTCGCTGCTCTACACCTTGATCGCCATGGTTTCGCTGATGCTGGCGATCGGAGCGGTCGTCGTCGCGCCGATCGTGCTCAACACGATGGGGCTGGGCGGCGTCGCCGGCGCGCTCATCGCGGTTGTGAGGTGGCCGGTGCTGCTCGCGCTCGTCGTCATCGCGCTCGCAGCGGCCTATTGCTACCTGCCATGCCGGCCTGAGCCGCATTGGCGATGGCTCACCGTCGGCAGCGTCATGGCCGCGGTGGCCTGGCTCATCAGCTCGCTCTTGTTCTCCTGGTACATCGCCAACTTCGGCCATTACAACGTGACCTACGGCTCGCTCGGCGCGGCCGTCGGCATGATGATGTGGATGTGGATCTCGATGGTGGTCATTCTCGTCGGCGCGCAGTTGAACGCCGAGATCGAGCATCAGAGTGCGCGCGACTCCATGCCTGCGGGACACGAGCCGCCGGGACAGCGCGGCGCGCTCAAGGTCGACAGCGTGGGCGCGTCGCAGGGATTAGCGTGCGACTCCAACGCCTCGGCGCCGCGCCCCGCGCCCCGCCAGGCGGGCGAAAGAACCGCGAGCGCGGCCTACTCCGGAACGCTCTCGCCGGAGCCGCCGAATTCTTCCGGGAAATCTTTGAGCTTCGGCAGTCCATCGCGCATTGGCAGCACGGTCTCCGCGTAGTTGACATGGACGGCGGGGGCGAATGGCAAGCTGGGGATGGTCGCCGCGTATACGTCGATCATATGCAAGGGCGGATGCACGGTCATCAGGTGTCCGCCGCACTTGCTGCAGAACTGTCGATGGCTCATCTCCGTCTTATGATAAGTCGCGATATGCTCGGCTCCCCTTGTCACTTTGACCGCCTCGGGAGGCCAGAGCGAAAAGGCGTTGACCGGACCGCCGGACCAGGAGCGGCATGAGCGACAATGGCAATAACCCATCGCGTTCGGCTCGCCGCTGACCTCAAGTTCGACTGCGCCGCAAAAGCACGTGCCGACATGTGTGGCGGCCATCTTTTCCCTCCCTGCTTTCGAATTCGCGGGCGCGCAATATCACATGACGACCGGCTACTCGCAACCCGCTTCGTTCCCTTGCGACACGGGTTTCTGTCGCGAACGCGACACGCCAATGTTCGTCCGTGGTCGCCGCCGCCGTCGCCTAAGCATTTGATATAGAATGAAGATCGCGCTGGCACAGCCTTTGCGTCCCGCTTCCCTGACCCAGGAGCGCGACATAATGAGCCAGCCGTTCGCCATCTCGCTCGACAGCGTTCTGAAGCCGATCGACTTCGACGCCATGAAGCAGGCGGCGGCGTCCGGCGGCTGCTCGTCCTCGTCGTGCGGGTCGTCGATGAAGCCGGACGATATGGACGAGGCGACCTGGGACCGCATCAAGGACCATCCCTGCTATTCGGAAGAGGCGCATCACTATTTCGCCCGCATGCATGTGGCGGTCGCGCCCGCGTGCAACATCCAGTGCAATTACTGCAATCGCAAATACGATTGCGCCAACGAGAGCCGTCCGGGCGTCGTGTCGGAGAAGCTGACGCCCGACCAGGCGAAGCGCAAGGTGATCACGGTCGCCAACGAAGTGCCGCAGCTTTCGGTGCTCGGCATCGCGGGGCCCGGCGACGCCTGCTACGACTGGAAGAAGACCCAGGCGACCATTGCGTCCATCTCCCAGGAGATTCCAGACGTCAAGCTCTGCATCTCGACCAATGGTCTCGCGCTGCCGGACCACGTCGACGAACTTGCGGAGATGAACGTCGACCACGTGACGATCACCATCAACATGGTCGATCCCGAGATCGGCGCGAAAATCTACCCGTGGATCTTGTTTGAGCACAAACGCCGGACCGGCGTCGAGGCGGCGAAGATTCTGCATGAGCGCCAGATGCTCGGGCTCGAAATGCTGACCGCACGCGGCATCCTGACCAAGATCAACTCGGTGATGATCCCTGGCGTCAACGACGAGCACTTGATCGAGGTCAATCGCTGGGTCAAGGAGCGCGGCGCCTTCCTGCACAACGTGATGCCGCTCATTTCCGATCCCGCGCATGGCACGCACTATGGCCTCATCGGACAGCGCGGCCCGACGGCGATGGAGCTGAAGGGCCTGCAGGACAAGCTCGACGGCGGCGCCAAGCTCATGCGCCACTGCCGCCAGTGCCGCGCCGACGCGGTCGGGCTGCTCGGTGAGGATCGCGGCCAGGAATTCACGCTCGACCAGTTGCCAGAGGACGTCGCGTACGACCCGAGCAAGCGCGCCGCCTATCGCGAGATCGTCGCCGAGGAGCGCGGCGACCACGTGCGCGCGAAGGAAAAAGCAATCGCCTCAGTCAAGCAAGCAGCCGTCGAAGGCCGCTCGATGCTGGTCGCCGTCGCGACCAAGGGCGGCGGCCGAATCAACGAGCATTTCGGCCACGCCAAGGAGTTCCAGGTCTACGAGGCGTCCGCCAAGGGCGTCGTGTTCGTCGGCCATCGCAAGATCGACGCCTATTGCATGGGCGGGTTCGGCGAGGACGCGACGCTCGACGCCACGATCGCCGCGCTTGACGGCGTCGGCCACGTGCTGTGCGCGAAGATTGGCGATTGCCCCAAGGACATGCTGGTCGCGGCCGGCATCGTCGCGACCGACGCCTACGCCTACGAATACGCGGAGACCGCGATCAGCGCGCTCTACGCGGAGGCTTTCGCCGTGAAGCCGGCGAAGGCCGTCGCATGAGACCCTCATCCGGCGCTTCGCGCTCCCTTCTCCCCGAGGGAGAAGGGAAATATGGGCTTGAGTAGAAGGAGAAGACGAACATGGCTTTCAAGATCATCGCGTCCCAATGCACCGCCTGCGGCGCCTGCGAATTCGAGTGCCCGACCGGCGCGATCAAGTTCAAGAACGACACGTACATCATTGACGCCAAGGTCTGCACCGAATGCGAAGGGCACTTCGACGCGCCGCAGTGCAACAGCGTCTGCCCGGTGCCGAAGACCTGCGTGAAGGCTTGATCGCTGAAGGTCCGCTCGCCATGGATGCGGCCGACGGCGCTTCAGGGGACGAGGACGACGGGCCGTTCGACCGGCTCGGCAACCCCGTCTCGTGCGCCGACTGCCCCTACGAGGAGACCCGCGCGCTAGGGCGCTGCGAGTTCGGGCGCGTGTGCGTCATGGACCGGCGCGCGCGCAGGATCGACCGCTTCTTCGCCGTCAACCCGGCGCATGCGGAGCGGGCATTTGCGCATCCCTATTTCGAAGTGCGGACGCTCGCGGCGCGCTACGCTTCGCCGTTCCGCCTGACGGCGCTCATTGCGGATCCCGAACCGGACGTGCGCGCGATGGTGGCGTTGCGCTTGCCGCTCGCGCGGCTCGGCCCGCTCATGAACGATCCGGAGCCGCGCGTGCGCATTGCGCTCGCGCAGCGCCTGACGGGCGAGGCGCTGGCGGAGCTGTTCGGCGATCGGGAATATGCCGTTCGCCTCGCGGCGGCCCGGCGCGCCGAACCGGCGCTCATCGTGCGGCTTCTGGACGATCCCGATCCTTCGGTTCGTCGCGAGGTCGCCTACCGCGCGCCGCCCTACGTGTTGCCGCGCATGACGCATGACCCCGATCCGCTGGTTCGGATCGCCGTCGCCGAACGGATTTCCGAAGGACCGCTCGCTCTGATGGCGAGCGACGAGGACTTCCGGGTGCGCTTCGTTTGCGCCGAGCGCCTGCCCGTCGAACGCCTCGGCGCGCTCGCCGAAGACGAGGACGACGTCGTGCGGGACGCGGCGCTGCGGCGCCTGAAGCCGGAGGGCTGAAACGATGGGACTGGGCCGCGAGCAGGAAGTCGAAATTCGCGACGCGCCCGTCTTCATGCCGGGCGAGAAAGTTCGGTCGCTGAAGCACGTGCGCAACGACGGCACCTATCCGCGCCGCAAGATCGGCGACATTCTGGTGCGTAAAGGGGAGGTCGGCTACGTGCGCGACATCGGCACATTCCTGCAGCAGTTCTACGTCTACGCGGTCGAATGGGTCGACAGCGGGACTCTGGTCGGCATGCGCGGCAAGGAGCTCGCAAGCCTCGACCGCGCGAACGCGCCTTAAGGAGACATGAGTGATGAAAGTAATGATCCGGCGCGGCGAGAAGGGATTTAGCGCCTATGTGCCGAAGAAAGACCTCGAGGAGCCGATCGTCGAGACGGAGCGCGAGACGCTGTGGGGCGGTTCGGTGAAACTGCGCAACGGCTGGACCTTGGTCCTGCCAGATATGCCCGCCGACACCCGACTGCCGATCACCGTCAACGCCAAGAAGCTGGGGGAAGAGGAATGAGCGCGAGCCTCGCCGAAGACCTCGCTGCGCCTGCACTCCTAGCGAGCGCTGCGGACCAGCTGGGCAAGGTTCGCGAGGGGCTCATGGCGGACGCACTTGTCCCGTATCTCGGGCCCGGTCTTCTTGCGTTGAGCGGATCCTCGCTTCCCTCGACCCCGGAGGCCGTCGCGGCGGCGCTCAACGCCAAGGCGCCGGCGCCTGCCCGCATCCGCACGAACATGTGGTCGGTCGCGCAGTTCATCGAGGGCCGCCGCCATCGCAAGACGCTGCAGGCCTTCATGGCCGATATCTTCGCGGCGCCTGCGGCGCCGGACGCCCTCATGCAGTTCCTTGCGCGCCTGCCGCTCTCGCTCGTGGTCAACGCCTGGTATGACGACGCTTTCGCCGTCGCGCTGCGCGAGGCGGGCCGCGACGATTTCGTCGAGATCCAGGGCATGACGCGCGCCGGCGTGCGCGCCGACATCTGGACCAGGACCTACGACGCCGCCGGCGCGGCGTGCGACGAAGCCGCCGCGGAGGCGGCCCGCACTGTGCTCTATTCGCCGCATGGCGGCGTGCGGCCGGCGAAGAATTTTCTCATCTCCGATTCCGACTATGTCGAGGTTCTGACAGAAATCGACATTCAGACGCCGATCCCCGGCGCCGTGAAGGCGCGCCGCGCGACCCGCGGCTTTCTCTTCCTCGGCTGTCGCTTCCACGACCAGATGCTGCGCATCTACGCGCGCCAGATCATGAAACGCTCGAAGGGGCCGCATTTCGCCGTCGTGGACACGCGCGAGCTGACGCGCAACGAGATCAAGTTCTTCGCGGACCAGAACGTCGAGATCATCGACGTCTCGCTCTCGCAAGCGACGACAGCGCTAGCCGTTTCATAGCGTCGCCGGGTCTTTTCGGGCCAGAAGTCCGGATCGAGCGCTTGCTGGACCGGCCAGGGAAAGGCGGCTGGGAACATGTCTCGGTCGAGCCCGGGTTCCGCAATCGCGGCCTTCAGCGCGTCGAGCCAGATGTCGTCCTGCCACGCCTGATCGCGGAGCGTCGCCTTCAGGCTGGGCGTCGCTTCGATGCGACGCGCGATGCCCTTGCGCTGAATGTCAATCGTATCGCGCCAGCTCTTGGTACCGCAGCTGCGGCTGAAATCGCCACTTCAAGAGGCGCCCAAGCAGCACTGCCGTTCTGCTGGCGAGTTCCCGCTGTTCGGCCTTGCCCACGTCTTCGATCTCGTCGGCGACGTGTTCGATGTCGAAATGCGCGAAGTCGCCCTCGCGCAGGAGGCGCGCCTGCTCCTGCGCCCAGCGTACGACATCCTTCTCGTAAAGCGCCCGCGCCATCCTACCGGTCATCCTAATGTACTCCTATCAAGGATAGGCGATCCGACCCCTACGCTCAACCGCCTCGACACGCTCTGTCGGGTTTTGTCGCGGTCGCGACACTCCGCCGTCGAGCCCCGCCGACCTCCCGCATCGCCCGTAACATCCTGAAATTCATGAACTTTCACCACCGGACGCAACTTGGCACGATCCTTGAAACTCTTGGCTCGCGAGGCGGCGAGTTCCGCTGCCGAGAATTCAACCGGGCCATTCGGCTCACTCGCGAAAAGGAACATCGCCATGGCGGCTCTTCGCCAAATCGCCTTCTACGGAAAGGGCGGCATCGGAAAGTCAACGACGTCGCAGAACACGCTGGCCGCTCTCGTCGAGCTCGGGCAGAAGATTCTCATCGTCGGCTGCGACCCCAAGGCCGAATTCGACCCGCCTCATCCTCAACGCCAAGGCGCAGGATACGGTGCTGCATCTCGCCGCGGCCGAAGGCTCGGTCGAGGACCTCGAGCTCGAGCAGGTTCTGAAAGTCGGCTTCAAGGGCATCAAGTGCGTCGAGTCCGGCGGTCCCGAGCCTGGCGTCGGCTGCGCCGGTCGCGGCGTCATCACCGCCATCAACTTCCTCGAGGAGAACGGCGCCTATGACGACGTCGACTACGTCTCCTACGACGTGCTCGGCGACGTCGTGTGCGGCGGCTTCGCCATGCCGATCCGCGAGAACAAGGCGCAGGAGATCTACATCGTCATGTCCGGCGAGATGATGGCGCTCTACGCCGCCAACAACATCGCCAAGGGCATTCTGAAGTACGCCCATTCCGGCGGCGTGCGCCTGGGCGGCCTCGTCTGCAACGAGCGTCAGACCGATCGCGAGCTCGACCTCGCCGAGGCGCTGGCGGCCAGGATCAACACCAAGCTCATCCACTTCGTGCCGCGCGACAACATCGTCCAGCACGCCGAGCTGCGCAAGCAGACCGTTCTGCAGTACGCGCCGGACAGCAAGCAGGCCGAGGAGTACCGCCAGCTTGCCAACAAGATACACGCGAACTCGGGCAAGGGCACCATCCCGGCGCCGATTACGATGGAAGAGCTCGAGGACATGCTGATGGCCTTCGGCATCATGAAGTCCGACGAACAGGCGCTCGCCGAGTTGCAGGCGAAGGAGGCGGCCGCCACAGCGCGCGCCGCTCACTAAAACCTGCCCGAAGCGCGCGCGTCCCGGCCCTTGACCCCGGCGCCGCGCGCGCCTTCACCCGAACTCCTGGAGGGATCCATATGAGCCTCGATTATGAAAACGACGGCGCCGCTCACGAGAAGATGATCGAGGAGGTTCTGGCGCAGTATCCCGACAAATACGCGAAGCGGCGCAAGAAGCATCTCTCGGTCGCCAAGCCCGCTGGCGAGGACGAAATCGCGGGCGAGGTCCAGCACCTCACCGAATGCGACGTGAAGTCGAACATCAAGTCGGTTCCCGGCGTGATGACGATCCGCGGCTGCGCCTACGCCGGGTCGAAGGGCGTCGTCTGGGGCCCCATCAAGGACATGGTCCATATCAGCCACGGTCCGGTCGGCTGCGGACAATATTCCTGGTCGCAGCGCCGCAACTACTACATCGGCAACACCGGCATCGACACCTTCGTCACGATGCAGTTCACCTCCGACTTTCAGGAGAAGGACATCGTCTTCGGCGGCGACAAGAAGCTCGCCAAGATCATCGACGAGATCCAGGACCTGTTCCCGCTCGCCAATGGCGTGACGATCCAGTCGGAATGCCCGATCGGCCTCATCGGCGACGACATCGAGTTGGTCGCGAAAAAGAAGGCCGCCGAGCACGAGACGACGATCGTGCCGGTGCGCTGCGAAGGCTTCCGCGGCGTCTCGCAGTCGCTCGGACACCACATCGCCAACGATTCGATTCGCGACTGGGTGTTCGACAAGAAAGAGGTCGAGTGGGAATCGGGCCCCTATGACGTCAACGTGATCGGCGACTACAACATCGGCGGCGACGCCTGGGCCTCGCGCATCCTGCTCGAGGAGATGGGCCTGCGCGTGGTCGGCAACTGGTCGGGCGACGCGACGCTTGCCGAAATCGAGCGCGCGCCCAAGGCCAAGCTCAATCTGATCCATTGCTACCGGTCGATGAACTACATCTGCCGTCACATGGAGGAGAAGTACGGCGTCGCCTGGATGGAGTACAATTTCTTCGGCCCCTCGCAGTTCGAAGCGTCTATGCGCAAGATCGCCAAGCACTTCGGCCCGGAGATCGAGGAGAAGACGGAGGCGGTGATCGCCAAATACCGTCCGCTCGTCGACGCGGTGATCGCCAAGTTCAAGCCGCGCCTCCAGGGCAAGACGGTGATGCTCTATGTCGGCGGCTTGCGCCCGCGACACGTGATCACCGCGTACGAGGACCTCGGCATGGAGATCGTCGGAACGGGCTACGAGTTCGGTCACAACGACGACTACCAGCGCACCGGCCACTACGTGAAAAAGGGCACGCTGATCTATGACGACGTGACCGGCTACGAGCTCGAGAAGTTCATCGAGAAGGTGCGCCCCGACCTGGTCGGCTCGGGGATCAAGGAGAAGTACCCGGTGCAGAAGATGGGCATCCCGTTCCGTCAGATGCATTCGTGGGACTATTCCGGCCCGTATCACGGCTACGACGGCTTCGCGATCTTCGCGCGCGACATGGACCTCGCCATCAACAACCCGGTTTGGGACCTGTACGACGCACCGTGGATCAAGCCGGAGGAGCTGGCGATCGCCGCCGAATAAGCGGCGCTTAAAACAAAGGCGCGCCGCGAGTAGGCGCGCCGGCCGAAACCGAACCTTTGAACGATTCCCGACCGGCGCCGCCGTATGGCGCGGCCCGGCAAGAGAGGAATATTGCGATGCCACAGTCAGCAGAAAAAATTCTCGACCATGCGCCCCTGTTCCGCGAGCCGGAATATCAGGACATGTTCGCGAAGAAGAAGGCCATGTTCGAGTGCGGCGTCGGCGACGCCAAGGTCGCCGAGCAGATCGATCACACCAAGTCGTGGGACTATCGCGAGAAGAACCTCGCCCGCGAGGCCCTCGTCGTCAATCCGGCCAAGGCCTGTCAGCCGCTCGGCGCGGTGTTCGCCGCGGCCGGCTTCGAAAAGACGATGAGCTTCGTGCACGGTTCGCAGGGCTGCGTCGCCTGTTACCGCTCGCACCTCTCGCGCCACTTCAAGGAGCCGTGCAGCGCGGTCTCTTCGTCGATGACGGAAGACGCGGCGGTGTTCGGCGGCCTCAATAACATGGTCGACGGACTCGCCAACACCTATTCGCTCTACGCGCCGAAGATGATCGCGGTCTCGACGACCTGCATGGCGGAAGTCATCGGCGACGACCTGCACTCCTTCATCCAGACGGCGAAAGACAAGAACTCGGTTCCGCAGGAGTTCGACGTCCCTTTCGCCCACACGCCCGCCTTTGTCGGCAGCCACGTCGACGGCTATGACGTGATGGTCAAGGGCGTGCTCGAACACTTCTGGAAGGGCGCCGAGCGCACGCCCAACGGCAAGATCAACATCGTGCCCGGCTTCGACGGCTTCTGCGTCGGCAACAATCGCGAATTGAAGCGCCTGCTTGATCTGATGGAGGTCGAGTACACGCTGATCAGCGACGCTTCCGACCAGTTCGACACGCCTTCCGACGGCGAGTTCCGCATGTACGACGGCGGCACCAGGATCGACGACGTGAAAGCGGCGCTGAACGCCAAGGCGACGCTCTCGCTGCAGCATTGGAACACGCGCAAGACGCTCGACTACGCCGGCTCCCTCGGGCACGAGACCGCCTCGTTTCACTATCCGATGGGCGTTCGGGCGACCGACGAGCTGCTCATGAAGGTTTCGGCGCTCAGCGGCAAAGCGATCCCCGAAGCGATCCGGCTCGAGCGCGGACGCCTCATCGACGCGATGGCCGACAGCCAGGCTCACTTGCACGGCAAGAAATACGCGATCTACGGCGATCCCGATTTCGTCACCGCGATGGCGCGATTCGTCCTGGAGACCGGCGGCGAGCCGGTGCACTGCCTCGCCACCAACGGCACCAAGCACTGGGAGGAGCAGCTTCGTCCGATCCTCAATGCTTCGCCCTTCGGCAAGGACGCGAAGATCTGGGCGGGCAGGGACCTCTGGCACCTGCGCTCGCTCCTCTTCACCGAGCCGGTCGACATGCTGATCGGCAATTCCTACGGCAAGTATCTCGAGCGCGACACCGGCGCGCCATTGCTCCGGCTCACCTTCCCGATCTTCGACCGCCACCATCACCACCGCTTCCCCTTATGGGGCTATCAGGGGGGCTTACGGGTTCTGACGGCGATCCTCGACAAGGTGTTCGACAAGCTCGACGCCGACACCATCGTCCCCGGCAAGACGGACTATTCGTACGACTTGACCCGGTGACCGCCCGAGCCGGGCGTCCTTCCGGACGCCCTATGGACCGCGTCGGCCGCGCTCGGCGCGCGCGGCTGTTAGCCCGCCGCTTTCCAGGAGGCAATCCATGTCGAGCCAAGCGCGCGTCCAGGCTCTCTTCCAGGAGCCGGCTTGTGAAAAGAATCAGGCCAAGGACGCGAACGCGCGCAACAAAGGCTGCTCGAAGCCGCTGACGCCGGGCGCGGCCGCGGGCGGCTGCGCGTTCGACGGCGCGAAGATCGTCCTCCAGCCGGTGACCGACGTCGCGCATCTCATTCATGGGCCGCTCGCCTGCGAGGGCAACTCGTGGGACAATCGCGGCGCGGGCTCATCCGGGTCAGACCTATGGCGGCGAAGCTTCACGACCGATCTCACCGAACTCGACGTCGTGATGGGGCAGGGGGAGAAGAAGCTTTTCAGGGCGATCCGCGAGATTGTCGAGGCGCATGCGCCGCCGGCGGTCTTCGTCTATTCTACCTGCGTGACCGCGCTGATCGGCGACGATCTCGACGCGGTCTGCTTCCGGGCGTCGGAGCGGTTCGGCACGCCGGTCGTGCCCGTGCACGCGCCGGGCTTTGTCGGATCGAAGAACCTTGGCAACAAGCTCGCCGGCGAAGCGCTGCTCGACCACGTCATCGGTTCGCACGAGCCTGACGACGCGAGCCCGATGGACGTCAATATCCTGGGCGAATTCAATCTCAGCGGCGAATTCTGGATGGTGAAGCCGCTCCTGGAAAAGCTCGGCATGCGGGTGCGCGCCTGCATTCCGGGCGACGCGCGCTATCTCGACATCGCAGCCGCCCACACCGCGCGCGCCAACATGATGGTCTGTTCGACCGCGCTCATCAATCTCGCCCGCAAGATGGAGGAGCGCTGGGGCATCCCCTATTTCGAGGGTTCGTTCTACGGCGTCTCCGACACGTCCGACGCGCTGCGGCAGCTGGCGACGCTGCTCGTCCGCGAAGGCGCCGAGCCCACGCTTCTCGACCGCACCGAGGCCTTGATCGCGGACGAGGAAGCGCGCGTCTGGGCGCGACTCGAACCCTATCGGTCGCGGCTCTCCGGCAAACGGGTGCTCCTCAACACGGGCGGCGTGAAGTCCTGGTCGGTCGTGGCCGCGCTCATGGAGATCGGCGTCGAGATCGTCGGGACCGCGACCAAGAAATCGACCGACGAGGACAAGGAGCGCATCAAGGCGCTGCTCAAGGACGAGAAGCACGCCTTCGACAGCATGGCGCCGCGCGACCTCTACGTCATGCTGGCGTCGGGCAAGGCGGACATCATGCTCTCGGGCGGACGGACCCAGTTCATCGCGCTCAAGACCAAGACGCCCTGGCTCGACATCAATCAGGAGCGCCATCACGCTTATGCCGGCTATGACGGCATGGTCGAACTGGTGCGCCAGATCGATCTTGCGATCCACAATCCGATCTGGGCCGAGGTGCGCGCCCCCGCGCCGTGGGACATGCCGGCGGGCGCCAAGGCGGACGCATTCGATGTTGACACGGACTTCGTCGCGCATGCGCGCCGCAAGTTCGCGGCCACGACCGCCGACGAACTCGGCGAGTGTTAGGAGGCGGAAAGAAATGGCCAAGATCCTTCCCGTCTCCAAGGCGGCCAGCGTCAACCCGCTGAAGTCGTCGCAACCTCTGGGGGCCGCCTTCGCCTATCTTGGCGTCGACGGCGCCGTGCCTCTGTTTCACGGCTCGCAGGGCTGCACGTCGTTCGCGCTGGTTCTGTTCGTGCGGCATTTCAAGGAGGCGATCCCGCTGCAGACGACGGCGATGGATGAGGTCGCGACGATCCTTGGCGGCGCCGATCATCTCGAGGAGGCGATCCTCAACCTGAAGAACCGCGCCAAGCCCAAGTTTATCGGCGTCGCCACGACCGCGCTCGTCGAGACGCGCGGGGAGGACTTCGCCGGCGACCTCGCCCGGATCAAGGCGCGCCGCGCCGCGGAGCTCGATGGAACGGAAATCGCGCTGGCGCAGACGCCGGACTTCGAGGGCGCGATCGAGGAAGGTTGGACGAAGGCGGTCGTCGCGATGATCGGTGCGATCGCGCGCAGGGGCGACGAGGCGCGGCGCAACGCGCGGCGGGTCAACATCCTGCCTGGCTCGCACTTGACCGTGGCCGACATCGAGCACATCCGTTCGATGGTCGAAGCCTTTGGCCTCGAACCCGTGATCTTCCCCGACATCTCGGGCGCGCTCGACGGCACCGTGCCGGCGACATGGGTCCCGACGACCTACGGCGGGACGTCGATCGACGACATCCGCACGCTCGGCGACGCGCGGCTCACAATCGCGATCGGCGAGCAGATGCGCGGGCCGGCCGAGCGCCTGCAGGCGCTGACCGGCGTCGAGTACGCGCTCTTCCGTCAGCTCTACGGCCTCAAGGCCGTCGACCGTTTTGTCGCCTTGCTGACAGAGGTCTCGGGCAAGCCGGCGCCCGCGTCGATTCGGCGCCGCCGCGCGCAATTGCAGGACGCGCTGCTCGACGGGCACTTCCATTATTCGGGCAAGCGCATTGCAATCGCGGCCGAGCCCGATCTCCTCTACGGCCTCGCTGCCTTCTTCGTCGGCATGGGCGCGGAGATCCACGCGGCGGTGACGACGACCGGTGGATCGAAATCCTCGCGCACCTTCCGTGCGAAACGGTCAAGGTCGGCGATCTTGGCGACTTTGAAGCGTTGGCCGACGGGGCGGACCTCATCGTCACTCACAGCCACGGACGACAGGCGTCCGAACGCCTCGGCGTTCCCTTGATGCGGGTCGGCTTCCCCATCTTCGATCGGCTCGGCAGCCAGCACAAGTTGCGGGTCGGCTACCAAGGCGCGCGCGATCTCATTTTCGAAGCGGCCAACATCTTCGAGGGCGCGCGGCGCGACGCGACGCCCGAATCCTTGAACCCTTTCCTCAATCGGGAGAACGATCATGACCGCGGTCAGGCGTCTTCAACTCGTCAACACTGACGACGAGGCGCCGAGCAAGACGCCTGCGCCCGGCGCAGTGCGCGTCGCCATCGCCACGCGCGACATGAAGGGCCTCAACGCTCATTTCGGCTCCGCGCCGCGCTTCGCCATCTACGACGTGACGAAGGAAGGCTGGGACTTCGTCGAGGCGGTCGGGTTCGGCGACGCGTCGGACGAGTCGGGCTCGCACAAGACCGACGGCGACGATCGCATCGGCCCCAAGGTCGAGGCGCTGGCCGGTTGTCACATGCTGTTCTGCCTGGCGATCGGCGGACCCGCCGCCGCGAAGGTCTCGGCGCGCATCCATCCGATCAAGACGCCACAGCCGGCGCCGATTCCCGAAGTCTTGGAGCGTACGCGGGCGATGCTCGCCGGCTCCCCGCCGCCCTGGCTGCGCAAGGTGCTCGCGAGCGCGGGCGTCGGCGCCGCGAAACCCGATTTTGAAGAGGACTGACGGACATGGCCGAAACCCTGGATAAGCCGACCGGACTCAACTCCCCCTTCGTCAAGACCCTCGTCAGCGTCCTGCGCGCCGAGGACAGCTACGGCGTGTGGGAGAGCATGCCGGATTCCAAGATCCTCGCCGACTTCATCGTGACGAAGGAGCAGCGGCGCGAGATCCCGATCATCGGCGACCCCGACCCGGACGTGCTGACGCGAGTCGAGAAGTTCTACGTGGCGGTCGGTCTCGATATCGAACGCGCTGCCGGCCGCATGGCCTCGCCGATGATGAAGATGTCGCACGAAGGCTTTGGGCGCGTCGTTCTGACCGTCGGACGTCTCGTCGTCATCTCGAAAAGCCTGCGCGACGTGCATCGTTTTGGCTTCGAGACGGTCGAGAAGCTGGCCGAGGCGGGCGAGAAGCTGATCGACGAAGCCAGGAAGTGGATCGACGCCTATCCGGCCGTGGCTGACGTTTGACCGCCTCCACTTTGAGAAGGAGTTCCGTACATGTCGGACATCGACGCACTCAAGGGCGAAATTAAGAAGCTCTCCGCCAGGGCGACGACGGCGAAAATAAATCTGCACGACCTGTCGGAGGAGCTGCCGGTCAGCTGGACGTCGATTCCCGATGTGGCGAGGGCCGCCTTCGAGGCTTACGCCGCGCTCGAGGCCGCCCGCAAGCGCCTGGCCGCATTGGAGACTGCGTGATGGCGTTCCTGACCCGCGACGGCTGCGTCTGGACGCCGGAATATCTGACCGCGATCGACCCGGCCAAGTGCATCGGCTGCGGGCGGTGCTACAAGGTCTGCTCGCGCGACGTCATGCATCTGCACGGCGTCGACGAGGATGGCGAAATCCTCGGCAAGGTCACCGAGGACGATGACGACGACTTCGACGGCGAACTCAACCGCAAGATCATGATGGTCGACAACGCCGGCGCCTGCATCGGCTGCGGCGCCTGCGCGCGAGTTTGCCCGAAAGACTGCCAGACGCACGTGGCGGCGGACAAGCTCGCTGCATAGGCGGGCGCAAATCTTGCTTCGCCAACCCGGCGAAAGCGGATGCGGAGCGTTTAAGCCATGGTTGACGAGCGCTATTTGGCGTTGCGCGCGGCGCAGACCGCGAAATCCGACGACGGCGCCGCCTTCGACGACCACATCTTCGCTTGTTTCCTCGCCGTGGGGCTCGCCGAGGAAGCCGCCGGCGGCGCTTCGCTTACCGACGCGCTCGGCCTGACGGGCCGCGAACTCGCGCGGCTGCTCGCGACGCGCTTTCCGCTCGGCGCCCTGCCGTTTCCGCTCTGGCGCGAAGGCGAGCCCGAGGTTGCCGATGAGGAGGCGCTGTTGCGCGAATTGCTCATGAGAAACCGAGCGCGCGAGGATGAAAGCGCCTGTTGGCTCGTGGCGATTCTCGCGCGACGGTCGATGCGCGACGACCATCTGTGGCAGGACCTCGGCCTCTTCAGCCGGGCTGAACTCAGCGAGCTTCTCAAGCGCCACTTTCCCGCGCTGCACGCCGGCAACGTCAAGAACATGCGCTGGAAGAAATATTTCTATCGCCAGATCTGCGAGCTGGAGGGCTTCAGCCTGTGCGCTGCGCCGCATTGTTCGGTCTGCGCGGATTTTCAGTCGTGCTTCGGCGACGAGGACGGCATGAGCCGGCTCGCGCGCGTGGGCCAGGAGATGGCGCCGGCTTGAGGCTCTCAAGCCTCCGCCTGTCGCGCGATTGTCCTAACACCCCCGTCTCCGACAAAGGACCTCCGGCTTATACCAACGGTCATGGCTCCTGACCGACGTGGGCCCAATCGCGGATCCCGATTGAGGTGATGGCGTCGGGCAAGGCCATGAGCTTCTGCCAAGCCTCGCAGGCGGCGTCGATGATGGCGTCGTAGGTCTCGAACACGCGGTTGGAGAGCCAGTTCGGGCGAAGGTACTGCCAGACGTTCTCGACCGGGTTGAGTTCGGGGGCGCGCGAGGGCAGGAAGATCGGCGTGATGTTCTCGGGCACGTCGAGGGCGCCGGTCGTGTGCCATCCGGCCCGGTCGAGCAGCAAGACGGCGTGGGCGCCTTCGGCGACGTGGCGCGAGATCTCGTCGAGGTGGAGCTGCATGGCCTCGGTGTCGGCGTAGGGCAAGGCGAGCGCGGCGCCGACGCCGCGGGCCGGGCAGATGGCGCCGAACAGGTAGGCGTTGTCGTAGCGCTGGTCGGCCGGCTGGCGAGGCCGCGTCCCGCGTCTGGCCCATTGCCGGACCTGGCCGTTCTTCTGGCCGATGCGCGCCTCGTCCTGGAACCAGATTTCGATCGGCGCCGTCTCCGGCACGCCCTCGAGATGGGCGCTCAGCGTGCCCGTTTTTTAAACGCTTCGACGATCCGCTCGTCTTGGGCCGGATGGCGCGGGCGGGCGCTCATGTGGGAGAAGCCCAGCTTCTTCAGAAGCTTTCCGACGTAGCGCTCGTGGAAATCGACGCCGAACCGGGCGGCGATGGCGTGCTTGAGGTCGGCCCGTCGCCAGCGCACGACGCCGTCCGTCTCGCGATCCGGCCCGGCCTCGACGATGGCGGCGAACTCGGCCAGCTGCGCAGCCGACAGGCGCGGCTTGGGGCCCTCGGTCCAATGGTCGATCAGGCCCTCGGGGCCGGCGGCGTTGAACCGATGGACCCAGTCGCGCAGCGTCTGCCGGTCCATGCCGCCGATCCTCGCCGCCGAACCCCGGTCCATCCCCTCCCGCACCGCAGCCAGCGACAACAACCGACGGCTCTGGTTCACGTCCTTCGTGCGGCGGGCCAGCGCCCGAAGCTCCTCAGCCGAATAGTCCTCTCGCAACTTCACTGCTGACGGCATGGCCAAACCCTCCATGCCACCTTGAATCATCATGCTCGCGATTCGAGAATCCCCCGTGAGTCAGCCAGCGGGACCTTTGGTATTACGAGCGACTTGGGCGACCTGCCCCCTCGCCCTGAAAACGCGACGCGGCGCCGCGTCCGCCCCTGGGACAAGCCTGCCCTGAGCCTTCATGTCCGGAGGGGACGTTTCACGAGCCATGCAGAAACCATAGCGCGACTTTCGATTTTTCGGAAGCAAATGTCGAACTCTTATGGCGCTGGCTGTGGGTTTGGCATTCCTTTCGATTTCTCGTCATGGCCGTCCCCGGACTTGATCCTGGACTTGATCCGGGGATTTATCAGGTAAATGGGTATCCCCTTCACTGCCCCTGAGGGACGTGGTACGCCTGTCTGGTGGACACCACTCGACACCCGGTCGCTGGACTTGATTACCCGCGCACGTTTCAGGCGATGGACGAACGCTTCCGTGACGACGCGGCCTGCCGCGAGTACATCCGTCGTTTGCGCTGGCCTCAGGGATTCACCTGCCTCCATTGCGGAGAGGCGGGGGAGCCATGGGTGATGGCAGGGGGATGGCTGCGGTGTCGGGCCTGCCGCAAACAGACATCGCTGACCGCCGGGACGATCTTCGAGGGTGCCCGTAAGCCGTTGCGGATGTGGTTTCTGGCGATGTGGTTCGTCACCAGCCAGAAGAATGGGGTCAGTGCGCTCGGCCTCCAGAGGGAATTGGGGCTTGGCAGCTACGAAACTGCCTGGACCTGGCTGCACAAACTGCGCCGCGCCATGGTCCGGCCGGGCCGGGACCTGCTGTCTGGTGCGATCGAGGTTGATGAAACCTATGTTGGTGGCCCGGAACAGGGTACGCGAGGCCGAGAAACCGAGAGCAAGGCCATCGTCGCCATAGCAGTCGAGAAGAACGGCCGGGGGCTTGGCCGCATCCGCCTTCAGCAGATCGGAGATGTCTCGACAGACAGCCTGCTTCCCTTCGTCCAAGGCGCTGTGAAGCGCGGGGCGATGGTTCACACCGACGGCTGGAGGGGTTGTGCCGGACTGGCGGCGGCCGGTTACCAGCATCAGGTCACGGTCCTCAGCGGCGGCTCCGACCCGGCGCACGAAGTCATGCCGCGCGTCCACCTCGTCGCCTCGCTGCTCAAGCGATGGCTGATCGGTACTCACCAAGGTGGCGTCCAGCATCAACATCTCGACTACTACCTCGACGAATTCACCTTCCGCTTCAATCGCCGCAGATCAAAGGCCCGCGGGCTGCTCTTTCATCGCCTCGCCCAACAAGCCCTCGCCGTTGGACCCGCGCCCTACAACGCCATCGTCAAGCCACCGGGTTCCAGCGACTCCCGGACAACGGGGCAATGAAGGGGATACCAAATTACGGCCATTTCCACGGCTCGGCGCTCAAGTCGGTCTGGCGGCGTGTGAACCGATCCTTGATCGGATGGTTGATGCGGAAGCACAAGAAGCTGGCGGGCCACAAAACGCGGGCCGCCGAGACGCTCAAACGGCTGGCGCAACGTCAGCCCGGCGCATTGGTCCATTGGTCGATGGGCTATCTGTCGTAGGATGGATGATGGGAGCCGGATGAGCCGCGAGGTTCATGTCCGGTTCTGAGAGGGGCCGAGGGTGAAACCCCTTCGGCCTACTCACCCCTACATTCCGATCGGGCGCGGCTTTCTCTATCTGGTGGCGATCATCGACTGGGCGTTGCGCGCGGTGCTCGCGTGGCGGCTCTCGAACACAATGGACGTTTCGTTCTGCCTGGCTGCGCTCGAGGAGGCGCTGGCGAAGTTCGGCAAGCCGGAGATTTTCAACACCGACCAGGGCTCGCAGTTCACCTCGGCCGCCTTCACCGGCGCACTCGCCCAAGCGGGCGTCGCGATCTCCATGGACGGCCGCGGACGCTGGATGGACAACGTGTTCATCGAGCGGCTGTGGCGGTCGCTCAAGTACGAGGACGCCTATCTCAAGGGCTACGCCGATGGCCGCGAAGCCGCGCGCGGTATCGCCGAGTGGGTCGCATTCTACAATCATCGACGCCCGCACCAAGCGTTGGCGGACCGCACGCCAATGGCGGTCTGGCGCGAGGCAATCACCGGCGCCAGGGCTGTGGACATGATGGACAACGCATCCGCGTTGCCCACATGCCCACAGCCGCAACAGCAGACGCAGCCTCTCGCTGCGTGATAAAAGGAATCTCAAGCGGTCGCGCTTCCAACGAACAAACCGCCTCAAGCGGTCCCGCTGCGCGGGTCCATTTCAAAAGCTCAGTGTCCGACACGTGTCCAACCCGCTCGATTCAGCGAGCCCGACATTCGCCGATCAGCGCTCGGCCTGGAAGGTGGGGTCCAAAGGCCGCTTACGGTCATCCCCATCTGCGAACCGTGTTTCGAGGATTGGGACGATTGGATGTCGGCCGTGCGGTCAGCCGTCGGAGCGTAAGACCAACCTAGTCGTTACTCTCAAAGGTATGATCGGCCGCGACGGCAACGAGAGAATTACTGGTCTTTGACTTTCTTGAAGTTCCCGGCGTGAAGCGCACTCCGGAAGCCGCGATGGTGGAATTTGGTTGGACGCCCGTGCCGGCGCGTGCGGTTACAGCGCGTGGGCGGGTCGCTCGGGTGCGGGGTTACGCCCGCGACACGAGAGGTCGTTCAAGACGCGCGCGAAGCCTCGGCGCGCCGGCAGTGCCCTACAGGCTCGTACCTAACAAGCCCCTCGCCAAGCGCGATAGGAGACTGTTAAGGCATCGCCGACGTCCGCTCCGCGGTGCAACCCCCGCGCTGATGTCGGGTTGGCCTGCACCCGCGCCTCGTTGGCCGCCCGGCGCGCGCCCGCCGCCGTGCTTGACCATATGTTGAAGCACGACCGCGTGTGGGTCTGATGGCGAGAAACGCATCCTTTCGCAGGGCGCGACATGAGCGGCGACGGTCTGGGACGTGCATTGCCCGGGCTGCGGCATTTTGTCTCTGCCAAAGCTACGCTGCAGCTTCCTTCCCACCGCTTCCACCGCGCTTCCACGGCGAAATCTCTATCCTAATGTGGGCACAAAAAACCCTCGAAACGCAAACGGTTTCAAGGGCTTAATTTGGTTGCGGGGGCGCGCAGCCAATGTCATTACGGCAGTCTTTCCAGCATGGTTGTGATTTCCGGTCTCACCCCGGCTGCCGCTTAAATCTCTGCCCCGCGCGGCGCCCCTGGCCAAAAGGCAGGTCCGGTATTTTTTGCAACGAAAAATCTTCCGGTCCCGGCGCAAGCGCCGCTTTTGGCCGGCGCGCCGCCGCGGGGCAAAGGCTTGCCGCAGGGCCGGGACGAGGAACGGGCTTTTTCAGGCCGAACAAGGAACAGGGCTTCGAGAGCAACGCCTATAGGCCAAATTTAAGCGCCTGTAGGGACGAATAGAGCGGACCCCTCCCAGACTACCCGGAAAGCCAGACCCGCTTCCTTGAGCGTTTAAACGGCAAGTTTTCATCGTAATCGTGCCGAAAGTGCTTCGCCTGGTGTTTGCGGCGCGCCTGCATCGAGGCCTTCGAAAGAATCACTTCGGCTCTGCGGGGCAGTTTCCAGGGGTTACGAAAAACCCGAGCGGCCGGAGATACGCGTCCTGTGCCGCTTTCCGTCTTCTGCTTGCTTTCCAAAAAGGTATTGCGCACACTTTCAGATGTTCCGTGTCAAGGAACATGTGTCACTCTCGCGTTTTCAGGAAATTTAATGCTCTAAAAAGAAGAAAGCCCGCCGAAGCGGGCCACACTGTCGAAACAGGTCTCTTCATGAATATTGGGCATCGGACAACCCCAATATCCCAGATGGACCGGATCAACGCAAGCACTTTCTTGCGATACCTTTGTGCGCCCTGATTTTCTGCGGGTTTTCTCCAACAGCAAAGGAGGAAATCATGCTGCCCACTCTCTACCGGCCGGCCGAATCGGCTCCGATCCCGAACGCCCGGTTCGCCCTCGACCCCCGCCTGCAACCGACCGAAGCCGAATTCATGGCTGCGGCGTACCGCGCCTATAGAAGCGGGGAGACGACCACCGATGCGGAGATGATGGCGGAAGCCCGGCGCACGCTCGACAGATCCCTGCTGCAGGCGCCGGCGCTCCGCGAGGCGTTGATTGCCCCGGCGCCGCCGCCAAAACACTACACGCCCGAGCAGCAGGAACGCCGCATGCGATCCCTGCGCGCCTGCCACATGCCGTCCCTCTATGAACGGCCGCGCCACGCGCCGCCCAAAGACACCGGCGCTTACGTGCCGGCCATTTCGGCCAGGCTCGACAATGACCGGAACCTGACGGACGGCGCGCGCCGTTGCGCCCGGAAAATCATGGAGGAGACGCACCGCCGCGACCGCAAGGACCGCACGCTGCAGGTCAATGTCAGCTATCTGGCGAAGGGGCTGGGCCGGTGCCGCCGCACCATACAGCGCTACCTGGCCATGCTCGAGCGCGAAGGCTATCTGTGCGTCGAAGTCATGTCAGGCCACCGCTCCCGCATGTGCATCGGGCTGATCGTGCATCTTCTGGAGCCGCTGTTTCCGCGCCATCAGCGCGAGTCATGGCCGCAAAGAGTAGGAAATCCGCCAAAACATCTGACCGATGACGCCGAAAGCCGCAGAAATCCAGATGCGACATCAAAGTCACAGAATGAGAAAGTTCACTTTTTTAAAGAGGAGATTGATCCGCTGCTGAGAAAACAGCCCTATATTAACAGCTATCATCCGAGATTTCGAGCGCTGCATTACGGGCCGAGCTGCCACCTTTATTCGCGTGACGCATGGGCTGAAAAGTGCATGGCCGGCATCTTCCGCGCCCTTCTGAAAGCCGTTCCGGGCCTGGGTCACGATCCTTTTTGCATGCAAGGGGAGCCAGCGGCTGCGTAAGGGCAGGGCCGGCGGCTTTCGCGCCTGTGGCAGCAGAAAAAGAAAGAGGCTCGGCGGGGGGAGCAAAGGGCAACGAAGCGGACAAGAACCCCGGCATCGCGCCCGTGGAGGTTGCTTTCCACGCTTTAGCCAATCATGCCTCAAGCGGTCTCTAAAGCTCCCGACGAAGCGGGCGAGGATGCGGTCGGGACGGAGGGATGGCCTGTTTCGGTCGAACAGCGGGATTGTTCTTTAAACGAACGGCAACCCGGTAAAGTCAGCGCGGCTACCGAAGTGAAGAGTTGCCGACGCAGTTGCGGGCAGAAAAAGAAAGAGGCCATCAGGCGGACAAAAAAACGGGCAAATTTGACATCCGTCTTTTCTGTCAAGTATCATTCCTGTATTACCTCAAATCTTATTTGGACAGATCTATGCTTTTAACTCCGCAGGAATTAGCCGCCGCGGCGCGCCGTCAGGATGATTTCGATGACCTGATGCTGGAGCTTTCCGGTCTAAGGGGAGGCCACATTCCGCGCTTTCTGCGCCCCGGACAGATCGAGCGGATCCGCCGCGAAAAGGGGCTTTCCGACAGCAGCGGGCCGCTGTCGGAGAAATGGCGGCGCTATATCGAGCTGCGAGATGCAGTCTGGCGCCGCCTGGTCGAGATCGACAGGACCCTCACCAGGGCGCTTAAACATTCGAAAAAACGGCTGGGCAATGCGCAAGAGGCACTCGAGGCCATCCGCAGCCGCGCTTCCCTGTCGGCCGATGGGCGGCGTGTTTATCGCTCGGAAGATCAGCGCCGGCCATTCACCGGCGACGCTACGGAAGACCGGCGGCGGGCGTTCTACGACGACGGCACGGAGCTGACCCGCGAGGAGATCGCCAAAGTCCACTGGCGCGAAGGGGCGCCGAGCTGGGAGCAGCGTCAGGCAGCAGGGGAAGCCGTGCGCCAGGCGAAGCAGGCGCATGAACATCTGGAAAGCTGTAAGGCCAGGGTCGATCATTACCGTGACCGCATGACGAGCGGCGACGCGCTTTCCGCAGACGATCTCGCGGCCATGAAAACCGACCTGGACGCCATGCCGGCCGGACTGAAGGCCGAATTCACGAGCAGGGGGCACGAAGGGGCAGGGGACGCGGCCGGCCCTGAGCCTGCCCTCGCCCCCGCCTGCGCGGGGACAGGCCTGGCCGGGAGCGCCTTCACCTTCAGCGCGTCAGACCTGGCCGATATTGCGCAGACCGAACGGGCCACCCAATCCCCGCGGCCGGATTTTCCTTCGCCGTAACGCCCACACGCAAAGCAGCTACATGTGGATTGACATACATGTATGATTTACGTATTGTAGGCAAAGCAGCGCGAAAGCGCGATCCCGAGCCATCCTGGCCGCCCGTTTCCTGACGGTTCTCTCTGCAGGAGTTCAAGCCATGTTAGCCGCCGATTTCCTCGATCGCCTGGACGGACACCAGAGCGCCGCCTATCTCGACGGCGCCGTTGAAACCCTGGCCTATGGCCTTGCCGCAGCGGGCGACAACAAGAAAGCCACCCGCGTGCTCGACTGGTACTATCGGGGCGCGGGCGCGACCCAGCTGGTCGGCACCCTGAAAGCGCACAGGGATCTGCCCGTCTCCGGCATCCTGCACACCATGGTCAAACGGCTCTGTCAGGGATGAAGGCAGGCCTGGCTGGCCCAGGGGGAGAAAGGGGGACCAGCCACCGTCGATCTGGTGCCGCCCCCGTCAGGCGTGAACGAAAGAAGACGCTTGGCAGGGAGGCGGTGAAATTCCGTAAGTAACGGTGACAATGCCCATTGTGAAAGACCCTGATCCCGGTCTAATATTTCCAACATGGACCGAGGAGAGAAGATAACCGCCGACATCATCAAGCTTGTGACGCAGGAAATTGCAGAGCATGACGGCGAGATAGATTTTGAAGCGATCATGCGCGGCATGGCTTCCGCCTACACCGCTTTTGCGTATGCTTTCCGCGTGAAGGAACAGGCTAAGGATTTGCTTGTAACCTTGGCTGATCAACTGGACGACCCGCGCACATTCGAGCGGATGGGCTTCCCGGCAGGAGCGGACCTTTGACCCGGCGCGGCGAACGCGACGACCACGGGCGTTTTGTCAAAGGCAGCAAAGCGGCCCGCGAGGCTGGACGCAGCGGTGGACTCGCATCCACAGGCAGCTTTGTAACAGGCTCCGAACGTGCCCGCGCAGCCGGGCGCAAGGGCGGGCGAAGAAGCGGAAGAGCGTCGAAGGGCTAGAGTCCGAACTGGAGCGCTTTGACACTGTTGCAAAAGCCTTCCGTTTTGTCGCGTCTATTTCCGCCGCCTTTTGGGAATGCTCTTTTTCAGCACGCTCGCCAGATCGAGGCCCAGAGCATCGGCCAGCCGCAGGGTGATGAGCAGGCTTGGATTGCGCTTGCCTTTTTCGATCAGCCCTATGGCCGTCCGGCTCACCCCGGAAATCGCGCCAAGCTTTTGCAGCGAGAGGCCCTGACGTTCCCTCTCCCGCCGCAGCCTGTCCATAACACAGGATGATATTCGCTCCGCTTCCCTGAAATTCATCCAAAGCAGAGTGGCGCGTTAGCATGGTACAGTGTGATGAAACTATTGTCTCACGCGCGTCGATGATAAAAACATTCAGAAGTTGTTAAGAGTTTCTTTTTAGACTAAACCTTTATAGTGCGTACTGGTAAGCTGTACTGCCTTTTTCAATTTATGGAAGCAGGCCAAAGGCCGCTTCGAGGGGTGGATTTCATCGTGGCTTTTCCAAAGTTCAGCCGCCACTGGCCGTGGCTCGTGGTTCTGTTTTTCATGCTGGGAGGCGGGACGCTTTATTATTCACGCGTGAGGCCACTTGCCACCACGTACGACGAAGGACCGATCGCCAACGGCCAGGTTGTGACCGCCTCCGTTACCGGCACGGACATCCTGAGCTGGAGTTTCTATCAACCCTCAGGCGCCCGCGCGATTCTGGCCGGCGTCAACAAAATCGGGACGGAAGCCCATTTCTATCCCTGGGTCAGAATTAAATATCCGAACGGCACTGTCGTCACAAACAACTATAGCAGTTACCCGGGAACCCGAGCCCTTACGGTTGGCACTCTGTCCCAGAGCGGCCCCTATACCGTGACCGTCCAGAATTTTTACGGCAGCTCCTATCCGACCGAGACCTGGCCGTTTACGCTCAACCTTTCCCAGGGCACCGGGGCTTTTGTCGTGCCCGACGGCGCGACCGGCGGCTCGCTCACCACCGGGCAATCCGAAAGCGGCGCGATTTACGGTGTCACCATGGCGCAGTGGAGCTATCCGGTTGCGTCCGGGGACCATATTACCCTGACCGTGACCGACACAAATTTAGATCCGAACTTCAATCCATATATTGTCGTCAGTAAACCGGACGGTACTTACCAGGCCGGCACTTACGGGGGCACTTCAGCCAGCGAGACTTTCACCGCCACGCAGACCGGGAACTATCAGGTCATGGCGGGCGATTTTTACGGATATTATGCCGGGCCTTTCGCTTATTCGGTGGAAGGCACGGGCTCCAGCGTCCTGCCGTCGGAATGCGAAGCCGATGGAGCGTACTGCTTAAATTGCAACATCGGCGGGTGCCACAAGGGTGACCCGATCAATCCCGCCACCGGCAACCTGTTTGAGCACTACGTCGACTACACGACCGTTGGCACGAACCCCCTCACCTTCGAGCGCTATTACAACAGCCTGTCCTACGCGCACGGCGTGGCGGCGACCGCGTTGGGGACGAACTGGCGCTCGAATTACGACCGTTCCCTTTATCTGGCGACGTCGACCCTGACCGCGGCGCAGCGCCCGACGGGCAGGTGGTGAACTTCACCAAGGTCGGCAGCACCTGGACGCCGGACAAGGACATGGACTACACGCTGACCAGTTCCGGCAGCAACTGGACCCTGACCGACCCCGACGACACGTCCGAAATTTATTACGCCAGCGGCTCCGTGGCGACGCTTGCAGTCGATCACGTTGCGCAACGGCTATGCGCAGTCGATTGCCTATTCGAGCGGCGCGATTTCCTATGTGTCGGATTCCTACGGCCGGCAGCTCGGCTTCAGCTATTCCTCCGCCGGCCTGCTGACCGGCGTGACGACGCCGGACACGCTTGAACTCTCCTACAGCTACACTCGCCTATAGCAGCGCCAGCCTGCTGCACACCGTCACTTACAACACCAGCCCGACGACCAGCCAGACCTATCTCTACGAGAACAGCGAGCCTGCCCTACTGCTCTGACCGGCATCACCGACGAGAACGGCAACCGTTACGCCACCTGGACCTATGACGCGCTGGGCCACGCCGCCTCGAGCCAGCTGGGCGGGTCTTTCGCCGGCAACCTGACGCAGATTTCCTATGCCTCGACCGGCATCAACACCGTGACCGGCCCGCTGGGCATCGCGGAGACCTATAACTTCATAACGCAGCAGAACAAGCCGAAGGTAAGCGAGATCGACCGGGCCGCGAACGGTTCCGTCACTTACGCCTCGGAAGGGTTCGTGTACGATTCCAACGGCTATCTCGCCAACGTCGAAGGACTGGAACGGCAACAACACATCCTACGTCAACAACAGCCACGGCCTGCCGACCCAGATCGTCTATGCCAGCGCGACTTCGGACGCGGAGACGACCAACATCACCTATGACGGCACCTGGGTTCACCTGCCCGCGACCATCGACTCGCAGGGCCTGAATTCCAGCATGACCTATGATTCCTCCGGCAACCTGACCTATGTCTCGGCGACGGACATGACGACGACGTCCGTGCCGTATGCGACGGACGGGCAAACCCGCACCTGGGCCTTTACGTGGAATTCCACCGGCCAGATGCTGACAAAACAGCTGCCGCGCACCGATGTGACCGCGAAGACCACCTACGGCTACACCGGCGGCACTCTCACGAGCATCGAGGACGCGCTCGGCAACACCACCAGCGTGATCTCCTATCAATCCGGCGGCCGCCCTTGACGGTGCAGGACCCGAACGGGATCGAGACGGATTACGCCTGGACGACGCGGGAATGGCCGTCCTCCAGCACGCTCTACACCTCCGCCGGGAACCTGGTGACCAGTTACGATTACGATTCCGCCGGCAACCTGACCAAGACCACATTGCCGGACGGCTCATACCACTCCTACGCCTGGAACGACGCCCACTGGGTGACCGGCATCACAAATGCCTTAAGCGAAAGTCAGGGGATTACCTACGATTCGCGCCGGCGACGTCACGCAGACGCTGTGGAAGGATTCCGGCGGCACGACCACCCGCCAGAACACCGCCACCTTCGACGCGCTCGGCCGGATGCTGACCGATGTCGGCGGCGAGAGCCAGACGACAAGCTTCACCTACGACAGCGACAGCAACATCCAGACCATCACCGACCCCAACGGCAATATCAGTTACCGCTCAGTCGACGCGCTCAACCGCCTCACAAGAACCGAAGACCCGGAACAGAACATCTCCTCCATCACCTATGACAGCCACGGCCGCGTGCTCACCTTCACCGATCCGAAGAGCAACGTGACGTCTTACGTCTATGACGGCTTCGGCGAGCGGATCCAGCAGGACAGCCCGGATTCAGGGACGACGGTCTACTACTACGACCCCAATTCCAACGTCACCGAAACGCTCGACGCCTCAAGCAACGAGGCGGACATGACGTATGACGCGCTCGACCGTCTGGCGACGCGCGACTATCCGGCGGACAGCAGCCTGAACGTCGCCATCTATTACGACAGTGCAGGCCACGGCTATGGCATCGGCCATATGACGGGCGCGAGCGACGCGGTCGGCACGCTCTCCCAGGACTGGAACCAGCACGGCCTGATGAGCAGCGCCACCCGGACCATCTCCGGCAACGACTACACCAGCACGTATACGTATGAAAGCGCCGGGCGGTTAAGCTCCATCACCTACGCCAGCTCCGGCTGGCTGATCGGCTACGCAAGAGACGCGGCGGGGCAGATCAGTTACGTCTCCTCCACCCAGCCCGGCCACGGCGCGACCAATCTGGTCTCCGCCGCCGCCTACGAACCCTTCGGCCCGGTCAAATCCTTCACCTACGGCAACGGCGTGACCGACACACGGACGTATGATCTCGATTACCGGACGACCAGCATCACGGACGCGGGATCAAGCAATATCCAGTACCTGAGTTACGGCTACGACTCCGACGACAACGTCACATCCATCACGGACAACGTCACCCCGGCCAACAACCAGACCCTGACCTACGATTCATTCGACAGCCGGATATCCTACGCCAGCGGCCCCTACGGCACGGTCAGCTCCATCACCTACGATTCCAACAGCAACCGCCTGACCTACGGCGCGACCAGCTACACAGTGCCGAGCGGCAGCGACAAGATGAGCGTCGCCGGCGGCAGTTCCATCACCTACACTTCGACCGGCAACATCAACGGCATCGGCACCGACTCGATGACCTACAGCAAAGCCAACCGCATGGCGACGGCCACGGTCTCCGGCACAACCAGCACCTACACCTACGATTACTCGGGCATCCGCGAGGAAGTCAAAACCGGCTCCAGCCCCACCCAGATCATGCAGTACGATCAGGACGGCAATCTGCTCACCGAAACCAGCACAAGCGGCACGGAAACCGACTACGCCTATATGGACGTCGTCCCCGTCGCGGCGATCCAGCCTGGGGCGGCGACGATCTCCTCGCTCCTGACTGATGACCTCGGCACCGTGCAGCGGGCCACCGACGCATCAAAAACCGTCAACTGGACCTGCAACTACGAACCCTTCGGCGCATGCAGCCCCACCGCATCCATCCCCATGACCCAGCGGTTCCTCGGCAACACCGTCGAAGCCACCAGCTATTATTACAACATCTTCCGCGACCGCGATCCAATCAGCGCCACAGGCGCAGGCCGGTTCCTGCAGACGGATTTTTTCCCGGTCGCGCCGGAAAATTCAAACCCGTATGTAGCCTATGGGAATAATCCGTTTAAGTATACGGACCGTCTGGGATTGGATCAGTTTCTTTTCATCCCCGAAGGGACACCCAACGACAATATGCAGGCATCGGCCGAAGGACAAACGCTGCAGATTCAAATGGATAAATATCTTTCTACTGGACAGAATGTTGACTGCGTAGAACAAATACTTCATGAAAACTTAGGATCGACGGGAGATTTGGTTCCGGCATTTAGTTTTTGGAGTTACTTCCCAAACGCTATGAATCTTGAAGGCAATTCTACTGAAGCATGGAAGACAGCGGGAGAGACTGTAACGACAAAAATTGTAGTAGGTAAAGTGTTTAAACAAATAGCCCCTAAGGCAGGACCTGTCGTAATTAATGGAGTATTTAGTTCTGCATCAGCATTCTCTATCTTTGCAACATACGCAAATATGTTTGCAAGTATGCAGGCAGAAATTAACCCATGCGCTCCTAAATGCCCTACTTGTGAGGCCAAAGCAGAAGCGCAGGCCATGCAACAGCAGCAGTCACAGCAATCTTCTAGCGAGGATAACTCGCATCAGTATTGGCTTAACGGATCGCCATTATTTGTTCCATAGGAAGCTGACGTTTTATGCAACACGATTTAGGATTCTATAACGCCATATTTGATGTGGTTGTCCTTTTAATGTTCGGAATATTGTCGTTATTATGCTTATTGAATAAGGGAACATTCCATATATGCCGAAAGTGGCGGCCATCTTTTTGGATTGTATCTGCACTTTTTCTAGGTGCTGCTTGCCGAGTGCATGGAATTATTGCAACACCACCTTGGTGGAATATTATAGGTCGGTTATGTTTTTTTGGTATGCTTCTCGCTGCCGCAATCCATTTTGCGGTTTATAAGAGAAACAGTGACGCAAACCAATTAACACCTAAAAATCGCGACGAATGAATCAATCTTCCCTTGAGGGATTTCGAAAGAAACGGGGACAACATTCTGGACTGCACCCCTATCCTGAGACAGGAAAATAGGGACAGGATCTCCCTGAGCAATCGATTACTAAGCAGCTTTCCGCTCTGCGAACGAAGCCGAGGCCAGGATCGAATTCAAGGATGTGCGCGGCGAGGAACCTGACCACAGGCACCGCTACGCCGTCACCGGCCAGGTGATATGCTTCGTTGTAGTTTTCCGGCAGCTTGTAATCGTCGGGGAGCCCCATAAGACGGGCGGCTTCGCGGGGCGATAGCAAGCGCGTCCGTACCTTGTTTCCTTCAATGGTCATGATGCTCTGACGACTGGACCCGCCGGCCGGCGTCCGCAGACAGCCAGCCACGTCGTCAAAGCGTATTTCCGCGCGCTGAATCCTATCTCCGGCGTCGTCGGGCCGCGTCCGTTTGTAGATGCCGCCGACCATACGCCGTCCCGATCTTTTCGCGGCTTCGACCTTCGCCAGATTGATGGGACTCATCATTGCCAGCAGGCGGCGGGTTTCCTCCTGCGTATGCCAGGTCACCCCTTTCGGCTTGTCCTCGATCAGGTCGGCGAATGTCGTATTTCGCACAGGCGGAGCCGGGAGGTGCCACCACATCCATGCGTCCTGCGACCGTTTCGAGAGCTTGCCATGAGCGACGATCAAGGCGGCCGGGTGCCAGTTTTCATCCGGGCCGTCTGCGACCAGGCCGGCCGGAACAGGCAGGGAAGCCAGCACGGCCACAATGAACAGACGTGGCCTTGATTGAGGGACGAAGTGCACTGCATCCATCACCACGGCGCCGAACCGATACCCCCCGCCGGCGAGGGACGCGCCGATAGCCGCGAAATCCTTGCCGCCGTGCGAGGTGAGCGCCCCGCACACGTTCTCAAGAACAATCATGCGCGGTGCCCGATCTTCGGCGGCCAGCGCCTTCATCAGCTTCCAGAACGGCCAGAAGGTGCCGGAACGGTCGCCTTTCAGGCCGACACCGGCACCCGCAAGGGAAAGGTCCTGACAAGGGAACGACGCCCAGGCGAGATCTGCAATGCCCGGCAAATCCGCCGGCGTCACTTTGGCGACGTCCCCAATCTTCAGATGGTCGACACCCCAATTAGCGGCGTAGCTGGCGGCTTTCTTAGGGTCGAAATCATTAGCGAACAGGCAGGACCACGAGGGACCAAGGCCGGCGCGAGCCATGCCGCCGCCGGCGAAGAACTCATAGAAGGCCTTTCGATTCCCTCGAGCACGGGTGCGGGCGACAGCCTTCGTCATTTCCCGAAAACCGCTATAATTACTCCCGCCGGCTCGAAATCATTGACGGTGCCGAAATAGCCGCAAGCGTCGCAGCTCGCCGCGTTTTCGCCCGTCCAGTCTTCCGGGCCGCAGTTCGAAGCGTCTCCTTCGGTGCCGGTGCTGGTAAGCCGTACGGATACAATGGCCGCAATGTCGATCTCGTCCGGGCTGCCGCACTCCGGGCAGCGATAGTTCAAGCGGTTTCCCATGGCGTTCCCCGCCCAAGTTATAACACCAAAAGGCAGTGTTCGAAATGACGTTGAGAAAAGCCACGAACATGATTTGATCTTTGCAAGATGAAACCTCCGAGCGTCCGACAGGTATACTATGTTGACTGAAATTCCGCGAAACGGAGCATTAGCGCACACCGACTACACCCACGGCATGTTATCGCGGACGGCGAGAGACTGGCCGGAGCAGGCGGTAGTGCCGCCCGACCGAACCAAGCCAGCAAAGCCTTCCCAAGGTACGCTTTTCATGAAGATAGCCGTTGCAGACTCGTTATTCATCATATAGGATCGGTTTTCACGGATCACCGCGATCCGAATCAGATTTCAGAACGAAGGCGCGATTTTCATGGCTGCCGCTACGCAGCACCGTTTTTCAGGGCCGGTGACGGTCTTTCAGGAAAGGCGCCTTCCCGAGCGGGCAACCCCGGCGGGTTATAGCGCCCTGATTGGCGCGTTCGACCTGCAGGTCCCCTTGCCCCGAACCCTGTCCGCCATCGGCGAGCGCCACCGGATTACGGAAGAGGGCGGCTGGCGCATCATGACCCCGCGCCACGCGCCGCACGCCACGCTCGAGGGGCATCTGACCTTCGCCCTCAAATATGAAGGCCTGGACCTGGCCGTGCTCAAGCGCCTGTTTCTGGCGGCAGACGCCGGCGCGATCGAAACCCTGGTCCGTGAAAAATCGACCGGCGCCTACGCCCGGCGCATCTGGTTCCTCTACGAATGGCTGACGGGTCGCCGCCTCGACCTGCCAAATGCGGCCACCGGTCGATACGTCCCGGTCGTCGATCCGGAGCAGCAATACGTCGCCAAAGGCGAGAACGCGCCGCGCTACCGCGTCCGGAACAACCTGCCGGGCACACCCGCCTTCTGCCCCCTGGTATTTCGTACGGAGGCCCTGGAGCGATTTATCAGCCTGAACCTTCCCGACCGCGCCCGTGAAACCGTCGCGGCCGTGCCGCGCGATCTTCTGGCGCGCACGGCGGCCTTCCTGCTGCTGAAGGATTCACGGGCGAGCTACGCCATCGAAGGCGAGCGTCCGCCGCAGGACCGCATCCAGAGATGGGGCCGGGCGATCGGCGAGGCCGGACGGCAGGTCCTGGACCGCGATGAGCTGCTGCGTCTGCAGAAGATCGTCATGGGCGACGGGCGGTTCATAAAGCTGGGCTTCCGCGGGGATGGCGGCTTTGTTGGCGAGCATGACCGCGAGACGCGCATGCCGCTGCCCGATCACATCGACGCGCGGCCGGAGGATCTATTCTCCCTGATCGACGGCATGATCGCCTTCGACCGCGGCCATGCGCAGGCGCTCGATGCCGTCATTGCCGCCGCCGTGCTCGCCTTCGGCTTCGTCTATGCCCACCCGTTCGAGGACGGCAACGGCCGGATTTACCGCTACCTGATTCACCACGTCCTGGCGGAGCGGAGCTTTAATCCAGCCGGCGTTGTGTTCCCCGTCTCTGCCGCCATCCTGGACCGGATCGACGATTACCGGCAGGTGCTGGAGAGCTATTCGCGGCGCCTGCTGCCGCTGATCGAGTGGGAGCCGACGCCGGAATTCAATGTCCGCGTCCTGAATGACACCGGCGACTTTTACCGCTACTTCGACGCCACGCCGCACGCGGAGTTTCTCTATGTCTGTGTCCAGAAGACGATCGACGAGGATCTCCCCGCCGAAACGCGATTCCTGCAGCGCTACGACGATTTCCGCCGCCAGGTCGAGGCCTTCCTCGACATGCCCGAGCGCCTGATCGATCTCCTGTTCAGATTTCTGTCCCGGAACGACGGCAGGCTGTCGCAGCGCGCCCGCGCGCAGGAGTTCAGCGCATTGACCGACGACGAGGCGCAGCGCGTCGAGACGATATACAGCCGGTCATTCGAGACCGAACAGACATGACGGCCTCTCGAAGAGCGGGGCGACGCAATGCAGATCCTGATCCGAATAAAATCTGGTTACCGAGTCGTTTTCATATGTTAAGGAAGTAATATGCTCGAACACACCTTCAGACATTTCGATGACATCCTCTGGAAAGAGGTCGGTTACTCCGCGGAGCAGCCTAAGTAGCCGACGTTGCTTTAAACGACAGAACAGGGAGATTTAGGTTAATGGCCGGGTCAACGTTTCAAACAAATCCTTTTGATCTGAATAAACTTCTCGATGACTGCAATCGAGGTATTATTCAATTGCCAGATTTTCAACGTAGCTGGGTTTGGGATGAAGATCGTATCAAGAGTTTGATTGCTTCGGTCTCGCGTGCTTTCCCTGTTGGCGCATTGATGTCGCTTGACACCGGCGGCCCAGTAAATTTTAAGCCAAGACCCGTTGAAGGCGCGCCCGACGAGGCGAAAGGCACTCCCTCAGTCCCTGCTGCTTGACGGCCAGCAACGGATGACCTCGCTTTATCAAGTCACCTTACGCGGGAAGGTCGTTGAGACAGTCACGCCGAAAAAGAAGAAGGTAAAGCGCTGGTTTTATATCGACATCCGAAAAGCACTTGATCCGTCCATAGATCGAGAGGAGGCTATTGTTGGCGTTCCTGAGGATCGCATCGTCCGAACTGATTTCGGGCGTGAAGCGGTATTAGATCTTTCATCCGCCGAGAAGGAATACGCACGTCTTATGTACCCTGTTTCGCAAGTCTTTGACTGGGATACAGTGGCAAGACGGCTTCGATGAATACTGGCACGGCGACCAAAATGAGAGCGTTCGTGAGGAATTTCGGACTTTCAAACGTCAGGTTCTGGAAAATTTCAAATATTACCGCGTTCCGGTCATTACTCTGGATCGATCGACTTCCAAGGAAGCCGTATGCGTCGTCTTCGAGAAGGTAAACACCGGCGGCAAGGCGCTAGACGCATTTGAGCTTGTTACCGCGATGTATGCCGCCTCAGGCCATGAATTACGAAAAGACTGGTACGGCGACGACGGAACGAAGGGACGCCATCGCCGTCTTGCAGAAACTCTCCGGCCTGCCGGAGCAGATACCGGCATCATCGCCGAGGTGTCGCAATACCGATTTCCTTCAGGCAATTTCGCTTTTTCATACCCGTGACCGGCGGCGCGCGGCAGAGGCTGCCGGGAAGCAGGGCAAAGAATTGCCAGCCGTTTCCGGCAACCGAGCGGCACTTTTGAACCTGCCTCTTGAGGCATACAAACGATATGAAACGCAGGTGGAGCGTGGTTTTGTGCAGGCGGCGAAGTTCCTGCACATGCTCCACATCTATCGTATTTTTGATCTTCCCTATCAATCGCAAATCGTACCGCTCGCCGCCATTCTCGCTGACATCGGAGATGCTTGGGAGCACGAGGCGAACCGCGCGAAGCTTGTACAGTGGTATTGGAATGGCGTCTTTGGCGAGCTTTACGGCTCGGCGGTCGAGACTCGCATAGCCCGCGATTTCATGGAGGTGCCAGTCTGGCTGAAGGGGGGTCCAGAACCATCAACGGTTAGCGAGACGATGTTCCGCGCCGATAGGTTAAAAACCATGCGTATGCGACTGTCTGCCGCTTACAAAGGCGTCAATGCTCTGCTGATGAAGGAAGGCGCACAGGACTTTCGTTCGGGTCAGAAATTCGACCACACGGTATTTTTTGGAGAGAACGTGGATATTCATCACATCTTCCCCCAAGAGTGGTGCAAGAACCATCACATCAAGCCGAATGTATTCGATTCCATTATCAACAAGACCCCTCTTTCCTACCGAACAAACCGAATTATTGGTGGTGTTGCGCCATCCGAGTACCTCGCCAAATTGGAAAAAGGCAACGACGCAACGCCGCCGATTGAGTAGCGAGAGGCTCGATGGCTATCTCAAATCTCATCTGATTGATCCGTCGCTCTTGCGCGCCGATAGTTTTGACGCCTTCATGGAGGACCGACAAAAACAGATTCTCGCGCTCATTGAGCAAGCAACCGGAAAAACTGCTTACCTGGGCAATGTTCAGGAGGAAGGCGAAGATGTGGAGGTCGACGATGACACCGTTGAAGCCGAACTGACCATAGCGGCGGCATGATTAAGTGCCGTGGCGCATGACAGGGCGGGAGATTCTGGTTTATCTTGTGTATCCTCCAAATCATGACAAACAGTATTTTAGAACAGAAGTGAATGACTGGCTATACATCACATCACGGCTCGTATCTGGCACATCGGCTCACTCTGGAAGGCAGAGACGACGATGCGTTTGCTAAAAGCCTTTCTACGGCCCGTGTAGAAACCAAGCCGCACCAGGTCGATGCTGCCCTCTTTGCTCTGCAGTCGCCTCTATCGAAGGGCGTGATCCTTGCCGACGAAGTTGGACTTGGAAAAACCATTGAAGCCAGTCTGGTTATTGCGCAGCGTTGGGCCGAACGTCGCCGGCGCATCCTGTTGATTGTTCCCGCATCGTTGCGCAAACAATGGCAACAAGAGTTGCGGGAGAAGTTTTCGCTTCCCAGCACGATCCTGGACACCCGGAGCTACCGCGATGCGGAAAAGGCCGGGCGTCGACTTCCTTTCGATGTAAACGAAACCATTATTCTGGTCTCTTACGAGTTCGCGGCCCGGCGATCTGACGAGATCAAGCGAATTCCGTGGGATCTCGTCATTTTCGACGAGGCCCACAGGCTGCGCAATGTGTACAAAAAAGCAGGGTCGGCCCGCGCCAAAAACCTGAAAGACGCTTTGGCGGAGCGGTTCAAAATCTTGCTGACGGCCACGCCTCTCCAAAATTCTTTGATGGAATTGTATGGGCTCGTCTCGATTGTTGACGGCCAATTTTTCGGCGACGAAACGACGTTCAAGACCATGTACGGCGGAGCGCGCCCAGATATATTAACGCTCAATTCTCTGAGAACGCGGATTGCCCCGATCTATAAGCGCCACTTGCGGCGCGATGTTCAGGAAGCCGGGCATGTTTCATTCACCCGGCGTATGGCCACCACGTTTGACTTCGAGTCGTCGGACACAGAGACCCGCCTCTATGAAAAGGTCTCCGCCTATTTGCAGCGACCGGATTCCATCGCCTTTGGTCTGAAACCAAATCAGCTCGTCATCATCCAGGCCCGCAAAATTCTCGGCTCGTCGGTCGCCGCCATCGCGGGATTTTTGGCCACGGTTCGCGAGCGTTTGGAGGGCCAACAGGTGGCCGACATCAGTACGGTCGCGGATGCCGACGACACCATCGAGCTGGCGAACGAAATTGACGAGGCGGCGGCATTGGATGACGAGGCGGACAAACCCGCCGAGGAGCCCGGCCCGCAAATCGATCAGGTCAAGCTCAAGGCCGAAATTGCCGAGCTGGAATCCTACCTCGCCCTGGCGAAATCGATCGGTTCCAGTGCCAAGGGCGAAAAACTCATCGCACGCCTTCCCGAAGTCCTGGACGAGATCGAAAAGCGTGGCGGCAAACGCAAGGCCGTGATTTTCACCGAGTCCGTCCGAACCCAGAAATATCTTGCCGGCTTGCTGACCGCCAATGGCTATGCCGGGCAGATTGTCCTTCTGAACGGCTCCAACAGCGACCCCGAGAGCCAGGCGCTTTATCGCGCATGGTACGCCACCCATAAGGGCACCGACGTCGTGTCCGGCTCAAAATCCGCCGACATGAAGGCCGCTGTGGTCGATGCGCTTCCGCGGCGACGACAAGACAATCCTGATCGCGACGGAATCCGGCGCCGAAGGCATCAATCTGCAATTCTGTTCCCTGCTGGTGAATTTCGATCTGCCCTGGAACCCGCAACGGGTGGAGCAGCGCATCGGCCGCTGCCATCGCTACGGCCAGAAGATCGACGTGACCGTGGTCAATATGCTGAATCTTCGCAACAAGGCGGAGAAGCGCGTTCACGACCTTCTCGACCAGAAGTTCCAACTGTTTTCTGGCGTGTTCGGGGCCAGTGACAACGTCCTTGGCGTCATCGAAAGCGGCATCGATTTCGAGCGCAAGGTGGTCGAGGCGGTGCAACGAGGCCGCACCGACGCCGAAGTCGAACAGGAATTCGAGAAGATCGAAGCGCAGCTTTCGGAAAAGATCGCCGCCGATATGCAGGACGCGCGGCGCAAGCTTTTCGACGCCATGGACCGTGATGTGGTCGCACGGTTGCGCGGCCGCGGCGAGGAGATCAACCACGTTCTCGACGCCTTCACGACCCGTCTGATTACTCTTGCCCGCGCCGAATTGCCGAATGCTCACTTCCACGATGCGACAGGCCCACGCTTTGACTGGCAAGGTCAGACCTACACTACGGAATGGCCCTATGCGGACGAGCAGGGATGGCAGTTTTTCCGATTGGCGGACGGAACTCTGGCCCGCGAACTTGTGGATTCGGCCAAGGCGCGGCCCGCCTCCAAAACTGCCTTGCGCTTCGACTATGCCGCGTGGCGGGCTACGGGGCGGCCCAGGTTATCGAATGTCGAAAAGCTGATCGGACGTTCTGGCTGGCTGAGGGTCTCGCTGTTGTCCATGACTTCGGCCGACCCGCAGATCGGGCAGCGTCAACGCCTGCTGGTTTCTGGCCTGTCCGATGACGGCCTCGAGAGCGTCCTGTTTGATGGCGAGACAGCCGACGATCTGTTTCTTGTGCCGGCGACAGTGGAGCAGCTGCTACCGCCGGAACCGGCCGACCCTTTGGCGACCCTCGACGCTGACGGGCTTAGGGCGCGGCTGAAGGAGATCGAGGTGGAAAACCAGCTTTGGCTGGACCAGGAAACCACCAAGCTCGACGACTATGCCGATGACCTGGAGAAGGCCGCCGACATTCGCGCCAAGGAACTGGACGCCGAAATCAGGGCCGCCAAGCGCGCATTGCGCGGCAACAACAGCATCACCCTTGAAGACCGTATAAAGGAGAACAGGCGCATCACCGCGCTTCAGAACGAGTTAGACGAGCTGAAGCTGACCACGTTTCAGCGCAAGAAGGCCATCCGTCAGGAGGTCGATACCAAGCTCGATAATTTAGCGAACGCCCTCAAAACGACGCCCGAGGTGACGCCCGTTTTAACCGTCAGGTGGGAAGTGGCCAAATAATGAAAAAACAACGTCTTGAACTCACCTGGATAGGCAAGGATGAACGTCCACGTCTGGAGCCGCGTATTCTTTTGGAGGACCTCGAGAAGTCCTACCATGCCGCGATCAGGAACGATGGCGATATCTTCGATAACAGGCTCATCTATGGGGATAACCTGCTCGCTCTGAAGGCGCTGGAAGCTGATTACGCCGGCACGGTGAAGTGCGTGTTCATAGATCCGCCCTACAACACCGGATCGGCTTTCGAGCACTACGAAGATGGAGTTGAGCACTCGATTTGGTTGTCGCTCATGCGGGACCGCCTTGAAATCATATATAATCTGATAGGGGAGAATGGTTCGCTTTGGATTACGATCGACGACAATGAGGCGCATTATTTAAAAGTGCTTTGTGATGACATTTTCGGAAGAAATAATTTTATAGGCTCTGTTGCTTGGGAAAAATCAGACAGTCCAAGAATGGATGCGGTCTTCTTTTCTTACAGGCATGACAATATATTTGCCTACGCAAAAGATATTCGAAAGGTTCTGTTTAAGAAATTGCTCTCCGAAGAGATTCCAGCCCATTACAATCGCACGGACGGAGACGGCAAAAGGTATTATACGAAACCGTTGCGCGCAATGGGTGGACAAGGTGAAACAAGAGAAGCTCGTCCCACACTATACTATCCAATAGCAGCACCTGACGGTACCGAAGTTTACCCCAAAAAACAAGACGGTACTGATGGTGCCTGGAGATGGAATAAAGAAAAAGTGCAAGCAGAAGGTAACAGGATAGACTGGGTAAACGGACGGAACGGGTGGACGCCTTATTACAGAATTTATGCAGAAAATATTCAAGGCAGACCCGCGGAAACAATATGGTTCCAAACAGAGGTAGGCACCAATCGCACCTCCAAGGCCGAAATAAAGGCCCTGAATCTTTCTGAAAGAGCTTTTGATACTCCGAAACCGGAAAGTTTAATAAAACGAATATTAGAGATTTCGAGCGAGAAGGGCGACCTTGTCCTCAACTCTTTCGCGGGTTCTGGGACGACCGGCGCGGTCGCCCACAAGATGGGCCGCCGCTGGATCATGGTGGAGCTAGGCGAGCACTGCCAGACGCATATCATCCCGCGCATGAAGAAAGTCATCGACGGCGAGGACAAGGGGGGCATCACAGAGGCTGTCGATTGGCAGGGTGGGGGCGGGTTCCGATATTACCGCCTTGCGCCGTCGCTTCTGGAAAAAGATCGCTTTGGCAACTGGATCATCGCCAAGCAGTACAATGCGGCGATGCTGGCCGAGGCGGTGTGCAAGCTCATGGGCTTTACCTATGACCCGAGCCAGGAGCCGGAAGATTACTGGCGGCATGGCCACTCCACCGAAAGCGACTTCATCTATGTCACCACGCAGTCGCTTACCCATGACGCGCTGAAGAAGCTGGCCGACGAAATCGGGCCAGACCGCACTTTGTTGGTTTGCTGCAAGGCTTTCAACGCCCGCGAAGCCGCGTTTCCGAACCTGACCATCAAGAAAATCCCTCGTACCGTGCTGAGCAAATGCGAATGGGGCCGTGACGACTACAGTCTGGCGGTTTCCAGCTTGCCAATTGCCGAGGCGGTTGAAGCGCATCCGCAGGATGCTGAAGAATTGGCCACCGATCCGGCGCCGAAGCCGCGTGGACGCCAGCGCAAGGTGCTATCGGACGAGCCTTCCCTCTTCAGCGACGTGGAAGGCAAATAATGAGCAACGATCGCATCCTTCGCCAGATCAAGGCCCGCCTGTCGCTGCGCCCGCCGCAATCCGACAGCCTGGATCTTCTCGACGACATCCTCGACCGCATAGCGTTTGACAAGGATGCCGACCCGGCACCGGCGCTTGCCGCCATTCAGGCCGCGTGGCCTTCGGTCACGGACTTCGAACGCGATTTCCCGTCGCTATGCTTCGCCCTCGCGACCGGAGTCGGCAAAACGCGGCTTATGGGCGCGTTTATCAGCTATCTGTATCTCAGCGGCCGTTCGCGAAATTTCTTCGTACTGGCCCCGAACACCACGATTTACGACAAGCTCATCACGGATTTCACTCCAAACACCGAGAAGTATGTCTTTAAGGGCATCGCTGAATTTGCTTCGAGTTCCACCGATCCTCGTCACCGGGGACACCTGGGATCAGGGACGCGGCGTGCGTGGCGGCGACCTGTTCGGCAGAGAAACAGCCATCGTCAACATCTTCAACGTCGATAAGATCAACAAGGACGGCGGCCGCATCAAGAAGCTTCACGAGTATATAGGCCAGAGTTATTTCGACTATCTGGCCGAACTTCCCGACCTCGTTTTGTTGATGGACGAGGCCCACCGCTATCGTGGCAAGGCCGGGTGGAGAGCGGTTGGCGAATTGCGCCCCGTCATTGGATTGGAATTGACAGCGACTCCGCGCTCAGTCGGCGCGCGCTCCGAGCGCTTCAAGAACGTGATCTTCGACTACAGCCTCGGACAGGCCATGGCGGATGGTTTCGTGAAGGAACCTGCCGTCGCGACGCGCGAAGATTTCCGCGCCGACAGCGTGACGCCCGAGCAGTTGGAACGGATCAAACTGGAAGACGGCATTCATTGCCATGAGAATGTAAAGGCCGAACTCGACATCTACGCCCGTCAGTCGGGGCGGCAAAAAATCCACCCCTTTATGCTGGTCGTGGCGCAGGACACCACCCATGCCGAGGCGCTGCGCCAGGCCATCGAAGCGGATGATTTCTTCGGCGGACGTTACAAGGGCCGCGTGATCCGCGTCGATTCCGCGACCAGGGGCGAGGAAAGCGAAGAAGCGACAGCCCGTCTCCTGGCTCTCGAACACGAGGACCAGACCGACGTGGTCATCCACGTCAACAAGCTGAAAGAAGGCTGGGACGTTCGCAACCTCTATACCATCGTCCCCCTTCGGGCGTCCGCCTCGGACATCCTGACCGAGCAGACGTTGGGGCGCGGGCTCCGGCTTCCCTATGGGGTCCGGACGGGCGTCGAGGCGGTCGATACCCTGACCGTCATCGCCCATGACCGCTTTGATGAAGTCATCAAGGCGGCCCGCGACCCCAACTCGATCATCGCCATCCGCAAGCTTGTCACCGTCGGCGCCGGCGGCGACGTGTCTCCCGAGGGCGCTACGGTTCTCGACAGCCGCCCCTTGCTGGAAACGGCGCTGACCGGGCAGACCGGCGGCTTTGGTGAAGGCGAGCAGCCTACCCATACGTTCGAGACCCAGGAGGAGCGAAAGGCGGCCGATTTTGCCTTGCGACTGATCCAGGACCGTTATGAGCGGGAGCTGAAAAAGGGCATCCATCAGCTTAACGAGCCGGAAGTGAAGGCCAGGATCACCGCCGAGGTGACGGCCGCGATGACTCCATCCCAAGGCAGTCTGGAATTGGGCGCGCCGGTCGTCGATGTCGCCAAGGTCGTGGAAATCGTCACGGCCAAGGTGACGGAATTGACCATTGAAATTCCCGAGATCGTTGTCCTGCCTACCCGTGAAGTGACGTTCGGCTACCACGACTTCGACCTTCAGGGCCTGGAATCCATAGCCCGGCAGCCGGTCTCGGATCAGATCATGGTGCAGCGCTTGCGCGACGACGCGCGGACCTATCTCGCCCGCGCCGTCGAGGGCGCGCGCGAGGATCGGCCGGAAAACTATCTGGTCCGCCACCTCATGGACATGCCGGAGGTCGATTACGACAGCCAGAACGAGCTATTGTTCAAACTCTCCGGACAGATGGTCGCCCGTGTGCGCTCTTACCTTTCCGACGAGGACGATGTTGAGAACGTCCTTCTGGTGCATGGGAAAGATTTGGCGCGCTTTATCTTTGAACAGATGAAGACGCATTATTGGGAAACGCCGACGGATTACCGCGCCACGGTTGCGCGCGGCTTCCAGCTTTTGCGTCCGCAGGCATTCAATGTTCCCAATGATCGAGCCGTTCGACCGTTTCGCCAACCCGTCGTCCCGGCAGGGGATACGCGAAAGCATGTCTTCGGCGGGTTCCAGAAGTGCTGCTACCCCTATCAACGCTTCCAATCCAACGAGGAACGCGAATTTGCGGTCCTGATCGACAGCAACAACGAACCCGGCGTCTTGCGGTGGATGAAGCCGGGAGCCGGCCAGTTCCGCATCGAATATGCCAACGGCCAGTCATACGAACCGGATTTCGTGGTCGAGACGCAGAGCCAAAAGCTGATCGTCGAGATTAAGGCCGCGAACGAGATGGACGACCCGGTCGTCCAGGCCAAAACGCGCGCCGCCATGAAATGGGTTGATCGAGCGAATGACCATGCTGAGGAAAACGGCGGCAAGCAGTGGGCCTACGTCTTGGTGCCCCATGACGTTGTCCTTCCGAGCGCGACATTGAAGGGCCTTCTGGCCCGCCATGTTTTGACGGCGGAAGGCGTGAAGCAGATATCTCAGGCAGCTCGACCAGGGCGATAGGACGGATAGCGTAAGCTACCTCATGAACATGCCTTACTGTCGCATCGCACCCTCTTCGACGACCACCAGGACGCCACGAAGTGTGGGCTTGTCTCTCAACAAGCCAAGACCGGGGTGAGTACTAACACATGGCTCAAGACTTTGAAATCGCGCCCAGAACACCCCGCTAGTCTCGTCTATGTAGAAACATCGATGCGTGCCGACGAGGGCTTTCAACTGACCGGCGTCCGCATCGAAGACCTCAAACCTGAATAATTCCCCGCCACGGACATTGAGCGCGTCGAGCGGGAAAATCGGATTGGCGGCAACCGTTGCAACCGTTTTGGGGCCGCGCTCGCCGAGAATTGATAAGCAAGCCATTACATGCGTCCTTTGAGAGTGAACGGGGCAGCCCTTTTTCATGGTACGTAAGGTGTGTCCGAGGGCATCTAAAGGTTTTGGAACAATCCTACCCCAGTTTCGCGTAGCCGCTGGTTTACCGACAATGACATCCAAAGGGACGGCTGGTCCTATCCCGACCGAGCCATTCAAGCCCCAGCTTCGGCTTGGGGCCTCCCCTTGATAACCGGGGTCATCGTGGAATCTTCCCGAAAGAGCACGCTAAGCGCTGTTGCCTGATCCTGTTGCCAGCCAAGCCCGTTAGACAACCACCGATATCGCGCCGCTTTCGGCTTATATAGCGCTCCTTCGGGAAATTCCACGAAGACCCCTTTTGGTTTCACCGTACGCAGATTGCTGATATGTTGTAAGAATACGACCAACCGAAAAACGGAGAGGGCCATGGCTAAGCGCCAAGTGTTCTACAGTTTCCATTTTGACAATGACGTGATGAGAGTTCAGCAAATTCGGAACATGGGCGTCATTGAAGGCGACGAACCGGTGTCCGCCAATGAATGGGAACAACTAAAGCGAAAATCTGGCGGCGTGGAAAAATGGATCGACGACAACATGAAGTATCGGTCTTGCGCGATTGCACTAATCGGAGAGGACACTTCAAAGCGACCTTGGGTCAAATACGAAATCAAAAAAGCTTGGAACGACGGAAAGGGGCTTTTCGGAATATATATTCATAACCTCAAACACCCGACAACGGGAACTTGCACACAGGGTGCGAATCCTTTTACGCAATTTGCTTTCAAGAAGAAAAACGGAACTGCCGTAGTTATCCCTGTATATAATCCAAGCACAAGTGATGCGTACGGAGATATCAAGAAGAATATTGATAAATGGGTGGAAGACGCCGTCAAATTGAAGGACGACAGGCTTGCGCTGGCATAAAGCAGGGAAAAGGTTCCGCGAATGACGGTTCCGCTGTCCCTCACGGGCAAATACCAGTTGGTTGTCCTTGGGCAAAAGGGCAATGCCGAAGTCAACGCCAGCGCTGTGCGGTTGGTGAATGCCGTAAGTCAGGCGTTCGATAGACTCGGCGTGAACCCAAGAAAGTTTCTTGTTTCCTCGACGCCGGCCAGTCCTGGTCCTGATCTCGATCGGCGAATGCTCGCGGTGGCTGTGTATTTTGGGTGTGTAGCATCGCCCTCGCTGTCAGCGCCCGAGATAGCGATGCTAAATCAGATGCTTGGAGACGGGGTTTTGATAATCCCTGTCGTGGAAAGCCTCGCGAATTTCAGTGGTTTCGTACCGCTGGAAATTGCTCATCTGAATGGTTGCTCTCTGGCAGAGTGCGGAGCTGACTTCGAGCGCCTTGCGTCTCGTGTCCTCGAAGGATTTCGGCCTGCTTAGGGAGAAGCGACGCCTCTTCATCAGCTACCGGCGCGCCGAGACAAGCGGCGTCGCCGCTCAGCTCTACGAGGCTCTCGATCTCGCCGGCTTCGATGTGTTTCTTGATACGCATGGCGTTATACCTCCCGGTGAGCCATTCCAGGAGCTTCTGTGGCATCGCTTGGCCGACACCGATGTCGCCCTTCTGCTTGACTTTCCTGAATTCCTGGCGAGCCGGTGGACAGAGGAGGAGCTGGCGCGAGCGAACAACTCCAATATCCAGCTTTTGCAAGTGTTGTGGCCCGGTCAAACAGAAGGCGCGACCGCGGCATTTAGCATGTTCCATCCTCTCACTGCTCAAGACTTCGCTGCGACAGCGACGCTTGGTCCGGCGGCACAATTGACGGACAAGTGCGTTGGAGAAATTGTCGATGAAGTGGAAGGTCTGCGGGCAAGAGCAGTAGGTGCTCGGCATGCGTTTCTCGTGCGAGAATTTGCTCTTGAGGCACGGAAGGAGGGGCTTACCATTTTTACGACGCTAGAGCGCACCCTGGTTGTGTCGACGCCTAGCGGCAATAGAGTGCTGGTTATGCCTACGATCGGCGTGCCTGACTCCGAACGATATGAAACACTGGAACGCCTTCACCAACGGGATGTGGGTTTGGGCCAGACGTACGCGCAGTCGCCTGTCTTACTCTACGACCAGACCGGCATCCGAAGCCGATGGCTTCAGCACTTAGGCTGGCTGAACGACAATATCGCTGCCGCACGAAGCATTAGCATCATGGACGCGAGAGCATGGCTAAGCAACCTAAAAGCCCTGTGAAAGGCCGCGCCGCGCGAAGGGTATTCTTGTCAGCGAGCGTTCCGCTGCCGTCGCGGAACGCTGCCTATTTCAATACGGCCGATGTCATTGCTATCCGAGACGCCGTGCGGGCGCTTACGATCGTCATTATCGAACAAAAAGCTGAACTGGTATTTGGCGGTCATCCCGCGATATCGCCGATGATCCGTCTTCAAATTGCTCAGGCCGGCATGCCCGTCGGCGATAGGGTGGTAATGTTTCAGAGCCGTTTTTTTGATCGTGTGTTTCCGGACGACAATGCAGCTTTTGAGCGGGTAATTTTGACCGATGCAGTGGAAGGCGATAAGCAAAGAAGCCTCGTCCATATGAGAGAGACGATGCTGAGCGGTTCCTTTAATTGCGGAATTTTCATCGGTGGAATGGAGGGGGTCGAAGAGGAATATGAAATGTTTAAACGCGTTCAAAAGAGCGTACCGGCATATCCGATCGCCTCAACCGGCGCGGCGGCAGCAATCCTTTTCAACGCAGATTTAACGATAAGAAGTCATCACCCCGAACTTCAACACGAGCTTAGCTACATCTCGCTGATGAGAAGTCTCGTAGGTTCGCGTCTGGTTGGCACTCCCGGGCGGCGGAGGGGGTCGTCTACGCCGAGCATAAATACCTGATACGGCATTCGCCTTACGACCGTCGCTCCTTCAGCGTCCCGCGAGCCCGGCCGCCGTCTCGATCCAACCGCCGATGTTTTCGCGCCCATTTTGCGCTGTAAAGTCATAACTCATGCAGTGATTGGAAAGCTGATCGACGTTGTTGCTCGTAGGCGGGGAGAACCAAAGGTCAGACTCCGCTATAGCGAGCGTATAGTCGGCGTACTTAGTCCATTTGCCGCCGCTCCACTCTGCGAGGAAGATTCCATTGTCGGTCTTGTAAAGTCCCATCTGCGCCAATGGGTCCGCGCCTTTTTCCGCCACTTCTTGGGCGTTGTTTTTCACCCCATGGATGAAGACCGTCAGCAAGCCATTTCCTTTTAGAATGCTCCGGGCGATCTCGTACCTGACCCATCGGCGGCTCCACGTTCCCGTCCCCGCCAAGACGCAAGTCACTGAAGTGTTGTTCAACCCCTTGCGGAGGAAGGTTTTGAGCGCATCATCACTCTCCTTTTGGGACGCCTCGAATACACTACTGTCGAAGAAGCCGACGCTCTCCTCCTCTTCAGGCTTGAGCACCCAACAGTTTCGGACGTTCCACGCGCGCCAGACGTCAGGCTTGTAGTGGAACGAGAAGAAGGTCCTTCGTGGCAACTCGTCCCCCTGTGGGTAGCGTGAGCCGGACCCGCCGATGATTGCGAGCCCGTGCGCGGATGATTGCAAGCCGTTACACTTAGCCAGGCGGCTCGCGCCTGTCTGCAAGGCCGATGCTGCACTTCCTCTTGGGGGGATAATACCAAAAGTGGTTGGTGTCTGTCACTAGCACTTGAGCTCTTGCGCCTTGGCGCGAAGGTGCCGGTGTCGGTTACGCTAAACGTCCGCTTTGAGGATCGCCGCTGTCGACAACGAGGCTCGAAAGATAGTGCAACATAAAGGACGTTATGTTACAGTAATTAGCATGAAGCAAGAGGTCATAATCCCGCCGCCCAAAACCCTGGCTGTCGCGACCCGCGATGGCATCCTGGTGCCGCGCGTGATCGCCGCCGCCGGGGACCAGGCCGCCCGCCGCTTCCTCGAGTTCTTCGCCGCCACCATCCGCAACAAAAATACCCGCCTGGCCTATTACCGGGCTGCCGTCCGGTTCTTCGCCTGGTGCGATCATCACAAGATCGGCGAGATTGTCGATATCGAGCCGCTGCACGTCGCCGCCTATGTCGAGGGTCTTGGGAAGGAGTTCGAGAAGCCCACGGTCAAGCAGCACCTGGCCGCCATCCGCATGCTGTTCGACTGGCTGGTCACCGGCCAGGTCGTCGCCACCAATCCGGCGCACTCGGTGCGCGGCCCGAAACACGTCGTCAAAACCGGCAAGACGACGGTGCTGACCGGCGAACAGGCCCGCGAGCTGCTGGACAGCATCGACACGTCAACCCTGGTCGGCCTCCGCGATCGGGCGCTGATTTCCGTGATGACGTTCGCCTTTGCCCGCATCGGCGCGGCCGTCGCCATGCGTGTCGAGGACTACTACCCCAAGGGCAAGCGCTGGTGGGTTCGCCTGCATGAGAAAGGCGGCAAGCGCCACGAAATGCCGGCGCATCACAATCTCGAAGCCTACCTTGACGCCTACATCAAGGTAGCCGGCATCGGCGAGGACGGCAAGGCTCCCCTGTTCCGCTCCGCCGCCGGCCGCACCGGCGCACTAACCGAAAACCCGATGAACCGCGTCGATGCCTGGCGCATGGTCCAGCGCCGCGCCGCCGATCTTGGCACGCGCGTCCGCATCGGTTGCCATACCTTCCGCGCCACGGGGATCACGGCGTACCTCGAGGCTGGCGGGACGCTCGAGAACGCGCAAGCCATGGCCGCGCACGAGAGCCCGCGCACGACCAAGCTGTATGATCGCACGGGCGATGAGATTACTCTTGATGAGGTCGAGAGAATCGCGATTTGACATTATGAGGCTTATCGCAAGGCTGCGTTAAGCACCCTGATCAGCTCCAAGCTGAACATACGCGCGATCAGTGGGGGGCTCATGGCATATTTCTCGCAGGCTCTCAAGGTAATTGGTTTAAGTACGCCGTTCTTATATGCAGCCGCGACGTATTGGCTGTTTCATTGGCTCGACAAACGCGCCTCTGGCCAAGCAAAGGCGGCACTATCTTCATGGCTACAACCGTTACATTACAACGCCGCCTCTGTCGCAAAAGCAATTGTCGAAATATTTGATAGTATTTACGGACGCTCGCTGCTCAGCGTTAATTCATTCTTTCGCTCTGCAGGCGTTTCTATTCTGTCCACATCAATAGTGTTATATGAATTTCCGGGCCTCATTGGAGTCTTACTGAAAGTTCTTCTTACGACCGAAGCAGACGATCTGATTTGGCCGGCAGTAAAGGTCATATGCATAGCGTTAAGTATAAACATAATATCTGATTATATATCACTGTTCGTGGTGAGGGCGTTTTTAAAAAACGCGGGAGAAAGGCCATTCGTAACCCTACTCGTAGCCCCGTTGTTCGGCACGATTGTCGTAGGCATTCTCGCTTATATACAGATGTGGCTGCTGAAGGGCTACGTTGAGTTGCGCGTCGTATGGGGTATTCACGACTGGCGGAGTTTCGCAAGAAACGTAACTAACGTATATGGCGCTCTTGCTGTCCACCTCTGGCTGCCGCTTTTTGCCGTCTCGGTGTTATTCGTTCGGGCTACAAACCTTATTTTGATTGCGGCGGAACGAGCGCAATGGTTTCTTAGCCGCGGGCGATATCATCCGTTAGACGCCATCGGGCTAGTCGCAGCCGTCATTGTTTTCTGCTCGGTCGCAATAGGTCGTGCCTTGGGGTAGCGGGGGTCGGGCTTCGGGACAGGTGATTTCCGGACGGATCATACCGATAAACTCTGTTATCAAGAGTAAAAAATGAGGGGAGAGGGCGGCGGACTTTCGCATCCGGCACAGGAACGCGATGTGATAATGTCCAATGTGGAAAATACAGCCAAGAATTTGCGTTGATCGTTGACTGTCTATAGCCTGCGAGGAGTGATTGAACACAATCAGGCAGGCTGTCTTTATTTGAGCGATTTAAAACCGGAAGAGCGCACGATTAAATTCACCGATCCCGCGACCGGCATCGTCTTCCGCGAGACATGGTGGAAGGACGGCGAGCAGCACCGCATCGACGGCCCCGCCTTCATCCTGCGCGATGTCGCAACCGGCATCGTCACTTTCGAGGCATGGCGGAAGAACGGCAAGGAGGACCGCGCCGATGGCCCCGCCGTTATCGAGCGCTACGCCGGAACTGGCATCGTCGATTCCGAGGCGTGGTGCAAAGACGGTAAACTGGACCGCGCCGATGGTCCTGCCTTGATCGAGCGCGACTACACGACCGGCAGCGTCACCCGTGAGGAGTGGTGGAAGGACGGCGAGCAGCACCGCATCGACGGCCCCGCCGTCATCGAGCGCGACGCCACGACCGGCAAAGTCACCCGCGAGGAATGGTGGAAGGACGGCAAAAAGATCGCCCCGCCGTAGCGGTGCAAAATTCAAGAATTTTGCACCGGAAAAAGCCCGTTGATCTGACGCGGCTTTTTTGGTGCAGAAAGCAGGCGCATAACTGTTGCGAAACCCTTCCCTTTTGCTACACTGAAAAAAGCAACGCTAACCCGTTGCTTTTTTTGGACCTCGTCTGTAGCGAAACCCTGTAGCGAAAGAATTTCCATGAAAATAGGCTATGCGCGGGTTTCAACCGACGACCAGAATTTGAGCCTGCAACTGGACGCGCTACAGGCCGCAGGCTGCGACAAGGTGTTTCAGGATCATGTTTCCGGCGCGGCAGAGAAGCGCCCCGGTCTTGACGCCGCCCTTGCCGCCTTGCAGCCGGGGGACGTGCTGACCGTGTGGAGGCTCGACAGGCTGGGCCGATCCATGCCCCACCTTGTCAAGACCGTGAACGACCTTGCCGCGTCCGGGGCGGGCTTCCAGTCGATTACCGAGGCTATGGACACGACCACAGCCGGAGGGGAATTGCTGTTTCACGTCATGGGAGCACTGGCGCAGTTCGAGCGCCGGTTGAACGCCGAGCGCAGCCGGGCCGGGATTGACGCCGCCCGGAGGCGAGGAAAGCATCTGGGGCGACCGGCAGACCTCACCCCGGAGAAAATCCGCCACGCCCGGCAGATGATCGACAGCGGCCAGCAATCGGTTTCCGGCATGGCGAAGATCATAGGCGTTCACCGCGTCACTCTGCACAAAGCTTTGAAGCGCGGGGCCAACCAATGAAACCGATCCCGCTCAATCCCGAAACCGAAGCGATTGCCCGCCGCGTTGTCTGGTTCGAGGAACCCGCCGAAGCGCTCGAAGACCCGATCCGCTTCATGGCCTATGCCATGAACGCCTCACGCGACGACATGACGGCGCTGCGCCGCTACGTGTCGGATGAGGATTTCCGGGAGGCGCTCGACAAGGCCCCGCCCGGCATCATCCGTCCGCGTTCATGGGCTTACTGGAATTCCGTCATGGGGCGCGATCCTGCCCCGCCGCTTCCCAAGCGCACGTTCGGGGAAGTGTGATAATCGACTTTCACTAAGCGGCATGTTCATGGAAACATGCGATGTCATCACTGGAGGGGATGGTCTATGCGAGGCTTCTCCGTCCTTGCAATTTTTATAACGATTGCCCCGGCGCTTGCGGACGTCGATCCGTTCCAAATGCCCTCGGGCAATATTCGATGCACCGCCGACGTGCACAACGGACAGCCGAGCGATATTGTATGCACGATCCTTGAGCGCTCCGGCCCACCGACGACGCCACCTCCACCGGGATGCAACAGCGAGTGGGGATATACATTTGAGTTGGGCGGACGCGGTGGTGTAAAGGCTGCATGCGGCGGACCGCTTACGCTCGACGGCGGCGTCCAGGTACTGGTGTACGGGAGGACCTGGACGTTTGGCGGCGTGATCTGCGTATCGTCGAAGAGCGGGCTGGAGTGCCGAAACGGCGATGGGCACGGCTTCTTTTTGTCACGCGGACGACAGTCCGTCTTCTGAGCGCGGCGGCGCGAAAATCGGCATTTTAAAAACGACCTTCGCTGTATGTCACTCGCATGGCTACATGAAGGACGCTTCGACTTCCACCATGTCTTCTACACCTAAAACTCGACTTTCATTCCGCACCAGCGGTAAGAAATCCCATCTAGGGAAAATGTCTTGGGGTTTGTGATGACGACCTCGACGGTATCTTCAGTCTTGTCTTGGTGCGGGCCAGAGCAGCTACGGGTCAGTGTGTAAATAGAACCTTTCCGGGTCATCTGCTTAATTGTGCAGCCAGCCTGAGAAATATTCAGGCCATTATTCCCGCCCCAATACGCCATGGTAGCCACATTGGAGGCCCCCTTACATGCCGTATTACTCTCGACGAAGATACCATGAGCCAGCGGCAGCCGGTCTGCTGCCTTTGCAACAGGCGGGAGTGCCGTGGCAGCTAACAACATTATCGCGTAGCGCATAACGGGACCTATTTCTGACGCTGAGCCGATTTTTCATGCCCGAAATTATGCGCGCACCTTTTTGCGCCGTCCAGATCGCGATTTGTCAACGGCTTGCGGAGCCGACTTTGACCGCTCGAAAGGGTTCCCTTTTGAGCGGTGCAGGCAGGCGCGGCGTTGGACGGCGCGGCAAAAACCCCTGAAATACCTTTTTCTGCGTGTTAATCTTACGTAGAATGCAACGAGATTTAATGACAGAGGGAGCGGGGACAAAAGACCACAAGATGAAACCAATCATGTTTTTGTTTTTTATATTCCTTGTGAACACTCCGGCGTGGGCTAACGGTCAGAAAAATTACATCATCTTTGATGGCGATTCTATTGTGTCCGGCTTTCCTTCGAATGCCCATGCCATGCAACCGAATTTTACTTTTCCAGACGGAACTGACTTTCCCTCTGACACAATGTGGCAATTGAATGATCCTTCTTGGATAGGTTTTAATATGGCGATTTCAACGCGGGAATTGGCTACAACGCCCGCAGATAAGCATGGCTACCCAAGAACTACGCAAATAGATGATTTTGACGCAAGGATCGCTCCAACAATTAAACGGGCAAAAATGGCAGGAGCAACGCGTATTATTGTGTTTAACGGCGGGGAGCCCGGAAACATGCTCTATTTTTGCGGCTTAAACCAAGGTGCTGGCGGGACGGTGGCACAGAACGCCGCCTATGCAGCCTTAAAAGCTTATGCAATAAAGGTTCACAAGGCGGGGGCGTCGTTCGTCGATATCACAATGACGCCAGAATCAACGAGGGAATCATACGATAGAAATTTAATGTCTGACATTGACGCGGTAAATCAGAGAATAAGACAGCATTGCATCAATGATGGCATTTGCGATGCTGTTTTAGACGTTGCCGCAGATCCTCGATTACGGGACGGCGCGGACAAGAAATACTTCGTAGATGGTACGCATCTCACTTACGAAGGCTCAATGATATTTACGGAGTATGTGGTAAAATACCTCAAGGCACTCCCGCCAAAATAGATTCTAGGTGTGAGCGCACCTAACCAGACAGTCTACCAGCGCTTCCTAAAATGGCTGAAGCCCACGCGCTCCGCCAATCTCTTGCGATAAAGAACAAACGAGTATGGATTTTTCTGGCCAAGGCCTGAGTTATCTTTTTCATGATCTCTTTCTTTTTAGGATAATCTATACGTGTTAGTCTCTACGGAACTTGTCGGAACAGGTAATATCGCGGATAACGCACGCCGGAACGCCTGCCGCAAATTTGCGCGGCGGGATACTCTTTGTCACAACCGAGCCTGCACCAATTACCGAGTGGTCACCTATCTCAACGCCCGGAAGCACGATCACAGAGCGGGCAAGCCAGACATTTCGCCCCAGCTTCACCGGCGCAACGTGCGGGGCTTTTCCCTCATCGGCAGCGTGGAAGCTTGTGTCGTATATCGTCACGCCATCGCCCAAAAGGCAGTTTTCACCGATTTCGATGCCGACGACCGCCACGATCTTGCAGCCTTCGTTTACTAAGGTCCTGCTTCCAATCTTTAGAGAGGCCCCTTGTCGTACAGTCAGCGAAATCCTTTGATAAACGGTGCGGAAAAACACCCGGTCGCCGAGGTCTATCGCTCCTTCGTTAAAAATGCGCGGGGGTTTCCCTACGGAGATGACAAGGCCGCTTATATTCGCTTTCTTCAACCTCAAAAGAGCCTGTAGTCGTAACGAACTATAAAGGGTGCTGATCTTAGGCATTGGGTTACAAGCCGGTCCTTTGCTTCTTCGGCAGTATCCGTGCGGGAACCCCTACGGCTATGTGGTTACTCGGCACGTCGCGCAAAACGACTGCATTAGCGCCTATATCGACATCATCCCCGATGACGATGTTTCCCAGCAAAGCGGCACCGGCTCCGATGTTCACGCGGGAACCGATGACCGGCGCTTCTAATGGCCTGTCCGTGTAGCGGTTCCCTATGGTCACGCCTTGGCGAATTGTCACATCGTCGCCAATAACCGCGTTGCCGTGGATTATGATATGTCCGTAGTGTTCGATAGTAAGTCTGCGGCCTAATACTGCGTTTCTCCCGATTGTGATTCCAAAAAGCAATTCGCATAACTTTGCCATGACAGCATGAGCAAACCCTATAGGCTTTCTGATAAAGCCATAGCGAACATGTCTTCGAACAGATCCAAGACGATGGACCTGTAACGCCCAAAAACCTTGTGCTAACAACCCCTCCCGATAGCATTTAAGGTCTTCGAAAAGCATCAGCACCGAGAATATCCGATCATATATAATTCACTTCAACGATAATCAACGCGCTTGTGACCCCGCAAGGTTCTGTACGCCGCGCCGACAAGCTTCTGCGGCAATGGCGTCGATATAACGTGATAGCCGTTCGGCTCAATATCGCTTGCGAACACTATTTTCGACAAATCCTTATGGAAGAATTTATCTTGAATGCACGGCGCAGGATCGACTTGAAAAACCCTGAGGGATCGCGCAATGAGCGATCTCTTACGACACAGCAGCGTCACGTCTGTATTCAGATGCAGATTTGGTGGGTAGGCAAGAATTTTCCTCGCACCTTCCTTGCTGATGATGTACGCACCCGTGCCATAAACAGTTGAATCCAGCCTCCTTAATCTGCGGCCATGCCAGGATATAGCTTGTCCTGTGAACCGTGCACGGTTTCTTGTTGTTTCAAGCCGTATAAGATCGGCCCCCGCTGGTGGAATGTGACCGTCTAGGAACAAGTGCAGATCGTCAGAAACGTGCAGATCGTCTTCAAAGATAGCCACGTAATGTTCATTGCCTTGCGCAACTATTTCCCACAATTTAAAATGACTTCTGAAGCATCCTATCTTCCCCACATGTCCCCAGAATCCACCGGGCCTGAGCGACTTAAATTCCTCGATTTCGGCAGCAGGAAGATTGCGCGCATCACAAGCGGAGAACCGTTCAAACTCTATGCCGAGAGTTGAAAATCGTTCGCGCATGGCCTGAAGACGCTCAGAATTGCGGTCTAAATTTATAACGTACGTGTCAATCATAACATGCCTCCTAAAAGAGCACTCGGATGTGATGGAAATGGGGTCTCAAATAGTCTTTGCATTTGCTATAAGAATGTTTCCAAGTCAAGTATCCTGTCAGTGACCTCCGACCAGCTAAGGAAGCGCGTGGCTGGAAAGCGACCGCATTCGAGCGCGTTTCCAATCGCATCGTGAATTGATTGTGCATCGCCGGGTCTATAGCCAAACCGACCGGGGCGTGCGCCCGTCACCACTTGCGGACAAACGGCCGGAACGCCGAAAAATTCATATTGCATCAGTTTCATAGACGTATCGGCAAGAAACGGAGCGACGTCCTGTCCGTTATAAGGAGCAATGCCGATATGAGCATGCTTGATATACGGTATCGTTTTAAGAAACGGCACTTCGCCATAAACCTTGATATTAGGCCCAGACAGCATAGCAGCGCTCGCGCCGCCCCCGATGACATGAAAAGTAATTCCCGGAAAGGCGGAGGCCGCCATGTTAAAAAATGAAGCATCGAACAACATTGAACCCACGGAAACAGCGTTTATCCCGCCTTCGTAGGGTGATGGATTGATGTGGTTCGTAATGCTTTTATCTATGCCATGCGGAATAAAACACAATGAACTGCCCTCCGGCATTTCCTCCGACAGGAGGCGAGACATCAGGCACAGCCTGTTCAGGGTTGGCGCTAAGGTAGTGAACTCCCGGAGGATAAAATTGGCACAGTTGATTGTTTTAAGACCATCAGATGCAATATACAAAATCGCCGCATCCGGGTTGATCTTCTGGCACAGCCGAATGAATATAATTGGAAATCCTGATTCAATAAGGATAACCGTGCTTTCCGCGATCCAGCGCCGGAATATTCGAGGGGTCATGTTTCTGTACCATCGGAATAGCATCTCCTCAAGCTTGTCGAGACGACGCATCCTGAGGTTAACCGGATGAAGCATTGTTTTCCATAGATAACAGTCTACGGCATCGACTGTTTCAACGCGGTTAGAGCGGCCCCAAAGAGACAGCCGTGGATCATCCTTTAGATATGACAGCAGGCTAAAGCCGAAAGAGAAAAAGCGCGTCGTTCCGCGCTTAGATAGTTCTTCGGCAATAAAATGCAGATTAGCTTTCCGGTGGGTGCGGAAGTCATGGCGGGTAATGACCAAAAAAGGGCCGTCAGTGCTTTGTGTTACGTTCATGTCAGGCGGGTTGTACCAACTCTCGTTTGCGCGTACCACAAAATTGTTATAACTATAGCGCAGGGAACAGAGTTGAGAACGTCGAGATGCTACAAAAAATCTGGAATTGGTTGCTTGCCCCACGCTGTAAACACTGCAACGGCATGGTTATCGAGAATATTGCAGAAATAGAATCCTACGTTGAATGTATGAAATGCGGCAGGGTTGCGCATCTCGACTGACGAAAGCGCGCAATTACGCCAAGTGCTATAATGCGCATTCAGGAAACGACCTCGAAAAAACGAGCGCGGCGCATGAGGCCGAGGGGCCTTTTCAGCCTTGGCTTTAGGACGCTCTACAGCGTGGCCTTTGCTTCCCCCTGTCTCCCCTGCCCTGTTACCCGCCGCCCGGTCATACGCGCCTGTCTAGACGCGCCGGGCTAGGGCCTGTCTCTGATCCCTTCTCGCGCAGTTCGCGCCGCCTGTGTTAGTGCCAATGCGAGGACTTCAAGGTGCAATGCCTCGGCTTCAGGGTCACGCCGCGCAGTTTTCACGCCGAGTTCGACTAAAGCCCCGATTATGACCGGAACAGCGGTTCCGGTTTCGACAAGACATTGCACCACGCCGTCAAGCAGATGGATTGCGTGTTGTGTTTTTTCGACATTCTGGGTGGGCGGATCATCTTCGGTTGTTATCAGCTTCGCCTTTCGTTATTTCTGAGAGTATTTTAGGCTGAAATAACAGAACGAAGAGGGAAAAGCAAATTATATACTTAAGAATGATGTTTGAGGCCCGCCGCGCGGGGTTTCCGAGGGCGCGGCGAAGTTAGCGCGGCGCGTGAGGCCGAGGGGCCTTTTCCGCCTTGGCTGTAGACGGCTCCACAGCCGGGCTTTTGCTTCCCCCTGTCTCCCCTGCCCCATTGCCCGCCGCCCGGTCATACGCGCCTGTGTAGACGCGCCGGGCTAGGGCCTGTCTCTGATCGTCCGGCAGCCGGTCGAGGACATCGAGCGCGGCCTTGAACAGGGTTTCCGCTATCATGCGCCAGTTGACGCCTTCACCGTCCTGCCGGTCGAACAGCTTCACCACGACGGACGAGCGCCGCCCCTGCCACAGCATCGGCAGGCGGGCTAGGGACGGGCGGGGCTTTGGCGTGTCTGACCATGCCCGAAGTCTGGCACGGCCAGACCCGGACGCACGAGGTTCCAGCCTCAAAACAAACTAAGCTGGACGGCCCTCTCCACCGTCCGCCGCTGTGCGGCCGGCTTCGCTTGCGCCGGGGTTTCGACGGGGGCGAACAGGCTACCCTGCGCCCATGCTTGAGTGCGTTTGCCGCGTTTCGGCGCTACGGCCCGCAACGCCGCGGCCTGGTTCGTTGTCGTCGGGATTTCGGCCGCAGCGAACAGGCGGGCCTGCGGCCATGCCCCGGCAAGTTTGCCGGGCGTCGGCGGTCCGGCCACAGGAGGGGCAGCGGCGGCTTCCGGTTCAACAGGTATCTGCGCAATCTCCGCAGGCGGCGGCGATTCAGGTTCGGTCCTGGCGCGCGGAGCGGTCGCCGGACCACTCTTGTTTTCCTGATAATCGGCCACCAGCCGTCCGATCTCGCCCGGCTCGCCTTCCGTGCCGGATAGAATGGCTTCGAGCCGCGACCGGATCCGCTGCAATTGATCCAGCCGGTCCTCCTGCTCGAACCGCTGCCCCATGCGCGCCCTGAAGCCCTCAAGCTGGCTTGCCTTGAGCCGCGCCTCGTCCCGCGCCCTTTGGGCCTCGCGTGGAAGGGATTCAATCGTGCTGTCGATGGAGTTGAACAGGCTCCCGGCCGCGACGCCGCCAAACTCGCGCCGGTATGACCGTTTCCCTGAGAAAATCAGCTCCGGCTTGTGCTGCGTGTCCGCCTCAAGCGTCAATGTGAAGCCGCGATAGACGCCGACCTCCCATCTGCGCGTCGTGGAAACGACGTTGGCAAGATGCTGTTTCAGGAGGACATTCATCGCCTCGATCGCTTTATCCCGCTCGCGATAGACCCGCTCCGCCGACCGTGATCGCGCCGCCGGCCGTGGCGGCAAGGGCATGATCGGCGTCGCAGGCCTCGGCCTTCCGGGCCAGGCGCTCGATGTCCTCGGGCAGGTACCTTGACCTGCTGGCGCGCGCGATATTGCTCGTCCGCGTGCGAGCGCTTCAACAGGGTCAGGCGCTGCACGTCCGCCTCGATCTCGGCAAGGGTCAGGATGGCCGGGTTGCCGGAGGCGATGGCCTTGACTTCGGCGAAGGATAGCTCCTGCCCGCCGATGTCGGAGGCCCGCCGCAGGCCGGCATCGCCTTTCATGACCTGGGCGATGAACCGGGCCTTGCTCTGCAAGGTCTGCCACATATAGGCGTCGAACGAGCCTTCCGTGACATACCGATAGATTTCAACTTCCTCGTTCCGGTTGCCCTGACGCAGAATCCGGCCGTCGCGCTGCTCGATCTCGGCCGGTTTCCACGGCGCGTCGACATGATGCATGGCGTAAAGCCGGGTCTGGACGTTCGTCCCGGTTCCCATTTTCGCCGTCGATCCAAGCATGAACCTGACTGCGCCGGCGCGCATGCGCTCGAACAGGGCGGCCTTTTTCGCGTCCGTGTCGGAGTCGCCGATATCGGCGATCTCGTCCCGCGGCACGCCGCGATCCATCAGACCCCGCTTGATCTCCTCGTAGACAGAAAAGCCCCAGCCTGTCGGGTTCACGCCCATATCGCAAAAGATCATCTGCGTGGCCCTGACATCCGCAGTCCCGCGCCATATCCCGGCGGCTTTGTTGAACATGGCCGCCAGCTTGGAATCCGGGCTTCCCGCGGCATCCGGGCTGATGAGGCGGACGTCGAGGGCGAGCTTCCGGCCGTCGGTCGTGATCGCCAGCGCGTTGTCGTCTCTCGGGCTGACGCCGCCTCGCCTGATCCGCTCGTAGCGGGCGACCAGGCCAGCCTGGATCTCCCTCTGCTCGTCGGACATCGGGCAGGATATGACGGCGGCCTTGCCGCCCTTGAGCGCCGGAACGGGCAGTTTCAGCATGTCCGCCGTCTGCACGTCGGCGAATGAGCGGAACATCTGCTGCAGCTCGGGCAGGTTCACGAACCTGGAGAACCGGGCGTTCGAGCGCAGGGAAGACCCGTCCGGACTGATTTCCATGGTGTGCACGACCTCGCCGAAGGAGGCAGCCCATGCGTCGAAGTGACCGATGCCGCGCTCTTCCAGCAACGCCGGAGCGAGATACCGCTGCAACGTGTACATCTCGACCATCGTGTTGCTGATCGGCGTGCCGGTCGCGAAAACAAGACCCCGGCCCGGCGTGCGCCGTTCGAGGTAGCGGGCCTTCATCAGCAGGTCGAACGCGCGTTCAGAACCCTCGGTCTGAATGCCGGCGACCCGGTCCATCTTGGTCGGCGTCGCCAGATTCTTGAAATAATGCGCCTCGTCGACAAACACCTGGTCCACGCCAAGGTCGTCGAATACGAGCCCGTCGTCCTTCTTGTCCCCTGCCGTCAGCTCCTTCAGCTTGTCCTCGAACGTCGCAAGGCGTTTTTCGAGCGTCTTGATGATATTCCGGCCCTTATCCTCGCCGGCTTTGGCCTCGATCAGAAGACTCCGGTATTCGGAGATTTCCCCCTTCAAAAATTCCTCCTGGAAGGCGCTCGACATGCCGATGCGCTCGAACGAGCTGTGCGTGACGACGATCGCGTCCCAGTTGCCCGTGGCGATTTTGGCCGTCAGCAGCTTCCGGCGGTCGCGGGCCAGGTCTTCCTTGCCGGCGATCAGCAGCCGCGCGTTCGGATAGAGGTGAAGGAACTCCCTGCCGAATTGTTCGAGCATATGGTTCGGCACGGCGATAAGGCTTTTGCGGACAAGGCCGGTCTGCTTGAGCTTCATCGCCGAAGCCGCCATCTCGTAGGTCTTGCCGGCGCCGACGACGTGCGCGAGGAGCGTGTTGCCCGAGCTGACGACGCGCCAGACGGCGGCTGTCTGATGCGGCTCCAGCTTCACGGTCCGGTTCATGCCCGGGAAGGTCTGGTGCGATCCGTCGAACGTCCGCACGACCAGAGTGTTGAACGTGTCGTTGTAAATCCCGACCAGCCGTTCCGCGCGATCGGGATCGTTGAAAATCCAGCCCGAGAAGCGCTGTTTGATGCGGCCCTGCTTTTCCATGGCGGCGACGGTCTGCTCCTGATTGACCACCCGCTTCGTGCCGCCATTGGCGTCGCGGATCTCGTCATAGATTTTCGGGACGCGGAGGTTCAGCGCCTGCTCAAGCAGGGCGAGGCCAGTGATGCGCTTGGTCCCGAACTCTTCGGTATTGGCGACCGACCCTTCCGCGTCGCGGTCGCCTGCGACGCTCCAGATCGCGTCCTTCGGCAGATGGTCGATCAGTATCGAGTGCTGGCCGACGTCGAACAAATCGGCGGCGAAGGCGCGGATGACATCGACGGGAATCCACGGCGCGCCGAGGTTGGCGTCGATATCGCCGGGGAGGATGTCCTCCGGCTGGATCGCCTCAAGCGCCTTGATGTTACGTTCGAACCCCGCCTCCCGCGCCGCTGTCAGCTTCCTCCGGACGTTCCCGGACAGGTAGGCGTCGCGGGTTTCCCAGGCGCCGGTTTCGGGGTCGAGGAATACCAGCTCGCCCAGCTCGGCCAGAACAGCATCCCCGTCCTTGCCGTACAGCGCCGCGATAGTGCCGAGATCGACCCGCCCGCGCTCATTGAGCGAGACCAGCAAGCCTTCCTCGGCCGTCGCAACCGATGTGACCGGCGAAGCCGGCCCGACCACGTCCTCCAGCAGGATTCGCGATTTCGCGGCCTTCCCGGTCGCCTCGTCGTATTCCTCGAGGGACATGACCAGAAAGGCGTCCGGATCCTCGCGAAACCTGACCAGGTTCGGCATGCGCCGAACCTCGTTTCCCTGCGCGTTCACCGAGAAGGTCGTCTTGTTGATCGGGCCATAGAGCGGGACGAAGGCGTCATAGGCCCGGTTCAGCCGCCTGCGGGCATCCCTGCGCTCATCCTCGGGCCATCCCTCATTCTGGGACCTCAAGACCTCGCGGGCGCGATCGCGCAGCTCGATCAGCGCGGCCAGCCGGCGGCTCATCTTGCCCTCGCCTGCGCGCAGTGCCGTCTGGCCATGCATGACAGGGAGAATCCGCCCGCACTCGATCTGCAGGATCGCCCCATCCTCGATCAGGAACGACCCTTCGCCGAGACCGGCCGGGACCGGGGCAGATTGATAAGCCGCTTGCGACGCAACCGGGACGGCAGAGAACACGCCTTCGGGCAGGCTGCGCAGCGCACGGAACAGCCGGTCCTCATAATCGGCCGGCGCGTCCACCTTGAGCGTATTCCGGCCATAGCGGCCGCGCCCGATGGCGAATTCGCCCATAACCATGTCCGGGCGCTCTGCGAACCAGGCGTTCACCTGCGTCTCGCCATCGAGCGGGAGAGTAACGAGATTCAGCCAGTTGCCCGCATGATCCCCGGCCGCGCCCGGATGGCGCTTGCGGAGGAAGACGATGTCGGCAACGACGGTCGTGCCCTGATCCCTGAAGGCCTCGTCGGGCAGGCGGATCGCGCCGAGGAAGTCGGCCTGCGCCGCAAGATATTCGCGGGCGCTCCCGTCCAGCTTGTCGAGCGTGAACCGGCTGGTGACGAGCGCCAGCAGGCCGCCGGGCGCAAGCGCGTCAACCGACCTGGCGAAGAAATAATCGTGCAGGGAAAAACGGTGCGCGCCATGCTCGTAGCGGATGTCCGCGAAGGGCACGTTGCCGATCACGGCATCGACGGCCGGAAGACGGCTGTCGCGGAAGTTTTCGATCCGGATATCATGGCCGGGATAGAGCGCGCGGGCGATCCTGCCCGAAACGCTGTCCATCTCGACGCCGACAAAGCGCATGCCGGCCGGCGCCGCTCCCATGAAGCCCCCGGCTCCGCATCCCGGCTCAAGCACGAGCGCTCCGGCCGGCAGCCCGAGACGGTCGAGCCCGGCGAAAGCCGCGCGCATGACGACAGGCGACGTGTAGAAAGCGTTGAAGGTCGTGCGCCGGGCTGACGCATACTCATCTTCGGTGAGCAGCTCTTGAAGATCGCGCCCGATCTGCTCCCAGCCTTCCCTGAATTGCCCGGTCCTCGGGTCGGGGAAAATCGACAGGGCGACGCAGCCAAAGCCGGGGAAACGGCGCAGGATGCCGCGCTCGTTTTCATTTGGCTCCCGTCCCTCGATCTCTTTCAGGGCGCGAAGGGCGGCAATGATATCGCGGCCCCTGGCTTTTTCTCCTGTTGAATACCCGGAGACAGCCTCGTTAAAAACAGCGTCAAACAATAAAACCAGCCGGTCAGATGTTCAATCAAGTACGCTATTTTCAGAGCAATATTAGAGAAACCTGTTGTTGTAATTATATACTTAAATATACTTGTTATGCAAATAGCACAACGCATAGGTTTGAGTTTTGCCGGAGTTAAGTAATCTGGTGCGCAGTTGACTTGTTGTGTAAAAACAACACGGAGCCGTTGCGTGAGCGCCTGAATTTATGCACAAGTCACGGTATGCCAAAGGCTCAGAACATTATCTCTGTAGAGCTCATCGCAATCCGGATTTACCTGATGCGCGGCGAAAAGGTCATGCTCGATAGCGATCTTGCGCAGCTATACGGCATACCCACGAACCGCTTGAACGAACAATTCAAGCGAAACCGTGATCGTTTTCCGCCTGACTTTGCCTTTCAGATGACAAAAGAAGAACTGGAATCTTTGATGTCGCAAATTGCGACATCAAACTCAGGACGTGGCGGTCGCCGTAAAATCCCCTGGGTTTTCACCGAGCACGGCGTTGCCATGCTTTCAAGCATCCTGCGCAGCAAGAAAGCCGTTCAGGTCAATATCAGTATCATCCGCACCTTCGTAAAACTGCGGGAAGTTCTTGCGACCCATAAGGATTTAGCCCGCGAGGTCGAACAGCACGACCACCAAATAGCCATTCTGTTCGACAGGGTTCAGAAGATTCTCGCGCCGCCGAACCCGCCGAAGCACCCTATCGGGTATGTTCACCCGAAAGACTGGCGGTTTGCGGTTCCAGTTTGGAACAGCAAACCGTCCGCGCCAATTCCCATGTCCGGGTGCCGTGTCACTCAAAGGCAGGGCCTGCTAGCGCCCTGCGTTTGGCCTGAATTTCCTGCCAGACGGCCGTCGCACCTTTGGCTTCGACCGGGCGATCCCGAACAGCGGATATGTCCGCGCCCTTGCCTCCGCTGATCATGGCGCCGGCGGCGAGGATGGAGATTACCGCGCGGGATGTTCAGCGCATTGCGGTTCATAGCCATCCCCGTCGACCAGACCCCCCGGAGCCGCGAACGGCGACGCGCCGCGCGGGAGATTTGTTGTCCTGACGCTTTGACATCCCTTCTGCGGCTCCCTAGTGTGGAGCCTTCAGTATCGGCTCGCGCATTGGACGGATACTGGCCATTGTATGACACCGCGAAACGGCGACGGATCAGAACCGCTCTGATAAACTACATGCAGGCCCACCGCATCGGCACCCCGGCGCTGGCGAAGCGCATCAGTACGGGTAACGCCAAGGGCATATCGGTTGTCCTCAAAACTTTACAACGGTTCTTGACCGATCAGACCCGTGTCAACGACGCCGCCGTCGAAGCATATGCGGATTTTGTTCGCAAGTTGCCGGGCAGGCCATATGATCTTCTTGGGCTGGCCGACATGATGGATACTTTGTTTAATCCCCGAGCCGTCGATTTACCGCCTTCCTACGTTCTTACCAATACCGAAGACTTCCACTCCATTGTGACTGTCAAGTCTTCCGGCCCGGCCTTTGTCATCACCGAAACCACGCACACGCCATACCGCCGCTTTTTCGATGGTGTCCTGCTCTTTACCAACCGCTGCGCCGTTGCCGTTCTCAAGGACCGCCTCATGAGTTCGCCGCGCTTTCACATGATGCACCCTCAGGAAGATGATTCCTTCGATGTTTTGATTTACGATCCAGATCCCTTCAATAACGGGCACTTTATCCTGCATACCGTCAAGTGGATTCCCAATGCAAATAACTAAGGCCATCCCCGTGCGCCTTGAAATCGGTCAGGTCCGTGAAGACGAGCGGCCTATATACGCTATTGTTCAGCAGGATGATTATTTGCTTGTCAAACGTCTTCTTATCAATAATCCAGACCTCGTTCTTTCCACTATAGAACCTGTAACAGGCATGAACGCCCTCCACATTGCCATCGGCACCAACAATCTGCCCATGGTCAAATTGCTTGTCGAAGCCGGGATACCATTTATCCCCGATGGACAGGGTAGGATGCCATCGCTTATCGCGGCGCTGTGCGAAGTGGACGAGGAATTGCAGGATTACGTGCTGGAGCAGGAAGCGGCCAAAGCCTGACCAATGCGCCCGCGTATCTTGCGGGCTGTGAAATCCGTGATCTTGTGCGTCCGCCTGACCCACGCGCAGGCCCTCGACCTCCATACCCGCGCCGCGCAGGCCGACCAGACCATCAGCGAGTACGTCCGCGCCTGCATCGCCGGGCAGAATGGAGCGCGCGGCATTCCGCCGCCCGGTGACTGGCGAGAGGGTGTTAGGCCCAGAACACTCAGCGGCTGAAGCTCTGCACCAATACCGTCAGCCCCCACCGCCATCCTGCCGGCTCCGCCCCATCGAGCGGCTCATCCCGGCGTCATCCCTGACACGCTTCAAAACCTTTATAATGGGTTCGAGTAGCAACGGAACAGGATTACCAGGTAAAGGGGACCACCACCGTCGATCTGACGCCGTCCCCCGTCAGGCCTTACGAAAGAAATAGGCTTGGAGCAGTGGCAAACCGTAAATTATGGTATATTGGAATGGTACAGGAGTCGCCAGAACCGCCGCCATGACCAAGAGAAAAACACAGCAGGCCCAAGAGCCGCACGAAATTATTCTCGATCATCTTCGAGCTTTGCGGGCAGGGCAAAGCAAGATCGAGGGCCATTTGCGTGAACACGACAAACGCTTTTCCCTGATTGACCATCAGCTTGCCGCCCTGCGCCGTGACGTTGCCGTTTCCCACGAGATCATTGTCGATCATGCCGTGACATCCGTTCGATCAAGGATCGGCTCGACAGGCCGGAACGCCACGCCGGATTGACTGAAACGCTCCAGCAGTGATGATTTTGAAGTCTTGGCCCCCCGTCGGTTTCTTCCCGCTCCAGCGACACGCTGTAACGGTGATTAGGCGGCAGCGCTCAAAACCCTTGTGCGCGGTCAGATCACGGGCGCAGCTTCGCCCCCCTGTCCGTGTGCCAGGGTTTTGGCCGGCGCCTCTCGGGAGGGACGATCACGCGCTCGAGCGCATCCGTGAAATCGTGTGCCTGCTGCACGGTCACGTGGACGTCTTCCTCATAATAGATCAGCGGATCTTCCGGGTTTGCCTCCATCACCATGATGCCAAGCGCGGCGAACGGGCCGCCGGCCTTGATCAGGCCGGGCAGGTTGGCGATCGCCTGCGCCTCCCTCAGGCGCGATTCCGGCAGGCGGCAGATTTCAATGCCGCATCCTTCGGCATTGTCCTTCGTGGTCTCGATGACGATTTGCCGCGCCTTGCGGTCCCGGTAAAGCCGCACAGGGCCGCGCTGAAACAGGCTGCAATTATCCTCAGTACGGGATTTCATCCGCATCGGCGCCAGCTTCAGGCTGGCCCTTCCGCTCGCGTATGCTGACACGCCCGGTAATGGCGAGGCCGGCGCGGGACAATCAGGTCAAAACCGTTGCCCTTTTTCGCCGGAAACGCCACGCCAACATTGAAAAACCGGGCCTTTGTTTTCCCGTTTTGCTCATATTCCTCAGTAATAAATGCATCATAAGACCATGGCTGTCCCCTTTAAGTACGTTTCAAATATGCCATTCGTAGCAAGGGGCTTATTGTACAATTGATTAATGTGATATGTCCCATTGATTGCCGACTTCACGTCATGGCGACATGGCGTCAAGTATGAGAGACACCCTCAGCCGCCCGTCCCCGGCTCCTTCACCGGGCGGATGTGCGGCCCAGCACACTGCGCCGGGTGACCTTGCTTCCGTCCTTAAATCCCCTTTCCCGTCACGAATTCCGGCCACCGTGGGCCTCGAATTGCTGCATCCCTGGCAGAGCGCGTCACGGGCGCAAGACCTTTCTTCGACCCCGTAAGAACGGGGACCCCAACAAAGGGCGGCGGGGCCATTGGTCGCCGGCTTCGCCGCCTTCAATGCCCGGCCCCGCCTTCTTGCCGCCCGCGCCTGTGCGCCCTGCCCTTTCGGGACGCATCGAGGCCCCGCAGTGGCGGCCTCCAAGAAGAAGAAAGGGAACTATCATGACGACTGCAAATTTACTCAAACCGCTTCTGAAGGTGCTTGCCAGCACCCTTGACGATGCGGCGCGGTATGCTGACGAAGCATCCCAAGCCATCGATATCGGCGAACAGAACCAGGCTATCGGGGCGTTGCTCTACCTGGACGACCTGCTCCCCACTGCACAGGCACTCTACAAAGCGCTGCTGACATTGCATCGCCTGCCCCGGAAAGGCGGTGCCCAATGACAACTGAAACCAGCCATCAATGCCCAACATGCGGGACAGCTCTGGCAAAACCGGCGGAGGCACAATCTCCTGCGCCTACCCGCAAGACATACATGATCGAATATTACGCGCCGGCAGGCGTCACTTACGAACCGATCATCACCGACGACCCTGTGGCGTCTCTGGTTTACGCCAGGGAAACCGCCGCAGCTAAAACGTTCAAGGCTGAGGATTTCGAGCCTGACGACAATGCGCTGCGCATTCAGAAAATTCAGATCGTCGACGAGGACGGCGACCCTGTCGGCCACTGGACCGATCCTGATTATTTCGCGGAACAGCATGCCGACGAAATCCTGGACTGTCTGGAATCCATCATCGACGCAGCCGACGGCCTGACAGAAAAGCGGTGTGAGCTCGACGAGGCAATCGGCGAGATCACTGGCTGCGCCGAAGGCGCGGCGCGCTGGCTCAAAAGCCTGCGTGTGGAAGGCGGTGCCCAATGACCACGGACACCATCCTTCACGGCGACTGCACCAACGTCATGCGCAGGATCGCGGATCGCTCGGTCGATTTCGTCCTGACCGACCCGCCCTATCTTTGCAACTACCGTTCGCGCGACGGCGAGACCGTCCGCAACGATCGCAGGGGAGACTGGATCTATCCGGCCTTCCGGCACATCCACCGGATCATGAAACCGGACAGCTTCTGCGTCAGCTTTTACGGCTGGCACAAGGCTGACGAATTCATCGGGGCCTGGCGCAGGGCAGGTTTCCGGCTGGCGGGGCATATCGTCTTCCGGAAACGCTATGCCTCATCGTCCCGGTTCCTGCAGAACACGCACGAACAGGCCTATCTGCTGGTCAAGGGCGAGCCGGCCATGCCGGAACACCCGATCCCGGACGTGCTGGACTGGCAGTACACCGGCAACAGGCTGCACCCGACGCAGAAGCCTGTCGGCAGCTTGAAACCCCTCATCGAGGCGTTGTGCCCCGCAGGCGGCCTGGTGCTCGACCCGTTCTGCGGTTCCGGATCAACACTGGTCGCGGCGCGCGAAAGCGGCCGGCGGTTCACCGGCATCGAGCTTGACCGGCGGCATATAGGACGCTGACATCGGCCGTCAGGCGGCGTGAAAACCATCCGGCCGCAAAAGGCTATTCCCATGCCGCCATTTCGCAACCGAAGCTCATGGCTGCGGCTTTATGCCGGAGGCCGCGTGAAGCGGCCTTTTTATTCAATTTCCCATCAATATCCGGCCAACGCGGGGCTGTTGGAGAAAGCAATTAGGAAAACGTGTTTGAAGAATTGACGTGTATTGGTTGCCTGCGAATTTTCAGGGACAGTTAGAAACGCCTTCCTCGACAGGGGACATGATGCATGGTCCTGCGACCTGCTCCCCAGCGAGGATGGCAGCAATCGTCATATCAGAGGTGACGCCCGCGATATACTGAACGACGGCTGGGATCTGCTCATGGTGGCCCATCCGCCATGCACGCGCCTTTGCAACAGCGGCGTGCGTTGGCTCTCCCAGCCTCCACCCGGCAGAACCTTGCCAGATATGTGGCGCGAGCTTGATGAAGGTGCGGAGCTGTTCTCAGCCTTCTGGAATGCCCCCATTGACCGGATCTGCATTGAAAACCCTGTCATGCACAAACATGCGAAGGCGCGGATTCAGAATTATCAGGATTTCGGCCAGAGCATACAGCCCTGGCAGTTCGGTCATGGGGAGACCAAGCGCACCTGTTTCTGGCTCGAAAAATCTGCCCCCGCTTGTGCCAACTGATATCGTTGACGGTCGTGAGGCCAGAGTTTTCCGCATGCCGCCCGGCCCCGATCGCTGGCGCGAACGGTCAAGGTTTTTCCCCGGAGTAGCGGCAGCCATGGCCTATCAATGGGGAGAACTCGGCCGATATGTGCCCCAGCAAGCCACTCCCTGCCCGCAACAACTGGCCCTGTTTTAACATGACAGCCCGCGGTTTCATTGCCCTGCGCCGTGTATCTCCCCTGCGTGTTCCGGGCCGATCCGCATTGCCAGCCTTTATGTGCCCAACCTACAGGGTTCCGGGCCTATGGCCGCAAGACCTTTCTTCGACCCCAGAGGGGACCCCAACAAAGGGCGGCGGAAGCCATTGCCGGGCCGCTTTGCGGATTTTTCTCCCGGCTCCGCCTTCTTGCAGCCGTCCCGATCACCCTGTGAACGGAGGGCACGGCTGGCATGGGGTCAGCCCGAAACACAAGGAGATACGACAATGGCGCAAGGCAAAACACCCAGCTTCACGATCAGCTTCATCCCCGAAGGCGAGGATGCCAGCTGGCAGCGGATCGGCGCGGTCTGGAGCACCAAGAACGGCAAGATCTTCACGGGCGAGATCAGCATGCTTCCGATGGAAGCCCTCGCCACCGGCAAGCTCCGGATCGCGGTGAGGGAATACGAACCCAAGCAGGATGATCAGGCCTGACACGGGGCGAGGGCGCGAAAGCGCCCTCTTTCCCCTTCAGGCCCGGCGCGCGGCTCATGCGAGCCTTGAATTAAAAGGCGCGCGCCGGGCGCTTCCGGGAAGCTCAGGAACCCCAGATAATCGCAACTATGAACACCCAGACCACAATAGTCACGATAAACTCCGGCACTCTGGGGCGTTGCTTGACCAGGAAAATCATATTCGGGCGCGCCGGAGGATCATCCTTCTTCATTCTCTCCCAAAGAAAAATCACTATCCCGCCTAACACCAGCAACATCATTCCCTGATCGCCTCTCATGACCAGTTCTCCACTCCTGTTGATTTCAGGTGCGACTTTCATGCCGGACAAGGTGGTGCGCACCAGCTCCCACTTCTCCGCCTGATCCAGCGCCCAGCCTAAGAACCTGGCCATGGCGACGGCATCGACCATGTCGCGCGTCTGGCGATACAGGGCTTGCGCCAGATCGATATCGCCCCCGCGCGCCGGCATCGTCCCGCACTGGCCTGCCTGCATCGCCAGCCGCACGGCGCAGGACGCGTCTTTCAAAGACAGGCCGCAGACATCGACCAGAAAGCGCACCATCTTCAGGGGATCGCAGACAGGCCTGCCCCGCCGGCGCGTCACATAGCGGGCGGCATGCCGCTTCTGATCGGCCCTCGCCCTGCGCGCGGCCTTCGGTGGCAGGATTTAATCAGGCCCGCCATAGCGCGGTAGCGGGCGACGGCGGCTGATTGTTTGTTATGCATCATGCGTGCCCTTCTTCGCAGCGCCGGCATGTCAAAATGTGGCTAGCCAAACGTTCAACTCTCGCCTCAGCGTCGATCAACTCTTTCCAATCCCTCGAATTCCCCGCCATCGCGGCGCGAGAGTTCGCCCAGCACACTGAGTATTGTCTCTTTTGCCGCCCCCACATCCTTCGGGCGATGCACCGGCATGCTGATCTTCCAGAGAAGCGACCCCAGTTCCCACAACGACATTTCTGTCAGCGGCGCACTGGACAACATCCTCGCTGCAACGGATTGCGGGCGCTCTTTCAGCGCTTCCTTTAATCGCTTGAACATCGTCACATCCCCATGCTCGGGCCGCGAACCCGCAGCCGGTTGATTTCCTGTTTCACGGACAGCTCGAAACCGCGCTCGCGCTGCTGCCGGAATTCGTCACGATCGGCCGCGTGGCGCTGCTTTGCCTCGACCAGGTCCTTGTCCACCCGGATTTCGCGCTCGGTCAGCGACCTCTGACGCAGGCCCTCGCTATGGACATGCTGCTTCGTCCGCTCCGCGACGGTCTGGTTGCGCTCGCGATTCAGCCTGTCGACACGCGCCTGCTGGCGCTTGTGACCGCCGAACACCCGCGACATTTTGGCGAGAAACGTATTGTTCCGCCGCGCCAGATCGTGATCGAGCCGGTCATAGCGCTGATTGATCGCCGCGATTTCCTTCGCGTTCATCGTGGCGACGTCGCGCGCGCGTTCCTTCTCGATCCACACTTTCTCGGATTCGAGCGACTTGACCTCCCGCCCCTGCAGATGCAGCAGCGTCTGCAGATCGGTCTCATTCCGCTCGCGGATTTTATCCTCCGCGGCCTTGCGGAGTTCCTTGTCATCATCAGTCGGGCGTCCTTCCGGTAATTCCACGCCTGGCGTTTGCTTTCGCCATGGCCCTAGATCCTCATCCGCGGTTTTGAATTGATTGCGTGGCGCTGAGTCAGCGCGGGCCTGAAATCGATGCCGTTGACAGGGTCCACGTAACCCCAGACCGCGCCTCTGTGACCGTCGCGCATGCGCATGTCATCGACGCTGTCCAGGAACCGCTTCCAAGGCCTCGCCGCTTCCGCGATCGGCGGATTGGCGCCCAGACGCTCGGCGTTTTCTTCCCAGGCGTGATAGGCAGCCTTTGCCCGCGCCGCCTGCGCCGGCCCTTGCCGAAACATTCGGCTTAAGACCGCCAGAGTACTTCCGCCGCATGTCGTCGCCGGACAACACGCGCAGGCGATCGTCCTTTATCGGCGCAGGTTCGGCGTATATCTGCACACGGCGCCACGACGCATACCGCGGATCGAACTGGAATCTTTCGTCCGGCCTCTTCGCCAGAACTCTTTCCATCGACTGCGCCAGCTCGTGGCAGCGGTTGCGGACCTGACGGTGAGTGTCCCTCAACCCGAGCGGCATTTTCTCCTTGAAGGCGTCCATGATGCGGACGCCCTGCGCCAGAAACTGCTGCACGTCGGCGTCCCGGTTCTGGCCAAAGCGCAAGGGCTTGTGCTGCCGCCACGCCTGCACCTCGGGGTCCATGTCGCCAAAGTGCTCAACCAACCGGCCGCCGATAACCTGTTTTCCGATTTCATCGACAGCTTCGGCGATGTTGGAAACCGCCCGATAGACCTCATCCGGATGCGCGCCGGCCACATCGAAGCGCCGCGGCCGCCAGGCTGCTTTGTCATCGCTTTTCATGTCAGGATTTCTCGCAACTTCCGGAACAGCCGGCCGGCCAAAGAGCGCCGCCGCGGCTCGAACGGATCGGGCGCGTATTCGCCGGGCCTGAACAGCTTGTCGTAAGGCGTGCGCCGCAGCAGGAACGGATCGCCGCCTTCGTTCAGGACGATCTGCAGCCCGCTTTCCCGGCTGGTCGACCGCCCGATTTCGCTGCCATCGCGCAGGCTGTGCACGGTCGGTTCCCATTCGACCTTGACGCCCTGTTTTCGTCTCGACGTTTCTCGCGTCTCGCGCTCTCCACGTCACGCGGTTCCCCAGACGCGCCGAGAAATAATCAGCGCCGGCCTTGTCGTTGATGCTGTAAATCAGCACCTGCGCCGCATTGGCGAAAAAGGTCTCCGCAGTTGCGGTGATACATCTCGATCAGCTGCGTAATGTTCTGCACGATCCAGACACATGCGGACGCCGTAACCGCGCATGATCGCGGCGGCCCGGGTCATGACGGAGAGTGCGTCCAAGGCTGTAAAATTCATCGAGAATGTAGAGCGTCGGATGCTTGCCCTTGCGTCCCTTCGCAGCGGCCGTCAGAAACGTATTGACGACCAGCCGCAGCGCCCGCTGATGCACGGACAGATATTCCGGCGGCAGCACGAAATAGACCGTCGTGTTGCCCTTGTTCAGATCGAGCGCGGAGAAATCCGACCCGCTCAACATTTCATCGCATGCCGCGGCTATCGAGGAATTTCGTATGCCCCAGGGCGTTCGCCATGATGCCGCCGACGGTTTCCTCCGCCGCCTGCGAAAGCATGGCCGCGGCACTGCGCGCCTGACCCCCCAGAACGGCCATCTCGTAAATCGGCGGCCCTTTGGGATCGATCAGCAGATCCCGCACTCGGCCCAAGGGTCTTTTCATTCTTCGGCATCGGAATCCTCCAGCGCCGCATCGTCCGCAGGCGGCTCGAATTCATCGTCGCTGTCGCACCGCACGACATAGTCGATCAGCCCCGCGATCAGGGTGCGGGCGGATTCATCCCAGAACAGGTTTTTGGCATCGCCTGCGATCACCAGCGCGTCGACAATGGCGTCGATCTGCTCGACATAGTCCCTGGCTTCGGGATCGAGCGCCTCGAGCGGATTGAGGCGCGCGCCGTTTCCCGTGTCCCCCCATCGGTTCGAGGATATGCACCGCCTGCCCCATCTCGCGCCGGCGCTGCGCCGTCACGGCGGCGTTCTGGCCCTTGAAGTCCTGGACATAAGCCGAACCGGGATAGGTCAGCAGGATGGGAATAATGGTGCTGCGGCCTTTACCCGCGCCGTTTCCGGCAACGATCGATCATCAGCGATCGTCCCGAATGCCGACCAGCCATTTGCTGGTCGAACATGCTGGCGCCAAGCAGGATCATGCCGGGCTTCCAGCGGTTCGCCCACTCTTCGCAGATCCCCGCGAAGGCGCTCGATCCGCCGCGGCCCATGCCCAGAGAGCGGACCAGCCGGCGCAGCGGCCGCGAACCCTTGCCGATGCACACCTTGACGGGCGTGCGCAGATGTCCATGCGGCCGCGACCGGGCCGATCCATCATCCCCAGCCCGATGGCGCCGAGCAGCCCCTCCGATAGCGGCACGCCCAGCCGGACCAGCCCGTCCAGCAGTGGATCCAGGGCCTGCTGCGCCAGGAAAAACCCGGTCCCAGCCAGGCCCGCAAACACCACCGTTCCGGCAATGCGCCCGATCAGCCACCGCCCAAGCCTGGAGGTCCAGAACGCCGCCATGCCGCCGCGCAAAACGCGCTTCAATCCCACAAACACGCCATAGGCGCCGACCACAACGGCGCTTCCCTTGAGATCACCCGGCAGGCGGCTTGCATCCCAGCCGGCGCTCGCAGCGTATGCCGTCCCGATCGCCAGATGGCTGATGCCAGCCAGCAGCGCCGCCATGCTCAACCGCCCGCGCGCCATGATCACGATTCCTCCGGCGAGTCAGCGAGGGCCTCTTCTTCACGGCCGCCCTCTTCCCGATCGTCGCCGTCCTCTTCAGGCAGGGGCTTTTCCGGATGCATGGGCTCCCGATGCACAGGGCAGAGCGGCAGGCCGATCCGCAGCCACCTGGCCGTTGCGCGGGCGCAATAGCCGCAGCCATCAACCAGGCATTCCACCTTCAGCTGGCGGTTCTCCTGCGGCGCCGGCCGATCGGCCACGCGCTTTTCCTTGCCGTCCGCGCCGGTCGTCTCGAAATTCAGGCGGGCATTGGGGAAGGGGCCGAGTTCGGCCGCCAGGGCGTGTAAACGCTCTGCAAGGCGCTTCCCTGCCCTGCTGGTGCGCATGGGCGGTTCAAGGCCGATGCGGAGCGCCACCTCGCGGAAGGCCTTCCCATGGCCTTCCTGGACGCCGACAGCGGCATGGCAGCACTGATGAACGACCGCTTCGAGGATCGCGACCGGATCATCGGTATTGCAGCGGATGATGAGTTTCGGGATTTTGTCGGTCGACGCGCCGCCGTCGTAATACTGGCCGCTCACGCCGGTCTTCTTGCTGCCATGCGACGTGAAGCCGAAATTGCCGCGCAGCATCGGGGGAAGCGTCTTGCCAATGGCCTCGAAATCAGGCCTCAGCCCGTCGACAGCCGCGCGCAGCCACGCTTCGGCCGTATCGAATTCATTCCGATTTTTGACATCGCGCAGGGCCTTGTCAGTTAATGGCCCTGCTTATCCGCCCTTAAGGCTGGCATCCGGCGATCTTATGAAAGCGCAGATCGCATTCCACCTGCCGACGGATCAAAGCGCGTCCGCGGAAATGGAAATCCCTGGAAGGCGCACGGTTCTGCTGGATCAGAACGCGACATGGCGCTCGCATTGCAGGCTTTGAGAAATTGCCGAAAGGCCGACGGTTTCAGGCCTGGGCCGGCCATGATGGTTTTGCAAGAACCCTTCCCCTGATTTGCAAATTACGACTCACCGCGGATACCCGCTCTCCATCTCCGCCCCTCACGGCTACGCTTGTCAATGAGCCAGCGAATCAGCCATGACGGGTTATCGTCGCCACGGGCCTGATGCCATCTTGTTTCTTGGACCGGCTTATGCTGACCCCGTTATGTCATGATCAGCGGCGTGCTAGTCTATGAATTCTTCCCTCAAGCATCCCGGCATTTCATAATTACGAGCAGTTTCGCCCGGACGAGCGTGTCACCGACCGAAAGCATACTCGCGATCATTGAGGTTACAGGCGGATTTGTGCTCCACGACTTGGCGATCACAGACTATCCAGCCACGGCCGACGCCTCATCGTCTTGGCAAAACCTCCCGATGACAGAATCTGGTCGAGGCCGAGACCGGATGCCTGGAACGCATGCCGTCTGTCATCGCGGCGAATGGAAGTACAGGAGTGCGATTATATTTACGAAGCGAGCCCGCCCCGGCCAGGCAGAGGACGTGTAAACGTTCCCTGCACTCTTTCCTTTCAAGTCTAGATTGATCGTTCCTGCACAAAAATCTGAACTATAGATATCCATAAACCTTGACATTCACTCGATTAATTAATATTCATAACTTATAAGGTGGTAGTACACTTACCTCAGACAGTCGATAGCGAGCAATGTTTTCGTGGCACGAAAACTCTCGACAGGGGGACGCCCCCTTGTAATCCCCGTCGCTCCGCCTCGGCCGCCCACTGCGTACCCTGTGTGACCCAGAGACTGCGCTGATGACCCGGAAGCCCCAAAAAGGCCGCCCTGGCGGCAGGCCACGCAAAGACGATCCCAGCCTCCGCAGCGAGTGGCTGCGCGCCCGCGTCACGGCGGCCGAACTGCACCGCGCCGAGCAGTTGATGCGCGACGCCGGTAAAACCCAATCCGATTTTGTCCGCGAGGCCGTGTTTACGGCGCAAATCGTGATCAGGCGGCAGCGCACAATCGCACCGATATTCCTGCATGATCTCTACCGACTATCGCAAGAATTTTCTCGCGTCGGGAACAACGTCAATCAGCTCACAAAGATCGCCAACACCGTCGGCGACCTTCGCCGCACACAGATCCTCGACGCCATGCTTGAAGAATTGCGCGGGCTGGTCGACGAAGCGCGGCCCATACTGAGGCGCCTGTATGAACTTCAATAAGGGCGCGAAAACCAAAGGCCGCGGCACCAGCTTCAAGGGCGCCCTGACCTACTATCTGCACGACAAGGACACGCTCGAAACCGCGCACCGCGTCGGCTTTGTCGAGACCCTGAATCTGTTCACCGACGATCCCCATGAAACGTGGCGTGAGATGATGGTGACATGCGACGCCGCGCCCGAACTCAAGCGCCGCGGCGGCAGCCCGCCTGGAGGAAACAAGCTCAAAAAGCCCGTCTACGCCATTTCGATAGAATGGCACCCGGACGACAAGCCCGGCAAGAACCACATGCGCGAGACCGCCCATGAGGTGCTGCGGCTTCTCGGCCTGCAGGATCACCAGGCCGTCATCATCGAGCATACCGACCAGCCCCACGCCCATGTCCACATCTGCGTTAATCTGGTCCATCCCGAAACAGGAATTGCCAACACGCTCTCGAACGACGGATACAAACTCGACAGGTGGTGCGATACCTACGAGCTGCGCATGGGCGTGATCCGCTCCCCCGATCGGCGCGCCAAATTCGCGGCGCTCGATCAGGGACTCGACCCCCCTCCCGCCAAAAAACAGCCCAAGCGCTTCCAGCAGCCCGATCTGAAACCCGCCAATGAAAACCGCACCGCGAAGCAGCGGGCGGCCGCGATCAAGGCCGATCAGGAGGCCTATGTCCGCCGCCTGAAAGCGACGCAGGACGGCGCCTGGAAACGCCACAAGGCGGAGTCCAACGCGCTGTGGAAAGACTACCGCACCTCGATCCAGGCGATCCGCGACCGCCACACGGCAGCCGCCGATAAAATCTGGAAGCACAAGCGCAACCGCAACGCCCTGCCCCTCTCGATCCAGGGTTTCCGCGACTGGAAAGAGACGCGGGAATGGAAGAAGTTGATGGAGCGCCTCAAGGCCGAAAAGCGCCGGTTCGAGTACCGCGAGCGCACCCTTATGGGCTTTCTGGGCAATACCCTCGCCCTGGTCCGCCCCGGCATGGTCCGCACAGGCAAAGGCTTCCTCCCTGATGCTGTTCACCCTGCTGGTTTCAGGGAAGGCGCGGCGCGAGCTGATGCTGGCCAGCCAGGCGCTCGCCAAAAAGGCGCTCTCGGAAAAGCACGCCGGCAGCCGCAAGGCGCGCGCCGATAAACTCCGCCATATCCGCGACGCCCAGCTGGCCACGCTGTCCGCCGCCTATGACCTCCAGAAACAGGCGCTCGATCTGCGCCACGCGGAAGAAATCAAACAGCAGAAGCAGGAATGGCGCGATCTCTCAGCCGAGCGCGACCGGCTCTGGGCCGAATGGCGGGCGGAATTCGGAATCAGGGAACGGCCGCGCCGGCAGGGCGACGGCAGCCACGCCGGCCGCGGCAGATCAAGGCGACGCGGGCGACCAAACGGGCAATCAGGGCGGCGGCAAGGCCCCTGCCCCGCCGGCCCGGAAACGCCCCGCTGACCATTTTGCCAGCGCCACCAAAAAGGCCCGCGGAGAAACCGAATCGGTCCGCCTGATTCGCCGGTCAAAAAGGACTTCGGCCCCGCGGCCGCATCCGAACCAGACCGCCCCAAGGCCGGATGGAAACAGCGCCGGAGCGCGGCGGAACGCAAGCTGGATGGCAGTTACAAGCCGCGGCAGCGCAAGGGACAGACTCCGACGATGTGATGTATGATCCCCGCCTTTCCGCTTTGTAGGGGCGCTTCATGCCGACTTCGCCGACCCCGCCATCCCGCGCCGGCACCGTCACCATCACGGCGCACATGCCGAAAGAGACGCGCGACCGGCTGAAGATCATGGCCGTGCGCCTGGGGCGGACGATGAACGAGCTGATGGCGGAGGCGCTTGAGGATCTGTTCCGGAAGCATGGGGAGCGGAGGGAGGACGGTTGACCATCCATAGCTATAGGTATTCGGTTGACCAACGGTATACCATTCACAATCGGTTGACTGGACGTAGACCGTGGTATACCGTTCGTATAGGTCTACGAATCGTCTACCGTCCGTCATCCCAAACATTTCAAGGAGAATCATGCCGACCATTGTCGTTGCGTCGCCAAAAGGCGGCGTCGGAAAATCAACAACAGCAAATATCCTTATGACCTGCCTCGCAGGGCGGGGGGCGAGCGTCATCGGCATCGATGCCGATCTCAACCGGCCGCAGATTCAATGGGCGAAGGCGGCCGGCGTCCGGCTCCCGCAGGAGCAGAACCACCCCGAGCCGAAGATCTTGCCGAGCCTCAGCATCATCGAGGCGACGGCGGAAAATTCCATCATCGCCACCATCCAGGACGCCGCGCGGCGCACCCAATTTGTCGTGGTGGATCTGGAAGGTGTGGCGTCGCAGGCCGCGACTTACGCCATCAGCCAAGCCGACCTGGTCATCATTCCCTGCGGCCCGTCCTTTCTCGACGCACGCGAGGCCGTGGCGGCGTTACGCGTCGTGGCCGAATGCGAAAAGCTCTCGCGCGTGCCCATCCGCATTCCGGCGGCCGTGCTACTGACGAAAACGAGCCCTGCGGTCAAACCCGACACGCAGCGCGACGTGGAGCGCCAGTTCGCCACCCACAAGACCCCCGTGTATGACGTCCAGCTGCATCAGCGCACCGCCTATGCGGCGATCTTCAGCCGGGGCGCGCCGCTGCACGGCCTCAATCCGGCGAAGATCCACAAACTCCACATCGCCATTGAGAACGCGGAAGCCTTCGTCGCGGAAACCATCCGCCGGCTCGACCATGCACAGGCGGACGCGAAAAAGGCGGTGGCATAATGGCCAAAGAACCGGAACACAGGGATATTTTCGCGGAAGACGACGCGCTCAATCTCGACCGCTTCAAACCGAAGCCGCCAGAAGCCGCCGCCAGGCCGGGGCCGGAGGATCTGCGCGGCATCGCCGAACGCACGAAGTTCGTCAGCCGGGAAGGGCAGGGGGTCCAGCACCCCGCGAAGGTCCCGCTACTGCGGCGTGGCCAGCACCGCACGGGTCGAAGCGCGACCGTGACGCTCAAAACGACGCCCGACGCCTCAAACCGTTTCTACGCCCTGGCGCAGGCGCACGGCTGGCTGATCGGCGAAGCGTTTGAACGCGCGGTCGCCGCCCTGGAACGCGAGACAGGGGAGGGGCCTGATCGATCGTAACTCGACCATCCTGAAACCTGTCGGCCTGCTGGCCTGCGTACGGTAATGACGCTTTGTCCAGAACCTGACCTGTCCCCGGGGCCATCTTCCATGCATGGCCTCGAAACCCCATCCGGCGCTCCGGTCGCTTGTCAGGCTCCTTGCCCGATCCGCCGCCGAACGCGACCACGCGCAAAGGACATCCGATGAATTGCGCGATCTACGCCCGGTACAGCACGGACCTGCAGAACCAGGCCTCGATCGAAGACCAGCTGCGGCTGTGCCGCGAACGCGCCGGCGCCGAGGGCTGGCCGATCCTTGAATGCTATACCGACGCCGCCATTTCGGGGGCGTCGCTTATGCGGCCCGGCATCCAGCAGCTCATGCAGGACGCCATGGCCGGGCGATTCCAGATCATCCTCGCCGAGGCTCTGGACCGGCTTTCCCGCAACCTCGCCGACATCGCCGGGCTCTATCAGCGTCTGACTTTCGCCGGCGTCAGGATCGTCACCCTTTCGGAGGGCGAGATCACCGATCTCCATATCGGCCTCAAAGGGACCATGAACTCCCTGCAGCTGAAGGACCTGGCCGAGAAAGTGCGGCGCGGATTGCGGGGCAGGGTGGAGGCGGGCAAATCCGGGGGAGGGAACAGCTTCGGCTATGACGTCGTGCGCCGCTTCAATGCCGGCGGCGAACCGATCCGGGGCGAGCGCGTCATCAATCAGACGGAGGCCGGGATCGTCCGGCGCATCTTCAATGAATTCGCCCGCGGCGATTCCCCGCGGACGATCGCCGGCCGCCTGAATGCCGAGAAGATCGCGGGACCGTCCGGCCGCTTCTGGGGCGCATCAACGATCCACGGCCACCGTGTCAGAGGGACCGGAATCCTCAACAACGACCTCTACATCGGCCGCGTCGTCTGGAACAAACTGCGGTATCAGAAGGACCCGGCGACCGGGAAACGCGTGTCGCGGCTCAATCCTGAAAAGGACTGGATCGTCAAGGAACGGCCCGAGCTGCGCATCGTCTCAAACGATCTCTGGCAGGCCGTGAAGGACAGGCAGGGCGCATTCATCCCTGTCCGCGGCGGCGCGATCGCGAACGGGAAGCGCCGCCCCAAGACCCTGTTCTCGCGCCTGCTCAAATGCGGCGTGTGCGGAGGAGGGGTCAGCCTGATCGCCCCGGGGCAATTCGGGTGTCAGACCGCGCGCAACAAAGGCCCCGCCGTCTGCGCCAACGGGGCCAGGATGGCGGTCACCGATCTTGAGGAAACCATTCTCGGGCGCTCTGCGCGATCATCTTCTCGCAGACCCCGATCTCTGCGCCGAATTCGCGGCTGAATATGCCCGCCACATGAACCAGCTGCGCGCCTCCCAGGACGCGGCGCGGGCGCAGCAAAGAGCAGAACTCGCCAAGGTCACCCGCGATCTTGACCGGCTCGTTCAGGCTCTCCTCGACGGCGTGCGCGGATCGCAGGTGAAGGACAAAATGGCGGAGCTGGAGGCGCGCAAGAGGAAGCTTGAAGCAGAACTGGAGCAGGGCGCACCGGCGCCGGTCCGCCTGCACCCGAATATGGGAGAACGCTACCGGAAACAGGTCACGGGTTTGATCGACGCCCTGAATGAACCGGACCGCCGCACAGAGGCGGCGGAGCTGATCCGGGCGCTTGTCGACCGCATCGTGTTTTCACCGGAGGAGGGCAGCCCCAGGCGGGCGACCCTCGATCTCCACGGCGATCTCGCCGGGATTCTGTCCTTGGTGGAAACTGGCGGAAAACCGCCAGTAACAAGATTGGTTGCGGGGGCAGGATTTGAACCTGCGGCCTTCAGGTTATGAGCCTGACGAGCTACCGGACTGCTCCACCCCGCGTCAGAGGCGACGGACCACCGGCAATGACTAACACGCCGGCGGCGTACGATGAAGAGGAAGTTCCATTCTTGGCGGACCTGGCGACGACCTACTCTCCCATGTCTTGAGACAAAGTACCATTGGCGCTAAGGCGTTTGACGGCCGAGTTCGGGATGGGATCGGGTCTTATCACCTTGCAAAAGCCACCAGGTCGGCGAAGAACGGACTATCCAGCGGTCGCGGTCAGGCCTGCTTTCCTAATGCTGATCCGGCCGCTGGAAATGAAGCAAAACTGGCGTCGCGCCTTGGCGACGAGAGCAATCAAGTCGAACAAGCGATTAGTACCGGTAAGCTTCACGCGTCACCGCGCTTCTACATCCGGCCTATCGACGTGGTGGTCTTCCACGGCTCTTCAGGGAGAACTTGTTTTGAGGCTGGTTTCCCGCTTAGATGCCTTCAGCGGTTATCCATTCCGTATATAGCTACCCTGCACTGCGGCTGGCGCCACAACAGGTCCACCAGAGATACGTTCACCCCGGTCCTCTCGTACTAGGGGCAAATCCTCTCAATTCTCCGACACCCACGGCAGATAGGGACCAAACTGTCTCACGACGTTTTGAACCCAGCTCACGTACCACTTTAATCGGCGAACAGCCGAACCCTTGGGACCTTCTCCAGCCCCAGGATGTGATGAGCCGACATCGAGGTGCCAAACACTCCCGTCGATATGGACTCTTGGGGAGTATCAGCCTGTTATCCCCGGCGTACCTTTTATCCGTTGAGCGATGGCCCACCCACGCGGGACCACCGGATCACTATGACCGACTTTCGTCTCTGCTCGACTTGTTGGTCTCGCAGTCAGGCTGGCTTATGCCATTGCACTCTAACGACCGATTTCCGACCGGTCTGAGCCAACCATTGCGCGCCTCCGTTACTCTTTGGGAGGCGACCGCCCCAGTCAAACTACCCGCCATGCGTTGTCCCGGCTCCGGATGACGGAGCCCGGTTAGACATCCATGAAGTCAAGGGTGGTATTTCAAGGGTGGCTCCGCCCGAGCTGGCGCCCAGGTTTCCAAGCCTACCACCTATCCTACACATGACCACACGAATGCCAACGCAAAGTTATAGTAAAGGTGCACGGGGTCTTTCCGTCTGACCGCAGGAACCCCGCATCTTCACGGGGACTTCAATTTCACTGAGCTGACGTTGGAGACAGCGGGGAAGTCATTACGCCATTCGTGCAGGTCGGAACTTACCCGACAAGGAATTTCGCTACCTTAGGACCGTTATAGTTACGGCCGCCGTTTACCGGGGCTTCAATTCAAGGCTTGCACCTCTCCTTTTAACCTTCCGGCACCGGGCAGGCGTCAGACCCTATACGTCATCTTGCGATTTCGCAGAGCCCTGTGTTTTTGTTAAACAGTTGCCACCCCCTGGACTGTGCCCCCCCGACAAGCTTGCGCTCACCGAGGGCCTCCTTATTCCGAAGTTACGGAGGTAAATTGCCGAGTTCCTTCAACGTCATTCTCTCAAGCGCCTTGGTATGCTCTACCTGTCCACCTGTGTCGGTTTCGGGTACGGTCTTATGCAGGGGCTATTTCCTGGAACCTCGTCGACGCCCGATCAATCCAGTAAGATCGAACGACATAAGAGATCCGTCACCACCTGCAGGCTCACGAATATTAACGTGATTCCCATCGACTACGCCTTTCGGCCTCGCCTTAGGGACCGGCTAACCCTGCGGAGATTAACTTTACGCAGGAACCCTTGGACTTTCGGCGACACTGTCTTTCACAGTGTTTGTCGTTACTCATGTCAGCATTCGCACTTCCGACGCCTCCAGGAGGCCTCACGGCTCTCCCTTCATCAGCCAACGGAACGCTCCGCTACCGCGTCTTTAAGACGCCCAAAGCTTCGGCTCATGGCTTGAGCCCCGTTACATCTTCGGCGCAGAAACCCTTATTTAGACCAGTGAGCTGTTACGCTTTCTTTAAAGGATGGCTGCTTCTAAGCCAACCTCCTGGTTGTTTTGGGATTTCCACATCCTTTCCCACTTAGCCATGAATTGGGGGCCTTAGCTGTTGGTCTGGGTTGTTTCCCTCTCCACAATGGACGTTAGCACCCACTGTGTGGCTCCCGAGTATGACTTCCAGGTATTCGGAGTTTGGTTAGGTTTGGTAGGGTTTTGGCCCCCCTAGCCCATCCAGTGCTCTACCCCCTGGAGCCTCAACTCGAGGCTATACCTAAATATATTTCGCGGAGAACCAGCTATTTCCGAGTTTGGTTGGCCTTTCACCCCTAATCACAAGTCATCCGAGTCTTTTTCAACAGACACCGGTTCGGTCCTCCAGCAGGTGTTACCCTGCCTTCAACCTGCTCATGACTAGATCACTCGGTTTCGGGTCTAAAGCATCGAACTGAACGCCCTGTTCAGACTCGCTTTCGCTGCGCCTCCGCCTATCGGCTTAAGCTTGCTCGATACTTTAAGTCGCTGACCCATAATACAAAAGGTACGCCGTCACCCTTGCGGGCTCCGACTGTTTGTAGGTATCCGGTTTCAGGAACTGTTTCACTCCCCTCGTCGGGGTGCTTTTCACCTTTCCCTCACGGTACTTGTTCGCTATCGGTCGCTGAGGAGTACTTAGGCTTGGAGGGTGGTCCCCCCGTGTTCAGGCAGGATTGCACGTGTCCCGCCCTACTCGAATCTCCCATTCGGACCCTATTCATACGGGGCTGTCACCCGCTTCGGCCCGGCTTTCCAGCCGGTTCTGATAGACCCAAACAGAAGCATTGGCCTGGTCCGCGTTCGCTCGCCACTACTAACGGAGTCTCGTTGATGTCCTTTCCTCCGGGTACTGAGATGTTTCAGTTCCCCGGGTTCGCTCTTATTCTCCTATGAATTCAGAGAATAAGTCCCTTCTTTTGATCTCTGTTGGTCCAAAGATCGCTCAACCCTGTCCTGAAGACAGAATGCAGCCGGCCCGTCTCGACCCGAAGTTCAGCCCTGTGCGGCCTTGCTTCGCTTCGTCGACGCGCCTCTTCGGAGCAACAGAGACCGAAGGTGGGTTTCCCCATTCGGAAATTCACGGATCAAAGCCTGTTCGCGGCTCCCCATGACTTATCGCAGCGTACCACGTCCTTCATCGCCTCTCAGCGCCAAGGCATCCACCAGATACCCTTAAGACACTTGATTGCTCTCATCGCCAAAGCGCGCGTCCTTTGTTCGCTCGGCCGATCGGCAATCGATCGAGCAAACGCGCTCCCTGGCTTGAAAAGACCAGTTTTGCTTCAAACGCATCCGGGGATCTGAGCGGTCAGGCTCCAAACCCACGACTGGTTGCTCGAAAGACAAGATGATGACGCGACGCTTTTTTCGCCTGCGGACCCTCACGGACCCGTCGACTTTACGCCTCGCCCCATCCGGCCCTCGACCGAATGCGCTTCCTCTTCACGATGTCAGAGATCCGAAGACCGTAAGGACGGCGGAGGATAGACACCCATCGCCGACCGTTCCGGCCTTCTTCACGCCAAGCGCTTTCGCGCTCGACCAAACTGATAAATCGCATCGGAAGGATAGGAGCGCGCCCAATCTCGCTCACACCCGTCGAAACCTCGGCCTTAAGCCTTGGTGGAGCCAGACGGGATCGAACCGACGACCTCATGCTTGCAAAGCACGCGCTCTCCCAACTGAGCTATGGCCCCGTTCCAAGACCCGCCGGCGCCCAAAGGCCAATCGTGGTGGGCCTGGGAGGACTTGAACCTCCGACCTCACGCTTATCAAGCGCGCGCTCTAACCAACTGAGCTACAAGCCCGGTCGAAAGAAGAAGTCCACGCCCGCTCATGGCCCATCAAAGCCGACCGAGGCGCGGGGCTTCCATATCCTTAGATTAAGAAAGAGAGACGAAGGCGGCGCGATCCCGCAAAATGCGGCCTGACTGGCCGCTTGATTCTGAGCCGGACGACAAACCGTCGGACGAAGGCGAGCCCAAGTCCTTGTGTTGATGTCTCCGAATCCAGAAAGGAGGTGATCCAGCCGCAGGTTCCCCTACGGCTACCTTGTTACGACTTCACCCCAGTCGCTGACCCTACCGTGGCCGGCTGCCTCCTTGCGGTTAGCGCGCCGTCTTCGGGTAAAACCAACTCCCATGGTGTGACGGGCGGTGTGTACAAGGCCCGGGAACGTATTCACCGCGGCGTGCTGATCCGCGATTACTAGCGATTCCAACTTCATGCACTCGAGTTGCAGAGTGCAATCCGAACTGAGACGGCTTTTCGAGATTTGCTAAGGGTCGCCCCTTCGCCTCCCGCTGTCACCGCCATTGTAGCACGTGTGTAGCCCAGCCTGTAAGGGCCATGAGGACTTGACGTCATCCCCACCTTCCTCCGGCTTATCACCGGCAGTCCCCCTGGAGTGCCCAACTGAATGATGGCAACTAAGGGCGAGGGTTGCGCTCGTTGCGGGACTTAACCCAACATCTCACGACACGAGCTGACGACAGCCATGCAGCACCTGTGTTCCCGGCCCCGAAGGGAAGATCGCATCTCTGCAATCCGTCCAGGACATGTCAAAAGCTGGTAAGGTTCTGCGCGTTGCTTCGAATTAAACCACATGCTCCACCGCTTGTGCGGGCCCCCGTCAATTCCTTTGAGTTTTAATCTTGCGACCGTACTCCCCAGGCGGGATGCTTAAAGCGTTAGCTGCGCCACTGAAGAGCAAGCTCCCCAACGGCTAGCATCCATCGTTTACAGCGTGGACTACCAGGGTATCTAATCCTGTTTGCTCCCCACGCTTTCGCGTCTCAGCGTCAGTTCCGGGCCAGTGAGCCGCCTTCGCCACTGGTGTTCTTGCGAATATCTACGAATTTCACCTCTACACTCGCAATTCCACTCACCTCTCCCGGACTCAAGGTCTCCAGTATCAAAGGCAGTTCCAAGGTTGAGCCTTGGCATTTCACCCCTGACTTAAAGACCCGCCTACACGCGCTTTACGCCCAGTAATTCCGAACAACGCTAGCCCCCTTCGTATTACCGCGGCTGCTGGCACGAAGTTAGCCGGGGCTTCTTATCTCGGTACCGTCATTATCGTCCCGAGCGAAAGAGCTTTACAACCCTAAGGCCGTCATCACTCACGCGGCATGGCTGGATCAGGCTTGCGCCCATTGTCCAATATTCCCCACTGCTGCCTCCCGTAGGAGTTTGGGCCGTGTCTCAGTCCCAATGTGGCTGATCATCCTCTCAGACCAGCTATCGATCATCGCCTTGGTGAGCCGTTACCTCACCAACAAGCTAATCGAACGCGGGCCAATCCTCCGGCGATAAATCTTTCGCCTCTCGGCCGTATCCGGTATTAATCCAAGTTTCCCTGAGCTATTCCGAACCGGAGGGTATGTTCCCACGCGTTACTCACCCGTCTG